>CAVQTS010000001.1:0-461203 GCA_963716465.1 uncultured Actinomycetota bacterium
GTTTAACGGTTCACACGGGTGTGCCGTTGTGATTCCCCTGAAGCGCTTGATTTGCTTGGGGAACGGATGACCGTCAAAATCACGCGCACGGACTTTTCGGCGGAGGACCTGCGGCGCAAGGCGGGGCGCGTTCGCGACGCGAACCAATCGCGCCGGCTGTTGGCGCTGGCCTCGATCCTGGAGGGCGCTTCGCGCGGCGACGCCGCCCGGAACGCCGGCATGGACCGGCAGACTTTGCGCGACTGGGTTCACCGCTATAACGCAGAGGGCGTCGATGGGCTGCACGACCGGCCTCGGAGCGGGCGCGAGCCGCGTCTGAACGAAGACCAACTCGCCGAATTCGACAAGATCGTCGAGACGCCGCCGGACCCCGTGGCCGATGGCGTCGTTCGCTGGCGCTGCGCCGATCTCAAGGCTCAGATCGTAAAACGCTTCAGCGTCGACACTCTCGGAGCGCTCGGCGGGACGCATCCTGAATGAGCGCGGCTTTCGCAAGCTTTCGGCGCGTCCCAAGCACCCGGAGGTTAATACGGCAGCGCAGGAGGCTTTCCGGCAAACTTCTCCGGGATCTTAGCGGAAAACCTGCCTGAACACGCCAAGGCCAAGCCCATCAAAATCTGGTTTCAGGACGAGGCGCGGGTTGGACAAAAGGGGACTTTGACAAGACTTTGGGCGCGAAAAGGAACGCGGCCCCGCGCCGTGCGCGATACGCGCTACCAATCGGCCTATCTGTTCGGCGCGGTCTGCCCGGACCGCGGCGTGGGCGCGGGGCTCGTTATGCCCTACGCCAACACCGAAGCCATGAACGAGCATCTCAAGGAAATCGCCAAAGCCGTTTCGCCCGGCGCGCACGCCGCCATTATCCTCGACGGCGCGGGCTGGCATGACAGCGCTGACCTGGTCATGCCTGAAAACATCACGCCGATCATCCTGCCGCCCTACTCGCCGGAGCTCAATCCCGCCGAGAACATCTGGGAGTATTTGCGCAACAACAAGCTCGCCAACCGCCTTTACGAAACCTACGAGGACATTGTCGAAGCCTGCTGCGACGCCTGGAACAGCCTCATGGCGATGCCAGACCGCATCTCATCCATCGCGACGCGAAGCTGGGCAAAGGCGTCATGACTTATGGCGGTTGGTATTAGTCCGACAGGCTGCTAGCCAGTCAGCTCTTCACGCTATAAGATAGAACCGATCAGAAGCTAACGGGGCGGGTCTTAGGGAAACAATCCCAGGAGGCCACAATGGCCGTTATAGCAATGACGCGCGAATTGGGCACGCTCGGCAAGGATGTGGTTGCTGGGCTTGCCGAGCGGCTCGGGTTCGAAATTATTCACCACGGGCTTGTCGAGCATGATATCGCCGAGAGTTCGGGCTTGCCGGAAAGCGAGGTGCATCGATTCCTCGAAGGCGAGGCTTCGCTGTTTGAGCGGTGGCGGATGGATCGCAGGCGCATGCGATGCTGTACTGCCCAGGAGATTTTTGAGCTTGCCGCCAAAGGCAATGTGCTGATCCGCGGCTGGGGTTCGGTCTATCTGTTACGATCGGTGCGGCATGTGCTTAGCGTGCGCGTCTGTGCTCCCATGGAGTTCCGCGAGGCCTTGCTTATGCAGCGTCTTGGCCTGAAGGACCGCGCAGCCGCGCGCCGGGAGATCGAGCGCGACGACGCGGCTCATAACGGAGCCATGCAAAGTATGTTTGGGATCGATTGGACCGATCCTGCCCATTACACAATCGTGCTCAATACTGCCCGTGTTCCGGTACGGGACTGTGTCGATTGCATCGTTCACTTGGTTCAATCACCGGCCTTTGCCGAGACAAAGGAATCCAAAGCGGAGTTGATGAACCAGCTGATCTCCACTCGCGTCCGCTCCGCCCTTGAGAGGCATTTCGGCAGCGATGCGGCAGCACTGATCACATCAGAGGTAAAGGCTGGCCAAGTGATGCTGACGGGTCAGATGGTCGACGCGCATTACATTGCGGAGGCCGTGCGCCTGGTGAGGTCCGTGGAGGGAGTCATCCGCGTCGAAAGCCATATCGTTCCTATCGGCTTCCAACCCATCGAACTTTGATAAGGCCGGGGCTCGCGGAGCTGAAAATGCAAGAAGCCTAAGTGTGGCAGCTTAATGGATCGCCGCATTCCGGCATTCGTAAAGGTCGGCGCCTGCGCTATGCAATGGGGTTGCGGACGAGAGCCTCTGCGCTGAAGCCCCATGGTAAGGCTGAAGGTATGGTTGCGCCGTAACTTGGAACCCATGCCTTCCTCCCTACCAAAACCGGAACAAAACAAATTACGGAATGTTGATTACTGCCTATAAAGGAGCCAATGCTTGGACTTCAAAAAAGGCGGGGGTTATTTGGCGATGCCATGGGGTCCTAATACTCTGGGCCCACGGAGGAAGTGATGCCCGACAACCCATTCGAAATCGCGCAGTTCCTGCGTGACGTGTCCGAACAAAACCTGAAGCAGGCGCATGGCGCTTATGAACAGCTCGTGGATTTCGTGAGCAAAGCCATGGGAGCCTGGATCGATGTGATGCCCGAAAATGCCATGAGCGCGGGCTTTAAGGATTTGCAAAACCGCGCCATGGATAACGCGATGGAAAATGCCGAATCCACGCTCGCGTTTGCCGGCAAGATCAGCAACGCAAAGACCTTTCAAGACATCTTGGCGCTTCAGACCCGGTATGCTCAAGACCGGATGCAGGCCTTCGTCACGCAGACGCAGAAACTGGTCAGCTTGATCGAAGAAGCTCTCCAGAAATCGAAAAGCAGCGCGACGGACGCCGGCCTGAGCGCGCCGTCCTTCGATCTGGGCTCCAACGTGACGCGCTTCGAGGGCGTGCGAGACCACGCCTACGCCATAGCGAAACAGAATACCGACTCGGCTTTCGCGCTCGTCGAAAAAATGGCCAAGGCACAAAATATGCAGGAGCTTTTGACACTTGAGACGAAGTTCGCTCAGGAACAGATGCAGGCTTACGCTGGGCAGACACAAGAACTCCAACGGCTGATCGGAGAAGCTCTCCAGGGATCAGCGCGCGTTTGATGCGGAAGGCGGCTGATCGCGTCAGCCCAAGCCATTCTTGATGAGGAGCAAGATCGCGCTCATCACGCCCGCTCATCGCCGCAAAGCACGCCGTGCGAAAGCGCAAGGTTCGAAGCGGACAAGCTGCGCTGAACTGCGCCTCCAGCCGGCAAAGACATCATGAAGAGCGAGCCCGGAGTTGTCGAGTATCTGAAAGCCGGGCTCCGTCACAAGCTGACCGCAGTGAACCAGTATTGGTTGCATTACCGCCTGCTCGATCACTGGGGCTACAAGGCACTTGCAAACTGTTGGCGCAAGGAATTGATCGAGGTGATGCAGCAGGCCGATGACCTCGTGGTTCGGATCATCGTTCTGGAAGGGTGTCCTCATATGCAGCTTCATCCACTCCATATCGGGCAGTCTGTGCAAAATTTCCTCGAATGCGACCTCAGGCTCGAACTAGCGGCACGCGCTCTTTGCGAGGAAGCGGCAACGCATTGCCATGCCGTGAGAGATTACGTCAGCCGCGATCTTTTCGAGAAACTGATGCATGAGGAGGAGGAGCATATCGACTTTCTCGAAAGTCAGCTTGACCTTGTAGACAAGCTTGGCATCCAGCTCCACGCCCAACATCACATCGGCCGAAAAGAATACACTTCTTTGCCTAAAATAAAGCAGAGAGAATAACTACTGTTCTAGGATGCCAATATAATGAATGAATAGCAAATTTTTGGCTTGTTTTTATGGCAAGCGTTAGCTTTGGTTTCTAGAAATAGACGACAAACAATTAAACTGTGGGAGAGCAACTAACCATGATTTTGGCCAGGCACGAAATGGAGATTACCTCCTCCATTGTCGAAATCGTGAGCCCTGTAGCCCTTCGCCGCCAGCTCAGCCGGGCGACTATCGAGGTCAGGAAGAATTCTTATCGCACGGGCGCGCAGCTACTGCTTCCGGCCAAGGGCACGGTGCTTGGAAGCGCGCATGACGGACCCGCGGTTGCCATCGATATAACAGAGGAGCGGCAGAACGGAGGACATCAATGGGGGACCTTGAGCGTATTCTGAGTGAACATCCATTTTTCGTGACTTTCCCGCAGGAGCACAGGCATCTCTTGGCAGGCTGTGCGATGAATCATCGCTTCAATGCCGGACAGTTCCTGTTTCACGAAGGTGATCCAGCAAACGAGTTCTTCCTTATCCGGCATGGAAAAATCGCTCTTGAAATCGTGGCGCCGGGCAAGGCTCCCATCATTTTCGAGACCCTTCAAGACGGCGAAATCGTTGGTGCGTCATGGCTTGTCTCCCCTTATCGACGGATGTTCGATGCACGTGCCGTTGAGTTGACCCGCGCAATCAGCATGGACGCCGCATGTCTTCGCGGGAAGTGCGAGGCAGATCATCACCTGGGCTATGAGATGATGAAGCGCTTTCTGCCTATCCTTGTGGGACGGCTTCATGCAACAAGACTTCAAATCCTCGATGCTTACGGACAGGATTGACCCAGCTCTGAGGCTCTGACCAAGCGGGGCGCGCACTGTTGACCAGTGACGGCCCTAACCTGTTTGTCCCCTCAGTGCCGACGAATTTCGTGCGAGTGCGATCCTAGAAACCCTTGCCTCACTTTATGCAACTAGGAGTAGGATTCACTGTTCCTCCCTCTGGATCTCTCCACACGCCCTTTCCCAGTGCTCGTCCTGACGCCCCTCCGGACGGCCTTCCTGCTCCCATAACTCATGGGCGCGCTGGCGTATCCGTTCAGTCGGGAGGGGCTTGGGTGCTCGCTCTAAGACATCGTAGCTGTCTGCGACGAGATCCCAACGGACGCCCTTGCGCTCTTGTTCGAACTGCTTGATTGCCACCTTCACGGCTTCTGCCTTCGAGGAGCCCCTGGCAACCGCGACCCTTGTCAACTCGACATTGTAAACACGACCGATACTATTGGGTATCTGCTTGTAAAAGACGACCTCGAAGGCCACCGGTTCAGAAGACGGTGTTCTAAACTGATTTACAGAAACAACACCGACAAGTTTTTCATTGCCGTCCAAAACCGGAAGCCGGTGAATGCGGTTGCGGCTCATCAATCCGAGGGCATAATCGAGATCATCCTGGTCGTGGCATGCTACGGGGCCAACAGACATCACCTCTCGGGCTTTTGTCTGCCTCATGCTTCGGCCCCCAGCGGGGCCTCTCAGCAGAATGTCACGGTCTGTGATCATGCCGGCGATTCGATCGGCTTCAACAACCGGCAATGCGCCGAGATTTTCCTGTTTCAACCGCAAAGCAACCACTTCCAGAGTGTCGTCCGCCTGCACTGGAACTGGTTTTCTCATCACGTCGCGGACCAACATGGACTTGCCTCCCAAGTTGCCGGGACTTTCCTGGGCGAATGGAGGTTGCCCAGCGGCCCCAGGCATTGCGGCAGTGAACCCCCGATAATCAGCGTTGTTCCTGTCATTGTCCGGATCAGATCCCTTCGCGGCGAAAATATTTGCGAAAGGGACGAAGGGCCTTTTGTTTATGCCCGCATGTCAGTCAAGCCCTGGCATTCCCGTTGCTGCGGGACAATCGCACAGGGCTGAAGGCGCCAAATCTGAGAGGCGTACTCTTGTATCGTCCGGTCCGACGAGAACTTCCCAGCGCGCGCCACGTTGACGATAGCCTTTCTGTCCCAACCGGCGGGATCTTTGTAAGCCGCGTCGACGCGCTCCTGAGTTTCGATGTAGTCCCTGAGATCGGCCAGCAACATATAGTAATCGCCTCCTTCGAGGAGCGATCGCGTCAGGGGTCTGAAGATCCCCGGTTCCATCATGCTGAAGAAGTCCCGCTCGATCAACTGCACCGCCCGGCGGATCTCCTTGTCATCCTGATAAAGGTTCCAGGGATTGTAGAGGGGACGGCGTTGCTCCACTTCCTGGGCTGTCAAGCCGAAGATGAAGATATTTTCCCTGCCGACTTCTTCCAGGATCTCAACGTTGGCACCGTCGAGCGTGCCTATAGTGACGGCCCCGTTAAGCTGAAACTTCATGTTTCCGGTGCCGGAGGCCTCGGTACCGGCGAGCGAGATTTGCTCGCTTAAATTTGCCGCGGGGATGATCTTCTCTGCCAGAGATACCCGGTAATTGGGTAGAAAAGCCACTTTCAGCTTCTCGTTAACCTGAGCGTCGCGGTTCACTACCTCGGCGACTTGGTGAACGAGCTTGATAATCAGTTTCGCCATTGCGTAGCCGGGAGCCGCTTTGCCGCCGATGATGTAGGTCCGTGGAACGAGATTCAGGGTCGGGTCGCTTTTGAGCCGGTTGTAAAGGATGATAATAAAGAGCACGAGAAGCAGCTGCCGCTTATATTCGTGCATCCGCTTCACCTGAACATCGAACAGCGACTCGGGCGAGACGCAGATGCCAAGAGTATCCTCGATGAGCCGCGCAAGCGCCTGCTTGTTATGCTGCTTAGCCGCGCGGAAGCTTTGGCGAAAGGCGGGGTCATCCGCAAATTTTTCGAGTTTATGCAACTCCTCCAGATCTTTGATCCATCCTTCGCCGATCGCCTCGGTGACCAATTGCGCGAGCCGCGGATTGGCCTTCAAAAGCCAGCGCCGCGGCGTGATCCCATTCGTCTTGTTGTTGAATTTCGACGGCCAGTATTCGTCGAAATCCTTTAAGACCTTGGTCCGGAGAAGATCGGTGTGGAGCTGGGATACGCCGTTGACGGAGGAGGAACCGACAATCGCCAGATGAGCCATGCGGACGTGCTTCGGCTCGCCTTCCTCGATGATGCTCATGCGGCGCAGCCGGTCGGCATCGTACGGATAGCGGCAGGCGACATCCCTCAAGAAGCGTCCATTGATCTCATAAATGATCTGCAGGTGACGCGGAAGCAGCCGCTGGAACATGGGGATGGGCCATTTCTCGAGCGCTTCGGGCAGTATGGTGTGGTTCGTATAGCCTGTCGAAGCGGTCGAGATCCGCCACGCTTGATCCCATTCCAACCCCTCGCGATCCATGAGAAGACGCATCAGTTCCGGAATGACGAGAGCAGGGTGGGTGTCGTTCAATTGCAGGAAGACCTTGTCCGGAAAACTCTCCCATGCGTTGCCGTCGGACTTGAAGCGCCGTACGATGTCTTGGATCGTGCATGAAACGAAGAAGTACTCCTGCTTAAGACGGAGTTTCTTGCCTGCAAAGACGGTGTCGTCTGGATAAAGGACCTTGGTCAGGTTCTCCGCAAGCACCTTGTTCGCGACAGCTTCCACATATTCACCGCGATTGAAGTCGTCCAAGTCGAATTCTTCGGCAGACTTGGCGGACCACAATCTGAGGGTGTTAACGGTCCGGCCACCATAACCCACAACCGGGAGATCGTAAGGGATCCCGATGACGGGTTTGGTGTCGACCCAGTGCCATTCCTGTCCCCTCGGCCCGGATCGGGTTTCCACCCGCCCTTCGAAGTGAACATCGAACGAGAACTCTGGATGGGGAATCTCCCATGGATACCGGTGCTTAAGCCATTCCTCCGGCTGTTCGACCTGGTAGCCATTTTTGATGTTCTGTTTGAAGATCCCGAAATCGTAGCGCAGTCCATAGCCGACGGCGGGAAGATCCAAGGTGGCAATCGAATCCAGAAAACATGCCGCGAGACGGCCGAGGCCGCCGTTACCGAGGCCCGCATCGATTTCGTATTCCCTGAGGTCCTCCCAATTGAGCCCCTCTTGCGACATGGCCGCGCGGCAGATCTCTTCCATCTGAAGATTGATGACGTTGTTCCCCATCATTCGCCCGATCAAGAACTCAAGCGATAAGTAATAGAACTCTCTTGACGTTCTTGGTGTGATGCGTTTGCTGAGTCGAGATCCATCGATCGACCAGTTGGTCTCGCACGGCCAAGGCCAGCGCATAATAGCGGTCGCGGTCAGTGGCGCTGTAGCGATCCCTGGCAAGAGTCTGGCGAAGATGGCGCTCGAAATTCTCGCGGAGTACAGCGGCCGACATCTCCGCGTCCCTGTCTCCAGGGGCACGAGCGCTCTTTATATCAGATGTCGTCAACATGATTTTTGCCGATTCTTATTAGCCCTGCTGGTGATCGTCCGCGACCGGGACACTTTCTTTGGGCTTCGGAAGTCACGGCAAGCACGCTTGATCTGTCGATACGAGCCTCGCCTCTTTGATTGCACCTTCCAAATAAGCTTCGGCATTTCATTTTACGATCCGGGACGGGAGCAAGGCAGTGCGAAGCAAATGCCTATGAGAACTTAATAATATATTTCTGCTTTACTGCTTGAATTGATTATTATCAATATGAACGGTGGAATTGATTTGGGCTCTTGGCGACAAAAGCCTCGAGGAATGATGCAGCCCAGAACCCGTCCGTTTACTTCCCCGTGTCGATCAGTTCCAGCCTGGCGTGAATCAAACGATCGTCATCATCGAAAACGGTTCGGAAGCCTAGCTTCTCGCAGAGGCGCAGCATGCCCAGGTTGTACGGCAAGACCACGGCGCTGATAAAGTGGATTTGCTCGGCGCGCCCGATTGCGACCAGCCGTCGGAGCAGCTCGGTCCCCAGCCCGCGCCGCTGGAACGCGTCGCGGACCTCCAGGGAGAACTCGGCCTCGTCTTTGTTATAGACTCTGCTCAACCGTCCCATGGCAATGATGTCGTGGTCCCCGGTCTCCAGGTTCTTGGAGTTCTGCCACCAGGGCCATCTCGCGGTTGAAATCGACGAAGCAGACTCGGGTCAGCCGCTCGTGGGCAACGCGCCGGCTCAGCTTCAAGGACTGGAAGAAGCGCAAGTAGACGGAATCCTCCGACAGCTTCTCGTGGAATTGCACCACCAGCGGCTCGTCCTCGGGCCGGATCGGGCGGATCGTGACGGGCAGGCCGTTCGGGGCCGTCCACGAAACCACGTACTGGGTGGGATAGGGGCGGATGGCAGGGCGCGGAAGCTGGTCAGCATCGACCTCCGCCCCATGCAGAATCACCCGAGCGTCCAGCGCGATCAGCTGCACGGGCGAGGCGAGCAGCGGGTTGATGTCGATCTCTTTGATCCGAGGCTGTTCGACCACGAGCGCACTGAACCGGACCAGCAGTCGCTCCAGCGCGCCCAGATCAATGGGAGGGCGTCCGCCGCGGATGCCCTGCAGGAAGTGGAAGATCCGGGTGTGCTCCATCATCCGCCGCGCCAGCGTTGTGTTCAGCGGTGGCAGGGCCAGCGTGCGGTCCCTGATCAGTTCGACCTGTTGTCCCCCCGCGCCAAACAGAAGCACCGGGCCGAACTGAGGATCGGGGCTGCAACCGAGAATGAGCTCGTAGCCGTTATGCTCGATCATCGGCTGAACGGTCACGCCCAGAAAGTGCTCGGCGCCGACCCTCTGGCGTACGGACTGCTCGATTGCGCGATAGGCCCGACGCACCGCCTCGGCATTGAACAGGTTGAGCTGCACGCCGCCGACGTCGGTCTTGTGCGTGATCGTCTGCGAATAGAGCTTCAGAACGGCGGGGCACACGAGTTCTTCCGCGAGGGTGACGGCCTGCTCCTCTGAAGCGGCGACCCGGGCCGGCACGACGGGGATGCGGTACAACTCGAGCAGCTGCTTCGATTCGGTTTCGGTTAAGAGGGTCCGCCCCGAGGCATGGACGGAGGCGATCAGCTCCTCGGCTCCCGCGCGATCGGCGCCGCCATCCTCGCCGCCGGCTAGCACCGGTGTCTCGTACAGGCTGCGGATGTTCTCGCTGTAGCGCCACATGTGATTGAAGGCGC
This sequence comes from uncultured Actinomycetota bacterium, assembly GCA_963716465.1. Lineage (GTDB taxonomy): Bacteria > Actinomycetota > Actinomycetes > Mycobacteriales > Mycobacteriaceae > Mycobacterium. Next base: position 9,781 of record CAVQTS010000001.1, read on the forward strand.
GGGCGGCGGTGTCGGGGTAGGGGAACGTTGGCATGCCGGCACGCTGCAGGATCGACTGACCGGCCGCAACCTCGTCCCCTCCCATCCAGCTGGTCAGCACCGGCTTGCCGGTGCTGGTGCTCTGGGCCTTCAACTTGTCGGCGGTCCGGGTCGGATCGGTCATCGCCTGGGGCGTCAGGATTACCAGCGCACCGTCGGTGTTCGGGTCTTTGGCGACGACCTCCAACGCCTGGACATAGCGGTCGGGGCTGGCGTCGCCCAGCAGGTCGACGGGGTTGCTGTGACTCCAGGGCGGCGGGAGGATGCAGTTGAGCGACTCGATGCTCTCGGGGGCCAGGGGGGCCAGTTGGCCGCCGCCGGCGATCAAGGCATCGGTGGCGAGCACCCCGGGGCCGCCTGCGTTAGTCAGGATCGTCAGGCGCGGTCCCTTGAGCCGAGGCTGGGTGTTAAGGATCCCGGCCATGCTGAACAACTCGGAGATCCGGTCCACGCGCAACACGCCGCAGCGGCGGAAGGCGGCATCGAGCACGTCGTCGCTGCCCGTCAGGGATCCGGTGTGCGCCACCGCCGCCCGGGACCCTTCCTCGGTGCGGCCGGGCTTGATGACGATGACCGGCTTGGTCAGCGCCACCTCGCGCGTCGCCGACAGGAACGACCGCGCGTCGCCAATTGACTCCATGTAGATGAGGATGCTTTGGGTGTGCGTGTCGTTGCCGAGATAGTCGATCAGATCGCTCCAGCCGACATCGAGCATCTCTCCGACCGAGACGAAGGCGCTGAAGCCAACGTGGGCTCGTAAGCTCCAATCGAGGATGGCGGTTCCGAGGGCCCCGCTCTGACTGAGGAAGGCGATCTTGCCTGGCTTTGCCATGGCGCTGGCGACCGTGGCGTTCAGGCCAGTCATTGGGCTCATTACCCCGAGGCTGTCCGGGCCGATGACCCGAATCCGGCCGCGCCGCGCTTGCTCCATGATCCGCCGTTCGAACGCTGCGCCTTCGGCCCCGAGCTCCTTGAACCCGGCCGAGATGATCACGACCGCCCGAACCCCGGCCTCGACGCACTCGCCGATCAGGTCAGGCACCGTCGGCGCGGGGGTGGCCACGATGGCCAAGTCGATCGGGTCGGGCACGGCCCCGATGCGCGGGTGGACCTTAATCCCTAGCACGCTACGCCGCTTCGGGTTCACCGGGAAAACGGTCCCGCCGAATGGGCTGCTGATCAGGTTCTGCACGAGGGTCCGGCCGATGCTGCCAGCCTTCTCGGTCGCTCCAATGACGGCGATGTTCTGGGGCGAGAAGCACGCCTCCAGGCCGCCTCTTCCCTTGGTACGGAACAAGTTGGAGGGGAGATCCTCTTGTAGACAGGCCGCTCGAAGTGCTCATTGGGCCGTCTCAAATCTACCTAATGTGGCTGGTGACCTTCAGTGCGCGTCAGCAATTCTTCTTCCAGCCAAGCCCGGCGCGCTTTGAGCTGCTTGACCTGCGCCTCGAAGGCATCGAGGAGCTTAATGACCTTGCAGTACTCGCTACAAAGCGCGTCGAAGCTTACGTCTCTCACCACTAACTGGCGCACCGTCTCTTCGTCCTCCGGGAACCTCGCCAACAATGTTCGAATGCGTTCGACCACCCCTTCGGTCTCCATCTGCAAGGTATGAGGAGAACGATTGCTCCCTGTTCCGTGCGACGCTAGATTCGGCAATTTCGGTCTAATGCTTCATGTTTCGAATCTCATTGACGATTTCGGGGTTGGCCAGCGTTGAGACGTCGCCTTCATTCTCGTTGTTCGAGATCGCCGCCAGCACGCGGCGCATGAGCTTGCCAGAACGGGTCTTCGGCATGTCGGGCACGATCACGACACGGCGCGGGCGGGCAATGGCCCCGATCTCACGGACCACGGACTCCTGGACTCGCTTGCGGATATCCTCGCTCGGCTGGTACCCGGGCTTCAGCGATATGTAGAGGTCCGGGACCTTGCCTTTGATCTCGTCTCTGGCGGGGATCACGGCTGCCTCAGCGACCTCCTCCACGAGCAGACTTGCCGACTCGATCTCCTTCGTCCCGAGCCTGTGCCCGGCGACGTTGATGACATCGTCGATTCGTCCCAGGATGCGATAGTAGCCGTCGGCCGCTTGCAAAGCACCGTCGCCGGCCATGTATGGCCAGTCGCGCCAGTCCCGGCTGTTCCGGTTCTTGCAGTACCGCGTATAGTACTGTTGGATGTAGCGATCGGGATCTTTCCAAATCGTCTGGAACGAGCCAGGCCAAGGGTTCTGGATGCAGACGTTTCCGGCGCGGCCGGAGCGCGAAGGGATTTCGTTGCCGGCCTCGTCGTAGATGATCGGATGAATGCCGGGCACGCCTGGCCCCGCGCTTCCCGGTTTCATCGGGTGAAGGGCCGGCACAGTGCTGCACAGGAACCCGCCGTTTTCGGTCTGCCACCAGGTGTCAACGATGACCGCCTCACCCTTGCCGACCATGTTGTAATACCACCGCCACACGGCCGGCTCGATAGGTTCACCCACCGTGGTCATTTGCTTGAAGTGGTGATGGTATTTCGCCGGCTCGTCGGGCCCGGCACGCCGGAGTGCCCGTATCGCGGTCGGCGAGGTGTGAAAGATGTTGACGTCGAGCTCTTCGGCAATCCGCCACGGACGCCCCGCGTCGGGATAAGTCGGAAGCCCCTCGTACACAACCGAGGAGGCAGCAAGGGCCAACGGGCCGAAGACAATATAGGAATGACCGGTGATCCAGCCTATATCGGCCATGCACCAGTAGACGTCCTCAGGATGGATGTCTTGAATGTATTTCGACGTTCCAGTCACGTAGGCGAGGTATCCTCCGGTGCTGTGCTGGCAACCCTTGGGCTTCCCAGTGGTGCCGCTTGTATACATCAGGAACAAGGGATCCTCGGCCGGCATCTCCACCGGGTCAATCCGCCGGCGTCGGAAGATCGACAACACCTCGTTCATGACGAAATCGCGGCCCTCGACCAACGGCCTCTTGCTGGAATACCGGCCAGGGTGCCTCTGCCACACGAGCACCTTCTCAAGCCTTACGCCCCCCTTTTCTGCTTCCTCAAACGCGATGTCTGCTTTCTCTTTGTGATCGAGGAGTTCGCCACCCCGGTAATAGGCGTCCATCGTGATGAGCACGCGGCTTTCGGAGTTGACGATGCGGTCTGCCGTCGCCTTGCCGCTAAAGCCGCTAAAGACCTGCGAGTGAATAATGCCGAGCCTCGCGCAGGCAAGCATCGTGATCGGAAGCTCCGCCACCATCGGCATGTGCAGCGTTACTCGATCACCCTTCTTAAGACCGCAGAAGTCTTGCAATAGCGCGGCAACTTCGTTTACCCGCACGTACAGTTCTTGGTAGGTGACGTGCTGTATATTCTCGTGCTCAGGCTCTGGAACGAAGTGGATGGCCGTCTTGTTCTTGTACTTGTGGAGATGGCGATCGATACAGTTATAACTGACGTTGATTTTGCCGCCGACGAACCATCTCCAGAACGGCGGATTGCTTGTGTCGAGTGTGACGTCCCAGGTTTTGTACCAGTCGAGAAGATCGGCGTACTCCTTGAAACAGTCCGGAAAGTTGTCGAGACTGAATCGTTCAAAGACCGATTTGTCGGTAAGGTTGGCCTGGGCAATAAATTTCTCTGGCGGATGGACGTAGGCCTCTTCCTGCCAGTGGACCGCGATCTCGGCCTCGGACACTTCTAGGGTTCTATCCTGCGACATACGCTGCCTCCCCGGTTATCGGGTGGGCTGAGGAACTCAGGACTCTCAGGCGAGTTACAGTTAGGAAATTAAGCGCTGGCGTAAGGTCGAGAATCCTCGAGGCCACCAACATCAACTTGCTCGTGCGTAACATTTATGTTCGCAGGAGGTTCCCGAAGGTAACGGGGAAGGAGGCGACGCGGATTTGTGCTCGGCCTCGCTCCCAATCACAATGAAGAACGAAGCCAAACCGGGAAGCGGCCAAATGCCGACGTGGCCCGTCGCGAAAGGCCCCGCCAGAGCATTTGTCTATCAGATGGCGCGCTCGGACGCGCGTAACGCTTGACCTAAGTCAAGGATTGGCACCGCTCATTATACTAATGTCTAAATGCAGTAGCACCCTCATCGTGCCGAGCAGCAGTTTTCCGCAATTTTATTGCTCTCCGGAGCGGTGAGCAAGTTTCGGCCTCGTCCTGGGTAATCGACACAGGCCGCCCAGGGCGCACGCCCGGGAATGCGGAACGTGGCCAACATCGCCCTCGATAATTCTCTCGCTTCGACCCTGCTCCCTAAACCCCGCAGCGGGGAGGCGGCGCTGACGATCGGTGCTATCGGTGTTGTCCTGGGGAACATCGGAACTTCTCCGCTTTACGCGGTAGACCAGATTTTTTACGGCCCGGCGCATCTAGCCCCAACGCCGGACAACGTTCTAGGCTGCATCTCGCTCGTGATCTGGGCGCTCACGCTGATCGTGAGCTTGAAATACGCGGTCTTTATCCTGCGTGCGGACAATGACGGGGAAGGCGGCGTTTTCGCGCTTTACAGCCTTCTGCACAATCAGAGGGAGGAGGCAGCGTATCTTCCCCTGATGCTCGCCGGGCTTATGCTCGGCGCCGGCTTCTTGTTCGGGGACGGCATCATCTCACCCGCTATCAGCGTTATGGCGGCTGTGGAGGGGCTTGAGGTCGCGACGCCGATGTTCCGCGCGGCCGTCATCCCAATTACGGTTGTCATTCTCGCGCTCCTGTTCGCTGTGCAGTACAGAGGGACGTCGGGGGTGGGGCCGATCTTCGGCCCTGTCCTCATTATCTGGTTTATTGTCCTGGCCCTGCTGGGCGTGTGGCAAATCCAGTCCCGCCCCGACATCCTCAGAGCCTTCAATCCCGCTTACGCCGTCGCCTTCCTGCAGCAAACGAAATCGCATACCGTCCTCGTAACCCTTGGTGCGCTGATGCTTGTCGTAACGGGCGGTGAAGCCATGTATGCGGACCTCGGGCACTTCGGCGCGCGCCCCATCCGGGTGGGGTGGTTCGCCATCGCGTTTCCGGCGCTTATCCTCAATTATCTGGGGCAAGGCGCGCTCATGCTTGAACATCCCCCAGCCCACCATGGCGAACTCTTCTACAGCATGTCGCCGCGCGAATTCCTCTATCCCCTGGTCGCGCTCGCCACTCTCGCGACCGTCATCGCCTCGCAGGGCCTTATTTCAGGGTCGTTTTCGCTGGCTTCGCAGGCTGTCGCGCTTGGCCTGTTTCCGCGCCTTCGTATCATCCACACCCATGATGGCCACAAGGGGCAAATTTACATCCCCTTTGTGAATTGGGCCCTTTTCGCGGGTTGCACAGCGTTGGTTCTCGGCTTCCGCTCCACCGAAGCTCTGGCGGCGCTTTACGGTCTTGCGGTCTCAGGCGTAATGGTCGTCACATCCGCTGCCATGATCCCCGTCGGCATGCGATATTGGGGCTGGGGTCCGCTAGCGAGCGGCAGCCTTTTCGGTGTCTTTACGCTCGTCAACGCCTTGTTCTGCATCGCGAGTTCCTTGAAGCTTCTGGACGGCGGATACATCCCATTGGGCATCGGCCTCGCGGTTTTCGCTGTGATGCTCACCTGGCGATGGGGCCGAAGGGCAACCTCCGCGGCCTATAAGGCGAAACATACGATGACGATGCGCAAGCTGGTTGAGTTCCACAAATGCGAGCCGGCCTACCTGGATCGCATCGGGCTGCTGATGACGCCCAAGGACCTCACGTCTTTGAACGACAAGTCGCCGGCTTTATTGCAGCTCATGTATGATCGCTACGGGATATTGCCGCGGCACCTGATCTTCGTGAAGGTCGTCCACCGCAAGGTGCCTTACATCCACGATGGCCGCTATCAGATCACTGTTTTCCACAAGGACCAGCACTCCAGCATCATCGCAGTGACCTTGCAATTCGGCTTCATGGAGGAGCCAAACGTCGAAGTGGTGCTCGAAGAGATGGCCAGACATCGGGAAATTAACCTGCCGACGGTCATGCACCACTGGACCGTGCACGTTACGGTCGAAAAGCTGCTTCCGTCTCGCAAGATGGGCGCGCTCGGCCATCTCCGCCTCAGGCTGTTTTCAATCCTGCGTCAGATCTCACAGCCAGCTCATTATTTCTATGGGCTCGGCGATAATGTCCAGTTGTCCGCAGAAATCATGCCGGTGCGTCTGAAGTGAGCAATCGGCCCTCCCCTGAGACACGGGGCTCTCTTTTCAGAGCAGTCGTCTTGGGGCGTTTGGGCTACGCCTAGAGTGGCTGCTGACCAAACTCAAGCTTCTGAACGGGAACGCGAACGTGTATGAGCCCGGGCGGCTTCTTCCTGATCGAAGGAGTCAAGTTGCTCGGTCACATGCTTGAGCATCGCGCTTACCTCAGGCAACAGCACATTCTCCAGCGCCCTTGCGCGCCGCTCGGTTCTCCGGTACTCGCGCGCTAACCTCAAGAGGTTAGCCGAGAGCAGCGCAGCCTCCAGCATAATCTCAGCAAGCCGCTTGAATGCGGCGCTCGCTGTCTTCACTTCGGGCGTGAGGTTCAACGTCCGCACTGCGGCTGGCTTGATTGAGTCATCTAATTCTTCTATTCGATGCAGCAGTGCTACGCCGAGATAGGTGGATGCGGCCGTCTTGGGAGCAGCAAATGGCTTTTCGGCTTGCATCAGCTGCAATTCCTCCAGCCCATGGCGTTCGATGGCGTCGCCGAGCGCGGCCATGGCTGTTTTGCGCGCGCTTTCAAGCTCCGCATTGCGCTTTTCGAAAAGCGAAAGCTGCCGGAGAATCTCTCCCGCAAGCAACATGCGCTTCTCGTCGAGAAAGCCGAAGCCATCGCGCATAAGCTTGCGTTCTTCGGCGAGGGCGAGGGCCTCACTTTTCGTTGGCGCAACCTCACGCATGGGCGCGCGTCCCGTGCGAATGTGCGGAATGCCGGCCGATTTGAGCGTCGGACACACGTGTCAGTTCGGACTGAGGCAAAAGGCGCAACAGCCCCCAGGCTTCGGAAAAGCTCTCCTCAAGGTTGCGCGACTTGGTTTGATGGATAAGACTGCGCTCGAAGCGATCAGCGAAGACGAGGTAAATGCGGTCGAGCTCCGTTAGGCCTTCCTGGCCAACAACGCTCGCTAAGACGCGGACCTTCGCAGCTTTCGCATAGGAGGCGAAGAGCTGGTTGGCGAGGGCCGGATGATCGGCATCGGTAAAGCCCTTTCCAATGCCTTGGTCCATGAGGCGCGATAGGCTCGGCAGTACATTGATGGGCGGATAAACACCTTTGTGATCGAGGCTACGGTCAAGCACAACCTGCCCTTCGGTGATATAGCCGGTAAGGTCCGGCACGGGATGGCTGATATCGTCGGCAGGCATTGTAAGTATGGGCAGCTGCGTCACCGTGCCCTTGAATCCTTTTATACAGCCAGCGCGCTCATAAATCGATGCCAAGTCGGAATACATGTAGCCGGGATAGCCCTTGCGGCCCGGGATTTCGCCATGGCTTGCGGATACCTCGCGCAAAGCCTCGCAGTAGTTCGTCATGTCGGTCATGACGACGAGTACATGGCGGCCTTCCTCGAAGGCCAGATACTCCGCAGTAGTAAGCGCAAAACGCGGCGCGAGCAGCCGTTGCGTCGAGGGCTCGCTCGCGAGGTTGAGATACATGGCGGTGTGAGCAATCGCACCCCAATCCTGCATGGCGCTGCGGAAGCTTTCGGCTGTGTCATGGGAGACGCCGATGCCGGCGAACACGACAGCAAAGCTGCTCTCGCCCGCACGCCTTAATTTTGCGTTTTGTACGACATCGATTGCGATGCGGTCATGGGGCAGTCCCGCGCTGGAGAAAAGCGGAAGCTTCTGGCCGCGCACCAAGGCGTTCATGAGGTCGATCGCCGAGATGCCGGTTTCAATGAAGTCACGAGGCAGGTCGCGCGTGGCCGGGTTTACGGCCGGCGCATCAATACGGCGCCGAACCGCCGCAGCAATCGGCGGTCCTCCATCAATCGGCTGGCCAACGCCGTTAAAGATACGCCCGAGTAGGCCCGGCCCAAGCGGGGCGTGTAGAGGCTCACCGTGAAAGCGAACGCGAATATCGTGCAATCCGAGTCCGATTGTGGACTCGAGGACCTCAATCACCATTGTCTCTTGATCGAGCGCGGCAATACGCCCAAGACGGCCTCTTCCGTTCTCGCCCGTGATCTCGACCGCTTCGTTGAGCCCGACATTGACGGTTCTCTTTAAGAAGAGGAGCGGTCCTTCGATTGCGGTGGCAGTCTCCTCGGCGTAAACGTTAGGGTGCACCCCGAACCCCCTTTTCCGCCGTCGCGAGGCCATTCTCAAGCGCGTTTCGCAAGGCTCCGTAGCCGTCGAGTGCATCCTCGCCTATCTCTTCACCCATCCGCTGCAGGTGACGCACGGCGGGAAGCGCTGCCATGTCCGCGGGAGATACGCCTTTTTTCAGCGCTTGCTCGGCGAGTTCGATGAAGCGCCTGACGAGCCGGAGCATGGCAGTCTGGCGCTTTGGTGAGCAGAACCGGTCCGTTTCCGAAAAGGCCGATTGCCGGAGCAGCGCCTCATTAACAATATCAGCGCAAACCAGTGTGAGTTGCTGTGCGGGGGGAAGGGCATCGCGGCCGACGATCCGTGCCATGCGTTCGAGGTTCGCCTGCGCCTCAAGAATGGAGAGAAGTTTTTCGCGATCCGAGACCCAACTCGCATTGCCCTGCGCTGCCCACCAAGCACCAAAACGCGAGGCAGCATCGGAGTACGATTGTAGGGGGTTTACGGCTGGGTAAAAACGCGCCTGCGCACGCTCGCGGTCGAGGCCCCAAAAGCAATTGACAAAGCGCTTGGAGTGGCTCGTCACGGGCTCGGAGAAATCGCCAGCGTGCGGGCTGACGGCACCGATGATTGTGAGCGAGCCCTTGGAACCTGAAAGAGTTTTTGCCCGGGCGGCGCGCTCGTAAAATTCTGCGAGCCGGGAGCTCAGGTAAGCGGGGTAGCCTGCCTCACCAGGCAGCTCGCCGAGCCTGACAGCGACCTCGCGGAGCGCTTCGGCCCAGCGGCTTGTCGAATCCGCCATCAGCGCAACGTCGAGGCCCTGATCACGGAAAAATTCGCCGACGGTGACCGCCGTGTAGATACTGGCCTCGCGCGCGGCCACCGCCATATTCGATGTGTTGGCGATAATGACGGTGCGCTCCATCAGCTTGCGGCCTGTGCGCGGATCGCTCAACTGGGGAAACTCGTGCAGCACCTCAGCCATCTCGTTGCCCCGCTCGCCGCAGCCGACATAAACAATGACGTCGGCGTCGCAGCCTTTGGCAATCGATTCCTGCAAAACGGTCTTGCCTGTGCCAAACCCTCCCGGCAGTGCTGCCCTGCCGCCTCGTGCAACTGGGAAAAGGGTGTCAAGGATTTTTGGCCGGTTACGAGAGGCTCGTCGGCGGGGAGACGCTCGGCGACCGGTCTAGGAAGCCGGACGGGCCAAAGCTGGATGAAGCCGAATTCCACAAGCGCGCCGGTGCTTCTGCGAACCGACCCAACTATTCTGCCCTCCGGGTACTCGCCCTCGGAGATAATGCTTTCCACCACGCCTTCCAGCTCAGGCGGAACGAGGCAATATTGGGGAATGCTGGAGTTCTCGATCGCGCCCGCTATCGCGCCGCCTTTAACGTGCTGGCCTAGCTTGACGAGAGGGCGAAAACGAACGGACCTCTTACCGGCGTCCGTGCCTTCCCCTCCGATGTCAAGCGGACGCATCAAGCCATCGAAGATCCGGCCCAATAGATTGGGACCCAACCGAGCCGATAGAGCACGGCCTGTGCCCTCGATCGGGTCTCCGGGCCGTAAGCCGGTCGTATCCTCATAAACCTGCGCTACGAAAGTATCCCCTTTAAGGCGGATGACCTCGCCTCGCAGCTTTTGTGCGCCGACCTCGATCGCCTCACCTGTGCGGAAAGGCCCCTTGACCGTTGCACGCAAGACCGGCCCACTGATCGACCGGATAATGGCGCTGCTCATGCCGTGCCCCCAGTAGTACCAAAGGTTCCGGACGCGCCATAGGAAAGTTCGGCGAGAAGCAGTGACTCTAGGGTGTATTGGTCCGCAAGAAGAGCGTCCGAAGTTCCGTCCAGCACAGCGCCGTCGGCGCGAACGCGAATCCCCGCCTTCACTCCTGGAGCGGCCCTGAATACAATGTTGTCACCACCGGCACATTTCAAAGAAACCAGGAGGCAATCTCTATCCGCGCTGGCGAAATCTAGCGGGTGCTCCACCATCCAATCGCCGGATAGCAGGTGAGCACGGGCGTGGCGCGCGACTGCCTCTAGCCACAGGCGTCGGCCAGCCTCATTTCCCCACCGTTGCAGGATTGCCGGCTCTAGGAGTGGCAGCGCGCGCCGCAATGCCTCAGCAGCCCTGGTATCGTTGAGCCTCTGCTCACGGGTCTGGCGGCTTGCCTCCGCCCGCGTCAGACGTCGGCCGCCTTCCTGCCGCATCGCGGCAATCGCTGCGTGGCCCCTTGCACGGGCGGAAGTGAATGCATGGGCAACGATTTCCTCCACCTCTCGCTTGGCGGCCTCCAGTACCTCCCCGCACTCCAATTCAACCTCCTTACGGACCTCTTCCGCGAGTGACCTGGCCAGTGCTTCATTCGAAGAGAGCATCTTCATAAGTCTCAATTCCGAGAGCAGCCTTAAGCCTCCGGGCGAGATCCGGCGGTGCCACAACACCCAGGATATCCGGCACAATAGCGGCAGGCGGGATAAGTGCCAAAAGCGCTTCATCAAGCTCGTGCTTATGCACCTCAGCGGCTGCGGCGGCGGTGATCAGAACGGCCCCCGCGCTCTGTCTTGCCTCTGCCAGAACGGTGGTTGTCTTGCCTTCTCCCAGCGGCGGAACTTCAAGTCCCGCGAGCCTGAAGCCCACCGCGTTCAATTCGTCGCCGATGAATGCGACAGCGCTCATAGCCTAGCCCGTCCTGCCCAGGATTAAGATCGCCACGATGAGGCCATAAATCGCGATACCTTCCGCGAGACCCACAAATATGAGCACGCGCCCGAGCAGTTCAGGCTTTTCGGCGAGAGCTCCAACAGCCGCGCTTCCCACCCCGGCCACCGCGATGCCTGCCCCGAGAGAAGCGAGTTCCTGCGGCAAGGGCGGCAGCGATCAGGCCCCACTGGGCACCGTCACCCCCCGCTGCCGTTACGGCAGGCTCGGCTGCAACAGCCGAAGGAAGACGCAGCAGAGCGGCTGTGAGGCCCGCGGCAATAATGAGCACGCCTCCTATCAAGGGGCCGATTATGCGAACGAACCTATTCATGGCAAGCTCATAGAAGTTTTATTGCGTTCGAGGGAGCCCCACCCGGCTAGGTCAGGAGGAGCAAGCGGCTTGAATTCACGTCCTCCACCCTTGAGGAAGCGGATAAAGAATTCAAAGAGGATAAGGCGGGTGGTCTGAATGGCGACCACCAGCCCCTCAAGGGCAAGTATCAACATATTGCCCAGCGCCAGCACGATCACCGATCCAAGGGTTCCCGCAGAATCAGCGAGGGCAATGATTGCCGAGGAAAGCCCTGTATGTGCGAGCGCAAAGGCCCCTACACGCGTGAACGAGATTGTGTTCATTGCGAGTTGCATGCCCTGCTCCAAGAACTTGGCGGCGCCGGAGAGAAAACCAGTCAGCCAAGAGGCTGGAGCTTCCAGGGCGGCGCCGAGAATGAACCAGGCGGCGCCCGCCGCGCACAGCCAAAGGCTTGTTGCTGTGAAGGGCGATAGCAGCAGTCCAACATAGGCGGTGCCCAAACCGGCCCGGCTTGACAGCCAATGCAGCCCCTCGCCCCGCCACCGCGCCTGGACTGCATCGAGTACGAGGCCGAGCGAGAGGATTGCCGCGCCGGCTCCGAGCGTAATCTTCAGCAAGAGCACAGGTTGAGAGATCGGGTGCATCCATAGCGCAGGGATGATGTCTTCACGGGCAAAAACGCTGCCAAAGAGCACGCCGAAAAAAGCTGCCATGAGCCCGCACGGTATGAGCATTCGCAGGAACGGCATGCGGCGCTGGAGGATGAATCCAGCTATTACCAGAACGAGGCCTTGCCCAACATCGCCGAACATAAACCCAAAGAGGAGTGGTGCTATGACAGCCAGGAGCTGGCTCGGATCAGCCTCGCTAATCGTAGGGGTTCCAAGCAGGCGCACGAAAATTTCGAAGCTACGCACCCAAGGCGGGTTTTTCATCACGACGGGCGCTTCACGTCCCAGGGGCGCCTCGGCAACTTGAACGAGCGCGCTAACCCTTGCTTCCTGGGTTGCTTTCTCAAGGGCGGCGCCGTCTTCATCTGCGGTCCAGCCCGTTACCCAAACGAGGCGTTTGCTCGCGTTCAAAGACCTTGCCTGTTCGCTCAGCCATTGCATCAGCTCGATTGTGCCCAAGGCGGCGGCAACACCGCTGCGCCCGGAAAGGCCTGAAAGCATTTCCTCGAGTTCTTTGATTTCTGACTTTAGAGCGGCATTCCTCCGTGAGATTTCTTCCAGCGCCGCCTGAGCAGTGTCTGGTAACCAGCGAGGGAACACAATCCTGGTTCCTTTCAGCCCTGCCAGAAGCGCCTCTGAATCCCGCAAACTGCCCGGACGCCCTACCACGAAAACGTAAATTCCCTCCGCCGCCGCAATTTCCTTTACAAGAACTGGCGGGAGTATGTGCGTCGTTTCATGTGGGAGCCGGAAGAGCCAAGCACAGACGCGCGCCCCGGATTGGGCGATGAGACCGAGTGGAGGGAGTTCGCCTGCCGTGGCGGAAATGGCTTGACTAAGCTCAACCAACGCCTTTCGATCGGCGTTCAATTGCTCTAAGTGGTTGATGACAGGATCGGCCTCGGACCGCCAAGCCGCGAGAGCGCTGAGCGCCCGGTCGAGTACGGAGGCAGGCTCCTCGGAAAATGCGGAAAATCGTGGTGCGGGCCAGTACATCTTATATTTGCGAGCCAGCTCGCGCCAATCTTTAAGGGCTGCATCGAGATTCGGAACGGCAGGCTCACAGCTTTCTTCGCCCCTGGACTCTAATTCCACGGCGCCCGTGCGGGCCAGAACAGCGATCGTTTGCGCCAGCTGCTTGCGGATCGTGACCGCCTCGAACCAGTTTGCTCGATAAGTACGGAAGCTCATGCCGCGCTCGCATTTTTTTCGGTTTCGAGGAGCAAACGGCGCAAAAGGCCGCCTCTTAACCTTTCAATATCGAGAGTGACGAGCCCCAAATGGCTGAACACAGCAGCGGGCCTTGCAATGCTCGCGCGAAAACACCGGTTAAAATGTCTGACTAGATCCCGGCGTGCATTCGCGCTGTGCATGCCGGAAGCAGCGGAAGCGGAACGCTCGAAGTAGTAAGTAGCCCCAGCCACGAGAGTGTCGAGCTCACGCCTTTCATTGCGGGAGGCCATTGGCCAAAGCGAGCGCCAGCGATCAAGCCAGGCGGTTGCGATGGCTGTTTCCCCGAAACCCGCCGCGAGAGCGCCGAGACCAGCTTCCTTTAGCGCTTCATCACGGACAGCCGCGGGGGCTTGCGCTAGCGGCCCGACCAGAGGGTCTTCCATCATCCAAGCCCACGCAGCACCGCCGTTGCGAAGATAAGCGAGGATTGGCAGGTCCGGGAGGAGCGCCGCCCATCGCACCGCGCGCCGCCACGATGCGGGCATCCAGCTTGCAATCTCCTCGGCATAGCCCCGGCGCGCTTCACGCAATCTTCTCTCAACGACATGCGCAGACGCATCGGCAGGGACAAGTTCAGTAAACCGGCAGACTGGGGTTGACCTGGTGCGATCGAGATAGGTTAAGAAGGATTGAGCTCCTTCAAGCGCGCGCCAGTGCGCTTCGTCCATTCGCTCGCCGTGACGGGCTTGTAAACGCGCCTGAACATACCAAAAAACAGCACTAGACATTGCTAGCTCGTAAGGTGAGCAGCGAGCCGTTCAACAGCTTCAGCGATGGGTATAACTTCATCCGTCGCCGGGCTGAGCGAGGGCGATGCCTCCTCAAGTTCAGAGACTCGCTGCTCGATGCGTTGGAGGTAGAGCACCTGAATTTTGGCGATGCGTTCGTCGGTGCGCCGCAAAATCGCTTGCGCACGCGCGCGGGCCGCTTCGAGATCCTGAGCTGCAAGCCGGCGACACTCATCCACGCGCGCGCTTCCCCGCTTGTCGGCTTCGAGCACACTTAGAATAGCGGCGCCTGCGTCGTCGAGCCTGCCCGCTGTGTATTTAAGGCTACGGCCGTTGTCCACACATTGTGATGTGCTCATTTGTTGTTTTTATAGAGAAAAAATGTCCCAATCTTTGATAGTTATCAAATTTGCCGCGATAGATTATGGGCATCATTACCTGCACTGATGAGCAGTGAAGAAAAATTCAAGAAGAAATTCGACGCGTCGAGAGTGCTTCAATTCGGATTTGGGCCCTGATCGACAATGGCGCTGCCACAATTGGTATTCCAGAATTGGCTATAAGGCCGGGGTGGCAACGCACGGCCATGCAAAGGTGGCTGGAATGAAGGCCTCCAAGATACAAGAGCTTCGCGAGCGCCGCCGGAAAATTATCAACGCAGGTGGAGAGGACAAGATAAAGGCGCGCCATGAGAAAGGTTCGCTGACGGCGCGCGAACGTCTGGAGGCTCTCTTTCAGCCGGAAACTTTTCAGGAAACCGGCATGCATATCCACCACTGCGGCCAACATTTTGGAAGCGCGGATAAAGAGTTACCTGCGGACGCAGTGATTACGGGAACTGGTTATGTGAACGGCCAGCTTATTGCCGCAGTGAGCCAGGATTTCACCGTTGCCGGCGGGACTCTCGGCAAGATGCATGCTGCGAAGATCGTTGATGTGATGAAGTTCGCGTTAAAAAACGGTGTGCCCGTCGTTGCATTTAAGGATTCCGGCGGCGCGCGCATTCACGAGGGAGTCAACTCCTTATCCGGCTACGGTCAAGTTTTTTACCACAACGTTCTTTTGTCCGGTGTTGTGCCCCAGATCGCCGTCGTCTGTGGGCCTTGCGCTGGGGGAGCATCTTATTCACCAGCGCTGATGGATTTTGTCATTATGACCCAAAGCGGCGCCTATATGTTCATAACCGGTCCGGACGTAATTAAGACAGTCACAGGCCGGGCGACCACGATGGATGAGATTGGCGGCGCCACGATGCATGCCACGGTCAGTGGCAATGTCCACTTCGTGGCTGATGACGACACGCACGCCATTCAAATCGTTCAAAGGCTGCTGTCTTATCTCCCAGCCAACAATACAGAAGATCCGCCTCACCGTTTCAGCGCGGATATTGTCATGGACCGCGATGAGGCGCTAAACGAGCTCCTCCCCGACGATCCCTCAACACCGATGGACGTGCGCAAGATAATTGCGCGCCTCATTGACGATGACGAAATATTGGAGGTACAAGCTGGCTTCGCTAGGAATTTAATCGTCGGCTTCGCACGAATTGAAGGTATAGTGGTAGGACTTGTTGCCAATCAGTCCACAGAAATGGCTGGCGCACTCGACATCAATGCAGCCTGCAAGGCTGCTCGATTTATTCGCTTCTGTAACGTCTTCAATATTCCGCTCGTAACACTTGTCGATGTGCCAGGATTCCTGCCAGGAATTGAGCAGGAGCGCGGCGGTATCATCCGCCACGGCGCGAAATTGTTGTTTGCCTATGCGTCCTGTACAGCACCGAAGATCACGGTAATTTTGCGCAAGGCCTATGGCGGTTCTTATCTCGCCATGTGCAGCCAGGAAATGGGCGCTGATTTCGTGTATGCGTGGCCCACTGCCGAGATCGCGGTCATGGGGGCCGAAGGCGCGGTCAACATTCTCTATCGCAGGGAATTGTCCGAGGCGTCTGACCGTCAAAGAGAAGGTGGCTCAACTCGCGGCCCAATACCGGGCGGAATTTGCTTCCCCGTATTTGGCGGCGGAGCATGGCTATATTAGCGATGTGATAGAGCCCTCCGAAACACGGGGATTGCTGGCCCTGTCACTGCGGAAAGTGATCGACAAGCGCGAGCAGCGCCCGGCGAAGAAGCATGGCAATATCCCGCTGTGAAGTTGGGATCTCGAAAAAGCGCCTGTACGTCTGCAGCGTAAAGTCCTTTTGCAGAAGGCAGTGCTCTCACCTCAGCGGCGAGGAGGAGCTGGCGAAATGACCGGACAAACGATCGCCGTCCTTAAGGCTCTGCTTGAACAAACCGGAGTGGCTCACCTATCGCCGGGCAACCTGATCATGATCGTTATTGGATCGGCCATGATCTATTTGGCGATCGTCAAGCATTACGAGCCGCTCTTGCTTATTGGGATCGGCTTCGCTTGCATCGTTGCTAACGTGCCCGGGCCGTCGGACAATATTCCAGGATCCCACGCGATTTCTTCGCTGCTTTATCAAGTGAAAGAAGGCGGGCTATTCTATTATGCCTATCAAGGGGTCGAAAAGCTGATAATCCCACCACTAATATTCTTCGGTGTCGGGGCGATGACTGATTTTGGCCCCATGATCGCGAATCCCAAGCTCGTGATCCTCGGAGCGGGCGCTCATCTCGGAATTTTCGTTGCGCTGATCCTTGCCAAGCTGGTGGGGTTTACCTTGAAGGAAGCTTGCGCAATTGGCATTATTGGCGGTGCCGACGGACCGATGGCGATTTTCATAACCGTTAAGCTTGCACCACATCTCTTGGGGCCGATTTCGGTTGCGGCTTATTCCTACATGGCGTTGATGCCGATGATCCAGCCGCCAATCATGCGTCTTCTGACAACCAAGAAGGAACGCGTAATCGGCATGGCGCAGCTCCGCAAGGTGACTAAACTAGAAAAGATCGCCTTCCCAATAGTGATCGCCATCATTGTCAATTTGTTTTTTCCGCCTGTTGCGCCACTGATCACCATGTTGATGCTCGGCAACCTGCTGAAAGAGTCCGGCGTGACCGATCGGCTCGCTAAGACCGCAGCTGATGGACTTATGAATGTCATCATCATCATCTTGACGGTCGCCATTGGGTCAACAATGGCAGCGGACAAGTTTCTCACATTCCAAACCGTGCAAATAGTCGTGCTCGGACTTTTAGCATTTCTTTTCGGCACCGCTTCGGGTGTGGTAACTGCAAAAATCATGAATCTTTTTCTGGATAAGCCCATCAATCCATTGATTGGCTCCGCTGGCATCGCTTCGGTTCCGATTGCAGCGCGCGTATCCCACACGGTCGCGCTTCAGGAGAATCCGAAGCAACTATTTGATCTACCACGCCATGGGGCCGAACTTGGCAGGGGTGTTCGGCACCGCTATTTCCGGCGGAATTATGCTTGCCCTTCTCGGCATCAACTGAGCGAGGAAGCGGTTCTATGGATAGTCTTATCCCTGATACGATGAATGGAGCTCTTCTCCTGAGCATCATCGACTTCTTCCTCAGTTTCGTCGTCATTTCGTTCATCGGCTTCGTTCTGGCTATGTTACCGCTTCTCAACCGGCTGGGACCTGGCATCGCCGCCAAGATTCAACACCAGTTGCCGCCAGCTTCAGCGCGTGTTGACATGACGGGGGACGATCACATTGCTGCGATAGCAGCGGCCGTTGCGGTGATAGGCGCTCACCGCATCGCCCATGTCGAGCCAGCGCATCATAGCGGGGGCTGGCTGGTGGAAGGCCGCGCCGCTCACCACGGCTCACACGATGTTGGGCATCACAGCTCACACGACGTCGGACATCGCGGCTCCCAATTGCCATCGCACTCGCGCCCATCGGCAGAACCGGACCAGGGAGGACACCATGCAACGCAAACTCAAGATAACCGTCGACGGCCGGCAATATGACGTCATCGTTGAGGAGGCGGGCGATGCAAGTGGCATGCCCCATTCCCCGCCGGGCACTTCCTATATGGATGCCGCTTCCGCTTCTCATGGGAGGTATCCAGAGGCTCCGGCTGTCTCGGCGGATGCTACGCCTCCTATGCGCGGTCCCGCTGAAGCCGGCGAGGTGGTGTGCACTTTGGGTGGCAGGGTCGAACTCTGTCCTCGTGCTCGCCGGGCAGCAAGTCAGCGCGGGCGATCATCTCCTTGTAATCGAGGCAATGAAAATGAAAACCCCAATCGCGGCCCCGCACGCCGGCAAGGTGGGGTCAATTCTGGTCAAGGCTGGGGAAAGCGTTGAAACTGGCCAGGTTCTCGTTGAGCTTACGCCTGTCTAGTGGCTTGGAAACGCCGTCGAGAAACGCTCCCGCCTCCACCTTCAGATGAGCTATAGCCGCCGCGAACGGCCGCGCGCTGCACCCGCGGCCCTATTGGGAAAGAGGCAGGCCGCTCGCCGCTCGAATGCGTTCAGAATTTGGCCGAACATTGCATTAAAGGCCTGTGACGCGATGGCTCCCAATACTGGATTGTTGAATTCGTAGTTGACCAAAAAATGCAGTTTCGTGTGATACTCGTCAACGGGCTCGAAGTTCCATCCAACATTTAGATACCGCATCGGGCCATCGATGGCTTCAACGCTGATCCGATGCGCGATCTCGTCGCCCGTCGTCCGGTTGGCATAATCGATCTGGAAGCTCAAAAATCCCACAGTCATCCGCGATACAATGACAGTCCTGCCCGGCTCTTGCACCTCGCGCGACAACATTTTGACAGCACGGCAATGCGGCACAAACTCGGGATAGCTCTTCACATCGAGAACGAGATCGAAAAGCTCTGACCATCGATAGCCAAGAAGACTAGTCGTTTTGGTACCCGACATGGCGGACAACGCATGCAAGTTACCAGTGTAAAAAAGTTAAGTCGTGCGCGGGCGTCGAGCAATCTTAAATCGGCACCTATAATCTCGCTGTGCTCTCCATCCCGCCGAATTCAAATGTCCGATGGCGATAGCCTCGGGGGTCGGTAGCGGTGTTGTTCATGGCTTCCCCACAAGATCGGCGTTCACAAAAGCAAAAGCGCGATTGTGGCTGCAAAAATCACAAGGATTGCGGAGCCATAGCATATCGATTTTACGAATACACCGGCGCCAAGCCCAAGATCGTGAGCGGCCGTGCGCATCCGATGAGCAGCATGCCAGGCTGATAACGCAATGACCCCCAAAAAGATGACTTTAACAATTGGGTTATGAAACTTTGCGACAAGTTTTGCATAAGGCAAATGGATCAAGCCAAGAGGCAATAATACAGCTGTAATCGCGATTATTACCGGAATAATGAAAGCCGAAACGAGCCCTCCTGCCGCGAATGGCAGCCAGAGAATTGGCTTATTAGAGCGCGCCATCGACGAACCTTTCTGCAAGCAACAGTACAACAACAGAGATGACAGCCCACACGGCATAATGTGCGCCGATGACGGCCTTTGCCGGAGCTGAAAGCGGTATTGCCTTGGGCGTCACCGCGAACCAAGTGACGCTATGAAACAAGGCGAACGCGAAACATATAAGTTGAAAGATCATCCCCCCCGTGCTGGTTATGAGCTCGATAAAGCTATCCCAAGCTTGAGCTCCTCGCGCTAGCTGCACCAGCCCAAGCGAAAGCAACGCAGAATATAGGCCAATGAAGAGGCTGGTTAGTTCACGTATCATATAAAACAAGTGGCGGCGACGGCGGAGCCACCAGCTGTGCTTTATCTTGCGGATATAGGGCCGCGGGCTCATGATCTGCTCCATTGAAGAAGGCTTTCGAACCAGGCGACGGAGGCAGAGATTTTGGTCTGTTGGATCGCAGCGGCCGGGTCTACGTGCTTAGGGCAAACCTGCGAACAGGCGCCGACAAAGGTACACTCCCAGATGCCTTCATTGCTTGTAACGGTTTCGGCGCGCGCGTTCTTTCCGCCATCGCGGCTGTCGAGATTATAGCGGTGGGCGAGAGCGAGAGCCGCAGGCCCTATGAAGTCGTCATTCAGTTTCGTTTGTGGACAGGCGGCATAGCACAGGAGGCAGTTAATGCACTGACTATAGGGTTTGAACAGCGCAAGCTGAGCCGGTGTCTGCAGGTATTCACCCTCGCTCAACGCGCGCTCTTCTTTGGCAATCAGATAGGGCTTCACGCTTGCAAGTCTCTCCATGAAGCTGTCGATGACCACAACCAAGTCGCGCTCAATGGGGAAGCCGTCGAGCGGTTCGACTTTGATCGTTCTATCTTGATAGTCTCGAAGAAAGGCGTGGCACGAAAGCTTCGGTTCGCCGTTGATCATCATTCCGCAGCTGCCGCATACGGCCATGTGGCAAGACCAGCGATAGGTAAGAGTCCCGTCTAAATTTTCTTTGATGTGATTGAGCGCATCCAACACTACCCAGTCCTCATGATAGGGAACTGTGTAGCTTTGGAAGACCGGCTGGGAATGCCTTTCCGGGTCGTAGCGCGTGATGCTAAGAAGGACAGTATCGCTCATGGCGCCTCATCCCCATACACGCGCTTACCCGGCTTCGAGCGCGTGATTGTCACATCGCAATACTCTATGTGGGGCGGCTCGGACCCGCGATAACACGCAAGACTATGCTTTAGGAACTTGCTGTCATCGCGCTCAGGATAGTCCAGACGCTGATGTGCGCCGCGCGACTCTTCACGCTGGAGCGCCGAATGAGCAATGGCTTGTGCAACTTCCAGCATGGACCCGAGCTCGAGCGCTTGGATAAGATGGGTGTTGAATACGTTGCTGCGATCCTCGAGTTGAAGCCTGTCGTAGCGAGCGCGCAACTGGGTGAGAACCGCACAAGTTTCTTCCAGCGACTCTCGCGTTCGATAAATGCCCGCGCCGGTCTCCATCGTACGCGTCATGAGTTTACGCAGGCGGGAGGTGCTCTCCTCCCCATCCCCACGCTCAAAAAGTGTCCGAATCCGTGCTTGTACGGCCCGCGCAAGGCTCTCGACCAGCGCCTCCCGAGGCAAAGGATGCGACGTTGCAAAGGCAGCGGCATTGCGGCCTGCGAAAGCGCCGAATACCAGAAGTTCCGTTAAAGAATTGGAGCCGAGTTCGGTTAGCGCCGTTAATGGAAACGCAAGCGCATTCGCCGCACGCGAATAGCCCTGCGACTAGAGTGGCAGTTTCAATATCGGTGTGAATACCACCCATGAAGTAGTGTACAACAGGACGTACCGGGATAGGCTCGCGAACGGGATCGACGCCGCAATAGCTCGTCGCGAGTTCTCGCACCGTAGGTAGCCGTTCGTCGATCTTCTTTTCCCCAAGATGGCGTATGTCCAGATGAACGACGTCCCCGTACGCAGTCTTGACGGTGCGCGCCTTTTTCTGTTCGTGCCAAAAGGCTTGGCTCAGCCTGTCTCTCGGCCCCAGTTCCATCGACTTCTTTCGCGGCCATGGATCGGGGGGGCCAAGATTGTAGTCCTGGAGGTATCGATAGCCATCCTTGTTAACAAGGATGCCACCCTCACCGCGCGCCGCCTCGGTAATAAGGATGCCGGTTCCCGGCAGACCGGTGGGATGGTACTGGACGAATTCCATGTCCTTGAGCGGCACACCGGCACGATAGGCCATCGCCATGCCGTCACCGGTTTTGATCGCGCCATTCGTGGTGAACGGAAAGATTCGGCCGGCTCCGCCCATTGCAATAATCACGGCCCTCGCAACGAAGGACATCATGCGGCCGGAGCGTATTTCGATCGCTGCGGCACCCACGCAGCGCCCCTCATCGACCAAGAGGTCGGTCACGTAGAATTCATCGAAACGGCGAATGGACGGAAACTTTAGCGAGGTTTGAAACAGGGTATGCAGCATATGGAAGCCGGTCCTATCGGCCGCATACCAAGTACGCTCGATCTTCATCCCGCCGAATGGGCGGACGGCTACCCTCCCGCTCGACTCCCGGCTCCAGGGACAACCCCAATGCTCGATTTGAGTGAGTTCAAGGGGGGCAGTCTTAACGAAAAGCTCAACTGCATTCTGATCGGATAGCCAGTCTCCGCCACCAACCGTGTCATGAAAATGATCGTCAAAGCTATCATTGTCTTTGATCACGCCCGCGGCACCGCCCTCCGCGGCCACCGTGTGGCTTCGCATGGGATAGACTTTGGAGAGCAGGCTAACCGCAAGCGATGAGTTGGTCTCGGCGATGCTTATGGCAGCTCTCAGGCCCGCGCCTCCAGCCCCGATGACCAAAATGTCGGCTGGCACCACCTCCATCGCTAATACTCCGGCCCGCTAGGCAAGCAATGGCGAGACATTGACTCTAATCCACTTCGCCCCGTTTGAGTTCCCTCTTCCTGGAAGATCGCTCCAGCGAGACAAGCACGTTCAAATCATGCGCTCGGCAGCCGGAAGACACTTGATGCCGTTGCCTATGCGGGGCCATTCTTGGTCCTTGGGAGGCTTCGCCTGAACTCGATTCGCTCGACGGTACACCTGCAGCCTTGGCAGGCTCACTTTCGACGGTGATCACGACCTTCTGATAGAGGCCGCGGAAAAACGTTTCTTTACGCGTTTGGACGGGAACACCCGGCGGCAGCCACTTCGTTATTTCCTCCCGCCACAGATCGAGGGCAAAAGGCTCAAGCGTCGCGAGAAGCGGCCGCCAAAGATAGCGCAGGGGATTCCAAGGCTGGGGCAAAGAATAGTCTACGATAACAATCTTGCCGCCTCGTTTCACGACCCGGATAAGTTCGCTCAGCGTTTTCTCGCGATGGGCTGCTGGTTGCTCATGAAGGAGAAAGAAGGCAAGCGCCCGATCGTAACAAGAAGATGGTGCCTCGAGTTTCGCCGAATCCATGTTTAAGAGTTGCGTTCTTGCCGCTTTTGGCAGCTTTCGCGCAAGGTTCTGCAATTGAAGGGGGACGACGTCAACGACGTCGAGAAGGCCACCGCTTTGCGTAACGCGCCATGAAAGCTTGGGCGTCAAATCGCCATAGACGCAGGCGACCTGCAGCGTGCGCCCGGGCAAAGACTCTCCGAACTCGGCAAGGACCGCGTTGCATAAGCGTGCGTAGTTTCCGCAAAGAATAAGGTTGACGAGCCACGGGCGCTCGAAGACGCGAACCGCTACAGGATGAGTATATGCCCACCAATAATGGGCAATAAGGTAGTGCGGAATGGCCCGCTCCGGTTCGGAGTTGCACAAAGAAAAGTCTTCAATTGTCGGACCGGACATGCTCAAGGAAGCGGATGTTTCACTTGATTTGGCATTGATGGAAGTCAAAAAGGCGAACTTGGAGACCTTCTATGGTCGGTCACCTGCGCTTCTGTCTCGCCCGGAATTGGTTCAGAACATCTTCACGAATCTTTCAGGGAGACGCCGGACCATCCTCTCCTGGGCGTGTGAAGGCCCTGTTCAGTTGGTCGTCGGCACGTAGCCGCCGTCCACTCGGAGGTTGGCCCCGTTGATGTAGTTGGCCCGGGGGCTGGCAATGAAGACCACCAAATCGACAACCTCCGCGACACGCCCGATTCGCCCGGTGGGGTTCTCAAAGAACTCGGCCACGCACCGGCGTTCGGCAAGATCCAGAAAGCTGCGAGGGCCGATGATTGATTCCAGGTTCGCAAAGAACTCGGCCACAAATCGATTTTCGACCTCGGCCCACTCGCCGTGCCAGCCCTCCTTCCCGGCAATGTCTTTGATCCACGCTTCGATGTTCGGCGTCAGAACAGGGCCGGGGCTGACGGTGTTCGCCGTCACGCCAGTCCTCGCCAATCCCTTGGCGAGACTGACGGTGAGGTTCACCATCGCCGACTTGGTGGCGCCGTAGGCAGCAAAGGTCGCCGCTGGTGCGGAGGCAAGGCCGCTGCCAATCTGGATGAACCGGCCCCACCCCCGCTCCTTCATCTGTGGCAGAAGGTGCTGAATGACGCGGACCACCGAGACGACATTCTGGTTATAGAGGTCAAGCCACCGGACCGGGTCAGGGGCGGCCCACTCATCACGAAAGTAGGCCCCGGCGTTGTTCACCACGATGTCAATGCCGCCAAAGGCTGCCAGCGCTGTCTCGGCGACGTACCCGGCTCCCTCGTTCGTCGCCAAGTCGCCCAAGGCGACGGCGGCACTCCCGCCGCTGTCCGTGATCGCCTTCGCCACCCGCACAACTTCGTTTTCCCTGCGGCCATGTACGACGACGGCGGCACCCTCGTTCGCCAACGCCTTGGCGGTGGCCTCCCCGATGCCGCTGCTGCTGCCCGTTACCAACGCACGCTTGCCTTGAAGTTGTAAGTCCATGAGAAATCCTCCAGTCTCAGCAACAGAACGTCGCCGGAAATAGGGGAGGCGGATAGCGTCACCAACTTCTGTGCCACACCCCATAGAGGCCGACGCTCCCGCGCGAATGCGGCGTCTCAATAGGGCAACTCAGGCGCCAGCTTCCACGTCTCTGGTGAGCGCCACAGCCGCGAGATGAGCAGGTCACGGTCGAGCAGGAATTCCTTCGGCAGTTTGCCATAGAGCTTGAGTGCCAGTTCTTCATCCGAAAGCGCCTCCCGGATCCAGGCACGGCAATCGACCTCCATGAGCTGATGGAAGTCCTCGTGGGTGAAGTCCTCCATGCCCTGGAGGTCGATATCTTCGCGGCGCGGCATCCAGCCAAGCGGGCTTTCGATCGCATAAGCCCGGCCGTGGATGCGGTCGACGATCCATTTGAGCACCCGCATGTTGTCGCCGAAGCCGGGCCAGAGAAACCGCCCGGCGGGATCTTTGCGGAACCAGTTCACGCGGAATATGCGCGGTGGGTTCGGGATGTGGCGGCCGATGTTGAGCCAGTGGTTGAAGTAGTCGGCCATGTGATAGCCACAGAAGGGCAGCATCGCCATGGGGTCGCGGCGAACCTCGCCGATAGTCC
The DNA here is from genome assembly GCA_963716465.1 of uncultured Actinomycetota bacterium. Classification (GTDB taxonomy): domain Bacteria; phylum Actinomycetota; class Actinomycetes; order Mycobacteriales; family Mycobacteriaceae; genus Mycobacterium. The sequence goes on from CAVQTS010000001.1 coordinate 34,561, forward strand.
CGCTGGCCGCAGCCGTGGTTTCCGAGCCGATGGTGGCCGCAAGGTAGACGCCGTGGCTCCAGTTGAATGCCTGGAACACGAGCGGCACGGTGGTCGAGCGTCGGCCGCCGAAGATGAAGGCGCTGATGGGCACGCCCGCGGGGTTTTGCCACTCCGGATCGAGTGTCGGGCACTGCGACAGCGGCGCGGTGAAGCGGGCGTTGGGGTGGGCCGCCTTGCGGCCGCAGTCTGGCGTCCACGCCTGGCCGGTCCAGTCGGTGAGCCGGGTCGGTGGCATGTCCGTCATGCCCTCCCACCACACGTCTCCGTCCTCAGTCAGCGCCACGTTTGTGAAGATCGTATTCTTCCGAATCGTCTCCATGGCGTTCGCGTTCGAGCGGTAGGAGGTGCCGGGCGCAACGCCGAAGAAACCATTTTCAGGGTTGATCGCGTAAAGGCGCCCGTCCTGCCCCGGCTTGATCCAGGCGATGTCGTCGCCCACCGTGGTAACCTTCCAGCCCTGGAATTGTTTGGGCGGAATCAGCATGGCGAAGTTGGTCTTGCCGCAGGCGCTGGGGAAGGCTGCGGCAACGATAGGTCTTCTCGCCCGTGGGGCTCGTCACGCCCAGGATGAGCATGTGCTCGGCCAGCCAGCCCTCGTTGCGGGCCATTACCGAGGCGATGCGCAGTGCGAAGCACTTCTTGCCCAGCAGCGCGTTCCCGCCGTAGCCGCTGCCGTACGACCAGATCGAGAGATCGTCAGGGAAGTGAACGATGTATTTCTGCTCCCGATTGCACGGCCAGGGTACGTCCGGCTGCCCGGGCTCGAGCGGCATGCCAACCGAGTGCACGCAGGGCACGAAGAACGCGTCACCGAGAGCCTCCAGCACGGGCCGGCCCATTCGGGTCATGATCCGCATCGAGAGCACGACATAAGGCGAATCGGTGAGCTGGACGCCGATGTGAGCGAGCGGCGATTTGATCGGTCCCATACTGAACGGCACGACAAACATGGTGCGGCCGCGCATACATCCGTTGAACAGTGCCAACAGAGTCTGCTTCATGGCGACGGGATCGACCCAATTGTTGGTCGGTCCCGCGTCGTCCCTTCGGAGACTGCACACGAATGTTCGGTCTTCGACCCGAGCCACGTCCGAGGGGTTCGAGAGGGCTAGGTAACAGTTGGGCCTTTTCTCCGGGTTCAAGGGGCGAAGGGTTCCTTGGCCCACGAGGAGCTGGCAGAGACTGTCGTATTCCTGCTGGGAGCCGTCGCACCAGACCACCTCGTCGGGCCGGCACAGCGCCGCCATCCGCTCGACCCAGGGCCGCAGCAGGGGCCGCTCCCTCTTCACTTCCGGCAATATGCGGGACATCATGGCGCCGCTTCCGTGAAAGTCATCCATGTGGAACTTCTCCTGCCAGGTCGGCGCTAGCGGTCATCTGGTCATACGATCGGGCCCTTGCACCTCCAGGTACATGCGTTCGCAGACCGGCGTGCCGATCACGCAAAAGGGGGCGAGGTCGAGGAGCGGCGCCTGGGCTCGAAACACGAAGGCAGTAACGATCCGGTGCGCGTGTGCGCACCAGTTCCATCAATAGTGTTGCGGTGAGTGGGCCATGAACGACCACGGACGGATACCCTTCCGCCAATTTTAGCATGACAGCACAGTGCTTTTTGAAGGTACAAGCATGCTAATATTACTTCTCATCTAATCGAGAAGGAGAAGTTGCTAAGCTTGAGATTGGTTACAGTTTTATTGTCCTGCTTCGAGCTATAACTTCATTGAGCAATGTCAATAAGAAGAGAAATCCCTCAATTCGATCTTACCATTCGGGGGGGTGCGTCCAGCGCCCGACCCAACCCGCAAGGCGATCATTTGGCAGAATGCCGCGCTGGCGGCGCTCAATGCAGAGTTCGCAGAGCTTTACGCGGCCGATGGACAGCCTTCGATTGCGCCCGAAAGGTTGTTGCGCACGACCTTGACCCAAATTCTATTGAATTGACAAGACCGGCGCTTCTCAAACGCATAGGTCCGATGTTCAAGTGAAGGCAGAGGTGGAGGCAGCCGCCAATCCTCTGATTTATCAAGTGGAGACCGGAAACCGGCGACGGTTAGATAAATCCCGAGCAGGAGCGTGAGCGAGCCGGAGAGCACGATATAGGTCGGGGAAACTCCGCCATCCAAGGCTACCAGTCTGGTGGACGGAAGAACCAACAACAACACAGCCTTGATCAAGGTGACGGTAAGTGCGCCTCCCGACCAATAATTGTGGAGCAAGCCTATGGCAAGGCCGCCGAACAGCGTGAAAACGCCGACGGTGAGCACCAAGGGTGCATCAGCCACCAAGGCATTGACGGTTGTCACAAACGCTTCGGGCTGCGGCAGCATCACGGCCGCCATTATGCAGCATCACGGCCGCCATTATAATGCAATACAGGCCAAAGAGTCGGGCAAGAAACACAGTGCGCACGGACATAGCGACACCCGTTAAATAGACATTACAGAAGTACGAGTGAGTAATTCCGACGATACTCCGGCCGGTTCGCTCAAACAACCGCTACCCGGTTCGCACGGTTTTGTGTCGTGCTCAGGCCCGGTGACGTATCGCTGCTTGTGCTAGGTTGAGCCGCAAGGAGAAACCGGGATGTGCGGACGCTTCACACAGAATTTCACGTGGGAGGAGTTGCTTGGTCTCTATCGGCTGACAAATCCAGCCACGCCCAATCTGCGGTCGTCCTGGAATATCGCGCCCACACAAGACGCAGGCGTGATCGTTCCCGAGGAAAGCGGCTTAATGCACAAGGCGATGCGCTGGGGCCTTGTGCCTATGTGGGCGAAAGACATCAAGATCGGCAATCAGGCGATCAATGCACGGGTGGAAACGGCAGCGACGAAGCCGCTTTTTCGCGGTGCCTGGAAAGAGCGACGATGCCTCGTGCCTGCATCCGGCTTCTATGAATGGGTGCGACATGAAAGTCGCATGCGTGATTGTCCGGCGGTGTCATCCGGCCGGACCTGCCGTCCCATCGGCAGTACCCTACGAGGTAGGGCGGCTCGGCAACGAGCCGTCTAAAAGCCCTCGGACAATGTATCCTGCCGTCTTAGGACGGATACCAGAACCGCGAGGGAACGGTATGTCTGCCAGCATCAATGCGGATAGGGGCTAAGGTGGATGGCATGGTCAGCGTAAGCGAACCTCTGAAAGTGTCGTCAAGAAAGAAGGAACCAAAGATGCTGTCAGGTTCCAAGTGCGGCTGGTACGGGTGTTCCATTCTCACCCGTCATGGGCATAAAGGCCGCCGGTATTTGAAGAGGGACCTAACCCATTCCGGTCACGCATGCGGAACATGGTAAGCCCAAATCGCTCCCGAAAGGGTAGTCGCGCCGCAAGGGGTGACGATGGTGGTGCGGGTAAAGGATGGAGGAGAAAGCAAATGCAGAGCCGTAATGGCGCGGATACGGGCAGCGACCCCGACGCGAAAGCGGGCAGACTTCCTCCTGGTCTTCCGTCACGAGAGAACTTGGCCAATCGGCCTAACAGGGTCAGCAGATGACGGCGCAAGCTGGTGCAGCCCTGAACCAAAGCCCGGCATGGGAAGCCCTCAATTGGCAAGCCATCGAAGGCGAGGTTCGTCAACTCCAGGCGCGTATCGTGAAGGCAGTGCAACAAGGCAATCTATATTCCTAAAGCAAACGGCAAACCGAGACCGCTAGCAGCCTGTCGGACTTAGCGTCCAGCGGCGGCAGGAGGTAGAATCATAGCATTGATTCGGCACTGTTCCGGACCCGCACCCATGAACAACTTTCGCACCTTCGACCGCGACACGGGCTTCCTCCTGCCGCCTTCAGTGAACGAGTGGCTTCCCGAGCGGCATCTCGCGCGGTTTGTGGCGGAGATTATCGACGCTCTGGACACCTCGGTGATGAGCAACAGCTATCGCGGCGTTGGTTCGGCGAGCTATCACCCGAAGCTCCTGTTGGCCATTCTGGTCTATGGCTACGCCACGGGGGTCTTCTCCAGCCGCAAATTGGAGCGGGCGACCTACGACTCGGTGGCTTTCCGCTTCATCGCGGCGAACGAGCACCCCGATCACGACACCATCGCGACCTTTCGGCGGCGGTTCCTCAAGGAGATCGAAGCGCTGTTCGTGCAGGTTCTGCTTTTGGCGCGCGAGATGGGCATGCTCAAACTGGGCACGGTCGCCCTGGACGGCACGAAGGTGCACGCCAACGCCAGCAAGCACAGCGCGCTGTCCTATGAGCACGCGGGCAAGATCGAGGCGCAGTTGAAGGCCGAGGTTGCGGAGCTGATGGCGAAGGCCGAAGCCGCCGATAAAGCCGACCTGCCGGACGGGATGTCAATTCCGGAGGAGTTGGCGCGGCGCGAGGAGCGCTTGAAGAAAATCGCCGAGGCTCGCACGAAGATCGAGGCGCGCGCCAAAGAGCGTTTCGAACGCGAGCAAGCCGAGCATCAGGCCAAACTGGCAGCGCGCGAGGCCAAGACCAAGACCACCGGCAAGAAGCCCGGCGGCAAGCCGCCCGAGCCGCCGGTGGAAGGGCCGTTGCCAACCGATCAGATCAATCTGACCGATGAGGAGTCGCGCATCATGCCGGTTTCAGGCGGCGGCTTCGAGCAATGCTACAACGCTCAAGCCGTCGTCGCGGAAGGCAGTCTGCTGGTGGTTGCGGGCGATGTGGTTCAGGCTCCCAACGACAAGCAACAGCTCGAGCCGATGCTGGTCAAGACCAGCGCCCTGCCTAAAGAGCTGGGCAAGGTCGAAACGCTGCTGGGCGACAACGGTTACTTCAGCGAGGCCAACGTCAAGGCGTGCAAGGCGGCCGCGATCGAGCCGTTGCTCGCCATGGGCCGGGACTCGCATCATCCCTCCTTGAGCGAGCGCTGCGCCGCGGCTCCGGCCGCTCCGGAAAACCCAACGGCGGTCGAGGCCATGGCCCACCGCCTGCAAACGCCCGAAGGCAAGAAACTTTACGCCCTGCGCAAACACACTCCCGAGCCGGTGTTCGGCATCATCAAGTCCGTGCTCGGATTCCGTCAGTTTCTGCTGCGCGGGCTGGACAAAGTCAAAGGCGAGTGGACTCTCGTGACTATGGCCTGGAACTTGAAGCGGATGTTCGTGCTGAAGGCTGCATGAAGCCGCGACGATGATCGCCCTTCCCCGCCATGAGGGACGTTATCTCTTGCCAGCAGACCTTAGTCCGACAGGCTGCTAGCACTAGGATTAGTCATAGGACGAAGCCCCCTCACAGGCCTCGCACCCTGGCATCGCCTCGTCAAAATTGGAAGGTGAGGTCGGAACAGCGCTTACGCTCCGCCGCTCCGCCCGGTCACCGCGTTCTTGAAGTTTACGCCCTAAGCCATGGACAGTCGTGAACACTGTAGGCGACAGCGCCTGAAGGGCTACGCCGTGGATCACTGAATTTCCAAGCGGGATCATCGAAAACGGCGAAAAAAACGTGTGATCCCAGGCATTGGCAGCGTAACTATTCGAAACAACAAGCAAATATCAGCGGCAGGATCATCGGGATCACTGGGATCACATTTGGCGGCATATATAAGAAGCTCAGAAGGAGATAAAAAAACCGGCCTCATCTTGCAGTCCGGATTTGATTCTCGGCGGCGCGCCAGTCGGCACCGTGGGAGGCAATTGCCAATTCCGAACGCCTACCTTGACATCTCTAGCCAGGGGCTGCTCTCACCAATTTCCTTCATGGTGCGTTCACAGTGAGTATTTTTCTAATTGCTCTGTGGAGGACACAGCCTCTAAGTCCTTGATTTTAATGGTGGGCGCACAAGGATTCGAACCTTGGACCCGCTGATTAAGAGTCAGTTAAACTGGCTCGACAGCAAAAGACAAGTCAGGAAAGCTATCTCATAAAAAACTGCTAAAGGTCCGATAGATAGCCTATAATATCAGGACATATCGGGACATCGGGTAACACTTCAAGCCACACCAGTTTTGTTACCCCTATGTTACCCCGGCAGGAATCAGGGGGTTCAAATGACGAAGCAGTTGACGGTCCGCGCAATCGAAAACCTAAAGCCGCGCGCGGATCGATACGGCACCGCCGATGGATTGATTCCGGGCCTTGAACTCATCACTCAGCCCACGGGCGCAAAGAGCTGGGCGCTTCGCTACAGATTTGGGCGTGTGCAGAAGAAGCTCACGATCGGGACCTACCCGGCGATTGACCTGAAGACGGCTCGCGATTTGGCCCGCGGGGCGCTTGTTTCCGCGGCCAAGGGCGGTGATCCGGCAACAGAGAAGCAGAGAGCGAAAGCTGGCGGGGGGCTCGATCTTGTCGAGAATGTTGTTGCTGAGTTCATCGAGCGCCATAGTAAGAGAAAAAACGGGGCACGACATATTCAGGAAACTCAGCGCATTTTGACGCGTGACGTCGTAGGAAAATGGAAGGGGCGGCGGCTCGGGGAGATCGGCCGCGCCGATGTCCACGAATTGCTGGATCGCGTTGTGGATCGCGGCGCGACCACCATGGCGAACCGAGTGCTTGCGGCTCTTAGAAAGCTTTGCAATTGGGCGATTGAGCGCGGCATCATCGCCACATCACCCTGTGACAAGCTGAAAGCGCCGGCAGCCGAAAAGAGCCGCGACCGCACCCTTTCGGACGACTCGGGCGACGAAATCAACGAAATCAAGCTCGCCTGGACCGCATTTGAAAAGGTGGGATGGCCCTTTGGTCCCCTCGCTAAACTCTTGCTCTTAACCGGCGCAAGGCGGGACGAGGTGGGTTGCATGCGGTGGTCGGAAGTGGATCTAAAGGCCCGCATGTGGATCATTCCGCCGGTCACGCTCAAAGAACAAGCTGGAGCACCAAGTCCCGCTTTCCGCAGCCGCAATCGCCGTTCTGGAAAGCTTGCCCGTATCGCAGGTTCTAAGGGTTTCGTCTTCACCACAACAGGCGAAGCGTCCGTTTAGCGGATTTCAGCAAGGCGAAAAAAGCATTCGACAAGCTAATCGCTGAAAGTCGCGGCGGCCAAGCGATACCGGACTGGACCTTGCACGATCTGAGACGCACCGCTGCATCGGGCATGTCAATCGGCTTCCAAAAGGGACCCCGCGTATTGCCTCATCTGACAATGTTACCGAGAGCGGCTCCACCCCACGCCAAGGTAGCCGCGATCCGAGCCGCTGATGGAGTGACCACCGAGGTGCTGCTGGTTTCGATCGTTCCCTGCATCGTGGCCGTTGAGGTCGTCTGACTGACCTCCGCGGCGGCGATCAACTGGCCGGCCGCCTTCCTTCGCAGTGCCTTCAGCAGACGCTGCACGATGGTGTGTTGCGGCGGCCCGAACTGACCGGGGCAGCGCTCGGCGAGGCGCCCGAGGATGACGAGTGCGGTCAGGTGTGGCTCGGCCGCAAGCCAGTGCTCGATGTCCTCGATGTGCGGATCGAGCATGGACGGCATGCGAACCCGTTTCTTGTAGGGTTTGCGCAGTCGCCGGTGGATGGCGCGCTGCTCGCCGCAAAAGACGTCCTTGCCAAGCCCCTTTGCAAACGCTGCCGCGTCCGGTGCCGGTGATAGTGCACACACTGATTTTGCCGCGATCTTGCCGGCGCGGGCATCGACGCGCGTGCCAAGCTCGGTCTGGGCGTCCCTTATCTCGGCGAGCAGCGCCACCGGATCGAGCGTGCGATAGAGCTCGCGTAGGCGCTTCTTGACGGCCTTGCTCAGCTTCGGATGCGCCAATGCGCGCGCATAGGGCGTGGCCGGAGCATGATAGCGCTTGATCACCTTCGCGCCCTCGCGCCGCTTGTCCTTCAACTTGAACGACGGCTGGAAGAAGTTCGTGTGCAGTCGAGACGCCGCATACAGACGGACAAGGATGCGTGCCGTCTCGATCCCCTCGAAGCGGCCGTATCCGACCAGTCGCCGGACAACCGCGCCATTCTTCTGCTCGACAAACGCCTGATCGTTTTTCTTGTAGGCGCGCGATCGCGTGACCTCGATCTTCTGCGCTCGACACCAGGGCACGACGACCTCGTTCATGAACGCGCTGTCATTGTCGAAGTCCGCGCCTAGCACCAGCCACGGGAACAGGCTTTGTGCACGTTCCATCGCCTGGACGACGAGCCCGCTCTCGCGCGTCACCAGAGGCATGCACTCAGTCCAGCCCGTCGCCACATCGACCATCGTCAGCGTCTGGATGAACGAGCCGGCTACGGAGGTTCCTCCGTGTGCCACCATGTCCACCTCGCAGAAGCCGGGCACCGGATCGTTCCAATCATTGAACGTTCGGACTGGAACCTCGCGTCGAACGGCAGAGTAAAAGCCAACCCGTCGGCGTTTGCCGCCCGCCGCCGCGATCTTGGTGTCGATTAGCAAGCGGTCGATCGTCGCCGCGCTGACGCCCAGCACCAGAGCGCGTTGTGCCTTGTCGAGCTTGAGCCGGTCATGTCGCTCCAGCGCCGGCAGCAGCGTCGGGATCATCACCTTGAGCCGCTTACCACAGATCCGGTCGGACGCCTCCCACAGTGCCACCAGCGCGTCCTTCACAATGGCGCCGTAGGCCGGCTTTCGCGGGCGTGGCCCGTCAGGTTCAGTTGCTGCCTCCCCCGCCAACGCTCGCACCGCGTGCTTGCGATGCCAGCCAGTTACCTTGCACAGCTCATCGAGGATGCGGCCCTTTTCCACCCGCACCGCCAATCGGTAGCGTTCCACCACCGCCGCTGTTATCTCGCGCCGTGCGCTCATGCTGATCCGTCCCGCCATTGGCGACACCGATCCGATTCGGTGTCCCTGCCACAGTCCTGGCGGTCATTCGGCCGGTAACATTCTTCGTGAGGCAATGCGCCCCGGCTCGGCGTGCAAAAGGAACCCCTTGGGAGCATCCTTTTGTTCGGTTCAGGGGTGCCATCCTTCCGTCCCGGCCCATGCATGCGATGAGCTGGCGCGCGGAGCGGCGGTCAAGAACGGCCGCTCTTTCAGCGGCCGCCCGCAGGGCTTGTTCTTGAGGGCCGTGAGCACGGCGGCATGATGGGAAGCGCCGGGGCAGCGCGGTGGAGGTCAGGCGCGGTGTTTGAACCGCCAGCTCTCGTTACCAGTCTCCACGATCTCGCAGTGATGGGTGAGCCGGTCGAGGAGCGCCGTCGTCATTTTGGCGTCGCCAAAGACACTGGGCCATTCGGCGAAGGCGAGGTTGGTGGTGACAATGATGGAGGTGCGCTCGTAAAGACGGCTCACCAGATGGAAGAGCAATTGGCCGCCCGCTTGGGCAAAGGGCAGATAGCCCAGCTCGTCCAGGATCACGAAGTCGAGGCGGGACAGGTAGTCGGCCAAGCGTCCCTGGCGGCCGGCGCGGGCTTCGCTGTCGAGCCGGTTGACCAGATCGACGACATTGTAGAAGCGCCCTCGGGCGCCGCCGCGGATGCAGGCCCTGGCGATCGCGATGGCAAGATGGCTTTTGCCGGTGCCTGTTCCGGCGTGAAAGCCGTCGAAGCGGCCGGGAACGGCGACCAGGTTCGCCCGCTCCGCTTCGAACACTTGCCACACGGTTCGATCCGTCAGCTCGGGGTGCTTGTGCGCTTTGGCGTAAGCCACGCATTGGTCGAGCAGCCAGGCGTTCAACTCGTCAAAGCTCTTCACCCGCGGTCTCGGCGTGAAGAACCGTTCGCGCACCAGGCCCACCTGGTTCTCGACTTGCCCCTTTTCCCAGCCCGACGCAGGCGTGCAGGCGGTCGGCTCCACCAGATAATGGCTGCACATCTGCACAAAGCGCCGGTTGAACTTGCGCTCCTTGCCCAGGAACACCGTCTCGACTGCCGTCTTCATGTTGTCGTAAATGCCGCGCGTGCAGGCGCCCTTGAAGAACGCGAAAGCGCGGTCATGGGCGTCGAACACCATCTCTTGGCTCTCGCGCGGATAGGCCCGAGCGAACAGCATGCGGCTGTGGCACAGCCGCATGTGCGCCACCTTCACCACCATCGTCATGCCGTTCATCAGAACGGTCTCGTGGCTCCAGTCGAACTGGTAAGCTTCGCCGGGCGCGAAGGTCAGCGGAATATAGGCTTGCGCCGCGGCTGTCCCGCGCGCTTTGCGCCAGCTCTTGGCGTAGCGGCGTACCGCATCATAACCGCCGTCAAACCCTAGATCGCGCAGAGTCTCGAAAATCCGCACCAGTGTCAGCCGTTCCCGCGCCGCCTTCTCCTCATTGGCGGCAAGAAGCTCGTCCAGCTGCTCCCGCCAGGCGCCAAGCTTCGGCATCGGCTGCACGCTGCGTTCGTAGCGGAACTCGGTCGCCTCCGAACGGATCGCTTTGCGCACCGCTTTCCGCGAGAGCTTCAGCTCGCGGCAGATCGTCTTGATCGGCTTCTTCTGATGAAAAAACGCACGCCGGATCTTCGCAATCGTCTCCACAACCAGCATCCCAAACGCAGCCCCCAGTTCCCACCGGAGACTTATGTGGACCCATCGATCAGAGGGGTCCCGTTTGCACGCCGATTACCCCGCCAACGGGGCGCATTGCCTCACGAAGAATGTTACCGGCCGAATGACCGCCAGGACTGTGGCAGGGACACCGAATCGGATCGGTGTCGCCAATGGCGGGACGGATCAGCATGAGCGCACGGCGCGAGATAACAGCGGCGGTGGTGGAACGCTACCGATTGGCGGTGCGGGTGGAAAAGGGCCGCATCCTCGATGAGCTGTGCAAGGTAACTGGCTGGCATCGCAAGCACGCGGTGCGAGCGTTGGCGGGGGAGGCAGCAACTGAACCTGACGGGCCACGCCCGCGAAAGCCGGCCTACGGCGCCATTGTGAAGGACGCGCTGGTGGCACTGTGGGAGGCGTCCGACCGGATCTGTGGTAAGCGGCTCAAGGTGATGATCCCGACGCTGCTGCCGGCGCTGGAGCGACATGACCGGCTCAAGCTCGACAAGGCACAACGCGCTCTGGTGCTGGGCGTCAGCGCGGCGACGATCGACCGCTTGCTAATCGACACCAAGATCGCGGCGGCGGGCGGCAAACGCCGACGGGTTGGCTTTTACTCTGCCGTTCGACGCGAGGTTCCAGTCCGAACGTTCAATGATTGGAACGATCCGGTGCCCGGCTTCTGCGAGGTGGACATGGTGGCACACGGAGGAACCTCCGTAGCCGGCTCGTTCATCCAGACGCTGACGATGGTCGATGTGGCGACGGGCTGGACTGAGTGCATGCCTCTGGTGACGCGCGAGAGCGGGCTCGTCGTCCAGGCGATGGAACGTGCACAAAGCCTGTTCCCGTGGCTGGTGCTAGGCGCGGACTTCGACAATGACAGCGCGTTCATGAACGAGGTCGTCGTGCCCTGGTGTCGAGTGCAGAAGATCGAGGTCACGCGATCGCGCGCCTACAAGAAAAACGATCAGGCGTTTGTCGAGCAGAAGAATGGCGCGGTTGTCCGGCGACTGGTCGGATACGGCCGCTTCGAGGGGATCGAGACGGCACGCATCCTTGTCCGTCTGTATGCGGCGTCTCGACTGCACACGAACTTCTTCCAGCCGTCGTTCAAGTTGAAGGACAAGCGGCGCGAGGGCGCGAAGGTGATCAAGCGCTATCATGCTCCGGCCACGCCCTATGCGCGCGCATTGGCGCATCCGAAGCTGAGCAAGGCCGTCAAGAAGCGCCTACGCGAGCTCTATCGCACGCTCGATCCGGTGGCGCTGCTCGCCGAGATAAGGGACGCCCAGACCGAGCTTGGCACGCGCGTCGATGCCCGCGCCGGCAAGATCCCGGCAAAATCAGTGTGTGCACGATCACCGGCACCGGACGCGGCAGCGTTTGCAAAGGGGCTTGGCAAGGACGTCTTTTGCGGCGAGCAGCGCGCCATCCACCGGCGACTGCGCAAACCCTACAAGAAACGGGTTCGCATGCCGTCCATGCTCGATCCGCACATCGAGGACATCGAGCACTGGCTTGCGGCCGAGCCACACCTGACCGCACTCGTCATCCTCGGGCGCCTCGCCGAGCGCTGCCCCGGTCAGTTCGGGCCGCCGCAACACACCATCGTGCAGCGTCTGCTGAAGGCACTGCGAAGGAAGGCGGCCGGCCAGTTGATCGCCGCCACGGAGGTCAGTCAGACGACCTCAACGGCCACGATACAGGGAACGATCGAAACCAGCAGCACCTCGGTGGTCACTCCATCAGCGGCTCGGATCGCGGCTACCTTGGCGTGGGGTGGAGCCGCTCTCGGTAACATTGTCAGATGAGGCAATACGCGGGGTCCTTATTCCACGCCGAAACACAACCTTGGTGTGCATTCAGACGCCCTTCAGACGTTTTTTATCCCCTTCAGACGCCTTCAGACGGCCAGTTCAGACGAGGGTTCAGACGTCTTAAAACCCCTTCAAACGCCTTCAGACGCACCCTTCACACACTCCCCCCATACCCCCCCGTGCGTCTGAAGGCACGCACCGCGCCTGTGAGGGCGCCCCGTGCCATCAGACACAACCGCGCGAACGCTTCCTGAATCAGGAGATGAGCATGATACCAAAGCTACATCTCAAAGACTTGGCCAGCGTGACAATCCAGCCCGCGCACGTCAAAGAGCCGCCCGCCCCGAAAGCGGCCGAGCCCGCGCCAGCTTGCAGAGGCGACCGTCACGCCACTGCTATCACCGAAGCCGAGTAAGCGATTTGCGCGATCTGCGCCAAGCCGCCCGGGCTTCAATCGCCTACTTGACCGCGAGCAAAGGCTGACGAAGTGCTGACGCTGCTTAAGGGGGGCATGGGCGCAACCGAGGTAGCGCGGCAACCCAAGATCGGCTGGGCATGCGTCTATCGCGTCCTTGAGGACGCAACCGCGAAGTGAGAGCGCTTCAGCGCTCTCTTCTCCTTGTTTCGCTCAAGCCCCTGAAAATATTGAGTTTATCCGGCTTGCGCCGCTTCCCCGGAAAAAACGGGACAACGTGAGCTAGATCAAGCGTTTAGCCGCAAGCCTTGCATGTATAGGTCATCCTCGCCCCGCGCCTCGCCCTTCGCGGCGTTCTGAGCCCGGATAAACGCCTTGACCTCTTCGAAATCCCAACGCCGCAGGTTGCTGATTGTCTGCGGCTTCGGCAGAAAACCGGCTTTCACGTAGGCGTCAATTGTCGAGCGCGAGCAATCGAGGCCGATAAGCGAGCTTTTCCGCTGAAACGAAATCCGGGGCATAGCTTCGCCGCTCATAAAGGTTGTGCCTATCGCCAATATATTGCGGGGTTGCGCAAAGCATGGCGTCTTTGCAAGCTCCTCAAAGTTGTTCTTCATCATGCCTCACCCTTTTCTCACTCTTGTCTTGGGCGCTTTTTCTAATTCGGAGGCTCTGACGAAGGCCTGCATCCGGTCGTTGCGAGGGGAGCGATGCCTTCGGGGAGGTTTTGATGGCGGCGGAGGCTTTGAGGGTTTTGGCGTTGATTTCTGCCGCGAACTTTCGGTGATCTCGTGTCAGTGCGGGCGCAATGGCGACAGATGCAACGAAGAGGGTAAATGCAATCGTGGCGGCGTACTTGCATTCGGATGGATTAGCCAAGATCTGAAAGAGTTCGACTTAGGATGTGCCGGTAGGAGCGCGGCTTTCTCCCAAGATAGACGATGGGATCCAAGCCCTTATTGGTAGAGTTATCGTCGTGTCGAATGTTGGATTTGTTGTCTGGTACTACAACGAACGTGTGGCCTTTCCCGCTATGAATTCAAGAAATCCACCTTGACTATCCTGAACGCAGTGTGAACTTGCCCGATTTGCTCGGGCGTGCAATTCGGAAAGGGCGTTTGGCACCTCCTCGGCCCGCGCAACCTTTGGCTCGCTCATGAGAGATCCTCGGCTCAACTTTTAAGAATAAAACCGGAGAGCAGCTCGTGACGGAGCCCGGCGATGAGATACTCGATGACTTTGGGCTCGCCCCTCATCGTTGTCTCCGTTGCAGCGGGGAATTGCAGGGTCTTCGGTTTACCACGTTAAAACAGCACAGCTTGTTTTTACCCGCGATCAAGCGGGCTCGCGGGCCTTTTGGAAGGGGACTTGGAGCTTATGGAACCATTGCTCAGCCAACGCATTACTATTCAAAAAGTTGATTGGGGGCACTATGGATTTCCGTCTTGAAACACAAAGTCTCTGGGAACGCGCGCGGCGTGTCGAGGAAGAGGCATACCGCATAAGAAATGCTCAAGCACAAGATGTCATGCGCGCCCTCGCATTGCTTTATCGCGAGATGGCGGAAGAGCTTGAACATGACGGGTTGTTCGAACGCCGTTTCCCTCCCTTGAACGTTGCCGATTTCGCCGGTGACGATCCATCGATTAGCGCGGAGCAATCGCGCGGAGCCGGCAATGTTTGCCGCACACTTCGGGCATGAGGTGAGCAATTGTTTCGGACGCTGCCCTTTTGCTGCACCCCGAGGAAGGGGGCGCTTCGGTCACGCTCTGCCCGTTTCGTTAGAGCTCGCCCTGACGGACTTGAGGGCTTCACTGAAAAGATTTCTTTCAGCTTGCAGGCTGCTCCCGACGTGCTCGAACCCTAAACTCGGCTTTGGCCAACGCCGCAATCTGATTTCGCGCGAGAAGCCCGTCCTGGCCGTTAGATACCCTTCACCCTTCAATGCGAGCCTCCAAGCTGCTCCTTAGGGCCTGCACTCGAATAGAGCTAGCCAACTCAATCTCCACCAAACCCCCGCTCTCGCATTTCACGATCTTCCCGATAAGCCCTCCACCTGTCACGACACGGTCGCCTGGCTTCAAAGACTCAAGAAACTGGCTATGCTGTGCCATGCGCCTTAATTGCGGCCTGACGAGCGTCACAAAGGCAGTGATAATCACGCCGAGGACCAGCAAAATCTGAACTGCAATTTCGCGACTGACCATACCTATTCATTTAGCTCCATAGCATTTCCTGCAACTGTTCGCGTCACCCTGAGATCCCGTCAATCTATCCTGGCTTTCAATTTCAAATATGAATTTTGCGCGCTGTGGAAAATCCAGCCAGTACTGAATATCCCAATAAACAGGAGGATAACGTGGACCATCACGTAGCCTGGAAGCCATACGATCAAGCCAGCGTTAACACAAAAAATTGTTGACCAAAGGGAGGCTAGAACTACCATCAATTGAAATCTTACTATCTTAGGTAATTTCATTAATGAATTGTATTCCGGATCCATAACGGCTTTCCACGCCTTTACTATCACCTTATTCCTCCTAATCAGGCATCACAAACCCGGAAAGAATGGCTATGCGAACTGCAGCGCAATTACCGCATTGAAGCCAAAATATGGGCGGAACAGAGAGACTGCGCCGCCCGTCTTCATCTTCGGCTACATAGCGGGAGGCATAATGACTGAATCAATGACGTGAATCACGCCGTTCGACGCTACAATGTCGGCTTTCACGACATTGGCATTATCAATCACGACGCCTTTTTTCGCGTCAATCGAAATCTCGGACCCTTGCACCGACTTCTCCTTAAGCGCCTTACCGGCAATGTCCTTAGACATAACTTTGCCATTGACGACGTGATAGGTCAGAATCGATACGAGCTTGGCCTTGTTCTCGGGCTTGAGTAGATCCTCAACCGTCCCCTTCGGAAGCTTGGCGAATGCCGCGTCGTTTGGGGCAAAAACTGTAAATGGTCCTGCACCCTTAAGCGTGTCGACCAGCCCGGCGGCCTTGACGGCTGCAACAAGTGTTTTGAACGATCCTGCCTCGACGGCGGTATCGACGATGTCGCTGGCTGCATGGGCAAGCGAGGCCCCAAACGCCAGTGGCAGCACGACGGCAGCAGTTAACAGCGAACGAATAAGAATTCTCATTTCGGAGGCTCCAGTGTTTCTACATGATAGGAACGATTCTAGCTTCGCGCCTGGATTAGCCCCAGCAAACACGCCTCTGTGATACTGGAGATTCAACCTTTCGAATAGGCGCGCGACATGCGCTTCCCCCACCTCAATGCCTCGCGCCGGACATCTCATTGTCCCATGACGGAAAGGGCGTCGAAATGGTGTCAAGCTGCCACGGCTGTGCCATCCCACGCGATCACGCGCCCGGAGTCTCCAGGCTTCAGTTGGTCGATGATACTCAGCAAGCGCCATGCAGCGAGATCGGGGGGCGACAGCTGACCATCGGCAACTGCTCCTTGGAAAGGTCTTGAAAGCTCGCTGTCCACCGTTCCGGGATGAAGCCCAACGCAGATGGCTTGTCTGCGCTTTCCCGCTAGTTCGATGCTGAACGTGCGAATGAGCTGATTGAGGCGCTTGAGCCATCCGACCGCTCCGCGCCGTGCTTTGGCTGCGTTGCGACTCGTTGCTCCCATCACGCCGTCTGTCAGGTTAAGTCTTAGCTAATGCATTTCAACCGCGCTCATCAAGCAGGCTCCGCAGCATCCAAGCGGTTTTCTCGTGTATTTGCAGGCGCTGAGTAGCGACATCCGCCGTCGGCTGGTCGCCGGCTTTGTCGGCGATCTCGAAAACCCCTCGCGCTACCCGCACCACAGCCTCATGGCCCTTGACCAGATTAGCTACCATCGCCAATGCATTGGGCGTCGCCGAATCCTCAGCGATACTTGAGAGCCGCTCGAAGGCGGAGTAGCTGCCCGGCGCTGGATAGCCTAACGCGCGTATGCGCTCGGCGATCGTATCAACGGCGCTCCACATTTCTGTGTATTGCTCCATGAACATCAGATGGAGCGTATTGAACATCGGCCCCGTCACATTCCAATGATAATTATGGGTCTTGAGGTATAGGGTATAGGTATCGGCCAAGAGCCGCGACAGCGCGTCTGCGATGTTCTTGCGGTCCTTCTCGGCAATACCGATGTCGATTTCCATGAAACGGTCTCCCGTGATTGATAAAGGCATCTCTGAAGGCCGTCAGCGCCGGACGCGAGGGATCGACCTTATCGCCTTGACGGCAACGTTATGCGAATGTGTCCACCCGCTTCGCGACGCTGACTCGCGAGCGTAGCATCAAGGTTTGGACTTCATAATTCATCGCCATATACCTCAACACATTTCCTATGTCCTGCCGCTCATTGGCTATGGCGCGCAAGACGGCCGCAAGTTCTGCCAAGGTATGACTGTCGGTATTTGCTCTTATATGTTTCATGTCGCTGCCTTTTTTTTCAGCTCCTTTTCAATACGCGCGAGGGGGCTATTAGATCGCTCCGTGAAACAAGATTATGTCAGCCGGGACGGCGACCGTCTTCTATCCAACAATCACGAAGAACGTAACTTCGCATCGCGCCTTAGGCCTGCCTCAGGGAGTTCAGGGCTGACTCGCAAAGGCGTAAATGCCCTTCATTCAAACTGCCTTTCCTGCCTGCATCAACAACGCTTTCGAGCATTAAACTCGCGACTTCGACACAACCTCTCGTGTGGGTGAGCGCCTTCTTCAGGTGTTCCACGACTTTTTCCTTTGCATCCAGCTCTCGCACCAATGGATCCCAGTAGGGCTTGCGATAATGGTCCATGAGAACTTCGACAACGTTGTCGTGCTGAAGAAGATATTCGAAGTTAAAGTCCTTCTCACCGAAATTCCTCAAGCCTTCGATCTGTTGCAGTTCGTTATCTGAGACCCGCTTAAACCCCATGCTCCACTCGGAGTATTGACGGCGCTCGATCGTCCTTCGGTGCAGGAACTGGATGTTGATATGGCGCGGATCCTTCTTGATCTTCTCGACAAGGTCGTCGACAGCCTTCTCGTCGCCCTCGAGCGCTTGCAAGAAGGTCTCGTTGCCATAGAGCAACAGACCGGTCACGCCATTATTGACATTATTTTTCAAACATTGCTGCAAAAGAGCGATGAGTTGTTCCGCCGGCATCGGCTCCGTCGCATGGCTGATGTATGTGATCTGAATCATCGTCACTCCTTAGTCTAAGCTATTTCCGATGTAACTAATTTGTAATAAGAGGTTTCTTGACTGTAAAGACTTGACTTTTAAGGGTGAAAATCAAGAGATTCCGAAGCTTACGGCCAGCATTAGAGGTGAGATAAGACCCTCACCGTAATCTTTATTTCAGGTTCCGCTGCTCTTATAACGAATGTATTCCAAGGATGGATCAAAGCTATCGGCATTCAATTATCCGTTATCTTCTATTTGAAGAATTCCGGTGGCCTCATGACGGCCGCCGCTGCAAGGCCCGATGCCTGGACGATGCGCATGCAAGTCTCGCCAAGCGTCAACAGCGATCGTCCGCTCAATGCCGAACCGGGCAAGGCGGCGGTCACCCTTATTGGCGAGAGCTAATAAGACGCGTGCTCTGCTTGGAAGCCTGCCGTCGCCCACTCTCGCAAAAGCTGGAATCGCCGAAACGGCGGCGCGCACGAGGCCGTCAGCACAAACGCCAACGTTGCATTTGGCCCGAAAGTATTTGTCTTGTGCCGGCGTTTTTGTCATTAACTTGTGTATGGACGATCTTCTCCAGAGGATAGCGCGGGATCGCGACCCGCTGGCTTTCCAGGATCTCTTCCGGCTCTACGGGCCTCGCATTAAATCCATGATGATGCGGCAGGGAGCAGATTCGGCAGCCGCTGAAGATATTGCGCAGGAAACGCTCTTCGCCGTTTGGCGGAAAGCGCATCTTTTCGTCGCGCAGAAGGGTAGCATCGCAACCTGGATATACACCATTGCCCGGAATCTGCGGATCGACCGGCTCCGGCGGCATGCCGCCTACCAGGATTTGCCCGAGGAGATCGAAAGCGTCCCAAGCGAAGAAGATTTGCCAGACGAATCATTGAACCGGGAGCAGCAGCGCGAACGTATAAGGAGCGCTATTGAAATGCTTCCGCCCGAGCAATACGAGGTTGTGCATCTCTCTTACATCGAGGGGCTTTCGCATAACGAGATCGCGGGGGTGATCGGGGCGCCGCTAGGGACGGTGAAATCGCGCATGCGCCTTGCTTACGAAAAAATAAGGGAAACGTTGGGGGAGGAGATATGACAAGGCTCCGACACCATCCCCATGACGAAACGCTGATGAGCTTCGCGTCCGGCACGCTTGACCCCGCCTTTTCTCTCGTCCTCGGCTGCCATCTTCAATTTTGCAGTCAATGCCGCCGCCGCGTGCGGGTTATGGAAGACATTGGCGGTCTTTTGCTGGAGCGCTTGTCGGCCGGCGATGACGAGGCCGATTTCTTTCAGCGCACGATGGAGCGCTTTTCACATCAACTTCAATCGCGCGATGAGATAATCCTTCCAGCACCCGATGCGGGAAATGAAGTTATCATGCCCGCGCCTCTTGCGCATGTGACGGGCCTCCGAAGGGAGACCATTCCGTGGAAGTCCGTGTCGCATGACCTTCGGCGCTTCGATCTTGACAAGGTCGCCGGTGCGAAAGCTTCGGCGCATATCATCAATATCGAGCCAGGCGCCTTTCTCCCTCCCGAAAGACACGGCGGGCAGCTCGTCGTGGTGCTTTGGGGCGCGTATGACTACGATGGCGCTCATTTCGAACGCGGCGACCTCCACGACATCGGCTCGAGTGATTATAGGGGCTTTAAAGGAGACAGCCCGGAAGGCGTGACCTATCTCACCGCTGTCGCCCCCGTTCCGCAATTCGAGATTCTCCGAACAGGGCATTAGACAATGGCAGCTCAAACACCAATGGCCGCGAACAGCGCTGATTAGGCGCCTCACGCTTGCCAAAGCAGCAGTACGGAAAGATTCGGCAAAATCAAAGAGGCAGCCGACCTGTTTTCCGGTCTCTTTTTTACGCCGATGTGCTCGCCAATATCCGCTTTATGAATAAACACGGCGCAGAGGACCGCCCTGTGCTATTTGCGTCGCGGTGCGCAAATTAAAATTGCTGCGTCACTCAGTGTGGCTGTGACGTCTATTTCTACTCTCCTCGTCCCAGATCGTTTTACGGTCCATGAGCCAGTAGACGATCCCAAGCGCCAAAACAACGGCCCCCGTGCCCAGGATCTCCATTGGATCAATCTTTGCAAAATCGAAAACGATGACCTTCCGGGCGATCGCCATGAGCGCCGTCGCGACGACCAGCTTGACGTGGACCACGTCGTCGCGGAGATAGAGCGTGATGTTCAGAAAGATCTCTATGGCGATTAGCACCGCTAGAAATGCGCCGAAGGTGACGATGATGTCACGGGCGTGCAGTTCCTCGAAAGAAGGCCGGAGGACCTGGCCGTAAAGGACCATCGTCACGTCAACCACGCCCCAAAGGATGGTCACGACCATCAACACCGCAAGCACCCGGACGGCGCCCCGGATGACCCGGTGCAGCACATTGATCATCGGATCTTCTTCGTCGATGCCGAGTTCGTTCTGGCCGATCGTTTTAGATCTCTCCTTGCGAAAGTGGTTCATGAGACTCTGAACGGCCTCGCCGTGCCGGAGGAGATAATCGGGATTGAAATCTTTCTCGCCGAAATCCCTCAAGCCTTCGACAACCCGCAATTCCTTATCCGAGACTCGCTTGAATCCCATGCTCCAATCGGAGTATTGCCGCCGCTCGATCGTCCTGCGGTGCAGCACTTGCAGATTGGCGTGGCGCGCGTCCTTGCGGATCTTATCGATAAGATCATCGACAACTTTTTCCTCGCCTTCCAGTACTTGTAAGAACGTTGCGTTGCAGTAAATCAGCATCCCGGTCACGCCGCTCTGCGCATTATTTTCCCGGCATTCTTGCAAGAGCCCAAGCAGGTCTTGGTTCGACATTGGCGCTATCGCCGAGCTTATGTAGGAGATCTGGATCATGGTCTCTCCGGAAAGGACGATTGGCGGAAACGCAGAAATGACTGTCCGAGGCACGCATTAGCTCCAGGTAAATGATCGCTTACCTGCCAAATAGCAACGCGCAGCGTCAGCCATCCGAACAAAGCTGCCGCGTTTCGGGAAAGACCCGATCACCCGCTGCCCCAGCCGAACGAGCGGACTGCGCCGTTATGTGTGTAATTTCAGGACGATAGAAAATATCTGCAAAGTAACACGTATCGGGAATCGCTCTGAGCGCCGAGTATTCCAAGCTCAATCACGTTGAACTCAATCATATGTGACACAGCAGAAGCCATCTGCGCCAGCGAGCGCACCGTAATGAGGTTAGTTGAACTTCATACAGGAGATGCCAGATGGCAATGATTCACAAATTTACTCTCAGGGAATGGACTGCTTTCGCTTTGGCCACGGTCATAATGCTTGCTCCGTTGGCGCCATACGCATTCGCGAGCTAACACGCCGGAGACGCTGTCGCTTAGGCTGAAAAAGGCAAGTTTATATCCAAAGGCCGCAGAGGTGGGTTACAACGCATCTGCGGCCTTTGGAATCATAGCCTGGAAAGCGAGACCGGCTTCATTGCGGCGCGTCTTGGACGCACCCGCAGACAGCCGCGCGACGTCGAGGGCTTTCCGATAAAACTCCAATGGTTCCCAGTCGCGCCGGCAGCCGGCTTCCGGCCAATTCAAAAGCGTTCGTTGATTTACTTCTCAGCTGGAACCCCGTTTCAGGACCGCAGAAACGCCAATAGATGATATGCAACCACCCGGAGAAGATCATCGCATGATGATCCCAAGTTCTGGGTTTTGGCGTATCAACACAGGGTCACAACCTTAATAATGCTTGCGCTTCTAAGGAGAGATTTCCTCACGATGCCCGATCAGCCTGCTGCGACAGTTTACTTTGATGGCTCCTGTCCCGTTTGCCGCGCGGAAATCGCGCTTTACCGCAGACAAGTCAAGGCAGAAACCCTCTGCTTTGTCGATGTGTCCAACCCCGCAGCTCCGCTCGGCGAAGATCTTGACCGGCATCAGGCGATGAAACGATTTCATGTCCGGAAAAAGGATGGGAGCTTGGTATCGGGTGCGGCTTGCGTTCGTGGAAGTCTGGAAGCAACTGCCCCGATGGCGCTGGGCGGCACGTGTCAGCGTCCGTGCCTGGAATGCCGGCACTCCTGGAAATGGCCTACAGGCTTTTTCTCGCTGCCCGGCCTTATCTCGCCCGCCTCTTCGCCATCCTGTCATTGAATTCGAGGCACGAAGGGATCCGAAGTAGCGGCTAGAAGGTAATCAGAAGAGACTAAGACGGAAAGCAGGACTTACTCATGAAGCTACTTGTTATCGGAGCGAGCCGGGGCATTGGGCTTGAGGTTGTCAAGCAAGCTCTGTCTCGCGGTTACGAGGTGCGGGCGTTCGCTCGGAGCGCAGAGTCGATCGGGCTTTCCAATCCGAGGCTTGAGAAACATAGCGGCAGCGCGCTTAAAGTGAGCGACATCTCCTCAGCCATGACGGGCGTGGATGCCGTCATTCTGACTTTGGGAGTCCGTGCGGGGCCTGGAATGGTTCTGGGGCCTGTCGATCTTTTTTCCAGAGCGACCGAAATCGTTATCGACGCCATGAAAAAGGCGCGCGTCAAGCGGCTCATCTGCGTCACAGGGTTCGGCGCCGGCGACAGCCGCGCAAAGCTCGGTCCGCTTCAGGCCATCTTCTTTCAGCTTCTGCTCGGCCGCGCCTATGATGACAAGGATGTCCAGGAAACCATCGTGCGGCGCAGCGGGCTCGATTGGATTATCGTTCGGCCCGTCATCCTCACGAGCGGGCCTAAGACCGGCCGGTACAAAGTGCTGTGCGACCCCAAGGACTGGAGAAGCGGCACAATCCCGCGCGCCGACGTCGCCGATTTTCTCGTCAAACAGGTGCAGGATTCAACTTATCTTCGAAAAACGCCGGTTGTGACCAGTTAGGGCGTCAGCTCCGCCAGGGGGGGGCGCCATCCTGTTAATGGCGACTACCAACCATACAAGGTTGCCCGACACCAGCGCCGTGCGAGAGCACAAAATAGGGCTCAACGCGTTCAAGGTGCCCGGCTGCAAGGAGGTGACGAGGATAACTGTATCATGTCCAATCACGCTTCAGGCCAATACAGTGTGCCCATGTTTGGCTGCTTCACCCACGCCGCATCCCATCAGCCGAAAGTAGATTTGGTCCAAATACAGGTTGGTGGCATGAAATGCCTGGAGTCCCAAGGAGGCTCGGCAGTTTTTTAGAAGACGGGTCACTGGGTCGACTTCAGCCTTCGCGAGAGCCACCAAGCCGTCACGCGGTCGTGCCAAGGTATTCGGCTGCCTTGGCCGTGGAAGCCCAGATGGCCACCGCCCGAGGTCAGCACCGCCATCGGCAGGCGCGACCAGTCAATTGCGGTGTAGCAGTCTGCCGGAATCCATGGGTCATCCAGCGCGTGAAGGATCAGCGTTGGCCGCGCGATGTGGGTGATGAAATGCTTGGCGGCATTGCTTTCGTAATAGTCGCGGGCGCCCCGGTAGCCGAAGCGCGGCGCGATGAAGCAATCGTCGAATTCATAGACGGTCCGGACAGCGGCGACGGCGGCTCGCTCGGCAGCGCTGACTGCGGCGCCCGGCGCCAGCGCCTCCCGTTTCATCGCATTGAGCATGTAGCGCTGATAGACGAAGTTGCGGCGGGCGATCATCCGGGCGGAGGCCGCCGCCAGATCGATCGGGGCGGACACCGCGATGCCGGCCAACACCGGGAGCCCGTGGCCGCCTTCACCCATGAATTTCAGCACGAGATTGCCGCCGAGCGAATATCCGAGCAGGATGATCCGTGCCGGGCGAGATCCGCCGGCAGGCCGCGCAGGGCCTCCGCCAGATCCCCGGTGCGCCCCGCATGGTAATGCCCTGCAGCGGTCGGGCGCGACGGGCCGGCGCCGCGCAGGTTTATGCGCAAGACCGGCCAGCCCAGGCTGACAAGATGCCGCGTCGTTGACACCGCATACCGGCTCGCCTCCGAGCCGGTGAGCCCATGCACCAGCAACACCAGCGGCTTGGCGATACGGCCGGCCAGGTCGAACCGAGCCGCAAGCCGGTCGCCTTCGGGTACCGGCAGCGACAGCCGCTCACTGCCCGGCAGGTCCGGCGGGCCGCTGCGCACAACATTGCGCAAAGTCTGGAGGTGGCCCCAAACCAGGGGGGCCGTTCCCGGAAGGGCGGGACTGTCCCGGCCGGCAAGAATCCGGCGCGTGGCCGGTCTGCGCCTCGTCTATCGGCATTGGCGTTGCGCGCCCACGAGATCGGCGATCGCCCATTCAAAGCATCGTGTGTTCCAAAGGATCGTTTGAACCGCAGTCCGGCATTGCGATCAGGAGGGCTTGCGGGCGGAGGCTAACACATAGTCGAGCGCGCTGTAGACCGTGTTCGCGTCCAAGCGGAGCAGAAGGCGATAGGGAAGCCGCCCGACAGGGTGGAGCCGCCGGAGCAAAGCTCTATCTTGCGACAGCGAGCGATGCCAGCCGGGAAACACATCATTGCGAATCAACTCGACGCGCACCTCAGCGAATCCTGCGGCTTCGAGCTTTTTGGCATAGGCGTCTCGACGGTCGGCGTTTTCGGCCGGGACCGCGAATTTCTTCGCGAAGGTGCGCCAAACGAAGTCTTGCGCCATGCGGCGCAGCGGTTGCGCCTCCGGCGAATTGCGGATGACGTCAGCCAGCACGAGGCGTCCACCTGGGCGAAGCACGCGGAAAGCCTCGGCGAGAAAAAGCTCGCGGGTGTTGAAATGGAAGGCGCACTCGACGGCGGTCACGACATCGCATGAAGCGCTCGGCAACTGCATCGCAGTGGCGGAGCCCTCGCGCAAGTCGATACGATCCGCCATGCCAAGCGCGCGAACGCGCTCTCGCGCGGTGCGCACTTGCAAGGGCGTCACGTTCAGTCCGATAATTCGGCGCGGGGCAAAGTGCTCTATCCAGAATACGTCCTGCGCCGCAAAGCCAAAACCTACGTCAACGATGTCGTCGCCGGGCCCCATCGCCGCCGTGCCGCCGACGAGTTCCGCTAAGGCCTGACACGCTTCGTCGATCGTGCGCGCATTCTTCCAATAGCCGAGGTTTAGATAGAGCCCGCGCGTGGTGAAAGCGTTGGTCGACACCAACTCGTAAATATCCCTCGCAGTCATCGGTCGAAGCGGCGTAAAGGCCCATAGGAAATATTCGATAGCCTCGCGCGCCCAGCCGCGCGAAGCTCCCGCGGCTTCTCCTGCGTCGATCATGGAAAGCCTCCAGCTTACTCCGACTATCAGGATGGTACGCCTTTCATCCACAACGGGTTCACCGGCATCATCCTCCTATCGATAGTTTAACATGCAGCGGAACCTGAGTGCCGAAACCTCCCAATGGGGTGAATTGCCTATGGCCGCGGGCGAAGGTAACATCGATAGTCTCGACGCGACGCAGAGCGGTCAGCTTCTCGCATGGGATGGAAGCACGATTGCACCGTGAGCGGGCCGATTGGGATGCGCTTGCCGGAATGTTGACCCGTCGCACTTCAGCTCTCAGGAGAACTTTGTGCTCTCGGATCAAATCATCAGAGTTGACTGTTTTTGATCAGGGGCAAAGCGTGCTCGAGGCCGTAAGCGGAAGAGGCGGGTCTCAGAAAGCGCTCAAGCGGCGATGTTTGCTTTCGGATCTGATAGGGGTCATTCGCGGGAAGCGCCAGCTTCGGGCAGATTGGGCGAGCGTGATTCGCAAGGCCCTTTGCCGCTAAAACCCTTCAGCGGCAACGGCTGCCCGCCCAAACTCATGCGCCGCGACGAAGAGCATCGCCTTAGTCTGTCAAAGACCTTGCGTTGGGTTTACCGGACTCGGACTGGAAAACAATAACTTGGGGGATGAGCGGTATGCTCTTCAGCAGCAAGACCGCAGCAAGGCGCCTTTGACTGTGCCAAAGGCGCTTATGACGCTCTGATCGCTTCCTTCGCCTCCGATCGTCCTTTCGCTATGGCGAAAGGCCGCAAGCATAAGAAATTGCAGCAAAAGCGAATGATCGGTAAGGAGCGCGCCCGCAAGTTCACGAAGATCAAAAAAAACGGCGCTGATTTTAGGTCACCGGCCGTCTTTGGGAGGGCCAGCAACTGACATGGAAATTGCCTCTTTCCCTGGGCCCTTTGGCATCGCGCCCACAAATGGGGAACATTGAAGTCGAAAAGGGATTGGAAACAGACGGCGGCACCGTCGCCGATTGAATTGGAAACGCGAATTGGGGATGTTCGAATGGTTCCTCCTATGTCAGTTATTAGACTACCTATCCTATCGGCGTTCATCTTTTTGCTTTGCGGCCCCGTAGCGGCCGCGACTGGAGAACTTCCTCAACTCGGTGCGGATTTGCGCGAAACCTCGGTTTCCGGGCTCTCGTCTGGTGGCTATATGGCGGGACAATTTCATGTCGCCCATTCGAAATCCGTCAGGGGCGCTGCCATTGTTGCTGCAGGTCCCTATGCTTGCGCAAATAGCGGTGTGGCGCAGTCGACGTCGATGTTCGCGGTCGGCATTGCCGCTAATATGACGCAAGCCCAAACGGGCTGCATGAAGACCAGTCTTTCGAAAATCGCCGACGTGCTCGACGGAAAAAGGCTCGCAGGCTTCGCGGCTGAGCTGGCTTCGCAGGGTAAAATCGATCCGCTCGAAGGTTTAAGCGGCGGCAAGGTCTATCTGTACTCCGGCAAAGACGACAATAAGGTCGCCCCGCCCGTTGTCGCCGCAGCGCGCGATTTTTACCAGGCAGCCGGTGTCCCGGCGCAGAATTTAGACTTCATTTCGGGCAAGGACGGTGGCCACGCGTTTCTTAGTGACAAAGCGGGGAACGATTGCTCAAGCAGCGAGACGCCTTACGTCGACAACTGCCATTACGATCAGGCGGGAGCCATCCTCAATTTCATCTATGGTAATCTTTCACCGAAAGGCAAAGCTGTCGAAGGCAACTTCATCACATTCGACCAAGACCGCTATGGCAGCGAGGATGCAAATCTTGCCTCCGAGGGCGTAGCGTATGTTCCCACCGCTTGCCGGTCGAAGGGTGCATGCAAAGTGCATGTCGTCTTTCACGGCTGTAACCAATCCCGCAAAGACGTCGGCGATGCCTTAACTCACGGGACCGATTATGCGGACTGGGCTGAAACCAACAATATCATCGTGCTTTTTCCGCAAGCTGCACCATCAACGCTTAATCCGCTGACATGTTGGGATTGGTGGGGCTATACGGGGTTGAACTTCTACACGCGGGATGCGCCTCAGATAAAGGCGGTTAACGCGATGATTGAGGCGGTGGCGGCAAGGACGCAATAAACTAAGTCGTTGCGCCGGTCGCCCCTCGACAGCAGGCGCGGGCGGTTGGACGCGACGGTGAAGCCCGCCGAGGCGAACTCCTCTCCGCCGCGCGCCAACTTCGAAGTCGAGTTGAGCCCAGAGAGGGGCACACAGGTCACGCTCATTTTTCCCCATGCAACTGCACTGTAATCGTAGCCCAAATCTTGCTTGACTTAATCTGATTTTCGAATCTTTGTGCCGGGTCTCGTCTTCGGCGACGCGGTCAGTGGAATTTCTGCCTGACAACGGGCACGCTTTTCCACCGCCACGACAGGAGACGTGATTTGGTCCTACGCGCCGAAGCCTAACCCGGCGGCGGCCGGTGTTGCTTGCTGCGATGTCGTAACGCACGGCCTTGGCTACGACAATGGCAAGGTCTTCCTCAATACGCTCGATGGCTACTCCGTCGCGATCGACGCCAGCACGGGCCAGGAGCTTTGGCACACCAAGCTCGCCGACATCAACAAAGGCGAGACCATCACCATGGCGCCCCTGGTGGTTAAAGGGAAAATCCTGATCGGGAACAGCGGGGGCGAAATGGGCGTGCGCGGCTGGCCTGACCCCAAATTTCTCTGCAACAGCGTCCACGCATCCGGCCACGACGCTAGCTTGGGCGAGACCTTGCCTTTTATTTGTGGTCCTCACGGTTTAGCGATCATGACATAGATAGCGCCCACAAGCGGGATCGTCGCGATGATGCCCCAGATCAACCAAAGCCGCCCATCCCTCCAATATGCCGCGGCGACTGATCCGCTTAGGCTTGAGACACGAGCCTGCTTTGCCTGCCTTATTTGAAGCGGGACCAGCACAAACAGCCAGATAAGACCCGAAACGAGGAAGAAAAGCTGCCCCAAAATGAGCCATGTACTCTCAAAAACATTATAGCCTCGAACAAAAGCCATGCCATAGCCTCCGATCAAAATCATAATGATGCCGCTGAGCGTGAAGATCCAGTCGCATAGGGTGACAAGATGCTGTGCATAAGCGACAATTTGTGCGTCGCCCGTGCGATCTGCAAAAACCTTCCAGAACGCCGTTATTGTGACGTTGCCTACAAGGAGAACAATGCCAATAAGATGAAGGAATTTCATAAATTCGTAGGACATCGGCCGTCTGCTCTTGCGTGTTGAAAGCGCCAAAATACCGAGGCGCGGCTCGCATATCCGAACGCGCCGTCGATGGTGGATACTGCTAATTGAGCTCCCCAATCAACCCTTTGCCCCTCCGCTTTCGCTGTCGTCGGGTAAGAACATGTCGCAGGAGCTTCCTTTCCAGCTTCTACTCAGCTTTTAGCTGGATTCTACTTATCTCAACGCTTTATTTATAGCGGTCTACCAATAGAAGCCTAGACCGAACGTTGCTGGCAGAATATGGACTGTGTTTTCTGGTCACGAAGCCTTGTGCGAAGATGATGAACCACTTAGCGTGCGGGTTCGTTGTTAGGATATGTTCCTGCACGATTGTCCCAGAGCCGCCCTTGATTGCCGCGTTGAGAGCGAAAGCTTCGATTGGGTTCTCGCCAGGCTCATAGAGATAGCCGAGAAGAAAGCTAAAAATCCTCAAGTGGACAAGGTCCCTGCGGCGCAATGGGCCGGACCGCGCGCCGGCTTACTGGGTTGCGCGAGTGGTGCACAGAGTTCGGCCCGGGTTCCGGCTGCCGGTAAGGTCGCACTTCTCTGCAGCTGTGTCCTATTTCGGTTTTATGCGTTCGCTTTTTGTGGGGGGATTTGATGTATGATCGTCATAAAGATGTCCTTGAATGCCTCGTTGAGAATGAAAGCCTCGACGGGGTACTCTACAGACTCATAACAATAGCCGAGAAGAAGGCTCAATATCGGTACGCAGACAAGCTTTCTGCGGCTCAATGGAGGCGGGCCGTTCGCCGGCTTTCTGAGGTTCGTAAGTGGTGCGCTGAATTCGGCCCAGGTTCAGGCTGCCGATAAGGCCCACTTCTGAACCCCTTGTCCGCCAATCAACACGGATAGGCGGCTTCGAGAGATGTAAGCTGTCAGCCCCCAGCCCGCCGTGAAGGATCGTAATCCGCCGTGAGTCCCGAGCAGCTTTTTTCGTTGGCCAATGCTCTCGCGCTTGCCGGATGGTTAGGTCTCCTGGTCCTGCCGCATGTTGCAGCAATCAGGAATGTCATTTCCGCCGCTGTAATTCCTTGCCTGTTCGCGGCCGCCTATATCGTGATCCTCGTCCGTTTTTTCGATCCGGGGGGCTTCGCAGAGTTCTCGACGCTTCAAGGTCTTGCTTCACTCCAGGGCAGCCCCTGGCTGCTGCTGGCGGGCTGGTTGCATTATTTAGCCTTCGATCTGTTTGTCGGAGCTTGGGAGGTGCGCACAGCGCGCAAGGACGGGATCGCTCATCTCGCGATCGTCCCGAGCCTCATTCTGACGTTCATGGTTGGGCCAGCCGGATTTCTGGTTTTCACCGTCACCCGGCTGCTCCTCCGCAAAGAACGCAGTCACTAAACCAGCCGGCGACGAGGTTGGTGGTGTCCGTCTGTTCCGGGCAAGCAGGTGTTAGCGCGGGCACCAACTTTGGACGACAGGATAGAGCGACGCTTGGAGAGATGTGAGGAGCGATGCAGACAGGTCAGATCGAGGACGTTTCCGACACCGCTTTCATGGTTGCAATCTATCGGGCCATTGAAACCAAACGCGCCGATGCCCTCTTCCGCGATCCACTGGCAGCCAAGCTTGCGGGGTCTCACGGCGAAGACTGTTGAAAAACGGCCAAAGTGGTCGCTGATTGGCCAATGGCTCGTGGCCATGCGGACCCGTATCATTGACGCGTTCATCGAGACCGCGATTGCGCAAGAAACCACTACGATCGTCAATTTGGGCGCGGGTTTGGACGCGCGGCCTTATCGCATGAACCTGCCCAAACATATCCGCTGGATCGAGGTCGATTACCCGAAGATCATCGAGCTGAAGGGGCGCCTTCTTTCCGATGAAAAGCCCCGCTGCGCTTTGGTGCGGATCAAGCTCGATTTGTCCGATAGTCCGGCGCGAAAACGGCTGTTGGCCCAGATCACCGGCACATCTGGATGAACTTTGGTCTTGACTGAGGGCGTCATCCCCTATCTCAGCACCAAGGACGTCGGCTCGCTCGCGGACGATTTAAGGGAGCACGCAGAATTCCGATACTGGATCGTCGATTATTCGGCACCGGAAACCATACGCTTTCGGCGGAAAGCGGCGCAAAGGCTGGGGATGCAAAATGCGCCCTTCCTCTTTGAGCCCAAGGACTATTTCGGTTTCTTTCGCGACCATGGGTGGGGAGCAAAAGACATCCGCTATCTCCCTGAGGAAGCGCAAAAACTCAATCGGCCCTTCCCGTTGCCGCGCCTATGGCGATGGGAGCTCAGGCTCAGGAACTTTATGACCGGAGGACAATCGCGGCGCGCTTTTCAAAAATCCACGGCGTATGTGTTGTTGCAGCCTTTAGTCGTCGAATAGCACTTTCTCATGATCGATAGGTCAGACAGTTCATTGACGCGGCGCATCTAAGGGAACCTCTCGCTATGCCAACTCGCATTTATCTCGTTCGTCATGGAGCCACCCAACTGACAGAGGAGGATCGCTTTGCCGGATCCTCGGATGTCAACCTGTCGGCGGAAGGCCAAAGACAGGTTGCGAGCCTCGCTGAACGGCTCAAGAAGGACAAGCTTGATGCCATCTACACAAGTCCCGCTTGCCCGCACGGTTGAAACGGCGCGTATCCTGGCAGCCCCGCACGGTCTTGAACCAATCCCGGAGCCCTGTCTCAGGGAGATCGATTACGGGCGTTGGGAAGGGCTAACCCGCGGTGAGGTGGAACGCAATTTTGCGGCTGAATACGCAATCTGGCAGGAGGATCCGTTCACCATCGCCCCGCAGGGCGGCGAATCGGGGCTGAATGTCCTCAATCGCGTCCTGCCCGTCGTTCGCCGCATCGTCGAGACCCATCGACATCGAAGCGTGCTGGTGGTTTCGCACAAGGGCAGCAACCGATTGCTGATCAGCAGCCTGTTGGGCTTCGAAATGCGCAGCTACCGGGATCGCCTCGATCAAAGCCCGGCAGCGCTCAACATCCTCGACTTCATGAGCGAGGTGCGTCCGCGCCTGCGTCTTTTCAACGATATCTCTCACTATGAAGGCATCCCGGCGCGTACCCTGAGCCGACGGCTTTCCAAGTGGTGGGACCCTCCGGCGCAACAGGAATGAGCGACGGCATTATCACCATGCCTTCTTTTGTCGCCAGAGAGCTGCCGTTCGAAAGATTGAACCTCAGGGTATAATTGCAGGTATAGGGACGCCGACTTTACTGGCCCGACCTCCGTCAACGAAGGATCAACGGACACCGCTTATCGCTGGGTCACAAGCTGCCACTCCCTTGTTCCCCAATGTTTTCGTCCGGAAACCAGCGGCGACGTCCTGGCCGACAGTTCCGATGTCGAATTAGCCAGTGAGACGGATGATGAGTCCTTCATTGGACGAGATCGTCAGTGCTCCCTCAACTTGCCGCCCGACACCAATGCCGTTAGTCGCCAAAAGAATTGTCCCGGGCGGTGTAGTTAGCGCTCCGCCACGTCCCGAAAAGTCAAGAATCACGAGCAGGCGTTCCGTCTCAGTGCGCCTTTCGTAGGCCAGCAGCGTCTCCGTGACTGCAAAAGGAACATAACTGCCTTGCCACAGCGCCGGCTCCCGCCGCCGCAGGTCGATCAGCGCCCGGTAAAAATTGAGTATTGACCTCGGCTTTTTAGCTTGCCGCTCGACGTGGATATCGCGCCAGTTGTCGCCGAGCGGCAGCCAGGGCTCCACGGTGCTAAAACCCGCATAGGCTGTATCTGACCACAGCATAGGCGTTCGGACTGGATCTCGGCCTAAACCCAGACCCGGAACATTAACTTCCCAGGGATCTCGAACGCGGTGGGGTGGTATTGCGACATCCTCCATACCAAGCTCGTCGCCTTGGTAGAGAGTGGGAGTCCCCCGGAGGGTCAGGAGGAGCATGGCCGCCACGCGCGCCTGATAGGCGCCGAGACGGCTGGCCAACCGGGACCTATCGTGATTACTAAGGACCCAATTGGGCCACGCGGCTGCCGGTAGCTTGGCTTCATAGGCTGCAATCAAGCCAGCGACTGCTGTCGGTGTCCACGGCGTTGTCATGAGGTGAAAATTGAATGGCAGGTGAAAGCCAGCCCCGGCTTCGCCATAGTACAAAACGAGGCGATCGATCGGTAGATAGGCTTCACCGATCAAGACCCGCTCGCCGTCGTAGCCATCAAGCACATGCCGCATCCGGGCGACTGGGTCATGAACCTCAGGAAGATCGACCGTATGGATCGGGATAAGCTCCTCCGCAGGATCCATGCCGGCATGCCAGAACGGATTTATGGGATTGTCGGTCAGACCTTTATCCTCCATGAGATGGTGGATGGCATCGACCCTGAAGCCGTCAACCCCCTCATCGAGCCAATAGCGCAGCACGTCCAGCATTGCGCCGACGACTTCGGGATTGCGCCAGTTGAGGTCCGGCTGACACGCCAGGAAGGCGTGATAGTAATATTGGCCAGTCGCTTCGTCCCATGCCCAGGCCGGCCCGCCGAAGACTGACCGCCAGTTGTTCGGGGGTGCACCGTCGGGGGCCGGATCTCGCCAGATAAACCAGTCGCGGCGGGGATTGCTTCGGCTCGAACGGCTCTCCTTGAACCACGGATGCTGATCGGAAGTGTGATTGGGAATGTAATCGAGGATGAGCTTCAGCCCGGTTGCATGCACCGCGTGCACCAGCTTGCGAAAGGTCTCCATATTCCCAAACAGCGGATCGATCGAGATATGGTCGGACACGTCATAGCCGAAGTCCGCCATCGGCGAACAATATATGGGCGAGAGCCAGATTGCGTCGACCCCGAGGTCGGCGACATAATCCAGCCGCCGGATGACACCTTGGATGTCGCCAACTCCATCGCCATCGGTGTCTTGAAACGACCGGGGGTATATCTGATAGACCACCCCGTGTTTCCACCAGACGAAATTTGCCGAGCCGTGTGCGAGTTTTTTATTCGGCTGATCGTCCAATCTCATATCTCAGCTGTCAGAACGTCGTTGCACGTTCTCAAACCCACCGCGCCCGCTTGGGTTCGGAACCAAATTTCCGTTGGCAGGGCTCTTCTTACCGGAACAATCGGGGAACTCCTGAATTATATCGGCTCTACAATTTTCGGCCTCCCGACGCGATCTGCAATCGACATAAGGGGCTCATGTCCGACCCGATCAATCCGTCACCCGTCTACGGTTCAGGCGTACGCGAACTTCCTGCTTACGTGTCGAACGGTCTGCTTGGATTGCGTATTCGTGACATGCCCCTTTCACCGGGCATGGCGCTTATCAGCGGCTTTACGGGCGAACACTCCAAGCGCCACATCGAAGCAGCAGCAATTGCGCCTTATCCGGTCGCGGCTGACCTTGCGCTGGATGGAGTTTGGCTGTCTGACGTCCCCCACCAGGTCAGCGACCTTCAACAGGCCTACGACTTTTCCGCCGGCGAGCTAACGACCCGCTTTACCTTCGAAGCGGCGGGCCGCGCGGCGCATGTTGACGTTGTGATCTTTTGCAGCCGTCATGATCCTACCCTCGTCTGCCAGGAAATCTCCGTCACCGTCGATAAGGCGTGTGCGCTAGGCCTGCGGGCGATTGTGGATGCCGCGGGAGTTGATGGCCGGCCGCTCAAACATTCGCGCACCACGCCCGGCGAGGACAAGCCCGCTACCGATGGAACACTGCTGTGGGAGTCCGCCGGCGCCTTCTCGAAATGCGGCGTTGCAATCGTCACCGAGCTTTTAGGCGCCGGCGAACAAGAGGCGGCGCGCCCGCCGCTGCAAAATCATCGCCTGGTAACCGAATACGGATTTCGCGCCCGAGCTGCACGGGCGGTGCGACTGCGGCAGATCGCCAGCGTCATCCCGGACGTGATGCATCAGATGCCCGACCAACATGCGGCAAGGCTGGCCGCCAAGGCCCGCAAAGATGGGTTCGATAAAGTGCGGAAACACAACCGCGCAGTCTGGGACGAACTGTGGAAGGGCAGGATCCGGCTCGAAGGCGCTGGCGAGCGCTGGCAGAGTCTGGCCGATGCCGCATTCTTCTACCTTAATAGTTCAGTTCATCCCGCCTCGCCGGCCTCGACCTCAATCTTCGGTTTGGCCACATGGCGCGACTATCACTACTATTACGGCCATGTGATGTGGGACATCGAAGCCTTTGCAGTCCCTCCTTTGTGCTTGCTGCAGCCGGATGCAGCTGCGGCTCTGCTCGGCTATCGTTCGGCCAATCTGGAGGGTGCCAACCTCAATGCTCGCCTGTGGGGCCGCCGTGGCCTGCAATTTCCCTGGGAGAGTGCGCCGCGGAGCGGCCAGGAGGCGGCCCCGCTTCCCGGCACCGCGGCCTGGCACGAAGATCATGTATCCCTGGACGTGGCGCACGCCTTTGCCCTATACGCCGACGTCACCGGTGACGCGGAATTTCTGCGCACGAAAGCATGGCCGGTGCTGTCCGGCGTGTCCGAATGGATCACCGCACGAGTGTCCCGAACGCGTGACGGCTACGCCATTACAGAATCCATGGGCATAGCCGAGCGCGAGGAGCCCGTGGACAACGCCGCCTTCACAAATATGGGTGCGGTGGTGGTGCTGCGTGAGGCGGTCAGCATCGCCAAACGCCTGGGCTTTTCCGCCGACCCCCTATGGACCGAAATCGCGGACCGCATGGCGATCCCCCGACGCGGCAGGGCCATTATCTCGCATGATGGCTATCGCGCGGACGAGGAGAAGGGCGCCACTCCCGATCCGCTGATGGGGATCTTCCCGTTTGGATTTCAACTTGAACCGGCAGACGAGCAAGAGACTTTGACGCTCTATCTCGGCATGGCGCAGGACTATATCGGCAGCCCGATGCTCTCGGCTTTATACGGCGCCTGGGCCGCGCGGGCCGGCGAGCGCCAGCTGGCGCTAAAACTGCTCGACGATGGCTATGGGCAGTTCTGTGTCGGTCGATTCCTTCAGACTTTGGAGTACCGCGCCGACCGTTTCCCGGAGCAACCGCAAGCGGGTCCATTCTTCGCCAATATCGGTGGATTTCTCACGGGACTTCTCTTCGGTTTCACGGGACTTCGACCCGGCCCTGGGGCGCCGGTGAGCTGGGCCGAACGACCCGTCGTGTTACCGGCAGGATGGACTTCGATTGAGGTCGACCGGCTTTGGGTTCAAGGTAAGGCGATGCGGCTCGTCGCTCGTCAAGGCGCCGAACGGGCTGAACTTATACCAACGGCCCTAAGTCCTGACCTGCGCCCATTTCCGGGTGGCGATTGAACGGATAAGGTCTGGCGCACGCATCAAGCCGTTCCAAGCGTCACAACATGCATCGACGATGGCCTCGTAAGTTTCCCAGACTTGATGGCTTAAGGTGTTGCCTCGAAGGTATTCCCAGATGTTCTCGGCGGGGTTCAGTTCTGGCGCGTAAGGCGGCAACTTTAGCAAGACGATATTCTCTGGCACGGCCAGCCTCGGTGAGCTATGCCATCCGGCCCCGTCCACGATGAGCAAGGCGATTGCTCCCGCACTGACGCATTTCCCAATTTCAATCAGGTGCTTGTTCATGGCTTCGATGTTGACGGTAGGCAAGACCAAAGCGCTGCCAACGCCACGGGCCGGGCAGACCGCCCCGAATAGATACGCCCAATTGAAGCGTCGGTCGCGCAGCGCGCGCGGGCGGCTTCCGCGCCTGGCCCAGATACGGGTCAGCGTGCCTTGCTGGCCAACCCTTGCTTCGTCCTTACATGAGGGTTCGACTGTCAACGATTTTCCGCGATAGATCATCCTCCTCGTCTGAGACATTGTGTTCGTTGGCGCACTTGGGTCCGGGCTGTCTGCATCGCAGCAGGGCTGCATCACCTTACATGCGGTCGGGTCGACTAGGCGACCCGCACCATAATGCCTCTTGCACGAGGCTCTACCCCGGCGAGAGCGACCCACCTGAAACGCGGTAGCTTATGACTACCAAAGAAGAAGACGGTCGCGCTCCCCGTATCGGCGCCGGCGGCTATCCCACCCGCAGCAATCTTGTAACCTTACGCCGAGGCTGCTGTTTCCGCCCTGATCGCCACGCCGTCTGGCGTCACTCCGGTCTCCACGTAGCGCCACAGTGCGATCAGCAGCTTCCTCGCCATCGCCACGATCGCGATCCTGCGCGTCCGGCCTTGCAGCTTGCCGACACGCTCGCGGAACCACGTGGCCAGCGTGCTGTCAGGCTGATAGCGCAGCCAGAGCCACGCGAGCTGGATCATGGTGGTCCGCGCCCTTGGGTTGCCTGCCCGGCTGATGCTTCTGTCGCGGTCCATGCCTCCGCTCTGATACGGCATGGGCGTGATGCCGACATAGCTGGCGAGCTGGCGGCGGTTGTCGAAGGAGCGATAGAACACCTCGCGCACCAGCACGGCGGCAAAGTTCTCGCCGATGCCGCGAATGCGCTTTAAGGCGGTGATCTTGCCGGCCATCGGATCAGTCGCATCTGCTGCTTCCGCGGCGTGGGCTCGGTCAATTTCCAGCTCACGGATCAGCTCCAGGATCAGAACAAGCCTGCGGCGGAGGCGATCGATCTCGGTCCGCAGCAATGGCGGCAGAACGCGTCCGTCACCCGTTCGAAGCCCCTCCACGTCGCGCTCCCAAGCGCGAAGCGACGGCCTTTTCCGGATGCCTTGGGCGAACAGCAGCGCCTCGATCCTGTTCTCGATGCGCAGCTTGTCTTGGACGAGGTGTTCGCGCTCGCGGTGCGGGCGCTTGGCGTCCTCTTCGTCTGGCGTGGGCACGCGCACCATACTGCACACTTGCCGGTCGCCGCCAAGCCAGGTGGCGAGCACGCGCAGCATGCCCTCAGCATCGAGCCGGTCTGTCTTGGCGCGCCGTGCGCGTCGGTTCACAAGAATGCTTGTCGGCTCGAGCACATAGGCGGGATCCCATGCGCCTTCAACAATCGATGCAGCCAGAACTCCGTCCCGACCAGCCTCGAAGCAGCACGCCACGTCCACGGTGCTGCCCAGCTTGGCCGAGGCTACCGATCGGAGCTCAGCGATAAGTTTGAGTAGCGCCGTTGCGTTGCCGCCCTCCAGGCGGTGCAGCCGCACCTTGTTAGTGTTTGGCAGGCGTGCGGCGACGAGCCAGGATGAGACGCTGAGTTCAATGGCGATGTAGACTGTGTTCTCGGACGACATGGCGGCAGGCTCCCCGATCTTGTTGCGGACGCTGCCAGTGTTGCCAATCAACAAGGGCGGTATCCTGCCTCATAGCATCTGGAACCAGATTTCGATCGGCTTGCCGGCAGCGCGCTCGCCGAGCGCTTCCTTGGCTAAGTCTGCGAAGTTTTTTTAAAAGTCTCCTGGGCTTCGGGATCGGATTGCGGGTGCTGCGGCCGGACGGAGAGACGGCGGAAGTCCAGCCTCCGAAGCAGCTTGCCCACGCTGCGTTCATGGAGTGATGACACCAAACTCGGCTGCAATGCGGTCCCGCAGGTCGACGCGCCTAAACCGCACGACGCCGTCGCGGGCGAGATCGGCGCCCTGCTCGACCCAGGACGCGAACTTACCCTGTTCGACCCAGCTCAGGCTGGCGGGCCGGCCCCTTCGCGCCCGGTCGGCAAGCCCATCCAGACCTGCCTTATTGTAGCGGTGAACCCAGTCGCGCAACGTCTGACGGTCCATTCCGCAGAGCCGCGCCGCCTCCTCGCGGCTGAAACCATCGAGCACCATCGCAATGGCCAGGATGCGCGACGCCTGCCTGGCATCCGCTGATCGCTTGGCCGCTGCCCGCAAATCTGCGGCACTCATATCCGTTCGAGTAATCGTAACCCCAGCCATCTCCCGCCCCCCGCGAATCAATGCAGGCAGCATCAATTCACATAACGGCGCCGAAGGGAATCCCCCGGGCAAGTCAGGACTTTGGGCCGCTGGTATTACTCCGATAGTTGCTTAGACGCGGCTGCTGCCCGCGCATTATTACCGTTGCTGTAGACAGTGACCGGGCCAAGAGTTGACGGCGCCAATGGGCTTTTGGTCGAACAGTGTGAACCGGTATGCATGCCGGATGGTTTTGCTAGTATGCCTACTGCTGAACGCACTGAATACCTTCTCGACTCGCTTATCGAGGGTGAAAGCCTGGATGGGATCCTTGAGGCTCTCGCCGGTATCGCCGAAAAAAAGGCTAGAAGCCACAGTAACAAGGTCCGAGTAAACCAATGGAGCCGCGCCTCGCGTCGTCTCAAAGAGCTTCGCACATGGTGCGCGGAGCTTGGCCCCGGTTCGGGGGCCGCATGGCGGCGGGCAGGTCGCTCACCCACTTGTGGCCCCAGTAGCTGTCAGCGGTGATCTCCTCTGCGGTGTAACGGCTTTCGTCGATGCGCAGACCGCCGGTTCCGAACTCGATGTCCCAGTCGCCGGGCGCACGCACATAGAACGACACCATTTTGTCGTTGGTGTGCCTGCCGAGAGTCGATGACAGCTGGAAGCCTTCCTTGTCGACGCGGTCCAACGCCTCACCCACCGCGTCGAGTGTGTCGACTTCGACCATCATGTGGATCAGACCCGGGTCGCGCAACGTCATCGCCGGGGCGATCGCCAGACTGTGGTGGCGTTCGTTGACTCCGAGGAAGCGAATCCGGATCGGGCCGAACTCCTTGGGCAGCGGTACCCGGAACGAGCCGCGGGACTTGAAACCCAGTGTCTCGGTGTAGAACTCGAACAGACCGTTGGCGTCCAGCGCCGGCAGCACCACGTGCCCCATGCCCTGGTCACCGGTGACGAAGCGCGCGCCGAAGGGCGTGACGACCGGGCTGTGGTCGAGCACCGCGCCGTGGAACACCTCCAGTGTGTTGCCCGCCGGGTCGTCGAAGGTGAGCGCCTCCTCCACGCGACGGTCGTCGGCCTCGCTCTGGGACAGCTGCTTGTGGGGCACGCCCGCGGCGTCGAGGGCCTCCCTGACGCGCTGGAGTCCGGCGCGGTCGCGGACCTCCCAGCCGGCGGCGACGATGCGGTCCGTATCGCCGGGGGTCACGACGATACGGGCGGCACGCTCGTCCATCCGCAGATACAGAGTGTCCGGGTCGGGACCCTTGCCCTCGGCGAAACCGAGGAGCTTGAAGGCGAACTGGCGCCAGCGCTGGATGTCGGCGGTCTGGATCGTGACGTAGCCGAGGCTGTTGAACAGGCTCACCGAAGATCTCCTCCTGTCAGATCATCGCCCGCAGCGGGCCCTGCGGTTCGACGCCGAAGGAACTCAGTGCCGACGCGTGATAGGCGGTACCCGGCACGTGGATGGCATGAGCCAGACCGGTGTGCGCGTCGCGCCAATACCGTTGCAGGGGTTTGTCCATCCGCATGGCGTTGCCGCCTGAGCGGGAGAAGATCTGGTCGACGGCCATGACCGCGCGCCACACCGCCCGGATCTGGGTGCGCCGCCCGGCGGCCCGATCGGCGAACGACACCTCCCTGCCGGAGTCGACGATGTCGTAGATACGGTCGGCGTTGGCGAGGATCTCCTGCCGGGCGGCGTTGATGTCCGC
The DNA here is from genome assembly GCA_963716465.1 of uncultured Actinomycetota bacterium. Classification (GTDB taxonomy): domain Bacteria; phylum Actinomycetota; class Actinomycetes; order Mycobacteriales; family Mycobacteriaceae; genus Mycobacterium. Next base: position 74,222 of record CAVQTS010000001.1, read on the forward strand.
GGCCGCCTCGCCGATGGCGTACATCACGTAGGGGTCGTCCTTGATGGCGGTGCCGGCCGCGCTGACCCGCTCGCGCTGATAGTCCAGGTGCGCGGCGAGGGCGCCCTCGGCGATGCCGATGGTGGCCGAGGATATGCCCAGCGGGAACATCGTCGACCACGGCATGAGATACAGGGTCTCGGTCATGCCGGCCTCGCGCTGGGCGGTGCCGTCCATCACCTTGAACGCGTCCATGGTGCGGTAGGAGGGCACGAACGCGTCGCGCACGATGACGTCCTTGGAGCCGGTGCCGCGCAGTCCGACGACATCCCACGAGTCCTCGACGATCTCGTAGTCCTTGCGGGGCAGAACCATGTGCAGCATCTGCGGCGGCATGACCGGCTTGCCCTCGGCGTCGCCGAGCAGGGCGCCGAGGAAGATCCACTCGCAGTGGTCGGTGCCGGAGCTGAACTGCCAGCGGCCGTTGAAGATGTACCCGCCGTCGACCGGCCGCGCGACGCCCTGCGGTGCGTACGGCGAGGCCACCCAGGTGTCGACATCGTCGGCCCAGATCTCGGCGGCCACCCGCGGATCGGCGTAGGCCAGCTGGTAGGGGTGCACGCCGACGACGCCGTTGATCCAGCCCGCCGACGGATCCAGCGCCGCGAGCGCCATCACCGTCTCGGCGAACTCGCGGGGGTGCACCTCGAGGCCGCCGTACTGCTTGGGCTGTAGCAGGCGGATGTGGCCGGCCGTCTTCATGTTCTTGACGGTGTGCGTCGGTGAGCTTGCCGATCTTCTCGGCTTCGGTCGCCTGCTCGCGAAGCTGGTCGGCGAGCTCCATCGTCCTGTCGATCACCCGAGTCGTCATGCGAAGTCCTTGTCTGTCAGGTGTGCTGACTTCATGGTGGACGCCTCGTCCTTTCGATGTCTCGGATTGTCCCGATCAGCGGGCCAGAATCCTCATGCCCGATGAACGGGAAAGTGCGGCGCCGACAGTCCCGGGCTTTCCTAAACTGCCCAGGTGTCCACCACTGATCGCGCACCAGCATCACACGTCGACGCCGTGGTCGTCGGAGCCGGCTTCGCCGGGCTGTACGCGCTGCACAAGCTGCGCTCGCAAGGGCTGTCGGTGCGGGTGTTCGAGGCGGCGCCCGACGTGGGCGGAACCTGGTATCACAACCGGTACCCGGGCGCGCGCTGCGACGTCGAGAGCGTCGACTACTGCTACTCGTTCTCCGACGAGCTGCAGCAGGAGTGGAATGGAGCGAGAAGTACGCCACCCAGGCCGAGATCCTGAGCTACATGAACTGGGTCGCCGACAAACTGGATCTGCGCAGCGACATCACGTTCAACACCCGGGTGCTCTCGGCGATCCTCGACGAGAAGACGCTGCGGTGGACTGTGGCCACCGACGGCGGCGAGGTGCTGCAGCGCCCGGTTCTGCCATCATGGCCACCGGCGCCGCTCTCGGCGGCGATGACTCCCGACTTCCAGGGCCTAGATGCCTTCGCCGGGCGAGATCTACCACACCGCCACTGGCCGCACGAGGGCGTCGACTTCACCGGCAAGCGGGTCGCGGTCATCGGCACGGGATCCTCGGGGGTCCAGTCGATTCCGATCATCGCCGAGCAGGCCGGCAGCTCTACGTTTTCCAGCGCACCCCGAACTACAGCGTCCCGGCCGGCAACCGGGCGCTGACCGCGGAGGAGACTCGCCGAGATCAAGGCCGGACTACGCCGAACGGCGGCGGGTGTCGTTCCGCAGCGGCGGCGGATCGCCGTACATCGGTATCGACGAAGCCGACCATGCAGGCGACTCGCCGGAGGAGCGGCGGGCCGCGTTCGAAAAACGTTGGCAGCTCGGCGGCGTGCTGTTCTCCAAGACCTTTCCCGACCAGATGACGGACCTCGCCGCCAACGATGAGGCCAGGAAGTTCTGGGAGGAGAAGATCCGCGCCGTCATCGACGACCCGCGGGTCGCCGAGTTGCTGATCCCCGACGACCATCCGATCGGGGCCAAGCGAATCTGCACCGATTCCAACTACTTCCAGACTTTCAACAAACCACACGTCAGCGCTGGTCAGCGTGCGCAGGACGCCGATCGAGTCGATCGACGCCGACCGGCATCAACACCACCGAGGGCCACTTCGACGTCGACGCGATCGTGTTCGCGACCGGATTCGACGCGCTGACCGGCTCGCTGGGCAGGATCGACATCGTCGGCCGCGGCGGTGAGCGCTGCGCGACGACTGGGCCGACGGACCGCGCACCTACCTCGGGCTGGCCGACGACGGATTCCCGAACCTGTTCATGATCTCCGGTCCGGGCAGCCCGGCGGTGCTGGCCAACATGGTGCTCGCGGGCCGAGGCGCACGTCGACTGGATCGCCGACTGCATCGGGTATCTCGACGAAACGGTTACGCCGGCAATCGAGGCCACGCCGGACGCGGTCGACGGCTGGCTGGCCGAGTGCGCCCAGCGTGCCGAGGCCACCCTGTTCACCAAGGCCAATTCCTGGTACCTCGGCGCCAACATCCCCGGCAAGCCGCGAGTGTTCATGCTGTTCTGCGGCGGCTTCGGTGTCTACAACGAGATCTGCGCCGAGGTGGCGGCCACCGGCTTCAAGGGTTTCGAACTGCTCCCGGGCTAGCCGCGCTGCAGGAAGCTCAGCGCGGTGGCCTCGAAGGCCTCCTTCTGCTCGATCATCACCCAGTGCCCGCAGTTGGGGAAGACATGCAATTCGGCGTTGGGGATGGTGCGCATCGGGATCAGCGACATGTCCAGCGGGCTGACCCGGTCGTCGCGTCCCCACGTCAGCAGGGTCGGAGCCTTGACCTTGTGCATGATCGCCCACGGCAGGGGGAAATCGGCGTTGCGCATCATCTTCGTCATTGCCGCGAATGCGGCCTTGCCGTACATGCGGCGCGCGCTTGCCAGCGTCTCGGCGTCGGTGGCCAGTTCCCACCGCTCGTCGATCAGCGTCTCGGTCACCAGCTCAGGGTCGTAGACCATCGAGTTGAGCCAGTCCACGAGCCGCTGGCGGGTGGGATCTTCGGTGAACTCCTGCAGCAGCCGGATCCCCTCGCTGGGTCCGGGGCTGTAGATGTTGGTGCCGATCCCGCCGATGGTCACCAGCTTGCCGATCCGGTCGCGGTGGTTGATCGCGAAGTTGATTCCGACTCCGCCGCCCATCGAGTTGCCGATGATGTCGACCCGGTCCAGTCCGAGAGCGTCGACGAACACCGGTACCGCGCTCTGGGCGTCCAGCATCGGGTGGCCACCGAAGTCGTCGCTGACCCCGAAACCCGGGAACTCAAGCACCAGGCAGCGGAAATGTCGGGCGAAGAACGCCAGGTTGCCGCGGAAGTTGCGCCAGCCCGTCACCCCCGGACCGGATCCGTGCAACAGCAGCAGGACCGGGCCCTCCCCGGCCTCGTGATAGCGCAGTGTGCCCTTGTCGGTGGTGATCTCGCGCAGCGTGCCCTCGTAACTGGTGTCCACCCCGGTATCCGATCACCCGCGTGGCCGGCGCTCAATGCCGGGGTTCCGGTCAGTGAGCAGGCAACATCCTCGGCTGATCAGCGGTCACATCAGCCACACTGGTCACACGGTGCGGTACCCTGCTCAGTGACTCGTGTCTGTTCGGGTCTGCCGGGGCGAAGGGATGCCTATGACGCAAGTGTCTGACACAGGCGCTGCGCAGGAGGTCACCGAGCCCAGTGGGGAAGACGAACCGCCGACGACCAGACTGGACCGATTCCGGCGTCGCCGCCCGCTGAGCCATGTGAGCATCCAGTCCAAGCTCATCCTGATGATGGTGCTGTGCACCATACTGGCGGCTACGGTCGTCGGCGGCATCGCGTTCCAAGCCGGCCGCACCTCGCTCCGCAATGCGGTGTTCGACCGGCTGACCGAATTACGCGAGTCCCAAACTCGGTCGCTGCAGGAGCAGATCTCCGATCTGAAGAATTCATTGATCATCTACACCCACGGTGTGGTCGCGCGTGACGCGCTCGAGGCCTTCAGCTCCGGCTTCAACCAACTGAACAATGCTCAGATCAATCCGGCGCAGTGGCAGAACATCGTCGACTACTACAACGACGCCTTCATCAAGGAGGTCGAGAAGTACAGCGGCTACGAAGCTGGACGCCGCAGCGCTGCTGCCCACCTCCAACGCCCAGCGTTATCTGCAGGCCAACTACACCGCCAAGCGCCCGCACAACCTGGACGACGGTGACAACTACGCGATTGCGCTGGACGACGCCCACGACGGCAGCGCATGGTCGGCCGCGAACGCCCATTTCCAGGACTTCTTCCGGCAGATCACGACCAGATACGAGTTCCAGGACGCTCTCCTGATCGACGCCAACGGCAACGTCGTCTACAGCGCCTACAAGGACGTCGACCTCGGCACCAACATCGTGGCCGGCCCCTTCGCCGGATCCAAACTCCAGGAGGCCTACCTCAAGGCGATGTCGTCCAACGCCGTCGACTACGTCGGCTTCACCGACTTCGAGTTCTACCAGCCGGCCGAGATGCAGCCGACCGCCTGGATGGTGGCCCCGCTGCGCCGGGACGGCCGCGCGGAAGGCGTTCTCGCGCTGCAGTTCCCCATCGACAAGATCAACCGCCTGATGACCTTCGACAAGAAGTGGAGGGAGGTCGGTCTGGGCCATACGGGCGAGACGATCTTGGCCGGCCCCGACGAATTGATGCGGTCGGATTCGCGGTTGTTCCTCGAGGATCCGCAGCAGTACAAGCACGATGTCGTCGAAGCGGGTACTCCACCCGATGTCGCCGACATGGCCATTCGCCAGGGCGGGACGACCTTGGTGCAGCCGCTGTCCTCCGCAGCCACGAAGAACGCCCAGAAGGGCGAGTCCGGAACCCTGATCACCACCGACTACCTCGGCAACGACACCCTTCAGGCCTACGCGCCCCTGGTGATCAAGGACTCCGAACTGCACTGGGCGATCGTCGCCAAGGTCGACACCGCCGAGGCGTTCGCCAAAGAGGCGACGTTCACCAAGACCATGGTGCTGGTGACCGCGGGCATGATCTTCGGGGTCTGTCTGCTGGCGATCGCGCTGGCCCAGATCTTCGTGCGCCCGATCAGGCGCCTCGAGACCGGGGCCCAGCGAATCAGCGCCGGCGACTACGACGTCGCGATTCCCGTCACCACACGAGACGAAATCGGCGATCTGACAACTGCTTTCAACGAGATGGGCCGCAGCCTGACGGTCAAGGAAGACCTGATCAACCAGCAGCGCCGCGAGGCCGACGCGCTGCTGAACTCGCTAATGCCGGAAACCATCGCCGAACGCTTCAAGCAGGGCGAGGAGAGCATCGCTGTCGAGCACAAGAACGTGACGGTAATCTTCGCAGACATCATCGGACTGGACCGGCTGCAGGTCGAGTTGTCATCGCAGGAGTCGCTGACGCAGGTCAACGAACTCATCCGGCAGATGGACGCGGCCGCGGACAATCTGGGCATGGAGCGGGTGCACACCGTGCGCAACGGCTATCTCGCCAGCTGTGGTCTGACCGTGCCCAGGCTCGACAATGTCCGCAGGACAGTCGATTTCGCGCTGGAGTGCCAGCAGATCGTCGAACGGTTCAACGCCGAGACGGACAGCAACCTGAGCCTGCGGGCCGGCATCGACACCGGCTCGGTCAGCAGCGGTCTGTTCGGGAAACCGTCGGTGGTCTACGACATGTGGGGCTCCGCGGTCAATCTCGCCCACCAGATCAAGAACGGCTCGCCGCAACCGGGCATCTACGTGACGTCGCGGGTTTACGACAGCCTGCAGGAAACCATGCAGTTCACGTCCGCCGGAACCGTGACGGTTGACGGGGCGTCCGAACCGGTTTGGCAACTCTCGGAGCGTCAGTGATGACGGACATCTTCAGGTCGACGTGGTTCTACTGGGCGGTCGGGATCGCCTTCGGTCTGCCGCTGGGCCTCGTCCTGCTCACCGAGTGGCAGCACGCTCTCCAGCGCAAGCAGAGTTTCCTGGTGCGTCCGGTGACGATACTGCGGAACTATCTGTTGCCGCTGGGCGCGCTGCTGCTGCTGATGCTGGAGGCCAATCAGATTCCGCCCCATGAGACCTCGGTGCGGGTGGTCGGCACCTTGGTGGCCTTCGTGGTGCTGGTGCTGATGTTGTCGGGCATCAAGGCGGCCCTGTTCCAAAGCGCTCCGGACGGTTCGTGGCGCAAGCGGATTCCGTCGATCTTCCTCGACGTGTTGCGATTCGTACTGATCGCGGTGGGCCTGGCGATGATCTTCGCCTACATCTGGGGCGCGAACGTCAAGGGCCTGTTCACCGCGCTGGGCGTCACGTCCATCGTGGTGGGCCTGACACTGCAGAACTCGGTCGGGCAGATCATCTCCGGCCTGCTCATGCTCTTCGAACAGCCCTTCAAGCTGGGGGATTGGATCGAGACAGCGCAGGCCAAGGGGAAGGTGGTCGAGGTCAATTGGCGGGCAATTCATCTCGAGACCGGCACCGGCCTCCAGATCACGCCGAACTCGATGCTGGCCGCGGCGTCGTTCACCAACCTGAGCCGGCCCACCGGCAAGCACACGGTGAGCGTGACGAGCGTGTTCGCTTTGGACGACCAGCCCGAGAAGGTGTGCGCCATGCTCAAGCGGGTGGCCGCCGAACTGCCGCAGTGCGATCCGGACCGCTCGCCGTCGGCGGTGCCAACGGGTGGGATGCAGTACCGCACCAAGATTCCGTTGAGCTCGCCCGCCGAGGACGGCAAGGCCAAAGCCACCTTCCTGCGGTGGGTGTGGTACGCGTCCCGGCGCGAGGGGCTGCATCTGGATGAGGCCGAGGACGACTTCTCGACCGAGGAGAGCGTCGCTGATGCCATTGCCAGAGTGGTCGGTCCCACCTTCCGGCTCAGTCGGGACGACCAGCAGGCCCTCATCTCGCATGCGAAGCTCGAACGCTACGGGGACGGAGAGCTGATCCAGCGCACCGGCGAGATCCCCGACGGCTTGACGTTCATCCTGGCCGGCGAGGTGCAGATGACCGCCCCCCTCGAGGACGGCTCCGAAGTGGTGATCTGGTCTCAGGAGGAGGGCTCCTTCCTCGGCCAGTCCGCACTGACACGCCAGCCGGTACTCGGATCCGCCTACGCCATCGGCGAAGTCACCACAGTGCATGTCGGTCGGGACAAGATGGCCGATCTGGTGCACCAGAACCCGAAACTCCTGCAGGAGTTGGGCCGCACCATCGAAGAGCGGCGAGCAGACGTGCGTCGTGCGCTGGCAAGGACGGCCGACACTGACGTCGACATCGACTGAGGCACACCATGGTTGGTCTCGATCATGACCTCGTCGTCGTAGGGGCGGGCATCGTCGGTCTGGCGGTGGCCAGGGAGTGGTTGCTGCGCTTTCCCGAGGACTCAGTCACGGTGCTGGAGCGCGAGGCCGGTCCGGCCCAGCACCAGACCGGGCACAACTCCGGGGTGATCCACGGCGGAATCTACTACCAGCCAGGCTCGCTGAAGGCCCGGCTGTGCGTCGAGGGCGCGCGGCTGATGTACGAGTACTGCGAACAACACGACATCCCGCACGAGCGCTGCGGCAAGCTGATCGTCGCCGTATCGGCCGACGAACTGCCCCGCCTCGACGACCTCGAGGCCCGCGGCACGGCGAATGCCGTTCCGGGCCTGCGACGCATCGGCGCTGGCGAGATTGCCGATATCGAGCCGAATGCGGTTGGGCTGCAAGCACTTCACGCACCCAACACCGGCATCGTCGACTACTCTGCGGTGGCCCGTACGCTGGCCGGTGAGCTGACGACGCTGGGAGCGGTCGTCAGGTTCGGCACTGAGGTGACCGGTGTCGACGCCGGCGACCGCGCCGTCGTGCACACCGCCGACGGGCCGCTGCGGGCCGGCCGGGTCATCGCCTGCGCGGGGTTGTGGTCCGATCGGCTGGCCCGCCGGGCGGGCGCCCCGCGCGATCCGCGGATCGTCCCGTTCCGCGGCGCCTACCTCGGACTCACACCGACCGACCCGCCACGGGTGAACGGGATGATCTACCCGGTGCCCAACCCCGAGCTGCCGTTCCTGGGTGTGCACATCACCAAGCACATCGGCGGCGCCGTCACCCTGGGGCCGACCGCCATGATGGTGGCCGCGCGCGACGGCTATTCGTTGCGTCGCTGGAGTTGGCGCGACTCCTGGGAGTCGCTGACCTGGCCGGGAACCTGGCGGGTGGCGGGGAAGTACTGGCGCGTGGGCGTCGACGAGATCCGGATGGCAGCCAGCCGGCGCGCGTTCGTCACCGCCGCCGCCCGCTACCTGCCGGGGTTGCGCCTCGACGACCTCGACGGCACCTCACATGCCGGGGTGCGGGCGCAGGCGGTGGGCCGCGACGGCGCTCTGGTCGACGATTTCGTCATCTCCGGCACCGGCCCGGTCTCACACGTGCGCAACGCACCGTCGCCGGCGGCCACGTCCGCCTTCGCACTGGCCCGCGAACTCGTCGACCGGGTCACCGCCTGACGGGTCGGCGACACCGATCCGCGCGGCGAATAGCGTGTGCCGTTCAATGCCAACCATGACCACACATCCGGCGCGGAGCGGTGCAGCCCTCGCAGTCGGTGCGATGGTGTGCGGCGCCGTTCGTCATGGAACTGATGGCGCTACGACGCCTCAGCACCGCCGCGTTCGGGACGCTGATGGCCCTGGAACCCGCGCTCGCTCTTCTGATCGGGTTCGTGGTGCTGCACCAGATCCCGCACGCCTAGGCGACCAAGGTCAGCCTCACCGACCCGAAGAATGTCAGCTGGACGGAGGGCAACATCACCTACGTGGACGTGCCGACGGACATCCTGCCGATGTACCAGCCGCTCGTCGCTGCGGGTCAGACGCAGAAGGCACTTCAGCTGACCGCCCAGAACCGGGCGACCATCGAAGCCGCTTACCACCGGCCGGTCGCCATTCCCGTGTACACGCCGACAACCGCGAGTGCCACCACGCCGACGGTCGCCGCCGATACGACGACCGCGAAGCCCGTCGGCCCGGTCAAGGCCGCGGTGCAGAACCTGACGGCGAAGATTCGCGCGGCCGTCAGCGCCGCCAAGGCGAACCGCACTGCTTCGAACGCCGCGAGCCACGCGGGAACGCCGCGGGCCACGGCTGCCAAGTAATTAGACGGCAGCGGAAAGCGGGTGCGGCTTCGATACGCACCCGCTTTCCGCTGTCCGGGCGGCCGATCAGCCCCACTCGTGGTTCAGTGCCCGCGAGTCGGTGACGTCGTCGATCGACTCCAGCCGCCGCAGCCGCGGGTGGGTGCCCGCGATCAGAATCAGGGCCCCGGCCGCGGTGACCGCGCCGAGCACGAAGATCGCGATGAAACTGCTCTCCGGCGCATAGGTGCTCTGCGAGCGGCCCAGCAGGACCGCCACGATCGCGGCGGCGATCGAGCTGCCAATGGTTCGGGCGATCGCGTTCATGCTCGTCGCCACGCCGGTCTCGCCGGCGTCCACCTCGCGAACCACGAGAGCGGGGAGGGCCCCGTAGGCGAGGCTGATGTAGGCGTTGGCCAGGATAGTCGCGGCGATCACCTGCCAGGGTTTGTCGTGCAGGACGGCTAACAGGATGAAGCCGGCGACCCCGGCCGACGCGCCCACCACCAGGATCACGCGAGCACCGAACCGGTCGATGTAGCGGCCGCTGGCCACAGCGGTCAGGAAGCCGGCCAACGCGCCGGGTAGCAGGAACACCACACTGGCGCCCAGCACCGTGGCGCCGAAGCCATAGCCGCTCTCGACGGGTGCCTGCACGAAGTCGGTTAGGCCGAGGAAGCTCAGATACAGGCCCATTCCGACCAGCACCGTCGCGATGTTGGTCAGCAGGATCGGCCGGCGCGACAGCATCGCGGCCGACACCAGCGGCTGCGCGCACCGCCGTTCCCACCACCACCAGATGCCGAGCACGGCCACGCCGATCACGGCGCTGACGAACGTGCGCGCCGACAGCCATCCCCAGGAGCTGCCCTGGGTGATCGCCAGCAGCACCGCCGACAAGCCGACGCCGAGGCCGAGCGCACCCGCCCAGTCGACCGTCCCGGCGGAGGTGCGGGGGCGCGCCGGTATCACCAGTAGCACGACGACGATCACCAGGACGGTGAACGCGGTGGTCAGCCAGAACACCCGGTGATACCCGGCCGCGCCGCGCATCAGCAGTCCGGTCACCACCAGACCCATTCCGCCGCCGAATCCCAGTGTCCCGGACAGCACGGCCATGGCGCGCATCAGCCGGTCGGGGGCGAGTTCCTCGCGCAGGATCGACACCCCGACCGGGTAGAGCGAGAACGACGCCCCCTGCAGCACCCGCGCAACGATCAGCAGCGGCAGCGACGACGTCAGCGCCGCCAGCAGCGATCCGGCCAGTACCACGGTGAGCACCATCAGCAGCACGCGTCGCTTGCTGTACAGATCGGCCAGTCGGCCGATCAGCGGCGTGGTGGCAGCCGCGGCTAGCAGGTTTGCGGTGACCGCCCAGCTCACGTCGACGGTGGAGGCGTTGAGCTGGCGGGCGATCACGCCCAGCACGGGCACCACGCCGGTCTGCAGCACGGCCACGGTCAGCGCGACCACGCTCAGCGCGGCGATCAGCACACCGGGGCGCCGGTGGCCGTCTTCGGGTGCGCCCGGTGCGCGGGAGGGATCGAGATCCGGCACGTCACCTCCGATCTGTCGAGCCATCGCGTTGATTATGTCGGCTAAACATCCGGGCCCGGTCACCGGTGGCCGTTGTGCGAAGATGCGCGGATGGCCAACCGCCCGGCGCATTACCTCTCCGATCCCGACGGAATGTTCCATCCGACGGAGAACGCCAGAAGTCGTTGGGGTGATGACATGCTCAACGGTCCCGCCGTGGTGAGTCTGGCCGCGTGGAGTCTCGAGCAGCGCTACGGCCTGCCGGATTTCCTGCCGTCCCGGTTGACGGTCGATCTGTTCAAGGCCGCCCGTCGCGTACCCACCGCGGTGCGATCCCGGTTGGTCCGCGATGGCCACCGGATCCGTAACTCCGAGTGCGACATTGTGCAGGGAGAGACGATCGTCGCGCGGGCGACACTGGTGCAGTACCGCCTCTCGCAGCCCCCGCCGGGTACGGAGTGGTCTTGCGACACCGCATTCGCGCCGCCGCCGGAACTGCATCCGCATGTGTTCTTCATCGGCAGTGACGACGCCGGCTGGAGCCCGGTGGGGGCGGAGCACCAGAACACCTCGCGAAAGCGCGTGTACCACAGTCCCATCGACGTGGTGGGCGGTCAGGACATCACTCCGTTTGTGCGCGCGGTGGTGGTCGCGGAGGCGACCAGCATGGTGAGCAATCTCGGCACCAAGGGAATCGGCTACATCAACGGCGATCTCACCGTCGCGCTGTCGCGACTGCCTAACTCGGAATACATTGGGGTACAGGGTGACTCGCACTGGGTCAGCGACGGTGTCTCAATAGGGACCGGTACGCTGTTCGACGACGCGGGCCCGTTCGGCACCGGGCTGGTCACCGCGATCGCCAACCCGGCAGCACAGATCGACTTCGGCACGCCGGGCGCCATACCGAAGTTGAGTCTCTGAGATCAGAGCAGCGCGCCATTGGTCGTGCGGTAGGACGGGGAAGCGAGGCCGCGTTGCGGGTGACCATGTCGGCACGCGGTGACCCCGGTACGGACCGCGTCGCGCGGACCCGGGGCCGACCATCGGGAGTTGGGCGGCGGGACATCTCTGGCGGCGGACGGAATTCGCCTGCCCGTTGGGATCGCGGACGCCGGGGAAGGGGTGTACACGCCTTCCCCGGCGCCGCCTGCCGGCTACACCACACCCCCCACCCGAGGTGTAGCCGCCCTGGCGACTCCGCCGCCGCCGGCGGACGGAGTCCGTTCCAAACTTAAGTCTGTGTAGGAATCTAAAGTGGATAAGGTCGATCGCACACGAGTAGTGCACTACTCGAAATCGCAAGGAAATCGCGAGGGGAGGCCGGTGGCGACCCGTTCCGGTGTCCTGATGACCGCCGACGACCTGAAGCGCCGCATCGCCGCCGGTGAGCGGGTGACCCTCCTCGACGTGCGCTGGCAGCTGGCCCAGCCCGACGGATCTTCCTCCTACCTGCAAGAACACCTGCCGGGCGCGGTGTACGTGTCGTTGGAGGACGACCTGAGCGACCACTCCGTCGCGGGCCGGGGACGCCATCCGTTGCCGTCCGGTCCGGCCGTGCAGGCCGCCGCCCGCCGCTGGGGCGTCCGGGACGATCGCCCCGTGGTGGTCTACGACGACTGGAACCGGGCCGGGTCGGCGCGGGCGTGGTGGGTGCTTCGCGCCGCCGGATTGCCCGACGTCCGCATACTCGACGGTGGGCTGGCCGCCTGGAAGGCGGCCGGCGGGGCGCTCGAGAGCGGGCCCGTCGAGCCCGCACCCGGAACCGTGACCGTGCGCCATGACGACCTCTACGCCGGGGCGATGCCCACCCTGACCGCCGACCAGGCGAACGAGGCACCGCTGCTGGATGCCCGTGCGCCGGAACGCTTCCGCGGGGAGGTCGAGCCGGTGGACCCCGTCGCCGGCCACATCCCGGGCGCCCGCAACCTGCCCAGCACGTCGCTGCTGGCCGGCGACGGCACCTTCCTCCCCGATCCCGGGCTGGTTGCGCCGCTCACCGACCGCGGTGTCGGCGACGAACCGGTCGGGGTCTACTGCGGGTCGGGTGTGACCGCGTCCGTCGTCATCGCCGCCCTGACGGCACTCGGCCGGGATGCCGCGCTGTTCCCCGGTTCCTGGTCGCAGTGGAGTTCCGAGTCCGGCCGGCCGGTCGCCCGCGGTCCGGAGTAGGGGTGGGTACGTTCCGGGAGGTGACGTGAACCGGGGACCGTTCGACGGTAAGGCCGTCCTCACCGGTGCCGGTAAGTCTCAGGTCGGGCGTCGGCTGGGCCGCACCGGACTCGAGTTGACCTTGGAGGCGGTGCTGCGCGCGATCGCCGACGCCGGCCTGTCGGTCGACGATGTCGACGGCATCGCCAGCTATCCCGGACCGGCCGCGGGCGCGGCCGGGTTCTCCGGGGCCAGCGTCACCGAGGTCCGCACCGCGCTCGGGTTGCGCAGCCGTTGGTACATGTCGTCATTGGAGACCGCGGGTCAGATCGGCCCGGTGATCGAGGCCTGCATGGCGGTCACGCTCGGGCTGGCCGATCACGTGGTGGTGTTCCGGTCCGTCTGGGAGTCGACGGCGGCCGCGCAAGCCGGCGGCGGCCACGCCTCGGTGTTGCTCGGCGGTGGCGGGAAGCTGCCTCCCCAGATGGAATGGACGGCGCCGTTCGGTGCGGTGTCCGCAGCCAACTGGCTGGCCATGCCCGCCCAGCGCTACATGTACGAATTCGGGCTCACCCGGGAGCAACTCGGTGCGATCGCGCTCAATGCCCGGCGAAACGCCGGGCTGAACCCGGATGCGGTCTACCGCGACCCGATGACGATGGACGACTACCTGTCGGCCCGAATGATCTCCGAGCCGCTGTGCCTCTACGACTGCGATGTGCCCTGTGACGGCGCCACCGCTGTCATCGTGTCGCGCCGCGACGCCGCCGCGGGTCTGCCCAGGCACCCGCTGACGGTGGAGTCGGTGGGTCCCGGGATGTTCGAAAGGCCAACCTGGGAGCAGCGTTTCGACCTCACGACGATGGCTGCGCACGACTCGGCCACCACGCTGTGGGACAACACCGCGCTGCGGCCCGCGGATGTCGATATGGCCCAGCTCTATGACGGATTCAGCTTCCTGACCGTGATGTGGTTGGAGGCGTTGGGTTTCTGCGAGCACGGTCGCGTCGGTGAGTTCATCGAAGGCGGCCAGCGGATCGCGCTGGACGGTGAATTGCCATTGAACACCAGCGGCGGTCAGCTGTCGGGCGGACGGCTGCACGGCATGGGTTTCCTGCACGAGGCCTGTGTGCAACTGTGGGGCGAGGGTGGCGATCGGCAGGCCGCCCGCACACCGGAGGTGGTCGCCGTCGGCGTCGGCGGTGGGCCGGTCGCCGGGTCGATGGTGGTGAGCAGCCGATGACCGAGGACACCTACCAACGGCCGGCCCTGCGACTGGCGCCGAGCCCCACCCCGGAGTCGCTGGCGTTCTGGACCGGCGGCCGAGACGGAAACCTGCTGATCTACCGCTGCCACGGCTGCGGACACTTCTTTCATCCACCCGGGCCGGCCTGCTGGCGTTGCCGCAGCATCGATGTGGCGCCGGAGCGGGTGTCCGGTCGGGCCACCGTGGCGGCCTTCACTGTCGACCGTCAGCCGTGGATCCCGGGGTTCGACCCGCCCTACATCGTCGCGATCGTCGAACTCGCCGAGGAACCCGACACCCGGTTGATCACCAACGTGGTCGGCATCGCACCGGAGGACATCCGCATCGGACTTCTCCTCGAAGTCTTCTTCGAGGAGTGGACCGGCTTCTCCGGCGATGAGGACAGCCGGGTCTGGATTCCGTTGTTCCGCCCGGTCATCGGGGCAAAAGAGGCAAAAGAATAGCCACCGCCTCGGCGGTGGCTGCTGTGTTGCGGCGAGAGGCGTTTCGCCTCAGTCGCGGACCCATACGGAGATGTAGCCGATCGGGATGCCGGTCTTGGCGGCGATACACTCACGCGCGGTCAACTCGACGGCGGCGCGGCTGCTCGCCTCGGTCACCTCGTCAATCTCCGGGACGCCGATAATCCAGCGGTTGCTCTCGAGGCGGATGTCGATTTCGAAGCACTGGCCGGCCACCGGGCGCAGTACTCGGTGGGAACGCAGGCCGCGCTGCGGACGAGTGGCGAAGCCGCGTGTTCTGTACTGGGTGCGCATCTTCTTGCCTTCCGAAACTGTTGGGCCGCCAGAAAAGATACAGCGCGTCAGGTCCAAACAGCAAATCCCAGGTGGGCGTGGGTGTTCGCGGTTCGCGGCGGTGGCGCGGGCAACCACGTAGCCGACGGGTTTACCCGGGCGCTGCGGTGGCTCTCAATTGCCGCAAGCGCAAGTAGTCCGAGTCATTCCAGAAGCCGGCGTCGCATCGCCTCGGCGACCGCGGCGCCCCGGTCGGAGACACCGAGTTTCTCGTAAAGCTTCTGGATGTGGGTCCGCACGGTGGCGGGCGACAGGTGGATCTGCTTGCTGATGTCGGGAACCGACAACCCGTCGGCGATGAAGCGCACCATCTCGAGTTCGCGCGAGGTGAGCACCATCATGGCGCCCTTGGCGCGTTTGCGTACCTCGCCCGCCAGCCCCCTGGCCAGTTCGGGCGGCACCACTTCCTCGCCGCGAGCGATGGCGCGCACCGCATCGACCACCTGCTCCGGCGGCGCCTCCTTGCTCATGAAACCCAGCGCACCGGAGGACAGTGCCTCGTAGACGATGCTGCTGTCGTCGAACGCCGACACGAGCAGAACCTTGGTGGGCAGTTCGTCACGGGTCACCGCATGAGCCAGGGCGACGCCGTCGAGCCCGGGCATCTTGTAGTCGACCACGGCGACATCGGGTTTCAGTTCCCGGATGGTCTCGAGCGCGGTGCGCCCGTCGGCCGCCTCACCGACGACCTCGATACCGCCGCTGGCTTTGAGGACACGGACCATGCCTTCGCGGAACAGCGGGTGGTCGTCGCACACCACCACCCGCGTGCGTGTCTCGGAAGTCTGCACGTCTCACACCAGCCTTCCCTCGCCCCAGACGTCTGGGACTTTACGCGCACCGACCGGGGTCAGGCCGGATGCCGGACCGGAACCGTCACCGTCATCTCGGTGCCGGTGGAATCGGAGTCGATGTCGAAGGAGCCGTCGGCGGCCAGCACCTTGGTCCGGACCGACGCCAGGCCGATGTGGCCCTGCTCGACGACCCGGGTCAGGTCCACGCCGCCCATACCGACGCCATCGTCGCGAATGTGCAGACGTGCCATGGTGTTTCCGAGTTCGAGGCCGATCTCGACGGTGCCCGCACGGGCGTGCTTGACGACGTTGTTGGTGATCTCGCGGGCACACCCGAACAGGATGCGGTCGGCATCGGTACGGATCCCTTCCGGCCAGCCGTCGACGTCGAGATCGACTGTCAGTTCGCCACGTTCGGCCACCGAGTGCGCGAGCTGTTCGACCGCAGCCCGCAGCCCGGACCGATCGAGCACCTCGGGATGGAGCTCACGCACCACGTCGCGCAGCAGGTGCACCGAATCGGTCAGGGCGCTGTTCATCCGGTCGAGTGCCTCGGTGGAACCAGCGGCCCTGATCGCCGCCAGGTCGTACCTGGCCGCGAGCACCGACTGCAGCGCGCCGTCGTGCAGGCGTTCGGACAATTCGGTCTGTTCACGTGTCTCGAGTCCGACCATCTCGTCGAGCAGTCGGGTCCGCTGTTCCAGCAGTCCGCGGATGGTCTGGATACGAGACCGCTGGATATAGGACAGCACCACCGAACCACCGGCGAGAGCGACCAGGACGGCCGCGTGCAGGAAGATCGGCGGCCAGGGTTCCTGGTTGGCGGCCTGGTTGAGCCAGTTCGCGACTACGAACGACAGCAGGGTGGGCACCGCCATGGCGGCGCTGATCCGGGCACTGAGTTGTGCGGCGGCGATGATCGGGATGATGAACAGGCCCTGCGACAACACGTCTGACGTCCACTCCTGCGGCGATGCGATCCCGGTGATCGCCGTCAGCGCGCCGACGACCGTGACGTCGGCCAGCAGGACCGCGAACGCGACTGGGGGACTGAGCCGCTCGCGGGGGCGCCGCCGGGTGAACGCCCACACCGCCCACAGCCCCACGATCGCCAGGTACACCGCCAGGATGAGGATGCACAGCCAAAACCGGTGTTGGGGACGCTCGATCAAGAGAGTGGTCGCGAGGAACGCCGCCAGCACAAGGCGCAGGGCCAGTTGAAGCCGGAACCCGGCGAGGACGTAGCGTTGCAGAACCGACACGAGGCCTGGTGTGGACATCACGTCTCCTGTTCGCGGTGGACCGGTCAACGATATGCCGGGCGGCGGCCGGATACGGCGAAGCATGTCCGCAGAGGACCTCGATGTGGTTAGGCTGCCAGTTCTATTGGCGGTCGGGGGTTGTGGCGTGATGAAGACAAGGGCTGCATTGGTGGGCCGCGTCGGTGGGCTGGCGGTTGCGCTCGGGGTCGGTGCGGCCATCGGCATGGCGGTCGCCGCGCCGGCGTGGGCCTCGCCGAAGGATTCCCCGGCATCGCCGTCGGCTTCTGCCGATGTGAATCCCGGCCACGCTCATCCTCGGCCCACAGGTGTGGCGGTGGCCGCGCGGACCACTCCGAAGACCGGTGGCGCCCAGGCGCTGGTCGCGGTGAAATCAATTCCTGTACAACCTCTTTCGCTAACATCGCTGGCTCACGCCCAGATCGCGGTCACCACGTCGGCAGCGGCTCGCGATGTGGAACAGCGGGTGAGTTCGAGGACGGCGGCCACGTCCGCCGTGGACACCGCGGCCACGGCCGATCAGAACGCGCAGGGTTTCAGCTTTCTGAACAAGTTCGTGATCTTCAAGTACATCCCGTTCAGCTTCCCGAGAAGGCCGGCCTTCTTTGTCAAGACGGTGACCGGCAGTGCGATGTTCACCGAGAACTCGATCTACAACCTGCACTCGGCGGACCAGTATGACTGGAACAAACTGACCGGTATCTCCTTCGACTTCTTCCGTCCGGACAAGAACGCGCTCATGGTGGCGTGGCGATACAACGTCGCGGACAACGACTTCGAGATCGCGCCGTACTACAACGTGGACTTGGCCCGGATACTGCCCAACGAGCAAACCGAGGTCATCAAAGTACCGATCGGCCAATCGTTCAACTTCACAGTCGATTACAGCGGTATAACGCTCACGTACGGCAACCAGACGGTATTCAAGCCCATCCCGGCAGACCTTCCGACGAACCAGTTGACGGCGTTTCGGGTTCAGCCGTGGTTCGGCGGTACGAGCCTGCCGCCGAACACCCTGTCGCTGTACCTCAAAACGAACCGCTGGTGGAATTCGATCTGAGGTTGCCGCGGCGGCGCGGGAGACAGCCAAAGCGTCACAGTGACGAATCGGCCTGGTCGAGTCGTTTGCTGGCGAGGCCGGGTTCGACGCCGGCGGGGGTGGTGCTCGCCCGCCGGCGGGGCATTCACGCGCCCACTGGCCGCGGATGGCGATCGGCTGAGCATGGCGTGTTGGGTCCGGAGGCCGTCGGTGGATCGCCCGGACCTACAAACAGTTTCAGCGGTGTGTCGTCGTCGGCCAGCGGCGGACCGGGTTTGCGTTGGTCCGCGGCGGACTCGGGCGGCCTATGTACGTGTAAAACGTCACTGTGACGAATTGTGGCGTGGCGCGGGCTAGCGCGGTCGGGCAGTAAAAGGGTTGCTGGCAGGGCCGCGGCGGCACCGAGCCGATTGCGCGGTCAAGTCCGGTGCGGATGGCGAACTCGTCGATTCGATAGATTGCGAACCCGGCCCGACGGGAGCGTGTGCGCACGTCCTGGCAGAAGCCGGGGCGGCGACGGTTGTTCGGGGCTAGGGTGTGGTGCGCTTGGGCGCGGGGCGGCTCATCGGCTCCGATCCACATGACCTTTTTGCCGATAAGCCACATTATGTCAAGTTACCGCTACGTAGTGCAGCTGATGAATATTGCCTGACCTGCTGCCGGTCACCGCCCCTCGCGTCGTTGTCGGCAGCGTTGGTGTCCAGCCGCTACGAAGACGTCGCACTGATCTACAGGAGGGCGCGATGCTTCCGTTGGCGCCGTAGGCTCAAGGCGTGCACAGAGCCCTGGCCAGCGCGGCTTCAACGGCCACGCTGACCCTGGGGCTGGCGGCCTATGCAGGGTTGATCTTGGTCGGCATCGCGGTGGCGATCTACGACGTACGCCGGCACCGACGGGGCCGGGCGATCGCCGCCGCGGTGATGGTCGGGTTGCTGACGCTGGGCGGGTTGGTTATCGCGATCGTCAGCAGTGTCGCGTGAAACCTCGCAAGGTGGTGGGCGTGAACACCGGATGGTTGGCGGCGAGCGTGACAGAACGTCCACCGCCCTCCTCCCCTGCATGATGCGTCGCGACGAACCGTTTTGCCTTGACCAGGCCGGTGTCACGATCGGCGATTTCGCGGTGTTCGGTGTACCCGATGAGTGATCTGCTCGATCAACCGCCTCCCGGCTCTCGCTGGGACGAAAGGCGAAGAGCTGGGAACCTGGCGGGGTTCCCAGCTCTTCGAACTCAGTCGCGGTGCCGCAAAACAGCGGCGCCGCTATGACTGCGGCTGCTGCTGTCCGAGGGTCACCTGCGCCGTCTGTGCGGACCCGGACGAGTCGTTGTACGTCAGCGCGACGGTGTCCCCCGGTGCCTTGGAATTGATCGCTGCGACGAGCGCCTCGGGACCATCGATCACGCGGTCGTCGACCTTGGTGATCACCGCGCCCTTGGGCAGGCCCGCCGTTGCTGCCGGGCTGCCCTCGACGACTGCTGCAACCATGGCGCCATGTCCGCTGTCGTCGGAACTGAGCTTCACTCCAAGCGAGGCGCGCTGGACGGTTCCGGTGGCGACCAGCTCGTCGGCGATGCGCTTGGCCTGATCCACCGGGATCGCGAAACCGAGACCGATCGATCCGGCTTGCGCCCCCGGCGAATCCTGGCCGCCGCCCATCGATGCGATCGCGGAGTTCACTCCGATCAGGTCGCCGTTCATGTCCACCAGCGCGCCGCCGGAGTTGCCGGGATTGATTGCTGCGTCGGTCTGGATCGCGCTCATCACCGAATGCTGACCGGTCTGCTCGTCGCCGGTGGCCACCGGGCGATTGAGCGCGCTGATGATACCGGTTGTCACGGTGCCCTGCAGTCCCAGCGGCGAGCCGACGGCGACCACGTTCTGGCCCACCTTCAGATCCTTCGACGAACCGATGCTGATCGGGGTCAGACCGGAGAGGTTCTGCACGCGGATCACCGCGATGTCGTCCGCGGGATCGGCGCCGACGACCGTGAACGGCGCAGTGCGGCCATCGGACAACGTCACCGTCGCCTGCACCGCACCGCCGCCGCCGGTGCTGCGGCCGCCGGGCAGCTGCCCGTACGGTCCACCGTCGTCGGCCGCCGGCCCTTGATCGGTCGCCTGCCCTTGATCGGTCGCGGTCTGCGCGACCGCCGCCACCACATGGTTGTTGGTCAGAATCAGCCCATCGGAACTGAGGACGATGCCGGACCCCTCTTCGCGTTCCTGGCCGCTGTCGATCTGGATTTTCACCACGCTGGGCAATACCTTGGCCGACACCTGTTCGACGGAGCCCGGGGCCGTCACGCTGGCCTGCTGGCCCGCAATGGGCGCCGTCGCCGGCGCAGGGTTGCCGACCCGTGCCGCGGCGGGTACCTGCGCGGGCGGCGCGGAATGGTCCACCACCGCGACGGCTGTCGCGGCGCCGGCCGCCATGGCCACCGCCGCCGTGCCGACGACCAGCAGGCCTGCCCGCGACGTCCTTCTTTGCCGTGGACGCTGCTCGGTGGACGGTCGCCGCGACGGATCACCCATTCCCGGATGCGCTCCATACGGTTGGTAGTGCGCCCGGGCGGGATCGGCGGTGTACGGCTGGTAATAGCCGCCTTGGCTCCACTGGCCTGAATTCTGCTGATCTACAGACTGTTTCGGCTGCCACGGATTAGGGTCTTGCTGTGACTGATACTTGGAACGGTCGCTCATCGCGTTGGCTTTTCTTCCTCGAGACACGGACATACATGCGCCGAAACGGCGGGTGACAACAGCTTGCCTGCGCCGACTGAGGCTTTGCTGAGAATGTATTCGGCTGCGCCCAAGACTTTTCGTCGTACTCGCCGCTCCCGCCGAGTCAACCGGTGTGGGGTGGACCGGTCGAAATCGACTCCTACCAGGGCAATTCGGTTCGCGGCACGTCAACGCAGCGCCGGCGGTGCGGCAATGATCACAGTTCGGTATCGGTCAACCGGCACCGGTCAAACCGAGGTGGCCGTCAGAGTTCCCAGCGTGACCGGGGAAGTCGTGGTAGGCCGTCGATAGATCCGGCAGACTTCCGATCGGCTGAGCCTGCTCGGTTGTCGCTGGTCCCGGCGATGGCCCGTGCAGGGTCGAGTAGACCCGTGGGGGTCGTGCTCAGCAGCTCGAGGACGCCGATCTCACCCGACCCCCGGCCGCGGATTGGTCCCTTCGTCCGCACCCGTGAGCCAGAAGGCCGACCACGTGGCCCACGCCTGAAACTCGAGCCGATTTACCGACGACGATTCACCTTCGGCGCCTGCGTGACGGAACCCGCCACCGTGCGCAGCACATCCACAAGGTTGGTGTCCCAATCGATCACGACGATCCGGCGTACCCGGGCCAGAGCGGGATCATTGACCAGTTCGGCAAGCCCGGCCACCCGGACTGGCTCCACGCCGGCGCTACGCAACCAGCCCACCAATTCGCCCATCACCGGCATGATTCCGTCAAGGTCGCCCTGCGCCCAGCGCTCCCGGTACTTGTCGGCGACAGACTGCCACTGCAGACGTGTGATGTCGCTGTGCGTGACGCAGGCCCGCACCATCCCGGCAATCACCTTCGATACCAGGCTGTGCAGGCGTTCGGCGTACTCCGCGTCACCCGCGAGGATGTCGTCGAATTCATCAACCCACTCGGCACTGCGATCCGCAGTTTGAACGCCGTACTGCCCCACCCTCAACCTCTCGCTACGCACCCTGGAGAGTCCCGCCCCTCGGTGCTGTCGACTCCCTCTGGAGGATTGCCGACTGGACCGGACACCAGGCTAGAGGTGTTCGGCAGGTTTTCCAGACTTATTGCCGAATTGTGATCAAACAACCGAAACACGGGTCCGGCGAAAGCTGTTGCCATAACGCCACTTATGGGACAGGCGTGCAGCTGTCGGCCGCGGGCCAGCCCGAAAATAGCAGCCGTGCAATCATTTTCGAGAGCCACACGGTCGCGCGCGCAGTGGGGCGGGCCTCGGCCGCCGCCCCGGGTCGCCGACCGATCGGTGGGTGGAGTTCGGCAACTCCACAAGGCGGCGGTAGCGTGGCGGCCGTGAACTTCTCTCGTGTGCCTTCGTCTGTCGCTCTGGGGGCCTGTGCCGCCGCGTTCGCCATCTCGCTCACCGGATGCGGCTCGGATGCCAAGACGTCGTCGTCGTCAAGCTCGCCCTCGGTCGCCGACGTGGCTACGTCCTCGGTCGCCGAGTCCACCATCGCGACCGCGGCCCTCTCATGCCCGTCCGCGGCGCCGCAGACCGCCGGCGCGCCCGAGTGGACGCTGAACGGCGCCACCGGCAGCGTCGCGGTCACCGGGTCCACAGACACGGCGGCCCCGGTCGTCAAGGTCGACGCACCGTTCTCTGTGACCGAGACCCAGGTGCACACCCTCAAGCCCGGCGACGGACCGGTCGTCGCCCCCACCGCCACCGTCTCGGTCTGCTACCAGGGCGTGAACGGCCGCGACGGGTCGGTGTTCGACAGCAGCTACGAGCGCGGCGCCCCGGCGCAGTTCTCCCTTGACGGAGTCGTGCCGGGCTTTCAGAAGGCCATCGCCGGGCAGAAGGTCGGGTCGACGGTCGCCGTAGCCATGGTCCCCGCGGACGGCTACCCCGAAGGTCAGCCCGCAGCCGGAATCCAGAAGGGTGACACCCTCATCTTCGCGATCAAGATCCTCAGCACCTCGTAGCATTCTGTTACGCTCTGTTGCAGAGTGCTACAAGGAGGTTGTGATGGCCGAAGTCGCCGATCGTGTGATCCGGATGGCCGCGGACCTCGTCGACAGCGCCGCCGCCGAAGGCGTGCGCCAAAGCCGTTCCGCCAAGCAGCAACTAGACCACTGGGCTCGGGTGGGCCGAGCGGTCTCCAGCCAGCAGACGGCGTCTCGGCGCCGGGTCGAGGCAGCGCTCGCGGGTGACCTGGACCCGGCCGACCTGACCGTCGAGGAGGGTGTGGTCTTCAACTCCGAAGTCTCCGCGGCGATCGAGGAAAACCTGACCCGCACCCATTACGGCCATTTCCTGGCCGCCAACGGTGTGACCACGGTGGCCCTCGACGACGCCGGCGACATCGTCGAGCACCGCCCGGACGGAACCTCGGCGGTACTGTCCGACGGCAGCTGACCGCTCCCTCCCCCGGCCACGATGAAGCGGCTCGACCTGGTCATCGGTCCCAACGGCGCCGGTAAGACGACGTTCATCGCTGTCACCCTTGCCCCGTTGCTGGCCCGCAGCGTCGTCGTCAACGCCGACGAGATCGCCAGGCAGCGCTGGCCGGAGGACCCGGCCGCACACGCCTACGAGGCGGCCCGGGTGGCGGCCGCAACGCGCTCGACCTTGATCGCGCGGGGCCGGTCGTTCATCGCCGAGACCGTTTTCTCCCACCCCTCCAAGCTGGACCTGCTCGCCGAGGCTCAGGCTGCCGGCTACATCGTCGCCGTCCACGCCGTACTGGTCCCCGAGGACCTCGCCGTGCAGCGGGTGGCATATCGGGTCCGGGCCGGGGGCCACAGCGTTCCGGAAGCCAAGATTCGCGAACGGCACCGGCGCCTGGGGAGCCTCGCGGCCGTCGCCCTGGCCCGCGGCGACATCTCCACGGTCTACGACAACAGCCGCCTCGCGGGTCCGCGGGTGGTCGCCCAACTCGCCGGCGGCGACGTCATCGGCTCGCCGTCCTGGCCGTCCTGGGCTCCGCAGGCGCTGACCGCGCGCTGGACCTGATCGGCTACTGACCGGGAGCGGGTACCGGCGTCGTCGTCGGTGCTGTCCCGTTGGGCGCGGCCGGCGCGTACTGGTAGCCGGGCGGCGGCGGCCCACTGGTCGAGTAGTAGCCGGGCGGAAGCGCCGGATGATCGGCCGCCGGGCCGCCAGCGCCGCCTGTCGACGCAGTCTCGGACCCCGGGGCGTTGGTCGATATGTAGCCCGGCGGCAATGCCGGTGCCGGGCCGGCCCCCGGGGGCGGCGCTGCCCCACCTCCGGCGCCTGCGGCCTCGCCGGGGGTGTAGTAGGGATTCTGGGCCTGGTGCCACAGATCCTTGAGCGTTCCGAGCACACCTCCGCCCCCGCCGGAGCCGTATGTCGGGTTCTGGATCTCCGGCACGGAGGGCTGAAGGACGGGAGCCGCCGGCGCGACGGCCGGATCGGCGGCCGGGACCGGGGGCTGGTTGGGGGTCATGCCCTGGGGATCCGCCGGCGCCGCAGGTGCTGCCACCGGAACCGTCGTCACCGGTGCCGGAGCGGGGTCCGCCGGATCGGCCGCGGCCACGGCCGTTCCGGTCAGTGCGGCGCCGAAGATGCCCGCACTCGCAAGGGCCACTGTGACTGCGCGATGCCGTTCGATCATGAATCCGGCGGTCCTCTCTGTTGCGCTCGCCGGAACTGCTTGCCGGGCACTAAATCAGCGAACTCTAGTGGCATCGTCGCATACATCGGCCCTGGCGTTACGGCGTGCCGTCGCTCGACGGTGTGCTGAGATGATGCGTGGGCAACCGGATACAAACCCTGCTGGGCGTCACATATCCCGTGGTCCAGGCGCCGATGACCTACATCGCCCGCGCTGAATTGGCCGCCGCGGTGTCCGAGGCGGGCGGACTGGGCATGATCGAGACGCTCACCGAGGACGGCCGCGCCGACCTGCGCCGGGTGCGCGAGCTCACCGACCGGCCCGTGGCCGCCAACCTGATGATCCAGGGCTGGAAACGCGACCCGTCGATCGTCGACGTCCTCGCCGAGGCCGGCGTCCGGCACGTCTTCACCTCCGCCGGTGACCCGGCGCTGTTCACCGCCCGCCTACACGATGCGGGCATGACCGTGGTGCACGTCGTGGGATCGCTGAACGGCGCCCGCAAAGCAGTCGACGCCGGAGTCGACGCGTTGGTGGTCGAGGGCGTCGAAGGCGGCGGATTCAAGTCGGCGCTGGCGGCATCCACGATGGTCCTGCTGCCCCTGGTGGCCGACCACGTCGACCTTCCCATCATCGCGGCGGGCGGAATCTGCGACGCCCGCTCGGCCGCCGCGGCGGTGGTGCTCGGTGCCGAAGGCGTCCAGATGGGTACCCGAATGCTGGCCAGCGCAGAGTCCGCCGTGCACGCGAACTTCAAGGAGGCGATCGTCGCCGCCGACGATGCGGGCACCGTGCTGCTCGACGTTCCCGGGAATCCCACCATGCGGGTCCTGCGTACCGGCCTGGCCCGACGCGTCGCGGCCGACGACGCCACCCCCCTGCTCGGCGGGGTCACCACCCTCTACTTCGACGGGGACATGGAGGCCAGCGTCGCCAACACCGGCCAGGTATCTTCCCGCATCGTGGAGATCCTCCCGGTGGCCGAGGTCATCCGCAGCACCTGGGAGGGCGGACAGGGGGCACTGAACTCGGCGGCGGCGCGACTCGGCAGCGACCCGGCGGTCAACTGAGACAGTTCTTCTCCTGATCCTGCCGCGTCTGGCATCTTGATCACGGGCCACTCCCCCTCGGCCCGTGGAAAGGACATGCGGTGAGCTCAGCACACGGCCTGCGGGCCAAGGGCATCCTCGTCACCGGCGCGGCATCCGGGATCGGCAGGGCGACGGTCGAGCGGTTGCTCGACGAGGGTGCCACCGTGGTGGGTATCGACCTGGCTCCCGAGCCGCCGTCGGGACTCGATTCGGCCGCGTTCGGCTACGCTCGGGCCGACATCATGGACGGCGACGCGGTCAACGACGCGGTCGCCGCCGTCGTGGCCAAGGCCGGCCGTCTCGACGGCGTCGTACACTCCGCCGGCGTGGCGGGCGGCGGGCCGGTACATCTGATTCCCGACGAGGAGTGGGACCGGGTGCTGGGCATCAACCTCAAGGGCACGTTCGTGGTCAATCGGGCGGCACTGAACCAGATGACACAGCAGGACCGCGTGGACGGCGAGCGTGGCGCCATCGTCAACCTCGCCAGCATCGAAGGGCTGGAGGGCACCGCGGGCGGCAGCTCCTACAACGCGTCAAAGGGCGGCGTCGTGCTTCTGACGAAGAACATCGCAATCGACTACGGGCCCAGCGGAATTCGCGCCAACGCGATCTGCCCCGGCTTCATCGAAACCCCACTGCTGGACTCGGTGATCGGCCTGCCCGGCATGGAGGCCGCCCGCGAGGGGTTGCGCCACGAGCACAAGCTGCGCCGGTTCGGCCGCCCCGAGGAAATCGCCGCCGTCGCCGCGTTCCTGCTGTCGCCGGATGCCAGCTTCGTCAGCGGGCAGGCCATCGCCGTCGACGGCGGCTACACCGCCGGCCGCGACCACCACGTCACCGAGATGATGGGCCTTGGCGAGCAGTAGGCGTCAGTAGCAGGGGGCGTCACCCGGTGTGTAGTACGGCACGCCTTCGCGGGTGTAGCACGGCGGGCGGCCCTGGGCGCGCTGCCGCGCCTCATCCACAGCGTCGGCGACCACGACGCTGCCCGCGATGGCGGCGCCCTCCTGCAGCGCGCCCGGCGGCAGACACCCGTTGGCGTTGACATACGGTCCCCCGGCGTCGGCACAGATGTCCGCCTGGGCTACAGGAGCCAGGCCCATCTGTAATGCGACGGCTACTGCTGCGGTGGCCAGCGCCGCTGAATACTTCCCCATGGCCGGTACCCTAACGGCCCCGGCGCGCCGATCGGCGGAAACGGCCCTCATCCGCCCGGGCGATCAGGGCCAGCGACTGTCAGTAGCAGGGCGCGTCAGCCGGGGTGTAGTACGGCACACCCTGGGGGGTGAAACACGGCGGCTGGCCCGCCGCCGCCTGGGCCGCGGCATCGTCAGCCGTGGCGGCACCGGCCACCACCGCTGCCCCCGCGACGTCCCCGGCGACATCCGTACATCCACCCACGCTGACGTGCCGGCCGCCGACATCGCCGCACACGTCGGCCTGAGCCGCCGGCGCGATGAACAACGGTGCCGCGCCCACAGCCATGGCTGCCAACAACGCTGCCGAGAACTTCTTCATGTCGTACGTCCTTACTGCTAGTAACCGATCGCAATCGATTATCGCGCCGATGCGCACGGGCCAGAGTGGATTTGACAGTTCATCTCCCATGGGGCGTCAAACCGCCCACCGCGGCCCGGCGAAATTAGAGTGCAGCAATGCCCCTGGTCAACTATGAGTTGC
This sequence comes from uncultured Actinomycetota bacterium, assembly GCA_963716465.1. Classification (GTDB taxonomy): domain Bacteria; phylum Actinomycetota; class Actinomycetes; order Mycobacteriales; family Mycobacteriaceae; genus Mycobacterium. The sequence continues at coordinate 101,323 of CAVQTS010000001.1, forward strand.
ACGATCATGTCGCCACCATCACCTTGAACCGGCCCGAGGCGCGCAACGCCATCAACGGCGCGCTGCGTCAGGACCTCAACGCCGCCTGGGACCGGTTCCGCGACGACCAGGACGCCTGGGTCGGCATCCTGACGGCCAACGGCGACGTCTTCTGCGCCGGCGGTGACCTGAAAGACGGCGAGGGGTCGGTGGGTACCTTCGGCGGCACCTTCTGGGAAAAGCCGACGATCAACTCCTTCGAGTCCGGCATGGAGCTGTTCAAGCCCACGATCGCCGCCGTACACGGCCCGTGCGTGGGCTACGGACTGACCGGGGTGCTGTTCTGCGACTTCGTCATCGCCACCACCGAGGCATCGTTCTCCTACCCCGAGGTGCGCCTCGGGGTGCCGACCATCGTCGGCGCCATCCGGCTCCCCCAACGCGTGGGCTGGGCCAACGCCATGGAACTGCTGCTCACCGGCAAGCCCGTCAGCGCTCAGCGCGCCGCGGAGATCGGACTGGTGTGGAAGTTGGTCGAACCGCAGGACCTCCTGGCCGAAGCCCGCGCGTGGGCCGCGGTGCTCACCGAGGCGGCCCCGCTGGCGCAACGGGCGACCAAGGAAGTGGCCTGGCGGACCACCGACATGGGCTGGATCGAATCGGTGCGGTTCGGGGAGGTCATGCGCAAGGTCGCCGGGGCCACCGAGGACGTGGGCGAGGGTATCCGGGCCTGGCAGGAGAAACGCCCGCCGCAGTGGAAGGCCCGGTGACCTCAGGGCCGCACACGCGGGTTGCAGGGTGTTCACCACGGCGTAGACGTCGTTCTTTTTGATTGGCATGGTCGATGACGGTCCAGGTCACCGGCTGCGGCCAGGACACGGCCCGACGATCCGTTACTGAAGTTTGCTGTGTCCGTTGCGCACCGGACCTCTAGGTGCCCTAGGGTCGGCCCTGCGATGACGATTCGACGACGTGTGGCCGCGGTGGCGCTGGCAGTGCTGGTGCCTGCGGGCCTGGGCGACGAACCGTCCCCGGCGATGGCTCGCGCCGACTCCGGCTCACGCGTCCATGTCGTCGGCGGCTCGTTCACCTTGGACGGACGGCCCTGGTGGCCGGTCGGTTTCGACGCCTACGAGCTGGGGACGAACTGGTCGATCAACGAGGGCTGCGGCGCGCAGGTCGACGTCGACCGTTACTTCGGTTCCCTACCGCCGAATTCGGTGACCCGCGTCGACGTCTTCGCCCCACTGGCCCGCAACCGTCACTCCGGAGCAGCTGACTTCACCGCGCTGGACGCGGTGTTCGCCGCCGCGGAGCACCACAACCAGCTGCTGGTCGCGTCGCTGTCATCGGGTGAAGGAGCCTGCGATGACGGCGGTTTCAAGAACAAGGCCTGGTATGCCGGAGGCTGGACCTCGTCGTCCTACGCCGGCTGGCTCGACACCGCCGTGAGCCGGTGGGGGCACTCCCGCGCGCTGGCCGGATGGGAACTCGTCGGCGAACCGGAACCCGCGGTCTGCGGCGACCAGTTGTGCCAGTGGCAGCAGCGCACGTGCCCGCCCGACGCCGCGGCTGCCCTGCGATCGTTCTTCGACACTGCCGGAAACCGTTTGCACGCAATCGATTCCGACACCCCAATCTGGGCGGGCCTGGCCGGCGGCGGTCAATGCGGTTCAGCGGGCGACGATTACGCGACCGCCGGCCAGTCCCCCGGCATCGATGTTCTGGACCTGCACGACTATGGACCGCCGGGAGTGCTGATGCCTGGCACCGAGAGCGACGGTGTCCAGCGCCGGCTGCAACAGGCCGCCTCGGTCGGAAAGCCGTTGGTGGTCGCGGAAATGGGCCAGCCCGCGGGGTCGTGCCGTCCGCTGTCGGTTCGCGCCGACGATCTGGCCCGCAAGGCCCGCGCTCAGCGGCAGGCGGGCTCGGCCGGAGTGCTGTTCTGGGCCTTCGTTCCCGACCCCCGACTCGACCAGTGCACCCTCGACATCGGTCCGGACGACCCGCTGTTCGACGTGGTGAAGGCGCTGGCCGGCTGAGCTAGTGCCGGCGCGGGGGCACGGCGTGGGCGCGGCAGAAGCCGCCGGCGGCCGTCGGCACCCAGCCGTAGTCGACCAACAACTCGTTGAGTGCCTGTTTGGCGGCGGATTTCGCGGGCTTGTACACCAGGACCGACACGTCGATGGAGGTCGTGCACTGATCGCATTCCACGTGGAACTCCCAGATCGCCGCTTTGGCCACGACGTCCAACATCAGACCCTGCTCTCGTGTACCACCCCAGCGCATGGGCGCGCGGCAACGCTAGCACTGTTGTCGCCAATGCGCTCGTCGAGCTTTCAGCTCATCCACAGGGAGCGGATCCGGCCGAACGTGCCGTCGCTCAGCGCCCGGGTCAGCCACGCGTCCACGTCGATGGTCAGTGGACTTTCCTTGGGCAACATGTAGGCCTTGTGCTCCTCGGTGAAGGGCCGGTCGGGATGCACCGCCACCAAGCCTGGATGTCGGGCGGACTGATAAACCGCTTCGAGCGCATCGGTGATCATCACGTCGGCGTTGCCCGCAGCGAGCTGATCGAAGATCGTGGTGTTGTCCGGCCAGATCGTGATGTCGGCGTTCGGGAAGTGCGCACGGGCGAACTGTTCGTTTGTGCCGCCACTGTTCTCGATGACCCGCACTCCGGCCGTATTGATCTGGTCGATTGATCCGAACGCGTCGGCGCCGGCCTGCGCCACCAGAGGCACCTTCCCGCCGTCGAGATAAGGCGCGGTGAACTCCGCGATCTGCTGGCGGGCGGGGGTCACGGTGATGCCACCCATCGCGATGTCGCACCGCCCCGGCGTGTTCACGTCCTGGGCCAGGGCCGCCCAGGTGGTCGCGACGAACACCGGTTCACGACCGAGGTGCGCGGCGAGGTCGACGGCCATGTCGATGTCGATCCCGCTGTACTGGCCGGTGACGGGGTCGCGATAGGTCAGCGGTTTGTAGTCGCCGGTGGTACACACCCGCAGCAGTGGCGGGCCGCCTGCCGAGGCGGCCGGGGTGACGACGCCGGCCGACAGCACCGCCGCGGCGGCGAACGCCAGCAGGGAGCTGATGCGAAACCCCAACGGCGGCATGGCCTAGCGCGTCTTGAGGGTGCCGTCGATGTACTCCGCGCGGCAGGCCCGGCGGGCCAGTTTGCCGCTTGTGGTGCGCGGGATCGCCCCGGCGGGCACCAGTCGGACCTCAGCCGGCGCGACGCCGTGCTTGTCCCAGACCGCTGCGCGGACCGCCTCGAGTGCGGCCTGGGGATCGGCACGACTGGTGCCTGCTGCGCGTTCGGCAATGATGACCAGCGTTTGGCTGTCGTCGTCAACGGACGTACCGGGTACCTCGTTGGCGGGCAACGAGAATGCCGCCACGTATCCGCGCCGCACAATCGGCGAGGCGTCCGCCGCGGTGGTCTCGATGTCCTGCGGGTAGTAGGTGCGGCCGTCCAGCGTCACCAGGTCCGCGATGCGGCCGGTGACGTAGAGTTCGCCGTCCAGATAGAAGCCGAGGTCACCGGTGCGCAGCCAGGTCGCCGCGTGCGAGAGGTCCTCGGCGTGACTTCCCTCGTCGAGTCGCTGTATCAGCTTGGCGCCGAAAGTGTTTCGGCTCAGATCCGGCTGGCCCCAGTACCCGCGGCCGATGTTGTCGCCGTGCAGCCAGATCTCACCCACCTGGCCGTCGGGCAGTTCCCCGCCGGTGTCCGGATCGACCATCACGGCCCACTGGCTGCGGGCCACCTGGCCGCAGGAGACCTGAGAGACGGCTCCGCGGTGTTCGGCCGGTACCGGCACGACCTGCCCGGCGGCGAGTCGGACAGCGTCGAGATGGACCACCGAGGCTGTGGCGGTCGGGGCGATCGTCGACACGAACAGCGTTGCCTCGGCGATGCCGTAGGACGGCTTGAACGCGGTGGCGGGCAGGCCGTGCGGCGCGAACGCCGCGTCGAACTTCCGGATCGCCTCGATGCTGACCGGTTCGGAGCCGATGATCATCACGACGTTGCTCAGGTCGATGTCCTCGCCGGGATCCGGCAGACCGCGCTGTGCCGTCCACTCGTAGGCGAAATTCGGTGCGGCGGTGACCACGTGGCCTGCTCGCGATTCGGCGGACATGGCCTGGATCCACCGTTGCGGGCGCCGGATGAATGCCGTCGGCGACAGCAGGGTCGAGTGGCCGCCGTAGACCGTCGGGAAGCCGATCATCGACAGGCCCATGTCGTGGTAGAGCGGTAACCAGCTGACACCGTGGGTGTTTCGGTCCAGCAGGTCGATCGACAGGATCATCTGGATCAGGTTGAATCCGACCGCCCGATGGGTGATCTCGACGCCGACGGGTGGGCGCGTCGAGCCCGAGGTGTATTGCAGGTGCGAGACTTCGTCGACGTCGATGGGTGTGGGCATGAAGTCCTGCCCCGCCGAATCCGGAACCTCGTCCATGACGATCACCTCGGGTCGGCGCGCGGAGGCCAGCTTGCCCAGGAAGCCCTGCACCGAGTCGGCGGCGCCGGCGGTCGTCAGGACCAGTGTGGGCTCGGCGTCGGCGAGTGCGATGTCGAGCCGCTCGGCGTGCCCCGGCAGTTCGGGAGCGAACAGCGGCACGGCGATGGTGCCCGCCTTGATCGCGGCGAAGAAGCCGGTGATGTAGTCCAGCCCCTGTGGCGCGAGGATCGCCACCCGGTCACCCCGCGAGGCGGCCCGCTGGACGTGTGCGCCGACAGCCAGCAGGCGGCGGCCCAGTTGGGCCCACGTCAGTTCGGTGATCTGCCCGTCGGCGCCGTGGCTGTAGTCCAGGTACCGATAGGCAACGGAGTCAGCGACATTGGCGACGTTGCGCTCGATCAGCGAGATCAACGTGACGCCGGGGGGCAACACGACACCGCCGTCCGCGTCGAGGCAATCCTCGATGCGGAGCAGGCCCTCTGGCGCGTCATTGGGGGCGCGATCCATGAGCGCAGTCTAAGCACCGCGGCCGTCGGCACCGGCCAACTCGAAGGGGTGGTCGCAGGCTATCGTTGGTGCGATTTTCGTCACCGCAGATCACGGGGAGAACATGCCGAGCTGGATCGCCGAGATGGTCCGGCTGCGTGGCGACGGCCATGACTTCGCCACGTCGGTGTCGCACGGTGTCGGCGGGCGGCGGCTCTACGGCGGACTGATCGCCGCGCAGTCGCTGGCCGCGGCCGCCGCAACGGTCGACCCGTCCCGACTCCCCCAATCCCTGCACGCCTACTACATCAAGGGCGGCAAAGCCGATGTCGACATCGAGTTCACCGTCGAACGCACCCGAGACGGCCGCTCCTTCGACACCCGGCGGGTGACCGCCGTCCAGAACGGGGCGGCGATCTTCGAGATGCTGGCGTCGTTCCACCGGCCGGAGGCCACCACCGACTGGCAGCGAACCGAGCCGCCGGGGCTGGCGCTGGCCGACGCCACCGTCGCGACTCGCATGCCCGAGCGCTGGGCCGACCACTTCGACGTGCGAATCGCCCCCGGCGCCCCCCTGGACTGGCCGAACCAGCCGTTCTGGTTCCGCACCCGCGAGCCCATCGAAGACGACCCGGTACTGCGGGCCTGCGCGCTGACCTTCATCTCCGACCTCGGCCTGGTGTCGGCCGCGCGCCCACCCGGTCAGGTGCTGCCGGGTCCGGGCGGGGCCGCCAGCCTCGATCATTCGCTGTGGCTGCTCCGTCCCAGCGATGTGCATCAATGGCACTTCTACGACTCGGTGCCGTTGAGCCATAGCGATGCCCGCGGCCTGGCGCGCGGGTCGATCCAGACCGAGGACGGCACGCTGATCGCCAGCGTCGCCCAGGAGTCGCTCTGGCGGATGTGACCACACGAGTGACCAGACCCTGATCGACGACACCCGCTTCGTCGGCTCGCACCCGAGGAAGTAAGTTCAGCGCCGTGGACACTTTCACGGGGCGTGGCGCGGTGATCACCGGTGGTGCCGCGGGTATCGGACTGGCGACCGCCCGGGAGTTCGCGGCACGGGGCTCCCATGTCGTGCTCGGTGACGTCGACCAGCGCGCCCTCGACGCCGCCGTGTCCGCCCTGCGCGCCGAGGGATTCACCGCACACGGCGTGGTGTGCGACGTGACCCGGCTGGACTCGGTGGAGAACCTTGCCGACGAGGCGGAGCGACTTCTCGGAGCCGTGGACATCGTGTTCAACAACGCCGGGGTTGCCCTCGCCGGGCCGATTGCGGAGATGTCGCACGAGGACTGGCGCTGGCTGATCGACATCGACCTGTGGGGTCCGATCCACGGTGTCGAGGTGTTCGTCCCTCGCCTTCGCCGCCGGGGCGGCGGTCACCTTCTTTTCACGGCGTCGTTCGCCGGCCTGGTGGCCAACGTCGGACTCGGTCCCTACTGCGTGGCCAAATACGGCGTCGTCGCCCTCGCCGAGACGTTGTCGCGCGAACTGCGCGCCGACGGCATCGGGGTCTCGGTGCTGTGCCCGATGATCGTCGGGACCAACATCGAAGCCAACTCGAAACGAAGCCGTACCGCCGCCACGACCGGCGATCCGATAGCGCACCCGCCCGACCAGGACGACGACCTGCCGTTCTCCGGTCACGTCACCGACGACACCGTGCTCGATGCAGCCGAGGTCGCCGCCCTGACCGCCGACGCGGTACTGGCCGATCGCTTGTACGTGCTTCCGCACGCAAACTCCCGCAGATCGATCCGGCGGCGGTTCGAACGGATCGACCGCACCTTCGACGAACAGGCCGCGGAGGGCTGGTCGCATTAGCCGCGAGGCCACTTTGTTTAGCCGGCGACGGGTTCGGGAACAAACCCGCATTCGGCCGCGTTGTCGCGTCGGTCGAGGAGTTACTGGAAGGCACGGACATGACGGTTGATTACGACGCCCCCCGCCGTACCCAGGTCGAGCCCGAAGAGGAGTCCCTGGAGGAACTGGCGGGCCGGCGCAACGATCCGACCACGGCGGTGATCGACGTCGACGAGGCCGACGCCGCGGATTCCTTCGAGCTGCCGGGCGCTGATCTCTCGGACGAGGAGCTGACCGTCCGGGTGATCCCGAAACAGGCCGACGAGTTCACCTGCAGCAGCTGCTTCCTGGTGCATCACCGCAGCCGGCTGGCCGACGCCGCACGGATGATCTGCACCGACTGCGAGTAGTCAGGCTGCGGGCAGAAGTGGCGCCATAAGTCGAGAGCAGCGCGCGGCCGGGGAGCCACATTCACAGTTGGCTTGTGCAGGTGCGAACCCGGAGGTTCATCGCGCACCTCGCGGCCGCATCGACGACGGCGGTGCGTGTGCCGATCTACCCGCTGGTGCACTGGGGCACAGCCGAACAGGTCATCCCGTGGATCGCCGATCTGGTCAGTGCGGACATCGACGCCGCCGGCGCGGCGAATACCTTCCTGCTCGGCGACTCGGCCGGCGGGCAGATTGCGGTATCTGCCGCAATCTTGTTGCGCGACAGCCAATTCGACCAGCCCGGCAGGGTCTTCCTCATCGCACCGGTGCTCGATTCAGCGCTGGGGAACCCCGCCATCGACGCGGTCGAATCCACCGACCCGTGGTTCTCGCGCCGATACCGGAAGGGCGCGCCGCGCGCCGACGAATCGTCGACGCGATCAGCGCGCCCGGTGGGGAAGCCGGTTAGGCGATGACGCGAACCAGGTATGGAGCCATGTCCGTGGTGCGCACCGGCGACACCGCGACGGCGGTGTCGGTGACCTCCAGCATCTGCCCGTTTCCGAGGAACAAAGTTACGCTCTGCGTGCCGTCCGGACCGTAGAAGATCAGGTCGCCGGGCAGTGCCTGGTCGGCGGTCACATGCTGACCGACCTTGTACATGTCACCCGAGGACCGCGGCAGCTTCGCCCCGACTCCGGCGTAGACGTACTGGATCAGGCCCGAGGAGTCGAACCCGACGGTCGTGGCACCCGGGCCCTGGCCGAGTGTCGGCCCGTTGATATCGCCGCCCGCCCACGAGTAGGGCACGCCGCGCTGAGCGAGCCCGCGGTCGATCACGATCTTGACGTACTGATCGCGGCTGACCGGCGCGGCGCTCGCCGTGGTCGGCACCAGGGCGGGGATCGCCAGCAACATCACCAGGCTGATCGCGAAGGCGTAGAACTTCTTCATTTCAACTCCACCTCTCTGGGCGCTCTGGTCGCGTGTGTTGCGACGGTCGCCCCCATTGCTCGTCCCCCGTGCGAGTACCGGGAGCAAACCCGATCTCGTTCACAAGAGTCACTACTGTCACTTCTACAGCAAACAGAGGACGCGAGGCTACCCGGTTTCGCCGCTGTACAGGCGTTTTGTCCGAACCGTGACGCAACGGTGTCCTAAGCGCTGTCCAATGTTGGCCGAACAGTTGCGGTTTCGAACGGCGCGTCCGCTGTCGCGTTGACCCCCAGCGTGTTTGGCAACCCGGCCTTGCCAGGGCGGGTTCTCTCCTATGCTGATCGCCATGGCCCTGCCCGGAGTCGAGGTGTACGCCGAGATCGCTGCGCCCATCGAACAGGTGTGGGACCTGGTCAGTGACATCAGCCTGATGCCGGCTTTCAGCACCGAACTTCAAGGCGTCGAATGGGTCGACGGGTTCGACGAGCCGCGGCTGGGCGCGCAGTTCCTCGGCACCAACCGGCATGCGGCGATCGGCGACTGGACCACCTGCTCACACATCACCGAGTTCGATCCGCCACGGGCCTTCGAATGGGCCGTCGGCAACCCCGACGGGCCCGCAGCGGTCTGGCGGTTCGACCTGGCGTCAGCAACCGACGGGACCCGGCTGCGCTACTCCGCTCGCCTGGGGCCGGGAAGGTCCGGTATCACGATGATGATCGAGCGCGAGCCCGACCGGGCCGTGCAGATCGTGGACGGCCGGCTGCGCCAGTGGGTGGTCGGGATGGAATCGGTCGTGGCAGGGCTCAAGAAGATCGCGGAGTCTGCCGTCTAGGGCCGCGCGCGAACCCGGTAGGTCGACGGCCACGACTTCCTGGAATCGTCACCGGTCAATGGCGTGCCCATGCCGCCGACCTTGACGTCGTAGGCCTCCTTGCCTGCGCCCACCTCGCGGTTGGCGTGCTGCTGGGCCAGGTAGTACAGCTCGTCGATAGCGGCTTCGCTGTAGGCGACGAACGAGGTCTCGCGAACTACGTTGTCCGGCACCGTCATCTTGTCGGGCAGGATCCGCGAGGCCAGCGCTGCCAGCGCCATGAACACGAACGGGACCACCCAGTAGCAGATGAACGACAGCGGCGTCTTGGTGTCCAGGATCGTCGCGTCGCCCTGGAGGATCGGCGGGATCGCCGAGGAGATCGTCATACCGGCGAACGCGAGAACCCAGATCCAGGTGAGCAGCGTGGTGATGCGGGCGAAGGGCTCGCTGTCGACCACCTCGTCGGGCCGTCCCACCGCCGCGAACTCGCGGACGAACGGCTTGCCGACGAGCAGGCCCACTAGCGTCACGAGGAAGATGCCGAGGTTGCTCAGCGGCTGCATCCACCGCTCCATGAACGCGTGGCTGACCACGAACGTAAGGATCGTCAGTACCGAGAACGTGGCCACCGCACCGACTTCGAAGATGAATCCGGGCGCCTTCTTTGTTCGGCCGAGCACCAGACCGGCAACGGCAACCGCCAACGCCACGACGACGGCCGTCTCGAACGGGACATTGCCGACCAGCACCCAGTACACGATCCATGGCGCGAAACCGATGAGGACACCCACGGCTGTCGAGTGTAGGGCGGTGCCCCTTGGGGGTATTCGACGCCGTGAGCGAAACCAGCCAACGCCAACTCGGCGAGTCCGACAGCCCCATCGAGGACGAACTCGAAGCGGCGTTCAACCGCATGGTCGACGAGGGCGCTCAGCGCCTGCACCGCACCTGGCGCGAGGTGCTGGTCACCGGGTTCTTCGGTGGGACCGAGGTCGCGATGGGAGTGCTGGCCTACCTGTCCGTGCTCGCCGAGACCCACAACCAGCTGTTGGCGGGCGTGGCGTTCTCGATCGGGTTCCTGGCTCTCCTGCTGGGCCGCAGCGAGCTGTTCACCGAAGGGTTCCTGGTGCCGGTGACGACGGTCGCCGCGAAACGGGCGAGCATCTCCCAGCTGCTCAAGCTGTGGAGCGGCACGTTGATGGCCAACCTTGTCGGCGGCTGGGTGATCATGTCGCTGATCATGGCGGCGCTTCCGAAACTCCATGACCAGACCGTGGAGTCGGCGTCGCATTTCGTCACCGCCCCGCTGTCGCTGCAGAGTGTGTCCCTGGCCGTGCTGGGCGGGATGGTCATCACCCTGATGACCCGGATGCAGCACGGTACCGACTCGATGCCCGCCAAGATCGCCGCCGCGGTTGCCGGCGCGTTCCTGCTGGCGGGGCTGCAGCTGTTCCACTCGATCCTGGACTCGCTGCTGATCTTCGGCGCGCTTGCCACCGGTAGATGCGCCCTTCGGCTACCTGGACTGGCTCGGGTGGTTCGCCTACACGGCGGTCGGCAACATCGTCGGCGGGCTCGTCCTGGTGACGCTGCTGCGGCTGATCAGAAGCAAGGAACGGCTGAAGGACGAGCGGCGGCAGATGGAGCAGGTGTGAGTCGTCGCCGACAGTAACGGCAGGGCGGAATTTCGGCCGTCTGGCCGCCGTGGCGTTACTGTCGCCGCCGCGCTCCTACTCCCCGGCGAGGCTGAGGACCAGCATCGCGACGTGAAGTGACGTCCGGGACTCGGCGTCGTCGAGATCCAGTCCGATGATCCGCTGCAGCGAATCGAGACGCGAGTACAGCGTCGGCCGGGACATATGCAGCGTGCGGGCCAACTCCGCCTTGTTGCCGCTGGCCTCCAGGAAGCTGCGCAGCAGGCCGAAGGCCTCGTCGCCGTGCGCCGCGCGATGAGCGAGCAGCCCGCCCAGCTCGGTCTCAGCGAAGGCCTGCACCCGCGGATCGGACCGGATCAGTGAGATCAGCCCCCGCAGCCGGACATCGGCGGCGCGATGAAACGCCTTGTTGTGCAACGGCATCGACATGGCAACCTCGGCGACGTGCCCTGCCTCCCGTAACCCGCCGACCGCATCGATGAGCCGGCTGGACTCCGGGCCGACGCCGATCACGCAGTCGCTGACCCCGTCGAGGCGGGTGATCGCGCGGCGGATCTCCGCACACGCCTCGCCGAGCACCCCTTCGAGTGATCCGCCCCGTCCGTCGATCCGCTGCGGGGCGAGCACCAGGTCGATCTGCCCGTCGTCGCGCGTGGCGGCCAGACCGGTATGGCCGGCCGAACGCACGGCGTGCATCATCGCGTCCAGGGTCCGGACGCGCCGCTGCTGCACCACCACCTGATCGGCGGCAGTGCTCTCCTGAAGGCGCGCCGCCATCGGCACGTAGGCCAGCGCGGGCCGCAACCCCAGCGCGTGCGCCCGCGCGGTCGCCTCGGCCTCGTCGACGATGCGGCCCCGGCGCAGATCGTCGACCAGACCGCTCTGCGCCCGAAGCTCCAGTGAACTGCGGTTCTGCTCGACCATCCGGTGCAGGGCCAGCGCCTGGGCCGCGCGCTCCAGTGTCGTCACGGTCCGCGAGTCCGCGTCGGCGATCTCCGGGGCGATCAGCCGCCCCCACACCTCGCGGTACGGCCCGACCGGGCGTGCCGTCCACGAGTCCTGCGCCGTCAGCCGGGAACGGCGCTCCCAGTCGGCCAGCAGCTCCGCCGTCGGTGTGTCCCGCGCGGCGAAGGACAGCACCTGCCGGTTGAGGTCCTCCAGAACCACAGGTGTCTCGAGCATGTCGGCGGTGGCCGCGACGATCTGGTCGATCGAGGCGCGGCGCATGCTCAGTGCGGTGAACTCCTCGTGCACGCGCTGGCCGTAGGCCACCTCGGCATACTGGTCGGCGACGATGCGGCGGTGGACCTCCTCGGTGACGTCAATGAAGCGCACCCGGCGATGCAGCACGATCACCGGCAGACCGAGTTCGGCCCCCGCGGTCAGCGCCGCCTCGGGGATCGCGTCGACGTGCAGGCCCAGTTCGATCACCACGCCGACCGCCCCGGCCCCGGCCAGCCCCGGCAGGTAGTCGTCCCGGGCGGCGGGATCGGCCAGCGCCTGCCCGGTGGTGAGCACCAACTCCCCGCCAGTCAACAGTCCGGAGAGGTCGGCGAGGTCGCTCACGTGCACCCAGCGCACGGGTTGATCCAGCCGCCCGGCGCAGATCACCTCCGGCTGTCCGGCGCGCAGGGCAGGCAGATCGAGGATCTCGCGAAGCGTCGGCTGCACTTACACAGTGTAAGAGTTCATGGATGATTTCATACATGCTGTCGGCCCGTGAGCAGGCTCGGCGGGACCAGAATCGAAGCATGACCCTCGCAGCGCCCCACACTCGCGTCCGCACCATCGCCCACTGGGCCGGCGGCAAGAACTTCGCCGGCAGCAGCGATCGGACCGCCGCCGTCACCAACCCGGCCACCGGCCAGGTCACCGGACAGGTCGCGCTGGCCGACGTCGCCGACGCGCGCGCCGTCATCGAGGCCGCCCGCGCGGCCTTCCCCGCCTGGCGCGACACCTCGATCGCCAAGCGCACCACGATCCTCTTCGCGTTCCGCGAGCTGCTCAACGCCCGTAAGGAGGAGCTGGCCGCGATCATCACCGCCGAGCACGGCAAGGTGCTCTCCGACGCCCTCGGCGAGGTGAGCCGCGGCCAGGAGGTCGTCGAATTCGCCTGCGGGATAGCTCATCTGCTCAAGGGCGGCAATGACCGAGAACGCGTCGACCAACGTCGACGTCACCTCGATTCGTCAGCCGCTCGGCCCGGTGGCGGTCATCTCCCCGTTCAACTTTCCGGCCATGGTGCCGATGTGGTTCTTCCCGGTCGCCATCGCCGCGGGCAATACCGTGGTGCTCAAGCCGTCGGAGAAGGACCCGTCGGCCGCGCTGTGGATCGCCGACCTGTGGGCCGAGGCCGGCCTGCCCGCCGGGGTGTTCAACGTCCTGCAGGGCGACAAGATCGCCGTCGACGAGCTTCTGACCAACCCCGCGATCAAGGCCGTCTCGTTCGTCGGTTCCACCCCGATCGCGCAGTACGTCTACTCCACCGGCACGCTGCACGGCAAGCGGGTCCAGGCCCTCGGCGGCGCGAAGAACCACGCGGTGATCCTGCCCGACGCCGACCTCGACCTCGCCGCGGACGCCATGGTCAACGCCGGCTTCGGCTCGGCCGGTGAGCGCTGCATGGCCATCTCGGCGGCCGTGGCCGTCGGCCCGATCGCCGACGAACTGGTCGCCAAGATCGCTGAGCGGACCCGGAGGCTGAAGATCGGCGACGGCACCAAGGATTCCGACATGGGCCCGCTGGTCACCAAGGCCCACCGCGACCGCGTCGCCGCCTACATCGACGCCGGCGAAGCCGACGGCGCGACCGTCGTCGTCGACGGTCGCGGAACCGAGGTCGACGGCGCGGCTGACGGCTTCTGGCTCGGCCCCACCCTGATCGACCACGTCACCCCGGAGATGAGCGTCTACACCGACGAGATCTTCGGACCGGTGCTCGCGGTCGTGCGGGTGGACACCTATGACGAGGCGCTGGAGTTGATCAACGCCAACCCGTACGGCAACGGCACCGCGATCTTCACCAACGACGGTGGCGCAGCCCGCCGCTTCCAGAACGAGGTCGAGGTCGGCATGGTCGGCATCAATGTGCCGATCCCGGTGCCGACGGCCTACTACAGTTTCGGCGGGTGGAAGGCGTCGCTGTTCGGCGACACCCATGCCCACGGAACCGAGGGCGTGCATTTCTTCACTCGTGGCAAGGTGGTCACCAGCCGGTGGCTCGACCCCAGCCACGGCGGCATCAATCTCGGCTTCCCCCAGAACAACTGAGCCCGAAAGAGGGACACACGCTTATGACCGCAACCACGTCGCACCTCCTGCCCAACGGCCAGGACCTCGACACCGCCCGGGCCGAGGCCGCCCGCGCCTACGAGCTCGACCGCGAGCACGTCTTCCACTCCTGGTCGGCGCAGGCCCAGATCAAGCCGATGACGATCGTCGCCTCCGAGGGCTCCTACGTGTGGGACGGTGACGGCACCAAGCTGCTGGACTTCTCCGGCCAGCTGGTGTTCACCAACATCGGCCATCAGCACCCGAAGGTCGTCGCGGCCATCGCCGAGCAGGCGGCCAAGCTGTGCACCGTCGCGCCGCAGCACGCCAACGCCGCGCGCTCGGAGGCCGCGCGCCTCATCGCCGAGCGCACTCCCGGTGACCTGAACCGGGTGTTCTTCACCAACGGCGGCGCCGACGCCGTCGAGCACGCCGTGCGCATGGCTCGCCTGCACACCGGCCGCCGCAAGGTGCTCTCCCGCTACCGCTCGTACCACGGCGGCACCGACACCGCGATCAACCTCACCGGTGACCCGCGCCGCTATCCCAACGACTACTCCAGCGCCGGCGTCGTGCACTTCAACGGGCCGTTCCTGTACCGCTCGTCCTTCTACTCCGAGAACGACCAGCAGGAGTCCGAGCGCGCCCTCGACTACCTCGAGCGCCTCATCGCCCACGAGGGCCCGGCCACGATCGCCGCGATCATCCTGGAATCGGTGCCCGGCACCGCCGGCATCATGGTGCCGCCGCCGGGCTACATGGCAGGCGTGCGGGAGATCTGCGACCGCCACGGCATCGTGTTCATCGCCGACGAGGTGATGGCCGGCTTCGGGCGGACGGGAAAGTGGTTCGCAATCGACCATTTCGACGTCGTGCCCGACCTCATGACGTTCGCCAAGGGCGTCACCTCCGGCTACGTGCCACTGGGTGGCGTGGCCATCAACGACGCCATCTATGCGACGTTCGCCGACCGCGCCTACCCGGGCGGCCTGACCTACTCCGGACACCCACTGGCGTGTGCGGCCGCGGTCGCGACCATCAACGCGATGGAGGACGAGGGCATGGTCGCCAACGCCGCCCGGCTCGGCGAGCAGATACTCGGCCCGGGACTGCGCGAGCTGGCGCAACGCCACCCGTCGGTGGGCGAGGTCCGCGGACTCGGTGTGTTCTGGGCCGTCGAACTCGTCGCCAACCAGGCGACCGGTGAACCGTTGGCGCCCTATGGCAGTTCCAGCGAGGCGATGAACGCCGTGATCGCGGCGTGCAAGTCCGGGGGTCTGCTGCCGTTCGCGAACTTCAACCGGATTCACGCGGTGCCGGCGTGCAACATCACCGACGCCGAGGTGGCCGAGGGCCTGGCCATCCTGGACAAGGCACTCGACGTGGCCGACAGCTACGTCACCGGCTAAGGGCGCCGCCCTTTCAGTACGGTGAGGTGTGCTGGGTCAGGATGAACAGCACCAGGCCCATGCACAACAGAATGTTCAGCGCCACGACCACCCCGGCGACGACCATCAGCGAGTTGGTGCAACGCCGTTGGGCGCGACCACGTTTGGAGCGACGCTTCTCGTTGAGCAGCTCGGTAACCGTAAGGGCGAAGCCGACGTCGACCAGTTCGTCCTCGGTGGCAGGGCGCCCCATGGCGATCTCGCGAATCCGCTCGGGCGCGATCCCGACCCCGACTTCGGCGAAGCGGCGACTCATCCGCCGGGACTGCCTGCGGCTGACCGACCGATGCCCCAACCACACCGGGGTCGACCAGGCCGTCATAAGTGGTTGAGCTTAGTTCCGGTCGACGTTTGGCGCTGAGGTATTGCGCCCTCTCGTAGGCGGCTACAACCCGGGCTGGTCCTCGATGATGCCCAGCCAGATCTGCGCGGCGTCGATGGCCACCTTCTCGCTGATGAACGCGTGCTGGGTGCCGGTGTAGATGTCGCGGAACGCGCGCTCCAGCCGGCTGCCCTCCCGGATCGAGGTGGTGCCCGCGGCCAGGTGCGCCCATTCCGCACAGCGCCGCGACACGTCGGTGGCGTAGACGGCCGCGGCGCGCATGTCTGCGCGCAACGTCGGGGTCAGGTCCTCACCGGAGGCGACGACGGCCTCGGCGGTGGTGAACGCGTCCAGGATCAACAGGCGCGCCGCCCGCCAGGCCGAGACGTGCAGCGCGAGATCCTTCTGGAAGGTCGGCCGGCTGGCCAGCGAGGCCATGTCGCTCATCCGGTACTTCGTGGCGGCGAGCTCCTGGACGTCGTCGAGCATGCTCTTGGCCACACCCAGCGCCCACGACGCGTGGCCCGCCGCGGTGACCGGCATCAGCCCCATCCGGGTGGCCGGCGAGCTACCCCGGTACGGCGTGCGGGAGAACAGCGGGAACGTGCGGGCCTGCGGCACGAACACGTCCTCGGCGCTGTAGTCGTAGGAGCCGGTGGCCTTCAGGCCCTGCACGTGCCAGCCGTCCTTGAAGATGATCTCGTCGCGGGGAACGACGGCCACCTGCATCTCGGGCATACCGTCGGCAGCCCAGCGCATCTCGCCGTTCTCCATCGGAAAGAAACCGGCGCAGACGTATTCGGCGTGCCCGGTGCCCGACCCGAAGCTCCACGAGCCGGTGACCCGGTATCCGCCGTCCACGACGACGCCCTGCCCGTTGGGGAAGAACTGCCCGCCCATCGTCACGCGGTTGTCGTTGGCGGTGAACACGTCCGCGAAGCCCTCGTCCGGCAGGTAGGCGGCCGCGGCGAACGACGACGGCAGGTTCGCGATACCGATCCAGCCGAACGAGCCGTCCTGCCACGCCATCTCGATCCAGGTCTCGATCATCTCGGCGAACGTCGGCTCGACCCCGCCCGCTTCGACCGGGTTGAACGACGACATCAGGCCGCTGTCCCACATCTCCTCGACGACCGCCGGGGACAGTGTGCGCAGCTGCTCGGAGTCGGCGGCCTGGGCGGCCACCAGATCGCGCATGCCGCGGGCCACAGCCGGCACCTGATCCCCCGCCTCGAGTGTCGACGTCATTGTCGTTCTCCGATCTTGTTGCGGCGGCGATGCACGGGCAGTGAACAACTCTGGAAAACTGTATAGACCCAACCCGGCCTGCAGGCAATAACCGATTACCGGGTGACCTGGTGCGCCGACGATCCCCGGTCGGCTCAACGCGCACCAAGCCCGCTCATGGGCGATAGTTCACGTGGGCGACTCGTGGGTCTCGTCTCGCTGAAACACGACGATGCGACACTGCGGTCCTCAGAAGCTGTCCAGAAACAGGGAGCAGGCAATGACCGATGTGGTGAACGTGGGAAATCTCGACCCCGCCGCATCGGCCGCCATACCGCATGAGCACAGCCGCACCGGCCTGTCGGCCGACGCGCTGCGCCGCGCGATCAGCGACCACCTCACCTTCTCGATCGCCCGGCCCGCCGCCGCACTGACCGCCGAGCACTACTACCGCGCCCTGGCCCTGGCGGTGCGCGACCGGATGCAGCAGCGCTGGATGGCCACCACCCAGGACTGGCTCGACTTGTCCAACAAGGTGACCTGCTACCTGTCGGCCGAGTTCCTGATGGGTCCCCAGCTCGGCAACAACCTGTTGAACCTCGGCATCGAGGCCCAGGCCCGCGAGGCGCTGGCCGCACTGGGCTGGGAGCTGGACGAGATCGTGGCGTGTGAAGAGGAGCCCGGCCTGGGCAACGGCGGCCTGGGCCGGCTCGCCGCCTGCTACCTCGACTCGCTGGCGACGCTCGAACGGCCGTCGATCGGGTACGGGATTCGCTACGAGTTCGGCATCTTCGACCAGGAGATCCACGAGGGCTGGCAGGTCGAGAAGACCGACAACTGGTTGGTGCGCGGAAACCCCTGGGAGATCGACAAGCCCGATGCCAGCTACATCGTCAACTGGGGCGGCTACACCGAGCAGTACGAGGACCTCGCCGGCCACCACCGCGTCCGCTGGATCCCGCAGCAGCTGATCAAGGGCGTCTCCTACGACACACCGATCCAGGGATACGGCGTCAACACCTGCAACACGCTGACCCTGTGGAGCGCCCGGTCCGTCGAGTCCTTCGCGCTGGAGGCCTTCAACACCGGCGACTTCTACAAGGCCGTCGAGGAGGAGGTCGTCGCCGAGAAGGTCTCGAAGGTCCTCTACCCCAACGATGAACCAGATGCGGGCAAACGTCTTCGGCTGCAACAGCAGTACTTCTTCGTGTCGTGCTCGCTGCAGGACATCCTGCGCATCCACACCGAGCGGGCCGGGCTGCCGCTGTCGGCCCTGCCGGACAAGTGGGCCATCCAGCTCAACGACACCCACCCGTCGATCGCGGTGGCCGAACTGATGCGTCTGCTCATCGACGACCACCACCTGGGTTGGGACGAGGCGTGGGCGATCACCGCTCGAGACGTTCGCCTACACCAACCACACACTGCTGCCCGAGGCGCTGGAGACCTGGCCGCTGGGCATCTTCTCCGAATCGCTGCCCCGGCATCTGGAGATCATCTACGAGATCAACGACCGTTTCCTCGACGAGGTGCGCGTCACGGTTCCCCGGCGACGAGGATCGCATCGCGCGGATGTCGCTGATCGGCGAGGACCACGGCAAGTGCGTGCGGATGGCGCACCTGGCCACCGTCGGCAGCCACGCCGTCAACGGTGTGGCGGCGCTGCACTCGGAGTTGCTGAAAGCCAGTGTGCTCAAGGACTTCTACGAGCTGTGGCCGGACCGGTTCGGCAATGTGACCAACGGCGTCACCCCGCGACGGTTCCTGGCCCTGTCCAACCCGGGACTGCGCAAGCTGCTCGACGAGACCATCGGCGACGGCTGGTTGACCGATCTCGACCAGCTGCGCGGGCTGGAGGGCTTCATCGAGGATCCGGCGTTCCGGCAGCGCTGGCGAGAGGTCAAGCGGGCCAACAAGAGACGGCTCGCCGAGTTCGTGCACTCCACCACCGGCATCGAGCTGGACCACACCTGGATGTTCGACATCCAGGTCAAGCGAATCCACGAGTACAAGCGCCAGCACCTCAACGTCCTGCACATCATCACGCTGTACAACCGGCTCAAGCAGAACCCCGGTTTCGCGATCGCGCCGCGCGCGTTCATCTTCGGCGGCAAGGCCGCGCCCGGCTACTTCATGGCCAAGCGGATCATCAGGCTCATCACCGCCGTCGGCGCGACGGTCAACAATGATCCCGACGTCAACCGCTTCATGAAAGTGGTGTTCCTGCCCAACTTCAACGTGCAGAACGCGCATCTGATCTATCCGGCGGCCAACCTCTCCGAGCAGATCTCGACCGCCGGCAAGGAAGCCTCGGGTACCGGCAACATGAAGTTCATGATGAACGGCGCGCTGACCATCGGAACCCTCGACGGCGCCAACGTCGAGATCCGCGAAGAGGCCGGCCCGGAGAACTTCTTCCTGTTCGGGCTGACCGTCGACGAGGTCGAACGGATCAAGGCCGAGGGCTACCGGCCGGCGAGCTACATCGAGCGCGATCCGGAACTGGCCGAGGTGCTCGAACTGATCCTGCAGGGGGTGTTCACCCACGGCGACACCGAGGTCCTGCGACCCGTGGTGGACAACCTGATTCACCACGACCCGTTCCTGGTGCTGGCGGACTACCGGTCCTACGTCGACTGCCAGGCCAGGGTCAGTGCCGCCTGGCAGAACGACGACACGTGGTCGCGGATGTCGATCATCAATGCCGCCCGTAGCGGGAAGTTCTCCTCCGACCGCGCGATCGCGGAGTACTGCGACGAGATCTGGAACGTCGACCCGATGCCGGTTGACCTTTAGCCAGAGATCGCGCAGTCCGCGGGCGGCACCGGAGATGTTGAGGCACAACATCTTCGACCTCGTCTGCACCGGATTCGGCGCACCTGGTGTGGTTACCTCAGCTACGGCTCGACAACCACCTTGATCGCCCCGCCGCTGCGGTCCTGCGCGACCCGAAACGCCTCCCCGACATCGTCGAGCGGGAACCGGTGGGTGACGACGGTCGCGGCGATCTCCGGATCGGCGGCCAACACCTCGGCGGCCTGCGCGAACTCGTGAACCGCACCGCGGCTGTAGCACAGGCTCGAGATCAGCGTGAGTTCCTTCATCAGCCAGGGGATTCCGGGTACCGAGCGGTTTCCGTGGTCGACTCCGAGCACTGCGATACGCCCGCCGGGGGCCGCACGGTCCAGACAGGTGGCCATCGCCGAGTCGGTCCCGGCTGCCTCCACGACGATCTCGTACTCCCCCTGCGGCGACCCTGCACCCAGGCGCTCACCGGCGGCGCGCTGGTGCGGATGACGGGCCGCCAGATCAGCCTGCAGACCCATCGCCCGCGCCGCGGCGACGGCGAGGAGCCCGACGGCGCCGCCGCCCACCACCAGCAGCCGCTCGCCGGGCGCCGCGGACACCTTGCGCAGGCCGTGCCAGCAGACCGCGAACGGCTCGACGAGCGAGGCGTCCGCGACCGGCAGACCCTCGGGCAGGGGCACGAGGCTTTCGGCAGGAACCCGAACCCGATCGGCGAGGCCGCCGTCGAATGCGACTCCCAGCAATCCATGTGTGGCCGACCCGCGACAGCGCTGGGTGGCACCGATGCGGCACTGATCGCACGTGCCGCAATGCAGCGTGGGCTCTACGCAGTACGGCTTCCCGTCGACCGTCCCCGCGATCTCATGACCGATGGTCACCGGCAGCCCCCACGACAGCAGCGCCAGGTCGCTACCGCAGATGCTCGCCGAACCCACCTCCAGCAGCGGCCAGTCCCCCGACGGCTCGTCGACGTCGATGAGAGTCGGCTCACCCTGGATCGAACGGACAGCGCGCATCGGCTGATTGTGCCCTACCGCACTGCGGTCGGTGTCAGCACAACAACGGGTATCTCCCGGTCGGTCCGGGTCTGGTATTCGGCGAAGTAGGGATACATCGCGACCAGACGTCGCCACAACTGCGCCCGCTCCCCTGGCTCGGCCAGCGCGGCGTGCACCGAGACAGTCTGATTCCGCAGCCGCACAACAGCTTCGGGGTTGTCTCGCAGGTTCAGCCACCAGGTCGGGTTCACGTCGCTGCCGGCGTACGCCGCGGCGACGACCAGGCGGTCACCGTCTTCGAGATAGATCAGCGGCACCGTGCGGGGTTTCCCGCTCTTGCGGCCGGTGACGGTAAGCAGCATGGTCGGATAGTTCGGATTCTGCGCAGCGCCACCCGTCAGTCGGTACAGCGCGGCATGCAGATCGCTGAACGTGCGCGTCACGGGCCGCATCGACGGATGGGACAGGACCCGTCCGGCGACGCTGAACAGACGAGAACCTGCCGAGCTCAATTGCCTATACCGTTCCAGGACGCGGGGATGCTGAACATCTTCGTTGTCATACGCTGCTCCTGAAAGCTTCGCGGGGCCGAGAAGTTTTTCATGCGGCAATTCGGAGCCGCGCTCGCGCCGGATGGCCATCGTGGCGATCGGTCATATTTGCGTAATTTATTGCGCCCGTTGGAATCTCAGTAGTGGTAGGTGTCCGACGGGGCCGTGACGTGCACCGCCTGGTCGTCGAACTCCGAGACCTCGATGCCGTATGCGCGGGCCAGATCCAGGATCTTGTTCGCCCGCGCGATGCGCGGCAGATCCGAGCCGTTGCGGATCTCGCCGCCGTCGCGCTCGTACTCGGCGAAGAACTCCTGGGCCCAGGTGATCTCCTCCTGCGACGGGGAAAGTCCCTCGTTGACGGTCGGACACTGGTCCGGGGTCAGGCAGATCTTTCCGGTCATGCCGAACTCGGCCGACACCGCGGTGGCCTCACTGAGCTTGAGCGCGCTGGAGCCCACCGTGGGACCGTCGACCGGCCCGGGCAGGTGGGCGGCTTTGGCGGCGATGGTGAATCGAGACCGGGCGTAGGCCAGGGTGGCCGGGTTCTCCCCGAACCCGGTGTCGCGGCGGAAGTCGCCGATGCCGAAGGCCAGCCGGAAGGTGCCCTTGGCCGCCGCGATCTCGGTGATCCGCTCCAGGCCCCGGGCGGTCTCCACCAGAGCGACGATGGGCACGTTCGGCAGCCGCTTGGCGGTCTCGGTGACGTGGTCGACGGACTCCACCATCGCCAGCATCACACCACCGAGCGTCGACTTCGACAGCGCTTCGATGTCGTCGGCCCACCATGGTGTGCCGAAACCGTTGATGCGCACCCAGTCGGTGTTGCCGGCGTCAAGCCAGCGCACCACGTTGTCGCGGGCCGCCATCTTGTCCTTGGGTGCGACCGCGTCCTCGATGTCGAGCACGACGATGTCGGCGCGGGATCGGGCGGCGGGCGCGAACTTGTCGGCTTGGGAGCCGTTGACCAGCAGCCAGCTGCGGGCCAGTACCGGGTCGATGCGGAATCCGACGTCGTGAGGGTCGTGTGAATCCCATCCACTGGTCTGGTCGTACATCGTGTCTTCCTGGCGCCTTTCGTACCGCAAATGTGCAGCTACATAGTGGCAGGGCTGGACGTCGCCGCCGACACCAGGTCAGTTCGGGGCCGCCGCCGGCCCGCCACGGTTCGGCAGACCCGGCGCGCTACGTTGAGGTGCGGTCGGACGATGAGGAGTACGCGTGCTCGAGGTGTCGGAACGGAACGGGGACCAGGCCCGGTTCTCGCCGCGCCGCATCCCGCTGGAGATTCGCAAGGCCGCCGCCGTCATCGCGATCGCGGTGGTGATGGCGTCGTCGTTCGTCGCGGCCTACACAGTCGCCCTGGGTCGACCCTTCCCGCGGAACATGCCCGTCGGCGTCGTCGGTGCCGTCGCCGACACCGCCCCACTGGTCGCCGCGCTGCAGAGCAGGCCCAGCGAGTTCGACGTTCACGATTATCCGACCCGCGTCGCGGGGATCACCTCGATCAACCAACAGCGCATCACCGCAGTGATAGACGCCACCTCGAAGCCGCCGCAACTGCTGCTCTCCAGCGCCAGCGACCCCTCCGGGGCCCGTGCGCTGGCACAGCTGGACCAAACTCAGCCGGGTCAGTTCGTGCTGCCGATCGTCGACCTGCACCCGTTGCCCCCGTCGGACCCGGCCGGCCTCGCGACGTTCTACCTCGTCATCGCCGCCACGATCCTGGGCTTCATCACGATGTTCCAGCTGCGCGCCAACGTCAAGACGTTGTCCCTGCGCCGCTGGCTGGCCTGCCTGGTGACCCTTGCCATAATAGGCGGCGCCGCACTGTCTTTCGTGGCCGGGCCGGTTCTGCACGCGCTGAACACCCCGTTCCCGCAACTGTGGCTGCTGACCTCGCTGCAGATCGCGGTCGCCGCGTCATTCAACTCCACCATGCTGGTCTGGATGCATCGCTGGGCGATCATCCCCACCTGGGTGGTGTTCATCCTGCTCGGCAACACCTCATCGGGCGGCGCGGTCTCGGCATCCCTGCTGCCGCAGCCGTTCGCCTTCCTCAACCACGCGCTGCCCAGCGGGGCGACCGTCTCGGCGATCCACGCGGCCACCTACTTCCCGGAAAACCAGCGGCTGCTGCCCTTGATCGTGCTGGGCGCGTGGCTGGTGACGTGCCTGACGGCGCTGATCGTCTCCTCGCGCGCACTCGGCCGCTCCCCGGCGGCGTGACGCCTACGCTGAGACCATGATCGAAGCCGGTCGGATCACCTCCATCTGGCGTTATCCGGTGAAATCGATGGCCGGCGAGCGAGTCCCGTTCGCCGACGTCACCGCGCTGGGCGTGCACGCCGACCGGACCTGGGCCGTTCGCGACGTCGAACACGACACCACCACGGGCGCCAAGAAGTTGCCTGGTCTGCTGTGGTGTACGGCGCGCT
The DNA here is from genome assembly GCA_963716465.1 of uncultured Actinomycetota bacterium. GTDB lineage: Bacteria > Actinomycetota > Actinomycetes > Mycobacteriales > Mycobacteriaceae > Mycobacterium. Next base: position 124,970 of record CAVQTS010000001.1, read on the forward strand.
ACGCGCAGCCGCCGGGCGCCGACGCCGGCCCCGGACACGCGCCCGAAGTGCTGATTGGATTCCCCGACGGCCGCGAGTTCTCCAGCTCCGACCCCGGCGTGCACCGCGCGTTGTCGGAGTACGTGGACCACGACGTCGAGTTGCGCGCCCTGCCGCCGATCGCCGAGCGTCACCAGTACCGCACCCCGATGGCCACCAAGACCGACCTTCGCGAAGTGTTCGGCCTCGACGACGACGAGCCGTTGCCGGACCTCTCGATGTTCCCGGTCCGCAAGCTCGCCGAGATCACCCGCTACGCCACACCCGTGGGCAGCTATGTGGACGCCTATCCGGTGCACATCCTCACCGCGCAGAGCCTGGCCGCCATGGCGGCCCTGGCGCCGGACTCCGACTTCGACCAGCGGCGGTTCCGGCCAACGCTGGTCGTTGACTCCCCCGCCGCCTCCGACCATCCGGAGTGGGACTGGTGCGGCGGCGTGCTGCACGGCCCGCACGCCGATCTGCAGCCGCTGATTCCCACCATCCGGTGCGTGATGCCCTCCCACGAGCAACCGCAACTCAAGCGCGACCGCGACATCAGCCGCGCCATCGCCGCCCACTCGCGGCGGTGCCTCGGCGTCTACGGCAATGTGGTCAAGCCCGGCCGGATCGCCGAGGATGATGTGCTGGTGTTGGAGCCGCCGGCCCGGCCGGTCACCGAGTCCGGGGCGGTCAAGGTCAAGCGCGCGTTGATGCGTGCGGTGGCCGCCGCCATCCCCAACGGAGGAAGGAACTGACGATGCGTCACGCCGTGGGTGCCATCGGTGTCCTGGTCGCCCTGTTCGGCTTGCTGTTCACCCTGCAGGGGTTCGGCGCCGTACAGGGCAGCCCCATGAGCAACACCACCACCTGGTCGGTGCTCGGACCCATCATCGCGCTGATCGGGGTGGGCCTGGCCGTCGCCGGCTGGCGCCGTCGCTAGACCGAATAGATCCAGTACAGGGTCAGGATCACCGCGGCCACCACATAGGTCGACCACAGCACGATGATGGTGGTCCGGCGCGATTCGAACGGCGACATCGACTCCGGGCTGAAGTCCTCGTCGATGGGAGGCTCGGTGTTCATCGGCGCCTACGTACCCGCCGGTTGGGCAACTCAAACGTCTTCTGCAGGTGTCAATGCCCGCTGAAGCCCCTTTAGACGGGCGTCGACGGCTTGCCCGACAACGTCTCCAGATAACGTTGCTGGGTTCCAGACTCCAGCACCTGCCGCTGCTCCAGCAGCATCACGCAGCGCAAGGCCAGGTCGAATGATCGATAGCAGGAATGCGCTATCAGCGCCAGGTGCTTGAGTTGCTCGTCGCTCATCGAGTCCGCGTGCGCGAAGTCGCGCACGTAGACGATATCGGCCTCCAGGAGTTGGTTGAGGGCCCGGCGAGGATTGTTGTCGATCACAGCAGGGGCGATCGGCCAGGGCTTGATCGCGGCGAAGCAGTGCGGAAGGAATCCCTGACTGCGCAGTTCCAGGTCGACGTCTCCCAGGCTCGGCTGATTCTTGTACAGCGTCACAAACGAGATCTCGGTCTGGATCGCCACCGCCTCCGCCAGCTTGGCTTTCCCCCCTTTGAACACCGCGAGCTCGCCGCCTTGGATGTCGATCTTCAGGAAGTCGAGGTGCTCAATCTCGGAAATGTCGTCGAGCCTGCGAGTTTGCAGGGGGACGCGCTCGATCACTTCACCTAATGGCTTGAGAACCTCGAACAGGCCCAAGGTCGCCGGGTCCGGTTCGAGCAGGCTCGTCATTCCCGATGCGCGACAAATATTGAGCGTGTGCGCGCCGCCATCGCCCACTGCATACGGGAGGTAACGCTCGTTGGGGCCTTTCATTCTCTGCAGCTCGAGCAGTGCCTCCTGCTGAGGCTCGAACCCCGTCACATGGCATAGCCCCTCAGCAAGCATCGACGCGTAGGGCGGCTCGCCATCAATCGGATTCGCGCCGATGTCTAGTACGTCGGTAAGGCGTTGTGGGAACAACAGGTTCTGGAAGGCAGCGCTCATAGTTCCATTTCTTAACGCGCGTCACGAGGGGCGTGAGAGCGCACACACGCTGAATTCACTGTCCTTCTGGAATTTCACACTAATTCTTGGACGGCGCGCAGCCTTTCGCGCCACCAGGTGACCCGCGCGGGGTCCTCGACCGCGAACCTGGCGAGCAGATCGGCATCGGGCGCCGGGGGCATTGGGGCGACCGGCAGGTGGCCGTCGACCGCGATCAGTGACCGGCCGGGCGACACCAGATCCCCGACGAGCACCGCCGAGGTTCCCAGGCCGCAGGCGTGGACCAGTTCGGGCAGGGCGCCGGCGAGCGCGAGCCCGCCCGCCAGGCCGACACTGCTGTCCGGTTCAGCGGAGACCACGCACGGCAACCCGCATGTCTCGGCCAGCCGCATCGCGCGGCGCACACCGCCGAGCGCGTTGACCGTCAGTATCGCGATGTCGGCCGCCGCGGCAAGCTCGAGGGCGAACGGGTTCTCGGCGTCGCGGATGGACTCGTCGACGGCGATCCGGACCTGCACGCGCCGGCGGACCTCGGCCACATCGCCCAGCGAGGCGCACGGCTGCTCGACGAACTCCAGTCCGCCCGCCGCCGCCTCGAGTAGCGGAATCGCCGCCACCGCGGTCGGGACGTCCCAGGCTCCCCCGGCGTCGCAGCGGATGATCCCAGCGGGTCCCAGCGCGTCTCGCACGGCTGCGAGCCGGGCGACGTCGTCGTCGAGAGAATCCGGCTGGCAGGCGACGCGCACGTCGGCGGTGCGACAGGCTCCGGCCCGGACGATGGCAGCGGCGAGCGCGGGATCCACCGCCGGGACTGCGACGGCCACCGGCACCCGGCCGCGCACCGGGTCGGGCCAGCCGACCGTCCCAGCTTCGATGGCCGCGGTGAGGTAGCGCGCCGTGCGGAGATCGACGTCCTCACCGGGCGGGCTGAACTCGCCCCAGCCCTGCGGGCCCTCCAGCAGCATTCCCTGGCAGCCGGCGAAACCCCGGTATCCGTCGCGGGCGGGGATCGCAAAGACCGGCCCATTGTCGAAATCGATCAGGGTTTGCACGCGAGGAACGCTACGACGCGACGGTGTCGCCGGGCGACCAGTGGGCCAGCATCGCCGCGAACGTGTCGAACGCCGCTCTCGACATTCCGTAGGTGGCCTCGAAATGAATGCTCAGCGGGAAGCCCAGCTCGCCCACCCCGTCGACGACCCGCTTGTACAGATCGACCAGCATCTGGCGCTTGACGTCGGGTTCGCCGGCGGCCAGTACCCGCACGACGTCCTGTTCGGCGGCGACCGCGGGGTTGCCCGGATCCTGGATAAGCCAGTTGATGAGGCCGATCCGGGACTCCACCTTGGGCACGAAGCCGAACGACAGGAGGATCTCGGGACGGTCGTCGCTGTCCCTGGCGAAGTCGGTCAGAAAGCCGACGATGGCATCGGAGTACAGCAGCTGCGTCATGCCGTACGTGGCGCCCTGCCGGATCTTGAAGCCGAACCGGCCCGCCTCCCCCTCGCGGGTCGGGATCAGGATCGCCCCGCGGTTGGGCACCAGGTCGCGATAGATGCTCAGGGCGTCGGTCGGTGCGACACCGGAGCCCTCCCCGTCGCTCATGGTGCGCGGGACTCCGACGAAGACGATGCCCTCCATGCCTGCGGCGAGCAGTTCGGTCAGCCGACCGCGCAGCGTCGCCTCGTCCATGAACGCGGTGACCTGGGTGCACAACCCTTTGACGCCCGGCAGCTCCGGGGAGATCCGCGACCAGTAGTCGAGGACGTCGAGCTTCGGCTTCATCTCCACGGGGCGGTCGTCGTCTTCGGCGATCATGCCCGGGATCATCACGTGCCGGATGCGGCCGTCCAGACCCGTCTCCGCCGAGAACCGAACGACCTTGCGCGCCTCCTCGAGAACCTCGTCGGGACTGCGGTCGGTGTTCGGTGGCACGAGTTCGAGTGCGACCGTGTTGAGGGGCACGACACTGCTCCTGTGGTGAGGACTGGTTCCCGGGGTGCCGGGTCGCTGCGGCCGCAAAAGCGTCATCCGCCGAAGTCATCACCATACCGATCGGCCCGAGGCCCTCGATACGCAGGCAGCATCACGGTCGCGCTCTGCGGCGCCGGTTGGCACGAGTGCGGCTGGCGCCGAACACAATTGATCCCGCCAAACGCCGCGGCGCCCACCATGACGCGCACAGCCGATAACGGCAAATTCGCGTCCGTCCGGCACTGGGAGGGTAGCTTCGGATCGATGAATCAGCCGATTCCGCGTCTCCTGGTCGTTCTGGTCGCGATGGCCGCGGCCGCGACCGTGGCCGCCACCGGCTGTGGCGGCGGCGCGAAGTCGACCGAGACGAGCACCAGCCATTCGGTCGACCCGACCGCCAAGGGTGCCAAGCCGGGCGGAGCAAACAACTTCAGCCCGACCGCGGTCGCCCCGCTGACACCCACCGCTGGTCCCGGCCAGAGCGGTACCACTCCCCGCCCCTGATCAGAAGTATTTTCCGGCGGACCGTCCACAAAGTCTTGACTCAGTCCAGAAAACGGTGCCAGTATCTCCATCGTGACGTCGATTCCGGATCTCGCGGACCAGCTGCGTGCGGCTGACCTGCGGGTGACCCGGCCCCGTATCGCGGTCCTCGAGGCCGTTCAGGCCAACCCCCACGCCGACACCGAGACGATCTTCAGCACCGTCCGCGGCGGCCTGCCAGACGTGTCCCGCCAGGCGGTCTACGACGTGCTGCATGCGCTGACCGCCGCCGGGCTGGTGCGCCGGATCCAGCCGTCGGGCCTGGTGGCGCGCTACGAGTCGCGGGTTGGTGACAACCATCACCACGTCGTCTGCCGCGTCTGCGGGGTGATCGGCGACGTCGACTGCGCGGTCGGCGACGTGCCGTGCCTGACCCCGTCCGACGACAGTGGCGCACTCGAGGGCTTCGCCGTCGACGAGGCGGAGGTCATCTACTGGGGCCTGTGCCCCGACTGCGCGGCCCAACAAACTTCGGGATCACATCCGTGATCACGGTCGTTTTACACATATCCACATCTGGAAGGAACACACGTGGCTGAGGAAACCCCACCCATCGGAGCGGCGCAGAGCGAGCCCGCGGCGGGCGGTTGCCCGATGCGGATCAAGCCTCCCGTCGAGGGCGGCAGCAACCGAGACTGGTGGCCGAATGCGGTCAATCTGAAGATCCTGCAGAAGGATCCCGACGTCATCAACCCGCTGGGCGCCGATTTCGACTACCGCGCCGCGGTCCAGACGCTCGACTTCGACGAACTGGCTCGCGATGTCGACGCGATCATGACCGACTCGCAGGACTGGTGGCCCGCCGACTTCGGTCACTACGGCCCGTTCTTCATTCGGATGTCCTGGCATGCAGCCGGCACCTACCGGGTCGTGGACGGCCGCGGCGGTGGCGGCAAGGGTATGCAGCGATTCGCACCGCTCAACAGCTGGCCCGACAACGTCAGCCTGGACAAGGCCCGCCGCCTGTTGTGGCCGGTCAAGAAGAAGTACGGCAAGAAGCTCTCCTGGTCCGACCTGCTCGTCTACGCCGGCAACCGGGCGCTGGAGAGCATGGGCTTCCAGACCGCCGGCTTCGCGTTCGGCCGGCCCGACTACTGGGAGCCCGAGGAGGACGTCTACTGGGGCGCCGAGGCTGAGTGGCTGGGCTCGCAGGACCGGTACTCCGGCAGCGACCGCACCAAGCTGGAGAACCCGCTGGGCGCAACCATGATGGGGCTGATCTACGTCAATCCCGAAGGCCCCGAGGGTGTTCCGGACCCGTTGGCCGCGGCCATCGACATCCGGGAGACGTTCGGCCGGATGGCGATGAACGACGTCGAGACGGCTGCCCTGATCGTCGGCGGGCACACCTTCGGCAAGACTCACGGCGCCACCCCCGTCGAGAACGGGGTCGAGCCCGAGGCCGCGCCACTGGAGCAGCAGGGCCTGGGCTGGGCCAACTCCGGCCTCGGCAATGACACGGTCAGCAGCGGCCTCGAGGTGACCTGGACGCACACCCCCACCAAGTGGGACAACAGCTTCCTGGAGATCCTCTACGGCAACGAGTGGGAGCTCACCAAGAGCCCCGCCGGCGCCAACCAGTGGAAGCCGAAGAACGACGGCTGGGCCAACTCGGTGCCGATGGCGCAGGGTGACGGCAAGACCCATCCGTCGATGCTGACCACCGACCTGTCGATGCGGTTGGACCCGATCTACGGGAAGATCACCCGGCGCTGGCTGGATCATCCCGAGGAGCTCGCCGAGGCGTTCGCCAACGCCTGGTTCAAACTGCTGCACCGCGACATGGGTCCGGTCGTCCGCTATCTCGGACCGCTGGCTCCCAAGCAGACCTGGCTCTGGCAGGACGTCGTTCCAGCAGGGAACCCCTTGTCCGCCGAGGACGTCGCGACGCTCAAGAGCGCGATCGCCGATTCGGGTCTGACTGTGCCGCAGCTGGTTTCGACCGCGTGGAAGGCTGCTTCGTCCTACCGCGACAGTGACATGCGCGGCGGTGCCAACGGTGGCCGTATCCGGCTGCAGCCGCAGCTGGGCTGGGAGGTCAACGAACCCGACGAGCTGGCTCAGGTGATCCGCGCGCTGGAAGGCATCCAGGCGTCGTCGGGGGTCAACGTGTCCTTCGCCGACCTGGTGGTTCTTGCGGGCAACGTGGGTGTCGAGAAGGCCGCCAAGGCTGCCGGATTCGACATCGACGTGCCCTTCACCTCCGGTCGCGGTGATGCCACCCAGGAGCAGACCGACGTCGAGTCGTTCTCCTACCTGGAGCCCAAGGCCGACGGCTTCCGCAACTACGCCGGTAAGGGTCTGAACCTGCCTTCGGAGTACCACCTGATCGACCGGGCCAACCTGCTGGGCCTGTCAGGCCCGGAGCTGACCGTCCTGGTCGGTGGCCTGCGGGTGCTGGACACCAACTTCGGTGGCACGAAGCTGGGTGTTTTCACCGACAAGCCGGGCGCGCTGACGACGGACTTCTTCGTCAACCTGCTCGACATGAGCACCAAGTGGGAACCGTCGCCTGCTGACGACGGGACCTACATCGGCAAGGATCGCGCGAGCGGCGCGACGAAGGCCACGGCCAGCCGGGTCGATCTGCTGTTCGGGTCGAACTCGCAGCTGCGCGCGCTGGCGGAGGTCTATGCCGAGGACGACGCGAAGGAGAAGTTCGTCAAGGACTTCGTCGCCGCGTGGGCCAAGGTGATGAACGCAGACCGGTTCGACCTGGCCTGAGACGTACACGCGAAAGCGAAACCCCGCGGGCGGTGCCCGCGGGGTTTCGTCGTATGGACGTCTAGTTGCAGGTGTTGGCGCTGACCCAGCGGCCGTTGTAGCCCACGCAGCCGTAGCCGCCGGGCGCGTAGTCCTCGGGCATCGGCGCGTAGTACGCCGGCGGCGGCGCGTAGGGCGCCATCACGTCGCCAAGGTTCGCGCAGCCGCTCACCGAGATGCGCCGGCCGGCGCTGGCGCACACGTCGGCGTTGGCCTGCCCGGCGGGCTGGATAGTCACGATCGCCGCGGGGATGCCACTGAGGGCCAGGACCGCCGCGGTGGCGCCGCTCACGGTTCGTACCGAATACTTCATGATCGCTCCATTTCCTGGTCGGCTCAGCCGGTCTGGACGTGCAGCGGAGTATATCGACGCCGGCTATGCCGACCGGGGAACCGCGCTGCGGTGCCGTCGCCGCCGGGCCCACACCGCACCGACCGCCAGCGCCAGCAACCCGACCGCCAGCACCCACGGCCACACGCCGTGCTCATACACCCAGCCTGACAGGTGCCGCTGGATGTAGCCGGCCGCATTGATCACCGGGTCCTGCGCGCTGCCGCCGGCGCTGAACAGGCGGATCTCGTAGACGCCGTAGTAGCCGACGTACAACCCGACCACGACCAGGACGACGCCGCTGATCCGGTTGACGTAGGGCAACACGCGGCGCATCCGGTCGATCAGCGTGGAGTTGGCCAACGCGACCGCCACGGCGAGCACACCGACCACCAGGGCGATACCGGCCGCGTACGCGACGTAGACGACCAGGCCGGCGAGGGTCGACCCGCTGCGCATGCTGCTGCCGGTCACCGCCAAGAAGGGTCCGATGGTGCACGAGAGTGAGGCGATCGCGTAACCCATGCCGTAACCGAACATCGACCCGAGTTGAGCCGTCGGCACCCAGCGACTGCCGAACCGGGCCGGATTCCAGCTCAATGCGGTGAGCTCTCGGCCCGAGAGGAGCCAAATGCCAAGGGCCACAAGCGCTATCCCGACCACGACCGTCAGATAGGGCGCGTACTGCTGCACGGTAGACGCGACCGACACGGTCAGCAGCCCGAACAGTCCGAACACGGTGAGGAAGCCCAGCGCCATTGCGGCGGTGGCGGCCAGGGCCCGGCCTACGGCCCTGGCCCGACCGGGGTTGTCATCACCGTTGACCACGAGGGCCAGGTAGGCCGGCAGCATGGCGAATCCACACGGGTTGAGGGCTGCCACCATGCCTGCGGCGAAGGCCAGGCCGACCAGGTTCTGGTCCACAGCAGGCTCAGGACGCCAGCGCGCGCACCCGGTCGGTGAGCTCCTGCTGCGACATCGCCGAGGTGGGGTTGTTGACGAACGTCGACGTGCCGTCCGGGCGCAGGAACACGTATGCCGGCTGCCACGGAACATTGAACCGGGCCCAGATCGATCCGTCTGCGTCGTTGAGGTTGGTGAAGTTCAGGTTGTACTTCGACACGAAGTTCTGCATCTGACCCACGTCGGACCGTGCGGCCACGCCGACGAAGGTGACCTTCGGATTGGCCGCCGCCACGGCGCTTACGCTGGGCGCCTCCTGGTTGCAGAACGGGCACCACGGCGTCCAGAACCACATCACCGCCGGCTTGCCCTGCAGGCTGGCGCCGTTGAACGAAGCCCCGCTCAGCGTGGTCCCGGTGAAGTTCAATTGGTCGTCGGCGCGTGCGGCGGGCGCCTCGGTGACCCCCACCACCAGGGCGGCAGCGGCCATCACCAGCGCCGCTGATCGGATCAAGCTGTGCAGCCGAAGCTTCATGAGGTGACCTCCCGGTCGTCGATCCCGTGCAACGTGGAGCCGGCACAAAAGCGGCCCCTTGTCGTCACGGGTTTGGTGGTTCAGTGGTTCACGTTATTGGCCGGTTGAAACCGCTGCCATGTCCTGGGACCAAGGGTCAGAATCACGTAAGGGTGCCCGACGGGCCCGAATACTGCCCGCCATTGACAATTTACGTGACGTAACGAAACATAATTTGCCGTGAGCGCGCCCTCAGGTGATGACGGTCCAGAGCCCGTGCGCGGGCGGCCGCGCAATCCCCGCACCGACGACGCGATCATGGCCGCGACCCGCAGACTGCTGACCGAGGTCGGCTACGACCAGGTGTCCATGGAATCGATCGCCCGCGCGGCGCACGTGAGCCGCCCGACCATCTACCGGCGCTGGCCGTCCAAGGCGCACGTGGTGTTCGAGGCCGCGTTCGGCACCGCGAACGACACCGCGATGGTGGCATGGACCGGCGATTTCCAGACCGACCTGCGCGAGTTCGTCCGCCGCGCGGTCGGATTCTGGCGTGAGCCGGTGGTCGAGGCGGCCACCATGGGGATTCTCGCCGAACGCCGGCGCGACGCCGAACTGCACATCCGCACGCAGCAGTTGCTCGACGACATGATCCGCGCCGAACTGGCCGCAGTGGTCCGCGCCGGCGCCGAGCAGGGCGTCGTCCGCGCCGACGTCGACACCGACACGCTGTTCAACGCACTGATCGGCACCACCTTCTACGCCGTCCTGGTCGACGGTCGCGACGACACCGAGCAGCTGACCGACAAACTCTGCTCCCTGGTGCTCCAGGGAGTACAGCCACGCGAACACAAGGAGCGAGGATGACCCAGGATGAGCTGGCGAGTGACCTGTCGAAGGCCTTCCACGAATTGCTCGAGGAAGTCGCCGCCATCGAGCGCAAGATCCTCGACGCCGATCCCCCACTCGATGAACCCGACGTGGTCGACGGCTACCGGCTCACCTTCAGCCTGCTCCGGGTCGCCGTCGACGCCTACGTATGGGGAGACAAGGACAACCCCCGGTTCGTCGACGTCATCGGCCCGTACCAGCGATGGGGCGGGGACAACTCCGACGCCTTCTACCAACTCGCGCCGATCGATCCCAACCGCACCTATCGGGTGAGGGGCAACCGGGGCGACTCGGTCTACCTGTCGATCACCGTCTACGGCGGTCCCGATGACGGGCACTACAGCAACCGCATCGTCGGAACGATGAACGACCGCTCACTGCAGTTCGACGACTCCGGCAACTTCGAGTTCACCATCAGCCCCACCCCGCAGCCGGGAGCCTGGCTCAAACTCGACTCCGACGCCGTCATCGCCCTCACCCGCGACTACCTGGAAAACCCTGAAACCGACCGGCGGGTGCAATGGAAGATCGAGGCGATCGACCCGCCGGCGCGCCACCACGAGAGCCGCGCGGAGCTGACGCGTCGCCTGCGGGCCGCCAAAACCTGGCTCAACGAACAGGTTTCGTTCATCCCGGTCAAGATCGACCCGCCCAACGAGATCGCCGAGCCCTACCCCGTTCCGCAGCAGACTTACGGGTGGGCGGCCGCCGACGCGGCCTATGCGATGGGCGCCTACGAACTGCAACCGGATCAGGCGCTGATCATCGAGGGCACCTCGCCGCCGTGCGTGTTCTGGAACCTCTGCCTGTGGAACCCCTGGCTGCACACCTACGACTACACCTACGAGCGCGTCACCATCAACGGCGCGCACCTGACCTACGAGCCCGACGGGTCGTGGCGAATCGTGGTCAGCGACACCGACCCCGGCCACCCCAACTGGGTGTCGACCGCGGGCCGGCGCAAGGGGCTGATCTGGCTGCGTTGGTTCCTGCCGGAGGAAACCCCGAAACGGCCAACGTGCCGGGTGGTCGACGTGGCCGAGGTCTCGCCGTGACCACCGGTGTCCCGCGGCCGGCACCGATCAGGTTCACCGATCTGGCCGACCCTCGCTATCCGGAGGCGGCCATGCCGATGCGCGAGGCGCTGGCCGGCTACGGCGCCACCCTCGAAATCAGCCCGGAGGCAATGCTGGCGGCGGCCTCGGAACGCACCGGCCTCGACGACTTCGGCGACCCGGCCTTCCGGGAGCGTCTCGAGGTCCTGTGCTCGTCGCTGCGCGACGAGGCCGGGCTGTCCGACGTCGGGGTGGCCGTGGCCTTCGAGCAACTGGTCGGCAACCTGATCAACCGGCTCCGACTGGAGGCGCTGATCGCCGAACACCCGGAGATCGAGGACATCGCGATCGCGCGGCCGATCATCATCTGCGGGCTGCCGCGCACGGGTACCACCCATCTGCACAACCTGATGGCCGCCGACCCCAACCTTCGCCATCTGCCGTACTGGGAAAGCCTCGAGCCCTTCCCGGCACCTGACGAGACCGTGCCCTTCCCCGAGTGCTAGCTCCTGCCCGCCGGAAGACCAACCCCGCCGGGACCGATGTGCGGCCGGCCTGGATCTGGTCAACACCTCGATGCCCGAATTCAAACGCATGCACGACATGACCGTCGACCATGCGCACGAGGAGATCCAGCTCCTGGCCAACGACTTCTCGACGATGCTCTTCGAAACCACCTATCACCTGCCGACCTTCGCCGCGTACTACAAGGCGCACGACCAGGGCCCGTCCTACGCCTACCTCAAGCGCAGCCTGAAGGCCATGCAGTTCCTGCGCGGCGGGACACGGTGGGTGTTGAAGTCTCCGCAGCATCTCGAACAGTTCCCCACCCTCTACGCCACCTTCCCGGACGCGACCTTCGTTGTCACACATCGCGATCCGGTCGAGGTGACCCGTTCGATGGCGACCATGGTGGCCTACGCCTCCCGGATGGGGACGGCTCATCCGGACCCGCAGACCCTGGGCCGGTACTGGCTCAGCCGCGCCGAGGACCTGTTCAACGGCTGCCTGCGCGACCGCGACGTGCTGCCTGCCGAACAGTCGATCGACGTGCGATTCAGCGACTTCATGGCCGACGAGCACGCCTGCATGGCCGCGATCTATGAGTTGGCGGGTCAGCCGTTCGACGATGCCGTGCGTGCGGCGATGGCGCAATTCATCGCCGAGCATCCGCGCGGCCGCTACGGCGAGGTGATCTACGACCTCGCCGACGTCGGACTCGACGCCGACGAGGTGGCCGGCCGGCTGCGCCCCTACCGCGACCGTTTCGCCGGCTGAAGCGGGTTGCGGGCCAACCGCGCCAGGCGGGTGCGGTCGACCAGCATGCACTGATGTACCTCGGCCAACTGTTCCGCGGCTCGGGTGTAGCGATGGTTGGACACCACCATGGTCGCGGTGCAGTCATGGACGGCGGCCCCGGTGACGACCTGCTGGATGGCCGCGCCGTTGACGGTGCGCGCCTGCCGTTTGCATTGCACGGCGGTGCGCACCCCGTCGCGGGTGGCGATGAGGTCGACACCGAAATCACCTGTCGCCCGGGTAAATTCGATGTCATATCCCCTGCCGCGCAGCACCGCCGCTACGTAGTGCTCGAACTCGACACCGCTCATGGCGTCGACGGTGGCCTGTCCGCTGGACCGGTAGAGCGCGTCGAGGCGGACGCTGCGGCGATGGGCCAGGTAGGCCAGCAGTACGCGCCAGCCACTGACCGCGGTGGCCAGCGCGGCCACGGCGGCCAGCACCCACACCGCCTTGTTCAACAGACCCACGGCTGCCAGAAGTGCTGTCGCCGCCGACCACAGGGCCAGCCATTGCAGGGCGGTCGACAAGGCGGCGGACTCCTCGTGCACGGCGTCACCGTATCGGCGCGCGACGACACGGCGCCACGCGGCGGGCCGGGTTCTGCCAAACCGTGACCGGCGGCCCTCGACGGCACCCGGATGGCCATAGGGTGCTGTGATGGCATTCGCGGTCCTGCGGTTCAACTTCGCCTCCCCCGGCGGCGCTCCCCGCGTCCAGGGTGAACTGCTCTCCGCGGCACTGGAGTTGGCGCAGTTCGCGGATTCTCGTGGCGTGGCCGCGGTCAGCGTCGACGAACACCATGTCACCGGCCACGGCTGGAGCTGCAACCCGGTGATGGTCGCCGGGATGCTGCTGGTCCGCACCACAAACATCATCGCCAGCATCGACTGCGCCCTGGGTCCGCTGTGGAATCCGGTGCGGATGGCCGAGGACATCGCGATGGTCGACGCCGTCAGCAGAGGCCGGCTGCACACCACGGTCGGACTGGGCTACCGGGAGATCGAATACCAGAGTCTGGGCGTGGACTTCGGCCGTCGGGGCGCGCTGATGGACCAGGCGCTGGAGACCATGCTGACCGCATGGAGCGGAGAGAGCGGGGTGGTCTCGGGCACCTGGTCGAAACCTCATCCGCCGCTCTACGTCGGCGGCGGCGTGCGCGCCACGGTGCGGCGCGCGGTGCGCTTCGGCCTCCCGCTGAGCCTGCCCGACCATCGACCCGACCTGGCCGAGTACTACGCCGAACTGTGCCGCGAGGCCGGCCTTCGACCGTTCGTCATCATGCCGGCCGAGGTCAACCGCGGGATGATCTATCTGCACGAGGACCCCGAACGGGCCTGGGCGGAACTCGGCGACCACATTTTGTGGGAGGCGGTCACCTACGGCCAGTGGTCGCAGAACTCGAGATCGTTGATGCATCTGCCCGGCGTGCAGACCCTCGAGGAGGTCCGAGCCTCCGGCAGATACCGCTTCCTGACGCCCGACGACCTGATCGCCGAGTACCGCTCCGCTCAGGACTTCGGGCCCATCACGCTGCATCCGCTGGTCGGGGGCATGCCGGTCGAGGCAGCCTGGGAGTCGGTGCGGCTGTTGACCGACCGGGTCCTGCCGGCGCTGGCCTGACGGTCCCCGGCGGTTACCCGCAGCCCGCCGACGTTGCTCGCTGGCCGGGTCGCGCCTCAAAACAGGGTTCTTAACAGAGTTTTAGTCGCTGCTCCCGGTGACCTTAACTTTGCGGCATAGCGTTCGAGTCAATGGTGAGGCAACCGCAAGGAGCCCACACAACGCGAACGATGACCGGAATGAGGCCGCACATGACGAGTTTCACCTCGCGCTACGGCAACCCAGCTGTTGACTACAAGGGCGCACACGTCCGTGCTCATTTCCGGCATGCGGCGACGGTGGTCGCGATCAGCGGCCGCGTCGACGCCTCGAACGCCGATCGGGTCGCCGAATGCGTCAACCGCTTCGTCCTCGCCGACAAGCCGTTCGTCCTCGACCTCACCGGCGTGATTTCGTTCACCCCGCAGGCCGTCCGGATGCTCTTCGAGGTCGATGACCGCTGCAACACCCTCGGGGTGGACTGGGCCGTCGTCGGCAGCGATGTCGTGATGCAGCGCCTGCGGGCCCGCAACAACGACGTCCGCCTGCCCATCGTCGCGTCGGTGGCCGAAGCCGAGCACGAGTTCGACGACGCGATCCTCAACCGCCGCCGCTTCCTGCTGCCGCTGTTGAGCAAGACCGCCTAGCCCGGCCCGCCAGCGCCGTCCGCGTACCCTGTTTGTCGTGGGACGATCAAAAGTAATGCTCGCTGCGCTCGCCGCGGCGGCTCTGCTGCCCGTCACCGGCGTCGCCGCCGCGGATCCGACCACGCCGGCGGATCCGACCACGTCTGCGCCTTCGCCCACTTCCGCGACACCATCCGTGCCTTCGGCCACGTCCGCGGCTTCGCCCGCGTCCGCGACTCCGTCGGTGCCGCAGACCACCATGGACCATGCCGGCACGTACGCCGTCGGTACCGACATCGTGGCGGGAACCTATGCGTCGGCTGGACCCGTCGAGGGCGACAAGTGCTACTGGAAGCGGGTCGGCGGCGACGACGGAAACACGACGCTGGACAACGCGCTCACCGGAAAGGCACAGGTCGTCGAGATCCAGCCGACCGACAAGGCGTTCAAGACCAACGGGTGCCAGCCCTGGCAGCTCACCGACGCCCCCCGCCGGGCGAGAACCCGCCGTGGCTGTCGCAGATCCAGCTGCACCACTATCTCGACGTCCTCAACGGGCTTGCCGCCCAATCCGGAAACGGGCAGCTGCCGCCCTCCTGAGGTGTCAGTGCGCGCCGACGCCCCAGTGCAGCACCCGTGAGGTGAACAGCACCAGCGCCAGCGACACCGCCGCGACCACCACCAAGCCGATGACGGCGACCACCAGCGGCCGCCAGCCGGTGCGGGCCAGTTCACGGAAATTGGTGTTGAGCCCGACGCCGGCGAAAGTCAGCAGGAACGCCCACTTCGAGACATTGGCCAGATTGTTGGTCTGCCCTTTGGTCAGCCAGCCGGCCGTCGCGATCGCCGAGACGGCCAGGAAGCCCAGGACGAACTTGGGGAACTTGTCCCAGACGAACCGCGCCTTGGCCGCTAACCCGGGGGCGATCTCGTCGGCCTCGCCTCGCGATGCCCAGTAGAGCGCGAACCCGAGCACGACGAATCCGATCAGCGAGTTGCGCACCGACTTCACCAGCACCGCCAGCTTCCCGGCCTGCTCGGAGTACAGATAGCCGGTGGCGGTCGTCTCGGCGGTGTTGTCGACGGCAAGGCCGGCCCACAGGCCGAACTCGTGATCGCTGAGTCCCAGCAGGTGACCGAGCACCGGCAGGGTGAACAACGCGACCGCCCCGAGTGCCAGGATCGCGGCGATCGCGTAGCCGACGTCGGAGTTGCGGGCCCGGATCGCGCCCTTGGAGGCCACGATCGCCGACACCCCGCAGATCGACGTCCCGATGGCCAGCAGCGAGCCCAGCTTGCCGGACAGCCCGAACAGCCGGGCGGCGGCCAGGATGATCGATCCCGCGATCGCCATGTCCACCAGGATCTGCACCAGTGAGATGCCACCGAGTTTGACGATGTCGCCAAGGACGAAACGTGCGCCCAGCGCGACGATCCCGATCTTCAGCCAGAACTCGTAGGTCTGCACGCCGGGCCGGAAGATCCGGTGCACACCGACCGTGTTCGCGACCAGAAGACCGAAAACGATCGCCCACAACACATACTCGATGTCGGGGACGGTCCAGTGCTGCTGTTTGGCCAGTTCGTTCCACCAGATTTGGGCATATTTGCCGAGCAGTCCGATGCCGATGAGCAGCAGCACGCCGGGGACGTAGTCGAGAACGTTGCGGCTGGTGAAGATCGGCTGCTCGTCGGTGTCGGGTACGAGAGATGTCGAGGTCATGGCATCACCACGGAATCTTCGGAAGGACGTCGGCCACGGCGAGCACGACGATGACGCCGGCGACGATGGTGGCCCACCAGTCGAGGCCGATGTTCCATCGGTGTGTGGCGGTGCGGTCTGGGGGGATGGGTTGTGTCATGACGCAGATGTTCGCGATTCGCCGCGGCCCAGGCCAGGGATCTGCGCGCGATGATTTGAGCAGTGTTGCGTTACTTGGCGGTGGAGTTCGTCGCAGGCAACGGTGGCGGGCAGTTGGCGTGGTCCTGCAACTGCTCACCCCCGGCGAAGTCGCCGGTTTCGCCGTCGGCCCGGTCGGCCAGGATGACGAATCCGGGGCCGCCGCCGACGTCGTCGGCGCCGACGACCACCAGTGTGTAGCTGCCCATGTCGGCCCGGGCTCCGCCCAGCCCGTCGGCGAGCAGCGTGAACGGGTTCACGTCCAGCTCGGCTCCGGGCACCGTCATGGCTGAATAGGTATGTCCTGCAAGCGGAATCGGGAACGGCGACCACGTGGCCCCGATCTGGCCGGCATGGGAGTCCAGCGCGTCGCGCACATCTGCCCGCAGGCAGTCGATGTGGATGTGGAGCTGGTTCTGCGACCGCGACACCGCTGAGTTGACGGCCAGGCTCATCGAGTCGCGCGGCACGGTCCCGCCGGCCCGTTGTTCGACGAACGCGCGGGCCTGCCACGCGGCGCCGAAGTAGTTCGTCGCGTCCGGGGACAGCAGCGCGGGACTCTCGATGCCGGGGATGTGCGCGGTCGGGATCAGCATGTACTGCCGGTCGCCGGCGATGTCCTTGAGGAGCGCCCAGCCGCCGTCCTCGCCCCTGCTGAGGTCGACCTGCGCACAGGGGGCCGGATCGTGGTGGGAGACGAGGTCGGGGACGCACTGACCGTGAACGATGGTCCACAGCGCGTCCGGATCGGCCTGCGCGATCGCCGGGCCCGCCAGCCAGCAGCATGCGGCTACGACCGCGGCCAGTACGCCGCCACGCTTCTTGGGCACCGCCATACCCTACGACACCGGCATTCTTCCGTATCTGCGCATGTATCAGCTGTTTCAGTCCGTAGATGCGGCTGCATTCGGCTACGATTCGCCCGTGCCGATGATCCGCATCCGCGAGGCAGCCGACCTGCTCGGAGTCAGCGACGACACGGTGCGTCGATGGATCGACGACGGCGGCCTGCCGGTGAGCAACGACCAGGCTGGACGAAAGACCGTGGACGGCGCCGCGCTGGGCGCCTTCGCCCGCGAACACGCCTCCGCCGGCCCGAAGGATCCGCTGTCCGTCGCCAGCTCGGCCCGCAACAGGTTCGCCGGGCTCGTCACCCGGGTCGTCACCGACACCGTGATGGCCCAGGTCGAGATGCAGTGTGGACCGTTCACCGTCGTCTCCCTCATGAGCAGCGAGGCGGTGCGCGAACTCGGGCTCGAGCCGGGCAGCATCGCGGTCGCCGTCGTCAAAGCCACCACCGTCATCGTCGAGACCCCAGGAGCGCCATGACGACCCGCTGGATTCCCGTGCTCGCGACCGTGCTGTTACTCGCCGCCGTACCCGGGTGCGGATCCGGACAGAAGGCGTCGGGGCCCCCGGCGCCTGCCGGTGAGAAGATCGTCGTCTTCGCCGCCGCGTCATTGAAGAAGTCCTTCACCGAGATCGGCGACCAGTTCAGCAAGGACAACCCCGGCGCCTCGGTGGAGTTCTCCTTCGCCGGCTCCGCCGATCTCGTCACCCAGCTGACTCAGGGCGCTCACGCCGACGTCTTCGCCTCAGCGGACACCAAGAACATGGACAAAGCCGCCAAGGCCGGCCTGCTTGCCGGTGACCCGGTCAACTTCGCCTCCAACACCTTGACCATCGCGGTTGCTCCGGGAAACCCTAAGGCGATCAACAGTTTTCGTGACCTGACCAAACCGGGACTCAACGTCGTGGTCTGTGCGCCGCAGGTGCCGTGTGGATCGGCGGCCCAGAAAGTCGAGGCCGAAACGGGCGTCACCCTGAACCCGGTGAGTGAGGAGTCCTCGGTCACCGATGTCCTGAACAAGGTGAGCAGCGGCCAGGCCGACGCGGGACTGGTCTACGTCACCGATACCGCGGCTGCCGGTGCGAAGGTGACGGCCGTGCCCTTCCCCGAGGCCGCAAGCGCGGTGAACAGCTATCCGATCGCCGCGCTGGCGCAAGCCGGAAACCCGGGCCTGGCAGGGAAGTTCGTCGATCTGGTGACCGGTTCGACCGGACAGGAGATCCTGGCCAAGGCCGGTTTCGGCAAGCCCTGAAACAGCCGCCACGGCCGGCCGGTGTGGCAGGCTCGGGAGCGTGGACCTGCCCCGCCCGGACCCGCACACCCCCCACCTCGCGGACGTGGTGCCCTCGGTGCTGGCGGCGATGGGCGTGGCCGGCTTCGATCGCCGGATCGCGATGCCGGACTCGGTTGCCGGGGCCTGTGTCCTGCTGATCGACGGCCTGGGCGCCGAGTTGCTCGACGCCCACGCTCGTGACGCCCCGGTGCTGTCCGAGTTGCGCGGGCCCACACTGCAGGTCGGCTTCCCCTCCACCACGGCGGCCGGGCTGGCCGCGGTGGGCACCGGATGTGCGTCCGGCGGGCACGGCATGGTCGGGTATTCCTTCCGCCTGCCCGACGTCGGGGTCATCAACGCGCTGCGGTGGCGGCCGCACCCCTGGGGTGAGGATCTGCGCGAGACCGCGGTGCCCGAGACCGTGCAGCCCATGCCGACGACCTTCGAGCGGGCGGCGGCGGCAGGCATGGCGGTCAGCGTCATCTCCGGCGCGGAGTTCACCGGCTCGGGCTTGACCCGCGCGGTGCTGCGCGGCGGGCGCTACATCGGCGTGCACGCGCTCGGCGACCTGGCTGCCGAGATCGCCGCCGCGATCGAGGGTGGCGGGTTCTGCTACGGCTACCACAGCGAACTGGACCTGCTGGGCCACCTGTACGGGCCCGGGTCACCGGCCTGGCGGATGCAGCTGCGCCACGTCGACCGGCTGGTGGAGTCGATCGTCGACGACCTCCCGCCCGGCGGACTGCTGACCGTGGTGGCCGACCACGGGATGGTCACGGTCGATCCGGCCGAGACCATCGACATCGACAGTGTCACAACACTTCTCGATGGTGTGTCGGCGGTCGGGGGCGAGCCCCGGGCACGGCACGTCTACGCTCACCACGGCGCCGCGGCCGACGTGCTGGCCGCGTGGGGCGAAACGTTGGGCGCCCGCGCGTGGGTGGTGACACGAGACGAGGCGATCGAGGCCGGCTGGTTCGGCGCCCGGGTTGCCGACACCGTCCGGGCCCGCATCGGCGACGTGGTGGCGGCCGCGCGCGGCTCGACCGCGATCGTGCGTCGCGAGGTGGAACCCGGCGAGTCGGCGCTCATCGGACACCACGGATCGCTGACACCCGCCGAGCAGCTCGTTCCGCTGTTACTGGTCCACCGCTGAGCGCCGAAGCGACTTGTGGCGGTACATGTCGGCGTCGGCCTTGCGGATCAGCTCCTCGACATCGTCGGTCGGGCCCGAGGTGCAGCCCACCGACGCGCTGAGGCGGACCGCTCCCGGC
Organism: uncultured Actinomycetota bacterium; assembly: GCA_963716465.1. Taxonomy (GTDB): domain Bacteria; phylum Actinomycetota; class Actinomycetes; order Mycobacteriales; family Mycobacteriaceae; genus Mycobacterium. The sequence goes on from CAVQTS010000001.1 coordinate 144,804, forward strand.
CCGGCGCCGTAGTCCCCCGTCAGCGCGGCGCAGAACTGCTGGGCGAGCTCGGCGACTGGGGCGCCGTCGTCGGCGTCGGGAACCAGGACGATGAACTCGTCGCCGCCGAGCCGGTAGACCGAGCTCGGTGCCGGCACGGCCCGGCTCAGCCGGCGCGCGACCTCGGTGAGCACCGCATCCCCCGCGGCGTGCCCATGGCTGTCGTTGACGTATTTGAACCCGTCGAGGTCGACGAAGATGATGCCGACCGGTGCCTCCGGACAGGCGGCCCGATGCTCCTCGATTCGGTTGACCAGCGCGTGCCGGTTGTGCAGTCCGGTGAGCTGATCGGTCACCGCCATGCGGGCCAGCTCGGCTTCGGCGAGCTTGCGCGCGGTGACGTCCTGCATCTGGGCGATGATGACGTCCTCGGCGCCGTACTCCCCTCCCGGCGCCAGCACCGCGTTGCGCTGCATCCAGATGATCGCCCCGTCCTTGCGGATGTAGCGGTGCTCGGAAGAGATGTGCGAGACCTCTCCGCTGACGAGCCGGCGGTGCTCGTCGATCACGACGGGTAGATCCTCGGGGTGGACGAAGTCGCGGTAGCTCTTGCCTGCGAGGTCCTCGGCGTTGGCGCCGATCAGCTGGCACAGTGCCGGGTTGATCCGCAGGATCCGCCCGTCCGTGGTCAGCAGGGTCTCGCCGATCGGGGCGTTGGCCATGCTGATCTGGAAAAGCCGCAGCGCCTCGTCGCGGATGCGCTCGGCCTCGACGCGCTGCGTCACGTCGATGGCGTGGCAGTAGAAACCGCGCACCTGACCGTCGACGATGTCGGGGATGTAGGAGGCCTCAAAGCGCCGGCCGACCCCGCGGGTGTCGGGCAGCGTGGCTTCGAACACCTGCGTGCGGCCCGCGAGCACTCCCACGATGTTCGGCTGCAGCGATGTGAAGAGCTCGTCTCCGATGACCTCGCGCAAGTGGCGGCCGCGGATCTCGTCGGGGGTCAGGCCGAAGTACGTGATGTAGGTGTCGTTGGCGATGACGTTGCGCAGGTCCCGGTCCCAGTAGCCGATGATCGCCGGAAGGCGGTCGATGAGCAGCCGCAGCCGGCGGAGTTCCTCTGCGACTGTCAGCTGTTGGTCCAGCACTACCGGCAACCTCCGAATCGCGTGAGTGGCACAGCAGTGCCCTGCGTAGAACACTGCAGATCAATTTACCTTGCGGTCAATACTGAGTAAAGCCTAAGCGCCGCAACGGCGTTCGCGTTGCTGAACAACCCCTCGGTCTCTATCGGCGACTATCCGGCGGGTAATTCGTGAAGCGAAATACTTTGCTGTTCGGGTTGTGGGCCGGAGTCGGGCCCACGGGGGCCTCGGATGGTCCGTTGGAATGCCCGGTTTTGGGCACCGTTAACGTCTTGCGTCGTGATCGTGCTGCTACCCCCGTCGGAGACCAAACGCGTCGGCGGTGACGGACCCCCGCTTCGGTTGGACACGCTCGGGAACGCTGCTCTCGGCGGCCTGCGACGCACCCTGGTCGACGAGCTGATCGACCTGGCCGCCGACCGCTCGGCCAGCAGGCGCGCCCTGGGACTCTCCCCGGCCCAGGACGCCGAGATCGACCGCAACGCCGCGCTGCGCACCTCGCCGACCCTGCCGGCGATACAGCGCTACACCGGGGTGCTGTACGACTCGCTGGACATCGACTCGCTGCGCGGCGCCGAGGCGGCGCGGGCCGGTGCCCGCCTCGCGGTCGGATCGGCCCTGTTCGGCCTGCTCAGGGCTGACGACCGGATACCGGCCTACCGGCTGTCGGCGACCTCCAAGCTGCCCGGTCGACCGACGCTGGCCACCCGGTGGCGACCGGTGCTCGAACCGGTGCTGGCCGACCTGTCCGCCGCCGAGCTGGTCGTCGACCTGCGTTCGGGCTCGTACGCGGCCCTCGGCAGGCTGCCGTCGGCGGTCCGGGTGGACGTGCTGGCCGAATACTCCGACGGCAGGCGCACCGTCGTCACCCACTTCAACAAGGCTCACAAGGGCAGGCTGGCCCGCGCGCTGGCGGCGACGAAATCCGAACCCACCGACGCGGCGGGGGTCGCCGCGGTGGCCCGCCGGGCCGGGATGAAAGTCGAACGCAGCGGCACCGAGCTGACCATCGTCGTTGCGGCCTGACGCCGCGCGGCACCGTTCTGCCAGGATGGGAGGGTGACCCGCTGGCAGCGATCCGAGGTTCCGCGCGGCGACGACTACGACGCGCGGTGGCGCAGGCTCGCCGCCTCCGGCCAGAACGTTCACGGCGAGGCCGACCTGGTCGAATCGCTGTTGCGGGACTCTGGCGGTAACTCGGTGCTGGATGCCGGGTGTGGCACCGGCCGGGTGGCGATCGAGTTGGCAGGCCGAGGACTCTCGGTGGTGGGCGTCGACGCCGACGCGCCGATGCTGGCTGCGGCGAAGTCCAAAGCGCCCGGTCTGAGCTGGGTCGAGGCCGACCTTGCCGCGCTGGGATCCGCCGTCCCCGGACCCTTCGACCTCGTTCTGCTGGCGGGCAACGTGATGATCTTCTTGGAGCCGGGCACCGAGGCCAGGACGCTGGCCGCGCTGGCCGGCCGGCTGGCCCCCGGCGGGCTGCTGGTGGCCGGCTTCAGCGTGCGGGCCGACCGGCTGACACTCGAGCGCTACGACCGGCTCGCCGAGGACGCCGGCCTCCAGCCCGTGTGCCGGTGGGCGACCTGGGACGGCGAACCGTTCCAGGGCGGCGACTACGCCGTCTCGGTGCACCGGCTGGTCCTTTCGGTGGCAACGTGACGAGAGTCTGGACCGGCGCGGACGGTGTTCGCTAGGCTCGGAATCCGGCCACGACGATCGGGTGTTCGTTGATCGCTGGTCAAGCCGCACCGTCGGTGTGATGACTGAGGGGAACCGTCGATGAGGTTGGGGAAAGGCCGCAGCCTCGACCACTACTACTCCTTGACCGCCATGCTGGCCGCGCGCGGCGCACAGACCCTGACCTCCAGGGTTATTGCGGCGATGGTTCTCGGTCTGGCCCTGCTGACCGCGCTCGCCGGCTTCACCTCCACCGTCCCGCAGGTGCCGGGCGGCCGGTTGGTGTGGACCGTCGCTTCAGCTCTCGCGTTGCTCGCCGGCCTGAACTGGCTTAGGCATCGGTGGCCGACACGCACTGAGTCGGTGGCGCTGGTGATCGGGGCGACCGTGGCGATAGTGCTAGGCAGCGTGATGCCGCAAGATCCGGTGAAGGGCGTTCTGGGGGCGACCGCGCTGACGTTCGTCATCGGCTACACCGCGTTGTTCCACAGCCTGCGGATGGTGGCGGTCATCATGACCGTCGGGTGGGCCGCGGTGGTCTACCTCGCGGCGCGAATCGCGGCAGACGACGTCGCGTTCGGTCTGATAGCGCTGGTGTTGATGACGCTGCTTTACGTCTCAGCGGCACTCTCGTGCCAGATGGTGGTCAGGTTGACCGGGGTCGACGGCGGATCCGACGGTCTCGAGCCGTTGACCGGACTGCTCACCCGGGAGTCGTTCTACGACCAGGCGGCCACCCTGTTGGGTTCACGCAACCGGGACGACGACCGCTACTTCGTGATCGCCGTGGTCAACATCGACAGCTTCGCGGCCATGATCAGCATGACGGGCAATCGCGGCGGTGACCGGGCACGTATCGCGGCCAGCCAGGCACTGCGCGAAACCGTACGTCGCGACGCGGTCCTGGCCCATGTCGGCGAGGCCGAGTTCCTGATCGCCGACACATTCACCAGTCCGGATCCGTTTCCTCTCGTCGAGCGGGCCCGGGGTTCGATCGCGGCCACGCCCAGCGGGATGACGGTGAGCATCGGCGTGGTCAGCACCCCGCTGCGTCCACTGACCGAGCATCCGCCGCACGAGGTGCTCGACGAGATCGTCGCGCTGGCGACCACGGCCATGTACGAGGCACGACGTGCCGGCGGCAATCAGGTGCGCTTCGTGACGAACCCCGACCTCAGCATCTCCGACGACGAGGACGATCTCCCCGAGTCACTGATCTGACTGTTTCACAACAGCTTTCAGCGTGATATCGCATTCGGCGGGGCGCCGTCCGAGTCCGGGTCGACCTCGACGGCATACGAGGTGATCGACGCGATGCGTCCCGCGGCGAACTCGTAGATGTAGCACGTGGCGACCGTCGTCACCCCGTCCGGGCGGGTGTAGCGGCCGACGACCTCGACCACGACGGTGTCGTCTTGGGCCACCGTGAGGCAGCGGTCCCAACTCGCGGTGGTGTCGTCGAGACTTCCCGCGGTGTCACGGCAGGTGCGTGCGACGGCGTCGGCGCCTTCGAGAACCGAATAGCCCACGATCGTCCAGCGGACGTCAGGGGCCAGATGGGGCAGCGCGGCGTCGAAGCGATGTTGGGAGAACGCGCGGGCGATCTCGACCTGGTCGGTTGATCCGCTCATGGAGGTGACGTTAGTGCCCAGAGGTCAAAGCGCGGAGGTGACGTCCACCGAAAGATGCTCGGCGATCGCGTGGGCGGTCACCCAGTCACCCTTGCCGACCGCGCTGGCGAGTTGGTCGGTCATCGGGCTGTGCACACCAAGTTCGGCCAGCCACGCCGCAACGGTCGCGGCGATCTCATGAGCCGCCACGGTCACCGATCGCTCGGCATGCAGCCGGTCTGAAACCCGGAAGATCGGGCCGGGCGCCGAGCGGTGGCCGACGTGCAGGGCCTGAACGTTGAAAGCGTTGCGAATCAAGTTGATTCGACGTGGTGTGGTGTCCTCGGCTGTCTTGTGTGTGAAGAACATGTCCTCCACCTCCCCCTCTGCGCCGTTATCTCCCACTTTGCTGCGCGGCGACCTGCGGGCCAAGGGCACTTGGTCACCCCTGCGACGGGCAAACGACCCGACCGCCGCGCTCCCGATGGGTGGCGGTATCGACCCTGGCATCGTCAGGCGGCGGTAGTGTCTGCCGAATGAGTTCCGGCCACGACCACAAGCCCAACCGCGAGGTACCCCCCGGCATGGCCGAGCAGCTGGATCTCCCCTACGCGGGGGTCGCGTCGTTCGGGCACCGCCCGTTTCTGACCGAGCCCGAACAGCTCGACTCCTGGCAGCCCGATGTGGCCATCGTCGGGGCGCCGTTCGACATCGGCACAACCAACCGGCCGGGCGCCCGGTTCGGGCCGCGGGCGATCCGGGCCACCGCCTACGAGCCCGGCACCTACCACATGGACCTCGGCCTGGAAATCTTCGATTGGCTCGAGGTCGTCGACTTCGGTGACGCCTACTGCCCGCACGCGCAGACCGAGGTGTCGCACGCCAACATCAAGGAGCGCGTCCACGCGATCGCCAGCCGCGGCATCGTGCCGGTGATCCTCGGCGGCGACCATTCCATCACCTGGCCGGCCGCGACGGCCGTCGCCGACTTCCACGGCTACGGCAACGTCGGCATCGTGCACTTCGACGCGCACGCCGACACCGCCGACGAGATCGAGGGCAACCTCGCCAGCCACGGCACCCCGATGCGCCGGCTCATCGAGTCCGGAGCCGTGCCCGGAAGCCACTTCGTCCAAGTCGGGCTGCGCGGGTACTGGCCGCCGCAGGACACCTTCGAGTGGATGCTCGAGCAGAAGATGACCTGGCACACCATGCAGGAGATCTGGGACCGCGGCTTCAAGGCCGTGATGGACCAGGCGGTCGGCGAGGCGCTTGCGAAGGCTGACAAGCTCTACGTTTCGGTGGACATCGACGTCCTGGACCCGGCGCACGCGCCCGGGACGGGAACGCCGGAGCCGGGCGGCATCACCAGCGCCGACCTCCTGCGCATGGTCCGTCAGCTCTGCTACGAGCACGACGTCGCCGGCGTGGACGTCGTCGAGGTGGCGCCGGCATATGACCATGCTGAGCTGACAGTCAACGCCGCGCACCGGGTGGTGTTCGAGGCGCTTGCCGGGATGGCGGCGCGCCGTCGCGACGCCGCCAACGCCAAGCCGGGCCCGCCGTCGCCGTTGGCGAAATAGGGCTCTTCCGTCGCGGCCGGGTGGCCGTGCCGGTCAGTAGTCCGACTCGGCGGCCAGGATCTCGGCGAGGTAGGCAGCCGGCTGCGGTCCGGCGAGCCGGTGCCGCGCGAACTGCCGGACCCGCTGGCGCACCTCGGGTTCTTCCTCGACGTCGACGCCGACCGTCAGCGCGGTGCCGGACCAGTCGGCGTCCCAGGCTTCGTGTGCGGTGGCGGGTCTGCCAGCCTCACCAAGCAGGGGCACCGCAGTGTGGCCGTTCACATCCAGCGCCCCGCTCGCATGAAACCCGTTGCAGTGCAGGGTGACCGGAATTCCCATCGGCGATCCTGGGCCGATGACGGCGGTGCGGACGAGTGCCACCGGTCCGGTTTCCGCCACCGTGATGGTCCACTCGACGGTGCCGTCCGCGGCGTCGAACACACCGCCGGGCACGCCAGCCCACGCCATCGACGCCACGCCCCGGGCGATCACCTCGGCGGGTTCTGGTCCCCCGCCGCGACCGGCCGCCAGCGCGTAGTCGTCGCGGCGCCCCGGCACCGGCGTACCTGCCGCCCCGTCGGCCAGGGTTTCGGCCAGTTCGGGCCAGCCGGGGGCGTCGACGCCGTACTCGTCGGCGAGATCGACACAGCGGCGCACCAGGTCGGCGATCCGCGGGTCGCCAAGGAGCAGCTGCATCCGGAGTTCCTCGGCGTGCGGGGCCAGCAGGCCGGCCACATCGGAGTCCAGGGTGTCCTCGCCGAAGAACTCGTCGGCCCCGGCCGTCGCCACCGCGATCTCGGCGTCCAGCACGGCCGGGTTGAGTCCCGCGATACCGTCACGCACGCTGGCGGGCCACCATCGGCGTAACCAGTGCCCGACGGCCAGCCGGCGAAGTCCGTCCAGCGCGCCGGGGCGCACCTCGACACCGGCGAGATCGATCTCCCCCGTGCCGTCGGGCGACGCGGTGGCTTCGGCGAGCGCCCGGTGCCCGTCCTCCCCCACGATCCGCCACAGCCAGTCCGCCCGCGACGGGTCGGTGAAGGTGATCTGTGCCGCCGAATCCGCGTCGTCGACGGTCCACGACAAGACTGCGCCGTCGACCTCGAGGATCGCGGCCAGCGGCAGCGGCGCAGCCGTCGGCCCGGCCCGCCACAACCCGGATTCGGTGACCAGTTTCATTGCGCCACAAGCATTTCCAGCATGGCCTTGATCCGCTGACGGTGATCGAGGCTGACCGACCGCGCCACACCCTCGAGCAGGGTACGAATGTCGTCGACGTCGTCGCAGGGCTCCTGCCACACGTCGCGGCCGTGCAGCCGCGCCCACAGCCTGCTCAGGTACGGTCGCGCGAAGCCGGCCAGGTCGTCGACCACCTGCCGCTGACGCGGGTGGATCGGCTCATCGCCGGCCATCGCCCGCCTGGCGTGCAGCACGTAGGCCTCCTTGCGGAGCCTGCCCTGGATGGTCGCGGCCAGCTGGTAACTGGCGATGGCGGATTCGTCGAGCGGAGCCAGTTGGCAGCCGACCTCGATGCCCGCGACGAGCGTCGCCTGCTTGTCCTCGCCGAGGAAACCCCATGGCGCACTGGCTCGGTCGACCTCCTCGGCGCACAGCAGTGGCAGGTCGGGCAGTTCGTCGCGGTCCAGGGCCCGGCGCAGCGTCGCCCGGACCCGCTCGATGACGCTTCGGTCCAGCGGCCGGTCCCCCTCGCACTCTCCAGATACCGGCGGTGGCTGCAGCGGAAGCCGGGAGGCCAGTCCCAGGGCGACGATCGACCACGGCAATCGCCGGTGGTCGGCACGAGCCAGGGCGCCGAGGTTGTAGGGGGTGGCGTCGGCGATCAGAGCGGTCCAGACCCGCTGCCGCGCAACGCCCGCCTGGTACCCCTGCGCCGGACCCAACACCGTGGTGAGCCCGGCGAAGAACGGCCCGCTGATCGTGTCGTCGGCGCACACGTCGGTCCAGCTGCGCTGCAATTGGCGCTCCAGCTTGGCGACCACCTGCGGGTTGGCCAGGTAGTGGTTCAGCGCCTCGATGGTGGTGCGGTCGCGGTCGTGGTGCACCGCGTGCAGTGCCGCGGCTGCCGTCGCGGCGTCGTCCTTGTCGGGGGCGCCCTCGGTGGCGGCCAACTCGAAACATACTGGGAAATAGAGGTCCTGGGCGTTGCCGTTGGTCAGCCGCTGCCGGCGGCGTTCCAGCTTCATCATCGTGAACCATGCCGCGGTGCAACGTAATTGGTCGCCATTACCGACTATGACGTCGAACATCTCGGCGGCGACGTCGGCGCTGACGAACGGCGCGGAGTAGGCCGGGTTGGTCCGCAACCGCAGTACCAGCGGGTCGATGATCCGTTTGACCGTGCGGCGCAGCGGGGCGCCGTCGTCGCCGCTGAGCACCTCGACGCCAGGACCGATTGCCCGCCAGGCGCGGTCGATCACCGCCCGTCGGGGTTGGCTGCTCACCCCGACAGGATAAGGGCCGGGCAAACTTGGGTTCGGTAGCGCGGGACCAAGTAGAGGGTGTCCTTCATGTCGGACGCACTGTTGGGCGCCATCGCCGTCGTCTCCGCTCTCACCCTCGCATCGATCGTCGTCGCCGCCGGCCTGGGCGGGCAACCGCCACGCCCGCCGCGACGCAGGCCGTCCCCGGTCCCGCGCTCGGTCGCGGTGGGAACCGTTCGTGCCGTGGCCGACTCCGCGGATCCGCTCGTGGTCGTCGAGGTCGAGAGTGTCAACGGTCAGCGGTTCACCGGCCGGCTGTGCCACCGCCGGGGCGACCCGGCCGTGTCGGCGCTGCGCCCCGGGGTCATCCTGCTGGTCTCGTTCGACCCGCATGCTCGCGACCTGCTGTCGCTGGCCGACGACGTGGCGGCGGTTCACGCCGCCGCGCGCACCCTGGTGCGGCACCGGCTGCTCACCCAGCACCGGCTGGACCTGATCCGGCACGGCACCCGCTCGTCGGGGGTGGTGACCGGGATGCGCGCCACCGGGTATGCGGGTGAGGGTCGGCGCGAGGTCGAACTCGACGTGATGGTCAGCCGGCGTGGGGGTGGTCAGTTCCCGGCCCACGAGACCACCGTGGTCCCGGTGTCGCAGCTGCCCGAAGTCGCGCCGGGCAGCATCATCGACGCCTACTACCGGCCGTCGGACGAGTCGACGATCGCGGTGTGCCTGCCGCCCGCCTGACGGTTTCACCGGGCACCGTCCACCGCGAACGTGGCCAGCGCCGCCCAGTACAGCGGGCTCGCAGCGGTGTCCCCGTCCCGCCACCGCCTCATCTGCGCGCGCTGCCACCGGTTGACGGCAAGGGCGGCGTCGTCAGCTTCGTGTGCCTCGTCGACGGCGATGACCACCTCGGCCATCGGATCACCGATCGCGGAGGTGAACCGCCGGTAGCCGGCGGTGGTGGGCAGCGACCACAGCGTCGCGGTGACCAACTCGCTTCCGCACAACACCATGGCGGCCACCAGGCCGGTGGCCTCGTCGAACTGGTAGTCGCCGCCTGAGCCGCAGGCCAGCAGCGCGACCCGCGGCGGCATCGGCAGCTGCGCGGACATCAGGTCCGCGGCCAGCAGCGGACGGTGGTCACCGACCGGTTCGGCGCCGCCGGGCACCGCGGAGGTGCAGGCGAGGTGAATCGCCGCGCGGTCGGCATAGCCGTGGGCGCGGTCGGCGGCGCTGGCGTGGCCGACGAACAACAGCCGGCTCGGGCTCTGCTGCAGCATGGTGGCCAGCCAGGCCCGGTCCGCGTCGGTGCGCCGGAACAGATCCACCGCGGACCCGGCGCCCGGGAGCACCGGTCGATCCGCCATCACGGTGGCGAAGTGCCGGGAAAGCCTGCTCTCGGCCGACGGCCTGCCCAGGACCGAGCCCAGCGGTGAGTCCGGCCGCTGCCCCGGTACCCGCGGGTCGAGCACCAGAAGCGGCGCACCGCCGCGTCGTTCCGGCCACCGGGTCGCGGTGCGTTCGGCGTGCGCGATGTTCGGCGGCACCGCCATCAGCACGTCGACCAGTTCCATGAGGCGGACGCCATTGGTCAGCGTCGAGATCTCCGCGAGCTGCCAGGGGATCCGGGCGGCCGTGGTGCCCCTGGTGGTGATCGCGGCCGTCCGGGCGCTGACCAACTCCTCGCGGCTGGGCCCGGCAAGTGGCACGGCGAGCAGGCCCCACGGGATCCGGGCCAGCCGGGCGCTCGGGGACACGTACAGCAGGGGCCGCGGGTCCGAGACGCACTCGCCGAGCAGTTGCCAGGCGGGCCCGCAGATCAGCAGCACCCCGAGGATGTAGGCCAGGGTGAGCTCGCGCTCCGGCTCGGCGAACGGACCGCTCGAGAGCGCCCGGTCGAGTGCGTCGGCCATGCTCTCGCCGTCGTCGGACTCGGGCAGCGCTCCTTTCAGTTCCTCGAGCGCCGCCAGCACGAGCGGCTCCTCGACCACCCATGTCACCGTGCGTTCGGGCTGCCCGACGACCCGCAGACTCCCGTAGGTGGCGACGCCGAGGTCGGCGAACCGCAGGACGAGGGTGGTGGGCGCCGCCGGGGTCATGGCCACGTCGTCCAGGCCGGGCCGGGCGACGTCACCGTCTGGCCGTAGCGGTTGTGCGCCAGAGTCCGGTAATGCTCGAGGACCGGCGTGCCGGTGGGGTCCATCTGCAGCCGCGGTAGCGGGCCCAACGTCGTCAGGGTCAGCCCGCCGACCGGTTCCCCGGCGGCTGCCAGGGCCTCCTCGTCGGTGGTGTCGACCACCACGGCGGTGGTGACCCCGCCATCCCATCCCCCGGACTCGCCCAGCGGTTCGTGGGCGAAAGTACCTCGTGCGCAATGATATTCAACCAGTTCACTGACCAGGTCGGTGTTCTCCCACTCCCAGGCCACGGCGAACGCACTCGCCAGCATCCGGCCCGAGACGTGCGCGGCCCACCGCCAGCGGGCGTCGGCGTCGGTCATCGAGTACCGCACAGAGTCGACGGCGAGCGCTGCCGGGATCTTCAGTTCGGCGGCCTGTTCGAGCTTCGCCATCGCGCTGTGGTGGCGCTCGGAGCCGGTCTCGAAACGCGTGGTGCCCAACGACGCGGCGTATCGCGCCTCGGACTCCTGCCAGTCGTCCGACGGGTCGCCGATGCCGTCGAAGTTCATGTCCGCCAGCGCATCGGCCCGCCAGATGGTGCCCAGGTGGTCGTCGAGCCGGGCGTACTGCAGCCAGTTCGACCGTGGCCAGCTGTCCAGGAATTCCCGCGCCTGCGCCACCAGTTCCACCGCCTCGGCGAAGCGGCCGCGGAACACCGAAATCCAGCTGCGCTGCAGCAGGATTCGGTGGATGTGCAACGGCTTGCCCAGCTCGCGCCAGTGTCTCTCGGCATGCGACCAGGACTCGTCGGCGGCCTCCAGCATCCCGACCCCCAGCCGGGTCAGCCCGAAGTACAACCAGGACCGGGAGACGTCATGGGCGCGGTTGTGCTCGGCGATCACCGGATACGCCGCGCCGACGAGTCGTTCGGTGGTCTCGTGGTCGCCGCGTATCCAGCTGGCCGCTGCGGTCTCCAATTCGGCTCGCGCGCAATACAATGCCCACCCTCGCCGCTGCGCCCGCCCGGCGGCCCGGTGCAGCCACTGCTCGCCCTCGTCGAGCCGGCCGGTCTCGACGCAGAACCGGCCGTAAGCGATACCCCCGGCGACCAGCAGCTGGTCCGCCTCGTCGGAGTCGTCGGTCAAGCCTTCGATGACCGGAATGATGTTGTGCCACAACGCCGCCGCTCGGACGTGCAGGTCGTCGTCACACAGCGCGGTCGCGCACAGGACGCCGGCCAACGTCGACAGGTGCAGTCGGTGGGCTTCCAGGTCCGTGAACCGTTGAGCGCACTCGTCATCCTGCAGAGCCACCAGCTCGCGGGCGGCGTCCTCGTGATCGCCGCGGGCGGCGGCCAGCCCGACCCGCAGGAAGCGGGCCCGGAGGCTGTAGTGGGCGATCATGTGCTCGACTTCGGTGGACCTGGTCGGCAGCTGCCGGTGGCTCTCGAGGCATTCGTCCATGCGTCGCAGGCACTCTGCGGTGCCGTCGTAGGCCGTCCGGTTGAGGTAGATCTCGCCGAGCTGGGTGAAGACCTCCAGCGCCAGATCGTCCCGGTCAAGCTGCTCGATCTCCGGGCTCAATGACAGCAGCAGCTCCTTGGCCGCCTCTTCCTTGGCGGCCAGGGCCAACTGGCGAGCTCGTTGCAGCTCGCCTGGAATGGACACGGCTGCATCATAAAGCGGCCACCTCGGCGGTCCGGAAAAACGACGGGACGGCGGACGTGTCCGACACGCCCGCCGTCCCTGTTCCATGTCGGCCCATTCAGCTGCAGGTGACCGTGATCTCGAATTTCTTCGTGATCATGCCTGCCATCGGGTTCTTCATGTCCGCCCCGGCCGCCTCACCGCTGATGGTGTAGGTGCTGCCGTCCACCTTCACGTCGGCAGAACCGGTCTTGACTCCCATGTTGTCGCTCACTGCGAGTGCGTTGCCATCCACGACCATGCCCAGCGAGGTCACCGTCGGCGTCGGTGCGTCGGTCATGACCACACCGAGGCCCTGCTGACCGCCGATCGCGCCACTGGCGATGTTGATGTTGCCGCCCTGCTTCACACACGTCACCGAGCTGACGTCAAGGCCCGGCAGGTCGTTGCCGTCGACCTTCACCGACGTCTTTCCCCCGGAGGCGACCGCCGTGCTGGCCGACGCGGGTCCCGTCGCCGACGCGGTGCCCTTGCCACTGCTGTTGTTGTCGGAGCAGGCCATCAGCAGCATGCTGCAGCCGATCACGCCGACACCGACCGCGAGAACTCGTTTCACCAGTAATCCCTTCGCTCATGTGCGTCGCCTGGTGGCGCCGTCACGAGCAAGTACAGGCCGCGCTGTCGGCTACCGATCCCAACAAGTTGGCTTCGGCATCGAGATCGGCGCCGGCGTGAGGGTCACTCGCAGTTCCGCGCGCTGCGGCGATCTCGGCGCTCAGCGCAGAACCGCGCCCCCGTCGATGTTGATCAGCTGACTGTTGCCGGTGGCGCCTCCGGCGATGACCGCGACCTTGCCGGCGAGTTCCCGGCGCACGACCGCGGTCACGCCTTGGCCAGCTGCTTTTCTGCGAATCGGGCCGCCCACTCCTTGCGTGAGCGGATCGACACGTCGACGTCGGTGGCCTTGGCGCGCAGCGCGCCCACGTCAGCCTGCGCCTTCGGGGTCCGGGCGAACGGGTCCCAGCTGAAGAACCGGCATGCGTTCTGCCAGGTGATCTTGTCGATGTCAGCGTCGTCGGCCCCGGCCGCGTTCAACTCGGCCAGCACCTGCTCCGGCGCGTCGGGCCAGAAGCAGTCCGAGTGGGGGTAGTCGCACTCCCAGGCGATGATGTCGATGCCGATCTCGTGCCGCAGTTTCAGCGACGTCTTGTCGGTGACGTAGCAGGCAAGGGAGTGATCCCGGAACACGTCGCTGGGCAGCTTGTCACCGAAGTCCCGGCGCAGCCATTTCTGGTTGGTGTAATGGCGGTCGCAGCGATCCAGGTAGAACGGGATCCACCCGATGCCGCCCTCGGAGAAGGCGAACTTCAGCTCGGGGTACTTGCGCATCGCGGGACCCCACAACAGATCCTGCGCGCACATCGCCGAGACCTGGGTGGCCAGGATGATCAGGTTGTCGATCGGTGCGTTGGGCGCCATGCTGATCGCCCCGAAGCCGGTGCCGATGTGCAGGCACATCACCACGTTCTCCTCGCACAGCGTGCGGAACACCGGACCCCAGTAGTCGTCGTCGTGGTAGCTGGGCAGGCCCTCGAGGTGCGGTAGTTCCGGCATGGTGACCGCGCGGCACCCCTTGGCCGCCACCCGGCGGATCTCGTCGCACATCGCCTCTGGGTTCCAGGTGGGCAGCAGCGCGATCGGGATGAAGCGGTCCGGGTAGGACCCGGCCCATTCGTCGATGTGCCAGTCGTTGTAGGCCGACACCATCACCAGGGTCACCTGCTCGCGGTGCTGGTTGAGGTGGCGCGCCGAGAAGCCGGCGAATGTCGGGAAGCACATCGAGGCCAGGATGCCGTTGCGGTTCATGTCCCGGACCCGCTCGTGCACGTCGTACACCCCCGGGCGCATCTCGGCGAAGCCGGCCGGGTCTCGCCCCCACTCCTCGGGCGGCCAGGACACCACCGCGTTGAGTCCGCTGACGCCCTGCGGCTTGCCCTGGTACATCCACTGGTCGACGCCGTTGTGGTCGGTGACGACGGTCGGCGCCTCGTCGCGGTACTTGGCCGGTACGTGCCGCAGGAACATGTCGGGCGGTTCGACCACGTGGTCGTCGATGCTCACCAGGACCAGGTCGTCGACGTTCATGCCTAAGTTGTACCCTGCATATTCATGACCGTCTCCGCGGAATCGGCCAGAGGTTTAGCCGAATCGGCCAACGTCGCGCGGGTCGAGTTGCGCCGCGGCGGCCCGGTCCTGGCCGGCAGCTACCTCTACGAGGGTGACCTGCTGGTGACCGGCTGGCACGTCCACGACGTCCACCAGATCGAGTACGCCATCGGCGGTGTCGTCGAGGTGGAAACCGCGGCCGGCCACTACCTGCTGCCCCCGCAGCAGGCGGCCTGGATTCCGGCCGGCCTTCAACACCAGGCCACGATGAACCCGTCGGTGAAGACGCTGGCGGTGATGTTCGACCCGGCCGTCCTCCCCGACGGCGGCGACCGAGCCCGCATCCTGGCCGTCTCGGCACTGCTGCGCGAGATGCTGCTCTACGCGCTGCGCTGGCCGATCGACCGGGCGGCAGGCGACGAGGTGTCCGACGCGTTCTTCCTGACGCTGGCCAACCTGGTGTCCGATGCGCTCGATCACGAAGCGCCACTGAGCCTTCCGACGTCCGAGGACCCGGTGGTCGCCGCGGCGATGGCCTACACCAAGGATCAGCTGCAGTCGGTCAGCCTCGACGAGGTGTGCCGGGCCGTCGCGGTCTCGGAGCGCACGCTGCGGCGGCAGTTCCAGAGCGAGGTCGGACTGTCCTGGCGCACATACCTGCTGCACGCCCGGATGCTGCGGGCCATGGCGTTACTCGCCGCCCCCGGTCAGAGCGTCCAGCAGACCGCCAGCGCCGTCGGCTTCGACAGCATGGGATCGTTCACCAGGGCGTTCGCCCAGTTCTGCGGCGAGACGCCGTCGTCATACCGGCGACGAGTCAACAAAATCGCCGTCTGAAGGCGACGCGCGGCGCGCGACTCTCTCGTGCCAGCGCAAACGCAGGATCAGCAGACCGCGGTGCGCCGCGAATCCCATCGACAGCGGATCGCGCAACCGGCGCGGTCGGTGCTGGCGTGCAGGTGCCATGCCACCAGTGAACCGCATCCAGGCGAACATGTGTTGTCGCTCAGGTAGCGCTCGATGTGCCGGGGGCCGACAATGGGGGTGTTCTTTGCACAGTCCAACGACACTCAGCCCGTCTACAGTCTGCGCACAGCCAACTAGCAGAATCGCCCTCTAACCTGTGAATTCGTGTCCCGCCGACTGTGACGCGCAGGGTGGAACGGCAAGCACGAGAAGGGCGCCTACGTGAGCAAGCTCATCGCATTCGGAGTGGGAACCGTCGCACTCAGTGTGGCTTCGATGACATTCCTCGGCGCCGGTGTGGCGTCCGCCGACGCCTACGCCGGGCAGACCTACTCGGCTGCCTCTTCGGCGATCAGCAGCGCCGGTAAGACGGCGGTCATCGCGTCCTCGTCAGGCAACCAGCTTTCCCAGGCCAACTGCATCGTCACCCGCTCGCAGTCGGCGCCCTGGCTCAAGGGCGACAACTTCTCCCCCGTCACCAACACCGTGCTGCTCTACCTGAACTGCAACGCCAAACTCGCTGCGCCGGGCGTGCCGGGGAACTCGCTGGCCAGCCCGGAGGGCCAGGCCGAGAAGGCCGCGGAGGTCCAGGCTGCCCAGCAAGCGCAGCAGCAGCAGGCCTCCGGTCAGGGAAGCAGCTAGTAGAACGACCGCGACCAGCCCCCGGCCTGCGGCTTGCCACCCCCGGCCCGGGGCGGCGAAGGTCCGTGGCAATGGATGCGAAGCTGGCCGCTGAACTCGCCGACGCCGATGCGATCGGGCAAGCGGCTCTGGCCGCTGCCGGCGAGGTGTCGGCCGTAGAACTGCTCGAGGCGGCGATCATTCGCCTCGACGGCGCACGCGCCCTCAACGCCGTGATCACCGATCTGTTCGACCACGGCCGCGCGCAGGCTGCCGCGCTCGACGCGTCGAGCACCCTGCGCGACGGTTCGGCCGGCCCGCTGGCCGGAGTTCCCTTTTTGCTCAAGGATCTTGGTGCCTCGTTGGCCGGGGCGCCCGAAGCAATGGGGTCGCGTGCGCTTCGTACCCACGTGGCGCGCCACACGGCCTGGATCGTCGAGCGCTACCTGGACGCCGGACTGGTGGTGTTCGGAAAGACCAACACCCCGGAGTGGGGAAACCACTGCACCACCGAACCGTCGCTGTTCGGCCGCACCGCCAACCCGTGGTCGCCGACGATCACGCCGGGCGGTTCGTCGGGTGGATCGGCATCTGCGGTGGCTGCCGGCGTGGTGCCGGCCGCGTCCGGAGGCGACGGCACCGGATCGATCCGGGTGCCCGCGGCCTGCTGCGGACTGGTCGGGCTCAAGCCCCGCCGCGCCCGCACCTCCTTCGCGCCCGGTGGCCAATTGCTCGAGGGCCTGGCGGTCGAACATGCGCTGAGCCGAACGGTGCGCGACAGCGCCGCGCTGCTCGACGCCGTGACCGGGTCGGCGCCGGGCGATCCCTACAACGCCGCGCCGCCGGATCAGCCGTTCCTGCAAGCGATCCGGTACACACCCGCGCCGCAGCGGATCCTGCTCTCGACGAGGTCGCCCTTCCCCGCACCGGCCACCGATCCGCGCGTGGTGAATGCCGTCGAATCGACCGCGCGGGCGCTCGAGGGCCTTGGCCACCGGGTCCAGAGCGGCGCTCCGCAGTTCGACGCCGACGCGGTGGCCGACGCGATCGCCGTGCTGCACAACGTCAGCAACGTCCAGCTCTACGACTTCGCGCGGGCGCACCTGGGCCGCGACCCGCGCGACGACGAATTCGAGCCCAGCACCTGGGTGATGATCCGGGAGGGCCTCGCCACCACCGGGGTGGCCTACGCCGATGCCATCGACACCGTCCACGCCCAGGGCCGCGCCTTCGCCGCCGGCATGGCCGCCCACGACGTGCTGCTGGCACCGACGCTGCTGGCCCCGCCGCCGTCCTACGGGGTGCTCGACCAACCGCGGGGCACCACGCGCGCCTTCTTCGACGTCGAGTTCGCCCACACCGGATGGACAACCATGGCCAACGTCACCGGGTGGGCGGCGATCTCGCTTCCCGTCGGCACCGCCGACGGCCTGCCGATCGGCGTCCAGCTGATGGCGCCCGAGGAGACGATCCTGCTGCAGCTCGCCGCGCAGCTCGAGGACGCGATGCCGTGGGCGCAGCGCCGACCGCAGGTGTGGCGTGGGCGATAGCTGGGCGAGGCTCCCCCTTTGACAGAACGCGCGGGGGCGATAGCTGACGCATGCGAGACTGTGCCCATGGTTGTCGCTATTGCTCGTCCGAAGCTGGAGGGCAACATCGCCGTCGGCGAGGACCGCCGGATCAGCTTCGCCGAGTTCGGCGATCCCCAGGGCCGGGCCGTGTTCTGGCTGCACGGCACCCCCGGGGCGCGCCGTCAGATCCCGATGGAAGCCCGGGTCTTCGCCGAGCAGCGCAGCATCCGGCTGATCGGCGTGGACCGTCCCGGAATCGGGTCGTCGACCCCGTTCCAGTACGAGAACGTGCTCGCCTTCGCCGCCGACATGGCCACCATCGCCGACACCCTGGGCATCGACAAGATGGCCGTCGTCGGCCTGTCCGGCGGCGGCCCTTACACGTTGGCCTGCGCGGCGGCGATGCCCGACCGGATCGTCGCGGCAGGCGTCCTGGGTGGCGTCGCGCCGACGGTCGGGCCGGACGCGATCAGTGGCGGGCTGATGGCGCTGGGAACGGTGGTCGCTCCCGTGATCCAAGTGGCCGGCGGACCGATCCGGATCGCGGCCAGCACCCTGATCCGACTGATCCGGCCGTTGGCCGAGCCGGCCGTCTACCTCTACGCCGCGATCTCGCCGGAAGCGGACCGCAAGATGCTGGTGCGCCCCGAGTTCAAGGCGATGTTCCTCGACGACCTGCTCAACGGCAGCCGCAAACAGCTGGCGGCGCCGTTCGCCGACATCGTCGTCTTCGCCCGGGACTGGGGTTTCCGCCTCGACGAGGTCAAGGTGCCGGTCCGGTGGTGGCACGGCGACCGCGACCACATCGTGCCGTTCGCCCATGGTCAGCATGTGGTCAGCGGGCTGCCCGACGCCGAGCTTTACCACCTGCCCGGCGAGAGCCACCTCGCCGGACTCGGCCGTGCCGAGGACATTTTGAACGCCGTGCTCGACATCTGGGACCGTGACGAAAAGCATTGACCGGCAACTAATTTCGGCCATAACAACCATACTCGTGGTTGCGGTGGCGTCGCCGCCGGCCGCGGTCGGCTACCGAAGGAGGGTCTGGAAAAGCAGGGCTTCGTCAATTACGACAAAGAGTGGTGGCACTTCACCTATCAACCCGAGCCTTATCCGGAAACCTACTTCGATTTCCCGGTCGAGCGGGATTCGCTGACCGGGTGACGGTCGGTTATGCGCCGAGTTGGTTCCTTATCAGCGCATCCAGCTTTCGGCCCAGTCGAACGGGTCAAGCGGAATGATTCGTTTGCCGGCCTTCCGACCGCCGGTCCATGTGTCGTGCCCAACGGCCCCGCAAGTCGGGGCCACAAGTCCCTGTCGCCACCGGGGCGGGCGATGCATTCTGTCGGAGTACTGAAGAAACCGGTGCACGGACGGCTAGTCGCCGCACCGCCGTCGAAAGGCTGTCCGAATGAGCGAGTTCATCGACGAACGGCGCTACGCCTGGCGGATGATTCGGGCGGCACGTCAGGCCCAGGCCGGCGGTATCCGCGTCGACGGCGCGATGACGTGCCGCGACGACATCATCGCGTTGCTCGACCAAGCTCTCGACGCCGGCCTGGACCGAGCCGAACTGCTCATCGAGCTGGCCAACCTCGGCGGCCGTTTCTTCGCGCTGTGTGACGTCGACAGCCCCGTCGCGTCCGAAGTCGTGGTCGACGACGCCGCGATCTGCCTGAATTAGGCTTCCACAGCACCGAATTCGCCAAGAAGCGTGCGCCGCAGCAGGTGCATCGCCACGGTCGTGGACCGGTCCCGGATGTCCGAGCGCCCACCCGGCAGCCGAAGCGACCGGATGACCGTGGTGCCGTCGGCCAGCTTCACGCAGAACCAGACGGTGCCCACCGGTTTGTCCGCCGTCCCGCCCCCCGGACCCGCGATCCCGGTGATCGCCACTGCGGTGTCGGCGTTGAAACGGCGCAGCGCCCCGTCCGCCATCGCCTCGGCCACCGCCTGCGACACCGCCCCGTGTTCATCGATCAGCGCGGCGTCGACACCCAACAAGTCGATCTTCGCCTCGTTGGCGTAGGCCACCACCCCACCGGCGACGTACGCCGACGAGCCGGCAAGGTCGGTCAGCCGGGCCGCCAGGAGACCCGCGGTGCACGACTCCGCGGTCGCGATGCGCCGCCCGGCCAGCAGCCGCGCCACCTGGTCGTCGACCAGCGAACCGTCCTCGGAGAACACCATGGCGCCGTGCCGGTCCCGGACCAGGGCCATCAACTGCCCGTACACCTCTGCGCTGCGCGGTTCGTAGCGGGTCACCATCTCCACCTCCCCGCGGCGCAGGCAGGTGGTGATCTCCAGATCCGTGAAACCGGGCACGCTGCGCTCGGCCTCCCGCAGCGTCTCGGCAAGCCCGGACTCGGCCAGCCCGAACATCCGGACGGTGTCCTGGTGGTAGATCGTCCTTCCGGCGATCGCCTGCTGCACCGCCTCGCTGGCCATCGCGGCCGGCCACATGGCCTGCAGCTCACGAGGCGGCCCGGGCAGAACCAGCACCGTCGGCTTGCCGGGCACCACCACGCCGGGCGCGGTACCGACCGGGTCCAGGACGTGGGCGCCCACCGGAACCATCGCCTGCTTGCGGTTGGCCGCGCGCACCGCATCGAAGTCCACACCGGTGTAGCGCGCCATCAGAGACTTCAGGATCGCCGCGATCTTGGCTTCCAGCTCCGCGTCCAAGGTCAGGTCGCGGCCACAGAAGCGAGACACGATCTCGACGGTCATGTCGTCGGCCGTCGGACCCAGGCCGCCGCTCGTCACGATCAGGTCGACGCCTTCGGCGGCCAGGAAACGCAGCTGCGCCTCGATGTCATCGGCGCGGTCGCCGCAGATCGTGATGTGGGCCAGTTCGACGCCCAGTTCCAGCAGCCGGTCGGCCACCCACGGACCGTTGCGGTCGGCAACGCGTCCGGTCAGCACCTCGGTGCCGGTGACCACGATTCCCGCGCGCGTACTCATACCGTGCGACATTACGCAGCGCCGGGCGGTCCGCTCAGAACCGGATCACCGGATGCGTCGAGCCGCCGGCGGCCGGTGTTGCTCGCACCGCGACGGTCATCGGTCACCCGATTCGTGGCTGCGTCAGCCGGCGCTGCCTGGAGCGCGGACCACCAGCGGCACTGCCGGGAAGTGTGCGGCCATCTCCGATCGCGACTTGCGCAGCGCGGCGGTGCCGTACCCCTTCTTCCGGTGCTCGGGGTGAATCCAGATCCGGACGTTGACCTCGCCGCCGGCCAGCTCCCCGAACACCATGCCGACCTTCTCGTCGCCATCGATGGCGACGAACCAGGCCGCCTCTTCGGCGTGCAGACGCTCACGCGCGGAACGGATCTCGTCATCGAGGTCACCTGCCGGTGAACCCGAGCCGTCGCCGGCGGAGCCCTACCTCGTCGGTGCGGGCAGCGAAGATGTCTCGGTCGGCGTCGTGAGAGAACGGGCGAAGCTGCAGACTGTCGTCGGAACTCGCGGGCCGCTCGCCGAGGGTGAAGCTGAGCTGGCTGTTGAGGTCCTCGATCTCCTTGGCGATCCGGCGCCGGGAGTCTTTGGTCAGCTGGTCGAAGGACATCCCCATGACGGCCTCGCCGCCGCGCCGGGACTTCCCCAGCAGCGCGGTGATGGCGTCGACCGCCGAAGCGCGGTCGGGCGACTCCACGATGGCGTCGAGCACCTCGTGGCGGCGTTCGAGGGCGGTCAGCAGGGCATCGGCAATCTCGCGGCGGGCTGCCGCACGGTCCTGATCGGTCATGGCGTAAGCCTAGATCGGCACGCGGGCTTCGGCGGCGTCCACGCAAAGTCGATTTGTTTTTGCGGGGCGCCGCCTGCGGTGGGCGGTTAAGGTGCCATTGCAATCGGCGTCGCACCACAAGGAGGGCCACGGTGAGGTTCGCATCCCGGTTGTGCGCGGTCGGTTCGGGCGCGACGCTCGCCGCGGTTATGACGATGCTCGGCGCCGGCATCGGCACCGCCGACCCGGACGCCGAGGAACCGGTCAACCCGTTCCTCGGCCAGATCGCCGCGCAGATCGGGTTACCGGCCCAGGTGTGGACGGCGTCGGGCACCCACACCGCGCGCGGTTTCACCACCGCCGCAGCGCAGACCACCAGCGTCGCGGGGATGCGCGCCGACTGCGACAACATCAACCTCAACAAGAAGCTGTCCACCGACTTCCTCAGCGGGGTGTTCGGGCCGGGCGTCTTCGGCTTCTTCTACAAGTGCGAGAACATCACCCCCGACACCAACAAGTATTGGTTCACGATCGCCGCGGCGGACAAGGCGCAGATCGACAAGCTGTGCGACCCGGCGACGACCTATCAGTTGGTCTACGACCAGCAGCATGACACCTACTGGATCGACGAGCCGTTCACCTGCACCGCACGTACCGGTCCCTGAGCCCCGACGTCCTCGGCCGGCGCGCCAGTCGCGCGCAACTGTTGCCCGTGGGCCCCGAACCGCACCCAGTCGTCCGGGGTGATGCCCGGATTTTTCGCCGGTGCGTCCGGTTCCACGAGGTCAGCGCCGGTTCCACCCAACCAGATACGACGACCCGGCCCCGGCTCTGCCAAGATGAACCCGCGACATCCGGCCGCCTCCCGCGCCGTTGTCTGTCGCAAGATCGATGCGAGGAGTCAGACGACGGTGGCGAAGACGTTCCGAGCGATCGTCGTCATCGTGCTCCTGTTGGTCTGCGCCGGAGACTTCCGGGCCTTGCAGGCCCCCGCACCGCAGGCCGCCCAGGACGTCGAACTGGCCAGCGGCTGGAAGCTCGAGTCGGCCGACAAGCTCGGCGCCGACGGCGACACGGTGTCCAGCGCCGGCTACGACGACTCCGCCTGGCATCCGGTGCGCCGGATGCCGGCCACCGTTCTGCAGACGCTGGAGGATGACGGCGTCTACCCCAACCTCTACTACGGCAAGAACCTGCTCACCGAGGTCCCCCAGGACCTCTACAAGCAGGACTGGTGGTATCGGACCACGTTCGGCGCGCCGGCCGGCCAGCAGACCTACCTGCTGGACTTCCCCGGCATCAACTACCGCGCCGACATCTGGCTCAACGGCCACCGTATCGCCGACAACCGCCAGATCGTCGGGATGTACAACGATCACCAACTCGACGTCACCCCGTGGATCCAGCCCGGCCAGCCGAACGTCCTCGCGGTCCGGGTCACCCCGGAACGTGCCATCCAGGACGTCGACGGTGTCGAACTGGCCGATAGCTGGTACGACTGGATCAACTGGCGCTATCTGGGCTACCAGGGACCGAACAAGAATCCCGCCAATGGAAACTCGTTCGTTCCCGACCGCAACGCCGGCATCTGGAAACCGGTGTACCTCAAGACATCCGGCGCCGTCGCCATCGGTGCCGCCACCGTCAACACCGAGCTGCCACTGCCCGACACCGACAGCGCGCGGCTGACCGTCTACGCCGGCGTGCGCAACTACTCCCCCGAGCGGGTCAGCGGCGTGCTGCGCGCAACGATCACCCGCGACGGTAAGGCCCCGATCCAGGTCGACGAGGCCGTCACGCTCGAAGGCGGCGAGGAACGCGAGATCAGGTTCACCCCGGATCGTTTCGCGGCGCTGACGGTCGGCCATCCCGACCTGTGGTGGCCGTACACGATGGGCCGGCCGGACCTCTACAACCTCCGGCTGGACTTCGTCCAGAACCGCACCATCACCGACACCGCCACATCGAAGTTCGGGATCCGCACCATCACCCAGGGCCGCGACACCGACGACGCCTTCGCCAACCTGGGCACCGGCGGCAACTTCTACCTCAAGGTCAACGGCAAGGACTTCCTGGTGCGCGGGGCCACCTACACCCCCGACCTGCTCTACAAGTCCGACCCGGACCGGGACGCCGCGATCCTGCGCTACGCCAAGGATCTCGGCCTGAACATGCTGCGGCTGGAGTCCAAGATCTCCTCGACCCGGTTCGTCGAGATGGCCGACGAGATGGGCATCCCACTGATGTATGGCTGGATGTGCTGCAACCAGTGGGAGAAATGGCAACAGTGGGACGACGAGGACCGCCGAGTCGCCCAGGAGAGCATGCGATCCCAGATCGACATGCTGCGCTCGCACCCGTCGGTGTTCATCTGGGCCAACGGCAGCGACGGCCGGCCGCCGGAGGAGGTGCTGGCCAACTACCACCGCATCCTGACCGACCTGCACTGGCAGAACGCCACCGTCGACACCGTGTCGTCGATGAACCGGGACGCCAGCGGGGCGCCGATGTGGGACGGCATCCAGATGGCCGGGCCGTACAGCTGGCGACCGCCGACCTATTGGTTCAGCGGCCAGTACGGCGCCGCCCGCGGCTCGTCGGCCGAGCAGGGCGACAACGAGCACATCCCGCCGTTCGCGAGTCTTCGCAAGTTCATCCCGCCCGACAAGCTCTGGCCGATCAACGACACCTGGTTCTTCCACGCCGGGTCCGGCCCGCAGAACTCGCAACTGGTCAACGTGCGTCGGGTCATCGACCGGCGTTACGGCCCGTCGTCCAGCGCCCAGGTGTTCGCCGACAAGGCGCAGCTGGCCCACTACGAGGCGACCCGCGCCCAGTTCGAGTCCTTCGCCGCCAACGGCTGGGACGGCCACAAGATGACGATCTACTGGATGCTCAACAGCCACTGGCCGTCGTTCTTCGGCAACATCTTCGACTACTACCTGCGCCCCGGCGGCGCGTACTACGGCGCCAAGAAGGGCCTGGAGCCGCTGTCGGTGGTGTTCGACTCCTACGCGACCGGCAACCACCGCCTGGCCAAGGTCAGCGTCGTGAACCAGACCGCCGACAAACAGGAGGACCTGCGGGTGCGGGTGCGCACCTACGACGTGGCGGGCAAGTTGCGCGACGACCGCGCCGCCGACGGCATCGCCGTCGACTCCGGCGGAGCCGTGCAGGCGATGACGCTGCCGCCGGGGCCGGCCGACTCCCCGGTGTTCTTCGTGCGATGCGAGCTGATCGACTCCTCCGGCAAGGTGGTGGCCGAGAACGTCTACTGGCAGTCCCGGCAGGTCGACGACGTCGGTCCGCCGGCCAACGACGCGGCGTTCGACTCCAAACAGGTCAGCTGGGCCGACATGACCGCACTCAACTACCTGGTGAAGGTGCCGCTGGACATCACCGCCCACGCCGAGGCCGGCGACGACGCGGCGGGCCGGACGGTGACCGTCACACTGCACAACCCGACGACCAAGATCGCGTTCTTCGAACGAGCCGAATTGCTGACCGGCCCGCTGGCCGACGAGATCCTGCCCATCGAGTACGACGACAACTACGTCACCGTCTTCCCAGGAGAGACCGTCAAGGTTCAGGGCCGGGTGCCCCCGGGCGGGCCCGCCGCGAACTGGGTTCGCGTGACCGGATACAACAGCGCGCCTACCGTCGTTGCGGTGCGCTGACGCCCGCACTCTTTCGCGTGGCCTAGATTCGGTTCTACGGCCGACACCTCGAAGGGACTGAATACATTGCTGCAGCACGCCCTTGTTGTGGCAGCTGCCCTCGCGGGTGCGGTGTTCGCCGCCGTCGGCATCGTGATTCGCCAGCGCGCAACCATGGACGTGCCCGCCGACCAAGGCGTCAGCACCGTCATGGTGTCCACCCTGCTGCGTCGGCGGCTGTGGTGGGCCGGGACCGCGGCAGCGGTTACCGGGTACGCGTTCCAGGCGGTCGCGCTGGCCTACGGCTCGCTGCTGCTGGTCGCTCCCCTGCTGGTCTCGGCGCTGCTGTTCGCGCTGCCACTCAGCGCCCGACTGGCGCACCGGCGGGTCACCCGAGCCGAGTGGGGCTGGGCGGTGCTGCTGACCGTCTCACTGGGCACCTTCGTGGCGCTGGCCCGCACCAAGCCGGGCGACTACGCCGGTGCGGTGCTGCCTGCTGTCCTGGTCGCCGGGATCAGCCTGCTGTTCGTGGCGGGCTGCCTGGCGGTGGCGCTGCGGTTGTCGGACTGGCGCCGCGCGATCCTGCTGGCCGTCGGCGTCGGGGTGCTGTTCGGTGTGGTGGCGGCGCTGACCAAGATCGTCATGCACGCCGTGACGCATGGCAGCGTGTCGCGGCTGGTGACCTCGCCCATCCTGTACGTGCTCATCGTGATCGGCGTCATCGCGACGCTGCTACAGCAGTCGGCGTTTCACGCCGGCTCGCTGCGGGCCTCGGTGCCGGCGATGCTGGTGCTCGAACCCATGGTCGCGGTGCTGCTGGGCGAGGTGCTGCTCGGCGAGCACCTGGCGGTCAACAAGCCCTCGGCGGTGGTCCTGGCCGTCGCGGTGGGAGCCATGGCCGCGGCGACCATCGCACTGGGCCGCGACGAAGGCGCGTGGGAGGACGAGCTGGAATCCGCCGTGAAGGCCGACACTTAGGCGCGGTGCCGGCTCACGAAACCCAGGGCCCGACGCCACCGACCGAGTCGATACCGATGCGGATTCACCGTCACCAGGGTGGCGTCCGCACCCGAACCGACGAGAGCACGCGCAGCGAGTCATTCCCTCCTCAGGGTGTCGCCGCGCTGCGGCTCGGCCATGATGGTGGGGTGATGCTGTCATCGGACCCCGTCACACAGGTTGCCCAGGGTCCCGCGGGCCCGACCGTCGGGGCGTTCTTCGACCTGGACGGAACCCTGGTCGCCGGGTTCACCGCGACCGCGCACGCCAGCGACCGGATCCGCCGCCGGCAGGCCCGCGTCGGCGAGGTGCTCGGCGTCATCGAAGCCTCGTTGCGCTACAAGCTGGGCCGCATGCAGTTCGAGCGGCTACTGGTGCGGGCGGCGGGATATCTGCGCGGCGAGTCGCTGGCCGAACTCGACGAGATCGGTGAGCGGCTGTACTCCGAGCAGGTATCCCAGCGGGTGTATCCGCTGATGCGGGAGATCGTCAAGGCCCACCAGGCCCGCGGTCACACGGTGGTGCTCAGTTCCTCGGCGCTGACCATCCACGCCGGGCCGGTCGCGCGCGCGCTGGGCATCCCGAACGTGGTGTGCAACACCTTCGAACTCGACGACAGCGGGCTGCTCACCGGCCGGATCAATCCGCCCATCGTGTGGGGACGTCAGAAAGCCGCTGCCGCGCAACGCTTTTGCGAATCGAACGGCGTCGATCTGGCACGCAGTTACTTCTACGCCGACGGTGACGAGGACGCGCCGCTGATGGCGCTCGTCGGGCACCCGCGGCCGGTGAACCCGCGAGCGGGACTGGCGGCCATGGCCGCTGCACACGACTGGCCGGTTCTGCAGCTGAGCATTCCGGGGCGACGCGGCGGGGCGGCCAACGCCATCGGCCATTTCCCGGCGCTGGGGCGGGCCGCCCTGGGTGCGGCGTTCAGTTCGCTCGCCCTGCGGGTGCGCCGCAACGGCAGGAGCTGAGTTACGGCAGTTTGTGCGGGACGTCGGTGATCAGCCCGCCGTCGACCACGAACTCCGAACCGGTCGAGAACGACGATTCGTCACTGGCCAGGAACACCACGAACGTGGCGACCTCCTCAGGCTTGCCGGGACGCCCCAGCGGCGTGCCGACCATGTCGTCGGGGAAATGCTTGGTCATCGGGGTGCGAATGAAGCCGGGGTGCAGCGAGTTGACCCGGATGTTGTCCGAGGCCAGTTCCAGCGCAGCGGATTTCGTCAGCCCGCGCAGCCCCCACTTCGAGGCGACATAGCTGTGCACCCACGAGGCGCCGCGCATGCCCTCGATGGAGGAGACGTTGATGATCGACCCGCCGCCGGCTTCCTTCATCGGACCCAGCACGGCTTTGATGCCCAGCATGGCG
This sequence comes from uncultured Actinomycetota bacterium, assembly GCA_963716465.1. Taxonomy (GTDB): domain Bacteria; phylum Actinomycetota; class Actinomycetes; order Mycobacteriales; family Mycobacteriaceae; genus Mycobacterium. The sequence continues at coordinate 172,074 of CAVQTS010000001.1, forward strand.
CCGGTGAGGTTGACGGCGAGGACCCGGTTCCACTTCTCGACGTCGAGTGATTTCAGCGGGGCCACCTGCACGATGCCCGCGTTGTTCACCAGGACGTTGACCTTCCCGAAGGCCGTGACGGCGGCGTCGACCGCGGCCTGCCACTGCTCTTCGTCGCTGACGTCGAGGTGCACGTAGCGCGCCGCGTCGCCCAACTCGGCGGCCAGGGCCTGACCCGGCTCGTCGAGGATGTCGGCGATCACCACTTTGGCGCCCTCGGCGACGAGCATCCGTGCGTCGGCGGCACCCATGCCCTGCGCCCCGCCGGTGATGATCGCGACCTTGTCGTCTACGCGTCCCATGACGCGACAGGCTACCGCAGCGCCGAGGAGAAAATAGAACCTGTTCCAGTTTCCGCGCGGAGTGCGCATACTGAGGCGACTGCAACGCGATCGTGAGGAGAACGAATGGCCATCCGCGTCGCCCACATCGGCACCGGGAACGTCGGCCGTCTGGCCCTGTCCGAACTGATCGCCAACCCGGCCTTCGAACTCACCGGGCTGGTCGTGTCCACCGACGAGAAGGTGGGCAAGGACGCCGGCGAACTGGCCGGGCTGGACGTGACGACCGGCATCACGGCCACCAAGGACCTCGACGCCGTCCTGGCGGCAGAACCCGAGTGCGCCGTTTACTGCGCCATGGGTGACAACCGGATGCCGCAGGCGATGGCGGACGTGCGCAAGATCCTGGCCGCAGGCGTCAACGTGGTCGGCTCGTCGCCGGGGGTGCTCCAGTTCCCGTGGCAGGTGATGCCCGACAAGTACATCGAACCGCTGGAAGAGGCTGGGCGAGCAGGCAATTCGAGCATCTACATCAACGGGGTCGATCCGGGTTTTATCACCGACCTGATTCCGCTGGCCTTCGCCAGCACGTGCCAGAGCATCAAGCAGGTGCGCTGCATGGAGATCGCCGACTACGCCACCTATGACGGCGCGATCGTGATGTTCGACGTCATGGGCTTCGGTCAGCCGCTCGACCAGGTGCCGATGCTGTTCCAGCCCGGCGTCCTGAGCATCGCGTGGGGCTGTGCGATCCGGCAGCTGGCTGCGGGGCTGAACATCAACATCGACTCGATCGCCGAGAACTACGAGCGCGAGCCCGCGCCCGAGGCGTTCGACATCGCCGCCGGCCACATCCCCAAAGGTGGGGTCGCGGCGGTGCGCTTCGAGATCAAGGGCATGGTCGGCGACCAACCCGTCATCGTCGTCGAGCACGTCACCCGACTACGTGGCGACCTGCGTCCGGAGTGGGCGCAGCCCGCCCAGCCCGGCGGGTCTTACCGCGTCGAGATCACCGGCGAGCCGTCCTATGCCGTCGACATCTGCCCGACCAGCGACAAGGGCGACCACAACCACGCCGCCATCGCGGGCGCGGCCGGGCGCATCGTCAACGCCATCCCGGCGGTGATCGCCGCGCCGCCGGGCATCCGGACCACGCTGAACCTGCCGTTGGTCTCCGAGGTCGCGTTGTACTCCGCGCCGTAGCGGCCGTGACGGTTTGGCCGCCGGAGCCGCTGGGTAGTCACCGCACCGATCCGACGGACAAGGAGACACGGACGTGACGGTGCGGCGGTTGGTTCTCGCGATTGGCGCGATACTGCTGGCGGTGGGGCTGATCGCCCTGCTGGTTCCGGTATCGACATCGGACGGCAACGGCGGCAGCATCGGCTGCGGCAATGCGGTGTCCGCCGACTTGTCCGCGGCCCGCGAGGCCAACAGCAAGACAGTGGCCAACGTGCCGATTCTCAACCAGGTCGTCCCGCACAACGACTATGTGGCGCAATGCCAGTCGGCGGTGTCGCAGCGCCGGGCCTGGTCGATCCCGATCGCCGTCGTCGGCGTGGTGGTGGCGGCCGGCGCGATGCTGATCGGCGCCCGCAGCGGGGTCGGCTCCGCTTCTCAGTGACTCACGGTCCCGGGACGATCAGGGTGCCGGCCCCGGCCCGATAGGTATTCGTCAACCCGCTGATCGGAACACCTGGACTCGCCGGGGGCAGGGCGTACTAAACTAGAACACGTTCCAGTCGCCTACCGCGCGCTTTGAGGAGCCGGTCATGCACACTGCCCTTTGCGACGAACTCGGCATCGAGTTCCCCATCTTCGCGTTCACCCACTGCCGCGACGTCGTCGTGGCCGTCAGCAAGGCCGGCGGCTTCGGTGTGCTCGGCGCGGTGGGGTTCACCCCCGATGAACTCGAGGTCGAACTGAAGTGGATCGACGAGCACATCGGCGACCATCCCTACGGTGTCGACATCGTGATCCCGAACAAGTACGAGGGGATGAACACCGACATGTCCGGCGACGAACTCGCCGAGATGCTGAAGAAGATGGTTCCCCAACAACACCTCGACTTCGCCAAGAAGCTCCTGGCCGACCACGGGGTCCCGACCTCCGACGCGGACTCGAACGCTCTCCAGCTGCTGGGCTGGACCGAGGCCACCGCCACCCCGCAGGTCCAGGTCGCGCTGCAGCATCCCAAGGTCACGCTGATCGCCAACGCGCTGGGCACGCCACCCGTCGAGATGATCAAGCACATCCACGACTCCGGCCGCAAGGTCGCGGCGCTGTGCGGCTCCGCCCGGCAGGCCCGCAAGCATGCCGACGCCGACGTCGACATCATCATCGCTCAGGGTGGTGAGGCCGGCGGCCACTGCGGTGATGTCGGCTCGATCGTGCTGTGGCCGGAGGTGGTCAAGGAGGTCGCCCCGCGCCCGGTGCTGGCCGCAGGCGGGATCGGCAGCGGCCAGCAGATCGCCGCCGCGCTGGCGCTGGGCTGCCAGGGCGCGTGGTCCGGTTCGCAGTGGCTGATGGTCGAGGAGGCCCACAACACCCCGGTTCAGCAGGCCGCCTACGTCAAGGCCACCAGCCGCGACACCGTGCGCAGCCGGTCGTTCACCGGCAAGCCTGCCCGCATGCTGCGCAACGACTGGACCCAGGCCTGGGAGACGGCCGGCAACCCCGAGCCGCTCGGAATGCCGTTGCAGTACATGGTTTCCGGGATGGCCGTTGCGGCCACCAACAAGTACCCGAACGAAACCGTCGACGTCGCTTTCAACCCTGTCGGTCAGGTTGTCGGCCAGTTCAGCAAGGTGGAGAAGACCGCGGCCGTGATCGAGCGGTGGGTTCAGGAATACCTCGAGGCCACCAACCGGCTCGAGGAGCTCAACGAGGCGGCAGCCGCCGTCTAGCCTGCCGGGTTGAAGTTGCTGCCGTTGCCCCACTCGCCCGAGGTCAGGTAACCCGGCTGCCAGCCCTGCGCACCCAGGCACAGCATCGGCAGCCCGTCGGGAGACTGGGCCGCCGACTGCGGACCGGGACACGGCGCGCCGACGGCCTGCACGCCGTAGAGCTTGTAGGAAACCACCCACGTACCGGCGTCCGCAGGTGACCGGGCCTCGCCGAATGGCGACTGGTTGGGAATGAAGTGGCACGCCAACGGCTCTCCGCCCGGCCCGCGTCCGAAGATGAAGCGATCCAGGGCGTAGCAGGGGGCGTACAGGTTGGCCGTGTAGTCGATACCCGGCGGATCACCGGCGAACGGGCCGTGGGGTTCGTCGGCCGAGGCGCACGGTGCGGCACCGAGCGCGGTCCCCGCGACGGCTGCTGCGATGACGATCTCGCGGAACATTGTTCATCCTCTGAGTCGTATGCCACCGGGCCCTGTGCCCCGTTGGCCCTGTGCTGAGACTAACGGCTGAGACCCGGCCGGTTCGGGTGAAACCGCAAAGGTGCGCCGGCGAACACCGGATATGACGCGACTGAGTTTTCGGCTCGCGCCAGCGCCGCGGGCTCACGACATTGATAAGCTGCGGCGATTGCGTCGTCGGGGGCGGGATGACGACGGGAGACCGGGTGGATGAGCCACTGAGACCAGGACGGGACATGGACGGTTCCACGGTGCCCGACCTGTGTGTTCGCGTCCCGGCCGAACCGGCCAGCCTGGCCGCCGTCCGCGCGCAGCTGCGCCGTTGGTTCCAGTCCGCCGGCATCGGCAACGACACTGCCGCGGACCTGCTGCTGGCGGTCGGCGAGGCCGCGTCCAACGCGGCCGAGCACGCCCACGACAGGGCCGAGCATAAGGTTGAGCTGACCGTGACCGCCGCCGCCACCGATGACGGCGTGCGACTGGCGGTCTGCGACGACGGCTGCTGGAAACCGCCACCCGAGTCGCCCGGCAACAGAGGCCACGGCCTGCGAGTGATCGCTGCACTGGTCGACACGGTTCACCTGAGCGCCACCCAAAGCGGCACCACCGTCGAAATGACCAAGGAGTTGACCCGATGACAGACGCCCAGTTCCGGGTCACGGTGGCGTCCGGCGACACGTCTCCGGTGGTGGTCGCCTCCGGAGACATCGACCTCGCCAACGTCGCCGACTTCTCCGACGCGATGGCCAAGGCCGCCAACGGGTCGACCGCGCTGACCGTCGACCTCACCGAGGTCAACTACTGCGACAGCGCTGCGGTCCGCGCCCTGTTCGCCGTTGCCGCTACCACCGAGCTCACCATGCTCGTGGCGTCGACCGGGCCCATCAAGACTCTGCTCGGGATATCCGGACTGGACCGAGTGGCCGCCGTCGTCACGATGGAGTAAGACACGACAATGCCCATCCCCAACTTTCAGCCGCGCGAAATGGCTTCCGACGACCAACTTTTGGTTCGGATCCTGGAGCGAGTGCAACGCGACCTGCCCGATGCCGTCGGCCTGGCGATCACTGTGCACGAGCGGGGCCACGACCACGAGACCACCGTGGTGGCCGCGCGTGGCTTCGGTCGGGAGATCGTGCAGGCTCAGCTCGGCGGGCTGGGTGGCCCCGTCGTGGACGCGGTCACCCACCAGATCCCGGTGCTCAGCCTGGACCTGTGGTCGGATGACCGGTGGCCGGACCTGACGCTGGACGCGATGACGGCCTACCATCCGGAGCACAGCACCGCCTGGCGTCAGGTGCGCGGCTCGGCGGCGGTGCCGGGTGTCTGGGAGGCCGACGCCACCGTGGTGCTCTCGTGCACCTTGACTCGGCCGGCCACGGCCGCCACCGTGAACACTCTGGTCGGCTACGAGCAGCTGATCTTCGCCGCGATGCTCACCAGCGGAGCCCAGGACGGCACCGCGGTCGCCGACATGATGGCCGTGCTGCAGTCCCGCGGGGCCATCGAGCAGGCCAAGGGCGCGATCATGGGCTGCCTGCGCTGCGATGCCGAGACGGCCTGGAACACCCTGCGCCGGGCCAGCCACGAGTCGAACGTGAAACTGCGGACGCTGGCTGTCGCGCTGATGGAACACATCGGCGGCTCTCCCGCCGAACAACCGGCCGCCGCCAGCCCGATCGTTCCCGACGAGGCGGCGCGCAAGGCCGCGCAGCTGTTGTGGGCGGTGCTGACCCACGTACCCAAACCGGTGTCAGCGGGCAACTGAGGACGGCATGTCGATCGTGGTGGTGACCGCAACGATCTGCGGATCCGGTGGTGCCGAGGAGAAGCCGAACCCCACCGCAGGCAGCAGCGGCGCCACCCCGCCCAGCTCGGCTCCGTCGAACCTGCCCGTCACGGCGGTGACGCGCCGCGAGCGCCGCACCCCGTAGTACTCGCGGCGGCCGTTGCCTGCGCTGCCCGCGGTGTGTACGCCCGGCACGATCCTGGCCGCCACGGGATCGATGGCGGCCAGCCACCAAGGCGCGACGGCGAGCCGGCCCGGCACCAGCCGCAGCAGCCGGTCGATCGGCGTCGGGCCGCCGATCGTGACGGTGACATCGAGGCGGGGGGCCGCGACGGTCAAGGTGTGCGTGGACAACTCCGCCCGCACCTCGCCCAACTCCACCCGGTCGAAGCGGTAGGTCGAGGAGACGAAGTCAGCCACCTGCGCGCTGGGCGCAATCAGCACCCGCTCGTCGGCGGCGGTCTGCACCATCACGTCGGCGAAGCTGCCGAACGGCGATTCGGCCCAGCGTCCGATCACCAGGCGGACACCGGCGGCGGTGCCGAACCCGGCGATGTGACCGGAGAAGACCAACCGCTCAGCGCCCACCCGACCGAGCGTAGCGAGGAGGGCAATTGGTCCGGCGAAACGCCGCTGCGCCAGCACGGAAAACACCCGGCGAGGTGGTTCGCTTAAGCGTGACACCCCGTCGCATCCGGAGGGATCCCATGTCCGCTGATCACCCACTTCTCCCCGAGCCGAGCAAGTCGCGGCGCTCGAGGATGCTGGCGCCGCTGGGAGCCGGCGCAGCGCTCGTCACGGTCGGGCTGGCGGTGGGCGTCACGATGAACTCCGGTTCTGCCGACACCCTGCCGGTGGCGCAGGCGGCGCCGAGCACGACCGCCACCACCTCGACGACGGCCACCTCGACGACGACGGCCACCTCGACGACGACGGCCACCTCGAGCGGCGGCTCCGCGCCGGTGAAGGCGGATGCCAAGGGATACGTCAACACCAAGGCCCGCTGCAGCGACAACCAGAGCGTGATGGCGTACGGCCGCACCGAGCGATCCCTGATGGCCATCTGCGTCGACCCCAACGGTGACCTCGAGTACCGCGGTGTACGCCTGTCCGACAACGCGGCGGTCACCCTGCCCGCCAGTCGCGGCGCCGACGGCACCGTCATCGCCGGCACAGACGGAGTCACCTACTCGATCTCGCCGAAGGTGTTCCTGGTGTCCGAGGGCGACAACGTGATCTACCGCGACTCGTGGGTCGAACTGGTCCAGCCAGGCTTCTCCGGGTCGGGCACGTCGTCGTCGAGCACGTCGGCGACCACCTCCGGTAGCGCCAGTCCGACGGTGAGCACCACCACCGTCACCGTGACGACGTCGGTGACACCGACCTCGAAAGCGGGTGGGTGAACCCGGTCAGGTGTTGCGGCCGCCGTTGACACCGAGGATCTGGCCGGTGATGTAGCCGGCCTCCTCGGAGATGAAGAAGGCGCAGGCGGCGGCGATGTCCTCGGGCCTGCCCATCCGCCGCACCGGTGTGGCAGCGATGTTGGCCTGGATGTCACCGAGGTTGCCGCGCGCTTCGGCGCTGCGCAGCATTGGGGTGTCGATGAAGCCCGGTGGAACCGCGTTGACGGTGATTCCGGCCGGACCATATTCCAGCGCAAGACTTTTCGTCAGCCCGTTGACGCCGGACTTGGCGGCCACATAGGCCGACATGTACGGAACTCCGGAGTGGGTGCTCGACGAGGAGATGTTGACGATGCGCCCCCAGCCTGCCTCGAGCATGTCCGGCAGCACCGCCTGGATGGTGTGGAACACGCCGTTGAGGTTGATGTCGATGATCCTGCGCCACTCGTCGAAGTTGATGTCGATGAAGCGCCGGAAGCTGTCCTTGCCCGCGGCATTGACCAGGATGGTGACCGGTCCCAGCGCGGCGCGGATCTCGCCGAGTGCGGCATCGATCTGAGCCCGGTCGGTGACATCGGCGACGTAGGAGAACTCGGAGTCCGACGCGTTGAGGTCGAGGACGGCCACGCGGTAGCCCTCGGACCGCAGGCGGTTGACGATCGCCGCCCCGATCCCGGAACCGCCGCCGGTCACCACTGCGGTCTTGGACACGAGCTTCTCCTTCCCGGCGGGCACTGCCACCGACGTGGGCACGAATAACGTTGTGGTACTAGGTGGTTCGCCGAGGAGGGCGCAGGCCGAGCGTGCGCCGTCCCACCTCGACCAGGTGGCCGTGCAGCCACTCCCGATCGACGTCGCCGCGCTGTGCCGCCGATCCGGCGATGCCTGCGAAGACGAAGCGGGCCCGGATTTGTCCCTCCGGACCCGGATCGAGGTCGGCGAGCAAAGCCAGCTGTCGCGCGATCATGCCGGTCCATTCGCGGTTAGCCTTCAGCACGCTGTGCACGCCGGGATCGGCTGAGAGAACCGAGATCAGGACCGGGTTGTCGACGGCGACCCGGGCATAGCCGCTGAGCATTCGTTCGGCACGCGCGTGCGTGCCGCGCAACGTCTCGGAGTCTTCGACAACCGTGCGCAGCTCGCCGATGATAGGTTCCAGAACCGCGGTCAGCAGTTGTTCACGGGTCCGGAAGTGATGGTAGATAGCGGCTTTCGTGAAGCCGAGCTCGTCGGCGATCATCTGCAGCGAGGTCCCGGCGAAGCTGTGCCGGATGAACAGTGCGGTGGCGGCGTCGATGAATCGCCGGCGGGTATCGGTGGGCGTAGCGGCCAGCGTCGCTGCGCTCATGCCCGGCACCTCCGCGCTCCGGCTCGCCGATGGGGCAAGCGCGTTCCTATACGATCGGCTAGTAATCTACCATACGATCGGCTAGCATCGCCCTAGCCGATCGTATGGCTGACTCTCCGTCGTAAGGGACTTCTCGATGACTGATGTCGACAGCGTGGACTTCTTCATGGACCGCGACGTGGTCGCCGATCCCTTCTCGTATCTCGAGCCCCTGCAGGCCCGTTGCCCGGTAGTGCGCGAACCGCATCACGGGGTGTGGATGGTGACCGGCTGGGAAGAGGCCAGCGAAGTCGCCGGCGACGCCGAGCGCTTCTCGTCGTGCATCTCGGTCACCGGACCGTTCCCCGGCTTTCCCGTCCCGGTGGAAGGCCGCGAAGACGTGCCGGAACTCATTGCGGCACATCGCGACGAGTTGCCGTTCAACGACCAGCTGCCCACGCTGGACCCGCCGGTGCACACCGATCACCGAGCCCTGCTGATGAAGCTGATCACGCCCAAGCGACTCAAGGAGAACGAAGAGGCGATGGAGGCGATGGTCGACAAGGCCCTCGACGACTACCTGACCGGTTCGGGCGGTGAGCTGATAGCCGAGTTCGCCCAGCCGTTCACCCTGATGGTGATCGCCGACCTGCTCGGTGTGCCCGACGCCGACCGCGACGAGTTCCTCGCCGAGATGCGCAGCGGCGACCATCACGGCGGCGGCATCGGCAGCGTCAAGGGTGAGAGTCTGGCCGCCTCACCGCTGGAGTACCTCTACGACAAGTTCAGCGCCTACATCGAGGACCGGCGCGCCAACCCCCGCGGTGACGTGCTCTCGGAGATGGCCGCCGCGACGTTCCCGGACGGCAGCGTGCCCGACCCCGGCGACGTGGCCCGGGTGGCCGCCAACCTCTACACGGCGGGCCAGGAGACGACGGTGCGCCTGCTCAGCGCCGCCCTGCAGATCCTCGGCGACCGGCCCGACCTCCAGAAAGCGCTGCGGGCAGACCACGCCAAGATCGGCAACTTCATCGAAGAGTCGCTGCGCTACGAGAGTCCGGTCAAGGGCGACTTCCGGATGGCCACCCAGCCCGTCACACTCGGCGGCGTGGACGTGCCCGCCGGCGCGACGCTGATGGTGGTCAACTGCGCGGCCAACCGCGACCCGCGCCGATTCACCGACCCGAACACCTTCGACGCGGCCCGCCCGAATGCCAGGCAGCACATCGCCTTCGGACGCGGTATCCACACCTGCCCCGGCGCACCGCTGGCTCGTGCCGAGGCCAGGGTCGCTATCGAGCGGCTGCTGGACCGCACCAGCGACATCCGGATCAGCGAGGCGCATCACGGGCCTGCCGGGGCGCGGCACTATCGTTACGTTCCGACCTACATTCTCCGCGGGCTCACCGAATTGCACCTGGAGTTCGACCTGCCATGAAAGCCTCTGTCGACGACAGCCGCTGCCGCGGACACGGCGTGTGCACCACCATCTGTCCCCAGGTCTTCGCCCTCACCGACGACGGCTACGCCGAGGTGATCGTCGACGAGGTTCCGGAGGGCCTCGCCGACAGCGCCCGTGAGGCGACCGGAGCCTGCCCGGAGAACGCCATCACCTTGAGCTAGGCGCATCGCGGCTTTCCCGCCGACCGACGAGGAGACGTCTGAGGTCCTGCGGGCAGCCTGATCTCTGACCGTAGAACAGGTTTCAGTTGTGAGTTTCCCCAAGCCCACACGGCATGCGCTGTCTGTGGTGTAGGCATGGACGACGGGCACTAGAACACGTCGTATGGAGGTGCGCTGTTTATGCCGAGTCCGAACCTGCCCCCCGGTTTCGACTTCACCGATCCCGATCTGAACAACGAGCGGTTGCCCGTCGAGGAGCTCGCCGAACTACGACGCATCGCACCGATCTGGTGGAACGAGCAGCCGAGAGATGTCGGCGGTTTCGACGATGACGGTTACTGGGTGGTCACCAAGCACAAGGACGTCAAGGAGATCTCACGGCGCAGCGACATCTTCTCCAGCCTGGAGAACACCGCTCTGCCGCGGTATCCGGACAATGAGGCTGTGTCGCACAAGGACACCGGTCAGTTCATCCTGCTGAACATGGACGCGCCGCACCACACCCATCTGCGCAAGATCGTCTCGCGCGCGTTCACACCACGGGCCGTCGAGGCGCTGCGTGCAAATCTGGCCGAGCGGGCCGAGGCAATCGTCAAGGCTGCCGCCGCGGAGGGTTCCGGCGACTTCGTCGAACAGGTCTCCTGCGAGCTGCCGCTGCAGGCCATCGCCGATTTGATGGGAGTTCCTCAGGACGAGCGCAAGAAGTTGTTCCACTGGTCCAACCAGATGGTCGGCGAAGCGGACCCCGAGTTCGTCCGCAACGACCCGATGAGCGCTGCCGCTGAGTTGATCATGTACGGCATGCAGATGGCCGCCGACCGGACGGCCAACCCCCGCGACGATCTGGTGACCAAGCTGGTGCAGGCCGATGTCGAGGGGCACAAGCTGTCCGACGACGAGTTCGGGTTCTTCGTGATCCTGCTCGCGGTGGCCGGCAACGAGACCACCCGCAACTCGATCACCCACGGCATGACCGCCTTCACCGACTTCCCCGACCAGTGGGAGCTGTACAAGGAGCAGCGCCCGGTGACCGCGGTCGACGAGATCGTCCGGTGGGCCACCCCGGTGACGTCGTTCCAGCGCACCGCACTGGCGGACACTGAGCTGTCGGGCGTGACGATCAAGAAGGGCCAGCGGGTGGTGATGTTCTATCGCTCGGCCAACTTCGACGAAGAAGTCTTCGAAAATCCGTTCCAGTTCAACATCTTCCGTGATCCCAACCCGCACGTCGGGTTCGGTGGCACCGGCGCGCACTACTGCATCGGTGCGAACCTGGCGCGGATGACGATCGACCTGATGTTCAACGCGATCGCCGACCATATGCCGGATCTGACACCGCTCGCCAGCCCCGAGCGGCTGCGCTCGGGATGGCTCAATGGGATCAAGCACTGGCAGGTCGACTACACGGGTGCGAGCAAGTCCCCTGTCGCGCATGGCGATACAGTCGGGACGTGACGGAATCCAACTGGGCACTGACCGCGGCCGACGGTGAGCTGCAGGTGCTCACCGGCGTGGGCGGCCCGGCCGCGAAGATGGGCCACCGGCTCACCATTGCAATGGCCTCGTGGCAGGCCGGCGTGACCTGGCGGGGCACCAAGCCGGTGAGCGCCGATCTGGTGGTCGAGGTGGACTCCCTGCAGGTGGTCAAGGGCGAGGGCGGCGTGACGCCGCTGTCGGGGCCGGAGAAGGTGGTGGTCCGGTCCAACGCGCTCAAGTCGCTGGACGTCAAGAAGTACCCGAAGATCCGGTTCTCGACCGAGGATATCGCCAAGACCGACTCCGGTTACCGGATGACGGGAACCGTCGAGATCCACGGCACGTCCCGGCCGCAGGTCGTCGACCTCGAGGTGGACGACCATGGCAAGACCTGGGTGTTGTCGGCGCGGGTGCCGGTGGTGCAGACGCAGTTCGGGGTCAAGCCCTACTCGCTGTTCATGGGGACGCTGAAGATCGACGACGAGGTGACCGTCACGTTCACCGCTCACCATCCGAAGTGAGCACCGCCTGACCCAACTGGTCTGACCACTTGACCTGTTACCGCGGTGTGGGTCATGCTGGCGGCATGGCTCTGCAGCCGGTCAGCCGGCGCTCGGTTCCCGAAGACGTCTTCGAGCAGATCCTCGCCGACGTCCTCAGCGGTGAGATGCAGCCCGGCGAGGCGCTCCCCAGCGAGCGCAGGCTCGCCGAGGTGCTGGGGGTGTCGCGACCGGCGGTGCGTGAGGCGCTCAAGCGTGTCGCGGCCGCGGGGCTGGTCGAGGTGCGTCAGGGCGACGCCACCACGGTGCGCGATTTCCGTCGCCACGCCGGTTTGGACCTGCTCCCCCGGCTGCTGCTGCACGGCGGCGAACTCGACGTCGCGGTGGCGCGCAGCATTCTGCAGGCCCGCCTGCACAACGGGCCCAAGGTGGCCGAGCTGGCCGCCGGGCGCCAGGCGCCCGGACTGGCCAAGTTGCTCGAGCAGTCCATCGCCGCCCTGGAGTCCGCCGACGATCCCGTCGAGCAGCAGCGCCATGCGCTGACGTTCTGGGACCACGTCGTCGACGGCGCGGATTCCATCGCATTCCGGTTGATGTTCAACACATTACGAGCGGCTTATGAGCCTGCCCTGCCCGCGCTGGCGACCCTGATGGCCGCCGAAGTGGGCCAGGTCCGGGCCTACCGCGCACTGGCAGCCGTCATCGCCGCCGGCGAGCCGGCCGCCGCCGCAACCGCCGCCCGTGAACTCCTGGAGCCTGCGACCACGGCGCTCATGGTCGCGCTGACCGCCCTGGAGGATCAACGATGACCGACGCGACCGGCACCCGGCGCGGGATGACGCTGGCCGCGGCGGCCCGCGAGTTCTGGAAACACCCCTCGCCGTTGCTGTTCGGAGGTGGTGCGCTGGCCGCGGCCGTCGCCCGGATAGCGGTCGGCGACTGGCAGCCGACCGACGCCCTGGTCCCGGTCGCGGTCGCCGCGGTGGTCCCGTTCTTCGAGTGGATGATCCACGTGTTCGTCCTGCACTGGCGTCCGCGCCGGCTCGGCCGGGTCACCCTCGACCCCATGCTCGCCCGCAAGCACCGCGAACACCACATCGCGCCGCGCGACCTCGGCCTGGTGTTCATCCCCTTGCAGTCGGTGTTCGGCGCGCTGGCTTCCGCGACGCTCATCGCGCTGCTGGGTTTCCCGCGAACGGGGATGGGGCTGACGTTCCTGGTGACGATCTTGGGCTTCGGCCTGCTCTACGAGTGGTGCCACTACCTGATCCACACCGACTACAAGCCGAAAAGTGCTGTGTACCGGATCATTTGGCGCGACCACCGGCTGCACCACTTCAAGAACGAGCACTACTGGTTCGGTGTGACGACACCGGGGACGGCCGACCGGGTGTTGCGCACCTACCCGGACCCCGCCTCGGTGCCGACCTCGCCGACGGCCAAGAACCTGCACGCCGCGGCGGGCGCGGTCAGCTAGGCGTTGACGACGACCGGGTCACCGACGCTGACCTGGTCGAAGTACCAGGCGGCGTTGTCAGGGCTGAGGTTGATGCAGCCGTGGCTGACGTTCGCGTAGCCCTGCGAGCCGACCGACCACGGCGCCGAATGGACGAAGACTCCGCCCCAGGTGATCCGCACGGCGTCGGCGACGGTGAGTTTGTACCCCTCCGGGTCATTGAGCGGAATGCCGATGGTGCGCGAGTCCATGACCACCGACTTGTCCTTCTCCAGAACGTTGAAGGAGCCGACGGGGGTCGGATGCTGGGGTTTGCCCATCGAGGCAGGCATCTGGCGGGCGACCTGGCCGTCGATGCTGACGGTGAAGGTGTGCGCCGAGATGCTGGCCACCCCCAGCACCGTGGCGCCGGTCCCGAAGGTTCGCGGGATACCGCCGGCCATCATCGTGACCTCCGAGTGTCCCGGCCAGTAGTGGTCCGGGACGAACTGGACGACGGTGTCGTCGAGCCACTCGAACCGGCCTGCCACGTTGGCCGGTGAGATGACGCTGATCGAGCGTTCGGCGGCCGCGCGGTCGGCCACCGGCTTGGTGAACGTGACGATGATCGGATGCGCCACGCCGACGACCTGGCCGTTGGTCGGCTGAACCGACGCGACCGTGGCCCCGTCGAACGACGGTGCGACCGAGGCCGAACTGGTGGGGACGGAAGCCGTCAGCGCCAGGGCCGCGATACCCGCGGCGGCGAGTGCCCGTCGAACTGCTCTGGCCATTGACTCCCGTCCTCTGCGATCAGCAAATCTCTAGTCTAGATGCCGGTCACGACTCCGCCCAGAAACACGCGAAGTACGTGGCACAACCCTGGTGCGGTGCCCGCTAACGCGTACCACCTAGGGATATCAGCGAAACTTCGTCAGCCGTTACCCGCCATCACCGGGGTGTAGTTCGGCTAGGCGCTCCATGATGCGGGTGCGCAGCGAAGGCTTGGCGGTGGGCACCGGTGGGACGGTCGGGTCGGTCACTTCCGGCGGCGGGGCGGTCGCCTCGACCGGCGCGGCGGCCGGTGCATCGGTGGGGGCTGCGGCGGGAACCTGCGGAGCTGGATCCTCGGTCATCGCGACCTCGGGCGCGGGCTCGGTAACCGCTTCCTGCGGTGCGGGCGTTGCGGGCGGTGCCGGCTGCTCCGGCTCGGGGGCCACCGCCTGCGGCGGCGGGGCGGGCGCCGCCGGAGCGCTCACCGGCCGCGCGGACGCCTGAGCGGTGTCGACCACCGGACGCTGCTCGGCGTGCGTCTGGCCGTGGCCGGGCAGCAGGGCGATCCCGGCGACGGCCGAGGCGGACACCACGAAGGTCACGACTCCCCCGACCAGCATCGCCACCGGCGCGCGCCGGGCCAGGGACCGGGTGCCGTCGAGCGCCGGTTCGGGGGCGATGAACAGCGGGTCGTCGATCAGCCCGATGCTGTTCACCGACGCCAGTGCCGCACCGCGTGCCAACGCCAGCTCCGCCTCGGCGGGGGCGAACACCGGGATGCCCAGCACCTGCTCGAGCTGGCGGGCGATGATGTCGAGTTCGTCCCCCGAGCCCAGCAGGACCAGCCCGTCGGGCTGCCAGCCGTCGCGGTTGGACACGTCGGCGAGCCAGCCGATCAGATCCTGCTCGGTTTCCAGGTCGTAGCTGACCGCGGTCTGCACCGAGTTCTCGCGGGTGTCGACCGACAGCGCGACCACGGCGTCGGGTTCGACGACGCACACCGCCGTCACCTCCGAGCCGATCACCTGGCCGATGGCCCGGGCGAACGCCTCGGTGGCCTGCGGCAGCCGGATCGGGATGATGTTGTCGAAACCGGAATCGGCCAGCGAGTCCAGCAGCAGCGAGGCCTCGATCGCGGCGTCGTCGCTCCAGGTCACCCCGATCGACTGCAGCCGCTGACCGCCGGCAATGGCTTGGGTGCGCGAGAGCGCTTCGGCGACGAACTCCGAGGTCGTGACGGGGCTGAAGCCGCCGCGACGTACCTCGAACGCGTCGTGGCCCTTGGTCGCGCCGTCGGCGCCGTCGCCTTCGACGAGGACGAGTCCGACGGTGGTCGGCGTCATGGACAGTCCCAGGACGGTGTCCAAAAAAAGCACTCCTCTCCTGCCCTCGCCTCTGTCGCGGCACCCACACGCGGTTAGGCTCGAGCCTGGCTGCGGTGCTTGGCTGCCAGCGCCGAAGCGAACCGGGACAGCGTGGCCGTCATCGACCTCCGTCGGAGCCTACCCGTCGTGCGGTATACCGGCTAATGACTGCGACCGGGCAACAGGACAGCCTCGACTCGGTAACGGGAACCTCCAGCTGAAATACCTCTAGGGGTATAGAGTTGTGCCATGTCCGAACATGGTCATCACCACGAAGTCCTCGACGATCTCCGCTCGCAGCACCGGGCTCTGAGACAGCTCATCCCCGACGTCTACCGCTCGTTCAACGACATGAGCGGCGCGGCCATGGGGGCCGGTGCGCTGGAACCGAAGGTCAAGGAGCTCATGGCACTGGTCGTCGGCATCGTCAACGGGTGTGACGGCTGCATCGCGTCGCACGCCCGCGGTGCGGTGAAGGCCGGAGCCACCAAGCAGGAAGCCGCCGAGGCCATCGGCGTGGCGATCATGATGCACGGTGGCCCGGCCACGGTGTACGGCGCCCGCGCCTTCGACGCGATCAGCGAGTTCGCCGACGCGGTCGAGCCGAAAGCCACCTGACCCCAGCGCGGCGGAAAGCCCGGATCAGGCGTGTGCGGGTGCGGCCTGGTTCTGCGGCAGCGCCGCGACCATCGGGGTGTCGACGCCGATCGGCCCAAGCTCGCTGGAGCTGCCCGGGTTTCCGATCGGGGCGTCGCGTCCCGGCAGGACCTCGTTGAAGAAGGCTGCGTTGTCGGCGAGGAACTTCTTCTCCGCCTCCGGCAGGTCGGACTCGAAGTAGATCGCATCGACCTCGCACAGGAGCCGGCACGCGCCGCACTCCACGCATTCCTCGGGGTTGATGTACATCGTCCGGTCGCCCTCGTAGATGCAGTCGACCGGGCATTCCTTCATGCAGGCCTTGTGCTTGATGTCAACGCACGCACTGGTGATCACGTAGGTCATGGCCGGTAGCCTATCTGTAACTCGGCGTACCAGACACGGGTAGAAGGCCCGGCGCGCCGGGGACTTAAGTCCTCAATTCTCGGGACCGGGGGCGTTTTAGCAGGTCAGGGCGGTAGTGGGTCAGCTCAGCGGCGCAGCTCAGCGGTGATGTCGACCCATCCGGTGGTGTCCAGCCGGTGGTCGGTGACGTTGCGGCACTCGCCGTAGACCTGCATGGTGCCCCGGGTGGCGACGTCGTCGTTGCGGTAGAAGATGACCGTCACGCCGTCCCTGGTGAAGGTGTGCCCGCCGGGGTGCCGGTTGGGTGGCGCCCCTTCGGTGAAGCCCCGCGCGGACATCGCCGACGCGATCGCCCGGAAAAACTTCGGGGTCTCGAGCACACCGGGCACGTCGAAGTTGAGATAGATCGCACCCTGATACGGCGGGTCCGCGCTGCTCTCGCACGACATCAGCAGGTAGGTGCCCGCGACACCCCGCAGATCGCCGGCCGCCACGACGTCGCGGGCCGGTTCGAGCACCTGCGACTTCGACTGCTGGTCGGTCAGCGGATTGGCGACCGGTTCGACCGCCGCACCGCGCATCTCCCGAAATCGGTGCAGGGCAATGAAAGTCAGCCCGAGCACCAGGCACAGCGTCAGCGCCGCGGCGATCAACAGTACCGCGGGTTTGGAGCGCAGCCAGGTGGGCATCGGATCAGTTCAGTGCCGAGCTGACGGGCCGCGGGCGGACGCCCGGCGCGCCGACCACGAACGTGCGGATCATGCGCCACTCCTCGGCCACCTGGACGACGCGGGCATGTTAACACCCGGGCCCGGGACCAACGGCCCTGCAGTTTTGGTCTTTCGACTCCGGACACCGGCGGTGCGTGACCCATAGCGTCATAACCGGACGTCGTGCTTTGGCCCACCAGGGGGATGGGCCGGCGATGTATCCGATTGGTTCACCCAGGGTGGGGAGGCCAAGGGCTGGCTGCGACCAACTTCAGCCCTTGGCCAGGGTGAACTGGCAGACATCGGTGTAGCCATCGCGGAACAACTCG
The DNA here is from genome assembly GCA_963716465.1 of uncultured Actinomycetota bacterium. Lineage (GTDB taxonomy): Bacteria > Actinomycetota > Actinomycetes > Mycobacteriales > Mycobacteriaceae > Mycobacterium. The sequence continues at coordinate 189,490 of CAVQTS010000001.1, forward strand.
GCACATCCCGTCAGGTACCTCATGTAGCGGTCGTAGACCTCGCGGGACTGGAGCGCGACCGCCTCCTCCTCGTTGGCCGCCAATGCCGCTGCCCAGTGCTCCAGGGTGCGTGCGTAGTGCAGTCGCAGCGGGTGTACGCGGTTGACGGCGAACCCGGCCGCGGCGGCATGGTCCTCGACGAGCGCGACGCTAGGCAGCCTCCCGCCGGGGAAGATCTCGTCCATGATGAACTTGAAGAACTTCAGGTGCCGCATGGTGATCGGCAGGTTGCGCACCCCGAGTTCGTCAGTGCCCGCCTGAACGATGGTGTGCAGCAACATGATTCCGTCGGGCGGCAACACCTCGTAGGCCCGGTGGAAGAAGGCGCTGTAGCGGTCGTAGCCGAAGTGCTCGAAGGCGCCGATGGACACGATGCGGTCCACGGGCTCGTGGAATTGCTCCCAGCCTTCGAGCAGGACCTGCTTGGACCGGTGGTTGTCCGAGGTGTCGAAGAGATGCTGGACGTGCAGCGCCTGGTTCTTGCTCAGGGTCAGGCCCACGACGTTGACGTCGTACTTCTCCACGGCGCGCATCATCGTCGCGCCCCAGCCGCAGCCGACGTCGAGAAGTGTCATTCCCGGTTGCAGGCCCAACTTGCCCAGCGCCAGATCGATCTTGGCGATCTGAGCCTGTTCCAGCGACATGTCGGCGCGCTCGAAGTAGGCGCAGCTGTAGGTTTGCGTCCGGTCGAGGAACAGCCGATAGAAGTCATCGGACAGGTCGTAATGGTGCTGCACATCGCCGAAGTGCGGTTCCATGTGCGCGGTACTGGCGGGTGTTTCTGACAACTTGCTTGTCCTGTTCTTGTCTGCGAACCGGCTTCCCCGCGAGACCGGCCGCACTCCCCTCGTGACGTGACCCCGGTAGCCTACGCGACCGCGGACGGCATCCCCACTCGAGCAAAGGGGCCGCGGCCACGGTGTCTCAGCTCTCCGTGTCTTCGCCAGACTTGTTGTCGTTAGCGTAAATTGGCTGTCCATCGTCATCGAGCCAGTCGTTGATGGCGGTGCCGGTGACGGTGCCGTCCGACCCTGGCAGGACGGCCGTCGGCCGATCCTCGTACGCCCTGGCCATCTCTTTCGCCGCAGCACGGGCGTGCTCGCCCGGCTCCGGCGTCTCGGCCGAATCCTGTTCTTCGGGGGACTGCGCAGTCGGCCGCTCGGACCGGTCTGGAGTGCTCACAATGCGAATCCGTTCTGCGTTGTCGTGCTGGGCTTTTGTGACGCTCTCCAGGTTTGCCCGAATGTGTGACCGACAAAACAATGCCGCCTCACCAGCAACGGTTGGAGCGGCGTGATGCCAGATGCGTCATTTGTCAGGCACAGTTGTCATATGGACGCAAAGCATCCACTTCGCCGCGGTCGCCGCATGCCGGTACTCATGACCGCCCTTTTCCTGGTCCCGGCTTTTCTCGCCGCGCCCGCCCACGCGGCCCCGGTGCCGCCGCTTCCGGTGGCCCCGCAGGCTCCGCTTGATCAGTCTGCGGTCATGGGGCAGGTCACGCCTGGCCTGGTCGACATCAACACCACGCTGGACTACCAGGGCGCGGTCGGCGCGGGCACCGGAATCGTGCTGGACCCCAGCGGGGAGGTTCTGACCAACAACCACGTCATCGAGGGCGCGACCTCGATCACGGCCACCAGCCTGGCCAACGGCCGCACCTATCCCGTCGACGTCGTCGGCTACGACCGGACCAACGACATCGCGCTGGTGCGGCTCCGCGGTGCCGGTGACCTCCCGGTCGCCGCGCTGGGCACCTCGTCGTCGGTGGTGGCGGGCGACCCGATCGCCGCGATCGGGAACGCCGGCGGCGCCGGTGGAGCGCCGAGCTTCGCTCCCGGCACGGTCACCCAGGTCGGGGCGTCGGTGCGCGCGTCCGACGAATCCGGCGGCGGTGCCCGTGAGCTCAACGACCTCATCCGGGTCGCGGCCGACGTGCGCCCCGGCGATTCCGGCGGACCGCTGGTCAACAGCTCCGGCCAGGTGGTCGGCGTCAATGTCGCGGCGACCCTGACCTACCGGATGGGCGACGTGCGCGGCGGCGAGGGGTTCGCGATTCCGATCGACCGCGCCCTCGGGGTCGCCAACCAGATCCGGGCCGGTGCGCCGGCGCCCGGCATCCACATCGGCGACACGGCCTTCATCGGTGTGGGCATCGCCGACGCCGACGGATCAGGCGCCGTGGTCCGCCAGGTACTGGCCGACACCCCGGCCCGCAAGGCCGGCCTGATGAGCGGTGACATCATCACCGCCGTCGACGGAGTCCCGATCAACTCGGCGTCGAACCTGTCCGATGCGATCGACGCCCACCACCCCGGTGACACCATCACGCTGAGTTGGCTGGACCGCGCGGGCAACCCGCGCAGCGCGCCGATACCCCTGGACCGGGGGCCGGTCGGCTGACCGTGCTCAGGTGTGCAACTCGGCCCGCATCTGCACGAACCGGAACAGGCCCGGTCTGTCCACCACCAGCTGGTAAGCAGCGACCAGGTCGTCGACGAACGCCGCCCGGTCCGGTTCGGCGAGGCGGTCCGTCCATGCCGTGGCGCCCACCGCGCACCAGGCCCGGAACTGCTCGACGGTCCCGAAGTCCCATTCCCGGTCACGGACCGTCAGTGAGCTGACCCGCAGACCACATGCGTTGGCGAGGTCGGCGAACTCCGCGGGGTCGGGGTGAACGAACGGCGCACTGAAGCCGGTGAAGCGCTCGGACCACCGCGCGCTGTGGGCGACGGCCATCGCGGTGGACTCGATGCTGGGCCGCTCTGCGGCGCAGACCATCTGGATCAGGCTTCGGCCGCCCGGCTCGAGGATCGTCGCGATCGCGCTGAGTGCTTGGTCGAGCTGCGGCACCCAGTGCAGGGCGTTGAACGACACCACCATGTCGAAGCACCGCATGAAGGGTAACCGGCGGGCGTCGGCGCGGACGAAGCGCGGCCCGGCGGGTGTGAGCGGTCCGGAGGCGGCGGTGGCGACCATCCGCGGTGAGGGGTCGATGCCGACGATGAATCCCTCCGGCAGCCGCCCGGCGATCTCGCGGGTGAGAAACCCGTCCCCACAGCCGATATCGAGGATCCGCTCGTCGCCGTCGAGCACCAGATCCGCCAGAGTTTCTGACGCGACCGCTCGCTGCAGGCTGCTGACCCGCCGGTAGTCCTCACCGCTCCAGTCCGCCACCGACACAGTTAACGCCTCCGCCACCCCCGGGGGCAATGGAGGCACGATGTAGGGCATGACTACTCGACTGACCTTGTCGATACAGGTGCTGCTGGTGGCGCTGGCCGTCTCGGTGGCTCCGCTCGCGGTGGCGGACTCGCCCGAGCCGTTGCACGAGCTGATCGACGCTGCGGCACAACGACTGCAGACCGCCGAACCGGTGGCGGCCACCAAGTGGCTGACCGGCGGAGCCATCACCGATCCGGCCCGGGTGCGGGTGGTGTTGGATCAGGTTTCCGCGGAGGCCCAAAATAGCGGCGTGGCAAGCGATTTCGTCACCGAGGTGTTCACCGACCAGATCAACGCGACCGAGGGCATCCAGTACAGCCGGTTCGCCGGGTGGAAGTTCGACCCCGCGACGGCACCGACCTCGGCGCCCGACCTGTCGGCGTCGCGGTCGGTGATCGACGGACTCAACCACCGCATGGTCGGCGAGATCGCGGCGCAGTGGCCGCTGCTGCACTCACCGTCCTGCGCGGTCGAACTGGCCGCCGCCAAGACCACCGTCGAGATCGAGCGCGGCTTCGACGACCTCTACCGTGCGGCGCTCGACTCGGCCACACGGTCGTACTGCCCGGGCGGTTAGCCGGCCGGGTGCGGCGGTCCGAGGTACGGGAAGACGTCCAGAGTGTCGGTGTGCGGCGACAATCCGGTCGGCGGGCAGTCGCCCTTGGTCAGGAACGCCAGCCGGTAGTCGATGACGTCGTCGGTGAAAACCCGGCCATTGGGGTACTTTGCGGGCTTGGACGGGTTGAACGTCAACATGTCGGGCAGGGTGCCCTCGGTGTCGATAGCCTCGATGGCTTCCTCCCGGGTGTAGTCCCCGGTGTGCCCCATCAGGTGGATGAACTGCCCGATCCAGCGCTGCCGGTCGTGGACCGGTTCGCTGGCGTTGTACTCCTCCTTGGTCTCGTCGGTGTTGAAGAAGCTGCTCACCGACGGATGGCCGGCACGATCGACGTGCAGCAGCTCGCCGTCGCGCTGAAGGCTGCAGCGGCCCCAGATCCTGATGTCGGGGTCGGCGCCGAGTTGGGCCGTCGGCAGTTCGATCGCGATGGAGAAGACGTTGGCCTGGGTGTTCGAGTCCACGCCCGTCCACGGTGACGTTCCGCCGAGGTGCGGCGAGGTGAAGTTGCGCCCGCCGGTGGTGTCGAACAGATTCTTGACGCCGTCGAAATCGAAGAAGAACGCGTCGCTGCGCGCACCGGCGAAGAACGTGAAGCTGTCCTCCTGCGCGATGTTGGGGGTGGGTCCGAACGATACCTCGACCGCGTCGAAGATCTTCTCCCCCACCGCATATGGCGACTCGGCGTCCTCGTTGACCGCCAGGAACACGTCGACGGTCTGGCGCCCGTCGACAGGCTCGGAGAAGACGAAGCTGAACGCGATGTCGTTCTGCAGGTCGCCGTCGTTGTCGATGGCCAGTCGGTAGATGGCGTCGGGGTGCAGCGCATCGGCATTCGGGTTGGCGTTGAGGATCAGCACAGTGCGGGTCGGGTCGGCCGGCGACTGGAATGCGTAGAGGTCGCACAGGTCCAGACGCTGGTCGCCCAGTGGGGGGCCGAGGCTCAGACCGGTGAAGTGATTCGACAATGGGACTCCTCTGCCGCTGTTCGGTTTTCAATAACGTACCGCTTCACCGGCCACTGTGGCCGATCAGTTCTGGCGGGGCAACAGTTCCGCGACGAAACGGTCGATGAACTCTTCGACGGGTGCCGAGCCCACCGGCCGGATGACGAACTTGGTCAGTCCGCCGGCGATCAGCCCGTCGAGTTGGCGGTGCAGTTGCGGCCAGTCGGCGGCCACCAGGTCGGCCGGATCGACATCGGGCCGGCGGCTGCGGACCGCGGCGAGAACCTCCTCGGGCAAGGCGCCGTTGCCGACGGCAATGCTCAGGCCGTAGTGGTCGGGTTCGATCTCGCGGCCGTTCTCGGCGGCGGCACGCTCGATGCTCTCGCGAGCGTCGCGCGCCTCGTCGGGCGTGAGGAAGCTGCCCAGCCAGCCATCGGCCAGCCGGCCGATCCGGCGAAACGCCGCGGGCGCCGAGCCGCCCAGCCAGAGGTCGACCGGCGTGGACGCCCGGATGCCCAGCGCCACGTCGTCGACCTGGAAGAACCGGCCGGTGAAACTCACCTCTTCGGCGTTCAGCAAGGCTCTGACCACGGTGAGCGCCTCGTCGAACACCGCGGCACGCTGGCCGTCGGGCACCGGGAAGAGGCCCCACTCGGCTCGCGAGGCGGGGCGCAGACCGAACACCGGCAGCACCCGTTTGGGGCCGAGGATCGCCAGCGACGACCAGTTGCTTGGCGACCAGCACCGGATTGCGGCCGGGCAGCACGGCCACCGACGTGCCCACCTTCAGCCGCGTGCTGCGGCCCAGGGCGTAGCCCATGCCGGCGAAGGGGTCGACCGCGGGGCTGTAGACGAGTTCGGAGAACCACAGCGAGTCGACGCCATCGGCCTCGAGCCGGTCGATCACTGCGGGCAGCCGGTCGACGGACGTGTCGATGCCCAGACTCACCCCGAACCGAATCTTCACCATCCACCTCGCATCGTCGGGTCGTATCGGTCTGCGGCTGTGGCCAATTCGCCCCGTGCTGCCACGTTAACGCGTTGTCGCTGACGGTCGCGAAATGATCACGTCCGGCGACACAGCCGCGCAGGTGCGGTGTTTCCGGGCCGTCCGTGCTTACCCTATGGGTGTGACTGGTGTGACAGGTGTGGTTTGTGCCTGAGGTAACCCGGCGGCAGTTCGTGGTCGGCCTGCTCGCATCAGCCGGGCTGGTCGGCGCATCCCGAGCGATCGGGATGTTCGGATCCGGCGCCCAGGTGGCGTCCGCGGCCAGTCCTCCGCCACCGATCGGAGCCGCCAGGTTGCTGCCGCCGCCCGGGCCGGGAAGTCGCATCGCACTACCCGGCGGCGGTGAGCTGACGAGGCTGCCCGGCGACGGCGACCTGCTGGCACTCACCCTCGACGACGGGGTGAATTCCGACGTTGTCCGGCTCTACACCCAACTGGCCAAGGACACCGGAATCCGGTTCACCTACTTCGTCAACGGCGTCTACGACTCCTGGCGCGACAATGCCGCCCTGCTGCGGCCGCTGGTCGACTCGGGGCAGGTCCAGTTGGGCAACCACACCTGGTCGCATCCCGACCTGACCACGCTGCCGCAGGACCGGATCGCCGACGAGCTGCAGCGAAACGACAAGTTCCTGCGCAACACCTACGGCGCGGACGCGACGCCGTACTTCCGGCCTCCCTACGGCGCCCACAATGACCTCGTCGACGGGGTGGCCGCCGACCTCGGTTACCGCGTTCCCACGCTGTGGTCCGGATCGCTGTCCGACTCGACCCCGGTGGCCGAGGACTACATAGTCAAGATGGCCGACCAGTACTTCATCCAGCAGAACATCGTCATCGGGCACCTCAACCACCTGCCCGTCACCCACGTCTACCCGGCGCTGGTCGACATCGTCCGGTCCCGCAACCTGCGCACGGTCACGCTCAACGACGTGTTCCTGCAGCCGGAGATTCCGCACGTCACGTCGGCCTAGTGCCCGCCAGCCGGGCGATCCGGCCCAGCGCGACCGCGCACACCGCCAGATACGCCGCCGCCCACCACGGCGCCTCGAAGCGCACCCGGCAACCCTCGCCGTCCGGCGTGACCTCGTGGGTGGTGGCGGCGACGCCTGCCACGGCCCACGCCCAACGCCGGCCCGGTGTGAATTCGGTGACCCGGAAAGGCAGTTCGGCGCCGACCGGGGTTCTGACCCGACCGGTCGACCCCGCCTCGATCTCGCGGCGGCCGTCGTCGAGCGTTGCCGCACTGACCGACGGGCCCCAGCAGGGCCAGTCCTCGAGGTCGACGAGGATCTGCCAGACGACGGCGGTGGGTGCGTCGATGTGCCGCTCCACACCGATTTTCGGCCGCGACGCGATACCCATGAGCCGACGCTACCCCGCGTGGCGGGTACGCCTAGGATCGCGGGATGGATGGCTCAGTCACAGTGCACATGGCCGCTCCGGCAGACAAGATCTGGAATCTGATCGCCGACGTCCGCAACACCGGGCGCTTCTCGCCGGAGGTGTTCGAGGCCGAGTGGCTCGGCGGTGCCAACGGACCGGCGCTCGGGGCCAAGTTCCGCGGCCACGTACGCCGCAACGAGATCGGCCCAGTGTACTGGACCGTCTGCCGGGTGACCGCCTGCGAGCCGGGACGCGAGTTCGGCTTCGCGGTCCTGGCCGGCGACCGTGCGCTCAACAATTGGCACTACCGCCTCGAACCCAGCGGCGACGGCACCGACGTCACAGAATCGTTCCGGCTCAACACCTCTCCGGCGATGCGGGTGTTCTGGCTGTTCGCCGGGTATCTGCGCGGGCGGCGCAACGTCCGCGATATGCGCACCACGCTCGAGCGGATCAAGAAGGTCGTCGAGGAAAGCTGATCTTGTCCCCACGCGGCCGCGAGTTTGGTAGAACCGCCTGATGGGTCAGTGGTCACGCGAGGAAATCGAGTCGGCGTTCGAAGCACACAAGCAGGTGGTCGTCGGCATCGGAGAGAGCTGGAACTGGGCGCGGTTCGCCGACCAGTTCACCGAGGACGCCACCTACGTCGAGCATTCCTACGGGAAGTTCTCCGGCCGCGAGCAGATCCGCGACTGGATCGTCAAGACCATGAGCACCTTCCCCGGCCGCGAGATGCCGTTCTACCCGTCGACATGGCATTCCATCGACACCGAAAAGGGCTGGGTCATCTGCGAGTTCCAGAACCGGATGCGCGACCCCGGCGACGGCAGCATCCACCAGGAGCCCAACATCTCGGTGCTCAAGTACGCCGGTGACGGCCTGTGGAGCTACGAGGAAGACGCCTACAACCCGATGAACTTCGTGCCGATGGTGCGCGGCTACATCGAGCGCTGCAAGGAACTTGGTACTGCCTCGGACGACGCGATCGCGTTCGCCCGCAAGATGGGCTGGGCGCAGGACTGAGCCGGCGGTGTGCGCCTTGTAAGCCCGCGGTTGGAATCCGATGCGCCGGTGCGCAATTCCGAAACCGGACGGCCGGTCGCGGTCTAGGGCTCGATCCCCCTGCGCTCGTCGATCACGAAGAACACCAGCGTGACCGCCAGCAGCCCGGCGGGCAGCCAGATCGCCTGCACCCCCATCGCCCGGGTGGCGAACGCTCCGATCAGCGCGCCGACGGCGAACAGCAGCGTCAGCAGCCCGTAGGTGCCGAACGCCTCGCGGCCGGCGGGCTGCCGGTCGACGAAGCCGGCATAACCCGACTCGACCAGGCGCATGATGTTGCCGGTGGTCGCCAGCGGCACATAGACGAGGTCTCCGATGCTGCGGAACAGCCCGATCTGGATGCCCGCGACGAACGAGATCGGCACAGTGACGTAGGTGTGCGGCACCGATGCCGGCACGAAGCCGATCACGGCCAGCACGATGGCCTGCGCCAGCATCGTCCATCGCAACGGATGCCCGAGGTATCGGTCCACCCGGCCCGACTTCAGGTATGCGGCCAGCAGCACGCCGGCCATGAAGGCCACGATGGGCCAGACATGGGCCAGCGCGGTGACGAGGTGGCCTTCACTGGCGTCCATCGCGAAGAAGATGACGTTTCCGGTCTGGACGTTGGCGAACACGTGACCGCGCGCGATGTAGGTGTGCGCGTCGAGGAAGGCGTTGGCCGCGGTGAGCAGCAACGCGAATCGCAGGGTGGTGGACGTACGTGTCATTGACTCGCAAGCTTGCCCTAACCCTGAAACGATGACGACCCGATGCGCCGGACTCTAATGTCGGTGGGGAGCCTCATCGCCAAGACGGACGGAACGGATTCCACATGGGCATCGCCACTCGGGTCAACGGTCAACAGCCGCCCGATATCGCGTTGAGCGACATCAACCTGGGCACATTCGAGTTCTGGGGGCTCGATGACGAAGTCCGCGACGGAGCGTTCGCGACGCTGCGCCGCGAGGCCCCGATCACGTTCTTCCACGAGGTCGAGATGGAGGGCGTCCCGCAAGGCCCGGGGCACTGGGCGCTGACGAAGCTCGACGACGTCTTCTTCGCCAGCCGCCATCCCGACATCTTCAGTTCGTACCCGAACATCACGATCGCCGACCAGATCCCGGAGGTCGCGGAGTACTTCGGCTCGATGATCGCCCTGGACGACCCGCGTCACGCGCGGCTGCGCAACATCGTTCGCAGTGCCTTCACCCCGAAGGTGGTGGCCCGCACCGAGGCCTCGGTGCGCGATCGCGCCCAGCGGCTGGTATCGGCTCTGATCGAGAACCACCCCGACGGCAACGGGGAGCTGGTCACCGAGCTGTCCGGTCCGCTACCGCTGCAGGTGATCTGCGACATGATGGGCATCCCCGAGGAGGACCACCAACAGATCTTTCACTGGACCAACATCATCCTGGGCTTCGGCGACCCCGACCTGAGCACCGACATGGACGAGTTCATGAAGGTCGCCCTCGACATCGGCGCCTACGCCACCGCGCTCGCGGAAAGCCGCCGCTCTCAGCCACGCGAGGACCTGACCACCGCGCTGGTGGCCGCCGAGGTCGACGGTGAGCGGCTCAGCTCGGCCGAGATCGCCTCGTTCTTCATCCTGCTCGCCGTCGCAGGCAACGAGACCACCCGCAACGCGATCAGCCACGGCGTGCTGGCACTGACCCGCTACCCCGAACAGCGTCAGATCTGGTGGGACGATTTCGCCGACACCACCCAGACCGCGGTCGAGGAGATCGTGCGGTGGGCCTCACCGGTGATCTACATGCGCCGCACCGTCACCCGCGACGTCGAACTGAGCGGGGTGACGTTGAAGCAGGGCGACAAGGTCAGCATGTGGTACGCCTCGGCCAACCGCGACGAAGACAAGTTCGACAACCCGTGGCGCTTCGACGTCACCCGCAACCCCAACCACCACGTCGGCTTCGGCGGCGGTGGGACCCACTTCTGCCTGGGCGCCAACCTGGCCCGCCGGGAGATCGCCGTATTGTTCGAGGAACTGCACAACCGGATTCCCGACATCGCCGTCACCGAGGAGCCTGCGATGCTGCTGTCGGCGTTCATCCACGGGATCAAGCGCCTGCCGGTCAGCTGGACCCCACCGGACTGAAGGGCACACATGAAAGAGCGGCTGCACTGGTTCGCCATGCACGGCGTGGTGCGCGCTGTCGCGAAGTGGTCGGCTCGACGCGGTGATCCCCAGGCCAGGCTGCTGGCCGACCCGGCGCTGCGGGCCGATCCGGTGCCGTTCTACGACGAGCTGCGAGCCCAGGGCCCGCTGATCCAGGCTCGGGTGAGCTACCTGACCGTCGACCACGCCGTCGCCAGCGAACTGCTTCGCTCCGAGGACTTCCGGGTGATTTCGCTGGGGTCGGGGCTGCCTGCGCCGCTGCGCTGGCTGGAGGCACGGACCCGGGACAACCTGCTGCACCCGCTGCGCCCGCCGTCGCTGCTGGCCGTCGAACCGCCGGTGCACACCCGCTACCGCAAGACGGTGTCGTCGGTGTTCACCTCGCGCGCGGTGAACGCCCTGCGAGACCGGGTCGAGGACACCGCGGCGGACCTTCTTGGCGCGCTGTCCGAGGGGCCCGGGGTGGTCGACATCGTGGCGAGCTACTGCTCCAAGCTGCCGGTCGCGGTGATCAGCGACATCCTCGGAGTGCCCGACGCCGACCGCCCCCGCGTCCTGGAGTTCGGTGAGCTGGCCGCGCCCAGCCTCGACCTCGGCGTCTCCTGGTCGCAGTACCAGCGGGTGCAGAAGGGCATCGCCGGGTTCAACTCCTGGCTGGCCGACCATCTGCAAACCCTGCGTGAGCATCCGGGTGACGATCTGATGAGCCAGCTGATTCAGGTGGCCGACGAGGGCGCACTGCTCGACGAGACCGAACTGCGGGCCACCGCCGGACTCGTGCTGGCGGCCGGGTTCGAGACCACAGTCAATCTGTTGGGCAACGGAATTCGGTTGCTGTTGAACTCCCCCGACCAGCTCGCCAAGTTGGCCGCCGATCCGTCGCTGTGGCCGAATGCGGTCGAGGAGATCCTGCGGCTGGATTCACCGGTGCAGCTGTCGGCGCGGGTGGCACGTATCGACACCGAGGTGGCCGGCACCACCGTCCGGGCCGGTGAGACCGTCGTCATCTACCTGGCCGCGGCCAACCGTGATCCCGCGGTGTTCGACGAGCCGAACCGCTTCGACGTGGAGCGGGCGAATGCCGCTAAGCACCTGGCGTTTTCGGGCGGCAGGCACTTCTGCCTGGGTGCTGCGCTCGCGCGCGCCGAAGGCGAGGTCGGGCTGCGCAGGTTCTTCACCCACTTCCCCGACGTGCAACTCGCCGGGTTGGGCACTCGCCGCGACACGCGGGTGCTGCGCGGCTGGGCCGAGCTGCCGGTCAGCCTGGGTGCCCCGGCGGCGGTGCCGGGCTGATCGATCAGTTGTTGTGACCCACCGGGTTGTTGTGGTGTACCGCGTCGCCCCGGCGATCGGCACCGCCGTCGGGACGGGGCTGCGCCGCGTGATCCACGTCGTCTTCGGTGTCCTTGACGCGTGGATCGAGCGCGTCTGCGTGCGAGCTGCGCTCCTCGAGATCGTTGCGCGCCTCGGTGACGTGGCTGAAGTGCTTGTCCGCGTGGCTCTTCAGACGCTGGGCCTCGGCTGCCTTGGCCTCAGCCTCGGCTTCGGCGGCTCGCGCGCGCGCAGCGGTCTCACGGGCAAGCGCCTCACGGCGCTCGACGTCGACCGAATCCTGCCGGACCTGCTCGCGGATCTCGTCGGACTTGGCGATGCGGCTGCGCTCACGCTGCTTGCGGACAACCACGGCCGCTACGGCTATCACCGCGAGCAGGGCGATTACCGCGACCACGATCCATACGATTGTGCTGGTAGCCATGGCGGCTCCTTCGTTCGTGCGGTCGCTTCAGACAGCGCCGTCACTGGCGGCTTCCCGTTGAGCGGGTCGGCCAAACCCCGTCAGGCTCGGCGGTGTGCGCCCAGCGCGGTCAGCATTCCGGCCGCCGACCGCGGCCAGGTATAGCTCTCCGCGCGCCGCCGGGCGCCGACTCTGCGTTGCGGTTCGGGCCGGTTCATCACGGCACTGACCGCGCCCGCGATGGCAAGCGGGTCGTTGTCGGCGCTTGCCCCGCTGTCGGCGGTCAGAATCTCGGTCAGCGCGGAGGTCCGGGATACCACCGCTGGCGTTCCGCACGCCAGCGCCTCGAGTGCGGCCAGCCCGAACGTCTCGTGCGGGCCGGGCGCCAGCGCGACGTCGGCCGAGGCCAGCAGGGTGGCCACGGCGCCGCGCGACTCGATGAAGCCGGTGAAGTCGACGGGCAACCGAGCCGCCTGCCGCTGCAGCCGCGCCCGCAGCGGTCCGTCGCCGACGATCACCAACCGGGCGTCGAGGCCCGAATGCCGCAGCGCCGCAAGGGCATCGATGCTGCGGTCGGCACGCTTCTCCACCGACAGTCGGCCACAGTGCACGAGAAGCACCTGTCCCGGGGCGGCCCAACGGGCACGCGTGCGGGTGCAGTGCCTGCGGGGGTGGAACGTCTCGAGGTCGACACCCAACGGCACCGTCATGACGTTGTCCGCCCCGATTCTGTCGAACTCCTCGCGCGCGAAACTCGTGGTGCACAGCACGGTGTCGTAGCCGGCCGCGGTGCGGCGGTTGGCGGCGTCGGCGAGCCGGCGGGCCAAGGGCTTGGGCAGGATCTGGCCGGTGAGCCGGTCCAGCCGCTCGTGGGAGATCATCACCGTGGTGACACCGCGGCGCGCGCCCCAGCGGCCCAGCGAGCGCAGGGTGAAGCGATCCGACACCTCGATGGCGTTCGGGGCCAGCTGGTCCAGCACCCGCGTCACCGGCGTCGGCATGACGGCGCGATAGCCGCCGGTGAATGGAATCTGCCTGGCGGGAACAGTAATTCGCACGACTCCGCCCGGCAGCGCGACGGTGCCGGCCTGTCGGCCGGGCACGATCAGGAACACCTCGTGGCCGGCGGCACAGTACTCCGCACCGAGGCGGTCCACCGCGGTACGCAGGCCTCCCGAGCGCGGGCCGTAGAAATTCGCGACCTGCGCGACGCGCATCATGGGCGTATCTGAGCGCGTGCCGATGTGCGGACGGCGACGGCGCGCCTGCGGCTTCCTTAACGGGCGGTGAACTCCGCTACGCCAGGTAGCGGCCTAGCCAGTCCTGGAGACGGCCCCAGGCGTCGGCGGCCGCCGTCGGGTTGTACCGCGGGCCGGTGTCGTTGAAGAACGCATGATCGGCATCGGGTTCCACGACGAGGTCGTTGACCAGACCCGCGGCGTCCAGCGCGGCCTTCGCCGCCGGCTCCGAGGAGGTGACCCGTTGATCGAGCGCGCCGTACAGACCCAGCACGGCGGCGTTCTTGGATCCGCCGAAATCGGGGTCTTCCGGCAGCGGTCCGTAGAACGGCACCGCCGCCGACACTCGCGGATCGCCGGCGGCCAGCAGACGCCACACCAGTCCCCCGCCGAAACAGAAGCCGACCACGGCCAGCTTCAGACCGGGAGCGCGCCGTTGCAGCTCGTCGAGACCGGACTTGAGGTCGGCGATGAATCGGTCCGGCGCGACGGCGCTCAGCGCGGCGGTCGCAGCGGCCGGGTCGCCGAAGGTCGCGGTTCCGCCCTCCTCGGAGAGCAGGTCGACGGCCAGCGCGGAGTACCCCACGCCCGCCAACCGCCCGGCCACCGACCGGACCCAGTCGTTGAGACCCTTGTTCTCATGGACCACCAGCACCGCGCCGTGTGGGGTGGCGGCCGGAGCCCAGCTGCCCAGGAGTTCGCCGCGCGGCCCCTTCCAACTGGCTGGTGTGGTCGCAACGGCGGCGGCCATTCCCGGCGGCGGAGCGCTCGACGCGCTCGACGAGGGCGGCGACGACGCCTGGGGCACCGGTGGTTTGTTCTCGCCGCAGGCGGCGATCAACGCCGTGGCCGCGGCCCCGCCGACGCCCAACAGCGCCAGCCGGCGCAGTGCTTCCCGGCGGCTGAGCAGCCCGTCGACGTGATCGGTGGCGATCTCTTCGGCGATGTAGCGCTGTAGCGGAGTCACCCTCCCGAGTATGCGCCCGCTGGATACCCCTGCGCAGGAGCCTTGTTCGACAACTCGCGTTCGAGCAGATCGTCGCGCAGCTGAACGATCCGAGACCTTCGCCGACGTCAAGGATCAGGAACCAGGGCATGAAGCCTGATCAGATGTGGTGAACACTTTGTCGAATTTGTCTACTTGATCGTTGACACCTGTCCGGCCGCACGGTTCGATGGACCCCGTGACCTACGACACGATCATCCGCAACGGCCGGTGGTTCGACGGCACCGGCGCACCGTCGGCGATCCGCAACATCGGCATCCGGCACGGCCGCATCGCCGCGGTCACCCCGCACCCGCTCGACGAGACCGGCGCGGAGGTCGTCGACGCCTCCGGCAAGTGGGTGCTTCCGGGCATGGTCGACGTCCACACCCACTATGACGTCGAGGTGCTCGACGGCCCCGGCCTGCCCGAGTCGGTCCGTCATGGCGTGACCACCGTGCTGGTCGGCTCGTGCTCGCTGTCGACGATCCATGTCGACGGGACCGACGCCGGTGACCTGTTCGGCCGCGTCGAAGCGATCCCGCGCGAGCACGTCATCGACGCGATCGATGGCGCCAAGACGTGGAAGACTGCCGCGGAATACGTCCAGGCCCTCGAGTCCCGCCCACTCGGCCCCAACATCGCGGCCTTCATCGGCCACTCCGACATGCGCACCGCCACAATGGGATTGGATCGGGCGACGCGAAAGGACATGCGGCCCACCTCCGGGGAGCAGTCCGAGATGGAGCGGATGCTGTCCGAGGCGCTGGACGCCGGGTTCGTCGGCCTGTCCTCACAGCAGTTGCTGTTCGACAAGATCGACGGCGAGACCTGCCGGTCGCGCACGCTGCCGTCGACCTACGCCAAGCCCCGCGAGCTGCGCCGGCTCAAGTCGCTGGTGCGCAAGAGCGGCCGGGTCCTGCAGTCCGGGCCAGACATCCAGAA
Source organism: uncultured Actinomycetota bacterium (assembly GCA_963716465.1). Lineage (GTDB taxonomy): Bacteria > Actinomycetota > Actinomycetes > Mycobacteriales > Mycobacteriaceae > Mycobacterium. Next base: position 204,799 of record CAVQTS010000001.1, read on the forward strand.
CCCTGTCAACTTGGCATCTCAAGTGGCACAGTCACTTCCGGTGCTGCGCAAGAAGCTCAAGACCAGCCTGCTGTCGGCGGCCGACGTCAAGTCCAACCCGTTCGCCATCATGATGCTCGGTCCACTGGCCCGGTTGGTGAACAGGTTCGGCGCCGACTTCCGCTGGCAGCACCTGCCCGTCCCGTTCGAGGTCTACGCCGACGGAATCGACCTGGTGGTGTTCGAGGAGTTCGGCTCCGGGGCCGCCGCCCTGCACCTGCGCGACGAGGTGGAGCGCAACGCCCTGCTGGCCGACGAGCAGTACCGCAGGCGGTTCCGCAAGGACTACGACCGCAAGTTCGGCATGCGGGTGTGGCATCGCGACTTCTTCGACGCCGACATCGTCGCCTGCCCCGACGAATCGGTGGTCGGCAAGTCCTTCGGCCAGGTCGGTGTCGACCGCGGCGGTCTGCATCCGGTCGACGCGTTCTTGGACCTGGTTCTCGAGCACGGCACCAAGCTGCGTTGGCGGACAACGATTTCCAATCACCGGCCCGAGGTGCTCAAGAAACTGGCCCGCGACCCGGGCATCCAGATGGGCTTCTCGGATGCCGGTGCGCATCTGCGCAACATGGCGTTCTACAACTACGGGTTGCGTCTGTTGCGTCATGTCCGCGACTCCGAGCGGGCCGGAAAGCCGTTCATGACCCTCGAGCAGGCGGTGCACCGGATGACCGGCGAGCTGGCCGACTGGTACCAGATCGACGCCGGACACCTGCGGCTCGGCGACCGCGCCGATCTCGTGGTGCTCGATCCCGACCATCTGGACAACCGCCTCGACGACTACGCCGAGTCGCCCGTCGAGCAGTACGGTGGCCTGGCCCGGATGGTCAACCGCAACGACGACACCGTCAAGCTCGTGCTGATCGGCGGCCGCCCGGTCGTGCGCGACGGCGTGCCCACCGGTCTGCTCGGCACCGAGCGGACCGGAAGCTTCCTGCGAGCCGGGCAACCCACGCCGGCGCCTCGACCGGCGAATTCGGAGTTCGCTCATGCCAACTGACATCTCACCGGTGCCTACCGAGATCGCAGGGACGGTGCTCGGCATGTGGAAGGCCCTGTCCAACCGGGACTGGGAGGCGGTCAAGACCTTTCTGTCCGAGGACTGCATCTATGTCGACATGCCGATCGGCCCGGCCGCAGCGGCGCGCGGGCCCGAGGACATCGTCAAGCGGCTCAAGGTCGGCCTGGAGCCGCTGGCGGGCTACGAGAACCACGACGGCGTGCTGGTGAGCAATGGTGTGGACACTATGTACGAGCACTCCGAGACCTGGACATTCAAGACCGGCGAGCAGGGTGTGCTGCGGTTCGTCACGGTGCACAAGGTCGAGGACGGCAAGATCACCTTGTGGAAGGACTACTGGGACATGAACGGGCTGACCGGCTTCGCCCCGCCCACCTGGCTGGAAGACCTTGCGGCAGCGGACATGTCCTGGATGTTCGACGCCACCGGCCTGATCTAGGCTGGCGGGGCAGCCGCGCATTATCGCGTTTCGGCGGGATTTCCGCCCACGGCGCACACTCACCGGCGCTAGGCTCGTCTGGCCGGCAGGGTTGACCGATCGTCGAGGGAGTAGACATGCGCAAGTTCATCGTCGCGGCTGTTGTCGCGTGCGGATTGATCACGGCGCCGCTGCCCTTCGCACCCCTGTCATCGGCGGCGTGTGACTCGGCGAGCTGCCTCCCTGGCGTGGCTCGCAACGTCGTCGCGGGCGCGCCCTGCACGCCCAGCATCGCGTTCGTCTTCGGGCTGACTGCCGACAACAGCACGCTGATCTGCTCGGCGCACGGCGCCTGGGTGCCGACCGGTCCGCTGATCGGTGAGGCCCAGGTGTCGCTGCCCTGCGCGGTGCCGGGCACCAACGCCCAGATCCGCCTGAGCGGAAGCACCATAGAAACCCAGGTTCCCGGCATACCGGTGCAGTGCGTCGGGCCGGCAGGCGCGTCGAAGTGGGTCCACTTCGACCCGCCCGCCTGACGCTTCACCGCTGACTTTCAGAGAGGTGGGCCCCTCGACTGATGGGGCCCACCGTTACTGCGTGTGACTACGCCGCGCCGCGATGCCGTGCGGAACCGGGCTTGCCCCCGGGCTTTTCACTTTTCGCGCTGCCGCCTGTGCCGTCGGTCTTGGCGTTCCCGCCGGCCGTTGAGCCGGCGCCAGATGCCTTCGGAGCCGCGGTTGCCGCCGCACTGCGGCCGCTGGTCTTCACCGTGGCCGCCCGCTTGGTTGCCGCCGTCGATCGAGCCGCGGCGGGGGTCGGCACGGCCGCCGGCTTGAGGGCGTCGGCGACTGTGTCCCGCAGGTTCAGCAGTGCCGCGATTGTGCCACCCCCGCCGACGCCGCTTGTCGGAGTCAGCAAGCCCGGTGTGCTGTCGTCGCCATTGAGAAAGGCGTTAGTCAACGCCGCCGGAGCATTGAGGATTTCACTGGCTACAGTCGCGAAGTCGCCCTTGCCGGCTGCATCGAAGATCGCCTGGGCAGTGTTGCCGAACTGCGTGATGGTCGCGTACAACGGTGAGATCACGGCGATCCCGGTGATGAGCAGGTTGACGCCGCCGAGAGCTCCGATGACGTTTGCGACGTTCTGAACCGCGGTCTGCACGACGGGAGCAACCGCCGTGATCGGGATGATCGGGATAATCACCAGCGGCAGGATCCCGCCCCAGAGCGTCTGAACGGCATCGGCCAGATGGCCCTGGGCAATCTGGCTGCCGGCGTTGAAGAACGCCTGAGGCAACGACGCGAACGTGGTCACCGCCTGTCCGAGTGTGTTGGCACCGGCGTCGAATACGGTCTTGGCGTTCGCGAGCTGGTTGTCGAGCAACTGGCTCAGAATGGGCAAGGGATCGTTCTGGAACTGCGTGCCGAGCGAACTGAGGTTGTCAAAGCTTGTTCCGATGACCTGCACCCATTCTTCGATGGGGTTGACGAAGGCGGCGATCTGAACGTCGGCGCTTCGCATCGACGGCAACGGCACGCCGGGAAGCGTGCCGGCGATTGGAGTAAGCGCGATTGCGCTCGCTCCGACCAGGACAACTCCCGCGGTGACCGTACGACTGATGGCTAACTGCATTTCTCCCTCTCCCTGCACCCGTTACGTCCCCAACCATTCCGGAACTTACCCGAGAGTAAGAAGCGTGCATAGGTATTTCTGGAAAATAGTTCTCCGCGTCAACACGTCGCTTCGCCGGCGCATACGCCCGGGCGTATTAAAGTGAAACTGACTGTACTGAACCATGATTGGGCGTCCACACTCCTGACCACCACGTCACTCAATTGTTCACGCATGCGTAAATAATGGCGTTGACCCGCATGATAATTAGCTGAGCAAATAGGAAACTCTGACGCCGTCGAAAGTTTCCCCACCGGGCCGGAACGCCCATGTGATCCTGCTGTCCAGCAACCATCTGCTACTCCGTGCCGACGCCGATTCGCCGGTGCGGCAGGCACGGGACTGCACGCCGCCGGGGCGTGAGGTTTGCTACCGAACAACGAGAAGTGCGAGTCGGCTACAGCAGCTCGTACACCCGGCGTGCGTTGTCGCGCCCGACGAGATCGGCCACCCGCATGGCGTCGGTCACGCTCCACTCGCCGCGGTCGACGAACTCGGCCAACACCGCGCCGATCCCCCTGCGCCACAACGTCGATCCGAGGTAGTGCAACTCCGCCGGGCCGAACGCGTCCGACGAGTACACGATCTTGCGGAACGGGGCCAGTTCCAGCGTTCGGGCGATGAACGCCTGCGAGCGGGCGCCGAGGTGGTTGATGCTCAGGCCGGTGTCGAGGTAGACGTTGCTGAACGCTTGGGCCAGGTAACCCGCCTCGCGCTCGTATGGGTAGCAGTGCAGCAGTACGATCGGGGTCCGACCCGACTCGCGCAGGAATTCCAGCAGCAGCATCGGATTGGTGCGGTGCAGGTCGCAGTCCCGGTCACCTAGGCCGACGTGGAACTGCAACGGCTTGCCGACCCGCAGGGCTTCATGCAAACCGAACCGCAGCAACACCCGGTCGGTCAGCCGCACTCCCCCGCGGTCCCGCCAGCCGGCCGCCGCCTCGGCGACGGCGCGGTCGGTGGGCTCCGAGAGATCGCCGTCGAACCCGTCCCGATAGGCCAGGATCGACTTCGTCGCCACCGCGGTTTCGGTGCGCTCGTGCAGAATCCGCCGGAACTCGCCGGCGTAGTCCCCGGCTGCGGCGGCGGCCGCTTCGGCGACCTGCTCGATCCGGACGATCTCGCCCACCCAGCCGCCTGCGGCGTCCGACATGTCGGTCAGACCCGCGATATCACCCGGCAGCCCGGTGTCGACCAACCAGTCGCTGACGCCGGCCGCAGACAGGAACACGCGGGCCAGCTCCGATTCGGAGTGCCGGCTGCGTCGTTCCCAATAGTCCTCGGCCGCAGCGTGTTCGGGCAGACCGAGCAACGGCGCACAGTGGGCCCGAACCGCGAACCCGAGTTGGGTGTCGAATCCTGAGTCGAAGGCGGCCAGCGGCTCGGTGTTGGCCTCGTTGAGACCATTCTCGAACCGCTGCCGGTCGACGCCCGAGCGCCAGTAGCCGTGGACGTGGTTGTCGACGAGCCGAAGAGCTGCGATGTGCTCGGCGAGAGCGGTGTTCACAGGCTCCAAGCCATGCGGAACTTGTCGGTGAGCTGCTCGGGGTCGAGGTGTTCGTAGGTTTCGTGTTCGTAGCGGCGCACGGCGACCAGAACGTTGACGGCCGCATCGCCGAGGATCGCGCGCATCCGCGACGAGCCGTCCAATGCGGCGATCTGCGCGGCCTGGTCGGTCGAGAGCGCCACGGTTCCCGCAGCTGCGCGCTCCTGCTCCGACAGCGTGCCCGGGTCGACGGGAGTCTCCGGCGGCAGCGGTGCGCTGCGTTCGATGCCGTCGAGGGCCAGGCCCAGGATCGCGGCGGTGGCGAAGTACGGGTTGGCCGACGGGTCGACGACCTTCACCTCGACGTTGGCGCCGTATGGGTTGGCGGGTCCCCCGCGCAGGAATCGGACGGCGGCCTCGCGGTTCTCGGTGCCCCAGCACGCGTAGGCGCCGGCCCAGTTGCCGGGTTGCATACGCAGCCCCGACACGATGGAGCCGCAGAGGATCAGTTGCGCCTCGGGCAGACCGGCGACGATCCCGCCGATCGCCGCCTCGCCCTCCGCGGTCATGCCCTGCGCGCCGGTGCCGCCGGAGAACACCGGGGTGTTCCCGCGCAGTAGTGAGAAGTGCTGGTGCGCACCGGAACCCACGCTGCCCGCGAAGGGAACCGGTGAGAGGCTGACGCGCATGCCGTAGTCACGGGCGACCCTGCTGACGAGGATGCGGGCCAGGATGAGTTGGTCGGCGGCGGCCACCGGCGAGCGTGGGGTCAGCGAGATCTCGAACTGGTTCAGGCCGTATTCGGGATGGAACTGTTCGATGCCGACGCCGGCCGCGGTGGCCGCTGCGGTGACATCACGGACGAAGCCTTCGTGTTCGAGGACGCCGGCCAGCCCGTACTGCGCCCACAGGTTTCCGGGCAGCCGGTTGCCTTCGGGATCGACCAGCAGGAACTCGACCTCGTGCCCGACCAGCGCCTGCAGGCCCGCAGCGGCGAGCCGGGATTCGATGCGCGCCAGGGTTCCCCGCGCACAGGACGGGACGGGATTGCCGTCCTGGTCGAAGAATGATCCGGGCGCCCAGGCCAGGCCGTCGCCGACGGCGCGCAGCGCCTCGAGGTCGATGCGCACTCGCTCGTCACCGACGACGCTGATGCCCTCGGTGAACGCGATGCCGGCGCGGTCGATGGCGAACCCGTGCCACACCGGGCTGGCGCCCAGACCGGGATCGGCGAACGCGTTGGTACGCCGGATCGGCACAGTCTTCGCGTGCGTCAGCCCCGCCGGGTTGACGACGGTACCGACGACGGCGGACACCCCGTCGGCTTCGAGTTGGGCAATCGCCGCGCCGGCGAGCGGTGTGGTCATGGCAGCCATTCTGCCGACCGGTCGGCTGCGGTGGCGTGAATCGAGGCGGTCAGGCCCGGCTGGGCAGCGTCAGCTTGCAGGATTGGCCGATGTCGAGGGTGCGCAGGGTGCGTCCCATCCCCAGCCACATCGCGCAGGACAGGGTGAGATCGGTGATCAGCTCGTCGGAGAAGTGCTCTTTGGCGCGGGCCCAGAAGTCTTCGTCGTCACGGAGTTTGGTGTGCTCGGTGGCGAACCGGTGGGCGAACTCGGCGGCGATGCGCTCCTGCTCGCTGTAGCCCGGCCAGGTCCGCCACTCCTCGGCGTGTGCGTAGAGGTCCTCGTCGACCCCGGCGGCCGGTCCGTCCGCGTCGCGGGTGTTGATGCACACCACGCACTCGTTGTCGTGGGCCATCACGGCGCGCGCCAGTTCACGGACCCGCATCGGCAGCCGGTTCTTGTCGCTGTACACCGCACCGGAGAAGCCGGCCATCGCGGTGCCCAACGCCGGGGACTTGGTGATCCAGCCGGCCACGTCGTCATCGGGAAAATCTCCGATTCGGCTCATGACGCGATGCTACGCCCGGCGACCGGAAATGAGAACACGTTCTAGTTGGTGATCAGCTCGGCGGGCGCGACACGCACTGCGCGGAGTAGAGCTCCACGCCCAGCTTGTCCATCAGCTCCAATTGCGTCTCGAGGTAGTCGATGTGGTGCTCCTCGTCGGCCACAATGCCCTCGAACAAAACGGCGGTGGTGGAGTCCTGCTTCTCGCGGCACAAGATGATGGCCGGCTTGAGGCGGGCGACCACCTCGTACTCGATGGCCAGGTCGCTCTCGAACTGCTCCCGCAGGGTTTGGCCGACGCGCAGCGAGCCCAGGCGCTGGTAGTTCGGTAGGCCGTCGAGTAGCAGGATCCGGTCGGTGATGGCCTCCGCGTGACGCATCTCATCGAACGACTCGTCTCGGGTGTGCTTGGCCAGTTCGGTGAAACCCCAGTTGTCCTGCATCTTCGAGTGCAGGAAGTACTGGTTGATGGCGGTCAGCTCGCTGGTGAGCTGCTCGTTGAGCAGACGCAGTACTTCGGGGTCGCCTTGCATGGCTTCTCCTACCGGGGTCGGTGGTCGATGGCTGCACGCTCAATCTAGTGCAGCCCCGGTGGCTGCCACCGGCTTTGTCCGCAGAGTGTCGTAGGGATGCCTTAGTTAAGTTAGCCTCCGCTAATATGTCTCGCGTGCGAAGGATGTTCTGGACCCGGGGAAGGCGCTGATGTACGTCTGCCTGTGCACGGGCGCCACCAGTCAGAGCGTCAGCGACGCGGTCGCCGCTGGAGCGGCGACCTGCCGTCAGGTGACCGCCGCGTGCGGGGCGGGGCGCGACTGCGGCCGATGCCTGCGCTCAGTGCGGGCCATCATCGCCGCCCAGCGACACTGCGCAGGCGCCGTCACGCCGCAGTGAGTCAGTCCGAGCGGCCGCGGTGGAACTCGGCGAGTGCCTCGGTGTTGGCCGCGGCGCCCATGAGTTGCTGAAAGAAGGCGTATTCGCGCGCTGTGGCCGCGGTGATCTCCTGGCGAACCGGTTCGGTCATCGTCTGCTTGACCGCCATCAGGCTCGGAATCGGCCGGGAGGCAAGAACTTCCGCGTGTCTGCGGGCGTCGGCGATCAGCCCGTCAGGCTCGCACACCCGCCAGACCAGGCCCATGCGCAATGCTTCCTGCGCGTCGACCCACTCCGAGGACATCAAGATCCACGCGGCGTTCTGCCGGCCGATCAACTGCGGCAACAGATATGACGACGCGGCTTCGGGCGCCACGCCCAGGCTGGTGAAGGGACACTTCAGCCGCGCGGTGCTCGACATGAATGCCAGGTCGGCGTAGCCGAGGATGGTCGCGCCGATGCCCAGGCCCACGCCGTTGACCGCGCAGACGAGTGGCTTGGGAAACCGGGTGAGCGCGTCGATCATGCCGGGGAATCCGTGCTCGCCCGCGGGGAAGTCCGGATCGGTGATGCGGGCCTGCATGTCGCCGAGATCCTGGCCCGCACTGAACGCGCGACCCGCCCCGGTTATGAGTACGACCGCAACCTCGGGGTCGTCCGCGGCGGTCAGCAGTGCCTCGGTGGTGGCGTCGTAGAGCGCCTCGTTGAAGGCGTTGAGAGCATCCGGGCGGTTGAGGGTGAGGGTGCGGACCCGGTTCTCGTCGTCGATCAGAAGCGTCATGCTCGGAGTACCTAACCGTTGGAGTAGATGCGGGTCGGTACGACCAGCACCGCGGTGCGACCCTGCTCGACCATCACCCGGTCGTACTCGGCCCAATTGTCGTGTGTGCCGCCGCAAGCGGTGAAGACCTCGCGCAGCAGCATTCGCAGCTGGTCGGTCCCGGCCACCCAGCCGGGCCGATCGTCGGGGCCGGCGAGCTCGGCGCGACCCTCCACGGTCGCCCACTTCCACCCGTCGCGGAACGTAAGCGCCACCGCGGGCCGGGCCCGCAGATTGGCCAACTTCACCCGGCCGTAGGTGACGAAGCCGAGGACCGCCTCGCCCGTGGCCGGGTGGTCGAGGATCCCCGCATTGATCAGCGAGGCCTGGATCGTCTGGTCGGAGCGCAGCGTCGACACCACCGCCAGGCCGTTGTCGGCCCTGGCGAGGCCGACGGCGTCGTGCAAGGTGAGCATCGCGGTCAGTCCCGGAACGGAGTTCGGAAGACGTACCGGCTGGTCGGCACGGCGTCGATGTTGACGTTGGCGCCGAACGCCGTGGTGCTGGCGACCATCTGCTCCATCCGGTGGCGGAGGTCGTCGTCGTCGGCCGCTCCGAAGAACGCGTGCAGGCTGCCGACCGCCTCGACGGGGAACAGTTCCTCGACGATGGCGTTGAGCGCCGGTGCGTCCGGGGTCAGCGCACGAACGACGTAGTTCTGCACATAGCCGAAAGTCGATTGGGTGTCGATGGCCACCCGCGTGTGGTCACGGTGCCACCGGGTCAGCCAGGTCGGCTCGTCCATATCGGCCGGCCTGCGCAGCAGTGCCATGTTGGCCAGCGCGGGTGCACGCTCGCCCGGCGGGGTCGGCGGTGGCGGCATGGGTGCGGACTCGGTGACGAGGTAGGCCGCGACGTGCTCGGCGTGGGATGACAGCAGGTCCAGCGCGGCGGCGACCTGTTCACCGTAGTACTGCTGGGTCCACAGCGTGACGAAGGCCTGCACCGGCGGGTCGAGCGTGGTCAGTGTCATCAGCGCGGCGCGGACGGCCGCGTCGCGGACGTTCACGGTCAGCCCGGGCACGTCCAGGCCGAGCAGCTGGGAGGCCACCGGCCCCCGAATCCGTTCTGCCCACCCGTCGTCGGCGGCACCGGTACGCAGGGTGACGATCACTTTTTCCATCGTTGGCAACCTACCCGCCGGGACGATTCTGTCGAGGTGATGTCCCAGTCCGTGGGGCGGTCCCTGCTCCGGCCCAGGCTTGTCGGCGTACGCTGGCCACGCTTTCGGACAAGTCCCTTCGAGGAGAACCCATGGCCAAGTCGTCGCAGAACAACACCGGCTCCACCGACGACGTCCGCCGCGACACACTTCCCATCCCGGACACCCAGCACGTCGGACTGACCACCTACGACGCCAAGGATCCCAACACCAGCTATCCGCCGATCAAGGAGCTCCGGCCGCCCAACGGCGCGCCCAACGTGCTCATCGTGCTGATCGACGACGTCGGATTCGGTGCATCCTCGGCGTTCGGCGGTCCGTGCGCCACCCCAGTGGCCGAACGGCTGGCCGGGGAAGGCTTGAAGCTCAACCGCTTTCACACCACCGCGCTGTGCTCCCCCACCCGGCAGGCGCTGCTGACCGGACGCAACCACCACTCGGTCGGCATGGGGGCGATCACCGAGATGGCCACCTCCGCGCCGGGCAACAGCAGCATCCGGCCCAAGAACAAGGCGCCGATCGCCGAGACGCTCAAACTCAACGGCTACTCGACGGCTCAGTTCGGCAAGTGCCACGAGGTACCGGTGTGGGAGGTCTCTCCCGTCGGCCCGTTCCACCAGTGGCCCACCGGTTCCGGATTCGAATACTTCTACGGCTTCGTCGGCGGCGAGGCCAATCAGTACTACCCCGGGCTCTACGAGGGCACCACGCCGGTCGAGCCGCCGCGCACCCCCGAGGAGGGCTACACCCTCACCGAGGACCTCGCCGATCACGCCATCACGTGGGTGCGCCAGCAGAAGGCGCTCGCCCCGGACAAGCCGTTCTTCATGTACTTCGCGCCCGGTGCCACGCACGCCCCGCACCAGGTAGCCAGGGAGTGGTCGGACAAGTACCGGGGCAAGTTCGACGAAGGCTGGGATGTACTGCGGGAGAGGACCATCGACCGGCAGAAGAAGCTGGGGGTGATCCCCGCGGACGCCGAGCTCACTCGGCGTCATGACGAGATCCCGGCCTGGGACGACATGTCCGAGGACCTCAAGCCGGTGCTCGCCCGGCAGATGGAGATCTACGCCGGCTTCCTGGAACAGACCGATCACGAGATCGGCCGGGTGATCGACGCCATCGATGATCTCGGAGTGCTCGAGGACACGCTGATCTACTACATCATCGGTGACAACGGCGCGTCGGCTGAGGGCACGCCGCAGGGCTGCTTCAACGAGATGACGGTGCTCAACGGGATGGGCGGCGTCGAGACTACCGAGTTCCTGATGTCCAAGATCGACGACTTCGGCACCCCGGACGCCTACAACCATTACGCGGTGGGCTGGGCGCACGCGCTGTGCACGCCCTACCAGTGGACCAAGCAGGTGGCCTCACACTGGGGTGGCACCCGCAACGGCACCATCGTGCACTGGCCCCGCGGACTGGCCGACAAGGGCGGCACCCGCAACCAGTTCCATCACGTCATCGACGTCGCCCCGACGATCCTGGAGGCGGCCGGAATTCCGGCACCGTTGAGTGTCAACGGAATTCAGCAGGCACCGCTCGAAGGCGTCAGCATGCTGGGCACACTGCGGGACGGGAGGGCGCCCGAGACGCACGTCGTCCAATACTTCGAGATGATGGGCAACCGCGGTGTCTACCACAACGGGTGGACCGCGGTGACCAAGCACCGCACGCCGTGGAAAGCCGACACGCCGCCGCCATTCGACGAGGACGTCTGGGAACTCTACGGTCCCGACGACTGGACCCAGGCCCGCAACCTGGTCGCCGAAAACCCGGAGAAACTCGCTGAGCTACAACGGCTTTGGCTGATCGAAGCGGTCAAGTACAACGTCGTCCCACTCGACGACCGGGGATTCGAACGGATCAACCCCGACATCGCCGGGCGCCCGCAGCTGATCCGCGGCAACAGTCAGCTGCTGTTCTCCGGTATGCGGGTCAGCGAGAGTTGCGTGCTCAACATCAAGAACAAGTCGCATCAGGTGACGGCGAACGTCGTGGTGCCCGACGGCGGCGCGGCCGGCGTCCTCGTCACCCAGGGCGGCCAGGTCGGCGGGTGGTCGCTGTACGTGCACGAAGGCAAGCTGAAGTACTGCTACAACTTCTTCGGCATCCAGTACTTCATCGTCGCCGCCGACGAGCCGTTGCCCGCGGGTGCGCACCAGGTCCGGATGGAGTTCGCCTACGACGGTGGCGGATTGGCCAAGGGCGGCACCGTGACCCTGTACTACGATGGCAAGCCGGTCGGCACCGGGCGGGTGGAGATCACCATCCCGATGGGCTTCTCCGCCGACGAGGCCTGCGACGTCGGCTCGGACACCGGATCACCGGCATCACCGGATTACGGGCCCAGCGGCAACCGGTTCACCGGGACCATCGAGTGGGTGCAGATCGACATCGGCGACGACAGCCACGACCATTTGATCAAGCCGGAGGACCGGATCACGCTCGCGATGGGCAAGCAGTAGTACCTCAGTCGCGCAGCCAGCGGGGCGTGATGAACACGCCCTCGGCCTCGACGGTGATGCCCTCGGCATCGGAGATGTGCCCTGCGCAGAACGTCTTGACCCCGTCAGTGCGGGTGAGCATCGCTTCGGCGTGCAGCGAACCCAGCGGCGTCGCGCGCAGGTAGCGCACCGTGATGCTGCCGGTGAAGCGGGGCTTCTGATCCGGGCTGGCAGCCTCGCCGAGGACGTGGTCGAGGATCAGCGCCGAGACTCCGCCGTGGACGTGGCCGGGCGGGCCCTCGTAGGCCGCACCGAGGTGGAAGTCGGTCCACCGCCGGCCATCCGGATCGCGGTGGATCTCCAGCGGCGGAGCCAGGGCGTTGCGGATGCCGATCACGGCGTTGCCCCAGCCCATGCTCTCCCCCGAGGTCGTGCGGCGAACGCCGAACGCGCCGTCGATCTGCGTGCGGCGCAACCGCGCCACGGCGGCGTCGATGTCGGCCTTGACCGCTGCGACGGTCTCGGCGTCAGCCTGCGTGCGGATGGTGGCGTCGACGAGGTCACGCACCGACTCGGCCAGCGGTTGGTAGATCGCGCGCAGGCGATCGATCTCCTCGGCGGAAATGTCCTCGACGGTGAATTCCAGCACCCCTGCACTACAACACGGTGCCGTCACGGTGTCTAACCGCGGTCCCGGCGATGGGCTAAACACGATCGACACACAGCCGTACCGCGGATGGCATCTCGATGTCGACAATCTGCAGGAATGAGCACCGACGTCGACCAGCCCGCCGCCTCGCCGAGTGACGTCAAGGTCGCCTGGTGGACGCGCGGCGACCTCAACGCCTTCTTCGGCCTCGGCTTCAACATCCTGGTCAACGTCTTGACGTTGACCACGCTGATGATCGGCGTGGTCAAGGTGCCCGCCGGTGACGTACTGGGCACCGTGCTGCCGGCCCTGGGCGTCGCGTTGGTACTGGGCAACTTGTACTACACGTTCCTGGCTCGCCGGCTGGCCCGCCGGGAGAACCGGACCGACGTCACCGCCCTGCCGTACGGCCCGAGCGTGCCGCACATGTTCATCGTCGTGTTCGTGGTCATGCTGCCGGTGTACCTGGCCACCAAGGACCCGGTGCAGGCGTGGCAGTCCGGCCTGGCGTGGGCGTTCATGATCGGCGTGATCGTCATCATCGGCGGGTTCGTGGGTCCCTACATCCGCAGGCTGACCCCGCGCGCGGCGATGCTCGGCACGCTGGCCGGCATCTCGATCACGTTCATCTCCATGCGGCCCGCCGCGCAGATGTGGGAGGCCGCCTGGATCGGCCTTCCGGTGCTGGCGATCATCCTGATCGGGTTCTTCACCGACGTGAAGCTGCCGGGCAACGTCCCGGTCGGCCTGGTGGCGTTGCTGGTCGGTACCGCGATCGGCTGGATCGGCGGCTTCATGTCGGCACCCGATGTCAGCAAGGCGATCTCCGACATCGCGATCGGCATTCCGCATCTGCGGATCAACCTGCTGCTGTCCGGCCTGTCGCATCTGGCCCCGCTGCTGGGCACTGCAATTCCGTTGGGGGTCTACAACTTCACCGAGGCGATGAGCAACGTCGAGAGCGCGGCGGCCGCCGGTGACAACTACAACCTGCGCAGCGTGCTGCTCGCCGACGGTGCCGGCGCGGTGATCGGGTCGGCGTTCGGCTCGCCGTTCCCGCCGGCGGTCTACATCGGACACCCCGGCTGGAAGGACGCCGGCGGGCGCGCCGGCTATTCGCTGGCCAGCGGCGTGGTGATCGGGTTGCTGTGTTTCCTCGGCCTGTTCGGGGTGCTGGCCGCGCTGCTGCCGGTGCCGGCGATCGTGCCGATCCTGCTCTACATCGGACTGCTGATCGGCGCGCAGGCCTTCCAGGCGGTGCCGCGCCTGCACGCGGTGGCGGTGGTGGCGGCGCTGCTGCCCAACCTCGCGCAGTGGGCCAGTGGCCTGATCGACAACGCGCTCAACGCGGCCGGGACCTCGGCGGCCAAGGTCGGCATGGACGCGCTCGGCGGGGCAGGTGTCGTCTACGACGGTCTGCGGACCCTCGGCGAGGGGGCCATCCTGGTCGGTCTGCTGCTGGGAAGCATGGTGACGTTCATCCTGGACAAGAAGTTCCGCTATGCCGCGCTGGCGTCGGTGGTGGCCGCCGCGCTGTCGTTTGTCGGCCTGATCCACGCGCCGGAGATCTCCTGGGCCGCCAATCCGCAAGTGGCGCTGGGGTATTTGTTCTTCGCGGTCGTATGCCTCGGATACTCGCTGCTGCCCGGGGCCGGGGAGCCGGTGACCGTCGACGAGGCCGACATCGTCGCCGGGCACTAGGGCTTCGCGCGGGCAGACGCAAAAGTCCCCGATCCGCCGGGGCTTGGGAGACGTTGACGTCTGCTCGCGAGGGCAGGCCGGCTGACGAGCCGTGGGCTGGATGCAGCCCACCCGCCACGCATACGGCGTGCTGCTGCTCGAACAGAACCGCGTCGAGGAGGCTGCCCGGGTGTATGCCGCCGACCTCGGCCTGGGCCGGACGCTGAGCCGGCCCGCGCCGAGGAGTCCATCATCGTCGGCAGGCAGCTGGAGCTGGCCAAGGCGCGCGCCGACGTACCGATCCTCGCGTCCTGCGCATGCCGGCTCGGGGTGTTGGAGAAAGGCTGCTGCCACTAGCGCGGGTGCTTTCGACGTATCGTCGACCCATGTCCGACGAGGTCGCCCAGCACCCCGCGGTCGCCGCCCACCGGCGAAGCTGGCCGGATGTGGTCAAGCGCTTCGTGGGCGACGCGCCGGTCACCTTCACCTGGCTGGCGCTGCTGTTCTCGACGACCGCGATCCAGCACCTGCTGCCCCGCTGGCATCTGCTGGCGCTGCTGCGCAAGGACTCGACCAATCTGCATCACCTGGCCTCCGAGCCGATCCGGGTACTGATCACCAGCCTGCTGTGGATCGACGGCTTTGTTTGGTGGCCCTATGTGCTGGTGTTCTGCCTGGTGCTGGCCCCGGCCGAACACTGGCTGGGCTCGCTGCGATTCGTCGTGGCCGGGCTGATCGCCCATATCGTCGCGACCTACCTCAGCGAGGGCTTCCTGTACTGGCAGATCCAGGAGAACACCGTCTCGCCGAGGTTTCTCAATGCCCGCGACATCGGGGTCAGTTATTTCGTCGTCGGCATCATGGGCCTGCTCACCTACCGCGTCGTGCGCCCCTGGCGGTGGCTGTACCTGTTGGCGATCATCGGCTGCGCGCTGATCACCGTCTTCGCCGTCCACCCGATGTTCACCCAGGTCGGGCACTTGTGCGCGGTGTTCGTCGGGTTGGCCTGCTACCCCCTGGCCCGCGGGCGCCGAGCCCACCCCCTGGACCCGGCGCGGTTGCTGCGCCGTCGCCGTGCTTCGGCACCGCCTGCGTAAAGTGAGACAGCGTGGCGCTCAGCGACGAGGACACCCGATCGCTGGGCCGCTGTGTCGAACTCGCCGCCGAGGCCCTCTACGCCGCGCGGTTCCGGCCGTGACCGCGCCGGCGTGGGTGAAACACGCGATCTGGTGGCACGTCTACCCGCTGGGCTTCGTCGGCGCCTTCCCCGCCGAGGCACCCGGGCCTGGCGAGCATCGGTTGGGCCGCCTAGTCGACTGGCTCGATCACGCCGTGGAGCTCGGTACTTCGGGTATCGCGCTGGGCCCGATCTTCGCATCCCGGACCCACGGCTACGACACCACCGACCACTACCGAATCGATCCGCGCCTCGGTGACGATGCCGACTTCGACCACCTGGTCGACGAGGCCCACCGACGCGGCCTCCGGGTTCTTCTCGACGGTGTGTTCAACCATGTCGGAACGGATTTCGCGCCCTACCGCGAGGCGGTCGACGGCGGCGCCGACGCGGTGGCCTGGTTCCGGGGCCGGCCGGGCCGCTTCCACACCTTCGAGGGCCACGGCGAGCTCATCACGCTCAACCACGGCAGCCCGCAGGTCGTCGACTACGTCGTGGACGTCATGGGGTACTGGCTGGACCGCGGCGCCGACGGCTGGCGGCTCGACGCGGCTTATGCAGTGCCCGAGGCGTTCTGGGCACAGGTGCTGCCCCGTGTCCGCGGCGGCCATCCGGAGGCCTGGTTCGTCGCGGAGGTCATCCACGGCGACTACGTGGGTTTCGTCGAGCGATCCGGTGTCGACTCGGTGACGCAGTACGAGTTGTGGAAGGCGGTGTGGAGCAGTCTCAACGACGGCAACTTCCACGAACTCGACTGGGCGTTGCAGCGCCACAACGATTTCCTGAGCCAGTTCGCGCCGCAAACCTTCGTCGGCAATCACGACGTCACCCGGATCGCCAGTCGCCTGGATCGATCCGAACACCTCGCTCACGCCCTGGTGCTGCTGTTCACCACCGGCGGCGTGCCGACCATCTACGCCGGCGACGAACTCGGCTATCGCGGCGTCAAAGAGGAGCGAGTGGGTGGTGACGACGCGGTGCGCCCCGAATTCGGCTCGCCCCCAGACCATCTCGACGAAGCGAGCCGCGAAGTGCTCACCCTGCACCAGTATCTGGTCGGTCTCCGTCGTCGTCATCCCTGGCTGCACGACGCCACGACGAGCGCGCTGTATCTGCAGAACACCGGATACGCCTACCAGACGCGCCACGGCGACAACGCGCTGATCGTCGCTCTCAACATCGACGACGCCCCGCTGCCGTTGCCCGTCGCGGAGTTGACCGGCGGCCCGGCCCGGCTGGTGGGTGGTACCGCTGCGCCGCCGGACGATGTGGTCGACGAGGTGGTTGTGCCGCCACAGGGCTGGCTGGTGCTACGCCCGGAAACGCCCTAGATCAGCTCCAGCGTCCGCGGATCCTGCTGTCCGCCATAGAACTTCTCCAGCACGGCGAGGAATTCGGCGTTGTTGTCAGCGGCCAGCGCGAACAGCGTCATCGACGAGCGCACCTTGATGTTGTCGGGCCAGCCGAAGATCTCGTCGGCGGAGCGGCCCTCGATCGAGGCCACCAGCCGCGTGCACTCACGCAGGCGCGGACCGAGTACCCGGTGGGCCAGGTAGGCGCGCGCCTCCTCCAGTGATCCGATGCCGAAAAGCTCTGCAGTCGAACTGCTTCCGAGCCCCCTCAGCTGGGGAAAGATGAACCAGATCCAATGGCTGCGTTTGGCGCCGGCGCGCAGCTCGGCCAGCACCCGGTCGTAGACGCGGTCCTGGGCGTCGACGAAACGCTGGAGATCGAACGGGTCGTCCATTGCCCCACCGTGCCACACCCGTGACCGAGTCGTTACCGACAGCCCGGCGCCCGCGGCGCAATGGTCGCTGTTTGCGCATGTCAGCTGCACCGCGGCCACTGTCGGTCAGGGTCAAAGTGATTGGCGCGTCGAGTATCCCGAGTCCATCACGACGCCTGATCGTTAGCCAACCGCGACTTGGCGCACCGATTCGCGTACCCGGTTCGGCATCTCGCGAGTGTTTAGCTACTCGCGCAGAACAACTTGACCGCTAACCGAATACGTACTGAAAGGTGATGGTTGTCGTCATGAAAATCGTCGAGATGATGCGAGGCACTTGGTTGCGCCGCGTGGCCGCAGCCTTCGTGGCCGCACTCTTCCTGCCCGGCCTGATCGGCGTTGTCGGCGGTTCGGCGACAGCGGCCGCCTTCTCCAAGCCAGGCCTTCCCGTTCTCTACCTGGATGTCCCGTCGGCCTCGATGGGCCGCAACATCCGTATCCAGTTCCAGGGCGGCGGACCGCACGCGGTCTTCCTGCTCGACGGCCTTCGCGCCCAGGATGACTACAGCGGCTGGGACATCAACACCCCGGCGTTCGAGTGGTTCAACGGCTCGGGCCTGTCGGCTGTGATGCCCGTCGGTGGTCAGTCCAGCTTCTACACCGACTGGTACCAGCCGTCGCAGGGCAACGGTCAGAACTACACCTACAAGTGGGAAACGTTCATGAACCAGGAGCTGCCGGCCTACCTGGCGGCCAACTATGGCATCGACCCCAACGGCAACGCCGTCGTCGGGATCTCAATGGCGGGCAGCGCAGCCCTGACCTACGCCATCTACTACCCGCAGAAGTACACCTACGCCGCATCGCTGTCGGGCTTCCTGAACCCGTCCGAGGGCTGGTGGCCCATGCTGATCGGTCTGGCGATGAACGACGCCGGCGGGTTCAACGCGCAGAGCATGTGGGGTCCGTCCTCGGATCCGGCGTGGCGGCGCAACGACCCGATGGTCAACATCAACCAGCTGGTCGCCAACAACACCCGGATCTGGATCTACTGCGGCACGGGTACGCCGTCGGACCTGGACACCTCGGGTGGTGGCGGCAACCTGATGGCCGCGCAGTTCCTGGAGGGCTTCACGCTGCGGACCAACAAGACCTTCATGGACAACTACCTGGCCGCCGGTGGACGCAATGGCGTGTTCAACTTCCCGGCCAACGGCACCCACAGCTGGGGCTACTGGGGACAGCAGCTGCAGTCGATGATCCCGGATCTTCAGCGGGTTCTGGGCGCCACCCCGACCGCGGGCTGACCCGGTCACACCTGAACAGCGAGCCTGTCGCCACCCGGCGGCAGGCTCGCTGCTTTGTGCGGGTCGGCCGTCCACCCTTGGCGAACACGTGTTCGGGAACAATCCGGCGATCACCAAGGTTGAGCCCTTCAGACTGAACTTTGGAGGATTGATGGCTGAAGCCAAATCTGTTCCCGTGTTGTTCGTGAGCGACCCGATCGTGCTACCCGGAATGGTGGTGCCGATCACGCTCGACGACACCGCCCAGGCCGCTGTCGACGCCGCCCGCTCGAGTGATTCCGGCGAGCTGCTGATCGCCCCGCGGCTGGACGACCGCTACCCCGCCTACGGCGTGCTGGCCTCGATCGTGCAGGTGGGACGCATTGCCGGAGGCGCAGGGTCGGCGACATCGGGCCGGGGCGGTAGCGCCGCGGCCGTCGTCCGCGGTGAGCACCGTGCCCACATCGGCGCCGGAACCACCGGCCCCGGCGCAGCGTTGTGGGTCGAGGTGACCGAGGTCGACGAACCCGAGCCCACCGACGACACCAAGGCGCTGGCCGCCGAATACAAGAAACTGCTGCTGGCCCTGCTGCAGCGCCGCGAGGCGTGGCAGCTGGTCGACGCCGTCAACCAGCTGACCGACCCGTCGGGTCTGGCCGACACGGCCGGTTACGCCTCCTACCTGACAAACGTGCAGAAGCGTCAGCTGCTGGAGACCGAGAGCGTCGACGAGCGGCTGCGGGCGTTGATCGACTGGACCGCCGAGCACCTGGCCGAGGTGGAGGTCAGCGACAAGATCGCCGAGGACGTCCGCTCCGGGATGGAGAAGACGCAGAAGGAGTTCCTGCTGCGTCAGCAACTCGCCGCGATCCGCAAGGAACTCGGCGAATTGGGCCCGCAGGGCGCTGAAGACACAGCTGACTACCGGTCCCGCATCGAGGCCGCCGATCTGCCCGAGAAGGTGCGCGAGGCCGCGCTGCGCGAGGTGGGCAAGCTGGAACGCTCCAGCGAGCAGAGCCCCGAGGGCGGCTGGATCCGCACCTGGCTGGACACCGTCCTGGACCTGCCCTGGAACGTCACCACCGAGGACTCGACCGACCTGAAGTCGGCGCGGGAGATCCTCGACGCCGACCACCACGGCCTCGAGGACGTCAAGGACCGCATCGTCGAGTACCTGGCGGTGCGGGCGCGTCGCGCTCAGCGCGGCCTGCAGGTGGTCGGCGGGCGTGGCTCCGGCGCGGTGATGGTGCTGGCCGGCCCGCCCGGGGTGGGTAAGACCTCGCTGGGCGAGAGCGTGGCCCGGGCACTGGGCCGGAAGTTCGTGCGCGTCGCCCTGGGCGGTGTCCGCGACGAGGCCGAGATCCGCGGTCACCGGCGGACCTACGTCGGCGCCCTGCCCGGTCGCATCGTTCGCGCGATCGGCGAAGCCGGCTCGATGAACCCCGTCGTGCTGCTCGACGAGATCGACAAGGTCGGCTCCGACTACCGCGGCGACCCGAGTGCCGCGCTGCTGGAGGTCTTGGACCCCGCGCAGAACCACACGTTCCGCGACCACTACCTGGATCTGGACCTGGACCTGTCCGACGTGGTGTTCCTGGCCACGGCCAACGTGATCGAGAACATCCCCTCGGCATTGCTGGACCGCATGGAGCTGGTTCAGCTCGACGGCTACACCGAAGACGACAAGGTGGCCATCGCGCGCGACTACCTGCTGCCGCGGCAGCGGGAACGGGCGGCGCTGACCGCCCACGAGGTCACCGTCACCGATGAGGCGCTGCGCACCATCGCCGCGAACTACACTCGCGAACCGGGTGTGCGCCAGTTCGAGCGGCTACTGGCCAAGGCGATGCGCAAGGTGACCACCAAGCTGGACTCGAGCGACGCACCGGTGATCATCGACGAACCCGACCTGGTCGAGTACCTGGGCCGGCCGCGGTTCACCCCGGAGTCGGCCGAACGCACCGCGGTGCCCGGTGTGGCAACCGGGCTGGCGGTCACGGGCTTGGGCGGCGATGTGCTCTACATCGAGGTCGGCGCGGTGGATGGGGAGGCCGGCCTGCAGCTGACCGGCCAGCTCGGCGACGTGATGAAGGAGTCGGCGCAGATCGCGCTGTCCTACGTCCGCTCACACGCCGCACAGCTGGGCGTGGACCCGAAAGCGCTGGACCGCAGGATTCACGTGCACGTCCCCGCGGGTGCGGTGCCCAAGGACGGTCCGTCGGCAGGGGTCACCATGGTGACGGCCCTGGTGTCGATGGCCACCGGACGGCAGGTGAGATCCGATGTCGGCATGACCGGCGAGGTCACCCTCAACGGCCGGGTGCTGCCCATCGGCGGTGTCAAGCAGAAGCTTCTGGCTGCCCAACGTGCCGGGCTGTCAACGGTTTTCATCCCGCAACGCAACGAGCCCGATCTGGACGACGTTCCGGCCGAGGTGCTCGACGCGCTGGACGTCAGGCCGATGACCGACGTCGCCGACATCGTGGCTCAGGCGTTGGAGCCGCTACCCGACGCGGTCACCGCCGCGGCCTGAGGGCTGCGACCCGCCGCTAGGGCGGCGGAAGCGTGCCCGGGCAGGTGGTCTGGAGATACGGCTGATTGAGGTCGCAAGCCTGCAGGTCGGTGCCGGTCGCGGGGTCGGTGGGCTTTGCTGTCGGGCCAACCTGAGCGCCCTGCGGCAGCGGCGCGCCTGGGCAGGTGGTCTGCTGATACGGCTGATTTAGGTCGCAGGCCTGCAGGTCGGTGCCGGTCGCGGGGTCGGCCACCTTTCCATCCGGGCCGATCGGCGCTCCGGGCGACGGGGTGTCCTGGGGCTGGCCCGGGATGGGAATGCACTGGCCGGGGGTGGCCGGGTTGTCCAGGAGCCCGGGTCCGCAGTCGGCAAGCGCGGGCCCGGCCGCCGGCGGCGCTGTGGCAGCCAGGGCAAATCCGAGTGTGCACGCCGTCGCGGCGGCGCCGACCATTCCCGCGAGCGCGAGTCGTAACCGTGCCGTCGGCATGGAGTTCATATCGTTCCTCCTCGAGTGAACCCATTGTTTAACATGCGCCGACGGGTGCCAACCGGAGAAATGCCTTGTTTACCCGTGAACGCGGTCCCACAGGTCCGGATCGGCACCTCGGGATGGTCGTATGACCACTGGGACGGCGGGCTGTACCGGCCCGGCCTGCCGGTGGCGAAACGGCTGGCCCGCTATGTGGAGGTGTTCGACACCGTCGAGCTCAACGCCAGCTTCTACCGGTGGCCACGCGACGCCACCTTCGAAGGCTGGCGCACCCGGCTGCCGCCGGGCTTCACGATGTCGGTCAAGGCGCATCGGGGGTTGAGCCACTTTCGCCGGCTGGCGACGCCCGAACCGTGGGCCGACCGACTCGAGCGCTGCCAGCGCGCCCTGGGTGAGCGACGAGAGGCAGTGCTGGTTCAACTGCATCCGGACCTCCAGCGCGACGACGCGCGGCTGGATCACTTCCTGCAGGTTGTTCCCGACTGGATCCGCATCGCCGTCGAGATGCGCCACCCGTCGTGGCACGATCCGCACGTCTATGAACTACTCGGGCGCCACCGCGCGGCCTATGTCGTGACCAGCGGACCCGGCATGGCCTGCAACCTCTGTGCGACAACCGATTTCGTGTACGTGCGGATGCACGGTCCGGACACCGCCGAGCTTTATGCGGGTTGCTACACCGATGACGACCTTCGGTGGTGGGCCGATCGGGTCCGGGAGTGGCAGGACCAGGGCCGGCGGGTGCTGGTGTATTTCAACAACGACGGCAACGGTCACGCGGTACGTAACGCGCTGGCACTCCGCGATCTGCTCGGGTGCGCACCCCTCACGGGTTGAGCAGTCGCGTCTTGGCGGTCGTGAACTCGGCGTCGGTGAGATCGCCACGGTCGCGCATGGTGGTGAGCTTGCGCAGCTGCTCGGTGGTTTCGGCATCGAGGTTCTCCGGCAGCGGCGCGGCACGCGCGATGGGTTCATCCGCTATCGGCTCGACGTGTCGGCGGTCGGCGGGATCGATCAACACCGCCAGTCGGTCCCCCGCCTCCGGGATGTCACCGAGGGTGAAGGTGGCGGTCAGGCGGGTCTCGTAAGCCGTTGTCCCGTCGACACCTTCGACGCTCACCCGCAATGCGCGGCGCGCGGAGTCCTTGTTGACCACGACATTGAGCGTCGGTCGGATCACCTCGAGGATCACCGCCGAGCCGCGCAGCCCTCCGCCGCGCAACCGGTCCACGCGGTGCACCGCGAACACCAGCCAGACCGCGTAGGCGATGACGATCGCCGCGCACGCCGCCACCGCCCACCGCGAGATCGGCGCGGTCCAGTCAGCGACCCACGGGACGGTCGAGGCGACCAGCCAGCCCAGCCCGACGGGCCGGGGCGAGCGGCGCGACATGGCCCGGAACACCAGGAACTGGGCCACGTACCCGGCGACCCAGATCCCGACAGCCCAACCCTTGTGCGCAGTGTCGCCGGCGACCGGCAGCAGCCGCGCGGCGACCAGCGCAGGCACAATGATCAACACCAGCCACAGCGCCGCCAGCGCCGCGATCGTGCGCGACATCATCGAGCCCACGGTATACCGGGCCCGCGCGCGCTCAGCGCTGCGCCTGCGCGGCCAACTCGTCGACCGCGTGGTCCTCGACGGCCAGCAGGGTCAGCGTTGCGCCCGTCGCGTCGAGGCGTGCCCGCATGCCGGTGAGCAGCCGGGTTCCGGCGTCGCGGACACCGGCAAGGACCGGCACTCCCAGTTCGGCGGCGGTGAGGGCCTGGTCGACAAGGCCGATGCCGTCGTCGGTGATCACCGCGCCGGGGGTACCCAGCAGCAGAACGGATTCCAGATCCGCGGCGGCGACCACCACGAGGTCGTCTGGCTGCAGATCGGCTACGTCGGCCGAGCGCACCACCCGGATCGTCCCTTCGGCCACCCCGGCGACCACCGTCTGGCCGTGCAGTTGTTCGCCGGCCTGAACCGCCACCGGATCCGGTGCCGGCGTCCAGGCTCCGTCGAACGCCGACGGCATCGTCATCGCCTGTAACCGGTCCCGCTCGGCGGCGCGGCGCTTGACCCGCAGCCGGATGTCGACCGGCATCGCAAGGGCCTCGTCGACAGTCAGGAAGTAGATGTCCTCCGCTGCGGCCAGCTTCTCCTCCGCCACCCGTCGGCGAGCCAGTTCTCTTATTGCAGAACGCAATTGGTGGGTGAACCGCAGCGTGGAGTCATAGGCGACGCCGCGGTCGGGTGGCGCGGGGATTTCGGCCGTCGAGCTGTGCGCGGGGGCACGACGGGCCGCGGCCAGCAGCGCCAAGGGCCTGTCCCCGATCACCGATGTAGCGACTTCGAAGTTGCCCGGACCGCGATGGCCGATCCGGAACAACGCGCTGTCGAACGCGGCCCCCACCATCGGCGCGGCCGAACGGACCGCATCGAGGTCGCCGGACTCCAGCGAGCCCTCGACATACGGGTGCGCACGTACGACCCGGGCCAGCGAGTCCAGTTCCGACCGAATCCGGATGGCCTTGCCGGCACTGCCCGTCAGCTGGTTCGGCGCCACCTCCGCCATCAGGACACCCAACGCCACCAGCGTCCAGCCTTCATGAATCCTGCTGCACAGCAGGCGAACTCGGGCTTCCAACTGGGCATCGGCGAGCGCCTCGAGCGCGGTGGCGCCGAGATACTCCGATGACTCGGCGTCGGTGTAGGCGTCGACGTGGCGGCCGAACATCCTTGCCGCACCGACTATCCGGGCCATGGTCACCGCCTCGGCGGCCGGCCGCAGCCAGCGCAGAGCGGCTCTGCCCCGGCCCGCCGGGGACAGCTCGGTGCCGGGCGGCAGCGTGACCCGCAGCCGACGACCCAGCTCGGTCGCGCGCCCGGGAAGCCGCGCCTCGGCAGCGGCGAAGGCCGAGGCGCCCAGATAGATCCGATGGCCGAACACCGCGACCAGCCGGCTCTCCCACTCCCGTGCCACCGCCGGTGGAAGGTCGAGCAGCTGCGCGACGGCGCGGGCACCGCAACGCAGCCCGGTGGCGTGGAGGTCCAGCGACATCGGTGTCAGCGGCCCGGCGTGTGCTGCGACGAACGGCGCCGTCACGAACACCGGGAAACGCGGATCGATCCGGTCGTCGAATTCACCTTCGGCACCCTCGGGGGCAGCACTGACCAGACCGGTCCCACCAGAACGCGGAAGCCCATTGCACGGCAACGGAATCCGGCCTGACACGGCCACGGCACCACCCGTACTGAGCTTACGGCCCTGGAGTCCCCGCGCGGTGTCGGCCACCGCGTCCGCGGCGCCCCAGCCGCACTCGAACTGCCAGTCGTCGTGCAGCGAGGCGAGGTCGGGCTTCGGCGTCAGCACCGGCCACCCGGCGATGGAGCGCACCCTGGGGCGCGGGTCGACGACGGCGAGGATGCGTCGCGCCGCAACGACGTTGGTGGTGTCGGATGTCGCGAGGTCGACCGTCCCGGTGCGGTCGGAGCCCACCGCCGCCACCAGGAACCGGATCAGGTCGTCGATGTGCACGACGGGCACCGGACCCGAGGTGGGGGTGCCCAGCAAGGCTGCGACCGAGCGGCACACCAGCGCGTCGGCCTGCCGGCCCAGGGGCGCCGCGGTGCGGACGATCAGGTTCGGCGCCCACCCGGAAGCGACGAGTTCGTCAGCCTGTTGCCAGCCAGCCGGCATCAGCAGCGATAGCGAGGGGAAGACCACTCGGGCGCCGGCGCGAGTGGCGGCATCGCAGATGCGCAGGAGATCGGCGGACCGGACACGGTCCCCGTCGGACGGCAACGGCAGCACCACGTCGGCATGGGCAGCCAGGTCGTAGACGACGCGGTGGCCCGGCCCGGCGCTGACGAAGTCGACGCCGGGATCGAGGTCTCGATGCCCCCGCGACGCCAATCCCGACACCTCATGGCCCGATGCCAGCAAGCTTTGAGCGAGCGCGCGTCCCAGCCCCCCGGTGACCTCGGTGAGCAAGATCCGCATTCCAGGCCCTACTTCCCCCATCAGCTTCGACGAGCTTAGGCAGGTGCGGGCAAAATTTTCCGGCTTTTCAGCGACCGCGGGACAAGATCAGCGCAGGCGGGCGCTGCCGTCGGCCGTGACGACCGCGGTGGCCCCGGCGATGTCGTCACGCACGGTGACCGCGGCGGCATCGGCATCGCGGATGACGGCCAGTGCGCGGGCGTCGTCGGGGGTTCGTACGCTCAAGAAGGCCATTTCCGGGTTGCCGTCACGGTCGAACGGTGTGGTCCACGACTCCACCGTTGCCTCGCCCGCCCAGTTCGGGTGGGCGAGGCGGGTCGGCTGCCGGTCCACCTCGGCCTGCACGTCCTCCCAACGGAATTCGGCAGGCGGCGGGGTGGCGCTGTAGACACCGAAGCTGTGCTTGGTCAGGAAGCCGCCGTTTGCGGTGATCAGGCCGCGCGCCTGCGGGTTACGGCGGAGCAGCTCGACCATGGTGGCGATGGAGTGCATGACGTAGTTGTTCCACGGGCCGCCGGCGAACGTGAGCCCGCCGGTGACGGTCAGCGGCCGCTGCGGGTCGTCGAGGGGCAGGCCCAGTTCCGCCGCGGCGACCTGGACCGCCGACGGGAAGCACGAGTAGACGTCGACGTAGTCGAGGTCGTCGACGCCGACACCGGCCAGCTCCAGTGCCCGGCGGCCGCCGATGCGGATGGCCGGGGATCGGTGCAGTTCGTCGCGCTCGGCGATCGAGTAGGTGTCGTGGGAGTCCGTGCCCGCGTAGGGGAACACCCACTGGTCCTGCGGGATCTGGAGGTGGGTCGCCTTCTCCGCCGAACACAAGAGGACGACGGCGGCCTGGTTGACCATGTTGTTGGAGTTCATCAGCTTCGGGTAGGGCCAGCTGATCATCCGGTTGTCCGGGCCGGGCTGCCAGATCTGCTCGGCCGGCAGCGCCTCGCGGCTCCAGGCGTGCGGGTTGCCGGCAGCCACCGCGCTGAACCGGGCCCACAGTTCGCCGATGCGCTTGCGGTGCTCGTCGCTGCTCTCGTTGTTGGCAATCCGCAGCGCCTGCTCGAACAGCGGGTAGACGTGCGATGGCAGCAGCAGGCCGATGCGGTCCTCGGCCGGGCCCGACATCGGCACCTCGTCCCCGGCGCCCGGTGGCACCGCGACAGTCTCGTCCTGGCGGGTCCAACCCGGCCGGATACCCTTGGCCTTCAACCGCTTTCGGGTGCGCCAGGTCTCGGCGCCGGCCAGCAGCACCACGTCGGCGCGGCTGTGCCGGATGTCCAGGCAGGCCTGGTTGACCAGCGACTGCGGGGTGTTGCCGCCGACTCCGGTGTAGTAGGTGGAGGCATTCTCGGCGCCGATCCGGGCGCCCAGCAGCAGGCCGGGATCGCGGTAGCGCCAGGACAGCAGGTTGACCACCCGGATCGCGTCGACGGCCTGCAGCGCCCGCGGGTCGGCGGCTTCGTGCGCGGCCATCGCCATCAGATCGACCGGCTCGAGGTCTGCGGCGTCCTCACGTTCGTTGACCTGTCCGACGCCGACGATGACCGGGGTGCGCGGATCCAGGCCCATGGGTGACTCCTTCCGGTTGACGCCTGTCAAAACCTAGCATCGGGGAGGATGGCCCCATGACAGTGGTTCTGGTGCACGGCAATCCCGAAACCGACGCGATCTGGGGGCCACTGCTCGAGGTGCTGCAGCGCGACGATGTGGTCCGGCTGTCGCCACCGGGGTTCGGGGCGCCCCTGCCCGACGACTTCCCGGCCACCATGCTCGCCTACCGGGACTGGCTGGAGGGCGAACTCGAACGGCTCGACCAACCGGTGGACCTCGTGGGTCACGACTGGGGCGGCGGCCACGTCGTCAACGTGGTCATGCACCGGCCCGAATTGGTGCGCAGTTGGGCGAGCGACGCCGTGGGACTGTTCGACCCGGACTACGTCTGGCACGACATGGCTCAGGTGTGGCAGACGCCGGGCGCCGGTGAGGAACTGGTCGAGACAATGGTGGGCGGCACCGTCGACGACCGCGTCGCGCAGCTCGCGGCGTTCGAGATCCCGATCGACGTCGCGAGGCCGCTGGCCGCCGCTCAGGGCCCGGCGATGGGTCGGGCCATCCTGGCGCTCTACCGCTCGGCGGTCCAGCCCGCCATAGCCGAGGCGAGCCGTGCACTGCCCAACGCCGCGGCGCGGCCCGGGTTGTCCCTGCTGCCCACCGCTGACCCGTTCATCGGCGCCGACGACACCCGACGGCGGGCGGCGCAGCGGGCCGGGGCCCGAACCGAGGTGCTCGAGGGGCTCGGTCACTGGTGGATGCTGCAGGACCCGCGCCGCGGGGCGGAGGCGCTGCGTGACTTCTGGAGTTCGCTGGATTAGAGATCCTATGGATTCGGCGAGTTGACTTACGCCGGCCGATCCCGGATGCAAGCATGGGCGCCGGATCCGCGGCCGAGAAGAGAGCCGCCGAAAGTTCCGGAGGATGCAGCGTGACACAGCCGTTTCAAGGCGTCATCAAACTCGACATTCGCGACTCGGTGCCGGACTGGAACCCCTACTTGTTGAAGCAGGCGCCGGAGGGCGCGCCCAACATCCTGATCGTGCTCTACGACGACACCGGCCAGGCCGCCTGGTCGCCCTACGGCGGCCGGATCAACATGCCGACCCTGGACCGGCTCGCCGACAACGGCGTCACCTACACCCAGTGGCACACCACCGCCCTGTGCTCACCGACCCGGTCGACCTTCCTGACCGGGCGCAATCACCACGTCAACCGGTGCGCGTCGATCACCGAGGGATCCATGGGGTTCCCGGGCGCCGCGGGGCGGCTGCCGGCCGAATGCGCGACCATCGGGCAGGTCCTGCAGGACAACGGCTACGCCACGATGTGGCTGGGCAAGAACCACAATGTGCCGGTCGAGGACCTCTCGCCGGGCGGAAGCAAATCCGAGTGGCCGCTATCGAAGGGCTTCGACCGGTTCTACGGCTTCCTCGGCGGCGAAACCAACCAGTGGTACCCCGACCTCATCGAGGACAACCACGCCATCGAACCACCCTACACGCCCGAAGAGGGCTATCACCTCTCCAAAGACCTTGCGGACCAAGCGATTCGGATGTTGCGGGACCTGCGCTCCTCAGCGCCGTCCAAGCCGTGGTTCATGTGGTTCTGCCCCGGCGCCAACCACGCGCCGCATCACTCCCCGCAGGAGTACATCGACAAGTACAAGGGCGTGTTCGACGACGGCTACGAGGCCTACCGCGAGTGGGTCCTGGCGCGGATGATCGAGCGCGGGGTGGTGCCCGAAGGCACGGAGCTGACCCCGCTGAACCCGATGCCCGCCGACGTCGCCAACGAGGCGGACTATGTGCGGCCGTGGGCCGAGCTCAACGACGAGGAGAAGAAGCTCTTCTGCCGGATGGCGGAGGTGTTCGCCGGGTTCTCCGAGTACACCGACGCACAAGTCGGCCGGATCGTCGACTTCCTCGAGAAGACCGGCCAGCTCGACAACACCATCATCTTCTATTGCGCCGACAACGGGGCCTCCGGCGAGGGCACGCCCAACGGGTCGGTCAACGAGAACAAGTTCTTCAACGGCTACCCTGACAGCCTCGAGGAGAACCTGTCCTACTTCGACGAGCTCGGCGGCCCGGAGACCTACAACCACTACCCCACCGGCTGGGCGGTGGCGTTCTCCACGCCCTTCCAGATGTTCAAGCGGTACTCGCAGTTCGCCGGCGGCACGTGCGACCCATTGGTGGTCCACTGGCCCAAGGGAATCAAGGCCAAGGGCGAGATGCGCCACCAGTACCATCACTCCACCGACATCGTGCCGACCATCCTGGAGGCCGTGGGTCTGGAGATGCCCGAGGTCTACCGCGGCGTCGAGCAGTTCCCGCTCAACGGGGTGTCGATGGCCTACAGCTTCGACGACGCCCACGCGCCGACCACCAAGAAACGGCAGTACTTCTCGATGCTCGGCACTCGCGGCATCTGGCAGGACGGCTGGAAGGCCGCCGCCCTGCATGCACCGATCAGCGGCAAGGGGCATTTCGACCAGGACGTCTGGGAGCTCTACCACGTCGACGAGGACCGCGCCGAGGCGCGCAACCTGGCCGGCCAGTACCCGGAGAAGCTCCAGGAGCTCATCGACGCCTGGTTCGAGGAAGCCGAAGCGAATTTCGTTCTGCCCCTTGATGACCGGCCCGCAATCGAGCAGATCAACGACGAGCGGCCGCAGGGCGAGCCGCCGCGGTCCCGCTACGTCTACTACCCCGACACGGCGCCGGTGCCGGAGTCGACCGCGGTGAACATCCGCGGCCGCTCCTACAAGATCCTCGCCGACGTCGAGGTGACCCCGGAGTCCGAGGGTGTCATCTTCGCCCACGGATCCCGCTTCGGTGGGCACACCCTGTTCATCAAGGACCGCAAGCTGCACTACGTGTACAACTTCCTGGGCATCAAGCCGGAGCAGACGTTCGTCTCCCCCGAACTGGAACCCGGCCAGCTGACCCTGGGCGTGGAGTTCGTCCGGGACGGCGCCGGCGAGCACATGGAATCAGTGGGAACCGCGAAACTGTATGTGGGAGAGCAGGTTGTCGCCGAGGGGCCGATGAGGGCGCAGATCGGCCCGTTCACCCTGTGCGGTGACGGGCTGTGCGTCGGCTACGACAGCGCCGACCCGGTAAGCCGCTCCTACCCGGCCGGGTTCCCGTTCACCGGCGGGCACATCCTCGGGGTGGCGGTCGACGTCGGCGAGGACCAGTACCTCGATCTCGAGCGGGAGGCCGCGGCCGCCTTCGCACGGGATTAGCGGCTGATGCCGCGGATGAAGACGTCGAGCGTGTGTGCGGCGTATTCGGGCCGGACGGGATTGTTGGCGAAGATGACGTCGTAGAGGTACGCCGCGGCGAACATCCGAATCGCCTCATTCGGGTCGATGTCGTCGCGTAGCTCACCGCGCGCGGCGGCCCGGTCGAACACCGGGACGAAGTCGTCCAGGCGTGCCTGCCAGAAATCGGTTCGGACTTCCGAGAAGTCCGCTTCCCGGCTCGCCGGCAGAAGCCACTGAAACCACGCCCTGCCCTCCGCCGTCGCCACCTCGTCGGCCAGGACGGCGGCGACTGCCCGGAGGTCGCCACGCAGACTCCCGGTGTCAGGAGTCGCAACCCGCTGGCGAGCGATGGTGAGCTGAGCGTCCAAGAGCAGCACGCGCCGGTCGTGCCACAGACACGTGATGGCGCTCTGGCCGACACCCGCACGGGCGGCGACACGCTTCAGACTGAAGCCGTCGATACCCCGGGCGAGAAACTCGGCGATGGCAGCGTCGAGGATCGACTGGCGGTGCGCCTGGTCCCCGTCCCCCACAACGGCCAAAATAGCAAAATTGACGACGGTCGTAAAAGATCTCTGCTCGATGGGGTGCTCGACGGTATTCTCTCTCGCCATGGCTAAGACGCCAGCCGGCCATGCGACCGATTCGACGCTGAGAACCGGCGGCTTCCAGCTTTATTTCGCCGACGAGCGTTGGGAATGGTCGCCCGAAGCCGCACAAATCCATGGCTACGACCCCGCGCCGATGACGCTGACCACCGAAGAGGTGATGTCCTACAAGCACCCCGATGACCGCGCGCGAATCCTCGCCAACATGGACCACCTGCGCCGCACCAACGAGGTGCTCAGCAGCCGTTACCGGATGGTCGACGCGCACGGCCGAACACGCGACCTCGTCGTCGTCGGCCAGGAACTGCTCGATGACGGTGGCGCGGTGATCGGCAGCACCGCGTTCTACATCGACATCACCCCGGACCCGACGACGCAGGATCGGGTGCTCACCGACGCGCTGGCCGTCGTTGTCGAGAATCGAAGCGCCATCGAACAGGTCAAAGGAATCCTCATGCTCGTCTACCGAATCGACGCGGCCAGGGCCTTCGACTTTCTCAAGTGGCGCTCCCAGGAAACGAACGTCAAGGTCCGCCTGCTTGCCGATCAGCTGCTGCACGATTTCCTGGAGCTGAACAACGGCGAGTTCCTGCCCACCCGGGCGATGTTCGACAAGGTGTTGCTGACGGCGCATCAGCGGGTGACCAACGACTCTCGGTGAACCCCTCCGGTAGCCAGAACATATCCTCGACAGGCGAATGCCATCACGCAGCGGATCGCCCGCTGCGGGCCGTCGAACATCGCGAGGAAACCGTCGCCCGAGGTGTTCACGTCGCGGCCCGACCGGAGGCCGTTTTCGGCGGCTCAGGCTTAGTCTCACGGCATGGATCGCATCTGGCAGTGGGCGTGGGACCGGCACGGCGCGAGGTATATGTGGGTTGCTTACGCGATCGGGTTTACTCTGACGCTGCCGGTCTACCTCCTCTTAACGTTGCTGATTGCCGCTTTCGAAGGGTTCGGTCACTACTTTGAGGTGACAGCTGTCACCGCTGGCGCGGCACTGCTGTTCGAATGCATGATGGCTTCTTCTCGCCGACGGATGCGCCTCGCGGAACAGTGGGCTGCCGGCCAGGAAATCGATCGAGCGGCTGCGCTAGAGGGCACCTACTCCTACGCCCGCAGGTCGACTTCGCAAATGGCGTGGAGCACCGGCGTCTGGGCCGCGGTGTTGTCGGTCGCTGTCGGTGCGATCGCCGGAGCGACTGGGCCGCGGTTGGTCCAATACGGGATCCTCGGCGCCGTCTATGGAACGGGCGTCAATCTGATCGCTTTTCACAACATCGTGGAGGCAGCCCTGCGGCCGGTGAGGGTCGCCCTCGCGGGTAACACCGCAATCGGTGATTCACTGCCGCGTTCTCGGCCGACTTTTGCCACGCGAGCCAACGTGTCCGTGGTTGCGGTCGCGTTCACATTCGCTCTCGGCGGCGCGATGCTGGCAGCCGTGTTCAATCAGACCAGTGAGATCCCCGTTCTCGCCGTCGTGATCGGAGGCGCGTTGGCGCTCGGTTTCGCGGTGCCGATCTCAGTCGCCCTTGGGTTTTCACCATCTCTGCAACCGATTCGCGACCTCGCCGCAGGAACCCAACGTGTCGCCATCGGCGACTACAGCCAACGCGTACCGGTGGTCCAAGACGATGACCTCGGCGCGCTCGCGGCGTCGTTCAACCGCATGCAGGCCGGTTTGGCTGAGCGACAACGACTTCAAGCCGCGTTCGGCACCTATGTCGATCCGGCCCTCGCGGCGCGACTGCTTGAGCAGGGCGACGACGTGTTCACCGGGGAGCGCCGCCAGGTGTCGGTGATGTTCGTCGACATCCGCGACTTCACCTCGTTCGCCGAGGCCAACACCGCCGAGGACGCGGTCGCCCGTCTCAACGCGCTGTTCGACATCGTCGTGCCTGCGGTCGTCGACGCCGGTGGGCACGTCAACAAGTTCCTAGGCGACGGGGCACTGGCCGTGTTCGGCGCCCCCAACGACCTCGCGGAGCATGCCGACGCCGCTGTCAATGCCGCTGTGCTCATTCACCGTTTGGTCGCCGAACGATTCGATGGCGTGCTTCGGATCGGCATCGGCATCAACACCGGTGCGGTGATCGCTGGGACCATCGGCGGCGGCGGCAAGCTTGAGTTCACCCTGATCGGTGACACCGTCAACGTCGCCGCCCGCGTCGAGCAACTCACCAAGACCACCGGCGACGCGATCCTTCTCACTAGCCAGACCGTTGAAGCCCTGGCTTCTCGCCCAACCGCGCTCACCGACAGGGGGTTTCACGCGCTAAAGGGTAAGTCAGCGGCAGTGCAGGTCTTAGGCCTCGACCCTCGGGTCGACGCCATCTCAGGCTGATCCGTCGCGCGGACCTGGTAGGAGGCGTCGAGAGCTGGTTGAAGTTGGCCGTCATGAGTGGCCCGTTAAAACGTGGCTTTCTCAAATCGGTAACACCAGCGCTCAGAACATTTTGGTGCGGGCCCGACGGCTGGC
The DNA here is from genome assembly GCA_963716465.1 of uncultured Actinomycetota bacterium. Classification (GTDB taxonomy): domain Bacteria; phylum Actinomycetota; class Actinomycetes; order Mycobacteriales; family Mycobacteriaceae; genus Mycobacterium. Next base: position 238,067 of record CAVQTS010000001.1, read on the forward strand.
GCAAAGACTCGCCCACCCACGAGACTGCCGATTTAACGGTGTTTTCGGCCTGACACGCTGCGCGATGCTTGGCGAGGAAGGCGTCCTGACGATGCCCACACAGCGCCGTACCAGAGCGCAGCAGAAGGCCGCGCAGGTGCAATGGGCGGGGCCTCAACGAGGCACGTGCCGCCGCCAACCCGCCGCCGTTCTAACGCGCACGGCGACTACAGGGAAGCCAAAGCCATCCAACGGGGGTTTGCCGTACGTCATGCCGGGTACTGGAGGGTGTCGCAACAAGGAAAGTGAGGATCGCATGCGTGGTGGATCGAGACTCGGCTCGAAGACGGCGATGTCGCTGATGGGCGGTGCGGCGTTGTTGACGCTGGCCGTCGGCTGCGGCAGCAGCAACAGCGGCAGCAGCAGTTCGGACACCAGCACGACCCCGTCGACCTCGTCGTCGGTGAGTGCGACGGTGCAGACCACCCCAACGAACACCCCGACCACGACCGCGGCCCCGGGCGGCGGCTACGGCACCACCCCAGGTGGAGCGACCGGCGGTGGGGGCCCGAACGGCGGTGGCGGTTCGATCCCCGGCGGCCCGACCGGCAGCGGTGGTCCCGGCGGCGGCGGTGGTTCGATCCCCGGCGGCCCGACCGGCAGCGGTGGGCCAGGCGGCGGAAGCGGATCGATCCCCGGTGTCGGCAGTGGCGGCGGTGGCCCCAACGGTGGCGGCGGGTGCATCAACGGTGTCGGCTGCGTCGGCACGGGCGGCGGTTAGGCCGCCCGCTCAGCCGTCGGCCGGACCGACCCGATAGATCGACTTCAGCGCGAAGAAGGCCTCCAGGCCTTCCGGCCCGAGTTCACGGCCGATGCCGCTGGCCTTCACCCCGCCGAACGGGGAGCGGAAGTCCAGCTGGTAGTCGTTGACCCCGATGGTGCCCGTGCGCACGGCGCGGGCCACCTCGGTGGCGCGCTCGTCGTCGGCCGACCACACCGTGCCGGCCAGCCCGAACTCGCTGTCGTTTGCCAGTGCGATCGCCTCGTCGTCACCGTCGTACGGAATCACCGCGAGCACCGGCCCGAAAATCTCCTCCTGGGCGATGCGGTCGGAGTTGTCGACGTCGGCGAACACCGTGGGCGAGACGAACCACCCCCGCGGCTGGTCCTTCGGAACACTGCCGCCGGCAACAAGTCTGGCGCCGCTGCTCTTCCCGGCCTCTATGTAGCCCAGCACCCGGTCGCGCTGGCGGGCACTGACCACCGGCCCGATGTCCGTCCCCGGGTCCAGCGGATCGCCCACCGTCAGGCCGGCGGCCAGTTCGCCGAGCGCGGTCAGCACCTCGTCGTAGCGGGAGCGCGGCGCCAGGATGCGTGAGCTCAGGTAGCAGGTCTGCCCGTTGTTGACGAACGATGCCGACCGCAGGCCCTTCATGGTGGCGCCCAGATCGGCGTCGTCGAGGATGATCGCCGCCGACTTGCCGCCGAGTTCGAGTGTCACCGGGCGCAGCAGCCGCCCGCACACCTCGCCGATGATCCGGCCCGCGGCCGTCGATCCGGTGAACGTCACCTTGTCCACTCCAGGGTGCGACACCAGATGGGCACCGGCGGCCGCCCCGCCGGGCACCACGTTGAGCACCCCGGCGGGGAGTCCGGCCTCCTGCGCGGCCTCGGCGAAAACCAAAGCGTCCAAGGCGGTTTCGGGCGCCGCTTTGAGCACCACCGTGCAGCCGGCGGCCAGTGCCGGCGCCAGCTTGAACGCCGCCAGCGCCTGCGGGTAGTTCCACGGCACGATCGCGGCCACCACGCCGACGGCCTCACGGCGCACGATGGTGTGCCCGATCATGCTCGGCCGGACCTCCTCGATCGCCGTCTCGGTGATCAGCTGCGCGTAGTAGCGCAGCAGCGCCGCCGGGAACCGGCCGTTGGCCCCGCGGGACAACGACATCGGCATCCCGTTCTCCCGGGTGACCAGCTGGTCGGTGCTGCGTGCCCGGCTTTCCAGCGCATCAGCGAACGCCACCAGCAATTCGGCGCGGTGGTCCGGTGAGGTCGAGCACCACTCCGGCAGCGCCCCGCGCGAAGCGGCCACCGCGGCGTCGATGTCGGCCTCGGTGGCACTGGCGCCGTCCCCGAGCTTCTCGCCGGTGGCCGCTTCGAGAACCGGTTCGACCTGATCGGCGGCGAGGAACCGACCGCCGATGAACATCTGGGCTGTCGCGCTCATGTCCCCACTCCTGTTCTATCGGCTGCGTCGGCGGGGGCCGGATTCGCCGCCTCCGCGGCGGGGGCCGGATTCGCCGCCTCCGCGGCGGGGGCCGGATCGCCTCGGGCCGGATTCGCCGCATCCGCGGCGGTGAACAGCACCCCGTCGGCGATCAAGCCCTCTACTTCGTCGGCGCTCATGCCCAGCACTTCGCGGCAGATGCGACGGGTGTCGGCACCGGGAAGCGGCGCCGGGTTCTGCCGCGCCGGCGGGATGCGGCGGTAGCGCGCTGGGCCCGCCTCGGTGACAAGAGGATGGTCGAAGAGTGGATGTGCCATGTCGCTCAACACGTTTCGCAGCCGCAGCTGCGGGTCGTCGTGGACGTCGTCGGCCCGGTTCATCGGACCGGCGGGGACATCGGCCGCCTGCAGGGCTTCGGTGACCTCCGCTGGCGAGCGCTGCGCGACCCAGGCGGCCAGCGCCTTGTCGAGGTCCCCGGTGCCATGGCCGATCGCGGTGGCCACCGCGCGGCGGTCGGCCTCCGAGCGCAGGGACACCACGCACCATTCGTCGTCACCGGCGCAGGCGAGCACCCAGTGGACGGCACCGTCCTCCACGACGTCACCGACCCCGGAGACCTCGGCAGCCTGGGTGACGTAGATGGTGTCGAGCTGATTGATGGCGGCCTCGGCCTGCGAGACGTGAATCCGCACGCCCACCCCGGTGCGGTGCCGCCGGATCAAGCCGGCCAGCGCACCGATCGCGCTGATCCGGCCCACCACGTGGTCGGGGAAGATCGTCGTCGCGTCGTAAAACGGATGCCGGGCGTCCTGTGCCGCCGCCTGCTCCGAGGTCCACAAACCGGTCACCCCGATCGTCGCCCGCACCAGCGGGCCGTAACCCATGTGTCTGCTCCACGGCCCGGTGTCGCCGAACGCGCTGCTCTCGGCGAGCACCACCCCCGGGTTGAGCTCCTGCATCCGCTCGAAGGAGAAACCCAGCGCGGGCAGCGTCCCCGGCTTGAAATTGGCGAACACCGCATCGGAGGCGGCGACCAGACGGGCGAACAGTTCGGCGCCGGCCGGGCTGCGCAGTTCCAGACCCAGCCCCAGGTTGTTGCGGTGCGCGCGGGCGAACGACTCGCTGATCGCCTGGTTGTCCCGCTTCTGGCGCAGACCGTCGGGATAGGCCGCACTCTCGACCTTGATCACCTCGGCGCCCAGGTCGCCGAAAAGCCGGCTCAACTCACCGCCCGCGACGATGACACCCAGATCGATGACCCGGATGCCCTCGAGCGGCCGCGCCCCCGCAGCTCTGGTGGCCTGTGGCACGAAAGGCGTTGTCTCCCAGACGACATCGCTGCTACCGACGGCCGGGGCGGGGGTTCGGTAGCCGGCATGCCGGCCGTCGACCACCCAGTAGCCGACCGGGACGCGGGCGCGGACCCCCGGCGCCAGTTCGGTGTCGACGAGCGCTCCCACCTCGGCCAGGTGCTCGGATTGCAGCGCCTCCGCCGGGGTCAGCACGGCCGCGATCGGCACCCCGTGCGCCTGACCGTCTGCGACCAGTTGCGCCATGGTCTGGCCCGCGAAGAAGTCGGTGATCAGCGCGCCCAGTTGACCGAACGCCTTGGTGCGGGCGGCGATGGTGTCGAAGATCGGGTCCTGAAAGTCCGCGGGCTCCCCCAACCATGCGCGCAGTCCGCGCCACTGCCGCGGCGCCAGCACGCAGATCCGGACGTAGCCGTCGCGGCACGCGAAGATCGGATACGCGTCCTGATTGCGGGGCCGGCCACGCCACCTCTCGGTGGCACTGCGGGCGGTCGCCGCCTGGCCCTGGGTCCCGAACGGCGGGTCCAGCGCCAACACCACCGCGTCGAACCGCGCGAAGTCGATGTAATCGCCTGCCCCGCAACGTAACCGGTTGAAGTAGGCGACCAGCACAGCCCAGGCCGCCTGCACCGCGGCCGTTGCCGAGGCGATGCCGTCAGGCGGCAGCACCGGCGTTCCGGTGGCCGGCCCGGACCGCGACAGCGCCGCGGACATCGCGTAGAGCACCGGGTCGGTGGCCTGCCACGAGGCATGGGGACCTTCGAGGCCGAAGTCGGTGACGTTCATCGCGACCAGATGCTTGAAGCGGTCGGCCAGCTGTGCGCACGACGTGCCGAACGCCGCGGCCTGTCCCCCGAACCCATTGTCGACGACGATGTCGGCCCCCGCCGCCAGTTCGAAGAACAGCCGCCGGTCGGGCTCGTTGGTCGGGTTCAGCACGGTGCTGCGTTTGTTGGCGTTGTGCAGCGCGAACGGGATGCTGACCCCGTCGATGGTGGGCAGCGCGCCGCGGGCGTCGTTGCCTTCCGGCGGCTCGATCTTCAGCACGTCGGCGCCCAGGTCGGCCAGCAGCCGGGTGACCGCGTCGCCGGTTCCGTCGCACAGGTCGAGCACCCGCACGCCGGCCAGCAACGGCTCATCGTCGCGCATGACGGGGTCCCCCTTTCGTGTGCACCGGTCCGCAAGCCCGGTTCACGATATCGAAGCCTGGGTAAACAACCGGTTCTCGAACCCTCCGCGATCGACGATCAGGGGTTGAATGACGGCATGACAGCGACAACGACGTGGACAACGTCGAACGAGCAGCGCCCCGACGACGCGGCGCTCGGGCAGATCGACCGCTGGTGGCGCGCCGCCAACTACCTCTCGGTGGGCCAGATCTACCTGTTGAACAACCCGCTGCTGAGAACGCCGCTATCCCGCGACGACGTCAAACCCCGGCTGCTCGGGCACTGGGGCACCACCCCGGGACTGAACTTCCTCTACGCCCACCTCAACCGCGCCATCAGCCAGCGCCAACAGTCGACGATCTACATCACCGGGCCCGGCCACGGCGGTCCAGGCCTGGTCGCCAACGCCTACCTCGACGGCACCTACACCGAGACCTACCCCGACATCACATCGGACGCCGAGGGCCTGCGCCGGCTGTTCCGCCAGTTCTCCTTCCCCGGTGGTATCCCCTCGCACGTCGCCCCCGAGACACCCGGTTCCATCCACGAGGGCGGCGAACTGGGCTACGCGCTGTCGCACGCCTACGGCGCGGCCTTCGACAACCCCGACCTGCTCGTGGTCGCCGTCGTCGGCGACGGGGAAGCCGAGACCGGCGCGCTGGCGACCAGCTGGCACTCCAACAAGTTCCTGCATCCGGCCAACGACGGCGTCGTGCTGCCGGTCCTGCACCTTAACGGCTATAAAATCGCCAATCCCACTGTGCTGGACCGCATTCCGCAGGACGAACTGCGGAGCCTGATGATCGGCTACGGCCACAAACCCTACTTCTTCGAGGTCACCGACGACGACGCCGCAGACCATGCCGGCGCGCACCAGCGGTTCGCCGCCCTGCTCGACGAGGTCCTCGACGACATCGCCGCCATCAAGGCTTCGGCCGGCGAGGAGCGCCCGGCGTGGCCCATGATCGTGTTCCGCACCCCCAAGGGCTGGACCGGCCCGGCCTACATCGACGGCAAGAAGACCACCGGGTCCTGGCGCGCCCACCAGGTGCCGCTGGCCAACGCCAGGGACACCCCCGAACACCTGCAGGTCCTGGCCGACTGGCTGGCGTCCTACCGGCCGGAGGAGTTGTTCGACGACGACGGAAGGGTCGACCCGGCCATCACCGCACTAGCGCCGCAGGGCCAGCTGCGGATGAGCGACAACCCGCACGCCAACGGCGGGCTGCTGCTCAAGGACCTGCGGCTGCCCGACTTCCGCGACTTCGCCGTTGAGGTGCCCGCCCCGGGCGCGACGATCGCCGAAGCCACCCGGGTGCTCGGACAGTGGCTGACCGAGGTCATCCGCCTCAATCCGGCGAACTTCCGGATCTTCGGCCCCGACGAGACGGCGTCCAACCGGCTGCAGGCGGTGTTCGACGTCACCGACAAGCAGTGGGACGCCGAGTTCTTCGGCCCCGAGGTCGACGAGCACCTGGCCCGGGCCGGCCGGGTGGTCGAGATGCTCTCCGAACACCAGTGCCAGGGCTGGCTCGAGGGCTACCTGCTGACCGGACGCCACGGGCTGTTCAACTGCTACGAGGCCTTCATCCACATCATCGACTCGATGTTCAACCAGCACGCCAAGTGGCTGAAGGTCACCGACCACATCCCGTGGCGGCGTCCGATCGCGAGTCTGAACTACCTGTTGTCCAGTCACGTCTGGCGCCAGGACCACAACGGCTTCAGCCACCAGGACCCCGGCTTCATCGACCACGTCGTCAACAAGAGCGCCAAGGTGGTGCGCGTCTATCTGCCGCCGGACGCCAACACGCTGCTGTCCACCTACGACCACTGCCTGCGGTCCCGGCAGTACGTCAACGTCGTGGTGGCCGGCAAGCAGCCGCACCCGAACTTCCTGCCGATGGAACAGGCGATCGCGCACTGCACCCGCGGCCTCGGAATCTGGGAGTGGGCAGGCACCGAGGAACTGGGCCACGATCCCGACGTGGTGCTTGCCGCGGCAGGTGACGTTCCGACGCTGGAGGCGCTGGCCGCCGCCGACCTGCTGCGCCGGCATCTGCCGGAGCTGAAGGTGCGCTTCGTCAACGTGGTCGACCTGATGCGGCTGCAGGACGAGACCGAGCATCCGCACGGGCTGTCCAACCGCGAGTTCGACATGATCTTCACCGCCGACAAGCCGGTGATCTTCGCCTACCACGGGTATCCCTGGCTGATTCACCGGCTGACCTACCGCCGCAGCAACGACAGCCGCATCCATGTCCGCGGCTACAAGGAGGAGGGCACCACCACCACGCCGTTCGACATGGTGATGCTCAACGACCTCGACCGCTACCACCTCGTCATCGACGTCATCGACCGCGTGCCGTTCCTGCAGTCCAGGTGCGCCACGCTGCGTCAGGAGATGGTCGACAAGCGGCTGGCCGCCCGGGAGTACACCCGTGAGCACGGCGACGACATCCCCGAGGTGCGGGACTGGGTGTGGCCGGACGCGCGGGGTGCCGCGGTGACCTCCTCGGTCGACGCCACCGCGGCTACCGGCGGCGACAACGAATGACGGCGGAGGCCCTCGCTCTTAGGCGCGCGTACAATAAGCAGCAAATGTCCGATACCTGCGCGATGGCCTCGCCCCAGCTGCATCCCGCGCTGTCTGATGTCGCCGGCCTACCGGCTCCGCTATCGCAACTCTCCGCGCTGCACCACTTCCGCGTCTACGTCGACATCGGCGTGGTCGTGGTGATGCTCGCCATGACCAACCTGATCGCGCACTTCACCACACCGTGGGCCAACGTCGCCGTGGTGCCCGCCGCCGCAATCGGCCTGGTGCTGCTGGTGCGCTCCCGGGGACTGGGCTGGGCCGAACTGGGCCTGGGGCGCGAGCACTGGAAATCCGGTGCGCTCTACGCAATGGGCGCGGTGCTGCTGGTCGTGACCGTCATCGCCGTCGGCGCGCTGCTGCCGTGGACCCGGCCGATGTTCCTGAACAACCATTACGCGACGCTGTCGGGCGCGCTGCTGGCCTCGATGGTCATCATCCCGCTGCAGACGGTGATCCCCGAGGAATTGGCCTTCCGCGGTGTCCTGCACGGCGCACTCAACCGCGCCTGGGGCTTCCGCGGGGTGGCCGCCGGGGGCTCGCTGCTGTTCGGCATGTGGCATATCGCCACCTCGCTGGGCCTGACGAGCAGCAACGTCGGCTTCACCCGGATCTTCGGCAGCGGGGTGGTCGGCATGTTGGCCGGCGTCATCATGGCGGTGCTGGCCACCGGTGCGGCCGGCTTCGTGTTCACCTGGCTGCGCAAACGCAGCGGCAGCCTGATCGCCCCGATCGCGCTGCACTGGTCGCTCAACGGGCTGGGTGCGCTGGCCGCCGCCCTGGTGTGGCACCTGTCCGCCTGAGGAGACTCAGCGTTTCGCGCGCCGGGCACGGAACTCCCGGTTCTTGAGCTTGTTGCCGCACGTGGCCATGTCGCACCAGGTACCCCCGTGGTTGCGGGAGCGGTCGTAGAACGCCCACAGGCACTCCTCGTTGCCGCACGCCTTGAGATGCGCCCAGGTTCCGTCGCGCTGGGCGTCGGCGACGATCAGCAGCAGCTTGAGCAGTCGGCCGTCGACCGAGTCCGCGTCGGTATCAAGGCGAACACCGCCGTCTTCGTCCAGTCGCACCCGCGCGGTGGCAGACTCGGTCACATGCCGCAGGGGGAGCATCTGCGCGGTGCTCGGGGCGGGCCCGCCGGAGTTGTGAACCAGCATGGCGCGCAACGCTTCGCGCACCGCCCGGATGGTGCGCAGATCCGCCGCGTCCGGATCCGCGTCGGCGCCGAGCAGCCCCATCGACCGCAGCCACGGGCCCGCGTCGGCGGGCTCGGCGAGCCGGTCGGTGCCCGATTCCAGATCCACGGTGTTGACCAGGGCCTGAACGCGGGTAAGCGGTTCGGGAGCGGGTTTGGCCTCGGCGTCGCCGAGCCACACGACGGGGGCCTGTGGCATGAGATAAAGGCTAACAACAACATGACCGGTAATTCAACTTGACTGGTCATGCGTGACCGGTCTAACGTCTATGTAGGTCATCCAGGCGATCGCATCCAGCGGTCCCGAGGCAAGGAAAGAGCCCATGGGGCGCAACAACTCTCACCACGACATCGAGCTCTCCGGCGGATCTGAGACGCCGCCGGCGTCCGACACCTGGCCGACCCTGATGACCCGGCTGCAGGCCCGGTTTCGCGCCGGCCGACTCGACCACGACATCGAGGCGGGCATCCTTGCCGAACCCGGCAGCGCGCTGGCCCTGCACATGGTGCGGGTGACATCCGTGGAGGAACGCCAGGCCCTGGCCCGCTCGCTTCGGCACGCGGTGTCCGATCCCCGAGACAACAGCCGGGCCGTTCCGATGCGGGTTCCGGTGCATCCCCAGCGGGTCGCGGCATGCCACGACGTGATCGACGACATCACCCTGTTACTGCACTCCCCCCGCCCGGTGCGGGCACGGGGCATGGCCCGGCTGCGGATGTTGCTCTCCGACGGCCGTGGGCCGCTGTACCGCAACGGCTCCGGCAGCCTCGCCGCCGAGCTGCGCGGCGTGCTGGCCGCGCTCTAGTAGGTCATGGCAGCAATACCGCAGCGCCGGCGATGCGCCCCTCGACGAGGTCGGTGAGCGCGCGGTCGGCCTGCTCCAGCGGGTACTGCGGACTGGTCACCTCGATGTGGTGCCGGCCGGCGAAGGCGAGGAACTCGCGGGCGTCGGCGCGGGTGTTCGACGTGACCGACCGGATCTGACGTTCCTGGAAGAGATGCCGCTGGTAGTTCAGCGCCGGGATGTCGCTGAGGTGGATTCCCGCCACGGCCAGGGTGCCACCCCGGTCGAGCGCCTCCAGCGCGGGCAGAACGAGGTCGCCGACCGGGGCGAATAGGATCGCGGCGTCCAGCTTCACCGGCGGCGGGTCGGCCGCCCCCTGCGCCGAGGCCGCACCGAGATCGAGCGCCAGCCGGCGGGCCTCGTCGCCGCGGGTCATCACATGAACCTCGGCGCCCTGGGCCAGCGCCACCTGGGCGGTGATGTGGGCGCTGCCACCGAAACCGTACAGGCCCAGCCGACCGCCCGCCGGTAACTGCGCGCGCAGCAGCGACCGGTAGCCGATGATCCCTGCGCACAGCAGCGGCGCCAGCTCGCTGTCGGTGTACCCGTCGGGCAGGTGATGTGCGAACGCCGCTGGGACAGTGGCGAAGTCAGCATATCCGCCGTCGGCGTCCCACCCGGTGTAGCGCGAGTTCGGGCAGAGGTTCTCGTCGCCGCGCCTGCAGTAGTCGCACACCCCGCAGGTATGCCGCAGCCAAGCGATGCCCACCCGATCCCCCACCGCGAAGCCGTCACCGGCGTCCGGCCCGACGGCGATCACCTCCCCGACCACCTCGTGGCCGGGGGTGACCCCCGGGCGGTGCACGGCCAGGTCGCCCTCGGTGACATGCAGGTCGGTACGGCATACCCCGCACGCCCGCACCGCCACCAGAAGCTCGTCGGGACCTGGCCGCGGAACCTCCGCCGCAGAATCGAAATGCAGCGGGTTGCTTCGCATCGGGCCGGGCCGGCGCACCCGCCAGGCGCGCATCGCGGTCGGGACGGTGGGACCTGCCATCCACCCATCGTGCAACGTCGCCGCGCAGGTGCGCAGGACGGGGCCGATCAAGGGACCAATGGCCCATGATCGGGGCCTTTGGAGAACTGTGCGGCCACGGTTTTCGGTGTGACGGTGGACCTAAGACACTCGAGGCGGTCGGCAGGGAGCGAGCATGGACACCGAATTGCCCGACAATGCGACCGTCGAGGCCGCGCTGGCCCTGGCGGTCCGGGCTCCGTCGGTCCACAATTCCCAGCCGTGGCGGTGGCGGATCGGCGACGAGAGCGTGCATCTGTATGCCGATCCGGCTCGGCATCTACCCCACATCGACCCCGCGCGCCGCGATCTGATGCTCAGTTGCGGTGTCGCGCTGCAACATTTCACTGTCGCGCTCTCCGCTCTCGGCTGGTCCTCGCAGGTGCACCATTTCCCGAATCCCGCTGACCCGGATCACCTGGCCAGTGTCGAGATCCTCGGCGCCGGCCTCGCCGACCAGGACATCGCCCTGGCCGCCGCGATACCCCGGCGCCGGACCGACCGACGCTGGTTCTCGTCGTGGCCGGTGCCCAGCGGGGACGTCGCGCTGATGGCCGCGCGTGCCGCCCGCTCAGGCGTCTCGCTGCGCCGGGTCGAGGAGGAGGGTGAGCTGGCGCAGGTCGTGACTCACGCTGTGCGACAACACATCAGCGACCCCGAGTACCTGGCCGAGCTGGCGATGTGGAGCGGCAGGCACGGCTCGGCCGCCGGGGTGCCCGCGCGCAACACCCCCTCGGCCGAAAAGCAGGGCAAGTTCCCGGCCCGGGTGTTCGCCAATCCGGCGCTGGAGCAACCCGGCGGTGTGGAGGCGCGTGACGACGCCGGTGTGGTGCTGGTGCTGGCCACCGCGACCGACGACCCGGTAGCTCAGCTGCACGCCGGGGAGGCCACCGGGGTGGTCCTGTTGACCGCGACGGCACTGGGTCTGGCCAGCTGCCCGCTGACCGAGCCCCTCGAGCTCGCCGAAACCCGCGACGAGGTACGCACCAAGTTGCTTGGTGGCGACGGCTTTCCGCAGATGTTGCTTCGTGTCGGCTGGGCCGCGCTCAACGCCGACCCGTTGCCGGCTACCCCGCGGCGTCCGCTGTCCGACGTCGTCGTGCGCCTCGACGGATCGCCGCTGACGGCCTCCGGTTAGCTCCGTTTCACCCGACTCCTCCGCGGTGCTGTGCCCCGCATCGTCGTCGAGTTGGCTACTTGCGAACCTTGCTCAGGATCCACAGCAGGATCACCGAGCCCAGGACCGCGGTGAACAGCGTGAACCACCAGCCGCCGGAGGCGGTGTTGAGGAAGAAGCTCAGCAGGAAGCCGCCGACGAGCGCGCCGACCACGCCGATGACGATATTCATCAGGATGCCCGAACCGCCGCCTTTGACGAGCTTGCCCGCGATCCAGCCCGCGATCGCGCCGATGATGATGTAGCCGATCCACCCGACGCTCGTGAGCGTCGACGAACGGGCGAGGAAATCAGTCGCCGCCAACATGTCCATCAGGGTCTCCTCGTGTCACCGGCCGGCGTGAATGCCGCGCCGTCATGACACTGGTATACCGGCCCCGGGTAACGATTCGCGCGCTGAATTGGCCACGATCGTCAATTGACGATCAGCCGGCCGGCTGCATCTCCGGAACCGGCGTCTCGACCGGGACGGGCACGCCGAGCGGAATCCGGCCGCCGGGCACCGGCGCCGGGGCCGGGGTATCGGGGGCCGCCGGGGCGTTCGGGTCCGGCTCCGGCGGCGGCGGCGGGCTGTAGGGCCGGATCGACTCAGCCAGCGTCTTTGCGGCGGCCGGGTCGATCGGGTCCTTGGCGGTACCGAGCCACACCACGAACCACCGCTGGTTGCGCAGGTTCATCGGCGCGTTCGGTTGTGCCGTGCCCACCACGCCGGCCCAGATCTGACCGTTGGGCTTGGTGGTATCGGTGAACTTGACCTCGTAGGAGGAGAAGTAACCCGGCATGTCACCGGCCTGCAGCACTCCGGTCTGTTGATTGATCCGGACGCCGGGGAACGGCATGAAGAACTCGCCCATGTCCGAGGCCAGCCGGACCGCGGCCTTGCTGTTGTCCTGCTCGGCGCCGGCGAACAGCTTCAGATCGAGCCGTCCGAGCAGGACGCTGGTGTCGTTGGCGGTCGGGGCGGGCTGCCCGTTCTGCGCCGGCCCGGTCTCCTTGCTCAGCAAGGCCTGGCCGTAGTTCAGGCGCGAGGCGTCAGAGACCACCCAACCGGCAGGCAGCAGATAGCTGAAGCCGCCAGTCGCGTTGTTGACGCGGCCGGGTTCGACGGGCGGCGCCGGCGGCAGAACCGGGGCGTTGGGGTCGGCAGGCGCAGGGGCCGGGGCGTTGGGATCCACCGCAATCGGAGCCGGGGCCGTGCGGAGCCGGGGCGCCGGGCACGGCAGGCGGGGCCGGTGCCGGAGCCGAGCCGGAGCGCCGGGCACGGCAGGCGGGGCGTTCGGGTCGGCCGGCGGCGGGGGCTCGGTCGCCGGCGGTGCGGCCGGGGCGGCCGCGGTGGTCGAGGGCGGCGGGGCCACCGGGTCGGCGGTCGCCGGCGGCGGCAGCGCGATCGTGACGGCACCAGCCGCGGTCACCGCGGTGACCGCCAGCGCTGTCCACAGGCCCGGGCGTCGTGATGTCGGGTCCGGCTCAGTCATGGCATTGAACCTACCGTGTTACAGCCGTGACGCAAGTGTGGCCTGCTCACGATGTGGTGTGGGGCGACGTTGCGGTGAACTCGCGAAAATCGGCAAAACGCCAGTTCAGCCCTGCGATGGGCGCGCCGCGGGGTGCAGTGCGACCTCCTGGGCCTTCACCGCGAACCACACCGAGTCGCCCGCCGCCAGCCGAAGGTCCGCCGCCGCCTCGGCGGTGATGTCGGCGGCAAGTCCGGGCGCGCCGTCGGCCTGCTCGTCGCCGCGGACCCGCACCGTTGCTCCGACGGCGTCCAACTCGGCGACGGCCACCTTCACGCAGTTGCGCGGGCTGCCAGCGGGCCGGTCGCGGTAGACCGCCACGGCGGCGGGCGAGAACACCGCCACCACCGCGGGCAGATCCGTCAGGTCCTCGGCCGGGGTGCCGTGCCAGACCGTACCGTCGGCTTCCCGTAGCGCATGCGTCCCGTCCAGGGCGCCGCGAACCACGTTCACCCCCGCGATCCGCGCCCCGAACAGGCTTCGCGGCGCTGCCAGCACCTCCGCGACGGGTCCGATCTCGGCCACGCCGCCGGCCTCGACCACCATCACCCGGTCCGCCAGCGTCAGCACGTCGAGCAGGTCGTGGGTGATCAGGACCGTCGCGCGCCCCGCTGCGGCCGACACCTGGCGCAGCACGGCCCGCACCGAGGCCGCCACGGCGACGTCGAGCCCGGCCAGCGGCTCGTCGAGCAGCAGGACCTCCGGCTCTGCCGCCAGCGCCCGCGCGATCGCCACCCGCTGGGCCTGGCCGCCGGACAGCTGCCCGGGCCTGCGGCCGGACAGGTCCGAGACGCCCACCTCGGCCAGCCAGCGGGTGGCGGCCGCCCTGGCCTGGGCCCGTCCGGCGCCCCGGCTGCGGGGCGCGAACTCGACGTTGGCCTGCACGTTCAGGTGCGGGAAGAGCAGCGGATCCTGGAGCAGCAGCCCCACCCGGCGGTCGTGGGTGGCGACCTGGACGCCCGCCGCGGTGTCGGTGAGCGTTCGCCCGCCGACCCGCACGACTCCGGTGTCGGGTCGCAGCAGGCCGGCGATCACGTGCAGCGCAGTGGATTTGCCCGCCCCGTTGGGTCCGAGAACCGCCAGCACCTCTCCCGCGGCGACGTCGAATTCGACGTCGAGTCGCCGTGCGGCGACCGTGGCGGCGACGTGCAACTCAGCCATCGGTGCTCACGCGGTGCTCCAACCGGACACCCGCCGGGCGCCGAGTCCCAGCACGACGACTGCGGCCACAGCGACCAGCAGGATCGACAGCGCGACCGCGGCATCCGGGTCGCTTTCGCGCTGCAGGTAGATCTCGAGCGGCAGCGTCCTGGTGACACCCTGCCTGGACCCGGCGAAAGTGAGCGTGGCGCCGAACTCGCCCAGCGAGCGGGCGAACGCCAGCACCGCACCCGACACCAGGCCGGGAGCCAGCAGCGGCAACGTCACGCGCCACCAAACCGTCGCCGGCCGGGCCCCCAGCGTCGCGGCCACCAGGTCGTAGTCGGACCCGGCGGTGCGGGCGGCTCCCTCCAGTGCGATCACCAGGAAAGGCAGGGAGACGAACGTCTGCGCCAGCACGACCGCCGTCGTGGTGAACGCGATGCGGATGCCCGCGGTCTCCAGGTACTGGCCCAGCAGCCCCATCCGGCCGAACGCGTAGAGCAGCGCGATACCCCCGACGACGGGCGGCAACACAAGGGGAAGCAGGATCAGCGGCCGCACCGCCCGGACGAACCCGCCGGCACTGCGCGCCAACACCAGCGCCATCGGCACCCCCAGCAGCACGCACAGCGTCGTACTGGCCGCCGCGGTACGCAGGCTCAACAGCAGGGCCGCCTGCGACGGCGTGCTGGTGATCAGCGACCAGAAATGCGACCAGTCGACCCTGGCCGCCATCGCCACCAGTGGCAGGACCACGAAGAGAGCACCGAGGACGGCCGGGACGTACACCCAGCGCGGCAGCGAAATGCCGGCTCCGGGCGTCCCGATCCGCCTCATGCGGGTCACTCTAGGGCGAAACGCCACACTGTGTGCGCATCGTGCCGTGCCGCATTAGCACCTGTAGCTACTGTCCAGTAACATTCCCTGCGAGCTCTGGGTTCCCAGCGTCGAGCACGAGGAGGTCAACGGTGATGGACGTGCTGGTCACCGGCGGTGATACCGAATTGGGTCGCACCATCGCGGAAGGCTTCCGCGAAGCCGGACACAAGGTCATCATCAGCGGCGCCCGCCGAGATGATCTCGAGGTGGCCGCGAAGGAACTCGACGTCGACGCCATCGTCTGCGACACCATCGACCCGGTCGCGCTGGCCGAGGTCCGCACCCAGTTCCCGCATCACCTCGACACCATCGTCCACGTCCCCGCCCCGATCTGGGTCGGCGGCGACCCCCGCACGTACACGCTGGCCGACACCGCCAGCGCCTGGCGCACCGCACTGGACGCCTCGCTGCTCTCAGCCGTCCTGTTGATCCAGAACATCGGCGACAACCTGCGTTCCGGCGGTGCGATCGTCACCGTCGTGCCGGAGAACCCGCGCGAAGGCAGCGCCGACGCCGCGATCAAGGCGGCACTGTCCAACTGGTGCGCCGGCCAGGCCGACTACTTCGGCACCCGCGGGATCACCATCAATACCGTGGCCTGCGGCCGCAGCGCCGAGCCGTCCTACGACGGGCTGAGCACCACACCGCCGTCCGTGGCAGCCGAAATCTCCCGGCTCGCACTGTTTTTGACCACCCAGGCGGCGCGACACATCACGGGTCAGACGCTGCACGTCGGTCGCGGCGCGCTGGCCAACTTCGGCTGATTCACCTGACGTTCGCCGGCGGAGGTTAATGTCGGCTGGGTGACGATCCGACTTGGTTTCCAGATCCCTAACTTCTCCTACGGCACCGGAGTCGCCGAGCTCTTCCCCACCGTCATCGCCCAGGCGCAAGAGGCCGAGGCGGCGGGCTTCGACTCCGTGTTCGTGATGGACCACTTCTATCAGCTGCCCGGCCTCGGCTCCCCCGACCAGCCGATGCTCGAGGCATACACCGCGCTGGGCGCCTTGGCCACCGCCACGCAGAACGTGCAGCTGGGCACCCTGGTCACCGGGAACACCTACCGCAACCCCACCCTGCTGGCCAAGGCGATCACCACGCTGGACGTCATCAGTCAGGGCCGGGCCATCCTCGGCATCGGCACCGGCTGGTTCGAACTCGAGCACGACCAGCTCGGTTTCGAGTTCGGCACGTTCACCGACCGGTTCAACAAGCTCGAGGAGGCGCTGCAGATCATCCTGCCGATGATCGCCGGCGAGCGCCCCACGGTGGAGGGCAAGTACTACCGCACCAGGGAGGCGTTCGCCAATCCCCGCTTCCGCGACCACATCCCGCTGATGATCGGCGGCCGGGGCGAGAAGAAGACGTTCGGTCTGGCCGCCCGCCACTTCGACCACCTCAACATCATTGCGGGCTTCCCGGAGTTGCCCGGCAAGCTCGCCGCGTTGGCTCAGCGCTGCGAGGAGGCCGACCGCGACCCCGCCACGCTGGAGACCAGCATGCTGGTGACCGTCTTCGCCGACGAGAACATGACCGAGGATCAGATTCCCGCGTCGATGGCCGGCCGGATGGTCGTCGGCAGTCCCGATCGCGTCGCCGAGCAGATCAAGACCCACGTGATCGACGCCGGTGTCGACGGCGTGATCATCAACATGCCCGGCTACGTCCCCGGTGTGATCACCAAGGTCGGCGAGGCGCTGGGCCCGGTCGTCGGGCTGTGACCCGCGGCTCCCGGTGGCTGAGATCACGTCGGCCTACCCGGGATCGACGCGAAGTCTGGGAGCAGGGCGACTACCGTAGGGGGCGTCCTGTGCATGTCGTTGAGGAGCGAAAATGACCCACCCCGGTGCCACCCCATCGGAAAAGCACAAGGTCGTCATCATCGGATCCGGCTTCGGCGGCCTCAACGCGGCCAAAAAGCTGAAGCGCGCCGACGTCGACATCAAGCTCATCGCCAAGACGACCCACCACCTGTTCCAGCCGCTGCTCTACCAGGTGGCGACCGGCATCATCTCCGAAGGCGAGATCGCCCCGCCCACCCGGGTGGTGCTTAAGGACCAGAAGAACTGCCAGGTGCTGCTCGGCGAGGTCACCCACATCGACCTGAAGAACCAGACCGTCGACTCGATCCTGCTGGGCCACACCTACCGCACCCCCTACGACACGCTGATCGTGGCCGCCGGCGCCGGTCAGTCCTACTTCGGCAACGATCACTTCGCCGAGTGGGCACCCGGGATGAAGACCATCGACGACGCCCTGGAACTCCGCGGGCGCATTCTCGGGGCCTTCGAGCAGGCCGAGCGCTCCAGTGACCCGGTCCGCCGGGAGAAGCTGCTGACGTTCGTCGTGGTCGGCGCGGGCCCGACCGGTGTCGAGATGGCCGGCCAGATCGCCGAGCTGGCCGATCACACCCTCAGGGGCGCGTTCCGGCACATCGACTCCACCAAGGCCCGGGTGATCCTGCTCGACGCCGCTCCGGCCGTGCTGCCGCCGATGGGCGAGAAGCTGGGCAAAAAGGCCTCCGCGCGGCTGGAGAAGCTGGGTGTGGAGATCCAGCTCGGGGCGATGGTCACCGATGTCGACCGTAATGGGATCACCGTCAAGCACAGCGATGGCACGATCAACCGGATCGAGGCGGCGACGAAGGTGTGGTCGGCCGGAGTGTCGGCCAGCCCGCTGGCCAGGATCATCGCCAACCAGTCCGGCGCGGAGGTCGACCGTGCCGGTCGGGTCAAGGTGCTGCCGGACCTGACCGTTCCCGGTCACCCGAACGTGTTCGTGGTCGGTGACATGGCCCTGGTCGAGGGTGTCCCCGGGATGGCGCAGGGCGCGATCCAGGGCGCCCGCTACGCCGCGAAGCTGATCAAGGCCGAGCTCAAAGGCGCCGACCCGGCCGCCCGTGAGCCCTTCGAGTACTTCGACAAGGGCTCGATGGCCACGGTGTCGCGGTACTCCGCGGTCGCGAAAATCGGCCGCATCGAATTCAGCGGCTACATCGCGTGGCTGGCGTGGCTGTTCCTGCACCTGATCTACCTGGTCGGGTTCAAGGCTCGGCTGACGACGGCGCTGTCGTGGATCAGCACGTTCATCGGCAGCCACCGCGGCCAGCTGACGATCACCGAGCAGCAGGCCTACGCCCGCACCCGGATCGAACAGCTCGAGGAGATCGCCGCGACGGTCGAGGACGAGAAAGCCACCGCCTGACCCCGGACGCCCCAAAATCACCCCTCAGGGGCGAGAAAGCACGGCGTCCTGAACCGCGCTGGCCTACCATGATCAGCGAAGACAACTCCAAAACAAGGGGGCCCCATGTCACCAAGTCGTTCCGTGCGTCGCGCAGCCGCGGCAGCGCTGGGCGCAGGTGCGGTGTTGCTGAGCATGGCGGGTCCCGCCGCGGCTGACCCGCCACCGAACTGCACCACCGCCGACATGACCGGCGTCATGTCCGGCGTGTCCGCCTCAATGGCGGCCTATCTGTTCGCGCATCCGGACGTCAACACCTTCTTCACCGGCCTGCAGGGGCTGCCCAAGAAGCAGGTCGCCGCCCAGACGCAGACCTACCTTGACGCCAACCCGTCGGTCCGCGCCGACCTGGAGGCCATCCGCCAGCCGTCGACCGACTTCCGCAATCGCTGCGGCATCGGGCAGCGTCCGCTGGTTCCCGGTCTGTAGCCTTCGACTCCCCGGCGGCCGGCACACTCTAAGGTGGGCGGCGTGACTGTCCGTTGCGCGCCGAGTCGAGGTATGCCGTCGTGGTCGTGAAGCCCGACGAGCTCGTCTACCGGCTGCTGCAGCGCCTGCCGACGCGGGTGCTCTCGCTGCGGACCATCGTCATAGTCGCCGCGCTGTCGGTGGTGGTGCTGGTGCTCACCCTGGGCACCTGGGTGTGGGTAGGCGTCACTCACGACCAGTACAGCCAGCTCGACCGGCGGCTGGATTCGGTGAGCAGCCTCGGTGACTTCAGCTCGCTGCTGTCCAGCACACGGCCGCCCACCGAGGGCACCCCGACCCCCGACGGCAACCTGGTGCGCACCGTGCGGGTCGCCGGGACGGCGATGTCGGTGCCGCCCGACGTGGTCCTGCCCGAGCTGGGCAACGGATACGCCAACACCACGATCGACGGGGTGGAATACCGGGTCCGGACGTTCTCGGTGGCCGGCGCGACGATCGCGCTGGGCGCACCGCTGGCCGAGACCAAACACCGGATCGACGAACTGCACCTGCGCGTCCTGCTGATCTGCGCCGGGGTGATCATCGGCACCGTGGTGGTGGGCTGGCTGATCTCGCTGATCATGGTCAACCCGTTCCGGCTGCTGGCCCAGCAGGCCCGTGCCATCAGCGCGCAGTCCAACCCCGACGAGGTGCAGGTGCGCGGGGTGCGGGAGGCCGTGGAAATCGCCGAGGCCGTCGAGGGCATGCTGGCCCGTGTCGGTGACGAACAGGACCGCACCAAGGCGGCCCTGGAGTCGGCGCGCGACTTCGCCGCCGTCGCCTCCCACGAGTTGCGCACCCCCCTGACAGCCATGCGCACCAACCTCGAGGTGCTGGCCACGCTGGACCTCGCCGCCGAGCAGCGCAAGGAGGTGATCGGCGACGTGATGCGTACCCAGAGCCGCATCGAGGCCACCCTGACCGCGCTGGAACGCCTGGCGCAGGGTGAGCTGACCACCGCCGACGACTTCGTACCCTTCGACATCGCCGAGCTGCTCGACCGTGCCGCGCATGACGCCGAACGGACCTACCCGGACCTGACGGTGTCGCTGGTGCCGTCGCCGGCCGTGTTGATGGTCGGGCTGCCGGTGGGACTGCGACTGGTGATCGACAACGCCATCGCCAACGCGGTCAAACACGGCGGGGCCACCGAGGTGCGGCTGGCGGTCACCAGCTCCGCCGAGGGCGTCGAGATCACCGTCGACGACAACGGCAGCGGCGTGCCCGAGCACGAGCGGGCCGCGGTGTTCGAGCGGTTCTCCCGCGGCTCGACGGCATCCCGCTCAGGATCCGGCCTCGGGCTGGCGCTCGTCGCCCAGCAAGCCGAATTGCACGGCGGCACAGCATATTTGGATACCAGTCCACTGGGCGGGGCGCGGCTGGTGCTCAAACTGTCCGGCCGTCAGGAGTAGAGCCGCTCCCCCTGCCAGGTGGAGATGCTGCCGCCACCAGCCAGCGCCAGGGTTGTGCCCGCGGCGTCGTGCGCCGGCTCGGGGAAGCGCAGCTCGCTGACGCAGGCCAGCGGCGCCCCCAGCACGTCGTCGGCCACCGAGCCCGGCCCCAGCTCCAGCCGGTGTCGCAGCAGCGGCACGCCGCAGCGGTCGGCCGACAGGGTTCCGGTCCAGAACCCCTCTCGCTCATCGGTTCGGCCGATCTGGACCCGTTCCCGGACGCGAAGCTGAGCCGCATCGGCGAGCTGGACCCGGACCTCACTGCGGTGCCGCGCGTCGGCGGCCACGATTGTCGGCTCCAGATCCACGTCGAGCTCGCCTGCGACCTCGATCGTCCAGCAGGAGTGTGACTTTCGGGTGCCCGGCCCCGGCAGGACGACGCTGGCCGCCGCACTGCGCAGCCGCAACCGTGCGCCCGGCTCGACCACCAACCGGATCGCGATGACGTCGCCGCCGAGCGGCGTCGCCGCCGCCGACACCAGATGCACCGTGTCGGCCTCGGTGCACCGCGCCGCGACTCCCCCGCGGCACTCGATGCGCGGCAGCCGGCCCGGACTGGCCACCACGACGACGTCTGAACGCATCTCAGGCCGGCTGGTCGACCCGGAGCTGCTCGCGCACCCAGGCCAGCACCGCGGTGGCGGCAGGATCCTCGGTCAGCGAGATCAGCACCGTCGGGCGGCCGTCCCGTACATTCTCCGCGTCGCGGCGCATGACGTCGAGGTCGGCGCCCACCAGCGGGGCCAGGTCGGTCTTGTTGACCACCAACAGATCCGAGAACGTCACCCCCGGACCGCCCTTGCGGGGCACCTTGTCACCGCCGGCCACGTCGACGACGAAGATCTGTACGTCGACCAGGCCCGAGGAGAACGTCGCGGTGAGGTTGTCGCCGCCGGACTCGACGAGGATGAGGTCGAGCTCGTCGTGGCCGGCGATGAGGTCGTCGATGGCGTCGAGGTTGGCGGTGATGTCGTCGCGGATCGCGGTGTGCGGGCAGCCGCCGGTCTGCACGGCCGCGATGCGGTCGTCGGGCAGCACGGCGTGGCGGCGCAGGAAGTCGGCGTCCTCGGTGGTGTAGATGTCGTTGGTCAGCACGGCCAGTGATAGCTCGTCGCGCAGCTGGCGGCACAGGGCGGCGACCAGCGCGGTCTTGCCGGAACCGACCGGGCCGCCGATGCCGATGCGCAGCGGCTCGCCGGGCCTGCGGACCCGCTTGGGCCGCTGGTTGTGGCTGTGCGGTTCGCCGGCCGAACCAGACGAGACGAAATGCGGTGGCATCAGGCTCCTTTCAGGAGGCGAACAGGGGACGTTCTCGCCGTGTGTGGCGCTGGGCCAGCTCGTCGAGAAGCGGATCGGACAGGTCGGCCAGGCCCTGGGCGGCGGTATGGGCGGTCTGCTCGCACAGCTCGGCCAGCGCGAAGGTCAGCGCCGCCACGTCGCCGGGGTCCAGGGCCAGCAGACGT
Source organism: uncultured Actinomycetota bacterium (assembly GCA_963716465.1). GTDB lineage: Bacteria > Actinomycetota > Actinomycetes > Mycobacteriales > Mycobacteriaceae > Mycobacterium. Next base: position 259,741 of record CAVQTS010000001.1, read on the forward strand.
TGGGCGGCGGTGGCGGTGCCGGTCATGGTGGTGTAGACGATCGACAGCGCGGTCTGCTCGGGCGCCAGCCCGCCCACGAGTCCGACCCGGCCTGCCGTCACGGCCAGATGGGGTTTGGGGCCCAGCACGTCCCAGTCGCCGCCGGGCCAGACCCGCCGTGCCAGGCGCAGCAGTCCGCGGCCCTGGGCCCGGGAGGACCGCCGGGCCGCCGGCGCCGGTGTGCGGGCGTCGGTTTCGGCCTCGGCGGCCGCGACGCCGAGGTGGCCCCGATGTACGGCGGCGGCAATCGAGGCCGTCACCAGGCCGCTGGCGCGAATTCGCCTGCGCAGGTATGCCTCCAGCGAGGCGAGGTCGACCACCAGTCGGGAGGTGACGGCCTCCTCCACCCCGCCGGAGTGCACGTGGCCGCCGGTCGGCAGCCGCGAGTCGGACAGGGTGAGGAGGGTGCTCAGCGACGCCATCAGCGGGCCATCAGAACAGGAAATAGCGTTGGGCCATGGGCAGTTCGGTGGCCGGCTGCTCCTGCCACACCTCGCCGTTGATGCGCACGGTGAAGGTGTCGGGATCGACCTCGATGCGCGGCCGGGCGTCGTTGAGCGGCATCTGGGCCTTGCCGACGGCACGGACGTTGTTCACCGCGACCAACTTTCGGCTGACCGCGATCTTGTCGGCCAGCCCGTCCTCGATGGCCTGCGGGGCGACGAAGTGCACCGAGGTTGCCGCTGCCGCGGCGGGCGCGGCACCGAACATCGGGCGCGGCAACACCGGCTGCGGGGTGGGGATGGAGGCGTTGGCGTCGCCCATTGCGGCCCAGGCGATCATGCCGCCCTTGAGCACCGCATGTGGGCGCACCCCGAAGAAGGCCGGCTCCCACAGCACCAGGTCGGCGAGCTTGCCGACCTCGACCGAGCCGACCTCGTGGTCGATGCCGTGGGCGATCGCCGGGCAGATGGTGTACTTCGCGACGTAGCGGCGCACCCGGTGGTTGTCGGCGCCATTCTTTCCCGCCGCATCACCGTCCAAGGCGCCGCGGCGGCGCTTCATCACGTGCGCGGTCTGCCAGGTCCGCATCACCACCTCGCCGATGCGGCCCATCGCCTGGGCGTCACTACCGATCATCGAGATGGCGCCCAGATCGTGCAGCAGGTCCTCCGCGGCGATGGTGGACGGCCGGATCCGGCTCTCCGCGAATGCCAGATCCTCGGGGACGCTGGGGTTGAGGTGATGGCACACCATCAACATGTCGAGGTGCTCGTCGAGGGTGTTGACCGTGTGCGGGCGGGTCGGGTTGGTCGAACTGGGCAGCACATGGGACTCGGCGGCGACGGTGATGATGTCCGGCGCGTGCCCACCGCCGGCGCCCTCGGTGTGATAGGCGTGAATCGAGCGGCCCTTGATCGCGGCCAGGGTGTTCTCCACGAACCCGGCCTCGTTGAGGGTGTCGGTGTGGATGTTGACCTGTACCCCGGCGGCATCGGCCACCGTCAGGCAGGCATCGATCGCGGCGGGCGTGGTCCCCCAGTCCTCGTGCAGCTTGAAACCGGCTGCGCCGCCACGCAACTGCTCCCACATCGCCTCGTGGCTGACGGTGTTCCCCTTGCCCAGCAGGGCGATGTTCAGCGGCCAGGAGTCCAGTGCCTCCAGCATGCGCGCCAAGTGCCAGGACCCCGGGGTGACGGTGGTGGCCTTGCTGCCCTCGGCAGGTCCGGTACCCCCGGCCACGATGGTGGTGATGCCGCCGCCGATCGCCTCGGCCATGATCTGCGGACAGATGAGGTGGACGTGGCAGTCGATGGCGCCCGCGGTCACGATCCGGCCGTTGCCGGCGATGATCTCGGTCGACGGGCCCACCACCAGGTCGGGGTGCACGCCCGACATGATGTCGGGGTTGCCCGCCTTCCCGATGGCGACGATGCGGCCGTCACGAATACCGATGTCGGCCTTGATGATTCCCCAGTAGTCGATGATCAGCGCGCCGGTGATCACGGTATCGGGAGCGCCGTCGGCGCGGGTGGCCCGGCCCTGCCCCATCGACTCGCGCAGCACCTTGCCGCCGCCGAACACCGCCTCGTCACCGGCCCGGCCCGGGCCGCCACTGCGGTCTTCGGTGATCTCCACGATCAGGTCGGTGTCGGCGAGGCGGACCCGGTCGCCGGTGGTCGGTCCGAACAGCGCGGCATAGCGGGCCCGCGACAGCGCCGTCATGCGTCACCGTCCAGCTTGCCGGGAGGATCCAGGCTCAGTCCGTGGACCTCCCGCAAACCACCGAGCGGTACCAGTCGAACCCGTTGCGCCACACCGGGTTCGAACCGAACCGCGGTACCGGCGGGAATGTCGAACCGGTGACCGTGTGCCGCCGACCGGTCGAACGACAGTGCCGCGTTGGCCTGCGGCAGATGGACGTGGCTGCCGACCTGGACCGGCCGGTCGCCGGTGTTGACGATCTCGAGCTCGAGGCGCGCCGCGCCGGCGTTGATTTCGATATCGCCGTCGCCGAAGAAGATCTCGCCGGGAATCATGCGATCGGATGGTGGACGGTGACCAGCTTGGTGCCGTCCGGGAAGGTGGCTTCTACCTGGACGTCGTCCAGCATCTCCGGGACACCGGTCATGACGTCGTCACGGGTGAGCACTTCGCGGCCGCTGACCATCAGCTCGGCCACGGTGCGGCCGTCGCGCGCCCCCTCCAGGACGTGGTCGGTGATGATGGCGACCGCCTCGGGGTGGTTGAGCCGCAGTCCCCGACCCTGCCTGCGACGTGCGAGGTCTGCGGCATAGGACAGCAGCAGCCGATCGGTTTCATGCGGTGTCAGGCGCATAGTGCGCGATCCTGCCACGCCCGCGCGGGATCAGCAGGGCGGGCGAACGGCGCCTACTGCGGCGGATCGGGCTCGAGGTTCTGCAGCCGCACCTGACCGCGGGCGACGACGCGGTCCTGCTCGTCGCGGATGGTCACCAGCCAGAGCTGCTGGCGACGGCCCCGGTGCACGGGCTCGGACACTCCGTAGACCGTGCCCGAACGGATGGCACGCAGAAAGTCGGTGTTGTTGTTGACCCCGACGACGTTGCCGCCGCCGTTGGCCGACAACCACACGTACGCCGACGTGCTGGCCATCGACTCGATCATCGAGCAGTACACCCCGCCGTGGACGATGCCCATCGGCTGGAGCAGCTTGGGCTGGACCTCCAGCTGCGCCTTGGCGCCGTCCGGCGTCAACTCGGTGAACTCCAGCCCGAGCTGGTTGTCGAACGGCGCGTCGAAGTCCAACTTCTCGGTCAGCGACTGCTCTGGTTGCACGCCCTTGTGTTTACTCCGACGGACCCCGCGGGCGGCACGCGGGGTCCGCCCGCTCCGACGCACCGGGAGTCTCTGCAGCCCTCAGGACGCCGGCGCGGGGCTCGTACGGGTAGGCCGAAGCACGTCAGCGCGTCGAGGACGGCCTGGCCGCGCCGCATACAGACCAGCTCGCTCCCGCCGCCGAGCAGCGGAGCCCGGGTGGCGGTGACGACGACGGCCGCCCCGACCGTGTGCCACATCGACGACCGCCCGAGCGCGCCGCGGCTGAGCTGCTCCAGTTCCTCGAAGACCGGCTCCAGCGAGCGGTGGCAGCGGTGTGCCACCCACGTCGCCAGCGCGGTCTCACCGGGCAGCCGGAGAACGCCCGTCGTCGCCGGGTCGTCCGGCAGCACCCGCAGCGTCGGGTCGCTGACACCGGCCCAGTCGATCGCGCCCTCGGAGTCGACGTGCATCCACAGGTTCTCCGGGCCCGGATCCCAGGCCCGGCCTTCGAGCACCATCAGCGTCACCACCCGGCCGAGGACGCCGTGGGTGAACGTCGCCGCGAGCTGCTGTGCGGCCGCGCGGCCGTTGTCCAGTTCGCCCGCCGCGACGTCGAACATGTGCCGCAGCCGGCCGCTGGGTACCACGGTGGCCAGCGGCCACCATCGCCGGCGGGCGATGTCGGACATCACCGCGACGCCGTGCACGCGCGGCGAGTCCGGCGCCAGCTTGCGCAACCGGCGACTGGACTCGTGCACCGGCAGGATCCGGGCGATGGCCATGCCGTTGATCAGTGGGTCCGCCAATGCCGCGGTCATCACGCCTCCCGAGTTTAAGTTAGGCAAGCCTAACCACAAAAAGGGGGAGGGAGTACAGGCTTGCCTTATGTGAATGCGGTCACACTCTCGACGGGCATTCGCCGAACTGGCCTGGGGTTTTTGTGTCGAACGGACAACGGTGGGGAACACGAACGGAGCGAACCGGAGTTAACCCGGGCAAGTTGGATACGACGGCCGGTAGTAACCGGGAGTAGCCTTGTTTTTTATTGCATCGGAGATTGAACGGATATGCCCAAGTTGACTCGCCTCGGCGAACTCGAACGAGCGGTGATGGACCACCTGTGGGCCGCCGGTGAGCCGCTGACTGTCCGCCAGGTGCATGAGGCCCTCTCCGCGGAACGCGACCTGGCCTACACCACGGTGATGACCGTCCTGCAGCGGCTGGCGCGCAAGAACCTGGTGTCCCAGATCCGTGACGACCGAGCACACCAGTACGTACCGGTACACGGTCCCGACGAGCTGATCGCCGGCCTGATGGTCGACGCGCTCGACCAGGCCGCGGGCTCGGTCGATCGGCAGGCAGCCCTGGTTCACTTCGTCGAGCGGGTCGGCGCCGACGAGGCCGAGGCACTACGGCGCGCGCTGGCCGAACTCGAAGCCAAGGACCGAAGTCCTCGATCTGACGACTCTGCTGGCGGCGCACCCTCCGGCTAGGGAAGACTGTCGGTGTGTCCGCGCTGGCCTTCGCCCTCGTCGCTTTAGCACTGGTCGGTCCGGTGCCGGCGATCCTGGCGCGTTCGTCGTGGCCGATGCGCGCGCCGCGGGCCGCGATCGTGCTGTGGCAGTCGATCGCCGTCGCCGCCGTCCTGTCGGCGTTCAGCGCCGGAATGTCCATCGCCAGCAGGCTTTTCGTGCCCGGCCCCGACGGCCGTCCGACCGCCACCGTCACCAGTGAGATCGCGGTGCTGGGCTGGCCGCTGTGGCTGGCCTACGTCTCGGTTTTCGCGGTGACCGTGCTCATCGGCGCGCGTCTGGTGAGCGCCGTCGTGCAGGTGGCCATCGCCACCCGGCGCCGGCGGGCGCACCACCGGATGGTCGTCGACCTCGTCGGTGACTGCCGGCACGGGATGAACGGGCTGCGGGTGCTGCACGTCGCCGAGCCGCTGGCCTACTGCTTGCCCGGTGTGCGCAGCCGGGTGGTGCTCAGCGAAGGCACGCTGTCGGCGCTGAGTGACACCGAGCTCATGGCGATCCTCAGCCACGAGCGCGCCCATCTGCGCGCCCGCCACGACCTGGTGCTCGAGGCGTTCATCGCCGTCCATACCGCCTTCCCCCGGTTCGTCCGCAGCGGCAGCGCGCTGGCCGCGGTCCGGCTGCTCGTCGAGATGCTCGCCGACGACGCCGCCGTGCGCGCCGCGGGACCTGCTCCCCTGGCTCGTGCCCTGGTCGCGTGCGCCTCCGGCCGCACCCCCTCCGGGGCGCTGGCGGCGGGCGGACCGACCACCGTCATCCGGGTACGGCGCCTGGCGGGCCGGCCCAACAGCGTGTGGCTGTCGCTGGGCGCATACGCCGCCGCGGCGACCGTCGTCGTCGCTCCTACCGTCGCGGTCGCCCTTCCCTGGCTGACCGAACTGCACCGCCTGTTCGCCACCTAAACACACCACTGAAAGGGCCCTTGATGAGCTCGTCGCAGACGAACGGCACCGCACAGATCGGCGTCACCGGCTTGGCCGTGATGGGCTCCAACATCGCCCGTAACTTCGCCCACCACGGCTACACCGTCGCGCTGCACAACCGCTCGGTCGCCAAGACCGACGCCCTGCTCGAGCAGCACGGCTCGGAAGGCAAGTTCGTCCGCTCGGAAACCATCGAGGAGTTCCTGGCCGCGCTGGAGAAGCCGCGCCGGGTGCTGATCATGGTCAAGGCCGGTGACCCCACCGACGCCGTCATCAACGAGCTCGCCGATGCGATGGAGCAGGGCGACATCATCATCGACGGCGGCAACGCGCTCTACACCGACACCATCCGCCGCGAGAAGGCCATGCGGGAACGCGGCCTGCACTTCGTCGGCGCCGGGATCTCCGGCGGCGAGGAGGGTGCGCTCAACGGGCCGTCGATCATGCCCGGCGGGCCGGCCGAGTCCTACAAGACGCTGGGCCCGCTGCTCGAGGAGATCTCCGCCCACGTCGACGGCGTCCCCTGCTGCACCCACATCGGCCCGGACGGCGCCGGCCACTTCGTCAAGATGGTGCACAACGGCATCGAGTACTCCGACATGCAACTCATCGGCGAGGCCTACCAGCTGCTGCGCGACGGGCTGGGCCTGTCGGCCCCGCAGATCGCCGACGTGTTCACCGAGTGGAACGCCGGCGACCTGGACAGCTTCCTGGTCGAGATCACCGCCGAGGTGCTGCGCCAGATCGACGCCAAGACCTCAAAGCCCCTGGTCGACGTGATCCTCGACGAGGCCGAGCAGAAGGGCACCGGCCGCTGGACGGTGAAGTCCGCGCTCGACCTCGGCGTGCCCGTCACCGGAATCGCCGAGGCGGTGTTCGCCCGCGCGCTGTCCGGGTCGGTGCCGCAGCGCCGTGCGACCACCGGTCTGGCGTCCGGCGATCTCGGCCAACGGCCAACGGATGCAAAGCAATTCACCGAGGACGTCCAGCGAGCGCTCTACGCCTCGAAGATCGTCGCCTATGCGCAGGGCTTCAACCAGATCCAGGCCGGCTCGGCCGAATACAACTGGGGCATCACCCCCGGCGACCTGGCCACGATCTGGCGCGGCGGCTGCATCATCCGGGCCAAGTTCCTCAACCGGATCAAGGAGGCGTTCGACGAGAACCCCGACCTTCCGACGCTCATCGCCGCGCCGTACTTCCGCAGCGCGGTCGAATCGGCGATCGACAGCTGGCGTCGGGTCGTGGTCACCGCCACCGAACTGGGCATCCCGATCCCCGGCTTCGCCTCGGCGCTGTCCTACTACGACGCGCTGCGCACCGAACGGCTGCCCGCGGCGCTGACCCAGGGACTACGCGACTTCTTCGGCGCCCACACCTACGGGCGTATCGACGCCGACCCCGCGGCCCGGTTCCACACGCTGTGGAGTGGGGACCGCACCGAGGTCGAGGTCTGATCGGCCCGAACGTGGATTACCGACACGCATCACCTGGAATAGGCGTGGAACAAGTCCACACTGGGCGCATCCGGGAGGTGCGATGAAATTTCTCGACGGCCACCGGCCTCCGTACGACCTGACCTACAACGACGTCTTCATCGTCCCCAGCCGCTCCGACGTCATCTCCCGGTTCGACGTCGACCTGTCCACCTCGGACGGCACCGGCACGACGATCCCCGTGGTGGTCGCCAACATGACCGCGGTCGCCGGGCGGCGGATGGCCGAGACGGTGGCCCGCCGCGGCGGCCTCGTGGTCCTGCCACAGGACCTGCCGATCGAGGCCGTCAAGCAGACCGTCGACTTCGTCAAGAGCCGCGACCTGGTCGCCGACACCCCGGTCACCCTCAGCCCGGAGGACTCGGTGTCCGACGCCGTCGCGCTGATCCACAAGCGGGCCCACGGGGTGGCGGTCGTGCTGTCCGAGGGCAGGCCCGTCGGCCTGGTCACCGAGGCGGCCACCGTCGGGGTCGACCGGTTCGCCCGGGTGCGCGACGTGGCGGTCACCGACTTCGTCACCGTCCCGGTGCACACCGACCCGAAGCAGGTCTTCGGCCTGCTCGAACACGCGCCGGTGGACGTGGCCGTGCTGACTGAGGCCGACGGGTCCCTCGCCGGGGTGCTCAGCCGCCTCGGCGCGGTGCGCGCCGGCATCTACACCCCCGCCGTCGACGCCACGGGCCGGCTGCGGATCGCCGCGGCGGTGGGCATCAACGGCGACGTCGCGGCCAAGGCCCAGGCGCTGGCCGAGGTCGGCGTGGACGTCCTGGTCGTCGACACCGCCCACGGCCACCAGCTCAAGATGCTCGACGCCATCAAGGCCGTCTCGTCGCTCGACCTGGGCATCCCACTGGCGGCGGGCAACGTCGTCTCCGCCGAGGGCGCCCGCGACCTGATCACCGCAGGCGCCTCGATCGTCAAGGTGGGCGTCGGCCCCGGCGCCATGTGCACCACCCGGATGATGACCGGCGTCGGCCGCCCGCAGTTCTCCGCTGTGCTCGAATGCTCCTCCGCGGCAAGGCAACTCGGTGGACACGTCTGGGCCGACGGCGGAGTGCGGCACCCGCGCGACGTCGCTCTGGCACTGGCGGCCGGCGCCTCCAACGTGATGATCGGCTCCTGGTTCGCCGGCACCTACGAATCACCCGGCGACCTCATGCACGACCGGGACAACCATCCCTACAAGGAGAGCTACGGCATGGCCTCCAAGCGTGCCGTCGCCGCTCGCACCAGCGGCGACGGTGCCTTCGACCGGGCCCGCAAGGCGCTGTTCGAAGAGGGCATCTCCACCTCCCGGATGGCACTGGACCCCACCCGCGGCGGGGTGGAGGACCTGCTGGACCACATCACCTCCGGTGTCCGCAGCACATGCACCTATGTCGGCGCCTCGACCATCGCCGAACTGCACGAACGGGCGATCCTCGGGGTGCAGTCCGCGGCCGGCTTCGCCGAGGGACACCCGCTGCCGACCGGCTGGTGAGCAGGTCCGGGGCGGCCGAGCCGCTACCATAGAGAACTGTTCCAACCCCAACGAGGAAAGGGATCCCGTGCCGCAGGCACCCGTCGAGGCCCCCGCGGAGCGGGCTGCCCGGGCCGAGCGAGCACCGGACGATTCCGACGCCGAGCCTTCCTCTAGTCAGCCGGGCGCAAGGCCCGGCAGACAGTCGGTGAGGACCCGATGAGCGTCGTCACCATCCTGCTCAGCCTGGTCGGATTCATCCTTCTGACCCTCGGCACCGCGGTCTTCGTGGCCGCCGAGTTCTCGTTGACCGCACTCGAGCGCAGCACCGTCGACGCCAACGCCCGCACCGGCGGGCGGCGCGACAAGCTGGTGCAGCGCGCTCACCGGACTCTGTCCTTCCAGCTCTCCGGCGCCCAGATCGGCATCTCGATCACCACGCTGATCACCGGTTATCTCGCCGAACCCCTGATCGCGCGGCTGCTGGCGCCGGGGCTGGCCGCCGCCGGCCTTCCGGAGCGCTGGATCGACGGCAGCGCCCTGATCCTGTCGCTGCTGATCGCGACCTCGGTGTCGATGGTGTTCGGCGAACTGGTGGCCCAGTATCTGGCGGTCGCCGTCCCGCTGCGTACCGCGCGGGTGGTGGCCGGGCCACAGGTCCTGTTCTCCACACTGTTCACTCCGCTGATCCACCTGACCAACGGCTCCGCCAACCGGGTGCTCAGGCGGTTCGGCCTCGAGCCCGCCGACGAGCTGCGCTCGGCGCGCTCCCCGCAGGAGCTGGTGTCGCTGGTGCGGACCTCCGCGCGGCAGGGCTCGCTGGACCAGACGACCGCCGCTCTGGTGGACCGCTCGCTGCAGTTCGGCAGCCGCACCGCCGAGGAGCTGATGACCCCGCGCTCCAAGATCGAATCGTTGCAGGCCGACGACACCGTCGCCGACCTGCTCGCGATGGTCCGGGAGACCGGCCACTCCCGGTTCCCCGTCACCCGCGGCGACCTCGACGAGACCATCGGCGTCGTCCACCTCAAGCAGGTCTTCGAGGTGCCGCCAGCCGAGCGCGAGCGCACCCGGCTGGCGGTGCTGGCCCGGTCCGTCCCGGTGGTGCCCTCCACCCTCGACGGTGACGCGCTGATGTCGGAGATCCGGGCCACTGGCCTGCAGACCGCACTGGTCGCCGACGAGTACGGCGGCATCGCCGGCATGGTCACCGTCGAGGACCTGATCGAGGAGATCGTCGGCGACATCCGCGACGAGCACGACGAGGAGGCTCCGGAGGTCGAACGCGTCGGTGACGCGTGGCGGGTCTCCGGCCTGCTGCGCACCGACGAGGTGGCCGAGGCGACCGACTTCCGCGCCCCCGACGGCGACTACGAGACCATCGGCGGCGTGGTCATGCACGCGCTGGGCCACATCCCCGAGGAGGGCGAGACGGTGGAGCTGACCGGCTTCGACACCGACGCTCCGCTCGACGAGCAGCCGCGCTGGACGGCGACCGTGGTGCGCATGGACGGCAGGCGGATCGACCTGATCGACCTGGCGCCCGCGCTGCCCGAGCCCACGCGGGAGGACGAGTCCTGATGGGCGACTTCTTCGCTATCCTGCTGACCCTGCTGCTGATCCTGGCCAACGCCTTCTTCGTGGCCGCGGAGTTCGCGCTGATCTCGGCGCGCCGGGACCGCCTCGAGGCGCTCGTCGAGCAGGGGAAGCGCAGCGCGGTCACCGTCATCCGGGCTGGCGAGAACCTGTCGGTGATGCTGGCCGGGGCGCAGCTGGGCATCACGTTGTGCTCCATCGTGCTGGGCCGCGTCGGTGAGCCGGCGGTGGCGCACCTGCTGCACAAGCCGTTCGACCTGCTCGGTGTCCCCGACGCGGTGCAGCACACGGTGGCGTTTTTCGTGGCCATCACCGTGGTGGTGATCCTGCACGTGCTGCTCGGCGAGATGGTGCCCAAGAACATCGCGCTGGCGGGACCGGAGAAGGCCGCCATGCTGCTGGTGCCGCCATACCTGCTGTGGGTCAAGGCAACCCGGCCGATCATCGCCGTCTACGACTGGTGTGCGCGGATGACCGTGAAGGCGCTGGGCGTCGAGCCCAAGACCGAGCTGGAGAACACCGTCTCGATGGTCGAGCTGTCGGAGATGATCGCCGAGTCGCTCTCGGAGGGCTTGCTGGACCCCGAGGAACACATGCGCCTGGCGCGGGCGCTGCAGATCCGCAACCGGGTGGTCAACGACGTCGCGGTGCCGCTGGCGCAGATCCACTCCGTGCCGATCGCCGTCGAGGGCGGCGGACCCACCGTCGCCGCGATCGAGCAGGCGCTGGCCACCACGGGGTACTCCCGCTTCCCGCTGACCGACGCCGCCGGGCGGTTCGTCGGCTTCGTCCACATCAAGGACGTGCTCGACCAGATCGATGATCCCGACGCGGTGATCGACGGCTCGGCCGTGCGACCGCTTCTCCAGCTGCCCGCCGACATGCCGCTGCCGGACGCGCTGTCCCGGTTGCGCCGCGACAACAGCCACCTGGCCATGGTCACCGCGGCCGACGGCAGCGCCGGGCAGGAGCGAAGCGACTCGGGGATGGGCGAGGTCTGTGCCATGGTCGCCCTGGAGGATCTCGTCGAGGACCTGGTCGGCACGGTTCGCGACGGGATCCCTCGTGCCTGAGGTCGTGGCCGAGGTCGTCCCTCCGCGGGACGACGAGGCTGAGGTCGTCCTCGCCGAGGACGACTGGCTGGGCCGGGCGGCCGCGCACCGCGCCCGGGTTGCGGAGTTCACCGAACCCCACCGCCGCCGCGCCCGGCACGCTGAAGCCCATCCGGTGTGGGATTTCCTGTTCACCTACTACAGCCTGCGGCCGCGACAGTTGCGGGTGTGGCATCCGGGCCACCGCACCGCGCTGGCCGGTCCGGCCGCCGCCGATTACCTGGACCGCGCCGGCTACGTCGCGGTGCCCAGCGGGGTCACCGTCGGCTCGGAGTACCTGCGCTCGAGGCTCGACACCGTCGGCTTCGTCGCCGGCCTGCTGCGCGCCACCGCCGGGCGGCCGGCCCAGTTCGGCTGCTTCGGCATGCACGAGTGGGCCATGGTCTACCGCACCGACACCGTTCGCCACGGCCGGGTGCCGCTGCGGCTCGGCGCGGCGGGCACCGACGCCGTCGTCGAGTCGATGCCGTTGCGCTGCAGTCACTTCGACGCATTCCGCTTCTTCACCCCCGCGGCAGCGCCGCGCAACCACGGCACGCCGACCCGTGACAGCCAGACCGACTGGGAGCAGCCGGCCTGCCTGCACGCCAACATGGATTTGTACAAGTGGTGCTACAAGCTCAACCCGCTGGTCGGCTCCGACCTGATGCTGGACTGCCTGCAGCTGGCCGCCGAGGCCCGCGAGCTCGACATGCGGGCAAGCCCATATGACCTGACCGACTACGGCTTCGAGCCGATCGCCGTAGAGGAGCCTGCCGGGCGTGCGGAATATGCACGCCGCCAGGGCGTTATCGCCGAGCGCGCCGCACCGCTGCGCGCGGCCCTGCTCGAGCGCTGTGAACAGCTGCTCAATGCTGCTGCGGGGCAAGAGGCCACGTTACTGGCGGGTAAGATGTATTGATTGTCGTGAGGGAGGACAACAGATGACCGAGCGCGTTTCCGTGGGCAACCTGCGTGTGGCCCAGGTGCTGTATGACTTCATCACCAACGAGGCGCTACCCGGCACCGGCGTCGACCCCGACAGCTTCTGGGCCGGAGTCGACAAGGTGGTCGCCGACCTCAGCCCGCAGAACCAGGACCTGCTGGCCCGCCGCGACGACCTGCAGGCCCAGATCGACAAGTGGCACCGGCACCGGATCATCGGCGGCATCGACGCCGGGGAGTATCAGCAGTTCCTCGCCGACATCGGCTACCTGCTGCCCGAGCCGGCGGACTTCTCCATCACCACGTCGAACGTGGACGACGAGATCACCACCACCGCCGGCCCCAGCTGGTGGTCCCCATCCTCAACGCCCGCTTCGCCCTCAACGCCGCCAACGCCCGGTGGGGATCGCTCTACGACGCGCTCTACGGCACCGACGTCATCAGCACCGAGGACGGCGCCGAGCCGGGCACCAGCTACAACAAGGTCCGCGGCGACAAGGTGATCGCCTACGCGCGCAACTTCCTCGACCGGGCCGTCCCGCTGGAGACCGGCTCGTGGAGCGACGCCACCGGGCTGTCCGTGGTCGACGGCGCGCTGCACGTCGCTCTCGGCGAGGGCCAGTCGAGCGGGCTGGCCAGCCCGGAGAAGTTCCTCGGCTACACCGGCACGCTGGGCTCGCCCGCCTGGTCGGTGCTGCTGGTCAACCACGGCCTGCACATCGAGATCATGGTCGACCCGGAATCCCCCGTCGGCTCCACCGACAAGGCCGGGATCAAGGACGTCGTGCTGGAGTCCGCCATCACCACGATCATGGACTTCGAAGACTCGGTGGCCGCCGTCGACGCCGACGACAAGGTTCTCGGCTACCGCAACTGGCTCGGCCTGAACAGAGGCGACCTCGCCGAGGAGGTCAGCAAGGGCGGCAAGACCTTCACCCGGGTGCTCAACGGCGACCGCACGTACACCGCCGCTCGGCCCAATGTCGCCGACGGATCGGCTCCGGAGGCCGAGGAGTTCACCCTGCCCGGTCGCAGCCTGCTGTTCGTCCGCAACGTCGGTCACCTGATGACCAACGACGCCATCGTCGACGCGGACGGCGACGAGGTCTTCGAGGGCATCCAGGACGCCCTGTTCACCACGCTGATCGCGATGCACGGGCTCGGGCGGCCAGAACAGTCGCACCGGCTCGATCTACATCGTCAAGCCCAAGATGCACGGACCCGACGAGGTCGCGTTCACCTGCGAGCTGTTCAGCCGGGTCGAGGACGTCCTCGGCCTGCCACAGAACACCATCAAGGTCGGCATCATGGACGAGGAGCGCCGCACCTCGGCCAACCTCAAGGCCTGCGTGAAGGCCGCCGCCGACCGGGTGGCGTTCATCAACACCGGCTTCCTGGACCGCACCGGCGACGAGATCCACACCTCGATGGAAGCCGGCCCGATGATCCGCAAGGGCGCGATGAAGACCCAGCCGTGGATCCTGGCCTACGAGGACCAGAACGTCGACGTCGGCCTGGCCACCGGGTTCTCCGGCAAGGCACAGATCGGCAAGGGCATGTGGGCCATGACCGACCTGATGGCCGACATGGTCGAGCAGAAGATCGGCCAGCCCCGCGCCGGCGCCACCACCGCGTGGGTGCCCTCGCCCACGGCGGCCACCCTGCACGCCATGCACTACCACTACGTCGACGTCTACGCGGTGCACAAGGAGCTTGCCGGCAAGACCCGCACCACCAAGGACCAGCTGCTGACCATCCCGCTGGCCGCCGAGCTGGCCTGGTCACCCGAGGAGATCCACGAAGAAGTCGACAACAACTGCCAGTCCATCCTCGGCTACGTGGTGCGCTGGATCGACGCCGGCGTGGGCTGCTCGAAGGTGCCCGACATCCACGACATCGCCTTGATGGAGGACCGCGCGACGCTGCGCATCTCCAGCCAGCTGCTGGCCAACTGGCTGCGGCACGGCGTGATCACCTCCGACGACGTCAAGGCGAGCCTGCGGCGGATGGCGGCGGTGGTCGACGAGCAGAACGCCGCGGACCCGGAGTTCCGCCCGATGGCGCCCGATCCGGAGGGCAGCATCGCCTTCCAGGCCGCCCAGGAGCTGATCCTGGCCGGCACGAGCCAGCCCAGCGGCTACACCGAGCCGATCCTGCACCGACGCCGCCGGGAGTACAAGGCCAGCACAAGCGCCTGACCGGGGCCTGACTCGCCACCGGCCGGCGGCGAAGGAGCTCATCGCTAGACTCGTGCGGGGTCTGGCGGCACACACCGTGCGAACCGTCTCGACGAGAGTAAGGATCAGTCACCGCCATGGGCAGGCACAGCAAACCCGGTCCCGGGGAATCCTTCGGTGAACCCGCTGAGCCCGCCGACTCGTCCGACTCTCCCAGCGGCCGGTTCTCCCGCGCCGAGGAACCGGACTACGACGTCGATCACGACGAGGCCGACGAACCGGATGCCATGACCACCGCGGCTCGACGGCGCGTGGCATGGGAGGGCGATCACCGCAGCGAGGGCGGTCGCCGGGGCGTCAGCATCGGTGTGATCGCCGCCCTCGTCACCGTCGTGGTGGTGGTCGGCGGGGTCATCCTGTGGCGGTTCTTCGGCGGCGTGCTGTCCCATCGCTCGACCGAAGCAGCCCAGCAGTGCCTGGCCGGCACCGCCAACGTCCCCGTTGTCGCCGACCCGTCGATCGCCGACAACGTCAAGAAGTTCGCCGAGAGTTTCAACGCCGGCGCCACCCCCGTCGGTGACCGCTGCGTGAAGGTCATCGTCACACCGGGCGACTCCGACGCGGTGGTCAACGGTTTGGTCACCAACTGGCCCGGCGACCTCGGCGAGCGCCCGGCGCTGTGGGTCCCGGCCAGCCTGGTGTCCTCGGCTCGGCTGCAGGCGGCCGCGGGCAAGGACATCGTCACCGACGCCCGCTCACTGGTCACCTCACCGGTGCTGCTGGCGGTCCGGCCACCGCTGAAAGATGCACTGGATCAACAGGGTTGGGGCGCGCTGCCGGGTCTGCAGACCAACCCCACGGCGCTGGACTCGCTGAACCTGCCGGGCTGGGGATCGCTGCGGCTGGCCTTGCCGACCGCCGGCGACAGCGATGCCACCTATCTGCTTGCCGAGGCGGTCGCGGCGGCGTCGGCTCCCCCGGACGCACCGGCCACCGCCGGGCTGGGGGCGGTCAACGCCCTGGTGGCCGGCCAGCCGAAGCTGGCCGACAAGACCGCGGGCGAGGCGTGGAAGGCCCTGCTGGGCTCGACCGACCCGGACGCGCCGGTGCACGCCGTGGCCACCACCGAACAGCAGCTGTTCCAGCGCGCGTCGTCGATCTCCGACGCCAAGACCGCCGTCGCCGGCTGGTTGCCGCCGGGGCCCGTCGCACTGGCCGACTACCCCACGGTCCTGCTGTCCGGAAAGTGGCTGGGCGAGGAGCAGGTCAGCGCGGCCAGCGAGTTCGCCCGCTACATGCGCAAGCCCGAGCAGCTGGCGGAACTCGCCAAGGCCGGCTTCCGTGCCGAGGGCGCCAACCCGCAGGGTAACGACGTGGTGAGCTTCGGACCGCTGGGCACACCGCTGGCCGTCGGCGACGACTCGGTGCGCGCCACGCTGGCCGCCGCCCTGTCCGCCCCGGCGACCGGTGCGGCCACCACGATCATGCTCGACCAGGCGCTCAGCGGTGACGAGGGCGGAAAGCCGCGGCTCGCCAACGTCGTGGGGGCACTGGACAACCGGATCGGCGCCCTGCCGCCCAATGCGGCGGTAGGCCTGTGGACGTTCAACGGCGTCGAAGGGCGCTCCGCGGTGCCGATGGGTCCGCTGTCCGACCAGCTCGACGGCCAGCCCCGCTCGGCCGCGCTGACCGGCACCCTCAACGGGTTGACGCCGGGCGGCAGCGGCGGCGTGTCCTTCACCACCCTGCGCCTGGTCTACGCCGATGCGCTGGCGAATTTCGTCCAGGGACAGCCGAATTCGGTTCTGGTCATCGTGCAGGGACCGCACACCGACCAGTCGCTGGACGGCCAGGGACTGCAGGACTATGTGAAGTCGGCGCTCGACCCGGCCAGGCCGGTGGCCATCAACGTCATCGACTTCGGTGACGACCAGGACCGTGCGACGTGGCAGGCGGTGTCCCAGCTCTCCGGCGGCACTTACCAGAACGTCCCGGCGTCGGACTCCCCCGACCTGACCGCGGCCGTCACCTCGATGCTGTCCTAATCGAGTTGCAGTAGCGTCCGCATCCCCGCGGTGAACTCGTCGGGCACCTCGATCTGCGGATAGTGGCCTATGCCGGGAAGTCTGATCACCTCGGCCGCCGGCCGCAGTTCGGTCAGCCCGGCCAGCACCTCGGTGGTCGCCACCGGGTCTCCGGTGGCCCACAGGAAGCTCAGCGGCTTGCCCCAGTCCCGCACTGCGCCGTGCCAGCGCGGCGCGAAGCGCACCCGCTCGTCGAGGTAGGCGCACAGCAGATGCAGGATCCGCTGGCCGTCGTCGCGGGCCAGCAGCGCCCACTGCGCCTGCGCCTCCTGCTTCGACAGTGGATGGGCCGCGCTGAACAGCCTGGCGAACCCCCGCATGAAGCCGCGCTCGTTGGTCAGCCGGGAGAGCAGCGGGCCCAGCGGCCCGCGCAGAATCTTCTGGCTGGGCCGCAGGCTGGCGCGTTCCAGGATGACGCTGCCGTTGGTCAACACGGCGCGCAGCAATTCGAACGGCAACGCACCGGCCAGGTCGCGGGCCAGCAGCTCGGTGGCCACCGAGGTGCCCATGTCGTGGGCGAGCAGCACGACCGGGCCCACCGCGGTCGCGCTGACGACGTCCTGCACGATGTCGGCCTGCTCGAGCAGGCTGTAGCGATGCGGGCGCGGTTTGTCCGACAGCCCGAAACCGAGGAAGTCCAGGGTCAGCCACGCGCGGTCGCCGAGCCGCTGCACTACACCGGTGAAGTCGTAGGAGCTTGACGGAAAGCCGTGCAGCAGAAGCAGTGTCGGACCGCTACCGGGCGCGGACCGGACGAACACCTGCCCGGCACGGGTCGACATGAGACGACCGCCGTCTTGCCACTGGCGAACGCTGGCGGGCAGCACGAGTGCGACGCTATCAGGCACTGAGAATGTACTGGGAGCGAGACTCGGGCGGAATCTTCGCCCTCGGTGCCGTCCCAATGCACCGAGTCAGGCGAAAGCCTCCACCGGCGGGCAGGAGCACACCAGGTTGCGGTCGCCGTAGGCACCGTCGATGCGCCGCACCGGCGGCCACATCTTCGGCCGGAATCCCTTGCCCAGCGGGTACGCCGCCTGCTCGCGGGTGTACGGGTGGGTCCACTCGTCGACCAGCAGGCACTCGGCGGTGTGCGGGGCGTTGCGCAGCGGGTTGTCCTCGGCGGGCCAGTCGCCCGACCCGACCTTGTCGACCTCGCCCCGAATCGCGATCATCGCCTCGCAGAACGCGTCCACCTCGGCCAGGCTCTCACTCTCGGTCGGCTCCACCATCAGCGTGCCCGCCACCGGGAAGCTCATCGTCGGCGCGTGAAAACCATAGTCCGCCAACCGCTTCGCCACGTCGTCGACAGTGACTCCGGTGTCCTTGGTGATACCGCGCAGATCCAGGATGCACTCGTGGGCGACCATGCCGTTCTCGCCGGTGTAGAGCACCGGGTAGTACTCGTCGAGCCGGCGGGCGATGTAGTTCGCCGAGGCGATCGCCGTCAGCGAGGCATCCCGCAGCCCGCCTGCGCCCATCATCCGGATGTAGGCCCAGGTGATCGGCAGGATCGACGCCGACCCGTACGGAGCCGCGGACACCACACGCCCGTGCGGCAACTCGTCGGCCATCGGGTGGCCGGGCAGATACGGCGCCAGGTGCGCGCGCACCGCGACGGGGCCGACGCCGGGCCCGCCGCCGCCGTGCGGGATGCAGAACGTCTTGTGCAGGTTCAGGTGGCTGACGTCGCCGCCGAACTTGCCCGGCCGGGCCAGACCGACCAGCGCGTTGAGGTTGGCGCCGTCGACGTAGACCTGGCCGCCGGCGTCGTGCACCGCCGCGCAGATGTCGGCGATGTCGTGCTCGTAGACGCCGTGGGTGGACGGGTAGGTGATCATCAGCGCGGCCAGCACGTCGGCGTGCTCGGCCACCTTGGCGCGCAGGTCGTCGAGGTCGACGTCACCGTTGTCGCGGCAGGCCACCACAACCACCCGCATCCCGGCCATCGCCGCCGACGCGGCGTTGGTGCCGTGCGCGCTGGACGGGATCAAGCACACGTCGCGGTGGGTCGCCCCACGCCCGGCGTGATAGTCGTGGATGGCCAGCAGTCCGGCGTACTCGCCCTGCGATCCGGCGTTGGGCTGCAACGAGATCGCGTCGTAACCGGTGACCGCGGTCAGCCAGCTCTCCAGATCGGCGATCAGCCTGCGTAGGCCCGGGGTGTCGCCGGCCGGGGCGAACGGGTGCTGACGGCCGAACTCCGGCCAGGTGATGGACTCCATCTCCGCGGCGGCGTTGAGCTTCATGGTGCACGAGCCCAGCGGGATCATGCTGCGGTCCAGCGCGATGTCCTTGTCGGACAGTGTACGCAGATACCGCATCATCTCGGTCTCGGTGCGGTACTTGATGAACGCCGGGTGGGTGAGGAATTCACTTGTCCGCGTGTTGATTTCAGGGCCAGCATAGTCACCGGCCGGTGCAGCCTTCTCCGATGTCGCCGCCGCTGCGGCTCCGGTGAAGGCCTCGAGCACCAGGGCGACATGCGCCTTGGTGGTCGCCTCGTCGCAGGCGATCGACACGTGGTCGGCGTCAACCCGCCAGATGTTGATGCCGCGGCCCTTGGCCTCGGCCTGCACCGCGGCGGCCCGGTTGGGCACCTGCACCAGCACGGTGTCGAAGAACGTGTCGTGCACCACCTCCACCCCGGCTGCGGCAAGCCCGGCGGCCAGCGAGCGGGCACGCCCGTGCACCCGGCGGGCGATCCCGGTCAGCCCGTCGGCGCCGTGATAGCTCGCGTACATCGCGGCCATCACCGCCAGCAGCACCTGCGCGGTACAGATGTTGGAGGTCGCCTTGTCGCGGCGGATGTGCTGCTCGCGGGTCTGCAGCGACAGCCGGTAGGCCGGCGACCCGTCGGCGTCCACCGACACCCCGACCAGGCGGCCGGGCAGCTGGCGGGCGTGCTTGGCGTGCACGGCCAGATAGCCGGCGTGCGGGCCGCCGAATCCCATTGGCACACCGAAGCGTTGGGCCGTGCCGAACGCCACGTCGGCGCCGATCTCCCCCGGCGGAGCGATCAGCGTCAGCGCCAGCAGGTCGGCGCCCAACGCGACCAGCGCGCCGCGTTCGTGGGCCTGCTCGACCAACTTCGACCAGTCGGTGACCCGCCCGCTGGCGCCGGGCAGCTGGGCGATCACCCCGAAGAACTCGCCGTCGGGCAGTCCGTCGCGCAGGTCGGCGGTGACGATCTCGATGCCCAGCGGCTCCGCCCTGGTGGCCAGGATGGCGGCCGTCTGGGCGAACAGGTCGGAGTCGACGGCCAGGCGGTTGGCCGAGCCGCGCACGGCACGGTGCATCAACGTCATCGCCTCGGCGGCCGCGGTGCCCTCGTCGAGCATGGAGGCGTTGGCCACCTCGAGGCCGGTCAGATCAGAGATCATCGTCTGGAAGTTCAGCAGCGCCTCCAGCCGCCCCTGGCTGATCTCCGGCTGATACGGCGTGTAGGCGGTGTACCAGGCCGGGTTCTCCAGGATGTTGCGCAGCAGCACCGGCGGGGTCAGCGTGTCGTAGTAGCCCTGCCCGATCATCGACACCGCAACGGTGTTCGCGTCGGCCATCGCCTTCAGCTCGGCCAGCGCCTCGTGCTCGCCGACCGCGTCGGGCAGGCCGTCCAGCCCGGGCGCCAGCCCGTCTGCGCCGAGCGCGTCGAGAATGCCCGCGGGCAGGGCCTTGGCGGCCAGGTCGTCGAGCGAGGCCACGCCGATGACGTCGAGCATGGTGGCGATGTCGCCGGCATCCGGTCCGATGTGGCGATCGGCGAAGCGGTGCTGGGTGTGGTCGGACACTTGGGAGGGCTCCTGACTCGGGCGGACGCGGCCGTCACCGGCGTCCTCTCCCTCTGTCGTCGACCCGGACCGGGTGCCTGAGAGATTCGGCGCCGCCGGTAGCGGATGACGCCTTTCCCCATGGGCGGGCGACCGTCAGGTCGCCACTTTCCAGAGGCATCGTGGCCATGTGCGGTCCGGGGGCCTGAGAGGTTGACGGAGAGGTGTTGCTCCTTCGGCGTCCGTGACTGGCGGCCACGGAACTCTCCCGCGCAAGGGCGATGCAGAGTCGAGTCTAGCCGCGGGCAGTCCGCCGGGCACACCGGCGGCCCGGTGTCGGGTCAGCCGATCTTGCGGTCGCGGCTCTTACGTCGCGAGGCCAGCTCGTCCTCGGGCGCGGCGATCGACTCGCCGCCGTCGGCGCGCTCGCCGGGGAAGTCGGCAATCGCGCCGGTGAGCTCGCGCATCGCACCGCTGACCGCGATGCCGAAGACGCCCTGACCGCCCTGGAGCAGGTCGACGACCTCTTCGGCCGACGTGCACTCGTAGACCGTGGTGCCGTCGGAGAACAGCGTGATGTTGGCCAGATCCTGGACGCCGCGCTGGCGCAGGTGGTCGACGGCGACGCGGATGTTGTGCAGCGAGATGCCGGTGTCGAGCAGACGCTTGACGATCTTGAGAACCAGGATGTCCTTGAACGAGTACAGCCGCTGGCTGCCGGAGCCGGCCGCGCCGCGGATCGAGGGCACCACCAGCGATGTACGGGCCCAGTAGTCGAGCTGTCGGTAGGTGATTCCGGCGATCTGGCAGGCGCTCGGTCCGCGGTAGCCGACGAGTTCGTCGGGCACCGAGTCGTCGGGGAACAGGCCCGGCTGAGTCGGCTCGCCCACCGGGGCCGGCCTGGCGCCGTCCTCCTCGAAGCGACCTGCGGAATCGGAAAGGCCCGCGCCGGCAAGATCCAGCTGTCCCTGACGTGGCTGCTCGCCCACGATGCTTCCTCTCGCCGTTCGAACCAGTGGCCCGATGACCGCTCCACCAACCGCGTTTGCCCTCGTCCGAGTGGTATGAGCATACGCTTGTCGACGGGCCGTCGTGCTCGTCGTCGCAATCAAAGTATGGCCGTCGCGGGGCATGCTCCCCGTCATCCGCCGCGCGTGTCGAACCGCTGCCCACCTAGATGAGACGGATCCGTGATCTTGGTGTCCTCGCGCCGGCACACCGGCGCCTCACATACCCCGCTCAGGTGGCCTTGAAATCATCCGGCGAGACGCTGTCGAGGAATTCCTTGAATTTCTCGACCTCGTCCTCGCGAACGGCGCCTGAGCCTTCCTCGTCGCTCTCGTCGGGGATCAGCAGACCGGCCTCGGCCAGCACTGCCTCCTCCACGTAGATCGGCACTCCCATCCGCAACGCGATCGCCACCGAGTCCGACGGCCGCGCCGACACCTTGATGTCCCGGTCGAAGATCAGATCGGCGTAGAAGGTGCCCTCCTGCAGGTCTACGATCCTGACCTCTTTGAGTGAATGTCCAAGTGCGCCAATCAGATCCCGGATCAGATCATGGGTCATCGGCCGGGCCGGCTCGACTCCCTGCTGTTCCAGCGCGATCGCATTGGCCTCGGACTGGCCGATCCAGATGGGCAGGTAGCGGTCTCCGTTGGACTCACGCAGCAGCAAGACCGGCTGGTTCTGGGGCTGCTCGACGCGAATGCCGACCACACGAACCTCACCCATTTGTGTCTGACCTCCGCGCTGGTTGTGCCGCCGCGTCCGAGTCTAGTCCTCAGCGATCCAGTACGTCGCGAACAGCGGACTTGATCAGGGAGGTGTGCAACGTGATCGCCAGGGCCGCCACCTCGCGGGCCAGATCGTCGGCCCGGTCGCGCGCGCCGGTCTTGTCGGCCTTGCCGACCGGCCCGGCGATCTGCGCGATCAGGTCGGACTGCCGGTCGGCCGCCGAGCGGAACGCTCGCAGGTGCCGGGGCTCGACGCCGTAGTCGCCGAGCGCTCTGGCGCACTGGGCGATGACCACCGCGTGCTCGTCGAAGAACCCGCCAGGGCCGGTGGTGATCACTCCCGCCTTGCACAGCGCGGTGAGCAACTCCCCCTCGACGCCCGAGCGGTCCAGCACGTCCTCGCGGCTCAGCCGCACCTGCCCGCGGGCGACGGCCGCGGTGTCGGAGTCGGTCAACTTCGAAACCGGCACCAAACGCGGTACGCCATAGGACGTTCCGGCCTGCGGCAGCTCTCCGTCGGGTTGGCCGTCGAGCTGGGCTTTGATGACCTTCAACGGCAGGTAGTGGTCGCGCTGGGCAGTCAGGACGAACCGTAACCTGGCGCAGTCGTAGGCGGTGAACCGCCGATACCCCGATGCGCTGCGCTGCGGCGTGACGAGACCCTCGGCTTCCAAGAACCGGATCTTGGAGATCGTCACGTCCGGGAAGTCCGGTCGCAGCAGGTCCAGGACCGCTCCGATAGACATCCCGGCAAGCGCGGGAGTATCGGGCTGCATCATCAGCTCTTCGCGCGAGCGCTCATCGCGGTCACTAGCTTCCGGGACCACCTTCGTCGTCGGCGCCCTTGGGACCGATGAGGAACACCAGGCGGAACTTGCCGATCTGGACCTCGTCGCCGTTGGCCAGCGTCGCGGAGTCCACCGGCTCGCGGTTGACGTAGGTGCCGTTGAGGCTGCCGACGTCGACCACCTGGAACTCGTTGCCGTCCAACCGGAACTCGGCATGCCTGCGGCTGACGGTCACGTCGTCGAGGAAGATGTCGGAATCGGGATGCCGGCCGGCCGAGGTGGTCGGCTGGTCGAGCAGGAACCTCGAGCCCGCATTGGGCCCGCGCTTGACGACCAGCAGCGCCGAGCCGACCGGGAGGCCTTCCACCCCCGACACCGCGTTCTCGCCGCTGGGGCTCGCCGGGGCGTCCAGCTCGTTGAGGAAGTCGGCGCGGAAGACGGACGTCGTCTCCACGGTGACTTCATCAGACGTCTGGTCTGCCCCGGAGTTGTGGTCCTTGTCCGTCACCCGCTGCTCCTCACTGGCTGCCGTGGCGATACCTGGCGGGGTGTCCGCACAGGGCGCCCGTCCGCCTCACCATCACTTCCGTCGACCGTACCGCGCAGTGGTCGTCAGTGTGCCCACCACCGCCGGATAGGTGACTGGCACGCACCCTAACAACCGTCTTCTAAGTCAATGTGCCCCGATAGGAATCTGCGTCCAGCAGCGCCGCCAACCCCTGCTCGAGGGTATCGCCGTCGGCTTCGAGCTCCAACAACCACCCCTGGCCGTAGGGGTCGGAGTTGACCAGTTGGGGGTTGGATTCCAGATCGCCGTTGACGGCAATTACTTTCGCGGTGACCGGGGCGTAGAGGTCCGACACCGACTTGGTGGACTCCACCTCGCCGAAGGACTCGCCGGCCGCGACCTCGCTGCCCACGTCGGGCAACTGGACGAAGACCACATCGCCCAGGGACGACTGGGCGAAGTCGGTGATCCCGACCCGCACGATGCCGTCACCGGTGACGCGCACCCACTCGTGTTCGGGCGTGTAGCGCAGGTCGGCTGGGATTTCGCTCACAGTGCTCCTTTGACAGCGGCGCTCATTTGACGGGCTGAGCGTATTGGCGTGGTTTCGGTTGCCGCAAGGTGGTGATGTCCACGCGGTCGGACTGCGCGACCGTCATCTGGCCGCCGACGCGCTCGACGCTGTCGACGGCGCCGCCCGGAATGTTCATCGCCGCGGCCAGGGTCGGCGGATCGCCAATGGCCAGAACGGAATACGGCGGGGCCAGGGTCAGGTTGTCGATCACCAGCGCGCCGGGGCTGCCGATCACCCAGGTGTCCACGCCGACCCGGACGGCCTGCTGACCCGAGCGGACCTCCATCGCCTCGGCGCCGGCGGCGCGCAGTTCGTTGATGACGTCGAGCATGGTTTCCGGCGCCACCCCGGGACCCGGATCGGCGATCGTGATGCTCACGCCCGGCCCGGTGGCCGCCACCGTGCCGATCATGATCGACAGCGCGGCCAGCCTGGCCTGCGCGTTCTGGATGGCGGCCTGGTCGCTGGTGCCGGCGGCCTGCATTGACGCCAGGTTGCGCTGCAACTCGGCGACCTCGGTGTTCAGCGCGGCTTCCCGCTGCTGCAGCGAGCCCAGCAAGACCAGCAGGTCGGCCGGACGCGCGGTCACCAGGGAGTCGCCGGACTCCGTCTGCCGGACCTGGGTGACGATCGCGATGCCCAGCACCAGGCACAGCACCACCCCGAGCACCCCGAACGCCACCTGAGAGCGGGTGCGGCTCCGCCGCGGCTCAGGAGCGGGCTCGTCGGCGGGCAGTTCGTGTCGCCCCTGCTCGGCGTCGCTGGGCTGGTCCCCCTCGGTCATCTCAGGCCCCGAACAACCTTCGGCGCAGCGCGGCCGCATTGCCGAAGATGCGGATGCCGAGCACCACGATGATCGCCGTCGACAGCTGCGAACCCACGCCGAGCTGATCGCCGACGTAGACGATCAGCGCCGCCACCAGGACGTTGAACACGAACGAGATGACGAAGACTTTGGCGTCGAAGATCTTCTCCAGGTAGGCGCGCAGCCCGCCGAAGACCGCGTCGAGCGCGGCCACGACGGCGATCGGCAGGTAGGGCTGGACGAACTCCGGAACGCTGGGGTGGAAGACCAGGCCCAGCACGATGCCGACCACGAGTGCGGCGATTCCGATCATGTGTGGCGGCTCATCTTCCTATCCATTTCCCCCGGTCGCTGCCGACCGGACTCACGGCCCGATCTGCTTGGCAAATTTAATCTCTCGGACCGCCCCTGCCGGCAGCGACAGGCCGTCACCGCTGCTCACGCTCACCCCGACACCGTAGGACGCCTCCAGTAGGCGCAGCCGCTGCAAGCCCGAGCTGCGTTCGAAGGTGTCGCGCATCGTGTTCGGCGGGCCGATCGCCAGGATGGTGTAGGGGCTGCTGATCGGATGATTGTCGACCAGGATCGCGCCGCCGGCCTGCCGGATCGTCACGTTGGGTCCCATCCGCACCCCGCCGACTGAGATGGCCTCGGCGCCGGCGGCCCACAGCGAGTTCACCACCAGCTGCAGGTCGCGGTCCAAGATGACTTGACGGCTGCCTTGCACCCGCTGCTTGGCGACGTCGGTCAGGTCGCGACCTACTCCGGGGTCGGTCACCGTGACGTTCAAGCCGGGTCCGATGACCGCTGTGGTGGCCGCGGCCAGGCTCAGCTCGTCGAGGCGGGTCAGCAGCTGCTGACCGGTTCGGTCGTCACGCAGTTCGCGGCGCTGGATGTCGTCGGCCTGGGCGGCCAGGGCGTCGCGGCGGGTGGTCAGGTCGTCGGTGCTGCGCTCGGCCGAGCGCACGCTGGCGGCCAGCACCTGTTGTGCGGCGCTGACACCGGGGGCCGTCGACCGGGCCTGGGCCACCGCGGCGGCGAACACGACCGCGATCAGCAGCGCGGCCAGCGCCTGCCACAGCCGGTCGCAGCCCCGCCGCGGCGGGGCACCGGTGCGGCCGCGTTCGGCCGCCGCAGCGGCATACCCGGGGTCGAGGTGTTCGGTGAGCAGCGAGCGCAGCAGCGACGGCAGCGGGATCAGCGCCGGCCCGTTAGCGCCGGGCCCCGGCAGACCGGCCTGCGGGTCGTAGCCGCCCAGGGCGCGGTCAGCCGGCGCCGGCATCGCTGCTGTCGGTACGTCGGCCGGCGGTGACCTTCGGCATGGTGCGCACCACCAATCGCACCTGCAGGAGGTAGAGCACGGCCGACCACAGGTACATGCCCATGCCCCAGATGACGAAGCCCCAGCCGCAGGCGCCGACGACGCGGCTCCACGTTGCGTCGCCCTGGCCCAGCAGCACCAGCGGGAAGCCGGACATCAGCGCGAAGGTGGCGGCCTTGCCGATGTAGCTGACCGGCAGGGCGGTCAGTCCGCGGCTGCGCACCACGGGCAACGTGGCGGCCAGCACGGCGTCGCGCCCGATCAGCGTCCCGACCACCCACCAGGGGACGACGCCGGAGAAGCCCAGCCCGAGCGGGACGGCCAGCATGTAGATCCGGTCCACCAGCGGGTCCAGCAGCTCGCCGAGCCGGGAGGACTGGTTGGCGACCAGCCGGGCGATCTTGCCGTCGGCCCAGTCAGAGAAGCCGCTGAACATCAGGATCGCCACCGCCCAGCCGTAGGCGTGGGTGACCAGCAGCAGGTACAGGAACACCGGCACCAGGATGAGGCGGATCACGCTGAGCACGTTCGGGATGGTCAACACCCGATCGCGGCTCTCCGTCATGAACAGAACCTAGCGGGCCGACGGCGCGCGCCGCGAGCGGCGCGACTTCACCCGCCGACTGTGTGCCTCGTGGACGAAAAGTCCAGGGAATCCGTGCATAGCCGCAACAGTCGTGCCGTCCGCGTCAGCGGAATACGCCCGGCAGGCTCAGCGCCGACAACGTGTCGTCGTTGAGCGGGTTGTCGTGCACCATGTACGTCCAGGTCGAGGTGGGCCTGGCCAGCTTGGACAGGTCCAGGCCCTGCTCCTCCTCGAGCACGTTGGCGGTCTCGAAGGTCTGTTGGGCGGCCTCGATCGCGTCGGCGGCGAGGTGGGCGAACGCGTCGACGGCCATCCGGTGGAACTCGTCGAGCGGGTTCTGCCTGCCCAGGGCCCGCAGGTGGATGCTCTCCCGGATGTCGGACAGGTAGGCCAGGTGATCGGCCCAGCCGCGGTCGAGGTGGAACAGCATGATGTCGCGGCAGATCTTCTCCAGCCGCTCCTCGGACACCTTCTCCGACAACGTCTCGTAGCGCTCCGGCGACAGCTCGGCGAGTTCCTCGCGGGCCGCCGGCGTGCTCAGCAGTGTGTTGCGCCGCTCGACGATGATGGCGCGCTGCTGGGCGATCAGCTGGTTGTAGCGCCAGGTGTTGGCGTGCACGTCCAACAGCCGCCCGTCGGCCACCCGCTGGGCGTGGTCGAGCAGCGAGGCCGCCTTGGGGCTGACGATCCGGCCGGTGTCGTCGGACTCCAGCGGCAGCTTCCCGCGCTCGACGTGCGAGGTGACGACCTCGTCTTCCCAGCTGGCGAAGAAAGCCGTGGAACCGGGGTCGCCCTGGCGGCCGGCCCGGCCGCGCAGCTGGTTGTCCAGCCGTTCGGTGTTGTGCCGGCCGGTGCCGACGACGTGCAGGCCGCCGAGTTCGGCCACCTTTTCATGGTCGGCGGAGTGGTCGTCCGCGTCCGATCCGCCCAGGCGGATGTCGGTGCCGCGGCCGGCCATCTGGGTGGAGACGGTCACCGCGCCGAGCTTGCCGGCCTCGGCGATGACGCGGGCCTCCTCCTCGTCGTTCTTGGCGTTGAGCACCACCGCGGGCACGCCACGCTTGACCAGCCGCTCGTAGAGCTCCTCGGACTCGGCCACGTCGTGGGTTCCGACCAGGATGGGCTGACCGCTGGCGTGCACGTCGATGATGTGCTCGATGATCCCCTCGGTCTTGGCCGCCGAGGTGATGTAGACCCGGTCGGGCATGTCCTCGCGGATATTGGGCGTGTTCGACGGGATCGGCGAGACGCCCAGCTTGTAGAACTGGCGCAGCTGCTCGCCGGCGGCCAGCGCGGTGCCGGTCATGCCGCACACCGTCGGGTAGCGGTTGATCAGCGCCTGCACCGTGATGGTGTCGAGCACCTCGCCGGTCTCGGTGGTCTCGATCCCCTCCTTGGCCTCCACGGCCGCCTGCAGGCCGTCCGGCCAGCGCTGCAGCTGTGCGATCCGGCCGCGCGAGGAGTTGATCAGCTGCACCGCGCCGTTGCGCACGATGTAGTGCACATCGCGCTGCAGCAGCACATGGGCGTGCAGGGCGACGTTGACCTCGGTCAGCGTGCCGCCGACGTGCTCCTCGGAGTAAAGGTCGATACCGCCGAGCGCCTTCTCGAGCTTCTGCGCACCGGCCTCGGTGAGATGGACGTTGCGGCTGTCGGTGTCGGTGTCGTAGTCCACGCCGGCCTGCAGCTGTCCCACCAGACGCACGATCTCCAGCTTGGGGGTCTCGCGGTGCGTCGTGCCTGCCAGGACCAGCGGCACCAGCGCCTCGTCGACCAGCACCGAGTCGGCCTCGTCGATCAGCGCCACGTCCGGGTTGGGTGACACCAGGTCGGCGACGTCGGTGACCAACTGGTCGCGCAGCACGTCGAAACCGATCTCGTTGACCGACGCGTAGGTGACGTCGCACTGGTAGGCGGCGCGGCGCTCCGCAGGTGTGGAGTCCTCGGTGATCCAGCCGACCGTCAGCCCCATCGCCTCGATCAGCGGCCCCATCCACTCGGCGTCGCGGCGGGCCAGGTAGTCGTTGATCGTGACCACGTGCACGTTGCGGCCGCCCAGCGCATAGCCGGCCGCGGCGATGGCGCCCGACAGGGTCTTGCCCTCGCCGGTGGCCATCTCGATGACGTCGCCGGCCAGCATCCGCAGGGCGCCCAGCAGCTGAACGTCGAACGGGCGCAGCCCGGTGGCCCGCTCGGCGGCCTCCCGCGCGATGGCCAGGAACTGCGGGATGTCGGCCGAGCCTGCCAGCTCCTTGAGCTCCAGCAGTTGCGCGGCCTTCTTGAGCTGTTCGTCGTCGAGGTCGGCGGCCTTCTGGTCGAACTCGGCCGCGGCTTCCACCTCGGACATCGATTCGGCTCTGGTCTTGTCGGTGCTCGCCCCGA
The DNA here is from genome assembly GCA_963716465.1 of uncultured Actinomycetota bacterium. GTDB lineage: Bacteria > Actinomycetota > Actinomycetes > Mycobacteriales > Mycobacteriaceae > Mycobacterium. Next base: position 288,790 of record CAVQTS010000001.1, read on the forward strand.
GCAGACGCCAGAAGCCTCGGCTGACGCGGCCCGGTCCGGCCGCGGTCGTCTTGCGATTCTTCGCCACGGGTCAACGGTACCGGCGGGTGCGCAAAGACCTGTGACGGCCAGCTCCGATCACGCCAAATTCGAGCGCCGCGGGTAGGCCACCGTGGGGTCGGTCAGCGTGTTGACCACCGCCGGCAGTCCCGCCTCGAAGGCCCGGCGCAGCGCCGGCCTAAGTTCCTCGGGCGTGGAGACCAGCTCGCCGTGGCCGCCGAGTGCCCGCACCACCTCGTCGTAGCGGGTGCCCGGTCGCAGCTCGGCGACCACCGAGTAGCCGTAGAGCATCTCCATCGGATGCTTCTCCAGCGCCCAGATCCCGTTGTTGCCGATCACCGAAACCACATGCACGCCATGGCGAACCAGCGTGTCCCACTCCATACCGGAGAAGCCGAACGCACCGTCGCCCTGCAACAGCACCACCTGCCGGTCGGGCCGGGCCAGCTTGGCGGCCAGCGCGTAGCCGGGTCCGGATCCCAGGCAGCCGAACGGCCCGCTGTCCAGCCAGGCGCCCGGCACATAGCTGTCGATGACCCGGCCTGCGTAGGAGCCGAAGTCGCCGGCGTCGATCACGACGATCGCGTCGCGGTCCAGCAGCGGCAGCAGCTCGGCGTAGACGCGCATCGGGTGCAGCGGGGTGCGCTCGTCGCCCAGTTCGTCGGCCTCGGCGGCCCGGGCCCTGGCCTCGACGGTGCGCAGCGAGCCGATCCAGTCCTCGTGGTCCCCCGCCGACGCGGTGCCCAGCGCGGCCAGGGTGGTCGACAGCTCGCCGTAGAGGCCGGCGGCCACCGCCCGGGGATGGTCACGGTCGGGGGCGACGCGGTCGGCGACGATCAGCCGGGTCTCGTTGCCGAACACCCCACCGAAGCCGAGCCGGAAGTCCATCGGCACCCCGACCACGACGGCGACGTCGGCCTGCGCAAGAGCCTGCGAACGAGCCCGGGAGAACGCCAGGTCCCGGTCGGCGCCGACGATGCCGCGCGCCATTCCGTTGGCGAACACCGGGATTCGCAGTTTCTCGGCCAGTTCGAGCAGGGCGTCCTCGGCGTGCCCCCACCACACATTGGTGCCGGCCATGATCACCGGGCGCTGGGCCGCGGACAGCAGTTCGACCGCCCGCTGCAGCTCCAGCCCGTCGGCGGCGGGCAGTGCGGGCAGCTCACGCAGCGCTCCGGGCTCGTCGCGGTCGTGCGCCTCGCCGAACAGGTGGTCCATCGGGAAGTCGACGAACGCCACGCCGGACGGCGCGCCCACCGCCGCGCGCAGCGCGTCGTCCACCCGGTCGCCGACCGCGCCTGCCGACTCGGCGGTGACCGCGTAGCGGGCCAGCGGGGCCACGAACGGGACGTGGTCGATCTCCTGCAGGGAACCCATGCCCCAGCGCAGCGCCGGGGCGCGGCCGGCCAGGACCAGCATCGGCGACTGGTTCTGCTGCGCGGCGGCCATCGCGCTCATCCCGTTGGTCACGCCCGGTCCGGCGGTGAGGGCGACGACGCCGGGCACCCGGGTCACCTTCGACCAGCCTTCGGCGGCGAATGCCGCGGTCTGCTCATGGCGGGTGTCGATCAGCCGGATGCCCTCGCTGCGGCAGCCGTCATAGATCGGGAAGATGTGTCCGCCCGACAGCGTGAACACCGTGTCGATCCCGCTGGCCCGCAGCCGTCGTGCGACCAGCGCGCCGGCGTGGACGGTGTGCGGCGAGTCAGCGTCGATGCCCATCGGGCGAGCCTAACCACCGGGCCTGGATGATCGGCGCAGGGCTGACTGGGCGTCCGTGCGAGCACCCGGCCGTTAGGGTGGGGCAAACAGGACTGACATTCAGCCGGCCATCTGGCATGGTCGCACGCTCCGGCCGAGACAGCGGGTAGGTTCGCCGGGAAGCCAACCGGATCGGTCGTCGCCCACGACGCCGCCGCGGGAGGAGATCGCGTTGGAGATGTACCACTCGTCCATGGACTGGGGGCACGAACTCGTGCCCTCGCTGCTGTGGATTGTCAAAGCGTGGGCCATCGCCGCCGTCTTGAGCATGGCGGTCCTCGTGCTGCTGGCCCGCTTCACGGTGTGGGGCCGCCAGTACTGGCGGGTCAGCGGCGACTACTTCAAGGGTAAGCAGAGCATCCGGGTCTGGATCTGGCTCGCGGTGCTGCTGCTGTCGGTGACGATGTCGGTGCGCCTGGACGTGCTGCTCAGCTACTACAGCAACGATCTGTTCACCTCGCTGCAGATCGCCTTCCAGGGCGCCGGTGCGAACAACGCAGCGGTGAAGCAGTCCGGCATCCACGGCTTCTGGATGGCCCTGATCATCTTCGGCATCCTGGCGACCATCTACATCAGCCGGGTGATGCTCGACATCTACCTGACCCAGCGCTTCATCATCCGCTGGCGGGTGTGGCTGACGGATCGGCTGACCTGCGACTGGCTCGACGACCACGCCTACTACCGCACCCGGTTCACCGACTCCGACATCGACAACCCCGACCAGCGCATCCAGTATGACGTCGACATCTTCACCGCCGGGGTGGGCGCCTCGCCCAACACCCCGATGATCGGCTCCTCCAACATGCTGGTTTTCGGAGCCATCAGCTCGCTGATGACGGTGGTCTCGTTCACCGTGATTCTGTGGCATCTGTCCGGACCGCTGACGCTGGCCGGCATCACCCTGGGCCATGCGCTGTTCTGGGTGGTCCTGGTCTATGTGGTGTTCGCGACGGTGATCGCCTTCTGGATCGGCCACCCGCTGATCCGGCTGAGCTTCCGCAACGAGCTGACCAACGCGGTCTTCCGCTACGCCCTGGTGCGGCTGCGCGACGCCGCCGAGGCGGTCGGCTTCTACCGCGGCGAGGACGCCGAGCGCGGCCTGCTGCGCCGCAAGTTCGCCGAGATCATCACCAACTACCGCCGCTACGTGAACCGCACCATCGCGCTGACCGGCTGGAACCTGACGATGAGCCAGATCATCAACCCGCTGCCGCTGGTCATTCAGGCTCCCCGGTTGTTCGCCGGGGCGATCGACCTCGGTGACGTCACGCAGTCCTCGAGTGCGTTCGGCTCCATCCACGACTCGCTGTCGTTCTTCCGCAACGCCTACGACTCGTTCGCCGCCTACCGGGCCGCCATCATCCGTCTGCACGGCCTGGTGGAGACCAACTCGGTAGCCCGCGAGCTGCCGAAGCTCACCACCATCGCCAGCCATGACGGGTCGGTCGAGCTGCAGCGCGTCGAGGTCCGCACGCCCAGCGGCGCACAGCTGATCGATCCGATCGACCTGCGCCTGGAGCCGGGCGAAACCCTGGTGATCACCGGACCGTCCGGCGCCGGTAAGACCACGCTGCTGCGCAGCCTCGCCCAGATGTGGCCCTACACGTCGGGCACGTTGCGCCGCCCCATCGACGACCACGACACGATGTTCCTCTCGCAGATGCCCTACGTCCCGCTGGGTGACCTGCGCACTGTGGTGTCCTACCCGGCCAACTCCGGGGTGATTCCCGACGAGCAACTGCAGCGCGCGCTGACCCAGGTGGCGCTCTCGCACCTGACGATCCGGCTCAACGAGGTGCAGGACTGGGCCAAGGTGCTGTCCCCTGGCGAGCAGCAGCGCATCGCCTTCGCCCGGGTGTTGCTGACCCGGCCCAAGGCGGCCTTCCTCGACGAGGCCACCTCGGCGCTGGACGAGGGCCTGGAGTTCGCGCTCTACGACCTGATCCGCACCGAGCTGCCGAACACGATTCTGGTCAGCGTCAGTCATCGCAGCACCGTCGAGCAACACCACGCCCGGCATCTGGAATTGCTCGGCGAGGGCGAATGGCGGCTGGGCCGGGTCGAGGGTAACGAGCCCGCGCCGGTCTGACCTGACGCAGGGGTCAATTACACGGGACGGGATACGCACCGGCCGCGTTGCTGAAATGCTTGGCCGCGAACCGATCACGCTGGTGTCGCGGCTGAGGAGAACGCCCCGTGGAGATGTACAAGCCCTCGCTCGACTGGAGCAACGAGATCCCACACTCCCTGCTGTGGGCGTGCAAGGCGTGGGGCATCAGCGCGGTGGTGGCCGTCGTCGTCCTGATCCTGCTCGCCCGCTACACCATCTGGGGCCGGCAGTTCTGGCGGATCACCGGCGGGTACTTCCGCGGTCGCGCCAGCCTGACGGTGTGGGCCTGGCTGGGCGTGCTGCTGTTCTCGACGATGATCTCCGTGCGCCTCGACGTCCTGCTCAGCTACTACAGCAACGACCTCTACTCCGCGCTGCAGGTGGCGTTCGAAGGCGCCGGAGCCCACAACGACGCGGTGCGCGACTCCGGCGTGCACGGATTCTGGTTCGCCATACTGACTTTCGCGCTGATCGCCGCGGTCTACGTCAGCAGGCAGATGATCGACATCTACCTGATGCAGCGCTTCATCATCCGCTGGCGCGTATGGCTGACGGACCGGCTCACCGGCGACTGGCTGGGCGACGAGGCCTACTACCGCGGGCGGTTCATCGAGAACCCGATCGACAACCCCGACCAGCGCATCCAGATGGACATCGATATCTTCACGACTTGTACTGGGGCAGAACCGAATACACCCACCGTGGGCACGTCGACCACGCTGCTGTTCGGCGCCATCAACTCGCTGGTGTCGGTGGTGTCGTTCACCCCGATCCTCTGGCACCTGTCCGGTCCGCTCAGCCTGTTCGGGATCACGCTCAACCACGCCCTGTTCTGGCTGGTACTGCTCTACGTGGCGGTGGCCACCGTCATCGCGTTCTGGATCGGCAAGCCGCTGATCCTGCTGAGCTTCCGCAACGAGTTGACCAACGCCGCCTTCCGCTACGCCCTGGTCCGGTTGCGCGACGCCGCCGAGGCGATCGGGTTCTACCGCGGCGAGAACGCCGAACGCACCATCTTGGGTTCGCGGTTCGCAGCGATCATCGCCAACTATCGGGCTTTCGTCGTGCGCAGCCTGTACCTGCTGGGCTGGAACCAGACGATGAGCCAACTCATCACGCCGCTGCCTCTGGTGGTGCAGGCGCCCCGGCTGTTCGCCGGCCAGATCACGTTCGGCGACGTCAGCCAGTCCTCGAGCGCTTTCCTCAACATCCACGACTCGCTGGCCTTCTTCCGCAGCGTCTACGACTCGTTCGCCGGTTACCGCGCGACGATCATCCGCCTCGAGGGGCTGGTGGACGCCAACGCGCAGGCGCGGGCTCTGCCGCGGCTGGATGCCGAGGAAACCACCGACGGCACAGTGGAATTGCGTGACGTCGACGTGCGCAGGCCCAACGGTGACATGCTCATCGACGGCCTCGATCTGCGCCTGGAGCCCGGTGAGGCCCTGGTGATCACCGGCCCGTCCGGGTGCGGACGCACCACCCTGCTGCGCAGCATCGCCCGGTTGTGGCCCTACGGCTCGGGCACCGTCCGGCAGCCGGGTGGCGATGACGGGCAGACGATGTTCCTGTCCCAGGTGCCCTATGTCCCACTCGGTGACCTGCGCGCCGTGCTGACCTATCCGGCGGCCGAAGCCAGCATCCCCGATGAGAGGCTCGTCGCCGCCCTCGACGACGTCGCGCTGGGCCACCTCACCGGCCGGCTCAACGACGTCCAGGACTGGGCCAAGGTGCTCTCCCCGGGTGAGCAGCAGCGCATCGCCTTCGCGCGGGTGCTGCTGACCCGGCCGGCGGTGGTGTTCCTCGACGAGGCGACCGCTGCCGTCGACGAGGGTCAGGAGTACTCGCTGTACCGGCTGCTGCGCACCCGGCTGCCGGACTGCATCGTCGTCTCGGTCACCCACCGCAGCACCGTCGAGCAGCACCACGAACATCACCTGCGCCTACTCGGGGACGGCCAGTGGCAGCTGGGCCGGCGGGCCGAGCCGGTCGGAGTCTAGCTGCGCCGCAGGGCGATTCGGCTGGTACTACAACGCGTCGACGACGGCGAAGCCCTCACCTCGGGTCTTCACCTTGAAGGCGTGCGGTGCCGAGAAGTGGGCAGGCATCAGCACGGCGTCACGCTCGACCGCGGCCGCCAGGATCGACCGGCGGGTCGCCGCGGCCTGCTTGCCGTCCGCACAGAACCCGCTGTTCCAGTCGGCCCGGTACACCTGCAGTGCCGAATGCATCGCGTCACCGGAGAACAGTCCCGTGCCGCCCGTCCCGGTGAGCCAGCCGACGCTGTGCCCGGGCGTGTGGCCGGGCCGCAGTTCCAGGCGCAGATGGTCGTCGACGTCGCAGCCGTCGCCGTCCCACAGTTCCACCAGTCCGCGGTCGAACACGGGCTTGACGGAGTCGTCGAACACGAAGCCGTTGAACTCCATGCCGGCCTGCTCGGTCGACGAGGGGTTCCAGAACTCGTACTCGCATCTGTTGATGTAGTAGCGGGCGTTCGGGAAGGTCGGCACCCACTGCCCGTCGACCAGGATCGTGTTCCAGCCCACGTGGTCCAGGTGCAGGTGCGTGCACACCACGGCGTCGACCTCCTCGGGTCTGACGCCGCCGGCCACCAGTCGCTCCAGCCAGTCGGTGTCGAGCATCGCGATGCCGGAAACGTTGCGCTGCTTGTGATTTCCGTTGCAGGTGTCGACCAGGATCGTTTTCTGCGGCGTCCTTATCACCCAGGTGTGGACGCTCAGCAGAGCCTCGTCGGTTTCCGGCACCACGAACTGCGCGATGGTGTCGGGACCGAACTCCTCGCGCACGGTGGCGTCGAACGACGGCATGATCACCGAGGCCGGAGCGGCCGGACCGTAGCTCTCCTCGAGCCGGGAGACGGTGACGTCGCCCAGGTCCACCACACCGCGACTCATCGAGTGTGCGAGGCAGTCGCGTGTGCGGCGGCGTGCGCGCCGGCACGACGGCCGAAGAACGAGCCCTCCCCCAGCTGTGTGCCGCTGGAATAGCCCTTGCCGTCCTGGGCGATGTTGGACGCGCAGGCTCCGGCGGCGTACAGGCCGGGAACCACGGTGCCGTCCTCGCGCAGCACCTCACCGTCGACGCTGGTGGCCAGTCCACCCATGGTGAACCCGGAGTACATGGCCCGGCCCAGCGACAGGTCGAAGACGGCCCACGGGCCGTGGTCCTGCGCGGCGCAGTACTCGGGTTGTTTGTGGAAGTCGGGGTCTTCACCCTTGGCCGCGAACTCGTTGTAGCGCTTCAGCGTTGCTGCCAGGTTGCCTGCCGGGATACCCAGCGCGTCCTCGACCTCGGCGATCGTCTCGTAGCCGTCGAGGAACTTGATCAGCGGCAGTTCGGGCATCTCGGTGTGCGCCTCGTCGACGATCAGATAGGCGGTCTGATCCGGCTGTTCCAGGACGAAGGCCGACGTGCGGGAGTGATAGGAGTCCTCGGCGACGAACCGCTTGCCGTCATTGTTGACGATCACGCCGGTGAGCAGGATCTCGGGCGGGTAGGCGGCCGCGGTGATGAACATCTCGTCCATGAACTTGGTTGCCCCGCCGGCGGATTCGCCCATCCGGATACCCAACCCGTCGTCGTTCGGGTTGCCCAGGATGTAGGGGGCCACCAGGCCGTGGTGCTTGGTCTTGCGGGGCTGGCCGAGTGCCGGTGTGTGCTCGGTGACCATGTCGGGGTTCATCACGAACCCGCCTGCGGCGATCACCACCGCTTTGGCCTTGATCGCGCCGGTCTCGCCGAACCGCTTCCACCGCACGCCGACCACCGCGCCGTCGTCGACCACCAGGTTGGTGACACCGGTTTCGTAGAGCACCGTCACGCCGAGCTCGTCGGCACGCTTGACCAACAGGTCGATCACCATGGATGCCCCGCCCAGCTCCCCCGGCACCGGGACCGAATGCCCGCGCGGGGCGGGCTTGGCCTGCTCGCAGAACGGCCAGACCTTCTCGTTTCCGGTGTAGGACAGCCCCTCGGTGCCCGGCGGCACGACGACCTTGCCCGGGTAGAAGCTGCGCTCGAACTCGAAGCCCAGGTCCTCCAGCCAGTCGAAGTGCTCGACGCTGTCGTCGCAGTAGACGCGGATCTTGTCCAGTTCGGGTTCGCGGGACACCGCCACGAGATAGGCGTACATCTCGTCCGGGCTGTCCGGATGGCCGGTCACGGTCTGCACGGCAGTGCCGCCGCCGAGGTAGAAGTGCCCGCCGGCCATCGAGGTGGTGCCGCCGGCAGCGGCGGCCCTCTCCACGACCAGCACCCTCGCGCCCGCGCCCGCGGCGCTCACCGCGGCGCAACCGCCGGCGATCCCGAAGCCGAGGACGAGCACGTCGACGTCGTCGGACCACTCCGTCACCTCGGAGGCGTCGACGGTCGCGGGGATGTCCAAGCCGCTCATTGCTGCTCCTGTGGATGGTCGACGAACGCCTTGATCGCGCGGGTCGTCCACGCAATCTGGACAGGTGTCTGGCTCGTCATCGATTCGAGAATATCCGCGCCCCGCCGCTCTGGCTAGAACGTGTTCTAGTTGCGCCGGGGCGCTCAGCGCCCGCGGGACGGGTCAGTTGTGGTTGGCGGCGATGTTGACCACGCCGACGTCCTCGCGGACCTGCTGGCCGGTGGCCTGCCAGGACACCGCGGCGGGCAGCGCACCCCACGTGCTGTTGAACAGGCCGATGATGACGGCCTTGTTGTTGTCGGAGAGCACGTACACCGGGCCGCCGGAGTCGCCCTTCTTGCTGATCACGCCGTTGTCCATGGTGAACCAGCCGTTGTTGACCCGTTCGACCGAACCGCAGCTCTCTCCGGTGATCACGCCGAAGTGGCACACCGGCGCGCCCGCGGTCAGTTGCGGCGCGGGATCGGCGACCAGCTGCCGCCCATCCGGAAGGATGTTGTTGACGGTGACGTCGGCGGCCAGGCCGATGGTCTCGTAGTCGGCGATCACCTGGTCGGTGCGCACGACCGTTCCGTCGGGCGTGTTGTCGCGGGACGTCGAGACCATGCCGATGAAGTGGCCGTCCTTGTCGGTGACCGGGCCGCTGCCCCGGCAGTGTCCGGCCGAGAACGCGATGCGCAGCACAGGGTCGACATAGCCGAGCGTGCAGACGTTGCTGTCCTGATGGATTTCCATCCCGGGAGAGACCACGACGCCGGGGTCGGCCTGGGCCGCGGGGGTCACGGTCGAGCACAGCGCGGCGGCGGCAGCCGCTGCGACGAGGTACCGACGAGGTAAGCGAGTCACCTTACACCCCGATCCGTCGGCGACCCGTCAACGACGCGGTCGCAATAGTGTGTCGACTGTGTATCGGCTTGGACAGCCGATCGTTACCAACGCACTATTGCGTACCCGCGTCGTTCCCGCAGGAATCCGTCAGGGAATGGTGACGACCTGTCCCACATTGATCAGATCCGGGTTGGCGATACCGCTCGCCGCGGCGATCTCCGGGTAACGGTTGCCGTCGCCGTAGAACCGCTCGGCGATGGCGAACAGCGTGTCACCGGACACCACGGTGTAGGTGCGCGGCGCGGCCGGCGGCGGAGTCGTCTCCTCGACGGCGGCCGGAGCCACCTCGGCCTCGGCCTCGGGCGCCGGGGGCGGCGGGGCGTCGGTCTCGGTCCGTGACGTCCAGGCCGCGCCGTCGGCGGCGTAGAGCACCAGGTTCCGGTCGTCCTGCAGAACGAGCTTGACGTCCTTCTTGCCCTTGGTGTCGCTGTGCCAGACCGGCTTGTCACCCGCGTACAGCACGAAGTTGCCGTCGCTCTGTACCTCGGCCCGCTGAACGTCCTGGCCGTTGGTGCCGGTCGCCCAGACCGCTTCCCCACGCGCAGCCAGGACCAGGTTGCCGTCCTCCTGCAGCGTCAGGGTGTAAGCCCCGTTGTTCGAGGTGAGCGAATCGCCCTTCCCCAGTTTTTGACCTTCGGTGAGTGTGTCTCCCACGACTATTTTCCTCCTAGTTGACGTCCTCTTCTCGGACGCGCGTCCGGAAGCCTACTGAGTTACCGGCCCCCCGGGGGGTGTTGTGCTCAATACGACGGAAACGCACAGGTGAACGAGAAGCGAACCCGTCAAAAGCCTGATCTACGAATCGAAACCGAGCCCGAAGCGGTCGAGCGTCCGCAGGAAGACGTTGCGTCGTCCGCCGTTGTGGTCGGCGCGGTCCAGCGACCAGCGGGTCGCCTGGATGCCGATGCTGGCGATCGGCTCCGGTGGGAACGGCAGCGGCTTGCGGTTGACCATCTCCAACTCGGTGCGTTCGGTCGGATGGCCGCTGAGCAGGTCCAGGCACACGTCGGCGGCGAACCGCGCGGCGCCGACGCCCAGGCCGGTGAAGCCGTTGACGTAGGCGATGCGGCCCCGGCCGGCCAACCCCCAGTGCGCGCAGAATCTGGTGTTGGTGTCGATCGGCCCGGCCCAGCGGTGGGTGAACCGGACGTCGTCGAGTTGCGGGAACGTGATGAAGAAGTGCGCGGCCAGCCTGCGGTAGGTCTCCGGCCGGTCCTCGTACATCGCATCGACGCGACGACCGTAGTGGTAGACCGCGTCGTATCCGCCCCAGACGATCCGGTTGTCCGCGGACAGCCGGTAGTAGTGGAACTGGTTGGAGCTGTCGCCGATGCCCGGCCGGGAGCGCCAGCCGATGCGGTCCAGTTGGGCGTCGGTGAGCGGCTCGGTGGCCAGGACGTAGTCGTACACCGGGACGGTGTAGAGCCGGTTGCGCCGCAGCAGACTCGGAAAGACGTTGGTGGCCAACACAACCTGGTCGGCGTCGATCACGCCGGAGCGGGTGTTCACCCGGACACCGCCGCGGTCGCGGTCGACCGACAGCGCGGGGGTGTGCTCGAAGATCTGCACACCGGCTTCCGACGCCGCCCGGGCGAGTTCGAACACCAGCCGCGCCGGGTGCACGATGGCGCAGGTCTCGGCGGCGAACAGTCCGGCACGGTAGGTCGGCGAGGCGACCTCGGCGCGCACCGCGGCTTCGTCGAGGAACCGGCCATGCCCCTCGTCTGCCGCCTCGCGAAGCCATTCGACCTGGTGGTCTTCGGTGGCCACGCTCAGCATGCCGGTGCGTTCCCAGTCCACCTTCATCCCGTGGGACTCGATGTCGGCCTGCATGCCGTCGAGGTTGGCCAGGCCGAGTTCCTCGAGCCGGTCGAATTCGGCCGGCCAGCGCGACTTCCCATTCTCGGCCCCGTGGGTGATGCTGGCCTCGACGAACCCGCCGTTGCGCCCCGAGGCCGCCCAGCCGATCCGTTCGGCCTCGACGAGTACCACCCGGGCGCCGGGGTTGCGTTCGATGGCGTGCAGCGCCGTCCACAGTCCGGCGTAGCCGCCGCCGACCACCAGCAGGTCGCAGATCAGCGTGCCGGGCAGGGCCGGGTACTCGGGCCGGGGAATGTCCAGCCACATCGAACCGAAGGAGGCGGATCCCAGCGCCCGCGCGATCAGTTCGGGATCGACGTGGCGGTCAAATACGGTTTGCACCCCCAGCATGGTGCCATGCCGGAGGCGCGCTACTTGGCGAACCGCATGAGCAGCGGCCCGACGGTGGCCTCGCTAGCCCGCCGCCGCGGGCGCCGTGGTCGGTACGGCCGCAGGCGCCCACCCCGGCGGCCCGAAGACGTAGCCGAGGCGATCGCGCCACCGGGTGGCCGAGCGCACGTCGCGGGCGATCGCCACGTACTCACGGGTTTCCAGCTCCCAGATGTTGAAGGTGTTGACCGGCTTGGTCAGCCCGTAGTGCGGGCGGAAGGTCTCCGGCTGGAAGCTGCCGAACAGGCGGTCCCAGATGATGAGGATGCCGCCGTAGTTCTTGTCGAGGTACTCCGGATCCATACCGTGGTGCACCCGGTGGTGCGACGGTGTGTTGAAGACGAACTCGAACGGCCGGGGCAGCCTGTCGATGCGCTCGGTGTGGATCCAGAACTGGTAGATCAGGCTGACCGAGAAGCTGGTGAACACCATCCACGGCGGAATACCCAAGAGCGGCAACGGGATCCACATGATGATCTCGCCGCTGTTGTTCCACTTCTGCCGCACAGCCGTCGCGAAGTTGAAGTAACGGCTGGAGTGGTGCGCCTGGTGGGTGGCCCAGATCAGCCGCACCCGGTGCGCGATGCGATGGTAGGCGTAGAACAGCACGTCTACCCCGACCAGTGCGATCACCCAGGTGTACCACTGCCGCGCCGACAGGTGCCACGGCGCGAGGTAGGCGTAGAGGGCGGCATAGCCGAGTAAGGCCAGGAACTTCCAGGCCCCCATGGTCGCCACCGAGACCAGTCCCATCGAGATGGACGCCCGGGCATCGCGGGCCAGATAGGAACCCGGGGCCGGGTGGTCGGGGTCGGCGTCTTCCAAGCGCTGGGCCCGGCGCGCCGCCGTCCACTCGATGGTGAGCAGCAGCACGAAGAACGGCACCGCGAACAGCACCGGATCCCGCATCGCCGGCGGGAGAACGGACAACAGCTCCCGTATCTGGTCCACCCTGACACCTCCCGGCGTGATTTTAGCCGCCGTCCTCCTGTGCCTGGTTTACGGCAGCGTCAGGCGGGCCATTCTCAGCCGTGATCACCGCCGCCGACCGCACCACCAACCGACCGACCGGCGCCGAGCAACTGAGCCGGCGGGCCGGCGTGGGCAGGCGGTTGTTCCCGGTCCAGAAACTCGAGTACTGGGCCGATAATCCCCGGCTGCCCTATTCCGGTGAGCCGCCGCGGCGCGTCCGCAGCCGGATCGACGTGCGCCGCGACGACGTCGACGGCCGCCCGGTCTACGAGGTGACTCCGCTGCGCTGTGGACCACCTCGGGGCCATGCGGTGTATCTGCACGGCGGCGCGTACGTGCTGGACTTCATCCCGAGCCTGCACTGGCCGGCGATCGCGCGGCTGGCCAACCTGCTGGGCCGGACCATGACGGTGCCGATCTACCCGCTGGCCCCGGAGCACTGCTACCGCGAGGTGTTCGGGTTTCTGCTCGGCCTCTATCGCCGGGTGCTGGACCGGTATGACCCGGAAACCGTTGCCGTCATGGGTGATTCGGCCGGCGGTGGAATGGCGCTGGCGCTGTGCCACGCGGTGCGCGACGCCGGGCTTCCGCCGCCCACCGACGCGGTGCTGCTGTGCCCGTGGGTGCATGTGGCGCTGCCCCATCCCGACGTGGCCGGGTTGTCCCGCAGCGACGTGACGTTCAACGTCGACGATCTGAGGGCGGCGGGTCTGCGCTATGCCGGCGGTGACCCGGTGGACAACCCACTGGTCAGCCCGGCGACCGGGCCGCTGGACGGGCTGCCGCGGCTGACGATCTTCAGCGGTACCCACGACGTGCTGCACCCCGACACCCGTGAGTTCTGGGACCGCGCGGTGGCCGCCGGGCTCGACGTCGACGGCTACGAGCAATACGGCGGGCGGCATCTGTGGATGTACCTGCCCGGGCAGGAGGGCGTGCGCCCGGTATTCGACAAGATCCGGGACCGCCTACTCAGCGCAGGCTGAGCACCTGGTCACCCCAGGCCAGCCGAATCCGGTGGTCCGGGTCGTCGACCGCGCGGTCGTGGTGGTCGATCAGCAGCGTGGTGCGGTCGTCGGTGCGGTACGGCGCCCAGTGCGGCTCCCCCGCAGGCCCGCTCGGCGTGCCGGTGGCCGCGAAGTTGGCCCAGCGCGTGCGCATGCGCTGGGACACCGCCTCCCCCGTCTTCAGGCCGCCGAGCTTGAAGGTGAAGTCCCGTGTGCCGGACACCAGGTTGCCCCACACGTAGATCAGCTCCGTGGCATGGGCCGCGCCGAGCCGGATCAGCTTGAAAAGTGGTGTTGCCCAGTCGAATCGGTAGAGATACACCGGGGCGACCGCGCTGTGGCCCTCGGCGAACCAGACTGTGGGCATGCGGAAGCCGACGTCGCTGGCCACGCCGAGGCTGCGGGCACGGGCCCGTCGGGCCGAATAGACCGAGCCGAGCTGCTCCTCGGTGGGCAGCTGCAGGCCGGGCTGGTCGTCGGCGATCTCCTCGAACATGGTCCGGATCGCCTTCGGGGCGATCGGCATCAGCGGCGAGCGCATGAACCGGAACAGGGCGGCCTCGTCCTTGTTGGTGCCGATCAGCAGCGGCACCGGGAGGGTCTTGCCGGCCCGGGCCAGCGTCACCGGATAGTCGGGCACCAGGTCGCCGTCGACGGTCGGTGCGAACGCCAGCCGGCCCGGTGTGGTGGTCGGGACGTGGTCGAAGACGTAGGCCGAGGCGTCGATCAGCGCCTCCAGGGGAGCGCGGTGAGCCTCCCGGGCGGTCATGCCCAGCCGGTCGAGCACAAGCTGGGCCACCCAGTGCGAGCGGCCGCTCCCGTAGACCGCGGTGGCCGGTGAACTCTGGGCGATCGCGCGGGAGAACAGGCCGGCGGCCGCGGGCACGGCCAGCAGCGTGGTCACGATGCCGGCGCCTGCGGACTCGCCGAACAGGGTCACCCGGTCGGGGTCGCCGCCGAAGCCGGCGATGTTGTCGCGCACCCACCGCAACGCCGCGAGCACGTCGCGCAGGGCGACGTTGCTGTCGAACCCCTCCCCGAACGAGGAGAAGTCGACGAAGCCGAGCGCGCCGAGGCGGTAGTTGATGGTCACGACGACGACGTCGGAGGAGGCGGCCAAGACGGACCCGTCGTAGAGCGGCTGGCTGCCCGAGCCGAAGATGTAGGCCCCGCCGTGCAGCCACACCATCACCGGCCTGGCGTCGCCCGCCGAGGATCCCGACGGCGCCCAGATGTTGAGAAACAGGCAGTCCTCGTCGGCGCGGGTGCCCAGACCCATCGGGATCGGGCTGCGGGGCTGCGGGCTGACCGGCCCGAAGCTCGTGGCATCGAGTACCTCGGTCCACGGCTGCGGCGGTTGCGGGGCGCGCCAGCGCAGGTCGCCGACCGGGGCGGCGGCGTAGCGGAGGCCCTTCCAGGTCGTGACGCGGCCGTCGTCGACGCCGCGGACCGGGCCGTGGCCGGTCTGCACCACCGGACGGTCCACGACCGGGCGAATGTTCGCATCGGCTGTCATCGCACTCCTTCGCGTCGGTCCGGGTGTACCGGCCATCCACGTTACCGACGGGTAGTGGCCGGCCTCGGCGCTATCCTGGCCGGGCTGATCATCACGAGGGAGGGCGGCGGGCGTGCACAGATGGGCGCTGCTGCTGGGGGCGATCTGCACCGAGGTCACCGGCACCCTGTCGCTGCGCGCCGCGCAGGACCATTCGGCCTGGCTGCTGGTCGTGGTCGCCGGATACGTGACGTCGTTCTACTTCCTGACCATGGTGCTGCGGGCCGGCATGCCAGTGGGTGTGGCCTACGGCATCTGGGGTGCGCTCGGGACAGCGGCCACCGCGGCGATCGCGGCGATCATCTTCGGCGACCCGTTCACCACGCCGATCATCGCCGGCATCGGGCTGATCATCGCAGGCGTGCTCATGGTCGAGCTGGGATCGCGGCACCGGCCGGCGAAGGACCCGACCTCGTGATGTGGCTGACGCTGGCCGGCGCCATCGTGGTCGAGGTGTTCGCGACGATGTCGCTGCGCGCCTCCAACGGTTTTCGCAACAAGAAGTGGATCGGCCCGGTCATCACGGGCTATCTCGCGGCGTTCACGTTGATGTACGTCACCCTGTCGCTGGGCATGCCGGTCGGAGTCGCCTACGGCGTGTGGTCTGCCGCCGGGGTCGCCCTGGTGGCGGTGATCGCCCGCCTGGTCTTCGACGAGCCACTGACCCCGGTCATGATCGGCGGCATCGGCTTGATCATCGCCGGGGTGCTCACGATCGAGCTGACCGGATCCGTGGGCTGAGAACGCCCGCCAGCACAACGACGGCGATCCCCGCCACCGGCACGGTCAACAGCCCGGCGCGCAGGCTGACCGCGTCGGCGACGGCACCCACCACGATCGGCGATCCCAGAAAACCCGCGCGCATCAGCCAGGTCAGCACCGTCAGGCCGGTGCCGGGCCGCAAGCCGGGCAGTTCGTCGGCGGCGTGCATGGCGCCCGGGACCAGGGCCGCCGAGCCGAACCCGGCGGCGGCGAACCCGGCGATGGTTCCCGGCACGCTCGGGAACGCCAGCGCGGCGCCCATGCCGAGCGCGGCGATCACACCGCCGGCCCGCACCACCGCCCGCTGCCCGAACCGGTCCACCATGCGGTCGCCGACCACGCGGCCGACGAACTGGAAGCCGACCACCGCGACATAGCCCAGCGCGGCGACGGCGGCCGGGGCGGCCAGCGACTCGTGCAGGTACAGGGTTGCCCAGGAACTCCCGGCGTCCTCGATCACCGCCCCGGCGATGGCGATGCCGACGAGTGCCGCCAGCGCCAGGTACACGATGCGCCCCGGCCGAACCGCGGCGGCGTCCTGGTCCTGCCGTCGGGAGCGCCTCGTGGTCGGCGCCGGGCAGCAGGTAGCGGTAGGCCACCAGGCAGACGGCGCTGAACAGCAGCCCCGAGATCGACAGTTGCACGGCGCGCGGGACACCGAGATAGATCGCGCCGGCGCCCATCAGGCCGCCGAGCACCGCACCCGCCGACCAGACCGCATGCAACGAGTTGATGATGAACCGCCCGTAGTGCCGCTGCACCCGCAGGCCGTGCACGTTCTGCGCGACGTCGGTGACCGAGTCGGCCGCCCCCGCGCAGAACAGCGCCGCCGCCACGGTGATGCCGGTGGTGGCGAGCCCGGCGCCCAGGGTGAACACCGCGATCAGGACGCTGCCCGCGACCGCGACCACCGAGGAGCGGAACCGCCGGATCAGCGTCGCCGCCGCCGGACCGGTCAGCAGGGCTCCGGCGGAGAACGCGGCCACCGCGAGACCGAAGACCGTGTTCGACAGGCTCAGGTCGGACTTGATCTCCGGGAAACGCGGCAGCAGGTTGGCGAACAGCGCCCCGTTGGACAGGAACAGCCCCGCCGTTGCGACCCGGGCCCTGCGGTCACGCGCCTCGAGCGCTGGGCTGCCCACGTTCGGCGACGTTACGCGCGGCCGCGAACATGCGCCCTACCGCACGCGGACGCGGTCGAGGAAGCAAGATGACTCTCATGACACAGCTGGACCCCTCGCTGGCCGACCTCGCCCACCGGTTCGGCGTGGCCACCGACTACCACGACTGGAGTGGTCGTCACGTGGTCGTCGAGGAGGCCACCCTGGTGGCGGTTCTGGCGGCGTTGGGAGTCGACGCGGGCACCGAACATCGCCGTGCCGCAGCCCTTTCCGACATCGATCGCCGCTACTGGTCGCGCTCGCTGCCGCCGACGGTCGTCGGGCGCGCCGGCACCGAGACGACGTTCTGGGCCCACGTCCCCCACGGCGATCCGGCGCACGTGTGGGTCCGGCTCGAGGATGGCACGGTCCGCACCGGGCTGCGTCAGGCCGACAACTTCACTCCCCCGTTCGACCTCGACGGCCGGCTGGTCGGCGAGGCGACGTTCGTACTGCCCGCGGACCTGCCGCTGGGCTACCACCAGGTGCACCTCAGTTCGGGCGGACACGAGACCAGCACGCCGCTGATCGTCACGCCGGCGTGGTTGGGCCTGCCGCCGCGCCTGGGTGCGCGCCGCGCCTGGGGCCTGGCCACCCAGCTCTACAGCGTCCGCTCCAAGAACTCCTGGGGCATCGGCGATCTCGCCGATCTGACCGACCTCGCGGTGTGGGCAGGCGCATGCCACGGTGCGGGCTACGTGCTGGTCAATCCGCTGCATGCAGCCGCGCCGACCAAGCCGATGGAACCCTCCCCCTACCTGCCGACCTCGCGGCGCTACACCAATCCGCTCTACCTGCGGGTCGAGGCCATCGACGAGTTCGCCTACCTGCCCAAGCGCGGCCGGGTGTGGAAGTTGCGCGCCGACATCCAGGGCCGAGCCCGCAAGCTCGACGGCATCGACCGCGACGCCGCCTGGGCGGCCAAGCGCTCCGCGCTGAAGATGGTCTACCGGGTGCCGCGCTCAGCGGGCAGGCAGCTCGCCTTCGACGCCTACAAGGTGCGGGAAGGCCAGGCGCTGAACAACTTCGCCACCTGGTGCGCGCTTGCCGAGAAGTATGGCGGCAACTGGCGCGACTGGCCCGCCGGCCTGCAACACCCAGCCAACCCCGAGGTGGCTGAGTTCGTCGAAAGATATTCCCGCGCAGTCGATTTCCACCGGTGGCTGCAGTGGCAGCTCGACGACCAGCTCGCCGCGGCGCAGTCCCGGGCACTGCGCTCCGGCATGGCGCTGGGCATCATGCACGACCTCGCCGTCGGCGTACACCCTGACGGCGCCGACGCCTGGGCGCTGCAGGACGTCCTGGCACTCGGGGTCACCGCGGGCGCACCGCCGGACGAGTTCAACCAGCTGGGCCAGAACTGGTCGCAACCGCCGTGGCGCCCCGACCAACTGGAAGAGCTTGGCTACCAACCATTTCGGGCGCTCATTGCGGCGATCCTGCGCCACGCCGGCGGGGTGCGCATCGACCACATCATCGGGTTGTTCCGGTTGTGGTGGATCCCCGAGGGTGCCCTGCCGACCGCCGGCACCTATGTCCGCTACAACCACGATGCGATGATCGGCATCGTTGCACTGGAGGCACACCGGGCCGGGGCCGTGATCGTCGGTGAGGATCTGGGCACCGTCGAACCGTGGGTGCGCCACTATCTGCGCGAACGCGGCCTGCTGGGCACGTCGATCCTGTGGTTCGAGCTCGACCGCGACGGGCACGGCGGGCCGTTGGAGGCCGAGCGGTGGCGGGAGTTCTGCCTGTCCTCGGTGACCACTCACGACCTGCCGCCCACGCCGGGTTATCTGACCGGCGAGCACGTCCGGCTGCGCCATGCCCTGGGACTGCTCACCCGGCCCGCCGAGCACGAACTGGAGGATGACCGCGTCGAGCAGGCGGCCTGGATGGCCGAACTGCGCCGGGTCGGCCTGCTCGGCGCGGACGCCGACGAGGAGAAGGTGATCCTCGGCCTCTACCGGTACCTGGGCCGGACCCCGTCGCGGCTGCTCGCCCTGGCGCTGACCGACGCGGTCGGCGACAAGCGCACGCAGAACCAGCCGGGCACCACCAACGAGTATCCGAACTGGCGGGTGCCGCTGACCGGACCGGACGGCGCCCCGCTGCTGCTGGAGGACGTGCTGGCCGATCCCCGGGCCGCGGAACTGGCCGAGGCGCTGCGCCGTGCCGTCGACCCGGGCCCGCCGTGAGACCGCGATGGCGAAGCTGAGCGCCGGCGTGCTGCTGCACCGGGTGCGCGGCGAGGTCGTCGAGGTCCTCATCGGTCATCCGGGCGGGCCGTTCTGGGCCCGCAGGGACGACGGCGCGTGGTCGATTCCCAAGGGTGAGTATGAGCCCGGCGACGACGCGTGGCAGGCGGCCCGACGTGAGTTCGCCGAGGAACTCGGCGCTGCGCTGCCGCCAGGCGAACCGATCGCCTTCGAGCCCGTCAAGCAGCCCAGCGGAAAGGTGCTCACCGTCTTCGCCGTGGCCGCTGACCTCGACATCAGCGACGCCCACAGCAACACCTTCACCCTGGAATGGCCGAGAGGCTCGGGGCGGATGCAGGAGTTCCCCGAGCTGGACCGGGTGGCCTGGTTGCCGGTGGCCCAGGCGCGACGAAAACTGCTCAAGGGCCACGTGGTCTTCCTCGACCGGTTGATGGCGCAGCCTCAGCTGGCGGGACATTCGGAGGGCGAACCCGCACCACCGGGCTAGCCTCGTGACCGTGAAGGTCGCCGTCGTCGCCCCCGTCGCCGCGGGTGTCACCGCAGACCCGGTGTGGATGGCGGCGTTCGCCCGCCACCTCGAATACTGCGGTTTCGAGTCGATCGTTGCCGTCGAACACACCGTGCTGATGACCCGCTACGACAGTGTCTACCCCTATGACCCATCCGGCCGCGTCGAGTTGGCGGCGGACTGCCCGGTGCCCGACCCACTGGACCTGCTGGCCTTCCTGGCCGGGCAGACCACCACATTGGGGCTGGCCACCGGTGTGCTGGTGCTGCCCAACCACCACCCCGTCGTCCTGGCCAAGCGGGCCGCGACCGTCGACGCCCTCTCCGGTGGCCGGTTGCGGCTGTGTGTCGGAGTGGGCTGGCTGCGCGAGGAGGTGCAGGCCTGCGGCGCGGACTTCGACAGCCGGGGCAGGCGGGCCGACGAGCAGATCGCCGTGTTGCGTGGGCTGTGGGACGGCGACGCCGACGGGGTCAGCCACCACGGCGAGTTCTTCGATTTCGACCACGCCACGAGTTACCCGAAACCCGTTGGCCGCGTGCCGATCCACATCGGCGGCCACAGTCGTGCGGCGGCGCGGCGCGCGGGCCGGGTCGGTGACGGTCTGCAGCCGCTGGGCGTGGCCGGTGAGGGACTCGCCGATCTGGTGTCGGTGATGCGTTCGGCGGCCGAGGAGGCCGGCCGCGACCCCGAGTCGCTCGAACTGTCGCTGGGTCACCTGGTGACCAAGATCGACGCCGAGCGGGCCGGACGGCTGGCCGACGCCGGCGCCGACCGGCTGGTGCTGGCGATGCCGCCGGTCACCGACGTCGGCGAGGCCAAAGACCTGTTGTCCGCGTGCGCTCAGCGACTGGGGCTGCAGCCGTGAACACCGCCGACCGCATCGAACTCTCGGCGCTGGTGCACCGCTACGCGGCCGGCATCGACGATCGTGACGTCGACGCCGTCGTCGAATTACTCTCTCCCGAAGCGGAATTGGTCCTGCCGAGCCCGCCCGACGTCCTCACTCCGGTGCGGGCCCACCGCGGTGCAGCCGCGATCCGGGCGGCACTGGACGCGGTGGCCACCGTCGGCCGCACCCACCACAGCATCGACTCCGAGATCTACCGCGACTCGGCGGAACCCGATGTGGCCCATGGCCGTATAGGCGGCACTGCGCATCACTGGAGCCGGCAGCACGACACAATCACCGACCTGGTGTGGTATCTGCGCTACGACGACGAGTACATCCGCACCGGTTCCGGCTGGCTTCTCATCCGGCGCGCACTGACGATCGACGCGATCGAGACGCGACCGGCCCGTCGGCTGCGTTAGCACCAGGCCCACTCGCGGCAACGACTTTGGACTTCGACGCGGTGCGGGTCATGCCCAAGCCTTCGCCGAGCTAATTGTCGGTTGGTGGTGGTTGGGGTTGGAGGGGCTCGAAGGGTTGGTACCACCACCAGTCGGCGCGTTCGCCGGTGGGTCCGGGGCAGGGTGGGACATCGGGTGGGGAATGGTTAGGGGCGCGGGCGATGGATCCGCGAGTGAGTGCGTCGACCGTTGCTGTCGGTCGACGACGAGGTGCTCGGCGGGTCCGGTGATGGTGATCAGGCCGCGGTGGTGTGCCCGGTGGTGATAGGGGCAGAGCAGGACCAGGTTGGACAAGTCGGTGGGTCCGCCGTCGTCCCAGTGCCGGATGTGGTGGGCGTGCAGTCCGCGGGTGGCCCCACAGCCGGGCACCGCGCAGCTGC
Source organism: uncultured Actinomycetota bacterium (assembly GCA_963716465.1). Lineage (GTDB taxonomy): Bacteria > Actinomycetota > Actinomycetes > Mycobacteriales > Mycobacteriaceae > Mycobacterium. The sequence goes on from CAVQTS010000001.1 coordinate 310,165, forward strand.
GGTCGCGGTGCTCCAGCGCGCGGCGCAGCCGGCGGCTGATCGTGCGGGTCACCCGGCCCGCGCCGATGGGTTGACCGTCGCGTTCGAACCACACCTCGCAGGTGGCATCGCAGCTCAGATATCGGCGGTCGGCGTCGGACAGCAGCGGACCCAGGTGCAGGGCGGCGGCGCGCTCGGCGAGGTCGAGGTGGACCACGACGGTGGTGTGGGCCCCGTGCGGGCGGCGGGTGGCTTCGGCGTCCCAGCCGGCCTCGACCAGGCGCAGGAACGCCTCGAGGTCACCGGGCATCGGCGGGGCGCTGGGCGATGGGTGATCGCCGGTGTCGTGAGCCTGTTTCCACTCGCCGATCAGCGCCTCGCGGTGCGCCGCCAGCGCCGCCTCGAACGTGGCCGCCTCGACGTGGGGCAATGTGATCCGCCACCAGGTGAACCGTTCATCGCCGGACTTGGTGATCGAGGCCTGCGGGTCCGGGCGGGGATCGGGCTCGGGGCGCGGTTCGAGCTTGACTGCGGTGCGCAACTGGTTGACGGTGGCCACCTGCTGCCAACTGGGCGTAATGCTCATCAGAGCCGTCGGCTGCCCGGGCGGCGATGACACCCGACCTGATCCAGTGACAGCCGGCCCTGCCGCAACTCGCCGACACAGCGGGGGAAAGTCTCGCTGCGGCGGGCGACGGTGGCGATCGCCTTGGCGTTGGCCGACGAGGCGCCCAGCTTCCAACCCACCAGCGCCGCCACCGAGCGGGCCCCCGTCGCGCCCCACAACTCGTCGCGATCGACTTCGGCCACGATCTCCACGATGCGCCCGTCGATCGCGTTGCGCTGACCGGCCAACTCCGCCAACTCCTCGAACAACACCTCAAGACGCTGATCAGGAGCGCTCACCACGGAGCCGAGCGCTTCGGACGAGGACATAACATGCATCATCGCAGAGGGGTCCGACAACATTCGGTGTCCGCTGTGAAAACCCAAGTAGCGGGCAGCTTTACGTCGATTTCATCGAGATCGTCGGGGTCACGATGCAGCCCGTCGCAGGCTCGCCGTAGACGTCACATCGTGGGCCGCTCGGTGGCTGCGCTAGCGGATGCCGTGCGCCGCCTCGGTGAGCGCGTCGGTCGCGGCCCTGCGGCGCATCTCGATGGCCTCACCGATCTGGCGCGCCAGCCGATGATTCTGCTGCACAACGGTGTTCATCGCGTCGCGGTGCACCGAGACGATGGTGGTGTCGGTGAGGGCGATCACCCCGGTCAGCATGCGCTGGCGGGTCAGCGATGTTCCGCCGATGTAGTCGCCGACACCCAGGCGGCCCAGCGCCAGTTCGCGGCCATCGCCGGCGTACACGATCATGCCGACTTTGCCCTCGGTGATGAAGCCGACCGCTTCGGGGATGCTGTTGGTCGGCTGGATGAGCTCACCCTCGGCGTACAGCAGCCGCCGGGCGTGACCGGCCATCGTGGCGACGGCCTCCTCACCGAGACCCAGCGACGCGGCGATGGAATGGAGCTGGACCTCCACGTAGGCCCGGTCGTTCTTCTTCGACAGCTTGGCACCGTCGACGTGCACACCGGCGCGCTGCGCGGCGTACCACACCCTATGCAGCAGAAGGGTTTTGGTGCGGGACTCCTCGGCGGGTGAGGAAACCGGAACCAGCACCTTGAACTTGGCCTCCCCGAGCGAGACCACCTTGGCCGGCGCGGTCGCCAGCTTGGTGGGCAGCGCGTCGGCCACCGACTGCAGGGCCGCCGTCACCACTCCGGGTGGGTCGTCGGCGCCGAAGGCCAGCACGGCCGACGCGTTGTAGGCCGCCCCGGTGACTCGGCTGAGGTTGGTGAAGGAACCGGTGGCCAGGGTGGCGTTGGGGACGATCTGGATGCCGTTGCCGGTGTCGATGTGCACCGCTCGCCAGTTCACCTCGACGACGCGGCCCTTGGCCGGTGCGGAGTCGAGCCAGTCACCGATCCGGAACGGCTGCTCGAACAGCAGCAGCAGACCCTGGATGACGGGACCGACCGCGGTCTGCACCGCGAGGCCGATGACGATCGAGGTCACTCCCACCGCTGTGATCAGGCCACCGATGTTGGCGCCCCACACCCAGGACAGCAGCAGGCCGATGCCGATGATGATCAGGATCAGCCGGCCGAGGTCGATGAAGATGCCGGGCAGCCGCTCGCGCCAGCTGCCCGCGCGCGCCTCCCCGAACAGCGCGGCGTTGGCGCCGGAGAGCAGCACCAGCATGATCAGGAAGCCGAACACCGTCGCGGCGATCTTCGACCAGTTGCCGTGCACGTCGGCATGGATGTCGCCGCGGTCGAGCTGATCGATGAGCAGGTACACCGCGAAGGCCGGGATCACCCAGTTGCGAAGCAGCGAAACGGGTTTGGCGTAGGCGCTGTCGCGGCGCACCAGGAAGCTGTGCAGCTCGTTGAGGATCAGCAGCGACAGTGGCAGCGCGACGACGACGAACAGCGCCGGCCAGAACCACGGCTGCCCGATGAGGGCACTCATGCCGGCTGCCGCATGGAGCTCTCGAGCCGCCAGACCGTCTCGGTCCCGTTCTCCCCCGCGATCGTGCCCGCCTCGGAGAAGTCGTAGATGCCCAGGACGGAGTCGCGGACCCGGTCGCTGACGAACACCCCCGCGGAGCTGGTCGCGGCGTGCACCCGGTTGGCCAGGTCGACCGCTTCGCCCCACAACGCGTAGATGGTGGACCGCTGGCCCACCAGCCCACTGCTGACCGGTCCGCTGTCGATGCCGGCCCGGATCGCCAGTTGGGAGTCGTGCTGGTCGTTGAACCCGTGCAGGATCTCCGCGACTTCACGAGCGAAGGCGACGGTTCGGCTGGCGTGGTCGACCCGCGGCACCACCAGGCCGCAGGTTGCCAGCAGCCCGTTGTCCTGCATGCTGCGGACTTGTTCGACGCCGTGCCGTTCGGCGGCGGCGCCGAAGGCCTCCACCAGCGAGTTGAGCATCCCCACCGACTCTCCGGCGGGTAGCGAACGGGCGAACTCGTCGAAGCCCAGCAGCTGCGCGTAGATCACCGAGACGTCGCGGTGCTGGGTGCTGATGTTCTCCTCGCCCTCGCGGTAGCGACGGGCTTCCGGTTCGGGCATCAGGCTGGACAGCAGTTCGTCGTTCTCGCGCTGCTGCTCGTCGATGAGCTGCTGCTTGGTCTGCAGGCTTGCGCTCATGGCGTTGAAAGACGATGACAGATCACCGAATTCGTCGCTGGAGGTGACCGGAACCGTCACACCCAACTCGCCGCCCGCGACCCGGTGGACGGCGGCGGCCAGACTCTTTACGGGCCTGGTCAGAATGCGACTGAAAAGCAGCGACAACAGGCTGACGACCAACACGATGGCCGCGGTGGACAGCGCGATGTTGCGGGCGAACGAGGTGACCGGGGCCAGCGCCTCGGACTTGTCGATCTTGGCGACGATCACCCAGTCCAGGCCCGGAAGTTTGAGCGGCGCATAGGCATTCAGCGTCTCAGTGCCGAGATAGCTTGATGCCGTGACCACACCGGACTTGCCGGCCAGCGCCTGGCTCACCGCGGTGGTGTCCACCGGCTGCAGCAGGATGCTATCGCCGATCTCGACCTCGCGCTTGGCGATCTCCGCCGGGGTGCCGTTGGCTACCACGTCCTGCTCGAACTGCTTGGGATTCGTCAGTAGCTCGCGCGACACCGAGCGCATCAGCTTGTCCCGTCCGGCGAGGTAGGTTTCGCCGGTCGTGCCGAGGCCGTCCTCCAGCCACTCCCGATTGCCGGTCATCACGCTGTTGATCTCGGCCGGTTTGAGTTGCAGCGCCAGCACCCCATTTATGCCGCCGGCATCGCCGATCGGGGTCAGCACCCAGGGCGTGGGGACACCATAGGCGGGGGCGTAGGGCTCGAAGTCGGCCAGTATCACGTCGTCCACGGACGTCGACCGCATGGCCTGCCGGTAGGCGTCGGCGAGCTTGGTGGTCCGATACTGCCCGCCGAGGATGTTGGCGCCCAGGTCGACGCCCTTGGCGGCCGAGTACACCACGTTGCCGTTGGTGTCGAGCAGCATGATGTCGTCGAAGCCGAACCGCTGGGCGAAGTCGGCGAAGAAGGGTTGGTACGCGGCGTTGTGCGCCGACCAGGCACTGGGATCACCGGCGGTCAGGACCTTCATCGAGGCGTCGAAGTCACCCTTGGCCGGCACCATGTACAGGTCCTGCAGGTAGGTCTGGGCGTTCGACGTCGGCTTGAACAGGGTCGGGTCGGCTTTCTCGCCGGTGTTCTTCTCCAGTGCGGGGCCGAAGACGGTCGTGTAGTAGTTGGCCACCGCCTCCTGCGCTCCCGGCGGCAGCGGAGCCTTCTGCAGCTCGTCGAAAGCGCTGCTGAAGTCGCGGACGGCATTGATGGTCGACGAACTGTGCGTCAGGATCGCCGCGGAATCGGTGATGCTCTTGAGCGCATCGGTGATCTCCCGCGATCGAGACTCCCGAAGTTGGGTGAGCTTCTGATACTCGGCATTGCGCAGCGAGGTCGTCCCGGAGAGGTAGCCGATCAGGCCGGCCACCAGGACCGACAGCACGCTGACGGTGAGCAACATCAGCAGCAGTTTGGACTGGAACCCCAGAGACCGCAGACGACCTCCGCGGGACAACGCGTCCGACAACCGACCCACGACAAACCCCCGTCAGTCAGCGCCGTCGCTGACCAGCGGATATTAACGTATCCACCAGGCCCGGGTTGCCGGTTCCCGGTCTGCGGCGCCTCGGTCACGGATACTCTGCCGGAAGCGCTGTGCTGGAACGGGTCCGCTGAGGGCACCGTAGGATCGGCCCATGCCGTTGGCCGAGGGCGCGACGTTCGCGGGCTACACCATCCTTCGTTTGCTCGGCGCGGGCGGCATGGGTGAGGTGTACCTGGCGCAGCATCCCCGGTTGCCCCGCAGCGACGCCCTGAAGGTGTTGCCCGCCTCGGTGAGCAACGACGCCGAGTACCGGGCCCGCTTCGAACGCGAGGCCGACATCGCCGCCACGCTGTGGCATCCCAACATCGTCGCCGTGCACGACCGCGGCGAGGCCGACGGCCAGCTGTGGATCGCCATGGACTACGTCGACGGCACCGACGCCGCCGAACTGCTGCGCAGCTACCCCAACGGCCTGCCGCAGCGCGAGGTCCTCAACATCGTCACCGCGGTCGCCGACGCGCTGGACTACGCCCACCAGCGCCACCTGCTGCACCGCGACGTCAAGCCCGCCAACATCCTGATCGCCCGCCTGGAGAATGGCGAGCAGCGAATCATGTTGGCCGACTTCGGAATTGCCCGCTGGGAGAACGAGTCGAGCGGGCTGACGCAGACCAACATGACGGTGGGCACCGTCTCCTACGCCGCCCCCGAGCAGTTGATGGGCCGCGACCTCGACGGCCGCGCCGACCAGTATGCGCTGGCCGCGACCGCCTACCACCTGCTGACCGGCTCACCGCCGTTTCAGCATTCCAACCCCGCGGTGGTCATCAGCCAGCACCTGACGGCCGCCCCGCCCAGCCTGGGCGAACACCGGCCGGAGCTGGCCAACCTCGATCCGGCACTGCGCAAGGCGATGTCCAAGGACCCCACCGATCGCTACGAGCGGTGCGTGGACCTCGCCCGCGCCCTGGGCCAGCACATCACCACACCGCTGTCCGGTGACCTCGGCACCGACCCCGACTCCACCCGCCTGACCCCGATCGCCGACGCCGCGCCCCTCGGTGGCGAGCCACCGCCACCGTCACGACAGTCGTGGCTGCGGCCCAGGGTTCTGCTCCCGGCGCTGGCGCTGCTGCTGGTGGTAGTCGCCGTCGCCTTCGTCGTCGGCCGGTTTCGCGGCGAGGACGTGAAGAGCGCCGGGATGCACAACTCGACCCCCACCACCAGGGCCTCGACCAGCGTCGTGCCGTCCCCGGTGACCACAACGGCCGCTCCCACGACGGCACCACGACGACGGCCGGCACGGCGGGCACCGACACCGTCACCGTCGCCCCGATCCCGACCGCGGTGATCGGCTCCCGGTGCGGCGAGCCCGGGGCCACCGGGACCACCGCCGACGGCGCCACGGTGTATTGCACGCAGCTGCAGTACACCAACCGCTACCTGTGGTCGGTCCACCAGGACCAGATCCCCAACCCGGTCCTGACCTCGTCGCCGACCGCCCCTCCACCGTCCGAGGACGAGTCACCGGTCCGGATCTGCATGGCCGAGACCGGCCACGGCCGGTTGCGGTGCGCGGCGGAGATCCTGCGCGGCAACGGGGGCTAGGCGAATCGCACCGTGACACCCCGGCCCAGCGACGACACACCTCTGTGGCTGTTCGCCGACCAGCTCGGTCCACGGGTCCACGGCGGCGAGCACGCGCATCGGCCGGTGCTGCTGGTGGAAGCCGAATCCGCGTTGCGCCGCCGCCGCTATCACCGCCAAAAACTGCACCTGGTGCTGTCGGGGCTGCGCCACGCGGCAGCCGACCTCGGTGAGCGGGCCACCCTGATACGAGCCGGCACCTACACCGAGGCGCTGCGCCGCTACGGCCGGCCCGTCCTGGTCCACGAGCCGACGTCGTTCGCCGCCGCGGCCTTCGTTGAGCGGCTCCGCGATCGGGGACTGGTCGTCGAGGTGCTGCCCACGCCCACATTCGCGTTGCCGCGCAACGAGTTTCGGCAGTGGGCGGGGAACCGGACCCGGTTCCGCATGGAGGACTTCTACCGCGAGCAACGCCGGCGGTTCGGCGTGCTGATGGACGGCGCCGAACCGGTGGGTGGCCGGTGGAACTACGACACCGAGAACCGGGAGTCACCACCAAAGGGCCGAACGGCGCTCGACGTCGCGGCGCCCTGCCGGCCGCGCGAGGACGACATCGACGAGCAGGTCCGCCAAGACCTCGACCGGATGGGCCTGGACACCGTCGGGGTCGACGGGCCGCGGCTGTTCGCCGTCACCCCGGCCGAGGCCCGCCGCGCGCTGACCCGGTTCATCGCCGACCGGCTCCCGCTGTTCGGCCGCTACGAGGACGCCATGATGGGCGGCGACTGGGCGATGGCCCACTCGTTGCTGTCGGTGCCGCTGAACCTGGGCGTACTGCATCCGTTGGACGCAGTGCGCGCCGCCGAGCAGGCCTACCGCGACGGCGGGGCGCCGCTGGCCGCGGTCGAGGGCTTCATTCGGCAGATCCTCGGGCTGGCGGGAGTACATGTGGCATCTGTACTGGCACTTCGGCCCGGACTACCTGACCAACAACGCCCTCGACGCGCACACCCCGCTGCCGCGCTGGTGGACCGAGCTCGATGCGGACGCGGTGAGCGCGGAGTGCTTACGGCAGGCGCTGGCCGGCGTCCGCGACCGCGGCTGGGTGCATCACATTCAGCGCCTCATGGTGTTGGGCAACCACGCCCTGGAGCGCGCCTACCGGCCGCGTGAGCTCAGCGACTGGTTCGCCACGGCATTCGTCGACGGGTTCGCCTGGGTGATGCCCACCAACGTGATCGGAATGAGCCAGCACGCCGACGGCGGCCTGCTGGCCACCAAGCCGTACGCCTCCGGCGGGGCTTACCTGAACCGGATGAGTGACCACTGTGGTGACTGCCGGTTCGACCCCAGAAAGCGCCTCGGCGAGGATGCCTGCCCGTTCACGGCCGGGTACTGGGGTTTCGTGTACCGCCACCAAGCGCTGCTGGCCGCCAACAACCGCACCGCGCGGGCGGTGTCCGCCATGCGGCGGTTGGCCGACCTCGAGGCGGTCGTCGAGCAGGAATCACACCGCGAGGAGTTCTGACACGCCTTCGACGCCATTAGCCAGTGGCGGAAATGTGGGCCGAGTTTCTCGCTGGGTGAAACATCGGGGCGGGGTTTGGACGATACAAGTCCTTGGAAGCAGGTCAGGCCACGTCACATGGCGTTGCGAGGCCTCGTCCAGGTTTTTCACAGCTGTCACAACTGCGCTATGTTCGACCGGAAACGGGAGACGGAGGATCCGTGAAGAAGCTCATCCTGGTGGCCGCGGGCGCACTTGTGACAGGTTCGGCCGTTGCCGCCCTCGGTATGGGGGCCAGCAACGCCGACCCCAGCACCGACGGCGGCACCCTCAACGTGCTGGGTGAGCCGTATTACAAGGCCGTCGCCATCCTGCACGCCCAGAGCATCCAGACCGTGTTCGGCGGCTCCGTGGGCAGCGACGTGCCACAGGCCCAGTGCATCGTGTCCACGCAGAAGTACCTCAAGAGCGGCAAGATGCAGCTGATGCTCAACTGCACCAAGGCGGCCCAGCCCGATCAGCCGACGGCGACCTCGGCGGCCAATTCCCCCCGCGCCCACCGCGCCCACGCAGGGGACCTCCGACGGTGGCGGCGCTCGCCCGACTCCCGGCGCGCCCGGCGTGGTCACCGTGACCCCGACTCAGGTCGGCTGACACCTCTGCTCCGTTAGACTTTTCGGTGGTCGGGGATGGGTCTTTTCGGTAGTCGGGATGGGTGAGGAATCGGGAGGTCTCCACGTGCTGCGGCCACACCGTTTCGAGCGGGAGATCGACCCGGGCCCGGTGCAGATCCAGGCCCGCAAGGTGACCTTCGACGTGTCGGACGTCCCGCTGCACTGGATTCCCGGCCACCCGGTCGCCTCGAACATCGTCGGTTTGCTCAACGTCGTGCTCCCGGCCGCCGAACGCTGGTTCGTGGCCACCTACAACGAGGCCCTGCCGCTGGTGAAGGACCCGCGGCTGGCTGAGGACATGCGCGGCTTCATCGGCCAGGAAGCCGTTCACGCCGACACCCACGAGAAGATCCTCAACGACTTCATGATCGCCCGTGGACTCGATCCGGCGCCGATCCTGCGCCAGGTCGACCACATCTTCTCCCACGTGCTGGCGCCCAGCTCGTCGCCTGATCCCCGGCGCCGGTTCAACCATCTGTGCGACCGGCTGTGGTTGATCGCCGCGATCGAGCACTACACCGCAGTCCTCGGTGACTTCGCGCTCAACTGCGCCTGGGACGACCACGGCGCTGACCCGACCCTGGTCGACCTGTTCCGCTGGCATGGCAGCGAGGAGGTGGAGCACCGGAACGTCGCCCACGACGTGGCGGTGTACTTCCACGACAGTTACCTCGACCGCATCCGGTCGATGGGGCTCGCGGTCACCCTGCTCGTCGGTTTCTTCCAGCGCGGCGGCTGGTATCTGTGCCGGAACGATCCCGAGGTCGACATCGGCTGGTGGCGCGCGCAGGTGCTGCGCGCGCGGGACTCCAGGCTCGGCTTGCTGCCCAAATACCACAAACTGTTCGGCGGCACGACGCTGACCTACTTCCGGCCGAACTACTCGCCCGAGGAGGTCGGTTCGACCGCCCAGGCGGTGGCCTACCTGGCGAGTTCCCCCGCCGCCCGGGCCGCCCACCTGTGATGGCCCGGCGCCGGCTGCTGCCCACCCCGCCGGACCCTGCCGGCTGGACCCGCCACGACCTGCTGCTCGGCATGGCCGATGTCGCCATCACCGGCATGTGGGCGGTCACCGGTTCGGTGCGCCGGCCGCGCGCCCCACGGCCGCGGGACCGCATGATCACGCTGCGCGTCGTCGGGCGCCAGGTGGTGGCCCACGATCAGAACGTCGTCGCGCTGACCCTGGCCGAGGCGGATCGCCGGCCGCTGCCGGCCTGGCACCCGGGCGCGCACCTAGACGTCCACCTGCCGAGCGGGCGGGTGCGGCAGTACTCGCTGTGCGGCGACCCGGCCGCACGGGACACCTATCGCATCGCGGTGCGGCGCATACCCGACGGCGGCGGCGGCTCCATCGAAATGCACGATCTCGCCGTCGGGGCCACGGTCACCAGCAACGGCCCGCGAAACGCCTTCCCGCTCACGGTGCCCGGTTACGGCTCGCCGGCCAGTCGGTTCCGCTTCATCGCCGGCGGCATCGGCATCACCCCGATCCTGCCGATGCTCGGCCGGGCGCTAGACCTGGGCGTCGACTGGTCGATGGTCTACGTCGGGCGCAGCCGCGAGTCGATTCCATTCCTCGACGAGGTCGGCCGGTTCGGCGAGCGGGTCACCATCCGCACCGACGACGTCCACGGCCTTCCCACCGCCGACGACCTGTTGGGCGAATGTCCCGGCGGCACAACGGTATACGCCTGCGGCCCGGCCCCGATGCTGACCGGGATCCGGCAGCGGCTGGCCGGGCGCGACGACGTCGAACTGCATTTCGAGCGGTTCGCCGCGCCGCCGGTGATCGACGGCACCACGTTCTCCGCGACCGCGGCCTCCACCGGCGCCACGTTCACGGTGCAGCCGGAGGAGACGCTGCTGGCGGCTTTGCAGCGCAGTGGTGTGCCCGCACCGTACTCGTGTCAGCAGGGCTTCTGCGGCACCTGCCGCACCCGGGTGCTCGACGGCGTTGTGCAGCATAGGGATTCGCTTCTCACCGACCCGGAGCGCGCGGACGGCCTGATGCTGACCTGCGTGTCACGCGCGCTCGAGGGCGGGCACCTGCGGCTGGACCTGTAGTCAGTCGGCCCTGGGCATCGGGATGCCCTCGCTGGCCGAGAACTGGGCGTCCCCCTGCGACGACAGTCCCATCGACACCACGGTGCGGTCGAACAGCACATCGGTCAGGTACGCCAGAGCCACCGCCCACCGGTTGACGAATCGGGGCATGGCGTAGAGGTGGTAGGCGCGGGTGACGAACTTCGCCGGGTAGCCGGACAACTGGACGTTGAGCGGGTTGGCCACCGCGTAGTGCGGCCCAAGGTCGACGACAAGTCCCATGTTGCGGTGCCGGTAGGCCTTGGCCGAACCGTAGCCCAGGCTCGCGGCGACGTTGCGCGCCAACGCCTTTCCCTGACGAATCGCGTGCTGTGCGGTGGGCGGGGTGATCTTGCCCGGCTGAGTCAGGTCGGGCACCGCGGCGGCGTCACCCGCGGCGAACACCTCGGGATGGCCCGGCACCTGCAGCTTGGCGTCGACTTTCAGCCGGCCCTTCTCGGTGGGCAGGCCGAGCGTCTCGATCAGCGGCGCGGCCGTCACGCCGGTCACCCAGGCGACGGTGCGGGTTTCGACGCGCGAATCATCGCTGAGCACAACATGATCGGCGTGAACTTCCGTCAATGTGGTGCCCAGCCGGACCTCGATGCCGCGCGAGCGCAGCACGTTCATCGCGGCGGTGCCCAGCTTCTCACCGACTTCGGGCATCACCTGCTCGGCGAGGTCCAGCAGCAGGAACCGCACCGATGCCGGGTCGAAACCGGACTGCTGCGCGGCGGCGTCGGCCAGGGCGCGCAGCTGGGCGATGAGCTCGGTGCCGGAGTACGAGGCACCGACGACCACGATGGTGCGCCGGCCGGCCGCCACCGCGGGGTCGGGGTCGATGGTGGCCAGCTCGAGCTGTTCGAGCACGTGGTCACGCAGGTAGAGCGCCTCCGCGGTGGACTTCAGTCCGCGGGCGTGGGTGGCCAGCCCGGGGATGTCGGACAGCCGGGTCACCGAGCCCGGGGTGAGCACCAGCCGGTCCCAGGACAGTTCGTGACTGCGTTCGTCCGGGTCGGTGTAGATCAGGGTGCGACCGGACAGGTCGGCCTTCTCGACCCGGCCCCGGATGGCCCGCACCCCCTCGAGGGTGCCGGCCAGCGGGATGGTCACGAAGCGCGCGTCGAGCAGTCCGCCGGCCACGTCGGGCAGCAGCGGGGTGTACAGCATGTAGTCGATCGGCGAGATGATGGTGACGTCCACGTCAGCCTCGCTCCGCCTGAGCCGGCGGGCCAGCCCGCGGGCGCACTCGAAGCCGGTGAAGCCACTTCCCACGATCGCTACCGAAGTCATCGCATAGGCGGATACCCGGCAGACGCGACGACAAACCGCACCGGTTGCGTGCGGCGGTGCCCGCCGAGCAGGATGGGACACCTTATGGCGCGTTCGCTGGGCATCGGGGGCTGGGATCTGCTGCGGCCGCTCGACGTGCTGTCCTCGGTGTGGTCGTCGGCGGCTGCGCTGCCGCCGGTGAGTTCCGGCGCCGCGGTGGCCTACCGGACGCTGTTCATGACCGTCAAGCGGTTGGTGGTCGGCCGCACCCTGAACGTCCGGCTGGACAGCGGCGAGATGACGCTCACGGTGACCGAGTTCGACTCGCGCCTGGATGTCCGCCGGCTGGCGGTCGGCCAGCTCAACGACGTCCGGCTGGCTGCTGCGGACATCCGCTGGGATCAAAGATCTTTCAGCCACGCAATGCTGGTCTTGCACAACGTGCACCTGCGGCCGGGGGTGCCGCCGGTGTTGGTCGCCGCCCCCGTCGAGGTGACGCTGGAGATGTCATCGGGTGCCCTCGCCGACGTCTTCCGGTCGGCCTTTCCCCGGCTGACCGGACACGTCGACGACGACGGAGTGGCCCGCCTGCGCCTGAGCCGGCGACCCGACCTGGGCGCGCTGGAGGTCGACGTGGAGGTGGACGGCTCGACGCTGTGGCTGCATCCCCGGGTGGTCCAGCTGCGCGGGCGGCGGTGGCGGCTGCCGCGGCGGGTGCCGTCGTATCCGGTGCGGCTACCGGAGCTGGCCAGCGGCCTGACGCTGACCGAGCTGAGCTTCGGTGCCCAGAGTGTGCGACTTTCCGGCAGCCTGCCCGAGTGGCGCGCTGAGGTGCCCAGGGCGCGCGTCGAAGACGTCCTGACTCAGCTCAGTGTCGTCGGCAGGCCACTGAATCTCAGCCGGCGCCGGCGCTAGCCGGCGTCGCTCGAAGCGGCGGATCGCCAGCACCACCGCCGCGGCCAGCGCCCACCCCAGCAGGATGTCGATGACGTAGTGCTCGGCCGAATACACCAGGGTGAAGGCCATGATCAGCACGTAGCCGGCCAGCAGCGGACGCCACCAGCGGGGCACCCGGCCCCACAGGAACGCCGCGACCATCACCGACAGCCCGGCATGCAGCGACGGGATCGCCGCCACCAGGTTGACGCTGGCCTGGCCTTCGTCGAGCAGCGCCCGGGCGACGTCGAGGTGCAGGGTGTTGAAGCCACGGGTGGAGATCCGCTCGACGAAGTCGCGGGCGCCGTCGTGCATCGTCGCGACGGGGCCCAGCAGTCCCCCGTCCGGGGCCGGGCCGGGCCGGAACATGCACGGCGGGCCGGCCGGGCCACCGCTGACGTCGGCGGGCAGACAACGGGCCGCCGCCCACGGCGGCGCGGCCGGCATCACCGCGTAGATCGCCAGCGCCGCGAACGACAGCCCGACGAACCGGCGCACGAACGCCTTCCAGATCTCCCGGTCGCGCAGCCACAGGGCGCCGGCCACCACGTAGGGCAGGATGAAGAACGACATGTAGACGGTGCTGACCACCACCTCCCACCAGGGCGGGGTCGGCATCTTCAGGTGCTCCTGCAGCCACACCGTGGGCACCGCGCCGAAGAACATCCACCGGTCCACCTGAGGCTGCCAGGACCACTGGGTCGGCGTGCCGATCAGGTCGGCCGCTCCCCTGCTGAGGTCGTAGACCAGGAGGACCACCGCGAACGGCAGCCAGTCCCGGAGGATGAGGGTCACCCGTTGGCGGCCGATGCTGGCGGCCAGCAGACCGGTGCACACATACAGCAGAATCAGCTCGCGGTTGAACGCCAAACCCGTTGTGGCCGTGCGCAGTACGATCACCGTGACCCACACTGCGATGGCGGCGCGGCGCACCGAGGTCAGCCGGCGGTCGCGGCCGTCGGCGCGCTGTTCCCCCGGCGGCTCCAAGTCGGTGTCGGTCGCCGTCATCGCACTCCACTTAAGCCGGTCATCGCCGACGATTACCCAGATTCGGGAAATATCGTGTGCAAAGAGGCTGCGACTCACCTTCGCGACTGTGGGTGTCCTGCCGCGAATCGGCCGAGTTCGTCTGCAAACGGCCCACACTCGGGCCCATCGATTAGTCGGGCTGCAGTGGGCCGACCGGTGTCGTCGTGGTGGCGTGCAGCAGCAGCTCGGCCAGTTCGGCCGGCCGGCTCAGGAACGGCGAATGCGACGTGTCGATGGTCAGCGGCTCGACGCCGAGGCGCTCGGCGACGGTGTCGGCCAGCCAGCGCGGCATCGAGCGGTCCTCGGTGCACCGGATGAAGCTGCGCGGCAGGTCGGCGGCCCAGAACCGGGGCACCGACACCGGGGTGTCGTTCACCGCGCCGAACTTCTCGGGTCCCAGCCGGTCGAAGGCCCAGCGGGCGGTGCGCTCGTCGCAGTCGTGGTAGAAGTAGCGCCACGCACCGCCGAAGTCGGCGAACGTCATCGCCCCGTCCTCGGCGAAATGCAGGTACCCCAGCATCTCCCCGACGTCGCCGTCGAACTGCCCGTCCTCGTTGTTGCGCATCGCCATCGCCTCGGGATAGGTGCGGCCTTCCCGCGGCAGCGCCGCAGCAAGGTAGACGATGTGGCTGATCTTCTCGGTCGCGGCGTCGGCGGCCACGGTGGCGTCGAAACCGCCGCCGGAGTGCCCGACCAGGACGTCACCGGGGCGTAGCGCCTCGACGATGGCGTCGCGGCGGTTCGGGATGGTCCAGGCCGCCAGGGCGTCGTCGACGCGGGTGCCGTGCCCGGGCAGGTCCACCGCAACCGCCTCGTGGCCGCGGCGGTCGAGTTCGGCGATGGTGTGGTCCCAGCACCAGGCGGCGTGAAAGCCGCCGTGAACGAACACGAAACGCACGACGCGTCCCCGCGCTCAGACGTCCCAGGCCGAGGCGACCGCGTCAGCGACGTCGATGACCTTGGCCTGCTGCGATGCCGGACTGTCGACCTCGTCGGCGACGTATGCCGCGATGAACCGGCGGATCTCGGTGTCCACGCCGCCGATGATGCGCACGATCTCCCCGCGCAACCCCGACTTCGAGGTCACGTGTACGGCGATGTCGGACGGCCGGGGTTTGGCCACGTCGATCACCAGTAGCAACGGCTCGGCGGCGCGGGCGGTGGCCCGCAGCGCGATGTCGCCGTCGACCTTGAATTTCTGCTTGTCCACCCGAAGGTCGATCAGGAGCTCGATGATCAGCGGAATGCGGATGCTGAAGGTGAGCGTCTCACCGGCGTTGCGCCGGACGACGGGCTGCTGGATCTGCACCTTGGCGGTGACTTTCGCCAGCCCGGCCGGACCCTGGGCCATCGGGCCCATCTCGAACTCGCCGCCGGCGATCTCGGCGAGAGCCGCGGCCACACGGTCCTCGGTCACCGCGACGTCGAAGAACCGGCGGCCGAATTCTTCGTAGGTGACGAAGTTGTGCGTGTGCATAGCGTTCTACGGTCTCACGTCCGACGTCGATGCCAGGGCGCGGACGGGTAACAAATCGGGGCGTGTCACGCGGCATTCACGCCTTGATCGCGTGCCAGGCCAGCTCGGCGATCGTTTGGCAGTAGGCGTCGTCGATCGGCTCGCGGGTGTAGAGCGCCCGGACGTTGAGCGGGGCGAGCACCAGTTGCATCGCGCCGAGGATGTCGACGCCGGGCCGCAGCTCGCCGCGCTCGGCGGCACGGTCCATCACGGTTCGGACGGCGGCGAACCGCTGCTTCCAGAACTCCATCCGGGTGCTGTCGTTGAAAGCCGCCCGGCCGTCGACCACCATCGCCCGCATCAGGCTGCGGCCGAGATCGGTGTTGACCTGACGGGCCACGCCTGCCGCCAGCCCGTGGAGGTCGGTGCGCAGCGAGCCGGTGTCGGGCGGATTGAGGACGTCCTCGCTCCAGCTGAGCAGGGCGTCGAGGGCCACCCGCCGGCCGGTGCCCCAGAAGCGGGTGACGACGGCCTCGTCGATCCCGTATTTCGCGCACATGGTCGGCACGCTGAATCTCTCCAGCCCCCAATGTGTCAGCTCGTCGAAGGCGGCCGTCAGCACCCGGCGTCGGACCTCCTCGGGCACGGCCGGGTCGACGAAGTCGGACTGCACCGCTGCGTTCATGACAGTGATCGCCATGAAACCATCATCGGCGTCGTCTCGGGTCAGGTTTCACCACAGCTGCCGATGATCCGGCTGCCCACGCATCCGCGCCGGACGTTGTCGTCGGCATGACTTCGATTGCGGGAGAGACGTATTACCGACCGTTGCCGAACACCGCGAGCCGCCCCTGGGTGTCACAGCTCCAGCATCACCGTGACCGGGCCGTCGTTGACCAACTCGACCTGCATGTCGGCGCCGAACACACCGGTGGCCACCTCGGCGCCCAGTTCGCGCAGCACATCGGTGAACACCGTCACCAGCGGCTCGGCCACCGCGCCGGGGGCCGCGGCGTTCCAGGTCGGCCGCCGGCCCTTGACGGTGTTGGCGTACAGGGTGAACTGACTGACCACCAAAATCGGTGCGGAGACGTCGGAGGCCGAGCGTTCGTCATCGAGAATCCGCAACTGCCAGAGCTTTTCAGCCATCCGCCGCGCGATCGCCTCGGTGTCGGTGTGGGTGACACCGGCCAGGGCCACCAACCCCTGGCCGTCGGGCCGGATCGCACCGACCACCTTGCCACCCACCGACACCGACGCCGACGTGACCCGCTGCACCAGCACCCGCATGGGCGCCGATGCTAGCTACTCCCCTGAGCCGGCCGGTGCGTACCCCAGGATGGCCTTCGTCTCCAGGTAGTCGTCGAAGCCCTCTTCGCCCCATTCCCGACCGTTGCCGCTGGACTTGTAACCACCGAAGGGTGCCTTGATGTCGAAGGCGTGGTTGATCGTGACCGCTCCGGCGCGGATGCGCCGCGCCAGCGCCCGCGCCTGGTCCAGGTCGGCGCCGGAGACGTAGCCGTACAGCCCGTAGTCGGTGTCGTTGCCGATCTCGACGGCCTGATCCAGGTCCTCGTAGCCCAGGATGCACAGCACCGGGCCGAAGATCTCCTCACGGGCGATCGTCATGTCGTTGTGCACGTCGGCGAACACCGTCGGGCGCACGTAGTAGCCCTTGCTCAGACCGTCCGGGCGGCCCGGGCCGCCGGCGACCACCGTGGCGCCTTCGTCGATGCCCTTCTGGATCAGGCCCTGGACCTTGTCGAACTGCACCTTGGAGGCCACCGGCCCGATCGCCGAGCTGTCGGACAGGTCGCCGACCTTGACGCCCTCGGCGGTGGCCTTCGCCACGGCGACGGCCTCGTCCATCCGGGTCTTGGGCACCAGCATGCGCGAGGGTGCGTTACAGCTCTGCCCGGAGTTCATCATCATCACCGCGACACCGGCGGCCACACTCTGAGACAGCGCCTCGTCGTCGAGCACGATGTTCGGGCTCTTGCCGCCGAGTTCCTGGCTGACGCGTTTGACCGTCGGCGCGGCGTTGCGGGCCACCTCGATGCCGGCCCGGGTCGAGCCGGTGAACGACACCATGTCGATGCCGGGATGGCTCGACAACGCGACTCCCACGCCCGGACCGTCGCCGAAGACCATGTTGTACACACCGGCAGGCAGCCCGGCAGCGTCCAGGATCTCGGTGAAGATCTGCCCGGAGTACGGCGCCACCTCGGACGGCTTGAGCACCATCGTGCAGCCGGCGGCCAGCGCCGGGAACACCTTGCACGCGATCTGGTTGATCGGCCAGTTCCACGGGGTGATCAGACCGCACACCCCGATCGGCTCCTTGACCACCATGGTCTCGCCGCGGGGCTCTTCGAAGCTGTAGTTCTTCAGCACGTCGATTGCGGTCATGAGGTGACCGAGGCCCATCATCACCTGCGGGCCGCCGGCCAGCGTCGGGGGCGCACCCATCTCCTCGTGCACCGCGTCGGCCAGGTCCTTGACCCGCGCCTGGTACTTGTCCAGGATCGCCTGCAGCACGTCGAGGCGGTCCTCCTTGGAGGTCACCGACCAGCCGCCGAATGCCTTGCGGGCGGCCTTGACCGCCTTGTCCACGTCCGCGCTCGAGCCCAGGGCGATCTTGCCGCCGACCTGCTCGGTGGTCGGATTGTCGACGTCGAGTGTCCGCAACTCGACCGGGTCGACCCACTGTCCATCGATGTAGAACTTCAGATAATCACGCATCAGCCCATCCTTCCTCATTGCGTGCCTTCGGCATACCAGGTTCGGAAACGGTCGTACTTGGGCATCTCCTCGGAGTTGGCCTTCGGGTCGATGCACACGTGCACCACGCCGACCTTTCCGCTGGCGTACGCGCGGGCGATCGCGGGGCCGATCTCGTCGTCCTTCTCGACGTACTCGCCGTGGCAGCCGAAGCCCTCGGCGATCTTGTCCATCCGGACGTCCTTGCTCCAGTGCACGCCGGGTTGCGGGGACGGCTGTTCGAACGTGCGCTTGTACACGCCCACTTCGAGCCCCCACTGGTGGTCGACGCCGACGACACACACCAGCGGCAGGTTCAGCCGGGCCGCGGTCTCCAACTCCGCGATGTGGAACAGGAACGCCGAGTCGCTCGTCAGCAGCATGACCGGACGCTTGCCGCCCTCGGCCACGGAAGCGCCGACGGCGTAGGGCAGCCCGGTGCCGAGGTGACCGAAGTTCTGGTTCCAGATGACGTCGCGCGGCTTGGTCTGCGAGTAGGTCCACTGGAAGATCACGGTCGCGCCGCCATCGCGCACCATGATGCCGTCCTCGAGTTGGTCGAACGCCTTGGTCGCCTCGACCACGTAGCGTGCCGGGTGCACCGGGGTGCGTCCGCTCGGGGCCTCCTCCGCGACCCGCACCAGTTCGGCGGCGTCGGCCTTGATCAGGGCTTCCAGATTGGCCGACGGGGTCCGGGGGGTGTCCCGCAGTGCCTCCACCAGCTGGGGCACCACACCGCGCAGATCACCGACGAGCGCCACGTCGACGGGGCGGTTGACACCGATGGCGGTCGGATCCTGCTCGACGTACACCCATTTGCGGTTCGCGTT
Organism: uncultured Actinomycetota bacterium; assembly: GCA_963716465.1. Lineage (GTDB taxonomy): Bacteria > Actinomycetota > Actinomycetes > Mycobacteriales > Mycobacteriaceae > Mycobacterium. The sequence goes on from CAVQTS010000001.1 coordinate 328,962, forward strand.
GTTGGCGGCCCAGTGCTGGGTCCTGCCGTAGTGCATGGGCTCACCGAGTTCGGTACCGAGCGCGACGCACAGATCGGACTCCTCGACTGCCTCGTTGGCGGCCGGGGAGAACAGGTAGGGGAACGTCCGGTCCTGCAGCCCCGGGATGAACGAGGTGCCGCCGGAGGTCTGGATCACCGGGCAGGCCATCAGCTCGGCCAGCTCCTTCACCTGCTGCTGGGTGCGCGAGGTGTGCACGCCGTGGCCGACCAGCAGCACCGGGCTCCTGGCGGCTCGGATCAGGGCGGCGGCCTCGGCGACCTCGCGCCCGCCGGCGCCCTGGTCGACCAGGCGATAGCGGCTGGGCGGCAACGGGTCCGGTACGTCGAGCTCGTCGAGGATGACGTGGGACGGAAACTCGATGTAGCACGGCCCCGGCGTGCCGGACATCGCCCGGCGGATCGCTTCGTGGATGATCTCGTCGGTCTGGTCGGCGTACTCGATGGAGCTGTGGAACTTCACCGACGCCGCGAAAAGCGGCTCCTGCTGGACGAATTGGATGCGGCCGCGCCGCACCCGGCGCTCGGTGATGCGGGCCCGCTGCCCGCCCAGGAAGATCACCGGCGAGTTCTCGACGAGTGCGCACTGGATCGCTCCGGCCATGTTGGCCATCCCGGGGCCGAGCGTGCCGATGCACAGGCCCGGCTTGCCCGTCATCCTCGATGCGGCCTCGGCCATGAAGCCCGCGCTCAGTTCGTGGTGCGGCGCGACCACCGACCAGCCGCGGGCGTCGGCCTCGGTGAACATGTGCACGAAGTTGGGGTCGGGGATGCCGAAGATGGTGTTGATTCCCTCGGCCTCGAACAGGTCGAGGATTCGCTTGTAGACCGGCACGGCCATCGTCAGTTTCTCCAGTTCTCGTAGCGCTCTGCGAGTTGTTTGCGGTGTGCTGCCGGGGAACCGAACAGCGAACGATTCAGTGCGGCCCGCTTGAGGTACACGTGGATGCCGCTCTCCCACGTGTATCCGATGCCGCCGTGCAGTTGCATCGCCTTGCCGACGACGTCGACGGCGCTGCCGCAGGCGTGCGCCTTGGCCATCAGTACGGCGGTGGTGGCCTCAGGAGCGCCCGCGACGACCGCTTCGACGGCGTCGGCGACCAGGCGCCGGCCCACGGTCACCGCGACCAGCATGTCGGCGCAGGCGTGCTTGACCGCCTGGAAGGAGCCGATCGGACGGCCGAACTGCTCGCGCACCCGCGCGTAGGAGACGGTGGCGTCCAGCATCGCCTCGGCCAGGCCCAGGCTGTCGCAGGCCACCGCGAGCCGGGCTCGGTCGAGCAAGGCGGCCGCGGACTCGGTGCCGACCGTCCACACCGCCGACGGGTCTACCGCCACGGATTCCGCGGAAACCGTTGCTAGACAGCGGGTTTCGTCGAGCACCGGTCGTCGTTGCACTTCGAGCGCGCCCGCCGGGACCCAGACGATCACCGATTGGTCGCGGGGACCGGAGGCCAGCAGCAGCAGTTCGTCGGCAACCGCGGCATCGGGCACGAACTCGGCACGGCCGCTCACCGCCGCACCGTCGAAGTGGAACCGGGGCACGGTACTCCCGTCTGTGGGGAGTGCCACCGCGGCGCGGACCTCTCCTGCCACCACGCCGCTCAGCATTGCGTCGCGAACATCGTTGGGCCGCAATGTGTTCAGTGCGCCCACGCTCAACACTGCGCCGCCGAGGTAGGCCGTCGACGTGGCCGCCCGGCCGATCTGGTCGAGGACGACGGCCACCTCGGCGAAGCTCGCCCCCGCTCCGCCGCAGTGCTCGGGCGCCTCCAAGCCGACCCAGCCCGCCTCGACCAGCATCGGCCAGTCGGCGTTGTCCTTGGCCAGCAGATCGCGCGCCACCGAACGCAGTTGGCCGTGCAGGTCCTGGTAGCCGGTCATCAGAGCGCGCTCGGTTCCCGCGGCAGGCCGAGGCCCCGCTCGGCGATGATGGTGCGCTGGATCTCGCTCGACCCGCCCGGAATGGTCCATTCCCAGGACCCGATGAAGTCCAGCAGCCACGACCCGGACTCCCAGCCGCTGGAGGCCGGCTTGGTCAGTTGCGTGTGCGCGGCCAGCCCACCGATCTCGGCGCCGAAGTCGGTCATCCGCTGCAACAGCTCGCTGTAGTACAGCTTGACCACCGAGGGGTCCGCCGCGCCGACAGTGCCGGCCTCGCTGCTCGCGACGACATCGCGGCACAGTCCGCGCAGGCCGGTGATCTCGATCTCGAACTGCGCCAGCCGATCGCGCACCACGGCATCGTCGAGCGGCCGCTGCCCGTCGGCTCCCCTCCGGTCGCAGGCGTCCACCAGCCACCCGAAGCCCGCATTGCCCAGGCGCTCGGCCAGCTCCAGCATCGTCATCCCGCGCTCGGCACCCAGCGTGGCCTGGGCGACCTGCCAGCCGCGGTTCTCCTCACCGACCAGATTCTCGGCCGGGATCCGCACGTCGTTGAGGAAGATCTCGCAGAAGTGCGAGTCGCCCATGGCGTTGCGGATCGGCCGCACGTCGACGCCCGGTGTCGTCATGTCCAGCAGGAAGTACGAGATGCCATGCCGCTTGGGCGCGTCCGGATCGGTGCGGGCCAGTAGCAGACACCAGTCGGCATGCAGACCGCCGCTGGCCCAGAGCTTCTGGCCGTTGACCACGAAGTGGTCGCCGACCCGGCGGGCCGTGGTCCGCAGGCCGGCCAGATCCGAGCCGGCCTCGGGCTCGGAGAAACCCTGGACCCAGATCTCGCCGTCGAGAATGGCGGGCAGGTGGCGGCGGCGCTGCTCGTCGGTACCGGCGACCAGCAGGGTCGAGGCGGCGTGATGGATTCCGACGAACGCCAGGACCAGTCGCGGGGCGTCGTGGGCGGCCAACTCGGAGTAGAGCACGATCTGCCGGTCGATCGGCATCCCGCCGCCCCAGTGCGCCGGCCAGTGCGGCACGGCGTAGCCGGCCCGGTGCAGTTCGGCGAACCACGCCTTCTGGAAGGCGACGAACTCCTCGTCGCCGGCCCCGGTCTGGGCGGCGCGCCAGTCGGGGGGTACGTGGGTGCGGCACCACTGCCGCACGGTGGCCCGGAAGGCGTCGAGGTCGGCGGTCATCGGTGCTCGTATTTCACGAGAACAGTCCCGTCAGTCCTCGCCGGCCGACCCGCTTGGTCAGCTGCAGCCGGGTGGCCGACAGACCGAAGGGCAGCCGCCGCAGCGGCTGGCTGTACCGCGACAGCCACGACAGCGTGGTCTCGTCGCAGAAGCCCACCGCGCCGTGCAACTGGTGGCAAACCCGGAAGACCACTTCGGCGGCCTCGAGTGCGGCCAGCCGCAGCGCCAGGGCGTCGTCGGTGTCGAGGCTCCAGAGTGCGTGTTTGGCGAGCACCTCGAGGCCGCTGCGTTCGACTTCGGCGTCGGTGAGCTGGAACTGCACGCCCTGGAACGACGACAGCGGCTGACCGAACTGCTTGCGCAACGTGACGTGGGCGATCGTCAGCTCCACGGCACGATCCAGCATTCCGAGCAGAGTCCAGCACGGCAGCACCAGCCCGAGGGCCACATCGCCGGTGCCGGCAGCATCGACCTGTGTCAGCCGCAACCCCGCCGTGAACGCCGGACCCGTCGCCGCAGTGGCCACCGCGGTGCTGCGATTGCCGTCGAGTGTGACTGCGGCCCAGCGGTTTTCCAGACCTGCGACCGCGCCCTCCGGCGCCGCCGCGGAGACCACGATCAGACCGTCGACGTCGAGATCGGCCGGCCGGGCCAGCCGCTCGGCCAGCGGGTAGGGCAGCGCCCAGGACCCGGCGCTGCGGCACAGGGCCGCGGCGGCCTCCAGCGAGTCGGGGTCGGTGCGCGGGTCGAGGTCCCAGGCGCCGAGTTCGGCGAGCACGGGCGCGACCAGCGCTTCCCGATCCGAGGGCTTGGCCTCGGCCTGCTGCACCAGCAGGTCGCCGCCGGCGGACTCGAACGCCCGCAGCGCCTGGCGGCCGTATTCGGTTGCGTCATCGGAGAGTTCGAGGTTCATCGCCGGGTCCCTCCGAGCAGAGCGCGGGACATCAGGATGCGCTGCATCTCGATGCTGCCCGAGGCGACCGTCGCCGACTGCGAGTACCGCCAGTGGTCCTCGACCTCGGCGCGGTAATAGGCGCTCGCGTCGTCGTCACGCGGCACCGTCGCGATGATCTCCATGAGCACCTCGGCGCTGTCCTGGTCCAACTTGGTCACCGCGATCCGATATCCGGCGGCGTCGGCGGGCTGGATGCGCCCGGCGCTCTGCAGCGACACCACCCGGTAGGCCAGCAGCCGCGCCCGGCGGCAGTGCACGAGCATGCGTGTCCAGCGGCCGCGGAGTTCCTCCGGCACCTGCTCCCACCGCTCGCCCAGCGCCTCGGGCGCCAGCATCAGAAGCCGTTCGCAGCGGGCATATCTGGCGATGCCCACCCGCTCGAAGGACAGCACGTCCTGCACGATCGACCAGCCGCCGTCGACCGGGCCCAGCACGTCGGCTTCGGTGACCCGCAGGTCGTCGAAGAACACCTCGTTGAGGTGGTGCGGGCCCATCATCGACCGGATCGGGCGGACCTGGATGGCCGGGTCGCTCATCGGAACCAGGAAGATGCTCAGGCCCTGTTGCTTTTTCTCCCCCTTGGCCGTTCGGGCCAGCAGGAAACACCACTGCGCCATGGTGGCGTAGGAGGTCCAGATCTTCTGCCCGCTGATCAGCCAGCCGTCCCCGTCACGGCGCGCCGTGGTGCGCAGCGACGCAAGATCCGAGCCGGCCTCGGGTTCGGAGAACCCCTGACACCAGATCACCTCGCCTGCGGCGATCGGCGGCAGGTGCTTGCGCTGTTGTTCGGCGGTCCCGTACCGCATCAGCGTGGGCCCGACCCAGTTGACGCCCATGTACTGGGCACCGCGCGGCTCGTGGTGTGCCCACATCTCCTCGCGCACCACGGTCTGCTCCCAGACCGAGGCGCCACGCCCGCCGTACTCCTGCGGCCACGCCAGACAGAGCATGCCATGGGCGGCCAAGGTCCGGCAGAACCGTTGCGCCGCCTCCAGATCGGCGGGGTCGTCGGTGAACGCGCCCATGAAGCCCTCGGGCACATGGTCTTTCACCAACGTCCGCAGCTGGGATCGCAAAGCCGCCGCCTCGGGCCCCATGTCGAAGTCCATGCTCATCGGCGCTCCGCCTCGGCGAGCTTCAGCTCGGCAAGCACCTCGGCGGTGTCGGCGCCCAACTCCGGGGCCGGTCCGGACACTCGGCCCGGAGTACGCGAGAACCAGGTCGGCACGCCCGGCATCCGCACCGCGCCGTGCGGCGTCTGCACGGTTTCGAAGAAGCCGACGGCGTTGAGGTGCTCGTTGTCGAACAGATCCTCGGGAGTGTTCAGCGGCGCCGCCGGAATCTCCAGTTCGACGAACAACTTCAGCCATTCGTCGGTGGTGCGTTCGGTCATGGTCCGCGCCACCAGCGCGTAGATGGTGTCGATCTCGGCCGCACGGGCCTCCAGCGTCGCGAACCGGTCGTCGTTCCACTGCGGCTGCACCGCGTTGATGAAACCCGCCCAATGCTTGTCGTTGTAGATCAGCGCCGAGATGTAGCCGTCCTTGGTGCGATACGGCTTGCGGTTGGGCGCGATCGTGCGGTGATACATCGCCGGACCGAGCGGCGGATCGAACATCGCCCCGTTGGCGTGCTCGACGAGCATGAACGAGGCCATGGTCTCGAACATCGCCACTTCCACTTCCTGACCTTCACCGGTGCGCTCGCGGTGGAACAGCGCCATCGTCGTGGCGTACACCGCGGTCAGGCCCGGCGACCTTGTCGGCGACGATCGACGCGACGTAGTTGGCCTCGCCGGTCAGCTCCTTCTGCACGGCGGGCAGACCGCACTCGGCCTGGATGGTGTCGTCGTAGGCCGGTCGGTCACGTTCGGGTCCGCGACGGCCGTAGCCGTAGCAGTTGGTGTAGACGATCGAGGGGTTGATGGCGGCGACGTCGTCGTAGCCGAAGCCCAGCTTGACGATCGCCTTGGACCGCATCGAGTGGATGAACACGTCGGCGTCGGCGATCAGCGCCTTCAGCGCGGCCTTACCCTCCTCCGAGCGCAGGTCGAGCACGACGCTGCGTTTGCCCCGGTTGACGTTGACGAACACCCCGCTCATGCCGGGCGCCGGGCCGACGGAGACGTAGCGGGTGTCGTCGCCCCGCGGCGGCTCGATCTTGATGACGTCGGCGCCCATGTCGGCCAGGATCTGCGTGCAGTACGGGCCCATCACCATCGCGGTCAGGTCCACCACCCGCACCCCGGCCAGTGGTCCGCTGGATGTTGCAGTCACGTTGTGCCCCTTGCCATCGCGAAGCTGTAGCCGATGTGGTCGGCGTGGCCGCCGGGAACGACCGGGAAGATCAGCGGCGTCGACACGTCCCGGATTTCGTCGATGCGCTCGCCGACCGCCTCGATCGACCAGGACGGCTGATACACCCCCGGCGCTTCAGCCACGACCACCCTGGCGACCCGTCCGGCGATGGCGGCCAGCGATTCGCCTGTGATGGAACAATTCTCGTGTGCCAGCCAGCCGACCACCGGCGCCACCAACTCCGGTCCCATCGGCGGGTAGGCGGAGGTGTCGAGGCCCTCTGCCATCCTCGTCACCGCGCCGGGGACGATCACGTTGCACCGCACACCGTGCTCGGCGCCTTCCAGTGCCACGACATTGGACAGGCCGATGATCCCGGCCTTGGCCGCCGCATAGTTGGCCACGTCGTGGTTTCCGTACAGCCCGCCGATCGAGGAGGTCAGCACCACCCGGCCGTACCCGGCCGCGCACATCACCGGGAACGCCGGGCGCACCACGTGGAACGCTCCACGCAGGTGGACGTCGAGGACGGCGTCGAAGTCGCCATAGCTCATCTCCGACAACGGAGCGCGCCGCACGTTGCCGGCATTGTGGATCAGGATGTCCAGCCGGCCATAGTGTTCCAGCGCCGCGGCGACGACGGCCTGGCCGCCCTCGGCCGTCGCGACGGACTCGGTACACGCGGTCGCCTCACCGCCTGCCGCGCGGATCTCGTCCACCACCCGCTCGGCGGCAGTGCTGTCATCGCCATCGCCGCTGATGGCACCGCCGGGGTCGTTGACGATCACCTTGGCGCCGTGGGCGGCCAGCAGCAGTGCGTACTCGCGGCCCAGTCCGCGCCCGGCGCCGGTGACGACCGCAACCCGGTCGTCGAATCTCAGCTCAGCCATCGGCCACCTCGACCGACGGCCAGAGTAACGCCATGGCGGAGATTCGCCGGATTCGTCGCCCTGGCGTTACTGTCGCGGAACACGGCGCTAGCTTCCGAGTTCCAGGCCGGCCAGATCCCCCTCGTCGCGCCACTTCTGGAGCAACTCGTCGAATGCGTAGAAGCCCGGCGAGTAGAAGTCGCCGAGGAACGAGCCGTTGGCTTCGGCGGCGCCGCGACCCTCGTTGTTGTAATAGCCTGGCGTGCAGGTGAGTTCGAACGCCGAGTTGTCGATCGCCAGTTCCCTGACGGTCCGGACCCACTCGTCCTGTCCTTCCTGACCGGGTTCGACCGTGGTCGCGCCGCGATTCTGCGCCTCGGCGAGGATGTAGGCGATGTGCTTGGCCTGCTGCTCGAACATCGCGGTGGTGTTGGCAGAGACCCCGCCCTGGATGAAGCCGGTGAAGAACATGTTCGGGAATCCCCGGCTGGTGATTCCGTGCAGGGTCTTGTAGCTGTCGTGCCAGTAGTCGAACAGCGAGAGCCCGTCGCGACCCTCGATGGTGTCGACCGCGTACCGCCGGTTGATCTCGGTCGAGATCTCGAACCCACTGGCGAAGATGACGCAGTCGACCTCGTATTCGACGCCGTTGGCCACAATCCCCTTCTCCGTCAACCGTTCCACACCCTTGGACTCGGCCACGTCGACTAGCGTGACGTTGGGGAGGTTGAATGCGCCCAGATAGGTCTCGCTCGAACACGGCCGCTTACACATGAAGCGGTAGTAGGGCTTGAGTGCCTCCGCCGTCGCGGGATCGGTGACGATCTTCGCGATCCGGCGGCGCAACCGCTCCATGATCTTGAAGTCTTCCTCTTCCCGGATCTTCATGATCTGCTCGACGCTCAGCGAGGCGGGGTCCTCGCTGGCGAGGATCCGCGCGGTCATGTTGCGACCGAGTTCGGTCCAGAAGTCGCACACCAGGTCCGGCTCGCCGAACACCACGCCGACGAACGGTGACCAGTTGTGGAAGTTGCGCTTGCGCTCCTCCTGCCAGCCCGGCTCCAGGGAGGCGGCCCACTTCGGATCCGTTGCGGTATTCCTGCGGTCGTCCACCGAGGAGGGGGTCCGCTGGAACACGAAGAGCGCCTCGGCATCTCGGCCCAGGTGCGGAACCAGCTGCACACCGGTCGCACCGGTGCCCACCAGCGCCACCCGCTTGTCGGCCAGTTTGTGCAGACCGCCGGTCGCATCGCCGCCGGTGTAGTCGTAATCCCAGCGCGCCGAGTGGAAGACGTGACCTCCAGCAGCCCGGTAGTCCTTGATACCTGGAATGTCGGGCAGCTTCGGCCGGTTGTAGGAACCTTGCGCCATGACCACGAACCGGGCCCGGATCTCGTCGCCGCGGTCGGTGTTGATCCGCCACCGCTCCAGTGAGTCGTCCCAGTGCAGTTCGCGTACCTGGGTGGAGAACAACGCCCCGTCGTAGAGTCCGAAGTGCTTCCCGATGTTGCGGCAGTGCTGGAAGATCTCCGCGCCGTCGGCGAACTTCTTCGACGGCATGAAGTCCAACTCTTCGAGCAACGGGATGTAGCAGTAGGCGTCGTTGTCGCATTGGATCCCGGGAAACCTGTTCCAGTACCACACGCCGCCGAAGTCGCCGGCCATCTCGATCACCCGCACGCCCTCGATGCCGGCCTTCTTCAGATACGCACCGGCCAACAGGCCGGCGAACCCACCGCCGAGGATCACCACCTCGGCGTCCTCGACGACCGGGTCACGCTCCGCCACCGCCGAATACGGATCGACCTCGTAGAACTCGGCGAAGTCGCCCTTGAGTTCCAGATACTGGCCGCCGCCCTCCGGTCGCAGGCGCTTGGCCCGCTCCTGCGCGTACTTCTCGCGCAGTGCCTCGATGTCGATATCGTCGGGGGTATCTGTCGGGCCGCACTCCACGGTCACAGTTCGGGTCCCTTCTGCAGTGGCTGCGGGTCGCCCGAGCCCATGTATCTCGACAACTGGTAGTGCAGGTTGACGGTGCTGCGCTCGCGGTAGGGGTTGGGCAGCGTGCCAGGGAAGCCCAGCGACTTCATGCCCTGCTGCACCGCCGCCATGTTGGAGAAGTCCTGCGGCAGCACACTGCGCCAGCGCGGGTCGTCGGGTGGGGTGTGCTCCCATTCCGTCTGCGGCTCTTGACCTTTGGGATACAGCTCGTAGACCGCGGCCTCGAAGATGCACTTGTCCGGGTCGTAGCTCGGGTCGGGGCGGGCGCTGTAGCACAGCGCACTGGTCAGTCCCTGGCCGATCTGGAAGTTGGGGAAGATCTGCCAGGCGGTGCCGCTCTGCCCCAGGATGTCGGCGGGAATCTCCGGCCAGATCACCCCGCGGGCGGCGTCGTCGCGGCGGGCGGAGGCCAGCCAGTGCTCGAGCACCTTGTCGGCCGGTGTGCCCTCGGGCAGTTCGTCGACCAGCCGGCGGGCGGCGTTGACCAGGGTCTGCGTAGTCGTCGCGTTGGTCTCCTCCATGGTGTACACCTGCATCTCGGCGGTGGAGACGCGTGGGTCACCGGTGCCCAGGCGGATCTTCGACTGGGTCTCGGCCAAGTCCTCCGGCGCGTCGTAGCCGATGTTGCTGTGCCTGCCCTGCGCCCTGGCCCAGCCCTTGAACTCACCGAACCTGTTGAACTCCGGATGGGTGGTGAAGACGTGGTAGGTCTCGTTGAACGCCTCCAGTGCGACCTTCCAGTTGCAGTCGAAGTGCAGCCATTTGCGCCACTTGCACCGCATGTTCTCCAGACCGAACGGGTCGAGGATCTTCGCGGCCGGGTGCAGGTAGTCCTGCAGCGGTTCACAGTCGGGGTCCATGTTGATCCACAGCCAGCCGCCCCAGGTGTCGACCTGCACCGGGCGCAGGTGGGTGTTGGCCGGTGTCAGCGCGCCCTTCCAGTCCGCCTGCTCGCGGATGTGGGTGCACGTGCCGTCCAAACCGTATGTCCAGCCGTGGAATCCACAGACGAAGGACTTGCGCGCCCGGCCGAGGGCGTTGCGCGCGCCCACCGGGGTGTCGACCAGTTTGCGGCCGCGGTGCATGCACACATTGTGGTGTGCGGTGAAATCCGATCCCGACGCGTTGGGCCCGGACCGCACGACGATGATCGAGTCGTCGAGGATGTCGTAGGTCAGGTAACTGCCGACCTCCGGAAGCTCCTCGACCCGGCCGACCTGCTGCCAGACCTTGCGCCACAGCCGATCCCGTTCGGCCCGAGCGTATTCCGGCGAGATGTAGGCCTCGACGGGCACCGTCATCGGCTGCGACAGTTCTTCGATATCTTCCATCAGATCCTCCGGATGGCTGCTCGGAAGGACTCGTCCTTCAGAAAAAGTGATGTGTTGTCCGCGCCGAGATGGCTCCACTTCAGGTCCAGACCGCCGTCGACGAGCAGCGTCTGGCCGGTGATGTAGCTCGACAGGTCCGACAGCAGGAACAGGATGGCGCCGGCCTGCTCCTCGGGCCGTCCGCGGCGCCCCATCGCGATGGCGGCACGGTCCCGTTCGGGATCAGCGCCGGTGTAGGTCTGCGACGCCGCGGTTGCGGTCACGCCGGGCGCGACGGCGTTGACGCGAATGTTGTCCAGCGCCAGTTCGAGCGCCATGGTGCGGGTGGCCGCCACGATCGCTGCCTTGGCGGTGCCGTAGGCCACGTGAAACGGTGCGGTGTTCATCCCGCTGATCGACGAGATCGACACGATGGAGCCGGGACCGCCGGTGGATCTGATCTCGGCGGCCACCGCCTGGCTCATGAAGAACATCGTCTCGAGGTTGGCGGCGAACAACTCCCGCCAGTCTCTTCGGCTGACCCGGGTCGCGGGCATCCACGTCGACGGTGCCGCACCACCGGCCACGTTCACCAACCCGTACACCCGGCCGCCGGTGCGCCGCACCGCGTCGATGGTGGTCGCGACGCCCTCGTCGGTCGACACGTCGGCGGCCACGGTCACGATCGGCAGGCCTTCGGCCACCAGGGGTCCGATGTGTTCGTCGAGGTTGTCGGCCGACCGGCTGACCGCGACGACGGTCGCCCCGGCACGGGCCACCAGTCCGGCGACGGTCGTGCCGATTCCGCCGCCACCGGCGCCCGACACCACCACGATGCGGCCGTCGAGGCTGAGGAGATCCGCCATAACTCGCTTTCGCTTGCCGTTGGTCCGGACAATAACTGGCGCTCTGCCGAACGGAGAACATGATTCCGCAGCGGTTATATCACCGTCAAGAGGCGGATTCGAATAAGTCAGCACTATTGTCTGGACTAAATCTGATTGATACCGTCGCTGAACCGCTGCAGGAAGGATCTGGGCACTCAATGACGACGTCGCTGCAGGACAGCCGCTTGGCCGGTGCCGATTCCCCTACCGTCTCCGAGGGGTGGACGGTCCGGCGCATCACCCCGCCGAGTCGGTTGTTCGGTGCCAACGGTCTGCGGACGGGCCCGGACGGGCGCATCTACGTCGCCCAGGTCAGCGGGAGCCAGATCAGCGCGGTGGACATCAAGTCCGGCCGGATCGAGGCGATCAGCCCCAAGGGCAGCGACATCGTCGCTCCCGACGACCTCGTCTTCGACGCCGAGGGCAACATCTACGCCACCGAGGTGCTGAACGGTCGGGTCGCGGTGCTCGACACCGCGGGGCACAGCAGGGTCCTGCGCGGTGACATGCCGGTCGCCAACGGCATCGCCATGCACCGCGGACGGTTGTTCATCGGCGAGTGCCGACCCGGCGGGCGCATCCTCGAACTGGATCTGGCCGGCGGCGAGCCGCGCGTGCTGCTCGAGGACGTGCCGATGGCCAATGCCATGGACATCGGCCCGGACGGCTTGCTCTACTTCCCGGTGATGGGCGCCAACGAGATCTGGCGCATCGATCCCGACGCCGCCGACGGGACCCCGGAGGTCGTCGCCACCGAACTGGGCGTGCCCGATTCGGTGAAGTTCGACTCCGACGGATACATCGTGTCCACCCAGGCGCACTCCGGACAGGTGCTGCGCATCGATCCGCGCACCGGGGCCAAGACCGTGCTGGCCGACCTGTACCCCGGCCTGGACAACGTGACCTTCGCCGACCGCCGGCTGTTCGTGTCGAACTTCTCCGGTGAGATCACCGAGATCCTCGGGCCCGGCAAGACACGCTCGCTGCTTCCGGGCGGATTCAACTGGCCACTCGACCTCGCCGTCGGCAGCGACGGCAGGGTCTACATCGCCGACGGACCCTACCTGCACGTCGCGTTCGGCGACGGCACCGTGCATCCGGTCGGCATGCTGTTCACTCCGGGATTCCCCGGCTATACGCGCGGCCTGACGGCCTCGGGCGACGGTGAGTTCATTGTCACGACCTCGAGTGGTCAGGTCGCGAGGTTCTGGCCCGACCGCGGTGAAAGCGAAGTCATCGCAGAGGGTTTCGACCAGCTCTACGGGGTGGCGATCGCCGCCGGCGGCGATGTGGTGTTCGTCGAGCAGGGCACCGGCCGGGTGCTGTCGGCCCGGTCCGGTCAGGTCGAGGTCCTCGCGACGGGTCTGGATACCCCGGTCGATGTCACCGTCACCCCCGACGGCGCAGTTTTGGTGTCGGAGGCGGGCGCCGGCCGCGTCGTCACGCTCGGCGGGTCGACACCGCAGCCGGTGGTGGACGGACTGGGTTGCCCGCACGGCATTCTCGTCCTCGACGGCGCGCTCTACGTGGTCGACGTCGACGCCAAGGCGCTCATCGGGGTCGACCTGGCCACCGGCCGGCGCCACACCATCGCGTCTGGCCTGCCGGTCGGCGCGCCGCCGGGGGTCACCCCCAAGCCGCTGCTGGGCATGCCCCCGTTCTCCGGGCCCCAGGGCCCCTTCACGGGCATCGCCGGCGGCGCGGAGGGCACGATCTTCGTCTCGGCCGACGCCGAGGGCAGCGTGCTCGCGATCCGCCGGCGGAGCTGACATGTCCGAACCGGCGGGTGATCACCGCTACATCCAGGTCGCCCGCGCTCTACGCAAGGAGATCGTCGACGGCGTGTATCCCGTCGGTTCGCAATTGCCCACCGAACACGAACTCTGCCAACGGTTCTCGGTGAGCCGGTACACCGTTCGCGAGGCGCTGCGCCGGTTGCGTGAGGACAACCTCGTCGCATCGCGCCCGCGCGCCGGCACCATGGTCGTCCCGCGTCCGTCCTCGCACGCCTACGTGCAGGACGTCGTGTCGATCAACGACCTGCTCGCCTTCGCGACGGGCGCCCAATTCGCGATCGAGTCGATCTCCATGGTCACCATCGACCGGGAGTTGGCCACCCGAACCGCTCTGCCACTCGGCGAGGAATGGCTTGCGGTGGTGGGATTCCGGCAGGCCGACGGCTCCGATGCCCCGATCTGCCGCACCGAGTACTACATCAACCGGTCCTTCGCCGCCGTGGGCCGGATGCTGCAGAACCACACCGGACCCATCTTCCCGCTCCTCGAGGATCTCTTCGGCATCAGCATCGTCGAGGTACGCCAGGAGATCGCCGCCGTGCAGATATCACCCGAACTGGCCGCGTCGCTGAAGGTGGTGCCCGGCACCCCCGCACTGCAGATGCAGCGGATGTACACCACGTCGGACTCGGAGATCGCCCAGGTCACCGTCAACACCCACCCCTCGTCCCGGTTCCGCCATTCGATGACGATGCGACGGGTGAAGGGCTGAGTCGGTGCGCACGGTGCCAACGGATTCCCGGCGAGCCGCCGAGGCCTACGCCACCGGTCTGTGGGTCACCGGCACCCTTGCCGACGCGCTGCGGGAGGCCGCCGCGGCGACACCGGCACGGGAGGTGCTCGTCGACGGCCCGACCCGGCTGGACTGCCGCACCCTGCACGATCGCGCGGCCGCACTGGCCGCCGCGATGCTGGCGCGCATCCCGGTCGGCAGCGTGGTCTCCTTCATGTTGCCCAACTGGCACGAAGCCGCCGTCGTCTACCACGCCACGACGCTGGCCGGCATGGTCGTCAACCCCATCCTGCCCTCGCTGCGCGACCACGAACTGAGCTTCATCCTGGCCGACGCAGACGTGCGGATGATCCTCATTCCCGCCGAATTCGGTGGCCACGACTACCCCGCGATGCTGGCCCGCGTGACCGCGAACATGGCCGTACCCCCGGAGGTCGTGGTAGTACGCGGAGAGGTGCCGACCGGGCAGACGAGCTTCGAGGCGCTGACCGGTGCCGCCCAACCGGTCGAGTGGCCGGCGCTGGACGCCGATGCGGTGCGGATGATCCTCTACACCTCGGGTACCACCGGAAGGCCCAAAGGTGTTCTGCACAGCCATAACTCGATCCACGCCCTAATCCGCCAGATCGGTGAGAACTGGCTCGTCGACCCCGGCGACCGGTTCCTGGTGCCCTCCCCCATCGCCCACATCGGCGGCTCGATCTACGCCTTCGAATGCCCGATCCTGCTCGGCACCACCGCGGTGCTGATGGACCGCTGGAACGCCGAGCAGGCCGTCGACCTGCTGCTCGCGGAGCGGTGCACGCACATGGCCGGGGCCACCCCCTTCCTCGAGCAGATCCTGGCCGCGGCCCGGCGCACGGGCACCCGGCTGCCGGACCTGAAGGTCTTCATCTGCGGCGGCGCATCGGTGTCACCATCGTTGATCCGCAGCGCCGCAGGCTCTTTCGAGCGGGCCATCGTCAGCCGGGTGTACGGCTCGACCGAGGTCCCGGTTACCACCGTCGGCTCACCGGACGACCCCGACCGGGCCGCCGACACCGACGGCCGGGCCGGCATCGCGACCATCCGCCTGGCCCCCCATCCCGCTGCGCCCGACGGCGCCGGTGAGATCTGCGCCCGCGGCCCGCAGATGCTCCTCGGCTACCTGCATCCCGAGGACGACGCCGAGGCGTTCGATGCCGACGGCTACTTCCACACCGGCGATCTGGGCCGGCTCGACGACGGCTACCTCGTGGTCACCGGCCGGGCCAAGGACATCATCATCCGCAACGGCGAGAACATCGCGCCCAAGGAGGTCGAGGACGTGCTGATCGGCCATCCCGACATCAGCGAGGTCGCGATCGTCGGCCTTCCCGATCCGCGCACCGGCGAGCGCGCCTGCGCTGTCGTCGTCAGCCCCGCACCGGCGGGCCCGACGGTGGCCGATCTGCGCGAGTTCCTGGCGGCTCGGGGGGTGGCCACGTTCAAGAGTCCTGAGCAGGTGGTCGTCTGGGACGCACTGCCCAAGAACGACGCAGGCAAGATTCTCAAACATCGGATCCGAGCAAGGTTGGGTGACTCTGGTGAGTGACATGCGCGTCGCGATCGTGACCGGCGCAAGCAGCGGAATCGGATTCGGCTGCGCGACAAAGCTGGCCGAGGCCGGAATGGCCGTCGTCGGCACCGGGCGCGACCCGGACCGTCTCGAGGCGTTGGCGGAGGCGATCGGCGATCCCGGCCGGATCGCCACGCTGGCGGTCGATCTCACCGACGACGACGCCCCGCAGCGCATCGTCGACCTGGCGCTGTCGCGGTGGGGCCGGATCGACTTCCTGGTCAACAACGCCGGCGTCGGCAGCCCCAAGCCGCTGCACGAAACCGACGACGAGACGTTGGACCACTTCCTGGGCGTGATGCTGCGAGCCCCGTTCCGGCTGGCCCGCGACGTGATCGGGCACATGCAGTCCGGCTCGGCCATCATCAACATCACCTCCACCTTCGCCGTCGTCGGCGGCCTGCGCGGCGGCGCGTACTCCGCGGCCAAGGGCGGCCTGACCGCGCTGACCCTGCACATCGCCTGTCAGTACGGGCCGCAAGGGATCCGGTGCAACGCCGTCGCCCCGGGGGTGACGGTCACCCCGATGGTCGAGCACCGGCTCGACGACGAGCGGTTTCGCAAGATCAACACTGAGATGACCCCGTATCCCCGGCTGGGCCGCGTCGACGACGTCGCCTCGACCGTCGCCTTCCTGTGCTCGCCGGGCGGCAGCTTCATCAACGGCCAGACCATCGTGGTCGACGGCGGCTGGAGTTCCACGAAGTACCTCTCGGAGTTCGCGCTGTCCTCGGAATGGGTCGAGCGTTGAACCTGTTCACCACGCTGGACCAGGCCGCCGCCCGCTTCGGCGACAGCGGCGCGGTATATCTGGGTGAGCGCTGTCTGGTTACCTGGAAACAGTTGCGGGACAAGTCGTTGCGGCTGGCCGCCTCGCTGCGGGGCTCCCACGGACCGGGCACCCGCGTCGCAGTCGCCAGCGAGAACCGCCCGGAGATCGTCGAACTGTTCTACGCGGTCTGGGCCGCCGAGTGCGTCGTCGTGCCGGTCAACTTCAAACTCCATCCGCGCGAGATGGCGCAGATCCTTGAGGACTCGGGGGCGGCAGCGGTGTTCGCCTCACCCAAGATCGGGCCGAATCTGGCTGCCGTCTCACCGACTCCGGTGGAGATCATCGGCAGCCCCGAGTACGAATCCCGCTTCAGCACAGCGCCTTCGGAGGTGCCGTCCACCGACCCGTCGAGCGTGGCATGGTTGTTCTACACCAGTGGCACCACCGGCCGCTCCAAGGGAGCGATGCTCTCGCACCGCAACCTGACCGCGATGACGGTGGCGCACCTGGCCGACATCGACTCCCCCGACCAGAACTGCAGCCTGGTGCACGCGGCCCCGATGTCACACGGCTCGGGTCTCTACATCGCCCCGTACGTGTTGCGCGGCGCGCGCCAGGTCCTGCCGGCCTCCGGGGCGTTCGATCCCGAGGAATTTCTGGATCTGTGCGCGCACCATCCCGGTTCGAGTGCGTTCCTGGCGCCGACGATGATCCAGCGTCTCGTCGACACCGGAAGGGGCCGGCCGCCGAACCTGCGATCCATCGTCTACGGCGGTGGCCCGATGTACGTGGAGAGCCTGAAGAAGGCGATGGCGGTCTTCGGCAACATCTTCGCCCAGATCTACGGCCAGGGTGAGTCGCCGATGACCATCACCGGCCTGCGCCGCGCGGACCACGACTCACCCGACGACGTGGTGCTCGGCTCGGTCGGCTACGCCCGCTCCGGTGTCGAGGTCCGGGTGCTCGGCCCCGACGGTGGTCCCGCGCGCACCGGAGACATCGGTGAAATCGTCTGCCGCGGAGACGTTGTCATGTCTGGCTACTGGAACAACCCGCATGCCACCGAGGACACCTTGCGTGAGGGTTGGCTCTACACCGGTGACATGGGCTCGTTCGACCACCGGGGCTACCTGACGCTGCGCGACCGCTCCAAGGATGTCGTCATCAGCGGCGGGAGCAACGTCTACCCGCGCGAGGTGGAAGAAGCGCTGATCGAGCATCCGGGCGTGACGGAGGCCTGCGTGGTGGGGGCGCCGGATCCCGAATGGGGCGAGGTCGTCGTCGCCTTCATCGTCGGAACCGCCGGCGAGCAAGCCCTCGACACGCACCTGCTCGACCGCATCGCCCGGTTCAAACGTCCCAAGAAATACGTCTACGTCGAAGAACTGCCGAAGAACAGCTACGGCAAGGTCCTCAAGCGCGAGCTGCGGGGACGGCTGGAACACAGCGCCGAATGAGAACACGATGCTCCGCTCGGGGGTCCCGGATTCTCCTAACTTAGGATGCCGATATGCCACAGGATTACCGCTTCGTCACCTACGAAGAGCTCGATGACGGCCGCATCGCGCGCATCATGCTCAACCGGCCGGACGCGCGCAACGCGCAGAACCGCGGCCTGCTCGTGGAGCTGAACGAGGCGTTCCTGCGCGCCGAGGCCGACGACAAGGTGCGCGTGGTGATCCTCGGTGGCCTCGGACCGATGTTCTCCTCCGGACACGACCTGGGTTCGGCGGTGTCGCGGGCGGAGTTCACCCCCGGCCCCGATCAGCACCCCAGCTACCAGGTCAACGGCGGCACCCGCGAGGGCGCGGAGAGCCTGATGCTGCAGGAATGGCACCACTTCTTCGCCAACACCCGGCGCTGGCGGGACCTGCGCAAGATCACCGTCGCGCAGGTGCATGGCGACGTCTACGCGGCGGCACTGATGCTGATGTGGGCGTGCGACCTGATCGTGGCCGCCGAGAACACCCGCTTCGCCGACGTGGTCGGCACCCGGCTGGGCATGTGCGGTGTGGAGTACTTCGCGCATCCGTGGGAGTTCGGGCCGCGCAAGACCAAGGAGCTCATGCTCACCGGTGATGCGCTGACCGTCGACGAGGCCTACCAGCTGGGCATGGTGTCGAAGGTGTTCCCGGCCGACGAGCTCACCGAGAAGACTCTCGAGTTCGCCCGCCGGATCGCCGAGGTCCCGACCATGGCCGCGCTGCTGGCCAAGGAGGCGGTGAACCAGACCATGGACAACATGGGCTTCTACAACGCGCTGAACGCCTGCTTCACGCTGCACCAGCTCAACCACTCGCACTGGGCGCAGGTCCACGAGAACGGCTGGCCGGTCGGCCTGGAGGAAGACGGTCTGCCCAACTGGCGGACCGCCCCGCCGATCGTGCCGGCGGTCAAGGACCAGGTTCGGGCCGACGGCTGAACCGAGCGATCGTGGCGTCACCCCGGATAACGGGGAAGCTACGTCTTACCTCATCTGAATCGATCAAGAGGTATCAAGCTCATCACGCGTGAAGCGAAATCACGTGCCTGGCGTTCGCCAAATTGACATCGCCAAAAATGGCCTCGCCGAAGCCAATTCCGTTCGCGGCGTCTAGCATTCGCGCTGAAAGTGGTTGTTTTCCAATATTATTCGCATTTTTTGTGGCAAATCGAATCCGTATTCGGTTCGTATTTCTCGCTGTTTTTGTCGTGTGGGCCATAGGAATTCGCGGAACGTGATGGAGAACACAGGTTTTGGCGAACACCAAATTCCGTTGTTACTTTCGATCACATGTTTGCAATCGCGACGTTGATGGCTCTGATCAGTCAGGTGTCAGGCACGCCGTACATCCCCGGTGGGGATAGCCCGGCTGGCACCGACTGCTCGGGACTGGCTTCCTGGGTATCCAATGTGGCCACCGGCCGGCCGGCCTTCGGCAGCAGGTTCCACACCACCAACGAAGAGGCCGCTCTGCTGGCCCGTGGCTTCCACTACGGCACTGCGCCCGACTCACTGGTGATCGGGTGGAACAGCGCCCACACCGCTGTGACGCTGCCCGACGGCACTCCGGTGTCCAGTGGCGAGGGCGGCGGTGTGCGGATCGGTGGCGGCGGCGCCTATCAGAGGCAGTTCAACCACCACATGTATCTGCCCATGGAGGCCCAGGAGATGCAGACCGATCCGCAGGCGTCGCAGGACGCCCCGGTGGTGGTCGACGTCGCCAATCCCCAGCCGGCTGCCCCGGCACCCGATGTTGCGCCGCCGCCGGTGGACAACCTGCCACCGGCAGGTGACATCGTCCCGGTCGGCGACCACGTCCCCGCAGCGGGCGATCCCGTCGACCTGCCCGCCTGAATCTCTCGATCGGGGGCCGCACTGCCTGCCCAGGCAGCAGTGCGGCCTTCGTCATGTCAGAAGCCCTGTTGCCGCAGCAGTTTCGCGCCGGCGTCGCGAGCCGCTGACGGGCGGGCCAGCACCACCACCACAACCACGGCCAGCACGGCGATCGCCAATCCCGGTCCCCACAGTGCGCTGCCGCTCGGCCAGGGAATGACGTTGCGGTAGAGGGTGTATCCCAGCAGCGCCAGGCCGAGCACCGGGATCACCACCTCCCACTTGCTCACGGCGACGTCGACCGGAGAAGAACAGCAACTTCACCGCACCCAGAGTCGCCAGCACGTAGGCCACCAGCAGGATCAGCGTGCCCGCGGTGGCCGAGATCGTGAACACGTCGAACGGAGCGGCATGCAGCACAGCCCATCCCAGACCCTGGATCGCGGCCACCAGGATCACGCACGCCGTCGCCGCCAGATGCGGAACGCTTCGCGACGGGTGCACCGCGGCCAGCACTGCCGGGCCCATTCCGTCGCGGCTGAGCGCGAACACCAGCCGGCTGGCACCCACCACACTGGCCAGACAGCATGCCGCCGCACTGAAGGTGGCTCCGATCACGATGACCCACGACAGCCACGGAGTGACGTACTGCGCCGACAGATCTCCCATCAGCGCTTCGGATTTGGTGAACGCCTCCACCCCGTGGGCATCGGCGCCGAAGGCCATCATCTCGATGGCGGTCACGACGACGAAGAACACCCCGCCGAAAACCGCCGTGCCGAGGATGGCCCGGGGAATGTTGCGCCGCGGTTCCTGGGTCTCCTCCCCCAGAGTCGCCGCGGCCTCGAACCCGGCGAAGGACAGGAAGCCGAAGACGATTCCGAGGAAGACCGTCGATATCGACGTCCCCGGGGCCACGCTGAACACTGACAGATCGAACCGCTGACCGGCCGGCGCGTGGCCGGTGACCAGCTTGCCGAGCGTGATGGCCGCGACCACCAGGATCAGTGTGATCGTGAGGCCTTCGACGAGCAACAGAAGGGTTGTCCCGCCTTTGATCTCGCGGACGGCCAGCAGCCAGACGGCCGCGAGCACCAGCCAGGCGAAGACGAACCCCGTCCAGTCCGGTAAGGCATTGGGCGCGGCGATCTTTCGGGCGAGGTCGGTCAGGAAGATACCCGCCGCCGTCGCGGTGACCGCTCCGTAGAAGATGTAGGTGCCGGCGTTGAGCCAGCCCGCCACGCTGCCGGTGCGCGGCCCCAATGTCACTCCCACGAAGGCGTATACGCTGCCGGCGTGGCTGAACCGCTGCGACAGCCGAACGAAGGTATGGGCGATCAGCAGCACACCGACGGTGGCCAACAGGAACGCCAGCGGTACGGCGCGCCCGACCGCCGCCGCCGTGCCCTGCGGATTGATGTTGATAGCCATGGACGGCGCCATCAGGGCGACCGAGACGCCCACCGCCGACCACACATTGAGGGTGCGCCGCAGCGTCGGGGTGGGCTTCACACCGTGGCCGTCAGACGCGACCATCGCCTGCCCCTCAGCCGTCTTCCAGGATCAGTGCCGCCTCGGGGCACGCCGCCACACCCTCACGCGTGCGCTGTTCGTCGCCCTCGGCCACGTCACGATCTTCGAGGACCGAGTAGCCCTGGTCGTCGATCGGAAACAGTTCTGGGTCAACGGCATAGCACTGGGCGTGGCCCACGCATTGATCCCGTTCGAGACGAACACGCATTGACAACACCCTTCCGACGGACCGTCGCTCCTGGTGGACAGGCTAGGCCACCAGAGCTACGGGTTGATGGTGTTCTCGCCGACCTGACGTCCCCACACGTACTCGGTCAGCAGCGGCTGGCCCAGTTCGAAATGGTTGTAGGGGGCGATCGACGCCCCGTCGTCGAGAACCAGGTAGGGCGCCGGCCAGAAGTTGCGGTCGATCGTCTGCCAGCAGCCCGGTGCTCCCCCGGGACCACCCCGGCCGTTGGTGCGGGGCAGGTTGTCGGGATAGACGTAAGGGTTCGGGGCACCGAGGATCTCGGTGACGGTGTTCAGTGAGTAGCCATTACCGCCGAACGAGTCCAGCGCTGCCGGCAATGCCTTGGCGATGTTGCGCACGCCGCAGAGGACCGCCGGGCTGTACTTGTCGAGCAGCCGGGAGCTGGGCACCAGGTCGGACAGCGCCCGCACCAGGTAGGGGCTGCTGCGTTCGAAGACGTCGCCGGCGGTGTTGCCGAAGCCGATCGAGGCCAGCAGCGCGGCGTCGATGTCGCTCTGCTGCGCGTTGAGCGAGCCCGCGGTGGTCACGGCCTTGTCGAGCCCGTTCCACAGATCTGGGCTGGCTTTGGTGTAGACGTCGGCGAGATCGGAAAGGTGCGCCACGTCGTAGCGGATCTGGGGCATCTGCGGGTTGACGTCGTCGAGGATCGCATTGCCGTTGACGATCGAGCGGCCGAACTTGGTGCCCAGCCCGTTGAGCGCCTCGGCGACCGCGGACAGGGTGAGGTTCAGCCGGACCGGGTCGACCTTCTCGGCGATCGAGGTGACGGTCTCGAACAGGGAGTTGAACTCAGTGGTGACCGACGAGGCGTCGATGACGTCGGCACTGGTGATCCGGGCCGGACTCGGGTCCTTGGGCGTGGTCAGCGCCACGTACTTATTGCCGAAGACCGTGCTGGCCTTGATGTCGGCCCGCACATTGGCCGGGATCGCCGGAACGTAGTGCGAGTCGACCAGGAGCGTCACCTGCGCAATCGACTTGCCGTCCCGCGTCGTGGAGTAGACCTTGCCGACCCGGCCCACCACCACGCCGTTGAGAGTGACCTTCGATCCCGAGTCCATCACCAGACCCGCCCGCCCGGAGATCATGGTCAGGGTGGTCGTCGGGGCGAGGTCACCGCGGAACTGCAGGAACACCAGCGTGAGCAGCGCGGCGATGAGAACCAGGAACACAGTTCCCACCGTCTTCAGCGGGGGACGATCGTGAACGCTCACCTGTGGTCGCCGGATCCGCGCCACGGCCGACCGCTGTACATCTCGCCTCCTTCCCCCAACCCGAAGCGAATGGGCGCCGCGATACCGCCGTGCGGCAGTGATGCGGACCACAGGAATGTACCGGATTTACGAATCCGGGTGAACACCAATCAGGCATTTCGCCCATGCAGAACTACGGCTAATTTATCGGCGGCACGGTAAATATTCCATAGAATGATCTCATGTCGCTGAATCAGGCTGTACCCCAGCATGATTCGAATACGCTTCAAATAATTGACAGCGGCACGGATAAGTCGGCTTCTGTCCTCAGAAACAATTTGCTGTGCGAATCAATCACCTGCCATTCCCGGCCGCACCGCAACGACCGCCCGTCGGCAATGGGGCAGACGTTCCTCTGAGTGCGGCCAAAGCTACTCCAGTTGGCAGTGGACTCGGGATAATCAGAACTGTCGCCCGGGCGCTGATGCCTGCGCGGGAACCGGCTCACCGAGGAGCGTAAAGACCCATGTCCATCATCGAAGCGGACGCAGAGACCCAGTCGGGATTCGACCGGGAGGTCGCCGAAACCCAGCGGTACATCGACAGCCCGCGGTTCGAGGGGATCACCCGGCTCTACAGCGCGCGGCAGGTCGTCGAGCAGCGCGGGACCATCCCGGTCGACTACACCGTCGCACGCGAGGCCTCCAAGGCCTTCTACCAGCGGCTGCGCGAGCTGTTCAGCGAGAAGAAGAGCATCACGACTTTCGGGCCCTACTCCCCGGGCCAGGCCGTGACCATGAAGCGGATGGGCATCGAGGGCATCTACCTCGGCGGGTGGGCGACCTCGGCCAAGGGATCGGTCACCGAGGACCCCGGGCCCGACCTCGCCAGCTATCCGCTGAGCCAGGTGCCCGACGAGGCCGCCGGCCTGGTGCGGGCGCTGCTCACCGCCGACCGTAACCAGCACTTCCTGCGGCTGCAGATGACCGAAGCGCAGCGGGCCGCCACCCCGGCCGTCGACTACCGGCCGTTCATCATCGCCGACGCCGACACCGGCCACGGCGGAGATCCTCACGTCCGCAACCTCATCCGCCGTTTCGTCGAGGCGGGTGTGTCCGGCTACCACATCGAGGACCAGCGGCCGGGCACCAAGAAGTGCGGCCATCAGGGCGGCAAGGTGCTGGTTCCGTCCGACGAGCAGATCAAACGGCTGAACACCGCACGCTTCCAGCTCGACATCATGCGCGTGCCGGGAATCATCGTGGCCCGCACCGACGCCGAGGCGGCCAACCTCGTCGAGAGCCGCGCCGACGAGCGCGACCAGCCGTTCCTGCTCGGCGCCACCAACCTCAAGATCCCGCCCTACAAGGCGTGCTTCCTGGCGATGGTGCGCCGCTTCTACACCGCCGGCGTCACCGAGCTCAACGGCCACCTGCTCTACGCCCTGCCCGAGGGCGAGTACGCCATCGCCGATGCGTGGCTCGAGCGCCACGGCATCGCCGCCGCGGTCAGCGAGGCCGCCGCCGCCTGGCAGGACGGCCGTGAGCACTCCGTGGACGCGATCTTCGACCGGGTCGAGTCGCAGTTCGTGGAGGCCTGGCAGGACGACGCCGGACTGGAGACCTACGGGGATGCCGTTGCCGAACTGCTCAAGTTCCGCGAGGGCGAGGGCGAGTCGCTGGACATGAGCGTCGTGGACTGGAGCGCCTTCGCCAAGACCGCGTCGCTGTACGCGGCGCGGGAGAAGGCCCGTCAAATCGGTGTCGACGCCGCCTGGGACTGCGAGCGGGCGAGAACCCCCGAGGGCTACTACCAGGTCCGTGGCGGCATCCCGTACGCGATCGCCAAATCCCTTGCCGCAGCGCCGTTTGCGGACCTGCTGTGGATGGAGACCAAGACCGCCGACCTGGCCGACGCCCGCGAGTTCGCCGAGGCGGTCCACGCCGTCTACCCGAACAAGATGCTGGCCTACAACCTGTCCCCCTCGTTCAACTGGGACACCACCGGGATGAGCGACGAGGAGATGCGGGCCTTCCCGGAAGAGATCGGGAAGATGGGCTTCGTCTTCAACTTCATGACCTACGGCGGCCATCAGATCGACGGTGTCGCCGCAGAGGAGTTCGCGACCGCGCTGCGCCAGGACGGCATGCTGGCCCTGGCCCGGCTGCAGCGCAAGATGCGGCTGGTCGAATCCCCTTACCGCACACCTCAGACGCTGGTGGGCGGACCCCGCAGCGATGCGGCACTGGCGGCGTCGTCCGGTCGTACCGCGACCACCAAGGCGATGGGCGCGGGCTCCACCCAGCATCAGCATCTGGTGCAGACCGAGGTGCCCAAGAAGCTCCTCGAGGACTGGCTGGCGCTCTGGAGCGAGCACTACGAGCTCGGCGAAAATCTGCGGGTGACGCTGCGGCCGCGCCGCGCCGGCTCCGACGTCCTCGAATTGGGCATCTACGGCGCCGACGACGGTGAGAAGCTCGCCGACGTGGTCTTCGACCCGATCAAGGACCGCCACGGCCGCAGCATCCTGCAGGTGCGCGACCAGAACACCTACGCCGAGAAGCTGCGCCAGAAGCGCCTCATGACGGTGATCCACCTGTGGATGGTGCACCGGTTCAAGGCCGACGCCGTGTACTACGTGACGCCGACCGAGGACAACGTGTACCAGGCCGACAAGATGAAGGCCCATGGCATCTTCACCGACGTGCACAAGGACGTCGGCGAGATTCTCGTCGCCGACGTGAACCAGGCGCGCATCGCCGAACTGCTCGAGCCCGACCGGGCGGCTCTCAAGCGGTTGATCGCCAAGGAGGACTGAGCTGTCCTGGGGCGCCGTCGGCGTCAACCTGCTGCTGTGCGCCCTGGCCGTCGCGGTGTACTTCGCCGCGATCATGGCCGCCTCGATCCGGGTACGCAACCAGTCGATCGTCGACATCTTCTGGGGTCCGGGCTTCGTGTTGGTCGCGATGGTCAGCTTCCTGGCCTCCCGGCACGCCGGCGGTGACGAGGTCCGTCGCCTCGTCGTGCTTGTCCTGACGGCGATGTGGGGGCTTCGCCTGGGTCTGCACATCGGGGTTCGCAACGTCGGGCACGGCGAGGATCCGCGATACGTCGCGATCATGAGCCATCGGTCCGGCTCGCTGGTCGGGTTTGTGGCACGCAAGATCTACCTCCCGCAGGCGGTGATCCTGTTCGTGGTGTCGCTGCCCGTGCAGCTGGCCATGTACCAGAGGGCGAGTCTGGGAGTCGTCGGCGCGCTGGGCATCGCGGTGTGGGTGCTCGGTTTCCTCTTCGAGGCCGTCGGCGACTACCAGCTGACCCGGTTCAAGAAGGACCCTGCCAATGCCGGACAGATCATGGACCGCGGACTGTGGGCCTGGACGCGGCACCCGAACTACTTCGGCGACGTCTGCGTGTGGGTCGGCTTGTGGCTGCTGGCACTCGGCCATTGGGCTGGACTGCTCACGGTGGTCTCGCCGCTGCTGATGGGGTTCTTCCTGGTGCGTGTCAGCGGTAAGGCGCTGCTGGAGAAGAACATGCGCCGAAGCCGCGGGCCGGCCTACGACGCCTATGTGGCGCGAACCAGCGGCTTCCTCCCGCGCCCGCCGCGGCGGAACTGATCTGGTTCAGCGCAGGGCGACGCCGGCGAAGTAGCTGCCGAGCAGGCTGACCGCCATGATCGCGATCCAGGCGTCGGTGAGCCGGCACAGCAGCACCGGGGCGTGCCGGACTTCCATGAACTCGCGAAAGATGATGCGCACCTTGACCAGAGCGATGACGATCGCGGCGGTGGTCACCACGGTGCTCGCCCGCAATCCCCCGTCGCCGTCCGCCGAGTGGTCCAGCCACAGATAGCCGAGGGTCAACGCGCACAGCACGGCCCAGACGATGAGCAGTCGGTGTCTCATCTTCCTCACCTCACCACGTAGAGCATCGCGAAGATCAGCACCCACAGGAAGTCGACGGTATGCCAGTAGGTGGCGCAGGTCTCGACCAGCTT
This sequence comes from uncultured Actinomycetota bacterium, assembly GCA_963716465.1. Classification (GTDB taxonomy): domain Bacteria; phylum Actinomycetota; class Actinomycetes; order Mycobacteriales; family Mycobacteriaceae; genus Mycobacterium. Next base: position 355,586 of record CAVQTS010000001.1, read on the forward strand.
CTGCGATCGGCGGTGCGGGCCGCGAAGCTGATAGACGATCACGCCGAGGACCACGAAGCCGATGAGCAGGTGTAGACAGTGCAGGCCGGTCAGGAAGAAGTAGTGCATGAAGAAGTCGTTGGCGGTCAGGGTGTTTCCCATCCGCACCTGTCTGACCCATTCGGCGACCTTGGACACCAGGAACAGTCCGCCGAGCATTGCGGTCAGCAACGCGTGACTCAGCGCAGCCCGATGATTGCCGGCGCGGGCGGCTTGCACACACCGCGCGATCGACCACGAACTCGTCAGCAGCACGATCGTGTTGAGCACCCCGACCCACAGCTCGAGATGCGACTGGGCCTGCAGGTACAGCTGCTCGTTGCGGGCGCGGTTGAACAGGTACACCGCGAAATAACTTGTGAATAACAGCGTCTCGAAGAGGACGAACGCCCACATGTCCGGCTGTCCGGGCACGAACCGGCGCTCCTGATCGCGGGGCGTCTGGGTGCTGGTCACGCGGTGGCTCCCATCAGCGGCCCGGTCCCGAAGTCCTCGCGCTGGATCATCTTGCGCAGCTGAACGATGAACACCACGGTGTAGGTGACGAACACGACCATGTCGATCCACCAGGCGATCAGGCCGTTCCAGGCGAACACTCCGCGGTGGAACAGCCACGCCGGCGACACCACGACCTCGGTGAGGGCGTTGCACAGATTGAGATAGCCGAACCACTTCGGGAAGACGGCATTCTTGTCCAGCAGGATGGCCGCCATCCAGACCAGTGAGCCGAGCAGGAACACCCCCATGGTGCCGATGTAGGTCAGGAACGCGAAGTCGTAGATCCAGGCGATCAATGCCGGGTCGCGGTCGGGCCGCAGCGCCCCGGCGGACAGCGCGATGCACAGCAGCAGCAGTCCGGGCACCGCGCTGAGCGCGTACATCACCAGATAGGCGTAACCGAAAGCCGGGCTGACCGACATTCGGCGCATCGAGTAGGCGATGAGCGCGTTCGCCGGCGCCACCATGCCCGTGACGAGGAACATCAGGGCGAAGCCGAGCAGCAGCCCGGTGTGATTGTCGTTGAACCACTGCACGATCCGCGGGGTATCCCAGCCCGGCGACGGTGGCGGTTGGGTTCGGGTGATGACGAAGAACACCAGCCCGAAGACCTGATAGAAGACCACCGTGGTCCACCACGCGAACCACAGCTCACGCTTGGGGTTGTCGCGCCACCGACCGCTCACGCCGCTACCCGCTCACGGGCGCGCCGGCGCCGGATCTGCAGGCCCAGAACGACTCCCATCACCACGATCCACCCCACGATCGCGATGTTCTTGACCCAGAACGACAGCAGGCCGTTCCACGCGAACGGTCCGTCGTGGGCCAGCGCGGCGAACGACGCTGGCGCCAGCGCCGCTGCGACGGCGAGGTTGACGTAGGCCACCCACCGTCCGAACACCGGCCGTGGCTGATCGTCGAGGAAGATCGCCAGCGCCAGGAACACACTCTGCGCGATCAGAAACGGAACTCCGGCGGTGAACGCGATCCAGGCCAGGTCGTTGAGCAGCTGGGTGAGTTCGGGGGCGCGCTGCGGCCGGAACGCGGCGATGAGCCAGAACAGATTGCCGACCAGGAACAGCGTGGGACCACCTGCGGCACAACTGATCACGCAGTACCGCAAAATCGGTGTCGAGTGATTCATCCGGCGGATCTGCATGGCGATCAACATCAAGACCGGTATCAGCCCGGCACCGAACCAGTTGAACAGGATCATGCTGTACTGCACGCTCGAGGTGTTGTCCCGGTAGAAGGCGGCGACGTCGTCGGCCGGCATCGTCGGCGCCATCGGAGGCCGGAAGCCGGGGAACATCAGGAAGGCGGCGATCCAGATGACCAGCAGCACCGGCAGCGTCCACCACAGGATCAGCTCACCGTCGGTTCGTCTCATCGTCGAGTCCTCATGGCAGGTTTCGGGTCGCCGATCGGCTACCGGCGAAAGTAGCCGATCGGCAACTTGGGGTCAAGGGCGTTCGGCTATCCTCTGATTCGTGAGCGCCAGTGCCCCCACCGGACCGGGATGGTCACGCGTGCAACGCACCGCCGCGCAGACGCGCGTGCTGGACGCGGCGCTGGAACTGTTCGCCCAGCACGGCGTTGGGGGCACCTCACTGCAGATGATCGCCGATTCGGTCGGGGTTACCAAGGCCGCGGTGTACCGGCAGTTCAAGGCCAAGGACGACATCGTCATCGCTGCGACCGAACGCGGACTCGCCAGACTGGAGGAGGCCCTGGAAGCCGCCGAGGCGCAGCCCAATGCCATACGGGCGCGAGACCGATTGCTGCGCGCCGTCGTCGACGTCGCGGTCGAGGACCGTCGGCTGGCCAGCACCTTGCAGTTCGACCCCGTGGTGGTGCGCCTCCTTGCCTCGCAGCCACAGTTCCAGCAGTTCATCGAACGGCTCTACGGCGTGCTGATCGGTGAGGCCGGCGACGAGGCAAGACTCGGTGCGGCGATGCTGGCCGGCGCCATCGGCGTGGCGGTGATGCACCCACTCACCGCCGATGTCGACGACGACACCCTGCGCGCCTACCTGCTCAAGCACGCGCGGCGGTTGATCACTTAGCGGTTCAACAGTGCGCGAGCACGTCGGCCATCGCCTGCTCCTCCTTGGCCGACAGCCAGAGTCCGTAGGCGCTTTTCACGTCGATCTGGCGGGCCACGAAATCACAGCGGAACGCGGCGTTGGGCGGCAGCCATGAGGCAGCATCCCGAAAAGCCTTGTCGAAGTTGGCTTTCGGGCTCACGGCCAGCAGGTTGCGCGGATCGTTGGCGAAGTCGAGCCGGCGTTGCGGATCCCAGGACCGCGCGCCCTTGTACCAGGCGTCGGCCAGCGATACCACGTGATCGATCTCGATGCTGTTGGAGGTGTCCGGCCCGCGGACGAAGTTGATGGTGGCCCCGGTGTAGGGGTCGTGCAGGGTTCCGGACTGCGCGTAGCAGGTTCCGGGGCGCACCACGAGGTTGGCCAGGTCGCGGCGCAGGATGTCGTCGCGGGTGTTGCAGCCGTTGTGCCCGAACTCGACGTTGACATCGTCGCTCCAGGCCTTCCCGAACCGCGACCGCAGAAAGTCCTGGGTGCGGTCCCAGCCTTTGACCTGTAGTGCCGCGAGTTGAGCTCGGGCATGGTCGAACCGCGGCGTCCGGCCGGGCGGCGGTGCCGCGGCTCCCGAGGTCGGCGTCGGCGTCCACGTCGGCGACGGTCCGGCCTGGCGCTTGTCCGCCCAGTGCCGGTCCCACACCACCAGCCCGGCGACCACCGCGACCACCACCACCGCCAGCACGACGATGCGACGGCGGCGGCGGCGCCGCTGTACGGGGTTCAGGCGCGCCACTGGCCACCAACGTCGACTTGTCGTCGTCCGATCCGCGACACCGCCGCAACAACTCGATGCTCGAGCACCACTAGCCGCGCCCGTCGTCGAGGTAGGCGACGATCGCGTTCGTCAGCCCGCAGCGTGCCTCGTCAAGGTCGGCGTAGGTGCCGAGCTGCTTCTCCGAGGCGATACCGCGCATCGCCCCCGGGATCAGCGAGGCGATCTCGCGCACCCGCTGCGGGTCGACGTGCAGGTCCGCGAAGGCCTTCTGGCAAGTCTCCTGCCAGCCCTGGCCCCAGGAGAACAGTTCGGCCGCGGTCTGCGGATAGAGCCGCTCGAGTTCGGCGTAGTCCCGCGGCAGCACCGCGCGCAGGTTCTCGATGGCCCGCGAATCCCGGTTGGTCAGGCCGTCGTAGAGCGTGTCGATGATCCGCGACACCCGCTCGCGCAGACTGGCGGAGGTGTCGGGCGGGGAGAAGAGGTTGGCGCGCCGCTCGGCGGTGTGGCGCAGCACGGCCGCCCAGAAGCCGTCGGTGTCGCCGAATTGGTACTGCACGGTTCCCCAGGTCGCGCCGATCTCCTTGGCGATGCGGTTGGCCGACACGGCCCCGGGATCGCCGGAGGCCAACGCCGTCAGCGCAGCCTCGAGCAGGTTCTCCCGGGTGGCCGAACCGCGCCGGTTCGGCCGTCGCCGCGCGCTGTCCGCCTTCGCCATTGTGGGATCGTAACCGAATCACCAGCAGTTTCATTGACACCTCTATGAACAATTTCTACACTCGCGACATGGCGAAGCCGTCCCTGTCGATGAAGCCCACCGGATGGTTCCAGGTCGCCTGGTCGGACGAGATCGCCGTGGGTGACGTCCACCGGATGAAGTACTTCGATCGCGACATGGTCGCGTGGCGCGCCCAGTCCGGGACGTTGACGGTGATGGACGCCTACTGCGAGCACCTGGGCGCCCATCTCGGGTACGGCGGCCACGTCGTCGGCGAGGTGATCCAGTGCCCGTTTCACGGCTGGCAGTGGAACCACGAGGGCCGCAACGTGTGCATCCCCTACGAGGACCGGCCCAACCGCGGTCGGCGTATCCCCACCTACCCTGTGGTGGAGCGTAATTCGTCGGTATACATCTGGCATGACGTCGAAGACCGCGATCCGTACTTCGACGCCCCCGACATCTTCGCCGACTTCAACGACGGCAGCACCGCCGCCGACTACTACCCGCAGCAGCGGCTGTTCCGCCATGGACTGGAGCTGCATCCGCAGTTCGTCCTCGAAAACGGGGTCGACTTCGCCCATTTCAAGTTCGTACACCAGACGCCGATCGTGCCGCTCTTCACCCGGCACGACTTCGACGAGCCGGTGTCCTACGTGGACTTCACCATCACCTTCGAGGGCGACGAGGGTCAGATCATCGACGACGTCAACAGCGGCGTCGAGGCGATCAACGGCGGACTCGGTATCGCGGTGACCAAGAGCTGGGGCATGGTCGACAACCGCACCATCTCGGCGATCACCCCGGTCGACGAGTGCACGTCCGACGTCCGGTTCATGGTCTACATCGGGCGGGTGCCCGGCCACGACAGGCCGAAAGCCGAAGCCAAGGCTCAGGATTTCGGGCAGATGGTGATCGACCAGTTCGCCGCCGACATCGAGATCTGGCGACACCAGCGCTACACCGACCGGCCTGCGCTGTCCACCTCCGAGTACGACGGCTTCACCGCTTTTCGCGCGTGGGCGGCCCAGTTCTACCCCGACACCCCAGCACGGCTGCACACCGCTGCAGCCGAACACCCTTGAGGAGAACCACAGTGCCCGTGAAGTTACCGATTCGGGTGTTCCAGGTCGCCACCGGCAACGTCGGCTCCGAGATGATCAGGCGCATCACCAACCACCCCGACCTCGAACTGGTCGGGTTGCACTGCTACACCCCCGAGAAGATCGGCCGCGACGCCGGCGAGATCGTCGGCCTGCCGCCGATCGGTGTCACCGCAACGGGTTCGGTCGACGAGATCATCGCCGCCAAGCCGGACGTGCTGACCTTCCATGGGGTGTTCCCGGACGAGGACCTCTACGTGGCGATCCTCGAAGCCGGGATCAACGTCGTCACCACCGCGGACTGGATCACCGGCTGGCACCGCGACCGCAACCACCCCCACCACTCCGGCAAACCGGTGACCCAACTGCTCCAACAGGCTTGCGAGAAGGGCGGTTCCACGTTCTACGGCACCGGCATGAACCCGGGCGTCAACCAGATCGTGGGCGTCGTGTGCTCCGCCGACGTCGCCGAGATCGAGAACATCACCACCATCGAGTCCGTCGACGTCTCCTGCCATCACTCCAGGGACACCTGGATCGAGGTGGGATACGGACTGCCCGTGGACGATCCGAGCATCCCGACCAGACTGGAGAAGTACACCCGCGTGTTCGCCGACAGCGTGCTGATGATGGCCGACTGCTTCGACATCGAACTCGACGAGGTGACGTTCAGTTACGAACTCGGTGCCTGCACCAAGGACGTCGACCTCGGCTGGTACCTGCTGCCGAAAGGCTCGCTGGGCGGCAACTACATCAAATACCAGGGATTGGTCGACGGGGTGCCGCGCATCGAAACTCACCTGGAGTGGCAGATGACGCCGCACACCGATCCCAGCTGGGACATCAAGGGCTGTTACATCACCCAGATCAAGGGCGACCCGTACATCTACAACAAGCACATGATCTTCCCGAAGCCCGGCGTCGATCTGTCCAACCCGGAGTCGTTCGCCTCCATCGGGATGACCGTCACCGGCATGCCGGCGCTCAATGCGATCGCCTCGGTGGTGGCGGCCCCGCCGGGCCTGCTCACCAGCGCCGACCTGCCGCTGCGCGGGTTCGCGGGCCGATTCAAGAAATAAATTTCAGCCGCCAGACCAACACGCATATGCGTCGAGAGCGAACTGAAACCCCAACAGTATCGCTCCGGATTCGGTTTGGTGAACAAAAGATGAACACGCAGTTCAAGTTCACGTTCCGGTCTGATTTGGGGAATCCGCACGGCGCTGGCCGCACCCCGTCTCAGCAACAATTTGCGCATTTCCATGGCCTCTTATTCGCCGCCGGGATGCCGGACAGAAGATAGCGAACGACGCCATCGCCGCAGAACAGGGCAGGTAAAGTGCCGTGCGTGGCGAGACACCGGTTAGCCAAGCCGCGGCGCCGCCGGTCGGTTCCCGGCGTCGCCCTGGTCGCTGCCGCGGTCGCCGCCGTCCTGACCGCCAGCACCGGCGCGCAGCCGGCCGCGAGCAATCCGATGAGTGCCGCCCACGGCGCCGAGTTGGTGGCCGCCGCCCAACTGGACGCGCAGACCACACCGGTCGCCGCCCACTACGTCGTGATGTCGGCGGCCGACGTGGCGGCCAGCCGTAGCGCGGTGAACCGCCGGGTGCTGCCGGTCGGCGTCTGCAACGAGAAGGGCCTGCAGGTCGACACCATCCTCGCCGAGCGTCTGGTGAGCGCCTACTTCCCCGAGATCAAGAACATCGGCGGGGTCCGGCCGGACGCCCTGAAGTGGCATCCGCTGGGGATGGCGATCGACGTGATGATCCCGAACTACCAGACACCGGCAGGCAAGGAACTCGGTGACCGCATCGCGGCCTTCGCGTTGGCCAACGCCGACCGGTTGTCGCTGAACCACCTCATCTGGCGCCGTGTCATGTACACCCGCACCGGAAAGCCTTATCTCATGCCCAATCTGGGCAACGACGACGCCAACCACTACACGCACGTCCACATCGCCACCGACGGCGGCGGCTATCCGAACGGCACCGAGATCTATCTCGGCTGATCCGAATCCCGCATAACGCTCACGACATGCCGCTCTTCTGAAAAAGTTCGGATATGCGCGACAAGCACTCCCGCCGCCTGGTGACCGCCGCCGCCGTGACCGGAGCTCTGATCGCCTCGCCGGTCGCACACGGCGACGGGACACCGTTCTGGGGCGGCTGGTACAAGATCACCTTCCACACCGACCAGAAGTCGGGCACCAGCATCGCCGCGACACAGCAGGAGACGCCCTACACCGCCTGGTACAAGATCACCACCAACTGCTCGGGCGGCAAGTGTGTTGCGTCGGTGATCGACGGCCCGACACCCAAGGACAACGTCGTGCAGTCGGTGACGTTCGACTGGACCGGTTCGACCTGGTCGCGCTCCAACAGCTGGAATTGGGACTGCCTGCATCCCGACGGCACGACCACGCTCGACCCGGCGAACTCGGTGACCACCTACACCCCGCAGTCCGACGGCACGCTGGCCGGAGAATTCCAGACGACGATCGACGCCGGAGCCTGCCAGGGCACCGTCGCCATTCCGCTTACTGCCGTTGCAGGCCAGCCGAATTAGCCTCGAGTCAGGAAACTCGCAGAGGTTTACTCGAACAACGGCTGCCGGATTCCTCACTCAACGCTCTGCGGATCGGCGCGCGGCACCCTAGGGTGCGAGACGTGAATCGACTCGACCGGTTTTTCGAGGTGACGGCCCGCGGGTCGACGGTGGGCGCCGAGATCCGCGGCGGCGTGGTCACGTTCATCGCGATGGCCTACATCATCGTGCTCAACCCGATCATCTTGTCGGGTTCGGCCGACGTGGCCGGCCACAAACTGCAGTTCGCCCAGGTGTCGGCGACCACGGCGCTGGCCGCCGGGGTGATGACGATCCTGTTCGGGCTGTTCGCCCGGCTGCCGTTCGCGTTCGCCGCCGGGCTGGGCATCAACTCGTTTCTGGCGACCACCGTCGTCGGCACCCTCACCTGGCCCGAGGCGATGGGCCTGGTGGTCATCAACGGCCTGATCATCGTCGTGCTGGCGGCGACCGGGCTGCGCCGGCTGGTCTTCGACGCCGTTCCGATGCAACTCAAGCTGGCGATCACCGCAGGCATCGGGTTGTTCATCCTGTTCATCGGGCTGGTCGACTCGGGTTTCATCGAGTCGACCGGGCTGCCGTCGCCCCCGGTCGGTCTCGGTGCTCACGGCCACGGGTCGATCAACACCGTCCCGACACTGGTCTTCATCTTCACCCTGCTGGTCACCGGAATCCTCGTGGTTCGCAAGGTGCGCGGCGGGATCCTCATCGGGCTGGTGACCGGCACGCTCGTCGCGATGGGCATCGAAGCGATCTGGCACCTCGGCTCCGCGGTGAAACACCCTGGCGGATGGTCACTGTCGGTGCCGACGCTGTCCGGCGCGCCGTTCGCGCTTCCCGACCTGTCGCTGGTCGGGGCGGTCAGCTTCGAAAGTTTCAGCCGCATCGGCATTCTCGCGGCGACGATGCTGGTGTTCACCCTGGTGTTCGCCAACTTCTTCGACGCGATGGGCACCTTCACCGGACTGTCGCGCGAAGCCGGCGTCGCCGACGAGCAGGGCTACTTCCCGCGGCTGCGCTCGGCCCTGATCGTCGAGGGCGCCGGCGCGGTTGTCGGCGGCGCCACCTCCGCGTCGTCGAACACGGTGTTCATCGAGTCCGGCGCCGGCATCGAGGAAGGTGCCCGCACCGGTCTGGCCAACATGGTGACCGGCACGCTGTTCCTGATCGCGATGTTCGTCTCGCCGCTGGCCTCCGTCGTCCCCAGCGAGGTCGCCGCCGCCGCGCTGGTCATCGTGGGCACGATGATGTTCTCCCAGCTGCGCCACATCGACGTCTCGGAGTTCTCGGTGGCACTGCCGGTCGTGCTGACCGTCGCGGTGATGCCGTTCAGCTATTCAATCGCCAACGGCATCGGCGTCGGCTTCGTCACGTGGGTGGTGGTGCGCTCGGCGGCCGGCAAGGCACGGGAGATCAGCCCGCTGCTGTGGATCGTGGCGGCCGGCTTCGTCGTGTACTTCGCGCGCGACTGGATCCAGTCGCTGATCGGGACCTGACTCAGCGCGGCGCGACGTCGTGGATGTCGACGGCCACCAGCAGCGGCATCGGCAGCGGCCGGTTGACCGGTCCGCGCGGATAGACCCGCCGGGTCGTCGGCACCCACAGCCCCCCGAACTGGCGGTAGTCGCGGCACAGGTGTGCCGCCTTGGCCCACGAGCCGACGACGTCGGCGGTGTAGTCGTGCCGCACCAGCCGCCCGGATGCGTCGAAGTACATCTGCTGGATGGGCGAATGGGTGGGAATGGTGTCGGGATAGCACACCCGCAGATGAGTGCAGGTCGCCTGCCGATCCGAGTCCGTCACCGTGACGCCCGGATCTGCAAGCAGGAACGGCAGATTCAGGTAGTTCCACATGGCGTAGCCGCAAAAGTACGCGAAATCGATTGCATCCCAACGCAACAGCCGTCCGCTGCGGAAAGCCTGACGCGGGTTGTCCCGGGCCTCGGCCACTGAGCCGTCGGCGTTCCTGATCTCGACGCGCTTGCCGCCCTGCATAACGGCCTGCCGGCCGTCGGTGGGGTAGTCGTGCAGCACGACGTGCGGCTCCCGGGTACTGATCGTCAAGTGGGCATGTCTCAGCGGGGGGATGCGCTTGACCGTGAACAAGAAGCCCCACGCCGACATCTCCACGTCGAGCGACGATAGCGAACGCCAGTGGTCCAACCCGCCATGCGCATCGAAGATCCTGCTCAACGCCTCGGCCATGGGCTGACCATACTCAGCGGGCCTGCGGTTTTGCGGCCAATGTCCCCCCGCCGGCGGACAGTTCAGTCCCCCATGAGGTTCCGTCAGCCGGCGGATACCCCGAAGGTGTGAGCCGGCTCACGATAACGCAATGCAAACACTGCACGTGCGCCCAAGGCGAATCGTTCTCCAGTCGCGCGCCGCCGACCTCGGCGACCACGGCATGCGACGGGCCGCCCTCGCCGCCTACGTCGGCTCGGCGATCGAGTTCTACGACTTCTTCATCTACGGCACCGCTGCCGCGCTGGTGTTCCCCACCGTCTTCTTCCCGCACCTGGGCACGACGATGGCGACGGTGGCCTCCCTGGCCAGCTTCGCCAGCGCCTTCCTGTCCCGACCCGTAGGTGCCGTTTTCTTCGGCCACTTCGGTGACCGGGTCGGCCGCAAGCGCACCCTGATCGTCACCCTGCTCATCATGGGGACCTCGACATTCGCCGTCGGCCTGATCCCCAGCACCGCCGCCATCGGTATCGCGGCCCCGCTGCTGCTGATCGCCATGCGGCTCATGCAGGGCTTCGCCGTCGGCGGAGAGTGGGCCGGTGCGGCGCTGCTCTGCGCCGAAAGCGCTCCTCGCGAAAAGCGTTCGTACGCATGCATGTTCACTCAACTGGGCCTCGGCACGGCACTCGTGCTGACCAATGTGGTCTTCCTGCTGTCCCATACCCTGTTGGGGACCGGCAGCGCGGCGTTCCTGCAATGGGGCTGGCGTGTGCCGTTTCTGCTCAGCGCCGTGCTCGTCGCCGTCGCGTTCTACATCCGGATGCACGTCGAGGAAACACCGACGTTCGCCCACGCCGATCCCACCGCCCGCACCGGGGTGCCGATCGTCGCGCTGTTCCGAAGCCAGCCGCGCGAGCTGGCGCTGGCTGCCGGCGCCGTGAGCGGGATGTTCGTGCTGTCCTACCAGGCGGCAACGTATTTCACCACGCTGGCCGAGGCCAAGTGCGGCATCGAGAAGACGACGATCTTCGTCGTCGGCATCCTCGGCGGGTTGGCCACCGTCGCCTGTGTCGTGCTGTCGGCGAGGCTCAGCGCCACCCACGGGACACCGCGGGTGTTGGGCGCCGGTTTCGTCGCGGCCGTGCCGTGGTCGTTCGCGGTGGTCCCCCTGATCGAGACCGGCAAGCCGATTCTGTTCGGCGTGGCCATCGTGATCACCTATGCCATCATCGGCATCGTGTCGGGACCGCTGGCCGCGTTCGTACCCGGGATCTTCGCGTTCAAGTACCGCTACACGGGTGCGGCGCTGACCAACAACTTCGCCGGAATCATCGGCGGCGCAATCCCGCCCGTCCTGTCCCCGGCGTTGATGGCGACCTTCGGCGGTTCGGCTATCGCACTGATGATGGCCGGCTTCTCGGTCCTGAGCCTCACCTGCGTCCTGCTCCTGCGACGGCACCGCTGATCGGTGCGCCGTCGTCGATGTTCTAGTCTGTGTCCGCAGCGAGATCTCAGGGGAGGAACTGCGAACATGCGGATAATGAAGGCGGCCGTGCTGGCCACCGCGATCCTCGTCTCGGCTGGACCCGCCATCGCGACGGCGGCGCCGAAGGACTACTGCGCAGACCTCAAGGGCGTCAGCACCGGCCAGAACTGCCAGATCACGCTGGACGACCCGGCCTACACCGTCAGCATCAGCTTCCCGAGCAGCTATCCCGACGCCAAATCGATCGCGGACTACGTCAGCCAGACCCGCGACGCGTTCCTCAACGTGGCCAAGTCCTCGACACCCCGCGACCTGCCCTACGCGCTGGACATCACCGCGACCACGTACGGCTCGGCGGTGCCCCCCCGCGGGTCTGAGGCCGTGGTGCTGCAGACCTACCAGAACACCGGCGGCCCGCACCCGGAGATCTCCTTCAAGTCGTTCAACTGGGATCAGACCTACCGCAAGGCGATTACCTACGACACGCTGTGGCAGACCGATGCCAACCCGCTTCCGGTCATCTTCCCGATCGTGCAGGCCGACGTGCAGAAGCAGCTCGGACAGCAGCTCGTCATCCCGCCGAGCGCGGGCCTGGACCCGGCCAACTACCAGAACTTCGCGATCACCAACGACGGGGTGATCTTCTTCTTCAGCCAGGGCACACTGCTGCCTGAGCCTGCCGGCGCCGTCCAGGTGCTCGTGCCGCGCGCGGCGATCGACCCGATGCTGGCCTGATCGCCTAAGGAGTCAGGCAGGCGACCGCGCTCCAGGGCTTGTTGCCGGGCCGGCGCGGGTCGGGCTGGGGCAGGCGGGCCCACAGCCGCATCAGCGGGGACAGCCGGTGGAAACGGTGGGCCGCGGCCATCACCGATTCGACTGCGGCGGTCGTCCAGCCCAGATTCTCGAAGAACCCCAAGCCATTGGGCGGGGCGAACCTGAACGGCGCGTTCCGCAGCATCCCGGAGGTCTTGCCGTTCATCGTCCTCAACAGCCCGCTGGACGCGAAATCTAATGTCCACCAGGCGATTTCGGGACGCCGGAAGGCTTCTGAAAGACCGGTGACGTCGCTGTCGGTCAGATACATCAGGAGACCCTCGGTCAGCACGAATGCCTTCTGTGCTCCGGCCAGTGCCTCGGTCAGGAAAGCGTTGCGAGCGGCCGGATCGGCCAGGTCGACGGCGTGGCGGGACAGTCGGCAGCGCGGGGTCTGGTCGGCCAGGACGCGGTCCTTCTCGGCGATCAGTGCCGGCAGGTCGGCTTCGACCCAGATCATCTCGGGTGGCAGGTCGAGCCGGTAGGGGCGGGTGTCGAGGCCGGCGGCGAGGTTGAGGACACGGTCGCAGCCCTGAGCGATGGCGCCCTCGATGAGGTCGTCGATGAGCTTGGTGCGGGCTACCAGCCACCAACCGTCCCGGATTCGGCGCGGCAGAGAAGCGACGATCGCGCGGCCCTGCTCACCGGCCAGCCGATCGGCCAGCGGATCGCGGAAGAGCGCATCGGGCCGTGCCGACTCCTGAGCCCGGTACACCGCGACCCAGCGGGCGGTGTCGGAGACGTCGGCGACCAGAGAAGTGTCAGTCACCGGGCAAGTCTGGCAGAGCCAATTGTCCGACGCGCACGGGCCGTGATCGTCATGCTGAACACCATGGCTCGCCTCCCCCGCCGTCTCGCCTCGGACCTCAACGCGAAACTGCGCAGCCCGGAGGTCGCCGGCGTCGTCGCCGGCATCGAAGGCAAGCTGACCCGGCGTCGCCGCGAGCAGAAGATGCAATCCGGGGCGTTTCGGGGAGTACACGTCATCGTCTACCGCGGGTTCGTGGCCGACGACGTGGCCCGGGTGCGCGTCCGGGTGATCGAGACGCCGGAACTGCCGGGCGACAGCCGCATTCCCTACTGGGAGGTGGCACAGGCCAACGTGCGCAGGCACGCCGCGCTGCACATCGTCGGCGCCGAGGTCGAGTTGCGCATCGGCGCTCACGCCGCCACCGAGATCACCGACGACCATGGCTTCGCCAATTTCACGCTGGCGGTGCCTGGCCTCCGTGTCGGTTGCCACGAAGCGGTGGCGGTGACCAGGCCGATCGAGGACGTGGAGCCCGCCGCCGGCACCGGCAGCGTCGTCAAACCCTCCCTGCGGGCGCCGTTCCTGGTGATTTCCGACATCGACGACACGATCCTGCTCACCGGGCTGACCGAGGGCGTCGCGATGGTGACCCGCACGCTGCTGCGCGACGCCGAGGAACGCCGGGCCATCCCCGGCATGGCGGCGCTGTACCGCGGGCTGGCGCGTGGGCTGCCCAACCGCGCGGGCAACCGCAGGCCGGAACCGACCTTCTTCTACGTCTCGACGGGCAGTTGGTCGTTCTACTCGCTGCTCGAACAGTTTGTCGAGTTGCGCGGGTTCCCACGCGGGCCGATGTTCCTGACCGACTGGGGACCGACCGAACGGTATCTGCGGCGCAGCGGCGCCGAGCACAAGCGCACCGCGATCCGCCGGCTGTTCGAGGCTTATCCGGGCATGCAGTTCGTGCTCGTCGGTGACAGCGGCCAGCGGGATCCGTTGACCTACGAGGAGATGGCGCGCGCGTTCGCCGGGCACGTGAAGCTGATCGTGATCCGGCAGGTCGGCTCCGACGACGACGAACGCAACAGCGAGCTGCGGGAGAAGGCAGCGACGCTGCGTGAGGAGGGCATTCCGATCTATCTGGTGGCCGACGCGGCCGAGGCGACCGAACTAGCCCTCGGCCTGGGCTTGTGCGACGAGCAGACCCAGCGGGAGGTCAACGCCGAGCTCGGGCGGTGATAGGAGCGCAGGCGTGTCGAGCCGGGCCGCGGTAGTACACCGGCGTCGTCGGCGGTCTTGCTGGCTCAGTTCCGGTGTGACCCGGAGGTGCTGGCCGCCGGTTTGGTGGCGGTTTGCCGGCCGGCCCCGTCAGTCGTCGCTGCCGCAGCAGCTGGCGTAGCGGCCGCCGGCGCTGCGGTGTGATGCACAGCAGCTTTGGGTGCCGGACTCGGCACGGCCGCGGTTGGAGCGGCGGTGGACAGGGCTACCGCCGCGGCGGCGGTTGTCGGCGTGCTGACCGCCCGAGCACTGGCGGCGGGTGCCCCCCGGTGTTGCAACAGCTTGCGTTCAACACGGGCTTGAGCAGCGGCCCGAGGGGACTGGCGGCCAGTGCGCTGATCACTGAGGTCACGGTAGCGGAGAGCTCGCTGATCGCGGTTTGAATCGTTCCGCCGACCACCTTCTGGATCGAGTTGACCAGCACGTCGGGTAGCTGGCCGACCAGGGTGGCGATCGTGGAGGTCGCATAGCCGGCGACGTTTTGCAGCGCGCTGGCGAGCAGCTGCTGAACCGCGGTCACCGGGCTGTTGAGCGCGGCGGTGATGACCCCGGGCAGGGCGAAGATCTTACCGCTGAGCAGGCCGGCGACGATCGTGGAGGGGATGGCCGCCAGAGCCGTGGCGAAGGTGGTCACGACCGAGTCGGGGCCGCTGACCAAGCCGGCGACCGCGCTGTCGAGGTAGGCAAGGATTTGGGCGCCCGCCGCCTAGGCGTCCGGGCTGGCCTCGGCGACGAACTCGGCCACGATGCTCTTGAGCAGGCCGGCCGGGATGGCGCTGGCGTCCAGCGCAACCCGGGCGGACGACACCACCACGGTGTCGGGCAACGGTGTCGCAGCCGGCCCGGCTGATACGAGTGCGATGGCCGCGGCGCCCACCACGGTGGCGGTGCCAACGCTCAAATAGGAGCGCAGCGCGATGGCGGTCATGGTCGGGGTCCCCTTTTCGCTGCTCCGGCTCGCGTTGTCGCCCGCCGGAAGGCTGAGAATAGCCCGAGCCGTCAATATGCGCGTTATGTGCCTGAATTGCCGACGGATCCGCGCCGAGAACGTGAACACCCGTCGGCCGTGACCGGATGGTAAAGACCAGCGCCCGGCGTGGTCCGACCTTGTCGACCGTTGAGTGTTTAGTGGCGAAAGGCATTGGTGCTTTTCCGCGTTTCTTGGGGCTGAGTGCATGGATTCCCATCTTGGCTACCGTTGGCGCAACGAAGATGCTGTCCGCTAGAGCGCGCGGCACACTCGCTCGTCGGAGGGAAGCTGGCTTAGCTGCCGGACTTCGTTGATCAGGCCGGCGGGCCCGGGCGTCTCACGCGTGTGCGCCAACTGGGTTCGCAGCCGCTCGGGGATCAGTTCCACACGATTAGGTGTCTTCCACAGTTCGATCGTCTGCGCCACCCAGTAAGCAGCGAACTCCACGATCAACAGCCCCTCGAGGACGAGCACCCACTGGCTCCAGTTAGTCACCAGCAGACGCACGCCCATCACCAGGGCCAGTGTGATCAACATTAGGGCCGCGATGGCCTGGTAGAGGCGGAGGTATCGGTCCGGATGCGGAACCTGCGGTGTCGGCGGCTGCTGGTGCACCAGGAACGCGGTGACGCAGACGGTGGCGATGATGGCCAGGAACATCAGGATCGCCGCGACGTTGTGGGCTTGCGCATCGAACAGGGCGCGGAAGAAGACGAAACCGATCATCCCCACGACCGCCAGCAGGCGAAGCGTCCACACCGTCACCGCGCCGCCCAGGCTTCGCCGCCTGCCGGTGTGGGTGGCGCGGTAGAGCACCCACACCGCGAGGCGGGCGAACACCAAGGCAACGACGAGGGCCCACACGTTGTTGGTGATCGCGGCGTCCCATTTGGCCCACGGCCCCTGCGCACCGCAGCGCCCCTCGACCATGCCGGTCGGGACGAACGCGACGATGAACGCCGCGATACCAGCCAGGTTCAGCAGCTCGTCCTCGGTGTCAGTGCTGCCGCGGTACACGATCATCAGCACGCCGATCGCACAGAGCGAGGCGATGAACACACTGTGGGCCGGTGAGTAGTAATACTCGCTGATCGACCCCTGCCAGCACCGCGCACTGACCGCCGCGCCGATGACACCCGCTGCGAGTAGGACGACCATCACCACCATGCCGCCCCGCAGGTAGCGGTAGGTGTCCAGGGTGAGATCCCGGTCCTGCTGTTCGGCCATCAGAGCGTCCACCTCCCAATGCGCACGACTCGTCGCGATCAACCCGCCGCGTCACTGGTGACGCCCGGCCACCCCGCCGTCGCCGGGCGAGCCGGGTCCACACCTCCGTTCGGCTCGGCATGTCGGTGCGGAGTCTTATAGCAATTTATAGCTCCGTATAGTGATTTACTATCCTCGACTATAACTTGGTACAGATGGGCGGCTGATGGACCCCGTTCGCAATCCGTACTCCCCGGGGGCGGGCCGACCGCCGGCTGCGCTCGTCGGACGCGATAGCCAGCTCGAGCGCTGGCGGATTGCGCTGGACCGCGTGGAGGCCGGCCGTACCGCACAACCGCTGGTGCTGTACGGGCTGCGCGGCGTCGGCAAGACGGTCCTGCTCACTCGGTTCTTCGACACCGCCCGCAATCGCAACTGGATCGTCGCACAGGTCGAAGCTGGGGCCGGGAAGTCGCTGCGCGAAGCGCTCGGGGAAGCGCTGCATGCGCCGCTGGCGGACCTGGCACGACCATCAGCGGGCAAGCGGCTACTCAAGGGGCTCAAGACGGCCCTGAGCTTCAAGGCATCGTACGACGCCGGCGGCACGTGGAATTTCGGCCTCGACCTCACCGAGACCGCCGGCGGCGGAGCGGACACCGGAAGGCTTGAGACAGACCTGAACAAGCTGGCTCGGGACTTATCCGAAGCAGCCCAGGAGGAAGGGGTTGGTCTGGCGATCTTCATCGATGAGGCTCAGGACCTCACCCCAGCCGAACTGACCGCGGTGTGCTCCGCGGCGCACCTCGCTGGACAACACAACTGGTCGTGCCTTTTCTCGCTGGCCGGGCTGCCCAGTCTGCCGCGCGTGCTGGCTGAGGCAAAGTCCTATGCGGAGCGACTCTTCGCGTTCGAACGAATCGAGCACCTCACCCAGACGCTGGCGCGCACGGCCCTTATCGAGCCGGCCGCGATCGAGAACACCGCATGGGACGACGACGCAGTCGCCTTGGTGGTCCGCGAAACATCCGGTTACCCGTACTTCCTTCAGCAGTTCGGCCAAGACACCTGGAACGAGGCTCCCGGCCCCACGATCACCCTGGCCGATGCCCGCGTCGGTTCGGCTCGAGGACGCGCCGCTCTCGATGACGGCTTCTTCCGCGCCCGCTGGGACCGGGCGACCCGAGCCGAGCAGCGCTACCTGCGCGCAATGGCAGCCGACGCAGACTCAGGCAGCTCCTCCGGTGATGTGGCCACACGGCTGGGACGCGGCGTGACCAGCCTCGGCCCCGTACGCGCAAATCTCATCGCCAAGGGCCTCATATTCGCCCCGGAACACGGCATCGTCGCCTTCACAGTCCCCGGCATGGCGAACTTCATTGCACGACAACCTAACCCGTGATGGACCCACCGCCGGGCCTACCTCGCAGCGCCACGCCCACCGCGCATTTCTGCGCCTGAACATGTTGGCCTGTAAGGCAATCTGTTTGATTCGCTCGACGTCGGTGCTGCGTGCGGTCCGGACCATGGGCATAGATCTGTCGTCTCGGCGTGGCCGGGATCGTTACGCGCGGCGGGACCGGAGATCCTCGATCCGATCGAGGACCTCATCGAGCGCCGTTTCGAGGGGAGCAGGGTCGCGGCGAACCTGCGCGAGCAGGATGCCGCCTTCGACCGCGGCCAACAGCGCGGTCGCCAGCCGGTCGGGGTCGGCCTTGCGGCGCAGATCGCCCCGCTCCCACATGGCCTGCAGGCCCGCGCGAATCGCCGCCTCCCACTGGTCGAATCCGCCGGCGAGGTCAGCGCGGCACTCCGGAAAGGGCTCGGCCAGTTCCCCGACCAGCGACCCGAGCGGGCAGCCGCCTGCGCAGCCCCGCTGGCGATACGTCTCGACGATGAGGTCTCGCCAGGCCCGCAATCCTTCGATGCTGTCCAGGCCGCCGAGCGTTGCCAAAAGAGCGTCGATGCGGTGGACGATGACGGCCCTGATCAGGGATTCCTTGTCCTCGAAGTAGTGATAGACCTGCGAAGGGCCAACGCCGGCCGCCTTCTGCACGTCGCCGAGACTCGTGGCGGCGACCCCGTGGTCGTACATCAGTTGCGCTGCTGTCGCCACGATCCGCTCCCGCGTGGCCCGTCCCTTGGGGGTGAGCCGTGGCGGCTCGGTGACCGATCCGTGCACTGCCATCACGTTGGCCAGGTCCGGCGAGATCCGTTGATGCGGGCCCCGCTGCCCTGATCCCCCTTCCGCTTCATCTGCCGTTGGGCGCTCTGCGCGGACCTGCGCCCGCCGCCCCGGACGTCAGTGTAGCTCCCACGCGACAGAATTATGCAGTATGCGCTACAGAACATAACGGCATGTCAGCTGCCGTTGCTATGGCGCAGCTTCGCCGCGGTGCGTCTCGTCCGGGTAAGCGACCATCAAAATCTCCTCCATTCAACGGTATTGCACCGCCGCGACACCCAGCTCCGCTGGCCGACCGTACGGCTTGACATCAGCGCCCGACGGTGATTCTGTAGCATTTAATACAAAAACATCTCGGCCAACGAAGCTTCCGATACAGAACTGACGAAGCCGGGTGACCGACTGGCCGGCCCTCCCCCGGGCTGGACATCCCCAGATGACGAGCACCGGCCACGACGAGGAGGACATGGCGTGACGACCCTGCACGAGGCAGCAGCGCTGTCCAGCGATGAGAGTGGCCTGGTGGTGGTTTCGACGTTGCGGGCCAACGCCACCATCCAGTCCTCGCTGGTCAACGCCGGCGTCCTGGCCCATCCCGCGACCGGGGAGACCATCCTGGCCTTCGTCGCGGCAGGCCCGGTCAAGCTGGCGAATCTGCGGGCTCGACCCCAGCTCACGGCCACCTTCCGCAACGGTTGGCAATGGGCGGCGGTCGAGGGACGCGCCGAGCTCGCCGGACCCGACGACCCCCAACCCTGGCTGGACGCCGACGGGCTGAGGCTGTTACTCCGCGCGATTTTCACCGCGGCCGGCGGTGAACACAGCGACTTCGACGAGTACGACCGGGTGATGGCCGAGCAGCGCCGGACCGCGGTGCTCATCCGCCCCGACCGGGTCTACAGCAACTGATCGCGCTGCATGGCCACCGATCAGCCTGATCGCTACCGGCCGGCCGGCGCGAAATCTTAATCGAAAGGACTAACACCATGGCTGCGACGTCTTCCAAGGCGGTTCTGATCACCGGTGCCAACGTGGGGCTCGGCAAGGAGGTGGCGCGCCAACTCGCTGTTGCCGGCGATTTCGACAGGATCTATCTGGCGTGTCGCAACGCAGACAGCGGGCGGGCCGCGGCCGCCGAACTGGCGCGCAGCACCGGCAGGTCCATCTTCACGGTGATTCGAATGGACCTGACCGATTTGGACTCGGTGAGGTCCGCGCTGAGCACCCTAGATGGCGAACTGCATTCGGTAGTCATGAACGCCGGCGGCACCGGCGGCCCAACACCGCTGGCGCTCACCGCTGATCGCGTCACGCAGGTCTTCGGTTCCAACGTACTGGGACACGTTGTACTGCTGGAGAATCTCATCGACGCCGGGGCGTTGACCAACACCGCGGTCCTGGTGGGCAGCGAAGCCGCGCGCGGTGTCCCCATGATGCGGATGCCGCGGCCCACCTTCGCCGACCACTCGGTGCAGGAGTTCGCCAGCGTCATCGACGGTTCATACTTCCAGCATCAGAAATTCAACACGTTTCTCGCTTACGGACAGGTGAAATACCTTGGCGCGTTGTGGATGTCGGCATTGGCGCGCAAGCATCCCGGCCTGCGGCTGCTCACTGTGAGCCCAGGCAACACCGCGGGGACCGAAGCAGTGCGTGACATGGGCCCCGTCACTCGGACCGTGATGAAACGGCTTCTGTTGCCCTACGTCCTTCCCGCGCTGGGGGTCGGACACCAGCTGCAGACGGGCGCCCAGCGGCTGGTCAAGGGACTCACCGACGAACAATTGCGCAGCGGCGTGTTCTACGCCAGCGCACCGCGCGCCGTCACCGGGCCCCTGGTGGATCAGTCGCAGATCGTCGCCGACTTCGCTGACCCCGCAATACAACAGCATGCCGACGAAGCCATTCACCGCTTCGCGCAGACGTCGCCAACGGTGACCGACCACGTGTAAACGAGGTCGGTGTGCGGAACGCCGGCGTCGGACTAAGGACATCAACGTCACAGTTCGTACGCCGCCACTCCCGACGGATACGCCGACGCCCACTCAACGGACCTCTACGTCGGTGAAGACAAGACCACCGGCGCCAGCGGGGCGTGCGGTCACAGCAAGCCGCTGCTCGTGCAGATGCCGTTCAAGCTGACACCGATTCGCTAGGCACGGCTCGGCACACCCACGGCGGCAGGAGTCCGCCCGCTCTCGGCAGAGAGTTCTCGCGTCACGCCCCGACGTCGATCACCAGATCACCGTCAGTGCTCGACCTCACCGACCGCCGTCAGCCGGACTCCGCGAACGACCGGCTCCTGCGCCCGCGCCTCGATCAGGCGCGCCTCTGCGTTGATCCGGTGGAACCGCGCCACCGCGCCGTCGACGTCGGTGGGATCGGTCACTGCGATGGCGGTGTCGAAGGTCTGTCCCGGATAAACCAGCAGCACAGACCATTCCAGTCGGAGATCCGATCGCCGGGCACGCCCGCGACGTTCGCAGTTCGCGACGCGCATCGTCCTCGAGCTCGCGAGCCAGCCGGGCGAGATGGTCGCCATCGATCTCGGTCCACGCCGCGATGTACCCGCGCGAGTCGTCGACCACATGGTCGGCCGTCACCGATAGCCCGTCGCGGGCTATCTAGTGGCGGGTCCGGTGCCCCCGCCGGTGTTACTTCCTTATCCGGGTCCGCTTGCGGTGGCGGCGCCGACCTGGCCGGTCGCCCCACCGCCGTAGTTTCCAGATCCGGTCGCGGTGTTGGTTCCGGCCGCCGGGCCGCCGCCGGGCCCCGTGCTGCCACCGGTGTAGCTTTCCGGACCGCTGGCGCCGGCCGTGTTGCTCCCGGCTCCGGTACCCGCTGTCGATCCCGGAGCACCGCCGCCGGCACTCCCGCCCCCGGGGGCCACCCCCGGACTGCCCACCGCAGCATTGCCAACGGCCGGAGCCGATCCGGAGATGTTGGCGCCCTTCCAGATCAGGAGGTCCTCGACACCGTTGTTGTAGACCACGCTGTCGGGTGCGGGGCCGGTGACGTCGAAGTAGATCTTTCCGGTGGAGCTGGCCCCCTGCGCCAGGGGATTGGCGTTGAGCCCCTGTGGGGTCGCCACGTTGGCCAGCGCCTGGTAAGTCGTGCCGTCGGCTGCACGCGAACTGAACTGCGAGACGATCGGGGTGACGGTTCCGCGCTGGGCATTGGCTGTCACGGTCGCCTCGTACAGCTGGCCGGCCACCGGAAACGGGATGTGGTCGCTGCTCGGGGTCAGATTGCGCACCGCGTAACTGGTGACTGCCGCACCTGACGCATCATTTAGGGATTCGACTGACCCGAACGGCTGCACCTCGGCGGCCAGGGCCACCGGCGAGCCGTTCAACGCCACCGCCCCGAAGATGACGGCCGCAAACACAAATCTGCTGCCTTTCATGACTTCTCGCTTTCCTCTGGAGTCCATGACGCTTCCGCCAACAGCCGCGATACCCGGCGGGTGATCGCCGAAACCGAGAAACAACTGCTGATCCGAGCAGCGCAACACTGCGGCGACAAGACCACGATGTTGATCGCCGACGGAACGGCGCGAGGAGCTCGGGCCGGTCAGTATTTGTTCTGGCGCAGCGTTTCTGGGCTGCAGGCGAACTGGTTGACGAGCAGTTGGAGGCGCTGCGAGTCGTTGCCAGGGCGTAGGCGGTCGGTGCGGGTGAGGGTGACCAGTCCGTGCAGCGCGCCCCAGAACACCTCGGTGAGCGCTTCCACGTCACGCTCGTCAGCGACCCCGCTGACCGCGTGGCGCAGCTCGGCGAAGGCAGCCCTGAGCTGGGGAGGGGTGTCTTGGTCGGCGAAGCGCAAGGTGGTAGCTCGGGTGAACATCGCGTCGTACACGGCTGGGTTGTCGCGGGCGAAGTCGAGGTAGGCGTGCGCGATCCGGGTCAGGGCGTCCCTGGGCATGCCGGCCTCGGAGCGCGCGACCTGCATCACCTCCGCGAGCTCGCCGAATCCGTCGATGGCGACGGCCTCAGCGATTTGTTCCATGCCGGTGAAATGCTTGTACAGCACGGGCTGGCTGTATTCGATCTCGGTGGACAGCCGACGCGTGGTGACCGCATCCCAGCCTTCGACCTCGGCCAACGTGCGGGCGGTCGTGATGATCAGCCGCCGCCGGGCGGCCCGCTCCCGCTCCCGACGATCCTCGAATGCCATACCTGATTCTAGCATCGCTACGAGAACTAGCGACGCTATTGACACCGAAGACGTCGGGGGTTAGCGTTGCTAGCAGTTCGACAGACGGGAGTACGAAATGAACCTGGACCTGCTCGCCCGGGCCGCCGCACTGATCGCGGTGCTGGGCACCGCGGTGGTCTACCGGTAAGGACGGTTCGATGTTTCAACTCAGGATTTACACCCTGCGCTCACCCGAGGCGCTGAAGCGGTACGCGAAGGTGCACTGGGCCCGCCACCTGGCGACGTTCACGACCTTCGGGGTCACCACCCACGGTGTGTGGACCGAACAAGGCGGCGACGCGAACCGGCTCGTCGCGCTGATCCGCTATCCACCGGGCACCGACCCCGAACAACTCACCCGGCACATCATGACCAGCCCGCAATTCGCCGCCGACATGGCCGGCTTCGACGTCGAGGAGATCGTCGACGTCGAGTCGGTGCTACTCGACCCGACATCATTCTCCCCGATCCGCTGACACACCCCAGGAGTGTTCGACATGACCACCACCATCGGCTACGTCCTCGCCGGGCTCATCGCCGCAGCCATCATCTTCATCGGCGCACGGTTCATTCTCGCGCCGCGTGTTGCGGCCGCCGGCTACGGCGTACAACCAGATCTCAGCCAGCGATCCGTCGGCGCCTATCTGCGCGTCAAGGGCGTCCGCGACATCGCCTCGGGGCTGTTCGTCGTCATTCTCATGGTCGCGGGTGCCGCACACCTGCTGGGCTGGGTGATCCTGGCCGCCACGATCATTCCGCTCGCCGACGCGGCCATCGTGCTCGACAACGGCGGCCCCAAGTCAAAGTCGATCGCCTGGGGAGTCCACGGCGTCACCGCCGCCGTCATGCTCATCACTGCGGCGCTGCTGCTCATCTCCTAGGACGGTGGCGACGAGATGACCATTCCAAGATCTGCTGTCGTGGCCCGGCAGTGCGGGTTATCGCGCCGCGACCGCCCCGCTGAACTCGACCACGACACAACAGCCGGCGGTGGTTGCTCACCTCGCAGTGCCGAGGAGGTCGCGCAGGCGGTGCGCTGGGCTGCCGATCAGGAACTGGGTGTGGCGGTGCAGGCGAGCGGGCACGGCGCCGGCGCGCCGATCGGAGCCAACCAGGTGCTCGTCGACACCTCCGCCCTGACCGAGATGTCGATCGACACGGCTGCTCGCACGGCCCAGGTTGGTGCCGGAACGACGTGGTCCGCGCTGAATTCGTCGGCCCAGCATCAGGGTTTGTTCGGACTGGGTGGGACCTCACCGACGGTGGCCGTCGCCGGATACACCTTCAGCGGCGGAGTGGGATGGCTGACCCGTCCCTACGGCATGGCCAGCTCCAGCCTGCTGGCTGTCGACTATGTCGACGGCAACGGGCGCCCGCGGCGCGCCACCGAAGACGCGACCGAGGGGGTGGACCGTGAGGCGTTGTGGGCGTTTCGCGGCGGCGGTGGAGTCGGTATCGCCACCAGGCTCACACTCGAACTCGTTGCGCCCCCAGCACTGTGGGCGGGTTTCCAGCTGTGGGACATCACCGCCCTGTCGGCGGTCGCCGAGGCGTGGTCGAGTGCCATGGGTGAGGTTGGCGAGGCGTTGGCAACGAGCATCAGCGTGTTGCACACGCCACCGGGCCCGCCGTTTCCTCCATCACTGCGCGGCGTTGCGGTCGTGCACCTGGCGTTCGCCTCGCCCGCCGGCCCCGACGCCGCCGCCCCGCTCCTGAACGCCCTGCGGGACGCGCCCCCGCCCGTGATGGACAACACCTGGGCGCCGGCTGACGCCGCCCGGCTGGCTCAGATTCATCTCGACCCACCCGGTGCGGTACGGGCACTCGGTCTGGGCCGCTGGCTCGATTCGACAACGCCGTCGCTGGCCGGTGACCTGCTGAGCGCGGCGGCCGCGCCCGACTCCGCACTCGCGGTCATCGAGCTACGCAACGTGGGTAACTCCGCTCCCGCACGGAATGGGGCGATCACCACGGTGCCCGGCCCATTCTTGGTACACGCGGTGGGACCGGCCGCCGACCCGCGCTCGCGCGCGGCTACCGAGCAAGGACTCCAACGGATGCACACCGCCGCGCAGTCCGCCGACGTGGGCCTGGCGGCCGCATCGTTCGCCGATGGCCGCGGCGAGGTTACCGACGGGCTCCCACCGGCGGCGCGGCAACGGCTGGCGGCGGTGCGGGTCGCGATCGATCCCGATCGGCGCCTGGCCCCCTCACGGATACCAGGCGGCGACGATGCCAGGTGAGAGGCGTTGCACCGCTGACGATTACCACCGACGATGAAATAACACCCTCGAGAACTCGACTCACGAGATGCGATGGTTAACTTACCCTCACGTAATCTCGACGACTGAGGGTCTCGTCGGAAGAAAGGGCATGTGTCTCATGACATCTGCACGTCTGCTCCGCTGGTATCGCCGTCGGCGGCGGCCTGCTTGCCGCGATCGTTCTCTCGCCGGCAACCGGCCCGGCCTCGGCCGACCCGCTCACCGCCGCACTGGCCACCACCACCTGTAGCTATGCCCAGATCACCGCCGCGCTCAACGCACAGGCACCCGATCTGGCCACCATGCTCAACAACCGCCCGCAGATGCAGAACAGGCTGCAGCAGTTCCTGACCCTGCCGGTCGATCAGCGCCAGGCACTGATCGCCCAGCAGCAGGCGAACAACCCGCAGATGCAACAGATGATCGCCTCGGCGATCGGGCCGCAGGGCCAGCAGGAGATCATTCAGGTGGCCAACACCTGCACCAACTACTGATCAGAGAACGCCGTGAACATCCTGCGCACCCCCGACAGTCGTTTCGACGATCTGCCCGATTGGCCCTTCACGCCGCACTACACCGACATCATCGATGCCGCGACCGGCCAGGTGCTGCGGATGGCCTGCGTGGATGAAGGTCCGCGGGATGGCCGACCGGTACTGCTGCTGCACGGTGAACCCAGTTGGTCGTATCTGTACCGGCATGTGATCAGCGCCCTGGCCGCCGTCGGGCCATCGCGTCCTGGCCCCCGACTTGGTCGGCTTCGGTCGCTCCGACAAGCCGGCCGACCGGCACGACTACACCTACGAGCGTCATGTCGGCTGGCTCAGCGACTGGTTCACCGCGAGTGGACCTGCACGAGGTGACGCTGTTCTGCCAGGACTGGGGTGGGCTGCTGGGCTTGCGACTCGTCGCGGCGTTCCCCGAGCGTTTCGCCGGCGTGGTCGTGGCCAACACCGGGCTGCCGGTGGGAACGGCACTCTCCGAGGGTTTCGAGCAGTGGCTGGCCTTCAGCCAGAGCACCCCCGACCTGCCCATCGGCGATGATCGTTGACGGGGGCACCGATCGGGAACTGACTGAGGCTGAGGTCGCCGCCTACGACGCGCCGTTTCCCGACGCGAGCTACAAAGCCGGCGCCTGCCAATTCCCCACGCTGGTTCCGATCACCCCCCACCATGGATCGGTGGCCGAGAACACGGCCGCCTGGCAGGTGCTGACCCGGTTCAGCAAGCCATTCGTCACCGCGTTCAGCGACAACGACCCGATCACCCGCGGCGGGGACGCGGTGTTCCAGAACCTGATCCCCGGCGCCAAGGGTCAACACCACCTCACGCTCCACGGTGCGCATTTCTTGCAGGAAGACTGCCCCGAGCAGATCGTCGCCGTCATCGAGGATGTGGTCGGTAGCCGCGGCTAACCCGAGGTGATGCAGGAAGTGGGCTCTCGGAATTGACCACTAGTTGTTTTGCAAAACCGTGCGGGACTATTCGATCGACGCCGGCCGCCCCTGCAATCCATGACGGTCACCGATCCCGGGCTCTGGCACCCTCAGATACCAGCGCAGAGATTTATCCACCTGCATCGGCGCGCAGACGCTGGCTGAAACCCACGGCCTAGGGCCGGACCAAGCTTGTGGTGCAGGCGGTGGCGGCGCAGGCGACGCAGATGCCGTCTGCCCGGCGACCACGCAGGCGTTCGATGACGCCTCAAACACCGTCCCCTGACCGCATCTAGGGCGTGTCTGACAAAGGTTTCGGGTGTTGTGCCTGAGGCTTGAAGTATGTCGCGGTTTCAGTTGTTGTCTGATGCACAGTGGGCGTTGATTGAAGATCTGCTGCCGGCGCGCACGGGTAAGCAGGGTAGGCCTTTTCAAGATGCCCGCTCATGGTGGAGGGCATCATCTACCGGTATCGGTGTGGGATCGCCTGGCGTGATGTACCTGAGGTGTTCGGCCGTGGCAGTCGGTCTGGACCTGGCATCGGCGGATGAGCGCCGATGGCACCTGGGATGAGGTGTTGGCTCGGCTGCTGGCCGCCGCGGAGTCGGCTGGGATCATCGATTGGGCGGTCGCGGTGGATTCCACCATCGCCCGAGCCCATCAGCACGCCACGAACGTCGCCCGCCACACAGGGGGCTGGGTCGAATTACAACAATCTCCGCGTCGAGCCGCCTGACCACGGCATTGGCCGCTCCCGCGGCGGATTGACCAGCAAGATCCACCACCTCGTCGACGGCGCTGGACGCCCGCTCGTGGTGCTGGTCTCGGCCGGCCAAACCAACGACGCCCCGCTCTTCGAGCATCTGCTGGCCCATCTGCGGGTGGACCGGCCCGGGCGGGGTAAGCCACGCACCCGTCCGGATCGTCTGCGTGGCGACAAGGCCTACTCGAGTCGCGCCATCCGTACCGAGCTGCGCCGGCGTGGGATCACGGCCGTGATTCCCCAACCCTCAGACCAGATCGGCCACCGCCTGCGGCGAGGCTCACGCGGCGGACGTCCGCCAGGCTTCGACCCTCAGGATTACAAGGGCCGCAACGTTATCGAGCGCGGATTCAACCTCCACAAGCAATGGCGGGGCCTGGCCACCCGCTACGACAAACTGGCCATCGTCTACCGCGCCGCAGCCATTCTCAGAGCAATCACAATCTGGCTGCCCTATTTGTCAGACACGCCCTAGCGGCGCTGCTCACTGCCGGCGACACGACTGCGCCCGTCGCAAGAAGAGCGAGGGCAATCGCGACCGTGACTGCTGAACGATTGGCTACGCATGTCATCGCGGTCTCCTATGGCCGATGGCCTAGCAAGAATGTTAACCACAATGCCGTAAACAGGGGCCAGAAACGTTCCCCGGCCCCCTCGGGATGCGACTCGACTACCTCTAGTGCCACCGCGCATCGCGGCGTAAATTTAATGGGCTGCAGCCCGAACAAGGTGCAGCATCCGACCCCACGAGGGTAGGGCCATGGTAGGTGGACAACTCGTCGCGGCAGCCGCCATCGGTGCGGTTCAGCCGGCTGTGCCAGGCGGACCGGGCAATGACCCGCTTCGGCTACCCGCCGTGTCGACCTGACAGCGGGATGAACGTCGAAGCCCGCGAACGGAATTCATGCGGTAGGGGCCGCCGCCGATAATCGGCCCGTCCGGGTTTAGGAGGACAACATGAAACGCTTCCTCGTCATCAGTTACGGCGTCGTGAGTTACGCGGTGTTCCTGGTGGCCTTCCTCTATGCGATCGGTTTCGTGGGCAACATCTGGGTTCCGCGCAGCATCGATGCCGGCATCGCCGCGCCGGCCGGCGAGGCGGTCCTGGTCGATGTGTTGCTGCTGGGCTTGTTCGCCGTCCAGCACAGCGTCATGGCCCGCCCGGTGTTCAAACGCTGGTGGACACGATTCGTGCCGCCGCCCATCGAGCGCAGCACCTATGTCCTGCTGGCGAGCCTGGTGCTGCTGGTCCTGTACTGGCAGTGGCGGACACTGCCCGCGGTCATCTGGGACCTGACCTCCCCGCCAGCCCGGCTCAGTGTGCAGGTGCTGTTCTGGCTCGGCTGGGCCACCGTCCTGGCTGCGACGTTCATGATCAACCACTTCGACCTGTTCGGTCTGCGGCAGGTCTACCTGGCTTGGCGCGGAGAACCGTACACACACCTCGGGTTCCGCACCTCGCTGCTCTATCGACTTGTGCGTCATCCGATCATGTTGGGCTTCATCGTCGCGTTCTGGGCGACCCCGAGGATGACTGCCGGGCATCTGCTCTTCGCGACAGCGACGACGGCCTACATTGTGATCGCCGTGCAGTTGGAGGAACACGACCTGGTGGCAGCACTGGGCGCTCAGTACCGCGCTTACCGGCGTCGGGTGCCCATGCTCCTACCGTGGCCACATCGGAATACCAACGCACGCAAGCCCACTGCCCGGCACCATCCCGCGTAGCGCGACGGGTCCCACTGGTCTGCCTCGATCGAGAAGTGCAGCCGCCGTCGGCCACCGCCGACCGCTCAAGCGACGGCGTACTGCGAGGGTGTCGATGACCGAGTAGTCGGAGGCGTCGCCGCAGATGATGCGACTGCTTTCCCCGGTCACGCTGACGGGAACATCACCGCCAGCGTGATCCGGTGCTGGGTGGCGGCGTTGGTCGCCGTAGTCGGCGACGGCGTAGTGCTGGATGGCCCGGTTGTCCCAGATCGCGAGGTCGCCGGGCTGCCAGTCCCACCTGCCGCAAGCCCACGTTCGGCGACGATGGCCTCGGCGGCATCAATCATCGCGGTTCGCGCATCGGTCCGCTCATGCCTGCAGCGTAAGGCGCTCGCCTCATCAAATCAAGGCGGATGCCTTAATTACCCGCGAGCAGTGCGCATCGGCTGTCGTCCAGGTTGTGGATGTGGTCGGGAGCCTATTTCGCCGGCATGGCATCGGGCGCGCCTGCCGGGACGCTGCCGGGGATCGTGGTGTCGTGAAGCGATGAACCGCCATCCCCACGTCGCGCTGGCATTGTTCGGTCTCGCCGCCACCCTGGCCGCGTGTTCGGGCCACGGCACCTCGCCCTCGGCGACCACAAGCAGCGCCCCGGCGAGTGCGAGTGCGCCGGCCCCGTCGGCCACCTCCGACAACTGCACCAAGACTCATCTCGCCGACGCCGCTGCCGCGGCCGCGCGGGTGCTGGGCAATGACAACGTCTACACCATCGACAAACTGCAGTGCGCCGACGGCTGGGCGGTCACCAGTGGAGTGCTTTCCTCGACGCAGAACCCGACCATGGGTGCGCCGACGTCCTTCGTGTTCCGGAGTGAAGACGGGGTCTGGGTGGGCCAGGACAAGGCGAAGGTGTGCGGGACGAACCCGACCACAACCACCGCTCCGGCCGATGCGGAGATCCCGGCCGCACTGTTCTTGTCCGGGTGCGCCGCGGGCTGATCATCCCGGGCCGGGTGACGGGCAGATGGACTCTTTCTCGCCATTAC
The DNA here is from genome assembly GCA_963716465.1 of uncultured Actinomycetota bacterium. Lineage (GTDB taxonomy): Bacteria > Actinomycetota > Actinomycetes > Mycobacteriales > Mycobacteriaceae > Mycobacterium. Next base: position 385,627 of record CAVQTS010000001.1, read on the forward strand.
GTTGACCGGACGTGAACGGGAATGTCAATCTGACCAAGTGGTCATATCGATCCATGAGCGGAGGCAGCTTGATGAGGTCATCGAGCGCCTGACGGCGAGGTTCCCCGCCGTGTCGCGCGCGACTGTTTCCGAGGTCGTTCACGACCTGCATGCGACTTTCGCCGGGGCACCCCTGCGCGAGTATGTGGCGCTGTTCGTCGAGCGCCGGGCTTGTGCCGCGCTGGAGGAACTGTCCGTCTCGTACGAGAGCCTGCCGCCAGTTCCCTCGTCTCGGCGTCCGGCCGTGGCGTCCGCTGCCGCCGACTGGTGAGCGGCGCCTTCGGCGGAACACCGCCAGGTCGCCGCGATGCGCGAGGCCGACCACCGTCAGGCCGACTACTTCCGCAACGAACTGCGTCGACAGATCGGGCTGCTCGACGAGCAGTCACACAAGATCCGGACCACGCTGGCCGATGCCGAGCGGCGCGGTGATCGACCGTACGTCCGTCGCATTCAGCATGCCCTGCGTGCGACCGCACTCGAGCACGAGACGGTGCGTCAGATGCTCGCCGCGTTGGATGGGCGATTCGCCGGTGAGCCCGGTGAGGCCGCCGGGTGATGGCGGTGCCTACTGCCGGAATCGCTTGATGTGCGCGGTGATCCGCTCTGACAGGCCGTCGGGCAGCGAGATCGCGAGGTTCACGTCGTCGAGCTGGACGGTGTCGTCGGCGTAGGGGACGATCTCCTGTCCCTCCGCGAACCGGCTGCACATTGTTCGGATGAACTGCTCGTAGCCCGCTAGCGGGCACATCGTGAAGGCGCCCATGTCCTGGACGAACACGATCACATCGGTCTCGACGGGGGTCTGCAGGCAGCGCTCGGCCTCGCTCAGGAAGCTTTCGTGATAGTCCATCAGCCGGTTGGCGACGTGCAGGATCGCATCGGGCTCGGCGCCGTCCTTTTCGCTGAAGCTTTTCAGCGCACCGGTGAAGCCGGGGCTGAGCATGAACTGTTCGAGTTGCGTGACCAGGTCGGCGATGTCCTGCATCGCATGGAAGGCCACAGCCGAATACTGCCGACCGGGGATCGGCATACCCGCGCGTGGGTTGATAACCCAAGGCGCAGTTGCGAAGACGCGGCTGAACGCTGTTGCGGCGTTGCACCACAATGGATGTGAACGCTGCCCATCGCCACAGCGGAGGCCGGTCGGCGAAAAGCCGGTCGAGCGCCTGCTTGTCCGGCGCGATCTTGGCGATGGTCGCCGCCTTCTCATCCGGCGGAAGCAGGCGTTTGGGTTCAGGGTCGATAGGACGGGCCATTCCCTCGGCGGCGGCGCGAAGGTCGGCAGGCCATGGGAACGGTTCGCGCTCATCAGGTTTCCCCAGCGCCGAGCGCACGAACCAACCGAAGGTGCTCAGCGCGGCGAGGCCGGCAAGGGCCGGGAACCACAGGCCGTTCCCCAGGCCCACGAAAAGGAACAGCAGGCCGCCGATCAGCGTCCACCACGCATACCGAGGCAGCTGCCCGAGAAAGCCCGCACCGGATGAACTCATGACGCGATGCTAAGCGGCTGCGCCGACAAAACTTGTCGGTCCCCTGCTTTAGCTTGGGGACACAGGGAGGAACACGAGGAGGGGAAGACTGATGAAGCGCGTGATCGGAGTCCCAGTGGTGGTGAGCACGGCGGGCCTCCTGCTGGCTCCGTTCGCCCGCGCCGACGATGGCTGGGTCGCGGCGGCCAGCTCTCCGAGTCATGAATCTTCGGAGAAGGTCTGGGGTTTCAACCGGGCCGACGCCGTAGCCCGCGCCCTTTCGCAGTGCGCAGTTCTGGAGCGGGCCCGTGATTGCGTCCTGCTCGCATCGGGGCCGGACTGTGTGGCGATCGCCTGGGACGGTGACCAACCCATCAACCATGCTCACGGGGCCTCGGGAGGCGGCGAGGACGTCGTCATCCAGGCAGCGCTCGCTGCGGCCGGTCCCTACGCCAACGACCCGTCGGCGCTATGCAGCTGGGATCCGCACGCGCGTCCAGTTGATCTCGCTTGAACTGCAACCCATTTCACCCAGACAGTGTGGAAGGAATCTCGATGCGCCACTTGTTCGCAGCGCTGAGCGTTGCCGCAGCGGCTGCGGTGTCCGTTGCGCCGGCTTACGCCGATCCCACACCGGACCCGCACGTACCGAACATGCAGACAGGCTACTGCCCCGGCGGGGGGATGGGCTCGCAGATCTCACTGGCCTACTGCGACGGGGTGCCCTATCCCGACGGCTCGTTCTGGCACATCATCCAGTACGGAGCGCCGATGATCGGCCACCCCTTTGGACTGCTGTCACCAGGCATGCAGTGCGTGGTGGGCGGCGGAGCGGTCCCGCAGCCGGCCCCACCGGGCGGCTGTGGCGGTGCCGTTCCGCCACCGGCCCCGTAGCGCCCGTCTACTCGGCGTCTCGGACGGCCTCGAGGCGGTCGTTCACCCGAGCCAGCGCCTCGTCGAGGATGTCCACCTTGTCGCCGCGCCGTTCGTTGGCCGGCTGGGCGGCGCCGCGGGACGCTTCGGCCTCGACCCGGGCCGCGCCCTGGCGCCGCAACAGGCTGAAGTTCTTGTCGCGCGCCTGCCTGAGCCGGCTCTGCAGCTCTTTGAGGGCCTTCTCGTCCATCCCCTCGAGCGCGTGGGGCCGAGTCTCGTCGATCAACGAGTTTTCTTGCGGAGTCATGTTCACGTGGTGGTTGCTCACCGTTGATTCATAGCCGCCGGCGGCCGCATCGGTGTGGCGAATGGCCCGGACGACACGTCGAGCAGATCGGCGTTCGTCGCGCCGTGACGTTGTTAACCTCGCGTTCTTGCTATGTTCACCAACGATAATCCGTACATCTACGCAGGCCAACGCCGAAAAACAGCCGAGGGGAGAGCGATGGAGGTCGGGCTTTTCATCGCCATCGGCTTCGGCCTGGCGTTCGCCCTCACCAACGGCTTCCATGACGCGTCGAATGCGATCGCGACCCTGGTGGCCACACGAGGGGCAACGCCGGGCCAGGCGGTCGCCCTGTCGGCCGTGTTCAACATGATCGGAGCCATCTACCTCGGCACCGCCGTCGCCGACACCATCGGCGGGATCGTCACCGTCCCGCAGACCCATATGGTCACAGTCGTCGGGGCCGGACTGGCCGGCGCGACGGCATGGAACCTCGGCACCTGGTGGCTTGGACTGCCGTCGTCGTCGGGGCACGCGCTGGTGGGCGGGCTGGCGGGAGCGGCAATCGCCGACGGGCTGCTTTCCGGGTACGGCGGTCTGCGCTCGGTGAACTGGGGCGGTTTAAACGGATGGCACCCGACCGGGGTCATCGGCGTCCTGGTCGCGCTGCTGATCTCGCCGGTGCTGGGACTGGCCATCGCGTTCGTGTTGTTGCGGGTACTGCACCTGGTCGCGCGGCGGTGGACGACCCGGTGGAATCTGCCGGTTCGCGGCGGCGGCTGGGTGGCCGCCGCAGGCCTGTCGTTCAGCCACGGCGGCAACGACGCGCAAAAGGCGATGGGCGTGGTAGCCGTCCTGCTTCTGGCCTCCGGTCACACCACCACGCTGGGCGTCCCGTTGTGGGTGAAGGTCATCACCGGCGTCGCGCTCACCATGGGCACTGCGCTTGGCGGGTGGCGCATCGTCAAGACCATCGGTCAGCGCATCTTCAGCCTCACCCCGCTCGATTCCTTTACCAGTCAGGCCACGTCGACGGCCGTCATCCTGGGCGCCTCGCTGATCGGGGCACCGGTGAGCACCACCCAGGTGGTGGCCTTCTCGGTGGTCGGGGTGGGCGGGGGTCGACGACGGTGGAAGCACGTGCGCTGGGCGATCGTGCGTGAAATGAGCGTGGCTTGGTTGACCACCATTCCGGCGGCTGCCCTCTTGGCGGTCGTCTTCCTTCTCGGATGGAGAGCATTGTGAGTATCACCGTAGGCAAGAAGCGTCGCTGGTTCCTCCCGGAGTCCCCCGACGTCCTCGGGATGTTGCAGCGGCAGGCCGAGATCACCGCGCAAGGCATCGGCGCCTTCGCGGAGTGGGCCGCCGGGGACGAGTCCCGCGCCGAGGACGTGCGGGATGCCGAGCACGCCTGCGACGAAGTTCGGCGGGAACTGGTCGACACCGTAAGGGAGGCGTTCACCACGCCGATGCCGCCCGAGGATCTGTTCCAGCTGTCCTGCGACCTCGACCGGGTGATCAACGGCGCCAAGAACACCGTGCGCGAGGCCGAGGCCATGGCCTTCCCGCCGGACCAGGCCACCGCCGAGATGGCGGTGCTGCTCGCCGAGGGTGTCGGGCACCTCGTCGAGGCCGTCAAGGCCCTGGCCGCCGGGCGGGGCAATCACCACCTGTCAGCGACCAAGGCGGCCGACGAGGCGGTGAAGTCGCAACGCAACCTGGAGCGGATTTATCGGCAGGCCGCCGGAGACCTCCTCGAGATCAACGATATCCATGACGTCGTGGCGCGGCGCGAGTTCTACCGACGCACCTCGGCGATATCCGACGACATCGTCTCGGTCGCCGACCGGATCTGGTACTCGCGGGTCAAAGAGTCCTGAGCCCGCCGAGTGCGCATCCTTTAGTACCCGAAGAAGGTGAGTCGTGAAGCGGATATCTGACGCCGAACCGCCCTATGACGTGCCCGGGTGGGATGAAGGCGGAGCCGACGCAGACCCCACGTGGGACGGCGGGGCCGGCGAGGACGAAGACGACGGCTGAAAGACCGCCGGCGCAGGCTGGGGAGCGAGCCGCTCCCATCGCCATGGGTTTTCACAACGGTTACGCCACGTTTCAGGCGTGTGTCGTCGCGAGCTGCGGCGTCCCTCGGTAGGATTGAAATAGATTGTGTAAGAACATGTTTGATTCCGTCCGTCCCAATTGTCGGGCGCCGCCGGAACGGGGACCATGGTCCCTGGAATTGGTGGCCGATGACGACCGCGGTGGATGAGAGCTGTCAGTTACGGTGTGAGTCATGAAGCCGGAATGGAAAGCATCCGAGTACAGCTATCACATCAGGTGGTCAGCTGCGGAGCACGGTTATGTGGCGTCTGTGGCGGAGTTTCCGCAGCTGAAATCACGGCCAGAGGCGACCCCCCACGCGGCATTCGATGCGTTGACTGCCGCCGTAGTCGCCAGGCTCCTTGAACTGGACCGCGACGGTCAACCCAGGCCCGCGGCGTTCGCGCAGGCTGGTTAGTCGGCCTCAGCCTCGGCGAGAACGCCCCCGCCCGAAAGCTCGGGTCATGACAGGGGCACATTGACTCCGGCCGACGAACTCGTCTGTCGAAGAAGAAGATTCGTCGGCACGGTGCCTGTGGGCACATCGAATGCGAGGTGCACGGTCAACGCGTCGCCGGGTGCGATCTTAGTCGAGTGGACGCCGAGGTTGCCGTAGATGTCGGCCGCCATGCTCGCTGAGTACTGAGTGCCGCTGCGGTCGATCAACGTCTGGTAGCTGTCGAAGAACGTTTGGGGGGCGTTACCCACGTTGCGGATCGAGAGGGTGACGACGACGAAGACCCCCTTGGCGGTGACGGAAAGGCCGGGGTCACTCGGGTCGCCGACCTGGTGCACCTGCGCGACGTCGTGCACCGCGAACTCGAATCCACCATCCCGGACCGCTGAGGGCTGAGCCGCGATGCCGGTGCCGGCGACGGTTGTCGCGGTCGTCGCGCAGCCGGCCGCAGCCACCATGAGGGCCACCGCCATGGCCGTCAACCACCGAACTCTCACGGCGAGAAGCTTTGCACGCCGATTGATGACGAGTTGCGGCGAACCGGCGCGGGGCCGTCCGAGGATTCGCTACGTTTGCGATCGACTGACGAAACGGAAAGCAGGCCCCAGATGGTGGACCAGCGGGTGTGGTGGGGCGCAGGCGTCCTCATCGCCGGCATCGGTGCCGCTGCGCTCACGGGATCTGCGACCGCCTACGCCGACGATGGTCACGACACCGGGAAAAGCGCGAGTTCGCAAACCTCGACGCATGGTTCACAGAGTTCTTCACCGACGACCAGCCGCGCGGTCAACGTGGCTCAGCACAGTGGGGCGGCCCAGCACCCGTCGGTGACGCTGACCACTCCCCAGGCCGGTGCGGCGACCGCCGCCGCGGCGACCAACCCGGTGCGCCTTCTGGTGACGGGAACCACGGCGACCACGCTGCTGGTCTCGGCCTCGGCTCCGACGGCTGCCGCGGCCCGGCCGCAAGCCGCGCACACCGCATCACCGGCGGCGATCACCGCCACCGCGCCGCCGGGGCCGGTCGTCATCGAGACGCCGCCGACTCTGAATCCGATCGTCGGTTCCGTCCTCGACATCCTCTCCAGCTTCGGCTGGAAGCCTCGGCCCCTCGCGGTGACGCTCTTCCCCGCCCTCGCGCCGTGGGCGGGCGTGGCGGTTCCCACGCCCGTTCCCGCCCACCTGGTCACCGGTGGCAGCGCGCCGACCACCGCTCCCGTTGTGCTGGTTGGACATTCCACTCTCGACATTCCCTGCGGATCCGGCTACACCGCGCGGGTGGACTGGTACTTCCCCGCCCAGTCGCAAGACGGCACCGTGAATCCCCAGGGGATGATCTGGCTGCAGCACGGATTCCTGGCCAACGCCGGGTTCTACAGCGCCCTGGCCACCAACCTGGCGGCCCAGACCAACAGCATCGTCGTCGTGCCCACCATCACCTCCAACCCGTTCGCGTGCGCGCACTGCTGGCTCGGCGGAGATTCGATGGAGCAGGCGGCCGCCAGCTTGTTCACGGGCGATCGCAGCGTACTCACGCAGAGCGCCATCGCCGCCGGCTACGTGGGAACGCTGCCGCAGCCCTATGTCGTCGCCGGGCACTCGCTGGGCGGCGGCTTCGCGGCGGCTCTGGCCGGCGATACCATCGACAACGGTGCAGCCGTCGCGCCGGGCGGCTCAAAAAATCTGCGGGGCGTGGTGATGTTCGACGGCGTCCCGGCAACCGGCATCCTGCAGGCCGCGGTGCCGAAGCTCAACGGCGACAACGTCCCGATCTACCAGATCGCGGCGCAGAACCAGCCGGTGAACGTCTTCGGCAGCGGCACCAATGAATTGCTCGCGGAAAACCCGGACATGTTCGACGGTGTAGTCCTGCTGCACGGCTCCCATGTCGACTCCATGCTGGGCGGCAACTGGTTGATCGACCTCGCCGCCCAACTGGTCACCAAGTTCTCCCCGCCCGGTAACACCGAGGCGGTCTACACCTTCGCCGACGGCTGGATCAACGACATGTACGCCGGCGACACGAGCAGCGGCCTGTATCCCGGCGCCGGGCAGGCCGTGCAGCTCGGGCAGGCCACGGCCTACGGCCTGCCGGACCCGTCGGCTCAGCTGGCGCCGATCCAGAAGCTGTTCAACGCGATTCGCTCGTTCATCGGGCATCTGTTCGGCGGCTAAAACACAGACTTAACACTTGGACGGTCTCGGGGGTGTCTACCAATACCCGTCTCAGCAGACCCTCCCGGCGATCGAGGACACCGTCGGCGCAGTCGCCGAACTCCTCGAGCAAGGCAAGGTCCGGCACATCGGGCGATCCGGCGCGCACGTGCAGTGCACCCCATCACCGCCCTTCAGTCGGAGTACTCGCTGTGGACGCGACCTCGAGCCCGAGGTCATTCCGACGCTGCGCGAACTGGGAATCGGCCTGGTTCCGTTCCCACCGCTGGGGCACGGCTTCTTGACCGGCACGATCCGCTCACCCGAACAGTTCGACGACGACGCCGACTTCAGCAATAATAATCCGCGGTTCACCGGCGAGAACGTCCAACGCAATCTCCGCGTAGCCGACGAGGTAGCCGCTGTTGCCGACGAAATCGGCGCCATGCCAGCACAAGTGGCACTGGTCTGACTGCTGTCCCGCGGCGACGACATCGAACTGAGCGCCGCTCGACAACCCACCCCGGCCGCCGGTGAGCACCACAACGAACAACAGATGGCCATGTGCAAGCGCTGAGCCCGCGCGCCGGAAAACGGCGGCACCGGTGTCACCGCAGAATGCATATTCCCGCAAACTTCCCTAAGTCGGGCTGACAGTGTCTGGTTTCACGAGATAGTTGGCGATAGTTGGCGGCAGTCTCGGAAGTCTTAACTAAGGAGTGGCCAGATGTGCACAGGGATCCGACTAACTGCCGACAACGGCGATGTCGTCTACGCAAGGACGATGGAGTTCGACACGCCGCTGCCGGAGTGCATCGGCTACTTTCCCCGCGGGCAGAACTTCGTCGGTGACACGAGCTCGGGAACCGACGGGATGCAGTGGACCAACAAGTACGCGTTCGGCGGCAACGTGATGATCGCGGATGGGACCCACTCGGTTGGCTCCGACGGGATCAACGAGAAAGGCCTCGTAGCAGGCGTTTTCAACCTCCCCGGGTTTACGGAGTTCTCACCGGTTTCGGACGGCAATCGCGAAAAAGCAATCGCCAGTTGGCAGGTTGTGCTTTATCTGCTGAGCAACTGCGCGACCACCGACGACGCCGAGGCGGCTCTGCTGTCCGGCGATGTCGTCATCGTCGACACCGACTTTCCGTTCACGCCGACGACGAAAGGCCAGCTGCCGCTGCACCTGCGCGTCGGCGATGCCGGCGGGAAGACCATCATCTGCGAATGGCACACCCCAAATAAGCCGCCGACGATCGTCGAGTCACCCGGCGGTTGTGTTACCAACCTGCCACGGTTCGAGTTTCACCTGGACAACTGGGAGCACTACAAGTCGCTGTCTCCGTACAACCCGTCCGGCCCGATCACGGCGGGTGGTTCTCAGAGTTACAAGATCACGATGGGTAATGGCTACGTCGGAATGCCGGGCGGCAGTAACTCGCCTGATCGCTTCATTCGCGCCAGCCTGTACGCGCGCGATTCGTATGTCGATGCGACAGGTGCCGAAGCGGTGTGGACGGCGTGGCACGTAATGAACAACTTCGATCTGCCGCGCGGGATTCTGCGCAATGTGACGGACGAGGGTGTCGAGTCCACGGAGTACACGCTCTGGACTGGCGTCGCCGACACGACGAACCTGAAGTACTACTACCGGGTGTACGAGAACCCCGCGATCTACGAGCTGGATCTGAACGATCAGGACCCGACCGGTACAGCCGTGTTGATCGATAACCGGCCCGCCAACTCCCCGATCGTGACGGTTCCAGCCCAGTTCAGGTAACCCGGAATCCGATATGCGCCAGGGCTGGGGCCGCAGATGAAGAAATCGTGTAAGAACAGCCGGACGGCTTGCCACTTCACGAGGACATGATCTGGTCGCACATTCCTTTCCATCCCGGGACGCGCCCCCACCATTAGCGCGACCGCGACAGCCCGGAACGCTGGACTCGCTCTGAATCCCATCGGGTTTGGTGGGCAAGGGTGATCGGCACAAGTCGCGCCCCTCCGTGAATTCAATCGACTCCCCCGCCGCGACGTCGTCGAGATACGTGCTGGCGTTCTGCCGCAGCTTCCGCACCCCTCGCGCGGCGACCGGAGTCCGGCCCGTACCCGGGACTACGGCGACATCGAGGGTGCCGGGCTGGCTTTGTAGGTCGGGGTGGCCTTTGCCGTCGCCAGCGTGGTCGCCGGCACTTCGTCGGTGACGGTCGACCCCGCGCTGGTGGTCTGGTTCATTGACATCGTCGGGACCGTCGGCGAGACGTAGGTCGTCACGCCGGACCCGCCGCCGGCCGTGCCCGGGCCGGGACCGACGGCGAAGGCCTCGCCGCCGGACGCCGAGCCGAGAGCGCCCAGCGCAACGATCGCGCTGCCACCGAGCACCGCCGCGAGCACCTTCACCCGACTGGTCTGACACGACTGGTTGGTCTGACTGGACTGCATCCACGTACCTTTCGCAAACGTTCAGGAGTTTGCCGATTAGTCACCGACGTTAAGCGCGCCACCTAAGTGGATCCTGTGTGCAGGCAAGGCGTCTCCTCTTTGTCTGCGTTCCGCGCCGGGTCTGTTTCTGGTCCCCGATCATCGGTCCTGACAGGTAACCCGTGCGACGTCGGTGGGGATATATCGAGAGCTGCGCCGCACGCAAAGTTCGCCACCGCGCCCCCAAAGTCACCGAAAGTCCTACGGCTGGCTCGGAGCCGCAGCAGTCACGCTGGGGTGGGCGCGGCACTGGCCAGCTGGACGGGCGTCGCCCACGCTGACACCAACACGTCCGATGGCCCCTCGTCGTCGAGCACGCACTCTCGCGGCCCGGCAGGGCACCAGTCCCGGCAGTTCCGCTGCAAGCAGTTCCTCGACCAGGACGCCACCCACCAACGTCGGCCGCACCCGCAGCGCCGAGCAGTCATCCACCGCGATCAGGGTTACCACCGACTCCTCCGGTTCGGGTTCTAACACCAGGCCAGCAACACACGCCCCGCTCGGCCGTCGGGCAGTCGGTAGTCGCCCACCCCCCCAGCGACTAACCCCTTCGGATCCCTGAGCTACGACGTGTCCGGAGCCCAACTGAGGCCTTCGGCGTCGACCCGGCCAATGGCACGGCGCCCGACGGCGAGATCGGTTTCTCCACGAACTGGCCCAGCACCGAGCTGCTCGCAGCGGCGCTGCACGAGCTGACCCCCGCGATGGGCCGGAACTCGGGCTGGGGATCGGCCGCCAACGGCTATGACCTCACCCCGATGGACCTCACCCGGTATTCGGCTCCCGGCGTGCTGGTGTGCGACGGCTCCGTTGCCACCGCGGCGCACCCGCAACATTTCTCGGTCGACGGCGGCACCACGCTGCTGGCCGATTGCAGTAACACGTCCGACTACGGCGACTGGGCGACCACCAGTCGGACTGCCACCGATCCGTTCGACGCCTATGAGCAACCCGATTCCAACTCGCCGACCAGCGTCGACAACGACGTACTCGACGCGATTGGCTACACCACCATCTGATCCGCCCAACCGGGCCGACGCACAGGGGTAGACGGCCCCCAAGGCCAAGACGGTGCACGTGTTCGATGTCGAAGGTGTCTCCGTACCGTGGGAACATAGCAATCGAACTGAGGGGATCAATGGACGACGCCACGACGACATCACCCCCACGCGAACTCGCGCTTGATCTGTACCGCTCGTCGGCGGTGGTGTTCGTGGTCATCGGGCATTGGCTGCTGTCGGTGATGACCTACCGCGACGGCGAGTTCGGCCGGGACAATCCGCTGGTACTGATGCCCTGGACCCAGTGGATCACCTGGTTCTTCCAGGTGGTCCCGGTGTTCTTCGCGGTGGCCGGTTTTGCGAGCGCGGCGTCCTGGACCCGACAGGCTGGCGGCGGCGCCATTTCGAGACAGCAATGGATCCGGCGCCGCGTCGCCCGCACCCTGGGCCCAACCGCGGTCTACGCCGTGTTCGTGCTGGCCGTGATGGCGGTGTTGATGGTGGGCGGAGTCAGCGGACCGGTGCTGGAGCTGGGCGGTTGGGCAGTGGCCATGCATCTGTGGTTCCTCGCGGTCTACCTCATGGTGGTCGCGCTGACTCCCCTTGCCATGGCGGCGCACCGGCGCTGGGGGCTCGCCGTGCCGGCCGCGCTGTCCGCAGGTGTGGTCCTGGTCGACGTGGTGGGAATCGGTACCGGCCACCCCGAGATTCGGATGGTGAACTATTTCTTCTGCTGGGCCGCGATCTATCAGCTCGGAATTGCTTGGCACGCAGGACGTCTGGGTAGGAGGATACTGGTGTCGATGGCCGGTGTCGCCGCAGTAGCCCTTCTCGTGCTCGTGAAGTGGGGACCATATCCGATCGCCATGATCGGGGTACCAGGTGATCGGGTGGAAAACAGCGCTCCCCCGTCGGTGATGCTGTTGGCGCTGGCATTCGTCCAGATCGGGGTGCTGTTCGCGATCGTGCCCATGGTGAACCGGGTGCTGGTGCGGGGGGTGTGGCCGCGGGTCCTCTCCGTCGCCAACAACAACGTGATGGCCCTCTACCTCTGGCACATGCTGCCCGTCATCATCGTGACACTCCTCGGGTACCCGACGGGCTTGCTGCCGCAGCCCCCGCTCGGTTCGGGGCCCTGGTGGCTTGCCCGCCTCGAGTGGGAGCTGGTGTTGGCGGTCGTCGTGGTCGTCTTGCTGAGCCTGTTGTGGTGGGGACGCCGGGTGTTCGCGGCGCCGATGCCGTCCTTCGTGGTCCAGATACCCAATGTTGTTGCAGAAGCTCTGCTTTACGTCGGGACGGCGGCGTGTGCGCTCGCGCTCGGCCTGCTCTCGGCCAACGGTTTCGCACCTGGTGGCCGGTTTCCGGTGTCGACTGCGGCGTTGTTCTGCGCAGGTGCGCTGCTGGTGGCCGCTCGTCCGAAGGAGTTGTCAGCGGGTCGGGATCACCAACGACGATCTGATCCGACCCGTAGGTCCTTCGACGCGCCGAAGGTGTTGTCGTCCAAGGCCATCAAGAGAAATCGATCTTGGTGGATCACCGTCGATTCCCCTGCGACGAGGCTCTCATGGGCCGATGTCGGCGTCGTCCGATCGAGCTCTGCTTAAAGCGTGGTGAGGTTGACGACCGCCCGGGAACCCGGTAGGTCGGCCTGTGTGAGCTGGTCACCGATCATGGCAACACGCAGTGACCCGTGCTCATGTCACGGGGGTGCATTCCCAAGCGTGCAGGGCGGGTTTCGTGGCTCTGGCGACGACGTCTGGCAATCGGTGGCAGGGTCGCTGCGCGGCCGTATGCGAAGCAACGATCTCGCCACTCACTGGGGTGATAACACCCGGCTTCGGCTGAGCGACAACGAGTTACCGATCAACCTGCAAGAATGAAGAGCATGGTAGCGACGCTCGTATCGGTGAACGTCGGTCTTCCCCGAGATATCGCCTGGAACAATCGCACTGTGTATACCGGGGCCTGGAAGACGCCTGTCGCCGGCCCGCGGATGGTCCGGCGACTCAACATCGACGGGGACGGCCAAGGCGACCTCGGCGGTCACGGCGGGGAGAACCGCGCCGTGCTGGTGTATCAACTCGACTCATACCGGCACTGGGCCACGGAGTTGCACCGCGACGACCTGATGCCGGGGTTTCTGGGCGAGAATCTGACTGTCGAGGGGTTGGCCGACGACGAGGTATGCATTGGAGACCGCTACCGGATCGGGCAGGCCGTCTTCGAGGTCACCCAGCCACGAGTCACCTGTTATCGGGCGGGAATGCGCATTGGCGAGCCGCAGATGGCTGCGCTGCTCGTCTCGCACCGACGCCCCGGTTTCTATTGCCGGGTGATCACCGAAGGGGAAATCGAGGCGGGTCAGAAGATCGTTAAGGTCGAGTCGGGACCCGAGCCGATCACCGTCGCCGAGATCGACGCGCTGCTCTACCTGCCCGGGCATCCGAGAGACACCCTGCAACGAGCGCTGCGCATCCCGGCCCTGAGTCCGGGCTGGAAAGCCTCCCTGCAGAGTTTGGCCGAACGACCCCGAAGCGGGTCCGGGTCAGCTGGCAATGTCGGTTTGACTGCGGCCGCGAGCAGCCCGCCGCCGTCGTGGACCGGGTTTCGCCCACTTCAGGTCAGGGCGGTTCACGACGACACCGGATCCGTGCGCTCACTTACCCTGGCCGCCCGCGACGGCACTCCACTACCGGAATGGCTTCCCGGCCAGTCGATCACGCTGCGCCTGTTCCCCGACCAAAGCGATGTGTCCGCGATCCGGAACTACTCGCTGTCCAACCGTCCCGGCTCCGCGGAGTACCGGATCAGCGTAAAGCGCGAACCTCACGGGCAAGTCAGCGGCCGCATCCACACCCATGTCAAGGCGGGTGATCTGCTCGACGTCGCCGCACCACGGGGCACGTTCTTCCTGACCGACGCACAGACGCCGGTGATCCTGCTGTCCGCCGGTATCGGAGCCACCCCCGTACTGTCGATGCTGCACGCGCTCGCCCGCGCAGGTTCGGCCCGTCAGGTGTGGTGGCTGCACGGCGCCCGCGACGGCACCGAACATGCCTTCCGGGCGGAAAGCCGCACCCTGTGTAACCGGTTGTCCCACAGTCGATCCCACATCTTCTACAGCAGACCGGCCCCGGCGGACCGGCGGGGCATCGACTTCACCGAGCGCGGCCGCATCACGATCGACGCGATCGCCGAACTGGGCATACCCCGCGACGCGGACGCCTACCTCTGCGGACCTGCGGCGTTCATCGCCGACCTCAGCGCGGGCCTGGCGAACTACGGCCTGGATCCCGCCCGCATCCACGCCGAACTCTTCGGGGCTGCACCTGCACTGACACCCGGGATCGCCGCGACGACGATCCCTGCGCACCCGCCCGCCGGCCCACCAGGTCCAGGTCCTGAAGTCCAATTCGCCCGCAGCGGCATCTGTGCTCCCTGGGGTCCGCCGAACACCAGCCTGCTCGAATTCGCCGAAGCATGCGACGTCCCCACCCGCTGGTCCTGCCGCACCGGGGTATGTCACAACTGCGAGACCGCGCTGCTGTCCGGGACTGTCAGCTACGACCCCGAACCTCTGGAACCGCCCGCCCAAGGAAACATCCTGATCTGCTGCTCACACCCCAGCGAGGCGGTGGTGATCGACCTCTGACAGCCGCCCCCGACACCGGAGACCGGCCCACCGAACCTCCGCCGCTGATCCAGCGTCGCCGGCGCAAAAGGCCGCCTCGCAAATTGTCTGTTACGCGAGATGGCCGGTGGCCGCCAGCCATCTCGGCGGAATTCTTGTGAGTGGTAGCCCTTATGGCGCCACCTGATGTCCTTCCTGGTCGCACCGATCACGATGGCTCTGGTAATTCCGAGATCGACTACTAAGCTGGCTACGGGAGTACGCGGACTCGATGATTGAGGCGCCATGACTGGTCTTGATGTCGTGATCGTCGGCGCCGGCCCGAACGGGCTGATGCTGGCGTGCGAACTGGGATTGGCCGGAATCCGGCCGGTGGTGTTGGATCCATTGTCCGGCCCAAACCCGCAACCGCGGGTCAACCGCATTGTGGGTCAAGCGGCCCGGATTCTCGATCATCGAGGTCTCTACAGCGCGCTCGCCGGGACGGCAGAGCCGCCAAAACCCGCTCCGCGCTCCATGTTCGCGGGCTTTCCATTGGATCTGGCGTCGGTGCCCGGCTCCCAACTGTTCACGGTCCCCGTTCAACAGCGGGGCCTTGTTCAGGTGCTTGCCGAGCGGGCCGGCGAATACGACACGGACATTCGTTGGGGTCACGCCCTGACCGGTTTCGATCAACACGAAGACGGCGTCACCGTACATGTCGCCGGGCCCGACCGAGCCTACGACACGACGGCCAGCTACGTCGTCGGCGCCGACGGTGGCACCAGCAAAACACGCCACCTCGCCGGCATCGAGTTTCCTGGGATGTCGTCCTACGACCTGGTGGTCCGGATCGGGTTTGATCTGATGCCGCCCGACGATTGGGCTGGACCGGTCGGCGAGCCACCCGCCGCACCCCGCTCCGGTCATCTCCCTCCCCAACGGTTCCATCGCACTGACCGAGGCGTTTTCGCTTACGGTGCGATGGGGAGCCGCGTGGCGGTGATGACGTATGAGCTGGACAGTTCGCCCCGCGAACAGCGCAGCGACGACATCGCCGATGAGCCGCCCATGAGCCTGGCCGAGTTGGAGGCAAGTGCTGGGCGTGTGCTCGGCGCAGACGTGGCGCTGCGGCCCGCCTCGCCTGACGCGCCGCTTGATCTGCGTCGGTTCTTCGGCATCAACTCCAGGATCGCGTCGCGCTATCAGGTCGGCCGGGTGATTCTGCTCGGCGATGCCGCCCACGTCCACTCGCCCATTGGTGGGCCGGGTCTCAACCTCGGTTTGCAGGACGCGGTGAACCTCGGCTGGAAGCTTGCGGCGGTTCTCCGTGGGCGCGTGCAGCCCACGCTGCTCGACACCTATGAGACCGAGCGCCGGCCCGCCGCCGAGCGGGTCATCATGCAGAGCCGGGCTCAGTTGGGTCTGCTGCGGCCGGGGCCTGAGGTCACGGCGCTGCGCGAACTGTTCGCCGAACTGCTCACCGACCCCGATAATGTTCGTCGGATCGGTGAGCTGCTCTCGGGCGCCGACAACCGCTACACCCAAGGCTCCGATGGGCATCCGCTCGTGGGGCGCTGGGTTCCCGACTTCGGTGTGGCGAGTGCGAGCGGCCAACGGCGTGTCGCGGAGTTCGCCCGCGACGGACGGCCACTGCTCGTCGACCTGACCGACCGTGGCGAGCTCGCATCCGCAGTGGCCGATGTCTGTGACCAGCTCACCGTCGCTGTCGGACAGCCGGTGGGTAAGGTCGCCGCCACGGCTGTGCTGGTGCGTCCCGATGGTTATGTGGCCTGGGCGTCCTCGCAGGCCATGCCCGACCCCGACGAAGTGCGCGACCTGCGTCAAGTGCTCACGCACTGGTTCGGGATTTAGTCCCTGTTCGCGTCGGCACTCAACCGGCAGCTCGAGCTTGCACCGCCTCAAACATCGAGTTCGCATGGTGCAGACGGTCACGTCGACGGCGCGTAGACGGCGGGCGCGGCCACCGGCGCGACGCCCAGTTCACCGGCGACCGCCTCGATCGCCTGCTGCGCGGTGTTGAGGTCCGTCGCGCCGTCGGCCGTGAAGTACGGTCCGATGTAGCGGTCGTAATACCGCTGCGCTTCGTCGCGGGTGAGCCGGTCCAGGAACCAGGCGATGTAATCGACGGCCAGGCTGGGTTTTTCGGCAAGGGTCCGCAGCGCCCGCTGGTTGGCCCGCACCAACGCCTGCAGCGCGGGGCTGTCCAGCGGGATGTGGACGGGATCCACTGCGACGCCTACGGTGGGAATCTGGAAGTGATCGCCGACCCAGGCGAGCAGGTGAAACCCTTCTTCCTCGGCGATCTGTTCGGGTGCCAGCGTGCTGCCGACGTAGGCGGCGTCGATCGCGCCGGCGCGCAGGCGGCGCAGGTCCATCTGGTAGTCACCCGGATGGCGTACCACACACTGCAGGTCGCGGTCGGGGTCAAGGCCGTGCCGGCGCAGCACGATTCGGGCGAAACACCCGGGCGGGCTTGCGCCGGCGTGCACCGCCAGCCGCCGCCCGCGCAGATCCGCCATCGACCTCACCTCGGCGCTGCCCATAAACCAGAACAGCGGACGATCGGTGTTTACGCTGAGCGCGGTCCACTCGATCCCGTCGGTCAGCCGCGAGAACAGGCCTCGGCCCAGGCCGATCGTCGCGGCTCGGCGCAGCCGCTCAATGCCCCAGCCAACCCCGTCGCGGATGGCGACGTGGACACCTTCGTCCTCGAAGTAGCCTTCCTGGTCAGCGACGTAGGCGACGAGTTCCTCGTGGACACCACGCCCGACATAGGCCAGGTCGATCGTGTGCATCGCCGACCTCCTCCCCCAGTGCTGTGACTTCGGTTGCGGCAGAGCCGTTCTCAGTCCATGGCGAGGCCGCCGTTGACCGGCAGGTAGTGCCCGGTGGTGAAACCGGAATCCTCGCTGGCCAAGAAGGCCACCGTTTTGGCCACCTCGTCGGGGCGGACCAGGCGCCCCATCGGGTTGGTGGCGCCGAGGTGGCTGACCTGGTCGGTCCCCAACTGCTTGGTCACCGTCGTCTCGTCGACGGTGGCGGGTGCGACCAGGTTGGCGGTGATCCCCTGTGGGGCCAGCTCCAGGGCGATGTAGCGGACGAACTGGTCCAGCGCCGCCTTGGCGGTACCCAACGTGATCATCCCGTCGCGCGGGCGCCGGGACAGCCCAGTGCTCATGTACACCAGTCGACCGTAGTTTCGGGAGATCATATCCGGGACAACGGCTTTGGTGATCAGGAAGGCGGCCTGCAGCTCGCGGTCCAGCTTGCCGCCGAGCTGGTCCCAGCTCAGATTGGCGAACGAGGTGACGGCGAACGGGATCAAGGCGTTGTGCACGAGCACGTCGATCCGGCCCCATCGCCGCTGCGTCTGCTCGACCATGGCCGCGACGTCCTCGGGTGCGGTGACATCGGCCCGAATCGCCACGGCCTTACCGCCGGTCGCGGTCACCGCCGACACCACCTCGTCGGCCTGCTCGGCACTGGACCGGTAGTTCACGACCACTGAGAAGCCCCGCTGCGCGAGGACCAATGCGGTGGCCGCACCGATTCCCCGGCTGGCCCCGGTGATCACTGCGACACGACCCATCAGCGTTCCCCTGTCCCACCGCCGGCCGGGTAGCGCGCCGATCTACGACAGCACGACGCGGCCAGGCGAAGGGACGATCTCGAAGTCATCCAACGCCGAAAATTTCCTACTAAAACCGTACGCCCGCGACACCCCCCTGAAAAGGGTGTCCAGGTGACTAACAGGAAGCGGCGCCGCCTCAATGAGCCACCGGTGCAACCGGTTACCCACGACGGTGGGCTGCGTCCAAGTCGGGGTCTCGCCCCATGACGGACCGGTGCCGCATTCACGAGGGGCAGCCGCCAACGACTTGGCGGCGGAGCACGAAATCCATTGGCGCTGCTGGTTTTCTGGGAGGATCCACAGTCGGCGAGCGGATCCGGGATCGGACGGTTACGGCACCAAGGGCAGGCGCCAGGCCGGCGTCCCCGGGTCGAGAAACCACAGCCGGGTCGCGGTCAGCCGCAGGATCCGTACGGCGCCGCTGATCAGGATCACCGCGAGCGGCAGGTTGGCCAGGGCTGCGGTGAGCACCGACACCCACAGCTCGCCCGGGCCGGCGGTCAGGATGTCGAACCAGGCGTCACAGATCAGCAGCACCCCGGTGGCGAACGCCGGCAGCAGCACCAGCTGGCGACGCAGCCAGCCCAACACCGCGGTCGCCACCATGAACGCGATGAGCAGACAGTCGAAGCCGATCCACGTCGCCGGCCAATTGTGGGCGACATACGTCGCGGGCAGGGTGAAGCCGAGGTAGACGATCCACGGGATCAGCCCGATCGCGCCGGCCACCATCAAGCTCACCCGGTTGCGCCGCATGCGACTCGCGAGCGGTGCTGGAAAAACCTCGTCGAGCGGGCGTTGCAGCCGCTGAATCAAGTCGCGGCGCTGCGCGGGCGACATCGCCGCGATGCAGGCATCCGAAAGCACGAATTCGCCGTCACCGGTCATGACTCTTCAGACTAGATCTGCACGCAACACTCGTACGATAATTCTCACCGGGGGCGTCCCACATCGGATGGCTCAACCGGCCAGATCACATTCCTGTCGGCAACCCACGTTCAGCCGTGAGGGGCCCCTGCCCTCATCCCGTCTAGCCAGTGGAGATACGAAATGGCCGAGCTTCCATCGCCCCCAGAGGGAATTGTGCTGGCGCACTTCATCGTCTCGGATGATGTCGAGCGCTCGCGGCGCTTCTACACCGAGGTACTCGGCGGCAGGGTGGTCTTCTCCGGCGAGGGGGGTGACGCGGTGACATACGTCGCACTAGCCAACACCTTCATCATCATCAACATCGGGGGCGGCCCGACCGACGATAAGCCGACGGTCAGCCTGGAGGCGCCACGCGATCCCGACCGGGTCAGCAGCTTCCTCAATATCCGAGTCAAGGACATCGCGGCCGTGTACGCGCAATGGAGCGCCCGTGGTGCTCAATTCCTCACTCCCCCACACCAGCACCAACACGAGATCCGTTGTTACATAAGAGATCCCGACGGTCATCTCATCGAAGTGGGGCAGACCACCGACCCGGGAGACTGGTCGCCCGCGCATTGGCCATCGACCACGCTCGCCGAACAGACCGGCTGAAAGCCGAGATCAGCGGCGCAATCCTGGAGCGGCGAGAGTGTGCGCTCTTGAGGGCCTGGTGGGGGTGCACCGCGACGCAGGCCGCCTGCCCGAGGATGGCTGGGCGGGCGCCTACAGCGGGGTCATCTGCTGCAGCATTGTCGGTACCAGCTCGCTGACGGTCGGGTGGATGTGCATGGTGCGTGCCAGCGTGGTGTAGGGCGCCTTGGCGGACATGATGTCCACAATCTCGTGGACCACCTCGTCGCCGCCCACCCCAAAGACCGCCGCGCCCAGGATCTGCTCGGTCTCGGCGTCGACGACGACCTTCATGAATCCCTGCGTCTCGCCCTTCTCCACGGCCCGGCCCACTCGAGTCATCGGGCGCAAGCCCAGCAGTGCCTTGCGGCCGGACTCGCGGACCTCCTCGACAGTCTGCCCGACCCGACCCAGCGGCGGGTCGATGTAAAGCGCGTAGGCGGGGATCCGGTCACTGACCTTGCGGGGATCGTCATCGAGCAGGTTGGCCGCGACGATCTCGAAATCGTTGTAGGACGTGTGGGTGAACGCGCCGCGGCCGTTGCAGTCGCCCATCGCCCAGATGTGCTCGACGTTGCTGCGCAACTGATCATCGACGACGACGTATCCGCGGGCGTCGGTGTGCACGCCGGCCCGCTCAAGGCCCAGATCGTCGGTGTTGGGCCGGCGGCCGGTGGCCACCAGCAGGTGCGAACCGACGATGCTGGGCGCTCCAGCCCGCGGCGTCACCGTGATGGCGGCGCCGTCGCGGGCGACGCTGATGTCGTCTGCGTTGCACTGCACCGCGATCCCTTCGCCCTCCAGGATCGCCTGGATGGTCGCCGAGACATCGGGATCCTCTCGCGGGGCGAGCCGGGCTCCGCGTTCCAGGATCGTCACGGCCGCGCCGAACCGGCGGTACATCTGGGCGAATTCCAGCCCGATGTAGCTGCCGCCGACGATGACGAGATGCTCTGGCACCGTGTCGAGTTCGAGAATCCCGACATTGGTCAGGTAGTCGACGTCGGCTAATCCGGGAATGTCAGGGGCGACCGCGCGGCCACCGACGTTCAGAAAGATCCGGTCGGCTTCCAGCAGCTCGTCACCGACAGCCACGGTGTGCGGGTCCTCGAACCGCGCGTGGCCGCGGATGAGCGTGCAGCCCTGCATTGCTTCCAGCCACGACTCGAGGCCGTGCCGATCGCCGAGCATGATGCCGTCCTTGCGCGCCTTGACCTTAGCCATGTCCACAGTCACCGGCCCGGTATCCACGCCGTATTCCGCGGCGCGCCGGGCCAGCTGAGCCGCGTACGCGCTGGCCACCAGTGTCTTCGTCGGGATGCAGCCGGTGTTGACGCAGGTGCCGCCGATCAGCTTGCGCTCCACCACCGCAACGGTCTGCCCGACGGCCGTCAACCGGCCGGCCAGCGACGGACCGGCCTGCCCGGCCCCGACAATGACCGCATCAAACCGGCGGGTCATCCGGTGCTCATCAGATACGTGGCGGCAAGGTCGCGGCCGGAAGCCTTGTGCCGTCGACGAGCGTCCCACAGCCTGCGCTGCTCATCGGGGAATACGAACTCGGCCATCAGAACGGCTCCTCGACACCTGAAGGTCTGAGGCCTCATGCTAGTGCGCCCAGGGCTTGACACGCACCCGTCATACGCGCCGGCCCTGGTCATCGCGACTCTGCGGTCACTAACCATCCACATGGCGACGCCAGTTGCTCGGCCTCGGGTGGCCCCATCGAGCCGGCGGGATACGGCTTCACCGGCGGCGGCGCATCGAGCAGTGGAGCCGCGGCCTCCCACACATGGGCAAGCCCGTCGGGGCGGGTGAACAGTGACCGGTCCCCATCGAGAACGTCGAGGAGCAGTCGCGCATACGGAGCCAACGCGTGGCCCTCCGGGACGCTGTCGAGCGGGAGGCCGAGGTGGCCCACCGACAGTCGATCGCCGGGTCCGGGCTCCTTGACCGTCAACGCGATGTCGATCTCACCGTCACCGGACAGATCGAAGGACAACACCGCACCGTCGGGCGGGATGTTCGTCAGCGGCCCGACGGCAGGCCGGAACACCAGACTCACCCGCTGCCGACTGACGGCCATCATCTTGCCGGTACGCAACAGAAACGGCACTCCCCGCCAGCGGTCGGTGTCGATCCACAACCGCGCCGCGACAAACGTATCGGTGGTCGAATCGTCGGCCACACCCTCAACGTCGCGATATCCCAGGTATTGACCGAGGACCACTTCGGTTGTGTCGAGCGGACGGAAAGCCGCGATCACGGATTCGCGGGCGGTCTGAAGGTCATCGGCGCCCAGGCTGGCCGGTGGCTCCATCGCGATCTCGGCAGCAACCTGGAACAGGTGGGTAACCAGCATGTCCAGCACGGCGCCGGTCGCATCGTAGAACTGTGCACGGTCGTCGATGTCGAGGACCTCGGGGACGTCGATCTGAACCTGCTGCACGAATTCGCGGCTCCACCCGCCGGTGATCAGCCCGTTGGCAAAGCGCAGGATGTGCAGATTCTGGGTGCTCTCCTTACCGAGAAAATGATCGATGCGGTACACCTGCTTCTCGTCGAGCACCTGATGCACCGCCGCGTCCAACTCGGTGAACGATTCCTGCGACGTGCCGAACGGCTTCTCGTAGACCACCCGCGAACCACGTGCCAAGTCGTGTGCACCCAGGGATCGGGTCACCGCGGCGAAGGCGCCCGGTGGTAACGCGAGGTAATGGACCAATTGGGCATCCGGGTCGCCGAGGGTTTCGCGCGCGTCGCCGATCACCGTCGGCAACGTCCCCGGATCATCGACGGTGAAGCCCCCGCCGGCGAACCTCAGCCGGTCCGCGAACGCGTCCCAGGCGTCGTCGTCGGGCGCTGTGTCGAACTCGGTCAGCGCCGCCCGGACATGGCCGCGGAACGCCTCATCGGAGATATCGCCGCGTCCGTTGCCGATCAGCATCCATGCCGCAGGAAGAAGGCCGGCCGCCGCGAGCTGGTAGAAAGCCGGCAGCACCATCCGTTTCGCCAGATCCCCGGTGGCACCGAACAGCACGAAAATTGTGGGACGCAGCCGTTGCGAATCAACCATGCACCCCATCATGCGCCGGAGCCACAGCAGCGCGCAGCACCGGTTTCGCACTTCGGGCGCCGCCGCCGGCCGCCGAGTACGTCAAGACCCGGCAGGTTTGGAAGATCCCTAAACGCAGACGCTGACGAAACCAAGCGGTCCGCTGACACATCCGCCGGCGGGCCCGCCGTAGCCGTAGCCGGCGCCGTACCCGTAGGGCGGCGGCGGCGGAGGCGGCGCCCAGTAGCCCGGTCGGCCCCAGCCGTTGTCGTGGTCGTGGTCCCAGCCAGGGCCCCAGCCGCCTCGGTCCTGCGCCCACGGGGCCAGCGGCCCGTTGGGCCCCGGTGCGGCACTTGCCACCCCCGAGCCCATGCCCAGTGCGGCCATGCCCAGCGCCCCCGCCACGGCCGCCGCGCTGGCAATGGTCTTCAACGTGATCATCATGTGAACCCCTACAACTCATCGTGGTAGTCGGTCCCGGATCGCCCCGCCGGTCCAAGACGGTGTCGGGAAGGTGGACGCGGCTCCCGCCGGACCGTCAGGCCGCCAACGGTGTCACCGAGGCTGACCTTCCCGACTTCGAGGGTATCGCCGTGGGCTAAGCATGAGCTGTGCGGTGACTATGTTGTTGACTGACGCGCGCGTAAACCGTTGCACACCAGTGACTATCGCGAAATCAGTGGTGCCGCAACCCGGGCCCGGCGCTGACCAACCAGGCACACGCCATTCGGCGCCGTCGGGCAACGGCACCTTCAGCGTTGCGGCGGTGTGCCACGAGGACCCTGCTCGGCACCGCGGGGCGAAGCGCACCCCCACCCGAACGAGTCACCCGCACATTCGACAGTTCAGACTGTTCAGTTCATACTGTTGATATGGGTTCGGTGGATGCGTCCGCGGCGGCGGCCGCGCAGGAACTGCGGGTGGTCTTCAGCCGGCTGCGCCGGGCGCTGGCCGAGCTGGACACCGCCGCTGATCTGACCCCGTCACAGACCGCGGTGCTGGCCCGGCTGGCCAAGGACGGCCCCGCCTCGACCAGTCAGCTCGCCGGGGCCGAACGGGTCCGGCCGCAGTCGATGGCCACCATCGTGGCCGCCCTGCAACAGCACGGGCTGATCGCGCGCCGGCCCGACCCCGACGACGGCCGGCGTCAGCTGATCGCGCTGACGGTCAAGGGTCGCCGCCGGACCGACAACGACCGCCAGGCCCGCCAGCAGTGGCTGGCGCGGGCCATGCAGGACCGCTATACCGAAGCCGAGCGGCGCACCATCAACGACGCGCTGGCGCTGCTGCACCGATTGACCGACGGGACATGAAAGGAGCACGACCGCAATGCAAATCGGCATACACTTCATCGACTTCCTCCTGGGAGACCCGCGACGGCTCGGCCCGACTCTGGCCGCCACCGCCAGCGCCGCCGAGCACGCCGGCGTCGAGATGTTCACCCTGGCCGATCACTTCCTGCAGATGGAAGGCGTCGGCCGGGCCCAGGACCCTTCCTGGAGGGCTACACCGCGCTGGGCTTCCTGGCGGGGCAGACCCGAACGATCACGCTGAGCCTGCTGGTCACCGGGGTCACCTACCGCTACCCCGGCGTGCTGGCCAAGACCGTGGCCACCCTGGACGTGCTCGCACAGGGCCGCTCGATGCTCGGAATCGGCGCGGCTTGGTACGAACGCGAACACCTCGCCCTGGGCATCGACTACCCACCGGTGCGGCAGCGCTTCGAGATGCTCGAGGAGACCCTGCAGATCTGCCGGCAGATGTGGAGCGCCGATGACGGCCCCTATACCGGCAGGCACTACCAGTTGGCCGAGACGATCTGCGAACCGCAACCGCTGCGGCACCCCCCGGTGCTGATCGGCGGTTCCGGGGAGAAGAAGACCCTGCGCCTGGTCGCCCAGTACGCCGACGTGTGGAACAGCACCGCGGCACTGGAGGAACTGCCGCACAAGATCGACGTGCTGCGCCGCCACTGCGACGACGTGGGCCGCGATTTCACCGAAATCCGGCTCACCGCCGGGGTGTTCGCCGATCCCTTCGACGACATCGACAACTACCTGCGCACCCTGGCCCGCTATTCCGCCCTCGGGGTGACGCTGATCAACACCGGCCCGCTGCCCGGGAACCCCGATCCGGTCGCGTTCGTGACCCGCTTCGGCGAGCAGGTGATGCCCCGGCTGGCCGACCTCGGCTAGCGGGGCGGTCAGGACCCGGAACCGGCTGGGCGCGGGCGCGCGGGAAATCAGAGAGTATCAATCGGATTGATATCAAACCATTGACATGAATTTGTGCGGCTGCTAGACAGTGGTCATGGTGTCTTCGTCGTGATGGGGTGCAAGATTTCGAGTCGACCTATCGCGGCAGCAGTGAGAACCGGCCCGTGTGGAGTATCGGCGAGCCGCAGCCCGAGATTCTCGCGTTGATCGAGGACGGGAAATTTCACGGCGAGGTCCTCGACGCCGGCTGCGGGGAGGCGGCGGTGTCGCTGTATCTCGCGCAGCGCGGCTACACCACCGTGGGCCTGGAGCAGTCCCCGACGGCGGTCTCGCTGGCCCGGGCCGAGGCGGCCCGCCGCGGGCTGAGCAACGCCAGTTTCGAGGTGGCCGATATCAGTTCATTCACCGGCTACGACGGCCGGTTCGGCACGATCGTGGATAGTACGCTGTTCCATGCCATGCCGGTCGACCGACGCGAGGGCTACCAGCAGTCGATCGTACGGGCCGCGGCACCGGGCGCCTCGTACTACGTGCTGGTCTTCGACGCCGCTTCGGTGCCGCCCGGCCGGGTGAACTCGGTCAGTTCCGAAGAGTTGGACGCCGTGGTGGGCAAGTACTGGTCCGTCGAGGAGATTCGGCCAGCCCGCATCCATGTCAATATCCCCGAGGGCTGGGCGGGATTCCAGGGTTTCGCGCAAGATGGGGTCCGTGATGAGGGTGACGGGCGCAAGTCGATCCCGGCGTGGCTGCTCTCGGCGCACCTGCCCTAGCGCCGGAGCCCGACCCTGACCCGCCGCGGCACCGGACGTGACCCCCGAGAACAGGTCGGCTACGTCCTCTGGCAGGTCCAGCACCAACTGCAGGTCGGCATGGAAAGCCGTCTGAGCGCCTACCGATTGTCGCTGCCGCAGTTCGCCGTCCTGTCGCTGCTGGCGTTGACCGCTCATGCGAGCGCCGCCGAGCTGGCCCGCCAGCTGATGCTCAGCCCGCAGGCCGCGCATACCCTGGTTACCCGGCTCCACGCCGCCGGCCACGTCCAGCCGGTACCCGGTGCCAACGTAGGCGGGCGCGCGATCCCGATGCAGATCACCGAGCAGGGCCGCACGGTGCTGCGCCGGGCCGCCGCCGACGTCGACGACGTGCAGGAGACGTTCCTCGGGGTACTGAGCGCTGCCGAGCGCAACCGATTGCTCGCAAGCCTCAAGAAGTGCCTGCCGGCCTCCCGCGCCTAACGCCCGGGCGCCGACCGGCCACCAAGACGCAGGCGTTGTGCACCTCGCGTGCGTAGGTTTTCTCGGCAAGCCTAGGGTGGGAATAGCCCAATAGTTCAGCGGCGTTCGCGGAGTAGACAGGATGTTCATGACTTCACAGAGTTGGACTCGGCAACTGGCGCTCGTGGCGGGCGGGCTTGCGATCGTCGGCATCGGCACCTTGACCGCCTGCGGCGGGGGCAAACAAGCGCCCTCGACACCGTCCACCAGCACCAGCCCGACGACAAGCGCCACCAGCAGCGCCCCCGCGCCGTCCCCGACCGAGAAGGCCATCACCCCGGGCGGAGGGAACTCCTTCTCCCCCACAGTCCTGGCCCCACCTGCGCCGAACGCGGTCCCCGGCCAGAACCACCACTAGCTCCCGTCGACGGTCAGCTGCCCGACTTCGCCTTCTGCAGGCGAGCGATTTGGCCACTCCCACGGCCACCGCGACGGCGGCGAGCACGGCAACCGCCGCGCGCCTGGGGCTGGCGCCGCGGCGTTCGCGCACATGCACCGGGGCCAGGGCGACGCCACTACCAACAGCGCGGCGGAGAATTAGACCATCGTGTCACCGAGCGCGGCGTGGGTGCGCAGGATCGGGCTCGGCTTGGGCCGCAGATCGTAAAGCCACTGACCGGCGTGGGCCATACGAGCAGCGCGTGGGCTGGCAGGCCATCGATCACCGTCACCCGCTCCATCGTGGCAGGAAACCCTGTGCCGCGCCTTCTGCGACCCGGCTAACGCCTACGACAATTCCGTTGCGCGCGCACATAATCCACGCCGCGCCGGCGCGCAGTCAGCGTGCGACTGCGAGGTGCTCAGCCCACCCGGTGACTCCGCGGCTTATTCGCGGTGCGACGGGGCGCGGGCGCGCAGTTCCTCGAGTGCGCCGCTGAACTCGTCGGCCAGAGCCCAGATGTCGGGCAGCAGGTCCGGGCAGGAGATGATGCCGATGTCGAGTGCGCCGTTGAGGGAGACGGCGGTGATGTTGAGCCCGCAGCCGTGGAAGATCGGGCCGAGCGGAAACATCGCCCTGACTCGCGACCCGCCGAGATACAGGGTGGTCTGCGGGCCGGCCACGTTGGAGATGATCAGGTTGTGGACGGGGGTGTCGGTGAGTGGGGTCTTGGGCAGCAGTCGCATGGCCGCACCCAACAGCCCCCGCGCGGCGAACTGCGCCCAGTCCTGCAGCATGGTGGCCCCGATCGCCGAACTATGTTCCTTGGCAATCGAATTGGCGCGCGCGATTGCCTGCAGCCGCTCCACCGGGTCGGCGATGTGGGTCTGCAGCCGGGCGAACATGCCGGTCACCTGATTGCGGCCGGGTCGGTCGGAGGTCGCCCGCACCGACGCCGGCACCATCGCCACCAGTGAGGTGTCGGGCAGTTCATCGCGGTCGAGCAGGAACTGCCGCAGCACCCCCGAGCACATGGCCATCACCACGTCGTTGACCTTCACGTCGAACCGGTTCTTGACGTGTTTGACCTCGGCAAGGTCCAGCTCGGCGAAGGCGACGTTGCGGTGACCGGTGACGGCGCTGTTGAACGCGGTCCGCGGCGCGGAGAACGGTGCCGCCATCGTCAACCCGCGCCCGGCGCGGCGTCCGGTCTTGACGACCGTCGCCACTGTCGCCGGCAGCACCTTGGCCAACCGCAGCGGGCGCGCGGCGAAGCCGACCAGCCCGCGCGCGGCGATCTCCAGTGCACCGGCCTCGCCGGGGCCCGCCACCGCTGCCGGCGGCTCGGGGTCCGGCTCGATGCTGCACAGCTGCGCCATCACATCGGCGCCGCCCACCCCGTCCACCGCGGCGTGATGGGTCTTGACCATCACCGCCACCCCGTCCGGCCCGTCGGCGTGATCACCGCCGGCGGCGCCCTCCATCACCCAGATCTCCCACAACGGTCGGTCGCGATCCAGCGGGAGTGCGGCGATGTGCCCGCAGATCTCGCTCAATTCCGCTCGCCCACCCGGCGCCGGCAGGTCGACGCGGTGCACGTGACGGCCGATGTCGAAGTTGGCGTCCTCCACCCAGACCGGGTGATCGAGGTTGAAATGACTGTCGGCTAGCTTGGCCCGGAACTCCGGGATGGCGCAGATCCGCACCGCCAACTCCTCGCGTAGCCGATCGAACGTGTAGCCGCCCGGCATCGTCGCGGTATCCAGGTCGAGGATGGAGCACACCTGCAGTGGCTGCGAGGACGTCTCGAGGTAAAGAAAACTGGCGTCGAGTCCACTGAGCCTCTCCATGGAGCTGATGGTAGGCGCACGCCGGACGTGGCCGGCGGGTTCGACGATTTCACCACGCCCCGCTGGGTCGCGTGAATTACGTTGACGTCAATAGTATTTCGTGTCTCCGCCAGCAGTCGCCCACCCGCGGCCGGTGCGTTACGATACGAGCAGGCGGCGCCCCACGCCGCCGGGGTGGGTGCCCCTGGCTTGCGCTGAGTTCGTGACCATGGCTCAGTCGCCAACTCTGCTGGGCGGCTGCAACATTGCGGTTGGCGAGCAGCGGGTGCCGTCGTCTGGTGGGCCGCACATGGTGGTGTGGAACAGCCGCGGCGACGAGGTTGCGTTTCGAACGCGGACGTCAACGACCAGGTCAACCGGGTGATGGAGATGACATGGTATGGCCGATTTGCCTGGGGCAACTGCGCGCCGCTCCGGGTGGTTACTTCGATCGGGTCGCCGCGGGAGAGTCGATCGACATCGTTCGGAGAGGCAAGCTGGTGGCCCGCCTGGTGCCGGCGATCGCGGGACGTTATGAGCGACACCTGGTGAGCCCGGTTGCCGGCCCTTGGATCCTGTTGTCCCACTTGCGCAAGCAGCCCGCGCGCTATCTCGACCGCGTCGCGGCGGGCGAGACGCTCGGGATCGTTCGCGATGGCAAGCTGGTGGCCCGGCTGGTCGCGGCGGTCACCGAGTCCTGACCGGAAGCGCCCGCACTGCCGACCGCATGAACTCCAGCATGCCATCGGCAAAGCTTGAGCGGCATGGACTTTTGGCCCATCGTTGTCGAGACCATGTTGGTATCCACCATGAGGAACGACACGTCAGCCGCGGCTATGATCCCTACGCGGGCAGGGACATTGCCCTTCACCACTGCTCAAGCGCTCGGCTGACTCATTGTTGCGGCAACCTTGTTGACAGGTAGTCTCGAGACGTGCAGCTTGCCAAAGAGATCGATGCCAGGTCGACCCCAGTCCTAGTAGAGCATCTTCGGGCGGTGTCGGGTGTCACAGTGGCGTAGTCCATTATCCCGCAACAATTTTGGCCGCAGAATGACTGCTACGGGGTGGGCTCGATGAGAGGCGTCGGCAGTGCGGGCCATAGCCGGCGGACGCAAGCTGTGCTGAGCACCGCTTGGTCCACGGTGACCGACCCGTCGTCGGTGAGCAGATCACCGGGATCGTCGGCAGCGGTCCCGCCGAACCCGCAACACAGTTGGCCGGCAGCTGGTTCAAAGTAATCACCCAGGATGAATCGGTGCCCCCGGCCGACGCGTGACTCCTGTCCACAGCGGGTACCTCCCTGGTGAGCAGGCTACGGCGGCGGGTCCGTTCGCGTCCACCGCGATGCCGTGATCGTTACCGAACTTGCGCCGTCGCGGCGCAGGACCCGGGGAACGGGTCGAGCACACCCAACGCTGCAACCCGGTGCAGCGCGACGGGCCAGGTCGGCTCGACGGCGCACCGGCGAGGGAGGTGAGGACGATGAATGAGGGACCCGACCCCGACGTCGTCGGCGGCGCAGACGAGTCCGACGCAGAGACTGTCGCGGCAGCCACACCGGACCCCGCGACGAGGCAGATCGCCTCCGGTGACTCCGATGTTGCCACCGACACCGGCGCACTGGCGTGGTCGCACGAACAAGTCACCGACGACCTGGTGCCCTACACCGATGCGGGACCGTACGGATCCGCGATCGACGCGAGCGCCGAGGATAGTGCGCGGTGGTGGCAGCGCCTTCCGCTGCTGGCCTTCATCGTCTCCGCGGTGGCGGCGCTGGCAGCGGTGGGAAGTGCCGCAGTGGTGTTGACCAGCGCCCCGCACTTCGGCACCGCCGCACCCACCACCAGGCCGTCGGCGAGCCCACCGGTCAGCCCCCGTCCCCCGGCGCCACCCGCCATCGCGGCGCCCTCCGTCGCAACGCCCGCCCCGGCGCCGCACTCAACGGTGACGATCACGCGCCCGACGGTGACGATGACGCCGAGTCGCCCGCCCGCCCCAGCACCCCGGCCGCCGGCCAGCACCGTCGCGCCGGCCACCACCGCGGCGCCACCGCCGGCGACCCCCTCGGCCAGCGCGCCGCCGGAGACGGCCTCGCCGGCACCGAGCCCGCCGCCCACACCGCCCATGCGGACCGCCTACCTCCGGGTTCCGTTCGTGCCGGTTCCGATCCCGATCCAAGTTCCAGCCAACCCGAACCGGCCCCAGTACCCCTACCAGCAGGAACCGCCGTACCCGTACTAGCCGCCGCGACCAGACTTGAGCGGCAGCCTGCGTGTCAGATAAATATTTGACTCAGCGCGGTTGCCGGCGGGGTTCAGCCGGGTTAGAGACGTGAAGAGCCAGACCAGGGGGCCCGCCACGACATTCACCCTGCGCGGGCCAACCGAGCGGCCCCCGGGGCGCCACAGACGGGTGGTCATCTCGCGGTTCTCCCTCGCAGCGCGAACGTTTGCGCTGCGATGGACTGCGACCAACCAGGCGTGGTCAATACGGCGCGGTGACGCAACGCAATGGCGGGCCAGGCAGGCACACCCAAGAAGACAGCGAATCGACATTCGGCGACGCGGGCGGGCTGGGCCACGCCAACGAGTGATCCAAAGTTGTCCCAAACAAGTCATTTGCGTGACATTTCGGTTGGATATCGAAGTGCACTTGCCGACTTTCTCTCCAGGCTTGCGGACTTTTGTTCCAGTACCGTGCGATCAGATTCGTCGGACTGACGTCGAGTCCCTGGACCGAAGGAAAAATGACGGCATCAAGCAGCAACAACGGCGCCGCCATCGTCGATGAGCACACCCGTGAGCAAGTCAGCGACCTACGAAGTGCCTGCCTTGCGGTGGCGATGCTGGCGGACCGAGAGGCCGGCAACTCCGCGCCGATGACCGATTACGCCATGCGTCGCTGCGCGCTGACAGGGAAGCAGAGTCGCCGGGAACGCCTCGGGGACAACCGGCCGGCCACTGCCGAGCCCACCGCTTCTGCTGAATGTGCCACGATTCCAGTAGGTTACGGTGGCCTTGAGGTCCAGAGCCTGAGCTATCGACTCGACGCCCGCACCGTCCTGCTATCTGATATCTGCTTCACGGCTCAGCCTGGGACACTTACAGCCGTGATCGGCACCTCCGGCGCGGGGAAGACGACACTGGCCCGACTGCTCAGTGGTGCGATGGCACCGACCTCCGGGACGGCAGCCCTCGCCGGCCATGACATCTACCGCGAATACGCTTCACTACGCAGCCGCATCGCAATCGTGCCCCAAGACGACGTCGTACACGGTCGGCTGACCGTCCAGCAGGGGCTCAACTACGCGGCGGAGCTTCGGCTGCCGGCAGACACCACGAACGACGAGCGGCTTGCGGCGGTCGCGGGAGTTCTCGAGGAACTCGAACTGACGCCTTTCGCCGACCACCGCGTGGACACGCTCTCAGGTGGGGAGCGCAAGCGAGTCTCGATCGCGCTGGAGTTACTGACCAAGCCGTGGTTGCTTATTCTCGACGAGCCCAACTCCGGGCTCGACCCGTCATTGGACCGACACCTCATGACCCTGCTCCGTCGCCTTGCTGACGGCGGTCTCGTCGTGGTCGTGATGACGCACTCTTTGACCTATTTGGACAGGTGCGACCAGGTACTGCTGCTGACACCCGGCGGAAAGGCGGCTTTTTGTGGTCCGCCTACACAGATCGGTGCGGCACTGGGGACTACCGATTGGGCCGATATTTACGCATACGTAGCAGCCGACCCCGATTATGCCCATCGGAAGTACCTCGCTCGTCACCATGCCACGCCAGGGCCGGTAAGGCAGACATCAGGCGCTAAGCCACTGCGCCGTCCGAAAACCTCTTTGCTCAAACAGATTTCGATCGTGGTGCGCCGCCAGCTTCGACTGATCGTTGCCGACGGCGGCTACCTCGTGTTCCTGGCATTACTGCCTGTCGTATTGGGCGCGCTTTCCCTGTTGGTACGGGGCAACGTCGGATTCGGAGCCGCTGATCCACAAGGTCGCACGCCGGATGAACCAACAGAGATTCTGATCCTGCTGAACGTCAGTGCAATCTTCATGGGGGTTGCGTTGAGCGTCCGCGACCTGGTCGGCGAACGCCGGATCTTTCTCAGAGACCAGGCCGCGGGACTTTCCTCATCGGCCTATCTGATCGCCAAAATCGTTGTTTACGGCCTCGCGGTCGCGATTCAAACCGCCGTGTTGACCACGATTGTCGTCGCCGGCAAGGGAGGACCCGTCCACGGGGCTGTGCTACTTGGCGCTGCACCGTTGGAGCTATATGCCACCCTCGCTGCCACCGGCATCGTCGCGGCCATCCTGGGACTGGCAATATCGTCTGTCGCGAAGTCAACCGAGCAGATTCTGCCCTTACTGGTAGTCGCGATCATGTTGCAGTTGGTGTTTTCTGGCGGTCTCATCTCGATCACCGGACGTCCCGGGTTAGCGCAACTGTCGTGGCTGGCACCATCCCGGTGGGGATTTGCAGCGGCGGCATCCACAATCGACCTGCGCACGGTAGCCCCCTTAGCGCCCACCGACGAGACACTGTGGATTCACTCGCCGTCATGGTGGCTTCTCGATATGGCAATGCTCGCTGTCTTGGGCATCGCAGCGGCAGGGTACGTGCGTTGGCGCCTCCGGTTACGGCGACGTTGCCCGAAATCGCGGCCCGCACATGATCGGCGCCCCGTTAGCCCCCAAAGAGCGAAGAGCGAAGTCGTCTCTATCCCAGCTCCGATTCTGACACCCTTGCGGAGATCGATGCGCGTTCGGAGCCGAGTCGCAATGATCCGTTCGAAGAAGCGATTGACGACCCGCTGAGTTCCTTGCCGGCCGATCTCCGTGGGGCATTGAGCAACGTCGAGATCGTCGTCGAGGACGAGCCTCCCGACGGGCAGCCGCTGCTCGGCAATGCGGGTCTCGCCGCAACCACGGCACGGATATCAATGCCCTCATGTCTAAGGGCGCCCTAATGCGGCTACCTCATACGCAGATGGCGGTATGGCAGCCTAGTGACTCGTACGCGACAACATCCGCTGTCAGCTGAGTGAGTACTGCTGTGACCGGGGGCCCTGGCGGCCGCTAGGCCTTCCAAAATTCCCACTTTCATGTCCAAAATGACAGACGGATGACAACCGAAACGGGAACATGACATCCGAAATGGGAACCGACAATGACGACAACTCCTTGCTTGGTTAGCCGGTCCACGCCTGCTCCTGCCGAAACGTCACGATCGCCACGTCGAGGGTCGATTCAGCGCTGCTGATGCGCACCGTCGACCTCGAGGTCTGCACGAACCGCAGATCAGGAACGGGCCCGCCCGGGTCGGCGTCATCGGCCAGCGTGATCACCGTCGAGGACAACCCGGCCGGGGCGCTGCCCCGACGGTCATTGACCACAATCGTCGGCACGAACTCCGGTGCCCGTCCCAGGTCCACAACGGCGACGTTGGGTTGGGACACCGGGTGCCAACGGCTGGGCTCATGGGAATAGATCGCGATCCGCTCCCCGGCTGCGGCGGCCCGGATGATCAATTGGCGCACATAGACATCCGAGGTGTTCATCAGGATGCGGGTGACCTGTGCCGGATCGGTCAGCGCCCACATCACCAGGTCGTCGCGGTGGATCTGCGGGCGGGCGGTCAGATCGTCGTGCAGTGCGGCGCCTACGAGAACCCCGGTCGCCCCGATCGGGATCTCCAACTCATCGGGTAACTGCAGCGCCGCGGTGGGCAGCCGCAGCCGGGGTCGCTGCGTCGGGGCTGCCCACAGCGCCGCGGCCTGCTGATCCCCCGCTAGCGGATTCAGGTACAGCGTCGGCGGCTGCTGGGCTGGCTGGGGATCATCGGTACGCACCAGCGCCGACACCAGCACCGGTCCCCCGCCCTGCGGCTGGGTGCACCGCGCTTTGGTGATTGTCGTGACCTGCACCACCGAATCGCTACGCAGCGACCACATCTGGTTTAGCGAGGCCGAGGTGATGTCCTCCGGGGAGAAATACCAGCTGCTCAGATGCCCCGGGTGGGCGTCCAGGGTGCGCCAGCCCACGTCCACGGCCGGCGCCGACTCGCGCACCGCCGCGCGACGTGCCGAAGCTGCCCGCATCCGCGTCGTCGGCCGGATCCTCTTCGGCGGTGTCGGGCGGGGCGGCCAGCCCGACACCGAGCTGGGCCAGCGCCTCGTCGAGTTCCTCGGCGGTCACGGCGGTAGCCCTCACACCGTGTTGGCGTAGCGCGGTGACGATGCGGTCGGTGGCTGCCGCTGCCGCCGCCCCGATCGAGCGCCGGTAGACCAACCCTTCTACGGAGTCGTGCAGGTCCAGGCGCACGATGAGGCGCGTCTGGCGGGCACCGGCGGCGGGGCGATCCGCCAGCAAGGTGCTGTAGAGGGCCGGGTAGCCGCTGCCGCGACGCACCCGCTGCCCGGACTGCACCACGTCGATGCTGATCCGCAGCCCGCCCGGCTGATCGAGGTTGTCGATGAGAACCTGCAATGGCAGCAGGTTTTCGGTGTAGGTGAGCGCCGAACCACGCAGGAACGTCGGGGTGTAAGCGCGCCCGGCCACCTCGACCATGGTGATGGCCTCGTGTGGTTCAGCGCGCACCCCCACCATGGTCGATCCGCAGGGCACATCGACCGCGACGCCGGCCGCCGCCACCGTGGTGCGACGGGTCCGCCACCGCAGCCGGGCAGTCACCCATGCGGCGGCGTTGCGGCGGTACACGGTGATCAGCAGCAGCACCAACGCGGCGACACTGATCACCGCGCCCGGCCACCACCCGAACCGGTGCGGGGGCAGTGCCGCGAATGCGGCCAGGGCGATGACCTCGGCGGCCACCACCGCGGCGGCGGTGGGACGCACTGCCACAGTGCTGGCCTTCATGACATCCTCCGTCGGATCGCGGCGACACCGGCCAGCGCGCCGGTCAGCCCGAGCACGGCCAGCGCGCCGATCAGCGCGGTGTTGCGGGGCCGGTGATCCGGGGCCGGCGCCGGCGGTGGGACATGCAACGGCGTGGAAAGGTGTTCGGCCGGTGTGGCGTCACCGGGGGCCACGTCGTAGGTGAGCGCGGCAACCGGGTCCACCACCCCGGCGCCGACCTGGTTATCAACCCCATGGGCGGGGTTGTGCGCGGTTTCGGTGAGCCGCCGGATGACCTGATGGGCGGTCAGATTGGGGAATTTCGCGCGCACCAACGCCGCCGCACCCGACACGTAGGCGGCGGAGAAGCTGGTGCCCCAGAAGCCATACCCGGTGCCGGGGTCCTTGGCGGGCAGGGCGTTGACCGCACTGCCGTTGAGGCTGGACAGTCCCATGACGCGGTAACCCGGGGCGGCCACTCCGACCCAGGGCCCGGCGATGCTGTCGGGCATCGGTTGTCCGTCGGGGGTGAGCGCCCCGACGGTCAACACGTAATCGGAGTACCAGGCTGGAGTGACGATGGTGTGGACCCCCGACCAGTCGCGGGCGTCGTTGGGGTCCAACGGGTTCGATGGCGGGTTCTGGGCGCAGTCGGGCTGCAGGGGGTCGCCCTTATTACCTGCCGCCGCGACGATCACCACGTCCTTGTCGACGGCGGCGTAGCGGACCGCCGCACCCAGCGGGTCCTGGTTCACCGGGGCGGCGGCGTTGATGCAGCTGGCCAGTGAGACGTTGATGACGCGCACCCCCGGCAGATCAGCGGCGTGCCGGATTGCCCGGGCCAGGGTCACGATGTCGCCGGCCTTGCGATGTTCCTCGGCCTCCTGCGGTGTCGGATTGGCCGGGGAGAACTGCGGGGAGGTTTGCCGAATCGAGATCAGCGTCGCGTCCGGGGCTACCCCCACGACTCCGTCCGGGGTGCCCGGCGGCAACCCCGCCACCAGCGGCACCCCGCCGCTGGGATCGTCGGGCCCGCCGGCCTGCGGGGCGTCCGGCGGCGGTGGCCCGGCCGGCGCTGGCCCGGCCGGCGCTGGCGGCGGCGGAGCGGGGGCGGTCACGGTCACCGTGGCCGCAGGCGGTGGGGGCGGCGGGGGTGGCAGCTCAGCGGGGTTGGCCGGCACTCCCGGCGGCGGGAGTGGGGCACCCACTCCGGCCGGTCTCGGCACCGGACGGTCAGCGGGATTCGCGGGGGCCGCGCCGATAATCGAGGCGACGATCGTGCCGTGGCTCTCGCAGTCGACCAGCCCGCCGTTGGCGTCCCCCATGACGTAGTCGCCGCCGGGAAACAGCGCCGGGAATCGCGCATTGGGCGTCACGCCGGTGTCGATGATCGCCACGGTGACCCCCGCGCCGGTCGAATACTGCCACGCCTGAGCCAGATTCATCATCACGTTGCCCGGTGCGGGCTGGCTGAGATTCGGGTCGGCGATCACCGCCGGCTGGGCACAGCCATAGTTTTGGCGCATCGGTTCGCTGGGGCCCGGGGTGTCGTCGGGCGGCAGAGCGGCCGGGTCGATGACCGGCGGGGCGATCGCCCACGCCGCCGGCGGGGCCAGCACATGGGCGGCGATCAACGCGCCCGCGCCCGCGCACGCTGCCGCACGGCGCACCGACATCAATGGTTCCGCACGTAGTGCAGGTATCCGATCGCCCACGCCGCCAACGGCACCACGACGACATACAGGGCGTACTCGAGCCATTCGACGAGCTCGCGCACCGTCTCGGAGAAAATGTGGGCCGGGACGAACGCCCCGGCGGCCAGCGCGCAGACCGCGATCGCCACCACCACCGCCACCGACCACAACGCCGGCGCGATCGCCGCCGGGTTGGCTGACAGTCCGTAATGCAGCGGGATCGCAAACAGTGATAGGGCCGCCCCGGTGACCAACGTCATCGAGCAGCGGCGGTCCCGGAACGCCCTGGCGCGCAACACCGAACACAACGCACAGATCGCCACCACGGTGACCGCCGGCCACTGCCGTCCGACGCCGGGATGGATGGCGAACCAGGATGCCGCGATCTGGACTGCGGCGATCCCGGCCAAGATGCCGCGCAGAACCCGATTGGCGCGCAGCGCCACCTCGGCGACCTGATCGCCGCGCAGCGTGACATCTTCGGGGGCATCAGCCACCGGAGACAGCGTGTCCTCGGGTTGGCCCGGGGCGCGGGCGAACAGATCCTTGCCGGTGATCGAGCGGAAACTCTGACGCGGCAACCGCGCCAGCCAGCGGGCCACACTCGAACAACTCACCGATGCCACCAGCACCGCGACCAGCACCACCACCGCGATGCGCTGGCCGGGCACGTCGAAAAACATCCGCACCGCGGCCGCGCCGAACCCTGCGGTCGCCACCACCGTGACCGCCGCGGCTGACACCCAATAGCCGCCAGTGACTTTCGCCAACCCCACAGCGCTGACGATGGCGACCAGGCAGGCCAGGAATGCGTGCGGGGCGCCGGGATGGGCGCCAGCAGGGGCGCACGCGGCGGCCAAGGTCAGCGCTGCCGCCGTCGACGCCGCCAGCGCGCCGATCACGAAACGCTCTGACTGCAGCCGGGTGCACACCCAGCCGGCCCCGGCCAGCAGGACCGCGGCGGCGCCGAACACCGTGGGAACGACCCATCCCCCGCCGCTGGCCCACCGCATCCGCCACAGAATCAGCGCCGCCAACCCCAGCGCCGTCAGCGTCAACATCACCGCCACCCAGCGGGCGTCGCGCGCCGACACCGTCGGGAAGTGCTGGCGGGCCCAGCCGGCCAGTGCCGTCGACACGTTCTCGATATTCGGGGTGTAGCGCACCGCGTGATCGGCGGGGACCAGAGCCAGCAGTTCGGCGTCGGTGATGCCCTGGGCGGCCAGCGACATATCCCCGGCCAGGGCGGTCATCCCCGCGGCACGAACGAACACGTATGTGCCGCCGGGCAATTCGTCGTCGCCGGTACTGCGCAGCCGGCGGTTGATTGCGTCGCGGGTCGCGTCGGTCAGCGCGTCCAGCGGCACCGCGGCGGGCAACACCATGTCGATCTGGTGGTGATCGCCCACCAGGATCGACACCCGGCATGACGCCGGCACCGCCGGGGCCGCCGAGGCCGGCGCCGCCGTGGGCATCGACCGCAGGCTGGTCACCGCCGCTCCCGCGGTCGGTCGGTGGTGGCGGCGAAGTGTTCGGCGAGGGCCGCGGCGATCTCGAAGATCCGCCTGCGGGTCGCCCGGTTCACCTCGTTGTCGATGTCGACCACCCCGGCCGGGCGCAACTGGGCGTCGAAGGGCACCTGCACCACCACCTGGCCGCGGGAGGCGAACTGCTCGACCAGGCGGGCGCGGGTGCGGTCGTCGGCGTGGCCGTCGGTGTCGTTGAGGACCAGCACCGTGCGGTGCAGCAGAGCGGTGTAGCCGCTGTTGGCCAGCCATTCCAGCGTCTGCCCGGCCGCCGAGGCCCCGTCCACCCACGGTGAGGACACCACGATCAGCGCATCCAGGTCGGCCAGAACCTCCTGGGTCACCGGCGAATCCATCGTCGATCCGCAGTCGATGATCGAGATGGTGAAATGGTTGTCCAGCCGCGCGGTGGCCTCCCGGTAGATCGGCGGATCCAACACCCGCCGCCGCGCGGTGGCGGCCTCCCCCGCCAGCACGAACAACCCCACCGAGTTCGACCCCACCCGGGAGCGCACGTCGCTGAAGCTGTCGAGGTGTTGATCGGCGGCCAGTTCCCAGTACGATCCGGCAGCAGTGGGATCCACCCGGCTGCCCAGCTTGCCGAAAGCGGTGTCGGCATCGATGGCCACCACCCGGTCTTCGGGGCGCAGCTCGGCGAACACCGACCCCACACAGGCGGCGATCGTGGTCTTTCCGGTGCCGCCCTTGCCCAGGACGCCGATCTTGTAGCGGCCCC
This sequence comes from uncultured Actinomycetota bacterium, assembly GCA_963716465.1. Lineage (GTDB taxonomy): Bacteria > Actinomycetota > Actinomycetes > Mycobacteriales > Mycobacteriaceae > Mycobacterium. The sequence continues at coordinate 424,869 of CAVQTS010000001.1, forward strand.
GAAGCACCGACCTGATCTTGGCGTCCAGTTCGGCCTGCCTGCGCTCGTCAGGCGAGCGGCCCAGGTTGATCAGCCCAAAGGTGATCGCATAGATCGCTTTTCGCCATCCCCGCCCCGGCGGGATCTTGCGGGTCGGCACCAGTTCGCTTTGGCGGATGGCATCGACATAGTTGAAATTGCTCGGCGCGGCGCCGCCGCGATAGCCGCTGGTGTCCCACCCCGGGCCTGCGTCGTCGTCCCAGCGCTCGGTGACGGGAGCCGGCCGCGGCGGCGGTGCCGCGGTGTCGCCCTCCGGCCAGAACTCGCTGTCCTGTGCACCGCCGCGCGACAGCGGTGCGGGCTGCTCGCTGCGCGAGGGGTCGCCCGGGTAGGCCCGACGCGGCGGCGGTTGGGATGGTGCGCCCCACTGCGGCTGCGGCGCAACCGGTTCGCCCCACTGCGGCGGCGGCGCGCCGGCACCCGGACGCGGTGCGGGCGGCAGCGGGGGCATCACCGTGGTGGAGTCCTCGCTGGGACGGGCGCGGTGGGCTCCCAGCGAGGAGTCATCAAGCGAATCCTCCTCATGCCAGCGCTGGCCTTGGTCGGCGTCGGCCGCGCCGGCATCCGGGGCCGGATACGGCAGCCCCGGCCCGTCGGTGTCCTGGCCCGGTCGGCCCGGCGCAACCCCACCCGGGGGGACAGCAGGGTGGGCCTCGACGTATTCGTTGTTCTGACGGTCAGTCACCTGTCAATCCTCACGGTGTGGTGGCACTATCGGCACATGTTGTCGGGTCCTTGATTTTCCGAATCACGGTGAGCCCCCGGGTGTCTGGGTCACCAGCGGCTCGGCGCCGCCCACCGGCGTGAGACTGTCGTGCTGGGTCATCGCGTCGGAGCGGCTCAACGCCGGGCCGGCGGCATACACGCGGATCAGTGGCCACGGGGCCTGACCGGCGCTGGGCGGGGCCACCCCCAAGGACTCCAGGGCGCGCTGGTCGAGATCAATGCCGAAGCGCACACCCTGATCGGAGATCCACCACAGCGACTCTTTGCTCGTCGAGGTCGGTGCGGCGCTGGTGCTCAGCACGAGATTGGTGGCGCCCGGGGCGATGGACACCTGATCGGCCTCCACGGACGTCAGGTCGGGTGTGGCGTCTTTGACCAGATGCACCAGCCGCGAATCGGCCGTCGGGGGAATCGGTAGTCCCTGTCCGGAGAGCACGCTGACCTCAGCGGCCCGGTCGCTGGCCCCTTTCGACCAGGCCAGGCAGGTCGTGGTGTCGACGGTGGTGTCCACCAGGTGCAGCCGCGTCGGCGGATAGAAGGACACCGGCAGGCTGTCCACGGTGGGCACGGGGGCCAGCGCGTCCGGGGACAGCGGAACCGGGGCTACGTCGCCGAAGGAGTTCGCCGAACGCAGCAGGGTGGCGACGAACGGCGAAATGTGTTGCACACCAGTAGGTAGCAGGACATAGAAGGCGTCCGCGGCTGGCTGTGTCAGATCATGGACCGTCACCACCGACCCGATCACCACACCGGGCCCCAGATTCCACGGCGAGGGCGCCCCGGCGTTGGGGATGGCCGGGCTGGTCAACGGATCGGTCGCAGGGATGGCGTCGAACAGCGCGGTGGACAGCGGAATCGGTTGCGGCGCGCTGGAATCAATGCCCAATGCCAGGGCAACCGACTTGTTGGACAGGTCGATCTCACTGCGGTGCCCATCCCAGATGACGTAGGTCTTGTCGTTGTGGCGGGCCAGCACCGCGTTGGGCATCTGCAGCGGCGCGGATCGCTGGCCAAGACTCAGCGCGCCGGCGATGGCCGTCACCACCGGCTGGGCGGGTGCGGAGGCCATCGCGGTGGCTGTCGGGGCGGTGTCGCACAGCGCCCACTGCGAGGAAGCGCCGGTGCGCACCGGCATCTGGGTCGGAGCTCCGGGGATGCCCACGGTCGGAGCCTGCGGGAACTTCTCCAGCTCGGCGGGCGTGACGAACGTCGGGTTGGCGTTCTCCCCGGCGATCAGCCGGGCGCTCATCAGGTTCAGCGCCGGATGTAGACGGCCGTCGACGACGACATAGATCGCCCCGGTGTCACGGTCGGCCGAGGATCTTGGACTGCCCCACCTGACCGGACGGTTTGAACCAGGCCATCAAGAACATGATGCCCACCGCCACCACGGTGAGGGTGAAGCCCAGGATCAGCGCCGCGGCGCGGCGCGACTCGGGGTCGTAGTCCAAGCGAACGCCGTGGTGGGACAACGCCGCCGCGTTGCGCTTGTTCCAGAACCGCGAGGCGCTCACCTGCACCCGCGAGGTGAGATTCAACGCCATAACGCCACCCGCACCCGGCGCTTCCCGGTCAAAATCGGCACCACTTTCAGCCCCCCAGACATTGCGGAATCCGCAGTTCAGGCCGCCGCCGCGGCGGGCGCGGACAGCAGCTCGGTGAGGTCGGCGCGCAAGCCCTCCACGGTGGTGGGCCAGATGCTCATCCACCGTTTGCCGTCGGCGGCGGTCGAGACGGTGAAACTGATCCGGCCCAGATCGGTGTCGGCCACGGTCAGCACCCGCGCCTGCGGTGACACCTGGGCGCCGTGATCGAGGACGGCGACCACGGCCATCGCCGAGCGGTCCAGATCGTGAGCGGCGGCCACCGCCTGCACCGTCGAGGGTGGCAACCCCAGGCGCGACAGCGCCGTGGACACCGCGGGCCGGCCATGCGGGGCGGCGGTGCTCATCGCCGTGGTCACCAGATCGAGCAGCACGTTGGCGCCGTCGATGTCGGCCGGTGTGCCCTGCCCGAACGCCGGAATCAGCGTGTGGCACATCAACTCCGCCTGCCGACCCCCGTCGTCGGCCTCCCCGACCGGACCCACCACCATCTCATCGCCGTCGCGGGCGGCCATCGCCATCCAGCGGCGATGCCGGCACACCACCATCACCCGCTCCTCGACGATGCGGGCGTCGGGGTCCGCCGACGGCGGTGCCGGGTGGCGCACCGACAGCACCACCTCGCGGTCCGGGCGCCCCAGCACCGTCATCCAATCGCGCACCATGTCATCGACGCGACCCGCCCCGTCGATCACCCCGGCCTCGTGCAGCGCGGCGTATTCCGCCGTCTGCGACAGCGGCCGGGGGCCCTGCGTCGTCTGGACGATCAGCGACTCGTGGATCGACGGGATGAACGGTTTGAGCCGCAGCGCCGCCGGCATGGACTCCACGCCCACCAGCGCCTGCAGCACCCACACCCCGCCGACAGATGTTGTCAGCACGCTTCGTGCTCCTCTCTGTCCGGCCAAGGAAAGGGGGCCGACGTCGTCGGCCCCCTTCTCCCTCGCGGGCCGTGGCCCGCTTCGGCCGGGGTTCGGGTTACCCCTGGAACGAGTTGTATGCGGAAATGTCTTGGGCCATATAGTCCGACGCGGAGGTGTCGACCGCGTCACCGTGGGACGCGATGACCGACTTGCCGTCGTTGATGCCCTCGATGATCATGTTCTGGGCCTGCTGGTAGCCGACCGAGCCGTGCTCGGTGTTGAAGAAGGCCTGGATACCGGCCAATTCGTGCAACGCTTCCTGGCCGATCTGATCGAGCTCCTGGCTGTAGCTCATCATGGCGCTGGTGTAGTCGGCCAGGCCGGCGAAGTTATACCGCATGTGTCCGTCAGTCATCAGTTACTCCTTGAGTGAAAGTCGTTGGTGGGCGGTGGGTTAGGAGAACCGCAGCTGGCCGGGGATGGCCGCCAGTGCGTGCGCGTTGTCCTCGTCGCGGGCGGTGTAGCCTTGCGTGTTCTGCCGGATCAGGTCGTTGAGCTGCTGGAAACGCGTCTGAATCCGCAGCTGCGCCTCGTGCACCTCCGCGGAGGTCTTGATGTTCATATCGCCGCCGGCGCCGTTGAGGATCCCCCCGCCCTGCACCTGCTGGGCGTGATCGAGGTAGCGCTGCAGGACGTTTTGGGCCCGACGGCTCAATTCGTCCATGCGCTCGGCGAACGCGACGAGTTGTGCGGCTCCAACTTCAGCCATGGTGATGGTCTCCTTGCCTGTCTGTGGTTTGTTCGAGCGGGTAATTCGAGTCTAAAAGCGCCCAGAGGGGGCATTACGCACCAATTTCTGCCCTCTGCCCCCTTCCGGCCCGGGCCGTCACTTGCATCGTGCGAGTCGGCATCCGATCCGCACCGCCCTGCTGGTGCGTGCTCGCGCGGCCATCGCCGAAGCCGGGGCGCCGTACAGGCCGCCACCCATGCCCGCCGACGGCGCCGGGGCGGTCTCGGCCGGTGGTAGCGCGCCCTGCCAGCCTCCCGGCAGGCTGGGAGCCGACGGGGGGCTGAAGCTGCTGGCGGGGCGTACCAACGACGCTGAGGCGGTCCCGCTGGTGAACACCCCGCTGCCTAGTCCGCCCAGGCCGCCGCCGCCAGCACCGAGCCCCGACGCGGCACCGCCCAGGCCCGACGCCGCCGACCCGCCCGCCGTCATCGCCCCCGGCAGCGCCGGTGCCATCGCGGCGGGCAGATCGGCTCCGCCCATACCGGTGAACATGGAGCTGAACGGGCTGAACAAGCCGGACAGCTGGCTCGGGGCTGAGGTCAACAGCTGCGGCAACTGGCCGCCCATGCCCGACAGCTGGCCGCCCATTGACCCCAGCGACGAGAATTGGCCCAGCATCGAGCCCATCGACCCCATCGCCGACATCGGGGAACCAGCCAGCGCCTCAGCGGGTTTCGCGCCCTGGCCGGTGGCATCCACGGTCTGGGTCATCGACTTCGCGCTGGCCTGCAGGGCCCCTTGCGTTCCGGACTGGGCGGCCGAGGCGGCCGCTGCCGCCGCGGGTGCGGCGGGATCAGCGGCGCTCGGCGACAGCGGCGGCGGGGTCGCCAGCGCCGCCAGCGCGCTCTCCACCACCGCCTGATAGCTGGTCATCAGGGACGCGTTCTGAACCCAGTAGCCCTGATAGAGGGCGGCGAGCTGCAGGATTGCCGGGGTGTTGATGCCCATGAAATTGGTGGCCGCCAGCGCCTGCTGGGTCGCCAGGTTCGTTGTGCAGACCGGGGCGGGGATCATCGACGCCAGCGACGTCTGATGTGCGGTGCCAGCCTCGGTCGCCGCGGCGAACGCTTCCTGAAGCCAGGTGAACGCCAGCTCGAGAACGGTGGCGTAGTCGGCGGCCGAACCCAGCATCCCGGTGCCGCCCAACCCCTGCCAGCCGCTGGCCGCGGTCATGCCCGCGTTGCCGAGCAGCGCGGCCATCTCGGCCTGCAGCATGTCGGCCAAACCCTGATGTCCGGTCGCCGCCGCCATCACCGTCGCGGCGTCGTCGCCGCCGGCCATCAGGGCGTGGTTCAGCTCCGGCGGGCTCGCCGCGGCATCTCCGAAGGGCATTGCTGGAGAGGGTTTCTACAACGACAGTAAGGTCTGGCTGATGACGTCACTGGCGGTGTAGCTCACACCGTTGACGCCGATCGTGGCCGCAAACAGCGACCGGGCGGCCATCAGGTCGGCCATCATCGCCTGCGTGGCCGCGCCGCGGGCGTTCAAGGCGGCCGCCAGCGCGACTCCAGCCGGGTCCAAGCTCGGTGGGACCACTGCGCAGGTCAACGGCGCGGCAACTCCGTCGGCGCCCGCCATTGTCGCCACACCGGCACTCTCCGCCGCCGACGACGTCCCCAGCAAAGCAGCGGACACATTAACCGGGCTTGTCATTATGTTTGCCTCCCTAACATAATCTTGCCGAACTCAGCCTAGTTTAACCACGGCGTCAGCAGTGGTTGCTGCACGAGTTTTACGACGGGGGCCGGCGTACCGCCATGTGCGGCGGTTCCGACCAGGCCACCAGCACCCCGTCCTGCGCGCTTCGGGTGATCAGCGTGCCTTTGCCGGGCCGCTGGGCCTCGGCATGCACCCCGTTCATGATCTGGCCGTGGGAACGGCGGCCGTCCAGGGCGATCACCGGCGGCAGCGCACCCACCATGCGGCCCAGCACCCCGTTGCCCTGCGACTGGAACGACCAGCTGCGGATGTCGGCGGTGGCGATGATGTGCAGGCCCAGGTCGGCACCCTGCTCGACGAAGGAGACCAGCGGGGCCATCGGATGCGCGGCGGTGTGCCAGGAGCTGATGTCGTCGGCGATGACGAAGAACTGCCGGCCCGTCCAGAACCGCTTGGTCAGCAGGTCGTGCTGGCTGGTGCCCGGTGGCGGCTGGCGCTCGGTCATCACCTCGGCCAGCCGCTCGCACACAGTGCGGATGTCCTCCTGCCGGTAGGCGTACTGGGCCAGCCACCGGTCCTCGGGCACCACCCCGATCAGCTTGCGGGTCGGATCGAACAGCACGATCGTGGCCTCATCGGCGCTGTAGCGCGCCATGATGCCGCGCATCACCGTGCGCAAGAAATTGGTGCGCCCCGATGCGCCCAGGCCGGTGGCAATCGCGTGCGGGGTGGCCTCGAAGTCGAAGCAGGCGGGCTGCAGCGTGGTCTCCAGCAGCCCGAACGGCACCAGATGCCGGGGCCAGGACGGATCGGCCATGGCCATGACGGCCTCGAAGGTCACCGTCTCCGGCAGACGCAACACCGTGCTGACCTTGTCCACACCGGCCACGTCGCGAACCTCGGCGGCGATACCGTGCACGTCGAGCTGGGGCTCGGGCTGCATCGTCAGCGAGGGAAAGCCCACCATCAGGTGATGGCCCCAGTGGGTGACTCCTCGGCCCGGGACGTCGGGAACCTCCTTGGCCGGGCGGCGCGACGGATCGGCCGGATCGGGCGCCACCGTCGTCTCGATGGCCTGCACCAGCCGCATTTCCAGGATCTGGCTGGTGGCGTTACGCATCGAGGTCCGCATCCCCGACAACAGGCTGGTGTGGGTGATCACCACCCGCACCCCGTAGTTGCGCGCGTTCATCAATCGAAGGACCGTTTCCAGCCCGTTGGGGTGGTCCTTGGAGAAGTTCTCCAAGCCGTCGATCACCAACACCACGTCCCCGCCGGGGACACCGATGTCCGTCGGGGTGGGACCGAACTTGGCCTCCCGCACCGTCTGCATGTCCAGCCCGCGGGTGGTGAAGATCCGGTCGCGTTCGTCCCGGATCGCCTCCACCGTGGCCAGCAGCCGGTTGACACCCTCGGTGTCGGAGGTACCCGCGACCGCGGCGACATGAGGCAGTTCGGACAACTGGGCCAGCTGCGGGCCGCTGGCGGCCACACAATAGAACTGCACCCGCTCCGGGCGATACATCAGCGCACCGGCGGTCACCATCGTCATCGCCGCCGTGGTGGCCCCTCGCTGCGGCGCGCAGATGATCAAAGCGTTGTCGGACAACAGATCCAGGGCGTGCACCTCCTGGCGGTGATCACGCGGCCGGTCCACCAACGCCACCGGGAAAGCCAAGCCCGGCGTCTGGCCGTAGTCCACCTGCCACGGTTTACCGCGCCACCGGTCGACCAGTTCCACCACGGTGGGAATGTGGCCACGCCAGCGGCCCTGCTTATCGCGCTCGGGCAGCGGCGGAAGCCAAAACGGCCGCGGCGGACGTTCCGGGCGGGCCCGCAGCGACTCGCTGAGCGCGTCGACGATCTTGGGATACTCCTGGCCCGGCGGCAACGCCGGGACTTCCGCGCGGCGGCCGTCGTCGGGTTGCACCGGTGCGGCCAGCAGCCCGTCGATGTCCTCGGACTCCTCGACGGTGAACGGTCGCGGCTCAAACCAGGTGCCCGCGCGCAGCGGCGGCACCGGTCCCTCATCAACGACTGTGGGCACGAACCGTGCCGAGGAGAAGAAAAACCGGTACTGGCGGGGCTGGCGCAACGCCACCCTCAGAAACGCTGTCCCCTCAGCGCCTTCCTCCGGAACATGGGCGGCCACCGCAGAACCGATCGCCTCGCGGGAGTCCTGCTCGCGGCCCAGACGCGCGGCCACCCGGAAACCGAGCAGCTTGCTGACCTCGCGTAGCCCCTGGGTGTCGACGGTTTGGCCGACCAGCTGCAAGAACACGTGCAGGGAGCGCCCAACTCGGGCGATGCGTTCGAACAGCGCCCGAAACTTGGCCCCCCACAACGGATCCTTGAGCATCTCGTTGTACTCATCGACGATCACCCACAGCACCGGGATCGGCGCCAGGCTGGGATCGGTCAACCGGCGGTGGTTGTAGGTCGTGACATCAGGGCAGTCGTCGAGTTCGGCGATCAGGGCACCGCGGCGGTCGATCTCGCCGTCGAGGGCGTCATACATGCGTCCCACCAGATGCCGTTCGTCGGCCAAGTTGGAGACCGCGGCGACAACATGCGGGAACTTCACCAGCGTGCCGGCCGCCGACTTCAATTTGAAGTCGGAGAACACGATGTTGAGCACCTGCGGCGAGTGGGTCGTGCACGCCGAGGCGACCTCGGTGATGATGCCCTCCGACTTGCCCGCCCCGGTCGTGCCGACGAACAGGCTGTGCATGCCCATTCCGCGCTGGGAGCCCTCTTTGAGGTCGAACTCGACCACCTCGCCGGTGATCGCGTCGGTGCCGACCGGGAACCGCATCCACGCCGGGCCCTGCACCATGCGGGGCGCCCACAACCGGTCAGCATCGAGGTGGCGTGGATCGCCGATGCCGAGCACATCGAGCAGGTTGCGTTGTTCGCTCTGCGTCGTGGCCGCCATCGCGGCGCTCGCCGAACCCGCCGGGCGGTAACGGGCCAACCCCCGCGCGAAGCGCTCCGCCGCCGGCGCGCTCATCTGATCGGCCGCGGCGTAGAACGCCTCGTCGAGCTCATCGGAACTGTGAGCGGCCCCGGCGAAGGCCACCGCGTCCTGGCGCGGCAACCGCTTGCGTAGCGTCCCATCACCGGTCAGCCGGTAGGTGGTCGCGGGATCGAATCCCACCCAGTACCGGCTGGCGAACACCTCCGCCGGGCGCGCGGGCACCGCGTCGGCCAACCGCACGAAACACGTTCCGGCGTAGCCGCCGCTGCCGGTCAGACCGGCCCAATCCTCCGGTGTGCCGCAGGCGTCGTCGATGACCACCCGCAGCGGCAACAACCCAGCCGCGTCCCCGCCATGCAGACCGCTCGACATCGACGGCGGCGTCCACGGCGCCCGCGCGCCATCGGGATCCTCGTCGAGGAAGGTCTCCAGCTGCGCCGGCGAGCTGAACAGCAGGCGACGCTCACCGCAGCCGTCACGGCGGGCCGAATACTGCAGATGGGGAAGCCATTTCGCCCACTCCCACCGCTGCGGTGAAGCCGACACCACAATGATCTGCACATCGGCGGGGCTGTGAAACGCCGTCAGCTGGCAGATCATCGACCGGGCCAGGCAGCGCACACCGTCGATGTCGCCCACCAGAGAGATCCCGGGGAACCGTTGCAGCCAAATCGCTTTCGGCATGTCGTCGATGTATTCCTGCTCCAGCAGGAACTTACGCAATGCGTGACCGGTCGCCGGCTCCAGCGACGACGCCTCAGGAATCTTGGGTTTCTCCAGCGTCATCGCGAGCGCCACCTGGCCGACGCCCACCCGAACCACGCCGAAGGCCTCACTGCCCGGCTGGCGGTCCCACATCCGCGCCGAACCGGGGATGCCCGCCAACTGGTTCGGCTCCCAATGGAAGTGGCGGCGATGCTCCCACTGCTTGCGGCGCTGGGTGTCGACCTCGGCGCGGATCTCGTCCTGGCGGGCGTGCCAGCGCCGGCGGAAGCCCGTCAGCTCACTCCAGGACATTTTCTGCGCGGCGCCGCGCCCGCGCATCATCATGCCGACCGCACCAAAGACCGCCATGAAGCCGAAGATTCCGACACCGCCGGCCATCGAGCGCATCCCCGTGGCGTACATCGCCACGATCACCCCCACAATGCCCACCACGACGGTGATCGGGAAGACGATGGCCCACACACTGCGCGGCGGCGGAACCGGGTAGGCGATCGGGGGTTCCACGGCGATCTTGCCGCCGCCAGTCTCCGGCGCGGGGACAGGCTCACCAGGACGCACAAACGGCTGAGTCGTCACCCAACCACATTAACCCGGCTCAAACGGTCAAATCCGCGCCAATTCCGGCGGCCCCGACAACCGCCGCTGACCAGCATCAAGCGGCCTGTCCGGGCAGGGCGGGCGCACCGCACGAGGACTGTTCCCGTGCCGCGTAGTCACTGATTGGGGTCGAGGCGTGGCCACCACTTGCCCGGCGCGATCTCCTCATAATTGGACGGCGCCAATTCGCCGGGATAGGACGGCTCCCACAGGCGGTTTTGGGTGGAGTCCCACGGCAGCCACACGTTGTTGCCCGGCGAGGCCGGGTCGGGGTCCGCTCGAATCCAGCTGGGGATGCCGTCATCGGTGTTAGGGCCGAAGCCGTTGGCCGGGCCCAGTTCACCCGGTGCGGTGATCACCGGCATGCCCTTCGTGCCGGTCCCGTGCACACCGTCGATCGCCGACTCAGGCACGTGAGCAGGATCAGGTTTGTTCGACACACTCTGCGGCACACCCGGTGACGGTGTCGGCGTCGAGAGGTCGGACGGCGACTGCGGAAACATCGCAGACCGCGCTGCCCCAGCACCACCCGTATCGAAGCTAGCCGCCCGAATCGCACCCGCAGCAGCCCCCGGCGACGACCCGGGCCCGCCGGCAGCTTCAGCAGGGGCAGCCCCGGCAGACGACGGGGGTGTATCCGCCAACCCTTGCTGCACCGCCGCGATTCGCGTGGCGTTGTCCTCGTCCTTGGCGCGAAAGCCCTCCGCCGCCGCCTGCGAGGCCGCCTGGATCTTGGGGCCGCGCGGCGCCACCTCCGCAGATGCGGCGGCGATCTTTGCGCTCATCGCTGCCGCAACGCCACCGGCCGCCGCGTCCGCCGGTGACGCGCCCCCCATCGCGATCGGGGCCTGCCCTGGCTGGCCGCTCGATTCAGCGAGTCCGCCACCGCCGCGCCAGCCTGCTCAAAAACCGACGGCGTGATGTGCACCGCGTCAGCCATCAGAACTGCTCCTTCACTCGCGGAATCACCGGCCCGGGTCCGGCCACAACAGGGCCTCATTCATCACATGCGCTGCCGTGTAAGCGATCTCGGTATACGGCACGTCACCCTTGCGGGGACTCCACATCGTCAGCAACTCAGCCGCACGGGCCACGTTGTGATAGGCCCGCGATGCCGGCGAGGCGTGCTGCGACTCCAAACTGTAACCGGGGCGTTCACTGCCGCTCCGCAGCACAGACGGCCATAAGCCGCTGATTTCCAGTTCTTCCCAATGCTTTTCGCTGACCTGCTCGCCGCGTCCCAGCACTTCCACCACCTCGCGGATCACCGGAGGAACCGCAACCTCCTTGACCGCCGACGCCCGCGACAACGCGGTGCTGACCGCCGTGACGGTCGCATCCCAGGCCTCGGAACGATCAGGGCTTCCCGTGACCCCCGTCAGCCGCGCATACAAAGCCGGATCAAGGGTCTCCAGACGGTGCATGTGCCGTTCGTCCAGCGGTGCAGGGTCCGCCTCGGCGGGAATCGGCGACTGGCCAAGCGCGCAATCCATATAGTGCGGGACCCCCGCATTGCGGGCTGGAAGCGACGAACCGCCATGGCCGGTCGAAACCGCCAACGCATACAATTCGATGTTCGGGTCGTGCTCCGAGAGCAACTCCGCATACGCCAGCATCGTTTGCGCCGGGTTGGCCCACCCGAACCACCGCATCCGAAACTGCGTGCCAAGCCCCGAGTCGCAGAACAACATTCGCGCCGACCGCGGAACGAACACCCCCGTCGGAATGAATCCTGCGCCCTCGTTACTCACCACCACCGTCTCCACGCCCGACGGTGTCCTGAACATTCCCACACACCAATCCACAACGCCATACACCCGCGATGCGTGGGCCAACTGGAACACCAGCTGGGATGCCGCCGCCAACAGTGGATCCTGCGATGCTGACTTCACACCAGCGGCTGCCCCCGCAGCCGCACCCACACCCGACGACGCCACACCCGGCGGCAACGCCGCCACCGAAGGGGCCGCGGGCTGAGACGGAGCCGACGAAGACGAAACAATCGGAGCCGGCCCCGCCGCCGGAGACGTCATCGGGGCCGCGGACGCGACACTCTTCACCGGCACATCGGAATTGAACGGTGGCAATGGGCCCACCGAAGCAGAAGGGACCCCACCGCCCGCCGCAGACACCGGAGCTATGGATGCATTGGGTGCCGACGATGCGAGCGCACCAGGAGCAGAGGTCGGCCCGCCCGCTGCGGCGTTCACCGGAGCCGGGCCGGGCGGAGAACGCCCCAGCCGGCGCCCCGCTCCCAACACCCGATGGTGGAGGTGATGCAGCGGGCGGCGGCAGCAACGGCGCAGCTCCGCCGCCAGCCCCCAGACCCGCATTGAACCCGCGCGAAAAATCACCAGGCCCTGCACCCGCTCCCCCGCCGGCGCCCAGGCCACCCGCTCCCCCGCCTGCCCCCAATCCGGGCGGCGACGTCAATGCACTCGACAGAGGCGTAGCCCCGGACCCCAGCCCCCGGCGAGGACACCCCACCCAATCCAGAGCTCAAGCCGGATGTGGACGGCATCTTGAAACCACTTGCGCCGCTTGAAGCGCCTCCGAGCGCTGACGCGGGCTACCGCCCCCTGAGCTGGCCTATTGGTCGGGGGTATGAATGCACCCGCGCGCCTGTCCGTCACCGAACTGCATCGCTTATTGGAGTCCGACAGGCCACCTTTCGAGCCGCCGGAGTGTTTACCCCGTCCGCGTCGCTGCTCAGCGGATCGGAGAAGCCGCCGTTTGCGTCGGAGCCTCCCGTCTGGTGGCCCTCACCCAGCGGTGTCCATCGCGGAAGGGTGACCCCCGTTGACCGGCGCTCGCCCTTGGTGCCAGTGCCACTTCCCCCGCCTTGATGGTCACCGCTCAGGCCGGGCGAGCCGTTGTGCTGAGGACTTCTGCCGGGGGACCGAAATGTCCGCCCGCCTTCGTGGCATTCCGTCGCGGCCGGGGCTTCCGGGGCCGCCGCCACCTCCGCCGAAGCCAAGCTGCTGCGCCCCGGATGTGCCGGCTGCGGGATTAGCGCCGCTATTGCCCGGTTGTGTACCAGATGTCGGAGGTGTGCCAGCTTCAAATCGTGTCAGCTCTCCTGAAATATGGCCCGCAGCAGCAGCAGCAGCCGCGGTCGCGGCTGCACGGGCCTTTGCGATGACCTCAGTGATCGCCGCGTGCAACGCAGCTGCTACACCGGGGTGATTCATGCGCCGGGCTTGCTCTTCGAGGCGGCGAATCTCCTCATGGGCCTCGCTGTCGATCTTGTCGAGGTCCTCGCGCAGGCCGTAGATCGTGCGAGCGACCTCGTCGGCTGCGGTCGCCATGTTCCCGTAGAGCTCGCCGTGCTGGGAGAGCAGCATCGACGATTTGTATGCCGAGTTGATGAAACCATCTACGCCAGAGCCCATCTGATCCGATGCAGGGAGGCTCGTGGCCGTATGCCGGATCGCCGTGGAGTCCTGCACCAGTTCAGTTGCTTTGCGGCGCAGCCCATCAGCGGAATCGGACCACATCGCGGGGTCGGTACTCGGCCACGCTCCTCCAATGATCATCGCCGAAAAGGTGCGGTGCGGCATGGCCGCCAGGCCGGCGGGAGCTACCACTTGATACCCAAATCCCCGCAGGCCGTGATCGGACCGTTGTAGGCGGCCATGCTGTCAGTCCAAATCGCATCTTGATAGGGCGGGAGAGGACCGGTCCGCAGGCCAGCCACAAGAATCTGCCGATCGTCGATGTAGCGCTGCAGCGAATGCCGCAGAAAAGGCTGTACATCCGAATGCGCGTCGAGCGCTTCTTGTGCCCGGTGCGTCCAGTCCTTCGTGTCCGTCACGAATTGGGGGGTCGCTGCGTCGCGGTCCGGCGTTCCCGCTGCGCCAAGATTCGTGTAGGCGTTGGACACCCGGTCGCTGTCCCCCATTATCGGCGCGATCGCGGTGCACAGCGCTCTATCGGCCGCTGTCGTGTCACCGGCTTGCGACGGCGCCGAGGTCGTGGAGCTTGCGGATGATGCGGATGTTGCCGGCTGGCGTACAAGCGCCACCACCCCCACCACGAGGGCGGCGGCGGACAAAAGGAGCGCTAGCGCGATGCCCAGCCCGGCGAGTAATCCGCCGCCGCGGCGGGGTCGCTGCTCGGGGGGCGGGGTCCACCCCGGGCCTGCGGGAGCGTTGGGCGGGAAGCCGCCCGGAGCCCGGGGCTGGCCCCCCGACTCGCTCTGCCCTTGGGTCGTCGACATGGATTCAGCTTAAACGGCTTTGCCAGTGGTGAAATCTCCAAATTCCTGGCGGCTGCGCGCCGAGCCTCGCCGGAGCGGCAGAAGGGGCCTGGGTGCAGGGGTCATGACCAGTCAAGACCTTGAGTGCGGAACTCTTGCAAGGAGGCCTCCACAGCTTCGTTGCCCGCCTGGAGCAAGGTGTTCAACAGCCTCTCTAAGCCCAGGTTGTCGAGTTGCTGCGCGATCTGGTCGTGGATGTACAACTCCACAAGCCGCCCATCGCTGCCCAGCGTCAACCGCACTAGCCCATCGGGGTCCTGGACTTCGGTGCGCAACGCGGCATACCGGGCCAGCAGGTCATCGAGAAGTGAAGCGGCAGCCCCGAGCTCGGCTTGAGAGAACTTGACCTTCTCGGCGTCGCCGAGATCGTCAAAGTTGGCCGCCTCGGCACCGAGCGCCCGCGCCGAGTAGACACTCGCAGCGTCATCACGGTCGGGCATGTCCTCCCCCGTCATGACTCCTCGCTGGGACGAACGGTGGTGATGCGTCTGACCACCGACCCGGCGGGACGTTCGGGAGTCTCAGACGGCGGGTCGGGCTCCCTGGGCGGCGCGGTCGCCGACACAGCGGCCAACCGGTCGGCGCTCACCTTGCCCGTCACCGCCTCAGAGTGCGGAACCTGCGGCACAACAACCTTTTTCGAGCCAGACTCTGGAGCCTTACCACCACCGGGCGATCCAGGGCCACCGCCCATCGCGCCCATCGGCATACCCATCGGCATGACCCCCGGCGTGCCGCCGCCCGCGCCCTGTCCGAGCTGAGCACCAGCGCCGGCGGGAATCGACGGGGCGGCCGGCGGCGCCCCCGTCGAGGGCATGACGCCAGCCGAGAGCGGCCCACCGGCGGCCGGAGTGGTCTGTCCACCGCCGCCGATGCCGTCACCACCGCCGGCCCCGCCGGAATCCACCCCACCACCGGGCGATCCCGCCCCGCCCACATCACCGGTGTCCAGACGAGCATCAGCCTTCGGCGCCAGCACACCCGACAGGCCCTGCGTCGCCGCCGAGGCTGCCTGCGTACCGGCCTGCATCAAGGCCTCGGGCACCGCCGCCACCGTCGACACCAGGCCACCCAGAAGTCCACCCGCCGCTCCCAGCACCGTCGGGATCATTGAGGGCAGCATCCCCGCCAACTCGCCAGTGCCCGATGAGGACGCGGCGGCCGGGGAATCGGCGCCGCCCGACGATGTAGCCCCTGTTGTCGGATCGGAGGGCGCTGAACTCGACGGGTCATCCGCCGCAGCGGACCCATCTGACGGCCCGTCAGCCGAACCGGACGGGTCACCGCTGGTGGTGGTGTCCGTCGCTGCGTGATAGGCGGTGTAGCCGGCCACAGCTTGGGCGTTCAGGGCGCGCTGATCGCCTTCGGCCTGGGCCAACGGCACCGCATATGCACCCCCGGTGCGCGCGTTGGCCACCGCGATCTGCTCCACCCGACGCTGGGCGGCGGTGAACTCCGCCGGAGTGGGAATGTCCTGGCCCGCCTGGACACGTTCAGCGGCGTGCATGCCGGCCTGGCGCGCCAAGGCCCCCGCGCGCTGCCCGGCGGCCTCAAAGCCGGTCGCGTAGTTGAGCAGGTGTGCACTGACCGCGGGCGCGGCGTGCGGGGAGTCCAAGACATCCGGGAGATGGTCGACCACCGAGCGCACCGTGGCCGCCGCATCAGCGGCAGCCGTTGACACCCGCGACCACGAGTCGGCGAACGCCTGACCCGCCCACGGGTTACCGGCATGGGTGGCCCGGGCCAGCGCCTCACCGCTGGCGGCGGGAATCGGTGCCAGCGGTGCGCGCACATCACTAGGCAGCGGCGGGGCGGGCGGCGCAGCACCCACCAGGTGCGGGCCGCCCCCGCCGGCGGCGGCGCCCAGGCTGCCGATCAGGGCGGCGTTGGCCTCATCGGTTGCGACATATCCCGTCGCGGCCACCCCCAACTGTTCGGCGGTAGCCACCAATCCGGCGGCTTGGGCGGCCAAGCTGGCGGCCAGGGACGCACCCGCGGTGGACAGCCGCGTCGCAGCGCCCAGCGAAGCTGGATCGGCACCCAGCGCCGGGTGGACGGGATCGGCGCCCGCCACCGCGGCGAGCGCCTCGGTGAGACGCTGGGCGGCGGCGACCAGACCCGCCGGGTCGACCTTCATAACCCGCTCACAATCCGTTCAGCCGGGTCAGCGCCGCAGCGAAGTCCTGCCCGGTGGGCATCCCCTCGACCACCGCGTCGGTCCCCCACAGTTCGACCAGCGCTTGGCGCTGTGCCGACTGGCCCTCGAAATAGGCGGCGTCGGCGCAGGCCATGATCCGCTGGGCCAGCTTGTGGCCCGGGCCGCGCATCGCCGACGGCTCAAGCTGCACGCCGAGGACATTGCCGCGGGCAGCGACCCGGACCCACACCGCCCCATCGGGGGTGGAGTGCGAAAACGACTGCTGCTCGACCGGCAGGGACGGATCATCCGCGGTCAAGCCGCAGCCTCTCGGCGTTGTTCTCGTCGACCGCGACGTACCGGGCGGCTTCGATCCGCAGCTTCTCCGCGGTGTTGCGGTGCTTGTCGCTGTGCGTGCGCAGCGCAGCGTCGCGGGCGGTCAGCACGTCGGCCACGGCGGCTTTGACCTGATGCATGATCGGACCGTAGGTGCTCACGGCGGCATGAATATCCCGACCAGCGCGGCGGGCGGCCTCAATTGTCTCGGCCACGGCGTCATGCTGGTCGGCGACCTCGTGGAACACCGCGGGGTCGATACGGGCTTCGTAGTGCTCACTCACAGGCGTAACTCCTCTTCAGCAAAGTTAGCGGATTCCGCTGGGACCTGATGTCGATGCCAGGGCCGGCTTGGCTGCGCCGGGGGCGCCCGGGGAGGCCGCCGTCAGCGTCGTCGGGTCGATCCAGCCCAGAAAGTCGGGGCTGGAACTCACCGCGGACAGCGCCACGATCTGCCCGTTCGAGAACGCCTTCACCGGGCTGGCCGCCACCACATAGTGATCCTTGAACATGCCCAGGTCGCCGCAGGAAATTTGCGACGGATCCAGCGGGTTGGTCACCGGTGTGCCCGGTGGGGGCAACTCCATGCCGGCCTGGCGGTAGGCCGTATCAATCGGGGTGCCCGATTGATACGCCTGCACCGCTGAGGCCAGGGCCGGGGTTTTCGCGGTCGCACTGGACCCGTCCGGCAGCGACACCGTCGATGTGGGTGCGGGCGCGCCGGCCGGGGCTGCCGGTGGTGTCCCGTCCCCCGGTGTCGCCGCCGGATGCGGATCACTGGGCGGTGACACCGATTGGCTGCCCGCGGCCGGGGTGGCCTCCGCTGCGGCGGGCTTGCCGCTTGCGCTGTCCGTGCCGTCGCCGGCGGCCTTACTCACCGGCGCGGACTGATCGGTCTTCGCATCGGTCTTATCAGCAGTGGTGGGGTTGTCCCCGCGGGTGGCGGTGCTGTCGGCGGGTTGGGGCTGCTGGCCCAGTTGGGATGCCAACCCCGTCAACGGCGCGGCACTGCCCAGCAGACTGCCCAGACCGAGCGGGTCGCCGCCCAGACCGCCCGAGCCCAGGCCGCCCAGCCCACCTAGCGCAGAGGGCAGCATGGAGGCCAGCGAGGACATCGGATCGGTCCCCATTCCCGTTGTCAGCGAGCCGGGATCGGGAATCGAGGTGCCGGGCATCGGGTCGGCCGGCGGCACGCCCAGATCGGCCATCCCCGGGTCGGTCAGGGAAGGAGCAGCGGGCTGGGGAGCCGGCTCGGCCGGGTGAGGAACCGGATCGGCGGGTGTGGGCGTCGGGTCGCCCGCCGCCGACTGACCGTCTGCGGAGTCAGCCGCATAGAAACCGGTCAGGGCGCTGATGGCCTTGGACTGATCGTCGGCGGTCAACGTGCCGGAGGTCACCACCGCGTTGATCTGCTGGACCTGGCTGCGCAAGAACTTCAAGAACGCCTGCTGACCGGCCGCAGTGTCGATCGACATCGCGGGATTGTCCACCGCCTCGACGAGCTGCTGCTGAATATCGTTTAGCTGCTTTTGCCCAACGGCGGTGCTGGCATGGGCGGTCAGCATCGCCGCGGTCAGCTGATCCTCGGCGGCGCTGATCTGGCTGTACTGGCCCCGCAATTCGCCCTGAAGCCGGGTGACCGCCTCGGCCGCCTTACCCGACTGCTGCTCATCGGTCTGCAACGGCGGCCCGGCCGGATCCGATGATGCGGGCTTGGCCCCGGGGGCCGCGTCGGCTGTGAACTGGTCGGCCGTGATCGGCGTGCCCGCCTTGGTGAAATACTGTTGCTGCCCGTTGGGCCCCAAGGTGTAGTAGTCGCCCGCCGCGTTTTTCGGTGTGAGAACACCGCTTTCGTCGTGGTAGCCGTACGGCGACGGGGTGGGCTTGTCCAGCAGTGGGGCCACCTGCTGTCCAGCGGGGTCGACCGGGGCGACCTTGCCGCCCTCGTCGCGGCGCAACGCCACCGGGAACACCGGCTCACCGGTGCCGCCACCGGGCCGCACCGGTGACACCGATCCATCGGTGTTGAGCAGATACGTTGCACCCGTTGAGGTGTCGTGATAGGCCAGCGACCCGTCGGTGGGCACCGGCGTCCCGTCACCGAACACCAGATAGCGGTCCCGCAATGGATCGCCGGTGTTGAAATGCATATTCGGATCGCCGTAGGCCGCCCTGGCCTTGTCCAACACGTGACCCCAGTACGCGTCCGAGCGCGCGATCGTGTCGGCGAACAGCCCGTCGCCGGGCCGCCACCCCGCCTCCCAACCCCCGTCGATGGGCTCGTAGTGATGCCAATAGGTGGGGTCGTCGAACGTCTTCGTCGTCATCGACGTCTACCGCGCCTGCCGATCGGTCACCACCGCGGGACCGCCGTCAGAACGCGCCACGGCCCAATCCCTCCTCAAGGTCGCGGGGGGCGGCGAACACCGGTGGGACCACAGGCGGGGTGTCTTCGCCAAATAGCTTCTGCGCCCGCGACAAAGCGGTGAAAACCTGCGTCAGCAGCTGGTCTTTTGTCGTGTCCACTGAGAATCCTTTCTCGCGTGAGATCGAGCCTAATGCCGCCGCGATGGGGCGTTAGGCGCGAATTTTTCGGCCCGTCACGCCAGCATCGGTGGCACCGGGCGGCGGGCGATGAACCGGCCCGGCATCGGCGCCACCCGCACGACGTCACCGGTGTGCGGAGCGTGCACCACCGCATCGGGCCCCAACGCCAACTCCACGTGGCCAGGCCCCGGGCGGCCATCCTCGCCGAAGCTGTCCAACGGGAAAATCAAATCCCCGGCACGGACCTGGTCGGGCGGCACCGGGACGCCGTCCTTGAACTGCGAATAGGTGTCCCCGCCGAGCTGGACCCCGGCCTGCCGCCACGCCCACTGGGTCAAACCCGAACAGTCGAAATTACTGGGCCCCTTGGCACCCCACACATACGGCGTGCCGCGCTTGCTCAGCGCCGCCAACACCGCCCTACGGGCCGGACCATCGGGAACACTCCCCAGCTGCGCGTGGGGGCCATCGCCGCCGCCCCGGCTCAGAGAGCGCAGCCCGGCGAGGGTGGGCAGGGGTGATCCCCCGCCGCCGCCGAATCCGCCGCCCGCGCCGCGCGACGGGATACCGCCGCCGCCGGTGAAGGGCATGGGCGCACCGGCCCCGCCGCCGACACCGCGTTGCCCGTAGGCCAGCGAGCGCAGTAGCGCCGACATCCGGGCATCGCGCTCGCGGTAGGCGGCCACCACCTGGCGCTCCTGAGACACCCTGGCGCGCAACGCCCGCAACAGTGCCTGCTGACCGGCTGGGGTTGCCGAGATCGGCGCCATCGCCGCGGTATCGACCAATGCGGAGTTGACCACCTGCGCCGAGGACGACCGGCCGGAATGATCGGTGGCGGCGGCCTCACCGAGTTGGTCACCCAGGCGGGTGTCGGTGCCGGCTATATCGTCGAGCGCTGCTCCGGCTCCGGTGGCGAAAGCGGCGTAGGCAGCGGGCATCCGGCCCGACTGTGTCGACATCGCTGCCTGGCCTGAGCGCACCAGCTCTGTTCCGCCGGCCAGCGCGGCACCCGCCGAACCCGCCGCTACTCCCCCGGATTCGGGGGGATCGCCGAACAACGAATGCGCACGCCCCAATACCTGTCCGACGTACTGGACCACCGCACTGATCGACACCACCTCAGTATCAGGCCCCCGCCACCACCCCCTCGGCACCAAATATGGACGCCTCCGGCCGGTGCGCGACCTGAGAGGCTCATCGACCTCAGGAGTTCCGCAGCAACAGGATTCAAGGATATCCACAGGCCCGGCGACGGTCGATGACTACGTGTCGCATGCGACCGCGCGGGCAACCGTCACGATGGCGAAAAGGGCCCTGGCGAGCGCTGCCGGGAATCAGTAGCGAAGTTGGCGGACCTGCTTGGCGGCATCAGCCGCGGCGGCGGTGTGGTCGGCGATGAGCTTCTGCATCGCACCCACCTGGGCGCGCAGCGCCTTGAGGGCTGCGACGTCATTGCTCGCCAGCCCCGGCAGTTGCGCGGCCCGCTCCCCCACCGCCTGCGCCGCCGATCGCAGCCCGGCGGCTTGGCCGGCGGCCGATCCGTGGCCGGCGCCCGCATCGCTGAGATGGTCGGCCAGCGTGGCGTCGGTGCCGGCGGCGGCGTGGAGGCGCTGCCGGGACGCAGCGAGCAACTCACCGTGAGCCGCGGCCAACGCACCCGATTGCTCGGCGACCCGCGCCGCGATCGCGTCACTGGCGTCGGCGGCCAGGCCGAGCTCGTCAGAGGCGGCCGACGCCTCCTGCGGCACAGCGAACAACGACTCCGCGCGCGACAACACGCCTGCCACCTGCGCGGCCACCTGCTCGATCGTCACCACCCCATTATCCGCCGACCAGCTCGGCGATCAAAGCCTCGATGCGCGAGGCCAGAGCATCAGGGGGATTGTGGTCGTTCTCGACGGCCACCACCAGCTCCGGTGACGCACCGAGGGCGGCGGCGGCTTCGGCGACGGTGAGGTTGGCCTGGCGGCGGGCCGCGTAGAGCCGTTGACCGATCGTGGCCCCCGGTGCGTCGGCGGCCGCCGCCATCAGCTCGTCGTAACGGCGGCGCACCGAGGTCAGTGCACGAAGCAGCGGCGGGGCGCTGCCGCTGGCGCGCACCGCGGCGGCCAGAGTTGCCTCCAACTGCCGCAGGTCGGCCAACACCGGCAGGGCGCGCGGACCGAACTGGACGTCAGTGCGCTCCGGCAGCGCATCGACGGCCACCCCGAGTGCGTTGAGCGCCACCTCCAGGGCGGTCTCGATCATCGACGCGCTCGCCGCCTGACCTTCCGTCGCCGGCACACCCCCATCCGCGGCATCCGAGGTGCGCACTGAGGGCTCCGCAGGCGCGGCTAACGTTTCCTGTGGGACCGATATCGGGATCGCGCCGCCGCGGGCCACCTTTGCTAACGTTCCGGCCGGCCACTGCACAACCCTCTCGAGCTTGGCGCGAGTCTTCTCCCGCGGCCAGGACCGGCCCAGTTCGAAGTGGATCAATGAGGGCTGGGTGATGACATTGAGTTTGCCCAGGTCGCGTTGGGAAAGTCCCAATTCTTTTCGGCGAGCGGCGAAAGCAGCACCAGCACGCGCCGCGTCGGGCGCAGCCTCGTCCTCGTGCATCCGCTCAGTCTATCGGCACGCACCGAGCTGACCCGGCGCGAGTTCCTCCCTCGGCGCGGCAACAAACCTGTGCGTTGCCCCGCCAGCTGCTAACCAAAGCTGCTCGCACAAACGCTAACGTTCGGCTTGTACCGCTAACGTTACGGTGATAACGTTCATCCTGACGATAACGTAAAGCGATAACGTTTCGTCGATACGGATCACCTCCGGCTCAACGGAAGGAGCAACCCGTGACCGTGATGCTCGACATGCCGCGCAGGGCGGCGCCGGCCGCATCAGCGGCGCCGGCCACACCGTGTGCCGCTGATCCCGACCGCTGGCTCAACAGCGGCAACGACCCGCAAGTCAAGGCGCTGTGCCGGCTTCGGTGCCCACGGCGATTCGCCTGCGCTGCAGAGGCGTTGAACATTCCTTACCCGCAAGGAATCTGGTCCGGGGTGTACCTGGACAGCAATGTCCAGGCGCGCTCGCGCGCCACCGGCCTGCGCCAACTGGCCTCGATCGCCATGGTGGGCAACCAGTACACGGCCCGCACCCGCGTCGGCCAGAGCCATACCTCGGCAACTCACGGCACCAACCCCTATCCACCGGACGCAGGGAGATTCCGACAATGACCCGTCGGCACCCGAACAGGGACCGCACCCACGACAATCAGCCTGCACGGTGGGTCGCGACCCGACCCGTCGAGCCCGATCCCCACCCCGTACCGGGCGCTGCTCACGCTGCGCAACCGCAGCCAAGTCCAGCACCTCCCCCTGCAGCGGGGCCGCTCACCCTCCCCCGCAAAAGGACAGCCCGATGACCGCCACCGACAACGTCATCGAGATCCCCCCGACCCGGCTACAGCAGCATCCCGTCCGCCGCGGAGTTCTCGGCGAGCTGCTCGACAGCCGCAACCACATCGCCTGGGCCGAAACCGCCACGGAGGAGCTGCGGCTCCACCCCGCCGAACATGGCTTCCTGCGCAGGGAGCGCCCCGCCCGAGACGGCGTCCACCACCTGGAATCGGCGATTCGCGGCCTGTGATCCGCCTACGCTGTGCTACTCCTGGCCGTCGGCGAACAGCCATCAGTCCGGCGATCTGGTTTAACCGCCGCGCGGCGTGTCAGCCCGGAAAGCGGCACTCGCACCGGCATGCTGAGCATATGTATCTCCATCATCGGCCTGGACGGCGATACGCATATCCGGCGGTTAAACCGCCCGGGGAGCTGCTATGGGGGTGATCGCGACGCCGTAGCCCCAGGCGCCCCTGCCGGGCGCGCCAAACGAAACTGAATATCGCGCAACTACCCACAGCCACAACATGATTCGGCCCCCGGCCGGAAGCCGAGGGCCGAAAGAGTCGAGCTGGAACTCGACTCGTGGGTGCTTGCGCACCAACCCCGAAGGATTGTCTTGGAAGACACAATCCACGGTAGCGCATGCGCTCTGACAGAGCCAGACAACAGCGCCCGCCGTCACAAATCGTTACCGCCAGCACTGCTGCCCTACCGCGGGTGCACCAAGTCCCTGCCCCGCGCCGGCACCGCCCGCACAGCCCCGGTCTGGATTCTGCGTGCCGCCGGCCACGACCATCGTCGCGGTCCGGCAGTCGACGCCATCCGGCTCGACCTCGGGGACATGCCGTGGGCCGGAATCCCCTGCTGGCGCGGTGCACAGCGCTGGGTACAGGGCACCGTGCCCGTGGCCTACGCCGCGCGGTACGCCACCGACGTGGCGCCGCTGATGCCCGGCAATCCGATCGGACTCAAGACACTCGTGCGGGTGGCCCAGGCCCGCGCCGACTACGCCGATCACCGCACCGGACGCAGCTGCCGGCCCACCAACGAGACACTGGCCCGCGCCGCCAGGGTCTCGGTACGCACCGTCCAGCGCGCCTCAACGGCCCTGCGACTCCTAGGCGTGGCGACCGAAGTGCTGCGCGGGCGTCAGCGCACCCGCGACGAACGCTTCGCGAGCTGGCGTGTCGGAGACCGCGGCCGCGGCTGGGCGTCGGTGTGGGCCTTGCACGACAGTCGGTTTCCACAACTGTCACCCCATCCACGAAGTGGTCCCGTTAGGGACATCAACTCCAGTAAGAAATTACTCACTACCACCAACCGCCGCTCACGCGGCGGCAACAACGCCGCTGCGCGGCGCGCCCAGACAGAATCAGGGGCCCAGCTGGCCCGACAATGGGCCTGCGCGCCACAAAGTCCACCCTGGGCGCGCCGCTACCGCACCACCACGGCGTGGGCCGGAGTCCTCAACGGCGCTGCGCAGCACGGCTGGACCGCTCGCGACGTCAACCAACTGATCAGCGACTACACCGCCGCCGGGAACTGGGTTCCCGACAGCCCCTACAAGCCCGCCGGACTGCTGGGACACATGCTGCGCTGGCACGACAACCTCGACGAACGTCCTGCGGCCCTCGACGAAGCCCGCGAAGCCGAGGAACTCGCCGCCCAGCGCGCCCGAATCGCCCGAAACGCCGCCGAGAGCGCCGCTCATCAACGGGCGCGCGTCCAAGGCCGCGCCGCCCTGGACGGACCCGGGCACGCCGCAGCCCGCCAGGCCCTCGCCGAGGCCCTGCAACGCCGGCGCGCAGACCGGCAATCCAACGGCGGATCGAGCCAGCCATGAGCGTCGTCGACGCCCCGACCGGCGCTGCGGTGCCGCCGCCGTGTGCGGCACAACCAGAACGCTGGTTCGACCCGCACAACCGCCACTACGCGCAAGCCGAATGCCTGATCTGCCCCCGGCGCCAGTGGTGCGCCACCCAGGCACTCGAACACCAGGCCACGTTCGGGATGTGGGCCGGGGTGTTCATCAACGACAACCTCGCCGACGTCGCCGGGCTCCTGGAATCGGTTGCCGCCGAAGGTGACAACGCTGAGCAGCGACCCGAGCGCCCAGTAGCCGACCGCGCCGACGACGATCCACCGCCACCGGCGACGACGGCGCCAGCGGCGATCGACATCACCGAGATCCTGGCGGATCGCCGCCGACACACCGCCCTGCAGCGAATCACCGCCCGCTGCGCCGGCCATTGCGAACTCATGACACCGCGCTGCCGCTACACCTTCGACACCGTGCTCAGCCGGATCCCAGGCCGCCGCGGATGGGACACCGAGTCCGCCGCAAGCGCCTACGCGGCCTGCCGGCCCTGCGCCGAGGCGATCAGATCAGCACAACCACAGTTCATCCAGAGCCTGGGATACCTGGTGCTGCCGGGCTACGACCCCGCCTACAGCCCCTTCTACTGGCGCCAACACCAGTGGGTCTTCCTCAACGGCGGCAGCCGAGTGCTCCCCACAACACGCGACGACCGCACCGTTGCGCCCGGCGCGGACGCGCTCAGTCCACAACGCTGCACCCGATAGCCGCGCCGCACCTGCTCATCGGAACGTGCTTGAGCGACGCCACTCCCCCAGCTTGCAGCCAGCCGGTTCGGGCCCTGACATCGCCCACAACCGCGTGGCGAAGTTCCGCACAACCCGCGCTGGCAGACCCCGTATTGCGACCTGCGAGGGCGGCGAATCGGGACCCGATCCGTGGCCCGCTTTCCGCCCAGGGTGACACCATCCCGGGCGGTGCGACCGACCCTCGCCCGGCAGGGTTTCGATCGGTCCGCGCACCCAATTGCCGCTGTGGAGGCACCGATAATTGGAGACTTCCTCCGGACGCAACGTTGGGCCTTCGGCATGTCCCCGACGCGCGCACCGACATCGCGGGTGGCAACCGATGGGCCGGTGAGCTGCGAAATACGGATGACGACACGGACGATGAACCGTGCGTAGAGACGTCACTCTGCACGTGTTCGGCTACGTGCCCTCCCCCGGGCGCGTACCCGTGTAGGTGGCGGGATTATCCAACGGGTGCCGCCACGGCCCGCCATACGTGTGACACTACGGCTGCTAATACGGGTTCACGACGTGCATCAGTACGGGCGGTGCAACGTCCGTGTGAGCGCACGTGGGCGTGGGCGCAAGACCGGGCGTACAGACGTGCGTGGCACCAACCGACGCTGCGGGCGTAATAACGTCCGTAAAGACGGCTGTGCCACCGTCCGCGGTGACGGACGGGTGCACGGGCCGATAGACGTGCGGGACAACACACAACGCAGCGGACGTGGTCCCGCACGTCGTACCGCACGTCGTCCCGCACGGCTGTACGTACGTTGCGGCGGAGGGAGGCACGAACGGTGGTGCGCCCGCCTGGACGGGGACGGGCACGCACGTCGTAACGGACGTGTCACGACACGTCCACACCGACGTGTCGCCGTGCGTGTCGACGGCCGTTCGTTGTTACGGTCGCAGGCATGACAATGGGAGGATCCGCACGCGTAATACTCGTGGCCAATCAGAAGGGCGGCGTCGGCAAGTCGACGACCGTGGCCGCCATCGCCGAGATGATCGCCACCGGTGGCCGGCGAGGGGGCCGCAAAGTCCTTGTCATTGACGGTGACCCGCAGGGCACCGTGAGCCGCACCGACCTCGGCGCGCCCAGCGACAGCGGGGCTTCACTTGCCCAGACCCTGCAGTACGGGTCGCCGCTGCAGCCCCAGCGTGACGTGCGGCCCAACCTCGACGTGATCCCCGGCGGACCGAATCTCTCGATCGTCGGTGCCGCGGCCTACGCGATGGTCGAGGCCGGGGTCAACATGGCCGCCAACTTCGAGAGATCTCTGCAGCAACTGTGCGATCAGGAGCAGTACGAGCTCGTCCTCATCGATTCGGCGCCCGGCGACGTTCCGCTACTGGACACCTTTCTCGCGGTAGCGAACTACCTGATTATCCCCACCAAGTCCGATCGGGGATCCCAAGACGGCGTAGCCCTTCTGGCGCAACGCTTCTGGAGGGTCCGCAAAGCCGGCGCCCTGATCAATCTGCTCGGTGTCGTGCTGTTCGATGTGGACAGGTCGGCGACGCGGCGTAATCAGGACACCATCGATCAAATCTCGGAAATGCTCGAGGGCTCCGGGGTGGAGCCGTTCGGGGCCGTCATCCGCCACCTCGAAGGCGCCGCGGTCGACATGCGCAACCTCGGAGTCACCGCCGGGGAACTGCCTGCACTGGCCAACGCCGACAAGAAAGAGCGCTTGGCGAGGCTACGGAAAAAAGAGCGCCCAGAGCGCGGGATGTGGTCCAGCGACCCCAGCGGGGTCGCCGCGGACTACCAAGAGTTGGTGTACGAGATGATCAAGCGGCTGGCGCGCTACGAGGCCGACAACACCGACATTGCGATCGTGGGGGCATAACCGATGGCACCGTCACGAGAAAAGCGCAAACCGGTCTTCGACCCCAACGCCATCGACGACGTACTCGACGCCGGCTGGTCCGCGCCGGCCGTACGCCCGCTACCCGCCCCGCCGCCCCCGGCAGCAGACTCCCATCTGCGCGCCGTGCCACGCGAAGAGACGCCCACCACGGCGCCGCCTCCGGTCGTCCCGGAGCGGATTGAGGAATCCGCGCGTCGCGCCCCGGCCCGTCGCCCGGCCGAGCCCACCACCCGCACCACGAAGTCATCACACCCAGGTGCCCGAGCTCCACGGCCGCGGCCACCGGAAGTCTTGCTGTCCGCCGACGTCTATCAGCGCCTAGCCCAGGTGTCGGCCAAGGAAAAGCTCGACAAGCCCTCCAAAGCAAGGCCTTTCGGGGTGATCGTCATGGACGCCCTCGAACACCATGCCCAGCAATTGGCCACGGCGTGGACACAGGACGAACCCGCAACACCAGTTGGCGGCGCGCTGTTCATCCGGCCGGTGGCGACCGTCGTTCCCCGCCGGCGCCGCCATATCACGCCTGCCCGCAATGTGCCCTTGGCGGGCATCGACCCGGCCAACGCCCGACTGCTCGACGAGTACGTGGTGACCTGGAACACCGGCACCCGCTCAGCCTTAGTCGAGCAGGCCCTGCGCTATGAGTTTGGCCTCTAACCAGCCCCGCCACGGCATTAATGTCAGGCCACCCGGCTTGATGTAGCAGTACCCGGCGGGGGAGGGGAGCCGATCGTGCCGACACGTAGCCGCGGGCTGCGATCACATCCTGGCGCCGCGGGCATAGGGCTGAGAGGCCGTGTTCAGGAGTCCGGCAGAGCGAGTGTGGGCGGGGCGATGCCAGCGGGGGAGGGGCGGGGCGGAACAGACTGCCGCGCCGGTGTTCAGTCGAGGGCGCTTGAGCGCAGATCACCGACATGACCAGGCGTCATCACCTGCGCCAAAGCCCGCCGATAGCGCCCACCGGCGGTCAGCGCCTGCTGAGCCGCCGCCAGGGCTTGCTGGGCGGCCTGCTCCAGGTCGTCCTGGGCGGCGATCAACTGAAGGTTCGTCTCGTCGGACACCACCACACGAGCCCGCAACTCAGCCAACTCCGCCGCATCAGTGCCAGCGCCCCTTGACGTTCGCAACTCGGCTACCTGCGCGAGCAGCTCTGCGACAACCACCTCCAGCCGAGCGATACGGTCATCGTCGGCAACCGTGGGGCCGGCGGGCAGGCCATCCTGGTAAATAAACCAATGGAGCTTGCGCAACCCGGGCCGCGCCCAACCGGGCACATCCCCTCGTTCCACCGCTCTCTGCAGCGTGCGCCGGTCCTTTCCAGTGCGCTCTCTAGCCTCCGACAGCGACACATACACACGGCCCGCCTCAGGTTCCGTCGGCACACCGGCAGGGGGGTACTTCCACCCACCACCTGGTGCCGTCACGCGGACGCCCCCTTGCCTGCATCAATGGTCGAAATGTCTATTCTGTGCCAATGTTAGCGCCGCGTGATGCCTAACGGTCAGCCCCAAAGTTCCGACAAGATGGGGGACACGAGGCCATCAGAATAGGCAATTAGGCCACCAGTTTGTACAATTTGGGCATCGGTACGCGCTCAATACCCAGACGTCACGAATGGGAATCGAGAGAGTCGACCGCCAGCGGCAGGGAGTGCAGACTATGAGCGTTTCCGAGAAGCGGCACCGCACGAAGCTCCTCGGTGTGCGGTTATTGCCCGACGAACACGAGGCGCTGCGCGTGATCGCGGACAAGCAAGGCGTCAGCATGTCGGAGTTAGTCGTCAACAGCCTGCGCCAAGCGGTCCCCGACGTCATCGGGGCTGCCCAGCGGTAGGTCGCGCCCGCGTCCTGTTATCCGGTCATTTCGACAGCACCGAGGACTTTGTCCGCTGCAGTCAAGATCCGCTGCACCGTACTGGTGGGAATGTTATGCAAGGCAGCGATGCTGGTCGCGCGCTTGCCGTCGGCCCGCTGCGCCAATACCGCCGCGATGACCTCGGGCTTTTGACGCATCCGCGTGCTGGCCAGTAGCGAATCGGCGTGCGGCCGCCATCGCCGGATCACCGCGGGATCAGGACAGTTCGCGATCCCGGCCCGACCCTCCGGGGGAGACGACGATGCCGCTGGCACCGCCGCCACAGCCCGAGCCTGCATCGTCGACGGCACCGCCCGCGGTGGCGGCCGTCGCTCCACCGACCTGGGACTCGACAGAAAACGCAGCCGGGGTGGCCGATGGGGGAGCGGGTGTCTGTACGCCGATCCGCACGTCGGAGGTGGGGGAGAGGTCAGGCTCGCCCCGAGGAGCCAAGGCGCCCGACCGGAGCGGTAGACCGGCGCGGGCGGCTCAGCGACAGCAAGCACAACGTCGCGTGCCCGATGGCGACGTCGATCACCGCCGGCCAAATCCAGGCGATCGAGGGCCGGAAGCCCACCACGACCGCCAACGAGCGAAGGGCGTCGAAACTCAAGACGAACGCGCCCAACGCCAACACGATCGTGGCCAGCAACGCCACCCAGTACACCCCGCCGCCGACACGGGTTCGATACAGCACAGCGATGGAATGATTTGCGCTGATAAGCACCGCGGGAGGGACCAGGGCGGCCACAGCTGCCATCCAACGTGTCGCAGCGGGCGCGATGAGTAGCGCATGGGCGACATTGCCCGCCACCGACATCGCCGTCGCGACAATCAGCCAGCACCAAAAGAAGCGGGCTGCCGCGCGGCGGGCGTCCACGACGTCGGAACCGATCACAACATCCCTCACATCCCCTAGGCCTCGGCATTTCAACCAAGCCTATGGGCACTCCGGAACTGCATTTCGGCACCAAATTTTCGGGCGACAGCCGAGGCCGGGCGGCCGATGGCTCAACAGCTCGTCCCGCCGGTCAACAATCCTGGCGGCCACGGTCAAGCCCTCTCGGCGAACCGCGGCGGTTTGCAGCCGTGTCCCGGTTGTTGATCCGCCGTGTACGGTCCGGGCCGGCGGAGCCCGATCGGAGCCTTGGTGATCGCCGGCCACGGCCAGATCTGGACCCTGCGCTACTGCGTGACCATCTACGTCGGCTCGGCGCTCACGTGGCCCGAGCCCTACACCAACAATTGGGGGAGTGGGAAACTCCCACCAGCCCTACGGGATACCGGCTCGATGTCACCGGATTTGGATCACGGGTGCGATGGCTACGCCCCGGACTCGTTGGGGCAGTGGAATACCGCGAGTACAACGGGCGGCGGTTCCGCCACGCCGCCTGGAAGGGACTAATCTCGCCGACGCCGAGAGACGCGCCTCCCGGCTTCTCTTGCTGCCCCTCGTCAACTACCCAGCTAGCCACGTCATGACGACCAAAGGTCGTCCATCACTGCGGACGCCGGGCCACCCCCTCAGTGCAATATCGAACAGACAGCCGCCGCAGCGAACCTTGTCGGCGACGCGTGAAAACTGGTCCCTGAGCGTCGGGTGAAAATGGACCCCCTCCGTTGACGCTGAGGGAGTGATGTCAGTGGAGGATTGGGCTGAGATCCGCCGGTTGCACCGGTCGGAGGGTATGCCGATCAAGGCGATCGCCCGGGTGATGGGTGTGGGTCGCAATACGGTGCGCCGTGCCTTGGATTCTGATGGCCCGCCGAAATATGAGCGGCCGGCGCGGGGCTCACTCGTTGATGCTGTCGAGCCGCAGGTCCGGGAGCTGTTGCAGGCGTGGCCGAGGATGCCGGCCACGGTGATCGCTGAGCGGATCGGTTGGAGGCATTCGTTGACGATCCTCAAGGACCGGGTCCGTGAGCTGCGTCCGTTGTATCTGCCCCCCGATCCAGCGGGTCGGACCCAGTATCTGGCTGGGGAGCTGGCGCAGTGCGATCTGTGGTTCCCGGCGGTCGATGTTCCGCTCGGGCACGGCCAGCGTGGTCGGCCGCCGGTGTTGGTGATGGTGGCCGGCTACTCGCGGGTGATCGCGGCGGTGATGCTGCCCTCGCGGCAGTCGCCGGATCTGCTGGCCGGGCACTGGGAACTGTTGTGCCGCTGGGGTCGGGTGCCGCGGGTGTTGGTATGGGACAACGAGTCCGCGGTCGGCAAGTGGCGGGCCGGCAAGCCCGAGTTGACCGCCGCGATGAACGCCTTCCGCGGCATGCTGGGGATCAAGGTGGTGCAGTGCCGACCCGCTGACCCCGAAGCCAAGGGTCTTGTCGAGCGGGCCAACGGCTATTTGGAGACCTCGTTTCTGCCCGGGCGCAGCTTCAGTTCGGCCGCCGATTTCAACACCCAACTCGCGGACTGGCTGATCCTGGCGAACGGCCGGCGGCACCGCGCATTGGGATGTCGGCCCATCGATCGGTGGCCCACCGATGCCGCGGCGATGCTGACGCTGCCACCAGTACGCCGGTCACGGGATGGGCGGCCACGGTGCGCCTAGGCCGCGATCACTATGTGCGCCTGGACTCCAACGACTATTCGGTGCATCCGGGCGTCATCGGCCGCAAGGTCGCCATCCGGGCCGACCTGACCCGGGTGCAGGTGCACTGCGACGGCCATCTGGTCGCCGAGCACGACCGGTGCTGGGCCCATCATCAAACACTGACCGACCCCGAGCACGCCCAGGCGGGCGCCCTGATGCGTGCCCGGCGACGGCGTAGTGGGAACCGAAACAGACGATGCCACGGTCGCCTACCGGGATCTGGCCGACTACGACCGGATCTATTCCACCGACCAGGAGGCGGCCTCGTGACGACCAGGCGCACGACCAGCCGCGACGTCGCCGCCGAACTCGCGTTCCTGACTCGCGCCCTCAAGGCCCCGTCGCTGCGCGATGCGATCGGACGGCTCGGCTGAGCGGGCCCGCGCCGAGAACTGGACCCATGAGGAGTTCCTGGCGGCCTGTCTGCAACGTGAGGTCTCTGCCCGCGAATCCCACGGCGGGGAGGGCCGCATCCGCGCCGCCCGATTCCCAGCCCGAAAGGCATTGGAAGAGTTCGACTTCGACCACGCACGCGGCCTCAAACGCGACCAGATCGCTCATCTGGGCACCCTGGACTTCATCGCCGCCAAGGAGAACGTGATGTTCCTCGGACCACCCGGCACCGGCAAGACGCATCTGGCGATCGGCCTGGCGATCCGGGCCTGCCAGGCCGGCCACCGCGTCGCGTTCGCCACCGCCTCCCAATGGGTCGACCGCCTCGCCGCCGCCCACCACGGGGACCGCCTCCAAGACGAACTGATCCGCCTCGGCCGCTACCCGCTGCTGATCATCGACGAGGTCGGCTACATCCCCTTCGAACCCGAAGCCGCCAACCTGTTCTTCCAGCTCGTCTCGGCCCGCTACGAACGCGCCAGCCTGATCGTCACCAGCAACAAGCCCTTCGGCCGCTGGGGCGAAGTCTTCGGCGACGACGTCGTCGCCGCGGCCATGATCGACCGCCTCGTCCACCACGCCGAAGTCATCGCACTCAAAGGCGACAGCTACCGACTCAAAGACCGAGACCTCGGCCGCGTCCCCGCGGCCAAACAACAACCCTAGGAAGGGGGTCCGTTTTCACCCGTCGCAAAGGGGTCCAGATTAAGCCGCCGTTGACACGTACGTGCGAACATTCGAGTCCCGCGTGGCAGCGACATCTGGGGTCTGCTTGGAATTTCCACATTCTCACGCTACCTCCGCAGCTGGTTTCGCCGTTCTACTCGTTCGGGGGCCACTCCAATGTTCCGCGTGACGCAGAACACCGGTATCGAGACAACCATTTCTGAGATGCAGATAACTGAATAGGGTTTTGGCCCGGATATAGCCGGTGGTTACGTGCGAGACTCGTTGTCGGGTCAATTCTTGGCGGGCAGGGGGCTCTAGCGGTGCACGCTACGCGGCAGACGATCATCGACGCCGCCGTCGACCTTTTCAGCGAAGTCGGCTACGCCAACACCGAGATACACGACATCCTCAAGCGGGCCGGCATCACCAAAGGTGCTTTCTACATTCACTTCCCGACCAAGGGGGCCGTTGCGGCCGCAATCATCGCTGAAGCAGACCTCAGGACTGACGACGTCATACTCGGGGTCATGTCCTCGGCGGCCTCAGCGCTGGAGAACCTCATCGTCGCCACCTTGGCCGTGACCGACATGACCCAGCGTGACAGCCTGGCTCGGATCGCGAACCTGCTCCGACAGACGTCGATCCGGCCCAACCCCACCGCGCCAGATACTTTCGGTACGTCATCCTGGTCGATTACCGAGACCGCGATCAAGACCGCGATCGCCGACGGCGTCCTCCTCGACGACATCGACATCGAGGCGGTGGCGCTCACCATCCGCGCCGCCATTCTCGGAGCCCGACTGCTGCCGGACACCGCCGCCGAAGACGTCTTCGGCCGAGTAGCGAAAGTCTCGCAGGTCATTGTGCGCGAGCGCCCCACCCCAGAAACTGCCCTTCGAGCTGTTCGTTGTCGCGTCGTGGCGGAACATACTCAACGACTTGGTAGTCGGCGTTACGTATCGGCCGTTATCGGAGAGTGCCTGGGACGTTGTCATACCGGGATCGAGGTTTCCGGCGTCACCGCGGTTGTCGTGGGCAGTGCCAGGTTGATGTCGGAGATGTTGATGTAGCCGAATTGAAGGAGACTCTCGAACGCGGTGGCCGAGCTGGTGATCTGAAGGGTCAGCGAGTCGGTGGGGGCCACGGTGTAGGCGATGGCCTCCATGGGGATGTTGATCTGGTGCTGCTGGCCGTCCAGGGTCACCGGGATCGGTGTGACGATGTTGCCGACCACTCGTTGCGTGGTGTTGTCGACGATCTGGGCGTAGACGGAGCGGCTGGTGCCGAGGCCGGAGTAGGTGAAGGTCAGCTGGGGTGACCCCGCGATGTACCGGGTGCTCACCGATGCCGGGATGGTGACGTTGATCGCGTTGTTCGCCGGCGCGCCGCCCGCGTTCGGCAGCAGGGCCCCTTCATTCGAGGGTATCGGTCCGGAACCGCCGATCAGCGGGACGAGCACGAGCGCACCGCCAGTGCTGTGCGCGGTGATGGTTCCGGTGTTGAAGTCGGGGTTGGTCGGCAGCAGCGCGGACTGGTAGAAGTCACCGTTTTGATCGACATATTGGAACGGGGGGATGCTGTCGGCCGAGGTGCCGTCGTCCTTGACGTAGGAGTCGAGCCACGCCATCGTGCTGTCCAGGATGATGCCGTTCTGAAGGGGGCTGGCCGGGTTCAGGCAGTCGCCGTGGCCACCGCAGTACCAGATCGTCTTGACGATGACGCCGTTGGCCGCCAGCGTCTGTTCGGTGGCCATGGCTTCGTCGAGTGGGAACAGTTCGTCGACGGTGCCCTGGATCAACAACGTCGGAACGTGAACGTTGTTCACCAGCACGGTCGGCCCGCTGCTGCCGAGCAGGGCCTGCCCGGCCTGGCTCATGACGCCGAGCAGATCGGCGGTGACACCGGACACAGTGCCGGTGGTGATGCCCACGTTGGTGTGGGTGTAGGTCAGCAGCGAGTCGAACGACGTCTTGAACGCCGAGTTCGGGTAGAAGGAATTGTTCAGCGAATTCCAGGTGGAGTTCGGCACGATCGCGTCGATCCGGCTGTCGAGGGCCGCGCTCACCAACTGGATCGCGCCACCGTAGGAGGCGCCGACCATCCCGAACTTGGTCCCGACCTTGTCGGCGTAGGTGTTGTTGTTGGCGGGATCCGTGGTGTTGATCCCCTGGGCCCAGTTGAGGATCGCCGTGACATCGCGGCCTTCGTAGAACGGCGAATCCCATTGCAGGACACCGCCGGAGGCGAACTCGCCACGCGGGTCCCAGGTGATCACGTTGTACCCGGCGGTGCGAAGCTGCTCAAGACCGGGCACCAAGAACGAGCCGGCGTAGGGATCAGTCGCGCCGGGAAGGCCCAGCCCGGGTTGGTTGAGGATCGTCGGCGCGGGGTCCCCGGCCGTAACCGCGTCGGGGCCCAGCGTGGAGGCCGGGAAGAAGTTGGTGCTGATCTGCGTGCCGTCGAACGAGGTCACCATCGCCGTGAAGGCAACCGGTGTCCCGGCCGGGATAGGTGCCATCGACGAATCAAACGCGGCGAGCTTCGAGTACCCGATGACCGGCGCCAAGAGGCCGTTGACAACGGGAGCCTGCTGCAGGAAATCCAGAACCGGCTTCACTCGGGAAGTGCCGAGGAGAACCTCAGAGAATGGTCGAACTGGGTGTAGTGGGCGACCAGGATCTTGAACTGCTCGGTGCCTGAACCCAGGACGGACTGATCCGGCAGGTACGTGAACGCCCCCGGCGTGTAGCCCGTATCGCCTGGAGCCAGGAAGGTGATCTTGCCGCCGGCGCTCGGGCTGCTCGCCACGGTGTAGGTCAGCGTCGCCCCGGTGGAATCGACGGCATTTGTTGTGCCGTTGATGATGCCGTCGACGAGCGTGAGTGTGGGAGCGACGGTGATCGGGTTGTGGAACAGGGATGTCGTCGTAACTGCCGCCTGCGTGCCGGACTGGACAGTGGGCACTGTGAAGGCGGCCGCAGCCGAGTGAGCGGCGTTGCCGGATGGGTCATTGAGCGCGTGCCGGAGGCCACTCCGCACACGGTTTTGTCGTTGGCTGAGCCCGACAGGGCACCGGTGGTGCGGACCGGCCAGCTGACAAACCTCGTCGGGTGCGCCTGCGTAGGTTGGGCATCCCGTCTTACCGACGGCGAGATAGCCCTCGCAGGTGTGGTCGCTGAATGCCGCCAGGCAGAATCGTCGGTTTGATGTCTCGGCGGAGGCGACGCCCGAGCCGCCGGCGAGAGCCGCCGCGGCCAGCGCGGTCCCCACCGCCAGGCCCAGCGCGCCAGCCCCCAACCATGCATAAGGCTGGCGGCGACGGCGGCGGACCCCGGCCTGATTCCGGGCCGCTGGCACCCATCGACGATCAGCAGAATGCTGTTCGCTCACCGCAAGCCCCCTTCGAGCGCGACCGGGACTCCTGGTCGGCGACCGCGGACTTGCCCACTCAGAAATCAGAAGCAAATCTAAAACCGGCGTCGCGCGACCGCACATCGAATCGCCCGAATCCCCAACACAAAACCCGTCTTAGCAGGCGCACCGCGGCGGGGACACTCCTCCGATAGTCGCTGAAACGGTATCCCGGAGCCCCAGCTTCGAGACTCGCAACGTCATTGAGGAGGCGTTGAGTCAGAGCAGGAACTCGCAAGGCATCGAATTCCGGATGCGCCGACCTGCTCGCCGCGTGTGCCCGCCGAGAGT
>CAVQTS010000002.1:0-149008 GCA_963716465.1 uncultured Actinomycetota bacterium
GGTTGCGTATTCGTCGTGCGTGCCCCGGTTTCTTCGGATCGACGGCATCAGGGCTGCAGTCCCCAGGGCACGAGCGCGCCACCGAGAACCATCCCCCCGATGACATCGGTGAAGATGTGCTCGCGGGAGTAGAGCGCCAGGAACGCGACGAAGAGGACACCGGTGGCGACGAGAACTGCCAACATCGCCTTGACCGCGCGGCTTCGTCCGGCGCCGAGGCAAATAGCGATGGTCCCGAGTAGCGTGGCGCTCCCCGTGACGTGACCGGAAGGGAACGAATGCGCGTAAGACAACAATGACCCGTCGTGCAACTGGGCGAGGTTCGCGGGCGTCCGTTTGACCAACGCCTTCAGGGTCTGCTCCGCCACCGCGCCGGCGCCTACCGTCGCAATTACCAGAACAGCCCGCATCGCCGATCGCCCCAGGACCGCGAGCAGCGTTCCACTGATCACCCCGGCAGCCGCGACGTGAAACGGCTGGCCGATGTAGCCGAAGATTCCATCCGCGTGGACCTGCCAGCTGTGTGACCGGTGGGCGTTGAACCAATTCCATACCCACGTGTCGAGGGCGTCATCCATGGCGCATTGATCTTGACAGCCAAAATCGCCAGAACGCTGAATAATCCGGCAGACAGCAACACCAGGGACATACGGCCGCGGGAGACCACTGATGCCGCGATGAGAATCGCGGCATCAGCAGTCAAGGCGGTCATTGCGATATTGATGCGAGCATTGTGCATCACCGACCGCGGTTGCCCGTCGGCAACAGGGTCTATGTGGTGCCCCCCAGCCCCCACCGAGGCCGCCGGGTCCGCCGAAGCCACTCTTGCCTGGCGTTGCCCTTCTGGGTGCTGGGGCGGCCAAGCAATCAATTTTGGGGGATAAGGAATGCCCAGCCAGCCCAGCCGCCAGCAACTTGGCCACTGGGGGAAGGCCAACATGCGAGCGACCGCCCCAGACGAAAGACATGCTTTTGTGCGACGACGCAACAAGCATTTTAGATCCGCTGATCGAGATCGATTGTCCACTTCAGACGCCACCGTTCAATGGCATTGACCGATGCGGGACCCCGCGAGCGACGGTGGTATTCGCTTCTTGCCCAATGGGCTACGCGGTTCGTGGAATTTGCGCTCAGCGTTGTGGGGTGTTCTTCGAGTATTCTTGTCTCGATTGATTCGCCAGGTGCCGGATTGGTTCGGCTTCTCCAAACCCGTTAACCTCAAGGGAGATTCGCGGTTGTTTGATGAACCGGGGTTGACAGGAACTTTCGCCTTCGCCTTCGCCTTCGCCGCTGCTCCGCCGAGTCGCTCGAGCGGTCCGCCTCGGACGGCACGCCACGTAAACCGATCTTCCGAGGCCTGCTTTCTCGGTCTGCTGCTGTCAATCCCGTTGTGGCGTTAATTGGCGTGCCGGCGTGGTCGCTGCGGTAGCGCAGGCCGGAACGGCTATCGACGTCGGATTCCTAGACTCGCATTCCTGCGACGCTCGCATTGGAGCGCTACCGCTAACTTTCGTCGGCAGCAGGTGTTGACCGCTGATATGCGGTCGTGGTGCCCTCGGTGAGATTCGAACTCACACTGTACGGGTTTTGAATCCGTTTCCTCTGCCAGTTGGGATACGAGGGCAGGCCGCGCAGCGGCGGTTTCCCACCATAGATGATGCGCGCCCTGAGCCTCTCGGGCGGTGCGGCCGAGCGCCCCGAGGTCGCTGTTTGGCGCCCGCCACGCGACAATGGCTTCATGACCGGGTCTACCGACGCTGACGGCCGCACCTCCCACCGGGTTCTGATCGCCGAGGACGAGGCGCTGATCCGGCTGGACCTCGCCGAGATGCTGCGCGAAGAGGGCTACGACGTCGTCGGCGAGGCCGGTGACGGCCAGGAGGCCGTCGAGCTCGCCGAACAGCTACGGCCGGATCTGGTGATCATGGACGTCAAGATGCCCCGCCGTGACGGCATCGACGCGGCCGCCGAGATCGCCGCCAAGCGCATCGCGCCGATCGTGGTGCTCACCGCATTCAGCCAGCGCGACCTGGTCGAGAAGGCCCGTGACGCCGGCGCGATGGCCTATCTGGTCAAGCCGTTCTCGATCAGCGACCTGATCCCGGCCATCGAGGTCGCGGTCAGCCGGTTCGCCGAGGTCACCGAGCTCGAACGCGAGGTGGCCGACCTCTCCGATCGGCTGGAGACCCGCAAGCTCGTCGAACGCGCGAAGGGTCTGTTGCAGACCAAGCAGGGCATGACCGAGCCGGAGGCCTTCAAGTGGATCCAGCGTGCGGCGATGGATCGGCGCACCACCATGCGGCGGGTCGCCGAGGTAGTTCTGGAAACTCTGGACGACGCCGCCGCGCCGGGTTAACTCTGCGTTTCTGAAAAGTCCGGCTGCTGAATGCGGAGCGTTCTGACCGGGCTGTTTGTCGCGATTCTGCACCTGCTCACGACCAGGCGTTGGCCAAGATCACGCGCTGCGGCTCAGGGTTGGCTATGTTCTAGCGGAAGTGCCGACGGTCGGACCGGGTGCGGTCTGCGTTGTCGACGCCAAATGAACCATTGACCCGGAGGTGAAACGTGCGCGGTCGCGCGACGCGAAGTGCAATCGTTGCTAGTTCGGCGCTGCTGGCGGTGCTGGGCATTGCCGGTTGCAACCAGTCCTCGCCGAGTGGGGAGAAGTCCTCGCAGAGTGATCTCAAGATCGTCGAGCAGGTTCAGATCGACCAGAACGGCGCAGAGGTGAAGCCCGAAGCGGGCGCCGTCCCCGCCGATCCCGCCGGCGACGGCAAGGCCACCTGCCCGCCGGTGTCCATCGCCATGGCGGGCGCCCTCAACGGCCCCGACGCCGCGCTGGGCATCAACATCAAGAACGGCGTGCAGCTCGCCATCGACAAGCACAACGCGGCCAACCCTGGCTGCCAGGTCCAGCTCAAGCCCTTCGACACCGAGGGTGATCCGCAGAAGGCGACGGCCATCGCGCCGCAGATCGTCGACGACGCTTTCACCATCGGTCTGGTCGGACCGGCCTTCTCCGGTGAGACCAAGGCCACCGGCTCGGTGTTCGACCAGGCCGGCCTCGTCGCGGCCACCGCGTCGGCCACCAACGTCACGCTCTCCGAGCAGGGTTGGAAGACGTTCTTCCGGGGCCTGGCCAACGACGGTGTGCAAGGCCCCTCGGTCGCCAACTACCTGAAGAACACCCTCGGCCAGAAGAAGGTATGCGTCGTCGACGACAGCACCGACTACGGCACCGGCCTGGCACAGGCGGTTCGCGAAACCCTCGGCCCGGTGGCCGATTCGGCGTGCAATATCTCGGTGAAGAAGGGCGACAAGGACTTCTCGGCCGCGGTGACGCAGGTCAAGGGGCAGTCACCGGACTCGGTGTTCTACAGCGGCTACTACGCCGAGGCGGCACCGTTCGTGCAGCAGCTGCGCGACGGCGGCTTCACCGGCAAGTTCGTCAGCGCCGACGGCACCAAGGACCCCGAGTTCGTCAAGCAGGCCGGTGAATCGTCCAAGGACGCCATCCTGTCCTGCCCGTGCGGCCCAGCCACCGGCGCATTCGCCGACGAGTACACCAAGAAGTTCGGCCAGGCTCCCGGCACCTACAGCACCGAGGGCTATGACCTCGGCACCGTGCTGCTGAAGGGTATCGACGCCGGCAAGATCACCCGCCCCGACCTGCTCGAGTGGGTCAAGACCTACAACGGTCAGGGTGTGGCCCGCAAGTACCAGTGGACCGACAAGGGTGAGCTCACCACGACCCTGATCTGGATCTACAAGGTTCAGTAGGTGATTCACGAGGCGCGTCCGGGACCGGCAGTCCCGGACGCGTTCTCGTTGAAGACAGACCCCAAGGAGCCCGCCCCAGGATGATCCAGGAGTGCCTCGGCCAATACGCCTGCCTCGCCGGCGATATCGGTTTCAATATCGCCAACCTGCGAGAAGGCTTCTGGCAGTTGACCATCGACGGACTGTCCTGGGGTGCGATCTACGCCCTGGTGGCCGTCGGCTACACCCTGGTCTTCGGTGTGCTGCGCCTGATCAACTTCGCCCATTCCGAGATCTTCATGCTCGGCATGTTCGGCGCGTACTTCTGCCTGGACATCATTCTGGGATTCACGCCCAGCGGAGACGCCTACAACAAGGGCGTGTTCCTGACAGTGTTCTACCTTGCCGTCGCCATGTTGTTCGCGATGCTGGTATCCGGTTCGGCGGCAATAGGTTTGGAGTTCGTAGCCTATCGGCCGCTGAGGCGCCGCAACGCGCGGCCCCTGACGTTCCTCATCACGGCCATCGGCATGTCGTTCGTGCTACAGGAGTTCGTCCACTTCGTCCTGCCGAAGATCATCAAGGGCTACGGCGGCAGCAACGCCCAACAGCCCATCATCTTGGTGCAGCCCAAGGCGCAGTTCCACGTGTTCGGCGCCTCGGTCACCAACGTCACCTTGGTGATCGTCACCGCCGCGCTGGTCCTGGCGCTGCTGACCGACACCGCGATCAACAGGACCAAATTCGGCCGCGGCATACGTGCGGTCGCTCAGGACCCGGTCACCGCCACGCTGATGGGTGTCTCGCGCGAACGCATCATCATGACAACGTTCCTGATCGGCGGCATGCTCGCCGGGGCGGCCGCGCTGCTGTACACGCTGAAGGTGCCGCAGGGCATCATCTACTCGGGTGGCTTCCTACTGGGCATCAAGGCCTTCTCCGCGGCCGTCCTCGGTGGGATCGGCAACCTGCGCGGCGCCCTGCTCGGCGGCCTCATCCTGGGCATCATGGAGAACTATGGTCAGGCCGTGTTCGGCACACAGTGGCGTGACGTCGTGGCATTCGTCCTGCTGGTGCTGGTACTGCTGATCCGGCCGACCGGAATACTCGGCGAAAGTCTCGGAAAGGCCAGGGCATGAGCCACCGGGGTGACGCGAACGGAACACCGGGGCGCTGGACCCGGCGACTGCTGGCCCCCGGCGACGGCCTGCGCGTGTGGTGGTCGGGGCTTAGCCGGGTGCAGAAGTGGGGCTTCGGTGTGCTCGGCTTCGGCTTGCTGGCACTCATGCCGCTGTTCCCGCCGCCGTACTTCACCACCACGGGAATCAGCTTCGGCGGCACCATGGCCCAGTTCGCGATGGTGGCGATCATCGCGATCGGCCTCAACGTCGTCGTCGGACAGGCCGGTCTGCTCGATCTCGGCTACGTCGGCTTCTACGCCGTCGGGGCCTACACCGTGGCGCTGCTCACCAGCCCGGACAGTCCGTGGAACAGAATGGCTCCCAACGGTTTTCTCCATCAGCAGTGGGCGTGGCTGGCTTGCGTGCCGCTGGCCATGGCCGCAACGGCGTTGGCTGGGCTGATTCTCGGCATACCGACCCTGCGGCTGCGTGGCGACTACCTCGCGATCGTCACCCTGGGCTTCGGCGAGATCATCCGGCTGCTCGCCGACAACCTCGCCGGCGTCACCAACGGTTCCCGGGGTCTGAACGAGGTGGCCTACCCACGCGTCGGGCAGAGCCACAAGCTGCCCGAAGGTGTGTTCTCCAGCGGCAACTCCTCGGGACACGCGAACTACGGAACGTGGTGGTTCTGGCTGGGCCTCTTGCTCATGGTGGGCATCCTGCTGCTGGTCGGCAACCTCGAACGCAGCCGCGTCGGCCGCGCCTGGGTGTCGATCCGCGAGGACGAGGACGCCGCGGAAGTCATGGGCGTCAACACCTTCCGGTTCAAGCTGTGGGCCTTCGTGATCGGCGCGGCGATCGGCGGGCTGTCCGGGGCGCTGTACGCCGGACAGGTGCAGTATGTGGCCCCGCCGACGTTCAACATCATCAACTCGATGCTGTTCTTGTGCGCGGTGGTACTCGGCGGTCAGGGCAACAAGCTCGGGGTGATCTTCGGCGCATTCGTCATCGTCTATCTGCCGAACCGCCTTCTTGGCGTGCACTTCCTGGGTATCAACCTCGGCGACCTGAAGTACCTGTTCTTCGGACTCGCGCTGGTGGTGCTGATGATCTTCCGCCCGCAGGGCCTGTTCCCGGTGCGCCAGCAGCTGCTGGCCTACGGCAAATCCGCGCGAAAGCTGCTCGGCGCCGCCGACGACACCAAGGCCGCCGCATGACCGAACCCGGAATCGCGGCCGAAGGTCGCCCGCCCAGCGGCTCCAGCGAGGACCTGGCCGCCCTCAACCGGGAAGTGCTTGTCGCCGAGGGTGAAGCGCTGCTGGAAACCCACGATCTCACCGTGAAGTTCGGCGGCCTCACCGCGCTGGACGCGGTGAGCTTCTCGATCAGGCGCGGCGAGATCCTCGGCCTGATCGGACCAAACGGAGCCGGCAAGACCACCTGCTTCAACGCGATCACCGGCGTGTACCGGCCCAGTTCGGGTTCGGTCACCTTCGACGGTGCGCCACTGGGCCGCATCAAGCGGCATCAGATCACCCGCCGCGGCATCGCCCGGACCTTTCAGAACATCCGGCTGTGGGGCGAGATGACCGCGCTGGAGAACGTCGTCGTCGGCACCGACGCCCGGCACCGGACCTCGGTCCCCGGTGCACTGGTCCGCAGCCCGCGCCATCGTCGCGAGGAACGCTCGGCCATCGAAAAGGCAGCTGCCTTGCTGCAATTCGTCGGGATCTCCGAGCGTGCCGAGGAGAAGGCGAAGAACCTGCCCTACGGCGATCAGCGCCGACTGGAGATCGCCCGCGCCCTGGCCACCGAACCCAAGTTGCTGTGCCTCGACGAGCCGGCGGCCGGGTTCAACCCCAGCGAGAAGGCCGCGCTGATCGACCTGATCCGCGCCATCCGCGACGATGGCTACACGGTGCTGCTCATCGAGCACGACATGCGACTGGTCATGGGTGTCACCGACCG
The DNA here is from genome assembly GCA_963716465.1 of uncultured Actinomycetota bacterium. GTDB lineage: Bacteria > Actinomycetota > Actinomycetes > Mycobacteriales > Mycobacteriaceae > Mycobacterium. The sequence goes on from CAVQTS010000002.1 coordinate 6,852, forward strand.
GATCGTCGTGCTGGAGTTCGGCCGCAAGATTGCCGACGGCCTGCCCGCAGAGATCCGCGAGAACCCGGCCGTCATCGCCGCCTATCTGGGAGTGCCCGATGACCAACTCTGAGGCCGACGATCGCCCAGTGCTGCTGGAGGTGCGCGACATCGTCGTGCACTACGGCAGAATTGAAGCCCTGCACGGGGTTTCGCTGCAGGTCCGGCAGGGCGAGCTGGTCACGCTTCTCGGCTCCAACGGCGCGGGCAAGACCACGATGATGCGCGCGATCTCCGGGCTGCGTCCGCTGTCGTCGGGCTCGGTGTGGTTCGAGGGCCGCGACATCTCCAGGGTCAAAGCCCACCAGCGGGTCATCGACGGCCTGATCCAGGCACCGGAGGGCCGCGGCGTCTTTCCTGGCATGTCGGTACTGGAAAACCTCCAAATGGGCTGCTACGGAAGAAAGTTCGATAGCAAGGCCGAGCACCGTGATCGGCTGGACTGGGTCCTGGAGACCTTCCCCCGGCTGGCCGAGCGCCGCGACCAGGTCGGCGGCACGCTGTCCGGGGGCGAGCAGCAGATGCTGGCGATCGGCCGGGCCCTGATGGCGCGCCCTCGGGTGCTGTTGCTCGACGAGCCGTCGATGGGTCTGGCGCCGATGGTGATCTCGCAGATCTTCAAGATCATCTCCGAGATCAATTCCACCGGCACCACGGTGCTGCTCGTCGAGCAGAACGCCCAACAGGCCCTGAGTCGATCGGATCGCGCTTACATCCTGGAGACCGGCACGGTGACCCACAGTGGTCCGGCCCGAGAGTTATTGGCGGACGACAGCATTCGTGCCGCTTACCTCGGCGTGGCCTAGCCGCTCCAGGCGCCGCCCATCAACTCGTTCGGCGGCAGATCCGGGTTCTCGAACCTGCGTGCCTGTTCGACGCCGGTGACCGGCAGCCCGCCCGGATCCAGCAGACCGAGTTGTACCAGGACGGAAGCCTGATCCCAGTAGATCCGCTCGCAGGCGATCTTGCCGCCCTCGAACTGCACGACGACCACCATCGGGATCTCGACCGTCCGATCGGTGGCCGCAATACCCGGCAACATCCAGTCCATCTCGACGTCGTGGGTGAAGGAGAACACGAACTCGTCGATCACCCGGTCGTCGCCGATGGTTCGCGACATCAGCCGAAGAGCGGTGTCGGCGGGCATCTTCGGGATGAAGTGCTTGCCGTAGAACTCGATCATCTCGGCGGTGCCTCTTCCGCCCGTCATCACCGGGACGTGGTTGACGTAGTTGTCCGGAGTCATCGTCGCTACGGTGGCCGCGGCGTCCTTCGTCTCGAATTCCAACTCGGTGTGGCGTTCCCACAGCCGGGCCAACTCTGCCTGGTGCATGACTTCCCTCGCTTCAGGTGATGCGGAAGCGTTTCACACGTGAAGTGGCCCCGGCAACAAGTTCCACGTGACTGGGCGGCACGCCCAGGTGTTCGGCGAGCAGGCGTGCGGCGGCCTCGGTGGCCTTGCCCTCGACGGGGCGCTCGCGAACGTAGATCGTCAATGCTCCGTCAGCCGCGGCCTCGACCAGCGGGCCCTTGCGGCTGCCGGGCTTGACCGTGACGACCACGTGCTCGAGCGTCGACTTGTTGCGGTCGTCGGCGGAATGTCTCGACATCGCGTCGACGTTCGGCGGGATCTCAGCGGGCGACGACGACCGAGGAGCCGTGGCCGAACAGGCCCTGGTTGGCGGTGACGCCGACGGTGGCGTTCTCGACCTGACGGCCGGTGGCCTGCCCTTTGAGCTGCCAGGTGAGTTCGCAGACCTGGGCGATGGCCTGGGCCGGAATCGCCTCGCCGAAGCAGGCCAGACCACCGGAGGGGTTGACCGGAATGCGTCCGCCGATGGTGGTGGCGCCGCTGCGCAGCAGTTGTTCAGCCTCACCCTTGGGGCACAGGCCGAGATGCTCGTACCAGTCGAGTTCCAGGGACGTGGACAGGTCATAGACCTCGGCCAGCGACAGGTCCTCGGGGCCGATGCCGGCTTCGGCGTAGGCGGCGTCGAGGATGTGGTCCTTGAAGGCCCGCTCCGGGGCGGGCACCGTAGCGGTGGAATCGGTGGCGATGTCGGGAAGTTCCGGCAGATGCTGCGGGTAGTTCGGCGTCACGGTCGACACCGCGCGTACCGAGGGCACGCCGGCGACCGAGCCGAGGTGCTTCTCCGCGAACTCCTTGCTGGCCACGATCAAGGCGGCCGCGCCGTCGCTGGTGGCGCAGATGTCGAGCAGGCGCAGCGGATCGGCGACCATCGGGCTGGCCAGCACGTCGTCGATGGAGGATTCCTTGCGGAAGCGGGCGTTCGGGTTGTTCAGACCGTGGCGGGAGTTCTTGACCTTGACCGCGGCGAAGTCCTCGAGTGTGGCGCCGTAGAGGTCCATCCGGCGGCGCGCGAGCAGAGCGAAGTAGACCGGGTTGGTGGCGCCGATGAGGTGGAAGCGCTGCCAGTCGGGGTCGTTGCGGCGCTCGCCGCCGACCGGGGCGAAGAAGCCCTTGGGGGTGGTGTCTGCACCGATGACCAGTGCAACGTCGCACAGTCCCGCCAGGATCTGGGCACGCGCGGACTGCAGGGCTTGGGAGCCTGAGGCGCAGGCGGCGTAGCTGGATGACACCGGGATGCCGGTCCAGCCCAGCTTCTGGGCGAAGGTCGCGCCGGCGACGAAGCCGGGATAGCCGTTGCGGATGGTGTCGGCGCCTGCGACGAGCTGGATCTGACGCCAGTCCAGGCCCGCCTCGGCCAGCGCGGCGCGGGCGGCGACGACGCCGTACTCGGTGAAGTCGGTGCCCCACTTGCCCCACGGGTGCATGCCGGCGCCGAGGATGTAGACCGGATCAGGACTCATGAGGCGATCCTCCAGGCGTAGACGATCCGTTCGATGCCCTCGTCGTCGGTGAACAACGGCATCGTGGTCAGTTCCATCTCGATGCCGACCTTCAGGTCGGCAGCCAGCGTGCCTTCGACGACCTTGCCCAGCACGATGATTCCCTCGTCGGCCAGTTGCACCGCGGCGACCGCGAACGGCTCGAACGGCTCGGGGGAGGGATACGGCGGCGGTGGGGCGTAACGGTTTTCGGTGTAGCTCCACAACGTTCCCCGCCGCGACAGCGGCACCTGATCGAGCTCGTCGCCGTCACAGCCGGGGTTGGGGCAGTTATTGGCCCGCGGCGGAAACACATAGGTCGCGCACTTCGGGCACTTGCCGCCGATGAGCCGCGGCACTCCCGCGTCATCGCCGGCCCACCACCCGTCGATCGCCGGTAGTTGAGTCGGGGCGTCTGGTGAAGCTGGCACGCGGTCATCGTATGCGATCTGGGCGATGAAACTGAAACGTGTTCCAGTCTCCGGACAGCCGTCGGACACCACGTCCGCGCTCGACGGCCGGGTGCATCGGATGGGTCAGTCCGTGGCTGTGGGACCGCAGTTCCGCAAGTTCCTGGGCTACTGAGGCGCGACGCGGCGGGGTAAGGCTCCGCTGCCTGGGTGTCGGCGGCGGTGCATAGAGTTAGGCGCGTGACGGCGAGCGCGACGGACCAAAAGCCCACTCTGATGCTGTTGGACGGCAACTCGGTGGCCTATCGCGCCTTCTACGCACTGCCCGCGGAGAACTTCAAGACCAAGAACGGGCTGACCACCAACGCGGTGTACGGATTCACCGCCATGCTGATCAACCTGCTGCGCGACGAGCAGCCCAGCCACATCGCCGCCGCGTTCGACGTCTCGCGACAGACGTTCCGGGTGGACATGTATCCGGAGTACAAGGCCGGCCGCTCGGCCACACCCGACGAGTTCCGCGGCCAGATCGACATCACCAAAGAGGTGCTCAACGCGCTGGGCATCACCGTGCTGGCCGAGCCCGGCTTCGAGGCCGACGACATCATCGCCACGCTGGCGACCCAGGCCGAGCAGGAGGGCTACCGGGTTCTGGTGGTCACCGGCGACCGCGACGCGCTGCAACTGGTCAGCCCCGACGTGACAGTGCTCTACCCCCGCAAAGGCGTCAGCGACTTGACCCGGTTCACCCCCGAGGCGGTGGTGGAGAAGTACGGGCTGACTCCGGCGCAGTACCCGGACTTCGCGGCGCTGCGCGGCGACCCCAGTGACAACCTGCCCGGCATTCCCGGCGTGGGTGAGAAGACCGCGGCCAAGTGGATCGTCGAATACGGCTCGCTGCAAGGCCTCGTCGACAACGTCGAGTCCGTGCGCGGCAAGGTCGGAGACGCGTTGCGCAACAACCTGTCCAGCGTGGTGCTCAACCGTGACCTCACCGAACTCGTCAAGGACGTCCCGCTGGCCCAGACCCCCGACACCCTGCGGCTGCTGCCGTGGGATCGCGACCAGATCCATCGGCTCTTCGACGACCTCGAGTTCCGGGTGCTGAGGGACCGGCTCTTCGACACGCTGGCAGCTGTCGAGCCCGAGGTCGACGAGGGTTTCGACGTCCGGGGCGGAGCGCTCGCACCGGGCACCGTCGCGGCCTGGCTGGCTGAGCACGCCAGCGACGGGCGTCGCTCCGGGGTTGCGGTCGTCGGCACCCACGCCGTCTACGACGGCGACGCCACCGCCGTGGCCGTCGCGACAGCCGACGGCGACGGCGCCTTCATCGACACCACCACGCTGACGCCGGAGGACGAGTCCGCGCTGGCTTCCTGGCTCGCCGACCCCGGGAAGCCAAAAGCGTTGCACGAGGCCAAGATCGCGATGCACGATCTGGCCGGACGGGGCTGGCCGCTGGTCGGCGTCACCTCCGACACCGCACTGGCGGCCTACCTGGTGCGGCCGGGGCAGCGCAGCTTCACGCTGGACGACCTCTCGCTGCGTTACCTGCGCCGGGAGTTGCGCGCCGACAACCCTGAGCAACAACAACTTTCACTGCTCGACGACACCGAAGGCGTGGACGACCAGGCGGTGCAGACCCTGATCCTGAGGGCCCGCGCCGTCGCCGACCTGGCCGACGCCCTCGACGAGGAACTGACCCGCATCGACTCCTCGTCACTGCTCGGCCAGATGGAACTGCCGGTCCAGTCCGTGCTGGCCGGCATGGAATCCGCCGGTATCGCCGTCGATCTGGAGAAGCTCGACACCCTGCAGCGCGAGTTCGCTGACCAGATCCGCGAGGCAGCCGACGCGGCGTATGCGGTGATCGGCAAGCAGATCAACCTCGGCTCGCCCAAACAGTTGCAGGTGGTGCTGTTCGACGAACTCGGCATGCCGAAGACCAAACGCACCAAGACCGGCTACACCACCGACGCCGATGCGCTGCAGTCGCTGTTCGACAAGACCGGGCATCCGTTCCTCGAGCACCTGCTGACCCACCGCGACGCCACCCGGCTGAAGGTCACGGTCGACGGGCTGCTGAAGTCGGTGGCCGCCGACGGTCGCATCCACACCACGTTCAACCAGACCATCGCCGCCACCGGCCGGCTGTCGTCGACCGAACCGAACTTGCAGAACATCCCGATCCGCACCGACGCCGGACGCCAGATCCGCGACACCTTCATCGTCGGCGACGGCTATGCCGAGCTGATGACTGCCGACTACAGCCAGATCGAGATGCGGATCATGGCGCACCTGTCCAAGGACGAAGGCCTCATCGAGGCATTCCGCACGGGGGAGGATCTGCACTCCTTCGTCGCCTCCCGGGCGTTCGGCGTGCCGATCGACGAGGTAACGCCCGAGCTTCGGCGCCGGGTCAAGGCGATGTCGTACGGCCTGGCCTACGGGCTGAGCGCCTACGGGCTGGCGGCCCAGCTGAAGATCTCCACTGAAGAGGCCAAGGTCCAGATGGACCAGTACTTCGCCCGGTTCGGCGGGGTCCGCGACTACCTGCTCGACGTCGTCGACCAGGCCCGCAAAGACGGCTACACCTCCACAGTGCTGGGGCGGCGGCGCTACCTGCCCGAGCTCGACAGCAGCAACCGGCAGGTTCGCGAGGCCGCCGAGCGGGCCGCGCTCAACGCCCCGATCCAGGGCAGTGCGGCCGACATCATCAAGGTGGCGATGATCAACGTCTTCCAAGCGATCAAGGACGCCGGGCTGAAGTCACGGATGCTGCTGCAGGTGCACGACGAGCTGCTGCTGGAAGTCGCCGCCGGGGAGCGGGACACCGTCGAAGCGCTGGTGCGCGAGAACATGGGCGGGGCCTACCCGCTCGACGTGGCGCTGGAGGTGTCGGTGGGGTACGGCCGCAGCTGGGATACGGCCGCGCATTAGTCGCCGCCAAGCGGCTCCGGCGGCGCATTAGGCACTAGTAGGGCATTGAGATCGCGCTCAGAGCGAGTTCTCCGCCGGATTATCGCCCTCAGTGCGCACTCGACGCGGCAACGCCGCTACGCGCGGGGCAGCTGGTAGCCGTTGAGCCACTGCAACGCCGGGCCCGCCGCGGCCCTGGCCGCGACCACATCGTCGACCTCGTGCTGCTGCAGGGCGAACACCCGCTCGTCGCCGAAGCCGCGCTCGATGCGATCGCGCACAAAGGCCAGCTCGATGACCTGGTGGGAGAACTTCTTCACCCCGATACCGGCGGCTCTGCCGCCGAACCCGGCGGCCGCTGCCACCGCCTGCTTGCGGGTCTTGATCGAGCCCAGCCAGGCCGTCTCGGCCGGTGTCACAAGGCCTGCGGCCACCATGCCCGGCAGCTTCTCGGCGACGATTTTCTGCTCGCGCCGCCTGCTGCGGACCGCCAGCACAATGGCCAGGAAGAAGATCGGCATCATCCACACCACGTACAGCCCCAAGTAGGCACCCGGGCCCACCCGTGCCGAGCCGTTCCACAGCCCGTGCATGATCACCGCGCCCGCGAAGCCCAGCGCGACGCACCCCACCTTCGCCCACGTATTGCGTTGCTGCAGAGCGAAATACACGCCGATGCCGGTGAACGTGGTGAACAGCGGATGGGCGAACGGCGCCATGATCAGGCGCATCGCGGCGGTGACCAGTGAGCTGGCCAGCGTCTCGCCGTTGGCGATGTAGAAGATGTCCTCGAGCCAGGCGAACCCCACTGCGGTCACACCGGCGTAGACCAGGCAGTCGGTCAGCGAGTTGACCTCGTTGCGGCGCGCCCCGGTCATCATCAGCACCAGGAACAGGCCCTTGGCCGCCTCCTCGATCACCGGCGCCGCGACGGCCACGGTGAAGAAGCCGGGTTCCGAATGTCCATGGTTGACCGCCGCCTCGACGATGAGTTCGAGCACCAGCGACACCAGGATCGCCACCGACGCACCCCACAGGAACGCCAGCACCAGAAGCCGGGGCGGCTCGGGCTCCCATCGGTCCAGCCAGAGGTAGGACAGCAGCACCAGACTCATCGCCACCGTGGACAAGCCGAAACCCATCGCAGTCCCGGCGGGATTCACCGCCGTCAGCACGATCAGGATCAGCCCGGCGATGGTGCCGAAGACGATGATGACCGCAAGCGGCGCTCCGACTTTTCGCACGGGACGCGGGAACGGCGGCATTGTGGCGTAGGACACCAGAGGAGAGTAATCGCCGAGCGAGCCGGGCCTGAACCTGAGTTTGTCCAGCGTGCGCCTAGTCGAGTAGGCTCTGACGGTACCTGTGCGCTCTTTGCGGGTACATCACCAGAACACTGTCCCTACGACCGACCCTGTCCGGAGCAACCCAACAATATGCCAAGTCCCACCGTCACCTCGCCGCAAGTAGCCGTCAACGACATCGGCTCGGCTGAGGACTTCCTCGCTGCCATCGACAAAACCATCAAATACTTCAACGATGGCGACATCGTCGAGGGGACGATCGTCAAGGTCGACCGGGACGAGGTTCTGCTCGACATCGGCTACAAGACCGAAGGTGTCATCCCTTCCCGTGAGCTCTCCATCAAGCACGACGTCGACCCCAATGAGGTTGTGTCCGTCGGCGACAAGGTGGAAGCCCTCGTTCTCACCAAGGAGGACAAGGAAGGCCGCCTGATCCTGTCCAAGAAGCGCGCCCAGTACGAGCGCGCCTGGGGCACTATCGAGGAGCTCAAGGAGAAGGACGAGGCCGTCAAGGGCACCGTCATCGAGGTCGTCAAGGGCGGCCTCATCCTCGACATCGGCCTGCGCGGCTTCCTGCCCGCGTCGCTGGTCGAGATGCGGCGCGTCCGCGATCTGCAGCCGTACATCGGCAAGGAGATCGAGGCCAAGATCATCGAGCTGGACAAGAACCGCAACAACGTGGTCCTGTCCCGCCGCGCGTGGCTGGAGCAGACCCAGTCCGAGGTCCGCAGCGAGTTCCTCAACCAGCTGACCAAGGGTGCCATCCGCAAGGGTGTGGTGTCCTCGATCGTCAACTTCGGTGCGTTCGTCGACCTCGGAGGGGTCGACGGCCTGGTGCACGTCTCCGAGTTGTCCTGGAAGCACATCGACCACCCGTCCGAGGTTGTCAACGTGGGCGACGAGGTCACCGTCGAGGTGCTCGACGTCGACATGGACCGCGAGCGGGTTTCGCTGTCGCTGAAGGCCACTCAGGAAGACCCATGGCGGCACTTCGCCCGCACCCACGCGATCGGTCAGATCGTGCCGGGCAAGGTCACCAAGCTGGTGCCGTTCGGCGCGTTCGTCCGCGTCGAGGAGGGTATCGAGGGTCTGGTGCACATCTCCGAGCTGGCCGAGCGCCACGTCGAGGTGCCCGATCAGGTCGTGCAGGTCGGCGACGACGCGATGGTCAAGGTCATCGACATCGACCTGGAGCGCCGCCGGATCTCGCTGAGCCTCAAACAGGCCAACGAGGACTACACCGAGGAGTTCGACCCCTCGAAGTACGGTATGGCCGACAGCTACGACGAGCAGGGCAACTACATCTTCCCCGAGGGCTTCGACGCCGAGACCAACGAATGGCTCGAAGGCTTCGACAAGCAGCGCACACGAGTGGGAGGCCCGCTACGCCGAGGCCGAGCAGCGCCACAAGATGCACACCACGCAGATGGAGAAGTTCGCCAAGGCCGAGGCCGAAGCGGCCGAGCGTCCCGCCGGCAACGGTGCGACCTCGTCGTCGTCCTCGTCGAGCTCGGGTGAGTCGGCCGGCGGTTCGCTGGCCAGCGACGCCCAGCTCGCGGCCCTGCGGGAGAAGCTGGCGGGCAACGCCTAGCTGTCACCTGTCGAGATTGGAATCGCGCAGGAAGTCCTCGGGCTTCCTGCGCGGTTTCGTTTCTGAGGAGTCAATGATGCTTCGGATCGGATTGACCGGCGGTATCGGCGCCGGTAAGTCGACGGTGTCCGCCACGTTCTCGGAGTGCGGTGGCATCGTCGTCGATGGGGACGTCATCTCCCGCGAGGTCGTCCAACCCGGGACCGAGGGCCTGGCCAAGCTCGTCGACGCGTTCGGTGCGCACATCCTGCAGCCCGACGGCGCCTTGGACCGCCCGGCGCTGGCGGCGATCGCGTTCAGCGACGAGGACAAACGCCAGACGCTCAACGGCATCGTCCATCCGCTCGTGGCGCACCGCCGCTCCGAGCTCATCGCCGCGGCCGGTGAGGATGCGGTCATCGTGGAGGACATCCCGCTGCTGGTCGAGTCCCAGATGGCGCCGATGTTCCCGCTGGTGGTCATCGTGCACGCCGATCCACAGGTCAGGGTCCGCCGGCTCATCGAGTACCGCGGATTCACCGAGGCCGACGCCAGGGCCCGCATCGCCGCCCAGGCTACCGAGGAGCAGCGCCGTCAGGTCGCCGACGTGTGGCTGGACAACGCAGGCACCGAGGGTGAACTGGTCGAGAAGGCCCGCGAACTCTGGTACCAGCGGATCCTGCCGTTCGCGCACAACCTGACCACCCGGACACCGGTGCGCGCCGCCGCCGCCGCACTCGTCGCCGCCGACCCGACCTGGCCGGACCAGGCGCGGCGCATCGCCGCGCGGCTGAACACCACCTGCGGGCACCGTGCCGTCCGTATCGACCACATCGGCTCGACCGCGGTGGCCGGTATGGACGCCAAGGACGTCATCGACATGCAGGTGACGGTCGCGTCGCCCGAGGTCGCCGACGAACTCACCGAGGACCTGCTGCGCGCTGGTTATCCGCGCGTAGAGGCGATCACCTCCGACGCGCCGAAGCCGGATGCCCGCAGCACCGACGCCGAGTTCGACCACCGCAGCGATAACGCACTGTGGCACAAGCGTTTTCACGCCTCCGGCGATCCGGGCAGGCCGACCAACATCCACATTAGGGTGGCCGGCTGGCCCAACCAGCAGTTCGCGTTGCTGTTCGTCGACTGGCTGGCCGCCAACCCGGGGGTGCGCGCCGACTACCTTGCGGTCAAGCGGTCCGCCGCCCAGCACGACGACGTCGCACGCTACGCCGACGCCAAGGAGCCGTGGTTTCTCGACGCGTACCGGCGGGCGTGGGCATGGGCCGACGCGACCGGTTGGCGGCCCTGAGCCGTCAGGCGACCGAGTCGGGGGCGCTCGTCGGCGCGGGCGCCGCCTGCGTCGGGTTCGGCGTGTTCAGCGGTGCGCCGCACTGCAGCGTGCCGTACAGCGGGTCGTCCTTGGGATGGAACAGCCGCGGCGCGATGAATTGGTCGGCCTCGGCCACCGTCTGGTCGTCCACCAGGATCTCGCAATGCAGATTCGACCCGTAGGGCCACTGGATGGAGATCTCCATTCCGGCCTGTTTGGGGTCGCTCATCACGGTGTTGACCTCGAACGTGAAGCCGGGTAGCAGTGTCGGCTGATCGCTGTTGACGTTATTGTCGTCGATTTTGTAGGCGACCACGGCACCGCGCGAGGTGCCGTCGGCACGGGCGCGGTAGGTCACGTTGTGCAGCAATCCGCCCGTGGGTGGCGGGGGTGTGGTCGGCGAGGGCGGTTCTGGGTCGGCATGTGCCGGGCTCACCGTCAACTGGGCCCCTGCGACCACGATCGCACCTACCGCCGCAGCCAGCCAGCGGCGCTTGCTGAGGCTCATGAGTAGCGAGATTACCTGTTCGGGTCGACGCTGCTGCGCCAGGAGAGGTTCATGCCGAGTGACGCCAGCCAGGAATTGAGGTCGTGATCATGGCTCGCCAGCCCCTCGACGGCGGCCATGGCTCGCCGAATCGCCGACTCGGCCACCCCGGTGCTCAGCAGACCTTGGCGGTGCGCCTCGAGCAATTCGTCGGCGTCGACCAGTTCGGTGCGCTCTCCGTCGTACACCACCAGGTCGATGTAGTGGTCCTCGGTGCGCCAGACGGTGTCCCCGGCCGAGATGTCACCGACGTCGAGGTAGTAGTCCTGTTCGCGCTCGTGGCCCGGGTTGAAGTGGAAGACGTTGGCCCGGACTCCCAGCGACGGCAGCAGCCACGACTCCAGGTAGTGGAACTGCGGGCGGCCGGGGGTGGGGCGGGCCATGTACAGCCCCCACGGCTGCACGACGAACTCGTCGACCGCGCGCACGATCCCCTTGTTGTCGGTGTTCGTTCCTGCGGAGATGTCGAAGCTCTCCCGCTTCGGGGGGTGCACGTGAGCCGGATCCGACACGGCGTCAGCGTACGGGCCGTACGGATCGGCCGCGGAATGAACATGTCGGTGGCGGCGCTTAACCTGGACACATGGCTTTCGCTACCGAACACCCCGTCGTCGCGCACTCGGAGTACCGCGCGGTCGACGACGTGGTGCGCGCCGGCGCCCGGTTCGAGGTGGTCAGCCCGCACCAGCCCGCCGGGGATCAGCCCGCCGCCATCGAGGAGTTGGAGCGGCGGATCCGGGCGGGGGAGCGTGACGTCGTACTGCTGGGCGCCACCGGTACCGGCAAGTCGGCGACCACGGCGTGGCTCATCGAACGGCTGCAGCGGCCCACCCTGGTGATGGCGCCCAACAAGACGCTGGCCGCCCAGCTCGCCAACGAGCTGCGAGAGATGTTGCCGCACAACGCCGTCGAGTACTTCGTCAGCTACTACGACTACTACCAGCCCGAGGCGTACATCGCCCAGACCGACACCTACATCGAGAAGGACAGCTCGATCAACGACGACGTCGAGCGGCTTCGGCATTCGGCGACCTCGAGCCTGCTGTCGCGGCGCGATGTGGTGGTGGTCGCGTCGGTGTCGTGCATCTACGGCCTGGGCACCCCGCAGTCCTACCTGGACCGTTCGGTCGAGTTGCAGGTCGGCAGCGAGGTGCCGCGCGACGGCCTGCTGCGACTGCTGGTCGACGTGCAGTACAGCCGCAACGACATGTCGTTCACCCGCGGTTCGTTCCGGGTGCGCGGCGACACCGTGGAGATCATCCCGTCCTACGAGGAACTGGCCGTCCGGATCGAGTACTTCGGCGACGAGATCGAGGCGCTGTACTACCTGCACCCGCTGACCGGGGACGTGGTCCGCAAGGTCGACTCGCTGCGGATCTTCCCGGCCACGCATTACGTCGCCGGCCCGGAGCGGATGGCGCAGGCGATCTCGACCATCGAGCTGGAACTGGCCGAGCGGCTGGCCCAGCTGGAGAACCAGGGCAAGCTGCTGGAGGCCCAGCGGCTGCGGATGCGCACCAACTACGACATCGAGATGATGCGCCAGGTGGGCTTCTGCTCGGGCATCGAGAACTATTCGCGGCACATCGACGGCCGGCCGGCCGGGTCGGCGCCGGCCACGCTGCTGGACTACTTCCCCGAGGACTTCTTGATGGTCATCGACGAGTCTCACGTCACCGTGCCGCAGATCGGCGGCATGTACGAGGGCGACATGTCCCGCAAGCGCAACCTGGTGGAGTACGGCTTCCGGTTGCCCTCTGCCGTCGACAACCGGCCGTTGACCTGGGAGGAGTTCGCCGACCGCGTCGGGCAGACGGTCTACCTGTCCGCCACGCCCGGCCCGTACGAGCTGAGCCAGACCGGCGGCGAGTTCGTCGAACAGGTGATTCGCCCGACCGGTCTCGTCGACCCGAAGGTGGTGGTCAAACCCACCAAGGGCCAGATCGACGACCTGATTGGTGAGATCCGCGGCCGCGCCGAGCGCGACGAGCGCGTGCTGGTGACGACCCTGACCAAGAAGATGGCCGAGGACCTGACCGACTACCTGCTCGAGCTGGGTATCCGGGTGCGCTACCTGCACTCGGAGGTGGACACCCTGCGCCGCGTCGAATTGCTGCGCCAGCTGCGCCTGGGCGAGTACGACGTGCTCGTCGGCATCAACTTGTTGCGCGAGGGTCTCGACCTGCCCGAGGTGTCGCTGGTGTCCATCCTCGACGCCGACAAAGAGGGCTTCCTGCGCTCCACCCGCAGCCTCATCCAGACCATCGGCCGCGCGGCCCGCAACGTGTCCGGCGAAGTGCACATGTACGCCGACAAGATCACCGACTCGATGCGCGAAGCCATCGACGAAACCGATCGCCGCAGGGCAAAGCAGATCGAGTACAACGAGGCCCACGGCGTGGATCCGCAGCCCTTGCGCAAGAAGATCGCCGACATCCTCGACCAGGTCTACAGCGAGGCCGACGACACCGACGCAACCGTCGGCGTGGGTGGCTCGGGACGCAACTCCTCCCGCGGCCGACGTGCCCAAGGTGAGCCGGGCCGGGCGGTGAGCGCGGGGATCATCGAAGGGCGCGACACCGCGAACATGCCGCGGGCCGAGCTGGCCGACCTGATCAAGGATCTGACCGCGCAGATGATGGCGGCCGCGCGCGACCTGCAGTTCGAGCTGGCGGCCCGGATCCGCGACGAGATCGCCGACCTCAAGAAGGAACTGCGCGGCATGGATGCCGCCGGCCTGAAGTAGCCGCGAGGCTCCAGGCTTGAACTCCACCGCGGTTGAGCCTCTACGGTGATGCACATGACCGGGACGACGGCGTCGGCAGCGGGCAGTTGGCGCGAGCTGCTGGGCCGCGACTACGGCGGTGCCACTACTGTCCTGGCCGGCGGGGTGGCGATTTACGCCATCAACGAGTTCATCACGATGAGTCTGCTGCCCAGCGCGGTCGCCGACATCGGTGGCGAGCGGCTGTACGCGTGGGTGACGACGGTGTACCTGGTCTCCTCGGTGGTCTCGGCCACTACGGTGGGGCCGGTGCTGACCCGGTTCGGGCCGCGCTGGTCGTATCTTGGTGCGCTGCTGTGGTTCAGCGTAGGCAGCGCGCTGTGCACGCTGGCCCCGACAATGGAGTTGCTCCTGGTCGGCCGGGTTGTGCAGGGCCTGGCCGGCGGTCTGCTGGCCGGGCTGGGCTACGCAGTGATCAGCGCCGCGCTGCCCGATCGGCTGTGGACGCGGGCCTCGGCGGTGGTGTCGGCGATGTGGGGGATCGGTACGCTGATCGGTCCCACCACCGGCGGCTTGTTTGCCCAATTCGGTTTGTGGCGAGGCGGATTCGGGATTCTCGCGGTGCTTGCGGTGGCGATGAGCGTGCTGGTGCCGATCGCGCTGCCTGCGCGCGCACCCGCGGCCGACGAAAGTTCTTCTGGGCGGCGGATTCCGGTCTGGTCGCTGCTGCTGCTCGGCGTGGCCGCACTCGCGGTCAGCGTGGCCGCGATACCGCGCAACCCCGCCGTCACGGCCGGCCTGCTGATCGTCGGTGTTGTTCTGGTGGTGGCGTTCATCGCCGTCGATAAGCGCGTCGATGCGGCGGTGTTGCCGCGCAGCGCATTCGGGCCGGGCCCGTTGAAGTGGATTTACGCCACGCTGGGTCTGCTGATGGCCGCGACCATGGTCGACATGTACGTGCCGTTGTTCGGCCAGCGACTCGGCGCGCTGGCGCCCGTCATCGCCGGCTTCCTGGGCGCGGCGCTGTCGGTGGGCTGGACCGTCGGTGAGATCGCCAGCGCGTCCGTCACCAACGTCCGCGCCACGGTGCGGTTGGTGGCGGTTGCCCCGCTGGTGATGGCCACCGGGCTGATCATGGCGGCCGCATCCCAGAAGGGCGGCGCCTCAACGGGATACGTCATGATCTGGGCGCTGGCGCTGGCGATCACCGGCACGGGCATCGGGATCGCATGGCCACACCTGTCGGCGTGGGCGATGGGTTCGGTCGTCGACGACCCGGCTGAGCAAGCGGTCGCGGCCGCGGCGATCAACACCGTGCAGTTGATGTGCGGGGCCTTCGGCGCCGGCCTGGCCGGTGTGGTGGTGAACCTGCGAGACTCCGCCGACGCCACCGCGGGCCGGTGGATGTTCGGGGTGTTCGCGGTGCTGGCGGCCTTCGGGGTGGTGGCCTCCTACCGCTCCGGGCGCGGTCAGGTCCCGATCATTGGCTAGTCGCCGTTGTCGTCCATCCGGCGAACGCTCGTCACGCCGTCGACGCTGGCGACGGCGCTGGGCGCGTGCCGAATTCCCGCCCCGGTCAGTGTGAGCAGGACACCGCCGTCGGGGCCGCTGTTGAGTTCTGAGAGCGCCCACTGATGTTTGTCGCAGGCGTGCAGAATGCGGCCGATGACCCCGCGGTTCTGCTCGTAGGTGATGTGTAGCCGCACCGATCCGGACAGCCGCGCGGTCAGGCGTTTGGTCAGCGGGGTGAAGCCGAGAACGATCACGAAGTGCAGGATCGTGACGACGATGGCCAGCGTCACCAGTCCGGCGGCGGCGGCCATCCCGATGGCCGCGCATTCCCAGATCGCGGCAGCCGTGGTCAGCCCGTGCACCGCTCCCTGCCGGGTGATGATCAGGCCCGCGCCCAGGAATCCGATTCCCGAGACGATCTGGGCCGCCACCCGCGACGGGTCGACCTCCACCGTTCCGGCGCTGAGCACGTCGAAGAACCCGTACTTGCTGACGATGAGGATCAGGGCAGACGCCGTGCCGACGATCGCCTGGGTGCGCAGTCCCGCGCTCTTGCCGTGGACCTCCCGTTCCAGGCCGATCAGCGCTGTCAGCCCGAAGGCGATCAGCAGCTCGAGGATCTGCCTGCTGCCCTGTCCGGGGCCGCCGAGCAGGGACGGATCGGCCAACCAGGTCTGCATGCCGACACCGTATTCGCGCGCCGCCGGTCGGGCTAGTGATCACGCTGAGGGAAAGCCTGGGCGGGACCGGGTTGTGCTGGAATCGTGACCGAACGATGCGGGTGTGGCTGAGTGGCTAGGCACCGGCCTGCAAAGCCGTTTACACGGGTTCGAATCCCGTCACTCGCTCCTCATTCCCAGCCGTCCCCCGACACTTCGGGGGGCGGCTGGTGTAACTGCGGCGGCACCGCTTAGCAACAGTTCGGTAACCCCCCGGAGGGCACCGCCGCAATTTACTTACACGTCTGTAGTTTTCCCGTCAGACCTCACCACAAGAACGGGGGAACCATGTCTCGGACCACCCATCGCATAGCGGCTGTGACCGCTATGGCGACTGCGGGGTTTTTCTGGACTGCGCCGCTGTTCAGTCCCCGCGCGGTGGCCGATCTCGGCAGCCCCGGTGTGCCATGCGTGAACATCATCCAGCAGGTCGCCACCAATCCGCCGAATCTCCAGGAGGGCGTCCCGGCTGCGGCCTCGTCGATCTTCACCAACAGCCCCCCGGTCGCAGGCGGTCCGATTCCCCCGGCGACCGCCCCCGGTGCCATCACGATCCCGCCGGCCTCTGCGCCCGGCGCGGCAGCAACGCACACCGCGGCCAGCGCCGCCGTTCCACCCGCCTCGGTCCCCGGCGCCCCCGGAACCGGCGTGGTCGGTGGCGTGCCGACACCGCCCGCCGCCGTGCCGGGCGTGCCGGGAACCGGCACCGGCGGGGGAACCGCCACGCCGCCCGCCGCGATCCCGGGCACCCCGCCCGGCGGCACGATCGGTGGGCTGACCACCCCGCCCGCAGCGCTGCCCGGCACTCCTCCGGGCGGACTCGTCGGCGGTGTGCCGACCCCGCCGGCCGGTGTCGTTGCTCCGCCGGCCGGTGCGCTGGCGCCGCCCGCAGGTGTTGCTGGTGCCCCAGTCGCCGATGCCGCGGCCGCGCTACCCGGAGCCGGCGCGGGACCGGTGGCAGCTCCCGTCGCCGACGCGGCAGCCGGCCTGCAGGCCGGGGCCGAACTGGGCGCCGCCGGAGGCGGTGCCGGTGCAGGTGCGGGGTGGTGGAGCCGGAGCCGGAGCCGTTGGCGCCCCCGCCGCTGACGCCGCCGCTGCCGCGGGTGCCCTAGGTGCCGGCGCCCCGGGCGCCGCGGTCTCCGATGCCGCCGCCGCACTGCCCGCCCCGGCCGCCGGTGCCGCGGGCGCGCCGATCGCCGATGCGGCCGGCGGGCTGCCCGCGCCGCCCGCCGCCGTCCCCGGTGCGCCCCTTCCCGGTGCCGCCGTCGTCCCGCCGACCCCACCGGGCGGTGTTCCCGGCGTGCCTGCCGGTGGAGGCGTCGACGTCCCGGGCGGTCCGCCCGCCGCGGTGCCGGGTGTTCCGGCCGGTGGCGAACTCGCCACTCCGCCGGTCCCGCCCGCCGGTGTTCCCGGTGGTGTGGTTCCAGAGGCCGCCGCGACACCCCCGGTGCCGCCCGTCGAGGTACCGGGGGCGCCTGCCGGTGCCGCCGTCGACACGCCGCCGGTTCCGGCGGCGGAGGTTCCCGGGGCCGAGGTGCCGGTATCCGTCGCAACGCCAGGAGCGCCGGGCGTCGGCGCACCCGGTGTCCCCGCTGCCGCCTCAGTCGACACCCCGCCGGTTCCGCCGGTCGCCAATCCCGGTGCGGCCGTCAATGATTCGGCGGGAACACTTCCTCCGGGCCCGCTCTCCGTTCCGGGCGTACCGCTCGGCGGTGGCACGCTCAACGTCCCCGGGACGTCGCCGCTGACCCTGCCCGGCGTCCCCAGCGCCGCATCGATCCCCGGTCTGGGCACTCCGGGCGCCGCGGTCCCGGGCGCTCCGGGGGTTCCGGTGGCCGAGGGTGTGCCCGGCGTTCCCGCCGCGGTGCCCGGCGCTCCCGCCGCCGCATCGGTCGAAGGTGTGCCGACGCCGCCGGCGGCGGTGCCCGGTGCTCCGGGTGCTCCGGTGGTCGACACTGCGGCCACTCCGCCGGCGGCGGTGCCCGGTGGTCCGGGTGCTCCGGTGGTCGACACTGCGGCGACTCCGCCGGCGGCGGTGCCCGGTGGTCCGGGTGCTCCGGTGGTCGACACTGCGGCCACTCCGCCGGCGGCGGTGCCCGGTGGTCCGGGTGCTCCGGTGGTCGACACTGCGGCGACTCCGCCGGCGGCGGTGCCCGGTGGTCCGGGTGCTCCGGTGGTCGACACTGCGGCGACCCCGCCCGCTGCCGTGCCCGGCGGTCCCGGCGGTGGCGGCGGCGCTGGTGTGCCGACCCCGCCCGCCGGCGTCCCCAGCGTTCCACTCGGCGGTGGTGAGGGGGCAGGTGTTCCCGCTGCCGCAGCCGCTCCCGCCGACGCGATCAGCGACGCCTCGGGCGGCGCAATGCCCGGTGCCGCGCTTTCCGACAGCTCTGGTCAGCTTGCCGCGGCCGCACTTCCTGGCGCAGGTGGTGCAGGCGGTGCTGGTAGCGGTGGTGTGGGTGCTGCCGGCGCTCCGATCGCCGACGCGTCCGGCGTGATCAGCCCCGACACCGGCGTCCCCGCCGAGGCGATCGCCCAGGCTGCCGCCGGTATTCCAGGACCGCCCGCGGCGCTGCCCGTCGGCGCCGCCGGTGGCAGTGGTGCCGGTATCCCGGCACCTGCCGCTGCCGTCCCCGCTCTCCCCGTCGGTGGTGGCGGTGCCGGACTGCCCACTCCGCCGGCCGGCGTTCCCGGGGTTCCCGCTGTGAGCACCGGTGCGGTTCCCCCCACCCCGCCCGGAGGAGTCCCGGGCGTTCCCGCTGTGAGCACCGGTGCGGTTCCCCCCACCCCGCCCGGGGCGATCCCCGGCGCGCCGATCGTGGACACGGGCGCCGTCCCGCCCTTGCCGCCCGCGGCGGTGCCTGGCGCACCGGTCGTGAGCACGGCCGCTGTTCCCCCCAAGCCGCCCGCGGTCGTCCCGGGCAGCCCGATCGGCAACATCGACGCCTATCCGGCGACGCCGGCGGGCGCCGTCCCCGGGGTTCCGCCTGCCCATGCGGCCGCCACCTCGCCCGGGCTGCCCAGCCTGATCCCGTCGGCTCCGATCGCGGATGCCGCCGGAACACTGCCCACGCCGCCGGCGGCGGTCATTCCGACGCTCGCCCAGGGCGTCGCGACGCTGCTGTCACCGCCGCAACTCACCATCCCGGGCATCCCCGGCTTGGGCATCCCGCTGCCTACCACCCTCTCCACGCCACACGACCTGCTGTGCGCCGGCACCGGGTGGTCGGCCACTGCGGCAGGCGCGGCCTCCGGTGCGCCCGCAGGCGCGGTGTTGGGAGCGGACCTGCCGAAAGCAGGTCGCTGGTTCGACAACTGAAAGCCCGCGCTACCGGGTGAGGCGCTCGAAGATCTCCCGGTAGTGCAGGTGGGCCATGAAGTGGCCACCCGGACGGATGTGCAGCGTCGCGTCCGTCATCCGGCTCGCGAGTTCGCGCTGCCAGTCGGGATCGACGAGTTGGTCGTCCTCACCCGCCCACACGTCGACGGGCACCACGATCTGCTCAGGAGTGAAGCCCCACGGCCTGTTCCACGCCCGGTAGTCCTCGACCACACCGTCGGGTCGGCGCAGCGCCTCGGCCGACATCCTGGCGAAGACGTCGAAACCTTCATCGCGCAACACCTTCTCGTCGGCCGGGCCCAGTTCGGCGGCCGCCAGCCCGCCATACAGGCTCGGCGCGGCCCGGGCCGTGAAACCCATTGTCCAGAAACACATCCGGGCCAACCAAGGGGCGCGCCGGGACAGTCGGGTGTAGGTCCGGTCCATCACCGGAAGGTGCGCGAACACGCCCGGCTCGGTCAACGGCAGCGCGCCCGCGATGATCGCCAGACGGGTGACCCGGGCCGGCATTGCGGCCGCCAGTGCGGCGGCGTACTGGCCCCCCATCGACTAGCCCATGACGGCGAATGTGTCGACTGCGAGGTGGTCCATCACCTCGCCGACGTCGTCAGCCCAGTCCAGGATCGTCCGTCCCGGGCAGGGGTCTGACCCACCGATACCCGGACGGTCGGGGGAGATCAACCGAACACCGGCCAGCCGCGCCGCATCGTCGGCTGGAGCGACATCGAGCCGGCAGGCCACACCGCCATGTGCGTTGACGATCACCACACCGTCGGAAGCGCCGTACTGCGCGTAGGCGACCGCACGTCCGTCGCGCAGCCGTACGGTCAGATATTCGTGGTCATCGGGCATGGTGCCCGCCCTCCGTTGCCTTCTCAGCTGGATGGTAGTCCGGCGAACCGGGGATCGGCGACCAGCGGGCCGAAGTCCGTGGTGTGCGCCTCGGCCGGACCGCGCAGGATCGACGACGGGCGTGCGGTGAGCCGAAAACCCTTGCCCTGGAGCGTCACCGGACTGACTTGGTCACCTGGGCGAAGCTGAACTGCCAGCGTTCCACCACGTGGAAGCCGAACCGGCTGGGGACCTGGTAGGCCATCGCGCGCGCCAGTCGGGGGCCCGGCGGCGTCGTCGGCCCCTGCTGGTGGTCGGGCAGTGTCTTGTCGCGTTCGGACACCGTCCAGATCGCGGGACAGCCCGGCATCTTGTCGGCCCACGTCCAGATCGGAATGTGGGCGTCCCACAGCCGGTTTCGCTGTATCGCCGACAACCCTCGGCCGTAGTCGTGCAGTTTGGCGAATGCGGCGGGCCGGGCGGCGATCAACGGCCTGATCGGGCCGGGCTTCCACGCCGCGGAGTTGTCCATCACCAGGCAGTCGCCGGGCTTCGCGTAGCGGCTGATCACGTCGGCCACCTGGCTGTAGTCCATGCTCTCCTTGGCATACGGGCCGCGCTGCGCAAGGTAGTTCGGCGTCGCGGCGAACGCGAAGATCACCAGCAGTGCGGCAATGCCGGCGCGGGATCGGCCCACCGCAACGACGCACAGTCCCAGCAGCAGCGCGATCCCGGGCGCGGTGAACGACAGATAGCGCGGGTAGTAGATCGGCTGATGCACCGCGGAGTAGACGATCAGGGCAATGGTGGGCAGCAGAATCCAGGCGGCGGTGATCGCGACCAGTCGGCCGGCATCCGGCCCGGCGACCACGGCGGCCCGAGAGCGGCACAGTAATCCCGAGATCAACAGCACCCCGGCCAAGACTGCGACCGGCAGTGAACGGTCGAAGTACTGCTCCTGCAGGATCTTTCCCACCGTCTGTGGGCCGAGCTTGGAGATCCAGCCGACCTGGAAGAGCTGCGTCTGGGTGAAGAACAGGAACGGGATCACGGCCGCGACGGCGGCGGCGGCCGCCACCGCCCAGCACACCCGAACCCGGGTCGAGGCGGAGAGCACGGCGACCAGGACGGCGTGCACGCCGACGATCAGCACGACGAAGACGTTGAGCACCGTTCCGGTGACCAGGAGCGCCGCGTAGGCGACCCACCAGCTGAGTCGCTGTCGGCGCACCGCGGATACGCACAACACCGTCAACCACACACCGATCACCATGGACAGCGCGTAGGACCGGGTCTCGATGCCGGCCCACGTCACCCGTGGCAGCAGGGCGAACACGACGCCAGCGGCAACCGCAACCGACCGCGTCGAGAGCCGGCGGCCAAGCACCACGACGCCGGCCGCGGCCACACCGACGGTGAGCGAACTGGACAACCGCGACCAGAACTCGGTGGCCGGGAAGATGACGAACCAGCCGTGCATGATCAGGTAGTAGAGGCCGTGGACGGCATCGATGTTGCCCAGCATCCGCCAGAGTTCGGGCACCGTGCGGCTCGAGGCCGAGATGGTGGCCGCCTCGTCGAACCACAGCGACGGCCGAGCCGCCCCCGCGGCGCTGACGACGATGGCAACGAAGGCGACGGCGACGGCATCGAACTGTCGAGCGGAGCCCACTGACCGCTCGACGACGCCAGTGGCCCGCTCTGACCGAAAGGTGATGCTCACGCGGCTGTCTCGTACCCCTGTCCGTAGGTGAGCAAAACGTTAACCCGCGGTGCCGAAGACCGCGCGGCGTGTCCTGAGTAGTCCAATTGTGTGGCCGAATTCTGTGGTGCCGCCGACAAAAACCGATGCGGTGCGATCTGGATTTCCATTTTCGGTCGTTGTCAGCAAGCTCACGGGCCTACCAACGGCACCGTTTTGCCCGGTAAAGTGGCTTGCCGAGAGGTTTTGCATTTGCCGCGTGAAGTGAATCGCGCCCTGGCGACGTGTCGAGGCGTTACTGTTCCCGATGGCGTTGCAATTGGAGACTGGAGGGTACGGATGGGCGGTTACAAAACCGTGGTCGTCGGCACGGACGGCTCGGATTCATCGCTGCGTGCAGTCGACCGGGCGGGCCACCTGGCGTCCGGCCCCGATTCGAAGGTCATCGTGGCGACCGCTTACTTCCCCGCCTCCGAGGACACCCGCGCCGCCGACCTCCTGAAGGACGAGGGCTACAAGATGGCGGGCAACGCCCCCATCTACGCCATCCTGCGTGAGGCCCGTGACCGCGCCAAGGAAGCAGGCGCGACGAACATCGAGGAGCGCGCGATCGTCGGCGCTCCCGTCGACGCCCTGGTGGACCTGGCCGAAGAGGTCGGTGCGGACCTCCTGGTCGTCGGCAACGTCGGTCTGAGCACGATCGCGGGTCGCTTGCTGGGCTCGGTACCGGCCAACGTCGCACGGCGCTCCAAGAGCGACGTGCTCATCGTGCACACCACGGGCTGAGGCCCGTCGTCTCGAGCAGACCGCAGTCGTGAACGCGCCTCCGAACGGTGTCAGGACCCGGCTGTGGTTCGGCGGCGAACTGAAGGCCGAAAACTTCCCCCTCGCTGACGTTTCCGATCACCTCAACGAGGACGGCTCGCTGTTGTGGGTGGATCTGTGCAACCCCGATCACGATGTGCTCTGTGAACTCGCCGACGAACTGAACTTTGATCAGCACGCCGTCGAGGACACCGTCGAGCACGCCGAGCGCACCAAGGCCACCCGCTATGCGACCCACACCTTCCTGACCGTCTACGCGACGAAACTGGGACCTCCGGTCAACAACGACTTGGAGTCCAGACTGCTCACCGCCCGAGTGTCGATCTTCGTGCTGCCCGCCGGCGTCGTCACCGTTCGGCACGAAATCGACCCGCAGCAGCCGGTTTTCGACATCGACGAAGTCATCCGGCGCTGGGACGAGAACTCCGATCTGCTTCGGCTGGGCAGCCCCGCGCTGCTGCACGGGTTGCTCGACGTCATCGTCGACGGTCAGTTCGACACCATCCAGCAACTCGACGACGCGATCGAGGGAATCGAGGGCGATCTCTTCGACGAGCGCAGCCTGACCCGCACGATCCAGCGCGATACATTCCGGATCCGCAAGGAACTCGTCGAACTACGCCGCGTGGTGCTGCCGATGCGCGAAGTGATCAACACGATCATGCGGCGCCGCGCCGAGCGCGGGGACACCATCGAACTCGACAGTTGGTACTCGGATCTCTACGACCACGTCATCCGGGCCGCCGAGTGGACGGAGTCGCTGCGCGACATGGTCACGACGGTGTTCGAGACCAACCTCGCGCTCCAGGATGCCCGACTGAACACGATCATGAAGAAGCTCACCGGCTGGGCGGCCATCATCGCCGTACCGACCGCCGTCACGGGCTGGTACGGCCAGAACGTGCCCTACCCGGGCTTCCAGAACGTTGCCGGACTGATCTCGAGCGCGGCGATCATCTTCATCGCGTCCGCTCTGCTCTACGTGGTGTTCAAGCGCAAGAACTGGATCTGAATCTGCCGGCAGGCCTAGGCGTCGCCGGCGTCGTCCTTGCCGGTGAAGACCTCTTTCGCCTTGTCCACCGCGTGGGTGGCGATGTCCATCGAGTCCTCGACGATGGCGCTCACACCCTCGCTGACATTGCCCCGCAGCACGTGGCCGGCGTCCTCCACGATGTCCGAGGCCTTCTCGACCGCGTGGGTCGCGATGTCCTTGGCAGCGTTGAGTGCATTCTTCGGATCGAACGCCATCAGACCCCTCCTGATTGTCGATTTATCGACTCGACACTAGCCCCGATGCGGCGCCGGTGTGGGCTGTCGTGGCGTTCAAGCGCAAGGGCGGGCGCAGCGCTACCAGCCGCGCTCGCGCCACTCCGCAAGGTGTGGCCGCTCCGCGCCGAGCGTCGTGTCGTCGCCGTGGCCCGGGTAGACCACGGTGTCGTTGCCGTAGACCTCGAACACCCGGCTGGTGACGTCACCCAGGAGTTCATCGAAACCGCCTGGCTCCCAAGTCTTTCCGACGCCGCCGGGGAACAGGCAGTCGCCGGTGAACAGTTGGGTGGCGGTCCGCTCGCCGGCCGGCTGCAGGGCCAGCGCCACCGAGCCGGGCGTGTGGCCGCGTAGGTGGATCACGTCGAAGGTGAGGTCGCCGACGGCGATGGTGTCACCGCCGGCCAGGAAGCGGTCCGGCTTGACCGGCAGCGGCTCGGCGTCGAGCTGGTGGACGGCGGTGGGCGCACCGGTTGCCGCGGCCACGGCCTCCAGCGCCTGCCAGTGGTCGAAGTGCTGATGGCTGGTCACGATCAGGGCCAGCTTCGGCGCGTACTCCCGGACCAGTTCGACGAGCAGCTCCGGGTCGTTGGCGGCGTCGATCAGCAGGGTCTCGCCGGTGCGGGAACACGTCACCAGGTAGACGTTGTTGTCCATCGGGCCGACCGACATCTTGATGATGGTGGCGCCGGGGAGGGTGCGCCGGGCCGCGGTCTGCGGTTCGACGTGGCCGCTGTAGGTGTCGTCGACGACTGTCATGGTGGTCACGTTACTGGCCCACAAGCCCAGTGCGGATCAGCCTTGTCGGTCCCGGGACATAGCATGGGGGTCAATGAGCCGCGCGCGCGATGACCAGTCCCCTCGGCAGCTTTGTCGTACCGATGAAACCGCAGGAAGAAGGGCCAATGGGTGACCGGCTGATCGTCAAGGGGGCGCGTGAGCACAACTTGCGCAGCGTCGACCTCGACCTTCCCCGTGACAGCCTGATCGTCTTCACCGGACTGTCCGGGTCCGGCAAGTCCTCGCTGGCGTTCGACACGATCTTCGCCGAGGGCCAGCGCCGTTACGTGGAGTCGCTGAGCGCCTACGCTCGGCAGTTCCTCGGGCAGATGGACAAGCCCGACGTCGACTTCATCGAAGGTCTGTCTCCCGCGGTGTCCATCGACCAGAAGTCGACCAACCGCAACCCGCGCTCGACCGTCGGCACCATCACCGAGGTCTACGACTACCTGCGTCTGCTCTACGCCCGGGCCGGCACCCCGCACTGCCCGGTGTGCGGCGAGCGCATCGCCCGACAGACCCCTCAGCAGATCGTCGACCAGGTGCTGGCCATGCCCGACGGAACCCGGTTCCAGGTCCTGGCCCCGGTGGTGCGCACCCGCAAGGGCGAATTCGTCGACCTCTTCGACAAGCTCAACAGCCAGGGCTACAGCCGCGTGCGGGTCGACGGCGTCGTACACCCGCTCACCGATCCGCCCAAGCTGAAGAAGCAGGAGAAGCATGACATCGAGGTGGTGGTCGACCGGCTGACGGTCAAGGCCACCGCCAAGCAGCGGCTCACCGACTCCGTCGAGACCGCGCTGAACCTGGCCGACGGGATCGTGGTGCTGGAATTCGTCGACCGCGAGGACGACCACCCGCATCGCGAGCAGAGGTTCTCCGAGAAACTGGCCTGCCCCAACGGCCACGCGCTGGCCGTCGACGACCTCGAGCCGCGGTCGTTCTCGTTCAACTCGCCCTACGGCGCCTGCCCGGAATGCAGCGGTTTGGGCATCCGCAAGGAGGTCGACCCCGAACTGGTGGTGCCCGACCCCGACCTGACGCTGGCCCAGGGCGCGGTGGCGCCGTGGTCGATGGGTCACAACGCCGAGTACTTCACCCGCATGATGTCCGGTCTCGGCGAGTCGCTGGGTTTCGACGTCGACACCCCGTGGCGCAAGCTTCCGGTCAAGGCGCGCAAGGCGATTCTGGAGGGCTGCGACGAGCAGGTGCACGTCCGCTACCGCAACCGCTACGGCCGCACCCGCTCGTACTACGCCGACTTCGAAGGCGTGATGGCGTTCCTGCAGCGGCGCATGGACCAGACCGAGTCCGAGCAGATGAAGGAGCGCTACGAGGGCTTCATGCGCGACGTGCCCTGCCCGGTGTGCGAGGGCACCCGCCTCAAACCGGAGATCCTGGCGGTCACACTGGCGGCCGGGGAGCGCGGGACGAAATCGATCGCCGAGGTCTGCGAACTGTCCATCGCCGACTGCTCGGAGTTCCTCAACGAACTGACGCTGGGCCCGCGCGAGCAGGCGATCGCCGGTCAGGTGCTCAAGGAGGTGCAGTCGCGGCTGGGCTTCCTGCTCGACGTCGGGCTCGAGTACCTCTCGCTCGCGCGCGCGGCCGGGACGCTGTCCGGCGGCGAGGCGCAGCGCATCCGGCTGGCCACCCAGATCGGCTCAGGCCTGGTCGGAGTGCTCTACGTCCTGGACGAACCGTCGATCGGGCTGCATCAGCGCGACAACCGCCGGCTGATCGAAACCCTCACGCGGCTCAGGGATCTGGGCAACACCCTGATCGTGGTCGAGCACGACGAGGACACCATCGCCCACTCCGACTGGGTGGTCGACATTGGTCCGGCCGCCGGTGAGCACGGGGGACGGGTGGTACACAGCGGGACCTACCAGGACCTGTTGAAGAACCCGAACTCGATCACCGGTGCCTATCTGTCCGGCCGCCAGAGCATCGATGTCCCGGCGATCCGCCGCCCGGTCGACAGGCGCAAACAGCTCACCGTCATCGGTGCGCGCGAGCACAACCTGCGCGACATCGACGTCGCGTTTCCGCTCGGCGTCCTCACCTCGGTGACCGGGGTGTCGGGCTCGGGCAAGTCAACCCTGGTCAACGACATCCTCGCGTCGGTGCTGGCCAACAAGCTCAATGGCGCGCGGCAGGTCCCGGGCAGGCACACCAGGATCAACGGCCTCGACCAGGTCGACAAGCTGGTGCGCGTGGACCAGTCGCCGATCGGGCGCACTCCGCGGTCCAACCCGGCGACCTACACCGGGGTGTTCGACAAGATCCGGACACTGTTCGCCGCCACCACCGAGGCGAAGGTTCGCGGATACCAGCCCGGCCGGTTCTCGTTCAACGTCAAAGGTGGCCGCTGCGAAGCGTGTTCGGGTGACGGCACCATCAAGATCGAGATGAACTTCCTGCCCGACGTGTACGTGCCGTGTGAGGTCTGCCAGGGCGCCCGGTACAACCGCGAGACCCTCGAGGTGCACTACAAGGGAAAGACGATCTCCGAGGTGCTCGACATGTCCATCGAGGACGCTGCCGAGTTCTTCGAGCCGATCACCGGAATTCACCGCTATCTCAAGACCTTGGTCGAGGTCGGCCTGGGCTATGTCCGGCTGGGCCAGCCGGCGCCCACACTGTCCGGTGGCGAGGCGCAGCGCGTCAAGCTGGCGGCCGAACTGCAGAAGCGGTCGACCGGCCGCACCGTCTACGTCCTCGACGAGCCCACCACCGGCCTGCACTTCGAGGACATCCGCAAACTGCTCAAGGTGATCAACGGGCTTGTGGACAAAGGCAATTCGGTGATCGTCATCGAACACAACCTCGACGTCATCAAGACCTCGGACTGGATCATCGACATGGGTCCCGAAGGGGGGGCCGGCGGCGGCACCGTAGTCGCGCAGGGCACTCCCGAAGACGTGGCGGCGGTACCGGAGAGCTACACCGGCAAGTTCCTGTCCGACGTCCTCAACGCCCCGGCACCGAAGCGGGCCATCCGCCGGCGCAAGGTCAGCGCCTAATGGGCCGACGCCGGATGCGACGACCGCTCATCCCTGCCGGGCCGCGTAGGCCAGCACGTCGGACAGCTTGAACAACACCCGGCTGCCATACCTGAAGTGGCCCGGGGCGGTGCCGTCGTTCATGTGGCGGTAGAGGGTCTTGGTCGTGATGTGCAGATACGCCGCAGCCTGTTTCGCGGTCAGCATCTGACCCAGGACGCAGCCCGGATTGTGTCGCTGCATCTGTTCGACGTGGTTGAAGCCCCCGGCGTCGCGATGTGCTGCCATGCTCATGCTGTGAACCCCCCGCCCGCTCGGTGTGTACCGACGCGTGTGATTTGAACGTAGGCAGGCTGAGTACCTCTCACCAAGGGACCTTGGTCACGCTTCGGAAAGCCCTTCGCCACGAGATTTGTTACGCAGCAATCATTTTCCCATGCAACTAGCCGGTAGCGAGAATTTGCTAGACGTTCGCGTGCGCGTGGAGTCAGCGTTCAATTCACAACGGTTTTGGACAACGGCGACGGGAAGCGCGGACTGACGCGAACTCCGTCGAGCCACTCGGTCAGGTCGTGTGCACGGCGCTGCAACGCCTGGCGAGCGGCTCGCCCGGGGTCCTCCAGCAGCTGGAGCAGGATCCGTCCCTCGCCGTCCTGAGACCAGCCGCCGACTGCCGGTGCGGTCGAAGACCTGCGCGACGCTCCTCGACGGTGAACGAACGCACCGATTCAGGGCTTGTCCTGTTGGCGCATCGAGGCGCGGATCTCCTCGAGCTTGTCGTGGGCGGCCCGCTGACGCGCTTCGTACTGCTCCTCGACGCTGCGGCCTTCGGGGGTTTCCGCGTCGAGTTCCGCTGAGCCGAGCGCTGTTCCGTACCGCGTCTCGATCTTCTCCCGAACCGATTCGAAGGTCGGAACGCCCGACGCGGTGTAGCCGGTGTCGACGGGTGGCGCAGGAACGGGGGTCGCTGTGTGGGCCTGCACGGCGGGTGCCGGGGTGGCGGGAGCCGCAACGGCCTCGACGGCGTCATCCTGCTGGGTGGGTTCGTCGGCCATAGCCGTCACCGTACCCCCGGCGGACCTCCGGCGGCTGCGATCGTGACCGGCCCGGGCGGTCGCACCGGCGGCCCGGGCAGTGCCACCGCCGGAACGCCCGGCGTGCCGATCTGGCCCGCCAGCCAGGGCAGCGCCGAGGCGAACACCCGGGCGGCGAACGGCCAGTCGTGCTTGCCCGATTGCGCCACCACCGCGCAGTTGATGCCGACCGCGCCACCCAGCGCGCACAGGGTGCTGGCGGCCGCGGTCGGATCACCGGGACTCGGGTTGGCGTCCCGTCCGCCGAGTCCGGTTGCGCCGACGTTGACGGCGGCCGACGGCGTCGGCTTGTTGGACGGGGTACCGGAGATCGCGAACCAGCCCGAAACATTTTGGTAGGGGCCGTGTTTAGCGATCACCATTGCCGGTTCGAATGCGGCGTAGGAGGCGGCGTTACCACCGAAGAGCCGCTCGATGGTGGCCGTCCGGTTGCCGGAGTTCGGAGCGAAGTCACCAGCGATGTCGACGAAGGAGCTGAACAAGTCCGGGTGCATGGTGGTCAGGTCGACGGCACAGGTGCCGCCCATCGACCAGCCGACGACGCCCCAGTTGGCCCGGTTCGGGCTGACCCCGAAGTTGGACACCATGAACGGCACGACGTCCTTTGTCAGGTGGTCGGCGGAGTTGCCGCGCGGACCATTGACGCATTCGGTGTCGTTGTTGAACGAGCCGCCGGAATCGACGAACACGAACACCGGCGCATTGCCGCGGTGCGCCGCCGCGAAGTCGTCGATGGTCTTGATGGCATTGCCGGCGCGCAGCCAGTCGGCGGGCGTGTTGAACTCGCCGCCGATCATCATCACCGTCGGCAACTTGGGTGGCGGATCGGTGGCGAAGTAGGCCGGCGGCAGATACACCAATTCGGTGCGGTGCTTGAAGTTCGACGCGGCCGCCGGGATGGTCACCGGGACCACCGTGCCCTTCGCAGGGACGGCATGGTGGGCGACCATCTGCGCGACGGTGGCCCGGTCGGTCTGGTCGGGCAGCTGGCCCGCGGTCAGCTGATTCCACGCGGTCTCGACAGTGGGGAAGTAGCCGACCCACAGGTTGAGCATCAACGCCGTGCACATCAGCGACAGCGGGATCGCCAGCACAGACATGGAGCGCCGCCACCACCGGGCACCGCGCCACCCCACGACGGCCACCGTGGCCGCCAGTCCCGTCACCGCGACCCACACCCACAGTTGATGCGGAGCCGGGTCGCCGGCCAGGCCGTTGTCGGAGATGCTCCAGTAGGCGTAGACGGCGAGCAGAGCCCCCGCGACCGCCGCGACCGGCAGCCACAGCAGCCGCCAGCGCCGCGAGCGCCACCCCACGGCGAGCAGCAACACCACGCAGGTCACGATCTGTGCGGTCAGCGGCACCCAACCGTGCATCAACGAAATGTGTTGGCGCACCGGACCGGCCGCATCGGCGAGCAACGTGTCGGCGACCATCGTCGTCGAAGGTGTCACGTCCTCATCGTGTCGAAGCTACCTTGAAGGTTGCTGTGAACCGGCCGAGAGCCCACCACCGCTGCTACCCGTCAGCGGGGCTTGGCCAGCGGGAACGGCAGCGTTTCGCGGATGCTGCGCCCGGTGATCAGCATGACGACACGATCGACGCCGACGCCCATACCGCCGGTCGGGGGCATGGCGTACTCCATCGCCTGCAGGAAGTCCTCGTCGAGTTCCATCGCCTCAGGGTCGCCGTCGGCGGCCAACAGCGACTGTTCCTGCAGCCGACGTCGCTGTTCCACCGGGTCGGTGAGCTCGCTGTAGGCGGTGCCCAGCTCGACGCCCCACGCCACCAGATCCCAGCGCTCGGCCACACCCGGCGTGCTGCGGTGCGGGCGGGTCAGCGGCGAGACCGACACCGGGAAGTCGGTGTAGAACGTCGGCGCCTCGGTGCGGTCCTCGACCAGCCGCTCGTAGAGTTCCAGCACCACCGCACCGGCATCCCAGTGGTCGAGGTAGGGCACCTGGGCCGCGCGGCACAACCGGCGCAGCACAGGGAGCTGGGTCTGGGCGTCGATGTGTTCGCCCAGCGCTTCGGAGACCGCGTCGTGGACTGTCTTGACGGTCCACATGCCCGAGATGTCGACGGGCTCGAGGTCGTGGCCGTTACCGCGCGGCCGCATCACCACGGCTGAGCCGTTGGCGGCGATTGCCGCGTTCTGGATCAGCTCCCGGCAGCCGTCGATCCACACCAGGTAGTCGGCGTGCGCCTGGTAGGCCTCCAGCAGCGTGAACTCGGGGTTGTGGCTGAAGTCGACGCCCTCGTTGCGGAACGCCCGGCCCAGCTCGAAGACCCGTTCGATGCCGCCGACGCACAGCCGTTTGAGGTAGAGCTCCGGGGCGATCCGCAGGTAGAGATCCAGATCGTAGGCATTGATGTGGGTCACGAACGGCCGCGCGTTGGCTCCGCCGTGGATCTGCTGCAGTATCGGTGTCTCGACCTCCAGAAAGCCTTTGGCGAACAACGTTTCCCGAAGCGCGTGCAGAACGTTGCTGCGGGCTCGGATCAGGTCGCGGGCTTCGGGGTTGATCGCCAGGTCGACGTAGCGGGCCCGCACCCGGGCCTCGGGGTCTTGCAGCCCCTTGCGCTTGTCGGGCAGCGGGCGCAGGCACTTGCCGAGCATCCGCCACTGGTCGACGATCAGTGAGCGGGTGCCGTTCTTGCTGTAGCCCATGTGTCCGCCGGCCTCGACCAGGTCGCCGAGGTCCACACCGGCGAAGTCCTCGGCGGCGCCGTCGAGTTCGGACTTGTC
The DNA here is from genome assembly GCA_963716465.1 of uncultured Actinomycetota bacterium. GTDB lineage: Bacteria > Actinomycetota > Actinomycetes > Mycobacteriales > Mycobacteriaceae > Mycobacterium. The sequence goes on from CAVQTS010000002.1 coordinate 38,366, forward strand.
CAGTAGCAATTGCATGTCGCCCGACCAGTCGCGCAGTTGGGCGAACACCACCCCGCCGTAGTCGCGGGTACGCAGGATGCGTCCGGCGACTGTCAGTGTGACGTCGTCCTTGGCCGCGATCGCCTGAGCCACCGTATGAGTCGGAGGGGTCCCGACGGGGTAAGCATCGATTCCCTTGTCCTGCAGTGCTTTCAGCTTAGCCAGCCGGACGCGGACCTGTTCGGGAAGTCGTGGTTCCTCGACCTCTACCGCCTTGGTCGCGGTGTCCTCGAGGTCCGGTGCGCTCCCGTCGGCGTGCAGCCGGCCGGTGGCCGCCAGGTCATGGGGCACCGCCGAGTAGTGGCCGGTGTGCTGCCGGTTCCGCCGGGTGAACGGGAGGACCAGGAACCCCTCGGCGATCACCGATGCCACGCCGACCCGCGGAATCAGCCGGGCGTCCTCATAGCAGGCGTACCGCGGTACCCACTGCGGCTGGTACTTCATGTTCGACCGGTACAGGGTCTCCAGCTGCCACCAGCGCGAGAAGAACACCAGCAGCGCCCGCCACAACCTGGCCACCGGTCCGGCGCCGAGCTGGGCGCCCTGTTCGAACGCCGCGCGGAACATGGCGAAGTTCAACGAGATCCGGTTCACCCCGATGCTCTCGGCGTTCTGCAGAAGCTCGGTCACCATCAGTTCGATCGTGCCGTTGGGGGACTGCGGTGAGCGGCGCATCAAGTCCAGCGACAAGCCGTTGTTGCCCCACGGCACCAACGACAGCATCGCGACCACTTCTCCCGACCCTGGGTCGCTCCGCTCCAGCCCGCCGGTGCCATCGTCACCCTGCACCGCCTCCACGAGCAGGCAGTTGCCGTCGGCGCTGTCACCGAGGCGGCCCAGAGCCATCGAGAAACCGCGCTCGGATTCGGTGTCGCGCCAGGCGTCGGCGCGCTTGATCACCGCCGCCATCTCCTCGGCGGAGAAGTCGCGGTGCCTGCGCATCCGCACGGTCAGCCCGGCCCGTCTGGCCCGGGTCACCGCCTGCCGCACCGCCCGCATGTCCGAGCCGGACAGGTGGAACTTGTCCGGGTAGAGGATCGCTTCGTCGCCGAGCTGCAGCGCGTTGAGCCCGGCCTCCCGGTACGCCTGCGCTCCAGCAGAACTGGCGCCCATCACTCCCGGCGCCCACCCGTACTCCTGGCACAGATCCAGCCATGCCGTGATGGCCTGCAGCCACGCGCGGGGCTCGCCGATGGGGTCCCCGCTGGCCAGGCAGACGCCGACCTCGAGGCGGTAGGTGATGGCGGCCCGCCCGTTGGGTGCGAACACCACCGACTTGTCGCGGCGGGTGGCGAAGTAACTCAGCGAGTCGTTCTTGCCGTACACCTCCAGCAGGCCGCGGATGGCGGATTCGTCCTCGCCGGTGAGGGCATTCTCGGTGCGCTGGGACTGGAAGAGCACCACCGCGGCGACCATCAGGGCGACGGCGCCGAACAGGCCGAGCAAGGCGTTGATCAACACGCGCGGGTGGCCGGTGAAGGCATCGGCGCCGGCGCCGGCGAACGCGCCGACCCGGTTGAGCGCGTACAGGAACCGGTCTTCGCGCGCCAGCGTGCCGGGAAACAGTTCGAGCAGGCCCCAGCCGATCAGGGTTCCCACGGCCATGCCGGCGAACAGCGTCGCCGCCGCCTTCAACAGGGCGCCGCGGCGCACCCTGGCCCAGAACTCCCGGTAGGCCAGCAGCAGCAGGCCGATGGAAGCGACGTGGAAGGCCAGGCCGATGACCTCGCCGGCGTCGACGGCGGCCGTCTCGTCGCCGGTGAGCAGGTCGATGACATTCCACGCCGACGCCGCCACCATGTAGCACAACAGGATCCACCAGGCGATGCGCTTGCGGGCGGCCAGGGCGGCGGCGAGCAGTCCCAGCACGAACGCCCAGGCGAAGCTGGTGTCGGGGAAGTTGAAGAGGTAGTCGTTGATGAACTCGCGCGGCACCTTGATCAGGTGCCGGAGCAGCGGGGACACAGCTCGACAGCAGCGACAGTGTCGCGATGACGCCGATGATCCACCCGGCTGCGGCGGGCACCCAGCCGAAGCGCGACGTTGGCCGACTCGTGGTGACGGTCATTGCCGCGAGGATATGCCTTCGTTCTGCGAAATTCTTGGACGGTGCCCGATGTCGCCGGCCTTTCCGGCTCCGGTCACCACACCGGGCCGGTGTACTTCTCGCCCGGACCCCGGCCCGGTTCGTCGGGTGCGGCGCTCGCTTCGCGGAACGCCAACTGCAGGCTCTTGAGTCCGTCCCGAATCGGGCCGGCGTGCGGGCCGAGGTACTCGGCCGACGCGGTCACCAGCCCGGCCAGTGCGGTGATCAGCCGGCGGGCCTCGTCGAGGTCGCGATGGTCGCTGACGTCGGGGTCGGGGGAGGACAGCCCCAGTTTCTCCGCGGCCGAGCTCATCAGCATCAGTGCGGCGCGGCTGATGACCTCGACGGCCGGGATGTCGGCCAGGTCGCGGGCGGGCGGGCCGGGGGATGGCGATGTCGTCGGATCCGTCATGCCTGCTAGACTGGCATGCACGACCGTCCCGGCGTACGCCAGGGACAGCAAGTGGAGTCCCACTCCCACCGTTGGCCGCACAGGCCCAGCGGTCCGGTCGCGGATACCGTGATGGTATCCGTTCTGCGGTTTCCGCAGGCGGCTTGAGCCGTGATCGGTCGGCACAGGGCCCTGCTACATGCAGGGCCTTTTCGCTGGTGGCGTGGCTTTTCTTTGCTGATCCCCGGGTAGACACCGCGGCCGGTCAACAGATAACACGAACCAGGGAGGCCCCATCAGCACTGAGACCCGTGTCAACGAGCGCATCCGCGTACCTGAAGTCCGTCTGATCGGACCAGGTGGCGAGCAGGTAGGCATCGTGCGCATCGAAGACGCCCTCCGCGTCGCCGCGGATGCCGATCTCGACCTTGTCGAAGTAGCCCCGGACGCCAGACCACCGGTCTGCAAGATCATGGACTACGGCAAGTACAAGTACGAGACGGCACTCAAGGAGCGCGAGTCTCGCAAGAACCAGCAGCAGACCGTCGTCAAGGAACAGAAGCTTCGCCCCAAGATCGACCCGCATGACTACGCGACCAAACGGGGTCACGTCGTCCGCTTCCTCGAGGCCGGGTCGAAGGTCAAGGTGACGATCATGTTCCGCGGCCGCGAGCAGTCGAGGCCCGAACTCGGGTACCGGTTGCTGCAGCGGCTGGCCGCCGATGTCGCCGAACACGGCTTCGTCGAGACCTCCGCCAAACAGGACGGCCGCAACATGACGATGGTGCTGGCGCCGCACCGCGGCGCGAAGACTCGCGCCAAGGCGGCGCAACAGACCATCGGAGCGCCGGCACCGGCGGCTGAACCAGCCGCCGAACCCGAAGCGCCGGCCGCCGAGACCTGACCACACGAACAGAACTGAGGACACATGCCCAAGGCCAAGACCCACAGCGGAGCCAGCAAGCGCTTCCGCCGTACCGGCACCGGCAAGATCGTTCGGCAGAAGGCGGGCCGCCGCCACCTGCTCGAGCACAAGTCGAGCCGTCGCACCCGTCGCCTGGATGGCCGCACCACCGTGGCGGCCAATGACACCAAGCGCGTCAACAAGATGCTGAACGGCTGAGCGCCGTAACCCTCCCGCTTTTTACCGAACGAGAATAGGAACACCCCAATGGCACGCGTGAAGCGCGCACTCAATGCCCAAAAGAAGCGGCGCACCGTACTCAAGGCGTCCAAGGGCTACCGCGGCCAGCGTTCGCGGCTCTACCGCAAAGCCAAAGAGCAGCAGCTGCATTCGTTGACCTACGCCTACCGGGACCGTCGTGCCCGCAAGGGTGAGTTCCGCAAGCTGTGGATCTCCCGGATCAATGCGGCGGCCCGCGCCAACGACATCACCTACAACCGGCTGATTCAGGGCCTCAAGGCCGCCGGGATCGAAGTCGACCGCAAGAACCTCGCCGAGATCGCCGTCAGCGACCCGGCTGCGTTCACCGCACTGGTCGAGGCCGCCAAGGCGGCGCTGCCCGAGGATGTCAACGCCCCCGCGGGAGCCGCTGGGCCGGCGACATCCGGCTCCGGTGAAGCCGCCTGACAACGGCACTCACTGAACGATCCGCCCGGGTGGTGGCTGCAGCCAAACTGCAGCGCCACACCGGGCGTCGTCGTGCTGGGCGCTTTCTGGCCGAGGGACCCAACCTGGTCGAGGCGGCGGCACACCGCGGGCTCGTCGAGGAGGTGTTCGCCACCGAGGCGGCCGCCCAGCGCCAGGCCGGGCTGCTGAACGGGCTGGTGTGGCATGAGGTCACTGAGCGCGCCGCGAAGGCGTTGTCCGAGACGGTGACTCCGTCCGGGCTCGTCGCGGTGTGCCGGCTGCCGGAAACCCAACTGGCCGAGGCGCTGAGCGGATCACCCACGCTGGTCGCGGTCGCCGTCGATCTGTCCGAGCCCGGTAACGCGGGCACCCTGATCCGGCTCGCCGACGCGATGGGAGCAGCCGCGGTGGTCTTCGCCGGGCACAGTGTGGACCCCTACAACGGCAAGTGCCTGCGAGCCTCGGCGGGCAGCATCTTCTCGGTTCCGGTGGTGGTCGAACCCGATACGCCCGCCGTGCTGGCCGCGTTGCGGGCGGCCGGATTGCAGATCCTGGCGACTACCCTGGCCGGCGAGGTCAGTCTCGATGATGCCGACGCGCTGCTCGCCGCACCCACGGCCTGGGTGTTCGGCCCCGAGGCGCAGGGCCTGCCTGCGGACCTGGCCGCGCTGGCCGATCACCGCATCACCATCTCGATGGCCGGTGGCGCTGAGAGCCTCAATGTGGCTGCCGCCGCAGCGATCTGCCTGTACGAGAGCGCCAAGGCCCAGCGCCGCGGTTAGGCCCCGGGAAGGGGTATCTGCGGGACGCCGGGGGTGCCGATCCGGCCCGCCAGCCACGGGAGCGCATCCTTGAAACCGGTTGCCGCGGAGGGGAAATCATGTCCACCGCGGTATCCCACGACTGAGCATTCGACTCCGTGCGCGCTGAGCAGTTCGCACAGCTGATGGCTCGTCTTGGTGTGGTCCTCGGAGTAGTTGTCCCAGTCCTGCAGGGACTCGGACTGCGCTGAGCCGGAGTCGGCGGGCCAGTGCCGGGTCGGGATCTGAGCCGACACCCCGATCCAGGCGGCCAAGTCGTAGTAGTACCGGTGTGCCTCCACGATCGTCTTGGGATCGAAGGCCGCCCACGCGTCGGCGTCGCCGCCGAACAGGCGGGCGATGGTCTGCTGCTTCTTTCCGGCGTTCGGGCCCAGCTGTCCGTCCAGATCGACGATGGTGCTGAAGGTTTCGGGATGGCTCACCGCGAGGGTGAGCGAGCAGGTGCCTCCCGACGACCATCCGACCAGCCCCCAGTTCGACGGCTGCGTGTTGAAGTCCGAAACCACTTGGGGCACCATCTCTTTGACGAGATGGTCGGCAGCGTTGCCGCGCGGACCGTTGACGCATTCGGTGTCGTTGGTGAACGACCCGCTGGTGTCCGGGAACGCCATGACCGGCGTGGTGCCGTGGTGCTGGATGGCGAAGTTGTCCAGGATGCCCAGCGCCCGGCCGGACTGCAGCCAGTCCGACGGTGAGCTGAGCTCCCCGCCGAGCATCATCACCACCGGCAGCGGCGGCGGCGGATTCGAGGTGAACCACACCGGCGGCAGGTACACCAGTTCGGCACGGTGTGCGAAGCCGGAGATGTCGCTGGGTGTCGTGATCCGCACCACGGTGCCGCGCGTCGGCCTGATCCCGTCGCGCTGCATCTCGGCGAGCCTGGTCTGATCGACCCACTGCGGGGGCAGCTGGCCGGTCACCCGCTGCCAGGCGGTGGCGACGGTCGGCAGGTATCCCAGTGACGCGTTGAGCACCGTGCCCGCCGACAGGACGCACAGCGGGACCGCGAGCACCGAGAGCGTGCGTCGCCACCACGGTGAACCGGGCCAGCCGAGTACCAGCACCGTGGCCGCCAGACCGGTCAGGCCGACCCAGACCCACATTCCCCAGGGATAGATCGAGCCCCACCCCTGGCTGTCGAAGAACCACCACGCCCCGCCGATGAACAACCCGCCCACGGCTACGGCCACCGGCAGCCATCGCAGCCGCCAGCGCCGCGACCGCCAGCCCGCCGCGGCGATCAACGCCAGACCCGTGATCAGCTGGATCGTCGTCGGCACCCAGCCGCCGATCAGCGACACCTCGCCGGTGTCGGCGGCAGGCTCGCCCGCGCCGGCCTCATTGGCCGGCGGGGCGGGTACCGGCGCGGCGATCGCCGGTTGCGGTGTCGGGGCCGGCGCTGACGGCGGCAGCGGATGCGCGGCGACGAAAGCTTCGCAGTCGTCGGGCACCGGCTCGTCGCGAAGGCGGCTCGCGATCCAGTCCAGTGCCTCGGAATCGAGCGCCGGCGCGGGCTGCTGCCGCACCGTGATCCGATCGCGCATCCCGCAGGCGCGGGCGATCGCCCGTTCGGTCCAGGCCGCGGGTGTCAGGGGATCCTGGTCGCCGTAGATCACCAGCATCGGCTGCTGCGCCGGCCCCTGCGGAAGGGTGGTCTTCTGCAGGTAGGTGTGCAGGACCGCCAGCGCTTGCGGAGTCGCCGGGCGAAGGTCGTCCGGACTGATCTGGGCGAAGGCCGCGGCTCGCGCCCCGTCGTCGGCGGGGTGGCAGCCCAACAACAGGTCCCAGTGTTGTTTGACCGCCCCGCGACGGTAGTCGTCGAGGTGGAAGTCCCATTTGTACTCAGTGGCCAGTGCCGCCAGGTACGAGATGTAGACCCGCTGCTGCTCGGGGGTCAACGTCCCGTCGGCCGCGGCATCGGCAAGCCCGGAGACGTCCGCGGTCGGCGAGATGCTCACGGTGCCGCGCAGACTCTGGAACCCGTAGTTGTCGGCGAGCTCGTTGACGGCCCACGCGGCCTGCCCGCCCTGGACCTCGCCGACGGCCGCCCAGATCGGCGAGGTGTTCTCGACCAGGTTCTTGGCCGCGCGGACGGCGTCCATCAGGTTGTAGCCGGCGGTCGTCGAGTCCAGAGCGGGGTGGTAGAGCCGTTTTCCGTCAGACGGGTCGCCAAGGCCCTGATAATCGGGCACCGCGACGACGTATCCGGCGTTCAGCAAGGCGCCGATCACCGCAGACGCTTCCGGCGACGCACAGTCCGATGTCGGCCCGCTCACCGCGGGCCCGTAGCCGACCACGTGGAAGCCGTCCGGCGGCGCTGCGCCCTTCGGAACGTAGACCGATCCGGTGACGTGGGTGCTCGAGTCGTCGACACCGGACCTGGACTGGTAGGTGACTCGCCGGACCGAGACCGCATCCGGCACCCCTGCCACGGATTGCGAGACGGTATCGGAGTGGATGATCGTGCCGGGTTCGCTGGGCTGACGCTGCGGCGCCGACCCGCCACAGCCGACGGCCACGACGGCGACCACCGCCGCGAGCAGGGGGAGCGCGCGTGACATCGGTATCAATTGTCGCCGACGGCGACACGCGTCAACGGCAGCGGGTGAACGAGCGCGACGCGTGTCGGCTGCGCCGCGGACACTAGCTGCCGCTGAGCAGCCCCTTGGCCACATGGGTGATCTGCACCTCGTTGCTTCCCGCGTAGATCATCAGTGACTTGGCGTCGCGGGCAAGCTGTTCCACGCGGTATTCGGTCATGTATCCGTTGCCGCCGAACAGCTGGATGGCTTCCATCGCCACGTCGGTGGCGGCCTGGGAGCAGTAGTACTTCATGGCCGAGGCCTCCGACAACGAGATCGGAGTGCCGGTCTGCCCGCACTCGATCACACGGAACAGCATGTTGCGCACGTTCATCCGGGCGACCTCCATGTCGGCCAGCTTCAGCTGGATGAGCTGGAACTGGCCGATCTCCTTGCCCCACAACGTGCGGGTCCTGGCGTAGTCGACGCACAACCGCTGGCATTCCTCGATCACTCCGAGCGCCATCGCGACCACGCCGATCCGTTCGGCGGCGAAGTTCGACCGGGCACTGGCCCGGCCGTCGCCCGAGGCGTTGTCCTCGGTCTCGCCCAGCAGCCGGTCGCGCCCCAGTCGCACGTTGCTGAAGAACAGCTCACCGGTGCGGGAACTGTGAATACCCATCTTGCGGAACGGCTTTGCCTGGACAAAGCCCTCCATCCCGCGGTCGAGCACAAAGGTGAGGACCTTGCGGTCGCGCTTGCCGATCGCCGGGTCACCCTCGTCGAGCTTGGCGTACACCACCACGACGTCGGCATCGGGTCCGTTGGTGATGAAGGTCTTCTGCCCGTTGAGGATGTAGTCCTCACCGTCGCGCACGACGTAGGACTTCATACCGCCGAAGGCATCCGAGCCGGAGTCGGGTTCGGTGATGGCCCACGCCCCGACCTTGTCGTAGGTCACCAGGTCGGGCAGCCACCGCTCCTGCTGGGCGAGCGTCCCGCGCGAGGCGATCGTTGGCACGGTCAGGCCGAGGCTGACACCCATGCCGGTCACCAGTCCCATGCTGACCCGGCACAGTTCGCTGATGAGCGCGAAACCCATCCCGCCCGAGCCGCCTTCGCCGAACATGCCGAACGACTTCGACGCCGACTCGGGTGCGCCGCCTGCCTCACGTTCACGCATCCGTGCCAGCCGCTTGGTCAGCGAATCACGGGCCATCTCGGCAATTCCGAAGGTGGCGAACAACTTTCGGACGATCGGGTAGGGCTCCATGTCGCCGCTCTCGAGCGCGTCGACGTGGGGCCGTACTTCCTTGTCGACGAACTCGCGGACGGCGTCACGCACGGCAAGGTCGACGTCGGACCATTCGATCATGGAATCTCCGGTTCAGGCGGCGGTGGAACGTCCTCGGGCGGGCCGCAGTCCGGCGAGTGAGAACGTCGTGTGCACCAGAGACCCGGCGCGCGCGACGAGGCTCTTGTGTCTGGGGACATAGTGCATTGAGAGTCCGCGGCGATCCCTGGGAGGTGCCATGAAGCCCGGTGCCTCGACCAGCGGCGCATCGGCCGGGGTCCGACCGGAGGCGCGGCGGTAGGCCGACAACGCCCGCGGGTGCAGGCGGATCTCGTCGGGAACCGCCCAGAACGCCACTTGCACCGCCTTGCCGAACAGCCGCAGCAGCACCTCGTCGCCGGGCGTCCACCGCATCCCGGCTTTCTCGCGCACCACGGGGTCGAACAGCCCCGCCGCGATCCAGCGCTGGCCCGCCACCATCGGCTTGAACAACTGATCCCACACCTGCGTCGGCATCATCACGAACTTCGGCTTGGGAATCCGGATGTCGAAGATGTCCAGGGCGGCGCGATTGACCTCGAGGTCCTCGCGGCACACCCGTTCCCAGTACTCGCCGAACTCCTCCCAGCTCGCCGGGACCGGCCGCATGCTCATGCCGTACATCCGGTACCACTGCACGTGCTCGTCGAACAGCTGGCGCTTCTCGGCCTCGGTCAGCCCGCCGCAGAAGTACTCGGCGACTTTGAGGACGAGCATGAAGAACGTGGCGTGCGCCCAGTAGAACGTCTCGGGATCCAGCGCGTGGTAGCGCCGGCCGGCTGAATCCACGCCCTTGATCGTGGTGTGGAAGCCCTTGATCTGCTCCCCGGTCTGGCGGGCACGGTCACCGTCGTAGACCACGCCCATGATCGGGTAGACCGAGCGGGCCACCCGCTGCAGTGGCTCGCGCAGCAGGATCGAGTGGTCTTCCACCCCCGCACCGAGTTGGGGATACATGTTCTGCAGCGACCCGATCCATACTCCGAGCATCCCGGTGCGCAGATCCCCGAAGTACTTCCACGTCAGCGAGTCGGGTCCGAGCGGGGTGGGCTCGGCGGACGCCGCGGTCCTCGTCGACCTCATGGTCACCTCGGTTCGGCGCGCAGGCGCCCTCGGGCCAGTGACCTCACGATAAGGCTGACAACACGCGTTGTCTATGACGGCGATGAAGCTGTGACCACTCGTTTGGCGAAGCGAGACGTTGGCCGGGTCACAGTGGTTGGCCGCGCCGAAAAGCGTTCCCTAGGCTGATCTTGTGGACGTCGAGCCGGTGGAGGACCAAACCGGGCGCGGTCCGGCGGCCTGGCTGCACAACACCAACCACAACCCGGGCATCGTCGCCCTGATCCGCCGCGCCCGCCGGGCGCTGCCGGGCGACCCCGACTTCGGCGACCCGCTCTCGGCCGCGGGCGAGGGCGGACCGCGGGCGGTGGCCCGCGCCACCGACCGGCTGCTGCCCGAGCGCGATGTGGCCACGCGGGAAGTGAGTTTGGCCACACTTCAGGTCTGGCAGGCGCTCACCGAACGGGTCTCCGGCCGTCCTGCCAACCCCGAGGTGACGCTGGTCTTCACCGACCTAGTCGGCTTCTCCAGCTGGGCGCTGCAGGCCGGTGACGACGCCACCCTGCGGCTGCTGCGCCGCGTCGCGCAAGCGGCCGAACCGCCGCTGCTGGACGCCGGCGGTCAGATCGTCAAGCGCATGGGCGACGGCATGATGGCGGTCTTCCGCGATCCGGCCACCGCCGTGCGCGCCACCATGGCGGCCCGCGAGGCGGTCCGAAACGTCGAGGTCGGCGGGTATACCCCGCGGATGCGGGCGGGGATCCACACCGGCCGACCCCAGCGCATCGGATCCGACTGGCTCGGGGTCGACGTGAACATCGCCGCACGGGTGATGGAGCGGGCCACCCGTGGTGGGCTGATCGTCTCGGAGAAGACACTCGAGCGGATTCCCGAGTCGGAACTGACGTCGCTGGGTGTGACCGTCAAACGCGTCAGGCGCCAGATTTTCGGCCACCGTGCCAACGGGGTGCCGACCGATCTGGCGATGTACCGGCTCAAGACCCGCAGGGACCTCCCAGCAGAGGACGAACCGGACGACCTCGACGTGCAGGCATAGTAGAGGGCGATGTTTCTCACGGCGTTGACACGGCTGGCCCGCGTTCGGGTCACCCTCGGCTACACCGCGGCACTGGTCGCGGTGGCGACGGCGTTGCTGCTCCTCGGCCCGCACGTCCGTGAGCAGGTCATCCGGCACGCCAGTACCAATCTGCACAACCTCGGCGCCGGGCGAATCGGCACGCTGGTCGGCAGCGCATTCGTCAACGAAGCCGGCCCCATCTACGTGTGGCTGCCCGGCCTGGTGGCTCTGCTGGCCCTTGGCGAACTGCTGTGGCGCAGCCATCGCCTGGTGGTGGCGTTCGCCGTCGGCCACATCGGCGCCACCCTGCTGGTGGCCGCCGGGCTGGCGGCGGCGCTGGGGGTGGGCCTGCTGTCGATGTCGATCGTGAACGTCACCGACGTCGGCATGAGCTACGGCGCGGTTGCCGTGCTGGGCACCCTGACCGCGGCGATCCCGCGCCCCTGGCGGGCGGCGTGGACCGGCTGGTGGCTGGCGGTGGCGATCGGTTCGGCCGCGTCCTCCCAGGGCGACTTCACCAACTTCGGGCACGGGATCGCGCTGATGATCGGGATGGTGGCCGGCACCCGGTTCGGGCGCCCCGCGCAGTGGACACAGGCGCGCTACGCGCTCCTGGCGGTGGCCGTGTCGTTCGGCTACATGATCATGGCCTACACCCCGCTGTCGCTGGTGGTCACCTCGACCCTCGGCGTTACCGGCGCGCTGGTGGCGCACGGTGTGGCCCGCTGGCGGACGGTCCGGCGCACCCTCGACGCGCCGACCGGGCCGATACCCGAGCCCGCGGTCTAGCGGAACTCGTCCGCGCCGGCTTCGATCCAGTCGGACAGCCAGGCCTCCGGCGGGTCCTCCAGCAGCTCACAGGGCATCAGCCAGTCATAGATCTCGGCGTAGGTGCGGGTGCGCTGGCCCTCGATGCGGCGGTTCAGCATCGAGGGCTGCAACTGGTGGAATCCGTCCAGCCCCATCGAGGCGACGATCTGGGCGGCACTGGCCACGGTGGCACGCTGGAAGTTGCGGACCCGCTGAATCTTGTCGGGCACGTACAGCGCGCGCGCCAGGCCCTGGTTCTGGGTGGCCACGCCGGTCGGGCACTTGTTGGTGTGACATTTCATCGCCTGTATGCAGCCGACGGCGAACATCATCGCCCGCGCCGCCAGGGTGAAGTCGGCGCCCTGACAGATCCGGGTGACGATGTCGACGCCGGTGGCCACCTTGCCCGACGCGCCGATCTTGACGTGGCTGCGCAGCCCGGTGCCCACCAGACAGTTGTGCACCATCATCAGACCCTCGGTGAGCGGCATGCCGACGTGATCCTCGAACTCCAGCGGGGCGGCCCCGGTCCCGCCCTCGGCGCCGTCGACGATCACGAAGTCCGGGGTGATGCCGGTTTGCAGCATGGCCTTACAGATGGACAAGAACTCCGTCCGGGCTCCGACGCACAGCTTGAACCCGACCGGTTTGCCGCCGGACAGACTGCGCAGGGTGGCGATGAAGTGCATCAGCTCCAGCGGAGTGTGGAACGCGGTGTGCGCCGGCGGAGACACCACGGTCTGGCCTTGTGGCACCCCGCGGGTAGCGGCGATCTCCGCGCTGACCTTGGGGCCCGGCAGCACACCACCGAGGCCGGGCTTGGCGCCCTGGGACAACTTGATCGAGATCGCCTTCACCGACGGGAGCGCAGCCTTCTCCTCGAATTTCGCCGCGTCGAAGTGGCCCTCGGCGTTCCGGCAGCCGAAGTAGCCCGATCCGATCTCCCAGATCAGGTCGCCACCGTGCTTGAGGTGATAGGGGCTGATCGCGCCTTCGCCGGTGTCGTGGGCGAACCCGCCCAGTGCGGCACCCCCGTTGAGGGCTTCGATCGCATTGCCCGACAGCGCGCCGAAGCTCATCGCCGAGACGTTGAGCAGGGCGATGTCGTAGGGCTGCCGGCAGTCCGGGCCGCCCAGCCGAACCGTGGGGATCTCGTCGCCGGCCGGCCGGGCGCGCAGCGAGTGCCGCAAGAATTCGTAGCCCAGCGCGTAGACGTCGCGCTCGGTGCCGAACGGGCCCTCGCCCTTCATGCCCTTGGAGCGCTCGTAGACCATGTCGCGGGTGTCCCGGTCGTACGGGGCTGCCTCGGTGTTCGACTCGACGAAGTACTGCCGGATCTCCGGCCGCACCAGCTCGGCCAGAAACCGGGCATGGCCCAGGATCGGATAGGCCCGCAGGATGGTGTGCCGGGTCTGTATCAGATCGACGGTGCCGACCGACGCCAGTGCGGCGACGATCGCGGCGAGCACCCACCACGCCCCGTGCATAACGATGGCGAGCACCCCGCAGCCGACAGCCGCCAGCCAGACCAACGCAACAATGAGAACTCTCGCCATGTGCCATCCTCGGAACGCGCCCGGCGCGGTGAAATGCCCGCGAGGCGACATTGTGGCATCACCTATGATCGGCACTTGCGTCACGCCCGTGCCGCGACATTTGCGCCCATTCAGAGGAGAGGTCTCGCCGCGTGGGTGACCAACCCGTCGACCTGCTGTCCCAGCAGTCGCTGACCGCGGCCGTCGCAGCGGCCCGGCTGGCCTTCGACCTGGCCGCCGACCTCGACGGGCTGGCCCGCGCCAAGACCGACCACCTCGGCGACCGCGCCCCGCTGGCGCTGGCCCGCCAGGCGCTGGCGACGCTGCCGAAGGCCGACCGGTCCGACGCCGGCAAACGGGTGAACGAGGCCCGCGGCGAGGCTCAGCACAGCTACGACGAGCGCCTGGCGGTGCTGCGTGCCGAGCGCGACGCAGCGGTGCTGGTGGCCGAGGCCGTCGACGTCACCCTGCCTTCCACCCGTCAGCCGGTCGGCGCGCGTCACCCGATCACGATTCTGGCCGAACACGTCGCCGACACCTTCGTCGCGATGGGCTGGGAGCTGGCCGAGGGCCCTGAAGTCGAGACCGAGCAGTTCAACTTCGACGCGCTGAACTTCCCGCCGGATCACCCGGCCCGCAGCGAGTCCGACACCTTCCACATCGCGCCGGAGGGCTCGCGTCAGCTGCTGCGCACGCACACCTCACCGGTGCAGGTGCGCACGCTGCTCGACCGCGAGCTGCCGGTGTACATCGTCTCGATCGGGCGGACGTTCCGCACCGACGAACTCGACTCCACCCACACCCCGGTGTTCCATCAGGTGGAGGGGCTCGCGGTCGACCGGGGGCTGACGATGGCGCATCTGCGCGGCACCCTGGACGCCTTCGCGCGATCGGAGTTCGGGGCCGGTGCGCGAACCCGCATGCGCCCGCACTTCTTTCCGTTCACCGAGCCCTCGGCCGAGGTCGATATCTGGTTCCCGAACAAGAAGGGCGGCCCCGGCTGGGTCGAGTGGGGTGGCTGCGGGATGGTCAACCCGAATGTGTTGCGCGCGGCCGGAATCGACCCCGAGGTCTACTCGGGTTTCGCGTTCGGGATGGGCTTGGAACGTACGCTGCAGTTCCGCAACGGGATTCCCGACATGCGCGACATGGTCGAGGGCGACGTGCGGTTCTCGCTGCCGTTCGGGGTCGGGGTCTGATGCGCCTTCCCTACAGCTGGCTGCGCGAGGTCGTCCAGCGCGGCGCCCCGGGCTGGGATGTCGAGCCGCACGATTTGGAGCAGGCTCTCATCCGGGTCGGCCACGAGGTCGAGGACATCATCACCCTGGGGCCGGTGGACGGTCCGCTGACCGTCGGGCGCGTCAGCGCCATCGAGGACCTCACCGAGTTCAAGAAGCCCATCCGCGCTTGCATAGTTGATGTGGGGGCGTCGGCTCCGAAAGACATCGTCTGCGGGGCAACCAACTTCGCGGTGGGCGACCTGGTGGTCGTCGCCCTGCCGGGAACCACGCTGCCCGGTGGCTTCCACATCGCCAGCCGCAAGACCTACGGCCGGCTGTCGGACGGCATGATCTGCTCGGCAGCCGAATTGGGTTTGGGCGCAGACCATTCCGGAATCCTGGTACTGCCTGCGGGCACCGCCGAACCGGGTGCGGACGGCGCCGCCGTACTCGGACTCGACGACGTGGTGTTCGACCTGGCGACCACCCCCGACCGCGGCTACTGCATGTCGGTGCGCGGCATCGCCCGTGAGATCGCCTGCGCCTACGACCTGGACTACGTCGATCCCGCAGACGTGCCGCCGCTGCCCGTCGCGGGCCCGGCGCTCGGGGTGACCATCGAGCCGGGCACCGGTGTCAGCAGGTTCGCGCTGCGCCCGGTCACCGGTATCGACCCGAACGCCACATCGCCGTGGTGGTTGCGCCGCCGGCTGATGCTCTCCGGCATCCGGCCGATCTCACCGGCCGTCGACGTCACCAACTACGTGATGCTCGAACTCGGCCATCCGATGCACGCCCACGACAGCGGCCGCATCCACGGCGACTTCGCCGTGCGGTTCGCCGAGCCGGGGGAGACCGTGGTCACCCTCGACGACATCGAGCGCAAGCTCGATTCGGGTGACGTGCTCATCGTCGACGACGTGGCCACCGCGGCCATCGGCGGCGTGATGGGCGCGGGGACCACCGAGATCGACGACACCTCCACCGACATCCTGCTGGAGGCCGCGGTTTGGGATCCCGCCGCGGTGTCCCGCACGCTGCGGCGGTTGCATCTGGTCAGCGAGGCCGGCCGGCGCTACGAACGTTCGGTCGACCCAGCCGTCTCGGTGGCGGCACTCGACCGCTGCGCGGCCCTGCTGGCCGAGATCGCCGGCGGAACCGTCGAGCCGCGCCTGACCGACTGGCGTGGCGATCCGCCGCGCGAGGACTGGTCGCCCGCCCCGGTGCGGATGCGGTTCGACCTGCCCGACCGGATGGCCGGGGTGGAGTACGAGCCCGGCGCCGCCGTGAACCGGCTGACCCAGATCGGCGCGCGCGTCGACGAGGACGATGCCGATCCGGCGATCCTCGTGGTCACCCCGCCGAGTTGGCGTCCCGACCTGGTGCAGCCCGCCGACCTGGTCGAGGAGGTGCTGCGGCTGGAGGGGCTCGACAAGATCCCGTCGGTCCTGCCCAACGCGCCCGCGGGCCGCGGCCTGACGTCCGGACAGAAGCGCCGCCGCGCGATCGGCAAGTCGCTGGCGCTGTCGGGCTATGTCGAGGTGCTGCCGACACCATTTCTGCCCGCCGGCGTCTTCGACCAGTGGGGGCTGGCCGCCGAAGACCCGCGGCGGGCCACCACCGCGGTGCTCAACCCGCTGGAGGCCGAACGACCGCACCTGGCCACCACGCTGCTGCCTGCGCTGCTGGAAGCGTTGTCCCGCAACGTTTCCCGCGGCTTCGCCGATGTCGCGCTGTTCTCGATCGCCCAGGTGGTCAAGCCCGGCGGAGAGACCCGCGCGGTCGAGTTGATCCCCACCCACCGCAGGCCCACCGACGGCGAGATCGCCGCCTTGAACGCCTCCCTGCCGCATCAGCCCGTGCACGTGGGTGCGGTGCTGACGGGGCTGCGGGAACCACGCGGCCCGTGGGGGCCCGGCCGGCCGGTGGAGGCCGCCGACGCGTTCGAGGCGGTGCGGATCATCGCTCGTGCGAGCGGCGTCGACGTGACGCTGCGCGCCGCTCAGCACCTGCCGTGGCATCCGGGGCGCTGCGCCGAAGTGGTGGTCGACGCCCGCGTCGTCGGACATGCCGGCCAGTTGCACCCCGCGGTGGTCGAACGATCGGGACTGCCGAAGGGGACCTGCGCGGTGGAGCTCGATCTGGACGCCGTGCCGATCACCGAGTCGCTGCCTTCGCCGCGGGTCTCGCCGTTCCCGGCGGTGTTCCAGGACCTGAGCCTGGTGGTGGGCGGCGACGTCGCCGCGCAGGCGGTCATCGACGCGGTGCGCGACGGCGCGGGCGAGCTGCTCGAGGATGTGGCGCTGTTCGACGTCTACACCGGCCCGCAGATCGGCGAGGGCCGCAAGTCTCTGACGCTGGCGCTGCGGTTCCGTGCGCCGGACCGCACGCTGACCGAGGACGAGGCCAGCGCCGCCCGCGACGCCGCGGTGACCGCGGCCGCCGACCGCCTCGGCGCGACTCTGCGCGCCTGACCCCTCTTGCCGCGAGCAGACACAAAAGCCCCTGACTGGGCGGTGTGTCGGGGACGTTTGTGTCTGCTCGCGAGGAACCCTGCGGAATGAATTTGCAACCAGTTGCATAAACATGCAGAATCTCTGCATGACTTCGGTCGCGGTTGCCGGTGCCAGTGGGTATGCCGGCGGTGAGGTCCTGCGCCTGCTGCTCGGCCACCCCGCCTACGCCGACGGCCGGCTGACCATCGGTGCGCTGACCGCAGCTGCGAGCGCCGGCACCCAGCTGGTCGAACACCATCCGCATCTGCTGCCGCTGGCCGACCGGGTCCTGGACCCCACCGACGTCGAGCTCCTCGCCCGCCACGACGTGGTGTTCCTGGCGCTGCCGCACGGCAACTCCGCGGCGCTGGCCGAACAGCTCGGCGACAACACGCTCATCATCGACTGCGGCGCGGACTTCCGGCTCACCGATGCCGCGGACTGGGAGCGGTTCTACGGTTCGCCGCACGCCGGCAGCTGGCCCTACGGGCTGCCCGAACTACCCGGCGGCCGGGACCGGCTGCGCGGCGCCAATCGGGTCGCGGTGCCCGGCTGCTATCCCACCGCCGCACTGCTGGCACTGCTGCCGGCCGTGGCCGAGGATCTCGTCGAGCCCGCCGTCACGGTCGTGGCGGTCAGTGGCACGTCGGGGGCGGGCCGGGCCGCGAAGGTCGACTTGCTTGGTTCGGAGGTCATCGGCTCGGCGCGGGCCTACAACATCGCCGGCGCCCATCGGCACACCCCGGAGATCGCCCAGGGGCTGCGTGCCGTCACCGACCGGCCGGTGACGGTGTCGTTCACCCCTGTGCTGATCCCGACGTCGCGGGGAATCCTGGCCACCTGTACCGCGCGCACCAGCGCCGCACTGTCCCAGATTCGTGCGGCCTACGAAAAGTATTACGAAGCAGAACCTTTCATTCATCTGCTGCCCGAAGGGCAGCTGCCTCGCACCGGCTCGGTGATCGGCAGCAACGCTGCACAACTGGCCGTGGCCGTCGACGCCGACGCCGGCGTGCTGGTCGTCGTGTGCGCGATCGACAACCTGGTGAAGGGAACCGCCGGTGCTGCGGTGCAGTCGATGAACCTGGCGCTGGGCTGGCCGGAGACCGAGGGACTGTCGACCGTGGGAGTGGCGCCGTGACGCTCCATGGTGACGTGAGGCTGCTGCGTACGCAGGGTGTGACCGCGCCGGCCGGGTTCCGTGCCACCGGAATCCCCGCGGGCATCAAGAAGAAGGCCGGGGCACTCGACCTCGCGCTGGTGTTCAACGAGGGGCCCGACTACGCGGCCGCCGCGGTGTTCACCCGCAACCAGGTCAAGGCCGCGCCGGTGTTGTGGAGCCAGCAGGTGCTCACCACCGGCCGGCTACGTGCAGTGCTGCTGAACTCCGGCGGCGCCAATGCCTGCACCGGATCGCAGGGCTTCCAGGACACCCACGCCACCGCTGAGGCCGTCGCGGCCGCCCTGTCGGACTGGGGCACCGAGACCGGACCCATCGAGGTCGCGATCTGCTCGACCGGCCTGATCGGCGACCGGCTGCCGATGGACAAGGTGCTGGCCGGCGTCACCGAGATCGTGCACGAACTCAGCGGCGGGCTCACCGGCGGAGAGGAAGCCGCGCGCGCCATCATGACCACCGACACCGTGCCGAAACAGGTTGCGCTGCATCACTCACCGGGCTCCGGGCTGAACTGGACCCTCGGCGGGATGGCCAAGGGCGCCGGAATGCTCGCCCCGTCGCTGGCCACCATGCTCGTGGTGCTGACCACCGACGCCGTGGCCGACGCCGCCGCACTCGACACCGCGTTGCGCCGCGCCAGCGCCAAGACCTTCGACCGCCTCGACGTCGACGGCAGCTGCTCGACCAACGACACCGTGCTGCTGCTGGCCTCCGGCGCCAGCGAGATCGCACCCAGCCAGGACGAACTCGACGAGGCCGTCCTGCGGGTGTGCGACGACCTGTGCGCGCAGTTGCAGGCCGACGCCGAGGGGCTGACGAAGCGCATCTCCATCACCGTCACCGGCGCCCCGAGCGAGGACGACGCCGTCGTCGCCGCCCGAGTGATCGCCCGCGACAGCCTGGTCAAGACGGCGCTGTTCGGCTCGGACCCCAACTGGGGCCGGGTGCTGGCCGCCGTCGGCATGGTGCCCTTCACCATCGAACACCAGCGGATCACGGTGTCGTTCAACGGCTTCCCGGTGTGTATCGACGGGGCTGGTGCGCCCGGCGCGCGCGACGTCGACCTGTCGGGCCCGGACGTCGAGGTCAGCGTCGACCTCAACCTCGGTGACGCGCAGGCCACCATCCGCACCACCGACCTGTCGCACGCCTACGTCGAAGAGAACTCGGCCTACAGCTCATGACCGCCACCACCAACACCAAGGCGGCTGTCCTGGCCGAAGCCCTGCCGTGGCTCAAGGCGTTGCACGGCAAGGTCGTGGTGGTCAAGTACGGCGGCAACGCGATGACCGACGACACCCTCAAGGCGGCGTTCGCCGCCGACATGGTGTTCCTGCGCAACGTCGGCATCCATCCCGTCGTGGTGCACGGCGGTGGCCCGCAGATCAGCGCCATGCTCAAGAAGCTCGGCATCGCAGGCGATTTCAAGGGTGGCTTTCGGGTCACCACACCGGAGGTGCTCGACGTCGCGCGAATGGTGTTGTTCGGGCAGGTCGGCCGCGAGCTGGTGAATCTGATCAACACCCACGGCCCGTACGCGGTCGGTCTCACCGGCGAGGACGCCCAATTGTTCACCGCGGTCCGGCGCAGTGTCACCGTCGACGGGGTGGCCACCGACATCGGGCTGGTCGGCGACGTCGATCAGGTCAACACCGCGGCGGTGCTGGATCTCATTGCCGCAGGACGCATTCCGGTGGTCTCGACAATCGCACCTGACATCGACGGGGTGGTGTACAACATCAACGCCGACACCGCCGCCGCAGCCCTGGCCGAGGCGCTGGGCGCCGAGAAGCTGCTGATGCTCACCGACGTCGAGGGCCTATACACGCGCTGGCCCGACCGTGACTCGTTGGTCAGCGAAATCGACACCGCCACCTTGACGCAACTGCTGCCGGGCCTGGAGTCCGGAATGGTGCCCAAGATCGAGGCCTGCCTGCGGGCCGTGAAGGGCGGCGTCCCCAGCGCGCATGTGGTCGACGGCCGCGTCGAGCACTGCGTGCTGGTCGAACTGTTCACCGACGAGGGGACTGGGACGAAGGTGACTCCGTGAACTCCACCGAGGCCATGCAGCAGCGCTGGCAAGCGGTCATGATGAACAACTACGGCACTCCGCCGGTGGCGCTGGTCAGCGGCGAGGGCGCGGTTGTCACCGACGTCGACGGCAAGACCTACCTCGATCTGCTCGCCGGAATCGCGGTCAACGTTCTGGGACACCGCCATCCGGCGGTCATCGAGGCTGTCACCACCCAGCTGAACACGCTGGGCCACACCTCGAACCTGTACGCCACCGAGCCGGGTATCGCGCTGGCCGAAGCGCTGGTCGACCATCTCGGCGCCGACGTGCCCACGCGGGTGTTCTTCTGCAACTCGGGAGCCGAGGCCAACGAGGTCGCCTTCAAACTGACCCGGCTGACCGGCCGCACCAAGATCGTGGCCGCCGAGAACGCCTTCCACGGCCGCACCATGGGCGCGCTGGCGCTCACCGGCCAACCGGCCAAACAGGCGCCGTTCGAGCCCCTTCCGGGATACGTCACCCATGTTCCCTACGGGGACGTCGAGGAGTTGGCCGCCGCGGTCGGCGATGACACCGCGGCGGTGTTCCTCGAGCCGATCATGGGGGAGGGCGGCGTGGTCGTCCCGCCCGCCGGCTATCTGGCCGCAGCTCGCGAGATCACCACCCGCCACGGCGCGCTGCTGGTGCTCGACGAGGTGCAGACCGGGATCGGCCGCACCGGAGCGTTCTTCGCCCACCAGCACGACGGCATAACGCCCGACGTGGTCACCCTGGCCAAGGGTCTGGGCGGCGGGCTGCCGATCGGGGCGTGCCTGGCGATCGGCCCGGCCGCCGACCTGATGACGCCGGGACTGCACGGCAGCACCTTCGGCGGCAACCCGGTGTGCACCGCCGCGGCGCTGGCGGTATTGCGGGTGCTGGCCAACGACGACCTGGTGAAACGCGCCGACGTGCTTGGCAAGACCCTCAGCCACGGCATCGAGTCGCTGGGCCACCCACTGGTCGATCACGTCCGCGGGCGCGGCCTGCTGCGCGGCGTGGTGCTGACCGCACCGCAGGGCAAGGTCGTCGAGACCGCCGCCCGCGAAGCCGGATTCCTGGTCAACGCCGCCGCACCCGACGTCATCCGGCTGGCGCCGCCACTGGTGATCACCGAAGCGCAGATCGACAGCTTCCTTGCCGCCCTGCCCGACATCCTCGAAAAGGCTTCGGTATGAGCACTGTTCGGCATTTCCTACGTGACGACGACCTCACTCCGGCCGAACAGGCCGAGGTCCTCGCACTCGCCGCCGTGCTCAAGAAGGAGCCGCTGAGCCGGCGCCCACTGGAAGGCCCACGCGGCGTCGCGGTGATCTTCGACAAGAACTCGACCCGGACCCGGTTCTCCTTCGAGATCGGCATCGCCCAACTGGGCGGGCATGCCGTGGTGGTCGACAGCCGGGCCACCCAGATGGGCCGGGAGGAGACGCTGGAGGACACCGGACGGGTGCTCTCGCGCTTCGTCGACGCCATCGTGTGGCGCACGTTCGCCCAAGCGGGGTTGAGCACCATGGCGTCGGTGTCCACCGCTCCCGTCGTCAACGCGCTGTCCGACGAGTTCCACCCGTGCCAGGTCCTGGCCGATCTGCAGACCCTCGCCGAACGCAAGGGATCGCTCAACGGCCTGCGGATGACCTACTTCGGTGACGGCGCCAACAACATGGCCCACTCGCTGATGCTGGGCGGGGTCACCGCCGGTGTGCACGTGACGATCGCCGCCCCCGCCGGATTCGAGCCCGATCCGCGGTTCGTCGCGGCCGCGGAGGAGCGTGCCGCCCAAACCGGCGCCGCGGTGACGCTGACCTCCGATCCGGCCGCCGCGGCCACCGGTGCCGACGTCCTGGTCACCGACACCTGGACGTCG
This sequence comes from uncultured Actinomycetota bacterium, assembly GCA_963716465.1. GTDB lineage: Bacteria > Actinomycetota > Actinomycetes > Mycobacteriales > Mycobacteriaceae > Mycobacterium. The sequence continues at coordinate 60,446 of CAVQTS010000002.1, forward strand.
ATGGGTCAGGAGAACGACGGCCTGGACCGGGTGGGCCCGTTCAGACCGTTCCAGGTCAACGCCGAGTTGCTGGGTAGGGCCGACTCCGAAGCTGTTGTCCTGCACTGCCTTCCGGCCCACCGCGGGTTCGAGATCACCGACGAGGTGATCGACGGTCCGCACAGTGCGGTGTGGGACGAGGCCGAGAACCGGCTGCACGCACAGAAGGCGCTGCTGGTGTGGCTACTGGAGCAGCGATGAGCCGCTTGCGCGAAGAGCAGAAGCTGCAATGACCACCGAAGTCAGCACCAACCGCGCGGGTCGGCAGTCTCGGATCGTGGCGATCCTGTCGTCGCGGTCGGTGCACAGCCAAAGCGAGCTGGCCGTACTGCTGGCCGACGAGGGTATCGACGTCACCCAGGCGACGCTGTCGCGCGACCTCGAGGAACTCGGCGCGGTGAAGCTGCGCGGCGCCGACGGCGGTGTCGGGGTCTACGTCGTCCCCGAAGACGGCAGCCCGGTGCGCGGGGTGTCCGGCGGCACCGAGCGCGTCTCGCGGCTGCTCGGTGAGCTGCTGGTGTCCACCGACGCCAGCGGCAACCTCGCGGTGCTGCGCACCCCGCCCGGCGCGGCGCACTACCTGGCCAGCGCGATCGACCGGGCCGCGATGCCCGACGTCGTGGGCACCATCGCCGGCGACGACACCATCCTGGTGGTGGCCCGCGAGCCGAAGACCGGCGCAGAGCTGGCCACCATGTTCGAGAACATCCGATAGAGCCGAAAACAAAGGAGACACTTCATGTCCGAGCGCGTCATCTTGGCGTATTCCGGCGGTCTGGACACCTCGGTGGCCATCAGCTGGATCGGCAAGGAGACCGGCCGTGAGGTCGTGGCCGTGGCCATCGACCTTGGTCAGGGCGGGGAGGACATGGAGGTCGTCCGTCAGCGTGCCCTGGAGTGCGGTGCGGTCGAGGCGGTGGTGGTCGACGCCCGCGACGAGTTCGCCGACGACTACTGCCTGCCGGCCATCCAGTCCAACGCCCTCTACATGGACCGCTATCCGCTGGTGTCGGCGCTGAGCCGCCCGCTGATCGTCAAGCACCTGGTGGCCGCGGCCCGCGAGTATGGCGGCGGCATCGTCGCCCACGGCTGCACCGGCAAGGGTAACGACCAGGTTCGCTTCGAGGTCGGATTCGCCTCGCTGGCACCGGATCTGGAGGTACTGGCCCCGGTCCGCGACTACGCCTGGACCCGGGAGAAGGCCATCGCGTTCGCCGAGGAGAACGCGATTCCGATCAACGTCAGCAAGCGCTCACCGTTCTCCATCGACCAGAACGTGTGGGGCCGCGCGGTGGAAACCGGCTTCCTGGAACACCTGTGGAACGCCCCCACCAAGGATGTCTACGACTACACCGAAGACCCGACGATCAACTGGAACACCCCCGACGAGGTGATCGTCGGGTTCGAGAAGGGTGTGCCGGTGTCAATCGACGGCAGCCCGGTCACGGTCCTGGAGGCGATCGTCGAACTCAACCGCCGGGCGGGGGCACAGGGCGTCGGGCGCCTCGACGTGGTGGAGGACCGCCTCGTCGGCATCAAGAGCCGGGAGATCTACGAGGCGCCGGGTGCGATGGTGCTGATCACCGCGCACACCGAGCTCGAGCACGTCACGCTGGAGCGCGATCTCGGCCGGTTCAAGCGCCTGACCGACCAGCGCTGGGGTGAGCTGGTCTATGACGGCCTGTGGTTCTCGCCGCTGAAGACCGCACTGGAGACGTTCGTCGCCAAGACCCAGGAGAAGGTCACCGGCGAGATCCGGCTGGTGCTGCACGGCGGGCACATCGCCGTCAACGGTCGGCGTAGCCCTGAGTCGCTCTACGACTTCAACCTGGCCACCTACGACGAAGGCGACACCTTCGACCAGTCGGCGGCCAAGGGCTTCGTACACGTGCACGGCCTGTCGTCGAAAATCGCCGCCCGGCGGGATCTGCCCAAATGACCGCGAACAGACACAAAGGCACCCGGATTCACGGTGTGTCGGGGACTTTCGTGTCTGTTCGCGTGGGAGGGATATGAGCACCAACGAGGGCTCGCTGTGGGGTGGGCGCTTCGCCGACGGGCCCGCGCCCGCGTTGGCAGCGCTGAGCAAGTCCACGCACTTCGACTGGGTGCTGGCCCCCTATGACGTCGCCGCGTCCAAGGCGCACGCCAAGGTGCTGCACCGGGCCGGGCTGCTGACCGACGACCAGCGTGACGGGCTGCTGGCCGGGCTGGACAGCCTGGGCTCCGACGTCGCCGACGGCAGCTTCACACCGCTGGTCACCGACGAGGATGTGCACGGCGCGCTGGAGCGTGGCCTGATCGACCGGGTGGGCGCTGACCTCGGCGGCCGACTGCGGGCCGGGCGGTCCCGCAACGACCAGGTGGCCACGCTGTTCCGGATGTGGCTGCGCGACGCGATGGGCCGCGTCGCCGCCGGCGCGCTGGACGTCGTCTCGGCGCTGGCCACCCAGGCGGCGGCCCACCCCACCGCGATCATGCCGGGCAAGACCCATCTGCAGGCCGCGCAGCCGGTGCTTCTCGCCCATCACCTGCTGGCCCACGCCCACCCGCTGCTGCGCGACGTGGACCGCATCGTCGACTTCGACCGGCGCACCGCGGTCTCGCCCTACGGTTCCGGTGCGCTGGCCGGGTCGTCACTGGGACTGGACCCGGACGCGATCGCCGAAGAGCTGGGATTCGCTGCAGCAGCGGATAATTCGATCGACGCGACCGCTTCCCGGGACTTCGCCGCCGAGGCGGCCTTCGTGCTCGCCATGATCGCCGTCGACCTGTCCCGGCTTGCTGAAGACGTGATCATCTGGAGCACAACCGAATTCGGCTACGTCACCCTGCACGACGCATGGTCGACAGGCAGCTCGATCATGCCGCAGAAGAAGAACCCCGACATCGCCGAACTGGCGCGCGGAAAGTCGGGCAGGCTGATCGGGAACCTGACCGGTCTGCTGGCCACCCTCAAGGCCCAGCCGCTGGCCTACAACCGGGACCTGCAGGAGGACAAGGAGCCGGTGTTCGACTCGGTGGCACAGCTGGAGCTGGTACTGCCCGCGATGGCCGGCCTGGTGGCGACTCTGACCTTCGACACCGAGCGGATGGCCGCACTGGCGCCGGCGGGCTACACGCTGGCCACCGACGTCGCCGAATGGCTGGTGCGCCGTGGGGTTTCGTTCCGCGTCGCCCACGAGGCGGCGGGGGCGGCGGTCCGCGCGGCCGAGGCCCGGGGGGTCGGCCTCGACGAGCTGACCGACGCCGAACTGGCCCAGATCAGTGATGCGCTGACCCCCGACGTGCGCGACGTGCTGACCGTGGACGGGTCGGTGTCATCGCGCGACGCCCGCGGCGGCACCGCACCGGTTCAGGTCGCCAAGCAGCTCGCCGTCGTGCGCGAGACCTCCGATAAACTGCGAATCGCCTTGCGGCGCTGAGCTACTCGATCAGCTCGGAGAGTTCGAGCCAGCGGCTCTCCTTGTCGGCCACCTCGTCCTCCAGCTGACGCAACTCCCCGGTGAGCCGGGCGATCCCGACGTGGTCGGACTGGTCGTGCTCGGCCAGTTCGACGTGCTTGGCGTTGACCTTCTCCGACAGCTTCACCAATGCCCGGTCCAGGGCCGCGATCTCTTTCTCGACGTTGCGTAACTCCGCGCCCGACAATGCTTCCCGCGCCGCCGACTGATCAGGGGAGCGGTTCGAGCCGGTATCGGCCTGCCTGCGCGCCATGATGCGCAGGTATTCGTCGACGCCGCCGGGCAGGTGGCGTAGGTGGCCGTCGATGATCGCGTACTGCTGGTCGGTCACCCGCTCGAGCAGATACCGGTCGTGTGAGACGACGATCAGGGTGCCCGGCCACGAGTCGAGCAGATCCTCGGTGGCCGAGAGCATGTCGATGTCCACATCGTTGGTCGGCTCGTCGAGCACCAGCACGTTGGGCTCTTCGAACAGGGTGAGCATCAACTGCAGGCGCCGACGCTGACCGCCGGACAGTTCACCCACCCGGGAGGACAGCTGGTCGCGGCGAAAACCCAAGCGCTCCAACAATTGTGCCGGTGTCAGCTCGCGTCCGTCGACCATATATCCGGCCTTGAGACGGCCCAGAACCTCACGGACCATGTCGCCGGCGATCTCGGTCAGCTGGCTGGACTGCTGGTCGAGCATCGCCAGGCGCACGGTCTTGCCGTGCTTGACCCGGCCGCTGTCCGGGGCCAGCGTCCCGGCGATCAAGGCCAGCAGCGTCGACTTGCCGGCGCCGTTGGCCCCGACGATCCCGGTGCGCTCACCAGGGCCGATGCGCCACTCCACATCGCACAACACCGGCCTGCCGTCGAAGGACACTGAGGCGTCGAGCAGGTCGATGACGTCCTTGCCCAGTCGCGCGGTCGCCAGCTTGGCCAGCTCGACGGTGTTGCGCAGTGGTGGCACGTCGGCGATCAGCTGGTTGGCGGCGTCGATGCGGAACTTCGGCTTGGACGTCCGTGCCGGCGCACCGCGGCGCAGCCAGGCGAGTTCCTTGCGCATGAGGTTCTGCCGCTTGGCCTCGGAGGCGGCCGCGACGCGGTCGCGTTCCACCCGCTGCAGAACGTAGGCGGCATAACCGCCGTCGAACGGTTCGACGACCCCGTCGTGCACCTCCCACGTCGTGTTGGCGACCTCGTCGAGGAACCACCGGTCATGGGTCACCAGCAGCAACCCGCCTGCCTGTCGCGCCCACCGGTTCTTCAGGTGCTCGGCGAGCCAGGTGATGCCCTCGATGTCGAGGTGGTTGGTCGGCTCGTCGAGGGCGATCACGTCCCAGTCGCCGATCAGCAGGGCGGCCAGCTGGACCCGGCGCCGCTGGCCACCGGACAGCGACGAGACCGGCATCTCCCAGTCGATGTCGGCGACCAGACCGGCCACGACGTCACGGATGCGGGGCTCGCCCGCCCACTCGTGTTCGGGTTGGTCCCCGACCAGCGAGCTGCCGACGGTGCGGTCCGGGTCGAGGGTGTCGGCCTGGTCCAGGGCGGTCACCCGAAGGCCGCCGCGCCGGGTCACGCGGCCCGAGTCCGCGGTGATGCGGCCGGTGAGCATGCCGAGCAGGCTGGACTTTCCGTCGCCGTTGCGGCCGACGATGCCGATGCGGGCACCTTCGTTGACGCCGACGGTCACCGAGTCGAAGACCACCTGAGTCGGGTACTCGAGGTGGAGGGCTTCGGCCCCCAGCAGGTGTGCCACCGGGACGACCCTATCGGTGGGTCGGCCAGGGGTGCCAAAAGCGGCAGGCGCGTCGTCGGCTCTGTGCCATGATGTGCAGGCTGTCGGGGGCCGCACGCAGCAGAGATGTCGGACAGGGGAGTAGTTGTGGACTTGAACTTGTCGGCGCTGACCAGGCCGGTCGAGCGGCTGATGGCGACAGCCCAGAACGGCTTCGAGGTACTGCGCTGGGGCGGCCTCGAGACCGGTGTCGTGCCGTCGCCGTTCCAGATCGTCGAGAGCAAGCCGATGTACAAGCTCCGGCGGTATTTCCCGCCGGACAACCGGCCCGGGCAGCCGCCGGCCGGACCACCTGTGTTGATGGTCCATCCGATGATGATGTCGGCGAACATGTGGGACGTCACCCAGGAGGACGGTGCGGTCGGCATCCTGCACGCGGCGGGAGTGGACCCGTGGGTGATCGACTTCGGCTCGCCTGACGAGGTCGAGGGCGGCATGGAACGCACCCTCACCGACCACATCGTCGCCCTCGACGAGGCCATCGGCGTGGTCAAGGAGAGCACCGGCTCAGACGTCCACCTCGCCGGCTACTCCCAGGGCGGCATGTTCTGCTATCAGACCGCCGCCTACCGGCGTAGCAAGGACATCGCCAGCATCATCGCGTTCGGCTCGCCGGTCGACACCCTGGCCGCGCTGCCGATGGGCATCCCCGCCAACTTCGGCGCGGTCGCCGCCGACTTCGTCGCGGATCACGTCTTCAACCGCATCGACATCACCGGCTGGATGGCCCGCACCGGCTTCCAGATGCTCGACCCGCTCAAGACCGCCAAGGCGCGCATCGACTTCGTGCGCCAGCTTCACGACCGCGAGGCCCTGCTGCCGCGCGAGCAGCAGCGCCGCTTCCTGGACAGCGAGGGCTGGATCGCCTGGTCGGGTCCGGCCGTCGCCGAACTGCTCAAGCAGTTCATCGCGCACAACCGGATGATGACGGGCGGCTTCGCGATCAACGGTCAGCTGGTCACGCTGTCCGACATCACCTGCCCGGTCCTGGCGTTCGTCGGCGAGGTCGACGACATCGGCCAGCCGGCGTCGGTGCGCGGCATCAAACGAGCCGCGCCGAGCGCCGAGGTGTACGAGGTGATGATCCGGGCCGGGCATTTCGGCCTGGTCGTGGGTTCCAAAGCCGCCACGACAACCTGGCCGGCGGTGGCCGACTGGATCCTGTGGCTGTCCGGCGAGTACCCGCGCCCGGCCAGCATCGTGCCGATGCCGGACAGCACTGCAGAGCCGGAGCAGTCCGGGGTCGCACTCAGCTCGCGCATCATGCACGGCGTGGCAGAGGCGTCGGGATTGGCGGCGTCGCTGGTGCGCGGTGCCGCCGACGCGGTGGTCACCGCCAACAAGTCGATGCGGACACTGGCCATCGAGACCGCGCGCACCCTGCCGCGCCTGGTCCGCCTCGGCCAGATCAACGACCACACCCGAATCTCGTTGGCGCGCATCATCGATGAGCAGGCCGAGGGCGCGCCGGACGGCGAGTTCCTGCTCTTCGACGGTCGGGTGCACACCTATGAGGGGGTCAACCGCCGAATCAACAACGTGGTGCGCGGCCTGATCCGGGTGGGAGTGCGCCAGGGCGTCCGGGTCGGCGTGCTGATGGACACCCGGCCCTCGGCGCTGGTGGCCATCGCCGCGCTGTCGCGACTCGGCGCCGTCGCGGTGCTGATGCCGCCGGACGCCGATCTCGACGAGGCGGTCCGGCTCGGCGGTGTCACCGAGGTGATCACCGATCCGGGCAACCTGGAGGCTGCCCGCAAGCTCCCGGTGCAGATCCTGGTCCTCGGCGGCGGTGAGACTCGCGACCTCAACGTGCCCGCCGACAGCGGCGTCATCGACATGGAGAAGATCGACCCCGACGCCGTTTCGCTGCCGGGGTGGTACCGGCCGAACCCCGGCTTCGCCCGCGACCTCGCGTTCGTCGCGTTCAGCACGATCGGCGGGGAACTGGTGCCCAAGCAGATCACCAACTACCGCTGGGCGTTGTCGGCGTTCGGGACGGCCTCGGCCGCCGCGCTGGGCCGCAGCGACACGGTCTACTGCCTGACTCCGCTGCATCACCAGTCCGGGCTGCTGGTCGCTCTGGGCGGGGCCGTCGTCGGCGGCGCCCGGATCGCGCTGTCGCGCGGACTGCAGCCGGAACGGTTCGTCTCCGAGCTTCGCCAGTACGGCGTGACCGTCGTGTCCTACACCTGGGCGATGCTGCGCGAAGTGATCGACGATCCGGCCTTCGCGTTGCATCGCAACCACGCCGTGCGGCTGTTCATCGGCTCGGGTATGCCGACCGGTCTGTGGCAGCGTGTCGTCGAGACCTTCACGCCGGCCAACATCGTGGAGTTCTTCGCCACCACCGACGGTCAGGCGGTGCTCGCCAATGTGGCAGGCGCCAAGGTCGGCAGCAAGGGCAGGCCGCTGCCCGGCGGCGGGGTGGTGGAACTGGCCGCCTACGCCCCCGACGAGGACCTGATCCTGGAGGACGACCGCGGCTTCGTCCAGGTCGCGGAAGCCAACCAGGCCGGGCTGCTGCTCGCCCGCCCGTGGGGACCGATCGACCCGACGGCCTCGGTCAAGCGCGGGGTGTTCGCCCCCGGTGACACCTGGATCTCGACCGAATACGTCTTCCGGCGCGACCCCGACGGCGACTTCTGGCTGCTCGGCAACCGCAACATGCTGATCCGCACCGCGCGGGGCGTGGTGTTCCCCGAGCCCATCACCGAGGCGATCAGCCGCATCCCCGGGGTGGACCTGGCCGCGACGTACGGCGTCCAGGGCCCGAAGGGAACGCTGGCCGTCGCCGCCATCACCCTGCGGCCGGGGCTGACCGTCACCGTCGCCGATCTCAGTGAAGCCGTGGCCGCCATGCCGTTCGGGCTCGGACCGGACGTCGTCCACGTGGTGCCGAGCCTGCCCTTGAGCGCCACGTATCGGCCGACGGTGTCGGCGCTGCGGGCCGCCGGTGTGCCCAGGCCGTCGCGTAACAGCTGGTACCTGGACGCCGATACGGGAAAGTACAAGCGGTTGACGGCTGCGGTTCGAGCTGCGCTGGCGGGTGCCCAGAGCTGAGCTTCTGTCGTGGTCGTGCCGCACTGTTAGGCTCGCCCGGTAGGTCGGGTCGCCCACGCGTCGGAGGAATGCATGACATCGCAGACACGCAGTCGCCGCCATCGCAGCGTCAGATTCGCGGTGGTCGGTGCCGTGACGGCTGGTCTGCTGGCCGGGTTCGGAGCGCCCAGTGCGCTGGCCGATCCGGGCACCACCTCGTCGGCGACCCCCACGACGGCGGCCGCGTCCGATTCGGGCGTGCCGCAGTTCACCAGCGCTGACCAAATGCTGGCATTCATCGACCAGAACTACGACACCGGCGCCGGCGGCGGTGAGCTGTCCAACCTGATCAAGTCGGTGATGAAACTGCGCGCGGCGGGTTTCAAACCGTCGAAGACCAACGTCGCCGCGATCACCCAGGCACTGAACTACCGGCCCAACCAGAAGCCGCTGATCGACGCGTTGACCGACACTCTGGCCTACCAGCAGAGGATCAAGGCGCAGTCCGATCTGCTGGAGCAGGCCCAGGCGGCCAAGAACGCCAACAACGCTGTGATGGGCGCCGGTGAGATGCCCGGCGACAGCAATCCCGCGATGGGCGGCGAGGCGCCCGCCGCACCCGCCGCACCGCCTGCGGCGCCGATCACGCCGTAGGACCGCCGTGCTCGACGACAAGCTCCTGAGCATCCTGGTCTGCCCCGCCGATCGGGGTCCGCTGCTGCTGGTCGATGGTGTGCTCTACAACCCGCGCCTGCATAAGCTCTACCGCATCGAGGACGGTATCCCGGTGCTGCTGGTTGACGAGGCCGTCGATGTCGGGCCCGAGGAGCACGAGCGACTCATGGCACAGGCCGGCGGCTAGCCGTACCGTCGAGCCATGAGCGGCAAGGCGGCCGGCACCGCGCGCGCCGGTGAGCTCGCCAAGTGGGATCCGTCGTTCACCCGTGCCTTCATTTCCGCGACCGCGCCAGTGGTGCGGGCGTACTTCCGCGCCGAGGTGCGGGGCCTGGCCAACATGGCGCCGACCGGCGGCGCGCTGCTGGTGGCCAACCATTCCGGAGGCATGCTCACCCCGGATGTCCCGGTCTTCGGACCAGCCTTCTACCGCAGGTTCGGCTACACCCGGCCGCTGTACACCCTGGCGCACTACGCGATCTTCCTGGTGCCGTGGGGCCCGATTCTCCCGCGACTCGGTGTGATCCACGCCAGCCCGGACAATGCCGTGCGCGCCCTGCGGTCCGGGGCGGTGGTGCTGGTGTTCCCGGGCGGTGACTATGACGCCTACCGGCCGACCGCGGAGCAGAACGTGATCGACTTCGACGGCCGAACCGGCTATGTCAGGACAGCCATCGAGGCCGGGGTGCCGATAGTGCCGATGGTGTCGATCGGCGCCCAGGAGACCCAGTTCTTCCTCGCCCGGGGCACGGCGCTGGCCAACCGGCTGGGGTTGCCCCGGTTGCGGGCCGAGATCGCGCCGGTGAGCATCGGTCTGCCGTTCGGGTTGACCGTCACCTTCCCGCCGAACTTCCCGCTCCCGTCGAAGATCGTGATGGAGGTGCTCGAGCCGGTGGACCCCGCCTCGTTCGGCACGGATCCGGACGTCGACGAGATCGACGATCACGTCCGCCGCGTCATGCAGCGCGCGCTGAACCGCCTCGCCCGGCAACGCCGCTTTCCGATCCTGGGCTGAGGGTCACGGCAGGTCACCGGTCAGGTAGTGCTGCAGGGTGGGCGCGATGGTCTTGGCGATCTGCTCCGGCGGCATCGAGGCGAACGGCTCCAGCTTGATGATGTAGCGGGCCATCACCACACCGACGAGCTGGGAGGCGACGAACTGCACCCGGATGCGCCCGCTGCCAGGCGGATAGTCCACCCGCGGTGCGACCTCGGCGGTGATCACCTCCTGAAAAAACGACCTGATCAGGTTGACGTCGGAGCCGGTCAGCATCGAGCGCAGTGTGGCGACCAGCGCGGCGCCCATCTCCGAATCCCACAGCGGCAACAGCAGCGACGGCAGCACCAGCCCGAGCTCGTCCACCGGCACCTCGCGGATCGGGCCGAGCACGGCAATCGGGTCGATGGGCAGGTTGATGGCCGCGGCGAACAACTGCCGCTTGGTGCCGAAGTAGTGGTGCACCAACGCCGAGTCCACGCCTGCGGCGGCCGCAATCGCGCGGATCGGAGTGCGATCAATACCGTTGTGGGCGAACAGTTCTCGCGCACTTGCCAGGATCCTGTCCCTGGTATCGGAGATGCCCGGTGGGCGGCCGGGCCGTTTCACGGCGTGCGCCGCCGCAGGGTGGCCGCTGCCAGCGCCATGGCGACGACCGCGAAGGCCAGCACCACGACCATGTCGCGCACGGCAACGGCGGTCAGGTCGGTGTGCGCGCTGACCTGCTGCAGGGCCTCGAGCGCGTAGCTGGCCGGCATCGCGTTGCTGATCCACTCCAGCCAGGTCGGCAGTTGAGCCCGCGGGACGATGATGCCCGCGAGCAGCAGTTGCGGGACGATGACGACCGGCATGAACTGAACAGCCTGGAACTCGGTGCGCGCGAACGCACTTGCCAACAGGCCCAGCCCGACGCCCAGGACGGCGTTGAGCACGGCGATCACGAACACCCAGAAGGGGCTGCCTTTGGTGTCGAAACCGAGCAGCCAGAACGACACGACGCAGGCCAGGATCGCCTGGGCGGCAGCGGCGACGGAGAATGCGGTGCCGTACGCGGCCAGCAGGTCCAACCGGCGCAGCGGGGTGGTCAGGATCCGCTCCAGGGTGCCGGAGGCCCGTTCGCGCTGCATGGTGATCGAGGTGATGAGAAACATCACGAACAGCGGGAACACCCCGAGCAGGATCAGGCAGGCGGTATGGAACGGCGACACGATGCCCGGACGGCTGGGGAAGTCCGAGAACATGAAGTACATCAGCGTGATCACCGCGCTGGGAACCACGAGAATCATTGCGACACTGCGGTGATCGGCGCGCAGCTGGCGCAGGATGCGCGTGGTCGTCGCCAGGTAGGCGCGCGGGCTCAGCCTGCTGGCGCTGCGGTGGCGCGCCGGATGATGGACAGGAACGCTTCCTCCAGTGACGTGCATCCGGTGTCCTCTCGTAGGCGGGCGGGTGTGGTGTGGGCCAGCAGCCGGCCCTCGCGCATGAGCAACAGGTCGCCGCAGCGGTCGGCTTCGTCCATGACGTGGCTGGAGACCAGCAGCGTGGTGCCCCGGCGGGCCAGGCCGTCGAACTGTGCCCACAGATCGGCCCGCAGCACCGGGTCGAGCCCGACGGTCGGCTCGTCGAGCACCAGCAGGTCGGGCTGGCAGACCAGCGCGCAGGCCAGCGACACCCGGGTGCGCTGGCCGCCGGACAGGTTGCCGCAATAGGCACCGGCATGGTCGCGCAGCCCGACACCGTCGACGGCCTCGTCGGCTGCGCCGGCCGCCACCCCGTACAGGGCGGCGAAGTAGCGCACGTTGTCGATGACGCGCAGGTCGTTGTAGATGGTGGGGTCCTGTGTGACGTAGCCGACCCGGCGGCGCAGTGCGGGGGAGCCGGCCGGATGACCCAGCACGGTCACCGTGCCGGAGGCCACGATCTGGGTGCCCACGATGGAGCGCATCAGCGTGGTCTTGCCGCAGCCCGACGGCCCGAGCAGCCCGGTGATCGTGCCCCGGGCGATGTCGACGGACAAGTCGTGCAGCGCGACCTGCTTGCCGCGAACCACCCGCAAGTGGCGGGCGTGAACGGCGCCGTCAGTCCCCGCCACCAGTAATTCATCTTCCGATGAACTCATCATGTGATGAATACTGAGCGCCCGGGTGCTGGTCTGTCAACGACAACGGGCAGAATCGCCTCACGTGACCGCCGACCTGCTCGACACCGACCCGGTCTCGGCGGCGCGGCTGTTGCTCGGCGGCGCACTCAGCTGCCGGGGTGTCAGCGCGCTGATCGTCGAGGTCGAGGCCTACGGCGGGCCGCCGGATGGGCCGTGGCCGGATGCCGCCGCGCATTCCTACCGGGGCCGCAACGCCCGCAACGCGGTGATGTTCGGCCCGGCTGGGCGTCTCTATACCTATCGCAGCCACGGGATCCACGTGTGCGCCAACGTCTCGTGCGGGCCGGAGGGCACGGCCGCGGCGGTGCTGGTGCGGGCCGCCGCCATCGAGTCCGGTCTGGACGCGGCCCAGGCGCGACGCGGTCCGGCTGTGCGGCCGGTGGCGCTGGCCCGCGGGCCGGGGAATCTGTGCTCGGCGCTGGCCATCGAGATGGGCGACAACGGGGTGGACGTCTTCGACGCCGCCTCGCCGGTCACGGTCCAACTCGGCGACGCCGGCCCGGACAGCTGCGGACCGCGGGTCGGCGTCAGCCAGGCCGCCGACCGCCCCTGGCGGCTCTGGCTGACCGGGCGCCCCGAGGTGTCGGCCTACCGGCGCAGTCCGCGGGCGCCAAGCCCGGGCGCGAGCGACTGAGCCGACCCCATACGGGAAGATCAACCCATGAGCACGACGATCCTCGACGAGCTGGGCTGGCGCGGACTGATCGCGCAGTCCACCGACATCGACGCGCTCGCCGCCGTGGCGGCGCAGCCCCCGATGACGGTTTACGCGGGATTCGATCCCACGGCGCCGAGCCTGCACGCCGGAAATCTGGTGCCGTTGCTCACATTGCAGCGGTTCCAGCGGGCCGGGCATCGACCGATCGTGCTGGCCGGTGGAGCGACCGGGCTGATCGGCGATCCGCGAGACACCGGTGAGCGGACGTTGAACACGTCCGACACGGTGGCCCAGTGGTCCGAACGAATCCGCGGCCAACTCGAGCGCTTCGTCGACTTCGGCGACTCACCGACCGGCGCGGTCGTCGAGAACAACCTGAGCTGGACCTCTCAGCTGGGCGCCATCGAGTTCCTGCGCGATGTGGGCAAGCACTTCTCCGTCAACGTCATGCTCGACCGCGACACCATCCGGCGCCGGCTGGACGGCGAGGGCATCTCCTACACCGAGTTCAGCTACATGCTGCTGCAGGCCAACGACTACGTGGAGCTGCACCAGCGATACGGATGTGCGTTGCAGATCGGCGGGTCCGACCAGTGGGGCAACATCATCGCCGGCGTGCGCCTGGTCCGCCAGACGCTCGGGGCCACGGTGCACGCGCTGACCGTGCCGTTGGTCACATCTGCCGACGGCACGAAGTTCGGCAAGTCGACCGGCGGCGGCAGCCTGTGGCTGGACCCGGAGATGACCAGTCCCTACGCCTGGTACCAGTACTTCGTGAACACCGCCGACGCCGACGTCATCCGGTATCTGCGCTGGTTCACGTTCTTGTCGGCCGACGAGCTCGCCGAGCTGGAGACCGCCACCGCTGAACGCCCGCACCAGCGGGCGGCCCAGCGCCGGCTGGCTCGCGAGCTCACCACCCTGGTGCACGGTGAGTCCGCCACCGAAGCGGTGGAGCATGCCTCGCAGGCCTTGTTCGGGCGCGGTGAGCTCGCGCGGCTCGACGAGGCCACCCTTGCCGCCGCGCTGCAGGAGACGCAGGTTGCCCGGCTCGAGCCGGGCGCGCCGGACGGCATCGTCGACCTGCTGGTCGCCACCGGTCTGTCGGCGAGCAAGAAGGAGGCCAAGCGCACGATCGCCGAGGGTGGCGTGTCGGTCAACAACCTCAGGGTCGACAGCGAGGACTGGGCGGCGACTGCGTCCAACTTCCTGCACGGCCGCTGGCTGGTCCTGCGGCGCGGAAAGCGGAATATTGCCGGGGTACAGCGCGTTGAGTGACTCGAAGCTGTGTCAGATCCCGCTTCTAGCAGGGGATTTGACTCCGCGTTAGCACTGACGTAACTTGATCAAGTCGTTGCGACGCGGTCCGTCCGCTGAGCGCGACGACATCCCTCAGGGAATGTTCCCGAATTTCGGGAGGTTCCAACTGTCCGCACTACTAGCACGCGGCGAAAGCCGCGGGGTTGGTTGCGCGGCCGGACAGGGATGTCGGGTGTGTTGTTTGAGAACTCAATAGTGTGTTTGGTGGTTTTTGTTTGTTGTTTTTTGTCATGCCTCGTGGGGGACTTCCCGTCTTCCTGTTGTGGGGTGTGGTTTGTTTTTTGTTTTGCCAGATTTTTGATCTGGTTGCTTGGTCAGATTGTTCTGATTCGAATTCACCTGGCTTTTGGGTTGGGTTGTTTTTGTTTGGAGAGTTTGATTCTGGCTCAGGACGAACGCTGGCGGCGTGCTTAACACATGCAAGTCGAACGGTAAGGCCCTTCGGGGTACACGAGTGGCGAACGGGTGAGTAACACGTGGGTGATCTGCCCTGCACTTTGGGATAAGCCTGGGAAACTGGGTCTAATACCGAATACACCCTGCTGGTCGCATGGCCTGGTGGGGGAAAGCTTTTGCGGTGTGGGATGGGCCCGCGGCCTATCAGCTTGTTGGTGGGGTGATGGCCTACCAAGGCGACGACGGGTAGCCGGCCTGAGAGGGTGTCCGGCCACACTGGGACTGAGATACGGCCCAGACTCCTACGGGAGGCAGCAGTGGGGAATATTGCACAATGGGCGCAAGCCTGATGCAGCGACGCCGCGTGAGGGATGACGGCCTTCGGGTTGTAAACCTCTTTCACCAGGGACGAAGCGCAAGTGACGGTACCTGGAGAAGAAGCACCGGCCAACTACGTGCCAGCAGCCGCGGTAATACGTAGGGTGCGAGCGTTGTCCGGAATTACTGGGCGTAAAGAGCTCGTAGGTGGTTTGTCGCGTTGTTCGTGAAAACTCACAGCTTAACTGTGGGCGTGCGGGCGATACGGGCAGACTGGAGTACTGCAGGGGAGACTGGAATTCCTGGTGTAGCGGTGGAATGCGCAGATATCAGGAGGAACACCGGTGGCGAAGGCGGGTCTCTGGGCAGTAACTGACGCTGAGGAGCGAAAGCGTGGGGAGCAAACAGGATTAGATACCCTGGTAGTCCACGCCGTAAACGGTGGGTACTAGGTGTGGGTTTCCTTCCTTGGGATCCGTGCCGTAGCTAACGCATTAAGTACCCCGCCTGGGGAGTACGGCCGCAAGGCTAAAACTCAAAGAAATTGACGGGGGCCCGCACAAGCGGCGGAGCATGTGGATTAATTCGATGCAACGCGAAGAACCTTACCTGGGTTTGACATGCACAGGACGCCGGCAGAGATGTCGGTTCCCTTGTGGCCTGTGTGCAGGTGGTGCATGGCTGTCGTCAGCTCGTGTCGTGAGATGTTGGGTTAAGTCCCGCAACGAGCGCAACCCTTGTCTCATGTTGCCAGCACGTTATGGTGGGGACTCGTGAGAGACTGCCGGGGTCAACTCGGAGGAAGGTGGGGATGACGTCAAGTCATCAT
Organism: uncultured Actinomycetota bacterium; assembly: GCA_963716465.1. GTDB lineage: Bacteria > Actinomycetota > Actinomycetes > Mycobacteriales > Mycobacteriaceae > Mycobacterium. Next base: position 76,125 of record CAVQTS010000002.1, read on the forward strand.
GCCCCTTATGTCCAGGGCTTCACACATGCTACAATGGCCGGTACAAAGGGCTGCGATGCCGTGAGGTGGAGCGAATCCTTGTAAAGCCGGTCTCAGTTCGGATCGGGGTCTGCAACTCGACCCCGTGAAGTCGGAGTCGCTAGTAATCGCAGATCAGCAACGCTGCGGTGAATACGTTCCCGGGCCTTGTACACACCGCCCGTCACGTCATGAAAGTCGGTAACACCCGAAGCCCGTGGCCTAACCCGTTAGGGAGGGAGCGGTCGAAGGTGGGATCGGCGATTGGGACGAAGTCGTAACAAGGTAGCCGTACCGGAAGGTGCGGCTGGATCACCTCCTTTCTAAGGAGCACCACGAGACCTATGGCCGGCCCGCATCGTGCGGATGACCGGACCTGGGCGATTCGTTGGATGGGCCTGGCCTGTAGTGGGTTTCAGGTTCTGGTGCACGCAGCAGACAAACGTGGGTTCCTTTCGGGGGATCACCGCCGGACACACTATTGGGCTTTGAGACAACAAGCCCGTCGCCTCGTGGCCCCGATGGTTGGGGAACCGGGGTGGTGGTGCACCCGTGCAGGGTGTGTGTGTTGTCGCTCCACTTTGGTGGTGGGGTGTGGTGTTTGATTCGTGGATAGTGGTTGCGAGCATCGAAGCAGCAAAAGTGCGCACTCCCTGAACGGGGGGTGGGTTTTTTGGTGTTTGATGTGCAATTTTTCCTAATCTCATTTTTGGTGTTTTGTGTTGTAAGTGTTTAAGGGCGCATGGTGGATGCCTTGGCACTGGGAGCCGATGAAGGACGTAGGAGGCTGCGATAAGCCTCGGGGAGCTGTCAACCGAGCGTTGATCCGAGGATGTCCGAATGGGGAAACCCGGCACGAGTGATGTCGTGTCACCCGCATCTGAATACATAGGGTGCGGGGGGGAACGCGGGGAAGTGAAACATCTCAGTACCCGTAGGAAGAGAAAACAAATAGTGATTCCGTTAGTAGTGGCGAGCGAACGCGGAGGATGGCTAAACCGTGTGCATGTGATACCCGGCAGGGGTTGTGTGTGCGGTGTTGTGGGGCCTTTCTTCTCAGATCTGCCGGTCTGAGCAGCAGTGAGAAAAGAATGTGTTAATCGAAGTGGCCTGGGATGGTCTGCCGTAGTGGGTGAGAGCCCCGTAGGTGAAAACATGTTCTCTGCTGTGCAGGGTTCCCGAGTAGCAGCGGGCCCGTGAAATCTGCTGTGAATCTGCCGGGACCACCCGGTAAGCCTGAATACTACCCAGTGACCGATAGCGGATTAGTACCGTGAGGGAATGGTGAAAAGTACCCCGGGAGGGGAGTGAAAGAGTACCTGAAACCGTGTGCCTACAATCCGTCAGAGCCTTCGTGTTAAAGCGTGGGGTGATGGCGTGCCTTTTGAAGAATGAGCCTGCGAGTCAGGGACATGTCGCGAGGTTAACCCGAGTGGGGTAGCCGTAGCGAAAGCGAGTCTGAATAGGGCGTATCCACACAACAGTGTGTGGTGTAGTGGTGTGTTCTGGACCCGAAGCGGAGTGATCTACCCATGGCCAGGGTGAAGCGCGGGTAAGACCGCGTGGAGGCCCGAACCCACTTAGGTTGAAGACTGAGGGGATGAGTTGTGGGTAGGGGTGAAAGGCCAATCAAACTCCGTGATAGCTGGTTCTCCCCGAAATGCATTTAGGTGCAGCGTTGCGTGTTTCTTACCGGAGGTAGAGCTACTGGATGGCCGATGGGCCCCACAGGGTTACTGACGTCAGCCAAACTCCGAATGCCGGTCAGTCTAAGAACGCAGCAGTGAGACGGCGGGGGATAAGCTCCGTACGTCGAGAGGGAAACAGCCCAGATCGCCGGCTAAGGCCCCTAAGCGTGTGCTAAGTGGAAAAGGATGTGCAGTCGCAAAGACAACCAGGAGGTTGGCTTAGAAGCAGCCACCCTTGAAAGAGTGCGTAATAGCTCACTGGTCAAGTGATTGTGCGCCGATAATGTAGCGGGGCTCAAGCACACCGCCGAAGCCGCGGCAACGACGTAAGTCGTTGGGTAGGGGAGCGTCCTGCATCCGGTGAAGCCGCGGAGTGATCCAGTGGTGGAGGGTGTGGGAGTGAGAATGCAGGCATGAGTAGCGATAAGGCAAGTGAGAACCTTGCCCGCCGAAAGACCAAGGGTTCCTGGGGCAGGCCAGTCCGCCCAGGGTGAGTCGGGACCTAAGGCGAGGCCGACAGGCGTAGTCGATGGACAACGGGTTGATATTCCCGTACCCGTGTGTGGGCGCCCCTGATGAATCAGAGGTACTAACCACCCAAATGGTGCTAGACCAATCCCTTCGGGGTGCGGCGTGTACCGGCTGCGTGGGACCTTCTTTGGTAGTAGTCAAGCGATGGGGTGACGCAGGAAGGTAGCCGTACCAGTCAGTGGTAATACTGGGGCAAGCCCGTAGGGAGACATCCAGGCAAATCCGGATGTCACATTCCTGAGAGGTGATGCATAGCCGAGTGAGGCGAATTCGGTGATCCTCAGCTGCCGAGAAAAGCCTCTAGCGAGCACACACACGGCCCGTACCCCAAACCGACACAGGTGGTCAGGTAGAGAATACCAAGGCGTACGAGTGAACTATGGTTAAGGAACTCGGCAAAATACCCCCGTAACTTCGGGAGAAGGGGGACCCCTTACTGTCATGGCCTTCGCGGCCGGCAGCGGTGGGGGGTGGCACAAACCAGTGAGAAGCGACTGTTTACTAAAAACACAGGTCCGTGCGAAGTCGCAAGACGATGTATACGGACTGACGCCTGCCCGGTGCTGGAAGGTTAAGAGGACCCGTTAACCCGCAAGGGTGAAGCGGAGAATTTAAGCCCCAGTAAACGGCGGTGGTAACTATAACCATCCTAAGGTAGCGAAATTCCTTGTCGGGTAAGTTCCGACCTGCACGAATGGCGTAACGACTTCTCAACTGTCTCAACCATAGACTCGGCGAAATTGCACTACGAGTAAAGATGCTCGTTACGCGCGGCAGGACGAAAAGACCCCGGGACCTTCACTATAGCTTGGTATTGGCGTTCGATACGGTTTGTGTAGGATAGGTGGGAGACTGTGAAACTCACACGCCAGTGTGGGTGGAGTCGTTGTTGAAATACCACTCTGATCGTATTGGACTTCTAACTTCGAACCGTATATCCGGTTCAGGGACAGTGCCTGGTGGGTAGTTTAACTGGGGCGGTTGCCTCCTAAAATGTAACGGAGGCGCCCAAAGGTTCCCTCAACCTGGACGGCAATCAGGTGTTGAGTGCAAGTGCACAAGGGAGCTTGACTGCGAGACGTACATGTCAAGCAGGGACGAAAGTCGGGACTAGTGATCCGGCACCCCCGAGTGGAAGGGGTGTCGCTCAACGGATAAAAGGTACCCCGGGGATAACAGGCTGATCTTCCCCAAGAGTCCATATCGACGGGATGGTTTGGCACCTCGATGTCGGCTCGTCGCATCCTGGGGCTGGAGCAGGTCCCAAGGGTTGGGCTGTTCGCCCATTAAAGCGGCACGCGAGCTGGGTTTAGAACGTCGTGAGACAGTTCGGTCTCTATCCGCCGCGCGCGTCAGAAGCTTGAGGAAACCTGTCCCTAGTACGAGAGGACCGGGACGGACGAACCTCTGGTCCACCAGTTGTCCCACCAGGGGCACCGCTGGATAGCCACGTTCGGACAGGATAACCGCTGAAAGCATCTAAGCGGGAAACCTTCTCCAAGACCAGGCTTCTCACCCATCAAGTGGGATAAGGCCCCCCGCAGAACACGGGATCGATAGACCAGACCTGCACACGTAGCAATACGCTCAGGGAACTGGCACTAACCGGCCGAAAACTTACAACAACACCCAAAACACCAACAACAAATGGTGAAACAGGGACACATTGCCTCGCAACCACACACTCCACGCAGACACCGTCTGCACCCCACCACCAAACACACTCCCACCCCCCACACCGGGGTGGACAAGAGTTACGGCGGCCATAGCGGCAGGGAAACGCCCGGACCCATCCCGAACCCGGAAGCTAAGCCTGCCAGCGCCGATGATACTACCCAACCCGGGTGGAAAAGTAGGACACCGCCGAACACAATTTAACCACCTGAGCCCCCCAATCAACATTGGGGGGCTCAGGCATTTCTCAATCGAATTGCATTCCGCCAATTGCGAATAGGCCGCATTGTTCCTTTCTCGGCGCTGCCCGTATCCTTTACGGGTGGTCGACGACAGGCAAGGTAATTCCGGCGGACGTCCGTCGCGCCGTCCGGCTGGGGCCGGCGCCTCCGGTCGTGATCGTCGAGGATCGGATGCGCCCCACCGGTCGGGTCCGGGACGTGCTCGTCAGGCCCAGCCGCAGCACCTGTCCGACGCCGACCAAGACAACCGCCCGAGCGGGCCGCCGATCCCCGCGAACATCGAGGCTAAACAGCTCGCACCCGAAATCCGGGGCGAGCTCTCAACTTTGGACCGCGCCACCGCCGATACGGTGGCCCGCCACCTGGTTGCCGCCGGCGAGCTGCTCGACGACGATCCGGAGACCGCGCTGGCCCACGCCCAGGCCGCCCGAGCCCGCTCCGGCCGGATCGCGGCTGTGCGGGAGGCCGTCGGCATCGCCGCCTACCAGTGCGGTGACTGGGCCCAGGCGCTCTCGGAATTCCGGGCCGCACGCCGGATGGGCAGCAAGTCGCAGCTTCTTCCGCTGATCGCCGACTGCGAACGCGGCGTCGGCCGGCCCGAGCGGGCCATCGAACTGGCACGCAGCCCCGAGGCTGCCGACCTCACCGGCGACGACGCCGACGAGATGCGGATCGTGGCCGCCGGGGCGAGGGCGGACCTCGGCCAGCTCGAGCAGGCGCTCGCTCTGCTCTCCAGCCCGCAGCCCGACCCGTCACGTAACGGGGCAACCGCCGCGCGGTTGTTCTACGCCTACGCCGAGACGCTGTTGGCGCTGGGCCGCGACGACGACGCACTGCAGTGGTTCATCCACGCCGCCGCCGCTGACATCGACGGTGTCACCGACGCCGAAGATCGGGTCGGCGAGCTTGCCTGACGTGACAACCCTTGCGCAGCAACATGATTGCCTGCTGCTCGACCTCGACGGCACCGTTTTCCGCGGCCATGAGCCGACCGAGGGCGCCATCGACTCGCTGGACCGGGCGCAGACCCGCAAGCTGTTCGTCACCAACAATGCCTCCCGCGCCGCCGAGGAGGTGGCAGAGCACCTTCGGGAGCTGGGTTTCACCGCCAGCGCCGACGACGTGGTGACCAGCGCCCAGAGCGCCGCCGGTCTGCTCGCCCAGCAACTGCCCGCCGGGGCGAAGGTGCTCGTGGTCGGCACCGACGCACTGGCCGCGGAGGTGAGCACTGCGGGGTTGACGCCGGTGCGGCTGTTCTCCGACGAGCCGGCCGCGGTGGTGCAGGGACACTCGACCACCACCGGCTGGCCCATTCTCGCCGAGGCGGCGCTGGCGATCCGGGCCGGCGCGCTGTGGGTCGCCGCCAACGTCGACCGGACCCTGCCGACCGAGCGTGGTCTGCTGCCCGGCAACGGCGCCATGGTGGCCGCGCTCAAGGCCGCCACCGACGCCGAGCCGCAGGTTGCCGGCAAGCCGGCTCCCGCGTTGATGCGGGATGCGTTGGCTCGGGGCACATTCCAGAGCCCGCTGGTGGTCGGGGACCGGCTCGACACCGACATCGAAGGCGCCAACGCCGCGGATCTGCCCAGCCTGATGGTGCTCACCGGAGTCAACAACGCCGCCGATGCGGTCCATGCCTGCCCAGCGCAGCGGCCGACCTTCATCGGAGCCGACCTGCGCGACCTGCACGCCGACGTCGCGACCCTGGCCGTCGCCGCGCACCCGGCGTGGCACGTCGAGGTCGGCGACGGTGCGGTGACCGTTTCCGCGACAGGAGCCGACCCCGATGACGACGGGCTGTCGGTGGTGCGCGCCACCGCTCGAGCGGTATGGGATGCGGCGCCCGACGGGCGGCCGATCAAGGTCCTCGCCGGTGACGACACCGCCCGCGCCGCGCTGGAGCGGTGGTCGGTGCTGGCGCCCCCGCATCGGCTAGCGTGAACGGTGAGATGAACACCGACCCTGAACAGATCCGCGCCGACATCGACGCAGTGCTGGCCCAGTTGCCGAGTGTCGACCCGGACAGTCCCGACGTCGACGGTGTCGATATCGACGCCGTCGGCCGTCGGCTCGAGGAAGCGCACCAGATCCTGGTCAACGCGCTGGAATCGGTGGAGAAGGGCTGAGGTCAGCGTGACGCGGCGAGCCCGGGTTGACGCAGAGCTGGTCCGTCGCGGCTTGGCGCGCTCGCGCCAGCAGGCCGCGGAGCTGATCGGCGCCGGACGGGTCAGCATCGACGGCATGCCGGCGGTCAAGCCCGCCACCGCGGTGGCGGTGACCGCCAACCTGACTGTCGAGGGCACCGGGGAGAAGACCTGGGTCTCGCGCGGAGCCCACAAGCTCATCGGCGCACTCGACTCCTTCGGTATCGAGGTGGCCGGCCGCCGCTGCCTGGACGCCGGCGCCTCCACCGGAGGCTTCACCGAAGTACTGCTGGACCGCGGCGCTGCCGAGGTGGTCGCCGTCGACGTCGGCTACGGACAGCTTGCCTGGTCACTGCGCTCCGATGATCGGGTGCGGGTCATCGAACGGACCAACGTGCGCGACCTGACCCCCGAGGCCATCGGCGGGCGGGTCGACGTGGTGGTGGCCGACCTGTCGTTCATCTCGCTGGCCACCGTGCTTCCCGCGCTGACTGCGTGCGCGAATGCCGGCGCCGATATCGTTCCCATGGTGAAGCCGCAATTCGAGGTCGGCCGGCACCAGGTCGGTTCCGGGGGTGTGGTGTCGGATCCGCAGTTGCGCGCCACCGCCGTGCTGGCGGTCGCCGGTCGCGCCGAAGCGCTGGGCTGGCAGACTGTCGACGTCACGGCCAGCCCCCTGCCCGGGCCGTCGGGCAACGTCGAATACTTTCTCCGGCTGCGCGCCACCACCGAGCGTGCGCTACACGGTGACGAACTTGACGCCGCGGTGCGCCGCGCCGTCGCGGAAGGACCGCAATGAGCTCTGAGCGGGTGATCCTGCTCGTCGTCCATACTGGTCGCGACGAGGCAACCGATACCGCACGTCGGGTCGAGAAAGTGTTGAGCCACAACGGGATCGGGCTGCGGGTGCTCTCCGCCGAGGCCGTCGACCGCGGTTCTGTGCACCTGGACCCCCACGACATGAAGACCCAGGGTGCCGACATCGAGGTGGTCGACGCCGACGAGCGGGCCGCCGAGGGGTGCGAACTGGTGTTGGTGCTCGGCGGCGACGGAACCTTCCTGCGGGCAGCCGAACTGGCGCGCAACGCCGAGATCCCGGTGCTCGGCGTCAACCTCGGGCGCATCGGCTTTCTGGCCGAGGCCGAGGCCGAAGCCATCGACGCCGTCCTCGACCACGTCATCTCCCGCACCTACCGCGTCGAGGAGCGCATGACACTCGACATCGCCGTCCGCGTGGAGGGGCAGGTCGTGGCGCGGGGGTGGGCGCTCAACGAGGCCAGCCTGGAGAAGGGCTCGCGGCTCGGCGTCATCGAAGTCGTCCTCGAAATCGACGGCCGGCCGGTCTCGGCGTTCGGGTGCGACGGTGTGCTGGTGTCGAGTCCGACCGGCTCGACGGCGTACGCGTTCTCGGCGGGCGGACCGGTGGTCTGGCCCGACCTGGAGGCAATCCTGGTGGTGCCCAACAACGCTCACGCCTTGTTCGCGCGCCCGATGGTCACCAGCCCGCATGCGACGATCGCCATCGAGATCGATGGCGACAGCCACGACGCGCTGGTCCTGTGCGACGGGCGCCGCGAGATGCGACTGCCCGCCGGCGGCCGCCTGGAAGTGACCAAGTGCAGCACCCCGCTGAAATGGGTGCGGCTGGACAGCGCGCCGTTCACCGACCGGCTGGTGCGTAAGTTCCGCCTGCCGGTCACCGGCTGGCGAGGACAGTGAGCCGGCGATGCTGGCCGAGATTCGGATCGAGTCACTGGGCGCGATCAGCGCCGCGACCGCGGAGTTCGACAAGGGACTGACCGTGCTGACCGGGGAGACCGGCACCGGCAAGACCATGGTGGTCACCGGGCTGCATCTGCTCGGCGGCGCGCGGGCCGACGCCACCCGCGTCCGCTCCGGCTCCGGGCGCGCCGTCGTCGAAGGCCGCTTCACCACCGACGAACTCGACCCGGCCACCGCCACGCAGATCGACGAGATCCTGGACTCCTCGGGGGCCGACCGCGATGACGACGGCACCATCATCGCGCTGCGCTCGGTGAGCCGCGACGGACCGTCGCGGGCCTACCTCGGGGGGCGCAGCGTGCCGGCCCGGTCCCTGACCACGTTCACCACCGGGCTGCTGACCCTGCACGGCCAGAACGACCAGCTGCGGCTGATGCGCCCCGACGAGCAGCGTGCCGCGCTCGACCGCTTCGCGTCGGTGGCGGCCAAACTCGAGCGCTACAAGAAGGTGCGCGACGAGTGGCTGGTGGCCCGGCGCGATCTGGTGGACCGGACCAACCGGGCCCGCGAGCTGGCGCAGGAGGCGGACCGGCTGAAGTTCGCGCTCACCGAGATCGACGGTGTCGACCCCTCGCCGGGTGAGGACGAGGCGTTGGTGGCCGACATCCGCCGCCTGTCCGAGCTCGACGCGCTGCGCGAGGCCGCCGCCGGTGCCCGCACCGCGCTGTCGGCGGCGGTCGACGAGGTTTCCGACGGCCGGCCGCAATCGGCCATCGACACCATCGGCCGGGCCATCGCGCTGCTGCAGTCCACCGACGACGGGGTGCTCATCGCGCTGGCGCGCCAGTTGACCGACGTCCTGACCGTCGTCGGCGACGCCGCCCGCGAGCTCGGCAACTTCTTGGGCGAGTTGCCCACCGACGCCAGCGCCCTGGAGACCAAGCTGTCCCGTCAGTCCGAGTTGCGCAGCCTCACGCGCAAGTACGCCGCCGACGTCGACGGCGTGCTGAGGTGGGCGGTCGAGTCGCGGCAGCGGCTGGCTCAACTCGATGTCTCCGAGGAGGCGTTGTCCGGGCTGGCGCGGCGCGTCGACGAGTTGGGCCGGCAGGTCGCGACGGTCGGCCTGGAACTGTCCAAGGTGCGGACCAAGGCCGCCAAGGGACTGGCGAAGGCGGTGACCTCCGAGCTGGCCGGACTGGCGATGGCCGACGCCGACTTCACCGTCGCAGTGTCGCTGATGCCGGCCCGCGAGGACGACAGTGCGCCGCTGCGGCTGCCGTCGGGCGAGTCGGTCCACGCCGGGGCCGAGGGAATCGATCTGATCGAGTTCGGCTTCACCGCGCACCGCGGCACCGACGTGCTGCCGCTGAACAAGAGCGCATCGGGCGGCGAGCTGTCCCGGGTGATGCTGGCGCTGGAAGTCGTGCTGGCCGCCTCGGCCGAGGGCACCACGATGGTGTTCGACGAAGTGGACGCCGGAGTGGGCGGACGCGCGGCGGTGCAGATCGGGCGGCGGCTGGCGCGGCTGGCCCGCACGCATCAGGTCATCGTGGTCACCCACCTGCCGCAGGTGGCCGCCTACGCCGACATTCACCTGGTCGTCGAGTCGGGCCACGACGGCGCCAGCGACGTGCACCGGCTGGACACCGACCAGCGGGTGGCCGAGCTGGCCAGGATGCTGGCCGGACTGGGGGAGTCCGACACCGGTCGCGCCCACGCCCGGGAACTGCTGGCGGCCGCACAGGACGACCTGGCCGCGTCCTAATCGTGTTGCTCCTGTGACAGAATGTGACTTGTGGGGCTGGTGTTACGGCGCGCCTCCGTGGATATCCGCGGTCCCGCCGACAGAATCGGCCCATGAAGATGTCAGCACTTCTCTCTCGTAACACCAGTGCACGGCCGGGAGTGACGGGCACCGCCCGCGTCGACCGCGACATCGATCGCCTGCTGCGCCGCATCGGCCCGGGCGACATCGTCGTCATCGACATCCTCGACCTTGACCGGATGACCGCCGACGCACTGGTCGACGCCCGCGTCGCCGGTGTGGTCAACGCCTCACCGTCGATCTCCGGGCGCTACCCGAACCTGGGCCCCGAGGTGCTGGTGGCCAACAACATCGCCCTCCTCGACAGCGCCGGGCCGGAGGTCTTCAAGAAGATCAAGGACGGCGCCAAGATCCGCCTGCACAACGGTGGCGTGTATGCCGGTGATCGCCGGCTGGTCCACGGTGTCGAACGCAGCGACGAAGAGATCGCCGACCTCATGCACGATGCCAAGACCGGTCTGGTCGCGCATCTGGAAGCGTTCGCCGGCAACACGATCGAGTTCATCCGCAGCGAGAGCCCGCTGCTGATCGACGGCATCGGCATCCCCGACATCGACGTCGACGTCTACCGCCGCCACGTGGTGGTCGTGTCCGACGGGGCCGGCGCCGAGGACGACCTCAAGGCGCTCAAGCCGTTCATCAAGGAGTACCAGCCGGTGCTCGTCGGTGTCGGGGCCGGCGCCGACACGTTGGAGAAGTGCGGCTACAAGCCACAACTGATCGTCGGCAACCCCGACCAGATGAGCGCCGAGGTGCTCAAGTGCGGCGCCCAGGTGGTGCTGCCCGCCGACGCCGACGGACATGCCAGCGGCCTGGAGCGCATCCAGGATCTCGGCATCGGGGCGATGACGTTCCCGGCCGCGGGCTCGGCGGCCGATCTCGCGCTGCTGCTCGTCGACCACCACGGCGCCTCGCTGATCGTGACGGTCGGGCACCCGGCCAGCATCGAGGAGTTCTTCGACCGTTCGCGCCAGCAGAGCAACCCGTCGACGTTCCTGACCCGGCTCAAGGTCGGCGAGAAACTCGTCGACGCCAAAGCCGTTGCCACGCTGTACCGCAACCACATCTCCGGTGGGGCGATCGCGATGCTCGTCCTCGCGGTGCTGTTCGCCATCGTCGCCGCACTGTGGGTCTCGCGAGGGGACACGGTCGTCGTCGACTGGGTCACGACCTACTGGAACCGCTTCTCGATGTGGATTCAGGGCTGGGTGACGTAATGTCGCACGGCCCGGATCCACGGCTCGAAGCCCCTCGGGTTCAACCGTGATATCGCTGCGCCACCATGCCATCTCGCTGGCAGCGGTGTTTCTCGCGCTGGCCCTCGGCGTTGTCCTGGGTTCTGGCGTGCTGTCGGACACCTTGCTGTCCGGGCTGCGCAGTGACAAGCAGGATCTGAACAAACAGATCACCGCGCTCACCGACCAGCGCAACGCGGTCAACGAAAAGCTCGGTGCCGCAGACCAGTTCGACACTCAGATGTCGGGCCGCATCGTGCGTGACGCGCTGGCGGGCAAGTCGGTGGTCATCTTCCGCACCCCGGATGCCGACAACGACGACGTCGAAGCGATGAGCCGCATCATCGGCCAGTCCGGCGGCACCGTGTCGGGAACCGTGGCGCTGACCCAGGAGTTCGTCGACGCCAACTCCGCCGAGAAGCTGCGTTCGGTGGTCAACTCGCCGATCCTTCCGGCGGGCGCTCAGCTGAGCACCACGCTGGTCGACCAGGGCTCGCAGGCGGGCGATCTGCTGGGCATCGCTCTGCTGATCAACCGCAATCCCGACATCAAACCGGCCGACGACCCCCAGCGCGACACCGTGCTGGCCGCGCTGCGCGACACCGGCTTCCTGACCTATGACGGGGACCACGTCGGCGCGGCCGACACCGCGGTCATCGTCACCGGCGGGGCGCTGGGCGACGCCGCGGGCAACCAGGGCTCGACGGTGGCGCGGTTCGCCGCCGGCCTGGCTCCGCACGGCTCGGGCACCGTGCTGGCCGGCCGCGACGGTTCAGCCACCGGAACCTCCGCGGTGGCGGTGACCCGGGCAGACGCCGGCATGGCGGCCGCGGTGACCACCGTCGACGACATCAGCGCCGAGTCCGGCCGGATCACCACCGTGCTGGCCCTGCAGAACCTGATCGGCGGGGCCCGGTCCGGGCAGTTCGGCATCGGCCCCGGCGCGACGTCGATCACCGTTCCGCAGTAACTCAGGGGTAACACCACGCACGGGCGTGTTAGCGGCGGCTTGTCGGCGTCGGTGTTAGGGTGAGTTTCCGTGGGTCGGCAGGCCCCAAACTAGGTTCCGGCCTGGAAAACCAAGCCCTGCGCCGTCGTCACGGAGGTTGCTCTTGCCACCATTGCGCAAGCACCCACAGACCGCCACCAAGCACCTCTTCGTGACGGGTGGCGTGGTGTCTTCACTCGGCAAGGGCCTGACCGCCAGCAGCCTCGGCCAACTGCTCACCGCACGCGGCCTGCAGGTGACCATGCAGAAGCTCGACCCCTACCTCAACGTCGACCCGGGCACCATGAACCCGTTCCAGCACGGCGAGGTCTTCGTCACCGAGGACGGCGCCGAAACTGATCTCGACGTCGGCCACTACGAACGCTTCCTGGACCGCAACCTGTCCGGGTGGGCCAATGTGACCACCGGTCAGGTGTATTCGACCGTGATCGCCAAGGAGCGGCGCGGCGAGTACCTCGGCGACACCGTCCAGGTCATCCCGCACATCACCGACGAGATCAAGCGCCGGATCATGGCCATGGCCGAACCCGACGCCGACGGCAATCGTCCGGACGTGGTGATCACCGAGGTCGGCGGCACGGTCGGCGACATCGAGTCGCTGCCGTTCCTGGAGGCCGCCCGCCAGGTCCGCCACGAGGTGGGCCGGGAGAACTGCTTCTTCCTGCATGTGTCGCTGGTGCCGTTCCTGGCGCCCTCGGGTGAGCTGAAGACCAAGCCCACCCAGCACTCGGTGGCCGCGCTGCGCAGCATCGGTATCTCCCCGGACGCGCTGATCCTGCGCTGCGACCGGGACGTGCCCGAGCCGCTGAAGAACAAGATCGCGCTGATGTGCGACGTCGACATCGACGGGGTGATCTCCACACCGGATGCGCCGTCGATCTACGACATCCCGAAGGTTCTGCACCGCGAGGAACTCGACGCCTACGTGGTGCGCCGGCTGGCCCTGCCGTTCCGCGATGTCGACTGGTCGGAGTGGGACGACCTGCTGCGCCGGGTGCACGAGCCCACGGAAACCGTCCGAATCGCGTTGGTGGGCAAGTACGTCGACCTCTCGGATGCCTACCTGTCGGTGGCTGAGGCCCTGCGGGCCGGCGGGTTCGCCCATCGCGCCAAGGTGGAGATGCGCTGGGTCGCCTCCGACGACTGCGAGAGCGACAGCGGCGCGGCCGCGGTCCTCGACGACGTGCACGGGGTGCTGATCCCCGGCGGGTTCGGCATCCGCGGCATCGAGGGCAAGATCGGCGCCATCCGTTATGCGCGCCATCGCGGACTGCCGCTGCTGGGCCTGTGCCTCGGGTTGCAGTGCATCGTCATCGAGGCCGCCCGCTCGGTGGGACTGTCGGAGGCCAACTCGGCCGAATTCGATCCCAGCACACCGGATCCGGTGATCTCGACGATGGCCGACCAGCGCGACGCGGTGGCCGGCGAGGCCGACCTGGGCGGCACCATGCGACTCGGCGCCTACCCGGCGACGCTGGAGCCGGAATCCATTGTGGCCGATGCGTATCAGTCCACCCACATCTCCGAGCGGCACCGCCACCGCTACGAGGTCAACAACGAGTACCGCGACCGGATCGCGAAAAGCGGTCTGCGCTTCTCCGGCACCTCACCCGACGGCCATCTCGTGGAGTTCGTCGAATACCCGCGCGAGGCCCACCCGTTCCTGGTGGGCACCCAGGCCCACCCGGAGCTCAAGAGCAGACCGACCCGCCCGCATCCGCTGTTCGACGCGTTCATCGGAGCGGCCATCGAGTTCAAGGCGGCCGAGCGGCTGCCAGTGGAGATCCCCGAGCAGCACCCCAACGGCAGGGAACATCCGGACACCGGCGCCGAGGCGCGGGCCGAGCAGGTCGCAGAGCACATTTCAGAACCCCTGGCCCGTGGCTGAGCACGATTTCGCCACAGTCTTCTCCGAAACCGTCTATCGCGGAAAGATTCTCGCGTTGCGCACCGACGAGGTCCGAATGCCCGGCGGCAACACCTCGATCCGTGAGGTCGTCGAGCACTTCGGCGCGGTGGCCGTTGCTGCCGTCGACGAGACCGGGCGGGTCGCAATGGTCTACCAGTACCGCCATCCGCTCGGGCACCGGCTGTGGGAGCTGCCCGCCGGGCTGCTCGACGCCGCCGGGGAGGACCCCGCGGTGACCGCCGCCAGGGAACTGCAGGAGGAGGCGGGACTGGCCGCCGAACACTGGAGTGTGCTCGCCGACGTCGCCTCCTCGCCCGGCTTCAGCGACGAGATGGTGCGGATCTATCTGGCGCGCGGACTGAGGCACGTCGGGCGTCCGGAGGCCGCCGACGACGAGGAAGCCGACCTCACGCTGCACTGGTTCGACATCGACCACGCCGCCCAGCGGGTGCTGGCCGGTGAGATCGTGAATTCCATTGCTGCCGTTGGCATTCTGGCTGCCCGTGCGGTGATCGTGGACGGCCGGCCGACTCGCCCGGTCGACGCCCCGTGGCGGGACCGCCCGACTGCCTTCGCCGCGCGGGTGGCGCAGTCATGACCACCTTCAGATCGGCCCTTGACGGCCAGCTTCAGGGCTACCTCGACCACCTCACCATCGAGCGGGGCGTGGCCGCCAACACCATCAGCTCGTATCGGCGGGATCTGCGCCGCTATGTCGAGCACCTGAACGCGCGCGGCATCGGCGACCTGCGCGACGTCACCGAGACCGACGTCAGCGACTTCCTGGTTGCGCTGCGCCGCGGCGACCCCGACACCGGCGTCGTGCCGCTCTCGGCGGTCTCGGCGGCACGGGCGGTGATCGCGGTGCGCGGGCTGCACCGGTTCTGCGCCGCCGAGGGGATCATCGACGTCGACGTGGCTCGCGCGGTCAAGCCGCCGACACCGAGCAGGCGACTGCCCAAGAGCCTGACCCTCGACGAGGTCCTGGCGCTGCTCGACGGCGCCGGCGGCGATGCCCCGTCCGACGGGCCCCTGACAGCTGCGCAACCGGGCACTGCTCGAACTGCTGTACTCCACCGGCGCGCGGATCTCCGAGGCCGTCGGCCTCGACGTCGACGACATCGACACCCAGGCCCGGTCGGTGCTGCTGCGCGGCAAGGGCGGCAAGCAGCGGCTGGTCCCGGTCGGCCGCCCGGCCATCGCGGCCCTGGACGCCTACCTGGTGCGGGGCCGTCCCGAACTGGCCCGCCGTGGACGGGGGACCCCGGCGATCTTCCTCAACGCCCGCGGCGGCCGGCTCTCGCGGCAGAGCGCGTGGCAGGTGCTGCAGGACGCGGCCGAGCGGGCCGGCATCACCTCGGGGGTCTCGCCGCACACGCTGCGCCACTCGTTCGCCACCCACCTGCTCGACGGCGGCGCCGACGTCCGCGTGGTGCAGGAGCTGCTGGGGCACGCCTCGGTCACCACCACGCAGATCTACACCCTGGTCACGGTGCACGCGCTGCGCGAAGTGTGGGCGGGAGCCCACCCGAGGGCATGATGTCGCCGGTATGGCTCTCGCGGCCAAGACACATAGATACACTTGCGCGGATGTTCACGCCGCCGACTTGCCTGATCCGGGGGGCCCGGGCGTGACCGACGAGGCAGACCACGCACCGATCGGTCTCACCGGCCGTCCGCCCCGCACCATTCCCGAACCGCAGCCGTTGTCCTCGCACGGACCCGCCAAAGTCATCTCGATGTGCAACCAGAAGGGCGGCGTCGGCAAGACCACCTCGACGATCAACCTGGGCGCCGCGCTGGCCGAGTGCGGACGGCGGGTGTTGCTGGTGGACCTCGATCCGCAGGGTGCGCTGTCGGCGGGCCTGGGCGTGCCGCACTACGAGCTGGCGTCGACCGTGCACAACCTGATGATCGAGCCGCGCGTCAGCATCGACGACGTGTTGATCCACACCCGGGTTCCCGGCCTGGACCTGGTGCCGAGCAACATCGACCTGTCGGCTGCGGAGATCCAGCTGGTCAACGAGGTGGGCCGCGAGCAGACGCTGGCCCGCGCGCTGTACCCGGTGATCGACCGCTACGACTACATCCTCATCGACTGCCAGCCGTCGCTGGGCCTGCTGACCGTCAATGCTCTGGCCTGCTCGGACGGGGTGATCATCCCGACCGAATGCGAGTACTTCTCGCTGCGCGGGCTGGCCCTGCTGACCGACACCGTCGACAAGGTCCGCGACCGGCTCAACCCGCGGCTGACCATCAGCGGCATCCTGATCACCCGATTCGACACCCGCACGGTCAATGCCCGCGAGGTGATGGCCCGGGTGATCGAGCGGTTCGGCGACTTGGTGTTCGACACCGTCATCACCCGCACCGTCCGCTTCCCCGAGACCAGTGTCGCCGGCGAGCCCATCACCACCTGGGCACCCAAATCGCTTGGCGCACAGGCATACCGATCGCTGGCCCACGAGGTCATCGACCGCTTCGGCAAGTGACAACCGAGGCACCGCCCGAGAAGGGCGGCTTCCACGTCCGGCTGACCAACTTCGAGGGCCCGTTCGACCTGCTGCTGCAGCTGATCTTCGCGCACCGCCTCGACGTCACCGAGGTCGCGCTGCACCGGGTGACCGACGAGTTCATCGCCTACACCAAGGCGATCGGCCCGAAGCTCGAACTCGACGAGACCACCGCGTTTCTGGTGATCGCCGCCACACTGCTGGACCTGAAGGCGGCCCGGCTGCTGCCGTCTGGCGAGGTCCACGACGAGGAGGACCTGGCCCTGCTCGAGGTGCGCGATCTGTTGTTCGCGCGGCTGCTGCAGTACCGGGCGTTCAAACACGTCGCGGAGATGTTCGCCGAGCTGGAGGCCGCCGCGCTGCGCAGCTATCCGCGGGCGGTGGCGCTGGAAGACCGCTACGAAGACCTCTTACCCGAGGTCATGCTGGGTGTGGACGCCCACAGCTTCGCCCAGATCGCGGCGTCGGTGTTCACCCCGCGACCGGTGCCGGTGGTCGGTACCGAGCACCTGCACACCCCGCAGGTCTCGGTGCCCGAACAGGCCGAGCTGCTGCTGGAGATGCTCGAGCGCCGCGGTGTCGGCCACTGGGCCTCGTTCCGGGATCTGGTCGCCGACTGCCACGAACCGATCCAGATCGTCGGGCGGTTTCTGGCGCTGCTCGAACTGTATCGGGCCAGGGCGGTAGCATTCGAGCAGTCAGAACCGCTTGGTGTGCTCCAAATTTCGTGGACCGGGGACCGGCTGGTGAACGAAGAGCTGGTCAGATCCGAGTGGGAAGAAGAGCAGAACTAGCCATGACCGACGAAGTATCCGATATCGACCTCGGCATCGACGTCGCCAACGCCGAGTTGGACGACGACGATCTCACCCGGGTGCTCGAGGCGCTGCTGCTGGTCGTGGACACGCCGGTGACCTCCCAGACGCTGGCCACGGTCACCGAACAACCGGTGTTTCGCATCTCCGCGAAACTCGAGGCGATGGCCGAGGAATTGCGGGCCCGCGACAGCGGTTTCGACCTGCGCGAGGCCGGCGGCGGCTGGCGGATGTACACCCGCTCCCAGTACGCCCCGTATGTCGAGCGGCTGTTGCTCGACGGGTCGCGCTCCAAGCTGACGCGCGCGGCGCTGGAGACCTTGGCGGTGGTGGCCTACCGGCAGCCGGTGACCCGCGCGCGGGTCAGTGCCGTCCGCGGGGTCAACGTCGACGCGGTGATCCGCACGCTGGTGGCCCGTGGATTGATCACCGAGGCCGGTACCGACGAGGACTCCGGCGCGACGACGTTCGCCACCACCGAGCTGTTCCTGGAACGACTGGGGCTGACGTCGCTGACCGACCTGCCTGACATCGCCCCGCTGCTGCCCGACGTCGACGTGATCGACGATCTCACCGAAACCCTGGACAGCGAGCCACGTTTCGCCAAGTTGGCCGGCGGCAAGTCCGGCGCGCAGCACGTCGCATTCGATGTGGACACCGATGGCTGACACCGAAGGGGTACGGCTGCAGAAGGTGTTGTCGCAGGCCGGAATCGCCTCGCGACGGGTGGCCGAACGGATGATCATCGACGGCCGCGTCGAGGTCGACGGTCGCATCGTCACCGAACTGGGCACCAGGGTCGACCCCGACAACGCCGAGATCCGGGTCGACGGGAGCCGCATCATCCTGGACGACTCGATGGTGTACCTCGCGGTGAACAAGCCCAAGGGCATGCAGTCGACGATGTCCGACGACCGTGGCCGGCCCTGCATCGGCGATCTGGTCGAGCACCGGGTGCGCGGGAACAAGAATGTCTTTCACGTCGGGCGCCTCGACTCCGATACCGAGGGCCTGCTGCTGCTGACCAACGACGGCGACCTGGCCCACCGGCTGATGCACCCGTCCTTCGAGGTGCCTAAGACGTATCTGGCCACGGTAACCGGCTCGGTGCCGAGGGGTTTGGGAAAGATCCTGCGCGCCGGTGTCGAATTGGAGGACGGGCCTGCCAGCGTGGACGACTTCGCGGTGGTCGATGCCGTCCCCGGTAAGACGCTGATACGGCTGACGCTGCACGAGGGACGTAAACGGATCGTGCGCCGCCTGCTGGACCAGGTCGGCTTCCCGGTCGAGGCGCTGGTCCGCACCGACATCGGCGGGGTGACCCTGGGGGATCAGCGGCCGGGAAGCATCCGGGTGCTGACCCGCAAGGAAGTCGGGGAGTTGTATAAGGCGGTTGGTCTGTGAGCGGCGTGGTGGTCGCGGTCGACGGACCGGCGGGCACGGGAAAGTCTTCGGTATCAAGGGGATTGGCGCGTGCGCTGGACGCCCGCTATCTCGACACCGGGGCGATGTACCGGATCGTCACGCTGGCCATGCTGCGCAAGAACGTCAATCTGGCCGATCCGGTGGCGATCGCCAACGCCGCCGATGTGCCGCCTGTCGGTGGGTCACCAGCCGGATGAGGACCGCGCTTACCTTGGCGGCGAGGACGTTTCGGTGGAGATTCGCGGCGACGCGGTGACCCGTGCGGTCTCGGCGGTGTCGGCGGTTCCGGCCGTACGGGAGCGGCTCGTGGCGCTGCAGCGCGAATTGGCCTCGGGGGCAGGCAGTGTGGTGGTCGAAGGCCGCGACATCGGCACCGTGGTGCTGCCCGAGGCGGATGTCAAGATCTTCCTCACCGCGACGGCCGAGACACGGGCGCGCCGCCGCAACGACCAGAATGTGGCGGCCGGGCTGCCCGACGACTACGACACCGTCCTGGCCGACGTGCGCCGTCGCGACCACCTGGACTCGACGCGCCCGGTATCGCCGCTTAGACCGGCCGAGGATGCGTTGATCGTCGACACCAGCGACATGACCCAGAACCAGGTCGTCACGCGACTGGTCGAACTGGTCGAGCAGCGAAGCGGGGCGGTGCGATGACGCAGGACGGCACGTGGACTGACGAAAGCGATTGGGAGTTCGGCGAACACGGGGTCGACGACGAGTTCGGAGAGGCCTATGCGCCGCCGCCGGTGGTGGCGATCATCGGCAGGCCCAACGTCGGCAAGTCGACTCTGGTGAACCGAATCCTGGGCCGTCGCGAAGCGGTGGTGCAGGACCTGCCCGGGGTGACCCGCGACCGGGTGTCCTACGACGCGTCCTGGACGGGACGGCGATTCGTCGTACAGGACACCGGCGGATGGGAACCTGACGCCAAGGGCCTGCAGCAGCTGGTCGCCGAACAGGCGTCGGTGGCGATGCAGACCGCCGACGCCGTCATCTTCGTCGTCGACGCGCGGGTGGGTGCCACCTCAGGCGACGAGGCGGCCGCGCGGATCCTGCGGCGCTCCGGTAAGCCGGTGTTCTTGGCGGCCAACAAGGTTGACAACGAGAAGGGCGAGTCCGACGCGACTGCGCTGTGGTCGCTGGGTCTCGGAGAGCCGCACCCGATCAGCGCGATGCACGGGCGCGGGGTGGCCGACCTGCTCGACGAGGTCGTCGCCGCGCTGCCGGAGGCCTCGGAGGTCGCGACGGGCGCCGGGGGACCACGACGGGTGGCATTGGTGGGCAAACCCAACGTGGGCAAGAGTTCGCTGCTGAACCGGCTGGCCGGTGCCGAGCGGTCGGTGGTGCACGACGTGGCCGGCACAACCGTCGACCCGGTGGACTCGTTGATCGAATTGGGCGACAGGACTTGGCGATTCGTCGACACCGCGGGGTTGCGGCGCAAGGTCGGCCAGGCCAGCGGCCATGAGTTCTACGCCTCGGTGCGCACCCACAGCGCGATCGACGCCGCCGAGGTGGTGGTGGTGCTGATCGACGCGTCCCAGCCGCTGACCGAGCAGGACCAGCGGGTGCTGTCGATGGTGATCGAGGCGGGCCGGGCGCTGGTGCTCGCGTTCAACAAATGGGATCTGGTCGACGAGGACCGGCGCTTCCTACTGGACCGCGAGATCGACCTGCAGTTGAACCAGCTGCCGTGGGCGCCGCGGGTGAACATCTCAGCCAAGACCGGGCGCGCCGTGCAGAAGTTGGTTCCGGCGATGGAGACCGCGCTCGAGTCATGGGACAAACGGATCTCCACCGGGCAGCTGAACTCCTGGCTCAAGGAAGTGGTGGCGGCCACCCCGCCCCCGGTGCGCGGCGGCAAGCAGCCCCGCATCCTGTTCGCGACTCAGGCCACCGCGCGACCGCCGACGTTCGTGCTGTTCACCAGTGGTTTTCTGGAGGCCGGCTACCGGCGGTTCCTGGAGCGCCGGCTGCGCGAGACCTTCGGTTTCGAGGGCACGCCCATCCGGATCAACGTGCGGGTGCGCGAGAAGCGCCAACTCAAGCCGCGTTAGTTCGGGGTTTGACGGGTGTTGACGGCCTTTCCGCAGTAAGTTGCCAGTGACGAATCGGAAGGGGGTGCCGTCATGACGACGGTATCTATCGGTGCCAGACGACTGGCTTATGTGCTCGCTGGCGCGGTTATTGCCGCGGGGCCCGCGGTCGCGGTGTTCGCGGCCACCCCGTCGGCTCCCGGGCCGCGCGTGCTGGCCTGCTCGGAGACCGATACCGAGGACAGCTTCTCGATGGACTGCGCACCGTCGGTCATCCCCGATGTCAGCGACCAGCTAACCGAGGCCGAGGTGGCCGAGCCAGGATTCAACGCGTACCCGCACGACAATGGTGGCGGTGGTGGTGGCGGGCACGGTGGCCGCTGAGGTTGCGCCTCAGGGGTTGAGCCAGGCGCGCTTTCCGTACTCGTCGAGGTGGACCACTTGGTCGACCGGCTTGCGGGTGGTCGGTCCGTAGCGTCCACGCGGCCAGCCCAGCGGGACGATGCAAATCGGAGTGACTGTCAGCGGTAGGTGAAGGATCTTGCGGGCCGAGGTCACGCTCCACAGCGGCAGGGTGATCAGCGAGGCGCCGAGGCCCATCGCCCGGGCGGCGAGCAATAGGTTCTGGACGCTGGGGTAGATCGATCCGAAGTACGACGACTCGGACACGAACGGCGACGGCATGTACGGAGGGCGCATCCCGCCGCGCAGACACGGCACCACCAAGACCGGTATCTCTTCGAAATGGTCGATCTGCCATTGCCCGGCGCGCAGCATCTTCTCTGAGGACTCGTCGCCGGCGGCCACCCGCTTGGCGATGGCGCCGTAGAGGGACCACGCCTGGCGGTATCGCTTGGCGAATTGGTCTTTGACGCCCTGGTCCTTGACGACGATGAACTCCCAGTTCTGGCCGTTCGATCCGGTGGGAGCTCGCAAGGCCAGTTCGATGCACTTGAGCACGATGGCGTCATCGACGGGATCGGACTTGACGCGGCGGATGGCCCGCTGCGTCATCATCGCGTCGAGCAGGGGCATGGTGAGGTTGGCGAGGGCCTGGTCGGTGGTCGGGATGTCGGTCATGTGTCGACCCTACGGGAACCGGTTGCGCGCAAACAGCTTTCGCATGGAGTCACTGTCGCCCGACGGGGTGAGGCCGACTGTGGGGTTGACCCGATTAATGTTGTCGGAGTGTCCATTCCCCACATGATCTTGATTGCCCTTGCCGGCATGGGGGCCGGTGCGATCAACTCTCTGGTCGGGTCGGGCACGCTGATCACCTTCCCCACGCTGGTGGCGCTGGGGTATCCGCCGGTCACGGCGACGATGTCGAACGCGATCGGTTTGGTGGCCGGCGGGGTGTCCGGGACCTGGGGGTATCGGGCGGAGCTCAGCGGTCAGTGGGATCGGCTGCGCTGGCAGATTCCGGCGTCGCTGACCGGGGCGGCGATCGGGGCGTTTCTTCTTCTGCACCTGCCGGAGAAGGTGTTCACCGAGATCGTGCCGGTGCTGCTGGTGGCGGCACTGGTCCTGGTGGTAATCGGCCCGCGCATCCAGTCCTATGCCCGTCAGCGTGCAGAGCTGGCGGGCCGGTCGGTCGAGCACGTGTCGCCGAAGCGGATGGCGGCGCTGGTGGCCGGGACGTTCGCCGTCGGGGTGTACGGCGGGTACTTCACCGCGGCGCAGGGCATCCTGCTGATCGGCGTGATGGGTGCGCTGCTACCCGAGGACGTGCACCGGATGAACGCCGCGAAGAACCTGCTGTCGCTGCTGGTGAACATCGTCGCCGCGGTGGCGTACACGGTTGTGGCGTTCGACCGGGTCAGCTGGGTCGCCGCGGGGCTGATCGCAGCCGGGTCCCTGATCGGTGGCTGGCTGGGTGCGCACTACGGGCGGCGGCTGTCGCCGAATGCCTTACGGGCGGTGATCGTGGTGGTCGGGCTGATCGGGCTGTACCGGCTACTGACGGTGTGAGACAGCGGTGCCCGGATTCGGGGCCGTGGCCGGGCCTGCGGTAGGCTTTCGATCTGCTGCCGGCGATCCCGGCAGCGCCGCGGGCTGTGGCGCAGCTTGGTAGCGCACTTGACTGGGGGTCAAGTGGTCGCAGGTTCAAATCCTGTCAGCCCGACAGAAGAAATAGGCTCTGAACTGCGGTGATGGTTACATGGCCCCTCAGCCGCCGCCGCGCTTTGGGACCAAATTGGGACCAGAAGGCATCTTTTCGTCTCGGGAACGGTGATTCTCACCCGTTCGGCCCACGGATGACGTCTCCACGCGATTTTCATCGGATTCCCGTGCGGCTAGACACGAAATCATGAGTGATGCCGTAGATTGCCTCGCCGCCGCTATCCGCGACGTGATCAGTGAGGTGATCGAACAAGACGGCCTATGTCGCAGCCAACCGCAGCGACGTCTCTACCCGATCAACGAAGCGCGAGAACAGCTTGGTGGGATCAGCCGGACCACGATTTGGTCCTTGATGACATCCGGCGAGCTGTGTGCGGTCAAGATTGGCAGGCGAACCTTCATACCGGCCAGGAGCATCGACCAATATGTCGATCGGATCCGCTGCCGGAGCACATGACAGCGTGTTCACACGACGCGCAGATTCGGCCCGCTGCGCGAGCCCAGGTGGCGTGACAACAAGTCACCGGCGTCGGTCACGGACTGTAGATCCGGATGCAGATAGCGCTGCGTCGTAGTGAGACTGCCGTGGCCGGCGATCTTCCGCAAGATATGGAGCGGCACACCGGCATCGGCCATCCACGTCAAGCCGGTGTGACGAAGCCCGTGGCGCTTGAGATGCTCGTAGCCGAGTGCGGCGACAACGTCGTCCCATAACGTGGCGTCACGAAGGGTGGCCGTCGTGATGCGGCCGCCGCGAGGACCGGTGAATATGCGAGCATCGGGCTCATTGCCAACGATCTCTAGCCTGCGCAGCACGACTTCACGCACTTCCGCAATCAACGGAACCTGCCGCGCTCGACGGCCCTTGGTGTTCGTGTCGATGAGCCCGCCACCGGACGTGGTTGTCTCTCCGTCAACCAGCTCGCCGGGGGATGGTGTCGTTTGACGGCAGACCGTCCAGATCCAGTCCTTGGTGTTGATGTCCCGGACTAGACAGCCTGAGACCTCACCGATGCGGGCAGCGGTGCATGCCTCAAAGACCACCGCGTCGCCCCACCCCTGGTATCTGCCAGCCGAGCGCTCCACCAGCGCAGCGGCCAGCGTGGTCAGCGAATGCCAGTCAGGCAAGGCGAGGGCGCGTGGGTCGTCAAGCTCATCCTCGGCCAGCTTGTACTGGCGCTGCCACCCGCTCACCCGCGCGGGGTTGCGGTCGATGATGCCGTCCCGAACGGCTTGCTCCATCACCCGGACAAGCACGGCGAGGCTGTTCTTGACGGTGGAGCGGCCATGTTCGTCGACGATCCACGCGTGTACCGCGCGGTCGATGACGCCATTGGTGATCATCGTTACTGGCAGATGGCCCAGCGCGGGAACCACTCGCTTTCGCCAACCCGCCAAGTACGGATCGGTTGTCTTACCCTTTACTCCGCGTAAGGCCAACTTCATGTTGGCTCGGCCGTACTCCGCCAGCGGCATAGTGGCGAGGCTGGGGTCAATGCCGCGACCGGCCGCCTGGCGCATCCGCGTTATCCACTCTTCGGCTTCTTCTCGCGTCGCAAACGTTTCCGATTTCGAGGCGCGCCTCCTGGTGCTTGGATCTGTCCATCGAACCCGCGCCCGGTAGGCTTCGCCAGCGCCTCTTCGGGCCTCGATATCCGCGGAGAGTGGCACCCCTGCGGGGAGATTCAGCTCGTTGGACATCAGGCGGCGTTGCCTGGATCGGTTCGGCGCGACGCCAGCCATGCTTCGACATCTCGCAGCCGGTACTTATAGACGCGATCGGAGACCCTCACGAATGGCGGCCCTTGCAGCGGACTCGACGTTCGCCAACGACGTAACGTCGACTGATCGACCTTGAGCAGATCCGCGACCTGCTTTGTCGTAAGCAATGGGCCGCCATCGATTTCGATTGGTTCCGACCCTGTCGAGCGCGGCCCCACCCATGGCCGATCGCTCGACTGCTGGCTCGTATCTTCCGCCCGGCGCGGGGCTGTCTGCAGGAGCGACTTACCGTCCATCGTGGTCCACCACCGAATGATGAGCGCTATTCGGACTTGCGGTCAACTGGGCCGCCGATGCGACACCGTCCTCCCAGGCGAGCACGTCGCTGAGCCGGTAAAGCGCCACTCCACCGAAGAGGATGTAGAGCGGACCTGTTCCTTTGGACGCCCAGTTTGCAAGCGTCTTGACGGCCCGCCTGTAACGGTTGGCGAGTTCTCTGCGGGTGAGGAAGATGTCCTCGGGATTAGCCGACATTGCTCTAGTTCCTCTCTTCACGTACCAACGCCCGTCTGGGGGCCGTATATCTACGCTAAGGCCCCCCGGGTGGGCCGTTCGGCACCAATTTTTTTCGACTGGTCCGTGGGTTGGCGAGGACAGCGTCGGCCATCATGCCTCACTATTCGTCCCCTTTGACCAAAGCAAACTTTTGCCTTCCCGATCAACCCCACCCATTCCCAGGCATTCTCTTTTATTCCCTAAACACATTCTCCCCCATACGATTACAACAGCAGCACTCCGAGCCACCGCCAAAACTGCTGTGGCACATTGGCACAAGGGTGTGCAAGACTGGTTCCAGCCGCGCGGGGCGCGTCTGGAAGCCGAGTTCTCAAGTCGCCCAGTGGTGTTGAGGCTTGTGGAGGTGGTTGGGTCGGTGTTGACGATTTCGCGGTTGCGTCGCTGGAGTATCGATTATTACAACCGCACCGCCGATCAAGCCCGGCGGTCGGCGATGGATCGTCAGGCCGCTAATGGTGGGTTGGGGGAGTATTACACCGAGGCTGATAGCCGCACTCCGACGTGGGTGCTGGGCGGGGATGTCGCCGCGGTGGCAGCCTTGAGCGGTTTGGATGCTGCTGCGGTCGCGGGCGGGTTCGCCGACACCACGCAGGTGGCGCGCTGGCTTGATGACGGCGTCGCCCCCAATGGGGCCCGGGGGCGCGGGTTCGGGCGGGAGTCGGTGCACGGTTTTGATCTGGTGTTCGCCGCCCCGAAGAGTGTGTCGCTGGTGCGGGCGCTGTCCGCCGATGGTGTGAATGAGAAGGCGGTCGCCCAGGCCCATGCGATCGCGGTCGGGGCGGCGATGACCTATCTGGCTGAGCATGCCGGCTACACCCGGGTGCACAACCCGGTGACCGGGATGAAGGATTTGCAGCAGCTGCCGGGTCTGGTTGGGATCGCCTATCAGCACGAAACCAGCCGGTGCGGTGATCCGCACCTGCATACCCACCTGATCGTCCCGAACCGCCAACCGCGCGCCGACGGGGTGCTGGTGGCCCTTGATTCCAAGTCGCTGTATCACGAGGCCAAAGCGGCCGGGGTGATCTATCAGGCGGTGCTGCGCCACGAATTGCATGCTGCGCGCGCCATGGAGTGGGAGCCGGTGGATCCGCATTCGGGGATGGCCGAGATCGCCGGGGTCACGAGGGAGTGCATCACCGCCTATTCGCGGCGTTCCACCCAGTTGCGGGACTGGGCGGCCCGCCGGCTGGTTGTGGTCGACGGGGTGCCCACGGCCGCCCAGTTGGCGGCAGCGCAGAAAGCCACCCGCCCGGTCAAACCCGAATCACTGTCGTGGGAGCAGCTCACCGAGGGCTGGCGTGCTGAGGGGCGCGGCCTGCAGATCGACCCCCGCGCTCACTACGCCGCCCGCACCGCCCGCCAATCCATGCCACCCACGTTCCGCGACCACAACGTTCACCAGGCCAGTGACCAGTCAGTGTCACCCACTTGTGGTCAGTCACTGTCACCCACTTCCGGTGGCTGGTCAGTTCCACCCACTTCTGGTCAGTCAGCTCCACCCGGTTCGGGTGGGTGGTCGGTGTCACCCACTTTGGGTCAGATGGCGGCCCGGATCGGTAAGTCGGTGTTCACTCGCGCGGACATGGTGGAACTGATCGGCGCCCAGTTACCGGTGGATGCCCACGGTGATCCGCGCAGGCTGATCGAACGTGCGGTGGATGCGGTCAGTGTGCGGGTGTCGGGGCCGCGGGAGGCCCATCACCGCGAGGGGCATGCGAGGTACACGGTGGCGGCGGTGATCGCCGAAGAGGAACGCATCCTGGGCATGCTCGACGCCACCGAGGGTGGCTGCCAGTTGTGGCCCAAACCCGAGGACCTGGCCGGGTTGTCGGCCGACCAGGCGCGTGCGGTGGCCGCGATCGCCGCCTCGACCCATCTGGTGCAGCCGCTGCAAGCCCCGGCCGGGGCGGGCAAGACCCACTCCCTGCAGGCGTTGCGGGCCGCCGCGCACCGTGCGGGCCGGGAGGTGCTGGTGTTGGCCCCGACCGGTAAGGCTGTTGATGAGGCGATGCGCGGCGGGGCGGGGGACCGCGGCCTGACGGTGGCCAAAGCGCTGCACCTGCTCGAGGCCGAGCGGTTGGCGTTCACCCGCGCCAGCGTGGTCATCGTGGACGAGGCCTCCATGCTGGCCACCCCGGACCTGGGCAGACTGCTGGCCCACGCCACTGTGGGGCGGGCGAAGATGGTGCTGGTCGGGGACCCCTATCAGCTGGCCCCGGTGCGGGCCCGCGGCGGGATGTTCGAGCAGCTGTGCACCGAGCTGCCCTGGGCGCAGCGCCTCGGTGAGGTGTGGCGGATGCGTGACCCCGCCGAACGCCACGCCTCCCTGGCCCTGCGCTGCGCGCGCGGCAACCCTCTGCGCACCGCGGTCGGCTGGTATCGCACCCAAGGGCGGCTGCACACCGGGGATCCCGTCGCGATGGCCGCCGATGCCCGCGACGCCTACCGGACCGCCCACGCCGACGGCGCGGACGTCGCCATCCTCTGCGACACCTGGGAGATGGCCGATGCGATCAACCGCCAACTGCACGACACCTACACCCAAGCCGGCGCCCCGAGCGTGCCCGCCGCCCGGGGCCAGCAGCTGCGGCGCGCCGACCTGATCATCAGCCGCCACAACGACAGCAGCGTGCAGGTGATGCCCGGCCCGGACCACACACCCGGCCAGCACATTGACCAAGTCCGCAACGGCAACCGGTGGCGGGTGGTCGGCGTCGACGACGCCTCCGGGCGCATCGGCGCCGAACGGATCAGCGACCGGGCCAGGGCCGTCTTCGGTGCCGAGTATGTGCGCGAGCACATCACCTGGGGCTACGCCACCACGGTGCACTCCGCCCAGGGCATCACCATCGGCACCAGCCGCCGCCGCGGGGTGTGCTGGTCGATCCTGTCCACCCACGCCACCCGGGCGATGGCCTACGTCGCAGCCACCCGCGCCATCGACGACAACCACCTCGCCCTCTACCAACCTCACACCGGGGAAGCCGACCACGACCACACCCCGCCAACCGGCGACACCCTGCACATCGCGCACCGCGGCACCAGATACACCGCCGCCCACCACCTCCACACGATCCTGGGCAACGACGACCGACCCCACACCCTGCACACCGAAGCCGAACGCACCGAACGCCACCACCTGCCCGCCGAGATCGCCGACGCCCTCGACCGCAACGACCAGCGCCGTACCGCCCGCCGCGACACCTGGCGCCACGACAAAGCCCGCGAACGGGCCCGCGCCCAGGCCTACGAGCAGATGATCAACCGGTATTACGGCGCCGAGCAGTCACGCGAGCGGGGACGGGCCCAAGAGGTAGACGGCCTGGAACTGTGAACCTGCACCACGCTGCCGTCCCGAGGCTGCCCAGCGAGCTTGGGTTCCTATCTGGTCCTGGATTGCCATGTCAATGGGTGCGCGCAATGCCCGACTCGGATCTCACTGGCGGGGCAGCGGACGAAAGACTGGGAGCACCCGGTACATCGCGCTGAAGCTGGCGCTTTCGTGCGCCGAACCCACCTCGCCGTCGTGCGCGATCACGGTCGGGCCGTCCAGCGATGTGAAGCTGAACTCCGGCGCCTGGCGTTCGTGGTACAGCTTGCTGTGCTCGAGTCGCGCCAGTAGCAGTGCCGTCAGAACACGGACCTTGCTGAATCGGCGGCCGATCTCGAGTATCCGGACGTCGATCAGCCCGTCGTCCATCCTAATCCGTCGCGCCGGGGCGAAACCGGACGGTAGGTACGTGCAGTTGCCAAGGAAGAACAGCGACGTCTGCACTGTCCTGTTATCGAACTTGATCCGCACCGGGTCGTCGTGGCGCAGCGTCTTCAGCATCGCGTATGCGCCAGCAAGCGGCTTGCCGATTTTGTGCTCGAGCCTTTCGCGGGTCTGCACGAATTTCGGATAGGCCCCGATGCTGGCGGTGTTGATGACGATCTGGTCGTCGTTGCAGCAGACCAGGTCCACGCACGACACGCTGCCGTGCTTGATCGCGTGGATGGTCTTGTCGATGGTGTCGCAGTCGATGTCTTTTGCGAAGTGGTTGAACGTGCCGGCGGGGAACACCGCGAGCGGCAGACCGGTATCGACCGCAACGCTCGCGGCGCAGGACACCGACCCGTCGCCACCGGCGATCGCGAGCACCTCGGCGCGCTCGGCGGCCGACCGCAGCGCAGCCTCAAGGTCGTCGTCGGGGCCCAACTCGAGGATTCCGGCCCGGGGCAGGTGCTTGCGGACACCGTCGATGATGCGGGCGCCGGTGCCGCTGCCCGACGCCGGATTGACCACCAGCACCACGCCGGCGCCGTCGGGTCGCGCCGGCGTATCGACCCGCAGCGGTTCGGTGGTCGCCAGATCTGATGGCACGACCGGCGGCACCAGCCGGGCGCCCAGCACCGCGATCGACGCTCCGATGCCGAAGCCGATGAACACGTCACTGGGGTAATGCGCGCCGGTCGCGACACGAGACAGCCCGACCAGGCTGGCGAGCAGGGCCAGCACCAGGCCCAGCGGCGCGTTTTCCAGTCCGGCGCCGACGGCGAACGCCGCGGCGCTGGCAGCATGGCCCGACGGCAGCGAGTTCGACGTGGGCAGGCGTCGCGCGCGCCGGGCGATGGGCACCAGAAGGTAGCTCGGCCTCGCGCGGCGCCGCAGCCGCTTGGCCACCTGGTTAGTGACCAGGCTGGTCAGCGCGAGGCTGGCGACGCCGCGGACAGCGCCGCGTTGCAACGAGGGACGTCCCGATGCGAGCAGCGCCGCGGCGATCGCGAACCACAGCCTCGAGTAGTCGGCGGCCCTCGTCAGGGCCGGCATCGTGATGTCGAGTAACTGACTCGGCGAGTTCGCGATTGCTTCGAAGACCTCTTCATCGATCGTGCCTAGGCCCTGGGTGATCTGCCGGATACCGCGGCGCCGGCGCACCCATCCCACGTCCATCACGTCAACCTATCCCAGCGTGGCCTGGGCAAACACGGTCCGTCTGTACGCGAGCACCTCGGGTGGCCAACGCAAGGCGCCGGCGGCAACTCGGGATGCGATAACAGTCCGGCGACATGCAAGTGCCGGCCCCGGCTGGCGGGCACCCAATCGGCAGGCGTCCCCCCGATCAAGAGCTGAGCGCGTCTGCCTTGGCTCGCGCAGACATGGCAGCGAGCGTTGCGTATTCGGCTTCCTCGATCGCGTCTTGGGCGAAATCGATCGCTTCGAGTGCGTAAGCCTCAGCCTCCCCGGCGTCCATCATGGCTTCCGTCACGTCGAGTTGGGCTTTGTTCTTCTCGACGGCTGCCCTCGCCTTGGCGACATCGGCCTGCCACCTGTCGCGGATGTCTTGCCATTGCGACGACGCTTCACTGTGGGCGTCGTCTGCCTCGTGTTCGAATTGATGCTCGGCCGCGGTCGCCTTATCTCGCGCCCGGACGACGTCAGTCTCAAGCTGATCCCGGGTCCTCAGATTGGCCGACTTGAGCTTGTCTGACGCGGTTTTCGCTGTGTCGGAGATCTTCTCGAACTGCACGCTGAGATCGATTTCGGCCATCAAGAGCTCCTTCTGTCATCGTAGGCGAGCTCTCCGCTCCACCGTGTTGATCGTCGATGCCCGCCGGCAACCCGTCACTGTTCGGCGCGACATGATCGCCGACTGGAGATTAGTCGCGGCGACAACCTTGACCGTAGCGGCTGTGTGGGCCCTGATCCCCGCCCAAGTTAGACGCCCGTGTTCGCGCGATCAGGTCCGGTTACACCAGACGGCGATGGACTTTGAACGCCAGGCATAGTTCAGCCACATCCCGGGGCCGCGAAAGCGATCCTGAGGTGGTTGCCGGCGGGCGATTCGGCGCGGCAATCGATCGCCAAGGCGCCCACCGGCGATTTCGGCAGGGACCGGCCGGGTTCAAGGTCGACTTCGCCGTGGAAGTCGGCGTCCCGGGGACAACCTGCAGGTGGCCGGCGCGGGGACTGTCCACGTGGCGGGCACATTCGTCGAACTGGCGGCAACGGAACGCGACTTCCACGCCGGACGAATGCCACAACGACCCTTTGGCCTCGTCGGGCACAGTATCTGGCCGACCCGCAACGATCCGTCTGCAGTAATCATCCGCTGTAGACGTACGTACACGTGTCCAACGGCTACGCCGGCGACGTCACCGCCGCGATCATCGGCCAACCCGAGCAGGCGCGCCGGGATTCCGTGAGCGCGTCGTCGGGCTGGCCGTCCGAACGACAACGACAATGGCTTCCCTAGAGTGCCAGGTACGTCGGCTGCGAAATCATGACCGGTGCCAAGGACATTCGCAAGCTGACATTCGGGCCCCGGATCACGCTGTCGCCGTGTCGGATTGGGGTACCCGGCATGTACATTTGTTCGGCGGCCACACCGCCGGGACCCGGCGCCCATGGCGTGTGCGGCGCCAACGCCGCCGCGACCGCGCTCACCGAACTGGCGCTACGGTGATCGCCACAACAATCGACTCACTTGCCGCCGGGGCCAGTGGGCCGGCTTGCGTCAGCCAAGGCCGAACACGGTTTCAACGAGGACCACGAACGACAGGACTCCGACGACGCTGACGCAAACGGTGGCGACAACCTTGAAGAGCGGGGTGTTTTTCGCCGCACCCAACACGGTGGACCTGTTGGCCAGGATCAGCACATAGGTGAGCAGCAACGGGGTGATGATCCCGTTGAGCACCTGGGCGTTGACGACGAGGGCGACGAGATTGCCCGGGGCCAGGGCGACGGCCGCGCCGACGACGATCTGCAGCGTGAAGATGCCGTAAAAGAGGGGTGCCTGACGAAAGCTCTTCGACACCGAACGCGGGGCCCCCGCGGCGTCGGCGATGGCGTAGGAGGTCGACAGTGGCACCACCGAGGCGGCCAGCAGGGACGCCCCGAGAAGGCCGGCGGCGAACAGCTGCGGAGCGGCCGGGCCGACGACGGGTTTCAACGCATCCGCCGCCTGTCGCGCCGACTCCAGCGGCCCGGTGCCGCCGATCGCAGCAGCTGTGGCGATGATGATGAAGATGCTGATCGCGTCGCTCCAAATGGCCCCGGTGACGGCGTCGATGCGCTCACCGCTGGTAGTCGGCGGGTTTGATCCCTTTGTCCACGACAGCGGAGGCGGCGTAGAACTGCATGTAGGGCGTGATGGTGGTGCCGATCAGGGCCACGGCGAGCACGAGGAACGCGTGGGTGGCCAGGAAATGTGGTAACACCAGGTTACTGAGGACGTCCTTGCCGTTGGGGTGGCCCAGGAAGGCGGCGATCGGATAGGCCAGGAAGGCCAGCGTCAGTACGAGGAACAGCCGCTCGGCGCGGGAGTAGGAGCCCAGAACCGTTAAGGCCCAGACGAATACGGCGGCGATCGGGACTGAGACGAGCGGCGAGACCCCGAAGATCTGCATGGCGGCGCCGACACCGGCGAACTCGCTCACGGTCAGACCTGCGTTGGCGATGAGCAGCAGGGCCATGGCCACGAACGTGGCGCGGGCGGAAAACTGTTCGCGAATCAGACCGCCGAGTCCCTCACCGGTGTAGACGCCCAGCCGGGAGCACATCTCCTGCACCACGACCAGCGCCACGGTCACCAGGACCATCAAGAACAGGGTCCGGTAACCGAATTGCGAGCCGGCGCTGGCGTAGGTCAGGATCCCCCCGGCGTCGTTGCCCGCATTGGCCGCAATCAGCCCGGGCCCTAGGATGGCCAGCACGGCCAGCAGTCGGACCATCCAGCCAGGGCGGCTGCGCGGCACGGTTCCGGTCGCCCGGGGTTTGGTCACCGAGCCTCGCCGCCCTCCAGCATGGCCGCCAACCGGGCTCGGTCCGACTCGCTCAACTCGGCCAGCAGCGCCGACCGCTGAGCAGGATTGAGCTGACGAAGCGCCTCGACCGCTGCCGGCGGCGCCGCCAGGGCGGCCACCTGCGCCCGCTGCCCGCGGCCCAGCTCGGCCAGGATCGCCGCCACCTCCCTTGCTCGCAGCTTGTGCAGCTCCGCGGCGGGGCGTCCGAGCTGCACACCGCCGCCCACTTCGCCGGCCGCGGCCGCAGGCCCCTGCATTCGGGGCAGGGCGGTGTCGGTGAAACGGGGCACGAACGCCTGCAGGTCGGCCCAGTCGATGGCCCGATCAGCCGGCGGACACACCGTCCGCCGGGGAAGCAACCGGCGCGCGAACGCCCGCACGCCCACGTCGATACCGGCCAGCTCCCACCCAGAGGGTCCGCTGAACAGATAGACGTCGGCGGCCCGCACCACCTGCACACCGCCGATGTCGACGAGCTGGCGGTCCAATACGTCACGGGCCAGCGCCACGTCACCCTCGGACCGGACTGGTCGCGACACCATCTGCCGCTGCGATCGCAGGCGCACCCCGGTCTGGGTCAAGGCCACGTCCTGGCGATCGACTAGGACGAACCCGCTGCCGGCGCTGATGAGAACCCCGACGACTGGCGGATACGCGACGCCGGCGTCCCAGCGGACCACGACGTCGCTGACCTTGCCGATTCGGGTGCCCGCCTCGTCGAGAACAGGGCGGCCAAGCAGATGGGCCAACGAGATCACCTTGTCGGCCATGACCCGGCGAGCCGCGATCTGCTCGCGCAACGCCGCAGACACCGCTCGACGCCAGGCCGGTCTGCGCTTGTCCGGTATGGGCACCGCTCCCTCCCCGTGGTCTCAGGTGTTGCCGCGAGGCTCAACTCGACGACCGATGTCGTTACTCACTGCTTCAGCGACTCGTTGGGAACCGTCCCCGCGGATATCTCTATGCTTCGGCTGCGGACCCGGTCATGCGATCGCCGGACGCCGATACCCACCTATTGTTGCCCCAAGTCCGCCCACTCGGGGTTGTGTTGGACAACAACGTCACTGACGCGACGGTGTTACGCCGGACATTGTCGCCGGCGCTGGATGGATTCGAGTCGCACCGTCGCGATCAAGGGCAACGCACGAGTACCGTAGGCCACCGAAACCCATCGAGCGGTTGCGCTGGCCCCCGGCTGGCCGGAGACGCGCGATACCGGCGGATCCTCGCGGGCCCGAGCCTCGGCCAAGAGTAACTGGATGCCGCACTGGCATCGCTTCGCCCGCGTCGCTCCGCAAGCTTCCGCGGCCACCTCCACTAGAAGACTTGTGCTGCAGGCACTTCAGAAGTCCTCCCAGCCGATGTCATCGGGTGAAGTATCCACCGCCGTCGGAATCTCGCGGGCAACTGCACAACGGTATCTGGCCACGCTGGCCAGCACCGGTGAGGTGACCATGCGGCTGCGCTACGGGACCACCGGCCAGGCCCGAAGAGGAGTTCCTTGTGGCTGTCAACCGTTTAAAACAATCCCGTTAGCGATGATGACCCCCCCGCATGTCCGCAGACTCGGCTACAGGTCCGGCTCGGCGTGCACTCGACCGGTAGCGACCGCCTCGCGCAACGCGGCATAGTCGCGTTCGTTTTGATCGGCGTACGCCTCCGCGAATCGGGTAAGCGCGATGTCGGCGGCGTCGCTGTTGCCGAGGTAGCCTGCGATCGCGATGCGATCGCCCGTCCGGGCGTGGGCGCGCGCCAGCACGTGTGCACACGATCTCCCGTAGTCGGCGAGCAGTTGCGCGGTTATGGACTCGGCGGTCACCGACCCTTTCCAATCGCGCAACTGCCGGACGTAATAGTCGCCGTCACGGCCGTCCGGGCCGACACAGCGCAGCCAGCCGAGAAGGATGTCGCCGGTTGCTTGCATCGACCGCTGTCCCTCTACCACGCGCTGAGCGGCATTGCTGTAATCGCTTGGCGTCAAATACGACTCGAGAACCGACCGGTTCGCCTCCTTGATCTGCATCAGCAGTGGATCGTTATCATCTCGTCCCAACAGCATGACCACCCACGTGCGGGTACCGACGCTGCCGACGCCCACCACCTTGCGTGCCATGCCCATATAGCGAAACCGCCCGATGAGGGCGCGACGGCTAGTGTCGATGCTTTTGCGGTAGCTGTCGATAAGCGCGCTCATGTGCCTTTCGTGACGGCGTGCGTTCTGCTCACCGACAAGTTCGGCGATCGGGATGAACAGGGGCGGATCGCTGGCGAGCTGGCGCCGTCCATCAACTAGCCGCGTCAACTTGTCGAGCGCCTGAAGGTTGTCACGCGAATGAGCCCTTGACGCGGTGCGCCGGATCGCTTGAGCGAACGTGGGGTCGACACTGGCCTCGAGAGCCTCGTCGATCACGGTATGCGCGTACCACACCTCCAGTTCGCGCATCCTTGCGAGCGCTCGCATTCGATCTCGATACGCCGCGGCGCAACTGCGCAGGACGTCCTCGCGTTGCCTCGGAGTGAAGCCGTTCGTGCGCGCGGCGACGGCCAGGCTGGCCACCAGGCGCTTGACATCCCACTCCCACGGGCCCGGCAGGGTCTCGTCGAAATCGTTGATGTCAAATACCAGATTGCGCTCGGCGGATGCGAACAGACCGAAGTTCGACAGGTGTGCGTCACCACACAACTGCGTAGTGAGTCCGCTGCGTTGCCCAGATGCCAAGTCGGCGGCCATGATCAGCGCCGCGCCACGAAAAAACGCAAATGGTGACGCCAGCATCCGACCATAGCGAATAGGTAGCAGTTCGGGCACACGCGATGCGCCCTGCGACTGCAGGAGTGTGACCGGGTCGACGCGGTTGGTGTCGGCGACAAAGTCCGCGAGCGCCGACCGCGGGAGGATCGACCTTCGTGAACGGCCGAGTTCATGCCGGTCCTGTGGGGAGAGATACATGTGCTGTCACCTCCAAGCCCGTGTTCGCACTGCTGTCGTCAGGTAATAGTGGGCGTGACACGAAGTCGACGGTTGGGAACTCACCCATTGACTACTTCGTCAGCTCCCGCTAAGCGGTCGCACTTTGTTGAAGCCACCGATTTGGCGATAGCGAAGGATGACCATGGATGCCATGATGCTGCCGCGGCCAGTCGGGTTCGTGTTCGGTGGTGGTGGCAGCCTGGGCGCCATTCAGGTTGGGATGTTGCAGGCGCTCGCCGAGCGAGGCATCATTGCCGACCTGGCTGTTGGAACGTCGGTCGGCTCGATCAACGGTGCCGTCGTCGCCCGCGACCCGAAGGGGGCCGCGAACTGGCTCTCGCACTCTTGGACGCGCATGAGTCGCGAGAAGATCTTCCCCGGCGGACTGTTCGACCAGATCCGAACCCTGCGCCGGAGCAAGTCTCACGTTTTCCCCAACACCGGGCTTGCCGCGATGATCGGCGATTTCGTCGCACCGGCCACCTGCTTCGCCGACCTCGCCCTCCCGTTCGCGGCGATCACCACTGACGCCGCCACCGCCGCACCCCACATGATCAAGGCCGGGCAGCTGCTGCCCGCGCTGCTGGCCAGCGCCGCTATCCCGGGCATCTATCCGCCCGTCGAGTACGACGGGCGGCGCCTCTACGATGGAGGTTTGGTCGCCAACGTCCCCCTCCGCCAAGCGCTGAGCATGGGTGCGCGTTCCCTGGTCGTCCTCGATTGCGCCTTCCCCGGCCATCTCCCCGAGGCGCCGGACACGTTCGCAGACGCACTTCTGTTCACCGCGATCATCGCCACGCGGTCTCAGGCGGCGCTGGAGGCACCGGTGGCCGCCGCTGAGGTGCCCGTCGTCTACCTCCCAGGCCCGGCGCTGCGCCGCGTGTCGCCTCTCGATTTCGACCACACCGACCTGCTCATCGCCGATGCCTATGAGACCTCGCGGACGTTCCTGGCGCGCGTGCGCGTGGACGGGCCCGGTCTCTACGGCTCACCCTCCGGCGACGCATCAACTTCCACCGTCGGTTGACGCAGCCCGCCTCGGGCCCACAGAAATACCCGCGCTTCTTGGCTTCGGGTGGAACGGAGTCGGAGGTCAGTTCCGCTTGGTGCCCCCGAACAATTGCAGGAAGAACGAAAACACGTTGAGCGCGTCCAAGAAGATCGACGCGGCGAGCAGCGGTGCCGAGTCCAGATCCGTTGATCGCCGCAGCCGCTGGAAGTCGACCATCGTCAGACCCGCGAAGACAACCAGGCCCAGGATCGAGTAGACGACCGCACCGCCGGGAATGTGCACGAAAATCAAGACGATGCCGAACCCGATGAGCGCGACCAGCGCCCAGAAGCTGATGCGCGCGATTCCGGAAAGGTCGGTGCGCGTGGCATAGCCGAAGGCGCCGCAGCCGGCGACGAACAGGGCAGTCGCGCCGCCGGCCTCCCACAGCGCCTGCGGGTCCGCGCTGGCGTAGTAGACCAGCGTCGGTGACATCGCCAATCCGAGGAGCAGCCCCAACCCCAGCAGCAGCGCGACGCTGAGACCGGCCGAACTGCGGACGGCAAACCGCATCCCGATCAGGCAGACGAACGCGAGAATGAAGAACACGAACGCCCAGCCGTAGCCGAGTCCTCGGCCCAGGTAGCTACCGAGCGCGAACAGGCCGGCCGTCGCCGCTACGTACCACATCACCTGACCGAATAGGGCCCGGCTTCTGTTAGCCACTCCGATGTTGCCGAAGTCGGTTG
The DNA here is from genome assembly GCA_963716465.1 of uncultured Actinomycetota bacterium. GTDB lineage: Bacteria > Actinomycetota > Actinomycetes > Mycobacteriales > Mycobacteriaceae > Mycobacterium. The sequence goes on from CAVQTS010000002.1 coordinate 113,838, forward strand.
AATCCATGGGGTTCACCTCTCTCGTGTTTGAGGCCTTAAGGAGCCAGGAGGGCGCGGGCCATCACGATGTGCTGAATTTGATTGGTGCCTTCATAAATCTGGGTGATCTTCGCGTCGCGCATCATCCGCTCAACCGGGAAGTCACGGGTGTACCCGGCGCCGCCGAACAATTGCACGGCCGACTCTGTGACGTCCATCGCAACATCTGACGCGAAGCACTTCGCGGCCGCCGAGATGAAGCTGAGGCCGGCCTCGCCCCGGTGGGCGCGGGCGGCCGCGGTGTAGACCATGAGTCGCGCCGCCTCGACCTTCATGGCCATTTCCGCGAGCTCGAATTGGATGGCTTGGAAACTGGATATCGACCGGCCGAATTGCTTGCGTTCCTTGGTATAGGCGATCGCGGCGTCCAAGGCACCCTGGGCGACGCCGACAGCTTGTGCGCCGACGGTCGGGCGGGTGTGGTCGAGTGTCCTCAGTGCGGTCTTTAAACCTGTGCCAGGTTCACCGATGATGCGGTCGCCGGGAATACGGCAGTTCTCGAAGTACAGCTCGGCCGTCGGCGAGCCTTTGATGCCCATCTTTCGCTCTTTGGGGCCGACGACGAATCCCTCGTCGTCTTTGTGCACCATGAACGCCGATACGCCGTTGGCACCCTTATCCGGGTCGGTCACCGCCATCACGGTGTACCAGGTCGACCTGCCACCGTTGGTGATCCAGCACTTCGTGCCATTGAGGACCCACGCGTCCCCCTCGGCGCGGGCGCGCGTTCGCATGCTGGCCGGGTCCGACCCGGCCTCCCGCTCGGACAGCGCATAGGACGCCATCGCGCCATTCGCGATGTCCGGCAGCACAGTCTGCTTAAGGTCTTCGGAGCCGGCGAGGATGAGCCCCGTGGTGCCAAGTTTGTTCACCGCCGGGATCAACGACGACGAGCAGCAACCGCGGGCGACCTCCTCGACCACGATGCAGGTGGCCACCCCGTCGGCGCCCTGGCCACCATAGGCCTCCGGGATGTGGACGGCGTTGAAGCCGGACTGGATGAGTGCGTCGAGGGCTTCCTGTGGGAATCGCTCTCTTTCGTCGCAATCGGCCGCATGCGGCACGATATCGCGTTCGGTCAGTGCACGGATCGCGGCGCGGAGTTCGTGATGCTCGTCGGTCAGCATGAACAGATCGAACGAGGGATCTGTTGCGGTGGTCATGAGGCCCTCCTTGGTGGAATCTTGGATTAGGTTCAGTGGTTTAGGTGCGCTAGTGCGGACTGGGCGGCGTGGTATCCGCACATTCCGTGCGCGCCGGGCCCGGGCGGGGTCGCCGCCGAGCAGATGTACATGCCGGGCACCCCAACGTTGTAGGGCGACAGCGTGATTCGCGGGCCGAACGTGAGTTGCCGGATGTCCTTGGAACCGGTCATGATGTCGCCGCCGACGAAATTGGTGTTGTAGGTTGCCATTTGCGTCGTTGAGCGGGCCGTGTGGCCGATGATGCGGTCACGGAATCCGGGCGCGAACCGTTCGATCTGGGCGATGATCGCCGCGGACGCGTCGCCGGTGTAGCCGTTGGGGACATGCGCGTAGGTCCAAACCGGATGAACGTCCCCGACGGATCGCGCAGGGTCGGCCAGATACTGCTGACCGACCAGGACAAAGGGTCGCTCGGGCATGCGGCCCGCGTGGATGGCCCTTTCGGTCGCAGCCAGTTCGGCGAAGGAGCCGACGACGTGCACGGTCCCGGCCCGTCGGGCGGCAGTGTTCATCCACGGGACCCCGCCCTCGACGGCGAAGTCGACCTTGAACGCGCCGGGACCGCGCCGGAATCGGCCGTACGCGTGTGCTATTCGTCGCGGTAGCCGATCGCCGAGGATTCCGGCGACCGCATCGGGCGCCAAGTCGAACATGATCACATCGGCGGGAAGAAGCTGCGAAGCCGCCTCGATGCGGGTGCCGGTCTCGATCTTGCCCCCCAGGTCCTCCAGCAGAGCCGCCAGCGCGGTGGTGATCGACTGGGAGCCACCCGCGGCCACCGCCCAGCCGTGGCGATGTCCGGCGGTCAGGATGCCGAGCCCGATCGCGGAGGTCATCGGGTAGTGCAGTGGCCGGAAGGCATGGGCGGCAACGCCTCCGAACAACGCTCGGGCCTCGTCGGTACGAAACTGTCCGGCCAGCATCGACGCCGGCAGGACTGTCGGCGCGCCGAACCGCGCCAGCGTCAACGGATGGTGCGGCACCCGGAGCAGTGGCCCCATGATGTCCTCGGAGAGGGCGTCATAACGCTCCGACGGTCGGCGAAACAACGCTCGCCATTTCCATCCGTCGGACCCGAGTCCGTCGGCGGTGGCATCGACAGACCGGTACAGCACTCCGGCGCTTCCGTTGTCGAGCGGATGGGCACAATCCACCTCAGGCAGCCGCCACGAAAGTCCGTAGCGTTCGAGGTTACCGAGTAACGGCGAGCCGACGGCCATCGGGTGGATCGCCGAGCAATGGTCGTGCAGTAGGCCGGGAATGATCGCTTCGCTGCTGCGGGTGCCACCGCCGATCTCGTCAGCGGCCTCCAGCACAGTGACCTGGACGCCCGCCTTGGCCAGGGTAACCGCGGCGGCGAGGCCATTCGGCCCGGCCCCCACGACGGTCGCGGTGGTCATGCCAGCGCTCCGCGACCGTTGCTGCGCGTTTCCCGGCGCAATGCCCAGTCGACGCGATCCTCTTCGGTGACCAGTGACCAGGTCACCTCGGTCGGGATCGGGCCGTTGGGCAGCCAGGGCTGCTCCTTGACCGCGTCGGCGACCTTCCAGATGCCGCGCTCGATCACCCCGAGCGCCGCGTCGATCACCTTGTAGTGCTGGACCTTGCTGCCCCAGCCCTGCGACTCGACCCACACGACTACAAGCTCGCCCGGCTCGAAGGCAGCTTCGCTCTGCACCGCGGCGATCATGTCTTCGTTGTGCAGGTGTCCGTCACCGAAGTTGAACCCGATCAGCGAGTTGCAGGTGAACTCCGCCTCCCGCACGCTGCGGGTGTCGATGTCGGGCAGGGTTTTCAGCAGCACCGAGAACAGGCCCCGGCCCTGGCTGTGCATGGTGCGCCAGGCGATGGTGGACTGCATGGTGATTTCGGCCCACTGCGGCTCGTAACCGAACTCCACGAACTGGTCGACCTGGTTCTTGCGCGGTGCGGGTGACCTTGTTCAGCTTGGCCTCCGCACCCGGGGCGAACGCCCACACCGCGGAGGCCCAGTTGCCGGCGTACTGGCGCATCGACGGCAGGAACGACACCTTGTCGGGCCGGAAGTTGCCCAGGATCGGGAAGAACACCAGCACCGCCACGATCAGCGCTGTCAGCCACGGCGAGGACATATCCGTCACCGCGTAGCCGTCCCAGTTCGGGAAGCCCAGGAACAAGAAAATGGTGGCGTAGGCGAACAGGACGTTCCATTCCAGCGGCACCGCGATCGGGAACGTGGACACGATGAACAGGTGGAAGGCGACCATGAGTAGCGCGGCCGGCACGGTGAGCCACGGCCACGGTGAGAACAACAGCACCAGCGGGGCGATGATCTCGACGGTGGTGCCGGCGACATGCGCCATGACGTCGGCGACCCGCGACGGCCGCAGATCGCGCGGGAAGTCGCGGTAGTGCGCGCGCTTGATCCACTTGAACGGCAGCGACGGACTGTTGCTGACCATCGGCGGGACGACGTTGGCGAAGTGCTTGCCGAACTTCGACACTCCGGCACCGACCCAGACGACCACGATCAGCAGCTTGAGCGCGATGATCATGTCGACGAATGGGAGGGTGGCGAAGAAGACCAGGGCGGGCAGGTACTGCTCACCGCGGGCGCCCAGGAAGATGGTCTTGTCGCGCAATCCCATCGCCACCAGGAGCACGATCGGCGCAATCAGAAGTGCCGGGTTGACCAGGCCGGAGGTGTTGTCCGGCAGCACCGCCGACAGCGAATCGCTGTGCACACCGGGCGAGAACAGCGCGACGGCCACGCTGACGAGCAGTGCGACGTACAGCGCGACGTCGAAGCGGGTGCGCCGGTCACCATTGGTGAACGGCACCCATTTCCACGGCCGCAGCCGGATGGTGCCCGGGCGGGCCCAGAACAGGATGCCGCCGGTCATCGGCTTGACCTTGCCGGCCAGCGGGCCCCAGGACCCGGCGACACCGATCGCTTCGAGCAGCACGGTCCACAAAATGGCCTTCTGGTACACGATCGGCTGATTCCACCACTGTGACGAATGCCAGAACGCGGGCAGCCCCGAGGTCAGGGTGGCGACCAGGACGCCGCCGAGGGCGTAGAAGAAGACCAGCTTGGCGATGTAGACGGTATGCACCATCCTCGGCGAGCCGAATCCGTTCTCGGCCCAGTTCAGCGCCAGGATCCGCATCCGCTCCATCAGCGGTTTGGCCAAAAACTCGTCTGGATCCACGTCGGGGAAATCCGGTTTGGTGAAGCCCATGTCAATTCTCCTGTGTGCGTTGGTGGTTGGTTGTGTTGGATGGTTGTTGTCGGGTCAGTGCGTTGCGGCGAGCCGTTGCCGCAAGCTCGGTTTGGCGATCTTGCCGACCGCGTTCTTGGGGAGGTCGTCGAGGATCGTGATATCCACGGGCAGTTTGTATTTGGACAACGACTCAATGAGGTGCTCGCGGATCGAATCGACGTCGAGTTGCTTGTCCGGGTGCAGTGAGACGAATAGCACCGGTTCCTCGCCGTAGACCGGGTTGGGCCGGCCGACGACCGCGGCTTCGGCGATTTCGGGTAACTGGTGAACAACGGCTTCGATCTCGCGGGGGTAGATGTTCTCCCCGCCGCGGATGATCATGTCCTTGGCGCGGTCGACGAGCACCAGGTATCCGTCCTCGTCAAAGCGCGCGACATCGCCGGTGTGCAGCCAGCCGTCGACGACCGTCTTCGCGGTTTCCTCGGGGCGGTTCAGGTAGCCGCGCATGACGTTCGGCCCCTTGATGACGACCTCGCCGGCTTCGCCAGCTGCCACCGGCGCACCGTTCATGTCCACCAATTGAATGGTCTGGCCGGGCAGGGGGAGCCCTACGGTGCCTGCCTTGCGTTGGCCGGCAAGGGGATTCAGTGTGCTCGCGCACGTGCCCTCCGACAGGCCGTAGCCCTCGATGATCGGGATGCCGTAGCGCGACTCAAACTGCTCGAGCAGCTCGACACTGGCCGGGGCGGCCCCGCAGATGGCGAACCGGACCGAGGAGGTGTCGGGCTTCACTTGGTTGGGCAAACCACTCAGCATCGTGTAGATGGTTGGCACTGCGGAGAAATACGTCGCCCCGCTCTGCTCGATCCTGTCGAAGAATGTCTTCGGGCTGAATCGGCCGGCGATCGTCGTACGCCCGCCGGCCAACAACGGCGAAAGGGTCCCGATCACGATTCCGTTGACGTGAAACAGCGGCAGTATCAACAGGCTGTGGTCAGCACTGGTCAGCGCAACCGCATCGATGACGCCACGGCACATAGCGATCAGATTGGAGTGATCCAGCATGACGCCCTTGGGTCGACCCGTGGTCCCGCTGGTGTAGATCAGCAGCGCCAGCGAGTCGTCGTCAAGATGCGCGGGCACCAACGGCCCGGTAGCCGGCGTCGAGGTCAACTCGGCCGCAGTGAGCACCGGCCGAAGACCCGTGTCGAACTCCGGAACGGCATCGACGATCAGCACCTTGGCGTCGGCATCCGACAGCTGATAACCGACCTCGGCCGGCCGCAGGGAGGGATTGATCGGCGTGAGGGCCGCCCCCAACCGCCAGGCGGCGAACAGGGTGACCACGAATGCGGCCGTATTAGGCAGCATGGCCGCCACCACGTCACCGCCGGCCACGCCCTGCCGGTGCAGAGATGCGCTGGCACGCCCGACCGCCTCGAGAAACTCGCTGTTGTTCAGGCTGACGTTGTCGTCGGCGACGGCGGGCCCGCCGGGGTTCTTTGCGGCCCGCAGTTCGGGCAGTGCTCGCAGGTTCATAGGTGCTCCTCGATAGCAGCGGAACGTGTGATGGTTGCTAACGCTAGGCAGCGGCGTGAGCCGTGACACCGTCGTCGGCAGATGATGATCGGTGGGGCCTTTGTGCTCCGGCGACAATTCCGGGAGGGGGCCACGGCCGCGATATCGCCAGCCGTTCACGCCGCGCCTCAGCCGGATCTTCCACCGCACGAAACCCGCGAAGAAGACGCTGAGCGCGGCGAGCATGGCCATGTCGAACAGCCAGGCGGACGAGGTGTGAGCCCAGTGCGAGTCCCTCGGGGCAAGTTGTGCAGGGACCAGGGAAGGCAGGTCGACCGTCGACGCCGACGCGGCGAATCCCCAACGGGCCGGCGTGACCCACGACATCGGATCGAGCATCAGGCGGTTGGTCACCGGAATCATGCCGCCGGAGAACACCAATTGCGCCATGACAGCCACCACCAGCAGCGGCATGATCTGTTCGTTGGACCGCGCCAGTGCCGACAACGCCAGACCGAGGATCGCCGACGCAACGCACGTCGCGGCGACGTCAACGAACAACTCCACGCTCGGCCTCTGGAGAAAGACAGCGCCCTGCGTCGGCCCGCCTTTGCCATAGATCACGATCGCGACCAAGACTGCCGACTGAATCACCGCCGCCGCGCAATACACCACGATCTTGGCCAGAAGGTAGGCCCCAGTGGACAGGCCGACGGCCTGTTCTCGTCGGAAGATCGCCCGCTCACCGATCAGATCGCGGATCGTCAGCGCGATGCCCATGAAGATCGCGCCGACGTTGAGCAGCACCAGGATTTGACCCGGTTCGTTCGGTGCGTCACCGCGTGGATCGGGGATGCCGAAGCCGGCCTGTCCGCACACCGCGAGCGAGAGCACGCCGAGGATGAACGGCAACAGGGCGAGGAACGCGAAGTAGCCGCGGTCAGCGAAGATGAGCCGAACCTGCCGGCGCATGATCGTCGAAAACTGGCGCACCACGCAGGGTCTCACCGGCGTGTCAGGGTCGGAAGGCTCGTCTGTCTCCGACACGGCGGATCGAGGTGCGGTGGTGACGCGCTCCTCGCGCTTGAGGAAGCTCCGCTGAACCCCTTCGGGATCGGCGCCGACCTCGGTGAAGATGTCGGCCCAGTTGGTGGTGCCCATCGCGTGGGCGATGTCGCTGGGGGGCCCGCAGAACGCGGTCTTGCCGCCTGGGGCCAGCAGCAGCACCTGGTCGCACACGTCAAGATGCGTCAGCGAGTGCGTCACCACGACGACAACGCGGCCGGCGTCGGCCAGCCGGCGCAGCAGCGTCATCGCCTTGCGGTCCAGCGCCGGGTCCAACCCCGAGGTCGGCTCGTCGAGGATCAGCAGCGACGGGCTGGTCAGCAGCTCCATGGCCACGGACGCGCGTTTGCGCTGCCCGCCGGACAAGTTCTCCACCCGGGTCTGCGCGTGGGGGGTCATCTCGAGTTCCTCGAGCACCTGCCTGATCACCTGACGCCGGTCGTCCTGGTCGGTGTCCGGTGGCAGCCGCAGCTCGGCTGCGTAGCCGAGGGCCTGGTCGACGGTCAACTGGCGATGCACCACGTCTTCTTGCGGAACCATCCCGATCCGGCTGCACAACGAGCCGTACGCGCCGTGGATGTCGTGGCCGTCGAAGGAGACGGCGCCCTGGCTCGGCTCGGTCGCCCCCACAATCACCTTCGCCAATGTCGACTTGCCTGCGCCGGACGGCCCGATCACCGCCGTTAGCGTGCCCGGCCGCGCCGAAAACGAGATACCGTCCAGCAATGTCTGACCGTGATCGATGGTCAGGCCGACTCCACGGACTTCGAGGCCCTCCCCGGAGTGGCGCGCCAGAGGTTTCTCGACTCTGCCGTCGTCGACGACGACGTCCATTGACGAAACCCCCGCTGCCCGGACAGTGGGCATTGGTTCAAGAGTCATCACGCTCAACGGGGTGTCTCCCTCCTCGACGCTGGCTCTCGTCAGTGACGGACCAGATAACGCGGCCCTCGATAGCGGCAGCGGTGTGATGCGCGACAACGCTATGAATCAATGTGGAGCGGGACACCGTCGTGCACCGATGAAGTTAGGTCAACCTATTGTCGGCCGGAAACAACTCGTCACCCAGAGGAAATCGCCCACTATCGAGAGCATCTTCGAACCTGCCGCTGTTGGCGCAGACAACGTCAGTGCCCGGCGGCTGACAAGGAATGCACAGTGCTGGGAGGCTAGTGACATGGCGGTGACCGGCGCGGGCGCTGAGCGAAACAGGATTGACGGGTTCGGCCAACTCGACCTGGGATTGCGCCAGGCCAGCGACTGGTATTTATGGGGTCCCTACCTCAGCGAAAGGCAGTGGGGCACAGTCCGCGAGGACTACAGTGCCGACGGCGACGCCTGGAACTATCTGCCACACGACCACGCGCGGTCGCGCGCCTACCGGTGGGGTGAGGATGGACTGGCCGGATTCTGCGACATCGAGCAGCGGCTGTGTCTGGCCTTAGCGTTGTGGAACGGACGTGACCCGATCCTAAAAGAGCGGGCGTTCGGTTTGACCGGAGCCGAAGCCAATCATGGGGAGGACGTCAAGGACTACTGGTGGTATCTCGATGCGCTGCCCAGCCACGCCTGGAACAGCTGGCGCTACCACTATCCCCAGCGGGCCTTCCCGTACCAGCAGCTGCTCGACGAGAACGGCAGACGCGGCAAGTTCGATCCTGAATATGAGTTGCTTGACACCGGCATCTTCGATGACGACCGGTACTGGGTGGTCGACGTGCGCTATGCCAAGGCTGACCCGACAGATGTGCTGATGACGATCATCGTAACCAATGCCGGGCCCGACGCCGACCTGGTGCACGTGCTGCCGACCCTGTGGTATCGCAACACCTGGTCATGGGACGTCGGCGCGGCCGCCCCGACCCTCGCTGCCACCGCTACCGGAGCAGTGGCCGTTGAGCATCCTTTCCTCGGCGATCTGGAGCTGCTGCCCGGCCTGGGCCCGCACAGCGGCGCACCGGAGTTGCTGTTCTGCGACAACGACACCAACATCAGTCGCCTCTACGGTGCACCCGCCGCCCCGCGTTGGCCCAAGGACGGGATCAACGACCATGTCATATCCGGGACCGAGACGGTCAACCCGAGGCGAACGGGCACCAAATGCGCAGCTTGGTACCGGATTTCGTTGAACCCGGGAGAGACGGCCGAGCTACGTCTGCGCCTGCGTCCGAAGGACACAGGGCCGGAACCGGCTACCGCACTGGGGACCGACTTCACCCGGGTGGTCACCCAGCGGCGCGCGGAAGCGGACGAGTTCTACGCCGCTCTCACCCCTGCCGCGGCGTCAGCCGACGAAGGCGCGGTGATGCGTCAGGCGTTCGCGGGGATGTTGTGGAGCAAGCAGTTCTATCAATACGACGTGGCCCGCTGGCTCGACGGTGACCCGGCCCAGCCGCCGCCTCCGGCGCAGCGGAGGACCGGCCGCAACGCCCGCTGGAGAAACTTCGAGGCGTTCGACGTGATGTCCATGCCGGACACCTGGGAGTACCCCTGGTTCGCCGCGTGGGACTTGGCGTTTCAGTGCGTCGCGCTGGTGCATGTCGATCCAGCATTCGCCAAGTACCAACTGTCCTTGCTGTGTCGCGAGTGGTTTCAGCACCCCAACGGCGCCCTGCCCGCCTACGAATGGGACTTCGGAGACGTCAACCCGCCCGTGCATGCGTGGGCGGCGCTGGAAGTCTTCGCTATCGACGGCGGCCGCGACATCGACTTCCTCAGCCGGATCTTCGACAAGCTGCTGGTGAATTTCACATGGTGGGTCAATCGGGAGGATGCAGACGGCTCCAACGTCTTCGAGGGCGGATTCATGGGGCTGGACAACATCGGCCCCCTCGACCGCTCGCACCTCCCCGTCCACGGTTTACTCGAGCAGTCCGACGCCACCGGCTGGATGGCCACCTACGCGCTGTCCATGGCGATGATCGCCGCCATCCTGCATGCAGTGGGCCAGCGACCCGCGCTCGATCTGGTGCAGAAATTCCTCGAGCATTTCGCCGGCATCGCCAATGCGCTTGGAAACGTGGGTGTTTGGGATGAGCAGGACGGCATGTTTTACGACCGGATCGTGTTGGCGGACGGCCATGTGGTGCCCATTCGGGTGCGTTCAATGGTGGCCATGATCCCGCTGTTCGCGTCGGCAGTCGTGGATGAGGAGGCCATCCAGCGGACCCTGGTCACCGACAAGATGTTCGCCGACTACCTGCGACGCCATGGGATCGGAGGGCCCGAGGACATGGTCGCTGCAGGAATACTCCGCGGAAAACCCGGAAAGCGACGGCTCCTCGTCGGAGTGACCGACCTGGACCGGGTCCGGCGCCTGTGCCAGACCCTGTTCGATCCGGCTGAGTTTCTTTCGGCGCAGGGGCTTCGGTCGTTGTCCGCCTACCACCGGGAGCACCCGTACGTCGTGGATGTCGGGAGTGTTCGCGGGTCCATCGACTACGAACCGGCCGAGTCGACGACCAGTATGTTCGGTGGAAACTCGAATTGGCGTGGTCCGGTCTGGTTCCCGCTGAACTACCTGCTGGCCAGCGCGCTGGACCGATATCACGAGTTCTTCGGTGCGGACCTGACGGTGGAGTATCCGACCGGGTCGGGAAAACAGGTGACGCTCGATGTGGTCGCCGCCGATCTCTGGGAACGACTGGTGTCTATCTTCCTCGTCGACGAAAGCGGTTGCCGGCCATGCTTTGGCACGGTGCAGCGGATGCAGACGGATCCTCGGTGGCGTAGCAATCTGCTGTTTCACGAGTACTTCCACGGCGACAGCGGCGCCGGACTGGGCGCGAGCCACCAGACCGGGTGGACCGGTCTGGTCGCCGACGTGATTCGGCGCCGCCACAAGGCCTATCCGACCGAATCGGACGTCATAAAGCGAATCATGCGGGCGGAGGATGACAGATGAGCGCGGGAATCCTGCCAGGCCGTCCCGCGCCACTCGGCGCTACGCCGGACGCACGTGGCACCAACTTCGCCGTCGCATCGTCGGGTGACGAGGTGACGCTCTGCCTGTTCGACACCGACGGCACCGAACACAGGGTGGTGCTGCCGGAACGCGACGGCGACATCCGGCACGGCTTTGTGCCAGGCGTGGTACCTGGACAGGCCTACGGGTTTCGGGTCGGTGGCCCGTACGACCCCGGGCGGGGGCTGCGCTTCAATCCGGCCAAACTGCTGCTCGACCCCTACGCTAGGGCGATCGACGGCCAGGTCCGCTTTGGCCCGGAAGTACTCGGCCATGCAACGGACGATCCCGGTAAACCCAGCCCACTGGATTCGGCTGGGCACGTGCCGCGCAGCCTCGTGATCGACCCGCCAGCACCAGCCGTGCCTTGCCCGAACCATGCCCTCGCTGACTCGATCATCTACGAGGTGCACGTAAAAGGTTTCACCGCAACACATCCCGGCGTACCCACGGAGCTGCGCGGCACCTACGCAGGACTTTCGCACGAGGCGGCGCTCCAACATCTCGTGGATTTAGGCGTGACCGCAGTGGAGCTCCTCCCCGTACACCACAATGTGCCGGAGCGGTTTCTCGTCGACCGCGGCCTCACAAACTACTGGGGCTACAACACCATCGGCTTTTTCGCCCCCCATGCCGCATACTCCGCAGCGGTGCGGGCCGGCGTGCCAGGGGGCCAGGTCGTGGAGTTCCGGACCATGGTGGACTCGTTGCACGCCGCCGGCCTGGAGGTGATCCTCGACGTCGTCTTCAACCACACGGCCGAAGCGGGCGCAGACGGGCCCACGCTCTGCCACCGCGGACTCGACAACGCCACCTACTACCGTCTCGATCCCGGCGACCCAAGCCGCTACCTCGACACCACCGGATGTGGCAATTCGGTGAACACCGGCCACCCGATCGCGCTGCGGATGATCATGGACTCGCTGCGCTACTGGGCGTCCGAAATGAACGTCGACGGATTCCGCTTCGACCTGGCGCCCACTCTCGCCCGACAGGAGGGCGACTTCGACCCGTTCTCAGCGTTCTTCGACCTCGTCGCGCAGGATCCAGTCGTCTCTGTCACCAAGTTGATCGCCGAGCCCTGGGACGTCGGCAGGATCGACAGCTACGACGTCGGGCGGTTTCCGCCGCTGTGGAGCGAGTGGAACGGCCGGTACCGCGACACGGTGCGCGACTGGTGGCGCAGCCACGACGGGCTGCGCGGCGACTTCGCGTCACGGGTGTGCGGCTCCGCCGATATCTACGGTGACCGCGACGAGGGGCGACGGCCCAGCGCGTCGGTCAACTTCGTCACCGTTCACGACGGCTTCACGCTGACCGATCTCGTGTCCTACGAACACAAACACAACAAGGACAACACCGAGAATAATCGCGACGGCGCCGACGACAACCGCTCGTGGAACTGCGGGGCGGAGGGGCCGACCCCCGACCCACAGGTGATCGCTCTACGCGCCCGCCAGAAGCGCGCGATGCTCCTGACTTTGCTGCTGTCTACCGGTGTCCCGCTGTTGCAGGGTGGCGATGAGATCGGCCGCACTCAGCGCGGCAACAACAACGCCTACTGCCAGGACAACGAAATCACCTGGTTCGACTGGTCGATGGTTGACCAGGAACTGCTGAGGTTTGCCCGGGATCTTGTCGCGCTGCGCCACCGGCATCCGGTGTTTCGCAGGCGCCGCTTCCTCACTGGCGCGGCGGCGGCCGACCTGCGCTGGTTCACTCCGTCGGGCACCGAGATGACTGATCAAGACTGGGCTGATCCCGCAGCCCGCAACGTCGCCCTGCTGCTTGACGGCTCGAAGGATCCCGACGTCGACGCGGACGGCGTCGTGCTGGTGGACGACCATTTCCTCATCTTGGTCAACGCCTGGTGGGAGCCATTGACCTTCATGCTTCCGGCGGATGTGTCGGCGCGCCGTTGGGACATCGTGTGTGACTCATTCGACCCGGCTCGGACGGGCCCCGCCGAGGGGCCGGTTGAGGTCGGGCCGCGATCGGCGATCGTCGTCCGTTCGCCGGCATGATCACCGGACCGGACACGCTCTTACGCAAGTCCAGCATCGACCAGAAGTCGTGACAGGCCCAGTTCGTCACACCTCGCGGCAACTGGCCCCAACTCGTCTCGGGCGTCGACTGTTCGGCCGGCTGCTGTAAGAGCTTCGATGACGAGAAGGTGGGCTTGCAATGCCGCGAGAGGTCTGCACTCCTCGTCGATGCCCGCGGCCAGATCGGCGGCCCGTCGACATGCTTGCTCGCGGTCGTCGACAGAATCGCTCGCGGACAACAGGCGAATCCCGGAATCCTCGTCAAGTTCGGCTGTGATCGTGGCGATTCCATTGTCGTGGGGGATCGTTCGGGGCGATCGCAAACGGGCAGCGACTGCTTGCGGTAGCGCGATGCCCAGCCGGACCCGCTGATTGTTGACCCGGGCGCCAAGCCGCGGCAGCCGCAGTTGATCGGCGGCTTTCCCGCCGGCGGCGAGACGATTGACCGCAGAATCGTGATCGCCCTGTGCTGCCTTGATCCGCGCACCTATCACGTACCTGGCGGCCAAGTAATCCACTATTCCACCGTCGGTTCCGAGTCGGTCGCTCTCGCCCAGCAGAGCCCCTGCTGCGGCGAAGTCGCCTGTCTCGTAGAGCAATTCGCCCAGAAGCGCGCCGGCGAGCCGCGCCGCGTGCGACTGCAGCCCTACTTCCGTTGCGATCTCCAGCGCTTCCCGGAAGCTCTTCAGTGCGGTGGGAATGTCGAGCTGATACCTGGCAGCAATACCTCGCAGACAACGTCCATAGACAGTGGTGAACGGTCCCATCATCTCTTGGTAGGGCGCGGCCCAATCAAGCAGCCGTTGTGCAGCGTCGAAATCGAAGCGGTAGATCGCAACGAACGCCGCGACATTGCCGGCGACCCCGGGCACCCAGGGATGCAGGGTTTCCGGTCTCGACATTGCCTCAGCCACTAGACCGTCCACGCCCTCGATCTGATCAGCGAAGACTTCGGCGACTGCTCGCACCACATCTGCCTCAGCTCGCAGATCCGCCCGTCTTGCGTCAGGCAGATGGGCACCAGCCAGGGCCGCCTCGAAGCGATTCAGCGCTGCGTCGGCGCGCGCTGACCGTTGCAAGAGGATATTCGCCCATGCGATGACAAGTTGGAGCCGAACGCGCGAAACCACTAACTGCGGTGGCAGTTTTTCGACGATCCCGAGCAGCGTCGACATCTTGGATTGCTCAAGCAGGTTCGTTTCATCCTGTTCGACAAGATCGACCGCGCCGGCGGGATCGCCCGCGGACAACGCGTGGTCGACGGCCTCGTTCAGAAAGCCGTTTTTGGCGAACCACGCAGATGCCGCGTGGTGGAGTTGTTGGACCCGGTCGGGATGATCACGTTCGAGTCGACGACGCAGAAACTCGGCGAACAAATGGTGGTATCGGAACCAGTCGGGGTCGTCATCGATCCGCTCCAGGAACAATCCGCGCTGCTCGACCTCTTCCAGCACCGCATGCCCGCACGTCACCCCCGCCAGCAGCGACGCCAGCCCGCCGCAGGTGCGCTCGGTGATCGATGTGACCAGAAGGAACTGCCGCACATCCTGTTCGAGGGTATCGAGCACGTTCTCTGCGAGGAACTCTCCTATCACGTCGCTCGCACCGGACAATCGTCGCAGCAGGGTGTTCGCATCGCCGCCGCCGCGCAACGACAACGCGGCCAGCTGCAGAGCCGCGGCCCAACCGTCTGTCGACGTGGTCAGGGCCTCCACATCGCCCCGCGACAGTACTAAGTCGCCCACGCCGTTGAGGAACGAGTGCGCTTCCTCGGGGCCGAAACGCAAAGCCGCGGCATCGATTTCGGTCAGCTCATCACGCATGCGTAGCCTGCTCAACGGCAGTCCGGCGCGAGACCGGCTGGTCACGATCATCTGCAGGTGATGGCATCCATTGTCGAGCAGGAAACTCAGGGCAGCACTGGCTCGGGTATCTGAGATCCGGTGCCAGTCGTCGATCACCACCGCGATGCGGTCATCTTTTTGGTGGATCTCGTCGATGAGCGACGCCAGCACGTAGCGGGTCGCGTCGTCGCCGTGGTCTTCCAGCACCTGGCCCAACGACTCCGCGAGGGCGGGACGGACCCGCCGGATCGACTCGAGCAGATGCGCAAGGAACCACACCACGTTGTTGTCGTCGTCGTCGACCGTCAGCCAGGCGACCGCGATGCCCCCGCGCAAGAGTTCCTCACGCCACTGCGCCGCCAGCGTGCTCTTGCCGAAACCCGAAGGCGCGTGAATGAAGACGAGCCTTCGGCGTCCGCCCGCGCGAAGCGCATCGGTGAGTCTGCTGCGCGGAACCAGTGATCTAGTGGGACCCGGCGGACGGTACTTCGTCGTCGGGGTCGGGGGCGTCGTCGCGGCGACGGTATCCCGATGAACTGGCGGAGCCGACGCCGTTTTCCGGCCCTCTGCTCCAAGCTCCACGGGACGGGCCATCTCGTCAACGGCGGCACCCGTGCGGCGCTGAATTTCACGAAGCCCGTCGCCCAAGTCGGCCGCGGTCGCTGGACGATCCACCGGGTCCCGCGCCATGGCCCGCTCGATGATCGCGGCCACGTCTGCCGGCAGCCCCGTCCTTCGGAGATCCTGGATGGGCTCCGAGGTGATTCGAAGGAATTGAGCGACCACGTGCTCACCGGCGCGGCGCTCGAAGGCCGCGTGCCCGGTCAACGCACAGAACAGTGTCGCGCCCAGCGAATACACGTCCGACGCCGGTGTCGGCGATGCACCCTCGAGCACTTCCGGTGCGGTGAAAGCAGGCGAGCCGGTGATCACCCCTGTCGCCGTCTGGAAGCCGCCCACGATTTTGGCGATGCCGAAGTCGCTCAGTTGGGGGTCGCCGTAGTCGGTTAGCAGGATATTTCCTGGCTTCACATCGCGATGCAGAATGTCCGCACGATGCGCCGCGACGAGAGCACCCGCGAGCTTCACCCCGATGCTGACTGTCTCGGGCCAGTCGAGGGGTCCCTGACGTCGGATCAGGTCCTCCAGCGAACCCATGGCGTAATAAGGCATCACAATGAAGGGCCGGCCCCCAGCCGTGGCACTGACGTGCAAGATGGTCACGATGTGGGGGTGTCCCGATAGCCGGCCCATGGCGCGCTGCTCGCGAACAAAGCGGGCGACGTTGTCTGGGTCGAGATCTGAGCTCAAGACCTTCACGGCAACGGTGCGGTCAAGCATCGGCTGAGCACAACGGTAAACCACGCCGAAGCCGCCGTGCCCAATTTCCTCGGCGTCGTCAAATCCCGCCTGACCCAGTTCCGCAGGGATGTCAGGGACCAGATCCCGCTGTGTCGCAAGCGGATCGACGTTGGCCATCAACGGTCACTGTCCTCGGCTCGGAGGTTGGGCAGCCCCCGGCGATCGATTGGTAAATACCCACCATATCGCCGATAACCGCGGTCCGTATCACATAAGTGCGTTCCTCCTGTCGTCGTCACATGTCGATGCCGCCGTTGACACTCCACACCTGTCCGGTGATGTAGGACGACGCGTCGGCGGCCAGGAAGTGGACCACCCGCGCGACCTCTTCAGGCCGCCCGGCGCGGCCGACGGGGATCTGACCGGTGACTTTGGCCATCACCTTCTCGGGAATGCCTGCGGTCATCTCGGTGGAGATCAGACCCGGTGTCACCGTGTTGACGGTGATGCCGATACCGTCGTCGGTGCGCTTCCCGGCTTTTGTGAGTTGATAGGCCGCTTCCTTGGCCAGGGTCTTGGTCAGCCCGAACAGTCCGGACTTGGACGCCGCATAGTTGGCCTGACCGATATTGCCGGTCTCACCGACGACCGACGACACATTGACGATGCGCCCCGATCCGCGCTCTAACATGTGAGCCAATGCGGCCTGCGACATGAAGAAGGCGCCGGAGAGGTTCACCGCGAGCACGGTGTACCAGTCCTCTTCGGTCATCGCGGCCACGGTCTTGTCCATCGTCATCCCCGCGTTATTCACCAGGATGTCTAATCGCCCATGGGTCTCGATAACCTCGGCGATCGTGCGGCGGCAGTCGGCGGCGGAGCCAACGTTGCCTTGGTGCGCCGAGGCTGCCGCCCCGTAGCGCTGGGTGGTCTGCATCAGGTCGGCAACATACTGTTCGGCGCTTTCCCGGCTGCGGCTGTAGCCCACCGCCACCGTGGCGCCCTGGTTGGCCAGACTGTGAGCGATCGCAGCGCCGATGCCCCGGGTGCCGCCGGTGACGAAGGCCACCCGGCCGGTCAACTTTGGTGCGGCTAGTGCGCTCGAGAGCGATGGTTCGGTTTCGAAAACAGCTGTCATTGTGTTCGTCTCCTATTCGTGGAGTTTGAGGAATGCATTTCGACATAGCGTCGGGCATCATTGGCCGAAGTCGGTGGGCGCGGGTCGGCGGCCTTTCGGCCACCTGCCCAGCGGCCGCGCCCTCGTTAACGCTAGGAATCGGATGCGGGCTTGCCACCGTCGGCGGCCAATCAAGATGCACAAAACTGTTGTCTGCCGGAAACAAACCGGCAGGTCGAATCGCCAACCACTGGGCGTTGGACGATCTACCGTCATAAGGTGACGGATTCGCGTCTCGACACCGATGTGGATGTCAAGCACTTCGTCGCCGAGATCGGCTCCCGGCTGCACGAGCGGCTGGGCGACTTGTCGTCGGAGATGCGTCGCTCGCTCGAAGAGGACATACCCGAGCTCCGGGGCGATGCGGGCCTAGCCGACCTACTCGGCGCCAGCGTGCAGGGCAACGTTGACACCATTCTGCGGGCATTGAGATACGACATCGCTTTGGAGCGGGTCCAGGCGCCGACCGCGGCGACGGAGTATGCCAGGCGCCTTGCCCAACGCGGCGTGCCGGTGCACGCTCTCGTCCGGGCATATCGTCTCGGCCAGCGCCTCCTGAACGAGATCGTGTTCAGGGAGCTACGCGCTCTCGAAATCTCCCCTTCAGCACGATTTGCCATCATCGATGCCATCAGCGGGACGCTCTTCGATTACATCGACTGGATCTCGCAGCAGGTTGTTGTCGTCTATGAAGACGAACGCGAACGGTGGCTCGAGAACCAGAACAGTATTCGCGCGCTGCGAGTTCGGGAGGTCCTGGCCGCCAAGAAGGCCGTCGACGTCGACGCGGCGACGACGGCCATCCGTTATCCGCTGCGCTGGCACCACCTTGCGCTTGTCATGTGGTACCAGGAAGGTGGTGGTGGCGAAGGAGACGAACTAGCCCGGCTGCAACGTTTCCTGCGCGAGCTGGCCCAAGCCGCGCACGTTGCGGCAAGCCCACTGTTCGTTGCCGCAGACCAGGTCAGCGGATGGAGTTGGCTCCCGTACAAGGGCGCGGTCGATGCCGTCGATGAGGTCCGTCGATTCGCGCTCAAGCGGGCAGACTCTCCCAACGTCGGTATCGGCACGGTCGCGCAAGGGGTCGAAGGCTTCCGTCGCTCACATCGCGAGGCCGATGCGGCCCGCCGTGTCGCGATCTCGGGCGGCACGCCCCAGCCTGCGATCATTGCGGCTACAGACCCGGGCCTGTCCATCGCCGCGCTGTTCGGCGGCGACGTCAGCGAAGCTCGCGAATGGGTGGCCGACGTCCTGGCCGACCTCGCGGCCGACACCGAGAATGACGCGCGCCTGCGCGAGACGCTGCGGGTGTTCCTGCATTGCGGTTCTAGCTACAAGCTGGCCGCCGAGGAACTGGACCTCCATTTCAACTCAGTGAAATATCGCATTAGCCGTGCAGTGGCCAGACGGGGCCGCCCGATCGATAATGACCGCCTCGACGTCGAACTGGCCTTGGTGATGTGCCAGTGGTATGGCACAGCGCTGCTTCGACAAACATGACGGCCGCCTTTGTCCTCGCGAGACAATGGCTTAGGGCTGTTGAGTGCCTACTCTGCAGCACATGGATAGCGCTGGCGTGCATGAGCAAGTCGCCGACGTGGCTGAGGTTCTTTACAAGCGGGCTGACGAGGTCGCAATCCTGCTCGCAGGCGCGATCAGGCGCGAGGTAAGGCTCTACCAGCCAGGCGCAGCCGTCCCGCTACAGGTGGTGGCAACGACCTGCGGGACGCACATACGTGCGATCTTCGGCGCGCTGACCGCCCAGAGCGATTTCGACCCCACGGTGGCGACCGAGGTTGGAATCGAGCGTGCGCGGAACGGCCTGGCGCTGTCCTCGGTAATGGAGGGGTATCGCGTCGGCTTTCGCCGATTATGGGAGGCGGTCGCCGAGGAGGTGGGGACCCGAGCCCACGCCAGTGTGAAGGTTCTCCGGATCCTGACCGCCGATCTCCTTGCCGCACAGCACGTATTTACCTCGGCGATGGCACAGGGCTATCGCGATGAGCAGACTGGCCGGTTACTGCGTGAAGAGTCCGACCGGCGGGGTTTGGTCGACGCACTGCTGCACGGTCGACTTCTGGACAAGTGGAGCCTGTGGGAGGTGGCCGACTACCTTCGGCTTCCTCACCGCGGTCCGTACGTCGTGATTGCCGCCGAAACGTTGGTCGGCGTGGGTGAATCGCTTCCAGATATCGAATCGAAACTGCGCAGCCTCGACGTCTACTCCGCATGGCAGCAGCTGCCCGACCTGCATGTCGGGATCGTGCACATCAGGACCGACAAGCAACACGACGACGTCCTTGCCCTGCTGTCGCGGACGGCCTCGGCGCGAGTTGGCGTCAGTGCGTCATTCGACGACCTGAGCGACACGGCGCAAGCACTGCGCTACGCGCGAGTGGCCCTGCGCGGCCGTGCCGACGCGGGACAATTGGTGTCGGTTTTCGACGGGTCCATTCTTGCCAGTGCCGCCGTGACCGCACCTGAAGTCATGACGAAACTCGTTGCCTCAACGCTGGATTGCTTTGCTGACATGGGCGACGAGGAGCGTGAGATCCTCTTCGAGACGCTTCGCGTCTGGCTGGACAACGATGGATCACTCCGCGTCACCGGCGAATTGCTGTTTTGTCATCCGAACACGGTGCGATATCGACTGCACCGAATAGAGCAACGAACTGGGCGCGCACTGTCGCGACCCCGAGATGTCGCCGAACTGGCGCTCGCATTAGAGGTACACCGTCGGCTCATGTAGCCGGAGTCGAACTTTTGCCGACTGCCAGGACCTTCCGTTCACAGCATCCGCCGGTACAACTCCTCTGTGAGGTAATGGATTTCGCGCGTCAGATCGGTGTTGGTCTTTAGTTCCAATTCCGATTCCTGGAAGTCGTGATCGGCCTTGGTCTACTGGAAGGCGGCCTGTCGATTCTGGCCGATCATGACGAACGTCGACATGAAGATCGCCACGAGCGACACCACGACAGTCAATGTGGGCGCAATACGTCGCGCCTGATCGCCTCCTCGAGGACGGCCGGGTGGTGAATACGGCCGCCCCGCAGGAGACGTCGCGGGGTTCTAGCCGAGGGCTGCGACACCGCGCCCAACTCTTCGGACAAGGAAGGCGGAGGAGATCTGACCGATCCCGTGCACGAGCGCCCCAGCAGCGACCCACGACACCAGCACTACTACAGACACGTTCCACGAACCCGCGGCCCAGAACCCGATCGCGATCTCTGCCAGACCAACGAGCAGCAATACCCACCAGCCCGGTGCCCTACTGGCGGCGAACGCCATCGCGACATCGAACGATCCGCGGAAGATGAAGTAGAAGCTCATCACGGCAGCTAGACCGATGAACGTATCCGTCGGCCGGAAGAAGGCGACGACGCCGACGATCACGAACAGCACTGCAAGCACCCAATGCAGTATCCGCCAACCTCGTGAGGACGAGACCGCGGCGACCATGACCTCATTCGCCGCAGCAGCAAAGCAGAAGACGCCGAACAGCACCGCTATCGCCGCAACGGTGGCGTAGTTGAAGCGCAGGATCAGGATCGCGATGATGATCCACGCGACGCCGGTGACGAGCAGCAGCCACCAGTTCTTGCTAGTCGTGACGACATTGTCCAAGGCCTCATGGAATAGGCCGTGTGGTTTCGAGGGGGTTTCGCGGATTTCGCTCATTTCGGCTCCCGACAATCGATTGATGTTTCCAATTAGACATCGTCACGCCGGGTCGGACAATCGTTGTTGTACATGTCAACAACCTTGTAGCCTCGAACCTGTCGGGTCCAATATTGGCAACCGTCGTCCTGCCCCGAAATCGGGTACATCCAGACCGCACCGCACTGAGCGGTGTACCGTCGAACATCGCGGATGCGTTCACGTTGTACGCAGTAACAAAGACCACGGCCGATCTCCTCGCGAAGAATTGAAACATCAATTCTTATCAGCGTAACGGAGAGGTCTTATGTCGAATCATGTTGTGAATAGCGGAAGTTTCAGCGCTGACGAACTCGCAGCACCGTTGGACTTGTTGTTGACGAGTTCGGCCGTAGGCGTCGCGGAGCGGATGATGCCCAACGTCGCTTGGAGCAGGTTCGCACTCAACCTGGCACGGCGGCCAGGAACGGTGGTATCCCGAACAGCCGCCCTGGGCCGCGAACTGGTCATGATCGCCGAAGGTCGCTCAGAGCTGACTCCACCCAAAGGCGACAAGCGTTTCGCCGACCCGGCATGGCAAGGGAATCCGTTGCTCAATCGCACGATGCAGACTTACCTCGCCACCAATACAACTGTCGATCAACTGTTTTCGGACGCCCATCTGGACTGGCGCGACGCCGAGCGCATCCGATTCGTTCTTGACGTCCTCATGGAGGGGTTGTCCCCCAGTAACAATCCCGTGCTCAACCCGCTGGGGTGGAAGGCGTTGATCGACACCGGCGGAATTAGCGCCGTCCGCGGACTGCGGCACTTCGTCGGCGACATGAGGTCATCGCCGAGGGTGCCGTCGATGGTCGACCCCAACGCATTCACACTGGGCGAGGATGTCGCCGTCACGCCGGGTTCGGTGGTCTTTCGGTCGGAGGTGTTCGAGCTGATTCAGTACGCGCCGCAAACCGACAAGGTCCAATCCGTGCCGCTGCTCATGGTTCCCCCGGTGATCAACAAGTTCTACATCATGGACATCGCGCCGGGCCGCAGCATGATCGAGTACTTCGTGCGCCAGGGGGTCCAGGTCTTTGCCATCTCGTGGCGTAACCCGACGGCAGAGCATCGCACTTGGGGGTTCGACACGTACGGCAGCGCCATCCTCGACGCGCTGGAGACGGTCGAGAAGATCACTCAATCGGATCGCACACACCTTCAGGCATCCTGTTCGGGGGGGATCCTCGCCGCGATGACCGCCGAGCACCTGACCGCGAGCGGCCAGGGCGACCGGCTCGCCAGCCTGACGTTGATGGTGACCGTGCTCGACCAGAGGAAAGCCGGTTTCGCCGCGGCCGCGATCGACGAACAGGCCGCGAACATCGCTACCGCGCTGTCGGCCAGGAAGGGGTATCTGGATGGTCGAACCCTGGCCGAGGTCTTCGCGTGGCTGCGGCCCACCGATCTGGTCTGGCGGTACTGGGTGAACAACTACATCGAGGGCAAATCGCCGGCCGCGTTCGATGTGCTGTTCTGGAACGCCGACACCACCCGAATGGCAGCCGCCCTACATCGGGATCTGGTGTTGACGGGGACGCGGAATGCGCTGGTCACGCCGGGTTCGGTCAGCATGCTGGGGACACCGGTAGACCTCAGCCGGCTTACCGTCGACACCTACGTCGTAGCCGGGATCGCCGATCATATTTCGCCGTGGCAAGCCTGCTACCGCAGCGCCCAGTTGCTGGGCAGCAAGAACCTGCGCTTCGTCCTCTCCTCGAGTGGGCACATCGCCTCACTGGTGAACCCGCCGGGAAATCCCAAGGCGTCCTTTCGGGTCGGGGTCGTCGATGAATCGGACCCGACGGCGTGGGCCGAAACGGCCGATAAGAACCAGGATTCGTGGTGGCCCGACTTCGTGGCTTGGCTGCAGGAACGCGGCGGAGACCTGCACGACGCGCCCGATTCACCCGGTGGATCGAGCATGCCGTCGATCGAGCCCGCCCCGGGCAGTTACGTGCTCGAAAAGTGACGTTCAGCGTAAGGCCTACTATGACGACCTTCCTAGATAAACCAGCAGATCTCATCGACCTCGTCGGTCAGCAGGTGGGAACGACCGAGTGGATAGAGATTACGCAAGAGCAGGTGGATCTGTTCGCCACAGCCACGGGTGACCACCAGTGGATCCACAGCGATCCGCTACGCGCCGCCAGGGGCCCCTTCAAGGGCATCATCGCTCACGACTACCTCACGCTGTCGCTCACACCGGTTGTCATCGCAGAGGTTCTGCAGATCCGCCAACTGACCGCTCCGGTGAACCACGGACTCAACGCCGTGCGATTTGCCTCGCCAGTGCGTGTCGGTTCACAGATCCGCGCGGCCGTCTCGCTGATCAGTGCGCAGCAGACCACCGCAGGTGTCGAATCGGTATTCGAGCTGACCTACGAGGTCGTCGGCGAAAGGCGGCCCGTGTGTATGGCAAACGTGATCGTGGTGTACCCGTGACCGCGGCGCCCGATGGCAGGGCAACCGAGCAACGCCTCGTGTCGGTGCTCGGCCAACAGATACGGGTAGATATCCGGCGCGGCAGTGGGGTCCCGCTGTTGTTGTGCAACGGCATCGGCGCCAGCCTGGAAGTGCTCGATCCGCTCGTAGCCAAACTCGACCCGGATACCACTGTGGTGCGGTTCGACGTGCCCGGTACCGGCGGTTCGCCGGATTCGCCACTGCCGTACGGGTTTCCCTATCTGGCAGCAGTGCTGGGTCGGCTCCTCATAAAGCTCGGACTGCGCGGCACGCCGGTTGATATCCTCGGGCTGTCATGGGGGGGAGCACTGGCCCAGCAGTTCGCCTTCCAAAACCCATACCGTTGCCGCCGGCTGATACTCGTGTCGACCGGGACCGGCCTCGTCATGGTGCCTGGTCGTCCCGCGGTGCTCGCAAAGATGCTCACCCCCCGCCGGTTCCTCGACCACGAGTACGCCGCCGCAATCGCCGGTGACCTCTATGGTGGGACGGTTCGCACCGATCCGTCGATTGTGAAGCGCTTGTTCGATCGGCAACTGATGGCCGGTTCCCGCATCGGGTACCTTCACCAGCTGCTGGCGGGGTCGGTGTGGACGAGCATCTTCGCGCTGCCCGCGATCCGACAACGCACGTTGCTCATCGCCGGCCTCGACGATCCGATCGTCCCATTGGCGAACGCCAGGATCATGCATCGGCTATTGCCACATTCCACCATGCATCTGCATTCAGGCGGGCACGTGGACCTAATCACCAACGCTGCCGAACTCGCGCCGGTGATCGAGATGTTCCGAAACCACGATTGAGAGGCACTGACGAACGTTCCCACACCGCGATCGACAGGCGCCAGGCCGCCAGGTAGCCGCTGGCCATGGAACTGTTGGTGGTCATGCGATGAATCGGCATGTGCGGCGTAAGAGGTATTCGCGGAGTGTGTCATCGTCGATGTCGGCGGCTAGCGGATGCATGACGGCGACGCCGATGGCGCCGGAGAGCATGGCGGCGCCCAGGCGTGCTTCGTCGCCGACGTCGCCGATGAGGACGCCGTAGAGGCGCGTCATGAACTGCTGAGACGGTGGATGCTCCGACAGCAAACGTACGACCACGGGGTCGAACTGCAGCGTGCTGGCAGCCCGGCGATCTTCGACAGCCACGTCGATGACCGCGGCCAACAACACCTGCCGGGAGCGCTTGGCGCTGGGCTGCGCTTCGGCGGCTTCCAGAGCCGCCGTCAACTTGCCGAGCCTGCGCTCGGTGACGGCGATGACGATGTCGTCCTTGGCCTTGAACTGACGGTAGACGGCTGCTTTGGTGACACCGATCGCGTCGGCGATCATCTGCAACGATGTCCCGCTGACGCTGTATTCGGCGAACAAGGTGAGGTGCCCTTCCTCATCGCCCAAAGCGTGCTCCTGGCCCTCGCGATCTATTTCGACCGCCAGTCCCGCCCGGTATTCAAGCCGTGGGTGGCGCACTTCAATCTGCTCGTCGCCGCCGCGCTGGTGCCAGCGGCGTTCGTCGGGCTGGCCCTGGATGGTCCCGTGGCCTGGGATGGAGCGCTGTCGTTCTGGGTCAAGAACGTGGCCATCGCCGTATGGATCGTTGTCATGGGAGCCGTTCTCGCCCAAGCGGTGTACCGCGAACGGGATGAAGAGCAGAAGCCTGCCGAGGAACGGGTCGACGCATGAGTGCCGCGGCGACGGAGTCGGTGGCCGGGATCGGTCCGCCGGCGGGCTCGCGGCTTCACCGCATCGCCTGGCATGCCCGGTACAACCCGAAGCGCGAGCTGTGGTTGGCCTGGTGGACGCTGGCCATCTTCTATCAACTGTTCGGCCTGGTGTTCTTCGTCGTTACCCGCACCCAACCACCACCGAGCCCCGATTGGGATACCCGCAGGGTGGTGCAGTGGTTCAACGATCACCACTACGGCCTGCTCATCGGGTTCGGAACCATGTTCGTCATCACAGGCATGACCGCCATCACCAACGCGCTAATCGCGTATTCCATGCGGCGCATGTCGGTAAGTTCGGTCTTCGCCTACGCGTACCTGGTGATGTATTCGCTGAGCGCGGTTCCCGGCATGCTGCTGCTGCTGTGCATCGTGCTGACCGTCGGGGCCATGCGGCCCGACCGTGATCCCGAATTGCTGCAGTGGCTCTACGATTTCGCATTCCTGTCGTTCGCCGGAACCATGGGAGTGTTCCTGATCGGCTCTTTGGTGTGGATGCTCGCGATCCTGATCGACAAGAACCGGGTGTTCCCGAAGTGGTTCGGCTACCTCAACCTCTGCAACGCGCTCACCGAGGTCGTCATCGCACCGGCGTGGATCTTCCACCGAGGCGTCTTCGCGTGGAACGGCCTCATCTCCTGGTGGATCGACATGGTCGTCTTCGGTCTCTACACCGGTGTTTTCATCGTCCTGCTCAGACAAATGATCCAGCGCGAGGACTTCGGCACCGGGCCGCTTCCGGACCTGGCAACGAAGACTACCGAACCTGGGCCAACGGAACTCGCGGATAACCAACCATGACGAACCTTGCCGGGCCACGGCCGCACGACGCCGACGGGCCATCTCGTGTGGCCAGCGACGTGCCCAAGCCCGCCCGATTCGTGCCAGGACAACCGGACATGTGGGCATTCGTTCTGTTCGAGACGCTTTTGTTCACAGGATATTTCGTCGTCTACCTGTTCAACCGCACCCAGCATCAGGACCTCTACCTGCAATCCCAGGTCCACCTCGACCTGCGCATCGGGATCTTCAACACCATCGTTCTGCTGACCAGTTCCTGGGCAGTCGCCCGATGCGTCCAGGCGGCGCGGGAGGGCAGGTACCCATCGGCTCTGCGCAACGCGTTCTTCACCGCGTTCTGCGGCGTGGTGTTCCTGACGGCGAAGGTTTTCGAGTGGGTCAAACAGATCAGGATGGGAAACACCCTCTCCACCAACGAGTTCTTTCAGCACTACTATTTTCTGACCTCGATCCATTGTCTGCATCTGCTGATCGGATTCGTCGTCGCCGGTGTCGTTATTTCCCCGGGGAACCGGGCATCGTCCGATGGAGCTTCATCGCGTTCCCCCCACACACGAAAACCGCAGTGCACCACACCGACAGCGTCGACTACAACGTCATCCTCGACGGCAGCGTCGACGTGATCCTCGACGACGGCCCACATCGGCTCGACAAGGGCGACGCAGTCGTGCTCAACGGGGTCGACCACTGCTGGCAGACCGTAGATTCCAACTGCCGCATGAGCGTCGTCGTCATCACCACACCACCGCTCGAGGGGTGACAGTCACGCGCGTCCCTGTCGTTGACGAGACCACTGGCCGCCAACGACGGCGTCGTGATGAAGAACAGGGGCGTGCCTGGCAAATGTTTCGGGCAAAACCAGAGGCCTGGGTACTACGCGCTTTCCTGGTTTCACATGCGTGGACTGAGGGTCCGACGATGTACCTGTTTTACAAGGCCCCGGCGTCAGATAGGGACTGGTCCGTGACCCCAGGCACCGAGACAGGCTTGCGTAGAATCGGAGTTTCGCCGCCGGCGCCGACCGCATATCCACAGGCGCGGTCGGCGCACCGGTGAGAGTTGCTTGATCGGGATCTGCGGCGCGGGCCTGCTCCTCGCTCAGCGCGAGCAGCCGACGCAGTCGGACATTATCGGCGCGCAACGTCTGCAACTCGCCGGGAAACCGCTCCTCCACGACTTACATTCTGCCTGCCGGGAATCCGCTGACTCAGAGTCGCGCGAGCGTGGTGGCGATGTCCTTGGTCAGCAGGTAGAGGTCCAGGTTTGTCGAGTCCTCGGCATCGAACGGGTCGAACCCGAACCGCTGCCACCAACTGAAAGCCGCCGGATTGAGTGCGGTGACCACGACAGCTCGACATGCTGCTTTGACGTTTAGCTCGGCTGCTGTCGCCAGGATGTGTTTGACCATTTGGGTGCCCAGCCCAAGCCCGGTCACGCGGGTGTCGGTGGCTAGCCGGCCTACGAGGAGCGCGGGGACCTGCCATGGGGCGCCCTTCGCCAATGGCGTGGGACTTGCTGACCGATCCACCGATGTCATCGACAAAGTCGCATAGCAGACGACCCGGTAGGTGGTGTCGGCGATCACCCAAACCGCTGCGCTGTTACCACGTCGGTTCTGGCCGGCGTAGCGGCGCAGCCAATCGTCCAGGGACGAATCGCCCGACGTGAATTCGTCGCGCCGGTGTCTGTCCGGGTCGAGCAGAGTCGGCCGGTAGAACTGCACTTCAGTTGAACCAGGTGAACTTCGCTGGCCGCTTCAACGTGGCGGCCAGCCGCTCGTTGACCCGCGCTGGATGGTTCAGTGCTTCGGTGAACACGGCCGCCGCGTCGGGGGACAGGTGAATGGTCTGCCGCTCGGCGAGTACGTTGTCGGCGGCCTGGCTGGCAGCCTGCAGCACGAACGCCGACACGCTCAGGTGCGCCTCGGCGGCAGCCTCCTCCAGCCGCCGCTTGGAGGTTGCGTCGACGCGCAGCTGCAGGCGATCATCTTTCATCGAAGTCATGTACTTACAATGGCAGTACACGGCTGTCAAGTCAAGCTCACAGTCACCGGCACGGGTGCACGACACGGCGGGGACCACTTTGGGACCACACGACCTCTGCGTCGGTGAACGACCTGCGCGTATGCGCACGCTTCGCCCGACGGCACTGGCGCCGATACCGCCCGTGAGCAGGCATGACGTGTTGCCGCTATTTTCTGGGGGTCAAGTGGTCGCAGGTTCAAATCCTGTCAGCCCGACCCTGTGATGTCCCGAGACACCGTTGACACGTGTCTCGGGACATCATTTACATCTGGGGCTTGTTGGTGGGGCTGTTTCCGGGTTTTACTGTGCGGTTCCGGCTGATGCTTGACATTCGAGGTCCGGTTGCTGCTTTACGGTTCTGGGACGCGGTTCCGGTAGGTCTGCGACAACAGTTCCGGTAGGTGCTTTACACCCGGTGGTGGGTGGGGGTCTTTTCGTAGTCGTTGGGTGACTGCGAAAGGGGCCGGCATGTTGCGGGAGCTGCGGGTGTCGGAGCTGCGTTATCGGGCGGTGCTTGAGGTCCTGGATGGGGCTGTGATCAGTACTGTTGCCCGCCGTTATGGGGTGTCACGCCAGACGGTGCATGCCTGGTTGCGCCGGTATGCCAGTGATGGAGCGGTGCTCAATCTCGAGGATCGCTCCTCGCGTCCGCATGGGTGTCCGCATCAGATGGCGCCGGCGGTGGAGGCGCGGGTGCTGGTGTTGCGCGATCACAATCCGCGGTGGGGGCCGACCCGGATTGTCTATGAGCTGACCCGCGAGGGTGTGGCGCCGGTGCCGGGGCGGTCCAGTGTGTATCGGGCGTTGGTGCGTAACGGCCGTATTGATCCGGCGAAGCGGCGTCGGCGGCGCAGCGATTATCGGCGCTGGGAGCGGGGCCGGCCGATGGAGTTGTGGCAGATGGATGTCGTGGGTGGGGTGCACCTGGGTGATGGGTCCGAGGTCAAGGTGGTGACCGGCATTGATGACAATTCCCGGTTTGTGGTGTCGGCCAAAGTTGTTGCGCGGGCGACGGCCCGGCCGGTGTGTGATGCGTTGCTGGAGGCGTTGCGGCGCCACGGGGTGCCCGAGCAGATCTTGACCGATAACGGCAAGGTGTTCACGGGGCGGTTCGGTCCGGGTGGTTCCTCGGCGGAGGTGTTGTTCGATCGGGTGTGCGTGGAGAACGGGATCCGGCATTTGTTGACCGCGCCGCGGTCGCCGACCACGACGGGAAAGGTTGAGCGCCTTCATAAGACGATGCGGGCGGAGTTCCTCACCGCCGCTGATCGGGTATACGCCACGATCGCCGAGCTGCAAGCGGCCTTGGATGGATGGGTGGTGCATTACAACACCGAGCGCCCGCATCAGTCGCTGGGAATGTGTCCACCGGCGCAACGGTTCGCCATGGCCGCCGGTCCCGATATCGAGGTGTCCGAGCCGGCCGCGGTGGTTGCGAAGGCTGGGCGGGGTGTGGCCTCTGCGCGTGGGGATCTGCGTCATGCCGGGGTGGGGCGGTGGGTGGATCGACGCGGGGTGATCCGGTTGGCGGGGTTCGGTTATCGGGTGCCGATCGCGTTGGCCGGTGAGCAGGTGAATGCGGTCGTCGCGGACAACTTGGTGCAGATTTATCACCGCGAGGTGCTGGTCGCCTCGCACGCGCAGCGCCAATCGGGCGGGCAGGCGCCGCGTCCTCCGCGCCAGGGCCGACGTGCCGCGCGGGAGGCCACCAGTGGAATCGCGGTGACCAGGCTGGTCGACAACAACGGAGATGTGTCGTTCGCCGGGACCATGTATCGGGCCGGACGGCCCTGGCGAGGGCAGCATGTTGAGGTCTCGATCGTGGCGGGATCGGTCCAGATCGCCTGTGCCGGATCGATCGTGCGCACCCACGCCATCCGCCACGACCGGGCCAAGGAACACGGCGCCTATGCAAACCCCCACGGTCGCCCCCGCAAGCCGCGTCAGGAAGCTCCGGCGGACACCGCTGCTGTAAAGCACCTACCGGAATCAATCGGTCAAGCGGGTACCGGAACTTGACAGACCTGGGGATTCCGACCAAAGACCCCCCATGACATAGCGGTTCGTGCCGGACCAAGTGCAACAGCCTGCCGCACCCCAGTCTCGGAAGAACATGTCGTGCAGGGGTTCGGACGGCTGCTCGGCCACTCAGCCCGGCATGTTGGCCACGCCGGTGTCGCGGTAGGCGGCCTCTAACAGAGTGGCGTAGACGGACTTCAGCTTCGGCATCGAGAGGCCTCCGCGTCGATAGGTGCAAAATGCTATGTCCCGGAGTATTGCCAGGGTGCAGCTTCGGTAACCGCCAGCGTTTCGTTGAGGCTCGATCGGGGTCCCGTCGAGCATGGCCACGCATCGCAGACCTGACAGGTCCACCGCAAAAGTGTCACGCATCGCGGGGGTCGGTGCTCCTATTAACGAGTGCGACCCGACCGGGGCTGCGCACACTCTGAAGGAACCACGATGACGACCACTCACGCAATGATGCGGATCATGGCCGGGGCACTGCTGTCGGGCGGCGTCGCGGTGGCCGGGTTGAGCCTGGGCGCAGGTATCGCCCAGGCCCAGCCCGACGGCCCGTACACCTGGTGCCCAGGACAATCCAAGAGCGCCCACATGCCTCCCGGGGGGGTCCCCGGCCCGGCGTCCCCGGGGCCGAATGTGGGTTGGGACTGGAGTGTCTGCCACACCTTCTGGCTCGTCAGTTGGGGGCAGGGGAATGTTGACGGCCCCGATCGCACCATCTGGGATGGAGATAATCCCCCGCCGCCGCTTCGTCAGCCGTGGACGCCCTTGCCCGGCCTGTAAGTTAAGGCATTGACGATGACGGTATTAGTCGGCCCGCGTCCCGGTGGCTCGGACCGGTATTCGAGCATCTACACCGGCGACGAGGACCTGGGTTCGGGCCTGGATGGTCGCGGTTGATCCACTCGGTCGGTGCCTCCAAAGGACAAGCTATCGCGACCGGTCTGCTTCAGGTCACCGACGGTATCCCGTCCGAATGTCAGAGGGATACACACCGAGTCTGGAGAACGGGTTTCGTCGCCCAGCCACCCGCCCAGGTCACAATTGGCCCCCGTGTGGGGCACGCGGTTCAGCACCTCCGCCGGGGGCACCGACACAGTCGACACCCCCGACGTGGTACTGGCGCGAGAGCAACAGCGACAAGGCGTCAGGGCTTGTGGACGTTCTTGTTGTTGCCGACGACGGTGACGCGGTTACTGTTGCCCGGCCCGGCGATGCCGGTGTTCTTGTTACCGACCACGGTCGCGGTGTTGTTGCTTGAGATGGTGCCTTGACTCACGTCGCCGGCGTAGGCGTCGTTGCCATAGCCGACCGAACGCGCGGTGTTCGAGTTCCCGGAGAGGGCCTCGGACCTGCCGTTGGTGCCGACGGCGAGGGCGTGGTTCGTGTTGCCGTACAACGCGCTCGCAATCAGGCCGTAACCCACCGCGATCGCCCGGTTGTTGTTCCCGAGTTCTGCGTACACGTCGTTGCTCCCCACCGAGAGCGCGCGGTTTTGGTTACCGTCATCAGCCTCGCCGTAGGCATCGTCACCCGTGCCGAACAGGAGCGCGGCGGCGTTGCCGTTACCTTCTCCGGCGTACGTCGCGCCGTAGTAGGCGCCCGACAGGACGTTGAGCGCCCGATTGTTGTCGCCGTCCTGGGCCTCGGCACCGCTGTCGTAGCCGCTCCCGAGCAGATTCACCGCGGAGTTGTTATTGCCGTTGTTCGCCAAGGCATAGACCTTGTATCCGCTGCCGAGCACAAAGGCACGGTTCAACGCGCCGGCGTAGGCGTAGGCGTAGGTGTCATAGCCGCCGCCGATGGCGGTGGCCAGGTTCAGATTGCCGTCGTAGGCCTCGGCCTTGGCCGTCTTGCCGAGGGCGGTGGCCAGGTTCGCGTTGCCGTCCTCGGCCCGTGCATAGCTGTCGTAGCCCAGGGCCAGGGCGGCGTTGAGGTTGCCCGGGGTGCCCGGCGCGGCGTTGTCATAGGCGTAGGCGGTGGCGGCTTTGCCCAACGCCAGTGCGGCGTTGAGGGTGCCGTCCTGGGCGGTGGCCGTCGAGTCGGCGCCCAGGGCCCAGGCGAAGCCCAGCGTGCCGCCGGAGGTGGCCGTGGAGTCATAGCCCACCGCGATGGCCAGCGACGGCCCGGTGGACTTACACGTCGCCGACCCGGTGTGCAGGTCCAGCTTGCCCAGCGACACACAGGCGTTGAACGCGCTCGCGGTCGGCGCACCCACGCCCAGCGCACTGCCGACGATCAGTCCGGCGGTCAGCACACCGGCACTGCCCGCCAGCCGTGCCGTGCGGCCCCACGCTGATCGAGTCGATTCCGTCATGATCCAACCCTCAATTCCAAGTGACCCCGCAGGCGGCCAGATTCGCGGAGATTAGTACACGTTGCGAACGGAAAATCGCAGAATTCACCAAGAATAAACAGCGAGGGCAATTTGGTCATATCCTCGAGAGCAGCCCTTGAAGACGACATCGAAGCCAGCGTCCGCCACCCTGCTCGGCGAACTCCACATCACCACCGCCCGACCGGTCGCAACCTCGATGGCCGAAGCGGCGAATAGGACGTCGGTGAGCAGTACGGCAGCCGCCGCGAGACCGGCGTGTTGAGCCGGTATGACGCAGGCGCTGGTTACCGTTGATGCACGCGGGCACCCGCGTGCGCAGGACAGGAGACCACCATGGCGGGCAAGTTCGCGATCATCAAAGACAAGCGTGGCGAGTACCGCTTTCACCTGAAGGCAGCCTACGGCGAGATCATCGCCAGCAGTGAGGGGTACAAGACCAAGGCCAGCGCCCACAGCGGCATCGAGTCGGTGCAGAAGAACCCACCCGGTGCGACGGTCGTGGATCTGACCCCATAGAGGCCTCGCCCTCTGCCACGGCTCCACGAAGTGGTCCATCCGGCGTCGCTTCGCAGAAGGAGGCCCCGTGCCCACACACCACGGCACAAACCGCTGGGAACTGTGGACGTGCGGCATCAGCGGGCATCTCACCTACGCCCCCGACGACGACGACCTCACGCAGCGCCTTCACGGGCAGACCGGCCGCGGTGAGGTGTGGCGCTGTCTGCGATGTGGCGACTTCGTCCTCGGACCGCCGCTGGGCCGGGGGCCGGCTGACGAGGCTCCGATGGTGTTGCGCGGCAAGGCGCTGCGGCAGGCCGTCATCGTGCGCGCGCTAGCCGTCGAACGGTGGCTGCGTGCGCTGCTCATCGGCTTGGCCGCCTACGCGGTGTGGGAGTTCCGCGGAGCCCGAGGGTCGATTCAGGCCACCCTGGAGCGGGACCTTCCGCTGTTGCGCGCCAGCGGGTTCAAGGTCGATGAGATGACCGCGGTGCACGAGTTGGAGAAGGCCCTGACCACCCGCCCGTCGACGCTGACCCTGCTGGTGCTCTTGCTCACCGCCTATGCAGTCCTGGAGCTCGTCGAGGGAATCGGGCTGTGGTTGCTCAAGCGGTGGGGTGAATACTTCGCCGTGGTGGCCACCTCGGTCTTCTTGCCTCTGGAGATTCACGAGCTGGTCAAGGGCCTCACCGTCACCCGCGCGGTGACGTTCCTGATCAACGTGGCCGCAGTGGTGTATCTGCTGTTCGCCAAGCGTTTGTTCGGCCTGCGCGGTGGCCGGGCTGCCTATGACGCCGAGCGCCGCGGTGAGCAGCTGCTGGACATCGAACGCGAAGCCGGCACCCGCTGACCACTTTTCCGCGACAAGGCGCCACAGCGCCCGTAATCACCGGCTTGCTTCCATAAGTCGCGCAACCGACAATCGACCCCGAGGACTCCAACGCCGTGGAGTCGATACTTCCTCCCGACGACCGCATTTCTTCTTACTCTCGTTGTATGGCGACGTTTGCGCTGGTCCATGGCGCCTTCCACGGCGCGTGGTGTTGGGAACGATTGGTTCCGCTCCTACAGGAGGCGGGACATGAGGTGGTCACGATGGACTTGCCGATCGACGACGGCTCGGCAAGCTTCGAAACCTATGCTGATGTGGTGTGCGCCGCACTCGACGGGCGCGATCGCAATGTTGTGCTTGTGGGGCACTCGTACGGCGGCCATACGATTCCGTTGGTTGCAGCCCGTCGACCGGTCAAGCACCTGGTGTACCTGTGCGCACTGGTCCCAGAAGTCGGCAAGAACTTCTATGGTCAAGCAGCCGACGAGCCGGACATGGTCAATTTCGGATACCGCGAGGGATGCACCGAACCTGATGCGCAACTCCGCATGAGGTGGGTCGATTTCGAACTGCTTCGAGCATTGTTCTACGCCGATTGTGACGAAGCCGCTGTCCAAACAGCCGTCAGGCACATTCGTCCGCAATCGTGGTACTCCGCGACCCTGCCCTTCTCGCTGGACCAATTCCCCTCTGTGCCATCTTCTTTCGTGATATGTAGTGAAGATCGGATGCTGAGCAACGATTGGGCGCGACGGATAGCACGCGACCGGCTTGGCGCCGATCTCATCGAGTTGCCGGGTAGCCATTCACCATTCCTGTCGCGTCCGAAGGATCTGGCCGCCGTCCTGCTCAGATTGGCGGAGAAGTAACCACGCGGATGAAAATTGTCGATGTAGCGGCGGCTGGCGATCCGTCGTAGCCGGGTCGATGGTGTTTTCGCGGTGGGTGGTCACGTAGGCGACGCCCGCGTGTTCGTCGATGCAAAAATCGTCGGCCAGGATGCCGTCGGTGACGATGTCAGGTTCGCCGAGGGGCTCGTGGGTCTGCGGGTCGACGGGTATGCGCATGAACAGCTTGCGCGTGGCCGAGGTGTAGTAGAGATCATTGGCTTGCGGGTCGAAGCGGACCCCGTTGACTCCCGGTTGGGGGTTGAGCGGATTGTCGGGGTCGAGGGCCATGCTGTCGTGGCGCAGCCACACCCGGGCGGTCGCGGTCATACCGTCCTCAGCGAGGTCGACGCGCCAGATCTGACCGGCCATCGAGTCCGCGACGAGCATCAGTGTCGGGGTAACGAAGCAGCAGCCGTTGGGCACCGCGCCGGGCGGGTCGAAGTTGACCACCCGGCTGACACTGACTCGTTCTCCCGGGCTCCGGGTGCGCAGGTCGGCGGCGCGGCCCACATC
>CAVQTS010000003.1:0-303317 GCA_963716465.1 uncultured Actinomycetota bacterium
TGAAGTCTTTTCGTGCACCATGGGTTTCGGATTCCCATCCCCGGTGCCCAGGCGGTTCAAGGCTGCCGCGGTGCCCGCGGTATCGAGCCGAGCACCGACTTGTGGCCTTTAGTGGAATCGATGAGGCTCGCGCCACACTGGCGGCACGCCGATACTCGCGGACCACTAGCCAGTCGTTGAGTACTGTTCCGCCACACGAGTCACGAAGAGCTCGAAGTAGGGCAGTTTCTGGGCCGGGACGCTCCCGCGCAGGATGACCTGCCAGACTTTCGCTACTCGGCCGAAGACGTCTTCGGCCGCGGTGTCCGGCAGCAGTCGGGCTCCGAGAATGGCGGCGCGGATGGTGAGCGCCACCGCCTCTATGTCGATGTCGTCGAGGAGGTCGCCGTCGGCGATCGCGGTCTTGATCGCGGTCTCGGTAATCGACCACGGTGACGTACCGAAAGTATCTGGCGCGGTGGGGTTGGGCCGGATCGACGTAGGTCGGAGCAGGTTCGCGATCCGAGCCAGGCTGTCACGCTGGATCATGTCGGTCACGGCCAAGCTGGCGACGATGAGGTTCTCCAGCGTGGAGGCCGCTGCGGACATGACCCCGAGTATGACGTCGTCAGTCCTGAGGTCTGCTTCAGCAATGATTGCGGCCGCCACGGCCTCCTTGGTCGGGAAGTGATTGTAGAAAGCACCTTTGGTGATGCCGGCCCGCTTGAGGATGTCGTGTATCTCGGTGTTGGCGTAGCCGACTTCGCTGAACAGGTCGACGGCGGCGTCGATGATCGTCTGCCGCGTATCGTGCACCGCTAGAGCCCCCTGCCCGCCAAGAATTGACCCGACAACGAGTCTCGCACGTAACCACCAGCTATATCCGGGCCAAAACCCTATTCAGTTATCTGCATCTCAGAAATAGTCGTCTCGATACCGGTGTTCTGCTTCACGCGGAACATTGGAGTGGCCCTCGAAGCCCAACTCGGTGGCCATGGTCGGGTAGCGACCCCGGCAGGCCCAGTAAGGGCCCCCGAACGAGGAGAACGGCGAAACCGGCTGCGGAGGTAGCGTGAGAATGTGGAAAATTCCCAGCAGACCCCAGATGTCGCTGCCACGCGGACTCGAATGTTGGCACGTACGCTGGGCCCTTTCTTCACCATCGTTCCCACGACTGTCGCGAT
The DNA here is from genome assembly GCA_963716465.1 of uncultured Actinomycetota bacterium. Lineage (GTDB taxonomy): Bacteria > Actinomycetota > Actinomycetes > Mycobacteriales > Mycobacteriaceae > Mycobacterium. The sequence continues at coordinate 1,164 of CAVQTS010000003.1, forward strand.
ACGCGGCTCCTACATGCGAGAGCTGTTCGAGGAGTTCCAAAAAAACCCGATGTGGCCCTGGCTGTATGGCGCGATCCTGCTGATGATCGGACTGATCATCATCGCCTTTCACCAGTACTGGCGCAGTCCGGCGGCAGTCATCATTTCGCTGCTGGGCTGGTTCCTCGCCGTCCGTGGGCTGCTCCTACTCGCCGTCCCCCGTGTCTACAACAAGGCGGGCAACGCTATCTACGACTCCGGTGCCACCGCGGCGATCTGGGCCATCTTCCTCACTCTCGCAGCTGCCGGGCTTTACCTGACCTATGTCGGCTGGAAGCCGGAACGTCACGGCACGCAGAACACAAGCCGACTCTGAACAGGTGACTCAGCGCCGTCAGCGGTTGACGAGGCCCCGACTGGCAGATCATCACCGTCAGCCCGAAAAGACGAAAAGTTCGTGGATGGTGCGGATGGCGGCTGCGGACCGGCGCACCACGCCCACTCATAAGGTGCCGGACACCAAACCTTTCCCGACAGGACACCGCTCGTTTCCCAGGAGTCTGCACACAGGGTGGAACGCGTTTTTCCTTCGTGAGTACTCCGTGATACGGGCGTCAAGATCGAGTAGTCGACTACTCGTGTGATGGCGGGTCTGTAGCAGTAGTTTCCAGTCACAGTCCACTTGCCCGGAGGCAAGTACTGGTATGTCAGCGAAGGGGGTCCGTTGTCGGAGGCAGCCTTATTTATTGCCTGGGGCGCACCGATACCCGGGCGAGAGAAGCAAACTCTCGAGGTCTTCAACAAATCGATGCAGTACTGCGAACGTCTTCAGCTGGATAGGCGTATCGAACGTTTCGACGTAGCTGTTCTCGCACAGATTGGCGGTGATTTGGGTGGATTTCTTCTGGCGCGAGGCTCGGCGGATCAGATTTCGGAGCTCCGGGCGTCCGAGGACTTCCAACGGATGCTCAACTGCGTACATCTCGTCACCGATAATCTCAAGATCGCCGATGCCTTCGTCGACCACTCGCTCGATCAACTGATGAGCAAGTATTGGGATGCTTTTGAAGATACGTAAGTGACCGAGCGGAAGTCCGTCGGCGTGCATTGAGCACTTCCTTCCCGGGGACATCGGCGCCGGCTGCGGCCGGCCAGAACGGCGAAGCGAGCCGCGTCGCCCTCGGCAACGCCATCATCGACGGCCAGTGCGGCGGCATCACCCCCGGCGACTTCACCGTTGGCGGTCACGTTGCATGCACGATATTCACCGGAGAACGTGGGCAAAATGTGGGCACAGTGTGGCCACGAGAACGGACAGCAAACCGGAACACCGGCTGTAGCTGCACAAACCATGAGTGCGGGCGGAGGGACTCGAACCCTCATGCTCTTTCGAGCACCGGCACCTAAAGCCGGCGCGTAAGCCAATTTCGCCACGCCCGCAAGCGCAACGATTCTATCCTCGCGCCGCTCCGGCACCGTCGGCGACGCTCGTGAACCGAACGCTGCGCGATACGTCACTCAGCGATGAACCCGTAACCCCTGGCACGGTACCGTCGTGGTGTGTCCACGACCCGCCGGCGCAAGTACGCGCTGATCCCTCTGGTGATCATCGCCGCGGCGGGCTGCCTGGCCCTGGGCTGGTGGCAGTGGACCCGCTACGAGTCGACGTCGGGCAGCTTCCAGAACCTGGGCTACGCCCTGCAGTGGCCGATGTTCGCCGGCTTCTGCGTCTACGCCTACCGAAAGTTCGTCCGCTACGAAGAAGTACCGCCGAACCAGGCGTCGGCAACTGCGACCGTCACCGAGATCCCGGCCGGGCTGCTGCCCGAACGGCCAACGGCCCCAAGACAACCCGAGAATGAAGACCCCGTGATGCGGGAGTACAACGCCTACCTTGCCGAGCTCGCCAGAGCCGACCAAGCGCACGACCATCAGCAGAACAGGACCGCCACATGAGCGCACCCGACATGCCCGAGGCCCACACTCAGCCGACGGTCCCGGTCGAGAAGATCCGCACCGCCCTCAACGGCTACCGGGTGATGGCGTGGACGACAGGCATCTGGCTGATCGCGCTGTGCTACGAGATGGTGATGAAGTACATCGTCAAGGTCGACAACCCGCCGAGCTGGATCGGTGTGGTGCACGGCTGGGTCTACTTCATCTACCTGTTGTTCACCGCGAACCTGGCGGTCAAGGTGCGCTGGCCGATCGCCAAGACCATCGGCGTGCTGCTGGCCGGCACCATCCCGCTGCTCGGCATCATCGTCGAGCAGGTGCAGACCCGCGACCTGAAGGCCCGGTTCAACCTCTGATCTGCTGGCGGATCGGCCCGGTGACGGTGTCGTCGCCGCCGGTTGTGCTCGCGAGTTCGATCGCGTCGGACGAACTTGTCCACCTGTGTGACGAGCGCGGAGACGTCTTCAGGGTTCCAGCGCGCCAGAACCTGACGCAGCCCGTCGGTGTGGTGAGCGCGGTGCCGGTAGAGCCGCTCGCGGCCGTAGGGGGTCAGAACGTAGCGCCGGATGCGCTCGTCGTCCCTGACCTCTTCCACCCGCGCGGCGAGGTCGTTGCGCACCATGATCGCCAGCTGGCGATGCACGGCGGCGCCGTCGAGTGCGAGCGCCGCAGCCAGTTCGGGAATCGACATCGCGCCGACGTCCTCGATACGGCTCATCAACAGATACGAGCTGCGGTCCAGAAGGTCGTCGTCGAGCGCTGTCGAGTGGTCAGAGGACGAGCCCAGCGCGGTGTGCCGCCCAAGCATGGTCAGTGCGAACTCGAGCTGGCGCAGGTTGTCCTCGGTGGCCTCGGCGGTCGCCCAGTGCGACGGCACGGGCGCCGCCGGTGAAGCCTCGGACTGCGACGACGAGGGCCGCGGAATCAACAGCGCCAGCAGCGTGGCCACCACCGCCGCCCCGGAAGCCACCAGCAGCGCGGTGCGAAAACCGTTGAACGACGGCATCAGATGGCCGGCCAGCGAGATCGTCATCGACGACAGCACCGCACCGATGACCGCGCTGGACACCGACGTTCCCAGTGACCGGGCGAGCGCGTTGATCCCGTTGGCGGCGGCGGTCTCCGACATCGGCACCGCCGCATTGATCAACGCGGGCAGCGACGAGAACGCGAACCCCACCCCGATGCTGATGACCAGGTTGAAGCACATCACCTCGAGCGGACTTCCCAGCATGTACACCCCGGCCAGATACGAGCAGGCGATGATCACGGTCCCGACGAGCAGGGTGAACCGCGGGCCACGCCGTGCCGCGATCCGGGCTGCGATCGGCGCGGACACCATCATCGCCAGGCCACCGGGAGCCATCCACAACCCGGCGTGCAACATCGACTGGCCGAGGCCGAAACCGGTCTGCTTCGGCAACTCCAGGATCTGCGGGCCGATCAACGACATCGCGAACAGCGCGAATCCGACGCCGATCGAGGCGAGGTTGGTGGTCAGCACCGGACGCTTGAGCGTGGTGCGCAGGTCCACGGTCGGCGACGGCGTCCGGAACTGCCACATCGCAAAGATGGTGAAGACCGCCAGCGAAACGGCGAACAGCGACAAGGTGTTCGGATCGGCCCAGCCCCACGTCGATCCCTTGGAGATCGGGAGCAGCAGCGTCACCAGACCCGCGGCGAGCAGCAGCGTGCCCAGCGGGTCGAGCCGGTCGGTGGAGGACGCCGGGATGCGCGGGACCAGGAAGACGAACAACAGCACCGACGCGATACCGAGACCGGCCGCGCACCAGAACAGCATGTGCCAGTCGAACTTCTCGGCGATGAATGCCGACAGTGGCAGACCCAGCGCGCCGCCGACGCCCAGCGACGCGCTGATCAATCCCATCGCCGAACCGACCCGGTCGGCCGGGACCGCCGCCCGCAGCACGCTGATCGCCAACGGGATGATCGGCATGCCCAGGCCCTGCAGGCCGCGGCCGACGATGAACGGCACCAGCGAACTCGTCAGCGCGGAGGTCATGGAACCGGCGGTCAGCATCGCCGCACAGATGATCAGAATCGGCTTGGGCCCGTACATGTCTCCGAGCCGGCCGAACACCGGGGTGGCCACCGCCGCGGTCAGCAGCGTCACCGTGATCGCCCACGACGCGTTGGTGGGGCTGGTGTCGAGCAGCGTGGGCAGCTCGGGAATGAGGGGGATGATCAGGGTCTGCATCAGCGACACGCTGATGCCTGCCGCGGCCAGAACGGCGATCAGGACTCCGGGATGCGCGCTGCGCGCGGCGCCTCCGAACGGAATTTGCGCTTCGCGGACCGCCCGTGCGGTGTGACGACCCACGCGAGCATCATGACACATTAGATGCCCTAGACAAATTTTGCTGGCGGTCCCTCAGCCGGCCAGAACGCGCAGCGCTGGCAGCAGAAGCGCCAGTGCACGCCCGCGATGGGACACCGCGTCCTTCTCGGCCGCGGTCAGCTCGGCGGCGCTGCGGCTCTCCCCCTGCGGGATGAACACGGGGTCGTAGCCGAAGCCGCCCTCGCCGCGGGGTTCGCGGGCGATCAAGCCGGGCCACTCGCCGCGCACCACGGCGCTGTCGGCGGCTCCGGAACCGTGGACCAGCGCGCAGGCGGACACGAACGCCGCCGACCGGCGTTCGTCGGGAACGTCGTGCATCTGGGCCAGCAGCAGCGCGTAGTTCGCGACGTCGTCGCCGTGCTTACCGGACCATCGCGCCGAGAGCACACCCGGCATGCCGTTCAGCGCGGCCACCTCGAGCCCGGAATCGTCGGCCACCGTGGGCAATCCGGTGGCCGCGTAGGCGTCGCGCGCCTTGGCCAAGGCGTTCTGCTCGAATGTCGCGCCCGTCTCGGGCGCCTCCTCGAAGGCCGGCACGTCGTCGAGGGAGACCAGCGTGAGCCCCGAAACGCCGGCGGCATCCAGGACCCGGCGCAGTTCGGCCAGCTTCTTGCGGTTGCGGCTCGCGACGAGGACGGTGGCTCTCAGCTTCCGAACGCCTTCTTCGACGGCGGACCCTCCGGCAGCAGGCCCGGGTAGGGCAACTCCAGGGCTTCGCGCTGAACGGCGAACAGCGTCTCGCACGAGGCGAGCGCCGCGTCGAGCATCTTGTCCAGCGTGGAGCGCGGGAACGTCGCGCCTTCACCGGTGCCCTGGATCTCCACCAGCGTTCCGGTGTCGGTGGCCACCACGTTCATGTCGACCTCGGCACGCGAGTCCTCCTCGTAGGGAAGGTCGACGCGCACCCGGCCGTCGACCACGCCGACGCTGACCGCGGCGATCGCGCACGACAGCGGCTTGGGGTCGGACAGTTTGCCGGCCGCCGCGAGGTAGGTGACGGCGTCGGACAGCGCCACGAACGCGCCGGTGATCGCGGCGGTGCGGGTGCCGCCGTCGGCCTGCAGTACGTCGCAGTCGATGGCGATGGTGTTCTCGCCCAGTGCCTTCAGGTCGATGCAGGCCCGCAGCGAACGTCCGACCAGCCGGCTGATCTCCTGAGTGCGTCCGCCGAGGCGGCCCTTGACCGACTCGCGGTCCGAGCGGGTGTGGGTGGCGCCCGGCAGCATCGCGTACTCCGCGGTCAGCCAGCCCTCCCCCGAGCCCTTGCGCCAGCGGGGCACACCCTCGGTGACGCTGGCCGTGCACATCACCCGGGTTTCGCCGAAGCTGATGAGAACCGAGCCGGCCGGGTGGGAAGTGAAGCCGCGGGTGATCGTCACCGGTCGCAGTTCGTCGTCGAGCCTGCCGTCTTGTCGTCGTGACACCTGGCAACACTAGCCGAGCGACGATGCGGGCCGGGACGGCCCGAGGAGGAGTCGGCGATTCAGCACTAGCCGAGCGACGATGCGGGCCGGGACGGCCCGAGGAGGAGTCGGCGATTTAGCACTAGCGCCTGTCAGGATCGGCGGACGTCGATGCTCTCCCCGCACACCACGGCGTGCACCGGACCGTCGAACTCGGCCTTGGCCTCACTGATCACATCCTCGCGCGACGTCCACGGCGGAATGTGGGTCAGCAGCAGTTCACCGACGCCGGCTCGCTTGGCGACCTGTCCCGCCTCGGTGCCCGACAGATGCAGATGCGGCGGGCGCCCCGGGGCGTGCGTCCACGACGCCTCGCACAGGAACACGTCGGCCCCGGTGGCCAGCTCGACCAGCGACTCACACACACCGGTGTCCCCGCTGTAGACCAGTGTGGCGCCGCTAGGGTCGGTGATCCGCATCCCGAACGACTCGGTGGGATGGGTGACCAGCTTCGGCAGCACGGTCAGCGCGCCAATCTGCACAGGCTTGGCGTCCACCCAATGCCGGATCTCGAAGATGTCGGAGAAGTCGTCGAGCTCGCCGCCCAGCGGAGACGACGCCGCCGCCAGCCGGGTCCACGTGTCGCTGGGCCCGTACATGATGCCGCGGCCCTTGGCCGGTGTCGGGTGGTAGCGCCGCCACACGAACAGGCCGGGAAGATCCAGGCAGTGGTCGGCATGCAGATGCGACAGCAGGATGTGTACGTCGTTGGGGTCGGCGTAGCGCTGCAGCGCGCCCATGACGCCACCACCGAAGTCGATGACCAGCGGCGGGGTGTCCGGCGCGGTCAGCAGGTAGCCGGACGCCGGCGAATCAGGCCCGACAACACTGCCGGAGCAACCGAGGACAGTGATTCGCACAGCCACAAGCTTGCCATGCCCGGATGGTCGGAGAGGAAAACATTGCGGCTTTGAATGCAACGAATCACTTCGGGGCGCCAACGTGACGCTGGACCGGATGGACGCCGGTGATTGCCGGCCCCAGGAAACGCGACGCGAGGGCCAGGAACGACTCCGGATCGCCGGTCGCCTCGAAATCGTGATGGCCGGCGGCACCGGGTCCATCCGCGTGCGGGCGCAGCAGATCGCGTTCGGTGAGCACCCGCAGCAGGTCCTTCGCGGTCTCCTCGGCGCTGGACACCAGCGTCACCTCGTCGCCCATGGCCAACTGGATCAGCCCGGACAGCAACGGGTAGTGCGTACAGCCGAGCACCAATGTGTCGACCTGCGCGTGCTGCAACGGTTCCAGATACCCCTCGGCGAGGTTGAGCACCTGGCGGCCGCTGGTGACTCCGCGCTCGACGAAGTCGACGAATCTCGGGCAGGCCACCGCGGTGACGTCGACGTCGCGGGCGGCGGCGAACGCGTCCTGGTAGGCGCCGGAGGCGATGGTGGCCTGGGTTCCGATCACGCCGATGCGCCCGGTGCGGGTGGTCGCCACCGCGCGGCGGACGGCCGGCAGGATCACCTCGACGACGGGCACGTCGTAGCGTTCGCGGGCGTCGCGCAGGCAGGCCGACGACGCGGTGTTGCAGGCGATGACGAGTGCCTTGACACCACGTGCGACGAGGTCATCGCCGATGGCCAGGGCGTTGGCGCGGACCTCGGGGATGCTCAGCGGACCGTATGGTCCGTTGGCGGTGTCGCCGACGTAGATGATGTTCTCGTCGGGCAGCTGGTCGATGATCGAGCGCGCAACGGTCAGCCCGCCGACGCCGGAGTCGAAGATGCCGACCGGCGCGAAACGATCGCTCATGAGGTCAGGCCCGGCAGCTGGCCGGCCTTCTTGCGTTCCCTGGCCTTGCGTTCGGGGCCGGACAGCCAGTAGGCGGCCAGCACTCCGGCGATCGCCCCGCACAGATGACCCTGCCAGGACACCCCGCCGCAGCGGTCGAGCTCGGGGACCGCGCCCCACAGCACGCCGCCGTAGGCCACGAGCACGACGATCCCGGTGACGATCCACCAGATGTGGCGGGTGAACCAGCCGAACACCAGCAGGAACGTCAGCCAGCCGAAGATCAGCCCGGAGGCGCCGATGTGGTTGGTCTCCAGCCCGCAGCCGATGTTGCCGATCAGCCAGGTGCCCAGGCCGCCGACGACCCAGATGATCGCGGTGGCCCAGACGAACCGCGACATCCCGGTCAGCGTCACCAGGAAGCCGAGCACGAGTGCCGGCACGGTGTTGGCGGCCAGGTGCTGCCAGCTCCCGTGCAGCAGCGGGGCGAAGATGACACCCCACAAGCCGTCGGTCTCCAGCGGCCGGATGCCGTTGCGGTCCAGCGAGTGGTTGGACAGCTGGTCGACGAGCTCGATGAGGTAGAGCAGCACCACGAACGACAGGATGGTGGCGCCGCCGACCTTCCAGGCGGGTGCTTTCTTGGGGGCGGGCGGCGGGGTCACCGGATAGCCCAATGGCTGGTTCATCCGCTACCTATCCTCCGACGTCATGCCCAGAGCTGGCCGTCCAGCGCCTCCTCGGCATCATCCAGGCTACCGGCGTAGGCGCCGGTCGACAGATACTTCCATCCCGCGTCGCACACGGTGAACGCGATGTCGGCCCGTTGCCCGGCCTTGACGGCCTTGCTCGCCATGCCGAGCGCGGCGTGCAGGATCGCGCCGGTGGAGATGCCGGCGAAGATGCCCTCGGCCTGGATCAGCTCGCGGGTGCGCCGCAGCGCGTCGGCGGAGCCGACCGAGTAGCGGGTGGTGAGGATCTGGGGGTCGTAGAGCTCGGGGATGAATCCCTCGTCGAGGTTGCGCAGCGCGTACACACCTTCGCCGTAGCGCGGTTCGGCGGCGACGATCTGGACGTCGGGGACGTGCTCGCGAAGGTAGCGGCCAGTTCCCATCAGTGTTCCGGTGGTGCCGAGCCCGGCGACGAAATGGGTGATCTGCGGCAGGTCCGTCAGCAGCTCCGGGCCGGTGCCGCAGTAGTGAGCGTCGGCGTTGGCGGGGTTGCCGTACTGGTAGAGCATCACCCAGTCGGGATGCTCGGCGGCCAGCGTCTTGGCGGTGGCCACCGCGGTGTTCGAGCCACCCTCGGCCGGCGAGGAGATGATCTGCGCGCCGTAGAGCTCCAGGATCTGGCGGCGCTCGATCGGAGGTGTTCTCCGGCATCACGCAGATCAGCCGGTACCCCTTGACGAGGGCTGCCATCGCCAGCGAGATGCCGGTGTTGCCGCTGGTGGGCTCCAGGATGGTGGCACCCGGCGCCAGCAGGCCGTCGCGTTCGGCCTGCTCGATCATCCGCAGTGCGGGGCGGTCCTTGATGGAGCCGGTGGGGTTGCGGTCCTCGAGCTTGGCCCACAGCCGTACGTGCTGCGCGTCGTCGGTGTCGTCCCAGCGCGGCGAGAGCCGCGGCAGCCCGACCAGCGGGGTGTCCCCGACCGCCTGCACCAGCGAGTCGTAGCGGGTCATGACGGCCCGATCAGCCGCCGGCCACGGCGGGCAGGATCGTCACCGAGTCGCCGTCGGCGATCTGCGTGCCCAGCCCGCCGGAGAACCGGACGTCCTCGTCGTTGACGTAGATGTTGACGAACCGGTTGAGCTTGCCGCCGTCGACCAACCGCTCGGCGATGCCCGAGTGATTGGCTTCCAGGTCGGCGATCACCGCCTCAAGTGTGGAACCGGTTGCGCTGACTCGTTTTTCGCCGCCGGTGTGGCTACGCAGAATCGTCGGGATGGACACGGTGACAGTCATGGGTCGCCTTTCTGGTCACTGGTACTGCTCGACGATGGTGACGGGCTCCTCGGTGACCACGCCGTCGAGAATCCGGTAGCTGCGCAGCTCGTGCTGCTCGGGATCGCGGGTGGAGACCAGGACGTAGTGCGCATCGGGCTCGGCGGCGTAGGAGACGTCGGTGCGGCTGGGGTAGGCCTCGGTTGCGGTGTGGGAGTGGTAGATGACGACGGGGACCTCGTCGTTGGCGTCCATCTCCCGCCACACCGTGAGCTGCTCGCCGGAGTCGAAGCGGTAGAACGTCGGTGACCGCTCGGCGTTGAGCATCGCGATGTGCCGGCGCGGGCGGTCGGTGCCGGCCGGGCCGGCGAGCACGCCGCACGCTTCGTCGGGGTGGTCGGCGCGGGCGTGGGCGACGATGGCGTCGACCAGGTCGGCACGGATCACCAGCACGGCGGGGCGCTCCTCCTGCGGCGGTAGGTCAGTCGGCGTTCGATACTCCGAACGCACCGGGCAACATCTCGCGGTAGGTCGGTATTCCGGCCGCGGACTCGGCGGCCAGCACACCGACCAGCACCGCGCGGGCCAGACAGTCTGCCGCCGCGGCGCCCAACGCCGCCACCAGCTTGGTCTCGGGCGACATCGCGACCGGGGTGTCGGGATCGGGCGCGACCTCGATCCGGCCGGTGGCCAACGCGAAGACGGTGTCACCGTCCAGCGGGGTGTGGGCCGGCCGGATGGCGTGCGCCAGACCGTCCTGCGCCGCGACGGCCAAGCGGTGACAGCCCATCGGGGTCAGCGCGGCATCGGTCGCGACGACGGCGATGGTGGTGTTGAGCGGGCTGGATTCGGCGTCGAGTGCGGCGAATGCGGCAATCTGCTCGGCAGGTGGGCCGATCAGCCCGAACTCGGCGATGAGGTGGGCCATCCAGGGCAGGCCGGTGTCCGGATCGACGACGTTGCCCGCGGAGTTGACCACGACGACGGCGCCGACGGTGACGCCCGAATCCAGGACGGTCGAGGCGGTGCCGACACCGCCCTTGAGGACACCGGCGCGGGCGCCGACACCGGCGCCGACGGTTCCCACGGCCACGTCCACGCCGGCGGCCTCGGCGGCGTGGTAGCCGAACTCGGCGCTCGGCCGGCAGGCCCAGCCGCCGACGGGCAGATCGAAGATCACCGCGGCCGGAACGATCGGCACCACGCCGCCGTCCATCTTGACGCCGCGTTCCCGCTCCTCGAGCCACGTCATCACGCCGTCGGCGGCGGCCAGTCCGTAGGCACTGCCGCCGGTCAGCACCACCGCGTCGACGTGCCGCACGCTGTTGGACGGGTCGAGCAGGTCGGTCTCGCGAGTACCGGGGGCGCCACCGCGAACGTCGACCGCACCGACGGTGCCCGGCGGCGCGACCACGACGGTGCTGCCGCACGCCCACCCCGCGCCCAGGGTGGCGTCGGGGTCCAGGCGGTGATGGTGGCCGACCAGGATGCCCTCGACGGCGGTGATGGCGCCTGTGGTCATCGGATCGGCTTACCCAGCAGACCGAGCACCAGATACTCCTGCAGGACGGTCAGCCACTGGTAGACATCGAGGTGCCCGGCCAGTGGGTGCTCGGGCGGAAGTCGGTCGGGGCCCTCCGGGCCGATCTCGAGCATCGTGCCCAACGCAAGCCGCACGTCGTTGACCGCCGAGACCCACGCGTTGGCGTCGGCCTCGGTGAGTTCGAACCGCCCGCCGTCGTCGGGCAGGGTGTCCAGAAGTCGTTGCGCAGCAAGCTTTTTCGCATCGATGATGTCCGGCTCGTGCAGGCTTCGCAGCGCACCGTTGAGGCTGTCGGCGGCCGCCGAGCCCGCGGGGTGATCGCGCTGCGGCTTGAAGAAGTCGGGCAGCAGCCTGCGCATCGTGGAGTCGTCGGGAGGTTGGTTGTGGCCGGTGCGGATACCGGTGATCTGCGTCAGCGGGTCCGACGGCGCAGCCGACTCCCGCTCGTCGAGCATGCCCTGCACCGAGGTCACCATGTTCTTCAGCAGCGCCGCCTCGTGCGGGGCCAGGGACGACCGGAACCGGGGTCCGTCAGCGGTTTCGACCCGCTTCCATTTGCGCACGAATCAGGCCGGCCTCAACGGTCCTGCTGCATGGTGGCCCACAGGCCCGCGGCATGCAGTTTGGACACGTCGACCTCCATCGACTCGCGGCTGCCCGACGACACCACCGCCTTACCTTCGTTGTGCACCTGGAGCATGAGCTTGGTCGCCTGCGGCTCGCTGTAGCCGAACAGCTTCTGGAAGATGTAGGTCACGTAGTTCATCAGGTTCACCGGGTCGTCCCAGACGATCGTGACCCACGGGCGGTCCACTGCGTCGACGGTCTCGGTTGCCTGCTGCCCGCTGGTCCCCGGCCGGGTCGGTGCTGCTGACGCGCCCATGGGTCCAAGGATAGCGAGCCGCCGCAATCTCCCCACCGCCGCGCTGGGTGCACCGATTCAGCGCTGCGCCCGATACCGTTGCCGTGTGACGGCCGCGCTGCTGACCGACAAGTACGAGCTGACGATGCTGTCGGCGGCATTGCGGGACGGGACCGCCGGGCGCCACACCACCTTCGAGGTGTTCGCCCGCCGACTGCCCGAGGGCCGCCGGTACGGCGTGGTGGCGGGCACCGGCCGGTTCCTCGAGCTGCTCAGTGAGTTCGTCTTCGACGACGTCGCATGTGAGTCGCTGAGCTCGTTCCTGGACCGTGCCACGCTCGCTTACCTGCGCGGCTTCCGGTTCAGCGGCGACATCGACGGCTACGCCGAGGGTGAGCTGTACTTCCCCGGCTCGCCCGTGCTGTCGGTCACCGGCACCTTCGCCGAATGCGTTGTGCTCGAGACGCTGGCACTGTCGATCTTCAACCACGACACCGCGATCGCCTCGGCCGCCGCCCGCATGGTGAGCGCGGCGGCGGGCCGGCCGCTGATCGAGATGGGTTCGCGGCGCACCCACGAACAGTCCGCGGTCGCCGCCGCCCGCGCCGCCTACATCGCCGGCTTCGCCGGCACGTCCAACCTCGAGGCGTGCCGCCGCTACGGCGTGCCCGCGCTGGGCACCAGCGCGCATGCGTTCACGATGCTGCACACCACGGCTGACGGGCCGGGTGATGAGCCTCTCGGGCGAAGAACAGACCGCTGGGAACAGGCCGCGTTCCGGGCCCAGATCGAAGCCTTGGGCGTCGGCACCACGCTGCTGGTCGACACCTACGACGTGACCGCAGGCGTGGCCAACGCCATCGCCGTCGCCGGCCCGCAGCTCGGTTCGGTGCGCATCGACTCCGGCGATCTCGGCGTGCTGGCCCGGCAGGTGCGCACCCAGCTCGACGATCTGGGGGCCACCGGCACCCAGATCGTGGTGTCGGGTGATCTCGACGAGTACTCGATCGCCGCGCTGCGCGCCGACCCCGTCGACACCTACGGCGTCGGCACCTCGGTGGTCACCGGCTCGGGTGCGCCGACCGCCAGCATGGTCTACAAACTGGTCGAGGTCGACGGGCTGCCGGTGCAGAAACGCAGCACCCACAAGGAATCTCACGGCGGCCGCAAGGCGGCGACCCGGTTGTCCCGGTCCACCGGAACGATCACCGAGGAGGTGATCCACCCGGTCGGCGAGCCCCTCGAAACGGCCGAGCCGGCGCGGCTGCTCACAGTGCCGCTGGTGCGCGGCGGCACGCCGCTGGCGCAGCCGGACCTCGCGGCGGCCCGCGAGCGGGTGGCCGACGGACTGCACAGCCTGCCGTGGGAGGGCCTGGCCCTCTCGCACGGCGAACCCGCGATCCCGACCCGTCAGGTGCCGGTGCGCCGACGGTGACAGCAGACGAACTTCCGCCGGTCGCGGAACTGCTGGCCGTCGCTGTCGCGGCGCTGGGCGGCAGCCAGCGCCCGGGCCAGGTGGCGATGGCCGAGGCGGTGGCGCACGCGCTGGAGACCGGTGAGCATCTCGCGGTGCAGGCCGGCACGGGCACGGGAAAGTCGCTGGCCTATCTGGTTCCGGCGATCGCGCGGGCGATCACCGGCAAATCACCCGTCGTGGTGTCCACGGCGACCATCGCCCTGCAACGCCAGCTGGTCGACCGCGACCTGCCCCGCCTGGTCGACGCCCTGGCCGACGCACTGCCCCGGCGGCCGCGCTTCGCCCTGCTCAAGGGTCGGCGAAACTATCTGTGCCTGAACAAGATTCATGGTTCGCCCGGCGCCGACGCCGACGCACCCGAGTCCCAAGAGGAGTTGTTCGAACCGCTTGCGTCGACCCGGCTCGGCCGCGACGTGGCCCGCCTGACCGCATGGGCGTCGTCGACGGAGACCGGGGACCGGGACGACCTCACGCCGGGTGTGCCGGACCGGTCCTGGTCGCAGGTCAGCGTGTCGGCCAGGGAATGCCTGGGCATGGCGCGCTGCCCCTACGGCGCGGACTGCTTCGCGGAGAAGGCGCGCGCCGTGGCCGGCGACGCCGACATCGTCGTCACCAACCACGCCCTGCTGGCCATCGACGCGATCGCCGAGGCTTCGGTGCTGCCCGAGCACGACTACGTGGTGGTCGACGAGGCCCACGAGTTGGTGGACCGGGTGACCTCGGTGGCCACCGGCGAGCTCACCCCGGCGCCGTTGGGGGTTGCGCTGCGGCGGATCACCCGGCTGGTCAGCCCGGAACTGAGCCAGCGGATGGAGGCGGCGGTTGCGACGTTCTCCTCGGCCATCCACGACGCCGAGCCGGGCCGGATGGACTACCTCGACGCCGAGCTGGGCACCTACCTGACCGCCCTGCGCGACGCGGCCAACTCAGCGCGCGCCGACATCGACCCGTCCCCTCGCGACCCCAAGGCCGCCGCAGCGCGAACCGAGGCGATCGCCGCGCTGACCGAGATCGCCGACACCGCCGCGCGAGTGCTGGACTCGTTCGTGCCGGCGATACCGGATCGCACCGATGTGGTGTGGCTGGACCATGAAGACGGTCCGGCGGGCAGGAGCGCAGCGACCCGGGGATCGGCGGGGGGAGCAGTGAGACCGGTGCTGCGGGTGGCGCCGTTGTCGGTGGCCGGGCTGCTCCGCGGCCGGCTGTTCGACACCGCGACGGCGGTGCTGACCTCGGCGACGCTGACCATCGGCGGGTCCTTCGACGCGATGGCCCTGGCCTGGGGCCTGACCGACGGCCCGTCCTGGCGCGGTCTGGACGTCGGGTCGCCGTTCGACCACGCCAAGTCGGGGATCCTCTACATCGCCGCGCACCTGCCTCCGCCCGGGCGCGACGGCGCCGGCGCCGAGGCGCAGCTCGACGAGATCGCCGGCCTCGTCGAGGCGGCGGGCGGACGCACGCTGGGCCTGTTCTCCTCGATGCGCGCGGCGAAGGCGGCCGCCGAGGCGATGCGCGCGCGCATCGACACGCCGGTGTTGTGCCAGGGCGACGACAGCACGGCCGCACTGGTCGAGCAGTTCGCCGCCGACCCGGAGACCTCGTTGTTCGGCACCCTGTCGCTGTGGCAGGGCGTCGACGTGCCGGGACCGTCGCTGTCATTGGTGCTGATCGATCGCATCCCGTTCCCCCGCCCCGACGATCCCCTGCTCACCGCCCGGCAGCGGGCCGTCGCGGCGCGCGGCGGCAACGGCTTCATGACGGTGGCGGCCGCCCACGCGGCGCTGCTGCTGGCGCAGGGCGCGGGCCGGCTGCTGCGGCGGGTGGACGACCGCGGTGTAGTCGCCGTGCTGGACTCCCGGATGGCCACGGCCCGTTACGGCGGGTATCTGCGGGCCTCGCTGCCGCCGTTCTGGTCGACCACCGACCCGCAGCGGGCCAAACAAGCACTTCAGCGGTTGCGCGGAGGTAGCGGCGAATGATCGATCCGCGGCTTCCCGCCGAACCCGGCACTATCGTGGTAACGAACTTCACACCGGTTCCCGGCGGCCGTTGCGCTGTAGAGAGGTAGCACTCATGCGTGCACGACAGCTGGGACGTCTGCTCGCCGGGGTAGCTGCGGCGGTGGTGCTGGCCGGCTGCGGCACGACCGTGCAGGGCAAAGCCGTGTCGATCTTCGAGGACCCGTTCAAGGTGGCCGGCCTACAGGCTGTCGACGGCAGCAGTGGGCTGCGCCCGGATGCCGAAAAGCCCTCCCGCGAGGTCACTCACGGCGACGGTGGCAAGGACGACGAGATAGCCGTCCAGGCGGTCAGCGACCTGGAGACGTTCTGGAAGGACGCCTACGGGCAGACCTTCAACGGCCAGTTCGAGCCGGTCAAGGACCTCATCTCGTGGGACTCCAACGGCTACGACGGCACGTTCTGCGACGAGTCGACCTCCGGCCTGGTCAACGCCGCCTTCTGCGAGGACGACAACTCCATCGGCTGGGATCGCGGTGTCCTGTTGCCCTCACTGCGACAAGCCAACGGCGACATGGCCATCACGATGGTGCTGGCCCACGAGTACGGCCACGCCATCCAGAAGATGGCCAACCTCGACAAGAAGGGCACGCCGACACTGGTGGCCGAGCAGCAGGCCGACTGCTTCGCCGGGGTGTACATGCGGTGGGTGGCCGAAGGCAATTCGCCGCGGTTCACGCTGTCCACCGGTGACGGCCTGAACAACCTTCTGGCGGCGATGATCTCGTTCCGCGACCCGCTGCTCAGCAAGAACGATTACGACGACTCCGGCGACGAGCACGGCTCGGCCTTCGAGCGGATCTCCGCCTTCCAGTTCGGGTTCACCGACGGGGCCTCGTCATGCGCGGCCATCGACGCCAAGGAGATCGGCCAGCGCCGCGGCGACCTGCCGGTCGAGTTGCAGTCCGATCAGACCGGTGAATGGCCGGTGAGCCAGGACTCGACCACGGCCATCGTCGAGGCGATGAACATCCTGTTCGCCCCGAAGAACCCGCCGCAGTTGAGCTTCGACGCCGACTTGGCGTCGAAGTGCCCGGATGCCCGGCCCAGTCCGCCCGTGTCGTTCTGCCCGTCGACCAACACCATCGCCGTCGACCTGCCCGGTCTGCAGAAGATGGGCGCGTCCAATGAGGGCCAGGACAATGTGCTGGCGCAAGGCGACAACACCGCCTACTCGGCGGTGGTGTCGCGCTACATGCTGGCGGTGGAAAACCAGCACGGCGGCCTGGTGCTCGACAACGCCGAGGCCGGATTACGCACCGCGTGCCTGACCGGCGTGGCCACCACCAAGCTGTCGAAGGAGGTCACCACTCCCGACGGCAATACGGTGGCGCTGACGGCAGGCGACATCGACGAGGCGGTGTCGGGTCTGCTGACCAACGGGCTGGTCGCCAGCGACGTCAATGGCGAGTCGGTTCCTGCCGGGTTCTCCCGCATCGACGCGTTCCGCATCGGTGTGCTGGGCGATCAGGACCGCTGCCTCAAGCGCTTCCCGTGATCGCTAGATCTTCTTGGTGACCCCGTACCAGGACAGGATCGCGTCGCCTTCGTCGGTGGACTTGGTCAGCGTCGCGTAGGAGCGGATGAAGGACTCGCCCACGCAGCCGTCGATCTTGACGTGGAAGTTGCTGATCGACACCCATGGCGCGGCGCCCTTGTACTCCTTCTTGGTCACCGGGACGACGTTGATGATGCCGGGCTTGAGGCCGACGGTGATGCCGCCGGCGATGTTGGCGCCGATGCCCGGCAGGATGCCTTCAGGCAGCACCCCCGGGAAGGCCAGAGCGGTGAAGCCGACCGACGGGCTGATACCGGCGGTACCTGTCAGCGAGACACCGTTGGAGGTGCTCATGTCGATGCCGCAGCCGATCTGGTAGCCGACCTCGAACACGCCCTTCGGGGAGCCGCCGTCGCCGCTGAGCGCCCCGTCGAAGACACCGCCGACGATGTACTCGCGCGAGGAGATCGCCGTGGTCAGCGGCGCCGCGGGCATCTGGACCTCGTCCTTGGCCGAGATCGTCAGCGTCCAGCCGTCGGGCGACTTGGTGGTGGCCGGCGGGGTGGACTCCACCCTGCCGTCGTCGACCGGCGGGGCGGCGTCATCGGCCGCGACCGGTTGCGCGGCGTCGGGAGCTGCCGGGTCGGGGTCGGCACCGGCAACCGGGGCGCCCAGTACGCCGATCACGATGCATGTGGCCGCGACGGCAAGGTGACGACAGCGCACAACGAATCCCCCTTCTGGCTTTCCTCGGAACTTACAGCTCCTGCCCGGCCGCACTGTGCGGGGTTACGAAACCGCCTGAAACTCTCAGGCAGTGGGCAGCCGGAGAACGTAACCGGCTTCCAGTGCCACCCATAGCGCGCCGTCTGACCCGATGGCCAGGCCGTGCGGCTCGCTGCCCGCAGGCAGGTCGATCGTGACCACCTCCCCGTCGGCGCTCACCTGGGCCACCTGATCGGTGCCCCACAGGCTCACCCACACGCCGTCGATCGGATCGGCGACCACCGCGTGCGGCTTGCCGGGCAGGTCGAGTTCCTGGATCGCGTCGTCGGTCGGGATGCGGCCGAGCTTGTCGGCGAGGACCTCGGTGAACCACACGGCGTCGTCGTGCGTCGCCGCGATCCCGACCGGGCCGGCGCCCGGCGTCGGTACCCGCCGCACGGTCAGCCCGCCCGACGGCTCCAGCCTGCCGACTGCATTGGCCGCGTTCAGCGTGAACCACAACGCGCCGTCGGGGCCGGCGGTGATCATCGACGGCCCGCCACCCGGGACGGCCACCTCGGTGATCTCCCCGTCCGGGGTGATCCGGCCCACCACCCCCGAGCCCGTCGCGGTGAACCACAACGCCCCGTCCGGACCCGCCGTGATACCGAACGGCGCACTGCCGCTTGATAATTCGTAGGAATCCTGCTCGCCATCGGTGCCGATCCGACCGATCCGGTCATCACCGGCACGGGTGAACCACAGCGCGCCGTCCGGCCCTGCCACGATGATCGACGGCTTCGATTCGGGCGCAACCGGATACACCTCGAGGCCACCCTCGGCGGTCACCCGGGCGATCTCGCCGCCGTGCACCAGCGTCACCCACATCGCACCGTCGGAGCCTGCCGCCAACGCGTACGGGCCGCCGGCGACCGCGACCTCCAGGATGCGGCTCACGCGAGCGTGACGAGGCCCAGCTCGGTGTCCCCCGCCAGCAGCGGGTGGTGCGGCAACACCCGCACGGTGTAGCCGACGGATCCGGCCATCGGCAGCGGCGTCGTGGTGGAGAAGATCTCGGTGCCGCCGTCGCCGGATCCGGTGTGCACCATCTCCACGCACGTCGGGTGCTGCAGCACGTCGGCGGCGTCGACCCGGCCCAGGACGGCCTGCACCGCGACCTCGTCGGGCTTCAGGCCGGCCAGCTGCACGGCCGCGGTCAGCGTCAGCTCGGATCCCAGCAGCGGGGTGTCGGGTAGGCCGGTGCTGTCCACGTCGGAGATGGCGATCTTCGGCCAGGCCTCGCGGGCCCGGAGGCGGTAGGCGGTCAGTTCGCGCGCGGCTCCGAACGGCAGGCCGTCGATGGGCTGGATGGTTCGGCGCAACGACTGCGCGGCGGGCGCGTAGTACTTCTCGGTGTAGTCCCGCACCATCCGCGACGCCAGCACCTTGGGACCCAGCGACTGCAGGGTGTGACGGACCATCTCGACCCATCGGGTCGGCACACCGGCGCCGTCGCGGTCGTAGAACTTCGGGCCCACGGACTGCTCGAGCAGGTCGTAGAGTGCCGCGGCCTCCAGGTCGTCGCGGCGGCCCTCATCGGCCAGACCGTCGGCAGTCGGTATCTCCCAACCGTTTTCGCCGTCGTACCACTCGTCCCACCAGCCGTCCCGGATGGACAGGTTCAGCCCGCCGTTGAGCGCGCTCTTCATTCCGGAGGTACCGCACGCCTCCAGCGGACGCAACGGGTTGTTGAGCCACACGTCGCAACCCCAGTACAGCCGCCGCGCCATCGACATGTCGTAGTCGGGCAGGAAGGCGATGCGGTGTCGCACCTCGGGGCGGTCGGCGAACTTGACCACCTGCTGGATGAGCGCCTTTCCGGCGTCATCCGCGGGATGGGACTTGCCCGCCACGATCAGCTGCAGCGGCTTGTCCGGATCGAGCAGCAGCGCCTCGAGGCGCTCGGGGTCGCGCAGCATCAGTGTCAGGCGCTTGTAGGTCGGAACCCGCCGGGCGAACCCGATGGTCAGCACGTCAGGATCGAAAGCCGTTGCAATCCAGCCTAATTCGGCTTCCGAGGCGCCACGCTCCAGCCAGGAGCGGCGCAACCGTGCCCGGACGTCGTCGACCAGCGTGGCCCGCAGCTGCGAGCGGATCCACCAGATGTGGCCGGGTTCGACCTCCTGCAGCCGTTGCCACACCTGCGGCTCGCGCAGCGCCTCGGTGGAACCGGCCATCTCCCGGCCCAGCTCCAGCCACCGCGGCGCCGCCCAGGTCGGGCCGTGCACGCCGTTGGTGATCGAGCCGATCGGCACCTCCGACGGGTCGAACCCCGGCCACATCTCGTCGAACATCTCGCGGCTGACCCGCCCGTGCAGTAGCGACACCCCGTTGGCGCGCTGCGCGAGGCGCAGTCCCATGTGCGCCATGTTGAACTTCGTCGCGTCGTCCTCGGCGCCGAAGGCCAGGACCCGCTCCACCGGCACTCCGGGCAGCAGCCCGCCCGGGCCGTCGTCGCCGAGGTAGCGCTGCACCATCTCCACCGGGAACCGGTCGATACCCGCCGGCACCGGCGTGTGGGTGGTGAACACCGTACTGGAGCGCACGACCGTCAGGGCGGTGTCGAAGTCGAGCTTGTCGGCGGCCATGAACTCGCGGATGCGCTCCACGCCGAGGAAGCCGGCGTGACCCTCGTTCATGTGGAAGACATCCGGGGCGGGCAGGCCTTCGATGGCGGTGAACGCGCGGATGGCGCGCACCCCGCCGATGCCGGCCAGCAGCTCCTGTTTGATGCGGTGCTCCTGATCGCCGCCGTAGAGCCGGTCGGTGACGTTGCGCAGATCGTGCTCGTTCTCCGGGATGTCGGCGTCGAGCAGCAGCAGCGGAACCCGGCCGACCTGGGCCACCCACACCCGGGCCCGGAGCTGGGTGGATCCGGGCATGGCGAGTTCGACGAGTACCGGCGCGTCGGCGCTGTCGGTGAGCAGACGCAGCGGAAGACCCTGCGGATCCAGCGACGGGTAGTTCTCCTTCTGCCAGCCGTCGGCGGTCAGTGACTGGCGGAAATAGCCGGACCGGTAGTACAGCCCGACGGCGATCAGCGGCAGGCCCAGATCGGAGGCCGACTTGAGGTGGTCGCCGGCCAGGATGCCGAGGCCGCCCGAATAGTTGGGCAGCACCTCCGCGACGCCGAACTCCATCGAGAAGTAGGCGATGCCGGTGGGCATGGTGGCCGGGTCCTGCTCCTGGTACCACATCGGCCGGGCGAGGTAGTCGTCCAGATCGGCGGCCAGCGCGTCCAGGGTGGCCAGGAAGCCCTGGTCCTTGGCCAGCTCGTCGAGCCGCTTGGGGTCGACGATCCCCAGCAGTTCGACGGGGTCCTGGTGTGCCTGCGACCACAGGTCGGGGTCGATCGCCGAGAAGAGATCCTGCGTCGGCTTGTCCCACGACCACCGCAAGTTGATGGACAACCGGGCGAGCGCCGAGAGGCGTTCGGGGAGGTGGGCGCGGACCGTGAACCTACGCAGGGCTTTCACGGGTCCCTACCTTACTGAGCGCGCAACCGGCGCGGGCGCTTCTTCCACCGGCACCCGGTCCGCGCACTACGGTGTGAACTGGGCGTGATGCGGTTACCCCGAGAAGGCACGAGAGCGACAAGACCGACGGAACTGGCGCGGCACAGGCCACGTCGTACAAGTCACGAATGGGAGTGATTGGGTGCCCGGTCGTATCGAGATCGATGACGTCGCGCCCGTCGTGTCCTGCGGCACCTATCCGGCCAAAGCGGTCGTCGGGGAGGTGGTCCCGGTCTCGGCGTCGGTGTGGCGTGAGGGCCATGACGCGGTGGCCGCGACGCTGGTCGTCCGCTACCTCGGCCCGGCCTACCCGCAGATCGGGCAGAGCCCGGCCCGCCGCGTCAAAGCCCTGGAGGGTACCGAGGTCGCCGAAGCGGGAGCGGCCGCCGCCAGCCGGATCAAACCGCGGCTGTATCCGATGGCCGCCGGCCGCATGCCGGATCTGTTCCACGGGCAGTTCGTGCCCGACCGGGTGGGCCTGTGGACCTTCCGCATCGACGGGTGGGGCGACCCCATCACGACGTGGCATCACGCGGTCACGGCCAAACTCGACGCCGGTCAGGGCGAGACTGAACTGAACAACGACCTGCTGGTGGGCGCCCGGCTGCTGGAACGCGCCGCCACCGGCGTCCCCCGCGATCACCGCACTCCGCTGCTGCACGCCGCCGCGGCGTTGCGTGCGCCGGGCGACCCGCTCACCCGCGCGGCGCTGGCACTGTCCCACGAGGTCACCGACCTGTTGGCGCAGTACCCGCTGCGCGACCTGGTGACCCGCGGCGCCACCTACGGCGTGTGGGTGGACCGGCCACTGGCCCGATGCAGCGCCTGGTACGAGTTGTTCCCGCGCTCCACCGGCGGCTGGGACGCCAACGGCCACCCGGTGCACGGCACCTTCGCGACCGCAGCCGCGGCACTTCCGCGGCTCGCCGCCATGGGTTTCAACGTGGTCTACCTGCCGCCGGTCCACCCGATCGGCAAGGTGCACCGCAAGGGACGCAACAACACCGTGACCGCCGAACCCGACGACGTGGGCTCACCGTGGGCGATCGGCAGCGACGAAGGCGGCCACGACGCGGTGCATCCCGGCCTGGGGACGATCGAGGACTTCGACCGGTTCGTGGCCGCAGCCCGCGAGAACGGTCTGGAGGTGGCGCTGGACCTGGCGTTGCAGTGCGCACCCGATCACCCGTGGGCCAAGAACCACCGGCAGTGGTTCACCGAGCTTCCGGACGGGACGATCGCCTACGCGGAGAACCCGCCGAAGAAGTACCAGGACATCTATCCGCTGAACTTCGACAACGATCCGGCCGGGCTCTACGACGAGGTGCTGCGGGTGGTGCGGCACTGGATGGACCACGGCGTCAAGATCTTCCGGGTCGACAACCCGCACACCAAACCGCCGAACTTCTGGGCGTGGCTGATCAGTCAGGTCAAGTCGGCCGACCCGGACGTGCTGTTCCTGTCCGAGGCGTTCACCAGACCGGCACGGCTCTACGGGCTGGCCAAACTCGGCTTCACGCAGTCGTATTCGTACTTCACCTGGCGTACCGCCAAGTGGGAACTGGAGGAGTTCGGCCGTCAGATCGCCGAGCACGCCGACTACGCGCGACCCAACCTGTTCGTCAACACCCCCGACATCCTGCACGAGAGCCTGCAGCACGGCGGTCCGGGGATGTTCGCGATCCGGGCCGTGATGGCCGCCACGATGGGCACGTCGTGGGGTGTCTACTCCGGCTTCGAACTCTTCGAGCACCGGGCCGCCCGCGAGGGCAGCGAGGAGTACCTGGACTCCGAGAAGTACGAGTTGCGGCCCCGCGACTTCGAGGGTGCACTGGCCGAGGGCCGCTCCCTTGAGCCTTTCCTCAAGCGCCTCAACGAGATCCGCCGCGTCCATCCCGCCCTGTGCCAGCTCCGCACGTTCACTGTCCACCACATCGACAACGACGCGCTGCTGGCCTACAGCAAGTCCGATCCGGTCACCGGAGACACGGTGCTGGTGGTCGTCACCCTCAACCCGTTCGCCGCCGAAGAGGGAACCCTGTGGCTGGATATGGCCGCATTGGGTATGCAGCCCTATGACCGCTTCTGGGTTCGGGACGAGATCACCGGCGAGGAATACCAGTGGGGCCAGACCAACTACGTGCGCCTCGAGCCCTCCAGGGCGGTTGCGCACATCCTGAACATGCCGCTGATTCCCACCGAGCAACGCGCGACTCTGCTCTGGCGGGAATGACGGGAACGAAAGGAGCCTAGGGGAGAAATGACGAGATCCGAAGAACTCGCCAGCCCATACCTGGCGCCGGACCCCGGTGATCTGGCCCGACTGGTGGCCGGGGTGCACCACAACCCGCACGGCATTCTCGGTGCGCACGAATACGACGACCACACGGTTATCCGGGCGCTGCGCCCGCACGCGCTCGAAGTGGCGGCGATCGTCGGCGGCCGGCGGTACCCGTTCACCCACGTCGAGTCCGGCCTGTTCGCCGTCGCCCTGCCGTTCACCGACCTCGTCGACTACCGCCTCGAGGTCAGCTACCCGGGCGCGGACTCCAAGCCCCACACCGTGGCCGACGGTTACCGGTTCCTGCCCACGCTCGGTGAGATGGATCTGCACCTGTTCGCCGAGGGACGTCACGAACGGCTGTGGGAGATCCTCGGCGCCCACCCGCGCTCCTTCACCACGCCCGACGGCGTGGTCGAGGGCGTCTCGTTCGCGGTGTGGGCACCGAATGCCAAGGGAATCAACCTGATCGGTGAATTCAACCACTGGGACGGCAACGACGCACCGATGCGGGTGCTCGGCTCCTCCGGGGTCTGGGAGCTGTTCTGGCCGGGGTTCCCGACCGACGGCCTGTACAAGTTCCGCGTGCACGGCGTCGACGGGTCGGTCACCGATCGCGCCGACCCGTTCGCCTTCGCCACCGAGGTCCCGCCGCAGACCGCGTCGAAGGTGACGGTGTCGGACTACACCTGGGACGACGCGGACTGGATGGCCCAGCGGGCGACCCGCAATCCGGTGTTCGAGCCGATGAGCACCTACGAGGTCCACCTGGGCTCCTGGCGGCCGGGACTGAGCTACCGCGAACTCGCCGAGCAGCTCACCGATTACGTTGTGGCCCAGGGCTTCACCCACGTGGAGTTGCTGCCGGTCGCCGAGCACCCGTTCGGCGGGTCATGGGGCTACCAGGTGACGTCGTACTACGCGCCGACGTCGCGGTTCGGCTCCCCCGACGACTTCCGGTTCCTTGTCGACGCGTTGCACCGGGCCGGCATCGGGGTCATCGTCGACTGGGTTCCCGCGCACTTTCCGAAGGACGGCTGGGCGCTGGGCCGGTTCGACGGCACCGCCCTCTACGAGCACTCTGACCCACGTCGGGGTGAACAACTCGACTGGGGCACATACGTTTTCGACTTCGGCCGTCCCGAGGTGCGCAACTTCCTGGTCGCCAACGCGCTGTACTGGCTGCAGGAGTTCCACATCGACGGCCTGCGGGTCGACGCGGTGGCATCGATGCTCTACCTGGACTACTCCCGCCCCGCGGGCGGCTGGACGCCCAACATCTACGGCGGCCGGGAGAACCTCGAGGCGGTGCAGTTCCTGCAGGAGATGAACGCCACCGTGCACAAGGCCGCGCCGGGCATCGTCACCATCGCCGAGGAGTCCACCTCGTGGCCCGGCGTCACCCGCCCGACCAACCTTGGCGGCCTTGGCTTCTCGATGAAGTGGAACATGGGCTGGATGCACGACACCCTGGACTACATCAGCCGAGACCCGATCTACCGCACCTATCACCACCACGAGATGACCTTCTCGATGCTGTATGCGTTCAGCGAGAACTACGTGCTGCCGATCAGCCACGACGAGGTGGTGCACGGCAAGGGCACGCTGTGGGGCCGGATGCCGGGCAACGACCACGTCAAGGCCGCCGGGCTGCGCAGTCTGCTGGCTTACCAGTGGGCGCACCCCGGCAAGCAGCTGCTGTTCATGGGCCAGGAGTTCGGCCAGCGCGCCGAGTGGTCCGAGGAACGCGGGCTGGACTGGTATCAGCTCGACGAGAACAGCTACTCCAACGGGCTGTGGCGGTTCGTCGCCGACGTCAACCAGATCTATCGCAGCCGCCCCGCGCTGTGGAGCCAGGACAGCCGGCCCGAGGGCTATTCGTGGATCGACGCCAACGATTCGGCCAACAACGTGCTGAGCTTCCTGCGCTACGGCAGCGACGGCTCGGTGTTGGCGTGTGTGTTCAATTTCTCCGGCGCCGAGCACACCCGCTACCGGCTGGGCCTGCCGCACGCAGGCACCTGGCGCGAGGTGCTCAACAGCGACGCGACGATCTACAACGGCGCTGGGGTGGGCAACTTCGGCGCGGTCGAGGCCGCCGACGACCCGTGGCACGGACGGCCGGCCTCGGCGACGCTGGTGCTACCCCCCACGTCGGCGATCTGGCTCGAACCGGCCTGAATTTCCCTCGCGAGCAGACGCAAATGGCCCCGCACGCTCGGCGAGTTGGGGACTTTTGCGACTGCCCGGCGGACTAGTACAGCGCGTTGGCCAAGTTGCGGCGGCCCTTGATCACGTCCGGATCGGCAGGGTCGAACAAGTCGAACAGCTCGATCAGCCGGGTGCGCACCGCGGTGCGCTCGTCACCGGATGTCTTGCGCACCAAGGCGATCAGCCGGTCGAAGGCGGCCGTCACGTCCTGATTGAGGATCTCCACGTCGGCGGCGGCCAGCGCCGCCTCGATGTCGTCGGGCGCGGCGGCGGCCGCGGCCACCGCGTCGGGACGTTGCGCGGTGGCGCGCTCCAGGAAGGCGATCTGGGTCAGCGCGCCTTTGGCTTCCGCGTGGCCCGGATCTGCATCCAGGATCGCCTGGTAGGCCGCCGCGGCCGCGACGAAGTCACCGTCCTCGAGATGCTCACGCGCCTGGGCTACCGCGGGGTCGGCCTGCTCCACCTCGGCGTCCTCGGCGCCGCCGAGTTCCCCGAGCAGTCGGTCCACCCAGCGCCGCAGCTGATCGGGTGGCAGGGGACCCTGGAAGCTATCCTTCGGCCGGCCGGCAACGATAGCCACGACAGTGGGCACCGCCTCGATGCCGAACATCTGGGCGACCCGGGGCACCACGTCGACGTTGATGGTGGCCAGCGACCACTTACCCTCGTCTGCTGCGGCCAGCGCCGCGAAATCGTCGACCAGCTGCACACAGACGTCGCTACGCGGGGACCACAGCAGCACGACGACCGGAAGCTGGCCGGAGCGGACCAGAACCTCGGCTTCGAAGTTGGCTTCGGTGATCTCGACACCACCGGCGGCAGCGGCGCCGCCCGATGCGGTTTGGGCGGCTCGTTGCTTGAGACCGGAGAGGTCGACGGCACCGGCCAGGGCCGGCGATAACGAGGGGCGTGGACGCGTCACGCCCTCAAGTTTGTCACGTCTGTGCCCGGGCCGAATCCACCAGGTCGGGACCCGCTTCCCGTCCCCAGTTCAGCCCTCCGATCGGCCCATATGAGGAAGATCACACTGCCCAGCGGGACGATGCTGCCCAGCAACGCCAGCAACCACGTGCGGGCGCTCCAGGAGTACGCGATGCCGGCCGGCACGGCAGTGATCAGCAACGCGATGAAGACCAGTCCATGGATCATTCCGAAGACCTTGACCCCGATCTCGGTGCGCGGGCTGGCCAGGTACTTGAAGTACATGCCGGTCAGCAGCCCGACCCAGCTCACGGCTTCGGCCAAGGCGACCGAACGGAACCGTCCCGCGGTGGTGCGGATGTCGAAAGTGCTCGTCATGGCGCCATTGTGCCGGACCTACGGCCCAGCTACTACGTGCCGTCGTTGAGGTGCCGGGCTGCTGCTAGCCGGCCCGCAGGATCAGTGCGTCGCCCTGGCCACCGGCACCGCACAGCGCGGCGACGGCGTAGCCGGACCCGCGGCGGGCGAGCTCCAGCGCGGCGTGCAGCGTGATCCGCGCGCCGGACATGCCGATCGGGTGGCCGACCGCGATGGCGCCGCCGTTGCGGTTGACCTTCTCGGGGTCCACGCCGAGTTCGCGGGTCGAGGCCAGTGCCACCGCGGCGAAGGCCTCGTTGATCTCGAGAACATCGATCTGGTCGAGCGAGATGCCCTCCTTCGCGACCGCCTTCTTGATGGCGTTCGCCGGCTGGGACTGCAGCGTGGAATCCGGCCCGGCGACCACGCCGTGGGCGCCGATCTCGCACAGCCAGCTCAGCCCGAGCTCCTGGGCCTTGGCCTTGTTCATCACGACGACGGCGCAACCGCCATCGGAAATCTGGGACGCCGAACCGGCGGTGATGGTGCCGTCCTTGCGGAACGCCGGCTTCAGCCCGCCCAGCGACTCAGCCGTGGTGTTGGCCCGGATGCCCTCGTCCTCGGCGAACTCGATCGGGTCGCCCTTGCGCTGCGGAATCGACACCGGTACGACTTCGTCGGCGTACACGCCGTCCTTCCAGGCCGCGGCGGCCTTCTGATGCGAAGCCGCGGCGAACTCGTCCTGCTCGAGCCGGGTGAACTTGTCGGCATCGTTGCGCTGCTCGGTCAGCGCGCCCATCGGCTGGTCGGTGAACACGTCGTGCAGGCCGTCGTAGGCCAGGTGGTCGAGCACGGTGACGTCGCCGTACTTGTAGCCTTCCCGGCTGTTCATCAGCAGGTGGGGCGCCCTGGTCATCGACTCCTGGCCACCGGCCACGACGACGTCGAACTCACCGGCGCGGATCAGCTGATCGGCCAGCGCGATGGAGTCGATTCCGGACAGGCACATCTTGTTGATCGTCAGCGCCGGCACGTCCCAGCCGATGCCCGCCGACACCGCTGACTGGCGGGCCGGCATCTGGCCGGCACCCGCGGTCAGCACCTGACCCATGATCACGTACTCCACGAGGGAAGCCGGAACTCCGGCCTTCTCCAGGGCGCCCCTGATGGCGATAGCGCCCAGATCGCTGCCCGAGAAATCCTTGAGCGAACCCATCAGCTTGCCGATGGGAGTCCGTGCTCCAGCAACGATCACAGACGTCGTCATCACTACCTCCAGGGGCGTTTGGAGCCGCTTCGCTGCGGCTATCCACAAATCCAACAGTTTTGGATCCGATGTCGTTAGGTTACCTTTGCGTTATGACCGCCGAGCAAGTTGACGCCCGTCCAGTACTGGCGAGTGCGCTCGTCACCGCTGTCGATCACGTCGGTATCGCGGTGCCGGATCTCGATGCGGCCATCCAGTGGTACCACGAGCATCTCGGCATGATCCTGGTGCACGAGGAGATCAACGAAGACCAGGGCATTCGGGAGGCCATGCTGTCGCTGCGCGGCGCGTCCCCGGACTGCGCGCAAATCCAGCTGATGGCCCCGCTGGACGAGAACTCGACGATCGCCAAGTTCATCGACAAGCGCGGCCCCGGCATCCAGCAGATGGCCTACCGGGTCAGCGACCTCGACGCGCTCAGCGACCAGCTGCGCAACCAGGGCGTGCGACTGGTCTACGACGCGCCCCGGCGCGGCACCGCCAACTCGCGGATCAACTTCATCCACCCCAAGGACGCCGGCGGTGTCCTGGTGGAGCTTGTCGAGCCCGCCGCCCACTAAGACCACCTGCGGGTGGGGCCGCGCTTCGCGCGGTTGGACCAACACGGTGTGTGCCAGTGCCTGCGATCGTCCACTCCGGCATCTCCGTCGTCTACGCGCCACACCACCACATGAGCTGTGCCGGAGCGGATTTCGTGATCACAGCCCGGGCACCGGTAGTTCTTCACGGCCCGCGAGCCGGCGATCGGACGCACTTCGTAGTCGAACCCGTCGGGGCCCGCCTCGATGCGGCGATGCGCGGGCAGCGGCGGCAGACCGGTCCCCTGCCGGCGTTCCGGTCTGCGGCGTGGCATCAGAACAGCCGGAACTCGTCGCTGTCCATACCGCGCATCTTGTCGTAATCCAGTGTCACACAGCGGATCCCGCGATCAACAGCCAGTGTGCGCGCCTGCGGTTTGATCTGCTGGGCCGCGAAGACGCCCGCAACCGGGGCCAACAGGCTGTCGCGGTTGAGCAGCTCGAGATACCGCGTCAACTGCTCGACACCGTCGATCTCACCGCGGCGCTTGATCTCGACCGCCACCGAGCGGCCCTGCTCGTCGCGGGCCAGGATGTCCACCGGGCCGATCGCCGTCATGTACTCGCGGCGCACCAGGGTGTAGCCGTCGCCGAGCAACTCGATGTGTTCGGCCAGCAGTTCCTGCAGGTGCGCTTCGACGCCGTCCTTGACCAGTCCGGGGTCGACGCCGAGCTCGTGGCTGGAGTCGTGCTCGATGGCCTCCAGGGTGATGCGAAGCTGCTCGCCGGCCTTGTTCTCCACCACCCAGACCTGCGGTCCGTCCTCGGCCTCGGTTTCGACGAGCCGGCACGGCGGACTCATCCAGTTCAGCGGCTTGTAGGCGCGGTCGTCGGCATGCACGCTGACCGAGCCGTCAGCCTTGACGAGCAGCAGTCGGCGCGCGGACGGTAGATGGGCAGTGAGCCGACCGATGTAGTCGACGGTGCACTGGGCTATCACGAGGCGCACCGCACAAGCTTAGGGTGCGAAGGGCCCGACGAATTAGGCTGACGCCACCATGAGTTCCAGCCCCAGCGTTGCGCAGCGATTGGGCCGCGTCCTGGAGCGGGTCACCAGGCAGAGCGGCCGGCTGGCCGGCACACCGGCCTACGGGTCGCTGTTGCTGGGCAAGGTCACCGAGAGCGCCGCCCGCCGCCGGGTGCGGATCCAGACGCTGGCCACGACCTTCATGCTGACGGTGAACATCGTCGGGGTCGCGATGGCAGCCCTGCTGGTGACGGTGGCCTTCCCGGTGCCCAGCGTGTTCCACGACGTGCCCCGGTGGCTCACCTTCGGCGTGGCACCCGCCTATGCCGTCGCGGCGCTGGCGTTCGGCAGCTGGTGGATCACCACCCGCACGGTCAACGACCTGCGCTGGGCGATCGACGGCCGGCCGCCGACCCGCGCCGATCAGCGCAACGCCTTCTTCACACCGTGGCGCATCGCGGTCGCCCAGCTTCTGCTCTGGACGGTCGGCACCGCGGCCTTCACCATCCTCTACGGCATGTACAACACCGACTTCATTCCGCGCCTTGCGCTCGGCGTCGGGTTCTGCGGTGTGCTCGTGGCGACCAGCGCCTACCTGTTCAGCGAGTTCGCGTTGCGGCCGGTGGCCGCCATGGCACTGGCCGCCGGGCCGCCGCCGCACCGCCTGGCCCCGGGCATCATGGGCCGCACCATGACGGTGTGGATGCTGGGCTCGGGCGTGCCGGTGATCGGCATCGGCCTGACCGCGTTCTTCTCGCTGATTCTGAACAACCTCACCAAGACTCAGCTCGAGGTCGCCATCCTGATCACCTCGGTCGCCACCCTGGTGTTCGGCTTCATCTTGATGTGGATTCTGGCCTGGCTCACCGCAACCCCGGTGCGGGTGGTGCGGGCGGCGCTCAAACGCGTCGAGGACGGCGACCTAGGAGCCAGTCTGGTGGTGTTCGACGGCACCGAACTCGGTGAGCTGCAACGCGGTTTCAACTCCATGGTGGACGGCCTGCGGGAGCGCGAGCGGGTGCGGGACCTGTTCGGCCGTCACGTCGGACGCGAGGTTGCCGCCGCCGCCGAGTTGCAGCGCCCGACCCTCGGCGGCGAAGAGCGCCATGTCGCAGTCATTTTCGTCGACGTCGTCGGCTCCACGCAGTTCGTCAGCGCGCTGCCGCCCAAGGACGTCGTCAGGCTGCTCAACCGGTTCTTCGCTGTGATCGTCGAAGAAGTGGACCGCCACCACGGGATGGTGAACAAGTTCGAGGGTGACGCGACGCTGGCGATCTTCGGCGCGCCGGTGACCCTGGACAAGCCCGAGGACGACGCGCTGGCGGCCGCTCGCGCCATCCTCGAGCGGCTGGAGCGTGAGGTGCCCGAGTGCCCCGCCGGGATCGGGGTGGCGGCCGGCCAGGTGGTGGCCGGCAACGTCGGGGCCTTCGAACGGTTCGAGTACACCGTGATCGGTGAACCGGTCAACGAGGCGGCCCGGCTCTCGGAGCTGGCCAAGTCCCGGCCGCTGCGGGTGCTGGCATCCGCGACCACGGTCGCGGCCGCCGACCCCGGCGAGCGCCGCTGCTGGAAAATGGCCGAGGCGGTCACACTGCGTGGCTACGAGCAGCCCACCCGGTTGGCCACCCTGGCGCGGCCGGTTAGCGAATAGGATTGGCGCGTAACACTTTTTCGGCGGTGGCCTGCGCGTCCTCGACGGTGGCGAACACCACGTCGTCATAGCCCCGATCCGGCCGGATGACGATCCGGTCCGGATCGACGACGAAGCCCTGCTTGCCGGCGTCGCGCAGCGCCGCACTCATGCCGGCCAGCAGGGCGCGGGCGGCGTCGTTGATGGTGTCGATGCGGGTGACGTCCACGATCGCGACGTCGAACTCGTCGGCTTCGCGGTCCACGATCCGGGCGACCCGCTCGGCGCCTGCGAACATCAGGTCGCCGTGCAGTTCGTACACGCGAATACGCTCGACCGGTTCGGAGATGGCGCGGATGGTGGAGCGCGATTCGCGGCCGACGGTCAGGAAGTGCAGGCCCAGTCGCTCGGAGAGGCTGCGGCACAACAGAACTCCGCGCACACTGTTGCCCCGGGCATCCAGCAGCGGTGAGTAGACCCCGATGCCCAGCTGGCCGGGCAGCACTGCCACGATGCCTCCGCCGACCCCGCTCTTGGCCGGCATTCCCACCGCGCTGACCCAGTCGCCGGCGGCGTTGTACATCCCGCAGGTCACCATCACCGACAGCGTGCGCTGCACCACCCGGGTGCTGGTCACCCGCCTACCGGTCTGCGGGTTGACGCCGCCGCGCGCCAGCGTCGCGCCCATCCGGGCCAGGTCGGCGCTCGTCACCCGCAGCGAGCACTGGCGGAAGTAGACGTCGAGCACATCGTCGGGGTCGTCGGCGAGCACACCGAAACTGTCGAGCATGTAAGCGATCGCCCGGTTGCGGCTGCCGGTTGCCTTCTCGGAGCGGTAGACGTTCTCGTCGAGTTCGAGCGGGCGGCCCGCGCAGGCCGAGTAGAAGTCGCGGATCTTGGCGAACCGCTCGTCGGGAGTCGCACCGGGCACCAGGGCGACCGCGGCGATCGCCCCGGCGTTGATCATCGGGTTCTTCGGCGTCTTGGTCTTGTCGTCGACGCTGATTTCGTTGAACGCCTCACCGGAGGGTTCCACGCCGATCTTGGCGTCGACGGCATCCTCCCCCACCTGATCGAGCGCCAGCGCGTAGGTGAACGGCTTGGAGATGGACTGGATGGTGAATTCAGTTCGGGCGTCACCGGATTCGTAGAGAAAGCCGTCCGACGACGACAGGGTGAGCCCGAAACGCGACGGGTCGACCTCGGTGAGTTCGGGGATGTAGTCGGCCAGGGCGCCGTCGGTGACTCCGGCGTACTCCGCCACGATCTGGTCCAGATAGCGCTGCACCAGGTCGGCCACGCCTGAAGATCTTAGCCACAGCGCTCACAGCTCGGGCGCAGGCACAACGGGGGTTACGTCTGTACCCTCAAGTCGGGGCTACGGCGTGACATCGGGAACGGGGAGAGACCCTGAACGGCTGCATATCGGCGATGCGCTCAGCGTGACGTTCGTACCGAGCGACCCGGCATGCGCAGACGACGACCTTCCCCAGGTCCTTGCTGACACCGTCACCGAGTTCCTCGGCACACCACGGGCACGCGGCTGGATTCACCTGTGCTCGGCGGCCATCGCGGTGGTCGCCGGCGCAGCTCTGGTGCCGGTCGCCTTCGTCGCAGCGTCACCGAGGGCGGGCTGGGCCACCCTGATCTACACCGCCACCATCGTTGCCATGTTCGGCGTGAGCGCCACCTACCACCTCAAGAAGTGGAGCTCGCCGGCCGCCGAGAAATGGATGAAGCGCACCGACCATTCGGTGATCTTCATCTTCATCGTCGGCAGCTACACCCCGTTCGCGCTGCTGGCGATGCCGCCGCGCATCGGGGCACAGGTCCTGACCATCGTCTGCGCCGGTGCCGCGGCCGGAATCGCACTCAAGATGATATGGCCATCGGCGCCCCGGTGGGTCGGCGTCCCGCTCTACCTGCTGCTGGGCTACGCCGCGATCTGGTTCGCCGGGACTCTCCTGCACGGCGCGGGCCTGACCGTCGTCGCCCTGCTCGTCGCCGGGGGCGTCCTCTACAACATCGGCGCAATCCTGTACGGGCTCCGCTGGCCCAACCCCTGGCCGGAGTCGTTCGGCCACCACGAGTTCTTCCACGCTTTCACCGCCGCCGCGGCCACCTGCCACTACATCGCCGTCTGGCTTCTCATCGTCTAGCGCCGAACCAGCATGTCGGTTTTCCGCTAGTGCGGTCGGTGCCGTCATGTAAGGGTCGAGGTATGCACGACGATTTCGACCGCTGCTACCGGGCCGTCCAGTCCAAGGACTCCCGGTTCGACGGCTGGTTCGTCACCGCGGTGCTGACCACCGGCATCTATTGCCGGCCCAGCTGCCCCGTGCGGCTGCCGCTGGCCCGCAACGTGCGCTTCTACCCCAGCGCGGCTGCCGCGCAGCGAGCCGGCTTCCGGGCCTGTAAGCGCTGCCGTCCGGACGCCTCGCCGGGATCGCCGGAATGGAACGCCCGGGGTGACGCGGTGGCCCGCGCGATGCGGCTCATCAGCGACGGGGTCGTCGACCGCGACGGCGTCCTCGGTCTGGCGGCCCGAGTGGGCTATACGACCCGCCAGCTCGAACGCATGTTGCAGGCCGAGGTCGGTGCCGGGCCGCTGGCGTTGGCGCGTGCGCAACGCGTGCAGACGGCCCGGGTGCTCATCGAGACCACCGAACTGCCCTTCAGCGACATCGCCTTCGCCGCCGGGTTCGCCAGCATCAGGCAGTTCAACGACACCGTCCGGACGGCCTGCGATAGCACGCCGACAGCGTTGCGCCACAAGGCTTCTCAGCGGCAGTGGCATGATCCCGCACCGGGTGGCCAGACATTGACCCTGCGCTTGCCGGTGCGCACACCATTCGCGTACGAGGGCGTATTCGGGCATCTGGCGGCCACGGCCGTGCCGGGATGCGAGGAGGTCCGCGACGGCGCGTACCGACGCACACTGAGCCTGCCGTCCGGGTACGGCATCGTCAGCCTGACTCCCCGACCCGACCACGTCAGTTGCACGCTGGTGCTGGAGCACGTCCGCGATCTGGCCACGGCGATCGCCCGGTGCCGGCGGCTGCTGGACCTCGATGCCGACCCGGAGGCTGTCGTCGAGGCGTTGAGCTCGGATGCCGACCTTCGGGCGGTCGTCGCCAAGGCTCCCGGACAGCGGATTCCCCGCACCGTCGACGAGCAGGAGTTGGCCGTGCGGACGGTCCTGGGCCAGCAGGTGTCGACGAAGGCCGCCCGCACCCATGCCGGCCGTCTGGTCAGCGCGTACGGCACCGCGGTGAGCGATCCTGCGGGTGGTCTTACCCACACCTTCCCCACCGTCGGCCAGCTCGCCGACATCGACCAGGCGCACCTCGCCGTTCCCCGCGCACGCCGGCGCTCGCTGACCGCCCTCGTCGCGGCGCTGGCCGGCGGCCAGGTGGTGCTCGATCCCGGATGCGACTGGGAGCGGGCCCGCGCCCAGCTGCTGGCCCTGCCCGGGATCGGGCCGTGGACCGCCGAGATCGTTGCGATGCGGGGGTTGGGCGATCCGGATGCCTTCCCCGCCACCGACCTGGGTGTGCGAGTCGCCGCCGAGCAGGCCGGGCTGCCCGGCGATGCCGGAGCCCTGACCGCCCACAGCGCCCGATGGCGACCCTGGCGGTCGTATGCGGTCCAGCACTTGTGGACCACCCTTGACCATTCCGTGAATCACTGGCCACCGAAGGAGACGACGTGACGACAACACTGCGATACCGAATCGTGGACAGCCCGGTGGGCCCGCTGACTTTGGCGGGCATCGGTTCGGCATTGATGCACTTGCGGATGGTCGACCAGACGCACGAGCCGGACCGCTCGAGTTGGCTGACCGCCGACGATCACGCATTCCCGGGGGCCGTCGAACAATTGGCCGCCTATTTCGACGGTGAACTGACCGAATTCGACATCGAACTCGAATTGGTGGGAACCGAGTTCCAGCGGAAAGTGTGGAAAGCGCTGCGCACAATTCCCTACGGTGAAACTCGGTCATACGGCGAAATAGCCGAGCAAATCGGATCCGCCGGCGCGTCTCGCGCGGTGGGATTGGCGAATGGCCGAAATCCCATTGGCATCATCGTTCCATGCCATCGGGTGATCGGCTCCACCGGCGGATTGACCGGATACGGCGGCGGAATTGAACGCAAGCGCACACTGCTGGCTCTGGAGAAAAGCCGTAAGCCGGCGAATCTGACGCTTTTCGATTGAGGAAATGCCTGAGCCCCCCAATGTTGATTGGGGGGCTCAGGTGTTTAAATTGTGTTCGGCGGTGTCCTACTTTTCCACCCGGGTTGGGTAGTATCATCGGCGCTGGCAGGCTTAGCTTCCGGGTTCGGGATGGGTCCGGGCGTTTCCCTGCCGCTATGGCCGCCGTAACTCTTGTCCACCCCGGTGTGTGGGGGTGGGAGTGTGTTTGGTGGTGGGGTGCAGACGGTGTCTGCGTGGGGTGTGTGGTTGCGAGGCAATGTGTCCCTGTTTCACCATTTGTTGTTGGTGTTTTGGGTGTTGTTGTAAGTTTTCGGCCGGTTAGTGCCAGTTCCCTGAGCGTATTGCTACGTGTGCAGGTCTGGTCTATCGATCCCGTGTTCTGCGGGGGGCCTTATCCCACTTGATGGGTGAGAAGCCTGGTCTTGGAGAAGGTTTCCCGCTTAGATGCTTTCAGCGGTTATCCTGTCCGAACGTGGCTATCCAGCGGTGCCCCTGGTGGGACAACTGGTGGACCAGAGGTTCGTCCGTCCCGGTCCTCTCGTACTAGGGACAGGTTTCCTCAAGCTTCTGACGCGCGCGGCGGATAGAGACCGAACTGTCTCACGACGTTCTAAACCCAGCTCGCGTGCCGCTTTAATGGGCGAACAGCCCAACCCTTGGGACCTGCTCCAGCCCCAGGATGCGACGAGCCGACATCGAGGTGCCAAACCATCCCGTCGATATGGACTCTTGGGGAAGATCAGCCTGTTATCCCCGGGGTACCTTTTATCCGTTGAGCGACACCCCTTCCACTCGGGGGTGCCGGATCACTAGTCCCGACTTTCGTCCCTGCTTGACATGTACGTCTCGCAGTCAAGCTCCCTTGTGCACTTGCACTCAACACCTGATTGCCGTCCAGGTTGAGGGAACCTTTGGGCGCCTCCGTTACATTTTAGGAGGCAACCGCCCCAGTTAAACTACCCACCAGGCACTGTCCCTGAACCGGATATACGGTTCGAAGTTAGAAGTCCAATACGATCAGAGTGGTATTTCAACAACGACTCCACCCACACTGGCGTGTGAGTTTCACAGTCTCCCACCTATCCTACACAAACCGTATCGAACGCCAATACCAAGCTATAGTGAAGGTCCCGGGGTCTTTTCGTCCTGCCGCGCGTAACGAGCATCTTTACTCGTAGTGCAATTTCGCCGAGTCTATGGTTGAGACAGTTGAGAAGTCGTTACGCCATTCGTGCAGGTCGGAACTTACCCGACAAGGAATTTCGCTACCTTAGGATGGTTATAGTTACCACCGCCGTTTACTGGGGCTTAAATTCTCCGCTTCACCCTTGCGGGTTAACGGGTCCTCTTAACCTTCCAGCACCGGGCAGGCGTCAGTCCGTATACATCGTCTTGCGACTTCGCACGGACCTGTGTTTTTAGTAAACAGTCGCTTCTCACTGGTTTGTGCCACCCCCCACCGCTGCCGGCCGCGAAGGCCATGACAGTAAGGGGTCCCCCTTCTCCCGAAGTTACGGGGGTATTTTGCCGAGTTCCTTAACCATAGTTCACTCGTACGCCTTGGTATTCTCTACCTGACCACCTGTGTCGGTTTGGGGTACGGGCCGTGTGTGTGCTCGCTAGAGGCTTTTCTCGGCAGCTGAGGATCACCGAATTCGCCTCACTCGGCTATGCATCACCTCTCAGGAATGTGACATCCGGATTTGCCTGGATGTCTCCCTACGGGCTTGCCCCAGTATTACCACTGACTGGTACGGCTACCTTCCTGCGTCACCCCATCGCTTGACTACTACCAAAGAAGGTCCCACGCAGCCGGTACACGCCGCACCCCGAAG
Source organism: uncultured Actinomycetota bacterium (assembly GCA_963716465.1). GTDB lineage: Bacteria > Actinomycetota > Actinomycetes > Mycobacteriales > Mycobacteriaceae > Mycobacterium. The sequence goes on from CAVQTS010000003.1 coordinate 38,542, forward strand.
GGATTGGTCTAGCACCATTTGGGTGGTTAGTACCTCTGATTCATCAGGGGCGCCCACACACGGGTACGGGAATATCAACCCGTTGTCCATCGACTACGCCTGTCGGCCTCGCCTTAGGTCCCGACTCACCCTGGGCGGACTGGCCTGCCCCAGGAACCCTTGGTCTTTCGGCGGGCAAGGTTCTCACTTGCCTTATCGCTACTCATGCCTGCATTCTCACTCCCACACCCTCCACCACTGGATCACTCCGCGGCTTCACCGGATGCAGGACGCTCCCCTACCCAACGACTTACGTCGTTGCCGCGGCTTCGGCGGTGTGCTTGAGCCCCGCTACATTATCGGCGCACAATCACTTGACCAGTGAGCTATTACGCACTCTTTCAAGGGTGGCTGCTTCTAAGCCAACCTCCTGGTTGTCTTTGCGACTGCACATCCTTTTCCACTTAGCACACGCTTAGGGGCCTTAGCCGGCGATCTGGGCTGTTTCCCTCTCGACGTACGGAGCTTATCCCCCGCCGTCTCACTGCTGCGTTCTTAGACTGACCGGCATTCGGAGTTTGGCTGACGTCAGTAACCCTGTGGGGCCCATCGGCCATCCAGTAGCTCTACCTCCGGTAAGAAACACGCAACGCTGCACCTAAATGCATTTCGGGGAGAACCAGCTATCACGGAGTTTGATTGGCCTTTCACCCCTACCCACAACTCATCCCCTCAGTCTTCAACCTAAGTGGGTTCGGGCCTCCACGCGGTCTTACCCGCGCTTCACCCTGGCCATGGGTAGATCACTCCGCTTCGGGTCCAGAACACACCACTACACCACACACTGTTGTGTGGATACGCCCTATTCAGACTCGCTTTCGCTACGGCTACCCCACTCGGGTTAACCTCGCGACATGTCCCTGACTCGCAGGCTCATTCTTCAAAAGGCACGCCATCACCCCACGCTTTAACACGAAGGCTCTGACGGATTGTAGGCACACGGTTTCAGGTACTCTTTCACTCCCCTCCCGGGGTACTTTTCACCATTCCCTCACGGTACTAATCCGCTATCGGTCACTGGGTAGTATTCAGGCTTACCGGGTGGTCCCGGCAGATTCACAGCAGATTTCACGGGCCCGCTGCTACTCGGGAACCCTGCACAGCAGAGAACATGTTTTCACCTACGGGGCTCTCACCCACTACGGCAGACCATCCCAGGCCACTTCGATTAACACATTCTTTTCTCACTGCTGCTCAGACCGGCAGATCTGAGAAGAAAGGCCCCACAACACCGCACACACAACCCCTGCCGGGTATCACATGCACACGGTTTAGCCATCCTCCGCGTTCGCTCGCCACTACTAACGGAATCACTATTTGTTTTCTCTTCCTACGGGTACTGAGATGTTTCACTTCCCCGCGTTCCCCCCCGCACCCTATGTATTCAGATGCGGGTGACACGACATCACTCGTGCCGGGTTTCCCCATTCGGACATCCTCGGATCAACGCTCGGTTGACAGCTCCCCGAGGCTTATCGCAGCCTCCTACGTCCTTCATCGGCTCCCAGTGCCAAGGCATCCACCATGCGCCCTTAAACACTTACAACACAAAACACCAAAAATGAGATTAGGAAAAATTGCACATCAAACACCAAAAAACCCACCCCCCGTTCAGGGAGTGCGCACTTTTGCTGCTTCGATGCTCGCAACCACTATCCACGAATCAAACACCACACCCCACCACCAAAGTGGAGCGACAACACACACCCTGCACGGGTGCACCACCACCCCGGTTCCCCAACCAACGGGGCCACGAGGCGACGGGCTTGTTGTCTCAAAGCCCAATAGTGTGTCCGGCGGTGATCCCCCGAAAGGAACCCACGTTTGTCTGCTGCGTGCACCAGAACCTGAAACCCACTACAGGCCAGGCCCATCCAACGAATCGCCCAGGTCCGGTCATCCGCACGATGCGGGCCGGCCATAGGTCTCGTGGTGCTCCTTAGAAAGGAGGTGATCCAGCCGCACCTTCCGGTACGGCTACCTTGTTACGACTTCGTCCCAATCGCCGATCCCACCTTCGACCGCTCCCTCCCTAACGGGTTAGGCCACGGGCTTCGGGTGTTACCGACTTTCATGACGTGACGGGCGGTGTGTACAAGGCCCGGGAACGTATTCACCGCAGCGTTGCTGATCTGCGATTACTAGCGACTCCGACTTCACGGGGTCGAGTTGCAGACCCCGATCCGAACTGAGACCGGCTTTACAAGGATTCGCTCCACCTCACGGCATCGCAGCCCTTTGTACCGGCCATTGTAGCATGTGTGAAGCCCTGGACATAAGGGGCATGATGACTTGACGTCATCCCCACCTTCCTCCGAGTTGACCCCGGCAGTCTCTCACGAGTCCCCACCATAACGTGCTGGCAACATGAGACAAGGGTTGCGCTCGTTGCGGGACTTAACCCAACATCTCACGACACGAGCTGACGACAGCCATGCACCACCTGCACACAGGCCACAAGGGAACCGACATCTCTGCCGGCGTCCTGTGCATGTCAAACCCAGGTAAGGTTCTTCGCGTTGCATCGAATTAATCCACATGCTCCGCCGCTTGTGCGGGCCCCCGTCAATTTCTTTGAGTTTTAGCCTTGCGGCCGTACTCCCCAGGCGGGGTACTTAATGCGTTAGCTACGGCACGGATCCCAAGGAAGGAAACCCACACCTAGTACCCACCGTTTACGGCGTGGACTACCAGGGTATCTAATCCTGTTTGCTCCCCACGCTTTCGCTCCTCAGCGTCAGTTACTGCCCAGAGACCCGCCTTCGCCACCGGTGTTCCTCCTGATATCTGCGCATTCCACCGCTACACCAGGAATTCCAGTCTCCCCTGCAGTACTCCAGTCTGCCCGTATCGCCCGCACGCCCACAGTTAAGCTGTGAGTTTTCACGAACAACGCGACAAACCACCTACGAGCTCTTTACGCCCAGTAATTCCGGACAACGCTCGCACCCTACGTATTACCGCGGCTGCTGGCACGTAGTTGGCCGGTGCTTCTTCTCCAGGTACCGTCACTCACGCTTCGTCCCTGGTGAAAGAGGTTTACAACCCGAAGGCCGTCATCCCTCACGCGGCGTCGCTGCATCAGGCTTGCGCCCATTGTGCAATATTCCCCACTGCTGCCTCCCGTAGGAGTCTGGGCCGTATCTCAGTCCCAGTGTGGCCGGACACCCTCTCAGGCCGGCTACCCGTCGTCGCCTTGGTAGGCCATCACCCCACCAACAAGCTGATAGGCCGCGGGCCCATCCCACACCGCAAAAGCTTTCCCCCACCAGGCCATGCGACCAGCAGGGTGTATTCGGTATTAGACCCAGTTTCCCAGGCTTATCCCAAAGTGCAGGGCAGATCACCCACGTGTTACTCACCCGTTCGCCACTCGTGTACCCCGAAGGGCCTTACCGTTCGACTTGCATGTGTTAAGCACGCCGCCAGCGTTCGTCCTGAGCCAGAATCAAACTCTCCAAACAAAAACAACCCAACCCAAAAGCCAGGTGAATTCGAATCAGAACAATCTGACCAAGCAACCAGATCAAAAACTGGCAAAACAAAAAACAAACCACACCCCACAACAGGAAGACGGGAAGTCCCCCACGAGGCATGACAAAAAACAACAAACAAAAACCACCAAACACACTATTGAGTTCTCAAACAACACACCCGCGAAGACACCCGCGAGCAGGCAACCCTGCCAGCTTACTGAATGTCTGAGGCGGCGTCAACTTGCCGCTGCCATTCCCGCACTGGGAACCGGCGCGACTGGCCGACTTACGACCTTACTGTACTCGTTCGATCTCCGCACCTAGACGCACCAGGTTCTCCACGAACAGCGGATAGCCCCGGTCGATGTGGAAAACGTCGTGCACCTCGGTCTCTCCGTCGGCGACCAGGCCGGCGAGGACCAGGCCGGCGCCGGCCCGGATGTCCGAGCACCACACCGGCGCACTCGACAGCTGCGGAATCCCCCGGACCACGGCGTGGTGGCCGTCGGTGCGCGCATCGGCGCCCGAGCCGGATCATCTCCTCGACGAACCGGAACCGCGCCTCGAAGACGTTCTCGGTGATCATCGAGGTTCCATCGGCGATCGACGCCAGCGCGATGGCCATCGGCTGCAGGTCGGTCGGGAACCCGGGAAAGGGCAACGTCGCCACGTTGCACGCCTTGGGCCGGTCGTACTGGACGATACGGAAGCCGTCGTCGCTCTGGGTGACCGTGGCGCCGGCGTCGTGCAGCTTGTGCAGCACCAGCTGCAGGTGCGCGGGGTCCACACCGGTCACGGAGATGTCGCCGCGGGTCATCGCCGCGGCGATACCCCACGTCGCGGCGACGATGCGGTCGCCGATGACCCGGTGTTCGGTGGGGTGCAGCTTGGGCACGCCGGTGATCGTCAGCGTCGGGGTTCCGGCGCCCAGGATCTGCGCGCCCATCTGGTTGAGCATCTCGCACAGATCGACGACGTCCGGTTCGCGCGCGGAGTTGTGGATGGTCGTGACACCTTCGGCGAGCACCGCCGCCATCAGGATGTTCTCGGTCGCGCCTACCGAGGGGAATTCGAGCTGGATCTCCGCGCCGTGCAGTTTGTCGGCGGTGGCGACCACGCAACCGTGTTCGATGTTGCACTCCGCGCCGAGCTGCCGCAGGCCCGACTGGTGCATGTCCAACGGGCGCGAGCCGATGGCGTCACCACCGGGCAAGCGCCACCCGGGCGCGTTTGCACCGCCCGACCAGGGGACCGAGCACGCACACCGAGGCACGGAACTGCCGCACCGCGGCGAAATCGGCCTCGTACTTGGGCTCGTCGGGGGAGGTGATGCGCACGACCGAGCCGTCGAGCTCCACGTTGGCACCCAGTCCGCGCAGCACTTCGGCCATCAACGGCACGTCGAGGATGTCGGGGCAGTTCGTGATCGTGGTGGTGCCCTCGGCGAGCAGGCTGGCGGCCATGAGCTTCAGGACGCTGTTCTTGGCACCAGTGACCGCGACCTCACCGGACAGCCGGTTTCCGCCGGTCACCACGAAGCGCTCGCCCACGGCGTCAGTTTAGTGGAGGCGGACCCCCTGCCCGGGCCACTCGGCCGGTACGGTTTCACCCATGGGAGTCCACCTGACCCGCATCTATACCCGTACCGGTGACGACGGGACATCCGGGCTGAGTGATTTCTCACGTGTGCGAGAAGAGCGATCCGCGCCTGATCGCCTACGCAGACTGCGACGAGGCCAACGCCGCACTCGGCGTCGCGGTGGCCGTCGGCCAGCCCGACGAACAGCTGCGCACCGTCCTGGTGCAGATCCAGAACGACCTGTTCGACGCGGGTGCGGACCTCTCGACGCCGGTCGTGGAGAACCCCGAGTACCCGCCGTTACGAATCACCGCGCCCTACATCGAGCGGCTCGAGGCGTGGTGCGACCACTACAACGAGGACCTGCCGGCGCTGAACTCGTTCATCCTGCCGGGCGGCACCGCCCTGTCCGCCCTGCTGCATGTCGCGCGGACCGTGACGCGCCGTGCCGAACGCTCGGCCTGGATTGCGGTGAAGGCCTATCCGGACACCATCAGCCCGTTGCCGGCCCGATACCTCAACCGGCTTTCGGACCTGCTGTTCATCCTGTCCCGGGTGGCCAACCCGGACGGCGACGTGCTGTGGCAGCCCGGAGGCGCCAACGCCGAACGGCCGCAGGCGAAATAGCGCTCAGACGGTTCGGCGCCGCGCTCGTGGCGAGGGACGTGACTCCACCCAGGACAGGAATGCCGTCAGGGCGCCGCGGTCCAGTGCCATCTCGTAGCCGTGCCGACGCTCGGCCGTGGTGTCGTGCAGTTCGAGCACGACGATCTCCTCGGTCATGATGTCGAACTCGTCGCCGCGCGGTGCGCGCCGGGAGATGATCTCCAGCCCGCGCCGGCTCAACCTGCGGTCGGGCCACCAGCGAAAGCTCGACAACCGGTAGAAGCGGGCCTCGTCTCCGCGGTAGCGGATGACCCCGTGACGCCAGCCGTGGCCGCCCACCGCCGGGATGTCTCGCAGGATCGCGGCCGTTCCGCCTTGGCGCAGCTTCCACAACCGGTAGCTCAAGGCCAGAACGACGAGCAGCAGGACAGTGATCAGCGCGGCCATGACGATCATCGGCGCGCTCATCGGTCCCGTGGCTAGTCGAGTTGGCCGAGGGCCCGCAGCCGGGCCCTCCCGCGGGCCGCGGTCTGAGGATCGTCACTGGCGGCGTCGGTCTTGGCGGCGTCCGCGTCGATCTCGGACTCGAACTCCGCGGACTCGGCGAGGATCGTCACACCCGCCTCGGTCACCGACAGGTAGCCGCCGTCGACGGCGATGCGCAGGTCATCCTCACCTTCGCGCTCGACGCGCACCATCGCGTCGTCCACGAGTTGGGCGACCAGTGGGATGTGCCGCGGCAGGATGCCGATCTCGCCCGACGTGGTCCTGGTGAAGACGAACGTCGCCTTGCCCGACCAGATCTTGCGTTCGACGGCAACGATGTCGACGTCCAAATCGGCCATCTCACATCACCTTTCGCGATTCCAGCGTGAACATCACAGCTTGGCGCCGAGGCTCTCGGCCTTCTTCGCCAGGTCGTCGAGCCCACCGATCAGGAAGAACGCCTGCTCCGGCAGGTGATCGAAGTCGCCCTTGCAGAGCTTGTCGAACGCCTCGACCGTCTCCTTGAGCGGCACCGTCGAACCGGGCTGACCGGTGAACTGCTCGGCCGCCATCATGTTCTGGCTCAGGAAGCGCTCGATACGCCGGGCCCGGTAGACCAGCTGCTTGTCTTCCTCGGACAGCTCGTCGATACCGAGGATGGCGATGATGTCCTGAAGGTCCTTGTAGCGCTGCAGGATTCGGATGACCTCCTGCGCCACGCGGTAGTGCTCGTCGCCGACCACGCTGGGGTGCAGGATCGTCGAGCTCGACGCCAGCGGGTCCACCGCCGGGAAGATGCCCTTGGAGAACACCGCACGGGACAGCTCGGTGGTCGCGTCGAGGTGGGCGAACGTAGTCGCCGGCGCCGGGTCGGTGTAGTCGTCGGCGGGCACGTACACGGCCTGCATCGAGGTGATGGACCGGCCACGGGTCGAGGTGATGCGCTCCTGGAGCTCACCCATCTCGTCAGCCAGGGTCGGCTGGTAACCCACCGCCGACGGCATGCGGCCCAGCAGGGTCGACACCTCGGAGCCGGCCTGAGTGAACCGGAAGATGTTGTCGATGAACAGCAGAACGTCCTGCTGCTGCTCGTCACGGAAGAACTCCGCCATGGTCAGCGCCGAGAGCGCCACCCGCATACGGGTGCCTGGCGGCTCGTCCATCTGGCCGAACACCAGCGCGGTGTCCTTGAGCACGTTGGCATCGCGAAGCTCGACCCACAGGTCGTTGCCCTCGCGGGTGCGCTCACCGACGCCGGCGAACACCGACGTACCACCGAAGTTGCGCGCAATACGGTTGATCATCTCCTGGATGAGCACCGTCTTGCCCACGCCGGCACCACCGAACAGGGCGATCTTGCCGCCTCGCACGTAGGGGGTCAGCAGGTCGACGACCTTGAGGCCGGTCTCGAGCATCTCGGTGCGAGGCTCGAGCTCGTCGAAGGGCGGCGGCTTGCGGTGGATCGACCACTTCTCGAAGTCCTTGCCGTAACCCGGGTCATCGAGGCAGTCGCCGAGGGCATTGAAGACGTGTCCCTTGACGCCGTCGCCGACGGGCACCGAGATCGACGCGCCGGTGTCGGTCACCTCGACGCCGCGGACCAGTCCGTCGGTCGGCTGCATGGAGATGCAGCGCACCAGGTTCTCGCCGAGGTGCTGGGCGACCTCGAGGGTCAGCGTCTTGGCCAGCGACTCGAACGCGATCTCGGCGTGCAGAGCGTTGAACAGCTCCGGCACCGCGCCGCGGGGGAACTCAACGTCGACCACGGGGCCGGTGATGCGCACGACGCGCCCGGCGGTATCGGTGCTGCTCTTCTTCTCAGCGGTGGCAGTCATGTCTCTCTTCGCTCCTGAGCTTTTCTGATGGGCCTATGTCGCATCGGCGAGAGCGTTTGCGCCGCCGACGATTTCGCTGATTTCCTGGGTGATCTGGGCCTGCCGCTCCCGGTTGGCCATCAGAGTGAGGGCCTTGATGAGATCGTCGGCGTTGTCCGAGGCCGCCTTCATCGCCCGCCTGCGCGACGCCGACTCCGACGCCCCCGCCTCGAGCAACGCAGCGAAGATGCGGGTCGCCACGTAGCGCGGCAACAGCGACTCGAACAGCGTGGTCGCATCGGGCTCGAACGAGAACAGGGTGTGCGGCCCGGTGTCCTCCTCGACGTACTCCACCACCATCGGCGCGATCCTGCGGGCTTCGGCCGTCTGGGAGAGCATCGACTTGAACTCGGTGAACACGATGTGCAACTCGTCGACACCGAGGACGCCGTCGGAGCCCGGGTCGTCCCCGCTGTCGTCGGCACCGGCCAGGAACGCCCCGACGAGGGTCTCGGCGATCTCCTGGGCATTCTCGTAGGTGGGCTGTTCGGAGAACCCGGTCCACGACTCGGTGATCTTCCAGTTACGGAAGCTGTAGTAGCCCTTGGCCTTACGGCCGACCACATAGAGGATCGGCTCCTTGCCCTCCTCCCGCAGCAGCGAGAACAGCTCCTCCGAGCGACGCAGCACGTTGGCGTTGTAGGCGCCGCACAGGCCGCGGTCCGACGACACCACCAGAACGGCTGCCCGCCTGGGGTTCTCCCGCGCCACCAGCAGCGGGTGATCCAACGCCGATTCGGCCGCCAGATTCGTCAGCATGTTCGTGATCTCGGCGGCATACGGACGTGCCGCCTCGACCCGGGCCTGTGCCCGGGCGATGCGGGACGTCGCAATGAGCTCCTGAGCCTTGGTGATCTTCTTGATCGACCCGGCGGAGCGAATGCGTCCCCGCAGTTCGCGCAGTGTCGCTGCCATACGTTTCCCAGACCCTCCGGTCTACTTCTTCTTCGGGGCGGGCTTGCGGACCTGGACGGACTCCTTCTCCACGTCCTCCTCATCCATCGCCTCGACGTGCGCGTCGGGCACCACCGAGCTGCCGTCGGAGGTGGCGAAGCCCTTCTTGAAGTCGGCCACGATCTCGGCCAGCTTCTCCTCGGTCTCCTCCGACAGCTTCTTGGAGTCGCGAATCTCGTTGAGAACGTCCTCATTCGAGCCCGCCACGTGCTCCAGGAACTCCGTCTCGAAGCGAGCCACGTCCGCGACGGGCACCGAGTCGAGGTGACCCTTGGTGCCGAGGAAGATCGCCACCACCTCCTGCTCGACCGACAGCGGGCTGTACTGCGGCTGCTTGAGCAGCTCGACCAGTCGCGCACCGCGCTCCAGCTGAGCCTTCGACGTCTCGTCGAGGTCGGAGGCGAACGCGGCGAAGGCTTCCAGCTCGCGGTACTGCGAGAGGTCCAGGCGCAGACTTCCGGCGACCTCTTTCATCGCCTTGATCTGTGCGGCGCCACCCACGCGCGACACCGACACACCGACGTTGATGGCCGGACGCACACCCTGGTTGAACAGGTCGGTCTCCAGGAAGCACTGGCCGTCGGTGATGGAGATGACGTTGGTCGGGATGAACGCCGAGATGTCGTTGGCCTTGGTCTCGATGATCGGCAGTCCGGTCAGCGAGCCGCCGCCCAATTCGTCGGACAGCTTCGCGCAGCGCTCCAGCAGCCGCGAGTGCAGGTAGAACACGTCGCCGGGGAAGGCTTCGCGGCCCGGCGGGCGACGCAGCAGAAGCGAGATCGCGCGGTAGGCGTCGGCCTGCTTGGACAGGTCGTCGAACACGATCAGCACGTGTTTGCCGTCGTACATCCAGTGCTGGGCGATGGCCGAACCGGTGTAGGGCGCAAGCCATTTGAAGCCGGCGGCATCGGATGCGGGGGCTGCGACGATGGTGGTGTAGTCCATCGCGCCACCCTCCTCGAGGGCCCGGCGCACGCTGGCGATGGTGGTGCCCTTCTGGCCGATGGCGACGTACACGCAGCGCACCTGCTGCTTGGGATCGCCGGTCTCCCAGTTCTGGCGCTGGTTGAGAATGGTGTCGACGCAGACGGCGGTCTTGCCGGTCTTGCGGTCGCCGATGATCAGCTGGCGCTGGCCGCGGCCGATCGGGGTCATCGCGTCGATGGCCTTGATGCCGGTCTGCAGCGGCTCGCTGACGCTCTGCCGCTCGACCACCGAGGGCGCCTGGAGTTCGAGAGCGCGGACCTCGGTCGATTCGATGTCGCCGCGGCCGTCGATCGGCTGGCCGAGCGGGTTGACCACACGCCCCAGGAACCCGTCGCCAACCGGAACCGAGAGCACCTGACCGGTGCGCTTGACCTGCTGGCTCTGCTCGATCTTCTCGAAGTCACCGAGGATGACCGCGCCGACGCTGTGCTCGTCGAGGTTCAGGGCCACACCGAGCACGCCACCGGCGAACTCCAGCAACTCCTGCGTCATCACCGAGGGCAAGCCCTCGACGTGGGCGATGCCGTCGCCGGCGTCGATGACGGTGCCGATCTCCTCGCGCCCGGTGTCCGCCTCGAAGCTAGAGACGTAATCCTGGATGGCGCCCTGGATGTCGTCAGCCGAGATTGTCAACTCTGCCATGGCTTTTCGTCTTCCTGCCTTTGTTGGGTCTTGGGTGGTTCGTGGGGCTAGTCGGTCGGCTAGTCAGGTAATTTGGTGACTGCTGAGGCCAGCCGTGAGGACAGCGTTCCGTCGATCACCTCGTCGCCGACGGCGACCGAAAGGCCGCCCAGCACATCGGGATCGATGTTCAGCTGCACCGAAACGGGGTGGTTGTAGATCCGGGCCAGCACCTGGTCGAGCCGGCTGCGCTGCGAATCGCTCAGATCGGTTGCCGCGGTGACCTGCGCGACGATCTCGCCCCGGCGGGCGACGGCCAGCCGGGCCAGCCTCAGCACGGCCTCGTCGGCACGTTCGCCGCGCAGTAGGTCGACAGTCTGGGCGAGCAGGGCCGTGGCGGTCGCGTTGGCCCCGTTGCTCTGGCTCATCACGTTGCGCACCAATTCGACCCGGCCCGGTGCGGGCTTGGAGTAGTCGCCGAGCAGAGTGGTCAGGTGCGGTTGGGCGTCGAGGATGCGGCTGAACCGGAACAGCTGCTCTTCGACCTCGTCGGCCTGGTTCTCCCGTTCGGCGCGGGTCAGCAGGCTCAGCCGGGCGATGTGCTCGACGGCGTCCACCAGATCGGAGGTCAGCGACCACCGCACGGAGACCGCGGTGTTGAGCACGTCGAGCGTGGTGTCGCCGACCTTGCCGGCCAGCAGACGCTGCAGCAGCCGCTTCTTGGCGTCGGTCTCACCGGAGGCCTCAGCCAGGTGACGCGCCAGGATCGGTTCGGCGACAAGAAGTTTGACCACGGACGCCAACTCATCGGACAGCGTCGACAGCGCGTCGCCGGACAGGCCGGACGACACCGAGTCGAACTTCTCGATCAGCGCGGCCTGTGCGTCGCGGCTGGCCGAGCGCAGATCCGAGGACACCTGCGGGGTGAACGCCGCGGGCGCCATCGAGTCCAGTTCGTCCAGGAAGCGGTCGATCGTGGCCGACTGCGCCGCAGGATCGGCGACGTGTGCGCGGACCAGGTCGGCCGCGCGCCGCACCGACTCGGTACCCAGCTCCTGGCGCAGCTGACGGATCATCTGGGAGCGCAGCAGCGAAATCTGCTGTCCGCCTTGAATCTTGATCCGTTCGACCTCGACGTCGGCTTGGACGCGAAGATGCTCGGCGATGCGCTCGGCATCGACACGGGCCTCCTCGGTGATGTGCTTGGACTCCGCCTTGGCTTCGTCCACCCGCTGGGCGTGATACTTGTCGGCGTCGGCCAGCCGTTGGGCCGCCTTCGCACTCTCGTCCAGCTGGTTGCGCACCGTCTCCTGCTGCGATGCCATCAGGCGGCGCACCGGCGGCACCACGTACCGCCAGATGATCCAGATGATGACCAGGAAGCCGATGAGCTGGCCGATGAAGGTTGACATTCTCCTACCGTCCCGGCGCTGACGCCGACGTGCTGGAAACCTCGACGCCGAGGACCCGGCTGGCCAGGTCGGCGGACAGTGTGTCCACCGACGACCTCAGGTCCGCCGCGATCGCGTCGCTCTGCTGCTTGAGCTGCTCGGCAGCCTCCTGCAGCCTCCCGGCCGCCTCCTCGTTGGCGTGCGGCCCGCTTGTCGTCGAGGATCGCGCGACCCTCGGCTCGGGCCTCGTCGCGGATGCCGGAGGCCTCGGTGCGAGCCGCCGCCATCTCCTTCTGGTAGTCGGATTCGGCTGCGGCTTCCTGCTCGACGGCCTTGCGGTTGTCGTCGGTGGTCTTGGCGACCATCGCTTCGCGCTCACCGAGCACCTTCTGGACCGGCGGTACGACGAATTTGCCGATCACGCCGAGCACGATCAAGAAGATGGCCAGCACGAAGAAGAAGGTGCCGTTGGGGATGAGGAAGTTCGACGTGCCGCCGCCTGCCTCAGCCGCCAACAAGGTGACGCTGTGCTCCCCCATGCCGACTAGGAAGCGCCGGGGGTGGCGAACACGAACAAGGCCATGAACGCCAGGTTGATGAAGTACGCCGCTTCCACCAGGCCAACGGTGATGAAGAACGGAGTGAACAGCCGGCCCTGGGCCTCGGGCTGCCGGGCGATGCCGGAGATCAGGGCGTTACCGGCGATACCGTCGCCGATACCGGCGCCGATGGCGCCGCCGCCCAGAATGAGGCCGCCGCCGATGAGGGCGCCCATGACGATTTGGGGGTCTGCTGCCATTCTCTATCCTCCTTGATTGCTGGTAGGACTCCTACCAGGCTGTGGGTGGTTCGGGGGTCGAACACGTCTTTTAGTGGTGCTCCTCATCCAGTTCCATGGACTGGCTGAAGTACAAGATGGTCAGCAGCGCGAAGATGAACGCCTGGATCAAGCCGACGAACAGGTCGAACGTCTTCCAGATCGCGTTGGGCGCCCACATGATGTACGGCGGGAACAGCGCGATCAGCGCGACCATGATGCCGCCGGCGAAGATGTTGCCGAAAAGTCGGAGCGACAACGAGATCGGCTTGGCGAGCTCCTCGACGAGGTTGATCGGGGCCAGGAAGGCAACGTGGCCCTTGAGCAGTTTGACGGGGTGGCCCAGCAGGCCGCGCCGCCAGATGCCGGCCGCGTGGTAGCAGAGGAAGACGAACAGCGCGAGCGCGAGCACGAAGTTGATGTCCGCGGCCGGCGGCTTGAGCAACTCGCCCGTCCCGCCGTTCGCGGTTCCGTACTGCACCGGCAGCACCGAGATCCAGTTGGCGATCAGGATGAAGACGAACAACGTGACCGCCAGCGGCAGCACGAACGGGGCGATCTTCATCCCGATCGCCCCCTCGATCTGGCCGCGCATCTGCGTGGTGATGGCCTCCCAGAACAGCTGCACGCCGCTGGGCACGCCGGTCGAGGTGACCTTGGCCCGCAGGATGAACGCCAGCACCAAGGTGATGACCGCGGCGATCGCGGTGGCCAGCACCGTATCGGTGTTCACGGTCATGCCAAGCCAGTGAGCCGTGGTGTGGTGGCCAACCTCGATCGCGCCCTCGGCGAGGATTCGTTCACTCATGGCGTGCTCAATCCTTCGGTGCTTCGTCTGCGGTGGCCGACGCGGGGGCGCCCGGCCCCGCGCCTACCTCTTCACTGTCTTCGCCCGTGCGCATTTTCTTCCACACCGGCAGCGCCGTACTCAAAACGAGCAAAACTTGGAACAAAGCCAGGCCGAACAGCACACCGAGGCCGGCCGGCCGGAAGAGGAACGCGACGGTCAGGCCGATGACGCTGATGACCAGCAGGCGGGTGGCGGAGTTGAGCGCCATCTTGCGCTTGAGCGGATGGTCCTCGGCGGTGATCGAATCCACCGACCGCTGCACGAGCACGGCGTTGATCAGACCGAGTAGGAGGCCGACACCGAAGAAGACACCGAACATGACGTGGCCGGCCATCGCGGCCAGACCCACCGCCAGGGCGGTCAGAGCGGAGCAGATCGCAAGCAGCCGAAGGGGCCGGAAGGCAACCGACGGAAACACCAACGGCGCATCTTGCGCTGGCGTCGTCACAGGTTCACCTCAATCTTGCGTCTCGAGAGCTGTCCGGGTGATTTGGTGCGTGGCCCGCCGAGCGTATCGAACGGCGCGAGGCGCGCTGGAATCACCCAAGGGGCAGCTCCCTTTGTCGGTCGTAATTCGCGCCGATCGGATGTCACTCCGACGGCCCGGGGGCCGGCAACCCGCGAGGTTCAGTCAGGTCTCGGCTGGGTTCTGCCAGCACCGTACCACATGGTAGGCGGCCCTAAATACGTCTACTACTCACCGTCGTAAATCTCGTCGTAGTCGCCCTCGGGGCGACGCAACAACGGGATCAGGGTGACCACCACGGCGACCACGATCGCGGCCAGCATGACCCCCCCGGTGTACCGCGGATCGAAGAAGATCGTGCTGGCCGCACCGAGCGCGACGATGCCCACCCAGAGGTAGATCAGCAGGACCACCCGGCGATGCGAGTGACCGATCTGGAGCAGCCGATGGTGCAGGTGCATCTTGTCCGGACTGAACGGGCTCAGGCCCGCCCGGGTCCGGCGGACGATCGCCAGCAGCATGTCCAGCGCCGGCACGAACATCACCGCCACCACGAGCAGGAAAGGAGACAGCAGCGCGAAGACGTCCCGGGCGCCGTAGGCGCTCTGGGAGATCGGCCCGGCCGCCGTAGTGGAGGCGGCGGCCAGCATCAGCCCGATCAGCATCGAGCCGGAGTCGCCCATGAAGACCTTGGCCCGGTACCAGTTGTGCGGAAGAAAGCCCAGGCAGGCACCGGCCAGCACGACGGAGATGACCGCCGGCGGGTAGAACAGCACGTCGCCGCTGTGGTCGCGCAACAGGCCCACGGAGAAGATGCAGATGGCCGAAGCCGTGATCAGCCCGAGGCCCGCGGCGAGCCCGTCGAGCCCGTCGACGAAGTTCATCGCGTTGACGATGGACACCGTCAGCGCCAGCGTCAGCAGGATCGACGAAACCTGGTCGAGGACGATGGTGCCGACACCGCCGATCGGGATGTAGAGCACGCTCCACGCCACGCCCATGGTCACCAGCACGCTGGCCGCGGTGATCTGTCCGGCGAACTTGGTCAGCGCGTCCAGGCCCCAGCGGTCGTCGATCAGGCCGATGACCATGATCAGTCCCCCGGCGACCACCACGGCAGGCATGCCCGAGGAGTAGATGAAACCACGGGTCAGGGCGGGCAGCTGGGAGGCGACGAACACGGCGGTGACCACGCCGAGGTACATCGCCAGGCCGCCCATGCGGGGCGTGGGCCGGGTGTGGACGTCACGTTCGCGGGGGTAGGCCAGAGCGCCCAGCCGGGTGGCCAGAACACGCACCCAGCCGGTGGCGAAGTAGGTGATGATCGCGGCGGTCAGCCCGACGAGCGCCAACTCGCGCAAGGGAACACCGGCGCCCCGATCGGACAGTGCGAGGAGCTGGATATCAGATCCGCTGACCATTTCAACCGAACCGTACTGCACCAACCTGTGACCCCCGGTGCGGTGGTCAGGCGGTCAGCGAGGCCACGTCGAGGCCCAGAACCCGGGCGATGTCCGCGGGGCTGATCGGCCCCTCGCGCAGGACCCGCGGAGTCGGGCCGGTGAGGTCGACGATGGTCGAGGCTGCCTGCTCCTGTGACGGTCCGGCATCGAGGTAGACCTCGACCAGGTCGCCCAGCTGGCGTTTCGCCTCGTCGGCGGCCGTGGCCGCCGGGCGACCGGAGATGTTGGCGCTCGAGACGGCCATTGGGCCGACCTCGCGGAGCAGTTCGATGGCCACCGGATGCAGCGGCATGCGCAGCATGACGGTTCCGCGGGCGGCGCCGAGGTCCCACTGCAACGAGGGCGCCTGCTGGACAACCAGACTCAGCGCTCCAGGCCAGAAGGCCCGAATCAGTTCGCGGGCGGCGTGGGGAACCGAGAACACCAGTCCCTCGATGGTGTGCCAGGAACCGACCAGCACGCCCACCGGCATGTCCCGGCCGCGGCCCTTGGCCGCGAGCAGGCTGGCGACCGCCGCACTGTCGAAGGCGTCGGCCCCGATGCCGTAGACGGTGTCGGTGGGCATGACGACCAGCCGGCCGCTCTTGACCGCGGCGGCGGCGGCCGAGATGGCCTCGGCGCGCCGAGCGGTGTCTGCGCAGTCGAACACCTGGGTCACGCTGACTCCTCCGTTCTGCGCGCCGTCACGAACCGCGGTCGTCCCGCGAGATCGCGGTGTGCGGTGATGGCGGTGAAACGTCCTGTGCGCTCGATGGTTTCGATGGTCTGCCGCGACGTGGTGTCGTCGTGTTCGACCGCCAGCAGACCGCCCGGCGCAAGCCAGCCGCCGGCCAGGGCCGCGATCGGGCCGATTATCGCCATCCCGTCCGGGCCACCGAACAGGGCGTGCGCCGGGTCATGCTCGGCCACTTCAGGTTCCAGCTCGGCCCCGGCGGGGATGTAAGGCGGGTTGCACACCACGAGGTCGACGGTACCGGTCAACCCGGGAAGCAGCCCGGGCGCGGTGACGTCAGCCGCCACCAGTTCGACGGCGGTGCCGGTCGCGTTGCGCCGGGCGTATTCCAGCGCCGCGGCGTCGTCGTCGACCGCGATGACGCGGGCGCCGGGCCAACGGGCGGCCAGCGCGACGGCCAGCGCCCCGGAACCGGTGCACAGGTCGACGATCACCGCGGCCTCCGGCAAGCGTTGGGCGACAACCCATTCCAGCATCGCCTCGGTCTCCGGACGCGGGACGAAGACCCCGGGGCCGACGTGCAGCTCCAGCGGGCCGAAGGCCGCTGTGCCGGTGAGGTGCTGCAGCGGGATACGGCGCGAGCGCGCGGCGATCACCTCGTCATAGCGGCGGAAGAAGTCGGCCTCGGGCGGGTCGATGGTGGCCAGCCGCCCCCGCTCACTGCCGACCAGATGGGCGGCGAGCAGCTCGGCGTCGGTGCGCGCCGAGTCGATCCCGGCCTCGGCGAGTGCGGCGGTGGCCACGTCGATGGCCTGCCGGAGCCGAAACCGCTCGCCGTCGGGGGTCATGCCTGTTGCAGCCTGGCGTGTTTGTCGGCGGCGGCCAGAGCGTCGAGCAACGCGTCCATATCGCCGTCGAGGACCTGGTCGAGGTTGTGCGCCTTGAAGTTGATCCGGTGATCGGCGATCCGGTTCTCCGGGAAGTTGTAGGTGCGGATGCGCTCGCTGCGGTCCACGGTGCGGATCTGGCTGGCCCGGTCGGCCGAGGCGTCCGCCGAGGCCTGCTCCTCGGCCAACACCTGCAGCCTGGCGGCGAGCACCTGCATGGCGCGGGCCTTGTTCTGCAGCTGGGAACGCTCGTTCTGGCAGGTGACCACGATGCCGGTGGGCAGGTGGGTGATGCGGACGGCGGAGTCGGTGGTGTTGACGCCCTGGCCGCCCTTGCCCGACGAGCGGTAGACGTCGATGCGCAGATCGGACTCGTCGATCTGGACCTGCTCGACCTCCTCGGGCTCCGGGTAGACCAGGACCCCGGCCGCCGAGGTGTGCACCCGACCCTGCGATTCGGTGACCGGCACGCGCTGCACGCGGTGCACGCCACCCTCGAACTTCAGCCGCGACCACACCCCGTCGGCGGTGTCGCCCTTGCTGCGGATGGACAGCGTGGCGTCCTTGTAGCCGCCCAGGTCCGAGGTCGTCTCATCCAGGACGGTCACAGTCCAGCCGTGCCGCTCGGCATACCGGATGTACATCCGGGCCAGGTCGGCGGCGAACAGCGCGGACTCCTCCCCGCCCTCCCCGGATTTCACCTCGAGCACGATGTCGTCGGCGTCGTGCGGGTCGCGTGGGGCGAGCAGGTCGGTCAGGTGTTCGTCGAGTTCGGCGACCCTGGCTTCCAGCTCGGGCACCTCGGCGGCGAACGCCGCGTCCTCGGTGGCCAGCTCGCGGGCGGCCTCCAGGTCGCCGCGGGCCGTCTCCAGCTTGCGGTAGGTCGCGACGATCGGCGCCAGTTGGGCGAAGCGGCGTCCCACCCGGCGGGCATTGCCTGCGTCGCCGTGCAGCGCCGGATCGGACAGCTGACGCTCGAGGTCGGCGTGTTCGGTGAGCACGCCGTCAATCGCCATGGCGCTCTGCGGCATCTCTACCTTCCTCCCGTCACCACTGTGCCCGAACGCAGACCGACGCCCGGCCTCTCGCTGGAAATCCGCGACAGATCGGGCGTCGGTGAGGCAGCTATTTGTCGGCCGACTCGCTGGTCTTGCGCTTGCCGTACCGCTTCTCGAAGCGGGCCACGCGGCCGCCGCTGTCGAGGATCTTCTGCTTGCCGGTGTAGAACGGGTGGCACTGCGAGCAGACCTCGACCACGATGTGGCCGCCGTCCTTGGTGCTGCGGGTGGTGAAGCTGTTGCCACAGCCGCAGACCACGGTGGTCTCGGCGTAGGCAGGGTGAATGCCTGATTTCATGGTGTCCTCTTCATTCGTCGGTCGCCGGGTCGCCCTCGGGAAAATCCCTGGATAGCGGACGTGAACCGGTACCGGAGGTGGTCGACGGTCAAGTATGCCAGGTTGACCGTCACCTGCCCAAACGCCTCGGCGCCGGGGCCTATTCCTCGACATCTGCGGGCCGGTACACCCGGCCGCGGGGTGCCCTGGTCCACAGCTGCCCACCCGCGGGGTTGGCGCCGCGTGCCACCAGCTCGCGCTTGAGCACCTTGTTGGTGGCGGTGGCGGGCAGTTCGTCGGCGATCCAGACGTGGCGGGGCCACGCCTTGGGCGACAGGTCGGACTGCAGCGCCAGGAAGTCACCGAAGGTGTCGGGCGCCAGGGCGGTGCCCTCGGCCAGCACCACCGCGGCCATCACCTGGTCGCCGACGTGCTCGTCGGGCACCGGGTAGACCGCGACCTGGCTGACCTCGGGCAGGCGCAGGATGATGCGTTCGATGGGCGCGGCGGCCATGTTCTCCCCGTCGACACGCATCCAGTCCGCGGTTCGGCCGGCCAGATAGATCCAGCCGTCGGCGTCTCGGTAGCCCAGATCGCCCGACCAGTACATGCCGTGGCGCAGCCGCTCGTCGGTGGCATTCGGGTCGTTGTAGTAGCCGCCGAACAGGCCACCGCCGGTGGTGTTGACGATCTCCCCGATCGCCTCGTCCGGGTTGGCCAGCGCCCCGTGCGAGTCGAACTCCGCCGTCGGGCACTCCTGCAGCGTCTCGGAGTTGTAGATCGCGACGCCGGGAAACCCGCGACCGACCGATCCGGGTGGGCAGTCGTCCTCCCGGGTGATGATCACCGCGCCCTCGGTGGAGCCGAAGCCGTCCCACACCGTGCAGGCGAAGCGGCGGCTGAACTCGGCGATGTCGCGGTCGGTGGCCTCGTTGCCGAACGCGACCCGCAGCGGGTTGTCGTGGTCGTCGGGCCGCTCCGGCGTCGCGAGCACGTAGGCCAGCGGCTTGCCGACGTAGTTCATGTAGGTGACGCCATAGCGGCGCAGGTCGTCGAGCAGGCCGGAGGCAGAGAACGTCGCCGGCGCCATCGCGGCACCCGAGTTGAGCGCCACCGCCCAGCCGGCCATCAGCGCGTTGGAGTGGAACAGCGGCATCGACAGGTAGCAGACGTCCGACGCGGTGATCTCGAACCGCTGGACCAGCGACACCCCGGCGAACGGCACCATCATGTGCGCGACCTGGACGGCCTTCGGCTCTCCGCTGGTGCCGGAGGTGAAGATCAGCATGAACGTGTCGGTGGCGGCGACTTCGCGGTACGGCGTGAGATCACCGGCGTCGGCCAGCAGTTTCGACCACTCCTCGGAGCCGACGTCGACCACCCGCACGCCGGGCAGGTCCAGACCGTCGATCAGGCCCTTGTGCGCCGCGTCGGTCAGCAGGATCTGACAGTCGGCCTTGGCGATGTCGCGGGCCAGGGCGTCCCCGCGCCGGGTGGTGTTCACCCCGCACAGCACGTATCCGCCCAGCCCGGCGGCCGCCATCGCGGTCAGCATCTCCGGGGTGTTGCCCAGCAGGGTTCCGACGTGCAACGGCCGCCCGGGGTCGGCGAGACCGATCACGGCGGCGGCCTGCCGGGCGGCCTCGTCGAGGTGTTCGCGCCAGGTCCACACCCGATCGCCGAACTTCATCGCCGGGGCGGGATTGTCGAGGTGTTCACGCAGCAGTTGCTGGACGGTCTCGGCCACTGATCTCCCGTCACATGGGTCCATCCCGCCGTCCGGACAGCGGTACACGCCACAATAGAAGCGCGGTAAACAGGATTACAAATGTGTCTACTGCCGCGGACGGTCCGCGGGTTTGCAAGGATATCCAGGTGATCGCCAGCACCGATGCCGCCAGCCCGACCGGGACGAAGACCGTCCGGGAGCGCCTGATCGACGCGGCGGAGGCCTGTCTGCGGGCCAAGGGCATCCGCGCCACGACGGTGTCCGAAGTGGCCGAGGCCGCAGGTGTGTCGCGGGGCTGGCTCTATCGCCACTACCCCGACAAGGCGTCACTGCTGGGTGCGGCCATCGTGCGGCTCAACGAGGTGTTCTGGGGCGAGTCCAACCGGACCTTGTCGGCGATCGCCGGATTCGAGGAGCAGCTTGCGGTCGGGGTCCGGTTGGGCAGAAGCGCCTATGAAACCCCTGGCGCGCTGGTGATGCAGTTGCGCCGCGACGAGCCCGAGGAGTTCGCCGCATGCGCGGGCGCCGGTGTGCAGGGCCTGGTTCCCGACCTCGGCCGGTTCTGGCGCCCCTACCTGGAGGCCGCGCGCGATCGCGGTGAGATCCATCCGGATACCGACCTGGACGAGGCGGCCGAATGGGTGGCCCGGGTGCAGATCAGCCTCGGCACCGTTCCCGGCGACACCCTGGACGCCGACGATCACGACGCGGTACTGCGCTACATGCGGCGCTACGTGCTGCCCGGCCTGCGGACCGCGCCGGCGCAGTGATTCTCAGGCGCTCCGGTGAGCCTCTACCTCATCGCTGACCTCGCTGGGGCGGCCGGCGAGCACCATGAGGATCTCGCGGATCGGCGCCTTGATCTCGTACCCCTCCCCCACGGCGAAGTCGGCGTCGGTCGCGACCAGCCGGATGCCCGTGAGACGTTTGGCAGGGTGTGTGGGAAACCGCATGTGCCACATGTGATCCGCCGCCGCGGCCGCGGCCGCCGGCGGCATCGGCCGGTCGATGCCCAACGGCACGGCGATGTCCTGCCCGTGCACCAGGGCGTCGGTCAACGGGTCGAGTGGCTTGGTCCCGACGATGTGTTTGCGCGAGCCGACCATGCGCGCGCAAGGCGGCAACGATCTCGGCCTGTGGCCGGTTGTCCTCCAGGGCAAGCCGCTTGATCATCGGATCGAAGCGGAACCTCGACTTAGCGGCTTCGACGACGACTCTGCCCGGACTCATCTGCGACTGCGTCACATGCGCGGCGACGTCGCGAACCTTCCAGCCCTCGCACAACGAGGCAGTGGTCCACTGCTGGGGACTCAGGGTCTCGAGCAGGTCGGCCAGGCTCGTGCGCTGCTCGTCGATGTTGCGCCAGATCTCGTCGGTGTTCATTGCCGATCCTTTTGGTCAAGGAGCCTGACGGAATCAGTCAGACCCTGGTATTAAAGGCCAACCCGTGGCGGCCGACACCGGGAACGACCCGACCTCCCGACGCCGATCGCTCGCCCTGCGGATCCCAGGCGATGGACGGCGGGGACTTCCAAGGCGGATGCCGAGTCACGAAACAATCTGGACGACAATCGATTTCATGTGCACTAAACAACCCCGCGATCGGGTGGGAGATCACCGATCCCAGTAGAAGAGACCGCGTCTGTCAGAATGCGTCTCATGGTGTCCTGCAGCTACCGGATGGCCGTCCTGGCCGCGGCCTTGGCGGCCGGGCTGGTCGCCTGCGCAGGAGCGCCTCAGTCCGGGCAGAGCCCGGCCGCGACTGCCCCGTCCTCGGCGTCGGCAGTCACACCCAACTCGGCCGCCCAAACCGGCGTCTCCAACCGCAAGACGTACACGGTGGACCAGTCGGTCTCCAATGGAGCCGCCACGAACGGCAGCTGGAATCTGGTCATGGACACCGTCTCCGGCGGCGACCCACAGGTGGCCGAGGCGTTCAACCACGCGGTGCACGCTGCGAGTCAGCACCTGCTCGACAATGCGACTCGCACCGCAAACCCCCAGGGCCAGTGGACTTTCGAAACCTCACCGCAGGTCTTCTTCAGCTCGGCGTCGATATCGGCGCTCATCACCGGCACCTACAACGACCAGACGGCGGCGCATCCGGCCGGCTCGGTGATCAACGTCGTGATCGACTCCCGCTCAGGCCAGGCGATCACGCTCAAGGAGCTGTTCACCGACCCCCAGGCCGGGTTGGACAGGCTCTCCGAGCAGACCAAGCTACTGCTGCCGCCGGCGATGGGTGTCACGTCGACGCCGATGCCCAACATCCCGGGCGACAAGCCGCTGCTGGAGAACTTCGAGAGCTGGATTCCCACGCCCGCAGGCCTGGAGATCCACTTCGCCGACTACGAGTTCGTCCACGGCACACCGGTCATCACGGTGCCGTGGAGTGCGATCGACGATCTGCTGGCGCCGGGAATGCAGGCCCTGCGTCAGCCCTGAGCAAGCTAGTCGACGTCGGCCATGCCCGGCGCGGTCTTGGACACCTGCACCAGGAACTCGTAGTTGTTCTTGGTCTTGCGCAGCTGGCTCATCAGCAGGTCGATGGCCTGGTGGCTGTCCAGTCCGGACAACACCCGGCGCAGCTTGTGCACAACCGAGAACTCGTCGGCCGAGAGCAGCAACTCGTCCTTGCGGGTGCCCGACGGGTTGACGTCGACGGCCGGGAAGACCCGGCGCTCGGCGATCTTGCGGTCGAGCTTGAGCTCGGCGTTGCCGGTGCCCTTGAACTCCTCGAAGATCACCGTGTCACCGGTCGAGCCGGTCTCCACCATGGCGGTGGCGATGATGGTCAGGGATCCGCCGTGCTCGATGTTGCGGGCCGCGCCGAGGAACCGCTTGGGCGGGTACAGCGCGGTGGAGTCCACACCACCGGACAGGATGCGCCCGGAGGCCGGGGACGCGTTGTTGTAGGCGCGGCCCAGCCGGGTGATCGAGTCGAGCAGCACGACGACGTCCTTGCCCTGCTCCACCAGCCGCTTGGCCCGCTCGATGGCGAGTTCGGCAGCCTGGGTGTGGTCTGACGGCGGCCGGTCGAAGGTCGAGGCGATGACCTCACCCTTGACCGAGCGCTGCATGTCGGTGACCTCTTCGGGCCGCTCGTCGACGAGCACGACCATCAGGTGGCACTCGGGATTGTTCTTGGTGATCGCGTTGGCGATGTCCTGCATGATCGTGGTCTTACCGGCCTTGGGCGGGGACACGATCAGGGCGCGCTGCCCCTTGCCGATCGGCATGATCAGGTCGATCACGCGGGTCGTCAGCTTCTCGCTGGTGGTCTCCAGCCGCAGCCGCTGGTTCGGGTACAGCGGGGTCAGCTTGCCGAACTCGGGGCGGTTCTTGGCCGCGTCGACCGGTCCGCCGTTGACGCTGTCGAGGCGGACCAGCGGGTTGAACTTCTGTCGCTGGTTGTTCTGGTCGCCGTCCTTGGCCACGCGGACCGCGCCGGTGACGGCGTCACCGCGGCGCAGGCCGTTCTTGCGGACCATGTTCATCGAGACGTAGACGTCGTTCGGGCCGGCCAGGTAGCCGGAGGTCCGCACGAACGCGTAGTTGTCGAGGACGTCGAGGATGCCGGCCACGGGCTGGACGACGTCGTCCTCGCGCAGCTCGGCCTCGTTGCCGCCGGCGCCGCCTTCGCCGCCGGTGCGTTCACCGCGGCGCCTGCGGTCGCGGAAACGCCGGCCGCGCCGGCCCTGGCCGCGCTCGTCGTCGTCGCCGCGGTTCTGGTCTCCGCGGTTCTGCTGGCCACCGCCCTGCCCGTCGCCGCCCTGGTCGTTGGACTCGCGGTTCTGCTGGCGGTTCTCGGACCTGCCCTGGGACTCACCCGCGGGCTTCTGCTGGTCGCCGCCCTCGGTGGGGGCGCCGGCGCCACGGTTGGCGGTGCGGCGCTCGCGGCGGGGTTGCTCGGTGCCGTTGGTCACGGCGTCGTCGCGGGTCTCGGGGGCGGGCTGGCTGGGTGCCGGCTCACGGGGCGCCTCGGCGACGGGTGCGCCGCCGTTGGCGTCGCCGCGCTGGCCGCCGTTGCCGCCGCTCTGGGTGTCCCGGATGGCGGCGATGAGGTCGCCCTTGCGCATGCCGGAGGTTCCTTTGACGCCGACGCGGTTGGCCAGGGCACGAAGCTCCGGCAGCACCATCGTCGACAGGGACCCACCGGCGTCCGAGCCCTGCTCGGCGGCACGGGACTCAGCGGGCTGAGATTGGGGGGCCGGCGGGGGTGGTGCGGTCACGGCGGGCGCATCCGTCTGATGGGCGCTGTCTCCAGCCGTGATGAGGTCCGTATCGGTCACGGATTTCCTTTCTTCCCTCGCCGATCAATCACACGAGGGGTTCTGGCATTCAGGCGATTCGCTGAATGCGAAGTCTCACCGTCATCTGTGCATCAACGGTGATGGCCGGGATTCGCGGCTACATGGCGAACCGTCAGTCCACGAGTTGAACACGAGAAGAATTGGTGGTCGTCCTAGTCTCGGCGCAGGTGCAGACGCTGCGATTGCCTGGACGGCACCGAGAATAGCCCCCTTTTGGGCCGGAAAGCAAGAAACCGGCACCGGCGTGTGACATCTCAACCGTGGACAGCCACGCCCGAGCTCCAGCGAACAGCTTCGCCGACGCCCATCTCGCTGACGGTGAATCCATTGGCGATGCCGTACTCGAGGGCCTCGGCAGGCAGTTCCGGACGTGTGCTGAGCGCCAGGACTGACGGGCCGGCGCCGGACAGCACCGCTGGTATCCCACAACGCCGCAAGACCTGCAGGTATTCCGCCGAGGCGGGCATGGCGGGAGCCCGCTGCGGCTGATGGAGCGCGTCTTCGGTGGCCGCCATCAGCAGGTCCGGACGCTCGGTCAGCGCCAGGACCAGCAAAGCGGCCCGGCTGAGGTTGAATCGGGCGGCGACGTGACTGACCCGGTCCGGCAGCAGGATCCTGGTCTCCGCGGTTGACGAACGGACCTCCGGGATGCCCGGGAACAGGTGGATGTCCGGGTGCAGGCGCAGCGGCGCGGCGGCGTAGGTCGGCGGGTCGGTGTGGGTGTCGGTCCACGACACCACGGCGCCGCCGAGCACGGACGCCGATGCGTTGTCCGGGTGACCCTCGAATTCCGAGGACAGCTGGATCAGCTGCGACTCGGAATGAGGGTCTAAATCCGCTTGGGCCAGAAGGCCATTCGCGGCGGCCAGCCCGCCGACGACGGCCGCTGCCGACGAGCCGAGTCCGCGCGAGTGCGGGATGGCGTTGCGGCAGCGCACGAACAGGCCGGGGGCGTCGGCGCCGGCGGCGAGAAGGCCGCGGTGGATGGCTCGGACGACCAGGTGCTCGTGGGTGTGGGGCACGTGCCCGGCGCCCTCGCCGTCGATCTCGATGACCAGTCCGGCGTCGATGGTCTCGACCAGGATCTCGTCGTAGAGGCCCAGCGCCACCCCGAGGCTGTCGAAGCCGGGGCCGAGGTTGGCGCTGGAGGCCGCGACAGAGGCGCTGGAGGTCAGGCCCGCAGGCAGGGTCATCGGCACTGGCGTTCCTCAGCCCAGGCCGAGCTCGGCGACGACGGCGGCCGAATCGACCGCCAGGGGTGTCACTGTGGGCATGTCCTTCAGCGCGGTGTCGGGGTCCTTCAGGCCGTTGCCGGTCACCGTGCACACGACCGTGGAGCCGGGTGCGACCCAGCCGTCCTCGACCGACTTGAGCAGGCCGGCGATGCTGGCCGCCGACGCCGGCTCGACGAAGACGCCCTCGGCCCGAGCGACCAGGTGGTAGGCGGCCAGGATCTCATCGTCGGTGGCGGCCAGAAAGCGGCCGTTGGACTGCTGCTGCGCGGTGACCGCGCCGTCCCAGGAAGCCGGCGAGCCGATCCGGATGGCCGTGGCGATGGTTTCGGGGTGGCTGACCGGCTTGCCCGACACCAGTGGGGCGGCGCCGGCGGCCTGAGTGCCCAGCATGCGGGGCAGCTTGTCGCTGATCCCGTCGCGGTGGTACTCGGTGTAGCCGCGCCAGTAGGCGGTGATGTTGCCTGCGTTGCCGACCGGCAGCGCGTGGATGTCCGGCGCGAAGCCCAGCGCGTCGACGATTTCGAACGCCGCGGTCTTCTGCCCCTCGATACGCACCGGGTTGACACTGTTGACCAGAGAGATGGTCGAGTAGTCATTGGTGAGCTTGCGGGCCAGCTCCAGACAGTCGTCGAAGTTGCCGTCGATCTGAATGATCTTGGCGCCGTGCATGACCGCCTGGGCCAGCTTGCCCATCGCGATCTTGCCCTGCGGAATCAGCACGGCGCAGGTGATCCCGGCCCGCGCGGCGTAGGCGGCCGCCGAAGCAGAGGTGTTACCCGTGGAGGCGCACAACACGGCCCTCTGCCCGCGCGCGACCGCGTCGGTGACGGCCATCGTCATGCCGCGGTCCTTGAAGGAGCCGGTGGGGTTGAGGCCCTCGACCTTCAAATGCACTGTGCAGCCGGTCTTTTCCGAAAGCCGCGGGGCGTACACCAGCGGGGTGCCGCCCTCGAGGAGGGTCACCGGTGTCCAGTCCGCCGCGACCGGCAGCCGGTCACGGTAGGCCTCGATCAGGCCCGGCCAAGGGGTGTGAACCTTCGTTGTGCTCATTCGCTGGTTCCCTCCAAACGCAGCACGCTGTTGACGGTCTGCACGACGTCGAGACCCGACAGCGCGGTGACGGTCTCCGAGAGCGCGGCATCGGTGGCGCGGTGCGTTACCACGACGATGCGGGCACCGCAGAGTTGACCGCCCTCGTCGACAATGCCCTCCTGGCGCACCTCGGCGATGCTGACCTCGCGCTTGCCGAATTCGGCTGCCACCGAGGACAACACGCCGGGCTCGTCCTTGACGGTCATGCTCACGTAGTAGCGGGTCGGGATCACTCCCATCGGGGCGATCGGCAGCTGGGCGTACTTCGATTCGCGCGGGCCGCGTCCGCCCTGGACACGGTTGCGGGCCGCCATCACCACGTCACCCATCACCGACGACGCGGTCGGCGCGCCGCCGGCGCCCTGGCCGTAGAACATCAGGCGGCCGGCCGCCTCGGCCTCGACCACCACGGCGTTGAACGCGCCGTTGACCGTCGCCAGCGGGTGGGTCAGCGGAACCAGTGCCGGGTAGACACGTGCCGAAACCCGTTGCTGCCCATCGGGTGTGGTGATCCGCTCGCAGATCGAGAGCAGCTTGATGGTGCAGCCGAGCGCCTTGGCCGCCTCGAAGTCGGCCGGGCTGACCTTGGTGATGCCCTCGCGGTAGACGTCGTCGGCGGTGACCGGGGTGTGGAAGGCGATCGAGGCCAGGATGGCCGCTTTGGCGGCGGCGTCGTAGCCCTCGACGTCGGCGGTGGGGTCGGCCTCGGCGTAGCCCAGCGCGCTGGCGTCGGCCAGGGCCGAGGCGTAATCGGCTCCGGTCGAGGCCATTTCGGACAGGATGTAGTTGGTGGTTCCGTTGACGATGCCCGCCACCCGCAGCACCGAGTCACCGGCCAGCGACTGGGTCAGCGGGCGGATCACCGGTATCGCACCGGCCACGGCCGCTTCGAAATACAGGTCGACATGCGCACGTTCGGCGGCTTGGGCCAACTCGCCGGTGGACTGGGCCAGCAGCGCCTTGTTGGCCGTCACCACCGACTTGCCGTGCTCGAGGGCGGTCAGGATCGCCTTGCGGGCAGGCTCGACCGGGCCCATCAGCTCGACCACGATGTCGACGTCCTCGCGCGACACCAACTCCTCGACGTTGTCAGTGAGCATGGCGACCGGCACGCCGCGGTCGTCGGCGACGTGGCGCACCGCCACGCCGCGCAGTTCCAGCGGCGCTCCGATGCGCGCGGCCAGGTCGGTGGCGCTGTCCTCGATGATCCGGACGACCTCGCTGCCGACGTTGCCCAACCCCAATACCGCTATGCCGATGCCTGATGTCGCCGGCTCCGCGGCTCCGGTCGCCTTCTCGGCTCCGGTCGCCTTCTCGGATGTACTCATTGGCTACCTCACTTCCAAACTCAGCAGATCGTCGACGGTCTCCCGGCGCAGGATCAGGCGGGCCCGCCCGTCGCGCACGGCCACCACCGCGGGGCGGCCGATCAGGTTGTACCGACTCGACATCGAATAGCAGTAGGCGCCGGTCGCGGCCACCGCCAACAGGTCCCCGGGTTGCACGTCGCCGGGCACCCATGCGTCGCGAACGACGATGTCGCCGCTCTCGCAATGCTTTCCGACGATGCGGGCCAGGGTCGGCGGCGCGTCGCTGCCCCGGGACACCAGCCGCACCTCGTACTCGGCGCCGTACAGCGAGGTTCGGATGTTGTCGCTCATGCCGCCGTCGACACTGATGTAGCGCCGCGAGGCGCCCGCGCTGATCGCCACGTCCTTGACCGTGCCCACCTCGTAGAGCGTCACGGTGCCGGGGCCGGCGATGGCGCGGCCGGGTTCGACGACCAGCCGCGGCGCGGGCAGACCCACGGCGGCCGATTCGTTGCCCACGATCGCGTCGAGCTTGGCCGCCAGGACCTGGACCGGTGGCGGATCATCCTGGGGCACATAGGAGATACCCAGACCACCACCGAGGTCGACGGTGCCGATCTGGGCGGTCTTGTCCACCCCGAACTCGGCGACCACGTCGCGCAGCAGGCCGATGACCCGGTGCGCGGCCAGCTCGAACCCGTCGACGTCGAAGATCTGCGATCCGATGTGGCTGTGCAGCCCGACCAGGCGCAGGTGGTCGGCGGCGAAGACCCGTCGCACCGCGTCCATGGCCGCGCCGCTGGCCAGCGAGAGGCCGAACTTCTGGTCCTCGTGGGCGGTGGCGATGAACTCGTGGGTGTGCGCCTCGACGCCGACGGTGATGCGGATCAGGACGTCCTGGATCACACCGGCGTCCCCGGCGATGGTGTCCAACCGTTCGATCTCGGTCATCGAGTCCAGCACCACGTGGCCCACCCCGGCTTTGACCGCCGCGCTGAGCTCGTCGACCGATTTGTTGTTGCCGTGGAACGCAATTCGCTCTGCGGGGAATCCGGCATGCAGGGCGACGGCCAGCTCACCGCCGCTCGCGACGTCCAGCGAGAGCCCTTCCTCGTCGACCCAGCGGGCGATCTCGCTGCACAGGAACGCCTTGGCGGCGTAGTGCACGTTGCGCCCGCCGCCGAACGCGGCGGCGATCTCGCGGCAGCGGCCGCGGAAGTCGTCCTCGTCGATGACGAACAGCGGGGTGCCGTACTCGGCGGCCAGGTCGGTGACCGTCACGCCGGCGATCGCCACCTCACCGTCGCCACGGCGAACGATGTTGTGCGGCCAGATGTTCGGGGCCAGGTCCAGTACGTCGGCCGAGGTCTGCGGGCGCGGCGGCGTGCCGCCGTGGTGATTGTCCTCGGCGTGCCGCGGGCCGGCCGGATGAGCGTTCACATCCGCTCCGGTGCCGACACACCGAGGATGCCCAGACCGTTGGCGATCACCTGGCGGGTCGCCTCGCACAGGGCGAGCCGGGCGCGGTGCAGATCGGCGGGATCCTCGTCGCCCTGGGGCAGCACCCGGCACGAGTCGTAGAACCGGTGGTAGTCCCCCGCCAGGTCCTCGAGGTAACGGCACACCCGGTGCGGCTCACGCAGTGAGGCCGCCGACTCGAGCACCCGGGAGAACTCGCCGAGGTTGCGGATCAGCGTGCCCTCCTTGTCGTGGGTGAGCAGTTCCAGGTGCGCGGTGTCGGGGGCCAGGCCCAGTTCGGCGGCGTTGCGCGCCAGAGCGGAGAGCCGGGCGTGCGCGTATTGCACGTAGTAGACCGGGTTTTCGCTCGACGCCGAGGACCACAGCTGCAGGTCGATGTCGATCGGGGTGTCCACCGAGGAGCGGGTCAGGGCGTAGCGGGCGGCGTCCACGCCGATGGCCTCGACAAGGTCGTCGAGCGTGATGACGGTGCCGGCCCGCTTGCTCATCCGCACCGGCGCTCCGTCGCGGACCAGGTTGACCATCTGGCCGATCAGCACCTCGACGGTGTCGGGGTCGTCACCGAGCGCGGCGGCGGCGGCCTTCAGGCGGGCGATGTAGCCGTGGTGGTCGGCGCCGAGCATGTAGATGCACAGGTCGAACCCGCGCTGGCGCTTGTCCAGGTAGTAGGCCAGGTCGCCGGCGATGTAGGCGGGCTGGCCGTCGCTCTTGATGACGACGCGGTCCTTGTCGTCACCGAATTCGGTTGTGCGGAGCCAGGTTGCGCCGTCCTTCTCGTAGATCGAGCCGGTCTCGCGCAGCTTGGCGATGGCCTGGTCCACCCGGCCGCTGCTGTGCATCGAGTCTTCGTGGGTGTAGACGTCGAAGTCGGTGCCGAACTCGTGCAGCGATTCCTTGATGTGGGTGAACATCAGGTCCACGCCGATGGAGCGGAAGGTCTCGCGCTGCTCCTCGCCGGTCAGGCTCAGCGCGTCGGGCGCCTTGGCCAGGATCTGGTCGGCGATGTCGTTGATGTAGGCGCCGGCGTAGCCGTCCTCGGGGGCGGGCCGGCCGTTGGCCGCGGCGATCAGCGAGTTGGTGAACCGGTCGATCTGGGCGCCGTGGTCGTTGAAGTAGTACTCCCGCACCACGCGGGCGCCCTGGGTGGACAGCAGCCGTCCCAGCGCGTCGCCGACGGCGGCCCAGCGGGTGCCCCCGATGTGGATGGGCCCGGTGGGGTTGGCCGAAACGAACTCGAGGTTGATGTTCTGGCCGTCGAGCGCGGTGGAGCGACCGAAGTCGGCGCCGGCGGCCAGGATGTTGCGGACGATGACGCCCTGGGCCGAGGCCTCGATACGCAGGTTCACGAAGCCCGGTCCGGCGACGTCGGCCGAGGCGATGCCGTCGGCCTCGGCCAGGGCCGTCGGCCAGCCAGCCGGCCAGCTCACGCGGGTTGGCGCCGACCTTCTTGCCCAGCTGAAGGGCCAGGTTGGTGGCGTAATCGCCGTGCTCGGGGTTGCGCGGACGCTCGACGGTCACCGTCGCAGGAAGGGCGGCGGGGTCAAGGTCATGCTCGGCCAGCACCGCGGCGGCGGTGCTCTTGAGCAGCTCGGCGAGGTCGGCGGGGGTCACGGGGGTCCATCCTATGGTCTGACGTGGTCAGCGCCCGAATCCATATCCCGGCGGGCAGGGGCGCAGCGACCCGGGGACCAGGAAGGGCTTCGGAGGGCCCTTCGCGCGATGCGTTAGGCTGTCAAGGCCCAACGGCGCAATCAGATGCGCCCCCGTAGCTCAGGGGATAGAGCGTCTGCCTCCGGAGCAGAAGGCCGCAGGTTCGAATCCTGCCGGGGGCACCCACTGACCAGAACAAATGCAAACCCGTGCAAGATTCGTGCAACTTGGTCTACTTGGCGCGGCTCCAACCGAATGGAGTCAGCATGTCCACCACCAGCACCGAAAACACCTGCCCGACGCCGCTTCAGGACGTCAGCGACGAGCAACTGTTCGCAGAGGTTCGCCACCGCATCGGTGAGATT
Organism: uncultured Actinomycetota bacterium; assembly: GCA_963716465.1. GTDB lineage: Bacteria > Actinomycetota > Actinomycetes > Mycobacteriales > Mycobacteriaceae > Mycobacterium. The sequence continues at coordinate 70,219 of CAVQTS010000003.1, forward strand.
GTCCAACACCTCGACGGTCTGCAGCTCGTGCGGGCCTACGAGGCGCTCGCAGCGATAGCCGCCGACTAACCACCCACCCATACGAGAGCGCCCCGGCCAACACGGTCGGTGCGTTTTCTTTTTTCACCACCGGCATGGGCCGGAAGCTGGGACGGCCGGGCCGGGGCTTTGGTGGTTCTATACCCTTGTCCCCAACGCGGTTAAAGGCCGTAATCTCCGGACGTCGGGGATCTGGCAAGAAGGGTGGACACGGATGGCGTTGACGACGAGGCTGATTGTTGGCTCAGGCGCTCTGCTGTTGTCGCTGGTTAATGGCGGCGGGATCGCGTCAGCAGCACCGGATGTGAGTGCAATCGTCAATTCGACGTGCTCTTATCCGCAAGTGATGGCGGCGCTCAACGCACAATCGCCGGACGTCGCCAATCAGATATCTGCCAGTCCTGTGGCGACTGGGTGGCTGCAAAACTTGGTCGCCTCCCCGCCTCGTCAACGTCAGGTGATGGTCGCGCAAGTGCAGTTCAATCCGGCATTTCAGCCATACACCGGTCTGATCGCCCAGGTTGCGGACACCTGCAACAACTACTGACCAGTCGAGCTTGCCGTAGCGGCAGCCGTGGCGCTGGCCGCACCGTGCATCCGCCGACACCGGGCAAGGATCAGAAGGTTGTGACGACCGTGGTCGGCGGGGACTGCGGGGACTGCGGGGACTGCGGGTAGCGAAACACAACAGGCATCGACCCGTCATCCTCACTTGTGGCGGGCCTATGGACTATCCGCTGAGCGAAGGCGGTATTCGCTTCTAAACGCATCAGGAGCAAAACACCATCAAGGTTTTCGCCTAGGCGAGAAACAGGTAGTCGACTACTCGTGTCGAAAAGATGGATGCAACTTATCGTTCTCAGTGAGAGACAGCGATGAGTGCTCGGGGAAGCGGCCAGCCGAACCTTTTCGCGTTGAGCGGGGGCGCTGGGACGGTTCGAGATAGGGGCGAACCGTCCCAGCTCTGCCCGCCGGTCGGGGGAAATTACCTCTTGTGCCACGGGCAGAACCGTGCGCGGGGGAATGAAGATCGCCGACCACGGTGCGATCAGCGTACGCGCCATAACGCCATAACAGTGTCGAGACTTACGGCTTGCGGCGTAACCGCGCCAACTCACCGGACGGGTAATACTCAGCCGTATGGGTTGCCGGATTCACCGGGCCGAGCATGTAGTCGTCGTCCCACGGTTGCTCTCCGTCAATGTGGAAATCAGGCAGATCATCAACCGCATGTAAACACAACCGCCGTGTTGAGATAGTCCAACAGGTTCGAATCCTGCCGGGGGCACCCACTGACCAGCACAGATGCAAACCCGCACAAGATTTGCACAACAAAGGTCAAAAATCTGGCGCGGCTCCAACCGAAATGGAGTCAGCATGACCACCAACATCACCCGTGACCAGCCCGACGTCGCTCCCCCGTTCGGGGCTACGACCGTCGCTGGCTGGGAGGATCTCGGCACCGAGACACCATCCCGGTATTTCGAGTGCCCTCGCCTGATCGTGCCGTGTGAGCGTCAGGATGTTGCGGTGTTCGCCGCCGGCATCCAACGCGCAGACGGCACCGCCAACTGGGAAATCTGCGTCAACGCGCTGCATTGCGACGGCGGTGATCCGCGCCGCCCTCGCTACTGCCGCTCTAGCCGTAGCACTCGCTGCTCCCGTCCACGCGGACACCGGCAACACCGACAGCACCACCGCGGCGATCTGCACCGCATCGGATCTCGGTGAATCCATTCCGCAGATCGTCGAGCAGCTCGGCCAAGGCGACCCCCGCTGGAACCCATTCCGCGCCCAGCAGAAAATGATGGTGACCGTGCTCGGGGGCGATTGCGGATAGCCAACCAAATAACGAAAGCACCCCCGGTCACCGTATTGGTGCCAGGAGTTTTTCGTTCGTTCGCGTCCCAGCCGTCTATACCCCATTTACCAGTGCGTGAATAATCCCCCGAAACCGGATGCACTGGGCAGTGCTGCCGTAGGTTCCCGATTCAAATACCCACCAATAGTCGGGATACAAAACATGGCCGATCAGATTCGGACTAAGGGTGGGGTGTTGCTCGGTGCGTTGGTGTCGGGTGCGCTGGTCGCCGGGACACTAACGGGTGCCCCGACCGCCAACGCGACGTGCGCATCGTTCTGGGGCATCAACAACGGCGGGGGTTGCACGAGCACCTTGTTCAGCGCGGCCATCGCCATCGGCACCGGGGCAACCGCCACCGCGAGCGGCATGTTCGGCACCGCCTTCGCCGTCGGGACCAACGCATCAGCGACAACTCAGGATCTGTTCGACTTTGCGACCGCACTGGGTACCCACGCCACCGCCGGAGCTGACGGGATCTTCGGCAGCGCCACGCAACTCGGAACCGGGCGGGCGTTTACTGGAGGTGCCGAATCGGGAGGGAAAGGTCTCGGCTTCAACATCGCCGTGAACTTCACTCCCACCACCGTCTCCAATGGCCCGTTGGTCGAAGCCTATGGCGTAGGGAATCTGGCGGTCAACCTTTTCGGCACAGGCGGAGGCTCCATCAATACCCTGGGGTACGGCAATGTCGCTGTAAATATCGGAGGAGCCGGAAACGAGGTTGGTGCTCTGGCTCTCAACGATTCTGGATATATCTTCTCGCCGTTTAACATTGCGTTCAATCTGCTGGGCAGCCACAACCAAGTAAGGGCAGGAGATGGACCCTTGGCCATCGCGGGGTCCGTCGGCCAGAACACCGCGACAGTCCTCAAGGTTGGCCCCGGCATCAACATCAACAACGCCATCCATATCGGCGGGGCCGCCGCGGTCAAACCCAAGACCGCCACCCCGACCGCGACGGCGGTACGCACCCGCACGCACAAGCCAGCCCCGGCAGCGACAGCCACAAGTCACAGCAAGAAGTAAGACAAGCGGCGACGGCGTTACGCCCTCTTATTCTAGGACGTTGTCGGGCAGCGTCCCCAAAACCCTACTGAGCCAGACGAAACGCTCCGGCCCCCACGATGTTCCGCACCTGGCGCATTCACACCCGTTCGGGCCAATACCTAACGCCGGCTGACGCACCCGCTCACCCGCATGATCGCGGTACACCACGGCGGTGCCGCATGCTGGGCACGGCGCTGCTAACGTCCACCGGCGTGGAGGGTCCAGCAGCTCGCGAATCTGGGTCACCCACTGCTCAAGCGCGTCGGCCATCTGATTGAGGCGTTGACAATCCTCAACGGACCAGCCGCGTTGGGTCAGCGCGAGAAACCGTTCCGCCGTTGAGCTTCCCCGGCTCCACAGCATCGACCCCGGAATCGCACTGGTTCTGATGGAGCCTCCAGGATTTCCAGTGTGATTCAGCTTGCCGTGGTTGATCACGTGAATGACCACCGCAGCGATGGCTCCGATTGCAACCAGCGCAACGATCGTCAACAGCACGCGGCGATTGCGCGTCAGGCGCGACTTGTCCACAGGTGGGTCGGTGCTCAGGTGGACGAGCGGCGATCCCGCAACGATCCCAGCCTGGGCGGGTTTGCCAGCTGCTCGACCCGACACCGACGTTGACCCCGAACGCCTTCGCAAATTGGCGCAGGTCGCAAAACGCTCAGAGGGGTTCTTCGCCAATGCGGTCGCGAAGACGCCATCGAGTGGTGCAAGGGCCGTTCGGCAGTGGCTCCGCGCGGGTGCCGGTGCGCTCAGATGACCTGCCCGCCGTCGGTTCGACGGTGTGCAGCGCCGGAAAGTATGCCCGCAAGGCCCGTGGGTGAACTTCACGAACGTGCCCGCCGTGGCCTCGATGCCGTTCACGTCATTCAGTGCGGGCCCGCAACTGCCGACGGTGTCCTTCGTCGTACCCAACCTGGACAACGACATGCACGAGGGCAGCGTGGCGCAGGCCGACACCTGGTTGGCCACCAACATCACCCCGTATGCAAACTGGGCCAAGATGTCCGTGGCCATGAAAAAGTACCCGCTGGTGGCCAAGTAGAGGTCCCCGCTGGTGGCCAGATAAAAGTCCCCACCCCGTGTTCGTCGTGTCGATCAGGAACTGTGGGCCCCGATGGTGACGGTGAAGGCGCCAACCAAACGCCACCACCACCGGGGAGTTCCATTGAAGTCTGCGAAGGACCGCATGGACATCATTTCTGCCTACCAACAAGTCGGGTCGTATCGAGGGGCTGCCGACGTGTGCGGCACTACCCCCAAGACCGTCAAACGGGTCGTGAGGAAGTTTGAAGCCGGCGATGCCGCACCGCCGCGGGCTGAACGTGCCCACAACTACGACGAGGTGACTGATCTGGTCACCGAGCGTGTCGAGAAGTCCCAGGGCCGGATGTCGGCCAAGCGGATGCTGCCGATTGCCCGCGCAGCCGGATACGAGGGGTCGGCCCGCAATTTTCGCCGCCTGGTCGCTGAGGCGAAGGCGTTGTGGCGCAACGAGCATCATCGGGGGCGTCGCCCGGCGGTGTGGTCACCGGGTGAGTACTTGGTGATCGACTGGGCTCAAGCCGCACCGGGATTGTTCCTGTTTTGCGCGGTGCTGGCGTTTTCCCGGTGGCGCTTCGTCGCGTTCGCCACCGACCAGAAGGCCTCCACCACGTTGGCGTTGATCGCCGAAGCATTCAGCGCCATCGGCGGGGTTCCGGCCCGGGTCCTGGCCGACCGGATGGCCTGCCTCAAAGGCGGCGTGGTCGCCAACGTCGTCATTCCGACCGCCGAATACGTCCGACTGGCTGGCCATTACGGGTTCGCACCCGACTTCTGCCACGCATCAGATCCCGAATCCAAGGGCATCGTGGAGAACCTGTGCGGCTACGCCCAACGTGACCTCGCCGTCCCGTTGCTCACTCAGGCTGCCATCGCGGGGCGCGGTGTCGATCTGCGGGCCGCCAACGGCGCGGCCAGGGCGTGGTGCGCCGAGGTCAACGCCGCGATGCATTCGGAGATCTGTGCAATACCGGATGAGCGACTGATCATCGAACGTGACGTGCTGCAACCACTTCCGTCGCTACGGTTGCAGATCGGGGCGCCGTCGGTGCTCCGCAAGGTCGACCGGCTCTCGTGCGTCCGGTACGCCTCGGCCCGTTACTCGGTGCCGACCCGGCTGATCGGATCCAGCGTGGCGGTGGTGCTCGATCACGGTGCGGTGTGCCTGGTCGAACCCGCCACCGGGATGATCGTGGCCGAACACGAACTCGCCGCACCCGGCTCGGCGTCGATCCTCGACGCGCACTACGACGGGCCGCGGCCAGCACCGGATCGGGGTCCTCGACCCCGGACGCCCATCGAGCTGCAGTTCTGCGCCTTGGGTGCTGATGCCGAGGCGTTCCTGGTCGGCGCTGCGGCGATCGGCAACACCCGGCTGGGCTCAGAGCTGGAGGTCCTGCTCGGGTTGGGTGCCGCGCACGGCATCGACGCACTGACCGTTGCGTTGCGCCGGGCGGTGGCCTTTCGGCGGTTCCGGGCTGCTGACGTGCGTTCCATCCTGGCCGCCGGCGCCGGCACCCCGCACCCCCGTCCCGCCGGGGATGCGTTGATTCTGGACCTCCCGGTCGCCCCGACCCGATCCCTGGACGCCTACGCCGTGATCCCGGCCGCCGACGAGGGTGTCACGTCATGACCACGACAGCCAATGAACTCAAACCCGTTGCACCACCATCGGTTCCCCCGCTGGCAGCTGATCTCGACGCCGGGTTGCGACGACTCAAACTGGCCGCGATCCGGCGCACCGCCCCGGAGGTCCTGATCACCGCGAAGACTCAACGCTGGACCCCCGAAGAGGTGCTGCGGACCCTGGTCGAAACCGAGTTGGCGGCCCGGGATGCCTCCAACGTGGTCAACCGGCTCAAGACCGCCGGGTTCCCCGTGGCCAAGACACTCGAGTCCTTCGACGTGACGGTCTCCTCGATCCAACCGAAGGTGTTCGACTACCTGTCGAGCCTGGAATGGATTCGTACACAACAGAATCTGGCGATCATCGGACCCGCCGGAACGGGCAAGTCCCACACCCTGATCGGCCTCGGAGTCGCCGCCATCCACGCCGGACACAAGGTCCGCTACTTCACCGCCGCCGACCTCGTCGAGACCCTCTACCGCGGCCTGGCCGACAACACCGTCGGCAAGATCATCGAATCCCTGCTGCGCGTCGACCTCATCATCCTCGACGAGCTCGGCTTCGCGCCACTCGACGACACCGCCACCCAGTTGTTGTTCCGGCTCGTCGCCGGCGCCTACGAACGCCGCTCCCTGGCCATCGGATCCCACTGGCCATTCCAAGAATGGGGCCGATTCCTGCCCGAGCAGACCACCGCCGTCAGCATCCTCGACCGACTCCTGCACCACGCCACCGTCGTCATCACCGACGGCCAGTCCTACCGCATGAAGGACGCCCAACACCGAAAGGAGCAGCCACAACCAACCTAGGAATCACCGCACGGGGTGGGGACTTTTATCTGGCCACCGGCGGGGACTTCTACTTGGCCATTGACACAAGACGAACAACGGGCTGCCGGAAGGTACTGGAAGGGATGAATTCCGATGATCGAGGCGCTGCACGAAATGCCGCCCGGAGTGACGGGCGTGCGAGTCTCAGGCGAGGTCTCCGGTGAGGAACTACGAGAGTTCCGACCGACCTGGGAGAAGCTGGTTGCGACTGACGAGATCCGGTTCGTAGAGGTCATCGAGGCCGACTACGCCGGTTTCGGTCCGGGTGGTCTGCTCGAGGACTGGAAGCTGAGTTGGGGTAACTTCTTGCGTCACCACTCGGCTTTCAAGCGCATCGCGGTCGTCACCGACAAGGAATGGATCATCCACGCGGTCCATGCGCTGGCATGGATGGTGCCCGGCGAGATCAAGGTGTTCGGTCTTGACGACCTCGGCGCGGCCAAGCAGTGGGCTGCCGCCGACTGAACCACTGGGGCGGCCGACTGGTCACGCTGGTGCGGGGATGACCGATCAGTAGTTCTGGCAGGTGTTGGCGACCTGGGTGATCTCCTGCGACCCCTGCTGGCCGATCGCCGAAGCGATCATCTGCTGCATCTGCGGGTTGGAGGCTTGCGCCGCGGCAACCCGCTGCTGGCGCTGATCCACCGGGAGGGCCAGGAACTGCTGCAGCCTGGTCTGCATTTGCGGACGACCGTTGAGCATGGCAGCCAGGTCAGGTGCCTCCGCGCTGAGGGCACCAGTGATCTGGCCATAGCTGCAGGTGGTGTTGACCAGCGCGGCCGTGATCGGATCAGCCGACGCTACGCCGGCCCCCAGCGACAATGGAATCGCCGCCATCACACCGCCGAGAACAACGAAGTTACGTAACCGGCGTGCAGATGTCATGGACCCGCGCCTTTCTTTGGGAGTGGCGAACCTGACCCTTCATCGCGGGCCCGCTCGGCGTCGTTACATCGTCGCACTTACTCGCCCGATGCCAGAATGTTGGGCCCGGCGACCAGCGCCGACACCGGGAGGATCGACAGGGCGGCTGCGTCTGTGCACACAGCAGTTCGACGGCGGCCAGTCTGATGCTGACTGCTTAACACCACAGTTGCACCAACGGCCATCTGACGGCGGAGTAGTGAACGCAACCAGCCCCGATCCACCGCTTCCTTCAGACTATGCCTGTCCGGCGGCTGAAAGAAGAAGCTACCCGGCTGAATGTGACCGCTGCTCTGGCCGCCCACGACCGGTACCCGCCGATGTCGAATACCGGCGGGCACCCGGCCGGCGCTAGGCGAACTGCTTGGTCGGGGTGATGTTGCCCGTGACGCCGAGGGCTTTTGCCTCGCTGAGCAGCTGCTGGTAGGTCTCCGGCGAGATGGTCTTGCTCCGGGTCAGGATGTAGCCGCTCTTGCCGGTGGGATCGCTGACGATGACCCAGCTGTAGTCGTCGGCGTGGGCGAGAATCGTGTAGTTGCCCGGTGCCTTGGGCGCAAACAACCGGAAGGGCAGGAAGCTCACGCTCAACTCGGTGTTGGTCGCGTTGACCGGTGCCGCGGATCCGACGATGGTCGACTTCAGGCCCTTGTTGAAGAAGTAATTCCCGGAGTTCTGGACCCGAATCGTGCCGTTGGGGTTGAGGCTGTACACCGCCGTGGTGTTGACCAGGCCGATGTTGAAGAACTGCTTGACGCTTCCCTGCTCGTAGTAGGTCCCGACGAACTTCGTGGGATCGACGGGGTCCGGCGAGGGCACCACTTCCGCGGCGGTGGCCGACGATTGGGCGCTGGCCGTGGAGCTGGCGGCTGGCTTCCTGGCAGCGACCGCGGGGGCGTTGATCTTCGCCGACTGGGTGACGACGCGGGTGAGCGGGTTGGTCGCGGCCGCGGGCAGAGCCGATCGGAGAGTGCGCCGCAGCCGCGGCGGCGTGCTGCACCGCTTCGACGGGATTCGGCCGGGCACTTCGGTCTGCGTTGTGCGACGCCGCGCTCGCATGCACCGAAGGACCGCTGGATCCGGAGTTACCGCCGGTATCGGCGGCCGCGGAGCCCGCGCCGCACACCATCGCGGCCCCCACCCCGGCCATCAGTGTGCCCGAGCCCAACCAGATCCCTAACGAACCCATCGTTGAATTTCCCTTCTCCGAAATCTCCGAACCCGCGTCCCGGTCGCTGAGATACGACCTGATCGGGCTGACAAAGCACTATTCGGAGCCGGCTGCGGCGCCGGATTGCTCGGTGGTCGAATCGGGGTCCCGAATGGCAGTCGGGATGTGCGCTGAACGAGTTTCGCGGGACCCCCGGTGCAGGTGGAACGCCTGTTCTAGCCGTCCTGAGCCTGCCGTGAGGTCTCAAATGCTGGTTGGGGTGGATAGTTCGTTGGGTTTTGCGGCACGAAGGGGATCTAGGACCATGGGGCGTTTCCGCGGTGCCGGCGCAACCAGCCCGGGCGCTATCAGGCGGACGTGGCGACAATGCGTGCGTGCCCGACAGCGCTCCTCGCATCCGGCTGTTTGCCTGCCCACTCGAAGTTCCAGGACGAACCACTGCTGTGACGGCACGATTGGTTGGGCGGATGCAGGCGCCGTTATGAAATCGCTATGTGTTTCGACCGTCTGACTGATTCCCCCCAGCAACAACTGGCCCAGCTCAGACTCCACAACGCCGTCCACCTCCATCCATTTGTTCGACGCCGCGGTCGGCGGGTCGGGGTTGATCTCGAAAATTTGCTCGCGACCGCCGATTGAGCTTTGCTACGATTCACCCCGCGTAATAGGGAGACTGGAAACCAACTGTGGCAGCAAGACACCGTGCGGCTAGACGGGCGAAGCGCAAGCCGCAGCGCAGCGCAAGCCGTCACCTTGCTCTGCAATCTCCGAGCCCGGTTTCTAAATGGCTCGGAAAGGGCGCCGTTGCGGTTGGTTTCTGCGCCTCACTGGCAAACGTGGCCGGCATCGCTCACGCCGACTCGGGCGGGCCCTCGCCGTCGAGTCACAGTAGCCACAGCTCGAACGCAGGAGCCACCGGTAGCTCCCACGCGGCGCGGCCGGACAGCAAAGCGGGCTCCGCCGGTGCGACCAAGGCAATCGTTGGCACTGCCCCAACGTCCACGGCGGGCTCCACCGGCAGCACCGCCAACACCGCCCCGACTACTGCCGCCGAGTCCCCAACAGCAACGACTGCGCCAGCACTTGCGGCAGCCGCCGACTCTGCCGTGCCTCGCGCAGCGGCAACCGTGGCACCTGCCCCAGCGCTCGCCTCGTCCAACGTGTCGACTAAAGGCTTCGATGCCGCCGGGGCTTTGGCCTCCTCGGCAACGGAGCTCGCGAAAGTGCTGGGACGGCTGCCGAGTGTGCCGTGGACTGGGTCACTCGCGGATTTCGTCGCGTTGTGGGTCGGCAATGGGACCGCCGCGCATCCGGATGCCGGGCTGATCATCGGTAACGGTTACAGCTACGGCACGGTCACCGGCGACTGCGCCACCACATGCAACGGCGGCGACGCGGGTCTTTTTGGTAACGGCGGCAACGGCTTTGGCGGCGGCAACGGCGGCGATGCGATACTGATCGGCAACGGCGGCAACGGCGGATCCTCGGCCACCGGCAACGGTGGCAACGGCGGCAACGGCGGACTGATCGGCAACGGCGGAAGCGGCGGAGGCGGCGGGGCCTCGGCCACGGGGGCCGGCGGCAACGGCGGCAACGGCGGCAACGGCGGGCTCTTGTCCGGAGACGGCGGCACCGGTGGTGTCGGCGGCAGCGGCGTGACCGGCGGCAATGGCGGCAATGGCGGAACCGCATCCAACTTCGGACGCGGCGACGCCGTCGGCGGAAACGGCGGCGCAGGCGGCATCGGTACAGCCGCCGGCGGCGACGGCGGACAAGGCGGTGTCGCCTACAGCTATGCAAGCGGATCGGCTGGCGGCGGCGACGGCGGAACCGGTGGCGACGGCAGTACCGCCGGCGCGGGCGGCGACGGTGGTAACGCCTACGCGGCTGTCACCGCCGACGCCACCGCAGGGACCGGCGGAACCGGCGGCAGCAGCGGCACCGGCCAGACCGGATCCAATGGCAGCATCGGCGCGGCCTCTGCCGGCCCGGCAATCACGAGAATTGGGAGCTGGCTTGCCCGCACGCCGACGCTGCCGTGGACGGGGTCGATCGCAGACTTCATCGCACTATGGATCGGCAATGGCACCGCCACACACCCCGATGCGGGTCTGCTTTTCGGGAATGGCTACAGCTACGGCACCGTCGCCGGTGACTGCGCCACAACCTGCAACGGCGGTGACGGAGGACTGCTGTTCGGCAACGGCGGCAACGGCTTTGGCGGCGGCAACGGCGGCAGCGCAATGCTGTTCGGCAACGGTGGCAATGGTGATGCCGGTGGTAACGGCGGGGCCGGTGGGCTGTTCGTCGGAAACGGCGGAAACGGCGGAACCGGTTTAACCTCCACCACCGGACCCGGCGGAAACGGAGGAAACGGCGGAACCGGCGGTCTCATCGTCGGAAGGGGCGGAAACGGCGGAACCGGTGGAACCTCCACCACCGCAGCCGGCGGAAACGGCGGAAACGGCGGAAATGCCGGCCTTCTCGGCAACGTGACCGGCGGAGCCGGCGGAACCGGTGACGCGGGCGGCACCGGCGGAAGTGGCGGCAGCGGCGCCACGCCCGTCCTCACGGGAGCTGGTCTGACAGGACTTCTTTCACGGATCCCCACGCTGCCATGGTCGGGGTCGCTGGAGGATTTCATCCTTCTATGGGTCGGCAACGGCACCGCCGACCACCCCAATGCCGGGCTTTTCGCCGGTGACGGCTACAGCTACGGCACCGTCGCGGGTGACTGCACCGCCACATGCAACGGTGGTGACGGCGGCCTGCTGTTCGGCAACGGCGGCAACGGCTTTGGCGGTGGCAACGGCGGAAACGCCGTGCTGTTCGGTAATGGCGGCGACGGCGGTCAAGCCGGCGGAAACGGAGGGGCTGGCGGGTTGTTCGCCGGAAACGGCGGAAACGGCGGAAACGCAAGCACCGGTGACGGCGGGAATGGCGGAAGCGCTGGCCTGATCGGAAACGGCGGAAACGGCGGAAACGGCGGAAACGGCGGAAACTCGACCACCGGGACGGGCGGAAACGGCGGAAACGGCGGAAACGGCGGCTATTTCGGCAACTCGACCGGCGGAAACGGCGGAAACGGCGGAAACGGCGTAATCGGTGGTAAAGGTGGAAGCGGCGGGGCCGCCATCACCATCGCGGTAGGAAACGCTGTCGGAGGCGCCGGCGGAGCGGGCGGCTTGGGCACGGATAGCGGTGGCGCGGGCGGGCAGGGCGGCGTCGCAGACAGCTTCGGCAGTGGATCAGCCCGCGGCGGTGACGGGGGTGCCGGCGGTGATGGTGGTACGGCCGGCGCGGGAGGCGACGGTGGCAACGCTTACGCGCCTGTTATAAGCGACGCCACCGCTGGCAGCGGCGGACTCGGCGGCAACAACGGCACCGGCAATCCCGGGAACGTCGGCAGCACAGTCGCTCTTCTTCCTCCAGCCCTCGCGGGCTGGCTTGCCCGGATGCCGACGCTGCCGTGGACGGGATCGCTCACGGATTTCATCGCATTGTGGGTGGGCGATGGCACGGCGAGCCATCCTGATGCCGGGCTGCTCTTCGGTAACGGCTACAGCTACGGCAGCGTCGCCGGCGACTGCGCCACAACCTGCAACGGTGGCGCCGCTGGCCTGTTTGGCAACGGCGGCAACGGGTTTGGCGGCGGCAGCGGCGGCGACGCGATACTGTTCGGAAACGGCGGCGACGGCGGTGCTGGTCTGATCGGCGGTAGCGGCGGCGCAGGCGGCAACGGCGGCCTGATTGGCAACGGCGGCAACGGCGGAAACGGCGGATCGTCCAGCACCGGAACCGGCGGCGCAGGCGGCAACGGCGGCAACGCCGGCCTGATTGGGAACGGTGGCAACGGCGGAAACGGCGGACTGTCCAGCACCGGAACCGGCGGCGCAGGCGGCAACGGCGGAAACGGCGGCTATATCGGCGACGTGGCGGGCGGCACCGGCGGGACCGGCGGCAGCGGCGTGGTGGGCGGTAACGGCGGAAACGGCGGAGCCGCCATCAACGTGGGATACGGAAACGCGATCGGCGGCGCCGGAGGCGCGGGCGGTCACGGCACGACCACGGGCGGCGTGGGCGGCCAGGGCGGCGCCGCCTTCCTGGGTTCCTACAACGTCTTCGGGGCATCTCCAAACGCCTTCACCGGCGTCCTCAACAGCTTCGGCATATCGGGCAACGCCATCGGCGGCACCGGCGGTGATGGCGGTGCCGGCGATGTGAACGGCGGCACCGGGGGCCAGGGCGGCGTGGCGTACAACTTCGGCAACGGATCGGCTTTCGGCGGTAACGGCGGTAACGGCGGTGACGGCGTCACGGGAGCGACCGGCGGCAACGGCGGCAGCGCTTATGCCCTCATCGACGCCAACGCCGCCAGGGGCGCCGGCGGACAGGGAGGCGACGGCGGCAGCGGTAATCCCGGCCAAGACGGCAGCGCAGGCGGCCCTCCGGCTACCCCGAGCTTGCTCCCCGTCGGGATTACAGTGTGGTCTTCGCGGATTCCGTCTCTTCCGTGGACGGGCACGCTCAGCGATTTGATCACGCTGCTATTTAGCAACGGCACTGCGCAGCATCCCGATGCCGGCCTGCTCATCGGTGACGGTTACAGCTACGGCACCGTCGCCGGTGACTGCACGACAACATGCAACGGCGGCGCTGGCGGTCTGCTATTTGGCAACGGCGGCAACGGTTTTGGCGGCGGTGATGGCGGCAACGCGGGGCTGATCGGCAACGGCGGCAACGGCGGGGACGGACTGGGCGGCGCGAATGGCGGAAACGGCGGATCGGCAGCCTTGTTCGGCGCCGGAGGAAACGGCGGCAACGGCGGCTCCACGACAACCGACCTCCAAGCAGGTGGTAACGGCGGGGCCGGCGGGGCTGGCGGCCTACTGGGCGGATACGCCGGTTCAGGTTCAAACGGCGGCGCCGGCGGCAACGGCGGATCGGCGACCACTGGGCCCGGCGGACAGGGCGGGTCCGGCGGAATCGGCGGTTTGTTCGGAAACGGCGGCGTCGGCGGCAACGGCGGATCCGCGACTGCCGGGGCCGGCGGGACCGGCGGGACCGGCGGGAGCGACGGTTATCTGGGCCTTGCCGGCATGGGTGGCACCGGCGGTGAAAGTGTAAGCGGCACCGGCGGCAACGGTGGGGCTGGCGGCGGTGGTGGCATGATCGGCGGCACCGGAGGAACCGGCGGTTCCTCAACCACTGGGGCTGGCGGAAACGGCGGAAACGGCGGAAACGCAATCAACGTCGGCTTCGGAAGCGTCCTCGGCGGCACCGGAGGAACCGGCGGTACCGGCGCGACGTCCGGCGGCACCGGCGGAAACGGCGGCGCGGCGATCCTGGGCTACTACCTCTTCGGGATCGCGGGCGATGCCACCGGCGGCACCGGTGGCAATGGCGGCGACGCGAACGGTCCGGGCGGCGCCGGCGGGGCTGCAGGTCAGGGCGGCATTGCATACAACCTTGCCAACGGACTTGCTGTCGTCGGCGCGTCCGGATCCAACGGAACGCCGTAGCGCCGACTGGCGCGGACAGTGTCGGTTAGTGCGTCAGCACGCGTCAGTCACAACAGCCACCAGACAGATGCGGCATCTCCACTACGTCGTCCTCTGGGTGCACGGCAGTCGACGACCAACGAGGTCGGACGAGATCCATTCAGGAGAATCTCATTCACGCCTTGACACGGACACGGTCTGCTCAGGCGTCCAGGCGGAGGAACTGCTTGCGCTGGTACAGGTCGACACAGCTTGATCGCCGGATCTTGCCACTGGTCGTGATGGGGATCGAACCCGCATGCACCAGAACAAGATCCGCAACGGCGACGCCGTGCGAGTTCGAAACTGCCGAGGTGACCTCACGCTTGAGGTCCGCGAGCTTCTGCATTGCCTCCTCATCGGAATCGCCGCGCTTCCTAGTCTCGATGACGACGACCAGCTGCTCCACACCGTCGTTGGCCACAGCGATCGCGGCAACCCGGCCGCGGGTCAGCTCCGAAACCGTCGCCTCGATGTCGTCGGGGGCGTGGTTGCGGCCGTAGACGATCAACAGATCTTTGATCCGGCCCACCACAAACAGATTTTTTTCGGAGATGAAGCCCAGGTCCCCGGTCTTCAGCCAGGGACCTTCAGGCGTGCCGGCCGACGGTTCGACAATCTTCGCGTGGAAGATCTGGCGGCTTTCCTCGGGTTTGCCCCAGTAGCCCTCGCTGACATTGTCGCCGTGCACCCAGATCTCGCCGGTCGTCCCCACGGGGCACTCGATACTGGTGTCCGGATCGACGATCCGCACCATCGGGGACAACGGTGAGATGGGTGAGCCATAGCTGATCAGCGGGGTGCCGTCTTCACCGTCGATGCGGTGGGGCTGGCCGGTGGTCAGGCTCTCGGTGTCGAAGTAGACCGCCTGCGGCGGCAGGCTCGGCGGCGGCGTCGCCACGTACAGCGTTGCTTCGGCGAGGCCGTACGAGGGCTGCACCACGTTGTTGCGGAGATTGAAGCGGGCAAACCGATCGGTGAAACGCTGGACCGTCACCGGATGGACCCGTTCCGCGCCGCTCTGGATGAGCAGGACGTCGCCGAGATCGAGCCCGGCCATGTCCGCGTCGGAGGTCTTGCGGGCCGCGACGTCGAACGCGAAGTTCGGCGCCGATGTGAAGACGTTCGGATAGCTGGCCGCCAGTTGCATCCACCGGGCCGGGCGCTGTAGGAACGACACCGGACTGGTGAGCACGGTGGGGAATCCGGCGATGACCGGTGTGCAGATGCCCATGATCAGGCCGAGGTCGTGATAGAAGGGCAGCCACGACAGGATGGTCGGCGGGGAGATGACGCCGCCGTCGGCCAGGAAGTCGGTGGTGATCTGCTGCAGGTTGGTGAGCACGTTCTTGTACGAGATCATCACGCCGGCCGGTGACCGGGTCGATCCGGAGGTGTACTGCAGGTAGGCGGTGGACTGGTAGTTCTCCGACTGCGAGTGATCCTCCTCGGCGCCGGAGGGCACCCGGGCGTCCAGGTCCAGCCGATCGACCTCGACGATCGCCGGAACCGACTCCCCGGGCTGCGCCGCCACGTTCCGGGCGACGTCGCCGGCGACCGCGGATGTCGTGAGGATGACAGTGGGCAACGCGTCGCGCAGCACCGAATCGACCCGCTCGTCGGCGACGCCACCGAGCGGTACGGCGAGCGGAACGGGGATCAGTCCGGCCTGCAGGGCACCCAGGAACCCAACGATGTACTCCACGCTTTGCGGCGCCGAGATCAGCGCGCGGTCACCCGGCGCGGCGGTCACTCTGAGCTCACGTGCGACGTTGAGGGCTCGCCGATACAGCTGCGGCCAGCTCAGGCTCTCGGGGACACCGGCCCAGTCCTTGTCGAAGTCGACGAACGTGAATGCCGTGTCGTCCGGCTGGAGCAGGGCGCGCTCGCGCAGCAGAGCCGGAATGGATGTCTCAACCACCTGTGTCACGCGCACGAGGCTACCCCAGGCCCCGCCGGCAGATCTTTGGAAGGGGGTGCAGACCGGCTGGAAGCATAGAACGATCGAGAAGTAGCTGAGTACGCCGTCGGTTAAGGGTCGACAGCTTTACCAACATGTATCCCGCCTGCATAATGGTCTCGCCCCTGACACGGAGGCCCGCTCGACGTGCGTCGACAGCCCTTACCCGGGCAATGCGGCAACCGGCGCGGAAGTAGCCATCATGGGTGGTCGAGTGGACGCCGGAGCTTGAGTCAGCAGCGGACATGGCCATGTAGTTCGCTGCTATGAGGAGATGGAATGGCTTCACTCGGTGCGACCGATGATCGGGAAACCCCCTCCCCTTCAACGAACGACTCGCCCACGACGAACACCAGGACGAACACCCCGGTCGCCGTCATCGGCATTGGCCTGCCGGCTCCCGGGCGGCATCGACTCCCCCGAGCAGCTCTGGGAGGCGTTGCTGCGCGGCGACGACCTGGTCACCGAGATTCCCGCGCGAGCGCTGGGACGTCGACGAGTACTACGACCCGGAGCCAGGTGTGCCGGGTCGGACGGTGTCGAGGTGGGGCGCGTTCCTCGACGACGTCGCCGGCTTCGACGCCGAGTTCTTCGGCATCAACGACAGCGAGGCGGCCGCGATGGATCCCCAGCACCGGTTGCTGCTGGAAACCTCCTGGGAGGCCATGGAGCATGCCGGTCTGACCCGCAGCGCGCGGTGCGCGACTCGCTGACCGGCGTGTTCATGGGCCTGACGCACTACGACTATCAACTGGTGCAACGCCGAATGCCGACGCGATGGAGGGGCCGTACGGCTTCAAGGCAACACGTTCAGCATGGCGTCCGGGCGGATCGCCTACGCCTTGGGCTTGCACGGTCCGGCGCTGACCGTCGACACCGCGTGCTCGTCCGGCCTGTTCGCCGTGCACATGGCCTGCCGCAGCCTGCACGACGGCGAGAGCGATCTGGCGCTCGCCGGGGGGCTTTCGTGTTGCTGGAACCGCGCAAGTACGTGCGCCGGCATCGGCGCAGGGCAGCTGTCCCCCACCGGCCGCTGCCACGCGTTCGACGTCGCGGCCGACGGGTACGTGTGCGGCGAAGGCTGCGCCGTGGTGCTGCTCAAGCGGCTGCCGGACGCGCTGCGCGACGGCGACCGGATCCTGGCGGTGGTCCGGGGCACCGCCGCCAACCAGGACGGTCACACGGTCAACATCTCGACGCCGTCGGCGACCGCACAGGCCGCGCTGTACCGGGCGGCGCTGGACGTCGCGGGCGTGGACGCCGCGCACCGTCGGCATGGTCGAGGCGCACGGCCCCGGCACCCCGGTGGGCGATCCCATCGAATTCACCAGCCTCAGCGAGGTGTACGGCCTCGACGAGCCCGTGCGCGCTCGGATCGGTGAAGACCAACTTCGGCCACGCCCAGTCGGCGTCGGGGCTGCTCGGGCTGATGAAGGCGGTCCTCGCCGCTGCAGCACGGCGTGGTTCCGCAGAATCTGCATTTCACCCGGCTGCCTGACGAGATGGCGCGCATCGACACGAAGCTCTTCGTGCCGCAGGAGACCACGCCGTGGCCGACCGACCGGGCCGCACCCGCGCCGCGCGGCGGTGTCGTCGTACGGAGTGTCGGGAACCAACGTGCACGCGATCGTGGAGCAGGCACCCGAGCACGGCCGCCGGCGACACGCGCGGCCACGCCGCGACCGCGGCCCGCTGCTGTTCGCACTGTCGTCCACCTCGGCCGAGGAGCTGCGCCGCACCGCCGGCCGGCTGGCCGACTGGGTGCAGACGCACGACGAGCGTCGCGCTTGTCGGATCTGGCGCTACACGCTGGCGCGCCGGCGTGCGCACCGCCCGGTGCGCACCGCCGTCATCGCCGCCGACCGCCCGGAGCTGGTCGCGGCGTTGCGCGCAGGTCGCCGACGGCGACGATCCGTATCAGGCCAGCGGTCGGCCAGGACGACCGTGGACCGGTGTGGGTGTTCTCCGGGCAGGGTTCGCAGTGGGCTGCGATGGGTGCCGAACTGCTCGCGCAACGAGCCGGTGTTCGCCGCGACCGTCGCACGGATGGAGCCGCTGATCGCCGGCGAGTCCGGGTTCTCGGTGACCGAGGCGATGACGGCACCCGAGATGGTGACCGGTATCGACCGGGTGCAGCCGACCTTGTTCGCCATGCAGGTCGCGTTGGCGGCCACGATGAAGGCACTACGGGGTGCGGCCGGGCGCGGTGATCGGGCATTCGATGGGCGAGGCCGCCGCGGCGGTGGTCGCCGGCGCGCTGTCGCTGGAAGACGGCGTGCGGGTCATCTGCCGCCGCTCGCGGCTGATGGCCACGCATCGCCGGGTCCGGTGCGATGGCCTCGGTGGAGTTGCCGGCCAAGCAGGTGCTCTCGGAGCTGACGATGCGCGGGATCAAGGACGTCGTGGTGGCGGTGGTCGCCTCGCCGCAGTCCACCGTGATCGGCGGCGCCACCGAGACGGTTCGGGAACTGGTCGCGGCCTGGGAGGCAACGTGACGTGATGGCCCGCGCAGGTCGCCGTCGACGTCGCCTCGCACTCCCCCCAGGTCGACCCGATCCTCGACGAGCTGGCCGACGCCGCTCGCCGAGGTCAACCCGATGACGCCCGAGGTTCCGTACTACTCGGCGACCGGGTTCGACCCGCGCGACGAGCCGGTGTGCGACGCCAAGTACTGGGTCAACAATCTGCGGCAGCACGGTGCGGTTCGCCGCGGCGGTGCGTGCCGCGCTGGAGGACGGGTACCGGGTCTTCGCCGAGTTGGCACCGCACCCGCTGCTGACCCACGCGGTCGAGCAGACCGCAGACAGCCTCGACATACCGCTGGCCGCGCTGGCCGGCATGCGGCGCGAGCAAGACGCTGCCGCACGGCCTGCGCGCGTTCGTGGCCGATCTGCACAGCGCCGGGGCCGCGGTCGACTTCGCCGTGCTCTATCCCGACGGGCGGCTGGTGGACGCGCCGCTGCCGACCTGGACGCACCAGCGGCTGTGGCTTGAGCCACGACGGTCACGACGCCGCGGCGCACGGCGGCTACACCGTCTCGGTGCATCCGCTGCTGGGCCCGCATGTGCGCCTGCAGGAGGAGCCCGAGCGCCACGTCTGGCAGGCCGAGGTCGGCACCGCCGCCCAGCCCTGGCTGGCCGATCACCGGATCCGCAACGTGGCGGTCCTGCCCGGCGCGGCGTACTGCGAGATGGCGTTGGCGGCCGCCGCGCACCGTGCTGGGTGAGGCATGCCGAGGTCCGCGACATCCGTTTCGAGCAGGCGCTGTTGCTGGACGAGCACACCACGGTCGGCGCCTCGACCTCGCTGTCGTCGCCCGGGGTCGTCGAGTTCGTCGTGGAGTCGGATCAGGGTAACGGGCACGGCGCGGCAGTGCCACCGCGGTGCTGCACACCGCAGAAGACGACCAGCCCCCGGCGTACGACATCGCCGCACTGCTCGCCGCATCACCCGCAGTCCGAGGACGGCGGCGACATCCGCAACGCCCTGGACGGAACGTGGCGTTCAGTACGGTCCGGCGTTCACCGGTCTGGCCAGCCGTGCACACCGGCGAGCAGGCGGCCGGCACGCGTGCTGGCCGAGGTCGCCCTGCCCCGCCAGATCCGCTCCCAACAAGACGCGTACGGCGTGCACCCAGCGCTGCTGGATGCCTGCTTCCAGTCCGTGGGCGCCAGTCCGTCGGTACGCGGCGCTGGGCGACGGCGCGCTGGCGTTGCCCCTGGCTGCGCGGCGAGCTGCGCTTCTACGGCTCTGCCCGCAACGCCCACTACTGCTATACCCGGGTTACCAAAGTCGACGACCTCGGCGATCGAGGCCGACCTCGACGTGCTGGACCAGCACGGAACGGTCCTGCTCACGCGTGCAGGGACTGCGCTGCGGCACCGGCACATCCGAGGGCGCCCAGCAGGACCGGATGCTCGGTGAGCGGCTGCTGACCATCGAATGGCAGCAGCGGGAACTGCCCGAGCCCGACCACGCGAAGCCGGCAACTGGCTGCTGATCAGCACCGCCGCCGACGACGACTGGCCGACTGCGCTGGCCGACGCGCTGAACCGGCCGGGGCGCGCAGTTGCACCACGATGTCCTGGCCGCTGCGATGTCGACCATGCGCTCAAGCGCCGAGCAGCTCGCAGAACAGCTTCGCCCGGGCGGGTTCACCGGTGTGGTGATCCTCACCGGACCGAGAACTGGCGACGCGAGCCAGTCGCCGCTGCTGCGGCCGCGAGTACGTCCAGCACCTGGTGCGGATCACCCGCGAACTGGCCCAGGTCGCCGGCCAGCTGCCTCACCTGTTCGTCGTGACCCGAGACGCCCAGACGGTGCTGGCCGATGACGAGGCCAACCTGGAGCAGGGCGGGCTGCGCGGCCTGGTGCGGGTGATCAGCGCCGAGCATCCGCACCTGCAGCACCACCCAGATCGACGTCGACGAGGCCACCGACGCCGAGCAGCTGGCACGGCAGCTGCTGCAGCGGCACCGACGAGGACGAGACCGCCTGGCGCGACGGCACGTGGTACACCGCCCGCCTGCGCCCCGCCCCACTGCGCCCGGAGGAACGGCGCACGGTCGTCGCCGACCACGAGCAGCGACGGCATGCGGCTGCAGATCCGCACACCCGGCGACCTGGAGACGCTGGAGTTGGTCGCGTTCGACCGGGTTGCGCCCGGGCCGGGACAGATCGAGGTCGCTGTCACGCGTGTCCAGCATCAACTTCGCCGACGTGCTGGTGGCGATGGGCCTGTTCCCGGCCATCGACGGCGGCCTGCCCGCAGCTGGGCATGGATTTCGCCGGCGTGGTGACCGCGGTCGGGCCCGACGTCACCGACCACCGGGTCGGGGACCGGGTCGGCGGCGTGTCTCCACAACGGGTGCTGGGGCACGTTCGTCACCTGCGACGCCCGCCTGGCCGTCACGCTTGCCCGCCGAGCTGACCGATCAGCAGGCGGTCGCGGTGGCGACCGCGCACTGCCACCGCCTGGTACGGCCTGCACGACCAGGCCAGGATCACGGCCGGCGACACGGGTGCTGATCCACTCCGCAACCGGCGGTGTGGGCCAGGCCGCGATCGCGATCGCCCGCGCCGCGGGGGCCGAGATCTTCGCCACCGCCGGCAGCGAGGAGCGGCGGCAGATGTTGCGCGACATGGGTATCAAGCATGTCTACGACTCGCGCAGCACCGACTTCGCCGAGCAGATCCGCCGCGACACCGACGGCTACGGCGTGGACATCGTGCTCAACTCGTTGACCGGCGCCGCGCAGCGCGCCGGACTGGAACTGCTGGCCATCGGCGGCCGGTTCGTCGAGATCGGCAAACGCGACGTCTACGGCAACACCCGGCTGGGGCTGTTTCCGTTCCGGCGCAACCTGACGTTCTACTACGTCGACCTCGCCCTGATGTCGCTGAGCCACCCGCAACGCGTCGGCGAGTTGCTGAGCACCGTGTACCGGCTGGTCGCCGATGGCGAGTTGCCGCCCGCCGAAGCACACCGACTATCCGCTGGCCGACGCCGCCACCGCGATCCGGGTGATGAGCGCCGCCCAGCACACCGGCAAGCTCCTTCTCGAGGTGCCCCGGGCCGGGCGCAGCAGCGTGGTGCGTGCCGCCCGAGCAGGCCCCGGTCTTCCGCCGCGACGGCGCCTACATCATCACCGGCGGCCTGGGCGGCCTGGGCTTGTTCCTGGCCGAGAAGATGGCCGCCGCCGGCTGCGGACGCATCGTGCTGACGTCGCGCTCGCAGCCGACACTCAAGACACTGGAGACGATCGAACTGATCCGGGCGATGGGCAGCCGACGTCGTGGTGGTGTGCGGTGACATCGCCGATCCCGGCACCGCCGAGCAGTTGGTGGACGACCGCGACCGCCACCGGACTGCCGGTGCGCGGTGTGCTGCACGCCGCGGCGGTGGTCGAGGACGCCACCCTGGCCAACATCACCGACGAGCTCATCGAACGCGACTGGGCACCAAAGGTTTACGGCGCGTGGAACCTGCACCAGCCGCCACCAGCCGATCAGCCGTTGGACTGGTTCTGCTCGTTCTCCTCGGCGGCTGCGCTGGTCGGCTCGCCCGGCCAGGGCGCGTACGCCGCAGCCAATAGCTGGCTGGACGCCTTCACCCACTGGCGCCGAGCGCAGGGTCGCCCGGCCACCGCGATCGCCTGGGGTGCCTGGGGCCAGATCGGCCGCGGCCACGGAGTTCGCCGAGGGCACCGGCGCCGCCATCACTCCCGACGAGGGCGCGTACGCGTTCGAAGCGCTGCTGCGCCACGACCGCGCCTATACCGGGTACGCACCGGTCATCGGGGCGCACATGGTTGACCGCATTCGCCCAGCGCAGCCCGTTCGCCGAGGCGTTCCGTTCGGTCGGGAGAGAGCCAGACGGGCACCAGCAAACTGCGCGCCGAGCTCGGCGAGTTGCCGCCGGAGGAATGGCCCTCCCGGCTGCGGCGGCTGGTCTCCGACCAGATCAGCTTGATTCTGCGCCGCACCGTCGATCCCGACCGGCCGCTGTCCGAGTACGGCGTCGACTCGCTGGGCACCCTGGAACTACGCACCCGCATCGAGAGCCGAAACCGGGGTACGCCTCACCTCCGGCGACATCGCCGTCGGCACCGTTCGCGGCCTGGCGGAAGTGCTTTGCGAGAAGCTGGCACACGCGCGAAGTCTCGTGACGGCTGACATGCCAAGGAGGAACGTGAAGACCATTCCCAAACTGTTGGTCTCCTGGCTTGTTCAGCTTGTCGTGCTCGGCGCGTTGCTGTTCTTGCCTGCCGGCACATTCCACTACTGGCAGGCCTGGGTCTTCCTTGCCGTGTTCGCCGCTTTCGACGTGGATCCCGACCCTGTACTTGCTGCGCACCAATCCCGTCGCGCTTGAGCGGCGGATGACGCGGGGGGCCGGCAGCGGAGACCCGAACTGCGCAAAAGGTCGTGATGGCGGGCTTGTACCTGTCATTCGGAGCAATGTTCGTCGTCAGCGCCCTCGATCATCGCTTCGGCTGGTCGGCGCCACCGGCCGCGGTGTGCCTGGTCGGCGATGTTTTGGTTGCCGTCGGGCTGGTCATGGTCGTGCTGGTGATCATTCAGAACAACTATGCGGCCACCACCGTGCGGGTGGAGTCGGGCCAGTCAGTGGTTTCCACCGGCCTGTACGGGCTGGTGCGGCACCCGATGTACACCGCCAACGTGATCATGATGATCGGCCTCCCGCTTGCGCTCGGCTCGTACTGGGGGCTGGCCTTCGTGGCTCCCGGCCTGATGGTGCTCGCCTCACGCATTCGCGACGAGGAGAAGTTGCTCGAAGGAGAATTGGCGGGATACCGCGAGTACACCCAGAAGGTTCGCTACCGCCTCGTGCCCGGCATGTGGTGAGCCCTGACTGAATTCGGGAGCTGCGCTCCTACCGATCCCTGCCCCACCGCTGACTGAGGCCCGCGACGGACGGCGCGTCCAACAAGTTCGACAGCGTGAGGTGGCAGCCGAGCACCGTATTGATCTCGGCGACAGCACGCACCGCGGACAGCGAGTCTCCGCCGATGTCGAAGAACGACTCGTCGACCCCGACGTGATCGACCTGCAGCACCCGGGCATAGACCTCGGCGATGGTCCGCTCGACCGCGGTGGTCGGCGTGCGTTGGGTGTCGCGTTGAGGTGCCGAGGTCGCCTCAACCGACGCAGTGTGCCTTCCGCCTTCCCACAGACCAGTCGACGACAACGGCCGCGCGGGGTCGGCGATCATGGCGACCAGGATCTCCTTGAACCGCTGGACTAGTGCTTCGATCCCGGTCGCGTCGAACACATCGGCGCGGAATTGGACTCGTACGTCGAGTTCGCGGCCGGGCACGGCCTGGACCGTGAGCGGATAGTGGTAGAAGTCCCGGGTGGCGACTCCGGTGATAGCCAAGCCTTCGGCACCCGACAGCCCGGCCGCGTCGGCCGGGTAGTTCTCATAGACGAACACGGTGTCGAACAGTCTCGGCAGGCCGGCGAGGCGGTGAATGTCACTGAGCGCCAGATGCTGGTGCTCGAGGGTGTCGGTATAGCCGTTCTGCAGTTGGTCAAGCAGATCCGTTGCAGTGGTTGCCTCCGAGATCTTCACCCGGACCGGAATCGTGTTGATCAGCAGGCCCACCATCGAATCCACGCCGGGCAGCTCCGCCTGCCGGCCCGAGACCACGGCACCGAAGGCAACATCGTGCTGACCGGTCAGCCACACCAGCAGCTGCGCCCAGGCGGCCTGCAGCACGGCGCTGACGGTGGTGTGGCAGGAGCGCGCCAGTTCGTCGAGGGCCCGCGTGGTCTCCTCGGATATCTGGAACGACGCAACGTCTCGCCGACCCAGCCCGGAAAGATCCGGTGCCGCCACCAGTGTGGGTGTGTGGAAACCGGCCAGCTCCTCACGCCACACCGCGCGTGCGGCGGCCACGTCTCGTTCCGCCAGCCAGGTCAGGAACCTGCGATACGGCACCGCGGCGGGTAGCCGCTGCTCGTAATAGCCGGCGAAGATCTCGCCCAGCAATATCGACAGCGACCAGCCGTCCAGCAGGATGTGGTGATTGGTCAACACGAACCGGTGCTGATCTGCGCGGTGCGGATCAACGCCACCCGGAATGCGGGCTGGTGGGCCAGGTCGCAGACCGCGGCGCGTTCGGCGGCGCACGACCAGTGCGATCTGTTCCTCGACATCGGTGTGCTCGTCATCGAGTTCGACGTAGCTGCCAGGGCGATTACGGGATCGGCCGGGATGATCTGCACCGGCTCGTCGAATGTCGGTGCGGAATCGGGCCGACCAGGTTGGGATGCCGGGCACCGACGGTGTGCACCGCCTCGCGCAGGCGGTGCCGGATCGAGCGGCCGCTCAACGTGATATCCAGTTGCACCGCGTACACGTCGTCGCGGTTGTCCTGCGCCGTGTTGGCGTGGAACAACAGCCCCTGCTGCAGCGGGGTCAGCGGCAGAATGTCGGCGATCGGCATACTTGCCGCTGAGCTCGTCGATCTGCTGCTGGGTGAGGCGGGCGGGCGCGATATCCGAGGGCGTCAGCCCGCCGCCGCCGCCGCGGACGTGCGCGCAGATGCCGGCCAGCGCGTCAAACCACAAGCGGCTCAGCCGGTTCACCTGCGCGTGGTCCAGTGCGGAAGGTGCCCACGTCCAACCCGCGCGCAGATGCGGGCCGGCGTCGGTGTCCACGGTGCCGGCGTTGAGCTCCACGGTGTGCATCAACGGCATGGGAGATGGCCGCGGCGGCGCCGGTGACCGCCCAGGCCATCCTGGCGGATCTCGCCAGATGTCGCCGGATCCGCACTCCTCGCCGCCCCCAGCGCGTCCCAGATAGTTGAATCCGATCGGCGGATCGGACCCGTCCAGGTCGACGTCGGCGTTCAGGTAGCGCAGCACACCGTAGGTCAGACCGTCGGGCAGCGCCCGAAGCTGTTCTTTGGCGTCCTTGATCACCGCCCCCAGCGCCGCCTCCGCCGGCCGATCACCTGCGCCCAGTCCAGGCCGCCCAGCGCCAACGAAACCGGGTACTTGGTGGTGAACCAGCCCACCGTGCGCGACAGGTCGACATCGGCTGCGACCAGCTCCTCGTCGCGCCCGTGGCCCTCCACATCGATGGCGATCGGCGCGCCACCGCGTGCCGCAGGAATTCGGCCACCGCCAATCGCGAAGGCGATCAACAAGATGTCGTGCACCCCGGCATGAAACGCCGCCGGCACCTCGCCGAGCAGCATCGGGTCGTCTCGACATCCAGCTCCACCGACAGGTGCCCGGCGGTGGCGAACGTATCCGCGCCGGGGCTGCACCGCGGGCAGCACGGCCGGCAGCCGCCGCGATCTGCCGCCACGCCTCGCGCATGCTCGACGACGTCCGGCTGGTGCGCGTACTCGGCCAGCAGTGACGCCCACCGCGGCAAACGACGTCCCCGGCTCCGGCAACACCACGGGCTGCCCACCCCGATGCTGGGCCCAGGCGAGATTGAGGTCCTCCAACAGAATCCGCCACGACACCCCGTCGACGGCCAGATGGTGCACGATCAGCGACCAACTGGCCGTCGGAGGCCACCCACAGCGCGCTCAGCATCACCCCGGCTGCCGGATTCAACCGCGACCGCGCCTCAGCCACCGCCTCGTCGGACAACACATCCACGGTCTGCAGGCACGCGCGGGCATCCACCGACCCGGCCTCGGGCACCTCAGCGACCAGCCCCGCATCGTCCTCGTCGACCCGCAGCCGCAACATGGCGTGCCGATCCAGCAAGGCCTGCAGCACCACCACGACGTCGGCTTCGGTCGACCCCGCGGGAGCCTGCACCACCACCGTCTGGTTGAACTGATCGACCGGAGCCCTGCACACGCTCTGCAGCCAGCGCATGATCGGCGTGGCCAGCACCGGCCCGACACCCTCATCGACCACGTCGGCCGTCACCGTCGGCCACCGTGGCCACCCGGGCCAGCCGGGCCACGGTCTGCTCGACGAAAATATCGCGCGGCCGGCACACCAATCCGGCCGCCCGGGCCCGCGCCACCACCTGCATCGACAGAGATGCTGTCCCCGCCCAGCTCGAAGAACGACTCGTCGACCCCGACCCGCTCCAGCCCCAGTACCTGGGCGTAGATACCGGCCAGGATCTCCTCCACCGCGTCAGCCGGGGCGCGATAGTGATCGCCATCCTGGTATTCCGGTGCCGGCAGCGCGCGCGGTGTCGAGTTTGCCGTTGACCGTCAACGGCAGCGCGTCCACCACCACCACCGCGGTCGGAACCATGTAGGCCGGCAGCCGCTCGGCCAGCGCGGCCCGCACCTCGGCCGGGTCCGCTGTCCCGGTGACATAGCCCACCAGACGCTTGTCGCCGGGGCGGTCCTCGCGGGCGATCACCACCGCCTGCTCGACCCCGTCCAACCCGGCCAGCGCCGCCTGCACCTCACCGAGCTCGATGCGATACCCGCGGATCTTGACCTGCTCATCGGCGCGCCCCACATACCGCAGCTGCCGTCGGCACCCCACCACACCAGATCCCCGGTGCGATACATCCGCTCCCCGGCACCCCCGAACGGACACGCCACAAACCGCGACGCCGTCAACCCCGGCCGCCGCCAATACCCATAGCCCAGCACCCGGCGCCGGCCACATACAACTCGCCGACCACACCCGCCGGCACCGGCCGCAAGCAACCTGTCGAGCACGAAGAACGCCGAGGTGAGCCAGCGGCACCCCGATCGGGCTGACCGGCTCGGGTCGACATCCTCGGCGACGATCTCCCGGAACGAGGCATGCACCGTCGTCTCAGTCGTGCCATACAAATTGATCAACCGCGGCGAATCCGGATGACTGTCCAGCCACGGCCGCAAGACGCTGCGGCTCCAACGCCTCACCGGCGAACATCACCGCCTCCAGCTTCAGCTGGCGCGACAGCTCCGGCTGCAACGTGTCCGCGGTCTGCAACGCATAGAACGCCGACGGGGTCTGGCTCAACACACCGACCTGCTCGGCGGCCAGCAACGCGTGGAAATCCTCCGGCGAGCGCGCCACCGACTCGGGCACCACCACCAGCCGACCACCGGAGAGCAGCGCGCCCCAGATCTCCCACACCGAGACGTCAAAGGCCAACGAATGCCACAGCGACCACACCTGACCCGCGGCAAGCTCAGCTTCCAACGAGCTCCAACAACCCCATCACATTGCGATGCGTGATCGCCACACCCTTGGGCACTCCCGTCGTACCCGAGGTGTAGATGATGTAGGCCATGTCACCGGCATCGGGTACCGGCAACGCCGAAACCGGCTGGACCGCAAGGGCTTCGTCGTCGATTTCGATGACGGTCAGGTCCCGGCCCGTCCAGCCGATCCACCAACGCCGCGGTGGTGATCGCCGCCGTCGGCGTCGCATCCT
Organism: uncultured Actinomycetota bacterium; assembly: GCA_963716465.1. GTDB lineage: Bacteria > Actinomycetota > Actinomycetes > Mycobacteriales > Mycobacteriaceae > Mycobacterium. Next base: position 98,153 of record CAVQTS010000003.1, read on the forward strand.
CGAGGATGAACTCCATGCGCGCCGCCGGCACCGCCGGATCCACCGGCACGTAGGCCGCGCCCGGACTTGAGCACCCCCAAAATCGCCACGATCGCATCGGCCGAACGCGGCATCACCAACGCCACCCGCTGCCCCGGACCCACACCACGCGAGGCCAACAGATGCGCCACCCGATTGGCCGCCTCATCCAACTCGCGGTAGCTCATCGAGCGACCGTCGAAGGTCACCGCCACCGCCTCCGGCGCAACCGCCACCTGCGCGGCGAACACCGCCGGAATCGACTGCGCCACAACCTCTGGCCTGTGCCAGCACCTCGCGGTTGGTCCAGCCGTCGAGGCGGGCGTGCTCGCTGTCGTCGAGCACGTCGATGGACGACAACGCTCGAGTCGGGTCGGCGGTCATCGCCACCAGTACCCGCTCGAGTCGTCCGATCAGGTTCGCGATGGTGTCGGCCTCGAACACATCGGTGCGGAATTCCACCGTCCCGCCGATACCGGCCGGTTCGCCGTCGGCACCCCACGATTCGGCCAGGTGGAAAGCAAGGTCCATCCGGGCGGTGTGGGTGTCCACCGGGATCGGCGTGACCTCGAGGTCACCGAGACTCAGTCCGCCCGTGCGACTGTCCTGCCAGGCGAAGTTCTGCCAGGACAGCAGTACCTGCACCAGTGGGTGGTGAGTGAGGCTGCGGGTCGGGTTGAGCCGTTCCACCAGCAGTTCGAACGGCACATCCTGATGCTCGTATGCGGCGAGACTGCGTCGGCGCACCTGCCCCAGCACGTCGGCGACGCTGGGATCCCCGGACAGATCCACCCGCAGCACCAAGGTGTTGACGAAGAAGCCGACCAAGTCGTCGAGCGCGGGGTCACTGCGACCTGCGATCGGAAAGCCCACGGCGACATCGGTGCTGGAGCTGAGGTTTGACAGCAGCACCGCGAGCGCGGCCTGAATGACCATGAAGCTGGTGGCGTTGTGCTCGTGGGCCAACTGGTCGATCAGCTGCTGCAGTTCGGCCGGCCACTCGACGGCGAGGCTGGCTCCGCGATACTCGGCCACCGGCGGGTAGGGCCGGTCCGTCGGCAACTGCAGATGCTCGGGCAGGTCCGCCAATTCGGACTCCCAGTACCCCAGCTGCGCGGTGATGCGGCTGTCGCTGTCGGCGAGATCCCCCAACTGCTCACGCTGCCACAGCGTGTAGTCGATGTACTGCACCGCCAGATCGGCCCACTCGGGAGCCGATCCGTTACGCCGACTGGCGTAGGCCAGGCCGAGATCGTGGACCAGCGGGGTGATCGACCCACCGTCGGCGGCAATGTGATGTACCACGGCGACCAGCACATGATTGTCGGCGGCAACGCGGAAAAGCCTTGCCTGCAGAGGAATCTCGGCCGCCAGATCGAATTCGTGACGTGCCACCGCGTCGATCGCCTCGGTGATTCGGTCATCCGGCCAGCCCTCGGCATCGACGACGGCCCAGCCGAAGTCGGCGCCCGCCGCGGGCACCACCAACTGGTGTGGCACCCCGTCGACCGCCGGGAACAGCGTGCGTAGGCTTTCCTGCCGCTGCACCACGTCAGCCAGTGCCCCACCGAGCGCTTCAGAGTCCAGTGGCCCGCTGAGCCGCAGGGCCACCGCGATGTTGTAGATGGCTGAGGGACCCTGGAACTGGTCGACGAACCACAACCTGCTCTGGGCGAACGACAGTGGCACCACGTCGGGGCGCTGCACCGCTGCCAGCGGCTCGAGGCCGCCCTCTCCCCCGCCGACGCGAAGTGCCAACTGGGCGACCGTAGGCGACTCGAACAGCACGCGCACCGAAAGCCCAGCGTCCACCGCGGCGTTGACGCCGGCGATCACCCGCATCGCGGACAGCGAATCGCCGCCGAGGTCGAAGAACGAGTCGTCCACACCCACCCGCTCGACGCCCAGAATCTGGGCGTAGATCCCGGCCAGGATCTCCTCGGTGAGGTTGGTCGGGGCACGGTACTGTTCGCCGTCCTGGTACTCCGGTGCCGGCAGCGCACGGACATCGAGTTTTCCGTTGACCGTCAACGGCAGCGTTTCGATCCGCACCACCGCGGCAGGCACCATGTACGACGGCAGCTGATCGGCCAGCGCGAGGCGCGCGGCGGCGGGATCCGTTGCGCCGGTGATGTATCCGACCAGTCGTTGATCGCCGGGGCGGTCCTCGCGGGCGATCACCACCGCCTGCTCGACGCCGTCGAGCGCCGCCAGTGCGGCCTGAACCTCGCCGGGCTCGATGCGATAGCCGCGGATCTTGACCTGCTCGTCGGCACGGCCGACGTACTGCAACTGTCCGTCGGAGCGCCAGCGCACCAGGTCCCCGGATCGATACATCCGGGTTCCGGGCTTGCCGAACGGCGAGGCCACGAACCGGGATGCGGTCAACGCCGTTCGGCCGAGATAGCCCATCGCCACGCCGCGGCCGGTCACATACAACTCGCCGACCACACCCTCGGGCACCGGCTGTAGCCACTTGTCGAGGACGAACAACGCCGACGTCGAAACAGGAGCGCCGATCGGGGCCGCACCGGTGCCGGCTTCCAAGGGTGCGCTCAAGGACGCATAAACGGTGGCCTCGGTGGGGCCGTAGGCGTTGATCAACACCCGACCGGGGGCCCATTCGTCGACCACATCGGCCGAGCACGCCTCGCCGCCGAGCAACACCGCCACCGACTCCAGACCCTGCGGGCGCAGTGCGACCACGGCCGACGGGGTCTGGGTGAGCACGTTGATGTGCTCGTCGACCAGCATGTCGTGGAAGTCATCGGGTGACCGGACGACGGCGTCGGGCACCACCACCAGGCGTGCGCCGCCTAACAGTGCGGCCCAGATCTCCCACACCGAGAAGTCGAACGCATACGAGTGACACTGCGTCCACACCTGATCCGGCGGCAGGGATGCCGGCGTCGACGGCGCCAGGTGGGCCAGGTTGCGGTGCGTGACGGCAACACCTTTCGGCGTGCCCGTCGTACCGGAGGTGTAGATGAGGTACGCGATGTGCTCCGGGTCGGGCGCCGGCAATGCGGTGCTCGGCTGGGTGTTGACGGCGGGGTCGGCGATGTCGATGACGGTGCGGCCGAAGCCCTCTGCCCGGGATCGCAGGTCGGCGGTGGTGATGATCGCGACCGGCGCGGCGTCGGTGAGGATGAAGTCGACGCGCGCCTCAGGCAGAGCCGGGTCGATCGCCAGATAGTGCCCGCCGGCCTTGAGGATCGCCAGCATCGCCACGACGGCCGCCGCGGAACGCTCCAGCAGCAGTCCGACACATGCACCGGCGCCGATTCCGCGATCAGAGAGCAAGTGCGCCAACCGATTCGCGGCCTCGTCGAGCTCGCGGTAGGTCAGCGAGCCATCCGCGGCAGTCAGTGCCACCGCGTCCGGGGTGCCGGCCACCTGTGCGGCCAGCATCTCCGGGATCGACAACGCGGCAGGCTCCGACTCGGCCAACAGTTTCCGGTTGCCCAACGCGTCGAGGCGGGCGTGCTCGTCTTCGGTGAGCACGTCCACCGAGGACAGCCGCTGGGTCGGGTCGTCGGTCATCGCCACCAGCACCCGCTGCCAGCGGTCGATCAGCGCTTCGATGCTGGAAGCGTCGAATACGTCGGTGCGGAATTCGGCCAGACCGCGGATTCCCTGGGGCTCACCGTCTTTCGCCCACCGTTCGTTCAACGTGAACGCCAGGTCCACCCGGGCCGAGTGGGTTTCGAGGGGAAGCTGAGTCACCTTCAAATCGCCCAGGGCGAGCGCGATCTCGTCACTTGCCTCAGAAGGCAGGTTGCGCCAGCCCAGCATCACCTGGAACAGCGGGTGATGGGTCAGGGATCGGGTCGGGTTGAGCCGCTCGACGACCACCTCGAACGGAACGTCCTGGTGCTCGTAGGCGGCCAGGCTGCGGGTGCGGACCTGGGCGAGCAGTTCGGCGACGGTGGGGTCTCCGGTCACCTCGACTCGCAACACCAGGGCGTTGACGAAGAAGCCGACGAGGTCGTCGAGTGCCGGGTCGCGACGGCCGCCGATGGGGAATCCGACTGCGACATCGGTGCTGTCGCTGAGCTTGGCCAGCAGTGCCGCCAAGGCTGCCTGAACCAGCATGAAACTGGTGGCGTTGTGCTGGCGGGCGACTCGGGCGATGCGCTGCTGAAGTTCGATGGGCCACTCCACCACGACGTTGGCGCCGCGTTCGTCGGCCACCGGCGGGTATGGCCGGTCGGTGGGCAACTGCAGTCGCTCGGGCAGACCGGCCAACGCGTCCTGCCAGTAGGCCAGCTGACGGGCGATCAGACTGTCCGCGTCGTCGAGGTCGCCGAACTGGGCTCGCTGCCATAACGTGTAGTCGACGTACTGCACCGGCAATTCGGCCCAGAACGGCGGTATTCCCATGCATCGGCTGACGTAGGCGATGCCCAGGTCACGCATCATCGGGGCGATCGACAGGCCGTCGGCGGCAATGTGGTGCGCCACGCACACCGCCACGTGCTCGTCGTCGCTGAGGCGGAAAAGTTTTGCCCAGATCGGGATCTCGGCTGCCAAGTCGAAGCGGTGCAGCGCGATGTCGTCGATCGCCTCATCGAGCCGGCCGGCCGGCCAGCCGGTCGCGTCGACGACCTCCCAGCCGAAGTCGGCTTGATCGGCGGGCACCACCAGTTGCTGCGGAACCCCGTCGACCACCACGAACCGGGTGCGCAGGCTCTCGTGACGGCCGACCACATCGGCCATCGCCGCGCTCAGCGCGTCGGTGTTCAGCGGACCCTGCAGCCGCAGACCCAGCGGCATGTTGTAGGTCGGTGAGGGTCCCTGCAACTGGTCGAGGAACCACAACCTGTTCTGGGAGAACGACAATGGGACGACAGCCGGCCGCTCCATCGCCACCAGCGGCTCGAGCTGCTGCTCGTCGGCACCGACTCTGGCCGCCAACTGGGCGACGGTGGGAGCCTCGAACAGCGTGCGCACGGACAGGCCCGCACCCAGGCCCGCATTGACCGTGGAGATCAGCCGCATCGCCAAGAGCGAGTCACCGCCCAGGTCGAAGAACGACTGGTCTACCCCGACGCGATCCACTCCGAGGATCTGGGCATAGATGCCGGCGATGATCTCCTCGACGGCGGTGGCCGGTGCGCGGTAGCTGTCGGATTGCTGGTACTCGGGCACGGGCAGAGCCCGGCGGTCCAGCTTGCCGTTGACCGTCAGCGGCATCGCGTCGATCGCCACGATCGCGGCGGGAACCATGTACTGCGGCAATCGTTCTGCCAGTGCGGTGCGCAGATCGGCGGGATTCGCCGTTCCGGTCACGTAGCCGACCAGGCGCTTGTCGCCCGGGTGGTCCTCGCGGGCGATCACCTCGGCCTGACGGACTCCGTCCAGCGCTGCCAACGCCGCCTGCACCTCGCCGAGTTCGATGCGGTAGCCGCGGATCTTGACCTGTTCGTCGGAGCGCCCCGCATAGCGTAGTTGCCCGTCGCGGCCCCACGACATCAGATCACCAGTGCGATACATCCGCTCACCCGGCGCCCCGAACGGGCAGGCGACGAATCGCGTCGCGCTCAACCCCGCACGACCGACGTATCCGTAGGCCAATGCGGCTCCGGCGACATACAACTCGCCGACAACACCGATGGGCACCGGCTGCAGCCACGGGTCGAGCACGAAGAAGCCGAGGTGCGACAGCGGCACCCCGATCGGGCTGACCGCATTCTCGAGATCGCCGTCGGTGATCTCCCGGAACGAGGCGTGCACCGTGGTCTCGGTGATGCCGTACATGTTGATCAGGCGGGGCGCGACCGGGTGCCGGCCGCGCCAGGCGCGCAGCCGTTGCGGCTCAAGGGCTTCCCCGCCGAACACCACCGCCTCGAGGCTCAGCTGTGCTTGCGACTCGGCGTCGGGCTGTGCCGCGTCGGCCGCCTGCAACGCATAGAAGGCCGAGGGCGTCTGGCTCAGGACGGTGACCTGCTCGGCGACCAGCACCGCGTGCAGGTCCTGCGCGGAGCGCACCACCGGATCGGGAACGACCACGACCCGGCCGCCGTAGAGCAGCGCGCCCCAGATCTCCCACACCGAGAAGTCGAAGGCCAGCGAATGACACTGCGACCACACGTGACCGGTCAACGCCATATCGGCGTCGAGGGTCTCCAACAGCACGGTCACGTTGCGATGCGGGATCGCGACGCCCTTCGGGGTTCCGGTGGTTCCCGAGGTGTAGATGATGTAGGCAACGTCCGCCGAACCCGATCCGGTCAGCGGCACGTTGGAGTCGATTGTCCGGCGCCGCGACATGGGAATCGGCGATGTCGATAACCGGTAGGTCCAAGCCGTCCAACCGTGAGCGCAGGTCGTCGGTGGTCAGCACCGCAGCGGGTGCCGAATCCTGCAGGACGAACTGCATCCTCGCTTCGGGGACCGCGGGATCGATCGGCACGTATGCCGCACCGGTCTTGAGCACCGCCACCATCGCCACGATCGCGTCGGCGGATCGGGGCAGCAGCATCGCCACTCGCTGTGCCGGGCTCACACCGCGGTCGATCAGCAAGCGAGCCAAGCGGTTTGACGCCTCATCGAGGTCTCGGTAGGTCAGCGACTGGCCGTCAAAGCCGACCGCGATCGCATCCGGCGTGTGGCCGGCCTGCTCGGCGAACAGGGCGGCAATCGACTCGGGGTCGCCGTAGGAGGCGGTCAGGCTCGACCGGTTGCCCCAGTCGTCGAGCACGGCGTGCTCGTCGGCGTCGAGCAGGTTGATCGAGGACAACCGCTGCGCAGAGTCGCTGGTCATGGCGACGAGTACGCGCCTGAATCGGTCGACGAGGGCGTCGATGTCGGCCCTGTCGAACACATCGGTGTCGAACTCGACGCGAAGGCTCAGTTCGTTTCCCGGCATCGCCTGGACGGCCAGCGGATAGTGGTTGTACTCGCGGTGGCCGATGCCGGTGACCGTCAGGCCGTCGCTACCGGACAGTCGGGCGAGGTCCAGCGGGTAGTTCTCGTAGACGAACAGGGTGTCGAAGATCTGGTCCTGGCCGGCGATCCGGTGGATCTCGCTGAGCGCGAGGTGCTGGTGGTCGAGGGTCTGGGTGTAGGAGTTCTGCAGTTGCGCGATCAGGTCGGCGAAAGTGGTTGCGGCCGTGGTACTTGCCCGCACCGGCACGGTGTTGATCAGCAGGCCGACCATCGAGTCGGCACCGAGGACCTCGACAGGTCTGCCCGACACCGTAGTGCCGAACGCGACGTCATGGTGGCCGGTCAGCGACACCAGCGAGTGCACCCAGGCGGCCTGGAGCACTGTGCTGACTGTGGTGTGGTGAGAGCGGGCCAGCTCGCCGAGGGCCCGCGTGGTGTCCTCGCCGACCTGGAACGTTGCGACGTCCCGCGGCCCCTCGCCGGTGCGGCCGGGCGGGCCGACCAGGGTGGGTGTCTCGAATCCGGCCAGTACCTCACGCCAGGCCGCGCGGGCTGCCTCGAGATCCCGGCCGGACAGCCAGGTGACGAACCTGCGGTACGGCGCGGCGGGCGGCAACCGCTGGCCGTAGTAACCAGCGAAGATCTCCTGCAGCACGATGGGCAGTGACCAGCCGTCGAGGACGATGTGGTGATTGGTCAGCACCAGTTGGTACTGGTCCTTGGCGAAGCGGATCAGCGCGGCCCGGAAGACCGGCTGATCGGCCAGCGTGCCGACCGCTGCCCGCTCGGCGGCGCAGACGGCTGCGATCTGCTGCTCGACGTCGGCCTGCCAGTCGTCGATTTCGGTGTAGCTCCAGGGGATTTCGGGATCGGCCGGGATGATCTGCACCGGCGCCTCGAACTTGTCCGAGAACCTGGCCGCGAGGTTGGGATGCCGGATGGCCACGGCGCTCACGGCGTCGCGCAGCCGGTGCACGTCGAGTGGGCCGCTCAGGGTGATCTGGAGCTGGATCGCATACAGGTCGTCGCCGCCCTGCGCTGTGTTGGCGTGAAACAGCAGACCCTGTTGTAGCGGGGTCAGCGGCAGAACATCAGCTATCCGCATATTGGCGCTGAAGCTCGTCGATTTGCTGCTGGCTCAGACCCACCGCGAGATCCGAAGGGGTCAGCCCGCCGCCGCCGGAGTTGACGTGCGCGCAGATGCCGGTCAGCGCGTCGAACCACAAATCGTTCAGCCGGCGGACCTGGATTTCGTTGAGCACCGAGGGTGCCCACGTCCAGCCGGCGCGCAGTAACGGTCCGGCATCGGTGTCGACGGTGCCGGCGTTGAGCTCCACGGTGTGCATCAACGGTGTCGACAGCTCCCGGCTCGGGTTGACGTTGTCCAAGCCGTCCCAGCAGATCTGCCAGGTGTCATCGGAGGCCTGGGTCCCCGACGCGCCGAGGCGGCCGAGATAGTTGAACGCGATCGGCGGATCGCAGCCCTCCAGGTCGACGTCGCCGTTGAGGTAGCGCAGCGCGCCGTAGCTCATACCGTCCGGCAGCGCCCGTAGGTATTCCTTGGCATCCTTGACGACCACTCCCAGTCCGGCGCCGCCGGCGACCACTTGGGACCAGTCCACCCCGCCGACGCTGAGCGCGACCGGATACTTCGCGGTGAACCAACCGACCGTGCGCGACAGGTCGACGTCGGCGGCCAATTCGTCGTCGCGGCCGTGGCCCTCGACGTCGATGCCGACCGGTTCTGCGCCGGTGCCGAGGAATTCGGCCACCGCCAACGCGAACGCGATCAACAGGACGTCCTGAACCCCGGCGTGGAACGCGGCAGGCACGTCGCCGAGCAGCGACTGGGTGGTCGCGATATCCAAATCGATTGCCAGCGTGCCGGCACTCCCCCAGGTGTCCAGATCGGGGCTGACCATCGGCAGCGCCGCGGGAGTCTCCACCACCTGCCGCCAGGTGTCGGCGTACTCCACCACGTCGGGTCGGTGCGCATACTCGGCCAGCAGGGCGGCCCAGCGCTGGAACGACGTGCCGGGTTCGGGCAACACCGGTGGGTGGCCGACACGTTGCTGCGCCCACACCAGATTGAGGTCCTCCAACAGGATTCGCCACGAGACCCCGTCGATGGCGAGGTGATGCACGACCGCCACCAGCCGCCGGGTGGAACTGACCCACAGGGCGCTCAACATGGTTCCGGCGCTCGGGTTCAACTGCGAACGAGCCTGAACCAGGGCTTCGTCGGACAACACGTCCACGGTGTGCAGGCACGAACCGGCGTCCACCGATCCCGCCTCGCGAGCCTGCAGCGACCAGCCGCCGGCACCGTCGTCGTCGACCTGCAGCCGGAGCATGGGATGGCGATCCAGCAGCACCTGCAGCGCCGCGATCACGTCGTCCTCGGTCACCCCGATCGGCGCCTGGACCACGACGGTCTGGTTGAACTGGTCGACCGGACCCTCGACGTCGTGCAGCCAGGAGATGATCGGCGTGGTCTAGCACCGGCCCGATGCCCTCGTCGACCTCGTCGGTGCCGTCGGCCACGGTGACCAGGCGGGCCAGTCGGGCCACGGTCTGCTCGACGAAGATGTCGCGCGGCCGGCACACCAGCCCGGCCGCGCGGGCGCGGGCGACTACCTGCATCGACAGGATGCTGTCGCCGCCCAGTTCGAAGAACGACTCGTCGACGCCGACCCGCTCCAAACCGAGCACCTGGGCGTAGATGTCGGCCAGAATCTCCTCCACCGCGGTGGCAGGCGCGCGATAGGAGTCGGTGTCCTGGTACTCCGGAGCCGGCAGCGCCCGCCGGTCAAGCTTGCCGTTGACCGTCAACGGCAGCGCGTCGATGACGACGATCGCGGCGGGCACCATGTACTCGGGCAGCCGCTGCGCCAGCGCCGCCCGCACCACGGCAGGATTGGCTGTGCCGGTGATGTATCCGACCAGACGTTTGTCGCCGGGGCGATCCTCGCGGGCGATCACCTCGGCGTGGTGCACGCCATCGGTCGCCGCCAGCGCGGCTTGCACCTCGCCGAGTTCGATGCGATAGCCGCGGATCTTGACCTGCTCATCGGAGCGGCCCACATACCGCAACTGGCCGTCGGGACCCCAATACACCAAGTCACCGGTGCGATACATCCGCTCACCGACACCACCGAACGGACACGCCACAAACCGCGACGCCGTCAACCCCGGCCGCCGCCAATACCCCAGCCCCGCACCCGAACCCGCCACATACAGATCCCCGACCACACCCTCGGGAACCGGACGCAGCCAGCCGTCAAGGACGAAGAACGACAGGTGTTCCATCGGCACGCCGATGGGGCTGACCGGCTGCGCGGCGTCCTCGGCGAGGATCTCCCGGAACGAGGCATGCACCGTCGTCTCAGTCGTGCCATACAGATTCAACAACCGCGGACCATCGCAGTGACGCTCAAACCACGGCGCCAACCGGGGCGGCTCCAGCGCCTCACCGGCGAAGATGATCGCCTCCAGACTCAACTGCCGCGACAACTCCGGCGCCAACGTGTCGGCAGTCTGCAACGCATAAAACGCCGACGGGGTCTGGCTCAACACCGCCACCTGCTCAGCGACCAACAACGCGTGGAAATCCTCCGGCGAACGCGCCACCGACTCCGGCACCACCACCAACCGGCCACCCGAGAGCAACGCACCCCAGATCTCACACACCGAGACGTCGAAGGCCAGCGAATGCCACAACGACCACACCTGCCCCGGCGCGATCTCCGGCGCCAACGAACCCAGCAGACCCATCACATTGCGGTGCGCGATCCCCACACCCTTCGGCACCCCCGTGGTACCCGAGGTGTAGATGATGTAGGCCATATCGCCGGCATCCGGAACCGGCAACACCGACACCGGCTGCCCGGCAAGGGCCTCGTCGTCGATGTCGATGACGATCAGATCCCGGCCCGCCAGCTGATCCGCCAGCGCCGCAGTGGTAATCGCCGCCGTCGGCGCCGCATCCTCGAGGATGAACTCCATCCGCGCCGCAGGCACCGCCGGATCGATCGGCACATACGCCGCCCCCGACTTCAGCACACCCAGGATCGCCACCACCGCATCAGCGCCACGCGGGGTCAACAACGCCACCCGCTGACCGCGCCCCACCCCCTGCGCCGCCAACAGGTGCGCCACCCGATCAGACGCCTCATCCAACTCCCGGTAGCTCATCGAGCGACCCTCAAAGCTCACCGCCAACGCCTCCGGCGCCGCCGCCACCTGCGCAGCGAACACCGCCGGAATCGACTGCGCTACAGACTCAGGCCGGGCCAATGCCGCGCGGTTGGACCACTCGTCGAGATGCGCAAGCTGCTCTTGATGGGGAGGCTCGATCGAGGACAGTCGCCGCGCTGGGTCGGCGGACATCGCCACCAGCACCTGCTCCAGGCGCGAGGCCAGATCGGCCAGGGGAATGCTGGCGAACGGCTCGGCGGCACCCAGCGTGCTCAGAAAGAGGTCGTCGCCGACGCCGGAGAAGATGAACCCGAAGCCGCCGACGAAGCCCGAGTTGGTCATCTTCGCGGTTGCCTCGACACCACCGAAGTCAAGGGAGAAGGCGTTCGGGAAGAAATCGATCACCACTCGGTCGGGATTGCTGACGTGAGCCTTGCGTTCCAGTTCGTGAACCGGAAACCGTTGATGTGCAATGGCTTCGCGAATCCGTGCGTCGACGTTGCGGCAGAAGTCGGCGACGGTCGATCCCGCCGAGACCTTGAGCACCAGTGGGACGATGCCGGCGACCATCCCCGGCAGTGTCTTGGATTCGGGTCGCACCCGTCTGCTCACCGGGAAGTCGAGCACGACCTCGGAACCCTCGGCGCACCATTCGCGCATCAGCAGCGCGCACGCCGCGGTAATGACCGAAGCTCTCGGCACGTCCCACACGTCGGACAGGTCTCGGACCCGGCGAAGGACCACGGGATCCAATCGCACCGGCTCGGAACGGAAGTTGGGATCGTGCTTCCCGGCGGCCTGAACCGAACGACGGCTCTGGTCCCGCTCCGCCGGCAGGTTCTGTGTCCAGTACGCCTGATCGTCTTGGTAGTCCGGGGAGGATTCGTAGTGCGACTCGAAGTCGACCAGATCCTGCAGTGAGCCGAAGAACGCCGGCGGGATCGGTTCGCCGGAGACGAGCGCGGAGTACACCGATGCGATGCGGTTGCCCACCAGTCCGATGCCGCCGGCATCCATGACGATGTGGTGGAAGCAGCCGAAGACGTAGAACTCGTCGGGCCGCGTCCGAAATACCGCGTAGTTGAACAGCGGGCCGCTCAGCGGCATCGGTGTGCGTTGAATGGATAACGCCTTGTCGTGGGCTTCCTGGACGGGATCCTCCGACTCGCTCAGGTCGTAGAAGTCCACGTCGATTTCGGGATAGTCGACGGCTTTCTGGTAGACCTTGCCGTCGACTTCGAAGCAGGTGACCCGCAGTGGCTCGGCCTCCTTCATCACCCGATTGATAGCCCACTCCAGAGCATCCCGGTCGATCGCGCTTTCGATGCGCACCATCAGACCGACCTGCCACTCCGTACCGGAGTGGCCCAGTTCCTGGTCCAGCCATATGTCCAGCTGCGCTCGCGTCAGCGGAAGCGCACGGTCATCAAGCTCCATCTGCCTACCCGACCCCATGCGCTAGTTACCGGAGGCCTGAGCCTCTGAAAGCCTCTCCCGCAGACTCTTCGGCCGAATATCGGTCCAGTTCTTTTCGATGTAGTCCAGACACGCCGCCCGGTCGGCTTCCCCGTGAACCACCCGCCAGCCGGCCGGCAACTCAGCAAAGGCCGGCCACAGGCTGTGTTGCTCCTCGTCGTTTACCAGGACGAAGAAGCTGCCTTCGTCGTCATCGAACGGATTGATGCTCACCGCTTCTCCAGCCTTGTAATTGACGGGGATAGAACAAGTTCTAAACCATACTTCGTGCTGTGACGGCTGTCACGCGGTCGCGTGTGACCCGAATCACGCGCGGCCAGCAATGAGTGTAGAGGCTTGCGGCAGCGTCAACAAAACCAGTCTCACTCCACCTGATCTGCACAGATAGGTCTGGACCTTTATTGACGGTGTTTTAGCTGGGCGAAATCCTCTAACAGGTCCGCCGCCATAGCCGAACTGGTCGCGGGCGGGGTGATCCGGGTCGCTAGCTGGCGGGCGCGCGCGGTGTATTCCGGGGCGAGAATGGTGCGCAGATCCGCTACCAGCGACTCCTCGGTCGCCGTGGAGAAGCGGCGGGCGGTCCCGACTTTCAGCCGTTTGACAGCTGTTCCATAGATGGCGTGGACCATGTCCCAGAAAAGAATCAGTTGAGGCACTCCGGCGCGCATGACGATGGGCGTGGTGCTCGAGCCGCCGTGATGGACGACGGCACGGCAGGTGGGAAAGACGGTCGCCGTAATTCAGCGTGCCCACCACCTTGACGTGCTCGTACTGCGGGACGTTGCTGAAGTCGGTGCCGGCGGCACCGACCAACGCCCGCTCGCCCAGTCGCGCACAGGCCGAGGCGATCATGGCGATCGTGTCGGCCGGGGTTTCGACCGGAATGCTGCCGAACCCGAAGAAGATCGGCGGGGTGCCGGCCGCGATCCAGGACGACGACCTCGTCGTCGGTGTCCGTCGCCAAGTCCAGCGTCAGGGTGCCGACGAAGGGCCGTTGCTTCCGCCACGGGGCCCACTCGGCGGCGAGACCCGGAAAGCAGGCCTCGTCGTAGGCCTGGACTTCCAGCGACCCACTTTCGGTGATGCGCCGGGGGGCGGAGCCGGTGGCTTTCGGGAGGCCCAGTTCGCGGCGCTGGGTGTCCTCGACCTTCTTGGTCGCGCGCCAGGACACCCACCAGAACCCCCGCACGACCGCGCGGCTCAACGGCGCCGGCAGAAACGGCAGGACCTGACTGTTGGGGCGCAGCGGGAAGTAATGCAGGGTCGCCATGCGGGATGCCGTAGTGCTCGGCGACGTTGGCAGCGGCGTCTTCGAAGTTGATCCCGCTGAAGATCAGGTCGGCCCCGTCGGCCAGGGACATCAACGTGGCGCTCATCTCCTGCCAGCCCCGCAGCAGCGGCCCGGCGATCTCGCCGCGCGACCTGGCGAGTTCGCGGAGCTTCCACGGGGTGCTGAAGAAGCACGTCCAGTAGTCGCGGTGCGCATCGAGGATGGCTCCGGAGTTCGGCCCGAATGGGACCGCCTCGGGCCCGGCGGACTCGGTGAAGGCGACGAGGTCGGGCGGGACGGCCATCTTCACCTCGTGCCCGCGGCGCACCAGTTCGCGGCCGACGGCGAGGTTGGGTTCGATGTCCCCGCGGCTGCCCCAGGTTGCGAGCACGAACTTCATCGCGGGCCGGCCAGTTCACCCAGGCCGGTGATCTCGAGGCTGATGGACTTTCGTTGTCCGGCGGCGCCGAGCATGAACGCGATGTCGCCCGGTGGGGCACCCAGCCAGAATCTCCAGAACCGCTTGGTGAAGAACGCCCAGACGTAATTGCCGTTGCCGGGCAGCCAATAGATGGCCATCGCGATGAAGTAGTAGAGCAGCCGCCGCCACGGCGCGGTGACCATCTCGACGTTCATCTCCCAGATCTCCAGGCCCCAGGACCGGTACTGCCACTCGAGCTTGTATCGGTCCTGGAACTCGTAGAACGCCTGCATTTCGGCGTTGGTCACCAGGTACTCGTCGAACACCAGGATGGAGCCCTCGACGAAGCGGTCCTTGCAGGTCTCCAGGGCGTGCAGGCAGCTCTCGTAGGTGTCGAGGTCCATGTGGAAGAGCCGGATCGGGGCTCCTGGCCGCTCGGCCAGGAACGGGCGCCAGGGTGTCGTAGGTCATTCCCTTGATGAACTCGACGTTGCGGCCGAGCGCCGGCGGAACGCCGTCGTCGTCAAGGGTGACGCCGGTGGCAGGCATGAGGCGTTGGGCCAGCGGTTCGGTCAGCGAGAACGTTCCGCTCTTGAGGACCATCTGGTCGTCGATCTGCCAGTCCTCGACCAGACCGGTGAAGGTGTCGAAGCCGTACACCTTGCGTCCGGAGGCTTCCGACATCAGCCGGGTCGACCAGCCGAGCCAGACGCCGAGGTCGAGCAGGAGTTCGGTGGAATTCAGGTCTGGTTGTGACTTGAGTTGCTCGGCTTCCCAGAGCAGCGTGTGGCCCGCAATCTTGCGCTGGCGCAGCTCGGCGAGCGAGCGGAGGATGAAGCCGCGGTACTTGTCGTCGTAGACGGAGATGTCGCGGGCGTACAGGTTCGGGATGTAGCGGTCGCGGCCCGCGATAGAGCAGGCGGGCGATCACCAGCAATAGCAGCAGCGCGCCGATGACCGCCAGCAGGATCGGGGCGAAGTAGCACGCCACGGCCACACCGAGCGACGATGACAACCAGAACGGCTTTCCACAACGTATGCAGGTTCGTCCGATCCACTGTGCACCCTTCGGTTATCTCACGCGACCCGCCGATGGCCTCGGCCAGACTAGTGTCTACTCGATCGAACTGGCGCTTGAAACGGTGGCCCCGGATCTTTGCGGGAGCCTCCACAGTTCACAGTTGGTTAAAGGATGGTCCGCTATGCCGCACTCATTCGACGTCTGGACGGAATCGCCCGCCAGCGTCGAACAAATTCATGCGGCCTTCGCCCGCGAGGACTACTGGCAGGCGCGCATCGCGGGTGACGCGAACACGACCCTCGATTCGCTGGTCGTCGACCCCGACGGCACGGTGGAAGTGCGCTGCACCCAGCACGCGGGACGCCAGCTGCTTCCGGATCTGTTTGCTAAAGTTGTTCCCGGAGACCTCAAACTCGTACACAGCGAGACGTGGCGAGCGGAACCGGACGGGCAGGTCCGAGGGCGAGATCAGCATCTTGGTCTCCGGCGGATTAGGATCAACCTGCGCGGAGAACCTGCTCACGCCGACGGACACCGGTTCCCGCATGCGGTCTGAGGTGAGGGTGGAGGTCAAAATTCCGTTGTTAGGCGGCAGACTCGAGAAGTCTCTCGCCGGCAGCATGGCGGAGCGCATCCCTGAGATCGTGCGTTTCACCACCGAGTGGATCGCCGAGAAAGCATGACGCGCTCTGGCTGGCAATTTTGCTAGCGAAGATGGGTTCGAGCGAGCGCGCGTAGGCGACTACTCTATCGGCCGGGATGGCTTCCCTTAGCGTCCCACGGGGTCACGGACCGTGGCGATATGTACTGCAGGTAAGACGCGCTGGGGATTCGGGTGGCCGAGGAGTTGTCATCGATCCGACCCGGCGTCCCGCGACAGGAGAAAGCATGAGCGCGGAGGCAGACCAACTCGATCCCCCGTCGAGTCGGCTAAACGCCCGCCAACCCGATGAGCCCAGCACTCGGGCGAGGTTCGCTTATGGGATAGTCGGACTGTTCGTACTGCTCTACATCGCGGCGTGCGTGGCTTTCGCAGCCGTCCACGAGCCGAACCTCCAATTCTTCGCTTACTACGCCCTGAATTACGACAATGGCTTCGTCCGGCGGGGCCTCGGCGGCGAGATCCTCAGCTTCTTTCCTGCGGGAGGCTACTTCACCGGGTTGCTGATCCTGCGCTGGCTTGTCCCGACACTGTTCGCAGCCGGCATCGCGGCGGTGGGCTGGACGGTTGCGAAAGAGATTTGGCCGCTCCGAGCGACGACTGATGCTGGCACTCCTGCTCCCGCTGCTGCCGTTAGGCATCGTGCACGCCATCGTGCTGCCGACGCCCGACCTTTTCGGCGGGGCGGCGCTCGCGGCCTTCGCGGTGGTGCTCACCGCCGTGGAGACGGACCGCTCGCTTCTCGTCGCAAGCGGCATTTACGGCCTGGTGACGGCAGTGCTGACCCTGCTACATGAAGCAATCCCGTTTCTGCAGGCGCTCGGCGCTGTCCTGGCGATAGTGGCCCTGACGCACGGCTCCGCCAAAGCGCAACGTCTAAGCGCGCTTGTCGCCGTGGTGCCCGGGTTGTTGGTCGCGCTGGCGACAGCGCTGCTGCGACGGCGTGACGTGTCGGCGCAATGTGATCATCTGCCCCACAAGGCCGTTGCGTGGTCGCCCGGTCAGACTATGAGCGGCCAACACGCCTACACCGATTACCACGACTGGATTGTCGCTACATCACCGTGACATCGGGGAAAACCCCTATGGTCGGACCCAAACCCATTGGTTGGGCTCATTTCATCGGATCCACAGTTGCGGGGATCGTTATCCTCGTCCTGACGATCGTCGTAATCGGCCGAATTTCCAACGTCCCGTTCGGCCAATTCCATCAGGCCGTGCAAGGACGACTCTCAATGGGCGTAATCTTGGCGGCATTGTTATTGCTTCCTGTGTTCGCGACCTCAGCAGATTGGGCCCGCTGGTGGGTGGCGATCTCCTTCGATGTAGCCGTGGTCTACGTGCTTTTCGCGAGCCGTCTAGCTGAATCAGCTCGACCAGCCACCATGCGCACGCGGGTCTACTTCGCAGTCGCGATGGCCGTATTGCCATGGTTCCCAATCCTCTTGGGGTCCGGCGCGGAGCAGTCGGTGCACCGTCTGGTTGCCGGTGTTCGGAGCTGGCGAACGACCCAATGTGGGTCGGGTATCTGCCCCTGACCGTCGACTCAAAAACTGGTTCTGGAGCAAAACAACACGTTCCGAAACATGGATGGGCTCCATAATCCGGGCTCGCCACCCGATCGATCACTCACACCGAATCACGACAAGTAGGTGAGCTTGCACCAAACCGAAAGCGTGAGCTCCAGAGCGAAGGGGGGGCAGGGATCGCCGAATAGTCGTTTCCGGCCGGACATCGAAGGCTTGCGCGCCGTCGCGGTGCTGGCCGTCGTGCTCTTCCATGCCAAGGTACCCGGGCTTGGAGGGGGTTATGTCGGAGTCGACGTGTTCTTCGTCATCTCAGGCTTCTTGATCACCGGTTTGCTCTGGCGCGAAGCGAACAGCAGCGGCACCGTGCGGTTACGGGACTTCTACGGGGCGCGCGCCCGTCGCCTTCTACCCGCATCGGCCACAGTCGGCGTCGTCACCATGATCGCTTCGGCGCTTCTGCTGGCCCCGTTGCGGGTACCCGCCGTCATTCAGGACGGCATCGCGAGCGCGCTGTATGTCAGCAACTATTGGTTCATCGCGCAGCAAGTCGACTACTTCGCCGCGTCGACGGCGGCGTCGCCGTTCCAGCATTACTGGTCATTAGGCGTGGAGGAACAGTTCTACCTGGTGTGGCCGGCGTTGATCCTCTTCACAGCGTGGCTGATCCGCATGATCCGCCGCCGCACCAGAACCGAAGCCACCTCCTCACCCCGGCCCTTTCTGACCATGCTTGCCCTCATCTCGGCCGGGTCCTTTGCGCTGTCGTTTGTGGTCACCCATGTGGTGCCGTTTGTGGCGTTCTTCTCGTTGCCCACCCGCGCGTGGCAGCTCGCTGTCGGCGGCCTCGTGGCTCTCACCGCCGGGCGGTGGCGCAGGTTGGCTTCGCGGGCCGCCGCGATCACTGGCTGGGCCGGGGTGGCCCTTGTCCTCTTCGCCTGTAGTTGGCTGAGCGACCAAACGCCTTATCCGGGTGTCGCCGCGGTTCTGCCTACGCTGGGGGCGGTGCTGATCATCGGTGCCGGCTGCGCTGCACCGGCACAAGGCTGCGGTCGGCGCCCTTGGAACGCCGGTGATGCAGGGTATCGGCCGGATCTCATACTCCTGGTACCTCTGGCATTGGCCGATTCTCGTCATCGTGCCCGCCGCCCTGGGTCACTCGCTGGGACTGTCCGCCCGACTGGGGGCGGCGCTGGCTTCAGCAGGGCTGGCTGTTCTCACATTGCGGTTACTGGAGAACCCCCTGCGATTCTCCGCCGGTATCCGTAGCTTTCCGTGGCGCAGTCTGGCAGTCGGCGGCGCGGCCACTGCGCTCGCGGTTGGCGTGGGCGTGACGCTGCTCAAAGTCATGCCACCGCCGGTCGGGCATGGCCCACCCGCAAAGCCACTCACTTTCACCGCCGAAACCGTTCCAGCGGGCGCCAATCCCGCGGCTTACGACGCCGAGGTGCGCGACGCGGTCGCCCAGGTTCACGCAGCAGTCGCGGCCGCCTCCCACCTCACAGCCGTACCGTCCAACCTCAGCCCCCCTCTGGCCGATGCACCGGCCGAGTTCAATGCCCTTTTCAGCGGCGGCTGCCTGCGCAACCTGTTCGACAGCGGAGTGCCTGAATGCGCCTCGGGCGACGTCGCCTCGTCGACGAGGGTGGCGCTGATCGGCGACTCGGAGGCCACGATGTGGGGTCCGGCGTTCGAAGAGGCCGCCGAACAGCGACATTGGCGCCTGGAAACGATGGGGCGGGGAGGGTGCACAGCGCTGGATTTGCACATCACCGATGCCGTCGCCCGCCTGCTGTCGGCCACGATGTGCAGACAGTGGCGTGATGACGTCATGGCTCGGCTACGCTCCGAGCACCCACGGCTGGTCGTTGTGAGCATGTTGCGGACGTATGGCCTCGCGGCCAGTTACTCGCCGGGCTTCAGGACCTTCGACGCAGCATGGCTCGACGCCCTGAGCCGCCTCACGCGGGAACTGCGGAACATCGGCGCCGCGGTCCTGGTCTTGGGCCCCTTCCCGACTCCGCAGGAAAACGTGCCGAATTGCTTGTCCGATCACCTCGACGACGCAATGGCTTGCGCCCCAACAAGATCGAGCGTCGTGAATCAAGCCGGTATCGACGCCGAGGCGGCCGCCACCGAAGCCGCAGGCGGCGAGTACGCCGACCTGACCGACCCATTCTGCACCGCGGACCGATGCCCCGTCATCGTCGGCAACACGCTGGTGGACTTCGACGCCGTTCACCTGACGTCTGAATTCGCCCGCGAGTTGGCACCGGTAATGGGGGCTCTCGCCGACCGGGCACTGGCTCGGTTGTGACGCATTACTCGTGGTGGGCTGCCGGCCCGTCAGCGTGTTCAGGCTGTTGCCGCTTGCTAAACCCCTTCTCTTGAAACGGGCCGGGTGCAACAATGCCTCGACTCGAAAGAACTCGTCCCCTTAGAAGCGGGTGATCTTGCACCAAGCCGACAGTGTCAGCCTCAACGAAGAACCACAGCGTCGGAGCACGGAGCAGAAGCGATTTCGGCCGGACATTGAGGGCCTACGTGCGGTCGCAGTGCTCGCAGTCGTCCTGTTTCACGCTCACATGCCCGGGATCGGTGGCGGGTTCGTCGGCGTCGACGTTTTCTTCGTCATCTCGGGCTTCTTGATCACAGGACTGCTCTGGCGGGAAGCGAACACCACCGGCACCGTTCGGATGAGCCGCTTCTTCGGCGCGCGAGCGCGCCGACTGTTGCCGGTCTCAGCCACTGTGGGCGTCGTCACGATGATCGGCGCGGTGGTCATGTTGTCCCCACTTCAGGCCCGCATCGCCATTTTCGATGGCATCGCAAGCGCCCTTTATGTCAGCAACTATCGGTTCGCACTGCAAGGGGTCGACTACCTCGCCGCCGACTTGGCTCCTTCGCTGTTTCAGCACTACTGGTCGCTAGGGGTCGAGGAGCAGTTCTACCTGGTCTGGCCGGCGCTGATCATAGGAACAGCCTGGCTCATACGGCGCGTCCGTCGACGCACCAAGGCAGAGGCCACCTCGTCCCAACGCCCCTATTTTTTGATCCTCGCAATTGTCGCGGCCGTGTCGCTCGCGCTGTCACTCCTGATGACGCACCTGATGCCGCCGATGGCGTTCTATTCGTTGCCCACCCGCGCCTGGCAGTTGGCCGCGGGCGGCTTGGTGGCTCTCACGGCGCAACGGTGGCAGCAAGTATCGCCGCGCGCCGCCGCGGTCATCGGGTGGGCGGGTCTGGGTCTGATCGTCCTGGCCTGCACAGTGTTGAGCGCTAACACCCCATACCCGGGCGTTGCCGCACTTCTGCCCACCCTCGGCACGGTTTTGGTCATCGGGGCTGGGTGTTCGATACCTGCTCAGGGCTGCGGCCGGTTGTTGGGACTGGCGCCCATGCGGGGAATCGGCAGAGTCTCCTATTCATGGTATTTGTGGCACTGGCCCATCTTGTTGGTAGCGCTGTGGGGTTTCGCACCCGTGATGGGCCACGCACTCTTATTGGCAATGGCGGGAGTCGTCCTGTCCTTTGTCCTGGCGGAACTCACGCGGCGCTTCCTCGAAAACCCGCTGAGATTCGCCCCCAAGATCCGCGATTCCACTCGTCGAAGCCTCGGATTGGGTGCTGTCGCTACCGCGGTCGCGGTCTGCGCCGGCGTAGCACTGCTGCAAGTGGTGCCGAGTCCCGTCGGACACGGTGCGCCGGCCATGCCGCCCACAGTCGACGAAGTGGCCGTTCCTGCAGGCTCGGGCATCGGCGGCTACGACGCGGCGGTGCAAAAAGTGTTCGGCGAAGTACAAACCGCGGTTGCGGCGTCGGCCGACCTCAAAGCCGTGCCGTCCAACCTGAGCCCGCCACTTGCCGATGCGGCGGCAAGCATCAAAGACCTCCTATCCAATGCCTGCATGCGCGGCGCTTTCCAAACCGACCAACCCGAGTGCGCCACAGGTGATACCACCTCGACCACGTCCATAGCCCTGGTCGGCGACTCGAATGCCGCGATGTGGTTCCCCCCGTTCGAGCAGGTTGCCCGACAACGGAACTGGCGACTGGAGACATTATCGAAGGCCAGCTGCCCGCTGCTGGACCTACCTATCATCAACCCAATCCTCGGCCGCGAGTACACGGAGTGCAATCAGTGGCGCACCCAGATAATCTCCCGGCTCGGAGCTGAACACCCGCGACTGATCGTTCTTGCCGCGACGCGGCTATACGGTTCGCCCTACAAGCCACGCTCGAGCTTCGCGGCATACGATCAGGCTTGGCTCGCCAGCTTGGGTCGGCTCGTCCACGACCTAAGAGGCACAGGAGCTAAAGTGCTTGTGCTCGGGCCGATTCCGAATCCGCAGTCGATGGTTGCCGATTGCCTTTCCAGCCATCTCGACGACGCATCGGCCTGCTCACCACGAACGGCGACCGCGGTCAACCAACCCGGTATCACCGCTGAAGCGACGGCTACCCGGGCGTCCGGCGGAGACTATTCCGACCTCACCCCGCTGTTCTGCACCAAGGACCGCTGTCCGGTCATCGTCGGCAACACGTTGGTCTACTCCGACAAAAAGCACATAACACTCGAATATCGCGCGTGTTGACACCGGTGATCGAAGCTTTGACCGCACGCGCGCTCGCTTGAGCCGGACCTGTTGAAACTATCGAGGACTTTCAGCCCTGTCAGATCAGTGAACTAGAGCGAGGTCATCTGCCAGGTCCCACAGTTCCTTGTCAGGAAAGCGGTATCGCTGGCCCGGATCACGACCTCTTGCGGCCTAGTGGACTGATCGCTTTCGATCACGTCGTTCGGATCAAGACTTCCAACCGCGCCCAGTAACAATCCGTCCCACCGGCATTGCGATATGTGCCCATCTGGATGTCGGTGATATTGATGCCGACGAAGATCTCAAGTACCGTCAAGGTCGATGGTTGGCTTGGCTCCGCCGTCGGGGCCAATGACGGTTTTGGGCTGCGCCGACGCGGAGTCAACCACGGCCGGCCCGGCGGAGTGCGTCGCGCAGCCTGCGGCCACTAATGCAGTCGCAACCAACAGGAGCCCGCCCTTGGACCGGAATACAGCAGGAGCTTCCTCGGACTGTCGTCTGGTGACGTCAGCAATCGAGTCGGTCATGATCCGACGTTCATCTCGTAAAAGCGCAGTCGCGCAGTGGCATTGTCTTGACCAAGGGAGGGAGCACGTCCGATTCCAATGGTGTGGGCATGGATCTGCAAGTTCATTTCGTTTGCCGACGCAGGGCTGACCACAAGAAAGGGCTCAGCAGCGTTGGCTGCGACAAGGCGGTATGCGACGCCATGGAGTCTGACTGTCGAGATCGGTCAGTGGAGCGAGTGCTCCTTGGAAGAGCCGGTCAACCGAAGGTTGGTTGCAGGTCTATCCCCACCAGGACAGCCATGTTGGGTCCGCTCGGGGAGGGAATGGGAATGATGTCGTCCCCGCGGATGTCAACCTGCGACAGTGGCGTGAGTGGCCCGCAATGCGGCACGGTGCGATCGAACAGCGCCCATCTGTCTTCCACGCCTTTAACCGTGAAGTCGCACAGCAGCGCACGCGCATACAGCGGGGACTGTTGCACTTCAAGCCGGCCGTCATGCCGGTGGCGGGTGATGCGGGCGACCGCCGAGACAAGACGAATTGGGTTCCGCGGAATAGTGATTCGGCGTTGAGCCGATCTAGGGAAGGTGTGTACGCCGAGTAGCTCTGGAACACGGGTGCGGGGGCCCACGCAAAGTTGTATGCCCATACGGCCGATGTCTCGTTCGGATCAATGTGAGCCGTTGAGGAGCCGATTGTGTTGATGAAGGATTCGGGGATGTCGTACAGCGCTCGTTGGCGCGCCTTGGCGTCTTGGATGCGGTGCTCGAGTTCACCTGGCAGGGCTAGTGTCCAAGAGGACGGTCAGCTGCCTGACCGGGTGCCTGCTGGGCCACGACCACGGGATTGTCTCGTTGATCTCCTATCGAACGCAATACAGCGCTCTCGACCCCTAGTTCGATCACGAGGATGGTGACCAGGCCGGCGACAAAGACGCGGCGCGGGATTCTGGAAAGCCCAGACAGCGGGGTGATGGCCACTCCGACGATGATGAGGCCCATTAGCGCGTAAAGGCTTGTGACGTCGAGTCTTACGAAGTTCTTCTTGGCGAGGACCCAGTCAAGAGGCCGACGTACAGCACCAAACGGCGGTTGGCGTCGGGGGCCCCTCGAAAGAACAACGCCACCAGAATGCCAGCCCAGGCCAGACTCAACATGACCGCGGGCACGGCGAACGGAACGAACGCGGGAAGGGGCATGGCGTTTCCCGTCGCTGTAGCCGGAAACGATCTCCCTGCTGTAACGAAGCCAGACCGGCAAATTCGCCAACCGCTGGCCTGCGAGAACCCAGAACAGGAGGACGGCGGCTGCAAAGGCTGCGAGTATGGCGCAGTGGCGCCGGATTGCTCGCCAATCGAGCAACACCGACATTGTCATGGCGATAAGCAGGATAGCTACGCCGCTGTTCAGCTTGACCAGAAGCTGAAATCCAGCGGCCATGCCCAGCATGCAAGATGCCGCGAATACCGTTGACCGCTTGGGACTTTCCTGGAACAGGGGTACTGCCGCCCAGGCGAACGCTGCAAGAATCGTCAACTCTGGATATTCCAGGCCGGGAACCACTAGACCGTGACCAGTGTGCAGAATGGAGAGGATGCCGGTCGTGACGAACGAGCCGACGAGCGAGGTCATTGGGGCATGGCGCTGACGCAGTACTGCGGCGATGCCAAGAAATAGCGCAGCGATGACGGCTGGCTGATAGATCGAGGCAAGCAGCGACTGGGAGAACGCGTAGTACGCCGTATTTTGGAGGAATCCCAACGGTCCGAAGGTGTACACGATGTCAGGGCCCCACGCGACGCGA
Source organism: uncultured Actinomycetota bacterium (assembly GCA_963716465.1). Lineage (GTDB taxonomy): Bacteria > Actinomycetota > Actinomycetes > Mycobacteriales > Mycobacteriaceae > Mycobacterium. The sequence continues at coordinate 122,544 of CAVQTS010000003.1, forward strand.
TGGATCCGCGCCAGAGCCCATCCGGCTTGCCAGGAAGGATTGAGCCCGACCGTGGCGTCAACCGAAGACTGTGGCCAGAAGATCAGAGCAGCGATGACCGCGGCCAGGATTCGTTGCCAACGAGCCGAGCCCCACGTCGTTGTGGCAAACCACCTTCTGACGGGTCCCGACACTTTAGCAGGTGTCGACGCCGGAACCGCCGGTTCGGCAATCGATTGCTGCCTTATGACTGTTCCCCTGCGACGTCGTCGAGGTACCACGGATTGGCCCGCGCCCACTCGATGGTGCGGCGGATGCCTTCCTCGACGTCGACCTGCAGGCGCCAGCCCAACTCGCGCTGCGCCTTGGTGGAGTCCGGGATGCGACGGGGGATGTCCTCGTAGCGATCTCCGTAACGCGCTGCGGTGTCGACGGATTCAGCGCCGGACACCGCCGTCGACATCTGCGATCTTGATCGCCAGATCGACAACTTCCCGCATGCTCGTCTCGGTCATGCTGCCGATGTTGAAGGCCTCCCCGATCGCCGCGCTCGCTGTCGGCTGCGAGCAATGTTCCGGCGACGGCGTCGTCGACGTAGGTGAAGCACCGGGTCTGGTCGCCGGAGTCGTAGAGCAACGGCTGGCGGCCGTTGAGGATCGCGGTGAACGGTCTGCGACACCACGAAAATCGGATTCTGTCGCGGGCCGTACACATTGAAGTAGCGGACCACCGTCACCGGCAGTCCGTAGGCGGCGTGCATCGCGAAGACCAGATGCTCGGCCATGCCCTTGCTGGTGCTGTAGCTCCACCGCGCGGTCTTCGTCGAACCGAGGACGCGGTCGTCGTCCTCGGCCCACGGTGGGTTGGGGTTCTTGCCGAACACCTCCGACGTGCTGGCGAACACCACGCGTATTCCATGCCGCTGGCTCAGTTCGAGCACGTTGCGGGTGCCGGTCACGTTGACGTCGAGAACCTGAAGCGGATCTTCATGTAGTTTTTGACGCCGACGACCGCTGCCAGGTGGAACACGGTGTCGACATCGGCAGTCAAGGCTTGTTCGAGCGCCGCCAGATCGGTGACATCGCCTTGGACGAACCGGAAGTTGGGATGCCGGTCGAAGTCGATGCTGCGTGTCGCGGGTGTTCTTCGCGAAGTCGAACACCGTGACCGTGTCTCCGCGATCCAGCAACGCGGACACCAGGTGCGATCCGATGAAGCCGTAGCCGCCCGTCACGACGACATTGGACATCTTTGCTCTTTCGTTTCGCGGACGGTTGTGCGAGTACGTGTCGGCCGCCTAGCGGCCGATCCCCTTGTAGACGAAGCCGGCCGCGCGTGCAGCGGCCGGGTCGAAGCTGTTGCGGCCGTCGAGGAACACACACCCGGTCGCCGCGAGGTCCGCGAGCCGGGCCAGCGGAATCTGGTGGAATTCTCGGTGCCCGGCGAGTACCACCAGGGCGTCGGCATCCTTGACCGCGGACTCGATGTCCGCGGTCGAGCGGGATCTTGGTCACCGTGTGGGCCTCCTCGTCGGGCACCCACGGATCATGAACGGACAACTGGCAGCCGGACTCCTCGAGCAGAGCCAGCACGTACTTGGTGGGCGTGAGCCGGCAGTCGCCGGTGTTGTTCTTGAACGCGATGCCCAGGACCGCGATCTTGCTGGTCTCGATCGCCTTGCCCTGCTCGGCGAGCAGCTGGGTGAGCAGCCCGTAGGTGTAGGTCGGGCATCGTGTCGTTGACGGTCCTCGACGTCCGCGGGATCGACAGCTCCAGCCCCAGGGTCTCGCCCAGGTGGTTGACGAACCAGGGATCCTTGGTCAGGCAGTAGCCGCCGACGCCCATGCTCGGCGCAGGATGTTGACGTCGCGGCCGCCCTTCGGCATCGTGTTGGCCGCCTCGATGACCTGCAGGGCGTCCATGCCGAGCCGGTCGCAGACCTTGGCCAGTTCGTTGGCCATCGCGACGTTGAGGTCGATCCAGAGGTTGTCCGCGAGCTTGACCATCTCGGCGGTCCGCGGGTCGTCGACGATCATGGACTCCACCCCAAGGGCGTGTCGCCACAGCGTGGCGCAGGCACGCGCGCTGCGTTCGTCGACCGCACCAACCACCACGGGAATCGACGTCAGCTCGTGGATGGCTTGGCCTTCGGCGAGCCGCTCGGGGCAGAACGCCAACCCGAAGTCGACCCCGGCCCGCAGCCCGGAGGCCTCTTCGAGGATCGGGCCGGACGAGAGTTTCGGTGGTGTCCGGCGGCACCGTGCTCTTCAGGATGACGAGGTGGCCCGGCCGCAGATGCTCCCCGACCGCCCGCGCCGCGGCCTTGATGTCGTCGACGATCGGCTCGTAGTCCGGACCGAGCGGCGTACCGACCGTCACGATGACGAAGTCGTTATCGGCGATGGCGCCGAAATCGGTCGTGGCGCGAAGCCGGCCGACGCGCGACGTTGTTCGGCGACGAGTTCGCCCAGGCCCGGCTCTGGCACGGTGGTCTTGCCCTGGTTGATCTCGTCGACGACGCTCTGCCGGACGTCGATCCCCGTCACGGGCCAGCCGCGGTCAGCCAGCACCGCCCCGATCACGGTGCCGATGTAGCCGAAGCCAACCACGGCGATCCCCGACCGCATGCCACGGACCAAGAGATCGATCTCAGCGTCGCTACGTCCGAACGCGCCTCTAGCCATTCCGGAATCCAGCCCTTCAGTTCCCCCGAGCTCGGTTTGGGCAAACAAACCGGGGACTATACGTGCCCCGGCTATCCCGCCCGGCAGTGTAGTGCAATGCGCCGGGCTGTCGACCAGCTATCCCGAAGTTTGGCAAAGGCTCGGGATGTAGCTGTCTGGACCGCCTGTGGTCGCGGTTGCGTCAGCTCGGCTCGCGGATCGGCAAGCCCGCGGCGCGATAAATCGCGTCGATGACGGTCATGTTCTCAGCGGCTTCGTCCGGTGTGGTCCGCACCGGCTGCCCGCGCAGCACCGAGGCGGCGAAAGCGTCCAGCTGGTAGTCGTAGGTGGCGCGCTTCGGGAAGTGCTCGACCCGCTTGCGGCCGGCTGACCGAATGAGTCAGTCGAGGGAACAGATTGGGTGCCACCGGACTGAGCCAGTGAAGTGCACCGCGGTCGCCCACCACCTTGGCCCTCGCCCGATACAGCTTGGACGACCACAGGGCGCAGCGCAGCCGTCCGTGTGCCCGTTCGGCGTACCGAAACTCAGCCGTCATCGCCCGATCCGCCCGAGGATCGTTCAGACGTTTTAGCTTCTGCCGCAACAACTTCGGGGGTCGAACCGCCGAACGTGCGGAGCATGTTCACCATGTAGCTGCCGGCGTCCATCATCGCCCCGCCGGCAAGGGAATAGTTGTAACAGTTGCCCGAGAAGTCGCGCAGCATGACACACAAGGTGACGTCGACCAACTCCAATTTGCCGAGCTCGCCTGAGGCGATGATCTCCTCGACGCGCAACGTCAGCGGGTGATAGCGGTACTGCATGGCCTCCATCACAACGCGGTCCGATCTGGCAGCAAGTTCGGCGATGCTCGCGGGCCTCGGCCGCATTGGCGGTGAACGGCTTTTCGCACAGCACATGCTTGCCCGCGTCAAGTGCAGCCCGGGTCCACCTTCCGTGCATGCTGGTGGGCACGATGCTGTAGATCGCGTCCAGATCAGGATCGGCGATAACGTCGTCGTAGCTCCCGTGGGCCCGCGCGATGCCGATACTTGGCGGCGAAGTCCCGTGCACTGGACATGTCGCGCGCACCCACCGCAGCCACAACGACGTCGCTGGTTTCCGCGGGCCGGGTCCGATGATGGTCGTCGGCGCCCAGCTTGACGCGCCCAAGAATGCCGATCCGTACCGGGACCCCCGCTGTCAGACACGGACGGATGCTAACACCCTGCTCAGACGAGCCGCTCGGCTCGACCAGCGAGATTCGAGCTGCGCCGGCGCAGTTAGTCGACCATGCCGCGGTGATAACATTCGCCATCCCCCGGACGGGCCATGACCTGGCTCGTCATCTGCTGAGGAGCTAAATATTGGCTGACAGTCAGCTGAGTGGGCGTGAGGCTGAGCGGGTGGTGTGGGACGTCATCGTCGTGGGCACCGGCATGGGCGGCGGGATGTTGGGCTACCAGTTGGCCCGCGCGGGACGGCGGGTGTTGTTCGTCGAGAAGGGTCGCTCGACACTTCCAGGCACCACTGGCACCATCCGCGGTGCTATACCCGAGGTCGCCGTGCCCGACGCCTACCGCTCCCCCGAGACCCACTTTGAAGCCCTGGCCCGGGCGGGACGCAGCACTGATGAAGTCACCGACGTCAGCGGACGTTTCCCCAAACGGTCCGTGCCGTTCATCGGCAGCGGCACCGGCGGCTCCTCCGCGCTTTACGGCATGGTCTGTGAACGCTTCTTCGTCCAGGACTTCACCCCGCGGCAGAACTTCGCCGACCCGGGCGACTCCACCGTCCCCGAAGCCTGGCCCATCACCTACGACGGACTGAGCCCCTGGTACGCCGAAGCCGAAAAGCTGCTCGGCGTGCGCGGGGCGCCCGATCCGCTGCGCCCGGAGGCCGCGGCGGTCGGTTTGCCATCTGCACCGCCGTTCTCACCCGACAATCAGCCCCTGGTCAAATACCTGAGCGGGCGTGGCCTGCACCCCTATCACCTGCCGATGGCCTGCGACTACACCGACGACTGCGCTACCTGCCAGACCTATCTGTGCCCCAAAGAGTGCAAACGCGACTCCGCCCGTAACGGTGTACTGCCCGCGGTCACCGAGCATGGCGCCCACTTGCTCGCCGAGTGCAAGGTCGTGCGGTTGGAGGCCGACCGCAGCCGGGTCCAGCAGGTGATCTGCCAGCATCACTCCGACATGTTGGCGCTGAAAGCCAAGGTTGTGGTGCTGGCCGCCGGCGCGCTGGTGACCCCGGTGTTGTTGCTCAACTCCCGTTCCGGTGACTGGCCACGTGGGCTGGCCAACGGCTCAGACATGGTCGGCCGCAACCTGATGCGCCACCTGCTGGACCCCGTCGAGGTGTGGCCTCAATCCGGGCAGAAGACGACCGCCGCGAACAAGGAGATCGGATTCAACGACTTCTATCTGTGGGAGGGCCAGAAATACGGCACCGTCCAGTCATTCGGCGCAATTCCCCCCATGGAGTGGGCGACCAACCGCCCCGGCTGGCAGGGCAAGGCCTTCAATGTGATGCGCCCGGCGATCCGCCAAGTCTATAAGCGCGTGTTCACCGGCGGGCTGGTGCTGGCCGCAATGACCGAGGACCTCCCCTATCTGGACAACCGCGTCCTGCCACCGAACCGGCCTAGCGTCGACGGCCGCCAGCGAATGCGGATCCAATACCGTTTGCACCCAAGCGAACTCGAACGCCGCACCACTTCTCTATCGAACCTCAAAGAGGTGTTGAAGCCGTTCCGCACCGATCAGCCTGGGCAGCGGCAAGGACAACGGCAACATGGGCCATGTGTGCGGCACGTGCCGCTTCGGTACCGATCCCGAAAACCAGCGTGCTGGATGCCCAGAACCGCGCCCACGAGGTCGACAATCTCTACGTGGTCGATACCTCGTTCTTCCCATCCAGTGCCGGTTTGAACCCCAGCCTGACCGTCGCGGCCAACGCCTTGCGGGTGGCGGCACACCTCAACCAAGCGCATTTCGCCAACTGACCTGACCTCTGCGCCAATGATTGGGTTGCCTTCAGTGCCTAACCGTTCGCGGAATAGCCTCGGCAGGCCGCGCAGCGCGTAGATCGCATCGATGACGGTCATGTTCTCGACCGCGTCTTCCGGTGTCGTCTTCACCGGTTCCCCACGCAGGACCGCCGCGGCGAACGCGTCGAGCTGATACGAGTATGAGCTGCGTCGCGGGAATCGCTCCACTCGCTTTCCGCTGGCGGATCGGATCGAGAGTCGATGAAAGAACTGGGGCGTCACCGGATTGAGCACGCGCAACTCGCCGCGGTCGCCGATCACGCTGGCGCTGATTCGCAGCAGGTCCGATGACCACATCGAGCACCGGAGCCGGCCGGTGTGGCCGCCCGCGAAGCGCAGCTCGGCCGTCATGGCCCTGTCGATGTCAGGACCGCGTAACTTCGCCTGTGCTGCAACAACTTCCGGAGTCGAACCACCGAAGGTGCGGAGCATGTGGACCGCATAACATCCCGCGTCCATCGTCGCGCCACCGGCAAGGGATAGTTGAACGGATGTCGGAGAACTTCGGCAACGGGAAGCAAAAGCCGACCTCCAACCGCTCGAGCTGACCTAGCTCACCGGAGGCGATGATCTGCTCGATGCGCAACGCCAACGGATGGTAGCGGTAGTGGAACGCCTCCATGACGACCCGATCGGATGCGGCCGCCAGGTCGGCGATCTCGCGGGCCTCGGCGGCGTTGGCAGTGAACGGCTTTTCGCACAGCACGTGCTTCCCGCGCCTCAGTGCGGCGCGAGTCCACGTGCCGTGCAAGCCATTCGGCAGCGGGTTGTAGACAGCGTCCAGGTCTGGGTCAGCGATCAGCGCCTCGTAGCTGTCATGCGCCCGGGCGATGCCGTGTTTAGCGGCGAAGTCTCGAGCCCGGGACACGTCGCGCGCTGCCACCGCAGCCACAACCACCTCGGCGTTTTCTCGGGCCGGGGTGATGAGTGCATGCGGTGCGATGCGGGCTGCGCCCAGGATGCCGATCCTGTACCGGAGCACCACCTTCAGACACGGCGCGATGCTACACTTGCGACGATTCACGATTCGGCCAATGGCCGAATCTGGGCTCCAATGTTCGCTAGGCCCATGTTCCCTTACGCCGGTGAGCCTGCGCATACGCCTCGAGGCCCTGCTTCACGATGGAGGGCCGCAGAATCAGCCGATTCATGTTGAGGTACCGGCGGGAATCCTTGAATGCCTTATGGAAACCACGCTCGCGTGGCCCCGTAATCCTCGAACACACGATCCAAGCGCCGCCTCATCCGACGGGTTCGTCCCGCGAAGCGGCACTCAAAGCGTGGTAGACCGTCCCAATCCAGTCCGTGCCGAAGGCTCGGCAACCGGGCCGGAGTAGCGGTGGTGTCTGAGTTCTGACGTGAGAAACTCATCGACTGCGGCTTCATCGCAGTCACCGAGGTCGACCCCCAGTGATGCGGAGATCCGCTTCACCTCACGGTGCCAATCCTCGAGCAGATTGCTGTACTCGACGAATACCGCGGCACCCCGCGGGTGTCCCGCTCGGCCAGCAGGGTGTACTTCAGCCACCAGGCGCTGGAGAGTTCTGGCGAAGCATGAACGTAAATCTGCCGGCTCGCCCGCTTTGCAAGAGATTCGATTACCTCTTCAGGATGGCGTACGGCGATCACTGCTGCCACGTCGAAGCCGGCCTGACGCGCCCCTTCGAACCACATGCCGATCAGCGCGGTCATCTTCGGTTCCTTGATCACCACGAGCGGCGACTGCGGCAAGGTATTAATATACGCCTTGATCTTGGCGATCCAGGCGGGCTTCTCTTTGGCGTCGAACGCAGCGTCGTCTTGAACCCGCAGTTTAAGGTCGTATGCGGAACTGCGATAGCGCCACAGGATGGCTTGGGTGAGATGGACGACTGCTCGAGGTTCCCAACTGCCGCGCCGATTCTCCTTGGTGGCGCCCAACAGCCCAGCCGGAAGTGCCGCGCCGGACAGCGAAATCACCCGCGTGAGCGCCGAGGTTCCGGACCGTCCAAAGCCGAGCACGAACAGGGCCACGGGACGCTTCGCGGCCCCCGGCTGGGGATTCTGGTTCATTTGCGCAGCGGTTAGCCGACCGCGCGTCGATTCTCCACGCCGCCAGACTCTACGGGTCGACCGGATTAACTCGGGCGGATTCGATCCGATGCGCGACTGGTCCTCGGTCACTCGCATCCGGCATGAGTCAACTCCGCATCCGCCATCCTCTTGACCTGCTGGGCGTGCGCCACGTCCTGCGCTGTGTAGCTGATCGGCAGCGCTACCACGCGAGCAGGACAACCACCCCGACCAGCCAGAGCAGCCCGTAAGTGTAGCCGTGGTCCAGAGCATGCAACTGGGTGGATTCATGCCCGTACCGGTCCCGTCGTGCCGCCTTGATGCAGGGTGTGAATCGTGATGATGACCTGGATGCCGACAAGCACCAGCGGGCCACCGAGGTTCTGCAACATCACAGCGATGGCCGAGGTGGGTCCTATGCGGTCGATCCCCACGCTGGAGATCAGTGACAGCCCGAGGGCGACATTCATGATGCCCATGCCAACGACGCCGACGACGATCGGCAGCACCAGATATGGGAAGTATTGGGTGCCCGGGTTGGATGGTCGTGCCGACAGTACACCATCGCGGCGAGTACGAGGTCCGCCCGCTACCACGATCACCCGGGGGGCAAATCGGGTCACGAGGCGCGACGCAATACCCTGCCCGAGGGCCATGGCGATGGCCAATGGAACGTAGCTGATACCAGCGCGAAAAGGCGTGTAGGCCATGATGTTCTGCATATACATGGCGATCACCACGGTCAGGGTGAAATTCACTCCGGCAAGCAGAAAAATCGCCGCGAAGGTGGCCAGGCGGTTGCGGTCAAGAACAGACTAAGGGGCACGATCGGGTTCTGCGCCGTGCGCTCCACCAGGACGAAGGCAACCAGCGAGGTCACGGCAACCAGGCCCAGACCCATCGTAGTAACCGAGGACCAGCCCTGCTCCGGCCCGATCGACAAACCGAACGCAGCTGCGGTACAGAACAAGGTCGCCAGTGCCGCCCCGCGGCATCGAGGCTTCATCCGCTCCTTCTGGGTCTCCTGAAGCATCGTGCGGCCAGATAAATCATCAACAGGCCGATCGGCACGTTCACCAGAAACGTCAGTCGCCAAGAGACTTCGGTCAGCACACCGCCCGGGACCAGACCGATTACCACTCCTATGCCGGCCATCGCGCCGAATACCGCCACAGCAGCATTGCGTGCTCGCCCTTTCGGGAATGTGGTCGCCACCAGCGCCAGACAGGTGGGTGCGACGATGGCGCCGGCCAAGCCCTGTAGCAGGCGGGCCACCACAAGGACGCCGCCGTTCCACGAGATAGCGCACATCGCCGAGGCGAATGTGAAAAGCGCCACCCCGCAAATCAGAGTGCGTTTGCGGCCTATTGCATCGCCGAGGCGGCCCCCGAGCAGGATCAGGCCACCAAATGTCAGCAGGTACGCGGTGATCACCCAACTGCGCCCGGCGTCGGAGAGACCGAGTTCGTTCTGGATCCTTGGAAGCGCGAAGATCGCGATGGGGCCGTCCATCTGTGGCCATCAGCTAAACCCCGCCGATGACACTGACTGGCCCGATGAAATCCCGGGACCGCAGCCAGGCGGGAAAAAACTTCCCCAACGGGGCAGCTCAGTCGGTTCGGCCGGCATCGGGTCAATCATTTCGCGCGTTGTGTCGTCCTGTGACGGTTCTCGGCAGCGTTGAGTTGCAGTCGCGATAGCGGATCACGCTAGCAGCAACCTTGCCCGGGTAGGACCTCCGTTCGGGGTACCGACCTCGCAGTCCTTCACCCCAGCGCTCCTATGCCGTGAGCACGTCGCCTACGATCACCCCGACCGCATCGTCGGCACGCCTGCGGTCACCATTGTCCTCCCTAGCGGCCCCGGAGGTGTCTGCTCTTGTCAACATCGGTTTTGATCACCGGCGGGGCGGGTTTCATCGGCTCAGCGCTCTGCCGCCGCCTGACCGAAGCGGGCTATGAGGTCGCAGTGGTGGACATCCTGCACCCGCAGGTACATGGCGACGGTGCGGAGATCGAGCTGCCGGCATCGGTCCGATTGTTCACCGGCGACGTCACGCACGCCCCCGACTTCGATGCCGTGCTTCGGTTGTTCCGACCGTCACAGGTGGTTCATCTGGCAGCCGAGACAGGAACAGCTCAGTCGCTGTCTGAGGCGACTCGCCACGGTTCGGTGAACGTGGTCGGAACGACTCAACTTCTTGACGCCCTGAGCCGTTCCGCGCATGTGCCCGACCAGCTGGTCCTGGCGTCGTCGCGAGCCGTCTACGGCGAGGGCGCCTGGAAATCGGGATCCGAGATCTTCTACCCGGCGCCTCGCAGCCACGCCCAACTGGAGGCCGGTATCTGGGATCCCAAAGGACCGACCGGCGATCCTGCGGTGCCTCTGGCGAGCTCTGCAGACCGGACAGAGCCCCGGCCCACGAACATCTACGCCGCGACCAAACTCGCCCAGGAGCACATTCTGGCCGCCTGGGCGGCCGCCCACGACACCAGCCTCAGCGTGCTGCGTCTGCAGAACGTCTACGGGCCGGGGCAATCACTGACGAACTCCTATACCGGGATCGTTGCTCTCTTCGCACGGTTGGCCACGAGCAACAAGCGCTCGAAGTCTACGAAGACGGCCGAATCGTGCGCGATTTCGTCTATATCGACGACGTGGTCGAAGCGCTGTTCGCAGCCATTGAGCAGCCCGCCGCGCAGTCACGCCGCCTGGACATCGGATCTGGTGTGCCGACCACCATCCATGAACTAGCGCGACAGGTGGCCGCCATCTGCGGTGCGCCTGAACCGATTGTGGTGGCGAAGTTCCGCGACGGAGACGTACGCGCCGCCAGATGTGACATCCAAGCGGCGACGGCCGAACTCGGCTGGCGACCCGGGTGGGCGCTCGAGGACGGCTTGCGCACGCTGATCACCTGGATTGGCAACAAGCCGACTCATGGGTAGGAGCACCCGCCGACGGGACCCGAAAGCTGTGCAGAGCCGCTCGGGCGAACTTCGGCACTACAGGGCGGGGCGCGCAGGTATCGGGTTATGCTGCTGCGCGGCTGAGCCTGAGGCGCGGGGCCGCCGCTTTCATTTCGCAGAACGCTCTGGCAGGTGAAAGGCGAGGATTCGCGATGCGATTTGCGCTAGCAAACTGGGGAACGCGCGGCGAAATTGAGCCCTTCGTCGCCGTTGGCCGCGAACTTGTGCGTCGCGGACATGAAGTGCGGATCGCCGTCGCCCCTGAGATGGTCGACTTTGCCGCGGCGGCCGGGCCACAGGCGGTTGCCTACGGACCGGAGTTGAAGGCCGTTCTCGACCCGCACCGCGACTTCTGGACGGATCTTTTTGCCAGCCCGTGGAACATCCGAGAGTCACGCAGGCAGATGCACGCGTACTTGGAGCCCCTAAACGAATCCCGGGAAAAGGTCAGCGCAACGCTCACATCGCTGGCGGAAGGGGCTGACCTGCTGCTTACCGGGATGAACTTCGAGGACGTCGCGATCAATGTGGCGGAGTACTGCAACGTTCCGCTGGCCACGCTGCACATCTTTCCGCTGCGGGCCAATGGCCGGCTCCTACCGTTCCTGCCTGCACCGGTAGGAAGCACTCTGATGACCGTGCTCGAATGGCAGGCCTGGCGCGGGCCCAAAAAGTACGAGGACGCGCAGCGCCGGGGTCTGGGACTGGCCAAAGCGAGACGCCCGTGGCCGCAACGGATCGCCGACGCCCGATCGCTGGAAATCCAGGCCTATGACGCGTCGTGCTATCCCGGACTGGCCTCCGAATGGGCGACATGGAATGGCCGAAGGCCGTTTGTTGGCGCCCTGACGATGGCGTTGCCGACCGCCGCGGATGAGGAGGTCGGCGAATGGATTGCTGCGGGAACTCCGCCGATTTGCTTCGGATTCGGCAGCGTGGGGGTGGAATCTGCTGACGACACGCTCGCGATGATCAGCGCGGCCTGCGCACAGCTGGGCGAGCGGGCGTTGGTGTGTGCCGCCGGCACTGCGTTCAGCAACATCCCCGATGTCGAGAACGTCAAAGTGGTGGGGGTGATGAACTATGCGGCCGCGCTCCCCGCTTGCCGCGCCTTCGTGCACCACGGCGGGGCCGGAACCACGAATGCGGGCCTGCGCGCCGGACTCCCCACGCTGATCCTCTGGACGCTGCCCGACCAGGCGTTGTGGGGAGCCCGGGTCAAACGATTGAAGGTCGGCACCGGCCGGCGCTTTTCGGCCACCAACGAAAAGTCTCTAATCGCTGACCTCCGAACCATTCTGGCCCCGGAGTATCTGAGCCGGGCCCGCGAACTCGCCACCCGGATGACCAAGCCCGCCGAAAGCGTCGCCACCACCGCCGACCTCGTCGAAGAGTTCGCCCGTCGAGCACGATGACTCCTCAGCGGAACCGGTCAATCGCCCCACAGTGCCACGAACCGATCCAGACAGCCGACGTCGAACTAGCGGCCATCGGAGCTGAGAAGTCCGATCTGCGGAGGTAGGGCAGTGTCGGAGAGCCACCCGTCGACCGTGCGGGCGAAGAGATCGGGATAGCGCAGGGGCCAGTCGTGTCGCCTCCCGACTGCGACCGCGTCGACGCCGTGGCGCATAAGCTGCGCAAGCTCAGCGGCCCAGCGGCGAGTCATCTGCAACTCGTCGGAACCGGTAATGAACAGCGTTGGAGTATGCAATTCGTCCAGCCCCTCGGGAATGGCGAACCCCGAGGACGCCATCACGACGTTGGCGAGTCGGGCACCCGTCATGATTCGTTCGTCCTCGCGGTAATCAGCACTGTTCGGGAACGGAAGCCGCCCGTGCCGGGTGCTCCAGTGACGTTTGATCGCCCATTGGAACCACCGGGTCCGCGCGAGCCGGCCCACGACGAGCTTTGTGAACCCGATGCCCGGCATCGTGTTGACCGGAGTTCCGCAAAGCACCGCCCGATCGACGAGTTCTGGCTCTGCGGCAAGCAATTGAAGCCCCACCTGAGCCCCGAGTGAATAGCCCACCACGTGCGCTCGGCCGGTGCCCACCCGGGAACGGATGAGGTCTGCCATTGCACCTGCCGCGGTGGCTATCTCGAACGGCCTCTGCTCGGCACTCTTGCCGTACTGGGGCAGATCCGGGAACAGGCAGCGATATCGCTCGTCCAGTCGGTCCACCACGGGCTGCCAAGACCAACCACTCATGTAGCCGCCGTGTAGGAACAGAATGGCGGGTGCTCCGATCGGACCGGATTCGCGTACGAACAGATCCACCCGGCAGATCCTACGTTGCTAATGGACCGTTACATGGATGCTGGAATCTTACGAAGCCTGCTCGGCGCCTGACGGCCAACCCGCGGCCTTGGCAAACCGGCAAAGCAACGTGGGGACGGGTTCGACGGGATGGTCGAACGGCCTTGGTCTTTGGCAAGGGGGCACTGTGTGATAATTCCCCGACTCAACGACCACGTTCTTTGATCAAGTAGGTGACTGTGCCCCAGGCTGACAGTGCTAGTCCTACTGAGGGCATCAAGAGTCAGCGATCGGCGCGGAAGGGATTCCGCCCCGATATCGAGGGGTTACGAGCGGTAGCGGTGCTGGCCGTGGTCCTGTTTCACGCCGAGGTGCCCGGTCTTGCTGGCGGGTTCGTCGGCGTGGACGTGTTTTTCGTCATCTCGGGATTCTTGATTACCGGACTGCTATGGCGCGAGGCGAACAGCACCGGCACGGTACGGCTGCGCAATTTCTACGGCGCCCGGGCCCGCCGACTACTACCCGCCTCAGCTCTTGTCGGGGTCTTCACCCTGATCGCCTCGGCGGTCCTGCTGCCCCCGTTGCAGGCCCGCACCGTCATGGGTGACGGTATCGCCAGCGCCCTGTACGTCAGCAACTACCGGTTCGCCCTGCAAGGCGTCGACTACTTCGCCGGCATGCCGCCGCCGTCGCCGTTTCAGCACTACTGGTCGCTGGGTGTCGAGGAACAGTTCTACCTGGTGTGGCCGGCGCTGATTTTGGGCACGGCGTGGTTGATCCGGCGGGCCCGCCGGCGCACCAGGACCCAGGCCACCTCCTCCCAGCGCCCCTATCTGATGGTCCTGGCCCTGGTCGCACTCACCTCGTTCGCGCTGTCGCTGGTGATGACCCACCTCATGCCCTCGGTAGCGTTTTTCGGCCTACCCACCCGGGCCTGGCAATTGGCCATCGGCGGACTGGTGGCGCTGACCGCACGCACGTGGCAGCGCCTACCGCTCCGCGCTGCCGCGATCACCGGATGGGCCGGGCTGGGCGTGATCGTGCTGGCCTGCACCCTGCTGAGCCCGGCCACGCCGTACCCGGGGACCGCCGCGCTGGCGCCAACCCTCGGCACTGCACTGGTCATCGGCGCCGGGTGCGCCGCCCCTAGCCAGGGATGCGGACGCCTTCTCGGCTTGTCACCGATGCAAGCCATCGGCCGAGTCTCCTACTCCTGGTACCTCTGGCACTGGCCTGTACTGATGATTTGCCCGTATGCTGCTTGGCCATCGCTTGGACTGCCCGCGCTCGGCTGGGCGGGGTCTGCCTTACCGCCGGTCTGGCGTGGCTGACACTGCGCTTCCTCGAGAATCCGTTGCGGTTCGCCCCGAAGATTCGTAACTCGGCCTGGCGCAGTCTGGGCCTCGGCGGCCTCTCCACTGCTCTGGCCGTCGTGGTGGGCGCGGCACTGCTGGTCGCCATCCCCGCCCCAGTCGGGCACGGCGCACCCGCGACGCCCCTGGCCATCACCACCACAGCCGTTCCGGCAGGCTCCAGCATCGACAGCTACAACGCCGCGATCCAGAACGCGTTCGCCCAAGTCCAGGCCGCCGTGGCAGCATCCGCCAACCTCAAAGCCGTCCCCTCGAACCTGCAGCCACCCGTCGCCGACGCAGCAGCCGAACACAAGGCGATGTTGTTCGAACGGCTGCCTGCGAAGCTTTTTCGAAACCGGCCAGCCCGAGTGCGCCTCGGGTGACACCACCTCGGCAACGACGGTGGCACTGGTTGGCGACTCGAACGCCGCGATGTGGAATCCGGCATTTCAAGAAGCCGCGACCCAGCAACACTGGCGGCTGGAAACCCTGGCGAAGGGGGCCTGCCCGCTTGCTGGACCTTCCCACCATCAACCCCGCCCTTCACCGCGAATACACCGAGTGTGAGCAATGGCGCGCTCAGATCCTGACTCGGCTTGCGCGCAGAGCACCCGGTCTGGTCGTGGTAGCTATGCGCGGCGGTACGGTCCACGGTACGGACTATGGACAGGTTTCACCTCCTACGACCCGGCGTGGATCGACAGCATGACCCGCCTCGTACACCAACTGCGCGACACCGGCGCCGCTGTATTGGTGCTCGGCCCGATCCCGGATCCGCGTTCATCCGTGCCGAATTGCCTGTCTATTCACCTCGATGACGCGAGCGCCTGCTCGCCACCAAGAGCGACCGCGGTCAACCAGGCCGGCATCACCGCCGAGACCACCGCCACCAACGCCGGCGGCGGCCACTACACCGACCTCACCGACCTGTTCTGCACCACCGACCGCTGCCCCGTCATCGTCGGCAACACCCTGGTCTATTTCGACCAGAGTCACATCACGCTCGAATACTCCCGGCTGCTGGCACCCGTCATCGCGGCACTGACCGACCGCGCACTCACCCACAACTAGACTCCCCAGCCAGCACAGGTCAAACAACCCGCTTTAGGCACGCGAAATTCTCAACCGCATTCGCAGCGGCGGTAACGCTTGCGGCGGGAGTTGTCATCTGTGCGGCAATCTCGCGCGCCCGCGCACGATATTGCGGTGCGAGAATCGTGCGCAGATCGGTGATCAGCGAATCCTCGCTAGTGGCTGAAAAGCGCCGTGCAGCGCCCACTTTCAGCCGCTTGACCGCAGCACCCCGATGGGTCAGTTGATCGGGCAGTGTCCATAGGATCAATTGCGGGACTCCGGCGCGGAAGCCTGCGGCAGTGGTACCAGCTCCACCGTGGTGTACGACCGCACGACAGGCCGGAAAGATCTCGGCATAATTCATGGCGCTCACTACCTTGACATGCTCCCAATGCGGAACGTCGCCATAGTCACTCCAGCCGGCACCGATCAACGCCCGCTCGCCCAGCCGCCCGCAAGCCGCGGCGATCATGGCCAGGGTCTCGGCCGGAGACTCTACCGGCATGCTGCCGAAGCCCAAGAAAATCGGCGGTGTTCCTTCGGCGATCCACGACATGATCTCCTCATCGGCATCGGTTGGCGACTCCAGGGTCAGGGTTCCAACGAAGGGCCTCTGCCCGACTCGGTTCGCCCACTCGGCAGCCAAACCCGGAAAGCACACCTCGTCATACGCCTGAATCTCCAGTGATCCTCGTTCGGTGATGCGACGCGCCGCCGAGCGTGTGGCTTCGGGCAGACCAAGCTGCCGTCGCTGTACGTCCTCGGTCTTCTTGATCCCGCGCCACGACATCCACCAGAACAACTTCGACACGGAACGACTCAAAGGCGCTGGCAAGAAGGACATGAGCTGAGCGTTGGGGCGCAGCGGGAAGTAGTGCAGGGTGGCCAGAGGAATGTCGTACCGTTCGGCCACGTTGGCAGCGGCGCCCTCGAAGTTCATCCCAGTGAATAGGAGGTCGGCTCTTTGCGCAACTGACGTCAACGTGGTGCTCATCTCTTGATACGTCTGGACGATGGCGGCGTCGACTTCGTCCCGCAACCGTGTCAGATCACGAATCTTCCAGGGATTAGTGAAGAAGCACGTCCAGTAGTCGCGGTTCACGTCAAAGACTGCCCGCGAATCCGGGCCGCAGGCGATCGCCCTGGGCCCTGTCGCCTCCGTGAACTCAACCAGATCGGGTGGCACAACCATGACCACGTCGTGCCCTCTGCGCAGCAGTTCACGGCCGACAGCGGCGCAAGGCTCTATATCGCCGCGACTTCCCCAATTTGCCAACACAACTCTCATCGCGGATAGGGTCCTTCGCTTGCCCGTACATAGCGTGCGGGACGAGAGCGGCAGCCTCATTCCCAGCTCAAACGCCAAGCAGCGTAACCCGGTAGCCATGCCATGGAACAGAAGGTCAGACGATCACGAATCCTCAAACTACGGATCAACCGGCGCACACCCGGTTGTTCGTACTAGGAAAGTGCCCTCTGAACTGGGTGATTGATGTTCGGGACGGACTAATTCCGAGTACCGGCGTTGCGCAACGAGCCCTCAACTGGCACCAACGCGTCAGGCTCGCAAGCAAACGTGTGATACTTCGCCAGTCCAACAATGCCTCGTAACAGGTAGGTGAGCTTGCATCAGGCTGACAACCTGCTCCCCAGTGACGTGCAGCCCGGACAGCCTTCTGCGACACGGTTTCGACCGGACATTGAGGGTTTGCGTGCCGTCGCGGTGCTGGCCGTAGTCCTGTTCCACGCTGAGGTTCCCGGCGTGCGTGGTGGGTACGTCGGGCGTAGACGTGTTCTTCGTCATCTCAGGTTTCTTGATCACTCGGACTGCTATGGCGTGAGGCCAACACCACCGGGACAGTGCGACTGCGCCGCTTCTACGGCGCGCGGGCGCGCCGACTGTTGCCCGCATCGGCCACCGTCGGCGTCGTCACCATGGTCGCGGCGGCCGTGCTGCTCCCGGTTGCGGGCCCGTCCGGTGATCGCTGACGGGATTGCCAGCGCCCTGTACGTCAGCAACTACAGGTTCATGCAGCAGGGCGTCGACTATTTGGCTGTGAAGCGCCGCCGTCTCCCTTCCAGCACTACTGGTCTCTGGGCGTCGAGGAGCAGTTCTACCTGGTGTGGCCCGCGTTGATCCTCGCTACTGCTTGGCTGATCCGGCGTGCGCGCCGGCGCCCAGTGCGCGCCACGTCACAGTGCCCGTATCTGGTGGCCTGGGGTCTGGTCGCCGTCGTGTCGTTCGCGCTGTCGCTGGCGATCGACGTACGCGGTGCCTCCTGTGGCGTTTTTCTCGTTGCCCACCCGTGCCTGGCAGCTGGCCGCGGCGGATTGGTGGCGCTCACCGCCGACCACTGGCGCCGCCTATCGCCACGAGTCGCGGCAGCTAGCAGGCTGGGCCGGGCTCGGGCATAATCTTGCTGGCCTGCATCGCGCTGGGCCCGACCACACCGTATCCAGGTACCGCTGCCCTGTTGCCCACCGCCGGCGCCGTGTTGGTGATCGGCGCCGGCTGCGGTGACGCCACCCAGGGATGCGGCGCGTGTCCTGGGGTTGTCGCCAATGCAAGCGATCGGCCGTATTTCGTACTCGTGGTACCTGTGGCACTGGCCGATCCTGCTGGTGGCGCTATGGTCGGTGGCCACCTGTCGTGGGTCATGCGCTCTGGCTGGCGGCCAGCGGAATATTGCTCTCTGTGGGTCTGGCCGTACTGACCCTTCGCTTCATCGAGAACCCGCTGCGATTCGCCCCGAAAATACGTGACTCTGCATGGCGCAGCATCGCGCTCGGCGGCGTCGCCACAGCGCTGGCGGTATGTGTGGGCGTGCTACTGCTATGGTCGTACCGAACCCTGTCGGGCGCGGCCCGGCGATGGCGTCTATGGCCGTGACCTCGACACCGGTTCCCGCCGGCTCGGGCTTGCGGCCTACGACGCAGCAGTGCGCATGGCATTCGCCCAGGTGCAGGCCGCAGTCGCGGCATCGGCCGATCTGAAAGCCGTGCCATCGAATCTCGCAACCCCCACTCGCCGACGCGGCCAACCGAAGGCACGCTCACGGCGAAGAATAACTGCTTCCGCGGCATCTTCGAAGTCGGACAGCCGGAGTGCGCGACGGGCGATACGGCCTCAAGACAACGGTGGCCCTGGTCGGCGACTCGAATGCCGCAATGTGGACCCATCGTTCCAGCAGGTCGCCGAGCGGCGGCACTGGCGGCTGGAGACGTTGACCAAGGCGGCCTGCCCACTGTTGGACCTGCCCATGGTGAACCCCGTTTCGGGCCAGGCATACACCGAGTGCGAGCAGTGGCGCGGTCAGATCACTGCTCGGTTGACTACGCCGAGCGCCCTCGCCTGATCGTGCTGAGCGTGATGCGGCGATATGGTGCCGGTTACGGTTGGCGGCGGGTTTCACATCCTATGACCAGGCGTGGATCGACAGCATGAACCGGCTGGTGCGGCAGCTGCGCACGACGGGCGCCGAAGTGCTGGTCCTCGGACCGATCCCAGACCCACATTCAACTGTGACCGACTGCCTGTCCGACCACCTCGATGATGCGGCGGCCTGCGCCGCACCGAGATCGACGGCCGTCAACCAGCCCGGCATCGCTGCTGAGGCCACCGCCACCGGCCGGCGGCGGAGAGTACGCCGACCTAACCGACCTATTCTGCACACTGAACGGTGCCCCGTCATCGTCGGCAACACCCTGGTTTACTCCGACAGAGAATCACCTGACGCCCGAATAGCTCCCGGCGCTGGCGCCGGCGATGGGGGCGGTGGCTGACCGCGCACTCGCGCGAAGATGAGATGAGACGTCATTTCGAGTTTGGCCAGCGCCTTGTGGATGAATGCTTCTCGGTGCCGACCGTTGAGTGATGGCCAGTGGGAACAGATTTCGCCGCAACTACGGGGCAGGCGGGCAGGCCAGCAATTCACTCGATGACCCCTGCGTTGTAGTAACATCAGCAGACCCGAGCCTCAGCTGCGGATGGTGCGGTCGCCATTTTCCCGCGATGAGGGCGCGTTCTTGGGCCATCTGCTGAGGAGCTCGATTTGGCTGACGGCGAACTGAGCTGCGCGTGAGGCCGAGCGGGTGCTGTGGGACGTGATCGTCGTGGGCACCGGCATGGGCGGCGGGATGCTGGGCTACCAGCTGGCCCGCTCGGGCCGGCGGGTGCTGTTCGTCGAAAAGGGCCGCTCGACACTGCCCGGGACACCGGGAACCATCCGCGCGGCGATGCCCGAACTGGCCGAGCCGCGGGTACCGTTCGGCCGCAGACCTACTACGACGCCTTGGCCCGGGCGGGGCGCTCCACCGATGAGATCACCGACATCAGCGGACGCTTCCCGAAACGGTTCGTGCCGTTCATCGGCAGCGGCACCGGCGGATCCTCGGCCCTCTACGGCATGGTCTGCGAACGCTTCTTCGTCCAAGACTTCACCCCCCGGCAAAACTTCGCCGACCCCGGCCGAATCCACCGTGCCCGAAGCCTGGCCGATCACCTACGACCAACTCAGCCCCTGGTATGCCCAAGCCGAGAAACTGCTCGGCGTGCGCGGCCAACCCGACCCGCTGCGCCCGGAAGCCGCCGCCGTGGGTTTGCCGGCCGCGCCACCGTTTTCCCCCGACAACCAACCCCTGGTCAACTATCTGGCCGGGCGCGGCTTGCACCCCTACCACCTGCCGATGGCCTGCGACTACACCGACGAGTGCACCACCTGCCAGGCCTACCTGTGCCCCAAGCCGTGCAAGAACGACGCCGCCCGCAACGGCGTGCTGCCCGCCATCACCGAGCACGGCGCCCACCTGCTCACCGAATGCCGGGTGCGTGCGCCTGGAGGCCGACCGCACCCGGGTCCAACAGGTGATCTGCCAGCACCGCTCCGACATGCTGGCCCTCAAAGCCAAAGTCGTCGTGCTCGCCGCCGGCGCCCTGGCCACCCCGGTGCTGTTGCTCAACTCCCGCTCCGGCGGACTGGCCCCGCGGACTGGCCAACGGCTCAGACATGGTCGGCCGCAACCTCATGCGCCACCTGCTGGATTGGATCGAGATCTGGCCGCAACGCGGATGCAGGATCACCGCCGAGAACAAGGAGATCGGGCTCAACGACTTCTACTTCTGGGAGGGCCAGAAATACGGCACCGTCCAGTCGGCCGGCGCAATGGCCTCGTTGGCGCCGATGGAGATGATGATGAACCAGCCGGGCTGGCCGTCCAAGGCGCTGCGCCTGATGAGCCCCGCGGTGCGGCCGATCTACGACCGGTTCTTCAACGGCGGACTGGTGCTTGCCGCGATCATGGAAGACCTGCCCTATCTGGACAACCGCGTCCTGCCCAGCGATCGGCCCAGCGTCGACGGCCGCCAACGACTGCGACTTCAATACCGCTTGCACCCCAGCGAAATCGAACGCGGCGCGCGGTGTTTTTGGGCGAGCTGAAGAAGGTGTTGCAGCCGTTTCGCACACTCACCCTGCGAACCGGCCAAAGCAACACGACCCTCGGCCATGTCTGCGGCACGTGCCGATTCGGAACCGATCCTCAAACCAGCGTGCTGGATCCGCAGAACCGCGCCCACGAAGTCGAGAATCTCTACGTGGTCGACGCATCATTCTTCCCGTCCAGCGCCGGGTTGAATCCCAGCCTGACCGTCGCGGCCAACGCCTTGCGGGTGGCAGCGCACGTCAACCAGGCGCATTTCGCCAACTGAGCCAACCGGACCGCCCGGCTCCTCTAGATCCAGGCGACACACCGCGGGTGGCGGAAATGCTGTCAGGACTGAAGATTTGGAGCTAACTCGGTTCCCGGACCGGAAGTCCGGCAGCGCGATAGATCGCATCGATGACGGTCATGTTCTCGACCGCCTCCTGCGGCGTCGTTTTCACCGGTTCCCCTCGCAACACCGCAGCAGCGAAAGCATCCAGCTGATAAGCGTAGGTGGTGCGCAACCCGAAGCGTTCGCGACGCCTGCCGTCGGCAGACTGGACCGAGAACATCTGGAAGGGAATCAGCGGATTGAGGCGTAGCACGCCGCGGTCGCCGATGATCTTGGCGGTGAAGTGCGGGGGGCACGTCGACCACATCGAGCAGCGAAGCCTGCCCGTGTGCCCATCAGCGAACCGTACTTCGGCCAGCATGGCCCGGTCCACTCGAGGATCGCGTATTTTCGCCTGTGCCGAAACAACTTCCGGCGTCGAACCACCGAACGTCCGGAGCATGTCGACCGCATAGCTGCCGAGATCCATCAGGGCACCACCGGCAAGCGGGTAGCTATAGCGGATGTCGGAGAACTTCGGCATCCAAAAGCAGTTGGACACCTCCACCCGTTGCAGTGTGCCCAGTTCACCCGAGGCGATGATCTGCTCAACGCGTGCAGCAAACGGATGGTAGCGGTAATGGAAAGCCTCCATCACCACGCGATCGGATCTGGCGGCCAGATCGGCGATCTCACTGGCTTCGGAAGCGTTGGCAGTAAAGGGTTTCTCACACATCACATGCTTGCCCGCCTCAAGTGCGGCGCGAGTCCACTTGCCGTGCAGAGCTATTCGGCAATGGGTTATAGACGGCATCCACGTCCGGATCGGCGATCAGCGCCTCGTAGCTGGCGTGCACTCGGGCAATACTGTGCTTTGTCGCAAAAGCCTCTGCACGCGCCACGTCGCGTGCGGCCACCGCAGCAACCACGACCTCGACGTTGTCCTTGGCCGGATTGATCAACGCCGCCGGCGCGATACGGCCTGCTCCGAGGATGCCGACGCGCACTGGATCGCCGCTGTCAGACATGGACGCGATGCTAGCACCCCACGTTTTATCAGCCGATCGCGAAGTTGCGGCTCAGGTGCTGATCGCGGTGTCACGGTCGGCCGGTCGAGTATTACCGTCCGAAGAGCAACTCAGCGCGCAGCCTCGGCCGCGGTACGGTAACCGCGGACGGCCAGCGGCCCGACCACGGCGGCCAGCCCAAGAGCCCAGATGAGACTTAGCAGAAGCGGCCGCATGGCAGGGTCACCCAGGGCAAGTGCCCGCATGGCCTGAATGGGTAGCGCCAGCGGGTTGAGGTGGATCACCGGCCCCAGCCAACCGGCAACATGCCGGAGCGACACCCGAACTGGTGAACACCGCGCCGACAGACGGCACCATCAGCCACACCAGCGCGGCACTGCTCTTCGCACGGATCGCGATCGCGATCACCGCCATCGAAAACACGACGCCGACGATCACCGGCACCAGCACGAAAGGGATCACCGCAAGCCAGCTGCCTTTGAATCGAAGGCCGAGCGCGATACCAACCCCTGTGATCAGTACGGCGCCCACCAGCGTTCGCGCGCAGCCTCGGCCAGCAGCCTGCCGGTCAGGAGGCTGGCCCGATGTACGGGCAGCACCCACATGCGGCTGAGTAGACCGTAGTCGCGTTCGACCTGAACGGTGAAACTGGCTGCAAACGCCCCGAACATCGCACCGGCGATGGCGCACATCGGCACCAAGCCATAAAGACTGTCCGTGCCGGTGATCCTGCACTATCGACTTGCCGACCAGCAGTTTGAAGGTGATCAGCAGAAAGGTCGGATACAGCAGGGCTTGGATCAACACCATCGGCTCGCGCCGCCACTGGGTCAGCAGCCGACCGGCGAACAGCAAGACTTTCGGCGGCCAGTGATACCCGCGGCCGCGCGGTCACCGTCATTGCGTTCGGCTCTGCATCCGCAGCGCAATCGCACCGAACACCACCAGCAGCCCGACACACCACGCCACGCTGGTCATCAGATTGCCGACCACGACGTGCCCGCCGGCGAACCCGCGCAGGGTTTCCGTCACCTGCGACACCGGTTGGTCACGCACGAACGGATGGAGCCAGTCCGGGAAACGAGTCAGCCGGCGCCATCCCGGTGGACAGCATGACCAGCAGCATCTGGGGAATCAGGAGCAATTGGCTGGACGCCCCGCTGCTGCCCATCCCGCCTCGCGCGAGCCCGAGTCCCTGCCGCATCGGCAGCCAGCGAGACAGCCAGAGTCAACACCAGGACAAGAACGGCGAAGGCCACCGCGTAACCCAAGCCGCCGGAGATCCGGAAGCCGAATAGATATCCGATCGCGATCGCGGCGACCAGAGACAGGACACCGCGCAGACAGGCAGTACAACATCCGGGCCATCAGCGGTACCACCGCTGGAATGGGGAGTGTGCGCAGCCGGGCGCCGAATTCGGACTGCTGATCGCGGGTAGCCCGGTCGACGGTTGTCAGCGCGCCGAGGAACATCGCCTGGATGATGACGACCGGCAGGACGTACTGGGAGTAGCTCAGTTGACCGGTGTCGATGACGTTGCGCAGCGCGAAGTTGAAGACGAGGAAATTGCCGACGGGCGCCAGAATCGCGAACGGCAGATCGTCGCGCAGCGTGGCCGTACAGCGCGCTCAGTCAGCGCGGCAAGTGCCGGTCACGTGTTGACGTTCCCGGTCAGGTGCAGAAACACCTCATCTAGGGACGGCTTGCGCAGCGATATGTCGACTAACTCAATGCCAAGTTGATCGACCCGGCGAAACACTTCGGTCAGCGTCGCAACGCCACCGGGCGCCAGCACCGATACGGTGTTCGCTTCTTGATCGGACTGGACATCCTCGAGGTCGGCGAGCACGGCCAGCGATCTTGGACAGGTCGGCCGGATTGACCGGGCTCACCGTGCAGTAGGTGAATCCCACGCGTGCTTTGAGGTCTTCGGCGGTACCGCTGGCGATGACGCGACCCTGGTCGATGACGACGATCGAGTCGCTGAGAACATCGGCTTCTTCGAGATACTGCGTGGTGAGCAGGACCGTCATGCCCTGGGCCGACAACGACGAAACCAGGTCCCATACGTCGCGGCGGCTGCGCGGGTCCAACCCGGTTGTCGGCTCGTCGAGGAAAAGCACCTTCGGTGGAACCACTAGTGCGGCGGCGATATCGATGCGGCGCTGCATGCCGCCCGAATAGTTGATCACTTTCCGATCGGCGGCGTGCGACATGTCGAACTGGTCGATCAAAGCGTCGGCTCGCAGCTGCGCATCTCTTGCGCCGCAGTCCCCGCAGCCGGCCGAACAGCACCAAGTTCTCCCGGCCGGTCAGCTGCCAATCGAGGGCGGCCCGCTGTCCGGTGGTCCCGATGCTGGCGCGCACCTCGTCGGGATGTTTCGACCACGTCGTACCCGGCCACGATTGCACGGCCGGACGTAGGTCGCAGCAACGTCGAAAGGATGTTGATCAGAGTCGTCTTCCCGGCGCCGTTGTGGCCGAGCAGACCGCACACCGACCCGGCGGGACTGAAAAGCTCACGTCCTGCAGTGCGTGGATCGTCCCGTCGAACGTCTTGGCAACGCTCTCGACCTCGATCACGAATGCAGACGATACAGTGGGCGAAGATGCTTGAGCCGGAAACCGGCTCAGGCTCCGGTCCCGACGTCGAGCCTTCGAGATGAGCCGACGCCGTGCATCCGGGCGAAATCCTCCACACGATCGGCCGCGGCCGAAACGCTTCGGCCGGGCTGGTCATCCCGGCGGCGACTCTGGCGCGCACGGGCAAGGTACTCCGGCGCGAGGATGGCTGCGTAGATCTGCGACCAAGTGTCTTCTCGGTGGCGGTCGAAAAGCGCCGCGAGGTGCCCACCTTCAGCCGCTTGATCGCAGGTCCCCATATCACCTGAACATCCGCCATCCAGAGGATCAGCGTGGGGACTCCCGGCGCGCAGACTCGCCGCCGTGGTGCCCGCGCCGCCGTGGTGCACCACCGCGCGGCAAGCCGGAAAGATCGTCGCGTAGTTCACTGCGGCGACCACCTTGACGTGGTCGAACTGCGGAGACGCCGCTGAAGTCGCTCCAGCCGGCGCACACCAATGCCCGCTCGCCCACCTGCGCGCAGGCCGCGGCGATCATGGCGAGCGTGTCGGCCGGAGAGTCGACCGGAATGCTGCCGAACCCAAAGAAGATCGGTGGTGTGCCGGCGGCGATCCACGCCGTGACCTCCTTGTCGACGTCGGTCGGCGACTCCAGCGTCAGGGTGCCGACAAAGGGCCGTTGGCCGCCCCACTGCGCCCATTCGGCCGCCAATCCCGGGAAAGCACACGTCGTCGTAGGCCTGGATCTCCAGCGATCCGCGTTCGGCGATCCGCCGCGACACGGGACCCGTGGCCGGCGGTAGCCCAGTTCACGGCGCTGCGTATTCTCGACTTGCTTCACCCCGCGCCAAACCAGCCACTCGTACACCTTCATAGCTGAACGGATCACCGGCGCGCGGCAGATTCGGAACGAGGTGGCCGTTGACCCGTATCGGGAACCAGAGCACCGTGGCCAACGGAATGCCGCAGATACTCCGCGACGTTGACGACGAGTTCCTCGTAGCTGACGCCGGTGATCAGCAGGTCCGCCCCTCGGCCAGCGATGTCGAGCGTCGTGCTCATTTCCGCCCAGCACCGCATGCCGGGCTCTCGGGACTCGCGCAGATACCGCCTGCACATCTCCGGACCCTCCAGAAGTTGCGGAAGAAGTAGCCCCAGAAGTCGCGGGTGTTCTCCAGCCACGACCGCGTGTCCGGCCCGTAAGCCACCGCGGTGAGGCCGACCGACTCGACCGACGCCGATGAGGTCGGGTGGGACGGCCAGGCACACGTCGTGGCCTCGGCGCGACAATTCACGGCCGAGCACGATGCCGGGTTCGACGTCGCCGCGAGTTCCATAGAAAGCCAGCACAAACTTCATCGCGCGATCCCGGCCTCCAGTTCCGTTGCGCGTTCTGCGGATCGTATGCGGCTGAGGCGTACCCGGCTCAGCCGCCCCGCAGCGTAGCCCGCCACTGCGCTATGCGGACCCGAAACTCCTAACGTCACGGACGGACGCTCGATGAGATCCGGCCGAGGCGCGCGGCATCTGGGTCGGCTAGTCTCGCCTGTGAATCGGTTCCGGTCCGCCAAGGCCCACGCGGGCTCACAAGAGCGTCACGGGCGGACCCTGACTCATCGGAGGCTGATCAGTGGCAGTCAGGTTTCGCCGCGCAGACGCAGCTGCCAACGGCCAATCGTCGAACGCCCGAGGCGCGGCCGGACAATCGGCTCGCGTTGATGGATCAGGCCTTCTATGCGGGACATCACGCCGCCGGCCAGAAGGAAATCATGCAGGTGGTGTGGGGCTACGAGCGCGCCGTTGACCTCGATGCGCTGAGGCGCTTTCACCGCAACCTCGCCAACCGGCTTGCTGGGCCGGCTCATCGAACGTTCTCCCCTGCCGTTCGGCCGGTACCGGTGGGTCTCAGATCCGCACCCGTCGGAACTGGACATCGCCGAATGCGCCCGCCCGCGTGCGGAACTCGCCGAGTGGCTTGACGAGCGTTCGCAACTGCCGATTGATCCCGAAACTGGGCCCGGTTGGCGGCTGAGCGTTCTCCCCCTCACCGACGGTTCGACCGTGGTGACCCTGGTGATGTCCCACTACGTGATGGACGGTGTCGGCGGGGTCGTCGCGGTGGCCCTGGCGATCCTGGGCGACACCCGCGATTACGGCTATCCACCGCCACACGCCCGAACGCGATGGCGAGCGATGGTTCAGGATGTCGGCGAAGCCGCACGGGAAGTACCCGAGGTCGCCCGGGCGCTTGTCGCGGCGGTGAAGGAGGCCCGCCGCCGCCGCGCAGATGTCGCCCGGCCACTGGCACCGCCGCCCGTGGCCCTGCCGGCAGACGGTCGCGCGACGATCCCGTCGCCGGTGCCCGGTGTCTGGATCCGGATGGACTCTGGATGAGTGGGACGCACGCGCAAAGGAGCTCGGTGGAACGGGTGGCACGCTCGCCGCCGCGTTGACCGCGAAACTCAGCGCGAACATGGGGCGCCGCCGCAGCGATGACGACGAGGTCAAAGTCATGCTGGTCGTGGGCGACCGCACCGAGAACGACACGCGGGCGGTCGCGGTGTCGTTCGCCCGCGTCAGCATCGACCCGACACCGGTGACGACGGATCTGCAGAACGCCCGCGCCGCCATCAAGCAGGCGCTGACAGCTCTCAAGGAAGCGCCGGATGAGTCATCCCAGTTCGTTGCGCTGACCCCGTTCACGCCGAAGCGACACATGGAACCAACTGATCGACTATGCGCTCAGCGACCCCGATCAGCCCGCCGTCTGTTCCAATCTGGGCGAAGTCGGCCCGGTGGTCATTCGTCCCGATGGCAACCCGTGCGATTACGCGTGGTTCCGGGGGACACGGCAAGCACCTGACGCGACAATGGCTGGAGCGAATGGGCAGCCAGCTTCACCTCTATTTCGGCCAGGGTGCGGAAGTCAACAAGGTCGGCATCCACATCAGTGCCTATCAACCGGACTCCGTGACGACCAAAGCCGCCCTGCGGGATCTGGTTGAGCGCACGTTGGCTGAGTTCGGCTTGACGGGCGACGATCGACTAGCGCGAACTACAGTCCGGCGGCGCCTGCGTCCACGGCTCTTCTTCATCTGTTGTGCATGCGCCACTTCCTGCGGGCGTGTAGCCGATGAGAATGCGCACCACGACGAGCAGGACGACGACTCCCGCCAGCCACAGCAGGCCGTATGTGTAGCCATGATTCAACGCATCCAGTTGAGCGTCATTCATCGCCGTCACCGGGCCGGTGATACCGCCCAGATGGAGTGTGCGCGACGTGATGATGACCTGGATGGCGACCAGCACCAGCGGTCCGCCGAGGCTCTGCAGCATCACCGCGATCGCCGAGGTGGGCCCGATGCGGTCGACGCCGACACTGGCGATCAGCGACAACCCGAGCGGGACGTTGATGATGCCGAGGCCGAGAGCGCCGACGGCCATGGGCAGTAGCAGGTTCGGGAAGTAAGGGATGCCGCGGTTGAGCGTCGAGCCGTACAGGATCGCGCCCAGCACCAGGACGGCGCCGCCGATCACGATCACCCGCGGCGAGAACCAGGTCACCAGCCGCGAAGATACAACCGTACCGATGGCCATCGCGATGGTGAAGGGGATGAAGCTGACCCCTGCGCCCAGCGGCGTGTAGCCCATGATGTTCTGCACGTAGACGGCGATCACCACGGTCAGGGTGAAACCCACCCCACGGACGAGGAACATGGCAGCGAAGGTGGCGAGCCGGTTGCGGTCAACGAACAGGCTGAACGGCACGATGGGGTTCTCGGCGGTGCGCTCCACCACCACGAAGGCCACGAAGCCGGCGACCCCAACCAGGGCCGTGCCGATCGTGGTGGCTGACACCCATCCCTTCTCGGGACCCATCGACAGGCCAAAAACCGCTGCGCTACAGATCGAGGTGGCCAGTACGGCGCCCGTGACGTCGAGTTTCATCCGCTCCTTGCTGGGTTTCCTGGAGCATGGTGCGCGCCAGGTAGATCACCAAGCAGCCCGATCGGGACGTTGACCAGAAACGCCAACCGCCAGGACACTCCGGTGAGCAACCCGCCAACCACCAGCCCCATCACCGCGCCGATACTGGCCATCGCGCCGAACACCGCCGTCGCGGCATTACGTTGCGGCCCCTTCGGGAACGTGGTCGCTACCAGTGCGAAACAGGTCGGTGCGACGATGGCGGCCGCTGCGCCGTGCAACAGCCGGGCCAGCGACAAGGGCACCCCCGTTCCACGCGATGCCGCACAACACCGAGGCGACAGTGAACAGCGCGACCCCGCCGATGAATGTGCGCTTGCGACCGATGACGTCACCGAGGCGGCCGCCCAGCAGGATCAAGCCACCGAAGGTCAGCATGTACGCGGTAATCACCCAACTGCGTCCGGCGTCTGACAAGCCGAGCTCGTTCTGGATCCTGGGAAGCGCGAAGACCGCGACGGGGCCGTCCATCGTCGCCATCAGCTGAACGCCGCCGATCGCGCTGACCGGGCCGATGAACGCGAGGACCGCAGCCAGGCCGGGAAGTGTCTTCCGAGCGTCTTCCAGCGTGGTGCGTTCGGCCGGCATCGGGTCGCTCATTCCGCACAACCTATGTCCAGTGAAACAGAGCCGGCCCCGCGTCGATTTGCGAGCGCCGCGGGCGAGCCACGGTAACAGTACGCGTGCGCCTGCGTTTGCCGACAATGCCTCCGGCTCGGCGGCAAGCCGAGGCCGGGGAGCTCGGTGATCCAGCCTCACGGGGCCTTATCGCACTTAGCTCGCCGCGCAATCACACCGAGGCCTCGTAAGAGCAAAGCTACAGCGGAACCGCCCCAGGCCAAGCCACCCCCGAGAACGTCGCAGCCCGTTCGGCGACATACAACTGCCGTCCTGTCTGCGAGCCGGTGGCCGGAAACGGGGACGTTGTCACAGCTGAGAATGGCGGCGCTGGCATTTGCGGGCGGTAGATACCTTACGATTCCCTGTTGCGAGGTCAAAGAGCTTCTCTGCGAGGCTGCCTACATGGTTAACTCTCGTCACGATCTGGTCGTGCTCTGCGAGCGGTGGTTCTTTGCGGAGACCGCCGAACGGCGCGCCTGTGACGGGCATCCGCACTCGGCTGTAGCGTGGAGTCTCGCGGCCGACGTGTCGTTGCAAGCTCGTCCGTCCGGCTGAGTGCCGAGTACGGCCCAGAGGGAAGGTGGAGAGGGTGGGTGCGGTTGTCGAAGGCGGCTTGTCCGACGTCGAGCCAGCACACTCTGAGGTTGCCATCTCAGATCCCGACAAGGCCGGACCACCGCCCAGCCGCCAGCAAAAGCTCTTTCGACGTACGCGCCGGCCTTCGCCCGCGACCAGGAAGCAGGAAGCGCTCGGAAGACGCGCCGAAATCGAGGATCTGCAATTTTCAGACTGCTGAAGCGGGTGTGGATTCCCCTCGTGATACTGATCGTAATAGGTGCCGGAGCATTCACCGTGTCGAGGCTGCACGGCATATTCGGATCCGAAAAATCCGTTTCGTACGCAGACACCAGAACCGACGAGGCCAAGCCCTTCAACCCCAAGCACATGAGTGTACGAGATCTTCGGACCACCGGGGACAGTGGCCCAGATCAGCTACTTCGACGAGACCGGCGACCCCAAATTCATCACGGGGGTGAGCCTGCCGTGGTCGTTGGAATTCCCGATCACCACGGCGGCGAGCATCGGAAGTATCGCTGCGCAAGGCGACAGTGACACGATCGGCTGCCGGATCCTGGTGGACGGCGTGGTCAAGTCCGAGAAAATCGCGCACCACGAAGCGAGTTCTTTCGCCTCCTGCGTGTTGAAGGCCGCATGAGCAACCATCAGGCCCGCAACAGTCGGCCGCTGATCGCGCGGGCGATCAACGGTTTGTCGGTCCCCATCATCTTGGCGTGGTTGGCCGTAACCGTCCTCCTCATCATCGCCGTCCCCCCGCTGGAGGTCGTCGCAAGTCAGCACGCGGTGTCGCTGGCTCCGACCGAGGCGCCGGCTTTCGCGGCGGCGAAGCGGGTGAACGAGGACTTCAAGCAATCGGACTCCGGCAACCTTGCCGTGATCGTCCTGGAGGGCCAACAGCCACTGGGTGACGATGCCCACGCGTACTACGACGGTCTGGTTCGCCAGCTGCGTAACGATTCAACGCACGTGCTGCACGTCCAGGATTTCTGGTCGGACGAGCTCACCAGGGCGGCGGCGGAAAGCGCCGACGGTAAGGCGGTCTACGTCCAGAGTCAACCTCGCCGGTAACCCGGGTGAGACGCTGGGCAACGAATCGATCGATGCCGTCCATCGCATCGTGGCGCACAACCCACCGCCGCCGGGCGTCAAGGCCTTATGTCACCGGCCCCGCGGCGATCGTCGCGGATATGAGCTCACAGCGGGAACAAGACCGTCAACACGATCACGATGGTGAGCATCGCGGTAATTCTTCATCACTTTGCTTCTCGTCTACCGCTCGATCAGCACCGTAATTTTCCTGTTGCTGGTGGTCGGAGTAGAATTGCAGGTCGCTCGCGGAGTCGTCGCGTTGCTGGGCCATCACGGGCTCATTGGTCTGACCACTTTCGCCGTCAATCTGTTGGCGTCCCTGGTGATCGCGGCCGGAACCGACTACGGGATATTCTTCGTCGGGCGATATCAGGAGGCGCGTCAGGCCGGCGAGGACCGGGAGACGGCCTACTACACCACGTTCCGCGGTGTCGCCAAGGTCGTCCTGGCCTCCGGTTTGACCATCGCCGGAGCGCTGCTGTGCCTGAGTTTCACCCGGCTGCCCTTCTTCCAGGTCCTCGGCATTCCCTGCGCGGTTAGCGTATTGGTCGCGGTCGCGGTCGCGATCACGCTGTTTCCGGCAGCTCATCGCCGTCGGCGGCCGGTTTCGGCTGTTCGACCCGAAACGGAAGATCAAGGTGCGCGGGTGGCGACGGGTGGGAACGGCGATCGTTCGGTGGCCAGCACCGATTCTCGTCGCGTCGCTCGCTGTCGCGCTTGTCGGCCTGTTGACGCTGCCCGGGCTTCAAGCCGAGCTACAACGACCAGAACTATCTGCCCAAGAACATTCCCGCCAGTCTCGGGATTGCGGCTGCAGCACGACATTTCCCCCCGTCGGCAATGATGGTCGCCGGAGATCCTGATGGTCGAAACCGATCACGATTTGCGGAATCCGGCGGACTTCCTGGTCCTGAACAAACTGGCCAAAGCCGTTCTCGCGGTTCCGGGCATTTCCAAGGTGCAGGCAGTGACCCGGCCGCAGGGAACGCCGATGGCGCACACGACGCTTCCCTACATGCTCAGCACGCAACAAGCCGTGCCAGCAGCAGTTCATGCAATTCCAGAAAGATCCGCATGGACGACATGCTCAAACAGGCCGACATGCTGGCACAGACCATCGCCATCATGCAGCGCATGTACGAGATCATGCAGCAACTGGCGGCGACCACCCATGACATGGTCGGCAGAACCCATGAGATGCAGCAGATCACCGAACGAACTGCGAGATCACATTGCGGATTTCGAGGACTTCTGGCGGCCCATTCGCAATTACTTCTACTGGGAACCGCATTGCTACGATATTCCCCTCTGCTTCTCGACTGAAATCAATCTTCGACTCACTCGACGGCATCGACGGGGTAACCGACAAGCTGAAGGAAATGGTCGCAGACCTCGATCAAATCGACGTGATCATGCCGCAGCTGCATCGCCGAGTTCCCGCAGATGCTCGACGATCATGCAAAACATGCGCACCATGATGCTGCACGATGCACAGCACCATGTCCGGGGTCTTCGGCCAGATGGACGACGCGAGCTCGAACCCGACTGCTATGGGAAAGGCCTTCGACACCGCCCAGAACGACGATACTTTCTACATTCCGCCGGATGTCTTCAAGAACGCGGACTTCAAAGAAGTGATGGACATCTTTCTGTCCCCGGACGGAAAGGCCGTCCGGATGCTCATTTCGCAGAAGGGCGATCCCGACATCCGCCGATGGCGTATCGCGGGTCGACGCGATAAAGAGTGCGGCCGAAGAAGCGCTCAAAGGAACTCCGCTCGAAAACTCCAGGATCTTCCTCACCGGTACCGCGGCAACCACGAAAGACCTTGTCGAGGGTTCTACGTTTGACCTGATGATCGCGGTGATCGCCGCGCTCTGCCTCATCTTCACGGTCATGCTGATCATGACCAGGAGCCTGATCGCCGCCCTGGTCATCGTGGGCACGGTGTTGCTTTCGCTGGGCGCCTCTTTCGGACTGTCCGTCTTCGTCTGGCAGTACCTGCTCGGCATACAGATCCATTGGGCAGTGCTGGTGATGTCGGTGATCGTCCTGCTGGCGGTGGGTTCGGACTACAACCTGCTGCTGGTCGCCCGGATGAAGGAGGAACTGCCGCGCCGGGATCAAAACCGGCATCATCCGCGCCATGGGCGGTACCGGCAAGGTCGTGACCAACGCGGGTCTGGTGTTCGCGTTCACCATGGTTTCCATGGTGGTCAGCGATCTGACCAGCATCGGTCAGGTCGGCACGACGATCGGACTGGGTCTGCTGTTCGACACGTTGGTGGTCCGCGCGTTCATGACGCCGTCCATCGCCGCGCTGCTGGGACGCTGGTTCTGGTGGCCGCAACGAGTGCGACCCCGCCCCGCCAGTTCCATGCTTCGGTCAACCGGGCCGCGGCCACTGGTGCGGGCCCTACTGCAGACCCCACTGAAGTAAGTGACTGGTTTGCGAGGCAGGGCAAGCGACCATGGGTAGCGTTGCGGCGCAAGGCGGTACAGAAACCGGCTTGGCGTCCGAACCACCGCGGTTTCCGTTCATTGCACGGACCATCCGCAAGCTTTCGCTCCTGATCATCCTGGGCTGGGTGGCACTGACGCTTGTTGTGTCGTTCGGCGTTCCGTGGCTGGAAACCGTTGGGCGGCAGCATTCTGTCCCGCTGGCTCCGCACGATGCACCCGCGGTGCAGGCCATGCAGCGGATGGGCAGCAACTTCAAAGAGTCCGACTCGGACAGTTTCGCGATGCTCCTGATCGAGGGACAGCAGGCACTCGGCGACGATGCTCACACCTACTACGACGGGCTGATTCGCGCGCTGCGCGCGCGACACCGAGCACGTCGAGCACATCCAGGATCTGTGGGGAGATCGGCTCACGGCGCAGGGCGCGCAAAGCGCCGACGGCAAGGCGGTGTACGCGCAGTTGAACTTGGCCGGTAATCAGGGCACCACCCTCGGCCAAGACTCCATTGCCGCAGTGCGAAACATCGTGGCACACAACCCGCCCCCGCCGGGCCTCAAGGTTTACGTCACGGGTCCGGCCGCGCTCGCCTCGGACATGCAACATGCCGGCGACGGATCAATTCTGAAGATGACCGTCATCGGCGCTGTGATCATTTTCGTGGTCCTTCTCTTGGTCTACCGCTCGGTCGTCACCGTGGTGATGCTGCTGATCACGGTCGGAATCGAATTGTTTGCAGCGCGCGGAGTCGTCGCCTTCCTCACCGATCACAACGTCGTCGTACTGTCGACCTTCGCGATAAATCTTCTCGTTGCGCTGGCGATGGCCGCCGGCACCGACTACGGAATTTTCTTCTTCGGCCGCTACCAGGAGGCCCGTCAGGCCGGCGAGGACCGAGAAACGGCCTACTACAGCACCTATCGCGGCGTCGCTCCCGTTGTACTCGGTTCCGGTTTGACGATCGCCGGAGCGATGTTGTGCCTGAGCTTCACGCGACTGCCCATCTTCCAAACCATCGGCGTGCCCTGCGCCGTGGGCATGCTCGTCGCCGTCGCGGTTGCGATCACCCTGGTTCCGGCCGTCTTGACCGTCGGCAGTCGATTCGGACTGTTCGAGCCGAAGCGAGCAATCGGCTTCCGGCGATGGCGCCGGGTCGGCACCGCGATCGTTCGTTGGCCCGCACCGATCCTGGTCGCCACGATGACCGTCGCACTGATGGGTCTGGCTGCACTGCCGGGCTACAAGACCAGCTACAACGATCGCCAGTACATCCCGCCGGACATTCCGGCCAACGTGGGATACACAGCCGCTGAACGACACTTCTCCCAAGCGCGGCTGATGCCGGAGATCCTGATGGTCGAATCAGATCACGACCTGCGGAATCCGGCGGATTTCATCGTGCTCCACAAGATCGCCAAGGCGATTTTCCGGGTGCCCGGAATTTCTCGGGTACAGGGCATCACCCGGCCGGAAGGCACACCGATCGAGCACACGTCGATACCCTTCTTGATGAGCGTGCAGAGTGCGGCTCAGGCGCAGAGCATCAAATTCATGCAGGATCAGGTCGATCTGATCGGCAAGGCGACCGAGCTGATGGCCCGCCAGATCGCCATCATGAAGCACATGTACGACCTGCAGAAGCAGCTCGCCGCCACGACCCACCACACGGTCGAGCTGACAAAAGAGGTGCAAGCCCTCGACGAGCGAATTGCGAGACGGCTGTCGCGATATTCGACGATTTCTTCCGGCCTATCCGGAACTATTTCTACTGGGAACCGCACTGCTTTGACATTCCCATCTGCTGGTCTCTGCGAAGCGTCTTTGACACCCTCGACGGTGTCGACACGCTCAACGGACAAGATGCAGGAGCTGTCTGCCATC
Organism: uncultured Actinomycetota bacterium; assembly: GCA_963716465.1. GTDB lineage: Bacteria > Actinomycetota > Actinomycetes > Mycobacteriales > Mycobacteriaceae > Mycobacterium. The sequence continues at coordinate 157,929 of CAVQTS010000003.1, forward strand.
CCTGGACAAGATGGACGGCCTGCAGCAACAACTTCTCCAACAGATGCCGCAGCAGATCGCCATCATGGAGGCGATGCGGACCATGATGCTGACGATGCACGCGACCATGTCCGGCACCATGGATGTGATCAACAACAACAATCAAAACGCCGCCGACCATGGGCCAGGCGTTCGACGCAGCCAAGGACGACGATTCGTTCTACCTGCCGCCGGAGGTGTTCGACAACGCCGACTTCAAACGCGCGATGGGGTCGTTCATATCTCCGGACGGCAAATCGGCGCGGTTCATCATCTCCCACAAGGGTGATCCCGCGACGCCCGAAGGCATCGCCGCATCGATCGGATCAGGACTGCCGCCGAGGAGGCGCTCAAGACAACACCGCTGGCTAATGCCAAGATTTATCATCGCCGGCACCGCGTCGACCTACAAGGACTTCCGCGACGGTTCCAAATACGACCTGTGGATCGCCGCAGTCGGGGCGCTCTGCCTCATCTTCATCATCATGCTGCTGATCACCCGAAGCCTGGTCGCCGCGCTCGTCATCGTGGGCACGGTTGCGCTCTCGCTGGGCTCATCGTTCGGGCTGTCGGTGTTGATCTGGCAGTACATCTTTGGCATCAAATTGCACTGGATGGTGCTGCCGATGTCGGTGATCATCCTGCTGGCGGTGGGCTCGGACTACAACCTGCTGCTGGTGTCCCGAATGAAAGAGGAGATCGGCGCCGGCATCAACACCGGCATCATCCGCGCCATGGGCGGTACCGGCAAGGTCGTGACGAACGCCGGTCTGGTGTTCGCGTTCACCATGGCGGCGATGGTGTCCAGCGATCTGCGGATCATCGGCCAGGTCGGCACCACGATCGCCTTGGGCCTGCTGTTCGACACCTTGGTCGTGCGGTCGTTCATGACGCCGTCCATCGCCGCACTGCTCGGACGCTGGTTCTGGTGGCCGCAGATTGTCCGACCCCGCCCGGCGAGCTCCATGCTCCGCCCGTACGGACCGCGTCCTGCGGTTCGGGCTCTGCTGGAAGGCGGTAGGCACCGCGAAGAAGACGCGATCACTACTGAAATTCCGAAAACGACTGTCTAGCTGCCGATTTCCCGCCGAACATAGCGCCGCGAGCATCTCGTCGGCGTCAGCGAGTGTGAATCCGGCGGATTCGATCTTCGCCAGATCCAGAACGCTGTAGGCAGGACGCGGCGCGACTGGGCCCGCAGCCGCGCCGAAGTACTCAGCGGTGGACACCCCCGTCACTCGATCCGGATCGTGGCAGGCCAACGCAAAGGACCGCTTCGCCACGTCCGCCCACGAACCGACTCGCCCCGGCCCCGGTCACGTTGTACGTGCCGTACGGCGCGCCGGTCTCAGTCAGGTGCCGGATCGCCCGGGCCAGTTCCGAGGTGAACGTCAATCGCCCGAACTGGTCGTTGACCACCGACGGGTTCACCCCACGCTCGGCCAGAGACAGCATGGTGCGCACGAAGTTTCGGCCGTCGCCAATCACCCACGACGTACGCACGATGTAGTGGCGCGGCACGGTGCGACACGATCTGATCGCCGGCCGCCTTCGTCTGCCCGTACACGCCCAGCGGCGCCAGCGGGTCGTCTTCCCGGTAGGGCCGATCCGCCGTGCCATCGAACACGTAGTCGCTTGATATGTGCACCAACGTAATTCGATGCGCACTCGCGATTCGCGCCAGCGCGGCCACGCCGGTGACGTTCGCCGCCCACGCGGCCACGCGTCCCTCCGCGGTTTCCGCTGCGTCGACGGCTGTGTAGGCGGCGGCGTTGATGATCGTGTCGTAGTCCTGCCAGCGACGGGCCGAAGCCAGATCGCCCGGCGGCAAGATCCAGCTCGTCGCGGTCGGCGAACTCGACGTGCGGCGCCGCGCCGAAGGACGTCCGCAACGCAGATCCCAGCTGCCCGCCCGGCGCCGAGCACCAGCGTCTTGCGCCCCGCAACGGAGTGACCGTCGAAAGCCCCAGCTGGGCGCGGTCCTTCGCGGAAAGTTCGGCCTGCTCCAACGGAATTGGCCACTTGATCGCCAGCGTCTCGTCACCGGGATGCACCGAGGGGTAGGCCACGTCAGGCGAGTAATGATCGTTGACCAGGTAGGTGTACACCGTATTCGGCTCGAGCGTCTGGAACCCGTTACCGACTCCACGGGGCACGAACACCGCACGCGACGGATCCAACTCGGCGCTGAACACGGTCCCGAACGTCGGGCCGGAGCGCAGGTCCACCCACGCCCCGAAGATCCGGCCGGAGCCCACCGAGATGAACTTGTCCCACGGCTCGGCATGAATACCGCGCGTCGTGCCGGCCGCATCGTTGAACGAGATGTTGTTCTGCACCGGCCCGAAATCCGGCATGCCCGCCGCCACCATCTTCGCGCGCTGCCAGTTCTCCTTGAACCAGCCGCGGTTGTCGCCGTGAACGGGCAAGTCCCACAACAACAAACCCGGGATGGGCGTCGTTATGGCACGCAACGCTTTGCCGTACTCGGTCATCGCTGTCCGCTTATTGCCCGAGCCGGGCGTAAAACGCTTCGGTGGCTTCCTTGGCCGGCGCCCACCAGTCCTCGTGCTCGCGGTACCACTCGATCGTCGCGGCTAGGCCCTGCTTAAAGTCCTGATACCTTGGCCGCCAACCGAGTTCATTCCGCAGCTTGGTCGAGTCGATCGCATACCGCAGGTCGTGACCGGCGCGATCCGGGACGTGGTCATAGGCGTCGGCGTCCTGGCCCATCAGCGTCAGGATCAGCTCGACCACCGTCTTGTTGTCCTTCTCGCCGTCAGCACCGATCAGGTAGGTCTCCCCGACCCGGCCCTGCTCGAGAATCTGCAACACCGCCGACGAGTGGTCGTCGGCGTGGATCCAGTCCCGCACGTTGCGGCCCTCGCCGTAAAGCTTGGGCCGAACTCCCCACAGAATGTTGGTGATCTGGCGCGGGATGAACTTCTCCACGTGCTGATACGGGCCGTAGTTGTTGGAGCAGTTCGAGATCGTCGCGGCCACCCCATAGGACCGCATCCAGGCGCGCACCAGCATGTCGCTGCCGGCCTTGGTCGACGAGTACGGCGAAGACGGGTTGTACGGGGTGGTCTCGGTGAACCTGGCCGGATCGTCCAGCGCCAGGTCGCCGTACACCTCGTCGGTGGAGATGTGGTGCAGCCGGACTTCGTGCTTGCGCACGGCCTCCAGAAGGACGAAGGTGCCGATCAGGTTGGTGTGCAGGAACGGCTCGGGATGATCCAGCGAGTTGTCGTTGTGGGTCTCGGCGGCGTAGTGCACCACCGCGTCGGCGCAGGCCACCAGTGCGTCGACGAGGTCGGCGTCGGCGACATCTCCGTGCACGAAGTCCACCCGGGCCTCGGGCAGATCGGCCAGCGAGGCACGGTTACCGGCGTAGGTCAGCTTGTCCAGCACGGTGACGTGATGGTCGGTGTTGTTGACGACGTAGTGCACGAAGTTGGATCCGATGAAGCCGGCACCGCCCGTGACGACGAGTCGAGCCACTAGAAACCCCTCTCCAGTAGGCCCAGGAGGTACTTGCCGTAGCCGGACTTGACCAGCGTCTCGGCCCGGACCCGCAGATCGTCGTCGCTGAGAAATCCCTGCCGCCAGGCAATTTCCTCGGGCACCCCGATCTTCAGACCGGTGCGACGTTCCATCGTACGGACGTAGTCCGCGGCGTCCGTCATCTGGTCGAAGGTACCGGTGTCCAGCCACGCGGTCCCGCGCGGCAGCACCTGCACCCGCAACCTGCCCTGCTCCAGGTAGGCCCGGTTGACGTCGGTGATCTCGTACTCGCCGCGAGCACTCGGCTTCAACGCGCGGGCGATCCCCACCACGTCGTTGTCGTAGAAGTACAGGCCCGGCACCGCGAAGTTGCTCTTCGGGCTGCGTGGGCTTCTCCTCCAGGGACACCACCATGCCGCCGGCGCCGAATTCCACGACGCCGTAGGCCGAGGGTTCGGCCACCCAGTAGGCGAAGACGACGCCACCGTCGACGTCCGTGAAGCACTTGAACTGGGTACCCAGGCCTGGCCCATACAGCAGGTTGTCACCCAGCACCAAGGCGACCTTGTCGGATCCGATGAAGTCCGAGCCGATGGTGAAGGCCTGCGCCAGACCGTCCGGCGACGGCTGCTGGGCGAAGGTGATCGACACCCCGAACCGCGAACCGTCACCGAGTAGTTGCTCGAAGCTGTAGGCGTCGTGCGGGGTGGTGATGACCAGGATGTCGCGGATGCCCGCCAGCATCAGCGTGGACAGCGGGTAGTAGACCATCGGCTTGTCGTAGACCGGGATCAGCTGCTTGGACACACCCAGCGTGATCGGGTGCAGGCGGGTGCCGGAGCCCGCCCGCGAGGATGATTCCCCTCATGCGTCATGGATCGGGCAATGGTGCCCGCGCATCACCGCGTCGACGACGCGAACACCCATCCCCAGCGTCTCGTAGATCCGCAGATCGTCGACCCAGAACGACCCTTGAACACCACCAGGACACCGCGGTCGTCGGTCTCGGTGGACACGATCTCGATCTCGCTGCGGGTTCGCTTGTTCGTCGGTACGACCTGACCGCGGAACTTCCAGCTGAAGGTCTGGCCCACGGCGACGGGTTCGAACTCGCGTCCTCGCTGTCGGCCAGTCCCGCCAGCCTCACCGCCGCGCGGGCCGCCTGCTGCATGGCCTCCAGGCCCAGCGAACCGGGTTGCACCGGGTCCTGGAAGAAGTGCGCCTTGAAGAACCAGGCTGTCGGGATCGATGTCGTACTCCGCGACCAGCCGCCCCAGACCCGCCGCTCCGCCGCCGGGCCAGAAGTTCACCCGGTCGATCACCTGAAGCCGGCCCTGGGCCAGCCAGCGGGGCGCCGCGACAACTCGTCGGCCCGGTACGACAGCGCGACCGGAGCCGGGTCCGAAAGCGCCTCCAGCCCACCGGGTTCCACCTTCAGGCCGACCTGGTTCTTCAGCGCCTCGGGACTGAAGAAGCCGAACGCCGTCTTCATCGTCATCACGACATCGTCACCCTGGGTGCAGATGACGTCGAAGAAGACGATCGTCGAGCCGCCGCCCTCGGCGATACCGCTCCAGCGTCGAGGTCATCCGCAGCGTGCCGACACCGGCGGGCTTGACCAGGACGACCTCGTTACCGTCGAGGTTGCGGAACACCACGTCGTCCGGGCGGTTGGCGGCGAAGCCGTTGTACGACGACAGCCAGCCGCAGGGCTGCAGCAGGATCTCGATCAGCACCGACATCGGGACGGCGTCGCAGCCGCCGTCGGCGAAATACCAGGCGTCGGCGGGGACGTCGTATTCCGCGACGACCGTGCCGCCCTTGGTCGGCACCCCGGGCGGGCTGTCGACCGCACAGGATGCGCGAGACGAAGTGGTAGGGCTCGTCGGGCAGGCGCGGTGCGCGCCGGGCGCCGTCGAACGGGGCGTACAGCGCAGCCGAACGCGTCCGAGGGCATACCGCGCCCGCAGGCCAGCAGCGCGCCCTGGTCACCGCGAACGTCCTTGGTGCCCTCCAGGATTCGCACCGGGCCCGGCGCACCCGGCGGCATCGGCCAGTCCGGCACCAGCCGCATCCCGAAGCGACGGCATCCGAAGACCTTGAACCCGTCGCTGCGGCACAGCAGCGCCGCGTAGACCGTCGGCGTCGGCCCGTCGACGATCTCCTCGATGAACACCTCGTAGTCGAGCATGTGGTCGCGCGTCCGGGGTGACCTGGCCGCGGCAGACGAAGCGGGCCATCTCGTCGGGCACCGGCTCGAACCGCCAGCCGTCGCGTTCGATCGTGAAGCCGTAGGCGGCCATGGCGAACGACAGCGCCTGGGTCGCCGCGTCGGCCATCAGCGTGCCCGGCATGCACGGGTCGTTCTTGAAATGCCCGTCGTAGAACCAGGCGTCGGTGGGTACCGCTGCGGTGGCGCGCAGGTAGCCGCGGCCCCACGGACCGCCGTCGGGGTCGAACTCGGCGACCTCGTCGAGCAGTCGCAGCCGTCCGCCCGGGGTTGCCGGCGTGCGGGTGTGCGCGGCGGCCCGCTCGAAGCCCGGGCCCGAAGCACGCATAGGCGTGCCCGTCGAGCGAACGCGTCGAGATCTTCGCGGGTGAACGAGCGCTTCTGCGTCACACGCGGCGGATCGTCGCGGCGTGCGCCCTCGCGCGGGACGTCGTCGGCGGCGTCCCACAGCACCCCGTCGGAGTGGCTGAGTTCCTCGTCGGAGAAGAACCCGGCCTGCCCGTTGCGCACCGAGATCATCAGCCGATCACCGATGTAGCAGTCGTAGTGGAAGAAGAACAGCCGCGTGTCGCCATGTTTCGCGTGGCCGTCGATGTGGATGTCGTAGCGCAGCGTCTCGCCGCCCTTGGGCAGCTCGCCCATGAACGTCAGGTCGCAGCCGAGCAGCCGGTAGACCCGCTCGCCGCGGTTGTGGAAGTCGGCTCCCAGCCACGACGCGAGCAGCAGGTCGGCCTGGCCGGACTCGATCACCACACCCGGTGACATGCGGCCGTTGTGCATGTACCAGGCGTCCGGGTCGACGTCGGTCTCGGTGACGATCCGGCCGGTGCCCATCGTGCCGGGCTCGCCGTCGATGCTCATCACCCGATCGGCCAGCAGCAGCGGCGGTTCGGGCATCCGCACCAGACGGTCGTACTGGTCGAGCTCGGCGAACTTCGGCCCGAGCACCTCCGAGATGCGGCCGCCGGCAAGGGCTTCCAGCTGGGCGCGAGTCCACAGCGGCTTCTCCGGTGCCGACGCGCGGCGGCGCGGCGGCCGGGGTCGGTGCAGCGGGTGGCGGCTGCCTCACCGGGGCGGTGGTCACGCGGGCGGGCCGGGTCGGGGGCGGGGGCGCCACCGGAGCGACGGCCACCGGCGCTGCCGGAGCCGGGGCAGGTGGCGGCGGAATCTGGGTCAGCGCCTGTGCGTGCGGTCAGCGACCCGCGCCGAGCCGCCGTCAAAAGCTCAGAACGCATCTTCAGGAAGGACGCGTGCGCCTGCGCCTGCCGCTCGACGTAAACCGAATGCGCCTCACTCACCGAGGTGACGAGATTCAATGCGACGGCGCTCCTGTCGCTCACCGCGGCCGGACGGGCAACCGCCGCTGGAGCGGTCTGCTGCTGCGCCACAACGACTTCCCGCTGCGGCACGGCCAGCGCCGCCGGGTAGCGCGGCGCAGCCGGCATCAGTTGATAGCTTTCCGGGATTTCCGGCATTGACGCTCTCCCATTCGCGGACGGCGCGGTTGCTGAGACGTGCGGTGTTGATGACACGGGTATCGACGGTGTTGAGGCTGTTGACGGCTCGGGTGTCGAGACGACGTCGGGCCAGTGGGCAGGCAAGGTCACCTTGCGGGCGTTCTCCGACGACGCCGGCGCGGCCTGGTGGCGCAGCTGCTGCAGGCGCGCCTCGAAGGTGTCGATCTGCACCGGAAGCCCGTGGACCCACAGCTTGGACACCGACTCGGTGAGCGCGCGCAGCCCCCGGCGTTCCTGCGGGTCGAGTGCCACCGCCAGATGCGGGCGATCGCCGAGTATCTTCGGAATCGACGTGGTCAGGATGGCGCGGGGACCGTGCTCGACGAACACCCGCACGCCGTCCTCCCACGCCTGCAGAATGGTTGCCGGGAAGTCGATGGGCTGCACCGCCTGCTGCGTGATCGCCTGTGCGGCAGCCTCCGTCGTCGGCACGTAGGCGCGGTTTCCGGCGTTGGTGTAGAACCGCACCTCCGGTGCGGGGTGGACGACGCGGGTGTGGATGCTGCGCCAGGTGTCGGCGAACGGCTCCATGGCGCTGCAGTGGATGACCATGTCCAGGCCGAGCGGTATCGCGGTGGCCCCGTCGATCGCGTCGATCACCCGACGGCACGCGGCGGGATCACCGCCGATCACGCAGTCGTCCGGTGCCTGCACGATGGTCATGTAGGCGTGCGGTTCGCGGGCCAGTTCGCCTTCGACCACGGCCCGCGGCGCGGTGATACGCCAGCACTCCCACGGCGCCGGCTGATCGCCCAGACCCCAGTCCTCAGCGGCGACTCGGCAGCCGCCGGTCAGCTGTTCGCCGTACATGCCTGACGCCTCGATCTCGCCGAGCATGGCCTCGAGGTCGCGCCAGACCCCGAATGCCAGCAGCGAATTCGTCTCACCGGAGGACAGGCCGATGGCCGCGGTGGGGGTCAGGCCGAGAACCGTGCGGGAGAACTCCGCATGGGTCTGGCAGACCAGGGCGCAGCCGGTGAGCTGCGTACGCGGATCGAGCGTGGTGATGCCGGCGCCATACAGAGGGCGCGCCAGGTCGGCGACCTCGGGCAGCCGTGCCGCCAGGGCGTCGCCGAGTTCGGGCCACGCCAATAGCAACTCGCGCCCCGCCCCCGGATAGGCCGCCGCCGCACCGGTGAACATGAAGGCCAACTCGCCGGTGACCGGGGCCTCGGCGAAAGCCACGCCCGGAACCGAAGGTGTCTCGCCGCGTTCGAGTTGGTCGATGGCCGCACGACGAAGCCGGTCCAGCGACGTGTCGCTGTCGGCCACCAATGAGCAACGCACCGAACCACTTCCACCGGGCTCGTGGCGCGTCAAGCGCGCCAGCAGATCGCTGCGGGACTCGGCGGCGTAGCGTTCCGACACCGGCACGACGCCGAGGGCCAGCGGCTGCGGCGAGTCGTCCACCGCCGAAAGAGTGACCCCGTCGGCGCGGTCTCCCAACGCTTCCAGCGCTACCGCTGCGCGCCTGCGGCCGGGTGCCGGCTGCGCACCTTGCTGGTCCACCCGCGCCCGGCTTTGCAGTGCGGCCACCTGCGCCGCGATCTCGGTCGCCGCACTGGCCGCATGCGTGCGCCCGAATCGCCGCGCAGCGAAGTTCCCCTCTGGCCCTAACATCGCACCGTCGGTGTCGAGGACGGCGAGGATCTCATCGCCGGCGGCCTCCGCATCGGCGCGCCGCTTGAGGACGAAGGCCACCGCCGCATCGCCGTGCGGCCCAGTTCCATTAGCGCCCAGCGCATCCGCCGCCTGTGCGTGCGCCCGCTCACAGCACATGTCGACCGCCCCGGCGATCACGGCGTCGAGTTCGCCGCTGCGCAGTGCCCGCACACCGATCCGCAACGCGGTGATGGCGGACAGTTCCTCGCTGGAGACGGTGAAACCGAAGCCGCGGAAGTCGCGTTGTGCGTGAATGCGATTGGCCGGGATGTTGGGCATGGTTCCGATCACACCGTCGGAGGTGAGCTTCGGGGCCGCCTCCGCGTTGGCCGGTGAGCCAGTTCTCGTCGGTGGCGTGCAGCACCCGCAACCGCTGGCGCGCGATCATCGCGTCGCAGCCCATGCCGACGATCACGCCGGTGCGGGCCGGGTCGGTGCCGACGTGTTCGAGGGCCTGCGAGGCGGCGGCGAGCATCGTGGTCTGCTGGCTCAGGCTGGTCTTCAACTCGCTGGGCGGAAAGCCAAGTCCGACAAGGTCGAGTTCGACCGTCTCCAGCGCGGTGGGCGCGGCTTCCGGGCCCAGTGCGCGACGGCGGAACGCCGCGGTGTCGCGTGCGTCGCCGGTGACCACGCCCATGCTGCAGATGACGATGTCGCCGGACGGCTTCGCCCGTGGTGCGGGCCGGGTCGGGGGCGCGTAGTTCTGGACGATCAGGTGCGCGTTGTTGCCGCCGAACCCGAAGTTGCTGACCGCGGCGTGCTTAGTCTCGCCGTCCCACGGCCGCGCGGTGGTGGCCAGTGTGAACGGGGTGTCCTGCAGTGCGGTGGTCGGGCTTTCGCACAGCGTCGGGGGGATCGTCGATGCCTGCATGGCCGAGATCACGTTGATCAGGCTTGCCGCGCCCGAGACCGTGATCGTGTGTCCCAGATTGCCTTTCAGCGCTCCAATGGTCAGCGGCACGTCGCCGTAGGCGGCCAGGATGCTCTTGAGTTCGGTGGCATCACCGAGCGGCGTGCCGGTGGCGTGGCAGTCGACGTAGTCGATGTCCGACGGTGCCAGCCCGGCCTGCTCGAGGGCCGCGGCCATGGCCTGCGTCTGCCCCGAGACCGCGGGCGCCAGGAAGCCGCTCTGGCGGCCGTCGTTGGACAGCCCGACACCCACGATCACACCGAGGATCCGGTCGCCGTCGCGTTCGGCGTCCGCCAGCCGCTTCAGGGTGACCAGCGCGGCACCCGACGACGGGACCAGGCCGTCGGCCTCGGCGTGGAACGGCCGGGACCGGCCGGACGGGCTGAGTGCCTGCAGCGCAGTGAAACCCAGGTGCAGGAACAGGTCGTCGGCGCCGTTGACACCGCCGGCCAGCATCACGTCGGCCTCGCCGTCCTGCAGGGCGTCGCAGGCGAGCTTGATCGCGTACAGCGAGGATGCGCAGGCCGCGTCGAGGGCGTAGGCCGGTCCGGTCATCCCCATCGCCCCGGCCACCAGGTGCACCGGCAGTCCCGAGGAGAAGCGGTTGCGCGGGTCGGTTTCGCCGTCACCCAGCCACACGTTCTCCACGAACGCGGTGTTCAGCGTCGAGGGATAGGACAGGTTGCCGACGATCAGGCCCGTTCGCGGCGCCGCGACGGGGCCGCCCACGGCGTGCTGTGCGCAGTAGGCCAACCAGTGGACGATCGGGTCGAGCCGCTCGAAACCGGCGATCTGCGAGGCGATTCCGGCCGGTTCGATCGGCGCGTCGATGTAGCCGCCGGTCGCCGAGGAGACCCGCAGCCCCTGCTGGTCGCTGGCCAACAGCTGGGCCGGGTCGACCCCGCGCCAGTGCTCGGGCCGGGTCGGAGTCAGCAGGCAGCGCCCGGCCAGGGATGCCTCGAACAACGCCTCCGGCGTGGCCGCTCCGGGCAGTATGCAGCTACGCCCCGACGATCGCGACGGGCTCGAAACCACTCACGCCGTCGTGTCCGCCCCGGTGCCTGCGACGTAGAACTCGACGCCCTCGAGTTCCGCGATCACGCGGCCGTCGGAGGTCTCGAGCACGATGTCGAAGTCGACGCGCTTGTCGCTGACCGGACGCGCGGCCAGCCGGCACTGCACCGGCCCACCGTCACCTGACGGGCGGTGCAGAACCGCGCGGCCGATACGCACCGGCAGCACCAGCGGATGTCCGTGCGCATTGGCCCACAGGATGCCCAGCTGCAGCCCGCCGTCCACGCTCACCGCGTCGATCGCCCAGTCGCCGTCGGGCCACCGAAGATCGGCCAGACTTCTGAGGGTGGCGGTGCCGCCGGCGGCCCCGAAGGCATCGAGGTTCTCGATGGCAGCGAACAACGGTCCGTGGAACAGCGGACCGGCGTAGGCGTCGTCGACACCGAGCGGCCACGCCGACCCCGCGATCTGGGGCACCGAAAGCCTTGCCGACGAATCGGACTCGGTGTCCAGGACGGCGCGGTAGCGCTTGCGGCCTTCGCAGTCGCGCACCGTCACGGTGTACGACGTACCCGTCGGTTCGAACTCGAGTCCGAGCGCCTGCTGCTCGTTCTGCGCGAACGTCACACCGGAGAGCACCTGGAAGTCACGGACGACGGGGTGAGCATCGGGCACCAGACCCCGTGCCGCGCGCAGCATGGCGTCGAGCACGATCACCACCGGCACCACCACCCGACCGCGAACCTGGTGGTCGGCGAGCACCGGCAGGTTCTCGGTCGAGACGTCCCAGTCCAGCCGCGCCGCCCGCAACTGTGGCGCTGCGGGTGCGGCGACGACGACCGCGGTGGCCGACGAGCGACGCACTGCCTGGTCGGCGAAGAACTGTGCGCCTTCGTCCAACGGGATGACACCAACTCCGGCTTCCAGGAACCGGCTCTTGAGGGTCGCGTCGACCATGCCGCCGTCCCACGGGCCCCAGCCGAATGCCCTTACGACGCAGGAGTTTCCACGGCGGCCGGCCTCCCGGGCCGCGATGGCTTCCAGCGCCGCGTTGGCGGCGGCGTAGGCGGACTGGCCGGGATTGCCGGCCCGCGCCGCGATGGAGGAGAACAGCGAGATGAACCGCAGATCGTCGGACGCCGTCGCGTCCAGCAACGCCTCGGCCCCAACCAGTTTGGTGGCGAACACCTTGACGAACTGGTCGTCCTCGAGGTCTTCCAGACGCTTGTCGGCGAGCACACCGGCACCGTGGACTATGCCGACGATCGGCCCGAGAGTCTGCCGCACCTCGTCCAGGGCGCGCTGCAGACCCGCCCGATCGGTGGTGTCGGCGGCGATATACCTCGCCTCGGTGCCCTGCCGCTGAGCGGTGGCCAGCGTTGCGCGGACTTCACGCTCGGCGATCAGCCGCTCGGCGTGTGCCCGCGCCTGCGGCAGGCTCAGCGATTCACCGCGGGCCCGCGCTGCGGCCGCCAGCGCCGTGGCCACCTCGGTGACGGTTGCGCCGGTCGGTTCGTCCGCCGCGGCCTCGCGCAGCGGGGTGCGGCCCAGCAATGCAAGTCGCAGGCCGTGACGCTTCGCCAGTGCGAGCACCGAACCTGCCGTGACACCGCGCGCACCACCGGTGACCACTACGACGCCGTCCTGAGGAACGCTGATGATCTCCCCGGTGAGCGACGAGTCGATGTCGTCGACGACGACCAGCCGGGTGCCATCGGCGCGCAGCGCGACCTCCACGCCGCTGCCACCCTCGAGCAGTTCAGCGGTAAGCCGTTCAGCGTCAAGGGTTTCGATGTCGATGGCCCGTACCGAAGCGTTCGGCCACTCCCAGGCCGCCGTCTTCACGATGCTCGCGACACCGACCGGAACGTCGGCCGCCACAAAACGGGCGCCCGTGGACTGAACCGTGACCAGCAGCCGCGAGCGCGAACTGCTCTTGGCCACGCTGCGTGCGGCGTGGAAGGCGCGCACGTGCATGTCCACACAGGCCTCCGGCGAATCAGCCGGTCCGAGGGCGGCAAGGGAGATGACCGCACCCGCTTCGGCAGGCACCTCGTCGACGGCCCGCGCCTTGATCCCGTGACTGATCATCACGCGTTCGAGGGTGTCCGCGAAGGCAGGGTCCTCCCGGGTGATGAAGACCTCGCCGTCGCGCAGACCGGCCATCGCGAAACCGCTGGGCGGGACCTCGCGGAACTGCGCCTCGGTGCAACGCAGTCCGGCCGACGGCACCGACGCCGGCGACGGAGCCGAATGCTGAACTCCCGCAGCCTGTTCGGTGCCACCACCGGAGGCGAAGCCGGCGATCGAGTCCACCACATCCTGCAACGTGCGCATCGAAGCCAGCTCCGAGGCCGGAACCTCCGGAGCACCGGGGAACTTCGCCTGCAGGGCCGAGAGAATCTCGACCTGCTTGATCGAATCGATCCCGAGCTCAGCCTCCATCTCCATCTCGAGGCCCAGCATGTCGGCGGGATAACCGGTCTTCTCCGACACGATCGCCAGCACGACTTCCGAGACCGGCTGCGCGGGGGCCGACGGGGCCGAAGCCGCGGCGGCGACCGGAGCGGGGGACGCGGACCCGCCGGCGAAACCGGCGATCGAGTCCACCACGTCCTGCAACGTGCGCATCGAGGCCAGCTCCGAAGCCGGAACCTCCGGCGCGCCAGGGAACTTCGCCTGCAACGCCGAGAGAATCTCGACCTGCTTGATCGAATCGATCCCGAGCTCAGCCTCCATCTCCATATCCAACCCGAGCATGTCGGCCGGATAACCCGTCTTCTCCGACACGATCGCCAACACCACATCCGAGACCGGCTGCGCCGGCATCGAGGCAGCAGCGGGGGCAGCCGCAGTCACCGGTGCCGGAGCGGCGGCGAAGTCGGCGATGGAGTCGACCACGTCCTGCAGGGTGCGCATCGCCGAGAGCTCCGAGGCCGGAATCTCCGGTGCGCCAGGGAACTTCGCCTGCAACGCCGAGAGAATCTCGACCTGCTTGATCGAATCGATCCCGAGCTCAGCCTCCATCTCCATATCCAGCCCCAGCATGTCGGCCGGATAACCGGTCTTCTCCGATACGATCGCCAACACCACTTCCGGCGCTGACTGGGGGGAGCCGACGGGGCCGCGACAGGAGCAGCGGGCGCCACGGCCGGGACAGCGGCGGCGACCGAGGCGAAGTCGGCAACGGAGTCGACCACGTCCTGCAGGGTGCGCATCGCCGAAAGCTCCGAAGCCGGAATCTCCGGTGCGCCAGGGAACTTCGCCTGCAACGCCGAGAGAATCTCGACCTGCTTGATCGAATCGATCCCGAGCTCAGCCTCCATCTCCATGTCCAGCCCGAGCATGTCGGCCGGATAACCCGTCTTCTCCGACACGATCGCCAACACGATCTCACCCACGGGCTGCGACGGTGCCGACGACGGCGCAGCCGCCGGTGCGGCGACCGGCAGTTCCACGGCGACCGAGGCGAAATCCAAGACGGAGTCCACCACGTCCTGCAGAGTGCGCATCGCCGAGAGCTCCGAGGCCGGAATCTCCGGTGCGCCAGGGAACTTCGCCTGCAACGCCGAGAGAATCTCGACCTGCTTGATCGAATCGATCCCGAGCTCAGCCTCCATCTCCATCTCGAGGCCCAGCATGTCGGCCGGATAACCGGTCTTCTCCGACACGATCGCCAACACGATCTCACCCGCGGGTTGCGACGGTGCAGCCGCCGGAGCGCTGACCGTCGCAACGGCGACCGGCGCCGGGGCCGGCGCGGTGACTACGACGGGCACCGGGGCCGGCTGGGCCACGGGCGCGACCGGCGCCGGGGCCGGCTGCACGACGGGCGCGACAGGTGCCGGCGCCGCGTGCAGAGCGGGCGCACTCACCACGGGTGTGTGGACGACCCCGTTGCGGACCGGCTGGGGTGCGTGCGACGCGCCACCGCCGTCGCCGACGATCTCGCCCATCATCTGCGCGGACATCTCCAGGAACGCCTGATGGCTCTGGGTCAACGTGTCCAGGTAGCGCTCGTGCTGCTCGGCCGTCTCCTTCTGGATCCGGTCGATGATGCTCCAGGCATCCGAGGACAGCGGTGCGTGGGCGACCGGCCTCCGCGCAGGGGCGCGGTCGTCGGCTGCGGGGTCTGCACCGACGCTGCCGACGTGCCGTTGCGCGGCTGCAGGATCGGCGTCGGCTCCGGCAGCGTCGTGACCACCGGCGGATGCGCACCGTTGACGCCGTTCACGCCGTTGACCCCGTTCACGCCGTGGTGCACCGGCGCGGGCGCCGGCTTCTCGGCGGGGGCCGAAGCGGCGACCGCGGCGACTCGGGTGCGCTTCGGGGTGATCGTGACCTTGCCGTCCGCAGGCGGGTAAGGCTTTCCAACGTTGGCTCCTCCTACCAGAACCGCATGCTTGGGCGCCGCAACGTGCTTCTGCGGCTCGTCGTAGTCGCCGTACAGGGCCGCTAGGTCCAGCGCCACCCCGTCGGCGGCCAAGGCCGCCAGGCCCCGATGCCAGCCACGGAGGCCGCCGGCCTTCGGGTCGTCGAGGGCCACCGCGAGGTGCGGCGTCGTCTCGAGGATCTTGTCGACGAGTTTCGTCAGAACCCGACCGGGTCCGACCTCGACGAAGCGGGTGACCCCGTCGCGGGCCATGGCCTCGATCATCTCGCGGAAGCGGACCGGCTGACGCACCTGGTCGCCGAGTTGAGCGGCCACCTGATCGTCGTAGGCCTGCGCGGTCGCGTTCGCATAGACCGGGAACTGCGCCGGTCCGAGTTCCAGCGTCTCGAGGTAGGCGGTCAACGGCTCGGCGGCGGCGGCCACGATCGGCGAGTGGAACGCTGAGGCCACCGGGAGCCGGACCGAGCTGAAGCCGGCCGATTTCGCCGCGGTCTGTGCCCATGCGATATCGGACTCATGCCCGGCGAGCACCACCTGGCCGGGAGCATTGTCGTTGGCGATGACCAGCGACGCAGCTGATTCACCTCGCGCTTCGAGCAGTGCCCGGACGTCGTCGATGCCGGCGGTGATAGCCAGCATCGCGCCGTCCTGGCCGCGGCCGGCCTCGGCCATCAGCACACCGCGCGTGCGCGCGGTTTCGACGAGCCGCTCAGCCGGCAGCACGCCTGCCGCCGCAAGGGCGGTGACCTCACCGAAGCTGTGGCCGGCGGCGGCTTCCGGGCGCACGCCGAGCACGTCGAGCAAGGCAAGCTGAGCAAGGCTCGTCACGGCGATCGCCGGCTGGGCGTTGTCCATCGCGGTCAGCGTGGCCTTCTGCGCGTCCGCCGAGTCCACGTCGAACGCCGGCTCGGGGAACACCACTCGGTGCAGGCCGGCGAGATCCCCGTCGAGGGAGTCCCATACCGCGACCGCTTCTGGAAACGCCAGTGCGAGGTCTGCGCCCATCCCGACGTACTGGCTGCCCTGGCCGGGGAAGAGGAAGGCCGTCTTGCCGTCGCGCGCCGGCCCGAGGCCGACGGCGATGTTGGGGTCCTTGAGCGCTGCGGTGGTGCCTTCGGCGAGAGCATTGCGCAACTTCTCGGCGAGTGCCTCCAACGCTGCGGCATCGGCGGCGACCAGCCCGGCGCGAGCGGTGTGCGACGCGTCGAACTCCCGCGCCGATTCAAACGCGATGCGGGCAAGGCTCTCCCCCGAGCGCACCGCCGTCAGGAGATCGGCGGCCCGCTTCTGCGAGTTCGGCCTGCGACGTCGCGCTGAGCACCACGAGTTCGGTGGGCAATGCCCGCAGCCGCTTCGCGCGCTGCTCCCCGCGGTATTCCTCCAGCGTCACATGGAAGTTGCTGCCGCCGAATCCGAAGGAGCTGACGGCCGCGCGCCGCGGCTGGTCACCGGTGCGCACCCAGGGGCGGGTCTGCGAGTTGACGTAGAAGGGGGTTTCCTCCAAGCCCATCGCCGGATTCGGCCGGTCGACCTTCAAGGTCCCCGGCAGCGTCGAATGCTGAAGAGCCAGAACGGCTTTGATCAGGCCAGCGGCGCCGGCAGCGGCCTTGGTGTGCCCGATCTGGGACTTCACCGAGCCCAATGCGATTCGTGCCGAGTCGTCGGTGAACACCGACTTGAGCCCGGCGAACTCGGCGACGTCGCCGGCCTTGGTGGCGGTGCCGTGCGCTTCGAGAAGCTCGACGGTCGACGGGTCGTAGCCGGCGCGTTCGTAGGCGATGCGCAGCGCCTTGGCCTGCCCTTCGGAGCGCGGCGCGTACACGCTGGAGGCACGGCCGTCCGAGGACGAGCCGAGGCCGCGGATGACCGCGTGGATCGGGTCGCCGTCCCGCTCGGCGTCGCTGAGGCGCTTGAGGGCCAGCATGCCGACGCCCTCGCCGATGATGGTCCCGTCGGCGCCGTCCGAGAACGGCCGGCAATCACCGGTCGGCGAGAATGCCGGCGTCTTGGAGAAGCACATGTACATCATCACGTCGTTCAGCGCGTCGACGCCGCCGGTCAGCACCAGGTCCGACTCGTGCAGATACAGCCTGTGCAGCGCGGCCTGCAGCGCCGACGAGCGAACTGGCACAGGCGGCGTCGACGACGAAGTTGCTGCCGCCCAGATCAAGGCGGTTGGCGACGCGTCCGGCGACGACGTTGCCGAGCAGGCCCGGGAAGGTGCTCTCCTGCCAGGCCGGGTACTGGTCGGCGATGTCGCGGCAGATCTCGTCGGCCTCATCCTCCGACAAGCCGTTCTCCAGAAGGGCCTTGCGCCAGATCGGCCGCTGCATCCGTGAGCCCATCTGAACGACGAGCTCGGTGGTGGAGGCGACCCCGAGCACGATGTCCACGCGGTCCAGGTCGACTTCCACACCCGAACGCATCGCCTCGTCGAGCACCTTCCGGGCGGCGATCAAGGCCAGCAGCTGTGCAGAGTCGGTGGAGGGCAGCGCGTTGGGCGGCAGTCCGAACTTGACCGGGTCGAACAGCACCGGGTCGATGAAGCCGCCGCGCTTGCAGTAGGTCCGGTCGGTGGCCTTGGGATCGGGATCGTAGTAGTCCTCGATCAGCCAGTGCGAGGGCGGCACGTCGCCGATCGCGTCCCGACCGCCGGTGATCGTGCGCCAATAGCCTTCGAGGCCTGGCTCACCCGGATAGATGGCCGTCATGCCTACTACGGCAACTGGCATGGAGATGGTGTGCTGCTTCTTGTCGGTCATGGCACCTGTTATCCGGGGAGGGAGGAGGAGAGGTCGAAAGACTTATCCGAGCGGACGTGGACGGAAATCGAAGGCGGACGCCGGCATGGCGACGCCGGCTGCGCGCAGCTGCCCGGCCCGGGTCACTGTGGCGGCGCCTTCGAGCAGATTGAGCGCGATCTGGCGCACCGTGCGCGCCATAACCGGCTCAAGAAAACTCCCCCGCACCCAATCGTTGAACCCCCCCATCGCCGGACCGCACCAGATCTGATAATCAGCGCGGCGGTCGGCGACCCCGTCACGAGCCCACTGCGAACCCATGAACAAATACCAGCGGAACACCAGCGCCATGCGGTGCTTGGGGTCCGTCCGACGCTCGCTCCGCCTGTCGTGGATCGCTCTTGGCGAAGAACGCTTCGGTCTCGGCCCAGATCTCGTCGACGCTGCGCCCGAGCACGGCCGTCTCGAGGCTCTTCACCTCATCGGCCGGGGCCTCCTCGAAAGACGCGTACCGACGATAGAAATCAGCCAGCCGCTGGCCGCGTTGGGCGAACATGGTGCCGCGCTTGAGCACCTGCACCGTCACTCCCATCTCGAACATGTCGGAGGCCGGTGCCATCGTCACGTCGGTCGCCTGGGCCTGCGCGAGCAAATCACGCGCATCGGCTGACAGGCCGCTCTCCACCGCCGACTGGTTGACCGAACCGGTCAGGACATACGCCGCCCCCGCAGCGAAGGCCGCGGCGACCGCGGCAGGCGTCCCGAGTCCGCCTGCCGCGCCCACCCGCGGCAGGACCGGGTAGCCGTACGCGGCAGCAATCTCGTCACGCAGGCTGATCAGGCGTGGGAGCAGCACGGTCAGCGCGCGGTTGTCGGTGTGGCCACCGGAGTCCGCCTCGGCGGTGATGTCCTCCGCGATCGGTATACCGGCGGCGAGCTGGGCTTCTTCGTGCGGTGATCCGACCTTCGGCAACCAGCGCGTGCAGCATCGCCTCCGGCGCGGGGGACAGGAAATGGCGCG
The DNA here is from genome assembly GCA_963716465.1 of uncultured Actinomycetota bacterium. Classification (GTDB taxonomy): domain Bacteria; phylum Actinomycetota; class Actinomycetes; order Mycobacteriales; family Mycobacteriaceae; genus Mycobacterium. The sequence goes on from CAVQTS010000003.1 coordinate 176,942, forward strand.
CGACCTCGTCGCGGGAGACCTTGGCGAAGATGTGGCCGGCCCGAACGATCTGTCCGTCCGCGCCGCGGCGCAGCCCTTTCACGGCGTAGAGGACGATCGCCGGGGTGAGCCGCATGAACGCCGAGGCCGAAACGTAGCGCACGCCGAGGCGGTGGAACAGGTCGACGGTCGCCACTTCCACGGCTTCGTTGTGCAGGTTGTGGATCAGGTTGGCGCCCCACCCGCCCGCGTCCTGGCCGAGGGCTCCTTGGATTTCTCGCACGCCGGCCTCGATGGTGTCGAGGTCCAGCCCCGCGCTTCCGTAGAAGGCCATCACGCCGGCCCGCACACCCTCGATCGTCATCCGTGGTGTGGCGATGCCACGAGCCATCTCGCCGATGACGTAGGGGAACCGCACACCGTGGGCCGCGGTGAAGCCGCGATCGCCGAGCCATTCGGGATAGACCGGCGGCAGGACGGCCAGCAGGTCGTGGCCCGCGATCTCGGGGCTGGACAGCCCCGCATCGCCGAGGACGATGGCGCGCGGGCCCGCGTCCGACCCCACTATCGCCACCGGTAAGCGAATTGCTGAGAGCGCCTCGAAGGTGTCCGATCCGGCGACCCGATCCAGCAATGGGGTCGCCGCGACACCTAGATCAGAGTTAGCCAACGAAGCGCGCATGATGACGCACTCTAAATGGTTACGCTCCCGTAAGGAAGTTTTTTGTTCCAGCAAGAGTCCTGTGAATCGCCGTTTGCGGAGTCAAGAGTTGATGCAGGTGCTGGACCGTCGGGCCGAACTGCGCGGCGATGATCGCCTTTAGCTGGGGGTTAGCTGCCTGTTGTCGCGCGAGGCGCTGCCGGCGCTGATCCCCCAGCGGGCGAGGAATTGCTGCACGTTCGCCTGCAGGTCAGGACGAAGGGCAGCTAGGGGGCCCAGAGCCGGTGACTGCGCATTCCGGCGGCGGTCACCTGGGGATAACTGCCACTCGAGGCCCCCAGCCGCCGCTAGGCGAACTGCTTGGTCGGGGTGATGTTCCCGGTGACGCCCAGGGACTTCGCCTGACCGAGCAACTGCTGATAGCTGTCCGGCGAGATGGTCTTGCTGCGGGTCAGGATGTAGCCGCTCGTGCCGGTGGGATCACTGACGATGACCCAGCTGTAGTCGGCGGCGTGGGCCAGGATCGTGTAGTTGCCCGGGGCTTTGGGCGCGAACAACCGGAAGGGCAGGAAGCTGACACTCAACTCGGTGTTGGTCGCGTTGACCGGCAGCGCGGATCCGACGATGGACGAGCGGAGACCCTTGTTGAAGAAGTAGTTGCCCGAGTTCTGAACCCGGATCGTGCCGTCGGGGTTGAGGCTGTACACCGCCTTGGTGTTCACCAGGCCGAACGGAGAAGAACTGCTTGACGCTGCCCTGCTCGTAGTAGGTCCCGACGAACTTGGCCGGATCAACGGGATCCGGCGAAGGCACCACGGCGGCGGTGGCTGACGACTGGGCGCTGGCCGTCGAGTTCGCGGCCGATTTCTTCGCGGCGGCAGCGGGGGCCGCGGTTGCCTGGGCGACGAGCCGGGTGACGGGTGCCGCGACCTTGGTCGTCTGCGCGGCGACGCGGGTGATCCGACTGCGACGCGTTTGTCGGCCATCCCACTTCGTGGGACAGAGCCGGTAGGTGGCAATCCCGCCGGACGATTTCAGGCGCGAAGGTAGACGCACAGTTCCAAAAATCGCAGCACCCGGCGACGGACAGTCCTAATCTCATCGAATGGCCGCCGCCGCACAACTGCCGTTTCGCCAGGATCATCCGCTGCGGTCGTCGGAGGAGTTGCGTGCCCTGCAGGCCGACGGTCCGATCCACAAGGTGCAGACCCCCGTCGGCGACGAGGCGTGGCTGGTGACCGGGTACGCCCAGGTGCGGCGGCTGATGGACGACGAGAATCTGGGCCGCACCCACCGCGACCCGGCCAACGCACCGCGCAGCCGAACCTCGGCGTTGTTCGGTGGCCCGATCGGCGACTTCGACACCGAGCTCGCCGACCACGCCCGGATGCGACAGCTGCTGCAGCCGCACTTCTCCCCCAGGCACATGCGCGAGTTGCAGCCGAAGGTCGAAAATCTGTGTGCCGCATTGCTCGACGACCTCGAACAGCAGGGATCACCGGCCGACCTGCATGCGAACTTCGCCCAGCCGTTCCCCGTGCTGGTGATCTGCGACCTGCTCGGCGTGCCGTACTCCGACCGGGACCGCTTCCGCGTCTGGGTCGAGGAGGCCGCCTTCTCCCCGGATGACACCGCTTCGCTGAACGGCCTTGCCGCGCTTCTGCAATACGGGCTGGAGCTCGTGGCCGTCAAACGCAGTGAGCCCGGTGACGACGTCATCTCCCGGCTGTGCGACGAGCCCGACCTCAGCGACCTCGAGGTCGCCACACTGGGCATGCAGTTGTTCTTCGCCGGGCACGAGACGACGGTGATGCAGATCTGGCTGCAGTCGCTGCTGCTGCTCACCCACCGCGAGAGTGGCAGACGTTGTTGACCTCCCCCGAGCTGATCCCGAAAGCCGTCGAGGAGTTGCTCCGGGTCGGGATGCCCGGCGGCATCGGCGTGCCCCGCTATGCCCGGGAGGACATCGACGTCGACGGAGTCACCATCCGCGCCGGCGACCTGGTCCTGCTCGACCCGGGATCGGCCAACCACGACCCGGTGGCGTTCCCCGATCCCTACCGGCTCGACATCAACCGCACCGGCACCGCCCATGTGGGGTTCGGCTACGGCATGCGCTACTGCGTGGGCGCCGCACTGGCCCGCATGGAGCTGAAAATTGTTTTCTCCCAGCTGATTCCGCGGTTTCCCGATATGCAGCTCTGCGCTGACGCATCCACCATGGCAGCCGGATTCCACTCGCTCTCGCACGGTCTGGTCGCACTCCCGGTGACCTGGTGATTCCGGCCGAGGGCTGCTAGGCCGGCGCTGATCGCCTACGATCTCCACAGTTGTCGGGTTGAGCGCGTCATAGCCTGAGGAGAGCGACCACCGTGAGTCAGCCACCCCTCGCCACGTCGGCCGACACCGACTCCCTGACCCGCCGGCAGATCGTCTTCCTGGTTACGGCCCTGGTGGTCGCGCTCATGTCGTTCTCGCTGAACGCCACCATGATCTCGCCGGCGGTGCGCGACATCAACCAGACCCTCGGGCCGGGTGCATTCGCCGCCATCTCCACGCCCTTCTATCTGGCCGGGGCGATCGCCAACGTCGTGCTGATCCGGTGGAGCGACTACATCGGCCGCAAACGGGTTCTGCTGGCGATCCTCGTCGTGGTGTGCGTCGGCACGGCGCTGTGCCTGAGCACCTCGCTACCGGTGGTCGTCGTCGGCAGGTTCCTGCAAGGCACGGCCAACATCACCTACGGGCTCGCCTTCCTGATCCTTCGGGCGCGGGTCAGCGGGACGACGTTCGGTCTGTGCTGCGGGGTGATGGCCTCGATCAACGGCGGCGTGGCCGGCGGGGACGCTTTCCTGGGCGGGGTGATGACCGATGTCTGGGGTTACCGGTCGATCTTCGTCCTCATCCTGGTCGTCGGCGTCATCGCACTGGGCCTGGTCTGGAAGGCGGTTCCCGTCGACCAGGCAAGCGAGCGCAAGTCGGGCCGAATGGACTGGATCGGCGCGGTTCTCATCGCGCTGACCGTCGGCGGGATCACGCTGTTCTTGTCCAACGGCGGCCACACCGGCTGGAACTCGACGCCGGCGCTGCTGTGGCTGGCGGTGACCGCCGCCGCCTTCGTCGGACTGCTGCTGTCCAACCGGCGCACCACCGACCCGGTGGTGGCGATCAAGTACATGCGCTCACGCGAGGCTTGGCCGCTGCTGGTGGTCACCGTCCTGGTCATGGGTTCGCTGATGGTGGTCAACGGCTTCATCGTGCCGAGCCTGGCCGAAGATCCCGACTCCGGTTTCGGACTGAATGCGACGACGACGGCGCTGTTGTTCCTCACTCCGGGCGCCATCGTGCAGGTGCTCACCGCGCCGTTCGTCGGCCGACTGGCCGTGCGGATCGGGTTCGTGACGATGTTGCGCGCCGGCATCGCCGCCTCGATCGTGGTGGTGGCGCTGATGGCGGTGTTCGCAGACCACAAGTACGCGGTGGCCGCGTTGATGGTGATCTTCGGATTCACCTGTACCGCAGTAATATTGACACCGCTGAGCTCTTTGGGTGTGCTGCAGGCATCCGAGGAGGAACCGGGCGCGCTGCCTGGGATCGCCAACGCCAGTTACGGCATCGGCTTCTCGCTCGGGTTCGCCTGGGCCGGTCCGATGGTCGGCTCGGGCACGGATTCGACCTTCCAGGAGGCGTTTTGGACGTGCGTGGGCATCGGCGTGATTGCCCTGGCGTTCAGTATGGTGTTGCGGCCAACGGCGGCATCTATTGGCTCTGCCGCCCTCGCCGGTTCGACAGCTCACCCGTCATCGCCCTGACCGAAGGCGGGATCGGCGTGCCGGCGTCGCAGTCCGGCGCGCGCCGCGGCTCACCGTAAACCGTTACCAGGGGCACGATTCCGGCCCAGCCCCCGGCCGCGACGTCCTCCTCGGGATCCTCCGGCCAGCCGTCGCCGATCTTCAACGACCAGTTGTCGGCGCCGATCGGCATCCGCAGCACCAGCGTGGCGGCGAGCTCCTTGCGGTTGCTGGGCCTCAGCTCGGCGACCCGGCCCGGAATGAAGGTGTCGGTCAGCGTTTCGAGGTAGCCGACCTTGTCCGCGTCGGGCACCGGCTCGAACGTCCCGAAGAGCACCGCGCTGCGGAACTGGAAGGACGACTCGAAACCGCTGCGCGCCAAAAGAACTCCGTCCAATGCGGTGACCGACACCGCCGCCGCTGCACCGTCGGCAAGCTGGCGTAGCCAGGGCGAGCCGGTCGAGCCGTGGATCACCAGTTCGTCGTCGATGCGCGCGCAGCCGATCGGGAAGATCACCGGGTGCCCGTCTCGGATCAGCGCGATGGTGGCCAGCGGCGTGGCGTCGAGCAGTTCGTCCAGACGCGTCCGCGAGGTGTTCTGCTTCTCCGCGAGGCGGCTGACCGTGGTCGAGGGTTGGGGCATGGACCTACTGTCGCACGGGCCGCAGCGCCTCGGGTGTCAGATCGGCCAGCGTCGGGTAGCCGTCGACGGCCATGATCAGGTCGGCCTCGGCCAGCAGCGAGCGCAGGACGTGCACCACGCCGTCGGTTCCGGCCAGCGCCGCCCCGTAGGCGTAGGGCCGGCCGATGCCGACCGCGCTGGCGCCCAGGGCCAGCGCCTTGACGACGTCGGCGCCGGAGCGGATCCCGGAGTCGAACAGCACCGGCACGTCACCGGCGGCGGCCACCACGTCGGGCAGGCAGTCGATGGCGGGAATGCCGCCGTTGGCCTGGCGGCCGCCGTGGTTGGAGCAGTAGATGCCGTCGACCCCGGCGTCGATTGCGCGGCGGGCGTCGTCGGGGTGGCAGATGCCCTTGAGGATCAGCGGCAGTGAGGTCAACGACCGCAGCCACGGCAAGTCGTTCCAGGTCAACGAGTTTCCGAACACGCTGATCCAGTGCATCACCGCGTTGCGCGGGTCGGCGTCGATGTCGGCGTCGACCTTGGCCCGGAAGTGCGGGTCGCTGATGTAGTTGGCCAGGCACTTGCCGCGCAGCTGCGGGAAGTTCGCTCCCGCCAGGTCGCGCGGTCGCCAGCCCGGAATCCAGGTGTCCAGTGTCACCACGATGCCGGCGTATCCGGCGGCTTCGGCGCGGTGGACGAAACTCTCCGCGAGGTCGCGGTCGGTCGGGGTGTAGAGCTGGAAAAGCCCTGGGGTATCGCCGAATTCGGCGGCCACGTCCTCCAGTGGGTCCATGGTGAGCGTCGAGACGCACAGCGGGACGCCGGTGCGGGCGGCGGCGCGCGCGGCGGCGAGGTCACCGTGCTGGTCTTGGGTGCACAACCCGATCACCCCGATGGGCGCCATGAACATCGGGGCGGGCCAGCGCCGACCCCACAACTCGACGGACAGGTCGCGTTCGGTGGCGCCGACGAGCATCCGCGGGATCAGGCCCCACTGGTTGAACGCGGTGGCGTTGATCCGCTGGGTGCGTTCGTCACCGGCGCCGCCGGCGACGTAGGACCACACTGACGGCGAGAGTGCTTGCGCAGCGCGGGATTCCAGCTCGTCGAAGGCCATCGGCAGGCTGGGCTGAACTCCGATGAGTCCCTGCAGATAGATCTCGAGCTGGTAGTTGCCGTAGGGCTGGGTCATCGCGATTGCCTCGTTTCCGTTCGCGAGTTCGACGTTTTGGCGAGTTCTACCCGGTCTTTCCCGCCGGTTTGTCGGTTTGGGGGGAAGCGGTGGAGACCTCCCCAACCAGGTCGGCCACTCGGCGCAGCTGGTCGATGTCGCTGCTCGTCGGGATCAGGTGCACCTCGGTGGTGCCGATGTCGGCGAACCTGCGCAGGGTGGCGACGAGTTCCTCGTCGGTACCGGCCCAGCCGGTGGTGGGCGCCATCGCGTCGACGTACTGCGCCGGAATCCAGTTCATGTAGTGGCGCAGGTGCCGATGGACCTGGGTGCGGGGTTCGTCGCCGTCGCCGAGCGCGAACCAAAACGACGTCGCCAGATGGGGTTTGGGCTTACCGGCCTCGGCCCACGCGGTGCGGGCGACATCGAAGAACTCGTCCTGCTTGCCGACGTCGAGGTCGAGCGTGATTCCGGCCAGACCGTCGGCCCACTGCGCGGCGCTGCGCAGCGTCTTCGGTCCGGTCGCGCCCACCAGCAGCCGCGGTCCGCCGGGCTGGGCGGGCTGCGGTCCGACCGGCAACACCGACTCGGTGATCTTCTCCCCCGCCCAGATGCGCTTCATGACGCCGACGCGCTCGGCCATGTCCCGCATCGTCTGGGTCTTCAGATCGGCGCCGACGGCGCGGTAGTCCTCCTCGCGTCCGCCGACACCGATGCCGACGGTCAGGCGTCCGCCGCAGAGCATGTCGCCGGTGGCCAGCGCCTTGGCCAGCATCACCGGGTCGTGCAGTTGGGGTACCACCACGGTGGTCACCAACGGCACCCGGTCGGTCCAGGCCGACAGCGCGCCGAGCAAGGTCAGCGAGTCGGGGTTGGCGAAGGCGATGCGTTCGCCCCAGCACAGCGAGGAGAACGGGCCTTCGTCGACGGTCCGGGCCCAGCGCTTCAGCACGCCGGCGTCGAGGTCCGGTTCCATCACCGGCAGGGTCATGCCTATCTGCACGCCCGCGATTCTGGCACGGCCGATGCTGGCAGCATTGGGCACATGCCGATCCCGAACACTTCCTTCGCTCACGTTCGCCTGACCGTCACCGATATCGCACGGTCGCGGCAGTTCTACGACAGCGTCTTCGGCTGGCCGGTTCTCTATGCCCTGCCCGATGACGCCGACGAGGCCACCCGCGAAGCCCTGGGCTTCCTGTACGGGGGCGTCATCTACCAGATGGGCGACGGGCTGCTCGGGTTGCGGCCCGTCGGCACCGACCGGTTCGACGAGAACAGGGTGGGGCTTGACCACCTCGCCTTCGCGGTGCGGGACAGGGCCGATTTGGACTCCGCCGCACGCCACCTCGACGACCTCGGGATCGACCACGAACCCGTCAAGGACATCGGCGTGATGTACATCCTGGAGTTCCGCGACCCGGACAACATCGCGCTCGAACTGACCGCCCCCAAGTAGGCCCCTACGCCACCGGGTCCTTGTGGGCGCGCACCGGGCCGGCGTTCGGCGGCGGGCGCAGCAGGTTGCCGTGCAGGCTGCCGCGCGCGGTGCGCACGGCGACCAGCAGCCAGGTGCACAGCAGGCCGACGTAGGCGATTACCGCGGCGACCTTGAACGCGGGCAGGTTGGTGTGCACGGCCAGCTGGGTGGTGCCGGTGACGAAGGTGCCGACCGGGAACGTCAGGCTCCACCAGGTCAGCGCGAACGGCATACCGCGCCGCATGGTGCGGACGGTCAACGCGGTGGCCAACGCGATCCACAGCACGGCGAAGCCCCACACCGGAACCCCGTAGAGGATGGCGAAGGCGTTCATGTTCTCGGCAAGGTCAGGTGCCACGGCCAGGCCGGCGTTGACGCCGAGAAGGCCTGCGGCCGTGATGGATTGGCCCAGCGGGCCGAGCACGATCCACAGTGTCGGGACCCGCGCGGTGCCCGAGGTCCCGTAGAGCGCGAGCCGGCTCCACACCATCGAGATGATGATGAGCGAGGCCACCAGCGACAGCCCGAACATCGCGTAGCAGCCGTAGAACATGGTGGCCCGCCCGCTGCCGGGCGCCATGTGCGCGATGAGCAGTGCGCCGGTAGCCGCCGACACCATCGGCGGCACCACCGGCATGAGCCAGCCGCCGAACGCGGCGTCGGGTTCCACGTTGTGCTGGGTGAACATCACGAACGGGATGCTGACCGCGGTGAACAGGCCGCCGATGGTGCCCGCGGTCCACAACACCCAGTCCAGGTCGACGGCCAGGCGTTGGCCGATGACGTCGTGGCCGACCAGGACCGCACCGGCCCCGACGGTCAGCAATGCCATCGGCGCCGCCCCGTAGAAGTGCGCCATCTGCGGGTTGCGGGCATGGGTGCGCGCCACTGTCGGATGCCGCAGCCAGTGACCGCCGACCACGACGATCAGCACTGCCAGCAGAACCGCGGCGATGACCCACACCACCTGGGTGAAGGCCTGCAGGCCCGGGATGTGGACGGGAAGCGTCGCTCCGGCGGTGGCCACGATCCCGGTACCCATCACCGACGCGAACCAGTTCGGGCCGATGTTGCCCAGCATCTCGACTCGGGTCCCTGGCGTGGCCATAAGACCTAGAACCCTACGGCGCGACTGCCCTACCGAAGCGCCATTCCGTAGAGCATTGCGTCCTGGGGTTCGGGGGCCAGGTTGGGGAACGTGATCGCCCGGGTCGACCGCCCTTCCAGGGTGAAGCCCGCACGTTCGAGAAGGCGTGCCGAACGGAGATTGTCGGGGTGCACGTAGGCCGCGACGCGGAACAGCGCCGGGTTGGTCCTGAGGTGCTCGATCAGCAGCCGCAGTGCCTCACCGGCCAGGCCACGGCCCCAGAATCGCCGGGCCAGGGCGTAGCCCACCTGCACGGCGTGCGGTTCGGTGTCCAGGTAGCCGATCTGCCCGACGAGTTCGCCGCTGCCACGAAGCGCGATCAGCCAGCTGTGGTCGATGCCGACGTTGAACCGCTCGGTGATGACGTTGCGGGTCTCCTCGACGTTGCGGTGCGGGCGCCAGGACAGATAGCGGGTGACCTCTGGGTCGGAGGTCACCGCGGCGAACAGGGCTTCGGCGTCGTCGAGCAGTGGGGTGCGCAGGGCGATCCGGTCGTCGGCGATCACGGTGTGGCTCAACCGCTTCGGTGCCCGCGCCGATTCTCCTGCTCGAGGTAGTCGCAAGCGAGGTTCACGACATGGTCGGGCAGGGTTCCGCTCGCGACGTCGGCCAGGGTGGTCTTCTCCAGGACCGAGCGCATGCTGGCCCGCAGCGCACGCCACACGTCGGTCAGGGCCTTGGTCGGGCCGGTGTAGGGAAGGTCGCCCAGCCCGATGTCGCGCACGCTGGCCAACGGGCCGTCGATACAGCGCAGGACGTCGGCGATGCTGATCTCGGTTGCCGGGCGGGCCAGTTCGTACCCGCCGTCGCGGCCGCGGTGGCTGCGGACCAGCCGGTCGGTGCGCAGGTCGGACAGAATGTCGACGAGAAACTGTGCGGGGATGCCCTGGGACTTGGCCAGATCATCGGTCTTGACCAGCCCATCGCCGTCGACCGACGCCAGCTGCGTCATCGCGCGAACGGCGTACTCGGCCTTCGCTGACATCCGCATGCTGCGAATTGTGCCACCGAGGCGGGCACGGGTCAGTTCGTCGCGTCGCTTGCCGCGGTCGTGGCGGCTTTGGGCCGCAACCCGGCGAGCTTGCGGACCGCCGCACCGAAGTTTGCGACCGCGGTGCGGATCTGCTCCCCGACAGCAAAGTTGGAGTGAGTCTGGGATCTGACTCGTCGCGAGTTGTTGCGGGGTGACCTTGTTGCCGTCGCTGACGTCGGTGGCACCGTTGGGCGTTGCCGCCGCCACGAGGCGGTGGTGTCGGCCGAGTCCTGAGGGTCTGCGCCCGGCAGCGCCGCGCGAGAGACGCTTCTGGGACTGGGCACCGTGGCCACCGTCGGCGCCTGCCGAGTCCCGGAGGCGGCGACCGTGCGCATCGCGTCGAGGATGATCGATGTCGGGCGCAGCGAGGCCTGGGCGGCGTCGATCACCTCGTTGACCGCCCCGGTGACATCGCCCTTGGCCAGCGCGGTGACCACCTGGGTGATCAAGGCGGGTTCGGTGACGGTGAGCCCGGCGGCGGCGATGGCGGCCGCGACGACCTGCTGTCCGACGTAGCTGGTGTCCGCGGTGACGACGGTGAGGGCTTGCTGCAGCTCAGGGCCGATCTGGCCAGCCGCCGCAGCCGGGGCCTGCACCACCGGCTGCATGAGGTTGGCGAGAGCGCTCGTGTCGACCGGCGCCGCGGAGGCGGCGGAGACAGACGGAGCCGCAGCACTCGGTTGGCTCGGCGACGGCGTGTCGGCGGGATCTTGCGGGACCACCTCAGACGCCGGTGTGCCGCCGAACAGGCGGCGTCGGCGGCCAGGGACGCGAACAACTGCTTGAGTACGGCACCGGGGCTGGTCGAATCGTCCGAGCCGACGGCGATGGCGTCCACCAGAGCCTTGTCGAACATGCCGTGCGCGGCGCCGGCACCGGCCGAGAGGCGCACCGAGGGAACTGAAACGTCATGCGGCGCGGTCACCAGCGGGTTCGCCACCACCACGGCTGCGCCTACCAGCGCTATCCCGGTGGTCACGATTGGACCTATTGCCCGCCGCACAGCGATCTCCCCTTGACTAGACGTCTGGGACCAACCCTACCTGAGACGAACCTGAGAATCTAACCAGGGGGTGGGTTTGTGGCAAACAGTGCGCGCACCCGCCCGGCACAGCAAGGTGCCCCCCCTTCCGAGGAAGGAGGGGCACCTTGTCAGTTGTGCTTGGTTTTCCTAGTGGTTGCTGGCGTGGCTTGAGCCGCGGCTGCTGCTCGAGCTGCTGGAGCCCTTGGCGGACGAGCCGCTGCTGCTGCCGCCGTTGCCGCCGTGCTGGCAGCTGCGGCGCTCGGAGCACTTGACGGCTGCGGCCGACTGGGCCGCCACCGGCGGCGGCGGCGGATCGGGCGCGGCGATTGGGCGTCGCCAGTGCGCCGGCGACGACCTTGATGCGCCCGCCTGGATCACGGTCCTGACGCTCGGGACGAAGACGCGGGAGCGAGTGGGCTCGGAGGATCTGGACGCCAGCGCCGATGGTAAGGCTGCTGATCGCGCCCGGAATGCCGGTCGGGCCGAGCAGTCCGTCAACGACCGTGTTCCAACGCCCCGCAAAGTCCGCCGCTGGTCAGCGCGTTGAACGTATTGGTAACGATCTGGATCGGAGACCGACGGCGACCTTGAGCCTGGTTGATCGTGTTGGTCACGACCGAACCAAGCAGCGGAGACAGGTCGCTTACCACAGCCGAGATGCGCTTGGTCAGACCGGTGAGGACATAATTCCCCGCAGCGAGAGCGTTATTGCCCGCGAAGGCTAATGGCATTCGTGAGCGTGGTGATAGCGCTCCGAGATGTTGCCGCTGAGCGCCTGTCCGGCCGCGTTCCAGACACCTTCGCTCAGTGCGGCGGCGCTGCTGTAGAGGCCATTGAAGGACTCGAAGATGTAGTCAGACCCATTGACTCCCAGCTGGCTGATGATCGGCAGGTGGTCAGCGATGATCTGCGGCACGAGGCCGTATGTCACGTCGGGAAATCCAGCAGAAGCACTGCTGAACAGGTATGTGTTGACGAGGCCCAAGGATCCGATGAGCTCGGTGACCGGGCTATCGAAGCCTGCCAAGGCCACCGCGGCCGAGGTCGAGGGAATCTGGATGTTCGGCAGCATCTCGTGCTGCGCGACAACGGGGGTCAGCGCGATGGCGCTCGCCCCCACGATCGCGGCGGTTCCCGCGATCATCTGAGACCGAAGTGAGATTTGCATGATTTCCTCCCGTTAAGTGACTGCTGTGTCAGTTAGGGACGCTACCTGAGAAGAACCTAAGTGAAAACCAATATTGACGTTTTTTTTGGAAATTTTTTTTCGCGCGCAGTAACCCGCGCATCACAGTTAACTACTTGTACGCGAAGAAGGTGGTCTTCGGCTGCAAATATACAATAAGCCATGCTATCAAGCTAATGTTGATGCTCACGTCACCAAATGATGGGACTTAGGTCCCAGGATGATCGGAACTCGTGCTTTTCCCGGGTTTCTCAGGTTCCGAGGCGTTAACAAGGGGCTTCTTCACAGGAAAACTGAGGCTTCAGATCCCCGATTTAGGCCGAATCGACCCGGCGCCGGGTACCACGACGGCGAACAGATCCGACAGCGCCGGCCAGGCTTGCGGCCTGCAGACTTTCCGCCGACACCTCGCCTCCGGCCACCCCCGGCAGCGCCCTTGTCGCGGTCGCGGCGGCCACGACCGTCGGCGCATAGCCCAGGTTGAACACTCCCCTGGCGGTGGAGTTCGCGCACATGTGGGTCATGAACCCCGCGATAACCAGGTTCTGCGCGCTGCGCGCCTCGAGCTGCGCGTCGAGGTCGGTGGCCACGAACGAGTTGGGGTAGTTCTTCACCACCACCGCTCCCGTCGCGGGGAGCGACCGGCCTGCATCGCGCCGCTATGCTCCACTCACGTCATAAGCGAGTCGGGCTCTCGTCAGTCGATATGGATGACCGGTGATTCCGGCGACCGGGCGCGATCCAGCAGACCCGCCGCTTCGTCAGCGCTCCCTGCACGCCCTCGAGCTCCATCACGCCATAGGTATAGGTGTTCTGGACGACGGCAGACCGGCCAACGCCCGCAGGGTGGTGAGGTCGCTCATTGGCGCCACGCTACTGCGAGACGGCAAGCCCTCGACGCCAAAAATGCCCCTCCGCCACGGAGGGGCATTTTTGGTCTTACCGGATCTAGCTCGCCGCGTGGTGGTTGGCCGCTCGCGTCGAGCCACTGTGCTTCGCGGTCGAGGCCTGGCTCTGACCGCCAGCGGAGGTCCCGGTGGCGGTCGGCACCGCAGCCAATGCGCTGGCGGACGCCGCCGGCTTCTTGGCCGCCGACGGAACCGGGATGACCGGCGTATACGGCGGATTGAAAATGTTGTCGCCGACAGTCTGTGCGCCCGTGGTCAGGATCGTCCGCGCGCTCGGGATGGTCACGGGGACCGTGGTGTCGTTGATGCCCGGGCCCAGCGTCAGATTCTCGATGTAGCCCAGCGTCCCGTTACGACCGAGGAAGCCGTTGACAGACGTGTTCCAGGCGCCCGTCAGATCCCCGCTCGTCAACTCGGCGAAGGCCGTCTTGAGGGTGGTGATGGCATTGCCGATGACGTACTGCGCACCGGCGATCCCCTCGGTGACCAGGCTGGTCACGAGCTGGGGGATCGCGGCCGCGACGATCTGCACGTTCTGGACCAGATTGTCGACGATGTAGGTGGCGGCTTCCACTCCGGAGGCGATACCGGTCTGAATCGGGTCGACGATGGCCGTCTGCAAGACAGCGAGCGCATCGCTGACGCTTCCGCCCCCGACCAGGATCTGCACGGCGTTGATGAGTGCTCCCGGAGTGTTCGTCAAGCCCAAAGCGAGACCCAGGCCCACCTCACCGCTCCCGCGGATGCCGGCCCAGGTGTACCCGGAGACGTTCGACACGACCGAGTTGAGGATCGGGAACGGATATTCGCGCCCGAAGATGTCCGGGATGATGCCGTTGAACACCACGTCGTACGGCGCGGCGTTCCACGGAGCACCGATCAACGCGTTGCTGAAGATGTCGGTGTTGGCGTCCTGGACTACATCGGCGACCGCGATCAGCGGATTGGCGAGTGAGGCGCCCGTCAGCTGGACGGCGGCCGAGACACGATCCAGCTGCGACACCAGATTGGGCTGCGCGATGAGGCGTGATGGCGATTGCGGTCACGCCCAAAGCGGCGACCCCAGCAATCATGTGAGACCGAAGTGAGAGTTGCATTTCGGATTCCTCCCGAAGTAACGGACCGTGACTGGGCCAACCTAGCCTGAGAGCAACCTGAGAGCAAACCAATAATGGCGGACACGACGATGAATCGATCTTCCAGGCGCGCGGAATCACGATCGCCAACGCGCGACATGGACCAAAAACAGCTCCGAAAAGCTCTTTTCACGCAGCACTGCGGAAGAGAATCACTGGTCACGACTCGGTCCCGAATTGCGAGGACCAAGGTCCCACAAGGGGTTTCCAATCGATTCTCTCAGGTTTCCCCAGCGATATTGCGGCGAGTCGTGCCGGTCACCGCGTGACGGCCAGTACCGCCTCGGCGTACTCCGGCCGGCACACCACCAGATCAGGCAGCAAAGGATCAGGCCGGTTGTACTGGAGCGGCGAGCCGTCGATCCGGGAGGTGTGCAGTCCCGCCGCGCGCGCCACCGCCACCGGCGCCGCAGAGTCCCACTCGTACTGCCCACCGGCGTGCACATAGACGTCGGCGCGGCCCTGCACCACGGCCGCGACCTTCGCGCCCGCCGAGCCCATCTCGACCAGCGCGCCGTTCAGCGCGTCCCGCACCTGCAGCGCGATCGCCGGCGGCCGGGTGCGCGAGACCACGATGCGCGGCACCTCAGGTGCCGGCGGCGGCGCGGCGACAGTGGGCGTGGCGAAGGTGATGCCCTGCGCCGGCAGCGCCACCGCTCCGGCGATCAGCTCACCCGCCTGCCACAGCGCGACGTGCACCGCCCAGTCGTCGCGGTCGAGTTCGGAGAACTCCCGAGTGCCGTCGAGCGGGTCGACGATCCACACCCGCTCGCTGCGCAGCCGCACCGGATCATCAGCGCCCTCCTCGGAGAGCACCGCGTCGCCGGGTCGCGCCTCGGCCAGCGCCGCCATCAGATAGTCATGGGAACGCTTGTCGCCGGCGGCCTTTCGCTCGGCTGTAGTGGCCTCAGCCAGCTCGACGCGTACGCCGAGCAGCAGCCGGCCGGCGGCGGTGGCCAGCGTGGCGGCCAGTTGGTGATCGCTCACTGGGGTGCCTCCAAGAGATCGATGACCTGGTCGGCGAGCTCATCGGGGCCGTGCTCCGGCGTCAGGCGCAGGTCCGGGTTCTTCGGCCGTTGATACGGGCTGTCGATCCCGGTGAAGTGCGTGATCTCCCCTGCGCGAGCTTTGGCGTACAGCCCCTTGGGGTCGCGGCGCTCGCAGTCCTCCAGCGGAGTGTCGACGAAGATTTCGAAGAACGCGACCCCCTGGTCGGCGTGCACCTTGCGCGCCAACTCCCGGTGTTCCTCCAGCGGGCTGATCGCCGGCACCAGCACCGTCAGCCCGGCATCGGCCATCAGCGTGGCGACATGGGCCAGCCGGCGCAGGTTCTCGGCGCGGTCGGCCATCGAGAACCCGAGGTCGGCGTTGAGGCCATGACGCAGGTTGTCGCCGTCGAGAATGTATGCGGGACAACCACGTTCGAGCAGCTTCTGCTCCACCAGCACCGCGACCGAGGATTTGCCCGAACCGGACAGCCCGGTGAACCAGAGTGTGCGGCCCTTGGTCAGCCGCTCTCCGGCCCTCACCAGCGACTGGTGGCGAACCGTGTTGGGCGACGCGGCACGAGCCGACGCCGGCACGGTATCGCGCACCATGCCCGCGGCCACCGTCACGTTGGTGTCGGGGTCGATCAGGATGAACGATCCGGTGGTGGAGTTGCGCGCGTATTCGTCGAGCAGCAGCGGCACCTGGGTGCGCAGCGTGACCCGGCCGAGTTCGTTGAGCTTCAACGCCGTTGCGCTCTTGTCGCGATGCAGTGTGTTGACGTCCAGCCGGTAATCCAGGCTGATCAACCCTGGCCCTGGTGGTGCGGGTGGTCTGCTTGATGACGTAGTCGCGGCCGGGTTCCAGCGACGCCTCGTCGGCCATCCAGCACACCGTCGCGTCGAACTCGCTCGTGGAGGTCGGCTGGTTGTGCGGACGTGAGAGCATGTCACCGCGGGAGATGTCGATGTCGTCGGCGAGGCTGATGGACACCGCCATCGGCGGGAACGCCTCCTCGACCGGGCCGGTAGGACCGTCGATCGTGGTGATGCGGCTGGTCTTTCCGCTTGGCAGAACAACGATCTCGTCGCCGGGTCGGAGCACGCCGCTGGCCATGGTGCCCGCGTAACTGCGATGGTCGGCGTGCTCGAGGGTCTGCGGCCGGATGACGTACTGGACCGGGAACCGCGCGTCGACGAGGTTGCGATCGCCGGCGATGTAAACGTCCTCGAGGTAGCTCAGCAGCGGCGGTCCCTCGTACCACGGGGCCTTGTCCGACTTGGTGACGACGTTGTCGCCCTTGAGCGCCGACATCGGGATAGTGGTGACGTCCTGGATGTCCAACCGGGCGGCGAAGGCGTGGAACTCGTCGCGGATCGCCGCGAAGCGCTCCTCGTCCCAGTCGATGAGGTCCATCTTGTTGACCGCGAGCACCACGTGCTGTACCCCGAGCAACGAGGCCAGGAACGCATGCCTGCGGGACTGCTCCAGAAGCCCATGGCGGGCGTCGACGAGCACGATCACCAACTGTGCGGTCGAGGTTCCGGTCACCATGTTGCGGGTGTACTGAATGTGGCCCGGGGTGTCGGCGATGATGAATTTGCGCTTGGCCGTTGCGAAGTAGCGGTAGGCGACGTCGATGGTGATGCCCTGCTCGCGCTCGGAGCGCAGCCCGTCGGTCACCAGCGCGAGGTCGGTGTAGTCGTTGCCGCGCTCGCGCGACGTCCGCTCGACGGCCGCGAGCTGATCCTCCATCACGGCCTTGGAGTCGTAGAGCAACCGGCCGATCAGGGTGGACTTGCCGTCGTCGACCGAACCGGCGGTGGCGATTCTCAGCAATGTGGCCATCAGAAGTAGCCCTCCCGCTTGCGGTCTTCCATGCCGGCCTCGGAGATCCGGTCGTCGGCGCGGGTGGCGCCGCGTTCGGTCAGCCGCGAGAGCGCGGTCTCGGCGATGACCTCCTCGACGGTGGCGGCCGTCGACTCGACGCAGCCGGTACAGGTCACGTCGCCCACGGTGCGGAATCGGACCTCCGTCTCGAACACCTCTTCCTCGGGCGTGGGTTGCATGAATTCGTGGACCGCCAACAGCATCCCGTCGCGGCGGAACACCGGCCTGCGGTGCGAGTAATAGATGGGCGGCAGTGGGATGTCCTCGGCGCCGATGTAGGCCCAGATGTCGTATTCGGTCCAGTTCGACAGCGGGAAGACCCGGATGTGCTCGCCCTTGCGGTGCCGGCCGTTGTAGAGGTTCCACAGTTCGGGCCGCTGCGCCTTGGGATCCCATTGACCGAACTCGTCGCGGAAACTGAACACCCGCTCCTTGGCGCGGGCCTTCTCCTCGTCGCGGCGCGCGCCGCCGAACGCGGCGTCGAACTTGTTCTCCCGGATGGCCCGCAGCAGCGTCACCGTCTGCAGCGGGTTACGCGACGGACCGTTGTCGACCACTCGGCCGGCGTCGATGTCTTCTTCGACGCTGGCCACCACCAGACGCACCCCGTGCCGGTTGACCAGTTCGTCGCGGGTGGCGATGACCTCGTCGAAGTTGTGGCCGGTGTCGACGTGCATCACCGGGAACGGCAGCCGGCCCGGGGCGAACGCCTTGATGGCCAGGTGCAGCATCACGATCGAGTCCTTGCCGCCGGAGAACAGCAGCACCGGGCGCTCGAATTCAGCGGCGACCTCGCGGATGATGTGGATGGCCTCGGCCTCCAGGGACCGCAGATGGGTCAGCTCGTACTGCCCCGGCTTGGGGCGCTCGACCACCGGACTTGCCATTGGTTTCCTCGTAATGTTGGTAGAATTGGCCAGAATTACAAAGCTACTCCGGAATTTAGTTCAGCGCCCGGCGTCAAGTCAAGAATCAGGACGCGCACAGGCACTCATCGAGTGTGCAGTGAGATCGCCGAAATGGCGACGAGCTGTCTGCGGAGTGGGGTAGCGGGCTAGCGAACGACCTCGTTGAGCTTGCCGGTCGCAACGTCGAAGACGAAGCCGCGCAGTGACTCGTGCTTGGTGACGAAGGGGCTCAGCTCGATGCGGCGCAACGACTGCCGAACATCCTCTTCCAGGTCGGTGAACGACTCCGCCGCCCACTCCGGCTTGATCCCGGTCTCGTCCTGCAGGTCACGCTTGAACACGTCGTCGGTGAACGTCAGCATGCCGCAGTCGGTGTGGTGGATGAGAATGATCTCCTTGGTGCCCAGCAGCCGCTGACTGATCGCCAGTGAGCGGATCTCGTCGTCGGTGACCACACCGCCGGCGTTCCGGATTACATGCGCCTCACCATCTTTGAGGCCGAGGATGCGGTAGACATCAAGTCGCGCGTCCATGCACGCCACGACGGCGACATGCTTGCTCGGCGGCAGCGGGAGCGGACCGTTGAAGGTCTTGGCGTACTCGGCGTTGTTCGCCAAGTAGTCGTCGGTCACGGTCACTGTCGCCTCCTTGTGCCAGAACGCCTGAGGATACTAGCGCCGACGAAGGCTGTTGCCGCGACTGAGAATCGAGCTGATCCGAACTTTGCTCGTCGGACACCGCGGCGGTCAGCGCGCCCATGCCCACGACGGCGCTGCCACCGATGAGGGTCGAAACCAGCGGCTACCGACCGGTGGGGCCATTGCCGCCGGTGGCACCGCCACTGCTGGGGCGGACTCTCCGTGGTCTGCAGCGGGGTCTTCAACGCCCCCGGCGGCGAGGTCAGCGTGGTGGTCGGGCTCGGACTGGTCGACGTCGGCCCGGTACCGCTGGGGCCGTTGTCGGCGCAGGCGACCAGCGGTCCGATGGACAGCGCGGACAGGGCCAGCAGCCCCGCCACGCGCTGGTTTGTCATGCGGTTCACGTATCCGTCTCCTGGTTTGTGCGAGGTCTGGCGGTCTACCCCGACGCCGGGGCGCTAAACGCGACGCGCTGTTCACCTCGTTATCGGCCGCGATCTCCTACCCTGTCCTGCATGCAACAAGCGCCAGGCGGCCGCGTATGACGCGATTCCTGGCGCGCCGGCTGCTCAACGTCGTCGTGCTGCTGGCACTGTCCTCGTTTCTGACCTTCACCCTGACGTCGCTGACGTTCTCGCCGCTGGACAGCCTGCTGCAGCGCAACCCCCGCCCGCCGCAGGCCGTGATCGACGCCAAGGCCGCCGAGCTCGACTTGGACAAGCCGATACCGGCGCGGTACGTGCACTGGGTGGCCGGCGTGGTGCACGGCGACTTCGGCACCACGGTCAACGGTCAACCGGTGGCCGACGAACTGTGGCGGCGCATCGGCGTCAGCCTGCGCCTGCTGGTGATCGGCTCGGTGCTGGGCACGGTGATCGGCGTGGTGGTCGGCGCGTGGGGGGCGATCCGGCAGTACCGGTTGTCCGATCGCGTCATCACCCTGCTGTCGCTGCTGGTGATCAGCACGCCGACGTTCGTGATCGCCAACCTGATGATCCTGGCCGCACTGAAGGTCAATTCCGTTCTGGGCGTGCAGCTTTTCGAGTACACCGGCGAGACGTCACCGGATGCCGTCGGCGGTCCCTGGAACCAGTTCATCGACCGCCTGCAACATCTGATCCTGCCGACGTTCACCCTCGCGCTGGGCGCGATCGCGGGATACAGCCGCTACCAACGCAATGCGATGCTCGATGTGCTGGGCCAGGACTTCATCCGTACCGCCCGGGCCAAGGGCCTGACCCGCAGGCAGGCGTTGTTCAAGCACGGGTTGCGCACCGCGTTGATCCCGATGGCGACACTGTTCGCCTACGGCGTGGCGGGTTTGGTGACGGGTGCGGTGTTCGTCGAGAAGATCTTCGGCTGGCACGGCATGGGCGAGTGGGTAATCCAGGGCATCGCAACCCAGGACACCAACATCACCGTCGCGATCACCTTGTTCTCTGCGGTGGCGGTGCTGATGGCCGGCCTGTTGTCCGACATCTTCTACGCGATCCTCGACCCGAGAGTGCGGGTGACATGACCGAACTCGAGGTCGCCCGGCCCGAAGCCCGAAAGGAGTTCGCCTCCCGGCGCACACTGGTCGCACGCCGGTTCGCGCGCAACCGCCCGGCGATGGCCGCACTGGTGATCCTGGTGCTGCTGTTCATCGGGTGCTACGCGCTGCCGCCACTGCTGCCGTGGTCCTATACCCAGCTCGACTTCTACGCGCTGCAGGACCCGCCGAGCACCGAACACTGGTTCGGCACCAACGCGTTGGGTCAGGACCTGCTGGCCCAGATTCTGCGTGGCATGCAGAAGTCGATGCTCATCGGCCTGTGCGTGGCAGCGATCTCGACGACGATCGCCGCCACCGTCGGGGCGGTCGCGGGGTACTTCGGCGGGTGGCGCGACCGGGCCCTGATGTGGTTCGTGGACCTGCTGCTGGTGGTGCCGAGCTTCATCCTGATCGCGATCATCACGCCACGGACCAAGAACTCCGCCAACATCGCGTTGCTGATCGTGCTGCTGGCGGGGTTCAGCTGGATGATCAGCTCCCGTATGGTGCGCGGGCTGACGATGAGCCTCCGGGAACGCGAATTCGTCCAGGCCGCAAGGTATATGGGCGTGTCGAGCAGGCGGATCATCACTCGCCACGTCCTGCCCAACGTGGCCTCGATCCTCATCATCGATACCGCGCTCAACGTCGCGATGGCCATCCTGGCCGAAACCGGGCTGAGCTTCCTGGGTTTCGGGGTCCAGCCGCCAGATGTGTCCCTGGGCACGCTGATCGCCGACGGCACCAAGTCTGCGACCACGTTTCCCTGGGTCTTCCTGTTCCCGGCCGGGGTGCTGGTGCTGATCCTGGTGTGCGCCAACCTGACCGGTGACGGGCTGCGCGACGCCCTGGATCCGGGCAGCGCGACATTGCGGCAGCGCCGCAAGAAGAAGCCGAAGACGTGACCGAGCCGCTCCTGGAGGTCAGCGACCTCGCCGTCAGCTTCCCCACCGACACCGGCGAACTCCACGCCGTGCGCGGGCTGAGCTATCACGTGGCGCCGCGCGAGGTGGTGGCGATGGTGGGCGAGTCGGGGTCGGGCAAGTCGGCGGCCGCGATGGCGGTGATCGGGCTTCTTCCCGAGTACGCCGAGGTGTCCGGGTCGGTGCGGCTGGGCGGGCGGGAACTGCTCGGGCTGTCCGACGCCGAGATGTCGCAGATCCGCGGCCGGCGCATCGGCACCGTCTTCCAGGACCCGATGTCGGCGCTGACCCCGGTCTACACCGTCGGCGATCAGATCGCCGAGGCCATCCGGGTGCACAACCCCGACGTGTCCAAGCGGGCCGCCCGCATGCGCGCCGTCGAATTGCTCGAGCTGGTCGGAATCTCCCAGCCGGACCGGCGGGCCCGCGCGTTCCCGCACGAGCTGTCCGGCGGTGAGCGTCAGCGCGTCGTCATCGCTATCGCGATCTCCAACGACCCCGATCTACTGATCTGCGACGAGCCGACGACGGCGCTGGACGTCACCGTGCAGGCGCAGATCCTCGAGGTGCTCCAGACGGCGCGCGACGTCACCGGCGCCGGGGTGCTGATCATCACCCACGACCTGGGCGTGGTCGCCGAGTTCGCCGACCGCGCGCTGGTGATGTACGCCGGACGGGCGGTCGAGGTGGCCGGCGTCGACGAGCTCTACCGCGACCGCCGAATGCCTTACACCGCAGGGCTTTTGGGCTCGGTTCCGCGGCTGGACTCACCACAGGGCAGTCGGCTGGTGCCGATTCCCGGCGCGCCGCCGTCACTGGTGAACCTTCCCCCCGGTTGCCCCTTCGCCCCGCGCTGCCCACTGGCCGTCGACGACTGCCGCGCCGGCGAACCGGCGCTACTGGCGATGGGCGGGGGTCACTCGGCGGCCTGCATCCGCACCGAGTACGTCAAGGGACGCACCGCGGCCGAGATCTACGGCGTGTCCACCCAACCGGTGATCGCCGAGGACGAGTCCGAACCCGAGGTCGTGATCAGCGTGCGCGACCTGGTGAAGACCTACCGGCTGACCAAGGGCGTGGTGTTCCGCCGCCAGATCGGCGAGGTGCGTGCGGTCGACGGGATCAGCTTCGACCTGCCGCGCGGCCGCACGCTCGGGATCGTCGGGGAATCCGGCTCCGGGAAGTCGACCACGCTGCACGAGATTCTCGAACTGGCCGCGCCGCAGTCGGGATCCATCGAAGTCCTCGGCAACGACGTCGCCACCCTGACCCGGGCGCGCCGGCGCGAGTTGCGCCGCGACCTGCAGGTGGTGTTCCAGGACCCGGTGGCCGCACTGGACCCACGGCTGCCCGTCTTCGAGTTGCTGGCAGAACCGCTGGGCGCCAACGGTTTCGACAAGGAAGCCATCGAAAACCGGGTGGCCGAACTGCTGGAGATCGTCGGGCTTGGCCGTGCCGACGCCAGCCGCTACGCGCAGGAGTTCTCCGGCGGCCAGAAGCAGCGCATCGGCATCGCCAGAGCCTTGGCCCTGCAGCCCAAAATACTGGCCCTCGACGAACCGGTCTCGGCGCTGGACGTCTCCATCCAGGCCGGCATCATCAATCTGCTGCTCGATCTGCAGCGGCAGTTCGACCTGTCCTACCTGTTCGTCTCCCACGACCTGTCGGTGGTCAGACACCTGGCCCACCGGGTCGCGGTGATGTACCGCGGCGCGATCGTCGAGTACGGCGACGCCGACGACGTCTTCACCAACCCGCAGCACGAGTACACCCGGAAGTTGCTGGCCGCTATTCCGCAACCAGATCCGACCCGCAGCTAGCATCAGTGCCGTGACCTCAGCGCGAACAGACACAGAATCGCACTCAACGGCCCCCCAGAACGCGATTATGCGTCTGCTCGCGGTGGTTACAGCCCTGGTAGTAGTGCTGGCGGGATGTTCCAGTAGCAAGCACGAGGTGCCGTCGGCGGGCGGCAACGCCGAGCTGGGCTCCACCAGCGACATCAATCCCCAGGACCCGTCCACCCTGCGCACCGGCGGCAACCTGCGGCTGTCGCTGTCGGCGTTCCCGTCGAACTTCAACACCCTCAACATCGACGGAAACGACGCCGACACCGGCGCGATGCTGCGGGCCACCATGCCGCGCTCGTTCGTGATCGCCGCCGACGGGTCGATGAAGGTCAACACCGACTACTTCACCAGCGTCGAGTTGACCAGCACCAACCCCCAGGTGGTCACCTACACCATCAACCCCAAGGCGACGTGGTCCGACGGAACGCCGATCACGTGGGAGGACATCGCCTCGCAGATCAACTCCACCAGCGGCAAGGACAAGACCTATGCGATCGCCGCGCCCAACGGCAGTGACCGCGTCGGCTCGGTGACCCGCGGTGTCGACGACCGCCAGGCCGTCATCACCTTCGCCAAGCCCTACGCCGAATGGCGCGGCATGTTCGCGGGCAACACGATGCTGCTACCCAAGAGCATGACCGCCAACCCGGAGGTGTTCAACAAGGGCCAGCTCAACGGTCCCGGGCCGTCGGCGGGTCCGTTCATGGTCTCGACACTGGACCGCACCGCGCAACGCATCGTGCTGACCCGCAACCCGAAATGGTGGGGCACCCCACCCCTGCTGGACTCGATCACCTACCTGGTGCTCGACGACGCCGCACGAATCCCGGCCCTGCAGAACAACACCATCGACGCCACCGGGTTGAGCTCGCTCGACGAGCTGACCATCGCCCGCGGGACCGCGGGGATCTCGATCCGCCGGGCACCCGGGCTGAGCTGGTATCACTTCACGTTCAACGGCGCGCCCGGTTCGATCCTGTCGGACAAGGCACTTCGGCTGGCGATCGCCAAGGGCATCGACCGGCAGGCCATCGCCAACGTCACCCAACGCGGACTGGTCGACAAACCCGTCCCGCTGGACAACCACATCTACGTGGCCGGCCAGAAGGGCTACCAGGACAACAGCGGCGTCATCGCCTACGACCCGGACAAGGCCAAGCAGGAGCTGGACGCCCTGGGCTGGAAGCTCAACGGCGCGTTCCGCGAGAAGGACGGCAAGCAGCTGGTGATCCGCGACGTGCTCTACGACTCGCAGACCACCCGTCAGGTCGCGCTCGTCGCGCAGAACAGCCTCGCCCAGATCGGGGTGAAGCTCCAGATCGACGCCAAGCCCGGCAACGGATTCTTCACCAACTACGTCAACGTCGGTGACTTCGACATCACCCAGTTCTCCTGGGTCGGTGACGCTTTCGCGCTGTGCTGCCTCAACCAGATCTACACCACCGGGGCCGACAGCAACTTCGGCAAGATCTCCAGTCCGGAACTCGACGCCAAGGTGGAGCAGGTCCTCGACGAACTCGATCCGGACAAGGCGCGCGAGCTGGCCAACGAGGCGGACAAGCTGATCTTCGGCGAGGTGTTCAGCCTGCCGCTGTTCCAGTCACCGGGCAACGTCGCGGTGCGCAGCACCCTCGCCAACTTCGGCCCGGCCGGCCTGGGCGACCTGAACTACAGCACGATCGGGTTCATGAAGTAGCGCGGTGGACCAGACGCGGCACCACCTCGGGCAGCGCCGCCTCCACCCGTGCCGCCGCCGCGATGGCCGACACCATCAGCCGCAGGGCAGGCCGATTCGGCAAGTTGTCCAGCGTGGCGGCCTGTCCGGGTAGACCGGCGTAGCGGCCGGCGGCGACCAGCGCGGCGATCCGCAGTGCGGCGCTCTCCTTGGTGTCCAGCACGCTGTGGCCGGTGGTCGCGAGTCGCACCAGCACCGCACCCGGGACGAGGCCGGCGATGCGCTCGGCCACTGCGGGCGGCGTGGTCAGATCGCGGCCGCCGGAGATCACCACGGTCGGCCAGCCGAAGCTGGGCATCTCGGCGACCAGGTCGAACGGCTCGGCCTCGAACTCCAGTGTCAGCGGAAGCGAATTCGCGCATGGCGGCGGCGGGGTCCAGCGGCAGGCCGTCGGGGGTTCCACCGTAGTTCAACTCGCGATAGCCGATCCGGCCGACCAGATCGGTTTCGTTGCGGTACGGCGCTTTTCGGCCCACGGTGTACGCCGCCACCTTGTTCATCCCGCTCCACAGCAGGCTGCGGCCGCCCAGCAACAGGTCGAGCTGACGCTCCAGCAGCTGCGCTCCGCCGAACCCGTACACCGCGGCGGCCAGTTGCGCCGCGGCCGGGGTCATCACGCCGTGGTCGACGAGCCGACGGACCTTGTCCGCCAGATCCTTGGTCTCCGGGTCGCGTCCGTGCCACAACACGCTGCGCAAGGCGCGGCGCACGGCTTCGATGTCGTCGCGCGCGAGCAGCGATGAGTCCAGGATCATCGCGTGGACCCGGCCGGGATGACGCACGCCGACCCCGGCGGCGATGTAGGTGCCGTACGACGTCCCGTAGACGATCGCGCTGTCGACCTGGGCGTCGTCGAGGACGGCAGCGACGTCGTCGACCACCTGCTCGATGGTCAGCGCTTCGGGCGGCAGGTCCGCCCCGGAGTCGTCGTGGCGGGACATGCCGACGCCGCGGTGCTCGATCATGATCACGTCGAGGCCCTCGGCGGCCGCCCGGCGGCGCAGGCCCCGGTAGAGCGCGATCGAGGCGACGCCCGGCCCACCGGGGAGGATCACCAGCGGATGCTTGGTCTTGCGACCGGTGCGTACGTAGTAGAGGTCGAACTCCTCGGCGCTGCCCGGCGCCACGGGGCGGCGTACCGGTCGAACCCCGGGCAGGGCGGCCAGTTTCTCGTGGGCGCGGCGGCGCTTGTCGTTGAGCGTCATCCGCGCGCGCCTCCCATGGGCTGATTCTGCCCTGCCGCCGCGGGGAATGGAATGGGACCGGATTTGTCTGTATGTCAGCGATTTTGGCCGACCGAGCCGCCGGCGCTGCGGGGCGCGACAGAAGGCACCTCTGATAGGGGAGAAAGTCCCGAGTTGCCCGCGTGAGCTTCTGTCACCTGTGGCCGCCGCCGTAGGTTTGTCGCGGGAGCACACGATGACTGAATTCATGCGAAATACCGACGCGTTCACCTGGTCGATGGAGTCCGATCCTCGGCTCCGATCCACCGTGGTGACCGTGATCCTGCTCGACCGCTCGCCGGACTGGGATTTGATCCGGGAACGATTCGACATCGTCAGCCGCGAGCTGCCGATGTTCCGTCAGCGGGTGGTGGAAACCCTGCCGCCGGCGCCGCCACGGTGGGAGTACGCACCCGACTTCGACCTGGACTTCCACATGCGGCGCGTGTCGGCGCCCGAACCGGGCACCGTCGAGGGCGTGCTGGAGATGGCCCGGCTGGCGGCGATGGACGACTTCGACCGAGCCCGGCCGATGTGGAAGACGACGTTGATCGAGGGCCTCGACGACGGCGGCGCGGCCGTGCTGTGCAAGTTCCACCACGCCCTGACCGACGGCGTGGGTGGCGTTCAGATCGCGATGACGCTGTTCGACCTCACCGAGGAGCCGCGGAAGCTCGGCGAGCTGCCCGACGAGCCGGTGGTGACCACGCCGCAGCCGCTCGACGGCTACCGCGACGCCGTTCGCTATGACGTCGGGCTGGTGGGCAAGGCCGTGGTCGAATCGGTCAAGACCGCTCCGAAGTTGTTGTTCAACACGATTCGGCGGCCGCTGCAGACCGCGGCGGCGGCCGGCGAGCTGGCCGCATCGGTGTACCGGACGGTACGCCCGGTGACCGAGACGGGTTCGCCGCTGATGAAGGAGCGCACGCTGGTGCGCAAGCTCGGTGTGCACGAGGTGCCGCTGTCCAAGCTGCGCGAGGCCGCGCACCGCAGCGGTGGTTCGCTCAACGACGCGTTCGTCGCCGGGGTGGCCGGCGGCCTGCGCCGCTACCATGAGAAGCACGGTGTACCGGTCGGTGAGCTGCACCTGACCATGCCGATCAGCCTGCGGACCGAGGACGACGGCATGGGCGGCAACCGAATCGGGTTGATGCGCTTCGACATTCCCGCCGGGGTGGCCGATCCCGCGGAGCGGATCAGTGAGATCCGCGAGCGCACGGTGAAGGTCCGCACCGAGAAGTCACTGCCCTACACCCAGATGATCGCCGGTGCGCTGAACCTGATGCCGCGCTGGTACATCGGGTCGGTGCTGCGCCACGTCGACTTCCTGTGCAGCGACGTCCCCGGCGTGCCGGTCGAGGTGTACCTCGGCGGTGCGAAGGTGCGCATGCAGTACGCGTTCGGCCCGACCATCGGCTCGGCCGTCAACGTGACGCTGTTGACCTACGTCGACACCTGCGCGCTGGGAGTCGACGTCGACACCGGCGCGATCCCCGACTTCGAGGCGTTCAGCGACTGCCTGGTGGCGGGCTTCGACGAGGTGCTCGCGCTCGCCGACTGACGCTCAGGCGCTCAGTTCGATGACGTGGGCGTCCTCGACGCCCAAGTAGCGGGTCGGCGTGCACGTCAGCACGATGACCTGCCCGTGGCTGCCGACGCTGTCGAACGCGGCCCCCATCCTGGTCAGCCGCTCGGGGTCGGTGAAGCCGAGTGCGTCGTCGATGACGACGGGCACCGTGTCCTCCTCGGCCACCAGCGCTGCGCCGGCGAGGCGGGCCAGAATGCCCAGCTGTTCCTTGGCCCCGCCTGACAGCGACTCATAGGGCACCGTGCATCCGTCGAGGGTGCGGGTCCGGATCGTCAGCTCGGTGTCGACGTCCACTTCGAAGCTGGGGCCGAACACCTGCCCGGCCCAACCGCTCCAGCTCGGCACGGTACGGCTGGACGTAGCGCTGGCGGGTGTTGTCGCGGTGCCGGATCATGGTGCTGCGCAACAGCGCAGCGGCCTGCGCCCGCTCCTGGATGCGGGTGTGCTCGGCGCGCGCACGCTTCAGTTCGGCCTGGGCGTCATCGAGCTGGCTCTGCCTGCCCTCGCTGCCGATGACGCCCAACTCGGCGGTGATCGTGTGCAGCTCGAGCTTGGCGGCATCACGCTCGGCGGTGATGGCCTCGGCGGCCTCAGCCGCGGCGGCAAGTTCCGCGTCGGCCGCGGCGGGGTCAGCGGCGGCGTAACGCTCGGCAAGGGCGGCCACGGCTTCGTCGGCCGTGCGCTGCTCCTCGGCGTCGGCGGCGGCCTGCGCGGCGACCGCCTCGTCGGTGACGGCAGAGCGCAGGGTGGCGAGCTGCTGGCGCACCGCGGCGAACTCGGTCTCGGCGGTCGTGCGCCGGTCCCGCAAGACCGTTGCGTCGGTGGATTTCTTGACGTGCGCCGAAGCGGCCTCGACTGCGGCCTTCTGCAAGGTGTCGGCGTGAGAGCGGGCCGCGCGCAGCGCATCACTGGCCGCTGCCAGCTCGGCGGCGGCCGTCTCGGCATCGATCTGCTGGTCGTCCGGCGTGCCGGCGCGAAGCTCCGCCAGCCGGGTGCGCAACAGCGCGCCGTCCTCGCCGCCGCACAGGCCTTCGAGTTTGGCAGCCAGTGTGGTGCGGCTCTCGGTCAGCGTGCGGCGCCGCGCATCCAGTGCGCGTGCGGCCGCGACGTCGACCACCCCGGCGGCTTTCAGATCGTGGTCCAGAAGTTGTTGCGCGGCATCGAGATCCGCGCGCAGCTTCACCGCGCTCGCGCCCGGATCGATGCGCACGCTCAGCACGCCGGGCACCTCGACCACCACCGCTGCCGAGGCGGGCTGGGTCCAGCTCTGCCCGGCGACCAGGGTCCGTTCCTGGCCGTCGACGGTGATGCCGAGATCGGTGGGCGCGGTGAACTCGATGGTTGCGGTGTCGGCCTGCAGCTGCGCTTCGATGCGTTGGACCGCGGCCCAGTGCGCTTCGATGCCGGCCAGCGCCGTGCCGGTGAGCGTGATCGCGGCCAGCTGGCCGGCCAGCTGCGCGAGTTCCTCCTCGATCGCATCGATGCTCGTGACGCGGGCCGCCAGCCGGTCGGCCTCCTCACGGGCGACGCACGCCTCCGCCGACGTGCGTGCGGTATCGAAGCGCTGTTGGGCGGCATCGAGCGCGGTGCCGGCCTCCTCGGCCGCCTTCGCCGCGGCCACGGCGAACTGCTGGGCGGTGGTCTCCTGTTGTTCGGCCTCGGCAAGCTGGGTCTGCAGCCCGACGAGGGTCGCGGTGCGGCGTTCGCCGTCGGCGACCAACTGGCGGCGCTGGCTGGCGGCCTGTGCGGAGTTGGTGCTCGTCGCGGCGGCGGTGGCTGCCGCCTGGCGGGCCTGGCTCAACTGCTCGCGCAGTTCGGCGATGGCGTTGTGCGCCTTGCCCGCCGCGGTCAATCGCGCGGCAGCGGGGGTGAGCGATTCCTCGAGCACCCGCAGTGCCGACGTCAACGTCTCGTGGCGCGACACCCGCTCGTTGACCTCCTCGACGGCGAGCAGCCGGCGACTCACCTCGGCCTCGGCGGCCGTCACCCGTTCGGTGACCGACTTCCAGGGCCCGGTGGGCCGGCCGGTTGCGGTGAAGTACGTCAGGAACTCGGCGTCGATGAGATCGATCAACAGTGACTCGTCGCCCGCCGGCGCGGAATCAGTCTCCCCCGCCGCGGCGTCGAGGGCGCGGGCCAGCGAGTCCGAACCGGACAGGTTCACCGCGTCGGTCGATGCCGACTGCAGCACCCGCTGGGCGTTCCAGAGCTTGGTGTCGAGCGTCTCGGACAGCATCGCCTCGACTCGGTCGTGGGCGTCGTCGCCGGACAGCTGCTCACGCTTGGGCTCGATGATCTCGAGCTCGGTCACGGCTTTCTTGTGGAATCGTTTGCGATACACGAAACGGTAAGGCCCGGTGGTGATCTCGGCCTCGACCTGCGAGCCGACGTCGGCGTTGGCGGGCTTTACCGCCTTCACGTCCCGGTGCGTCGAACGGTCGCGATAGGTCAGCAGCAGGTCGAGCGCCTCGAGCATCGAGGACTTGCCGACCTCGTTGGGGCCGCACACGACCACCACACCCTGGCTGGGGAAGGCGATCTCACGGTCGGCCACACCGCGGAAGTTGGTGAGACGCAGCCGGTGCAGAATCACGCCGCGCTCCCGTGTTTGAGCCGCAGCAGCAGCCCGAGCGCAGCGCGCGCCGCGCCGGCGTCGTCTGCCTCGGAGCGGG
Organism: uncultured Actinomycetota bacterium; assembly: GCA_963716465.1. Classification (GTDB taxonomy): domain Bacteria; phylum Actinomycetota; class Actinomycetes; order Mycobacteriales; family Mycobacteriaceae; genus Mycobacterium. The sequence goes on from CAVQTS010000003.1 coordinate 207,031, forward strand.
CGGTCTCGACCAGTTCGGCGACCGCCTCGGAGGCGAACCCGCCGATGCCGAGGTCGTCGAACTCGTCGTCGGCCGGCATCACTGCGATGTCGGTGTGCCGTTCCCAGGCGTACAGCGCCGCGAACCGGCGGGAGTGCCGGTCCAGACAGGCCTCCAGCGCGGCCCGGTCGGTGACGGTCAGCGTGCCGACCAGAGCGTGTTTGACCACGGTGCGGTCCTTGTCGGGCAGCTGGTCGAGATTGATGTCCAGATCGGCGATGTCGCGGCTGTTGTCGACCTGGCGGCGCAGCGTGATGAAGTGCCAGCGGCCGACATGGTGTGCCTCGACCGAGACCGGGTGCGCCGGATCGTTCTCGTCGACGTCGACCACCAGCACGTGGCCGGGGTCGGATTCCACGTGGTCGTAGTTCGTGACCTCCGGCGACCCGGAGTACCAGATCCGCCCGCTGTCGCCCACGCAGGTGCGAGAGTGCTTGTCCCCCAACGCCACATAGTGCACGGCACCGCGCGCGAGTGCATCGGACAGGCCGGCCAGCCGGATGAGCGAGGGCTTGGTGGGATCCGGGTCGAGGGTGTCGACGCCGCCGTGGGCGACCACGATGCGGGTGGCGCCGTCCGCGGGCAGATCCGCCAGGACCGCGCCGACCAGGTCGGTGGTCGGCACCTTGGAGCGCCACGGGGCGACCACGAGTTGCACACCGGGCCGGATGTCCCAGATCCCGTCGCGGTCGAGGACCACGACGTTGTCCGGGCATTCGGCCCTGAACAGCGCGCTGGTGTAGACCGACGAGGCATCGAGCGGATCGTGATTGCCGGGCAGGAGGTACACCGGAACGCTGATCGCGCGCATGGCTTCCAGGGACTGGCTGACGACCTTCGGCGCCAACTGGTTGCCCTCGAAGACGTCACCGGCGACGACCACGAACTCCGCACCGGTCTTCTCGGCCAGCGCTCCGAGGCCGGCGACCGCGTCCCGCCGGGCAGCCGAATAGCGCGGCTGCGCCTCGCCCGCCAGGAAGTGGCGGGTCATGCCGAGTTGCCAGTCGGCGGTGTGCAGGAATCGCATGGCGGCGAGTGTATGGCGGGGCGCCGACAAGTCCGGGGACCTCGACCGGCATGTGCGAGGCAGGTTCTAGCCTGACTTGGTGAACTCTGGACAACGCACCCTGGTGGTCATGCGCCACGCCAAGTCGGATTACCCGAACGGGGTCAGCGACCACGAGCGCCCCCTTGCTCCGCGCGGTATGCGGGAGGCCGGTCTGGCCGGCGAGTGGCTGCGCGGCAACGTGCCGCCGATCGAGCACGTGCTGTGCTCGTCTGCGACCCGGACCCGGCAGACCCTGGAACGCACCGGGGTCGTCGCGCCGGTCAGCTACTCCGACCGGCTCTACGGCGCCACTCCGGGCACGATGCTCGACGAGATCAATCAGGTCATCGACGACGTGAGCACGCTGCTGGTCGTCGGCCACGAGCCCACCGTGAGCCAAGTGGCGCTCGGGCTGGCCGGCCCGGAGACCTCCCACTCCGAGGCCGCCGAACAGATCTCGATGAAGTTCCCCACCTCCGGCATCGCCGTGCTGTGGGTACCGGTCAGCTGGTCAGCACTGGAAATCAGCGGCGCCGGGCTGGTGTCGTTCCACGTGCCGCGCTGAGAGTTCAGCCCGACGTTTCTCCGGTATGTCCCCCACCGTCGGCGGACTTACTCCGTCAGGAGTTCGTGGCGAGCGTGAGCTCCATCAGCTTGATCGCCTGACCGCACGCGTCGATGCCGGGCGCCTGCGGGTTGATCCACCACCCGACCACGCCGGCGGCGTCGCTGGCCACACCGCAGCCCCCGTTGGGGTCGCTGGTGTGCATCACGATGGACGGCACCCCGGCGATAGAGCGGTTCTCGACCTGATATTTCAGAAAGTCGGCAACCTTGCGCTCGTTGTCGAGGCTGCCCTGCTCGTACCAGAACCGGGTGATGTCGACCAGACCAGCCGGGTTGGCGGCCTGCCAGCGGCAGACCGCGCCGACGAAGGTGCTCTGGATGTCCTGCGGGTCGGCGCCGACCGTCTTGGCCAGGATGTCGGTGGTCAGGACGTCACATTCCTTGAGCAGGTTGGGATACTGCTGCGCGGAGTTGTCGTTGCGGGGCGTCGAACCGGCGCCGGGCTTGGCCGCGGTCCCGTCGACGACACGGGCGCACCCGGTGGTCAGCGCCAGCGCCGAGAGCACCACGACCGCGCCGGCGGCCGGGCGGCGCCAGCTGGCCCGGCTCATTTGGCGTTCACGATCGATTGCCGGGTCAGTTCCTTGGCCACGTCGCACGCCGGCGGGAAGGGCTTCTCGGCGAAGCTGACCGACCACTCGATGAAGTCGTCGTTGAACTGGATGGCGATCTCGCACAGGTTGTCCCCCAGAGTGGGATCGGTACCGACCGCGATGAACCCGCCGTGGCCCTCGATGTTGATGTCCTCGACGCTGGTGCGCGACAGTTCCTCGGTCTTGCGCTCGCGCCCGATCGGGCTACCGCGATACCAGGTGAAGGAGAAGTGCGGGCCGAGGATGCCACCGCCGGCCAGCCACTGACACCCGACGGAGTTGGTCGAGGTCTTCACCAGGCCGGTAACCCGGGTCTGCTCGGTCACCGTCTGATCGGTGATGCCGCCGCACTCCGGGAACATCGGGCCGTGCTTGGAGCTGGCTGTCTGCGGGGCGGACGGCTGCGACGATTGCGACGACGGGCCGCTCGAATTCGAGCATGCACTCATCGCCAGAGTCGCGCCGGCCAGGGCCGCCACGGCCAATTTGCGCGCCGCTGTCATGCGCACCTGCTGCGTGTCACAGCATGCACTGTAGCGGGCAGGCCTGAAGCCAACCACCGACATGCGGTTTGACCTGCCGCTTTGCCGCGATTCGACGTCTTGCTCGCCGACACGGTTCTGCAATTCTCCGCGGCCGGTGTGCGACAGTAACGAGATGCTCCTGGCGCTGCTGAGACAGTATGTCCGGCCGTACCGGTGGCTGGTCGCGGCCGTGATGGTGCTGCAGATCATCAGCACACTGGCGTCGCTGTATCTACCGACCGTGAACGCCTCGATCATCGACGACGGCGTGGCCAAAGGTGACACCGGGCTGATCACCGAGCTGGGCCTGGTGATGCTGGCGGTCACCGCCCTGCAGGGCGTGTGCGCGGTCGGGGCCGTCTACTTCGGCTCCCGCACCGGCATGGGCTTCGGCCGCGACCTGCGCTCGGCGATGTTCCATCACGTCACCACGTTCTCCGAACGCGAGACCGCCCGGTTCGGCGCGCCCTCCCTGCTGACCCGGACCACCAACGACGTCCAGCAGATCCAGGTGCTCGTCCAGATGACGGCCACCGTTCTGGTGACCGCGCCGATCATGTGCGTCGGCGGCATCTTCATGGCCATCCACCAGGACGCCGGGCTGTCCTGGCTGCTGCTGGTCAGCGTTCCCGTTCTGGCACTGTCGAACTACTGGGTGGTGTCGCACATGCTGCCGATCTTCCGCAGCATGCAGCGACTCATCGACGGCATCAACCGGGTTATGCGCGAACAACTCTCGGGCATCCGGGTGATCCGCGCGTTCGCTCGCGAACCCTTCGAGCGGGAACGCTTCGCGCAGGCCAACGCCGCGGTGTCCAACACCGCACTGGCCGCGGGCCGCTGGCAGGCGCTGATGCTGCCGCTGACCACCCTGACCATCAACATCTCCAGCGTGGCGCTGATCTGGTTCGGCGGCCAGCGCATCGACGCGGGGCACATGCAGGTCGGCTCGCTGATCGCGTTCCTGTCGTATTTCATGCAGATCCTGATGGCTGTGCTGATGGCCACGCTGCTGCTGCTGATCCTGCCCCGCGCGTCGGTGTGCGCCGAGCGGATCACCGAGGTGCTCGGTACCGAGGCGGCGATCACCAGTCCGGCCTCGCCGCAGCATCCCGCCGGCGGCGTCCGGGGCGAGGTGACCCTGCACGACGCGACGTTCTGTTACCCCGGCGCCGAACGTCCTGTGCTGGAGGCGGTCTCGCTGACCGCGCACCGGGGCACGACGACGGCGATCGTGGGTTGCACTGGGTCGGGCAAATCGACGCTGATCTCGTTGATCTGCCGGCTCTATGACGTCACCGGCGGTGCCGTCCGGGTCGACGGGATCGACGTGCGCGACTACGACACCGAGGAACTGTGGTCGGCGCTGGGCCTGGTGCCCCAGCGCGGCTACCTGTTCTCGGGGACGGTCGCCGAGAACCTGCGCTTCGGCAAGGCCGACGCAGACGAGGACGAGATGTGGGCGGCGCTTCGGGTCGCAGCGGCTGATGACTTCGTGCGCGCCCATCCCGACGGCTTGGGGATGCGGGTGGCCCAGGGCGGCATCAACTTCTCCGGCGGTCAGCGCCAGCGGCTCGCGATCGCCCGCGCGGTGATCCGCCGCCCGGCGATCTACCTGTTCGACGATGCGTTCTCCGCCCTGGACGTGCACACCGATGCCCGGGTCCGTGCAGCGCTGCGCGAGGTGTCGGCTGATGCCACCGTCATCATTGTGTCGCAACGGATTTCGACGGTGATGCAGGCCGATCACATCGTCGTCATCGACGGCGGACGGGTGGTCGGCGCGGGAACCCACGACATGCTGATGGCCGACTGCCCCGCCTATGCCGAATTCGCCGACTCGCAGTCGCTGGGCGCCGGGGTCGGGGGCGGACCATGACGGGGCCGGGGATGCGCGGCGGCATGCGCATGGCACGCCAGGACCCGCGCCAGGCCAATTCGCGCGACTTCAAGGGTTCGGCGCTGCGCCTGCTCGCGCGCCTGACCCCGCAGCGCTGGCTGGCCGCGGCGGTGCTGGTGCTGACGATCGGCGGGATCGTCCTCGGCGTGGTGGGCCCGCGAATCCTGGGGCACGCCACCGATTTGCTGTTCAACGGCGTGATCGGCCGTCGGCTTCCCGCGGGCATCACCAAGGAGCAGGCGATCGAGGCCGCCCGGGCGCGCGGGGACAACACCTTCGCCGACCTGCTGTCGGGGATGAACGTGGTGCCCGGTCGTGGGGTGGACTTCGCCGCGGTCGGCCGGACTCTGCTGCTGGCGTTGGTCCTGTACATCGCTGCGGCGCTGTTCATCTGGATCCAGGCCCGGCTGCTGAACGTCATCGTCCAGCGCACCGTCACGGCGCTGCGCAGCGACGTGGAGGACAAGGTGCACCGGCTGCCGTTGTCCTACTTCGATTCCCGGCAGCGCGGCGAGTTGCTGAGCCGGGTCACCAACGACGTGGACAACATCCAGTCGTCGGTGTCGATGACGATCAGCCAGCTGCTGACCTCGGTGCTCACCGTGGTGGCCGTGCTGGCGATGATGCTGACGATCTCGCCGCTGCTGGCGCTGATCACGGTGGTGACGGTTCCGTTGTCGCTGTGGGTGACTCGGGCGATCGCGCGGCGCTCGCAGAAGATGTTCATCGCCCAGTGGACCAACACCGGCCGGCTCAACGCCCACATCGAGGAGACCTACAGCGGCTTCACCGTGGTCAAGACGTTCGGCCACCGGGCCGCGGCACAGGAGAAGTTCCGCGACTGCAACGACGACGTCTATCAGGCCAGTTTCGGGGCGCAGTTCTTCTCCGGCCTGGTCTCGCCGGCGACGATGTTCATCGGCAACCTCAGCTATGTCGCGGTCGCGGTGGTCGGCGGGTACCAGGTGGCCACCGGCCAGATCACGCTGGGCAGCATCCAGGCCTTCATCCAGTACGTGCGGCAATTCAACCAGCCGCTGACCCAGGTCGCCGGCATGTACAACACGCTGCAGTCCGGGGTGGCCAGCGCGGAGCGGGTGTTCGAGTTCCTCGACGAGCCGGAGGAAACCCCGGACGCCACAAGGGCATTGCCGCGCAACGGCGAGGCGGCGCGTGGCCGGGTCGAGTTCGGCAATGTCTGGTTCGGCTACCGCCAGGACACCCCGGTGATCGAGGACCTGTCAATGGTCGCCGAACCCGGCAGCACGATCGCGATCGTCGGCCCCACCGGCGCCGGGAAGACGACGTTGGTGAACCTGCTGATGCGGTTTTACGAGGTGGACTCCGGGCGCATCCTGGTCGACGGTGTCGACATCACCACGGTCAGCCGGGATTCGCTGCGCTCACGAATCGGCATGGTGTTGCAGGACACCTGGTTGTTCGGCGGGACCATCGCCGAGAACATCGCCTACGGCAGGCCCGACGCCACCGAGGACGAGGTGGTCGAGGCCGCGCGGGCGGCGTACGTCGACCGGTTCGTCCGGACACTGCCCGACGGCTACGGCACCCGGGTCAGCGACGACGGCGGCAACATCAGCGCCGGCGAGAAACAGTTGATCACCATCGCGCGGGCGTTCCTGGCGCGCCCCCAGCTGCTGATCCTCGATGAGGCGACGAGCTCGGTGGACACCCGCACCGAACTGTTGGTGCAGCACGCCATGACCGAATTACGCAGGGAAAGAACGAGTTTCATTATCGCCCACCGGCTGTCGACGATCCGCGACGCCGACACCATCCTGGTGATGGAGGCCGGGCGGATCGTCGAGACGGGCACCCACGCCGAGCTGCTCGCCCGCCGCGGCGCGTACTACGCGATGACGCGCGTATAGCTATTCGGCTTTGGGGAGGTAGCGTTCCGGGTGGTGGTGGGTCCATTCGACGGTGGTCGCGAAGACAGCCAGGCGCCACCGACATCCTGAAACGCTCCCGCCGCGGGCGGGTGACGACTATCCGGTACCCAACGCGATCCCCGGATTCGGCCCGCCATTGACGTACTGCGACAAGCACAACGCTTTCAACGCTTGGCTGCCGATACCGCAGTTGAGAAGCGCAGTCTGGTCCGGTGCCGCGCCCAGGATGTGGGGCGGGCGCGAAGGAATGGCGCAGTTGTTGGCGTAGGGATTGAACGGGGTGACGCCGTTGTAGCAGTGGGGGACGGCACCGGACCGGAGTCGGCCGATGCCATCGGGGCCACGGAGAAGAGGACGAAGGCCGCCAGGGCGGCGGCGCCGAGGATCACTGGGGCGACTGCTTCGCGGAGAGTGGTCATGGCCGAGACCTCCTCATTGCGCTCTAAGTCGAGCGCACCTCGGCCAGAAACCGCTGGATGACCCGCAGGTGCTCACCATCGAGCCCACCCTCGCGCCACACCGCGGCGGTAGCGGGCTGGCGCGGCGCCAACACCTCTCCGGTCAGCGCGGTGCGCTCCACCAGCGGTTCGCTGACCCGGGCCCGCCGGCGCGCCTCGCCCGGGGTGATCCGCAACCAGTCGGCCAGCACCCGATGCGCCGCCCCGCCGATCTCCGAGACCGCCCGCTGGTGCAGTTCGTGGCTCAGGTCATGGCGGAGCACGGTGTTGCGCCGATGCGCCTTCTCGAAACGCGCGGCCACACCGAGCAACTCCCGGGCACTCAGCCCGCTCAGATCCAGGGTGAACAACGTGTCGAGCGCGGCATCGATAGCCGCCAACGCCCCGGACACCTCATTCGAAAGCATGTTCGAATCATAAGCCGGAGGGCCGACAAGTTCGGATCAGTCGAGCCGGCTGATCACAACTGGCCGGCGCGCCACTTGTCCAGAATCCGGCGCTCCCGTTTGGTCGGGCGCCCGGCCCCGCGCTCGCGAGCCGCCACCGGCACGGCGGCGGTCACCGGTGATGGCGGAGTGCGGTCGAGGTAGCAGGTGATGGCATCGGCCGCGCCGACCCGCTTCTGGATCACCCGCACGACCTCGACGATGCGCGTGGTGTCACCCACCCGGGCACGTACCTCGTCACCGGGGCAGACCGTTGTGGCGGGTTTGGCCACCCGGTTGTTGATCCGCACGTGCCCGCCGCGGCACGCTGCTGCCGCATCCGGGCGGGTCTTGGTCAGCCGGACCGCCCACAGCCACCGGTCGACGCGGGTCGATTCCATTGCTTCATCTTGGACTGCCGGGCACCGCGTCGACCAGTGACGTCACCAAGACCGGGTCTACAGTCCCGGGCCCTCGGCGCGCAGTTCGTCGACCTCGGCCATGGCCGAGCGCAGCTTGGACAGCCACTCCTCGGCGTGCTCGCCCACCAGTCGCACCGACCACGCCAGCGCATCCGAGCGCGAGCGCGCCACGCCGGCGTCGACGAGCGTGTCGAGAACCTGACGCTCCGGCTGCTTGAGCCGGGTCATCACCGGAACGGCGATGTGGGTGAACAGGATTCGTTCCGGCGCCTCGGCGCTGCCGACCTCGACACCCCAGGACACCTTGCGGCCGTACTTGGCCTGCGCCTCTTCGGCGATCCGCATCCGTTCGCCACGGGTGTCCTCCCGGAACCGTGACACGCGGCCCGAGGCCCGGGCTTCGCTCTCGGCTCCTTCGGCGACCTCAGGCAGTCGGCCGATGACGGTGATCTCCTCGCGGTCGACGATCACGATCGGATCGCCGGTGAACCAGGTGTCGGGCAAGCGGCCGGCGAACCATTCGCCGGCATCGGTGGCGTCGGGCTGGTCGGCCTGTTGCCAGCCGCCGGGGCGGCCGGGCCGACGGTGCATGTGCTGATGCTTCATGAATTACATGATTACACCGTTGCACTCGCGTGGCCACCGTTTCGCCGAGGGCGAACGCGCGAAAGTGGGTAACCGAAACGCCATGGAAATCGCCGACAGGGCCATCTCCGCGCACACCTACGTGACGCACTACCGGGGCCGTTGGACGGTGCGCATGGCCGTGGTGTTCCCGGATGTCGTCACCCAGCACGAACTGCTCGACTACCACTGCGAGAAGCGCGCCCGCTACGCGGCCGACGTCATCGAACGAGCGGCCAACCGGTGGTCAGTCACCGCCGTCGCGGATAATGGCTGACATGGCAGGAAAAGAGCTGGACCCGCAGCGCGCACGCGCCGCCCGCGACGTCGTCCGGCAACACCCGGCGATGGTGTTGTTCGTGGCCTCACCGGTGATCGTGGCGGCGGCCCTGGTGTGGTGGCTGGCCGGCGCCGGCTGGGCGATCGTGCTACTGATCGCCGCTGCGGTGATCGGCGGAGTGACCGTCCTGCGCAAGCGCTAGAACGCTTCCGCATCAACCCTTTTCGGCCCGGCGAGCCCGATAGAGCTTGACGTCGTCCTTGATGCCCTTGAGGCGTCGGGCTCTGGCGAACGACCAGGTGAAGTGGTCGTCATCCCCGATCTGTTCATAGGCCGCCTGCGCCACCAGGACCGAGCCGGGGCGGGCCACCGACGTGACGCGGCTGGCCAGGTTGACCGGACTGCCGAACCAGTCCCCGGCGCGGCTGACCGCCGGGCCATACGCCAGCCCGACCCGCAACTGCGGTAGCTTCTCGTCGGCATCGGTGACCTCGACCAGGGCGAGCATCGCGTCCAGCAGTGCCGAGGCCTCCGTCGACACCAGCATCACGGCATCGCCGATCGTCTTGACGAACCGCACCGGAGGCACCGTCACCTCGCGGGCCGCGTCGGCCAGTCGGTTGGCCAGATGCTCGAGTTCCTCGGGCGGCACCGACTCCCCCAGCCGGGTGAAGCCCACCAGGTCGGCGAAGGCCACCGCCACCATTCGCGCACCGGGCAGCGGCGCACCGGCCGCCCGCTCGTTGGCGTTGACCGCCTCGGTCTCCAGAGTGTGCCGCAACTGCAGCATCAGCATGTCCTGGATCATCGGCCCGACCAGCGGAGCCATCTCCGACACCAGGGCCTGCGATCCCTGCGCGATCTGCAGCTCGGTGGCTCCCGGATGCATCACGGCCGCCAGCGCGGTGGTGCGCATGACCTCGGCCGCGTGCGAAAGGCCTTCGGCCAGAACACGAACCACGGTGAGCATCAGGTCGGGGTCGATGCCGTGATCGATGAACCGCTTGATGTGGACCGCGGTGTCGCCGTCGGGCCGCATGAACACTGCCGCGTCGGGATCCTCGACGTGCGGCAGCCCACTGGCCCGCTGAAACCGGGTGAGCACGTCGACGTCGAGTCCGGTCCACTCACTGATCTGACGGGCCGAGACGTAGGTCCCGTCGTCGCCGAGGGCGCGCCGCGCCGGCAGCAGCATCGGGGCGAAGGAGGCGCGGATCTCGTCGGCGGAGATGCCCTGCTCCAGCAGCCACGGGATCAGTTCGGCCCGTTCGGTCCTGACCTCACCGGTCAACCCGTCGAGCAACCCGGACGTTTCGAGGTCGACGTCGTCGGTCACCAACCCAACGTATACCGTCGCATGCGATGTCACGATCTCCGCTGCTGGACGGGCTGCCGCCCATCGCGGATGTCCGCGCGCGCGTGCTGATCCTCGGGAACATGCCCAGCGTGATGTCGCTGGCCGCCGGCGAATACTACGGTAACCCGCGAAATGCGTTCTGGCGCATCGCAGCTGAGCTGTTCGGCTTCGCGGCCGACGACCCGTATCCGCACCGGGCCCACGCGCTGCGCCGACACGAGGTGGCGGTGTGGGACGTGCTGCGGCACTGCAGGCGAGTCGGCAGCCTGGACTCGGCCGTCGAGCCGGACAGTATGGTGCCCAACGACTTCGGCGTGTTCCTCGCCGACCACCCGTCGATCGAGCGGGTGTTCTTCAACGGTGCCGCCGCCGAACGCAATTTCGCCCGGCTGGTGCGGGTCGACGCGGCGGTCAGCTACGTGCGGCTGCCCTCGACCAGTCCGGCGCAGACCATGAGCTACGCCGACAAGCTCGCCGCGTGGCGGGTCGTCGTCGGGTCATGACACCGGGGGCCGGCGACCGGCCCACGGCCGCACGGTTTCGATCTGGTGGCTCAGCGACAGCAGCGTCGCCTCGTCGGAGGGCCTGCCGACGAGTTGCACCGACACCGGCACCCCCTCGCCGTCGAGTCCCCACGGCACGACGGCGGCGGGCTGACCCGTCGCGTTGAAGACGGCGTTGAACGGAACCCGCGGCGCGGCCAGCGCCAGGGTGCTCACCCCGCCGCGATGCTGGTACTGCCCGATACGTGAGGGACCGGTCGCCGTGCCCGGGGTGATCAGCACGTCGACGTCGTCGAAGATCGACCCGACGCGCGCCGCCAGCGTCGCCTCGGCGGCGCGGATCTTGGCGATCTGGCGATCGGAGATCAGGCTGCCCAGCCGGGCCAGCGCCCGGGTGCGGGGCTCGAGCCGCTCCGGGTGCGGCAGGTGCTGGAGGTCGTCGTGGATCCCGCGCCACATCCGGGGCAGCACGTGGCCGTACGCCGCCCACGCCGGATAGTCGGGGTCGCGCCAGAACACCTCGTGGCCCAGGTCGCGCAGCAGCGCCTCCATACCGTCGAGCGCCTTCTGCTGGGCCACCCCGACCCGGCCCACCATCGTCGGAGGGATCTTGGCGCTCAACGCGATTCGCAACCGCTTGGGCTTGCGGGCCGCGGCCGCCACGAAGCCGCCGCGGGGGGCGCGCCCGGTGTTGGTGACATCGAGGAACAGCGCGGCGTCCTCGACGGTGCGGGCGATGGGCCCGTTGACGCTCAACCCGCACCAGGCGTCGTTGTGCGGGTCCATCGGGACGCGGTCGCGCTGCGGCTTGAGCCCGAAGAGCCCGCACCAGGTCGACGGGATGCGGATCGAGCCGGCACCGTCGGAGCCCAGCGCCATCGGCGCGAGCCCGGCGGCGACCGCGGCCGCGCTGCCGCCGCTGCTGCCACCCGGGGTGCGGTCGAGGTCCCACGGGTTGTGGGTGGCGCCGAAGGCGATCGTCTCGGTGAACGGCCACAGCATCATCTCCGGCACCGAGGTCTTGCCGAGGATCACCGCCCCGGACTCCCGGAGGCGCCGCACCACCTCCGCGTCGGCCGTCGGCGGCAGTCCGTGCGCGCTGCTGCCGTAGCAGGTGAACTCGTCGGCGACGTCGACGTCGTCCTTGATCGCGATCGGGACTCCCAGCAGCGGCAGGCGCTCGCCGGCGGCCAGGCGTTCCTGGGCCGCCTTGGCCTCGGCGCGGGCGCTCTCGGTCAGCACCACCCGGTAGGAGCGCACCTCCCGGTCGACGCGTGCGATCCGGTCGAGGTAGAGCTCGAGCAGTGCCGGTGCCGTGATGGAGCCGGCAACGAGCATGCGCGCCTGCTCGGCAGCTCCGGCGAAAGCGATGTCGGTGGTGTCCACTCCCGGGAGCGTAACGCTGTGACGGATCGCGGAGACGGGCGGTGACACCGGCACCCGCTACGGTGGCGGAATGGCATGTGTGTTCTGCGAGGTCGTCGCCGGGACCGCGCCGGCCATCCGGGTCTACGAGGACGACGACTATCTGGGGATCCTCGACATCCGGCCCTTCACCAGGGGCCACACCCTGGTCGTGCCCAAGCGGCACAGCGTGGACCTGACCGACACCCCGGCCGAGACGCTGGCCGGGATGCTGGCGGTCGGGCAGCGGATCGCGCAGGCGACGCGGGTCTCGGGGCTCGGCGCGACCGGCAACAACATCGCGATCAACGACGGCAAGTCGGCGATGCAGACGGTCTTCCACATCCACCTGCACGTTATTCCGCGGCGCGACGGCGACAAGCTGTCATTCGCCAAGGGGATGCTGCTGCGCCGCGACCCGGACCGGGAGGCCACCGGCCGGATTCTGCGCGACGCACTGGCGCAACTGGACGCGACCGGATAAGGCTGGTGCCATGACATCGCCGATCGACAAGGCCATGATGGCCTTCCTGAAGGTGCACGACACGCTGTACCAGCGCAGCAACGGCTGGATCGGCCACCGCGTGCCACTCGCCCCGCCGATGCTGCTGTTGCACACCGTGGGCGCGAAAACCGGTCAGCCCCGCACCAATTCGCTGGCCTACTTCCGCGACGGCAACGACTATCTGGTCGTCGCGTCCAACGGCGGCGGGCCCCGCAACCCGGCCTGGTACCACAACCTGCGGGCGCAGCCGAGGGTCGAGATCAACGTCGGGCCGAAGCGGTTCCCCAAGCAGGCGCAGGTGGTGCTGCCCGACGATCCGGACTATGCCCGGCTGTGGAAGCTCTGCGACGACGACAACGCCGGGCGCTACAGCGCGTATCAGAAACTCACCAGCCGGCCGATCCCGGTCATCCGGCTCACCCCGCTGGTCGCGCCGCGCCTGCGGTAGCCCCCGCCTAGAACAGTTCCTTGGCGAGCAACTCGAGCGTCGCCTCGCGCGCCGGCGCGGTCGCCGGGTCGGTACCGCGGTGCGCGGAGGCCACCGGATTGACCATCACCTCGTCGACGTCGAACTCCGCGGCGAGGGCGCGCACCTGATCGGCCGCCTCGGCCGGTGAGCCGACGACCGCGCGCTGCAACCCGGCCCCGACGATGGCCTCGGCTTGCGGCGGCAAGGTCAGCGTGGCGGCGTCCTCGACGAGGTCCAGCGGACCCAGCGGCTGCCCGGTGCGCAGCCGGGCCATCATCTGCAGATTCGGCAGCAGCAGTGCCTCGGCCTCCGCCCGGCTGGGGGCGACCACCGCGTTGACCGTCATGAACGTCACCGGCTCGGCTGCCACCGCCGACGGCCGGAACTCCGAGCGGTACACGTCGAGCGCCTCGGCGGTGCCCTGCCCGGAGAAGTGGTGGGCGAACACGTAGGGCAGGCCCTTGGCCGCCGCCAGATGCGCGGAGTACATCGAGGAGCCGAGCAGCCAGATCCGCGGCTCGCTGGACGCTCCCGGCGTGGCCTTGAGGATGTAGTCCTGGTTGCGGATGGGGACGCGCACCCCGCGTGCGCTCATCAGCGCCGCCACCTCGTCGAGGTATTGCGGGAAGTTCTCCACGTCCGAGTCGTCGCGAGTGCCGCGCAGCAGGATCGAGGTGACCGGATCGCTGCCCGGCGCCCGGCCCAGACCCAGGTCGATGCGCCCCGGCGCGGCGGCCTCCAACAGGGCGAACTGCTCGGCGACCGCCAGCGGCGCGTGGTTGGGCAGCATCACCCCGCCGGAGCCCAGCCGCAGCTGCGTGGTCTGCGCGGCCAGATACGCGATCAGCACCGGCGGGCTGGTGGCCGCGACCGCGGGCATGTTGTGGTGCTCGGCCAGCCAGTAGCGGGTGAAACCCAGGCGGTCGGCGGTCTGGGCCAGCCGCACCGTGGCCGCCAGCGCGTCGCCGGTGCTCTGGTCGGTGCGGACCGGGACCAGGTCGAGTACGGAAAGGCGCATAACCGCCTCAACACCACCTTCCGCGGGATGCTTCCCGGTCACCGGATACCCGCCCGTCGGCGGGCCTCGCCGAACACGTCGTCGAGCATCGCCGGCGTGAGCCGCCCGGTGAACATGTTCTGCTGACTGGGGTGATAGCAGCCCAGCAGCTGCAGGCCCGACGGCAGTTCGGCGACCACGCCGTGGCCGAACTTGGGCTTGGCACCCCCGGGCAACTCCTTGCCGAGCAGCCGCAGCGCCGCCTGCCAGGCGAAGCCGCCGAGGGCGACGATCACCCGCACATGGGGCGAGACCAGCCGCCACTCGGCGTCCAGCCACGGCTCACACGTCGCGCGTTCCTGCGGCGTCGGCGCGTTGCCCGGCGGTGCGCACCGCACCGCGGCGGCCACTCGAATCTCCTTGGCGCTCAACCCGTCTGCGGCGTCGACACTGACCGGCGAGTTCACCAGTCCGGCCCGGTGCAGCGCCGCGAACAGCTGATCGCCCGAACGATCACCGGTGAACACCCGGCCCGTCCGGTTGCCCCCGTGAGCGGCCGGCGCCAGCCCGAGCACCAGGATGCGCGGACGCGCCGACCCCCACCCGGTGATCGGCCGTCCCCAGTAGGGCTCGTCGGCGAACGAGCGCCGCTTGACCACGGCCACCTCTTCGCGCCACGCCACCAGCCGCGGGCAGGCCCGGCACACACTGACCAGGGCGTCGAGTTCATCCACCGCGCCGACGGTCGCGGCCAGTGCCGCCACCCGGCCCGCGTCGGCGGCCACCGCCGTGCCGGGTGTCGCGGGGTCGCCGGGCCAGCCCGCGCCTGCGGGCACCGGGGACTCGAACAGCACCCCGGTGCGGGGATGAGCGTGCGCGGTCACTCGTCCACTGTGCACGCTTAAGCTTCGCCGGTGAGCACCAGACGCGTGCCGGCGTTGCTGATCCTGTCCTCGGCCTTCCTGGCCGCGGCCGCCAACGGGATCTCGATGGTCGCCTTCCCCTGGCTGGTGCTGCAGCGCACCGGCAGCGCGGTGGACGCCTCGATCGTCGCCGGGGCCGCGACGCTGCCGCTGCTGGTCGCCACCCTCATCGCCGGTACGGCGGTGGACTTCGTCGGCCGCCGCCGGGTGGCGATGCTGGCCGACGCCCTCTCGGCGCTCTCGGTGGCCGCCATCCCGGTGCTGGCGATCACCCTGGGCACCGGATCGCTGACGACGGTCGTGCTCGCCGGGCTGGCCGCGCTGGGCTCGTTCTTCGACCCGGCCGGGATGACCGCCCGCCAGTCGATGCTGCCCGAGGCCGCGGCCCGCGCCGGCTGGACGCTCGACCAGACCAACAGCGTCTACGAGGCGGTGTTCAACCTGGCCTACATCACCGGGCCGGGCATCGGGGGCCTGCTGATCGCGACGCTCGGCGGGGTCAACACCATGTGGGTTACCGCGGGCGCGTTCGTCGCGTCGATCCTGGCGATGGCGGTGCTGCGGCTCGAAGGCGCCGGCCGCCCGGCCCGCGAGAAGCGCCCCGACGGTGTGGTGTCCGGGATGATCGAGGGCCTGAAGTTCGTCTGGCACAACCGGGTCCTGCGCACGCTCGGCCTGATCGACCTCGCCGTCACCGGGATGTACCTGCCGATGGAGAGCGTGCTGTTCCCGAAGTACTTCACCGACCGCAACGAGCCGGCGCAGCTGGGCTGGGTCCTGATGGCGCTGTCGATCGGCGGCCTGGTCGGCGCGCTGAGCTGGACGGTGCTCTCGCGGGTGTCCAGCAAGCGCACCACCGTGCTGACCGCCGTGCTGACGTTCGGGGTCGCCGTGCTGGTGATCGCGTTCCTGCCGCCCCTGCCGGTGATCCTGTCCTTCGCCGCGCTGACCGGCTTGGTGTACGGACCGATCGGACCGATCTACAACTCGGTGATGCAGACCCGCACGCCCGAGCAACTGCGCGGCCGGGTGGTCGGGGTGATGACGTCGATGGCGTATGCGGCCGGCCCGATCGGCTTCATGCTCGCCGGCCCGCTTGTCGACGCGTTCGGGCTCAAGGTCACGTTCCTGGTGCTGGCCGTGCCGATCCTGGTCATCGGCCTGGTGTGCCCGTGGCTGCCGGCCCTGCGCGAACTCGACGACCAACCGGCCGCGCCTACGCTCACTGCATGACGCTGGTCGATATCGACGCCGAGCCCCGCTTCGCCCACCTGCTCGATATGCGCGTCGAGTTCGACCCGGCGCAGATCTTCGCGACCCCGACCGGGACCCGGATGACCTTCGTCATCAATCGCGGCCGCGCCGAAGGGGCACGCATCGCCGGGGACATCCTGGCCGGCGGCGGGGACTGGGTGGTCCTGGGCAGCGACGGCGTGGCCCGCCTCGACGTGCGCGCCACGCTGCGCACCGATGACGGCGCCCACATCCACCTGACCGTCACCGGGCGCGTGCTGATGGGGCCGGAGGCCACGGCGCGCTACTCCGCCGGCGAACTGATCCGCCACGACGAGGTCTACGCCCGCTCGAGCCCGCTGTTCGACACCGACGACGAGCGCTACCGGTGGATCAACGCCGTGCACACCGTCGCCCTCAACCAGATGTCGCTCTCGGAGGTCCACTACAAGGTGTTCGAGGTTCTCTGACGTGCCCGGCCGTCAACCTAGGATGGCCGCATGGCCGTGAGCGCCCTGGCCGAGCTGGCCGCCGAACTGCCCGACGGTGTCGTGGTCACCGACCCCGACATCCTGGCTTCCTACCGCCAGGACCGGGCCGCCGACCCGTCGGCGGGCACGCCGCTGGCCGTGGTCCGGCCCACCTGCACCGAGGAAGTCCAGACCGTGCTGCGCTGGGCGACCAAGCATCGCATCGCCGTCGTCCCGCGCGGGGCGGGCACCGGACTGTCCGGCGGCGCGACGGCCCTGGACGGCGGGATCGTGCTGTCGACGGAGAAGATGCGCGACATCAGCGTCGACGCGGTGACCCGCACGGCAGTGGTACAGCCGGGGCTGCTCAACGCCGAGGTGAAGAAGGTCGTTGCCGAGCACGGGCTGTGGTATCCGCCGGACCCGTCGTCGTACGAGATCTGCAGCATCGGCGGCAACATCGCAACAAACGCCGGCGGGCTGTGCTGCGTGAAGTACGGCGTGACAACCGATTACGTGCTGGGCATGCAGGTGGTGCTGGCCGACGGCACGGCCGTGCGACTCGGCGGCCCGAGGCTCAAGGACGTCGCCGGGCTGTCGCTGACCAAGCTGTTCGTCGGCAGCGAGGGCACCCTCGGGGTGGTCACCGAGGTGACGTTGCGGCTGCTGCCGCCGCAGCATTCGGCATGCACGGTGGTGGCGACCTTCGACTCGGTGGAGGCCGCCGCCGGCGCGGTGGTGACGATCACCGGCAAGATCCGGCCGTCGATGCTGGAGTTCATGGACTCGGTGGCGATCAACGCCGTCGAGGACAAGCTGCGCATGGGACTGGACCGCTCGGCGGCCGCGATGATGGTGGCCGCCTCCGACGACCGCGGCGCGGCCGGCGCCGAGGACGCCGAATACATGGCCCGGGTGTTCACCGAAGCCGGTGCCACCGAATGCTTTTCGACGTCGGATCCCGCGGAGGGCGAGGCGTTCGTCGCCGCGCGGCGCTTCGCGATCCCGGCCGTGGAGGCCAAAGGCCCGCTGCTGCTCGAGGACGTCGGGGTGCCGCTGCCGGCACTGGCCGACCTGGTCGGTGGCGTCGCGAAGATCGCGGCCGATCGGGACCTGACCATCTCGGTGATCGCCCACGCCGGTGACGGCAACACCCATCCGCTGATC
Organism: uncultured Actinomycetota bacterium; assembly: GCA_963716465.1. Lineage (GTDB taxonomy): Bacteria > Actinomycetota > Actinomycetes > Mycobacteriales > Mycobacteriaceae > Mycobacterium. The sequence goes on from CAVQTS010000003.1 coordinate 224,909, forward strand.
GTCTACGACCCCAGCGACGCGGCGATGACCGAGCGGGCGCACGCGGCGTTCGGCGAGATCATGGATCTCGCCGTCTCCCTGGGCGGCACGATCACCGGCGAGCACGGTGTCGGACGGCTCAAGAAGCCTTGGCTGGCAGGCCAACTCGGCCCCGAGGCCATGGAGCTCAACCGGCGGATCAAAGCTGCGCTTGATCCGGACAACATCCTCAACCCCGGCGCGGTCATCTAGCCCCGGCGGGTCTTGACCCAGGCGCCCAGCTTGGACCGTAGATAGAGCACCCCGAGCAGGATGGCGACGTAGGACACGCCCATCACCACCCACGCGAAGGGCAGCAGCAGCGGCTGACCGAACAGCGTCAGGCCGTCGAATGAGCCCGGCGCGATGGAGAACCCGGCGCCCATGATCAGTCCGCCGAGGCTGCAGCGGATCACCCGCGGTGCCAGCGGCCCGATCAGCCGGGTGCCCCGCAGCGAGCGACCGGCGACGATCGCGCCGGCCAGCAGGGCGGCGAACAACACCAACCGGGCGGCGATCGCCTCGTCGACACCTCTGGCCGTGTCGCCGAGCAGTTCGGTGTAGGACCACGGGCCGACGAGCTGGACCAGCACGGCGAACAGCACACCCAAGATCATCGTCGCGGTGCGCGGATCCCAGGCGTTGCGCAGGAAGCCCCGGAAGCTTTCGTGCCCGCCGAACAGCAGACGGCGGGCGTTGATCAGCACGACGGCGGCGAAGCCGATCAATGCGACCACCGGGTGGGCCAGTGAGGTGGTCGTCGGCATCGACGCCATGTGGTTGACCGCCGCGGGCCCGAACACCCGTGGGGTGAGCGCGCAGCCGACGAAGAATCCGACGAACGTGAGAACGAACGCATACTCACCCGAACCGACTCGCGCCACGGCGCCGGTGGTGCAGCCGCCGTTGACCACCGCCCCGACGCCGAGGAGCGCACCGCCGACCACCGACCAGACCGTGACAGGGAACAGCTTGGCGTGCGGAGTGAAGCCGGTGGCCAACCTGAGCAGGGCCAGGCCACCGGCGACCCAGAGCCACGTGTAGACGATGGCCAGGAACCGCACCGCGGAACGGTGATGGATGACGTCGTCGAACGCGACGACGGTGCAGGTGTTGCCCCGCTGGATAGCCATGCCGACGACGAACACCAGGGGAACCGAGATCCAGAAGGCGACCGCGTCCACCGGCGGATCGTACCTTGACACACCTTGTTGATGTCGTATCCATAAGACATGACCGCTGTTGTGTCTCACGACGCGGAGGCCCGTTTCGAGCTCGCAACCGCCGAGACCTGGGGTAACCGCTGGCCGATGTACCGGGCGCTGCGCGACCGCGACCCGGTACACCATGTGGTGCCCGAGCACCCCGGCCACGACTATTGGGTGCTCTCCCGGCACGCCGACGTGTGGACCGCCGCCCGCGACCACGAGACCTTCTCCTCGGCCCAGGGCCTGACCGTCACGTACGGAGAGCTGGAACTGATTGGGCTGCAAGATAATCCGCCGATGGTCATGCAGGACCCGCCAGCGCACACCGAGTTCCGCAAACTGGTCTCCCGCGGGTTCACGCCGCGCCAGGTGGAGGCCGTGGAACCCAAGGTGCGCGAGTTCGTGATCGAACGCATCGAGCAGCTGCGCGCCGACGGCGGTGGCGACATCGTCACCGAACTGTTCAAACCGCTGCCGTCGATGGTTGTCGCGCACTATCTCGGGGTGCCGGATGAGGACCGTGACCAGTTCGACGGCTGGACCGACGCCATCGTGGCGGCCAACACCTCCAGCGACGGCATCACCGGCGCGCTGGCCTCAGTCGGCGAAGCGGTCGGATCGATGATGGGCTACTTCACCGAACTGATCGAGCGGCGCAGGCGCGAGCCCGGCGACGACACCGTCTCACACCTGGTCGCCGCCGGTGTCGGCGCCGACGGCGACCTCGCCGGCACCTTGTCGGTGCTGGCCTTCACCTTCACCATGGTCACCGGCGGGAACGACACCACCACCGGCATGCTCGGCGGTTCGGTCCAGCTGCTGCACCAGCGCCCCGACCAACGCCGCCTGCTGATCGAGCAGCCGGATCTGCTACCCGACGCCGTCGACGAACTGCTCCGGCTCACCTCCCCGGTGCAGGGCCTGGCCCGAACCCTGACTCGCGACGTCGAACTGCACGGCACGACGATCCCGGCCGGGCGCAAAGCGCTGCTGCTCTACGGCTCGGCCAACCGCGACGAGCGCCAGTACGGCCCCGACGCCGGCGAGTTGGACGTCACCCGCCGTCCGCGCAACATCCTGACGTTCAGCCACGGTGCACACCACTGCCTCGGCGCGGCGGCTGCCCGTATGCAGGCCCGGGTGGCGTTGACCGAACTGCTCGACCGCTGCCCGGAGTTCGAAATCGACGAGGACGAAATCGTTTGGGCGGGCGGTGGTTACGTGCGGCGGCCGCTGTCGGTCCCGTTCCGGGTGGCCGGCTAGATGGCGGGCCGGGACTGGCTGGGCTCGCGTCGCGCGGAGGTGGCTGCCGACCGCATTCTCGACGCCGCGGGCGAGTTGTTCGCGCACAACGCCGTGGGATGCGTCGGCATGAACGAGATCGCCCACGCCGCAGGTTGTTCCAGGGCGACGCTGTACCGCTACTTCGAGAACCGCGAGGCGCTGCACACCGCTTACGTCCATCGCGAGGCCTACCGGCTGCACCAGCAGATGACAGACCTCATCAGTGAGATCTTCGACCCCCGCGAACGGCTGCTGGCCGGGCTGACCACCTCGATGCGGCTGGTGCGTGAAAGTCCGGCCCTGTCATCGTGGTTCACCACCGCCGAATCGCCGATCGGGGCGGAGATGGCCGAGGAGTCCGAGGTCATCCAGGCGCTCACCGCGGGGTTCCTGCTGTCGTTGCGGCCGGACGACCCGGCCGTGGTCGATCGCCGCGCCCGCTGGCTGGTGCGGGTACTGACGTCGCTGCTGATCTTCCCCGGCCACGACGCCGCCGACGAACGCGCGATGCTGGAAGAATTCGTCGTGCCGCTGGTGTGCCCCAGCGAACAACAGATTTGACGCGTCGAGTGTGGGGGCTGTGCACGCATTTCAGCCTCGCCAAAAACCCTGCACAAGGCCCACTCTCAGGCCAGCTGCTAGGTGCGCACCCGGGTGAACCGGTGCAGCACCCAGGCCACCGGGACGGTCATCAGCAGAGTGACGACGAACAGGACGGGCGCCGAGCCGGTGTAGACCGGCCAGTGCAACACGTTGACCATGACGATCTCCATGATGACCAGATGGACGAGGAAGATCTCGTAGGAGATCTCGCCGAGCCACACCATCGGCCGGGTGGCCAACACCCCGGCATACCACCCTCGGTTACCCAGCGCCAGCGGCGCGATGAGCAGCGTCGCTATGGCGGCGTAGAACCCGGTCTTGACCAGTGCCTGCCAAAGGCCGGTCGGTGAGGTCGTCGGCTCACCGGCGATCGGCGTCGAGACGATCACGTAGCTGATGACGGCCAGCGGCAGGGCGACGAAGCCGTACATCCGAACGCCCATGGCCTGCAACACAGTCAGCATCATGCCGCCGAGGAACCAGGCCAGATAGCCCGGCAGCCACAGTCGGGCGCCGTCGGGCAGGAAATGGGTGGTGTGCACCAGGACCATCCACGCCGGGCTGATCAGTACCAGCCCCGCCAGCCCGGCCAGCAGCAGGTGCGGGCGCCACTGCCGACGGCACAGCACGACCACCAGCAGGTAGGCCAGGATGGGCAGGGCGACGTAGAACGCGACCTCGACCGCCAGGCTCCACATCTGCGTAAGTCCTTGATGCAGATAGGAGAACATGTAGTTGTCGGTGTAGATCTGGGTCAGGGTCAGGTTGCGGACCAGGCCGATCCAGCTGTGGCCCGGATTCGGCCCGGCGTTGCGGAAGTGATAGATCAGAAAAGCCACCAGCACCGTCACGACGTAGGCCGGCATGATGCGGCGCACCCGGTGCCAGGCGTAGCGGCCCAACGGCGGCGACTGCCCCCCACCGGCGGAGGCCCGAACCCACGGGCCGAACAGCAGGTATCCGGACAACGCGAAGAATATCGGCACACCGATCTCCATGCGCGAATACACCAGGCCCACAAAGCCGTGGGTGTACTTGCCCGTGGTGTAGGCGGCGTGGGTGCCCAGCACCAGCAGGGCCGCAACCGCGCGCACGCCGGTCAGCGATGCCACCCGGTCGACGCCTGAGACGGCCTCCAGGCCGCCCTGGTCGACCTCGCGGGACGCGGTCATCGGCCCTTGTGCCGGGGCTTCCCGCCGGAGGGACGCGAGTCATAGGACGGCATGCCGCGGTCCGGCTGCAGGTTGATCAGCACACCGGAGATCCGGGTGTTCTCAAGGGCTTTCAGCGTTGCCGGCGCCAATTTGGCGGGCAACTCGACCAGTGAGAAATCGTTCTTGATCGCGATGTGGCCGAAATCGCTGCGGTGCAGACCGCCTTCGTTGGCGATCGCGCCGACGATCGAGCCGGGACCCACCTTGTGCCTCTTGCCGACCGAGATGCGATAGGTCGCCAGGTCGTCGCGGGTCTTGCGCGGGGCGCGTTCCCGCTCGTCGCGCTCGGGCCGCTCGCGCCGCTTCTCCGGCGGCGGCTCGGTCATCAGGAACTCCGCCCCGTCGCGCGACTGCAGCGCCAGCGCCGCGGCGATGTCGGCCATCGGCACATCGTTGTCGCGCTCGTAGTCCTCGATCAGACGGCGGAACATGTCGAAGCCCGGAGCGTTGAGAGCCTCGGTGATCGAGTCCTGGAACTTGGCCACCCGCTGGGCGTTGACGTCCTCGACGCTGGGCAGCTGCACCTCGGTGACCGGCTGCCGAGTGACCTTCTCGATCGACTTCAGCAGGTGGCGCTCACGGGGAGAGACGAACAGCAGCGCGGTCCCGGACCGCCCGGCCCGCCCGGTGCGCCCGATGCGGTGCACATAGGACTCCGGGTCGTGCGGGATGTCGTAATTCAGGACGTGCGAAATCCGTTCCACGTCAAGGCCTCTGGCAGCGACATCAGTGGCCACCAGGATGTCGATCGAGCCGTCCTTGAGTGCGGCGATGGTGCGCTCGCGCAAGGCCTGCGGAATGTCGCCGTTGATGGCCGAAGCGGAAAACCCTCGGGCGCGCAGCTTTTCGGCCACCTCCTCGGTGGCCTGCTTGGTGCGCACGAACACGATCATCGCCTCGAAGTCCTCTACCTCGAGGACCCGCGTCAGCGCGTCCATCTTCCGCGGACCGGCGACCTGAATGAAGCGTTGAGTGATGTTCTCGGCGGTGGCGGTCTTCGACTTGACCTTCACCTCCACCGCATCGTGCAGGTACTTGGTGGTGATCTTGCGGATGGCCGGCGGCATGGTGGCCGAGAACAGCGCCACCTGCTTGTACTCCGGGGTGTCGCGCAGGATGCGTTCGACGTCCTCGGCGAAGCCCATCTGCAGCATCTCGTCGGCCTCGTCGAGCACCAGATAGTCCAGGTGCGAGAGGTCCAGCGTGCCGCGCTCGAGGTGGTCGATGACCCGGCCCGGGGTGCCGACCACGACCTGGGCGCCGCGCTTGAGGCCGGCCAGCTGCACCGTGTAGGACTGGCCGCCGTAGATCGGCAGCACCTTGATCTGGGGCAGGTGCGCGCCGTAGCGGCTGAACGCCTCGGCCACCTGCAGCGCCAGCTCACGGGTGGGCGCCAGCACCAGCGCCTGGGTGACCTTGCTGTTGGTGTCGATGCGGGACAGGATCGGGATGGCGAACGCGGCGGTCTTGCCGGTACCGGTCTGCGCCAGACCGACGACGTCGGACCCCGCCAGCAGCGCCGGAATCGTGGCTGCCTGGATGGCCGAAGGTGTCTCGTAGCCGACGTCGGACACGGCCCGCAGCACATCGGGGTGAATCTGCAGGTCGGCAAAAGTCTGGGGGGAGGTGACGGCGGCGTCGGGTCCGGCGTCTTCCGGGGGTGTCATTGGACCTGCAGTCTAGTGCCCGAGCGTGCCGTAACCCCATATCTAGGGCACGGGCCGGTACCGTCAGCCGGTGTGTGGCATCGGCTGACGCTCGTCGCGGCGGGTGCGGCGCTGGCGGTAGGGCTGGCCGGCTGCGGGTCTGGCGACTCGACGGTGGCCAAGACGCCCCAGCCCACGACCACCACGACCACCACCTCGGCGGCACCGGCGAGCCCGGCACCGCCGCCACCGCCGTCGTCGTCGGCACCGCCCCCGCCACCGGATCCTTGCGCGGTCAACCTGAACGCCCCCACCATCGCGCAGGCGGTTTCGGAGTTGCCGCGCGATCCCCGCAGCGGTCAGGGGTGGTATCCGGTCCCGGTGGCCGGAAACTACAACGAGTGCGCGCCGCTGTCGGCCGTGATCATCAAGGCCAACACCAACAGCCCGAATCCGAACACCCGTGCGGTGTTGTTCCACCTGGGCAAATACATCCCCACCGGGGTGCCGGACACCTACGGGTTCAACGGGGTCGACTCATCCCAGAGCACCGGTGACACCGTCGCCCTGGCCTACGTCAACGGGCTGGGCATGCAGAGTGTGGTCAAGTTCCGGTGGAACGGCAACGGCGTGGAGCTGATCGGCAACTCCGGCTGACCCAGCACCTTCTACAACTGACGTTTTGGCCGTTTTTCCTGCCTGTTTGCCGTGACCGAAACGTTTGGGCAAACACCCGTGATGGCGTAAATTGGGTAGCGGGTTAAGCAATCAGCCCTTGGTGCGGAGGTGTCGTGTGAAGGGCGTCATCTTCAACCTGCTCGAAGAGGTGGTGGTTTCCGCCCACGGCGACCAAGCCTGGGACGACCTCCTGGACGCGGCCGGTCTGGACGGCGTCTACACCTCGCTGGGCAGTTACGAAGACACGGACATGGCGCGGTTGGTCTCCGCGGCCGGAGCAGCGCTGTCGATGACCGACGATGAGGTTCTGCGCTGGTTCGGGCAGCGGGCGATCCCCGACATGGTGAACCGCTGGCCGGACTACTTCACCGCCCATCAGCACACGGTGCCGTTCCTGCGCAGCCTCAACAGTGTGATCCACCCGGAAGTGCGCAAGCTCTACTCCGGGGCCTACTGCCCGCACTTCGACTTCACCTCGCACCACGACGGGTCGCTGCTCATCGGCTACCGCTCACCGCGCAGGCTGTGCGGGCTGGCCCACGGTTTCATCCTGGGCGCCGGCGACCACTACGGCGAAACGCTGGCCGTGACTCATCTGGAATGCATGGGCGAGGGCGACAGCCGTTGCCTGGTAGCCGTCTCGGTATCCGACGGCGGCGACGATGGATGACGTGCCCGGCGAGGAACTGATCGGTGCGCTGTCCGAGGAGAACGCGCGGCTGCGCCGTCGGCTGGACCGCGAGACCCGGATCCGCCGGAAGGCCGAGGAGATCGCCGAGGATGGGTTGCGCGAGCTCTATCGCAGGCAGCGTGAGCTCGAATTCCTCTCGCAGATAACGATCATGGCGAACCTGGGCGGTTCGCCGCAGGAGGTACTGCAGTCCGCGCTGGAGTACATGTGCCGATTCACCGGCTGGTCGGCCGCGCATGCCTACATCGTCGCCGGCGAGGGAGCCGCGCAGAGGATGTGGCCGTCGAACATCTGGTACTGCGCACCGGAGTTCGACCTGTCCGAGTTCCAAACCGCCACGGCCGGGCATATTTTCGCCGAAGGCGACGGACTGCCCGGCCGGGTCTGGGCGGCGGGTGCCCCGGTGTGGGTCGATGACCTGATGACGTCGGAAACCTTCGCCCGCCGCGAGGTCGCGCTGGCCGCCGGCCTGCGCTCCGCGTTCAGCGTGCCGCTGCTGATCGGACCGGACGTGGTTGCCGCGCTGGAGTTCTTCGGTGCCCACCCGATGCCGGAGGACCCCCAGCTGATGCGGGTGATCCGGCAGGCCGGCGACCAACTGGGCCGGGTGATCGAGCGCGATCGCGCCAACGACCGGCTGCGCAATCCCCTGCACGACGCGCTGACCGACTTGCCCAACCGCCCCAACTTCCTGCGCGAGGTCGATGAGGCCTACCGGCAGCTCTCCTTGTGCCAACGAGGCGGGTTCTGCGTCGTGTTCATCGACCTGGACGGCTTCAAGCTCGTCAACGACAGCCTTGGCCACGCTGCCGGGGATGCCCTGATCACCCAGGTCGGTGCCCGCCTGACGGCATCGATCCGACAGGACGACTTCACCGAGGGCGCGGCACCCGCGGATCGCGGAGTCCTGCTGGCGCGGATGGGCGGCGACGAGTTCGCCATTCTGGTCGGCGGGGTGGGACATCAGGACGACGCGGTGGCGATCGCCGACCGGATCCACGCCGTGCTGAGCAACCCCTTCCGGGTGGGAGGTCACGAAGTGCTGGCCAGCGCCAGTATCGGCATCGCGATGAGCTCGGCCGAGCACAACTCGGCCGACGAGCTGGTCCGCCATGCCGACATGGCCATGTACGCGGCGAAGGCCAAGGGCAAGGGCCGCACCGAGCTCTACGACGGGCGGATGCAGGACTTCGCGACCCGGCGGCTCGACCTGCGCAGCGAGCTGCGGGCCGCCGTGCGCGACGAGGCGTTCGAACTGCACTACCAGCCGGTGGTGTCCATGGCGGACGACGAGATCGTGGGAGCCGAGGCCCTGGTGCGGTGGCGAACCTCGCCGACCACGCTGCGCTACCCCGACGAGTTCATCCCGGTTGCCGAGGAGACCGGCCTCATCGTGCCGATCGGCATGTGGGTGCTGCGCGAGGCCTGCCGGGCCGCGGTCCGGTGGAACGCGACACGGCACGGCCGCGCGCCGCTGACGATCGGCGTCAACCTGTCCCCGCGCCAGTTCGCCGAGCCGAACCTCGTCGAGCAGGTTCGCGACGTCATCGCCGAAACCGGTATCCGGCCCGAGCAGTTACGGCTCGAGATCACCGAGTCCATGACGATGGACGATGCCGACCACGCCACCGATGTGCTGAAGAATTTGCGCGCCTTGGGAATTCAGCTGAGCATCGACGACTTCGGTACCGGCTTCTCCTGTTTGAGCTACCTACACCGCTTCCCGCTGCAGGTGCTCAAGATCGACCGCTCGTTCATCTCCCGCATGGAGACGAACATGGAGACCTTGCAGATCGTGCGCACGATCGTGGTGCTGGCCCGCAGCCTCGGGATGGAGATCATCGCCGAGGGCGCCGAGAACGCCGACGAGATCGCGCGACTTCGATCGCTGGGCTGCAACTACTGCCAGGGCAACTACTACTCCCCGCCGGTCCCGGCGGACGAACTGACCGCTCTGCTTGAGCGGCCCCATCATTCGCTGCTGTCCGCACAGGGGCACTGAGGCCGTCGCCGACCAACACTACGAGTACGCCTGCTTCAGGATGGGTGTCACGGGACCAGTCGCGTACTGCGCCCCGCGAGCCAGCAGATACTCGGTGGCCAGCGCGACAGCCGATCTCGTGTTCCCGGCGATCGACGTGTACGGGTACGGGTCGTCGTACTGAGCGTGCGGGTTGTTGTCCTTCGCGTTAGGAGAACCCACCACCCCGTTGACGAACGGCCACCACTGCTTGATCACTCCCAATAGGTTCGCCGTTTCGTCGGGGGTGAGGCGAAAGGGAATCCGCAACATGTGGGTGATCAGCGAGACGCCAGACCTGATGTCCGCACCCCCCATGACCCAGCGAAGAATAGCGGCGAGTCCATTCGCGGCGGCGGTGTTCAGGTCGGCAGCGCAGTCCGATGCGGGGTCGTTCTGGTTACAGAACCACTGGATCTCGCCGTCGGACGGCGGGCTGTCCATGACACCGGGGACCGTCCCGAAACTCGTTCGGTACGAGGCATTCCCGCACGCACCCTGCCCGATGGGGTCGATCACATTGTCGGCGAACGTGAGCGTGTGACCGCGCGGTCGGCGTGGCGACCCGAAGTCCACGACGTTGAGCAGGTACGGGTATCTGGAGTACAAGGTGCCCGCCGGATTGCGCAACTCCTCGTACAACATCTCGCTGATCCAGGCGCCCTGCGAACCGCCGGAGAAGACAAAGTAATTGGGGTTGGACAGCACATGCTCGGTGACGATGGCCACGGCTCGCGTCGCCGACCCGACGCCCGGGGTATTGCTCAGATACGGGATGTCCCGGTGAGGCATGAATCCCTGGTTTGAAGTCGACGGGGAACCATTCCCATGTTCCGGGGTCTGCCGCCACCAGCCGCCTGGCCAATTCCGCGCTGAAGCCTCGAGTGGGGTCTTTATCCGCCGGTCCCGCCCAGTGTGTAAATCGTGATCGGCACCGACCTACGACCCTTCGGCGGGCGTGACGAGTCCAACGGGCTTCATGGCGTCCTCCTTTGACCGATTATCGCGCTTCGCACGGCTGAAATGTCGGTGCCCGAGCCTAGAGTGGGGCTGTGTTCGTCGCCGGGGATCGAGTCGTCTACAGCGCATCCGACCTCGCAGCCGCCGCGCGCTGCGAGTACGCACTGCTGCGCTCGTTCGATGCCCAGCTCGGGCGGGGTCCGGCCGTCGCGGTCGTCGACGAGCTGCTGGCCCGCACCGCCACACTCGGCGGTGAGCACGAGCAGCGTCATCTCGACGAACTGCGGTCACGCAACCGTGTCGCGATCATCGCCAGGCCCGCCTACACGGTCGCCGCCCTGACCGCGGCCGCGGAGTCGACGCTGCGTGCGGTCGAAGATCGCGCCGAGGTCATCTACCAGGCCGCGATGTTCGACGGCCGCTTCGTCGGTTTCGCCGACTTCCTGGTGCTCGACGGGCAGCGCTACCGGTTGCGCGACACCAAGCTCGCCCGCTCGGTGAAGGTCGAGGCCCTGCTGCAGCTGGCCGCCTACGCCGAGACGCTGGGTGCGGCGGGCGTCGGGGTGCACGACGACGTGGAGTTGGTGCTCGGCAACGGAACCACCATGTCTTACCGCGTCGACGAGTTACTGCCGGTGTACCGGTCCCGGCGTGCCGAACTGCAGGCTCTGCTCGACCGCCACTATGACAGCGGCGCGGCGGTCAGCTGGGCCGACGACACGGTCCGGGCGTGCATGCGCTGTCCGGAGTGCGAGCAGCAGGTCCGCGCCCACGACGACCTGTTGCTCGTCGCGAACATGCGTGTCAGCCAGCGGGCCCGCCTCATCGACGCAGGCATCACCACCATGACCGAGCTGGCCCACCACACCGGACCGGTCCCCGACCTTCCGGCCCGCACCGTCACCGCCCTGAGCCGTCAGGCCGGTCTGCAGATCGCCCCCCGCGACCACGGAAAGCCGCCGTACGAGGTGGTCGACGCGCAACCGCTGATGCTGCTGCCCAACCCGGACAAGGGCGATCTGTTCTTCGACTTCGAGGGCGATCCGCTGTGGACGGCAGACGGCCGGGACTGGGGATTGGAGTACATGTTCGGCGTCTTGGGCGCCAACGAGGAGTTCACGCCGCTGTGGGCGCACGACCGCGCGGCCGAACGCAACGCGCTCGTCGACTTCCTGGCGATGGTGCGCAAGCGGCGCAAGCGCCACCCGAAGATGCACATCTACCACTACGCCCCGTACGAGAAGACCGCCCTGCTGCGGCTGGCCGGGCGCTACGGAGTGGGCGAGGACGAGGTCGACGACCTGTTGCGCAACGGTGTGCTCGTCGACCTCTATCCCATGGTGCGCAAGAGTATTCGGGTCGGCACCGCGAACTACAGCCTCAAGTCGCTCGAACCGCTGTACATGGGTTCGGAGCTGCGGGACGGCGAGGTCACCACGGCGACCGACTCCATCACCATGTACGCCAAGTACTGCGAGCTGCGCGCCGAGGGCCGCGACGACGAAGCCGCCAACGTGCTCAAGGAGATCGAGGACTACAACCGCTACGACTGCCGCTCCACCCGCAAGCTGCGCGACTGGCTGCTGGGCCGCGCGTTCGAGTCGGGGGTCCCGCCGCTCGGGCCGCAGCCGGTGCGCGACAACGGCCAGGTCGAGGTTGACGACGACGTCGCCCGCACGCTGGCCGGCTTCGCCGGCGACGACATCGACGCGCGGACACCCGAGCAGCGGGCCGTGGCGATGATCGCCGCCGCGCGCGGGTACCACCGCCGGGAGGACAAGCCGTTCTGGTGGGGCCATTTCGACCGGCTCAACAGCCCCGTCGACGAATGGTCGGACACCCCAGGCGTTTTCCTCGCTGACCAGGCCACCGTCGACGCCGATTGGCATATTCCCCAGGGCGCCAGGAAGCCGCAGCGTTGGGTCCGGCTGACCGGTTCGATGGCCGCCGGCGAACTGAGTAACGACATGTTCGCGCTCTATGACCCGCCGACACCGGCCGGGCTGTCCGAGGATCCGGAGCGACGGGCCTACGCGCCCGTCACCGTCATCGACTGCGACAACGACTCCGCACCCACCGAGGTGCTCGTCATGCACCGGGAACCGAAGGAGGGCGGACCCTTCGACCAGGTTCCGTTCGCGCTGACCCCGGGGGCGCCGTTCCAGACGACGGCCCTGCGGAGGTCGATCGACGGGTTCGCGGCTGAGATCGCCGCCGGCCTGCCTGCCCTGCCGCCGTCCGCCGTCGTCGACGTGCTGCTGCGATGCCCGCCGCGCACCAGCGGTCCGCTCCCCCGGACCGGCGACTGCGTCGCCGACCTCACCGCCGCGGTGCTGGCACTGGATTCGTCGTACCTGGCGGTGCACGGACCACCCGGCACCGGCAAGACATACACCGCCGCACGGGTGATCGCCGAGCTGGTCGATCGGCACGGGTGGCGCGTCGGCGTGGTCGCACAGTCACATGCGGTGGTGGAGAACCTGTTTCGCGACATCATCGGCGCGGGCGTCGATCCCGCCCTGGTCGCCAAGAAACGCGGCGGCAACGGTCCGTGGACCGAGATCGACGAGAAGGCCTATCCGGCTTTCCTCACCGAGAACGAAGGGTGCGTGATCGGCGGTACGGCATGGGATTTCGCGAACGCCAACCGAGTGCCGCCGGGCAGCCTCGATCTGTTGGTGATCGAGGAGGCCGGCCAGTTCTGCCTGGCCAACACGATCGCCGTCGCCCAGGCCGCCACCAACCTGCTGCTGCTCGGCGACCCGCAGCAGCTGCCGCAGGTGAGTCAGGGCACGCACCCCGAGCCTGTCGACGCGTCCGCGCTGGGCTGGCTGGTGGACGGACGGCACACGCTGCCCGACGAACTCGGCTATTTCCTGGACCTCTCCCACCGGATGCACCCGACGCTGTGCGCCGCGGTGTCGCGGCTGAGCTACGACGGGCGGTTGCACTCCGTCGAGCAGACCACCGCGGCCCGCCGGCTCGACGGGTTCGAGCCCGGTGTGCACGTGCTGGCACTGGACCACGACGGCAACTCGACCGACAGCCGCGAGGAGGCCGAGACGATCGTCGCCGCGATCACCGCGCTGCTCGGCTCGGCGTGGACCGACGAGCACGGCACCCGCCCTCTCACCGCGGCCGACGTGCTGGTGGTCACCCCGTACAACGCCCAGGTCGTGCTGCTGCGCCGCCTGCTCGACGAAGCCGGGCTGCACGAGGTGCAGGCCGGCACGGTCGACAAGTTCCAGGGCCGGCAGGCACCGGTGGTGTTCATCTCGATGGTCGCGTCCTCGATCGACGAGGTGCCGCGCGGAATCTCCTTCCTGCTCAACCGGAATCGGCTCAACGTGGCGGTGAGCCGGGCCAAGTACGCCGCGGTGATCGTGCGCTCGGCGACGCTGACCGAATACCTGCCCGCCACACCGGCGGGGTTGGTGGAGTTGGGTGCGTTCCTCGCCGTGTGTGATAAACCCACGCCATGACCTCAACGCCGGCCGAACGGCTGCAGGCCATCGTGGGCAGCGCGCACGTCGTCACCGACCCTGACGTGCTCGACGGCCGCAGCGTCGACTACACCGGGCGCTACCGCGGCCGGGCCAGCGCGCTGGTGCGGCCCGGTTCGGCCGACGAGGTGGCCGCTGTGCTGCGGGAATGCCGGGCGGCCGAGGTGTGCGTCACGGTCCAGGGCGGGCGCACATCGCTGGTGGCGGGCACCGTGCCCGAACACGAGGACGTGCTGTTGTCCACCGAGCGGTTGACCGAGATCGGCGAGGTCGACGCCACCGAGCGGCGGGTGCGGGCCGGGTCCGGCGTGACCCTGGCCGCCCTGCAGCGCGCGGCCGCGGCGGCGGGTCTGCTGTTCGGGGTCGACCTGGCCGCCAGGGACTCGGCCACCGTCGGCGGGATGGCCTCCACCAACGCCGGCGGCCTGCGCACCGTGCGCTACGGGAACATGGGCGAGCAGGTCATCGGTCTCGACGTCGCCCTGCCCGACGGGTCGGTGGTGCACCGGCACAGTCAGGTGCGCGCCGACAACACCGGCTACGACCTGCCCTCGCTGTTCATCGGTGCCGAGGGCACGCTCGGGGTGATCACCAGCCTGGACCTACGGCTGCACCCGATTCCGAACCACCGGGTGACCGCGGTGTGCGGGTTCAGCACACTCGATGCCCTGGTGGCCGCAGGCCGGGAGTTGCGCGACACCGACGCCATCGCCGCGCTGGAGATGATCGACCGGCGAGCGGCCGTGCTGGCCGCCGAACACCTGGGTGTTCCGGTACCCGTGGAGGGCGACTGGCTGCTGCTGATCGAACTGGCCGGTGACACCGACCTCACCGAACGCCTCGCCGACGCGCTGGAGGAAGCCGACCTCGCCGACGAACCCGCCGTGGGAATCGACTCGGCAGCCCAACAGCGGCTGTGGCAGGTGCGCGAGTCCACCGCCGAGGTGGTCGGGCTGTTCGGTCCGCCGCTGAAATTCGATGTCTCGCTTCCGCTTTCGGCTATCTCAGTGTTTGCGAGCGACTCCGCCGCGCTGGTCGCCGAGCATGCCCCAGAGGCGATACCGGTCCTATTCGGTCACATCGGCGAGGGCAATCTGCATCTGAACGTGCTGCGCTGCGGCACCGAGCAGGAGCGGCACCTGTACGCCGCGATGATGAAACTGATTGCGGCCCATGGCGGTAACGTCAGCTCCGAGCACGGGATCGGCAGCCGCAAGCGGGCCTACCTCGGCATGTCACGCGAGCCGGCCGACATCGCCGCCATGCGCGCCATCAAGTCCGCCTTCGACCCGACGGGCTACCTGAACCCGGCCGTGCTGTTCGACTGACGCCGTTGTCGCGCCGACAGTAACGCTACGGCGGCAGAACCCGTGATCTAGCGCCCTGGCGTTAGTGTCGGCGGGCGCGGCCGCACCAGCACCGCCTGCTGGATGCTGCCGACTGCACCGTCGTCGTCGAACAGCGTGCCCACCGTCGTCGCGACGCCGTCCGGCCCGTACAGAGTCTCCGCGCGGATGCCGACCCACTCGCCCGCCGGGACCCGGTAGACATGCACGGTCAGGTCGGTGTTGAGGAAGGTGTACTTGGTGATGTCGATCCTGGTGCCGATTCCGTTGGCGCAGTCGGCAATCGAGAACAGCCGCTCCATCGGGGTCATCGACTCGCCCTGAACCAGGTCGACCAGCGGCCGCAGCCACGACTCCCCCGCTCCCGGTGCCATCGGCTTGGTCAGCCACAGCCATTCGACGCTGTGGACGTAGTTGCGGTCGAACTTGTCGGCCAGGTTGCGGTTGTAACCCTGTTCGCGTGACGGCAGCGGCGGCGTGGATGTCGACGCCAACGCCGCGGTGTCCAGCGTCTGGAACCGCCACCCGCTGGCCTTGGCGACCGGGCGTGGGCCTCCGTCCGGACCCTGACCGTGCATCACCGCGCTGACCAGTTCGACCTGCCTGCCGCCGCGCTCCACCGTCGCGCCGACCCACAGGTCACCGTCGGCGGGCACCCCGCCGAGCAGGTCGACGACCACCCGGCTCAGCCGGGCGTCGTCGCGCGGCGCGCAGCGCTCCATCGCGCGAACCAGCAGTGCCGACACCGGACCGCCGTGCTGGGTGTGCGACGACCACGTACTGCGAACCATGTCGGTGGCCCGGAACCGCTCACCGAGTGGATCGGCCGGGTCGACGAGTTCGTAGTAGCTGTCGGACATGCTCACCTTTCGACTCTCACGGAAAGCCCGCGCCGGGAACGTCGACCCTGATGGTCTCGACGCGCGCGGCGCGCGTACCGACGAGCTTGGCAGGGTAGGCGTCCGAACTCGACAGCAGGAACAGGGTTCGGCGGTCCGGGCCGCCGAGCATGCAGGCGATCGCCGCCCGCTCGCCGATCTCGACGCGGTCGGTGACGGCACCGCCGGCCAGCACCCGCTCGAACTGGTGGGCCAGGGTCATCGACGTCCACACCGCGCCCTCGGCGTCCAGCGCGATACCGTCCGGCGGCCCGTCCAGTCCGTCGGCGAACACCCGCCGCCCGCACAGTTGCCCGCCCGCCCCGACGTCGTAGGCACTCAGCCGCCGCGCGGTCGACTCCGCGACGATCAGCGTGCCGCCGTCCGGCGTGATCACCATGCCATTGGGAAACTCGAGGTCCTCGGCGACCACGGTGACCGAGTTGTCCGCGTCCAGGCGCACGATCACCCCGCCTTCGCGGGCCTGCGAACCGACGTAGGCCCGCCCGCGGCCGTCGAGCACCAGGTCGCCGAGGTTGGCCGGCACGAGCCCGGACAGGTCGGCGATCTCGGTGACCGTGTCACCGTCGTAGCCCAGGATCACTCTGTGCTCTGCTGAGACGATGAGCAGCGTGCCGTCGGGGCGGAAACCCAGACCTGACGGGCAGTGGCCCGGCAGCGCCAGCGTGGTCACCGACCCGTCGAGGCTGACCGTGTGCACGGCCTCGCCGAGCATGTCGGAGAACCAGAGCAACCCCTCGAACCAGCGCGGCCCTTCACCGAAACAGAAGCCCTCGGCCAGCGGTGTCCGCCGCACCGGCTGCGAGCCGGTGACCGTCATACCCTACCTTTACAAAACATCGCACAAGTGTCACGCTGCTGGCGTGGCACTGTCAACGACCACCACGTCGGAGGGCTGATCGGTGTGGTGTTATCGCCTCGTCGCGCCATACACGTTCGAGCGGGTCACCCTTCCCGACCCGCCGACCGACGAACTGCGTGCCCGACACGTCCTGGTCAAGTTCCTCGCCGCCGGCATCTGCGGAAGCGACGTGCCGGGCTTCAAGGGCGTGCAGGGCCGCCTGCCCGGCGACACCGGAACGCTGGCCGCCGAGATGGCGGGCTTTCCCATCCACGAGATCGTCGGCGAGGTGGTCGCGACCGCGCATCCCGACCATCGGGTCGGAAACCGGGTGGTCGGCTGGGCCTCCAGCTTCGACGGCCTGATGGAGTACGTCACCTCCGACGGTGACGGGCTGGCCCCGTACGACCCGGCGCTGAGCGCCGCCCACGCGGTCGGACTGCAGCCGCTGGCCTGCATCCTGTATGCCGTCGAACAGCTTCCGCCGCTGGCCGGAAAACACGTGGCGATCATCGGCCAGGGTTCGATCGGACTGCTGTTCTCCTACGTGGCCAAGGCATTCGGCGCCGCCCGCGTCACCGGCGTCGACCCGATCTACCGCGACGACATCGGCGCGAAGTTCGGTGTCGACACCGTGGTGCGGGCCACCAGTGATCGCTGGGTCACCCACCTCTCGCCACACGACAAGCCCGACGTCGTCGTCGAAGCCGTCGGCCATCAGGTCGCCACCCTCAACAACGCGGTCGAGGCGGCGGCATTCGGCGGCACGGTGTTCTACTTCGGAGTGCCCGACGACGACAGCTACCCGATCAGCATGCGCACGATGCTGCGCAACAACCTGACGCTGAAATCCGGTGTGACGCTGGATCGCCGGCGGGTGCTCGACGCGGCCGACGCCTTCGCCCGTGAACACCCCGACCTGCTGGGCATGTACGTCACTCACACCTTCGGGATCGACGAGGTGCAGGACGCCTTCGAATTCGCCTGCCGTCCAACGCCGGGACGCGTGAAGATCGCGATCGCCGGGTCATGAGCGACAGTAGGCTCCAGCGGGCGCTGGCGAACAAGCCGCAGGTGTGGGGCGGCTGGATCACCGGTCCGAGTTTCAGCGGTCCCGAGGAGTTCGCCCGCGCCGGCTACGACTACGTCGGATTCGACACCCAGCACGGCTATCTCGACGACGCCGATGTCGCCCTGATCCTTCGCCGGCTCGAACACGTGCCGATCGCGACGGCGGTACGGCTGGCGTCGGCCGACCCGGCGCCGATCGGCCGGGTCCTCGATGCCGGTGCCGACGCGATCATCGTCGCGATGGTCGACGGCCCCGAGCAGGCCGCCGCAGCGGTGGCCGCGACCCGCTACGCGCCGGGCGGGGCGCGCAGCTTCGGCCCGTTGCGGGCCAGCCTGGGTCACGACCCCGCCGCGCTGCAGTCGCGGGTGAGCGTGTTCGCCATGATCGAGACCGCCGACGGGCTGGCCGCGGTCGACGAGATCTGCGCGGTGCCGGGGCTTTCCGGGGTCTATGTCGGTCCGGCCGATCTGGCCCTCTCACTGGGCGTGGGAGTGGCCAAGGCCACCGGTAACCCGCAAGTGCGCGACGCCATCGTCCGCGTGCAGCGGGCGGCCACCGCGTCGGGTGTGATCGCGGGCATCCACGCCGGGGACGGCGTGACGGGAAACGAGCTCGCCGCGTTGGGCTTTCAGATGATCACCCTGGCCCCCGAATCCCAGGCGTTGCGCCGCGGAGCCGTCGCACACCTCGACGACGCGGCGGGTCCGCGGTGAGCGACGGGCGCGTGGCGCTGGTCACCGGGGCCGCGCGCGGTCAGGGTGCAGCCATCGTGGCGCGGCTGCGCGCCGACGGGTTCCTGGTCGCCGCGGCCGACCGCCTCGAGATCGAGGTCGACGATCCGGGCGTCCTCGCCGTCGACCTCGACGTGAGCTCGGCCGAGCAGTGGGCGGCGGCGGTGGCGCAGGTGGTCGACCAGCTCGGCGGCGTCAACGTCCTGGTGAACAACGCCGGGGTGCTGCACCGTGCGCCGCTGGGCGAGGAGACGGCCGAAGGGTTCGAACGTGCTTGGCGGGTCAACACTTTGGGCCCGTTCCTGGGCATCAGCGCGTCGTTGGAGCACCTTCGCGGCGCCGAGGGCGCCGCGATCGTCAACACCTGCAGCACCGGCGCCATCCGGCCGTTCCCGTTCCACGCCGCCTACGGTTCGTCGAAGTGGGCACTGCGCGGCCTGACCCAGATCGCCGCCGCGGAACTCGCCGGTGACGGCATCCGGGTCAACGCGGTGTTCCCCGGTCCGGTCGAGACACCCATGCTCGACCAGAAGGCCCGCGACCGGCTGGTGGCCCGTGCCTACAGCGGCCGGCTCGGACAGCCGATGGAGATCGCCGACGCCGTGGCCTTCCTGGTCTCCGACCGAGCCGCCTTCATCACCGGTTCCGAACTCGTCGTCGACGGTGGTCAGTGCCTGCAGATCGGCTGAGCCCACCGGCCGGCCCGGACCCCGAGACCAGCAGGCGCCTCGATCCCGCGCTGCGGGAGTTCGCCACGGCCCGCAGTGACCTGTCACCGGAAACCCTTGCCGCCGTGCGCACATCGCTCGACCAACGCCGGGCCGCGGCGGTCGCCGCCATCGACAGCACCGGCGTCGCCATCACTGACACGCTCGTGCCGCGCGACCCGGGCCCGCCCGTCCCGGTGCGGGTCTACCGTGGCGCGGCCGCGCCGTCCCCGGGGGTTATCTACTGCCACGCGGGCGCTTTCGTGCTGGGCAACCTCGACACCGATCACCGGCAGTGTGTCGAGCTTGCCCGCCGCGCCAGCGTCACGATCATCTCCGTCGACTACCGGCTGGCCCCCGAGCACCCCTACCCCGCCGCGCTCGACGACGCCGCCGCGGTCCTGCAGTGGGTGTCATCCCATGCGGCCGACCTCGGTGTGGACCCGGGCCTGGCCGTGGCCGGCAACAGTGCGGGTGCGGCGTTGGCCGCCGGGCTGGCCCAGCGCTGCGCCGAGGACGAGCTGCCCGCGATCGCGGGCACGCTGCTGCACCAACCGGTGCTCGACGACCGGCCAACGGCGTCGAAGGCCGAGTTCCTGACCACACCCGGTTTCGACGGCACCGCCGCGGGTCTCATGTGGCGGCACTACCTGGGCGACAGCGCGGCGACCGCGGAGTCGGTGCCCGCGCGTCATCACCGATTGATCGGCGCGGCAGATACATTCATCACCTGTTCGGAGTTGGACCCGCTTCGCGACGAGGCCGTCGAGTATGCCCGGCAGCTGATGCGCTGCGAAGCCCGCACCGATCTGCACCTGTTCGGCGGAACCTGCCACGGCTTCGACTCGCTGGTTCCGGACTGGGCGGTCAGCCAGGCGCTGTTCGACATGCAGTCCGCTGCTCTGCGCCGCTTCTTCGCGAAATATTGACCTTTACAGAATATCGTGAAACTGTCACGCTATTGTCCATGAGAGCTGACGTGTTCGACATCGACGAGGGGGTCACCGCCCACAGCCGGGCGCCGCGGTTCGCGCGCTACGAGCTCGATGTCATCGGCGCGGGAGTCGCCGACGTCGTGGCCTGCGCCGGCGGCTGGCTGTTCGATCGGGTGATGGCCGGCTGGGACGTAAACGTTGCCGTGCCGCGCACCCGCGGCGCGGCGCCGCTGCAAATCCTCGGCGTCCGCTCGGTCGCACTGGACACCCTCGTCGACGGCCGCCCCCCGACCCGCGCCCTGGCGGTGGCCGGGCCGATGTGCCACGCCGACGATCTGGTCCGCGACGTGGTCGGGGCCGCACTGATCTCGGCTCGCACGGAGGTCACGCTGTGGGGGGATGCCTGGATCCCCACGCTGGGCAGTCGCGGTGCCGCGGTTCGGCACGAATTGAGCTCAGCCGCGCGAGTATTCAAGGCGCAGGCGGTGTCGGCGGCCGGGGGCGACGCGGCCTCTGTCGCGCCGTTCGAGGCGTTCTTCAGCCACGGCCGGCCGGTGCGCACCGACTACCCGGACCTGCTTCCCGTCGGCTGAGCCCGTCAGCGCTGTCCCCGCCACCGGATTCGCGAACCAGAGGTCAGTCGGGGCGGGGCAACGCATGCCTGCCGTAAGTTTCGGCGTCGTCGGCCTCGTCGCGGTAATGCCGGGGCCGGTGCGGCTCGCCGCCGTCGCTCAACCGGTGCCGCGATCGGGGTTCGACGTCGTCGGTGTGGAAGTCGGCGAACAGATCCGCAATCCTGCCGTGGTCCTGTGCGACGTGAAAACCGTTGTGGGCGAATCCGATCGGCTTCGGCTCGGGCTCGGGTTCAGGCCGGTGCCACAGGATCTGCTCGGTCTCTTCGTCGGACTCGTCGAGCGGCGCCGGGTAGGCCGGCCAGTGGTAGTCCGGTTCGCGGGAAACTTCGTATTCGATGTACTCGTCGTCGTCGTAGCCCTCGTCGTAGACCGGAATCCGGTCGGTGACGTCGTCGTCGCCCGAGAACCCCGGGCCGGGAATCCGCCGTGGCAACCCGCCGACGAGGAACAGCGCACCGATGATGCCGAACAGCGCGACGAAGGCCGGCAGCAGCATCGACTGCGACAGCGCGGTCGCGAACGGATCGTGCAGGAACGCGGGCAGCTTGAGCACCGCGAGGTCGCTGGGCGCGGCGTTCGCGGGGGCGGCCGGCAGTTCGTCGCTGATCCGGGCGGCCATGAACGCCGCCATGCCCGCGCTGCCCAACACCGAACCGACCTGCCGGGTCGTGTTGTAGACACCGGAGCCGGCACCGGCCAGCCTCGGCGGCAGATTGCGGGTGGCCGTCGTGGCCAGCGGCGCCCAGATGAACGCCATGCCCACCCCCATCGCGGTGAGCGGCAACACCAGTCGCCAAATCGCGGTGGTGGGCGTCATCTCAATCGACAGCCAGGTCAGCGCGACCGCCAGGACCGAGAAGCCGAACCCGACGATCGGGCGCGGATGGGTGCTGTCGACGATGCGGCCCACGAACGGCGCCAGCACGCCGCTGGCCACCGCCATCGGCGCGACCAGCAGCGCCGAGCGCGTCGGCGTCAGACCGCACACCACCTGGGCGTAGAACATCACCGGCAGCACCATCGCCGTGACCACGAACCCGATCACGGCGACGCCGAGATTGGACAGGCTGAAGTCGCGGTCTGCGAACATCTCCAGCGGGATCAGCGGCTCGTTGCGGTTGACCGACTGCCAGTACACGAAGGCGGCGAAGAACCCGATGCCGGCGACGATCACCGCCCAGATCCACGCTTGCCAATGATGGCTCTGGCCTTCCTGCAGCCCGAACACCACCAGGAACATCCCGAGCCCGGACAGTGCGACGCCGAGAAGGTCGAAGCGATGCTTCTGGGTGGGCAGCGTCGGAACCAGCCATACCGCAAGGGCCAGCCCGATGACGCCGATCGGCACGTTGACGAAGAAGATCCACTCCCAGCCCAGGTGGTCGACGAGCACGCCGCCGGCCAGCGGACCCACCAGCGTCGCCACCCCGGCCGTCGCGCCCCACAGGCTCATCGCCACACCGCGCCGCTCGGCCGGGAAGATGCGCGTGATCGTCGACAACGTCTGCGGCGTCAGCAGCGCCGCCCCAAGACCCTGCACCGCTCGCGCGACGATCAGCGTGGTCACCGAGCCGGACAGGCCGCACCACAGTGAGGACACGGTGAAGATCGCCAGCCCGGCCAGGTAGAGGTTCTTGGGTCCGTACCGGTCCCCCAGCCGGCCGGCCAGCAGCAGCGGCACCGCATACGCCAGCAGGTAGGAACTGGTCACCCAGATCACCGTGTCGTAGCTGGTGATGTGCAGCGCGTCCATGATGCTGGGGTTGGCGACGGCGACGATGGTCGAGTCGACCAGGATCATGAAGAAGCCGACCATCATGGCCCACAGCGCGTTCCACGGATTCGCCGGACCGGGAGGCGCGTCAGCCAAGCTCACGTCCGGCGCGGGGCCGGCCACGCTCCTGGTCATCGTGTCCACACCTCGTCTCGGCCCCCTGCGATGGAATTCGGCTTCCCGCACCCGACGTCGTCGTGGGTGCCGGGTTTATCGGCCGCCTGCCGGCTGCAACCGCGGTGCCAGACCGAGACTATCGACCGCGCGGTGCCCGGCGCCACGGCGGTGGCCCGCAACCGGGGCTGATCTGGCCCGGGCGTAGGTTGAAACCGACAGCTGTCGGGGGAACAGGTCCCCGTGGGAGAACCGACACAGGACCGAAATCTCAGCTGAGGAGGAGCCATGAAGTCCGAACGCTTTCGGCCGTTGGTGGACGCGAAAGGTCCGTTCGTGTCGATCTATTTCGACGACTCGCACGACACCCAGGACGCGGCCGCCCAACTCGACGCCCGCCTGCGCGACGTGCGCAAGCACCTCGAGGAGCAGGCCGTCGACGCGTCGGTGATCGAGGCAATTGACAGCGCCGTGCGCGGCTCCCACCCGCCGGTGGGCCGCAGCGGCCGCGTGGTGATCGCCGCGGGCGACACGATCGTCACCGACGAGCACCTGATCCGGCCGCCGGTGACGACCGAGCTTCGCATCTCCGAGTTGCCGTATCTGATCCCGATCGTCGAGCACGGCCTGCTGCACACCGACTATCTGGTGGTCTCCGTGGATCACACCGGCGCCGACATCACCGTGCACAGGGCGGGCCGGGTGAGCAACGAAAGCGTCGACGGCGAGGGCCGGCCGGTCCACAAGGCCAAGAGCGCCGAGCATCACGAGTACGGCACCGCGCAGGGCAAGGTCGACGAGGCCGTACGCAAGAACATTCGCGCGGTCGCCGACCGGGTGACCCACCTGGTGGACGACGCGGGCGCCGAGCTGGTCTTCATCGAGGGTGAGGCGGGCGCGCGCGCCGAGCTGGCCTCGGCGCTGCCCGAGCGGGCGGCCGACAAGGTCGTGCAGCTGCAGGGCGGCGGCCGTGCCGCCGGGACCGACCAGGTTGAGGTCCACCACGAGATCGGCCAGGAGTTCCTGAAGCGGCGGCTGGCCACCATCGACGACGCCGCGCAGCGGTTCGCCGCCGGCCGCGGTACCGGACTCGCGGTCGAGGGCCTGGCCGACGTGACCGCCGCGCTGCGCGACGGCGCGGTCGAGACGCTGATCATCGGCGAACTCGGCGAAGCGACCGTGGTCGCCGACACCGACCTGGCGACCATCGCCCCGGACGCCGACACCCTGTCCGCACTGGGCGGCGCGCCGGAGCGGACGCTGCGCGCCGACGAGGCGCTCCCGCTGCTGGCGGTTGCCACCGGTGCGGCGCTGGTGCGCACCGACGAGCGGGTCAGCCCGGCCGACGGTGTCGGCGCGGTGCTGCGTTATGCGGAGAACAGCTCGGCGGGCTGATCGGAGGGGACGGGACGGCCCGCCGACTAATCGCAGGAGGCGGGACGGCCCGCCGACTAATCGCAGGAGGCGGGACGGCCCGCCGGGGCGCCGACCACCAGCAGGGCCAGCAGCGCGATCGCCACGCCCGCGGTCATCACCACCGACAGCGCGATCTCGTCGTTGCCGAGCAGGCCGACCACCGGGGCGATCAGCGCGCCGAGACCGAACTGTGTGGCACCGAGTAGCGCGGCGGCGGTGCCCGCGGCCTCGTGATGACGGGACAGCGCGACCGCGGGTGCGTTGGGGATGACGAACCCGAGCATGGCCAGCACGGTCCATGCGGGCAGGACGAAGCCGAGCAGGCCGCCGGTGTGGCTAACGGACAAGGCGATGAACACCCCACCGGCCGCTGTGGCGGCCACCAGCGCGACGACCATGATCCGCTGCGGGGTGAACCGCCGCAGCAGCACCACGTTGAACTGCGTGGCCGCGATGAGTGCGATCGCGCCCGCACCGAACACCAGCGCGAAGCTCTGCTGATTGAGTCCGTGGCGCCCTTGCAGCACGAAGGACGCACCGGAGATGTAGGCGAACAGCCCTGACATGCCCAGCGCTCCGACCAGCACCAGCATCACGAAACGCCGGTCGCGCAGAAGTCCGGCGTAGGTCGCCAGGATCGACCTCAGCCGAAGCGGGCGCCGATGCGACGGCGGCAGCGTCTCGGGCAGTGCCAGCGCCGCCGTCACCAGCAGCGCGCCGGCCAGCACGATCAGCACCGCGAAGACCCAGTGCCAGCTGGCGTGCAGAAGCACCGCCGCGCCCAGCGAGGGTGCCAGGACCGGCGCGACGCCGAGCACCAGCATCAGCCGCGACATGACCGTGGCGGCCACCGAGTCGTCGAACAGGTCGCCGACGACGGCGACCGCCACCACCATCGCGGCGGCGGCGCCCATGCCCTGCAGCGCGCGGGCCGCGGCCAGCACGACCAGACCGGGGGCCAGCAGGCACAGCAGCGACGCCGCCATGTGCAGCGCGATCCCGGCCATCAGCGGACGACGGCGGCCCAGCGAGTCCGACAGCGGCCCGACGACCAGCTGACCGATGGCCAGCCCCGCCAGCGTGCCGGTCAACGTCAGCTGCGCCACCGACGACGACACTCCCAGCTCGTCGGCGATGCGCGGCAGCGCCGGCAGGTACATGTCGATGGTCAGCGGACCGAGCGCCACCAGGGCGCCGAGCACCACGATCATCTTGGTCCGCCCGGGCACGACCACCGGCGCGGTCGGGGTCATGTCTGGAGCGGTGGTCACAGGCGGCGATGTTGCCATGCACACCCACAGCGCCGCTTCGGGATTATTCGCTTCTCCTGCGGCTATCCGACCCGCGGTGACAGGGATCACTGCGGGGCACGTTTGCGCGGTGGTCGTTCGTTAGCCTGAAGTTCACCCCGAGCCGCCCGGTCGGCGACATCGGACGGCGCCGACAGGAAGGCATCCGTATGAAACTCCGCAGACGGGGACCGTCACCGGAGCAGTTGCCTGCCGTGGTCGAGGACGACCCGACCATGTCGGCGCGCGTGCTCTCCCAGATCCTCGAGCGCAGCACCCGGGCCCAGGCACCGGCGGTCGAGGCCTACGTAGCGCGGCTGCGCCGGCTGAATCCCGACGCCACGCCCGCCGAGATCGTCACCAAGCTGGAGAAGCGCTATCTGGCCGCGGTGATGGCCAGCGGTGCCGCCGTCGGCTCGGCCGCGGCGTTCCCGGGCATCGGCACACTGGCGGCGCTGTCCGCGGTGGCCGGCGAGACCCTGGTGTTCCTCGAGGCGACGGCGGTGTTCGCGCTGGCGGTCGCCGAGGTGCACGGCATTCCGCTCGAGCACCGCGAGCGCCGCCGGGCCCTGGTGCTCGCGGTCCTGGTGGGCGACGAGAGCAAGGGCGCGATCGCCGAGCTGGTGGGGCCGGGCCGCACGAATGGCGCGTGGCTGGCCGAAGGGGCCGAGATGCTGCCGTTGCCGCTGGTCTCGCAGCTGAACACCCGCCTGATGCGGTACTTCGTGAAGCGGTACACCATCAAGCGCAGCGCGATGGCGCTGGGCAAGATGCTGCCCGTCGGCATCGGCGCGGTGGTGGGCGGCGGCGGCAACCGCATGATGGGCAAGAAGATCGTGACCAACGCCCGCAAGGCCTTCGGGCCGGCGCCGGCGCGCTGGCCAGTGTCCTTGCACCTGCTGCCGGCGATCGAAGACGGGCGGTGAACGCGCGGTAGCCGTTGATCGACCTTGGTCGACCGGTTGTCGCAACGCGCCAGGGCGTGGCCCTGACCTGCTTCGGGAACACCGAAGAAGCGTTAGCCTTTTAGTCGGCGGCCAGGTGTCGGGGCGCAAGAATTGGGCAAACCGTCCGAGCACGGCTTGCCGGGACGACAGGAATCGAGGCGAGCAACTGCCGTGAGCAGTACGAGTTCACCATTCGGCCAGAACGAGTGGCTGGTCGAGGAGATGTACCGCAAGTTCCGCGACGACCCCTCCTCGGTCGATGAGAGTTGGCACGAGTTCCTGGTCGACTACAACCCGGAGCCGGCCGAGGCGACGAGCGCAGGCAACGGTGCGCCGTCTTCGAGCGCGCCGGTCTCACCTCCGGAGCCCGCGCCGCCCGCCGCCGCTGCCGCCCCGGCAGCCAAGGCCGCGCCTGCGCCTGCGCCCAAGGCTGAAGCCCCAGAGCGGAGGCCCCCAAGGCGGTGCCCGTCCCGGCGGCCGCCGGCGACGAGACGCAGATCCTGCGCGGCGCGGCAGCCGCCGTCGTCAAGAACATGAACACCTCGCTGGAGATCCCGACCGCGACCAGCGTTCGGGCCATCCCGGCGAAGTTGATGATCGACAACCGCATCGTGGTCAACAACCACCTCAAGCGCACCCGCGGCGGCAAGGTCTCCTTCACCCACCTGCTCGGCTTCGCCATCGTGGAGGCGGTCAAGAAGTTCCCCAACATGAACCGGCACTACGCCGAGATCGACGGCAAGCCCAACGCGGTCACCCCCGCCCACACCAATTTGGGGCTGGCCATCGATTTGCAGGGCAAGAACGGTCGGCAGCTGGTCGTGGCGGCCATCAAGAACTGCGAGACCATGCGGTTCGGCCAGTTCATCGCCGCCTACGAGGACATCGTGCGGCGCGCGCGCGACGGCAAGCTGACCGCCGAGGACTTCGCCGGTGTGACGATCTCGCTGACCAACCCCGGCACCATCGGCACCGTGCACTCGGTGCCGCGCCTGATGTCGGGCCAGGGCGCGATCGTCGGAGCGGGCGCGATGGAATACCCGGCCGAGTTCCAGGGTGCCAGCGAGGAGCGCATCGCCGAGCTGGGCATCGGCAAGCTGATCACGCTGACGTCGACCTACGACCACCGCATCATCCAGGGCGCGGAGTCCGGCGACTTCCTGCGCACCATCCACGAGCTGCTGCTCTCCGACGACTTCTACGACGAGATCTTCTTCGAGCTCGGCATCCCGTATGAGCCGGTGCGCTGGCGTACCGACAACCCGGACTCGATCGTCGACAAGAACGCCCGCGTCATCGAGCTGATCGCGGCCTACCGCAACCGCGGCCACCTGATGGCCGACATCGACCCGCTGCGGCTGGACAAGACCCGCTTCCGCATGCACCCAGACCTCGACGTCAACACCCACGGCCTGACGCTGTGGGACCTCGACCGGGTGTTCAAGGTCGAGGGGTTCGCCGGCAAGGAGACCAAGAAGCTGCGCGACGTGCTGGGCCTGCTGCGCGACGCGTACTGCCGGCACATCGGCGTCGAGTACACCCACATCCTGGAGCCCGAGCAGCAGAAGTGGCTGCAGGAACGCATCGAGGTCAAGCACGACAAGCCGACCGTCGCCCAACAGAAGTACATTCTGAGCAAGCTCAACGCCGCCGAGGCGTTCGAGACCTTCCTGCAGACGAAATACGTTGGGCAGAAACGGTTCTCGCTGGAAGGCGCGGAGACCGTCATCCCGATGATGGACGCGGTGATCGACCAGGCCGCCGAACACGCCCTCGACGAGGTCGTCATCGGCATGCCGCACCGCGGCCGGCTCAACGTGCTGGCCAACATCGTCGGCAAGCCGTACTCGCAGATCTTCAGCGAGTTCGAGGGCAACCTCAACCCGTCGCAGGCGCACGGCTCCGGTGACGTCAAGTACCACCTCGGCGCCACCGGCAACTACATCCAGATGTTCGGCGACAACGACATTCAGGTGTCGCTGACCGCCAACCCGTCACACCTGGAGGCCGTCGACCCCGTGCTCGAGGGTTTGGTCCGCGCCGAGCAGGACCTGCTGGACAAGGGATCCGGCGACGACGGCTTCACCGTGATGCCGCTGATGCTGCACGGCGACGCCGCGTTCGCCGGGCAGGGTGTGGTGGCCGAGACGCTGAACCTGGCACTGCTGCGCGGTTATCGCACCGGCGGCACGATTCACATCATCGTCAACAACCAGATCGGCTTCACCACCTCGCCGCTGGACTCGCGATCGAGCGAGTACTGCACCGACGTCGCGAAAATGATTGGCGCACCGATCTTCCACGTCAACGGCGACGACCCGGAGGCCTGCGTCTGGGTGTCCCGGCTTGCGGTGGACTTCCGGCAGAAGTTCAAGAAGGACGTCGTCATCGACATGCTGTGCTACCGCCGCCGCGGGCACAACGAGGGCGACGACCCGTCGATGACCCAGCCCCTCATGTACGACGTGATCGACACCAAACGCGGTGTGCGCAAGAGCTACACCGAGTCCCTGATCGGCCGCGGCGACATCTCGATGAAAGAGGCCGAGGACGCGCTGCGCGACTACCAGGGCCAGCTGGAGCGGGTGTTCAACGAAGTCCGCGAACTGGAGAAGATCGAAGTCGAGCCCAGCGAGTCGGTGGAGGCCGACCAGATGATCCCGCGCGGGATGACCACCGCCGTGGACAAGGCGCTGCTGGCCCGCATCGGCGACGCGCATCTGGCGTTCCCCGAAGGCTTCTCGGTGCACCCACGGGTCAAGCCGGTGCTGGAGAAGCGCCGCGAGATGGCCTACGAGGGAAAGGTGGACTGGGCGTTCGCCGAGCTGCTGGCGCTGGGCACCTTCCTGGCCGAAGGCAAGCTGATCCGGATGTCCGGACAGGACACCCGCCGCGGCACCTTCACCCAGCGTCACGCCGTCATCATCGACCGTAAGACCGGTGAGGAGTTCACCCCGCTGGACCTGCTGACCGTCAACCCCGACGGCACGCCGACCGGCGGCAGGTTCCTGGTGTACGACTCGGCGCTGTCGGAGTACGCGGCCGTCGGCTTCGAATACGGCTACTCCGTGGGCAATCCGGACGCGCTGGTGCTGTGGGAGGCGCAGTTCGGTGACTTCGTCAACGGCGCGCAGTCGATCATCGACGAGTTCATCAGCTCCGGTGAGGCCAAGTGGGGCCAGCTCTCCGACGTGGTGCTGCTGCTGCCGCACGGCCACGAGGGCCAGGGTCCCGACCACACCTCAGGGCGCATCGAGCGTTTCCTGCAGCTGTGGGCCGAGGGGTCGATGACCATCGCGGTGCCGTCGACGCCGGCGAACTACTTCCACCTGCTGCGCCGGCACGGCCTCGACGGTGTGCACCGGCCGCTGATCGTGTTCACGCCGAAGTCGATGCTGCGCAACAAGGCAGCGGTCAGCGACATCCGCGACTTCACCGAGCAGAAGTTCCGGTCCATCCTCGAGGAGCCGACGTACACCGACGGTGACGGCGACCGCAGCAAGGTCACCCGAATCCTGTTGACCAGCGGCAAGATCTACTACGAGCTGGAGGCCCGCAAGGCCAAGGACAAGCGCGAGGACGTCGCGATCGTGCGGATCGAACAGCTCGCGCCGCTGCCCAAGCGCAGGCTGGCCAACACGCTGGACTCCTACCCGAATGCCGACCAGTTCTTCTGGGTACAGGAGGAGCCGGCCAACCAGGGTGCCTGGCCGAGTTTCGGTCTGCATCTGCCGGAGTTGTTGCCGGACAAGCTGACCGGGATCAAGCGCATCTCGCGGCGCGCCATGGCGGCGACGTCGTCGGGCTCGTCGAAGGTGCATGCCGTCGAACAGCAGGAGATCATCGACGAGGCGTTCGGCTAGAAAGCCGCCCGACTGTGGGGGCTATGCACCCGAAATCCCGGCGGTTTCGCCCGCATCGGCCCCACTCTCGGCCCTAGAAGCCGAGGTTGTTCAGGAACGGCAGCGGGATCGGCGACTGCCCGGTCGCCAGATCCTGCACGGCGCGCGGGCAGAAGAACGAGACCGCGATGCCGGTGAACATGGTGGCCGGCCCCAGCGGGCGGCCCAGCCGGTCGGCGACCGTGGACGCGATGTCGGCGGTGTTCTGGCTGCGATCAGCCAGCAGCGGGCAGATCGACTGCCCCAGCTCCACGGCCGAACCCGGATCGATGTTGGTGATACCGGCCGAGCTCAGTGCGCTCAGGAAGTCGTCGGTGGTGGTGTCGGCGTGCGCGGGCGCGGCGAGCGCCGCCGCTCCGGCAATGAGACCGGCAGCCATTCCGGCGGTCGTCATACGGCGAAACATCATGCTCTGAGCATCGCCGACGAGCATCCCGCCGTTACCGCCGGGGCGCCGAAACGCTAACCTGACCCCATTCGACACACGTCAAACAGTAGGAGCGCTCATGCAGGGTTTCGCCGGGAAGGTCGCCGTGGTCACCGGAGCCGGGTCGGGCATCGGCCAGGCCCTGGCGCTCGAGCTGGGCCGATCGGGCGCCAGCGTGGCGATCAGCGACGTCGACACCGACGGACTGTCCGTCACCGAGCAGCGCCTCAAGGCGATCGGCGCCCCGGTGAAGGCGGACCGCCTCGACGTCACCGAGCGGGAGGCCTTCCAGCTCTACGCCGACGGCGTCAAGGAGCACTTCGGCAAGGTCAACCAGATCTACAACAACGCCGGCATCGCCTACTCCGGTGACGTGGAGGTCACCCACTTCAAGGACATCGAACGGGTGATGGACGTCGACTTCTGGGGTGTGGTCAACGGCACGAAGGTCTTCCTGCCCCACCTCATCGAGTCCGGCGACGGTCACGTCGTCAACATCTCCAGCGTGTTCGGCCTGTTCTCGGTACCCGGCCAGGCCGCGTACAACTCGGCCAAGTTCGCGGTGCGCGGGTTCACCGAGGCGCTGCGTCAGGAGATGATCCTGGCCAAGCATCCGGTGAAGGTGACGACGGTGCACCCGGGCGGCATCCAGACCGCGATCGCCCGCAACTCCACGGTCGCCGAGGGACTCGACCAGGCCTCACTGGCGCAAACGTTCGACAAGGTGGCTATCACGTCGCCGGAGAAGGCCGCGCGGATCATTCTCGACGGGGTGCGCAAGAACCGGGCCCGCGTGCTGGTCGGGCCGGACGCCAAGGTTCTCGACCTGATCGTGCGCATCACCGGCTCGGGCTATCAGCGGCTCCTCGGACCCATCCTCGGACGGTTGATCTAGCCTCAGCGCCCCAACGGGTGCGCCGACAGCCAGTTCTCGGCGACGGTGCGCGGATCGCCACCCTCGGCGACCTGCCGGCGCATGTCCACCAGCGACCCCGTGTCCAGCACGCCGGCGACCTCGTTGATCGCGCGGACCTGCTGCTGATCGAGCTCGTTGCGCCGGAACAGCGGCACGATGTTCTCGGCCTGAACCAGCGCGGGCTTGCGGTCGGCGAGGACGACGAGGTCGTCAGGCACGCCGTTGTCGGCCGTGCCGGTCCACCCCGCGGTGATCTCTCCCGCGCGCAGCGCGGCGAACATGGTCTTCTCGTCCGGAAACTCGCGTACCGGCGGCAGCGTGCACGTACCGACCGCCGTCGGCAGCCACCTGGCCCCGGCGACCGCGCCCACGGAAAGCCCGGTGCAATGGCTCACCAGCGCGGTGAGATCCCGGCTCCCCCAAGCCTTCGCGGTGACGTCGGTGACGGTCAACGCGGGCTTGTCCTCGGCCGAGGTGGTGTAGTCGCCGGCAGCGACCCCCTCCGGTAACGCGCCGACCATGGCCCGGTACACCTGGACATCCGATCGCGCCGCCGAGCCGGGCACGAAGGTCTGCAGCAGCCGGCCGGTGAAGCCGGGTACGACGCTGACCGCCCCGGAGTCCAACGCCGCCAACGGATCTGGAACCGTCTCGACATGCGCGCCGGTGCCGTAGGACCGCAGCGCGGCGGCATACAGCTGCGCCAGCAGAGTCGTCTCCGGGTCGGCGGTGGTCCCGACCGCCATCGACGGCCCTGGCGCCGGAGTACCGCAGGCGACCAGCAGGAGCGCCAGCAGTCCCAGAACGAGCCGGCCGACCACCCGCAGGGTCAGTCGGTTTCGGATGCGGCGGCCACCGCGGCGGCGACCGCGGGACCCACCCGCGGATCCAGCGGGCTCGGCACGATGTGGTCAGGCGCCAGATCGTCGCCGATGACCGAGAAGATCGCCTGGGCTGCAGCCACTTTCATCTTCTCGGTGATCCGGCGGGCCCCGGCGTCCAGCGCGCCGCGGAACACCCCGGGGAAGGCCAGCACGTTGTTGATCTGGTTCGGGAAATCGCTGCGCCCGGTCGCCACGATCGCTGCGTGCCGCTTGGCGACCTCGGGATGGATCTCCGGGTCGGGGTTCGACATCGCGAACACGATGCCGCCCGGCGCCATCGTCGCGATCAGCTCCTCGGGCACCAGGCCGGCCGACACACCCATGAACATGTCGGCGCCGTCGAGCGCCTCGGCCATGCCGCCGGTCAGACCGTCGGGGTTGGTCCGCTCCGCCAGCTCGCCCTTGAACGGGTTCAAATCGTCCCGTCCGGTGTGCACGATGCCCTGCGAGTCCAGCACGGTGATGTGGGTGACGCCGCTGGCCAGCAGGATGTTCGCGCACGCCACACCCGCGGCGCCGGCCCCGGAGATCACCACCTTCAGCGAGCTCATGTCGCGGTCGAGCACCTTGGTGGCACCGAACAGAGCGGCGAGCACGACGATGGCCGTGCCGTGCTGGTCGTCGTGCATCACCGGGCAGTCCAGCGCCTCGATGGCGCGACGTTCGATCTCGAAGCAGCGCGGCGCCGAGATGTCCTCGAGGTTGACCGCGCCGAACGTCGGACGGAGCCGGATCAGGGTCTCGACGATCTCGTCGGGATCCTTGGTGTCGAGGACGATCGGGATGGAGTTCAGGCCGCCGAACGCCTTGAACAGCGCGGCCTTGCCCTCCATGACGGGCAGCGAGGCCGCGGGGCCGATGTCGCCGAGACCGAGTACCGCGGTGCCGTCGCTGACCACCGCCACCAGCCGGTTGGCCCAGGTGTAGCGGGCCGCCAGCGTGTGGTCGGCGGCGATCGCCCGACTCACCTGGGCGACACCCGGGGTGTAGGCGATCGACAGCGCACGCTTGGTGTCCAGCGGCGATTTCAGCTCGACGGAGAGCTTGCCGCCGTGATGGGCGGCGAAGATTTCCTCGTCGTCGATGACGAGGCTGGGGGTAGGCACCGTTTCGGTCACGGCGTCAGGGTACTCGCCCCTCCTGCCGCGCAAGAACGGGTTCTGCCTCACCGAAGACCACCCGGTGAGCTACCGGCGCGTAGCATTCCGCACGGGCCCAACCGGGTCTGACTGCCGCATGAGGGGAGGTCGGGTCATGCCGTCATTCCGCGCTCTGCCACCGTCGCTGCTCGGGGTGAACCGCGCCCCGCACACCCCCGAGGTCGACGCCAAACGCATTCACATCCCGGTCGCGCGGGCCACCGTCGACTGCGCGATCTACGTCGGCGGCGAACGCTTGCCGGGCAAGTACACCCACGGCGCGGCGCTGGAGAAGGTCCACCAGCTCGAGGCCGAGGGCCAGACCGCATTCGTGTGGATCGGCCTGCACGAACCCGACGAGTTCCAGATGCAGGCGGTGGCCGAGGTCTTCGGGCTGCACCCGCTGGCCGTCGAAGACGCCGTGCACGCCCATCAGCGACCCAAGGTGGAGCGCTACGACGACACGCTGTTCCTGGTCCTCAAAACGGTCAACTACGTGCCCCACGAGTCGGTGGCGATGGCCCGCGAGATCGTCGAGACCGGCGAGATCATGGTGTTCGTCGGACGGGACTTCGTGGTTACGGTGCGCCACGGCGACCACACCGGTCTGGCGGTGCTGCGCAAGCAGCTCGAGAGCGATCCCCAGCAGCTGGCACTGGGCCCGTACGCGGTGATGCACGCCATCGCCGACCACGTCGTGGACACCTACCGTGATGTCAGTGAGCTGATGGAATGCGACATCGACGCCATCGAGTCCGAGACTTTCTCGTCGGACAGCAACACCGACATCGAACCGATCTACATGATCAAGCGCGAAGTCGTCGAATTGCGAAGGGCGGTATCGCCTCTCACCGTCGCGCTGGCGAGGTTCAACACCGACTACAAGGATCTGATGTCCAAAGAGGTGCTGCGCTACATGCGGGACGTCCTCGATCACCAGACCCAGGCCGCCGACCGGATCGCCAGCTACGACGAGATGCTGTCCTCACTGGTGCAGGCCGCGCTGGCCAAGGTCGGCATGCAGCAGAACACCGACATGCGCAAGATCACCGCCTGGGCGGCCATGGCCGCGGTGCCGACGATGATCGCCGGCATCTACGGCATGAACTTCGACAACATGCCCGAGCTGCATTGGGTGTGGGGCTACCCGTTGGTGGTGCTGGTGATGGTGGCCATCTGCGGCTTCCTGTACCGCAACTTCCGCCGCAAACACTGGCTGTAGTCAGCTCGGCGAGGAGGCGCGGCGTCTGGGATCCTCGACGTCGACGCCGTCGTCGCTCCAGGCCTGCCGCATCGCCTCGGCGCCCTTGAGCCGCACCCACGCCGCCTCCGTGGCGGTGATCGGCACCGCCGACAGGAACACCACCGGGTCGCGCGGCTGCGGCAGCGGCAGATCCGCGACCGTGGACTCGCCCAGCAGCACCGCGGTGAACGGGGCCGAATCCCACAGCGGCCCAGACAGATCGATCAGCGCATCGGGCACCAGCACCACACCCTCGACCGCCGGTGTCGCGGCCACCACCGCCAGCGAGCGGGCCAGCCCGGGAGTGGGAGCGGTGGCGCGCAGAGCTCATCATCACCTCGGCTCGGGGACCGCGAACCGGGTCGGCGGCACCCGCGGCGGGATCGGTCATCGGGTGCCGCGAACACCCAAGGGAGACATAGTGAGCGATGCCGTCGCGGTCGGGGCCGAACCGCAGCACCTCGACGCGCTCGACGCCGAGGAACGTCACACTTGCCGCGTCGGGCTCGGCGTCGATCCCGACGCCCGCGAAGTGCTCGCGCAGATGGTCGCGAACGGCGTCGAGCGGCTGGCTCACATCAGGCCACGGGCGGGATGGTGAGGTTCACTCCGCTGTCGGCGTCGAAGATGTGCAGCTTGGCGGTGTCGAGCGCCAGCTCGACGGACTGCCCCTTGGCCACCTTTGACTCCGCGGAAAGCCTTGCGACGAATTCGTTTTCGCCGGCACCCGACTCCGAGGCCAGCTCAGCCAGCTGGGCCGAGCGGGCACCGGCACCGGAGGTGGCGAAGTAGACGTACTTGTCCGCGCCCAGCGACTCGACGAGGTCCACCTTGGTCTCGAAGGTCAGCGCGCGGATCCGCTCGTAGGCATCGATCAGTGCGGCGTCCGCAAGGTGTTCGGGGCGCACACCGGCAATCACGTTGGCGGGCTTGGGATGGCGGCGCACCACGTCGAGAACCTCCGGCGCAAGCGTGACCTCGCCGAACGGCAGGTTGATGCTGACGTCGGTGAGCGTCGCCGGGAAGAAGTTCATCGCCGGCGAGCCGATGAACCCGGCGACGAACAGGTTGGCCGGCCTCTCGTACAGTTCTTCGGGAGTGCCGATCTGCTGGACCTCACCGGCGCGCAGCACCACGACGCGGTCGCCGAGCGTCATCGCCTCGGTCTGGTCGTGGGTGACGTAGACGGTGGTGGTGCCCAGGCGGCTCTGCAGCCGGGCGATCTCGCCGCGCATCTGCACCCGCAGCTTGGCGTCGAGGTTGCTCAGCGGCTCGTCCATCAGGAAAGCCTTGGGGTTGCGGACGATTGCGCGTCCCATCGCCACCCGCTGGCGTTGGCCGCCGGACAGCTGCGAAGGTTTGCGGTCCAGGAAGTCGGTCAGGTCGAGGATCTTCGCGGTGTCGTCGACCTTCTGCGCGATCTCGGTCTTGTTCAGCTTGGCCAGCGTCAGCGGGAAGGCGATGTTCTGGCGCACCGTCATGTGGGGGTAGAGCGCATAGGACTGGAACACCATCGCGATGTCGCGGTCGCGGGGAGCCTTCTCGTTGACCCGGTCGCCGCCGATGCGTAACTCCCCGGAGCTGATCTCCTCCAGTCCGGCGATCATGTTCAGGGTGGTCGACTTTCCGCATCCGGACGGTCCGACCAGGATGACGAACTCGCCGTCGGCGATCGTCAGGCTCAGGTCTTTCACCGCCACTGATCCGTCGGGGTAACTCTTGGTCACGTGGTCCAGGACGATCTCGGCCATAGCAGTCCCGCTAACCCTTCACGGCGCCGGAGGTCAGCCCGGCGACAATCCGTCGTTGGAAGATGAGAACAAACACGATGATCGGGATCGTGATCACCATCGCACCCGCGGCGATCGACCCCGTCGGCTCTTCGAATTGCGAACTGCCGGTGAAGTTCGCGATGGCCACCGGCGCGGTGATCGCCGCTTTGGTCGCCGTCAGCGACAACGCCAGCAGCAGGTCGTTCCAGGCGAAGATGAACACCAGGATGGCGGCCGTGACGATGCCCGGCGCGGCCAGCGGCGCGATCACCCGGCGGAACGCCTGCGCCGGGGTGGCGCCGTCCATCTTCGCGGCCTTCTCCAGATCCCACGGGATCTCCCGGAAGAACGCCGACAGCGTGTAGATGGCCAGCGGAAGGGCGAAGGTGATGTAAGGAATGATCAGGCCCGGCCAGGTGTCGAACAGTCCGAGCCGGCGTTCGATGTTGAACAGCGGTGTCACCAAAGAGATCTGGGGGAACATCGCGATCAACAGCGCTGCTCCGATGAGTGCCTTCTTGCCCGGGAAGTCCAGCCGCGCCACCGCGTAGGCGGCCATCCCGCCGACGACGACCGCGATCACCGTGGTGATCAGACCGATCCCGATGGAGTTGATCAGCGCCGAGCTGAACACGTCACCGGTGAAGATGCCCTTGTAGTTGTCGAAGGTGATCTGCGACGGAATCAGCTTGCCGTCCTTGACCGTTGAGGTCGGCTTGAGGGACAGGCTCAGGATCCACAGCACCGGGAAGAGGGCGTACACCACGACCAGGAGGTCGATGACGGCCCAAGTCGCCGTGCGCCGCGGGCTCACCCGGTCGGCCATCTCAGCGCACCTCGTTGTCGGCGCCGGGCGCCGAGGCGCCGAACAGCTTGATGTAGATGAACGCGATGACGGCCACCGATCCGAACACCAGCACGCTGATCGCCGACCCGAGACCGATGTTGAACGCCTTGAACAGGTTG
Organism: uncultured Actinomycetota bacterium; assembly: GCA_963716465.1. GTDB lineage: Bacteria > Actinomycetota > Actinomycetes > Mycobacteriales > Mycobacteriaceae > Mycobacterium. Next base: position 262,689 of record CAVQTS010000003.1, read on the forward strand.
TCGTAGCCCAGGATCGACACCGACGCCGTCTCGTTGGCGCCACCGGTGAGCACGTAGATGTTGTCGAAGATGCGGAACGCGTCGAGCGTGCGGAACAGCAGGGCCACCAGGATCGCCGGCTTGATCATCGGCAGGGTCACCTTGATCAGCCGCTTCCACGGGCCGGCGCCATCGACCTGCGCGGCGCGCAGCAGGTCCTCGGGCACCAGCGCCAGGCCGGCCAGCAGCAGCAGCGCCATGAACGGAGTGGTCTTCCAGACCTCGGCCAGGATGATGATGCCCAGCGACGGAATCTGTTGGGTCAGTGGCGCACTGCCGTCTGGCAGGAGATTGGCCAGATATCCGGTCCCCGGCGTCCAGGCGTAGTACCAGCTATAGGACGCGGCGACGGTGACGATTCCGTACGGGATGAGGATCGCGGTGCGGACCACGCCCTTGCCGAAGATGGTGCGGTGCATGACGAGGGCCAGTGCCATGCCGAGCGCGAACTCGATCGCCACCGAGATGACGGTGATCACAACGGTGATGACGAACGCGGTCCACCAGTACCGGTCGGTGAGGATGGTCTGGTAGTTCTGGAACCAGATGAACTTGGTGTCGGCCGGGCTGGCCAGGTTGTAGCGCTGCAGGCTCAGCCACACCGCGTAGATGATCGGGTAGGCGGTGACGGCGAGCATCAGGATCACCGCAGGCGCGATCAACAGATAGGCCAGCCGTCGCTGGGCCCGCCGGTCGTCGCCGCCGCGGGCCGCGGCATCGGGCACGTTGCGGGCCGCGGGATGGGCAGACGTGCGCGGGACGGCGGCGGTCACGGGATCAAACCCTTTCCGTCGATGGCCTTTTGCACTTGCTCGGTGAGCTCGTCGGCGGTCTTGTCCGGGTCGATCCGGGTGATCGGCGCCAACGTCGCCGAGATCCGCGTCGACACCGCCTGATAGTTCGGCGTCGCCGGGCGCACCGCCGCGGTGGTGAGCTGATCGCGGATGATCGCGTACTGCGGGTACTTCTTCTGGAACTGCGGGTCGGAGTACAGCGAGGTGCGTACGGCGGGCAGGCCGCCCTCGATCGACGTGTACCGCTGGTTGTCCAGGTTGCGAATGCAGCGGATGGCCTCGAACGACTCGGCGGCGTGCCGGGTGGTCTTGGCGACCGCCAGATTCAGTCCGCCCAAGGTCACCCGCGCCGGCTGCCCCGGTGCGACTCCGGGATAGGGCGCGAACCCGAACACCTGCTTGGACGCGTCGAAGGCGACGTTGAACTGGTCGTCACTCGGCGAGAAGGTGCCGGCGTCGTCGATGCTGCCGGAGAGTTCCGGCTTGTTGTTGAGCGGCAGGAACGGAACACCGCCCTTGACCGCGTTCTCCAGCATCGAGGCGAATACGAAGGGCCAGTTGACCTCCAGCGCCGCCTTGCCCTGCTCGAGAGCCAACCGCGCGGTGCCCTCGTCGGTCTGCGTCACCGACGGGTCCGCACCCGGCGCGGTGGCCACCGCCTTGATGATCTGCAGGGCCTTGACCGTCGCGGCTCGATGCTCAGGCGTGTCGGTCAGCGTGACATGCTTGCCGTCATCGGAAAGAACCTGTCCGCCAGCGCTTTCCAGCAACGTGTTGAACCAGACCACCAGGCCTTCGTACTGCTTGGCCTGGACGGCGATCCAGCTGGGCTTGCCTTCGGCGTGCAGCCGAGTCGCCTCGGCCACCATCCCGTCCCAGGTGTCCGGCGGCGGGGCCACCAGATCTGCCCGGTACCACAGTAATTGGGTGTTGGTGGTGACCGGTGCGGCGTACAGCTTGCCCTGCCACTCGGCGGTCTGCAGCGGGCCGGGAAGGGTGTCGGCGGTCGCGTCGGCCTCGGCCTGGCCGGCCGGGTCGTCGGACAGCGGAAGCGCCCAGCCGGCCTCGGCGAACTCCGCGGTCCACACCACGTCGAGCGCCATCAGGTCCAGGGTGCGGTCGTTGCCGGTCAGCCGGCGCGCCAGCTGCAGCCGTTGGTCGTCGGCGGCTTTGGGCAGACTGCGCTGTTCGATCCGGAACCGGCCGCCGAGTTCCTCATTGCACCGTTTGGCCACGGCGGTGAACGTCGCGGTCTCACTCGCGGGGGTGTAGAGGCTGACGACCAGGCCGTTGTCACCGGAGCCACATGCCGACACCAGAGAAGCGACGGTCAGCGCGCTCACCGCGGCGGCGCCCACCCGCCGAGCGTGCGCGCCATGGCCTGCCACGACAACCGCCTCCCGTCCGTCCGCGGCGGGGATTGTCCCGCGGGCAAACCGTAGAACCCCGGGAGCGTGATGTGCAACACTCCCCCGCCGCGTGCAGCGCAATCGTGACCCGCCGGAGCTCAGGTCAGATCTTCAAGCGCGCCAGCAGGTCCCGCGCCTTCTCGGCGTTCTGCGGATCGCACAGCACGTCGTAGCGCCCGGCGACCAGCTGCATCGTCGAGCTGAAATCTCTTGTGCCGCGCGCCATGGCGTACGGGATCGCCGAGGTGATCAACCCGAAGATCACGCCGGCAACCAAACCGGTGATCAGCGAGGCCCACGGGTTGGGACTGAAGAATCCCAGCACCAGGCCGATGAAGATGCCCAGCCACGCACCGGTGATGACACCGCCGCCGAGCACCTTGGGCCACGTCAGCCGGCCGGTGACCCGCTCGACCTGCATCAGGTCCACCCCGACGATGGTCACCTGCTGCACGGGGAACTCCTGGTCGGAGAGGTAGTCGACGGCCTTCTGCGCCTCGGCATACGTGGGGTAGGAACCGATCGGCCAGCCTTTGGGAGGTGTCGGCAAACCGACCGGACCGCGTCGGGATCCCGCCGCCGCGCCGCGAGGATTCGCGCCGGGGTTCGGTCCGGGTTGGAAGGGGCTGGTCATGTCTGCTCATTCTCCTGTCATGCGCGTGGTCTGTCGCGCCGGGGCGGCCCGGCACCGGACCGGTCGGTCAAGTGGTCAACGACGTGCTGCCGGCGTTGGTGCCTCTTGCCCGCCCCACGGGCGAGCCAGCGGCGTGCCACCAGCACATACGCTAGGTTGATCAGCATGACAGCTTCCGGCGGCGACTCCGGCGAAAAGCCGCAGAACGAGGGCGCACAGGGTCCCTCCGAGGGCTCCTACGAGGCCCCGCCCATCGAACAGTCCCAGGGTTCTCCCGGTTACGACGCTCCGCTCACGCCGCCGAACGCGCCGGCCTACACCGGCTACGAGACGCCGAGCGGATATCCGCCGCCGGGGTACTCTCCGCCGGGCTATCCCCCGCCCGGGTACGCACCGCAACCGGGCTACCAACCGCCGGCCCCGCCGCAGGGCGGCTACCCACCGCAGTACGGCGGTGCCTACCCGCCGTCCGCCCCGCCCCCACCGCCCCAGTTCGGCGGCCAGCCGTATCCGGGCGGCTACAACTACTCCGGCCCGCAGGCGGGCACCAACACTCTGGCCATCAGTTCCCTGGTGGCATCCGTCGTCGGCCTGCTGTGCGGTATCGGCTCGATCGTCGGCATCGTGCTCGGCGTGTTGGCCCTCAACCAGATCAAGAAGACCCGTCAGGCCGGCTACGGCCTTGCCATGGCGGGGATCGTCGTCGGCGTCGCGACCCTGATCATCAGCCTGATCTGGACGATCTACGCCCTGCGCTAGCGCGATGACCAATCCCCCACGGCCGGAGGGCACATCGCCGCCGCCCGACCCGTACGCGCCCATCGACTACCCGGCGAATTACCCGCCGCTGCCGCCGGTGTACCCGACGCCGTACCCGTCCACCGCGGGCTATGCGTACCCGCCCTACCCCGGCGATCCGTACGACCCGTATCGCCCGCTCAAACCGCCCGGCACCAACGGCAAGGCCGTCGCGGCCCTGGTGTGCTCGCTGGCGGGACTGGTGTTCTGCGGGCTGCCTTCGCATCGCCGGCATCATCTTGGGCATCATCGCCATGCGGGAGACCAAGCGCACCGGGCAGGACGGCTTCGGGCTGGCCGTCGCCGGGCTGGCAATCGGCGCTGTGATCGTCGCGCTGATGCTGCTCTACGTCGTGTTCATGGTGTTCGTCATCGCCAACAGCAGCCGGTACAACAACTACTGAGGCGGGGCGAACCGCTCGCCGCCGCGCTCCATCCCTGCGGCGCGGCCTTTGCCTGCGACCACCAGCGCCATCTTGCGGCTGGCCTCGTCGATCATCTCGTCGCCGAGCATCACCGCGCCGCGGGCGCCGCCGGCCTTCGAGGTGTGCCAGTGGTAGGCCTCCAGGATGAGTTCGGCCCGGTCGTACTCGTCCTGGGCGGGTGAGAAGATCTCGTTGCCTGCCGCGATCTGGTCGGGATGCAGCACCCATTTGCCGTCGTAGCCCAGCGCCGCCGAGCGGCCCGCCACCCGGCGAAACGCCTCGACGTCACGCACCTTCAGATACGGGCCGTCGATCGCGGCCACGCCGTGCGCCCGAGCCGCCACCAGGATCGTCATCAGTACGTGGTGATAGGCGTCGCCGACGTCGTAGCCCTCCGGCTGCTCCCCCACCACCAGCGTGCGCATGTTAAGGCTGGCCATCAGGTCGGCCGGTCCCAGCACCAGGGCCTGTACCCGGGGCGCGGCGGCGATCTCGTCGATGTTGCTCAGGCCCTTGGCATCCTCGATCTGGGCGTCCACCCCGATCCGGCCGACCGGCAGGCCGTGGGTGAGCTCGAGCTGGGTCAGCAACAGATCCAGGGCGTGGACGTGGGTAGCGTCGGTCACCTTGGGCAGCACGATCACGTCGAGGTGGGCGCCTGCGGCAGAGACGACGTCGATGACGTCGCCATGGGTCCACGGCGTGGTCCAGTCGTTGACCCGGACCCCGCGCAGCTGACCGGACCAGCCCGGGCCGGCCAGCGCCGCGGCAACCTGTGTGCGAGCCTGCGCCTTGGCATCTGGGGCCACCGCGTCCTCGAGATCGAGGAACACCTCGTCGGCGGGCAGCGTCTTGGCCTTCTCGATCATCTTGGGGCTGCTGCCCGGAACCGACAGGCAAGTTCGACGGGGCCGATAGGCGGTGTTCACGCTTACACTCCTACTCTTTGAACCATGGCGTCGGTGAGCAGGGTGTACGCGGCGCGGCTCGCGGGAATGGTCGTCCTTGGTCCCGACGGTGAATCCCTCGGCCGCGTCCGTGATGTCGTGATCAGCATGAGCATCGTGCGCCAGCAGCCGCGGGTGCTCGGCCTTGTCGTCGAATTGCTCACGCGCAGAAGGATTTTCGTGCCGATTCTGCGGGTCACCGCGATCGAGCCGAACGCGGTGACGCTCACCACCGGCAACGTGTCCCTTCGCCGCTTCGCCCAGCGTCCCGGTGAGGTGCTGGTGCTCGGTCAGGTGCTCGACACCCGGGTCCGGGTCAGCGATCCCGAGCTGCCGCAGCTGGATGCCGTCGACGTCGTCGTGGTCGACCTGGCCATCGAGCAGACCCGGATGCGCGACTGGCTGGTGACCCGGGTGGCGGTGCGCAGCCACCGCCGACTGGGCCGGCGGTCGACCGTCGAGGTGGTGGACTGGCAGAACGTGCAAGGCCTGACCCCGTCGGCGCTGGCGATGCCCGGGCAGGGCGTGGCCCAGCTGCTGCACCAGTTCGAGGGACAGCGCCCCATCGCGGTGGCCGACGCGCTGCGCGACCTGCCGGCCAAGCGCCGCACCGAGGTCATCAACGCCCTCGACGACGAGCGGGTCGCCGACATCCTGCAGGAGCTGCCCGAGGACGACCAGACCGAGCTGCTGATGCAGCTGGACAGCGAGCGGGCCGCCGACGTGCTCGAGGCCATGGATCCCGACGACGCCGCCGACCTGCTGGGCGTGCTGAACCCGACCGAGGCGGAGTTCCTGCTGCGCCGCATGGACCCTGAGGAGTCCGAGCCGGTGCGACGGCTGCTCAGCCACTCGCCGGACACCGCGGGCGGTCTGATGACCTCCGAGCCGGTCGTCCTGGCCCCGGACACCACCGTGGCCGAGGCGCTGGCCCGGGTCCGCGATCCCGACCTCACCCCCGCGCTGGCGTCGCTGGTCTTCGTGGTGCGCCCGCCGACAGCCACCCCCACCGGCCGCTACCTGGGCTGCGTGCACATGCAGGCGCTGCTGCGCGAACCGCCCGCGAACCTGGTCAGCGGCATCGTCGACACCGATCTGCCAAGCCTGACCCCGGACACCTCGCTGGGCGCGCTGACGCGCTACTTCGCTGCCTACAATCTGGTCTGCGGTCCGGTCGTCGACGAGGAGAACCACCTCCTCGGCGCCGTGACCGTCGACGACGTCCTCGATCATCTGCTGCCGCATGACTGGCGCGACGACTACGAGGAGCCGCAGCTGCCCAACCAGGCGACCAGGGGAATGACGTGAGCGACCTGTCGGCGCGCCAGCGCCTGGACACCCCGCGTTCCCCGCGCCGGCTCCAGATCAACGTCGACCCGGAAGCAGTCGGCCGGTTCAGCGAATCGATCGCCCGCTTCCTCGGCACCGGGCGTTATCTGCTCTGGCAGACCGTCATCGTCGTCGTGTGGATCGGGCTCAACCTGGCGGCGGTGCGCTGGCGCTGGGATCCGTACCCGTTCATCCTGCTGAACCTCGTGTTCTCCACCCAGGCCGCCTACGCCGCTCCGCTGATTCTCCTGGCGCAGAACCGCCAGGAGAACCGTGACCGAGTCGCTCTGGAGGAGGACCGCAGACGCGCCCAGCAGACCAAGGCCGACACCGAGTTCCTGGCCCGTGAACTGGCCGCCCTGCGGCTGGCCGTCGGCGAGGTCGCCACGCGCGACTACCTTCGCCGCGAACTCGAGGAGGTCCGCCAGTTGCTCGAGGCGCTACAGCCGGAGAAGCCGGCCACCGGCAAGTCGGAAGGTTCCGAGCGGCGCTCGAAGAAATCCGGTTCGTGACCAAGGTGACCATTGGATACCACTGAGGTCTCGAAGGTATGTATGGTGACTTCGTTCACAGGCACAAGGCTTGAACTTCTGAGGACGGTTTGAGGGCGGACGAGTGGGGATAGGCAACCGCGTCAGCAGGGTGGTTCGGACGCCTGCGTTCGGCCTCGCCATGCTCACGCCGATCGTCCTCGCCGGCGCCGTCGCAGCCGCCCCTAGCCACCTGGGCGCGCCGGTATACGACACCGACGTGACGCCGCTGGCCGCGGTGTCCTCTTCGCACGGTGACTCCTCGGGCGTGACGGTTGTCGCGCTCACCAAGCAGCCGAGCAACTTCCGCGTCGCGGCGGCCACGGTGTCCGCCCCGCCTCCGCCCATCGTGCTGAATTCCCCTGGCGCGATGCGCATTCCGGCCGTCGCGCTGGCCGCCTACCGCAATGCCGAGCAGATCATGGCCACCGCCGCACCCGGCTGCGGAGTGAGCTGGAACCTGCTCGCCGGGATCGGCCGGATCGAGTCGGGGCACGCCAACGGCGGGGCCACCGACGCGCACGGTACTGCCGTCAATCCGATCTACGGACCCGCGCTGGACGGCTCCCTGCCGGGCAACGAGGTCATCGTGCAGAACGTGCAGGCCGGGCGCGCGATGTACGCCCGGGCGATCGGGCCGATGCAGTTCCTGCCCGGCACCTGGTCGCGCTACGCCTCCGACGCGACCGGTGACGGTCGGCCGGACCCGCAGAACATCTACGACGCGGCCCTGGCGGCCGCGCGCTACCTGTGCAGCGGCGGCCTGAACCTTCGCAACCAGTCGCAGGTGCTGACCGCGATCCTGCGCTACAACAACTCGATGGCGTACGCCCAGAACGTGATGGGCTGGGCAGCGGCCTACGCCACCGGTGTCGCGCCGGTGGACCTGCCGCCGATCGTCGGTCCGGCGCCGGCCATCGGAGACGTGCATCTGGAGCACCCGGAAGGGCTCGGGCCCGGCATGCCGTTCGACATGACCAGTCTGGCGTCCAGCGACGGGCTGGGCCAGACGCCGCTGATCAGCTTCGGCAACTCCGAGGCAGCCGGACAGTTGGCCACCGGCCCGCTGCCCGGGCCCGCCGGCCTGCTGCCGCAGCAGTCGCCGTGTGAGGTGATCTGCATGGGCTCGCAGCTCGCGCCGCCGGCGGCCACCCCGGCACCCGATGCCGCGCCTGCTGACGCCCCGCCGGCGTGGCAGCCGCCGTGGATGACGCCGCCGGCGCCGGCCGCCGACCCGGTTCCCGCACCCGAGACAGCGGCCGCGCCGCTGCCTGCGACGCACGGTGCGCTGCCCGGACCAGGCGCCTGACCTGAGGCCTTACGTCGCCGCCTAGACTCGCGGTGATGTCTTCACAACTCGAGAGCGCGATCCGCGCCGCACTGGCCAAGGTGATCGACCCGGAACTGCGCCGCCCGATCACCGAGCTCAACATGGTCAAGAGCATCGCGGTCGCCGACGACGGCGCGGTGCACGTCGAGATCTACCTGACCACCTCGGCGTGCCCGAAGAAGACCGAGATCACCCAACGCGTGACCGAGGCCGTCTCCGACGTGCCGGGAACCGGAGCGGTCACCGTCGCCCTGGACGTCATGAGCGACGAGCAGCGCACCGAGTTGCGCAAGATGCTGCGCGGAGACGCCGCCGAGCCGGTGATCCCGTTCGCCCAGCCGGGTTCGCTGACCCGGGTGTACGCCGTGGCCTCCGGCAAGGGCGGCGTCGGCAAATCCAGTGTCACGGTCAACCTCGCCGCGGCGATGGCCGCGCGCGGCCTGTCCGTCGGCGTGCTCGACGCCGACATCTACGGCCACTCCATCCCGCGGATGCTGGGTACCGACGAGCGGCCCACCCAGGTCGAGTCGATGATCCTGCCGCCGATCGCCCACGACGTGAAGCTGATCTCGATCGCCCAGTTCACCCAGGGCAACGCGCCCGTGGTGTGGCGCGGGCCGATGCTGCACCGGGCGCTGCAGCAGTTCCTCGCCGACGTCTACTGGGGCGATCTGGACGTACTGCTGCTCGACCTGCCGCCCGGCACCGGCGACGTCGCGATCTCGGTGGCCCAGCTGGTCCCGGGCGCGGAGATCATCGTCGTGACTACGCCGCAGGTCGCGGCCGCCGAGGTGGCCGAGCGAGCCGGTGTGATCGCCCTGCAGACCCGCCAGCGCATCGTCGGCGTGGTGGAGAACATGTCCGGGCTGCTGATGCCCGACGGCACCACGATGCAGATCTTCGGCGAGGGCGGCGGCCGCCAGGTCGCCGAACGGCTCTCGCGGGCGGTCGGCGCGGATGTGCCTCTGCTGGGCCAGGTTCCGCTGGATCCCGCGCTGGTCACCGCAGGCGACTCCGGAGTACCGCTGGTCCTGTCGGCGCCCGACTCGGCGGCGGGCAAGGAACTGCGTGGCATCGCCGACAAGCTCTCCGAACGCCGTCGCGGCCTGGCCGGCATGTCGCTGGGCCTGGACACCACGCGCCGGCAATAAACCGTCGCCGAGCGTCGAGTTGTTGGCGCTACAGGCGCACGTTCGGGGAAACGTCAGGTGGCGTCGGAATCGAACGGCGCTGGCGTGCCGGGCGGCAACGGCTCGAACGCCTTGGGTTGGGCCACCGGCGGCGGCGCGCTGTGCGGCTTGTCCGGCGACTGGAACGCCTCGGTGAGCCAGGAGTCGTCCCCGTCTAGCAGGTGTTTGGTCAGCGCGGCGCGCGGCGTCATCCCGCGCAGCTTCTGCAGCTCGCTCAGCGGCTGGCGGATGTCGTCGAACTCGGGACCCAGATCCTCACGCAACTGACTGGTGGCACCGCTGACATAGTCGCGGGCCTGCCGCAGCGTGCTGGACGTCCACCGGATCGCCCCGGGCAGCCGCTCGGGGCCGAGGATCACCAGACCGATGACCACCAGCAGGAGCATCTCGCCCCACCCGACGTTGGCGAACATGGCTCAGTTGTCCGGCGCGGGATTCACCGTCAGCACGACCTTGCGGCCGTCCCGCATGACCTCGATCGGTGCATCCTGGCCGATCTTGAGCTGGCGCACCGCGACCACGAACTCGTCGGCGTCGGCGACCTTGCGAGCGCCGACCTTGACCACGACGTCGTTCTCCAGGATGCCCGCCTTCTCGGCGGGACCGCCGGCCTTGACGTTGGCCACCTGCGCGCCCTGAGCCAGGTCGTTGCTCACCGAGCGCGCCGAGAGTCCCAGCGTCGGATGCGAGATCTTGCCGTCCTTGATCAGCGTGCTGACGGTGTCCTTGACCTCATTGACCGGGATGGCGAATCCAAGCCCACTTGCGCTGTCCGACAACGATTTTCCGGCCGTGTTGATGCCGATCACCTCGGAGTCCATGTTGATCAGGGGGCCGCCGGAGTTGCCGTGGTTGATCGAGGCGTCGGTCTGGATGGCGTCGATGACGGTGTCGGTGTCAGAGCCCTCGCCCGACAGCGGAATCGGGCGGTGCAGCGCGCTGATGATGCCGTGCGTGACCGTACTGCGCAGGCCCAGCGGGGCGCCGGCGGCGATCACTTCGTCGCCGACGTGGACCTTGTCGGAGTCGCCGAACTTGGCGACGGTGAGGTTGTCGACGTTGTCGACCTTCAGCACCGCTAGGTCGGTCTTGGGGTCGCGGCCGACGAGGTTGGCCGGCACGTTGTGGCCGTCGTTGAACACCACGGAGATCTTGTATTTGCTGGGGTTGGTGGCGGCATCGGAGATGACGTGGTTGTTCGTGACGATGTAACCGCGGCCGTCGATGACCACACCCGAGCCCTGGGCGCCCTCGTCGTCGCTGACCGCCTCGATGGTGACCACGGAGTCGGCGACAGAGGCCGCGACCTTGGCGAACCGCCCGGCGGGAACCACGCCGTTGGCGTCGGTGGACAGGGTGACCTTGGAGGTGGTGAACGCCTCTACGACCTCGGCGGTCTTGCGTCCGACCCAGCCGCCGACCAGTCCGATCAGCAGCGCGGTGATGCCGAGCACGGCCAGCGCCACATAGGACACCCGCCCGCCGAACAGCACTTCACGCACCCCGAGCTTGCCTGCCGGGCCGGAGACGGCGACCGGAATCGGCTTCTCGACGGCCGGTGTGCCGAGCGCGGCGCCCGCACCCGGATCGCGCCACGGATCGTCAGGCTCGTCGGCGCCGTCCTCGTCGGCCTGGATGGCGCCGGCGTCGGCGGGATGGCGCTGCAGCGAGTCACCGCCCGGGTAGGGCCGCCCGAATGCCTCCTCGAGGACCGGATCGGCCGGCTTGTCCTTGGGCTGGAAGTCGACCTCACCGCGGAACTTGGCCGGGCGCAACTCCTCGGCGACGAACGATCCGTCAACGCCGTTCGGACGCCCGAACGCGCGGCTGGCCTGCTGGTCGACAGGGGGACGCGCGATCGGACGCGGGGCCAGGCGGGGGCTGCTGCCGTCCTGATTGGGGCTCAAGTTCAACCTCTATCCAAGCGCTCAGACTTCAGCGCGCTACGGGACCGAGCACGTAGCGGCTCGCTGTCTCATCCACCCTACCGGCGCTTACGCCGGCCGCGGGTTGTGCCGTCAGCTAACTGGTCGGCGAGTCGAGGCCCCATGTCGCCGCCGTCGCGGCTCCGGCGCCCCATGTCGCCGCCGTCGCTCCTCTGCGGCTGCGGTGGCACCGGCTCGTCGGGTGCTGAGTTCGGAATCTGCGACAACAGACCCAACAAGCTGATCGGGGTGCTGATCGGATTGGAGTCCCGCAGCGCCTCCCTGGCCTGGGACTGACCTTCCACCTCGGACGCGCACTGCTGGCACAGCGACAGATGGTGCGCCGCCCGCAGGTAGGACTTCATCCGCAGCTCGCCGTCGACATAGGCGGCGATGGCCTCGGTGGACAAGTGCTCGGTGGAGCCGAACTGGCGCGGGGCGCCCACCGGTGCGTCGCTCTGGGAGGCGAACTGGGAGGGAAGCCAGGAGAACGCCCGACGGAACACATCTCCGGGGTCGACCATCACCAGCTCCTCTCCTCCGGTCATGTGGAAGTTTCGCGGCACTAGGTCGAATGTAGCGCGCGATCCTGTAGATGACATGCCATGACGGCCAGTTCGGCCGGATACGGGCTAAGCCGATTCGGCGGTGAAGTCGTCGATCCCGTGCCGACCCGAGTGCGCGGCGAGATACTCCCGCAGCGCCTGGCGGCCGCGGTGGATGCGGCTGCGCACTGTGCCCAGCTTCACACCCAGGGTGGCACCGATCTCCTCGTAGGACAGACCCTCGATGTCGCAGAGGACGACGGCGGCGCGGAACTCCGGCGCCAGCGAGTCCAGCGCGGCCTGCAGATCCGGACCCAGGTGCGAGTCGTGGTAGATCTGCTCGGGGTTGGGCTCGTCGGCCGGGACCCGGTCGTAGTCCTCGGGAAGCGCCTCCATGCGGATGCGGCCACGGCGACGGACCATGTCGAGGAACAGGTTGGTGGTGATGCGGTGCAGCCAGCCCTCGAAGGTGCCGGGCTGATAGTTCTGGACGGAACGGAACACCCGGATGAAGGTCTCCTGGGTGAGATCCTCGGCGTCGTGCTGGTTGCCGGACAGTCGGTAGGCCAGCCGGTACACCCGGTCGGCGTGCTGACGCACCAGTTCTTCCCAGGACGGCATGGCCGCACGGTCGCCCGTCGCGTCGAACACCGCGGTGCCCTGCGGCTCGTCGGACGGCTCGACCCACTCGGCATCGCTGAACTGCTCGAGATGCGACATGGTCGTCGGGGCCATCAGTGTGGTGGTCGTCGGATCCTCCTGGTTGATCTGCGGCGAGGGCTCGAAGCCGCCGTTCGCATCAAGCGGCACAACGCGAGAGCCCTCGGGGGTATTCCCGAACCAGCGTTCCCGGTGTTCCATGTCCGATACCGTTCCTCATCCCGGTGTGGAAGTGATGTGAGCAAACTGAGTTAGCTCTGAGAAATACTTTCGTTATGTTTGCTGCGCTGGGCTGATGCTCAGCAATGAGGTCTCCGCCGCGCTCTCCAGCATCGGCGTGTCGAGGATCCCGGGCGTGCTGGTCGGCACACCGGGCGCGCCTGCCCACACCGCGCTCGAATTGGCTCTACGCTGCTGAGAATGGCCACTACAGACGACCAATCCGGCCAGCCGGAGCCGAGCCGGGCCGAACGCATCCTGGCCCATGCGGAGGGATCGATCTCCGAGGACGCCATCGTCGCCGCGGCCCGGGAACGGGCGGTCGACGCCGGTGCGGGCGCGGTGACTCCCGCGGTGGGCGCCCTCCTGAGCGTGCTGGCCCGGCTATCGGGCGGCAAAGCCGTCGTGGAGGTGGGAACCGGGGCCGGGGTCAGCGGGCTGTGGCTGCTGTCGGGCATGCGTGACGACGGCGTGCTGACCACCATCGACATCGAACCCGAGCACCAGCGCATCGCCAAGCAGGCCTTCAGCGAGGCCCGGATCGGCCCGTCCCGTACCAGGTTGATCGCGGGCCGCGCCCAGGACGTGCTCACCCGGTTGGCCGACGAGTCCTACGACCTGGTGTTCATCGACGCCGTGCCGGGCGACCAGGCCGAGTTCGTGGTCGAGGGCATCCGGCTGCTGCGCTCCGGCGGCGTCATCGTCGTGCACCGGGCCGCGCTCGGCGGCCGCGCCGGTGATCCGACGGCCAATGACCCCGAGGTGGCCGCGGTGCGAGAGGCCGCCCGGCTCATCGCCGAGGACGAGCGGCTGACCCCGGTGCTGGTGCCGCTGGGCGACGGCATCCTGGTCGCCGCGCGCGACTGAAACCGTTCGCGAATCGGACACCTGAACTCCGTTTGACCACTCCCCTGCCGGGTAAAACTCGCTCTCTGTCGGCTTCGGGTCAGGGGGAGACTCATGGGGGCGATCGTCAACCCGGCAATCATCGCGGCGGCAATCATCGTCGTCCCGATGGCCGTTGCGCTCGCCGGTGCGATGTGGACGGAACTGCGGACATCGCGCCGGGACAGGGCCGACGCCGTCGTGACGACGTGGGCAGGGCTGCGACTCTCCCGCACGGAACTGATCCTGGGCTACAAGTCCGATGCCACCCGCATCCCGCTGGCCGGTCTGCACGCGGCGGTGACGACCACCGGCGATCCGCCGACGCAGGTGATCCTGACAATCGGCGGGCGCAGCACCGCGATCGACCGGCGCCGGCCCTACTCCTACGGGGCCAGCACCGATGCGCGCACGTTGGCGATGCTGCTCAACATGCTCGCCGGTGAGCCGTACAACGCCCGGGCGCACGCCGAACTGGACGAGGCCGCTTGACCGGCCCTTCGCAGGTTCGAGGGGAATTGGCGTAGCCCACCACTCTATGGGAGTGGGCGGCGCAGTCCCACGCTTGCAGTGTTGGTGCTGAGGAGGCCAGCACCGTCGAGCCTGCGGAGATGGGTCGGCTCGGGTCAGGGGGAATCATGGGGGTGATCGCCAACCCGGCATTCATCGCGGCGATCATCATCGTCGTCCCACTGGCCATTGCGATGCTCGGCTCGATCTGGACCGAGGTCAGGACGTCGCGCCGGGATCGGGCCGACGGCGTCGTCATCACCTGGGCGGGACTGCGACTCTCCCGCACGGAACTGATTCTCGGCTACGGGCCGGATGCCGCCCACATGCCGCTGACGGGCCTGCACGCCGCGGTGCTCACGACCAGCGGATCGCCCGGGCAGGTGCACCTGACGATCGACGGGCACGACCCCGCGATCCACCGGTACCGACCGCACTCCTACGGGGCCGACACCGAGGCCCGCAAGCTGGCGATGCTGCTCAACATGCTCGGCAACCACCCCGCAGCACCCACCGCCCACCTCTTGTCGAGGACGGCCGCTTGACGGGTTGTTGAACGTGTGTTTAGCATACTAAACATGCGTTCAACGGACTTGACGACGACGGCCAGGATTCGGGACGCCGCGATCGAACTGTTCGGATCGCGCGGCTTCGAGGTCGGGGTGCGCGCGATCGCCGAGGCGGCCGGCGTCAGCCCGGGGCTGGTGATCCACCACTTCGGGTCCAAGGACGGGCTGCGCAAGGCGTGTGACGACTACATCGCCGAGGAGATCCGCAGCGAGAAATCAGCGGCCATCCGGTCCACCGACGCCGCGACCTGGCTGGCGCAGGTGGCCGAGATCGAGGCGTATGCGCCGATGATGGCCTACCTGGTGCGCAGCATGCAGACCGGCGGCGAGTTGGCCAGGCACCTGTGGCAGACCATGATCCGCAACGCCGAAAGCTATCTCGACGACGGCGTACGGGCCGGGACCATCAGGCCCAGCCGCGACCCGGCCGCCCGCGCCAAGTACCTGGCGATGGCAGGCGGTGGCGCTTTCCTGCTCTACATCCAACTGCACGACAACCCGACGGACTTGCGCGCCGTACTGCGCGACTACGGCAACGACATGATGATGCCCGCCCTCGAGGTCTTCACCGAGGGCCTGCTCACCGACTCCACCATGCTGGAAACATTTGCAGCACAAACTCATTCGATGCCGGATGGCAAAGGAGAGGGCAATGACAGCGACTTCGACGACAAGGCGCACTGACACCGCCGCTGTGGAAATCCGCGGCCTGGTCAAGACCTTCGGCCACACCCGCGCCCTGGACGGCCTCGACCTGACCGTGCGGCCCGGTTCGGTCAGCGGCTTCCTCGGCCCCAACGGTGCCGGCAAGTCCACGACCATCCGGGTGCTTCTGGGACTGCTGCGGGCCGAAGGCGGCACGGTGCGTCTGCTGGGCCGCGACCCGTGGCGCGACGCCGTCGAACTGCACCGGCGGATCGCCTACGTGCCCGGCGACGTGACGTTGTGGCCCAGCCTCACCGGCGCGCAGGCAATCGACTTCCTGTGCGGACTTCGGGGTGGCGCCGACCAACGCCGCCGCGACGCACTCGTCGAGCGATTCGAGCTCGACCCGCACAAGAAGGCCCGCACCTATTCCAAGGGCAACCGGCAGAAGGTCGCGTTGGTCGCGGCGTTCGCCACCGACGCCGACATCTACATCCTCGACGAGCCCACCTCGGGTCTGGATCCGTTGATGGAGCAGGCATTCGAGCAATGCGTCGCCGAGGTGGCCCAGCGCGGTGCGGCGGTTCTGTTGTCCAGCCACATCCTGGCCGAGGTCGAAAAGCTGTGTGACACCGTGACCATCATCCGGGCCGGGCGCACCGTGCAGTCGGGGTCGCTGGCCCAGCTTCGCCACCTGATGTGGACCACCGTGACGGTCCGCACCCGCGGGCAGGCCGCCGACGTGCGGACCTGGCCGGGGGTGCACGACGCGGACTTCGGCGACGGTCAGGTCCGATTCTCCGTGGAGCGTGACCGGCTCGAATCGACGATGGGCCGGTTGACCCGGTTGGGCATCGTGGAGTTGACCGTCACCCCGGCCTCGCTCGAAGACCTGTTCCTGCGTGAGTACCAGGCTGCGCGGCCATGACAGCCGCGGTCGGCGCACGCCATCACGCCGCTCCGGCGAGCTCCTCCTTCACCGGGCTGGCCGCCCTGATCCGGTTCGCGATCCGCCGTGACCGGGTGCGGTTGTCGGTGTGGATCTCGGTGCTGACGCTGATGATGGTTTACGCGCCCAACGGAATCCGGCTGGCCTATCCCGGGGAGGCGCAACGTCAGGCCCGCGTCAACCTGCTGAAGACTCCGGCCGGAATCATGCTGGGCGGGCCGATGTTCGGCGGCCACCAAACCGACCTCGGCGTCATGATGGCCAACGAGCTGATGCTGACCCTCATCGTCGCGGCCTCGATCCTGGCGATCCTGACGGTGATTCGCCATACCCGAGCCGAAGAGGAGAGCGGCGCAGCCGAACTCGTACTGTCCTCGGTGGTCGGCCGGCACGCCCGCACCGCCGCGGCGGTGATCGTGATGACCGCGGTCAATGCGACGCTGGCCATCACCATGACGGGGGCAATGGCGGCAACGGGTTTCGCTGTCGTCGACACCGCGGCGATGTGCCTGGGGGTCACCGCGGTGGCAACGGTGTTCGGTGCCATCGCGGCGGTGACCGCCCAGATGTGGCGGCAGGCCCGCACCGCGACGGGCGCGGCGATGGCCGTGCTGGCCGCCGCGGCGCTGATCCGCGGCGCCGGTGATGTGATCGACAACTCCGGCAGTGTGCTGAGCTGGTTCTCGCCGATAGCCTGGGCACAGCAGATGCGCGCGTTCGTCGCGCTGCGCTGGTGGCCGCTTGTCGTGCTGCTGGT
Organism: uncultured Actinomycetota bacterium; assembly: GCA_963716465.1. GTDB lineage: Bacteria > Actinomycetota > Actinomycetes > Mycobacteriales > Mycobacteriaceae > Mycobacterium. The sequence continues at coordinate 279,778 of CAVQTS010000003.1, forward strand.
GTTGGCCGCGGCACTGATCGGTCTGGCGGCGGTGCTGGAGAGCCTGCGGCAGTACGACGACGCGGTGCTGGCCTCCTCGGGCGATCATCCCGGTGCGCGGCCGGTCGGCGGCGTCTTCGGGTTGCAGTTGGTGATCCACCGCGGGTTGACGATCGGCTGGGCGGTCGGCCTGCTGGTGGCCGGAGCGGCCTTCGGCTCGATGACCAAGTCACTACTCGACGCCGCACGCGGCAACGCGCTGATCGCGCGGGTGCTTTCGGCGCAGGGCACCGACGGGGTGTACACCACGATGACGCAGTTCCTCGCCGCGGCGACCACCGCCTACGTGGTGACGGTGATCGTCCGCCTGAGCCGTGACGAGGAGTCGGGGCTCGGTGAGGCCGTGCTGTCCGGGTCGGTGTCGCGATGGGCGTGGCTGCTGTCCGCGGTGGGCGCGGCGCTGACCGGCGCCGCGGTGTTGCTGGCCGGTGCCGGTTTCGGCAACGGACTGGGCGCCGGCCTGACCCTCGGCGAACCGCAGACGATCATCCGGCTCACACTGGCGGCTCTGGCGTTCCTGCCCGCGATGGGGGTGGTGGCCGCGGTGGCCGCGCTCGGTGTGGCGCTGCGTCGCCCCGGCCTCGGCTGGCTGGCGGTGACGTTCGTGATCGCCGCGCTCTACCTCGGGGCGTTGCTCCGCCTGCCGCGCTGGCTGATCGAGGCCTCACCGGTGGGCCGAACCACCGCGCCGTCATCGGTTTCCGTTGTGGCACTGAGCATGATGGCGCTCATCGCGCTAGCAATCACGGCGGGCGCAGGGTGGCTGTACCGCCGCCGCGATGTCATCTAGGGTGCCACTGGGCACGGTCGCCGCCGGAGTGCTGCTCGCGATCCGCATCGTCGACGAGGAGAAGGTGCTCAGTCAGGAGCGGAGGGGATCTCGCGACTACATGGAAAAGGTGCGCGACCGATTGGTGCCACTGGCTTGGTGATCGGCGCTAGTGTGACGGGCGTGGCGCGGGCTCTGGACACTCCGTGGCGACGGCCGGGCCGGCTGCGCTACGCGATCGCGCGACTGCGCAGTGCGGCGGTGCCGCCGGTGACCGTGACCGACCCCCCCGGCGACATCGTCGTCGAACACGACCTCGAGGTGACCACTCGGGACGGAACGGTGTTGCGGGTCAACATGTTCCGGCCGCGCGGCGAAACACCCCGATCGGTGCTGCTGTGCGCCCACCCCTACGGCAAGGACAACCTGCCCCAGCGCCGCCGCGGGAAATGGACGTTCTCACCCCAGTATCGCGCACTGCGCCAACCCAGCCCGGTCAGCTTCTCGGCACTGACCTCCTGGGAAGCCCCCGACCCGGCGTGGTGGGTGGCCCAGGGTTTCGCCGTGGTCAACGCCGACCTGCGGGGTTGCGGAACATCCGGTGGAATCGGCGCGCTGCTGTCCCGGCAGGAGGCCGAGGACATCTACGACATCGTCGGCTGGGCGGCCGCACAATCGTGGAGCGACGGTCGGGTGGTGATGTCCGGGGTGTCCTACCTGGCCATCACCCAATACGCCGTGGCCGCGCTGCGTCCGGCGGCGCTCAAGGCCATCATCCCGTGGGAGGGCTTCTCCGACGTCTACCGCGACCTCGCCTTCCCGGGCGGCGTCCGGGAGAAGGGCTTCCTGCGGCTGTGGGCGGCCGGAGTGCGCCGCAGCACCCGGCAGAGCTACGACATGATCGCGAAGGGTGACACCCACCCGTTGCGCGACGAGTTCTGGCAGTCCCTGGTGCCGGACCTCTCTGCGATCACGGTGCCGATGTTGGTGTGCGGCAGCTTCTCCGACCACAACCTGCACTCGCGCGGCTCGATTCGCGCCTTCCAGCAGACGAGTTCACGATTCGCGCACCTCTACACCCACCGCGGCGGCAAGTGGGCGACCTACTACTCCGCGGCCGCGCGCGCCGCGCAGCTGGCGTTCGTGCGCACGGCGCTGGACGGCACCGGATCGCAAACCCATTCGCGCACAGTACGATTGGAGATCCGGGAGGATCGGACCACCATCGCGGCGGTGCGCGAGGAGTTCGGCTGGCCCCTGGAGCGCACCGAATGGCGCCGGCTGTATCTGTCCGGCGCCGGCACGCTGAGCACCACCGCACCGGTCAAGCCGGGCAGCATCGGCTTCAAGACCCGCTCGGCGGCAGCCTCTTTCACCTGGACCGTCCCCGAGGACACCGAACTGAGCGGGCCGATGGCGGCACGGCTGTGGCTGCAGGTCGCCGATGACGACGATGCCGACCTGTTCGTCGGTGTGGAGAAGTGGCGCGACGGCAGGTTCGTCCCGTTCGAGGGGTCCTACGGCTACGGCCGTGACCGGGTGAGCACCGGATGGCAGCGGGTGTCGCTGCGCGCGCTGGATTCCGCCCTGTCGACGCCGTGGCGGCCGGTGCCTGCCTGTACCGAGCCCGCGCCGGCGGCACCCGGCGAGATCGTCGCCGTCGACGTGGCGCTGGCCGACTCGGCGACACTGTTCCGCGCCGGCGAGCAGCTGCGGTTCGTCGTCGCCGGGCGGTGGCTGAGCCCGCGCAACCCGGCGACCGGACAGTTTCCCGCGGCTTACCCCACCACAAAACGCGGACGCGTCATCCTGTTCTGGGGACAATCCCACGACGCGCACCTGCTGGTGCCCGTCATACCGGCCTGAGGAGACCTGCGTGGAGTTGATGACCGGATTCGGGCTGGCCACCGCCGCCGGCCTGAATGCCTACATCCCGCTGCTGTCGATGGGCTTGCTCGGGCGGTTCACCCACCTCATCACGCTGCCGCACGGGTGGTCCTGGCTGCAGAACGGCTGGGTGATCGGCATCGTCGCGATCCTTTTGGTGGTCGAGATCGTCGCCGACAAGATTCCAGCGCTGGACTCGGTCAACGACGCCGTGCAGACCTTCATCCGCCCGACCGCGGGCGGCATCGTCTTCGGCTCCGGCACCGCGGCACAGACCGCCGCGGTCACCGATCCGGGCGAGTTCGCCCGCACCGGCCAGTGGGTGCCGATCGCGATCGGCGTGGTCACCGCTCTGGTGGTGCACCTGACGAAGACGGCCGTGCGCCCGGCGGCCAACGTCGCCACCGCGGGGGTGGCCGCACCGGTACTGAGCACGATCGAGGATGTCACCAGCGTGGGGCTGGTCTTCGTGGCGATCCTGATCCCGGCGCTGGTGCTGCTGATCATGGTTGCGCTGGTGTGGGCGGCGGTATCGCTGCTGCGCCGCAGGCGCCGCAAGAAGCGCGCCGCCGGGACGGGCTAGATCCAGACGCCCTTGCCGACGGCGACCACGCCGCCCGAGCTGACCGCGAACCGCTCGCGGTCCTTCTCGAGGTCCACGCCGACCATCTCGCCGGGCCCCACGACGACGTTCTTGTCCAGGATGGCGTGGCGGACCACCGCGCCGCGACCGACCCGCACGCCGGGCATCAGGACGCTGCCCTCGACGATGGCGCCGTCTTCGACAACGACATTGCTCGACAGCACCGAGTTGCGCACCGAGGCCGCCGAGACGATGCTGCCCGCGCCGACCACCGACTCCTGCGCCGAGCCGCCGTTGACGAACTTGGCCGGCGCCAGGTTCTCCGACTCGCCGCGAATCGGCCAGCGCTTGTTGTACAGGTTGAACACCGGGTGCACCGAGACCAGATCCATGTGCGCGTCGTAGAAGGCGTCCAGCGTGCCGACGTCACGCCAGTAACCGTGGTCGCGTTCGGTGGCGCCGGGCACCTCGTTGAGGTTGAAGTCGTAGACCGCGGCCATGCCGTCGCCGACCAGTCGCGGGATGATGTCGCCGCCCATGTCGTGATCGGAGTGGTCGTCGTCGGCATCGGCGCGGATGGCGTCGATGAGAACCTTGGTGGTGAAGATGTAGTTGCCCATCGAGACGAACGTCTGCTCGGGGTCGTCCGGCGTGCCCGGCGGGTCGGTCGGCTTCTCGACGAACTCGCGGATCCGTCCGGACTCGTCGGCGTCGATGCAGCCGAAGGCGTGGGCTTCCGCGCGCGGCACGCGGATGCCGGCCACCGTGGCGCCCGCGCCGCTGTCGATGTGGAACTTGAGCATCTGCTCGGGGTCCATCCGGTACACGTGGTCGGCTCCGAAAACCACGATGTAGTCCGGATCCTCGTCGTAGATCAGGTTCATCGACTGGTAGATCGCGTCGGCCGACCCGGTGTACCACCGCGGGCCGAGCCGCTGCTGGGCCGGCACCGGGGTGATGTACTCACCGGCCAGACCGCTCAGCCGCCAGTTCTGTGAGATGTGCCGGTCCAGCGAGTGCGACTTGTACTGGGTGAGCACGCAGATGCGCAGGTAGCGGGCGTTGACCAGATTCGACAGCACGAAGTCGATGAGGCGATACGCGCCGCCGAAGGGAACCGCGGGCTTGGCTCGGTCGGCGGTCAGCGGATACAGGCGCTTGCCCTCTCCCCCGGCCAGGACGATGCCCAGCACGTGTGGCAATTCCCTCATGTTGCAAACCTAACGGCAGGCGTCGAAGACGGCTAGGCCATTGGCGCGATTACCGGCCGGTGTCCGCGCCCGGGCGTGATTTTGTGGTCAGGCTCAACCACGTTGGACCACAAAGCTGCGCTGGCGCGCGGCGGCTACTACCGTCGGTCTCATGCGGGTGGCGATGATGACTCGGGAGTATCCACCCGAGGTTTACGGCGGGGCCGGCGTTCACGTGACAGAGCTCGTCGCACAGTTGCGCCGCCTGTGTGAAGTCGACGTGCACTGCATGGGCGCCCCGCGCACGGGCGCCTTTGTCCACCAGCCCGACCCGGCGTTGAAGGGGGCCAACCCGGCCCTGTCGACGCTGTCGGCGGATCTGGTGATGGCCAACGCGGCCTCCGCCGCGACCGTCGCGCACTCGCACACCTGGTACACCGGCATGGCGGGTCACCTCACCGCCCTGCTCTACGGCATTCCGCATGTGCTGACCGCGCATTCGCTGGAGCCGCTGCGGCCGTGGAAGGCCGAGCAACTCGGCGGCGGCTACCGGGTTTCACTCTGGGTGGAGCGAACCGCCGTCGAAGCCGCCGACGCGGTGATCGCAGTGAGCTCGGGAATGCGCGAGGACGTGCTGTCGGTGTACCCGGGTCTGGACCCCAACCGCGTACACGTGGTGAAGAACGGCATCGACACCGGCGTCTGGTATCCGGCGCCGCCGGAACGCGGCGAGTCGGTGCTGGCCGAGCTGGGCGTCGACCCCACCCGGCCCATGGTGGCGTTCGTCGGCCGGATCACCAGGCAGAAGGGTGTGCCACATCTGATCGCGGCCGCTCACCACTTCGATCCGGAGATTCAGGTGGTGCTGTGCGCCGGCGCGCCGGACACCCCGGAGATCGCCGCCGAGGTCAGTGGCGCCGTGCAGGAGCTGGCCGGCCGGCGCAGCGGCGTGTTCTGGGTGCAGGAGTTCCTGCCGATCGGCAAGATCCGCGAAATCCTCTCGGCGGCAACAGCTTTCATCTGCCCATCGGTGTACGAGCCGCTGGGCATCGTCAACCTCGAGGCGATGGCCTGCGGGACGGCGGTGATCGCCTCCGATGTGGGCGGCATCCCCGAGGTGGTCGACGACGGCGTGACGGGGACGTTGGTGCACTACGACGCCGCCGACCCGGCCGGTTTCGAGCTCCGCATGGCCGAGGCGGTCAACGCGCTGGTGGGCGACCCGGAGAAGGCCCGCCGCTTCGGGCAGGCGGGGCGGCAGCGCTGCATCGACGAGTTCTCCTGGGCGCACATCGCCGAGCAGACCCTCGAGATCTACCGCAAGGTGTCGGCGTAGGCAGCACGAAACCCCGCGCGGTGACGCGGGGTTTCGTGGGTTGATCAGTTAGCTGGTGACACCTTTGAGCTCGTCACCGAGGGCAGCAGCTTCCTCCGGGGTGAGCTCCACGACGAGCCTGCCGCCGCCTTCCAGTGGTACCCGCATCACGATGCCGCGCCCCTCCTTGGTTGCTTCCAGTGGACCGTCGCCAGTCCGGGGCTTCATCGCCGCCATCGAGTACTCCCTCCAGAGTCGAGCCGGCCCGACTTGACGGACTCGGATCGGTGCCGGACCGCATGACTGCTGCGTCTCCGGCACTGAACTGCCTGTTTTCAGGTTCCATTGTTCCTCATCGGAACGCGTGAGTGTGAAAGACCCGGTAGAGCGGCTGTGATCAGTGCCGATTGCCGGCCGCGGCCGGGGGTACCCAACACGACTCGATGTGGTCATCGACCATGCCCGTGGCCTGCATCAATGCGTACGCGGTGGTGGGTCCGACGAAGCGGAAACCCCGCTTCTTGAGATCCTTGGCCATCGCCTGCGATTCCGGGCTCAGCGACGGCACATCCGACAGCGTCCTGGGCCGGGGCCGTGACGGCGGGGCATATGACCACAGCAGGTCGGACAGGTCGACGTCGAGGTCAGCCGCGGCGCGGGCGTTGGAGATGGTGGCCTCGATCTTGGCGCGATTGCGCACGATGCCGACGTCGGCCATCAACCGGGTGACGTCGCGGTCGGTGTAGCGGGCGATCGACTCGACGTCGAACCCGTCGAAGGCCGTTCGGAAGTTCTCCCGTTTGCGCAGGATGATCAGCCAGGACAACCCGCTCTGGAACGCCTCGAGGCTCATCCGCTCGAAGAGTGCGGCCCGGCCCCGCAACCGCCGGCCCCACTCCCGGTCGTGGTAGTCGCGGTAGAGCGCGGATTGCGTCGCGGCCCAGTCACAGCGGGTCCGTCCGTCGTCCTCGACGACGTCGGTCACACCGGTTCCTCGTCGGCGGCGGGGGCGGCGTGGTGGGTCACCGCCGGTTCGTCGAGCCCGGCGGTGCCGCGCACCGCGGCGAGCTCACCGCGAAGCTGGTCGATTTCGGCGCCGAGCCGGTCCAGGACCCAGTCCACCTCGCTGGTCTTGTAGCCGCGCACCACCTGGGTGAATTTCACCGCTTCGACGTCCTCGCCGGTGACTCCGGAGGCCGGCAGCACGGTGGCGGTGGTGCCCCGCGGCAGCGGCGGCAGCTCCTCGCCTCGTCCGAAGACCAGGCTGGCCACCCCGAACAGGACGATGCCGATGAGGATCAGCACCACCAGGTACAGCAGGATCAACGTCACGACATGAGATTACTTCGCCCGCCGAGTGTGGACTTCACGCACATGAAACCGACCGAAAGCGTGGGGGTAATCCACGTTCGCGCGGGAGGGAAAGGCTCAACGCAGGGTGTTCATCGGCGGGCGGTCGGCCAGCGAGACCGTCGTGGTCCGCAGCTCGTAGCCGTCGCCTTCGGGCAGGAACTGGGTGAGCCCCACGCCGGAGTCGGCGATCCCGCAGCGCGACAGCAAGGTGGCGATCACCTGACGGCTCATCGCGCCCAGGTCGGTCAGCGGCCGGTTGCGATGCGCCCGCACACCCAGGTTGACCTGGGCGATCGCGTCCAAGCCGAGCTTGTCGTAGGTGTCGATCAGGATGCCGATCTCCACGCCGTAGCCCGGCGCGAACGGCAGCGAGGTAAGCAGCTCGCGGGTGCCGGCGTACTCGCCGCTGAGCGGCTGGATCACACACCCCAGCTCGGGCCGCAGCGCGGCCAGCAGCGGGCGCGCGACCAGTTCGGTCACCCGTCCGCCGCCGTGGGCGTCCTCGCCGCGGGCGGACTTCAGCGGCCGGCGGTAGAACCCTTTGACCAGGTGAACGCCTTCACCGGTGAGCAGCGGGCCAACCAGCCGCGGCACGAACATCGGGTCGGGGTCGATCAGGTCGGAGTCGACGAACACCACGATGTCGCCCGTGGTGGCGGCCAGCGAGCGCCACAGCACCTCACCCTTGCCCGGGAGCGGCTCGACCTCGGGCAGCGCCTGTTCGCGGCTGACCACGCGCGCGCCCGCGGCGATGGCGCGGATCTCGGTGTAGTCCGTGGATCCGGAGTCCAGCACGATCAGCTCGTCGACCAGGCCGCCCAGCAGGGGGCTGATGGTCTCGATGACCGAGCCGACCGTCTCCTCCTCGTTGAGCGCGGGCAGCACCACCGAGATCGTCCTGCCGTGCTTGGCGGCGACGAGGTCGGCCACGGTCCAGGTGGGATGGGTCCAGCTGTTGTCCGAGAGCCAGATGTCACCGGGGAGCGTGTAGGTGGCGGCGAGATCGGTCATGCCAGTCCCCTCACCGTCCGCGTCGGCGGCCGATCACCCCGGATCGAGGCCACCATCTCCAGCACGCGCCGCGTCGGCCCCACCTCGTGCACCCGGAACATCCGGGCGCCGTCGGCGGCGGCCAGGGCCGTCGCCGCAAGCGTCCCCTCCAGGCGTTGGGTCAGCTCCACACCCAAAGTCTCCCCGACGAAGTCCTTGTTGCTCAGCGCCATCAGGACCGGCCATCCGGTCTTAACAAGATCTTTCACATGCCGCAACAAAGTGAGGCCGTGGTAGGTGTTCTTGCCGAAATCGTGGGTGGGGTCGATCAGGATCGCATCCCGGTTCACCCCGACCGCGACGGCGTGCTCGGCGGCGGCGGTGACCTCGGCGATGACGTCGTCGACCACCCCGGTCACCGTGGTCCCGTAGTTCACCCGGAACGGACGCGTCCGCGGCACCGCGCCGCCGGTGTGCGAGCACACCAGCCCGGCCCCGAACTCGGCCGCGACCTCGGGTAATGCCGGGTCTGCTCCGGCCCAGGTGTCGTTGATCAGGTCGGCGCCCGCCGCGCAGGCCTGCTTGGCCACCGACGCCCGCCAGGTGTCGACGCTGATCAGCTGGTCGGGGTATTCGGCGCGCAGCCATTCGATGAACGGCACCACGCGGGCCGTCTCCTCGTCGGCGTCGACCACCGTTCCCGGGCCGGCCTTGACACCGCCGACGTCGACGACGTCGGCCCCCTCGGAGATGACCCGGTGGGCCGCGGCCTTGGCGGCCTCGTCGGTGAACGTCGCGCCCCGGTCGTAGAACGAGTCGGGGGTGCGGTTGACGATCGCCATGATCAAGGCGCGATCACCGGCCACCGGCCGGCCGCAGAACGTCGAGTTCACCCCACCATGGTGCCTGGTCACGCCGAGATCGACGAAATGGTGTGATCCACTCGCGATTCTTCGCCCAAACCGACGATTGGGCGCAATGCCCCCTCAGCCCTTGGGGCGTTTGCCCGCCGCGACTTCCTCGGGGTACTCGGCATAGAACGGGACGTAGCCCTCCTCGCGGCCCTTCAACACGTAGAGCGGGTCCTCGACGTCGGAGCCGTAGGCCTGCTTGCGCAGGTCGACCTTGCGGCTCTTGAACGTCGACGTGGTCTCCAGCGACTCCACCACCCGCACGAACAGCGGTGCGGCGTAGCTGGGCAGGTTGGCGTAGGCCGTCTCGGCCAGCGCCTTGCCGTCGAACTCGACGCCGTCGCGCAGCTTGACCGCCGCCATCCCGGCCCGGCCGCCGGTGTCGGGCACCTCGACGCCGAAGACCGTCGACTCCTCGATGTTCTTGTCCTCGGCCAGCGCGGCCTCGACCTGGGTGGTGGCGACGTTCTCGCCTTTCCACCGGAACGTGTCGCCGAGCCGGTCGGAGAACGCCGCATGACCCATGCCCTGCGGGCTCATCACGTCGCCGGTGTTGAACCACACGTCGCCCTCTTTGAAGGCGTTGCGCACCAACTTCTTCTCGCTGGCTTCCTTGTCGGTGTAGCCGTCGAACGGTGACAGTTTGCTCACCGGGCTGATCAGCAGGCCCGGCTGACCTGACGGCACCTTGCGCACCCGGCCGTTCTCGTCGCGCACCGGCTCGCCGGTCTCCGGGTCGTACTCGACGTAGGCCAGCGGCAGCGGGCTGATGCCGGTCGTCCTGGGAATGTTGAAGACGTTGATGAACGCGGTATTGCCCTCGCTGGCGGCGTAGAACTCGGCCACCCGGCCGATGCCGAAGCGACGGGTGAACTCGTCCCAGATCTCCGGTCGCAGCCCGTTGCCGGCGATCACCCGGACCTTGTGGGCGCGGTCGGTGTCCTTGGGCGGCTGGTTGAGCAGATAGCGGCATACCTCGCCGATGTAGATGAAGGCGGTGGCCTCCATCTGGATCACCTCGTCCCAGAACTTCGACGCCGAGAACGACTTGCCGAGCGCGAGTGTGCCACCGGCGTTGATCACCGACGAGACCGCGACCGTCAGCGCGTTGTTGTGGTAGAGCGGCAGCGGGCAATACAGGGTGTCGTCACCCCTCAGCCGCAAGCCAAGTCCGCCGAAGGCGCCCAGCGCCCGCAGCCAGCGGTGGTGGGTCATGACGCTGGCCTTCGGATGGCCGGTGGTGCCCGAGGTGAAGATGTAGAACGCGGTGTCGCGGGCCTGCACCTCCGACGCCGACTTCGGGTTGTCGGCGGACTTGCCGACTGCGTCGCGCTCCATGTCCTCGAGGGTCATCAGGCTCGGGCCCGATGTCGCCGGCCCAGCGGCTCCGGCCACCTGGGCGCCGCACTCGGTGATCGGGTCGACGAGATCGGACTCGGCGACCAGGACCTTGGCGTCGAGCAGACCGATGCTGTGCGACAACACATCTCCGCGCTGGTGGTAGTTGAGCATGCCGGCGACCGCCCCGCACTTGACGGCGGCGAGCATCATCAGCACGGCGTTGGGCGAGTTGCGCAGCATGATGCCGACCACGTCGCCGCGCCGAACGCCCTTGTCCGCCAACACCGCCGCGTAGCGGTTGGCCGTCTCGTTGGCTTCGCGGTAGGTGACCTTCTGGTCGCCGAACCGGATGAAGACCCGGTCGCGATAGCGCGCGGCCCGGTCCTGGAACACCTTGCCGATCGAGGTCTTGGTGGTCGGCAGGGCCAGGAAACCGGTCAGCGCGCCGCGCACGATCACCGGCGCGTCCATCACCACCGAGGGCAGCCGTGCCGCCAGGTCGAGCAGACCGACCGAATGCCGGGCGCCCTGCGAACCCCGGTCGTCACTGGCCATCGGCGCTACCTCTCGTCTTCGGGATGGGACAGGCCAGCCTAACCGGGGGCCGCGCAGAACTGGATCGCCGTTTCGACGTCGTCGGCGACCACCAGCCGGTCCAGGGCGGCCGATGCGACGTAGCCCGTGTCGACCAGAGAGGCGAGCCAGGTGCGCAGTCCGTCATAGTGGCCGGCGGGATCGAGCAGCACCACCGGCTTGTCATGCATACCCAGGTACCCCGAGGTCCAGGTTTCGAAAAGTTCTTCCAGCGTGCCGATTCCGCCGGGAAGCGCCAGGAATGCGTCGCTGCGCTCTTCCATGATCTGCTTGCGCTGCCGCATGGTGTCGGTGACGATCAGCTCGTCGGCGTCGACGTCGGCCAGCTCACGATGCACCAGCGCCTTGGGAATGACGCCCACCGTGTGGCCGCCGCGGGCGCGCGCTCCACCGGCCACCGCTCCCATCGCCGAGACGTTGCCGCCGCCGGACACCAGCGTCCACCCGCGGTCGGCGATCGCCTCGCCGACGCGGCGGGCCAGGTCGAGCAGTTCGGGATGCCGCGGGCTCGATGCGCAGTAGACGCACACCGCCCACTCGTCGCGGGGATCTGGTTGTGGCTGCACTCAGAGAAACCTAGCGCAGCCGATTTGCCGCTATTGCCCTGCCGGTGCGGGCGTGGGAAATAAAGTCCGGGCTATGCCGATTCGGTGGCCAACGGTGCCGCGCCAGCCGTCCGTGGACCGCGCGATCGAAGAACTCGACGGACACGGCGGGGTCGCCCTGCTCGGCGCGGACGGCGTCGGCAAGACGACATTGGCTCGGCAGATCGCCGAGCGGCTCGGCGAGAAGAGCCCGGTGCGGGTGGTCGGTACCGCCACGCGGGCCTGCGTGCCGTTCGGGGCGTTCGGCTCGCTGGTACAGATCGCCGACGTGGGCAAGCCCGCGGCCCTGATCCGATCGGCGTTGGATTCCCTTCTGGCCCAAGCAGACAACGCTGTGATCGTCGTTGACGATGCCCATCTGCTCGACCCGCTGTCGGCCACTCTGGTCTACCAGTTGGCCCAGCAGTCCGGCGTGCGGCTCATCGTGACCGCACGCTCGACGTCACCGCTGCCCGGGGCAGTGGCCGCGCTGTGGGAGGACGGGCTTGTCGGCCGGGTGGACGTGGAACCGATGAGTGGGGAGGACACCGCCGCCGTTCTGGCCGCCCTGCCCGAGCCGATCAAAGACGTCCAGTTGTACCGGCGCAGCGCCGGCAATCCGCTGCATCTGCGGCTGCTGGTCGAATCGGCCGGCTCGTCTGACCGCTCGCTGACGGCGTTGCTCGACGACCGGCTGGGCGGCCTGGCGGCACCGGTGCGCGAGGTGCTGGGCTACCTGGCCGTGCACGAGCCGTTGTCGCGGACCGACCTGTCGGCTCTGACCAGCGAGGCGGCCGTCGAGCAGGCCGAGGCGGCCGGCGTTGTTCAGGAGCTGGGCGCCGAGGTCTACGGCGGCCACCCGCTGCTGGTGGAGCGGGCGGTGGTGGCCACCGACCCCGCCGACGGGCGCCGGCGGCGCACCGAAATCGCCAACCTGCTGGCCGCCCGTCCGGCCCGCCATCTCGGCGACCGGCTGGGCCGGGCACTACTGGCCCTGGACAGCGACGCGCCGGATTCCGTCGACGACGTGGTGGCGGCCGCCCAGGAGGCTCTGCGGCTGGGCGATCTGGTGCTGAGTGAACGGCTGGCGTCCTCGGCGCTGCAGCGCACCGAGCGTTTCGACGCGCGGCTGGCGCTGAGTTACGCGCTGGCCTGGCAGGGCCGCGGCCGGGAGGCCGACTCGGTGCTGGCCGCCGTCGATGCCGGCGCACTGTCCGAGGATCAGGTGATGGCGTGGGCGCTGCCGCGGGCGGCCAACCAGTTCTGGATGCTCTCGGAGCCCGAGCGCGCGACCGCATTCCTGCAGAACACCCGCAAGCGAGTGCGTACGACCGCGGCCCGACTGACCCTGGACGCCTTGTCGGCCACCTTCGCGATGAACGCGGGCAACGTCGCCCGGGCGGTCGAGATCGCAGCCGAGGTGCTGGCCGCCCCCGAGGCCGAGGACATGGCGGTGGCCTGGGCGGCCAGCGCGGCGGCGCTGTCCTCGGCGCGGATGGGGCGGTTCGACGAGGTCGAGCCGCTGGCGGACCGGGCGGTCGGCGCCGAGCACCCGGGTCTGTTGCGGTTCACCGTCGGGCTGGCGCAGACCACGACGCTGCTGATGTCGGGACAGGCCGATGCGGCCGAGCAGGTCGCGCGGCAGTTCACCGACTTCGCCGAGCTGGCCCAGCCGGGCCGCGCGATCGGCGAGGTGTTGCTGGCCGGGGTACTGCTGGCCAAGGGTGATCCCGGCGCGGCCGCCCAGTTGCTGGGTCCGGCGGCGGCGACGCTGGAGCTGACCGGCTATTCGTGGGGGCCGCTGTCGCTGATGTATCTGGCGACCGCGCTCTCGCAGCAGGGCAAGATCGCCGAGGCGTCAATGACGTTGAGCCGTGCGGAGTCTCGGCACGGGACCAAGTCGGCGTTGTTCACCCCCGAACTCGGAGTGGCCCGGGCGTGGCGGCTGGCCATGCTGGGCGACGAGCACGGCGCCGTGGCGGCGGCGCGGGATGCGGCGCGGGCGGCCGAACGCAGCGGTCAGGCGGCGGTGGCGGCGTGGGCCTGGCATCAGGCCTCGCGGCTGGGCGACCCGCGGGCGGCCGACCCGCTGGCCAAGCTGGCGCAGAGCGTGGACTGCGCGTTCATCCGGACGGCGATCCAGGACGCTCAGGCCGTCAAGTAGCGCCGCAGCGTCTGCGTGACCGCGGCGATCTGCGCGACCGACACCCGTTCGTCGCGGCGGTGTGCCAGGTTGGGGTCACCGGGCCCGTAGTTCACCGCCGGGATGCCCAGCGCGGCGAACCGCGCCACGTCGGTCCAGCCGTACTTGGCGCGCACCATCCCGTCGGCCGCCTTAACCAGGGCCGCGGCGGCCGGATGGTGCAGGCCCGGCAGTGCACCTGCGGCCACGTCGGTCTGCTCCACCGTGACGTCCAACCCGCCGAACACCTCGCGGACGTGGGCCAGCGCCGCCTGTGGCGAGCGGTCGGGAGCGAAGCGGAAGTTGACCGTGAGCGAGGCCGCGTCCGGGATGACGTTGCCGGCCACTCCCCCCTCGATCCGCACCGCGGAGAGCCCCTCGCGGTAGGTGCAGCCGTCGATGTCGACGATGCGGGCGGCATAGTCGGCCAGCCGGTCCAGGGCGGCGCCGAGCTTGTGAATCGCGTTGTCGCCCAACCACGATCGCGCCGAGTGGGCGCGGGTTCCGGTCGCCGAGATGACCGCGCGCATGGTGCCCTGACAGCCGGCTTCGATGTAGCCGCCGGACGGTTCGCCCAGGATCGCCACGTCGGCGGCCAGCCACTCCGGGAGTTCGCGCTCGATGCGGCCCAGACCGTTGGCGGCGGCCTCGATCTCCTCGCAGTCGTACATGATCAGCGTGATGTCGTGGACCGGCTCGCTGACCGTGGCGGCCAGGTGCAGGAACACCGCGTCGCCGGACTTCATGTCCGAGGTGCCGCAACCGAACAGGTGGTCGCCTTCGCGGCGTGAGGGCACGTTGTCGGCGATCGGCACGGTGTCGAGGTGACCGGCCAGGACCACCCGCGACGGCAGGCCCAGGTGGGTGCGGGCCAGCACGGCGTCACCGTTGCGAATGATCTCGAATGCGGAGGTCTGCTCGCGCAGCGCCATCTCGACCTCGTCGGCGATGCGGCCCTCGTTGCCCGACTCGCTGGGAATGTCGACCAGCGCAGCGGTCAGCGCGATCGGGTCCGCGCGTAAGTCCAGCACAACTGACCAGGTTAGCGGGCCGCCGTCATGGACTAACCTCTAGCACCGTGACTTCTGCTGCAGGCTTCGGCCTGGCCACCGTTACCGATGACGGCACCGTCCTGGACACGTGGTTCCCGGATCCCGAACTCGGCGCCTACGGCCCGTCGGGCACCACCCGGCTGTCGGCCGACGACGCCCCCGACGAGTTCGCGGCGCTGGCCGGCCCGGACCCCGACCGCGGGGTCGAGGTGGTGGCGGTGCGCACCGTGATCGCCGCGCTGGAGGACAAGCCGGCCGACACCTACGACGCCTACCTGCGGCTGCACCTGATCTCGCACCGGCTCGTCGAGCCGCACGGGTGCAACCTCGACGGCATCTTCGGCGCGCTGACCAACGTGGTGTGGACCAACTACGGGCCGTGCCCGATCGAGGGCTTCGAGGAGGTGCGGCTGCGGCTGCGCAGCCGCGGGCCGGTGACCGTGTTCGGGGTGGACAAGTTCCCGCGGCTGGTCGACTACGTGGTGCCCACCGGGGTACGCATCGCCGACGCCGACCGGGTACGCCTGGGCGCACACCTGGCGCCGGGCACCACCGTGATGCACGAAGGCTTCGTGAACTTCAACGCGGGCACGCTGGGCGCCTCGATGGTCGAGGGCCGGATCTCGGCCGGTGTGGTGGTCGGCGACGGCTCCGACATCGGCGGCGGCGCGTCGATCATGGGCACGCTGTCCGGCGGCGGCACCGAGGTGATCTCGGTGGGCAAGCGCTGCCTGCTGGGTGCGAACTCGGGCCTGGGCATCTCGCTGGGCGACGACTGCATCGTGGAGGCCGGTCTGTATGTCACGGCGGGCACCAAGGTCAGCACTCCCGACGGCACGACGATCAAGGCGCGCGAGTTGTCAGGCGCGAACAACCTTCTGTTCCGGCGCAATTCGGTGACCGGGGCGGTCGAGGTGGTGGGCCGCGACGGCAAGGGCATCGCGCTGAACGAGGCGTTGCACGCCAACTAACCTGCGCCGAGCGCTCGGTTCGATACGCGACCCGCCGCGGCCGGCGGACGAGGCGTCACACTCGCGGTGGGCGACCTATCAGGGAACGGGCCAGTCCCACACCGACATGTCGCCGGGGGGATAGTTCATGCAGACGTCGGTGGCATTGGCCACCACGCCCTTGTTGTTGAAGAACAGCTTCGCCCAGTTGCCCCAGTGGGTGGCCACCTGCTCGTAGTAGATGTTGGTGGCGGTGTCCTCGGAGTACTGGCGGCGTGCGGTCGGGTCGAGCGAGAAGAACCAGTGGATCCGGTCCTCGGCCATCTGCTGGATGTCGGCCGGCCGGTTGCTGCGGTCGATCATGTACCGCTCGAAGTAGACCGGGCTGGTGTCCCGCGCCGCGGCCATGTACTGCTCGGCGTCGCAGGTGGTGATGATCATCCGGTGCGGGATCGGGTAGTCGTCGCTGGCGTCGGCGCGGGCCGGGCCGGCCGCGCCGAGACATGCGGCCGTCGCGGCCAGCAGGGTGAGAGCCGCGTGCGTCGCGCGAGCCGCGAGTCCAGTCATCATCTCTCCTGCGTCATCGATTGCCAGGCAGTTGAAAGTTTAGCCTTGCTCACTATATCGCCAATGGCAACCGCTACAAACCGTCAGCCGCCGTTGGTGACGGGGTTGGACGTCAGCGTGATGAATTGGCCGTTGATCCACACGCCCCAGCGGCCACCCCACATCGAGGTCCACACCACCGGCTGCCCGTCCCATACCGGGGCCGGCTTCGCCGGAGCCCAGGCAGGCGGCTGTTCGCCCAGGGCAGGCGGCGGTGGTGGCACCGGATCGGCACCGGCCGGAGCGGCACCGAAACCGAGGAGCCCACCCGCGACCACGAGGGCGGACAGCGTGCGACTGATGAAGGTCATGACCTCATTCCATAACCAGCACTACCGATAGTCAAACGCTCGCTACTCGGCGGCCAAGATGCAGAACTCGTTGCCCTCCGGGTCGGCCAGCACCACCCAGGTCTGATCGCCCTGGCCGATGTCGACGTGGCGCGCCCCGAGCGCAAGCATCCGGTCGACCTCGGCCTGCTGGTCGTCGGGGGTGAAGTCGAAATGGATGCGGTTCTTGACCACCTTGTCGTCGGGCACGGCCAGGAACAGCCAGTCCGGCCCGGACCCGGCGGGCGGGCGCAGGATCACGTCGCCGTCCTCGGTCGGCTCGGCCGGCCAGCCCAGCACGCTCGACCACCAGGCCGCCAGCGCGTCGATGTCGTGGGCGTCGACGCAGATCTCGCTGAACCTCAGCCCCATGTCATCAACTCCTTCTTGACCACCTTGCCCATGGCGTTACGGGGCAGCGCATCCACCAGCCGCACCTCGCGCGGTCGCTTGTGGGCCGAAAGTTGTTCGGCGACAAACGAAATCAGGTCATCCGGCTCGGCATCACCGACCACGAACGCGACGATGCGCTGCCCGAGATCCTCGTCGGGAAGTCCGACGACGGCGGCCTCGGCAACCCCGGGATGGCCAAGCAGCACCGTCTCCACCTCGCCGGCGCCGATCCGATAGCCGCCGGACTTGATCAGGTCCACCGACTCGCGTCCGACGATGCGGTGCATGCCGCCGTCGTCGATGACGGCGGCATCGCCGGTGCGGTACCAGCCGTCGGCCTCGAACGCCTCGGCGGAGGCGTCGGGCCGGTTGAGGTATCCGTCGAACATCGTGGGCGTGCGGACCTGGAGGCTGCCGATCGTCTCCCCGTCGTGCGGGGCCGCCGAACCGTCCTCGTGGCGCAGTCGGGTCTGGACGCCGTCCAGCGGGAGGCCGACCCAGCCGGGACGACGTTCGCCGTCGGCCCTGGTGCTGATGGTGATCAGCGACTCGGTGCTGCCATACCGTTCGACCGGTGCGTGCCCGGTCAGTTCGGCCAGCCGGTCGAAAACCGGCACCGGCAACGCGGCGCTGCCCGACACCAGCAGCCGCGCCGAGGACAGCGCCGACGCGGCTTGCACGTCGGCAACCACCCGCGACCACACCGTCGGCACCCCGAAGTAGAGCGTGCCTGCTGTAGCGGCGTACGCCTCGGGCGTCGGCCTTCCGGTGTGCACGAAGCGATTTCCCACCCGCAGGGATCCGAGCAGACCCAGCACCAGGCCGTGGACGTGGAACAGCGGCAGCCCGTGCACCAGGGTGTCCTCGGCGCTCCACTGCCAGGCCGCAGCCAAGGCGTCGATATCGGCGGCGATGGCGCGGCGGCTGATCAGCACGCCCTTGGGCAGTCCGGTGGTGCCGGAGGTGTACATCACCATCGCGGTGCTCTCCGGCGACGGCTCGGCATAGCGGTGCCACGAGCGAGCGTGCAGGCGCACGGGAACGTGCGGCAGCCCGCCCGCCTCGTCGGGCAGCTCCCCCAGCCACGCCTGGGCCCCGGAGTCGGTGAGCATGTGCGCCCGCTCGGCCACGCCGACGTCGGCAGGGACCGGCACGAAGGGCACGCCGGCGATCAGGCAGCCGGTGACGGCGAGGACGGTGGCCGCCGACGGCGTGGCCAGGATCGCGATCCGCCGCGCCCCGCCGACCCGCTCGGCCACCGAGGTCGCCGCGCCCACGAGATCACTGCGCGAGAGCACCGCGCCGCCGATGCGCACCGCGTCGCCGACGTCGGCTCCAGCGGCGACGGCAGCCGGATTGAGCGAGGCCAGCAGCACGTCCGCGAGGCTACCCCGATACTGGCCCTGTGCAGCCCATCACCACGATCTCCTCCCGCGAGGTCTACCGCAACGCCTGGATGACCGTGCGCGAGGACGTCATTGGCCGCCCGGACGGCTCGACCGGCATCTACGGCGTGATCGACAAGCCGGCCTACGCCCTGATCATCGCCGCCGACGGCGATCGGGTCGCCCTGGTCGAGCAGTTCCGCTACCCGCTCGGTGCGCGCCGCTGGGAATTCCCGCAGGGCACCGCGCCGGGGCGGGCCGACCTCGAGCCGACGGAACTCGCGATCCGCGAGCTTGGTGAGGAGACGGGTCTGCGGGCCGGCTCGATGGTGGTGCTCGGCAGTCTCGACGTCGCTGCGGGCATGAGCAGTCAGCGCGGCTGGGTGTTCCTGGCCACCGACATCAGCGCGGGCGAGCCGGACCGCGAGCACGAGGAGCAGGACATGCACTTCGAGTGGTTCTCCCGGGCCCGGGTGGAGCAGATGATCCTGGCCGGCGAGATCACCGATGCGCAGTCGGTCGCCGCCTACGCACAGTTGTTGCTCACCGAGCGGAACGGCTGAGGCGATAACGGTCCGGTCAGGGTTGCGTCACGATCGCGCGTGACACCCCTTGGCGCGGAGACCGTTCGGAGTCGGCGGGCGGTTAGCTTGATTGTCGGCACAACCGCGACGTTAGAGGGGTCATGAGGTCCGCCCACCGCAGTATGGGTGTCACGCTTTCGGTCGTGGCGACGATCTGCGCCGCGGGTGTGGTCAGCCCCGCGTCGGCGCACGCCGCGCCGCAGCCCTGGACCGGTCGCTACCAGATGGTGACGTATGCGTCGCAGAAGGCGGGCACCAGTCCGGCGAACCGCCAGGGGGAGAACGACTTCGACGCGACCTTCACCCTGTCGACCGCCTGCTCGACCACCGCGTGCGTGGCCACCGTCACCGACGGACCGGCGCCCACCAACCCGACCGTCCCCCAACCCACCCGCTACGGGTGGAACGGCTCGGAGTGGGCGACGACCTATGACTGGCTGTGGGACTGCTTACTCGGCGACGGCTCCCAGAAGCAGTGGAGCCCCGCGACGTCGTGGACGTTCTACGCGCCGCAGCCCGACGGGTCGCTGCGCGGTACCTGGCACACCGACATCTCGGATGGCCCGTGCCGCGGCAGCGTCGTCATGCCGGTCGCGGCGTTCCCGGCTTGACGATGCCCGACACCCGCGATCATGCGATGGATCTTTACCGTGTGGTCGCGCTGCTGCTCATCGTCGTCGGTCACTGGGTGGCCGCCTGCCTGACGTTCAGCGACGGCGCCTTCTGGCGGGAGAATCCGCTGGTCGACCTGCCATGGACGCGGTGGCTGACGTGGATGTTCCAGGTGGTTCCGGTGTTCTTCGTGGTGGCCGGCTACGCCAGTGCGGTCTCGTGGGGCCATCGCCGCGCCGGGGAGTCCCTTCAGGATTGGCTGCGCCGTCGGCTCGCGCGCCCAGTCGGCCCGACCGCGGTGTACTTGGTGGTCATGCTCGTCGTCGTGGCGGTGCTGTCCGCGGTCGGCGTGGCGGGCTCGGAGCTCGAGTTCGGCGCGTGGGCGGTCGCCATGCACCTGTGGTTCCTGGGCATCTACGTACTGGTGGTGGCGCTGACGCCGGTCGTGGTGGCCGCGCATCGGCGCTGGGGTCTGTGGGTGCCGCTCGCGATGGTGGTCCTGGTGGCCGCGATCGACGCGGCGACCATCGGGGCTCATCTGCCCTACGCCGGCTGGCTGAACCATCTGCTCCCGTGGGCGGTGCTCTACCAGCTCGGGATCGCCTGGCAGGACGGCATGCTGCGCGGCCGCGCAGCGCTGGCGCTGGCCGGTGTGTCGGCGGTTGCGCTGGCGCTGCTGGTCAGCGTGGGGCCCTACCCGATCAGCATGATCGGGGTCCCCGGCGCGACGGTGAACAACACCTCGCCGCCGAACCTGGCGCTGCTGGCATTGGGCTGCACACAGGCCGGTCTGGTGCTGGCGGCCGCTCCCATGGTGAACAGGGCACTGAAATCCGTTCGGCCCCAACGTATCCTCGCGATCGCCAACGACAATGTGATGGCGCTGTACCTGTGGCACATGGTGCCGGTGGTGATCGTGGCGCTCGCCGGCTATCCCACGGGTCTGCTGCCGCAGCCCGTGCTGGGGACGTCGGCGTGGTGGCTGTTCCGGCTGGAGTGGGTGGCGATCCTGGCGGTCGTCGCGCTGGTGGAGATGATGTTCCTGTATTGGGGGCGAAGGCTTTTCGCCGCACCCCTGCCGACGGTGACGATGCCCGTCCCCTCGGCGCTGAGTGCGGTGCTGCTGATCGCCGGCACGGTTGCGATTGCCGGCGCGCTCACCGAGATCGCCATTCTCGGCTTCGCCCCCGACGGCCGGTTCCCGGTCGCGACGGCGGCGTGGTTCATCGGGGGAACCGCGCTGATCGCGCTGGCGCCCTCGCTCAGAAGTACGCCGCGACACCGAGTTTGACGGCCAGGATCAGACCGGCGACGCCGATCAGGATCCGCAGCGGTGTCGCGGGGGCGTGGCGCACCACGATGGGGCCGAGCCTGGACCCGATCAGCCCGCCGGCGCCGAGCACGATCATCGCGGTCCAGTGGACCGGCGCGAAGAACACGAACAGCCCGGCGGCCACGGTGTTGGCCAGGCCGAGCAGCACGTTCTTGGCGGCGTTGGCGTGCGCCAGGCCGGCTGCCCCGGAGTTGAGCAGCAGCGCCAGGAACAACACTCCGGCCGCCGCACCGAAGTAGCCTCCGTACAGCGCTATTCCGAAGATCGCGACCGTCTCGGCGACCACCGCCCGGCGCCGGCGGACTGCTCCCGGTTGGCTGGTCTTGCGCGGCATGACGATCGCGACCGAGGCCAGGGCCAGCAGTGCCGGGACCAGTTTCTCGAAGGCGCCCGCCGGCGTGGTGAGCAGCAGCAGCGCACCCACACCGCCGCCGGCGGCGGCCACCGGCGCACTGCGCGCGATCCAGCGCTCCTGCCCGGCGATCTCGGGTCGCGAACCCCACGCCGAGCCGATGCCGTTGAACACCAGGGCGACGGTGTTGGTCACGTTGGCGGCCACCGGCGGAAGGCCGATCGCAAGCAGGGCGGGATAGGTCGCCACCGACGCGAACCCGGCGATGCTGCCGGCCAGACCGCCCAGCACACCGGCGATCACCAGGGTGGCGGCATCCAGTGCGCTCAGCGCGGGTCCTTTCTTCCCTCGGGCAGGAGCGTAGCGACCCGGGGATAGATCCGGTGGGCGCCCGCCGAGGTCAGTGCCGGTGCGTCAGTGCTCTGAGGAAGAACATCAGGTTGGCCGGTCGTTCGGCAAGTCGGCGTACGAAGTAGCCGTACCACTGGGTGCCGAACGGCACGTACACCCGGACGTGGTTGCCCTCGCCGGCCAGCCTCCGCTGCTCACCGTCGCGGATGCCGTACAGCATCTGGTATTCGAATCGGTCTGTGCCGCGATCGAATTCGCGGGCCAGGCCAGGCACCGCGCCGATGATCTCCGGATCGTGCGAGGCGACCATCGGATAACCGTTGCCGCTCATCAGGATCTGCAGGCAGCGCAGGTAGGACCCGGTGACCTCGGCGGGATCGCGGTAGGCCACCGAGGCCGGCTCGTCGTAGGCGCCCTTGCACAGCCGGATCCGGGCGCCGGAGGCGGCGAATTCGGCGCAATCAGCCTCGGTGCGCTTGAGGTATGCCTGCAGAACCGTTCCCAGCCAATCGAACTCGGCGCGCAGCTCTCGCACGATCGACAGCGTCGAGTCGGTGGTGGTGTGGTCCTCGGCATCCACGGTCACCCAGGCGCCCACCTGCTGCGCGCGTTCGCAGATGGCGTGGGCGTTCTCCAGGGCGATCTTGTCGCCGTCCTTCGGCAGCGCCTGGCCCAGGGCCGAGAGCTTCAGCGAGACCTCCAGTGGCTTGACCGCCGAGCTGCTGCCGGAACCGGCACCGAGTGCGTCGAGCAGGCCCAGATAGGCCTTGACCGTCGCTTCCGCGGTGTCGGCGTCGGTGACATCCTCGCCGAGATAGTCGATGCTGACCAGCCGGTCGGTGTCGCGCAGCCCGGTCACGGCGCCCAGTGCGTCCTCGACGGTCTCGCCGGGAACGAAGCGGCGCACCACGTCACGCGCGACGGGCATCCGTTCGGCAGTGTGCCGCAACCGGTGTGAGCGGCTGGCAGCCAGGATCGCCGGCCGCGCCGCCCGAGTGAACAGTTCAGACATGTCAGTCCACCTCCATGTGCGGGTAGGTGTGG
Source organism: uncultured Actinomycetota bacterium (assembly GCA_963716465.1). Taxonomy (GTDB): domain Bacteria; phylum Actinomycetota; class Actinomycetes; order Mycobacteriales; family Mycobacteriaceae; genus Mycobacterium. The sequence goes on from CAVQTS010000003.1 coordinate 302,507, forward strand.
TCGGTCGGCGGGACGAAGGTCTCCTTGATGGAGCGCGCCGACGTCCAGCGCAGCAGATTCATCAGCGAGCCGGCCTTGTCGTTGGTGCCCGAGGCGCGGGATCCGCCGAACGGCTGCTGACCGACGACCGCGCCGGTGGGCTTGTCGTTGACGTAGAAGTTGCCCGCGGCGAAGCGGAGTCGCTCGGCGGCGGTCTGGACCGCAGCCCGGTCGTCGGCGATCACCGCACCGGTCAGCGCGTAGCGGGAGCCGCTGTCGACCACTTCGAGGAGTCGTCGAACTTGTCGTCGGGGTAGACGTGCACGGCGAGCATCGGACCGAAATACTCGCATGCGAACGCCTCGTCGGCGGGGTCGTCGGACAGCAGCACCGTCGGCCGCACGAAATAGCCTTCACTGTCGTCGTATTCGCCCCCGGCGGCGACGGTGACACCCGGTGCGCTCTTGGCCCGCTCGATGGCGTTGGCGTTCTTGGCGAAGGAGCGCGCGTCGATCACCGCGCCACCGAAGTTCGACAGGTCGGTGACGTCGCCGTAGCTCAGCGCCTCGGTGGCGGCGAGGAAGTCGTCGCCCATGGCTGCCACACGAGCGCGGGACGAAGCCCGCGAGGCCGCCGAGCACTTCTGGCCCTGGTAGTCGAAGGCGCCGCGAATCAGCGCGGTGCGAGCACGTCCGGGTCGGCCGAGGTATGCGCGACGACGAAGTCCTTGCCGCCGGTCTCGCCGACCAGTCGCGGGTAGCTGTGGTAGTGGGCGATGCTGACACCGACCTCCTGCCACAGATGCTGAAAGGTGGCCGTCGAACCGGTGAAA
>CAVQTS010000004.1:0-804620 GCA_963716465.1 uncultured Actinomycetota bacterium
GAGCCGGCGGACGGGGGAGAACTCCGTCCGCCGGCTCTTTAGGCGCGCGCCGTGGGGTGCTAGTACCGACGCGCGACAATCATGGGGATGCTGACGGTGTGGGCCAGCGCGGTGCTGACGGAGCCTAGCAACATGCCGGCGAATCCGCCGCGACTGTGGCTGCCCACGACCAACAGCTGCGACTCTGAGCCTGTTCGGCCAGATAACGCGCGGGCTGATCGCGCACCACCACGCGATGCACAGTCACGTCGGGATAGTCCTCGGACATCCCGGCCAACCGCTCAGCCAAAACTTCTTCCTCCCCCACCGCGACAGCCGACCAGTCCACCCCGGGGACCGCGAACAGGCTGTCATCGCTCCATGCGTGTACGGCGACGAGATCGACCCCGCGACGGGAAGCTTGTGCGAACGCTACCGCGGTCGCCTCGATCGATGCCGGGGAACCGTCAACTCCGACGACGACCGGCAGGCGCGACGGCGGGTCGGGCCGTCGTGGATCACCGCAACCGGGCAGTGCGCATGGTGCAGCAGGCCGGTGCTGATGGATCCGAGCAGGCCACGGCGGAACGCGCCCATGCCGCGGCTGCCGACGACGATCAGGTCGGCGCCCTTGGACAGGTCGATCAGCGTGGGAACCGGAGCGGCGTGGTAGATGTCGGTGTCGGCGATGCGCACCGGCGTGCCGGTTTCGGCGCTGACCTGGGCGACCAGCTCGGTCGCCTCGCGCAGGACCTGACCGGCCTGGGTGTCCTGCCATTCCTCGAACTCGGCGGGTACCGGAACCAACACGTCGGTGACCGACGGCGCCGCGGCGACGTGCACCAGGCGCAGCGCCACGTTGTGCATGCCGGCCTCGTGGGCAGCCCAGCGGATCGCGGCGTTCGACGACGCCGATCCGTCGATGCCGACGACGATCTCGCCGGTCGGGGTTGGCCTGTGCACCACGGTATCGACGATTCCCGCCCGAAGGTCATGCCGCCAGCGTTGTAAGACCTTTCCGGGCAAGGCGTTGGTCAGGTCTTTTCGGGACCAAAGTCCCTACCAGGCAGTGACGATTTCACGTTTCACTGCGGTGTGATCAAGGTGTTCCTGGTCGATGACCACGAGGTGGTTCGTCGCGGCCTGGCCGAACTCCTTGGCAGCGATCCCGAACTCAGCGTCGTCGGTGAGGCAGGCACGGTTGCCGAAAGCCTCTCCCGGATACCGGCCACCCGCCCCGACGTCGCCGTGCTCGACATCCGGCTGCCCGACGGCAGCGGCATCGACCTGTGCCGGGAACTGCTCGCCACCCACGACGACTTGAGCTGCCTGATCCTGACCTCGTTCACCGACGAGCAGTCGATGCTCGACGCGATCCTGGCCGGCGCCAGCGGATACGTCGTCAAGGACATCCGGGGCATGGAGCTTGCCCAGGCCATCAAAGAGGTGGGATCGGGAAAGTCGTTGCTGGACAACCGCGCCGCGGCGGTGCTGATGTCGCGGCTGCGCAGGGACACCCAGCAGGACGAGCGGCTGCGCGACCTGTCGTCGACCGAACGCAACCTGCTCCAGCTGTTGGGCGAAGGTCTGACCAACCGGGAGATCGGGCAACGCATGTTCCTGGCGGAGAAGACAGTGAAGAACTACGTATCGCGGTTACTGACGAAGTTGGGGCTCAGCGGCCGCACCCAGGCCGCCCTGTTCGCCGCAGAGACGTTGCGCCGCAGCGATGTTTGATCTCGACGTCCGCGATGGGCTCATCGACGCGATGCTCGCGGTCTCCTCGGGCCTGGAGCTGGAGCGCAAGCTGCACACCATCGTCCACACCGCCATGAACCTGGTGAGCGCCCGCTACGGAGCACTCGGGGTGATCGGAACCGATCCGCAACCGACTCTGGAGCGGTTCATCTTCGATGGAATCGACCAGGCCACGGCGGAGCAGATCGGGCCGCTTCCCACCGGCCACGGGATGCTCGGTGTTCTGTTCAACACCCCCAAAGTCATTCGCGTCGACGATCTTTCGCAGCATCCAGCGTCGATCGGTGTCCCCGCAAACCATCCCCCGATGCGGACTTTCCTCGGGGTGCCGATCCGGATCCGCGATCAGGTGTTCGGCAACCTGTACCTGACCGAGAAGGCCGACGGCGCCACCTTCACCGAGGCCGACGAGGTACTGGTGCTCGCACTGGCCGGGGCCGCGGGGATCGCGATCGACAACGCCCGGCTGTACCAGGCCGCGAACACCCAGCAGCTGTGGATCGAGGCCACCCGGGACATCAGCACCGACCTGCTGGCCGGTGACGACCCCAGCGTGGTGCACCGCGAGATTGCCGCCAAGGCGGTGGCGTTGACCGGCAGCGAGTTCAGCTTCTGCGTGACGCCCGACGAGTCCGGCGAACTGGTGGTCACCGACTCGACGCGTGAGGACCTGCTCGGCCGCCGGCTGTCCAAGACCGGGACGACGGTGGGCCTGGCGTTCTCCGACTGTATTCCGATGCGGGTCAACGAGTTCCGCGACCTCGGCGAGGTCGGGACCACGGCGCTGGTGGCTCCGGTGGGCGAACCCAACGCCGCTGCGGGGGTTTTGGTGTGCGTGGCCCCGGCCAGCCGGCGCTTCACCGAGAACGAGCTGGACATGGCGGCGGCCTACGCCGCCCAGGCCGGGCTGGCGCTTCACCTGGCCACCGCGCAGCGCCGGATGCGGGAGCTGGACGTGTTGACCGACCGCGACCGCATTGCCCGCGACCTGCACGACCACGTGATCCAGCGCCTGTTCGCCGTCGGGCTGTCGCTGCAGGGTGCGCTGGGGGCCGACCAGGCCGAGGGCACCCGCCGGGTCACTGGCGCCCTCGACGACCTGCAGGAGGTCGTCCACGAGATCCGCACCGCGATCTTCGACCTGCACGGCGGCTCGGTCACCCGGCTGCGGCAGCGCATCGAGCAGGCGGTGACCCGGATGACGGCCGACTCGCCGGTGCGTCCGGCCGTGCACATCAGCGGCCCGCTGTCCGTCGTGGATGCCGCCTTGGCCGACCACGCCGAAGCGGTGGTCCGGGAGGCGGTCAGCAATGTGGTGCGCCATTCTGCGGCCAGCACGGCAACCGTCGCGGTCACCGTCGACGACGACCTGACGATCAGCGTCACCGACGACGGGGTGGGCATCGGCGAGGGCATCACCCGCAGCGGGCTGGCCAACCTCGCGGCTCGGGCCGACCAATGTGGTGGACAGTTCTCCATCGCGCCCAGACCCGGCGGCGGAACCCGGCTGGTGTGGTCGGCGCCGCTGCCCTAGCGTCAGAGCTTCAGGCGGAGATCTCGACCGCCGGATGTTCGACGAACCGGGCCCGGCAGGAGCGCTCGACGAACAGCGGGACGAACTCTCGAATCCGGGCCTGGTCGAATCGGCGGTGTGCGGCGTCGACGGTCTCGGTGATGATGTGGTCCGGCACGTAGGGGAACTCCTCGGTGAGGCGATTCACGACATCACCGATCTGGCGCTGCTCTTCAGCACGGTCCACGTCGGACATCATCGGACGAAACCGGTTGTTCGCGCAACCACCAAGGTGTTTCCCAGTGGCGTGATGCTGACCGTCTGGTTAACGGAAGGTGGCCCGGCTCAACGGGATTACGCCCGGCGAGCGACGGTCGGCGGGGTCGGATAAAGTTCGCCCGTGACCGCACCGAGGATGACCGGCGCCCGCGTCGACCCGCTGACCGAGTCTGCGAATCGCCAACAGGCCGAACACCTGCGCGAGATGCTGCTCGCCCAGTGTGAGGAGCTCGACGCCGACCTGGCTACCTACGGCTCCGCCCTGGAGCGCTATCAGCGCCGCGGCGAGCAAACGCAGGCCCGCCGGATTCGCGGCATGATCCGCGCCGCCGAGCGGGAACGCCGTGCGGTACAGGACCTGATCGCCGGGCTGGAGAAGCGCTTCCTGACCACGGCTCGCGCAGACACCGTGCGGCATCCGCAGTCGGCGGCGGCCGCCCGGCACGGGATCGTGCGGGTACATCCCCACCCGACCCCGCACCGGGTCATCCGGACCTGAGGTTCAGGACGGTGCGAAGACCGTCCTGAACCTCTGCAGCGATTCCTGGATGTCGCCGCGCAGCGCGCCGGCCACGATCATGCCGATCGGCCCGAACAACGCCGGACCGCCCAGGTGGACGTCCATGGTGACCACCGACGAGTCGGCGTCGGACCCGTGCGGTCGCACCTTGCCGATCAACTTCACCTTGACCCCGCCCACGCCCACGCCGTCCAGCGTCATCGACTCCGGCGGTTTGAAGTGCACGATGGTCCACCTGATCCGGTTGGGCATGCCCTTTACCTCGACGATGGACTCCACAACCGTGCCCTTGTCGAGGGTTTCGGGCAGCCTGGACCGCCAGACCCGGTGAATGGTCAGCCATTCCTTGTAGCGGGAAAGGTCCGAGGCATGCTGCCAGGCCTGCTCAGGTGGTAACGGAACGTCAACGGAGACCGAGAGTTTCGCCATCCGCTGGGTCGGTTACTCGGCCTTGTCGACGACCTTCTCTGCAGCGTCCTTGACGGTGTCGGCCGCGTGTCCGGCAGCTTCCTCGCCCTTGTCACCGACGTTCTTCAGAGCCTCCTGGCCCTTGTCGACGGCGGTCTTGGCGGCGTCCTGCACCTTGTCGACAGTCTCGGAGAACTTGCCCTGCGTCTTCTCGTCGATGAAATCGCCGGCCTTGTCGATCGCCTGCTCCACCTTCTCGGCGTTCTCGTGCAGAACTTCCTTGGCCTTGTCGAGGAATCCCATGGTTGAGCCTTCTTTCTTGTCGAAAACAGTCGCGCCCCGCGTCATTCTTGCATTGATGCCTGGGATCGCCACAAGAACCGTGGTTCGCCCAGCACCCGCCCCTGAATCCACCACGACGCCTCGATGAGCCCGGCCGCGAGCAGGCCGATTCCCACCGCCGTCGAGGTGGTCACCACGTTGGACGGGTCGAGCATGAACTTGTCCCGGGCCAGCGGTATGGCGAAGATCACCACGTAAGCCAGGCCCGAGATCGCCACCAGCGCGATCCGCCACCACTGGTAGGGCCGCGCCACCACCGCCAGCACCCACAGCGCGCCGATCAACAGAGTGATCAGCGCCGCCGTGGAGGCCTGGATCTGTTGCGCCTCGGTGGCGCCGCGGCCTTTGTCTGCGATCAGGTAGGAGGCGTAGGTGGTGACACCGATCACCACTCCGGCCGGCAGCGCGGAGGTCATCACCCGGCGGACGAAGCCGGAGCGCGCCCGCTCGTTGTTCGGCGTCAGCGACAGGATGAACGACGGGATGCCGATCGTGAACCACGCGGCGATCGTGACGTGGATCGGCTGGAACGGGTAGAGCAGTGGCGCGGTGCCGAACCACTTCGACGACAGCCCGGCGAGCCCGACCAGCAGCGCCAGCAGGACCGAGTACACCGTCTTGGTGAGGAACAGGTTCGAGACCCGTTCGATGTTGCCGATCACCCGCCTGCCTTCGCCGACGACGTAGGGCAGCGTGGCGAACTTGTTGTCCAACAACACGATCTGAGCCACTGCGCGCGATGCCGGGCTTCCGGAGCCCATGGCCACCCCGATGTCGGCGTCCTTGAGCGCGAGCACGTCGTTGACGCCGTCCCCGGTCATCGCGACGGTGTGGTCGCGGGACTGCAGCGCATGGACCATTGCCCGCTTCTGGTCTGGGCGCACCCGGCCGAAGGTGGTGTACTCGGCCATGGTGTCAGCCAGTTCGTCGGGTTCCGACGGCAGATGGCGGGCATCCATGGTCTCGCCCTCGAGGCCCAGCGAACCGGCCACCGCCGCGACCGACACGGCGTTGTCGCCGGAGATCACCTTGACGGTGACATGTTGGGAGGCAAAGTATTCCAGCGTGTCGCGGGCGTCGGGCCGGACGCGCTGCTCGAGAACGACGAGCGCGACGGGCGTGAGATGTCCGGGCGCGTCAGGGCTGTCGACGCTGCAGTCGGCGGAGCCGAGCAGCAGCACCCGCAGGCCCCGCGAACCGATCTCCTCGGCCTGGGCGGCCGCGGGCGAGCCCGGGTCGAGCAGCACGTCGGGCGCGCCGATCACCCAGTTGCCGTGCTCCCCGTATGACGCCCCGCTCCACTTGGTCGCCGACTTGAACGGCGCGGTGGCGGTGGCGGTCCAGCCGGGCGGGTCGGGGTAGGCCTCGCCGATGGCCGCCATGCTGGCGTTCGGTTTCGGGTCGTCGGCGACCAGTGACGCCAGCACGTCGGTGATCCGCGGTTCAGCGTCGTGCCCGCCCACCGGGGCGACCTCGGACAGCCGCATGCCGTTCTCGGTGAGCGTGCCGGTCTTGTCGGCGCACACCACGTCGACGCGGGCCAGCCCTTCGATCGCGGGCAGCTCCTGCACCAGGCACTGGCGCCGGCCGAGCCGGACCACACCGACCGCGAACGCGATCGAGGTCAGCAGCACAAGACCCTCGGGCACCATCGGCACCAGCGCGCCGACCATCCGCAGTACGGCGTCGCGCCAGTCGGCGCCGGTGGTGAACAGTTGGGTGTAGATGGTCAGCAGGCCGGCCGGCCACAGCAGGTAGGTGATGAACTGCAGGATCTTGTTGATACCGGACCGCAGTTCGGATTTCACCAGGGTGAACTTGCTGGCCTCCTCGGCGAGCTTGGCGGCGTACGCTTCCCGGCCGACCTTGGTGGCACGGTAGGCGCCGATTCCGGCCACCACGAAGCTGCCCGACATCACTTGATCGCCAACCTCTTTGGGCATCGGATCGGCTTCACCGGTGAGCAGCGACTCGTCGACCTCCAGGGTGGACGCCTCGAGCAGCTGGCCGTCGACCACGATCTGGTCGCCGGGGCCGAGCTCGATGACGTCGTCGAGAACCACCTCGTCGGGCGGCAGCGGCCCGGTCCCGGACTGGCGGCGCACGGTGGGTTTGGCCTGCCCGACGATGGCCAGGTTGTCCAGCGTGTTCTTGGCCCGCAGTTCCTGGATGATGCCGATGGCGCTGTTGGCGATGATGAGCAGACCGAACAGCCCGTTGATCAGTGAGCCGGTGGCCAGCACGATGAGAAACAGCACGCCGAGGATGGCGTTGATGCGGGTGAAGACGTTGGCCCGGACGATGTCGCCGACACTGCGCGAGGCGCGGGTGGGCACGTCGTTGGTCTTGCCTTCGGCGACCCGGGCGGCGACCTCGGCGTCGGACAGTCCGGTGGCAATGCTGACGGTCATTTGGTGAAAGTCCCCATCTTGTCGTCGTCGAAGTACTCCAGCGTCAGCTTGCCGCCGTCGAACTTCGCGGTGGAAATGGTTCCGGGCGGGGCGTTTTCGGTGACGAAGCTGAACGTGAACACGTCGCCGTCCCAGTGCGTCAGCTGATAGGTGTCCGGGCGCGGACCCAGCGACACCGTGAGCTTGCCGTCTTTGTCGGTCACCGTGGCGGCTCCCCAGTAGTCGTTGTTGTATGTGCCGACGTAGGCCGCCGGCGGCTTGGCCGGGGCCGGGTTGGCCGGCGGCTTCTGGCCGACCAGGGACCCCTGCGGCTTGTCCATGTCGGCGAAGGCGTCGCCGTAGAGCTTGCGCCAGTCTTCGCGCACCTCACCGAACTGGACCAGGTCGGCGAACTCCGCGGTCAGCGTCTCGGGGATGCCCGAGGGGGTGGCGTTGGTCAGCACCACGATCGCGACGTCGGCCGAGGGGATGATGACGAAGTTGGTGCCCGCACCCAGTTCGAAGGCTCCCGAATGGCTGAGCTGGGTCCTGGCCGCCGACGTGGTGGTGACGTTGAACCCGTAGCCGTAGAAGCCCGAGCGCATGGCGGGCTGGCTGGCCGGGCTGGACACGATCTGCGGTGTCAGCGCGGGCAGCAGTGCGTCGGGGGCGACGATCTGCTGGCCGTTGTAGCTGCCGTTGGCCAGCACCATGGCCAGCCAGTGGGTGAGGTCGTCGACCGAGGAGCTCACGCCGCCGGCGGGGGCTTCGGGATCCGGGTCGCGCTTGTAGAGCGGCTGATACTTGCCGTCGACGCGGATGTGGCCCAGTGCCTTGTCGGTGCGGGCCTCGAAGTCGGCGAACCGGGAACTCGTCGAGGTCATGCCCAGCGGGTGGTAGAGCACCTGCTCGCTGAGGTCCTCCCACGGCTTGCCCGCCGCAGCGGCGACCGCTTCGGCGGCGGCGGTGAGCCCGAAGTTGGTGTAGGCGTACGAGATTCGGAACGGGTCGAGCGGAAGCTGGCGCAGCCGCTGCAGGATGTAGCGGCGGTCGTACCCGAGGTCCTCCAGCTTGTCGCCGGCATGGTCGGGCAGCCCGGAGCGGTGCGAGTACAGGTCGCCGACGGCCACCATCGCCGTCACCGCCGGGTCCGACAGCGCGAACCACGGCAGCTTGTCCACCACCGGGGTGTTCCAGCTGATGGCCTTCTGGCCGACCTCGTGGGCGACGACCGTGGCGCCGATCGGTTTGGACACCGAGGCCAGCTGGAACACCGTGTCGGGATCCACCTTGTTGGCCGGGTCGCTGGCCGGCTTGGTCACATCTTTGACGCCGAATCCTTTGGCGTACAGCGTCTTTCCGTCGTGTACCACGGCGACGGCCATTCCCGGGATGCCCGAGGACTTCATCAGCTCGTCGGCGATTCCGTCCAATTTGGCCACCGCGTTGTCAACGGCGTTGTCCGGCAGCGCCATCGCGGGCACCAGCGGGGGCGGCAGATCCGAGGGCGCCTTGGACGGCTCTGGTTTGGTGGCTGTGCCGCTACACGCGGTCAGCGTGACCAGGAGCGCGACGATCGCGGCTCGTCGTGCCAGAGCGGTCATGGCTTGCACCGTAGTGCGTCACAGCCGCCACCACCGCTCGATTGCCGCCTCCGCGGCAGGCCTTTCATTCGCCGCCTCCGCGGCGGGCCGCTCATTCGCCGCTGCGGACCCCCCGGCCACCCGCCCGCCGGGCTTGGGCACTGCGACGTCAACCCCGGCGCCGTCGGCGGCGGTCAGCAGCCGCTCGACGGGCTCCGCCCAGGGGTGGGGCGCCAGCCGGAACGTGCACCAGTGGATGGGCACCAGCAGCCCGCCGTCGGAGATGTCGCGGTGGGCCTGGACGGCCTCCTCGGGGTTCATGTGGATGTCGGGCCAGGCCTTGTTGTAGGCGCCGATCGGCATGAGTGTCAGATCGAAGGGGCCGTGGTCGGCGCCGATCTGGGCGAAGCTGCGGGTGTAACCGGTGTCGCCGCCGAAGTAGGCGCGGTGCCGGGGGCCGACGATCGCCCAGGACGACCACAGCGTCGTGTTGCGGGACAGGAACCGGCCGGAGAAATGCCGCGCCGGAGTGCAGACCAGGGTCAGCTCGCCGATCCGGTGCTCTTCGTTCCAATCCAGCTCGATGATCCGCTCCGACGGAATACGCCACTGGCGCAGGTGGGCGCCGACACCCAGCGGCACCACGAACGGCGCCCGCTGGGTGCGGGCCAGGGCGAGCACGGTGTCCATGTCGAGGTGGTCGTAGTGATCGTGGCTGATCACCACGGCGTCGAGGGCGGGCAGGGCTTCCAGAGGCGTGGGAACCGGGTGCAGCCGGTGCGGGCCGACCGTGCGCGACGGTGAGCACCGATCGCTCCAGATCGGATCGGTCAGCACCCGGTAGCCGTCGATCTCCACCAGTGCGGTCGAGTGGCCGAGCCAGCTGACCGCCAGCGAATCGGATGCCGCCGGCAGGGGCGGGCCGGCGAGCGGGACAGCGGCCTGCGGACGGCTTGCCGAGCGGCTGGAGAACATGTCGAACAGGACCAGGCGGTTCTCCTCGACGTCCAGGCGCAGCGCCGAGGAGGGCTCGAGGTTGTGGAACACCCCATCGCGGTAGTTCGGCGAGCGGTCGGCGACCGGTCCGATCTCACCGGGTCCGGCCCCCAGCGAGGCGGGCGCGTCGTTCAGCGCACGCAGCACCCAGCCGCCGGTGGCCAGCGATGCGGTCCCGGCGGCGAACCGAAGCGCGGCGCGTCCGGAGGGCAGCAGCGAAGCGACTCGGGGAAGGCTGAGCACTAGGCTCCCTGGAACCTCGGGGCGCGCTTCTCGATGCGCGCCACCTGGGCCTCGATCACGTCCTGGCTTCCCCACGCCCGGTCGAACAGTTCCTTGTGGGCCGACCCCTGCTCCTCGTAGGCGCCGTCGTCGTTGAGCACCCGCTTGGAGGCTTGCAGCGACAGCGGGGCCAGCCCGGCGATATCGGCAGCCCAGGCCTGCGCGTCGGCCAGGTCGCCGATCCGGTTGGCCATGCCGGTCAACAGCGCGGTCTGCGCGTCCAGCTTCTCGGCGGCCAGCAGCATGCCGCGGGCCCGGCCGTAGCCGGCCAGCGTGGACAGCCGGCGCACGCTCCAGTTGTCAAGCGCCAGGCCGTATTTGGCGATCGGGAATTGGAAGTATGCGCCGGGGGCCACCACCCGCAGATCGCAGATCATCGCCAGCTGCACGCCCGCGCCGATCGCGGGTCCGTTGATGGCGCCGATCACCGGGACCGGTACGGCGTCGATGGCCTTGTTCAGAGCGATCGCCTTGTCCGGAAAGTCGGCGGCGAACACGTCGCCGGAGAGGTCGGCACCCGCGCAGAACACCGTGCCGGCGCCGGTGAGCACGATGGCGCGGACGTCGTCGCCGGCTGCCTTCTCCACGGCTTCGCGCAGCGTGTCGACAAGTTCGGAGTTGAGCGCATTACGCCGTTCCGGGCGCTGCATCTCGATTGTGGTCACATCCCCCACGCGGTTGATACCGATCATGAAGGCAAGCCTACTGGCCCGCTAACCTCGTCTGGTGAGCCGCATCGGGGCTGCCGAACTGCGCGACGCCGTGCTGGACAGCGGCTCGTTCCGCAGCTGGGACAGCGCACCGCCGGACGTGCCGAGAAACGCCGGATACGACCGTGAGCTGGCGCGGGCCCGTGCGGCGACCGGTCTCGACGAGGCGGTTCTGACCGGCGAGGGCACGGTGTTCGGCCGCCGGGTCGCCGTCGTCGCGTGCGAGTTCGACTTCTTGGCCGGGTCCATCGGGGTGGCCGCCGCGGAACGAATCACCAGCGCAGTGGAACGGGCGACCGCGCAGCGCCTGCCGCTGCTGGCCTCCCCCAGCTCGGGCGGCACCCGGATGCAGGAGGGCACCGTCGCGTTCCTGCAGATGGTCAAGATCGCCGCCGCGGTCACGCTGCACAAGCGGGCGCACCTGCCCTACCTGGTCTATCTGCGGCACCCGACCACCGGCGGGGTGTTCGCCTCCTGGGGCTCGCTGGGCCACATCACCGTCGCCCAGCCCGGCGCACTGATCGGGTTCCTCGGCCCCCGCGTCTACGAGCAGCTGTACGGCGAGCCGTTCCCGGCGGGCGTGCAGACCGCCGAGAACCTGCTGCGCCACGGCGTCATCGACGGCGTCGTCGGACTCGAGGCGCTGCGGCCGACGCTGGACCGGGCGCTGACCGTCATCGCCGACCCGCCCGGGGCGCCGCCGCCGGCGCCGCCGGTCGAGGAAATCCCCGAGGTGCCGGCCTGGGACTCGGTGGTGGCCTCCCGCCGGCCGGACCGCCCCGGGGTGAGCTGGCTGCTGCGCGAAGGCGCCACCGACCGGGTGCTGCTGTCGGGGACGCACGGCGACGCGGCCAGCACCGTGCTGGCGCTGGCCCGCTTCGGCGGCCAGCCCGCGGTCGTCGTCGGACAGCAGCGAACGCTGGGCGGAGTTGTCGGGCCCGCGGCCCTGCAGGAGGCGCGCCGCGGCATGGCGTTGGCCGCGAGCCTGCGGCTGCCGCTGGTGCTCGTGATCGACACCGCCGGGCCCGCACTGTCGGCCGACGCCGAACAGAACGGCCTGGCGGGCGAGATCGCGCGCTGCCTGTCCGACCTGGTGACCCTGGACACCCCGACGGTCTCGGTGCTGCTCGGCCAGGGCAGCGGCGGGCCCGCGCTGGCGATGGTTCCCGCCGACCGGGTGCTGGCCGCCCAGCACGGCTGGCTCGCACCGCTGCCACCGGAGGGCGCCAGTGCGATCGTGTTCCGCGACACCGATCATGCAGCGGAACTTGCTGCAGCCCAAGGCATTCGGTCGGTCGACCTGCTGCGCAACGGGATCGTCGACGACATCGTTCCCGAACATCCGGATGCCGCCGACGAGCCGGTGGAGTTCGCCCGGCGGCTCTCAGGCGCGATCGCCCGGGAGCTGGACGGGCTGCGGCGGCAACCGCCGGCCGACCGGTATGCCGCGCGGCTGGAGCGCTACCGCCGAATCGGCCTGCCCGCCTGAGCCGTTCGGCTGCCCTCAGCGATCCGCCCGCTCGAGCAGCTCGCACACCTCCTCGTCCGAGGTCTGCTCGAAGTTGCGGTAGCCCTGCCCGACGGCATGGAAGTAGGCCGGGGCGCCCAGGCACACGACGTCGTCGGCGTAGTGCCGCAGCTCGGCGACGGTGTCGGCGGACCCGATCGGCGCGGCGAGCACCACCTTGGCCGCGCCCTGCGCGCGGGCGACCAGGCAGGCGGCGCGAGCGGTCGATCCGGTCGCGAAGCCGTCGTCGACGATCAGCACGACCCGGCCGTGCAACGGACGCTGTTCGCGCCCGCCGCGGTAGCGCTCGACCCGGCGTTGTAGCTCGGCACGCTGGACGGCCTCCACCTGCGCGATCTCGGCGTCGCTGACCAGCACATGTTGCAGGACGTTCTCGTTGAGGACGCGCGCCCCGCCCTCGCCGATGGCACCGAACGCCAACTCGGGCTGGGTGGGCACGCCCAGCTTGCGCACGACGAGTACGTCCAGCGGCGCGTCGAGGGCCTCGGCGACCTCATAGGCAACCGGCACCCCGCCGCGCGGCAAACCGAGGACCAGCACGTCCTGCCCCCGGTAGTCCAGCAGCCGCTCGGCCAGCCGCCTGCCGGCGTCGGCGCGGTCCGCGTAGTGGTTCACAACTGTCCAGTATCGGCCTGTAGGTAGAGCTGGATGGTCGGTCCCAGTCAGGACACCGATGTCGTCCGGACGAAACGAGCAAAGAGGTCTCATCACTGACCCACAGGGCAGTCTCAGTTCGGCGGCCGAGGGTGGTGGTCATGACTGTTATGAACGTTCGCTCACGGATGTGCATCCTGATCGGCCTCACCGCGCTGTCGGTGGCGGCCTGCGGTTCCTCCACCACCGCCTCGCAACCGGCGTCCACGGGGTCCAGCAGCGCGTCTTCCTCAGCCGCGTCGTCGTCGCCGGCTCCCAACGGCGGCCGCAAGGACCACGTGGCCGGTCTGATCAGCGCGGTCACCGGCAACACCGTCACGGTGACCGCCCGCGACGCAACGAAAACGGTTGCGTTCTCCGCCTCGACGAAGATCTCCGAAATGACGCCGGCCGCACTGACCGACGTCACCTCCGGCAGCTGCGTTTCGGTGCGACCTGCCCGCGGCGACACGGCGGCGGGGGCACCGATGACTGCCGCGGCGGTTGTGCTGAGTGCACCGGTGAACGGTCAATGCTTCGCCGGCGCCAAGGCGCCGGCCGGTAGTCGCGCCCTGCGGGGCACGGTGGCCTCCGCGGGCGCCGACACCATGGCCGTCGCCAGTACCGCGGGTGGGACTCCCGTTACCGTGGCGTTGACGGCCGACACCACCTACGCCAAGCGCGCCGACTCGAACTCCCAAGCCATCGCGCAGGGCAAGTGCATCGCCGCGCAGGGCACCAGCGACGGCGGGACGCTACAGGCCGACGCGATCAGCCTGCGGCCCACCGTCAACGGCAGCTGCCCGTCCGGCAAGCACTGAAATTAACGCTCCTGCAATCGAATTGCTGTCAGGTAATCCCCAGCCGACGACTCTATTCTGAGCGCGGTCGGCACCGGAGGGTCACTCGCGAGGATAGGTGGGTCTGTGCGCACAGGTGTTCTGCCGGCCGCCGTCGGCACAGGCGTCCTCCTCCTGTGCGCGGGCACCGCGCACGCCGATCCGCAACCGGTGGCTGACGTCATGCAGTCCGCCGACACCGACGACGGATGGCACCTCAGTGCCGCCTTGTCGAAGATGACGATCAACTCGGTACCCAACATGGCGGCCACCGGGCTGACCCGGGAGGGTTTCGTCACCGGCAAGGCATCCGCCCGCATCGACGGAAGTGGCGCGGCGGCGGTGAATTCCGGCGAACTGATCCTGGGTGTACAACTCGGATGCCAGGTCGACCTCAGTCAGGGCGGCAACTTCAGCATCGGCGGCAGTCTCGGCATCGGCCTCAATCTGGGACCCGGCAACGGCATTGGGGCTCTCGGTCCGTCGCCATACGCCGACATCGACCCCAGCGTCTCAATCAACGTACTGCCCGGCAACATCAGCACCGTGGGCCTGGGCCGCTGGACGCTCAAGGGGCGCTCCGGCGAGATCACCGTCCACGACGCCCATGTCAAGGTCGACGGCTGCGCCGGCCCGGTATCCATCCGGTTCTTCGCCTACGCCCAGATAGCCACGGACAACGGGCAGGACAGCGTCAACACCTACGGCGATATCGTGAACCTATGAGCAGCGCCAGGCGGACAGCCGCCGTGCTGGTCGCCGGAATCGCCTGGCTCGGCACGGCGGTCCCGGCCGGTGCCGACAACACCAACAGCAACACCAACGACAACACCAACACCGATTTCGGCGCCTACCTCGGCGTCGACACCGGCAGCGAGAAGACAAACTGGCCGCCGACCCAGATCGACTGGCCGCCGGCCGATATCACCGGCGGCGCGGAGGACGGCACCGGCGGCGACAAGGCCAACGGGCCACAGGTCCCGATCGTCGGTGCCGGCGGCCGGGACACCGCGCCGAGCACCAGCCCGTCGACATCAGCCCCGATCGTGCCGGCAGGAGCCCAGCCCAGTCCGTGACGCTCAGGCGCGGTCGGCTCGATCGCATGCCTCCGCCAGCCCCTAGGCCAGCGATTCCAGCCAGGCCCGGTGCAGCGCGGCATACCGGCCCTCGCTGCGGCCGATGAGTTCGTCGGGCGAACCGTCCTCGAGGATGCGGCCGTGCTCGAGCACCAGCACCCGGTCGGCCACCGCCACGGTGGACAGCCGGTGGGCGATGATCAGCGCGGTCCGGTCGGCCAGCACCGTGCGCAACGCCCGCTGCACCAGACGCTCACTGGGAATGTCGAGCGACGACGTCGCCTCGTCGAGGATCAGCACGGCCGGGTCGGCCAGGAATGCCCGGGCGAACGCGACCAGCTGCCGCTGACCGGCCGACAACCGCCCGCCTCGTTTCGCCACATCGGTGTCGTAGCCGTCGGGCAGTGCGTCGATGAACCCCTCGGCTCCGACGGCGGCCGCCGCCGCACGCACCTCGGCATCCGTGGCCGACGGCTTGCCGAACCGGATGTTGTCGGCAACGGTCCCGGAGAACAGGAAGTTCTCCTGGGTCACCATCACCACATGACGGCGCAGGTCGCTTTGCGCGAAGTCGCGCAAGTCGATGCCGTCGAGGGCAACCGAACCCGAGGTCGGGTCGTAGAACCGGGCGATCAGCTTGGCGATGGTGGTCTTGCCCGCGCCCGTGGTGCCGACCAGGGCCACGGTCTGGCCGGGCGGCACCACCAAGTCGAGCCCGGGCAGCACGGGACGATCCGGCACATAGCTGAAATGCACGTCGCGAAGCGCGATTTCACCCCGAACCCGGTCCGGGCGCACGGGGTCGGCCGGGTCGGCGATGGCGGGCTTCTGAGCCAGCACGCCGGCCAGCTTCTCCAGCGCCGAGGACGCGGACTGGAACGTGTTGAAGAACTGCGAGATCTCCTGCATCGGTTCGAAGAACATCCGCAGGTACAGCAGGAAGGCCGCCAGCGTGCCGATGGTCATCTGGCCGTGCAGGACCCGGTAGCCGCCGTAGAGCAGCACCACCCCGGTGGTCAGGTTGCCCACCAGCTTGACCGCGGGCATGAAGATCGCCAGTAGTTGGAAGGTCCTCTCGTTGACGTCGCGGTACTGATCGGCGACGTCGTCGAAGATCTCCTGGTTGCGCGGCTCGCGACGATAGGCCTGCACCGCCTTGATGCCCGTCATCGTCTCGACGAACTGCACGATCACCAGCGCCGCGCTCTCCCGCACCTTGCGGTAGGTCTTGGCCGACTCGGCGGAGAACCACCACACCAGCGCGACCAGGATCGGGAAGGCCGCCAGGCACATCAGCCCGAGCCGGACATCGAGGACCACCAGCAGGATCGCGGTGCCGAACAACGTGAGCACGGCGGTGATCAGGCTGTCGAAACCGGTCTCGAGCATGTCCTGGATCGCGTCGACGTCGTTGGTCAGCCGGCTGACCACCCGGCCGGAGGTGTAGCGGTCGTGGAAGGCGACGTCGAGGCGCTGGAAGTGGCGGAACACCCGGCGACGCAACTCCAGCAGCACACGCTGCCCGATACGTCCGGACCGGTTCAGGAACAACATCCGGCTGACCGCCTGCAGTACCACCACACCGCACAGCGTCGCCACCACGATGATCAGCTCACGCGCGGAGCCTCCGGCCACCAGTGGTGGGATGGCGTGGTCGATGCCGCGCTGCACCAGAAGCGGAACCGACAGCCGCGCAACGTTTTCCACGATGACCACCAGGGCCAGCAGCCCGACGGTGACCTTGAACGGCCGCAGCAGTGACCCGAGCAGGGCACGGGCCTCGCGGCGGCGCGGCACCACCTCGTCGATCGGCAGGTCCTCGGGCTGCTCGTCGAGCCGGCCCCGCCACTCGGTGGCGGTCATCGCCTGCCTCCTTCGGAGGCCGCGTAATCGGCCGGGCGGCGGGTGGTTTCGCGTTCCTCGGCGCCCTCTTCGTAGGCGTGCTCGAGGCGCTCCCTGGCATCGTCGTCCTCCCAGTCGGGCCGGGGTTCGCATCCGTCGTCGAGCTCGTCGTCGGCGGCCAGCAGGTAGCGGTAACGGGGAACGCTCGCCAGCAGATCGGCATGGGTGCCGATGTGGGTGATGGTGCCGCCGTCGAGCAGGGCGACCTTGTCGGCCAACAGCACCGTCGACGCGCGGTGGGCCACCACCACCCCGGTGACCCCGGCCAGCACCCGCTGCAACGCCTCGGTGACCGCCGCCTCGGTGTGCACGTCGAGTGCGGACAGGGTGTCGTCGAGAACCAGAATGCGCGGTGCCGACAGAATCGCGCGGGCCAGTGAAAGTCGTTGCCGCTGACCGCCGGACAGGCTCATGCCCTGCTCGCCGATGCGGGTCTGCAGTCCGTAGGGCAGGTCGTAGGCGAACTGCGCGGCGGCGATCTCGATGGCCTGTGCCAGGTCCTCGTCGCCTGCGTCGGGCCTGCCCAGCCGCAAATTCTCGGCCACCGACATGGAGAACAGCGTCGGGTCCTCGAAGGCGGTGGCGACCACGGTGCGCAGCGCGGGCAGCGACAACTCACGGATGTCGGTGCCGTCGATGCGGATCGAGCCTTCGGTGACGTCGTAGAGCCGCGGCAGCAATGCGACGAGGGCCGACTTGCCCGCGCCGGTGGCGCCGACCAGCGCCAGCGTCTCCCCCGGTTCGACGGTGAGGTTGACGTGGCGCAGCGCCGGCATATCCGCATCCGGAAACCGGAAGCCGACGTCGATCAGTTCCAGACGTCCGCCTCGCGGCACGTCGGTCCGGTCGCCGTCGGTGATATCGCGGGGCGCGTCGAAGATGTCGGCGATCCGGTTGGCCGCCGTCATCGACTCCTGGGTCATCGACAGCAGGAAGCCCAGCGAGGCGATGGGCCACACCAGCGACAGCATCATCGTGATGAAGGCGACCAACGTGCCGAGGGTCACCAGTCCGTGCCCGGCGGCATAGGCGCCGAACCCGAGCACGACGATCAACGTGAGGTTGGGGATCACCTCCAGCAGGGTCCAGAACTTGGACGACACCGCGACCTTCTGGATCTGTGTGTCGTAGAGCATGGCGGCCTGCTCGTCGAACCGCTCGTAGACGTAGTCTTCACGGCCGAACGACTTGACCGCGCGCAGACCCAGCGCCGACTCCTCCACGTGGGTGGCGACGTGGCCGGCCTGGTCCTGTGCCTGCCGGGACAGTCTGGTGAATCGGCGTTCGAAGTGCAGCACGATCAGCGTGATCGGCGCGATGGAGACCAGCACCACCACACCCAGCGGCCAGTACATCGCCAGCAGGATGGCGGTGACGATGGCGATCTGCAGGACGTTGAGCATCAGGAACACCAGGCCGAACGACAGCAGCCGACGAATCGTGTTGAGGTCGTTCATGATTCGCGACAACAGCTGGCCGGATTGCCACTGCCCGTGAAATGACATCGGCAGGATCTGCAGCCGGGCATAGATGTCCTTGCGGATATCGGCCTCGACACCCAGGGTCGCCCTGGCCACCAGCCATCGCCGGATGAACCACAGCAGCGCCTCGGAGACACCGATGGCCATCGCGGCCGACCCCACCACCCACAACCCGTGCTGATCCTGGTGGCGCACCGGACCGTCGATCACCGCTTTGGTCATCAGCGGGATCGCGACGGTGGCTCCCAGACTGACGACCGCGACGACGATCATGGCGATCCAGCGCGTCCGGTAGGGCATCAGATACGGCAGCAGCCGCCACAGGTCGGAAACGGCGCGCGGGTGCGGATGCGGCGCGGCGATGGCCGGATCCGTGCGCAGCGCGCGCGGTTCGGGGGTCACCTCGCCCAACAGCCCGTCTCCCTTGTCATCGACCGCCGATATCCAACACTGGCACCAACGCCCCGGCCGACCCCCCGATTCCGATGATCCCACGGGCCGCAATGGGTTGACGGCCACGACAACCCCACGCTAGAACCTCAACGGCGATTGAGGTCAATCCGGCGGGGCGTGTCCGGGTCCGTCCTCCCACGGGTACGGGCGGCCATCAGGCAAGATGAGTCCATGGACAGTAGTTCGGCCCCACCGAGGGTGCTCGTCGTCGACGACGACCCCGATGTGCTCGCATCGCTGGAGCGCGGCCTGCGGCTCTCCGGATTCGAGGTGGCCACCGCCGTCGACGGCGCCGAGGCACTGCGGTCGGCGACCGAGACGCGGCCTGACGCGATCGTGCTCGACATCAACATGCCGGTGCTCGACGGGGTGAGCGTGGTGACGGCGCTGCGCGCGATGGACAACGACGTGCCGGTCTGCGTGCTGTCGGCCCGAAGCTCGGTCGACGACCGGGTCGCGGGCCTGGAGGCCGGCGCCGACGACTACCTGGTCAAGCCCTTCGTGCTGGCCGAGCTGGTGGCCCGGGTCAAGGCGCTGCTGCGCCGGCGTGGGTCGACGGCCACGTTCTCGTCGGAAACCATCCAGGTCGGCCCGCTCGAGGTCGACATCCCGGGCCGTCGCGCCCGGGTCAACGGTGTCGACGTCGACCTGACCAAGCGCGAGTTCGACCTGCTGGCGGTGCTCGCCGAGCACAAGACGGCGGTGCTCAGCCGCGCCCAGCTGCTGGAGCTGGTCTGGGGTTACGACTTCGCCGCAGACACCAACGTCGTCGATGTGTTCATCGGTTACCTGCGCCGCAAGCTGGAGGCCGGCGGCGCGCCCAGACTGCTGCACACGGTGCGCGGCGTGGGCTTCGTGCTGCGCACCCAATGACCTGATGCTGCCGCGGGCGCCGGATCGACGCCGGCGGGTCGGCGAGGCGCTCACGGGGGTGGTCGTCCCACAACGACAGTAACGCCACGGCGGTGTCAAAAGACTTTCACCGCCGTGGCGTTACTGTCGTTGACTCAGTGGAAGTTCTTGTCCCACTTGTCGAAACCGGCCGCCTTGGCGGTCTCCTCGTCGAAGAACCACACCTCGGCGATGGTCTCGTTGTAGGCGGGGCTGTCCGGCGGGTGGTAGAGCATCGAGTCCTCGTTGCCCTTGATCAGCCAGCCGGCCGGGCCACTGCCGCCGGCGCCCGCCTTGGCCGAGCCCTTGCCGTACGGCCCGGGTGCCACGTCGGCCAGCGAGGCGACCTTGTGGTCGCCCTTGTGGTCGCCCTTGTGGACGTCCCACCGGCTGAACCCGGCAGCCTTGGCGAACTCCTCCTCGGCGAACCACACCTCGGCGATGGTCTGCTTGTACCAAGGGCTTTCGACGGTGTGGTAGAGCATCGAGTCCGCGTTGCCCTTGATGGTCCAGCCCGACGGGCCACTGCCGCCGTCGCCGGCCTTCGCCGAACCCTTGCCGTACGGCCCGGGTGCCACGTCCGCCAGCGAGGCGATCTTGCCGCCCTTGCCCTTGTCGGCGTCCCACCGGGTGAAGCCGGCGCGCTGTGCGCTGACCTCGTCGGCGAACCACACCTCGGCGATGGTCTGCTTGTACCAGGGGCTTTCGAGGGTGTGGTAGAGCATCGAGTCTTCGTTGCCCTTGATGTCGTATCCCGACGGAGCGGCCGCGCCTGCGGCCAGCCGCACCGATCCGGTGCCGTAGGGCTCCTCGTGCTTTCCACCGCCGGTGAGCTTGGCCGCGGCAGCGCCCGCCGCGGCGGCACCAGCCGCAACGGCGCCGGCTCCCGCACCGGACAGCTTGATGTCCGGCTCCGAAACCTTGGGCAGATCGGGTGCTTTCGGGCCCTTCACACCGAGGCCGGCAGACACCGAGTGCTTCACCGGGACCTCGCGGGTGACCCGGCCGATCATCAGCAGGAACGTCAGCAACAGGCCCAGCACGAAGGCCAGTGCCATCAGCCACCAGTTCACGTCATGCATCATCGGGCTCCAATCTCACGCGAGCCGGGCAGGTCGGCGATGGCTTCTTCCTCGCTCGTCCGCTTGACGGACGCCACGGTGATGGCCCATGCCACCGCCGAGCCGACCAGGAAGGCCAGCAGGTACCACAACCACTGAACAACGAATCCCATGTCGACTGCTCCTAGCTCACGGTGATCTCGACGCGACGGTTCTGTGCCCGCCCGGCGTCGGTGTCGTTACTGGCGACCGGATTGGCCGCACCCTGTCCGCTGGTGGCCACCTCGCCGGCCGAAACCCCTTGCGAAACGAGGTAATCGCCGACCGACTTGGCCCGGTTGTTGCTCAGCGGGATGTTGATGCCGTCATTGCCGGTGTTGTCGGTGTAACCGGTGACGGCGATCTTGGCCTGCGGGCAGGCCTTGACCTTGGCGGCCACCGCGGTCAACATCTGCTGAGTCGCCGGGGTCAGAGTGAAGCCGTCGGTGTCGAAGTTGATCGGAGCGGTCAGGGCTGCCTTGATGTCGCTCTGCAACGAACCGCAGTCCCCGCTCGCCGCGGTGGTGGCCGGCGCCGGCGCGCCCTTGACCACAATGTCGTTGACGATCGTGGCATTCGGCCATGCCGCCTTGGCGGCGGCCTCGGCCGCGGCCTTGACCTCATCGGAGGGTGCGGTACCCGTCAGAGTGAGTGTGCTGCCGTCGAACTTGTAGTCGAAGTCCGGGATGTCGGCTGAAGCCTTGAACGCTGCGCCCGCGGCGGCGAAGTCGGGCGCGCCGACGCCGGCCTGGATGCCCAGGTTGTCGATGAGATTGGCGCCGGGGAAGTCCGCCTTCAACGAGTTCAGCAGCGCCGTCTTGGCGTTGAGGTCGGGCAGGTTCCCGGTCAGCGTGAAGTCGTTGCCGTTACGCAGGATCGACAGCCCCGCGAAGTTCAGCGACGGCACCGACAGGCTCGGTGCACTCACGCTGATGCTCGGTGTGCTGACGTTGACCTTGGGCTTACCCAGGGTTCCCCAGCCGATCAATCCAAGCAGCAGCGGTATCAGCAGCAACCCCAGCAACCAGCCAAGGCCGGGCGTGCGGCGGTAAAATCGCGACTCACGGCGCCACTCGGTTGCCGTCGCGCTAACCCGCGCATCTCCGGAACCCGTCATCGGTCCCTCCTCCGCCAGTCTCCCGGCGCGTCAATTATCTCGAACCGCTGCACGATACGACGCCAACGAGCTGAACGCACAACGAATGTGCGAATTGTCACCTGTCAGACAGCTGAGAGACTTCGGCAAAGTCGCGTTTCTTCGCCAAGGAGCGTCAGTGAATCATCGGGTGCCCAGCAGGTCAATGACGAACACCAGCGTCTTGCCGGACAGCTGATGCCCCGAGCCCGCCGGGCCGTAGGCCTGCTCGGGCGGGATGGTCAGCTGTCGGCGGCCGCCGACCTTCATCCCGGGAATCCCGTCCTGCCAACCCTGAATCAGGCCCCGCAACGGGAAACTGATTGATTCGCCACGATTCCAGGAGCTGTCGAACTCTTCGCCGGTGTCGTAGGAGACCCCCACATAGTGGACGTCCACGACGTCGCCGGGCTTGGCCTCAGCGCCGTCGCCCACCACCAGGTCTTTGATGACCAGCTCGGTGGGGGCCGGCCCGTCGGGAAAGTCGATCTCGGGTTTCGTCGTCACCGCACTCACCCTAGTCGCGTCGAGCTCGACGTTTTGGCGTCTTTTACACGCAACTGTTCGCCCGTTCGTCCGGGCGGGAGACGGAGCGCTCGACCCGGCCATCGGTGCCGCGCCGCTCGCGCGCGGTCACGGTCGAAGTGGTCGCCGTCAGCCGCACCCGGTCGGCGCGGAAGAGGTCGTAGGCATACGCCGGGGCGCTCACATATGCGAGCCGAAGATGGCGTCCTGCAGCCAGGTTCGGTCTTCGAGATAACGCTGCGCCAGTCGGGCCGAGTCGGGGGCGAATTGCTCCCCTACACCCAACGCGGCGTCCGCGTCGTGGTGGGAGGCGATCCACGCGGTCAGCATGATCCGGCGCATCATCACGAACGACGGGATGAGCTGCAGATGCTCAGCCGGGATGGAGCCCACCTCGAAGTAGCCGGCCAACCAGTCGGCGATGATCCGCTCGCCGGCCGGAGTGTCCTCGATGAAGGAGACCGCCGCACCGAGGTCGGCCAGGTACCACGACCAGCCGCAGTCGTCGAAGTCGATCACGGTGATGCCGGCCGCGATGTCGGCCGGGTCGATAATCAGATTCGCCAGCCGCAGGTCAGCATGCACCAAGCCGAATCGGTCAGGGCCACAACCGAATTCGGTCAGCTTCCTGGTGATGTCGTCGGTCGCGCGCTGGATCCAGCTGCGGTCGGCGTCGGTCAGCCCGGGCGCCAGCCGCCAGTTACCCCACCGTGCATCGGGACCCAGGATGGTTTCCAGGTCCCAGCGGAACCGGGTGAAACCGGTTGGCGCACTCCACCGTCGGGCGTGGTCGTGCATGACGGCAGTGATGCGGCCCAACTCCTCGAACCCGACTGCCTCCGGGTCCTCCTCGGCGGTGCAACCCGGTACGAATGTCACGGCGTCGACGTGCAGCGTGGCGCCGTCGGACTCGGCGACCACCACGTCGGTGCCGTCGCGGGCAGGAATCAACTCCGGTGTGGTAATAGAGGTCTCGGTGCGCAGCGCCTGCATCCAGGCCAGTTCTGAGTGGATGGCCTGCAGTGAGTGATAGCCGGGCCGATGCACCCTGAGCACGATCGGATCGTCGTCGTCGACCAGGTAGGTGGCGTTCTCCGACAGGCTCAGCAGCCGCAGCGGCGAATCCGTGGCGCGCCCATAGGCCGGAAGTGCTGCGCGCGCGAAACGACCGATGAGTCGGCGGCAGTCCCGGCATGGTTTCGAGTGTGGACCATAACCGGTCGCAGAGCAGACCAAATACCAACGGCGATACCTCGTCGTTTCGTCAGATGGGATTCACACTATGAGCGAGAGTTCGCCGGTGTGCTGACTTCGCGGTTTTGACGCCCGCGTCTGGGGCACACTGGAGTCGTGGCAGACGAACGCAAGACCGACAACGACACCCTTGCGCGCATTCACGACCTGGTGGCGCAGGAGCGCGAGTTGCGCGAACGGTTGGTACATGGCGAAATAGACCCGTCCGAGGAGCACGCTCGGCTGCGGGCCATCGAAACCGAGCTCGACCAGTGTTGGGATCTGCTCCGGCAACGCCGCGCGCTGCGCGAGACCGGCGGAGATCCGCAGGAGGCCGCCGTGCGTCCGCCCGGCGAGGTCGAGGGTTACCTCAGCTGACGATCCGCGTCAGGATCGCCTGCAGCGCCTGAAGGTCCGTCGCGTCCAGGGCCGCCAGCGGCTCGGGAGCCGGATCCCCGATGTCGTCGAGCACGGCGATCACCGCACGGCCGGCGTCGGTCAGCGACACCAGCTTGCAGCGCCGGTTCTGCGGGTCGGTCTCGCGGATCACCAGGCCGCGCGCCTCGAGATCGTTGATCGCCACCGTCGCGGCGGGAGCGTCGATGGTGGCCGCGTCGGCGACCTGCTTGACGGTCATCGCCTGGCGGGCGAGTCGTTTGAGGATGCGAATCCTGCTGAACGGCAATCCGGTTCGCTCGACCACCGCGCGCCGCCAGCCGTCCTTGTTGTCCAGGACGAGCGTCGACAGCGATTGCCAGACTTGATCGGCCAGGTGGTTATCGGACATTGGTGACCTCGCTTCGGTGATCCTCGATCAGCGGTGCGAGCCGTTCGGCGGACCGCATGGCCCGTGCCGAGGTCGAGGTGATGGCCAGCACGACGATGGCCAGGCCGAGCCCGATGTTGATCAACCACAGTGGCAGGGCCGCCGACGTGAACTGCAGTCCGGCACTCGTCAGGGCGGTGCCCGCGACCGAACCACACAGCGCCACACCGATACTCACGCCGACTTGGCGTGAGGTGGACGTCACCGCCGAGGCGGCCCCGGCGCGGTCCTTGGGCATGCCGCTGACCGCCGCGTTGGTGATCGGCGCGTTGACGATGCCGAAGCCCATGCCGTACACCGCGAAGATCACCAGCAGCGCCCACACCGGCGTGGTGGGAGTGAGGAACGTCAGCATCACCGAGGCGATGGTGATCAGGATGCCCGAGGCCAGCAGTGACGGGCGGCTGCCGTACCGGCCGACGAGCCGGCCGGACACCGGCGAGAAGAACAGCGCGCCGATGGCGATAGGCAGATAGATCAGGCCGGTGTGGGCGGCGGAGTAGCCGCGCTCGCCCTGCAGGTACAGCGACATCATGAACAGGAAGGCCCCCCATCCCGCGAAGGCGCACACGGCGGTGACCGTGGCCGAGGCGAACGGGATGCTCCGGAAGAAGCGGAGGTCGATGAACGGGTCGTGGCGCCGCGACTCGTAGCGCAGGAACAGCGCGAACGCCACGGCGGCACCGACGGCGATCGCGCCGATACGCGGGTTCGCCCAGCCCAGGCCGGGGCCTTCGATGAGGACGAAGACCAGTCCGAACAGGGTCAGCACGGCCAGCAGCTGCCCCACCGGGTCGATGTCGCGCATGGTGGCCGACTTGCTCTCGGGAACGAAGACAGCGGTCAGGATGATCGCCGCCGCGCAGATCGGCAGGTTGATCCAGAACACCGCGCGCCAGCCGACGGCATCGATGAGGAAGCCGCCGACGATCGGGCCCAGTGCCATCGAGATACCGACCACCGCACCCCAGAATCCCAGCGCCCGCGCGCGTTCCACGCGTCCGACGAAGATCTGCGAAATAATCGACAGTGCAACGGGATTGAGCATCGAACCGCCGATACCCTGGATGAGGCGCGCCCCGATCAGCATGGTGATGGTCGGGGCCACGCTGCACAGCAGCGAGCCGATCGCGAAGGTGACCAGTCCGATCTGGAACACCCGGCGGCGGCCGAACCGGTCACCGGCGGCGCCGGCCAGCATCAGCAGCGACGCGAGCACCAGGGTGTAGATGTCGACCACCCATTGCATCTGCGACGCCGACGCGTGCAGGTCGGCGCGGATCGACGGGATCGCGACGTTGACGATGGTCGCGTCCATCGAGACGATCAGCAGGCTCAGGCAGCAGGACGCCAAGATGATCGTCTTGCGGCGCGCACTGAGCTCGCTGACAGTTGTAATCACACAACTATTGTTAAACTACAACCGTCTGCCGGTCAAGTTGTAGTAGCCGAGCAGACGCAAAAGCCCCGCGACGCGCCGTCTCAAGTGGACTTTTGCGTCTGCTCGCGGGAGGACGTGGTCAGCGGCCGCCGATGGCGGCGTAGTCGCGCTCGCTGTAGCCGGTGTAGATCTGCCGCGGCCGGCCGATCTTGTTGGGCTCTTGGTGCATCTCGCGCCAGTGCGCGATCCAGCCAGGCAGCCGGCCGAGCGCGAACAGCACGGTGAACATCCGCGTCGGGAAGCCCATCGCGCGGTAGATCACGCCGGTGTAGTAGTCGACGTTCGGGTACAGCTTGCGCTCGATGAAGAAGTCGTCGGTGAGCGCGATCTCCTCGAGCTGCTTGGCGATGTCGAGCAGCTCGTCGTCGCCGCCGAGCTTGCCCAGGATCTTGTCGGCCTGCTCCTTGACGATGCGCGCCCGCGGGTCGTAGTTCTTGTAGACCCGGTGGCCGAAGCCCATGAGCTTCACGCCGTCCTCGCGGTTCTTGACCTTCTTGACGAAGGTCTGAACATCGTCGTCACCGGTGCGGATCTTCTCCAGCATCTCCAGGACGGCCTGGTTGGCGCCGCCGTGCAGCGGGCCCCACAGCGCGTTGATGCCACCGGAGATCGAGGTGAACAGGTTGGCCTGCGAGGAACCCACCAGTCGCACGGTCGAGGTCGAACAGTTCTGTTCGTGGTCGGCGTGCAGGATCAGCAGCATGTCGAGGGCACGGACGATCTCGGGATCGACCTCGTAGGGCTCGGCGGGGAAGCCGAACGTCATCCGCAGGAAGTTCTCGACGAGGGTCAGCGAGTTGTCCGGGTACAGGAACGGCTGGCCCACCGACTTCTTGTAGGCGTAGGCGGCGATCGTCGGCAGCTTGGCCAGCAACCGGATCGTCGACAGTTCGACCTGCTTGTTGTCCAGCGGGTCAACCGAGTCCGGGTAGTAGGCGCTCAATGCGTTGACCGCACTGGACAGCACCGGCATCGGGTGGGCGTTGCGCGGGAAGCCGTCGAAGAACCGCTTGAGGTCCTCGTGCAGCAGGGTGTGACGCTGGATCTGGGTGGTGAAGGCCTCGAGCTGCTCGGCGGTGGGCAGCTCGCCATAGATCAGCAGATAGCTCACTTCGATGAAGGTGGACTTCTCGGCGAGCTGCTCGATCGGGTAGCCCCGGTACCGCAGGATTCCGGCGTCGCCGTCGATGTAGGTGATCGCGCTCTTGGTCGACGCGGTGTTCACAAAGCCCTGGTCGTAAGTCGTGTAGCCGGTCGTGGCCAGCAGCGGTCCCAGCGCGATCCCGTCGGACCCTTCCGTCGCGTGGACGATCTCCAGGTCCAACTCGCCACCCGGGTACTTCAGGGTGGCCCGCGATGAGCCACTGTCGTCGGTTACGGCCACAAGAACCCCTTCTGCGGTCTTCGACTCCTGCTAAGGCAGTCCGTACTAGGTGAAGGTAGTCGTTATTCTGCCGACCCGCTTGCGTGGGTCTGGCCGGGGGTATGCCACGGCGTCCAGAGCCGGGCGAACAGGCCATAGGTGGACTCGATCTGCTTGCACAGGAGGTCCGGTTCGATCGGTGGTGAGCCGGGTGCGCCGAGACCGGCGCACGCGGTTCCCATCAACACCGACCAGGTGTCGAACAGGATGCGCAGCACCGGATCGGTGACGGACACCCCCATTCGGCGGGCCATGGCCGCGAACACCGCGTGCTGGGGCCCTTCGGGCCGGTAGGAGAACGCCGAGAGCCCGATGGCCGGCGCGCTGCCGAGGATTCGCAGCAGCAACTTCATCCGGTCGAACGCCACCGGGTCGACGGGACCGTCGGCGCCCCCGAAGGCCTGCACGCTGGCACGCATCAGCGCTTCGTGCTCGGTGATGTCCAGAGGTTGACCGGCCAGGGCTACCGCGACGCCGGATGCCACGTCGGCGACGATGGCGACCACCACCGCTTCCTTGTTCGGGAAGTACCGGCTGAAGGTGCGTGGGGAGACCTCCGCCTCGGCGGCGATCTGCTCGACGGTGGTGTTGTCGTAGCCGCGCTCGACGCACAGCCGAGCGGCCACGTCGATCAACGTGGCTCTAGTTCGTTGCTTCTTGCGTTCCCGGAGCCCGGAAACGTCGCTGTTCATCGCCGGCCCCTCGCCTCACAGCCCTCAACTGGTCGAGGGTAGTGCGGACCTGACCTGCGCCGTCGCGATATCGGTGAATTCGGCGACGACGCGGTCCAGCCGGTCGGCCATGATCAGCGGACAGTCGTCGTACTGCTCGGGTGTGAGCACCAGCCCGCCCCACGCGGTGTGAGCGATGGCCGACCACACTCCGGTCACCAGCCTCACGGCGTCGTCGCGCGGGCTGGTGCCCAGCCGGGCGGCCGTATCGGCGACGAAGGCGTGCGGCCGGAGATTGCTGGCCGCAGCCCGCAACGCGGCGGCCGTACCCAGGACGTTGACCATCAGCACCAGCTGCTGTGTCGTCAGCCCCGCGGCACCGCCCGACGGCACCCGGCGCAACAGGTCGGCATGTGCGCGGGCGATCGCCGACAGCGGCGGCACCGACCGCGGGATGGTGGCCAACTCGGCTGCGGCCGCATTGGCCAGGTCCTCGATCACGGCGACGACGACGGCTTCCTTCGTCGGGAAGTAGCGGCTCAAGGTGCGTGGCGAGACGTCGGCGGCCGCGGCGATCTGCTCGACGGTGGTGTTGTCGTAACCGTGCTCGAGACACAGCTTGGCCGCGGCGTCGACCAGCATCGCGCGGGTGCGCTGTTTCTTGCGTTCGCGCAACCCACCGCTCGTCTGCCGGACCTGCTCCCCCACGGGACAGAGCCTAGTCGCGCCGCGTGTGTGACCCTCAGGCTTTGGCCGGTGCCACCCGGTAGCGCACGAATGCCGGAACCGCCACCGAGGCCAGCACCACGCCGACGACGACGAGCACTCCCCCACCCGCGGCGGTGCGCGTGGTTCCCACCATCGCCGCGCCCGCACCGTGTACCGCGTCGGCCAGTCGCGGGCCACCGGCGACGACGACCAGGAACACGCCCTGCAGCCGGCCGCGCAGGTCGTCGGAGGCCACCTCCTGCAGGATCGTCGAGCGGAACGCCGCCGACACCATGTCGGCCGCACCTCCAATTGCCAAGAACAACAACGCAATCCACAAGATCAGGCCGGCCTGACCTCGGGCCAGTCCACCGGTCACCCCGAACCCGAACATCGCCAGCCCCCACACCACGATGGCCAGCACCACGGCCAGACCCTGGCGGCGGATCCTCGGAAACCAGCCGGAGAAGACGCCTCCGCCGACGGCGCCGAAAGACATCGCCGCGGCGAGCAACGCCATCGTGGTGCCACCGGTCACCGGACCGCCGAAGCTCTCGTGAGCCATCTGCGGGAACAGCGCCCGCGGCATACCGAAGATCATCGCGATCAGGTCGACGACGAACGACATCAGCACCACCTGGTTACCGGCCAGATAGCGGAACCCCTCCAGGACTGCGCCGACGCCCCATCTCGACCCGCCCTGAACGTCAGTTGATTCGGTGGCCGGCATCGGGGCGAGGCGAAACGTCGCCCAGATCGGCAATACGCAGGTGACCGCATCGATCAGATACAGCGTCGACAGATCGATCCAGCGCAGCATCAAGCCGGCCAGCAACGGCCCGACGATCGCCCCGAACTGCTGCACGGTCATGTTCAACGAGTTCGCGGCGGGCAGCTGTTCGATCGGCAGCATGCGCGGGATCGCCGCGCCGCGGGTCGGTGAATTGATCGCGAAGAACGCCTGCTGCACCGCCAGCAGGCTGAGCACCATCCAGACGTTGTTCAGCGCCAGCGCGGCCTGCAGCCACAGCAACACCGACGCCAGCGCCAGCCCGCACGAGGCGATGATCAACAGCAGACGGCGATCCATCGCGTCGGCCCACGCCCCGCCGAGCAGTCCGAACACGATCAGCGGGACGAGTGCGAAGATTCCCGACAGGCCCACGTACGCCGAGTTCTGCGTCAAGGCGTACAGCTGGACCGGCACGGCGAAGATCGTGAGGTTGCCGCCGATCACCGTGACGATTCCGGCCAGCCAGAGCCGCCGGAAGTCCGGCGTGCGCAGCGGGGTGGTGTCGGCGAAGAGCCTTCGCACGACTAGGGCTGCAACCGCTCGACAAGGTTCCCGGTCACCCGAATCCGGTTGTGGATCCGGTTCTCCCGGCCCTGCCAGAACTCGATGACCTCCGGTGCGATCCGGTAGCCGCCCCAGTGCGGCGGCACCGGAACCTGCTCGTCGCCGGCGAAGCGCTCGGTCACCTCGGCCAGCTTGGCCAGCAGCTCGGCCCGTGAGGCGATCGGGCGCGACTGGGAGGAGGCCCACGCCCCAAGTTGCGAGCCGCGCGGACGTTTCGACCAGTACTCCGCGGTCTCTTCGGGGCTCACCTTGCTGACCGCACCGCGGATGTGCACCTGGCGCCCGAGGGCGAACCAGGGGAACGTCACCGACGCGAACGGGGTGGCGGCCAAATCGGCTCCCTTGGCGGAGTCGTAGTTGGTGTAGAACGTGATCCCGGTCTCCTCGACGCTCTTGCACAGCACGCTTCGGCTGACCGGCTTGCCGTCCTCGACGGTGGCCAGCACCATCGCGTTGGGCTCGGCCACCCCGCCCTGCTCGGCATCGGTAATCCACCTGTGCAGCAACGCAAGCCAGCCGTCGGCGAGCCAATCGACGTCGAGGTCGCTACTGCCGTCCTTCTCGACCGAGCCGTACTCCACCCGCATCGCCGCGAGGCGATCACCCGCTGGAAACTCCACGGGCATACGGTACGCCGCCGCTGCGGCGCCGCTGGTTACCGGCCGGTAGAGACATGGGTCTGCGCGAGTGGAAGAATCCAGCTATGACCCTGGTACCGGAAGACTTCGCACCCGGCCTGGAAGGCGTGGTGGCGTTCACCACCGAGATCGCCGAGCCGGACAAGGACGGCGGCGCACTGCGATATCGCGGCGTCGACATTCAGGACCTGGTCGACAACCGGGTCACCTTCGGTGACGTATGGGCCCTGCTGGTCGACGGCCGCTTCGGCGACGGGTTGCCGCCGGCAGAGCCGTTCCCGCTGCCGATCCACACCGGTGACGTCCGCGTCGACGTGCAGGCCGGCCTGGCGATGCTGGCGCCGATCTGGGGCTACCGTCCGCTATTGGACATCGACGGCGAGACCGCACGCCAGCATCTGGCCCGCGCGTCGGTGATGGCCCTGTCCTACGTCGCGCAGTCGGCCCGCGGAATCTACCAGCCCGCTGTACCTCAGCGCGTCATCGACGAATGCGCCACTGTGACAGAACGTTTCATGACGCGGTGGCAGGGTGAGCCGGATCCCCGGCATGTCGAGGCGATCGACGCCTACTGGGTGTCGGCCGCCGAGCACGGGATGAACGCCTCGACGTTCACCGCTCGGGTGATCGCCTCCACCGGGGCCGATGTCGCCGCCGCGCTGTCCGGTGCGATCGGGGCGATGAGCGGGCCGCTGCACGGCGGGGCGCCGGCCCGGGTCATCCCGATGATCGAAGAGGTCGAGCGCAGCGGCGATGCCCGCGCCGTGGTCAGGGGCGTCCTGGACCGCAAGGACAAGCTGATGGGCTTCGGCCATCGGGTCTATCGCGCCGAGGATCCACGCGCCAGGGTGTTGCGCGCGACGGCCAAGCGGCTGGCGGCACCGCGCTACGAAGTGGCCGCCGAACTGGAGAAGGCGGCGCTGGCCGAACTGCGGGAGCGCCGACCGGACCGGGCCATCGAGACCAACGTCGAGTTCTGGGCCGCGGTGATCCTGGACTTCGCGCAGGTGACCTCGAAGATGATGCCGGCGATGTTCACCTGCGGGCGCACCGCCGGCTGGTGTGCCCACATCCTCGAGCAGAAAACCCTGGGCAAGCTCGTGCGGCCGTCAGCGATCTACGTCGGACCGGCGCCCCGGTCGCCGCAGGCGGTCGAGGGCTGGAACGAGATCGCTCACGCCTCGGTCTAGCCGCGCGATGATTCGGCGCTGACCGGACGGTCTATCCGGTTAGCGGCCCGCAGTGGGCCGTGACGAACCCAGGAGGCCCCATGGCGATCGCTGTCCAACCCGCACTGTCCCCGCACCTCGTCGTCGATGACGCGAACGCGGCCATCGACTTCTACGTCAAGGCGTTCGGCGCCGTCGAAGTCGGCCGCATCCCCGGCCCGGAGGGCAAGCTCATCCACGGTGCCGTGCAGATCGACGGGGCCACCGTCATGCTGGCCGACGACTTCCCGGAGATGAGCGGCGGCAAGTCCATGACGCCGAAAGCCCTTGGCGGAACTCCGGTTACGGTTCATCTCACCGTGACCGACGTCGAGACCCGCTTTCAGCAGGCGGTCGATGCCGGCGCCACGGTGGTGATGCCGCTGGAGGACCAGTTCTGGGGTGACCGCTACGGCATGGTGCGCGACCCGTTCGGTCACCAGTGGTCACTGGGACAGCCGGTGCGCGAGGTCAGCTACGAGGAGATCCAGCAGGCCGTCAGCCAGATGTGACCTCAGCGCCGAAGGCTTGCCATCAGTCGCGCCGTCCTCGACGGCTCCGGTGCGGCGGCGGCCGCGGCCACCATGTCGCGCACGGTGGTGAACTTCACCCGGGGACGGCCGCCGGCTTCGCCGCGCCGCAGTTCGGCCGCGTCGATGGCACGCCAGCCTGCCGCGTCGATCACCTCGGGCCTGCGGTCGCGAACGAGCGCCTCCAGAGCACCGCGCCGCCCGACCGGATCGGCCAGCAGGCCGTCGTTGAAATCGTCGACCAGCCGCGACACGGTCTGCATGGCACACGACTTGTTGGTGCCGATGAAACCGGTGGGGCCGCGCTTGATCCAGCCCGCCACATATGATCCGGCCACCGGTCTCCCGTCGGCCGGATCGATCACCCGGCCGCCCTCGTTGGGCACCACACCGGCGGTCTCGTCGAACGGCAGACCCGCGATGGGCTTGCCGCGGTAGCCGATCGAGGTGAGCACCAGCCCGGCTTCCAGATGCACCGGCTCGTCGGTGCCGGTTCGGCGGAACTCGATCCCGGTCGCCCGGTCGTCGCCGACGATCCGTTGCGGGGTCAGCTTGTAGGCCAACCGGATTCGGGGACGGCCGGCGGCGGCCGACACCTCGGGAAGCTTGGCCAGGATCTCCAGCTTCGCCGCGGTGACGGGGTCGGAGGCGGCGGCCAGGTCGCGCCGGACCAACTCGTGGTCCCCGGCGTCGAGGACCACCTCGGCGACCGACGTGAGCCCGATGAGTTCGGGCAGTGTGAATGCCGAGTCGGCGGGGCCCCGCCGGGCGGCGATGACCACTTCGCGGACCGCGGACGTGCGCAACACCGCCAGCGCGGCGTCGGAGATGTCGGTGCGCTGCGAGGGCGTCGGGGTCGGCGGTCAGGATCCGGGCCACGTCGAGTGCGACGTTGCCGTTGCCGACGATCACGACCCGCTCGTGTCCGAGATCAACTGGCAGATCGGCGAATTCGGGGTGGCCGTTGATCCAGGCCACCGTCTCGGTGGCGGTACCGGTGCCGGGCAGACCCATACCGGGTACGTCGAGTCGGCGGTCGTCGGGGGCTCCCACCGCGTAGAGCACCGCGTGATGATGCTCGAGCAGTTGGGCATGCGAAAAATGTTCTCCCACATCGACATTCAGATAGAATCCGAACCCCGGCCGCCGGCTGATCCGGTCGAACAGCCGCGTCACACCCTTGGTGTTCTGGTGGTCGGGAGCCACCCCGGCGCGTACCAGACCGTATGGGGTGGGGAGCTTTTCGAAGACGTTGACCCGCACGCCACGCTGGGTGAGCAGTTCGTCGGCGGCGTACATCGCGGCAGGTCCGGAACCGACGATGGCCACCGTCAGCGGGCTCGCCCCCCGCCGCACCATCGGCGCGGGCAGCACCGGCGCCAGCTTGGACGTCGGGGGCAGCTTCAACCCCGCGGGCCGATCCGGGTAATGGCCGGCGTTGATCGCGACGAAGGGCAGTTGCTCGGCGGTCAGCCGGCTGTCCGGGACGATGGCGCCGACCGGGCAGGCGCTGACGCACGCCCCGCAGTCCACGCAGGCCACCGGGTCGACATAGAGCATCTCCGCGGTGGCGAAGCCCGGTTCGTCCGGTGTCGGGTGGATGCAGTTCACCGGACACGCGTAGACACAGGACCCGTCGCTGCAACACGACTGGGTGATCACATGGGGCATGTGATCGCTACGCGGCAGGGACGACGTGCCGGCGCTGCGGCTCGCTGCGGTACCGGCTCGGCGGCCCGTCGATCTTGCAGATCCGCCACATCAGCTTTGCCGGCCAGGTCATCAGCCCGGTGTCCGCGCAGAGCATCCGGACGTCGGCGAACATGTCCTGCAGCGTCTGGCGCGACTCCGGGGCGCGGAAGAACAGTTCTTTGCGGACCTGGCGCGGGATGCCGAACTCGCGGAAGAAGCTTCGCGGCGGGACGATGATCGCCTGGCATCCGAGCCGCATCATGAGCGGCACGTTCAACGACAGCCAGAACCGCTTGCGGGCCCGCATCCGAGGCAGCCGCTTGCGGAGGTACTCGTGCGCGAAGGAGATGTGTCGCGCTTCCTCGGCGATGTGGATCGCCATCACCCGCTCCATGATCGGGTGCAGGGTCCTGCCCTCGCGCAACACGTTCTTCTGCGTGTGGTCGATGGGCTCCTCACCGGCGAGCACGCCGAAGAAGAACGGGATCGGCAGCGGTCCGGCGACGAGCGGGATCAGCGGCGAGAGCCAACGGAGCAGGCGCGGCATGCCGGGAGCATCGGCGCCGATACGGTTCACCATTTCTTGAAACATCATGGTGTGGTTGCATTCTTCGACCGATTCGTGCAGGCAATACCGGTATTCCGGTGAGCCGTTGGGCACCCACGAGGCGTAGTTCATCAGCCCGCGGATCAGGATCAGCTCGAACTGCAGACCGACCTTGGCGACGTTGGCCTGCCGCCATCTGCCGATCTCGATCTGCCGCTCCCGTGGTTGCGACAGATACCAGGGGTGCCGGCCCATCGGGTCGGAGCCGGGCAATATCCACCGCTCGTCGTCGTCGACGACGGCGAACTCCGGAGAATCCCAGTCGATGTCGGTATAGGGGTTGAAGTTTCTCCGGACCGAGCCTTCGCAGAGGGTGGTCAGGGTCTCCACGTACTCCGTGTCGTCCCGGACTTCCATGTTGCGACGCCAACGCTTGACCATCTTGGTCCTAGCCATGACACGCCTCCCAGTTGATTTACATCAGGGCGGTTGTTGTCCAAACGGTACCGCAGGTATCACCTAAGTGTCCATACCCGGTTTTCGGGTTTGCTGCACGCCTGGATTTCAGGAGTTGCCCCGCTGCTCCTAGGCTTGAGGCATGGCTGATCCAGATGCTCTTCGCGCAAGCGGCCCATCGACCGCAGCGCTGACCATCCCCGCCGACCTCAAACCCGGCGACGGCCGCTTCGGGTGTGGCCCCTCGAAGGTACGCCCCGAGCAGCTACAGGCGCTGACCACGACTGCCGCGACGCTGTTCGGCACCTCGCACCGCCAGGCGCCGGTGAAGAACCTGGTCGGGCGGGTCCGCGACGGCCTGCGGGAACTGTTCTCCCTGCCCGACGGTTACGAGGTGCTGCTGGGCAACGGCGGCGCGACCGCCTTCTGGGACGCCGCCGCCTTCGGGCTG
Organism: uncultured Actinomycetota bacterium; assembly: GCA_963716465.1. Lineage (GTDB taxonomy): Bacteria > Actinomycetota > Actinomycetes > Mycobacteriales > Mycobacteriaceae > Mycobacterium. The sequence goes on from CAVQTS010000004.1 coordinate 35,505, forward strand.
ATCGACTCCAAGTCGCTGCACCTCACCTACGGCGAGTTCTCCGCGAAGTTCGCCTCGGCCGTCGCCGCCAATCCGTTCGTCGGCGATCCGATCGTCATCAAGGCCGACGCGGGCAGCGCGCCCGAGCCGACATCGGACCCGTCGGTGGACGCGATCGCCTGGGCGCACAACGAGACCTCGACCGGTGTGGCCGTCCCGGTGAGGCGGCCCGAGGGCTCCGGTGACGCGCTGATCCTCATCGACGCCACCTCGGCGGCCGGCGGACTGCCCGTCGACATCCGCGACGTCGACGCCTACTACTTCGCGCCGCAGAAGAACTTCGCCAGTGACGGCGGGCTGTGGCTGGCGATCGCCTCCCCGGCCGCGCTGGCGCGCATCGAGGCGATCGCGGCCTCGGGTCGCTGGGTTCCCGACTTCCTGTCGCTGCCGATCGCGGTGGAGAACAGCCTGAAGAACCAGACCTACAACACCCCGGCGATCGGCACGCTGGTGCTGATGGCCGAGCAGATCGACTGGATGCTGGGCAACGGCGGCCTGGACTGGTCGGTCAAGCGCACCGCGGACTCCTCGCAGCGGCTCTACTCGTGGGCGGAGGCCTCGTCGTACGCCACCCCGTTCGTGACCGACCCGGCACTGCGGTCCCAGGTGGTGGGCACCATCGACTTCGCCGATTCCGTGGATGCAAGCGCTGTCGCCGCGATATTGCGGGCCAACGGCATCGTCGACACCGAGCCCTACCGCAAGCTCGGCCGCAATCAACTGCGCATCGCGATGTTCCCGGCCATCGAGCCGGACGACGTCAGCGCGCTGACGCAGTGCGTGGACTGGGTGGTCGAGCGGCTCTGACCGTCGGCGGCGAGTCCAGCGCCGAACGTGGATTACCCCCACGCATCGGCCGATAAAGCGTGGGGGTAATCCACGTTCGCCCGGGTAGCGGATGTAACTCCAGCGTGTCCTAACCGTTATTTTCGGCGCCCTGGGTTAGAGTCCCGACGAAGGAGGTCGACATGCGAGAACTCAAGGTGATCGGGCTCGATGTCGACGGTAAAGCCATCATCTGTGAAGGTCGCGACCCGGCTGACAAGTTCACCTTGCCAGTGGACGACCGGCTGCGCGCAGCGGTGCGCGGCGATCGCTCCCTGGGCCAGACTCTGAGGGACATCGAGGTCAAAGGCGTGTTGCGACCCAGAGACATTCAGGCCCGAATCAGAGCGGGCGCATCCGTCGAACAACTCGCCGAGTCCTCCGGCATGGACATCACCAAGGTGGAGCGCTTCGCCCACCCGGTGCTGCTCGAACGCCAACGGGCGGCCGAGCTGGCCACCGCCGCCCATCCGGTGCTCGCCGACGGGCCCGCGGTGATGACGCTGCTCGAGAGCATCAGCAGCTCCCTGAACGCCCGCGGCCTCAGTTCGGAGGCGACGACCTGGGACGCCTGGCGCAACGAGGACGGCCGCTGGACCGTGCAGATGGCCTGGCAGGCGGGCCTGTCCGACAACGTCGCGCACTTCCGCTTCTCCCCCGGCGCGCACGGCGGAACCGTCAGCGCCCTCGACGACGCGGCGAGCGAACTGATCGATCCCGACTTCGAGCGCCCGCTGCGGCCGGTGGCCCCGGTGGCGCAACTCGAGTTCGAGACGCAGCCCGCGCCCGCGCAGCGCCCGGCCGAAGCCGAACCCGCTGCGCCGGTGCACACCAAGCGCGGCAAGGCCAAGCCGGTTGTCCCGGCCTGGGAGGACGTGCTCCTCGGCGTGCGCTCCAGCGGCGACCGCTGACCAGCCGCGCTAACGCAGCACGATCGCCAGTAGCGCGATCCACCCGCCGGCGACCCCGACCGCGGCTCCGAGCACGAACCAGCGTCGCACCGGAACGTCTCGCCACCCCCACAGCGTGGGAGCCAGGCCACCGACCGCGATGATGTTGAGCACGACGGCCACCAACGGGTGAACGCGAATCATCCCGAGGCTGAGCACCACGATGCCGGCTCCGATGACCGCGGCGACCAGGGCCGCGACCGTCAGCCCGGTCCCCCACGGCGTCGATTCCTCAGTCACGGGAAGACAGCTTATTCCCCGGGTCGCTTCGCTCCTGCCCGCCGAGCTTATTCCCCGGGTCGCTTCGCTCCTGCCCGCCGAGCTTATTCCCCGAGTCGCTTCGCTCCTGCCCGCCGAGCCTATCCAGCCGACCTGGCCCGCTCGTAGAACGCCAGGGCCGCGGCCGTCGCGACGTTGAGCGAATCCGTGCCCCGTGCCATCGGGATGCGCACCCGTGTGTCGCTGGCCCGCATCGCCGTCTCGGTCAGCCCGGGACCCTCGGCGCCGACCAGTACCGCCACCTTCTCCCCGGCCAGGCCGTCCATCGCTTCGGCCAGAGTCTGCGCGGCCGGATTCGGCGTCATGGCCAGGAGCCGAAAACCATTGTCCCGCAATTCGTTGAGGTCCGCCGGCCACCGCCGTGCCTTCGCGAACGGCACCAGCAGGGCATGGCCCATCGACACCCGGACCGCGCGCCGGTAGAGCGGGTCGGCACAGCCGGTTCCGAAAACTACCCCGTCGACGCCCAGCCCGGCGGCGTTGCGGAAGACCGAGCCGAGGTTCTCGTGGTCGTTGACGCCCTCAAGCACCGCGATCGTGCGCGCGCCCCGGATCACCTCGGACACCGTCAGCTCGGGTGCTCGGCGTGCCGCACCGAGCACGCCCCGGTTGAGGTGGAAGCCGACCACCTCCGCCATCACCTCGGCCGAGGCGCGGTAGTACGGAGCGCCGGCGTCGGCCAGCTCGTCAGTCAGGTCGAGCAGACGGCGCTGCGTGCCCAGAAAGGCATGCGGGCGAAACCGCGAGGCGAGCATCCGCTGGGCCACCAGCACACCCTCGGCGATCACCAGCCCCTTGCCGGTGGGCAGATCGGGTCTGCGGTCGACGCTGTTGAGATCACGGAAGTCGTCGACCCTGGAATCCGCGGGATCGAGGATGTCGATGACGTCGACGGCGCCGAAAGCCTTGTCGCTCACGCGTCTTCGTCGACAAGCACGGTCATCAGACCTGCGGCTTGCAGCAGGATGTCGCGCTCGTCCGGGCCCAGGGTGGCCAGCCGCTTGCGCAGCCAGTCCTGGCTGGCCCGCCGTTCGCGCTCCACCAACTCGGCGCCGGCGGCCGACGCGGCGACCAGGATCTGGCGTCCGTCGACCGGGTGGGCGGCGCGCACGACGAAGCCCAGCTCGACCAGCGATGCCACGACCCGGGTCATTGACGGCGGGCGGACGCGTTCGCGCACGGCGAGCGCACCCGGCGTCATCGCGCCCTCCTTCGCCAGCGTCGCGAGCGCGGACAGCTGGGAGAGTGTGACCAGCGACTCGGGCCGACGGAAGCGGAGTTGCCGGGACAGCCTCATGACGGCCAGTGCGAGATCACTCGCCAGCTCCCCGTCCTTCACATCGAAAACATACGACACAATCGAGCCGGACCACCGTCGAAATGTAGGAGTGTCGGACCACCTACCTGCGGAGCACCTGATCGGTTACCTTGGACGGCAATGCCTTCCGAACCCGTCCAGCCGAGCCCGTCGCCACCCGCCGAACTCGAGCCGCCGCAGCTGCCCGCGGCGCTGCTCGATCCGTGGCCGGTCATCGCGACCGGAGCGGTGCTGTGGGCGCTGACCACCATCGCTTCGTTCGTGGTTCCGGCCTTGCAGACCTGGCGTCCCATCTCGCTTGCCGGCCTCGGCGTGGGCGTGCTCGGCACGTCGATATTCCTATGGCAGCGCACGGCCGCCCGGCGCGGTGCGCGGGGCGCGCAGACCGGTCTCGAGCCGCGCGTACGGTAGACCACCAGCCCAGTGTGGGCGACGCGGGAAGGAGAACCGATGGCAGCACCGCTCTTGCGGGCAGAGGTCGAGATCAACGCTCCGGTGAGCAAGGTCTGGAACCTGATCTCTGATCTGAACGACATGCCGAAGTGGAGCCCGCAGTGCCGGGTGATGAAGGCATTGGGCCCGCTGCGGCCGGGAACGCGCACACTCAACCTCAATCGGCGCAACAACCTGTTCTGGCCGACGACGTCGAAGATCACCGAGGTGATCCCCGAGCGCAAGCTCGCGTTCCGGGTACCGCTCAACAACACCGTGTGGAGCTACGAACTGGAGCCGACGGCCACCGGCACGAGGGTGATCGAGACCCGGCACGCCGAGAACGGCGTCAAGGCGTTCTCCACGATGAGCGTCAACGCGGTGTTGGGCGGAGTGCCGGCCTTCGAGAAGGAACTCCTCGCCGGGATGAACACCTCACTGGCCCGGATCAAGGCCGCCGCCGAGAGCTAGTGTTCGAGCGGCTCGTCGATGTCGACGACCTCTTCGGCCTGCTCGGGTTCGACGACGTCGACGGGTTCGATTTCGTCTGCACCCTCGGCCGCTTCGGTTTCGACGACCTCGACGACCTCGACGACCTCGACGACCGGAGCCTCGACCACGTCGAGCACACCGTCGTCGTACGGGTCGAAGATCGGTGAACCGGTGCCGGGCGGGGCCGGGGTGTCGGAATGAGCGCCGCAGCCATACTCGAAATCGACGACGTGACCGTCGGCCGACAACTCGTTGCAGCAGACGCCGAACATGACCCCGAGCGCTCCGCCGAGCGGAACCATGAAACCGCAGTCCCGGCACACCCGCTTGGTGGCACGCGCCATCGGCGCCGCCGGACCGTGGTCGCCGTCATGCCAGCGCTGCGCGGCGTCGTCACGTCCGAACGCACTGAGCACCTGCTTGCGGCCGAAGCCGATGTCGAGCGCGGTGTCGTCGATCAGCGGGTCGCCGGTGGCCGTGTAGCCAGGTGCCAGGCGCGGGTCGTGTACGGCGGGTGCCAGCAGGTCGCCGGGCCCGAGGTCGCCGGGCTTGACCCGGTTCTCCCAGGGCACCCAAGCCGGTGCCAGCAGTGCGGTCGGGCCCGGCACCAGGACCACCTCGCTGACCGTGGCGTGGTCGGCGCCCGGATAGGTCGCCACCACGACCGCCCACTGCCACCCCTGGTAGCCGGGCATGTTCGCCAGGAACCGGTGGGTGGCCGCGGTGTCGTCCTCGTAGGCGACCCCGAGATATTCGCCGACGGTGTCGCCGCTGAACTCGATGATGGCCTGCCGGGCCTGTTCGACGGCACCGCTCAAGACGGCGGCAACCGCCTCCGACGGCTCGGCGGGGCGCGCCGGGGCCGTGGATTCGGCGGAGTCGATCTGGCTGTCCATCGTCACCAATCTTGCCTCACGGTGTGTTGCGGCAGCCACACCGGTCGCGTCTACGCCCGGGCATGGCGCCATGGGGGAGAATCATGACGTGTCTGGACGGCGGCGTGAGCACCCGAGCGCAGAACCGGGCCGCCGTCATACCGCGGGGGCTCCCGACGAGCACCCTGGCATGGCCAACTACCCCAGCGACGAGCAATTCGCCTACCGCGGCGCGGGCAGCCGCAGGCCCGACCCGACGCCGAGCGCCAACCGATATCTGCCGCCGCTGGACTCCGAGCGCGACCACCGCGCCGGGTCCACGCCGCCGCCGCGGTCCCGCGGGGTGGGCGATGGCGCCGGCGAGCGCATCACCGTCACCCGCGCCGCCGCCATGCGCAGCCGCGAGATGGGCGAGCGGATGTACTCGATGGTCCAGCGCGCAGCGACCGCCGACGGGGCCGACAAGTCCGGACTGACGGCGCTGACCTGGCCGGTGATGGCCAACTTCGCGGTCGACTCGGCGATGGCGGTGGCGCTGGCCAACACGTTGTTCTTCGCCGCCGCCACCGGCGAGAGCAAGGGCAAGGTCGCGCTGTACCTGCTCATCACGATCGCGCCGTTCGCGGTGATCGCCCCGCTGATCGGCCCCGCGCTCGACCGGGTGCAGCACGGCAGGCGCGCAGCGCTGGCCATGTCGTTCATGCTGCGCACCGCGCTGGCCATCGTGCTGATCATGAACTACGACGGCGCGACCGGCAGCTACCCGTCCTGGGTGCTCTACCCGTGCGCGCTCGGAATGATGGTGTTCTCGAAGTCCTTCAGCGTGCTGCGCAGCGCGGTGACACCACGAGTCATGCCGCCCTCCATCGACCTCGTCCGGGTCAACTCGCGGCTGACGGTGTTCGGCTTGATCGGGGGCACCATCGTCGGCGGTGGCGTCGCCGCCGGGGTCGAATACGTGCTCACCACGCTGTTCGAACTGCCCGGTGCGTTGTTCGTGGTCGTCTTCGTCACGCTGGCCGGCGCCTCGTTGTCGATGCGGATACCGCGCTGGGTAGAGGTCACCGAGGGCGAGGTGCCCACCACGCTGACCTACCACGGTCGCAGCGGGCCGCTGGGGGGATGGCCCGGGGAGGCGGTCACCGAGCCGATCACCTCACCGCGACAACCGTTGGGCCGCAACATCATCACCTCACTGTGGGGCAACTGCACCATCAAGGCGATGGTCGGCTTCCTGTTCCTGTATCCGGCATTCGTCGCCAAGGCGCACCAGGCCAGCGGCTGGGTGCAGCTCGGCATGCTGGGCATGATCGGGGCGGCGGCCGCCATCGGAAACTTCGCGGGCAATTTCACCGCGGCCAGGCTGCGGCTCGGCCGGCCTGCCGTACTCGTCGTGCGGGCGACGATCGCCGTCACCGTCGTGGCGTTGGCCGCCGCGGTGAGCGGCAACCTGTTCGTCGCCGCGGTGGCCACGCTGGTCACCTCCGGCTCGAGCGCGATCGCCAAGGCGTCGCTTGATGCCTCGCTGCAGGACGACCTGCCCGAGGAGTCGCGGGCCTCGGCGTTCGGGCGTTCGGAGTCGGTGCTGCAGCTGGCCTGGGTGATGGGCGGGGCCCTGGGGGTGCTGGTCTACACCGAACTGTGGGTCGGGTTCACCGCCATCAGCTCGCTGCTGATCCTCGGCCTGGCGCAGACCATCGTCAGCAATCGCGGCCACTCCCTGATCCCCGGCTTCGGCGGAAACCGGCCCGTGCTGGCCGAGCCGGAGGGCGCGGCGGCGGTGACCAACCAGTGACGCGATGGGTTCGGTGGGGCCTGGTCGTCGTCGTGGTGCTGGCCTCGGTGGGCGCGGGTATCGCCGCCTGGGTGCTCACCCGCGGCGACGACGACGGGCTGCCGGAGATCAGCGCCTACTCGCACGGGCACTCGGTTCGGGTGGGGCCGTACGTCTACTGCAACGTGATCGACCTCAACGACTGTCGGAAACCACAGACGCAGGGCGAACTGGCGGTGGACGAGCGATACCCCATCCAGCTGTCGGTGCCCACCTCGATCGGGCGCGCCCCTTGGCGGCTGCTGCAGGTCTACGAGGATGAGCGCAACTCGACCACGAGGATGTTTCGGCCCAATACCGTTCTGGCCGTGACGATTCCGACGGTCGATCCGCAGCGCGGCCGGCTCACCGGCATCGTGGTCCAGCTGCTGACCTTGGTGCAGGACCCGAAGGGTGAGTTGCACGACGCCCCGCACGCCGAGTGGTCGGTGCGCACGGTCTGGAACTAGGCCGCCCCGTGACCGGCCGGCACCAGTTCACCTTCGCGGGTGGGCCCCGGCGGAGTGCCGTCACCGAATGGTCTGCCGCCCAACGCTTCTCGGCCATGCGGCGTCAACCACGAACCCAATTCCGGGCCCTTCGGAACGATCCGGGTCGGATTGATGTCGGCGTGCACGATGTAGTAGTGCTGCTTGATCTGCACGAAGTCGACGGTGTCGCCGAACCCCGGCGTCTGGAACAGGTCGCGGGCGTAGGCCCACAGCACCGGCATCTCGGTCAGCTTGGCGCGATTGCACTTGAAGTGCCCGTGGTAGACCGGGTCGAAGCGGGCCAGCGTGGTGAACAGTCGCACGTCGGCCTCGGTGATGGTGTCGCCGACCAGGTACCGCCGGGTGCCCAGCCGTTCGGTGAGCCAGTCCAGCGCGGTGAACAACCGGTCGTAGGCCTTCTCGTAGGCCTGCTGCGAGCCGGCGAAGCCGCACCGATACACGCCGTTGTTCACCTCGGTGTAAATCCGTTGGGCAACTTCGTCGATTTCGTCGCGCAGCGGCTGCGGGTACAGCTGCGGGGCGCCGGGGCGGTGGTACGCCCGCCACTCGCCTGCGAAGTCCAGCGTCATCTGAGCGAAGTCGTTGGTGACCACCTGGCCAGTCGCCACCTCGACGAGCGCAGGCACGGTGATTCCCTTGGGGTAGTCCGGGAATCGGGCGAAGTAGGCGTCCTGCAATCGCGGGATCTTCAGCACCGGGTCGACGCCGCCGGGGTCGAGGTCGAAGGTCCAGCTGCGCTGGTCGTGAGTCGGCCCGCAGAAGCCGATCGACAGCGCGTCCTCCAGGCCGAGTAACCGGCGCACGATAATCGTCCGGTTCGCCCACGGGCAGGCGCGCGCGACGATCAGCCGGTAGCGGCCGGCCTCGACGGGATACCCGTCGGCGCCGTCGGCGGTGATCCGGGTGGTGATGTAGTTGGTGTCGCGGTTGAACTCGCCACCGCCGGCCACGTAGGAACCCATGGCTTCAGTGTTACCCGCGCAGCGGAGAAATCTAGGCGTCGAGTTCGCTGGCGACGGCGCGGACCACTTCGGAGACCCGGCGGGCGACCTTCTTGTCGGGGTAGCGGCCCTTGCGCAACTCGGGCTGCACCACACCCTCCAGCAGGGTGATCATGTCCTCGACCATGCCGTGCAACTCGTCCGGGCTGTGCTTGCGCTCGGCCGCGGCCGCCTCCCGGCGAGTCCGCGTGATGCTCGGCGGGGGATCAATCAGCTTGACGCTCAACGCCTGCGGACCGCGACGACCCGAGGCCACGCCGAACTCCACCTTCTGGCCCGCCTTGAGACCCTCCACGCCCTCCGGGAGCGCCGAGGCACGCACGTAGACGTCCTCGCCCTCCTCCTGGGACAGGAAGCCGAAGCCCTTCTCGGCGTCGTACCACTTAACCTTGCCGGTCGGCACTGGTCTCACCTGCTTGTCTGACGTGTCCGTGACAACATGACGAAGCGCCCCGCCGGTGCAGGACGCGCCTGGGTGATCCTACTCGGGAAGAAGACGGCCGAGCACCCCTGTTTACTTCGGTAGGCTGGCCTAACCCCTGGAGGAGACATGCGCCTGGTCCTGAACATCATCTGGTTGCTGTTCGGCGGACTGTGGCTGGCGCTGGGCTACGCGCTGGCCGCGCTGGTCTGCTTCCTTCTCGTCATCACCATCCCGTTCGGGTTCGCGTCGCTGCGGATCGCCTCCTACGCGCTGTGGCCGTTCGGGCGCACCATCGTCGAGAAGCCCGGCCCCCGGCCCGGGGCCGTCGTCGGCAACGTGATCTGGATCCTGCTGTTCGGTCTGTGGCTGGCGATCGGCCACATCGTCAGCGCGGCGGCGATGGCGATCACGATCGTCGGCATCCCGCTGGCGCTGGCCAATCTGAAGCTGGTGCCCGTGTCGCTGGTGCCACTGGGCAAGGAGATCGTCCCCGTCGGCGAGGCCAGGGTGGGCGTATGACGGTCATCGCACTGGGCCTGCCCGCGATGCGCCGCGGCGGCCTCGAACCGCCCGCCGGGATGCCGTCGAGCGGCCCGCTGGTCGACACCCTCGGCCGAGTGGCCACCGACTTGCGGGTGTCGTTGACCGACCGGTGCAATCTGCGCTGCACCTACTGCATGCCCGCCGAAGGCCTGGACTGGCTCCCCGGCGACGAGTTGTTGAGCCGCGACGAGCTCACCCGTCTCCTGGACCTGGCCGTGACCCGGCTCGGCGTCACCAGCGTGCGCTTCACCGGCGGCGAGCCGCTGCTCTACAAGGGCCTCGAGGACGTCGTGGCCGCCACCGCGGCGCTGCGCCCGCGTCCGGAGATCGCGCTGACCACCAACGGGGTGGGTCTGGCCCGGCGCGCCGATGCTCTGGCCGCGGCCGGGCTGGATCGGGTCAACGTCTCGCTGGACACCCTGGACCCGCAGCACTTCACCGCCATCACCCGTCGCGATCGCCTCTCGGACGTGCTGGACGGCCTCGCCGCCGCCGCGGCCGCGGGGCTGGGTCCGGTGAAGGTCAACGCCGTGCTCGACTCCGGCTCCGGCCTGGCCGACGCCGTCGAACTGCTGCGCTACTGCCTGCGGTTCGGTTACCAGCTGCGGATCATCGAGCAGATGCCGCTGGACGCCGGTCACCTGTGGCGGCGCGACGCCGCCCTGAGCGCCGACGAGATCTTCGCCGCCCTGGCGTCGCACTTCCGGCTGACGGCCGATCCGGTTCCGCGAGGCTCCGCGCCGGCCCGGCTGTGGCGGGTCGACGGCGGTCCCGCCACCGTGGGCATCATCGCCTCGGTGTCGCACGCGTTCTGCTCGGCCTGCGACCGCACCCGGCTGACCGCCGACGGCCAGGTCCGCAGCTGTTTGTTCGCCACCGAGGAGACCGATCTGCGAGCGCTGCTGCGCAGCGGAGCCGACGACGCCGCTCTCGAGGCCGCGTGGCGCGTGGCGATGTGGCGCAAGGCACCCGGTCACGGCATCAACGACCCAGACTTCGTGCAGCCGCAACGCCCGATGAGCGCGATCGGCGGCTGACATGACGGTGGTGTCCGAGCCCGTCGAGGTGACGGTGCGATTCTTTGCCGCGGCGCGGGCCGCGGCGGGTGCCGAGACGGATTCACTGACGCTGGGCCCTGGCGCGACGGTCGCCGAACTGGTCAGCCAACTGTGTTGCCGGAGTGACGAACTGGCACGCGTGTTGCAGCGGTGCTCATTTCTGTGCGACGGCGTCGCGGTCCGAAATCGGGCCATCACACTGCAATCCGGCCAGATAGTGGACGTGCTACCCCCGTTTGCGGGCGGATGAGCGTGATTTACGTCACATCACGATCAGGTCACGAGATGGCCACGGCCGGATTGCGTGCCTGATCTACCTGGGACGACGTCCCGTCTTCGTGGGCCTTTAGACCCCTTTTAAGGTTTGCCAGTAGCAGAAACACGAGAGTTTGCAAAAGGTGACGGGGCTCTCGACACCCATTACCGTCTCTCGGAGGTCAGCCCCCTCAACCAGGGCAGGCCCTTTCCGCCCCTAGCGCCAAGCTCCATCCGAGGCGCGGAAAGACCAACGACAACCGTGGATGGAGGCGGGGGACCCAACCGGTCCACCGAATATCGGACCCGGAGCCGCCAGCGGCTCCTCGGGGTGAAGCCGACGTCGTTTCCACCCGGAAGCGACCCGGCCGGGCAACCTCTCCAGCCCGAACCCGACAGCTGACCTCGCAGGCGCGAACAGAGAGGAATACCCCGACATATGAGTGGACGGCATCGCAAGCCCACTTCCTCGTCCATCAGCGTCGCCAAGATCGCCTTCACCGGTGCGGTCATCGGCGGCGGCAGCCTTGCGCTCGCCGGCCAGGCTCAGGCGGCCCCCGACTCCGAGTGGGATCAGGTAGCCCGCTGCGAGTCCGGCGGCAACTGGGCCATCAACACCGGCAATGGCTATCAGGGCGGTCTGCAGTTCTCCCCCAGCACCTGGGCGGCGCACGGCGGCACCCAGTACGCACCGGCCGCCAACATGGCGAGCAAGGATCAGCAGATCGCCATCGCCGAGGCCGTGCTGGCCACTCAGGGCAAGGGCGCGTGGCCGGTGTGCGGTACGGGCCTGTCCGGTGCTACCCCGCGCAACGTGGTCAGCGAGCCGGCGCCGGCCGCTCCGGCGCCCGCCCCGGCCGATGCCCCGGTCCAGAACACCGACGCCGTCGCGCTCGACGCACCGCTGCCCGACGCCCCGGCGCCCGCTCCGGACGCCCCGGCCCTGGATGCTCCGGCTCCGAACGCCCCGGCCCTGGATGCTCCGGCTCCGAACGCCCCGGCGCCCGCCGATGCCCCGCCGGCCGATGCGCCCGCGGCCCCGCAGCCCGAGATCATCGATGTCGCCGTTCAGGACGCCGACGCGCCTGCCGAGGAGCCGGTGGTCGACACCGCACTGCAGGCACCCGCCCCGGAGGCTCCCGCGACGACGAATGACCAGACCGTCGTCGTCGACGCCACCTCCATCCACGCGCTGCCGCTGGCTCCGGCCGACCCGGCTGTCCCGCCGGCGGTGCCGACCACTCCCCCCGCACCGGCTCCGGCGGATCCCGCCGCCGCCCCGGCTCCCGACGGCACCACCTCGGTGGCCGCCGGTGCCCCCGGTGCCATCCAGCTGCCCGACGGCGTCCAGCACCTGTCGAGTCCGGACAACCCGCCGCCCGGAACCACCGGCGACGAGCCGGTCGGTCCGCAGTCGGGCCCGAACGTGACGTACCTCAAGGAGTTGTGGCACGCGATCCAGACCCAGCAGGTCAGCAAGGGCGACGCCTTGCTGGCGTTGACCCAGCGTCCGCTGGACACTCCGGTGACCAACGACCCGAGCATGGGCACGGCCGCGGCTGACGCCAGCGCACCGCTGCTGGTTCCGGGCGCTCCGGCCCCCGGCCCGGCTGCTGCCGACGCCGCACCGGCTCAGTAAGGCCTCAGGCCGAGTTCACCCACTCCTCGGTCCCGTCGGCGAAGAACTGGTGCTTCCACACCGGTAGCCGCTCCTTGATGGCGTCGACGAGCCGGGCGCAGGTCTCGAACGCCGCCCCCCGGTGGTCTGCTGCGACGGCGGCCACCAGGGCGGCGTCGCCGATGTGCAGCGTCCCCAAGCGATGGCTGGCCGCGATCGCCCGCACTCCGTTGGCCGCGGCGGCCACCTCGGCGAGCACCTCGAAGAGGGTCTGCTCGGCCAGTGGGTGAGCCGAGTACTCCAGGCGCACCACCTCACGGCCGCCGTCATGGTTGCGCACCACCCCGGAGAACCCGACCACCGCGCCGGCCGCGTCGTGCGCCACGAGGTTCTCGTGCTCCGTCAGCGAGATGGGGCCGTCGACGAGTGCGGCGCGCACGATCCGGGTCATCGGGGGTGATCTCCTCCGGTCAGTTGGTCCAGGGCGTGGTCCAGCACGTCGGCCAGGACCGCGAGGCCGTCCCGCACCCCGCCCGACGAGCCGGGCAGGTTGACCACCAGGGTCCGCCCGGCCACCCCGCACACCCCGCGGGACAAGATCGAGGTGGGCACCTCGGGCAGCCCGGAGCGGCGGATGGCGTCGGCGAGGCCGGGAATCTGATAATCCAGCACCCCGAGGGTGGCTTCCGGGGTGGCGTCGGTCGGTGAGATGCCGGTTCCCCCGGAGGTGATCACCACGTCGACACCCTCGCCGAGAGCCGCGCGCAGGGCGTCGCCGACCGCACTGCCGTCGACGACCACGACCGGGGCGGGCACATTGAATCCGCGCTCAGCGAGCCAGCCGACGACGATGGGTCCGCAGCGATCCTCGTAGACACCGGTCGCCGCGCGGGTGGAGGCGATGACGACGCGGGCCGAGCGAGTCACGTCGGGCGCGTCCAGAGGCCGGTCTTGCCGCCCTCCTTGCGCAGCACCCGAATGTCGTCCAGGCGCGCGGCCGGGTCGACGGCCTTGATCATGTCGAACAGGGTGAGCGCGGCGACGCTGACCGCGGTCAGCGCCTCCATCTCCACGCCGGTGCGGTCGGTGGTGCGCACCGAGGCCGTCAGCCCGACCTCGCTCTCCCCGATCGAGAAGTCGACGTCGATGCCGGTCAGGGCCAACGGATGACACAACGGGATCAGGTCGCTGGTGCGTTTGGCGGCCAGTACCCCGGCAACCCGGGCGGTCGCGAGGGCATCGCCCTTGGGCAGACCCCCGGAGGTGATCAGCGCGACCACCTCAGCGGTGGTGTGTACGGTGCCTGCTGCCACGGCCGTACGGGCGGTGGCAGCCTTGTCGGTGACGTCGACCATGTGCGCCGCACCGCGCTCGTCGAGATGCGAGAGGCGGCGTTGCGGTCCGCTGGTCACCGCTATCGGTTGACGACGGTGACCGGGTGCAGGTAGGGCAGATCGGACGCCGGCAGCGGGAACGTGAGGTCGCCGAACGGGGACAACGCGCCCACCCGGTCAGCGGCCAGTTCACTCACCGGATGGTCCTCTGGGTCCCGCGTCGGCCACCCGTTGTCGACATACCTGGTTTTGCTCTTCTCAGCCACCGCATCATTCTGACACCTGTCACGCCGAAGTGCGCACATAGCTGCCTGTTTTAGGCTGGTCGGCAATGACCCACCCGTCCGCTCCGGCAGCCCTGCCGCTGGGCGCCTGGCTCGCCGAGCTGTCCGATGAGCGGCTGATCCGCCTGTTGGAGCTCCGGCCGGACCTCGCCCAGCCTGCACCGGGCAGCATCGCGGCCCTGGCCGCGCGGGCCGCGGCCCGCCAATCGGTGAAGGCCGCCACCGACGAGCTGGACTTCCTGCGGCTGGCGGTGCTCGACGCACTGCTGGTGCTGCATGCCGAGGTCGCGGCGGTGCCCGTCGCCAAGCTCGTCGCGCTGATCGGTGAGCGCGCCGACGAGGACGCGGTGCTGACCGCCCTCGACGACCTGCGCGCCCGCGCCCTGGTGTGGGGCGACGGCGCGGTGCGGGTCTCCGCCGAGGCGGCCGCCGGGCTGCCCTGGTATCCGGGGCAGGCCATCCTCGAGGACGCCTCCCGGCCGGCGCAGGAGGTCGCCGCCACCATCGACGCCCTCGACGAACCGCAGTCGGAGTTGCTCAACCGGCTGTTGATGGGCTCACCGATGGGCCGCACCCGCGACGCCGCCCCCGGCGCCCCGGCCGACCGACCGGTGCCGCGGCTGCTGGCCGCCGGGCTGCTGCGGCAGATCGACGAGGACACCGTGATCCTGCCGCGGCACGTCGGGCAGGTGCTGCGCGGCGAGGAGCCCGGCCCCGCCCATCTGGTGCGGCCGGACCCGGTCGTCGGCACCACCACCGCCGCCGACGCAGACGCGTCGGCCGCCGGTGCCGCACTCGACCTGATCCGGGAGATCGAAGTCGTCCTCCAAACGCTTTCCGCCGCACCGGTTCCGGAACTGCGCAGCGGCGGCCTCGGGGTCCGCGAGGCCAAGCGGCTGGGCAAACTCACCGGCATCGACGAACAGCGGCTGGGCCTCGTGCTGGAGGTGTGCGCGGCGGCGGGGCTGATCGCCAGCGGCCTGCCCGACCCCGAGCCGCCGGAGACCGCGGGTCCGTACTGGGCGCCGACGGTGGGCGCAGACCGGTTCCTAGATACCCCGACCGCCACACGCTGGCACCTGCTGGCCAGCACCTGGCTGGACCTGCCTGCGCGCCCCGGGCTGATCGGCGGCCGCGGCCCCGATGGCAAACCCTATGCGGCACTGTCGGATTCGCTGTACTCGACCGCGGCTCCGCTGGACCGCCGGTTGCTGCTCGGACTGCTCGCCGAGCTGCCGCCCGGTTCGGGGGTCGACGCCCGCCACGCGGCGCAGGCACTGATCTGGCAACGGCCGCGCTGGGCGGCGCGGCTGCAGCCGGGCCCGGTCGGGCACCTGCTCGACGAAGCACACGCGGTGGGCCTGATCGGCCGCGGCGCGTTGAGCACACCGGCCCGCGCGCTGCTGGCGGGCGAGGAGAACGCCGCGATCGAGGCGATGGCGAAGATCCTGCCGACTCCGATCGACCACTTCCTGGTGCAGGCCGACCTGACCGTGGTGGTGCCGGGCCCTCTGCAGCGCGACCTCGCCGAGGAGCTCGCCGCGGTGGCCACCGTCGAGTCGGCGGGTGCGGCGATGGTCTACCGGGTCAGCGAGCAGTCGATCCGTCACGCCCTGGACACCGGCCGCACCGCGGGCGCATTGCACACCTTCTTCGACAAACATTCCAAAACACCTGTTCCCCAAGGTCTTTCCTATCTCATCAACGACGTCGCGCGACGCCATGGTCAGCTCAGGGTCGGCATGGCGTCGTCGTTCGTCCGTTGCGAGGACCCGGCGCTGCTGGCCAGCGCGGTGGCCGCCCCGGCTCTCGGGCATCTCGAGGTGCGATTACTCGCGCCGACGGTCGCGGTGTCGCAGGCGCCGATCGCCGAAGTGCTCGCCTCGCTGCGCGCGGCCGGCTTCGCGCCGGCCGCCGAGGACTCCTCGGGCGCGATCGTCGACCTTCAGCCGCGTGGGGCCCGGGTGCCGGCCCCGCAGCAGCGGCGGGCGTTCCGCGCGCTGCCCAAGCCGAGCCCGGACACCCTGGCCGCGGTGGTGTCGATGTTGCGCAGGGTGGACTCCGCGCCGTTCGCCAACGTGCGACTGGACCCGGCGGTGGCGATGGCGCTGCTGCAGCAGGCGGCCATGGAACACCGGGACGTGGTGATCGGTTACGTCGATGCCGCCGGGGTCGCCACCCAGCGGGTGGTGCGTCCACTGGGAGTGAACGGCGGCCAATTGGTGGCCTGGGACGAGACCCAGGGGCGGCCGCGCGAGTTCGCCGTACACCGGGTCACGTCGGTGATGTCGGCCGAAGCCGGATAATGGTGGGATGACCGACGGCCCCCTGATAGTGCAGTCCGACAAGACCGTGCTGCTCGAAGTCGACCATGAACAGGCCGGCGCCGCCCGGGCGGCCATCGCCCCGTTCGCCGAGTTGGAGCGGGCGCCCGAGCACATTCACACCTACCGCATCACGCCGCTGGCGTTGTGGAACGCCCGCGCCGCGGGTCACGACGCCGAGCAGGTGGTCGACGCCCTGGTCAGCTTCTCCCGCTACGCCGTGCCGCAGCCGCTGCTCGTCGACATCGTCGACACCATGGCGCGCTACGGGCGGCTGCAGCTGGTCAAGCACCCCGCACATGGGCTGAGCCTGGTCAGCCTCGACCGCGCGGTGCTCGAGGAGGTGCTCCGCAACAAGAAGATCACCCCGATGCTCGGCGCCCGCATCGACGACGACACCGTCGTCGTCCATCCCAGCGAGCGCGGCCGGGTCAAGCAGATGCTGCTCAAGATCGGCTGGCCGGCCGAGGACCTGGCCGGCTACGTCAACGGTGAGGCCCACCCGATCAGCCTCGCGCAGGACGGCTGGCACCTGCGCGACTACCAGGAGATGGCCGCCGACTCCTTCTGGGCGGGCGGCTCGGGCGTGGTGGTGCTGCCCTGCGGTGCCGGCAAGACGCTGGTGGGTGCGGCGGCCATGGCGAAGGCCGGCGCGACCACGCTGATCCTGGTGACCAACACCGTGGCCGGCCGGCAGTGGAAGCGCGAGCTGGTCGCCCGGACGTCGCTGACCGAGGACGAGATCGGCGAGTACTCCGGCGAACGCAAGGAGATCCGTCCCGTCACCATCGCCACCTACCAGGTGATCACCCGTCGTACCAAGGGCGAGTACAAGCACCTGGAGTTGTTCGACAGCCGCGACTGGGGGCTGATCATCTACGACGAGGTGCACCTGCTGCCCGCCCCGGTGTTCCGGATGACCGCCGATCTGCAGTCCCGCCGGCGCCTCGGGCTGACCGCCACGCTGATCCGGGAGGACGGCCGCGAAGGTGACGTCTTCAGCCTGATCGGGCCGAAGCGCTACGACGCGCCCTGGAAGGACATCGAGGCGCAGGGCTGGATCGCGCCTGCCGAATGCATCGAGGTCCGGGTCACGATGACCGACAACGAACGGATGACGTACGCGGTCGCCGAGCCGGACGAACGCTACCGGCTGTGCTCGACCGCGCACTCGAAAATCGCTGTCGTCAAGTCGATTCTGGCCCGCCATCCCGATGAGCCGACCTTGGTGATCGGCGCGTATCTGGACCAGCTCGACGAGCTCGGCCGCGAGCTGGACGCTCCGGTGATCCAGGGTTCGACGAAGAACGCCGAACGCGAGGCCCTCTTCGACGCGTTCCGTCGCGGTGAGGTGCGGACGCTGGTGGTGTCCAAGGTGGCGAACTTCTCCATCGATCTACCGGAAGCCTCTGTGGCCGTGCAGGTTTCGGGCACCTTCGGCTCGCGGCAGGAGGAGGCCCAGCGACTGGGGAGGCTGCTGCGCCCCAAGCACGACGGCGGCGGCGCGGTGTTCTACTCCGTCGTCTCCCGCGACAGCCTCGACGCCGAGTACGCCGCGCACCGGCAGCGGTTCCTGGCCGAGCAGGGCTACGGCTACGTCATCAAGGACGCCGACGACCTGCTGGGGCCGGCGATCTGACAACCGCGCATCGGAAGTGTCGCCGCGCCGCGGCAGCCGACGGGCTAGTCTTCGCCTCAGTTGGTGGCCGTCGTCCTAGGGGGAGACTTGAGCGCAGCGTGCTTCATCGGTCGGGTTGGTGGTTTGGCGGTGGCGCTGGGGGTGGGGGCCGCCGCGTTGGGCGGGTCCGCTGTGGCATGGGCCGACGGCCCGTCGTCCGGGTCGACGCCGTCTCCGGCGGCATCGTCGGCGAAGAGGGACGGCCCGGACGGCTCCGCGCGCGCCGCACGACACGCCGCCTCGCCGCCGTCGAGTCCGGCGGCAGCCCGTACCTCGCACTCCGGCGGACTCGCCCAGGCGACCGCAGCGCCCTCTGCCACGGTCTCACCAGTCGCCATCCCGACCGCGAACACGTCTGAACCGCAGCCGACCGCAGGTCCGCCGCCCGCGACGGCGGACCCGGCGGCGACGACGGTGGTTGCCCCGATCGACGGCTTGGCCTCGGCTTCCCCGACGGTCGCCGCCGCACCCGCACCCGCACCTGCAGTGACCGGCCTGGTCACCCGCGTGCTCGACGCCGTCCTCGATCCGTCCGCCGCTGGCGGACCGGTGTTGCCGGTCGACTCCCCGCTGGACTGGACGCTGCTGGCGTTCGCCCGCCGCGGATCGGCGGCGGCGCTCGGGGCGATCCCGTCCGCCCACGACATCGCCGCGCCGGCAGCGACGGCAAGCACCGGGTTGGTCATGGGCCCGAGCGGGGTGCCAATTCCGAGTCAGACTTACGTCACCAACGTGATGAAGCTTTATGTCACGCCGAACAGTCCGGCGGGCACCCAGGCGTTGGTCGTCTTCACCCCCGAGGGCCTGTACCCGATCACCGGGGTGAAGAGCCTGCCGCTGAACACCTCGGTCGATCAGGGTGGCGAGATTCTTTCCGAAACACTCGCCGCCCAGATCGGCCTCGGCAACCGGGCTACCATCTTCGGCTACTCCCAGAGCGCGATCATCGCGTCCCTGCTCGCGGAGAATCTGGATCCGAGCGTGCCCGTCAACCTGGTCCTGGTCGGCAACGAGATGAACCCGAACGGCGGGTTCCTGTCCCGGTTCCCGAATCTCACGATGCCCAGCCTCGGGATCGACTTCTACGGCGCAACACCGAACAACACTGTGCCCGTCACGAACTACACACTGGAGTACGACGGCTTCGCCGATTTCCCGAAGTATCCACTCAACTTCCTCGCCGACCTCAACGCGGGCCTGGGCATCGTGTTCGTGCACACGAAGTACGCCGACCTGAACCAGGCGCAGGTCCGGATCATGCGATTCCGCTGAACGACGCTGAACTCGACCACCCAGCACTACTACATCATCCCCACCGAGAACCTGCCGCTACTGGACCCGCTGCGGACTGATCCCGGTGATCGGCACACCGATCGCCGACCTGCTCCAGCCGGCCCTGAAGGTGCTCGTCAACCTCGGCTACGGCGACCCCGCCTACGGCTGGTCGAACAACGGCTACGCCAACGTCCAGACCACATTCGGTTTGTTGCCCGACGTCAAGTCGGCGTCGTCCTGCAGGACCTGTCGAAGGGCGTCGTAGCAGGGATCCAAGACTTCGTCGACGACTGCGCCCGGGCGGCTCGGTGTCACAAGATCTGCACGTCGATCAAGCGCCGTCGCTATCCGGCCACGGTGAACCGTTGACGGGCTCGCCGATCGGCAACATGATCACCGCCTTGCAGAACGTGATCACCAAGGTCGCCAACGCGATCTCCACCGCCACCGCATCGCTCTACGCGGCACTGCTGCCGACCGCCGACATCGTCAACGCGCATTCTCACGACTCTGCCGGCCTACGACGTAACCTGTTTCTCGACGGATCCAGCAGGCATCTCCGGCCAGATCCTCTCCGGACTGGTGAACGCCATCGGCCGCCGGTCGCCGCGGACGTCGGGCTGGGTACGACAGCAGGACTGGTCGGTGTTCTGGTCGTGGCTGCAGGCCGTTGCTCGGGGTCACCGGCAAGTCGAAACCGATACCTAGCCTCTACCGCGCCGC
Organism: uncultured Actinomycetota bacterium; assembly: GCA_963716465.1. Taxonomy (GTDB): domain Bacteria; phylum Actinomycetota; class Actinomycetes; order Mycobacteriales; family Mycobacteriaceae; genus Mycobacterium. The sequence goes on from CAVQTS010000004.1 coordinate 55,557, forward strand.
TACAGCGAAACGATTGTCGCCGAAGCGGTTCCAGGCGCGCCGTAGACCTGGGCCAGCCCGACACGGGGATTGCCCGGCACCTGCCGCTCGCCGGCCTCACCACGCAACTGGCGCACCAGTTCGTGCATCTGGCGCAGACCGGACGCCCCGATCGGCTCACCGTTGGCGATCAGGCCGCCGTCGGTGTTGATCGGAAGCGAGCCGTGGATCTCGGTGGCGCCGTCTGCCAGCAGCTTCTCCTGCTCACCGTCGGCGCACAGTCCGGTCTCGGCCATGTGGATGATCTCGGCACCTGCGTCGGTGTCCTGCAGCTGCGCTATGTCGACGTCCTCGGGGCCGATTCCGGCTGCCTCGTAGGCCGCGCGCGCGGCATAGACGGTGGGCGAGACGTCCTCTTCCAGCGGCGCCGAGGTGGCGTGCACCTCGTAGGAGCCGAACCGCCGGGTGCGGATCTCGCTGGCCCGCACGTACACCGGCTTGTCGGCGTATCGGTGGGCGATGTCGGCGCGGCACATGATGACCGCGGCCGCGCCTTCATCGGGCGCGCAGAACATGTACTGGCGCAACGGATAGTTCAGCACCGGTGAGGCCATGATCTCCTCGACGGAGATCTCCTTGCGCCGGAACGCATTCGGGTTGAGCATGCCGTTGCGGTAGTTCTTGTTGGCCACCCGCGCCAAGGTCTCCTCGGAGATGTTGTGGTCGTGGAGGTATCGGTTGGCCTTGATGCCGAAGAACTTGGTGGTGACGTACTGCCCGTTCTGCGCATACCACTGCGGCAGTGCCAGTTTCGCCGGGTCGTCGGTGAACGCGCCGCGCGGATGCTTGTCCAGTCCCACCGCGATCCCGATGTCGTACTTGCCCAGCCGGATGGTGTCTGCGGTCTGCTGGATGGCGCTGGCCGAGGTGGCACACGCGTTGAAGACGTTGGTGAAGGTGATACCGGTGAGGCCGACGAGCCGGGTCACCGCATCCGGGTTCGACACTTCGTAGCTGCCGCCGAACCCGAACTGGATGTCCTTCCACGCAACGCCGGCGTCCTCGAGCGCCAACTGGATGGCATCGGCGCCCATCTGCATGGCGGTCTTGTCGAATCGGCCGAACGGGTGCAGGCCCACGCCGATGATCGCGACGTCGTTGGTCATTGACTCGTTCCTCTCAGACCGGCTGGAAAGCGAAGGTGATGATCTCGTTGCCGTCGGCGTCGGTGGCGAACGGCACCATCGTCAGCTCGACATCCATGCCCCACTTCAGCTTCTCGGGGTCGTTCTCGGTCAGCCGTGCCTCGACGCGCACCACCTCGTCGAGCTGAACCAGCCCGACGCCGAACGGGACGAAGTCCTTGCCGGTGGGTCCGATGTAGGGCGCTCCGGGCGCGAATCCCTGGGTGGTCCAGGCCACCAGGGTGCCGCGTCGGGGCAGCTTCACCTCGGACATGCCCCCGGCGCTGCAGTGCGGGCAGCGATCCTGGCGGGGAAACACCACCGCCGAGCAGCTCGCGCACTCACTACCGATGAGCTGGGGGTTGTCCTCGGGCCAGGTGGAGATTTCCGGCGCCAGAGCCTTTTGCATAGCAGCGATCCTCCGTTAACTCGGTAGCCGGATCGTACAACACAGTTGGCGCCAGACGGAAACCGCATTCTCATTTATGTGCATGCGCTTCTCACCCGAGCGCGGGGATCACCTCACGCTCGAACAGCTCGATGCCGGAGCGGTCGTACGCCGCCTCCGGGAAGTAGCAGATGACGTACTCACAGCCCAGCCCGCGCAGTTTCAGCAGGTGATCGATGACCTGATCGGGGGTGCCCGCCGCCGAGCCGGGCCCGGCGAACATCGACATCATCGCGTCGGCCGCCCCTTCCCCGGCGATCCCGGCGAGCCGGTCACGCACCCGCTGGATCCGCTGCTCGACATCACCGTCGCTGGTGCCCAGGATCGCGTTGACGTTGGCCGAACGCACGATCGCATCGAAGTCCGTGCCGACCTCGCGGCAGTGTTCGGCGAGCACTGCGGACTTGTGCGCGAAGCCGTCCGGCTCGGAGGTGAAGTTGGTGTACTGGGCGTACTTCGCGGCGATCTTCAGCGTCACCTTCTCCCCGCCGCCGGCGATCCAGAGCGGAATACCACCGCGCTGCAACGGCTTCGGCGAGACGATCGCCCCGTCGACCTGGTACTGCTTACCCGCGAAACTGACCCTGCCGTCGCGCCAGGCGTCCCGCATGATCTGCACACCCTCGTCGAGGCGGGCCAACCGGACACCGGCCGACGGGAAACCGTATCCGTACGCGCGCCATTCGTGCTCGTACCACCCGCCGCCGATGCCCATCTGCATGCGGCCGCCGGAGATGACGTCGGTGGTGGCCGCCACCTTGGCGAGGTAGGCGGGATTGCGGTAGCTCATCGCCGTGCACATCTGTCCGAGCTTGATCCGCGAGGTCGTCGCCGCGTAGGCCGCCATCAGGGTCCACGCCTCGTGGGTGGCCTCGTCGGTGGGTATCGGCACGGTGTGGAAGTGGTCATATACCCACAGCGAGTCCCACTGCCCGTCGTCGGCGTGAGCGGCCAGATCGCTCATTACCTGCCAGTGCTTTTCAGTGGGAATGCCGACCAGGTCCAGTCGCCAACCCTGGGGGATGAAGAGTCCGAAGCGCATAGACCCCGACTCTACGACTCGCAGCTTTCCGAACCGAGATCAATGGCCGAGTCGAATGTGGATGCCCTCGGAGGACAGTTGCCCGAAGGTGTAGGTGAACGCGCCCCGCCTGCCGACGGAGACGACGTACCGGTCCTGGCCCTCGGTGACCGGGAAGCTGAACGAGAACGTGCATTGGGCGGCGTCGCCCTTACCCGGCCCCAGCGAGGTGGTGGCGAGGACGTCACCCTTGCCGTTCGTGACGACGACGGGAGTCGATGGCGCGATGTCGGAATAGCCGCCTGCGCCGTCGCAGGCTGGACCGTCGACTGAGATGGCGTCGACTCCCATTGTGTCGGTGAGGACGAAAACTCCTGAGGCCGTGACGGTGTCGAGGATGTGGAACCCGTCGACGAACTGCGGGCAGAATGCCTCGACCGCGAACTTGTCGGCCATCACTCCCTGTTGCGGTGCACCACCGTCGAGCTGACGACACACCTGCCGGCCATGGGCGAGCGCGTTGGCGTCGGAGTTGAACTGACCGAAGAGCCCGGCATCCTTCAGCGCTGTCAGGTATCCGGCCTCGGGAGACGGAGCCGCTGCCGGACGTGTCGACAACAGCACCCAGATCACCGCGAGCAGCATGACGATGACGGCGGTGAACCCGCCGGTGGCGAGCCAGGTCGAACGAAGGCTCCATCGGGCGGTCGGCACCTCGACGTAGTCGGGCAGCAGTTGGCCGCCGACCGGGTCGGTGGCCCCCTTCTTGCCGTTGCGCACCCGGTTGGTCGGCCGGCCTGCGGTGTAGAACCGGCCCTCGTATCGGGCGGTGGGATCCGGGCGCCACCCCGTCAGGGCCGCGGACTGGTGAACACCGCCACAACGCGCACAGGTGCCGTCCGCGTCGAGGTCGGCACCGCAATACGGGCAGGCGGGTCGTTGCCGGCCGGCCGAAGGCCGACGACGCCAGCGCCTCACGTCAGTCTCCCGTCCGGTGGCGGTACAACGCGGCCACATCCCGCAGGCTCACCTTGAGCGACTGGGTGCGCGGCAGTTCATCGACCACGACGACGTCGACCGGCACGCAGTGCTTGGGCAGCTGGTCGCGAACCAGGTCGACGAGCGTGGACGGCGACGGCGCCGGCCGGCCGGGGACCGGCTCCACCGCGGCGAACGGCACCTCGCCGAGCCGGGGATCGGGCACCCCCACCACGGCGGCGTCCCGGATATCGGGGTGCGAAACCAGCACGCGCCGAACGGTTTCCGGCAGAACCTTGAACCCGCCGCGGTTGATCGCCCCGTCGGCGCGGCCGTGCAGGGTGATGAACCCGTCGGCGTCGATCGAGGCGATGTCGTTGGTCCGGATCCAGTCCGGGCTGACGGTGGCGATCCGCGCCTCCAGCAGCCCGTGCTCCCCGGTGGGGACCTGCACCCCGGTGTCCCGGTCGACGATGCGGACCTCGGTGTCGGGCAGCGCCCGCCCCGAGCTGGCTCGCTTGGCCGCACCGAACTCGCGGTAGAGCTCCGGCGTCCACGTGCACACCGAGCCGGCGAATTCCGTTGCCCCGTATGCCAACAACACCGGCACGCCATAGCGCGCCTCGAACGCGTCGCGGGTCTCGGGGTCCAGCGGACCGGACGCGCTCACCACATAGTCCAGCGAGGCGAGATCCTCCGGCGGCAGGTCGGCCTCGAGCAGCATGCGCACCGCCGCCGGCTGAAGCCCGGACCGGCGGATGGCGTACGTCTTGACCACGCGCACCCATTCGGCGACCGAGAACTTCTCCAGCAGCGCGATGCGCTTCCCGATGTAGGCGCCGGTGACCAGCTGGCACACCCCGCCGATCCCGCCGAGCGGCCAGTACATCAGCTCGGGCGGGTCGTCGGGCGATGCGACACCACCGGCCACGCTGAACACGGTGTGCTCCAGTACCGATGCCGGAATGTCGTGCCGCTTGGGCGGTCCGGTGGTGCCGCTGGTGAGCACCCGCAGCCCGGCCGACCCGTCGGCGCCGGCATCGCGCAGCTCGGCGCAGACCCGCTGCAGCCCGGAGACGCCCTCGACGATGGGCGGCGCCATCGAGATCGCGATGCCCGCGGCACCGGTTCGGCGGGCCGCCGAGATCACCGGTTCGGTCCAGTCCTCGTGATCGGCGACGACGGCGGCGGGCCGCAGCGCTTCGATGTCGCGGGCGATGCCCTCGGGCGACTGGAAGGAGTAGATCATCGACACCCAGCGGCCCGCGGCCAGCAGGCCGATCACCGCGGCGGCGTGCGGCGGCCGGTTGCGGGCCACGACTCCCACGGCCGCGCCGTCGGCCACCCCGGCGCGCCGCAGCGCGTCGTCGATGCCCTCGACGTAGGCGGTGACCTCGGCGCCGGTCAGCCAGCGGCCCTCGAATTCGAGGCACGGGGCGTCGCCGTAGCCGGCCAGGCTGGCGGCCAGCGATCTGCTGAACGTCGCGGCGCCGTCGCTCATGAGATAACGCTAGCGCAGGGTTGTCCCCCGGCCCGGCGACGAGGACGATGTGCAGTCATGACCGATGACGCAGCCGAACTCACCGAGGACGAGGTCCGCGACGTCATCGAGACCTTCTGGAGGCTTGACGCCGACAAGGCGCATCTGGCGGAGTTCCTGCCGATCATGGACGACGAGTTCGTGATTCGCGCCGTCGACGAGGCCGGCGAGGAGGTGGTCCGCTTCGATGGCCTGGCCGGGCTGGAAGACCACCAGGACGGCAAGATGGACATCTTCGACGAGGCCTTCGAGCTGACGTCACTGCGGGTCGATCCCGGTCCGGTCACCGTCGCCCACACCAGCAGCGTCTGGACGTTCCGCCGTCGCGAATCCCGCGCGCCGCGAAGCGAAGTCTGCATCGCCGACCTGTCGCACATCTGGCAGCTCCGCCGCCACCCGGACCGCGGACGGCCGGTGATGATCGGCCACACCTGCATCAGGTTCGAGTTCCGGCCGGACCATGCGCCGTCGACGCCGAACGAACGCCAGGCGGTCAAACTCGCCAGCGAGGAGTTGCACCGGGATCCGTCGGCGATGAAGCACGCCGGTACTCGGCTGAGCAGACGCAAAAGTCCCCGGAACCTCGTTGTTCCGGGGACTTTTGAGCGTGCGCCTACAGCAGCGAGGCCGGCGGGTTGAACCGCTCGCCGTACTTGGCGGCGAGTTCCTTGGCCCGGGCCACGAACCCTGCCTTGCCGCCGTGCGGGTAGCCGACGATCAGCTGCGCGGCACCACCGGTCCACGGCGGGAAGCCGATGCCCATGATCGAGCCGATGTTGGCATCCGCGGTCGAGGTGATGACGCCCTCGTCGAAGCACTTCTGGGTCTCCAGCGCCTCGGCGAACAGCATCCGGTCGATCATGTCCTGCAGCGGCGGCTGAGAGGTGCCGGAGGAGAAGGTCTCCCGCAGGCCGGGCCACAGCCGGGTGCGCTTGCCGTCGACGTACTCGTAGAAGCCGGCGCCGGAAAGCTTTGACGGACGGCCGATTTCGATCATCTTCTCGACGACCGCCTCGGCCGGGTGCGGGGTGTAGGTGCCGCCGGCATCCTCGATACCCTTGCGGCTGGCGACGGCGATCTTGTGCATCAGCTCGAGGTTGAGCTCATCGGACAGCTGCAGCGGCGCCGCCGGGTAACCGGCCTGCGTACCCGCGTGCTCGATCGATGCCGGCTCGACACCCTCGCCCAACATGGCCAGCGCCTCGTTGACGAAGGTGCCGATGACACGGCTGGTGTAGAAGCCGCGGCTGTCGTTGACCACGATCGGGGTCTTGCCGATCGCCAGGGTGTAGTCGAACACCCGGGCCAGCGCCTCGTCGGAGGTCTTCTCGCCCTTGATGATCTCGACCAGCGGCATCTTGTCGACCGGCGAGAAGAAGTGGATTCCGATGAAGTCATCCTGACGCTTCACCCCGGTCGCCAGACCGGTGATCGGCAGCGTGGAGGTGTTGGACCCGAGGATCGCGTTCGGCTCGACGATGTCCTCGATCTCACCGAACACCTTGTGCTTGAGTTCCTGGCTCTCGAACACCGCCTCGATGACGAAGTCGACGCCCTTGAAGTCGGCTGGATCGGCCGTCGGGGTGATCCTGGCCAGCAGCGCGCTGGACTTCTCCGGGGTGGTCTTGCCGCGCTCGAGGGCCTTGGCCTCGATCTTCTCCGAGTAGCCCTTGCCCTTCTGGGCGGCCTCGATGGTGACGTCCTTGAGCACGACGTCGAAGCCGGCCTTGGCCGAGACGTAGGCGATGCCCGCGCCCATCATGCCGGCGCCCAGGACGCCGATCTTGGTGATCGGGGTCTTGCCGATGCCCTCCGGCCGTGAGCCACCGGAGTTGATGGTCTGCAGGTCGAAGAAGAACGCCTGAATCATGTTCTTGGCGATCGGCCCGGTGACCAACTCGGTGAAGTAGCGGCTCTCGATGCGGCTGGCGGTGTCGAAGTCCACCTGAGCGCCCTCGACCGCGGCGGCCATGATGGCCCGCGGAGCGGGCATCGGCGCGCCCTTGAGCTGGCTGCGCAGCAGTGACGGGAACGACGGCAGAATCGCCGCCAGCGCCGGGCTGCTCGGGGTACCGCCGGGCATCTTGTAGCCCTTGGCATCCCACGGCTGGGTGTGGGCTTCGGGGTTGGCCTTGATCCACGCCTTGGCCGCCGGCACCAGCTCGTCGACGCCGCCGACGAGCTCGTCGACCAGACCGAGTTCCTTGGCCTGGGCCGGCCTGAACCGGGTGCCCTGGCTCAGCACGCTCATGAAGGCGTTCTGGATGCCCAGCATCCGCACGGTGCGGGTGACGCCGCCGCCACCGGGCAGCAGGCCCAGGGTGACCTCGGGCAGACCGAGCTGCACGCCCTTGACGTCGGCGACAATCCGCCTGTGACAGGCCAGCGCGATCTCCAAGCCGCCGCCGAGCGCGGCGCCGTTGATGGCCGCGACCACCGGCTTGCCGAAGGTCTCCAGCGTGCGCAGGTCCCGCTTGACGTCCTCCACGGTGTCGAACGCCTCACCGGCGTTCTCCGGGCCCAGATGGATCATCGACTTGAGGTCACCACCGGCGAAGAAGGTCTTCTTCCCGCTGGTGATCACCACGCCGGTGATCGAATCCTTTTCGGCCACAAGGCGTTCGACGACCTTGTGCATGGACTCCTTGTAGTGCTCGTTCATCACGTTTGCCGACCCGGTGGGGTCGTCCAGCGTCAGCGTGACGATGCCGTCGGCATCCTTGTCCCACTGAATGGTGTTCTCTGCCATGGTTTTCCGTAGCTCCTTTTAGCTCAGGCTCTAGACGCGCTCGATGATGGTGGCCACACCCATGCCGCCGCCGATGCACAGCGTGATCAGCGCGCGCTTGGCGCCACGGCGCTCGAGCTCGTCGACCATGGTGCCGGTGATCATGGCGCCGGTCGCGCCCAGCGGGTGGCCCATCGCGATGGCGCCGCCGTTGACGTTCAGCTTCTCGCTGGGGATGTTGAGGTCCTTCTGGAACTTGAGCACCACCGAGGCGAAGGCCTCGTTGAGCTCGAACAGGTCGATGTCGTCGACGGTCAGACCGGCACGGTCGAGCACCTTCAGCGTGGCCGGGGTGGGGCCGGTCAGCATGATGGTCGGGTCGGCGCCGGTGGTGGCGGTGGCGACGATCCGGGCGCGCGGGGTCAGGCCTTGGGCCTTGCCTGCCTTCTCGCTTCCGACGAGCACCAGAGCGGCGCCGTCGACGATGCCGGAGCTGTTGCCGCCGGTGTGGACGTGGTTGATCTTCTCGATCCAGTGGTACTTCTGCAGCGCCACGTCGTCGAAGCCGGCCATGGCGGCCAGGGTCTCGAACGCCGGCTTGAGCTTGCCCAGGTTCTCCAGCGTGCTGTCGGGGCGCATGTGCTCGTCGTGGTCGAGGATCAGCAGACCGTTCTGGTCGCGGACCGGGACCACACTCTTGGCGAAGTAGCCGCCCGACCACGCCGCGGCCGCCCGCTCCTGGGACTGCAGCGCGTAGGCGTCGACGTCGTCGCGGGAGAAGCCCTCGATGGTGGCGATCAGGTCGGCGCCGATGCCCTGCGGGGCGATGTAGGCGTCATAGGAGGTGGCCGGGTCGGCCATCATGGCGCCGCCGTCGGAGCCCATCGGCACGCGGCTCATCGACTCCACACCGCCGGCCAGCACCATGTCGTCCCAGCCCGAGCGGACCTTCTGCGCGGCGGTGTTGACGGCCTCCAGGCCCGAGGCGCAGAACCGGTTGAGCTGCACGCCGCCGACGGTGTCGGGCATCTTGGCCGCGATCACCGCGGTGCGGGCGATGTCGCCGCCCTGGTCACCGACCGGGGACACGCAGCCCAGGATGACGTCGCTGATCATGGATTCGTCCAGGTCGGGGAACCGCGTGCGCAGCTCGTCGATCAGACCGACGACCAGGTTCAGCGGCTTGACCTCGGTCAAGGCGCCGCCCCGCTGCTTGCCGCGAGGCGTGCGGATGGCCTCGTAGATGAAAGCTTCTTCGGACATGGTTTGTTGCCCCTTACTGTCCTCTTCGGATTTGTTGTGCGTCCGGCCCCTGGGAGCCTAGTCCTCTGTAGAGGAACCCTAACAGCCCGCTCGGCCAACCTGTTGGTTGGGCGCTTCCGACCTCCCGCGAGCAGACGCAAACGTCCCCCGACACGCCGCAGATTGGGCACCTTTGCGTCTGCTCGCGCATGATGCGAACCATGACGCCGTCCGATGTCGCCGGCCCAGCGGCGACGGTCCAGCGCCTGCAGCCGTACGCGGTCAACATCTTCGCCGCGATGTCGGCACTGGCCGCGCGCCTCGAGGCGGTCAACCTGGGTCAGGGCTTCCCCGACGAGGACGGCCCGCCCGCGATGCTCGAAGCCGCGCAGAAGGCCATCGCCGACGGCGTCAACCAGTACCCGCCGGGAGCGGGCATCGCGCCACTGCGGGAGGCCATCGCCGCCCAGCGCAAGCGCCGGTACGGGATGGACTTCGACCCGGAGAACGAGGTGCTGGTCACCGTCGGCGCCTCCGAGGCGATCGCCGCCGCCGTGCTCGGCCTTGTCGAACCCGGCTCGGACGTGCTGCTCATCGAGCCGGCGTTCGACACCTACGCCCCGGTGATCGCGATGGCCGGCTCGAACCGTGTCACCGTCTCGCTGGTGCCCGACGGCCGGGGCTTCGCGCTCGACGTCGACGCCCTGCGCGCCGCGCTCACTCCGCGTACCAGGGCGATGATCGTGAACTCGCCGCACAACCCGACCGGCATGGTGCTGTCCGACCGCGACCTGCGCGCCCTGGCCGCGTTCGCGGTCGAGGCGGACCTGCTGGTGATCAGCGACGAGGTCTACGAACACCTCGTCTACGACGACAAGCGCCACCTGCCGCTGGCCACCTACCCCGGCATGGCCGACCGGACGGTGACGATCTCCAGCGCGGCGAAGATGTTCAACTGCACCGGCTGGAAGATCGGCTGGGCCTGCGGGACACCGGAGCTGATCGCCGGGGTGCGCGCCGCCAAGCAGTACCTCTCCTATGTGGGCGGGGCCCCCTTCCAGCCCGCCGTGGCCTACGCGCTGAACTACGAGGACGCCTGGGTGGCCGGCCTGCGCGACTCGCTGGCGGCCAAGCGCGACAAGCTCGCGACCGCGCTGACCGAGCTGGGCTTCGAGGTGCACGACAGCGCGGGCACCTACTTCCTGTGCGCCGACCCTCGGCCGCTGGGGTTCTCCGACAGCACCTCGTTCTGCGCCGAGCTGCCGGCCCGCGCCGGCGTGGCCGCCATCCCGATGTCGGCGTTCTGCGACCCGTCCACCGCCCATGCCGGGGCGTGGAAGCACTTGGTGCGCTTCGCTTTCTGCAAGCGCGACGACACTCTCGACGAAGCGATCAGGCGCCTGGCCGTACTGCACCCATGACGTAGCTGCGCAGGCCTTCGGTCGCCACCTGCAGCACCGTCTTCTTGGCGCGTTTGACCAGGAACTCCGGCAGCGGCGCGGAGGGCTCCATGGTGATGTCGAACCGGACGCGGGTCTTGTCGCCCTCGGGGTGCAGGGTGTACTCGACGTGCTGGGCGTGCTGCTGGGCGGTGCGGTCGGCGTCCCACACCACCCAGTCGCGTCCCCAGTGGTATTCGAGCAGTTCGTGGTCGACCAGGCCGAGGATCTTGACGGTGACCTTCACGTGGTGCGGGCGGCCGTCGTCGTAGCGGTCCACGACGTGGACATGCCGATGCACCGACGACCACGTCGGCACGGCCTCGACGTCGGCGAGTGCCTCGAGGATGGCCTCCGGCGCGGCGTCGATCACGATCTCACGCGATCCCCGTACCGCCACATCCGCAATCTATCCAGGCCGGGACCTGTGCGGTCGACTTTGCCGAAAGACCTTTTCTACCAGTCGATTTCGTCTAACAGCCGTGGCGTCCTGCGGCGGTCTCCCGACCGGGCCGGCGGGTGTGCGGGAGAACCGCGGCGCGGGTGCGGCCTGAGGTGTCCCGCCGACGTCGACGATCGTGCGCCGGGCCCGCAGGTGCTCGCTGGAGGCGGCCTCGGTCCAGCTGAGCACCGGTGTGACGCACGCGTCGGTGCCGGCGAAGATCGCCGTCCACTCGTCGCGGGTCCTGCTCGCGAACCGTTCGGTGAAGATCCGCCGCATCTCCGGGTGGCGGGCTTTGTCGGACTGCGGGGGAACCTCGTTCGCCGACAGTCCCAGTCCGGCCAGCAGTTGGGCGAAGAACTGCGGTTCGATCGAGCCGACCGCCACGTACTTGCCGTCGGCCGTCGCGTAGGTGCGGTAGTACGGCGCGCTGCCGTCGAGAAGGAAGGACTCGCGTTCGTCGGCGAGCCTGCCCGTCGACTTCAACGTCCACATCGCCTGCGCGAGCACGCTGACCCCGTCGACCATCGCGGCGTCGATCACCTGGCCGCGGCCGGACTTCTCCCGTTCGTAGAGCGCCGCGACGACGCCCAGCAGCACCAGCATCGAGCCGCCGCCGAAGTCGGCGACCAGGTTCAGCGGCACGACCGGCGGCCGGTCGCGGTATCCGATCGCGTTGAGCACACCGGTCTGCGACAGGTAGTTGATGTCGTGCCCGGCCGTCGCGGCCAGCGGGCCGTCCTGGCCCCAGCCCGTCATCCGGGCGAAGATCAGCCGCGGGTTGACCTGCTCGCAGTCCTGCGGTCCGACGCCCAGCCGCTCGCAGGTGCCGGGGCGGAAGCAGTCCAGCAGCACGTCGGCCTTCGCCACCAGATCCAGCAGCGCCGGTCGCTGCGACTTCATGTCGAGGTCGACGACGCGCTTGCCGCGGTGGAACAGATCGATGTTCTCGGCGGAGACCGTCAGACCGCCGCTGGGCCGTCGCACCCGCACCACGTCGGCGCCGAGGTCGGCCAACATCATGGCGGCATGCGGCCCGGGCCCGATTCCGCCCAGCTCGATGACCCTGACGCCGGCCAGGGGTCCGGTATTCGTCACGGCCGCAGGTGAATTCAGCCGCCCTTCTTCACCTTGAGCACGTGCTTGCGCAGCCCGTCGGTCGCACTCTCCGTCCCGCCCTTGATCGCCCGCTTGAGGATGAAGCCGGGCAGCGGCACCGATGTGTCGACGGTGATCTCGAAGTGCACCTTGGTCTTGTCGCCCTGCGGTGTCAGGGTGTACTTGGCGTCTTGGGACTTCAGTTGGCCGGCTTTGATCAGCGTCCAGCCGGCGGTGTTGTCGCCCCAGCTGTACTCGACGATCTGTTCATCGGTCAGCCCGGCGGCTTTGATCTTGATCTTGACGCGTCGCGGCCGACCGTCGTCGTAGGTGTCGACCACCTCGGCGCTCTGGTACTGCGGCGACCAACTCGGTGCGGACTCCACGTCGGCGATGGCGTCGAGAATCTCCTCGGGCGTCGCTTCGATGACCACTTCGCGGGAATCTTTGACTGACATGGCGTGACCATAGCGAGGCGGACCCGCCCGGCGGACCGATTTGGACATCGGCGCCGGCGACCTACGGTGTCGGCGGCACCAGCATCGACTGCCAGGACTTGTTCCCCGGGTGGGCCAGGTCGGCCTGGGTGTACGGCTTGCCGTCCGGGCCGACGTAGGTTCCGGTGGCCGGGTCGTAGGGCACATAGGCCACCGGTGGCGCGGTGCCGGTGCCCTGCGGGGGCGCCAGCCGCGGGTCCATGCCGGGCGGGTACTGCGGCACACCCTGGCCGGAGAACGTGGCGTTCGGGTCGCCCTTCCAGTTGAAGCCGTCGTTGAGCGGGACGTAGTTCTCGTCGCTCTCGCACATCTCGACCGTCGGCGCCCGCTTGCCAGGCTTGGTCTCGCAGGGGATGTTGCGCACGCCGCGCACGTTCATGTCGGAGTCCTGCGGGATCCGGCAGTACAGGTCGCCCGCGGGCCGTTCCGGGTAGTCCACATCGGAGGCGGAGCGCTGCTGCTGCACCGGCAGGAATCCGGTGTTGCACGGTGGCGGCAGGTTGAGGTTGAGGTTGAAGTCCAGATAGATGCCCCGGTAGGCCTGCTTTACTCCGTCGTCCGCCACGGCGATCGCCTGCATCACCGCCGTGCCCTGCGGGAAGAGGACCAGCAGCTGCTCGAGGTCGCTGCGGTAGGTCACCGCGATGTCGCCGAGGCTCACCAGGTTGGCCAGCAGCACGGGCAGCGTCGGCGCGATCCGGTCGAACAACGCCTTGCCCTCGTCCAGCCCTGGGCCACCGACTCGCAGCAGGTCGGCGAACGCCGCGTCCTGAGCTTTGAACTGCCCGGTGATCGACGCCATGTGCGCCGCCCAGGCGGCGATCGAATCCGAGCTCCGCACTTGAGAATCCAGCACCGGCGGCGACTGGTCGATCAGTTGGGTCAGCGGCGCGAGGGTCTTGCCGCCCTCGATCGCCAGCGCCGTCGAACCGTCGACGATGCGGGACAGCTCGGGGCCGAGCCCGCCGACGGCCTTGGCCGCCTCGTCGACGACCGTTCGCAGGTTGTCTTGCGGAATCGCTTGCAGCGCTGAGTTGGTGGCGTCGAGCAGCTTCCCGATGTCCGGTGGTGTCTGCACCTCGGCGGCCGGGATGACGTCACCGTCGCGGAGTTTCGGTCCCGCAGCGTCTTTCGGCGTCAGCTCGAGGAACTGCTCGCCGACCGCCGAGCGACTGTGCACCGCGGCCTCGACCGGGGTGGGGATCGGCGTGCCCGAGTCCAGTTTCAGCACGGCGCGCACACCGCCGCGGGTCACGTCGATGGTCTGGACACGGCCCACCTCGGTGCCGCGGTAGGTCACCACCGACGTCGGGTACAGGCCGCCGGAGGTCGGCAGATCGACGGTCACCGTGTAGCGCCCGATGCCGAGCAACGCGGGCACGTCGACGAAGCCGAACGCCATGATGCTCGTGGACACGACGGTGATCGCGGTCAGGATCGCCAGCTGGATCCACACCGCGCGGGACAGGCGCAGCATGTCAGTACCCCCCGAAGTGATACGGGGCGATCAACGGGTTGCCCGCGGTGTAGGGACTGGGCATCTGGCCGATCGTGCGGCCCCACTGCATCTCCAGCTCGGTCAGGTTGCCTTCCCACCTGGTGCCGGTGAACAGTCCGCTGTCGATCCGGCTCAGGGTGAGGTCGATGACCAGGGTGATGTTGGCGAAGTCGCCCCGGAACCAGTTGGGGATGGTGCTTTTCACCCAGGGATAGGTGGACAGGAAGTCCAGGCCCCTGGTCAGTGCGGGTCCGGCGTTGGCCAGTTCGCGGAGCACGGGCGCGACGTTGCGCAGGTTGTCGACAAGCGAGTCCTTGGTCTGGTGGACGGTGTCGGCCGCGATCGCGCCGAACTTGCCGAGGGCGTCGATCGCGTTGGCCAGCTTGGTGCGTGAGTCGGCCAGCACCGCCAGCGCCTGCGGGATGGTGGTCAGCGCCGTGTCGACGGCTTGGTCCCTGGCGGCCACCTGCCCCGCCAGGGAGTTCAGCTTCTCGGTGGCGCTGATGATGTCGTCGGTCTGGGCGTTGAGCTGGGTGATGAACGTATCCAATTGGACCAGAAGGCTTTTCATGTCGTCCTCACGACCCGTCAGTGCCGTGGCGAACGCTTGGTTGATCTCCTGGAGTTGACCTAGGCCGCCGCCGTTGAGTAGGACCGACACCGACGCCAGGGTCTGCTCGGTGGTCGGATAGGTGCTGGCTCGTGACAGCGGGATCAGCGATCCGTTCTTGAGCTCGCCAACGGGTGCTTCGTCGGTGGGCGGGGCCAGTTCGATGTGCTGGGAGCCGAGCAGGCTGGTCTGGCCGACCTTGGCGGTGCTGTTGGCGGGCAGGTGGACGTCGCCGTCGATCCGCATCGTCACCAGTGCGTGCCAGTCCTGGACCTCGATCTTGGTGACGTTGCCGACGTTGACGTCGGCGACCCGCACCCGGGTGTTCTGCTGGATGGTCACCACGTCGGGCAGTTGTGCCTGAATGGTGTAGGAGTCGTCGCCGGTGCCCGTCGTTCCGGGCAGGCTCAGCGAATTGAGACCGCGCCATTGGCATCCCGGCAGGCTTGCCACGCACACGACGGCCAGCACACCGGCCACCAGCCGCCTCACGGCGGGCCCGCCGGGAGCATCATGGCGTCCAGACCCGCACCGGGATCGGTTGGTGTAGCGGGTGGAACCTCGGCGGCCAGTGCCGCGGCACCGTCGGTCGCCGGCGCCGGCGCGACAGGCGGTAGGTGCGGGTTGAGCCGGTCCTCGCTGTAGGTGATCTCGTTGGGCCGCGCCGACGCGCCGACGAAGGGGTTGCCGCCCAGCGGCGGATAGTTGTACTGGCGGTTCTTGATGATCGGCGCGAGGTACTGCGTGCACAGCTTCGATGACTGCTCCCATCCTTCGCGGGAGGCGGCCTGGATTGAGCTGCAGATGAATTGGACGGTGTCGGCGAAGTTGACCGGCGCGAGGATGCCGGTGATGGCACTCTGCGCCGGCTGATAGATGTTGGTGAAATTCGAAAACACCGACGGCGCGATGTGCAGGGCCTGCTTGACGTCACCGCGGCTGTCGTTGAGTGCGGTGGTGATCGCGTTGAGGTGATCGAAGGTCGTCCCGAGCCCTTCCCGGTTCTCGGCGACGAAGTTGCGCAGGTCGTTCACCGCTCCGTCGAGACCGTGTGTCGCGTCGGCGACCTCGTTGGGGGTGTTGGACAGCACGCCGCTGACGTCGGCCAGGTTGGTGTTAAACGATGCCAGCAGGTCACTGCTCGACGACAACGCCGACACCAGCAGCTGCAGGTTTCGCACCGTGCCGAAGATGTCTCCTGCGTGGTCGCCGAGCGCCGAGGCGGCTTGCGAGAGCTTGAGGACGGTGTCGCGCGCGGTGTCGCCCTCGCCGCGCAGGTTGTCCGCGGCGGTGTTGATGAACTCACCCAGTGCGCTCGGCCCACCCGCAGTGGTGGGCTGTAGCGAGCCGGTGAGCTTCTCCAACTGTCTGCGAAGGTCGTCCCACTCGATGGGCACGGCGGTCCGCTCGATCGGAATGGTCGCGCCGTCAGCCAGTTTGGGACCGCTGGAGTAGGGCGGAATCAGCTGGATGGCCCGCGCGCTGACCAGCGACGGCGACAGGATCGCCGCCTTGACGTCGGCGGGCACCGGGTACTTGCGGTCGACGGAGAGGGTGACCCTGGCCGACCGGGCTGCGGCTCGATCTTCTCGACCGTGCCGACCGCGACGCCGAGGATCCGAATCTCGTCGCCGGTGTAGAGGCCGTTGGTGTTGGCGAAGAAGGCGACGTAGGTGTTGCGCGCGACGTGATGCCACCACGGCGTGGCCACGACGGTGATCGCCATGGCGAGGATGGCCAGCAGGCTGATGCCCGTGGCGATCTGCGTTGCGCGTCGATGCCTGGTCAACATCGTCAGTTCCCCCCGTCGGCCGGCGGCCCCGGCGGGATCGACGGCGGCGGAAGCTCACCGGGGGCGGGTGCGGTGGCGGGCGGGCCGGGCGGCGGACCGCCGGGCGGTGGCGCGGGCAGTGGCTCACGGTAGGGGTAGCGCGGATCTCCGGGGTTGCCGGTGATCGCTTCGGGCAGCGTCAGATTCGGGTCGCCGCCCTGACCGGTTCGCGGATAGGGCACCGGCAGCGGCGGGGTGGCGGGCTGTCCGACGCCGGGGTCGATGAGTTGCGAGGGCACCTTGACGTTGGGGTCGAGGCCGAGGTCGGAGAACGCCGCGTCGATGAACGGCTGGGAGAACTGGCCGGGGGCGAGGTTGACCACGGACGCCTTGAAGAACGGCCCGGAGCCCAGTACCTCGCCGAACGACATCGCATAGCGCCGCAGCAGATACAGGGTGCGCTGCAGTTCCTTCTTGCGGTTGTCCAGGATGCCCAGCACCCCGTTGAGTTTGTCCACGGCCGGCTTCAGTTGGGTGCGGTTGTCGGCGACGACCGCGGAGATCTGCTGCGACACCGCGCTGAGGTTGCCCATCAGCGCGTCCACCGAATCACGCTGGGAGACAAGCTCGACCAGCAGCGCGTTGGCATTGGCCACCAGCTGGGCGATCTGGTCGCTGCGCTTGGCCAGCACACCGGTGACCTTGTTGGCGTCGGTGAGCAGTTGGCGGAGCTTGGCGTCGCGGGTGTTGAGGGTGTCGGAGAACCGGGCCACGCCTTCGAGGGCGATCTTCAGGTCGGGCGGGGTGTCCTTGAACGTGTCGGCCACGGTGTCCAGCGCGGAGGACAACTGGGCGGTGTCCAGGCCGCTGATCGTCGTGGTCAGGTCACCCAGGGCGTCGGTCAGGTCGTAGGGCGAGCGGGTGCGCTCGAGTGGAATGGGCCCGCTCAGCGATCCGTCGCCGCGCGGGGTCAGTTCGAGATACTTTGTGCCGAGCACGGTTTCGGTCTTGATGGCCGCTTCGGTGCGATCTCCGAGGTCGACGCCGTCCCGCACCGTGAAGTCGACGAGGACCTTGGTGCCCTCGAGGCTGACGCCGGAGACGCGGCCCACCCCGAGGCCGGACACCCGGACGTCGCTGCCGGATTTGATGCCGCCGGCTTCGGCGAAGTACGCCGAGTAGTCGCTGGTGCCCTTGATGAACGGAATCTTGTCGTAGGAGAAGACCGCGGTCACCAGCGCGACGATGACGGCCACGCCGACGAGTCCGACGGTCAGCCGGTTGCGTTCGGCCAGCGGCTTGAAGTGCGGGCGCTTGACGGTGATTCGCGTCATTTCGGTGTGCACCGCCCGGTGTCCTGCTGGGCGAGTTTGACGAACACCGGCTGACCGCCCTTTCCGTTGACCTTGAGGATTGCGTCGCAGAGGTAGAAGCCGAAGTAGTCGCCGTACAAGCCGTTTCGGGCCAGCACCTGGTAGGCGTCCGGAAGAGTCTTGACCAGGTCGTCGACGTAGTCGTGGTCGGCCATGACCTGGCCGGCGAACCGGTCGGTCTGGGTCACCGTGTCCTTGATCGGCTGGCGAGCGGAGGTCAGCAGGTCCGCGACCGAGCCGGCCGCGGCGTTGATGTAGGCCACGCCGGTGCCGATGTCGGTCCGCCTGTCGGCCAGCCCCTGGACGAGTTGTGACAGGTTGTCCAGCCCCGCGCCGAACTGGTCGTCGCGCGCGGCGAAGGTCCCGAGCACGGTGTTGAGGTTGGTGATCACCTCACCGATGAGCTGGTCGCGCCCGGCCAGGGTGGTGGTCAGCGCCGAGGTCTGCGCCAGCACCGCGGAGATCGTGCCGCCCTGGCCCTGGAACACCCGCAGTAGCTGACCGGACAGCGCGTTCACCTGGTCGGGGTCCAGCGCGCGGAACAGCGGCCGGAAACCGCCGATAAGCGCGTCTACGTCAAGGGCAGGCGAGGTGCGCTCCAGCGGAATGGTCTGCCCGGGAAGGAGTTTGCGCACCGAGCCCGGTCCGTCCTCCAGAGACAGGTAGCGGTCGCCGATGAGGTTCTCGTAGCGCACCACCGCCCTGGTGCCCTCGGTGAGCGGCAAACCCCTGTCGACGGAGAAGTCCACCGTGACGGTGCCGTCCTTGTGCAGGGTCATGTCCCTGACCTTGCCGACCTCCACCCCGGCGATGCGGACGAAGTTGCCGCCCTTGAGGCCCGAGACGTTGGAGAACACCGCGCTGTAGGAGGACCGCGAGTCGAATCGGAACTGCCCGAACACCGTGACGAGGGCGAACATGAAGATCAGGCACATCACGGTGAACAGCGCCACGCGGACGGCCGCGCGAATGGTTCTGGATCTCACGGCTGTCCTCCCGGCGGGGGTGGGTACAGCGGCGTGCCGTCCGGTGCATATTCCGGCGCGCCGTAGGGTGGCCCGCCCGGGTATGGCGGCGGCGGCCCGGGCGCCGGGCCGCCGGGGTCGCGGATGCGCGGTTCCTCCGGCACGCCCTTCGTGGCCGGGAAGTAGTTGGCGAAGCCGGGGAACCCGATGCCGGGGTTGGGCCGGACGTCGAGGCCGGTGCCGAATCCGGTGTCGGTCACGAGGTACTTCACCGGAAAGTTCTTGCTGGCGTCCGGCAGCGAACCGCAGCTGGGCCTCCCGCCTGGGCCGCCTGTGGCGTTGGTGACGGGCAGGTTGTCGGGATAGCGGTAGGGGTCGTCGCCGGCGAGCAGCGCGGCGTCCATGATGACCGATTTACCGTTGCCGCCCAGGGCATCCCGGCCACCGTGCTCGAGGAACCACTGGGCCCCCTGGAACAGACAGGTATAGGTCGGCGAGTACTTGAGGAACAGCGCGGTGGTCGGGTCAAGGATGTTCATCGCCCGCACCAGGTCAGGCTGATTGCCGCCGATGGTGTTGATGCCGGACTGGGAGAAACCGACCGCGGACAGCAGCAGGCTGTCCAGCGCGCCGGCGTTCGAGGTGATGGTTCCGCTGGTGGTGGTGAATGAATCCAGGATGGACAGAATATCCTGTGCGGCATCGGAATACGCCTGCGCGGTCTGGCCGAACAAGCGCCAGTCCTGCTGCACGGTCGGCATGCGCGGGTTCACCGCCAGCAGGATGTTGTTGGCGTCGGTGATGGCCTGTCCCATCCGCTCGCCCTTGCCGCGGACGGCTTCGGCGACGGCGGTGAACACCGCATTGAGCTTCGCCGGGTCGATGGACTGCACCACTGACTGCAGGTTCTCGAAGACGGTGTTGACCTCGACGGTGACGTTGCGCGAGTGCAGGACGGCACCGGGGGCCAGGCGCCCACTCGCCCCGTCGGAAGGCACGATGAGGTCGACGTACTTGGCGCCGAAGGCGGTGCTGGACTTGATCTCGGCCTCGACGTTGGCCGGCAGGTACTGGAACGGTCCCGGGTCGATCTTGAGCTTCAGGCTGGACAGGTTGGTTCCGCCGACGTACTCAGGGCCGACCGAGGTGACCTCGCCGATCTGGACACCGCGCAGCTTGACTTTGGCGCCGTCCTCCATGACCAGCCCGGCACGGTCCGAAACCACGGTCAGCGGAACGGTTTTGCGCAGCGAGCCGGAGAACAGCAGGGCGGTCAGCGTGGTGATGGCCGCGATGACGAGCAGCAGAACCGGTGCCCACCAGATCGGGTCGATCCGTTCACGCCGCGATGAATTGGCCACGTCTCACCCCGACAGGTGGAAGTTGCCGGACTGCCCGTACACGGACAGTGTGATGGTCAACAGGATGAAGACGCCCGCGGTGATCGACGTGCGCACCGCGCGACCGACCGCCTCGCCGACGCCGGCCGGACCGCCGGTGGCGGTATAGCCGTAATAGGTGTGGATGGCCATCACCACGGCGGCCATCGCCAGCGCCTCCACGAACGACCACAACAGGTCGCTCGGGTGCAGGAACGTGGAGAAGTAGTGGTCGTAGACGCCCCTGGACTGGCCGTAGATGATCGTCGTGCCGAACCGAGTGGCCAGGAACGACATCAGGACGGCCACGGTGTAGATCGGGATCACCGCCAGCACACCGGCGACGATGCGGGTCGACGCGAGATAGGTGATGGCGCGGATGCCCATGACCTCGAGCGCGTCGATCTCCTCGTTGATGCGCATGGCGCCCAGCTGGGCGGTGGCGCCTGCCCCGATGGTCGCGGCCAGCGCCACGCCCGCGGTCGCCGGTGCGATGAACCGGACGTTGAGGAAGGCGCCGAGGAAGCCGGTAAGCGCCTCGATGCCGACGTTGGACAGTGTGTTGTAGCCCTGGACGGCGATCAGCGCGCCGGTCGACAGCGTCAGGAAGCCGACGATGACGACGGTGCCGCCGATCACGGCCAGCGCGCCGGTGCCCATCCCCATCACGGCGATCAACCGCAGCACCTCGGCCGGGTAGCGGCGCAGCGCGTCGGGGGTGGCCGCCAGCGCGTTGCCATAGAACGCGGTCTGCTCCCCCAGCTTGCGGGTCGCGTCGACCGCCCGATTGCCGTTGGCGTCGCTCACGGCGCCACCTTCACGCCGAACGCGGTCGCCAGGATGTTGATCAGGAACAGCGCCATGAACGCGAAGACCACGGTCTCGTTGACGGCGTTGCCCACCGCGGTCGGGCCGCCACCGACCGAAAGGCCTTTGTAGCAGGCGATCAGGCCGGCCGACAGACCGAACAGCAGGGCCTTGACCAACGACACGATCACCTGGGGCAGGCCGGTCAGCAGCGTCATCCCGGCTACGAACGCGCCGGGAGTGACGTGCTGGATGAAGACGACGAAGAAGTAGCTTCCGGCCAGTCCGACGACGGCGACCACCGAATACAGCATCAGGGCAACGAAAGTCGCGGCGATCACCCGCGGCACCACCAGGGCCTGGATCGGGTTGACGCCGATGACCTTCATCGCGTCGATCTCTTCGCGGATGGTGCGTGCCCCCAGGTCGGCGCACATCGCGGTGGAGCCCGCGCCGGAGACCACGATCGCCGTCACGACCGGACCGACCTGGGTGACCGAGGCCAGTGCCGCGCCGGCACCCGACAGGTCGCCGGCCCCGACCTCCAGCAGCACGATGTTGAGGGTGAACACGATCAGCACCGTGTAGGGGATCGACAGCACCAGGGTGGGCACGATGGACACCCGCGCCACGAACCAGATCTGGTCGAGCAGCTCACGCCAGGCGAACGGCCGCCGGAACATGGCCGCGAACGTCTCGCCGACCAGGACGACGAAGTCGCCGACGGAGAAGACGGGCTTGGACCACGCGGCGGCCTTCACGGCCGACCGCCCGGGATTCGCGGCACGCCGCTACTCCGCTCGCCGAGAGGCACGCAGCTGCGCCGGCGAGGGGCACGTTGACATCGGCGTCACGGCCGCGTCACGCAAGCACCCCTCTGCGGATCCCACATGCAGTCCTCTCATCGTCAAGCCTGAGCGGGACGCTAAGAGAGCCTGGGTTAGCTGTCAACGCGAGGTGATGCGCAAGTCCGAGCGTCAATAAGCGGTATCGGCTGGTCGCCCCAAAGCATTTGGTTTCGCTCAGACCGATTGGATCGGGTTGATTTAAAGTCTTGTCCGGACGGCGGTAAATCCGCGAGTAGGCTCGCATTCGTGGCTGAACCGGTCGATCCGTCGGTCCCGCCGAGCGGAACGGGCTGCGTCGAATGCGATGCGGCCGGGGGCTGGTGGGTGCACCTGCGGCGCTGCGCCGCCTGTGGCCACATCGGTTGCTGCGACGACTCTCCGATGCGTCACGCCGCCGCGCACTGGCGGCAGTCCGGTCACCCGATCATCCGCTCCTTCGAGCCGGGCGAGGACTGGTTCTGGGACTACCGGGAGAACCAGTACTACGACGGGCCGCGGCTGGCGCCGCCGGAGAGCCGTCCGATCGACGAGACGGTGCCAGGTCCCCGAGGGCGGGTGCCCAGCGACTGGGCCGAAATCCTGCGCAGCCGCGCGGACTGAGTCAGCGCTTCCGAGCCGCCTCGGCGCCGAAGGCACACCGTGGCATAGATGTCGTCGAGCCCGGCGATCGCGTCGTCGACGACCAACCGCTTCTTGCGGAGCACCGAACGGCCGCACGCGACGAACGGCACCGGCGTCGCCGCGCACTCCGTGCTGATCTGCACCGAATCGTCGAACCGCTGCCCGAGTTCGGACTGCTCGAAGTACACGAGGTAGCGAATCGTGAACAACCAGCTGGCATCACGACGTTGTTCGCCCCGAACGATCAACGAGTCGTCACCGATCCTCGCCATGAATCGATGGTCCTCCGCGCAGCCCCTCAGGTGTGGGAGCACACGCCGATGTCAGCCCGAAAGACCGGACTTGGCCATCTCGGCGGCGAATTCCTCGCTCATCCGTTCAGCGAAGGCGTTGACCGCCTTGAGCGGTCGGAGCATCACGGTGAACTCGTCGATGAGGCCGTCGGAGCGGGTGTGCAGGAAGTCGCAGCCGTTGATGTCGAGGTCGCCCACCTTGGCGGTGAACACCAGCGCGTGATCGGCGGCTCCCTCGGCACCGATCTCGCGGATGTAGGTGAGATCGGCGAACACCCGAGAGACCGCGCGCAGGATGACGCCCACGGCGTCCCGGCCCTGATACGGCTTGTGGGCGATGGGGCTGCGGAACACCACGTCCTCGGCGAACAGCGCGGGCAGGGCATCGAAATCGCCGGCCTCGACGGCGGCGCGGAACGCGTTCATGGCAGTCAGCATGCCATCCGTCTGGTGCGGAGGCCGCGCACTCGGCGACGCTATTCCGCGATGATGCCGTCGCGCAGCGATTCCAGGGCGGTGCGGGACAGGTGCTGCAACTGGCCGAGCGACCGGTCGTCGCCGACCATCCACATCTCCATCGCGCCGAAGACGGCAGCCGCGATGCAGCGTCCGGTGACGATGATGCGCAACTGCTGATCTGCCGTCGTCGGCGCGGTGGTCTCGGCGAGCTGATCGACGATGGCGTCGGCGAACTCGGCTTCGACCTGCCGGGTGTGCCGCACGATACGGCCGGCATCGAGTTCTCTGGCGCGCAGCGCCGCGATCTGCGCGACCGCCTCGGGGTCGTACGGCGAGGCGTCGATGGCCGACTGGACGGACTGCAGGATCGGCTCGTCGGGCGAGCGGGCCTGCAGTGCGGCGCGGAACCATTCCAGGCCCGCGTCATAGTCGGCGAACAGCAGGTCCTGCTTGGAACCGAAGTGGCGGTAGAACGTCCGCAGTGATACCCCGGCGTCCGCGGCGATCTGCTCGGCCGAGGTGTCCTCGACGCCCTGGGCCAGGAACCGCACCAGGGCGGCACGGCGCAGCGCGTCGCGGGTGCGCTCACTGCGCGCGGTCTGGGCAGGGCGAACCACGGGGTCAACCTACCGCACAAGGTTTGTCAAAATTGACAAAACGTGGCCGCCGGCGAGTTTACACTCCGCCTATGGTTTCCCTTGTCGTGCACGCACTTCTCGGCATCGTGGTTCTCGTCATCCTCGTCCGCGCCAATGCGTCGATCTTCCGCCGCGTCCCCGTCGGTCCCCCGGTGTCAGCATTGGAACTCTTCTACTACGTCGTGGGAATCGCTTCAGTGTTCCTCGGCTACTACTTCAATCATCAGTACGTGCAGGAATACTCGGTGCCCGGGGAGCACAATGCCCTCTGGGGTGAGCACGGCAGTTGGCGTGAGTTCATGGCGTTGGGTTACGCGAATCCGGCAGCCAGTTCGGCCAGCGAGGACTACACGATAATGAGCGTGCTCATCTTCCCCGTGTGGGCCGTCGTCGACGGTCGTCGGCGCGGGATCAACCTGGCCTGGCTGTATATCGCGTTCATCCTGTTCTTCAGCTCCTCGTTCGCCTGGGCCTTCTACCTGGCCACTGTCGAGCGGCAGCGCAGGCACGAGAAGGCGGGTCAGACGACCGGGGTCAGCGTCGGATAGTCGGTGTAGCCGGCCGGGCCGGGCGAATAGAAGGTGGCCACGTCCGGCTCGGTGAGTTCGGCGCCCAGGCGCAGCCTCTCGATGAGGTCGGGGTTGGCCAGGAACGCCCGGCCCACTGTGGCGGCGCTGATGACGCCCCAGTCGGCAAGGTTCTCGAGCTCGCAGAAGCTGGTCTCGATCTCCCGGCCGGTGTTGAGCACGAACGTCCCGGGCCACAATGCGCGCAGGGTTCCGAACTCGGCCGAGTCCGGGTTGATCAGCGCGTGCAGGTAGGCCAGCCCGAGCCGGGAAACGCGTTGCAGCAGAGCCTCGTACGCCGAGATGGTGTCGACCTCGTGGACGTCGCCGGCCGCGTTGGCGGGTGAGATACGCACTCCGACCCGTCCGGGGCCGATCTCGTCGGCGACCGCCTCGATGACCTCGGCGGCCAAGCGTGCCCGGTTCTCCGCCGAGCCGCCGTAACGGTCGGTGCGGCGGTTGGTCGAGTCGGCGAGGAACTGGTGCAGCAGATAGCCGTTGGCGGAATGGATTTCGACGCCGTCGATGCCCGCCTCGACCGCTCGGCGGGCCGCGGCACGGAATTGTTCGATGACATCCGGGATTTCGGCGGTCTCCAGCGCGCGCGGAACGGGCAGCGGCTGCTTGCCGGACGGGGTGTGCGCCGACATGTTCGCCGCGATCGCCGACGGCGCCACCGATTCCCCGCCGCTGATGTCGGGGTGCGCCATCCGGCCCACGTGCCAGATCTGAAGGAAGATCAGCCCGCCGCGGGCGTGCACGGCCGCAGCCACCTCGGCCCACTTCTGCTGGTGTGAGTCGGTGTAGATGCCGGGTGTGTTGACGTAGGCGCCGTTGCCGGTCTGCGAGACGGCCGTGGCCTCGGTGATGATCAGGCCGGCCGCGGCTCGCTGAGCGTAGTACTCCACCTGCAGGTCACTCGGGGTGCCGTCGTCATGGGCGCGCGAGCGGGTCAGCGGCGCCATGAAGATCCGGTTGCGGGCCGTGTGGTCTCCGACTGTGACCGGCTGCAGCAGGGCCGAGTCGTCGGCGAGGGTGAACGTCATGCTTGCCTCAAGTGCGGGAGCCTCGCAATTCATTCCCGACTACGGGTCCTCCTCGGGAAGCAGCCGTTCGGGGTGGTGGTAGGTGTTGACCCCGCCGATCAGTGGCACGCCCGGTGGCGGGATCCACTCGGTCTGGCCGTTGGGCAGCTTGCGGGTACCCCAGCCGTCGTTCTCCGCATGCAGGTTGTCGCGCTTGCAGGCCAGCGCGAGGTCGTCGATGTCGGTGTTGCCGCCGTGCTTCCAGTCCTTGGCGGCGTGGTGGACCTGACAGTCGTAACCCGACGCGGTGCACCCCGGCGCGGTACAGCCACGATCCCTGGCCAGCAACATGATTCGCTGCTCGGCCGAGGCGAGGCGTTTCTTTCTCCCGAGCCACAGTGACTTACCCGTCACCTTGTCGAAGACCGCCAGATAGTTGTAGGCGTGGGCGGCCATCCGGATCACGTCGGTGATCGGCACCAGGGTGCCGCCCGCGGTGACAGCATGACCGGCTTGGGCCTGCAGATCCTGCACCGTCGCGGTCACGATGACTGTCACCGGAAGCCCGTTGTGCCGGCCCAGTTTCGGGTCGCCCAACTGGCCACGCACCAACTCGGCTAATGCATCATGCTGACGCTGACCATGCCCGCGCGCGTCACGCTCGGCATCCTGGCCATCGGGGTGGCACATACCGGGCGCGGCGAACTTCGCCAACCAGGCATCCAACATCGAACGCAACTCAGGCGTGGCCGTCAGCTTGCCCACGCTCATCCCGTCCACCCGCTGCCCGCCACACCACACAAAGCCGCGCTTGCGGGCCCGGTCCTGTTCGGAGAACTTCCCATCCGGATTGAGCTGGGTGGCCAGCCGTAGCGCCACCTTCTCCAGCTGATCAGGCCGCAGATTCTGGGCATGCTCGGCCAGCGACCGCTCGGCCTTCTCCCGCTCCAGCGGTGACACATGATCGGGCAACTCCCGGAAGAACTTCTGGATCACCCTCAGGTGTTCGATATCGAGCAGTCCGCCGTCCCACGCCTTGGCCGTGGCCGCCAACAGCGGCGGGAGTTCTTCCCCGCTCAGCGTGGCCCGCGGCGCCGAGTTGCTCGGCATCACGCAGCCGACGCTTGGCCTCGCGGCGACTGATCCGCAACATGTCGGCCAGCACGATGTCCACCGGCGGGCAGCCCGGGTACCGCTCGAGGTGGGTGATCTGCACCCGCGAGATCGCCACCACCCGACGCAACGCCGTCTCCAACCGATCGACCGCGACGAACCGCTCCGGCGCCGACAACTCCCGCACATCGGCGGCACCCAACCGTTCGACCGCCACATCCAGCGCATCCAACGCCGCAACAATCGAACTCATGTTCGAAACTTTACGCTGCCCCACCGACAGAGTGGGACTCGCGAACCCAACCTGTGGACGAAACCGAGGCTGTGGAAACCTTGGCCCAGCAGTGCTTTACCCGGTGAACTTGCCGCTGCGGATGCGGTCGGCCTCCATCAGCGCCAGCTCCTGCGCGGCGGGGATGACGACCTCGGGGTCGGGCACGTAGTCGACGTCATCAGAACGGCCGCCGTACGGGACTGCGTTGAGCATCACCCGGATCGCGTTGAGCCGGGCCTTGTGCTTGTCCTCCGAGCGAACGATGGTCCACGGCGCATCGGCGGTGCTGGTGCGCCGCAGCATCTGATACTTGGCATCGGTGAAGTCGTCCCAGTGTTCCTGCGCCTGCACGTCGATCTCACTGAGCTTCCACTGCCGCAGCGGGTCGTCGCGTCGGCGTTCGAACCGCCGGGCCTGTTCCTCCTTGGTGACGCTGAAGTACAGCTTGACCATGATGGTGCCCTGACGAACCAGGTCCTTCTCGAAGCCGACCACGCCCTTGAGGAAGTTTCGGTACTCCTCGTCGGTGCAGAAGCCGAAGACCGGCTCCACCATGGCGCGGTTGTACCAGGAGCGGTCGAACAGAACGATCTCACCGCCACTGGGGAACTGGGCGACGTAGCGCTGGAAGTACCACTGGGTGCGCTGTTCTTCGGTCGGTTTGCCCAACGCGACCACCCGGTAGTGCTTCTCGTTCATATAGCGGGTGACGCGGCGGATGGTCCCGCCCTTGCCCGCCGCATCCCGGCCCTCGAAGAGCACGACCATGCGCCGGTTCTCTTCCTCGAGGTAGCGCTGCAGCTTGAGCAACTCAACCTGATAGGGCTTGAGTTCTTCTTCCTCGAGGACACGACGTGGTACGGCCATAGCTGCATTCTTGCCGAGGCGTAAGCGCACGTCGGGGTTAGGTCCGGCTATGTCGCCGCGGCACCCCGAACTTCGTCCAGGAATGCCCGGACGGTGGCGTCCGGAGTGCCGGCGGGCAGTCCCACCATCACCCGGTCGATGATGCCGTCGCAGCGCCGCCTCAGCGCATCGGCCAGGGTCCCGATCGGCGCGACGACAGCGAAGGTCTCGAGGATCTCGTCGTCGACGAGACCGGCCATCGTGTCCCACTGGCCGTCCAGCGAAAGCCGGTGCAGTTCGGACTGCAGGTCGCCCCAGCCGTGCAGCTCGAGCACCTTGCGGTAGGCCGGCGTCGAGGCGTAGAACGAGATCTGCTTCCGGGTGCCCGCGGCTGCCGAGGCCAGCTCGGCCTCGTCGGATCCGGTGACCACGAACACCGGACAGAACACCTGCACGTCGTCGCGGCTTCGGCCGGACTTGGCCAACCCGCGTTGCAACGCCGGAATCGTCACCTCGTCGAAGTAGCGCTTGGTGGTGAAGGCGTGCGCGATCAGCCCGTCGGTGACCTCGCCGCACACCTCCGTCATCAGCTCACCGACCGCGGCGACGAGGACCTTCGGGGAACCGTAGGGCTGCGGCTCCGGAACGAACATCGGCGTCATGAGGCGGTGGGTGTAGAAGTCACCCTCGAAGCTCAGCTTTGTGCCGTTGTGCCAGCAGTCCCAGATCGCTTGCAGGGCAAGGACGAACTCGCGCATCCGGTTGGCCGGCTGGCTCCAGGGCATGCTGAAGCGCTTCTCGATGTGCGGCTTGATCTGGGTGCCCAGCCCCAGCAGCAGCCGGCCCTGCGAGTACTCCTGCAGGTCCCAGCCGACGTTGGCCACCGTCATCGGACTGCGGGCGAACGCCACCGCGATGCTGGTGCCCAGTTCGATCGTCGAGGTGTGCTCGGCGGCCAGCGTGAGCGGCAGGAACGGGTCGTGGCTGATCTCCGCCGTCCAGCAGCCGTCGTAGCCGAGGCGCTCCACGTCCCGCGCCGCGCCTGCGACGTCGGCGAGCCGTGTCATGACCCCGCGATCGACCTTGAGACCGCCGCCCGCGCCCATGGCGGCAGACGCTACAGTAAGCAATTCAGTATGGTCAACGCCGCCATGGTTAGGACGCCTCGATGAGCAACGCGCAGGACTGGCAGGAGACGTTGCACGATCTGAGCCGCCGACGCCAGCACGCACACGAGATGGGTGGCGACGAGCGGCTGGCCAAACACCACGGCAAGGGCAAGCTCGATGCTCGCGCCCGCATCAGCCACCTCCTCGACCCCGGTACCTTCCAGGAGTTCGGCACGCTGGTGGGCGGTGACATCGCCGCCGACGGGATCGTCACCGGCGCCGGCCACATTCACGGAACGCCGGTGATGGTGGGCGCCGAGGACTTCACCACCCTGGCCGGCTCGATCGGCCCGGGCGGCAACGCCAAGCGATTCCGGCTCGCCGAACTCGCTCTGCGACAGAAGATTCCGCTGATCATGCTTCTCGAGGGCGCCGGCTTCCGACCGCACGGTGAGCACTACGGGCGCAGCCCCACCGACCTGATCGCGCAGGCGCGGTGCTCGGGCAAGGTCCCCACCGTCTCGGCGGTGCTGGGCCCGTCGGCCGGTCACGGCGCGCTGGTGGCCCCGGTATGCGACTTCACGATCATGAGCGCCCACGGTGCGATCTTCACCGCCGGCCCACCGGTGGTGAAAGAGTCGACCGGAGAGGACATTACGAAGGAAGAACTCGGCGGCCCGGACGTCGCGCTGCGCAGCGGGGTGATCCACAACTTCGCCGAGACCGACGAGGCCGTGCTCGACGACATCCGGCGCTACCTGTCCTACTTCCCGTCCAGTGCCTGGTCATACCCACCGACGCGGCTCTGCGACGACTCCGCCGACCTGCGGGCGACCCCGGAACTGCTCGACGTCATCTCCCGCGACAACCGGCGCATCTACGACATGCGTGCGGTCCTCGACGTGGTGTTCGACGAAGACGACTGGCTGGAGGTCCAGCCGAGGTTCGGCCCGGCGATCATCTGCGCGCTGGCCCATCTCGGCGGTTATCCGGTGGCCGTCGTCGCCAACCAGCCGACCAAGTTGGCCGGCTCGATCGACGCCGACGCCGCCGACAAGGCGGCGCATTTCATCACGGTCGCCGACTCGTTCCACCTGCCGATCGTCTTCCTGGCCGACAACCCGGGCATGCTCCCAGGCAGCCGCTCGGAGCGCAGAGGCGTATTGCGCAGCGGCGCAAGAATGTTCGCCGCCCAGACTTCGGCCACAACGCTCAAGCTGCATGTGACGCTCCGCAAGGCGTTCGGTTTCGGCTCGATGGTGATGTCGCTGTTGGGATTCGACAACCAGGTGGCGACGTTCGCCTATCCGGGTGCCACGATGGGGGCGATGAGCGCGGCCGCGCTCAGCCGGGCCGCGCACGCCGACGAGGACGTCACCGAGTTACTCAAGCAGATGGAGCTCGACGCGTCCTTCCGCTCGGCGAGCAATCTGGGCTTCGACGAACTGATCGCGCCGGAGGAGACGCGCAACGCGCTTCTGCTCGCCCTTCAGCGCGGGATTCACAGCAGGCAGGAAGCCGCTGCCCCGGTGTCCCGCACCGTCATCACGCCGTAGCGCGGTACGCGGCGACGATCGGCTCGAGTTCGTCGGGGGTGGCGCCGTGCATGATCAACGCGTCGGCGCCGTAGTCGAACTCCTTGCGGATCCGGTCGACGCACTGCTTTGCCGACCCGGTCGCCGACGGCTCCAGCCAGTCCTCGGGGATCAGCGTGGCGATGTGCTCGATCTGCTCGGCGGTGGCCTTGTGGTCGATGCCGCCGGCGACGGACTGCACCACCGAGTCGGCGCGGAACCGTTGCAGCACAGCGGGATCCCAGTTGTTGGTCGTGACCAGCAGGTCGCCGTAGCCCTGCAGGTAGGTGGCCAGCCGCGCGACGGTCTTCTTCAGCCGCAACTCCTCGGGCAGGTGGTCGCCGACCGTGGCGAAACAGGACCACACGCGCACGCTGTCCGGGTCGCGGCCGGCCTGCTCGGCGGCGTCCTTGACCGTCTTGACGCTGCGCTGCAGAGTCTCCGGGGTGAAGTAGGTGTGCAGGATGACGTCGTCGAAGGCCCGTCCGCCGAGCTTGAGGGTGTTTGGCCCGAACGCCACCAGGGCAAGCCTGATGTCCTCCCGGAAGTCGGGATCGAGGAAGAGAATCTGGTACTTCCCGATCGGACCGTCGTGGTTGAAGATGATCTCGCCCTGCCACAGCCGGCGCATCACGTGGGCGAAGTCTTCCATCTGCGCGGTGGTGACCGCAGGGATGCCGAACGCCGAGTAGATCGCGCCGATGCCGCGGCCGATGCCCAGGGTGAACCGGCCGCCGGAGAGCCGGTGCATGGTGGTGGCCCACGACCCGGTGATCAGCGGGTGGCGGGTGTTGTGATTGGTTGCCGCCGTGGCGATCTGCATGCGGGTGGTGACGGCGCACGCCGCGCCGACGAGCGAGGACGCCTCCTTGACGTTCCAGCGCTCGGAGATGAAGCCGGTGCCGAAGCCCAGTTCCTCACCGCGGCGGGCTTCGTCCATCAGCGTCGCGGGGCCTTCGCCGCCGGCGCCCGCCAACAGGTAATAGCCGAGCTCATCGAGAACCGAGCTGCTCCCCATGTCGATTCGCTCCCGCCCGCCGGTCTCGCTCACTCCCACACTCCTTGTTTGTAGCCGCAGTTCCAGACCTCGGCGATCCTGCCGTCGACCACCCGGAAGATCTCCGTGCTGCCGATGCAGATCTCGGTGCCGTCTTTCAGTGTCATCGGCGACTGGTAGACCACCGCGACGTGTTCGCCGTCATCGCCGGCGACGACGACGTTCAGGTCGAACCGGATGTCGTCGAACATCTCCCAGGTGTCGACGACGCGCTGGACCGCCTCGTCATGGGTGAGGACCTGGACCTCGCCCACCTCGTGGCGAGTGACGGTGTCGCCCAGCAGTTCCTCGGCGAGCGCGAAGTCCCGCTTGTTCCACACCACCAGGTTGTACAGCTCGACGACCTCACGCGCGGTCCGGGTCACGCGAACTCCTCGCTGAATCGGTGAACCCGCAATCTACAACTCGCGCAGAAATCGCTCGGTCTCCGCTTCCACCGAGCGGGACAGCAGATGGCCGACGTGACCGCCGTCGTGCCAGTGCAGCCGCCCGCCCCATCGTTCGTGCAGGGCCAGTGCGCTCTGCCGGTAGGCCATCTGGTCGTGCCAGGCCCCGACGATCAGCCGTCGTTCCGGCGGGGGTGACGGCTCGACCGCCAGCGGGTCGATCACCGACGTCAGGTCGGTCACGATCTCGGATGCCATTGCGGCGCCGACGATGTCGGCCGCTGGCCCCCACCGGTGCAGGTGGCGGGCGATCATCCCGTTCAGGCCCAGGATCGGTGTGTAGAGGGCGACGGCGTCGACCCGGCCGTCCAGGCCCGCGGCCAGCGCGGCGACAGCGCTCCCGAGCGACAGGCCCGACAGCGCGATCGCCGACGCCTGCGGCTCGATCCACCCGATGACCGCCCGCACCTCGGAGACCGCCCGGATCATCCCCGCGACGTTGGCCATCGGGTCGGTGCCCGGATAGGCCGGCCATTGACCGCGCCGAGGTCCGTGGCCCGGCTGGACGGGCATCGCCACGTTGAAGCCGAGTTCGCGGTGGATGCGGCCGACCCTCGCGACCAGGATGTCCGACATCCCGCCCTGACCCGCCCCGTGCACCCACACCAGCCAGGGCCGCGGCCCGTCGTCGTGGCGGAACAGCACCACCTCGGCCACGGCCGGTCCACCGTGTCCCTCGGCCGCCAGCGGCGCCACCAGTTGCGGATCGTGCTCGTAGCTCATCCGCTCGTAGGACAGCACCCCTGCGCGGACCGGCCGAATCTGGTTCACCTGCAACGGTTCCGGATCGGCGTGGACGCCAAGAACACCGAGCGCGGCCAGCTCCTGCGCCGCGCCCGCGTAGTCGTCGACCGGTCGGTCGAGCTCCGGCGGCGAGGACAGCAAGGTCATGCCCGTCACCACGAGCTCGTCCAGCGCCACCTCGGCTGCCTGGCGCAACCCGTCGATCGACAGCGCGTTCCAGTCGGCCGACGCGCGCAGCGCCGCCACCGACCGGGGCAGCACACCGCCGAGTTGCGTGGTCACCCGGTGGGCGTGTGCGGTCAGTCGCATCGGATCACCCGAGCACGAATCCGGCAATAGCCGTTGTCAGCCACCTCATCGCACCGCCGGCGGTACTCCGGGATGCCCGCCGTGTAGCCCATATACATCCGTTTCTTGCCGGGGACGTTGGCACCGTTGTACCAGGAGTTGCAGGTCGGATGGACGAGCACCGTCGGCGCGACGAGCGACGTCGTGTGCTCGATCCAGTCGCGCTGCGCGTCGGGGAGCGCCTCGATGGTGCGATACCCGCCGTCGCGCAGATGCGTGATGCAGTCACCGATCCACTCCACGTGCTGCTCCATCGCGGCGATGAAGTTCGTCGCGGCCGACGGGCTTCCCGGCGCCTGCACGATGAACAGATTCGGAAAGCCCGCCACCGCCAGC
Source organism: uncultured Actinomycetota bacterium (assembly GCA_963716465.1). Lineage (GTDB taxonomy): Bacteria > Actinomycetota > Actinomycetes > Mycobacteriales > Mycobacteriaceae > Mycobacterium. The sequence continues at coordinate 88,853 of CAVQTS010000004.1, forward strand.
CCGAGGTATGCGACCGGACCCTCGGTGGCCCAGACGTCGCTCAGCTGCATCCCGTCGCGGCCGCGGATGTCGATGCGGGTGAGCGCTCCGGTCATCGCGTCGAAACCGGTGGCATAGATGATCACGTCGAGGTCGTGATGGCCCCCCTCGGTGTCGATACCGGTGGACGTCACCGCCCGCATTGGGGTCTTCCGAAGGTCGACCAGGGTGACGTTGGCCCGGTTGAACGTCTCGTAGTAGCCCTGGTCGATGATCGGCCGCTTGCAGCCGAACGGGTGGCTAGGGACCAGGGCGGCCGCGGTCTCGGGATCCTTGACGATCCGCGCGATCGCCTCTCCGTAGAGCGCGGTGGCCATCCGGTTGGCCTCGATGTCGAAGAAGATGTCGCCCCAGCTCAACGCTCCGACGATGCCACGCTCGTCGACCGCGCGCAGCTTGTCTTCGGCGGAAGCCGACTTGATCGGCGGGCAGCTCAGCATCTCGATCAACACCGAGAACGCGCTCAGCCGTGCCGCACCCACCGGATGCTGGCGCTGGGCCTCCCTGATCTCGCCGTACCGTCCCTTCATCTCGTCGAGCTCGCCGGGCTCCAGCGCGCGCACCGACCAGGGCAGCGTGAAGGCGGGTGACCGCTGGAAGACGACGAGCTCGTCGACGTCGGGCGCGATCACCGGAATGAGCTGTACCCCGGTGGATCCGGTACCGATGACACCGACCCGTTTGCCGCGCAGATCGACCTCGCCGCGGGGCCATCTGCTGGTGAACAGCGACGTCCCGGTGAAGCTGTCCATCCCGGGGATGTCCGGTTCCAGCGGTGCCGACAGGATGCCGGCTGCGGCGACCACGAACGGGGCGACGTAGCTCTGCCCTGCCTCGGTGCGCAGCACCCAGTGCGCCGCGGCCTCGTCGAACGTCATCGCGACCACGGTCGTGCCGAAGCTGATGTCGCGGCGCAAGTCGAGCTGGTCGGCCACGAAGTTCAGGTATGCCTCGATCTCGGGCTGGGCCGGCATGGTCTCGGTCCACACCCACTCCTGCTGGATCTCCTCGGAGAAGGAGTAGGAGTACTCGATGCTCTCGATGTCGCAGCGCGCGCCCGGGTACCGGTTGAACAGCCATGTGCCACCAACGTTTTCGGCCTTCTCCAAGATTCTGGCGTGCACCCCCAGTTCACGGAGGCGGTACAGCATGTAGAGGCCGGAGAATCCGGCGCCGATGACGATCGCGTCGAAACGTTCCTGGCTGACAGTGTCCAACCGAGCCTCCGGTCTGGGGTCTCCCACGACGGGGAACCTACCGCATATTACTGTAACTATTACAGTATTGGAGCCGGGTTCGGGGCGGCAGAAGGGGTGGTGCCAGCCGGATGAAGTTCACCCTGGAGTATCCGAGCGAACTGCCCACCGCTCCCGACGATTTCCTTCGGCCCGACGTCGTCCGCGACGTCGCGGTTGCGGCCGAAGCGGCCGGGTTCTCCGCGATCGCGCTCAGCGAGCATCCCGCGCCGTCGCTGAAGTGGCGGCGCAACGGCGGCCACAACACCCTCGACCCGGTGGCTGCCCTGAGCTTCATGGCGGCGGTCACCACCGAGATCAGGCTGATGACGAATCTCTACGTGCTTCCCTTCCGCAATCCGTATCTGGCGGCGAAGGCGCTCGGCAGCCTCGACATCCTGTCCGGCGGCCGGTTGATCGCCGGCGTCGGGGCAGGTTATCTGCGCTCGGAGTTCGCGGCGCTGGGTGTCGAGGCCGACCGGCGCGCCGACCTGTTCGACGAGGCACTGGCCGCCCTGACCGCCATCTGGAGTCGACCCCCAAACACCTTTCAGCGCAAGCACGTTCGCCGCAGTCGGCCCCATGTGGCTGCAGCCGCCGGTACAGCAGCCGCATCCGCCGATCTGGATCGGCGGCAACAGCCTGGCTTCCCTGCGCAGGGTGGTCGAGCACGGCAGCGGATGGATGCCGATCATCGCGCCTGCCGGGATGGCAACGGTGATCGGAACCGCGGCCATCGAGGACGCCGACCAGTTCGGGGCGCGACTGGCACGACTGCGCCAACTGCTCGCCGACGCCGGTCGGGACCCGATGTCGGTCGACGTGCAGGTCATCTGCCCGTTCGTCGATCTCGGCGGGGAGGGGTCCATCCGGCGGGCGGGCGAGGTTCTCGACGAGCTCGCCGGCCACGGCGCGAACTGGGCGGTGGCCCACGTCGACGGCTCGAGCCCGCAGGCGGCGCTGGACTACATCGCAGCCTTCGGTGAGATCGTGATCGGCTGATCAGCCGGCGGTGAAACGGAGCAGCGTCCTGGTCAGATGCAGCGTCTTGATCCGCCACTGGCCGTCGAGCTTCTGGTAGGTCTCCCGGTAGTGCCCCGCGCCGTGCAACTGGTTCCCGTCGGGAAAGAACAGCAGGTCCTCCATGGCCCAGATCCCGGTCGCCGTGGTCGGGGAGGTCAGGGTGATCTCCGGGGTGTGGCAGTGGTGCACCGTCGCGACGCCCTCGAGCGTGCCCAGCACCATCGGGACGAAGTTGTCCACGCCCTCGATCGGCGGTCCGGTCTGCGGGTCAGCGCCTCCGGTCGACACCGCACCGTCGAGCAGCACGGTGAGGTCCGGTGCGAACAGCCCGCGCCAGCCGTCGACATCGCGGGTGTCGAGGTAGCGGCAGTAGCGCGCCTTCAACTGCCGGATGGCCTCGAGTTCGTCTGCCGTCGATGTCACCGCGCACCCTCCACTCGCCCCACCGGAAACATATACAGTAATACCCTTAGTAAAGGAGGCGCCGCGTGAAGGTCCCGTTCACCTGGAAGGTCACCGGCTGGTTCATGGTGGGCTGGAGCGCGCAGTTCCTCACCGGCGAGACTACGCCGTTGCACTACTTCGGCGAGGACCTCGTCGCCTACCGGGACGCCGGCGGTGCGCTGCACGTCCTGGCGGCGCACTGCAAGCATCTCGGCGCCCATCTCGGCCACGGCGGCACCGTCGTGGGCGACTGCGTCGAATGCCCGTTCCACGGCTGGCGGTGGGGGCCGGACGGATCCAACACCTACATCCCCTATCAACCGGACCGGCCGAACAAGGCGCTCAGACTGCGGGTGTATCCGGTGCGCGAACAGTACGGGTGCGTGTTCGTCTGGTACCAGCCCGACGGTGGGGCGCCGCAGTGGGACCTGCCCGACATCTTCTTGAAGTTCCCCCAGTTCCCCACCGATCCCGACGCCTACTACCGCCCGTACCCGGAGTTCTCCCGGATCGCCGAGAACGAGCCCGTCCACCCGCAGATCGTCGCCGAAAACGGTCCGGACAGTTCACATTTCCGCTACGTGCACAAGGCGACGGTGACACCGGTATGCCTGGAATGGGAAGCCGTCGACGAGGAGTGGAGGTTCCTCACCGGCTGGCCCGACTCCCGCAGCGACGATCCGGACAAGATGGCGCTGCGCATCCACAGCCACTTCTCCGGACTTGGATTCGCCATGAGTGTCTTCGAGGGTTCGTCGAACCACCGCCTGATCTTCGCCTGCACACCGGTCGACGAGGGGCTGTCGACCATGTTCTATTCCATCTGGTGGCCCCGTAAGGACGGCGACACCTCCGACGTCCCACCGGACGATGTGAAGGCCCACGTCGAGAAGGCGTTCCTCGGCACGGTGTGGGACGACCTGGAGATCTGGCGCTACCAGCAGTACGTGGAGAACCCGGCGCTGGCGGCGATCGATGCGAAACCCTATATGGCCATGCGGAAGTGGGCCAAGCAGTTCTACGAGGTACCGGCCGTCGACGCGGTGACCCGGTGAGGGAACCGCTGGACCGATTGGTGGCGGCCGGCCACACGGCACTCGTCACCCAGGAATGCCAAGGTGCGGTGGTCGGCCCGGACGCCGGGCTCCGACTGCTGGCCGACGAGGCGCGTCGGCAGGCCGTCCCGAACATCGCCCGACTGTTGCCGGCTGCCCGCGCCGCGGGAGTTCACGTCGTGCACTGTCTGGTGCAGCGGCGCCCGGATGGGTTGGGCACCAACCACAACGCGAAGATCTTCCGGATCGGCAGCAACGACGTGGCGATCGCGCCGGGCACACCCGGCGCGGAACTGCTGCCCGAATTCGGCCCCGAGCCAACCGATGTCGTGCTGCGCCGCTGGCACGGCATCGGCCCGATGGGCGGCACCGACCTCGACGCGATCCTGCGCAACCTCGGCGTCTCCACCATCGTCGCCGTCGGAGTCAGTGTGAACGTCGCGATCACCAATCTGGTGATGGACGCCGTGAACGCCGCCTACCGCGTCGTCCTCCCCCGCGACGCCGTCGCCGGGATCCCCGCCGACTACGCCGACGCCGTCATCGACAACACGCTGTCGCTGCTGGCGACGATCACCACCACCGACGAACTGCTCGAGGCCTGGCGCTAGTGGGCTGTTCCGCTGTGCGTATCTACTGTAATCTTTACAGTAGATATCGCTGGAATGCGGTCGAGTGCGACGACGTGGAGGTCTGACGTGGAGAGCCCGGTACAGGACGCCACGGTCGACGAGCCGTTCGACCTGCTGCGCAACCCGTACCCGATGTTCGCCGAGCGGCGCCGCGAGTCGCCGGGCATCTTCGAGGGTTCCGTCATGGACTGGTCCAAGGCTGCCGACATGCGGCCCAAGCAGATGTACGCCGCGGTGTCCTTCGATGCCGTCAACCGCGTCTTCCGGGACAGCCAGTCGTTCAACTCGCGCATCTACGACTCCACCATCGGGCTGTTCATCGGTCCCACGATGCTGGCGATGGAGGGCCGGACACACTGGCAGCACCGCAACCTCGTGTCGGCGGCGTTCAAATCGAAGTCATTGCAACGCTGGGAGCCGGCGATCGTGCGCCCCGTGGTCAACGCACTGATCGACGAGTTCATCGAGGACGGAAGTGCCGATCTGGTCAAGCAGTTCACCTTCGAGTTCCCCACCCGGGTCATCACCAAGCTGCTCGGCCTGCCCGAGGACGACCTGCCGTGGTTCCGCAAGCGCGCCATCGAGTTGATCAGCTACCACATCCGCTACCAGCGGGCGTTCGAGGCGTCGGCGGCGCTGAAAGACTATTTCCTGCAACAGATCGAGCTGCGCAGGTCCAGACCGACCGAGGACATCATCGGGGACCTGGTGTCCGCGGAGATCGACGGTGAGAAGCTGACCGACGAGGCGATCTACTCGTTCCTGCGGCTGCTGCTGCCGGCCGGGCTGGAGACCACCTACCGGTCGTCGGGCAACCTCATCTACCTGTTACTCACACATCCTGAGCAGTTCCGGGCCGTGCAGGACAACCGTGAGCTGGTCGCGTCGGCCATCGAGGAGGGTCTGCGTTACGAGACCCCGCTGACCACCGTGCAGCGCTCGGCGAACGTGGACACCGAGGTCGAAGGTGTCGCGATCCCCAGGGGCGCGGTGATCGACGTGTGCATCGGCTCGGCCAATCGCGACGAGAAGCGCTGGGAACGCTCCGAGGAGTTCGACATATTCCGGAACCGTCTGCCGCACATCTCGTTTGCCGCCGGAGAGCACACCTGCATGGGCCTGCACCTGGCCCGGATGGAGACCCGGGTGGCGTTCGAGACGCTGCTCGACCGGATCACCGACATCGAGTTGGTCACCGACGACAACCCGCACATCTGGGGTCAGCCGTTCCGCTCGCCGACCGCGCTTCCGGTGACGTTCACCGCCGTCGGCTAGCGCACCCGCGGCACCCGACAACCGATGGTCTTGGTCTCCAGGTACTGCTGGAAGCCCTCGATCCCGCACTGGCGGCCGACGCCGCTGTGCTTGTAGCCGCCGAACGGCGCGTCGGCTCCGTAGAACATACCGCCGTTGACGCCGAAGGATCCGGTGCGGATGCGGTGCGCGATGTTCATACCGCGCTCCACCGACCGGGACATGACCGCGCCGGCCAGACCGTAAGGGCTGTCGTTGGCGATCCGGACGGCGTCGTCGTCGTCGGTGAACGGGATGACGATCAGCAACGGGCCGAACACTTCCCGCTGGGCGATGGCGGCGCCGTTGTCCACCCCGACGACGACGGTGGGCGCCACGAAGTAGCCGCCGGCGAGGTCTCCGGCCAGATCCTCGACCGGTCCCCCGCCGGTGGTGATCTCGGCTCCCCCGGCGCGGGCGTCGGCGATGGCGGTCAGCACCCGTTGCTTCTGGGCAGCGCTGATCACCGGGCCGACCAGAACATCGGGTCTCACCGGATCGCCCACGGGAACATGGGAATACGCCATGGTTATGTCGGCGACGGCCTGGTCGTAGAGCGAACGGTGGACCAGCATCCGCGTGGTGGCCGCACATGCCTGCCCGGCATGCACGCACACCCCGACCGCGGTGGGGACGATGACCGCGGGGTTGGCGTCATCGAGCACGATCGCCACCGACTTCCCGCCCAGTTCGAGGAACATCCGCTTCATGGTGTCCGCGCCCCGGCGCATCAGCAGCTTGCCGACGCCCGTCGACCCGGTGAACGAGACCATGTCCACCCGCGGGTCGGTGCCGAGGCGGCCGGCGACCTCGTTGGACGGTGTCGGGACGACGTTGACCACGCCCGGCGGGATGTCGGTGTGCTCGGCGATCAGCCGGCCGAGCCGGGTGGCGTTCCACGGCGTGTTGGGGTCGGGTTTGAGCACGACGGTGTTACCTGCGGCCAGTGCCGGGCCGAGCTTGTTGAGGATGACCTCGATCGGGAAGTTCGACGGCGTGATGGCGCCGACGACGCCGACGGGTTCTTTGACGACGGTGCGCACGTTGCGGTCGCCGAAGAGGCCGCCACCCTCGAGGGTTCGCTCCCATTCGAAGTCGTCGATCAGTCCCGCGGGATAGCGCAGCGCCTCGGCCAGTGGCCAGTCGAGCTGAGCGGACTGCGTTGTCATCGCCGGGCAGCCGGTCTCGGCGATCAGTTCCTCACGCAGGTCTTCTCTTTCGGCCTCGATGGCGGCCTGCAGCTGCTCGAGGGCGCGCTTGCGCAGGGCGCGGTTGGTCGACCAGTCCGAGTCGTCGAACGCTCGCCGGGCCGCTCCGATCGCGCGGTCCATGTCCTCGGCGCCGGCCGCGGCGACCGTGCCCAACAGCAGCCCGGTGGCCGGACTGTGGTTCTCGAACTCGGCTCCCGACGCCGCGTTGACCAGTTCCCCGTCGACCAGCATGCGGAATTCGGCTCGCTCCGCAGCCCTGCGGCCCAACTCGACACTCGAATCCACGGCACCTCCCGGTCAATCAACTGTAATTGTTACAGTAATTTATTCGGAACAGGTCCATCGGCCCGCGGATTCAGGAGATGCGCAGTTGATCAAGGTGATGGAAGGCATTCGGGTACTCGAAGTCGCACAGTTCACCTTCGTCCCGGCCGCCGGGGCGATCCTCGCCGACTGGGGTGCCGACGTCATCAAGGTCGAGCACCCGGTGCGCGGGGACACCCAGCGCGGCTTCGTCAACATGGGTGGCTTCCAGTTGAACCCCGATCGGCACCCGCTGATCGAGCACCCGAACCGGGGCAAGCGCAGCGTCGGCATCGACGTCTCGAAGCCCGACGGCCAGGAGGTGCTCTACGAGATCGCCAAGACCGCCGACGTGTTCCTGACCAACTACCTGCCCGCGGCGCGGCAGAAGAACAAGTTCGACGTCGAGCACATCCGCGCGGTGAACCCGAAGATCATCTACGCGCGCGGCAGCGCCTACGGCGACAAGGGACCCGAACGAGGTGTCGGCGGCTTCGACGGGACCGCCTTCTGGACCCGCAGTGGCGTGGGCTGGGCCCTGACTCCCGAAGAACTCGGTGGCGCGCTGTCCCAGGGGATTCCGGCGTTCGGCGACTCGATCGGCGGCATGAACATCGCCGGCGGCATCTCGGCCGCGCTGTTCCATCGGGAGCGCACCGGCGAGGCCGTCGAGATCGACGTGTCGCTGCTGAGCACCGCATGGTGGGCCGCGGGTGCCAGCGTCACCCAGGGTATGGAGACCGGGGAAACCATGCGCTCACTGATGCCGGACAGTCTGAGTCCCAGCGTCAACCCGTTCATGGGCAACTACACCACGTCTGACGGCGGCACGATCAACCTGTGCATCGTCAGCCCCACCGGGTACATCCGGGACGCGTTCGAACACCTCGGCCTCGGCGAGCTCGCCGACGACCCCCGGTTCGGCGATGTGCTGCCCCTGATCCAGAATGCCTCGGCCGCAGCGGAACTGGTGGCTGAGGCGATCCGCAGTAAGCCCTTCGAGTACTGGCGTCAGCACCTCAAGACGATGAAGGGCCAGTGGGCTCCGTTCCAGAGCCTGATCGACCTCACCGGCGACGAACAGGCGATCGCGAACGACATGATCGTCGAAGTCGAGGCGAGTGACGGCGGGGAGCCGTTCAAGGTGGTCCGCGGCCCGGTGCAGTTCAACCACGAGCCGCTCGAGACCACCCGGGCCCCGCAGGCCTCCGAACACACCGAGCTCGTGCTGATGGAGATCGGCATGGACTGGGACCGCATCGAGGCGCTGAAGGAATCCGGCGCCATCGCCTGACATCGGCGGCGCAAAACGAAGGAGAACCTGATGAGTGCACCGACGGTCGCGGATGCCGCCCGCGCGCTGGCCGATCCGGCCATCTACACCGACGAGCCCCGGCTGCACACCACGCTGGCCACGCTGCGCGCCGACGCGCCCGTCGCCCGGGTGGAGGCGCCCGGTTACCGACCGTTCTACGCGATCACCAGGCATGCCGACATCACGGCCATCGAACGGGCCAACGATCTGTTCATCAACGGCCCACGGCCGGTGCTGATGACAGCCGCGCAAGAGGACCTGCAGGCATTGCACGGGGTGCGCACGCTGATCCACATGGACGACCCGCAGCACCGCCAGGTGCGGGCGATCGCCGCAGACTGGTTCCGGCCCAAAGCGATGCGAAAGCTCAAGGCGCGGATCGACGAGCTCGCCAAGGTCTACGTCGACCGGATGGCAGCGGCCGGTGGCACCTGCGACTTCGTGCAGGAGATCGCGGTGAATTACCCCCTGTTCGTCATCATGTCGCTGCTGGGTGTGCCGGAGGCGGACTTCCCGCGGATGCTGAAGCTCACCCAGGAGTTACTCGGCAACGAGGACGCCGAGTTCCAACGCGGCGAGGAGTTCGAGGAGCGCGGGTACGCCCTGCTGGACATGTTCACCTACTTCAACGCACTGACCGCGGCCCGCCGCGAACAGCCGACCGAGGATCTGGCCTCGGCGATCGCCAACGCCCGCATCGCCGGCGAGCCGCTGTCCGACATCGACACCGTGTCCTACTACGTCATCATCGCCACGGCCGGACACGACACCTCCAGTGCGACCATCTCCGGCGGGATGCGCGCCCTGATCGAGCATCCCGATCAGCGAGAACGGTTGCGCGACAACATGGATCTGATGCCGGTTGCCACCGAGGAGATGATCCGCTGGGTCAGCCCGGTCACCGCGTTCATGCGCACCGCCAACGCGGACACCACAGTACGGGGCGTACCGATCAGCGTCGGGGAGTCGGTGCTGTTGTCGTACGTGTCCGCCAACCGGGACGGGGATGTCTTCGACGACCCGTTCCGGTTCGACATCGGCCGCGATCCGAACAGGCATCTCGCGTTCGGTCACGGGGTGCACTTCTGTCTTGGAGCGGCGCTGGCCCGGATGGAGATCAACAGCTTCTTCACCGAACTGGTGCCGCGGTTGGACAGCGTCGAACTCGACGGCCCTCCGGAGTTGACCGCCACCAGCCTGGTCGGCGGTCTCAAACACCTGCCAATCCGATACTCCATGCGATGAGAGAAGGATCCGCACATGACCAATGACGTCGCCATCATCGGGGTGGGGCTACACCCGTTCGGCCGGTTCGAGGGCAAGTCCGCGATGCAGATGGGTGTGGACGCCATCTTCGCCGCGGTCACCGACGCGGGCCTCGAGTGGCGGGACATCCAGTTCGCCACCGGTGGCAGCTGGACCGTCGCCAACCCCGACGCGATCGTCGCGATGGTCGGCCTGACCGGCATACCGTTCACCAACGTGTTCAACGCCTGCGCCACCGCGGCCAGCGCCGCCAAGGTGTGTGCCGACGGAATCCGGTTGGGCGACTACGACATCGGCATCGCGATCGGCCTGGACAAGCATCCGCGCGGCGCGTTCACCGAGGACCCCGCGTTGGTCGGGATGCCGCGCTGGTACGCCGAGAACGGCCAGTACCTCACCACCCAGTTCTTCGGGATGAAGGCCAACCGCTACCTGCACGACCACGGCATCTCGCACGCCACCCTCGCCAAGGTCGCGGCCAAGAACTTCCGAAACGGCGTGCTGAACCCGAACGCGTTCCGCCGCAAGCCCATCCCCGAGGACGAGATCCTCAACTCGCCGATGCTGAACTACCCGCTCACGCAGTACATGTTCTGCGCACCCGACGAGGGCGCGGCCGCAGTGGTGATGTGCCGGGCCGACATCGCCCACCGCTACACCGCCAAGCCGGTATACCTGCGCGCGGTCGAGGTGCGCACCCGCCGCTACGGAGCCTACGAGGTGAACACCACCTTCGCCCCCGTCGTCGAGGACGTCGCGCCCACGGTGTACGCGGCGCGCGCCGCCTTCGAAAAGGCCGGTGTCGCACCGCAGGACGTCGACGTCATCCAGCTGCAGGACACCGATGCCGGAGCGGAGATCATCCACATGGCAGAGTGCGGGTTCTGCGCCGACGGCGACCAGGAGCGGCTCCTGGCCGACGGCGAGACCGAGATCACCGGGTCGATGCCGGTCAACACCGACGGCGGGCTGATCGCCAACGGTGAGCCGATCGGCGCGTCCGGCTTGCGGCAGATCCACGAGCTGGTGCGCCAACTGCGCGGTGAGGCCGGCGACCGGCAGGTCCCCGGTGACCCGCGGGTCGGCTTCGCCCAGCTCTACGGTGCGCCCGGGACAGCGGCGGCAACAGTTCTGACGCTCTAGGTCTTACGTCGGGCGGAAATGGCCGTGCGGGACCCAGCAGTCCCGTATAGAAGAAAAGATGACGGCATCTGCGTGCATTGGCCGGGTCGGTGGGTTGGCGGTTGCGCTCGGGATCGGCGTTGCTCTGAGCTGCGGAGTGGGGTCGGCGTGGGCGGACACCGGCGACTCGAGTGCCACCGGTGCCGCCCACAGCTCGAACACTTCCCACACCGCGACGCCGGCTCCGACGGCGCGAACCACCGCTCGCCCGCCGGCCGCGCTGTCCTCCTCCCACGCCGCGGCGGCCAGGGCGGCCACCCCGGCCAATTCGCCGTCGGCTCCGGCGAGCGGAGCCCTGGATCCTCTGCTACTCGCGGCCTCTCGCCGGGACACCGTCAAGGAGACGCCGGCGTCCAGCCCTCGAACCTCGACGCCGATCAACCCCGTCGTGATCGTCGACCGGTTCGTCTACACACCTCTCCACACCGCTGCCGAAGGCTGGATCCACAGCGGCGTCGGTCAACAGATCGACGGCGTCATCAACACGATCGCCCGGTCCTACGTGATCGGCGACGGCGCGGACGGTACCGAGGATGACCCCGCGGGCGGCGCCGGGGGCTGGCTGTTCGGCGACGGCGGTACCGGCTGGGACAGCACCGAGGACGGGATCGCCGGCGGCAACGGCGGCTCAGCGGGCATGTTCGGCAACGGCGGGCGCGGCGGCGCCGGCGGCGCAGGCGCGACCGGAGGAACCGGCGGCGCCGGCGGCCGACTGCTCGGCATCGGCGGGGACGGCGGAATGGGCGGCCCGGGCACCGGCGGCGGTGTCGGCGGTGCGGGCGGTGCAGGCGGTGCAGGCCGCGGCTTCGTGTTCGGCATCGGCGGTGAGGGCGGCGGCGGCGGTGACGGCTCCGACGGCGGCCGGGGCGGTGACGGCGGCAACGGCGCATGGCTGCTGGGCAGCGGCGGCGACGGTGGCGGCGCCGGTGCCAGCGGAGTCGACGGCTCGGCGACCATGCTGCCGGCCCTGGGCGGCGCGGGCGGCACCGCCGGACTCCTGGGCACCCACGGCGCCGTCGGCGCGTTCGGCAAGAACCTCGACCCGCCGACCGCCGCACAGACCACTTCGGCCCCACTGCTGTCCATCACGACCACGGGGACCTGGTTGACCAACAGCGACGGACAAGTCGTGATCCTGCACGGCACCAACGAGGTGTACAAGCTGCCGCCCTACGAACCGTCGGCGAGCGGATTCAGCGCCGACGACGCCGCGTTCCTGGCCGACAACGGTTTCACGGCGGTCCGACTCGGCGTGATCTGGGCCGCCGTGGAACCCACGCCGGGCCACATCGACACGGCCTACCTCGACTCGATCAACGACACCGTCCAGACGTTGGCCGCCCAGGGCATCTACACGATCATCGACATGCACCAGGACAACTGGAGCACCGAGTTCCAAGGTGAAGGCGCCCCGGCATGGGCGACGATGGACGGCGGAAAGCCAAATCCGAAGTTCGGATTTCCCGCCAACTACTGGCTGAACCCCGCGGAGAACAATGCGTGGAAGTCGTTCTGGGACAACGTGGCTGCCCCGGACGGACTCGGCCTCGAAGACCACTACGCACAGACGTGGGAAAGCGTCGCGAGCTACTTCAGCGGCAACTCGGCGGTGATCGGGTACGAAGTCATGAACGAGCCGTTCCCGGGCCCGGCGTGGCCGGCGGCCCTGATCGGCATCCCGTTCTTCGGCACCCAGCAACTGGCTCCGATGTACAACCAGGTGGACGCCGCCATCCGCGCGGTCGATCCCAACACCCCGATCTACATCGAACCGCCCGCTCCAGCTGCCGCCCAGGTCGGCAACATCCTCGGCGTTCCGGTCATCCTGGGTGCGGTCAACGACCCGAACACCGTTCTCGCTTTCCACAACTACTGTGCCGGAGCTCCGGGGCCGCTGTGCACGTTCATCTCCGAGCGGATCGCCCGCGAATCCGACCGCTATGCCACGCGCCACGACATGCCGTCCTACATGGACGAGTTCGGCGCAACCAGCAAGGTCTCCGAGCTCAACACCGAGATGCAGTCCGCCGACCAGCGAATGATCAGCTGGGCGCAGTGGGCCTACACCGGTGTCGGTGACATCACCACCACCGGGTCGGGCAACGACGAGGCGCTGGTGTACAACCCGGCGCTGCCGCCGACCGGCGACAACGTCAACACCAGCAGCCTGCAGACGCTGGCCGTGCCGTACCCGCAGGTGATCTCCGGAACCCCGAAGGCGTGGTCGTTCAAGGACGGCACGTTCACGTTCAGCTACTCCACCGCCAAGGTGGACGGCTCGGGAAGCTTCGCCGCGGGCTCGCTGACCGCCATCTCCGTGCCGGCCGTCGAATACCCGAGCGGCTACACCGTCAGCGTCACCGGCGGCCAGGTGGTCTCGGCCCCCGATGCGCCGCAGCTGGTCGTCGCCGCGGATGACGGCGCGACCACTGTCGGCGTCGTGGTCACCGCGACGACGCCATGAGACTCGGCTAAGACACCTTCTTCGCCGGCGGTGCGTAGGCCGGCTTGCCGAGACCCAACACGTACTGGGCGATCATGTTGCGGAACACCTCGAGTGTTCCGCCGTAGATACCCGACAGCGGCGCGAACCGGTAGATGTACTCCGACGCCCCGTCGTCGGGCGCCCCGTCGGTACCCACCGGCAGGGTGGACGCGGTGCCGAGCACGTCCATCAGGTCCGGGGCGATGTCCCGCATGGTCTGCGACAACGCAACCCGGCCGTAGATGCTGGGCGCGCTCAGCGCCGCCTCCAGCCGTGCGGCGCTGCGGCCGAGCCGGTAGGCAACCGATCCGTCGTCGACCGCGCGCCGTCCGTTCGAGTCCCTCCGGCCCACCTTGGCGGCGGTCTTGTCCACGGCCGTAGCCATGAAACCACCCTGGTGCATCATGATCGACACGTCGGCCAGGCCGTCGGTGGCCGCCTCAACAGCCCCGTGCTCGGCGTTCAGCGGCTCGCGCAGCACGGTCCAGCCGCCGTTGACCTCGCCGAGCCGATACTTGTCGTCGACGCGGACGTCGCTGTAGTAGACGATGTTGGTGCGGTCGCCGTCGACGGTCCGGATGCCCTGGATCTCGATGCCCGGCGTATCCAGCGGGACCAGGAACATGGTGATGCTCTTGTGTTTCGGCGCATCCGGGTCGGTGTTGGTGATCAGGAAGACGTACTGGCAGTTGTGCGCCCCGGTGGTGAACATCTTCGATCCGTTGATCACCCAGCCTTCGCCGTCGCGGACCGCGCGGGTCTTGCAGGTGGCGATGTCCGAGCCGCCCTCGGGCTCGGTGTAGCCCAGGCACAGTCGGACGCGGCCGCTGAAAACACCGGGCAGCACTTCGTCTTTCAGCTCAGGTGATCCGAAGCCGGCGACCGATCGGGCCACCATCGCGGTGGTCCCCCACGTCACCCACGGCACGTGGGCGCGGCGCTTCTCCAGTTCCCAGATCCGCCGGCGCACCCGGCTGAACCCGCCGTCGGCGGTCGGCTTCCACTCCTTCTCCAGATAGCCGTGCGCGCCCAGGGCCAGGTGTACGCCCTCGTGGAAGTTGTCGCCGGTCTCACGGTCGTGGCGGATGACGTCCTCGGTGACCTGGGCGGCCAGGAAGCCGCGGACTTCGTGTAGGAAGTCCTGGTCGGAGTCGGAAAGCTCGACGCGTGAGAAGTCCATACCCGTTGTCTCCTAGAATGATTCGCGCTCGGCGATGATGTGGGCGATCCGCTTGGCGCTCGCCGCGGGATCGCCGCCGGCCAGCGACCAGCCGCGGGCACGGACCAGGTATGCGGTGGCGGCGGCCTCGGCCGACACCCCCAGACCGCCTTGGATGTGCACGGCCATGGTCGCCGCCCTGGACGCCTCCTCGGCCATGAACACGTACGCCGACGGCGCCAGCTCCGGCCGCTCGTCAGGTTCGTTGTCGCAGAACCAGGCCGCGCGGCGGGCCAGGTTGCGGCCGCTTTCGACGGTGATGACCATGTTGGCCAGCGGGTGCGAGATGGCCTGCAGCGTGGCGATCGGTACGCCCAGGGTATAGCGGGTCTTGGCGAACTCCGCGGCGATGGTCATCGTCTCCTCGACCAGGCCGACCAGCGCGGCCGCCATCAGCAGCCGCCACTCATCCAGTGCGCGTTGGTATTCCACGAGGGCTTCGGGGCCGGAGGCGATCACGGTACGGCTGTCGGCGGCAGCGGGGTCGACCCAGGCCATCGGCAACTTGCCCAGGTTGTCGACCTTCACCGGCCGGGTGCCGAAGGTCAGTCGCACGACGTCGTCACCGTCGCGTACCACGATGTGATCGGCGATCGATCCGGTGGGGATCAGCCGCCGCCCGGCCGCGGTGTCCTGCTGGGGGTCTAGGGCGACCAGGCTGGCGCCCTCGACGATGTCGGCGGAGTCCAGCGCGCCCAGACGGGCCAGCAGCCGGGCCGCGCTGACGTGGTCGATCCACGGCACCGGTGCCAGCGAACGCCCGATCTCCTCGGCTACCAGCGTCAAGTCCACCAGGGTGGCACCGTCGCCGCCGACCGACTCCGGCAGCGCCATCGTCGTCGCGCCCATGGCGCACAGGCGTTCCCACAGGCTCTTGTCGAACCCGGACGCCTCGGCAGCACGGACCGTGTCGATCGGACAGTACGACTTGAAGAACTGCCGGTAGGCGTTCTGCAGGTCGGTATGGTCCGCGGTGAGGCTGTAGTCCAGCCGCCGCAACTCGTAGCGATCCATTCAGCGCTCCCTGAAGAAGAAGTCGTTGGCATTGTTGTAGAGGTAATTGTCGAGAACCTCGGTCGGCAGATCCAGCGCGCTAGCCTCCGGGACCAGACGATGCATTTTCAGCACCGGCCAGTCCGAGGCGTACATCACCTTGTCGGGCCCGCGGGTGCGCATGTAGTGAAGCAGGCTCTCCGGCAGGCGTTTCGGTGACCACGCCGACGTCATCAGGTGCAGGTTCTCGTACTTGATCATCAGCCGGATCGCGACATCCCACCACGGATCGGCGCCGTGGATCATGCACAGCCGCAGCTCCGGGAATCGGACGCACACCCGGTCGAGGTGGATCGGATTCTGCACCTCCCCGGGAATCGGGGGGCCGGGCAGTCCGGTGTTCAGGCACAGCGGCAGATCCAGTTCGGCGCACTTGGTGTACAGCGGATAGTAGACCGCGTCGCTGGGCGGGTACTGGGCATCACCCCAGAAGCTCGGTCCCACAGCGGCATACACCACCGGCAGGTCGGCGACGACGGCAGCCAGATCGCGCAGGGTCGGCATCGGCTTGAGCAGGTTGAGCCCACCCATCGCCAGTGCGAACCGGTCGGGCCGGGCCTCGGCGAACTTGCGCGCAGTCACGTGCGGTTTGCCGATGTTGTCCATCAGGATCGCCTTCTGCACGCCGTGGGCGTCCATCTCGTCGAGTAGTTCGGTCAGGTCGACCGGCGCGAACATCGACTTCGGGCCCTTGAAGTAGTCGTCGCGGACTTTCAGCATCCAGGTGGGCTGTTGCTCGGTCTCGCCGAAGTGGACGTTGACCAGGCCATCGATCACGGGGCGGGTCACGGCGCGACGGCTTCCTGCTGGACGGCAACGGTTTTCGCCCACCGGTAGTCGGCCTTGCCGTTGCCCAGCCGCTTGACCTGCTCGACGACGATGAACTCCTTGGGCGCCTTGTAGCGCGCGAGTTCGGCGGTGCAGTGCGCGTGCAGTTCGTCGTGGGGAACATCGTTGCCGTCGAAAGCCACCAGCGCGACGATCTCCTCGCCCCACCGGTCGCTGGGCCGCCCCACCACCAGCGCGTCGGCGACTCCGGGGTGGGCCCGCAGGACCTCCTCGACCTCCTCGACGAAGACCTTCTCGCCGCCGGTGTTGACCACCAGGGAGTCCCGGCCGAACAACCGCAGGCTGCCGTCGGCTGCCAGTGAGCCGCGGTCACCGGAGATCACCACCCGCTGACCGTCGACTTGCGGAAACGTCTTGTTGGTCGCCTCGGCATCGGCGAAGTAGCCCAACGGGATTCGTCCGGCGCGGGCCACCCAGCCGACCTGATCCTCGCCGGGCTCCAGGAACCGGCCGTAGTCGTCGGCCAGGACGAGCGCGCCCTCGCGCAGTTCGAAGGTGTCCTTGTGATCGTCGCGCATGCTGCGGCCGAAGCCGACGTTGCCGGTCTCCGAGGATCCGTAGCCGTTGATCAGGATGATGTTGGGCAGCAGTTCCAGCAGTGCCCGCTGGTGTTTGGGGTTGGTCGCGGCACCTCCGGTCGCCATCGCGTAGAGCGACGACAGCTCGTAGCTGCCGTCGCGCAACTCGGCGACCAGCGGTGCTGCGTAGGCGTCACCGACCATGGTCATCATGCCGACCCTTTCACGTTCGGCGGTGGCCAGGACGCGTTTGGGGTCGAACTTCGTCGAGTCGTAGAGCACCACGGTCTGCCCGTTGAGCACGCCGGCGAACGCCGTCCACATCCCTGCGGCGTGCATCAGCGGCGACACCGCGAACCACGGCGGCCCCGGAGTGCCGAGCTTGGCATGGATCTCGTCGACCGACTCGTGGTCGGCGCCGTTCATCGAGATGGTGTAGGTGTCGGCCTGGCGCCACATCACCCCCTTGGGCCGCCCGGTGGTGCCGCCGGTACAGATCATCAGCACGTCGTCAGGCGACGGTGTGATGTCCTGGTCCCGATCACCCTGTGCCAGAACCTCATCGAGAGTCACCGCACCCGGCAGGTCCGATCCGTCACCGCCGTCGTCGACGCAGATCAGCAAACGCGCCGAGGCCGGCGGCAGCACGTCGGCGAACTTCGCGGCCAGGGAACGGTGGTAGATCACGGCGGTGGGCTTGACGTAGTCGAGCAGCTCGGCGACTTCGCGAGGGGTGTAGTGGTAGTTGACGTTCACCGGGACGGTGCGCGCCTTCAGGCAACCGATGACCATGTCGGGGTAGAGGTCGTTATGCATGATCAGGGCAATGCGGTCCTGGCCGCACTCCCAGTTCTCGAGGTCTGCGCGCTCTCGATGTGCGCCCAGGCCCTGGGCGGCAAGGAAGTTGGCCAGCCGTCGGGTGCGGTCCGCCGATTCGGCATAGGTGCTCGTGCGGTCACCGCACACCGTCATCGGGCGGTCCGGGACGGCGTCGGCGATCGCGTCGAGGACCGCGCCTATGGTCCATTCGGGCATCAGTGGGTTCCTCAGGCCGCCGAGGACACCTTGATGCCCAGCAGGTCCAAGGCGTTGTCGCGCATGATCTTGCGGATGTCGGCGTCGCTGAACGCGGTGAGTTCGGCGGTGTAGTCGAGCGGCGATTCGAGGCCCTCGCCGTGCGGCCAGTCCGATCCGAACAGAATCTTGTCGACACTGATGATGTCTGCGAGCTCGGCCAGGTCGTCTTCGTAGTACGGCGCGATCCAGACGTTGGTTCGCAACTGCTCGACCGGATCCACCGGGTAGTGGCGCGGATGGTTGTTGGCGGATTTCTTCAGCCGCTTGATCAGTCGGTGGACGAAGTACGAGCCGTTCTCGATGCTGACCACCTTCAGCTTCGGGTGCCGGGTGAACACACCATGGACGATCATCGAGGCCATCGAGTCATGGATGGCGCGGTCGTCCATCAGCACCTGATCCAGCGGATCCCGTGCGCCGAATCCCTCGAATGTCGAGTTGCCGCCCCACCATCCACGGATCTGGAGATAACCGCTGTCGCTGAGATGAAATCCCACCGGCACGCCTGCTTCAGCCAGTCGCGCCCACACCGGGTCGTGCGCCGGATCGCCCAGCGAACGCGGCTTGACCACGCCGGGCACCGGCGCCGGTCGCACCAGTACGATCCTGGCGCCGCGTGCCAGCACGAACTCCACCTCTTCGAGGGCCTTCTGCGGATCCGCCAGCGAGATGATCGGTGCGGCGATGATGCGGTGGTCGGGCCGGTCGAAACCCCAGTCTTCGTCGAGCCACAGATTGAACGCGTGCACCGACGCCATCGTGGCCTCGACGTCGTGTTTGAGGGCCTCCTCCACCCCACAGGCGAACGTGGGCAGCATGAAGACGGTTTCCAGGCCCTGGGTGTCCATGATCGCCACCCGGGCGTCGCGGTTCTGGTATTCCGGATGCTCGGCCAGCCGCTCGACCTTCATCAGTGACGACGGGTCGACCCCGTCCGGAATCGTGCCGCGGAACAGCAGGTCCAGACAACCCGGCACGATGATCGGGTCGAACGTCGGGTTCGGGATGAAGTGATTGACCCGGCCGCCGATCACCACCTGGGCATGTTTACCGTCCTGGAAGACCTGAACGCCACGACGTTTGAAGCTCTTGTCGAGGTGCCGGGTGAACGAGTCCAGCGGCTCGTAGTAGTGGTTGTCGACGTCGATGACTTTGTAGTCCAATGCCATGGTTCTTGTCCTCTCGGCTCAGGTCAGGGGCGGGAAGTGGGGGGGCCGCTTCTCGAAGAACGCGGTGATGCCCTCGATGAAGTCGGGGCGTTGCATCGACTCGTGCATCAGGGTTTCCGCCAGCTCGCTGCTGTCCAGCGCCTCCCGCAGCGCGTCGCCGTAGACCTGCCTTTTGATCACCGCCAGTGAGCTCGGAGCGCAGTTCGCCGCGATGTCCTCGGCGTAGGCGATCGCGCGGGGCAACAGTTCCTCTGCAGCCACAACCTCTTTGACCATCCCGAGCTCGGCGGCTTCCTCGGCGTAGAACACCCGGCCACTGAGCAGAAGATCGAGGGCTGCTCCCCAGCCGACGACCCGGGGCAGGATCCAGGAGATGCCGTACTCGGCGATCAAGCCGCGGCGGGCGAACGAAGTGGTGAACTTGGCACCGGCCGCGGCGAACCGGACATCACACATCAGCGCCTGGTTCAGCCCGATCCCGGCGCAGGCGCCGTTGATGGCGGCGATGATCGGCTTGCGCAAGGTGGTCACGAACAGCGGATGACGTTCACCGACCATCGCGCTCAGGTCGGCGTCGCCCGCGGTGTCGACGCTGGCCGAGCCTATCGACGAGAGGTCGCCCATGTCGGCTCCGGCGCAGAATGCCCGCCCGCTGCCGGTGAGCACGATCGCGCGAACGGCGGGGTCGGCCTCAGCCGCGTCGATACCGGCATAGAAGCCGGCCGCCAGGCCACCACTCCAGCCATTCATCCGCTCCGGGCGGTTGAAGGTCAGGACGGCAACGCCGCTTTCCCGAACCGCGTAGAGGACGGCTTGCGCCGCACCGGAATCGGCGGCGACGTCCGCCTGGTCAGTGCTCACCCTACGCACACCCTCCCACCTCGGCATTTGTCTATACTGTACACCTATCGGTATAGCCTTCCGCAATCACGTTCCGACCAGGCCCAGGCGCTGGTAGGCCTTCTCGATCTGGGCGCGGCCGGCCGCCGGGAACTCGGCCTGCGGAGGTCGCGAGTGGGGGTAGTCGCCGATCGGCAGGCCCAGTAGCGATGCGGCGTATTTGAAGGCTCCGCCCCAGTGGGTGAAGTAGTCGGGCCGGCCCGGGTAGCAGGTGAACCATGAGCCCATGTCGAGGTCGAACTGGTCCATGCCGCTGTCGCGCCCGTAGTCCATGGCCTCGATGAGCTTGCCTGCCACGATCAGCTCCCAGTATTCGGTGAGCAGCCGTCGTTGCGGGGTCTCGTGCAGGTAGCCGGCCGTGCCCAGCTGCGCCGGGCAGACGATCCCGTCGCGCAGCCAGCCGGCGCGATAGACCGTCTTGTCGCACTCCCAGATCACCAGGCCAGGCGCCAGCTCGTGCAGCAGCCGGCTGTTCGACGGCCGGAACACGCCCTCCTTGGTGGCGCACACCGCGGGAATCTCGGTGTAGATGCGGGCCGCTTCGGCGGCGGTGAGCACGTATCCCGAGGACGGGGAGTTGAACATGCCCAGCGCGATGTCGGTGCGCTCGGCGATGTAGCGGAAGAACCGCAGCACCCCTTCGCCGCCATGGGTTTCCATCATGGGGGTCTGGATGTAGACGATGTCCGCACCTGCCTGCTGCGCATGCCGGGTCAGCTCCAGGCAGTCCTTGGCCGACATCGACGCGGTGCAGGATTGAATGACGATGTCCGGGTTGTGCTTTCGCGCCTCGTCGATGGTCACTTCGAGCAGGCGCTTGCGTTCGTCGATGGTCAGTGACCAGAACTCGGCCAGACCGCTGGTGACCCACAGCAGCGGGTGTTCGAGGTCGGCGACGCAGTACCGCACCAGGGTTCGGTAGGCATCCCAGTCAATGTCGTCGCCGTCGGCGCCGCTGAACGGTGTGTAGAGCGAGTCGCCGATTCCGCGCAGCGCCGATCGCGCCCAGTCGCGGGCCTGGAGTGCTGTGGCCATCAGTCCTCCTCTGGCTCAGGTGAAATCGCTGCCGCCGTCGACGTTGACGTTGGCTCCGGTCATGTAGGAGTTGCGGCGCGACGCGAGAAAGGCGACGACCGAGCCGATCTCGTCGGGCAGGCCGGCGCGCGGCACGTGGGCCGGGTGCCCGAAGTGCTTGTCGATGGCGGCCATCAGTGCGTAGGGATCGCCGCCGTCGACTCCCACCGAGCCGGCCCAACCGACGAGTGCCTCGGAGGCGATGCTGCCCGGCGAGACCACGTTCACCATGATCTCGTCGGGGGCGAGTAGCCGCGAGAGATTCTTGGAGATGCTGGTGACCATCGCCTTGGCCGCGGTGTAGGCGACGAGGTTCGGGCTCTGCCGCTGCGTCGACTGCGCCGAGAAGTTCACGATGCGTGCCCATTGGGCCCGGCGCAGCAGCGGCAGCGCCGACCGCACGCAGTGCACCATGCCCATCACGCCGCCGTCGACAGCCCGGCGCCACTGGTCGTCGTCGAGCTGCTCGAAACTGCCCTGCACGCCCGGTCCGACGGTGTTGATGAGGATGTTCAGCTCACCGCCCCACCGCTCGGAGATCTCGCCGAAGACCCGCTGGACCTGGTGCTCGTCCTCGGCGTCCGCGTCGAATGCCACCGCGTCGGGACTGCCACGCTGACTCAGATCCGCTGTGGCGCTGTCGAGTACGGCTCGGGTGCGGCCCACCAGAGCAACTCGGGCCCCGTCGTCAGCCAGACATCGCGCCGCGGCCAGGCCCATTCCGCGTCCACCACCGACCACGACCGCGGTGGCGTCCTTCAGTCCGAGGTCCACGACCCTGCGTCCGACACCGGCAACCTCCACGTCGTGTTCGCTGGTATCGGTAAAACCTACTATAGGCTTTACAGTAACTGGAAGAGGTCGCCCGATATGGGGCGCAGACGCAGTTGACGGAAGGTGGAACTGCAGTGGCCAAGCCAGCGACCGCGGCGAAGCGCCCCCGGCGCGAGCGTGGGTCGATCAACCCCGACGACATCATCGCGGGCGCCTTCGAACTTGCCGAGCAGGTGTCGATCGACAACCTGAGCATGCCGTTGCTGGGCAAGCACCTCGGCGTTGGCGTCACGAGCATCTACTGGTACTTCCGTAAGAAGGACGACCTGCTCAACGCGATGACCGACCGGGCGTTGCGTCAGTATGTGTTCGCCACCCCATACGTGGAGGCCGACGACTGGCGCGAGACGCTGGCCAATCATGCGCGCTCCATGCGAAAGACGTTCATGGGCAACCCGATCCTGTGTGACCTGATCCTGATCCGCTCGGCGCTGAGCCCACGGGCCGCGCGGGTCGGTGAGCAGGAGGTGGAGAAGGCGATCGCCAGCCTGGTCGAGGCGGGGCTGTCACCGAAGGACGCCTTCGACGTCTATTCGGCGGTGTCCCTGCATGTGCGTGGTTCGGTTGTGCTGCACCGGCTTTACGAGAAGAACCGGGACGCCGACCAGGATTCACACGCGCTGGAGGACACCATCCGGATCGGCGCCGCCGACGACCACAACTTCGAGTACGGGTTGCAGTGCATCCTCGAGCACGCCGACCGTCTGATCGACGAGGGCAAGAAGCCCTCCACCGCGAGCAGACGCAAACGTTCCTGAAACAGCGGCGTGTCGGGGACCTTTGTGACTGCTCGGCGTGAGGACCGCTACACCTCGATGACGACCGCGCCGCCCTGCCCACCGCCGGCGCACATCGCCGCGACGCCGATACCGCCGCCGCGGCGGCGCAACTCGTAGACGAGCGTGGTGATCATCCGGGCTCCGGACGCCGCGATCGGATGACCGAGGCTGCAGCCGCTGCCGGAGAAGTTCACCAACTCCTCGTCGAGCCCGTACTTTCGGCAGGCTGCGATCGGCACCGACGCGAATGCCTCGTTGATCTCCCACAGCGCCACATCCGACGGCTTGAGCCCGGCGCGGTCGAGCACCTTGGCGATCACCTCGACGCCGCCGAGCCCGGTGTCGCGTGGCTGCACACCGACCGCCGCCCAAGCCTTGACCGTCGCCATGGCGTCGAGATCCTTGTCCAGGGCGTAGGCGCGGTCGACGAGCGCAACCGCAGCGCAGGCGTCATTGGTGCCGCTGGCATTGCCTGCGGTGATCGAGAAGCCCTCGATCTCCGGGTGAAGCACCTTGAGCGCGGCCAGCTTCTCGGCGGTGGAGTCGCGGCGGGGTTGCTCGTCGACGCTGAAGTCGACCACCGAGCCGTCGAGCTGCTGGATCTTCAGCGGCAGGATCTCGTCGACGAACTTGCCTGCGTCGATTGCGGCGATGGCGCGCTGGTGTGACCGCGCGGCCCAGGCGTCCATCTCCTCGCGGCTGATGCCCGCCGCCTGCGCGGTGTTCCATCCCACGGTGATCGACATGTCCTTGGTGGGGGCATCCGGCTGTCTCGACATGGGTGGGCGGCATCCACCGCTCCTCGAACTTCAGTTCCGGGCCGATGATGCGCTGGCTCATCAGCGGCGTCATCGACAGCGACTGCACCCCGCCGGCGATCAGCACGCGCTCCATGCCGGAGCCGATCTGCGCCGCGGCGTTGCCGATCGGCGGTCAGGCTGCCCGCGCAGTGCCGGTTGACCGACTGGCCGGGGACGTGTTTCAGGCCCGTCGCGTCGGCGGCGTAGCGGGCGAGATCGCCGCCCCCGTAATGGGATTCGGCGAAGATCATGTCGTCGATGTCGGCCGGGTCGATCCCGGCCCGACGGATGACTTCCGGCACGATGGCCGTGATCAGGGTCTCGGGCGGGGTGTTGACCAGCGTCCCCTTGAAGGACCTGCCGATCGCGGTTCGCACGGCGCCGACGATGACTGGTTCGGGCATAGTTCTCCACCTCGGGTTGGACGCGTCAACGACGTTACAAAACTAGCAGATAGTGTATCGGCATCGGCAGGGGGTGCTCAGTTCGGTTCGGGCACGTCGAAATGCTCGTCACGCAGGCGGAACGCCTCCTTGGTGCCGTGTTGGGCCCGGGTCTTGACGAAGTTGAACTCCCCGGGCGCGAACTGCAGGTTGGTGCCGTAGGCGTGGAACAGATAGCTGGCGACCTCCTCGCCCTGGTAGGCCTGGCTCTGCTCGACCAGCCGGAACGCCTCCTTGGCGATCACCACTCCGTCGGCCGGCATCTTCGCCGCCTTCTCCGCCCAGTACCGGGCGCGCGCGGTCACCGACTCGGCGTCGCAGGTATCGGTGAACACCCCCAGGTGCTCGACGTCGGCGGCGGTGACGATGTCGCCGGTGAGCAGCAGTCGGCGGGCGAGCACCGGCCCCAGCCGGTGGAAGAACATGTGCAGGCTGCCCAGCGCCGGGCCGAGGAAGCGGGTGGCGGGCATGCCGATCCGGGTGTCGCGGGCAATGACGGAGATGTCGGTCATCAACGCCATCTCGAAGCCGCCGCCCAGCGCGTAGCCGCTGATCTCGCCGACGGTGACCTTCGGGAAGCCCATCAGGTTGTGGTAGAAGCCGAAGGTCTTGCGGTCGACCGTCAGCCGGCGGCGCTGGCTGGGCCGGCTCTTGCGTTGTGCGTCAGCATCTTCCGACTGGCCGTACCAGCCGTAGGCGTTGTTCATGTCCGCCCCGGTGGAGAACACCCCCTCGGCCCCGCGCAGCAGGACGACCGTGATGTCGTCGTCCTCGGCGACGACATCGAGATACCGGGCTAGCTTCTCCCGCATCGCCGCGTCGTAGGAGTTGCGCTGGGCGGGGTTGTTGAGCGTGATCGTGGCGATTCGCTTGTCGGCGTCGACATCGAAGAGCACGCGGTCGTCGGCAGTCATGGCATGTTCCTCGAAATCAGCTTGGCTTCAATGGTTTTGTCCCGGCCGAAGGCCAGGGTGTTGCGGCGGGCCGCGGCCAGGTGGTCCTGCGCCAGTCGCACTGCCCGGTCGGCGCTGCCGTCGCGGATCGCGTCGAGCAACCGCTGGTGATCGCGCAGCGCCGCCCGCATGGTCTTGTGCTGCATCGGGCCGCCGTCGTCGCCCCACACCGACGACTCGTGGGCCGACCAGATCAGTTCGAGCGAGCCGATCAACAGGATCATCGGCTCGTTGCCGCACCGCGAGACCAGCGCTTCGTGGAAGCGCCGCGCATTACCCACATACTGCGCGGTGTCCTCGAACTGTCGCTCCTGGCGGTCGATTTCGGCTTGTAGGTAGGGCACGACCTCGGTCATCCGGTCCTCGCGCGCGGCGCAAAGGCCCGCACAGATCGGTTCCAGGTGGATCAACGCACCGCTGACGTCGGCGGGCGTGGCGGACCGGGACTGCAGAACCATGCTGATCATGTGCGCGGTGCGCTCGGCCGACGGCAGGTGCACCACGGCGCCGCCCATGTTGCCGCGGCGTACCGAGACCAGACCGTCGACCTCCAGGATGTGGATCGCCTCACGCAGCGCGGGCGGACTGACTCCGAACTCGGTGAACAGGCTCTCCTGGGACGGCAGGATGTCGCCCTCCTTGACGCGGCCGGACAGGATGTCGTCGCGCAGTCGGGAGGCCACGATCTCGGCGACGCGCGGCTGGCGGATTCGTGGGGCGGCCATGGTTCAGACCGCTCGCCGGTGGCCGAACCGGTTGGGCGCCAGGCGATCCGGAGGCAGCGCGACGGTACTGGCCTCGCCGGTGCACAACACCTCGCCGTCAAGAGTCAGACGGGCTGTGGCGGAGATGCCGCGCTCGTCGTGAGAGCGCGCGATGTCGAACCTGAGCTCGGTGTCCAGCGGCGTCGGCCTGCGGTAGGCGACCGTGAGCGACCTCGTCTTGCCTGCCACCCCGGCGACACAGCTTTGGTGCTGGATCACGCAGTCGAAGAAGACTCCGAGGAACCCGCCGTGGACCAGGCCGGGCGGTCCTTCGAAGACGACGGGGAAAGTGACTGTGCCCGAGGCTTTTTCGGCGCTCATCTCGTCGAAGCGGTACTCGGGGAAGCAGGGATTGAACGCACCGATGTCCAGCGCGCGCTGCAGGTACACCCGTTTGTCGCTGCTGTCCGCGCTCATCCTGGGCCGCGGGTCTGCCGGCAGCGCGGGCGCGAGCTCGGACTCCCACCGGGCGAACTGGTCGAGCATCGCGTCCACCGTGGGGTGCGGATGCTCGAGTGACAGCAGCATTCCGGTGAGCCGGCGGATGGCGGCGGCCGCGGCGACCGTCTGCGGCAGCGGCAGCTCACCGAAACGTCGATCCTCGCCGTCGGCCATGGGCCCCCTCACCGGGCTATCCTTGCTAACTTGTACAAGATAGCACTACTGTATGTCTATCCGTATTGCTGCGAAAGGGCGGATTCTTCGGTGGGTGACGAGGCCCGGTCGGCCGACGGTGCCGTGACGACGTCGCGGGACGGTGCCGTCCTGCACATCACCCTGGATCGGACATCGCACCGGAATGCCCTGAGCCACAGCATGATCGATACGCTGATCGAAGTGCTGGTCGCCGCCGCGAGCGACGATGTCCTGCGGGCCGTCCACCTAAGCGGAGCTGGCACCGACTTCTGCGCCGGCGTGGACTGGGTGGGATCGAACGGCGGCGGCCAGCGGCCCCGCACCGGTGACCTGGTCCGCCGCATCCCGCACACCGCCCACCGGGTGATCGAGCTCGTGCATACGCTGCACCTTCCCGTGGTGTGCACGGTGCGCGGCTGGGCCGCCGGGATGGGCTGCAACCTCGCGCTCGCCGCCGACTTCACCGTGGCCGCCGCCGACGCGGTGTTCTGGGAGCCGTTCGTGGATCGCGGGTTCAGCCCGGACTCCGGGTCGACGTGGCTGCTGCCCCGCCTGGTCGGGATGGCGCGCGCCAAGGAGATGTTGCTGCTGGGCGAGAAGGTGGACGGCGCCACCGCGGCGCAGTGGGGACTGATCCACCGCAGTGTCGACGACGACCTGGACACGGCGGTGGCCGGACTGCTCGACCGCTTGGCGTCCGGACCGACCGTGGCGATCGGCCTGGCCAAGCAGGCCATCAACCACAGCCAGCACGCGACTCTCGGCCAGGCGATGACGCAGGAGCTGTTCAACCTCGAACTTGCCTGCCGGACCACTGATTTCAAGGAAGGTCTGGCCGCGTTCCGGGAGAGGCGCGCACCCGGCTTCACCGGGCGATGAGACGAAGGGACAGACAGATGCCGACAGTCTCCT
Organism: uncultured Actinomycetota bacterium; assembly: GCA_963716465.1. GTDB lineage: Bacteria > Actinomycetota > Actinomycetes > Mycobacteriales > Mycobacteriaceae > Mycobacterium. The sequence goes on from CAVQTS010000004.1 coordinate 116,316, forward strand.
ACGAGACGATCACGTACGAGGTCGACGGTCACAAGGCCACGATCACCCTGAACCGTCCCGGTGCGCTCAACGCGCTGAGCCCGTTCATGATCACCGAATTGCGCTCGGCCTACGACGCCGCCGAGAACGACGACGACATCTGGCTGCTGATCGTCACCGCCACCGGACGGGCGTTCTGTACCGGGGCCGACGTCACGGAGATCCCCGAAGACGGCAAAGTGGTCAACGAGCGCGCCTACCTGTCGACCTATGACCAGTGGGAGGCACCCCAGGAGGGCACCCCGCCGTTCCGGCGGATGGCCAAGCCGGTGATCGTCGCGGTCAACGGCATCTGCTGCGGTGCCGGGCTGGACTGGGTGACCACCGGCGATATCGTGATCGCCTCCGACCAGGCCACGTTCTTCGACCCGCACGTGTCCATCGGCCTGGTCGCCGGCCGGGAGATGGTGCGCCTGGCGCGGGTGCTGCCCCGATCGGTGGCCCTGCGGATGGCGATCATGGGCAAGCACGAGCGGATGAGCGCCGAGCGAGCCTACGAGCTCGGCCTGATCACCGAGATCGTGCCGCATGACCAGTTGCTCGCCCGGGCCCACGAGATCGCCGACACCGTCAACCGCAACGCGCCGCTGGCCGTGCGCGGAACCCGGTTGGCCGTCATCAAGGGCCGGGAGATCCCGATGCACGAAGCCGAGATGCTGGCCGAGGCGTTCCGGGAGCGCAACCTGCACACCGAGGACTCCCTCGAGGGGCCGAAGGCATTCGTCGAGAAGCGCACCCCGAACTGGCAGTGCCGATGACCGCGGCGTTCGAGACCATCCTGCTCGACTTCGACCGGACCGACCACGTCGCGACGATCACACTCAACCGGCCGGACAAGCTCAACGCGTTCAACCGCACGATGTGTGAGGAGATGGCCGCGGCCTGGCGGATCGTCAAGCACGATGCGGCCATCCACGCGGTGGTGCTGCGCGCTGCCGGCGACCGGGCGTTCAGCGCCGGGCTGGACGTCAGCACCCCCTACGGCCAGCCGCACAACGTGTGGAACCACGAGGACCCCGGTGAACTGCTCAGCCCCAAGTGGCAGAAGATGTGGAAGCCGGTGGTGTGCGCGGTGCACGGGATGTGCACGGCCGGGGCGTTCTACTTCGTCAACGAGGCCGATGTGGTGATCTGTTCGACGGACGCCACGTTCTTCGACTCACATGTCAGTGCCGGTCTGGTCTCCGCGCTGGAGCCGGTCGGGTTGATGCGTAAGGTCGGACTCGGCGAGACGCTGCGAATCGCCCTGATGGGCAATGACGAACGGGTCAGCGCGGAGACCGCCATGCGCATCGGCCTGGTGTCCGAGGTCGTCACACCCGACGACCTGTGGACTCGGGCGCACGAGATCGCGGCCACAATCGCGGCCAAGCCCCCGTCTGCGACGCAGGGTACGGTCAAAGCGATCTGGGAGTCTCTGGACAAGCCGTACCGCGCCGCCATGGAGCAGAACCTGATCTACACCCGGCTGGGGAATCCGTTGGGGCAGGCCGAACTTGCCGAGCAGGAGCACCCCGGGATCCGCGCGGCCCCGAAGGTGCGGTGATGAGCGCTTGCGCGAAGAACAGACAGCGCCGATGAGCGCTTGCGCGAAGAACAGACAGCGCCGATGAGCGCTTGCGCGAAGAACAGACAGCGCCGATGAGCGCTTGCGCGAAGAGCAGAAAGCTCCGATGAGTCACCCGCTGAGCCGACGCATCGCCGCGGTACTCGACCTCGACCCTGACGGCCGTGCCGTCGAATACGAGGGGCGCTGGTTTTCCTGGGGGCAACTCGGGGCGTCCAGCCGTGGCATCGCCGATACCGTTGGGCCCGGCGCTCAGGTGGGAATCCTGTTGCGCAACAGCCCCGCCCACGTCGCTGCGCTACTGGGCGTCCTGACGGCCGGCGGAAGTTGCGTCGTGGTCAACCCCTCCCGCGGCGAGGACCGCATCAAGAACGACATCGCCGCACTCGACCTGCCCGCGATCGTCGGGACCGGCGAGGACCTCGAGCAGTTGGTGGAATCGACAGCCATGCGGGTCGCGATCGCCGACCTCGAGATCGCGCCGGTTGTCCGCGGTGGGACCGCCGAAGTCGGCTGTCCCGACCGATGTGGCGGTGCGGATGCTGACCAGCGGAACCACCGGGCCACCCAAGCGCATCGACCTGACCTACGACATGCTGGCGGTTTCGGTGCTGGGCGCCGACTTCGCGAACACGGTTGCGCCGAAGGCGGTTTCCGCCGGCGTCGCGATCGTCAACGCGCCCCTGGTGCACATCGGCGGGGTGTATCGGATCCTGCAGTGCGTCGCCGAGGCGCGGCCGTTCGTCCTGCTGCCCCGTTTCGAACTCGCGACGTGGGCCGCCGCGGTTCGCCGCCACCGCCCCAAGGCGGTGTCACTGGTACCGGCTGCGCTACGCACGGTACTGCACTCCGACCTGGACGCCGAGGACCTGGCCGGCATTCGTGCGGTCACCTCCGGCACCGCGCCGCTGTCAGCCGAGGATGCCGACGCGTTCACCGCGAAGTTCGGCATCCCGGTGCTGACATCCTACGCGGCAACCGAATTCGGTGGCGGCGTCGCGGGCTGGACGCTGGCCGATCATCAGAAGTACTGGCAGGCCAAACGCGGCAGCGTGGGACGGGCCAGCCTGGGTGCGCAGCTACGCGTCGTGTCCTCCGACGGTGCGATCCTCGGGCCGGACGAGCCGGGCCTGCTGGAGGTGAAGCCCGGCCAGCTGGGTCCCGACGCCGAGTGGGTGCGAACCACGGATCTGGCCCGCATCGATGCCGACGGCTTCCTCTGGATCCTCGGCCGGGCCGACCAGGCGATCATCCGCGGTGGCTTCAAGGTGCTTCCTGACGACGTCCGCGCCGCTTTGGAGTCTCACCCCGCCGTTCTGGGCGCCGCCGTGGTGGGCCGAACCGACGCGCGGCTCGGTGAGGTGCCCGTGGCGATGGTCGAACTGCGTGCCGCCGCCGCGGCGACGGAGCTGACCGCATTCCTGCGAGACCGTCTGGCGCCCTACGAGATTCCCGCCGAGATCGCCGTCGTCGCGGCGATCCCCCGCACGCCTTCGGGCAAGGCCGATCTGGCCGCGGTCCGCGCCCACTTCTCCGAGCCCGTGAGCGGCCGTGCGCACTGATCACCCCGACACCGTCGGCCGCCTGCTTGCCGGTCAGGCGGCCGCCCGCGGTGATCACCCGCTGCTCATCTGCGATAAGGAACAGCTGAGCTATCGGCAGGCCGAGCAACACTCAGCGCACCTGGCGCGCGGGCTCGCCGCGCTGGGCGCGGGCAAGGGCACCCACGTCGGTGTGCTGCAGCCGAACAGCGCCGCATTCGTGGTCGCGATGCTGGCCGCGGCGCGGATCGGTGCCGTCGTCGTGCCGTTCTCGACGTTCGCCACCGCTGCGGAGGTGCGGGACCAGATGATCCACAGCGACAGCGAAATCCTGCTGTCGGCAAGTGGGTTTCGCGGCCACGACTACGTCGCGCGGCTGGCGGAGGTGACCGCGCCGTCGCTGCGGCACGTCGTCTTCGACAATCGGATCGGTGGTGACTCGCCGTTGTCGTCGGCTCTGGAGGAAGATGTCGACGGCTGCGATCCGCTGGCGATCATCTATACCTCGGGGTCGACGGGCGTACCCAAGGGAGCGGTGCACACCCACGAGTCGCTGCTGGGCCATCAGCGCAACCTCAACGAGATTCGCGGGCTGACGGCGGACGACCGGTTGTTCTGCAACTCACCGTTCTTCTGGATCGGCGGGTTCGCGTTCGGTCTGCTGGCAACGCTGCTCGCCGGTTCGACGCTGGTGTGTTCCAACGCGACCGACCCGGCCGAGACCCTCGATCTCCTCGAGACGGTGCGGCCCACCGTGACCAACGGTTTCGTCGCCGGTGTCGCCTACCTCGCGCGCCATCACAGCTTTCCCCACCGCGACCTGTCGTCCATGCGGCGGGGCAACCTGTACCCGATCATGGCGCCCGACGTCCGGCCCAGGGATCCCGAACTCCGACACGCCATGCTGGGGATGACCGAGGGTGGCAGCGTCGTGCTGCTCAGCGGCGACGAGACCGATCAGCCCGAGCATCGGCGTGGTTCGTTCGGCAAGCCCGCACCCGGATTCGAGACCCGCGTGGTCGACCCGGACAGTGGCGAGACAGCGGTCACCGGTGAGCTGTATCTGCGGGGGCCCTACCTCATGCAGCACTACCACAAGCGCAGCCGCGAAGAGTGTTTCGACGCCGACGGCTGGTTCCACACCGGCGATCTGGTTCGGGTCGACGACGACGGTTTCGTCTACTTCCTCGGGCGGCGCGGGTCGATGATCAAGACTTCCGGGGCCAACGTCTCCCCCGTCGAGGTCGAGAGGGCGATCGTCACCGTCAGCGGTCTGGCGGCGCACGTGGTGGGGCTTCCGGATTCCGAACGCGGACAGATCGTCGCGGCGGTCGTCGTGATCCCCGACGGCGCCAGCGTCGATGTCGCAACGCTGGCAGACGAGCTCAAAGCTGAACTGTCGTCCTTCAAGATCCCCCGGCGCATCCTCGGGGTTCGGGCCGGTGACATTCCGTTGATGTCCAGCGGTAAGGTCGACATGCGCCGGCTGACGGAGCTTTTCGATGCCTGACACCATCGACGCCCTGGTTCGCGCCCGGGCAGTCCTGGGCGACAAGCCCTTCCTTATCGACGCCACATCGCGGATCGGCTATGCCGAGCTTGCTGACACGACGTCGGAGTTGGCGGCCGGCTTCCTCGCGGCGGGCGTGACGAAGGGCAGCCGGGTCGGGTTGATCATGCCGAACGGTGTTCGGTGGGCGCAGATTGCGCTCGCGCTCAACAGAATCGGGGCGGTACTGGTGCCGTTGAGCACGCTGCTGACCGGCCCGGAACTCGTCGCTCAGCTCGCGGTGGCCTCTGTGCGCTACCTGATCTCAGTGGAGGAGTTCCGCGGTCACCGGTACCTCGACGGCGTACGGCCGGAACTGGCGAGTCTGCCTGCCTTACGGGATGTCTGGCTCGCCGACGCAGTGCCGTCCGGTGGCGCAACTGCGGACGTCGAGGCGCTGGCCGCCACCGTCGTACCGGCCGATCCGCTGCTGGTGATGTTCACCTCGGGCAGCAGCGGGCCGCCGAAGGGCGTGATCCATTCGCACGGCAGCGCGCTCACCGCGGTGCGCGGCGGGTTGTCGGCCCGCCGCATCGACGCCGACACCCGGCTCTATGTGCCGATGCCGTTCTTCTGGGTCGGCGGGTTCGGCACCGGCCTGCTGACCGTGCTCGCCGCGGGTGCGACGCTGGTGACCGAGGCGATACCGGAACCGCGGAACACACTGCGGCTGATGGAGCGCGAACGGGTCACCTCGTTTCGCGGCTGGCCCGCTCAGGCCGAAGCCCTGGCCCGCCATGCCGTGGAAATCGGTGCCGACCTCTCGGCGTTGCGGCCGGGCAGTCTCGAAGCCCTGCTGCCACCGGGTCAGCGTTCGGCGCCCGGTGCACGGGCGAACCTGCTCGGGATGACGGAGTCGTTCGGCCCGTATTGCGGCTACGCCATGGACACCGACATGCCGCGCTCGGCGTGGGGTTCGTGCGGAAAGCCGTTCGACGGCATGGATGTTCGCATCGTCGACCGGGCGACGGGCCGACCGGTGCCGGCGGGCACGGTCGGAGAGATCCAGATCCGCGGACCGCAGATGTTGCGAGGCATGTGCCGGCGCAGCCGCGAGGATCTGTTCACCGTTGACGGGTTCTACCCGACCGGCGACGTCGGCCTGCTCGACTCCGACGGGTTCCTGTTCTACCGCGGCCGCTCCGACGACATGTTCAAAGTCAGCGGCGCCTCGGTGTACCCCAGCGAGGTGGCGGCGGCGCTGCGCGAGATCGATGGCGTGCGTGCGGCGTTCGTCACCGAGGTGAACGGAAAGGTTGGAGCAGCCGTCGTCGGCGCCACCACCGTCGACGAGTTGCGCGCCGAGGCGCGCCAGGTGCTGAGCTCGTTCAAGGTGCCGACAGTGTGGCTGCTGCTCGACTCCGACGACGACGTGCCGCGCGGCAGCACCGGCAAGGTCGATCTGCGTCGACTGCGGGAGTTGCTGGTCGCCACCCTTCGTTGAGACGCGATATCCTCTGGTCAGGCAACAACTTCGATCGCGCAGCGTATGCCCGGGGCTCGCGATAACTGGATGTCCCCGGTCACCAAAGCGATCCCCAGGATTTCCGCGAGTGCGATATAGGCGGCGTCATAGGGCGTGACGGTTTCCCGCAGTTCCCAACACCGGAACAGCAGCGGTCTGTGGGAAGCCCGTCGCATCGGTAGTTCGGTCAGGTCGGTCAGGGCGAGCTCGGCGCGCGCCTGGGTCATCAACCCGGCCCTCGCCCGACGGCGCAGGACCGAGGTGACCTCGAGATCGATCAGTTCGGGCGCGACCAGGGTTCGATCTTTTAGTGACGCCCGCGCACTCGCGCCATCGGCGCCGTCGTCACCGAGGGCGACCGACAAGACGCTGGCATCAACGACTATCACGGTCGCTCCGGACCGCCTCGACCGCGGCCGTGAACGGCACCGAACCACCGCACCTGCTTCCGGCCCGCTCGAGTACCTCCTCCAGGGTCGGCATCGCAGCCTCCTCGATCAACCTGCTCCGCAAATACTCCTGCAACGACTGATGGGCACGTGCCGCGCGCTGCCGCAGCACCGCATGCGTCTCCTCCGGCACGTCTTTGATTTGCACACTCGTCACGGCGCCATTTTGGCGCCATTGGCGCCAAAATGCAAGTAAGCCGGTCCGGGGGCTGTCAGCCCCGCTCGTCGACCGGTGCCACCCGCTCCGCCACGCCTTTCCTCACCAGGTGCTCGATCAGCGGAGTCGCGCCGGCCGCCAGGTGATCGGACATCGCGCCGCGCGCACCGTCACCGTCGTGTGCCCGTAAGGCTGCCAGGATGCGCTGGTGGTCGGCGACCGACCGCGCAGGCCATCCTTCGATCGTGGGGAACACCGACTCCGGTGCGTACCGGGTGATCTGAGACATCAGCTGGGCCAGCTTCGGCGAGTCCGCGGCCACGTTGATGGCACGGTGGAATTCGTGGTTGAGCCGCACGGCCCGGTCGCCGTCATCGGCGTCGTAGGCCTCGGTCAGCTCATCGTGGACAGCCGAAAGTGCCTGCAGTTGTTCGTCGGTGATGTTCAGCGCGGCACGGGCCGCCAGTTCGCCGCCCACGTAGGCCTGCAGATTCGAGACGTCGGTGATGTCGCGGTCGGTGAACGGCAGGACGACGAACCCACGCCGCGGCAGCTGGTCCAGCAGTCCCTCGCCGCGCAGCTCGAACAGCGCCTCACGCACCGGCGTCACGCTGATGCCGAGCTCGGCTGCCAGCTGCTCCAGCCGGATGTACTCCCCGGCGGGATAGGAGCCGTTGAAGATCCTCCTGCGCACGAAGCGCGCCACATCCTCGGCCAGCTGCGGCCGGGGAGCGAAATCCGGTGCGCCCATGTCAGATCCGGTAGTCGGCGAGCAGCCGCTTGCTGATGATGTTCTTCTGGATCTCGCTCGTGCCTTCGCCGATCAGCAGGAACGGGGCGTCGCGCATCAGCCGCTCGATCTCGTACTCTTTGGAGTAGCCGTAGCCGCCGTGGATGCGGAAGCTCTGTTGGGTGACCTCCGAGCAGAACTCGCTGGCCAGATACTTGGCCATGCCGGCGGCGACGTCGTTGCGCTCGCCGGAGTCCTTGAGCCGGGCCGCATTGACCATCATCAGATGGGCCGCTTCGACTTTGGTGGCCATCTCGGCGAGCTGAAAGGCGATGGCCTGGTGTTCGGCGATCGGCTTGCCGAAGGTGCTGCGTTGCTGGGCGTAACGGACCGCGAGCTCGAAGGCGCGGATGCCCACACCGCAGGCGCGGGCGGCGACGTTGACGCGGCCGACCTCGACGCCGTCCATCATCTGGAAGAAGCCCTGGCCCGGCTTGGCGCCCAGGACGTTGTCGGCGCCGGTGAGATAGCCGTCGAAGATCATCTCGGTGGTGTCGATGCCCTTGTAGCCGAGTTTGTCGATCTTGCCCGGGACCGTCAGACCGGGCGCGACTTCGCCGAAGCCCGAGGGCTTTTCGACGAGGAATGCCGTCAGGTTGCGGTGCGGTTTGTCGGCGCCCTCGTCGGTGCGAACCAGGGCGGCCACCAGCGTGGAGCTGCCGCCGTTGGTCAGCCACATCTTCTGGCCGTCAATGGTGTAGCTGCCGTCACCGTTGTCGCGGGCCCGGGTGCGGATCGCGGCGACGTCGGAGCCGAGCTCGGGCTCGGACATCGAGAACGCGCCGCGGGTTTCGCCGGTGGCCATCCGGGGCAGGAAGCGCTGCTTCTGTTCGTCGGTGCCGTGCTGGCGGATCATGTAGGCGACGATGAAGTGGGTGTTGATGACCCCGGAGATGCTCATCCAGCCGCGGGCCAGCTCCTCGACGCACAGTGCGTAGGTCAGCAGCGACTCGCCGAGGCCGCCGTACTCCTCGGGGACCATCAGACCGAACAGGCCCATCTCGCGCATCTGGTCGACGATGGCCTGCGGGTAGGTGTCGGAGTGCTCGAGCTCCTGGGCGTTGGGGATGATCTCCTTGTCGACGAATTGTCTTACAGTGGAGATGATCTCGGTCTGGACCTCGGTGAGCCCGAGCGTCTGGGCCAGTTTGGTCATATTGTGCCGCTCCTCCTCATCACTTCGCTCTGGATAGTCGCCGGCACGTCACGGTGTCACCCTCTCGAACACGGCGGCCAGTCCCTGGCCTCCGCCGATGCACATGGTCTCCAGCCCGTAGCGCGCGTCGCGCCGGTGCAGTTCGCGGGCAAGCGTGGCCAGCATGCGGCCGCCGGTGGCACCCACCGGATGGCCCAGCGAAATGCCGGAGCCGTGCACGTTGGTGCGCTGCAGGTCGGCGTCGGTGAACTTCCACTCCCGCATGACGGCCAGCGCCTGGGCGGCGAACGCCTCGTTGAGTTCGATCAGGTCGATGTCGCTCAGCTGCAAGTCCGCCCTCCGCAGCGCAGACGCGGTGGCCGGGACGGGGCCGATGCCCATGACTTCGGGACCCACGCCCGCCGATGCCCACGACACCAGCCGCACGAGCGGTGTCAGGCCGAGCTCGGCCGCCTTCTCCTCGGTGGTGACCAGGCACATGGAAGCAGCGTCGTTCTGGCCGCTGGAGTTGCCGGCCGTCACCGTGGCGTCCGGATCCTGCTTGGCTAGAACAGGTTTGAGTTTTGCCAGCGACTCGACCGTGGTGTCGGCGCGGGGATGCTCGTCGGTGTCGATCAGTTGCTCGCCCTGACGGGGGGACACCGTGACACCGATGATCTCCTCGGCGAGAATGCCGCGCTGCTGAGCCGAGACCGCCCGCTGATGCGAGGCGACGGCGAGTTCGTCCTGCTCCTGACGAGAGATGCGGTACTGCCGGCGCAGGTTCTCAGCGGTCTCCAGCATGCCGCCGGGCACCGGGTGGAACCTGCCGCCCGCGGTGGTGCGCCCGCGCGCCAGGCCGTCGTGCATCTGCACGCCATGGCGGCCTGCGCCCCAGCGCATGTCGGTGGAGTAGAAGGCGACATTGCTCATGCTCTCCGCGCCGCCGGCGACAACGAGATCGTTGGCGCCCGAGGCCACTTGGAGACACGCCTGGATGACGGCCTGCAGTCCCGACCCGCAGCGCCGGTCGACCTGCATGCCCGGGACGGTCACCGGCAGCCCCGCGTCGAGGGCGACGACCCGCCCGATCGCCGGCGCCTCGCTGTTGGGGTAGCAGTGCCCGAGGATGACGTCCTCGACGGCGTCGGGGGCCACGCAGGTGCGCTCGAGCAGTCCCGTGAGCGCGGCGACGCCGAGGTCGACTGCCGTCAGCGAACCGAACATGCCGCCGTAGCGCCCGATCGGCGTGCGGACCGGCTCACAGATAACGGCCGCCCTACTTTTCACCGGTTCGCCCAAACCGACAAACGGGCGGGAGAGTGCGAGTAAATCGCGCCATTTCGTTGATCTCGGCGCGGCATCAGAGGTGCCGTCCTCCGGTGACCTCCAGCACCGTGCCCGTCATGTACGACGAGAGGTCTGAGGCCAGGAACAGCGCGACGTTGGCCACCTCGTACGGCTCACCGGCCCGACCGAGCGGAACCTCGGCGACCTTGGAGTCCCAAATGCGTTGCGGCATAGCCTCGGTCATCGCCGAACGGATCAGGCCGGGCTGGATGGCGTTGACCCGCACACCGAGATGAGCGAGTTCCTTGGAGGCTGCCTTGGTCATGCCGACGATGCCGGCCTTGGCCGCGGAGTAGTTGGTCTGGCCGATCATGCCGACCTTGCCCGAGATCGACGACATGTTCACGATCGCGCCGCGCTTCTGCTCCCGCATGATCGACGCGGCCTTCTTCAACCCGTTCCAGGTGCCCTTGAGGTGCACCGAGATCACCTGGTCGAAGTCCTCCTCGGTCATCTTGCGCAACGTCGCGTCGCGGGTGATGCCTGCGTTGTTCACCATGATGTCGAACCGGCCGAACTCCCCCAGCGCCGCCTCGACCAGCGCGTCGACATCCGGATACGCCGTCACGTCGCACTTGACCGCGCGGGCGACGTCGGCACCGCCGAGCGTCTCGACCGCCTCCTTGGTGGCATCGAGGTTGAGGTCACCGAGGACCACGCGGGCGCCCTCGGCGATGAACCGTTCGGCGATGGCGTAGCCCAAACCCTGCGCTCCACCCGTGATGACGGCGGTCTGACCGGCCAGCAGCGACATCTGAACTCCCATTTCGATCGACGGACCCCAAATTCGTCCACATCATATTTCATATATGATCGCTCGCATCCAGCGCCCCCACGCTCTCGAGGAGCCTTGATGACCGACGTCAGCGACGACGACTTCCGCGAGATCCTGGCGCAGACCCGTCACTTCGTCCGCACCGCCGTAGTGCCACGGGAGGCCGAGATCCTCGCCGAGGACCAGGTGCCCGACGATCTGCGGGACCAGGCCAAGAAGATGGGGCTCTTCGGTTACGCGATCCCGCCGGAATGGGGCGGGCTGGGCCTCAACATCGCCCAGGACGTCGAGCTCGCGATGGAACTGGGCTACACCAGCCTGGCGCTGCGGTCGATGTTCGGCACCAACAACGGCATCGCCGGACAAGTGCTCGTCGGCTTCGGCACCGACGGCCAGAAAGCTCGCTGGCTCGAGCCGATCGCGTCCGGTGACGTCGTCGCCTCCTTCGCCCTGACGGAGCCGGGCGCGGGCTCGAACCCGTCGGGTCTGAAGACGAAAGCGGTTGCCGACGGCGGCGATTGGGTGATCACGGGTCGCAAGCAGTACATCACCAACGCGCCGGTGGCCGACCTGTTCGTCGTGTTCGCCCGAACCCGGCCCGCTGACGCCGACGGTCCGGGCATCGCGGTGTTCCTGGTCCCGGCGAACACTCCCGGTGTCGAGATCGGCCCCAAGGACGCGAAGATGGGCCAGGAGGGCGCCTGGACCTCGGATGTGAACTTCACCGACGTCCGCGTCGGGGACGACACGTTGATCGGCGGCAGCCAGGACATCGGCTACCGGGCGGCGATGACGTCGTTGGCGCGCGGACGGATTCACATCGCCGCGCTGGCGGTCGGCTCGGCGCAGCGCGCACTGGACGAGTCGGTGGCCTACGCCGCGACGGCCACCCAGGGCGGCACCCCGATCGGCACCTTCCAACTGGTGCAGGCGATGCTGGCCGACCAGCAGACCGGCGTGATGGCCGGCCGCGCCCTGGTGCGCGACGCGGCGCAGAAGTGGCTGCACGACGAGGACCGCAGGATCGCGCCGTCGGTGGCCAAGCTGTTCTGCACCGAGATGGCGGGAAACGTCGCCGATCTCGCGGTCCAAGTGCACGGCGGCGCGGGCTACATGCGCGGTGTTCCGGTGGAACGGATTTACCGAGAAGTGCGGCTCCTGCGCCTGTATGAAGGCACCAGCGAGATCCAGCGCTTGATCATCGGCGGCGGTCTGGTCAAGGAAGCGCAGCGCAACCGGTGAGCGGCCGACTCGAGGGCAAGGTCGCGTTCATCACCGGAGCCGCGCGGGGCCAGGGCCGTGCGCACGCCGTGCGAATGGCCAACGAAGGCGCCGACATCATCGCCGTCGACATCGCCGGCAAGTTGCCGGACTGCGTTCCGTACAACCCGGCCACTCCCGAGGACCTGGCCGAAACGATCCGAAGGGTCGAAGCCACCGGTCGACGCATTGTCTCGGCGATCGTCGACACCCGCGACTACGACCGACTCAAAGAGACTGTCGCCCAGGGTGTTGCGAAACTGGGGCGGCTCGACATCATCGTGGCCAACGCCGGGGTCTCCGCGCCCGCAGCGTGGGACGCCATCACGCCGGAGGCGTTCCGCGACGTGATCGACATCAACGTCACCGGCGTCTGGAACACGGTAATGGCCGGCGCCGGGCTGATCATCGAGGGCGGCCGCGGCGGGTCGATCATCCTGATCAGTTCGGCGGCCGGCATCAAGATGCAGCCTTTCATGGTGCACTACACCGCAAGCAAGCATGCGGTCACCGGCATGGCCCGGGCGTTTGCCGCCGAGCTCGGCAAGCACCGCATCCGCGTCAACAGCGTTCACCCGGGGCCGGTCGCCACCGACATGGGCACCGGTGACATGGTCGCCGCACTGGGCAAGGCGATGGAAACCAACCCCGCGCTCAACAACATGCTGACCCCGTTCCTCCCGACCTACGTCGCCGAGCCGGAGGACATCGCCGACGCGGTGTGCTGGCTGGCCAGCGACGAGTCGAAACTGATTACGGCTGAGGCGCTTTCAGTTGATCAAGGCTCGACGAAGTACTGACCAGGGCCCAGGTCAGGAACCTCACCTGGTCGGCGACGGCCTTCTCGAACCAGTCGTGACCGGGCCAGACGTCGAAGTGGTCGCAGGGGTAATGGTGCACCACGCCCCTGGCCAGCACCGCTGTCTTGGCCACCGAGTCGGCAGGCACGTAGCGGTCGAAGTCGGCGATCTGGAACAACGCGGGGCAGCGCAACTGCCTGGCGGCCTCGGCGGTGCGAATGCCGGCGAGCTGCAGGCCTGCCGCGGAGTCGATTTCGTTGCGCCACGTCGGCCCGGCCAGGGCGCGGTAGCTCTCGTAGGCGCCGTCCAACGTCAGCGCGCCCGGCTCACCCGGGAAGGCTACCAACGGCATCATCGTGGGCCGGCGGCCGCGCGCGACGTCGGCGCGGCTCTTGATACCCACCACCGTCCACTTCAGCGCCGAGGCGACGTCGCGGTGGGCAACCGCAGACCGACTGGCGGCCACGCCGCTGGTCAACGGTGTCATCGCGATGACGGCGGCGACGTCGTCACGCCGGGCTGCCACCCGCAGCACATGGCCGCCCGACATCGAGGAACCCCACAGCACGATGCGGTTCGGGTCGACACCGGGCAGTCGCTTGGCGGTAGCGACCGCGGACTCGAAGTCGCGGATCTGGTCGGCGACCGAAACCGTCTGCCGCGGAATGCCTTCCGAAGCGCCGAAGCCGCGGTAGTCGAAGGCCAGGACGTCGAGCCCGGCCCGGCTCAGCCGGTCCGCGAACGGTTCGAGGCCGGAGTCCTTGGTGCCGCCGAAGCCGTGGCCCATCACGACCACGGGGCGTCCGTTCGCCCCGTCGAAGCGGTCACCGTCACCGGGAAAGTGCCAGCCGCTGCAGGTGACGCTGTCGGAATCGAAGGTGATGTCGCTGCGCGTCATACGGTTTCCTTGGCTCGACGCCGATGCAGTTCGGCACGCTTGACGCCCGCCGGGAACTCGTGAGTGCGGATGTCGTGCTCGTAGTGGAAGTAGTCGACCTGCTGGGTGTGCCGCGGCCGGTCGACGCAGTGCCCGATGTACTTCTTCTGGTCGGCGTCGATCACCCGCTCCATCTCGGCGATAGGCGGCAGCGCGTAGCGGCCGACGGCGTAGGCGGCCATCAGTTTGGCCTGGCATTCGATGAACGGGAACAGCGTCGGCACGGCCTGGGCGAACCCGATGAACACCAGGTTGTCCATGCCGGGGGAGAACATCCGCTTGTACAGCCGGATGTCGTTGCCCGGCGCGCTGATGAAGTCTGGGTCGAAGAACGGGAAGGTGATGTTGTAGCCGGTGGCGTAGACGATGGCGTCGAACACAGCACTGGTGCCGTCCTCGAAGTGGACGGTGTCGCCGTCGAGGCGGGCGACGTTGGGTTTGGGGACGACGTCACCGGAGCCCAGCCGCAGCGGCAGCTCCACAGACTGCGTCGGATGTGCTTCGAACAGTTTGTGATTCGGCGCGGGCAGCCCGTAGAGCCGGGGGTCGATGCCCATGGCGGGCGCCACCAGCTGGATGGCCTTGCGCTGCCAGGAGAGCGGCAGGTAGGGCGACGTGCGCCAGATGGCGTCACCGGGCCGGCCCGCGATGTACTTGGGCACGATCCAGGCGCTCGAGCGGGTCGACAGGGTGACGGTGTTCTGCAGAGTCTTCGACGACAGCTCGACGGTGATGTCGGCCGCACTGTTGCCGATGCCGACGACCAGGATGCGTTTGCCGGTCAGGTTCAGCGGTGTCTGCGGGTCGATGTAGTGGTGCGAGTGGATGGTCTCGCCGGTGAATTCACCTGGGAAATCCGGGTATCGGGCATCCCAGTGGTGACCGTTGCCGACGACGAGCAGGTCGAACTCGCGGGTGTCGCCATTCTGGTCGGTGATGTCCCACCGGCCGTCGGCGCGACGGGCGGCGCGTTGGACGCCGTTGTTGAACTCGATGTTGTCCAGCAGCCCGAATGCGTCGGCGTAGGAGTCGAGGTAGGTCTTGATGTCGCTGTGGTGCGGGAAGGACGGGAAGTGCTCCGGGATCGGAAAGTCCTTGAACGACAACCGTTGTTTTGAGGTGTCGATGTGCAGTGAGCGGTAGGCGCTGCTCAGGCCGTTGGGGTTGCCGAACGCCCAGTTGCCGCCGACGCGGTCGGACAGTTCGAAGGTGGTGTACGGAACGCCATAGTCCTTGAGCATCTTGCCCGACGTCAGTCCACTGATGCCGGCACCGATGATCGCTGTGCGCGGCGGGAATTGGACCATGTGTGCTCCTACTCGGCGGCGACGAGGTCAAGGGTCCCGAGGTCACGGATGGCCTGGCAACCGCGGCGCAGCATGGCGGCCATCATGTCGTCACCTCGTTCGGTTTCGATCGAGAAGGCGCAGCCCAGCGCCGAGATCAGCGGGACCTGGATCATGCCGAGGCGGTAGTCTTGCCAGCAGGTTTCCAGGTCGTAGTCGCTGACTCCCTGCTCCTGCAGCGCCCGGTGGTAGTCGGCGACCAGGTCGTGCTCGACCTCCGCGCGGATCTCGGGTTCCAGGCTAGTGCCGACGAAGTAGGCCAGGTCGCGTCCGGCCAGCCCGACGCCGAGGGTCTGCCAGTCGACCACGGCGACGCGTTCGCCGTCGAACAGTAGGTTGTCCAGCCGGTAGTCGCCGTGCAGCAGGGCGAAGCGGTCAGGCGCTGAAAGCAGCCACGGTGTTACCAACGCCATTGCAGCGGAAAGTGTTTCGGCATCGGCGTCGCCCAGCTTGCCCTTCAGCTTGTCGGCGGTGATGTCGCCGGCCATCTTGGCGACCTCGCCCATGCCGCGGATGGCGTCCTCGCCGGTGATGCTCATCGCCAGGCCTTCGAAGCTTTCCCAGTGCGGGTCACACCAGGTGGGTCCGTGCAGTCCGGCCAGCGCGCGCACCGCCAGACGGGCTTCGTCCACTCCGCAGCCGGCGATCTGGTCCCCCTGTACCGCCGGTGCCTGATCGGCGAGCAGGAGCGCGTAACTGGCGCCGTCGTCGCTGATCTCGCAACCGAAGCACTCCGGTATCGGGATGGTGACCCGGTCCGCGACGGACTGGTAGAAGGCGCACTCGCTGCGGTAGCCCAGCGACACCCGGTCGCGCACCGCGTCGTCCCCGGAGGGCAGCTTGAGGATGAAGCTGCCCGGCAGGCCGGCCGGATTGGTCGCGTAGTCGGCCGTCACCCGGAATGTCGCTCCGGTCTGTCCGGTGCCGACTGGACGGACGTTGACCGAGGCGACGTCGGCTGTCGTGCCGTGACGACCGAGGACGTCGGTAAGCCAGGCCGCGGTGACGTCGGAGGGATACCGGGGAATGGAGGACACGGCGCTCATCGTGTCATTGAGCTGTCGTCGGGGGAACGTTGTTGGGCGACGAAGCGGGCCGCCATCCGGTTGAGCAGACCGGGGGCGAGCCGGGCGAACAGCCAGGCGGCATGAGCCTGGCGGGGTGTGACCAGCAATGCCTTGTTGCGTTCGACGGCGCGCAGGGTGTCGGCGGCGAGCCGGTCGGGGCTGTGGAAATTCTTGCTTCCTTGTCCCGTCTGGTAGAACTCGCGCCCGTTGAAGTCGCCCAGCCAGCCCTTGTCCAGGATCGGGGTGTCGACGGCGGTCGGGCAGATGGCGAGCACGCCTACGCCGCGGGAGGCGGCTTCCGAGCGCAGCGCCAGTGACAGACCGACGACCGCGTGTTTGGTCATCACGTAGGAGGTGATGCGGCCGGCCGCGGCCAGTCCGGCCATCGATGCGGTGTTGACGATGTGGCCGTGCCGTTGCCGGACCATGTGCGGGTAGGCGGCGTGGACGCCGTGCACGACGCCGCGGATGTTCACGTCGATGATGGCGTTCCACTGATCGAGGGTGAGCAGTTCGGTGTCACCACCCCAGGTGATGCCGGCGTTGTTGAACATCAGATCGATGCGGCCGGTGCGGCCGACGACGTCGTCGACGGCTTCTTGTACGGCGGCCGCGTCGGTGACGTCGAGTCGGCGGGCGATCCCGGGCTTGCTCAGGGATGCCGCGGTGCGGGCGACGGCCTCGCCGTCGATGTCGGTGCAGACCACGTCGGCTCCGGCGGCGGCCAGCGCGCGGCACAGGGCGGCGCCGATCCCCGAGCCTGCTCCGGTGACGATCGCCTGGCTACCCTCGAACCGGGTCACGCCGAAGCCATCCGGTCGACGTGGGCGAGCACGTCGGGATAGCGCTTGAGGTGGGCGCCGCCGTTGAGGTCGAGGACCTCGCCGGTGAGCCAGGACGCCTTGTCCGAGCAGAGGAACAGCACGGCCTCGGCGACGTCCTCGGGGACGCCGACCCGGCCGAGCGGGGTGTTCTCGATGTAGTCCTCGATCACGCCTGGGGCCATGGTGACCAGTTCGGTCAGCGGGGTGTGGACGAAGCCGGGCGAGACGGCGTTGACCCGGATACCGCGGGAGCCGAACTCGAGGGCGCCGACCTGGGTGAGCATCGCCAGGCCGGCTTTGGCCGCGCAGTAGGCGCTCATGCCCGGGGCGGCCAGGCGGGCGTTCAGGGAGGTTATCGAAACGAGGGATCCGCCGGCGCGCAGCTGGCGGCCGGCGTGCTTCATCACGATGAAGCCGCCGGTGAGGCAGCAGTCGACGATGGCGCGGAAGTCTTCGACCGGTTGTTCGGTGATGCGGCCGAAGCCGCCGAAGCCGGCGGTGTTGACCACGACGTCGATCGGTCCGGCCGCATGGAAGAGGGCGGCGACGCTGGCCTCGTCGGTGACGTCGACGTGGGCGGCGTCATGGGGTGCGCCGAGTTCATCGGCCCGGTCGGCGGCACCCTCGGCGTTGCGGTCGGCGATGGTGACGTGGTGCCCCTCGGCGGCCAGGCCCTTGGCGACGGCCCATCCGATTCCGGAGGCGCCGCCGACGACGACCGCACGCGATGCTGCTTGCGACACACTGCCTCCCAGGAGACCGGTCGGATGGTTGGGGTGGTGTCAACTGTAAGGCATACGGCAAGAGTCGCGGTAGGTCGGCTTCGAGCTGGTCGCTGTGAGCGAATGGTGCACAATGTCGTCATCAACATTGCGACCTCCGCGCTCATCGTTGTGGGCCTGCTCCTTGCTGCCTGCGCGCCCTTCGGTCGCGGCCGTCTGGCCCAAGCGCTGCTCCCAGTCGGACTATTCGCCGCGTTCACAGGCCTTGCGGTCGGGGTACATATCAATGGGTGGGTGACCGGCCTCGACGCAGGCGTCGCAGGCCGATTCGGCACAGACCATTCCTACGGGTGGTACGTGGCGGCTTTAGTAATCGACTGGATCGGCAGTCCCGTTGCGACCGCGGTTACCGGAGTTACCCTTGCTGCGCTGCTGAGCTGGCGAGCTCGTACTGTGATCCCGGCCATCGTCGTGATCGGCACGGTCGGAGCTGCCGCCCTTGCCAACACCGCGGTCAAAGCAGTCGTCCAGCGGTCTGGTCTTACTGGGGTGCGGCAGCAATTTCCCAACCTGACTCCGACGGAGAGTCATTTGTTGGCCATCTTGGATAGGTTGCCCAGGCTGAGACCGCTCCCGGCCGAGCTCTACGGGTTTCCGTCCGGGCACGTCACCGGCATCGCCGCGCTGCTCGGCATAATCGCTGTGTACGTCGGGGCCGGCCGCCGCCGCGCGGTGCGCGGCTGGCTGGCAGGTTCGGTGGTCGCCGCCGTGGTCGTCGTCGCCGTCAGTCGTTTGTACCTCCATGTGCACTGGCTCACCGACGTCGTCGGCGGCGCGGTCTTGGCCGGGGCGTTCGTGTCCTTGGGCGCTGCAGTTTTCGGTGCCCTCCGTCTCCGGTCAGGTCGCTTGGGCTCGCCCCAGAAAGCCGGCGAACTCGACACGCCGCGTTAGTTGCCAACGTTCAGGTCTTCCGCGCTTCCCTGGCCGCCGTCAGACCTTCCCGTCCTGCGACAAGTCCCTCGAGCCGGCGGCCATCTAATCGCGGCGGTTTCACCGAGCAGCCGGTCCCGCTCATGCCGGTTACGTGCGCCGCCACTGGGTATACCTCGGGGCGTGCTCAAGTTGAACTCCGGCCTTCGTACCCGCAGCGTTGAGCTACGCACCGATGCCGACCAGCGCCTCGTCTGCGAATGGGGCCCCATCAACAGTGTCAGCACAACCGCTGGTGTATTCGGCAGCGTCGTCGGCGCTGGCCCCCTGATTTTGATCGCCGACGACCTGAGACAAAACGCAGTGCGTGGCCCGGTCCTGATCGACGGCGTCCTCATGTCCTACACCGTTGTCGCCGGCCGAGAATTCGTTACCGCAGAGGCTGACGGTAGTGCGTGCGTTTACGAGTTGTTCGAGTGTCACTGGTGGGACGGCGGGGGCCCAATGATGTTGCTTGGACGATGGCCAGACTAAGGCTCGATGAGAACGTGGCGAAGTCACAAGAAGTCTCGAAGCTATCAATTCCCGAAAGCTGATAGCCGATCAGAACTCGGGTGAGACTTCCGCGGGCAGTGCGTCGCGGAGTGAGTCGTGCAAATTGAAAAAGTCGTCCAAGCCGGTTACCTCCAGCAGCCGGCGAAAAGCGCCCGTCGCCACGACGCGCAGCGCCACGCCGTGGACGGGCGCAGACTCCTTGAGTTCGGCGAGCATCCGCAAAAATACTGAGCCGCAATAGTCAACGTCCGACAGGTCGAGAACCAGGAGCTTCGCCCGCGAGTCGGCTGCTCGCCGCAGCGCCGTCTCGACCGCAGACGCCAGCGAGGGCGCGTCCGCCATATCGATGTCACCAAGCAGATGCAGCACCACCGGATCAGCGCCACCGCCGCTCATGTCAATGCGTAAATCCATCCTGACCGCAGCTTTCAGTTAGCGGAACCTGTCGGCGGGCTACATAGGGACAATCGAGCAACAAACCGGCACCCACATCGTTTATAACCGATTGAGAGTGCAAGTAGATCTTAACTAACGGTGGCGAAGGCGTGAGCCCTGTCACCGCCGCGCAGCGCCCAACAGCAGTGCGCGGATGGCGTCTGAAGGTCGCTCCGCACTCCGGCATGTCTACCCAGGGTGGCTCGACTCCGAATACGAGCCCGCTCCGGGGCTGCATATTTTTCTGATCGACGACAGCGGATTATCGGCGCGGATCGGGGCGGACCAGCTCGGCCACGCGCGGCGGTAGATGACGCGGGACGTCTACATGGTTCGGGGCCAGTTGCACACCCGTCGGGGCCGAAGTTCTGGACAAAGCGGTCCGCACGAATGACGACTAAACGTCGGATTGGCTGGGGGTCGAGGCGGAAATAACCCCTGAAGTGGCCAGGGCCGGGATCGAACCGGCGACCTTCCGCTTTTCAGGCGGACGCTCGTACCAACTGAGCTACCTGGCCGGAAGGCACACCGTGCCTCGCCGCGATGGCGACCCTGACGGGACTCGAACCCGCGACCTCCGCCGTGACAGGGCGGCGCGCTAACCAACTGCGCCACAGGGCCTTAACGTCACTCCGGCGTTTCGGCGTCGTACGTACCCCCTACGGGATTCGAACCCGCGCTACCGCCTTGAAAGGGCGGCGTCCTAGGCCACTAGACGAAGGGGGCCTGAGCCGAATCTCTCCGGGGTACCCGCAACGAGTCAACGTTGGAGCGTCGTTAGCTTAGGGCACCGGCAGCCCAATCCCAAAACCAGGCCCCGGTCCCGAAGGCAGTATTCTGTGCGTCGCGCCCCTATAGCTCAGTTGGTAGAGCTACGGACTTTTAATCCGCAGGTCCCAGGTTCGAGCCCTGGTGGGGGCACTTAGCCCGAGCGGGCCTTCGGCCGATGCTTGACAGTTGGTTCGGTTGATCCTCGACACCCGTCAGTCCCTCAGCCGGCCTCTTCATTCACAGCTAATCGTTCATCGCGCAAAATTCGGACGAGCTTGAATCCGCGAACACCTACTTGCGCCGTGGACGATTCATTTCTGGCATCGGCAGGATCCACGAATAACCAAGGGCAGCAACCCTCTAGCTGCTTTGCCAAATACGCGCACGTCAATTCATTCGGTGGCTAACAAAAATCAGCAACCACTCGATATCAGAGCGTGTGAGCCGTTTCAGCAACGGGTACACGCGTCGTAATTCTGGTCGGGACGTTCAGGGAGCACGAATGAACACTCCATGGGAGACCTCGACCGAAGTCGTCCGTTACGCGATCGCGGACCGCGTTCGCGAACTCGGCGGTGACGACGAGGCGATCGACACCATCGCGGTCTGTGCCACCTACGCCCTGTGGTGCGTGGCCTTTGCCAACGCGCAAGCGGGCTGATCCCGCGCCCGCAGTCCGGCGCCTAGAATTGAGGCGGTGTTCGACCATCACATCCCCCTGCCCTACTGGCGGCGTCACCCGGTAATCAGCGCCGTCGGCGTTGCCGTTCTCTGCTGGGCGTGGCTGCAGGGTTTGTACCTGACCGTTCTGGTGGTCCTGGGCTGGACGACCTTCATCGTTGCGCGACGGCATTGGCGGGTGGCTGCGCGTCGCCGCACGGAACTGCGCGCCCGCGCCGAGTACGAACATCGCCTCAGCATGGCCGGTGATCCGCGAGGCTTCTACGGCCGGTTCCCGCCTGTTCAGGCCGGCTGGTTCCCCGATCCCGGTCACAGCGGCCAGTGGCGTTACTTCGACGGAGCCTTCTGGACGGGGCACGTCGCGCCGAGGTAGTGGATACCCTTGTCGCGCTCGTCGGCCGGCGGCAGGTTGCGTGCGGGGGTGTGCACCAGCGGGGCGTCGGCGGGAATGCGCCCGGTGGCGCGGTCCCAGCCGGCGCGGGCTCGAGGATGCATCCGTCGGCGCTTCGGCAACAGCTTGAACGCGAGGTTCACCGAACGACCGAACAGCCGGTGCAGCCGCGCGTCGCGCTCAGACCAGGTGTAGCCCATCAGCTCGCGCACCGGCTCGTCGTACAGACCCACCGTGATCCATACCGCGAACGGGCCGAGCACCTTCAGGTAGGCCGACCACATTGGATCCGGAATCCATTGCAGTGATGGATGTTTCGGCATCGTCGACAGATCGAGAACCTGCCGGGTGGCCCAGTTGTTCTCCAGCACCGCACGGCACATGTGGTCCCAGTAGACCTTGAAGTCCTCCCACGTCTCGGGTACCGGTCGCATGCTCATTCCGTACATCCGGTACCAGGTGACGTGCTCGTCGAAGAGTTGGCGCTTCTGGTCCTCGGTGAGCCCGTCGCCGAAGTGCTCGGCGGTCAGGACAGTGCCCATGAAGAAGGTCGCATGGGCCCAGTAGAAGACGTCGGGATTCAGTGCGCTGTAGCGGCGGCCCTGCTCGTCGACACCCTTGATCGGGATGTGGTAATCGCGGACCTCCGCGCCGGTCAGCGGCGCACGGTCGCCGTCGAACACCACCCCACCGATCGGGTACAACGACCGCAGCAGCCGCGGCAGCCGCTCGCGGAAGAAGATCGAGTGGTCCCTGACCGCCGCGCCCAGCTGCGGGTGCATGTTCTGCATCGAGCCGGCCCACGGGCCCTGCAACAAGCCGCGCCAGTCACCGAAGTACTGCCAGGTCAGCGAATCGGGTCCCAAGGCCTGCGGCGGAGCGTCAGAGGCGCCTGCCGTCACCGGACAGCCCGGCGCCAGTGCGGTGCTGTCGCTGGTTTCCGCACCCGTCTCGGACGTATCTTGACTCAACTGGTGACCTTCCAAATCTGACTACGGGCGTTGTCACTATGAGTTTAGGAGCGATGTGACGTCGGGTCAACGACGGGGCCGCTGGTCGGGCGTGCCACTGCAAGCCCGCCAGGCGCTGCGCCGCGATCAATTGATCGCGGCCGGGGTCACGCTGCTGGGCGGCGAGAGCGGCCCGGCGCTGACCGTGCGAGCGGTGTGCCGCGAAGCCGGGCTGACCGAACGCTATTTTTACGAAAGCTTCAGCGACAGAGATGATTTCGTGCGCGCCGTATATGACGACGTCTGCACCCGGGCCATGTCGACGCTGATGTCGGCGACCACCCCGAAGCAGGCCGTGGAGCAGTTTGTCGCCCTGATGGTCGACGACCCGGTACGCGGACGAGTTCTTTTACTGGCACCGGAGGTCGAACCGGTGCTGATCCAGTCCGGGGCGGAATGGATGCCCAGCTTCATCAAGCTGCTGCAGGGAAAGCTGACCGAGATCGACGACCCGACGCTGCAGAACATGATCGCCACCGGGCTGATCGGTGCGCTGACGGCATTGTTCACCGCTTATCTCGACGGTCGGCTGACGGCCTCCCGCGAGCAGTTCATCGACTACTGCGTGGAGTTGTTGCTCACGCGTGCGACTCGTTAGCCGCCGGCAGGCTTCGGAATCTGGCCAGGAACCCCGGGCACGTTTCCAGATTGCAGCAGTTCGTCGCCCTCGTTCTGCTGGGACTCGGCCTGCTGCTGAGCCTGCTGGTCCTGCGCGGACTGCGGGCTGGGTGCCGAGTTACCCGGTGTACCAGGGCTCGCGAGGTTGGCGTTGCAGTTCAGGTCGAGCAGGATTCGGCCGCTCGCCCCGTTGCCGCTGGAGTCCAGGAAGCCGGCAGTCCGAGAGCCGGTGACGCGGCACTGCGCGGTCGGCAGCTGGTCGCCGACGACACTGGCGACGGTGTCGGTCCCGCCGGCCTGCTGGATCGCCTGCTGGGCTTGGGCGTAGGTCTGGCCGACGTACTCGTTATCGGCGTGGGCGATGCCTGCGCCGATAACGGCGAGGAGGCCTGACGCTGCGCAGACTTTGCAGAGTGTGGCAACGGCGTTTCTTGTCTTCATACCCAGGCTCCCGACTAAGACCAGTTCTCTCGCACCTGCCTGACTAGCAGATCTTTACCACGTCACATTGAAGCGATGAAGGTTTGCAGATCGGCTGAGCAGTCGTCAGCGTACTGGTCACACAATTGCTTGCGGTAATCAGCGTTGGGTCCAAACGACGCGCCCAAGCCCGGCAACTTGAATGTCACCGCGGTACACAGATATATTGGTGCAACTACTAGATACAGATAACTGGAGGGTTCATGTCGCCCGACTTGCCCAACGTCGATCTTTTGCGTGAGCTCGAGCCCGTCGCTGAGAAGCTGATCAACCGCCACATGTCGATGTTCAAGGAGTGGAATCCCCACGACTACATCCCGTGGTCAGACGGCAAGAACTACTACGCCCTCGGCGGCCAGGACTGGCATCCCGAGCAGGCCCAGCTCTCCGAAGTCGCCCGCACGGCCATGGTGCAGAACCTCCTGACCGAGGACAACCTGCCCGCCTACCACCGCGAAATCGCCATGAACTTCTCTATGGACGGCCCGTGGGGCTACTGGGTCAACCGCTGGACCGCCGAGGAGAACCGCCACGGCATCTCCATCCGCGACTACCTGGTCGTCACCCGCAACTGCGATCCCGTTGAGCTCGAAGAGCTGCGCATGGAACAGATGACCCGCGGCTTCTCGCCCGGCCAGAACCAGCAGGGTGATCTGTTCGCCGAGAGCGTCTTCGACTCGGTGATGTACGTCAGCTTCCAGGAGCTGGCCACCCGCGTCTCGCACCGCAACACCGGCAAGGCCTGCCAGGAGCCCGTCGCCGAGCAGCTGCTCGCCCGCATCTCGAACGACGAGAACCTGCACATGATCTTCTACCGGGACGTCAGCGAGGCCGGCTTCGACGTCGCTCCCAACCAGGCGATGCGCTCGCTGCACCGGGTGCTGCGCAACTTCAAGATGCCCGGCTACACGGTTCCGGACTTCCGCCGCAAGGCCGTCATCATCGCGATGGGCGGCGTCTACGACCCGCGCATCCACCTCGATGACGTCGTGATGCCGGTGCTCAAGAAGTGGCGCATCTTCGAGCGCGACGACTTCACCGGCGAGGCCGCCATGATGCGCGACGACCTCGGTAACCTCATCAAGGAGCTCGAGGAGACCTGCGACAAGTTCGAAGACGCCAAGGCTCGCAAGCTGGAGCGCGACGCCAAGCTGGCCGAGAAGCGTGCCGCCAAGTCGCTCGCCGGGGCGGCGACATAGTCGACACCTCACCAGCCACTACCGGGCTGCGGATCGGGCCCTTCGCCCTCCGCAGCCCGGTTGTCTTGGCGCCCATGGCCGGTGTCACCAATGTTGCGTTCCGCACCCTGTGCCGCGAACTCGAGGAAGCCAGGGCCGGCACCGTCAGCGGACTCTACGTCTGCGAGATGGTCACTGCCCGCGCCCTGGTCGAGCGTCATCCCGTCACCATGCACATGACGACGTTCGCCCCGCAGGAGTCGCCGCGCTCCCTGCAGCTTTACACCGTCGACCCGGCCACCACCTACGAGGCGGCCCGGATGATCGTCGAGGACAACCTCGCCGACCACATCGACATGAACTTCGGCTGCCCTGTGCCCAAAGTCACACGCCGCGGCGGTGGAGCCGCGTTGCCGTACAAGCGAAGGCTGTTCGGCCAGATCGTCGCCGCCGCCGTCCGCGCCACCGAGGGCACCAGCGTGCCGGTGACGGTCAAGTTCCGCATCGGCATCGACGACGCCCACCACACCCACATCGACGCTGGCCGCATCGCCGAACAGGAGGGCGCGGCCGCCGTCGCCCTGCACGCCCGCACGGCCTCCCAGCGCTACTCCGGCACCGCCGACTGGGACCAGATCGGCCGCCTCAAAGAGGCCGTGAGCACCATTCCCGTCCTCGGCAACGGCGACATCTTCGAGGCCAACGACGCCCTGGCGATGATGGCCGCCACCGGGTGTGACGGAGTCGTCATCGGCCGCGGCTGCCTGGGCCGGCCCTGGTTGTTCGCCGAACTGTCCGCCGCCTTCAGCGGTTCACCCACGCCGACGCCGCCGACGCTGGGCGAGGTGGCCGACATCATGCGCCGCCACGGCCAGCTGCTTGCCGCCCACTTCGGCGAGGACAAGGCCATGCGCGACATGCGCAAGCACATCGCCTGGTATCTGCACGGCTTTCCCGCCGGAGCCGACCTGAGACGAGCATTGGCGCTGGTCAAGACCCTCGACGAGCTCGACCAGCTACTCGACCAACTCGACCGGGACGTGCCGTTCCCGCCGGCTGCCACCGGCCCGCGCGGACGGCAGGGCTCAGCCGCGTCGGTCACGCTGCCCGAAGGCTGGCTGAACGATCCCGACGATTGCACCGTCCCCGAGGGGGCCGACGCCATGCACTCGGGTGGCTGAACCGAGACGGACCCGACATCGCATCGAGCTAGCGGCCTCTTATGTTGTCTCAGTACGATAGTGATCTTGTCGTGGACCGCTCAACTGGCGGAACCCCAGCGACTGCTGCTACAAGACATAGGACGGTTGTGACGCCGCGCGTCGGCGATCCGACCGAAGTGCCCAGAAAGCCGCGCCGCGGTAGTGCACAGCGCAACGACGCGCCGGACCCACCAGAGTCGGAGGCCACTGGAACATGAGTGACGGCGATAACGCCACTCCTGGCCAGCACCGCGCTCCCGACCCCGGCGAGGAGCGGATCACCAGGACGCCCCGACCGGCGTCGGGCTCGACCCCCTGGGAACGCGCTGCCGCCGCACGGCCGGCGCCGTCTGGCAACCACGCCGAGGGCGTCACGGTCGCCGACCTGATCGCCAAGGTCGGCGGCACCCCCAAACCCACCCTGGGACCCGTCGAGGCCCCGCAGCCGGACGACTCGGCTGACCGCACCGAGCCCATCCCGGTCATCCCCGCCGCCTACGCCGACGAAGTCCCCGACCTCGAAGTACTCAACCGCGCCCGCGGCCCGCTGGTCGCCGACCCCAACCCGATGCCCAGCGTGCCCCCGAGCACCGCCGCCCGCACGAAGAAGCCGGCCCAGAAGAAGAAGTCCAAGTCCCGCAAGCCGGCCATGCTGGCCGCGCGGTCGGCGGCGGCGATCTTCGCGATCTCGGCCCTGGCCCTGACCGGCGGGGCCTGGCATTGGCAGTCGACCAAGAACGAGTTGTTGCGCAACGTCGCCGCGCTGGACCCCGACTCGCACGACATCCTCGACCCGAGCGGCCAGCTCGGTGACGAGAACTTCCTGATCGTCGGGGTGGACTCCCGCACCGGCGCCAATGGCCAGATGGGCGCCGGGACCACCGACGACGCCGAAGGATCCCGGTCGGACACCATCATGCTGGTCAACATCCCTGCCAGCCGGAAGCGCGTCGTCGCGGTGTCCTTCCCCCGCGACCTGGCGATCACGCCGATGAAGTGCCAGGCGTGGAACTCCGACACCGGCCAGTACGGCCCGGTCTACGACAAGCACAGCGGCGAGTGGAGCGACGACTGGCGATACACCGAGACCAAGATCAACTCGGCCTACGCCCTGGGCGGCCCGAAGTGCCTGGTGAAGGTCATCCAGAAGCTGTCCGGGCTGTCGATCAACCGTTTCATGGCCGTCGACTTCGCCGGGTTCGCCAAGATGGTCGACGCCCTCGGCGGCGTCGAGGTGTGCAGCACCACCCCACTGGAGGACAACGAACTGGGCACCGTGCTGGCCAACGCCGGACGCCAGACGCTCGACGGCCGCACCGCCCTGAACTACGTGCGGGCCCGCCAGGTGACCACCGAGGTCAACGGTGACTATGGCCGCATCAAACGCCAGCAGCTGTTCCTGTCGTCACTGTTGCGCTCGGTGATCTCCAACGACACGCTGCTCAATTTCGGCAAGCTCAACGACGTCGTGAACATGTTCATCGACGACACCTACGTCGACAATGTGCGCACCAAGGACCTCGTCGACCTGGGCCAATCCCTGCAAGGTATCAACGCCGGCCATATCACCTTCATCACCGTGCCGACCACCGGCATCACCGACGAAGACGGCAACGAGGTACCGCGCACCCAGGACATCAGGGCGCTGTTCGACGCGATCATCAACGACGACCCGCTGCCGGGCGAGAACGACACCAACGCCACGACCAGCCCGATGACGGCGGCCAAGAAGGCCGATGAGGCCGCACCGTCCACCCCGGCCGCAGCGCCGGCGCAGGCGACCCAGACCGAGCTGGTCAACGCCGTAACAACCGATCCGGGTGACGTCACCGTGCAGGTCTCGAACTCCACCGGTCAGGACGGGATGGGCGCCAACGCCGCCGCGGCGCTGCAGAAACACGGCTTCACCGTGCTGGAGCCCGACGACTACAACGGCAGCGTCGACGCGACGACGGTGATGTACACCCAGGGCAACGAGCAGGCCGCCGCGACCGTCGCAGCCGCCTTCCCCAACGCCAAGATGGAGCGGGTGGACGGCTCGAACCAGACCGTGCAGGTGGTGCTGGGCCCGGACTTCAACGGCGTGAACTCACCGCCGCCCAGCGGGTCACCGGTCAGTGTGCACGTCAGCCACGGCTCCAGCACCGCACCGACACAGCTGCCTGAGGACCTCACCGTCACCAACGCCGCGGACACCACCTGCAAATAGCCTGCGCCGCGGTTTGCTTCCATTCACCGTTCGTTCATTGTCTGGCGGCATACTGGGCTGACCTCAGGAAAGTAGGGTGGAGCCATGCGCACCGCTTACCACGAGCAGCTCGATGCTCTGACCAACCAGTTGGCCGAGATGTGCCGGATGGCCGGCGTCGCGATGGAACGCGCCACACAAGCGCTGTTGCAGGCCGATCTCGTGCTGGCCGAGCAGGTCATCAGCGACCACGAGCAGATCTCGGCGGCCAGTGCGCGCGCCGAGGAGGCCGCCTTCGTGCTGCTGGCTCTGCAGGCCCCGGTGGCCGGCGACCTGCGCGCGATCGTGAGCTCCATCCAGATCGTCGCCGACGTCGACCGGATGGGCGCGCTGGCGCTGCACGTCGCCAAGATCGCCCGCCGCCGCCATCCCCAGCACGCACTGCCCGAAGAGGTCAACGGATACTTCGCCGAAATGGGCCGTGTCGCAGTCGAATTGGGTAACAGCGCCCGCGAGGTGCTGCTGTCACGCGATCCGGAGAAGGCCCGTCGCATCCGCGAGGAAGACGACGCGATGGACGACCTGCACCGCCATCTGTTCAGCGTGATGATGGACCGCGAGTGGAAGCACGGCGTGGCCGCGGCAGTCGACGTGACCCTGCTGGGCCGGTTCTACGAGCGTTTCGCCGATCACGCCGTGGAGATCTCCCGGCGGGTGATCTTCCAGGTGACCGGCCGCCTGCCAGAAGAAGAAGAAATCCCGACCTACTGAGGTCGGGATTTCGTTTGCCGCGAATCCGGTTCTACCCGAACCGGCCGGAGATGTAGTCCTCGGTGGCCTTCTGCCTGGGGTTGGAGAAGATCTTCTCGGTGTCGTCGATCTCGACGAGCTTGCCCGGCTTGCCGGTGGCCTCGAGGTTGAAGAACGCCGTCTGATCGCTGACCCGGGCGGCCTGCTGCATGTTGTGGGTGACGATCACGATCGTGAACTCCTGCTTGAGTTCGGCGATCAGGTCCTCGATGGCCAGCGTGGAGATCGGGTCCAACGCCGAGCAGGGCTCGTCCATCAGCAGCACATCGGGTTGCACCGCGATTGCGCGGGCGATACACAGCCGCTGCTGCTGACCGCCGGACAGGCCGCCACCGGGCTTCTCCAGCCGGTCCTTGACCTCGTTCCACAGGTTGGCGCCCTTGAGCGAACGCTCGCATGTCTCGTCGAGGGTCTTGCGGTTGCGCACGCCCTGCAGCTTCAAGCCGGCCACCACGTTGTCGCGAATCGACATGGTGGGGAACGGGTTCGGCCGCTGGAACACCATGCCGATGGTCTTGCGCACACCAACGGGGTCCACGCCGGAGCCGTAGATGTCCTCGCCGTCGAGCAGCACCGAGCCCTTGACGTATGCGCCGGGGATGACCTCGTGCATCCGGTTCAGGGTGCGCAACACGGTCGACTTGCCGCAGCCCGACGGTCCGATGAACGCAGTGACACTGCGTGGTGGAACCGCCATCGACACGTCAGCCACCGCGTGGAACGAACCGTAATAGATGTTGACGTCTTTGAGGTCGAGGCGCTTGGCCATCTGAGGTACTCCTACACCTTCTTGGGAGCGAAGAATTTCGCGACGAAACGGGCGCCGACGTTGAGGACGGCAATCAACAGCACCAGCGTCAGCGCCGCACCCCAAAGCCGTTCGGTGGGAACGGGATTGGCTCCGGCGCCGGCCGACGTCTGGTCGTACATCATGCCTGGCAGCGAGCCCATGAAGCCGTTGAACATATTGAAGTTCATCGCCTGCGAATAGCCGACCAGGATAAGCAGCGGCGCGGTCTCGCCCATCACGCGGGCCAGCGCCAGCATGATGCCGGTGACGATGCCTGACAGCGCGGTCGGAATGACAATGCGCAAAATGGTTTTCCACTTTGGAACGCCCAGCGCGTAACTGGCCTCGCGCAGGTCCATCGGCACGATGCGCAGCATCTCCTCGGTGGAGCGCACGATCACCGGGATCATCAGCAGCACCAGCGCCAGCGACACCGCGAAACCGGAGCGCTGGAAACCGAGCGTGGCCACCCACAGCGCATAGATGAACAGCGCGGCCACGATCGACGGCACACCGGTGAGGATGTCCACCATGAAGGTGGTCAGCTTGCCCAACTTGGTTCCGCCGCCGTACTCGACGAGGTAGATGCCGGTGAACACCCCGATCGGTATCGAGATCACCGCGCAGACCAGGCCTTGCAGCAGTGTGCCCACAAGCGCGTGGTACACACCGCCGCCCGCCATGAACGCCGTCATCCCTTGCTGCGAGTTGGTCCACCAGGTGCTGTCCAGGACGATTTTGTAGCCCTTGGAGACCACCGCGTACAGCACCCATAGCAGCGGCACCACCGCAACGGCCAGGGACAGCGACACCAGCACCGTGGCAGTGCTATTGGCCAATTTCCTACGCAGACTGACACCCTGGAAGGTGGGTCCCTTGACCGGTCGGTCCAGAGTCGAGGTCATCGAGCTCCCCTTCCAGCCACCGCGGCGCGGGCCAGCGAGTTGACCACGAAGGTCAGGATGAACAGCACCAGACCCGCGGCGATGTAAGCCCCGGCCTTGTACTGGTCGTTGAATTCCGATGCGGCCGAGGCGATCTTGCTGGCGAAGGTGTAGCCGGCGTCGAACAGCGACCAGCCGAACGCCTTCTGGGTGCCGCGCAGGATGATCAACAGGGCGATCGTCTCACCGAGCGCGCGGCCGAGGCCGAGCATCGCACCGCTGATGTAGCCGGACAGGCCGAACGGCAACACCGTCGTCTTAACGACTTCCCAACGGGTCGCGCCGAGAGCCAGTGCCGCCTCGATCTGGCCGGGCGGGGTCTGGACGAACACCTCACGGGCGACAGCGGTGATGATCGGCAGGATCATCACCGCCAGCACGATGCCCGCGGTGAAGATGGTGCCACCACCGGCCACCGAGGCGTTACCGGTCTGGAACAGGAAGAGCCAGCCCAGGTTTCCGTTGAGCCACACCGCCAGCGGCTTGATCACCGGCGCCAGCACGTAGATTCCCCACACGCCGTAGATGATCGACGGTACCGCCGCGAGCAGGTCAACCATGTAGCCCAGCGGACCGGCCACCCGACGCGGCGCGTACTGCGTCAAGAAGATCGCAATACCCAGTGCGACGGGCATCGCCAGGATCAGCGCGAACAATGAAACGCACACCGTGACCTGGATCAGATCGAAGATGCCGAACTTCATGTGCGCGGTGTCGGTGGTGACCCAGTTGCCGCCGTAGGTGAAGAAGTTCACCTCGTTGCGCTGCAACGCCGGGACCGCACGCCAGACGAGGAACAGGCCGATGGCGGCGATCATCGCGATGATCAGGATGCCCGCGCCCTCCGAGAGACCTCGGAAGATGGCGTCGCCGGGGCGAACCTTCGTATGCCCCGACGGGTTCGTCGGGATGGACGGCTTAGTCGGGACCGGCTCAGCGATGATTTCCCCTGATCCCGCACTCGCTGGATCAGGCGTCGTCACATCCACCCCATCGCTCACTGATCTCTCCATCGTCACCGCAATCGCCCTACCTTGCCGGCGCTATCACTGAATTGCGCTGACCGAAGCCAGCAACCGCTGCTTGAACGCGTCCGGCAGCGGAACGTAGCCGGCTGCGGGAAGACCGTCCTGGCCGTAGTTCGCGGCCACCGTCAGGAACGACTTGACCGCTGCGGAGGTGTCGGCGGCGTAACCCTTGGAGCAGACGATCTCGTAGGTCGCCAGGATCAGCGGGTAGGCGCCGGCTTCCTTGGTGGCGTAGAGCGAGTTCAGGTCAAGCACCAGGTCCTTACCGTCGCCGGCGAACTTGGCCGAGTCGATGGCCTTCTTGGCCGTGTCGTCGGTCAGCGCGACTCCACCCGAACCGGTGTCGATCTGCGCCATCGGCAGACCAGCCTGAGCGGCGAAGCCCTTCTCCACATAACCGATCGAGCCCGGGGTTGCCTGCACTGCCTGGACCACACCGGCCGACTTCTGCGCGCCCTCGCCGGCGCCGCCCTGGAACTCCTTGCCGGCGCCCTTGGTCCAGGCGTCCGGAGCGGCGGCGGCCAGGTACTTCTGGAAGTTGTCGGTGGTGCCCGAGGAGTCGGAGCGGTAGATCGGGGTGATCTTCTGATCCGGCAGCGTCACACCGCTGTTCAGGGCCGCAATGGCCGGGTCGTTCCAGTTGGTGATGCCGCCACTGAAGATCTTGGCGAGAACCTCGCCGTTGACGGTCAGCTTCTCGGCGCCCTGAACGTTGTAGGCCAGCGCGACGGGACCGAACACCATCGGAAGGTTCCAGGCCGGGTTTCCGCCGCAGCGCTTGGCGGCAGGGTCGACCTGGTCCTTGCCCAGTGGCGAGTCGGAGCCGGCGAAGTCGACGTTGTTGGCGATGAACTGGGTGACACCCGCGCCGGAGCCGGTCGGGTTGTACGACAGGTTCTTACCCGGGCACTTCTGGCCCCAGACCTGATTGAACACCGCGATCGCGTTCTGCTGAGCGGTCGAACCCTCGGCTGTGAGCTGGTTCTTGCCGCCACAGTCGGCGGACGAGCCCGACGCCCCGGTCGACGAGGAGGAACCCGAGTTGTTGTCGCTGCCGCACGCGGTGAGCGTCATTCCGGTGATTGCCGTCGCCGACAAGGTCACGAAGAACGCCTTGCCAAACCTGTTCAGATCCACCTATCCCACTTTCTCCAGTGTTGCCGTTTTCGCCCCGTCAGGGGACATATACGCATCACCGGGAACGTATGCGCCGGTGGTGGACGGAACCCACCAGAACGGTGAACTCAGGGTGAACAGGTTGGTGAACGCGATGCGATGACCAGCCGCTAACCATCCGCGGGCAGCGGCGCCGTCAATATCGGCTGGCGGCAGGTGCGTAGGCGGTGTCGACGTTGGTGACAGCAAAACCCAGCCGCTGGTAGGTGTTGACCGCCGCGGCGTTGTCGGCTTCCACGTAGAGCATGACGGCCGGGTCGTCGTGGGAGCCCAGGCGGCGGGCCAGATGCCCGATCCCGACGAGGGTCAGCGCGCGGCCCAGCCGGCGGCCCTGCGCGGCCGGGTCGACGCCGACGACGTAGACCTCCCCGAGACCGGGATGCTCGGCGTGGACCTTGGTCCAGTGGAAGCCCAGCAGCTCGCCGCTGCTGTCGTCGAACGCCAGGAACAGGCCGTCGGGATCGAACCACGCCTGACCCCGGCGCTCGCTGATCTCGGCCTCGCCCCAGCCGCCCTGCTCCGGGTGCCAGGCGAACGCGGCGTTGTTCACCCGCAGCAGCTCGGCATCGTCGGCCGGACCCGCGTAGGTGCGGATGCTGACGCCCTCCGGAATGGTGATATCCGGGACGTCGCGCAGGCTGCGTCGCATCTGCATCAGTTCGCGCGCCGCGGTCATCCCCAGTGCCTCGGCCAACGCCCGGGCAGCAGGCAGGGTGCCGTGCGCCCAGTACCGGACCCGGCCGGCGCTGCGCTCGGTGGCGACCTCCAGCAGCGCCGAACCGATGCCGCGGCGGCGCGCCTCGGGATGCACGACCAACTCACCCATTGCGTCGACGTCCTCGCGGCCGGGTGCCAGGTTCAGATACCCGACGACGTCGTCGCCGTCGGTGGCCAGCAGGTGTCCGGTCCGCTCGTGCGGCAGCTCCCGCAGGACCTGCTCACCGACCGGGGCGACGCCATCGGCCCGGGTTGCGGCGTCGACCAGCTCGCGGACCTGCTGTTGATCAGCCGCTGACAGGCTGGTTCGCCAGTGCGGTCCCGTCACTGACTGCGCAGTGGGTGGAGGGCCGCGCGTACCGCGTCGACCGCGCCCTGGGCGCCGTCGAAACCGTCCTGGTCGTCGTCCTCGATGTAGTCGGATTCCACGGCGGCAGCGCGGCCGCGGGCCGGCCGGACCGCCTTGTAGCCCACGTTGCGGACGGTCCCGATCAGCGACTCGTACTCCGGGCCCAGCTTGGCGCGGAGCCGTCGCACGTGGACGTCGACGGTGCGGGTGCCGCCGAAGAAGTCATAGCCCCACACCTCCTGCAGCAGCTGCGCACGGGTGAAGACCCGGCCAGCGTGCTGGGCGAGGTACTTCAGCAGCTCGAATTCCTTGTAGGTGAGGTCGAGGGGGCGTCCGCGCAGCCGCGCGGTGTAGGTGCCCTCGTCGATGACGAGCTCACCGAGGCTGACCTTGCCTGCGCTCTCCTGGCTCGCCATGCCGCCGCGCCTGCCGACGAGCAGCCGCAGCCGGGCGTCGATCTCGGCGGGCCCGGTGCTGGGCAGAAGGATCTCGTCAAGGCCCCAGTCAACGTTGACCGCGACCAGGCCGCCCTCGTTGACCACGGCCACCACGGGCACCGACGTGCCGGTGGTGCCGAGCAGCCGGCACAGACCCCGCGCGGCAGCCAGATCGGCGCGTGCGTCGACGATCGCCACGTCCGCCGAACCCGCCTCGAGCAGCGACGACACCTCGGTCGGCGCTGAGCGGACGTTGTGCGCCAGCAGCGCCAACGACGGCAGCACCGACTCCGGATGCGGGTCGACGGTGAGAAGCAGCAGGTCCACAGAATCTCCAATGCTCTGGATGACCATCGTCGACAGCGCCGTCGCGGTGACGTACCAGACTCATGGGCGACATCTGGCCGTTACCGGCCATGGGTCATCTAACTTTAACCCGCTACCTGCTATTTAGCCGATCCGAGTTGTCCGCCCCAGCCCACACGGGGTGCGCGGCGGCATGTCGGCGACGGTCGTGGGCGAGAATGTGCAGGTGCGAAAACTGCTGATCACCCTGACCGCCACGCTGCTCGCCGTGGTCGTCGTGGCCGTCGGCGCCGACTTCGGAACGACGATCTTCGCCGAGTACCGGCTGGCGCGAACCGTGCGCAGTGTCGCGGGATTGTCGTTCGACCCGTCCGTGGCGATCCTCGGGTTTCCCTTCATCCGCCAGGCCATGCGCCACCACTACGCCGAGATCGAGATCAAGGCCAACGGCGTGGACCACGCCGTGGTGGGCAAGGCCTCGCTGGAGGCCACCATGCACGACATCGACCTCACCGAGGCCTCCTGGCTGATCAGACCCGACGCGAACCTGCCCGTCGGAAAGCTGGAGAGCCGCATCATCATCGACTCGGCCCACCTCGGACGATTCATCGGGATGAAGGACCTGATGGTCGAGGCACCGGCCAAGGACACCAACGACGCGACCGGCGGCACCACCGAGTCGGGAATCTCCGGCAGCAAGGGCCTGGTGTTCACCGGCACCCCACGCCTGGCCGACTTCGACAAGCCGGTCAGTGTGACCGTCGACCTGTCGGTCGCCGGGGCAGACCAGACGACGCTGGTGTTCACCGCCACCGGAGTGATCACCGGAGCCGGCACCGCCGACCAGAGCGTGCCCGAGGAGAAGAAGGCAGCCGTGCTCGCGGCGTTCAGTGGCAGTCTGGCGGGGCAGAAACTACCGTTTGGGGTGCGCCCCACGACCGAAGGTGCCCGTGGATCAGACATCATCATCGAAGGCATCACCGAGGGAGTAACAATCCGCCTCGCCGGGTTTACCCAACCATGACCCCTGCATTGATCACCGCGATCGCGGCCATCGCAGCCGCGCTGGGTGTGGCCGCCGTCGCCGGCGTGCTGCACAACCGGCGTTCCGGTGTGCTGCGCGACACCGGTGCTCCGGACGCCGTCGACACCAGCGATCTGGGCCTGTCCCGCACCGGGCCGACCATCGTCCACTTCAGCGCAGTCTGGTGCGGACCCTGCGCCGGCGTGCGGCGAGTGGTCAACCAGGTGTGTGCCGAGTTGCGGGACGTCGCCCACGTCGAGATCGACATGGACGCCGATCCGGCTGCCGCGCGACGGCTTTCGGTGCTTTCACTGCCGACGACGTTCATCTTCGACGCCGACGGCCGTCAGCGGTACCGGACATCGGGGGTGCCGAAGGCCACCGACCTGCGCTCGGCGCTCGAGCCCCTGTTGGCCTAATACCGGGATCATTGGGTAGCATGACCACCGTGTCAGCCCGCATTGAGCTCGTGCTCACCAAGCGACGCGCAGTCGATCTGTGCCGCGTCGCGGGCTGTTGCTGTTGTTGTTGTAGCTGCTGAGTAGCTGCGCGCCTTCTCTAGTTCTCTCGCGTCAGCGCTCGGAGCAGCCCTATGCGGCGTGCTTCCATCCGGCCCATCCCCAGCAACAGGAGTAGATCCGTGTCGACCTCGACCAACACCACCACCACCTCAACCGGGCCCGCCCAGGTGGATATCCGCGGACCCCGCTTCGCGGCCTGGGTCACCACCATCGTGCTGCTCGCGGTGCTCGTCGTATCGGCGTTCAGCGCCGTCGCCGCCGCGATCCTGCTGGCCGTCCAGGCCGTGGTGTTCGCCATCGGCGCGCTGCGCGGGCCGCGTCAGCACCCCTACGGCCTGATCTTCGCCACGTTGGTGGCACCGCGGCTGAGCCCGGTCACCGAACGGGAACCGGTGCCGCCGTTGAAGTTTGCCCAATTGGTCGGGTTCGTCTTCGCGGTCGTCGGTGTCGCCGGCTTCGCTCTCGGCGTCCCACTGCTCGGTGTGATCGCCACGGCCTTCGCGCTTTTCGCCGCGTTCCTCAACGCGGCATTCGGCATCTGCCTGGGCTGCCAGCTCTACCCGCTGGTGGCACGGCTGCGCCACACCCCGGCATAAGGCTTTTCCCATTTCCGTAATCGAAAGGATTCGTCATGGCTCGCTCTGACGTCCTGGTCTCCGCTGACTGGGCCGAGAGCAATCTCGACAACCCCACCGTCGTCTTCGTCGAAGTCGACGAGGACGCCAGCGCTTACGACACCGGCCACATCGCCGGCGCGGTGAAGCTGGACTGGAAGAAAGATCTCCAGGATCCGGTGAAGCGTGATTTCGTTGATGCACAACAATTTTCGAAGCTGCTCAGCGACCGCGGCATCTCTAACGACGACACCGTGGTTCTCTACGGTGGCAACAACAACTGGTTCGCCGCCTACGCCTACTGGTATTTCAAGCTGTACGGCCACGAGGACGTCAAGTTGCTCGACGGTGGCCGCAAGAAGTGGGAGCTCGACGGTCGGGCGCTGACGGCCGAAACCGTCGAGCGGCCGGCCACCAGCTACTCGGCGAAGGCGCCCGACAACAGCATCCGCGCGTTCCGCGACGAGGTGATCGCGGCCATCAACACCAAGAACCTCGTCGACGTGCGCTCTCCCGACGAGTTCTCCGGGAAGATTCTCGCTCCGGCCCACCTGCCGCAGGAGCAGAGCCAGCGTCCCGGACACATCCCCGGCGCGATCAACGTGCCGTGGAGCCGGGCGGCCAAGGAGGACGGCACCTTCAAGTCCGATGAGGAACTGGCCAAGCTGTACGCCGACGCCGGCCTGGACGGCGAGAAAGAGACCATCGCCTACTGCCGCATCGGCGAGCGGTCGTCGCACACCTGGTTCGTGCTGCAGGAATTGTTGGGCCACCGGAATGTAAAGAACTACGACGGCAGTTGGACCGAATACGGCTCTCTCGTTGGGGCCCCGATCGAGTTGGGAAGTTGATCATCATGTGCTCTGCACCCAAGCAAGGACACACCCTGCCTGCCGGCGTCGACTTGGAGAAGGAGACGGTGATCACCGGTCGAGTGGTCGACG
Source organism: uncultured Actinomycetota bacterium (assembly GCA_963716465.1). Classification (GTDB taxonomy): domain Bacteria; phylum Actinomycetota; class Actinomycetes; order Mycobacteriales; family Mycobacteriaceae; genus Mycobacterium. The sequence continues at coordinate 154,188 of CAVQTS010000004.1, forward strand.
GCACCGGCCAGACCGTCGGTGGTGCGTTCGTGCGTCTGCTGGACGACACCGACGAGTTCACCGCCGAGGTGGTGGCCTCGGCGACCGGTGACTTCCGGTTCTTCGCCGCGCCGGGCACCTGGAAGGTGCGCGCGCTGTCGAAGCTCGGCAACGGCGACGTCACCGTGGCGCCCGCCGGGGCCGGCATCCACGAAGTCGACATCAAGGTCGCCTGACGACGCCGGGCGCGGAGTCAGGCCATCAGGCAGCGCCTGACGACGCCTGACTTATCGCTAACGTGGCCCGGGCGGTTGACGCCGCTCGAGTCCGGCGCGGTTAAACTCTCCCCGTGGTCCTTTTCTACGAGATCCTGCTGGTGGCTACCGTGGTGGTGATCACCTGGTTCGCGCTCTACGCGCTGTATCGACTGATCACCGACGAATCGTGACCTCGGAAAACATCGCCGGCAGCGGAGATCGCGCCGTCGCCGCAGCTGCCGAGCGCGCCCGGGAGACCGCCGGCCGCAACATTCCGGTCTTCGAGGACTTGCCACTGCCCGCCGACACCGCCAACCTGCGCCTCGGCGCCAACCTGCACGACGCGCTGCTGGCATTGCTGCCGCTCGTCGGGGTGTGGCGCGGCGAAGGCGAGGGTCGCGGCCCGCACGGCGACTACCCGTTCGGCCAGCAGATCGTCTGCTCGCACGACGGGGGCGACTACCTCAACTGGGAGGCCCGGTCGTGGCGGCTGGACGAGGAGGGTGGCTACCACTCCCCCGGGCTGCGGGAGACCGGCTTCTGGCGCTTCGTCGACGACCCCGACGACCCGGGCGAATCACAGGCCATCGAATTGTTGTTGGCGCACTCCTCCGGTTACGTCGAACTGTTCTACGGACAGCCCCGCACCCAGTCGTCGTGGGAGCTGGCGACCGATGCGCTGGCGCGCAGCAGATCCGGTGTGCTGGTCGGCGGCGCCAAGCGCCTCTACGGCATCGTCGAGAACGGCGACCTGGCCTACGTGGAGGAGCGGGTCGACGCCGACGGCGGCCTGGTGCCGCACCTGTCCGCGCGACTGTCGCGATACGTCGGCTGATGCGCAGACTGGTATTCGCGGCGGCCGCTGCCGCCCTTCTTCTCGCGGGCTGCACGTCGAGCCCGACGCCGTCGGGTCCGCCGACCGCGATCAGCCCCGCACCGACCGAAGCCACCGTCTCCCCGGCTCAGCACGGGTCGTTTGCGCAGTGCCTGCACAACCACGGCGTCACCGACACCGGGGGCTCGGCCGTCCTGGGGCCACCGGCCGGGGTGGACCAGGCAACCTGGGACCAGGCGATGAAGGCGTGCGCGACGCTGGCGCCCGGCCCCGCGAACTAGCCGCGCCCTGCGCCGGTGACCCGGCGCAGGAACTGCTTGGTCCGCTCCTCCCGCGGATCGGTCAAAACCTGCTCGGCCGAACCTGATTCGATGATCGTGCCACCGTCGAGGATGCGGATCATCGAACCACCCCGGAGCTCATCGCGACCCCAAAAGACAGCGCGGCGTGGGCGCGACCGCCGGCCGAATCCCCGCGCCCAGTGCAGACTCGGGCAGCAGCACGCGGACTGATCCAAGAAAGGGGTCGGCCCCCGAGCCGGGTATTCCTGGTTGGACGAACCGGGGGCTCGGGGGCCGGGTAGCTGCCTGGAATTCGCCAGCGCGCTCAGGGCGCAGGTGATTCCGGCACCTGGTGCTGCTAGCGGGCAGCCACCTCACATGTCCAAGAATTACTACTCAATGTTCCGGACCACCTCCTTCCCTGTGTACGGCCGACCGTACCCGCGCAGGCAGGGGTGTGCCAACAGTTTTTCGCGCTCAGCGATCGCTGACGATCGCCGCGTCGACCAGTTCGGCCACCTCCGCGGCCAACGGCGCCGGTGGCAACGGCCGACCGTCCAGCGTGTGCACCCGCGCGGCCAGGGTGATGCTCGATACCAGCCAAACTCCCTGCGCGGCAAACAGATCCGGGGAGCGTAGGACGCGGTAGTCGCAGTCGTAGCCCTTGTCGCGGGCAACCTCGAACAGGGCTTGCTGGGTGGTGCCGCGCAGGATCGGATACCACGGCGGCGGGGTGTAGAGGCAGGTGCGCCCGGAATTGTCGTCGCTCTCGGCGGCGATGACGACCGTCGAGCGCGGCCCTTCGAGAATGCAGCCGTCGCTGCTGACGAAGATCACGTCGCCGGCGCCGCCGGCGGCGGCGTGCCGCAGCGCGGCCATGTTCACCGCGTACGACAACGTCTTGGCGCCGGCCACCAACCACGGCATCGCGTCGACCCCGCTGGACGGCAGCCCGCGATCCAGCAGCACCGCGGCGAGGCCGTCGCGGCGGGTGGCCGCGACCCGGTCCGCGACGGGGTTGACCGTCAGGTAGGCGGTGGGCGCGGAGCCGCTCTCCCGGCCCCGGCTGTACACCAGGCGCAGCGCGCCCTCGTCGGAGGCCGCCGCCGTCCACTGTGTCACCGCGACGTCGATGGCGGTGCGCCACGCCGGCAGATCCGGCTCGGGTAGGTCCATCATCTTGGCCGACTGAACCAGCCTGCGCAGGTGTGACTCGACCAGGCACGCCCGGCCGTCGCGCACCAGCAGCGTCTCGAACACCCCGTCGCCGCGAACGGCGGCCAGATCATCGGCGAACAACAACGGCTGAGCCGGGTCGCGCACCTCGCCGTCGAGAGTGACGGCCACCGATAGGCGGCTGGGCATTCCAGGCATGGAGTCACAGCGTACTTGCAGGCTCCGTAGAGTTGATGTGTGTCAGCCGTCCCCGCCCCCGCCAGCTCCCCCGACGCCGGAGCACTCTGGCACTTCGGTGATCCGCTCGGCGAACAGCGGACCGCCGAGCACGACGCCGTCGTCGTCGACCGATCCCACCGCGCGGTCATCACGCTGACCGGAGCCGACCGGCGGAGCTGGCTCCACTCGATCTCCACCCAGCATGTCAGCGAGCTGCCCGACGGCGCCGTCACCGAGAATCTCAGCCTCGACGGCCAGGGTCGCGTCGAGGATCACTGGATCCAGACCGAGCTCGGTGGCGTCACCTACCTCGACACCGAACCGTGGCGCGGCGAACCGCTGCTGGCCTATCTGAGCAAAATGGTGTTCTGGTCCGATGTCGCCCCCGCGGCGGCCGACTTCGCGGTGCTGTCGCTGCTGGGCCCCCGACTGGCGGACGCCGGCGTGCTGGCCGCCCTGGGCCTCGACGAACTGCCCGCAGCGTCGACGGCCGCGCCGCTTCCCGGTGGCGGCTTCGTCCGGCGGCTGCCCGCACCGGACGACGCAATCCAGCTTGACCTGGTGGTTCCCCCCGGCGCCAAGGACGCGTGGCTGACCCGGCTGGCCGGCGCCGGGGTGCGCCAGGTCGGGGTGTGGGCCTACGAGGCACTGCGGGTGGCCGCGCGGCTGCCCCGGCTGGGCGTGGACACCGACGAGCGCACGATCCCGCACGAAGTGGGCTGGATCGGGAGCGCCGTCCATCTGGACAAGGGGTGCTATCGCGGCCAGGAGACCGTCGCACGTGTCCACAACCTGGGAAAACCGCCTCGCATGCTGGTCCTGGTTCACCTCGACGGCTCCGGTGAGCGGCCGGAGACCGGCGATCCGCTGCTGGCGGGCGGGCGTGTCGTCGGCCGATTGGGCACCGTAGTGGACCACGTCGACCTCGGTCCGATCGCGCTGGCCCTGGTCAAACGCGCAATTCCGGCCGATACGGCGCTGACCACGGGCGGCGAGCACCAGGTCACCGCCGAGATCGATCCGGATTCGCTGCCGGCGGCGGACGGCGTCGGCGCCGGCCGGCTGGCCGTGGAACGGCTTCGGGGTGCCGGCAGCTGATGTTCGCGTGCGGCCGAACGGGCCTGCCAGCACATCGGAGCGGGGCACGGTAAAGTGTTGGCAGGACAATAACCAACACACAGATCGGAGCCGCCTGAATTCGGGCCGCTCCGTTATTGCGCGAGGGGGTTCCCCCATGGGCCGCGGCCGGGCTAAGGCAAAGCAGACCAAGGTTGCTAGAGAGCTGAAGTACAGCTCTCCGCAGATCGATGTCGATCGGCTCCGTAAGGAGCTGGCCGGTTCGGGCGGGAGTGAACCCGAGAAGTCCGAGAACGGGTTCGTCGAGGACTCGTGGACCGATGAGGACGACTGGCGGCCCTGAGCCGCCGCCCTCTCAAAACCGTGGGTGCTGACCCACGAGCCTGGCTCTCGGGCCGTCTTTTCCTTTGGTGACCGTCCCCAGCGTCCAGCAACTCAGGTGCCGGGCGGTCAGGATGGCCAACGCGCGATCGGTGTCCTCCGGCGCCACGATGGCGACCATGCCGATGCCCATGTTGAAGGTCTTCTCCATCTCCGGGCGCTCGATGCGGCCGCGCTGGGCGATCATCCCGAAAACCGGTGCGGGAGTCCAGGTTCCGCGATCGAGCTCGGCGACGAGGCCATGTGGGATGACGCGTTCCAGGTTGCCGGCCAGACCCCCGCCGGTGACGTGGCAGAACGTCCGGACCTGGGTCTCGGCGGCCAGCGCCAGACAGTCCTTGGCGTAGATGCGGGTGGGCTCGAGCAGCTCCTCGCCGAGGGTGCGGCCGAACTCCTCGACGTGCCCGGCCAGGTTCATCCGGTCGATCTCGAGCAGGACCTTGCGGGCCAGCGAGTACCCGTTGGAGTGCAGCCCCGAGCTGCCCATGGCGATGATGACGTCACCGGGGCGCACCCGGTCGGGCCCCAGCACGTCGTCGGCTTCCACCACGCCCACTCCGGTGGCGGAGATGTCGTAGTGGTCGGGGTCCATCAAGCCCGGGTGTTCGGCGGTCTCCCCGCCCAGCAGCGCACAGCCGGCCAGCACGCAGCCCTCGGCGATACCGGAGACTATCGCGGCGACCCGCTCGGGAACGGTGCGCCCGACGGCGATGTAGTCCTGCAGGAACAGCGGCTCGGCGCCACACACCACCAGGTCGTCGACGACCATCGCGACCAGGTCGAGCCCGACCGTGTCGTGCTTGTCCATCGCCTGCGCCACGGCCAGCTTGGTGCCGACACCGTCGGTCGAGGCGGCCAGCACCGGCTCGCGGTAGTCGCCGCGCAGGGCGAACAGTCCGGCGAAGCCGCCGAGCCCGCCGCGCACCTCAGCGCGGGTAGCCCGTTTGGCCAGCGGTTTGAACAGCTCGACCGCGCGGTCACCGGCCTCGATGTCCACCCCGGCCGATGCGTAGGAGATGTGGGTGTCGTCCTCGCGATCCGTCATCGCGGATAAGGCTACCGGTCGTCGTCCGCCGCCGGAACGGGCCGTGGTTCAGCCGACGTGACGGGCCAGCCAGTCGTTGAGCGGCACCCCGGCACGCAGGGTCTCTACCACCCGGTCCTTGGCCTTCCTGGTGCCCAGCCACGCTCCCACCGGCCAGGTTTTCATCATCGCGATGCCCTTGTGGCGAAGTAGGTCGATCCGCGGATGGTCTTTCGGATATCCCCTGGGCGCGGTCTTGAGGACCTCGTGGGCCATCGTGTCGTAGCCGGCCTTGCGCAGGGCCGCGACGATCGCGGCGAGCTCGGCGCCGGACTTCTCCTTTTCGACGGCCTCGCGGTAGCGGGCCAGCGTCTTCGGGTCCGGCATGTAGAGCCCGCCGCCCACGGACAGGCCCTCGGCCGAGAACGACACGTATCCCGAGCCGACGGTCGCCGCGCAGTTGGTCTTGTACGGCGTCTTGTCGGCGCTGAACCGGACGTCGCGGTAGGGCCGGAAGATCTTGCCGGCGCCGAACTCGTCGGCGAGTTCGGCCAACAACTGCTCCATCGGCGCCTTGACGTGGCGGTCGTAGACCGCCTTGTGGTCCTGCCAGTAGACCTTGGAGTTGTCGGCCTCGAGGCCCTCGTAGAACTCGACCGCCTCGATGGGCCATCCCGCAAATGCCATGGGAGACATTGTGGACCCGGGTGTTCGGTCCCGGGCGGCGATCGGGCTGTGACAGTCTGCTCAGCATGACGGCATTGCGGTGGCTGGGCGCGCTCGCGCTCACGGTTGTGGTGGCGACGCCGGCTACGGCCGCTGCCACGCCGGGCGACGGCGTGGAGTCGATCACGTTCGCGCACTCGTCGTTGAACGGCAAGGACTACATCACCAAGCAGATCACCATCGCGCCGGGCGGCACCACCGGGTGGCACTACCACCCGGGGCAGGTGTTCGGCGTGATCAAGTCCGGCACGCTGACGCACTACGACAGCGGATGCTCGATCGACGGCGTCTACCACGCCAACGACCCGATCATCGAGAGCAGCGGGGACGGGTATGTGCACGAGGGCCGCAACGAGGGTCCCGACCCGCTGGTGATGTGGGTCCTCTACATCGACCCGGCCGGCAGTCCGCTGACCGTGGACATGCCCAACCCCGGCTGCCCGTTCTGACGCGCCACACCAGCCCCACCCGCACCGCATCGGAGAAAGTCGCTGTGAGGTGGGCACCTATCGCATCCCCCGGGCGTGCGACGGACGAGACTGATGCGGCATAGCCGACACCCGTCTGGGCAATCCAGACGGTCGTCGGCTCCGAATGAAAGTCGACGATGGGAGGGCTTTGGTGTCGGCTGAGCAGATGAGGTGCCTGGTCACGGGTGCCACGGGGTATGTCGGTGGCCGCCTGGTGCCGCGACTGCTGGAGAGCGGCTTCGCGGTGCGGGCGCTGGCCCGCAACCCCGACAAGCTCGCGAACGTGCCGTGGCGCAGCAAGGCGGAGGTGGCCCGCGGCGACCTCAACGACCTGGCCTCGCTCGAGGCGGCGTTCACCGACGTCGACGTCGTCTACTACCTGGTCCACTCGATGGGCCTGGAGAAGGACTTCTCCACCGAGGAGCGTCGCGCCGCCCAGAACGTCGTTGCCGCCGCCCGCGCCGCCGGCGTTCGCCGCATCGTCTACCTCAGCGGGCTGCACCCCGAAGGTACCGAACTGTCAACGCATTTGACGTCGCGCACCACCGTCGGGGAGATCCTGATCGCCTCGGGCATCGAGACCATCGTGCTGCAGGCCGGCGTGGTGGTGGGCTCGGGGTCGGCCTCGTTCGAGATGATCCGTCATCTCACCGACCGCCTGCCGGTGATGACGACACCGAAGTGGGTGCACAACAAGATCCAGCCGATCGCCATCCGCGACGTGCTGCACTACCTCGTGGCCGCCGCGACCGTCGCGGTGCCCAAGTCGCGAACCTGGGACATCGGCGGACCCGACGTCCTCGAGTACGGCGACATGATGCAGATCTACGCCGAGGTGGCGGGTCTGCGGCGTCGGCGCATGCTGGTGCTTCCGGTGCTCACGCCGCGGATCGCCGCGCTGTGGGTGGGGCTGGTGACCCCGATCCCGTCCGGGCTGGCGCGCCCACTGGTCGAGTCGCTGCACTGCGATGCCGTGATGAACAACCACGACATCGATACGATCATCCCGCCCCCGCCCACCGGGCTCACGCCCTACCGCCGGGCCGTGTCGCTGGCGCTGGCCCGCATCGCGCGCGGTGAAGTCGAGACGACGTGGAACAACGGCACCGCCGCGCAACTGCCCAGCGATCCCGAGTGGGCGGGCGAGGTGGTCTACACCGACACCCGCGCCCGGCACAGCGCTGCCAGTCCCGAGCAGCTGTGGAAGGCCGTGGAGGGCAGCATCCCCGACCGATGGCAAGTCGAGGAACACGAACCAGGCAGTTTGGTCCGACTTCGTGCCCAGAACGGCGGCCCCGGTGAGCGTTGGCTGGAGATGCGAGTCGTCCCGGAGGGCAGTGGGAGCCGCTACGAGCAACGGACGATCTTCTATCCGCGTGGACTGCTGGGCCGGGTGTACTGGCTCGCCGGACGGCCGGTTCAGGCCATCGCGTCAGATGCCCGGGTTAGACGGGTGACCGCCGCGGCGGTTTAGGGCCTCCGCAGCGCCGAGACGTTGTCGTTGTCGGCTTGGACGGGAACTCGCCGGCCGTCCGGCTCGGCGATCGGCAGGCCGGTGCGGGCCGCGGTGGCCAGCATGTGCTCGACGACGTTCTTGCCCAGCTGCGTCTCGCCGGGCAGTTCGATCGGGTAGTTGCCGTCGAAGCAGGCGCAGCACAGCCGGGTGGCCGGCTGTTCGGTCGCGGCGATCATGCCCTGCTGGGAGATGTAGACCAGGCTGTCGGCGCCGATGGCGTGACGCACGGCCTCGAGCATCTCGCCCTCGTTCTCCACCGCGTTGGCGATCAGCTCGGCCGGGGTGGCGAAGTCGATGCCGTAGAAGCACGGCCATTTCACCGGGGGCGAGGCGATCCGCACGTGTACCTCGACGGCGCCGGCTTCTCTGAGCATCCGGATCAAGGCGCGCTGGGTGTTGCCGCGCACGATCGAGTCGTCGACGACGATCAGCCGCTTGCCGCGGATCACCTCTTTGAGCGGGTTGAGCTTGAGCCGGATGCCGAGCTGACGGATGGTCTGCGACGGCTGGATGAAGGTGCGCCCGACGTAGGCGTTCTTCATCAGCCCCTGACCGAACGGAATCCCGGACTCCTGCGCATACCCGACGGCAGCGGGCGTGCCGGACTCGGGAACACCGATGACGAGGTCGGCCTCGACCGGCTTCTCGCGGGCCAGCCGGCGGCCGATGTCCACCCGTGCGCCGTGCACCGAACGCCCGGCCAGGGTGCTGTCCGGGCGGGCCAGGTAGACGTACTCGAACACGCAGCCCTTCGGTGTCGGGTTGCCGAACCGGCTCGACCGCACACCGTCGGCATCGATGGCCAGCAGCTCGCCGGGCTCGATGTCGCGGACGAAGGAGGCGCCGACGATGTCCAGTGCAGCGGTTTCGGAGGCGACCACCCAGCCGCGGTCGAGCCGGCCCAGCGACAGCGGGCGCACCCCGAACGGGTCCCGGGCGGCGTAGAGGGTGTTCTCGTCCATGAAGATCAGGCAGAACGCGCCGCGAACGGTGGGCAGCAGTTCCAGCGCGGCCTGTTCGATGCTGGAGTCCGCCGCGCCGTGGGCCAGCAGGGCGCCGAGGATGTCGGAGTCGGTGGTGGCCGCGCCCGGCATGTTGGGGTTGATCAGACCGGCGTCGCGCGCCCGGCGCGCCAGGTCGGTCGTGTTGACCAGATTTCCATTGTGCCCCAACGCAACTCCGGTACCGGCCGCGGTGTTGCGGAAGACCGGCTGGGCGTTCTCCCAGGTGGTCGAGCCGGTGGTGGAGTACCGGCAGTGCCCGATGGCGACGTGGCCCGGCATCGCAGCCAGGGTCTGCTCGTCGAACACCTGGCTGACCAGTCCGAGGTCCTTGAAAACCAGGACCTGTGATCCGTCGGCGACGGCGATACCGGCCGCCTCCTGGCCTCTGTGTTGTAGCGCATAGAGGCCGTAATACGTGAGTTTGGCGACATCCTCGCCCGGAGCCCACACTCCAAAGACGCCGCACTCTTCGCGAGGCTCGTTTTCCAGTTGGCCGGTCACGATATGGGCTGCTCCCTGGCGGGGGTTGGTGACGTCAGCCAGTCTACGGTGATCAGCTCCAATCGCGGAATTGAACGCCGAGTGTCGCCCCGGCGGCTAGTCGATTTTCACCAGCGGCAGAAGCGCGGCTACCTCGGCCGTGCGCGACCCGGACAGCCGAAGCGCGCCGTCGGCGGTGGCGCCGGGCAGGTCGAGCAGGCCGGTCGCCAGCAGCAGCCAGGTCCGGGCGTCGGTCTCGACGACGTTGGGCGGGGTGCCGCGGGTGTGCCTGGGCCCCGAGATGCATTGGACGGCAGCGAAGGGCGGGATGCGGACTTCCACGCTGGCGCCGGGTGCGAGTCCGGCGAGGGTTCGGGCGGTGAGCCGGACCGCGGCGGCGATCGCGGCCCGGTCGGGCGTCGGCTCGGTGTCGTCACGCAGCCACGGGGCGACCGCCCGCACCGCGGCGAGGGTTGCGGCGGGGTCCGCGGCGCGGCGGGACGACATGGGTCGAGTATCCCAGTCGCCGGTTATTGACATCAACAACAGTTGAGGTTCTACGGTGGCGACATGGCATTCAAACCCCACGAAATCGCATACATGAAGTCGGCCGACCTCGGCAGGCTGGCCACCATCCAGCCGAACGGCACACTGCAGAACAGCCCGGTGACGTTCATCTACAACGAGCAGTTGGGCACCCTCGACGTCTACGGCTACAACCTGGCCAAGAGCCAGAAGTTCCGCAACATCGCCGCCAACAACACCGTCGCGTTCGTGGTCGACGACGTCTTCTCGCACGACCCGTGGCGAGTGCGCTGCCTGGAAATTCGCGGCACTGCCCAGCAAGCCGAGAATGCCGAGGGCGAGCCGCTGATCCGGATCACCCCGAAACGCATCATCAGCTTCGGCATCGATGACACCGACAGCGAAGCCCACGACCTGGTGTTCGACAGCCGCGACGTGCCGACGACGGCGAGCTAACCTCTGCGCTGCACCGCCAGGGCCGCCACCGCACCGGCTTCGTTGATCGCCAGGTGGGCGAGCATCGGAGCGAGCAGACTGCCGGAGCGCTCGGCCAGCCAGCCGAACACCCAGCCGGCCAGCCCGGTCACCAGCACGGTGCCCACAATCGGCTCACCCGTCTTCCTGGCGTCCGGGATGTGCCAGAGCCCGAAGGCGATCGCCTGCAGCAGCCGTCCCCGCCCCGGGCCCAACGCTCTGCCGGCGAGTGTCTGCAGCCCGCCCCGAAAGACCGTCTCCTCGGCCCAGACCGTGCCGAGCGGAATCTCGAACGCCAGCCAGCGGCGTGCGTCCTCAGGGAGATCGCGATCGCCCATCGCCGTCCGCACCTTCGGGATTGCGGTCGTGGCGGCAACGCCGACGGCGACCGCACCCGCCACGCCGCCACCGAGGCGAAGCCCCGACCACAGGTGCGGCGGCCGTATTCCCAGCGGCGCACGGGCGGCGGCCGCCACGGCGGTGCCGGCTATCGCGCGCACGACCGTCTGTCGGCGAATATCGCGAGCATTCATTGGAATTCGGGGCCGCCGGCCGCAATGGCCTTGTCCAGCGCCCGACGGATCCGCTCGGTGTCCTCGATGGTCCACCCGGCAGGGGCGGCGACGGCGACCCAACCGTCGAGCTGGCCGTCGCCGTAATTGTGGCCGTGCCCGGTCGGGGTGCCCTGGGAGTTGGTGACGCCCCCCGCCATGTCGGCGCTCACCTGCCAGAAGGTGACGATCGGATACCAGCGCATGGATGCGCTGCGGTCGAAGCCGGGCGGCTCCTTGAGCCAGTCCGGCCTGTCGAACAGCAGCTCGGGCGTCCACCACACCACCGGATCCGACGGGTGCTGCAGATACAGCACCCGGGGTCCCTTCCACGGCGGCGCGGCCGCCACCCCGGCGATCTCTGCCGGGCCGGACGCCTGCGCGAAGCGCACGGTGCGCCCGTTGTCGTAGCGCGGCTGGATCTCGGGTGTGCCGGGATCGCGCCTGACGGTCAACGCCTTCCACAGCGCGCTGGCGTTCGGCGGCCCCACCCACAACACCGACGAGAAGTCCATGTCGACGATGTCGGGCAGATATCCGAACGCGCCTTGGCCGGCCATCGAGCCGAGACTTTCGCCGTACAAAGCCAATTGGGGCCGACGGTCGGCGGGCCACTGCAGCCAGCGGTCGTGGATCGCATCGACCATCGCCCGGCCCGCCTCCACCGACTTCTGCTGATCGGCGAGGAACGAGATCCAGCTCGGCAGATACGAGTACTGCATGGCCACCAGCGCGGTGTCGCCGTTGTACATCGACTCGATCGAGCGGGCGGCGACGGGATCGACCCATCCGGTGCCGGTGGTCGGGATGATCACCAGCAGTCTGCGTTCAAACGCCTTGGTGCGCTGCAACTCCGAGAGCAGCACCGCGATGCGGCCCGCGTCGGTGTCGGCGGACTGCAGTCCGGCGTAGATGCGGATCGGCTCCTTGGCGGGTCGGCCGTTCAGCGCGGTGAGCTCGTCGGCGTGCGGACCGGTGGCCACGAAGTTGCGCCCCTGGAAACCCAGGGTGTCCCACGCCGCGAACGAGCCTGCGCTGCCGGATCGTTCGGGCTGAACCGGTTGTTCGATCCCGGGCCGGGTGCTGGCGTTCTGCGGTTGGAACACCGTCCGGGCGCCGGCGATGAAACCACGCACCAGCACACCGTTGACGAGCGTGATGAGCAGCACCACCACGATGGCGGTGCCCACGAACATCGCGACCTCGTCGTTGATGTCCCAGCGCCGGATCATCACGCGGGCCAGGAACCTGATGGCGTCTTTGATGACTCGCGCCGCGCCCACCAGCAGCCCGCCGGTGAGCAGTGCGACCGCGAGGGTACGCAGATAACCCACTGTGCCCGGACCCTCGATCCCCATCACGGCCGACACCTGCCGTTGCCACGCCGCCGCCGGGACGAGCATGAGCACGCTGGCGCCGATGGAGGCGACGACGGTGGCCGCCTTCGTCGCGTAGAGCACCGTCGGGCTCGGCGGCCACCAGTCGCGGTGCGACAGGAACAGCCGGCGAAACACTCTGCCCACCAACACCCCGATGCCGTAGCCGATGGCGGCGTTGATGCCCCCGATCGCGCCGCCGGTCACCCAGTCGCGGGGCAGCAGCGACGGGGTCAGCGACAGGCAGAAGAACAGCGCCCCGAACGCGACGCCGACGAAGTCCAGCCGAACCAGGCTCCACGCCCACGCCGCCAGCGATTCCCGGTGCCGCCGCCGTTTCGGCGGGGCCTGTGCCTCGCCGGTGACGTCGTCGACCGCACTGGTCATCCGAACAGCCCGGGCAGCACTTTCTCGGAGGTGGTGCGCAGCTCGTCCAGCGACACGCTGAACAAGTCTTGCACCTCAACGGAATCCGAGCCGGTGTCGGAGACACCGACACGGGTGACGGGCAGGTCGCGAGCCTCGCACATCGACCGGAACCGGCTCTCCTCGGTGCGCGGCACCGCGACCAGAACGCGGCCGGCCGACTCGGAGAACAGGAAGACGAAGGGATCGACATTCTCGGGAAGCACGATCCGGCAACCGGTTTCACCGGCCAGCGCAGCCTCCAGGACCGCCTGGATCAAACCGCCTTCGCTGAGGTCGTGGGCTGCTGAGGCCAGGCCGTCGCGGGAGGCGGCGGTGAGCACCTCGGCCAGCAGCTTCTCCCGCGCGAGGTCCACCGCCGGCGGCACGCCGCCGAGATGATCGGCGGTGACCTGCGCCCAGATCGAGCCGTCGAACTCGTCGCGGGTGTCGCCGAGCAGGAACAGCGTCTCCCCGGGCTCGTTGCCCAGCCCGGTGGGCAGTCGCCTGCTCACATCGTCGAGCACCCCGAGCACACCCACCACCGGGGTCGGCAGAATGGCCGTCGCACCGGTCTGGTTGTAGAAGCTGACGTTGCCGCCGGTCACCGGAATACCAAGGGCCGCACAGCCATCGGCGAGCCCGCGGACCGCCTGGGCGAACTGCCACATCACGCCCGGGTCCTCCGGCGAACCGAAGTTCAGGCAGTTGGTGACGGCCACCGGGGTGGCGCCGGTGACCGCGACGTTGCGGTAGGCCTCGGCCAGCGCGAGTTGCGCGCCGGCGTACGGGTCGAGCTGGGTGTAGCGCCCGGACGCGTCGGTGGACACCGCGATGCCACGACCGGTGGCCTCGTCGATGCGCAGCACACCGCCGTCGGCGTGTTCGGCCAGCACCGTGTTGCCGCGAACGTAGCGGTCGTACTGCTCGGTGATGAACGCGCGGCTGCACAGGTGCGGACTGCCCAGCAGCGCAAGCAGAGTCGCGCGCAACTCCTCGCCGGTCCTCGGCCGCACCAGTGCGGCGGAGGTGTCGGCGTTCAGTGCGTCCTGCCAGTCCGGCCGGGCCAGCGGCCGTTCGTAGACTGGGCCTTCGTGGGCGACGGTGCGCGGCGGCACGTCAACCACACACTGGCCGTGCCAGCTGATCTGCAGGCGGTCGCCGTCGGTGACCTCGCCGATCACCGTCGCGAGCACCTCCCACTTGCGGCAGACGGCCATGAACTTCTCGACGTTCTCCGGGGCGACCACGGCGCACATGCGTTCCTGCGACTCGCTGGAGAGGATCTCGGCGGGCGTCATGTTGGCCGCGCGCAACGGAACCCGGTCCAGTTCGATGGCCATGCCGCCGTCGCCAGCAGAAGCCAATTCCGATGTGGCACAGGATAATCCGGCACCACCGAGGTCCTGGATGCCGATCACCAGCCCGGCGGCGTACAGCTCGAGGCAGCACTCGATGAGCACCTTCTCCATGAACGGGTCGCCCACCTGGACGCTCGGCAGCTTCTTGCGGCCCGGCCCGGAGCCCTCGTCGCCGCCGAAGGTGTCGCTGGCCAGGACCGAGACACCACCGATGCCGTCCAAGCCGGTGCGGGCCCCGAACAGGATGATCTTGTTGCCGGCGCCGGAGGCGAACGCCAGGTGCAGATCTTCTTTGCGCAGCACCCCCACGCACATCGCGTTGACCAACGGGTTGCCGGCATAGGAGGCGTCGAACACGGTCTCGCCGCCGATGTTGGGCAGGCCCAGCGAGTTGCCGTATCCGCCGATCCCGCGGACCACGCCGTCGACGACCCGGCGGGTGTCGGGGGCGTCGGCCGCGCCGAAGCGCAACTGATCCATCACGGCCACCGGGCGCGCACCCATCGCCATGATGTCGCGCACGATGCCGCCGACGCCGGTGGCCGCGCCCTGATAGGGCTCGACGTAGGACGGGTGATTGTGCGACTCGACCTTGAACGTCACCGCCCAGCCGTCGCCGATGTCGACCACGCCGGCGTTCTCGCCGATTCCGGCGAGCATGCCCGCCCGCATCTCCTCGGTGGTGGTCTCACCGAAGTAGCGCAGATGCACCTTCGAGGACTTGTACGAACAGTGCTCGCTCCACATCACCGAATACATCGCCAGTTCGGCGTCGGTGGGCCTGCGCCCGAGAATGTCGCGAATCCGCTGGTACTCGTCGTCCTTGAGACCGAGTTCACGGAAGGGTTGCGGGTGATCGGGGGTGGCCGCCGCGTGCTCGACCGTGTCGACTGCTCCAGTGGGGCCAGATGTCACGGCATCAGTCTAGTGGCGCAGCCCCGGATCACTCCGGCGACAGGAACGCGTGTAACGCAGCCGCATACGACGCGACGTCGGCGGCGCCCATCAGCTCGCGTGCCGAGTGCATCGCCAGCTGCGGCGCGCCCACGTCCACGGTGGGTATGCCGGTGCGCGCGGACGTCATCGGCCCGATGGTGGAGCCGCACGGCAGGTCGGCACGGTGCTCGTAGCGCTGCAGCGGCACCCCGGCCTGCCGGCAGGCCAGCTCGAACGCCGCGGCGGTGCGGCCGTCGGTGGCGTAGCGCAGGTTGGGTTGCACCTTGAGGACCGGGCCGCCGTTGACGTAGATCAGGTGGCCGGGCTCGTGCCGGTCCGGATAGTTGGGGTGGGTGGCGTGCGCCATGTCACCGGAGGCCACCATCGACGCGGTCAGCCGGCGCAGGAAGTCCTCCCGGTCCCCGCCCGCGGAGAGCACGATGCGCTCCAGCGTGGTCAGCAGCAGGTCCGACTGGGCGCCGTGATCCGAAGTCGATCCGACTTCCTCGTGGTCGAACAGCGCCAGCACCGGCAGGTAGCCGCGTGGCTGGGCGGCCAGCAGCGCCTCCAGCCCCGCGTAGCAGGTGGTCTGGTTGTCCAGCCGGGGAGCGCTGATGAAGTCACCGTCGGCACCGATCAGCGCCGACGGGGTCAGGTCGTGGGTCATCAGGTCGGCCGACAACAGCTCGGCGGGGGCCACCCCGGCCCACTGCGCGACGTAGTCGAGGAACGACCGGGGCGACGGGCCGACCCCCCACACCGCGTTGAGGTGGCGCTGCGGATTGAGCGTCAGCGAATTGCGGTCCTCGGCCAGGTGGATCGCCAGCTGCGGCACCCGCAGTATCGGCGCGTCGATCAGCACCAGCTGGTGCGCGACACCGCCGTCGGCGTCGGCGTCGCGGACCGAGAGCCTGCCACTGATCCCCAGGTCGCGATCCAGCCACGAGTTGAGCAGGGCGCCGCCGTACGGCTCGAGCACGACCAGCTGCCAGTCGAACAGCACCCGGTCCGGGTGCTGTTTGACCCGCAGGTTCGGGCTGTCGGTGTGCCCGCCGACGATGCGGAACGGCCGGTCGGGGTCCTCGCTGCTGTTCCACGCCACCAGCGAACCCGCCCGGACGGTGAAGAACTGCCCGCTGCGGTCGGGCCACCGGTCGGTCTCGGCCAGCTCGGTGTAGCCGGCCGCGGTCAGCCGTCGCGCCACCGTCTGGCAGACGTGGAAGGGCGACGGCGATGCGTCGATGAACTCGCACAGCCCGTGCGCACTGGCCCCTGTCGACATATTGACCATCATGGCCGACGGCGGAGCCGATAAGGTTCAACGGTGCCCGATCCCCAGCCGCAGCCGGTACTGGCGCCGCTGACACCGGCCGCCATCTTCCTGGTGGCCACCATCGCCGAGGGCGGCGAAGCCAGAGTCCACGACGCGCTGGCCGACCTGTCCGGTCTGGTGCGCGCGGTCGGCTTCCGTGACCCGTCCAAGCACCTGTCGATGGTCACCTCGATCGGCTCCGAGGCGTGGGACCGGTT
The DNA here is from genome assembly GCA_963716465.1 of uncultured Actinomycetota bacterium. Classification (GTDB taxonomy): domain Bacteria; phylum Actinomycetota; class Actinomycetes; order Mycobacteriales; family Mycobacteriaceae; genus Mycobacterium. Next base: position 170,771 of record CAVQTS010000004.1, read on the forward strand.
GTTCGCCGGACCGCGACCGGCCGAGCTTCATCCGTTCCCCGAATTGCGCGGCGCCCGCCATCACGCCCCGGCCACACCGGGTGATCTGTTGTTCCACATCCGCGCCGAAGTGCTCGACGTGTGTTTCGAGCTGGCCGGCCGGGTGATCAAGGCGATGTCGGGTGCGCTCACCGTCGTCGACGAGGTGCACGGGTTCCGGTTCTTCGACAACCGCGATCTGCTCGGCTTCGTCGACGGCACCGAGAATCCCGACGGCCCGCCCGCGGTCGTCGCGACCGAGATCGGCGCCGAGGATCCTGATTTCGCCGGCGGCTCCTACGTGCACGTGCAGAAGTACCTGCACGACATGGCGTCCTGGGAATCGCTGTCGGTGGTCGAGCAGGAACGGGTGATCGGCCGCACCAAGCTCGAGGACATCGAGTTCCCCGACGACGAGAAGCCGGCCAATTCGCATGTGGCACTGAACGTCATCGAAGACGCCGACGGCAACCAGCTGCAGATCGTGCGGGCCAACATGCCCTTCGGTGAGATCGGCACGGGTGAGTACGGCACGTACTACATCGGCTACTCGCGCACCCCCGCGGTGACCGAGGAGATGTTGCGCAACATGTTCATCGGCGATCCCCCCGGTAACACCGACCGCATCCTGGACTTCTCCACGGCGGTCACCGGCACCCTGTTCTTCACCCCCACCGTCGGCTTCCTCGACGATCCGCCACCGCTGCCCGAACCCGGGGCCGAAACGGCGGCGCCGGCCCCACCTGCGACGACCTCCTCCGACGGCTCACTGGCGATCGGCAGTCTGAAAGGACGATCCTGATGAACAACCTCTATCGCGAGCTCGCTCCGGTAACCGAATCTGCTTGGGAAGAAATCGAATTGGAGGCCACCCGGACCTTCAAACGGCACATCGCGGGCCGTCGGGTGGTCGACGTCAGCGGTCCGGGCGGCCCGGTGACCGCCGCGGTCAGCACCGGCCATCTGCGCGACGTGTCCGCACCCGCCGACGGCGTGGTCGCGCATCTGCGCGACGCCAAGCCGCTGGTGCGGCTGCGGGTGCCGTTCACGGTGTCGCGCATCGCGATCGACGACGTCGAGCGCGGCTCGCAGGACTCCGATTGGGATCCGGTCAAGGACGCCGCCAAGAAGCTGGCGTTCGTGGAGGACCGGGCGATCTTCGAAGGTTATGCGGCGGCCTCGATCGACGGCATCCGCGGCTCCAGTTCGAACCCCCCGCTCGCGTTGCCCGCCGACGCCCGCGAGTTCCCCGACGTGATCGCGCAAGCGCTTTCGGAGCTGCGGCTCGCCGGCGTGGACGGCCCGTACTCGGTGCTGCTCTCGGCCGACGCCTACACGAAGGTCAGTGAGACCACCGAGCACGGCTATCCGATCCGCGAGCACCTCAACCGGCTGGTGGACGGCGAGATCATCTGGGCGCCCGCCATCGACGGCGCGTTCGTGCTGAGCACCCGCGGCGGCGACTTCGACCTGCAGCTGGGCACCGACGTGTCGATCGGCTACCTGAGCCACGACGCCGAGGCCGTGCAGCTATACCTGCAGGAGACGTTGACGTTCCTGTGCTACACCGCCGAGGCCTCCGTCGCGCTGACCCCCTGAGCGCTTCGCCGAGACTGCACTTGTTGAACACGTCTGCCGAGAAGCGCCGAAAACAACTGCACTCTGGGCTGACCCGTCAGACCAGGACGGCGTCCAGCGCGGAGTAGAACAAGCCCAGCCCGTCGTCGGACGGCCCGGTGAGCGGTTCGGTGGCGTGCTCGGGGTGGGGCATCAGGCCCACGACGCGGCCGTCGGCCGAGCTGATGCCGGCGATGTCGCGCATCGAGCCGTTGGGGTTGTCGGCGTAGCGGAACACCACGCGCCCCTCGCCTTCGAGTTCGTCGAGCACGGCCTCGCTGGCCACGTAGCGGCCCTCGCCCGACTTCAGCGGCACCAGCAACTCGGCGCCCCACTCGTAGCGGGAGGTCCACGCCGTGGTGATGGAGTCGACCTTGAGCCAGACGTCCCGGCAGACGAAGTGCAGGCCCGCGTTGCGGGTCAGCGCGCCGGGCAGCAGGCCGGCCTCACAGAGCACCTGGAAACCGTTGCAGATGCCCAGCACCGGCATACCGCGTCCGGCCGCGGCCACCACCTCGCCCATGACCGGGGCGAACTTGGCGATCGCGCCGCAGCGCAGGTAGTCACCGTAGGAGAAACCGCCGGGGACGACGACGGCGTCGACCCCCTTGAGGTCGGCGTCGGCATGCCACAGGCTGACCGCCTCGGCGCCGGCGAGGCGGACCGCACGGGCGGCGTCGACGTCGTCGAGCGTCCCCGGGAAGGTGATGACTCCGACGCGGGCGCTCATGACGGTTCCCGGGTGACCGACCAGTCCTCGATCACGGTGTTGGCGAGCAGCGACTCGGCGATCTCGGCGAGCTGGGCATCGCTGACCGAGTCGTCCACCTCGAGTTCGAATCGCTTGCCCTGCCGGACATCTGAGATGCCGGCGTGCCCGAGCCGACCCAGCGCGCCGACGATTGCCTGACCCTGTGGGTCGAGAATCTCGGCTTTGGGCATCACGTTGACAACCACCCGGGGCACAGAAGCTCCTCGCTGACGTCGGGGAATGGTGCGGCTCAACTGTACCGGCGCACTACGAGCACGACCCGATATAGGCCGTGCACAGCGGCGCGCCGAGCGCGTCGAGCACCGTGTCGTCGGCCGGCGCCGGCCACTCGGTCAACGGCGGGGAGGTCGACCACAGCGCCAGCTCGGTGACCGTGCTGTTGCCCGGGTCGGCCACCAGGTACTGGTGCAGGATCACCGGCCCGCTGACCACGGCCGCCATCCGGTCCGGTTCCAAGGTGGTCAGCGACGGCGAGGCCGACGGGTTGGTCCGTTGACAGGAGCGCAGCGCGGCGACGGCGGTGTTGAAGACGTCCTCGGCCAACTGGCCGCCCCGCCAGGTCTCACCGCGCCAGTGCAGCACCTGGGCCTGCAGCTGCCACTGGCCGTCCGGGTTCGCCACCGCCGCCTTCTCTGCCACCACGTAGGAGCGCGGGTCCTGGGCGACCGGCGGGCTGGCGCACAGCTCCTCGAACCGGAACCTCGGCGCGGTAGCCGTCACCGCCAGGCCGGGAAGCCGGGGCCAGCCGTAGCGGGAGTTCAGCGGTATCGCCCACGACGCGATCCACGCGGAGTCGGGGATGCGGTCACACACCGGCGGGCAGGTCTCCGGGTCGGCCTGGGCCGGCGCCGCGACGACGAGTCCACCGGCTGCCAGTAGCACCGCCAGGACCATCCGCATAGTGACGCCTCCCGTGAGCGCACAATCGTAAGCATGGAATTGACGCATTTCGGGCATTCATGTCTTCTCGCCGAGTTCGGTGGCGCCACGCTGTTGTTCGACCCCGGCAACTTCTCCCACGGCTTCGAGGGCGTGACCGGGCTGTCGGCGATACTGATCACCCATCAGCACCCCGACCACGCCGACCGCGAGCGGCTGCCCGCGCTGGTCGAGGCCAATCCGGACGCGGCGCTGTATGCCGACCCGGCCACCGCGGCCGAACTCGGCGGCCGGTGGCGCGCCGTGCACGTCGGCGACGAGCTGAGTGTGGACGGCCTGACGATCCGCGGGGTGGGTGGCCGCCACGCCGTCATCCACCCCGAGATTCCGGTGATCGACAACATCTCCTATCTGGTCGGCGACGCCGAACATCCGGCGCGGCTGATGCATCCGGGCGACGCCCTGTTCGTCCCCGGTGAGCCGGTCGAGGTGCTGGCCGCGCCGGCGGCCGCGCCGTGGATGAAGATCTCCGAGGCGGTCGACTACCTGCGCGCCGTCGCGCCCGAACATGCCGTGCCGATCCATCAGGGCGTCGTCGCCCCGGAGGCCCGCGGTATCTACTACGGTCGGCTCAGCGAGATGACCGACACCGACTTCCGGGTGCTGCCCGAAGAGAACTCGGTGCGATTCTGATGAGCGCAGCGGATCTGAACACCCTGTTCGGGTTGTCCGGCAAGACAGCCTTGGTGACCGGCGGCACCAGAGGTATCGGCATGATGATGGCGCGCGGTCTGTTGCAGGCCGGCGCCCGGGTGATCGTCAGCTCCCGCAAGGCCGACGCCTGCGAGCAGGCCGTCGAGCAGCTGTCGGCGTTCGGCGAGGTTCGGGGCATCGCGGCCGACCTGTCCCGTCAGGCGGAGTGCAAGCGGCTGGCCGGCGAGGTGCTCGCCGACACCGACGAGTTGCACATCCTGGTCAACAACGCGGGCGCGACGTGGGGCGAACCGCTGGAGAACTTCCCGGCCTCGGCGTGGGACAAGGTTCTCGACCTCAACGTCAAGTCGCCGTTCTGGATGGTGCAGGAGTTGGTGCCCGCGCTGCGCAAGGCCGGTACCCAGGACGACCCCGCGCGGGTCATCAACATCGGCAGCATCGACGCGATCCACGTCAGCGTGATGCCGACGTATTCCTACTCGGCCAGCAAGGCCGCCCTGCACCAGATGACCCGAGTGCTGGCTAAAGAGCTTGGCCCGCAGCACATCACGGTCAACGCGGTGGCCCCGGGTCCGTTCCCGTCGAAGATGATGGCCGCGACACTAGACGCCTTCGGTGAGGCGATCGCGGCGTCGGCTCCGCTTCGCCGCATCGGCCGCGACGATGACATGGCCGGTATTGCGATCTTCCTCTCCAGCCGCGCGGGTTCGTATGTCAACGGGGCGATCATCCCGGTGGACGGCGGGATCGCGACGACGGCGAGTGGGTCAGGCCGCTGACGATGCGGGCCGGTGGCGGCTCGAGGAGGAGGCGGCCAATCAGACTCAGGCCGCTGACGATGCGGGCCGGTGGCGGCTCGAGGAGGAGGCGGCCAATCAGACTCAGGCCACTGACGATGCGGGCCGGTCGGTGCCCCAGTGGTACACCGACGGCACGCAGTCGTGCAGCAGGGCAAGGTCGACGACGTCGAGCATGGCCTGCCGCGGGCCGGGCTTGCGCAACTGCCGGGCGGCGACCGCCACCCGCACGATGCCCCGGCGGCGCGCCGTGCGCTCTGCGGACAGCACCAGCGTCCGGCACCACCACGGCTCGGTGAGGAACCCCTCGCCGATGCCGAGCACCCGCCCGCGGGCCGTCGAGCCGGTCACCAGGTCGGTGATGCCGTGCAAGCCGGCCAGAAGCCGAAAGCCGTTGCGCGGCAACGCTGCGACGGTGCCCGACGACACCGTCCAGCCGGGGGCGGCGAACAGCCGGGTCCGCAGGCCGACGTGTTCCAGAACACGGTCGGCGCCCATCAGCCGCAGGTTGGCCTCGTGCGCGGGCAGCGTGGCGAACTCGCCGCGGCGCCTCTTGGTCGCGGCCTCGTCGAAGCCGTGCAGCACCACCGCGTCGCCGCCGGAGCGGCGGTTGCTCAGCCAGTCGACCGTGCCGGGATCGTTCTCCAACCGGTAGCCGTTCTTGAGCCTGGGCGCCACGAGCAGCGAAACCGGCACGCCGCGGGTGTCGAGCACCCGCAAGAACTGATCGATATCGGGCAGCGTCCGGTCGCAGATTCCGGACACCGAGACGATGAGCTGTCCAGCCACATCCGCAGTGTGTCAACTCCAGGTGTCTGGACGGTGACGTCCGTTCGGATGTCAGACGTCCATCCGGTTCAGCTCGGCAGCACCGTTTCGATCGCCGCAACCACCTCGGGTGCATCGGGCTCGGTTCGTGGGCGGAACCGGTTGACCACCTCGCCACCGGGCGCGATCACGAACTTCTCGAAGTTCCACTGGATGTCGCCGGCCTGGCCGTCGGCGTCGGCGGTCTTGGTCAGCTCGCTGTAGAGCGGATGACGGTCGGCGCCGTTGACGTCGGTCTTGGCCAGCAGCGGGAACGTGACGCCGTAGGTCGTCGAGCAGAAGGTGGCGATCTCCTCCGGGGTTCCCGGCTCCTGGCCCATGAACTGGTTGCAGGGCACCCCGATCACGGTCAGCCCGCGGTCGGCGTAGTCGCGGGCGAGTTGTTCGAGTGCGGCGTACTGCGGGGTGAGACCGCACTTGGAGGCGACGTTGACCAGCAGGATGGCGCGGTCGGCGTAGTCGGCGAGCGAGGTGGCCTTGCCGTCTAGGGTGGTCAGCGGGATGTCGGTCAGGCTCATGACGCCGACGCTACCGGGTTGCCGCCGGCCCGTAGTGCTCCGGGTCGGCGGTCGCCAGCAGCCAGGCGTACTGGAACGCAGCCTCTTTCCACCGTTCGTAGCGGCCACTGATCCCGCCGTGCCCGGCGGCCATCTGCGTCTTCAGCAGCACCGGCTGGCCGTCCGTCTTCGTGTGCCGCAGCGCCGCAACCCATTTCGCCGGCTCCACGTAGAGCACCCGGGTGTCGTTGAGCGAGGTCATCGCCAGGATGGCCGGATACTCCTTGGCCTCGACGTTCTCATACGGCGAGTAGGACTTCATGTAGAAGTAGACGTCCTTGTTCTCCAACGGGTTTCCCCACTCATCCCACTCCGTGACCGTCAGCGGCAGCGACGGATCCAGGATTGTGGTCAGCGGATCCACGAACGGCACCTGGGCCAGAATCCCGGCGAACAGGTGCGGCGCCAAGTTGGCGACGGCGCCCATCAGCAGGCCGCCTGCGCTGCCGCCGAGGGCGACCAGATTCTGCGGCCGGGTCAGCCCGGTGTCGACCAGATGTTGTGCGACGGCGATGAAATCGGTGAACGTGTTGCGCTTCTCGAGCAGCTTGCCCCGCTCGTACCACAGCCGGCCCATCTCTCCGCCGCCGCGGATGTGGGCGATCGCGAACACCATGCCGCGATCCAGCAGCGACAGTCTGGCCACGGAGAACCGCGGGTCCTCGGAGGACTCGTATGCCCCGTAGCCGTAGAGCACCGTGGGCGCGGGGAAGTCGATCCCGGCCCGGTACACCAGCGAGATCGGGATGCGGGTGCCGTCCTCGGCGATCGCCCAGTCGCGGCGCTCGACGTAGTCGTCGCGACGGTAACCGCCAAGCACCGGTTGTTCACGCAGCAGGGTGCGCTCACCGGTGGCCAGGTCGAGGTCATAGACCCGCAGCGGGGTGATGAACGACGTGGTTCCGACCCGCAGCCTGGGCGAGGACCAGTTCGGGTTGCCCGCCAGGCCTGCCGAGGTCAGCTCGGAGTCGAAGGTGATCTCCTCCGGAGTGCCGTACCCGTCGGCGGTGAGCGGCCACAACTGGATGCGCGGCAACGCTTCTCGTCGGTAGCTGAGCACCAGGTGGTCGGCGAAGGCGTCGGCGCCGTCGAGGCGGACGTCGTCACGTGCGGCGATCAGGGTGCGCTGGGTCGTCGGGTCGTCGACCGGCGCGTCGACCAGAGTGAAGTTCACCGCGCCGTCGTTGTGCAGGATCAGGAAGCGGTCCTGGCCGCCGACGACGGCGTGCTCCACGGAGTACTCGACTCCGTCGCGGCGCGGCAGGATCGAGGTGAACTCGGCGTCCGGGTCGGCGGCGTCGGCGAACCACACCTCCGAGGTGATCGACGAACCCGCCGCGATGATCACGTACTTGTTGCTGCGGGTGCGGCCCACACCGATCCAGAACCGTTCGTCCGGCTCGTGGAACACCTGCTCGTCGGGCTGCCCGGCGCCGAGGCGATGCCGCCATACCGTGTCCGGGCGCCAGGCGTCGTCGACCGTCGTGTAGTACACCGTGGCGTTGTCGGCGGCCCAGGTGACGCCGGAGGAGATGCCGACGATCTCGTCGCAGTAGAGCGTTCCCGTGGATAAGTCCTTGAACCGCAGGGTGTACCGCTCGTCACCGACGACGTCGACGGAGTAGGCGAGCAGGTTGCCGTCCAGGCTCACACTGCTGGCACCGAGCGAGAAGAAGTCGTGGCCGTCGGCTTCGGCGTTCTCGTCGAGCAGCACCTGCTCGCCGGGAATGTCGGTGTGTTCGTCGAACACCGGCGGGTTCCAGTCACCCGCGTCGCCGACCGGGCAGCGGCAGTGCACGCCGTACTGCTTGCCCTCGAAACTGCGCCCGTAGTACCACCAGTCGCCGCGCCGGGTGGGCACCGACAGGTCGGTCTCCTTGGTCCGCGACTTGATCTCGTCGAAGATCTTCTGCCGCAACGGTTCCAGATGGTTTGTCGCCCGGTCGGCGTAGTCGTTCTCGGCCTCCAGGTGGGCGATCACCTCGGGGTCGGACTTGTCGCGCATCCATTCGTAGGGGTCGACGAAAACGTCGTCGTGGAACACGCGCTCGGTGTCGACGCGCTTGGGCACGGGCGGGGTCATGCGGCGGGTCCGATCCAGTCGGCGAAGGACAATCCGGAAATCCGTTCGTAGGCTTCGATATAGCGGGCGCGGGTGGCGTCGACGATGTCGTCGGGCAGCGGTGGTGGCGGCGCGGAACCGTAGCGGTCCCAGCCCGACTCTCCTCCGGTGAGCCAGTTGCGGACGAACTGTTTGTCGAAACTGGGCTGCACGACGCCTTCGGTGTATGTGTCGGCCGGCCAGTACCGCGACGAGTCGGGGGTGAAGACCTCGTCGGCCAGCACCACCCGGTCGTCGGCGTCGACGCCGAACTCGAACTTGGTGTCGGCGATGATGATGCCCTTCGTCAGCGCATGGTCGGCGGCCTGCAGATAGATCTGCAGCGTGCGCTCGCGCAATTGGTTGGCGCGCACCGCACCGACGAGTTCGACGACCCGGTCGAAGGAGATGTTCTCGTCGTGCTCGCCGAACTCGGCCTTGGTCGCCGGGGTGAAAAGTGGGCGCTCGAACTTGCTGGCCTCGCCCAGCCCGGGCGGCAGGGCGATGCCGCAGACCGCGCCGGTGCGCTGATAGTCCAGCAGTCCGGATCCGGTCAGGTAGCCGCGGGCGACGCACTCGACGGGCACCATGTCGAGTTTCCGGACCACCAGTGCGCGGCCCAGCACCTCGCCGGGGATCCGCGGGTCGTCCGGCGGGCCGGCCAGGTGGTTGGGGGCGTCGATGAAGTCGAAGAAGAAGACGCTCATCGCGGTGAGGATGCGGCCCTTGTCGGGGATCAGGCTGTCCAGGATGTAGTCGAACGCCGAGATCCGGTCACTGGCGACGAAGAGCAGGTGCCCGTCGTCGATGCGGTAGATCTCGCGAACCTTGCCACTGGCCAGGTGCTGATAATCGCTCAGAGCGGGACGCATCGCGTCAGCCTAACGGCCGCTGACCGGAGGCGACTGTGCTGGGATCAAGGGTATGAAGTCGCGGTTTCTGCCCTATGCCACCACCCCCGGCCGACTGCTGGCGCAGTTGCTCAGCGACCTGCTGGTGGGACTGTGGATCGCGGTGTGGGTGATGGTCGGGCTGGGGGTGCACACCGCGATCGCCTCGATCTCCGAGGTGGGGCGCCAGGTCAAGGACAGCGCCACCGGAATCTCGGACAACCTGCACTCGGCCGGCGACAGCGTGCACGGAGTCCCGCTGATCGGCGACACCATGTCCAAGCCGCTGCGCGCCGCCAGCGACGCCGCACTCGACCTCGCCGGTGCCGGCCACCAACTGGACACCACGGCCTCCTGGCTGGCGGTGCTGCTGGCCATCGCGGTGGCCGCACCGCCGATCATGGCCATCGGCATGCCGTGGCTGTTCCTGCGGATCCGGTTCTTCCGCCGCAAGTGGACGGTGATGGCGCTGGCCAAGACACCCGCCGGCGTGCAACTGCTGGCGCTGCGCGCCCTGGCCAACCGTCCGCTGCGAAAGCTGACCGAGATCAGCCACGACCCGGTCGGCGCGTGGCGCCACGAGGATCCGCTGGCGGTCCGAGGGCTGGCCGCACTCGAGTTGCGGTCTGCAGGCGTGGCTACCCCGCGCTACTGGACCACTTCAGTGTTCTAGTTCTGCACCGATCCGGGCGGCCGATCCCACTGGATGTTGCTGAACGGCAGCGCCTGGCCCGGGCACCAGCTCCCGGAAGCGTCAATCGGTGGACGCGGGCGATCCGTTAACCGATTGCCACGGTGCCGCAGGCCGATGGCCCGCCTTTGGATTTCGCCATGGCGCTTCGAAGCCTTTCACAGTCCGCAGTAGAGTCCGCAGCGTGACAGAGCTCATCGGCCACGTCGCCGTCATCACCGGAGCCGCCCGCGGTCAGGGCCGCAGTCATGCGGTGGCGCTGGCCGCCGAAGGCGCCGACATCGTCGCGATCGACCGCTGTGCCGACATCGATTCCATCCCCTACCCACTGGCGACCAAGGCCGACCTCGAGGAGACCGTCGCGGCGATCGAGGCGCTGGGCCGGCGGGTGGTCCCGGTCGTCGCCGACGTGCGCGACCTCGACGCCCTGAGCGCCGCCGTGCAGACCGGTATCGACCAACTCGGCGACATCGACATCGTCGTCGCCAATGCCGGCGTGGTGGCCATCGGCAAGAAGGATCCACTGGACACGCAGCTCTACCGCGACATCGTCGAGACCAACCTCAACGGCGTGTGGCACACCATCGTCGCGACGGTGCCGTCCATGATCCGCAAGGGCCGGGGCGGTTCGATCGTCCTGACCAGTTCAGCGCAGGGCCTGGTGGGACGGGGCGGTGACGGGAGTGCGGCGATGTTCGCCTACGCCGCGGCCAAGCACGGCGTGGTCGGCCTGATGCGTTCGGCGGCGAATGCCTACGCGGAGTACAGCATTCGGGTCAACTCCGTGCATCCGACCGGTGTCGCGACTCCGATGATCATGAACAAGTTCACCGCCACGCGAATCAAGGAGAACCCCAAAGGGTCGGCATTGTCGGCCAACCTGCTGCCGGTTCCCTACGTGGAGTCCGAAGACGTCACCAATGCCGTCATGTGGTTGGTCAGTTCGAAGGCGCGCCACGTCACCGGGGTGGCCCTGCCGATCGACGCCGGCCACACCGTGATGTGATCAGCCGAACTCGACGAACAGATGCCGAATGCCGGTGTGCCGGTTGCTGCGCGCCCACTCCACCGGCTTGACCACGTTGATCTCGTCGAACCGGCCGAGCAGTTCCTCGTAGAGCACCCGCAACTCCAGCCGGGCCAGATTAGCGCCCAGACAGTAGTGCACGCCCTGCCCGAAACCCAAGTGCGGGTTAGGCTTACGTGCCACGTCGAAGGAGTCGGCGTTGTCGAACACCGACGCGTCGCGGTTGGCCGAGCCTTCCCACACCAGCACCTTGTCCCCGGCCGTAATCGCATGTCCACCGAGTTCGGTGTCGCGAGTCGCGGTGCGCCGCTTCGACGGTGACGGCGAGGTCCATCGGATCATCTCCTCGATCGCCGTCGGCAACAGCTCCGGGTCGTCCCGCAGCCTCCGGTACTGATCCGGGTTCTGCGCCAGGGCCAGCAGGCCGCCGGCCACTCCGTTGCGTGTGGTCTCCGCCCCGGCGCTGAACAGCAGGCTGAAGAACATGTACAACTCGAGGTCCGACAGCGACGGCGCATCGGGGTCGTCGACGGTGGCGTTGGCGACCACCGAGAGCATGTCGTCGCCGGGCTCGGCGCGCTTGGCCGCGATCAGCTCGGTGCCGTAGGCGAACATCCGCGATCCGGCCTCCTCGACGGACATCGTGCCGACCTCGCCCTTGCGGGAGTCACCGAAGTCGAAGGTCGGCTCGATCGCGTGAAAGAGCCAATGTCGTTCCTTGTCGGGCACTCCCAACAGGATGCAGATCATCTGCATCGGCAACTCGGCGGCGATGTCGACCAGGAAGTCGAACGCCACTCCGGGCTGCACCGCGTCCAGAAGAGCGCAGGCCCGGCGACGTAGGTCGTCCTCGACCCGGTGGATCATCCGCGGCGTCAGGCCGGAGCTGACCAGCCGGCGGATGTGGGTGTGCCGCGGATCGTCCATCATGTTGAGCACCTGGCCGGCGATCGGCAGGTCCTGCAGCAGGGTGCCGCCGAAGGGTCGCTCGCCCCCGGTCACCGACGAGTAGGTGTCCGCGTCTCTGAGCACGGCAAGGGTTTCCGGGTGGGTGGCCACCGACCAGAAGCCTTCCCCATCGGGGGTGTTCTCGGTCGGCTCGTGCCAGTACACCGGAGCCTCGCGGCGGTGGACGTCGAACAGGTGGTGCGGAAACCCGTCGGCGAAGTTGTCCAGATCCGTGAAGTCGATGTCGTTGAGCGACATGGGTTTACAGGATCGCCCCGGGGGTGTACTTCGCGGCGTCGGGGTAGGCGCTCACCAGTTCGTCCACCGCGGCGATAACCTGGTCGACCTGGCTGGGCGCCGCACCGATGAACGCCGTCCGGTCGGCCAGCGCGGCGTCCAGGGCCGCCCGATCCAACGGGAGACGCGGGTCGGCGGCCAAGCGGTCCAACAGATCCGGCTCGGCACCGCGTTCACGCATCGCCAGTGCCACCGCCACCGCGTGCTCCTTGATGACCTCGTGCGCGGTCTCCCGTCCCACGCCGGCGCGCACGGCGGCGATCAGCACCTTGGTGGTGGCCAGGAACGGCAGGTAGCGGTCCAGTTCCCGCTGGATCACCGCCGGGTAGGCGCCGAACTCGTCGAGCACCGTCAGGAAGGTCTCGATCTGCCCGTCGATGGCGAAGAACGCATCCGGCAGCGCCACCCGGCGCACCACGGAGCAGAACACGTCACCTTCGTTCCATTGCGCCCCAGCCAGTTCCGCGGCCATCGAGCCGTACCCGCGCAGCACCACCTGCAGGCCGTTGACCCGCTCGCAACTGCGAGTGTTCATCTTGTGCGGCATCGCCGACGAGCCGACCTGCCCGGGCGCGAAGCCCTCGGTCACCAATTCATGGCCGGCCATCAGCCGAACGGTGTGCGCGAAGGACGACGGGCCGGCGCCCAGCTGAACCAGCGCAGACACCACGTCGTGGTCCAACGAGCGCGGATACACCTGACCGACGCTGGCGAAAACCGCTGAGAAGCCCAGGAATTCGGCGACTCGGCGTTCCAGGTCAGCCAGCCGGTCGGCATCGCCGTCGAACAGATCCAGCATGTCCTGGGCGGTGCCCATCGGCCCCTTGATGCCGCGCAGCGGGTAGCGGGCGATCAGCTCGCGGATGCGGGTCAGCGCGATGAGCGTTTCCTCGGCGGCCGAGGCGAAACGCTTACCCAGTGTGGTGGCCTGGGCGGCGACGTTGTGGCTGCGGCCGGCCATCACCAGATCGCGGTAGTTGGCGGCGCGCTCGGCCAGCCGGGCCACGACGGCCACCCCGTGGGCGTGCACGAGTTCCATCGAGCGGCGGATCTGCAACTGCTCGACATTCTCGGTCAAGTCGCGGCTGGTCATCCCCTTGTGCACGTGCTCGTGGCCGGCGAGTGCGTTGAACTCCTCGATGCGAGCCTTGACGTCGTGGCGGGTGACCCGCTCGCGCGCGGCGATCGAGTCCAGGTCCACCTGGTCGACCACCCGCTCGTAGTCCTCCAGCACGCCGTCGGGCACGTCCACGCCCAGTTCCTTCTGCGCGCGCAGCACGGCGAGCCAGAGCCGGCGTTCGGCCACGATCTTGGCCTCCGGCGACCAGATCGCCACCATCTCGGTGCTGGCGTACCGATTGGCCAGGACATTCGGAATGCTCACAAGCCCACAGCTTACGGTTTGCGTCATGTACTTCGTGGGCGTCGACCTGGCCTGGGGGCAGCGTAACCCCACCGGTGTCGCCGTCCTCGACGGCGCCGGGGTGCTGGTGCACGTCGGCGCGGCCGGTGCCGACGACGACGTGCTGGCCCAACTCGCCCCGTACACCGTGGGGCCGTGCGTGGTGGCGATCGACGCTCCGCTGGTGGTCACCAACCCGAGCGGCACGCGGCCGTGCGAGACCGCGCTGAATCGGGATTTCCGTCGCTTCGATGCCGGCGCGCACCCGGCCAACACCGGCCTGGCCTGGTTCGCCGACGGTGGTCGCGGTGCGGGGTTGTGCCGGGCCCTGGAACTCGACCTCGACCCTCGGTCACCGTCGCCGCGGCGCGCGCTCGAGGTCTACCCGCATGCGGCCGCCGTGGTGCTGTTCGGGCTTGATCGCACACTGAAGTACAAGCAGAAACAGGGCCGCGAATTCGCGAGTTTGCAGTCCGAACTGACCAGGTTTGTCGGTCTCATCGAAACCCTGCCCGAATTGGCCCTGACGAGTCACCCCGATTGGCGACGGCTGACCGCCGCAGTCAGAACCGCTACCCGTAAGTCCGAGTTGCGCCGTGCCGAGGATCCGATCGACGCGGTGCTGTGCGCCTACGTCGCGCGGTTCGCCACCGAACGACCGGGCGACGTGACGATCTACGGCGAGCCAGCGACTGGCTGCATCGTGACCCCGAAAATCTCGACGATATCGACGTAATACTCTTCGCTACTTGGGTTTTCACAGCTGACACCGAAAGTTGTCGGACCCCTCTGCGATGATGATGTCATGTCCTCGACCGCAGCCCTCGGCACGACGGTTTCCCCTGCTGAGCGTCTTGAGGTGTTGTTCGGGGAGTTGGCGGAGTTGGCCGGTCAGCGCAACGCGATCGACGGGCGGATCGTGGAGATCGTGGCGGAGATGGATCGCGACGAGCTCTGCGGTTCCACGGGGGCCCGTTCGGTGGCGGGGTTGGTGGCCTGGAAGCTGGGCACCTCGTCGGCCAACGCCCACACGATCGCCACCGTCGCGCGCCGCAGCGAGGCCTTCCCGCGCTGTGTCGGCGAGTTGCGGCAGGGTCGGCTGTCACTGGATCAGGTCGGGGTCATCGCCGCCCGGGCAGCCGACGGCTCCGATGAGCATTACGCGCAGCTGGCCGCAGGTGGCGACGGTCAACCAGTTGCGCACCGCGATCAAGCTCGAACCGCGCCCCGAGCCCGATCCCCGCCCGGACCCGCGGGCCTCGATCACGACGGGCTCCGATGAGCAGTTCAGCTGGTGGCGCATCACACTGGCGCATCTGGAGGCGGCCACGTTCGAGGCGGCGCTGGCGGCGCACCGTGAGGCGCTGATCGGCGAGTGGAAACAGGCTCACGACGACCGGCGATCACCCATCGCCCAGCGCCCCGCCGATGCCCGGTGACCTCGAGGCGTTCCTGCGCCTGGTCGAGGCCGGCTGGGACGCCGAGGCCACCCGCCGCCCACACGGGGCGCACACCACCGTGGTGGTCCACGTCGACCTCGCCGAGCGCGCCGCCGCCCTGCACCTGGGGCCGCTGCTGTCCGACGCCGAGCGCCAATATCTGAGCTGCGATGCCAGCTGTGAAGTGTGGTTCGAACGCGACGGTCAGCCCATCGGCGCGGGCCGGGTGACCCGCACGATCAGCCGCCGGCTGCGCCGGGCGCTGGAGCACCGCGACCGCAGCTGCGCGGTGCCCGGCTGCGGGGCCACCCGCGGACTACACGCCCACCACCTCCGGCACTGGGACGACGGCGGACCCACCGAATTGTCCAACCTGGTCCTGCTCTGCCCCTATCACCACCGGGCACACCACCGCGGCCTGATCACCATCACCGGCCCCGCCGAGCACCTCGCCGTCACCGACAGCAACGGCACGACCACTCACCGCAGGATCCATCGCCCGCGCCCCCACACGACCCCCACCCGATGTCCCACCCTGCCCCGGACCCACCGGCGAACGCGCCGACTGGTGGTGGTACCAACCCTTCCAACCACAACCACCACCAACCGACAACTGAGTTAGCGGCTGACGCTGGAACCGTTGAGCGGCAGAGGAATTCGTTCGCGCCCCAGGCGTTTCACGGCCCACACCGAGATCGACGTAATGGCCGTGACCACTCGCACTTTCAGGCGCGTAGGCCCGTCCAGGTTTCAGCGGCGCCGTCGGCGACATCGCCGTCCTAAGCGAGGCATTCCCAGTTCGGCGGAACGGCACTAACCACCGCATGCCCGAGATTGTGGCGGGTGCAGAAACCGTTGGGGTCTACCGCCAGGTCGGTGACGATGCCACCCTTCGGGCAGATGGAGATGCGCTTACACCGCCACGAGTACGCGTCGCGCGGAGCGACCAAGTACGCCTCAGCCGGCAAGAAGGTGCTGTCGGCGGGGTACTCGGCACGGCACTGATCGCCCATGTCGACAAGGCGGCCAGGCGCGGCCGCGACAGTCGGGGCGGCAATCACTGCCACCACCGCTGCAAGCGCGGCCGCCACCGGGAGTGGTGATCCCCGGCGGCGACGGCGCGGATTCAACTTCATGTCCGCAGGCTCCTGCCATCCACTCGGGTCTCGGTCCTCATAGCTGTCATGTCGTAATACGCCACTACGATATTACATCTGGGATGCGGGTTGGCCGCCCTGACCCGCACCGTACGATTGGGCGGTGGAGCAGCAGCGTGGGCGCGGCGGGGCTGGGGACCACCCCCAGGAAGCTCTGCAGCGCGATCTTCTCCTGCTGGTCGCATCCAACACCCTGCGGGCTGCCGCAGCTGACGGCGAATTCGACGAGACGGTCGACGAACCAGAACTTCGCGAAGCCATGGTGCGCAGTTACCACGCGGCCAAGGCTGTCACCCGGGTAGGCGAAACGTTCGGCTATCGATTGGGCGCATGTGCGTCGGTCGCCCTGATCCGCGACGCGCCGGCCATCTTCCCGCGCCGGGTTCCCGAGCCCGGCGCTCCGCTCGGGGACTTCGCCTACCGCGGCTACCTGGCCGGGGCCGCGTTCGTGCTGGCCATCTCGGTCACGGAATGCTTCGCCGAGGTGACCTTGCCCGTCTGGCACCAGACGGAGGCGCGCGACAACTTCCTCGACCACGTCAACCAGATCATCGACGACCCGGAGTACACGCAGCGCAACGCGGTGCTGGCGCTGGTCGACTGTCTGCACGAGTTCCGCGAGGCGGGCGACCAGCTGACTGCTGGACCACCGGTCACCGCGCGGTCGGCTCCCGAGACCACCCGGCCCCGCCGGTGGTGGCAGCTCGGTGCGGCCGCGGCTGCGGTCATCGCGGTGATCGCGGTGGTGTTGTGGATGATTCCCATCAGTCCGTTCGGCGGACAGGCCAATGTTCCCGCGCCCGAGCACCTGACCGCCAGTGCGGTGCTGCCGCTGCCGGACGCCACCACCGTCGTCCCGCTGACGCAGGCGCTGCCGAACACTCGCGTGCAGCTTTTCGTCCTGGCAGGCTCGGGTGCCGCCAGCGTTGACGCCCAGACCGCACCCGGCATCCTGCCTCGGGTGCAAGCGCCGGTGATGCGCATCAACGATCGGCTGGTGTTCCAGCTCTGGCTGTCGGTCAAGGACATCCACGCGGCCTCGGATCGGCTCGCCATCTCCATCGGTGCGACCAGCCCCACGGCCGTCACCGACTCGCATCTGATGATGGACAGGAATCGCGAAGGCTCTGCCCAACCCCAGCTCGACTCCGGCGATTTCGTGCCGGTACCACCGGTCGCGGCAGACGGCTCGCCGACCATCTACCAGTTCGTCATCGATGCCCCGCCAGATCGCCGAACTGTCGGCTATTGGTGCGGCTACAACGCCAAGCCGGTGCAGATCCTGGTCAGCACCAACGACAACGCCGTCGCAGTCGCCACCAGTTACCCGCTCTACGTGGTTCGCGACAAAGACTGCTGAGTCCATTACGGCGAAGGTCAGCCGCTGCTGTCGGTGACGGATGCTTCATCGGATTCCAGCGAGACCAAGGTGTCCAACTCCGCCAATGCCTGCTTCTTGGCGGCGTCGTACTGGGCCCGGACCTGCGCTTTCAATGCATCGATGTCGGCCTCGGCCTCGGCGAGCACCTTGTCGGCACCGACCTTCAGCAAGGCGGACTCGGAGAGCCCACGCGCCTTGGCGACGGCCGCAAAGCGGCGCGCATAGTCCGCGTTGACCCGCAATTGCAGCGTCTTGCCCTTGGGTGCGGTCACGGTGTCCACCTCCCGGAGTCAGCCAACTCAATTGTGGCGACGGTATGCGCCACATCCGCATCGTCTGGTCCCTGACGTTACACCAATCAGGTCGTCTACGACCAACGATTTCCGTACTAACGTAATTGTATAATTAGTATTGCTTACTTCTCACTTTCGTATTACAGTAATACCGTACGGCACTCGCCGTCGACGGATAGAGGAGAGTCAGATGCTCGATCGAGCACTTCAGGAGAACACCCCCGAGTCGGCACACAACGGAAAGCGCCGGCCGGGACCGATCACGGCAGTCGTCCGGGCAGCAACCGTGGCGGCTGTCGCCATCGCGGCCGCCAGCATGGCCACAGTGACATCGTCGCCGGCCTACGCAGAAGGCGACTGCTCGAACGGAATGTGTCAGGTGTACCTGTCCCAGGCCGAGACTCAGGCTCTGGCGGAAAATCCGGGATGGTCCGCGCCGATGCCGTCCGGACTGGACCCCGCGATGCAGCAGCCCTACCAAATCCTGATCCGCGCGCACGGTGCGATGGCGAGGCGCTTCGAACGCCTGGGCCTCTGCTCGGAACTGGACCTCGCGGCCCACCCGCTCGTCGATCGCGGCTACAAGGCCATCCACTGCCACTAGTCAGGCGCGTGTGACGGCCCCGGAAGCGTGAGCGCCGGAGCCGTCACACGATCGTGGGGTCAGGCGCGAAGGCCCGTCCAGGCCTCGGCGGTCCCGGTGAGCCTGCTGACCTGTTCGAGGAAGCGGCGCACCTTGGCCGGGTTCTCCTGACGCTGCCAGCCGAACGTGGTCGGCCGCTGCACCCGGTCGTGCCAGAAGTGCCCGGGCTTGGACTCCGGCCGGGTGGCCACCAGCCACACCGCGGTGTCGGCGCCGTCGGCAACGTCGCGCAGCAGTGGTTTGGTGATCACCCGAAAGCGCGGCAGGTACTCGGCCACGCCCGGGGTATCGACCCAGCCGGGGTGCATGCTCTCCACCCGCACACCGGTGCCCGCCAGCCGGCGCGCCCACGAGTCGGCCAGCACCACCTGCATCTTCTTTGTCCGCGCATACGCGCGGACTCCGTTGTAGCCGTGCCGGTACTCCAGGTCGTCGACCACCAGCGGCGAGCTGTACATGCCGCCGGAGGACACGAACACCACCGACGCACCGCGGGCCGCCCGCAACAGCGGCAGCAGCCGATCGGTCATCAGGTGCGGACCCAGCACGTGGGTGGCCAGCTGAACCTCATGCCCCTGCGGCGTGAGCATCCGCTCTTTGGGCATCAGTCCGGCGTTGTGCACCAGCCCGTCGAGTGCGGGCACCCGGTCGGAGAACGACGCCGTCCACTCCCGCACCGCATCGAGGTCGGAGACGTCGCACACCTCCTCGACCACGTCGGCGTCGGGCACCGCCTGCCGGATCGTCGCCGCGCACGCCGCGACCTTGCCGGCGTCGCGGCCCAGGAGGTGAACCGTCGCCCCCAGTTCGGCGAAGCCCTGCGCCATGGCGAACCCGATGCCCGCGGTCGCGCCACTGACGACCACCCGCTTGCCCACCAACGAGCCGGCCTTCGGGTCGGCCGGCCACCAGTGCCGCCGCAACCCCGAGCCGATCCTCGTGTAGCCCAGCACCAGGGCGCGGTCCATCGCCCCGTCAATCAGATCGGTCGCCGGCCGGGTCAGCGCGGAGAAGTCCATGCCTCGAACGTAACCGCTCACACCCGCAGGCTGCGTTCGTCGATCGGCGCAAGGACTTCGATGACGTCCACCAGCGTGGCGCGGGCGATCTCGCGGGGACCGTGACCGTCCCCGACGAGCGCGGAGACCACCGCCCCGTCGACCGCGCACACCATCGCGGTCAGCATGTCCACCCGCACGAACCGGCCCGATCGCGCGACGGCCTCGACCACGGCGTCGACTCGCTGCTGCAGCAGCCGCCGCTGGATACTGCGCAGCGCCGGGTGGCGCGCACAGGCGATGTAGCGCTCGTATCGAGAAATCAGATGTTCGCTGATCGGCTCTTCGGCCGGGTCGCCGACCAACAGGTCGACCAGCACGTCGGCGGTCGCCTCCGGGCCACGCCGGCGCCGCGGCAACTCGTTCACCCGGGCGCGCAGCTGCGCCGCCTCGGCCGCGCCGATGTACTCGACGGCGCTTTCCACGAGATCGTCCAACGACGAGAAGTAATAGGTCGTCGACGCCAGGGGCAGTCCCGCCCGCCGCGCTACCGCACGGTGCCGCACCGCATCGAAGCCACCTTCACACAGCAGCTCGGCGGCAGCGCTGACCAGCGCATACCGTCGCCGTTCCCCCTTAGGGGTCACCGCCGCGGTCACGTTCTGCATGCTGCCAGCAGGCCGTGCCGCGACATGGCCCTTTCACCGAATCATTAACTTGCGGCGCCTGCCGCGTCCAGCGGCGATTCGGCCGCGAGCCGGGCCGATGGCAAGATGTGCCGCATGCCGAACCTGAGCCGTCGCACCGTCCTGCGACTCGGTGCCGGAGCCGCCGCAGGGGCCGCCGGGGCGTTCACTCTCGGCACGTTGCTCGACTCCGGGGTCCGCGCTGCCGGGCCCGACGTCGCGATGACCGGAGTCGGCGCCCCCCTGCTGCCGCCCGCTCCGCTCGAGCCCGCGACGTCCGGCGTGGCGGCCCCGACGATGGTCACCGGGTCGTTCGTCTCGGCCGCTCGCGGCGGGGTGACGACCAACTGGGCGATCGCCCGCCCGCCGGGCCAGACCGCCCCACTGCGTCCCGTCATCGCGCTGCACGGCAGATGGAGTGACGCCGCGACCGTGATGGCCGGCGGTGTCGAGCAAGGGTTGGCGCAAGCGGTCAGCGCCGGGATTCCGCCGTTCGCTGTCGTCTCCGTCGACGGCGGCGAGTCCTACTGGCACGACCGCGCCAACGGTGACCATGCCGGCTCGATGGTGCTCAACGAACTGATCCCGATGCTCTCCGACAAGGGCCTTGACACCTCGCGGGTCGCGTTCATCGGCTGGTCGATGGGTGGCTACGGCGCGCTGCTGCTGGGTGCCCGGCTGGGGCCGGCCCGCACCGCCGCGATCACCGCCGTCAGCCCGGCACTGTGGCTGTCGGCGGGCGAGGCCGCGGCCGGCGCGTTCGACGGCCCTGGGGACTTCGCCGCCAACAGCGTGTTCGGCCTGCCCGCGCTGGCATCGATCCCGATCCGCATCGACTGCGGCAACAGTGACCCGTTCTACTCGGCCACCAAGCAGTTCATCGCCCAGCTTCCGAATCCGCCGGCAGGTGGCTTCTCCCCCGGCGGCCACGACGGCGGCTTCTGGAGTTCGCAGCTGCCCGGCGAGATCGCCTGGATGGCGCCGCTGCTGACAGCCTGAGGCGTCAGACGATGTCCACGGTGTCGAGGAACGCTGCGGCGTAGTCGGCGTCCCCGGTGATGCTCACGTCGGCGTCTTTCCAACGGGATCGTGCGGTGCCCCACTGCGGAAACTCGCAAGCGACCCCGGTGATCTGCGCGGCGGCCGGTTGGGCGGCGCCCACGGTGATCGAGCCGTCGGGCGCCACCAGCCAGGCGCCCCCGCCGGGTCCGGTCAGGATGATCGACAGCGGCCGGTCCAAGAAGGAAAGCTGCTGCGCTCTAAGCTGATTGGATAGCACCGCCATCATCCACTCCAGGACGACGGCCATCCGGTTGGCGTCGGTAGCCGGGGCCGGGCGTCCCAGCGCCGGTGCCATGTCATGGCGCAGATGAGTGTGATGATCAAATACCAGCGCGCTGAGCAGTAGCCGCGCCGGGAACTTCCCCAACTCGGCCAGCGGGGCCTGCACCCCGCCCAGCGGTGTGCGGCCCACCGCGGTGAACACCGCCCCGAAGACCCGGCTCCAGCGCCGGTACTCGGCCAGCACATCGGTCGACGACCAGTCACGGCGGGAGTCCACCATCGCGTCGTTGGCGCGCTCGATGTCGCTGCCCCGCATCAGTTTCGCCGCAGCCGGGCTGAACACCGCGTGACAGCCGGTGCCCAGGTGGGCGACGACGTCCTGGATTCGCCAGCCCGCGGCGAGGCTGTCCATCCGCCACTCCGCTGGAGCGAGCGTGGCACAGAAGGCCAGCATCTCGGCGCGCTCTGCGGTGAACGCGGCACCGCGGTCGGGGGTCATCGCGGCAACTCGATGCGGCCCTCGGCCGCCGCGAGTCCGATGTCGGAGCGGAAGTGGCTGCCCGGCAACCGAACCGACGACAGCACACCGTAGGCCGCGCTGCGCGCCGCAGGAAGATCGGCACCGGTTCCGACGACTGAGAGCACCCGCCCACCGGAGGAGACGACGGCCCCGTCGTCGCGCCGCGTTGTGCCCGCGTGCAGCACCCCTTCGACATCGGAGCCGGTGATCACGTCGCCGACGCGGGGCCGTCCCGGATAATTCTCGGCGGCAACGACGACCGTGACGGCGTAGCCCTGGTGCCACTTCAGCGGGCCGAAGTCGGCCAGCGTCCCGGTCGCGGTGGCGTGCAGCAGTTGGCCCAGCGGGGACTCCAGCAGTGCGAGCACCGCTTGGGTCTCGGGATCGCCGAAACGGCAGTTGAATTCGACCACGGCCGGACCTTTGGAGGTGATCGCCAGGCCCGCGTACAGCAGACCCGAGAACGGGCAGCCCCGCCGGACCAGTTCGACGGCAACGGGTTCGACGACATCGGTGACGATCGCCTGCGTCACCGCATCGGGCAGCCACGGCAGTGGCGAATATGCACCCATCCCACCGGTGTTGGGCCCGGCGTCGTTGTCACCGACGCGTTTGAAGTCCTGAGCAGGCAGCAGGGGAACGACTGTCGCGCCGTCGACCAGACAGAACAGCGACACCTCGGGGCCGTCGAGGAACGACTCCAACAGCACCGGATGCCCGGAGTCGAGCAGACTGGCGGCATGCGCTCGCGCCGCGTCGCGGTCGGCGGTGACCACCACACCCTTGCCCGCGGCCAGCCCGTCGTCCTTGACCACCCAAGCCGGTTGGCCCGCGGCGGGCCCGAACCGGTCGAGCGCGGCGTCCAGATGCGCGGGGTTGTCGACGGTCTCGCAGCCGGCGGTGCGTACACCGGCAGTGGCCATCACGTCCTTGGCGAAGGCCTTGGACCCTTCGATGCGAGCGGCGTCCTTCGACGGGCCGAAGCAGGCGATGCCCGCGGCGCGCACGGCGTCGGCGACACCGAGCACCAGCGGCACCTCGGGCCCGATCACCACCAGGTCGATCGCCAGCTTCTCAGCCAGAGCCGTCACGGCGTCAGCCGAGGTGACGTCGACGTCGTGCTGCTCGGCCACCGCGGCGGTACCGGCGTTGCCGGGCGCCACGGCCAGAAAATCCACTTCGGGGTCTTCGCGCAGCCCCAGTAAAAGGGCGTGTTCGCGGGCACCGGATCCGATCACGAGGACGCGCACAGCCACACCTTAGATCACCAGGTGTCGACGAACCGCCGCAGCGGCGGCAGATCCCCGCGGGCGGCCGCCGCCGTCAGGGTGGCGGCGATCAATCCCCGGGTTTCGGCCGGGTCGATCACGTCGTCGATCTCGAACATCTGAGCGGCGTTGAGCGCCTTGGCGTTCTCCTGCGCCACGGCGGTGGCCTGCTGGACCCGAAGCTCACGCTCGTCGTCGTCGGCGATGGCTTCCAGTTCCTTGCGCAGGCCGAGCCGCACCGCACCCTCGAGCCCCATGGGGCCCAGGTGGGCGGTCGGCCACGCCACGGTCAGCAGCGGCTCGTGCAGGCTGCCGCCGGTCATCGCCTGGGCGCCAAGGCCGTAGCCCCGGCGCAGCACCACCGCCACCAACGGCACCCGCAGTGCCGCGCCCGCGACCAGCAGCCGGGAGGCGCGGCGCACCAGCGCCTCGGACTCGGCCGCCGGGCCGACCATGTAACCCGGGCAGTCGATCAGCGAGACGACCGGAATGCCGAAGCTGTCGCACAGCTGCAGGAACCGGGCCGCCTTGTCCGCGGCCGCGGCGGTGATCGCACCGGCCATCACCATCGTGTTGTTGGCGATGATCCCGACAGCGCGGCCCTCGATGCGGGCCAGGGCGGTGACCATCTCCGGGGCGAAGCGCTCCCGCAGGAATGTCACCGAGCCTTCGTCGGCCATCGTCTGGATGACCGGTGCGATCGGATAGGCACGCCGGGCGCGCTCGGGAATGATTGTGCGCAAACGGTTTTGGTCGTCCGCACGGCCGGGTTCCGCGGGTCCCTGGAAGTAACCGATCAGGCGTCTGGTGACGGTGACGGCCTCGGCCTCGTCGGCGGCGACGACGTCGACGACACCGTTGGGCGCCTGCACCGAGATCGGACCGACCGCGTCGGGGTCGACGTCGCCGAGCCCGCCACCGGCGATCATGGCCGGCCCGCCCATGCCGATGGAGGCATCGGCGGTGGCGACGATCAGATCCGAGCAGCCGGCGATCACCGCGTTGCCGGCGAAGCAGCGGCCCTTGACCACCGCGATGCGGGGCACCACGCCGGACAGCGCCGCCCACAGCTTGAACGCGCGAACCTCCAGCGAGGACACCGTCGGGTAATCGGTGTCGCCGGGCCGCCCACCGCCGCCTTCGGCGAAGAACACCGTGGGCAGCCGCATCCGTTCGATCAGTTCGAAGAGCCGGTCCTTCTTGCGATGCCCGAACACGCCCTGGGTTCCGGCCAGCACGGTGTAGTCGTAGGACAGCACCGCGCACGGGTGACCGTTGATGTGCGCGGTGCCCGCGATCAAGCCGTCGGCGGGAGTGCGCGCGATCAGGTCATCGACGTCGCGGCGCGCACGCTGGGCGGCGATCGCGAACCGGCCGTACTCGACGAACGAGTCGGGATCGACAAGATCGGCGATGTTCTCGCGGGCCGTCCGGCCGCCGGCGGCGTGCCGGCGGTCCACGGCCTCGGGCCGGGCGGCATCCTCGGTGAGCGCGCGACGCGCCAGCAGTTCGTCGAGACCGGATGGATCGGGGCGGTCGGCCATCAGCCGAACTTACTGCCCCAGCGATACCGGTCGGTCTCGCCGGGTTGATCGTCACCGTGGTCCGCCTCGTACAGCACAAAACGGCGCGGCCGTTCGCAGTGGGCACCTGGTGTTGTGCCTCGTGGTGTTGTTCTTCGGCGGGATGGCCTATTCCGCAGCGGTGGGCGGCTGACGCACGCCAGCGGTCACAACGCCGGCACCTGGACCGGGTTGGACGTGGCCGCACCCAGGGCGGGCAGCCCCAATCCGGCCGCCGGGGTGGACTTGGCACCCATCAACTGCAGCAGGGACGTCAGCGAGGACATGTTGCCGTTGGCGAGCTGGGTCATGAGCGTCGGGCATTCCATCTGGATCGCCATTCCGGTGGCAGCTCCGGCGATCGTGTTCGTCAGACCGGAATTGCCCTGCAGCTGTGATGCATTGGTGGCCAGATTCGAGCCGGGCTTCACCAGCATCGGACACAGCGACTGACCGAATTGGGCGATGGCGGTCTTGATCGGGCCGGCATTGGTGGTGGCAGTGGTTGCGGCGGTGGTGCCCGGCAGGGTGGGTATCGGGAGGAGAGGATCCGCGTGGGCGGGAGTGGGCCACATCAGCGCGGCGAACATCACGCCTCCGGAAACCACGATCGGGCAGAGCACACGTACCGCGGTGTCGATGGTCCCCACCCAGACCGACACCCGGTGCACGGTCTTGGTGCGTTTCTTCTCCGGTTCGGTCCAGAGGCTGAGCATGGTCGGCGCTGTCCACGAGTCGTACATCGTCAGTGAAGTCATCTGCCACTCCTGCTCGTCACCGAAGCCCGCGGCCCCGGTTTCACTTTGGTAACAGTGGTATACAGACGTCACGTTTATGACACGGACCGATAAAGGTTTGCGATCTGCGCGTTTCCTTACCGTTGTCTTATTCGCCTTAGTGTTATCGGGCTAGTCCTCGAGCGTCTTGCCGCTGTGCATCTTCACGGCCGCGTTGACATTCCCCTTCTTGTCCTCGGACTCGCCCTTCTCGGCCGCCTTCTTGCGCTTGGCGACCACCCGGCCGACGGCGCCGTCGAACTTCGAGCCCAGCGGAAAGCCGAGATAGTGGGTCAGGAAGATCGCCATCTCCTTGAGCTCGTCGTCGGTGAGCTCCTCGTTGTGCAGCGCGGCGTTCGCCTGGATCTCCGCGAGATCCTCGATACCCAAAGCTGCGACCGCGGTCAGCGTCATGATCCGCTTGTCCCGCATCGACAACCCCGGCCGAGTCCAGATGGTGCCGAAGAGGTGATCGACGGTCAGGTCGAAGTACGGGTTGCCCTCGATGTTGGGCATCTCCCAGCCGTAGACCTCGTTCATCTTGGCCAGGCCCTTGCGGCGCAGCTCGTCCATCGTCACTCCTTCGACTCCGTGTGCGGTACGCCCAGTCCGTCGGCCAGCCTCTGCAACGCCACCTGGGCCAGCGGCAGGTCGACGTCGAGTTTCTCCCCGAGCGCCAGTGCGAGGCCCAGGTCCTTCTCACCCAGCCCGCGGGCATGTACGAACGGCTGGTACAGGAAGTTGTCCGGCGCAAGGGGTTTCATGTCCTCGCGGATCATGATGTTGCCCGCGCCGGTGCCCGCTTCGGTATGCCGGACCACCCGGCCCAGCGCCTGCAGGTCGAGGCCGGCGGCCTCGGCCAGTCGCAGGGCCTCACAGCCCGCGGCGTAGTAGGTGAACGTCAACATGTTGCGGGCCAGCTTCATTCGCGTCCCGGCACCGGGTTCGCCCGCATGGATCACCAGCGAGGCCCACTGTTTGAACGCGGGCTTGACCCGTTCGTAGACCTCGCGTGGCGCGCCGATCATGGTCGCCAGTTCGCCCTTCGCCGCTGCGGCACCGCCTCCGGTGACCGGGGCGTCGATGACGTGAATCCCCTGGGGGGCAAGCTGTTCAGCCAGTTCGACCGCGGTCGAGTCGCTGATCGTCGAGTGAATCGCGATGACGGTGCCGGGCCTGGCAGCGGTGGCCAGCTCACCGACCACCTCGCGCACCTGCGCGTCGTCGAGAACGGTCACGCTGATGATGTCGGCGTCCGCGACGTCGGTCACACTGGCGGCCGCGGTGGCTCCCGCGTCGACGAACGGGGCCATCGCCTCGGCCCGCACATCGAACACGACCAGCCCACCGGGCCAGTCGATGAGACGCTTGGCCATCGGGGCACCCATGTTGCCGAGACCGATGTAGCCGTACCTGCTGGCGTCACTCATGAGCGGATGATCTGTCCGCCGTCGACATTGAAGATCTGGCCGGTGATCCACTTGGCCTGATCGGACAGCAGGAACAGGCACATGCCGACCAGATCGTCGGGCTGCCCCATCCGGCTCAGCGGGATGTTCTTGACGATATCGGCGACCATCTCCTGCGGAGTGGTGGTCCGGTTGGCCTCGGTGTCGATCGGCCCCGGGGCGATCGCGTTGATGCGGATGTTCATCCCGCCGAGTTCCCGCGAAAGCTGTTGGGTCAGGCCGTTGATGCCGACCTTGGCAAGGCCGTAGTAGTTGGCATACAGCCACGCCGCGGTCGAGGACTGGTTGACGATCGCCCCGCCGCCGCGCTTGGCCATCTTGCGGTAGACCGCGCGGGTGCACACCAGTGCGCCGTCGAGGTTCACGCTCATGAACTTCTTGTAGTAGTCCCAGTCGACGGTGATCAGGAAGTCCAGCTTCATCCCGCCGAAGATCGCGGCGTTGTTCACCAGGTAGTCGATGCCGCCGAACTCTGCCAGGGTGCGGTCGGCCATCGCCTTGGCCGACTCGGGCTCGCTGACGTCGACCGGCAGGGCCAGCGCGGTGCCGCCGTCGGCGTTGATGCCGTCGGCAACCTTCTGCGCGCCTTCGGTGTTGATGTCGGCGACCACCACCGCCGCGCCCTCGCGGGCGAGCGCCTCGGCGTAGGCCTGGCCGATGCCGCCGCCCGCGCCGGTGACGATGGCCACCTTCTCGTCGAACTGTCCCATGCTGTTTCCTTTCCATGGCCGAACGTGGATTACCCCCACGCTTCTCGCCAGATTCCGTGCCGGTAATCCACGTTCGGCGCAGTGAACTCCTACACAGCTGTGGCAATGACTTTCAGCTCGAGGTACTCCTCGAAACCGGCCAGCCCCATCTCCCGGCCGACGCCGGACTGCTTGTAGCCGCCGAACGGCACGTCCGCGGAGTACCACACCCCGCCGTTGACGTTGACGGTGCCGACCCGCATCCGGGCGGCCGCGGCCTGCGCCCGGTCGGGGTCCGCGCTGAACACCGTGCCGGACAGGCCGTACGGCGAATCGTTGGCGATGCGGATGGCGTCGTCGTCGCCGTCGTGAGCGATGACCGTGAGCACCGGCCCGAAGATCTCCTCGCGCGCGACCCGCGCGGTGTTGTCCAGTCCGGCGATCACGGTCGGCTCGATGAAGAAGCCCCTGTCCCGGTCGGCAGGCCTGCCGCCGCCACAGGCGAACCGGCCGCCCTCGGAGATCGCGAGGTCGAGGTAGGACTGCACCCGGTCGCGCTGGCGCTCGGAAATCACTGGCCCGCAGATTGTTCCGGGTTTGGACGGATCGCCGGCCTTGAGCCCGGACATGGTCGCGGCGGCCGCCTCGACGGCTTCGTCGTAGCGGGCTCGCGGCACCACCAACCGGGTGGTGATGGCGCAGCCCTGTCCGGCGTGCATCGAGGCGGTGAATGCCGACATCGAGCACGCCCCGGCCAGATCCGCATCGTCGAGCACCAGGAACGCCGACTTGCCGCCGAGTTCGAGGAAGACCTTCTTGATCGTGGCCGCTCCGGCGGCCATCACGGCGCGGCCGGTGTTGGTCGACCCGGTGAACGACACCATGTCCACCCGCGGGTCGCTGGACAGCAGCGCGCCCACCGCGTGGTCGTTGGAGGTGACGATGTTGACCACGCCCGGCGGGATGTCGGTGTGCTCGGCGATCAGTTCGCCGAGAACCGCTGCGCACCAAGGGGTGTCGGGTGCGGGCTTGAGGACGATGGTGTTGCCGGCAGCCAGGGCGGGTCCCAGCTTGGCGAGGTTGATCTGGTGCGGGAAGTTCCACGGGGTGATCGCGCCGACGACGCCGACGGCCTCGCGGACGATGGTGCGCCGGCTCTTGATCCCCATCGGTGAGGCGACCCCGAGATCGTGGTGCCACTGATAGGACTCGGCGGTGTCGGCGCTGAACGACAGATCCTCGACGGGGCCCTCGAGCTGGGCGGCGGCCGTCAGCATCCGCGGCGCGCCGACCTCGGCAATGGTCAGCTCCCGGAGCTGCTCGACGTTGGCCTTCATCGCATCGCGGAGCTGACGGATACCGCGCACGCGCAGTTCGGTGTTCGTGGACCAGTCGGTGGTGTCGAAGGCGCGCCGTGCGGCGTCGATCGCGCGGCTCATGTCCTCGGTGCTGCCGTCGGCGGCCGTGCCCAGGACCTCTTCGGTGGCCGGATTGATGGTCGGATATCTGCCGCTGCCGCCCGGCACGAGCTTGCCGTCGATGAAGAGATCGCTGCTGTTGTCGGCCGCTATCGCCATCCGCGACTCCCGCCTTTTCGTTGGACACCTGTCCGAGAATCTGTCAGTCGAACCTTAGCCGCACACCTGTCCGTGGTGCAAGAACCTTCTGCAGACCATCGCATTAACGCACTTGACGTGCGTATTTAGCCTCACAGCTTGCCTAGGTACGCGCCGTTCCGATAACTTGGACATGTGTCCAGCGATGCCGTGGTTACCGTCACACCCGAGGGTGTCGACGTCCCACGCAATCGCCGCCAGGAGGAAACCTTCCGCAAGGTGCTGCACGCCGGCCTTGAGATGCTGCGGGAAACCTCCTACGCCGACCTGACGGTGCGCGCCGTGGCCGCACGGGCGAAAGTCGCGCCCGCGACGGCCTACACCTACTTCTCGTCGAAGAACCACCTGATCGCCGAGGTCTACCTCGACCTGATCCGGCAGGCACCGTTCTTCACCGACGTCAACGACACCCGGCTCAGCCGGGTGCAGCAGGCCCTGCGCAGCCTCGCGCTGGTGATCGCCGACGAACCCGAGGTGGCGGTCGCGTGCACAACGGCGGTGCTGTCCAATGACGCCGGGGTGCATCGGGTGCGGGACCGCATCGGCGCGGAGATCCACAAGCGGATCAAGTCCGCACTCGGCCCCGACGCCGACCCGCAGATCGTCTCCGCACTGGAGATGACCTACTACGGCGCGCTCGTCCACGCGGGCAGCGGGACGCTGACCTATCACCAAGTCGCCGACCGGATGGCCTACGTGGTCGGCCTGATCCTGAGAGACGAGAACTGATGACCGCTCCAACCGGAGAACGGCCCGTCGAGCTGGTCCTCGATCCGTATGACTACGAGTTCCACGAGGACCCCTACCCGTACTACAAGCGACTGCGTGACGAGGCTCCGCTTTATCACAACGCCGAGCGAGGCTTCTGGGCACTGACCCGGCATGCCGACGTGCACAAGGGATTCCGCAACAGTACGGCGCTGTCGAACAAGCTCGGCGTGGCGCTCGACCCGATCTCGCGCACGCCCGAGGCCCACCGGACAATGTCCTTTCTGGCCATGGACGACCCCGGCCATCTGCGGCTGCGCACCCTGGTGTCCAAGGGCTTCACCCCGCGCCGCATCCGCGAGCTGGAGCCCCGGGTCCTCGAGCTCACCAAGGAACTCATGGATGAGGCTCTGGAGCACGAGAGCTTCGACTTCATCTCCGAATTCGCCGGCAAGCTGCCGATGGACGTCATCTCGGAGCTGATCGGAGTTCCCAAGGAGGACCGTCAGCATCTGCGCGCACTCGCCGACGGTGTGATGCACCGCGAGGACGGTGTTGCCGACGTTCCGCCGGCGGCGATCGAGGCCTCGATCAATCTGTTCGTCTACTACGCCGACATGGTGGCACGGCGCCGCAAGAAACCTTCCGACGATCTGACCTCCGCGTTGATCGAGGCCGAGCTCGACGGCGACCGGCTCGGCGACGACGAGATCATGGCGTTCCTGTTCCTGATGGTGGTCGCAGGCAATGAGACCACCACCAAACTGCTTGGTAATGCGGCTTATTGGGGCTGGAAGAACCCCGACGAACTGGCCACCGTCTTCGCCGACCACTCCCGTGTCCCGCTCTGGGTGGAGGAGACGCTGCGTTACGACACCTCGAGTCAGATCCTGGCCCGCACGGTCGCCGAGGACATCGAGTTCTACGGCACCACATTGCACGACGGCGACGTGCTGTTGCTGGTGCCGGGTGCCGCCCACCGCGACGAACGAGTCTTCGACAACCCCGACGAATTCCGCATCGGGCGCGAAATCGGTTCCAAGCTCCTGAGCTTCGGCAGCGGTGCCCACTTCTGCCTGGGCGCGCACCTGGCCCGGATGGAAGGCCGCGTCGCGCTGACCGAACTCGTCGAGCGGATCCGCGGTTTCGAGATCGACGAAGCCAACGCGGTCCGCGTCCATTCCAGTAACGTGCGCGGGTTCGCCAACCTGCCGATCACCGTGAAGAAGGCCTGATGCCCCGTTTCGAACCCAACCCCGCCCGCAGGCCCGCGATCGTGGCCGGCGCCTCCTCCGGTATCGGCGCTGCGACCGCACTCGAGCTGGCGTCGCGCGGCTTTCCCGTCGCGCTCGGCGCCCGCCGCGTCGAGAAGTGCCAGGAGCTCGTCGACCAGATCCGCTCGGGCGGCGGCGAGGCGGTGGCACTTCCGCTCGACGTCACCGATCAGGACTCGGTGAAGGGTTTCGTGCACCGTGCCACCGAGGAGCTCGGCGAGATCGAACTGCTCGTGGCCGGCGCCGGCGACACCTACTTCGGGCGCCTGTACGAGATCAGCCCCGACGAGTTCGAATCGCAGGTCCAGATTCACCTCATCGGGGCCTTCCGGCTGGCCAACGCCGTCCTGCCCGGGATGGTCCACCGGCAGCGCGGTGACGTGATCTTCGTCGGCTCCGATGTGGCGCTGCGCCAGCGTCCGCACATGGGGGCCTACGGCTCGGCAAAGGCCGGTCTGGTCGCGATGGTGACCAACCTTCAGATGGAACTGGAAGGCACCGGCGTGCGCGCGTCCATCGTCCACCCGGGGCCGACCAAGACCTCGATGGGCTGGAGCCTGCCCGCCGAGCTGATCGGACCGGCGCTCGAGGACTGGGCCAAGTGGGGCCAGGCCCGCCACGACTACTTTCTGCGCCCCGCCGACCTGGCCCGCGCGATCGCGTTCGTCGCCGAGACCCCGCGCGGCGGGTTCATCGTATCGATGGAAGTGCAGCCCGAAGCGCCGTTGTCCGACGCGCCCAAGGAACGCCAACAACTGAAGTATCCGGAGGAATCGTGACCAGCACGCTGAAAGAAGTTCCGCGCGTTTCGGGCGGGGACGAGGAGTACGGGCATCTCGAGGAGTTCCGCACCGATCCGATCGGCCTGATGCAGCGGCTGCGCGACGAGTGCGGCGACGTCGGCTACTTCACGCTGGCCAGCAAGAAGGTCATCCTGCTCTCGGGTGCGGAGGCCAACGAGTTCTTCTTCCGTTCTCCCGACGAGGATTTGGACCAGGCCGAGGCCTACCCGTTCATGACCCCGATCTTCGGTGAGGGCGTGCTCTTCGACACCAGCCCCGAGCGGCGCAAGGAGATGCTGCACAACTCGGCACTGCGCGGCGACATGATGAAGGGCCACGCCGTCACCATCGAGAACGAAGTGCGGCAGATGATCGCCGGCTGGGGTGACGAAGGCGAGATCGACCTGCTCGACTTCTTCGCCGAACTGACGATCTACACCTCGACCGCCTGCCTGATCGGCAAGAAGTTCCGCAACCAGCTCGACTCGCGGTTCGCCAACTTCTATCATCTGCTCGAGCGCGGCACCGACCCGCTGTGTTACGTCGACCCCTACCTGCCGATCGAAAGCTTCCGCATCCGCGACGAGGCCCGCGCCGGTCTGGTCGAACTGGTGCAGGAGGTGATGGACAGCCGAATCACCAACCCGCCCAAGGACAAATCCGACCGCGACATGCTCGACATCCTGATCTCGATCAAGGATGAAGAGGGCAACCCGCGCTTCACGGCCAACGAGATCACCGGCATGTTCATCTCGCTGATGTTCGCCGGTCACCACACCAGCTCGGGCACCTCGAGCTGGACGCTGATCGAGCTGATCCGTCACCCTGACGTCTACTCCGCGGTCACCGGGGAACTCGACGAGCTCTACTCCGACGGCCAGGAGGTCAGCTTCCACGCGCTGCGCCAGATCCCCGAGCTGGAGAACGTGATCAAAGAGACCCTGCGCCTGCATCCGCCGCTGATCATCCTGATGCGGGTTGCCCAGGGCGAATTCGAGGTCGAGGGCTACCCGATCCACAAGGGTGAGTTGGTGGCGGCCTCCGCGGCGATCTCCAACCGGCTGCCCGAGGACTTCCCCAACCCGGACGCCTTCGAGCCCGATCGCTACAACAAGCCCCGCGAAGAGGACATCGTCAACCGGTGGACCTGGATTCCCTTCGGCGTCGGCAGGCACCGCTGTGTCGGTGCCGCGTTCGCCATGATGCAGATCAAGGCGATCTTCTCGGTTCTGTTGCGGGAGTACGAGTTCGAGATGGCTCAACCGCCCGAGAGCTACAAGAACGACCACACCAAGATGGTCGTCCAGCTGGCCCGCCCGGCGCGCGTCCGCTACCGCAAGCGCACCTCCTAGGAGTCAACGATGGGCAGTTACCGCATCGAAGTGGACCTGGACCTGTGCCAGGGACACGCCATGTGCGAGCTGGAGGCCCCCGACTACTTCCGGGTGCCCAAGCGCGGCACGGTCGAGATCCTCGACACCGAACCCCCCGACGACGTGCGTTCGCAGATCGAGCTCGCCGTCGAGATGTGTCCCACCCGAGCACTATCCATAAAAGAGAAGGAAGACTGACAATGCCGTCGTTGCCCCGCGAAGTGCTGGAGGATTTCGTCGAGCGGTGGCTGGAGGCCAACCGCGTAGCCGAGGCCAAGGGCGATTGGAAAGGCCTGGCCGACTTCTACACCGACGATGCGACCTACGGCTGGAACATCGGCCCGAAGGAAGACGTCATGTGCGTCGGCATCGACGAGATCCGAGAAGTCGCATTGGGTTTGGAGATGTTCGGCCTGGACGGCTGGAGCTACCCGTACCAGAAGGTGATCATCGACGACAAGATCGGCGAGGTCGTCGGCTTCTGGAAGCAGGTGGCCACCGATTCCGACGGAAACCAGTCCACGATCTACGGCATCGGTGGCAGCTGGTTCCGCCTCGACGCCGACGGGAAGATCGAGTGGCAGCGTGACTTCTTCGACTTCGGCCACGTCCAGAAGCTGTACCTGAAGCTGATGCAGGACGGGAAGCTGTCCAAGGGCATGCAGGAGCGCATCGAGCGCAGCCTGGCCGGCGAGAAGCTGCCCGGCTACTACCCGCTGGGCGAAGCTCCCGTCCCGATCTGGTGATCGGCTCGACGCCTGTCAAGAAACCCTCCCCCGCCCGATCGCCCGAGGGTGACGCAGGTCATAATGGTTCCCCAGAACAAGAACACGTTCTAGCTTGTCCTTGATTGACCGTCCGGTTTCGCAAGTGGAGGTTCGCAGTGAAGACAAAAGGCGCACTCATCTGGGAGTTCAACCAGCCGTGGTCGATCGAGGAAATCGAGATCGGCGACCCGCAAAAGGGCGAGGTCAAGGTCCAGATGGAAGCGTCGGGCATGTGCCACTCCGACCACCACCTGGTGACCGGCGGCATCCCGATGTTCGGCTTTCCAGTGCTCGGTGGCCACGAGGGCGCCGGCATCGTCACCGAGGTGGGTGAAGGCGTCGAGGACGTCGCGGTGGGCGACCACGTCGTGCTCTCGTTCATCCCCTCCTGCGGCAAGTGCCCGTCGTGTCAGGCCGGCCTGCGCAACCTCTGTGACCTCGGCGCCGGGCTGCTGGCCGGCACCGCGATCTCCGACGGCACCCACCGCATCCACGCCAAGGGCCAGCCGGTCTTCCCGATGACGCTGCTGGGGACGTTCTCGCCGTACATGGTGGTGCACGAGTCCTCGGTGGTGAAGATCGACCCGAGCATCCCGTTCGAGGTGGCCTGCCTGGTCGGCTGCGGTGTGACCACCGGCTACGGCTCTGCCACCCACACCGCACAGATCAAGCCGGGCGAGGACGTGGCCATCGTCGGTGTCGGCGGTGTCGGCATGTCGGCCCTGCAGGGCGCGGTGATCTCCGGAGCGCGGCACATCTTCGTGATCGACCCGGTGGAGTGGAAGCGGGACCAGGCGCTGAAGTTCGGCGCCACCCACGTCTACGAAGACATCAACGCGGCCATGATGGGTATCGCCGAGGTGACCGGAGGCTTCATGGCCAAGAAGGTCATCGTCACCGTCGGTGAGGTGCACGGCGCCGACGTCGACAACTACATGAACATCACCGCCAAGTCGGGCACCTGTGTGATGACCGCCATCGGCAGCATGCTCGACACCAACGTCACCCTGAACCTCGCGATGCTGACCCTCATGCAGAAGAACCTGCAGGGCACCATCTTCGGCGGCGGCAACCCGCACTACGACATCCCGCAGATCCTGTCGATGTACAAGGCGGGCCGGATCAACCTCGACGACATGGTGACCCGCCAGTACCGCCTCGAGCAGATCAACGAGGGCTACCAGGACATGCTGGAGGGCCGCAACATTCGCGGCATCATCCGCTACACCGACGAAGATCGCTGATCCGAGCAGCCATGTCGCAGAAGACAACCGACGTCTCACCCGCGCTGGCCGCATCGCAGGCGTCGTGGCGGTGTGTGCAGTCACACGACCGCGCCGGCTGGTTGGCCCTGATGGCGCCGGACGTCGTCATCGAGGATCCGATCGGGCAGGCCATCACCAACCCGGACGGACAGGGCGTTCGCGGCAAGGAAGCCGTGGCGGCGTTCTACGACAGCAACATCGCGGTCAACAACCTCCGCGTCACGTGCGAGGAGTCCTTTCCCTCGAGCTCGCCCAACGAAGTTGCGCACATCCTGGTGCTGCGCAGTCAGTTCGAGGGCGGTTTGACCAGCACCGTGCGGGGGGTGTTCACCTACCGCGTCGACGACGGCGGTCTGATCACCAACATGCGCGGCTACTGGAACATGGAGGGAATGCAGTTCGGTCAGGCTCCGACTGACGGTGAGTGACCGGCCGCTGGCCGGATTCGGCATCGTCGTCGCCGGCGGGTCGCGTGGGATCGGCGCGGCCGTCTCGGCCAAGCTCGCCGAGTGCGGCGCCGGTGTGGTGGTCAACGGTCGGGACGCGCACGCCGTCGAGTCCACCGTCGCCACGATCACCGAAGCGGGTGGACGGGCCGTCGCGCATGCCGGATCCGCCGCCGAGGAGTCCGTGGCTGATGATCTGATCGCGTTGTGCGAGAAGCAGTTCGGTGCGATCGACGCGTTGGTCAACTGCGCGGGAACGGCCGAACCCCTCGGTTCCTCGATCCTGAACGTCACGACCGCACAGTTCCGCGATCTGATCGACGTCCACCTGGGCACCGTCTTCGCCACCTGCCGTGCCGCGGCACCGAAGATGGTGGCGCGAGGGCGGGGCGCGTTGGTGAACACGAGTTCGTTCGCGTTCCTCGGGGACTATGGCGGCACCGGTTACCCCGCGGGCAAGGGCGCGGTGAACGGGTTGACGATGGCGATCGCAGCCGAACTGGCCGAGCACGGTGTACGGGCGAATGTGGTGTGCCCGGGCGCAAGGACCCGGCTGTCCACCGGCGCCGACTATGAGCAGCAGATCGAGTCGCTGCGCCGACGCGGCATGCTCGACGAGGTCAGCGCCCAAGGTGCGTTGGACGCCGCGCCAGCGGAGTACGTCGCGCCGATGTACGCCTATCTGGTCAGTGACCTCGCGGCGAAGGTGAGCGGCCAGATCTTCATCGCCGCAGGCGGTTTCGTCGGCCGTTTCGACCGTCCCACGCCCAGCCTGCTGGCGTACCGCGACCACCACGACTCGCCGCCGTGGTCGGTCGACGAGATCGCCGCGATGCTGGCCTGAATTATTTGGTCAGGTCGTAGATCTCCACCCGGCCGACATCCATGGGCGGGTAGTTGCGCTGCACCCACTGCTGGATCAGACCGTTGCTGTCGAGATGACCCGACGTGTCCTGATGGATCGGGTTGGTGACGATGAAGTAGTGAATCCGCTTGGCCAGCACCAACCGGACGAACTCGTCGGGTTCCGGCGCTGGGTCGGTGCCGTTGAAGCCGCCCACCGGCATCACCGGATGACCGCTGGCCAGCTGATAGCCTGCGGCGCAGACTGATCCGATGGTGGCGCCGACCCAGGTGTAGGCGTCGGCGTTGGCCTGGAGCAGGTTGACGATCTCCCGGTCCGGCACACCGGAATCCAGCAGGCTGCACCCGGCCAGGTGCGGGCGGTTTGATGTCGCGGCCGGAATCAGGAACCCGGGGCCCTTGGCCGAGGTGATCTTGGCGCGCTGAACGGGGGCGACGCCCTTGGTCATGGCCGTCACGAACCGCGGCACCGGGCCTGCGATCGGCATCGACCCCGAGTTGCCGCGCAGCACGGTCGTGAGGCTGTAGGCGGTCGGGCCGCCGAGGGCCAGCACTGCGACCAGTGCGAGCACCGCACAGCTCACGGCCGGCCGGTCGCTTCCCCGGCCACCCGACAACAGCCAACACAGCAGGATCAGCCCGCCGGCCATGACAACCCAGCGTAGCCACGGGTGATATGCCGGGACGTGACTCAGGGCCACGAAGGACACCGCCGCGGTAACAGCCACCGCCAAGGCCAATACAGCTGTCGCCCAGGCCTTCTCGCGGTTGGCCCAGCAAACCACCGCTCCGATGCCCACCGACGCGGCCGCCGAGGGCGCCAGGGCCACGGTGTAGTAGGCATGGAAGATGCCCGCCATGAAGCTGAAGACCAATGCCGTGGTGAGCAGCCACGCCACCCACACCAGAATCGAAGCCCGCTGCAGGTCGCGGCGTGGGGCGCGAGACCGCCAGATCAGCAGGGCCACACCGAAAACCAGTGCGGCGGGCAACAGCCAGCCGATTCCGCCGATCTGTTCCGGCTCGAACAGCCGGCCGATCCCGGGCTGACCCCAGGGGTACTTCGAGGTCCGACCGCCCGGGTGGACGGGCGAACCGACGCCGAGGGCTCCGACGCTACCGGGTTCGTCGCCGTTGAGCCGGCCGATGCCGTTGTAGTTCAAGGTCAGCTCGAGGATCGAATTGTGCTGCGTCCCGCCGATCCACGGTCTCTGGCTTGCCGGCCACAGCTGCACCAGCAGCACCCACCAGCCTGCGGCGGCCAGGGCGGCCCCGAGTGCGCCGAGCAGATGTCCCGCCCGAACGAGCAGTGCCCTGGGGCCTGCGACCAGGTAGCCGGCGCCCAGCGCGGGCATCACCAGCGCAACTTCGAGTTGCTTGGTCAGGTAACCCAACCCGATGCAGACGCCACTGATCCCCAGCCACCGGAACCGGCCGTCGTCGACGGCTCGCAACACAGCCCACACCGCCACTGTCATCAAGAACACCAGGAGTGCGTCGGGGTTGTTGTACCGGAAGATCGTGACAGCCACCGGGGTAAGGGCGAGCACCAAACCGGCTATCAGTCCGGCCGTTTCGCCGAAGGGCCGGCGCACGGCGTCCCACAGGATCGCCACCGTGGCCACTCCCATCAGGGCCTGCGGCACCAGGATGCTCCACGGGTTCAGCCCGAAGATCCGGATCGCCAACGACGGAAGCCACAACGACAGCGGCGGCTTGTCGACGGTGATCGAGTTGGCCGCATCCGACGAGCCGAACAGGAAGGCCTTCCAGGACTGTGAACCGGCCTGCGCGGCAGCCGAATAGAACGCGTTGGCCCAACCCGACCGGTCCAGGTCCCACAGGTAGAGCACCGCGGTACCGGCCAGCAGCACCAGCAGCGCCCAGCGCTGCCACGGCACCCGGGTTCGGGCGGGGACGACGTCGGTGGCGTCAAGCCGCGACGGCTCGGCGGTGATCGTCATCGGATCACTCGGTGGACGCGCCGAAAACCTGGCGCAACGCGAGGAACCTCGCGACGGTAGCAACCAGGTTGGCCACCACCAGGACCGACAGTTCGACAACCTTGTCCACCGTCGGGTCGTAGCGATGCAGCAGGAACAGCGAGCCACTGGTGATCGCCAACCCGAACGCGAACACCAGCAGACCGTGCACGTGATGGCGCGCGGCCCCGCGGCGGCCCCGGATGCCGAAGGTGAAGGCACGGTTGGCGGCAGTGTTGGCCAGCGCGGTGATGAGTAGGGCGGTCAGGTTGGCGGCTTGGGCGCCGAGAGCCGGGTGCAACGAGAGGTACAGCAGCGCATAGGCAATGGTGCTCAGGATCCCGATGATGGCGAAGCGCACCATCTGGCCGACCATGCCGCGCGGCACCCCGGGAACCAGGGGCTCGCGGCCCAGGGCGGTCTGCAGGTCCCGCAGTGGCAGGGCACCGGAGGCCAGCGCACGACCGACCCGCACGCAGCCCTTGAGGTCCTCAATCGCCGTCCCGACGATGTCGACCCGCGAGTCCGGATCGTCGATCCAGTCGACAGGCACTTCGTGGATGCGCAGCCCGGCCCGCTCGGCAAGGACCAGCAGTTCGGTGTCGAAGAACCAGCCGGTGTCGACGACCAGCGGCAGCAGTTGACGGGCCACGTCGGAGCGCATGGCCTTGAACCCGCACTGGGCGTCGGAGAATTGGGCCCCCAACATGCCGCGCAGCAGCAGGTTGTACCCGCGGGAGACGAACTCACGTTTGATTCCGCGAACCACGCGGGACGAGGCCGCAAGGCGCGACCCGATGGCGATGTCCGAGTGACCGGAGACCAGGGGCGCGACCAACGGCATGAGCGCCGCGAGGTCGGTGGAGAGGTCGACGTCCATGTAGGCCACCACGTCGGCCGGCGAGGACTGCCAGGCTGCGGCAAGCGCTCCGCCGCGGCCCTTCGCGTCGAGATGGATGACGTCGACATCGGGCAGTTCCGCGCTGAGCCGGTGCGCGACCGCCAATGTGCCGTCGGTACTGGCATTGTCGGCGATGACGATTCGGGATCGGTAGGGCACGTCGGTGACCAGATACTCGTGCAGCCGATGCACACAGGCCGGTAGGTCGTGTTCCTCGTTGTAGACCGGGATCACGATGTCCAGGATGTAGCGTCCGGTTTTGCCGTCCACCCCGCCACCGCGAGCAGCGCTCTGCTCGGCCGGCAGCGTGTCGGTCATGGCATTGATACTCCCCCATCTAGCTGCCACCGCACTGCGTCGGGTCTGAAAACTTGCTGTGGGGCAGCCGTGTGGTCCCCGTCAATTACCTCGGCTCATATGCTTGGCGACATGGCGTCCGTCTTCTCCATGATCATCAACGGCGATCTGCCGGGCCGGTTCGTCTACAAGGACGACGAGGTCGTGGCGTTCCTGACCATCGAGCCGATGACACAGGGCCACACCCTGGTGGTGCCGCGCGCCGAGGTGGACAAGTGGCAGGACGTCGAGCCCGCGCTGTTCGACAAGGTGATGTCGCTGTCGCAGAAGATCGGCAAGGCGGTGTGTGCGGCGTTCGGCGCCGACCGCGCCGGGCTGATCATCGCCGGCCTCGAGGTGCCCCATCTGCACGTGCACGTGTTCCCGGCCTACAACCTGACCGACTTCGGCTTCGCCCATGTCGACCGCGATCCGGCACCGGAATCCCTCGACGAGGCGCAGGCCAAGATCATCGCCGCGCTGGCCGAACTGGATTAGCGGCTCCGGCGGCCCTCAGCCGATCGGAGCGGGCACGTCGGCGATGCGCGGCAGGATCACCCGGAAACAGCAACCCTGCCCAGGCGCGGTGGTCACGGTGACCCGCCCGCCGTGGGCGTAGACCAAAGAGTCGACGATCGAGAGGCCGAGCCCGGTTCCGCCGCTGGCCCGGGCACGCGAGGAGTCGGTTCGGTAGAACCGCTCGAATACCCGCTGGGCGTCCTCCTGCGTCATCCCGGGCCCCTGGTCGACGACCTCCAGGACGGTGTCGTCGTCGGCGGTCCCGACCCGCACGGTGACCCGCGCGGTCTCCGGCGTGTGCTGCAGGGCGTTGGCCACCAGGTTGCCCAGCACCTGCCGCAGCCGGGCCTCGTCGCCGAGCACCTCGGGCGTGCCGGGGCCGTCGAAGACCTCCATGGTGATCTTGCGCTGCGGTGCGATGGACTGGGCGTCGTGTACGGCATCGGTGGCCAGGGCCAGCAGGTCCACCCGGCGGCGCTCCAGCGGGCGTTGCGCGTCCAGCCGGGCCAGCAGCAGCAGGTCGTCGACGAGCAGGCCCATGCGGCGAGACTCGCTTTCGATCCGCGACATCAGCATCTCGACGTCCTTGGCCGCACCCTGCCGGTACAGCTCGGCGAAGCCGCGGATGGTGGTCAGCGGGGTGCGCAGCTCGTGGCTGGCGTCGGTGATGAACCGACGCATCCGTTCCTCGGACATGCGGGCGTGGTCGGCCGAGGCCACCGAGGACGCCATCGCGCTCTGGATCTGGGCGAGCATGCCGTTGAGCGCCAGTGACAGCCGGCCGACCTCGGTGCGCGGATCACGTTCGGGCACACGACGATCCAACTCGCCGGCGGCGATCGCCGCGGCCGTCCGCTCGACTTCCACCAGCGGACGCAGGCTGCGGTGCACCACCCAGTAACCCACCACGCCGAGGATCACCAGAACGGCCGTGCCGATGGCGACCTGCGACCACGCCAGCGAGCGCACGGTGGACTGCACGTCGGACAGGTCGATCGCTACGGTGGTCAACTCGCCGCTGGGTCCGCGGACGGACACCGCTCGCCACTGGACCGCTGACCTGTTCAGCGAGCCGATGGTCACCGGCACCGCCCCCACGTCGTTGTCGTCGGGAAGGGCGGGTTCGGCGTCGCGGTCGTTGACGGCCATCCAGACGTTGCCGTCGGTGTCGACGCCGCGGACGTAGAAGTTCGACGGCGGGCGGGCCGGATTGGGGCCTTCGTCCGGTGGCGGCATGTTGCGGCGCGGCGCCGC
Organism: uncultured Actinomycetota bacterium; assembly: GCA_963716465.1. GTDB lineage: Bacteria > Actinomycetota > Actinomycetes > Mycobacteriales > Mycobacteriaceae > Mycobacterium. The sequence goes on from CAVQTS010000004.1 coordinate 212,561, forward strand.
CGCCCATCCGCGCGACGCGTCGATCAGGGTTTGGTCGGCGCGACTGATGAGATCGTGACGCAGGGTCGAGGTGACCGCGATCCCGGAGGCCAGCAACCCGAGACCCACCAACAGCAGCATGGCCGCGACCAGGCCGACCCGCAGCGGGAGCGCTCGGCGATACGGGACGGGCATCCCTCTATTGTTCGCGCGGGACAGCGCGGTGCGCCGGATTATCGCGGCTCCCGCAACACGTACCCGACACCGCGCAGGGTGTGCAGCAGCCGCTTGTCGCCGGTGTCGATCTTGCGGCGCAGATACGAGACGTAGGACTCGACGACGTTGACGTCGCCGCCGAAGTCATAGCGCCACACGTGGTCGAGGATTTTCGGCTTGCTCAGCACGGTGCCGGCGTTGATGACGAAGTAGCGCAGCAGGGTGAACTCGGTCGGCGACAGGGCGACGGGTTCACCGGCCTTCCACACTTCGTGGGTGTCCTCGTCGAGCTCGATGTCGGCGAACGTGAGCCGAGAATTGCGCGGTTCCTCGACGCCCTTGCCGGACCGGCGCAGGATGACCCGCAGCCGGGCGACGACCTCCTCGAGGCTGAACGGTTTGGTGACGTAGTCGTCGCCGCCTAGGGTCAGTCCGGCGATCTTGTCCTGCAGGCTGTCGCGCGCGGTCAGGAACAGGGCCGGGGCGTCGATCCCGTCGGCCCGCAGCCGGCGCAGCACGCCGAAACCGTCCATGCCCGGCATCATGACGTCGAGGATCACCGCGTCGGGATGCACCTCGCGGGCCCGGTCCAGCGCGGCGGGACCGTTGGACGCGGTGTAGACCTCGAACCCCTGGAATTTCAGGCTCACCGACAGCAGTTCGACGATGTTGGGCTCGTCGTCCACCACCAGCACGCGTGCCTCGGGTCTGCTTTCGGGTGTTACAGGAGCGGCCATGCTGTCAATTTCCTCCTGCTCTGGTGGCTTCCCCCTGTCAGGAGGCTGTGAGCTTACTGTGAGTAGAACACGGGAGAACTCTCCGTTGATACCGCCGGTAACGCAATCCCGCCGCCCATACACTTGCCAGATGGACCTGGCGAAGACGCTGGTTGGGCTCGCGACCACACCCGTGCGGGTCGGATTGGCCGCCGCCGAGGCGGGGCTGGACGTGGCCAAGGCAGGTCTTGACCTCACTCGACGCACGCTCGGCGAGACCGGCGTCCCCACTTCGCCGAACTCCGTGGCCCAGATGTTCGGCCTCGAGGACGCCGTCTCGCGGGCGAACAAGATCGCGCAACTGCTCGACGACGATGCCCCGCTGGGGCGGGCGTTGGCACCGGACGGTCCGCTGGACCGGCTGATGCGTCCCGGTGGGCTCATCGACCGGCTCACCGCCGAGGACGGCGTGCTGGACCGGCTCACCGCGGAGGGCGGCGGGCTCGAGCGGGCGCTGGCGCCCGGCGGCCTGGTGGACCAGTTGCTCGACGAGGATGGGCTCATCGAGCGGGTGCTGGCTGAAGACGGCCTCGCCGACCGGCTGCTGGCCGAGGACGGCCTGGTCGACAAGCTGACCGCACGCAACGGCCCGCTCGAACAACTCGCCGACGTGGCCGACACACTCAACCGGCTTTCCCCGGGACTGGAAGCGCTGGCACCGACCATCGAGGCACTGCGCGAGGCGGTCACGACGCTGAGCCTGGTGGTCAACCCGCTGAGTAGCATCGCCGACCGGATCCCGATTCCGGGGCGCCGTCGCTATTCGACGCCTCGGCCGGTCAGCTCAGAGCGCGTCCGCAGCGACCGCTTGATCGACGACGACGACCAATGACTCACCCGATAAGCTGAAGCTCTGGCTCAGACCGGTTCACCGGCCCTGCCATGCCTCCTTAGCTCAGCGGTAGAGCAACGCTCTTGTAAAGCGTAGGTCGTCAGTTCAATCCTGACAGGGGGCTCAAATCGATCGCGACAGGGGACGCGCCGCCAATGCCGGCAGGGGTTACACCCTGTTGCCGCGACCCGCAACGGATCTGTAGATCAGCAGCAGGATCACTGCGCCCACCAACGCCCCAAGGAACGAGTGCTTGATCGGTGGGGTGATGTCGAAATGGTGGGGCGGAAAGACCAAGCTGCCCAGTGTGCCGCCGACCCAGCCACCGGCAATGCCGAGCAGTGCGGTCTGGATCCAGCCCAGGTGGGCACTGCCGGGGACGATCAACTTCGCGATCCAGCCGACGATGAGCCCGAGGATGATCATCCAGATGATGTTCAAGATCATGTGGCACTCCCTTTTTGACTAGGCCGATCAGCGAAGATTAGACCTGGAACGTTGACCTGGAGTGAACAACTGCACAGGATTATCCGGAGTTGGCTCAGCCGTCCGCCGCCACCGCCGCCGGCAGGCACCCTGCCGGTATTCGCGCCGACGGTGGCGGCGATCCGGGACGACGCACCCTCAGAAGCCGTGGTCAGAAGCTGAAGCCGGGGATCTGAGGAATCGGTGGCGGTGCGGGGATGTCGGGAATCGGCGGCGGAGCCGGAATGTCGGGAATCGGCGGCGGGGCCGGAGCGTCGGGAATCGGCGGCGGGGCCGGAGCGTCGGGAATCGGTGGTGGGGCCGGTATGCCGGGCACTGGCGGCGGTGCCGGAGGATCGGCAGCGGCGAGGCTCGCGCTGCACCCCAGAGCAGCGACACCTATCCCGGCGACAACACAGCATCTGACGAATAGCCGCTTGAACTTCATCTGGCCCCCTGTTCGGGTAGCGGGCGATCGCGGTGGCTGGCTGTCGCCGAGGTGGTAGTGGTCGCCGCCAGAATCAAAGCATCTCCGATGCTGCTGGTGGACGGTTTCGCCCTTGATCGGCGTGCACGCAGAACAGCGACCGATAGCCTTTGCCCTCGGCGGAACGGGAGATCTGTGGGCATCGGGCTTATCGGGCAGGCGGTCGGGCTGTTTGTCCTCACCAACATCGACGGCTTCGTCATCATCGTGCTGTTCTTCGGCCAGGCGATCGGCCGCGACAGCGTTACCCGTGTCGTCATTGGGACGTACCTGGGCTTCACCGCCATCCTCGCGATCTCGCTACTCGGGGCCTTCGGCGTGAGACTGCTCCCCGAATCGGCCATCCCGTACTTCGGGCTGCTCCCGCTCACACTGGGCATGTTCATCGCCTGGAATGGCTGGCGCCGACACCGGGCCCTTGCAGCAACCAACGCCACTCTGGCAACGGAGGGCCCGGGCACTGCTCGCACCCTCGACACCGGGCACGTGACCGCGGGAACTGGTGTGTTCGTCGTCGCGGCGGTCACCCTCTCCGACGGCGGGGACAACATCAGCGCGTACATCCCCGTCTTCAGCACGGCAGGCGCCGGGGAGGTTCTCGTCTACGTCGCGGTGTTCTTCGTACTGCTCGCAGTCTGGTGTGCCGCCGGACACTTCTTCGCCCGACGGCACATGATCGCCGATGCCCTGTCGCGGTGGGGCAGCATGGTGCTCCCCGTTGTCCTGATCGGCGTCGGACTCACGATCCTCGTCGAAGGACACGCCTTCGGTCTGTGACCACATCCACCGAATCCCGGTGGATCGGCTGGTTGGTAGGACATCGTGGGGACTCTCCCAGGGGGCGGACAGCAGGGCTACCGACCGCCATCGTGTCGCCCTACCCAGAGACGGCGGTGGGCCGGTAATCCCTGCAGCTCAAGGCCGTGATCGTCGGAATCGGCGCCCGATTCGTCGGGATGAGTTGCGCCGCGTATCGCCGGTGGGGCACGGTGCCGCGACGCCGCGAGAGGTCGCGAAGGCGCCGATGGCAGCGAAAATTTTCGGAGACTCAAATATTGCGGTGGTTCACTGCGTGCAGATGCCCGTCGGGGGACGACACCGCCGGGGCAGAACACGAAAAGGAACCTGACGACGATGTCCACGCACGCTGACTCCGCAAAGTCCCAGCCCGGCGGCCAGTCGCGGCTCAAGGCGCTCGGCTTGATCCTTGGTGCGGGTGCCGTGCTGGCAGCGGTGTCATTCACCGTGGCGCACCCCGACAGCACCGACGGCGGAGGATCCGGTTTCGTCGTCGCGGGTAATCCCACCTACGCGCCGCCAGCAGTTCCGGGCATGAACATGGGCGGCACGGTCACCCAGACGACGCCCTCTACTGTGCTGCCGGTCGAAAAAGCCGTCCCAGAGATCAAAGCCGGTCACTGATAACGACCAGTCGCCGTTTCCAAACGACGTAGCCGCCGCCGGACGGCGTCACCACCCCCCACCGAGTACGTCCGATTGGCGCCGGTTTGCTTGCTCAGCACCCTAAAATTAGCGCCGGTGCAGGGAGTAAGCGGGGGAAGGCGGGTGGGTTATGTCGATCCTCCAGCACGGAGCACGGGTCGGGGCGGCCACGGTTGTGGTCGGGTTTTCGCTGGCGTGGCCGCAGGCAGCCGGCGTCGCTTCCGCCGACAAACCTGACCAGGACTCCGCCTCGGTCTCCGCCGGCCCGGCGAAGTCCGGCACGGCGACCAGGCCACCGGGCAGCAATGCCGCCAGGCCGTCAAACAGCGCCCCGTCCGCGGGCGCGACACGAAGTCGGACTGCCGCCACTGCGGCCGCCGCGGCTCAACCCACCGCCGTGACCCGTTCCGCACCCGCGACGAACCAGGCCCTACCGAGACCCGTTGGTCGAACCATCGAAAGCGCTTTCGCCGACGCGGTTTTGAGCGCGATCGGTGGCACCCGACCGGACGCGGCATCAACGGCCGGGACGACGACGTCCTCCGCGGCGGTCACCACGCTCGCCGTCACCACGACGCCGAAGGTCGCGGCCTCGACCTCCACCAAGGCCGTCCCGGCCACTGCGAGCAACATCGCTACGCTCACCGTGCCCAGTGCCAAGGACGTGGTGTCGTCCATCACCAACTTCTTCTCGGGTCTGGTGAGCTCGTTCCAGTCGCTCGTCGAGGGCGCCGGCCTGCTGGTCCGTCGCTTCCTGTTCAACCAGCCCCCGACCCTCGAACCCGTCCAGACCACCGGGCAGACCGTAGGAGTTATCAGCGGCAGCCTCAACGCCGTCGACCCTGAGGGCGACAAGATCGTCTACACCTACACCCAACCTGCCCACGGCCAGGTGAGCATCGACTCGAACGGCAACTACACCTACACACCCAATGCCGGGTTCACCGGCTCCGACTCGTTCACCGTGTCCGCGAAAGACACCGGTCTTCACATCAATCTGCTCGACCTGTCCCGCCCCGCAACGACGGATGCGACGGTGACGGTGTCCCAGACCGGCGGAACGCCCAGAGTGGGCTTCACCTTCGTCTTCGGGAGCGGGGGACGGTTCTGGTCGAGCGCGGCCCGCGCCGCCTTGGAGACGACGGCGGCCGACCTTTCGTCCTACTTCGTCGTCTCGAGCCCGGTGGTCATCACCTACAGCGTCACCGGCCAGCGCACGTTCAGCGGGACCACCCTGGCGTCAGCCGGCAGTGATCTCGTCAGTACCGACACCGGCTTCTACGACACCGTTGTGCAGGAGAAGATCCTGACCGGAGTCGACGCCAACGGGACGGCGCCCGACGGCCAGATCAACTGGAACTTCGGCTACTCGTGGGCGCTGGGCGACTCGGTCGCCAGCAATCAGTACGACTTCCAGTCGACGGCGATGCACGAGCTGCTGCACAGCTTCGGATTCCTCTCCGTCGTCGACAGCGCGGGCAACAACACGGGCACGAACTGGACCACCTTCGACAAGTTCGTCGTCACCTCCAACGGCACGGCGCCGATCAACCACACGACATACAGCTGGAACACGGCCTACAACACGAATCTGACCGGTGGTGCCGGCGGCCTGTACTTCGGCGGCGCGAACGCCGAGGCCGCTTACGGCGGCAAGCCCGTCCCGCTCTACACGCCCAAGCCGTGGGAGTCCGGCAGTTCGATGTCACACCTGGACGATGCGACGTTCACGGGTGCCAACGCGCAGCTGATGAATGCCGTGACTGACACCGGGCTGGGCATCAGAGTCCTCCAGCCCATCGAGATCGGCATCCTCGAAGACCTCGGCTACGACATGGCCGACCCGCCGCAGACACTCGCGATCTTCATCATCGGCTTCGCGTTCATCCGGCGCAGAAAACGCGCTGATGAGCAGTGCGCCTGATGACTGACCGCACTCTTTCCTACGAGCGCCGCGGCGCGATCGCCATCGTCGCCATCGACGCCGCGCCGCACAACCCGATGTCGCTGGCGTTCATGGACGACCTGGAGACGCTGGTCACCGACGTCGCGGCCGATCCGGGCATCCGCTCCGTCGTCATGACCGCGGCCGGTGAGCAGAACTTCTCGGTCGGCATGGACCTCAAACAACTCGTCGCCTCGCTCGGCGATCGTGCGCGACTGGATGCGGTCCTCGACCAACGGCTGCGCGTTCTGGCTGCGATCGAGAACATGGACAAGCCCTGGGTGGCAACGCTTTTCGGTAATTGCCTCGGTGGTGGCCTGGAGCTGCCACTGGCCTGCCATTTTCGGCTCGCCGCCCAAGACGGCGCCCGTATCGGACTGCCCGAACTGCACCTGGGGTCCGTGCCGGCCTGGGGCGGCAGCGCACGGCTGGCGCGTCGCGTCGGCAGGGATCGGGCCGTCGACCTGATCCTGCGGGCGAAGACCCTGTCCGGGCCCGAGGCGTTGGCCATCGGCCTGGTCAACGAAGTCTGGCCCAACGCCGAGCTCAAGCAACGTGCGGTCGATCTCGCCGAGGAACTGGCCGCCATGCCCCGAATCTCCGTGGCGACGATGCTGCGCTGTCTGGTCACCGGCGACGAGAAACCGCTCGAGGAGTCGCTGCGCGACGAGCGCGCCGCCTTCCACGCCACGGTGGGGACGCCCGATATGGCCGAGGGCATGCAGGCGTTCCTGGAGAAGCGGCCGCCGACGTTCAATCGCGGCTGACGCAGATCAGATCGGCATGCGGTAGCCGTAGAACTCCTGGTCCTCGTTGTAGCCACCGCGACCGGCGCCCAGGTGTGCGAACGACTCGACGAATTCGATCGCCGCGACCCACTTGACCTGTTTGAAGCCGAGTTCCACCTCGTCGCGCAACCGCACCGGGGCGCCGTGGGATTCGTTGAGCGGCTCGCCGTTCATCTCATAGGCCAAAATCGTCTGCTCATGTCGCATGTTCGCGATCGGATGGCAGTCGTAATACCGACCGCCCTCCGGACCGTCGGCGAAGGAGTAGAACACCACCCATTGCGCATTCGGTGCCGGCTGGACCAGGTCGCAGATGACTCGCATCGGGACCCCCGACCACTTGGCGATGCCCGACCAGCCCTGGATGCAGAAGTGCTGGGTGATCTGGTCCTGCTTGGGCAGCGCCAGCAGCTGGGCATAGGAGAGATCGAGTGGTGATTGCACCAAACCGTCTATGCGCAAACGGTATTCGGACCAGTCCCCGGCCTTGAGTAGCTGGTATTCGTCGGACTCGGGCTTCTCCCCGTTGGTCCAGAAGTACGGCGAGATGTCGCTCTCGGCGTACGTGGCGGTGGGGCTGGTCCGTTCGAGCAGCCCCTTGAGCCATCCGACGAGCGCCTGGCCCGCGTTCTGGATTCTGCGGGGATGGTTGATCGTCACCGGCGAGGCGAGGAGCCAGAACACCGCGACGACGACCATCCACGCCGCGTACAGCGCAACGCCCCACCAGGACGTCGTGTTGGTCCCCAGGGTGATGTGGTTGACATTGCCGACGAATCCGGTGACGAAGATCATCAGCGTGTGAACGGCGATGAAGATGAGCATCCACACCAGCACGCAGAAGTGGATGGTGCGGGCCACCTGTCGATTCAGCAGTCCGGCACCGGTGCCGAATCTGCCTGCGATGGACGGGGCCTGCAGAAGCCCCGTCACGAACGCCACCGGCGCCGCGATGAACACCGTGATGAAGTAGGCGAGCAACTGCAGTGCGTTGTAGGTGCTGAATCCCGCGTTCTCGGGCAGCTGCAGCGACAGGTACTGCAGGGCGGTCGACACCGCGTTGGGGAACACGTCCCATGACGTCGGCACCAGCCGCTTCCACTGGTCGGTGCCGAACAACAGGACCACGAACACCAAGCCGTTGACCAACCACAGCAGATCGAAGCTGAAGTGCCACCATCGGGCAAGCCCGATCGAGTGGCGAAAACCCGGAATTCCCAACTGCTTCGGCAAGGCGACGGAATCTTCCTTGGCGGTCCAGACGGTGTCGGCATCGTTGCTGTCGCGGCGGTCGTGGGGCACGGGACCGCGCAGCCGCAGCCACTCGGTGTCAGGTTTGCTTCCCGCATTGAGATACAGACGTGGATGGTCGGCGAGGATCTGCAAGCCCGCCCGGATGATGAACATCATGAACAGCAGGTTGAAGAAGTGCTGCCAGCGCAGCCACCACGGGAAGCCCGACTCGACGGGCTCGACGTATTGCGTCGACGTTCCCGGGTATCGGGCGATGAACTCGTGAAACCACCCGTAGCGGGCCATCTCCCGGACGACGGCGATCGAGAGCACCAGACCCGCGACGCCCAACGGGACCAGCCACAGACTGCTGAACCAGCGCCGGCCGATGCGTATCGACGGTAGCTGTGCGCGGGTCTCCGGAATGCCGCCCGCCCAGTCGTCGATGACGATCGGACCGTCGCGATGGCCCTGGTTGTAGAACGGCTGCAACGACTTCCGCAGCGGATCGGGCTCCCCCGGTGTCATGTGGCCCCCTTCTCACCTGCGGCCATGCTAGACCGATCGGGCTCGACCGAGGCGGGAACGTGCCGAGGAGTCAGGCCGCGCCGATCCGCTCCGAGTCATAGATCAGCAGCCCGCCATCCTTGGGCACCACGGACAGCCAGCGATCCTCGGTGTCGACCACGCCGTCGCGCCGTACGTAGCGCAGCCGCGCCACCACGCTGGTCGAGTCGCGCGGGCTGACCGACAGCAGCGTCACCGACCCGATGGAAGACCAGAAGCCCAGGAAATCCGCCATCCCGTTGCGGTTCTGGTAGTGGGTGTCGAGCTTGGCCCAGGCCGCCATCGGGTCTGCGGGAAGCTGGCTGTAGAAGCCCGTGACCAGGTCGCGCATCGCGTCGAACGTCACTGGGCCGGGCACCGCCGACGAGGTCGCGGGCACCGCCGACGACGTCGTGGTGAGCGGCCGCGTCGTCGGCGTGATCGTCGCGGACGAGGGCGTGTTGTCCTGATGGCGCGACCACAGCGCGAAGACGAGCGCCGCGAGGATCAACAACAGGGCGATCCCGGCCACCGCCCAGGGCCATCGCGACGGTGGTCGCTCGACCACAGCGACCGGCGGCGCCTCGGCCGGAACGGCATTGGGCAGCAGGGCCGTCGGGTGCTCGACGACCGGTCGTGCCGCCTTGATGGTCGGCTCTGACGGCGGCGCGGGATCAGGCCACCTCGATGCGGCCGCCTGGCCGAGCGCATGGGCGAAGTCGGTACAGGTCCGAAATCGGTTCTCCGGGTTCTTCGACAGCGCCGTGCCCAGCACGGGATCCAGGGCGGCCAGCGCTGGATGGGTCTGGGCCAGCAGCGGCGGGGGTGAGTTGAGATGCCGGCTGATGACCACGGCCGGGTTGGACGATCCGAACATCGGCGCGCCGGTCAGCAGGTGATAGGCGGTGGCGGCCAGGGCGTACTGGTCGGCGCGCCCGTCGAGTACCGATCCCATGAGCTGTTCGGGGGCGGCGTAGTTCACCGTTCCGAGTGTCACGTTGGTGTCGGTCAAACCGCTGACTTCGGTGACGTTGCGGGCAATTCCGAAGTCCGCCAGTAGCACTCGCCGCCGCCCGCGCACCGGGCTGGTGAGCAGGATGTTGGGGGGCTTGACGTCGCGGTGCAGCAGACCGCGTTCGTGGGCGTAGTCCAGTGCGTCGGCGACCGCGGTGATGATGTCGACGACCTCACTGGCAGGCATACCGGTCGGGTAGTACTCGCGCTGCAGCCGGCCCGCGTCCGGTCCATCGATGTAGTCCATGGAGATCCAGAGCTGGCCGTCGAACTCGCCGCGATCGTGCACGCCGACGATGTGCGGGTGGTACAGCGTCGCGGCCAGCTCGGCCTCGCGGTTGAACCTCTCACGGAACTCGCGGTCCGCCGACATCTCCGCCGGCAGGATCTTCAGCGCGTCGTGGCGCGGCAGCCGCGGGTGCTCGACGAGGTACACCTCGCCCATCCCTCCGAGTCCGAGGGTGCGCAGGATCCGGTACCCCGCGAACACCTCGCCATTGGCCAACGGCATGCGCGGATCGTACCGGCGCGCCCAATCCAGCCGTCAGTGACTACCGCCGGGCGTCTACCAGCCCATCGAGCCCGGGATGCCCTTGAACGGTCCGACCACCCAGCTCGTGACCCAGCCGCCGTAGAACCCGCCGGGCTGGGCGAGCACCGTCTCCCCGTTGACGGTGCACCGGTCCACCTGACCGGCCATCACCGCGATCGCGCCGGCGATCGGCTCGAAGCCGCGGGTGGGGCTCGGGTAGGTCCACGCCGCCTTCGGCGCGACTTTCGTCTCGGTCACCAGGTCGAAGTAGCGGGCCTGGCCCTTCCACTCGCACCACGACGAGCCGGCCGTCTCGCGCAGTACACCGTCGGTGAACGCCTCGCGCGGCAGGTAGTAGGTCGGCGGGTGGCTGGTCTCGAGGACCCGCCAGCCGTGGTCGGTGGCGGCGACGACACGGCCGCCGAGTTCGACGGTGATCCTGCCGTCGAACGGCTCCAGCCGCGGTGGGCGGGGGTAGTCCCACACCGACTCCTGACCCGGACCTGGTTTCTGTGGTGTCGGCCGTGCGCTCATCCCTCGACGATACGAAGCTCGGCCAGGTGGCCTGACACGGCACCGGTGACGCCGCCGCTACGCTTGGGTACGCTACCGCTGAGCGACTGCTTAGCATCGGCTCGCCGACGACCCATTGGAGCGAACGCCATGGCCGCACCCGCCGCCCGCTACGCCGGGACCCGCGTCCCGCGGGTCGAGGACACCCGCCTGCTCACCGGCCACGGCACCTACGTCGACGACATCGTTCGGCCCGGCATGCTGCACGCCTGCTTCGTGCGCAGCCCGTTCGCGCACGCCAGGATCAACTCCATCGACACCTCGGCCGCGCTGGCGCTGCCCGGCGTGCACGCGGTGTTCACCGCCGCCGACCTCAACCCCGGGGTTAAGGAGGCCTGGCACGCGGTCACGGGCAAGGACATTCCCGACACCCCGCGGCCTCCGCTGGCCGAGCACGAGGTCAGGTTCGTCGGGGACCCGGTGGCACTCGTCGTCGCCGACAACCGCTACGTCGCCGAGGACGCCATCGAACTGGTCGACGTCGACTACGACCCGCTGCCCGCGATCGCCGACGTCACCAAAGCGGTCGACTCCGATGTGGTCGTTCACGCCGCCTACCCCGACAACGTCGCCGGCGGGCTGGCCGGTGCGCCACCGGACGAGGACACCTTCGCCGCCGCGGCTTGTCTGGTCTCCGAACGCATCTACCAGCAGACCCACGTGCCGGTGCCGATCGAGACGCGCGGCCTGATCGTCGAATGGGTCTCCGCCACAGACGAATTGACGTTGTGGGCCTCCACCCAGACCCCGCACGAGTTGCGGGCGTTCACCGCCAGACTGCTCGGCATCCCGGCGCAACGGGTGCGCGTCATCGCCCGCGACACCGGCGGCGGATTCGGCCAGAAGGTCGTGCCGATGCGCGAGGACATGTGCATCATGCTGGCCGCCCGGAAGGTGCCCGGCGCGCTGAAGTGGATCGAGGACCGCCGCGAGAACCTGATGTCGGCCGGCCAGGCCCGCCACGTCGACGGCACCGCCCGGATGGCGTTCGACGCCGACGGGGCGATCACCGCCGTCGACATCGACTTCATCCAGGACGTCGGCGCCTACCCGACGCCCTACCCGGTGCTGACCACCGCCGCCATCGGGATGTTCTTCCCCGGTCCCTACCGGGTGCCAAAGGCCAGCTTCAGCTACAAGACGGTGTTCACCAACACCAGCGGTCTGGCCGCCTACCGCGGGCCGTGGCAGTACGAAACCCTCACGCGGGAAATCCTTCTCGACATCGCCGCCCGCAAGATGGGGATCGACCCGGTCGAGTTGCGCCGCAAGAACCTGCTGCGCGGCGACGAGATGCCCTACTTCAACCCCAACGGCATGCCGTACGACCACGTCGCACCGATGGACACCTTCGAGCAGGCGGTGAAAATCCTTGACCACGAGGGCTTTCGGAAGGAACAGGCCGAAGCGCTGGCCCAGGGCCGCTACATCGGCCTGGGCTTCTCGGCGTACATCGAGCCGACGGGCGCGGCCACCGGGCATCTGGCCACCGAAGGCGCCGCGATCCGGATGGAGCCGACGGGCAAGATCAACGTCTACGTCAACGGCGGTTCCAGCGGCAACAGCATCGAGACCACCGTGGTGCAGCTGACGGCCGACGCGCTGGGCGCCGACATCGAGGACGTCGCCACCATCCAGGGCGACACCGCGGTCACCCCGTACGGCGCAGGCACCCAGGGCAGCCGCAGCGGACCGATGACGGCAGGCGCCGTCAACGAGGCGGCGATCATCCTGCGCGGCCAGCTCACCGCGATGGCGGCCCACGCGCTCGGCGTCGACCCCGACCACATCGAGCTGGCCGGATCATGCGCCACCTCGGTCGACGATCCGTCCAAGAGCATCACGTTCGCCGATCTGGCCTACCGCGCGCATTACGAGCCGCAGCAGCTGGCACCCGGGATGTCGGCCACCCTCGAGGCGACCGCCCGCTTCACCTCGCAGACACCGATCCACTGGGCCAACGCGACGCATGCCTGCACGTGTGAGGTGGACACCATCACCGGGCGCGTCACACTGACCCGCTACATCGTCAGCGAGGACGTCGGCCCGATGATCAACCCCAACATCGTCGAGGGCCAGATCGCCGGCGGCACGGCGCAGGGAATCGGCGGCGCCCTGCTGGAGAATCTGGTCTACGACGACGACGGAAATCCGCTGTCCACAACGTTTGTCGACTATCTGCTGCCGACGGCCACCGAGGTGCCGGCCATCGAGTACGGGCACGTCGAGGTTCCCAGTCCCGGTGTCGGCGGCTACAAGGGTTGCGGCGAGGGCGGTGCGATCGGGGCGACGCCCGCGGTGATCAACGCCATCAACGACGCGCTGGCGCCGCTGGGTGTGACGGTCACCAGGCTGCCCGCCACCCCGGCTTCGATCGTGGCGATGATCGACGAGGCGTCGCGCGGCTAGGACGTTCCAGACATCTCCTCGGCGGCCAGCCGTACCGCGTTGACGATGCCCTGGTAGCCGGTGCACCGACAGAAGTTGCCGGACAAGCCTTCCCGGATCTCCTCGTCGCTGGGGTTCGGGTTGTCCCGCAGCAGCGCGGTGATCGACATGACGAAACCCGGTGTGCAGAAACCGCATTGCAGCCCGTGGCACTCCCGCAACGCGGACTGCACCGGCGACAGCTCGCCGTCCTCGGATGCGACGCCCTCGACAGTCGAGACGTGCATGCCGTCGGCCTGAACGGCGAACACCAGACAGGACCGCACCGCGGCCCCGTCCAGCAGGACGGTGCACGCGCCACACACACCGTGCTCACAACCGAGGTGAGTGCCGGTCAGACCGCAGCGCTCACGCAGGAAGTCGGCCAGCGTCATCCGCGGCTCGACGGTCGCCTCGCTCGGAGTCCCGTTGACCGACAACCGGATCGCTCGCTCATGCATCGATGGCCTCCTTCACTGCGGACTGCCAGGCCTGGGCCGCCATCGCCGCACCGACGCGGCGACGGTAGTCGGCGGAGCCCTGCAGGTCGGCGGGAACGTCGTCGAGGCCGGCCATCGCCAGCTCGCCGAGGTCCTCCGGTGTCAGGTCGGTGACGGGCCGGCCGGTGACGGCCGACTCGGCCGCCGAGGCCCGGCGCGGTGTCGCGCTCAGCCCCAGCAAGCCGACTGCGCAGCGGCTGATCCGGTCCTCGCCGTCGAGTTCGACGGCGGCCACCGCACCGGCGATCGCGAAATCGCCGTGCCGGCGGGCGAACTCCTCGACCGCGAACCCGCACCGTCCGGACCACACCGGGAAGCGCACGCCGACGAGAACCTCGTCGGGCGCCAACGTGGTCTCCCACACTCCGGTGAAGAATTCCCCGGCAGGGATCCAGCGCCGCCCGGTCGGCGAAAGTGCCTCGATCTCCGCGTCCAGCGTCAGCGCGACCGCCGGGTACTCGGCGGCGGGGTCGGCGTGGGCGATCGAGCCGCCGATCGTGCCGCGGCTGCGGATCTGGAAATGCCCGATCAACGGCGTGGCCCTGGCGAGCAGCGGAACCGCGCTCGCAATCTGCTCGTCGGCGCCGACGGCGGCGTGGGTGGTGCCGCCGCCGATGTAGAGCGAGTCGCCGTCGCGCTCGATTCCCTTGAGCTCCTCGAGACGGGAGATGTCGACGAGGTGGTCGAAGAACGCCAGCCGCAGGGCGAGCATCGGCACCAGACTCTGTCCACCACCGAGGAGCTTCGCGTCGTCACCGAACTCGGCGAGCAGCTGCGCGGCCTCGGCCGCACTCTCGGGCCGGTGGTAGGCGAACGGCGCCGGCTTCACGGGAGCCTGCCGCAACAGGTCATGCTGAGCATCCGCTCAGCATAGGGCATCGCGTGACAGCCATCACAGCCGGCTCACGGCGGGACACCGCGCACTCGGAGGCGTGTTGCCGTTCGTCGCAAACCTCTGATCTGCGCCGAAGGCCCTCGCCGAGCGATCCGGGCCGCCACGTCATCGCTGTACGCGGTTCGATCTAGCTGGGACCTCTTCAGGATCGGACCGCATACTGACGGTTATGTATCCAACGCCGCCCCCGGGTGCGGCCGATGCGGGCAACCGTCACGGCCGGCACCGGGGACGCGCCGACACCGGACGCCGGGTGGCTCGGGCGCTGGTGCGGACGCTGATCGGGCTGGTCTCGGTCGTGGTGGTGACGGTGACCGGTCTGGCCTACTCGCAGGCACACGGACTCCTGGGTGGGATCACGATCTCGCAGGCGCTGGGCGCCGACGAACCGCGATCCAGCGGTGGCGCGATGAACATCCTGCTCATCGGGCTGGACTCCCGGAAGGACCAGGACGGCAACGATCTGCCGGACGAGGTCCTGGACAAGCTGCACGCCGGTGACTCCGACGCCGGCGGCTACAACACCAACACCCTGATCCTGGTGCACATCAGCGCCGACGACCGCGTCGTGGCGTTCTCGATCCCGCGTGACGACTACGTCGCCGTCAGCGGTATCACCGGCTACGACCACATCAAGATCAAAGAGGCGTACGGGCTGACCAAGTTCGAGACCGAGCAGAAGCTCACCGAGGAGGGTGTCACCGATGGCGCCGAGCTCGAGACCGCCGGCCGGGAAGCGGGCCGCAGGGCGACCTTGCGCGCAGTGCGCAACCTGACCGGCCAGCCCATCGACTACTTCGCCGAGGTGAACCTGGCCGGCTTCTACGACTTGGCACAAAGCCTTGGCGGCGTTGAGGTATGCCTGAACCACGCCGTTCACGACGACTACTCCGGGGCGGACTTCCCGGCCGGCCGGCAGCGACTCGACGCCGCACAGGCCCTGGCCTTCGTCCGTCAGCGCCACGGACTGGAGAACGGCGACCTCGACCGCACCCACCGGCAGCAGGCTTTCCTGTTGTCGGTGATGCACGAACTACAGCAGTCGGGATCGTTCACCGACCTGGACAAGTTCAAGAGCCTGATGAGCGTCGCGCGCCAGGACATCGTGCTGTCCGAAGGCTGGGGCGAGGACCAGTTCCGCCGCATGGCCGCTCTGGCCGGTGGCAATGTCGAGTTCCGCACCCTGCCGGTGGTCCGCTACGAGAACATCAACGGCGCCGACGTCAACATCATCGACCCCGCGCAAATCCGCGCCGAGATCGCCAGCACCATCGACGGAAACAAAGCAACCGCCAAGGCCGCCCCCACCAGCCGGCCGCAACTTCTGCCCAGCTCCCGGACGGTGGTCGACCTGGTCAACGCCAGCAGCACCGCCGGACTCGCCTCCCAGACCGCCCACATACTCGGCAAGCACGGCTACACCACCGACGCGGTCCGCGACCGAGTGTCCGGTGAGCCGGTGGAGACCGTCGTCGACTACGGCTCCGGAGCCGAGACCGACGCCCGGTCGCTGGCCAACCTGCTGGGAATCCAGAGCGCACCACAAGCCGATAGCGCGCTGACCGACAACCACATTCGTGTCGTTCTCGGCGACAATTTCGAACTGCCCCCTGAAGAGCCGGATCCGGTCGGCGCCGATTCCGGCACGACCTACACCAAGGACTGGTGGGCGGGGTCGACCACGATAAGACCCGATCAGGGCAAGCCGATTGACGCGGGCGGCGGGATTCCCTGCGTGAACTAGCATTCCGCGCGCTGCCCGGCCAGAGTAGACGTCATGGACGTGGGATTCATCGGTCTGGGCAACATGGGCGCCGGCATGGCGACGAATCTGATCAACGCCGGCCACACCGTGACGGCGTACAACCGGTCGACGGACAAGGCGCAGGCACTGGTCGGTCACGGCGGCCGCGCGGCCCGCACCGTGGCCGAGGCGTGTGCCGGTGACGTGGTGTTCTCGATGCTCGCCGACGACGACGCCGTCGCGGCGGTGACGCTGGGCAACGGCGGGATCCTGGCCTCGGCGCGCGCGGGCACCGTGCACGTCTCGTCGAGCACGATCAGCGTCGGCCTCGCTCGACGACTTGCCGCGTCCCACGCCGACGCTGGCCAACGGTTCGTCTCCGCACCGGTTTTCGGCCGGCCCGACGCCGCCGCGGCCGCGAAGCTCTTCGTCGTCGCCGCCGGACCATCCGACGCGCTGCGTGTGGTGGAACCACTGCTCGAAGCGATCGGCCAGCGCACCTTCGTGGTCTCCGAGACTCCCGAAGCCGCCAACCTCGTCAAGCTCAGCGGCAATTTCCTGATCGGCTCGGTGATCGAGTCACTGGGCGAGGCAATGGCATTGGTGGACAAGGGCGGTGTCGACAAGCATCAGTACCTGGAGATCCTGACCTCGACCCTGTTCTCGGCCCCGGTGTACAAGACCTACGGAACCTTGATCGCCGACGAGCGCTTCGAGCCGGCCGGGTTCGCAGCCCCGTTGGGACACAAGGACATCGGCCTCGTGCTCGCCGCCGCCGAAGAGTTACGGGTGCCACTGCCGATCGCCAGCCTGCTGCGCGACCGTTTCCTCACGCTGCTGGCCAACGGCGGCGAGCACCTGGACTGGTCGGCGGTGGGCAGCCTGGCCGCCCGCGACGCCGCGGCCGGTTCAGACCACTCCGCGTAGGCCGTCGGCGCCGTAGGCCGGCTCGAGCATCGCCGAATAATCCGGTCCGCGACGCAGATTCTGGCCGCCGTCGACGCCGATGATCTGCCCGGTGATCCACTCGGCGGCATCGCTGAGCAGGAACATCGCCATGTTCGCCACGTCCTCGACCTCCCCCGGTCGCGGCAGTGGCGTGCAGTCGCGGTAGTCCCCGCTCAGTTCCGGCGAGTCGAGGACCAGCTGGACCAGTTCGGTCCGGATCAGGCCGGGCCGAATGCCGTTGACCCGCACCCAGGACGGGCCCAGTTCGTCGGCGGCCAGCTTGACCAGGTGATCGAGGCCGGCTTTGGTCACGCCGTACGGACCGAACCACCGGTGGGTGTTGCTGGCCGCGATCGAGGAGATCGCGACGAACGAGCCGCCGCCCCCGCGAACCATCTGGCGCGCCGAGTGCTTCAGCACGTACATCGAGCCGTTGATGTTCAG
This sequence comes from uncultured Actinomycetota bacterium, assembly GCA_963716465.1. Lineage (GTDB taxonomy): Bacteria > Actinomycetota > Actinomycetes > Mycobacteriales > Mycobacteriaceae > Mycobacterium. The sequence continues at coordinate 230,348 of CAVQTS010000004.1, forward strand.
GTCGACCGTGGCACGCCACGCTTCGGAGTCGATCTGGGTGATCGGCCCGATGGTCTGCGAGCCGCCCGCGCAGTGCACCACGCCGTGCAGTCGGCCGCTCCACGCGGTCGCGGCGTCGACGGCCGCGGCGATCTGGTCCTCGTTGGTGACGTCCGCGGGCTGGTAGTTCACCTCGCCTGCCGGGGCCCCGGCGCTGATCTCGTCGACAGCGGAGGCCAGCCGGTCGGCGCTGCGGCCGACGATCATGACGTTGGCCCCGGCCTTCGCCAGACCCTCCGCCACGCCCTTGCCGATTCCGCTGCCACCACCGGTGACCAGGTATGTCCGGTTCTCGAACGAGAGCTGCACGCCGCACTCCTCACGCAAAACTGAAACAGGTTCTACGTATCGAACCACGGCGCTTCGTCGCCGCAAAGGGCCTGTCTCACTCGAACTTCTGCCCGCCGACACCGATCTGGGCGCAGTAGCTGACCGGGCGCTCAGCGAATGCGCGGACGTGGGTGACACGGACCCCTCGACCCGCTGCCGGCGCGGGATTCGGAAGGCGACCAAATGCCGATAACGCACCGCGTAATAGGTCCGCCGATTTATTCCGCCGTGGGCATACAAAAGGTCCGCGTTCCCGGTGTCAGCCCCACGCCGGCCGCCGTAAGACGTCGTAAGACAAGGTGAGAGGCGTACCAGAGCGTGATGCTCGCTTCGGGAATTCGTGACCCAATTTATTGACTGCGGTGTAACACACGTACGGTCGCCGCCGATAAACCGACCGAAGAACTGCGGGATGTACATGGCAACCCTAGACTGCACTGACACAGCCGCTCAGCAAACGAATAGAAAGCATGAAAATGGCTACCCTCAAGGATTCGGCGCGACGCCTTGCCATCGCCGGCAGTTTCGCGCTCGCAGTCGCTGCGGCGCCGGCGGTGGCCGCTTTCACGCTCCCGTCGACCGGCTCGGCCCCAGCCGTGGCGGAATGCGCCCCCGGCGAGGTCGTCAACCCCGACAGCGGCGAGTGCGCCCCGCCCCCGGCCGACACCAAACCCGACCAAGTCTCCAGCTCGACCCTGGGTGACTCGAACAGTCTGCCCGAGGTTCAGGGCATTCCTTGCACCGGCGCAAACACCGGTACCTGCATAGGATTGCAGGAAAATGACCCGCTTCCGAACGTGGTGCCGCACTCGAGCATCTCGTCCAGTCCGTAACCGCGGAGCGTAGTCGCGGATTAGGAAGAGCAACGATGCTGAGCTACTCAAGCCGTGCAGCCAAGCTGCTGACCGCAAGCGTGTTCGCGCTCGCCGTCGCCGCGACGCCCGCCGTCGGCCTCCTCTGCACCCCGGCCGTCGCGCACGCCGAGGGTGCAGGTGGCGTTCCCGGGCCCGGCCCTGTTCCGCTCCCCGATCCCGATGCGCAACAGCCGGGCGACTCGGGGTGCCAGCCGGACGAGACCATCGACCCGTCGAACGGCAACTGTGTTCCCACAATGACGTCGATTCCGACGAGCAACGGGGACGGACCGGTCGCGCCGGAACCGTTGACGACCACCACAGACACCACCTCGACCATCGACACCGGCGATCCGGCCGACCTCGTGCCCAACATCAACGGCGACCCGTGCTCGGGGTCCTGGGAGTCAGCCGTCTGCCTCACCGAGGACGCGCCCGCAGTACAGCCGCACTCGACGATCTCCTCGAGCCCGTAACCGCGGGTCGAGGAGTTCCCCTACAGTTGAGTCATGCCTGCAAAATCAGATCCCGCGGACATCGATGACGTGGAGCCCTTGGCCGACAGCACAGCGCGCCAGGCCAGGCGCGTCGTCGCTGCCTATGCCACCGACGCCGACGAGTGCCGCGTCTTCCTTTCGATGCTCGGTATTGGACCGTCAAAGCTAGAGGCGTAGACCGTGTCCGGAGGCAGGAAATCCACCAGCTCCGGAAACTCTGACTTCGTGGTGGTCGCCAACCGCCTGCCGATCGACATGGAACGGCTGCCGGACGGCTCCGTCACCTGGAAACGCAGTCCCGGCGGGCTGGTCACCGCGCTGGAACCGCTTTTGCGAAAGCAACGCGGCGCCTGGATCGGGTGGCCGGGCGTCGTCGACGGACCCGAGGACCCGATCGTCGAAGACGGGCTGCAGCTGTATCCGGTGCGGCTGAGCGCCGACGAGTTCGCCGAGTACTACGAGGGGTTCTCCAACGCCACGCTGTGGCCGCTGTATCACGACGTGATCGTCAAGCCGACCTATCACCGCGAGTGGTGGGACCGCTACGTCGACGTCAACCGGCGATTCGCCGAGGCAACGTCACGAGCGGCCGCCGAGGGCGCCACCGTGTGGGTGCAGGACTACCAGCTGCAACTGGTTCCCAAGATGCTGCGGACGCTGCGCCCCGATCTGACGATCGGGTTCTTCCTGCACATCCCGTTCCCACCGGTCGAGCTGTTCATGCAACTGCCCTGGCGCACCGAGATCATCGAAGGTCTGCTGGGCGCCGACCTGGTGGGCTTTCATCTTCCCGGCGGCGCGCAGAACTTCCTGTTCCTGTCGCGGCGACTGGTGGGCGCGAACACGTCGCGCGCATCGGTCGGTGTGCGCTCCCGCTTCGGTGAGGTGCAACTGGGCTTCCGCACCGTCAAGGTGGGCGCCTTCCCGATTTCCATCGATTCGGCGGAACTGGACGCCAAGGGCCGCAATCGGGACATCCGCCGGCGCGCGCGCGAGATTCGCACCGAGCTCGGCAACCCGCGCAAGATCCTGCTCGGCGTCGACCGCCTGGACTACACCAAGGGCATCGACGTTCGGCTCAAAGCGTTTTCGGAGCTCCTCGCCGAGGGCCGGGCGAAGCGCGACGACACCGTCTTGGTCCAGTTGGCGACTCCCAGCCGGGAGCGGGTGGAAAGCTACCGCATCCTGCGCAACGAGATCGAGCAGCAGGTCGGCCACATCAACGGCGAGTACGGCGAGGTCGGTCACCCGGTGGTGCACTACCTACACCGGCCGGTGCCGCGGGACGAGTTGATCGCCTTCTTCGTAGCCAGCGACGTCATGCTCGTGACGCCGTTCCGCGACGGGATGAACCTGGTGGCCAAGGAGTATGTCGCCTGCCGCAGCGACCTCGGCGGTGCCCTGGTCCTCAGCGAGTTCACCGGCGCCGCAGCCGAATTGCGCCAGGCTTACCTGACCAATCCGCACGACCTCGAAGGCCTCAAGGACACCATCGAGGCCGCGCTCGACCAAACCCCCGAAGAGGGACGCAGGCGTATGCGTGCCCTGCGGCGTCAGGTTCTGGTCCACGATGTCGACCGGTGGGCCCGGTCATTTCTCGACGCGCTGGCCGACACCAAGCGGACGTAGCCCGGCGTCAGTCGCCCATCAGCCCCATCACCCCGAAGGTGCGGTCCGGGTCGCGGTCGGCAAAGTAGTCCCGCATCACCGAGCTCAGGTCGGCAGGATCCCAGGCCGAGCCGTCAGCGTGGAACCGGTGCTCGGCGGTCGGCGCGGCGACCAACGTGACGGTCGGGCCGTAGACGATGAACACCTGACCGCTGACCTTCTCGGCGGCCGGTGAGGCCAGGAACCGGACCAGGGTCACGACGTGGTCGGGCGAGAGCGGGTCGACCTCGCCTTCGGGAGGTGCCTCGCCGAAGACATCGGCGGTCATCGCCGTGCGCGCCCGTGGGCAGATCGCGTTGGCGGTGACGCCGTAGCGGCCCAGCGCGCGCGACGCCGTCAGCGTCAGCGCGGTGATGCCCGCCTTGGCCGCACCGTAGTTGGCCTGGCCGACCGGTCCGGACAGCCCGGCCTCCGAGGACGTGTTGATGATGCGGCCGTAGACCGTGCCGTCGTTGTCCTTGGCCTTGTTGCGGAAGTAGGTGGCGGCGTTGCGGGTGAGCAGGAAGTGCCCCCGCAGGTGCACCGCGATCACCGCGTCCCAGTCCTCGTCGGTCATGTTGAACAGCATCCGGTCGCGCGTGATGCCGGCGTTGTTGACGACGATGTTCAACCCGCCCAGTCCGTCGGCACAGGCGACCAGCTCGTCGGCGGTCGACCGCTGACTGATGTCGCCGGCTACGGCCACACCCTTGGAGCCGGCGGCACTTATCTCGTCCAGCACGTCGGAGGCGTCCAGCGCCTGTGTGCATGTCGTTGACCACCACGGTCGCGCCGGCCCTGGCCAATCCGATGGCCTCGGCACGACCCAGCCCCGCGGCGGCACCCGTCACCACCGCGACGCGTCCGGAGAGATCGATCAGTTCGTCAGACACGTCATGTGCAGTCAACTTATGAATACCTCTAGCGTTCGGTCAGTCGCGGCGGGTCAGTGCCGCGCGGGGGCACTCGGCGATGGCCTGCTCGGCCAGTTCCTCCTGATCGGCGGGAATCGGGTCCTTCGTCACGATGACGTAGTCGTCCTGATCGAGTTCGAACAGGTCCGGCGCAATTCCCACACAGACGGCATTACCTTCACAGCGATCACGGTCGACTTCGACTCGCATGACAACCTCCTTGCCCGACAGACCCCGACAGCCGGGGTATTCGCAGCACCACGATAAGGCCAGATCGATTCTTACCCGGTCCTGACGGGCGCTGGACCCCAAGACTAGAACGTGTTACAACCAGGAGTGTCGGCGGGTCGCCGACGGGCCTCGAAATCTAGCTGAAGGACCAGTCATGCGGATCAGTTACACCCCTGAACAAGAGGAGCTGCGCCGCGAGCTGCGGTCGTATTTCGCCAAGCTGATGACACCGGAGCGTCAGGAAGCGATGTTCTCGACCTCCGGCGGCGAGATCGGCACGGGCGACGTCTACCGCGAGACCGTGGCCCAGATGGGCAAGGACGGCTGGCTCACCCTGAACTGGCCCAAGGAGTACGGCGGCCAGGACCGGTCCCCGATGGACTCGCTGATCTTCACCGACGAGGCCGCCATCGCCGGCGTGCCGGTGCCGTTCCTGACCATCAACAGCGTGGCGCCGACGATCATGGCGTACGGCACCGAGGAGCAGAAGCAGTTCTTCCTGCCGAAGATCGCCGCCGGTGAACTCCACTTCTCCATCGGCTACTCCGAGCCGGGCGCGGGCACCGACCTTGCTGCGCTGCGGACCACCGCCGTCCAGGACGGCGACGACTATGTGATCAACGGCCAGAAGATGTGGACCAGCCTGATCCAGTACGCCGATTACGTCTGGCTCGCGGTGCGCACCAACACCGAGGCCAAGAAGCACCGCGGCATCTCGGTGCTGATCGTTCCGACCACGGCGGAGGGCTTCTCCTGGACGCCGGTGCGCACGATGGCGGGGGTGGGCACCAGCGCCACGTACTACCAGGATGTGCGGGTCCCGGTGGCCAACCGGGTCGGTGAGGAGAACGGCGGCTGGAAGCTGGTCACCAACCAGTTGAACCACGAGCGGGTCGCCCTGGTCTCCTCGCAGCCGATCTTCATGGCGCTCAACCAGGTTCGCGAGTGGGCGCAGAACACCAAGGACGCCAGGGGCGCCCGGCTGATCGACTCCGAGTGGGTCCAGCTGAACCTGGCCCGGGTGCACGCCAAAGCCGAGTACCTCAAGCTCATCAACTGGGAGTTGGCTTCTGCCCAGGAGGCGGCGCCGTCGCCGGCGGACGCCTCGGCGGCCAAGGTGTTCGGCACCGAACTGGCCACCGAGGCCTACCGGCTGCTGATGGAGATCCTGGGGCCGTCGGCCACGCTGCGTCAGGATTCGCCCGGCGCCCTGCTGCGCGGACGGGTCGAGCGCATGCACCGCGCCGCTCTGATCCTGACCTTCGGCGGCGGCACCAACGAGATTCAGCGCGACATCATCGGCATGGTGGCGTTGGGCCTGCCCCGAGTCAACCGCTGACGAACTGAGACTAGGACCGACATGGATTTCACCAGAACTGAAGCAGCGCAGGATCTTTCCGGATTGGTCGGCACCATCGTCGACTCAGTCTGCACACCGCAGCATCAGCGTTCGCTCGACGACCTCGATCAGCGATTCGACAAAGACCTGTGGCGCAAGCTGATCGACGCGGACATCCTGAGTACGGCTGCGCCGGAATCGTTGGGCGGCGGCGGGTTCGGCGTGCTCGAGCAGACTGCCATCCTGACCGCACTGGGCCGTCAACTGGCGGCGGTGCCCTATCTGGAGTCGGTGGTGCTGGCCGCGGGCGCGCTGGCCCGCTTCGGGTCGGCGGATCAGCAGCAGCAGTGGGCGGTGCCCGCGGTGGCCGGCGAGAAGATCGTCACGGTCGCCCTCGACGGCGAGCTGGGTCAGGGTCCGGTACAGGCGACGGCTTCCGGTGACGGGTTCCGCCTCACCGGAGCGCGCACTCTGGTGCCCTTCGGCCCGGTGGCCGATGCCTTCCTGGTACCCGCCGAAACGGACTCCGGCACAAAGGTGTTCCTCGTCGCGGCCACCGACCCCGGTGTCGTAGTGACACCCCTGTTGACAACCGGGAAGAACAGCTCGGCCGAGCTGGAGCTGTCCGGTGTCGAGGTGGTTGCCGACCGGGTGGTCGGCGACGCCGACGGCATTGGCCTGGCTGGCCACCCACAAGACGCTGGGCTACAGCGCATTTCAGCTCGGTGTGCTCGAACGGGCGCTGGAACTGACAGCCGAATACGCCCGCACCCGTGAGCAGTTCGACCGTCCGATCGGCAGCTTCCAGGCCGTCTCGGCGCGACTGGCCGACGACTACATCGACATCAAGGGGCTGCGACTTGCGGTCGTGCAGGCGTCGTGGCGGTTGTCGGAGGACCTGCCCGCCGACGTCGAGGTTGCCACCGCCGCGTTCTGGGCAGCCGAGGCCGGCCACCGGGTCGCCCACACCACCGTGCACGTGCACGGCGGCGTCGGCATCGACATGGACCACCCGGTGCATCGCTACTTCATCACGGCCAAGGAGGTCGAGTTCACTCTCGGCGGCGCCACCTCGCAGCTGCGGCTGATCGGCCGCGATCTGGCCGACACGCCGGCTTGAGACCGCTCCCGTGAGCGGTGAGCCGACCGTCACCAGCCTGCTGGAGCCGCTGGCCGACGTCGACGACCGCGGAATCCACGCCGACGACGGCTCGTATTCGTCCTGGCGCCAACATGTTCAAGATGCGGCGGACCTGGCCTCGGCATTGCGCGCCCGCCTCGACCCCGACAAGCCGCCCCACGTCGGGGTGCTGCTGGGCAACACGCCGTTCTTCTCCTCGGTGCTCGTCGCGGCCGGGCTGAGCGGCATGGTCGCCGTCGGGCTGAACCCCACCCGCCGGGGTGCCGCGCTGCGGCGCGACATCGAGCACGCGGACTGCCAGTTGGTGCTCGCCGATGCTCACCCCGTCGGTCCGGAGACCTACGGCGACGGCTTCGCCCCGGACGGGATGGCCGTGATCGACGTGACCTCTGCTGCGTGGGCGCAGGAGCTGAGCACCTACAAGAGCTCGCCGGTCACGTTCTCCGACAGCACGTTCGACGACCTGTTCATGCTGATCTTCACCTCGGGGACCAGCGGCGAGCCGAAGGCCGTCCGCTGCACGCACGAGAAGGTGGCCGTTCCCGGGGTGATGCTGGCCGAGCGGTTCGGCCTGGGGCCCGAGGACGTCTGCTACCTGTCGATGCCGCTGTTCCACTCCAACGCCGTGATGGCCGGCTGGGCGCCCGCGGTGGCGGCCGGCGCGTCGATCGCGTTGCGGCGCAAGTTCTCCGCGTCGCAGTTCATCCCCGATGTGCGTCGCTACCACGCCACCTACGCCAACTACGTCGGCAAGCCGATGTCCTACATCCTGGCCACCCCGTCCCGGCCCGACGACGCCGACAACCCGTTGCGCATCGTCTACGGCAACGAGGCCGCACCCCGCGACATCGACCGGTTCGCGGCACGGTTCGCAGTCACCGTCGTCGACGGGTTCGGCTCCACTGAGGGCGGTGTGAACATCGCCCGCACCCCCGATACCCCGGAAGGTGCGCTCGGACCGCTGCCCGAGGGCCTCGACATCCTCGACGTCGACACCGGCGAGCCATGCCCGCCGGGAGTGATCGGGGAGTTGGTGAACGTGGCCGGGGCCGGCAACTTCCGGGGCTACTACAAGGACCCCGGCGCCGAGGCGGAGCGGATGACGGGCGGTGCGTACCACAGCGGCGACCTGGCCTACCGCGACGAGGCGGGTTACGTCCACTTCGCCGGGCGACTCGGTGACTGGATGCGGGTCGACGGCGAGAACCTGGGAACCGCCCCGATCGAACGGGTTCTCATGCGCTACCCCGACGTCACCGAGGCCGCGGTGTACGCCATCCCCGACCCCGATGTCGGCGACCGGGTGATGGCGGCCCTGGTGCTGCCCGAAGGCGCCGACTTCGACCCGGCGACGTTCCGGGAGTTCCTGGCCGCGCAGGCCGACCTGGGCCCCAAGCAGTGGCCGCGGTTCGTGCGGGTCGGCCCCAGCCTGCCGCGCACCGAGACGTTCAAGGTCATCAAACGACAGTTGTCGGCCGAGGCGCTCGACTGCCACGACCCGGTGTTTGAGATTCCACGCTGAGGGAAATGTCTCCGGGGTGAAAATCCCCAGCCTTCTCGTCGCGGCCGCGGCGACCGCGTCGGCGGTGTTGGCCGCCGCTCCCCCGGCTCAGGCCGCAGCAGCCTGCCCGGACATCGACGTGGTCTTCGCCCGCGGCACTTTCGAGCCGCCCGGCGTCGGCGGGATCGGGCAGGCGTTCGTCGATCAGCTGACCTCCGACGCCGGCACCAAGACGGTGAACGTCTACCCGGTCAACTATCCGGCCACCACCGACTGGTTCACCGCGGCCGACGGTGTGATGGACGCCAGCAACCACATCCGCTCGATGGCCACGGACTGTCCCAACACCAAGATGGTTCTCGGGGGCTACTCGCAGGGCGCGGCGGTGGTGGGATTCCTGACGGCCAACGCGATCCCGGACGGGTACACCCCGCCGCCGGGCTTGACCGGGCCGATGCCGAACGACGTCGCCAACCATGTCGCGGCGGTCATCATGTTCGGGAAGCCGTCCGCGAGCTTCCTGAACTCGATCGGCGCACCGCCGATCAACATCGGTCCGCTGTATGCGGCCAAGACCATCGACTTGTGCATCCCCGACGATCCGATCTGCTCGGCGAGCGGCGGCAACGGCGCCGCGCACGGGATGTACGCGGACAACGGGATGGTGGGCCAGGCGGCGCAGTTCGCGGTCAAACGGGTCTAGTTCGCCCACAACGCCGCGTCGGGCTAACCGGCGATCGAGGGCATGACGGCCTCGATGAGATGCGGTCCCGGCTCGTCGAACGCCCACCGCAGCGCCTCGGCCAGTTCCTCGGCGGTGCCTACCCGGCGGGCCGGGACGCCCATGCCTTTGGCGATTCGCACGAAATCCAGTGTGGGGCTGGTCAAGTCGAGCAACGACAGCGCTTTGGGGCCCGGACCGTCATCTGAGCCGGTCTGCGCGCCCACGCGCTGTAGTTCGATGCGCAGGATGTCGTAGGCGCGGTTGGCGTAGACGACCGTGGTGATGTCGAGGTGCTCGCGGGCCTGCGTCCACAGCGCCGAGATGGTGTACATCGCCGAGCCATCGGACTCCAGGCACAGCACCGGCCGGTCCGGTGCTGCGATCGCCGCACCGACCGACACCGGCAGTGCGTAGCCGATCGCGCCGCCGGTCAACGTCAACCAGTCATGCGCCGGGGCGCCGGCAGTCGCTTGCGCCAGAAGGAATCCCGAGGTGTTGGACTCGTCGACGACGATCGTCCGCTCGGGCAGCAGCGCGCCGATCACGTCGGCCGAGGTCTGTACCGTCAGCGGACCGGACGGCAGCCCCGGCCGCGACGCTTCGGCCGTCGCGGCGGTCTCACCGGGGGCGAGGCGGTCGGCGAGGGCGCTCAGCGCGGTGACCGCTCCGACCGGCCCGGCCAGCGTGTGCACCTGAGCGCCCTCGGGCACCAGGTCGCTGGGCTTGCCGGGGTAGGCGAAGAACGACACCGGGTGCGGCGCTCCGGCGAGCACGATGTGCGCGGCGCCCTCGAGCTGCACGGTGGCCGCCTCGGCGAAGTACGCCAGCCGTTCGACCGCGGGCAGCCCGGCGCCGCGCTCCAGCCGGGTCGGGAAGGTCTCGCAGATCACCCGCGCCCCGCATGCCTGCGCCAGGCGGACGGCCGCGGCCAGACCCTCGGCGTGGGTGGCGTCCCCGCCGACCAGGATCACCGTCGGCTCGCCCGAGCTCAGCACCGCCGCCACCTCGTCGAGATTCTCAGGGCTCTTCTGTTGCACACCAACACTGTTCGTCAGCTGCGCGCCTTCACCCCAGGAGACGTCGGCGGGCAGGATCAGCGTCGAGATGTGCCTGGCGGCGCGGGCCGAGGCGATGGCCTCGGCGGCATCGGCCGCCACGTCGGCGACGGCTCCGGTGCGGCGCACCCAGCCCGAGACGGTGCCGGCCACCGAATCGATGTCGGACTCCAGTGGCGCGTCGTACTTCTTGTGGTAGGTGGCGTGGTCGCCCACGACGACGAGCATCGGCACGACGGCGCGGCGTGCGTTGTGCAGGTTGGCCAGCCCGTTGCCCAGTCCGGGTCCCAGATGCAGCAGCACCGCGGCCGGATCGCCGGAGATCCGGGCGTACCCGTCGGCTGCGCCGGTGGCCACACCTTCGAACAGGGTGAGCACGCCGCGCATCGCCGGGACCGTGTCGAGGGCGGCGACGAAGTGCATCTCCGAGGTGCCCGGGTTGGCGAAGCAGACCCGCACACCGTTGTCGACCAGGGTTGTGATCAGTGCCTGGGCGCCGTTCACGCCGCCACCTCCTCGAGCGTGGTGAACACCCGGGTGGCGTTGCCGTGCAGATAGTTCGACCGGGTCTGGTCGGAAAGGCCCAAGTCACCGAGCCCGGCGAGCGCGCTGGCCGGCAAGATCATCGGATAGTTGCTGCCGAACAACACTTTTCGCGCTCCGGTGTTGGTCTTCATGAACGCCACGAGCTCCTTCGGTAGACGTCGGGTGGTGTAGGCCGAGGTGTCGATGTAGACGTTCTCGTGCTTGCGGGCGACAGCGACCATCTCCTCGGTCCACGGGTAGCCGACGTGGCCGCAGACGATGACGAGCTCGGGAAAATCGAGAGCGATCTCGTCGATGTAAGGAATCGGTCGGCCCGTCTCCGAGGGCCGCAGCGGACCGGTATGGCCGACCTGGGTGCAGAACGGGACGCCGAGTTCTACGCATTCGGCGAACAGCGGGTAGTAGCGGCGGTCGGTGGGTGGGGCTCCCCACAGCCACGGCAGCAACCGCAGTCCGACGAAGCCGTCCTCGCGCACCCGGCGTCGTAACTCGCGGACCGCGACCATGGGCCGGTCCAGGTCGACGGTGGCCAGCCCCGCGAACCGAGTCGGGTTCGCCCGAACCCATTCGGCGACTTCGTCGTTGGAGACCAAGTCCTGGCCGTTGGGTCCCCGCCATGCGGTCAGCAGGCCGACGTCGACGCCGGCGTCGTCCATCGCGGCGAGGGTCACGTCGATCGGCAGTTCGTGGTCGGGAATTTGCCCGCCGGTCCAGCGCTGCAGCGACGCGAGGAAGTCATTGGCCAGGAACCGCTGGGTCGGATGCTGCATCCACACGTCGATCGTCATCGCGTTCGACTGTAGACGCGGGCCAGGCTCAGCTGTCGCGAATGTCGTCGAGTTTGCACGTCGCGGCCTCGAAGCCCGACACCAACTCGGCGATGATGTCGGCCACCGGCCGGATCTCGTTCATCCGGCCGACGATCTGGCCGACCGGCATGGCGACTGTGGTGGGGTCGTGCGACTGGCCCATCCGCTGATGGGCCTCGGCGACGAGGATGTTCTGCAGCGGCATCGGCAGCGGCTCGGGAGCGCTCTCGGCGTCCCACGCCTCGGTCCATCGGCTCTTGAGCAGCCGAGCCGGCTTGCCCGAGTAGATCCGCCGGCGCACCGTGTCGCTCGAGGTGGCGGCCAGCAGACCCTCCTGGATCACCGACCGGCCTGCGTCGTTGCGCCCGCCGAGGTCGTACTCGGCGGCGGTGAGCCACACCGAGCCCATCCACACTCCGGCCGTGCCCAGCGCGAGCGCGGCGGCGACCTGTCGTCCGGTGCCGATCCCGCCGGCCGCGAGCACCGGGGTGCCCCCCACCGCGTCGACCACCTCCGGCCACAGGACCACCGAGCCGATCTCACCGGTGTGCCCGCCGGCCTCCTGGCCCTGGGCGATGACGATGTCCACACCGTTGGCGGCGTGGCGTTGAGCGTGCTTGGCCGACCCGGCCAACGCGGCCACCGCGACCCCGGCCGCATGGGCCTGGTCGATGACGTCGTTGGGCGGGGAGCCCAGTGCGTTGGCGATCAACTTGATCGGGTGCTTGAGCGCGACGTCGACGTGCGAGCGGGCGACCGAATGCAACCAGCCCAGCGTGCCCTCGTTGCGGGCGGCGTCGTCGGGCAGCGGCGGCACCCCGAGGTCGGCCAGGGTCTTGGCGACGAAGTCGCGGTGGGTCTGGGGAATCAGCGCCTCGATGTCGACGGCGGTGCCCTCGGTGGGAATCTTCGCCGGCATCACCACGTCCACGCCGTACGGCTTGCCGAGAGTGTTGTCGTCCATCCACTGCAGCGCGGCCTCGAGCTCATCGGGGTGGTTGAACCGGACGCAGCCGAGCACGCCCATGCCGCCGGCCCGGGTGACCGCCGCGGCGACCTTCTCCGACGGGGTGAACGCGAAGATCGGGTAGTCGATGCCGAAGCGGTCGCACAGCTCGGTGCGCATCAGCTGGCGGCCCCCGCATGCTTGGCGTGGACGTCGTCGGCGGGCCGCTGCTCGGTCTGCTCCTTGGCCCACTTGTAGTCGGGCTTGCCGGCCGGGGAGCGCTTGACCTCGTCGACCAGCCACAGGCTGCGCGGCACCTTGTAGCCGGCGATCTCCTTGCGCACGAAGGCATCGAGGTCGGCCAGCGTCGGCCGAGTTCCCTTGCGCGGCGCGACGACTGCCGCGACGTGCTGGCCGAACCGCGGGTCGGGCACGCCGACCACCAGGGCGTCGAACACGTCCGGGTGGCCCTTGAGCGCGGCCTCGACCTCTTCGGGATAGACCTTCTCGCCGCCGGTGTTGATCGACACCGAGCCGCGGCCCAGCATCGTCACGGTGCCGTCCTCCTCGACCGTGGCGTAGTCACCCGGGATCGCGTAGCGCACGCCGTTGATGACGCGGAACGTCTCGGCGGTCTTCTTCTCGTCCTTGTAGTAGCCGACCGGGACGTGACCGCGCTTGGCGATGATGCCGCGCACGCCCGAGCCGGGCTTGACCTCGTTGCCCTCGTCGTCGAGAACGACGGTGTTCTTGTCGATGGTGACCCGCGGGCCGCCAGTCGGCGACGTGCCTTTCGCCACGATGCTGGTGCCGCCGAACCCGGTCTCCGACGAGCCGATCGAGTCGGTGATCACCCGGTTGGGCAGCAACTCCAGGAAGCGTTCCTTGAGGCTGGGAGAGAACAGGGCCGCGGTGCTGGCGAGCAGGAACAGCGAGGACAGGTCGCGGTCGTCGATGCTGCCCTCCAACACGTCCAGGAGCGGCCGGCCCATGGCGTCGCCGGTGAAGAACAACAGGTTCACCTTGTGCTTGTCGATGGTGTTCCAGACGTCCTCGGCGTCGAACTCCGGCGCGAGAATCGTTGTGGAGCCGGTGAACAACGCCGCCCAGGTGGCCGACTGGGTGGCACCGTGAATCATCGGCGGGATGGGGAAACGGATCATCGGCGCACCGGCGAGCGCCTGTTTGGCGTGCTCGTACTCGTCCTTCACCTGCTCACCGGTGGCGAAGTCGGTGCCGCCCAACAGCACTCGGTAGATGTCCTCGTGGCGCCACATCACGCCCTTGGGAAAGCCGGTGGTGCCGCCGGTGTAGAGCAGGTAGATGTCGTCGGCGCTGCGCTCGCCGAAGTCGCGCTCGGGCGAGCCGTGCGAGATCGCCTCGAAGAACTCCACGCCGCCGTAGCGCTTGTAGTCCGCGTCGCTGCCGTCCTCGACGACCAGGACCGTCTTGACGTTCGGGGTGTCGGGCAGCACGTTGGCCACCCGGTCGGCGTACTGCCGCTCGTGGACCAGCGCGACCATGTCGGAGTTCTCGAACAGGTAGCGCAGCTCGCCCTCGACGTAGCGGAAGTTGACGTTGACCAGGATGGCGCCGGCCTTGACGACGCCCAGCATCGCGATGACGATCTCGATGCGGTTGCGGCAGTACAGCCCGACCTTGTCGTCCTTCTGGACACCCTGGTCGATGAGGTAGTGGGCGAGGCGGTTGGCCTTCTCCTCCAACTCGCCGTAGGTGATCTGTTCGTCACCGCAGATCAGGGCAACACGGTCAGGCACAGCGTCGATGGCGTGCTCGGCTAGATCAGCTATGTTCAGGGCCACGGACCCAAATTAGAACGTGTTACATTTCCTGACAAGTCTGTGGTCTCGACGCAGAAAGGCGGACACCCGTGAGCGAGTCCGAGAAAGGCCCCGACGCCCTCATTGAGCAGCGCGGACACACTTTGATCGTCACGCTGAACCGGCCGGAGGCACGCAACGCGCTTTCGACCGAGATGCTCTCGATAATGGTCGAGGCGTGGGACCGCGTCGACAACGATCCCGACATCCGGGTCTGCATCCTGACCGGTGCGGGGGGCTACTTCTGCGCAGGCATGGACCTCAAGGCCGCGACCGCCAAGCCGCCGGGCGACTCGTTCAAGGACGGCAGCTACGACCCGTCGCGGATCGACGGGCTGCTCAAGGGGCGGCGGCTCACCAAGCCGCTGATCGCCGCGGTCGAGGGGCCGGCCATCGCGGGCGGCACCGAGATCCTGCAGGGCACCGACATCCGGGTGGCCGGCGAGAGCGCGAAATTCGGGATCTCCGAAGCGAAGTGGAGCCTCTATCCGATGGGCGGCTCGGCGGTGCGCCTGGTTCGGCAGATCCCGTACACGATCGCCTGCGATCTGTTGCTGACCGGCCGGCACATCACCGCGGCCGAGGCTTTGGAGTTCGGGCTGATCGGACACGTCGTGCCGGACGGTCGGCGCTGGAGAAGGCTCTGGAGATCGCCGAGGTGATCTCGAACAACGGTCCGCTGGCCGTGCAGGCGATCCTGCGCTCGATCCGCGAGACCGAGGGCCTGCACGAGAACGACGCGTTCAAGATCGACACCAAGATCGGCATCGAGGTGTTCTTGAGCGAGGACGCCAAGGAGGGTCCGCTGGCGTTCAAGGAGAAGCGCGCCCCGCAATTCAAGATGCGCTAGTTGTGTCTCGCGAGTGTGAATCCCCTGCGACTTTTAGCCCGATTCGTCGCTGACGTTTCACACTCGTGAGGTGTCGGTGGTCCTTGGCAGACTCCGGCCATGTCACCCGTCATTCTCGGCAGCGAATCCGTCGCCGCGGGACTTGTGACCCCGTATGTGCGACTGTTGTTGGTACGGGCCGGCTTTCCTGTTCCGGCAACACAAATCGTTGTGTACGACGAGTTCGCCCAGATCATCGCCCGGCTGGACCTGGGTTGGGAGGACGTCAAGATCGCCGCCGAGTACGACGGCGATCACCATCGCATCGACCGGCGGCAGTTCAACCGGGATATCGCCCGGACCGAGACGTTGACCGCGATGGGCTGGATTGTCGTGCGGGTGACGTCACAGGACACCCCCGGCGCCATCGTCCACCGCGTCGAGTCGGCATTCGCGCGCCGAGTGTGAATCGTCTGCGAGAAATCAGCGGATTGTTCGCAGAGGATTCACAGTCGCGGCTAGGCGAGCACGGGCTTGGCCGGGGTGAACACCACCGGCATCGCCTCCAGGCCGCTGACGAAGTTCGCCGGCCGCAGCGGCAGCGCCGAGTCGTCGGCCAGCCGCAGATCCGGCAGCCGCTCGAGCAGCTTGCGCAGCATCGTGTTCAGCTCGAGACGGGCCAGCTGGTTGCCCATGCAGAAGTGCGTCCCGAAGCCGAATGCCATGTGGCCATTCGGATTCCGGTCGATCCGGAAGTTCTCCGGGTCGCCGAACACCGATTCGTCGAAGTTGGCCGCCTCGAACAGCAGCAGCATCTTCTCGCCCTCCCGCAGCGAGGTGCCGTGGAAGTCGACGTCGCGCATCAGCGTTCTGGCCATGTTCTTCACCGGCGAGGTCCAGCGCAACATCTCCTCGATGGCTCCTGGAACCTTGTCGGAGTCGGCGACGAGCTGCGCCCACTGATCCTGATGGCGCAGAAGCTGTTCGGTGCCGCCGGACAGCGTGTGCCGGGTGGTCTCGTCACCGCCGATGAGGATCAGCAGCGTCTCCATGATGATTTCCTGGTCGTCCATCCGCTGACCGTCGACCTCGGAGTTGACCAGGATCGAGAACAGGTCGTCGGTGGGCTCGGCACGCCGCTTCTCGATGGTCTCGGTGGCGTAGGTGGAGTAGGCGGCGAACGCATCCATGACCGCCGCCAGCGTGGCCTCGTCGGCGGCGGAGTTCAGCCCGCACACCAGGTCGTCAGACCACTTCAACAGGGTCGCGCGTTCGGCGGGCAGTACCCCGAGCATGTCGCCGATGACGGCCATCGGCAGCGGGGCGGCGATGTCGCGGACGAAGTCACACTCCCCGCGCTCGCAGACCGCGTCGATCAGCGAGTCACACAGGGTGCCGATGCCCGCCGCCTTGTCCATCACCCGCTTGCGGGTGAATCCGGCGTTGACGAGCTTGCGGCGCAACAGATGTGCGGGATCGTCCATGTCGATCATGTACGGCATGCCTGGTTGGTCGGGGCGGATGCCACCGGTGTTGGAGAACGTCTCCGGATCGCGCTCAGCCTCGATGACCGCCTGATACGTTGCGGCGGCGGCCAATCCGTTGCGGTCGCGGAACACCGGCTCGTTGGCCCTCATCCAGCGGTACACCTCGTGCGCGCCACGATCGGAGTAGAAGTTGCCGTTGGTCAGATCCACGTCCGGCTTGGTGCCGGCCAAAGTGCCCGTCATTTCTTACCTTCCACATCGCTGTCAGTGCGGATTACAGTGATCGCATGTCCCAGTCGCAGCACACCATCGCCGGCACGGTGCTCACCATGCCCGTACGCATTCGCAAGGCCGACGTTCACACGGCGATGTTCTCCGTGCCTGCCGACGCCGCGCAGAAGCTCATCGACTACAGCGGACTGCGGGTCTGCCAGTTCCGGCCCGGCCGCGCGGTGGTGAACCTGATGCTGGCCCGCTACATCGACGGCGACCTCGGCCGCTACCACGAGTTCGGCACCTGCGTGATGGTCAACCCGCCCGGCTCCGACGCCCGCGGCCTGACGGCACTCGGCGACGCCGCGGCCTTCATCCACCACCTGCCCGTCGACCAGTCCTTCACCCTGGAGGCCGGCCGGACCATCTGGGGTTTCCCGAAGATCATGGCTGACTTCACGCTCAACGAGACAAACCCGTTCTCGTTCCAGGTCAGCGAGGGCGGCTCGCTGATCGCCGGGATCGAGTTCCACCGGGGCCTGCCGATTCCGTCGCTGAGGGCACGCACCCAGGTGCTCAAGACCTACACCTACTCCGACGGCACGACGCGTGAGGTGCCGTGGGAGATGAAGAACTCCGGAGTCCGGTTCCGGCCGGGCGGCGCCACATTGCGCCTGGGCGAGCACCCCTACGCCAAGGAACTGGCCGCGCTGGGCCTGCCGAAGCGCGCGATGCTCTCGGGTTCGGTCGCCAATGTCGAGATGACGTTCGGCGACGCCCACGTCCTGGGCTGAGTTGCCGGTCGTCACCCGGACAATCTAGAACGTGTTCTAACTCGGCCGCAAGAAAACCTCACAGCAGGGCGGCGGCCTCGCGGATCTGCTCGACACTGCGCGCGCCGATGACCATCATGGTCACCCCGGAAGCCTCCCAGGCGACGATCTGCTTACGCACGTAGTCGACGTCGCCCACGATCGCGGAGTCGTCGACGAGCTCGTCGGGCACCGCCTTGGCGGCGTCGTCCTTGCGTCCGGTGCGGAACAGCGTGGTGACCTCGTCGACCACGTCGGCGTAGCCCATCCGCCGGTAGACGTCGGCATGGAAGTTGGTGTCCTCAGCGCCCATGCCGCCCATGTAGAGCGCCAGGTGCGGCTTGATCATCTCGAGCACGGCCGCACGGTCGTCGGTGACCACCACCTGCGCGGTCGCGCAGATCTCGAAGTCCTCGCGCGAGCGCCGCGCGCCGGGGCGCGCGAAACCCTCGTCGAGCCACTCGTTGTACATGCCGGCCAGCCGCGGCGAGTAGAAGATCGGCAGCCAGCCGTCGCAGATCTCGGCGGCCAGCGCGACGTTCTTGGGTCCCTCGGCGCCCAGCATGATCGGGATGTCGGCGCGCAGCGGATGCACGATCGACTTGAGCGGCTTGCCCAAACCGGTGGTGCCCTCCCCGGTCAGCGGCAGCGGGTAGTGCGGGCCGTCACTGGTCACCGGGGCCTCACGGGCCCAGACCTGGCGCACGATGTCGATGTACTCGCGCGTCCGCGCCAGCGGCTTGGGGAACTTCTGCCCGTACCAGCCCTCGACGACCTGCGGCCCGGACACGCCCAGGCCCAGGATGTGCCTGCCGCCGGAGAGATGGTCGATGGTCAGCGACGCCATCGCGCACGCGGTCGGGGTGCGCGCCGAGAGTTGCACTACCGAGGTGCCCAACCGCATGTGCGTGGTTTCGCGGCCCCACCAGGCCAGCGGGGTGAACGCGTCCGAGCCCCACGCCTCCGCGGTGAACATCGTGTCGTATCCGGCCTCCTCGGCCGCGGCGACCAGTTCCGCATGGTTCTGGGGCGGCTGAGCACTCCAGTATCCGAGTTGCAGTCCAAGCTTCATCGGTGCCTTCTTTCTCTCCGAGACACGGTTCTTGCCACGATTCTTAGAACCTGTTCTACTCGATGCTGTGACAGCCAGCCAAAGCCGCCCGGCCTTGATCGATTCCCACGAGCCGCCCCTTTCGGCGCCGCTGAAACTGTCGTTCGACTACACCCGTTCAGTCGGACCGACACTCAGCGCCTTCTTCACCGCACTCCGCGACCGCCGCATCGTCGGCGTTCGCGGCTCCGACGGACGGGTCATCGTGCCGCCCGCCGAGTACGACCCGGTCACCTATGAACAGCTGACCGAGATCGTACCGGTGGCAAGCGTCGGCACCGTGGTGTCCTGGAGTTGGCAGGCCGAGCCGCTCGACGGCCAGCCGCTGGACCGCCCGTTCGCCTGGGCTCTGGTCAAACTCGACGGCGCGGACACCGCGTTGCTGCACGCCGTCGATGTCGACGATCCGGGCAAGATCAAGACCGGCGACCGGGTCCACGTGCACTGGGCCGACGAGCCGGTCGGCTCGATCCACGACATCGCTTACTTCTCCCTCGGCGACGCCGAGGAACCGGTGGCCGAATCGGGTGACGACGAACGCGACCCGGTGACGATGATCGTCACGCCCGTCACCGTGGAGATCCAGCACACCGCGTCGGTCCCGGAGAGCACCTACCTGCGCGCGCTGCGCGAGGGCAAGTTGGTGGGGGCGCGCACCGGCGAGGACGGCAAGGTGTACTTCCCTGCCCGCGAGGCCGATCCGGCCACCGGCAAGGTACTCGACTCCTTCGTCGAACTGCCCGACAAGGGCATCGTGACGACGTTCGCGATCATCAACATCCCGTTCGCCGGGCAGAAGATCAAGCCGCCCTACGTGGCCGCCTACATCCTGCTCGACGGCGCCGATATTCCGTTCCTGCACCTGGTTTCGGAGATCGACGCCGCCGACGTCCGGATGGGCATGAAGGTCGAGGCGGTGTGGAAGCCCAGTTCTGAACTGGACTACGGCATCGACAACATCGAGTACTTCCGGCCCACCGGCGAGCCGGACGCCGAGTACGACACCTACAAGCACCACCTGTAAAGAGGTTGAGGGCACAATGAGTTCTCGCGATATCGCGGTGGTCGGCTTCGCGCACGCCCCGCATGTCCGCCGCACCGAAGGCACCACCAACGGCGTCGAAATGCTGATGCCGTGCTTCACCGAGCTGTATGCCGACCTCGGCATCAACCAGCGCGACATCGGCTTCTGGTGCTCGGGATCTTCCGATTACCTTGCCGGACGCGCATTCTCGTTCATCTCGGCGATCGACTCCATCGGTGCGGTTCCGCCGATCAACGAGTCGCATGTCGAGATGGACGCCGCCTGGGCACTCTACGAGGCCTACATCAAGATGCTCGGCCGGGGAGGTCGACACCGCTCTTGTGTACGGCTTCGGAAAGTCCTCGGCAGGCACCCTGCGCCGCGTGCTGGCCATGCAGACCGACCCCTACTCGGTCGCCCCGCTGTGGCCGGACTCGGTGTCGATCGCCGGGCTGCAGGCCCGCATCGGACTGGACTCGGGCAAGTGGACCGAGGAGCAGATGGCGCAGGTGGCGCTGGACTCACTCGGCCACGCCGACCGTCCCGACTCCGAGAAGCCTGCCAAGAGCATCGACGAGTTGCTGTCCCGGCCGTTCTTCGCCGACCCGCTGCGCCGCCACGACATCGCACCGATCACCGACGGCGCCTCCGCGATCGTGCTGGCCGCCGGTGACCGCGCCCGTGAGCTTCGCGAAAGACCCGCCTGGATAACCGGTTTCGAGCACCGGATCGAGACGCCGATGCTCGGCGCTCGGGACCTGACCACCTCGCCGTCGACTGCGGTCTCGGCCAAGGTGGCCACCAACGGCGACGTCGGCTCGATCGAGGTGGCCGAGATCTATGCGCCGTTCAGCCACCAGCAGCTCATCCTCACCGAAGCGATCGGGCTCAAGCCGTCGACCACGGTGAACCCGTCGGGCGGTGCACTGGCGGCCAACCCGATGTTCTCCGCGGGTCTGGAGCGGATCGGCTTCGCGGCGCGGCACATCTTCGACGGGTCGGCGCGGCGCGTGCTGGCGCATGCGACGAGCGGGCCTGCGTTGCAACAGAACCTGGTTGCGGTGTTGGAGGGCGACAACTGATGGCCGCGCCGACGACGATGCAGAGCGAGGCACGAGCGATGGGCAGGAGTGGCGCTGATGGCTAAGAACCTCGCCGCGGTCATCGGGACCGGGCAGACCAAGTACGTGGCCAAACGCAAAGACGTTTCGATGAACGGCCTGGTGCGCGAGGCCATCGACAAGGCGCTTGCCGACTCCGGGTCGACGTTCGACGACATCGACGCCGTCGTCGTCGGCAAGGCACCCGACCTCTTCGAGGGCGTCATGATGCCGGAGCTGTTCATGGCCGACGCCATGGGCGCCACCGGCAAGCCGCTGATCCGGGTGCACACCGCGGGATCGGTGGGCGGATCGACGGCCATCGTGGCCGCCAGCCTGGTGCAGTCCGGCAAGTACCGCCGCGTGCTCGCTGTCGCCTGGGAGAAGCAGTCGGAATCCAATGCGATGTGGGCACTTTCGATCTCTGTGCCGTTCACCAAGCCGGTGGGCGCCGGCGCGGGCGGGTACTTCGCACCGCACGTACGCGCCTACATCAACCGTTCCGGTGCGCCGAGCAACATCGGGGCCATCGTCGCGGTCAAGGACCGGCGCAACGGCGCCAAGAACCCGCTGGCCCACCTGCACCAGCCCGACATCACCGTCGAGAAGGTGATGGAGTCACCCATGTTGTGGGACCCGATCCGCTACGACGAGACCTGCCCGTCCTCGGACGGCGCCTGCGCGATCGTGATCGGCAACGAAGAGATCGCCGACAAGCGTGTCGCCGAGGGCAATCCGGTGGCCTGGGTGCACGCCACCGCGCTGCGCACCGAGCCGCTGGCCTACAGCGGGCGCGACCAGGTCAGCCCGCAGGCCGGTCGCGAGGCAGCGGCCGCGTTGTGGAAGGCGGCGGGCATCACGAGCCCGATCGACGAGATCGACGTCGCCGAGATCTACGTGCCGTTCTCCTGGTTCGAGCCGATGTGGTTGGAGAACCTAGGATTTGCCGCAGAGGGCGAGGGCTGGAAGCTGACCGAGGCCGGCGAGACCGCGATCGGCGGCAAGCTGCCAGTCAACGCCTCCGGTGGCGTGCTGTCGTCGAACCCGATCGGCGCGTCGGGCATGATCCGGTTCGCCGAGTCCGCCATCCAGGTGATGGGCAAGGCCGGCGAGCACCAGGTCAAAGGTGCCCGCAAGGCGCTCGGGCACGCCTACGGCGGCGGCTCGCAGTACTTCTCGATGTGGGTGGTCGGCGCAGACAAACCGGACAAGCCCGCCAACCTTCCGCGTCATGACTCGGATGAAATACGCGTGCAGCATCGCGATGGGCCCGATCGATCAGCTGATCGAGATCGCCCGCACCGCTGAGGAAGTCGGCTTCGACTCGATCGCACTGCCCGACTCGCTGTTCTTCATGGAGACGGCCTCGGAGAAGTACCCGTACACCCCGGACGGCTCCCGGATGTGGGACGCCGACACCCCGTGGGTGGATCCGCTGATCGCCGCCGGAGCGATGGGCGCGGTGACCTCGACGCTCCGGTTCTACACGAACGTGATGAAGCTGGGCTCCCGCAATCCGCTGCTGCTGGCCCGTCAGGTCGGTTCGGTGGCGAACCTGACGAACAACCGGTTCGGGTTCGGAGTCGGAATCGGTTGGGCTCCCGAGGAATTCGAGTGGTGCGGCGTACCGTATGCGCGTCGCGGCGCGCGGGTGGACGAGATGATCGACGTCATCAAGCTCGTCCTGGGCGGCGGCATGGTGGAGTTTCACGGCGAGTTCTACGACTTCGACAAGCTGCAGATGAGCCCCGCGCCGTCGGAGCCGGTGCCGTTCTACGTCGGCGGCCACACCGAGGTGGCGCTCAAGCGGGCCGCCCGGATCGGTGATGGCTGGACCAGCGCGATGATGACCCTCGAGCAACTCACCGACACCATCACGCGAATCAACGAACTGCGCGCCGGATACGGCCGCGCCGACCGGCCGTTCGAGTTCCAGGCCGTCTGCATCGACAAGTTCGGGGTGGACGGTCACCGCGAGATGGCGCAGGCCGGCGTCACCGACAACATCGTGATCCCCTGGGTTTTCGACGGTTTGGGCTTCGATGCCCCGCTGGAGAAGAAGAAGGACTCACTCAAGCGCTTCGCGGAGACCTACATCCAGTCGGGTTGGCAGGACTGATGAGCTCGCCGGTCCACCTCGCGGGCCAGCGTTCCCGGGATGCCGCGATGGCCCGGGACAAAGAGGCGTGGCTTGCCGTGTTCGCCGATGACGCGATCATCGAAGATCCGATCGGGCCGTCGCATTTCGATCCGGAAGGCAAGGGGCACAGGGGCAAAGAGGCGATCGCGAAGTTCTACGACATGGCGATCGCACCCAGCAGACTGACGTTCCATTTCGAGAAGACCTACGAGTGCGGCAACGAGGAAGCCAACGTCGGTCACATCGTGATCGAGTCCGGCGGCTACCGGGTCATCGCCGAGGGCGTGTTCACCTACAAGGTCGACGACGAGGGCAAGATGGTCGCGCTGCGCGCCTACTGGGAACTCGACCACGCCGCGGCCAGCGCGCAGAAGCTCTCGCTCGACTAGATCTCGCCGAGTCCGGCCAGGTAGCGCTGAGCAAGGTCCTGATATGCCTTCGGGTTGAGATTCACCCACATCTCCGCGCTGGTGCCGGCGATCGGCCCCTTGACCTTCGCCGGAGCGCCGGTGACCAGAACCTCGTCGGGAATGTGGGTACCGCCGACAACCAGTGAATGCGCCGCGATCATGCTGCGCGCCCCGATCACCGCCCCGTCGAGCACCGTGCAGTGGTTGGCGATCAGCGCCTCAGCGCCGATGTGGGCGCCGTGGATCGTGCACATGTGCGCGATCGTCGCGCCCGGCCCGAGGTCGACGGGGATGCCGGGTGGCGCGTGCAGCACCGACCCGTCCTGCACGTTGGCACCTTCCCGGATCACGATGGGCGCGTAGTCGCCGCGCAGCACCGTGTTGAACCAGACCGATGCACCAGCCTCCACGGTGACGTCGCCAATCAGCACGGCGGTGGGTGCGACGAACGCGGTGGGGTCGACCCGGGGCGATCGCCCCTCGAACGAATACATCGGCATCGTTCAGATATACCCCATGTCATATGGGTAATCCGCAGCTAGCGGCATTGTTATTGCGATACAGGGGCAAAAAACTGTAACGTGTTCTAGTTGGAGACCAAGAGTGGAGGCACGTGGTGACAAGCGGCGTTCGCGAGATCGACACCGGAACCCTGCCGGACCGGTTCGCCCGGGGCTGGCACTGCCTGGGCCCGCTCAGCGACTACCTGGATGGCAAGCCGCACCCGATCAACGCGTTCGGCACCAAATTGGTGGTGTTCGCCGACTCTGCGGGTGAGGTGCACGTTCTCGACGCGTACTGCCGCCACCTCGGCGGTGACCTGTCGCAGGGCACCGTCAAGGGTGACGCGATCGCGTGCCCGTTCCACGACTGGCGGTGGGGCGGTGACGGCCGCTGCCGGCTGGTGCCCTACGCCAAGCGCACCCCGAAGCTGGCCCGCACCCGCTCATGGGAGACCGACGTGCGCAGCGGTCTGCTGTTCGTGTGGCACGACCACGAGGGCAATCCCCCGCAGCCCGAGGTGCGCATCCCGGAGATGCCCGAATACACCAACGGCCAGTGGACGGAGTGGAAGTGGAACTCGATGTTGATCGAGGGCTCCAACTGCCGTGAGATCGTCGACAACGTCGTGGACATGGCGCACTTCTTCTACATCCACTTCGGCCTGCCGACGTACTTCAAGAACGTCTTCGAAGGGCACGTCGCCTCGCAGTACCTGCACAACGTGGGCCGGCCCGACATCAACGACATGGGCACCGCATACGTTGAGTCTCATCTGGATTCGGAGGCGTCGTACTTCGGCCCGTCGTTCATGATCAACTGGCTGCACAACAACTACGGCGGCTACAAGGCCGAGTCGATCCTGATCAACTGCCACTATCCGGTGACGCAGGACTCGTTCATGCTGCAGTGGGGCGTGATCGTCGAGAAGCCGCAGGGCGTCGACGATGCCATGAGCGACAAGCTGTCCGACGCGATGGTCACCGGTGTCAGCAAGGGCTTCCTGCAGGACGTGGAGATCTGGAAGCACAAGACCCGCATCGAGAACCCGCTGCTGGTCGAGGAAGACGGCGCGGTGTACCAGATGCGTCGCTGGTATCAGCAGTTCTACGTCGACGTCGCCGACGTCACCCCGGACATGACCGACCGCTTCGAACTCGAGGTGGACACCGCCCCGGCCAACGAGAAGTGGCACGTGGAGGTCGAGGAGAACCTGCGCCGAAAGACGGAGGCCGAGGCCGAAGCTGCCGACCAGGCTGGGCAACCGGCGACATGAACGCCGGGGACCAACCGCCTGACGTCGACGACCTGGCGCGGTCCATGATGGAACTGCTCGGCGTGCACGAGCACGACGAACCGCACGCCGACGACGACTATGCGCCCACCTCGTGGACCAAGGCGCCGACCTTCGCCGGCGACCCGAAGCGGGCGGCGGCCGTGCACGAGGCCACCGTTGCCGACCGGGAGCGATATCTGTCCTCCGGCCTCGCCGAAGTGGACTGCCGGTTCTGCCACGTCGCGGTGCGAGTCAAGAAGTTGGGTGCCGCGCACACTTTGGTGCAGTGGAACACCGAGGCCCAGGAGCGGTGCGCGTACTTCGCCGAGATCCGCGCGGCCGGCGGCGACACCGCCCGCACCCGCGGCTGCCCGAAGCTGTCCGACAGCATCAAACACGCTGTCGCAGAAGGCTGTCTCGAGGAGTACTCCAGCGCGCCGGCCCCCGGCGACGGCTGATTCTTCCCGCGCGAACAGACACAAAAGTCCCCGAAACGCCGTTGTCTCGAGGACTTTTATGTCTGCTCGCGGGAGGACTAGAGCCCCTTGAAGCGTTCCTTGACCTGTTCGTCGGTCAACCCGTAGTCGGATAGCGAGTAGGTGTGCTTCGGCGCGCGGGGCCCCTGCTTGCTCTCCTCGTCGGTGCGCTGGATCGACGCGCGGGCGTCTTCGGTCATCTCGATACCGAACGAGGTGTAGATGTCCTCGACCGTACGCATCGGATCACGGATCAGCTCGAAGTAGTCGACGTCGTAGAACTGCGCCGGATCATGTTCGCGGCGTACGGAATTGAATCGCTCCAGCCCGCGCGACCACGTCTCCAGGGAGTCCGCGCCGATGGTCTCGCCGACGAAGGCGTTCGACCATCCCGCGGTGGTGTGCTGAGCCAGCGAACACATCGAGGCCATGATCGTGTCGGCCGGCCGGTGGCACTGGATGACCAGCGCGTCGGGGTAGGTGGCGAACAGCGCGTCCAGGGCGAACAGGTGGCTGGGGTTCTTCAGCACCCAGCGCTTCTCGGGATCGTTCAGCCCGATCAGCTGAAGGTTCTTGCGATGCCGCTGATATGGCCTGGTCCAGTCCTGCTTGGCCAGCCACCGCGAGTACGTCGGCACATGCGCCAGGGTCTCGTAGGACACCGAGTGCAGCGACTGTCGCAGCAGCTGCCAGCACTCCTCCACCTCGTCGGCGGTCATGTAGTGCAGCCCGGTGTAGTCCGGGTTCTCCTCGTGCGCCTTCTTGAACCGCGCGTCGAGCTGGGCGAAAACCGGGTTGTCCGGCCAGGTTTCCCGCGGCGGTCGCGGCTGCGGGAACTCCGCCAGCCACAGCTCCAGACCCTGGTGGCGCGGATCGCCGCACAACAGGCGGTGCAGAACCGTGGTGCCGGTACGCGGCAGCCCGGTGACGAAGATCGGCCGCTCGACCGCAACGTCGACGTGCTGCGGGTACTGCTTCCAGGACGCCTCACTCAGCAGCCGGGCCACCAGCGCGTTGCGCACGAAGAACCGCGACATCTTGCTGCCGATCTCGGTGAAATCGGAATCTCGGCGGTAGGACTCGAGCAGGACGCTCAGCGCTTCGAGGTAGTTGTCGTCGTCGATTCCGAAGTCGTCGAGGCCGACCGCCTTCGTCGCCGAGGCCTTCAGGTCCTCGACGGTTCCGACATCGGTGCGTGGGCTCAATGCTCGACTCCCTGCGCTCGTCTTCGCCGCGCACTCAAGCCTTGTACTCCCCGCAGTTGACGTCCAGCGTCTGCCCGGTGATACCGCTAGACAGATCGCTGGCCATGAACAGGATCGCCGAGGCCACCTCGTCCTCGGTGGGCAGTCGCTTGAGATCGGAGTTCACCGCGGCCGCCTTGTAGATCTCGTCCACCGTGGTGCCGTACTTGCCGGCCTGGTGCTCGAAGTAGCCCTGCAGCGTGCCACCCCAGATATAGCCGGGTGCAACCGAATTGACACGGATACCCTGCTCGCCGAGTTCGGTGGACAGCGACTGCGACATCGCCAGCAGCGCCGCCTTGGCCATCTTGTAGGCACCGTACTTGGGCTGCGAGTGCCGGATCACCATCGAGTTGACATTGACCACCGAGCCCTTGACCTCGGCCAGAGCCGGCGTGAAGCCCTGCGTCATGCGCAGCGCGCCGAGCACGGTCAGTTCGATGGCATCCCGGATGTGCTGAAACGTGGTGTCGGCAAGCGGCTTCATCGACGGCACCCGGAAGGCGTTGTTGATCAACACGTCGACCTTGCCGTAGGCCTCCAGTGTCTGCTTGACGAGGTTGTCCACCTGCTCGTCATCGGTGATGTCGGTGCCGATCGCCACCGCGCGGCGCCCGAGGTCGGCCACCTGCTTGGCGACATCGTCGAGGCGTTCGACCGTCCTCGCCGCCAGCACCAGGTCGGCTCCGGCCTCGGCACATCGGCGCGCCAGGGTGGTGCCCAACGCGGGGCCCACGCCACTGATCACCACGACCTTGTTCTCGAGCAAGCCGCCCATGAGTTATCCCACCATCCTGTTGCCAATGAGTTTGTGGCGCAGTGCGATCCGCTCCCGCCAGTCGTCTTCGGAGATCTTGTTCTGCTCGTAGTACGGGAGCTTGTCGGGCACTGCGCCGAGGTCGACCAGCTCCAGGGTGGGACCGTCTGCCTCAGTCAGCTCGCGGGATACCCGCTGCCAGCGGAACTGCAGGTAACCCTTGCGATGCCCGAGCGTCTCCACCCAGTTGGTGACACCGGGGTTGGACTCGGAGACCACGATGCGGATCTTGCCGTCCGGATCCGCCTGAGCCTGAGTGGCGTTCAGCGAGGTCTGGTGGTTGATGTAGTCCAGCGAGATGTACCAGAGGCTGCCGAGCTGGAAGCCGAGGTAGGGCGCATCGCTTACCGGCAGGGTGAGGATCAGCGCCTGCTCGGGCGCGAGGTCGTAATGCCCCACCGATGAGTACTGGGTGGCCAGTCCACCGGGTGTCAGCCGCGGCGGGGTGAGCGTGTTGACCGGCAGGTTGTCGTAGAACCATTTCGGGAACTGCAGCCAGGTCTTGACACGTTGCACCAGCTGCTTACCCGCGGTCGCGTAGCGGCGTTCGATCAGCTCCTTGGTCAACGGCGGCGGCGCGGTGCCCGCGGTGTCGGTGCGGGCGATCGCAAACGTGCCGCGCTGGGCGGACCAGTCGTTGTAGACCTCGCGAATCACCAACTGCGCGTTGGTGTCCGGGGTGAAGCGCCACTCGAAGCTACCGTCGGCGGCGATGTCGAGCTTGCGGTCGTCGAACGCGGTCTCACTGTCCGGGACCACTTCGTCGGTGTACTCGCCGCCGAGCAGCTGGAAGCTGACGTCGGTGGTGGTTCCGCGCTTTCCGGTGACGACGTACTCCTTGCCGGCCACCACGCGGGTGCCGAAGTACATGGTGTCCGGGTTGTCCAGGCCCATCTTGGTGAACGGTCCGGTTCCGGAGTGCAGGAAGGGATGGTCGCGGTCATAGTCGAAGGCGACGTGCGTGCAGGCCGCGATGCAGCCGGCCAGGTACTGCAGCCCCTCGAGGAGGTCGGCCTCGCTTTCGATGAAGTGCGCCTCGGCGACGAGACGCTCTGCCTCGGTGATGGCCTCGGCCAGAGGTTGGGTGTACATCGACTCCCTCGCGTTTCAATATTCGACCGCACCGGTACGTCTGCTGAACCGACATTAGAACGTGTTCCAACCCCGAGTCAACCGGCACGTCGGTCCATATCTGGAACGCCGAGGTACAGTTCTGCACATGCGCAGCGGTGAATCGTCGGGCCGTACCTCTCCCCCGACCCAACGGGTGGTGGCCATCCTCGACTTCCTCGCCAAGCACCCGCACGACCGGTTCGGCCTGTCCGAGTTGGCCCGTCGCCTCGGTCTGTCCAAGCCGACGTGCCTGGGCATCGTCACCACACTGGCCGAGTCCGGATACCTGGTGCGCGATGCCGCAGACAAGACCTACCGGCTGGGTCCGAGCCTGATCACCCTGGGCCACATCGCCCAGGAGTCGCTGCGGGTCAACCCGGCGGCTCGAGCCGAATTGGGCCGCTTGTCAACTGCTTTCAACACGACCGCCGCCCTGGCCGGCGTCGTCGACGATCGGATCACACTGCTGGAGCTGGTGGGACCGCCGGGCTCGGACGTCGGGGTGCGGGTCGGCCAGAGTTACCCGTTCGCGCCGCCGGTCGGCCTGATGTTCGTGTTGTGGGACGACGAGGCGCTCGGCGCCTGGCTGGACAAGACACCCACCATCCCGCTGCGCACCGACACCGACCGGCTCGATCGGGTGATCGCCGAGTGCCGGGCGTCGGGCTATCTGGTCGAGCGACTCACCCCGGCCGGACGCCGGCTCTATGCCCTGATGGCCGGCATGTCCAGCACGCTGCCCGACGAGCTGCGGGCACTGCTGGGCGAGCTGATCTCCGACATCGGCGAGCGGGTGCACCTGCGCAGCGAGTTCGACGGCTCAGGTGCGCGCCAGCGGCACGACGTCAGCGTCATCTCCGCACCGGTCTACGACCACCATCATCGCCAGGCGATGGTGGTGTCGCTTC
Source organism: uncultured Actinomycetota bacterium (assembly GCA_963716465.1). Lineage (GTDB taxonomy): Bacteria > Actinomycetota > Actinomycetes > Mycobacteriales > Mycobacteriaceae > Mycobacterium. The sequence goes on from CAVQTS010000004.1 coordinate 260,223, forward strand.
AGATCGGCCGTGCGCTGACCGATTCCGAGATCGTCAAGCACGCGCGCGGCGCGGTGGCCACCGCCGACGCCCTCACCGCGCAACTGGGCGGAGCCAAGCCGCGCTGGTGACTGCGCGGGCCCGAGCCCCGACGGCTGCGACTACAGCTCGCCGATGACGACCAGCGCCTCGGCCGGCTCCACCTGCATGCCACATCGGTTCTGGAAGTCGACGAGCGGCTGCTTGATGGCCCGGATGTCGTTGGCCTCGTCCGGGTGGTCGTTGAAGTAGGTGTTGAAGGCGCCGATGGCGCTGAAAGCCGACTGCTTCGTGGCGTCGATCAACGCCTGGTTGGCGTCCGGGTGGGCGGCGAAGTAGCCGGACAGGTTCTGGGTGACCGAGCTGATGGTGGACGACAGGCCGGCGGCCGAGCAGTCCGCGGCCGGCGCGGTGTCGGCGCTGGCCGGAATGGACAGCGCCACCGAGGCCGCGCCTGCGGCCAGGATCCCGATGGCGGTGCGACGAGCGTCAAACATGTGCGGTTCCTCCGTTCAGGGCCACGCGGCACGTTCCGCCACGTGGTCACACTGAAAGGAAGTTCGCCCCCCAGCCACGCGGCGTTACGCCCTCTCAGGCGTAAAGAGCCTCGACTGTCGCCGCGTATTTCTCTGCGATCGGCCGCCGCTTGAGCTTCATCGTCGGTGTGAGTTCATCCCCGCCGGGCAACCACTCGTCGGGCAACAGCGCGAAACGCTTAACCTGCTCGACCCGCGAGAGCTGGGAGTTGGCCACGTCAACCTCGTGCTGGACAGCCGTCACGGTGGCCGGATCATTCGGGTCCAGGCCGCACTCGGCATCGAGCACCAGCAATGCGACGTTGTAGGGGCGGCCGTCACCGAAGACGCACGCCTGACCGACCAGCGGACCCGCGGCCTTGAGGTGCGACTCGATGTTGACCGGCGACATGTTCTTACCTGCCGAGTTGATGATCAGTTCCTTCTTGCGGTCGACGATCCAGACATAGCCGTCATCGTCGATCCGCGCGACATCGCCGGTGTGCAGCCAGCCCTTGGCGTCGACGGCCTCGACCGTCTTCACCGGGTTGTTCCGGTAGCCGGTCATGACGTTGGATGCGCGGTAGAGGAGTTCGCCGTCCTCGGCAAGCTTGACCTCTGCGCCCGGGATCGGCTTGCCCACCGAGCCGCACCGAACTTCTCCCGGTCGGTTGAGCACTCCCGCACCTGTCGTCTCACTCATGCCCCAGGCCTCACAGATCTCGACGCCGAGGCCGTTGAAGAACTCCAGCACATCGCGCGTCGTCGGCGCCGCACCGATGACGAAGAGCTCCGTCTCATCGAAGCCGAGCGCCCGCCGAATCCGGGTCGGGTCGTCGAGTGGGCCGAAAACTCCCGCCTGCAAGGCGGACTTGAGCTTCTCCCAGACGCGCGGAACACCGCCCCATAAGGTGGGGCGGACCTGCATCGTGGCCGGGATGAGTTCGGCCAATTCCGCGAGGTCGGTGACCGACGCGCCGTATGTCATCAGCCCGCTGTAATGGGAGGCCCAGCGATCGGCGATGTGCGCGTGCGGCAGGTAGCTCAGCAGGCGCCCGCCCGGGGTCAGCGGCCACACGTCATGGATGCTGCGCAGCATCGACGTCACGTTGGCGTGACTGAGTTGGACTCCCTTCGGCGGCCCGGTGGTCCCCGAGGTGTAGATCAGGGTCACCAGGTCGTCGGGTCGTACGGCCACGGCCGCCGCCTCGATGTCGAACTCGCCACCGCTTTCCAGGAAATCCGACCACCGCTCGTCGTCGTCGACCACCACCATGTGATCGAGTTCGAGGCCCAGGCGCGTGGCCTCCTCGATGATCCGCACAAAACGGCTCTCCACCAACATGATTCGAGCACCCGCGTCACCGATCACGAACCTCAGCTGCTCGGCCGGCGAGGTGTTGTAAACGCTGAACGGTATGGCACCCATCAGCATCGCCGCCCCGTCGATCAGGTGAAACTCCGGCCGGTTGGCGAGCATCAGCCCGACGGTGTCGCCGGGTGAGACGCCATGCGCCGCGAGAGCGGCGGCGATTCGGCCCATCGCGTCGCCAAGCATGTCGTAACGGACCTCGGTCAACCCGTCGGGTGTGCGCAGCGCGACGGCGTCACCGCGCCAGGCGATGGTGCGCAAGAATGCCTGCGCCATGGTCGGCGCACCCAAGCCGGGGGGCTCGGCCGTCTTCGCCTGCACGGCGTCGTCGACTAGCGCCATGTCACCACCCCACCTTCGTCGGTGTTCACCTGCCCACAAGTGTGGAAGCGGTCACACCGAAAAAATAGAGTGTCGCGCTACTTCATCGTCCGGACCGTCAGGCCGGGCTGCCCGCCTCTTTCGCCACCTGCTCGCGCTGGATCTCCAGCGCGATGTCGATCAGCTGGTCTTCCTGGCCGCCGATGAGCTTGCGCTGACCGGCCCGGTGCAGCAGTTGGTGGGCAGGCACGCCGTAGCGCTCGGACTGACGGATCGCGTGCTTTAGGAAGCTGGAGTACACCCCCGAGTAGCCCATGATCAGCGCGTTTCGGTCCAGCAGGCACTCGGCGGGCATGGCCGGGGCGACGACCTCTTCGGCGGCGTCGGCGATGTCGAAGAAGTCGATACCGGTCTTGACGCCGATCTTGTCGAACACCCCGATCAGCGCTTCCACAGGCGCATTGCCCGCGCCCGCTCCGAAGCGCCGGCAGCTGCCGTCGATCTGCTTGGCTCCCGCGCGTACGGCTTCGACCGAGTTGGCGACACCGAGCCCGAGGTTCTCGTGGCCGTGGAAGCCCACCTGCGCGTCGCCACCGAGTTCGGCGACCAGCGCAGCCACCCGGTCGGCGACGCCCTCGAGCACCAGCGCGCCGGCCGAGTCCACGACGTAGACGCACTGGCAGCCCGCGTCGGCCATGATGCGGGCCTGGGCGGCCAGCTTCTCCGGCGGGAGGGTGTGGCTCATCATCAGGAACCCGACGGTCTCCAGGCCGAGCTCGCGGGCCAGCCCGAAGTGCTGAATGGACACGTCGGCCTCGGTGCAGTGCGTGGCGATCCGGCAGATCGAGCCACCGTTGGCCTGCGCCTCCTTGATGTCCTCCTTGGTGCCCACACCCGGCAGCATCAGGAAGGCGATCTTGGCTTCCTTGGCCGTCTCGGCGGCGATCTTGATGAGCTCCTGCTCGGGCGTCTTGGAGAAGCCGTAGTTGAAGCTGGAGCCGCCGAGCCCGTCACCGTGTGTCACCTCGATCACGGGGACGCCCGCGGTGTCGAGGGCGGCGACGATGGCCTGCACCTCGTCCTTGGTGAACTGGTGGCGCTTGTGGTGCGAGCCGTCCCGCAGCGACGTGTCGGTCATGCGGACGTCCCACATCGCGTTGAAGAAGATGCCGTCGGTACTCATCGTGATGTTCCTCCTGAAACTGCTGCCGCTTCCTTGGCCATCTCCTCGCCGACCTTGGTGGCCGCGGCGGTCATGATGTCCAGATTGCCCGCATACGGGGGCAGATAGTCACCGGCGCCCTCGACCTCGACGAACGTGGTCACCAGGAAGTTGCCGCCGTTGACCACCGACGGCTCGTCGAACTGCGGCTCGTTGAGCAGCCGGTAGCCCGGCACGTAGGTCTGCACCTCGGCCACCACGTCCTTGATCGACTGGGTGATGGCGTCGCGGTCGGCGTCCTCGGGGATGGCGCAGAAGATGGTGTCACGCATGATCATCGGCGGGTCGGCCGGGTTGAGGATGATGATCGCCTTGCCCCGCTTGGCGCCCCCGATCACCTCGACGCCCCGGCTGGTGGTCTTGGTGAACTCGTCGATGTTGGCCCGGGTGCCCGGTCCGGCCGAGACCGAGGCGACCGACGCGACGATCTCGGCGTAGGGCACGTCGACGACGCGACTTACGGCGTAGACGATCGGGATGGTCGCCTGGCCGCCGCAGGTGATCATGTTGACGTTGGGCGCATCCAGGTGCTCGCGCAGGTTGGCCGGCGGCACCACCGCGGGGCCGACCGCGGCCGGGGTGAGATCGATGGCCTTGATGCCGGCCTCTTCGTAGCGCGGGGCGGCGGCCTTGTGGACGTAAGCCGAGGTCGCCTCGAACACGAAGTCCGGCGTCTCGGGTTGGGCCAGCAGCCAGTCGACACCCTCGTGGCTGGTCTCCAGGCCGAGCTTGCGGGCCCGGGCAAGGCCTTCACTGGCCGGGTCGATGCCGATCATCCAGCGCGGCTCGAGCCACTCCGACCGCAGCAGTTTGTACAGCAGGTCGGTGCTGATGTTGCCCGACCCGACGATGGCGACGGACTTCTTCTGCGCCATGGCGGCTCCCTCTTATTCGAATGACAGCCGGACTGAGCCCAGCCCGGTGAAGTCGGCGACGAACTGGTCGCCGGGGCGGGCGTCGATAGCCCGGGTGCACGATCCCGGCAAAACGATGTCGCCGGCCTTGAGACGTACGCCGAAACTGTCGACCTTGCGGGCCAGCCAGGCGACCGCGGTGACCGGGTTGCCGAGTACCGCGTCGCTGCGTCCCTCGGCCACGACCTCACCGTTGCGGGTCAGCACCGCGTCAATGCCCTGGATATCGATGTCCTTGGGCGAGACCCGCTCCTCGCCGAGCACGAAACCGGCCGACGAGGCGTTGTCGGCGATCGTGTCGCACAGCGCGATCTTCCAGTCCTTGATCCGGGTGTCGATCAGTTCGATCGACGGGGCGAAGGCTGCAGTGGCGGCCAGCACGTCGTCCTCGGTGCAGCCCGCGCCGGGAAGGTCGTCGGCGAGGATGAAGCCGACCTCGACCTCGACCCGCGGGTACAGGAAGCGGCCCGCCGGGACCGGCTTGTCCTGGTAGACCTCCATGTCGGCGAGCAGGTGACCGTAGTCGGGCTCGTCGACGCCCATCATCTTTTGCATGGCCTCCGAGGAGAGCCCGACCTTGTGGCCGACCACGCGGGCACCTTCGGCCACCCGCTGGCGGATGTTGATGAGCTGGATCTCGTAGGCGTCGACGACGTCGATGTCGGAATGAATGGATGTCAGCGGAGCCATCGGGACCCGGCTGCGTTCGGCGTCAGCCAGCTCGGCGGCAAGTTCCTCGCGCGTCGCAACGCTCAACATTCCGGGGTGTCTCCTCGTGTGACCGGGGAGAACGGTCCCCGATGCAGGCAATTCTAATGCGGTCCGGGTAAGCATGGGCCCGGCGTTCCGCTGACCGGAAAGGCGGGGTCAGTAGCGCCCGGACGGGGCAATTCTATAACGTGTTCTAGTATGACAGTTCAGGAGTTCGACGTCGTCGTCGTCGGCAGCGGCGCTGCCGGCCTGGTCGCCGCCCTCACCGCAGCCCACCAGGGACTATCTGCGGTCGTCGTCGAGAAGGCGCCGCACTTCGGCGGCTCGACGGCGCGGTCCGGCGGAGGCGTGTGGATCCCGAACAACGAGATCCTCAAGCGTGACGGGGTCACCGACACCAGGGAAGCCGCGCGCACCTATCTGCACACCATCATCGGCGACGTCGTGGAACCCGAACGCATCGACACCTATCTGGAGCGCGGCCCGGAGATGCTCTCGTTCGTCCTGAAGAACACGCCGCTGAAGATGTGCTGGGTGCCCGGCTACTCCGACTACTACCCCGAGACCGCGGGCGGTCGCCCGGGTGGGCGTTCCATCGAGCCGAAGCCGTTCGACGCCAAGAAGCTGGGCCCCGACGAGAAGTATCTCGAACCGGCATACGGCAAGGTGCCGCTCAATGTCGTTGTGATGCAGCAGGATTACGTGCGGCTCAATCAGCTCAAGCGTCATCCGCGCGGCGTGCTGCGCAGCCTGAAGGTCGGGGTGCGCACCATGTGGGCCAGCGCACGCGGCAAAAACCTGGTCGGAATGGGCCGCGCGCTGATCGCGCCGCTGCGCATCGGACTGCGCCGGGCCGGGGTTCCGGTGCTGCTGAACACCGCGCTGACCGACCTCTACGTGGAGGACGGCGTGGTGCGCGGCGTCTACGTCCGCGACACGACCGGCCCGGAAGCCGCTGACCCGCAACTGATCCGGGCACGCCGCGGCGTCATCCTCGGTTCCGGCGGCTTCGAGCACAACGAGCAGATGCGCATCAAGTACCAGCGGGCGCCGATCACCACCGAGTGGACGGTCGGGGCGATCGCCAACACCGGCGACGGCATCGTGGCGGCCGAAAAGCTCGGGGCGGCTTTGGAATTGATGGAGGACGCCTGGTGGGGCCCAACGGTTCCGCTGGTCGGCGCCCCGTGGTTCGCGCTGTCGGAGCGCAACTCGCCCGGGTCGATCATCGTCAACCTGGCCGGCAAGCGGTTCATGAACGAGTCCATGCCCTATGTCGAGGCCTGCCACCACATGTACGGCGGCGAGTACGGCCAGGGCCCCGGCCCGGGTGAGAACGTCCCGTCCTGGCTGGTTTTCGACCAGCAGTACCGGGACCGGTTCATCTTCGCCGGGTTGCAGCCGGGCCAGCGCATCCCGAAGAAGTGGCTGGAGTCCGGGGTCATCGTCAGGGCCGACACGTTGGCCGAGCTCGCCGAGAAGACCGGCCTGCCCGCCGAGGCGTTCCTGGCGACGGTCGAGCGGTTCAACGGCTTCGCCCGCTCCGGGGTCGACGAGGACTTCCACCGCGGTGAGAGCGCCTACGACCGCTATTACGGCGATCCGACCAACAAGCCCAACCCCAACCTGGGCGAGATCAAGCACGGCCCGTTCTACGCGGCGAAGATGGTGCCCGGCGATCTGGGCACCAAGGGCGGGATTCGCACCGACGTGAACGGCCGCGCACTGCGCGACGACGGCTCGGTGATCGAGGGTCTGTATGCGGCCGGTAACGTCAGCTCGCCGGTGATGGGTCACACCTACCCCGGGCCGGGCGGAACCATCGGTCCGGCAATGACATTCGGGTACTTGGCGGCACTTGACATTGCCGGAGCCGCTGGGCCGGCGACATCGGGCACCGGAGCCGCTGGGCCGGCGACATCGGGCACCGGAGCCGCTGGGCCGGCGACATCGGGCACCGGAGCCGCTGGGCCGGCGACATCGGACCCAGGGAAGGGCTGACATGCCAATCGATCTCGACGTCGCGCTCGGTGCGGAGCTGGAGCCGATCGAGTTCTCGTGGAGCAGTAGCGATGTGCAGCTCTACCACCTCGGACTGGGCGCGGGTGCCGACCCGATGGACCCCAAGGAGCTGCGCTACCTGGCCGACAACACCCCGCAGGTGCTGCCGACCTTCAGCAGCGTGGCGGCCAGTTTCCACATGACCGAGCCGCCAGAGGTGAGGTTCCCCGGGATCGAGATCGAACTGAGCAAGGTGTTGCACGCCAGTGAGTCGGTTACGGTTCCGGCACCGCTGCCGCCGAGCGGGACCGCGCGATCGGTCCAGAAGTTCACCGAGATCTGGGACAAGGGCAAGGCCGCGGTGATCGTCAGCGAGATGACGGTGACCGATCCCGACGGCAAGCTGCTGTGGACCACCAAGCGGTCCATCTTCGCCCGCGGCGAGGGCGGTTTCGGCGGAGAGCGCGGTCCGTCGACTTCGGTGGCCGCGCCCGATCGCGCGCCGGACTACGAGATCTCGATTCCGGTGTCACCGCAGCAGGCGCTGCTCTACCGGATGTGCGGTGACCGCAACCCGCTGCACTCCGATCCGGCGTTCGCCGCCGCCGCCGGCTTTCCCCGGCCCATCCTGCACGGCCTGTGCACGTACGGGATGACGTGCAAGGCACTGGTGGACACGCTGCTCGACGCCGACGTGTCCCAGGTCGGCAGCTACGGCGCCCGGTTCGCCGGGGTGGTGTTCCCGGGCGAGACCGTCAAGGCCAGCGTCTGGAAGGACGACGGCCGCTACGTCGGCGTCGTCACCGCACCGTCGCGCGACAACGCCGTCGTGCTGTCCGACGTGGAGTTCGTCCCGGTCTGATTCGCCCGTTCCGGAAAGCGGAACGATAGCGCGAACGCAGGCCGCACCTTGCCAGAGTTTTCTGATGGCAGACGATGTTGTGCACCGCGTCTCCGTCGCCGGCACCGACACCTGCTTCGACGTCGTCGAAGGCGAACGGATTCTGGGCGCGGCGCTGCGGGCCGGGGTCTGGGTCCCGTTCGAATGCGGTTGGGGCAGTTGCGGCACCTGCAAGATGACCCTCGTCGAGGGTGAGGTTGAGACCCTGTTCCCGGATGCCCCCTCCATCAGCCCGCGCGACGTGCGACGGTCCCGGGTGCTCGCGTGCCAGAGCACCGCGAAGTCGGACCTCGTCGTCAAGCCCACCTGGGTGGAGACCGGCCCCCGCGACGGGCGCGCGACCGAACGTCGCGCGGCGGTAATCACCGAACGCGACGAGATCGGTCCGGCGATCTTTCGGCTGCGGTTCACGCTGGACCGCCCCGTCGGGTTCCACGAGGGCCAGCACGCCGTCATCGACCTCGGGGACGGCCTGCGCCGGTGCTACTCGATGTCCAACCGGCCGGGCTCACCCGAGGTCGAGTTCATCATGAAGCGCTACACCGGACGCGTCGGCAGCGAAGCGGTCTCGGCGCTCACCCCCGGCGCAGATGTCCTGCTGGAAATGCCCTACGGCGACATGTGGATTCGTGACTCTGAGGCACCGGTCTGTCTGGTCGCGGGCGGCACCGGAATTGCACCGATCCTCAGCATGTTGCGCCGGCTGGCCGCCGACCGCGACAGCCGGCCGGTGCGGGTGGTCTATGGCGCGAACGTCCACGACGAACTTGTGTGTTGGCAGGACCTGGCCGACCTGGTCGTCGAACTGCCCGACGCCGAGTTGATCGGTGCGTTGACGACCGCCCACGAGGGCTGGTCGGGCGTCCAGGGACTGGTGACCCACGCTCTGGAGCCGATGCTGGAGGGGTTGGCCGACGCGGACTTCTACATCGCCGGCCCGCCGGTGATGACCAATGCGGTCACCAGCCAGCTCAAGGACGGCGGCATCCAGCTCGACCGGATCCGGTACGACAGCTTCGGCTGACGCGCGGCGCCCAATCGTGTCTATCTTTCCCTATTGTCTATCTTCGTTTTCATTTCGTAACCGGCCTCGGTGTCGATCTGTCGGCCTAACCGGCCTCGGTGTCGATCTGTCGGCCTAACCGGCCTCGGTGTCGATCTGTCGGCCTAACCGGCCTCGGTGTCGATCTGCATGACGACCGCCTTGGGCTCGGTGAAGAATTCCCGGCTGAAGTTGCCGCCCTCGCGCCCGATGCCGGAGTCGCCCATCCCGCCGAACGGCGCACGTAGGTCGCGAATGAAAAAGCAGTTCACCCAGACGGTTCCGGCGGTCAGCCGTGCGGCCACCCGGTGAGCAAGGTTGAGATTCTCGGTGAAGATCATCGCGTTCAGGCCGTAGCGGGTGTTGTTGGCGCGCGCGACGGCTTCCCGCTCGGTGTCGAACGGAAGAACGACGACAACCGGCCCGAAGATCTCTTCACACACCAGACGCGAGGTGTCGGTGAGGTCGGTGACGACGGTGGGTTTCACCACCCACCCCTCGCCGCGACCACCGGTGCGGATCTTGCCGCCTTCGCTCTCGACCAGGTCGAGGTAGCGACACACCTTGGTGTAGTGCTCTTCTGAGGCAAGGGGTCCGAATTCGGTGCCGTCGTCGGCGGGGTCGCCGATCACCATCTTCTCGGCCGCTTCGAGGTAGCGCTCGAGGAACTCGTCGTAGATGTCACGCTGCACGAACAGCCGGCTGCCGGCCAGGCACACTTGACCGGCATTGCGGAAGATCGCCTGAACCGACCACGACACGGCGTTGTCGATGTCGGCATCGGAGAACACGATGTTGGCACCCTTGCCGCCGAGCTCCAGGCTGATCGGAATCAGGTTGGTGGCAGCGGCTTTGGCGATGATACGGCCGGTACCCGACTCACCGGTGAACGTGATCCGGTCGACGTCCGGGTTCTCGGTGAGCGCCTGACCGGCCGAGTCGGGGCCGAATCCGTGCACGACGTTGAGCACACCGGGCGGCAACCCGGCCTCCAGCGCCAACCGCGCCATGATCGTCGCCGACGCCGGGGTGTCCTCGGCCGGCTTCAGCACGACGGTGTTGCCCCACGCCAGCGCGGGGGCGATCTTCCAAGTCTCCAGCATCAGCGGGAAGTTCCACGGCGCGATCGCCGAGACCACCCCGGCCGGCTCGAAACGGGTGTAGCTGTGATGGCCGGAGTCCATCGGCAGTGTCTCGCCGGTGGACAGGCGCGCATGGTCGGCGAAGAACCGGAAGTTCTGGGCTGACCGTGCCACGTCGTGGCGGGCCTGGGTGACCGGCTTGCCCATGTCACGGGAGTCGGCGGACGCCAGCTCGTCGGTGTGTTCCTCGAGCAGGTCGGCGAGCCGGTTCAGCAGCCGGCCCCGCTCTGCGAAACCCATTCGGGGCCAGGGTCCTTCGTCGAAGGCGCGGCGCGCTGCGGCGACTGCGGCATCGGCCTCCGGCTTACCTCCCAGGGCGATGTGCGCCCATGGGCGGCGGGTCCAGGGATTGACCGAGTCGAAATGCTCACCGGCGTCCGGAGATGACTCGACACCGTCGATCACATGGCCGAAGAAAGGCAGATCCGTCATGACTTCTCCTGATTCGCCCGCTCCTGCAACGTCACATCGCCTGCCGCCCAGTGTGTTTTGGGCACCTCGTAGAGCACGACGCGGATGTTCTGCTGCGGCGCGTCGACCGCCTCGACCACCGCCGCGGTGATCTTGCTGATCAACGCCCGCAATTGTTCGGGGCTTCGCCCCTCGGCCAAGGTCACCTGCACGAGCGGCATCACTGTCCTCCGGAGATGAAGATCGAACCCAGCGTGGTGAAGTGGAACGCCGTTCGGCTCCCGGGTCCGGCGGGCAGGGCGTCGGTCATGCCACCGGTGAGCACGATCTGTCCCGGCTCGATGGACTTGCCCCGACGGCCGAGGTCGTTGGCAGCCAGGGCCAGCGCCTCGGCGGGGTGGTTCTGCACCGCGGCGCCGGTTGCCGAGTCGACGACCTTTCCGTCAACTTCCACCAGCACGGCTTCCAGTGCCAGGTCGATGTCGTAGGGGTCGCGTGCCACCGGCCCCAGAATGAACGCGCCCGACGAGGCGTTGTCGGCGATGACGTCGGTCAGGGTGAATCGGAAGTCGCGGTAGCGCGAGTCGATGACCTCGGCGCCGGCGTAGACCGCCTCGACCGCCGTCAGGGCCTGCGCGGCGGTGACACCCGGTCCGGAGAGCCGGCTCTTCATGACGAACACGATCTCGGGTTCGACCCGTGGATGAATCAGCACCTCCTGCGGAACCGGTTCTCCGGCAGGCAGGATCATCGCGTCGGTCAGCCACGCGACCAACGGCGAATCGACGTTCATCCGGCGCTGTTTGGCCCGGCTGGTCAGCCCGAGCTTCACCCCGATCAGCTTCTCGCCGCGGGCCTCGCGGCGCCGCAGAGTCTCGTTCTGGATGGCGTAGGCGGTGCTGATGTCGAGGTCGGGCCACTCGTCGGTGATCGGGTCGCGGTCGAACCGGCCGTCCTCTGCCGCCAGTAGCTCGCCTGCCGCACGCTCGATTGACCACGCTGTCGTCACGGCTGCTCCGTCCGTCCGGCGATGACCGCGGTGACGGACCCCAGCCCGGCCATGGTCGCGGTGATGACATCGCCAGGTTCGAAGGGGATCGACGCGGTGATGGAACCGGGCAGGATCACCTGGCCGGCCCGCAGTCCCTCTCCCCGGCGGCCGAGCGTGTTGGCAAGCCAGGCAAGGGAGTTCAGCGGTGAGCCCAGCACGGCACCGCCGGCACCGGTACCGGCGATCTCACCGTTGCGGTGCAGCACACAGCCACCCAGCCGCAGGTCCACCTCGCCGATGCGGCGCGCGGTGCTGCCCAGCACTACGCCACCGCTCGAGGCGTTGTCGGCGATGGTGTCGACGATGCCGATCTGCCAGTCGGCGATGCGCGAGTCGATGATCTCCAGCGAGGGCAGGACGAAATCGACGGCCGCCGCCGCGGCGGCAACCGTCACGCCTGGCCCGACGAGGTCGCGGCCGAGCACGAATGCCACCTCAGGCTCGGCGCGCGGCTGCAGGAAGTGATCGGCGGGGACGGGAACGTGTTCGGCGAAGAACATGTCGTCCATCAGGTGCCCGAAGTCGGGTTGCGAAACCTTCATCTGCGCTTGCATGGCCGGGCTGGTCAATCCGACCTTACGGCCCAGGACGCGGTGGCCGTCGGCCAGCCACACGTCTACCTGAGCCAGCTGGATCTGGTAGGCGTCGTCGATGGTCAGGTCGGGAAGAGTCGACACCAGGGGCGAGATCGGCTGGTGGGTCCGGTAGGCCTCCAGCAGGGAGCGGACCGACTGGTCGACGGCCTCGGCTGTGCCAGGGACGAGCCCGGTTCCGGCATGCTGCACGCAAGGGACTCTAGACAGGCATCTCCGCGGTACGGTCCCGCGTTCCGACAAGCGGAACGCGCCGCAACTCAGGCCCGGGCCTAACGCCTTCGCCGAGCTCAGGCCGACCGAAACGCGTAGCGCGCCGCGTACTCGGCAGGATCCCAAAGCGGTGCGTCGTTGGCCGGCAGTGCGGTCACCGAGCGCCACTGCACGATCCACACCTGACCGGAGTCGTCGAGCACCCATTCGCAGTCGACCGGCTGGCCGGCGACGTCGGCCACGGCGCGAACCCGATCGGCCAGGACGGTGACCTCCTCCGTGGTCAGCGCGGCGGTGCGGGCGCGGTCGGTGGGCACCTCGACGTGCTGCATCCGCTCGGTGTAGATCAGGGCGATCTTCTTGTCCCCGGTCTCGTAGCGCAACACCCGGCCGTCGTCGGCGACCTCGATGCGGTCGGGGGTGACCACGCCCTGCACCACCGGCTCTCCGAAGCCCCAGCTGGCCTCTATGATCAGCCGATCGTCCCGCCCGGTGACGGGGTCGACGGTGAAGGCAACGCCCGAGCATCGGGCGGGCACCATCAGCATCACTCCGACGGCCATCGACGGGTTCGGGTGACTGCTTACCAGCCGCTCCCGGTAGGCGATCGCACGCTCGCTGTGCAGGCCCGACCAGCACGCCTCGACAGCGGCCACCACCTGGTCGGCTCCCCGCACACCAAGGAAGCTTTCGTAGACACCGGCGAAGCTGGCTTTGGCCCCGTCTTCGTCGACCGCCGAACTGCGGACCACGACCGGCTTGTCGGTGCCTGCACTCAGCCGCTTGTAGGCGGCTGCGATCTCGGCGGCCAGCGCCTCGGCAATTCCCTCGCGGCTGTCCTCGTAGGCCGCTGGTGTCACCACGAAGCCCGGCGGCACGTCGATGCCCTCCCGGATGAGCTCACCGAGCCGGCCCATCTTGGGTCCGGCGGTGTCATTGCTGGCCTGCGCGAGGTCGATCACGGTGCTCATTGCGCGCCCCTCAGGATTGTGACGGTGCCCGTGGCACCGTCGACTTGAATATCGTCGCCGTCTCGGATGGTGGAGGTTGCCACGCCGCACGCGGTTACGGTCGGCACGCCGTATTCGCGACCGACGATCGCGGCGTGTGACAGCGTCCCCCCGCTGTCACACACACATCCGGCGATCCAGCTGAACGCCAATGTCCAACTGGCGGAGGTTGATTCACAGACGAGGATGTCGCCCGCGGTCAGCTTGTCAAGATCGCCCGCCTCGCGGATGACCCTGGCGCGGCCGCGTGCGGTGCCGCGCGCGGCAGGAATGCCGTGCAGTCTGGTCACCCGGACGCCGGCAGCCTCGCCACGAACTGCATCCATGTAACCGCGGTCCAGCCCATAGATTTCGATCAGCAGCGGATCATCGATGGCTTCGGGCACCGCGCCGAGCATCTTGGGCATCTCCGCACGGCGCTCATGCCAGTGGTCGAAATACTGCCTGCGCGCTTCGACCGTCTTGCGCATGCCGTAGTAGCCGCGTTGGCGTTCGGCGATATCGAGCAGTTCCGGCCAGAACAAGAACATCGTGTCGTCGTGACGGTCGGTGCCCAACCGCTCGGCCAGCTCCAGCGCCACCCAGCGAACCGGTAGTGAGGCTCGCAGATCGATGTAGTAGTTGTGGTCATCCTGCCACCACGGAAAGTTGGCGTGCTGCACCGAGATCAGGCCGGCGTCGAACACCTGCTGTTCGCGCCGGGTCAACCGGCCACGGGCCTCATCGATGGCGGTCTCACGCTCCTCGACGGCCGCATCGTGGGCGGCATCGAAGTCGTGAGGATGCTTCTGACGGAGGAACTCCGCGACGGTGCTCAGCACCGGCGTCGGGTCCTCCACCCAGCTCGGCAGCGCGACATCCGCGGTGCCCGCCGTGCGGTAGCCGTAGACGTCGAGGAACCCGGTGAGCCGATTCAGCCATACGCGTCCGGCTTCGTCGCCTTGCAGGGCGTCAGCCAACCCCTCGATCTGCGTCGTGGCGAACAGCATCGCGAGTCCGCCGGAGCGGGCGTCGTTCGCGAGTTGCCAGAGGGCGCGGTCGGTTTCGCTGATCTTGGTCTCGTAGCCCTGCAGGAACTTGGCGACGGTTGCCGTGTCGAACCCGAGTTCGCGGCACACGCCCCGGAATCCGAGGTAGTTGGACAACAGGGGGTACATCATCTCGAAGTGGATCTCGAAGAGCCGGCGGTAGTAACACCGCGCCTCCACGAGCATCATCGCGAGCTCGTCGTCCGACAGCGCGGAGATGTCCCGGGAAAGCATTGATTGCCAGCCGATTTCGATCTCAGCGCGACGCTGGCGCCAGATGAGGTCGAACCGGTCCAGGAAACCGGGCAGATAGGCGCGCATGCGCCGGTCCCTGGAGGCGATCTCCCGCTTGTTACGGACGGGGATGACCGCGGCGTAGGTGTGGGTACCGGCGATCCGCTGAGTCATACCGCGTCCCTGCGGCAGCGGCATCTGCTCGGCGGCCCACTGGGTTCCCCACGAGTAGCCGTCCTCGTTCCAGATCATCCCCAGCGGCGTCAGGCCCCGCGCCCAGTGGAAGTCGAGGAACCAGAACCGGTCCTTGTCGGCGGCGGTGAAGCTGCGGAACGGCTCGACGATGTACGGCGAGTGGCCGAACGACGGGGCGAAACCCGGATACCACTCGTCGGTGAAGAAGTCCTCGATGCTCAACATGATGTCGGCTCGATGCCTGGCCGCGACCCGGTTCCTATGTCCCCCAAGGCACGAGCCGGCCCAAGCGGCGTGCCGCCTCCACGACCAGCCGGGTGAACTGCTGCTCGCAGCGGTCCATCACCTCGGTGCGTCCCACGATCGACAGTGCCGCCCTGGCGCGGCCGGTGCCGTCGTAGATCGGCGCCGCCACCGACATCGCGCCGTTGGCCACCTCGTCGCGGTTGATGGCGACACCCGCTTTGCGGATCTTGGCCAAAGTGGCGTCCCACTCCTCGACGCTGCGAACCGAGTTCGGCGTGATGGGCGGGAAGGAGGCCCGCCGCCGTGCCTCGGCGACTTCCGGATCGAACGCCGCAAGCACCTTGCCCGTCGCCGAGCAGTGCGTCGGGAACCTTCGCTCGGGCAGTGCGTCGAAGATGTCCAGGCCCTCGCGGGACTGCAGGCGCTCCAAGTGCACCACGTCGCAGCCGTCGGCGATGCCCAGGTGGATGGTGTGACCGGTGCGCTGCCGCAGGTCCTCCATGATCGGCAGGGCCGCCTGGCGCAGCCGGCTGCGGCTCACCGAGAGCTGACCGAGCTCGTAGAGGTGCAGGCCGAGCCGGTAGCGGCCGGTGTCGGGGTTCTGTTCGACGAACCCGCGGCCAGCCAGGGTGGACAGCATCCGGTGGGCGCTGCTCTTGGCGACGCCCAGGCTGCGCGCTATCTCGGAGACCCCGAGCTCGTCATCGGTCATGAAGCAGTCGAGCACATCGAGGGTGTTGGCGACCGACTTCAGAGCATCGTCACGATGGCGGGGAACCACCGACGGTCCCGGCCGAGCTCGGTCGGCAACGCTCATGAAGGCTCCCGTCGCGTGGCTTGCGTGCAAAGTATGAACCACGTCACTTGCCTCCATAAGGGTATTTGGTCCGTTCATCCGGGAACTCGCGACAAAAACTCCGCCACCAGCGCGGTGAACGGGCCGGACCGTTCGATCTGGGTCCAATGCCCACACCGGCCGAAGACGTGCAGCTCGGAATCGTCGATCAGTTCGTGCAACCCCAGCGAAGTCGCCAACGGGATCACCTTGTCGTCGCGACCGTGCACGATCAGCGTCGGTTGTTTCAGCTTGGCGATCTGTTCGGGCGGGGTGCTCAGCGCATCCACCCAGCGCTGCCGGGGCGCGGGGAACATCGCGGCGAACGACTCCTGGAATCCCGGGCGCACGCTGGCCTCGTAACGCACCTGGGCCAGTTCGTCGGTGACCAACTCGCGCGAGTAGGCGAAGTAGTCCAGCATCCGGCGCATGGCCTCCAGCGACGGCTGGTAGCCCCACACCGCGTCGAGTGCTTCGGTGATCGCGAACGGGACCCCGACGCTGCCCATCAGGACGAGGCGGTCGACCCGCTCGGGGTGGGTCACCGCCAGCCTGAGTGCGACAGCACCGCCGAAGCTGTTTCCCACCAGCGACACCGTTGCAAGCTCGAGGGCGTCGAGGAAGCCCACCAGCTGGTCCACCCAGTTCTGCAGGGTGTAGCTGAAGCCCTCGCGCCGTTCGGTGTAGCCGAATCCGGCCATATCCGGGGCATAGCAGTGGAAGCGGTCGGCGAGCACGGGAAGGGTCAACCGCCAGTTGGCGTATGCCGTGACATCGGGCCCGGAGCCGTGGACGAACACCACCGGTTTACCGGATCCCGCGTCGAGATAGTTCGTCGAGATGCCATTCGCGACAACGGTTTTGCCGATCTCGGGCATCGCGAGCGTAGTCACGATGTCCTCAGCAACGGGCTGCGCACGCCGCCGCCGGACTTGTCCGAGCTGTCGAAGAAGTCCTCGCGGTAGATGTCACGCGGGAACAACCGCTTGCTCATCAGCATCTTCAGCGCCGACTCCACCATCGGCGGCGGCCCGCAGAGGTAGGCGACGTGACCGGCGCAGGTCTCGAAGTCCGCGTCGACCGCGTCGGTGACGTTTCCGTGCCGGACGCCGTCGACCTCCTCCTGGGACAGCACGGGCCGGTAGCTGAACTGACCGCCGGATCTCGCCTCCAGTTCGATGAAGTAGTCGACGTCGTAGAGGTCGGCCTGGGTCCGGGCGCCGTGATAGAGGTAAAGCCGTTGCGGTGCGCCTGTTTCCAGCACGTGGCGCACCATGGCCTTCAGCGGGGCCAGTCCGGTACCACCGCCGATGAGGATGGCCGGCTCGGTACGCTGCTCGCGCAGGAAGAACCTGCCGTAGGGACCGGACAGCGCGACGGTGTCTCCTTCGGCGAGCCCGGCGAACACCCAGCCGTCGGTGGCCAGCCCACCCTGGGTGCGCTTGATGTTGAGCTCGAGCTTGTCGGAGCTGGCGGGCGGAGTTGCGACCGACCAGCTGCGGGTGACGGAATGTCCCGGAATCCGGACCTGGACGTACTGGCCGGGGTTGAGCTCGATGTCGCCGTCGAGTTGCAGCTCGACCCGGCGGATATCGTTGGCGCAGTCCTCGAGCAGGGTGACCGTCCCGGTGAAGTCGCGCACAGGGTGGAAGACCACACCGTCTTCCTCCTCGACGTCGGCCTCGATGGTCACGTCGGTCTTCGGGCGCGCGGTGCAGATCAACGCCTTGCCTTCGGCGCGTTCGGAGTCCAGCAGGGCGAACGCCGACGCCTCACCAAGGTCGACGTCGCCGTCGAGGACCTCGACCTTGCACGTGGCGCATGTCCCGTGGGTGCAGGCGTGCGGCAGGTTCACGCCCTGGCGCAGACACGCCTCGAGGATCGACTGGTCCTCGCGGCAGGACACCTCGACGCCGAGCGGTTCGACGGTGATCGTGTGAGTGTGGGTCACCTCACGATCGTGCGGCCCCAGCGGCCTGGGTCATAGCAGCGTTCCGCTATACGGACCGGGTCACCGACGCACTACGCAAGTGCGGCCGCGCCCGCCTCGGCGACGGCGCGGTCCTGCTCGGCGCTGCCGCCGCTGGCGCCTACCGCGCCCGCGAGAACGCCGGCCGAACGGACCGGCGCGCCGCCGGCGAACACGGTCAGCCGCTCGGTCTTGACGATGCCGTGCAGCAGCGCGGGCTCGTCCTTGATCAGGTCGAACCACTCATGCGTGGGCAGGCCGCCGAAGGCGGCCACGGTGTAGGCCTTGTCCTGGGCGATGGACACCGAAAGTAGGGCCGCGCCGTCCATCCGCGCGAAAGCCAGTAGATGTCCGGACCGGTCGGTGACCGCCACGCAGACGGCCACCCCGAGTTCCCTTGCGACGTCGAGGCTTCGGTCCAGCACTCGTTGCGCACCGGCCAGCGTGAGGGTGGGGAGGGTGACGGTGTCCTCGGACGGCACTGCTAGGTGACGACCGCGGTAAAGCGGTCGTTGAGCTCCCGGCTGATGTAGAAGATCCCCTTGGCCAGTTGCTCGTTCGTCCAGGTGATGGTCGGGAAGTCCGGGAACGTCTGGTAGCCGCCGGCGAAGACCTCATTGCGGTTGCCCGACGGGTCGAAGAAGTAGATGGTCTGCCCGCGGGTGATGCCGTGTCGGGTCGGGCCGATGTCAACCGACACGTCGTCCATGGCGAAAAGATCGCCGGCTTTGAGGATCTCGCTCCAGTCGCCCAACTGGAACGCGAAGTGGTGCAGCTTGCCGTTGGGACCCTTGATGAGAGCGATGTCGTGCGGGGTGTTGGTGCAGAACAGCCACGAGCCGATCAGCTCGCCGTCGTCGGACTGGTCGGTGACCAGACGCTCGGCGGGCCGGAAGTCGAGGACCTCCTTGAAGAACCGCTCTGAGGTTTCCATGTCCTCACAGCAGATCAGCGCGTGGTCGATGCGGGGCACGCCGACACCGACGAGGTCGCGCGGCCAGGCGTCCGGGTTGAGCGTCCCGGTGGCCGTGCCGGTCTGCTCGGCCTCGTGGTAGAGCTCGACCACATGGTCCGACGGCAGCACGATCCGCAACCCGTCGCTGATGGCCAGGTTCTCGCCTTTGCTCATTCGCTCGGTGATGGCGCCGAAGGCCTGGGCGCGCTTCTCGTAGGTCTCGATGTCCTCGGGGCGTTCGACCTTGTAGCCCAGTTTGACCAGGCCGACGCCGCCGTCCTCGAGCACCACCGAATGATGGTCGTACTCGTCCCAGGCCTTCAGGAACACCTTGCCGGGTTCCTCGGCGACCTTCTGCATACCGAGGGTGCGGCAGTAGTGACTCAGGGCGTCGTCGATGTCGGTGACCCGGGCATGGACGTATCCCAAACGCATGACGCTCATTCGACTTTGGTTCCTTTCGCTGGCAGAGCTGGCGCGGACTTGATTCCGCGGTCCAGGAGGAAGATCCCGATCCGGCGTAGCTGGTCCTCGCCGTCGAGACGAATGACGACGTCGGTGACAGGCACTGCCCGGCAGCTCAGACACACGCCGTCGTGTCGATCACTCTCGGGCAGAACGGTTTCGGCGACGGCCTTCGGGTAAGCCACCTGACCGGAGACGAGGAGCACCTTGCAGACCCCGCAGCCTCCGCGCCGGCAGCCGAACTTATAGGTGTAGCCGCGCCGGCAGAGTGCCCCGAGAATGGGCTCTCCCGGCTGGGTTTCGACCTCCACGTCATAACCCTCGACCGCCACCGTCGGCATGTCAGCCGACCTGGAACGACACTGTGTGCTTGTGGCCGATCCCGAGTTCGGTCAGCGACGCCTCGTCGCGGACCCGCAGCGGGTTGTCGTCGATGAACCAGTCGCGTTCCGAACCCGGCTCGAAGTCCGGATCCGAAGCCGCCCATGGCTCGACGACGGTGCTGACGAACTCCCCGAACGGCATCGCCCTGGGAACCCGGAACGTCGCCGCTGCGGCGAGGAACGTGTTGTCCCGCCACCACACGTGCACCAGCTGGTCGTCGCCGTACAGCTCGACGCGTGAGCGTGACGGGAACTTGTAGTCCCCGATGGCCCGCACACTCATCTCAGCCACCTACCTTCGCGGTCTCGACGCCGGATCCGCTGTGCCAGCCGACCCAGTTCCGGTGGTCGAGGGAGCCGAGATACTCGCCGTTGTCACCTTCCTCGATGCCGTACCAGTCCAGGACCTCGGGCACGCTGGGCCCGCCGCAGTTGCCCTGGAAGATCTGGTGAACCGGCAGCCAGGCCTGCACGTACTTCTCCGGCTCGCGCTCGAAGATCCACTGGCAGCCGTCAGAGCAGAAGTTGTAGTGCTCGCCCTCGTAGTCGGTGCCACGCTGGCACAGTTTGTTCGGGTCACCGGGTTCGGTGAGGAACATCGGCAGCTGGCACACCTGGCACAGTTGCGGAAGGCCCTGGAAGAAGAACCGGCCGCCGCTGTCGGCGATGCGAGCGGCCTTCTCCCACTTGGGTTTGTAGATCGTCTCGAACGTGCCGGGGTACTGCTCGGCGAACCACTCCATCTCCTCGGGTTCGGGGATGGTGGTGGTGAACCCGGCCGCGAAGGAGAACTGGTACAGCGTCCAGTACACCTGGTGGCTGTAGATGTCCTTCTCGGCGATCGCCTGCTCGACGTGGCGAGGCGGCTTGATGCCGTAGTAGGCCAGGTCCGGGAAGAGCCCGTTAAGCATCTGCTTTTCGAAGTACAGCTCGAAGGCCTCCTTCCAGCTGATCACCTTCTTGGGCAGCATGTAATCCATCATTCCGGCGATCAGCGAGGTCAGCCGATACCCCCGCCAGAACCACTTGTCGATCCAGGCCTGCACGATCGGGACGTTGGCCTCGTCCTGCTCGAGCAGGAACTTGATGGCCTCCAGGCCGAAGGTCATGTGCCGGCTCTCGTCGCTTTGCGCCGAGAAGCCGAACGTCATCGTCGACAGGTCGCCGTTGAAGCTTGCACCGCTCATGAACGGGACGAACAGCAGGTTGGTCAGCAGGTACTCGAAGGAGAATCCGATCGCGATGAGGAACTCGAACGGACCTGCGGTGACGGCGTCCTCGAAGAACGACTTGGGCACCGACAGGTACCAGACCCGGTCGAACTGCTCGAAGGCGTTGTGCAGTCCGCTGTAGTACTTGTTGTAGTTCGACAGCGTGTGGATCTGCGTCTGCGCGTGCCGCATCTCGTCGAGCGACTGGCAGAGCGCCGCGAAGCGCGGGCCCGCACCGTTGAGCTCGCGGCCCAGGTAGGCGAAGTGCCGGTGCGCCGTGTACTCCAGCGAGGTCACGCCCTGGAGGAACAGCTTCATCGCGTTGAGGTAGCGGGCATCGGTCAGGCTCAGGTGTCCCTGCGACTGGGCGAATCCGTCCAGCACGGCGTAGAGCCGCTTGTCCTTCTCGGCCTGGTACTTGAAGTAGGAGTCAACAGTGAGCCGGAACGGATCCTCCCACTTCGACCAGTCGTGGACCTTGATGCCCTCGAAGCCGGTGTGCGGGAACATGTCGTCCTCGGTGACGTAGGTGGGATCCCACGACAGATCGCGGGTGAGCGCCGAGTAGCGCGCCTTCATCGACATTTTCGCCATGGCTATGTCCTTCGAGTTTCGTTGAATAGCTTGGTCATTGGATTGCCTAGTGGTCCCAGCTGATGACGATCTCGTCGTCGTCGTAGTCACTGATGTTGCCGTAGTAGGAGACGATCGAGAGCTGGAACTCGTGGGTCTCCCATTCGCGGCCCAGTTCGTCCTCGATGGTCTCGCGCTTGATCACCAGCCTGCTCGGGGAGAAGACCTTGATCAGTCCCGGCAGGTGCTGAATCCGCATGCCGGGGTTGTCCTTCTCGATGGCGCTCACCATCCGCCGGACGTCCTCGCCGGACTCCTGCAGATCGACGCCGACCTCGCGCGTGGTGGTCATCTCAGGCCTCGATTCCGCTGGCGCGCAGCGTCTCGTTGAGGGTGTCGACCGTGCCGGCGACGAACTTCTCGGCGCCCACATCGGCGATAGCGTCCATCTCCTGCGCCAGATCGATGACCGCGGCGGTGACCTGCGGCAGGTACCTGGCGACGGTCGCCTGCAGGACCTCGGTGTTCGCCTTGCCATATTCGGTGTCGTTGACCCACGCGCTGATCAGCGGATCGAGCCACTTGCGCTGGTCGGTCCACCAGACACCGAGTTGCTGGATCAACAGGCTGTAGGCACCGGCACCACCCAGCAGCGCAGCTTCGTCGAGGTGCGCGGTGAGCAATGGGAAGATCAATCGGTCGGATAGGTCCAGACCGATGTTCGACAACGCCCAGTCCGGCTCGACCAGCAGTTCCTCGATCAGCCGGCGCAGGCCCTGGAGATTGGGATCGTCCATCCAGGCCGGCTTGGTGGTGGCCAGCACCGCATCGGAGTTGTCCCCCAGTGCAATTCCGATCCGACTGAGGATCTGGGCATTTCCGATCCGGTCGAACGACGCGTAGGTGAAGACCTGTTCGATGGTGGTGCCGTAGGCGAAGCGGCCGCCCTCGACACTGATCAGCTGCCCACCCGACTCGTAGTAGCGCAGTGGCAGAACGGCTTTGGCGACCAGGTCCTGCCACGCCTGCGGCATCTTGGTCAGGAGACCACGGTCGACGACGTAGCTCAGGTTGCGCCCGAACGCCTCATGCAGCGCGGCGCGGTTGACCACATACGGCGTGTAGTAGAACTGCCGCGGGTCGGTGTAGGCGTCCGGGTCGGACAGCTTGAGCGCCGTGTAGTCGGCGTCGTAGATCTCGTGCTGTGGATCCCACAGCGGCCGGTAGTGGAAGTGCTCGGTGGACTGAATGCCGACCGAACCTTCCTCGTAGCGGGTTGCCGGCCGGTCGCCGTAGCGCTTGATCAGAGGGGTGAATGTCTGGCGCACAGGCTCGATGACCTGCTGGCGAAGCTCGAATTGCACGAATAGCCTCCGTGTTCCTAGTGGTGGCTCGGGTGGATCAGCAAAGGATGTCCGATGCGATGGCCGTCACAGTGCCAACGTTCCGGGTTCCGGAACGGCCTCGTCACCGCTGTCGTCCCGGCTGCCTCTGATGAGAAGCAGGATCAGCTTCTCGACCTGGTCGGCCCCGGTGAGCTCGACGTTGCCCAGGTGCCGCGATCCGATCCCGTAGAGCTGACCGACGGCCACCTCATGACCGATGTTGGTGACGATCCGGGCCTGCCGGTCGGCATAGGACATCGAAAAGGACAGCTGCCCCAACCGGACGTCATCGGTCAGTTCAATGCGCTCATGGTCGTTGGCCGTCAGTACCACGTTGGCCTCGCACACCAATTGCTCTGCCAGGGAACGGCATTCGACGTGTTCGTTCGCACCGAGGGCGGCAGGCAGTCGCCTGCTCGCCTGGATTTCGGGCAGGTCTACGTCGGTCGGCAGGTCCAGAACGTCGCTCACCCGCAGCATGAAGGGGGTCATTCGCTAAATTCTCGGGGGTTGTGACCCCCGTCTCCCTCGGCGGTTCCACGTTGCGGAACGGGCTTTTCCAGATCGTCCGGCCCCCTGTCGTTCCTCTTTGAGGAACAAATCCGACGTCCGTCGTGACCCCGCTGACATAGTTCCGACCACGAAGTGTGATCCAAACCACCACCGAGGGCTGTTCGCCCTCAGACCACACAGGAAGGCGGAAAGATGCCGCAACTGGCCCGTTCGGACTGGTACGACCTGACCCGCGACATGAACTGGAACTTCTCCTACGTCACCGACGAGCAGGTGTTCCCCGAGGAGATGTCGGAGAGCTTCGGCGTGCCCAAAGAGTCCTGGTGGAAGTGGGACGAGCCATACAAGATCACCTACCCGGAGTACGTCCACATCCAGGCAGGTAAGGACGCCAGCGTTTATGCCATCAACTCGGTGGTGAACCGCTCCAAGCTGTTCGAAGGGCTCGACCCGGGCTGGAAGTCGGCGATCCTGGCGCACTACGGCGCGATCGCGGTCGCCGAGTACACCGCCGGCATGGGCGAGGCGAGGATGGGCCGCTTCGGCCGTGCGGCTGCGTGGCGCAACATGGCCATGTACGGCACCCTCGACGAGACCCGTCACGGCCAGATTCAGACCTACTTCCCTTACACGCTGCTGGCCAAGGAGCCGAAGGCCGACTGGGCGCACAAGGCCTACCACACCAACGAGTGGGGCATCATCGCCTCGCGGTCGCTCTTCGACGACATGTTCGGCGCCAACGACGCGGTGTCGACCGCCATCCAGCTCACCTTCTGTTTCGAGACCGGCTTCACCAACCTGCAGTTCCTCGGAATGGCCGCGGACGCAATGGGTGTCGGTGACATCGAGTTCAGCTCGCTGATCTCCTCGATTCAGACCGACGAGGCCCGGCATGCGCAGCAGGGCGAGCCGACGATGAAGATCCTCATCGAGAACGGCCGCAAAGACGTGGCGCAGAAGCTGATCGACCACATGTTCTGGCGGTCGTGGAAGATCTTCTCGCTGCTGACCGGTCTGTCGATGGACTACTACACCCCGCTCGAGCACCGCAGGCACTCATTCAAGGAGTTCATGGACGAGTGGATCAACAAGCAGTTCGTCGACCAGTTCCGTGACTTCGGCCTGGAGAAGCCGTGGTACTGGAATGACCACTACCTCAAGGAGAACAACTGGTTGCACCACGCCTACCACTTGGGCGTGTGGTTCTGGCGGCCGACCGTGTGGTGGAACCCGGATGCCGGCGTGTCGCCGCAGGAGCGCGATTGGCTGGAGGAGAAGTACCCCGGCTGGAACAACTCGTTCGGCAAGTATTGGGACGTCATCACCGAGAACGCCCGCTCGGGCGACATCGCGATGACCTATCCGGAGACCCTGCCGATGGTGTGCAACATCTGCCACGTGCCGGTGTGCACCCCGGCCGGTTACGACGCCGGCTACCTGGACAGCCCGGCGCCGTTGATCCACGACCACAACGGCCGGCGCTACACCTTCTGCTCCCAGCCATGCAAGTGGATCTTCACCGAGAGCCCGCACCGATTCCAGGGTCACCTCGGGATCGTTGACCGGTTCCTGGCCGGGATGATCCAGCCGCCGGACCTCAACGGGGCACTGGCCTACATGGGTATCTCGCCGGAAGAGGCGGGCGTCGACGCGACCGACTTCGCCTGGGCACACGCGCCGGCACCGCTGGTGATCGCTCGCTGACTGCGCTGAAACTCTAGAAAGGACAAGAGAAATGGCACTGATGCCGGTACAGGGTCAGGTTCTGGGCGACTTCGTCATCAACCTGGTGCCCATCGACAGCGAAGACACCATGGACGTGGTGGCGGAGAAGATCGCGCACCACTCGGTGAAACGCCGAGTTGCCAAGCAGGACAAGCCGTTGCGGGTTCGCCATCACGGACACGTCCTCCCGGCGGACTCCACCCCGGAGAGTGCCGGAGTGGCGCCACTGGATTACCTCGAGGCGTTCTACGCGGACGGTCTTTCGTGACCGAGGAGAAGCTGCGTTGGTACGACGTCGCCGACGCCGACGAGGTGTGGGAGGGCGAGGTCCTCGACTTCGAGGTCGGCGGCGAGGAGGTGATGGTCGCCCACCTGCTCGGCGGCGACCTGCGGGCCTTCCAGGGCATGTGCCCGCACCAGGAGATCTCGCTGCTCGATGGCGAATGGAACGCCGATACAAGCGAATTGACCTGCGGCGGCCACGCCTGGGTGTTCGACTTGCGGACCGGAAAGGGTGTCAACCCGGCCGGTTGCCAGCTGTTCCAGTACCACGTGCGCGTCGCCGACGACAAGATCCAGGTCGGCGTCCCACAGGACGGCGAGCGGCACTACAACCGTGACACCGTCAACACAACCAGCGCTCGCGAGGAGGGCTAATGACAAGTACCGAAGAACACGTCAAGCGCGTAGGACCCATCATGCGCGGCGTCGACGGCGAGCTGTGCGAGGCGGTGATCAACGCGATCGAGGACGACAACCCGGACGCCGACGTGGAGGTCGACGACCAGGGTGGCTACGTCAAGATCACGACTCCATGGCACTGCCGGCTCACCCGCGAGTCCCTCGAGCGCGAACTCGGACGGGACTTCCGGCTGGCTGATATCGAAACCAACCTGGCCGGCTTCGCCGGCCGAATCCTCTTCGGTGACGACGAGATCGTCTGGCATCTGGATAGAGAGGCATGACCGTGGCTTCAAATAGGCGAGTTACCAAGACCTGGAGTCTGCTCGGCGACGTCAAGCGCAAGCCCAGCCCGTACGAGGCAGTCACCGCCAAGTTCCACTACCACTTCCGGCGCGATCCCGCGCCGTTCGAGATGGATCCGGAGACCCCGATCAACAAGTGGTATCTGCGCAACCGCGAAGGTTCGCCGCTGATGGTCGAGGACTGGGAGCAGTTCCGGGACCCGTACAAGCTGACCTACAAGGAGTACGTCGCCATCCAGCGCGACCGGGAGACCTTCGTCGACGGCCTGATCGACGCGGCCGAGGCGTCGCACGCCGTCCAACGGCTGAGCCCGAGATGGGTCGCTGCGCTGGGAGACATCCTCGTGCCGCTGCGCTTTCCGTTGCACGCGCTGCAGATGACGGCACTGTACGTCGGTCAGATGGCCCCGTCCTCGTTCATCACCAACTGCGCCTACTTCCAGGCCTCCGACGAGCTGCGTCGCATTCAGCGGATCGCCTACTGGACCAAAGTCCTGGCGAATGCACACGGTGACGAGCTGGCCCAGACCGCTACCGCCAGGGGCCCGTGGGAGTCGGCACCGCAGTGGCAGCCGCTGCGCAGGGTCGTCGAAGAGATGCTCATTGCCTATGACTGGGGCGAGTCCTTTACAGCGCTGAACCTCGCGGTCAAGCCGATGCTGGATGCGCTGATCAACGAGCAGCTCGCCGCACTGGCCGCGGCGAACAGCGATCAGTTCCTGTCGCAGCTGCTCAGCGAATTCAATCACGACAGCCAGCGCAGCCAGGACTGGTCGAAGGCGCTGGTGGCTTATTCCGTTGACCGGGATCCAGCGCTGCGCAA
Source organism: uncultured Actinomycetota bacterium (assembly GCA_963716465.1). Lineage (GTDB taxonomy): Bacteria > Actinomycetota > Actinomycetes > Mycobacteriales > Mycobacteriaceae > Mycobacterium. The sequence goes on from CAVQTS010000004.1 coordinate 287,186, forward strand.
CGTGTTCGACGGCTGGTTGGCCCGCTGGCAGCCGGCTGCGAAGGAGGCCATCGACGCTTTGGCGCAGTCGTTCGCGATCGCACCACATCCACTGTCGGGCGCGTCTGTTGCCGATAATGTCGCCCGCCAGTATGCGGACTTCATCGAGGAATGCGGATTGACCGTCCACACCCAAACGCCGGTCTAGCAACGGTTCTTGGAAGGGCGCCAGGGAAAGTCTCTGGCGCCGTGGTCGATTCATCCCCTGGGGAAAGTGAGTAAGTCCGTGTCCCGAATGCTCAAAGACGTGCGCTTTGCCTCATGGGCGCTGCTGCGGGTCCTGACGGCGCTTCTGGCCGCCGTCCTGGTCCTGCCGGCCATCACCGTCCAGGCACCGGCGAAAGCCGACGAAACCAAGTACCTGGAGTTCTACACCCCGCCAGACCCGCTGCCTGCGGGCAAGCCCGGTGACCTGATCCGCTCCGAGCCGATGAATCTGGTCTACGAGCCGTCGGGTCAGCTCGGCAGCTGGGTCGCGACCGGTACCCGGATCATGTATCGCACCACCAACGCCAAGGGACAGCCGGTGGCCGCCACCGGCGTCTACCTGGAGCCGGACAACCCGTGGCCGGGAAACGGCCCGCGTCCGCTGATCGCCTACGCCCCAGGGCCCTACGGCATCGGTGAGCAGTGCGCGACGTCTCGCCTGATGGATCAGGGCATCCACTACTCCGCCGGTTTCGACCTGACGCTGAACTACGAGGAGACCTTCCTCGCCACGATGGTCGCCCGTGGCTTCGCCGTCGTCATCGCCGACGGCGTGGGCATGGGCGTTCACATCCCCGGTGGCCCGGAATTCGGCAACCGCCTCTCGGCCGGCACCGGCCTACTCGACGCGGTGCGCGCGGCCAAGCAGCTACCCGGTACGTCGCTGGATCCTCATGGACCGGTGGCGTTCTGGGGATGGCTGACCGGTGGCCAGGCCGCAGGCTCGGCGGTTGAGCAGGCGGCCACCTACGCGCCCGAGCTCAACATCGTGGGTGCGGCGCTGGACACCCCGGTGGCCAACCTGTCGCTGATGCCGCCGTTCCTGGACGGCAACCTGCTCGTCGGGGCGCTCGGCTACGTGCTCAACGGCGTCGTCTTCGCCTATCCGGAGACCAAGGACCTTCTGGTCAGTGCGCTGACACCCCGGGGGCTGCAATTCGTGCAGAACTCGAGCAACATCTGTCTGGTGCAGTCGGTGGCCGATTACGCGTTCCGCCACTTCTATTTTCCAGACAACACCGGGTGGTTCAATGTCCCACCGGATCAACTGTTCGGCAGCGACCCGGTGAAGAGTCTGCTGCTGGCGCAGAACCTGGGTTCACTGAAACCCACCGGGCCGGTGTATATCTCGACGAACCGCTACGACACGTTCAACCCCTACCAGGCATCGGTGGATGTTGCCAACCAATGGTGTGCACTCGGCGGTGACGTGCAGTTGTGGACCAATGAGGAGCCACCGTTCCTGAACAAGGCGAGCATCAACACCCTGCTGCCCTATTTCGTGGACGGTGAGCGTTCGATGCAGTGGCTGTCGGACCGGTTCAACGGACTGCCGACCACACCCAACTGCGGCCACGTCGATTCGGACACCTGAACGGCTGCATCGATCCACAGTTCGCGGTTTGCGGCGCCTCCTTTTGATCGGGGGCGCCGCAGCCCGTTTTGCCGACAACAATCGAAGGAGTGTTGATGTCCACGCACCGCGCAGTTCAGGTCAGCTCACCCGCCGGACCCCTTGAACTCGTCGACGTGAACACCGCGTCGCCACCTGCCGGCCACGTCCGGATCGCGGTCAGGGCGTGCGGAGTCTGCGGCACCGATCATGTCTTCGTCAACGGCGGCTTCCCCAACCTGAGTTGGCCGATCACCCCGGGCCACGAGATCGCCGGGACAATTGCCGAGCTGGGTTCCGGAGTCGAGGGTTTCAGCATCGGCGATCGGGTCGCGGTCGGCTGGTTTGGCGGCAACTGTAAACGCTGCGAGCCGTGCCGCCGTGGCCTGTTCATGCAGTGCGTGAACGGGCAAGTGCCTACCTGGCACTATCCGGGCGGGTATGCGGAATCGGTCACCGTACCGACCACCGCACCGGCCCGCATCCCCGTCGGGTTGTCATTCGCCGAGGCCGCGCCGATGGGTTGTGCCGGCGTCACCACTTACAACGGACTGCGCCGCAGCCGCGCACGGGCCGGTGACCGGGTGGCGGTCGTCGGCGTGGGCGGGCTAGGGCACCTCGGAATCCAGTGGTCGCGGGCAATGGGATTCGAGACCATCGCGATCGCGCGGGGGGTCGGGAAGGCCGCGGATGCAGCGTCGTTCGGCGCCGACCACTACATCGACGCCACCGATGGCGACGTCGGCGCGGCTCTTCAAGCGTTGGGCGGCGCACACGTGGTGCTGGCCACGGCCGCCGACTCGGCCGCGATGGGGGCCGCGGCGACCGGGTTGGCGCCGGAGGGCGAACTGGTCATCATCGGAGCCACGGTCGATCCGATGCCCATCAGTCCGCTCGGTCTGATCATGGGCGGGCACCGAGTAGTTGGCCATCCGTCGGGCACCGCGGCCGACATCGAGGACGCCATGAATTTCGCCGTTCTGTCGGGTGTTCGGGCACGCATCGAGGAGACGCCACTGGACGCGGCCGCCGAAGCCTACGCGAAGATGGATTCAGGCCAGGCCCGCTACCGCATGGTCCTAACAGTCTGACCTGCTCCGCGACGGTAACGCCACGGCGGGGAATCGGGCCGTTCGCCGCCGCGAGGTCACGGGCGGCGATCCTCAGCCCCCGTGGCTGCACCGACGAATCGCGTCGTCAGTGGTGCGCAGATGGCATCATCAGATTGGGTAGTCACCTCACTGGAACGTCGAAGTAAGCCCAACCCGGTTTCGGGAGACTGCAGCCTATGCAAAAAACGAAATACTCTGCGCGGACGTTAATTTCAGGTGGGTCCGAGATGGCGCACGACGATGACGGTGCCCTCATCGTCCGCCGCATAACGTCGCCCGACCCGGAGACGAAGGCCCAGTGGGATCAGCTGGTCGACCGCTCGACGGGCACCGACGTCACACAGCTGTCGGCTTGGGCTTCGATCCGCGCGCAGGCCGGCTACTCACCGATCTACCTGCTCGCCTATCAGCGCGAGACGCTCGTCGGAGGTGCCCTATTGCTGCAGCGGCGGCTGGCAGGTGCGCTGTCCGTCGCCTACCTGCCGTACGGGCCGCTCGTGGACCAGCGGGCGCCCGCACCGCACCTGGTCACGATCGCACTCGCCGACGAGTTGGCCGAGCTCGCCCGCACGACGTCGATGACCTTCATCCAACCGCCCGGTGGCGCCGAAAACGTCAGTGCCGCACTGCTGGCCAGGGGATTTCGGGAATCCCACGCCGGCATCGCACCGGCCGGGTCCTATCGGCTGGATCTGACGAGGCCACTTGACGAGATCCGGGCGGGGCTCTCCCAACGGCTGAAGTCGTGGACCAACAGATGGGCCGACAAGGGCGTGCGGGTTCGGCCAGGCGACGAGCGTGATCTTCCACTGTTGGCAGGTTTGATGGTGCACAGCGGAATTCGCCACGACTTCTCGCCACCGTCGCTGGACTATCTGCGCCTGCTCTACCGCGAACTGGCTGCCGATCACCGCGCTGCACTGTTCATCGGCGAGGTCGACGGCCGACCAGTCTCGGCCGACCTGGTCACCATGATCGGTGGCACCATCAGCGGACGGCGGGGCGGCTTCGACCGGACCGGCGCCGCCGGCAAGCTGAGCGTGCCGGCGGCGGTTCGGTGGGAGATCATCCAGTGGGGCAAGGAGCGGGGCTACCAGTGGCTCGACTTCGGCGGTCTTCCCGAGCGCATGCTCGACGACATGATCGAGCGCGGTATCCGGATGACTGACGAGTGGCCGAGCGCGCACCGCAGTAAGTTGGCGTTCGGAGGCGAGCCCTTTCGCTATCCGGTGGCCGTGGAGATGGTGCGGCCGGCCCCGGTGCGGTGGGCGTACGACTTCGCGACCGGCAATCGCCACGGCCAACGCCTGATCCGGTTCGTCAAGGACTGTCTGCGTCGACGATGAGCCGACTGTAGAGTTCCCGAACCCGGGGGCCGTATCGTCGTTTGGCGCTGCGCAGCACCGGTGTTCGTTCTGCTGCCGAGTAGATCCGGTAATAGAGCTTGGGCGACACGTGTGGGAGTAACGGGTCGCGTCGCGCCCGCACCAACGAGAAGAAGGCCTGGGCGGGTAACTCGCCGTAGCGCGCGATGTCCTCCAACCACTGGGCGCTGAGCCGGGCGTTGTTCTGGTCCCTGAGCATTGCGCGCCGGCGCCGTCTCTCGTAGATCGGGAACGCCGCTTGCGGCGTATCGGCGCCCTGGAGGGCGGCGGCCAGCGCGATGGCGTCTTGAAATGCGAGCCGGGTGCCTGAACCGATCGAGAAATGCGTGGTGTGCGCCGCATCCCCGGCGAGCACCATCTTGTCGGCACTCCACGACCGGTTGGTGAGGGTCCGAAAGCTCTGCCAGGGTAGCGGTCGGTCGTCGTGATCAGGACCGAGGAGTCGGTGCCCGGCGAGCGTCTTCGCGAAGATCGATTCCAGCATCGTGAGGCTGTCCCTGGCTGACAGGGTGTCCAGGCCGAGCCCCGTCCAGGTCTCGTGGGTGCACTCGATGACGAACGTACTGGTGTTCGGATCGAAACCGTAGGCATGGCTCCAGATCCAGCCGGCTCGGTTGTGTGCGAAGTGGAATGTGAACCTGTCGAGAACCTTGTCGGTCCCGAGCCACACGTACTTGTTGCGACCCATGACGACATCAGATCCGAAGTCGCTCTCATGCGACCGTCGCAACACGCTGTTCACGCCGTCGGACGCGACGACCACGTCGGGCTCGCCGAGTTCACCTGGGCCTGCAACCTGCTGGCGGTACGTGATCTCGACACCGAGGCCGACGGCGCGTTCGGTCAGAATGTCCAGCAACTTCGAACGGGCGATGCCGTAGCCACTGCCCTCGTAGAGCGCGCATTCGTCATCCAACACCAGCTGTTGGCCCCGCCATTCGAACGCACTCTCACGTACTCGGTGCGCGGTCGCGAGATCTGTGCCGCGAAGGTCATCGAGCAGGTCGTCCCAGAACACCACACCCCAACCGTTCGCGCTATGCGGTGGATTTCGCTCGAAAACAACGACCTTGTGTTCGGGGTCGGCGCGCTTCATCAGGATCGCCAGATACAGACCGGCGGGACCTGCACCTACACAGGCGACATGCATGAGGTCATCCATTCCTTGTGAATGTTGTTCTGCGACAGTGATATGTGACTAGATAAACACGACGATCGCGATATGCGTTCGTGTGCTTTGGTGTTCGAGACTCTTCACTTGTACAGGAGGGGGATCACGCGCCAAAACATTGCTGCGACTTAGGATTCCGTGACAAGGTGCTGGACCGCGGTTGTTCGGGCGGCTACACTCAATGTGCCCTATTCCGAATAGCTTTCGAGGTGCCCGATGCCAGGTCTGAGAGATTCGGTCCAACCGGTCAGCCGCCTGGCCAACCGCGCGAAGCGTGAAGTGCTGTTCCGAGTGCCCCCGGTTCGGATGCTTGCCGAAGAGCGGCGAGATCGGCGACTGCGCCGATACGCCGACCACCTGCCGCAGTTGGCCGCGGCCGACCGAGAGTCGATCGCGCACATCCGATCCCATGGGGTACACGTCACGACACTGGACTCGCTGGCACTGCCCGAGACCGAACGGGTGAAGCAACTGTTGAACGGGTTGGTCGCAGACCTGGCAGCGCGTCCCGCGACGACGAGCACGATCCGCCCGTCCCGCGAGCAACTGCTCGCCGACGTTTCGCTGTGGCGGTTCGGTCTGAGCGACCGGATGCTCGACATCGCGGAGAATTACCTCGGAATGCCTGCACGCTACTACGGCGCGGATGTCCGCCGCGAGGTCGCGGACGGTCGTCCACCCCACGACGTGCGTCAATGGCACCGAGACGTCGAAGACTATCGAGTGCTGAAGATCCTGTTGTGGCTCAACGATGTTGATGCAGACGGTGGTCCGTTCGCCTATGTTCCTCGGTCGTCCTCCGCGAGAGCGGTGGAGAGGTTGCGCTATGTCGGTGGCTTCATCTCCGACGAGAAGCTCCGGTGTTACGTGCCCGAGGACCAGTGGTGCTTGGCCACCGGGTCGAAGTGGACTGCCGTCATGCCCGATACGGCACAGGTGCTCCACCGAGCCACACCGCCGCGGGCGCGTGACAGGTATTCGGTGACCTTCACGTGGACCTCCCGTCACCCCGTCAACGTCAAGCCGGTAGAACCGTTTACGGCCGAACAGGTCCTCCGAATCCGCCACGGCCTGAGCGCGCGCCAACTCGCCTGTCTGCCGAGCGCCCTCGGATGAGGATCCCGGCGCAGCGTCTGTGATGATGTCGGCGTCCATCGGTCACCCCGCGGATGCCGGGGAATGAAGCTCGGCGAACCAGTCGCTCTCCCACGTTCGCGTGCGGTAGGCCGCCTGCACACGCCCGATGTACCCCGATGCCTCGGCACTTCGCCAGTCCCCCGCGTACCAGCGGCCGAGGCAGCCCCACAGGTCGCCGGCCCGGTAGCCGGAGCCTGGAGGGTGGTCGGCCAGCCACGTCTCCTGGCCCTCGAAACAGGTGCGCCACACCGCATAGGTGTAGTCGAGGTTGTATGCGGTGGACTCGCCCGCTTCCGGGAAGGCGACACCGTGGTATCTGAACTTCACCCCCATCATGCCGACGCTCTCGGCGCAGCCGGGGTTACCGTCGCCACCGGCGACGTGGCCGGGGGCGCACCACCGGCTGTCGTCGGTGAAGTCGCCGGCAGCCGTCATGAACCACGACGACTCCTGAGCCGCTTGCGCTCGCACCACGTCGGTGTCGATCCCCCACTTGCAAGCCGCCCACTGGATGATCTCGTCGGTCGTGCCGCTGAAGTTGCCACTCACTCGGGATAGGAAGGTTCCCGGTATCTGCTTCTGGTGTCCTCTGGTCGCGTTGAAAAGAGCATTGTCAGGCCGGATCTCGGGACCCGACGGGGCCACCCGGCCCGCGCAGACCTCGTCGCTCGGCAGGCTCTCCCCGGGGGGCAGCGTCGGGTTGCCCACGCTGAGCACCGGGCCGGCGGCAGGACGTGTTCCCGCGTGCACGTGGCCGGGCGCCGCTTCGAATGCGGCCGCCCGGCACGCGGATAGCAGAAGCATTTCCACCAGAAGCAGGAGTGCGATCGGAGTTCGGATGATGCCGTTCACGTCGTCACTCTCTGCGCGGCAATGCCAGCAGGTTCTCGAATCCGTCGACACAGCGCCGCCCGTTCGACGCCTCCTGGAGGCTGAAGTCTTCGCTGTCAACGGTGTAGACCGAGAAGCCGTTGTCGGCGAGGATTTCGAAGAGATCGTCCGCCGAGTAGCCGAACTGCCGGAAGTTCTGTTCGCAACTCTCGAAGTAGATCGCCTCGGTCTTGGCAAGGGTACGGGTGGCCCCGAGGAAGACGTTCCGCTCGTATCCCTCGACGTCGACTTTGAGCAGATCGATGTGGGGCACATCCTGCACCGCATCGTCCAACGTCGTGATCGGAACCGGAACGCCGGTCGGCTCGATGTGGTTGATGTCGTTGTCCAGCAGGTCCGACATGTGGGCTTCGCCGGTGTTGTCACCGAGGGCGCTGCGCACCAGGGTGATCCGCGGGGCGAGGTCCTTGTTGAGCGCGATGGTCTTCTCAAGTTCCCGAAACGTCTTCGGATGGGGCTCGAACGCGATGACCTCTCCGTCGCTTCCGACCGCGTGGGCTCCCATCAGGGTCGTCGTGCCGATGTTGGAACCGACGTCCACATAGGTCATGCCGGGCTTGAGGAAGTGTTGAAGGAACTGCTCGTCGTCACGCGCCAGCCGCGGGTGCCGGTACAGTTTGACGGCGAATCGGCACCTGGAGAGCGGTACGACGTACGGGCCGCGGTCGATGATGGGCTGGTAGACCCGATCGAAAAATGGGACATGCAAGTAGAGCGACCCGACGATTCGGCGGTGGATCTGCGTGAGCAGCGCGCGGAGGAGGAACTTGATGCTCAGCTCGCTATCCATGTGTGCCTCCTGCGAGTGTGCTCGCCGATTGTTGTCCGAGCGCTTCATCGGCTTCGTTGGCAATGTGGTCACGGGTCGACGGTGAAACGAACTCGTAGGCCTCGAGCAAGTTCTCCGACTGCTTCTGCCAGGAGAGAACTGCCTGCACCCGGGAGATGCCGAAGTCACCCATCCTCCTGGATTCCACGGGATGGTCGAGCAGTTGGAGAATGCCGTCGGCGAAAGCCACCGGATCGTTGTTCCGTACGTAGAGCGCGCTCGCGCCGGCGGAGTACCGCGCCTCTGTCAAGTCGAACGAGACGATCGGTCGGCCCAGGCTCATGTACTCCATCACCTTTGTCATCGTCGAAACGTCGTTCAACGGGTTGGCCGGATCGGGGGACAGGAAAACATCCGCGGTGGAGAGTATTTCGAGAGCCGGCTCGTCGGGGATACGTCCGGTGAAGACCAGATGGTCCTGGAGTCTCAGGTCCTCGGACAGCTGCTTGAGACGGTCCCAGTCGTCTCCCTTGCCGATCAGGTAGACGATGAGATCCCGAAAGCCTCGCTCGTTCACCAGCTCATCCATCGCGCGGACGATGAACTCGACGCCGTCCTGAACGGCCATCACACCGATGTAGGCCGCCAGATAGCGGTGGCCCGCCCTGAGCTCCGGCTTCGGCGGGCGGCGGTTGAAGTGCCGGGTGTCCGGCCCGTTGCGAACGACAAAGGTCTTACCGGCGTAGTCCGGATTCGCCGCGACGGCGTTCGCCTTGTAGGACTCGTTGGTGGAAATGATGGCGTGCGCGAAACGGTAGGAGAGATGCTGGAACCACCGCTGGACGGTGAACAGTAATCCGTCGGGCTCGGATCGCCCGAACCTGCTGAGGTAGGCCTCCGGTGAGAGATCGTGTTCGTCGAAGATGAACTTGATCCCCAGCAGCCGTGCGTAGAGTGCCAGCGGCCAGAAGATGTCGGGTGGGTTGGCGACGTGAATGATGTCGATCCGCTTCCCGCGCAACAGCAACGTGTGGAACACATACACCGTCTTGACGAATGCGGTCGCATACTCCCTGAGGTAGCCGGCAACCGAGCCGTCCGAGAAGGTGTTCGGGTAGCGGTGGATCGCTATTCCATCGAGCACCGTGTCCTTCTCGTAGTCGTCTCCGAACATCGGGCACACCACGGAGACATCGGCTCCGTAGTCCCTCAGCGCCCTGCCGATATTCCACATGCGTCGGTCGAACGGCACGGATTCGTTCTCGACGACGAGCAGAACGTGCTTACCAGCCAATGCCTTCATATTCCCCTGCCTTCGGCGCGAACTCGGTTGTAATTCTGATCAGGTCCAGCACCGCCTGGTCCGGCCTGAGCCGCGCGGGAACCTCGTGGAACCCGTTGCCGGCGTTCGCGATGAGGATGACGTCCGATTGATCGAGCACGTCCGTCAGGTCGCGCCTCATCAACGACGAGATGTGCGGGATCTCCTGCTCGATGTAGCTGCGATTAGCGCCTACGAGTTTGGACAGGTTGACATTCGCGTCGTAAATAGAGATCTCGAAACCCTTGCCCAGCAGGGTTTCCACCACTCGCACGATCGGACTTTCGCGAAGGTCGTCGGTGTTGCTCTTGAAGCTCAGCCCCAGCACGCCGACTCGTCTCTTCTTCTTCTCGATGACCCAGTCGACGACGCGGTCGATCTGCACCCCGTTGCTCGGCATCAGCGAGTTGAGCAGAGGTGTCGACACGTCCAGAGACCGCGACTCGTAGGTGATCGCGCGGACATCCTTGGGCAGGCATGAGCCGCCGAACGCGAAGCCCGGCCGGAGATAGTAAGGCGAGATGTTCAGCTTCACGTCCTCGGTGAAGATCCCCATCACCGCATGGCTGTCGATCCCGAGTTCCTTACTGATGGCTCCGATTTCGTTGGCGAAGGTGACCTTTACGGCGTGAAATGCGTTGCACGCGTATTTCAATAGTTCAGCCTCGCGCACCTTCACCCGGTGAAACGGCGCGTCCACCCCTCGGTACAACTCACGCAGCATCTCCGAGATCCTGTCGTCGTCCGCGCCGACCACCGTGAACGGCGGGTTCTCGAAATCGACGATCGAGGTGCCTTCCCGAAGGAACTCGGGGTTCGACGCCACCCCGAAGCCCTCGGGCGCCCGCTTGCGCGAGGCGTGCTCGACGGCACGGGTGACCCGCTCGATCGTCCCCGGCAGTACGGTGCTGCGCACGGCGATGCCGTGGTAGCGGTCCTTCGACTTCAGCACCGCCCCAATCTGTTCCGACACCCGCAGAACCTGGTCGAGGTTCAGACTTCCGTTGGGGTTGCTGGAGTTCCGACGCACAGAAGACTGAGGTCGGAGTTCATCACCGCCTCGGTGGCATCCCGGGTCGCGGTCAGGCGACCGGTGTCGATCGCCCGGCCGAGCAGGTACTCCAACCCGGGCTCGACGATGGGCGACGTGCCCTGGTTGATTGCGTCGACCTTGTGCTGGTTCGTGTCGACGCCGACGACGCGATGGCCTCTGTCGGACAGGCAGGCGGCCGACACTGTGCCGACGTAGCCCAGTCCGAAAATGCTGATGATCACGTCGAGGACCTCCGGTAGTAGTGAACGAACGGTCCGGCCCGCCCGCCTTGACACCCAGGCACACCGGTGAACCGTCGACCTCCTGCAGATCTGGCGATAGCGCGCCGTGATCGTGTCCAGCCGCAGATGGTCGAGGGCTCCGGACGTCTGCGCGGCGGCGATCCGCGCCTTGATCGCAGTCTGGCTCGCGAGGACGTGCTCGATGGCGCGGGCCAGGCTCGCGGGCATTCGACGGATTGCAGCCGGCACCGATGTCGGCCTCGGGCGGAATGCCGTCGATGGCACGGTCCCGCGGGAAGACCAGGGCGTGCCGGAGAACACGCCTCGAGGAACGCCAGACCGTAGGTTTCGCGGTGGCTCGGCATCACGAAGGCGTATAGGGATTGAGCGTGGCTTGAACGCGTTCACGCGCAAGCGGTCCCATTAGGCGCACTCGACCCGGTCGGCACGGCGGTGATTGTCGCCGCAGCGCCCGGGTATGTCGCGGCGACCCGCGCGTAGATGTCCAGCGACACCTCCGGCCGGTGGCGTGCGACCCGCGTCACAGCAGTCGCCATCGTGCCCGCGCCCTTGCCCCGCCAGGCGTCGAGGTGAAACAGCGATACCAGGCGCGGGGTGGCGCGACAATGGGTGGCAGCAGTGCGTCGCAGGTGGTGCCGACGGGCAGGACTTCATGGCGCAGTCGCTCGCCGAGGATGGTTCCATCGCCGGACCGCACCACGGCGCGAACGAGAGGATCGCGGCGCTCTCTCTCGCCAGGGTCCGGTAGATGGGACGCAGGACGGGCCGCAGTTGGGCGATCGCGGTGTCGGAGTTGCCTTGGATGTTGCAGTAAAGGGGGCGTCCGAACGGCTAGACGCAGGCCGATCACACCTTCGATGGTGAACTTGTGGGCGTGAACGACATCGGCGGAACCCGGCGGAGACGAGGTCGTCCCGAATTCATGGGCGACGTCCTCGAGCCGGCTCCGAACGGCAGGCTCCAGGGCGGCGCGCGGTAGATAAGGCACACGCGGTCCTGATCGAAGCGCGAAGCCGGTGAGACCGAGAGCCCGCTCACACGGTTGAGCGAGTAGACGATGTGCCGGAATCCGGGCGCCCGTCGACAAGGTCGCCACCGCCGCGGTCTTGTTGGGCCGAACGGATCCGGGAAGTCCGCCGAGATGTGGACGATGGTCTGCATGCGGAGTACCGGTGAGGAGCGAACCGCCCAGCTCGGTGATGCTATCGGGGACAGCGTCCTGGGTGAGCAGACGGGTCGACTCGCGAGGACCCGGCCGGCCCGGGCGAGCTCGAAGCTCTGGTGTTCCGAACGAACTGTCACGATCCGCCGCTCCTCGCTGGCCCACTTGTGTTTGAATGCGATGAGTCCCGGCTGGCCGAGATCGCTGAGGCCCCAGTCCAGAAGGCGCAGGCCGCGTTCGGTGGCCCAGCACGACGCCACCCATGCCAGCGCATCGTTGGGGCATGCCGACAGTCCCGCGGCCAGCGACGCCCCGAACTTGTAGTACCGGACGGTTCCAGACCAGATAGATCGCGGCCTCGAAGGCTCGTCGTCCACCGACGCCACCAGCGTGACGATGCAATGGTCCCGTTGAACTCCTGCCAACTCGTTCGAAGAGTTCCAGCGGCTGCGCGAGTTGCCGGTGCTTGTACTTGCGCAGTGACACGTGCAGCCGGTGGTAGAGACGGCGGCGTCGATCCCGTCGAGGGCGTCCACCCGCGCGCCCCTGCGCTGCGCGGTGGCGATGTCCCGTCGGCCGCGCGTGCTGATCTTGTCATGCAGTTCCCATGTGGTGACGCCCAACGGGGTCCCTGCCACGCGGCCTCGGCCTCCGCTCGAACCTGGCGTCGGCAACCGGTGCTGCATCGTCGAGGCACCGAATCCGCAGTGGCGCATCGACCAGCAGCGCATCTTCGACCAGCGTCGACCACGCGCCGGATCGGCGACGATGGGATCGGCCCGATCCGAGAAGGGCATGCTGACCGTCCGGTCGCCGTGTAGGTCACTGATCGGCACCCAGGCGAAGCCATTGGTCGCCCCGCCGATTTCGTCAGTGACGATCCGCGCCTTTGGGCTGAATCCGTAGGTGTCGCAGACTGCTCTGATCCAGGGTGGCGAGGAGAACAGCTGCCTTGTGCGCCTGCGGCTGGCGCGTGCCAACAGCTGTGGGTGCGGGAATCGACGGCGACCGTTGCCGGGCCGAGGCGCGACAGTTCCGCTCATGGCGCACCGTCAGCAACGCAACAGTGCCGGAACGGTCCGCGCCAGGATCGCCAGGTCACCGCGCAGCGTCTGGCTGCGCGCGTAGTCCACGTCGAGCCGCAGCAGTCTGCGGGTCCCGATGGTGCTCCGGCCGCTCACCTTGCCACAGGCCCGGTGAGCCCGGGGCGGACCAGAGAACCTCGGTCGAAAGTGGCTGGGGAACATCTCAGCCTCCCGATCAGCCCAGCAGCGGTCCGACCAGTGTCATGTCGCCGCGTATGACGTTGATCAGTTGGGGTAACTCGGCGAGGCTCGTGCGTCGCGGAAGGCACCTATTCCGGTGATGCGCGGGTGCCGCCCAGTTTCCAGCTTCCGTCGCACGAGGTGTCCTCGCCGCGCAGTTCGCGACAGATATCTCCCGGTGCGCCGCGTCGTCTCCACCGATACGCATCGTGCGGAACTTGCTCAATAAGAGGGCTTTCGGTCGATGCCGACTCGAATCTGCGTGAAGAGCGCAGGCCCGGTACTGGTCCCTCTGATGATGAGGCCGATGAGGATCGTCAGCGGTGACAGCATCACCAGCACGGCGCTGGCGACCGCGATGTCCACGGCGCGCCGGATCATCTGCTCGGTCTTGCGGGTCGCGGCATTCTGCGCCGGGCGCGGGCGCACATCCAATTCCGAAGAGGACACGAATCATCTCCTTGTCGTCAATTGGGCGGGTGCCGGGGTTCGCGGCGCTCGGCGCGGCTCGTCTGCGGCGAGGCGGGCGGCCGAGCAGTATCATGTCCGAATGACCGGCCGGGACGGTGACGACCTCCAGCCGTCCTCGGACATGGTTGCGCCAGCCGTTGAATCCGTCGTCTTGTAACCGATTCCGCCGTTGGCGTTGAGCGATAGATCGCTGCGGACGAGCGGACGTGGCCCTGGTAGAGCTGGGCCGGTAGGCCTCTGTGCGCTCAGACCGGCCCGCGTCACAGCATGCATCCGGTACCGGTACCAGCCTCGTTCGCCCAAGTCCGCCCCGATCCGCGCGCTGCAGGCCTCCAACCCCTTGCCGAGTCGCGCGACACCGCGGGCTGCGACATACGTGGCTCCACGCGCAGGTCGTCCAGTGCTCACCGGCCCGCTCGCTCTGCGACCATCCGGTGAGCACCGGATTGACCGTGTCGAACAGCACGAGCAGGTGGACCTGCTGACTGTCGCCTGCCAGCAACTGAGCCATCTCGTATGCGGCAAGACCGCCGCCTGAGTATCCGGCCAGGATGTAGGGTCCGCCGGATGCGCGGCCCGAACGTGGTCGAAAAATCCTCGCCATGGCGCGGATCGATTTATGCAGGCGCAGGTTTCCGTGACTCCGCGATGTTGCAGGCCGAACAAGGGTTGATCGTCGCCGAGCGCCGCCGCGATCGCGACGAACGCCATCGGTTGCCGCCGACGCCGAGACGCAGAAGATCGGCGGCAGTTGGCCGTGCCGCCGGATGGGACCACCGTGGTCCATCGTGGCGATGCCCGGCGGCTCCCCGATGCGTGGATGTGGCCCGCCAGGGTGGCGACGGTGGGCGCTTCGAACAACGTCCCCAGCGGGAGGTCGACCCTCAGACGCCGGTGGATCTCGTCGAAGATCCGGTCGGCGCTGAGCGAATGCCCACCGAGGTCGGGATTCGTCGTGGCCCGATGTCGGTGCTGCCCAGCACCCGGGTCCAGATGTCCAGAAGGGTTCTCTCGGTCGGGGTCTGAGGCGTGCTCGGTCGAACCGTCTCGGGGTGAGAGGGGAGTCGGGAGGGTCGGGCAGTGAACCGCGGTCGATCTTGGCGCTCGGGGTCGGTCCGAACGATTCCATCCGGATGTACCGGGACGGAATCATGTACGACGGCAGGGAGCCCCGGAGCACCCGTGGTCATCTTCGGGTGAGAAGTCTTCGCCGTGGGCCGGAATCACGTATGCCACCAGCCGCGGCTCGCTGTCATCCGGCGCCGTGGAGCGTGACGACGGACTTGCCGACGCAGGCCAGTTCATCGAGGCGGCATTCGATTTCACCGAGTTCGACGCGGAAGCCGCGAATCTTGACCTGATGGTCGAGCCGGCCGAGGCATTCGAACTCACCGGACGCGCGCAACCGCGCCAGGTCGCCGGTTCGATAGATCCGGTCACCGGAAGGCCGTAGGGGTTCTCGACGACCTCGCGACGGTCAGGTCGGGCCGATCCAGTAGCCGCGGGCCACGCCCGCTCCGCCGATGCACAACTCACCCGTGACACCGGGAGAGCCGCTCCGTCGCGGAGAACATAAGCTGGGTGTGGTCGATCGGCGGCCATGGTGATGTCGTCGGCATCGTCAATCCGCTTGATCGCCGACCACACCGTAGTCTCGGTCGGGCCGTACATGTTCCACAACTCACCGTGGGGCAGCAAGCGGCGGCCGAACTCCGGGTCCAGCGCCTCCCCACCGACCAGCATCCGCAGCCGGTCGTCACCGTGCCAGCCAGCGTCGACCAGCATCCGCCACGCGTCGGCGTCGCCCTCATCACCGTGATCGGCTGACGCTGAGCAACGCACGCAGCAGGGACGTCCCTTGCGGTCGCCGAATCCGTCGATGTGCACCGTGGCACCCGCGTACAGCGGCCCGAACTGTTCGAGGACGGCGATGTCGAACATCGTCGTCGAGACCGCCAGCAGAACGTCCGACTCACGCTGGCCGGGTCAGCACGCGGTCGACGCCAGGAGGATGACATCGCAGGCCGAGAGATCTCCACCCCCTTCGGCCGCCCAGTCGAGCCGGAGGTGAACAAGACGTACGCCGTTGCGCTTGAATCGATCTCGACAGCCCCTGGCGCTCCGGCGTATCGCGCGAGTCGGGGCCTCATCATCGAGGAACACGGTGCGAACGTCGGGTACGCCCCCGGGCATCCAATGGCCCCGCTTGGCGATCATCAGCACGGGGCGCGCGTCCTGCAGGATCATCGACAGCCGGTCCTGGGTGCAGGGATCCAGTGGCACATAGGCCGCGCCGGCGGTGAGCACCGCCAGCATGGTCGTCAACTCGTGGTCCCCGGCTCATGCTCACCGCGACAAGAGACCCCGGCGTCCGCCCAGTTCGCAGAGCCGGTTCGCCAGCGCCGCCACGTCGGCCGCCAGCGCGCCGTAGGTCAGCTGCCGATCCGCGCCGACGATCGCGGTCTTGTCGGGAAACCGGCAACCCTGGACCGCAATCCGGTCGATCACGTCGGTGGCCGGCGGTGGCTCGGGTCCTCTCGCGGCGGCCAGCGCAAAAGCCCTCGCAGAGGCCCTCCCGGCGCCTGTGCGGTGCACCCAAACCCGTCAACCATCTCCGGTCCTCGGTTCACGCCAGTTGGACCAATTGGCCCGGCGCCGTCGTGGCCCTTCGGAGCGCCTGGCAGTAGATGAGGTCGCGGGCGACGTGACGGCAGGCAGTGCCAGGCGATCCGCGCGCAATGCATGCAACACGAGGGCGGCGCCCACCGCCGCGACGATCCCGCAGCGTTGCATCGGGCCCCCGAAAAACCTGGCGAACCAGGCGCACCGCCCAGTGCTTGTCCCGCGACTGCCGCCCACCAACGCCCGCGGGCGGAGTTGGTCGCCGGCCGGTCCCACTCCGCGTCGAATTCCGGTCGACGCGGCGATGCGAAGCCACCCGCTGAGGGACCGCTGGCTGTGGTGTCCGACCACGGCGGCGGAGTCGAATTCGAAACGGCAACCGTAATGGGCCAGTCGGTGGCCGAGTTCCACGTCCTCACCGCGTGGGAACCGTTCGTCGAAGCCACCTACGGCCAGGAAATCCGCCCGGCGAAGCCCGACGTTGCCGGTGAACATGTCCGACCATCCCGGACGGGTGCGACCGCTGGCGAGAATGGCATATCCACGCTCCATCCGGTCGGCGTCCCACTGAGCCCACACCGTAGGCGCTGCCCAGCCGGGGCAGGATCGGGCCAGCGAGACGATGGGCCGGTCGCCGAGGACAGCACCGCGTGGTGCCGCTCGACCAGTTCGGATGCGGGGACGCAGTCGTCGTCGAGGAACACCACATACTCGCCTCGGACTCCGAGACACCCCGATTCCAGCCGGTCCGGCTCCGAGCGAGGTCTGGTTGCGAACGAACCGGATCGCAAGCTTCTCAATGAGTTCCGGTGGAACCAGCAGTTCGGCCTCCGCAGTGCCACCGTCGTCGACGACGATCACTCCGAACCCGGTGAACTGCTGACTCCGGAGAGCTCGCAGGGTGACTTCCAGCTGCTCCGGTCGGTCCTTGGTGGGAATGACGACATCAAGGTCTGTGGTGCTGCGGTCGATGTTGATCGCGGCCTCTCGCGGTTGTCGGGAACGGGATCGAAGTTCGGGGATGGCCCTGGCGGGGCGGGTCCCAGTAGCACACCGCCACCAGCACGCCCATCACGGCGGTGATGACAAGGGAATTGAAGACGCGAACAGCAACGCGATGATCAAGAACGCGAGCAGGGATGCTCGGCTGCCGGTCGCAACGCCTTCCACCCGGCCTTTTCCTCGGGAGCACGGCGCAGGACGGCCCAACAGAGAACCGCAATAATGGTCGCCGCCGCCGGAATGCCGAGCTTCCAGATCAACCAGTGATAGCCGCGGCGAATGGCGTTGTGCTGGTGGCGAATGTGTTTGGCACACCCCACGTGACGGTCGCGCCGAAGCCCGAGCCCGTCACCGGCCGCGCGCCGATCTCGCCGGCGATCACCCGGGACTCCACCAGTCGATGCGTGAACGAGTTGTCGCTGCCGGGTCGGCTCACCAATGCCATCCGGTCGGCCACCGTCTGCGCCTCGGTCTGCGCGATCACAGTGGCGACCACCAACAGAGCGGCTCCACCGGCGGCCCACTTGACGGCCCGCCGGCCGGCGCCGACTCCGGATGCGACGACGACGAACAGGCAGGCGATCACGGTTGCGAGTAAGAGGGTTCGCTCGAAGGTCAGCAGGACGCAGATGGCGTTCAGCAGCAGGATCGCCCCGAGCAGGTACTTGACCGCCAGTTGGCGGATGCACCCGGACACCAGCGCTGACCATGCCAGTGCTACGGCGACCGGGTACGCATACAAACCGCCTTGCAACTGACAAGAACTCAGGCCGCCACGCACACCGACGTCGCCTGCGGTGGTGTAGCCGACGGAGAAGTACCACTGGGCGAATCCCCAGAGTCCCAGTGCCAGGCCGACTCCCATCATCATCGCCATGAGCTGGCGACGTGCGGATTGGTTCGCCATGAGCGGCCAGGCGAGCAGGAAGGTGCCGACGCCGAGGATCACGCGGCGCCACTCGTGGCCGGCGGCACTGATATCAGCACCCCGACTGATCCCCCAGGCCAGCGCGGCGGTACAGACCGTCGCGACGATGCTGCCCAGCAGAAGTGGAACGTCGAACGGCACCCGTCCGCGGATGATGAGCCAGGTAACTCGGACCAGTCCGAGCAACATCAGGACGTCGACGAAGAGTGGCCCGGGTTGGTCGGGTTCGCCGATGACCTTGAGGCTGTCCTGAACATCCCACGGCACCAACACGGTGACGGCGACGATCACCGAGACCGCCATGACCGGGGCAAAAGCCAACGGCACCAACACGAGCCACGCGATGGCGTACCACGGCGCGATCGGCAGGAACACTCCGAACGCGAGGGCTGTCACGCACGCGGCGGCGACCAGCCACCGACTGGATGCGGCGCGCGGCCGGTCGGCCGCGTCGTGGCGACGTCCTCGGCCGGGTTCCTGATCACGACCGGATCCGAGCGAAGGACCGCAACATCATCGGCACACAGGCCAGCAGGCCGGCGACACCGGCGACACCGGCGGAGGGCGGCGCCGGCACTCCCGCGCCGACGAGACCGATCAGCACGACGGCGCTAACCGCGATCGAAGCGCTACCGCCTCCACGGCGGGACGCAACTGGCGCCAGAGCGCCGCCGCCGAGGTGTTGGCCCGCCGCGCCCCGGCGGTGAAATACACAGCCGCGTAGGGAAGGAACACCAGCAGTTGAGCTCCCGCGGCGCCGACGATGCCGTCGGTGGGCACGAGGACCGCCAGCGCCACGAAGGTCGCGACACCCTGCGCGAGGATGAGTTTCGCGCGAAACGGCATGAATCCCATGCCGGTCAGCGGTTCGGCGATGAAGTTCACAACCGCGTTGCCGATGCCGATCACCAGCAGAATCTGGAATACCGGCACGATGGCCGTCCACTGCGGACCGAGAACCGCCGGAAGGACGACGGGCGCGACGAGAATGCCGAGCGGCAGCAATGGGAGCATCAGCATCGCCATCAACTGGACGGACCACTCGGTGCGCCGGTGACAGTCGTCGGGCTCACAGGCCGCTGCGGCGAACAGGACCTGGCCGATCTGCGCGGAGAACTGCTTCCACGGCGCCAGCGCAATGGTTCCCGCTATCGAGTAGAGGCCGACGAAGGCGGCGTTGGCGAAAATGCCGACGATCAGCTTGTCCAGGCTGCCCGTCACCGAGTCGGTGATGGAGAACAGGAAGAACCACCGTTCGGTGCGGGTCCCTTCACTGCGCTCGGACGGACCGTCGCCCACGTCATGGTTGCGAAGAGCCGGAAGGCACAGCACCGCCGAGAGGATCGCCACCACGCCGTACAGCACGAGTTGTCGGGCGACCAGGGCCCACACTCGAAACCGGCCACCGCAATCAGGACCGCTGCCACCGCCGACCCGATGTTGGCCAGTGCGTTCAGGGCGCCCAGGCGCCGGAACTGCATCGATCGCTGTAGCAGTGCGGTCGGCACCACGGCGATCGCGTGCAGCGGCAGACACAGTGCGATCGCAGCGACCGCCGCCACGTCGCCACCCGTCGCGAACCTGTCTACAACCGATTCGGAGGCCGCCGCCATCGCCACGGCCAGGACCAGGCCGGTTGCCATGCAACGCCAGAACGCCCTGGTGAGATCGCCTCGGGTGAGCCGCTTCTCGACGATGACCGCGCCCCAGGTGCCTCGGTCGACGATCAACACGCCGATACCGACGATCGCCATGCCGACGGCGACGGTGCCGAAGCTCACCGGCGTGAGCCATCGCGCCAGCAGGACCAGCGAGCCGTATGCGCAACTCTGCGCGACGAGGTTACTTCCCGTCATCCAGCTTGCCGAGTTGAGCAGGCTGCGGCCGTCCAACACTCGCGTTGAAGGCTTCGTGCCGACCCGCTCTTCGGTCATCGCCGTATCTCTTCGGCGGGCGCGATGTCGTCGGCTCCCCGCATCGGCGCGGCTGCCTCGGCGCGACGACCACGCCGCCTTTCCCCGGCCGCCCGCTCCTCGGCGAACCTGCCTGCCGGTCGCAGCAGCGCCATGCCGGCAGCGGCCAGCGAGCCGACCAGGAGTCCCCCGAGGATCGCGAGTCCCACCATCACCACGGCAGGCAGCTTTTTGGCCGCGACAGCCGGGCTGGTGGCCTCGACCCTCAGGGTGGGATCGGAGCCGGAGTCGCGAACGGCTCGCAGGGTCTGGAGTGTGGCCGATTCGGCTGCCGCAGTGGGGTTCGCCGAACCGGTGTCGACTTCGGCCGGAGGGTTCAGAAGCGGGCTCTTGCCGATCGAGGCGATCCGGGCATCCAGTTGAGCAGAGATCGTCCGCCATCTATCGCTCAGCGTCGCAGCGGCGAATCCTTCGGCGAGCTTGGCCGCCTTGTCCGGGTCCGTCGACCGGGCGGTGACCTCGATGACGTTGGTCTCCTCGAACACCGAGGCCTTGACGGAGTCGGCCACCGACTCCGGAGTCATGCCGCCGCCGAGGTAGTCGGCCGTGACCCTCGCGGAGTGACTCGAATTCAACTCGGCCGCAAACGTGGCCGCCGTCCGCGTCGCGTCACCCGAGTCGCGCACCAGTGCGGTGCCCAGAACGTGTCGTCCCACTGCGCCAGTGGGACGACCACGATTCTCGTCGTCGCCGTGTAGGACGGAGCCTGTCGGCTGTGCGAGATGAGGGTGCCGCCGACCGCGATCAGCGTCACGACCACGATCAGCGGCCACCAGCGGGCGACGTCGCGCACCCGATCGACGGCGCAGGTGTCGAGACTTGGTCATGTTGTTTCTCCGTGCGCGGGGCTCAGTCACCTCGACACCGCCGACAAGATGTCGCACACTCTGTCGATCTGCTCGTCGGTGATCGTCGAAGACATTGGCAAGAGAGGATCTCATTCGCAGCCTGCTCGATGACGGGCAGCGATTCGGAGAACTCGGCGTAGGCCGGCTGGCGGTGGCACGGCACGGGGTAGTGAACGCCCCAACCGATTCCGTGGCGGTCCAGCGCGGCGGTGACCGCGGCTCGGTCCGCCACCCGGACCACGGCGAGGTGGTGGACCGACTCGACGCCGGCTCCGATGGTGACCGGGCGGATTGACGGCGGAAGCTGTCGACGGTATCGATCCATCGCCCGCCGACGAGCCCGGTTCGCGTCGTCGAGGCCCGCGAGCTTGACCGCCAGCATCGCCGCTTGGAGCGTGTCCAAACGGCTGTTGCGGCCCCGCTGGTCGTGGCGATGGCGGTCGGCGGCGGTCCGACCGTGGTTGGCGCACCGCCTGATCCATCGGGCAAGCTCGCGGTCCTGGGTCACGACCGCTCCGCCGTCACCCAGCGCTCCCAGATTCTTGCCCGGGTAGAAGCTGAATGCGGCGGCCACACCGATACTGCCTGCGCGCCGGCCTCGTAGCCGGGCACCGTGGGCCTGCGAGGCGTCCTCGATCACCGCAAGCCCGTAGCGCTGGGCGACCGAAGCCAACGCGTCGAGGTCGGCCATCTGACCGAAGAGGTGCACCGGGATGACCGCCGCCGTGTCCGGTCCTGCGGCCGCCGCCACCTTGTCGGCGTCTAGCAGCAGGGTGTCCGGATGCACGTCGACGAACCGGGGGCGGGCGCCGACCGCACACACGGCCTCGACCGTGGCGACGAACGTGTTCGCCGGAACGATGACCTCGTCCCCCGGCCCGACGCCGAGGCCGGCCAGGATCAGCTCCATCGCGTCGGTGCCGTTCGCAACCCCGACGCAAGCGCGACTATCGCAATAGGCGGCGAAGCTCGCCTCGAAGGTGTCGACATCCGGGCCGCCTACGAACTGACCGTGGTGGAGCACCGACTTCCATGCCAGCTCGTAGTCGGCGAGCAGCGCACCGTTGATCGCGTTGAGGTCCAAGAAGGGCACTGGCGTATCGGTCACGAGGCAACCTCCACCGCGGCGGCCGCGGTGATGCGGTCGCCGCCGAAGCGCGGAATCCGCACGGTAGCCGCGGTCTTGATGGCCTGATCGGTCGCAGCCAGCACCCGCACCACCTCGAGTCCACGTTCACCGGGAGTGCTGGACCGGCATCCGGTCCGGATGCAGTCGATGAAGTGGCTGTCCTGCACCAGCAACGGCTCGACGAACTGCACGTACGGCGACGTGATATCGCCGGTGCGGTAGGTGACGGGCAGTTCGTAAGGAGCCGGCTGGGCCGGGCGACACCGACGTCGTAGATCCGGATCCGTTCACTGTCGGACACGTCGTTGTAGACGACCATCTTTCGCTCACCGACGACTGTGACTCGGCGGACCTTGTACGGGTCCAGCCAACTCACGTGAACGAATGCCGGGACGGCAGAACTCGGGAAGTCGAATCGGAGGTAGGCGACATCAGCATGGATGTCACCGACATTCCGCTGTGCCCAGGCGGCGACTGCCTCGGGGAACTCGTCGAGCAGATACGAGACGATGGAGATGTCGTGCGGGGCGAGATCCCATATCACGTTGCAGTCGTTCTGATACCGACCCAGACTCAGCCGGGCAGTGTCGACGTACAGAATGCGACCCAGTTCGCCGGAGTTGATCAGCTCTTTCAACTTCCACACGGCGGCGTTGTATTCGAAGGTGTGGCCGACCATCAGCGTCAGACCGTGCACCCCGGCGGCCTTGACGAGGGCCTCGGCTGACGCCACCGAAGTCGCAAGTGGCTTCTCGACCAGCGTGTGGAGCCCCCACTTCAGCGCCTGCAGGGCAACGGGACCGTGGCTGTGCGGCGGAGTAGCCACGACGACGGCGTCGAGCCGGCTGCACACCTCGTCGAGCCTGGATGCGACACGTACGGCGGGAAAGTGCGCCACGGCTTCACGGAGTCGGTCTGCTCGCTCCTCGATGACCGTGACCTCCACACCGGGCATCGTCGCCAGCACTCGGACATGTTTTGAACCCCAGTAGCCGTAGCCGACGACCCCCACCCGAATCGGGTCGAGCCCGGACGGCGCATCGGCGCTGATCAAGTTGGTTACGCGGGTCGCGGTCATTGCCTAGTCCCCCAGTTGGTCCCTCGTGAGCAAGCCACGACTCCCCCTATCCCTCGGTAAGCGGCGAACGTATCTCGTCCTCCGCAGCGCGGATCTCCCCGATGTTCCTGTCTTGCAACTACTTTTATCGGCGCTCAACTCATCAGTCTCGCCGCCGTGACCGATCTGGCCAGGTTCCGCGGCTTGTCGACGACGCGGTCCAGTGCCAGATCGATGACTCGACCGCCCCAGGGCACGACCTCGCCGACGTTGGCGCCCAGTTCGAGAATCGCCGTTGCAGCGGTGGGTCGCTTCCCTAAGCTCCTCTGCGGCGCAGGGAAGCGCCCGGTACTCCGATTGAGGCAGCACGAAGCGCCGGCAGTCGATCGCCGGTCGGTCAGCTCGCCCGGCGATAGTGGCGCACATCAGTGCATCCCGCGGGCCGCGCTGAGCGTAAGCCCGGTCGTATTCGTTGAATTCCACAGTGTGACACCGGGTATCAGCGATACTCGGTGGTGGCCCGTAGCAAATTCGGAGGACACCCCTCAACTATCGGGGTTGATCGGCCGCTCGTACATGGACCATCGGAGCCGATTTCGGACTAGTCCCCGGTCTAGTTCCTCCGGTGCTCCTCGGCGTGACGCATTGCGCGGTAACGCGCCCCAGCCTCGGCCCGCGAGCCGACACCGAGTTTGCGTAAAACGTTGTGCACGTGGTTCTTTACCGTGTGGACGGCAATGCATAACCGCGCGGCAATCTCCCGGTTCGACAGGCCCATCTCCAGCATCACGAGGATCTGGGTCTCCCGCGCCGTGAGATCTAGTGAGTGGGGCTCCTGTGGCTGCTGGGCTGCGAGCGCCGAAAGCCGGCGGAGCAGGATCGCCGAAACCCGCGACGAACAGGACACGCCACTGACAGCAACCTTCCTCATCAACGCCAGCAAATCGTCGATAGAGTCGGTTCGCATGTGATAGGCAACCACGCCCGTCTCGGCGCATGCGACGATCTCGGACTCGTCCTCTTCGGACAGGCCCAGCACGATCACTCGCGCTTCGGGACGAAGCTTGACCATCACCCGGAGCAGGGAGTGGCTGCTGCGCGTCTCCATGTTGAGCAGAACCAGTGTCGGCGCGATCTCCTGCAATGCCGCAACCAAACTGGGCAGATCCCAGGCAGTGCGCGGCTTGGCGATGTCGTGCGCGGCGAATACGGCTGTCAGACTTTCCCGGTGAAGAGTGTTGTCGTCGACGACTAAAACGGTCTCGCGCCGAAGCGATGGGTAGTCGTCCGATCCGGCCAGGGCCGGCTCGCAGCCGTCGATCTCAGACGGGGCCGGATTCAGGCTGCCCAGTTCCGGCGCCGGCACGACAGTCGACGCCGAGCCGGGCACGATTCGTCGATGTCCATTGGGTGGCGGCGGCGTCCACATCGAGTCGGCCGCGGAGACCCGGGCGAGGAGGACGTCGCTAGGCCGGTGGTGGTCGTCATCATGATCATGGTCGAGACGTCCGTCCACTGGTCCCGTGAGCATCAGTCGGCCTCCGCGTCGGAACTTCATCAGGCGGGGGTCAACAACGCTTTCTTCATCGCCGGCCCCCCAGCCTGCTCTGTCGTCCGCAGCCCCGAGCACCTCTCTGCGAACGTCTGATATTAGCCAACTTCCCACAGAAAGTCTCAGTTGGCAATACTAATGCACCAATCTCTTCGCTCCGAGCAACGTCATAAGTCACGACCTCAGATCACAATGGTGCACTACAGCACACTTTTTTGGGCTTAGAATTCGGGGGCGGAAGCACTGATGAATCGCTTAGAAAAGACTGAGGCGAACCCGCCAATTGACGCGCTTGCAGAATAGCTTGTTTGCTAGAAAGCTTCACTTCGGTACGAAATGAAGCGTCGGACAGGCAACAATCGAGTTCCACGAACGGCCGACCGTCATCGGACGGCCGCCGCGTGTTGGGGACTCCGGAACCCGCTAGCCGAGGATGAGGCCCGACGTCGGCACGCCGGTACCGGCGGTGACGAGCACATGCTCGACGTCGGGCACGGGGTTCACCGAGGTGCCGCGCAGCTGACGTACGCCCTCGGCGATGCCGTTCATCCCGTGGATATAGGCCTCACCCAGCTGGCCGCCGTGAGTGTTGATCGGCAGCCGTCCGCCGATCTCGATCGCCCCGTCGGCGATGAAGTCCTTGGCCTCGCCCCAGCCGCAGAACCCCAACTCCTCCAACTGAATCAGCGTGAACGGGGTGAAGTGGTCGTAGAGGATCGCGGTCTGGATGTCGGTCGGCTTCAGCCCGGACTGCGCCCACAACTGCTTGCCCACCAGACCCATCTCCGGAAGCCCGTCCAACTCCGGCCGGTAGTAGCTCACCATCGAGTACTGGTTAGGGCTCGAACCCTGCGCCGCCGCCTCGATGACCGCGGGCCGGTGCTTGAGGTCCTTGGCCCGCTCCGCGGACACCACGACGATCGCCACTCCGCCGTCGGTCTCCTGGCAGCAGTCCAGCAGTCGCAGTGGCTCGGCGATCCACCGCGAATTCTGGTGCTCCTCAATGGTGATCGGCTTGCCGTAGAAGTAAGCCTTCGGGTTGTTGGCCGCGTGCTTGCGGTCGGCCACCGAGATCGCACCGAAGTCGCGGCTGGTGGCACCCGACAGGTGCATGTAGCGCTTGGCGATCATCGCCACCTGCGCCGCAGGCGTCGAGAGCCCGTGCGGGTAGGAGAACGAGTTGTCCACGCTGGTGGAATCCGCGCCCTGGATCAGCCGCAGCTGCACCTGGCCGAACCGCATACCCGAGCGCTCGTTGAAAGCGCGGTATGCCACAACACAATCCGCCACACCCGTGGCCACCGCGATCGCGGCCTGCTGGACGGTCGCACACGCCGCCCCGCCGCCGTGGTGGATCTTGGAGAAGAACTTCAGATCCCCGATGCCGGTCGCCCGCGCGACCGCCACCTCGGTGTTGGAGTCCATGGTGAACGTCACCATGCCGTCGACGTCGGCCGGTGTCAGACCCGCGTCGTCGAGAGCATCGAGCACCGCCTCGGCGGCCAGTCGGAGCTCACTGCGGCCGGAGTCCTTGGAGAAGTCCGTCGCCCCGATCCCGGCAATCGCCGCCTTTCCCGACAAAGCTCCGGGCATCAGGCGTTCCCTCCGATGGTCAACGTGGACGTCGCGATGACGTGATCGCCAAGGCTGTTGCTGCCAACGACTTTCACGGTGATCAGACCGTCCTCGACCGCGGTCACCTCACCGGAGAACGTCACGGTGTCGTAGGCATACCACGGCACGCCGAGCCGCAGGCCGATCGACTTGATCACCGCGTTCGGTCCGGCCCAGTCGGTGACGTAGCGCTGCACCAGCCCGGTGTCGGTGAGGATGTTGACGAAGATGTCCTTGGATCCCTTGGCCTGCGCCTTGTCCCGGTCGTGATGCACGTCCTGGTAGTCGCGCGTGGCGATGGCCGTGGAGACGATGAACGTGGGATCGCCGTAGAGCGCCAGCTCGGGCAGCTTGGTGCCGACTTCCACTGTTGGTGCACTCATGCGTCGGGCTCCCATGCGTACAAGGTCCAGGCCGGCCCGTCCTCGCCGGCGGGAAAGTCGATATACGTTGCGTGAACCGGCATTCCGATCTCCACCTTCGCGTGGTCGACGTTGCGCAGTTCGCCCAGCATCCGGACGCCCTCCTCGAGTTCGACGAGCGCGATCACGAACGGGACGGTTCGGCCGGGCACCTTGGGCGCATGGTGCACTACGAAGCTGAACACCGTGCCCTTGCCGCTGGCGACGACGTAGTCGGTCGGCAGGTCTTTGTCCTGCCATAGCGCGGGCACCGGTGGATGCTGCAAACTGCCGTCGGGCCGCTTCTGCAGCCGCAGCTCGTGCGCGTTGACGCCGTCCCAGAAGAACTGGGTGTCCTTCGACGGCGCGGGCCGCATCATGAATGCCGGGTCGAGGTCCTGCGGCACCGACGACGGTGCCGCTTCAGCTTGGTCGGCCGGCTTGAATTTCATTATCCGCCACATCATTTCGGCGACGTCCTCGTCACCGACCTGCCAAGTGATCTTCTGCGTGATGAAGAAGCCCTCGCCCAATGCGGTCCGCTTGGGTCCGATGACATCGGTCAGTTCGGCACTGACACTGACGTCCTCACCGGGTCGCAGGTAGCGGTGGTAGGTCTGTTCGCAGTTGGTGGCGACGACGCCGATGTAGCCGGCCTCGTCGAACAGGGCGATGATCTTGCCCAGCGGATCGTCGTCCGGACGGACACCGCCGAGGCCCATCATCGTCCACACCTGGATCATCGCCGGTGGCGCCACGATGCCTGGATGCCCGGCGTCCTTGGCCGCGGCCTCGTCGATGTAGATCGGGTTCTTGTCGCCGATCGCGTCGAGCCAGTGGTCGATCATCGGCTGGTTGACCGGATGACGGCCGGTGCGCGGCTTGCTCTTGCCCTCGGCCTTGACCTTCTCCGCGGCCGTGCGGATGTCGTCAATACTCACCGCGGGACCCGAGGCACCTTCAGGCCCGAGGCGGCGACCTGTTCTCGCATCACCTCGTTGACACCACCGCCGAAGGTGATGACGAGGTTGCGCTTGGTCTGCGAGTCCAGCCAGTCCAGCAGCTCCGCGGTCTGCGGCTCGCCCGGGTTGCCGTACTTGCCGACGATCTCCTCGGCCAGCCGGCCGATCCGCTGGATGCGCTCGGTCGAAAACACCTTGGTGGCAGCGGCATCCGCGATGTCGATGACCTCACCGGACGCCGCGACCTGCCAGTTGAGCAGCTCGTTGATCCGCCAGATCGCCTTGATCTCACCGAGCAGCCGGCGGACGTCGTCGTGGTCGAGCGGGGTCACACCGTTGCCGCCCGGCTTCGAGGCCCATTCGTGGACCCGGTCGTAGAGCCCGGCGATCTTGCCGGCGGGTCCGAGCATCACGCGTTCGTGGTTGAGCTGGGTGGTGATCAGCCGCCAGCCGGCGTTCTCCTCACCCACCAGCATGTCGGCGGGAACCCGAACGTCGTTGTAGTACGTCGCATTCGTGTGATGCGCACCGTCGGACAGGATGATCGGCGTCCACGAGTACCCCGGGTCGGTGGTGTCGACGATGAGGATCGAGATCCCCTTGTGCTTCACCGCATCCGGATCGGTGCGGCAGGCCAACCACACGTAGTCGGCGTCATGGCCGCCGGTGGTCCAGATCTTCTGGCCGTTGACGATGTACTCGTCGCCGTGGCGCACCGCGGAGGTACGCAGCGAGGCGAGGTCGGTGCCGGCCTCCGGCTCGGAATAGCCGATGGCGAAATGGACTTCGCCGGCCAGGATCGCCGGCAGGAACTTCTTCTTCTGCAGCTCGGTGCCGTACACCTGCAGTGTCGGGCCGACGGTCTGCAGCGTCACCGCCGGCAGCGGCACGTCGGCGCGCGCGGCCTCGTTGACGAAGATCGACTGCTCGACCGGTCCGAAGCCGTGGCCGCCGAACTCCTTGGGCCAGCCCACACCGAGCTTGCCGTCCGACCCCATCCGCTTGATGATCGCCCGGTAGGCCTTGCCGTGCCGGTCGATCTCCATCTCGGCCCGTTCCTCGGGTGAGATGAGATTCGAGAAGTACTGCCGCATTTCGGCTTGCAGCTGCCGCTGCTCGGGTGTCAGTTCGATGAACATTGTGCTCCCACCAGGTCGAGGCGATACGACGGGCCACCCAGCAGACGGGTCAGGTCCTTGATCGTGGAGTAGTAGCGGTGCATCGGGTAGGTGATGTCCATCCCCATGCCGCCGTGTAGGTGATGGCAGGTCTGCATCACCGGTGGAGCCTGCGACGTCAGCCAGTAGCCCAGCACGTCGAGGTCGTCGTCGGCGTCGCGGCCTTCGGCCAACCGCCAGAGCACCGAATTCGATGCCAAAGCCAGTGTGCGCGAAGCGATGTACACCTCGGCCAGCTGTGCGGCCACCGTCTGGAAGGTGGACAGCGGCCTGCCGAACTGCTCACGGTTGGCCACGTAGTTGGCCGTGAGCTTCAGTGCACCGGCCACCAGACCTGCCGCGAACGCGCCGATGGCGGCCAGCGCCAGCTGATTGACCCGATGGGCGGATGCGCCCTCGAGCACGGCGTCTGGCTCCACGGCGACGTCGGTGAAGGTGACCGCGTATTCCTCACCGCCGGTCGACGCCGGCGTCTTGGTCAGCCGCACACCGTCGGCGATGGGCGAGACCACCACGACCCCGGTATCGGCGGTGACGATCAGCCAGTCGGCCTGCTCGGCATACGGAACAACGACCTTGGTGCCGTTGAGCTTTCCGCCTGCCAGCGTGGTCGCCGGACGGTCCGGCAGCGAAGCGCCCGGCTCGTTGAGGGCGGCCGACAGGATCGCGCCTTTGGCCACACCGCCGAGGAACCGGTCCTGTTGCGTCTCCGAGGCCAGGTCGAGCAGCGGGATGAGCCCGAGCCCCAACGTCGCCAGCGCCGGTGAGATCGTTCCGTGCCGGCCGATCTCGCTGAGCGCCGTCGCGATCTCGGGCAGTCCGACGCCGTCTCCCCCCAGCCGCTCGGGCACCCCGAGCGCGGTCACACCCCCTGAAACCAGAGCGTCCCAGCTATTGTCGCGATCCAGGACCGAGGTCACCACATCGGCGACAGCCTGCTGCGCCGGGTCCGGAGTGAAGTCCACCCGAATCCTCCTTGTGTTGTTGTCTACAGAGCGGCGGGAGTGCTACCCGAGTAGTCGACCTGCCAGTGCTTGATGCCGTTGAGCCACCCCGAACGTAGCCGCTCGGGGGTGCCGGCCGAGGTGAGATCGGGCATGTGGTCAGCGATGGCGTTGAACATCAGGTTGATGGTCATCTTGGCCAGGTTGGCGCCGACGCAGTAGTGCACCCCGGTGCCGCCGAAGCCGACGTGCGGGTTGGGGTTACGCAGGATGTTGAACGTGTGCGGATCCTCGAACACCTCCTCGTCGAAGTTGGCCGACCGGTAGAACATGGACACCCGCTGGCCCTTCTTGATGGTCACGCCGCTCAGCTCGACGTCCTCGAGCGCGGTGCGCTGGAACGCCGTGACCGGGGTCGCCCAGCGGACGATCTCGTCGGCGGCGGTCTCCGGACGCTCGCGCTTGTACAGCTCCCACTGATCGGGGTTGTTGGCGAAGGCGATCATCCCGTGGGTGATCGAGTTGCGGGTGGTCTCGTTGCCGGCCACGGCCAGCATCATCACGAAGAACCCGAACTCGTCCTCGGAGAGCTTCTCGCCGTCGATGTCGGCCTTGACCAGAGCGGTGACTATGTCGTCGCCCGGATGCTCCGCCTTGACCCCCGCCATGTGCATGGCGTAGGCCAGTACCTCCATTGACGACTGCTTGGGGTCGACGTGGGCGAACTCCGGATCCTCACCGCCGGTCATCTCGTTGGACCACCGGAACAGCTTCTCGCGGTCCTCCTGCGGCACACCCAGCAAACCGGCGATCGCCTGCAGCGGCAGCTCGCACGACACCTGCTCGACGAAGTCGCCGGAACCCTCCGCTGCGGCGGCCTTCGCGATGGCCTGTGCGCGGTCGTTGAGCTCGTCCTTCAGGATGCCCACCGCGCGCGGGGTGAAGCCCTTGGAGATGATGCGGCGGAGCCGGTCGTGGTGCTCGCCGTCCATGTTGAGCATGACGAAGCGCTGCAGGTCGATGTCGTCGCGCGACATGTCGTCGGGGAACTGCGGGATGGCCCCGTTCTGCCAGCTGGAGAAGATGTCGTTGCGGCGGGAGACCTCTTTGACGTCCTTGTGCTTGGTGACGACCCAGTAGCCGCCGTCGTTGAAGCCACCCTTTCCGATAGGCTGCTCGCACCACCAGATCGGCGCGAGCTTCCGCAGCTCAGCGAGTTCGTCAACCGGCAACTTCGTGACGTTGCGGTCCGGATCCAGGAAGTCGAATCCGTGCGGCAGGTGGGGGGTTGGCATGTTCGCGCGCTCCTCGATATGACGTGTTCTAGTGCCAGTAAAACACGGCTCCACCGCAGACAAAAGGCACCGCGGCATCCTCGCTTGTCAGAGTAATGAAACGTGTTCTAGCCTGACCTCATGGGTAATCCTGTCATCGTCGAAGCCACCCGCAGCCCGATCGGCAAGCGAGGCGGCTGGCTGTCCGGTCTGCACGCGACCGAGTTGCTGGGTGCCACCCAGCGGGCGCTTGTGGAGAAAGCCGGCATCGACGCCGGAACGGTCGAGCAGATCATCGGCGGCTGCGTCACCCAGTACGGCGAGCAGTCCAACAACGTCACCCGGGTGGCCTGGCTGACGGCCGGACTGCCCGAACACGTCGGTGCGACGACGATCGACTGCCAGTGCGGCAGCGCGCAGCAGGCCAACCACCTGATCGCCGGCCTCATCGCAGCCGGTGCCATCGACATCGGCATCGCCTGCGGCATCGAGGCGATGAGCCGGGTGGGTCTGGGCGCCAACGCCGGCCCGGACCGCTCCCGCATCCGCGCCGAGTCGTGGGACATCGACATGCCCGACCAGTTCACCGCCGCCGAGCGCATCGCCCAGCGGCGCGGCATCACCCGAGCCGACATCGACCACCTCGGCTTGATGTCTCAGCAACATGCCAAGCGCGCGTGGGACGAGCACCGGTTCGACCGGGAGATCTCCCCGATCGAGGCGCCGGTGCTCGACGAGAACAAGCAGCCCACCGCCGAGCGGCACTTCGTCAGCCGCGACCAGGGCCTGCGCGAGACGACGCTGGAGGGCCTGGCCGCCCTCAAGCCCGTCATCGAGGGCGGCATCCACACCGCGGGCACCTCGTCGCAGATCTCCGACGGCGCGGCCGCGGTGCTGTGGATGGACGAGGACAAGGCCAAGGCGCTCGGCCTTCGTCCCCGGGCTCGCATCGTCAGCCAGGCCCTCGTCGGCGCCGAGACCTACTACCACCTCGACGGCCCCGTCCAGTCCACCGCCAAGGTCCTGGAAAAGGCCGGCATGAAGATGGGCGACATCGACCTGGTCGAGATCAACGAGGCGTTCGCCTCGGTGGTGCTGAGCTGGGCCCAGGTGCACGAGGCCGACATGGACAAGGTCAACGTCAACGGCGGCGCCATCGCGCTGGGACATCCGGTCGGCAGCACCGGCAGCCGCCTGATCACCACCGCCCTGCACGAGCTCGAGCGCACGGGCCAGTCCACCGCGCTGATCACGATGTGCGCCGGCGGGGCGCTGTCGACCGGCACGATCATCGAGCGGATCTAGAGCTTGCCCATTAGCGACGCCGGCGGGCAGGAGCGCAGCGACCCGGGGACAGACTCGGCGCGCATCGCGGCCGCCCAGGCCTACATCGATGCGCTGGCCACCCACCGGGCCGATGATGTGCCGTTCGCACCGGACTGCACCCGCATCGAGGTCGGTCTCAAGACCGGCTTTTCCGCAAATCACCTGCGCCGCAGCCTGACTCGCGGCCCGCAGTACCGCATCATCGCCACCACGACGGACCCGCAGTTCACCGTCGACGGCGACGAGATCCGGGCCCGCTTCGACGTCATCACCAAGCCGTCCCTGGGTGGGATGCGCGTCTGCGCGCACGTCGACGAGACCTTTGTGATCCCCGTCGCCGACGGCCGGATCCATCACATCCGGGCCCACATCCGCCCGTTCGTCCAGCGCTAGCCCCAGGAGTTCGTCATGACCACCGCGCGGCCGAAGGGCCTCGATTCGCCGTTGACCAAGTTCATCATCAAGTGGATGTCACGCGGCCAGACCGCGCTCTACAAGGTGAGTAACGGCAGGGTTGCCGGCAGTTTCCTCGAAGGTGCACCGGTGGCGCTGGTGACGACGATCGGCCGCAAGAGCGGTGAGCCGCGCGTGGTGCCGTTGCTGTTCCTGCGCGAAGGCAGTCGGGTGGTGCTGGTGGCATCCCAGGGCGGCAGCGACAAGCACCCGCTGTGGTACCTCAATCTCAAGGCCAATCCCAAGGTGACGGTCCAGATCAAGGACGAGGTGCTGAGTCTGACCGCCCGCGACGCGACCGAGGCAGAGCGCGCCGAGTACTGGCCGAAGCTGACCGCGTTCTACAAGGGCTTCGACGACTACCAGTCCTGGACCGACCGGGTCATCCCGGTCGTGATTTGCGACCCGTAAATCTGGGCACGTTGATGGGGTGTCCGATTCATCTTCATCGCACCCCGTCCGCAACTCCAGCCTGCTCAAGGTTGCCCTGAAGCGCTTCTCCCGTGCCCACATCTGGGTTTATCAGCGCACCAACGGCCGACTCGGCGCGAAACTACTGTGGTTCCCCGCCGCGCTGATCACCACCACGGGGCGTAAGTCGGGCCGGCCACGGACCACCCCGACGCTGTATCTTCGCGACGGGCAGCGGATCGTGCTGCCGGCGTCCTACGGCGGCCGCGATCATCATCCCGCCTGGTACCTCAATCTGCGCGAAGACCCAAGCGTCCGCGTTCAGGTAGGGCCCGACGTCACCGACATGACGGCGCGTGACGCCACCGACGGCGAACGGCGACTGTACTGGCGGAAACTGACGCGAATCTACCCGCCGTACAAGGGATATCAGGACGCCGCCGACCGGCGCATCCCGTTGGTGGTGTGCGAACCGGTCCGATCCTAGGCGCCGAACACCGGCAGCGGCGGCCGCGACTTGGCCAACAGATCGGCCACGACGGGGCCAAGTTCGGCGGGATCCCAGCGCGCACCCTTGTCGACGTCCGCGCCGCGCGCCCAGCCCTCGGCGACCCGGATGATGCCGCCCTCGACCTCGAAGACCCGGCCGGTGACGTCGCGCGATTCGGCGCTGCCCAGCCAGACGACCAACGGGGAGATGTTCTCCGGTGCCATCGCGTCGAAATCCTGGCCCTGCGTTGACATCATGTCGGCGAAGACGGTCTCGGTCATGCGGGTGCGCGCCGACGGGGCGATGGCGTTGACGGTCACGCCGTAGCGACCCATCTCGGCGGCGGCCACCAGGGTGAGCGCCGCGATGCCGGCCTTGGCGGCGCTGTAGTTGCCCTGCCCGACGCTGCCCTGAAGGCCGGCACCCGAACTGGTGTTGATGATCCGGGCGTCTACGGTCTTGCCCTCCTTGGACAACGCGCGCCAGTAGGCGGCGGCGTGCCGGGTGGTGGCGAAGTGGCCCTTGAGGTGAACGGCGATGACGGCGTCGAACTCTTCCTCGCTGGTGTTGGCGATCATCCGGTCGCGGACGATGCCGGCGTTGTTGACCAGCACGTCCAGGCCGCCGAACGAGTCGACGGCGGTCTGGATCAGCTCGGCCGCCTGGCCCCAGTCGGCGACGTTGGAGCCGTTGGCGACGGCTTCGCCTCCGGCGGAGGTGATTTCGTCGACCACCGACTGTGCGGCGCTGCCGCCGCCGGCGGGCGAGCCGTCCAGCCCGACGCCGATGTCGTTGACCACCACGCGCGCCCCCTCAGCGGCGAACGCCAGCGCGTGCGCGCGCCCGATGCCGCCGCCGGCACCCGTGACGATGACCACCCGGCCGTCGAGCAATCCCATTGCGATGTCTCCTTATTTGTTGGCACTCGAGGCGGACAGATACGCCGGCGGCTCGCCGCCGCCGTGCACCGCGATCTTGGCTCCACTGATGTACGCGGCCGCATCGGAGGTCAAAAATGCTGCCGCCCAACCGATATCGGCGGGCGTAGCCAGGCGTCCCAGCGGCACGGTGGCGGCGACGGCCGCCTGCGACTCGGCGTCCCCGTAGAACAGTTCGACTTGTTCGGTCTCGACCATGCCGACCACGAGTGCGTTGACGCGGACCTTCGGCGCCCACTCCACCGCCAGCGTGGTGGTCAGGCTCTCCACCCCCGCCTTGGCGGCGCTGTAGGCCGCGGTGCCCGGCGATGGCCGGCCGGCGCTGACACTGGAGATCGACACGATCGATCCGCCCGGCGGTTGGGTTTGCATCACCGCGTTGGCGGCCTGTGAGACGTTCAGCATGCCAAGCAGATTCAATTCCACGATCTTCTGGTGGAACTTCGGTGAAGCCTCGGCGGCCAGCGCATATGGCGACCCACCGGCGTTGTTGACGACAGCGTCCAGGCGCCCGTGCGTGTCCACGATCGCCTCGATCAGGCCGGCGACAGCAGCAGGATCGCGGACGTCGCAGCCGTGGAACTCATACGGCAGACCCTCGACGGGACGGCGTGCGCAGGTGACGACGGTGGCACCCTGATCGGCGAAGACCGCGCTGATCCCCGCTCCGACGCCGCGGACGCCGCCGGTCACCAGGACCACCCGCCCTTGCAGGCCCAGGTCGATTCCCCGGTCGCTGCGCTCCAGCCCACCGGGGTCGATAGCCGCGTCCGTCACTGTGCTAGCGTACCAAGCAAGTGCTTGCTTAGGTATTCGCCCCGCTCAGGAAGTGGCCCAGGAGCTCTGATGACCATCACGTCCAGCACCGTCGAACCCGGCATTGTCGCGGTCACGGTGGACTATCCGCCCGTCAACGCGATCCCCTCGCGCGGCTGGTTCGAACTCGCCGACGTCATCACCGCCGCCGGCCGCGATATGGCGACCCACGTGGTGATCCTGCGCGCCGAGGGCCGCGGCTTCAACGCCGGCGTGGACATCAAGGAGATGCAGAAGACCGAGGGCTTCACCGCGCTGATCGACGCCAACCGGGGCTGCTTCGCGGCCTTCAGAGCCGTCTACGAGTGCGAGGTGCCCGTCGTCGCCGCGGTCAACGGCTTCTGTGTCGGCGGCGGCATCGGGCTGGTCGGCAACGCCGACGTGATCGTGGCCTCCGACGACGCGAAGTTCGGCCTGCCCGAGGTGGAACGCGGTGCGCTCGGGGCGGCCACCCACCTGTCCCGGCTGGTGCCCCAGCACATGATGCGCCGGCTGTTCTTCACCGCCGCCACCGTCGACGCCGCGACACTGCATCACTTCGGCTCGGTGCACGAGGTCGTCCCCCGCGCCGAGCTCGACGAGGCCGCGCTGCGGGTGGCCCGTGACATCGCAGTCAAGGACACCCGGGTGATCCGCGCGGCCAAGGAGGCGCTGAACCTCATCGACGTGCAACGCGTCAACTCCAGCTACCGCATGGAGCAGGGCTTCACCTTCGAGCTGAACCTGGCGGGAGTCGCCGACGAGCACCGCGACGCCTTCGCGGGGACGTCCAAGGGTGAGAAGCGATGACCGGCGGGCTGGGCGTACCGCCCGCGAGCGGGGGCGCGCGAAGCGACCGGGGGAAGAGAAGATGAGAGACAAGACAACGACTCTCGACGACGCGGTCGCCGAGATCGAGAGCGGCATGACGATCGGCATCGCCGGCTGGGGCTCGCGGCGCAAGCCGATGGCCTTCGTCCGCGCGCTGCTGCGCACCGACGTCACCGACCTCACCGTGGTCACCTACGGCGGCCCCGACCTCGGCCTGCTCTGCTCGGCGGGCAAGGTCCGCAAGGTCTACTACGGCTTCGTCTCACTGGACTCGCCGCCGTTCTACGACCCGTGGTTCTCCAAGGCCCGCACCACCGGTGCGATCGTGGCCCGCGAGATGGACGAGGGCATGCTGCGCTGCGGACTGCAGGCCGCCGCGCAACGTTTGCCGTTCCTGCCGATCCGCGCCGGGCTGGGCAGTTCGGTCCCCGACTTCTGGGACGGCGAGCTCACGACGGTGCGCTCCCCCTATCCGACCGGTACCCATCACGAGACCCTCATCGCCATGCCGGCCCTGCGCCTCGACGCGGCGTTCGCTCACCTGAATCTCGGGGACAAGCACGGCAATGCGGCCTACACCGGTATCGACCCCTACTTCGACGACCTCTTCCTGATGGCCGCCGACCGCCGCTACCTGTCGGTGGAGCGCGTGGTGCCCACCGACGAGCTGGTGAAAGCCGTGCCACCGCAGGCGCTGCTGGTGAACCGGATGATGGTCGACCACGTCGTCGAAGCCCCCAACGGGGCCCACTTCACCACCGCTGCACCAGATTACGGGCGCGACGAGAAGTTCCAGCGCCACTATGCCTCGGCGGCGGCCGAGGAGTCGAGCTGGCAGGAGTTCGTCGACACTTTCCTGTCCGGTGGCGAAGCCGACTACCAGGCGGCGGTGCGCCGGTTCCAAGAGCAGGAGGCGAAGTGATCCAGGTCAGCCGCGCCGAGGTGTGCGTCATCGCCTGCGCCGAACTGTTCCGCGATGCCGGCGAGATCATGGTCAGCCCGATGACCACCGTCGTGTCCATCGGTGCCCGGCTGGCGCGCCTGACGTTCGCACCGGACATCCTGCTCACCGACGGCGAGGCCCGGCTGCTGGCCGACACACCGGCGATCGGTGCCCAGGGTGCCGTCGAGGGCTGGATGCCGTTCGGCCGCGTCTTCGAGACACTCACATGGGGCCGGCGCCACGTCGTGATGGGCGCCAACCAGGTCGACCGGTACGGCAACCAGAACCTGTCGGCATTCGGCCCACTGCAGCATCCGACGCGACAGATGTTCGGAGTTCGCGGCGCCCCGGGCAACACGATCAACCACGCCACCAGCTACTGGGTCGGCAACCACTCTCCGCGGGTCTTCTGCGACAACGTCGACATCGTCTCCGGAATCGGTTGGGACAAGATCGATCCGGACAACCCGGCGTACCGGTTCGTCGACGTTTACCGGGTGATCACCAACCTGGGAGTGTTCGACTTCGGCGGACCCGACCACACCATGCGCGCGCTGTCGCTGCACCCCGGCGTGGAGCCGGACGACGTACGGGAGAACACTGCCTTCGAGGTCTACGGTCTCGACGACGCCGACCGGACCCGCCTTCCCAGCGGCGAGGAGCAGGCGTTGATCCGCGAGCGGATCGACCCGAAAGGACTCCGCGACAAGGAAGTAAAGGTATGAGGCTGCGCACCCCCCTGACCGAACTGATCGGCATCGAGCATCCGGTCGTCCAGACCGGAATGGGCTGGGTGGCCGGCGCCCGGTTGGTCTCGGCCACCTCCAACGCGGGTGGCCTGGGCATCCTCGCGTCGGCCACGATGACCATCGACGAACTCGCGAGCGCGATCGCGAAAGTCAAGTCCACCACCGACAAGCCGTTCGGAGTCAACATCCGCGCCGACGCGGCCGACGCAGGCGACCGGGTGGATCTGATGATCCGCGAAGGCGTCAAGGTCGCCTCTTTCGCCTTGGCGCCCAAGCAGGAGCTGATCGCGCGCCTCAAAGAGGCTGGGGCCGTGGTGGTTCCGTCGGTGGGCGCGGCGAAACACGCCCGCAAGGTGGCAAGCTGGGGCGCCGACGCGGTGATCGTTCAGGGCGGCGAGGGCGGCGGGCACACCGGCCCGGTGGCCACCACTCTGCTGCTGCCCTCGGTACTCGACGCGGTCGACATCCCGGTCATCGCCGCCGGCGGATTCTTCGACGGACGCGGCCTCGCCGCGGCGCTGTCCTACGGCGCCGCGGGCGTGGCGATGGGCACCCGCTTTCTGCTGACCGCCGACTCCACCGTTCCTGACGAGATCAAACAGCGCTACCTGCAGGCAGCCCTGGACGGCACGGTCGTCTCCACCCGGGTGGACGGTATGCCGCACCGCGTGTTGCGCACCGGTCTGGTCGAGAAGCTCGAAAGCGGGTCCCGAGTAAGGGGTTTCACGGCCGCGGTGTCCAACGCCGCGAAGTTCAAGAAGATGTCGCAGATGACGTGGGCCTCGATGATCCGCGACGGACTGGCGATGCGGCACGGCAAGGACCTCACCTGGTCGCAGGTCCTGATGGCGGCCAACACACCGATGCTTCTCAAGGCCGGTTTGGTCGAAGGCAACACCGACGCCGGTGTGCTGGCCTCGGGTCAGGTGGCCGGCATCATCGACGATCTGCCGACGTGCGCCGAGTTGATCCAGACGATCGTCGGCGACGCCGTCAAACACCTTCAGGCGGCGGCCGCACTCGTCGAATGACGGGTAGCGTGTGCTGCAGAAGCCTGCACGACGCTCGGGGGATGTCATGGGATTCGCACCGGACACCTGGCCGCGCCAGTTGCGCGACCTGATACGGCTGTCCAACAAGCACCTGCTGAACCCGCTCATGATGCGACTGGCGGGGACCAAGTACTGGTATGCCTCGGTGGTGCGCCACACCGGGCGGGTGTCGGGAAAGCAGTACGCCACTCCCGTGGTGGTCGACCGCGTCGGCGACCGGTTCATCGTGCCGCTGCCCTACGGCACGCAGGTGGACTGGCTTCGCAACGTCCTGACCGCCCGACAGGCCCGCATCTCCTCGAAGGGCGAGACCTTCGCGGTGAACGCCCCGGAGATCATCGACGCCACCGAAGCGCTCCCACTGCTGCCGCGTGATCGCCGGCGGACCCTCGAGCGGACCGGCATCGAGCACTACCTGCGGGTCACCATCGACAATTCAATATAATGAAGCTGTGAGCTAAATTCGTGTGAAATGAAGCTATAATCTTCATATGGTGGAAATGAAGATATCAGCTTCACCGCGGGCCACGTTGATCGGTGACGTCGTCGGCTCCCGCCAGACCGCCGACCGCTCCGCCCTGCACCGCCGTCTGGCCAAGGGATTGGCGGAGGTGGCGTCGACCGCGACCGACCCGCCGGCATTCACCGTCGGCGACGAGTTCCAGGGCAGCTATCCCAGCGTCGGCGCGGCCATCGCCGCGGCCCTGGAGATACGGCTTGGCGTCGGGCCGGACGTCGATATCCGTTTCGGCATCGGCTGGGGCGAGGTGACGATCCTCGACCCGAGCACCGGCATCCAGGACGGCCCCGGCTGGTGGGCCGCGCGCGAGGCGATCCAATGGACCGCCACCGCACAGCAGCAGCCCGCGCTGGCCCACGTCCGCACCGCATACCGCAGCGCGGTCGACGACGGACCGGACGCCAACGCCGTCAACGCCGCCCTGTTGTGTCGGGACCACCTGCTTGGATCGGTAGACGCACGATCCGTGCGGCTGCTGCGGGGTCTGCTCGACCACAAGACGAAGAAGGAATTGGCGGAAATGGAAGGCATCAGCGCGTCGGCGGTGTCACAGCGCACGGCGCGCGACGGGCTGGACCTGCTGGTGTTGGCCTGCGAACAACTGCGGAGCGTCCGGTGAGCGAAGCGAAGCGGACAGCCGGGAGCGAGCAGTGAGCGCCGTCGCCGTGCTGCTGATCGCGCTCGGCTGCGCCGACATCGTGCGGCGGTTGACGGCACACACCTGGGCCGCCGCACTGACCGGCGTGCTCGTCACGTTCGGTACGGCCGCGCTGTGTGGACTGTGGCGCCTCGGTGACCTTCTTCTGGTGGGCATCGCGGCGGTCTCCACGGTCGCCTGGGAGCTGGCCTGCACGCACGCCGAGCGGGTCGGGGGCCGCAGACAGGTGGCACCGCTGGTGTTGTTCGCCGCGGTTATCGCAGTCCTGCTGCTGCTCTCCGGGCTCGCCTCGCCGGTCGGCGGTGCGGTGCGCGCATGGTCGAACTGGACCACGCTGCCCGGGCTGCACACCGTCGAACCCGGTCGGCTCGTCATGGTCGTCGGTGTGGTGCTGCTGCAACTGGCGACCGGAAATGAGTTGGTGCGCCTGCTGCTGGGTTCGGTCGGCGCCGTCAAGCCCGCCGGCGAACCGCAGGCCTCCGACCGGCTCAAGGGCGGCCGGCTACTGGGCCCGATGGAGCGGCTGCTGATCCTGGGTCTGAGTCTGGCCGGCCAGTTGACCGCCGCGACCGCAGTGGTGGCGGCCAAGAGCATCATCCGGTTTCCGGAGATCAACGCCCAGAAGGTCCGGGAGAACGGCGGCATCGGCATCGACGACGTCACCGAGTACTTCCTGGTGGGCAGTTTCGCAAGTTGGATCGTCGCGCTCGGCGGGCTCGCACTCGCGCAGTAAGGCGGTCTCAGCTCACGGGATTGCGCCGTCGCGAACAGGCAGGGTCCCTAGACTTCGGCGCATGAAGACCAATGCCGCGGTGCTGTGGGAACTCGACGGGGACTGGCAGATCGAGGAAGTCGATCTCGACGGTCCCAAAGAGGGCGAAGTCATGATCAAGTTCGAGGCCACCGGCCTGTGCCACTCCGACCATCACGTGCGGACCGGTGACTTCATCGGGGTGCCGCTGCCGATAATCGGCGGGCACGAGGGTGCCGGGACCGTCGTGGAAGTCGGACCGGGCGTGCGCGATCTCAACGTCGGAGACCACGTGGTGACGTCGTTCCTGCCGGCCTGCGGCCGCTGCCGGTGGTGTGCGAGCGGCCACCAGAACCTGTGCGACCTCGGCGCGTTGATCCTGATCGGGGCCCAGGCCGACGGTACCTACCGTCGTCGGGTCAAGGGCCACGACGTCGGCGTGCTGTCCGGGGTCGGAAGCTTCTCGCAGTACGGCACGTTGTCGGACGCCTCCGTCGTCAAGATCGACGACGACCTACCGCTCAATCGTGCCTGCCTGTTGGGCTGCGGGGTGATGACGGGTTGGGGTTCGGCAGTCAACACCGCCGACGTGCAGCCCCGGCGACACCGTCGTCGTCATCGGGATGGGCGGAATCGGCAGTGGCGCCGTCCAGGGCGCCCGGCTCGCCGGCGCCGAACGGATCGTCGTGGTCGAACCCGTCGAAGCCAAGCGCGACAAGGCTTTCCAGTTCGGCGCCACCCATTTCGTCACATCCATCGCCGAAGCCACCGCGCTCGTCGCCGATCTGACGCGCGGTGTGATGGCCGACTCGGCGCTGCTGACGGTCGGGGTGGTCGAGGGCGCGATGATCAACGACGCCCTCAACATCGTCCGCAAGGGCGGTGCGGTGGTACTCACCGGCATCGCGCCGATGAGCGACGTCAACGCCGTGCTGCCGATGGCCTTTCTCACGCTGTTCCAGAAGCGCCTGCTCGGCAGTCTGTACGGCGAGGCCAACCCGCGCGCCGACATCCCGCGGTTGCTCAACCTCTACCGCAACGGTCAGCTGCTGCTCGACGAGACCGTGACGCGCGAGTACAAGCTCGCCGACATCAACGAGGGGTTCGACGACATGATGGCCGGCCGCAACATCCGCGGTGTCATCCTCCACGACCACTGACGACTGTTGCGCGAGCAGACGCAAATATCCCCGAAAACCCAGGTGTCGAAGGGCTTTTGCGACTGCTCGCGAGAGAACTAGAGGCGTTCGATGATGGTGACGTTGGCGGTGCCGCCGCCCTCGCACATCGTCTGCAGGCCGTAGCGGCCACCGCGGCGCTCCAACTCGTTGAGCATGGTGGTGAACAGCTTGGCCCCGGTGGCGCCCAGCGGATGGCCCAGGGCGATCGCGCCGCCGTTGGGGTTGACCTTCTCCGGGTCGATCTTGGTCTCCTTGAGCCATGCCATCACGACGGG
Organism: uncultured Actinomycetota bacterium; assembly: GCA_963716465.1. Lineage (GTDB taxonomy): Bacteria > Actinomycetota > Actinomycetes > Mycobacteriales > Mycobacteriaceae > Mycobacterium. The sequence goes on from CAVQTS010000004.1 coordinate 329,662, forward strand.
CGCGAACGCCTCGTTGATCTCGACGACGTCGATGTCGTCGATTGTCAGGCCGGCTTTGTCCAGGGCGTAGCGGGTGGCCGGAATGGGGCCGGTGAGCATGAACACCGGATCGGCGCCGCGGGCGCTGATGTGGTGAATGCGGGCCCGCGGGGTCAGCTTGTGGTCCTTGACCGCCTGCTCGGAGGCGAGTAGCACAGCGCTTGCGCCGTCGGAGATCTGGCTGGCCATCGCCGCGGTCAGCCGGCCGCCTTCGCGTAACGGCTTGAGCCCGGCCATCTTCTCCAGGCTCGACTCGCGCGGACCCTCGTCGGTGCGGAAGTCGCCGACCGGCACGATCTCGTTCTCGAAGTGGCCGGCGCGGATCGCGGCGAACGCCTTCTCGTGGCTGCCCAGGGAGAACTCCTCCATCTCCTCGCGGGACAGGTTCCACTTCTCGGCGATCATCTCCGCGCCGCGGAACTGCGAGATCTCCTGGTCGCCGTAGCGGTGCAGCCAGTTCTCCGACTCGTTGGTCGGCGAGGTGAAGCCGAACTGCTCGGCGACGGTCATCGCCGACGAGATCGGGATCCGGCTCATGTTCTGCATGCCGCCGGCCAGGATCAGATCGGCGGTGCCGGCCATGATCGCCTGGGCGCCGAAGGAAATGGCCTGCTGACTCGAGCCGCACTGACGGTCGACCGTCACCCCGGGAACCTCTTCCGGAAATCCCGCGGCCAGCCAGGTGTTGCGGCCGATGTTGCCGGCCTGCGGGCCGATGGCGTCCAGGCAGCCCACGATCGCGTCCTCGACGGCGCCGGGGTCGACATCGACGCGGTCGAAGATGCCGCGGAACGCCACGACGCCGAGGTCGATGGGGTGGACGTGGGCCAGCGAGCCGTTGCGCTTGCCCACCGCGGTACGCACCGCGTCGATGACATATGCCTCAGGCATGTCGATCTCCTTGTCGGTTGGTGGCGGCAATCCCGCCGAGGACGATGGAAAGATATTGGCGGCCAACTTCTTCCGCGGTCAGCGGACCGCCGGGCTGATACCAGCGCACGGACACCCAGGTGGTGTCCCGAATGAACCGGTACACCACGTCGACGTCGATGTCCGGGTGGAAACACCCCTGCTCGACTCCTTCGTGGAGCAGGTCGATCCACAGCTTGCGCTGCTCTTTGTTGCGGGCCTCGACGAAGTCGAACTGCGGCAGGGACGACAGCCGCTTGGCCTCGTCCTGGTAGATCACCACCTGCGCGTGCCGGTGTTCGATCGCCTCGAACGATGTCATGAACAGGCCCTTGAGCCGTTCGAGCGGGTTGGGCTCGGTGTCGACGATCTCCTGGTAGCGGGCGAACAGCCAGTCCAGGAAGTCGCGCAGCACCTCCTCGACCATCTGCTCTTTGCTCTTGAAATGGTGATAGAGACTGCCGGACAGGATGCCCGCCGAGTCGGCGATGTCGCGAACGGTGGTCGCACGCAGGCCACGTTCGGCGAACATCGTCGCGGCGAGATCCAGGAGCTCGTCGCGACGGCTGACCGGTTGCTCTGTCATGGATGCTGGCTCGATACCGAAATCACTTCGCCGGTCAGGTAACTGGAGTAGTCACTGGCCAGGAAGGCGATCGTGGATGCGATCTCCCACGGCTCGGCGGCGCGGCCGAAGGCCTCCCCCTCCGACAGCCGGTCGAGTAAGTCGGAGGAACTGACCTTCTCCAGGAACTTGTGCCGCGCGATACTCGGCGACACCGCGTTGATCCGCACCCCGTACTCGACGGCTTCGATTGCGCTGCAACGGGTCAGCGCCATCACGCCGGCCTTGGCGGCGGCGTAGTGCGACTGGGAGTGCTGCGCCCGCCAGCCCAGCACGCTGGCGTTGTTGACGATGACGCCACCGTGGCCTGCCTCGCGGAAGTAGCGCAGCGCGGCGCGGGTGGCGCGCATCACCGAGGTGAGGGTGACGTTCAGGACGCGGTCCCACTCCTCGTCGGTCATGTCGACAACCGTTGTCTCCCCGCCGAGTCCGGCGTTGTTGACCAGGACGTCGAGACGGCCCAGCCGGGCGGTGGTCGAGGCGATCAGCGCATCGATCTGGGCGGTGGACGTGACGTCGCACACGACGCTCTCCACCCGGCCCAGCCCCAATTCGGCCAGCTGGTCCCGGGTTTCGCCGAGCCGTCGTTCATGGTGGTCGGAGATCATGACGTCGGCACCTTCGGCCAGCGCGCGGCGCGCCGTGGCCGAACCGATTCCGGTGCCGGCCGCGGCGGTCACGACGACCACCTTGCCGGTCAGCAGGCCGTGGCCGGCGACTTCCTGCGGGGCCTGCGCCAATGACGCCACTAGCCCTTCACCTCCCGAGGCAGACCGAGCACGCGCTCGGCGATGATGTTGCGCTGAATTTCGTTGGAGCCGCCGTAGATCGTGTCAGCGCGGGAGAACAGGAAAAGCCGCTGCCACTCGTCGAACTCGCCGTCGGCCATCAGCAGCCCGGACTTGCCCTTGATGTCCATCGCCAGTTCGCCGAGGTCGCGGTGCCAGTTGGCCCACAGCAGCTTTGATACGTTGTCCTGGCCCGGCTGCTCCTCGTCCATGGTGGCCAGGGCATACGACCGCATGGTCTGCAGACCGGCCCAGGCCCGGGTGAGCCGCTCACGGATCAGCGGGTCGTCGATTGCGCCATTGGCTTTGGCGAGATCGACGATGCCGGAAAGCTCACGGGCATAACGGATCTGCTGGCCCAGCGTGGACACGCCGCGCTCGAAGGCCAGCGTTCCCATGGCCACCCGCCAGCCGTCACCGGGCTCGCCGACCACCAGGCCGGCGTCGGTGCGGGCGTCGGTGAAGAACACCTCGTTGAACTCCGAGTCACCGGTGAGCTGGATGATCGGGCGGATCTCCACACCCGGCTGGTCCAGCGGGACCAGTAGGTAGGACAGGCCGGCGTGGCGTTTGGAGCCCTTCTCCGAGCGGGCCACCACGAAGATCCACTGCGCCCAGTGCGCCAGCGACGTCCACACCTTCTGGCCGTTGATCACCCACTGTGCACCGTCGAGGACCGCCGAGGTCGCGACGTTGGCCAGGTCGCTGCCGGCGCCGGGTTCGGAATAGCCCTGGCACCACAGTTCGGACACGTCGAGGATCGTGGGCAGGAACCGGTTCTGCTGTTCGGGGGTGCCGAAGGCGATCAACGTCGGGCCGACCAGTTCCTCACCGAGGTGGTTGACCTTGTCCGGTGCGTCAGCCTTGGCGTACTCCTCGTAGAAGGCGACCCGGTGTGCGACCGACAGGCCGCGGCCGCCGTGCTCGACCGGCCAGCCCAGACAGGTCAGCCCGGCGGCGGCCAGGTGACGGTTCCACGCCAGGCGTTCTTCGAAGGCCTCATGTTCGCGGCCCGGGCCGCCGAGACCCTTGAGCGCGGCGTACTCGCCGACCAGGTTGTCGGCCAGCCACTCGCGGACCTCGGCCCGGAACTCATCGACCGTTATCACCCCTGTAGGCTAACCTACCAAGCACTTGCTTTGGTGGCCGGGTGACGACGCAACCACGTCGACCCGGGCGATCGAACCCAAAGGAGCATCGATGGAGCGCAGCGACCCGCGCACGACGCCCGCGGTGCTGGACAAGATGGCCCGTGAGCTCGGCGACCACGAGGCGCTCATCACCGAGGAACGCACCTTCACGTTCGCCCAGCTGCGTGACGAGGTTCGCCGCACGGCAGCCGCCATGATCGGACTCGGCGTCCGCGCCGGCGACCGGGTGGCGATCTGGTCGCCCAACACCTGGCACTGGGTGGTGGCCAGCCTGGCCACCCATTACGCCGGTGCCGTGGTGGTGCCGCTGAACACCCGCTACACCGCCGAGGAAGCCGCCGACATCCTGGCTCGCACCCAGGCGCCGCTGCTGATCGCGATGGGCCGGTTCCTGGGCGCCGACCGGGTGGCCGACCTCGACCGCGCCGCACTTCCGGACCTCCGGCACATCGTCCGGGTGCCGCTGGAGGCCGGCGCGGCAGACGAGGCCGGGACGTGGGACGACTTCGTCACCGGGCCGCAGGCGCCGATGTCGGAGGTCGATGCGCGCGCCGCCGCGCTGTCAGGCGACGACGTCTCCGACATCCTGTTCACCTCCGGCACCACCGGCCGCAGCAAAGGCGTGCTGTGCGCGCACCGGCAGTCCCTGGCGGCCCCCGCCGCGTGGGCGGCCTGCGGTCGGCTCACCAGCGCCGACCGCTATCTGTGCATCAACCCGTTCTTCCACAACTTCGGTTTCAAGGCCGCCATTCTGGCGTGCCTGCAGACCGGGGCCACGCTGATCCCGCAGCTGACCTTCGACCCCGAGGAGGCGATGCGGATGGTCGAGGAGCACCGCGTCACCGTGCTGCCGGGCCCGCCGACGATCTTCCAGATGCTGCTCGACCACCCGGCCCTGGCCAAGCACGACCTGAGTTCGCTGCGCTTCGCGGTCACCGGGGCGGCGACGATCCCCGTCGTCCTCATCGAGCGCATGCAGGCCGAACTCGACTTCGACATCGTGCTGACCGCCTACGGGCTGACCGAGGCGACCGGTTTCGGCACGATGTGCCGCGCCGACGACGACGCGGTGACCGTGGCGACCACCTGTGGTCGGCCGATCGCCGACTTCGAGCTGCGGATCGACAGCCCGGATGCAGCCGCCGGCGCCGGCGAAGTCTTGCTGCGCGGACCCAACGTGATGCTCGGCTACCTCGACGATCCGGAAGCCACCGCCGCCGCGATCGACGCCGACGGCTGGCTGCACACCGGGGACATCGGCACGGTCGACGCGGCGGGCAATCTCCGGATCACCGACCGGCTCAAGGACATGTACATCTGCGGCGGCTTCAACGTCTACCCGGCCGAGGTCGAGCAGGTGCTGGCCCGGCTGGACGGCGTCGCCGACGCCGCGGTGATCGGCGTGCCCGACGACCGGCTCGGCGAGGTCGGAAGGGCGTTCGTCGTGCCCCGCCCCGAAAGTGAACTCGACGAGCAGGCCGTGATCGACTACACCCGCAAGCACCTGGCCAACTTCAAGGCACCACGATCCGTGGTCTTCGTGGCGCAGCTGCCACGCAACCCGGGCGGAAAAGTGGTCAAACCGATACTGCGAGAGATGGTTTGATGGATCTGACCTACGACGAACCGACGCGCGAGTTCCGCGGCGAGGTGCGCGACTTCCTCGCCGCCAACACGGCATCGTTCCCGACCGAGTCCTACGACACGGCTGAGGGCTTCGAGCAGCACCGGCGCTGGGACCGGGTGTTGTTCGACGCCGGGCTCTCGGTGATCAGCTGGCCGGAGAAGTACGGCGGCCGCGACGCCAGCCTGCTGCAGTGGGTGGTTTTCGAAGAGGAGTACTTCCGGGCCGGCGCGCCCGGCCGGGCCAGCGCCAACGGCACCTCGATGCTGGCGCCGACCTTGTTCGCGCACGGCACCGAGGAACAGTTGGACCGGGTGCTGCCGAAAATGGCCAGCGGCGAGGAGATCTGGGCCCAAGCATGGTCGGAGCCGGAGTCCGGCAGCGATCTGGCCTCGCTGCGGTCGACCGCCACCCAGACCGACGGCGGCTGGCTGCTCAACGGGCAGAAGATCTGGAGCAGCCGGGCGCCGTTCGGCGACCGGGCGTTCGGATTGTTCCGGTCGGACCCCACCGCCGAACGCCACCGCGGACTCACCTATTTCATGTTCGACCTCAAGGCCGACGGCGTCACGGTGCGGCCGATCGCGCAGCTGGGCGGTGACACCGGGTTCGGGGAGATCTTCTGCGACAACGTGTTCGTGCCCGAGAACGACGTCATCGGCTCGGTACACGACGGCTGGCGCGCCGCGATGAGCACGACGAGCAACGAACGCGGAATGTCGCTGCGCAGCCCGGCGCGGTTCCTGGCCCCGGCCGAGCGCCTGGTGCAGGCGTGGCGCAGCCAGGGTGCGGACCCGGCGTTCGCCGACCGGGTGGCCGACGCCTGGATCAAGGCGCAGGCCTACCGGCTGCACACATTCGGCACCGTGACGCGGCTCGCCGAAGGCGGGGAACTCGGCGCCGAATCATCGGTGACCAAAGTGTTCTGGTCGGATCTCGACGTTGCTCTGCACCAGACCGCCCTGGAGCTGCGCGGCCCCGAGGCCGAACTCGCCGGATCCTGGACCGACGGGCTGCTCTTCGCGCTGGGTGGCCCGATCTACGCCGGCACCAACGAGATTCAGCGCAACATCATCGCCGAGCGGCTGCTCGGTCTGCCCAAAGAGAGCGCCGGGAAGACTACATGAAGTTCGCACTCGACGAACAGCAGCGTGACTTCGCCGCCAGCATCGACGCCGCGCTCGGCGCCGCCGACGTACCCGCCGCGGTGCGAGCCTGGGGGCGAGGCGATACCGCACCGGGCCGCAAGATCTGGGCGACGCTGACCGATCTGGGTGTCACCGCGCTCGCGGTGCCGGAGAAGTTCGACGGCATCGACGCCCACCCGGTGGACCTGGTGGTGGCACTCGAGGCGCTGGGGCGCTGGTGTGTGCCAGGTCCGGTGGCCGAATCCATTGCGGTGGCGCCGGTTCTACTCGGTGACGACGACCGCTCGGCCGCCCTGGCGGCCGGTGAACTTATCGCCACGGTCGCGCTGCCGCCCGCGGTGCCGCGCGCCGCCGACGCCGACTTCGCCGGGCTGGTGCTCCTCGCCACCGACGAGCAGGTCAGCGACGCCGTCGCCGGAGAGTCGCACGAGTCCGTCGATCCGGCACGAAAGCTGTTCGACGTCAACGCAACCGGCGACAGGCATGCCGCCGACGTGGGCAGGGCCTTCGAGTTCGGCGCGCTCGCCACCGCCGCGCAGCTGGTCGGCGCGGGCCAGACCATGCTGGACATGTCGGTGGCATACGCCAAGCAGCGCAGCCAGTTCGGTCGCATCATCGGCAGCTACCAGGCGATCAAGCACAAGCTCGCCGACGTGCACATCGCGCTGGAACTCGCCCGCCCACTGGTGTACGGCGCGGCGCTGTCGCTGGCAGAGGACGCACCTGAGACCGCGCGAGACGTCAGCGCCGCCAAGGCCGCCGCGTCCGAGGCGGCACTGCTGGCGGCGCGCTCGTCGCTGCAGACCCACGGCGCCATCGGGTTCACCGCCGAGCACGACCTGTCGCTGTGGCTGCTGCGGGTGCAGGCACTGCACTCGGCCTGGGGCGACCCCACCACCCATCGACGTCGCGTGCTGGAGGCACTGGCATGACTTCCCTCGAAGAACGGCAGATGCTGCGCGACACGGTCGCGGCGCTCGTCGACAAGCACGCGTCGTCCGCCGCGGTGCGGGCGGCGATGGAGTCTGCGCGCGGTTACGACGAGTCGCTGTGGTCGATGCTGTGCGAGCAGGTGGGTGTCGCCGCTCTCGTCGTCCCCGAGGACCTCGGCGGTGCTGGTGGTGAACTGGCCGATGCCGCAGCGGTTCTCGAGGAACTGGGCCGCGCGCTGGTGCCCACTCCCCTGCTTGGCACGACGCTGGCCGAGCTGGCGCTGCTGGCCAGCGACCAACCAGACGCCCAGGCCCTGGAGCAGTTGGCCGCCGGCGCGGCCATCGGTGCGGTGGTGTTCGATCGCGACTACGTGGTCAACGGCGACATCGCCGACATCGTTGTGGGGGTCGACGAGGCCCGGCTGGTGCGCTGGAACGACGTCACCGCCGAAGCGGTCACCACCGTCGACCCGACCCGTCGACTGGCGCGCGTCACCGCCGGCTCGACCGAGCCGATCGGAACCGACCCGGGTCTTGCCGACACCGCCGCCATCCTGTTGGCCGCCGAACAGGTCGGCGCCGCGGCACGCTGCCTGGACCTGACCGTCGCCTACACCAAGGAGCGAGTGCAGTTCGGCCGGCCGATCGGCAGCTTCCAGGCGCTCAAGCATCGGATGGCCGACCTCTATGTCGCGGTGCAGTCGGCCAGGGCCGTCGTCGGTGCTGCGGTCGCCGAGCCCACTCCCACCTCGGCCGCGCTGGCCCGGCTGGCCGCCACCGAGGCCTTCACCACGGTCGCCGGCGAGGCGATCCAACTGCACGGCGGTATCGCGATCACCTGGGAGCACGACATCCAGCTGTACTTCAAACGCGCGCACGGCAGCGCGCAGCTGTTCGGTCCGCCGAGCGACCAACTGCGCAAGCTCGAATCCGAAGTGTTCTAGCCTGGGTGCGGTGAACGATCGCGTCGCGCTACGGGCCGGCATCCCACCGTTCTATGTGATGGACGTGTGGCTGGCCGCCGCCGAGCGGCAGCGCACCCACGGTGACCTGGTCAACCTTTCGGCCGGGCAGCCCAAGGCCGGCGCACCCGAACCGGTGCGGGCGGCCGCGGCCGCGGCCCTGGAAACCAACCAGCTGGGCTACACCGTCGCCTTGGGCATCCCGGAGCTGCGTGAAGCGATCGCCGGCTCCTACGCCGCCCGCTACGGCATCGACGTCAGCCTCGACGACGTCGTGCTGACCACCGGCTCGTCAGGGGGATTCCTGCTGGCGTTCCTGGCCTGTTTCGACGTCGGCGACCGGGTGGCCATCGCCAGCCCCGGCTACCCCTGCTACCGCAACATCCTCTCGGCGCTGGGCTGCGAGGTCGTCGAGATCCCGTGCGGACCGGAGACCCGTTTCCAGCCGACGGCGGCGATGCTCGCCGAACTCGACCCGCCGGTGCAGGGCGTCATCGTGGCGAGCCCGGCCAACCCGACCGGCACGGTGATCCCGCCCGGCGAGCTGGCCGCGATCGCGTCATGGTGCGACGACGAGGGCGTTCGGCTGATCAGTGACGAGGTGTACCACGGGCTGGTGTACCCAGGCGCGCCGCAGACGTCCTGCGCCTGGCAGACATCCCGCAATGCCGTTGTGGCCAATAGCTTTTCGAAGTACTTCGCGATGACCGGCTGGCGGCTGGGCTGGCTTCTGGTGCCCGCCGAGTTGCGGCGGGCCGTGGACTGTCTGACCGGGAACTTCACCATCTGCCCGCCGGTGCTGCCGCAGTACGCCGCGGTGGCGGCGTTCACCCCGGAGGCGATCGCCGAGGCGGAGGGCCACCTGCATCAGTACGCATTGAACCGGGAGACGCTGCTGAGTGGTCTGCGCCAGATCGGCATCACCCGGCTTGCGCCCACCGACGGGGCGTTCTACGTCTACGCCGACATCTCGGACTTCACCTCGGACTCCCTGACGTTCTGCGAGACGCTGCTTGCCGACACGGGTTTGGCGATCGCACCGGGCATCGATTTCGACACCGTGCACGGCGGCTCGTTCGTACGGCTGTCCTTCGCCGGGCCTGCCGCCGACATCGACGAGGCGCTGCGCCGGCTGGGGCCCTGGCTGAGTCGCTGACCAGACCCACCCGCCGATCGACTGTGCATCCACGGCGTCGAGTGTGCTTGTAGGGCGGGAATTTACGCAGAAGCCCGCTCTCAACGCACAGTCAAACCGCACTCAGCCGCCGATTCCATTGTCGAGACGGAGGTGAGTGCCGAAATACCACGGAATGCCGATCCAGTGCAGCGCCGCGGACCCGAGCAACCCGACCGCGGCGAGCACGGCGGCGATCGTCCGTGTTCGGTTGCTCATCGGGATCAGGGCAAGTGCGACGAATAACAGGCCGAAACCGGCCTGGGCCCACAGCAGCAGGTGTTCCGGTCTGTCGACCGCTTTGTCGTAGTCGGTGAGATGCCCATCGGGAAAGCCGGTCAGGTAAAGGCCGGAGGCCACATCGAGGACCAGGCCCAGCGCGAACACCGCGCACAGCCCACAGAAGACGCGCACGATCACCGCACTCCACATCGTCATCCGCCCATCGATCCTGTTTCAACGAGGCGATGCTTCGCCGCGTCCGCGGCGTCGACGTGAGCGAGATCGATGCCCTTGGTCTCCCGGGTGAACGCCAGCGCCACCAAGGTGATCACGGCGGCGATGGCGAGGTAGATCGCGATCGGCACCGCGGACTTGTAGGTCTCCAACAGGCGCACCGCGATGATGGGCGCCAGCGAGCCGGCGAAGATGGCGGTGACCTGATAGCCAAGGGAGACACCGGAATACCGCATCCGGGTCGGGAACATCTCGGACATCAGCGCCGGTTGCGGCGCGTACATCAGGGCGTGGATCACCAGGCCGAGGACGATCGCGCTGATGATCAGCTGGTAGTGCCCGCTGTTCATCATCGGGAAGGCGAAGAAACCCCACGCGCCCGCACCAAGCGCTCCGAGTAGATACACCGGGCGGCGCCCGAACCGGTCGGCGGCACGGCCGGCCTGCGGGATCACGACGAAGTGCACGGCGTGCGCCACCAGCAGCCACCACAGGATGTCGCTGGTGTCGGCGTGCACCTGGACCTTGAGATAGGTGATGGAGAACGTGACCACCAGGTAGTACATGATGTTCTCGGCCACCCGCAGGCCCATCGCGGTGAACACACCGCGGGGATAACGCTTCAGCACCTCCACCACACCGTAGGAGCTGGCCCGCAGCTGCTCGGCCTCGCGTTGCGCTTCGATGAAGATGGGGGCGTCGCTGACCTTGGTGCGGATGTAGTACCCGACGAGCACGACGACCGCCGACAGCCAGAACGCGACCCGCCAGCCCCAGGACAGGAACGCCCCCTCGGACAGCGTGGTGGTCAGCGTGAGCAGTACGACCGTGGCCAGCATGTTGCCGACGGGCACGCCGGCCTGGGGCCAGCTGGACCAGAAGCCGCGCTCGCGGTCGGGGCTGTGTTCGGCGACCAGCAGGACCGCGCCACCCCATTCGCCGCCGACGGCGAAGCCCTGGATGAACCGCAGGATCACCAGCAGCGCCGGCGCCCAGTAGCCGACCTGGCCGAACGTGGGCAGACATCCCATCAGGAAGGTGGCGGCGCCGACCAGCAACAGGCTGAACTGCAGCAGCTTCTTGCGGCCGTACTTGTCGCCGAAGTGCCCGAAGACGACACCGCCGAGGGGGCGGGCGGCGAATCCGACAGCGTAGGTGACGAACGCGGCCAGAATCGCGTCGAGATCGCTGGTGCCCTTGGCGAAGAAGACCTTGTTGAACACCAGCGTCGCGGCGGTGCCGTAGAGGAAGAACTCGTACCACTCGACCACCGTCCCCGCCATCGAGGCGACGACGACCTTGCGAAGACCGGTGGCGGCGCTGGTGAGGTTCATCGGTCACATTGTGACGAAACCTGCTCCCCGCGTGGGTCGAAACCGCACAGCTCGGGGGCGCGCCTGTTCGTGGCCATCGGCCTCGCCGCAAGCTTGCGGTCGGCGTTGCGAACTGGTGCAGTCATCGCATTGCCGCCGATCCGCGCGCCGCTTCGGCGCCGAGCTTCCCGGGGACTGCGGCGATCGTCGAGTTCATCGGCGAGCAGACGTAAAGGGTCCCTGACACGCCGACATTCGGGAGCGTTTGCGTCTGCTCGGCCAATGAAAGGCCTAGAGCCAGGTGTCGTTGGTGGTCGCGGTGAGGAACGACTCGAGGTCGTCACGCCACTGCGCCGGCGTGTTCTTGTCAGGCTCGATGCCGGTGTACTCGCCGCGGTAGAACAGCAGCGGCCGCGGCTTGACCTTGGGCACCTCCGACAGCGAGTGCACCAGCCCGAACACGACGAAGTGATCGCCGCCGTCGTGCACCGACTGCACCGTGCAGTCGATGTGCGCCAGCGAGTTGTCCAGCACCGGCGATCCGAGCCTGGACCGGTGCCAATCGACGCCGGCGAACTTGTCGGGCTCCCTGGAGCCGAACCGCGCGCAGGTCTCGCGCTGACTCTCGGTCAGCACGTTGACGCAGAACTTGCCGCTGGCCTCGATGGCCTGCCACGACCGCGACACCTTGGTAGGGCAGAACAGCACCAGCGGCGGCTCGAGGGAGAGCGCGGCGAAGGACTGGCAGGCAAAGCCGTTGGGCACGTCGTCGTGCATCGTCGTGATGATGGTGATGCCGGTACAGAACTGACCGAGCACGTGCCGGAACGTGCGCGGGTCGATGGGCTCGCCCGTCATGTCAGCTGGTTCGGTGCGCGCCGACGGTGAAGTCGTGGCCCCACAGGCTGACGGCGGTGCTTTCCCTGGCGACCCAGTCGCGGTCGTCGACTTCCAGTCCTTCACAACCGAATTCGACGTCGAATCCGCTGGGGGTGCGCATGTAGAACGACAGCATCTTGTCGTTGACGTGCCGGCCCAGGGTGGCCGACATCGGCACCTTGCGTCGCAGCGCACGGTCGAGGCCCAGTCCGACGTCGTCGCTGTTCTCGACCTCGATCATCAGGTGCACGATTCCGCTGGGCGTCGGCAGGGGCAGGAAGGCCAGGCTGTGATGGCGTGGGTTGCAGCCGAAGAACCGCAGCCAGGCCGGCGCCCCGTCGGCCGGGCGCCCGACGAGCTGGGGCGGCATGCGCATCGAGTCCCGCAGCCTGAAGCCGAGCACGTCGCGGTAGAAGTGCAGCGACTCGGCGTCGTCGCGAGTGGACAGCACCACATGCCCGAGCCCCTGCTCACCGGTGACGAACTTGTGCCCGTACGGGCTGACGATCCTGCGGTGTTCCAGCGCGACGCCGTGGAAGACCTCCAGCGTGTTCCCCGACGGGTCGTTGAACCGGATCATCTCGTCGACGCGGCGGTCGGCCAACTCGGCCTGGGTGGCCTCCTTGTAGGGCACGCCCTCGATGTCGAGCCTGTTGCGGATGTCCTGCAGCCCAGCGGCATTCGCGCATTCCCAACCGGCCTCCGACAGGCGGTCATGCTCACCTGGAACGATCACCAGGCGGGCCGGGAATTCGTCCATCCGGAGGTAGAGGGCACCGTCGACACTGCCGCTGCCCTCGCTCATGCCGAGTACCTTCAGGCCGTACTCCCGCCACGCCGCGACGTCGGTGGCCTCGATCCGCAGGTACCCCAGCGATCTGATGCTCATGCGCAATCCGCCTTCGCTTCTTGCTGGACGCTCATGCGCAATCCGCCTTCGCTTCTTGCTGGACGCTCATGCGCCGCCTCCCAGGAAGTCGATCGTCAGCTTGTTGAACTCGTCGAATTTCTCCAACTGAGCCCAATGTCCACACTGCCCGAAAACGTGCAGTTGCACACGCGGAATCTGCTTGAGGGCGACCAGCGCTCCATCGAGCGGATTGACCCGGTCCTCGCGGCCCCAGATCAGCAGCACCCGCTGGCGCAGCTTGTACACCTCGCGCCACATCATGCCGAGCTCGAAATCCGGCCCGGCGAAGGACTTTCCCATCGCGCGCGCCGCGGCCAGCGATTCCGGGCGTGCCGGCGATGGCGAAGCGCTCTTCGACGAGTTCCGGGGTGATCAGCTTCTGGTCGTAGACCATGATGCGCAGGAACTTCTCCATGTTCTCGCGCGTGGGCTCGGCGGTGAAGCGGCCCAGCAGCTTGACGCCCTCGGTGGGGTCGGGCGCGAACAGGTTGACGCTCAGCCCGCCAGGTCCCATCAGGACCAGCCGTCCGGCACGGTCGGGATTGTCCAGCGCGAAGCGCACGGCGGTCCCGCCACCGAGTGAGTTGCCCACCAGAGCAGCTCTCTCGATCTCCAGCTGGTCGAACAGATTGAGCAAAGCCGTTGCGCTGTAACGGTTGTACTGCTCGTGCTCGGTGTGCTTGTCGGACTGCCCGTAGCCCGGCTGGTCGACGGCCAGCACATGGAAGTGCTGGGCGAGGACGGCGATGTTCTTGGCGAAGTTAGACCAACTCGAGGCGCCGGGACCGCCGCCGTGCAACAGCACGACGGTCTGGGCATTGCCGACACCGGCCTCGTGGTAGTGCAGGCGCATGTCGTCGCGGACCTGCGCATAGCGCGAAGTGGACTGGAAGGTCAACTCCTGCTGGGACTCCGCTTCACGGATGAAGGATGTCATCAGCTCCGGTTACACCATCGTGTCGCCGAGTGGCAGGCCGAACTCCTGGTTGCCGAACATCACATAGGCGCGCTCGGCGTCGTTGGCGGCGTGCACCCGGCCGGCGTGCGCATCACGCCAGAACCGCTGCAGCGCAGTCTCGGTCTGCAACGCGGTGGCGCCAGCGGCCTCGAAGAGCCGGTCGATGGCCGAGATCGCGCGCTGGCTGGCGCGGACCTGGTCGCGGCGGGCCCGCGCACGCAACTCCAGCGGAACTTCCTTGCCTGCGAGCAGCAGCGCGTACTCGTCGGCGAGGTTGCCGGACAGCTGCCGCCACGCCGCGTCGATGTCGCTGGCCGCCTCGGCGATCCGGACCTTGGCGAACGGGTCGTCCTTGGCCTTCTCCCCGGCGTAGGCGGCACGCAGGCGCTTGCCCTGGTGTTCGACGTGCGCGTCGTAGGCGCCGTAGGCCATCCCCACGATCGGCGTGGAGATGGTCGTGGGATGCATTGTGCCCCAAGGCATCTTGTACACCGGCGCGGTATTCGTCTTCAGGCCGGGCGCGGTCCCGTCGCTCATCTGCTTGAAGGACTGGAAGCGGTGCCGTGGAACGAAGACGTCCTTGATCTCCAACGTCTTGCTGCCGGTGCCCTTGAGGCCCACCACATACCAGTCGTCGATGATCTTGTAGTCGCTGATCGGGATCAGGAAGCTGCCGAAGTCCACCGGCCTGCCGTCTTTGATCACCGGACCACCGACGAACGTCCAGGTGGCATGGTCACAGCCGGACGACCAGCGCCACGCGCCGTTGACGATGTAACCACCGTCGGTCACCACGCCGGCACCCATCGGGGCGTACGAGGAGGAGATCCGCACGCTCGGATCCTCGCTCCAGACGTCCTCCTGGGCCTGCTGCTCGAACTGAGCCAGGTGCCAGTTGTGCACACCAAGGATGCCCGAGGCCCAGCCGGTCGACCCGCAGGCGCTGGCCAGCCGGCGCACCGCCTCGTAGAACAGCGTCGGGTCGGTCTGCAGGCCGCCCCACTGCTCGGGCTGGACCAGCTTGAAGAAGCCGACCTCGTCGAGCTCGGCGATGGTCGCGTCGGGTACCCGGCGCAAGTCCTCGGTCTCCTGGGCCCGCTCGCGCAGTTTCGGGAGCAGTTCATCGATGCCGGCCAGTACCGACTGCGCGTCGCGCTGTTGAATGGACGTCACTGCAAGCCTCCAAGAAGTGCGTTACTGGACCCAAGACTAGAACACGTTACGATTTGTGTCGAGCAGCGCGACCCTGCGGCTGGTGGCGGTATGGATTGCGATTTCTGTAACCTGTTCTAGTTGACGCGAAGGGAAGGCTAAGCATCGTGACGCAGGTCCCGCCGGACGAACCGCTGGGTAGCCACGTGCTCGAGCTCGAGGTCACCGCGGTCGTCGAGGAGACCGACGATGCGCGCTCGCTGGTGTTCGGCGTGCCCGCGGGTTCCGACGTCCCCGCCGATCGGCTGCGGTACGCCCCGGGCCAGTTCCTGACGTTACGAATCCCCAGCGAGCGCACGGGGTCGGTGGCGCGCTGCTACTCGCTGTGCAGCTCGCCGTTCACCGACGACGCCCTGACCGTCACGGTCAAGCGCACCGCCGGCGGCTACGCCTCGAACTGGCTGTGCGACCACGCCCACCAGGGCATGCGCCTGCACGTGCTCGCCCCGTCCGGCACGTTCGTGCCCAAGACCCTCGACGACGACTTCCTGCTGATCGGCGCGGGCAGCGGAATCACGCCGATGCTGGCGATCTGCAAATCCGCGCTGTCGCAGGGCAGCGGCAAGGTGACGCTGCTCTACGCCAACCGCGACGAGCGCTCGGTGATCTTCGGAGCCGCGCTGCGCGAACTGGCCGCGAAGTACCCGGACCGGCTCACGGTGGTGCACTGGCTGGAGTCGGTGCAGGGACTGCCCAGCGCCACCGCGCTGGCCCAACTGATGGCGCCGTTCACCGAGCGGCAGGCATTCATCTGTGGTCCGGGGCCGTTCATGCAGGCGGCGCAGGACGCGTTGGAATCGCTGAAGGTGCCGGCCAAGCAGGTGCACGTCGAGGTGTTCCGCTCATTGGAAACCGATCCGTTCGCCGCGGTGACGATCACCGACGACGGGGACGAGCCGCCGGCGACCGCAGTCGTCGAACTCGACGGGCAGACCCACACCGTGTCCTGGCCGCGCAGCGCCAAACTGCTCGACGTGTTGCTCGACAAGGGACTCGACGTCCCGTTCTCCTGCCGCGAGGGCCATTGCGGGGCATGCGCGGTGGTCAAGCGCAGCGGCGAGGTGGACATGGACGTCAACGACGTCCTGGAGCCCGACGACATCGCTGAGGGTTTGATCCTGGCCTGCCAGGCGATCCCGAAAACCGATTCGGTGGAGGTCACCTACGACGAATAGGGCTCGCGACTTTTCGTGTCGCGGGTGGGGACGGGCGACGCGCTCAGCGCGGCAGGCCCAGCAGGCGCTCGCCGGCCATCGTCAGCAGGATCTGCTCGGTGCCGCCGGCGATCGTGAGGCAGCGGGTGTTGAGGAAGTCGTACACGGTCTTGTCCATGACCAGCCCGCCGGACTCCGACAGCTCCTGCCGGAACTCGGCCAACTCCTGACGGTGCCGCACGCCGATCAGCTTGCGGGCGCTGGCTTCTGCGCCGGTGTCCTTGCCGCTGACCGCCAGCTGGGCGATGCGCTGGTCGAGCAGCGAGCCCGCCTGGGCGGACAGGATCAGGCCGGCGACCCGGTCCTGCAGCGCGGTGTCGAGCTCGCGCTGCGACACCGCCCGCAGCATCTCCTCGACCGGATTGCCCAGCGCGGTGCCGCCGGCCATCATGACCCGTTCGTTGGCCAGTGTGGTGCGGGCCAGCCGCCAGCCGTCGTTGACCGCACCAACCACCATCTCGTCGGGCACGAAGACCTCGTCGAAGAACACCTCGTTGAACAACTCTTCGCCGGTGATCTCCCGCAGCGGACGGACAACGATGCCCGGGGTTTTCATGTCGACGATGAAGTAGGTGATGCCCTTGTGTTTGGGCGCGTCCGGGTCGGTGCGCGCCAGGCAGACCCCGAAGTGCGCCTTCTGAGCGGCGGAGTTCCACACCTTCTGCCCCGTGAGCCGCCAGCCGCCTTCTGCCCGAACAGCTTTCATGCGCAGCGCAGCCAGATCGGAACCGGCGCCCGGCTCGCTGAACAACTGGCACCAGATCAGCTCACCACTGAGGGTGCCGGGCACGAAGCGCTCGATCTGCTCGGTCGTTCCGGCCTCCAGGACCGTCGGCACCGCCCACCAGCCGATCACCAGATCCGGGCGTCCGACACCGGCGGCGGCCAGCTCCTGGTCGATGAGCAGCTGCTCGGCCGGCGAGGCTTCGCGGCCGTACGGCTTGGGCCAGTGCGGCGCCAGCAGCCCGTTGCCGGCCATCGCGGCCTGGCGCTTCTCGACGGGCAGTGCCGCGACTTCGGCGACGGCCGCGGCGATTTCGGGCTGCAGGTGTGCCACCGACTCGAGGTCGACGTGCAGCTCGCGCCGCACCCCCTCGAGGGTCAGTGCGGCGACCCGCCGCAGCCAGGCCGGCCGGCCGCCGAGGAACTGCCCGATCCCGTAGGCGCGGCGCAGGTACAGATGCGCGTCGTGCTCCCAGGTGATGCCGATCCCGCCGAGGACCTGGATGCAGTCCTTGGCGTTGGCCTGGGCCGAGCCGATTCCGATGGCGGCGGCGATGGCGGCGGCGATCGCCAGCTGGTCCGCGCCACTGTCACCGTGTGCCGCGACCGTCGCGTCGGCGGCGGCCACGCTCGCTTGCTGCGAGCGCAGCAGCATCTCGGCGCACATGTGCTTGATGGCCTGGAAACTGCCGATCGGCTTGCCGAACTGTTCGCGCACCTTGGCGTACTCGGTGGCGGTGTCCAGAGCCCATTGCGCCACGCCGGCGGCTTCGGCGGCCAGCACGGTGGCGGCCAGGTCCTCGAACCGCCGCCGCGACGCGGCCAGCCGGGTGGCCGGTGCGGAGGTCAAGGTCACCTTCGCGAGCGGGCGGGAGAAGTCCGTCGCCGCCAAAAACTCGACCGTCACACCGGCGCCGGCGGCGTCGACCACCACCACGTGGTCAGCCACGGGCAGCAGCAGCAGCCCGGCGGTGTCCGCGCCCAGCACGTAGTCGACAGTCCCCGAGACCCGGCCGTCTTCGTCGCGCAGATCCGCGCGCAGCGCCGCACCGGCGGTCAGCCGGCCCGAGGCCAGCCCGTCGAGCAGGTCCGGATCGTCGACCACCAAGGTGGCCAGTGCCGTCGTGGCCACCGGACCGGGGATCAGTGCGCGCGCGGCCTCGTCGACCATGGCGCACAGATCCTGGACCGATCCGCCCGCGCCGCCGGCGTCCTCGGCCACGGCCACGCCGAACAGCCCGAGTTCGGCCAGACCGTCGTAGACGGGACGCCAGGCGTCCGGGGTGCCCTGTTCGATCTCCCGTGCCGCGGCATGAGCCCCGACAGACGCAGCCCAACTGCGGACCAATTCACGCGCGGCAAACTGTTCGTCGGTGATGGTCGCAGACACCGTCGGCTCCTAAGGTTTCACACAGAGAGGACTACCAAGCCCACTAGAACGTGTTCTAATAGTGCCAGCGTTCAACCGTCAAGTCGACCGCCATCTCAGCTGGACACGCGGCCCTCGAGCGCGCACGGAAGGAGTTGACCAACCCATGTCGTCACCCGCGCAGAAGTCGTCGGCCGGTTCCGGCTCGCAGCCGCGCGAGGTGATGCCGGTGTCGGTCCTCGCCGAATCCGAGCTCGGCTCGGAGGCGCAGCGGGAGCGCCGCAAGCGCATCCTGGACGCGACGATGGCGATCGCGTCCAAGGGCGGCTACGAGGCCGTCCAGATGCGAGCGGTGGCCGACCGGGCCGACGTGGCCGTCGGCACCCTGTACCGCTACTTCCCGTCGAAGGTGCACCTGCTGGTGTCGGCGCTGGCCCGCGAGTTCGAGCGCATCGACGCCAAGACCGACCGCACTGCGGTGGCCGGCGGCACCCCGTTCCAGCGGCTCAATTTCATGGTCGGCAAGCTCAATCGGGCCATGCAGCGCAACCCGCTGCTGACCGAGGCGATGACGCGTGCCTACGTGTTCGCCGACGCCTCGGCGGCCGGTGAGGTTGATCACGTCGAGAAGATCATCGACAGCATGTTCGCCCGGGCGATGAGCGACGGCGAGCCGACCGAAGACCAGTACCACATCGCCCGCGTCATCTCCGACGTGTGGCTGTCCAACCTGCTGGCCTGGCTGACCCGGCGCGCCTCGGCCACCGACGTGAGCAAACGCCTCGATCTCGCGGTGCGGCTGCTGATCGGCGACGAGGGCGCGCCCTAACCCGGTGGCTGTCCCCGACGATCTGCACCGCGCGCTGACCGACGTGGCGCGGGTTCCCAGGCTGCTGGTGGCATCCGACTTCGACGGCACCATCGCGCCGATCGTCGCCAATCCGTCCGATGCCCGGCCCGTCCCCGCCGCCGCCGACGCCCTCGCCGCGCTGGCCGCGTTGCGCGAGACGACCGCGGCGCTGATCTCCGGGCGGGCGCTGCGCGACCTGGCCGAGCTGTCCGGGGCGCCGGCCGACGTCCATCTGGTCGGCAGCCACGGATCGGAGTTCAACGCCGATTTCCTTGATGCCGTTGATGATTCAGCCCGAGCACTGCTGGCCGAACTTGAGCAGACGATGGCCGACCTGGCCACGCGGTACCCGGGAGCGACCATCGAGACCAAGCCCGTCAGCGTCGCCTTCCACGTCCGCAACGCCGCGCCCGAACACGCCCAGGAAGCCCTCGACGCCGCACTGGCCGCCGTTGCCGGGTGGGACGTTCACGTCACCGAGGGCAAGGCCGTGCGCGAGTTCGCGGTGATCGACACCGACAAGGGCGAGGCGCTGGAGTTGTTGCGCCGCCAGGGTGAAGCCGACGCCATCGTGTTCTTCGGCGACGACGTCACCGACGAGAAGGCCTTCAGCCGGCTCGGTGACACCGACGTCGGGGTCAAGGTCGGTTCGGGAGACAGCGCGGCCGTCTACCGGGTCGAGGCGCCCGACGACGTGGCGGCGGCCCTGCAGGTTCTGCACGACATCCGCCGCGGGTGGCTGGGCGTCTGACCCGTTACGCGGGCGGGCCGGCAGTGCGACCGCGCACCACCTCGGTGGGCAGCACGTCGATGACCGGCAGGCCGTCGCGCGGCGGGTTGTGCAGCAGGCGTCCGGCGTGCTTGCCCTTCTCCAGGGTGGGCTGGGAAACCGTCGTCAGACCCCGGTTGAGCGCCTCGGGTATCCCGTCGAAACCGGTCACCGTCATCTGGCCGGGCACGTAAATGCCGTGCGCGCGTAGGTAATCCATCGCCGAGAGCGCCAGCACATCGGCGGTGCACATCAGCGCGGTGATGTGCGGGTTGGTCTGCAGTGCCAGTTCGGCTGCCACGGCACCGGACGCGGGTAGGTGTTCGTGACTCTCGACCACGGTGAGCCGGTCCGGATCCAGACCGGCCGCCGCCATCGCGTCGCGCACCCCGGCGATCCGCTCGCTCTGGACGTGGAAATGCGAGCCTTGCAACCGGTCCGCCGTGACGAGTCTGGACGTCTGGTCCCCGGCCCCGCGTTCGCTGAGGCGCATGGTCAGCAGGCCGATCTCGTGGTGGCCCAGACCGACGACGTAGTCGGCCAACTCCCGCATCGCCGCCCTGTCGTCGATGCACACCCGCGACGCCCCCGGGACATCCTTGGGCTGGTCGACCACGACGACGGGAACGTGGCGTTGCAGCACGGTCTGCAGGTAGGGATCGTCATCCGCGGCGGCATAGACCACGAACCCGTCCACCCCCGCCGACAGCACCGCATTGATGCCGTCGGAGACCTCGCGGCCCGGACCCGCGGCGACCAGGAGCAGTCCCTGGCCCGCCTCTTCACACGACTCTGCAAGGCCGGCAACGAAATTCAGCGCTGCGGGATCGCTGAACGAGTAGGTCAGGGGCTCGGTGATGAGCAGACCGGTCGCGCCCGCCCTGCGGGTCCGCAGCGAGCGGGCCACCGGGTCCGGGCCGGGATACCCCAGCCGCTTGGCGGTGGCCAGCACCCGCTCCCGCAGATCGGCCGACAACTGGTCGGGCCGGTTGTAGGCGTTGGAGATGGTGGTGCGCGAGACCTTGAGCTCGGCGGCCAGTGAGGCCAGGGTGGCCCGGCGCCGCGGCGCGGGACTTCTGGACATGCTCCGTGAGGCTAGTGCATCGGCTTGCGTGAACCCGGCACAAGTGTCCTAGACTCTAATGGAAACGGTTTTCATTTGTATTAGGTGTGAGGCGGAAGCAATGAGCGTGCGCGGTGCTGCGGTGCTCGCGATCTCGGCCCTGGTGCTATCGATCGGGTTGACCGCTTGCGGTGACAAGAAGACCGAGGGCGCAGGCAGCGCATCCGGCATGCCGACCGTCGTCGCGTCGACCGACGTCTGGGGCAGCGTCGCGCAGGCGGTCGCCGGCGACCACGCCAAGGTGACGTCGATCATCACCAACCCCTCCGCCGACCCGCATTCCTTCGAGGCCAGCCCGTCGGATGCGGCCGCCATCTCCGACGCCACGCTGGTGGTCTACAACGGCGGCGGCTACGACCACTGGGTCGACGACGTCCTGGCCAACCATCGGGGGGTGGCGTCGATCAACGCCTACTCACTGCTGGACGCCGCCGCCATCGGTGAGCCCACTCCGGCGAACGAGCACGTCTTCTACGACCTGGGCACCGCCAAGGCCGTGGCCACGACGATCGCCGACCGGCTTGCGCAGGACGACCCCGCTCACGCCGCCGACTACCGATCCAACGCCGCAGCCTTCAACCGCAACGCCGACGCCGTCGAGCAGACCGAGAAGGCGATCCGCACGACCCATCCCGGTGCGGCCGTCGTCGCCACCGAACCCGTCGCCCACTATCTGCTGGTCGCCGCCGGGCTGAGCGACAAGACGCCGGCCGGATTCTCCGCCTCGGTGGAGCAGGACGCCGACCCCGCACCCGTCGACGTGGCCGCCATGCTGGACCTCATCAAGGACCGTCAGGTCGCCGCCGTGGTGTTCAACGAACAGACCGTGACCGCGGTGACCAAGCAGGTGCAGGCCGCCGCCCAGAGCGCCGGGGTCCCCATCGTCGGGGTCACCGAGACACTGCCCGCCGGCAGCGACTACCTGAGCTGGCAGCGCGCCACCGCTGACCGGTTGGCCAGCGCGCTGCAACAGAACCGATAATCACTGCTTATGGCTGCCGAGGTCGTCTCGTTGACCGGCGCCCGGTTGGCCTTCGGTGACCGGGTGCTGTGGGATCACCTCGACTTGACGGTGTCGGCCGGGGAGTTCATCGCGATCCTCGGCCCGAACGGCACCGGTAAGACCTCGCTGCTCAAAGTGCTGCTCGGTCAGCTGCCGCTGAGCGCGGGCAGCGCCACGATCGAGGGCAGGCCGATCGAGGCCGGCAGCGAGCGCATCGGCTACGTGCCTCAGCATCGGGCGGTCGACCGCGGGCTGAGCCTGCGCGGCCGTGACCTCGTCCACCTCGGAATCGACGGGCACCGCTGGGGGGTGGCCCCGCTGCGGCGCGCCGATCGGATCCACCGCCGCGAAGCCGTCGACCGGGCGCTGGCCCAGGTCCATGCCCTCAAGCTGGCCAAGGTCGCCGTCGGGGTGATGTCCGGGGGCGAGCTTCAGCGAGTGCGCATCGCGCAGGCGCTGGCCAGCGACCCGGTCCTGCTGCTGTGCGACGAGCCGCTGCTCAACCTCGACCCGGCCAACGCACGACTGGTCGCCAAACTCATCGACCGCCGCCGGCAGGCCGGTACCGCGGTCATGTTCGTCACCCACGAGGTCAACCCCGTGCTGCCCTATGTCGACCGGGTCATCTATCTGGTCGACGGCCGATTCCGGATCGGCACCGTGGCCGAGGTCATGACCTCCGAGACGCTCTCGGAGTTGTACCGGGCCGACATCCAGGTGATCCAGGTCGGCGACCGCTACGTGGTGGTCGGCGAGCACCTCGACCACTCCGGGCACACCCGGGGGCACACCCATGACTGACAAGCTCTCCCATCTGCTGGGCAACCTGTTCTCGTTCCACATCACCGCGGATCTGCTCAGCCGCGACTTCGTGCAGCAGGCCCTGCTCGCCGCTGCGCTGCTGGCGTTGGTGGCGGGGCTGATCGGGCCGTTCATCGTGATGCGGCAGATGTCGTTCGCGGTACACGGCTCCAGCGAGCTGTCGCTGACCGGCGCGGCGTTCGCGCTGCTGGCCGGTTTCAACGTCGGGATCGGCGCGCTGCTCGGCTGCGGGCTGGCCGCGATCCTGTTCGGCGTCCTGGGCCAGCGGGCCCGGGAGCGCGACTCGGCGATCGGCGTGGTGCTGGCGTTCGGGCTGGGCCTTGCCGTGCTGTTCATCCACCTCTACCCGGGCCGGACGGGCACCAGCTTCGCGCTGCTGACCGGGCAGATCGTCGGCGTCGGCTACTCCGGGCTGGCGCTGCTGGTGGTGGTGACGGTCCTGGTGATCGCGGTGCTGGCGATCAGCTACCGTCCGCTGCTGTTCGCGACGGCCGACCCCGAGGTGGCCGCGGCGCGTGGCGTTCCGGTGCGGGCGCTGGGCATCGTGTTCGCCGCGCTGGTCGGAGTGGTCGCCGCCCAGGGTGTGCAGATCGTCGGGGCGCTACTGGTGATGTCGCTGCTGATCACCCCGGCCGCGGCGGCCGCGCGGGTGTTCAGCTCGCCGGTCGCGGTGATCGCGGCGTCGGTGGTGTTCGCGGAGGTCTCGGCGGTGATCGGCATCGTGTTGTCGCTGGCGCCCGGTGTCCCGGTGTCGGTGTTCGTCACCACCATCTCGTTCGTGATCTATCTGGTCTGCTGGGCGATCAGCAGCCGGCACCACGACCCGGCGGCGGCCTGAGCGCGCATTAGGCTGGATCGGTGCCATCTGTTGATCTGAACGCAGACCTGGGCGAGGGTTTCGGGATATGGGAGCTCGGCGACGACGACGCGATGCTCGAGATCGTCACCAGCGCCAACATCGCCTGCGGCTTCCACGCCGGTAACCCCTTGCGGCTGGCCGGGACCTGCCAGTCCGCGGCAGCCGGCGGCGTGCGAATCGGAGCCCAGGTCGGCTACCACGACCTGGCCGGCTTCGGCCGCCGCTACATCGACGTGGAACCCGCCGAGTTGACCGCCGACGTGATCTATCAGATCGGGGCCCTGCAGGCACTGGCCCGAACCGCCGGGACAACTGTCGGCTACGTCAAACCCCATGGCGCGCTGTACAACACGATAGTCACCGATCGCGATCAGGCCCGCGCCGTCGCCGAGGCGGTCCACGCCGTCGATGCCGGGCTGCCGGTTCTGGGGCTGTCCGGATCGGTCTTCTTCGACGAGGCCCGGCGGCTGGGACTGCGCACCGTCGCCGAGGCGTTCGCCGACCGCGCCTACCGGCCCGATGGCCAGCTGGTGTCCCGGCGGGACAAGGGCGCGGTCTTGCACGACCCCAGCCAGATCGCCGAACGCGTCGCGACCATGGTGGCCTCCGGACGAG
Source organism: uncultured Actinomycetota bacterium (assembly GCA_963716465.1). Lineage (GTDB taxonomy): Bacteria > Actinomycetota > Actinomycetes > Mycobacteriales > Mycobacteriaceae > Mycobacterium. The sequence continues at coordinate 354,089 of CAVQTS010000004.1, forward strand.
TCACCGCGGCCGACGGCTCCACGATCGATGTGGAAGTGGAATCCGTTTGTGTCCATGGTGATTCGCCGGGTGCGGTGGAGATCGCGAACGCGGTGCGTAAACGACTGCTGGCCGACGGGGTCGAGTTGGCGGCGTTCACCTGATGCGGCTCAAGCTCGGCCGCCCGGACATCGACCGCTATCGGGATCGCTTCGACGTTCCCGGGGCCGAGTCGGACGCGGCGCTGTCGGTCACCTGGCTGGGAGTGTCGACACTACTCGTCGACGACGGCACCTCGGCGGTGTTGACCGACGGGTTCTTCTCACGCCCAGGCTTTCTCGACGTCGCACTGCGCCGGCTGGCACCGTCGGAGTCGCGGATCGACTACTGCCTGAACCGTGCCGGAATCCACCGGCTCGCGGCGGTGCTGCCCGTGCACACCCATTACGACCACGTGCTGGATTCCGCGGTGGTCGCCCAGCGCACCCGCGCTCGGCTGATCGGCGGCGAGTCGGCGGCGAATGTTGCTCGCGGACAGGGACTTTCCACTGATAACATCGTCGTCGCCACACCGGGTGAAGAGCTGACGCTCGGCCCGTTCGGGGTGACGCTGATCGAGTCACACCACTGCCCGCCGGATCGCTTCCCCGGCGAGATCACCGCACCCGTCGTCCCGCCGGTGAAGGCGTCGGCCTATCGATGCGGTGAGGCCTGGTCGGCACTGGTCCACCACGCACCGAGCGATCGCCGGCTGCTGATCCAGGGCAGCGCGGGCTTTCTGCCCGGCGCTCTCGACGGCAGGCGGGCGGAGGTGGCCTACCTCGGCGTGGGTCAGCTCGGGGTGCAGGCACAGGACTACATCGCCCGGTACTGGGCGGAGACCGTCGGTGCGGTGGGCGCGCGCCAGGTGGTGCTGATCCACTGGGACGACTTCTTCCGCCCGCTGTCCGAACCGATGCGGGCGCTGCCCTACGCCGGCGACGATCTCGACGTCACGATGCGGACGCTGTCGCGGCTGGCCGAACGCGACGGTGTCGGTCTGCATCTGCCGACGGTGTGGCAGCGCGCCGACCCCTGGACCTAGAGCCTTGACGAACCTGGTCATCTCGCTGGTCCTGCTGGCGGTTGTCCTGGTCTTCGCCATCGCGCGCCCGGCCGGGTGGCCCGAAGCGGTGCTGGCGGTTCCGGCGGCGGCCGTCCTGGTCGCGCTCGGTGCGGTGACACCGACCCAGGCCACCGTCGAGATGGGCCGCATGCTTCCGGTGGTCGCGTTCCTGGCCGCAGTGCTGGCACTGGCCAGCCTCTGCGACGACGAGGGCCTGTTCGAGGCGGCCGGAGCCTGGATGGCGCGCACCAGCATCGGCAGGCCGCGCCGGCTGCTGGGTCAGGTGTTCGTGATCGCGGCCGCGACGACGGCGATCCTCAGCCTCGATGCCACCGTGGTGCTGCTGACTCCGGTGGTGCTGGCGACCGTGCGGGCACTGCGTGTCCCGTCCCGGCCGCACCTGTATGCCACCGCGCATCTGTCGAACACGGCCTCGCTGCTGTTGCCGGTGTCGAACCTGACCAACCTGTTGGCGTTCGGCGCCGCCGGGCTGTCGTTCAGCCGGTTCAGTGTGTTGATGACCGCACCATGGCTGCTGGCGGTGACCGTCGAGTACGCGGTGTTCCGGGTGGTGTTCCGCCGCGACCTCGCCGAGGCGCCGGGTACCGACGCTCCCCCGCCGGCGGAGCGCCCGGTGTTCGTGCTGGTGGTGCTGGGGCTGACGCTGGCCGGTTTCGGGGTGACCTCGTTCGCGGGCCTGTCACCGGCCTGGGCCGCGCTGGCCGGCGCGGTGGTGTTGGGGGTTCGTTCACTTGCCCAGCGGCGCAGCACGATCGGCGGGATCGTTCGCTCACTCAACCTGCCGTTCTGCGTGTTCGTCCTCGCTCTCGCGGTGGTGGTCAAGGCGGTCATGGTCAACGGCCTGGACGCCGCGGCCCGCGATCTGCTGCCGTCGGGCACCGGCTTGGTGGCCCTGCTAGGGATCGCCGCGGTGGCCGCGGTGCTGTCGAACGTCGTCAACAACCTGCCCGCGGTTCTGGTGCTGCTGCCCTTGGTGAGCGGCCCCGCCGCCGTGCTGGCGGTGCTGATCGGGGTGAACATCGGACCGAACCTGACCTACGTCGGTTCGCTGGCGAACCTGTTGTGGCGCAGGGTATTACATCAACACGGCGCGCCGACGAGCGTGCGCGAGTTCACCTGGCTGGGGGTACTGACCGTGCCGGCCTGCCTGGTGGTGGCCGTCATCGCGCTGTGGGCCGGCATCCGACTCGTCGGGGTGTAGCTTCCCTCCGGGGAGCAGACGCAAAAGATACCGAAAAGCCCAAGAAGACGGGGCCTTTGCGTCTGCTCGCGGGGAGAGTGCCTAGCGGCGGCGCTGCCGGGAGATCTCGGCCAGCACCACACCGGCGGCCACGGAGGCGTTCAACGACTCCATCGGCCCCGCCATCGGGATGGAGATCACCGCGTCACAGTTCTGCCGCACGAGCCGCGACAGCCCCTTGCCCTCCGAGCCGACCACCACGACCAGCGGCCCCGAGGCGTCGAACTCGTCGAGGGGGATGTCGCCCTCGGCATCGAGGCCGACCACCTGCAGGCCGGCGTCGGACCACTCCTTGAGCGTCCGGGTGAGGTTCGTGGCGCGCGCGACCGGAACCCGTGCGGCCGCACCGGCGCTGGTGCGCCATGCCACCGCTGTCACCGACGCCGACCGTCGTTGCGGGATCAGCACACCGTGTGCGGCGAACGCCGCCACCGAGCGCACGATGGCACCGAGGTTGCGCGGGTCGGAGATGTTGTCGAGCGCGACGATCAGCGCGGGCTCGGTGTCCCTGGTTGCCATTGCCAGCAGGTCGTCGGGATGGGCGTAGGCGTACGGCGGGATCTGCAGCGCGATGCCCTGGTGCAGACCGTTGTGGCTCATCCGGTCCAGGTCGGTGCGCGGCACCTCGAGAATCGGGATGCCGCGGTCGGCGGCCAGCGTCACCGATTCGGTCAACCGTTCGTCGGCCTCGGCGCCCAGCGCGACATACAAAGCCGTCGCAGGCGCGTCTGCCCGCAAGCATTCGACAACCGGGTTGCGGCCCAGCACCATCTCGGTCTCGTCGCTGGGCTTGGTCTGCCGGCGGGTCTGGGTCTGCTTGACCGCCCGCCGCGCCGCCGGGTGCCCGGGGCGCATGTGCGCGGGGGGCGTGGCGCCCCGGCCCTCCAGGCCACGCCGGCGCACACCGCCGGAGCCGACGGTCGGGCCCTTCTTGGTACCAGCTTTGCGAATTGCTCCGCGTCGCTGCGAGTTTCCGGCCATCTACTTGCCTTCCTCGCGAAGAGCCCACTGCGGACCGTCTGCGGTATCAGTTACCTCGATGCCGGCTTCGTTCAGCCGGTCGCGAATCTCGTCGGCCTGGGCCCAGTCACGGGTCCGCCGGGCCTCGTCGCGGCGTTGGAGCTCGGCGCGCACCAGGACGTCGACTGCGCCCAGCGCGGCGGAGGTCTCGTCGCGATTCTCCCACCGCTCGTCGAGCGGGTCACAGCCGAGAATGCCCATCATGGCCCGGATTTCGCCGGCTTTGGCCAGCGCCGAGTCGTGGTCGCCGGACTCCAGAGCCCGGTTACCATCAGCGCGTGCGTTGTGCACCTCGGCCAGCGCGATCGGCACCGCGAGGTCGTCGTCGAGTGCGGCGCCGAACTTCTCCGTCCACGTGCCGGGCGCGACCGAGCCAACCCGGGTGCGCACCCGGTGCAGGAACTCCTCGATGCCAGTGTAGGCCTTCACCGCGTCCTGCAGGGCCGTCTCGGAGAACTCCAGCATCGACCGGTAGTGCGCGCTACCCAGGTAATACCTAAGCTCTGCCGGCCGAACCCGTTGCAGCACAGCGGGAATCGCCAGCACGTTGCCCAGCGACTTGCTCATCTTCTCGCCGCCCATGGTGACCCAGCCGTTGTGCAGCCAGTAGCGGGCGAAACCGTCCCCGGCCGCGACGGCCTGCGCGATCTCGTTCTCGTGGTGCGGGAACACCAGATCCATTCCGCCGCAATGAATGTCGAACTCCGGCCCCAGGTACTCGTGGGCCATGGCCACGCATTCGGAATGCCAGCCGGGTCGGCCCCGTCCCCACGGGGTGGGCCACGACGGCTCGCCCGGCTTGGCGCCCTTCCACAAGGTGAAGTCACGCTGGTCGCGTTTGCCCTCGCCGGCGCCCTCGCCCTGGTGCACGTCGTCGATCTTGTGCCCGGACAGGTTGCCGTACTCGGGGAAGCTCAAGACGTCGAAGTAGACGTCGCCGGCTCCGGTGTAGGCGTGGCCGGTGTCGACGAGGCGCTCGATGAGTTCGACGATCTGGGTGATGTGCCCGGTGGCGCGGGGCTCGGCCGACGGTGGCAGGACACCGAGCGCGTCATAGGCCGAGGAGAACTCCCGCTCGTGGGTGGCGGCCCACTCCCACCAGGGCCGGCCGGCGTCGGCGGCCTTGTTCAGAATCTTGTCGTCGATGTCGGTGACATTGCGGATGAAGGCGACGTCATAGCCTTTGGCCATCAGCCAGCGGCGCAGGACGTCGAACGCGACGCCGCTGCGGACGTGGCCGATGTGGGGCAGGCCCTGCACGGTGGCGCCGCACAGATAGATCGAGGCGTGCCCGGGACGCAGCGGCACGAACTCGCGCACGGTACCCGTGTAGGTATCGTGCAGTCGCAGCTCGGTCACGACGGGCCAGCTTACCGGCCTATTCGCCGTCGCCCGGCATTGCGTGTGAACGGTCCACCACCAGAGCGGTCGCCACGGCCGCCAGCCCCTCGCCGCGGCCCGTCAGTCCCAGACCGTCGGTGGTCGTCGCCGACACCGACACCGGCGCGCCCAGCAGCTCGGAGAGCACCCGCTGAGCCTCCTCACGGCGCGGCCCGACCTTGGGGCGGTTGGCGATCACCTGCACCGCGGCATTGCCGACGGTGTATCCGGCGGCGACGACCAGCTCCCGGACGTGGGCGAGCATCTGCGCGCCGGTGACACCGCGCCACTGCGGCTGGTCCACGCCGAACACCACGCCCAGATCACCGAGCCCAGCGGCCGAGAGCAGCGCATCACAGAGTGCATGGACGGCGACGTCACCGTCGGAGTGGCCAGAGCAGCCGTCCGCGCCGTCGAAGAACAGTCCGAGCAGCCAGCAGGGCCGGCCAGGCTCTATCGGATGGACGTCGGTGCCGAGGCCGACGCGGGGAATCGTCACGTCAGCAGCGCCTGGGCCAGCGCGAGATCCAGCGGCGTGGTGATCTTGAACGCCCGGGTGTCACCGGCGACGGTGTGCACGGGCGTTCCGAGGAACTCCACCAGCGACGCGTCATCGGTGACCATCGCACCGCCCGCGCCGTCGTAGGCACGGCGCAGCAGTGCGGTCTCGAAGCCCTGCGGAGTCTGGACCGCCCGCAGCCCCGCCCGTTCCGGCGTGCCCAGGACGACACCGTTGGCGTCGACGGCCTTGACGGTATCGATGACCGGCAGCACCGGAATGACAGCGCGCAGCCCCGCGCGCAGATGCCGCGACCACCCGCTGGATCTGGTCTGCGGGTGTCAACGGCCGGGCCGCGTCGTGGACGAGGACGAAGTCCGGGTCCCCGACGGCGGCGAGCGCATGACGGACGGTCTCCGGACGCTCCGCGCCGCCTGCCACCACGGTCGCGCGGTCGCCGAGCAGCACCTTGGTCTCGTCGACCCGGTCTGCGGGTACGGCGACGACGACCCGGTCCACGACACCCGAGGCGAGCAAGCCGTCGACGGCGCGTTCCAGCATCGTGCAGCCGCCGATTTCGACGAATGCCTTGGGAATACCGGCGCCAAGCCGCTCACCGGAGCCGGCCGCTGTGACGACCGCGACCGTGTCGGACACCGATCGCCTCAGGTCAGTCAGGACGCGGCGGCCAGAACCTCGTCGAGAATGATCTCAGCCTTCGCGTCATCGGTGTTCTCAGCCAATGCCAGTTCGCCGACCAGGATCTGGCGCGCCTTGGCGAGCATGCGCTTCTCGCCCGCGGACAGTCCACGCTCCTGGTCACGACGCCAGAGGTCGCGGACGACCTCGGCAACCTTGTTCACGTCTCCCGAAGCCAGCTTCTCGAGGTTGGCCTTGTAGCGGCGCGACCAGTTGGTCGGCTCTTCGGTGTGCGGCGCGCGCAGGACCTGGAAGACCTTGTCGAGGCCCTCCTGACCAACAACGTCACGCACGCCCACGTACTCGGCGTTATCGGCTGGAACTCGAACGGTCAGGTCTCCCTGAGCCACCTTCAAGACGAGATACTCTTTCTGTTCGCCTTTGATGGTTCGGGTTTCGATCGCTTCGATCAATGCAGCACCGTGGTGAGGATAGACAACGGTGTCTCCGACCTTGAAAATCATCAGATTCGAGCCCCTTTCACATCTCAATGCTAGCACGGCGCCGGAGTGGGTGCGGAACAACGGTGCAGGTCAGGGGCACCGTGGATGAAGAGTGGGGGTTGACAGGGTGAAGAAAGCGTGCATGAAGCCGCTGGTTTCACACCTGTCCCAGCAACGGTTCGCGACGCCGCCGACGACATGCCGACGACATACGGCAACCCTCAGCTACCGCCCGGCCCCCCTACCTACTACTCTGCATAGTTGAACGGCGGCGGCGCGTGCCGACCGCACCCGGCCGAGCAGGAGGCTGCTGTGAACCGCTTGACGAATCGCCTGGTGGCAGCAACCGCCGGCCTGGCCGCCGGCGCCCTGCTTGTCACCGGATGCTCATCGGGTCAGATCTCGCAGACCGCCAGCCAGGAGTCGGCCGTCAACGGCAGCACGGCGAACGTGAAGAATATTGCCCTTCGCAACGTCCACATCCAGGCCGTGCAGAGCGGCGACTACCTCAAGCCGGGCCGTACCGTGCAGCTGATCTTCGTGGCCGCCAACGACTCCCCGGACACCAACGACAGGCTGGTCAGCATCAGCTCCGACATCGGGTCGGTGTCGGTGACCGGTACGACCGCGATCCCCGCCGCCTCCTCGCTGGTCGTCGGCTCGGCTGACGGCCAGGACGAGGTGACTCCGCTGGGCAACGCGCAGGCGACCACGGCGGAGGTCACCCTGGACCAGCCGATCACCAACGGGCTGACCTACAACTTCACCTTCGACTTCGAGAAGGCCGGCGAGGCAAAGGTCGCCGTGCCGATCTCGGCGGGTGCCGCGCCTAGGCAGGGTGCCGCGGCCGCTCACGGCTGACCGAAGCCCACGCACGGCGCGCCGGTTTGATCCGGGGATCTGTCGTACCCAGCCGATAGCGTCACGTCCGTGGCCAAGGCGCGATCGCAGTACCGCTGCTCGGAGTGCCGTCACGTCCTGGCCAAATGGGTGGGCCGCTGCCCGGAATGCGGGACGTGGGGCACCGTCGACGAGGTAGCCGTGCCGACCACCGGGGGCGGGACGCCTCAGCGCTCGGTGGTTCCGTCGTCGCCCGCGGTTCCGATCAGTTCCATCGACCCGGACCACACCCGCCACTTCCCCACCGGGGTCAGCGAACTCGACCGCGTGCTCGGCGGCGGTGTGGTGCCCGGGTCGGTCAGCCTGCTGGCCGGCGATCCGGGCGTGGGCAAGTCCACGCTGCTGCTCGAGGTGGTACATCGGTGGGCCGAGGCCGGGCGGCGCGCGCTGTACGTGTCCGGCGAGGAGTCGGCGGGTCAGATCCGGATGCGCGCCGAGCGCACCGGATGCACGCACGACGAGGTCTTCCTGGCCGCCGAGTCCGACATCCAGACGGTTCTGGGGCACATCGAGGCGGTGCAGCCGAGCCTGGTGGTCGTCGACTCGGTGCAGACGATGACGGCAGGCGACGTCGACGGCGTCGTGGGCGGTGTGACCCAGGTCCGCTCGGTGACCACGGCACTGACCGCGACGGCGAAGTCGACCGGCGTCGCGATGGTCCTCGTCGGGCATGTCACCAAGGACGGCGCGATCGCCGGGCCCCGCTCGCTGGAACACCTCGTCGACGTGGTGCTGCACTTCGAGGGTGACCGCAGCTCGACCCTGCGCATGGTGCGCGGCGTCAAGAACCGGTTCGGCGCCGCCGACGAGGTGGGCTGTTTCATGTTGCAGGACAACGGGATCGAATGCATCTCAGATCCCTCGGGGCTGTTCCTCGACCAGCGCCCGGTGCCGGTGCCGGGTACCGCGGTCACCGTCGCGCTCGACGGCAAACGTCCGATCATCGGCGAGGTCCAGGCGCTGCTCGCCTACCGGCCCGAGCATGCCCAGCCCAGGCGCGCGGTCAGCGGAGTCGACAGCTCACGGGCGGCGATGATCGCCGCGGTGCTCGAACGCCGGGCCGGCCTGAAGATCAGTGCGACCGATGTCTACCTGTCCACCGTCGGCGGGATGCGGCTGATGGACCCGTCGGCGGACCTGGCGGTTGCGATGGCGATGGCGTCGGCGTATGCCGACCTGCCGCTGCCCACCACGACCGTCGTGATCGGCGAGGTCGGGCTGGCCGGCGACTTGCGCCGGGTCATCGGGATGGACCGCAGGCTGGCCGAGGCGGCCCGGCTGGGCTTCACCACCGCGCTGGTTCCGGCCGGCTGTGGAGCGGTGCCCAAGGGCCTGCGGGCCGTCGAATCCGCCACCATCGGCGACGCGCTGCGCTCGATGCTGGCCACCGCGAAATCCCCGTACGACAACGTCGTCAAGCAACTTCGGCGGGACAGGTCGAGTAACGACCCGGACGCAGTGGACAATAACTGGCTGTGAGCACCGTCAACCGGACCAACGGCTCGGCACAGCCTGCGGCTGCCAACCTGCGCGAGACCATCGGTCGGCTGGCACCGGGCACCGCCCTGCGCGACGGCCTGGAACGCATCCTGCGCGGCCGCACGGGCGCGCTGATCGTGCTCGGCCACGACGAGCGGGTCGAGGCGATCTGCGACGGCGGCTTCTCCCTGGACGTGCGGTTCGCACCGACCCGGCTGCGCGAACTGTCGAAGATGGACGGCGCGGTGGTGTTGTCCAGCGACGGCGAGCGCATCGTGCGGGCGAACGTCCAGCTGGTTCCCGACCCTACGATCCCGACCGACGAATCGGGGACAAGGCATCGCTCGGCCGAGCGCGCCGCCATCCAGACCGGATATCCGGTGATCTCGGTCAGCCACTCGATGAACATCGTCACCGTCTACGTGGCGGGCGAGCGTCACGTCGTCGCCGACTCGGCCACCATCCTGTCCCGGGCCAACCAGGCGATCAACACCCTCGAACGCTACAAAGCGCGCCTGGACGAGGTGTCCCGGCAGCTGTCCACCGCCGAGATCGAGGACTTCGTCACTCTCCGCGACGTGATGACGGTGGTACAGCGGCTGGAGATGGTGCGCCGCATCGGCCTGGAGATCGACTACGACACGGTGGAGCTCGGCACCGACGGCAGGCAGCTGCGGCTGCAGCTCGAGGAACTGCTGGGCGGCAACGACACCGCCCGTGAGCTGATCGTCCGCGACTATCACGCCAACCCCGAACCACCGTCGAAGGCGCAGATCGCCGCGACCCTGGTCGAACTCGACGGATTGTCCGACACCGAGCTACTCGACTTCACCGCGCTGTCGCGGGTGTTCGGCTACCCCTCGACCGCCGAGGCGCAGGATTCAGCGCTGTCCGCGCGCGGGTACCGGGCGATGGCCGGCATTCCGCGTCTGCAGTTCGCCCACGTCGACCTGCTGGTGCGCCGGTTCGGCTCATTGCAGGGACTGCTCGCGGCCAGCGCAACAGACCTGCAGTCCGTCGACGGAATCGGCGCGATGTGGGCGCGGCACGTCCGCGAGGGTCTCGTCACAACTGGCCGAGTCGACCATCGCCGACCGGCTGGTCTAGCTCCGGCTCAGTTGCCCGGGGCCGGAGCCTGGTCGGGAGCCGGCGCGGGCTGGTCGGTCGGCGGGGCGGCACCTGGCGGCGGGGCGTCAGCCAAGATGAACGGCACCGTCGCGGAGCGCAGGTTGCCCAACTGGACCACCAGGTTGTAGGTACCCGACCCGATCGGCTGGCGCGGCAGCGGGCACTGCGGGGCAGAACCCATCCCGGTCCAGGTCACCTCGGTGGTCACCTGCTCACCCGGATTGAACGTCTTGACCAGCGTCTCGTTCGACGGCGCGCAGTCGAGGTTGGACCACAGCCGCTTGTTGTCCAGGGAGTAGACGTAGGCGGCCAGCACCGCGGCGCCGACGTCACGCTTGCAGGCCACCAGGCCGATGTTGGTCACGACCATGGTGAACTTGGGCTGATCGCCGATGACGTACTGCGGCTGCGTTGGTGATGCCCTTGACCGCCAGCGTCGAGTCCGGGCAGTCGTCGCCCTCCTTGAGCACCGGCGGCGGCGCGACGGCCTCGGTCGGAGTCGGGGTCGGGGCGGGCACCGATGACGCCGCCGGCGGGGCGACCACCGGATTCTTGTTCTCCGGCTGCGGAGTCTGCGACACCCCGGTCTTCACGGAGCTCTTGGAGTCCGAGCCTCCGCTGAACACTGCGAAGGCCACGCCGACGATGATGGCGAGAATCAGCACCGCGATGCCGATCGCCAGTCCCCGGCGACGCCAGTAGATTTGCGAGGGCAGAGGTCCACGCGGTTCGAGATCCAGCACGTTCTCACGGTAAGCCCAGGTCACCGCGAGCTGTTCGACCCCGCTCGGCGTGTCGCCTTGTTCGCCAGCGCTTGACTACTCTCCGATGTCGCCGATGTGCTTCCGGAGAGTGACTTTTCCGTCGGCCAGGTGGTAGGTGACGCCGACGATGGCCAGCCCGCCTTCGGCGATCCTGTCCGCGATCGCGGACGAGCGCGACATCAGCTGAGCGGCGGTCTCGGTGACGTGGCGGGCTTCGAATTCGTCGACGCGGGTCAGCCCGTCGCGGCGGCCCAGCAAGATCGACGGAGTGACCCGCTCGACGACGTCGCGAACGAAGCCGGACGGCACCTGCCCGTCGTCGAGGGCGGACAGTGTTGCCTTGACCGCCCCGCAGCTGTCGTGGCCGAGGACGACGATCAGCGGCACATTCAAGACGGTCACCGCGTATTCGATCGAGCCGAGCACGGCCGAGTCCATGACATGGCCGGCGGTGCGGACCACGAACATGTCGCCGAGTCCCTGGTCGAAGATGATCTCGGCGGCGACCCGGCTGTCGGCGCAGCCGAACACGACCGCGGTCGGTCGCTGTTCGCCGGCCAGACTGGCCCGGTGCTCGATGCCCTGGCTCGGATGCTCGGGCTTACCCGCGACGAAGCGATCGTTACCCTCTTTGAGTGCCTTCCACGCTGTCACTGGGCTGCTGTTCGGCATGTCCCTCATTCTGCACTGTCGCCGGGTCGGGCACGTCGTGACCATCGTCCCCGCCGAAGTCGTCGACTGGTACGGCCGCACCCGGCGCGACCTGCCCTGGCGCGCGCCCGAGGTGACCGCCTGGCAGATCCTGGTCAGCGAGTTCATGTTGCAGCAGACGCCGGTCGCACGGGTCGCCCCGATCTGGCTTGACTGGGTGGCGCGTTGGCCGACCCCGTCGGCGACGGCGGCGGCCGGCGCCGCGGACGTGCTGCGCGCGTGGGGCAAGCTGGGCTATCCGCGGCGGGCGAAGCGACTGCACGAATGCGCGACGGTCATCGCCGCCGAGCACGACGACGTGGTGCCCGACGACGTGGACGTGTTGCTCACCTTGCCCGGTGTCGGGGCCTACACCGCTCGGGCCGTGGCGTGCTTTGCCTACCAGAAGCGGGTTCCGGTGGTGGACACCAATGTTCGGCGGGTGGTCGCCCGGGCGGTGCACGGGCTGGCCGACGCCGCGAGCCCGTCGGCTGTTCGCGACCTTGCCGACGTCGAGGCGCTGCTGCCCGACGACGAGTCGGCGCCGGTGTTCTCCGCGGCGCTCATGGAACTGGGTGCGACGGTCTGCACGGCGCGATCGCCGAAATGCGGTATCTGTCCGCTGCCGGTGTGCGCGTGGCGGGCGGCCGGGCACCCGCCCGGCTCGGGGTCCGCCCGGCCGACGCAGCGCTACGCCGGAACCGACCGCCAGGTGCGCGGCCGGCTGATGGACGTGCTACGCGCCAGTTCGGCGCCGGTGCAGCGGGCACGGCTCGATGTGGTGTGGCTGACCGATCCGGGGCAGCGCGATCGGGCGCTGGACTCGCTGCTGGTCGACGGTTTGGTGGAGCAGACGGCCGACGGCCGGTTCGCGCTGGCAGGCGAAGGTGACTGAGGTTGGCGGTCGACGCTACGACGCTCGGGCGAAGCGGCGCCGGTAGTCCGACGGGGTGACGCCGACGATCCGGCGGAAGTGGTGCCGCAACAACGTGGCGTTACCGAAGCCGACCCGCTCGGCGACGCGGTCGACGTCGAGATCGGTCTCCTCGAGCATCCGCCGCGCGTAGAGCACCCGCTGGTCGGTGACCCACTGCATCGGCGTGGTCCCGGTCTCCTCGACGAACCGGCGCGCGAAGGTGCGCGACGACATGCCGGCGCGTTTGGCCAGCGTTGCCACCGTGTGCGGCGTTTCGAGATTCGTCAGTATCCAATCCAGTTGCGGGGCAAAGCCTTCCGAGCATCGAGCCGGGATGGGCTGATCGATGTACTGACGCTGGCCGCCGTCGCGCTGCGGCGGAACCACCATGCGGCGGGCGATGACATTCGTGACGGCACTGCCCAACTCGCGACGCACCAGGTGCAGGCTCGCGTCGATGCCGGCTGCGGTCCCCGCGCTGGTGATCAGGTCCCCGTCGTCGACGAACAGGACGTTGCGATCGACGATCGCGGTCGGGTAGCGGCGGGCGAGTTCGTCGGCGTGCATCCAGTGCGTCGTACATCGGCGCCCGTCCAGCAGGCCCGCGGCACCGGCGATGAACGCCCCCGAACACACCGTGAGCACCGTGGAGCCCGCCTCGTGGGCGGCGCGCAGCGCGTCGAGCGCCTCCTGCGGGTAGGCCTCCGGCGGCCCGGCGACGGCCGGGACCGCCACCACGTCGGCGCCGATCAGGCCGTCGAGCCCGTGATCGGGTACCAACTGGGCCCCGACGCTGGTCCGAAGCGCCCTGCCCGCTTCGGGGCCGCACACCGTGAATTCGATGGCGGGAACGCCGTCCGAGGACCGGTCGATGCCGAACACCTCGCAGATGACACCGAACTCGAAGACCGTGACCTCGTCGAGAACGAGGACCGAGACGCTGTTCAAAGCCATGGCAGAATCTTATCCCAGAGGGTCAGTACTGCCACTGTTGGCGGGATATTTGTGAGCGAAGAATTACTGCCATGACCGCTTTGCTCACCTTCCTGCTCCTGACAGTCGTTCTCCTGGCCCCGTTCGGCGTGGTCGCCGCGATCGCAGCGGTGTCACATCGGGACGGCACCCTGCGTCTGCAGGGCGCCCAGTTCATGGTCGCCGCTCCCCTGGTCGGCCGGCTCTACCACGACGTCGACGACGCCGACGCCCGCCGCGTCGAACACGACGTCGATGCGATCCGCACCCGCTTCGAGAACCACCCGGTGTGGCCGTCACCCGGTGTGCTCGGGGAGCGCCGCTAGGAACGTCTCGACGGCCTCCCGATATCGATCGGGAGCGTCGTCGTGCACCAGGTGCCCGGCGCCGGGCACCTGCACGTAGGTCGCCCGCTCCCCCGCCATCTCCAGCATCCGGCGCATCTGGCCGGGCGGAGCCACCGAGTCGCCCGCCTCGATGAGCAGCGCAGGTGCGCGAACGCCGCGCCACTGCTGCCAGTAGTCGCGGGTGCCCCACTCCGCGGCGATCTCGATCCAGCGGGCCGGGTGCCCGTGCAGCCGCCACCCCGTTGCCGTCCGATCGAACGCATCGAGGAAGTACCGTCCTGCGACGGGTCCGAACTCGGCGAAAACCTCAGTGGCCGAACCGAACTCGGCGGGCAGCGCATGAAGCCAGGGCTCCCACGGTCCGGTGGTGCGGCCCACGAAGTCCGGCGCCATGTCCTCGACCACCAGCGCGGTGACCAGTTCTGGGCGTTGCGCGGCAAGACACCACGAGTGCAGGCCGCCCATGGAATGGCCGATCAGCACGGCCGGGGCGCCCAGTTCGGCGACCGCGTCACCGAGATCGGCGACGAACCGCTCGGTGCTGACGGGGGCGGGATCGTCGACGTCGCGGCCGCGGTGCCACGGCGCGTCGTAGGTGTAGACCGCGCCGAACCGCGTCAGCCAGGGCACCTGCCGCGACCACGTACTGCCGCGGCCCATCAGCCCGTGGACCAGCACCAGCGGATGACCGGTGCCACCCCGGTGCGTCAGCGGTTCGGTTGTCACCGCTTCATCTTGCGCGGTGGTCGCCGCGTTCGGGCCGCGCGGTAGCCTTGCGCCATGTCCGTGGTGAAGATCAACGCAATCGAGATACCGCCGGGTGCGGGGCCCGAACTGGAGAAGCGGTTCGCCAACCGCGCCCATGCCGTCGACAATCAGCCGGGCTTCCTCGGATTCCAGTTGCTGCGGCCGGTCAAGGGCGAGGACCGCTACTTCGTGGTGACCAAGTGGGAAAGCGAAGAGGCCTTCCAGGCGTGGGCGACCGGTCCCGCCATCCATGCGCATGCCGGTGAGCGCGCCAACCCGGTGGCCAAGGGTGCTCACCTGCTCGAATTCGAGGTTGTGTTGGACGTTGCCGGGTCCGGCAACGACGCGTAGCGCCCGCCGGGCGCTCCGGAGCGCGGTGGCCCTGGCCGCCGCGATCGTCGCCGCGGCCGCCCTGACGACCAGCTGCGCACCGGCGCCCGCGCCGCCGGCCAACGCAGGCGCGATTCGCATCGAGATCAACACCCCGCAAGGGGTGCGGGCACAGCAGGTCATGGACATGCTGAACTCCGACTGGCCCATCGGCCCGGCCAGCGTCAAGACCCTGGCCGTACCCGACATGGTCGACTCGGTCGCCGCCAGCATGGACTCACTGTGGTGGGACCGGCCCTACACGCTGGCCGGCGTGGACATCGGTGCGGGCGTGGCCACCCTGCACCTACTGACCTCCTACGGCGCGCGACAGGACATCGAGATTCGCACCGCCGACGACACTTTCGTCCGGCGCTTCGAGGTGACCACCGAGAAGCCGTCGATCAAGTCGTGGCAAGACGTCGACGCCGCCCTCAGCCAGACGGGTGCGCGCTACGCGTGGCAGGTCTCCAAGGTCGACGACGGTCGCTGCCAGAAGGTGGCGGGCACCAACACCGCCCAGTCCCTGCCGCTCGCTTCGATTTTCAAGACCTACGTGCTGTACGCGGTGGAGACCGCCGTCCGGGCGGGCACCGTGCGCTGGGACGACAAGCTGACCATCACCGCCGAGGGCAAGAAGCTCGGCTCGTCGGGCTTCGACAAGCTTCCGCCGGGTTCGCAGATCACGGTGCGCCAGGCCGCCGGCAAGATGATCGCCACCAGTGACAACATGGCCACCGACATGCTGATCGGCCGGCTGGGCACGCACGCCATCGAACAGGCGCTGGTCGACGCCGGGCACCACGATCCGGCCAGCATGGTCCCGTTCCCCACGATGCGCGAGATCTTCGCGGTGGGCTGGGGCAACCCCGACGTCCGCGACGAGTGGAAGGCGGCCAGCCCGCAGCGTCGCGCGGTGTTGCTCCAGGAAGCCAATTCCCGCCCCTACGAGCCGGATCCGCAACGCACCCACGCCCCCGGCTCGGCCTACGGCGCCGAGTGGTACGGCAGCGCCGAGGACATCTGCCGCGTGCACGCCGGCCTACAGCACAACGCCGTCGGCCCGGCCGCCCCGGTCAAGGACATCATGTCGGAGATCGCCGGCATCGACCTCGACCGCACCGAGTGGCCCTACATCGGCGCCAAGGCCGGCAACCTGCCGGGCGATCTGACGTTCAGCTGGTACGCGGTGGACCGCACCGGACAGGCATGGGTGGTCAGCTTCCAGCTGAACTGGCCGCGCTACCACAGCCCCACCGCCGGCGGCTGGGTGATGACGATCATCAAGCAGGTCTTCGGGCTGCTGCCCAACTACCGCTGACCGTCCGATCGTTGAATCAGGTTGTGCCGTAACCTAACTGCTGGGCGGTGTACTTCGCGGCGTCGGTGACCGGCGCAGCCTGCACCGCGGTGCCGTAGGCGCAGATCTCGGTCCACACGTCACCGATCTCGGTGGTGTCGAACCGCATCGCGACGATCGCGTTGCCGCCGCGGTTGCGGGCCTCGGCGATCAGCCGGCCCATGGCCTCGTTGCGGCTCTCGGCGAGGTTCTTCGTCATGCCCTGCAGCTCGCCGCCGAACATGCTCTTGAACCCGGCACCCATCTGGGAGAAGGCGTTGCGCGACCGAACGGTCAGCCCGAACACCTCTCCGCACACCCGCTGGATCTCCCAGCCGGGCAAGTCGTTGGTGGTGACAACAAGCATGGGCAGAGGGTAGCCCTCGCGGGTGTGCGCGTGGATACGCGATTCGCGGCGCGTCCCGTACGAAACCGCACACCCGCGGTTTGAGGGGCGCCCCCGGGGCGGCGATGCGCAGGGCCCCCGGCACGGTGCCGGGGGCCTTCGCGTGGAGTGCTACTCGGTGGGCGAACCCGCGCTGGCCAGATCGGGCTCGGCCTCGGTGCGCTTGGGTCCACCGACGAAGGTGAACTTCGCGTCCTCGCCGGCTCCTTCGCCGTCCCAGTTCTCGACGTCGACCGTGACCAGCTGACCGGGGCCGACCTCCTCGAAGAGGATCTTCTCCGAGAGGGCGTCCTCGATCTCGCGCTGGATGGTCCGGCGCAACGGCCGGGCACCCAGGACCGGGTCGAAGCCGCGCTTGGCCAACAGGGACTTGGCCTTGTCGGTCAGCTCCATCGTCATGTCCTTGGTCTTGAGCTGCTTGGACACCCGGTTCACCATCAGATCGACCATCTCGATGATCTCGTCCTTGGTGAGCTGGTGGAAGACGATGATGTCGTCGATGCGGTTGAGGAACTCCGGCCGGAAGTGCTTCTTGAGCTCGTCGTTGACCTTCTGCTTCATCCGCTCGTAGTTGTTCTCACCGCCACCCTGGGTGAAGCCCAGACCGACAGCCTTGGAGATGTCGGAGGTGCCCAGGTTCGAGGTGAAGATCAGCACGGTGTTCTTGAAGTCGACCGTGCGGCCCTGGCCATCGGTGAGACGGCCGTCCTCGAGGACCTGCAACAGGGTGTTGTAGATCTCCTGATGCGCCTTCTCGATCTCGTCGAACAGCACGACCGAGAACGGCTTGCGCCGCACCTTTTCGGTGAGCTGACCGCCCTCCTCGTAACCGACGTATCCGGGCGGGGCGCCGAACAACCGCGACGCGGTGAAGCGGTCGTGGAATTCGCCCATGTCGATCTGGATGAGCGCATCGTCGTCGCCGAACAGGAACTCCGCCAGCGCCTTGGACAGCTCGGTCTTACCGACACCGGACGGCCCGGCGAAGATGAACGAACCGGACGGCCGCTTGGGGTCCTTCAGGCCGGCCCGGGTGCGGCGGATCGCCTTGGAGACAGCCTTGACCGCATCCTCCTGGCCGATGATCCGCTTGTGCAGCTCGTCCTCCATACGCAGCAGCCGAGTGGTCTCCTCCTCGGTCAGCTTGAACACGGGGATACCGGTCCAGTTGCCGAGGACCTCGGCGATCTGCTCGTCGTCGACCTCGGCCACGACGTCGAGATCGCCTGAGCGCCACTGCTTTTCGCGCTCAGCACGCTGGGCGACCAGCTGCTTCTCGCGATCCCGCAGCGAGGCTGCCTTCTCGAAGTCCTGCGCGTCGATCGCGCTCTCCTTCTCCCGGCGCGCGTCGGCGATCTTCTCGTCGAACTCACGCAGGTCCGGCGGAGCGGTCATCCGGCGGATGCGCATCCGTGCGCCGGCCTCGTCGATCAGGTCGATCGCCTTGTCCGGCAGGAACCGGTCGTTGATGTAGCGGTCGGCCAGGGTGGCCGCCGCCACCACCGCGGCGTCGGTGATCGACACCCGGTGGTGGGCCTCGTAGCGGTCGCGCAGACCCTTGAGGATCTCGATGGTGTGCGCCACCGTCGGCTCACCGACCTGCACCGGCTGGAAGCGGCGCTCCAGCGCGGCGTCCTTCTCGATGTACTTGCGGTACTCGTCGAGCGTGGTCGCGCCGATGGTCTGCAGCTCGCCGCGGGCCAGCTTGGGCTTGAGGATCGACGCGGCGTCGATCGCGCCCTCGGCGGCACCAGCGCCGACGAGCGTGTGCAGCTCGTCGATGAACAGGATGATGTCGCCGCGGGTGTTGATCTCCTTCAGCACCTTCTTCAGGCGCTCCTCGAAGTCACCGCGGTAACGGCTGCCGGCCACCAACGACCCGAGGTCGAGGGTGTAGAGCTGCTTGTCCTTCAGCGTCTCGGGGACCTCGCCGTGCACGATGGCCTGGGCCAGGCCCTCCACGACGGCGGTCTTGCCGACGCCGGGCTCGCCGATCAGCACCGGGTTGTTCTTGGTGCGCCGGCTCAGCACCTGCATGACCCGCTCGATTTCCTTCTCCCGGCCGATGACCGGGTCGAGCTTGCCCTCCATGGCGGCGGCGGTGAGGTTGCGGCCGAACTGGTCGAGCACCAGCGAGGTGGACGGATTGCCCGACTCGCCGCCACGGCCGCCGGTGCCGGCCTCCGCGGTCTCTTTGCCCTGGTATCCGGACAGCAGCTGGATGACCTGCTGGCGCACCCGGGTCAGTTCGGCGCCGAGCTTGACCAGAACCTGCGCGGCCACACCCTCACCCTCACGGATCAGGCCGAGCAGAATGTGCTCGGTGCCGATGTAGTTGTGGCCGAGCTGCAGCGCTTCGCGCAGGCTCAGCTCGAGCACCTTCTTGGCGCGGGGGGTGAACGGGATGTGACCCGACGGCGCCTGCTGACCCTGGCCGATGATCTCCTCGACCTGGCTGCGGACACCCTCGAGAGAGATGCCCAGCGACTCCAGCGACTTGGCGGCTACGCCCTCACCCTCGTGAATAAGTCCCAACAGGATGTGCTCGGTCCCGATGTAGTTGTGGTTGAGCATCCGGGCCTCTTCTTGAGCCAGGACGACGACCCTGCGGGCACGGTCGGTAAATCTCTCGAACATCGGTGGTTACCTGCTCTCCATCACGATTAGGTACAGCGGTAGTCACCACGTACCTGTCGTCCACTCTAATGGGCGCGGCAGGGAGGTGCGTTCCCTTGCCACCCATACCGCCCATACGGCGGTGGACACAGCAGACCAACGCGGGAGATCAACGATTCGTTTCCCGTAATCACCGGCCCCGCTACGCCGCGAGCGAACGCCGCTGACGAGACGGTGACGGCCCCGCCCGCCTAGGTGGCGGCGTGGAAGGCGTCGATGATCTCGGCCGGGATGCGGCCGCGGGTCGACACCTTGTGACCATTGCGGCGAGCCCAGTCGCGAATCGCGGCGCTCTGCTCACGGTCGATGGAAGCACGGCCCCGTCCAGGGGGCGCGGAGCGGCCACGCCGACGGCCACCGACACGACGACCGGCTTCGAGCCACGGCTTCAACTCGTTGCGCAATTTCTGTGCATTTTTCGAGGAAAGGTCGATCTCATAGCTGACGCCGTCGAGCGAGAATTCGACCGTTTCGTCGGCGGAACCCTCACCATCGAAATCGTCCACGAGGGTGACGGTGACTTTCTTGGCCATTAGCTCACTGGGTCCTTCTGCCTGTGCACTACAAGCGATTGTCGAACTCCGCCCCTAGCCGAGTAATGTGCCACATTATCGGTCGGTATTCAACATGGCCGTCGATCGGTGCACTTCAGTTGCCGTGGCGACGAACTATCGGGAACAATACGGTTTCCCGAATTGACAAGCCGGTGAGAACCATCAACAAGCGATCGATGCCCATTCCCGTTCCGGTCGTCGGCGGCATCGCATACTCCATTGCGGCCAGGAAATCCTCGTCGAGTGCCATTGCCTCGTCATCGCCGGCGGCAGCCGCCCTGGCCTGAGCTTCGAACCGTTCTCGCTGGACAACGGGGTCGACGAGTTCGGAGTAGCCGGTCGCCAGTTCGATGCCGCGGACATAAAGATCCCATTTTTCCGTCACACCGGGGATGCTGCGGTGCTGACGTGTCAGCGGTGTGGTCTCGACCGGGAAATCCTTGACGAATGTCGGAGACCACAATGCATTGCCGACGGTGTGCTCCCACAGTTCTTCGACGAGCTTGCCGTGTCCATAGCCGCGATCGCGGGGTATCTCGACGCCGAGCCGGTCGGCAATAGCGAGTAAGTATTCCAGGGACGTCTCGGGAGTGATCTCTTCACCGAGGGCTTGCGACAGCGACGGATACATTTGAATCGAGGGCCATTCGCCGTCAAGATCGTAGATTGTGCCATCGGGCAATGGGACTTGACGGGTGCCGACAGCCTCGTCGGCGACCTCCTGAATAAGCTCGCGGGTAACGATCGCGGAATCGTCATAGGTGCCCCAGGCCTGATAAGTCTCGAGCATCGCGAATTCCGGAGAATGGGTGGAATCGGCGCCTTCGTTTCGGAACACGCGATTGAGTTCGAAGACTTTCTCCAACCCGCCGACGACGCAGCGCTTGAGGAACAACTCCGGCGCGATCCGCAGGAACAGGTCGGTGTCGAGCGCGTTGGAGTGGGTGACGAACGGCCGGGCCGCCGCCCCGCCGGCCAAGGTCTGCAGCATCGGAGTCTCGACCTCGAGAAACCCGCGCCGTTCCAATGCGTTGCGTACCGCGCGCACCACGGCGATCCGCTGGCGGGCCACCGTGCGGGCCTGCGGGCGCACGATGAGATCGACGTAGCGCTGCCGCACCCGGGACTCCTCGCTCATCTCCTTGTGCGCGACCGGCAGCGGACGCAGCGCCTTGCTGGCCATCTGCCAGGAGTCGGCGAGCACCGAGAGCTCTCCGCGCCGCGAGCTGATCACCTCACCGTGGACGAACACGATGTCACCGAGGTCCACTTCGGACTTCCACTGCTCGAGGGCTTCCTCGCCCACTCCGGCCAGGCTGAGCATGGCCTGCAAGTGGGTGCCGTCGCCGTCCTGGAGCGTGGCGAAGCAGAGCTTGCCGGAGTTGCGGGCGAACACCACCCGGCCGGTCACTCCGACGGTGTCCCCGGTGGCGGCGTCGGCGGCCAGGTCCGGGTAGGCGGCGCGGATCTCGGCGAGCGAATGGGTGCGAGGCACCGAAACCGGATACGGGTCCTTGCCCTCGGCCAGCAGACGCTCCCGCTTGGCCTGGCGAATGCGGAACTGCTCGGGGACGTCGGCGTCGGAATTGTCAGCGGAGCTGACGTCGTTGGAATTGTCAGCGGAGCTGACGTCGGCCCGTTCATCAGCATGGCTCACGACGTGCCAGCTTAAATGAGGCCATGAAGCCGCTCATCAACCGCGGTGCGGTGGCGGCCCTGGACGACCAGCTTCTCGACTGGCACTACAAGGGCTTGCCGGTGGCGTGGACGGGCCGCACGGCGGCCCAGATCCGCGCCGAGCGCCCCGAACTGCTCGGTGCGGGTCCGCTGGGACCGGTGTGTGTGTTGCGGGCCGAGGCGCTGGAGCACAACCTGGCCACGATGGCCGGCTGGTGCGACCGCCACGGTGTGGAGCTGGCCCCGCACGGCAAGACGCACATGGCCCCGCAGCTGGTGGCCCGGCAGTTCGACGCGGGGGCGTGTGCGGTGACGGCCGCGACGATCAGCCAGGTGCGCACTTTCCGGGCGTTCGGCGTCCGCGAGGTACTTCTGGCCAACGAACTGGTCGACGCGGCCGGCCTGGCCTGGCTGGCCGGCGAGCTGGACGGCGACCGGGAGTTCGGGTTGGTCTGCTGGGTGGACTCGGTGCGCGGGGTTCGGTTGATGACCGATGCGCTGACCGCCGCGGGTGCGGACCGGCCGGTCGATGTGTGCGTCGAGGTCGGCGTGGCGGGGACCCGCACCGGTTGCCGCGACGATGCCGAGGCCGACGCGGTGGCGGCCGCGGTGGCGGCCAGCCCCAGGCTTCGTCTCGTCGGGGTCGCCGGATACGAGGCGGCGCTGGGTCACGACGTGTCGGCCGCCGGGGTGGGTGCGGTCCGCGACTACCTCGAGTGGATGCGGGTCACCGCGGTGCGGCTGCGGCCGCTGTGTGAGGGCGCGCGGATGATCGTGACCGCCGGCGGCAGTACGCATTTCGACCTGGTGGCCGAGATCCTGACCGGAGACTGGCGCACCATCGTGCGCAGCGGCGCCTACCTGACCAACGACGACGGGTTATACCTGCGGACCTCACCGCTGACCCGGCCCGGCACGCAAGCCGGCGGCTTTCGCGCGGCGATGCACGTGTGGGCGCAAGTGTGTTCGCGACCGGAAACCGGGTTGGCGCTGCTGACGATGGGCCGCCGCGACGTGTCTTTCGATCAGGATATGCCTGTGCCGCAACGTCTTCGGCGCGGCACAGGTTGGTCGTCGGACTCGCTGACCGGCAGCGAGGTCGTCAAACTCAACGATCAGCACGCGTTCTTGAGACTGGCGCCGGTCGCCGAGGACTCCGTGCGGGTGGGTCACTGGATCGAGTTCGGGGTGTCACACCCGTGCACGGTCTTCGACAAGTGGCGGCTGATCCCGGTACTCGACGCCGGCGACCGGGTGGTCGATCTGGTGCGGACGTTCTTCTGAAATCGCCCTCAGCGGGCGGACTTCAGCTTGCCGCGCTGGTTGTCCCGGTTGCGTTCGTACACCATCCGCAGACCGTCCAGGGTCAGGTGTTTGTCGTAGTGCGCGGCGGCGCGCAGATCCGGCAACAGCAACGGGGCGGTGTGACCGGTGGCCACGACGGCGACGTCTCTGCCGTCGAAGCCGTCGACGTCCTCTCGAATGCGGGTGATCAGGCCGTCGACGAGGCCCGCGAACCCGAACACCGCACCTGCCTGCATGCACTCGACGGTGTTCTTGCCGACCACCGACCGCGGCCGGGTGAGTTCGACCCGGCGCAGCGCGGCGGAGCGAGCTGCCGCCGCATCGGAGGAGACCTGCACGCCGGGAGCGATTGCGCCGCCGAGGAACTCACCCTTGGCGGAGACGACGTCGACGCAGATGGAAGAACCGAAGTCCACCACGATGGCCGCGGACTTGTACTTGGCGAAGGCGGCCAGACAGTTCACGATGCGGTCGGCGCCGACCTCTTTGGGATTGTCGACCAGAAGCGGGATGCCGGTGCGCACACCCGGTTCGATCAGCACGTGCGGGACGGCGGGCCAGTACTGCTCGAGCATGAGTCGGACCTCGTGCAGCACCGACGGCACGGTGGACAGACCGGTGGCTCCCGTCAACCGTTCGGAGTCGTCGCCGATCAGACCTTCGATGGTCAGTGCGAGCTCGTCGGCGGTGACCTCGGACTCGGTGCGAATACGCCACTGCTGCACAACTTTTGCGTGATCACCCGAGCCGGAGACCAAGCCCACGACGGTGTGGGTGTTGCGAACGTCGATTGCGAGCAGCACGGCTACCGCACAGTCCGCGGGGAGAGCAGGCCGGAGGCGTCGTCGGGAACGTGGGCGGGGTCGTCACCGAGGTCGGTCTGCCGGTTGGCGGCGTCGACGAACACCACGCGCGGGCGATGCGTGCGGGCCTCGGCGTCGTCCATCGTGGCGTAGGCGATCAGGATGACCAGATCACCGGGATGAACCAGATGGGCGGCGGCGCCGTTGATCCCGATCACGCCGGAGCCCCGCTGTCCGGTGATCGCATACGTCACCAGCCGGTTGCCGTTGTCGATGTCGACGATCGTGACCTGCTCGCCTTCCAGCAGGTCGGCCGCCTCCATCAGGTCGGCGTCGATGGTGACCGAACCCACGTAGTGCAGGTCGGCGTGCGTCACCGTCGCGCGGTGGATCTTGGACTTCAGCATCGTCCGAAACATCAGTTTCTCCAGGTGATTTCGTGATGGCCGGCGTGAGCGGCGCCGGGCGGAGCGTCATTGGTCGACAGGTCCACGGCGATGTTGTCCAGCAGCCGGGTGCCGCCGAGCCGGGCCGCGATCAGAATCCGGCCGGGCCCGTACGGCGGCGCCGGCTCCAGTTGAGGGCCGCGTACTTCGAGGTAGTCGACCTCGATGGCGGGCACCTCGTCGAGGACCGCACGCGCGGCGTCCAGAGCGGCCGCCGCTCCTCCGGCCGCGCCGTACATGCCGGCCAGCAATGCCGAGGACAGCGCACCGGCCTGCTCGCGATCTTCAGGGTTGAGGTAGCGGTTGCGCGACGACATCGCCAGGCCGTCGGCCTCGCGGACCGTCGGCACGCCGACGATGCGCACATCGACGTTGAGGTCCGCGACCATCTGCCGGATGAGCACCAACTGCTGGTAGTCCTTCTCCCCGAAGAAGGCGCGATCGGGCCGGATGATCTGGAGCAGCTTGAGAACCACGGTCAGCATGCCTGCGAAATGTGTTGGACGGGAAGCGCCTTCGAGTTCGGATCCGAGCGGACCGGGGTGCACCGTGGTCCGGGATCCGTCCGGATACATCGCCGAAGCGCTCGGGGCGAACACCACCTCGACGCCCTCGCCGCGCAGCAGCTGCGAGATCGGCGTCCAGGGTGCGCGGGTAGGCGTCAAGGTCCTCGTTGACCCCGAACTGCAGCGGATTGACGAAGATCGACACCACGACCACCGCTCCGGGCACCCGTTTGGCCGCGCGGACCAACGCCAGGTGGCCTTCGTGCAGCGCACCCATGGTGGGCACCAGCATCACCCGGCGCCCGGTGTGCCGCAGCGCCCTGCTGACCTCCGACACCGCCTGCGGCGTCGGGTACACGTTGAGCTGACCGGCGCCGAACTGCGGCGCCGTCTTGCTCACTGCGGCCGTCCTCGGCCGGCCGACCAGTCCGCCAACACCGCAAAGACCTCCTCTGGGGCGTGCGCACGTTGGGCGGTGCGCAACGAGTTCGCGCAATACGCTTGCGCCAGTTGATAGTCCACTTCGGCAAGTGCGGCGATGTGGCCGGCGACGGCCGCGGCATCGCCGCGGGCGACGGGGCCGGTCAATGCGGCCTGACCGCGATGCAGCGTGTTCTCCAGTGCGGCCCGCGCCAACGGGCCGATGACGCGCTCGGCCAGGCCCCCCGGTGCGTCACCGATGAGTTCCTGGCCCAGCAGTTCCTGGCCGGACACGGCCGCGCGCAGCGCGTCGAGCGCGTCGGCGACCACCGTGACGACGTGGTTGCTCGCGTGGGCCAGCGCGGCGTGGTACAGCGTGCGCGCGTCCTCGCGCACCCCGAACGGTTCGCCGCCGATCTCCAGGACCAGCGCCTGGGCGATGGCGAAGCCGATCTCGTCGGCGGCGGTGATCCCGAAACAGGTGTCGGTCAGCCGGGCGATGTCCTCGTCGGCACCGGTGAACGTCATCGCCGGATGGATGGCCAGCGGGGTGCAGCCCTGCTCGGTCAGCGGCGCCAGGACGCCGACGCCGTTGGCTCCCGAGGTGTGCACCACGATGGTGCCGCGACGCACCGATTCGGTGGCGGCCAGACCGTTGACGAGGCCGGCCAGTTCGGCGTCGGGCACCGTCAGCAGCAACAACTC
Source organism: uncultured Actinomycetota bacterium (assembly GCA_963716465.1). GTDB lineage: Bacteria > Actinomycetota > Actinomycetes > Mycobacteriales > Mycobacteriaceae > Mycobacterium. The sequence goes on from CAVQTS010000004.1 coordinate 379,624, forward strand.
GGCGCTGTCGGCGACGGCTGTCACCGGCAGCACCGGGGTGTCGGGAAGCCTGCGCTCAGCCAGCCGCCGCGAGGTGTTGGAAATGGCGCTACAGGCCACCACCACATGCTCGGCCCGCTCCAGCGCGACGCCCAGCGCGGTGCCCACCCGGCCGGCCGAGATGATGCCGACCTTGAGCCGTGCCGGGCGCAGACCATTAGGGGTCCCCACGTAGACGACCTCGCTGACGTCGATGAGTGTTTCGTTCCGGTCCTGCTGTGCCGGTACCGGACGGTCCGGACAACTTTACCCGGGGTCGCGCGCCCGGCTGCTCGGCCTCAGTCCTCGCGCCTGCGGCGACGGCCGCCACCGCCGGTCCCGTTCGCCTGCAGGCGGGCCAGCAGGTCGGCGACCGACTGTCCGCCGGTGTGCTGACCCGACGGGCCCTCGTCCGGCTCGGGTTCGGGCTCCTCGTCGCCGCGGTGCCGGGCGGCGGGCTGCGGCGGGGTGGACATGGCCGGTGCCGGCTGGCCGTAGCCCGGTACCTCCACGGAGTGGCGGGACCTGGGGGCAGCCGGTTCAGGCGGCGGCTGCATGACCGGCTCGGGGCGTGGCTGCGGTTCGGGCCGGGGCTGACCCGGCTCGCCCGTCCAGTGCCTGCCCCGGGCCGGCTCGCCGGGCAGCGGCGGGGGCGGGACCGCGCCGTTGTCGGAGGGAACCCAGTTGCTGCCCGGTGCTCCCGGTGGCAGCCACTGGCCCTGGGCCTCCACCGGCCGCCACTCCGAGCCTCGGGCCGCAGGCGCGGGTTCGGGCCGGGGTTCCGGCTGCGGCGGGGGCGACGGGGCGAACGGCCGTTCGGGGGCCGGCAGAGGCTCGCCGTTCTCGCCGGACCGCCGGTGCGAGCCGCGGTAGTCCGTTTCCGGGTAGGGCTGTTCCTCGGTGTGCGCGCGGCGCGGCGGCGGGGCGTCGTACCGCTGCTGCGGTCCTGGCGGCGCAGTGGCGGTGGCCGAGGCGACCAGCGGCTCCTCCGGCACGTCGATGATCGGGTTCTCGGCCGTGCCGCCGCTGGTCTCCTCCTCGGTGACCGGCGTGATGCGGCTGCTCTCGACGCGGCCCGGTGCGGGCGGCATCGCGGTGGTGTCCCGGGTCCAGTCGCCGTAGCCGGCGCCCACCCGGTCGCCCTCCAGGGCGGGGCGATCACCGAGGTCGGCGTCGAACAGGATTTCCAGGTTCGCGCGCAGCGCCGACAGCTCGGCGCGCAGTGCCGCCACCTCGTCGGCGGCCTGGGCGCGCAGCTCGGAGGCCAGCTCGCGACGCAGATGGGACTCGACGGACAGCTCGTACTCGCGCCGCGCGGAGATCTCCCGATCCAGCTGCAGGTCGTAGACGAGTTTGAGATCCCGCGCCCTGGCCGCGTCGACGTCGCTCTGCCTGCGGTAGATCACGGACACGAAGGCCGCGACCACCGCCGCCCACAACGACAGGATGACCGCCAGTTTGAGCAGCTCGACCTTGTTGGTGAACACCAGTGCGGAACTGGCCACGATGGCCAGGACTAGCAACGTCGTCAAGAGCAGCCAACCCGGCCTGCGGCCGCCGCGCCTGTTCCTGGCGCCGCGGGACAGAACGGTCATGGGGTGACTGTACCCGCGCGGCGTCGGTGGGCGTGTCGTCGAGCTGCGGCGATTCGCCGCGCGTCACTCCGGAGCGGCCTCGCTGTTGTCCGTCGGTTCCCCGGGTGACTTGCAGCAGTGCTGCAGCCACAGCCCGGCGACCACCAGGGCCAGGGCGCTGACCGCGGCCACCAGCGCGCCCGGGGTGTCGGCGCCCGCCACCCGCAGTTCGGCCCGCCGGGGCAGCAAATAGACCAGCACCCCGATCCACCAGCCCAGCATCAGCGCACCCACCCAGGCCGACGCCTGGGCCACCACGAGGCTGCGTGCCACCGCCAGCGGGTGCAGCCGACCGCCGCCGACCCCGATCTCGCCATCCCGGATCTTCGCGCGCACCGACCCGCCCCAGGCGGCCTCGATGGCCGCGACGGCCAGCAGCGACAGCCCGGTCCACATCGTGATCGGCGGGAAGTAGCGGTAGAGGACATGCACCAGCAGGTAGGCCAGGATCGCCACCCCGACGACCGCGGCCGTCAGGTCGCGTCTGCGTGTCGGTCCCATCAGGCCTCGAAAGCTTCGTCGGGGGGAAGGTTCAGCAGCAGCCCGGTCAGCCGTACGCCGTCGCGGTCGGCGGGTTCCAGCTCGGTGAGCAGCCGGTCGACCGGGCGGCGCTCACCGGCCACGGTGAGTGCCGCCGCCGGATCGACCGCCAGCCACGGGATCATCACGAACGCTCGCAGGTGCGCCAGCGGATGCGGCAGAGTCAGGCCCTCGTCGCGGGAGATCACCTCGGTGTCGCCGTCATGGCAGCAGACCAGATCGACGTCGAGGGTGCGCGGCCCCCACTTCTGCTCGCGGACCCGCTCGTTGGCCTGCTCGAGCGCCTGGGCCCGCTTCAGCCAGCCGTGTCCGTCGAGGCTCGGATCGTCGGCGATGACCACGGCGTTGAGGAACGGGCCCTGGTCAACGCCGCCCCAGGCGTCGGTCTCATAGACCGGCGACAGGGCCCGCACCGAACCGCCGAGTCCGTCGACCGCCGACTGGAGCCGCGCCATCCGGTCGCCGAGATTGGAGCCGATCGAGAGCACCACCCGCGTCATATCGCACCTCCGGCGGGGACCACCTGGCCGCGGCCGCCGCGCCGCGACCGCCGTGCGACCACCGCAACATCGGCGAACGCCAACGGAATCGGCGCCTCGGGTTTGTGCACCACCACTTCGACGGCGTGCACCCGCTGGTCGGTCATGACGTCCTCGGCGATCTCGGCGGCAACCGTCTCGATCAGGTTGCGTGCCGGACCCGCCACGACGGCCGCGGCGCGCTGAGCGAGCACGCCGTAGTCGTAGGTGTCGGCGAGGTCGTCGCTGGCGGCGGCGTCGGCAAGGTCGATCCACACGGTGACGTCGATGACGAAGTCCTGCCCGTCGCGCCGCTCGTGGTCGAAGACGCCGTGGTTGCCGCGCACCGTCAGGCCACGCAACTCGATCCGGTCAGCCACCGCAATCCTCCCAAGCTGCAACGACTTTGAGTGCGTCGACACTTGCCTGAACATCGTGCACCCGGACCCCCCACGCGCCGGCCCGCGCGGCCAGCGCCGAGACCACCGCGGTGGCGGTCTCGCGGCCGTCCGGCGGCCTGGGTGTGCCGTCGGCATCGGCGAGAAGGGTGCCGAGGAAGCGTTTGCGCGATGCGCCGACGAGCACCGGGATGCCGGTGGCCACCAACTGCGGCAGCGCGCGCAGCAGGGCCCAATTGTGTTGCGCGGTCTTGGCGAAACCAAGTCCGGGGTCGATGATCACGTTGGCCTGGTCCACTCCGGCGGCGACCGCGGCGTCCACTCCGGCGAGAAGTTCGTCGCGCACCTCGGCCACCACGTCGCGATAGTCGGGCACGTTGTGCGGGTGGTCGGCACGGACGGAGCGCCAGTGCATCATCACCCACGGGACCTTGGCGTCGGCGAGCAGCGGTGCCATGGCCGGATCGGCACGCCCGCCGGAGACATCGTTGACGATGCTGGCCCCGTTCTGCAGCGCGGCGGCCGCGACGGCCGCGTGCATGGTGTCGATGCTGACGGTGATACCTTGGGCGGCAAGCTCTTTGACGACCGGAAGTACCCTTGCGGTTTCCACTGCGGCATCGACACGCACCGCGCCGGGCCGGGTCGACTCGCCGCCGACGTCGACGATCGCCGCGCCCTGGGCCACGAGCTGGACACCGTGCTCGACGGCCCGGTCGGGGTCGAGGTAGCGTCCGCCGTCGGAGAAGGAGTCATCGGTGACGTTGACGACCCCCATCACCTGTACGCCGATGGCATTCACTTGCGCAGTATGAGTTCCAGCGCCTCGGCTCGCGATGCATTGTCGGTCTTGAACTGTCCGCGCACCGCCGACGTCGTGGTGGTGGCGCCGGGCTTGCGGACGCCGCGCATCGCCATGCACAGGTGCTCGGCCTCGATGACGACGATGACGCCGCGCGGCTTGAGCTTGCGCATCACCGCGTCGGCGATCTGGGCGGTCAGGCGCTCCTGAACCTGCGGGCGCTTGGCGTACAGATCGACCACCCGGGCCAGTTTCGACAGGCCGGTGACCCGGCCGTCGTCACCGGGGATGTAGCCCACGTGCGCCACCCCGTGGAAGGCCACCAAGTGGTGCTCGCAGGTGGAGTACATCGGGATCTGCTTGACCAGGACGAGCTCGTCGTGCTGCTCGTCGAAGGTGGTCTCCAGCACGGCATCCGGGTCGGTGTAGAGGCCGGCGAACATCTCCCGGTACGCCCGCGCGACCCGGGCCGGGGTCTCCAGCAGACCCTGGCGTTCCGGGTCCTCCCCGACTGCCAGCAGCAGTTCGCGGACCGCCGCCTCAGCGCGGGCCTGGTCGAAGACCGGCGTCTCCAGGGTGATCGAGGTCGGCTGCGCCATCAATGCTCCGTTTCGTCAGTTCAACCGTTGGACGGCGGTCTGTGCCGGCCGCCGTCGTCACCGGCGTCATCCTGTGGCGCGGGCGCGGTAGGAGTATGGCTGGGCGCGGGGTAGGGGTATGGCGGATACGGCTGCTGGCCCTGCTGCGGGGGCGGTGCCCACCCGGGCGGGGGCGGCGGGTACCAGTAGCCGCCCTGCTGCTGGTTGGGCGGCGGCCAGCCGGGGGCATGCCAGCCGGCGGGTGCGCCGTAGTCGGGCGCACCGGCACCCGGCGGCTGGTTCTGCGGGCCCGCGGCGTGCGCGCCGTTGCCGTTGCCGCCGTTGGGCTGCTGGGCCTGAGCGGCGGCGGACGCCTGGGCGATCGCCTTCTTGAACGCCGGCTCCGGAATCGGCTTGGGCCACGGTTCGCCGCGTTCGATGGCCAGCTCACCCGGTGTCTTGATCGGCGGCTTGTCGGAGGGAATTCGCCCGCCGAAGTCGTCGAACACCGTCAGTCGCGGCCGCTTCTGCACGTCGCCGAAGATCGCCTCCAGCTCGGCCCGGTGCAGGGTTTCCTTCTCCAGCAGCTCGCCGGCGAGGATGTCGAGCACGTCGCGATACTCGGTCAGGATCGCCCACGCCTCGGTATGGGCGGCCTCGATGAGCTTGCGGACCTCGTCGTCGATGTCGCGGGCGACCTCGTGGCTGTAGTCCGACTGGGTGCCCATCGTGCGGCCCAGGAAGGGGTCGCCGTGTTCGGTGCCGTACTTGACCGCACCGAGTTTGGAGCTCATGCCGTACTCGGTGACCATCGCGCGGGCGATCTTGGTGGCCTGGTCGATATCGGACACCGCGCCGGTGGTCGGCTCGCGGAACACCAGTTCCTCGGCGGCACGGCCACCCATCGCGAACACCAGCCGGGAGATCATCTCCGAGCGGGTCATCAGGCCCTTGTCGTCCTCTGGCACCGAGACGGCGTGGCCGCCGGTGCGGCCGCGGGCCAGGATGGTGACCTTGTAGATGGGTTCGATGTCGGGCATCGCCCACGCCGCCAGGGTGTGGCCACCCTCGTGGTAGGCGGTGATCTTCTTCTCCAGCTCGCTGATCACCCGGCCCTTGCGACGCGGTCCGCCGATCACCCGGTCGACGGCCTCCTCCATCGCAGCGCCGGTGATCACGGTGCCGTTCTCCCGGGCGGTGAGCAGCGCGGCCTCGTTGATCACGTTGGCCAGGTCGGCGCCGGACATGCCGACGGTGCGCTTGGCCAGGCCGTCGAGGTCGGCGTCGGGGGCCATCGGCTTGCCGGCCGAGTGCACCCGCAGCACCGCCTTGCGGCCGGCCAGGTCCGGGTTGGACACCGGGATCTGGCGGTCGAAGCGGCCGGGCCGCAGCAGCGCCGGGTCGAGGATGTCGGGCCGGTTGGTCGCGGCGATCAGGATCACGCCCTGGCGCTCGCCGAACCCGTCCATCTCGACGAGCAGCTGGTTGAGGGTCTGCTCGCGCTCGTCGTGCCCACCGCCGAGGCCGGCACCGCGCTGGCGGCCGACCGCGTCGATCTCGTCGACGAAGATGATGCAGGGCGCGTTCTGCTTGGCCTGCTCGAACAGGTCGCGCACCCGGGAGGCGCCGACGCCGACGAACATCTCGACGAAGTCCGAGCCGGAGATCGTGAAGAACGGCACGCCGGCCTCGCCGGCGACCGCACGGGCCAGCAGGGTCTTGCCGGTGCCGGGCGGGCCGTAGAGCAGTACGCCCTTGGGGATCTTGGCGCCCAGCGCCTGATATCGCGACGGGTTCTGCAGGAAGTCCTTGATCTCGTAGAGCTCCTCGACCGCCTCGTCCACGCCTGCGACGTCGGCGAAGGTGGTCTTGGGCATGTCCTTGCCCAGCTGCTTGGCCCGCGACTTGCCGAAGCCGAAGCCCATCCGGCCACCGGTCTGCATGCGGGAGAACAGCACGAACAGGCCGACCAGCAGGAGCAGCGGCAGCATGTAGACCAGCAGCGAGCCCAGAATGCTGCCCTGGTTGACCACGGTGTTGGTCTTGACGTTCTTGGCGTTCAGGGCGTCGAACAGGTTGACCGCGTACCCGGTCGGGTACTTGGTGATGACCTTGTTCGAGTCGTCGGTGTCGCCGTTGGCGCTCTTGAGCTCCAACCGCAACTGCTGTTCGCGGTCGTCGATCTGGGCGCTGGTGACGTTGTCGGCCTTGATCTGGGCCATCGCCACCGAGGTGTCGACGGGTTTGAAGCCGCGGGTGTCGTCACTGAAATAGAAGAACGACCAGCCGAGTAGCAGCACGACGGCGACCACCGTCAGTGTGCGGATCACGTTTTTCCGGTTCATCTACATCGGCCGCTGCCGGCCCGGTCCTTCCGATATACGCAGCTGGAATAGTTCAGGCTACCGCTACACCAACGTCGGGAAGTTGCCCGATGGTTTCCGTCAGCGTTTGGTTCTCGTTCGCTGTGCGGTGAATCCGCCCCTTCCAGCCATCCCGAAGCTGTGCTTGGCTGGCACCGTGGTCGCTCCAACCGAACGGTTAGTCGACGTCAACGGCGTTCGGTTGCGGCTGGTCGAAGCGGGTGAACCCGGTGCTCCGGTGGTGGTCCTGGCCCACGGTTTCCCCGAACTGGCGTACTCCTGGCGCCACCAGATCACCGTTCTGGCCGACGCGGGTTACCACGTGCTCGCCCCCGACCAGCGCGGCTACGGCGGCTCGTCGCGGCCGGCGGCCGTCGAGGAATACGACATCACCGCGCTCACCGCGGACGTGGTCGGCCTGCTCGACGACGTCGGTGCCGAGCGCGCCGCGATCGTCGGTCACGACTTCGGCGCCGTGGTGGCGTGGAACCTGCCGCTGCTGCACCCCGACCGGGTCGCGGCCGTCGCCGGCCTGGCCGTCCCGCCGATACCGCGGCCGCAGACACCGCCCACCGAGGCGTTCCGCCGGATCTTCGGCGACAACTTCTTCTACATCCTGTACTTCCAGGAACCCGGGCCCGCCGACGCCGAACTGGCCCGCGACCCGGCCCGCACCATGCGTCTGCTGCTGGGCGGCATGCGGACCCCGGAGAACGAACAAGCCGCGCTGCGGATGCTCACGCCGGGCCCGGCCGGGTTCCTCGACCGGCTGACCGAACCGGACCGGCTGCCGGACTGGCTCTCGGCCGCCGAACTGCAGCACTACGCCGATGAGTTCGGTCGCACCGGTTTCACCGGAGCGCTCAACTGGTACCGCTGCTTCGACCGCAATTGGCACATCCTGGGTCATCCGGTGGCCGAAACCATCGCTGTCCCAGCACTGTTCGTCGGCGGCACCGATGACCCGACACTCGGCTTCACCCGCATCGACCGGGCCGGAGAGGTCGTCAAAGGCCCCTACCGTCAGGTGCTGCTCGACGGTGCCGGGCACTGGATTCAGCAGGAGCGGCCCGACGAGATCAATCGCGAACTGGTGAGCTTCCTTTCCGGATTGGAGTTCTGACATGCGGCCCCTCAACTTCGGTGTGTTCATCACACCGTTTCACCCCACCGGCCAATCCCCCACCGTCGCATTGGAATACGACCTGGAGCGGACCGTCGCCCTGGACCGGCTGGGTTACGACGAAGTCTGGTTCGGCGAGCATCACTCCGGCGGCTACGAGTTGATCGCCTGCCCGGAGGTGTTCATCGCCGCCGCGGCCGAGCGCACCAAGCACATCCGGCTCGGCACGGGCGTGGTCTCGCTGCCCTACCACCACCCGCTGATGGTGGCCGACCGCTGGGTGCTGCTCGACCACCTGACCCGCGGACGGGTGATGTTCGGCGCCGGCCCCGGCGCCCTGCCCTCCGATGCCTACATGATGGGTATCGACCCGGTAGAGCAGCGGCGGATGATGCAGGAGTCGCTCGAGGCCATCATGGCCCTCTTCCGCGCCGGTCCCGACGAACGCGTCGACCGGCACTCCGACTGGTTCACCCTGCGGGACGCCGCGCTGCACATCCGGCCCTACACCTGGCCGTATCCCGAAATATCCACCGCGGCAATGGTTTCCCCGTCTGGGCCGCGGTTGGCCGGAACGCTGGGCACCTCGCTGCTGTCGCTGTCGATGTCGGTGCCCGGCGGCTACGCGGCACTGGAGAACGCCTGGCAGATCGTCGTGGACCAGGCCGCCAAGGTGGACCGCCCCGAGCCGGACCGGACCCACTGGCGGGTGCTCGGCATCGTGCACCTGGCCGACACCCGCGAACAGGCCATCGACGACTGCATCTACGGACTACAGGACTTCGCCGACTACTTCGGTGCGGCGGGCTTCGTACCGCTGTCCAACGACGTCGACGAAGCCAACCGGTCGCCGCGCGAGTTCGTCGCCAACTACGCAGCCATGGGCAACTGCTGCATCGGTACACCCGACGACGCGATCGCCTACATCTCCGACCTGCTGGAGCGCTCCGGCGGATTCGGCACCTTCCTGATGCTCGGCCACGACTGGGCCGATCGGCGGGCCACCCTGCACTCCTATGAGCTGTTCGCCCGAAAGGTCATGCCGCACTTCAAGGGTCAACTGCGGGCAGCCGAGTCCTCGCACGAATGGGCCAAGAACATGCGCGGCGACCTGTTGGGCCGAGCCGGCGAGGCGATCGTCAAGGCGATCGGCGAGCACGCCGGTAAGCCCTAGACCTCAGCGGCTACGCCCGGTGTCAGCCAGTGGATCCGGTCGCGCACGTCGGAATCCGAAAGTGTCTGGCGCAGAACCGCTTCAGGCTCACGGAAGTGTGTCCATCCCTCGTAGTGCACGGGGACGGCAACCCTGGGCCGCATCAGCCGGATCAGTTCCGCGCCCTCGGCTGCCGTCATGGTGAACCGGATGGGACCGGTGAACCAGAACCGCACGCCACCGAGGTGGATCAGTGCGACATCGACGGGGATCCGCTCGGCGACCTCGCGCAGCCCGTCGTAGAGCACGGTGTCTCCCGACATCCACAGTGCCGCAGTGTCTTCCCCGTCGCGGTGCAGCGCGAAACCGGCGACCTTTCCCGCGATCGGTCTGCTGAACTTGGGGCCGTGCCGACAGGGTGTCGCGGTGATGGTCAGCGGCGGACGGCCGGGCGCCGTCAGCGTCGTCGACTCCCAGTCGGCCAGACCGCGTACGTTGTTCGAGCCCAGCCGGCGTGCGCCGGGAACCGTGGTGATGACAGTGCCCGCCTGAGCGAGCAGTGCCCGCCCGGAGTCGTCGAGATTGTCGGCGTGGTGGTCGTGGCTGAGCAGGACTAGATCCACCGGGAAGACATCATCGGGTGGCTCGGCTGGGCCGGCGACCTTGTGCGAGGACGTACCCCAGCCGAACCGGTAGAGCCGACCGGGAGGGTCGAACGTCGGGTCGGTCAGGATCTTCCAACCGTCGAGTTCGATCAGCGTGGTCGGACCACCGAGGTGTGTCAGCCGGGGCCGGGACATGCCAAGACTGTAGTGCCGCGCGCTAGGTTGGCAGACATGTCGATATCCCGGCGGTTGGGTGGAATAGTCTTCGCGGCCGTGCTGGCCGTCGCGGGGTTGAGCGGGTGTGACTCGGCCGCCGGACCGGTCGGCGCCAACCCGCGGCAGGTCACCGTCGTCGGCTCCGGCGAGGTCAAGGGCGTGCCGGACACCCTGACCGCCGACGTCAGCATCGAATTCGTGGCACCCGACGTCACCACCGCGATGAACCAGACCAACGAGCGCCAGAAGGCCGTCCTCGCCGCGCTCGGCAGCGGCGGTATCGACGCCAAGGACATCAGCACCACGCAGGTCAGCCTGCAGCCGCAGTATGGCGAGAACTCGACGATCACGGGGTATCGGGCCAGCAACTCCATCCAGGTGAAGATCCGCAAGCTGGACAGCGCGTCGCAGGTGCTGGCCAGCATCGTCAGCGCCGGCGGCGACGCGACCCGGCTGAACTCGGTGCGCTACTCGATCGAGGACGACTCCAAGTTGGTCAGCGACGCACGGGCGCGGGCGTTCAACGACGCCAAGGACCGCGCCCAGCAGTACGCCCAGCTGTCCGGGCTGTCGCTGGGCAAGATCATCTCGATCAGTGAGGCGCCGGCCGGGTCGCCACCGGCGCCGCCGGTGCCGATGCCGCGCGGGGCGATGGCCACCGAGGTGCCGTTGCAGCCCGGCGAGCAGACCGTGGGCTTCTCGGTGACCGCGGTCTGGGAGCTGACGTAGCCGCACCACTTCGCCGGCGAACGTGGATTACCCCCGCGCTTTCGCGGATTCGCCGTCGCTGAAGTCCACATTCGGCGAAACGCTAGTGCTGGTAGACCCTCGGGTCGAGGGTGCCGATGAACGGCAGGTCCCGGTAGCGCTCGGCGTAATCCAGGCCGTAGCCGACGACGAACTCGTTGGGAATGTCGAAGCCCACGTAGGTGATCTCGACATCGGCGCGCACCGCGTCGGGTTTGCGCAGCAGCGTGCACACCCGCAGCGACCGCGGGTGGCGGCTGGCCAGGTTGCGCAGCAGCCAGGACAGGGTCAGCCCGGAGTCGACGATGTCCTCGACGATCAGCACGTCGCGGTCGTGGATGTCGCGGTCCAGGTCCTTGAGGATTCGGACCACTCCGGACGACGACGTCGACGATCCGTAGGAGCTGACCGCCATGAACTCGAGCTGGGTGGGCAGGGGAATGGCCCTGGCCAGGTCGGTTACGAACATCACCGCGCCCTTGAGCACGGTGACCAGCAGCAGGTCCTGGCCGTTGAGGTCGTCGCCGTAGTCCTTGGCGACCAGCGCGGCCAGTTCGCCGGTCCGGGCCTGAATCTGCTCTTGGGACAACAAAACCGACTTGATATCCCCGGAGTAGAGGTCGTCGACCGACACGAGCACACTGTGCCATGCCCGAGGCCTGACGACCAATTACACGGCCTGCGAGTACAGAACCAGTCTTCCGTCGCGGCGACCGGCGAACAGCCGCTGGTTGCGCAGATCCGAGCCGACCGCCACACCGCCCTGCCCCCGCCAGGCCATGACCAGGGCGTCCACCGCCCGGATCTGCTTGTCGGTGAGCCCGCTGGCACCGCCCCTCAGAAGCCACCGCCGGATCACCCGCCTGCGCACCGCCGTCGGCAGCCCGGACAGCGCTGCGACCGCAACGGGCGCACCGTCCTCGGCGTCGTCGAGCGCCCGGTCGGCGAGATCGTCGAGAGCTTCGGTGTCCTCCCGCAGCGCGGCCGCCGTGCGGGCCAGCGCCTCGGCCACCCCGCCGCCCAGGACGTCCTCGAGTAGCGGCAGCACCTCGGTGCGCAGCCGCACCCGGGTGAACCGCCGGTCGGTGTTGTGCGGGTCGTCCCACGGGGTGAGTCCAAGTTCGGCGCAGACGGCGTGGGTGAGGCTGCGCCGCTCGGCCAGCAGGGGCCGGTACCAGGGCGGGTCCGCGACGCGCATGCCGGCGATCGAGCGGGCACCGGAGCCGCGGCCCAGACCCAGCAGCACGGTTTCAGCCTGGTCGTCGAGGGTGTGGGCCAGCAGCACCGGCGCATCCCCCCGGGCCGACTCCAGCACGGCGTAGCGGGCAGCGCGGGCGGCCGCCTCAGGGCCGCCCGCGGTTCCTACCTCCACCGACAGCACCCGGGCCGCGACACAGCCCAGATCGAGGGCGTGGCGGCGGGCGGCCTCGGCCACCTCGGCCGAGCCGGGCTGCAGCCCGTGGTCGACGATCAGCGCGGTGGTCGGCAGCGTCGCCGTCGCGGCCGCCGTCAGAGCCAGGGAGTCGGGGCCACCGGAGAGCGCCACGCACCAGGCCATCGCGTCGGGCAGGTGATCCGTCGCGAAGCCGGCCAGGACGGCCCGCAGCCGCGCTACAGCACCCGGTCGATCCACCGCTGCGGATCTTCGATCTCGTCGGGCAGCGGCAGGGTGTCCGGGCCCGACCACACGGTGTTGAACCGGTCCATGCCGACCTTGGTCACCACGTGGTCGACGAACGCCTTGCCGCGGGTGTACTGGCTCATCTTGGCGTCCAGTCCGAGCAGGGCGCGCAGCAGCCGCTGCAGGGGCGGCTGGTGGCGCTGGCGGCGTTGGTCGAAGCGTTGCCGGATGACGTGGACCGAGGGCACGACGGCGGGGCCGACGGCGTCCATCACATGGTCGGCGTGGCCCTCCAGCAAGGTGCCGAGGACCAGCAGCTGATCCATCGCCGCGCGCTGCGGTTCGGACTGCACCGCGCGCATGAACCCGAGGATGCCGGCCTCGTTGGGATCCTGATCGCCCTTGGTCTGCCCACGACGCTTCTTGACGAAGTCGGCGAGCCGCGCGGCGACCGCGACGAAGTCATCGCCCGCGTCGGAGGTCAGCACACCCAGCGCACGCGACATATGTTGGGCCAGCCAGGGATTCGCGCTGAACTGCACCCGGTGGGTGACCTCGTGCAGGCACACCCACAGCCGGAAGTCCGACGGCGACACTCTGAGCTGACGCTCGACGGCGATCACGTTCGGGTAGACCAGCAGCAGCTGACCGCCCTGCCCTTCGACCGCGAACGGATCGAACTGGCCAAGGATGCCCGAGGACACGAACGCCAGCACCGCGCCCGTCTGCGCGCCGGTGACTCGGCCGGTGATCGGATTGCTCGGCTGATCCGTGCCGCCGGTCATCACTCGCATGGACTCCGAGGCGGCCCGGATCCACTGCTCCCGGTCGATGATCCGGGCTTCGGGCACGGCGTCGTCGTTGCCCAGCCGGGTGACCTCGCGCACCGGGCGCTCGGCGGCGCGGGCGGCGGTCGCCAGTTCGTCGATGGCCTGCCGGCGGGTGTAGTCGGTGGCCGGTGGCGCGGGCCGGGCCAGCCAGGCGCCCACGGTGCCGGCGAACTGCCAGTCGACGGCCCGCCCGACGCTCAGTTGCGATTGGCCGCTCATGCGCCGCAGCCGCAGGTGCGCAGGGTCCCTGCCAGCGCGTCGATGGCCAGCCGGCCCGTCGGCCCGGCGTCGTTGGAGATGAAGGCGAAGGTCAGCACCCGGCCGCTGGCGTCGGTGACGATCCCGGCCAGCGAGTTGATGGCGGTCAGCGACCCGGTCTTGGCGCGCAGCCATCCCGCCGACGAGGTCTTGGCGTCACCGGAGAGGAAACGGTCCGAGAGGGTGCCGCTGCCGCCGGCGATCGGCAGCAGGTCCAGCAGCGGGCGCATCGCCGGCTGGTCTGACCCGGCCGCGGCTCCCACCACCTCGTCGAGTGTCTTGGCCGTCAGCCGGTCGAGGACCGACAGCCCGCTGGAGTCCACCAGCGTCGCGCCCGTCATGTCGATCCCGGCCGAGGCGAGCTTGCTGGTGACCGCATCGACCGCGCCGGCGAAGCTGAGCGGACGACCGGTCGCCTTGGCAACCTCGCGGGCGATGCACTCGGCCATCACGTTGTCCGAGGCGTTCATCATCTGACGCAGCCGCTCGATCAGCGGCGCAGACTGCACCGACGCCAGCTGGCGTCCGGTCGGCGGGCCGGGGGCGAACGTGACGGTGGCGGGGTCCACCCGCAGGGCCGTGGCCAGTGCGCGACCGGCGTCCAGGGCCGGGGTCGTTGAGCGTCGCGACTCGTCGGTGGTCGGCTGGATGCGTCCGGCGTCGACCATCACCGCCTGGATCGGGGCGATGTCGCCGCCGGCGATGTCCGCCGGATCCCAGCCCGGGGCGAAATCCGGACCCGTGAACAGCGAGTCGTCCACCTGCACCGCGGTCACGGGGATGCCGCTCTTGCGCACCTGGTCGGCGAGATCGCTGATGCGGGCCGCGCCCCGGTACCAGGTCTCGGCACCGGGCGGGGCCGCCGACAGAATCGGGTCGCCCCCGCCGACGAGCACCACCACGCCGGGCTGGCGGGTCTGGTCGGCGGCGACGACGGTGGTAGTGACGCGTTCGTCGCGGGCCAGCGTCAGCAGTGCGGCGCCGCTGGTCAGCATCTTGTTGGTGGATGCGGGCTGCATCGGGGCACCGGCGCGCTGCTCCCAGATCTGCTCGCCGGTCTTGGCGTCGGTGATGCGGCCGGTGACATTGCCCAGGTTGGGGTCGGCGACGGGGGCGGCCAGGGCGGCGGCCAGACCGGCGGCGGTCGGCGCACCCGCGGAGTCCGAAACCGGGACGACGCCCGGGTTGGCGGTGGCCGGCGGCCGGGCGGCCGGTCCCTGCGCATTGCTGGGGTTACCGCCCGTGGCGAAGACGGCCACCACCGCGACGACGACGGCGACCAGCGCGATGACCGCCGCGGCGAGCATCACGTGGGTGGATCGTCGCCACCGGGAGGGACTCATCAATCTCCTGACTGCTTTGTTCATTGTGTTTGTTCATTGTGCCCAACCGCCCTGTAGCGCAGGGTATCGCTGGCGTTAGGGTTAGGCGCCATCGCCGCCGGGCGATGAGATTCAGCGGGAAGGAGTCGCGAGGTGGAGTTCGACATCACCATCGAGATCCCCAGGGGCCAGCGCAACAAGTACGAGATCGACCACGACAGTGGCCGGCTCCGGTTGGACCGCTACCTCTACACCCCGATGGCCTACCCCGCTGACTACGGCTTCATCGAGGACACCCTCGGCGAAGACAGCGACCCGCTGGACGCGATGGTGCTGCTGCCACAGCCGGTGTTCCCCGGCGTGCTGGTGCTGTCCCGGCCGGTGGCCATGTTCCGCATGGTCGACGAGGCGGGTGGTGACGACAAGGTGTTATGCGTACCCGCCGGCGACCCACGGTGGGACCACATCCAGGACCTGCACGACGTCCCGCAGCTCGAACTGGATGGCATTCGGCACTTCTTCATGCACTACAAGGACCTCGAGCCGGGCAAATTCGTTGAGACCGCCGACTGGGTGGGCCGCGCCGAGGCCGAGGCCGAGGTCGAGCGGTCCCGGGCCCGGTTCGCCGCCGAAGGGCACTGACCGCCGTCGAGGTGACTGAGGCTCACTGCCCCCGGGCAGAAATTAGCCTGCTCGTAACATCCGGTAACGCCGTTGTGGTTTGGGTTTTCGATGATGAGCCTGTGTTGTTGCACCAGGGCATCGGACTCGGAGCTTTCAACGAGCTTCCCGAGAAGAAGGCCGTGCATGCGCTCTACGAGTGCTGCAACAGCGTGATACTGGCCCGCGATCTGGCGCGGGGACGTCCCTACCCCAACCACAATGCGCTCTACCGCCGCGCCGATGCGCTGCTGTTCTCGTTGTCGGAGACCTCGATCGACGACATCCTGCAGGCGTATCCGCACGTCGGTACCCGGCCGCGCAGCACCAAGTCGGCCGCCGAGCACTGCTCGGTGTGGGACGAGCGTCCCGAGGTGATGGCCGAACTGAACGCCGTCGTCAAGGACTACGCCGAGCGCTTCGGCTACGACTTTGTCATGCACGTCGGCGGGTTGGCTCCTGACAACAACGCCGAGTCCGTCATCGCGGCGGTCCGTGACCGCATGCACCACGACCCCGAGACCGAGCGCAAGATGGTGCGCAACGAGCTGGCCCGGATCAACCGCAGCCGCCTCGAACGCATGCTCGGCCCCGAGGGTGGCTACGACAACTGGGCCTGAGCCCCCTTCCCTTCTCGCCGAACGTGGGGGTAATCCACGTTCGCGCCGTCGGCGCGCCTAGGGTGTGCAGCCGTGGCCCTGTCGATGGATCCTGAAGTCCTCGGCTTCCTGCAGCCCTTGATGGAAGCCGCCGCCCAACTCGACGCGCCGGCCGTCGGCGACGTCGCCACCCGCCGCGAGCGCGCGGTCCCGTTCTTCGCGATGCTGGCGGCAAGCCGCGCACCCGTCGACGGAGTCGAGGTCCACCACCACACCGTGACCACCGCCGACGGCGCCGAACTTCCGCTGTCCTGGTACGTCCCGTCGTCGGAGCTGCCGGGGAGCGCCGTTCTCTACCTGCACGGCGGCGGGATGATCTACGGCCTCGCCGAGACCGCACCGATGTACGACGCGGCGGCGCGCGCCTATGTCGAGGCCTCCGGAGTGCCGATGCTGATGGTGGATTACCGTGTGGCACCCGAACATTCGGACCCCGTCCCGGTCGAGGACTGCTACGCGGCGCTGTGCTGGCTGGCCGAGCACGCCGTCGACCTCGGCGCGGACCCGGCCCGGCTGGCGGTGGCCGGCGACAGCGCCGGCGGCGGCCTTGCCGCGGGAGTGAGCCTGCTGGCCCGCGACCGCGGCGGCCCGGCGCCGGCCCTGCAGATGCTGATCTACCCGATGCTCGACGATCGCACCACCACACCGGATCCCGAACTGCCGCCGGACTTCCTGACGTGGACCTACGAGGACAACGCCACCGGCTGGGATGCGCTGCGCGGCGACCGCGCGGAGCTGTCGGTCTACTCCGCGCCCGCGCGGGCCGAGGACCTGACCGGCCTGCCGCCGACGTATCTGGACACCGGCGACCTGGACATCTTCCGCACCGAGGACATCGACTACGCGCGAAGGCTTTCCGCGGCCGGAGTGCCCACCGAGCTGCACGTCCATCCCGGCTGTCCGCACGCCTTCGAGGGCCTGGCTCCCGACGCCGACGTGTCGCGCCGCGTGCTCGCCGACCGGGTGCGCAGGTTGCGGGCGCTCTAGCAGCGGTCCCGCTCGGCGCCGCGGGCGACCGGACGGATTTGCGTCGCGAACTCGGCGATGAGCGCGGCAAGCACGTCGGGCTGGTCGAGCATCGAGAACGTCCGTGCGCCCTCGACGATCTCCAGGCGCGCGTTGGGCAGTACCTCGGCGAGCCGCCTGCCGTCCTCCTGCGGGAAGAACGCGTCGTCAGCCGACCATGCGATCAGCGCAGGCTTGGTGAACTGCGGCAGCCGGGCAGCCGCGTCGACGGTGGTCTGCCGGTGCAGTGACCCGGTGAAGCGGCGGAGGTCCTCGGCGATCGCACGGTCGCCGACGACGCCTCGGGTCCATTCGGCGGTCAGCGCGTCGAGATCGCCGTGGGACAGCGCACCGTACGCGCGGCGGCGCACCGTGCGGCTGCGGAATGCCTGCACGGCGGCGTGAAACGCGGGAGGCACGCTTGCCGCGGCGATCAGCGGCTTGATGATCGGCGGCGGGAAGTGGTCGAACGCGTCGCAACTGGTCAGCACGAGGGCTCCGAGCCGCTCGGGGAACGTGGTGGCGACCACCTGCGCGACAGCACCGCCGGTGTCGTTGCCGACCAGGACGACGTCCTCGAGTTCGGCGGCGGCGAGAAACTCGGCCACCATCGCCGCGACACCGCTCATGGTCAGCTCCGCCGAGGCGTGCATGGCCTGCTGGTGGGCGCCCAGCGGCCAGGTCGGCGCGATGCACCGCAACCCCTGCGGGGCAAGGCGCTCAGACAGCGGCCGCCACAGCGATGCGCCCATCGCGAAGCCGTGGATGAAGACGACGGGCCTGCCGTGGTGCGGCCCGGCCGTTTCGTAATGGATGGTTCCGCCGGTGAGCTCTACGGTGTGCATGACAACCTCCTCGTAATGACTAACAAACAGACAGACTGTATGTAAGATACCGACAGACTGTATGGAAATGCAAGAGATGGACACCAGACGCACTCAGGCGCAGCGCTCCGCCACCACCCGCGAGGCGTTGCGCGCCGCCGCGCGTGAACTGTGGGGGGATCGCGGCTACGCCGAGGTCGGGACACCGGAGATCGCTCGGCGGGCCGG
Source organism: uncultured Actinomycetota bacterium (assembly GCA_963716465.1). GTDB lineage: Bacteria > Actinomycetota > Actinomycetes > Mycobacteriales > Mycobacteriaceae > Mycobacterium. The sequence continues at coordinate 397,726 of CAVQTS010000004.1, forward strand.
CATCACCCGCGGCGCGATGTATCACCAGTACGCCGACAAGGCGGCGCTGTTCCTCGACGTCGTCGAGTGCGTCGAAGCCGACGTGATGAACCGACTGGCCGTGGCGGTCGCCGCCCAGCAGTCGGCGACGCCGGCAGCGGCGTTGCACGACGCGATCGACGCCTGGCTGGACATCAGCGCCGAACGCGAGATCCGCCAGCTGATCCTGCTCGACGCACCGAATGTGCTGGGGTGGAACGGCTTTCGGGATATCGCTGAGCGCTACAGCCTGGGCATGACCGAGCAACTACTGCAGGCTGCCATCGACGCGGGCCAACTCGAGAGCCAGCCGGTGCGTCCCCTCGCCCACATCCTCATCGGCGCGCTGGACGCCGCGGCGATGACCATCGCCAACGCCCCCGACCCCGAGACGGCGGGCGCCGAGGTCCGGCGGGCGCTGCACGGCATCGTCGATGGGATGCTCGCACGTCGCACCTGAGCCGTGCGATCTCAGCGGTGGCATGCTGGATTCGGTGGACTCGGTGTGGCATTTCTGGTGGCTGATCTTTCCGCTGGGTGGAGTGATCGGCGGTGCGGTGCGAACGGTGGCCGCCGCCAACGAACGGCGCGCCGAGCGACGCATGGAGCGCTACCGCCTCAAGCAGCAGGCCAAGATCGCGGCCGCCGAGGCGACCGGCCGGGCCCGCGGCAACGTGGACACCTATCGCCGGGAACTCAAACGGCTCGCCGCACTGCACAGCCGAACCGACGAACGCTGGCTGAGCTACGAGACCGACGTGGCCAAGCTGCTGGACTTCCCGATGATGACCGACATGCGCGACCCGTTGACGATCGCGTTCCACAAGGCGCGCCAGCGCGCCGACTTCGCCCGCCCGGAACGGCTCGACGACATCCTGAAAGACCGCGACGCCCAACTGGATTACCGCGACGCCGTCAGCGACTACGCCACCGCCTTCGACGTCGCGGAGGCCGAAGCGATCCGCAGACGCCGCAGCGACTTCTCCGCCGACGACCAGGAACGCCTCAGCCGGGCCCAGCGCCTGCTGCACCTGGCCGAGGACACCGCGGCCACCCCGCAGGAGCGGCAGAACGCCTACGCCCGCGCCCGCCGCGAACTGGAGGGCCTGATCGTGTTGCCGCCGGCCACCCGCGCAGCCCTCGAGCGCCGAGTGGCCGGCGAGATCGAGGCCTGAGGACTATCCCGCGGCCCACTGCGCGGCGCGGTCGATCTCGTCCAGACCGAACACCGCACATTCGCCGGGTACCAGCCACGCCAGCGCGTGCAGGGTGTGCGCCACCCACTGCTTGTCGGTCACGATCGCGATCCGCTTGAAGGCCGCGTGATGGGGATAGACGGTGCCGAAGCCCATCTTGACGTCCTCGAGCAGCCCGCCAGGACCGAAGCCCTCGTAGTCGGGCCCGATGACCTCAACGATCCTGATGTCGTCGCCGTTCTCGAGCATCGTGTCGATCTTCGGCTTGAAGTCGTGGAGTTCCTTGCCGCTGAGCCGACCGGTGACCCGAAACCCCGTCACCCCGGCCGGCATGTCCGAAAGTACTTCGATCATCGCTGCCTCCTGGTTCCAGAGTAGGAGGCGCAGCCGCTACGCGGCCGAGATCGGCAGGCGGTCCCCGCACATCCTCGTCGGTTCGTGTCTCCGGCTCAGCCCTCGTCGATCGCGCGCTTGTCGATCACCTGGGTCTTCACCAGGCTGGCCACCATCGTCAGGAACAACGTCAGGACGATGACGGCCAGGCTCAGCAGCGTCGGGATCTGCGGGACGGCGACGGGTTCACCGCCGTTGATGAACGGCAGGGTGTTCTCGTGCAGGGCGTGCAGCACCAGCTTGACGCCGATGAAGAACAGGATGAGCGCCAACCCCTGCGACAGGTAAACCAGTCGCCTCAGCAGATCGCCGAGCAGGAAGTACAGCTGCCGCAGGCCCATCAGCGCGAACAGGTTCGCGGTGAACACCAGGTAGGGCTCCTTGGTCAGTCCGTAGATCGCCGGAATGGAATCCAGCGCGAACAACAGGTCTGTGGTGCCCAGGGCGACGATCACCAGGAACATCGGCGTCATCAGGCGCTTGCCGCCGTCCTTGAGGTAGAGCTTGAGCCCGTCCCACTGGTCGGTGGTGTTGACATACCTGCGGGCGAAGCGAACCACCGAGTTGTCGGCATCGTCGCTGTGGTCGGTGTCACGGACCAGCCTGATCGCGGTGTAGACCAGGAACGCGCCGAAGAGGTAGAAGATCCACGAAAACTGGTTGATGGCAACGGCTCCCAGCGCGATGAAGATCCCGCGGAAGGTCAGTGCCAGCACGATGCCCACCAGCAGCGCCTGCTGCTGGTAGCGCTTCGGCACCTTGAAGCTGGACATGATGATCAGGAAGATGAACAGGTTGTCCATCGACAGGCTGTATTCGGTGAGCCAGCCGGCGTAGAACTCCAGCCCGAACTGGCCGCCGTGGTAGTGCCACACCCAGATGCCGAATCCGATGGCCAGACCGATGTAGAACAACAGGTACCGGACACACTCTCGGGTGGTCGGTTCGTGCGGTCGGCGGCCGACGTAGATCACGTCGAAAAGCAGGACGGCTCCGGTCACGCCGAGAGTGATCAGCCACTCCAGCTGCGACACGTTCACGAGGGCCTCCGGGCGTCGGAAAACGTCCGAGGTCTCTTCCGCCGCGAAGCGACCCGCGGCACCGGACGGCCGATGACGGCCGACGTGGTGACGACACCGCGGCGAAGGAATACTCCCCTCTGCCAGCAGTCTGTCAGGTCGGCGCAGCGCGGCACAATCCGAGCCGCGTCCAGCGCTCGCCCGTCACCAATGCGGCCTAGTATCCACAGTCGTGGCGACGCCGGAAATTCCCGCTCAGTACCTGTTGTCGGACCAGGCCGCGGCGCCGCGCACGCTGATCGACATCCTCTACGACACCGCCGCCCGTTTCCCGGACGCGGCGGCCATCGACGACGGTGAGGTCGTCCTGACCTACTCCGAGCTGATCGCCGACATCGAGGACAGCGTGGCTTGGCTGGGCGCGCGGGGCATCGGCCGCGGCGACCGGATCGGGATCCGGATGCCGTCGGGCAGCTATGCCCTCTACGTGGCGATCCTGTCCACCCTGGCCGCCGGGGCCGCCTACGTCCCGGTGGACGCCGACGATCCCGATGAGCGGGCCCATCTGGTGTTCGGCGAGGCCGACGTGGTGGGAATCATCACCGCGGCCGGGCTGTCCCGCGGTCCCGGCTCCTCCCGCGGCTGGCGCGCGACGGCACCACTCGGTCGCGACGACGCCTGGATCATCTTCACCTCAGGCTCGACCGGGACACCCAAGGGTGTCGCGGTGAACCACCGCAGCGCGGCGGCCTTCGTCGACGCCGAGGCGCGAGATGTTCCTGCAGGACAATCCGATTGGGCCCGGCGACCGGGTGCTGGCCGGATTGTCGGTCGCCTTCGACGCGTCCTGTGAGGAGATGTGGCTGGCCTGGCGGTACGGCGCATGCCTGGTACCCGCACCCCGTGCGCTGGTGCGCAGCGGCATGGACCTGGGGCCGTGGCTGGTCGCCCGCGACATCACCGTGGTGTCGACCGTGCCCACCCTGGCCTCGCTGTGGCCGGCCGAGGCGCTGGAGGCGGTGCGACTGCTGATCTTCGGCGGCGAGGCCTGCCCGCCGGAGTTGGCCGAGCGCCTGGTGGTGGAGGGCCGGGAGGTGTGGAACACCTACGGGCCGACGGAGGCGACCGTGGTGGCCAGCGCGGCCCGACTGGGCGGCGCCGGCGGGCAGGAGCGCGGCGACCCGGGCGCGGGACCGAGCCCGGTGAGCATCGGGCGGCCGCTGCCGGGCTGGGATCTGGCGGTAGTCGACGCGGAAGGCACACCCGTGCCGATCGGGGGCGTCGGCGAACTGGTGATCGGCGGCGTCGGTCTGGCCCGCTACCTCGATCCGGAGAAGGACGCCGAGAAGTACGCGCCGATGCCGTCGCTGGGCTGGGCACGGGCTTACCGCAGCGGTGACCTGGTCCGGCTGGAAGCCGACGGGCTGTACTTCCAGGGCCGCGCCGACGACCAGGTGAAGGTCGGTGGGCGGCGCATCGAACTCGGCGAGGTCGACTCCGCCCTGGTGCACCTGCCCGGGGTCAGCGGCGGCGCCGCAGCGGTCCGGCGCACCGCCAGCGGTACCCCGATGCTGGTCGGCTACATCGCCAGCGCCGACCCGGACTTCGACCTCGCCGCCGCCCGCGCCCACCTCGCCGAGGCGCTGCCTGCCGCGCTGGTGCCGCGGCTGGTCCTGGTCGACGAACTGCCCACCCGCACCTCCGGGAAGGTGGACCGCAACGCGCTGCCCTGGCCGCCGCCCGGCTACCAGGAGTCCGAGCCCGACCTCGGCGGCACGATGGGCTGGCTGGCCGGGCTGTGGCGTGACGTCCTGGGCGCGGTGGTCGACGGGCCGGAGGCCGACTTCTTCGCCCTCGGCGGCGGCTCCCTGTCGGCGGCCCAGCTGGTGGCCGCGTTACGCAGCCACTATCCGCAGCTCACCGTCGCCCAGCTCTACGACCATCCGCGGCTGGGTTCGCTGGCCGAGTTCCTCGACGAGCTCGCCCCCGCGGCGGCCGTCACCCCCCGTGACGTCACGCCCACCCCGGTGAGCACACAGCTCGCGCAGGTGCTGCTGTCGGTGCCGCTGGCGACGCTGACCGCGTTGCAGTGGCTGACCTGGCTGGCGCTGATCAACAACGTGGCGGCCGCCGTGCATCCGCTGCCCTGGCTGGTGACGGCGAACTGGTGGCTGGTCGCGATCGCGTTCGTGCTGTTCATCACCCCGATCGGCCGGATGGGCATCGCGGTGCTGGGAGCCCGCACACTGCTGTCCGGGCTACAGCCCGGCACCTACCGCCGCGGCGGCCCCGAGCATCTGCGGGTCTGGCTGGCCGAGCGGCTGGCCGACGCCAGCGGCGCGGAGAACCTGGCAGGCGCGCCGTGGCTGGTGTACTACGCCCGCGCGCTGGGTAACAAGGTCGGCAAAGGCGTGGATCTTCATTCGGCGCCCCCGGTGACCGGCATGCTTCAGCTCGGTCATCGATGTTCCATCGAGCCGGAGGTCGACCTGACCGGGCACTGGATCGACGGTGATGAGTTCCACGTCGGGCCGATCACCGTCGGCAACGACTCGACGATCGGGGCGCGTACGACGCTGTTCCCCGGTTCGGTGGTGGGCAAGGACGCCGACGTCGCACCCGGCTCCGGTGTGGTGGGCAAGGTCAAGAACGGCCAGTACTGGAAGGGCTCACCGGCGGTGAAGTCGGGCAAGGCGCGCCACCCGTGGCCGCAGCACCGCCCGCCGCGCGCCGCGCAGTGGCTGGTGATCTACGGGCTCACCTCGGTGGTGCTCGGCGCGGTGCCGCTGGTTGCGCTTGCCGTGGGACTGGGCGTGCTGCTCTGGCCGGCCCGCAACGCCGCCAGCTTCAGCTCCGCGATCGCCGTTGCGGCGCCGTGGATTCCGGTGGCCACCCTGGCGGCGATGGCGTTCTACGCCTTGCTCACCGTGGTCAAGGTGCGGGTGCTGGCGATCGGACTGCGGGAGGGCTACCACCCCGTGCGCAGCCGCATCGGCTGGCAGCTGTGGGCCACCGAGCGGTTGATGGACGCCGCGCGCAACTACCTGTTTCCCATCTACGCCAGCCTGCTCACCCCGTGGTGGCTGCGGCTGCTCGGCGCGAAAGTGGGCCGCAACACCGAGATTTCCACGGCGCTGCTGACGCCCAAGTTCACCGTCATCGAAGACGGCGCGTTCCTGGCCGACGACACCATGGTCGCCTCCTACGAGCTGGGCGGCGGCTGGATCCACGCCGCCAAGGCCACCGTCGGCAAGCGGGCGTTCCTGGGCAACTCCGGCATCACCCAGCCCGGCCGGCGGGTTCCCGACGACGGCCTGGTGGCCGTGCTGTCGGCTGCCCCGCACAAGGCCAAGGCCGGCTCATCGTGGTTGGGTAGCCCGCCGATCCGGTTGCGCCGCAACGCCGACGCGGCCGATGCCGCCCTGACGTACCAGCCGTCGACGCGGCTGAAGGTGATGCGCGCCGCGGTCGAGACCTGCCGGCTGATCCCGGTGATCGTGACGTTCACCATCGGGGTCGCGATGCTGGCCGCCCTGCAGGCCCTGGTGCTGCACTTCGGCTACGGCTGGGCCGCACTGGCCAGCGGCGTGCTGCTGCTCGTGGTCGGCGCGGTCGCCGGTAGCGTCGCGGTGGCCGCGAAATGGCTTGCAGTGGGCCGTATCCCGGCTACCGAACATCCCCTGTGGTCGTCGTTCGTGTGGCGTAACGAGGTGTCGGACACCTTCGTCGAGACGGTGGCCGCACCGTGGTTCGCCCGCGCGGCCACCGGCACCCCGGTGATGAACCTGTGGCTGCGTGGGCTGGGCGCCAAGATCGGTCGCGGAGTGTGGTGTGAGACCTACTGGCTGCCCGAGGCGGATCTGGTGACGCTGCAGCGCGGCAGCACGGTCAACCGGGGCTGCGTGGTGCAGACCCACCTGTTCCACGACCGGATCATGCGGATGGACACCGTGGTGCTTGAGGACGGCGCGACGCTCGGGCCGCACTGCGTTGCGTTACCGGCCGCGATAATCGGCGCGGGCGCGACCGTTGGGCCGGCCTCGCTGGTGATGCGCGGCGACGAGGTGCCCCCGTCGACCCGATGGCAGGGTAATCCCATTGCGCCGTGGGTGATTTCGCGCAAGAAGTCGCGCGATGACGACCGAGCTGAGCGGCCCGAGGGCGCTGCTGCGTGAAACGTCTCGTCAAGAAGGCCGCCAAGAAAGCCGTGGCCCCGGTCATCGATCCGTACCTGCCCGACAACGGCAACTTCGGATACCGGGTGTCGCGCTACGAGCTCGACCTGGAGTACAAGGTCGCCATCAACCGGCTGACCGGAACCGCAACCATCACCGCGGTGACACTGGCGTCGCTGAAGACGTTCACCCTCGACCTGTCCGACGCGCTGTCGGTCACCAAGGTGACGGTCAACGGCAGGCGCCCGGCACACTTCCGCACCGGCAACCGCAAGTTACACATCACGCTCGGCGTCGCGCTGCCGGCAGGCGCGGCGCTGTCGATCGAGGTGCGCTACGGCGGATCGCCCCGGCCGCTCCGAACATATTGGGGGGAGGTCGGTTTCGAGGAGCTGTCCAACGGCGTCCTGGTGGCCGGCCAGCCGAACGGCGCGGCGTCGTGGTTCCCGTGCGACGACCACCCGAGCGCCAAGGCCAGCTATCGCATCCAGATCAGCACCGACAGTCCCTACCGGGCGATCGCCAACGGCGAACTGGTGGCGCGGCGGGTGCGCGCGGCGCAGACCGTGTGGACCTACGAACAACCCGAACCGACGTCGACCTATCTGGTGACCCTGCAGATCGGCATGTACGGCATCCTCAAGTTGCCCAAGGCGCCGGTTCCGATGCAGGCGGCGCTGCCGGATCGCCTGCGGGCCAACTTCGATCACGACTTCGGCCGTCAGCCGCAGATGATGAAACTGTTCGTCAAACTCTTCGGCCCGTACCCGCTGGCCAACGGCTACACCGTAGTGGTCACCGAAGACGCCCTCGAGATCCCCCTTGAAGCGCAGGGGATTTCGATCTTCGGCGCCAACCACTGCGACGGCAGCCGGAGCTCGGAGCGGTTGATCGCGCACGAACTGGCCCACCAGTGGTTCGGCAACAGCGTCACCGCGCGGCGTTGGCGCGACATCTGGCTGCACGAGGGGTTCGCCTGCTACGCCGAATGGTTGTGGTCGGAGAACTCCGGCGGCCAGACCGCCGACCAGTGGGCGCGCCACTATCACCAGAAACTGGTCAGCTCGCCGCAGAACCTGCTGCTGGCCGACCCCGGGCCGCGGGACATGTTCGACGACCGCGTCTACAAGCGCGGCGCGATCACCCTGCACGTGCTGCGCACCACCATCGGAGACGACAAGTTCTTCGCCCTGCTGCGCGACTGGACGAACCGCCACCGGCACGGCACGGTCGTCACCGACGACTTCACCGGCCTGGCGGCCAACTACGCCGAGGTGTCCCTGCATCCGCTGTGGAACGCCTGGCTGTTCTCGACCGAGGTCCCGCCGCTGTGACCGACGCGGGTGCGTCGTTCGACGCACTGAGCGCCGCGGGAGCCGACCAGGTGCGTGGGGCGGCCATCACCCGCGGCAGCGTCGCCCGCGTCGGCGTGGCCACCGCCATCTCGGCGCTGTGCGGGTACGCGGTGCTGTATCTGGCCGCCCGTGACCTCGACCCGGCCGGCTTCTCGGTGTTCGGCGTGTTCTGGGGTGCCTTCGGTCTGGTCGGCGGCGCCGCCTACGGGCTGCTGCAGGAGGCCACCCGGGAGGTGCGCACGGCCGGTTATGTGGAGATGGTCGAGGGGCCGCGGACGCATCCGATGCGCATCGGCGCCGGCCTCGGCGTGGTGGCGGCAGTCGTCATGGTGGCCACCTCGCCGCTGTGGGCGCCGCACGTCTTCAGCGAGGCCAGGCCGCTGTCGGTGATGCTGCTCAGCGCGGGCCTGGCCGGCTTCTGCGTGCATGCCACGCTGCTGGGTCTGCTTGCGGGACTGGGCAATTGGGGACAGTACGGCGGGCTGATGGTGACCGACGCGGTGATGCGTGTTGCGGTGGCCGTCGCGACGTTCCTGCTGGGCTGGGGTCTGGTGGGCTTTCTGTGGGCGACCGTCGCCGGTGCGGTGGGGTTTCTGCTGGTGCTGGCGGTGTCGCCGTCGGCGCGGCTGGCCGCACGAGTGCGTACCCCCGGCGGCACGGCCACGTTCCTGCGCGGGGCAGCCCACTCGATCGCCGCCGCGGGCGCCAGCGCAGTCCTGGTGATGGGTTTCCCGGTACTGCTGAAGGCGACGTCGGGTGAACTCGGCGCGGCCGGCGGCGTGGTGATCCTGGCGGTGACCCTGACCCGCGCCCCACTGCTGGTGCCCCTGACCGCCATGCAGGGCAACCTGATCGCCCACTTCGTCGACCATCGCGGCCACCGACTCAAGTCACTCATCAGCCCCGCGTTGGTGGTCCTGGCGCTGGGCACCGTCGGCGTGCTGGCCGCGTGGCTGGTGGGTCCGTGGCTGATCCGGGTGGCCTTCGGCGCCGAGTACACCCCGCCGGGTTCGCTGCTGGCGTGGCTCACCGCGGGCGCGGTGGCGATCGCGCTGCTGACCCTGACCGGTGCGGCGACCGTGGCGGCCGCCCAGCACCGGGCGTACTCCATCGGCTGGGTCGGTGCCACCGTGGCGTCGGCCGCGCTGCTGAGCCTGCCGCTGGATCTGGAGGACCGCACCGTGGTGGCACTGCTGTGCGGGCCGCTGGTCGGCATCGCCGTGCACCTGGCCGCGCTGGCCCGCGTCGGCGGCTGAACGGGTCGCGATCAGCGTGTACCTTGTGGGCATCGACACGCCCTACCCCGACGTCTGGATCATCATCCCGGCGTTCAACGAAGCGCAGGTCATCGGCGAAGTCATCGCCGACCTGCGCCAGGTCTTCAGCCACGTGGTGTGCGTCGACGACGGCAGCCGCGACGACACCGCCGACGTCGCGCTGCGCGCCGGCGCCCACGTCGTGCCGCACCCGGTCAACCTCGGCCAGGGTGCGGCCATCCAGACCGGCGTCGAGTACGCCCGCCGCCAGCCCGGTGCGGCGGTGTTCGTGACCTTCGACGCCGACGGCCAGCATCGCGTCAAGGACGTCCTCGCCATGATCGACCGGCTGTCCAAGGGTGACGTCGACGTCGTCGTCGGCACCCGCTTCGCCGGCGCCACCGTCAGCCACACCCCGCCGCTGAAGCGGCTGATCCTGCGCACCGCGGCGGCGCTGAGCCCCAGCAGTCACCGGCTCGGGCTCACCGACGCCCACAACGGGCTGCGGGTGTTCAACAGATCCGTGGCCGACCACCTGAACCTGACCATGAACGGGATGAGCCACGCCAGCGAGTTCGTCAAGCTCATCGTCGAGAACCACTGGCGGGTGGCCGAGGAGCCGGTCGAGATCCTCTACACCGAGTACTCGATGTCGAAGGGCCAGCCGTTGCTCAACGGGGTGAACATCGTCTTCGACGGGTTCCTGCGAGGAAGGATGCGCCGATGAACTGGATCCAGGTGCTGCTGATCGCGTCGGTGGTCGCGTTGCTGGTCTATCTGCTGCGCTCGCGGACCAACACCAAGGCCAAGGCGTGGGTGAAGGTCGGCTACGTGGCGTTCGTGATCGTCGCGATCTATGCGATCCTGCGGCCCAACGACACCACCGTGGTCGCCAACTGGCTCGGGGTGGCCCGCGGAACCGACCTGTTGATCTACGCGCTGATCATCGCGTTCGTGTTCACGACGATGAGCACCTATCTGCGGTTCAAGGAACTCGAGCTGCGCTACGCCCGGCTGGCCCGTGCCGTGGCGCTCGAGGGCGCGCGAGTGCCCGAGGCTTAGCTGTTCTGACCGCTTAGCCCAGGCCGCGGAAGTACTCGACGGTGCGGCGCACGCCCTCGTCGAGCCGCACCTGCGGGTGCCAGCCCAGCACCATCTCGGCCTTGCGCGGGTCCAGGCAGGAGCGCTTCACGTCGCCGAGCCGGGCCGGTGCGAACGCCGGGTCGTCGGGGGCGCCTGCGGCCTTGGCGACTGCGGTGTGCAGCGCCCGGTCGGACGTCTCCACACTGGTGCCGATGTTGAACCGCTGACCGCCGCCGGCCGTGCCCGAGGCGCGCACGAACGCCTCCACCACGTCGTCGACGAAAACGTAGTCACGGGTGTTGGACCCGTCGCCGAACACCCGGGTGGGACGGCCCTCCAACAGCGCGGTGGAGAAGATGGCGACCACCCCGGCCTCGCCGTGCGGGTTCTGCCGCGGGCCGTACACATTGGCCGGGGCGACGTGCGAACAGTCCAGGCCGTAGAGGTGGCGGAAGGTGTTCAGGTAGGTTTCACCGGCGAGTTTGCTTGCCGCATACGGAGATTCAGGGTCAGGCGGGGCGCTCTCGTCGGTCGGGTAGTTCTTCGGGACGCCGTAGATCGACCCGCCGGAGGAGGTGAACACCACCTTGCGTACCCCGGCGCGGCGCGCCGCCTCGGCCAGCCGGACGGTGCCGATGACGTTGACCGTTGCGTCGAACTCCGGGTCGGTGACCGAGCGACGGACGTCGATCTGGGCGGCCAGGTGGTAGACGACCTCGGGCCGGTGCTCAGCGAGCAGGCCGGCCAGATCGGCACTGACGATGTCGTCTTCGACGAACTGGAACCCGTCGTGAGCTCGGGCGCTCTCCAGGTTGGCCGCCGCGCCGGTGCTCAGGTCGTCGAGACCGAGCACGGTCTGCCCGTCCGCCAGCAGGCGGTCGACCAGCGCCGATCCGATGAACCCGGCAGCGCCGGTTACCAACACCCCCATTCGGACGACTCTACCGAGGCCGTACAGTCGAGGCGATGGCAGTTCCGGCTCGGGTGGCGCGCATGCCACCGGTCGCGGCGGTGGCCGTCGCCCTGATCGCGCTGCAGTTGGTGGTGCGCGCCGTACTGGCCTTCGGGGGCTACTTCTACTGGGACGACCTGATCCTGGTGGGCCGGGCCGGCACGCAGGGTCTGCTGTCGCCGTCATACTTGTTCGACGACCACGACGGGCACGTGATGCCCGCGGCGTTCCTGGTGGCCGGCGTGATCACCCGGCTGGCTCCGCTGGTGTGGACCTGGCCGGCGGTGAGCCTGGTGATACTGCAGCTGCTGGCCTCGCTGTCGCTGCTGCGGGCGCTTTACGTGATCCTGGGCTGGCGTCCGGTGTTGTTGATTCCCTTGACTTTCGCGCTGTTCACCCCGCTGGGCGTGCCCGGCTTCGCGTGGTGGGCGGCCGCGCTGAACTCGCTGCCGATGCTGGCCGCGATGGCGTGGGTGTGCGCCGACGCAATCTTGTTGCTGCGCACCGGAAATCGCCGATATGCGGTGACCGGCGTGCTGGTGTACTTCGGGGGCCTGCTGTTCTTCGAGAAGGCCGCCGTGATCCCGTTCGTGGCGTTCGCGGTGGCCGCGTTGTTGTGGCACGTGCGCGGCGAGCCGGTGCGCGCGGTGTGGCGGGCCGGTGTGCGCCTGTGGGTGCCGATGATGGCACTGACCGCGGCGTGGGTCGCGGTCTACCTCGTCGTCGTCGACCAGCAGCGGTGGAGCTCGGATCTTGCGATGACGTGGGATCTGTTGCGGCGCTCGTTCACTCACGGAATCGTGCCGGGACTGGTCGGTGGCCCGTGGGAGTGGCAGCGCTGGGCGCCGGCTTCGCCGTGGGGTGTGCCGCCGGTGTCGGTGATGGTGCTGGGCTGGCTAGTGCTGGCCGCGGTGGTGGCGGTGTCGCTGACCCGTAAGCAGCGCATCGGGTTGGTGTGGCTGACCGCGCTGGGCTACGCGGTGGCCTGCCAGATCCCGATCTACCTGCTGCGCTCGTCGAAGTTCACCGCGCTGGAGCTGGCCCAGACGCTTCGCTACTTCCCTGATCTGGTCGTCGTGCTGGCACTGCTGGCCGCGGTGGGATTCTGTGCGCCCAACCGTGCCGCGTCCGCCCGGCTCGACACGTCGCGCACCCGCACCGCGGTGGTCCTCGGGGCGGCGGTGGCGTTCCTGGCCAGCAGCCTGTACTCGACGTCGACCTTCCTCACCAGCTGGCAGGACAACCCGGCCCAGCCCTATCTGGAGAACGCCGTGCGCGGGCTGGGGCAGGCGCGGGCGTCGTCGTCGGCGCCGCTGCTCGACCAGGAGGTGGACCCGCTGGTGTTGCAGCGGGTCGCATATCCGGAGAACCTGGCCAGTCACATGTTCGCGCTGATCCGGGACAGGCCCGAATTCGCCCGATACACCACGCAATTGCGCATGCTGGACACCAGCGGGCGGCTGGTGGACGCCAACGTGACCTGGGTGCGCACCATCGTGGTGGGCCCGAAGCCGGGGTGCGGGTACTTCATCCAATCCGATGGCCAGGCCGATGCTCCGGTGCGGATGCCACTGGACGGGCCGATGCTGCCCGCCGAGTGGACCGTCGAGATCAACTACCTGGCCAACAGCGACGGGTCGATGCTGATGTCGCTGTCGGAGGGTCCCGAGACGAAGGTGGCGGTACATCCCGGGCTGAACCGGGTGTTCGTGCGACTGCTCGGGGGCCGGCGACGCGATCACCGTCCGGGCGGGCACCACCGCGCTGTCACTGTGTGTGGCGTCGGGCCCGGTGGGCTATCTGGCGCCGCGACAGTAACGCCACGGCGGTCCGAAGCGGGATTTTCCGCCGTGAGGTTAATGTCGGCGGACCGCGGTGTGCCAAGGTAGTTCGTATGGCTAACTTGCGCGAGGATGGTTTACAGGTTTTCCGGGAGATGCTGCCGGGCGTGCTGCCCGACGGCGACGTCGACTTCGGCGGCGGGTTCGCGCCCGAATTGATGGACATCGGGATCGAGAACATCTTCGGCCGGCTGTGGACGCGCGAAGGGCTCAGCCGCCGCGACCGCAGCCTGGTGACCCTGGGCATACTCATCACGCTGCGCGCGACCGAGGAGTTGAAGGCGCACTTCCGCATCGCCCGGCAGAACGGGCTGACCGACGACGAACTTGCCGAGGTGATCTATCACGCCAGCGGCTATGCCGGCTTCCCGGCGGCGGCCACCGCGAAGAACGTCGCCGTGGAGGCGCTGTTCAAGACGAAGTGAGACGTGGAGCCGCCTAGGAGAATCGAACTCCTGACCTATTCATTACGAGTGAATCGCTCTACCGACTGAGCTAAGGCGGCCGTGGACCGACGGGTGTTTCGCCGAACCGAGGGCAAAGTTTACAGGTCCGAGCGCAGTGCCTGACCCACGGTCGCCACCATGGCATCCACGGCGAACTTGGGCTTGACGTTCGTCGCCAGTGCCTCCCGGCACTCCAGCACCGCCTCGATGCAGCGCAGTAGCCGCTCCGGGGACGCGTGTGCGGCCATCGCCGCGACCTTCTCGGCCATGTCCGGATGGTTGGGCACCACCGCCCCGGCGCCCTCTGCCACCAGCAGCGCGTCGCGGAAGTAGGTCGCCAGGTCGATCAGCGCGCGGTCCAGCGCGTCGCGCGAGGCCCGGGTCTGCCGGGACTTCTGCCGTCGCTCGAGGTCCTTGATCGCACCGGCCGTACCGCGCAGCGCACCGGCGGTGCCTTTGCCGGTACCGCCTGCCCCCAGGGCGGTGCGCAGTTCCTCGGACTCGGCCTCGTCGCGACCGACGTTCAGGGTCCGCGCCTCGGCCTCCGCGGTGGCCACCAGTTCCTCGGCGGCCGCGAAGGCCCGCGCCGGGGTGGCCGCGTCGCGCGGCAGGCCCAGTGCCCGGGCGCGGCGTTCCCGCGCCTCCGGGTCGGTGGCCAGCCGGCGGGCCCGCCCGACGTGGCCGCCGCTGACCGAGGCCGCCCACTGCGCCTGCCCGGCGTCGAGCCCGTCACCGTCGACGAGCACCTGGGCGATCGCCGCGGTCGACGGGGTCACCAGCGCGACGTGCCGGCACCGCGACCGCAGCGTGATCGCGATGTCCTCGGGGTCCACCGACGGCGCGCAGAGCAGGAAGACCGTGGACGGCGGCGGCTCCTCCACCACCTTCAGCAGCGCGTTGGCGGCACCCTCGGTGAGCCGGTCGGCATCCTCGACGACGACCACCTGCCAGCGGCCGGTGGCGGGCCGCCGGGATGCGATCTGGACGATGGCGCGCATCTCGTCGACGCCGATGGACAGCCCCTCGGGGATGATGCGCCGGACGTCGGCGTGGGTCCCGGCCATGGTCGTCGTGCAGGCCCGGCACTCACCGCAGCCGGGGGCGCCGTCGGATGTGCACTGCAGCGCGGCCGCGAAGCACAGCGCCGCCACTGATCGGCCCGAACCGGGCGGACCGGTGATCAGCCACGCATGTGTCATGGTCCCGGTCACGAGCGCATCGTGAGCGGAATCACCCCTGGCGGCGCGGGCGGCGGCCACCAACTCGGCTTCCACCGCACTTTGGCCGACCAGCCGCGAAAAAACCCCGGACATCACCGCAAAGACTAGTGCGCCGGGCCGACACAGCCGTTCGGCGGTGTGTCGTCAAGGTGCAGATCCGTAACTCTGGACCGATACGGTGAACGGGTGAGCACCGAGCCGGCCACTCCGGGGCGAATCAGCGGGTTCATCCGCTGGGTCGCACGCACGCCGTGGCCGGTGTTCTCGCTGGGCATGCTGCAGGCCGACATCATCGGCGCGCTCCTGGTGCTGGGCTTTCTGCGGTTCGGGCTGCCACCCGCCGACCGCATCATGCTGCAGGACCTGCCGACCCTGAACCTGGCGATCTTCCTGAGCTATCTGTTCATCTCCTTCGGCGTCGGGGCGTTCATCAGCCTCAAGCTTCTGGTCCCGGTGTTCCGGTGGCAGCGACGCGACGCGCTGCTGGCCGAAGACGATCCGGCGGTCACCGAGGCCGCCCGGCTGCGCGCCCTGCGGATGCCCACCTACCGCTCGATCATCAGCATGACGAACTGGGTGCTGGGCGCGGTCGTGTTCATCGCGGCCAGCTGGCCGGTGGCCAGCCGCGCCGCGCCGGTGCTGGCGGTCGCCACCTTGCTGGGCGCCACCGCGACCTCGATCATCGGTTATCTGCAAGCCGAGCGAGTGCTGCGCCCGGTCGCCGTCGCCGCGCTGCGCGGCGGAGTCCCGGAGAAGTTCCACCGTCCCGGCGTGGTCCTGCGCCTGGTCCTCACCTGGCTGCTGTCCACCGGCGTTCCCCTGCTGGCGATCGTCCTGTCGGTGATGGCGAGCAAGTTCTCCCTGCTGCAGGCCTCGGCTGACCAGCTGTTCACCCCGATCCTGCTGATGGCCGTCGCCGCCCTGGTGATCGGGCTCGCCGGCAACATACTGGCCGCCATGTCGATCGCCGACCCGCTGCGTCAGCTGCGCTGGGCGCTGGGCGAGGTCCAGCGCGGCAACTACAACGCCCACATGCAGATCTACGACGCCAGCGAGCTGGGCCTGCTGCAGGCCGGCTTCAACGACATGGTCCGCGACCTGTCCGAGCGGCAGCGGCTGCGCGACCTGTTCGGCCGCTACGTCGGTGAGGACGTCGCGCGGCGCGCGCTGGAGCGCGGCACCGAACTCGGCGGCCAGGAGCGCGACGTCGCCGTGCTGTTCGTCGACCTCGTCGGCTCGACGCAGCTGGCCTCGACAGCTCCGCCCGGCGAGGTCGTCAGCCTGCTCAACGAGTTCTTCCGGGTGGTGGTCGACACCGTCAAGAAGCACGGCGGGTTCGTCAACAAGTTCCAGGGCGACGCGGCGCTGTGCATCTTCGGCGCCCCGATCGAGCACCCGGACGCCTCCGGTGCGGCGCTGGCCGCCTCCCGGGAACTGCACGACGAACTCATCGAGGTCCTCGGCCAGACCGACTTCGGCATCGGGGTGTCGGCCGGCCGGGCGATCGCCGGGCACATCGGCGCCCAGGCGCGCTTCGAGTACACCGTCATCGGCGACCCGGTCAACGAGGCCGCCCGGCTCACCGAGCTGGCCAAGCTGGAGGACGGTCACGTGCTGGCGTCGGCGATCGCGGTCAGCGGCGCCCTGGATGCCGAGGCGCTGTGCTGGAACGTGGGCGAGATCGTGTCACTGCGCGGGCGGATCGCCCCGACGCAACTCGCGCGGCCGACGAACCTGGCGGTTTCGGCCGAGCAGCGCCAGGTCACCAGCGACGTATCCGGCTAGCGTTTCACCGAGATCGACGAAATGCCTTGATCTTCTGGACCTTTCGCGCCCGTCTGTCGGTTTGGTGGCAAGGGGGCGGGTGAAGTCAGGCCTTCTTGGCGGCCTTCTTGGCGGGCGCCTTCTTGCGCACGGCCTTCTTCGTGGTGCGCTTGACCACCGGGCCGCGGGCACGCCGGTCGGCCAGCAGTTCGGAGGCCCGCGCGTCGGTGATTGTCAGCACGTCATCGCCCTTGCGCAGGCTGGCGTTGGTCTCACCGTCGGTGACATAGGGCCCGAATCGGCCGTCCTTGATCACCATCGGCTTGCCCGACGCCGAATCGGTGCCCAGCTCGCGCAGCGGCGGGGTCGCGGCCCCTTGCCTGCCACGGCGTTTGGGCTCGGCGTAGATCTTCAGCGCCTCATCGAGGGTGATGTCGAAGATCTGGTCCTCGGTGGCCAGCGAGCGAGAGTCGGTGCCCCGCTTGAGGTATGGGCCGTAGCGACCGTTCTGCGAGGTGATCTCCTCGCCGGTCTGCGGGTCCACTCCGACCAAGCGGGGCAGGGACAGCAGCTTCAGCGCGTCCTCGAGGGTGACGGTCTGCAGATCCATCGATGCGAACAGCGATCCGGTCCGCGGCTTGGGCCCGGTCGGCTTCTTGCCCTTCTTGGCCGTCGCACCGCCTTCGTCGTCCGGCGGCGGCGGGGGCAGGACCTCGGTGACGAAGGGCCCGTACCGGCCGTCGCGGGCGACGATCTCATGGCCGCTCTCCGGGTCGACACCCAGCACCCGGCCCTCCTGCGGTGTCGCGAAGAGGGTTTCGGCGAGTTCGAGGCTCAGCTCGTCGGGGGTGATCTCGTCGCTGAGGTTGGCCCGCTGCGGGGTCGGCTCACCGTCGTCGCCGGTGATCATCCGCTCCAGGTAGGGACCATTCTTGCCGACACGTACCACGATCGGGCGGCCATGCTCGTCGTCAAAGAGCTTGATGGAGTTGACTTCTCGGGCATCGATGCCTTCGAGGTTGACTCCGACCAGCTTCTTGAGGCCGCCGGCCCGGGCAATGGAGTCGGCGACTCCGTGCTCACCGCCGAAGTAGAAGTTGGACAGCCAGTTGGTGCGCTGCTCGTGGCCGGAGGCGATCTCGTCGAGCTCGTCTTCCATCGCGGCGGTGAAGTCGTAGTCCACCAGCCGGCTGAAGTGCTGCTCGAGCAGACCGGTGACCGCGAACGCCACCCAAGACGGCACCAGCGCGCTGCCCTTCTTGTGGACGTAGCCGCGGTCCTGGATGGTCTTGATGATCGAGGAATACGTTGAGGGACGGCCGATTCCGAGATCCTCGAGCGCCTTGATCAGCGACGCCTCGGTGTAGCGGGCCGGCGGGTTGGTGTTGTGCCCGTCGGCGGTCAGCTTGGTGGCGTCCACCCGCTGGCCCTGCCGCAGCTGCGGCAGCCGGCTCTCGGCGTCGTCGGCCTCGCCGCCGGCGAGTTCGTCGACGGTCTCGACGTAGGCCTTGAGGAAGCCGGGGAAGGTGATGGTGCGCCCGCTAGCGCTGAACACCACCTCACGCCCGTCGGGCTCGGCTCCGGTGCCCGATGTCGCCGGCCCAGCGGCTCCGGTGCCCGATGTCGCCGGCCCAGCGGCTCCGGCGATCCGCAGGCTCAGCGTCGTGCCGCGCGCGTCGGCCATCTGCGAGGCCACGGTGCGCTGCCAGATCAGTTCGTAGAGCCGGAACTCGTCGGTGTCCAGTTCCCGGTGCAGGGCGCCGGGAGTGGAGAACGTGTCGCCGGCGGGCCGGATGGCCTCGTGGGCCTCCTGGGCGTTCTTCACCTTGCGGGTGTACTGCCGCGGCGAGGGGTGCACGTACTCGTCGCCGTATAGCTGACGAGCCTGATTGCGCGCGGCGTCGATGGCCGACTGCGACAGCGTGGTCGAGTCGGTGCGCATATAGGTGATGTGGCCGTTCTCATAGAGCCGCTGCGCCACGCTCATCGTGCGCTCGGAGGTGAACCGCAGCTTGCGGCCGGCCTCCTGCTGCAACGTCGAGGTCATGAACGGCGGATACGGGCGGCGGGTGTAGGGCTTCTCCTCCACCGCTGCCACCGACAGGCTGGCACCACGGAGCCCGGCGGCCAGCGAACCGGCGGCGGCCTCGTCGAGCACCAGGACCTCGTCGGGCTTGCGCACCACGCCCAGCGAGTCGAAGTCCCGGCCGGTGGCGACCCGCCTGCCGTCGACACTGAGCAGCCGGGCGGTGAACCGCGGCGGCGCGGCGTTCGGGTCGGACACGCTGGCGTCCAGCTCGGCCAGCACGTCCCAGTAAGACGCGCTGCGGAAGGCCATGCGGTCGCGTTCGCGCTGCACGATGATGCGGGTGGCCACGGACTGCACCCGGCCGGCCGACAGCTTCGGGGCGACCTTCTTCCACAGCACGGGACTGACCTCGTAGCCATAGAGGCGGTCCAGGATGCGGCGCGTCTCCTGGGCGTCGACCAGGTCGTTGTCCAGGTCACGGGGATGCTCGGCGGCCGCGCGGATGGCCGGCTCGGTGATCTCGTGGAAGACCATCCGCTTGACCGGCACGCGCGGCTTCAGCGTCTCGAGCAGGTGCCAGGCGATCGCCTCACCCTCGCGGTCACCGTCGGTGGCCAGATAGAGCTCGTCGACGTTCTTCAGCAGATCCTTGAGCTCGCTGACGGTGCTCTTCTTCTCCGGGCTGATGATGTAGAGCGGCTCGAAGTTCTCTTCGACGTTGACGCCGAGCCGGGCCCAGGGCTCGGACTTGTACTTCGCCGGCACGTCGGCGGCATTGCGGGGCAGGTCGCGGATGTGCCCTCGGGAGGACTCGACGATGTAGTTGGAGCCCAGGTAGCCGGCGATTTTGCGCGCCTTGGTGGGCGACTCGACGATGACGAGCCGTCGGACACGGCCGTTGCCGCCGCCGCTGTCGCGGATTTCCTCGTCAGCCAACTGCGCTTACGCTCCACTTCTGTCTTGCCCATGACAACCCCCGGGGTCCGCAGGCACTGACAATTTCGCACCCCGGACGGGCAGACGCAAACCGGCCCCCCGAACGCAATGTGTCAGATCCTCGGCCACGCTGCCAACGCCTCGATGTCGTCTGGCGGTTCCCCCACGTTCTCTACCAGGCGCGATAGCCTTCTGCGGCCACTGATTCGCAACGCCGGCCTGGTACCCCTGGTGCCGATCAGCGTCGGTGCGATTCCCACCCGCATCATCGCCGACGCCAGCGGTGAATGCGTGTCGGGCGCGTGCGGATCCAGCCCCAGGAGGTAACGGTCGGCCTCGGGGACGCCGGCGGCCAGCGTCCAGGCCCTCAGCTCGCGCGGGCCGGGCAACCACTGCGGCGGCACCGTCTTGACCGCCCCACGGGTCCAGTCGGTGGCAATACCCACCAGACGGAGGTCCACGGCGGTCCGCACCAGCGGAGTGTCCTCCTCGGTGCGGGTGATCTCGGCGTCCAGGCCCGCCTCGGTCATCATCTCGGCCAGCGCCCGGGCCCGCCACGACTCCTCGACGACCACCGACAGCCGCGCGCCGCCGCCGACCATCACCACCTGACCGGCCGCCGCAAGCACCCCGGTGAGATCGGCGACCGCAGGGGGCACCGACTCGGCCGAGAAGAAGGACAGCTGGCTCACGATTCGACAGTAAGCCAGTCAGTGACGAGCGTGGGGCCGCCGAGCCGGTTGCCCGGCGGCCAGACCAGTTCTGAAAACACTTGATGTCCCCATTAAATGAAGCACCCCCGGCGGGCCCGTCACCGGGACGCTCGGGGGTGTTTCCTGTTGTCGTTGCAGATCAGATGGAGCGCACGCCTGTGGCTTGCGGTCCCTTGGGGCTCTGACCGACCTCGAACTCGACCCGTTGGTTCTCCTCAAGGGTGCGGAAGCCCGACCCCTGAATTTCCGTGTAGTGGACGAACACGTCAGCAGAGCCGTCCTCGGGCGCGATGAACCCGAAACCCTTCTCAGCGTTGAACCACTTCACAGTTCCCTGTGGCATCTTTCGTACTTTCCTTCTCTTGCTACCGGGTGCGGCCCGCCGAGTTTTTCGGTAGACCGGGCCCCGTTCCGACCGCCATCCTTCGTGGAGTCGTCGGAACTCACCCGACCTGAAGACCCTCGCAGGAACCGCGATCGCAACGTCGATCCTGCGATTGTGAAGACACGAACACAGAAGCTGCGACCGCCCTCATCCAATCACGTTCAGAGCTTCTGCGACAGTCTCGGTGCTACCAACTGATGAACAATTCGATACAAGCCTGTATGCAAGGCCCACCAGAACCGGAAAGGGGCGGAGTCGATGGCGAGTTTCGGCGGTGAGTTGTTGGCCGCTGCCGTCGCCGCCGCCGAGTCCTCACCCGACGCGCTTCGCCACGTCGCCGAGCTGCCTGCGCGGCAGGCGACCTTCGCCGAGTGGCCGGCGTGGGTGGAGCCAGATGTGCTCGGCGCCTTCCAAGATCACGGAATCGAGATGCCCTGGTCGCATCAGGTGCAAGCCGCCGAACTGGCGCATGACGGCAGGCACGTCGTCATCAGCACCGGCACCGCCTCGGGTAAGTCACTGGCTTTCCAACTTCCGATAATGGATGCCCTTTTGCGAAACCCGCGCGCCCGCGCGTTGTATTTGTCGCCGACGAAAGCGCTTGGCCACGACCAATTGCGGGCCGCCCACTCACTGACCACCGCGGTGCCCCGGCTCGCCGACGCGGCACCGACCTCCTACGACGGCGACACACCGACCGAGGTACGCAGATTCGCCCGCGAACGGTCGCGGTGGCTGTTCTCCAATCCCGACATGATCCACCTCTCGCTGCTGCGCAACCATGCCAGGTGGGCGGTGTTCCTGCGCGGGCTGCAGTACATCGTGGTCGACGAATGTCATTACTACCGAGGTATTTTCGGCTCCAACGTGGCGATGGTACTGCGCCGGCTGCTTCGGCTCTGCGAACGCTACGCGCCGGCCTCGGGCCCGGGGCCCACGGTGATCTTCGCCAGCGCCACCACGGCGGCGCCGGGTGAGACGGCCGCCGAGCTGATCGGACAGACCGTCGCGGCGGTGACCGCGGACGGCTCGCCGCACGGTGCGCGCACGGTCGCGCTGTGGGAGCCGGAGCTGCGCACGGATCTGCTGGGCGAGAACGGCGCACCGGTGCGCCGCTCGGCGGGAGCGGAGGCGGCCAGGATGATGGCCGATCTGGTGGCCGAGGGCGCGCGGACGCTGACGTTCGTGCGGTCGCGACGGGGAGCGGAGCTGACCGCGCTGGGGGCGCGGTCACGTCTGGAGGACATCGCCCCACAGCTGCGCGACACGGTGGCCTCCTACCGTGCGGGCTACCTCGCCGAGGACCGCCGCGCGCTGGAGCGGGCGCTGGCCGACGGCGAATTGCGCGGGCTGGCAACAACGAACGCGTTGGAACTCGGCATCGACATCGCCGGTCTGGACGCGGTGCTGCTGGCCGGGTTCCCGGGCACCGTGGCGTCGTTCTGGCAACAGGCCGGCCGGTCCGGCCGGCGCGGGCAGGGCGCGCTGGTGGTGCTGATCGCGCGCGACGACCCGCTGGACACCTACCTGGTCCACCACCCCGGGGCGCTGCTGGACAAACCGGTCGAACGGGTGGTGATCGATCCGTCCAACCCGTATGTGCTTGGCCCGCAATTGCTCTGTGCGGCAACGGAGATGCCGCTCGACGATGCCGAGGTGCGGCGGTGGGAGGCGGTGCCGGTGGCCGAGGCGCTGGTCGACGACGGTCTGCTGCGCCGCCGCGGTACGCGTTACTTCCCAGCCGCCGGATTGGATCCCCATCCGGCGGTGGACATCCGAGGTTCGGCCGGCGGTCAGGTGGCCATCCTGGAGGCCGAGACCGGTCGGCTGCTGGGCAACACCGAGGCCGGCCAGGCGCCGGCAACGGTTCACCCCGGCGCGGTGTACCTGCATCAGGGCGAGAGCTATGTGGTCGACTCGTTGAACCTCGAAGACGGTGTGGCCCTGGTGCATGCCGAGGACCCGGGCTATTCGACGTACGCCCGCGAGATCACCGACATCGCCGTGACCGGGTCCGGTGAGCGGATGCGGTTCGACGCCGTCAGCCTCGGCCTGGTGCCGGTGTCGGTGACGCACCGGGTGATCGGGTATCTGCGGCGCCGGTTGTCGGGCGAGGTGATCGATTTCGTCGAACTCGACATGCCCGAACACTGCCTGCCCACCACCGCGGTGATGTACACAATCGACCCGGAAGCGTTGCTGGACAACGGGATCGAACTCCTTCGCGTGCCCGGCGCGTTGCATGCCGCCGAGCATGCGGCGATCGGACTGCTGCCGCTGGTGGCCAGTTGCGATCGCGGTGACATCGGCGGGCTCTCCACTGCGATCGGCGAGGGCGGGCTGCCGACGGTGTTCGTCTACGACGGCCACCCCGGCGGGGCCGGGTTCGCCGAACGCGGATACCGCCTGGCCAGCACCTGGCTGGGCGCGACGGCAGCGGCGATCGAAGCATGCGAATGCCCGCAGGGCTGCCCGTCGTGCGTTCAGTCGCCCAAGTGCGGCAACGGGAACGACCCACTGGACAAATCCGGCGCGGTTCGGGTTCTCAGACTGGTGCTGGCCGAACTCGCCGCGGGTGGCCGTTGACCCCCCGAGTCGCCGACCGACCCCTCGAACGATCGACGACCACACGTCACAGCAGCTGGTTCGTGGCCCCGCACTTCTGGAGGCAATTGGCAGTCTGCGCTGCCCGCGAGGAACGGTCGGACAACTCGATCCGTTCCCAAGTCCGACAGAGCGGACGTAGCCGAAAAATACCGAAATAGCTGCGGCGGCGCAAGGAATTCGGTACCGAAGAACCGCGCGATCAGCGCCGCCCACTCCGCTCACCTGCGAATTTCGTGTCGGCGGGCCCAAGTCGCCGCCGTTAGACTGCGTCGCATGAACCACGACTGGCTGCTGGTGGAGACACTCGGCACCGAACCCGTGGTCGTCGCACAGGGGCGTCAGATGAAGAGCCTGGTGCCCATTGCGGCGTTCCTGCGACGGAATCCGAACCTGGCGGCGATCCAGACCGCCATCGCCGAGACCGTCGCCAACGGCAACAGCCTCGCCAGCATCACCCCGAAGAGCGACCGAGTCATCAGGACCGAACCCGTGGTGATGTCCGACGGCAAGGTCCACGGCGTACATGTGTGGATCGGGCCGGTCGACGCCGAGCCGCCCGAACGTCCGATTCCCGGACCGCTCAAGTGGGACATGACGACCGGGGTGGCGACCGACACGATCGAATCACTGACGAACTCCGGGATGGACCCCAACGAGGAACGCACCCATGGCCGCGCGTTCGCGGAGGACCTGCCGAGCCGCGACCTCAACCGCGACGAGGCGCGCGTGCTCGCGCTGGCCATCGACCCCGCCCCGGACCGGACCTACTGCACCTCTTGGGACTTCACCGACAAGCAGGGCAACTTCCGGCGGGTGGGCTTCGTCGCCCGCACTGCCATGGAGCTCGGCGACGATGGAACCGAGCACCTGATCGCCCGGGCGATGAACCTGGAGGGCGAACTCGACGAGGCTGCTGCACCCATCGACCACCTGGCTCAGCGGATCCTCAACGGCCTGTCCCAGCCGGGTGTGTATCGGGCCCTCGTCGACCTCGGGACCTGGCATCTGCTCAGGTGGCTGGACCAGCCGTGCCCGTATTACGACTGGCGGCAGAACGTCCAGTTCCACCCCGACGACCACTGGCAGCTCGAGCCGATGGCCGCCGAGTTCGAAGCCGGCTCCACGAGCAGGGTGTTGCGGCTGCCCGGCGTCGAGGGCGGCTGGGTGCCGATGCATGTCACGGTGAACCGGGTCGAGCTCGACACCGGCGTGTTCGCCGGACTGATCAGCGTGCGGCTGCCGACCGACGCCGAACTGACAGAAGCCAAGCTGCGCGGCACTACCTGAGCGCCGGCCCGGCGCGGGCCGAGGCGCGCGCCGGTGCTCCGATCGGTCCGCCCGCCGCGACGACGACGGCGATCACCACGTCCAGTTCGGCCACCGTGCAGTCGGCGAGTTCGGCACCCATGGCGCGGGCGATTTCCAGCGCTCCCTGACACGCCGCCGCCGGGCCGCTCGGCAACCTAGCCGCCGCAGCGAGTGCGGCCAGATCCGCGGCGCCTTGGGCGCGGTGGCGGGCAACCACCGCGCTGCCGACCCGCACACCGACCAGGGCGACGGTCACGAGTACGACGATCATCAGGGCGGCCAGCACCGTGGCCGCACCGCTGTCATCCCGCGCCGGGTTCGGCCGCCGCGATCGCGGTCGCGGCGATGACCACACCCGGCAGCAGCCCCGAGCGGCTGCTGACCCGGGCCACCACGAAGCCGCCGTCGCGGTGCACCTCCAGCGTCGCGTTCGGTGGCGCCACCGCGCGCGCGGCGGACCCGGCCGCGGTGCCGTCGCCGCGCGCGGCCAGGCGCGCCGCCTCCCGTGCGGCGTCGACGCATCGAACCTGAGCCGAGACCGCGGTGACACCGCCGACTGCCATGACGAGCACGGCGACCAGAGTGGCGATCGCGAACGCGGCCTCGACGGTGCTGAAGCCGGCATCGTCGGCTAAACGTTGGTGTTCAGCGCGCGGTTGATGATGTTGGTCAGCGCACCGACGATGGAGTCGCCGGTTACCACGCTGTAGAGGATCGCACCGAACGCCGCCGCCGCGATCGTTCCGAGGGACAGGAATGCGTCTGCCTTCAAGTTCAACGCCAACCTGGGCAAGTGGCGTGGCGGTAACCCCCCGTGGGGTTACCTGCCGGATAGATCATCTGGTGAGTGGCGGTTGGTCCAGGACTCTGTCCAGGTCGAAACCATCCGAGAAGTTGTCGAGCGGGTTCTAGCTGGCGAGAGGTTGCGAGCGATAGCGGCTGATCTCACCCGCAGGAAAGTCCAGACGACTACGAACAGGTACCGGGAACACAAGGGACTACCTCAGACCCGTAATCAGTGGCATCCGCAGCGCATGCGTGAGTCACTCAAGTCCCCCACGATGCTGGGTCAGATGACGGTGAGAGAGCCGGTGCTAGACCGCTACGGGAAACCCAAGCGGGACAGCCGGGGACGGAAGTTGTTCGGCCCTGAGACCATCCTGAGGGGGTCGGATGGTGCGCCGGTAGAGCGTGCCGTTCCCATCCTGTCCGTTGCCGAACAGGAACGGCTAAAAGCTGAACTGAGGTCCCGCGAGGTCGGCGTCAAGGCCGCCGACAAGCGGAAGAATCCACCGACGCTACTTCTGGGCTGTGTGTACTGCGCTGCCTGCGGCCTGCCTGCCTATCGCGTGGTCGGCGGCAAGGGCCGACGCGATAGGTACCGCTGCAAGTCGGTCCAGCTCTACCAGTCGTGTTCCCCGAATACGTCAACACCGATGGACGACCTAGACGAGGTGGTCACTGGAACCATCCTCAGCACAATCGGGGAGGCAGAACGCCTAGAGCGTGTTTGGGACCCGGGCAGTGACAACACCCAGGAACTCGCAGAGGTGAATGCGCTGCTGGTGGATCTGGTGAACCAACTGGGGACCGGCCCGTTCAAGGCCGGAACCCCGCAGCGGAAACAACTGGACGCGAGGATTGTCGAACTGACCAAACTTCAGGATGCATTGAGCACAACACCGACAACGCCAAGCGGTTGGCGGTGGGAGCCTACTGGCGAGAAGTTCGCGGACTGGTGGAGCCGCCAGGACAACGAGGGCAAGAACGCCTACCTCCGACGCATGGGTGTCACCATCGGGTTCATCTACCCAATGGAGAAGAGCTATCGGCAGTCGCCGCAACTGTTCTTAGAGCTTGGCGAGATAAACGCCATGCTTTCAGAGGTCCAGGGCACTACGGGCGTAGGCCAGTACTTCACGCTGATGAACGAGTACGGAGTGGCTGGTGTCGAGCATCAACTCGACGGCAGCAAGCGCATCCATTACCGGGATGGGCGCATAGCCCACGTTGCAGCCGATGGGATCGGAACCGTTCCGGGACGCGAATAAACCCCCGCACTTACCAACCGGCCCCTTGAGTCGGCCCGCCACCCACCCCCCGCGAGATGGCGGGCCGTCCATGTTGTTACACCCGACACGTTGACCAAGAGTTAACGCGGTGCGAACCTAAATGGATGTTCAAGGTGATGGACGAGCAGACGCAACTGCGAGAAGTCGGTGAGCGGCTGTCCGCCCGCTATCCGTCTGTCCCGCCCGCAGCTATCGCCGAGGTCGTTCAAGACCTGCACAGCCGATTCAACGGGGCACCCATCCGCGAGTTCGTGCCACTGTTTGTCGAGCGCCGAGCGCACACGGCTCTGAACGAGTTGTCCGTGCCCTACGGTGTTACGGCTGTGTAAACCTCCGCCTGTCACACGACTTGGCGCTTAGCGTCGAAAGGCATGGGGATCGTCGCCGCCGAGCAGCGTCGCGCTACGACAGCAGCGCAGGAATCCGACCACGCCCAAGCGGCGTACTTCCTCGAAGAACTGCAGCGCCAAGTCACCCAACTCGATGAGGACGTGGCGAAGTTTCGAGGGTTGCTTGCCCACTATCACCATCGCAACTTGCAGTTCCAGGTCGCGCGGATTCAGCGCGAACTGCGCCTGCTGGCACTCCAGCGCCGCGAAATCCTGGACATGGCTGCGGCTCTCAGTTGCCGATTCAAACCCTGAACCCCCGAAATCAGGCATCGGGTCGGCCTCCGGCGTTACGTCGGTACTGGTAAGCGGTCTCCCGACTGATTCCGTACTCCTTGGCGAGTGCGGTGACGGACTCGCCTGCGTCCATCCGCTGGACCAGTTCACTCGCTTGAGCAGAGGACAGGGCCGCTTTACGGCCCTTGTACTTGCCAGAGGCTTTGGCGATGGCAATCCCCTCGCGCTGACGCTCGAGGATCATCGAGCGTTCAAACTCTGCGAATGATCCGAGCATGTTGAGCATGAGGGTGGCGAACGGATCGGAGTTGTCAGCCGAGAAAGTCATGTTCTCCTTGACGAACCGGACCCGAGCACCCTTGGCATTGAGTTCGCTGACGATGTTGCGGAGGTCAACGATGTTCCGAGCAAGGCGGTCCATCGAGTGAACTACCAGTTCATCCCCCTTTCGGCAGTGCTTGATGGCGGCCTCAAGGCCAGGGCGCTTGGCGTCCTTGCCGCTGGCCTTATCGGTGAACAACTCGTCTAGCTCGATGCCGTCAAGCTGACGATCGGTGTTCTGGTCAACAGTGCTAACCCTCACGTAACCGACATGCTGGCCCTTGCTCATTTCCTGCCCCTCTTCTTCCTTGGCGTCAGGAATGACTCTAAGACATTCCCTGACGACATGTCAAGAAATAGGAATGGGATCCTATTCTGACAGGATTCGGGCGCACCGCGAGTGTCAGGTATGGGTGTACCCCAGTCTGACAGTGGCACAGAGAGGGTGGGAGTAGCGCGGCGCAGGGCAATGGCGCGGCAGGCAAGTAGGCAGGGTCCCCGGGGCAGCCGGGGGCGGGGCATTGGGGACGCAGGGTGGGGCACCCCTGGGGTAAGCCGGGACACAGGCGCGGCACACACCGCCGCTAGGTGGGGTGGGGTGTGTTGGCAGGGCAGAGCTGCCCGCTGGGCACTGCCGGGATGACGCTCGCTTACAGGGGGCACCGTTTTCTCTTTGGATGTGTGTTCAATGGTGTATGTCCAGGTAGGAATAGGTTTCTAGCTGCCGAGTGGACGATCACCGAATCGTCCAGGAGGCACACGCGGGACAATGTCAAATAGATGCTCGAAAGAAATGGCAAATAGGGTGTCGAAGTACACCCGGTTACTGTCCAAAATAGGGGCATCTGCGGTAGCCGCCAGAGTTTGGTAGATGCCGTCAGTTCCCGGTCAAGTTCGGTTACTCCGAAGGCCAAGGTTCCCACCGTTCACAACGGTGGGCTGTCGGCCAGGGTGACCGCCAAGTGTCGCCCAGGCGGTGTGTTCCTAGAGGGTGAAAAACATCGCGTACTCGACGGTCGACATACCCGCGTCGTCCACCGCCGCCGCCATCAGCCGTGCCTTGATTCCGTGAAACATGTTCGCTGCCAATTGATTTCCCTTCTGTCACAACAACCCTGATCCGAATACGTCACCGGCCAGCCCGGCCACCACCGGCACGATGCCCAGGCAGATGAACGCCGGTAGGAAACACAGACCGAGCGGACCGGCGATCAGGACCGACGCCCGCTCCGCGGCGGCCGCCGCGGCATGGGTGGCCTCCTGGCGGGACTGCTCAGCGAGGTCGGCGACGCCCTGCGCGAGTGCGCTGCCCGACGCCGCCGATCTCCGCGCCAGCCGCCCCAGCGCCTCGCTGGCAGCGTCCGCCCCCTCGGCCGGCGCCGCCCACGCGGTGTCGGGATCGGCGCCCAACGCCAGGAGGTCGGCGGCCCGCCGAAGTGACGCGGCCAGTCCCGGCGGAGCAGACGAGGACGTCGCGGCCGCGGCGGCCGACGCCGACATCCCCGCCGACAGACAAACGGACAGCACGTCGAGGGTGGACGCCGTGGCCAACGCATCTGCGGGTTGCTCGCGTCGGTGCACGGGACGAGGCTGCGCCCTGGGCAGCCCGGCCCGCTCCCGGACAACGGCGGGAGCCGGTCCGAGCAGCAGCCCGACCGCCAACAGCAGTGCCGCCGCGCTCATGTCAGCATCCGATCGGTGAGCCGATCAGCCCACACCAGACCGACGCACACCAGCGCGATACCCACCACCAACAGCCAGCCGCCGACTCCCCCGCCGAGGAGGAAGGCGACGGGCCGGGCACCGATCAGCTGACCGAGCAGAACTCCGACCACCGGCAGCGCGGCCAGGATGCCAGCCGTGGCCCGCGCCCCGGCCAGGCCTGCCTCCACGCGTGCGGTGAACCGCTGGCGCTCGACGATGTCGCTTTGGGCGGCCCGCATGAGAACCGATATCGCCAGCCCGTGCTCTGCGGCCAGCTGCCAGCACACTGCGAGCCGATTCCACTGCGCGGGCACAGACGACATCTCGGCGACCGCCCGCAACCCGGCTGCCACGTCGGCCCCGAGCCGCGCCCTGGCCGCGACCGCACGCAGCGCATCTCCCACCGGCCCCTCGCACTCCGCGGCAGCCACGCCGAACGCGGTCACGGGGTGAGCCCCGACCCGCAGTTCGCCGACCAGGGTCTCCAGTGCGACCGCCAAGTGCTGTGAGTCGACGAGCCGGCGCCGGGCGCGACGGGCACGGTGGCGACGCGCGCCGAGGGTGGCGGCGAGGATGGCGCCTGCGACGGCGACCGCAGGCGGCAACAGCAGCACAGTCAGGGCGGCGGCGCTGACCAGCATCGGCGTCGGCACTCTTACCCGCGACGAGGGCGGCATGAGCCGCCGACGCGGTGGCGGCGCCGCCAACAGAGCCGCTGCCAGCAGCCAGCCGGCGGCCGGGACGCCACTCATGTGCCGCGCCGGGCAGTGATCAGGGTGCTCAATTGTTCTGCACCCGAGTCGAACCCGCGATCGGCCTGCCATGCCGTCGCGGCATGGACGAGCCCGCTCGGGTCGCGTCGCAGCACCGCGATCTCGCTGAGCCGGCGCCGCCCGTCGCGGCCGCGGCTGACATGCAACAGCACTTGGACGGCGGCGGCCAGCTGGCTGTGCAGTGCGGCGCGATCCAGGCCACCGAGCGCGGCGAGCGCCTCGAGGCGGGCGGGGACCTCGGCCGGGTTGTTGGCGTGGACGGTGCCGGCCCCGCCGTCGTGACCGGTGTTGAGCGCGGCGAGCAGATCGACGACCTCCTCGCCGCGCACCTCGCCGACGACAATGCGGTCGGGCCGCATCCGCAGTGCCTGGCGGACGAGTTGACGCAGCGTGATCTCGCCGACGCCTTCGACGTTGGCGCTACGGGCCACCAGCCGCACCAGGTGCGGGTGCCGGGGAGCCAACTCTGCGGCGTCCTCGACGCAAACGATCCGCTCGTCACCACTGACCGCGGCGAGGGTGGCGGCCAACAGGGTGGTCTTACCGGCCCCGGTTCCGCCCGAGACCAGAAACGCCAGCCGCGCCTCGATGACGTCGGTAAGCAGTCGCCCGGCTTCGGGGTCAATCGCCCCCGCCCGGGTCAGCGCCGCCAGATCTTGCGTGGCGGGACGGAGCACCCGCAGTGACACGCAGGTGCCGCCGACCGCCACCGGCGGCAGCACGGCGTGCAGGCGCACGGTGACGTCACCGCCACCCACCCCGCTCAGTTGACCGTCTACCCAGGGTTGGGCCTCGTCGAGCCGTCGCCCGGCCGCCACCGCGAGCCGCTGAGCAAGACGGCGAACCGACGCTTCGTCGGCGAATTGCACGTCGGTGAGCCGCAATCCGCGGCCGTCGTCGACCCACACCGCGTCGGGAGCGGTGACCAGAACGTCGGTGGTGCCCGGTGCCCGCAGCAGCGGTTCCAGCACACCGGCACCCGTCAATTCGGTCTGCAGGACCCGCAGGTTGGTCAGCACCTCGGTGTCGCCGAGCACACCGCCGGACTCGGCCCGGATCGCGGCCGCGACCGCGGTCGGGCGCACCGAACCGGACTCGGCCGCCAGCCGCTCGCGGACACGGTCGATCAGCGAGGCACTCATGCCGCCAGCACTCCGCGGTGCAGCACGGCGAAAACGTCGCGTGCAGCCGCGCCGAGAGCAGAGCGCCGGCCCAGCCGCAGCCCGCCGCGCTCCAAGCGCTCGGGCAACATCGGCTCGGGGCGCATCGCGGCCAGCAGCGGCAGTCGGGTGACCTCTGCGACGTCGCGGGCACGCAGCCCGCCCGGTGACGGTCCGCGCACCACCAGCCCGACGTTGGGGTTGACGGCGCGCAGCACCGGGACCATCGCGGCCGTCGACGCGACGGCGCGGACATCGCAGGTGGTGATCGCCACCGCCAGGTCGGCGCATTCCAACGCGGCGCTGGCCGCGGCAGTCGCCCGCCGGGGCAGATCGCAGATCACCATGACCCCGCCGCGCCGGCCGGCGTCGAGGATCGACTCCACCGGGCCGGCGTCCATCTCGTGGCATGACCTGGTGCCGGACAAGACGCTGACGCCGCGGTGGCTCGGAAGCGCGTCGCGCACCGCGGGCCAGCTCAGCCGCCCGCCCTGCAGGCTGAGGTCCGGCCAGCGCAATCCCGGCGCGGACGCACTGTCCAGGAGCAGGTCGATACCACCGGACCAGGGGTCGAGGTCGACCAGCAGAGCAGGGGCCGCGGTCTGGGCCAAGGCCCCGGCGAAGACCGATGCGCCGGCCCCGCCGCGGCCACCGACGACCGCGATCACCCGCCCGTCGCCCACATCTCCGCGGGCTTGTTCCGCGGCATCGGCGAGGTTGCGGGTCAGCGGATCCTCCTCTGCCGGCAGTGCGCAGATGTGTTGCGCACCAACGGCTATCGCGGCCTGCCAGGTCGACTCGCAGGGCTCACCGCCGCACACCAGGATCAGCCCGGCCCGGCGCGGCATTCCCTCGCAGCGGCGGGCCGCCGGCTCGTCGAGAACCACCGCCGACACCGTCGACCAGGTCTTTCTGGTCAGCACCGCGGGCGACGGGATCACCCGGAGCCCCACTGCCGCCGCCACTCGCTCGACGGCCTCACGCAGCTCACTGTCGTCGAGCATGGTCAACACGGTGTTGGACGTCACTCGATCACCATGACGTCTGCCGGCACGGCCGAACAGGTGCGGGAGCCAGCACTGTGGACGAAACCGAGTGTGGGGATGAAGTTCAGAAGTTCGCTGACCGGCTCGCGATCGAACCGGGCCTGTCCGGAACCCAGGAGAAGTCCGCAGCCAAAAACAGACCATCGGTACAAGTCAGCCGGGTGCGGATGGCCGCAGCGCAACCGATAACCCGGGCTGAAAGAGCCAAATCGACGCGAGCGTGCAGTTTTGGCAACGTCTGAAGAGTTAACCGAAACGGTGGAGGAGACTTACCCGGAAAAAGGGACGACCCCCGCCAGGGGGGGAGGAGGCGGAGGTCGTCGTGTATCAGCCCCGGGGGGTCGGGCTGATGCACACCCGGCATAAGCCGAGTAATGCTCACTATACACACGTCAATGCTGAGTCGCGCAAGTCCTTGCCGCATATAAAAGCCATGATTTTGCTGTGAAATTGCAGGGTTGGACACGTGGCTTGATCTGCCATTTTGGCCTGACTTCCAAGTTGTGAAGCTAGGCACACCCATCCTGGGCAGCTGGCCGATGCCGCTTCGGCCGTCCGTCAGCTAATCCCGGTGCAAAGTAACCTCGACACGGTGACCGCACAGCGCACGGCAGCGTTCTTCGACCTCGACAAGACGGTGATCGCCAAGTCCAGCACCCTCGCCTTTAGCAAACCTTTCTTCAATCAGGGGCTGCTCAACCGGCGGGCCGTGCTGAAGTCCAGCTACGCGCAGTTCCTGTTCCTCATGTCGGGGGCGGACCACGACCAGATGGACCGGATGCGTTCCTACGTGACCAGCATGTGTGCCGGCTGGGACGTCGAGCAGGTCAAGGCGATCGTCAACGAGACGCTGCACGACATCGTCGACCCCCTGGTCTTCGCCGAGGCCGCCGAGCTGATCGCCGACCACAGGCACTGCGGCCGCGACGTCGTCGTCGTCTCGGCATCCGGCGAGGAGATCGTCGCTCCCATCGCCCGCGCCCTGGGCGCAACGCACGCGATGGCCACCCGGATGGTGGTCGAGGACGGCAAGTACACCGGTGAGGTCGCTTTCTACTGTTACGGCGAGGCCAAGGCGGCTGCCGTCCGCGAACTCGCGGCTCACGAGGGCTACCCGCTCGAGCACTGCTACGCCTACTCCGACTCGATCACCGATCTGCCGATGCTGGAGGCGGTCGGGAAACCGAGCGTGGTCAACCCCGACCGGGCGCTGCGCAAGGAGGCCGCGGCGCGGGGCTGGCCGGCGCTGACGTTCTCCCGACCGGTGCCGCTGCGCGACCGGATCACCACACCCTCCGGCGCGGCGGTGGCGACTTCGGCCGCGCTGGGGATCAGCGCACTGGCCGCCGGGGCGCTCACCTATTCGGTATTGCGGCGGTTGACCTTTTAGCGCCCAAACCGTTGCCTGCCAAAGCCTTGATGTGACGGCGGTCACGGAGTACAAAGGAAGCACGGACGCCCGGTGAGGCCAAGGTAGCGCCGGAAGAGAAGGCACTAGCTCCCGAGCCAGGCGGCCCAGCACGGTTCTTGGTACCCACGCGGAGCACGCCGCGATATGGCATAAGTGTTGCGGGCCTGCGTTATTGCGAGAAGCGGACGAACCTGACATCCCTTGGGTGGGATCGCAACGGAAGCGCATCGCAAGACCGCCGAGGCCAACCCACGCAACCCACGTTGCACGCTTGGTAACCGGGTAACCGTGCTAGCGGGCGGCGAGCCGAACTCTTCTCGGATCGTCGCCCGCTTCATGTCTGCGGCCCGGGCCGGTCCTACTTGGCCGCCGCCTCGGCGATCGACACCGCTTCTCGCGCACCGTCTTCCAGCGCTCGGCAGCACAGCAGCAGCCAGGCGCCCACCGCTTCCGGTGAGCCGGTCGCGAACCCGGCGGCAGCGCAGCGGTACTCGTCGGCACGGCGCATCCAGTACACCTCCGGCACGCCCAGGCCGTGGGGGTCCAGGCCGGTGGCCATGGTGACCAGGCGGGACACCGCCCGCGCGACGATGCCGTCGCCGACACCGAACGGAGCCAGTGCCAACACCTCGCCGTGCGCGACGGACGCCAGAATCGGCGCGGGTGCCGAACTGGCTCCGGTCACCAGCCGGGTCACCAGATCGAGGCGGGCCGAGACCTCCGGGTCCTGTCGCGGCCGGCCGAGCTTCTCCTCGTCGGTCAGGTCGGCGGCGGCCAGCGCGTGCAGCCGCGCCAGCGCCTGCAGCGGGGCCCGTTGCCACACCCCGACCAGAGCGGTGGTGCCGCCCTCGAGCGCCTGGCCGACGCGCAGGGCACCGGCCAGTACCGGATCGTTGGGTTCGGCGCCCGAGCCGTCGAGTTGCACGGCGCCACCGTCGATCGCCGACGAGGATCTGGCCCCCCGGATCGCCGACTCCGCGGCCGTGACGGGCCAGTTGCGCAGGTTCGTCCGATGCCGATGGGCCTTGGCCAGTCCCTCCCGGGCAGCCTCGGCGGCCTCGGCCACACCGGTCAGTTCGAGCAGCGGCGCCAGCAGGTCACTCACGTCCGGTCACGCTATCGGCGGCGACGAGGTCGTGTTCCGGTGGGGCGTGGTTCGACCGTTCGGCGCGTGACACGGACCGTCCGCCGACGAATGTGACTCGGCCACGCCGACGCCATTCCAAGTGACTACGCTCACAACCATGACCGAGGCGCACACCGAAGTTCCGTCTTACTATCCGCCGTCCGCGGAGTTCGCCGACAAGGCCAACGCCACGGCCGATCTGTATGACGCGGCCGAGGCCGACCGGTTGGCGTTCTGGGCCGAGCAGGCCAACCGGTTGTCGTGGGCAACCCCGTTCACCGAGGTGCTCGACTGGTCCGGGGCGCCGGTCGCGAAGTGGTTCGTCGGCGGCAAGCTCAACGTCGCCTACAACTGCGTCGACCGGCACGTCGAGGCCGGCAACGGTGACCGGGTCGCGATCCACTGGGAGGGCGAACCGCTGGGCGACGCCCGTTCCATCACCTACGCCGAACTCAAGGACGAGGTCTGCAAGGCCGCCAATACGTTGACCGAGTTGGGCCTGGTGACCGGCGACCGGGTGGCGATCTACATGCCGATGGTGCCCGAGGCCGTGGTGGCGATGCTGGCGTGCGCCCGCCTCGGCCTGATGCACAGCGTCGTCTTCGCCGGCTTCTCCGCGTCCGCGCTGAGGGCCCGCATCGAGGACGCCGAAGCCAAACTGGTGATCACCACCGACGGCCAATACCGCCGCGGCAGTGCGGTGTCGCTCAAGGACGCCGTCGACGAGGCGGTCAAGGACCAGCCGTCGGTCGAGCACGTTCTGGTGGTGCGCCGCACCGGAATCGACGTGAACTGGACCGACGGGCGTGACCTGTGGTGGCACGAGGTCGTGGACGCCGCCTCCACCGAGCACACCCCGGAGGCGTTCGACGCCGAGCAGCCGCTGTTCCTGCTCTACACCTCGGGCACCACCGGTAAGCCCAAGGGCATCATGCACACCTCGGGCGGCTACCTGACCCAGGCCTCCTACACCCATTCATGCGTCTTCGACATCAAGCCGGACAGCGATGTCTACTGGTGCACGGCCGACATCGGCTGGGTCACCGGCCACACCTACATCGTCTACGGGCCGCTGTCCAACGGCGCCACCCAGGTGGTGTACGAGGGCACCCCGGCTTCGCCGGACGAGCACCGGCATTTCCAGGTCATCGAAAAGTACGGTGTGACAATCTATTACACCGCACCGACCCTGATCCGCACGTTCATGAAGTGGGGCCGCGAGCTGGTGTTCCAGCACGATCTGTCGAGCCTGCGGCTGCTCGGATCGGTCGGTGAGCCGATCAACCCGGAGGCCTGGCGCTGGTACCGGCTGGTGTTCGGCGGCGACGCCGTCCCGATCGTCGACACCTGGTGGCAGACCGAGACCGGCGCGGCGATGATCTCGCCACTGCCGGGCGTGACCAACTGCAAGCCGGGTTCGGCGATGCGCCCGCTGCCCGGGATCTCGGCCAAGATCGTCGACGACGACGGAAACGAGTTGCAGCCCGGCGCCGATTACGGTGAACACGTCACCGGTTACCTGGTGCTCGACAAACCGTGGCCGTCGATGCTGCGCGGAATCTGGGGCGACCCCGAGCGGTTCCAGGAGACCTACTGGTCCCGGTTCGCCGAGCAGGGCTGGTACTTCGCCGGCGACGGCGCGCGCTACGGCAGCGACGGCGAGGTGTGGGTGCTCGGCCGTATCGACGACGTGATGAACGTGTCGGGCCACCGTATTTCGACCGCCGAGGTGGAGTCCGCACTCGTCGGGCATTCCGGTGTCGCCGAGGCGGCCGTCGTCGGCGCCACCGATGCGCACACCGGTCAGGCCATCTGTGCGTTCGTCATCCTGAAGGCCCACCATGCCGACGTCTCGACCGAAACCATGGTCGACGAGTTGCGCGCCGAGGTGGCCAAGGAGATCTCCCCGATCGCCAAGCCCCGCGAAATCCACGTCGTGCCAGAGCTTCCCAAGACCCGCAGCGGCAAGATCATGCGCCGTCTTCTGCGCGACGTCGCCGAGGGCCGTGAACTCGGCGACACCTCGACGCTGCTCGACCCGACGGT
The DNA here is from genome assembly GCA_963716465.1 of uncultured Actinomycetota bacterium. Classification (GTDB taxonomy): domain Bacteria; phylum Actinomycetota; class Actinomycetes; order Mycobacteriales; family Mycobacteriaceae; genus Mycobacterium. The sequence continues at coordinate 434,707 of CAVQTS010000004.1, forward strand.
GTTCGAGGCGATCCGGGCCAGCAAGTCCAACTAGTCCGACCGCCGAACGGCGGCAGTGGGCCTCACAAGGTGACTACGCGGCCGGGGCCGGCTCCAGATTCGGGGTCGGCACGAACCCGGTGCCCGGACGGTCCTTGGTGGCGACGTCGCCGAGGATGGCGTTGATCGACATCGTCACCGCGGGGGTGTGCAGCGGAATGTACTTGATGACGCAGGTCGGCAGGTTGTCGCTGAACGCGCCGTGAATCATGCCGACGAGTTTGTTGTCGACCGTCACCGGCGCACCGGAGTCACCCGGCTGGCCGCACACCTGGTTGACGATGGTGCCCGGATCCTCGCCGGGCCCCCAGGTCACGCCGCACGAGTAACCGGTGGTACGGCCGAGCTTGCAGGCCACCTCTCCGAACGTCGGGTCCGGCCCGATGCCGTCGATGAGGAAGCCCCTGTAGTTGGCCACCGGCTGCACCTTGGCCGGGTCGAACCGGATGACGGCGTAGTCCAGGCTGTCGTTGCCCGAGACCATCGTGCCGATCACCCCGTTGTCGGGGTTCGTCTCCGAGGAGACCTGCGCGCCCGGACCGCCGCAGTGGGCGGAGGTGAAGCCGATGAGGGCACCGGTGTTGTCGTTGCCGATGGAGGTCAGCGTGCAGTAAGTGTCGCCGTTGACCACGATGCCCGCGCCGCCGCCCATCTCGACCTTGTCGTCGGCTCCCGCGGTCGAAAGCGGGCTGACAAACAGTGCGCCGAAGGCAAGGACCGCAGCCCCCGCCGTCATCCGCACACGCGCGGTCGTCACTGTAAGTAACCTCCATCCAGACCCACCCTGACTTGGGAGTCTACCGGTATCACACCAGTAACTTGCGTAACAGCTCACTGGGTATCCCGGCTGCGATGTGGCATGGCAACATGAGACCGCGACGACCGCGACAGTTGGAGGACAGCCGTGAGCAATGGTGATCGCAAGACCGGGGTGCCCACCACGGTGACCTCGATTCCCCTGGTGGACCCGAACGCGATTCCTGCCAACCCCTCCATCGGCGACCTGGTCAAGGACGCGACCGCGCAGGTGTCCACCCTGGTGCGCGCCGAGGTCGAGCTCGCCAGGGCCGAGATCACCCGGGACGTGAAGAAGGGCCTGACCGGCAGCGTCTTCTTCATCCTGGCGCTGGTCGTACTGTTCTATTCGACGTTCTTCTTCTTCTTCTTTCTCGCCGAACTGCTCGACACCTGGTTGTGGCGGTGGGTGGCCTTCCTGATCGTGTTCGTCCTGATGGTGATCACCACCGCAGTGTTCGCGGTGCTGGGCTATCTGAAGGTGCGCCGCATCCGCGGGCCGCAGCAGACCATCGAGTCGGTCCGGGAGACCCGCGACGCACTGACCCCCGGCCACGACCGCTCCCCCACCAAGGCGGTCGCCCAGACCAACGGCAGCGCCACTCCAACCCCGGCACCCACTGACCCCTCGGGCTGGTGATGACGCAACCGGACCCGTCGATCACCCGCATCGCGGGCCCGTGGCGTCACCTCGACGTCCACGCGAACGGGATCCGGTTCCACTGCGTCGAAGTGGACAACGAAGCATCGGGAACGACGCCGAGTACGGCCCGGCCGCTGGTCATCCTGCTGCACGGCTTCGGCTCGTTCTGGTATTCGTGGCGCCATCAGCTGCGCGGGTTGTCCGGTGCGCGGGTTGTCGCGGTAGACCTGCGCGGCTACGGCGGCAGCGACAAACCACCCCGCGGCTACGACGGCTGGACGCTGGCCGGCGACACCGCCGGACTGATCCGCGCGCTAGGTCACAGTTCGGCCACCCTGATCGGCCACGCCGACGGCGGGCTGGTGTGCTGGGCGACCTCGGTGCTGCACCCCCGGGTGGTGCGGGCCATCGCACTGGTCAGCTCGCCACACCCGGCCGCGCTGCGCGCGTCGGCGCTGACCCGCCGCGATCAGGGCCGCGCATTGCTGCCCACGCTGCTGCGCTACCAGCTGCCGATGTGGCCCGAACACGCACTGACCGCCCACAACGCCGAACAACTCGAACACCTCGTCCGCAGCCGCGCATCCGGCAAATGGCTTGCCTCCGAAGACTTTTCCGAGACCATCAGCCACATGCGCCGCGCCATCCAGATCCCGTCGGCGGCGCACTGCGCGCTGGAGTACCAGCGCTGGGCGGTGCGCAGCCAACTCCGTTCGGAGGGTTGGCGTTTCATGAAGTCGATGAACCGCCCGCTCGCTGTTCCGCTGTTGCATCTGCGCGGCGATGCCGACCCGTACGTGCTCGCCGACCCGGTGGACCGGACCCAGCGCTTCGCACCCAGGGGCCGGTTCGTCGCGGTCGCCGGAGTCGGTCACTACGCGCACGAGGAGGCACCCGCGGAGGTCAACGACCACCTGCGCCGGTTCCTCGACCAGGTGGACGGCCCGGCTAGGTGACGCAGGCCCCGGTCGGCACCTTGTCGGTGTTGCCGATCTTGGCCAGCTGACGGGACACCTCGTTGGCGGTCAGGACGAAACCGGTGTCGTTGTCGTCGACGGCGGCCCCGAACACCACGCCGAGGACCTGCCCGGCCCGATTGATCATCGGTCCACCCGAATTACCCTGGCGCACAGTCCCTCTGATGGTGTAGACCTCGCGGTTGACCGTGGTGGAGCGGTAGATGTCGGGGCCGTTGAGCTCGATGATCTCGCGCACCCTGGCCGGGGTGGCGGCGAAATCACCGCCGCCGGGATAGCCGAGCACCACCGCGTCGGTGCCGGACTTGGCCGGCTGATCGGCGAACACCAGCGGCCGCTGCGGCAGGTTCGGCACGTCGAGGATGGAGATGTCGGCGTTGGGGTCGTAGGAGACGACGGTGGCGTCGTAGGTCTGGCCCTCGGCCTGGACGGTGACGCTGTCCGAGCCCGCAACCACGTGCGCGTTGGACATCACCCGGTTGGGGGCGATGACGAAACCGGTCCCCTCCAGCACCTTCTGGCAGCCAGGTGCCACGCCGCGGATCTTCACCACGCTGGGCCGGGCGTTGGCGACGACGAGACTGTCGGCCAGGGAGGCGTCGGGGGCGTCGACCGCCTGGATCGGGGTGCGGCCGAACGGCTGGAGGACTTCGGGCAGGCCCGAGGTGCTGAGTAGGGTCGACATCCGCTTGGGCACCGATTTGAGCCATTCGGGCGCGTACTTGTCCACCTGCGCAAGCACTTTGGAGCCGCGTACCGCCGCGGCCAGGTTCGGCTGGTCGGACGACGTCAACGGGGTTGCCAGCAGCCAGGCGGCGACCATGACGACCACCAGTTGCAGCGCCACGCCGATCATCGAGTCCACCGTGCGTATCCCGCGGTTACGGATGGCACCGCGCACGGCGCGGCCGAGCACGACGCCCGCGACCTCGCCGATGACCACCAGCGCCAGGATGAGGAACAGCGCGGCGAACAGCTTGGCCCGCGGCGAGTGGACGTGGCTGACGATGTGCGGGGCGAGCATCACCCCGGCGATAGCCCCGAGCACCACTCCGACGAAGGACATCAGAGAGCCCAACGCGCCGGACCGCCAGCCGGAGATCGCGGCGACGAACGCCACCACCAGCACAGCGATGTCCAGCCATTGCGAACTCGTCACAGCGGCCCCTCACTCTTGTCGCCGACGAGCGCCATCGCCTCGTCCAACTCCCGGATGTCCTCGGTGTCCCAAGGTTGTGACCAGCCGGCCACATCGAGCATGGCCGAGATTACGTGACCGGTGAACCCCCACACCAACATCTCGTTGAGCAGAAATGCCGGCCCGGCAAATCGCTTCCCCGCACCGGTGCGGTACACCATCAGCCGATTCGCCGGATTGACGAAGGCGCGCAACGGAACCCGCGCGACGACGGCGGTCTCGGCCTCGTTGACCACCGTCACCGGTCCCGGGTCCGGCGAGTAGGCCAGCACGGGCACGACGTGAAAGCCCGAGGGCGGAATGAACATTCGCTCCAAGGTGGCCAGGGGGTGTAGCCGGCCCGGGTCGATGCCGGTCTCCTCGCGGGCCTCCCGCAGGGCGGTGGCCACCGGGCCGGTGTCCTCGGGGTCGGCCGCGCCGCCGGGGAAGGCGGCCTGGCCGGCGTGGTGGCGCAGCGTGCTGGCCCGAACGGTCAGCAGCAGGTCGGCGTCATCGGGAACCTGTCCGGACGGCTGGTCGCGGTGCGGTCCGGAGAACAGCACCAGCACCGCGGCGTCGCGCCCCTCTCGGGTGGCGGTGCCCGCCCCGGTCACCAGCGCCAGCAGTTCAGGAGGCACCTTGCGGCGGTAGGCGTGAGGCACCCGGTCGACGTTCTCCACCAGTGGGGCCAGCCACGGCGGCCGGAGTTCCGGAGTGAGCGGTACCCCACCGGTCACCGGCGCCCCCTGTCGTCAATGTGCACTGTTCACCGCTGCGGCGATCTCGTCGGCGGTGGTGAACGCCTGCGGAAGGACTTTGGCAACGCTACCGTCCGCGCGCAGCACCACAGTCGCGGGCATGACGTTGGGCACGCCGAGGGCGGCCGCGATGCGGCGCTGACCGTCCTGCAGAGTCGGCAGCCGCACACCCAGCTCGGCCAGCCGCAACAGTGCGGCCGTTTCGTTCTCGTCCTGGTGCACCGTCACCACGTCGACCTCGTCACCGACCCGCCGCTGGTATTCGGCCATCGCGGGCAACTCCGTCGCGCACGGCGCGCACCAGTAGGCCCACAGGTTCAGCACCGTCGGCCGGCCGGCCAGCGCCCGGGCCACGTCGACGCTCGCGCCGTCGCCGGCGCATTCGACGACGACGCCGCGCAACTCGGCCGGCCCGGGGTTGGATCCTCCCGTCGGGCACGGCGCCAGACCGGCCCGCTGTCGCGGTTCGGCGAGGGCCGCAGGCGTATCGGCGTCGCGGTGCGCGCGCGCCGCCTGGGCGCTCGGCGATCCCCCGCCGCCCGGCGAATCATCACCACCGATTTCGACGAACAGCGCCGCGACCAGAACGGCGATTGCGCCGACCACCACCAGCGTCCAGCGGCCCGATCGCGTCATCGGCGGGGTGCGCGGCGGCGGGTCACAACCCGGCCAGCGCGAGCAGGTGCTCGGTCTCGGGACCCTTCACCAAGGCCGCGGCCACCAGCGGCTCGGTGGGACCGATTCCGAACGACGGGCAGTCCTTGGCCAGGACGCAGACTCCGCACGCCGGCTTGCGCGCGTGGCACACCCGCCGGCCATGAAAAATGACGCGATGGCTCAGCAGGGTCCACTCGCTGCGCTCGATCAGTTTCCCGACGGCGTGCTCGACCTTGACCGGATCCTCCTCGGCGGTCCAGCGCCAGCGCCGCACGAGCCGGCCGAAGTGGGTGTCGACCGTGATGCCGGGAATGTCGAAGGCGTTCCCGAGGATCACGTTGGCGGTCTTACGCCCCACGCCGGGCAGCGTCACCAGTTCGGCCATGGTCCGCGGCACCTGCCCGTCGAACCGCTCGACGAGTTCCTGCCCCAGCCGGATCAACGAGTTGGCCTTGTTGCGGTAGAACCCGGTGGGCCGGATCAGCTCCTCGAGCTCGATGCGATCGGCCTGCGCGTAGTCCAGTGCGGTGCGGTACTTGTCGAACAGCGCCGGGGTGGTCAGGTTCACCCGTTTGTCGGTGGACTGCGCGGACAGGATGGTGGCGACCGCCAGCTCCAGCGGATTGGTGAAGTCGAGTTCGCAGTAGACGTGGGGGAACGCCAGGGCCAGTGTCCGATTCATCCGCCGGGCCCGGCGGATGAGTCCGAGATGGGTCTCGGCGTCCCACTTGGGGTCGGTTTTCTTCGCGGCCGCTGGCACGCTGCCAAGCGTACTGACGAGCGGTGACGAGCACTGGTAGACCGCCTTCGCAACGCGGACAGACCGGTGACAATTCGTGACCTCGACGAGACCTTGCCCGTGTTTACTTTGCCGGGTGACCTGGTTGCTCGCGGTGTGTGTTCCCGGTCTGATGATGCTTTCGACGTTCGGTTTGCAGCGGCTCGAAAGTGGCTTGCAGACCGAGCGCACGGCGGCCGAGGAGGCTGTCGCCGAGTACCTGCGCCAGGCCGAGGAAGCCCGCAAACAGACACTGCCGCGGGCCCTGCCACAGGCGTCGCGACCGGTCGAAGCTCACCACCTGATCCACGTCGACGAGCCCGGTTTACCGACCCACCCGTTCGCCCGCGCACGGCCGAATCCGCAATTTCACCGGACTCGGTACGCCAATCCTGTGTAGCGTTGGCTCGTTGCTAGATGGGCAACCTCTAGACTCACTACCGACTAGAGCTGGCCTGGGCGTGACCGATCACCGATGAGCTAAGAGGGGCAACGTGGACGAGATCCTGGCGAGGGCAGGAATCTTCCAGGGGGTTGAACCCAGCGCTATCTCCGCGCTGACCAAACAACTGCAGCCGGTTGACTTTCCGCGGGGCCACACGGTGTTCGCCGAAGGCGAGCCCGGCGATCGGCTCTACATCATCATCTCCGGCAAGGTGAAGATCGGCCGCCGTTCCCCGGACGGCCGGGAGAACCTGCTGACGATCATGGGCCCGTCGGACATGTTCGGCGAGTTGTCGATCTTCGACCCCGGGCCGCGGACGTCGAGCGCCACCACCATCACCGAGGTGCGTGCGGTGTCGATGGACCGGGACGCGCTGCGGGCGTGGATCGCCGACCGCCCCGAGATCGCCGAGCAGCTGCTGCGGGTGCTGGCCCGCCGGCTTCGCCGCACCAACAACAACCTCGCGGACCTGATCTTCACCGACGTGCCCGGCCGCGTGGCCAAGCAGCTGCTGCAGCTGGCCCAGCGCTTCGGCACGCAGGAGGGTGGCGCGCTGCGGGTGACGCACGACCTGACCCAGGAGGAGATCGCCCAGCTGGTGGGCGCCTCCCGCGAGACGGTGAACAAGGCGCTGGCCGACTTCGCCCACCGCGGCTGGATTCGCCTGGAGGGCAAGAGCGTGCTGATCAGCGACTCCGAGCGGCTGGCCCGCCGGGCGAGGTAAGTCTCGCGCTAGCGACTTCTGAGGTAGTCCAGCTGGGCGCGGACGGATTTCTCCGCGGCGTCCCAGAGCTTTTCGTCGACATCGGTGTAGACGTGTTCGACGACCTGACGCGCGGTGGCGTCCTCACCCAGCACCCGCAGCGCCTGCCGAACCTGGTCGAGCCGTTCCTCCCGGTGCGCGAGGTACATGGCGCTGACGGCGGCCAGGTCGTCGAGATCGGGTCCGTGCCCGGGCAGCACCTTGCGGCGGCCCAGCCCCTGCAGCCGCCGCAGCGAGTCGAGGTACTGGGTCAGGCTGCCGTCCTCGTCGTCGATCACGGTGGTGCCGCGGCCGAGCACGGTGTCGGCGGTGAGCACCGCGTCGTCGACGAGGAAGGACAGCGAGTCGGCGGTGTGCCCGGGGGTGGCCATCACGGTGATGCGCACCCCGGCGGCGTCGATGACTTCACCGTCGGTCAGCGGTCCGCCCAGCCCGCGCAGGAAGCCGCTGCCCACCGCGCGCACCGTGGCCCCCGAAGCGTCGACGATCTTGTCGATGCCGTCGGTGTGGTCGCCGTGCTTGTGACTGATCAGGATCAGCGAGATGGAGCCGAGCTCGGCGAGCCGGGCCAGATGCTCGTCATCGTCGGGTCCGGGGTCGACGACGACGATCTCGTCGCTGCCCGGCCCGCGCAGCACCCAGGTGTTGGTGCCGTCGAGCGTCATGATCCCCGGGTTGTTACACAGCAACACCGAGGCCGTGTCGGTCACCGGCCGCAGGATCCCGTAGGCGGGATGGCCGCTCACTTCACCTCGACGACGAGCTCGACCTCCACGGGCGCGTCGAGCGGCAGTTCGGAGACGCCGACGGCCGAGCGGGCGTGGGCGCCGGCCTCGCCGAACACCTCGCCGAGGAACTCCGAGGCCCCGTTGACGACGCCCGGCTGACCGTTGAAGCCAGGAGCGGAGGCGACGAAACCGACCACCTTCACCACGCGGGTGACCGTGTCGATGCCGACCAGCGCGTCGACGGCGGCCAGCGCATTGAGCGCGCACACCCGCGCGGCGGCCTTGGCGGCCTCCGGCGTCACCTCGGCGCCGACCTTGCCGGTCTGCGCCAGCTCGCCGGCCTCCAGGGGCAGCTGCCCGGCGGTGTAGACCAGATTGCCGGTGCGGACCGCCGGAACGTAGGCCGCCAACGGCTTGACCACCGTCGGCAAGGTCAGGCCCAGTTCGGCGAGGCGCTGGGAGGCACTCACTTGGGCCGCTTCAGATAGGCGACATGCTGCTCGCCGGTCGGGCCTTGCAGCACGGCGACGAGTTCCCACCCGTCGGCGCCCCACTGGTCGAGGATCTGCTTGGTCGCGTGGGTCAGCAACGGCACCGTGGCGTATTCCCAAGTCGTCGGTTGGCTCATGGCCGAAGCCTATCGCCGAACCCATTCGCCCAGGGCGCCGCGGCAGCTTGGCTAGCATGCAGTGATGGCGACCACTGAAAGCGACGGCAGCCCCGTCGGCTGGCCCTCCCGCCTGACCAAGGCCCGCCTGCACTTCGTGACCGGCAAGGGCGGCACCGGGAAGACGACCGTCGCCGCCGCGCTCGCACTCACGCTGGCCGCAGGCGGGCGCCGGGTGCTGCTCGTGGAAGTCGAAGGGCGCCAAGGCATTGCGCAGCTGTTCGATGTGCCGCCGCTGCCGTACGAGGAGCTGAAGATCGCCACCGCCGACGGTGGCGGGCACGTCAACGCACTGGCGATCGACATCGAGGCCGCCTTCCTGGAATACCTCGACATGTTCTACAACCTGGGTATCGCCGGGCGGGCGATGCGCCGGATCGGGGCCATCGAGTTCGCGACGACGATCGCTCCCGGCCTGCGCGACGTGCTGCTCACCGGCAAGATCAAGGAGTCGGTGGTCCGCCTGGACCGCAACAAGAAGCCCGCGTACGACGCGATCGTCGTCGACTCGCCACCGACCGGCCGGATCGCGCGCTTCCTCGACGTCACCAAGGCGGTCTCGGATCTGGCCAAGGGCGGCCCGGTGCACTCCCAGGCCGAGGGCGTGGTGCGGCTGTTGCACTCCGAGCAGACCGCCATCCACCTCGTGACGCTGCTGGAGGCGCTGCCGATCCAGGAGACCATGGAGGCCATCGAGGAGCTCGAGCAACTCGGCCTGCCGATCGGAAGCGTGATCGTCAACCGGAACATTCCGCCGTTCCTGCCCGCGCCGGATCTGGCCAAGGCGGCCGAGGGCGACATCGATGCCGACGCGGTGCGCGCCGGCCTGTCCAAGGTGGGAATCACGTTGCCGGACAGTGACTTTGCCGGGCTGCTGACCGAAACCATCGAGCACGCGACCCGCATCAAGGCGCGTGCCGAGAGCGCCGAGCAACTCGAACGGCTGCACGTGCCGCGGCTGGAGTTGCCGACGATCTCCGACGGCGTCGATCTGGGCAGCCTGTACGAACTGGCGGAAACGCTTGCCCAGCAAGGAGTCAGGTGATGAGTACCGCGCCTCCGGCCCTCGACATGAAGTCGATCCTGGCCGACAAGTCCAATCGCGTGGTGGTGTGCTGCGGCGCAGGCGGTGTCGGCAAGACCACCACCGCGGCGGCCGTCGCGGTGCGCGCCGCCGAGTACGGCCGGACCGTGGTGGTGTTGACCATCGACCCGGCCAAGCGGCTGGCGCAGGCCCTGGGCATCCGGGAACTCGGCAACGAGCCGCAGCGGGTGCCGCTTGCCCCGGAGGTGTCCGGCGAGCTCTACGCGATGATGCTCGACATGCGGCGCACCTTCGACGACATGGTCATCGAGCACTCGGGACCTGAACGCGCACAAGCGATTCTGGACAACCAGTTCTACCAGACCGTCGCCACCTCGCTGGCAGGCACGCAGGAATACATGGCCATGGAGAAGCTCGGCCAACTGCTCGGGCAGGACCGCTGGGATCTGGTGGTGGTCGACACCCCGCCGTCCCGCAACGCACTGGACTTCCTCGATGCACCCAAGCGGCTGGGCAGTTTCATGGACGGCCGGCTGTGGCGTCTGCTGCTGGCGCCCGGGCGCGGGATCGGCCGCATCGTCACCGGCGTCGTCGGCCTGGCGATGAAGGCGATGTCGACGATCCTGGGTTCGCAGATGCTCTCCGACGCCTCCGCGTTCGTGCAGTCGCTGGATTCGACGTTCGGCGGCTTCCGGGAGAAGGCCGACCGCACCTACGAGCTGCTCAAGCGGCGCGGCACCCAGTTCGTGGTCGTCTCGGCGGCCGAACCGGACGCGCTGCGGGAGGCGTCGTTCTTCGTCGACCGGCTCTCGCAGGAGGGCATGCCACTGGCGGGCCTGATCCTCAACCGCACGCATCCGACCCTGTGCTCGCTGACCGTCGAGCGCGCGGTCGACGGCGCCGCGGAGTTGGAAGCCGGGGGTGCGGCCAACGGGGACCGGCTGGCGGCGGCGGTGCTGCGCATCCACGCCGACCGGGCGCAGACGGCCAAGCGAGAGATCCGGCTGCTGTCACGGTTCACCGGCGCCAATCCGCACGTGCCGTGGGTGGGTGTGCCGTCGTTACCGTTCGACGTGTCCGACCTGGATGCGTTGCAGGCGATTGCCGATCAGATCACCGGCGAGACGGGCTAGCCGCCGGCCCCACGCGAACGGATCTTTGCCCAGGGGAAGACCCCCGGTACGCGCCGAAGTTAGCTAACGCTGCGGTGCTTGCGCTGGGCCGAGAAGAACTCGGACCAGGAGACCACCTCGGGATGCTGCTTGAGCAGCGCGCGGCGCTGCCGCTCGGTCATCCCGCCCCACACCCCGAATTCCACGCGATTGTCCAGCGCGTCGGCCCCACACTCGGCCATCACCGGGCAATGCCTGCAGATGACGGCGGCCTTGCGCTGAGCGGCGCCACGAACGAAGAGCTCATCGGGATCGGTCGATCGGCACAGAGCTTGGGACACCCACGCAATGCGAGCCTCGCCGTCTGCCCCGATCGAACCGTGTACCGACGCTGCGAGTGTCCTGCGAGCAGCGGGCCGAGTAGCTGACACCGGCGATCCCCTTCGTCCGGGCCGCCCTCCGGCGGCTCACTCTTCAGGTGTAGAACGTGCATGCGATCTACGCCACATTGCGGCCCAGAGTGTTACCTGAATCGCACTGTCTGTTTAAGTTAGGTGGTCAGGTATCGTTTGCGCAACAGTTAGATCACAGCTTTTTTGGGACGATCGTGCCGTCCCAGCGTGAACTGGCATTTCTGACTCCCCCGTAAATTCCCCGTCGTAATCATGGCTGCCCCCGGGACGGCCCGCAAGTCCCCAAACCGCGTCAGTAGTCTGTAACCCATGTCGGAACGCCCCCCGGCCGGCGCCACGATCATCAAGCTGGCCTGGTGCTGCCTATTGGCCAGCGTGATCATGGCGGCGCTGCTGTTTCCGGTGGTCGGCGGGCTGGGACTGGTGTCCAACCGCGCGTCCGACGTCGTGGCCAACGGTTCGGCCCAGCTCGTCGAGGGTGAGGTACCCGCGGTGACCACGATGGTGGACGCCAAGGGCAACACCATCGCGTGGCTGTATTCACAGCGCCGCTTCGAGGTTCCCAGCGACAAGATCGCGGACACGATGAAGCTGGCAATCGTCTCCATCGAGGACAAGCGGTTTGCCGAGCACAACGGCGTCGACTGGAAAGGCACCTTGACCGGGCTGGCCGGCTACGCATCCGGCGACGTCGACACCCGCGGCGGGTCCACGATCGAACAGCAGTACGTCAAGAACTACCAGTTGCTGGTGATCGCCCAGACCGACGCGGAGAAGCGGGCCGCGGTGGAGACCACGCCCGCGCGCAAGCTGCGCGAGATCCGGATGGCGCTCACCCTGGACAAGACCTTCACCAAGCCGGAGATCCTGACCCGCTACCTCAACCTCGTCTCGTTCGGCAACGGCGCCTTCGGTATCCAGGACGCCGCCCAGACCTACTTCGGCATCGACGCCACCGACCTGAACTGGCAGCAGGCCGCGCTGCTGGCCGGGCTGGTGCAATCCACCAGCGCGCTGAACCCCTACACCAATCCCGACGGGGCGCTGGCCCGCCGCAACCTGGTGCTCGACACCATGATCGACAACCTCCCCGACAAGGCCGACGAGCTGCGCGAGGCCAAGCAGCAGCCGCTGGGCATCCTGCCGCAGCCCAACGAACTGCCGCGCGGCTGCATCGCGGCCGGCGACCGCGCCTTCTTCTGCGACTACGTCCAGGAGTATCTGGCCCGCGCCGGTATCAGTAAGGACCAGCTCGCCAAGGGCGGCTATCTGATCAAGACCACGCTGGATCCCGACGTTCAGAACTCGGCCAAGCAGGCGGTCGACTCCCTGGCGGCCCCCGACATCCAGGGCATCGCCAGCGTGATGAGTGTGGTGTTGCCCGGTAAGACGGCCCACCCGGTGGTCGCCATGGTGAGCAACCGGACCTACGGCCTCAACACCGCGGCCGGCGAGACCATGCAGCCGCAGCCGTTCTCCTTGGTCGGTGACGGCGCCGGCTCTATCTTCAAGATCTTCACCACCGCGGCGGCGATGGACATGGGCCTGGGCACCAGCGCCACTCTCGATGCGCCGGTGCGCTTCGAGGCCAAGGGCCTGGGCAGCGGCGGCGCGAAGGGCTGCCCCAAGGACACCTGGTGCGTGCAGAACGTCGGCAACTACCGCGGCTCGATGAGCGTCACCGATGCGTTGGCGACATCGCCGAACACCGCCTTCGCCAAACTCATCTCGCAGGTCGGGGTGCAGCGCACCGTCGACATGGCGGTCAAGCTCGGGCTGCGGTCCTACGCCGAGCCGGGCACCGCGCGCGCCTACGACCCGGACAGCAATGAAAGCCTCGCCGACTTCGTCAAGCGGCAGAACCTGGGCTCGTTCACCCTGGGCCCGATCGAGGTGAACGCCCTGGAGTTGTCCAACGTCGCGGCCACGCTGGCCTCCGGTGGGGTGTGGTGCCCACCGAACCCGATCGACAAGCTTTACGACCGGCACGGCAACGAGGTGGCCGTCACCACCGAGACCTGCGACCAGGTGGTGCCCGAGGGGCTGGCCGACACGCTGTCGAACGCCCTGAGCAAGGACGCCACCAGTGGCACCGCGGCCAACTCGGCGGGCTCGGTCGGCTGGACCCTGCCGGTGTCGGGCAAGACCGGCACGACAGAGGCGCACCGGTCGTCCGGCTTCGTCGGCTACACCAACCATTACGCGGCGGCCAACTACATCTACGACGATTCACCCAACCCGTCGGACCTGTGCTCCTGGCCGCTGCGCGAGTGCGGCGACGGCAACCTCTACGGCGGCAACGAGCCGGCCAAGACCTGGTTCACCGCGATGCTGCCGCTGGCGCAGAGCTTCGGCGACGTCTCGCTTCCGCCGACCGATCCGCGGTACGTCGACGGAGCGCCCGGCTCCAAGGTGCCCAACGTGTCCGGGCTGAGCCAGGACACCGCCCGCGACCGCCTGAAGGAGGCCGGATTCCAGGTTGCCGACCAGGCCAACCCGGTCAACAGCGGGGCGTCCTACGGCACCGTCGTGGGTACCTCACCCGGCGGTCAGACGGTGCCCGGGTCGATCATCACCATTCTGATCAGCAACGGCGTCCCGCCGGCGCCCCCGCCGCCACCGCCGGGCGCACCGCCACCGCCCCCACCGGGGGCCGACGGCCTACCGCAGCTGGGCTCGACCGTGGTGGAGATCCCTGGCCTGCCGCCGATCACCGTTCCGCTGCTGGCTCCCCCTGCACCTCCGCCGCCGTGACGTCTGTCTGACGTCGGAATCCCCACCCCGCCCTCGACCCGCTGAGCAGCAGGTGTTGGCAGTACGCTTTCCGGTATGGCTGTGTCCTCAGCAGTGAAGTCCTCCGCCCTGGCCGCCGCGGGTTCGGCCGCGCTCGCGGTCGGCTACGCCACGGTCATCGAGCGCAACGCCTTCGTGGTGCGCGAGGTGACCATGCCGGTGCTCACGCCCGGGTCCACCCCGCTGCGGGTGCTGCATCTCAGTGACATCCACATGCGCCCCACCCAGCGGCACAAGCAGGCCTGGCTGCGGGAGCTGGCGCGCTGGGAGCCCGACCTGGTGGTCAACACCGGAGACAATCTGTCCCACCCCAAGGCGGTGCCCGCGGTGGTGCAGTCCATCGGCGACCTGATGTCGTTCCCGGGCGTGTTCGTCTTCGGCAGCAACGACTACTTCGCGCCGAGGCTGAAGAACCCGCTGAAGTACCTGACCGACCCCGACCATCGGGTGATGGGCAAGCCACTGCCCTGGCAGGACCTGCGGGCGGCGTTCACCGAGCGGGGCTGGCTGGATCTGACCCACACCCGCCGCGAGGTCGAGGTGGCCGGACTGACGATCGCCGCCGCCGGCGTCGACGACGGACATCTGGGGCGCGACCGCTACGACACCATCGCCGGGCCGCCCAACCCGACGGCCAATCTGAGCCTGGGGGTCACGCACGCGCCCTACACCCGCGTGTTGGACCGCTTCGCCGCCGACGGCTATCAGCTGGTGATGGCCGGCCACACTCACGGCGGTCAGGTGTGCCTGCCGTTCTACGGCGCTTTGGCCACCAACTGCGATCTGGACCGCAAGCGGGCCAAGGGCGCCTCCCGCTGGGGTGCCGACACCGCCCTGCACGTCTCGGCGGGCATCGGCACGTCGCCGTTCGCCCCGTTCCGGTTCTGCTGCCGACCCGAGGCCACCCTGCTGACGCTTGTCGCCGCGCCAACCGGCGGCCACGACGAGAGCCAGAGTGTGGTGCGGTCCAGCCCGACCGCGTCGGTGCGCTGACTGACGGTGAAGAGAAGCGTCGCCGTCCACAACCGGCCCCGGGGTTGGGTGGACAACGCGATCCGCCTGATCGCGGCCGACGCGCAGCGCAGTGCCGACACTCATCTCCTTCGTTACCCGTTGCCGTCGTTGTGGAGTGAGGGCGTCGACGTCCAGCTGTATCTCAAGGACGAGTCGACGCACATCACGGGCAGTCTTAAACACCGGCTGGCGCGCTCGCTGTTCCTTTACAGCCTGTGCAACGGCTGGATCGACGAGCACACCACCGTCGTGGAAGCGTCGTCGGGCTCGACGGCGGTCTCGGAGGCGTACTTCGCGGCGCTGCTCGGCCTGCCGTTCGTGGCGGTGATGCCGGCGTCGACCAGTAAGTCCAAGACGGCACTGATCGAATCACACGGTGGCCGTTGCCATTTCGTCGATCGGTCGAGCGAGATGTATGCCGAAGCCGCACGCATCGCCGAGGCGACGGGTGGACACTATCTGGACCAGTTCACCAACGCCGAGCGTGCCACCGACTGGCGGGGCAACAACAACATCGCCGAGTCGATCTACGAGCAGATGCGCGAAGAACCCCACCCGATCCCGACCTGGATCGTGGTGGGCGCTGGGACCGGCGGCACGAGCGCGACCATCGGGCGCTTCATCCGGTATCGACGCCTCGACACGAAGTTGTGCGTCGTCGATCCGGAGAACTCCGCGTTCTTCCCGTCTTATGCCGAAGGCAGGGACGACGTCGTCGTCGGCGGGTCGTCGCGCATCGAGGGCATCGGCCGCCCACGGGTGGAGCCGTCGTTCCTGCCCGATGTCGTCGACCGGATGGATCGCGTTCCCGACGCGGCGTCGGTGGCCGCGGCCCATCACGTGTCGCGGGTGCTGGGGCGGCGGGTGGGTCCGTCGACGGGGACGAACGTGTGGGGTGCGTTCGGCCTGCTGGCCGAGATGGTGTCGGCGGGGGTCGGCGGCTCGGTGGTCACCTTGATCGCCGACAGCGGCGACCGCTATGCCGACACGTACTTCAGCGCGGACTGGCTAGCGGATCACGACCTCGACCCGAGCGAGCACACCGGCGCGCTGGTCGAATTCGAGAGATCCTGCCGTTGGGGCTGATCGATGTTCTCGGCGCCGTCGTAGTCGCCGGTCACGACCAGCCACAGCGCCGCCAGTAGGAAGAAGCCCCCATAAACTACGGCCCCCAAAGCGGTCATCATCCGCCCTACCTTTCGCCTGCCGGCATCATCGTCGCGCCGTCAGTGTGCACAACACCACCGACAGCCCGATTACTTCCCACGACACGCCGCGAGCCTCCGCCGGCCTCCGCGAGCGTGAATCCTCGGCGAGTTTTTGGACTATCCGTCGCAGAGGTTTCACATTGGGCGACGGGAACCGGGCCAGATCAGCCGTTTAGCTTCGCGCGGGGCCCGTGCGATACGCTGTCGTGGCTTCATGCGGGGTGTGGCGCAGCTTGGTAGCGCGCTTCGTTCGGGACGAAGAGGTCGTGGGTTCGAATCCCGCCACCCCGACAGTGGAAGCAACGCCCTGACCAGCAGAGATGCGGTCAGGGCGTTGTCGTTTCAGGCCTCGGCGGCGGCGTCCGTCCGCAGTGCGTCCGCAGTAGATTCCCGCATGGCCTGCACAGCTGCGTCGAGGGCGCCCGCGACAGCCTCAAGATCGTCGGGGAAGAGGTCTGCATAGGTAGTCCAATGTCAAGCGCGGCCGACTTGTGGCCGAGCATCAACTGCACGGCCTTGACGTTCGCAGGGGCACTGATAGCCAACGACGCGGCGGTGTGGCGCAGATCGTGCAGGGTTGGTCGAGGCCAGTCTGTTGTCGGGTTCCCGTCCTCGTCCAAACCACGCAGCTGGTTTACCGCTGGGTTGAACACCCGCGTCCTGAAAGTCGCAATCCGCAACACGCCGCCTGCCGGCGCACTGAAGACGTAGTCGTCGCGAGCCTTACCCTCCATCTGTGCTGCGAGGTCAGCAACGAAGAAGCGCGGGAACGGCACCGACCGGCGTTCGTGGTTCTTCGGCGTTGACCAGACGAGCTTGCCAGTGACCGCGCTCACTGAATTTCCTCACTGACGCTTATCGAAATTCCCCACCCGTGTGGCTCCGCCGAGAGGGGCGGGCCTCCTTCGATGCTGCTGGTGTCTGACGCCAACAGCTCTGGTCGAAGGAGGCCCGCTTTCTCATGCTCACATGGGAGGACGATGTGGAAGTGGGGCTGGGGCAAACCGCTAACCTGCTCGTCGGGTCGCTGGCCCATTTCCGGGAATTGGCGGGCGGCGTTGTCGCCGTCGACCGATCAACCGCACCTGGTCGCCGCGATCGACCGAGTCGTGCGCGGCCTGGGAGGGGTGTCGCGGGTGTGGCGCTTTGACCGGATGGCCACGGTGTGTGACCCCGGTAGCGGGCGGGTGACCGCGTCGTTCGCCGGGGTGGCCAAGCACTACGGCGTCTCGGTGGCGATCTGCCCGGCCCGGCGCGGCAACCGCAAGGGGGGTGGTGGAGAAGGTCAACCACACCGCCGCGCAACGCTGGTGGCGCACCCTGGCCGACGAAGCCACCGTCGAGTCGGCTCAGGCCGGCGTGGACCGCTTCGCTCGGGTGCGCGGCGATACCCGCCTCCGCGCCACCGCCGATGGCCGCTCCTCGGTAGCCACCGTCGCCACGACCGAACCCTTACGGCGGGGTTTTCGGGGTGCATCCGCGTTGGACTTGGTTGTAGACCTGCGCGACGAGTTGGTCGAGATTGGCCGAGTTGCCGTCTGCCTGCGCCAGCGGGGCGCAAGCGATTCCCACCGCGAACAAGGTGGGAATCGCTTTTGCGCTCTTCATCGTTTCCTAACTCTCTCAGTGCGTCAGCATGCGTCGGGAATCATTCTGCTGGCGGTTAGGTAGCGATCACCGATACCGACTCACCGCCGCCGATGTCGCCTTCGTTGGCGACGTAGGCGAGGCTGCCGTCGGGACTGACCGCAATCCCTCCCGGATATACGCCGACCGGGATGGGGCTACCGACGACGGCATCGGTGAGGGTGTTGAACACATAGACCGCTCCCTTCAGACCGCCGTCGCAGAGGGATCCGTCGTCGCAGACGGCATAAACATCGCTGCCACTGACCGCGATATCGCCCAGCTCTGCTCCGTAGGGGACGGGGATGTTGGTGACCGTGTCGGTGGAGGTGTTGATCACCACCAGCGCATCCACCAGCGCATTGCCCTCAGTGACCTCGGCGGTGGTATAGAGATAGTTGCCTTTGGTCGCAAGGGGACCCAAATCATACTGGGTGTTAACCGGGATGGTGGTAACAGCGTCGGTGGTCGTGTTGAGCACCGACACCGCAGAAGTGTTGTTGCCGGTGGTGCTGGTGAGGTAGAGATCGTTACCGTTAGGGCTCATCGCGGCATATTCGGGCTGGAAATTAAGCGGAATGGTGTTGGTGAGGGTGTTGTTGGCGGTGTTGATCACCGATATCGCGGTGCCCCCGTATCCATCACCGGCGTCGACGACGTAGGCTTGACTGCCATCTGCGCTGACCACCACGGCAACCGGCTCTAAGGCTCCAACCGGCTGCGTAAGAAGTGGGATGGTGGTGACCTTGTCGGTAGTGGTGTTGATGACCGACAAGGTGTCGTCGTTTGTATTGGCGACGTAAACGGCGCTGCCGTTGGGGTTGACCGCAATCGATTCATAATTGGTGTAGCTCGAGTCAGGGACCCCGATCGTCGGCGTAAGGACGGCGTTCTTCGTGGTGTCGATGACGGTGACGGTGACGCCGCCGTCGTTGAGGACGTAGAGGCGGCCGCCGTCGGGGCTGAGCGCCACGGCGAATGGATTGGATCCGACGCCGGTGATGGTGCCGGGGCCTGCGGGAGTGACCTTGCCCGACGGTAATACCGCGACGGTGACGGTTTCGGGGGTGGAGGCGGTGCCGTTGGTGGCGGTGACGGTGAAGGTGTCGGTGGTGGTGGCGGTGGCGTTGAGCCGTTGGGTTTCGGTGGGGGTGTAGGTGAAGGCCCCGGTGCTGGCGTTGAGGGCCACGGTGCCCCCGCCGGTGCTGGTGGCCGGTGCACTGTAGGTCAGGGGCTTGCTGGCCGGGTCGGTGAACACGGCCGTGCCGGTGACCACCCCGGTGGTGGCGTTGGGGCTACCCACCGAAGCCTGACCGGCCACCGGGATATCAGCGGTCGGTAACACGTGTACGGTCACCTGTTCGGGGGTGGAGGCGGTGCCGTTGGTGGCGGTGACGGTGAAGGTGTCGGTGGTGGTGCCGGTGGCCCCGAGGCGGGCGGCTTGGGTGGGGGTGTAGGTGAACCCCCCGGTGGTGGTGACGGTCACCGCACCCTGGGTGGGGGTGGTGGTCACGGTGTAGGACAACGTCTTGTTGGCGGGATCGGTGAAATTCAGGCTGCCGGTGACGACCCCGGTGCTGGGGTTGGGGGTGCCCACGGTGGGGGTTCCGGCCACCGGTTTGTCGATGCTGGGCAGCACCGGCACACTCACCTGCTCGGGGGTGGAGGCGGTGCCGTTGGTGGCGGTGACGGTGAAGGTGTCGGTGGTGGTGCCGGTGGCCCCGAGGCGGGCGGCTTGGGTGGGGGTGTAGGTGAACCCCCCGGCGGTGGTGACGGTCACCGCACCCTGGGTGGGGGTGGTGGTCACGGTGTAGGACAACGTCTTGTTGGCGGGATCGGTGAAATTCAGGCTGCCGGTGACGACCCCGGTGCTGGGGTTGGGGGTGCCCACGGTGGGGGTTCCGGCCACCGGCGTATCGGTCAGCGGTGAGACCGGCACCGTGACGGTCTCGGTAGTCGAGGCGACCCCGTTGGAGGCGGTCACGCTGAAGGTGTCGGTGGTGGTCGCGGTGGCGTTCAGGCGGGCTGTCTGGGTGGGGGTGTAGGAGTAGTTGCCGTTGGTGTACACCGTCGTAACGCCCTGAGTGGGATTGGTGGCGAAGGAGTAGGTCAGGGCTTTCCCGCCTGGGTCGGTAAACCCCAAGGTGCCGGTCACGGTCCCGGTGGCGGGGTCAGGGATGCCGACGGTCGGGGTACCGGCCACCGGCGTATCGGTCAGCGGTGAGACCGGCACCGTGACGGTCTCGGTGGTCGAGCGGCGTCCGTTGCTGGCGGTAATGGTGAAGGTGTCGGTGGTGGTGTTGCCCGCGGCTAGGCGGGCCGCCTCGGTAGGGGTGTAGGTGTAGGTCCCGTCGGTATAGACGTGCGCAACCCCGCCGGCGGGGTTGGTGAACGTGTACGTCAACGCCTTACCCTTCGGGTCGGTGAATGCCCATGTGCCGGTCACGGTCCCGGTGGCCGGGTCGGGAGCGCTCACAGTGGTGGTACCGGCCACCGGCTTGTCGGGTCGGAACAGGGACTGCAAACCGGCCAGCAAACCGGCCAGAAGGCTCACGATCGGGTTGCGCGAAGCCACCGCAGCGTTGCTCGCCGAGGCGACTGGCCCCGGTGTGGTTGGGGCGGCGGTAGCGGTCATCGATGGTGCCGCAAGGACTGCGCCGGGAACGGTGCTCGGCGCATTCGCGTTCGTGCTGACAGCGGGCACAGCAATCGTCGCTGCAGCAGTTGTGCCCATCACGACCCGCGGGGCCGTGGGTACGGCCCAGTGATTCGCGCTCGCGATCGCCGCGACCAGTCGCCTCGAGGCCGCATTGGTGGAGTCTGCGCTGAATCGGGCGTGGCCGGTACGGCCCGCGCCGACCGTGTCGATGCTGCTTCGAGACAGCGGGACCGCACTGGAGCCGCCTGTGGCGATGGAGCCGCTGCTGCTGGTCACCGAC
The DNA here is from genome assembly GCA_963716465.1 of uncultured Actinomycetota bacterium. GTDB lineage: Bacteria > Actinomycetota > Actinomycetes > Mycobacteriales > Mycobacteriaceae > Mycobacterium. The sequence continues at coordinate 455,284 of CAVQTS010000004.1, forward strand.
GGTGCGATCTTGCCCGACGGACCACTCGCGGAGGACCTGGACGCCGACGAGGCAACGCCACCAGCATGGCCCGACACCGAGGAATCACCGGCCCCGGTGGTGTCGGCATGAGCGACCCCCGACCCGCCAGCCACTGCCGCACCCACACCCAAGGTGATCGCACCCGCCCCCAACCAGGCATACGGCTCACGATGGCGCTGCGGGGCGCGGTGGCGGCCCCTGGCTGCTGGGGTATTGACGCGCCTCGCCGACGCCTTGCCACGACTCCCTGCGGCCATGATGCCCCCGAACCTTGTTGAGTTCGCAAATCCGACCGAGTGTCGGGTCCGTCAAGGCGTACCACGCCCTGGGGACTGGCGAACGAGTAGTCGACTACTCGAAATTCCATGCCTAACCTGTAGTTTTACTGTAAGTTCGGGCAGTCCGTGTGCTGAATTTCGTTGCAGGGTGTAATAACCTTTCGGTTGACGGCCTCCGTGCGCAGCCAGTGCAGTTAAGGTTCGTTCGCCGCTGGGGAGGTCCAACGAACGCGAGCGGTGGTGATCACGGTGCGAGCCGAGTGTTAGGCCGCGCCTTCCGCCGTGAGGTACCGGTAGAAGATCGCCCGGCTACCCCCGAGGTACTTGGCGATGTCCTTGCCGGTGTGACCGTCCGCAATGCGTCCGCAGTCGTTTCAACACCACGCATCACTAGCCAACGTTCGCAACACCCTGACCAGCGGTGTTCGAACGCAGCCGACACTGCCCAACCTCCACGGCCGGGTTCAACACGCGGGTTCTGAATGTGGCGAGCCGCAGCACCCCATCGCTGGGCGCTGAATACGAGGTCCTCTCCATCTGCGCCGACAGGTCCTCGACGAGGAACCGTGAGAACGGCGCCGGGCGTTCGTTCGTGGTTCTTAGGCGTTGACCACACGAACTTTCCGGAAAACTGGGTCATTGACCGACGGACGTTCACCCGGCGGCGCGGCATGTCGAACTCCTCCGACCGCGAGGGCTGCTATTTCTCCGTACCTGAGGCCGGTGTAGGCGAGAACCAGACCACCAACCCGTCACGAGTCATCGCGGCCGCGAGTTCGGTGACTTGGCCGTGGGTGAGGTAGGCCCGCTGGGAGTGCTTGCGCGGCGGCGCTTTCACCCGCGTCGAATCGACCGCGACGGCGAGAACCCTCCGCAATACCCTGAGCCGTTCTCCGTCGAGGCTGCCGCGACAAGGGCACCAACCGATACGCGAACAGCGGTGGTCTTCGGGTGGAATGGCCAGCCCCTCAACGCTCTCCGGTAAAGCCCCTCAACGCTCTCCGGTAAATCGGGTGGAATGGCCAGCCCCTCAACGCTCTCCGGTAAAGCCGCCTATCGCAGCAACTCCTACTCGGCGGGTCTTGGACGCGATGTCCCAACGACGACGTCGCCATATATTTGCAAAACTCGTCGGTTCACGAAAACGCCCTGTCGCTTGCCAAGGTGATGGGACCACCTGATTGCCAGGGGGATGGGACCACCGTGGCGCGTTATTGAGGATGCTCGTCGCTGTGGTCTGGGTCAAGCTGGCCGGGTCGGGTGCGTTGCCGGTAGGACGGTCCTTCGATGACCAGGGTGTGGGCGGTGGCGGTCAATCGGTCGATCGCTGATTGGGCCAGCAGGGTGTCGGCGGTCATGGTCAACCATTCGGAGGGTTCTCGGTTGGAGGTCACGATGGTCGTTTTGGCGCGGTGGCGTTCGACGATGATTTCGTAGAAGTCGCTGGTTTCGGTGGCGCCCAGGGGTCTGAGTGCGAAGTCGTCGATGATGAGGACGTCGATGGTGGCCAGGCGGCGGATCTCGGCGTCGACGGTGTTGTCGAGGCGGGCGGCGCGCAGTCGGGTGAACAGCTTGTCGGATCGGGCGAACAATACGGTGCGGCGTCGTCGAATTGCCATGTGTCCCAGTGCTGTTGCCAGGTGTGTCTTGCCTACGCCGACGGGTCCGAGGATGATCGCGGACTGCCCGGCGTCGAGGAATCGTAGCGAGGTCAGGTCGGCGAGCAGGGTGCGGTCGTAGCGCAGGTCCTCTTGTGCGGTCCAGGTTTCGAAACGCATCGTCGGGTCGAGTCCGGCTTTGGCCGCCCGTAATGCAGCTGAACGGGATTCGCGCCGGGATACCTCATCGGCGAGGAGTGTTTCGAGGAATCCGATGTGGCTGAGTTTGTGCTGGCGGGCTAGCGCGGCTCGTTGCGGCAGGGTGTCGGCCAGGGCGCCGAGTTTGAGCGCCTTGAGCAGTCGGGTCAGGTCAGCGCCGACCGGGTCGGTGGGTGCACGATGGGTGGTCATGTCAGTAGGTCTCCTCGGCGGTGGTGTCATTGGTGATGACGGTCAATGATGTTGTGGTGGTGTTGAATTCGGATGGGCTGCGGGTGAACCGGGTGGCGTGGTGTCCGACTGCTCGGGGCAGTGCCGGGGCGGTGTTCTCGGTGCCGCGCTCCAGCATGGAGGCGATCTTGGTGACCGAGACGACGTCGAGGTCCAGCGATAGTGAGCACGCCCGTTCGACGCGCTCAGCACCGTAGCGGCGCACCAACCCTTGCAGCCGGTAGACGGTGCGCATCCGGGTCCAGGGCAGCGGGTCATCGAGGATGCGTTCGGCGTAGATTCCGATGTTGGGCCCGTGAGCAGCGCAGCTGGCGATTAACGCCGCCAGGTCCCGTAGCGCGTAACCGGCTTTGTGTTCGGGGAGGTCGGCGCGGTCGGTGCTGCGGCCACCGGGTGGTTGGCGGGGATGAATCTTTACCAGCGTGTTGCGGTGATAGAACTTCACCAGTTCGCTGTCGGCACGGACCTCGAGGGTGTGCCCGATCCACTGCTCGGGCAGCGAGTACAGGGCCTTGGCGACCTCGGCGTGGAAATCGCGGTGCACCTTGACTGCCTTGAACACCGGCACGTCGTAGACCCCTGGCATCGGCAGCAGCAGGGCCTGCTCGGCGGTGGTGAACATCTCCAGTGGACGTGCACAGGTGCTGCCGTGGATGCGAGTACCTGCCGTACGCTCACACCACGCGGTCGCGGCCTGCTGCGCCTGGCCCAGGCTGGTGAATGTTTCACCGTCCCAGAAGTTTCCGCGCACGTACTGCACCGCCCGTTCCACTCGCGGTTTGTCTTTCGGGGACCGCACCCGGGCCGGGTCGGTGAGGAATCCGACATGGCCGGCGTAGTCCAGCCACCCCTGGGTGAATCGCGGGTTGACCGCATCAGCGGCGGCGATCACCGGTTTCAAGTTGTCCGGGATCAGCACCGCGAACACGCCGCCGAAGAATTCCCACGCCGCCTGACATCCGGCGAGCACCGCCGCCAGGGTCTGCGAGTAGGACAGCCACACGAACATGTGCCGGCTGTAGACGGCGGTGAAGATCAACGCATGCACCTTGCGGCGCCGCCCCTCGTCGGAGTCGGTGAGCATCCCCAGGTAGCCGAAGTCGATCTGGCATTCCACCCCGGGATCCCCATCGGCGACCCGCACCGTGGTGTCCTTGCGGCCGAAACCGCAACGCTCACCGGCGAATCGGTTCAACGTGCGATACGGCACCACGCAGCCTTGGCGGGCCAGCAGGGTGTGAATCTTGGTGATCGTCAACGGCCGCTGCTCACCCTCGCCGGCCACCCACGCCGTGATCTGCTCCTCAAAGCCCATCAACTGTTCCCACGCCGCGCCATGACCATCCGGGCGAACCGGACGCACCGCCTCGGCGACCACCCCGATCAACCCGTCATCGACAGCCTCGGCGCCGTCGCTGCGGGACAAACCGGCCGCTTGCGCAGCCTCGACGTAGCGGCGCACCGTTTTGCGGTCCACGCCGCAATGCGCCGCGATCGTGCGGTAACCCGGCGCCGGTAACCCAACCACCCCCAGCCACACCCGCAGCACTTCCCTGATCTCGTTCACACTGACCTCCCGAAAAGCCATGCCCGCCGCCTCCGTGACTTGAACCGTCACGGCGATCGAACAAACAAATGAAGGGACCACCGACGCGACGCGCCGGTGGTCCCATAACTGGCAATCCAGGTGGTCCCATCACCCTGGCAAAATCAGCTCACGCTGGTCCCATGCTCCTGGCAGACGACACGCCCGGCGAGCGGTCCGTGGGGCAATCGCCGCAGGGAGTTGCAGCGGCACCGGAACGGTGCTGCGCCTTTGTCGCACCCGATTCGAAAAGTCTCCGAGAAAAAAGTGTCACGTCTCGCCGGGGTCGATGCTCTTACCGGTGAGAGCGGCCCGGCCGGGGACGCGACCACGCGAAGGAACCACGATGACCACCACTCACAACATGAAACCACTGGTCCTGGGGTTATCGGCGAGTCTGATGCTGTCCGGAGGTCTGGGGCTAGCCGGTTTGGCGTTGGCTGCAGGTACCGCCCAGGCCGCGCCGGGTTCTGTGCCGCTGGCTAAATGGTGTCCAGGCGACCCTCCGCTGTCCTCCATGGTGAAGGCGGGATGGGATTTGACGGTGTGCCACGACTATTACTACGGGCCCGGGCCCGATGGTCACACGACGGAGATTCATGAGGGAGTATTTCGGCCACCGATGTGCGGCCTCGTCCCGTGCGGGTTGTTTCCTTAGTTCGGGCGATCCGTCGCCTTCCCGGCATAACGAGTCGGATTCGCGCTTCGGGGCCCGGGTCGAGGGTGGGTGGGGGCGTGACTCTGGCGCGCCTGAAGCAATTCTCGCGATCTATGGTGCCTTCGCCGGAGGCGCGGATGACGTTTTGGATTTTTGCTCTGCAATGGACTCCTTGGTGTGCTATTCGTAGAACACCGATTGCTGGCCCTGCTCTCAGCTACCTGGCCAGCGTTCGGCCTGACAGGCCCGACAGCCAGCCGCGCCTGCAGGCTGGTGCGGTGGACAACCAGGAGGTTGTGATGTCAGAAACTCCCCGCAGCCGCACGCCGCACACGGCCAGGGCCACCACGGGTCGGCGCCGCCGCGCACCGCGTCAGCCCTATGCCTGGCTCGGGGTGGGTGCCCTCACGGTGGGTGTGGGTGCAGCCCTGGCCGCCGGCTCAGGTGTGGCCTACGCCGACACCCCCCACAGCGCCGCCGCATCCTCGACCAGCTCATCGACCAGCCCCTCGACCGCGGCGGGCCCCAAGGCGAGCGCCACCAGAACCTTTGCCGTCTCCAAGACGACCTCGAGCGTCGGGGGGTCCCCGCTCAGCCACGCCGCCACCCCCACACCAAACCCCGTCGCGGCGGCCCTCCGCGCGGCGACACCGGCCAGCGCGACGCCTGGGGTGCACCCGGTTCTGCCCTTCACGGCCAAGCCGTCGCCGGCCCTGGCGGTGTTCCGGTCCACCGCGAGCACCCCGGCGGCAGCCACCACGGCAGCCGCGGCGGTCGTGACCACCTCCGTGTCCCCGGCGGCCACTGTGGCGATCTCCCCGCTGCACTCGGTCCTCACCGTGGTGACCAACGCGCTGCTGAGCCTGGGCGGGCTGAACACCACCACCCCAACCCCGGCCTCCGGCAATCTGATTCAGTTGGCGTTGTATTCGGCGGCGCGCTGGCTGCAGGACACCTTCAACCCCGGCGGCATCCCGCAGGCCGGCACCCCGATCGTGAGCACCCCTGACCCGACGACCGGGGCGCTGACCTTCCGGCCGGTGTTCACCGACCCCGCCGGGGCACCGTTGACCTACAAGGTCAGCGTGGACCCCACCCTGGGCACCGTCAGCGTCAACGCCGACGGCGTCTACACGTTCACCCCCACCACCGCCGAACGGCTGCTGGCCCCAGCCGGCGGTACCACCGTCCCGCTGCACGTGATCGTCTACAACGGGCCGCAGAGCAGCAGTCAGACCATCTCCGCCCAGGTCAACCCCGCAACCCTGACCGTCCTACCCCCCACCATCCCCGTCAGCGGCGGACATGTCGGCCAGTTGGCGGTCAGCCCCGACGGCAGGTTCGTCTATGCCACCGGCGGTCTCGCCGAGGGCACCCTATCGGTGATCAACACCGCAAGCGACACAGTCACCGCCACCATTCCGATCGGCGACACGGCCGACGGGGTGGCGGTGAGCCCCGATGGCTTGGCCGCCTATGTCACCACCTTCAACGAAACCCTCAACGAGAGTGCAGTGTCGGAGGTGGCGCTGATCGACAACACCGTCGTGGCCACCGTCCCCCTCGGCAGCGGTGACAGCTCGGCCTTTGTCACGGTCGGACCCGCCCACACGCCGGTCGCTGGTCAACTCTTTGTCAGCGACCTTGGCGCGGTATCGGTGATCAACCCCGACTCCAATACCATCACCGCCAAGATTGCGGAACCGGGGGTCGAGGGCGTCGGCCAGGTGGCGATCAGCTCCAACGGGGCTTACGCCTACGTCGCCGACAACGCGGAGAACGCCGTGTTGGTGATCAATACCGCCACCAACAAAGTCACCGCCACCATCCCCGTCAGCACCGTCAACGGGAGCGCTGCGATCAGGCTGGCGGTCAGCCCGGACGGCAACCACGTCTATGCCGTCGCCGACGGCGACAACCTGGCGGTGATCAACACCGCAACCAACAAAGTCACCGCCACCATCACCCTGGGCGGGCCCCCGGTCGCAGTGGCGGTCAGCCCCGACGGCAGCGTCGTCTACGTCACGACCGCGGGCCCCGGCAACGTTAACGCCGGCAGCACGGTCTCAGTCATCAGTACCGCCTCCAACAACGTGATTCAATCCATCCCCATCGGCTCCATCTCGGAAGGAATCGCCGTCAACCCCGACGGCACCCAGCTCTACGTCGACGACGAGGGCACCGGGGTATCGGTGGTCTCGGTATAGGCCAACGGTGTCGGTGATCAACGTCTAGATCGAGAGCCAACAGCGGAATTGAGGGGTCCTGGCCGAGCAGGATGCCTGACCCGCATCGGCGGCCAACCCCGCCCGAATTATGTTTTCTCATTCAACCTGTGCCTCAGGTTCGTCTCAGGTACGGTTTGCTGAATGTGACCCGCCACGCTCAAAGGAGCCGTCATGTACGCAATCGCCCATAAACCCCTGATCGCTGGCGTGGCCCTGATCGGAGCCGCCGCCATCGCCGCCGGCCCGGTGACTCCACCCCTGCCCGACAGCCACCTCCCGGCGGTGTATTCGGGTGCGGTGCAGTTGACTACGACGTACCAGGATTTCTTCCATAACACCGTGCTGGACGTGCAAGATCTGGTTGGCAATTTCGTGGCCGCACCGGCACCGGTTCTGACGCAGATCGCCATCAATCAGTACGACAACATCTCCGGCCTCGTCGAGGGGCTGGTCAAGGGTGTCACGGGCAGCTTCACGGCATTGACCACCACGACGCCTAAATATCTTCAGCGCGCGGTGGCTAGCCTTCAAATTGGCGACCTCACGGGAGCGACGGAGTACCTGATTGCTGCCGCTGAGGCGCCCTTGGGTCCTCTCATCGCTGACCTAACCCCAGCGGTGCAAATCGCCGTTGCGAACCCGGTGCTGAACGTCGCGAAGACCCTCGAGATCCTCCTCCAGCCAGGCCTCATTAACGACGGCATCGACGCTCTAACCGGTCCGTTGTTCAGTATCGCGGTGGCGACCGCACAGGAAGTCCAGGACGTGGTCGGTGGCAAGACGAACATTCTCACCGCCCTGATCGATGCTCCCGCCACGATCGCTGACGCCGTGCTCAACGGTTCGAACGGTCAACCCGGACTACTCACTTCAGACGGTCCGATCGGGTATACGCACGGCGCACTTGTTGAGATCGCGAAAGCCATCGACCCGCCCCCTGGGGTACTGCAGACCTTGTCACCGGCGAGCGCCACCGCACCGAAAGTGGCGACCCTCGCCGTCAAGCCCGCCGCCGCGACAGTCGGCACCGGTAGCGCCAAGTCCGGCGCCGCGGCCACCGCAGCGGGTAGTGCAAAGTCCGTGTCCGCCCACCACGCGCACCGGTAGCCCGGCTGCAGTCACAGTCTCCATCCAATTGGCAGGCCCCTCCTCCAATTAGGCGAGGGCCGCCTGACTGGTATCGGCGGCCACCTCCGTCAGATTCGCTTCGAGCTTCCAACGCTGTGGGCTGCACGTTTCTGTGATTCCCGACGCTGTCTAACCGCCCGAACGCCCAGGTGGTGTCGTTCGGGACGAAGACAGCGGCGGCGTCCAGGGCGTTCGCGACCACCTGGTGAGCTCACGTATGCATGCCACCGGGTCGGCATCGGTCGGGACCTATCGCGGGTTCAGAAAAGCCACCGGTAAAAGTGTCACGTCGTGCCGGGGTTGATGCTCCTACCCGTGAGAGTGGCCCGGCCGGGGCTGCGACCACTGTGAAGGAATCACTATGACGACCACTCACACGATGACGCGAATCATTGCTGCCTTCCCGGCAGGACGGGACCGATTCGCGTTTACCGGGCTCGGGTCGAGAGTCGGTGGGGGTGTAGCTGTCCCGCGTGGGGAGCAATTTCGGCCATCTATGGTGCCTTCGCCGGGAGCGGGAACGGAGTTCGCAATCAATGCTCCGCAAAGGAATCGCAGGTGTGCTATTGGTAAGGAACCGATTGCTGGCCCTGCTCTCAGCTACCTGGCCAGCGTTCGGCCTGACAGGCCCGACAGCCAGCCGCGCCTGCAGGCTGGTGCGGTGGACAACCAGGAGGTTGTGATGTCAGAAACTCCCCGCACGCCGCACACGGCCAGGGCCACCACGGGTCGGCGCCGCCGCGCACCGCGTCAGCCCTATGCCTGGCTCGGGGTGGGTGCCCTCACGGTGGGTGTGGGTGCAGCCCTGGCCGCCGGCTCAGGTGTGGCCTACGCCGACACCCCCCACAGCGCCGCCGCATCCTCGACCAGCTCATCGACCAGCCCCTCGAGCTCGGCGGGCCCCAAGGCGAGCGCCACCAGAACCTTTGCCGTCTCCAAGACGACCTCGAGCGTCGGGGGGTCCCCGCTCAGCCACGCCGCCACCCCCACACCAAACCCCGTCGCGGCGGCCCTCCGCGCGGCGACGCCGGCCAGCGCGACGCCTGGGGTGCACCCGGTTCTGCCCTTCACGGCCAAGCCGTCGCCGGCCCTGGCGGTGTTCCGGTCCACCGCGAGCACCCCGGCGGCAGCCACCACGGCAGCCGCGGCGGTCGTGACCACCTCCGTGTCCCCGGCGGCCACTGTGGCGATCTCCCCGCTGCACTCGGTCCTCACCGTGGTGACCAACGCGCTGCTGAGCCTGGGCGGGCTGAACACCACCACCCCAACCCCGGCCTCCGGCAATCTGATTCAGTTGGCGTTGTATTCGGCGGCGCGTTGGCTGCAGGACACCTTCAACCCCGGCGGCATCCCCACGGCGGGCACCCCGATCGTGGGCACGCCCGATCCGACGACCGGGGCGTTGACCTTCCGGCCGGTGTTCACCGACCCCGCCGGGGCACCGTTGACCTACAAGGTCAGCGTGGACCCCACCCTGGGCACCGTCAGCGTCAACGCCGACGGCGTCTACACGTTCACCCCCACCACCGCCGAACGGCTGCTGGCCCCAGCCGGCGGTACCACCGTCCCGCTCCGAATCACCGGCTACAACGGGGTGCAGAACACCAACCAGATCATCAATGCCACAGTCAACCCCGCAACCCTGACCCTGGCCCCCACTACCATCCCGGTCGGCACCGATCCCGCCGGGCTGGCGCTGGGCTCGAACCAGTATGGGTTACTCGGTCCGGTCCAGAGCTTCCTCTACGTGACCAACAACGGCGCCGGCGCGGGCACCACGGTGTCGGTGATCAGCACCGCCACCAACACCGTCACCGACACCGTCACCGGCCTGTCCGATCCAACGGGCGTCGCGATCATCCCTGGCGGAATCGTCACCCAGGGCAACGGCGCCGGCGGCGAAGGTGGCGGTGGCGCCACCGCCTACGTCGCTAACCAATCAACGAACACCGTGTCGGTGATCAGCACCGCCACCAACACCGTCACCGCCACCATCCCTGTCGGCACCAACCCGGCCTTCGTTGCCGCGGGGCCGGCTAACACCCCGGCCGCCGGCCACCTGTACGTCAGCAACGCCGGAAGCAACACGGTGTCGGTGGTCGATACCGCCACCAACAAAGTGACCGCCACCATTCCGGTCGGCTCCACCCCCGTTGGGGTGGCGGTCAGCCCGGACGGCACCCATGTGTACGTCACCGATGTCGGCGGCAGCGGCAACACGGTGTCGGTCATCAGCACCGCCACCAACAAAGTGACCGCAACCATCACGGTCGGCTCGGGGCCGGCGGGGGCGGTGGTCAGCCCCGACGGCACCCATCTCTACGTCACCAACGGCATCTCCGACACCGTGTCGGTGATCAACACCGCCACCAACAAGGTCACCGCCACCATCCCCGTCGGCCACACCCCTTACTTCGCGGCGGTAAGCCCCGACGGCAGTGTCGTGTACGTCGGCAACCAGACCAGCGGCACGGTGTCGGTGATCGACACCGCCACCAACGCCGTCATCGCCACCATCCCCGTCGCCTCGGATCCGGTCGGGGTCACCGACGTCGCCGGGCTGGCAGTCAGCCCCGACGGCACCAAGCTCTACGTCGCCAACCCATATGACAAGAACGTGTCGGTGCTCAACGTCTAGCAGCGTCATGGGGCTATCTCATTAACGGTGGTTACGGCGGTTGTTGTTTCAGGCATCGCTGACCAACGTGGTTCATTGACGGCGAACTTTCGTGTGGCGACGCGCGGTGCCTGGGAGTTGGCTGGACATCGCGCCGGCGAGCTAGTTTTCGCCCACATCAGAGGGCTGTAGACCGTCCCGGTCAGCACGTCTGGCGACGGGCTTCGAATTCAAGCTGCCGACTTTCTCGCAAACAGACGATAAGTCGCTTCCGCGGATGAACTTTGTGCTTGCATACTCAGCGAACGCGCGGCGATGGGCCGCGCCGTGTGCCGCAGTGGGCGGGCGTCGACCCGCGGATCACGCCGCAGCAGGAACCCGGCGACGCCGCAGGACGACTGCTTCGGCGACGACGAAGATGACCAGCGAGACGATCACCGCGGCGATGACCGCCGGGTACCGCTTGTCCAGCCCGTCGGCGGAGGTCTGCCGGATGAGGATGCCGATGTAGGCCCAGATGAGGACGAGACCATAGGCCACATCGCGGTTGTAGATCATCGTCGTCGTGCCGATCGCCATCGCGACCAGCACGATGACCGTCGCCCACACGGAGGCGGAAATGCCGAACCCGTCCCACTTCAGGCTGACCAGCAAGACGGTGATGTTGGCCACCGTGGCCACCGTGATCCAGCCGAAGTAGACGCTGAAAGGCACTCCCACGAACCATCTTTCGCGTGTACTGAGCCGGGCAACCCGCAGGGTGTCGGCAATCAGGATCAGGCACACCAGCATCACCAGGATCAGCACCGCCGAGAGCGCGATGACGTCATAGTGCCAGGCGAAAATCCACGCGACGTTGGCCAGCGAGGAGACGGCGAACAGCACCCCGACTCGATTGAGCAGCGCGCTGCGACCGACATCGGGCGCAGTGCCGCGGAACAACCCGAGCTGGTAGAGCACGTGCAGACCCAGCAGCAGGTAGATCACGCCCCAGATCGAGAATGTCACCCCGGCCGGGGTGAACAGGCTCGGGTAGGCGTCCGATACCTCGCCGGTGCGCCGCCCGTTGAGCGGCAGCGCGTTGGCCAGAACATTCATCGTGATCATCGCCAGATAGGTCACGACCACCAGCGCCTTGACCGGCCCACGGCCGGTGACTGAGCTCGTGTTCACCCTCAAATCGTCCCACCACCGCCCCCGGGCAGCCGGGTCGGGAGCCGGCCCGTCAGCAACCGGTAAGACTCAGCTGAGGTAGTCGAACGTCGTCGCCATGCCCGCTTCGGCGTGATAGGTGTTGTGGCAGTGCAACGGCCAGTAGCCGGGGTTGTCCGCCAGGATGGCGATCTTCACCGACTGCTTGGGAATGACGATCACGGTGTCCTTGCGGGCACCCAGTTCCCCGTTGGCGTTCAGCATCTGGAAGGTGTGCCCGTGCAGGTGCATGGGATGCCACATCCGGGTGTTGTTGGTGAACGTCATCGTCGCCTGCTGGCCCTGCTTGATGGTGAACGGCTTGTTGTTCGGATACGGCCCGTTGACGCCCCACTCGTAGGCGGTGCTGCTGGCGGTTAGCTCCGCGGTGAAGTCGGTGTCGGCCTTGGTGAACTTCAGCTTCGCTTCCGGTGTGGCGGTGAACATGTCGACGGTTCCGATGCGCCCGTTGAGTTCCGGCGGCTGGAATCCGGGCGCGGGAGCCGACCCGGATCCGGTGGCAAGCAGCGCGCGCGCAGCGGCGTTCTTTCCTTCGGCGAGGGCAACCAACGGGAACACGCCGTCGCCGGCGGTGACGATGGCGTCGTAGCGCTCCCCCATGCCGAGCAGCAGGGCGTCGACCTCGGTAGGCACCACCGGGAAGCCGTCGGTGTGGGTGACGGTCATCTTGTGCCCGCCCAAGGCCACCCGGAAGGCGGTGTCCGCGCCGGCGTTGATGATCCGCAGCCTGATGCGCTGACCCGGCTTGGCCGTGAAAGTGGTTGGCGCTTCCGGAATTCGGCCGTTGACCACGTAGTAGGGATAGGTGACGTCACCCGGGTCGCCGCCGAGCAGTTTGCTTCCACCACCGCCGCCCATGCCCATGCCGTTGCCGCCCATGGCACCCATGCCGCCCTTGACCAAATCGTCGAGGATCTGCTGCGGAGACTTGCCGACACCACTGGTCCAGTCATCGAGCATGATGATCCATTCGGCGTCATAGTCGGCCGGCGCCTTGGGATCGTCGACGACGATGGGCAGATACAGCCCGGTGTCGGCTTCGACCCCGACATGCGGGTGCGCCCAGTAGGTGCCGGGGTCGGGAACCGAGAACTTGTAGGTGAACGAGGCGCCCACGGGAATGTTCGGGGTGGCCGGCATGGCGCCGTCCATGTTGTTCTGCAGCGCGATCCCGTGCCAGTGCATCGACGTCGGCTTCTCGAGTTTGTTGTTGACCGTGATCTGCAACTCGTCGCCGACGTTGGCGCGGATCAGCGGCCCGGGCACAGTGTCGGCGTAGCCGAGGGTGTCGACGACCCGGCCGCCGATGTCCACCTTGATCGGTCCCGGGTTCAACGTCGCGGACACGGTCTTGCCGGTGTGCGGCCGCGCCGCCTCGGCGGCGTCGATCGCGGCAGTCAGATCGCCCGGCACCGCGGTCGGCTGGGTTTGCAGCGGGGCCGCGGTCGGCGAGGCCGACTTCCCGCAAGCGGCAAGGGTGGCTCCCGCGCCCACGGCGGCGCCGGCAGCCAGGAACGCCCGCCGGCTCAGTTTCCAGCGCTGACCGCCGAATGTGTCTGCACTCACGTCCCCCACCGACCCCTTCCGGCGCACCGCGCCTCTACACCCCAGGAATTCGTACACCAAAAAACGAAACACGGCCCGGCCTTTTTCAAATATCCCGTGTTCAAACCACCGTCCCAGCAAGGAAATACCGCGTACTCATGTGACACATGTTGTTTAGCGTCTGTCCAGATCGGGAAGACGCCAAGGGTGTCGCTCGCCCCGATCGCCCTGCAACCCCGCCTGCCGGCGGCTCGGGGGCCGTTGTCCATGGCCGTTCTCGACCTGCTCACCGAGCGTGCCCCGCGGGCTCACCTGAACCGCATCGAGGCATCGGTGGGCGACTCCGACCCATACGGCATCGACGTCCAGCTCAGCCTTTACGTCTGCTACGAGTTGCACTACCGCGGATTCGCCGGGGTGGACAACGGCTGGGAATGGAACCCCGGGCTGCTGCACCTGCGGGCGCGCCTCGAGGACACCTTCCTGAGCGCGGTACGTGACGACGTCGGCGACATCGGCCGCAACGAGACGGCCGACGCCGAGATGGACCGGATCTCGGTCGAGCCGACCGTCGGCCGCGGACCGTCGTACTTCCTGCGCGACAAGGGAACCTGGGAGCAGATGCAGGAGTACTTCGTGCACCGCTCGCTCTACCACCTCAAGGAGGGCGACCCGCACGCGTGGGCCATCCCCCGGCTCACCGGCCACGCGAAGGCGGCGTTCGTCGCCGTCGAGTTCGACGAGTTCGGCGGTGGTCGCGGTGATTTCGTCCACCAGAAGCTGTTCGCCGACCTGATGGTCGCAGCCGGCCTCGATTCGACCTACCTCGGGTACATCGAGTTCGTGCCGGCCGAGTCGCTGGCCGTCGTGAACCTGATGTCACTGTTCGGCTTGCACCGTAAGCATCGCGGGTCGGCCATCGGTCACTTCGCGTCCACCGAGATCACCTCCTCGCCCGGGTCGCACCGGTTGGTCGAGGCGCTGGAGCGGCTTGGGGCTCCCGACACCTGCGTCGCGTTCTATCGCGAGCACGTCGAAGCCGACGCGGTGCACGAGCAGGTTGTCCGCAGCGACGTGGTCGGCGATCTCGTGCGCCGCGAACCCGCCCTGGATCGTGATGTCGTGTTCGGCATCCGGGCACACGAAGTGGTGGAAGACCGCTTGGCCGATCACCTGATGCGGTGCTGGACCGACGGAGAGAATTCGCTACGCAGGCCGCTGGGGTGACGCGTCGGCATCAGCGCGGCTACGCCGACGATGGCTGGTGTCGCACAGCGGATAGTTCTTGCTACGCCGACACATACACATCGCGACCATGAAACGGTCCGATTCGACGACCTCGCCGTCTGGCAACTCGATGCGTACCGGTCCCTGGATCATCAGCGGGCCGGATGGCACGATGCGAACCAGCCGCGGCTCGAGGTCGCTCACGGCTTCACCGCCCGGATGACCGCAAGTTCCTCTTCACGCCGCCCGACCGGCAGCATACCAATGCTTTCCATCCACCGAGCCCGGGCAGTCAGGACGGGTCCGAACGGAATCAGCTGTCTCAGAACAGCTTCAGTACGAAGACCGCCATCGCGCAGTCGCCGCAGCGAGTGCTCGACATCGGCGAACTCCGACTGGACGATCAGCATCGCCCCACCCTCGGTGAGCAGTTGCGGCGCCGAGTCGCACAGCGGATCCAAGATCAGCCGGCCGTCGGCGCCCGCGTTCCACGCCCGTGCCGGGCCGGCGGGAGATGGGATCACCTCGCGGTGCGGGTTGGGACCCGTTGGGACATAAGGAGGATTGGACACCACCAGGTCGTAGGGGCCGCCCGCGATCGCGGCTGTCCAGCTGCCCACCCGGGCGTCGACGGCAACCCCTGCGGTGGCGGCGTTGTCCATGGCACAGCTGACCGCGCGCGGGCAGATGTCGAATGCGGTCACACTGCGCGCGCCGAGCTGCGCGGCCGCGATCGCCACGACGCCGCTTCCGCTGCACAGGTCCAGTACGCGACGACCGGCCACCTCGGCCGCGACGGACATCGCCTCGATGAGCAGATGCGAATCATGCTGCGGGGCATACACACCCGCTGTCGCGATAACCGAATCCTGCAAGTCGGGATAGAGGATGGTCAAACGTGGGCCTTTCGGAATCGATGCCGTTGTGGTGCGCACGGCGTTGATCACAGAGATGCCCGATTACCGCAGTGTTAAACCAGGTGGTGTTTGCCGTCACCGCCGAGCTCATGCCCAGTGAGGGCTCAGTCGGGTGGTTCGAAATCGGGCGCTTCGGCCACATCCGGGCGCGAGGTCCTCGCCGTCGCGGCCTTCCACGTCCTCCGGCCCGACGCGCTTGCGGTCGCCCTGGTGGTCGTCGGTGTAGTCGGCGTGGTCGTCTTCGTCGGAAGTCCGGTCACTCATGGGCGACGGGATAACCCGTGGGCGCCAGTTTCAACCCACCGCCGCCGTCAGACCCGGGCTGTCGCATGTTCAATGGGCGGCCTCGCGAAGCTTGGCGAGCAGCGGTTCGGCCGCCTTGTGCAGAAACTCCTCCTGCCCGTCGTCGCCGATCTGCACCAGTGTGACGTCGGTGAAACCCGCTTCGGCGTAGGCGTTGACCGCCTCGGCGATGGCATCCAGGTCCGGACCGCAAGGAATGTTGTCGGCGACCTCCTGCGGACTGACGAACTGCGTGGCGCCGGCGAACCCGGCCGCCGTCGGCAGGTCGGCGTTGACCGCCCAGCCACCGCCGAACCACCGGAACTGTTCGTGGGCACGCTTGACGGCCGCGTCCTTGTCGGGATCCCAGCAGATCGGGATCTGCCCGATCACCCGGCCGCCGCCCGGCAGTCCGGTGGCCTGCCGCGCGCCGTGCCAGCCGTCGACGAGTTTGGCGTCGGGTTCCACCGCGATCATGTGGTCGCCGAGGGTGGCGAACGCGTCCAGCGACCGTTGGCCGGACACCGCCACACCGATGGTCACCGGGTCGTCGGGGACGTCCCAGATGCGGGCCGAATCCACTTGGAAGTACTCACCTTTGTGGTCGACGAGGTCGCCGCTGAGCAGCTGGCGGATGATGACGATCGCCTCGCGCAGCATGTCGTGGCGCCGTTGCACCGTGGGCCAGCCCTTGCCGACGACGTGTTCATTGAGGTTCTCCCCCGAGCCGAGGCCCAGTGTGAAGCGGCCGTCGGCCAGGATCTGCAACGTCGCGGCCTGCTGCGCGACGACGGCCGGGTGGTAGCGCATGGTCGGGCACGTGACGTAGGTGTAGAGGTCGACTCGTTGGGTGGCGTGCGCCACAGCGCCCAACAGGGTCCAGGCGTTGGGCGCGTGGCCCTGCGAGACCAGCCAGGGCGAGAAGTGATCGCTGGAAACCTCGAAGTCGAAGCCCGCCTGCTCGGCTGAAATCGCATACTGGACAAGCTCTTTGGGTCCACTTTGTTCGGTCATCAGGGTGTATCCGAAACGCGTCATGCGCGACGGGTACCCGGACCTCAGCGAGTGAAACGGTGCCGTGGAGACCAGTACCCGGCGGGACCTACCTCGCGCTCGGTTAGAGCCGGTCCTTGACGGCCGCAGACAGCCGCGAGCCGTCAGCCTTGCCCGCAGCGATCGCGGTGGCCGCTTTCATCACCAGACCCATCTGCTTGGGCGACGGCCGCTCCCCGATCTCCTCGGCGACCTGGGCGATGGCGGTGTCGACGACGTCGGCCACCTCGGCCTCGGTCAGCGGGGTGGGCAGGTACTCGTCGATGACCCGGGCTTCGGCGTGTTCCTCGGCGGCCAGCTCGCCGCGGCCGTTCTGGGTGTAGATCTCGGCGGCCTCACTGCGCTTGCGCGACTCCCTGGCCAGTACCTTGAGCACCTCTTCGTCGGAGAGCTCGCGGGACTGTTTCCCGGACACCTCCTCGGTCTGGATCGCCGCGAGCACCATCCGCAGGGTCGAGGTCCGCAACTTGTCCTGGGCCTTCATTGCGTCGGTGAGGTCCGATCTCAGCCGGTCTTTGAGCTCCGCCATGGCGCAAACGCTACGCGACTCCGAATCGCGGCACGTTGAGAAATACCCGGCTGATCGACAGGATGGGTCCATGAGCAACGACGTCGGGGGCGTTGTCCGGTGACCGGACCACCCGTCGGCCCGGGGGGTCCACCGCCGGGCTGGCCTGGTCAGCCGCAGTTCTGGCCACCGGCGTACCCGCAGGCCCCGCCCGGCCCGGGCTACCCGCCACCGGGGTATGCACCGCCCGGCTATCCCCCGCCCGGCTATCCCCCGCCCCCCGGCTACCCGCCACCGGGTTACGGCGCGTACCCGCCGATGGCCATCAAACCGGGTGTGATCCCGCTGCGGCCGCTGTCGCTCGGCGAGATCTTCAACGCCGCCGTCGGCTACATCCGCGCCAACCCCAAGGCGACCCTCGGCCTGACGACCGTCGTCGTGCTGATCACGCAGATCCTGAGCCTGCTGTTTCGGGTTGGCCCGCTGGCGGTCACCGGACGGGTCGGCGCCACCAGCGGTCAGGAGCTGACCGCCCCGATGGTGGTCGGGTCGCTCGCTTCCACGGCCGCCAGCGCCCTGGCCACCGCGTTGGCGGCCATCCTGCTCTCCGGCATGCTCACCGTGGTGGTGGGCCGGGCGGTGTTCGGCTCCAAGATCACCACCGGCGAAGCCTGGGAACGGGTACGCGGCCGGCTGCTGGCGCTGATCGGGCTCGGCGCGCTGGAGGTACTCGCGGCGGTTGTGCTGGTCGGTGCGGTCGTGGCCGCCATCGCCGGAATCGCAGTCGCCGCCAACACCATCACCGCGGTGATGGTCGGAGTTCCGTTGGTCCTCGCGCTGATCGCCGTGCTGGCCTACCTGTTCACCGCGCTGGCCTTCGCGCCGGTGGCCATCGTCTTGGAACGCAAGCCGGTGTGGGCGTCGATCAGTCGATCATTCGCCTTGGTGCGCAACCACTTCTGGAGGGTACTGGGCATCCGGCTGCTGGCCGGGATCATCGCCGCGGTCGTCGCCGGCGCGGTGTCGGTTCCGTTCAGCATCGCCGGCCAGCTCCTGGTCTTCGACGCCGGCACGGCGGGGCCGTTCATCCTGGCGACGGCCATCACGTCGGTCGGCAGTGCGATCGGCCAGATCATCACCGCACCGTTCACCGCCGGTGTCGTCGTGTTGCTCTACACCGACATCCGCATCCGCGCCGAAGCGTTCGACCTCGTCCTGCAAACGGGTGCGGCCGGAGTCCCGGTGGGCGCCTCGACAGACAACCTGTGGCTGACCCCGCCACGGTGAGGTCGTAACACGTTGCCCACCATCGACATCGACCGCCAAGCAGCCCACGACGCCGCCCAACACGAGCTGTCCAAGCCGATCTACCCGCAGCCATCGCTGTCCGACCGGATCAGCCAGTGGCTCGACGAGATCCTCTACCGACTGATCATGAAGGGCTCGTCCATCCCCGGCGGTTGGTTCACCATCGCCATCCTGGCCCTGCTGGTGCTGGCGGCTTTCGTCGTCGCGGTACGCATCGCCCGGCGGACCATGCGTACCAACCGGGGCAGCGGGCAGAGCCTGTTCGGCATGCACGAACTGAGCGCCGCCGAGCATCGCGCCACCGCGCAAGCTCATGCCGCCCAGGGAAACTGGGCCGCCGCGATTCGGCACCGGCTCAGAGCGGTGGCCCGCCAGCTCGAAGAGACCGGACTGCTCCACCCCATCCCCGGGCGCACCGCCAGCGAACTCGCTCGTGACGCCGGCGAGCTGCTACCCGGCTTCAGCGCCGACCTGCGCAGCGCGGCAACGGTGTTCAACGACGTCACCTACGGCGAACAGCCCGGCACCGAAACCGACTACCGCTTGGTTGCCGATCTGGACGACGCGCTTCGGCGTCATTCCGCGCCGTCGGCCGCCGGCGCCGCCGACACCGTGGTCGCCGACACCTGGGCGCCGCTGCGGTGACGACGACCATCGGGGCGCGCTGGCGTACCGGACGCTGGATCGCCCTGGGCCTCATCGTGATCGCGGCGCTCGCGGCGGTGACCGCGCTTCTCACCGCACCCAGGCCCGGCGGGCGGATGGATCCCGAGTCGACCTCACCGGACGGCGCACACGCCATCGTCAGCCTGCTGCGCGACCGCGGGGTCGACGTCATTGTCGCCAGGACCGTCGCCGACGCGGAACAGGCCGCCGGGCCGGACACCCTGCTGCTGGCCGCCGAAACCTACAACACCCGCGGTCCGGACCTACTGAAGCGACTGGCCGCCCTGCCCGGTGACCGGCTGGTACTGGAGCCGACCGCTCGGGCCCGCGAGGCGCTTTCCCCAGGTATCCGGATCGGCAGCTCCGACCTGCTCAACGCCAAGCCGGATTGCGAACTGCACGAAGCCAATCAGGCCGGAACCGTGCAATTGGGCTCCACCGACACCTACGAAAAAGTGGGCGATGTCGACCTGACTCGCTGCTACGGCGGCGCGCTGGTGCGCTACCAGAGCGACGGTCGCACGATCACCGTGGTCGGCAGCGCCGATTTCATGACCAACAGCTCACTGCTCGACGAGGGCAACGCCGCACTGGCCATGAATCTGGCCGGCGAGCGCTCGCGCCTGATCTGGTACGCACCGCAGAAGCCCGAGGGGCAGGGCTCCGGCGGCTCGACGGTCGGCGATCTCGTCCCGGATGCGGTGTTCTGGATCGTCTTCCAGCTCTGCCTGGTGGTCGCACTGCTGGCGCTGTGGCAGGGCCGCCGGCTGGGGCCGCTGGTCGCCGAGAAGCTTCCCGTGGTGGTGCGGGCGTCCGAGACCGTCGAGGGCCGCGCCCGGCTCTACCGGTCACGCCGCGCACGCGGACAGGCCGCCGAGGCGCTGCGCACCGCCACCCTGCAGCGGCTCGCCCCGCGACTCGGCTTGGGCGCCAATTCTTCTGAGGCCGCGGTGGCATCCGCAATCGCCCAGCGCTACAACGGCGACCAGAGCACGGTGCACCGCATCCTGTTCGGTCCCGTCCCCGCCACCGATGCTGATCTGCTTCACTTGGCCCACGCGCTCGACGACATCGAAAGGCAGGTCACGACGTCGTGACTCACTTCGCCCCCCAATCCCCTCCGAACGCCCAGCACGACGCGGCGCGCGCCGCGTTGCTCGCGTTGCGCGGCGAGATCGGCAAGGCGGTCGTCGGCCAGGATGCCGTCGTCAGCGGTCTGGTGATCGCGCTTCTGTGCCGAGGACACGTTCTGCTGGAAGGTGTTCCGGGCGTGGCGAAGACGCTGCTGGTGCGCGCGATGGCGGCCGCGCTGCGGCTGGAGTTCAAGCGGGTTCAGTTCACCCCCGATTTGATGCCCGGTGACGTGACCGGCTCGTTGGTCTACGACGCGCGCACCGCGGCGTTCGTGTTCCGGCAGGGCCCGGTGTTCACCAACCTGATGCTCGCCGACGAGATCAACCGCACCCCGCCGAAGACCCAGGCGGCGCTGCTGGAGGCCATGGAGGAGCGTCAGGTCAGTGTCGACGGCGAACCTCGGCCGCTTCCGGATCCGTTCATCGTCGCCGCAACCCAGAACCCGATCGAGTACGAGGGCACCTATCAGTTGCCCGAAGCGCAGCTCGACCGGTTCCTGCTGAAGCTGAATGTGCCTCTGCCGCCGCGTGATCAGGAGATCGCGATCCTGGGCCGCCACGCCCACGGCTTCGACCCGCGCGACCTCAGCGCGATCCGACCGGTGGCGGGGCCGGCCGAACTGGCCGCCGGCCGCGAAGCGGTAGGGCAGGTGCTGATCGCCGACGAGGTTCTCGGCTACATCGTCGACATCGCCGGCGCGACAAGGAATTCGCCGTCACTTCAGCTCGGTGTCTCGCCCCGCGGCGCCACCGCCCTGCTGGCCACCGCCCGGTCGTGGGCCTGGCTGTCGGGCCGGACCTACGTCACGCCCGACGACGTCAAGGCGATGGCGCGCCCTACCCTGCGGCACCGGATCGCGCTGCGGCCCGAGGCCGAGCTGGAGGGGGCGACTCCCGACGGGGTGCTCGACGGCATCCTGTCGTCGGTGCCGGTACCACGCTAGTGGTCCTCACCGGCCGCACCGGGCTGATCGCGCTGCTGTGCGTGCTGCCGATCGCTGTGTCACCATGGCCTGCAACGGCTTTCGTGGTTCTGCTGCTGGTGTTGATTATTCTGGTGCTCATCGACGTCGGACTGGCCGCAAGCGCGCGGGCCTTGCGGCTGGAGCGCACCGGTGACACGTCGGCCCGCCTCGGCCAGCCCGTCGATGCGGTTCTGCACGTCCACAATGACGGGTCGCGCCGATTCCGCGGGGTGCTGCGTGACGCTTGGCCGCCGAGCGCGGCGGCCGAGCCCCGCGCGCACGATGTCGTCATAGCGCCCGGGCAGAGCCAGACCGTCGCCACCCGGCTGACCCCGCGACGCCGGGGCGACCAGCGCTCGGAAGTGGTGACGACCCGCTCGATCGGTCCGCTGGGGCTGGCCGGCAGGCAGCGGTCCCATCCGGTACCCGGGCAGATTCGGATCCTGCCGCCGTTCCTGTCCCGCAAGCATTTACCGTCGCGACTGGCCAAGCTGCGCGAGATCGACGGTCTGCTGCCGGTGTTGATCCGCGGCCACGGAACCGAGTTCGACTCTCTGCGCGAGTACGTCGTCGGCGATGACGTCCGGTCCATCGACTGGCGGGCCACTGCCCGCCGTGCGGATGTCGTCGTCCGCACCTGGCGGCCCGAGCGGGACCGCAGGGTCGTCATCGTGCTCGATACCGGTCGCACCTCGGCGGGTCGCGTCGGCGTGGATCCCACCGCGTTGGATCCGGGCGGATGGCCTCGGCTGGACTGGTCGATGGACGCCGCGCTGCTGCTGGCGGCGCTGGCCTCCCGCGCCGGTGACCACGTCGACTTCCTGGCCCACGACCGGCTCACCCGCGCGGCGGTGTTCGGCGCCTCGCGCACCGAACTGCTGGCGCAGTTGGTCGATGCCATGGCACCGCTGGAGCCGGCCCTCATCGAGTCCGACGCCACCGCCATGGTGGCCGCCGTGCAGCGTCGCGTTCGCCGGCGGGCACTGGTGGTGCTGCTGACCGACCTCAACGCCTCGGCGCTGGAGGAGGGCCTGCTGCCGGTGCTGTCGCAACTGTCGGCCAAGCATCAGGTGATCGTCGCCGCGGTCGCCGACCCCCGGGTCGACCAGCTTGCGGCCGGACGCGCCGACGCGGCTCAGGTGTATGACGCGGCCGCGGCCGAGCGGGCCCGCAACGACCGGCGCAGGATCGCATCCCGCCTGCGGCACAGCGGAGTTGAGGTGGTCGATGCCTCACCCGAGGACCTCGCGCCCGCGCTGGCCGACCGCTACCTCGCGATGAAAGCCACCGGCCGCCTCTAACCGCCTTCTCCCGCGAACGTGGATTACCCGCACGCTTGTAGCCGGATACGCGTGGATCAAGTCCACACTCGGTGGCCCGCACCTAACCCGTCGGCACCACGTCGGGGGCGTCCTCGAGGTCACCGGTCTCGCCGGCCAGGCTCGCCCTGCGCCCGAAGTAGACGATGTAGGTCAAGAACGCCGCCTCGGCCAGCACGCCGATGCCGACGCGGACGAACGTCGGCAGCGGTGACGGCGTGACCAGCGCCTCGATCAGACCCGACACCAGCAGCACGGCGGCCAGCCCGACCGCCGCGGAGACCACCGCCCGCCCCTGCTCGGCCAGCGCCTGCGCCCGGGGACGATCGCCCGGGGAGATCACCGTCCAGCCCAGGCGCATGCCGACCGCACCGGCGAGGAACACCGCCGTCAACTCCAGCAGCCCGTGCGGGGCGAGCAACCCCAGCAGGACATCGGTCTTGCCGGCCTGCGCCATGAAGCCGCCGACCACACCGAGGTTCGCCGCGTTCTGCAACAGCACCCACGGGATGGGGATGCCCAGCAGGATCGCGAACGCGATGCACTGCGCGGCCACCCACGAGTTGTTCACCCACACCCGCAACGCGAACGACCCGGCCGGGTTCTCCCGGTAGTAGTCGGCGAAGTCATGGTTGACCAGGTGGTCGATCTCCTCGGGAGTGCTCAGCGCGGACTGCACCTCGTGATTGCCGGCCACCCAGAAGGCGATGACGACCGCGACGGCGAAGAACGCCAACGCCGTGGCCAGCCACCAGCGCCAAGCCCGGTAGGCGACCACCGGGAACGACACCGTCCAGAACCGGGCGAACTCGCTCCACAGCGGGGCATGCGCCCCGGTGACCGCGGCGCGGGCCCTGGCCACCAGGGTGGACAGCCGGCCGACCAGGACGGTGTCCGTGGATGCCGAGCGCACCATCGACAGATGGGTGGACACCCGCTGGTACAGCTCGACGAGTTCGTCGACCTCGGGCCCGGAGAGCCGCCGGCGCCTCTTGACCAGCGCTTCGAGCCGGTTCCAGGTGTCCTGGTGAGCCAGCACGAAGGCGTCGACGTCCACTGGGCAATGCTAGTCGGGCTAGTAGCGTGGGTTCCTATGATGACTGGGTCCGAGACGGTGGTGACGGGGGACGCGGTCGTCCTGGACGTCCAGATCGCCCAGCTGCCCGTTCGGGCCGTCGGCGCACTGATCGACATCGGCATCGTGGTGGTCGGCTATCTGGTCGGCTTGATGTTGTGGGCCGCCACGGTGAGCCAGTTCGATGAGGCGCTCAGCGCGGCGATCCTTGTCATCTTCACGGTGCTGGCGATAGTCGGCTATCCGGTCATTCTCGAGACCGCGACCCGCGGCCGGTCGGTGGGCAAGATCGTGATGGGCCTGCGGGTGGTGTCCGACGACGGCGGCCCGGAACGGTTCCGGCAGGCCCTGTTTCGGTCGCTGGCCGGTTTCGTGGAGATCTGGACGTTCCTCGGCGGACCCGCGGTGATCTGCAGCCTGGCCTCGGCAAAGGGCAAGCGCATCGGCGACCTGTTCGCCGGCACGGTGGTGATCAGCGAACGCGGGCCCAAACTGGCGCCCCCGCCGGTGATGCCGCCCGCGCTGGCCTGGTGGGCGTCGTCGCTCGAACTGTCCGGACTGGGTCCCGAGCAGGCCGAGATGGCGCGCCAATTCCTCGGGCGGGCAGCACAATTGGATCCCGCGGTGCGCGACGAGATGGCCTACCGGATAGCCGCCGACGTGGCCGCTCGGATTTCGCCGCCGCCACCGCCGGGGGTGCCCCCACAGTACGTCCTGGCCGCCGTGCTCGCCGAGCGGCACCGCCGCGAACTGGCCCGGTTGCGCCCGGCCGCACCGCCGCCCGGCTACCCGCCGTACCCGCCCGCGCACACACCGCCGCCCCCGGTGTTCGTCCAGCCACTGCCGCCACCCCACCGCGACGGCTTCATCCCGCCCGCCTGACTGCCGGGGATCGCTACGATCCGGACATGCCGATTCCCAGCGTCGACCCGACCGCCCCGTCCCTGTCGCGACGGCTGGGCGTCGCCGTGGTGCGAACCAGGTTCGGCAAGTGGGTGCTCCGGGAGGTCTCGCCGCGGCTGGATCCCCCGCTGCTGCGCCTGAGCCGAGGCAGGGTGTCCTCGACTTTGGTGACGCCGGGTCTGCTGCTGACCACCACGGGCGCCAAGTCGGGCCTCGAGCGCGTGACTCCGTTGACCTACTTCACCGACGGGGATCGGATCATCCTGATGGCGTCGAACTACGGGGGAACCCGCCACCCCGGCTGGTACTACAACATCAAGGCGCACCCGGAGGTGTCCGCGACCGCCGGCGGCTACCAGGGCCGCTTCATCGCCGAGGAGGTCACCGGCGCCGATCGTGACCGGCTGTGGTCACTGGCCAAGCAGTTCATCGCCTCCTACGGCGACTACGAGTTGACCGCCGGTGACCGCGAGATCCCGATCGTGGCGCTGACTCCCGCGCCCTAGGAGAAGGTCGCCGCCAGCACGGCGATGTCGACGAGCAGGAGTAGCCAGGCGATCACCGGGACCAGGAAGCCGCGCGGCCGTCCTGCCGTGACGAAGGACAGCAGGATCGCCACGGCCGCCACCACGGGGGCGCCGTAAGTGAGCATGCCGTAGACGAGCCCGCTCGGCTTGGGACAGTTCGGGTTGCTGCACGCGGCAGTGCTCATCACCGCGCCCATCGCGAAGAGTTGGACCGCGACCGCGCCCAGGATGGTGGACATGGCCAGCAGCCAGTTGACCCACAGCCGCTTGCGTCGCGCCGTGTCGGGTCGGGATTCCGCGGAAACATCGGCGTTGGGAGCGCTCATAGGTGTCGGCTACCCGAAGCGCGCCGGCGGCACACGTATCGACCGCTACTGCGTCGGTGCCGCACGCTGGCGACGGCTCGCCACGACGCCGGCCGCCGATGTCACCGCCACGGTCACCAGCGCTCCAAGCAAGAGCGCCGAGGGCTCGCCGGGCGAGAGGAGATGCTGCTCGGTGCCCAGCGTCGCCGCGGCCACCGGGACGCCGAGTTGCGCGGCGGCCAGTGCGCCGAGCACCAGCGGCTGTCCGACCAGCCGGCCGACGCAGTGCGCCAGCACAGCGCCGACGCCCAGCCCGAGGCCCAGCAGGATGTAGGCCGGCCGCTCGGCGAGTTCACGCACCTGCAGCGAGGCGCCCAGCCAGACGAAGAACAGCGGACTGAACAAGCCTTC
This sequence comes from uncultured Actinomycetota bacterium, assembly GCA_963716465.1. Taxonomy (GTDB): domain Bacteria; phylum Actinomycetota; class Actinomycetes; order Mycobacteriales; family Mycobacteriaceae; genus Mycobacterium. Next base: position 481,203 of record CAVQTS010000004.1, read on the forward strand.
GGTGATGCCGAACAGCTGGCGGGCTAGTCGTCTCGGTTCACCGGCGGCCCTGATGACCAAACCGATTGCGAAGCCCGCGAGCATGATCGACACGTGCGTGGCCACGGCCAGGGCACCGAGGGTGAACAGAACGATCAGGCTGATCCGCAGCTCCAGGGCAAACCCGTTGTCCTCGGAGTAGCGGTGTAGGCGCTTGCGCAGCCCGCGCCGGTCGAAGGCCTGCAGCAGCACGAACAGCACCACCGCGCAGACAGCGATGACCGCGGCCCCGATGGCCGCGGTGATGGCGCGCTTCGGATCGATCACCAAGGGCAGCAACACAATAGACGTGGCGTCGGCGATGGCGATCTGAGCGGTGACACCCTGCACCGCGGGGCCCGTCAAACTCAACGATTGGATGACCGGCAGCGCGAGCGCCGCAGACGACGACGCGATGAGCACCGCGTAGACCGCGGCGTGGCCGGTGTGAAAGACGGTGGCCAGTACTACGGCCAGGACGGTGGCCACCACACCCACCAGCACGGCCCGAAGGGCGGCACCCGGGATCGACGAGCGCAGAGTCGCGTCCCGGATCGGTACGTGGGTGCCGACGATGAACATCACCAACGCGAACCCGACGTTGGCCAACAGCGTGAAGGTCTTGTCGCCAGGGTCGACGATGCCCAACCCTGTTCTGCCGATGAGCAATCCGACGGCTAGCTCACCGATGACCACCGGGATGCGCACGCCGGGAATCGACGCGAGCAACGGTCCGGCGAGCCCGACGACAGTGACCAGCGCCAGGGTGTTGAAGCCGAAGCCGCTCACGCTCTGGGCGCCCACGATACAAGTCGGCAGGGAATCGGGGTGTTCTCGTCGGTCAGGTAACTGGCGCAGACCCGGTGGTAGCCGTCGGCGATCTGCAGCGCGTCGGACGCGCTGCCGCGGACCAGGAGGATCGGCGAGAGTTTCTTACCCCGCCCGATTCTGTCCAGGTCTTCGCGCACGTGGGGGTTGTCGGCGGGCAGCAGGCCGAGCCGGGCGGCTCGCAGGATGTCTTTCGCCTTGCGGTACACCGTCTTTGCCGAGGCCAGCGCCGCGACGGTCGCCTCAATTTCATCCGACTCACTGAGCAGGCTCAGGTAGTCGGACGCCGCCTCATAGTCGTGCTTTTCGGGTTCTTTGAGCCATTTGACCGCCATGGTTCGGTGAGACTACCCACTTGCCGGCCGGGGCGGGCGGTCCGCGACGAATCCACCTAGTTTCCGGTGCTGGCGTGTGCCCGGGACGTGGCCTTGCCGGCACCGGCAGCGGACGCGGCCTTCGCGGTGGCTGCACCCGCAACGGCGTGGGTGGGCGACGACGCGTGGGAACTGCCCGCCGTCGAGACACTCGGGGTGGTCGACTTGGCCGATCCGGTTGTCGGCGCGGTGCTCGGTTCCTGGGCGGCGCTGACCGCCTTGGCCACGGTCGCCACCGCCGCGGGCGCGGGAGCCGCGGCCTTGGGCGCGGTGGCCGCGAACGGGCTGGCCTTCAGCAGCGAGCCGAACAGGCTGGAGATGTCGGCGCCGATGGCCACGCCCTGGTTCAACACCGAAACCAAACCGAACCCGGCCGCCAAGGTGAGCAGCTCGGTGTCGGCGGCGAGCGGAAGTCCAACGGCGTCAAGGAGTTTGCCTTGCTTGAGCGAGTTGACGAACAGAGTGACGTCGTAGGCCGGCATCGTGGTCAGCAACGCATTGCCGATGTCGGCCAGTGGCAGAAGCGTCGAGTAGCCCAGCGACGCCACGTCCGTAACGGTGTTGACCAGGTTGGTGAAGAGGCTGCCCGTGCTCGTGGTGGTGCTCGTCGGCACGCTCGGCGTCGAGGTTTGGCTCGACGACGTATTCGCCTGCGGGTTCTTGATGTCGTTGACGAAGTCCTGGAAGCCTTCCTTGGTGCCGGCGATCAGTGCCTGGGCGATATCGCCGAGGGGAACCTTGGGGAACAAGCCGAAGGGGGTTTCCACGTTCGCCGGCCCTGAACTCCAGCCCTGGTCGGTGGAGCCGTACCCCAGGTCCACCAACACCCGCAGGTCCGGCTGCAGCAGATCGGCCAGCGGGTTTCCGATGACCGGGATCGCGCGCAGCGGAATCGAGCAGCGGAAGGTTCGAGGTCGGGGATCATGAAGTACGGGTTGTGGTGGCCCGTCGGTCGCCAAGGGGAGCGCTGCTCGCGAATTGTGTCAGGGGCGAGATCACGGTAGGTGGGATGCACGTAGTGGAAGCCGAGGAACGCGTTGAGGTCGGAGATGAAGTCGATCGGGTACTGCGGGATGTCGGCGAAGCCGTCGTACTCCTGGTTGTAGATCGTCGTCGGGTAGAGATCGTCCGGTGTGGCGCCGTAGAAGGTGATCCCCAAGCTGGGCAGGGTCAGCCCCGGGAAGCGGGCCAGCATGCCGCCGTTGGGGAAGTTCGGGTCGCCGACCAGGACGAAGTGCACGGTCGACGGGGTCCACATGCGGCCCGGCAAGGTCGCTTCATCACCAGGGATGAGATTGTCGCGCTTTGTGATTCGCCGTAGACCCAGACCGAGCTGGGCCGCCGGCGGTGAACTCCTGCTGGAGGGTCAGGTCCAGGATCTGCCTGCCCTGGTCCACCGAGAGGTCGAAGGGCAACTGCTTGACCGCCGAGGAGCCGGTTCCGGGCGGCGCGTAGATCGGGTACAGGCCCTCGGGGGTGAAGAGCGGCGTCTTGGTGCAGGTATAGCATTCCGGTGCGATGAGAGGTCGTAGGCAGGATCGACGTAGTCCGGTCCTGGTATCGGGGTGCCACTGCCGCCGATGATCAGCCCGACGTCAGTCGACTCGGCATGCGCCGGCGCCGGATTCATGAACGACGTCGCGCCCAGCACACCGGCACTGACAACCGCCACCAGAGTGGCACCCAACCCACGACGTCGCATCGCCACTCCAGAATCTCGAGCCGAATATTGCCACTCCCGTCGATATCTACCCCGGCGTCGATTTCACAGACCGTGACACGTCAATCTCTCAGCAGACCGGGAGTTGATTCACAGCTTTGACGATCGCGTTATTTCACCGGCGGTGACGCGGATGCTGCGGGACCATGTGGTGATGGCGCCCAGATTCGCTGTGCCGGCCACCGCGATCGGCCTTTTCATCGCCGCAGGGTGCGTGGTCGCTACGCCGGTGGCCAACGCCGACATCGACTTCGAATGCACGCCGGGATGCTGGGGCGCAGTCGCGGCGTCGCCGTCCACTGGGCAGGAGGTCGCCCGCCTCAACTACCGGACCCGGCAGAAGGCCGAGGACGACGCGGTCCTGTGGTGCGACGTTCTCGGCAAGACGAACGACTGCGAAATGGTCGCGTCGGGCCTCGGCTGCCTGTCGCTGGCGTCCGAGTCGCGACGGCAAGACCTTCTTCGGAGGCGTCGCGTTCTCCCAGGACGCCGCCGATGCCGCCGCCTTGGCCGACGCACCGCCCGGGTCGACCATCGACCTTCGCGACTGCAACGGCTGACGCTCTCAGCGTTCGGAGCTCGGCCCGAAACGTCGCCTGAGGACGTCGAGCGGATCATCCGCGTCACGCCGGCCCCGCGGGCCCGGCCTATCAGCCGCGACAAACACGTCGGGGCGCGTCCATTCCCGAACCGCCCACCGTTCGGCGATCGCCCACCGGCCGGCCCGGCGTTCCATCAGGTCGACGTATCGCGCACCGCTGGTGAAATTCACCCGTCCGTCCTGGTCCGACCGGCCCCAATGCGTTGCCGTGCAGTACGTCTCACTAATCGCGACGTTCTCGCCGACGAACTCGACGTGATGGTTGCCAATGAAATGCATTGTTCCGGAGAGGAACTCGAGGTTCTCGCTGAGCCAGGTCACGTACTCGTCGGCGGTTCCCTCGAAACCGGAGTGGTGGTCGACAGCGTCGGGGTGATAGGCCCGCCGCACCAAAGCCATGTCGAGTCGGTCGACACCGCGGCAGTACAGCGTCACCACGTCACGGATCGCCTGGATGTCGGCGAGCCGGTTCGGCTCAGACACCGTAACCGCCGCCGACCACGATCGCCGCGCCGGCCAGTGCACTGAAGTCACTGTCGAAGCCCTCGCCATGGGACACGTCGTCTCACCTCCGTGTCCCATGGGACCACACCGTCGCCTCCGGGAGTGCCTAGGCGCCAATCCAGTTGCCGTGGAAGCCGTACGGGACGCGGCGGGGCAGACGGATCCGGGCAACCGGGTCACCGGCGAAATCGGCGGCGTCGAGGATCACCAGGTCGCTGCCGTTTCGGACCGGGTCATAGACATAGCCGAGATACCAGCCGTTGCTCTCGTCGGCCGGGCCGGAGGGCGACGGCACGAAGACGGCCTCCCCGGGACCGCCGGGGGAATCGGCCGTCCCGAACTTGTGCTCTACGGCATCGCCCGTGTCGAGGTCGTAGCGCACCAGGCTGGCGTCGCCGACGGAGACCGAGTAGCGCGCCTTCGAACCGGCGAGCCGGTCGTCGATGCGCGGGAACTCCACGGCGCGGTCGTCGAGCTGGCGTTCGCTGACCGTGCCGTTCTGCAGGTCGATGGTCCAGTTCCACAGCACCGCGCTGGCCTCGAACCCGCCGTTCTCGCGCCACAGCTCCGGGTAGCGGACCGCTTGCAGCACAATCGATTTCCCGTCGGCACCGTCGTAGGCGTTGGCGACGTGGAAGACGTAGCAGGGGTCGATGTCGAACCAGCGGACCTCACCGAACGGGTCGTCCCGGCGCAGCACGCCCAGCCGCGCGCCGTAGTTGTCGTCCCACCGGTAGGGCATGTCGCCTTTACCCGAGATGGCGATGTCGAGGTTGAACACGATGGGCAGGTCCATGAAGATGACGTGGCCTTCGGTGAGGGCGAAGTCGTGCATCATCGTCAGCGCCTTGACCTCGAGCGGCCGGTTGACGGTCAGCTCGCCGTCGGCGTTGGCCCGGTGGTAGGTGACGTGGGGCTCAAAGATGTTGCCGTATCCGAAGAAGTGCAGTTCTCCGGTGGTGGGGCAGATCTTCGGGTGAGCGGTCATCGAGTCGTTGAGCTTGCCGCCGAAGTCGTAGCAGCCGACCGTCTCCAGATCGTTGGTGATCTCGTAGGGCAGCGACGACTCGACGAGGGCCAGCGTCTTGCCGGCGTGGTTGACGACGTGGGTGTTGGCCACCGCCGCCCGCAGGTTGCGGGTGCCGTCGGCGTTGTAGAGCGGGAACGGATCGGTGAAGCTGTCGGTGCGCACCCAGCGGTTGCGATACCACTTGGCGGCTCCGCCCTCGAGGCGTACGCCGTGGATCATGCCGTCGCCGGTGAACCAGTGGCCGGTGGGCTGGCGCGGGTTGGGGCCGTTGCGCAAATACCAGCCGTCGATCTCGGGCGGGATGGCACCCTCGACGGGCAGGTCGTAATCGGTCAGCTCGTCCGGCACGGGCGCGTAGTTTCCGCGCTCGAAGAACTGGCCGGTGGTGGGCAGGTTGGCGGAGTCGGCTGTGACGTCGGTCATGCTCCCACTCTGACAGTCCAGATATGACATGTCAATGATGAACTATGGCATGGCGTACCCGCGCTGGTACGCGCTCTCGATCTGCGGGCGCAGGGTGGCGTCGTCACCCTCGTTGTCCGCGGCAGCGGGCACCGGGTAGGTCCACGCCGTCATGTAGGTCCAGTTGCCCACCTGCGTGCTGCGGTTGTTCGCGTCGTGCAGCCCTACCCCGGTGTAGTCGTTGTGCACCCCCACGATGTGCCCATCGAACAGTCCGCCGTGCGACTTGGCCGCGGTGCGGTTGTTCTTGGCCGCCTCGTTAGTCGGATCGTTGGGTGCGTCGGCGTAGAAGTCGTACTGGCGGGCGAACACCGTTCCGCTGTAACGGGTGTCCGCGGGGAAGCCTTTGCCGCCGTACCCGGCCCGGCACAGTCCCACCGAATCGCATCCGTTGATCGCCGCCTCAGGGTCGGCCACCAACAGGAACGACACCCGCGCCGGGTCCACGTCACTGGTGGGGCCATAGCGGCGAAGCCACGCATCGGCCACCTCGGAGCCTTCCGAATAGCCCACCACCAGCAGCTGGCCCGGGGTGGTGTGCAACATGTTGTCCAGGAGGTCCGCGCCGCTGTTCACGTTCGGGGCCGCCGGGATGTTCGTGTAGGGCACCACCACCACCGAAGCACCGGCGAACACCTCCCCGCGAAGCAGATTGGCCGGCATCGGGAAGAAGGCGGGCGCCAGCGTCAGCACGGTCGTGGGGGCCGGCTCCGCGGGCGCGCGAGCTGCACCGCCGACCGCGGACAGGACGACAGCGGCGATCACGGTCAAGGTGGCGAGTGCTCGACGTGACATGGCGGGTCTCCTTGTGGGTCGGTGAGCGGTCCGCTCTGTGAAAGCGGTCACGTACCGTCCGACTACCCGTTTTTCACGCTCGACCCGCCGCCCCGAGCGCACGACATTCCAGTTCTGACATGTCCGGCCCTACGATTGTCTGGTGAGTCTTCGGTACGCGGCCCTCGGGCTGCTGGCCCAACAGCCCGGCAGTGGGTACGACCTGCTCAAACGGTTCGAGTACTCGATGGCCAACGTCTGGCCGGCGACCCAGAGCCAGCTCTACGGCGAGCTGAACAAACTGGCCGAGGCCGGCCTGATCGAGGTGACCGACATCGGTCCGCGGGGCCGCAAGGAGTACCGGGTCACCGAGGCCGGCCGTGCGGACCTGCTGCGCTGGATGACCGCCGCCGACGAGGACCCGCCGCTGCGCAGCGCAGGATTGCTGCGGGTCTTCCTGCTCGGCGAGATGCCGCCGGACCTCGCCCGCGCCCATGTGGTGGCCCTCGCCGAGCACGCGAACCGCGAGCTCAGCCGGTATCAGCAGCTCCGCGATTGCGTCGACTGGGACGACAGCGACGCCGACTTCTACGGACGCGCCGCCCTCGAGTACGGCATTCGGCGCACGGTCATGGAAGCGGACTGGGCGAAGTGGCTGATCAAGCAGATCGACAAGCGAGCGTCACACTAAACGTTGCATCACGATAGATTCCGATATATCGTTAACGTATCGGAAGCGCATTCGGCGTTTCCTGTCGAGAAAGAGAAACTTTCATGGAAACCCCATATCCCCAGTTCAACGGCCCCGAGATGGGCCGCCCCGGCTTCGCTGGCTTCGGCTTCGCCCCGCCGGGACCCGCACGTCGGCACGCCCGGCGCCAGTTCCGCGAGCACGTCCGCGAGCAGATGGTCGGCGGCGCCGAAGGCCCGGGCGGCTTCGGCCCGCGCGGCGGCTTCGGCCCCGGTTTCGGGTTCGGGCCCGGCTTCGGACCCGGCTTCGGCCCGGGCGGGCGCGGCGGTCGTCGCGGACACGGCCGCAGTCGTGGCCGGCGCGGTGACGTCCGGACCGCGATCCTTGCCCTGCTGGCCGAACGGCCGATGCACGGCTACGAGATGATCCAGGAGATCGCCGAGCGCACCAGCGACGTGTGGAAGCCCAGCCCCGGCTCGGTCTACCCCACCCTGCAACTGCTCGTCGACGAGGGACTGATCGTCGGCACCGAAAGCGAAGGCAGCAAGAAACTCTTCGAGCTGACCGAGGAGGGCCGGACCGCCGCGGAGAAGATCGTCACCCCGCCGTGGGACGAGATCGCCGAAGGCATCGAGCCGGGCCACCTCAACCTGCGGGCAGCGATGGGCCAGCTGTTCGGCGCGGTGGCGCAGTCCGCGCACACCGCAAGCCCCGAGCAGCAGCAGCGCATCGTCGACATCGTCAACAACGCGCGCCGCGAGGTCTACCAGATCCTCGGCGAGTCCGACTAAGCGATTTCGGCGCGGTTTCCGTCGCTCTGCGTTGGAAACCGCGCCGAAATCCTCAGACGTCGACCCAGTCCAGCGTGCGCTGCACGGCCTTGCGCCACCCGGCGTAGCCGGCGGCGCGCTGCTCCTCACTCCACGACGGCGTCCACCGCCGGTCCTCCTGCCAATTGGCCCGCAGGTCATCGGGATTCGCCCAGAAACCGGTTGCCAGCCCGGCCGCGTACGCCGCGCCGAGCGCCGTCGTCTCGGCGACCACCGGGCGCACCACGTCCACGCCGAGCACATCGGCCTGGATCTGCATACACAGTTCGTTGAGCGTGACCCCGCCGTCGACCTTGAGCACCTCCAGGTGCACCCCGGAGTCGGCCTCCATGGCGTCGACCACGTCGCGGCTCTGATAGCAGATCGCCTCCAGCGTCGCCCGGGCCACATGCGCATTGGAGTTGAACCGCGACAGCCCGACGATCGCCCCGCGGGCATCGGAGCGCCAATACGGCGCGAACAGCCCGGAGAACGCCGGCACGAAGTAGACCCCGCCGTTGTCCGCCACCTGCGCCGCCAGCGTCTCGCTCTGCGAGGCCCCGCTGATGATGCCCAACTGGTCGCGCAGCCACTGCACCGCCGAGCCGGTCACCGCGATCGAACCCTCAAGCGCGTAAACAGGTTTCGCGTCCCCGAACTGGTAGCACACGGTGGTCAGCAGTCCGTTTTCGCTACGGACGATCTTCTCGCCGGTGTTCAACAGCAGGAAGTTGCCTGTGCCGTAGGTGTTCTTGGCCTCCCCGGGGGCCAGGCACACCTGCCCCACCATCGCGGCCTGCTGGTCGCCGAGGCTGGCCGTCACCGGCACCTGACCGCCGGTGGGCCCGTCCGGATGGGTCATCCCGTAGGGCTCCGGTGAGGACGACGGCCGGATCTCGGGCAGCATCGCGCGCGGAATCCCGAAGAACGACAACAGTTCGGAGTCCCAGTCCAGGGTTTCGAGGTTCATCAGCATGGTCCGGCTGGCGTTGGTGACGTCAGTGACGTGCACACCACCCAGCGCACCACCGGTGAGGTTCCACAGCACCCACGTGTCGGGAGTGCCGAACAGCGCCTCACCGCGTTCGGCGTCGGCGCGGACCCCGTCGACGTTGTCCAGGATCCACTGCAGCTTGCCGCCGGAGAAATACGTCGCCGGGGGCAGGCCGGCCTTGTGCCGGATCACGTCACCTCGGCCGTCCTTGTCCAGCGCGGAGGCGATGCGGTCGGTCCGGGTGTCCTGCCAGACGATGGCGTTGTAATACGGCCGGCCGGTCTTGCGGTTCCACACCAGTGTGGTCTCGCGCTGGTTGGTGATGCCCAGCGCGGCGAGATCGCCCGCGGACAGCTTGGTGGTGTTCAGCGCGGACTGGACGACGGTCTGGGTGCGCTCCCAGATCTCCACCGGGTTGTGCTCGACCCAGCCCGCCTTCGGCAGGATCTGCTCGTGCTCGAGCTGGTGGCGCCCGACCTCGAGACCGTTGTGGTCGAAGATCATGCAGCGGGTGCTGGTGGTGCCCTGGTCAATCGATGCGACGAAGTCGGCCAACGGTGCTCCTAGAAAGGTGGCGGTGCATCGTCCATGATGGCCTACGTGGCAAAGCACGTGGCCGACATTGCCGACATGCCCCGCGGCGGGCCGGACGCGTCGTGTCTGGACCGGTTGCTGCAGACTTCCCGCCCGGAGTATCTCGACCGCGACGACGTCGCCGACGAGGTCAAACGAGGCATCGTCGGCACGCTGGACCGGGTCGGGACGCTGTTTCGCGAGCACGACCGCAATGCCGCCCTGGTGCTGCGCGAGGTCGCCGACGTGGCCGATCCCAGGATCCTGGAACTGGGCGCCGGGCACGGCGCGCTGTCGCGGATCGTGCTCGACCAGCACCCGACCGCCCAGGTCACGATCTCCGACGTCAACCCGGACTCGGTGGCCGCGATCGCGGCCTCCGACCTGGGCCGGCATCCCCGCGCCACGGTGCGCACCATCGACGCGACGGCCATCGACGCCGCCGACCGCTCCTTCGACCTGGCGGTGTTCGCGCTGTCCTTCCACCACCTGCGCCCCGATCAGGCGGCACAGGTCCTCGCCGAGGGCACCCGGGTGGCCGACCGGCTGCTGGTGATCGACCTGCCGCGGCCGCCGTCGCTGCTGCACCTTGCCAAGCTGGCCTCGTTCGTCCCGTTCGTGCTGTGGTGGCCGTTCGCCCACGACGGGTTCGTCAGCTCGCTGCGGGCCTACAGCCCGTCCGCGTTGCGGGCGCTGGCCGCCCACTCCGACCTCGACGTCGAGGTCAGCACCAGCCCGTTCGACCGGCAGGTGGTGCTGGCCCGCCGGAAGCGGTGATCTCGCGATTTGCTTGCGCGGTCGGCACCGAACCGGTTGCATCGACGCGTGGGCGAAGAGGTCAGGCACGCGAGCTACAACCGGGCGCACCGGCAGGAGTACCGGCGCAAGGTTCAGCTGTGCCTCGACGTATTCGAAACCATGCTGGCGCAGTCCAGTTTCGAGTTCGACCGGCCGCTGACCGGCATGGAGATCGAGTGCAATCTGGTCAACGCCGACTACCAGCCCGCGATGTCCAACCAGGAGGTGCTCGCGGCCATCGCCGATCCGGCCTACCAGACCGAATTGGGCGCCTACAACATCGAATTCAACGTTCCGCCGCGCCGGCTTCCCGGCCGCACCGCACTCGAACTGGAAGGCGAGATCCGCGCCAGCCTCAATGCCGCGGAGACCAAGGCGAACACCGACGGCGCGCACATCGTGATGATCGGCATCCTGCCGACGCTGATGCCCCAGCACCTGACCGGCCACTGGATGAGCCCGTCGATGCGGTACCAGGCGCTCAACGACTCGATCTTCACCGCCCGCGGCGAGGACATCCTGATCGACATCGCCGGCCCGGAGCGGTTGAGCCTGCACGCGGAATCCATTGCGCCGGAATCGGCTTGCACCAGCATGCAATTGCATCTTCAGGTCTCGCCCGCCGATTTCGCCAACAACTGGAACGCCGCGCAGGTGCTGGCCGCGCCGCAACTCGCGCTGGGCGCGAACTCGCCGTACTTCTTCGGTCACCAGCTGTGGTCGGAGACCCGCATCGAACTCTTCGCCCAGGCCACCGACACCCGGCCCGACGAGCTCAAGGCCCAGGGCGTGCGGCCCCGGGTCTGGTTCGGTGAACGCTGGATCACCTCGATCTTCGACCTGTTCGAAGAGAACGTCCGCTATTTCCCCTCACTGCTGCCGGAACTGTCCGACGAGGACCCGGTCGCCGAACTGGCCGCCGGGCGCACTCCGCACCTGCCCGAACTGCGCCTGCACAACGGCACGGTGTACCGGTGGAATCGGCCGGTCTACGACGTCGTCAACGGCCGCCCGCATCTGCGGGTGGAGAACCGGGTGCTGCCCGCCGGGCCGACCGTCGTCGACATGATGGCCAACTCGGCGTTCTACTACGGCGCGCTGCGGATGCTCTCCGAGGACGACCGGCCGCTGTGGACGAAGATGAGTTTCTCTGCGGCACATGACAATTTCCTCGAATCCGCGCGATACGGGATGGACGGGCGGCTGTACTGGCCGGGCCTCGGCGAGGTGACCGCCGACGAACTGGTGTTGCGCACCCTGCTGCCGCTGGCCGACGAGGGGCTGCGCCGCTGGCAGGTGGCACCCGAGGTGCGCGACCGCTATCTCGGGGTCATCGAGGGGCGCGCCAAGACCGGGCGCAACGGGGCGACCTGGCAGGTCGCTACGGTGCAGGCTCTACAGGAGCGCGGCATGGCCCGCCCGCAGGCGCTGGCCGAAATGCTGCGGTTGTACTGCGAACTGATGCACAGCAACGAGCCGGTGCACACCTGGGAGCACCTCACACCGTGACGGTCCCGGGTGAGCTCGGCCAGCCCGGCACACCGGAGTAGGTTGGGTTGCATGACTTCTGAGGTGATGGACTGGGAAGGTGCCTACAAGCAGGAGGGGGCCTTCCCGGGCCCGCCGCCGTGGAACATCGGCGAGCCGCAGCCCGAGCTCGCGGCGCTGATCGAGGACGGCAAGATCAGCGGTGACGTGCTCGACGCCGGATGCGGACACGCGGAGTTGTCGCTGGCGCTGGCTGCGCGTGGTTACACCGTCGTCGGTATCGACGTCGCGCCGTCGGCTGTTGCCGCGGCAACCAAATCCGCCCAGGAGCGCGGCCTTTCGAACGCCACGTTCGTCTGCGCCGACATCACCGCGTTCACCGGTTACGACAACCGCTTCTCGACGATCGTCGACAGCACGCTGTTCCACTCCTTGCCGGTCGAGGGCCGCGACGGCTACCTGCGCTCGATTCACCGGGCCGCCGCACCGGGTGCGCGCTACTACGTCCTGGTGTTCGCCAAGGGCGCCTTCCCGCCGCATCTCGAAACCAAGCCGCACGAGGTCGACGAGGACGAACTGCGCGCGGCAGTCTCGAAGTACTTCGAGATCGACGAGATCCGCCCGGCGAAGATCCACTCCCACAAGCCCGAGTTCCCCGACATGCCCGACACCCCGATGCCGTTCGAGGCCGACGCGAAGGGCCGGATGATGATGCCGGCGTATCTGCTCAGCGCGCACAAGACCAGCTGATTGCCTGTGCCGGCCCACGGCCGGCACCTATAGTCGGGGTGGTGACCGAGCTACAGACCAGATCGGTTGCCGGCAACGTGGTTCGGGGCTCACTCGGCAACCTGATCGAGTGGTACGACTGGTATGCCTACGCCGCTTTCAGCGTCTACTTCGCGAGTGTGTTCTTCCCGTCCGGGAATCAGACCGCGCAACTGTTGAACACCGCGGGCATCTTCGCCGTCGGGTTCCTGGTGCGCCCGCTCGGGGGCTGGGTGTTCGGCACGTACGCCGACCGGTTCGGACGACGCGCGGCGCTGACCCTGTCGGTGAGCCTGATGGGCGTGGGATCACTCGGCATCGCGGTGCTGCCGGGGTATGCGCAGATCGGGGCGTGGGCCCCGACCCTGCTGGTGGCAACCCGTCTGCTGCAAGGCCTTTCACTCGGGGGTGAGTACGGCACCTCGGCGACGTACTTGAGCGAGGTGGCCACTCCACATCGGCGTGGGTACTACTCGTCGTTCCAGTACGTCACGCTGACCAGCGGCCAGCTGCTGGCCCTCGGCGTGCAGATCATCCTCCAACAGGTGTTGACCGCGGCGCAGATGCACAGCTGGGGCTGGCGCATCGCGTTCGCCATCGGTGCGCTCGCCGCGCTGACGGTGATGTGGCTGCGCCGGACCATGGACGAGTCGGAGAACTTCAAACTCGCGGTCGAGGAGAACGCCGAGCGCGGCAGTCTGAAGATCCTGCTCAGCTATCCGCGGGAGTGTCTGACCGTCGTCGGGCTGACCCTTGGCGGCACGATCGCGTTCTACACCTTCACCACCTACATGCAGAAGTTCATGATCAACACCACGGGCCTGCCCAAGGAGCAGGTCACGTGGATCAACTTCGTCGCGTTGGTCATCTTCGTGTTGCTGCAGCCGGCGTTCGGTGCGTTGTCGGACAAGATCGGTCGTCGTCCGCTTCTGATCGCATTCGGTGTGGGTGCGACGCTGTTCACCGTCCCGCTGTTGTCCGCGGTGGCGCACGCCGGGTCGGCGATGACGGCTTTCGTCTTCATGATGCTGGGTCTGCTGATCGTGTCGGGATACACCTCGATCAACGCCGTGGTGAAGGCGGAACTGTTTCCCGCCCGCATCCGCGCGCTCGGTGTCGGGTTACCCTATGCGCTCACCGTGGCGGTCTTCGGTGGCACGACCGAGTACATCGCGTTGGGCTTGAAGAACATGGGTCACGAAGCGTGGTTCTTCTACTACGTGGCGGGTGCCGCACTGATCTCACTGCTGGTGTATGTGTTCATGGCCGAGCCGTCGCGAAGATCCCAACTCGAGCTCGAGGACACCGAAATCCGCACCGAGGAGCATGAATTGGCCGAGGGCTCCTAGCGCACTGCGCTCTGAGGAGTTCCTCGGCTGAGTCGACGTCGCCACGGTCAGCGCCGCCGCGAACGACTCGAGGTCCTCGCCGGTGCTGTCGACGTGGGGCGCCACCCGCAGCACCGGCGTCCGCATCTCCAGCGGCGCCCGCTCCAGCCCTGCGGCGGTGGTGACGATGCGGTGCTCGGCGATCAGGCAGGCGCGCACCGCCGCGGGGTCCGCACCGGCGGTGGGCGCCAGCGTGGTGAGGGCGGTGGGTTCGTCGAGCGGTTCCACCACCCGCCACCCCGCGACACCGGCCAGGACAGTTCGCGCGGTACGCCCCAGTTCGGCCAGCCGCTCGCGGATCAGCTCCGGTCCGACCGCCACGTGTTCACCGACAGCCACCGAAAAGCCAATGCGCGCAGCGATGTTCGCCTCACCGATCTCCAGGCACTGCAGCGCCGAGAGCGAACCCGCCCAGTCCGGGCAACGCAACAGATCGGCCAGCGCCGGCCGCACGGCGAGCACACCCACTCCGCGTGGACCGGCCAGCCACTTGCGCGACGACGAGTAGACGGCGTCGGCATCGCTGACACAGTCGACCTGGCCCAGCGCCTGGGCCGCGTCGACGATCAGCGGCACCCCGATGTCCCGGCAGATCGCCGCCAGCACCGAAACCGGTTGGACCACACCGCGATGACTGCCCACCGCGGTCAGATGCACCATCCCCGGCGGGTCGTCGCGCAGCGACACCGCAGCAGCTTCGGGGTCGACCCTGCCCAGGTCGTCGACCGGCAGCGTCTTCCAGGTGAACCCGCTGGCCGCGAACTGAGCCAGGTTGGGCCCGTACTCCCCTGGCAGACAGGCGATCGTGCGGGCAAGCGGCCACACGCCGAGCAGCAGTTCCAGCGCGTTTCCCGATCCGGTGGTGAAAACCACGTCACCGGGGGACATTCCGGTCAGCGCGGCCACCCCGGCGCGGCCGGCCTGCAGCACCGGGGCCGCGGCTTCAGCAGCGACGTAGCCGCCCACCTCCGACTCGTGGCGGGCATGCGCGGCCGCGGCCTCGATGGCGGCCAGGCTCTGCCGCGAGCACGCCGCGCTGTCGAGGTGCAGCCCCGCGACAGGCAAGCGAGCCTCGCGCCAGCGCTGCGCGAGTGCGCTCACTTGACGGCCAGCGACAGGCCGAAATCGCCCGCGGGGTCGGTCCACCAGTGCGTCCGTCGCAGGCCGGCGCCGGTGAGTTCGGCGGCGACGGCGTCGGGCCGGAACTTGCAGGACACCTCGGTCAGCATCTCCTCGCCGGCGTCGAACTCCACGCTCAGATCCAGCGCGCTGATGTGCACCCGTTGCGGAGCCTCGGCGCGCAACCACATCTCGATGCGTTCCTCGCCGACGTTCCAGCGGGCGACGTGGCCGAACGCGTCGAGGTCGAAGTCGGCGCCCAGTTCCCGGTTGATCACCGCCAGCACGTTGCGGTTGAACCGGGCGGTCACCCCCGCGCTGTCGTCGTAGGCGCGGACCAGCCGATCGGCGTCCTTGACCAGATCGGTGCCCAGCAGCAGCGCATCGCCCGGTTCCAGTACGTCGGCCAGCGCGGCCAGGAACTCGGCGCGCGGTGCCGCGGTGAGGTTGCCGATGGTGGAGCCCAGGAAGACGAACAGCCGACGTCCGCCGCCGGGAATCTTGGCCAGGTGCTCCTCGAAGTCACCACACACCGCGTCGATCTCGAGCTCGGGGTACTCCTGTTGCAGCGATTCGCCGGCCGATTCCAGGACGCCCGCGTCGACGTCGAACGGCACGAAGCGGCGCAGGCTTCCGTTGTCCCGCAGTGCCGAGAGCAACATGCGGGTCTTCGCCGAGGTGCCGCTACCCAACTCGACGAGGGTGTCGGCGCCGCTGTGCTCGGCGATGGCGGCCGACCGCTCGCGCAGGATCTGCGCCTCGGCGCGCGTCGGATAGTACTCGGGCAGCCGGGTGATCTGGTCGAACAGATCGCTGCCCACATTGTCGTAGAACCACTTGGGCGGCAACGTCTTCGGTGTCTGCCGCAGCCCGGTGACCACGTCGTTGCGCAGCGCGGTCGCCGCCGAGTCGGCGGCCAGGTTGTTGGACAGAGTGAAGCTCACGACGATCCTCTCAGCGGGGTCAGCTTCACGCGGTCGTCTGTCACCTCGACCAGGTGGCGGTCGGGGACGTCCCGCCAGTCCGGGTGGTCGTCGTAGGGCTCGCTGGCCAGCACCACGCCGTCCGGGCGCCTCAGCACCGACAGGGTGTCTCCCCACGTGGTGGCCAGCAGTCGAGAACCGTTGGCCGCCAAGATGTTCAACCGGGCATTCGGATCGGCGGCGCCGACTTCGCCGACAGTGTCGGCGAGATTGTCCAGACCGCGGTCGAAGATCAGCGCAGCCAGCATCGCACTGTCCACGGTGGACTCGGCGGCCGGGCTCACCGGCAGCACGGCACGGTCGACGATGCCGTTGTGGGACAACAACCACCGGCCGTCAGTGAACGGAGCCGACGCGCTGCTCTCGATCGGCATGCCCACGGTCGCCGAGCGCACCGCGGCCACCACACAACCGCTGCGCAACGCCGGCGCCACCGAGGCGAACGACACATCTCCCCACAAGGGCGAGGCGCTGCGCCACCGCCGCGGCTCCGAGCCGGTGTCTTTCCCCGAGTCGCTTCGCTCCTGACCGCCGGTGAAAAAGCCCACGCCCCAACCGTCGGCGTTGAGCAGTCCGTGTTTCTGACGGCGGGGGGCATACGACTGCACCCGTAGTCCGTTCGGCGGGTCGAGAATCAGCGAGGCGATCGAGACCGGATTTCCGAGCCAGCCGAGATGACGACACATCAGGCGTCCCAGGCCAGTCGCACGCCGGAGAAGATCTGCCGCCGAATCGGGTGATCCCAGTTGCGGAAGCTCGGCCGCAGGATGTCGGCCGCGACCGCCCATGATCCTCCGCGCAGCACCTTGTAGTCGCCGTCGAAGAACGGCTCCGAATAGCGTTGGTAGATCATCGGTGTGAAGCCCGGCCACGGCCGCAGCGGCGAGGTGGTCCACTCCCATACGTCACCGAGCATCTGCTCGACGCCGTAGGCCGACGCCCCCGCCGGATATGCACCCACCGGTGCCGGGCGCAGCGCGTCGCCACCGAGGTTGGCGTGCCGGGCCGAAGGTTTGTCGGCTCCCCAGGGGTAGCGGCGGCGGGCACCGGCCACCGGATCCCAGGCGCAGGCCTTCTCCCACTCCACCTCGGTGGGCAACCGCGCACCGGCCCACGCCGCGTAGGCCTCGGCTTCGAAAAACGTTATGTGCTGAACCGGTTCGTCGGCCGGGATCTCCTCGACGTGGCCGAAGCGGGTGCGGCTGCGGTCGGGGTTCCAGAACTGCGGCGCGGTCAGGCCGGCCTGCAGGCGGTGTTCCCATCCGCGCGCCGACCACCATCGGGGCTGGGCGTAGCCGCCGTCGTCGATGAACTGTGCCCACTCGCCGTTGGTGACCGGCACCCGCCCGATCCGGAATGACGGCACGTCGGCGACGTGGGCGGGTCGCTCGTTGTCCAGCGACAGCGGTTCGGCGGCCGCGTCGACCCCGAGGACGAACTCGCCGCCAGGTATCAGCACGGAGGTTCCGGCGACGTCGGGGCGGCCGTGCGGGACGGCGCTCCGCGGGCCCAGGATCGGCGCGCCGGTGCGCAGGTTCAGGGCCTGCAGCATGGTTTCGTCGTGCTGGTTTTCGTGGCTGATGACCAGGCCGAAGCGGAAGGCGACCTCGTCGTCGTCGGGCAGGCTGTCCAGGGCGTCGAGGGCGGCGGCGCGAACCGTGCCGCAGTACGAACGCGACTGCGCCGGCGACAGCAGCGGCAGATCGACCCGGCTGGCGCGCGCGTGGACGAAGGCGTCGTAGAGGCCCTCGATGTTCGCCGGCAGCATGCCCGGGCGGTCGGGGTTGCCGTCGCGCAGCAGCCACAGCTCTTCTTGCTGGCCGATGTGCGCGAGGTCCCACACCAGCGGGCTCATCAAAGGGTCGTACTGCCGGTGCAACTCGGCGTCGTCGAAGTCGGTGAGGGCCAACGTCCGCTGCCGGGCCCGCTCGAGGTCGCGGGCGAGGTCCTCCCGGGCGATCACATGCCGTCCCGGGCCAGTTGCAGCAGGGCGGGTCCGATGCCGTGCCGGATGGCACGGTCGGCGAAGTCGTCGGCGGGGCTGCGGCCGTCGTCCACGTTCTTCACCAACTGCGCCATCGACTCGGATAATTCCTTCGGGGCCCGATCGGCCACCGCGGCCACGCACCGCGTGGCCGCGGCGTGCAGCCGCTTGTCGACCAGGCCGACCCGCGCGGCGAGATCCCACGCGGTCGCGACCGGCTCGACGGCTTCGGAGGCGACGTCGGCGGCAGCCGGGTCGTCCAGCAGGGTGGCGAGGGTGAACACCACCGCAGGCCACAAGTCGTCGGAGACGCTGTCGAGGTAGCGGATCTCCAGCCACCGACGCGGGCGGACCGGCGGGAACAGCGTGGTCAGGTGATAGTCGAGATCGGCGATGGTGGGCCGGCGGTCGCCCAGCAGCACCCGCCCGTCAGCCCAGTCCGCGAAGGGCACGTGCGTGGTCATCGGCACGACGTCGGGGTTGTGGACGAGCATCACCGGGGCCTTCAAGGCATACCGCGCCCAGTCGGTGCACGGGTCGTCGCCGCTGGCACCGAGAATCGGGCCGCAGCGCGCCGAGTCCAGCTGCCCCCACACCCGCTGGCGGGAGGACTGCCAGCCGGTGAACTTTCCGGCCAGCAGCGGCGAATTGGCCGCCATGGCGATCATGGTCGGGCCGAGCGCGTGAGCCAGGCGCACCCGCTCGGCCCAGCCGCCGCGCGGCCCGGCCTCCAGGTTGAGCTGAACCGAGGCCGTCGACGTCATCATCGCCGAGCCGGCCCCCGCGGTGCGGCTGGCGACGAAGAACGTCTCCATGGCCCGATACCGGGCGCCGGGGTTGATCCGTTCGGCCCGCCGCAGCGGATCCGCGCCGAGCAGCACCAGCCCCAGGCCCGCGCCGGCGAAGACCGCGCGCAACGCGTGCCGGTCAGCGGCCATCGCGGCGATGGCGGCAGCGGGGCCGTCGAACGGCGGCCCGGACAGTTCGACCGCCCCGCCCGGTTCGACGGTGATCGCGCTGCCGCCGGGCAACTCGGGCACCGCGGCGATGACGTCGGTCAGCTCGTCCCACCCGGGTCGGCGGTACGGGTCATCGAGGTCGTAGCAGTGGGCTTCCAGTTCCAGACCGACCCGGCCGACTTCGCCGTCGCGCAGCGATGCGCCGGCGATGTGCAGTGCGGCCGACGACGCGCCGTCCAGAACGCGCCCGCCGTCCCCCGGCCCGCAGCGCGGTCGGCCCGGTTGGGCGGTGACGACGAACGTCATGGCTTCCATCTTCCCGAACGCACCGACAAGTTTCCCCGTTCACCGACTGACACGTCAATGACGTGTACCCAAACTGGCAAAGCGTTACTTCTACTGACCGAGGGTGTTCTGCATCGCCCCGGCGAGCACGTTCACCGCGGGCCCGCCGTTGCCGGACTGGCAGACCTTGGCCTGAAGCAGCACGTTCTCCCGAAGCCGGGTCTGGGTGAAGCAGCGCCGATCTGTGACCGGAGCCGCTTGGCCGGCGACATCAGGCAGGGCTTCCTGTTTGACCCACGCGGCATCGGTGGCCGTGGGCGGCGCTCCGCTGAACGACCACACCTGGGTGGTGCCGTCGTCGAGATGCATCGCGGTGGTCTGCCCCGAGCATCCGACGGTGCGGTCGACGACGCGGTGGTACGCCCGGACAGCGGCGTCGTTGGTGGCGAACACCCCGATGGCCTGCTTGACCAGGTGCCCCTGGTCGGTGGCCGACGTCTGCGTCGTCGCGCCGTTGAACGAGGCCAGATCGGGGTCGGCAAAGACCTCCGGCAACCCGATGTCGGCCCAGTTGTTGCACACCGGCAGGTCGACCCAGTAGGCCTGGAACGGGTCGGTGAACACCGACTCCCAGGTCATCGGAGCGCCGACGATGTTGCCGACCGAGCCCTTGCCCAGCACCGCGTAGGACACCACCCCGGGATCCGACGGTCGGGCCCACACCGGAGCGGCCAGCATGACTGCGGCGCCCAGCGCGGTGAGCGCCGCTGCGATCAGGCGCATGGTGTCAGACCTTGACCGACAAGGTGACGTCGATGTTGCCGCGCGTGGCCTTGGAGTACGGACAGACCTGGTGGGCCTTGTGCATCAGGTCTTCGGCCTCGTCGCGCGACAGCCCGGGCAGGTAACCGGTCAGCTGGGCGTTGATGCCGTAGCCGCCGTCGGCGTCCTTACCCAACGCGACCTGCGCGGTGATGCCCGACGCACTGTCGAGCGCCACCTTCTCGCTGCGCGCCACCAGTTGCAGTGCGCTCAGGAAGCAGGCCGCGTACCCGGCGGAGAACAGCTGCTCGGGGTTGGTGCCCTCGCCGCTGCCGCCGGCCTCCTTGGGCGGGCGGGTGTCCAGGTCGATGCGGTTGTCGGAGGACTTGACGTGGCCGTCGCGGCCGCCGCCGGTTGCCGTCGACTCTGCGGTGTAGATGACCTCGATGCCCATGGTTCGATCATGCCAGCCGACCAGCGGACGGCAAGGCGGCGGCGTGACCCGTTCGGCCCCTACTGGTCGGGGTTGCCGCGCACCCCTTCCTCGATGGCCTTGCCCAGGTCGGGGTCGATGTTGCGCCAGTACTCGAACACCCGCGAGAGCACCGGCTCCCTGACGCCCTTGGAGACGTGGCCGATCACATTGTGCGCCAGGCGATCTCGAGCTTCGTCGTCCAGTACCTCACGAACCAGCGTACCGGCCTGACCCCAGTCGTCGTCTTCTTCTCGCAGGGCGTAGGCCGCGCGGACCATGTCGCCGTCGGAGGCCCAGTGCACTTCGGCGGCACGCGCGGGATCGGCCTGCGGGCCGCCCATCGAGTTGGGGGCGTACACCGGGTCGGTCACGTTGCGGATGCGCATGGCGCCGTCCTTGGAGTAGCTGTGCACTTCGACTTTCGGTGTGTTGACCGGAATTTGCTTGTAGTTCACCCCGAGTCGGTGCCGGTGGGCGTCGCTGTAGGAGAACCCTCGCGCCAACAGCATCTTGTCCGGGCTCAGACCGGTGCCCGGGACGATGTTGTTCGGCTCGAAGGCGGCCTGCTCGATCTCGGCGTGGTAGTCGGTGACGTTGCGGTCGAGAACCATCCTGCCGACTTCGTGCAACGGATAGTCGCCGTGCGGCCACACCTTCGTGAGGTCAAAGGGGTTGAACCGGTACGTCTTTGCGTCTTCGAACGGCATGATCTGGACGTGGAGCGTCCAGCTCGGGAAGTCGCCGCCATCGATCGCGTCGTACAGGTCGCGCTGGTGGTAGTCACCGTCCTCGCCGGCCAGGCGGTCGCCGTCCTCCTGGGTGAGGAACTCGATGCCCTGATCGGTTTTGAAGTGGTACTTCACCCAGAACAGCTCGCCGGCGGCATTGATCCAGCTGTAGGTGTGGCTGGAGTAGCCGTTCATGTTCCGCCACGTCTTCGGGATTCCGCGGTCTCCCATCAGCCAGGTGACCTGGTGCGCGGATTCCGGTGACAGCGTCCAGAAGTCCCACTGCATGTGATGGTCGCGAAGGTTGCTGGACTGCAGGCGTTTCTGAGAGCGGATGAAGTTCTGGAACTTCATCGGGTCGCGAATGAAGAACACCGGGGTGTTGTTGCCGACCAGGTCGAAGTTGCCTTCGGAGGTGTAGAACTTCAGCGCGAAGCCGCGTGGATCGCGCCACGTGTCTGGGCTGCCGCGCTCGCCGGCGACGGTGGAGAAGCGGGCCACCATCTCGGTCTTGACCCCGGGCTGGAACACCGCGGCCCGGGTGAACGTGCTGACGTCCTGGGTCACCTCGAAATGACCGAAGGCGCCGCCCCCTTTGGCGTGCGGTTGCCGCTCCGGGATGCGTTCGCGGTTGAAGTTCGCCATCTGCTCGATCAGGTAGTGATCCTGCAGCAGGATCGGCCCGTCCGATCCGACGGTCAGCGAGTGCTCGAAGCTCGGGGCTGGTGCGCCCGAATCGGTGGTCGCGTACTTCTCGGTCATCTGCTATCCCCTGTCTGCGGCGTGGGCTTTCGAGCAGGGGTACCCCCGAAGTCGGGTTCTGTCCCAGGACAGCGAAAAACCCAGCGCCCGGGGGTGGGGCGCTGGGTTTTCCGAAGCGTTGGTCAGGGGCGCGGTGCGGGGGTGGCGGTGGCGCCCGGCCCGCCGGGGCCACCCGGGCCGCCGGGGGCGAAGCCCGGACCCGAGCCCGGCCCACCCGGGCCGGAGCCTGGCCAGAAGCCCGGGCCTTGCATCATCGGGAAGGGCATCATCGGCGGACCGCCGCGACGTTCGAACTGCGAATTGTCCCCGCGATGGTGGCGCCATCCGCCGTCGTGGCCGCCGCTGTGCCGGCCGAGCGCGAAGCCGGTGAAGAACACCGCGCCGACGATGAAGATGACTCCGGCCACGATCGCGACCCACGCGGCGGCCTGATAGAGCCGGTTGGGTCGATGGGCGTGCGGCGGCTCGGCGTACACCGGCGGCGGCGGGGGTGGGGGCAGGGTGGCGACGGACCCGGTCTCGGGCTCGTCAAACCTTTCTGGTGTTTCAGTCATGCATCGATCATGCGAGCGGCGGACATAGCAGGGCGTAGGTAGGGGCTTTGAAATGCATGTGAATGCCGCGATGCGCGTTTCCCCAGGCGCCCGCCGGGCGCAAACAGGGTGAATCGAAGGCCGTCGCGGCCCGTGCGCGAAGGTAAGCAAGGCGGGATACTCAGTTTGACCTGCAACAAGCGCGGGGCTAGACATAAGCAGCAAATTCTGTCACCATTTCATGCGGGGGATGTCTACGCCGCGGAGGTGCGCCGTGCTGTTCTCCATGTATGCCCTCGCGGTGCCCGTGTTCGGATTCCTTGCGTGGATCTTCTCCGAGGCCGTACATGTCGGCACCCTCGACGACCGCCGCTCCCGTGCGCTAACCAGCATGCTGGCCGGGGCGCTGTGGCCAGTGATGTTGGTCGGCGTCGCGCAGATGCTGGGTGTGTGGATCCTTGCCAGGCTGAGCCAGGCGCGCCGGCTGGAGCCGGCTGGCGGCAGGCACGTCTCAGGCCGGTAGGTGGGTGGCTGAGCCGATCCGACCGCGCCGAGAAGGTGGAGGAGGACGGCCATCGACCCCGGGGGTGCGCCATGCCTCATGACCACGGCTTGTATGGGTTGACCGCGAACTGCAAGACCCGGTAAGGCGCTCGGTCGCGCGGCGCGGTGTTCCATTGGCTGATGAACACCCGTACCTCGTCGAGCGTCGAACCCGGTGAAATGTAGCCCCCGTAGGGCTGAGCCAGTCGGTTGTCGTCGGGTGCGGGCAGGGTTTCAGCCGGATCCGGCCAGTCACCGGCCTGCACCACCGTCGTCACCGGCGCGGTGCCCAGCCCAGTCGGGTCGTACGCGACCCGGACCTCCATGTTGCCGGTGCTCGCGTTGAAGTACGAAAGCACCGTCTTGCCGTCGATCTGGCGGATACTCATCTCCCCCACCCGATCCGGCCACAGCGGCGTCGGGGGCTTGTTCCAGCCGCCAGCGGGCCCCGCGGCCCAGCCCTGCCATCGTGATCGGTCGGTGAAAGACTGGGGCGCAACGCGATACAGCACCGCAGGTCCGGACCGGTCGAAGTTGTTGGCGACGATGAACACCCAGCCGGTCTGCGAGTCCGCAGTCGGAACGGGATCGTAGTAGCCGCTGATCTGCGTCTGCTTACCGCCGGCGTAGCCCGCCTTGCGCACCGAGCCGGGCACCGTGGTCCAAGCGCCCTGTCCCGCTTCGGCTTTCACCAGCCGCGACGATGCCGGTACCAGGCTCTTGGTGGTGGTCACCAGCAGATAGTTCTGCCGGTTGATCTGGACCACGCCGGCCGGTAGTTGCGAGGACCCCTGCGGTGCCGGATCGGCGAGCAACGGCTTGTCCACTCCGGTGACCCCGGTGTACCGGATTCCTTCGGGGTCGTCGACGGAGTCACCGGCGACATGAAGCGCCACCGGTGAGAACCAGCCGCCGAATCCCACTCCCTGACCGGCGAAGCTGTCACCGCAGATCTGCAGCAATTCGGTTGGGAATTGCATGAACTCACACAGGTCGGTCGCGCCGATACCGTAGTCGCGGGTCGGCGTTCCGGTGCCGGCCGTCGGACCGATGCGCACCACCTGGCCCGGCGCCAACGGCGGCAGAATCGGATCCGGAGCCGGACTCGGTGGGTCGGCGGCGGCTAGTGGGCATCCCCCGACGAGTGCCGAGATCGACGAAATGGCGCAGACCACTCGCACTTTTGCGCCCAAACGTTGGTTTCGGCGCAAGAGGAGGACCCCGGCTCAGAGCTCGGCGGCGAGCAGCTCGGCGATCTGAATGGTGTTGAGGGCAGCGCCTTTTCGAAGGTTGTCACCGGAGATGAACAACGCCAGGCCACGGCCGTCGGGCACACCGGGATCGTTTCGGATCCGGCCCACCAGCGAGTCGTCGACGCCGGCGGCGGCCAGCGGAGTCGGCACGTCGACCAGCTTCACACCCGGTGCTGCGGCAAGCACCTCGGCGGCGCGCTCGGGCGAAATCGGCTGGGCGAACTCGGCATTGATCGACAGCGAGTGGCCGGTGAACACCGGCACTCGCACACAGGTTCCGCTGACCGCAAGGTCGGGGATGCCGAGGATCTTGCGGCTCTCGTTGCGCAGCTTCTGGTCCTCGTCGGTCTCGCCGGAGCCGTCGTCGACCAGCGACCCGGCCAGCGGTATCACGTTGAACGCTATCGGTGCGACGTACTTGCTGGGCGGCGGGAAGTCCACCGCGGACCCGTCATGTACCAGTTCCTCCGCGCGAGAGATCACCGCGCGGGCCTGCGAAGCCAGCTCCTCGACGCCGGCCAGGCCGCTGCCCGAAACCGCCTGGTAGGTCGAGGCGATCATCCGCACCAGCTGCGCCTCGTCGTGCAATGCCTTGAGCACCGGCATGGCGGCCATGGTGGTGCAGTTCGGGTTGGCGATGATGCCCTTGGGGAGCCGCTTGCCCAGCACGTCGCGCTCGAAGTTGACCTCCGACACCACCAGCGGGACGTCGGGATCCTTGCGCCAGGCCGAGGAGTTGTCGATCACGACCACTCCGGCTGCGGCGAACCGCGGCGCCTGCACCCGCGACATGGTCGCGCCCGCCGAGAACAGCGCGATGTCCAGACCGCTCGGGTCCGCCGTCTCGGCGTCTTCGACCTCGATCTCCTGGCCGCGGAACGGCAGCTTACGACCCTGCGAGCGCGCCGAGGCGAAGAACCGCACGCTGGTCACCGGGAAGTCGCGCTCCTCGAGCAGCGCCCGCATCACCTGGCCGACCTGGCCGGTCGCGCCCACAACTCCGATGCTGATTCCCCGGTCGCTTCGCTCCTGCCCTCCGATGCTGACCATCAGCGTCCCGTTCCCGCGTACACGATGGCCGCTTCCTCGCCGCCGAGGCCGAACGCCTCGTGCAACGCGGAGACGGCCTTGTCGAGCTCGGAATCCTTGACCAGCACCGAGATTCGGATCTCCGAGGTGGAGATCAGCTCGATGTTGACCCCGACCTGCGCCAGCGCCTCGCAGAACGTGGCGGTGACGCCGGGGTGGCTGCGCATGCCCGCGCCGACCAGCGAGACCTTGCCGATGTGGTCGTCGTAGAGCACCTTGGTGAAGCCGATCTCGTGTTGCAGCGAGGACAGCTTCTCCACCGCGGTGGGTCCGGAGTCGCGCGAGCAGGTGAAGGTGATGTCGGTCTTGCCGTCCTCCACCTTCGAGATGTTCTGCAGCACCATGTCGATGTTCACGTCGGCGTCGGCGACCGCGCGGAACACCTTGGCGGCGTAACCGGGCACGTCGGGCAGGCCGACGACGGTGACCTTGGCCTCGCTGCGATCGTGTGCAACTCCGGTCAGGATGGCGTCTTCCATGGGGATGTCCTCGATTGATCCGGTGACGATCGTGCCGGGCTTGTCGGAGTACGACGACCGGACGTGAATCGGAACGTTGTAGCGCCGCGCGTATTCCACGCAGCGCAGCATCAGCACTTTGGCGCCGGCCGCCGCCATCTCGAGCATCTCCTCGAAACTGACGGTGTCCAGCCGATGCGCGTTGGGCACGATCCGCGGGTCGGCGGTGAACACACCGTCGACGTCGGTGTAGATCTCGCAGACGTCGGCCCCCAGGGCGGCCGCCAACGCGACCGCGGTGGTGTCCGAGCCGCCGCGGCCCAGGGTGGTGACGTCCTTGCTGTCCTGGCTGACGCCCTGGAAGCCGGCGACCAGCACGATCTGGCCCTCGTCGAGGGCGATGCGCAGCCGGCCCGGGGTGACGTCGATGATCTTGGCGTTGCCGTGGGTGCCGGTGGTGATCACGCCGGCCTGCGATCCGGTGAACGAGCGGGCGTGCGCGCCCAGTGACTCGATGGCCATGGCGACCAGGGCGTTGGAGATCCGCTCGCCGGCGGTCAGCAGCATGTCGAGCTCGCGCGGCGGGGGTGCCGGGCAGACCTGCCGGGCCAGGTCGAGCAGCTCGTCGGTGGTGTCGCCCATCGCGGAGACCACCACGACGACGTCATTGCCCTGCTTCTTGGTTTCGACGATGCGCTCGGCGACCCGCCGGATCCGCTCGGCGTCTGCCACCGAGGATCCGCCGTACTTCTGCACGACGAGCGCCACTGTCTGCCCTCTCTGCAAGCGTGGGGTTGCCCATAAGGATAAGGGGTCCGCGCGCCTGCTTTTCTCGCCGAGTTCGCAGGTAACGTCCGACCCGTGCCCGACCAGCCCGCTGACCGCAATGCCCACACCCGGGTGCCCGTCCATCCGCCGATCGCCGCCAGATGGAGTCCGCGGGCCTTCGATCCGGATGCCGACCTCGCCGGCGAGCAGCTCGTCGCGCTCCTGGAGGCCGGCCGCTGGGCCGCGACCTGGGGTCATCGTCAGCCGGTGCGGTTCGTCGTCGGCCGTCGCGGCGACGACACCTTCGTGGCGGTCTCCGCCCTGCTCAGACGAGGTAACAGCTACGCGAAGGCCGCCGGAGCGCTGATCCTGGTGTGCGCGGACGAGGGCGAGGACGACCGCACGGCGCTGTATTCCGCGGTCGACGCGGGCGCTGCGATGGCCAACCTGGCGATCGAGGCGGTGTCGCGGGGATTGATCGCCCATCCGATGGCCGGGTTCGACGTGGACGGGGCCCGCGAGGTCTTCGACCTGCCGGCCGGGGTGCGGCCGCTGGCGGTGGTCGCGGTGGGCTCGTTGGGTGACTACCGCCACATGCCGCCGGAGATCGTGGAGCGCGATTCACGGCCCCGGGAGCGGATGCCGCTCGAGGCGACGGTGCTCAACTGGTCAGGAACAGGCCTGTGACAGCTGCGAAATGTGCTCGGTGATCTGGTCGTTGAGTGCCGACATCTCGTAGACCACGCCCGGTGCGGGTGCGCCGGGCGCGCGGGCTTCGGTGTCGGCGCGCATTCGGGGTAGACCCATGACGAACTGGTTGGCCAGCTGGGCCAGCTGGGTCGCCTGCGCGGCGAGTTCGGGGTCGGTCACCTTCTGGGCCCGTTCGGCCAGACCGTCGGCCCACTGCTGATAGGCCGTCTGCTCCGCGGGGTTCGGCGCGCCGCTCCCGCCCTTGGAGCTGATCAGAGACGACTGTGAGTGATTGAAGTTCAGCAGGTCGACCACCGGCTTGCACTTCTCCGGTGGCTTGTTGAAGAACGTGGTCCACACCGCGATGCCCACCGCCACCACGAGCACGCCGATGGTGAGGATCCAGCGAGGTCGTCGGCGCATGATCTGTCAGCGTAGCGACTGCCAGGTGGCGCCGTCCGACACCACCTCGGCGACGGCTCCGGGTGCCAGCTGGATCGTGGTCCTGCCGGCGGTGATGGACGCCTTGCTCGTACCGATGTTCTTCAGCGTGTAGCGGCTCGTATTACCCTCGGCAGCAGGCAGTTTCGGCTCTACACCCGTCTCGAGGAAATAGACGTAGTCGGTGCCCGGTGCGGCGCCGAGCGTGCACGCGCCGGTGACGGTGGCCACCACCCTGGTGGCGATGTCGGCTGAGGTGTTCCCGGCGACCGTCATGTTATGGCCGCCGCCGCGGATGGCGCTCTGCGCGAATCCGCGGTCTTCCCATTGATTTCCGCAGACCGACAGGTCGTCGACGTGGTCGGCGGCCACCGCGTGCGACCATCCGGCGTCGTGGTCCTCACAGGCGAACAGATTGCCGGTGATGTTGAATCCGCGGACCCGGTGGTGTTCGTCGCGGCCGTAGATGCCGATGGCCGGGAAGGTGTCGGGCGATCCCTTGCCGCCGTTGGTGATGTTGTTGCCGACGATCTGGACGTGCGGCGCGTCGGAATCCAGCCACGGCGGCATGGTGTAGACGATGGCTTCTCGGCGCGAGCCCTCGCAGATGTTGCCGACGATGGTGAGGTTCTTGTTGCCGCGCAATTCGATGTTGTACGTGGGGCTTCCGTTGAGGTGGTTGGCGATGATGCGCAGCGGGCCGCTCTCCACCGAGAGGTTCGGTCCGGTGGATCCGACGTTGTTGTTGACGATCCAGGAGTCGTAGAAGTGGTGGGTGGTGTGGATGCCGCAGCCGGTGCTCTGCTCGACGAAGTTGTCGTCGATCCAGTTCAGCAACCCGTCGACGGTCGGATTGAGCTGTAGCCCGAAGTCCGTCCAGCCCCGGATCCGGCAGTGCCGGAGATAGCTCTTGTCCAGGTCGGCGACCAGCCCGGGCGAACCGTGGCCGCCCGCGTCGATGACCAGGTTCTCGATCCGCGACTCCGACCAGACGCCGGTGATCGGTGCGATGTCCGCGGTGGCCTTGATCGTCGACGCGCGTTCGCCGTCCCCGATCAGGCACACCCGCGCCAGTGCGGCGGCCTCGCCCAGCGATGCGCCCAGGCAGTAGACGCCGGCCGGCAGGAACACGGTGCCGCCCCCAGCCTCGTGGGCTGCTCGCAGCGCGGCCGCGATCGCAGCGCTGTCGTCGGTGCGTCCGTCACCGGTTGCGCCGTGGCTGCGGGCGTCGATCACTGCCATGACGTCACACCGTAGTGCTCATCGCGGCGGTGCCGAGATTTCTCCAGAAGTGACGTCACGCCATTCCGCGGGAATTACAACAATGTAATTCATATTCGCGCGGGCAAACGCGCAAACTGCACAGTTGTGCAGCTTTCACGCGTGTGCGGGGATTTGACGCAGAATCGTTGCGCGGAGTTGCTCACCGCTGAACTTGATAACGACATCGGCTTCGTGCCGTTTGGCATCGAACACGAAACCCTGGCGCAATCCAGGGTGGAATGGCGCCGACTTGTCGACGATCTGTGTGTAGTGGCGGCCGTCCTGGTGGTGCGACCCGATCAGCACCCAATGGCCGTCCGGGAAGAATCCGAGGTGCATGCAGGTGCAGGCCCTGCCACGACGCCTCTCGGTACAGACCTGGAAAGTCCAGGCATGCCGCCGCGAAATCCCGGACAGCCTGGTTTTGCGCATGCAAGCCGCCTTGCATCGGGTGACGATCTCCGGTGCCAACTCATCGAGCGCTGCCCGCGTCGCGGCCCACATTCGTTGACGTTCGGCAGCGTCCTCCGCCTCGCGCGTCCGGATGTCGTGTGCCTGCTGAACTACCCCCATGATTCGAAGATAACGCCGCCGTTATCTGTAGTCCATATATTCGGTGAGAAAATGGCCCAAAGACCTGCGAAATAAACTAACCGTCCGAAAAGTGGGTCGAGACCGAAATGAAAGCCTTTTTACGGAGTTCGGATTTCAGCAATCTATTGGCGAATCCGACAGGCCGCGACGCGGTTGTATCCCCAACACCCCCCGCGCTTTGGCCTGGTGTCGCATCCGGAGTACAGTACGAACTTGTGCAGCGGGTGCTCCTCCTCGGACGCCGCGACGGGGTCTGATCCAGACTGGCTTCCCGTCGCGGGTTTTCGCGATGCGCCGGTCTGAAGTCCAATACAAGACACCCGGAGCCCTATCGTGAACACCCATTCTCCCTCGTTCGATTCGTTGGATGCCTACGTATCCGCCCGCACCATCAAGACCCCCGCCGGACCGCGCCAAGACGGCCAGGCGCCGTGGAACACCCAGCGCAACACCGCGATGCCGGTGTTCCGCTACCGGCCGTTCGCACAAGAGGTCGAAACCGTCGCCCTGCCCGACCGCACTTGGCCGGACCAGGTCATCGACCGGGCGCCGCTGTGGTGTGCGGTCGACCTGCGCGACGGCAACCAGGCCCTGATCGACCCGATGAGCCCCACCCGTAAGCGCCGCATGTTCGAGCTGCTGGTGAAGATGGGCTACAAGGAGATCGAGGTCGGCTTCCCGTCGGCCAGCCAGACCGACTACGACTTCGTCCGCGAGATCATCGAGCAGGGCGCCATCCCCGACGACGTCACCATCCAGGTGCTGACGCAGTGCCGGCCCGAGCTGATCACGCGCACCTTCGAAGCCTGCAACGGCGCCCCGAACGTCATCGTGCACTTCTACAACTCGACGTCGATCCTGCAGCGCCGCGTGGTGTTTCGCGCCGATCGCGACGAGATCAAGAAGATCGCCACCGACGGCGCGCGCAAGTGCCTGGAGGAGGCGGCCAAGCACCCCGGCACGCGGTGGCGCTACGAGTACTCCCCGGAGTCCTACACCGGCACCGAACTGGAGTACGCCAAAGAGGTGTGCGACGCGGTCTCCGAGGTCATCTCGCCCACGCCGGACTGGCCGCTGATCGTCAACCTGCCCGCCACCGTCGAGATGGCCACCCCGAACGTCTACGCCGACTCCATCGAATGGATGAGCCGCAACCTGGCCCGTCGCGACTCGATCATCCTGAGCCTGCACCCGCACAACGACCGCGGAACTGCCGTCGCCGCAGCCGAATTGGGCTACCAGGCCGGTGCCGACCGGATCGAAGGCTGCCTGTTCGGCAACGGTGAGCGCACCGGCAACGTCTGCCTGGTGACGCTGGGGCTGAACCTGTTCTCCCGCGGTGTGGACCCGCAGATCGACTTCTCCAACATCGACGAGATCCGTCGCACCGTGGAGTACTGCAATCAGCTGCCCGTGCACGAGCGCCACCCGTATGGCGGCGACCTGGTCTACACCGCGTTCTCCGGCAGCCACCAGGACGCCATCAACAAGGGTCTGGACGCCATGAAGGTCGCCGCCGATGAGTCCGACGCCGACGTCGACGACATCCTGTGGCAGGTGCCGTACCTGCCGATCGACCCCAAGGACGTCGGGCGCACCTACGAGGCCGTCATCCGGGTGAACTCGCAGTCCGGCAAGGGCGGCGTGGCCTACATCATGAAGGCCGATCACGGGCTGGCCTTGCCGCGCCGGCTGCAGATCGAGTTCAGCCAGGTGATCCAGAAGATCACCGACGGCGAGGGTGGCGAAGTGTCGCCCAAGGAGATGTGGGACGCCTTCGCCGACGAATACCTGGCCCCGATCCGGCCGCTGGAGCGCATCAAGCAGCGGGTGATCGGCTCGGAGGTCGACGGCGGGATCGACGTGATCGAAGCCACCGTGAAGATCGACGGCGTGGAGACCGAGATCCGCGGCGAGGGCAACGGCCCGCTGGCGGCGTTCGTCGATGCGCTGGGCACCGTCGGCATCGACGTCGGCGTGCTGGACTACTCCGAGCACGCCATGTCGGCCGGCGAGGAGGCCGCCGCGGCGGCCTATGTCGAGGCGTCGGTCGGTGGCCGCACGGTCTGGGGCGTCGGGATCGCGACGTCGATCACAACTGCGTCACTGCGCGCGGTCGTCTCCGCCGTCAACCGGGCAGCGCGGCTAGGCTAACGCCGCACCACACCGGAAACGACTTAAGGAGCTATGCCGTGAACTGGGGTTCCACCTGGGATTTTCTCTGGCATTTCTTGATCATCTTCGCCTGGATCGCCTACCTGCTGGTGCTGTTCCAGATTCTGGTGGACCTGTTTTGGCGCGACCACAAGACCTCGGGCTGGGTCAAGGCCGTGTGGGTGGTCTTCCTGATCCTGGTGCCGTGGCTGACCGCGCTGGTGTACCTGATCGCACGCGGCAAGGGCATGACCGAGCGGGCCCAGGCGGCGGCTCTGGAGGCCAAGAAGGAGACCGACGACTACATCCGGCAGGCCGCCGGACGGTCGCCGGCCGAGGAGATCGCCCACGCCAAGCAGCTGCTCGATTCGGGCACGATCTCCCAGCCGGAGTTCGACTCGCTGAAGGCCAAGGCACTCAGCTAAGCGTCGAGCGCCCGGATCGCCGCGACGACCCGATCCACGAACGCGTCGACCTCGGCCTTGTCGTAGCCGCGTTGCATCAGCGACGCGGTGCGCAGGGTCGTGGCGCGCACGTCCTCGGCGGACAGGTAGCCGCGGCCGTCCAGCTTGCGTGCGGCAAGCTGCAGTAGTTCGTGCACCGACTTCGGGTCGTAGCCCTTCTTGCCCAGCGAGGGCTTCGCGAACACGGCGCCGCGCACGTCGTCGGAACTGAGCTCGTCGGTCATGGGCTGCTCAGAACAGCGCGAACTGCTGGCCCTGGTCCACCGAGGGCTCGAAGTTGTCGATTCCGGTGCCGTTGGCGACCAGGTCGACCGAGGCCATGAACTGCTGGTCGGACACCGTCGGCACGCCGAGCTCACGGGCTTGGTAGCCCTTGCCCTGATCGGGCCGCGGCGCGTTGCAGATCACCAGGGAGGTCTCCGGGTCGACGGCGTCGCTGTAGGCCAGGCCCGCGTGCAGGATGCGCTCGACGAGTTCCTCGTGGGTCCGCTCGACCTCGGCCGACAACGCCACCCGCATGCCCTGGACCAGGCGGCCGCCGTCGTAGCGGCCGGGGTTCAGGTACGGGCAGGGCATACGGGCCGCCAGCATCTTCAGCGGCCGCAACTCGTCGTGCGTCACCCGGCCGTTCGGCCAACGCCGGCGGGTGGCCGGGCGCACCGGCAGCCATATCCCGCGTTCATGGGCCCGCTCCAGGGCCGGGCTGAGCACCCGGGAGAGCACCAGAGCGTCGTCGAACGCGTCGTGCGCGCGGGTCTGGGCGACGCCCCAGTGCCGGGCCAGCGTTTCCAGGCGCAAGTTGTCCAGGCCCAGGTCGAGGCGGCGAGCGAGCTCGACGGTGCACATCACGGTGTCGATCGGCAGCGCGGTGTCGGCCATCTCGGCCTCGGTGGCCAGAAACGCGTAGTCGAAGGCCACGTTGTGGGCGACCAGGGTGCGTCCGTGCAGGAGTTCGACGACGTCACCGACGATGTCGCCGAAGGTGGGCTGGTCCTCCAGCATCTCGGCGGTCAGTCCGTGGATGTGTGTGGGTCCGGGGTCCACACCCGGATTCAGCAGGCTGACCACCGAGTGCTCCACCCGGCCCTGAGGGTCGAGCGCGAGGGCGGCAAGGCTGATGATGCGGGCGTGACCGGGACGGAAGCCCGTGGTCTCGACGTCGACGACGACCCAGCCATCCCCCGGTTCGGAGGCTGGTCGGCCCCAGGTGTGGCTCACACAGTCAGGATGGCACGCACCCCCGACAGCACCCGGTAGGTCAGATCCGTGTCGGGCCGCCGCCGGGTCGTCGGCATAAACTGCGTTCCGATGCCAAGGCCGACGATGACTACCCGGGGGCGTGCCGCATTGGCCGCCGGCTCCGCCGCGCGCTGGGCCTCCCGGGTCACCGGTCGCGGGGCGGGCGCAATGATCGGCGGCCTGGTCGCGATGACCCTGGACAAGTCGATCTTGGGCCAGCTGGGGGCCGGGCGGCGCACCGTCGTCGTCACCGGCACCAACGGCAAGTCGACGACCACCCGGATGACGGCCGCCGCGCTGGCGACCATTGGTGCCGGGGAGCCGCAGGGCCGGCGACATCAGACCGTCGCCACCAACGCCGAGGGCGCCAACATGGACGCCGGGCTGGTGTCGGCGCTGGCGGGCTCCCGCGAGGCCTCGTTGGCTGCCCTCGAGGTCGACGAGATGCACGTCCCGCACGTGTCCGACGCGGTGCATCCCGAGGTGATCGTGCTGCTGAACCTCTCGCGCGACCAGTTGGACCGGGTCGGCGAGATCAACCACATCGAGCGCACGCTGCGCGCCGGGCTGGCCCGTCACCCCGATGCGGTCGTGGTGGCCAACTGCGACGACGTGCTGATGACCTCGGCGGCCTACGACTGCCCGCACGTGGTGTGGGTGGCCGCCGGCGGCGGCTGGGCCAACGACTCGGTGAGCTGCCCGCGCAGCGGCGAGGTGATCGTGCGCGACGGCTCGCACTGGTACTCGACGGGCACCGGTCCTGATGTCGGGCCCGGAGGCCCTCCGGCCTTCAAGCGGCCCAGCCCGCAGTGGTGGTACGACGAGGTGAACCTCTACGGTCCCGACGGTCTGGAACTGCCGATGCGGCTGTCGCTGCCGGGCACCGTCAACCGCGGCAACGCCGCGCAGGCGGTGGCGGCGGCGGTGGCGCTGGGCGCCGATCCCGCCGCGGCGGTCGCAGCTGTGTCGACGGTCGACGAGGTCGCAGGCCGCTATCAGACCGTGCCGGTGGGTGAGCACACCGCGCGAATCCTGTTGGCCAAGAACCCCGCCGGCTGGCAGGAGGCGCTGTCGATGGTGGACAAGTCGGCCGACGGCGTGGTGATCGCGGTCAACGGTCAGGTGCCCGACGGCGAGGACCTGTCGTGGCTGTGGGACGTCAACTTCGAGCACTTCGAGGGCGTTCCGGTGGTCGCCGCCGGCGAGCGCGGGACGGACCTGGCGGTGCGGTTGGGCTATGCCGGTGTTCCGCATACGTTGGTGCACAACACTATCGAGGCGATCACGTCGTGCCCTAAGGGGCATGTCGAGGTGGTGGCCAATTACACCGCGTTCCTGCAGTTGTCCCGGGCATTGGAGCGTCGGCGATGAGCACGGTGCGGATCGGGCTGGTGCTGCCCGATGTGATGGGCACCTACGGCGACGGCGGCAATGCGGTGGTGTTGCGGCAGCGGTTGCGGCTGCGCGGAATTCCGGCCGAGATCGTCGAGATCACGCTGGCCGACCCGGTGCCGGACTCGCTGGACCTCTACACCCTGGGCGGCGCCGAGGACTACGCCCAGCGGCTTGCCACCAAACATCTTCTGACGCACCAGGGTTTGCAGCGCGCCGCCGCGCGCGGCGCGCCGGTGCTGGCGATCTGCGCGGCGATCCAGGTGCTGGGTCACTGGTATGAGACATCGGCCGGTGAGCGAGTCGACGGCGTGAGCCTGCTGGACGTGACAACGTCGCCCCAGGAGAAGCGCACCATCGGCGAGGTGGTGTCCAGGCCGCTGGTGGACGGGTTGTCGCAGCCGTTGACGGGCTTCGAAAACCACCGCGGTGGAACGGTTTTAGGGCCGGATGCCCGGCCGCTGGCCGCAGTGGTCAAGGGCGCGGGCAACCGCGACGGCGACGGCTACGACGGCGCGGTGCAGGGCAGCGTGGTGGCGACCTATCTGCACGGGCCCTGCCTGGCGCGCAACCCGGAGCTTGCCGACCTGCTGCTGTCGAAGGTGGTGGGGTCGCTGCCCCCGCTCGAGCTTCCCGAAGTGGAGCAGCTGCGCCGCGAGCGCCTGGCCGCTCCCCGCCGCGTCTAGCACGCTCCCCTGTGCGCCGAGATTGAACTCACGCAGACAAACTGCGAGTAAACCTCTGCGTGGCTTCAATCTCGGGGCGCCAGCCCCGCGAAGTCAACGCGTCGCGAACGCGTGCGACGACGTCCTCCGGGTTGTCCTCGTTGATGACCCGCACAACCTTCCACCCCAGGCCGGCAACCAGCCGTGAGCGCTTCTGGTCCCACACATACCGACGTCGATCGGTTCGGTGAAGATCGCCGTCGTACTCCGCCGCCACCTTGAACTCTTCCCAGCCCAGGTCGAGCATCGCGATCAGCCCCCGGTTGTCCTGGACGGGTATCTGGGTGGACGGGACAGGACATCCCGCGTCAATGAGCAGCAGCCGCAACCAGCTTTCCTTCGGTGACGCCGCGCCGCGGTCGACCAGCGGCAACACCTCGCGCAGTCGGCGAACCCCACGGGCACCGGCATACCGTTTCGCAAGCAGCAAGACGTCTTCATCGGAGAAGCGGATCGCTCGTGACAGGGAGTCCAGGCGCGCTATCGCTCGCCCGCGCGGCTGGAACCGACCGAGGTCGAAGGCAGTACGCGCCAAACTCGTCACCGGCAGACCGGCAATGCGTATCACCTCGTCGGCGCCGAGCGTTTCATTGCGGACGATCAGTCCCGCCGGCGCTCGTCCGTTGTTCCAGACGAGCTCGATGGGCACGTGGTCGTCGACCCACTGTGCATCGTGCAGTGCGGAGGCCGCAACACCAGCGACAACCGCGCGCCGTCGCGACCACAACCAGGCCGCGACTATGCGGTCGCGCAACGTCGTCTGCTGCCCGCGAGGTTGGTACACGTCGGGCAGCAACCGGGTATGGAACCGCTGCAACTCGTGTCGTGTCAGCGCACCGCTCGCCAGAGCCTCGCTGCCGATGAACACCTCGCCCATCGGATCAGCATGTCCGCGACCACCGACACATCCGCGAGATTGAACTGCCGCAGACAAATGTGCGAGTAAACCTCTGCGTGGGCTCAATCTCGCGAAAAACTAGCCCGCTCAGACCATCTGGCGGCGGCCGGACAGCGCGCGGCCCAGCGTCAGCTCGTCGGCGAACTCGAGGTCGCCACCCATCGGCAGGCCCGACGCGATCCGCGAAATGGTCAGCCCCGGGATGTCGCGCAGGATGCGCACCAGATAGGTCGCGGTGGCCTCGCCCTCGGTGTTGGGGTCGGTCGCGATGATCACCTCGGTGATGTCGACGCCGTCGACACGTTCGCCAATCCTGTTGAGCAGCTGACGGATTCGCAGCTGGTCGGGTCCGACGCCCGACAGCGGATCCAGCGCCCCGCCAAGCACGTGGTAGCGCCCGCGGAACTCTCGCGTGCGTTCGACGGCCTGCACGTCCTTGGGTTCCTCGACCACGCACACCTGCGTGCCGTCGCGGCGGGCGTCGCTGCAGATCCGGCAGCGCTCGGCATCAGAGACGTTGCCGCACACCTCGCAGAACTGCACTCCGTCACGCACCCGCGCCAGCACCGCGGTCAGCCGGTCGATGTCAGGTGGCTCCACCGACAGCAAGTGGAATGCGATGCGCTGCGCACTCTTCGGCCCGATACCCGGCAGCTTGCCGAGCTCGTCGATCAGATCCTGAACGGGGCCTTCGAACATGGCGGAGGATCAGTCCTCCGGTTTGCGGTGCGCGCCGCCGCCGCCACCGTCGCCGAGGCCCGGGAACCCGGCGGGCGGCGGAATGGGCGCCTGATTGGCCAGCGGCCCGAGGTGGGTCTGCGCCAGGATGGCGAACTGCCGAGAGGCGTCGCCGATCGCGCCGACGATCAGGTCCTGCAGCGTCTCGATGTCATCGGGGTCGACGACCTTGGGGTCGATGCGCACTCCGACGACCTGCCCGCTGCCCTTCATGGTCACCTGGACCAGCCCGCCGCCGGCCTGACCGTGCACCTCGGAGGCGGCCAGCTTCTCCTGGGCCTCCATCAGTTTCTGCTGCAGCTCCTGCGCCTGGGCCAGGGCGGCCTGAAGACCCGGCATCAGCTGATCGCGCACCTGTTCGGCACGTTCACGCAAAGCCTCCAGGTCAGGCACTTCTCCGGGCTGCATGACAGTCTCCTTGCGTCTTGGTCTCGACTTGGTTTCGCCTGGGGATTCGGGCGCCCAGCGACTTCAAGACTAGACGGCGAAGAGATACCGTGACGCCCGTGCTTACGTCCGTCCGCTCGCGTGTCGTGGCCGCGGCCTGCAGTGGTCTCTTGCTCGCCGCGTCGACGCTGTCCACGGCTGTCAGCCACGCCGATCCGTCCAACATCGCCGGGATGATCGTCTTCCTCGACCCCGGCCACAACGGTGCCAACGACGCTTCGATGACCAAGCAGGTCCCGACCGGCCGCGGCGGCACCAAGGACTGCCAGACCACCGGCACCAGTACCGACGACGGCTTCACCGAACACACCTTCAACTGGGACACCGTGCTGCTGATCCGCCAGGAGCTGACCCAACTGGGGGTCCGCACTGCCATGTCCCGCGGCAACGACGACCAGGTCGCACCGTGCGTGGACGAGCGCGCGGCGATGGCCAACGCGCTGCAGCCCAACGCCATCGTCTCCATCCACGCCGACGGCGGCCCGCCCACCGGCCGCGGCTTCCACGTCAACTACTCCAGCCCGCCGCTCAACGCGGCGCAGGCCGGTCCGGCCGTCCAGCTGGCCCGCACCATGCGCGATCAGCTGCTGGCCTCTGGGTTGCCGGCCGCCAACTACATCGGGTCCGACGGCCTCTATGCGCGCGCCGACCTCGCGGGATTGAACCTGGCGCAGTACCCGGCGATTCTCGTCGAGCTCGGCAACATGAAGAACCCGGCCGACTCGGCGCTGATGGAGAGCCAGGAAGGCCGGCAGAAGTACGCCGACGCCGTGGTCAAGGGAATCGCCGCGTTCCTGGCCACCCAGCCGGCTAGGACGAGCTAAGCCGCCTCGACCTCTTTCTTGAGGTTGCCCAGCACCTCGTCCTGAATGCGGCGCAGCCCCAGCGGCGCGAACGTCTTCTCGAAGAAGCCCTTGACGCCGCCGGCGCCGTTCCAGGTGGTCTTGACGGTGACGCTGGAGCCCGCCGGGCCAGCCGGGGCGACCGTCCAGTTGATCACCATCGACGAGTTGACGTCCTTCTCGATGACGGTGTGGCCGGCCACGTCGACGTTGGCCTGGACTTCACGCACCCGCGACTCGGTGGCCTGCAACTTCCACTTGGCCACGGTGCCCTGCCCATGGCCGCCCTGCAGCACCTGATACTCGCTGTATTGCGGGGACAAGATCTTCGGACGCACGTTCTGGTAGTCGGCGATCGCGTCGAGCACGGTCGCGGGATCGGCGTCGATCAGAATCGTGCTGGCCGCGCTGACCTGTCCCATCAGGCAAAACTCCTCTAGTCACAGTGGCGTGTCGATGTGATCAAACAGCCGAGCGGTCGCATCGGCTGGGACTGGCGACTAGCGTAGTCGTGTGACTGTTGAACAAGCACTCACAGCTCACGCGGGGGGTGTGGACCGGCTTCTGGCCAGCTATCGCGCCATACCCGCCAACGCTTCCGTGCGCCTGGCCAAGCCGACGTCGAACCTGTTTCGGGCGCGGGCCAAGCGCACCGCCCCCGGTTTGGACACCGCCGGGCTGACCAACGTCATCTCGGTCGATCCCGACGCCAAGACCGCCGACGTCGCCGGGATGTGCACCTACGAGGACCTCGTCGCCGCGACCCTGCCGTACGGGCTGTCCCCGCTGGTCGTCCCCCAGCTCAAGACCATCACCCTCGGCGGCGCGGTGACCGGGCTGGGTATCGAGTCGACGTCCTTCCGCAACGGCCTGCCGCATGAGTCGGTCCTGGAGATGGACGTCCTGACCGGCAGCGGCGAACTGATCACCGCAAGCCGCGACATGCACCCCGACCTGTTCCGCGCATTCCCCAATTCCTATGGCACGCTTGGTTATTCGGTGCGTCTGCGCATCGAGCTGGAGGCGGTCAAGCCGTTCGTCTCGCTCAAGCACATCAGGTTCCACACGCTGGCCGACCTGGTCGCCGAGATGGACCGCATCATCGACACCGGCGGCTACGACGGGCAGCGGGTGGACTACCTCGACGGTGTGGTGTTCAGCGCCGACGAAAGCTACCTGTGCCTGGGCATCCAAACCGCCACTCCGGGTCCGGTCAGCGACTACACCGGCCAGCACGTCTACTACCGATCCATCCAGCACGCCGACGGCGTCAAGGAGGACCGGCTGACGATCCACGACTACCTCTGGCGCTGGGACACCGACTGGTTCTGGTGCTCGCGGGCGTTCGGTGCGCAGAACCCGACGCTGCGCCGCCTGTGGCCGCGGCGCTACCGGCGCAGCAGCTTCTACTGGAAGCTGATCGGCTACGACCAGAGGTTCAACATCGCCGACCGCATCGAGGCCCGGCGCGGCCGGCCGCCGCTGGAACGCGTGGTCCAGGACGTCGAAGTGCCCATCGAACGGACCGCGGAGTTCGTGTCCTGGTTCCTGGACAACGTTCCGATCGAGCCGATCTGGCTGTGTCCGCTGCGCCTGCGCGACGACGGTGGCTGGCCGCTGTACCCGTTGCGGGCCGGCCACACCTACGTCAACATCGGTTTCTGGTCGTCGGTGCCCGCCGGGCCTTCCGGCGGGCAAGAGCGCAGCGACACGGGGGTCAGCACCGAGGGCTACACCAACCGCCTGATCGAGGCCAAGGTCAGCGACCTCGACGGCCACAAATCGTTGTATTCCGACGCTTTTTATGGCCGCGAGGAGTTTGACGAACTCTATGGAGGCGAAACCTACAAGACCGTAAAGAAGACCTACGACCCTGATTCGCGACTGCTCGACCTGTACGCAAAGGCGGTTCAACGACAATGACAACCTTCCGCGACAACCCGGTCCAGGCACCGGGCAAGCTGAGCCTGGCCGAGATCCTGGAGATCTTCACCGCCGGTGGCGAGCTGCAGCTGAAATTCAGCGCCTACGACGGCAGCAGCGCCGGGCCAGATGACGCCGAGCTGGGCCTGGATCTGCTCAGCCCACGCGGCACCACCTACCTGGCGACCGCGCCCGGCGATCTCGGTCTGGCCCGCGCCTACGTCTCAGGGGACCTGGATCTGCACGGCGTGCACCCGGGCGACCCCTACGAACTGCTCAAGGCGCTCGACCAGACGCTGGACTTCAAACGGCCGCCGGCGCGGGTTCTGGTCGACATCGTCCGCTCGATCGGTATCGAGCGCCTCAAGCCGATCGCGCCGCCGCCGCAGGAGGCGCTGCCGCGCTGGCGGCGCATCGCCGAGGGTCTGCGGCACAGCAAGAAGCGCGACGCCGAGGCGATCCACCACCACTACGACGTGTCCAACACGTTCTACGAGTGGGTGCTCGGTCCGTCGATGACCTACACCTGCGCGTGCTACC
The DNA here is from genome assembly GCA_963716465.1 of uncultured Actinomycetota bacterium. Classification (GTDB taxonomy): domain Bacteria; phylum Actinomycetota; class Actinomycetes; order Mycobacteriales; family Mycobacteriaceae; genus Mycobacterium. Next base: position 522,074 of record CAVQTS010000004.1, read on the forward strand.
CCGACGCCGGGGCGACGCTGGAGCAGGCGCAGGACAACAAGTACCGCCTGGTCTTCGAGAAGCTGAACCTCAAGCCCGGTGACCGGTTGCTCGACGTCGGCTGCGGCTGGGGCAGCATGGTGCGCTACGCCGCCCGGCACGGGGTCAAGACGATCGGTGTGACGCTCTCGCGCGAGCAGGCCGCGTGGGCGCAGAAGGCGATCGCCGACGAGGGCCTCGCCGACCTCGCCGAGGTGCGACACAGCGACTACCGCGACGTGCGGGAGGGCGGCTTCGACGCGGTCTCCTCGATCGGTCTCACCGAGCACATCGGGGTGGCCAACTACCCGTCGTATTTCGGCTTCCTGAAGTCCAAGCTGCGCACCGGCGGCTTGCTGCTCAACCACTGCATCACCCGGCCGGACAACAGGACGACCCCGACCGGTGGATTCATCGACCGCTACGTCTTCCCCGACGGGGAGCTCACCGGTTCCGGCCGCATCATCACGGCGGTGCAGAACATCGGCCTCGAAGTGGTGCACGAGGAGAACTTGCGCCACCACTACGCAATGACGCTGCGGGACTGGTGCCGCAACCTCGTCGAGCACTGGGACGAGGCGGTCGCCGAGGTCGGCCTGCCCACCGCGAAGGTGTGGGGGCTGTACATGGCCGGGTCGCGGCTGGGCTTCGAGACCAATGTGATTCAGCTGCACCAGGTTCTGGCCGTCAAGCTCGACGAGAAGGGTCGCGACGGCGGTCTGCCGCTGCGCCCGTGGTGGAACGCCTGACCAGTCAGCCCGCCGGACGACGATGCGGGTCCGCCAGGACCCGAAGAGAGTCAGGCAGTTAGCCGTCGATGCGGCGGGCGCCCAGCTCGGTTTGCAACAGCTCGAGGGCGATCTCTTCGGGGTCGCGGCGCGGGGCGGCGTCCTCGTCGCGGCCGACCTCGGCGATCATGCTGTCTTCCTCGGCTCGCTGAGCCTCGACCGGATCGGGCGCGGGCTCCGGCGGCAGCGGATCGGCCTCGGGGATCGGCAGCCCCGCCCCGACCTCGCAGCGAACCCGCCAGTCCACGCCGAGCGCGTCCTTGAGGGCATCGCGGATCACGTCGGCGTTGCGTTGTTCGGACAGCCGCTTGGCCAGCGGTGCGGACTCGTGAGCGAGCACAAGGGTGTCGCCCTCGACGGCGCGGACGATCGCTCCGGCCAGCATCACCTCGGTGGTGCGGCTGCGCTGACGGACCTTGTCGCGGACCGTCGACCACATGCTGCGCACTGCGGCGGCGCCCGGCTCACCCGAGGCGGCGGCCGGTGCGGACTCGGGTTCGGGTGCCGGGGTGGGCTCGGGTTCCGGGGCCGCGACGGCCGGGGCCGGTTCGGGCGTGGCGACGGGCTCCGGCGTGGCGACGGGCTCCGGCTTGGCGACCGGTTCCGGCTTGGCGACGGGCTCGGGAGCAGGCGGGGGCACCTGCGTCTTGCGCGCGTACCGCTTGGCCGGGGCCGCCGCCTCCGCACTCATCGCCGCCTCGGCCGCCGGGATCGAGATGTCCATCCTGGTTTCGATGCGCTCGATGCGCTGCAGCAGCGCCGACTCGGTGTCGCTGGCCGACGGCAGCAGCAGCCGGGCGCACACCACCTCAAGCAACAGCCGCGGTGCGGTAGCGCCGCGCATCTCCCCCAGCCCGGCGTGGACGACCTCGGCGTAGCGGGCCAGCGTCGCCGGGCCCACCCGGGTCGCCTGGTCGCGCATCCGGTCCAGGACGTCGTCGGGGGCGTCGACCACGCCCCGGCTGGCTGCGTCCGGAACAGCTTGCAGCACAATCAGATCGCGAAACCGCTCCAGCAGGTCGGTGGCGAAGCGCCGCGGGTCGTGGCCGGCGTCGATCACGGATTCGACCGCCCCGAACAGCGCCGCGGCGTCACCGGCGGCCAGGGCGTCGACCGCGTCGTCGATCAGGGCCACGTCGGTGGCGCCGAGCAGCGCCAGCGCCCGCTGATAGTGGACGCGATTGTCCTGTGCGCCGGCCAGCAGCTGATCGAGGACGCTCAACGTGTCGCGGGGGGAACCGCCGCCGGCGCGGATCACCAGCGGGTAGACCGCGTCGTCGACCTCGACGTCCTCCGACGCCAGGATGCGTGCGATCAGTGAGCGCATGGTGCGCGGCGCCAAAAGCCGGAACGGGTAGTGATGCGTGCGCGACCGGATGGTCGGCAGCACCTTCTCCGGCTCGGTGGTGGCGAACACGAAGATCAGGTGCTCGGGCGGCTCCTCGACGATCTTGAGCAGTGCGTTGAAGCCCGCGGTGGTGACCATGTGGGCTTCGTCGATGATGAAGATGCGATAGCGGGACTGGGCCGGGGCGTAGAACGCCCGGTCGCGCAGTTCGCGGGTGTCGTCCACACCGCCGTGGCTGGCGGCGTCGAGTTCGACGACGTCGACCGAGCCGGGGCCGTTGGGCGCCAGCGCCACACACGAGTCGCACACTCCGCACGGTGTGGGAGTGGGGCCTTCGGCGCAGTTCAGCGAGCGGGCCAGGATCCGCGCCGACGAGGTCTTGCCGCAGCCGCGCGGCCCGGAGAACAGGTAGGCGTGGTTGATCCGTCCGGCCGACAGCGCCGTCGACAGCGGTTCGGTGACGTGCTCCTGACCCACCACCTCGGCGAATGTCGCCGGTCGATACTTGCGGTAGAGCGCCACGTGAGAAGGCTACCGACCGTCTGTGACAGAGCCGGACGCCAGCAGCGACTCGGTGGCCGCCAGCAGTGCACAGGTGGCCAGCCCGTCGATGGCGTCGGCCAGGTCGGAGGTCGGCGGGAAGCTCGGCGCGATGCGAATGTTCTTGTCGTCCGGGTCTTTTCGATACGGGAACGACGCGCCGGCTTCGGTGACCGCGATCCCGGCGTCCTTGGCCAGGGCGACGGTGCGCTTGGCCGTGCCCGGCAGCACGTCGAGGCTGATGAAGTAGCCGCCCTTGGGTTCGGTCCAGGACGCGATCTTGGAGTCGGACAGTCGGTTGTCGAGGATCTCCAGCGCCAGTGCGAACTTGGGGGCAAGCAGCTGCTGGTGGCGCCGCATCTGCAACCGCACGCCGTCGGCGTCCTTGAAGAACCGCAAGTGCCTCAGCTGGTTGATCTTGTCGGGGCCGATCGACTTCTTGCCCGCGTGCTGCATGTACCAGGCGATGTTGCCCAGCGAGCCGCCGAAGAAGCTGACACCGGCGCCGGCGAAGGTGATCTTGGAGGTGGACGCGAACACGTACGGCCGGTTGGGGTTGCCTGCCTTGTCGGCCAGTCCCAGGATGTCGACCTGCCGAGGGAACTCCGTCGTCAGCGTGTGCACCGCGTAGGCGTTGTCCCAGAACAGCCGGAAATCCGGTGCGGCCGTTTGCATCTGGATCAGGCGGCGGACCACCTCCCACGAATAGGTGGTTCCGGTCGGGTTGGAGAACACCGGCACACACCACATGCCCTTGATCGCGGGGTCGGCGGCGACCAGTTCTTCGATGAGATCGACGTCGGGTCCGTCCTCGAGGATCGGGACGGGGATCATCTCGATGCCGTAGGTCTCGGTGATCGCGAAGTGGCGGTCATAGCCGGGCGAGGGGCACAGGAACTTCACGGCCGGTTCCTCGATCCAGGGCCGCGGTGAGTCCACCCCGCCGTGCAACAGCGAGAAGACCACCGCGTCGTGCATCAGCTCGAGGCTGGCGTTGTTGCCCGCGATCAGGTTGGCCTGCGGAACGCCGAGCAGCTCGCCGAAGATCGCGCGCAGGCCGGGCAGCCCGTGCAGGCCGCCGTAGTTGCGGGTGTCGGTGCCTTCGTCGTCGCGGTAGTCGTCCGCGCCGGGCAGGCTCAGCAGGGCGTTGGACAGGTCGAGCTGTTCGCTGCAGGGCTTGCCGCGGGTCAGGTCGAGGGCAAGCTTCTTGGCTTGCAGGTCGGCGTAGTTCTGCCGCTGCAATTCGTGCTGGGCTCGCAGTTCGCCGGGGCCCAGGGATTGGAACGACACCATGCGCCTTTCAAGAAGGGGACCCCGCGCACCCGCTAGAGCCCATTGACCCTTGCTGCCTTCCGGCCCTGGGGGAGTTCACAGGATAGACGCCGCGCGGGGTCCACAGCGAGTCTAATACCCGGGCCGACCGAGCCTGTCAGGCAGCCGGGACCGACGACTTCCCGAGTCGGCTACCATTGCCGACGGAGGATTCGCCTAGTGGCCTATGGCGCTCGCCTGGAACGCGGGTTGGGTTAACAGCCCTCAGGGGTTCAAATCCCCTATCCTCCGCACCTGATCCGAGGTGCGATCGGGGGTGCACAGCAGCCTGATCGCATCTCGGATTCCCGGCATTAGGAGGGTTATGGGCCGCTTCACCGCGATGGCAGTTCACCTATCGGTATGCCTGGTCGGCGGCGTCCTGTATTTCCTGTTCGTCCTGCCGCGGTGGTGGGAACTGATGGGCGACATCTCCCACACCGTCGGCACGGTGTTGCGGATCGTCACCGGGCTGGTGATCGCCCTGGCCGCCGTGCCCGTGTTGTTGACGCTGATCCGCACCCGCAGGCCCGAGCTCGCCACACCGCAGCTGGCGCTGCGGCTGCGGCAGTGGTCGATGATCCTGCACGTCACCGCCGGAGCGCTGATCGTTGCGACCGCGGTCGCGGAGATCTGGCTCAGCCTGGACAGCGCCGGGCCGTGGCTCTTCGGTGTCTACGGCGCCGCCGCCGCGCTGGCCATCCTGGGGATGGTGGCGTTCTATCTGTCGTTCGTCGCTGAGTTGCCGCCGAAGCCGGCCAAACCGGCCAAGGAGAAGAAGCCGCGCGGCAAGCGCGGCAAGAAGACCGACGCCGACGAGGCCTCGGCCGAGGAGACGACGGAGCCCGAAGACGCGGCCGAGGAAACGGCCGACGCCGACGAGACTCCTGATGAACCGGCGGAAACGGCCGAGGAACCGAAGCCTGAGGAGAAGCAGCCCGCCGAGGTGTCCGCGGAAACCCCAGCGGAAGCCGAGGCCGAGTCCGAGGCGGAGTCCGACGCCGGCGCTCTGCGCAACAAGCGGCCGAGCGGCAAGACCAGCCACCGGCTGCGTCGGCGCAACCGCGGCGGCGTCGCCCTCGACGACTGAGGATTCGGGCTTCTCAGACACACCGCTCGTCCCTATGCTGAGCGAGTGCACAACACCCCGTATCGCGTTGTCCAATGGACGACCGGCAACGTCGGCAAGAGCTCCGTGGAAGCCATCGCCGCCAACCCCACCCTCGAACTCGTCGGCTGCTACGCGTGGTCGCCGGACAAGACCGGCCGCGACGTGGGCGAGCTGGTCGGCATCGAACCGCTCGGCGTCACGGCGACCAACGACGTCGACGCGCTGCTGGCGCTCAAACCCGACTGCGTGGTCTACAACCCGATGTGGAACGACGTCGACGAACTGGTCCGGATTCTGTCGGCCGGGGTCAACGTCGTCGCGTCGGCGTCGTTCGTCACCGGCCACAACCTCGGCGCGGACCGGGACCGCATAGCCGAGGCCTGCAAGGCCGGCGGCTCGACGATGTTCGGCTCCGGCGTCAGCCCGGGCTTCGCCGAACTTCTGGCGATCGTCGCGACCACCGCGTGCGACCGCGTCGACAAGGTCACCATCGCCGAGTCCGCCGACACCACGCTCTACGACTCACCGGACACCGAGAAGCCGTGCGGTTTCGGGATGCGCATCGACGACCCGAAGCTGCCGGGCATGGCCGCCCAGGGCACCGCCATCTTCGCCGAGGCCGTGCAGTTGGTGGCCGACTCACTCGGCGTGGAGCTCGACGAGGTCGTCTGCGAAGCGGAGTACGCGCAGACCACCGAAGACCTGGTGATGGCGTCGTGGACGATCCCGGCCGGCTGCGTCGCCGGGGTGTACGCCAGCTGGCAGGGGCGTATCGGCGGCCAGACCGTCATCGACCTCAACGTGCGCTGGCGCAAGGGCCAGACCTTGGAGCCGGACTGGAAGCTCGACGGCGACGGCTGGAAGATCACCATCGACGGGCGGCCGACGGTCACCATGAACGTCGGCTTCCTGCCCCCGCCGGACCTCATCGAGAACGCCAAGTCCATCGAGGACTTCTTCGTACTCGGCCACATCATGACGGCGATGCCACCGATCCACGCCATCCCGGCGGTCGTGGCCGCGGCGCCCGGCATCGCGACCTACAACGATCTGCCGCTGCCGAATGCCCGTGGCGTCATGCCGCTCGGCCGCAAGGGTTAGAGGCAGAGGCTTCGGGCCAGTCGGTACGTCAGACGGCTGTTGCCGACAACCGGCTAATCGCGCGAAGCTATTGGCGATCAATGATCGTTGCAGTCTCATCGACGATCGGCAGGCTGACGGTCTCGTTGGTGATGTTGATCGAGCCGAACGAGGTGAAGTTCCAGAACGCCGAGGCCGACGTGGTCAGCTGCACCTCGAGCTGAGTCGTCGGTCGGAGGGTCGAGGTCCAGGCGATGTCGGCCAGCGAAATAGTGGCGGTCTGGGTCTTGCCGTTCAGAGTCACCGGGATCGGAGTGACGAGCGTCCCGAGCACCAGTCCGGTCGAGGGGTCGACGACCTGTCCGAAGAGGAAGCGGCTGGTGCCCACCCCGGAGTAGTTGAAGCTCACCGTGGGCGCTCCGGCGATCTGGTCGCCGGTGGGGACGTTCACCGTCACGTTGATCGCGTTCGTGGCCGGCGACCCCTCGCCCAGCGAGTACGGAAGGTGGCCTGCGACGGCGGGTTCGACCCACCCAGACCGGCACGATGAATAGGTGCCCGCCGGTGCCGGTGGCAGTGACCGGGTGTGGTGTTGAATCCCGGAGTCCGAGGGCAAGCACGGTGTCGAGATGTAACCGTTGATCCGTCTGGTCGAACCAAGTGAAGGTCGGCAGCGAGCTGGCAGCCGGTCCCGTCGCCGGCGACGTACTGGTCCAGCCACGCCATCGTGGATCGCCACGTTGACCTCGGCCTGCGTCCGGCCAGGACTGCCCGGGTTCAGGCATTCACCGTGGCCGATGCAGGTCCAGACCATCTTCGTCGTCACGCCGTCGGCTGTTGAGCATCTCGGCGTTGGTGACGGCCTGCTGCAGCGGGAACAGCACGTCGTCGGTGCCCTGCAGGATACAGCGTCGGAGCCTTGATGTTGTTGATCAGGCTGGTCGGGCCGCTGCTGCCGAGCACGCGCCTGCTGGCTTTGGGTGATGAAGCCCAACAGGTCCCCCAGCAGGACGGCTGGCGTAGATCTGGGTGTTGATCCGCGCCCCCGTCGTCACCAGATCCAGCATCAGCAACGAGCCGTAGGCGGTCTTGAAGGCGCCGTCGGGGTACAGCGAGCTGTTCAGCGAGTTCCACGACCAGCGCCGGAACGATGGCCTTGATCCGGGGATCGGTGCCCGCGGTGACGTTCTGGATGCCGCCGCCGTAGGACAGGCCGACCATGCCGACCACGGCGGGGTTGGTGTAGCCGCCGATGGCGGCACCCGTCTTGACCTGTGCGCTGGCCGGGTTGTCGACGCCGTCGGTGCTGCCGGCGCTCGACAGCCAGGTGATGATCGACGAGACGTCGCGGCCCTCGTAGAACGGGTTGTCGATCTGCAGGACCCCGCCGGAGGCGAACTCGCCGCGGGGATCCCAGGTGACCACATTGAATCCGCCGCCGGTCAGCGGAGAGTCGCCAGGCCCGGGACGGTGCCGTCGACGGCCGACGCCGTTCGGGTTGGTGTCGCCCGCGGTGGCCAGGCCGGGCCCGTCGAGGATGGTGGGCGATTGCGTCGAAGGGCTGCCGGTGGCCACGTCGAAGGACGGGAAGTAGTTGACGCTGATCTGGGTGCCGTCGAAGGACGTCACCTTGTCGGTGAACGCTGTAGCGTTCTTGCCGGCGGCCGTCAAGGGGCTGGGGTCCGCATTGAAGGTCGCGATCGTCGACTGCCCGATGATCGGCGCCAGCAGGGTGTTCAGCACCGGCATCCGGTAGAGCAGCTGCACGACCGGTGAAACCACCGACCCCAGCAGCGGGATGCCCTCGAGGGTCATGATGAACTTGGTCGTGAGTTGACCAGGATCTTGAACTGCTCGGTCGCCCCGGCTGTGGTCAGGGTGGTGGCGTACGGCAGGTAGCTGAATTGGCCGGCGCCGGGGTCGGTGCCGGTCGGGCCGATGTTGAAGTTGAGCTTGCCGCCCTTGTTCGGCCCGCTGATCACGGTGTAGGTCAGCGCTGTTTACCCGCAGGCATGACGCACGACCGCGCCGACTAGGAGCCGATCAGGACGTCGGGTTGGTGTCGCCCAGGTGACTGCGGGGCTGGTGGTGATCGCGCTGCTCGTCAATAAATTCGCCGAGGTGGTGGTGACTGCCGCGGTCGGGGTCGTACTTGCGGCGCTCGAGGCTTCCCGTCGCGTGAAGGCCGCCAGCGCCAACGCGACCGGGGAATCGACTGGCAGCGGCGCGTTGCCTCCGGACGTCGGGTCGACCGGGGAGGTGGCCGCCGCGGTGACGAGGGCCGACACGGTAGCCGTGGTTTGGGTGGGAACTTTCGCCGACGTGGTCGGTGCCACGGCGTTGTTCGACCCGCCGCTCGGTGCGCTCACCTTGGTCTTTGTCGCGTGGCTGGTCCCCGTCCCGGACGAAGTCCCGCTGGAGTGTTGATTGGTGGCCTTGGAGCCCGCACCGGAGGACGAGCCGCCTTCCGCCCAGGCCACGCCATTACCGATGAAGACCGCGGCGCCGACCCCCAGGGCCACCGCCAAACCGCCAACTCGACCGACAAAACTTGATGCACCCACGTCGTCCTCCTGTAACCGCCACCGGAACCTGAGCGGAGGTTAACCTCACCGAACTACGCAGGATGCGGAATCGACAAAAACGTAAGTTCCGTGTCGAGGACGGCCGGCTCCCGGGGTAGCGGCGGCCGTGGGGAAACCGGTGGCAGGACCGATTACGTTGTCCGACAGAAGGTTTCCTCGGGAACGAACTGGGTCAGCCGACGTCGAAGACGGTCCAGCCGTATCCGCCGTTGTTGTACGTTCCGTCGTTTTGGTAGTCGATGTACACCGGGCCCTGGTTGTAGGCGTAGTAGCCGGTGTTCAGGTAGTTGCCGTCTGTCGGTTCGTCGGTCGGGCCAACGACGACCGGGGCGTACGGCGAGCTTCCGGTGGTGTACGAGTACAAGGACACTGTCTTGCCCGTGAAGGCGTCCACCGCGGACACCGAGATCTTGGTGCCCGACGGCACGTAGTCGCCAGAGGTGCTGCCCGGCAGGAGGTCACTGGGAATGGTGCCGTAGACGCCGCCCGAGTCGATCAGGGAGACGACGTTGTTGTACGAGTTGTTGCCGATCGTTACGTTCAGCGTCGTCCCGGGTGTGCCGGAGATCGTGGCTTTCGCCGGCAGCGGGTTGGGGCCGAACACCAGCGAAACCACCGAGACCGAACGGCAGCACGTTCTCGTCGATCAGCATGCCGTCGCTGAGCTCACCGGGAAGAGTCGAGGTGGGGATGGGGTTGGGGCCGGGGCCGTAGGCGTTGGCACCGACGCCCAGGATGCCGGTCGCTCCGGCGCCCTGGAGGAAGTCGGCCAAGGTGGACGGCTGACCGTTGTACGTCCCTGACGTGACGACGTTAATGGTGGTCGGGCCGGACACGACACCGTTCCCGAAGTTGACAGAATTGACCTCGTAGGTGCTGTAGATGTAGTCGAACCCACCGCTGTACGAGCCGGGGTTTCCGGCAGCCGATCAGGGTGGCGTTGCTCAAATCGCCCGCGTTCGCCGCATCGATGACCAGGCCCGAGGACCCCGTGTCGACGAGGAGCTTCTGCTGGCTCGACCCGTTTACCGACGCGCTGATCAGCGACTCGGTGGTGTTGTACGTCGTCAGCCGAACGATGGCGTAAACACGGCCGTTCGACGTGGCGTCCGCGATCAACGGGGAGGCGGCGGTCTTCGCGTCAGGCGCGAAAATACCGACCACCGGCATCAGCAGCGCCGCACTCTTGAGCGAGAGTTGCGACAGCTCGGGCAGCAGCATCGTTCCGTACAGGGACACTTGGGCGATCTGATGGATGATCGGGATGCCGGCCGTGCCGGCCACCAAGTTCTGCGCGACGGGGTTCAGCGTCTGCCACGCCGACAGTTCGACCGAGGCCGCGGACAGCAGCAGGTTGGGCGCGATCGCCGCCAGACCACCGAGGATGTTCGTCTGTCCCCAGGTGTTCTGGTTCAGCGCTGTCTTCGCTGCCGTGATTTCAGTGAACGCCTGCTGCACGTGCGTGCCCGGCGTGATCGTCGTGGGAATGAACTGGCCCTGGTTGACGACCGGGATCGACGCAGACGATGGCGCGGCCGACGTATCCGGGGCGGCGGCCTGGGTGTCGACGGTCGCGGCGGTCGAGCTGACAGCCGTCTTCTGCGAACTGGTGCTAGTGCTGGCGGTACTGCTCACCGCGGTGGCCGCGGAGGCCGTCGTGGCGGACCCGGAATTCTTCGTCGACTTCTTGGCCGCTGACGCCGGGCTGGCGCTCGAAGTGGAGTGCGTGGCCCCCTGATTGGCATGCGCCGAGTTGGAGTTCTGGCTGTGCGAGGACCCCGCTGCTGCCAGCGCTCGAGCTGTCATCGGCATGAGCGATGGCGGTTCCGCCGGCCATCGCGGCGCCCAGGCCCAGAGTCACCGCACCCGCCCCCAGCCATGCGTACGGCTGAATCCGTCGGCCCTTACCGCGCTGCCCGCTGGCTTTCCTGTCGATGTTGGCCATCGCTCCCCCTTGAGTTCGGCACTTCGGCGCACCTGAGATTTTCCTGAGTTTGCTAGCTGTCTATCACACTCGTCTATGAATCCGTTGCGCACCCGTCAAAAATCCTCGTGACATCTTGCGGTACTAACGCTGGATCCGTGGCTGCAGGGAACGCAAATGCCCTGCAATTCCGCAGCGTGCAGGGCCCCTGATAGGTACTCGTCCACGTGTCGAGTTGCGTGCGTAGTGTTGCCGATGCAAGAGGCGCGAGAGGGACGGGATCGACCTGAATGCAGGAGACAACCACTACAAGTGTGGTGATCCCCTGGGGTAGAAGGAAACCGCAGCCACAGGTGCTTCGGAAGCTACGGGCCTCGCGAAGCAGCTCTTGAATCAGGGTTGATAGCCGGGGACGAGCAGTGTCCCGGGGTAGTTGACGTACAAGGCCAAGCAGGCGAAGTTGTGCCTGCAGCCGATGATTGCCCCGGCGTCGGGTGCCGCGCCGACAACTTGGTTGCCCCGTGCCGGCAAGTTGCAGTTAGCGACATACGGATTCAGAGGGACGATCCCGTTGACGCAGGACGGCTGGCCGCTGGCGATCTGGGTGGCCGGTGGGCCGAATGCGCTGAATCCCAAGCCCAGCATCGCGATCGCAACGCCGATGATGGACACCGCCAGCGCACGCGCCCGGTTAATTCTGGTCCCGTTCTCCGTCGGGTTTGACGTCATGGCCATGACTGGCTCCCTGTCTGTCGTCAGCACCGATAACTTTCAGTAGTTATTCGGAGCCGCAGCATCGCTGGATTGTCCGGTCACAACGCCTAAAGCCAACGCTCCACCTGTAACCTGCGACTGCAAAGCAACGCACCATTACCCCACTGCCAAGGAAGACGCCCCAGTCGATGTCGGCCCACCTCAACTACCTCGAAGCCGTTGTCGTCGGCCTGTTTCAGGGTGTGACCGAGCTGTTCCCGGTCTCCAGCCTCGGCCACTCGGTGCTGGTGCCTGCCCTCGTGGGTGGCCGGTGGGCGGCGGACCTCAACGTGTCCGCGCCCGAGTCGCCCTATCTCGCGTTCATCGTCGGTCTGCATGTGGCCACTGCCGCCGCGCTGCTGGTCTTTTTCTGGCGCGACTGGGTACGCATCGTCGGCGGGTTCGCGACGTCGGTGCGCTATCGCCGAATTGAGACGCCCGCCGAACGGCTCGCCTGGCAGATCATCCTGGCCACCATCCCGGTCGGCTTGGCCGGGCTGGCACTTGAGCATGTGTTCCGCACGACGTTGGGCAGACCCATCCCGGCCGCAGTCTTCCTGATCGTCAACGGACTGATCCTCTACGCCGGTGAGCGGGTGCGCCGAACCGCCGCCCCGGCAACCGTCGCAGAGGTAGGTGAGCCCGAAGCCGCCGGCTCGCTCGGCAACGACGTCGACGACCGCTTGGCCCAACAGTCCCTGCCCCAGGGCGTGCTGATCGGTAGCGCCCAGATCCTGGCACTGCTGCCCGGCATCAGCCGCTCCGGAATCACGATGGTCGCCGGATTGTGGCGCGGGTTGTCGCACGAAGAAGCCGCCCGCTTCTCCTTCTTGCTGGCCACCCCGATCATCCTCGCCGCAGGGATGTTCAAGATTCCCGACCTGTTCGGGCCCCTCGGCGACGGCATCGGCGGCCAGGTGCTGGCGGGAAGCGTGGCCTCATTCGTGGCCGCTTACCTCTCCGTTCGGTTCCTCACCCGGTACTTCGAAACCCGTACCCTGACGCCGTTCGCGATCTACTGCGTGGTGTTCGGCGGACTCAGCCTGGCCTGGCTCACCCTGCGCTGACCGCTGCGAATACCGTTGATTCTGAGCGGGTTTGGCATTCACCCCGAACTCCGGTATCAGCTTTGCTCGAGGAGTCGCTTGGGGTGCATACCGTCGACTTGACCGATGAACGGTGGGTGGATGCTGTAGCCGAGCATGCGGCGGATGTCCTCGGACACCGCGCGAACGGTGTCGCGGTTGATCGAGAGGGTGAAGGCTTCCTGCGGGCGCAGCCAGGGTTCGCAGTACTGGGCGGTCACGGCCAGCCGCGGATTGGCCGAACGGTTCGCCCCGCCGCCGTGCCAGAGGGTGGACAGAAAGAACACGCACGACCCGGCTGACATGACCACCGGTTCACGTGCTGCCGGCTCAGGCTTTTGGTCGCCCCACAGGTGGCTGAACGGGATGACGTCGGTGGCGCCGTTGTCTGCGGTGAAGTCGTCGATCGCCCAGATCGTGGCCGCCCCCAACGCTTTTCGCGGCCGCGGGAGTGGGTAGAAGGCGTCGTCGGTGTGCAACATCTGCGCCTGTTCGCCGGGCAGGATGTTGATCACCTGCAGCATCGACAGCAGGTAGTTCGGCAGCAGCAACCGATCCAGCAGGGCCAGCACCCGCGGATGATCGGCGATGCGGTCACAGGCCCTGGTCTTGTTCAGGACGCTGTACACCCGCTGGGTGCGATGGCCCTCGAAAGAATTGCGGCCGCTGCGGTCGAGCAACGGGGCAACGGCCTCTGTGATCTCGGCGAGCTCTTCAGCGTTGAGCAGGTCCGGCAGGATCACGTATCCGTCGCGCAGTACCTGAGCCAGGTCGGCGTCCGCCAGGGCCGGGTCGACGCCCGCGCCCGCGCTGACCGTCCGCCGGAAGGTGCCCGCCAGATCCGCGCTCAGCAGATCCTGGGTGGACAGGTCGTCAAGGCCCACTGGATCTCCCTCGCCCGGAACGCGTTTGAAACGCAACCATACCGCCGGCTTCAGGCCCTGAAAATGCCCAGCGGGACCACTGGCCGTCGGGGCGAGGAAGCGCGAGTCCTGCCGCCTCTGATTGCCGCTACATAATGGGCATGATATAGATCAGTGGTGGAAAACTGGCCGCCGGATGACGACGCCAGTGAATGCATTGGCGAGCTTCTCGACCACGCCGTGGACCTGACGGTGCGGTTTCTGACCGATCGCGCCGACTTGAGCGCCTCGGCGGCCTATGCCCTGAACAGGCTGTGCCGGGAAGGGCCCATCCGGCTCACAGTGCTCGCCGCCAAGGAAGGGGTCAGCCAGCCGTCGATGACGCAGCTGATCCAGCGGCTGGAGCGCCAGAACCTGGTCACCAGGCTTGCTGACCCGGACGACGGACGCGCCACCCTGGTGGGCATCACCGCGCAGGGTCAGAGGCTGCTCGACGACCGGCGGCGGCTTCGCCGCGAACGCCTCGCGGCGTTGTTCGCGAGGCTGACCTCGGAGGAGCGGAACGCGTTGTTGCTATCAGCGCGGGTCGCCGATCCGGTCGTGTGCCGGCTTGTCGAGAACGCCGACTGTCCACACGTCGTGACAGGACCGGTCGATCAGCGGAGGGCGGTCGGGTGAAGGTGGGCCGTCTGTTCAAGAAAGTGTGGATCCCGCTCGTTCTGGTTGTTGTGCTGGCGATCTCGGGTCTGGTCGTTTCGCGTCTGCACAAGATGTTCGCGTCCCAGGACCTCAACGCCGGTGCCGGTGCCGGTGTCGAGATAGTCCAGTTCAACCCAAAGGTCTTGGTGTACGACGTTTACGGCTCACCCGGCAGCAGCGCCCAGATCAGCTACTTCGACCCGGATGCGAACGTGCACATCGTCACGGTGCCGCTGCCGTGGTCGATCACCTTGTCGACACTGTTGCCGACGGTCAGCGCCAGTCTCATGGCGCAGACCGACGGCGACCAGATTGGATGCCGCGTCACCGTGAATGGGACCGTTCGTGAGGAGCAATCCGCCGATGGCGTCAACGCCCAGACGTACTGCCTGGTGAAGTCTGCATGACCCACACATTGCCGGCCGCCGAGCCCACTGCCGCCCACCCGAAACGGCCATTCTTCGCCCACACCCTTCGGATCCTCTCCCTGCCGATCATCCTGTTCTGGATCTTCTTCGCCGTTCTGGTGAACGTGATCGCCCCGCAGCTCGAGGTGGTCGGCGAGATGCATGCGGCTCCGATGGCTCCGGCTGATGCGCCGTCGATGATCGCGATGAAGCGGATGGGCGCCAACTTCAAGGAGTTCGATTCCAACAGCACGGTGATGGTCGTGGTGGAGGGCCAGCAGCCCCTCGGGCCAGAGGCCCACGCCTACTACGACGAAATCATTCGGAAGCTGCGCCAGGACCCCGAGCACATCCAGCACATCCAGGACTTCTGGGGCGATACGTTGACCGCCGCCGGGGCTCAGAGCGCTGACGGCAAGGCGTCCTACGTGATGCTGAACCTCGCCGGCGAGCAGGGCCAGACCTTGGCCAACGAAGGCGTGCAGGCCGTCCGAAAGGTCATCGCCGACACCAAGGCTCCGCCAGGTGTGCAGGCTTACGTCGCAGGCCCGGCAGCGCTCACCAACGATCTGCACGTCATCGGCAACGCGAGCCTCGCGCAGATCACGCTGTTCACCCTCATCGGGATCGCCGGCATGCTGCTGGTGGTCTATCGCTCGATCATCACGACGCTGATTCAGCTCTTCCTGACGTTCCTCGGGTTGCTCACCGCGCGCGGAGTGGTGTCGGTACTGGCCAGCCATGGCGCGTTCGGGCTCACCACCTTCGCCGGGAACATCCTGACCATGCTGGCGATCGCAGCCGCCACCGACTACGGGATTTTCATCTTCGGGCGCTACCGCGAAGCCCGCGGCATGGGTGAGGACCGGGATTCGGCTTACTACACCACTTTTCGGTCCGTCGCCCCCGTCATCGTGGGGTCGGGGCTGACGATCGCCGGGGCGACATACTGCCTCAGTTTCGCGCGGCTGCCCTACTTCAGCACGATGGGCGAGCCCGTCGCGATCGGCATGATCGTGATCGTGGCGATTGCCGTCACTCTGGGGCCGGCCATCCTGTTCCTCGGCAGCCGTATCGGGTTGTTCGAGTCCAAACGTCCTCCCCGGAGCCGGTTTTGGCGACGGGTCGGCACTGCCGTGGTCCGCTGGCCCGCACCCATCTTCGTGGCGAGCTTGTTCATCGTGCTAATCGGCATCGTGGCGATCCCGGGATACAAGCCTGCCTACAACGACCGCTACTACCTGCCCGCGAACGCCCCGACCAACATCGGCTTCGCCGCCGCTGACCGGCATTTCTCCCAGGCCCGGATGAATCCCGACATTCTGATGGTCGAGGCCGACCACGACATGCGCAATCCCGCCGACATGCTGGTCCTCAACGCGGTCGCGCGAAACGTGATGCACACCGAGGGAATTGCGATGGTGCAGAACATAACCCGGCCGTTGGGCATTCCGATCCAGCACAGCTCGATTCCGTTCCAGACCAGCGTGCAGGGCCAGACCAGCAACATGAACCTGCCGTTCCAGCGGGATCAATTGGCCAACCAGCTCAAAACGGTCGATTCCATGAACGTCTCGATCTCCATCTTGCAGAAGCAGTACCAACTGTCCCTCCTGCAGACCCAACTCACGCAGGACTCGGCAGCCAAATCGCAGGCGCTGCTGGATACCACCAAAGAACTGCGGGACAACATCGCGAACTTCGATGACCAGTTCCGGCCAATACGCAACTACTTCTACTGGGAACCGCACTGCTTCGACATCCCCATGTGCGCCGCGCTACGGTCCGTCTTCGATTCCCTGGACGGGATCGACAAAGTGACCGACCAAACCGGGGCGGTCCAGGCCAACACCGACCAACTTGCGAACCTGGCTCCGCAGCTGACCGCACTCCTTCCGCAGACGATCGCGTCGATGGAGACCAGCAGGGACCTGGCGTTGGCCTCGTACAACTCTCAGAAGGCGTTGCTCGACCAGGAGGAGGCCACCAACGACACCGCCTTGGCGATGGGTCAGAGCTTCGACCAGGCCAAGAACGACGACCTGTTCTACCTGCCGCCGGAGGCCTTCGACAACCCCGACTTCAAGCGGGGTCTGGAGATGTTCCTCTCGCCGGATGGCAAGTCCGCCCGCATGTTCATCACCCATCAGAGCGATCCTGCGACTGTCGAAGGAATCGCCCGGGTCGATGCCGAACGCAAGGCCGCGCAGGAGGCCTTGAAGATGTCCTCGCTCTCGGACGCCAAGATCTACCTCGGTGGGGTCGCGGCGACCTACAAGGACATGTCTGACGGTGCTCGCTACGACCTGATGATCGCCGTGGTGTCGTCGCTCACGCTGATCTTCATGATCATGCTGATCCTGACCCGAAGTGCGGTGGCGGCACTGGTCATCGTCGGCACCGCGGCCAGTTCGATCGCCGCATCCTTCGGCCTCTCGGTGCTGATCTGGCAGGACCTGTTCGGCATCCAGGTGCAATGGCTCGTCATGCTGATGTCGGTCATCATCCTGCTGGCGGTGGGATCGGACTACAACCTGCTACTGGTGTCGCGGTTCAAGGACGAGATCCACGCCGGATTGAAGACCGGCATCATCCGCTCGATGGCCGGTACGGGTGGCGTGGTGACGTCGGCCGGTCTGGTGTTCGCGGCCACCATGGCCGGGATGATGGGCAGCAAGCTGATCGTGCTCGCGCAGATGGGTTCCACCATCGCCATCGGACTGTTGGTCGACACCTTCATCGTGCGCTCGCTGCTGATGCCGTCGATCGCGGTGATGCTGGGTCGGTGGTTCTGGTGGCCGCAGGTCGTCTATCCCCGCGGCGACAATCACTTCCGGAAGCCGCAACCTGCAGCCGAGGACACCGAAAGCCTGGCCTTGTCGGCACAGGAGTAGAGCCGAGTTCGGGTCTAGCTTCCGGGAACGTCCAGCTGCGCTTGCTGTTCGGTCAGCAGCCCTTGCTGCTCGTCCTGTTGGGCCTGCTGCTCGGCGAGTTCGTTCTCCACCTCAGCCTGCTGCTCGGACTGCAGCATTTC
This sequence comes from uncultured Actinomycetota bacterium, assembly GCA_963716465.1. Lineage (GTDB taxonomy): Bacteria > Actinomycetota > Actinomycetes > Mycobacteriales > Mycobacteriaceae > Mycobacterium. Next base: position 539,620 of record CAVQTS010000004.1, read on the forward strand.
CTGCTCATCGAGCTGTTGCTGCAGTTCGTCCTCGTCCTGCTGGGCCTGCTCGTCCTGTTCTTCTTCCTGCTGCTGCGCCCAGTCGAAGTCGTCATCGACAAGCACGATGCCCGATGCTGCAACAGGTTTCACATTGGTGGGCTGAATCACCTGCACACCCAGGCCGGCTAACGCCACCACTGCGGTGCCCACACATGCCACTTGGACAGTCCGTGCGGCGAGACTCCAGCGCGAACATATCGACTTCATACCGACCACCTCCGGTCGCACCCTTGCCCCGAGCGTAGAAGCGGCCGTTATGCGGCACATCGGCCTCCGATTTGAAACGACTATGAACTGATAGGCCACCAAGCTCGGGGACCGCTAGATCACTTGGCCGCCTCTCCCCTCTTGCGATCCGTATCCCGGCTGGGCTGAACCCGTTTCGGCTCGCCCGGCATCTTCGGGTAATTCGGCGGGTACGGCAGGTCACCGAGGCCGCGCTCGTCGTCCGCCTCTGCCAGCGCCAGCAGTGGGTCGATCGACTGCGCCACCGAATCCAGGCCCGACATCGGATCGCCACGTTCGGCGATCAGCGCGGGCACGGTGGCGATGGTGTAGTCGTCCGGGTCGGCGGTCGCCAGCTCCTCCCACGTCAGCGGCGTCGATACCGTCGCGATCGGGGTGGCGCGCACCGAGTACGCCGACGCGAATGTCCGATCCCGCGCGTTCTGGTTGTAGTCGATGAACAGCCGCTGTCCGCGCTCCTCCTTCCACCACGATGTCGTCACCAATTCCGGAGCGCGCCGTCTCGATTTCGCGTGCCAACGCGATGCCGGCCCGCCGCACCGCGGTGAAGTCCCAGTCGGGCCGGATGCGCAGGAACACATGCACGCCACGCCCGCCGGAGGTCTTCGGATAGCCGACCAGTCCCAGCTCGTCGAGCAGCGGCTTGAGGATGTCGACGGCGACGGTGCGCGCCTCGGCGAAACCGGTTCCGGGCTGCGGATCGAGGTCCACCCGCAGCTCGTCGGGATGTTCGGTGTCGGGGCAGCGCACCTGCCACGGGTGAAACGTGACGGTGCCCATCTGCGCCGCCCACACGATGGCCGACGGGTGGGTGACCATCAACGCGTCGGCGGTGCGGCCAGAGGGAAACGTCACCCGACAGGTGTGCAGATAGTCGGGATGCTTTTCCGGGACCCGCTTCTGGTAGATCTCCTCACCCTCGATGCCGTCGGGGAACCGCTGCAGATGAGTCGGACGGTCGCGCAGCGCGGTGAGCAGCCCGCCGGCGGCCACCCTGCGGTAGTACTCGACGACCTTGCCCTTGGTTCCGCCGGAACCCAGCTTGGGGAAGTACACCTTGTCCGGATTGGTGAACCTGACGGCGACGCCGTCGACGTCGAGTTCGGTGGCCTTGGTTGCCATCAGCGCGTCTCCAGCACGTCGTAGAGGTCGTAGTTCAGCGGGACGTCGAGTTGGTCGAAGGTACAGCTGGCCGGGTCGCGGTCGGGCCGCCAGCGCACGAAACGCACGGTGTGACGGAATCGCTGCCAGCCTGCGTTGCCCTCCATCTGGTCGTAGGCCACCTCCGCGACCTTCTCCGGCCGGATCGGAATCCAGCGCTTGTCTGCTGCCGAGTTCCACCGGCTGGGCTCGCCGTCATGGACCACGTCGTCGCCCTTGCGCAGCGGCTCCAGTTCGGCGAGCAGCCTGCTCCTGTCTTTGACGGTGAATGATGCTGCGCCGCCTACCATTTGGAGCTCGCCGTCGTCGCGGTAGAGACCCAGCAGGATGGAGCCCACGCCTTCGCCGCTCTTGTGGATCCGGTACCCGATGGCCACACAATCGGCATCGCGGGCATGCTTGACCTTCACCATCTCGCGCTTGCCCGGCACGTAGGCGCCGTCGAGCCGCTTGGCGATCACCCCGTCGAGCCCCGCGCCCTCGAAGGTGGTCAGCCACCGCGCTCCCTGCTCGGGGTCGTCGGTGGTGCGGGTGACATGACACCACCGCTGCCCGGACACCGCCTCGGCCAGCGCGTCGCGCCGGACCCGGAACGGCTCCGCCATCAGCGAGCGGTCGCCGGTGGCCAGCGCATCAAACCCGATGAAGTGCGCCGGGGTCTGCTCGGCCAGCATCCGCACCCGGCTCTCGGCCGGGTGGATGCGCTGTGACAGGGAGTCCCAATCCAGCCGGACCCGGCCCTCGATGTCCCGCGGTACCACCACCTCCCCGTCGAGCACACACCGCGGCGCGATCTCGACGCGCAGCGCCTCGACGAGTTCGGGAAAGTAGCGACCCAGCTCCTTGCCGTTGCGGGACTGCACCACCACGTCGTCGCCGTCGCGGAACACCAGCGCCCGGAACCCGTCCCACTTCGGTTCGTAGGACCACACGCCGGCCTCGCCGGGCACCTCCGTCGCCGCTTTCGCGAGCATCGGTTCCACCGGAGGCATCACGGGAAGGTCCACAGTCTCATCCTGATCTATCCGGGGCCGTCCGTGTCTAGACCTCCGCCCGGACCGGAACTCATCGGTTACCCATCCGCCGCCCGGGGCACTCGCGGGCTAGATTTCGGGCGTGACCCGCCCAGCACCGGGCGCGGGCCGCTTCGCGCCCAGCCCGTCGGCCGACCTGCACATCGGCAACCTGCGCACTGCCGTGCTGGCGTGGCTGTTCGCGCGGTCGACCGGACGCCGGTTCCTGGTGCGGATCGAGGATCTCGACGACCGCACCCACGACGACGTCGCGCGGCGGCAGCTGGCCGACTTGGCGGCGATCGGCATCACCTGGGATGAGGAACCGGAGTGGCAGTCCCGGCACCGCGACCGTTACGACGCCGTCGTCGACGGCCTGCTCGCGCGCGGCCTGGTCTACGAATGTTATTGCAGCAGAAGGGACATTCTCAGCGCGCCACGGGCACCGCACGCTCCGGAGGGCGCCTATCCCGGGACGTGCCGGGAGCTCACCGAGACCGAACGCGCCCTCCGCCGGGAAACCGGACGGCCCCCGGCGTTGCGGCTGCGCGCCGACGTCACCGAGTACACCGTGACCGACCTGGTGCACGGCAGCTACACCGGCGTGGTCGACGACTTCGTGCTGCGTCGCGGCGACGGTGTGCCCGCCTACAACCTCGCCGTGGTGGTCGACGACGCGCTGTCCGGCGTCGACCAGGTGGTGCGCGGTGACGATCTGCTCTCGTCCTCCCCCCGGCAGGCGTATCTGGCCGAACTGCTGGGCTACCCCCAGCCGGTGTACGCCCACGTGCCGCTGGCGCTCAACCACGAGGGCAAGCGGCTGGCCAAACGCGACGGCGCGGTGACCCTGGCCGAACTCGGTGTCGAACGCGCGTTTGCCCTGATCAGCGAGTCACTGGGCTGGCCTGCCGCCGACATCGCCGGCCTGCTGGAGCGGTTCGACCCGGCACAGCTGCCGCGCGAGCCGTGGACATATCAACCTGTTTGATCCGAACCCTTGGCGGTCACCCCGCGCATCGTTAACGTCCGCCGAATGCGTCACCTCCCACGCGCCGCGCTGCTGGCTGCCCTGCTGGTGGTCGCCGTGCTCCTCGGCGCCTGCGGCTCGAAGTCCGACGGTGGCGGCCCGTTGTCCTCCGGTGTGCTGCGGGTGGGCACCGAGGGCACCTACGCGCCGTTCAGCTTCCAGGACCCTGCGACCGGACAACTCGCCGGCTACGACGTCGACGTCGCCAACGCGGTCGGCGAGCGGCTCGGCAAGAAGGTCGAGTTCGTCCAGACACCGTGGGATTCCATCTTCGCCGCGCTCGAAGCCAACCGGTTCGACGTGGTGGCCAACGAAGTGACCGTCACCCCGGAGCGAACAGAGCAAGTACGACCTGTCCGAGCCCTATTCGGTGGGTGAGGGCGTGGTCATCACCCGGGCGAACGACGACTCGATCAAGTCGCTCGACGATCTCAAGGGCAAGACCGTCGGCGCGACCATCACCAGCAACTGGGCCCAGATCTCGCGCGACGCCGGCGCGAAGCTGGCACCGGTGGAGGGCTTCACCCAGGCGATCACCCTGCTCAACCAGGGCCGGGTCGACGCCGTGGTCAACGACAGCATCGCGTTCTACGCCTACCAGGCCGAGACCAAAGACCAGTCGGTCAAGATCGGCGCGACGATCGGGCAGAAGAGCGAGCAGGCTTTCGCCGCCCGCAAGAACAGCGGCCTGCTGCCCGAACTCAACAAGGCCCTCGACGAACTGAAGGCCGACGGCACCCTGGCGGCGATCTCGCAGAAGTACCTGAAGGCCAACGCCACCGGAGCACCGGCGCCCGGCGGTGCCGAAGTCGCACACCGCTCCGTGTGGAAGCTCATCGGCGACAACCTGTGGCCGCTGGCCAAGGCCGCGATCACCAGGTCACCATTCCACTCACGATCATCAGCTTCGTCATCGGTCTGGCGATCGCGCTCGTGGTGGCGCTGGCCCGGCTGTCCAAGAACCCCGTGGTGTGCAACATCGCCCGGTTCTACATCTCGATCATTCGCGGCACCCCGCTGCTGGTGCAGTTGTTCATCATCTTCTTCGCGCTGCCGCAACTCGGGATCAAACTCGAGCCGTTCCCGGCCGCGGTGATCGCGTTCAGCCTCAACGTCGGCGGTTACGCGGCCGAGATCATCCGCTCGGCGATCCAGAGCATTCCGAAGGGGCAGTGGGAGGCAGCGCAGACGATCGGCTGAACTACACCGGAGCGCTGCGCCGCATCATCCTGCCGCAGGCCACCCGGGTGGCGGTGCCCCCGTTGTCGAACACCCTGATATCGCTGGTGAAGGATACGTCGCTGGCCTCGACCATTCTGGTGACCGAACTACTGCGCACCGCGCAGATCGCGGCGGCGCCGACATTCGAGTTCTTCGCGCTCTACGGCACGGCCGCGGTGTACTACTGGCTGATCTGCCTGGTGCTCTCGTTCGGTCAGAGTCGCCTTGAACACCGGCTGGAAAGGTTTGTGGCCCGATGACCGAAGCAACGTGGAATACCGGGTTGTCGCCGACGGCGTTCGAAAAGGCGTTCGGCGACAACAAAGTTCTGCGGGGTGTGTCGTTCAAGGTGGCGCGGGGAACGGTGACCACCATCATCGGGCCCTCCGGGTCCGGTAAGACGACGGTGCTGCGGGCGCTCAACGCCCTCGACGTCCCCGACGCCGGGGTGATCCAGATCGGTGACGTCGAGATCGATTTCAGCAAGCCGGTGTCCAAGGACCGGCTCCGCGAGTACCAGGCACAGAGTGGCTTCGTCTTCCAGTCGCACAACCTGTTCCCGAACAAGACGGTCCTGCAGAACGTCACCGAAGGTCCGTTGATCGCGCAGAAACGCCCCGTCGACGAGGTGCGCGCCGAGGCGATCGCGCTGCTCGACCAGGTCGGCCTGGCCGAGAAACGGGACCAGTACCCGTTCGAACTCTCCGGCGGTCAGCAGCAGCGTGTCGGCATCGCCCGCGCCCTGGCGTTGAAGCCGAAGGTGGTGCTGTTCGACGAACCGACCTCAGCGCTGGACCCCGAGTTGGTCGGCGAGGTGCTGAAGGTGATCAAGGATCTCGCGGTCGAGGGCTGGACGCTGGTGATCGTCACTCACGAAATCCAGTTCGCCAGGCAGGTTTCCAGCCAGGTGCTGTTCACCGACCAGGGCGTCATCCTCGAGCAGGGCCCGCCCGCCGAGGTGATCGGCAACCCCAAGGAGGAGCGGACGCGACAGTTCCTGGACCGGGTGCTCAATCCGCTCTAGATGTATCCGTCCGCGAATGGGGAGTTAGTTCCACGCTGAATGCGCGAAAAGCGTGGGGGTAAAATCCACGTTCGGCGGCGTTGGAGGTCTAGGCGGGCAATTCCATCTGCCCCCACGGTGAACCGTAGGCGGTCAGCAGCTCCAGGAACGGCACCGAGTCGAAGCACTCCGGACCGAGCACACCCACCCCGCTCCAGGTGCCGTTGGCCAGAAGCTCCAGTGCCACAACGGGATTGATCGCCGTCTGCCACACCACGCACTGGTGTCCGTACTCGGCCATCGACCACTCGTTGTCGACGACGTGGTACAGGTAGGTCGACCGGGGATTGCCGTCCTTGTCCTTACCGGTCACCCACAGCCCGGCACACGTCTTGCCCTTCATCTGCGGGCCCAGCGTCGCGGGGTTGGGCAGGCAGGCGGCGACCACGTCGCGCGGGCTGACCTCCGCCGCACCGACTTTCACCTTCTCGGTGCGATCCAAGCCGAGCTTGTGCAGGACCTTGAGCACATCGATGAACTCGTCGCCGAGGCCGTACTTGAACGTCACCCGCTTGCAGTCGATCCAGCGTGGCATCAACAGCACCTCTTCGTGCTCGACGTTGACGCACTCGACCGGTCCGATGCCGTCCGGAAAGTCGAACACCTCGGGCTCGCTGAACGGCGCGGTGGTGAACCAGCCCTTGTCCTTCTCCCAGATGACAGGCGGGTTGAGGCACTCCTCGATGGTGGTCCAGATGGAGAACGACGGGGCGAACTCGTAGCCCTCGACGGCGAGATTGGCGCCGTCCCGAACACCGAGCTCGTCGATTTCGCTGAACAGGAAGTCCGATGCGTAGCGTGCGAAGACGTTGGCCAGGCCCGGTTCGACACCGAGACCCACCAGCGCCAGCCGGCCGGCCTCGATCCAGGCAGGTTCGGCTTCGAACTGCTCGTCACCCAGCTTCACCCCGGTCAGCTCGTAGGGCTTCTCAGGGTGCCGCTGCGAGAGGCTCATCGCCATGTCGAGGTAGTCCGCGCCACCGGCGAGGGCACCGTCGAAGATCGGCATGGTGAACCGCGGGTCGACGGCGTTCATCACATGCGTGATGCGATGCTCGCGAACCAGCGCGGCGACCGCCTCGGCCGAGCCGGCGTCCACCTGCGTGGAAGAGAACCGCGAGTCCTTCACCGCCTGCGCGGCCTCACGTGCCTTGGCCTCGTCGTAGTCGGACACCACGATGGTCTCGAAGAAGTCCCGTCGTTTTGCGATGGCGCAGAACGCCGAACCAACACCGCCCGCGCCTATCAGCAGAATTCTCATGCCGTGCAAACTAGCTCAGCGCGACGGGCAGCGACGCCATTCCGCGCAAGGTCACATTCGGCTTGTACGCCGGTTCCCCGGCCAAGCCGCGCGTTCGGGAACCGTCGCGTGGCCGCCGACAGCGCCACCGCGGCCTCCATCCGCGCCAGCGGCGCGCCGAGGCAGAAGTGCGGCCCCTTGCCGAATGCGAGGTGGCGGATGGACTCCCGGCCCGGGTCGAACTCGTCGGGACGCTCGAAGGCCGCTGGGTCTCGCTGCGCGGCGGCCAGCAGCAGCATCATGATGTCGCCCTTGGGAATTCGAGAAATCGCCGATCGCCATGTCTTCGCCGGCGACCCGTCCCACCAGTTGAACCGGCGGGTCGTAGCGCAGGGTCTCTTCGACGATGCCGGGGGCGAGTTCGGCGTCCTCGCCGAACGCAGTCCAGTGCCGGCGGTTGCGCAGCATCGCCAGCACTGCGTTGGCGATCAGGTTCACCGTGGTCTCGTGGCCGGCGATCAGCAGCAGGTTGCAGGTCGCGACGATCTCTTCCTCGGTGAGCTGGTCGCCGGACTCCTCGACCGCGATCAGTCCGGAGATCAGGTCGTCGGCGGGCTGCGCGCGCCGGCGCTCCAGCAGGTCGCGCAGGTACTCCCGCAGCCACAGCCCGGCCTTCAGGCGGTCCTCGAATCCGTGCGACTGGCCGGTGAAGGCGATGAACGGGTCCAGCCCCTGGCCGAGCAGCGCCGAGGCCCAGCTGAACTTCGGCTCGTCCTCGAGGGGCACACCGAGCAGTCGGCAGATCACCGCGACGGGCAGCGGGTAGGCCAGATCGGCGATGACCTCGAACTCGCCGGCGTCGGCGACCTTGTCGAGCAGTCCGTCGACCATCGTGGCGATGTCGGGCTCGAGCGCCTTGACGACCTTCGGTGAGAACGCCTTGCTGACCAGCCTGCGCAGCCGGGTGTGGTCGGGCGCGTCGAGGAACAGGAAGCCTGGCGCGCCGAAGGGCCGCGGCTGCTCGCCGGCGGCGATGGCGCGCTGGGCGGCGCTCGACTTGAGCCGGTCGCTGCACGACGCGGGATGGCGCAGCACCTCGTCGCAGTCGGCGAAGCTGGAGAAGACGTGCAGGTTGTTCTCCGGCATCTGCAGCGGGCCGCCCTCGAGGAGCTGCCGGTAGACGGGGTACGGGTCGGGGCGCTGAGCCGGGTCGAGCAGTGTCGCGAGCAGCGCCTGCGACGAGGCGGGAGCGGTCATCTCTCTATTGTGCACGCGTCCAATTCGCCGAGATTGAACTCACGCGGGAGCCCTCTCGTGCTTTGTCTGCGTTGCTTCAGTCTCGCGCACCGCCGTAGTAGCGGCCGAGGACGTGGTCGCGCAGTTCGTCGAACTCACCGGCAGCGATGGCGGCGCGGATCTGGTCGACGAGGCGGATCACGAAGCGCTCGTTGTGGATCGTGCACAACGTGGCCGAGAGAATCTCCTTGGCCTTGAACAGGTGATGCAGGTATGCCCGGGTGTAGTGCGCGCAGGTGTAGCAGTCGCACTCGGCGTCGATCGGGCCGAAGTCGCGCCGGTGCCGGGCGGTGTTGATGTTGAACCGGCCGGTCGCCGAGTACACCGCGGCGTTGCGCGCGACCCGAGACGGGGACACGCAGTCGAACGTGTCGGCGCCGGCCTCGATCGCCGCGAACAGATCGTCGGGCTCACTGATCCCCAGCAGGTGCCGAGGCTTGTCGTCCGGCAGCTCGTCGATGCACCAGCCGACGATGGTGGCCAGGTTCTGCTTCTCCAGCGCTCCGCCGATGCCGTACCCGTCGAACCCGCGCCCGTCGGCGTCGACGATGCCGGCCAGGTCCCGCGACGCCAGCCGGCGCAGGTCCTCGTACTGCGCACCCTGCACCACGCCGAACAACGCCTGCGCCGGCCGCTCGGGCCGCCCGGCCGTCAGCCGACGGTGCTCGGTCAGGCAGCGCTGCGCCCACGCGTGAGTGCGGGCCACCGAATCCTCTTGGTAGCCACGGGTATTCACCAGCGTCGTCAGTTCGTCGAAGGCGAAGATGATGTCCGCACCGATCTTGTGCTGGATCTGCATCGACACCTCGGGGGTGAACCGGTGTGTGGAGCCGTCGAGGTGGGAAATGAACGTCACGCCGTCGTCGTCGACATGGGCCAGCCGCTGCTTGCCCTCGGCGATGATGTCGTCGGCCTGCACCCGGTCGGCGTCCATCGAGAGCACCTTGCGGAAACCCGCACCCAGCGACAGCACCTGGAACCCGCCACTGTCGGTGAAGGTCGGCCCCGGCCAGTTCATGAACGCACCGAGTCCGCCGGCGTCGTCGACGATGTCGGGGCCGGGCTGCAGGTACAGGTGGTAGGCGTTGGCCAGCACGGCCTGCGCGCCGAGTTCGCGCATGGTCTCTGGCAGCACCGCTTTGACCGACGCCTTGGTGCCGACCGCGATGAACGCCGGAGTCTGGATGTCGCCGTGCGGGGTGTGGATGACGCCGGTGCGACCCCGACGGCCGGGCAGTTCGGCGTCGACGGTGAAGAAAGGGCGCTCGGTCACCGGAGTATCTAACCAAGCCGCGGTGTGCGGCTTAACCCAGGAAGTCGACGACGTGGCGGGCCAGCTCCTCGCCGGCGTCCTCTTGGAGGAAGTGCCCGGCGTCGTGGATGGTCGGGTGCTCGATGCCCTGGGCGCCGCGCATGTGCTCGCGGAAGATCGGTCCCATCGCGCCGGTGATGGGGTCGCCGTCGCTGAAGGCGACCAGCATCGGCGTCGGGCTTGCCGACAACGCGGCCCAGGCGCTGCGGTTCGCCTCGGTGGCCGGATCGTCGGTGCTGGTCGGCACCAGCCCGGGCATCGCCCGCGGGCCGGCGGAGAAGGAGTCGTCGGGGAAGGGGGCGTCGTAGGCCGCCCGCACCTGAGGGGCCATCGGCCGCTGGCAGCCGGACTCCACGAACGCGCCGACATCCACGTGGGGAGCGCCCTGGATGGCCTCGCGGAAGCGCCACCAGATCTCGGGCATGTTGAAGTCGCCGGTCGGCAGGCCGGTGTTGGCGACGACGATGCGGCTGAAGCGGTCCGGGTTCTCGGCGGCCAGCCGCAGTCCGATCAATCCACCCCAGTCCTGCCCGAACAAAGTGACGCGGCGAAGTTCGAGGACGTCGAACGCCAGCGCCCGCATCCACTCGACGTGGCGCGCATACGTGTGGTCCTCCCGCCGCGTCGGCTTATCCGAAGGGCCGAACCCGACCAGATCGGGACAGATCACTCGATGGCCCGCAGCGACCAGGATCGGGATCATCTTGCGGTACAGGAACGACCACGTGGGTTCGCCGTGCAGCATCAGCACCGGGTCGGCGTGCGCGGGCCCGGCTTCGATCCACGCAATTCGCAGTTGTCCGCCTTCGTCGTCAGCCAGTTCGCAATAGTGCGGTTGATACGGGAAATCCGGAATGTCAGCGAATCGATCCTCGGGCGTGCGCAGCGTCTCCACTCGCGCGACCATACCCGTTTTGCTTGCACTTCTGATGTGGCTGATCCCGTTGGGGTGCACCGAAACAAACAATGCGGTGGCCCGTCAGTTAACTCTGAGCCAAGATTTTCGGCCATTCCTAACATTGCCGCGGAAAGGCCGTCCCATACTTTCTCCGATGGTCCGGCACTTTCGACGGATCACTTCAACAAAGGAGACATCGGTGAAGCGTGAGTTGGTTGTGGCCATTGGCGGCGCCGCGTTCGTGGTCGCCGGCCTGGCCGGTTGTTCGAGCAACAAGTCGTCCAGCACATCGAGCAGTTCGTCGAGCGCGTCAGCGGAGAGCTCGTCGTCGGCGGTGAGCGCGACTTCGGGCACGGCGACTGCCAGCGCTGGCGCGGGCACCGCCAAGGTGACCATCGACGGTCAGCCGCAGAACATCAACGGCCAGGTGGTCTGCGCGACCGCCGGCGGCAACTACAACATCGCCATCGGCGAGGCTGCGACAGGCATCGCCATCGTGATGTCCGAGGACGCCTCGAAGGTCCACTCGGTGGGGCTGGGCAACGTCAATGGCGTGACCCTGGGCTACACCGAAGGTGTGCCGGGCGGCGCGAACGCGACGGCGACCAAGGATGGCAACAACATCAAGGTCACCGGCACGGCCACGGGTGTGGACATGGCCAACCCGATGACACCGGTGAACAAGCCGTTCGAGATCGATGTGACCTGCCCGTAGCGGCAGCGCGACCAGGCGGCGGCGAACCCGAGGGGACGCCGCCGCCTTTTTCGTGCGCTACACCCCGACGGCGTCCTCGAGTCCGGTCAGCGAGTCCTCGAGATGGCCGAGCAACCGCTGCAGGTGCGGGACGCTGCGCCGGCACCCGACCAATCCGAAGTCGAGGTTGTCGGCGTTGTTGGACAGGGTGATGTTGAGCGCCTGACCATCCAGGGCAATCGACATCGGATAGTTGCCGTCGAGCCGGGCGCCGCGCCAGTACAGCGGCTCCCGCGCGCCGGGCACGTTGGAGATGACGATGTTGAACGGCGGCTGCGCTGCCGACGCCAGCGCCGGCAGCAGAGCCAGCGCCAGCGGCGCGATGTTGAAGGCCGACAGGGCCAGCTGCTCCAGCCGCGGCAGTTGGGTGAACACCTCTTTGTTGCCGCGCATGGAGGCATGGATGGTGTCCAGCCGTTGAGCCGGGTCGTCGAGATCGGTGGCCAGGCTGCACAGGATCGTGCCGACCGAGTTCCCCCCGCTGGAGGTGTCGTCCGGCGCCCGCAGGCTCACCGGCACCATCGCCACCAGCGGACGATCGGGCAGTCCGTCCTGTTCGATCAGGTAGGCGCGGAGCGCTCCGGCGCACATCGCCAGAACGACATCGTTGACGGTGACGCCTGCGGCGTCCTTGACGGCGACAACGCGTTTGAGGGGCCAGGACTGCGCCGCGCAGCGCCGAGCGCCGCCGATCGGGACGTTGAACATCGTCTTGGGTGCGCCGAACGGCAACGTCAGTTGCTGCTCCAGCAGTGCACCGCGCGCGATCGTCAGCGCCGAAGGGCCAAGTCCCGCAACGGCTCCCGCAACTTTGACCAACTCGCTCAGCGGTGCGGAGCGGTTCGTGCCCTTGGTCCGGTTCCGGCGCCCGAGGCTCCACGGCGCCCGCAGTTCGGTGTCCTGCGGGTCGTCTGACAGCGCCCGGCGCATGAGCCTCATCGCCGACACACCGTCGAGCAGCGCGTGGTGCATCTTGGTGTAGACCGCGAAACGTCCGTCGTTGAGGCCCTCGACGAGGTGGGCCTCCCACAGCGGCCGGTGCCGGTCGAGCAGGGTGCCGTGCAGCCGGGAGGTCAGCTCCAGCAGCTCACGCACCCGGCCGGGCGACGGCAGCGCCGAGCGGCGGAGGTGGTACTCCAGATCGATGTCGCGGTCGAGCGACCAGGTGAGGTTGGCGATCCCGCCGAACAGCTCGCCGGGATGCTTACGGAACGTCGGCTGAACGTCTTCGTAGCTGAGCAGGGTGGCGTAGATGTCGCGGATGAACTCCGGGCCGGCTCCCTCGGGCAGCTCGAACAGCTGGAGTCCGCCGACGTGCATCGGATGCTCGCGCGACTCGGCGAGCAAGAACATCGAATCCACCGGCGATATCAGTTCCATCGATGCCCTCCGCGTCCACTGTGCCAACCGTGTGCCCATTACACCGGCTCGCTACGCAGGCCGGTTGATTTCCGTGTGATCCACGGTGCGCCCCGCGAGCATGCACGGACGAAATCGAACGCATGAAGGGCGTTTTCGGGCCGAGAGGCCCTCGAGAGCATCACCAGTTACGGTGCCGCCAGGGGAACGGACTGCGGGCCGCCGACCAGAAGGCTGACGCTCAGTGGTGACCGCCGCCGCCGCCACCGCCGCCGTCATGGCCGCCGGGTTCGGCGTTGAAGCCCGGTTCTGCGACCTCGGCCTCGGTCAACTGGTCGCTGGTATCCGGGATGACAGTCGGTGCGCAGTCCATCGAGAAACTGTCCTCGGTGTCCTGGTCCTGGCACTGGGCCAGGACCTTTGGCGCCGGGCCGCCGAGACCGGCGAACACCGCCACCGCAGGAGTCAGAGCGATCGCCAACCCGACGGCGCCGTAGACGAACCGTCGCCCGCGAATCGAATGGGTCGCCATGCTCAACCAACCCCCAACAGAGTTCCGATGACGTCTGGCCCGGCGCACTGCGTCTCAGGTACGCCAGGGTAGGCCAGCTTCCTGGGAAACGCGATCCGTTGCCGTCGATCGGGCCGTTGCCGTCGCTTGAGCCCTGCGTTCAGTTCAGCGGCCGTCGGGCAGCCGCCAGGCGCGGTCTGGGTGTGCTTACCGAAAGTAGTTCCCAAGCTCTGGCAGGTGTTGGCGACCCGGTGATCTCCTGAGTCCCCTGCTGAGTGATCGCCGAGGCGATCAGTTGCTGCCTCTGAGGGTTCGGCTGCGCCGGGGAGTGTGCTTTTGGCGCTGATCCACCGAGAGGGCTGGGAACTGCTGGAGTTTGGTCTACATTTGTGGGCGACTGTGAGCATGGTGGCCAGGTCAGGTGCCTGCGATCGAGGTGTTTCGGCCCATGCGAGCGGTATGCATAGGGTGGGTGGCACGACAATCTCTCAGGAGGCTGCAATGGCCGGTGGGATCGTTGAGAAGAAACAGTCGCAAGGCACCAGTCGGCGGAAGAAGGGCGTGCCCCGGGCCAAGCCGCGAAATCCCCAGGCCTACAAATGGCTGGGAGCAGGCACCCTCACCCTGGGTGTCGGGGTGGCACTTGCTAGCGGGTCGGGGATAGCCCACGCCGATAGCGCTGAGTCCGGCGGTACGCCGTCCTCGTCGAGCAGCCATGGTGGGGGCCTCTCCTCGGTGAGTAACAGCGCAAGCAACTCCTCGTCCGGCCTTTCGACGAGCAAGGCCGCGCGCCCCACGACCAGCAGTGGCCACCCCACCGCGAAGGGCATATCCACCGTGGCCTCTGCCGCTGGTGCAGCTACGCACCGGCACGGTTCCCGCCGCGAGCACCGCCATCCCGGACAGGCCCAGCACGACCAGTCAGGCGGTGCGCATGACTACCGCCTGGACGACTCGTTCCACCAGCCTCACGGGGTCGACCACGAGCAGCACCGCGGCCAGCACGGGCTCCACAGCGACCCGCCTCGCCTCCAGCACGACTGGTCGAGTCTCGGTGGTGGTCGGGCTGATTGAGCGGCTGATCGACGTGCTAGGTCTTGGCACCCTCAACCGCGCCGCCGAAAGCACCGACCAGGGTGCCGTGTCGGCCACAGTGGCATCGGCCAACGAGTCGTCGGCGACGGACTCTGCAACCGTCCCCCTGCAAGTGGACAGTGGTACAGAGCCGCTGGTCGACATCTCCGTGGACGGTGGGCCAACTGAGCCTGTCCTGGTCGACACAGGCTCTGAAGGACTTGTCGTCGGGCTGAAAACCATCGGACTACTAAAGCTGCTACGCCTGGGCTGGCCTACCGGGTTCGGGGTCAGCAGCTACAGCGGTGGGTTGACCTACTTCTACGCGACATTCACCACGACGGTGAACTTCGGAAACGGAATTGTCACCGCACCGACGAGCGTGGACGTTGCCCTTCTGTCGTTCCCGGGATCTTTCGCGAACTTCGTTGCCGGCGATGGCGCATCTGGCATCTTGGGCGTCGGACCGAACGCGTCGGGTCCGGGGCCGAGCAGCGTAATCGCCGCGTTGCCAGGTGATCTCAGTGACGGCGTGCTCATCGATGAGCCACAGGGTCTGTTGGAGTTTGGTCCTAATCCACTGTCCGCCCGTGTCTCGGTTACCGGAGCACCGAATACCGACCTCAAGGTGCAGGTCGGCAACGGACCACTCGAAGGGGTTCCAGCAGTCATCGATTCTGGCGGCGTGTACGGAACCATTCCGTCATCGCTAACCGGGGATCTGCCTGTGGGAACGGTCGTTTCCGTGTACACCGACAACGGTCAGACATTGCTGTACTCCTACGAAACCGACGGGACCAATACCCCGACGGTCACCTCCGATGACCTTCTGAACACAGGCTATGAACCGTTTGCACAGCAACCGGTGTACATCGGCTACAGCCCTGCCGGCACCGGCACGACCACCTTCGACTACCTCTGAGCTTGAGGTAACGCTGAGACTGACGGTGATCGTCCGGCACGTCACCGGGCAGCGTTTCTCAGTGCCTGCTCGACGGCGTCCTCGGCGGTCGTCGCCGTGCCGGCCGGGTCCAGGGACCTACCGTCGCCGTCGAGCACCATCCAGCCACCGAGCGACACAACCGGAATGTCACCGCGCCGCCGCGCCAGGGCCAGCTCACTGAGCGTGCCCCACGAGCCGCCCAGGACGATCACCGCGTCGGCGCTGGCGACGATGATCGCGTTCCGGGCCTCGCCCATGTTCGTGACGATCACCGCCGTGAGGTCGGACGACGCCCCGTCCCGGCTGTCGCCGGGCCGGATACCGACCACCACTCCGTTTCTGGATCGGACGCCCGCCGCGACGGCAGCCATCACCCCGGTGCCGCCACCGCAGATCACCACGACGTCGCGATCGGCGAGCAGCTCGCCGACGCGGAAGGCCTGGCGTGCCTGGGTGGCGGTGCACTCGCGGGGCCCGCACACGGCGACTTGCACCGGCATCGCCGGTGCTCAGATCCAGCCAAGGGTGCGCGGCACCATGTACAGCGCGAATGTGATGACGAGCAGGCACATGCCCCAGGTGCTGTATTTGCGGACGCCTCGCATCCGCCATTGTTCCGGCAGGGCTTTGGTCTCCAGTAGAAGCAGCAGGCCTAGCACGATCGGGAGCAGCAGGGCGTTCATGACTTCGACGTCGACGGCCAGGTTCACCAGGTCGACGCTGACGAGCACCAGTCCGGCGCCGAGGATGTGCGCCAGTGCGTAGGTGATGTAGAACTTTGCGGTGGAGCGGTCCGGCCGCTCGTTGAGAGTGTGCCGCCAGCCGAACACCTCCGCCAAGCCCCAGGCTCCGGCCAGCGAGGCCACGATCGCGGCCACGAGGGCCGCCCCCAGCATGCCCAGGCCGAACAGCACCACACCGCCGACCCGCCCCAGAAACGGGGTGAGTGCCTGCGAGATCTCGCCAACGGTGTCCAGGCTCGCCCCCGGGTTCTGCATGCCGATGGTTGTCGCCACGGTGATGACCACCGCGATCATGATGAGCTGGGTGAGCACGGCACCGACGGCGGTGTCCCAGCGGGACTGCCGGATGTTGGCGACGCTGAGGTGTTTGTCGATCACCGCGCCCTGCTGGTAGAAGATCATCCACGGCATGATCACCGCGCCCACGTTCGCCGCCAGCAGGTATACGTACTGCGGGTCGTGCAGTGGCACGGATCCCAGCCCGTGCATCAGGTCGCCCAGATGCGGGCGGGCCATCACCATGGCGACCAGGAACGCGACTTCGGCGGCCCCGACGGCGATACCGATCCGTTCCACACGCCGGTAACTCCCAGTCAGCATCAGCGCCAGAAGCGCGGCGGTGGCGACCGGAATCGTCACCCAACGTGACACGCCGACCAGTTCGCCGACGCCGGCGATGCCGGCGAACTCGGTCAGCAGCGCGCCGATCGCCGAGGCGAACAGGGTGAACGCCGACACCCACGCCCAGCCGCGTCCGAATCTCGCGCGGATAAGGGCGCCGTGACCCTGACCGGTGACAATGCCGAGTCGGACGGTCATCTCCTGAACGGCGTAGAGAATCGGAATCAGAATGAGCTGCGGCAACACCATCTGATAGCCGAACTGGGCGCCGGACTGGGCCGCGGTGATCACCGAGCCGGCATCGGTGTCGGCCAGCATCACCACCAGGCCCGGCCCCCAGACGGCTAGCAGTCCGAAGCGCAGCCACCGCAGCCGCGGCGCAGGCGACGGCTCCTCGACGGTCTCGGTAGCGACCACGCCGACACTCCTATCCCGTCCCGTGCGCGTCACCCGCGACACTGCTTTGTTAGCTTAGACTAACCATAGTTAGGTGACCCGAATATATTGGGTTCGTCGATCATTTTCTCGCCAGCAGGCAGCTCTGACGAGAGCCCTTCGGCCCTAGCGTCGTGTCCGCCTGCCTTCACGAACAGCTGTGGTGTCGCCCGGCCAGTTTGGCGATCAGCGCCGGGCTAACGTCCAAGCGGTCAGAAGGATGCTCGGGCACGAGAATCCGGTCATGCCGTTGCAGGTCTACGCGGATCTTTTCGACACCGCCCTGGACACGGCACGTCAGGTAAGTATGTCCAAACGGGGTCCAAAGCGGGTCCAGCCGCTACAGAAAACCAGCGGATAAAACGTCTCTACCTGGGCAAACAGGCCGGTGAAGATGGCGGTGGCGGAGGGATTTGAACCCTCGGACGGGGGTTACCCGTCACACGCTTTCGAGGCGTGCTCCTTAGGCCGCTCGGACACGCCACCGTCGGCAAGCTTACGGTCCCCGGCCGGACTAACCCAAATCACGCTGACGGGTGAAAAAGGCCTCCAGCAGCGCGGCACACTCGTCGGCCAGCACGCCGCCGCGCACTTCCGGCCGATGGGTGAGCCGGCGATCGCGCACCACGTCCCACAACGAGCCCGCCGCCCCGGTCTTGGGCTCCCACGCCCCGAACACCAGGCGTTTCACCCGGGCCATCACCAGAGCGCCGGCGCACATCGTGCACGGCTCGACGGTCACCGCGATCGTGGTGCCCTCCAGCCGCCAGCCGTCGCCGTATACCCGGGCCGCGGCGCGCAGCGCCAGGATCTCGGCGTGCGCGGTCGGGTCACCGAGTGCCTCTCGGGCATTGGCGGCCCGGGCCAACTCGACGCCGTCGGGGCCGAACACCACCGCGCCGATCGGGACGTCCTCCGAACCCGCCGAACCCGCAGCGGCGATGGCCGCACGGACCGCGTCGTTGTCAGAGATCACCGATCAAGGCGGTCGAGAACCGCCGCCAGCTCCTCCGCGAAACCCATCTCCCGGGCGATTCGGCCGAGCTGTTCGTCGGCATAAAGGTCGTTCTCGTCCAGAATCACCCCGAGCACGGCATCGGGCAGGCCGATGTCGGCCAAGCACGCCGAGATCACCTTCTTCGAAGGGCTCGGAGTCCTCGAGGTCCTCCGCCGAGATGTCCGCGTCCAGCGTTTCCAGCGCCTCGGCGGCGATGTCATAGTCCAGCGCCGCGGTGGCGTCCGACAGCAGCAACCGGGTGCCCGACGGGGCCGGGCGGACGATCAGGAAGAACTCGTCGTCGATGTCGAGCAGCCCGAACACCGCTCCGGCACTGCGCAATTCACGCAGTTCGGTCTCCGCAGCGCTCAAGCTGGTCAGCACCTTGGGGCTCATCGGCGTACACCGCCACTTGCCCTCTTCGCGCACCACAGCCACGCCGAAGCCGTCCGGGGTGTCCGCCGACCCCGGTGCTGACGCTCGCTGTGCCTCCATGGGCGCCTACGGTAGTCGCTGATCAGGGCTGTTGACCAGGTAATCGACGGCGCTGAAGGTTGGTGTGCCAACCTGGAAAGCGTGACGAAGACACCCGTGTGCGTGCTCGGCCTGGGGCTGATCGGCGGATCGGTGATGCGCGCAGCGGTAACCGCAGGCCGTGAGGCGTTGGGCTACAACCGCTCCGTCGAGGGCGCCGAGGCCGCCCGGTCCGACGGATTCGCGGCGACAACCGACCTGACCGAGGCCCTGAACTGGGCCGCCGCCCGGGACGCGCTGATCGTGCTGGCCGTCCCGATGCCCGCCGTCTCTCAGCTGCTCGGCCACGTCAAGGACACCGCCCGGGACTGCCCGCTGACCGACGTCATCAGCGTCAAGGGCGCGGTCCTGGAGGAGGTTCGCCTGGCCGGCCTGCTCGACCGCTACGTGGGCGGCCATCCGATGGCCGGCACCGCGTACTCCGGGTGGAGCGCCGGCAGCGCGCGGATGTTCGTCGGAGCTCCCTGGGTGCTCAGCGTCGACGAGCACGTCGACGCCCGGGTGTGGGCCCAGGTGATGCACCTGGCGCTGGACTGCGAGGCGGTGGTGGTTCCGGCCAAGTCCGACGAGCACGACGCCGCGGCCGCCAGCATCTCGCACCTGCCCCACCTGCTCGCCGAAGCGCTGGCGATCACCGCCGGCGAGGTGCCGCTGGCGTTCGCCCTGGCAGCCGGATCGTTCCGGGACGGCACCCGCGTCGCGGCCACCGCTCCGGACCTGGTGCGCGCGATGTGCGAGGCCAACGCCGAGCAGTTGCTGCCCACGTTGGACCGGGCCCTGGACCTGCTCGCCAACGCCCGCGAGTCACTGGCGGAGAAGAACTCGGTGGCCGAACTGGTCGACGCCGGGCACGCCGCGCGAGCCCGCTACGACAGCTTCTCGCGCCCGCAGATCGTCACGATCGCCCTTGGCGAGGAGAACTGGCGGGAGGAACTGGCCGCCGCGGGCCGGGCGGGCGGCGTGGTCAGATCCGCGTTGCAAGGCCCGGGTAGTCGAGGATGAACCCGTCGTCGTCGACGGTGATGGTGGTGTCGGCCACCGGTGAATGCAGCTTGATGCCCTCGGCGCCACCGGAACTGCTGTAGCTGATCGAGGCCTGACTGACCGTCAGGTCGGGCAGGTTGACGTACACCACCGGCAGCGTCACCGAGTCCACCCGGCGGTACAGGCCGGTACGCCGGATCGGCAGCGCGTTGAAGAACGGGCTGAAGACCACGTCGACGTCCAGTGCCCCCTCGTAGGAGCCGCGCGACTGCCCCTGGTGGTCGGTGATCAACCACATGTTCTCCTCGTCGCGCGCGATCGACAGCTGCCGATCCCGCTCGGCCAGGGTGATGCTCAGCGAGAGCCGCTTGGTGGCGCCACTCTCGTCGGTCACCAGGTCATAGGACGCGCTGAACGCGGGATGCGGGCCGGACGCGGCAGCCACGATGCGGCCATAGGCCTTGATCCGGTTGCCGGACAACTGGACGCGAGCGGACTCCATCCGCGAAGCGTCGTGGGCGCGCCAGGTCAGGATCGCCGGCCAGGCGCTTTCTGTCGCATCGGTGGCTGCACTCACCCATCTACCGTAAGCGACGGGTCGCCGCGTTCGTAGCGAGGTCTCGAAGTGCGGCCCTTCTGTGACGCGGGCGGGCGGGACTCCAGGCCCACCTCGTCGTCGAGCAGTGGCTGCGGCATCCGGCGCAACCGGCCCGCGCCGGGAACCGACGCCCACACCGCCAGCGCCAACAACCCGTCGAGTAGCAGCGCCAGCGCTGTGACGAGCAATGCACCGACCAACGCGATGTGGAACTGGCGGATCTTGATGCCGTCGATCAGGTAGCGGCCGAGACCGCCGAGGCTGGCGTAGGCGGCCACGGTGGCGGTCGCCACCACCTGAAGCGTCGCGGTGCGCAGGCCGCCCAGGATGAGCGGCAACGCGTTGGGTACCTCGACGCGGGTGAGCACCTGGGTCTCCGTCATGCCCATCGACCGTGCCGCGTCGACGATCTTCGGGTCGACGTTGGCGATTCCCGCGTACGTCCCGGCCAGCAGGGGCGGGATGCCCAGCAGCATCAGCGCGACGGTCGGCGGCAGCAGGCCCAGTCCCCACAGCAGCACACCGAGCAGCAGCACGCCGAGGGTCGGCAGCGCGCGCAGTGCGTTGACTCCGGTCACCACCAGGAACGTGCCGCGGCCGGTGTGGCCGATGAGCAGTCCGATCGGGATGGCGATCAGGGCCGAGAACACAACCGCCACCGCGGTGTATTGCAGGTGTTCGACAATGCGTGCCGCAAGACCGGCTTTGCCGCCCCAGTTGGCGGCGGTGAAGATGTAGGCCAGCGCCTGGTCCAGGAAGTTCATGACGCCGCCTTGGCCCGCGCCCACGGCGTGATGGCCTTGCCGGCCAGCATGATGAGCACGTCGACGACGATCGCCAGCAGGAAGATCGCGATGATGCCTGCGACGATCTGGTCGCTCTTGTCGGCCTGGTATCCCTCGGTGAACCAGGTGCCCAGCCCGCCGATCCCGATGACCGAGCCGACCGACACCATCGAGATGTTCGTCACCGCGACCACCCGCAGACCGGCGATCAGAACCGGAATAGACAGTGGCAGTTCGACTTTGAGCATCTGCGCCAGCTTGGTGTAGCCGATCGCGGTGGCGGCGTCACGAACCTGGCCGGGCACGGCGTCGAGTGCCTCGGGGACCGCGCGCACCAGAAGCGCAGTGGTGTAGAGCGTGAGCGCGACGATCACGTTGGCCTCGTCGAGGATCCGGGTCGGGATGATCAGCGGCAGCACGACGAACAGCGCGAGCGACGGGATGGTGAAGATGATGCTCGCCGTCACCGTCGTCAGCCGCCGCAGCGCGGTGGATCGCCAGACGTAGGCACCCAGCGGCACCGCGATCACCAGACCCAGCACGACCGGAATCAACGACAGCCGTATGTGGATCACCGTCAGCGCCCAGGCCTTGTCGAGATGGGTGAGCAGATAGTTCATCCGCTCACCCGCCGAGTGCGTCGAGCACGTCGTCGGCCTTGACCCCGCCGATCACCTGCTCGTCGGCGTCGACGGCCACCCCGAGCCCCGACGGCGAGGACAGCGCGGAGTCCAGCGCCAGCCTCATCGTGCCGTCCGGCCGGAAGAGTGACCCTCCGGCAATAGTGCTGTCGTACAGCGACTTTCCCTGTCTGATGCAACTCGACGCCCTCGGAGTTGATCCAGCCGTACGGTCGCCCATCCGTCCTGAGCACCAGCCGCCAGTCGCCGGGTTGCAGTGCGAGCCCGTCGATCTCGGCCTCGGTGACCGTCGCGACGGCGTGCAGTGGAAGGTCGTTGGCCTTGCGGAACTGCAGGCCACGATAGCCGCGGTCGGCGCCGATGAATCCGGCGACGAACTCGTTGGCCGGGTTCGACAGCAGCCGAGCCGGGGCGTCGTATTGCTGCAGCACGCCGCCGGGCCCGAACACCGCGACCCGGTCACCGAGCGTGATCGCCTCGTCGATGTCGTGGGTGACGAACACGATGGTCTTGCGCAGTTCGTCTTGCAGCCGCAGTATTTCGTCCTGCAGCTCGTCGCGGACCACCGGATCGACCGCCGAGAACGGCTCGTCCATCAGCAGGATGGGCGGATCGGCAGCCAGCGCACGCGCCACGCCGACGCGCTGCTGTTGTCCACCGGAGAGCTGACCGGGATAGCGGTCACCCAGCTTGGGGTCCAGTCCGACTCGCTCCAGGACCTCGTATGCGGCCTTGCGGGCGGCGCGGCGCGACTGGCCCTTGAGGACGGGCACCGTCGCGACGTTGTCGATCACCCGTTGATGGGGCATCAGGCCGCCGCTTTGGATGACGTAGCCGATGCCGAGCCGCAGCTTGACCGGGTCGACGCCGGCGATGTCTCGGCCGTCGACGGTGATCGTGCCCGAGCTCGGCTCGATCATCCGGTTGATCATCCGCATCGACGTGGTCTTGCCGCATCCCGAGGGACCGACGAACACCGTCAGCGTGCCGGTGGGCACTTCGATCGTCAGGTCGTCGACGGCCACCGTGCCGTCAGGATAGGTCTTGGTGACGTTCTCGAAGGTGATCATCATTTCCCGATCGGCTTGTCGAAACCGTTGTCCCGGATCCAGTTTCGCGCGGCCTGGTCGGGGTCGATCCCCGAGTTGCCCGAGACTGCGCCGTTGAGTTCGATCAGCGCCTGAGTCGTCAGCTTGGCCGAGACCGCGTCGAGCACGGTCTTGAGTTCGTCGGATTTCTTCTGCGAACTGACCAGCGGGACCACGTTGGCGGCGAGGAAGTTGTTCTTCGGATCCTCCAGGACCACCAGTTTGTTCTGCGGGATCGCCGGTGAGGTGCTGAAGATGTCGGCCGCCGTGACTGTGCCGTCCATCAGCGCACGCACCGTGGCCGGACCACCACCGTCGCTGATGGACACGAAGTTGTCCGGCTTGATGTCCAGGCCGTACTTGGCTTTCAAACCGGGCAATCCCTCAGTGCGGCTCTGGAACTCCGACGGACCGCCGAACTTCACTTCGGTAGAGTGCGCCGCGAGGTCGCCGATGGTCTTGAGGTTCCACTTCTGTGCGGTCGCCTGGGTGACCGCGACGGTGTCGGTGTCGTTCGCCGGTGCCGGTGTCAGGATCGACAGGTCGCCCGGCAATGCCCGGAACAGGGCTAGTTCAACCTCGTCCGGGGTGGTCACGGTGGTCTTGGGATTGAAGTACTGCAGCAGGTTGCCGGTGTACTCCGGGACCAGGTCGATCGAGTGATCGCGCACGGCCGGGACGTAGGTCTCGCGGCTGCCGATGCCGAATTGCCTGCCCACGGTGAACCCGTTGGCCTCCAGGGCCTGGGCGTAGATCTCGCCGATGATCTTCGATTCCGGGAAGTCCGCGGAACCGACGACGATCGACTTCAGATCGCCCGACGTCGACCCGCCACCGAGCGGGTTCGCGCTCCCGCACGCACCCAGCCCGGGCACGACCACGGCGAGCAGAATCGCCGCCAACCAACTCCGCTGCGATCGTCGCGGCCCGATCATGAGCGTCCTTTCGACCCCGGCCCCCGACCGACAGTATCGGCCGACGGCGTCAATCGTCACCGTCTCGTTGCAGCTTTGGTTGTTTCCTTCTCGGTCTTAACGGGCAATGATTGCGTCATGAGCAGCGAACCGCAGGTCTCGCCTCCCGAGCCGACGCCGCCAGGCCCGCCGGTCCCCCCGCCGCCGCCTCCACCGGAGAAGAAGCACGTCAGGCCTATCGACGAGGTCAAGCTGACCAAGGCGGGGGCCCTGTGGATGTCGCTGATCGCCGGCTTCCTGATCCTCATCGTCCTGCTCGTCTTCATCGCCCAGAACACCGATTCGGCGTCGTTCGCCTTCTTCGGTTGGCGCTGGACGCTGCCTCTGGGCGTGGCGATCCTGCTGGCCGCGGTCTCCGGCGGGTTGCTCACGGTGTTCGTCGGCGCGGCCCGAATTTTCCAGCTACGCCGCGCCGCGAAGAAGAACCTCAAGGCCGCGCTGAAAGGCTAGCTGCAGGCCGGCTGCGCCCTACCCCAGGGCGGCCAGGCCGCCGCTGACGAGGACGGCGACGGCATCACCCAGTGGTTGCTCGACGGCGCCGGGTTCCGTCCCCTTCTGGGCGGCCATCCGGGCGCGAAACTCGATGCCCGCCACGATGATGGCCAGCTTGAAATAGCCGAGTCCCATCTGGAACTCCCAGTGCCTCAGCGGATGTCCGGACACCACCGAATACCGGTGCGCCAGATCCTCCTGCGACGGCATCGTCGGCGCCGACCACGCCGCGTGGTGTCCGAGGATGACGCTGAGAGCCGGGTCGCGCTGAACACACATCAGAGCTGCGTCCGACAACGGGTCGCCAAGTGTGGACATCTCCCAATCCAGAACGGCGCGAACGATTGTCGGGTCATCGGCGTCGAGCATGGTGTTGTCGATGCGGTAGTCGCCGTGCACGATCGAGGTGCGGCTCTGCGAAGGAACGGACTCGGTAAGTCTGGTGTGCAGACGCTCGACGTCGGCGTCGCGCGGATCGTCGGGCAGCCGCACGTGCTGCCACTGCGAACCCCAGCGCCGCACCTGTCGCTCCAGATAGCCGCCGGCCTTGCCGAAGTCGCCAAGTCCGACGGCGTCGGGGTCGACGTCGTGCAGATCGACGAGGACCCGGATCAGGCTGTCGACGCAGTCGCTGACCACCTCGGGACCACCGAGCGCTTCGAGCTCGGCCTGCGTGCGCACCACCTGGCCGGGGACATACTCCACCATCTGGAACGGCGCACCCAGCACCGAGTCGTCGTCGCGCATCGTCACCGCCCGCGCGACCGGCACCGGGCCGTCCGCCAGCGCGGCGACCACCCGGTACTCGCGGGCCATGTCGTGCGCCGACGGCGTCAGCCCGTGCAGTGGCGGACGGCGCAGCACCCACTTGGACTCGTCGTCATAGACCAGGAAGGTCAGATTGGACCGGCCACCGGAGATCAGCTCGGCCCGCAGTTCGCCGGTGCGCGGAATATCGGCGGCACGCAGGTGGCGGTCCAACGCGGCCAAGTCGAGCCCGTCGAGTGAAGTCACCCGCTATGTATAAACCTCAGCGCCTGTTGCGCGGTAGCAGATCCCAGACATGCTCGGTGCTGTTCACCGCCGCCACCGTGGCTTGTCCGCTGCGGGCGTACAACAGCCGGGTGACCGACACGTAGTCGATGGGAAACGACAGCAGCCGCGCGGTGCCCAGGAGTTCGTGAAGCACAACGTTGATCACGCCACCGTGGCTGAACACCACCACGGTGTCGTCGTGATCGGAGGCGGCGACGACGTCCGACAGAGCCGCCATCGCCCGGCCGCGGAACTCGTCCTCGTCGACCATGCTCGGCAGCTGGCCCGCGGCCATCCGCGCCCATTCCTCGGGACGCTCGGTGCGGACCTGCTCGATGGGCACGTAGTGGGACAGCCCGCGGTCGTACTCCGCCCACCGCTCGTCGATGTCGATGCTCAGGTCCAGGGCCGCTGCGACGGGTTCGGCGGTCTGGACCGCGCGTCGCTGCGGGCTGCTGACCAGTCGGGAGATCGGGAAGCGGGCCAGCGCGTCGGGCAACCGACGGGCCTGCTGCCAACCCTCCTCCGAGAGTTCGGGATCAGAACCCTCACCGGCCTGGGTCCGAAACGGCAGGGCGTGCCTGACGAGCAGCAACTGCATGGGTGAGGTGGTCCTTTCGGTTCTGGCACTCACTCACTGCGCAGAAGTGGAAGGTACTGCCGCAGAGAGCAATTCCGCATACGATTCCTCGATCGCGTCGGCGAGGCGGGCGATGTCGGGCAGCGCGTTGGGATCGGTGCACAACCCGATGCCCATGTCGCCGGCACAGGAGATCGCGGTGATCCGCAGCGCGTGGTGGGCGGCCGGCTCGGATGAGGAGAACAGGTTCTGCACCCGTCGTCCCGAAACACTCACCGGTTCGCGCGGTCCGGGCACGTTCGATATCGACAGGCTGAACTCGCGCGCGCTCCCGGCCAGACGCTGCGCGGCCGAGCCGATGTGGCCGATCCGACCCAGCGCGTGAAACAGGTCGTACATCTCGTCGGCGTCGTCGAGGCGCTTGCGTCGACGGGTCTCGGCGCTGATGCGGTCCAGCCGGATCAGCGGGTCGGGCTCGTCGATCGGCAGATCGATGTTGAGGAACGAATCCCGGTTGCCCGCTTCGGCCGTGGACTCGTCGCGATGGTGAAGGCTCACCGGAATCTGCGCGCGAAGCTGGCGGGCGGCGGAAGTGCCGAGCCACATCCGCAGACCACCGGCGATGGTGGCCAGCAGAACATCATTGACCGTCGCGGGGTCGGGTCGCGCGGCGCCGATCGCTTTGAACTGCGCCAGCGGAGCGACGACGAAAGCCAGTTCGCGGGCGATGCTGATCGGTCGGTCGAACGGCGAATGCCCGCCGGGATGGCCCAGTTCGCGCAGCACCGCGCCGGGCAGCCGGCGCGCTTCGGCCAGCCTGGTCAGCTTGGGTGCCTCGGGTAGCCCGGGCTGACCGTCTGCGGCGTGACCGCGGACGGCGTCGACCCCGGCATCGAAGAGCACGGCGTCGAGGAAGTGCACGCCGGCGATGCCGTCGGCCATCGCATGATGGATGCGCGCCGCGATCGCCTCCCGCCCGTCGGACAACGGGCCGATCACGTCGAACGTCCACAGCGGCTTGCTTCGATCGAGGTGCTCGGACATCAGCCCGCCGACGATCCGCCACAGGTCGGCCTTCGACACGCACTGCGGGTCGGTCCGGCGCCGGACGTGGTCACGGACGTCGAAAGCCTCCGCCGGAACCCAGCGTGGCTCCGGGCCAGAGGTGTCCACCCTGTGGGTCGCCCGCGGCTGGGATTCCAGCCGCTCGGTCACCGCCGCCTGCAGCGCCTCGATGTCCAGTGCACCGACACCGGGTTCGAGGATCATCAGTTTGAGGGTGTGCCCGGCGATCGACGCCGACTCCAGGTCGAGGATGCGGCCGTCATCCTCGGAGAGGCGATCGGGATCGTCACGCGGCGGCACCTGCCACAGCGTACGGGTGAATCGCCCGTGCAACGATGAGGCCCATGCGCGCTTTCGCCTGTCCGGTGTGCCAGAACTTCGCATCGTTCGAGAGCGACCGCTGCCAATCCTGCGGCGCCCACGTGGGTCTGCACCTACCGAGCCGGTCGATGGTGGCGCTGGCCGACGGAACGGCGACCGTCGACGGCACCACCTGGACGCGCTGCACGCAGGCCGAGCCGCTGGGCTGCAACTGGCTGGTCCCGGAGAACCAGGAGGCGGCGGCGCGCGGACGGTGCCTGCCCGACTCGTTGATTCGCCGGGAGCCCGACCTCGACGACACCATTGCCAGGGAGAAGCTCGCGCCCACCGCGGTGGCCTTGCGCCGGCTCGTTTATCAGCTCGATGACATCGGCCTGCCGATCGACCCGTACTGGCGCCGCGACGGCGGGCTGGCGTTCGATCTGCTGTCCAGCTACAGCACCGGTGAGCGGATCACCATCGGCCACGCCGACGGAGTGATCACCATCGATCTGGTGGAATCCCTTGACGCATATCGGGAAACGCTGCGGGTGCGCCTCGGCGAGCCGTACCGGACGATGCTGGGCCACTTCCGCCACGAGGCCGGCCACTACTACCAGAACGTCCTCGTCGAAACTGATCCCGGCGCGCAGCGCCACCTCGACCGCTGCCGGGACCTCTTCGGGGACGAGCGGGCGAGCTACGCCGATGCGATCGCGCGGCACTACGAGTTCGGCGCGCCGGCCGACTGGCAGGACGCCTTCATCTCGGAGTACGCGACCATGCATCCGTGGGAGGACTTCGCCGAATGCTTCGCGCACTACCTGCACATCACCGACACGATCGACACCGCCCGCGAGGCAGGCATGGTGCTCCACGTCGACCGGGTCCGCTTCACCGGTCCGCGCGACATCGTGCCGCTGGAGTCCTATGCCGACGCCCCGATCGAGCGGCTGCTGTTCGATTGGAAGTGGATGTCGCTGTTCTTCAACCGGGTGAACACCGCGATGGGCAAGAATGCGTTGTATCCGTTCGCGATCAGCAAGCCGGTGGCGGACAAACTCGGGTTCGTCCATCAGGTGTTGCGGGAGTCCGCGGTCGGGAGTGTTGCATGAGGATCGTCGCCGCGGTGGTGGCTGTGGTCGCGTTCGCGGCCGGATGTGGAGTCGCATCGGCCGACGTCCCGGTGGGACCCGGCCCCAACCCCGACTACACCGTGCAACCGCAACCGGCGCCGGGGAGCTGTCACTACCGCACCGCCGCGGACGGCTCGACACTGCCCGACCCGCTGTGCACCCCCGGCGCCACCAACCCCGCAGTCACGCCGGACACCCTGTACAGCACCATCTGCAAACAGGGCTACGCCGCGTCGATCCGCCCGCCTAAAGACGTGAGTGCGGCCGAAAAGCGTTCGAACGCGGCGGCTTACGACTACCAGGGCTCGCTGGCCGACACCGAGTACGACCATCTCATTCCCCTCGCGTTGGGCGGTGACCCCAACGATCCGCGCAACCTGTGGGTGGAGCCGGGTGCGTCGCCGAACCCCAAGGACGACGTGGAGTTCCGATTGATCCAGCTGGTCTGCCGCCGCAAGGTCGCACTGGGCGACGCGCAGGCCGCGATCGCCAACGACTGGACCACCGCGCTGGCCGTGCTGGGTCAGGCATAGCCGCGGCAGAATCGTGGTAGGTCGGCTGGTTGACGTTTTTGTCGTCTGCGTAAAAACTGGATTCGGCGTTGTCACGGCGCCACTCCTTCTGCACGATCACGAGGTGGACCATGAAGCGCAGGATTCGCATCGCCCTGGGGCTTCTTGTCGGCGCGGTGACCATGACGGCTCTGGGTTCGGGTGCCGCTGTGGCGAGCGCGACGCCTCCGACTCCGCCTCCTAACCCCGGCGGCCACTACGGGTCCGGCTACCAGGACCTGGTCGACGACTTGGGTGTTACGCTGAATCGTGAATCCTATGATGGGAACGGCAATTTCGTGCTGGAGAACATGTTCGGATCGGTGTGCAACAACCCCGGATACATCTGCAGCTAGCGACTAGCCGCCCCACCGAAGCGCCGCGCAATGAGCACCAACAGGCATCGAGACCACGTCCCTGTGCGACTCAAAGAACGCCATCGACGACTCGAGGAAGCCCGCAAGAAGCGGCCCGAGGCGGCAATCCTGTCCCGCTTCAACGAGATCGACGGCAGCACCCAGAGCGCCTTGATCTCGATTCAGTTGTTCACCACGGTCATTCCGCTGATCATCATCGGATTCGGCTACTTCTCCAGTTTCGCTGCCGGTGAGAGTCCGGGCGCGCTCATCATCAAGGAACTCGGGCTTCATCACCCGTTGAGTGACCGCGTCCGCGAGGCGTTCGGGGATTCCTCATCATTGCGTTCGAGTTGGACGTTCTTCGGGGTCGCCAGCTTTCTGGTGTGGGGAATTCCGATGTCGATCATGATCGCGGGGGTCTTCGCGAAGGCGTGGCGCCGTGAGCAATTCGGATTGGGCACCAGATTGCTCCGCGGTGCCATCTGGTTCGTCCTGTACTTGATGATGATCGCCCTTCGTGAACAGATCGCCCTGGCCGGCGATCAGACCGGTGCGATCAGGGTGCTGTTGTTCGCAGCCGCGCTGATTCCGGTCTGGATCTTCTGGTCGCTCACACCTTTTCTCCTGGTCCGCGACGGCGGGCGGGGCCCGAAGTATCTCGCGCTCGCCGGGCTCGCCGGGGTGGTGATCGACGGAGTGATCATTCCGCTCGCGGCCCGGGTCGTGTTCCCACCGCTGCTCCACGGCTGGGACGGCTTCGGTCCGATCGGCGTTTCGATGGCATTGATGATGTGGTGCGGAGTCATGGGTACCGGATGGGTGATCACCGCCTGCGTGGGAGCGGTGGTGTGGGAGCGCATCACCCCCACCGACACTGTGATCGAGTCACAGACCGCAGACGTCACCGCATAAATTCACATCGTCCGCAGCACTACCGCGTCGGGATCGTCGGCTACCTCGATCTCGCCGGCCTTGGCCGCGGCGCGGAACCGGTGGAAGTCGTCGAGTGACTTCTCGGCATAGGCGTAAGACCACTCGATGATGGCGTTTCGCACCGTTGCGCCCCCGCCGACGTAGCCATGCAGCATCGCGGCGTTCGCGCTCTGTGCGTGCGCGCGAGCCAGCAGTACCGAGCACGCCGAGACGTACTCGCCGAAAGCGGCCGGGGACATCCCCTCGGTTTCGATCGTGCCCTTCATGTCATGGAACTGACGCACACGTAGTAGTCCCTGCCGTCCTTACGGGCCGTGCCCAGGAAGACGTCCGACATCGCCTGCAACACAAGCTGACCGTCCACAACCCGCACCCCCTGGCCCAACGCGTCGATCGCGTCGCGTATGACCCGTGGCTGCTCGAGACCGCCGTACTCGTCGAGTACGGACTTGGTGGCCTGTTTGATTTGCAGGATCAGGGGTGTTCCGTCGGGTCCGGTGAGGATAGCCAGGTAGCACCGGCTGCCGAAGCTGCCGACGCCGACGACCCGCAGCGCGATGTCGGTGACCCGGAAGTGCGACAACAGTACGGCGATGTCGGCGGGCACGGTGGTGAGGTACTCCCGAAAGGATTCGACAAGTTGGGTTTCCGCCTCGCTCTCGACGTGCTGCAACACCGGCGGGTCCTCACGCAGGCGCAGGCCGCCGCCGGGTCCGACCGTCATGATCTGCTCGAACACCCGGGCCGAAGTCCGCTCCCGAGCCCGGCGCACGGAGCGGTCGATCACCGGCTGCAGGCTCCTCGCCGCCTGGTTCCGATACAGCGCGGGCTCGAACCGCAGGTAGTAGCGGTCCAGCACGCTCAATCCGAGGATCCCTCGAAGGGCGTCCTGATATGCCATCGCCGCCTGCTCGACACAGCCGCGAATCGCCTTCGGCTTGTAGCTGTTGTGACGACCACCGATGACGGCACTGGTGATCAGGCGTTTGACGTCCCATTCCCATGGCGCGAAGGCAGCTTCGTCAAAGTCGTTGAGATCAAACACCAGCGCGCGGTGCGGGGCGGCGTAGATGCCGAAGTTCGAGATGTGTGCGTCGCCGCAGCACACCACTTTGACTCCGCTCGAGGGCCCACCGGCCAGATCGGCGGCCATGACGGCGGCTGAGCCACGGTAGAACGAGAACGGGTCGGCGAGCATCCGAGCGAAGCGCAGCGGGATGAGTTCGGCTATCCGGTCGGCGTTTTGCGCGACGAGGATGTCGGTGGCGCTGCGCGTGCTGGGCTTGAGCTCGGCCAGTGCACGCCGGGGAGTGGACTTGCGCAACGCGCGTCCGCGTTCGACGTCATCGGCTGGAACCTCCAGATCGATGACGCGCTCGCGCAGCGCCCGGCTCGGCATCAGCCCACAGTAGAACCCACCTCTCGGTCGTGGTACCGATTCAGCGCGCAGCGGTCATCGGGGCGGATCACCACGCCAGGCGAAACTGTTGACGTACTTGTCCATGTCCTGAGCGATCTCCAGGTTCGCACCCGATGGTGGCCCGGGACCGAAACCGGGGCCGAACTGGTGGTAGGGCCCGACCGCGAAGGCCACCAATGCGAGGTCGTTCTTCACCGCGACCAACACGGCCAGGCGCAGGTGTTGATAGCTGCTGCTGGCACCCTGCGGGAAGCTGTCGGCGATCTCGCCGTAACCGTGCTGGTAACCAACCATCGCGTTCGGGATCTCATAGGCGATGTGCGCGTTCGGGTACGTCCTGGCGACCAGCGACGTGGCAATGTCCTGCGGGGAGCGATTGGCCGCCGGCTGACTGAACAACTGGAGCGTTCCGGTATCTCCACCAAGGTATTTCGCCGTGACACCGCGGTCGTCGGTGCTGACCTGATACAGCGCCTGTCCGCCGGGATAGGACACCGAGAAGGCGCCGTCGGGGGCAGTGAACCTCGGGTTGGTGGCGACGGCGGCGCCCATCGGCGGCCGGCCGCAGTCCGGGGGGCACAGGTAGCGCACCGGCAGCTTGGTGACCAACGCCGCCACGCCCGTTAGAACGACCGCTAGTACAGCCATTGCGCCACACCACATTCCGAGCACCCTGCGGTAGGAGGTCCGGTGCGCAGGCGCTGCCCGGTAGATGCCTGGCGGGACGGCGTAGCCGGGCCGGATGGCCGACCCGGCCGGCTCGGGCGACGTGGTCACGTCGTCGCGCTCCGGTCGGGCGAGTCGCCTGGCACGTCGCGCTGAGCGCGACGACGCCCGAGCGGCAACTCCACAGGCCGGACAGAACGCCATGTCCGGGATCACCTGCTCGCAGTTGGGGCACATTACGGGTTCGCCGGTGATCGGATCCTGCGCCTCGTGCAGCAGTGCCATGTGAAGGCCGAGCCGCAACATGACCACTGCGATCACCGCGACGGCGAGATGCACTGCCAATTGCGGAATCTGGGGAAGCGTGGCGACATCGGTCAGGCCGATCACCGCGTAGATGGCCAGTACCCCCACCACGAACAGGGCTATGACCATGGCCACGTTCTTGTGGCGCCACTTACTGTTCGCCGGCCGGGTGAACCACACCGCCGCACCGATCAATCCCCCAACCGCCCCGGCGGTCACCGGCACCGCCACACCGCGAATCCCGGCTTCGACCAGAAGTCCGGTCAGCGGGCGGGTGCGCGACACGACGCCGGCGGGGAGCTGCGGCGCCAGCCGCGTCAACGTCGCGGCCCCGGTGAACATGAGCGCACCCAGCGTCCCGATCAGGTACCCGTCCAACGATTCCCGCGTCGGCGTGCGCAACAGCCGGGCGATCACCGCGGACACCAGCATCAGCCCCGCGGTGGCCAGCGGGATGGCCAATCCCATGCGCAGCAGGCGGGTGCCGCTCAGGCCGGCCTCCAGCGGAATTCCGTAGGACCGGGCCACCACTTCGCCGGTCACCAGTGCCCAGACCACACCCAGCCCCACGCCGATGAGCGAAGCGAGCAACACAATTCGCACGGGCAGGTCACGGAAGGCGTCGGCCTCACGCAGGTACAGCAGGAACAGCATCGGACCGCCCGCCGCCCCGACCGCGATCGTTGACGCGGGCAGCCTCAGCAGGGTGAGTCCGATCAGTGCCACGAGCATCGCACCCAAGGCCACCCGGAATGGTGCCCGCGAGCGCTGCGGCAAGTGCGGCATCATCGCGCTGGCCAGAGACGGGCGCAGCACATGCTCACTCGGCGCGGCGGCGTAGTTCCAGATCCGTAGCCACTGCGGTCCGTCGCCGCGCTCCGGTGTCAGGTCTGCTCCGCACACACCGCAGAAGAGGCCGGCGGGGACGTCGGCGCCACAGGTCGGGCAGCGCAGGCTCGGCACGTCCAGGTGACCGGCGGGCGTGGCGGTGCTCATCGAATGGCGGCTTGGGTGACGAGGAGGTCCTGAACCAGATTGTTGACGTCGGGCGTGCCGAGTCCAGTCACCAGGTCATAGCCTGGCCCTGCGTTATCGACCGCATTGCCGCCGAGGACGACGTCATGGTAGGCCGGTAGCCGGCTGCCCGCCGCCACCCGGTACAGCAGAGGGTTGAGATCCCCGAGCGACTTTCCACCGTGTGCCTTCAGATACTGATCCATCACCGCGGCAATTCCTGCCCAGATCGGGGCTGCTTGGGAAGTGCCCCCGCCAACCACCTCGCGTTGGTCGAAGACGATCTTGACGCCGGTGAACGGGTCGGCCGCCGCCGCGACGTCGGGGGTCAGTCGCTGACCGGCGCCGCGCGACGATGCCACGCCGTCCTGCCAGTAGGGGCGCGGGAACAGAGTCGACACTCCCCCGCCGGTGCCGTGGGACAGCGTCGGGGAGAACCAGGTCTGCTCGTCGCGCCACTGACCGCCCGCATCTGTCGAGACGGTGGTGCCGCCGACGTCGGTCATCTCTGGCGTCGCCGCCACCGCGTCCAGCCCGACATCGTTCTCACTCGGCGCCGCCGACCAATCCTGACCGCCCTTGCAGTCCAGACCGGCCAGATCGCCGCTCGCGTCGAACGCTGCGGTGCCCACGTCGTGGGCGGCTGCCAGCGCCGAGCGAATCGGCGCCAAATCCGTTGCGGTGAGCAATTTCTCACAGCCCCAGCCGATGGAGAAGCTCCACACCGCGCCCGGGAACTGGCTCCTGCGTCGAATTCATCATCTGCGCGATCTTCTCGAAGCCACCGTCGCCTTCCACAGTGGAACGAGCATTCACCAACACGGTTCTGGCATCCGGGGCGAGCGCATGGATGACCTCCAGATCCATCGTCGCCTCGCCCCGCCGAGCAGTCGGCTGACCGCCGACCACCACGGGCGTGAACTTCGGCAGATTGAACATCGTGGCGAAGGAGTCCAGGTCGGCCTGGTCGAACCCGTCGAACGCGAACACCACGACGGTGACGCCCTTGCCGGTGTAGCCGGCGGCCGCCAACGGCCCGGCGTCGTAGGTCTCCCGCAGCGCAGCCGGCGACAAACCGTGATCCGGCACGTCCAACGGCACGATGGACGGGCGCGCCTCGCGTTGCGGTGTGTAACCGAGAATCCGTCCCACCCCGGCGACCTCACCGTCCAACTGCTCCGGGATCGCGGCCTGCTGCGGCGAGGCGTAGAACACCTGACCGCGGCGGCCCCGGTAATCGTGCACCGACACTCCGAAGGCATCGGCGACCTTGCTCGGCGCACCCTCGACGATGGCCCAGTCGTCCCCCGACTGCCAGCGCACCGCCAGCCCCCTCTGCGCCGTCCACCCGATCAACTCCGCGGGCCTTCGGTGATCCCGGATAGCGACGGTCAGCTGGACCTTCGCGGCCCGCGCGGGGCCCAGGTCAGTGGAGCTGGCCAGCAATGACGCCATCGGTCCGGTGATGACGTTCGACCCGACGGGTGCCGGGGCCGGACGCCAGCCGAATGCCAGCACGAGCGCAACCGCCGCGACCGACAGGTATAGCCGCCGGTCCACGGGTAGATCCGACAACGCCATTCGCGCCCCTTAGTGCGGGTGATAGACCCGCCAAGGGCGATATTAACGAAGGCGCAAACGTGGCAGATGGTTTCAGCGCTGCAGCAGTTCGTTCAAGATCTCCTCGGTGTGCTCGCCGAGTTTCGGGGCCGCCGAGCGCGGTGCCCACGGGGTGCCGTGGAAGTCGGCCGGCGTGGCGACCATCGGCAGTGAGCCGCCGTCGCCGTCCGGTACGTCGACCAGACCGCCTGCGGCGTAGAACTGCTCATCGCCCAGGACGTCCTCCATCGAGTTGACCGGTGACCAGAACAGCTCGGGCTCCGCGGCGAAGACATCCGACCACTCGGCAAGTGTCCGTCCGGCGAAGATCTGGTCGAGGGTGGCGATGAGCTCGGTGGCGTTCCTGGCGCGGTCGCGTGGCGTGGCAAACCGGCTGTCGCTCAACCATTCCGGCCTGCCGACCGCGCGACACAGTGCCGGCCAGTGCCGGTCCGCCTCCAGCCCGACGATCCAGAACCGCCGCCCGTCAGCCGCGACGTAGTTGTTCATACACGGGTTGCCCATCGACTCCCGCTGGCCGATCGCGATCGGCCGTCCGCTCAGCAGGAACGTGTTGAGGTCGAAGCTGACCGTGTAGGCGCCCTGCCGGTATAGCGACGTGCTGACCAGTTGTCCCTCGCCGGTGCGGGCGCGGGCCACCAGTGCGGCGTTGACCGCCGCCGCCAGCGTCATCCCGGTCAGGTGATCGCCCATCCCGCCGCGCTGGAACGGCGGAGTGTCGCCGGGCTTGGTCAGCAGGTCGGCCACCCCGGAGCGAGCCCAGAACGCGGCGACGTCGTAGGCCGGGCGGTTGGCATCGGGACCAGTCTCGCCGTATCCGGTGATCAATCCGTAGACCAGGCGCGGGTTCAGCTCGGCCACCGACGGATAGTCCAAGCCGAGCCGGCTGAGCGCGTCGGGCCGGACGTTGGTGATGAAAACGTCGGCGCGGGAGATCAATTGGCGCGCAGTCGCCAGTCCGCCGTCGGTGGTCAGGTCGAGCACGATACTGCGCTTGGAGCGGTTGTCCATCTCGAACGGCGGGCTCGAGCCGTCCTCGAGGCCCAGCATCCGGCCGAACGACCGGCCGGGGTCACCGGTCGGCGGTTCGATCTTGACGACGTCGGCGCCCCAGTCGGCCATGATGCCCCCGGCCGCGGGTCCGGCCACCCACACACCGAGCTCGACAACCTTGATCCCGTCCAGCGGTCCCGCCATCGGAGAAACACTACTGGCGCCGGGGACCGAGAATGCTATTCTCCGTTTGGAGAGTCAGGAGTTCCATGACGAGAACGGATAGCACCGCCGGCCTGGACATCGCCACCCTCGGCCGGTGGCTGGACACCCAGGACGCACCGGGTGCCGGTGAGCTGCCGGTGGCCGAGGTCCTCAAGGGCGGATCGCAGAACATGCTCTACCGGGTCAACCGCGGTGGCCAGGGCATGGTCCTGCGGATGCCCGGGCCCCGGGCCGACGAGCGGCGTCTCAGTGAGTTGCTGCGCGAGATCCGCCTCGAGCGGGCGCTCAAGGGCACCGACGTGCCGCACGCGGAACTGGTCGCCGCCGACGAGACCGGCGAGGTACTGGGCAAGCCGTTCTACCTGATGAAGGAGATCGACGGCTGGAGTCCGATGGACGGCGGCTGGGAAGCTCCCTTCGACACCGACCTCGAGGCGCGGCGCGGCCTGGCCTTCCAGCTCATCGAGGGCGCAGCCAAGCTGGGTCGGCTGGACTGGAAAGCCCAGGGGCTGGAGGGCTTCGGCAAGCCGGACGGCTTCCATGACCGTCAAGTGGACCGCTGGCTGTCCTTCCTCGACTCGTTCAAGGTGCGCGAACTGCCGGGGCTGGACGTGGCCTCGGACTGGCTGCGCCGCAACCGCCCCGCCCACTTCACCCCGGGGATCATGCACGGCGACTACCAGTTCGCCAATGTCATGTACGCCCACGGGGCGCCCGCCCGGCTGGCCGCGATCGTCGACTGGGAGATGACGACGATCGGTGACCCGCTGCTCGACGTCGCCTGGGCGCTGCTGGGCTACGTCGGTGAGCATCCCAAGGAGCAGGGCTTCTACCTTCCGATGGCGGGGATGCCCACCCGCAGCGAACTGCTGGCGCACTACGAGAAGGTCAGTGGACTGTCCACCGAGAACATCCACTACTACCTGGTGCTGGCGAACTGGAAACTGGGCATCGTGTTGGAGAAGACCTACGCCGCGGCGGTCAAGGGTGGTGCGGCGGATCCGAAGATCAAAGAGGCGTTCGGAGCGATGGTTCCCGACCTGATCAGTACCGCGGCCCGGCTGGCACAGTCGGGCGAGGAGGCCTAGATGGGTTACGCCGACGACCTTTTCGATCTGACCGACCGGGTGGTACTGATCACCGGCGGCAGCCGCGGCCTGGGCCGGGAGATGGCGTTCGCCGCGGCACGGTGCGGAGCCGACGTGGTCGTCGCCAGCCGCAAGTACGAAACCTGCGTGGCGACCGCTGAGGAGATCGAAGCCGAAACCGGCCGCATCGCAATGCCTTACGGCGTTCACGTCGGCCGGTGGGACGAGCTCGACGGTCTGGTCGAGGCGGTGTACGACCGCTTCGGCAAGCTCGACGTCCTGGTCAACAACGCCGGCATGTCGCCCACCTACGACAAGCTGACCGATGTCAGCGAGAAGCTGTTCGACTCGGTGGTCAACCTCAACCTCAAGGGGCCGTTCCGGCTGTCGGCGCTCGTGGGTGAACGGATGGTGGCCGGAGCCGGCGGGGTGATCATCAACGTCAGCACCCACGGCTCGCTGCGCCCGCATCCGTCCTTCATCCCCTATGCGGCCTCGAAGGCCGGACTCAACGCGATGACCGAGGGACTTGCGCAGGCGTTCGGACCCACCGTCCGGGTCAACACCTTGATGCCCGGCCCCTTCCTCACCGACATCAGCAAGGCGTGGGACTTCGGAATGCAGAATCCGTTCGGCCGCCACGCACTGCAGCGCGCCGGCCAGCCCGACGAAATCATCGGTGCGGCGCTGTTCTTGATGTCCGATGCGTCCAGCTTCACCACCGGCTCCATCCTGCGGGCCGACGGCGGCATCCCCTAAGGAGTATTGACATGGCATTCGACTTTTCCGTCGAGCCGGAATTCGAGAAGAAGCTCGAGTGGATCCGGGAGTTCGTCCGTGAGGAGGTCGAGCCGCTCGAGGTCCTCTTCCCCAGTTGCGAATTCCTGCCGCTGGACGAAGAACGCCGCCGCATCGTCGATCCGCTCAAGCAGAAGGTGCGCGATCAGGGCCTGTGGGCCCCGCATCTGGGACCCGAACTCGGCGGTCAGGGTTTCGGCGCGGTGAAGCTCACGCTGATCAACGAGATCCTCGGCCGGGCAACCTGGTCGTCGATCATCTTCGGCACCCAGGCACCGGACACCGGCAACGCCGAGATCATCGCCCGGTTCGGTACCCAGGAACAGAAGGACACGTATCTGGCCGGCTTGCTGTCCGGGGAGATCTTCTCCACCTTCTCGATGACCGAACCGCAGGGCGGCTCGGATCCGCGGGTGTTCACCACCCGCGCGACACGCGATGGCGACGACTGGATCATCAACGGGCGCAAGTACTGGTCGTCCAACGCATCGGTGGCTTCGTTCTTCATCGTCGTGGCGATCACCAACCCGGACGTGCCGGTGCACAAGGGGGCCTCGACGTTCCTGGTACCCAAAAACACCCCCGGGGTGACCATCGAGGCGACCCATCATCTGGTCGGATCGCACAAACACGATCCCGGCCACTCGCTGGTGAGCTACGACAACGTGCGGGTGCCCGCCTCGGCGATGCTCGGCGAGGAGGGCGGCGGGTTCCACGTCGCGCAGTCGCGCCTGGCCGGGGGTAGGTTGCATCACGCGATGCGGTCCATCGGGGTGGCCCAGCGCGCGATCGACATGATGGCCCGGCGCGCGAAAAGCCGCTTCACCCAAGGCAGTCTGCTGGCCGACAAGCAGCTGATCCAGGAGTTCGTCGCCGACTCCTACGTCGAGTTGACGCAGTTCCGCCTGCTGGTGCTCTATGCCGCATGGCTGGTCGACACCCAGGGTGAGCACGCCGCCCGCGAAGCCATCTCCGCGTGCAAGATCCAGACCGCGACCGTGCTCAAGGCGATCGGGCTGCGAGCCATCCAGGTCCACGGCGGGCTCGGCCTGACCGATCAGATGCCTTTGACGAGCGTGCTGTTCGGCGGTATCGCGCTGGGACTGGCCGACGGTCCGACCGAGGCGCACAAGATCAACCTCGCGCGCATGGTGCTCAAGGGCTACCAGCCCGAGGATCCGGTATGGCCCAGCGAGTTCCTGAGCAACCGCATCGAGCGGGCGCGTGAGAAGTACGGCCATCTCGTCGATCGCATTCCGGCGCTGCCTGTTTCGCCATGACCAGTCGAGCAGCCGCTGCCGTCGTGCGGGCACTCGACGACCGCCAGCGCGAGGCCACCGAGGAGGTGGAGCGCATCCTGGCGGCCGCCGTTCGGGTGATGCAGCGGGTGTCACCCAACGCACCGCGGGTCAGCGACGTCGTCGCCGAGGCCGGGGTGTCCAACAAGGCGTTCTACCGCTACTTCGCCGGCAAGGACGACCTGATCCTTGCCGTCATGGAGCGCGGTGTGGCGCTGGTGGTTTCGTATCTGGAACACCAGATGGCCAAGGAGAGCACCCCGGCGGGAAAGATCAGCCGCTGGATCACCGGCGCGCTCGCCCAGGTTGCCGACCCTGAGCTGATCGGCATGAGCCGGGCGCTGGTCGGGCAGATGTCGGACTCGGACAAGCGCCGACTCGCCGAGGAGGAGATCATGGCCTCGATGCGGGATCTGCTCCTCGAACCGGTGCGTGCGCTGGGCCGGCCCGATCCGGAGCGTGATGCCGACGCGGTGTTCGTCTGCACGGTCGGTACGATGCGTCGCTACGTCGACTCGACCGATCAGCCGGGTCGCAAAGACATCACGCACCTGGTCCGGTTCTGTCTGCGCGGGCTCGGAGTGCCGGAAGGAGACCGCTGATGCGCGCCGTCGTCTGCCGCGAGTACGGCACCCCGGAGGACCTGGTGCTCGACGAATTGCCCGATCCGGCAGCGGGTCCCGGGCAGGTGGTGGTCAAGGTGCGCGCGGCGGCGGTGAACTATCCCGACGTGCTACTGATAGCGGGCAAGTACCAGATCAAGGTGCCGCCACCGTTCAGCCCGGGTAGCGAGATGGCCGGCGACGTGCTGGCCGTCGGCGACGGCGTGGACTACCGGCCCGGCGACCGGGTGTCGGCGACGACGTTCGTGGGCGCCTTCGCCGAGCAGGCGGTGGTGGATGCCCGCGGGCTGACACCTATTCCGGACGGCGTGGACTATGCCGACGCCGCGGCGTTCGGGGTGACCAACCGCACGGCGTACTACACCCTGCGGACGGTGGCTCCGGTCAGGCCCGGTGACTGGGTCGTGGTGCTCGGGGCCGGCGGCGGTGTCGGCCTGGCCGCGGTGGACATCGCCGTGCTCATGGGCGCCAGGGTGATTGCCGCCGCCTCCGGTGCCGAGAAGCTCGAGGTGTGCAGGCAGCGTGGCGCGGAGGCCGTCATCGACTACGACCGCGAGGATCTGAAGTCCAGACTCAAGGAGATCACCGGACCGGACGGCGCCCAGGTGGTCGTCGACCCCGTCGGCGGTCGCTACTCCGAGCCGGCGTTGCGCGGGCTGGGCCGCGGCGGACGGTTCGTCACGCTGGGCTACGCCGCAGGCGACATCCCCGCTATCCCACTCAATCTGGTTCTGCTCAAAGGCATCACGGTGCAGGGCATGGAGATCCGGACCTTCATGATCGACCACCCCGACGAGATCACCCGCGACGACGCCGAGCTGCGGGAACTGTTCGCCAGTGGCCGGCTGCGGCCGTACATCGGGGCCCGCTTCCCGCTGGAACAGGCTGCCACCGCGTTGCGCTACGTCGCCGACCGCAAGGCCGTCGGCAAGGTCGTCATCGACATCGCCTGAGCGTCGATCAGGGCGTGATGATGTTGAAGCCGGGGTCGGGCCGATCCAGGACACCCAACAGTGCGGCGAGCGCATCGGCGTCGCCGGTGGTCTCCAGCCCGGGTGAGGTGAAATCACCTGCGGCGGCTGCCAACAGGCGCATCTTGTTGGCCAGCGTCACGGTTACGTCGGCAGTCGAGGGGTCTGCCACGCACTTGCGGTAGACCAGCACACCGTTGCGCAGCGCGAGGCGGTAGTTGGTGGCGACGTCGGTGAACGTCATGTCCACGGCGATGTCGAGATCCCAGGCGCGCGGGCCGTTGACGCTGATCGCCAGGGTGTCGAACATCTGCTCCGGCGTGAGCTGCTCCAGCATGGCCTTCGAGTTCCCGCCCACCGGTGTCCCGAAGTTGCCGTCGCGCAACTCGGTGGCACCAGACAGGAAGAAGTTGCGCCAGGAGGCGCATTCGGCCCCATAGCCCAGCTGCTCGAGGGTGTCGGCGTACAGCTCACGGGCGGCCGCGTGGTTCTCATCGGTGAAGATGGCGTGATCGAGAAGTGTTACCGCCCAACGGTAGTCACCTGAGCCGTAAGCCGAGCGCGCGATCTCCACCACGCGGTCGATGCCGCCCATGGCCTCGACATAGCGCGGGGCGATCGCCTCGGGCGGATGCGCCCACAGTCGGGCCGGATTACCGTCGAACCACCCCATGTAGCGTTGGTAGACGGCCTTGACGTTGTGGCTCACCGAGCCGTAGTAGCCGTGCGCATGCCAGGCGTCGTGCAGTGCCGGCGGCATCTGGAAGGTCTCAGCGATCTCGATGCCGGTGTATCCCTGGTTGAGCTGGCGCAGCGTCTGATCGTGCAGATACGCATACAGGTCCCGTTGCAGGGAAAGGAAATTCACGATGTCGTCGCGGCCCCAGGTGGGCCAGTGGTGGGAGGCGAACACCACGTCGGTGCGATCGGCGAAGCTGTCGATGGCCTCGGTGAGATACCCCGACCACGCGTGCGGATCGCGCACCAGCGCGCCGCGCAGCGTCAACAGGTTGTGCAGATTGTGGGTGGCGTTCTCGGCCATGCACAGTGCGCGGAACTTCGGGAAGTAGAAGTGCATCTCGGCGGGCGCCTCGGTGCCCGGTGCCATCTGGAACTCGATCTCGACTCCGTCGATGGTGTGCGTCTCGCCGGTGGTGGTGATGTCGACGGTCGGCACGATGATGGCGACCTCGCCGGTAGAGGTCTGCTGACCGAGTCCGCAGCCGACCTGGCCGCGCGGTCCCCGTTCGAGCAGGGTGCCGTACATGTAGGCGGCGCGGCGCGCCATCGCGGTTCCGGCGTAGATGTTCTCCTGAACCGCGTGTTGCACGAAGCCCTCGGGCGCGAGCACCGCGACCTTGCCGGCGTCCACATCGGCCTGGGTGGTCACACCCAGTACTCCGCCGAAGTGGTCGACGTGGCTGTGGGTGTAGATCACGGCGACGACCGGGCGATCCCCCCGGTGGGCACGGTAGAGCGCGAGTGCCGCGGCGGCGGTCTCGGTACAGATCAGTGGGTCGATCACGATGACCCCGGTGTCGCCTTCGATGAAGCTGATGTTCGACAGGTCCAGCCCGCGCACCTGGTAGATGCCCTCGACCACCTCGTAGAGGCCCTGCTTGGCCACCAGGATGGACTGCCGCCACAGGCTGGGATGGACCGAGGCAGGCGCGTCACCGCGCAGGAAGTCGTAGACGTCGTTGTCCCACACCACGCGGCCGTCGGCGGCAGTGACGACACACGGATCGAGCGCGCCGACGAATCCGCGGTCGGTGGCGGCGAAGTCGGCGGTGTCGTGGAACGGCAATGAGGTCAGCTGCTCGGCCTGGGCCGCTTCGATGACGGATGTCGGGGGTTTGTGCTCCATGCCGAGCATCATTCACCACAGGCCTGGGCCGGTCACCCGGATCGCCCGGCGCCGGGTAGACATGCACGATGGCCACTGGATCGATCACTGTCGCGGGGGCAACGGCCATCGGCGTCGGCGCGCGTTCGTGTTGTTCTTCCCGCTGGCCGCCGTCGGGCAGATGGCCAGCCTGGCATTCCTAATCGGGTACGGCACGGTCAGCCTCGGCCACCTGCGGGTGTGGCGAGAGACCGGCGCCAAACCGGCGCTGCTTGTCACCGCCGTGCTGCTGAATCTGGCGTTGTTCGCCTTGCTGCTCGGCTACACGGTTCGCACCGGGCCGGCCAGCACGTGGATCACGTTGCTGGGCGTTCTGGTGGTCAGCTTCGGCTTCGAGTACGTCTACCGGCGGCGTACCGGCCGACGTCTTCGGGTGGAGTCGAGTGCCGGTTAGGTCGGCGTACGTCGGCGATTCGCCTCCGGGTGGTTCTGGTATGGCTCATGATTGCGCCGATGAAAGTGCTGTCCGGGCTCACCAGAGAAAACGTCGGCACCGAGGTGCTGGCCGGGATCACGCTGCTGGCCATCGCGTTACCGCTGAACATCGGCTACGCGCAGATCGCCGGTCTGCCGCCCAGCGCCGGTCTGTACGCGCTGGTCTTGCCGTCGGTGGCGTTCGCACTCCTGGCGTCGTCGCGGCACCTGGTCGCGGCACCGGACGCCGCGGCGGCGGCGCTGGTGGGTTCGGCGCTGGCCGGTCTGGCCCCGGCGGGCAGCGGGCAGTACGTGGCCATGGCCGGTGCTCAGGCGATCGTCGGCGGTCTGCTGTTCGTGGGTTGCGCGGTGTTCCGGCTCGGCTTCCTCGC
Source organism: uncultured Actinomycetota bacterium (assembly GCA_963716465.1). GTDB lineage: Bacteria > Actinomycetota > Actinomycetes > Mycobacteriales > Mycobacteriaceae > Mycobacterium. Next base: position 583,365 of record CAVQTS010000004.1, read on the forward strand.
GGACTTCCTGTCCAAGCCGATCCTGATCGGCTTCGTCGGCGGCCTGGCCACCGACATCCTGCTCAGCCAGATCGCCAAGATCATGGGAATCAAGACGCCGCGTGGAGCGGAGTTCTTCGACCGGCTGGTCCACCTGATCACCAAGATCGGGACCGTCCACTGGTGGTCGCTGGCGCTCGGGCTGGCGGCCGTCGCCGTGCTGGTGCCGGCCCGGCGCCGCTGGCCGGCGATCCCGTGGGCCTTGATCGTCTTGGTGCTCGCTACGGTCGCCTCGTCGGCACTGCACCTGCCCGGCAAGGGCGTCGCGGTGCTCGGTGAGGTGCCGTCGGGACCGCCGGTGCTGGCCGTTCCGCACCTGACGTGGTCGCAGTGGGTCGCGGTGATCCTGCCCGCCATCGCGATCACCACCGTCACCGTCGGCGAGGGGCTGCTGCTGGCGCGCGCGTATGCCGACAAGTACGGCTACCGCACCTCACCGAACCAGGACCTGCTGGCGTTCGGAGCGGCCAACATCGCCTCGGGACTGTCGTCCGGGTTCACCGTCGGCTCCTCGACCTCGCGGGCCGCGGCCATGGATCAGGCCGGCTCGCGGACCCAGCTCCCGCTGCTGGTGATGGCGGCCGGCGCGCTGGCCCTGCTGCTGTTCGGTGCCGGCCTGCTCGCCGACATCCCCTCCCCGGCGATCGGCGCGATCGTCGGGGTCTCGGTCGCCAAACTCATCGGGCTGCGCGAGTTCCGCCACCTCTGGCAGCTGTCCCGCTTCGAATTCCTCATCGGTGCAACATGTTTCCTCGGCGTACTGCTGATCGGACCACTGGCGGGCATCGTGCTGGCCTTTGTGCTGTCACTGATCAACCTGTTGCGCAAGGCCGCCCGTCCCGCTGTCGACGTGCTCGAGGGTTCGGACGACCCGCATGTCTCCCTGACCGTCGGCCACGACGACGTCCACGAGACCGAGCCGGGTGTGATCGCGATGCGCTTCGCCGCGCCGATCTTCTTCGGCAATGCCCAGACCTTGAGCGCGGCCATCCGACACTCCGTCGCCCAGGCACCCCATCCCGTCTCGGCTTTCGTCCTGGACATGGAGGGCGTGACCGACGTCGACGTCACCGGCGCCGAGGCGCTGGCCAAGGAACTGCAATGGCTGCAAGGCAAGTCGATCACCTTCGCCTACTCCAGGGTCCGCCCCGAACTGGAAGCCAACCTTGCCCGCATGCATCTGCTCCAGGGCCACTACGTGTTCGAGACCAACCGGGCCGCCGTCGCCGCGCTGCGGCCGGACTCCTCAGTTGCCGGCGGTTAGGTCGTAGATCTCCGTACCGCCGACGTCCTGCGCGGTGAAGGTGCGCTGCACCCACTGGGTGATGTCGGTAGCGCTGCCGGACTCACCACCGGGGCCGTGACGGCCGCCCGGACCGTTGCCCACGATGAAGTAGTGGATCTGTCCGCCGGCCACATAGTCCTGGAACTGTTTCAACGTCGGCGAGTTGTCGCCGCCGTTGAACCCACCGATGGACATGACCGACGCGCCGGTGCTCAACTCGAGGCTACCCGCGGTGTGCGAGCCGACAGTGGCTGCCGCCCAACGGTTGTCGGCCTTCGCCAGCATGGCTTTCACCTCTGCGTTGTCCGAGGCCTGAATCTCGTTGCCGCCGAGGCCACCCGGGCCACCGTGACCGCCGAATCCCATGGCCCCGCCCGGTCGGCTGGGCCCCGAGATGGGGAGGCCGCCGTCGTGGCTGTTCAGCACGGTCTCGACGGTGTAGGCGGCGGTGCCGCCGAGTCCGACCACCAGACCCGCTGCCGCGAGCGCCGCCGTCCAGCGGCCGAGCCGATGCCCGCCCGCGGCGAGCACGGCGGCCACCACGACGGAGCCGGCCAGAACGACCCAACGCAGCCACGGCAGCCATTCCGGGGTCCGGTCCAGCAGGACGAAGTTCCACAGACCGGTGCCGAAGACCATGGCGGCCAGTAGCCACCGCGATGCCCTGAACTGCTTGCCGTTCCACAGTTCTCGAACACTGACGCCGATCAGTGCGGCCACCGCAGGCGCCAGAGCAACGGTGTAGTAGGGGTGCATGATGCCCTTCATGAAGCTGAACACCACGACCGTGACCACCAGCCACCCGCCCCACAACAGCAGCGCGGCGCGAGTGCGGTCGGTGCGCGCGGCGCGCCGGGTGAACCACAGTCCGGCGGTCAGACCGATCAGCGCGGCGGGCAACAGCCAGGAGATCTCGGTGCCCATCGACTCACCGAAGATCCGGGTGATCCCGGCGGAACCGCCGAACATCGGTGAACCGCTCATCGGGCCTGGGCCAGCGCCGGGACCCTCACCCGAGCCGCCACCGGGATTGCCGTCCCCACCGAAGACCCGCCCCAGCCCGTTGTAGCCCAGCGCCAACTGCAGCAGGCTGTTGTCGGTCGAGCCGCCGATATAGGGCCGAGAGTCCTTGGGCCACAGGCTGACCAATGCCAGATACCAGCCGGCAGACACCACCATCGCCACCAGACCGACCGCCAGGTCCCGCAGTCGGTGCCGCACCGAGCCCGGCATCGCCACCAGTACCACCAGCGCAAGCGCCGGGGTGATCAACAGGGCCTGCAGCAGTTTGGCCAGGAAGGCGAAACCCACCGCCGCGCCGGCCAGGGCCACCCAGCGGGTCGAGGCCCCGTCGAGCGCGCGGGTCACGCAGTAGCCCGCAACCACCAACAGCAGCACGAGCAGCGCATCGGGGTTGTTGAACCGAAACATCAACGCCGCCACCGGTGTCAGGGCCATCACGGCACCGGCGAGAAGCCCCGCCCCGTAGCCGCTGACCCGGCGCACCGCGCCGTAGACGAGCGCGACGGAGGCCACTCCCATCAGCGCCTGCGGCACCAGCATCGAAAGCGTGCCGAACCCGAAGATCCGGCCGGACAGGCCCATTACCCATAGCGCCGCGGGGGGCTTGTCGACGGTGATCGCATTGCCGGGGTCGATCGACCCGAACAGCAGGGCCTTCCAGTTCTGGGTGCCGGCCTGCACGGCGGCGGCGTAATACTCGTTGGCCCAGCCGGCCGCACCAAGGCCCCACAGGTAGAGCGCGGCCGTCACCGCCAGCAGTGTCCACAGCGCGGGACGCGCCCACCGCGGCCGCTCGGGCGTCGGTTGGTCCGCAACCGGCAGCGGCTCGGACGTGGCGCGCTCTTCGAGAATGGTCATTTCCTGTCTTCCGTGCTCGGGGTGACCCGGCGCGGGTGAAAAACCCAGCCACGCAACAGTATGAAGCGCACGACGGTGGCCATCAGGTTGGCCAGCAGCAGTACCAGCAGTTCGACGATGCGAGACGGCTCACCGAAACTGTTCAGTACCGCCAGCGCGGCGCTGGTCAAGGCCAGGCCGATGCCGAAGACGATCAGCCCCTCGAACTGGTGGCGCCCCGCGTTCGCCCGGCCTCGGACGCCGAACGTGAAGCGCCGGTTGGCCGCTGTGTTGACGACGGCGGTCAACAGCAGTGCCGTGAGGTTGGCGCCCTGCGCGCCGATCGGGCGCAGGACAAGGAAGAGCACCAGATACGCCAGGGTGGACAGGATTCCGATCGCCGCGAACCGCACACTCTGATTCAGCAGCGACCGGGGTTTGACCGGCGCCGTTTCCGAACTGGGCGCGAATCGCTCCCACGGGGATCTCTCCGGTGGCGAATCCTTTGAGCAAGCGGACAATTCCCTTCAGGTCTTCGATGGCGGTGGCGAGGATGTCGACCCGGCTGTCGGGGTCGTCGATCCAGTCGACCGGCACCTCGTGGATGCGCAGGCCGCTGCGCTCGGCCAGCACCAGCAGTTCGGTGTCGAAGAACCACCCGGTGTCCTCGACGTGGGGCAGCAGGTCGGCGGCGATGTCGGCGCGGATGGCCTTGAACCCGCACTGGGCGTCACTGAATCGCGCCGCCAGAGTCGATCGCAGGAGCAGGTTGTAGCAGCGCGAGATGACCTCACGCTTGGCGCCGCGCACCACCCGGGACCCGCGCCCGAGCCGCGTGCCGATGGCAAGGTCGGAATGACCGGAGACCAGCGGGGCGACCAGCGGGGCCAGCGCGGCCAGATCGGTCGACAGGTCGACGTCCATGTAGGCCAGGACCGTCGCGTCGGAGACCGACCACACCGCACGCAGTGCCCGTCCGCGCCCCTTCTCCTCCAGCCGAACCACCCGCACGTCCGGCAGTTCGTCGGCCAGCGCGTGGGCGATCCGCGGCGTGTCGTCGGTGCTGGCGTTGTCAGCGATGGTGATACGGAACGAGAACGGGAGGTCCTCGCGCAGATGGCGATGCAGTCGGTGGATCGAATCAGCCAGTACGGCCTGCTCGTTGAACACTGGGACGACGACATCGAGCACCGGAACGCCGCTTTCGGCGGCGATCAGGGCGGCGTTTCGGCGGCGCATCGCGGGGAGATCGGTGATGGTCATGCTCTCCAGCATGCGGTACCGGATTGGGCCGGGGGTTTGTCCGCGCTATGACCGCGCTGTGAGTTCAGCGGGCCGAAATTGACCCTGCCTCAATGTGATCCGTTGGTGTGCGCACCGTTTGTACGCGGCAGCCGCACGATGAACTCGGTGTTGCCGGGCACACTTTGCAGGCCGATGCTGCCGCCGTGGGCGCGGACGACCGCCGACGCGATCGCCAGACCCAGTCCGGTGGAGCCGCCCTTGCGCGAGCGTGAGGTGTCACCCCGGGCGAATCGCTCGAAGACTTCGGACTGCAGGCCGGCCGGAATGCCGGGACCGTCGTCGAGCACACGCAGCACGGCAGCACCGGGTTCGGTGTCCAGCGACAACGTCACCGAGGTGCCCGGCGGGGTGTGGGTGCGTGCGTTGGCCAGCAGGTTGGCCACCACCTGGTGCAGGCGAGCGTCGTCCCCGACGACGTAGAGCGGGTCCGGCGGCAGATCGAGCTTCCAGCGATGCTCGGGACCGGCGGCGTGCGCGTCGCTGACGACGTCGGCCGAAAGCCTTGCCAGGTCGACCGGTTCACGCTCGAGCGGGCGACCGGAGTCCAGTCGCGCCAGCAGCAGCAGGTCCTCGACCAGGTTGGTCATCCGGATCGCCTCGGACTCCACCCGGCTCATCGCGTGCGCGACGTCGTCGGGAACCAGATTGCGTTTGCGTTGTGCCAATTCGGTGTAGCCGCGGATCGCGGCCAACGGAGTGCGCAGTTCGTGGCTGGCGTCGGCGACGAACTGCCGGACTCGGCTCTCACTGGCCTGCCGAGTCGACAGCGCGGTCGCGACGTGGTCGAGCATCCGGTTGATCGCCAGCCCCAGCCGGCCGACTTCGGTGTTGGGGTTGGAGTCGGGTTGGGGCACCCGGACGGGCAGCATGACCTCGCCGCGATCCAGTGGCAGGTTCGCGACCTCGCCGGCGGTGTCGACCACCCGGTTCAACGGGTTCAGCGCTCGGCGGATGACCAGAAGACCCAACGTGGTGGCGATGATCAGGGCCGCCCCGGTGACCACCGCGAAGATCACCGCGACCCGCAGTAGCGTCGCGTCGACGTTGCGCATGCTCAACCCGATCACCAGCGTGTCGCCGGTCAGCCTGCTACGCGCGGCGACCATGCGATAGCGACCCAGGCCGTCCAGATTGCGAGTGACGGCATGGTGCTGGGTGCCGGCGTCGGCCAGCTGCCGCAGCGCGGGCGCCGACAGCGCGGATCGAACTCCGCCCGCGGTGAGCACTCCGGCGTTGGTGGCCACCCCGTCGACCACCACCCCCGCGACAAGGCCGATCGGCTGGCCCGGCGCGTCGAGGAACTCCGGACCGGGACCGGGTCTGGGGGCCTGCGGGCGGGTCTCCCGCCACGGCGCGGGCACCGGCAGCGGTTCCCCGTACATCATCGCCGCCCGGTGTGCGGTCTCCCGCAGCTGTGCGTCGACCTCACCGGCCAGATACTGGTAGAGCGCTACCAGGGTGACCGCACCGATTCCTACGCAGACGGCCGCCAGCAACAGCACCTGGCCGACGAGCAGCCGCGCGCTCAGGGACCAGGTGCTAGCACGCAGGTTTGAGGACATAACCGGCGCCGCGCAGCGTGTGAATCATCGGTTCGCGACCGCTGTCGATCTTCTTGCGCAGGTAGGAGATGTAGAGCTCGACGATGTTGGAGCGACCGCCGAAGTCGTAGCTCCAGACTCGGTCGAGGATCTGAGCCTTGGACAGCACCCGCTTCGGGTTGCGCATCAGGAATCGCAGCAGTTCGAACTCGGTGGACGTCAGGGAGATCGCATCACCGGCGCGAGTCACCTCGTGGCTGTCCTCGTCGAGGACGAGGTCACCGACGACGATCTGGGCGCCGCTGTCCTCGGTGGTGACACCGGTTCGGCGCAGCAGCGCGCGCAGCCGCAGGACCACCTCCTCGATGGAGAACGGCTTGGTGACGTAGTCGTCGCCGCCGGCGGTCAGGCCCGCGATCCGGTCCTCGACGGCATCCTTGGCGGTCAACAGCAACACCGGCAGGTGCGGGTTGTGCTCCCGAAGCTGTCGGAGCACGTCGAGCCCGCTCATGTCGGGCAGCATGATGTCGAGCACCACGGCGTCCGGGCGGGTGCCCCGGGCAGCGCTGATCGCCGATGCCCCGTCGGCAGCCGTGCTGATGTTCCAGCCCTCGTAGCGGAGTGCCATCGACACCATCTCGGCGAGCACCGCCTCGTCATCGACGACGAGGACGTTGATCGGGTTTCCGTCGGCCCGGCGCATCACCACACGTTCGGCAGCTGAAGAGGTCATAGTTCCAGTATGGGTTTGGCGATGAGCCGATCCTATGCGAATCCTATGCTTCTGCTGTGAAGGTGCGGCGATCCCGGACTGCACACAGCTCACCGATGGCGCGCACAGCGGCCTCCCATTTTCGTCGCACACCGTGGTGTCATGACTGTTGAGCAGCACGAGGTGTGGGGCGCTCCGGCTGCACAGCCGCCGACCTGGTCGACCCGAACGACGCTTCTCGCCGCCGGAATCGCCGCGGTGCTGGCCCTCGGAGCCGGCCTGGTGGTCTACGCCACCTCGGGACTCCAGCGGCGACAGCGCGGCGCACAACGGCGCAGCACCCGGATTCGGTGGTCCCGGCGGGCCCGGCGGTCCGGGTGACACCGAACGGACCCTGCACGGCGAGTCCGTCGTCTCCGACGGCAAGGGTGGTTTCCGCACCGAATTGACCCAGACCGGCAGCATCACCGCAGCGTCGGACGCTTCCATCACCGTCCGCAGCGCCGACGGCTACAGCCACACCTACGTCCTGGACGCCGATACCCGCAGGCCGCATCAGCCGCTGCAGAACGGTCAACAGGTGACCGTGCGGGCGACTGAGGCCAGCGGCGCGTCCGACGCCACGGCGGTGCTACCGGCCCGATAGGGGTTTGCGTTCCTACAATTCCTCCGATGAGTTTCTTCGAGGTCATCGAGACCGTAGGCAAGACGATCGACGGGGTCGGCGTCGCTGTCATCGCCGTCGGCGCGCTGATCTCCGCGGCCGGGGTCATCCCCCGGTTCAAGACGGGAAGCGCCTACCGGGTGTTTCGCGAGCAGCTCGGCCGCTCCATCCTGCTGGGCCTGGAGTTCCTGGTCGCCGCCGACATCATCCGCACCGTCGCGGTCACCCCCGACGCCCGCAGTGTCGCCGTCCTCGGCGGCATCGTCCTGATCCGGACGTTCCTCAGCTTCTCGTTGCAACTGGAGGTCACCGGTTACTGGCCGTGGCAGAACGCCCGTCAGCAGCAGGCCGCCGACGCGGCGGCCGCGACTGCGCGCCTGCCATGAGCAAGGAGACCCGGCGGGCGCGGCGCAAGCGGATCATCGACGCGGTCCGGAAGACACCGCCGGAGTCGCTGGCGCCCCCGGACTCCCACCAGCAGGCGGACGTGGCGGCGATGCTGCGCGAGATCGGCATCGCTCTGGTGGAAGTCGAGCAGCCGACCCAGCTGGTGCAGGCCCGGCTGTCAGAGATCGCTGCGCAGTACACGACCCAGCCGGTGCGAATTGTCGTGTTGCCCACGGTGTTGCTCATCCAGCTCGGCACCGAGGGCTACGAGGTGGACACGACGACCACCTACTCGCTGCAACTCGACATGGCGGGTCGCATCGATGACATCGCCACCCTGGCCGGCGTCGGCGCGATCACCCCGGCCGACGCGATCGAGGCGATCAAAGCGGCGCGCAACCTGCGGCCCCGATTCGGGCCGGTGGCGACCACGATCGGATATGCCGTCACCACAGTGGGTTTCGGCATGGTCATCAACCCCACCTGGGCTTCCCTTCCCGGATATCTGTTCCTGGGCCTGATCGTCGGCGGAATCGCGCAGCTGGGTCGGCCCTTTCCGACCCTGAACACGGTGCTGCCCACGCTGGCCGCAATGCTGGTGACGATGTTGGCGACCTGGTTCGTCGCCGACACCGCGAACGACGGGCTGCTCAGAGTGATCGCCCCGCCCCTGGTGGCAACCCTGCCCGGCATGGCGCTGACCATCGGGGCGATGGAGCTGGCCAGCTCTCAGATCATCTCGGGCGCCAGCCGGCTGGTCTACGGAATCGCTCAGCTGGCAATGCTGGTGTTCGGTGTCGCGCTCGGGGTACATGTCGCCGGGGAGGTGCTCCCGCAGACACCCTCGACACAGATGGGGGCGTGGTCTCTGTACGTGGCGATCGTCGTCGTGGCGGTGGGTCTCTACGTCTATCTGTCCGCTCCCCGCGGTTCGCTGATCTGGCTCACGCTGGCCATCGGTGTCGCGTTGGTCGGCCAGGCGGTTGCGGGAAGGTTCGTCGCGGCCGCCTATTCGGGGTTCATCGGCGCGTTCCTGTCGGTGCCGTTCGCCATGCTGGCGGCGCGGATCAAGACCTCACCGTCGGCGGTTGTGATGATGTTGGCCGCCTTCTGGTCCCTGGTGCCGGGCGCGCTGAGCTTCGAGTCGGTGACCCAGGCCGCCACCGGAGGCAACGTCGGGGTGGCCAGCCTTGGGGTGACGGGCGCGGCGATCCTCTCGATCGCCCTCGGCACGGTCGTCGGGTGGAGCGTCTTCCGCACCATCGACAGCCGGTTGCCGTGGCCGAAGGGATTGGCCCAACCAACCGTGGGGTAGCTTCACCGGCGTGGACGACCTGACCGCAGTAGCCGACTGGATGTCGGGCCAGGGACTCGGCGAAGGCCCGATCTCGGAGGTCAGCGAGATCGTCGGCGGCACCCAGAACATCATGTTGCGGTTCCGTCGCTCCGGCCGCGAATACGTGTTCCGGCGCGGGCCCCGTCACCTTCGCCCGGTCAGCAACAAGGTCATCCTGCGGGAAACGCGGGTGCTGGCCGCGTTGGCCGACTCCGACGTTCCGCACCCCCACCTCATCGCGGCGTGCGAAGACCCCGCGGTGCTCGGCGACGCGGTGTTCTACCTGATGGAGCCGGTGGACGGCTTCAACGCCGGCTCGGCCCTGCCCGCGCTGCACGCCGGCGACGCCGGGATCCGGCACGAGATGGGGCTGTCGATGGCCGACGCGGCGGCCCGCCTCGGTGCCGTCGATCACGTCGCGGTCGGGCTGGCGGACTTCGGCAAGGCCGACGGATTCCTGGAACGCCAAGTGCCACGGTGGCTTTCCGAGCTCGAGTCCTACAGCGGCTTCGACAACTATCCGGGCCCGCAGATCGGCGACGTCGAGTCCGTGGCCACCTGGCTGCAGCGTAACCAGCCCACGAACTGGAAGCCCGGGATCATGCACGGCGACTATCACGCCGCCAACGTGATGTTCTCCCCCACCGGCCCGGAGGTCGTGGCGATCGTCGACTGGGAGATGTGCACCATCGGCGACCCGTTGCTGGACCTGGGCTGGATGCTGGCGACCTGGTTTGCCCCCGGCCGCGACTCGGTACTGACCAACGTGCTGATGAACGCCGGCGGGCTGGCCGCCCCCGATGAGCTGATCGAGCGCTACGCACAGAACACCACCCGCGACCTGTCGGACATCGACTGGTACACGGTGCTGGCCTGTTTCAAGCTGGGCATCATCCTCGAGGGCTCCAACGCCCGCGCGGCTGCCGGCTTGGCGCCCAAGGAGATTGGCGATCAACTGCACATCGCCACCGTCCGACTGTTCGAGCGGGCGCTGGCGACGATAGAAGGAGAGCGATGATCGACTTCGAGATTCCCGACGACCTGGCGGCGCTGCGCGACGAGATCCGCGCCTTCGTCGTCGACACGATCGTGCCGTTCGAGCGCGACCCGCGGGTCACCCGGCACGGCCCCAACGAGGAGCTGCGCTCCGAACTCGTGGAGCTGGCGCGCGACGCCGGCCTGCTGACCTTCCAGGCCCCGCGGCGCTTCGGCGGACGCGAACCGTCGCATCGCGAACAGGCGGTGCTGTTCGAGGCCGCGGGGTGGTCCACGCTGGGACCCGTCGCGCTGAACTGCGCGGCGCCCGACGAAGGGAACATGTTCCTGTTATCCAAGATCGCCAATTCAGACCAGGTGGAGAAGTTCCTGCTTCCGGTGATCGACGGCAGGCAGCGGTCGGTGTTCGCGATGACCGAACCCGGCGGTGCCGGTTCGGATCCCAACCAGCTGGCCACCGAGGCGGTGTTCGACGGCAACGACTATGTGATCAACGGCCGCAAATGGCTGATCACCGGGGCCAACGGGGCGCGGACGTGGATCATCATGGCCCGCGTCGCACCGAATTCCCATGGCGCTGACGGCCCGACGCTGTTCCTGTGCGACGGGCAGACACCCGGCATCGAGCTCGAGCGGGTGATGGACACCATGGACCGCAACTACGTCGCGGGACACGGTGTGGTGCGGTTCGACAACCTGCGGCTGCCGGCCTCCGCGGTGCTCGGCGAGGTGGGCCAGGCGCTGCGCTACGCCCAATTGCGTTTGACCCCAGCCCGTCTGACGCACTGCATGCGCTGGCTCGGCGCCGCCTCGCGGGCCCATTCGATCGCGGTCGAACACGCCCGCACCCGCACTGGTTTCGGCAAGCCGCTCGGTGAGCACCAGGGCGTGGGTTTCATGCTGGCCGACAACGAGATCGCCCTCCAGCAGTGCCGGCTGGGCATCTGGTGGGCGTGCTGGGCACTGGACACCGGAGCCAAGGGCCGGCACGAGAGCTCGATGGTGAAAGCCTATGTCTCAGAAGAACTTTTCAAGGTTGCCGACCGTTGCGTGCAGATCCTGGGCGGGATGGGCATCTCCGACGAGACCCCCGTCGGCATGATCTTCTCCGACATGCGCGCGTTCCGCCTCTACGACGGACCGACCGAGGTACACAAGTACGCGATCGCCCGCCAAGTGCTGAGGAGCCCGTCATGAGCCTTCTGGATCTGTTTCGGCTGGACGACAAGGTCGTCATCGTCACCGGCGCCTCCTCCGGGCTGGGAGTGTCGTTCGCGCAGGCCTTCGCGCAGGCCGGTGCGCATCTGGTCCTGGGCGCGCGCCGGGTGGAGCAGATGGCCGGCACCGCGGCGCTGGTCGAGGAGGCCGGCCGCCGGGTGTACACCCGCAAGACCGACGTCGCCGATCCCGAACAGTGCCAGCAGCTGGTGGATTCGGCCATCGCGGAGTTCGGCCGGGTGGACGTGCTGATCAACAACGCCGGCGTGGGCGCCGCCGTGCCGGCCACCCGGGAGGCGCCCGACGACTTCCGCAAGGTGGTCGACGTCAACCTCAACGGCTCGTACTGGATGGCGCAGGCGTGCGGTCGGGTGATGAAGCCGGGCAGCTCGGTGATCAACATCTCCAGTGTGCTCGGCATCACGACGGCCGGACTGCCGCAGGCGGCCTACAGCGCCTCGAAGGCAGGGGTCATCGGCCTTACCCGCGACCTGGCGCAACAGTGGGGTTCGCGCAAGGGAATTCGGGTCAACGCGCTCGCGCCGGGGTTTTTCAAGAGCGAGATGACCGACGAGTACCCGCCCGGCTATCTGGACAGTCAGCTGCCGCGAGTCCTGTTGGGGCGCAAAGGTGATCCGACCGAGCTGGCCGCTACCGCGGTCTGGCTCGCCTCACCGGCGGCCGGTTACGTCACCGGGCAGACGATCGTGGTCGACGGCGGCCTGACCGCTACGTAATTTATTGTCACGCAAGGATAACCATTAAGCATCGATTGCATTCCTCTCAGACGGCTCTAGGGAATTGATCACATTCCCCACAGATGGATCTGCGACCCTGTGGGAACTGGTCCCGAGCCGAGAGGTGTCATCCCTGTGTGGATCACCGCGTACCTCATCACGGCGGTCGCTGTCGCGTTCCTGACGTGGCACATGAGCTATCACCTCCAGTCCTTCGATGGGCCGTCTGACGAGGCCCGTGTCTTCTGGGCGATCGTGGCCGGCGCCATCTGGCCGGTGATCCTGCTGGGCCTCGCGCAGATGCTGGCGATTCGCGTCATCACCCGGCGGCTGCAGCCGGCCCCGGCCACGTATGCGCTGCCCGTTCCGGTGCTGGCCCCCGACGTCGCTGCCCGCTTCTGATTCGGGCCAGCGGCCCGGCGAGCCCTAGCCACAAGGTGATCGGAGCGGCCCCGTCGAGATAGGCCAGGATGAGGCCTGTTCAGCCGTCATTCACCTGAGACCCTGCGCTGACCGGCGTTTTAGGCCACGATGGAGGCCATGATGCGCGCGAAGGCTGTGGGCCTTTTGTTCCTGGCGGCTGCCGCGATCTCGGTTTCCACGGCGGGAACCGCGTCGGCGGACCTCGTGTGGCCCGACCCCACCGACCCGTACTACTGGAACGCCAACGAGAACGCCGAGGGCACCGGCCCGGCTCCGCTGCCCACCGACGACCTTTACTGGAAACAAGGCCAGGACGCCGGCGGCACGGGCAATGCGCCACAGCCGAATCAGCCGGAGTACACCAACGAGGGCGAGAACGCCGGAGCCTACTAGCCCCGCGGCACGATGATCCCGCTCGGACGACCCAACAGCCGTCGGACAGTGGTCTAGGGTCCAGAACTCAGTCCTGTGACTGGTCCCAGAACGGCGGTCTCGGTGCGCAGGAACCGGGTTCGTCCAGATCGAGTAGCGCACCACTCTAGGTCCCCCCGGGTCGGCGGAGAACACTTCTGAGCAGCAGGTTTCGGTTCTTGAATGGCAGAACCGCGATGACGGGTCAGGAGGGGGCCATGACAAACAACGGTGATCATGCGGTGGTACTTGGTGCCAGCATGGGCGGGCTGTTGGCGGCCCGAGTGCTGGCCGATTCCTATCACCGCGTCACGGTGGTCGAGCGTGATGAGTTGTCGACCGAGCCGGTCAACCGGCGCGGTGTTCCACAGGGTCGACAACCCCACCTGCTGCTGGCCCGCGCGGCGCAGATTCTGGAGGCCCACTTTCCCGGAATCCTCGACGAACTGGTCGGCGCCGGCGCACCGGTGTGGGACGACGGCGACCTGTCGAGGTTCTGGATCTCTTTCGGCGGGCACCGACTGGTGCGATCCGCGCCGATACCCGACCCGCAGTCGCTGGTGAACTACTACCCGACCCGACCGTTGCTGGAATGGACGGTGCGTCGACATCTGGCCGCGCTGCCCAACGTTGCGATCTTGGCGGGCCATGACGTCGCCGACCTGACCACGACAGCGGGCCGGGCACGGGTGACCGGGGTCCGCATCACCCGCCGCGCCGACAGCGCCGACTCCGAGCTGGCCGCCGATCTGGTCGTCGATGCCACCGGGCGCGGCTCACGCACCCCGGTGTTCCTCGAGCAGCTCGGCTACGGCCGGCCCGCCGGTGGACGAACTGGTGGTCCACACCGCCTACGCCAGCCAGCCGGTGCACATCCCGGACGGGGCCCTGCACGAGAACCTGGTCGCGATCTTCCCGAAGCCGTCCTGCCCGAAAGGTTTCGCGTTGTTCCGTGGCGAGAACGACACCTGGCTGATGGGGGCCGTGGCCATCGGCGGACTCGAACCGGCCCGTGATCGCGACGAAATCCTTTCCGCCGCTGATGATCTCGCCCCCCGCCACATCGCCGCGGCGGCCCGCGCCAGTGAGCCACTGGACCAGGTCACCCAACACCGGTTCCCGTCCAACCGGTGGCGGCGCTACGACAAGATGGCCCACATGCCGGAACGCCTGCTGGTCGTCGGGGACGCGATCTGCAGCTTCAACCCGGTCTACGGCCAGGGCATGACGGTCGCCGCGATCGAGTCGCTCATTCTGCGCGACTGCCTGCGCGGCGGCCATCGGAACCTGCCGCGCCGGTTCTTCCGGGGCGCCGCTAAGACGGTCAAGGTGGCCTGGCAGACCGCGGTCGGCTCGGATCTGACGCTGCCTCAGGTGCAGGGGCCGCGGCCGCTGTCCATGCGGCTCACCAACGCCTATCTGGATCGGGTGATGGCCGCGGCCGAGACCGATCCGTGGGTGGGCCAGCAATTCATGCGGGTCACCGGGATGATCGACACGCCAACACATCTGCTGCGTCCGGCGTTCGTGTCCCGGGTGCTCCGTACGGCGGCGCGGCCCGGCCACCGCGACGAGCTTCCACTGCCCGTAACCGGGGAGGTGATCGCCTGGTGATGAAGCGGTCGACGCAGAAGACGTGCCGGGGCGGCTGCCTTTCTCTTTCAACGCGATTCGGTGATCGGCACGCCCGCTGCGTGCAGGGCGTCCAGGATGGGCCTGAGCTGACCAACCCCCGCTTCATCAAGTGACACCGCGGTGTCCACGCCGGACTGGGTCAACACCATCGTCTGGTTACCCCGCTTGTCGGGTGCGGAGATCTCGACGCGCAGCAGCAATACGTGGAAGCGGCGCACCGCGCCGCCGAATACCTCCAGGACGCGGCCGTCGAAGGTGACGACGCGATTGTGATCCAGCTGAACTTCGAGCACGCGATCACTGTCTCACCAACGCCGACGCGCGCGGGGCAACACCCACGCCTTCGGCGCCCGGCGCACCTCGTCGGTCGGTGGGCAGTCACCCGTCAGCATTACATCGAGAAGGCGAGCCTCTTCAATGAGGACCAGCTGATCACGGCCACCGGGCGGCTGGGCGGAAGCCGGTTAATCGGCCCTAACCGCTCGGCTCGCCTGTCGAACGATGGCGCTCCACCCGCCGTTTGGCTCAAGTCCTGCGGATGATCGTCCCGTGTGTTGCAATACCCTCCATTGCGCTGCGCGGCTCCCGACCGCGTTCTCGTGTGCAGATGCCCGACGCTCGATGAGGATGCCCCGCAATGGATATTGATTCCATTTCCGTTTATGTCGGTCCGAACGTCCATGCGCGGGAGGCGGTGATCCGGCTCAAGGTGGACGTCAAGCCGAGCTATGCGGAAACCCTTAAGGGCCTGGGGGCGGAAGTCATCGACAGATTGGCAGCGGTGCTGCCGGGGCTTGCGCTGGAACAGGCCGACTGGCTTGCCGCATTGCACGCCGGCGAGGGGCTTTCCATCGGCGATCTGGTCGCCAGGCTGGCTTTGGCGCTTCAGCATGTCGCCGGCATTGACGGCACACTGGCGTGGTCGGGATCGACGGGCGATCCAGATATTGTCGAAGTGTTCTACAGCTATGGCAATGAGGACATCGGTATCGAGGCCGGCGAGGTTGCCTGCGACATGCTCGCGGCCATCGCCCGCGCCGACGACAAGGCTCCCGATCTCGACGAAAGAGTCGAGGATTTCCTGGCCTATGCCGACAGACATTCTCTCGGACCCTCGGCCATGGAATTGGTACGTGCAGCGCAGGCCCGCGACATTCCGGTCTACCGGCTGAACGACGCCAGCCTGATCCAGGTCGGCGAGGGCAAGTATCAGCAGCGGATCGAGGCGGCGCTGACGTCGAGAACCTCACATATCGCCGTCGAAATCGCCTCGGACAAGAACCTCTGCAACACGATCCTTGCCGATCTCGGTCTGCCCGTGCCGAGGCAGAAGCTGGTCTACAGCGTGGACGAGGCGATGAGGGCGGCCGAACGCATCGGTTATCCCGTGGTCGTCAAGCCGCTCGACGGAAATCATGGCCGGGGCGTCACCGTCAACATCACAGCCGAGGACGGCATCGCCGCCGCGTTCGAGACCGCCGATGCCGAAGGATCGTCCGTGCTGGTGGAGACCATGCTGCGCGGCGACGACCACCGGCTTCTGGTGGTCAATGGCCAGCTCGCCGCCGCCGCACGCCGGGTGCCGGGTCATGTGAAGGGCGACGGCCACCACACCATGGCCGAGCTCGTTGATATCGTCAATCAGGACCCGCGTCGTGGCGTCGGGCACGAAAACGTGCTGACGCGGCTTGAACTCGACGGTCAGGCGCAGGGCTTGCTTGCGGAAAAGGGCTACACGGAAAAGACGGTCCCCGCCGAGGGCGAGGAGGTGTATTTGCGCAAGACTGCGAATATTTCGACGGGCGGCACGGCGGTGGATGTCACCGACACGATCCATCCCGATAACAAACTGATGGCCGAGCGCGCGATCCAGGCGATCGGGCTCGATGTCGGCGCCGTGGATTTCCTGACCACCGATATCACCAGAAGCTATCGCGAGACCGGCGGCGGCATTTGCGAGGTCAATGCGGGGCCTGGCCTGCGCATGCATATCGCGCCTTCGGAGGGCAAGCCGCGCGACGTGGGCGGAGCGATCATGGACATGCTCTTTCCTCCGGGCACCCAGGCGCGCGTTCCCATCGCCGCCCTGACCGGAACGAACGGCAAGACCACGTGCTCGCGCATGCTGGCGCACATCCTGAAAATGGCAGGCCATGTGGTGGGGCAGACCTCGACCGACGCCGTGGTAATCGACGGCAATGTGACTGTCAAGGGCGACATGACCGGGCCGGTCTCCGCCAAGATGGTGCTGCGCGATCCTTCGGTCGACATCGCAGTCCTGGAGACGGCGCGGGGCGGCATCGTCCGCTCCGGCCTGGGCTACAACTTCTGCGATGTGGGCGCGGTACTGAACGTCACCTCGGACCATCTGGGCCTGGGTGGCGTCGACACGGTGGAGGGTCTGGCCCGGGTGAAACGCGTCATCCCGGAAGTCACGCGCGGCACGGTGGTGCTGAACGCCGATGACGAGCAGACGCTGAAAATGGCGGCCTTCTCACCCGCCAAGCAGGTCATGTACGTGACGCGCAACCCGGAGCATGAACTGGTGCGCGAACATATCCGGCTCGGCAAGCCCGCGATCGTGCTTGAGCAGGGGCTGAACGGCGACCAGATCGTGATCTACGACAACGGCCGACAGATGCCGCTGATCTGGACTCATCTCGTCCGGGCGACGCTTGAAGGCAAGGCGCTGCACAACGTCGAAAACGCCATGTTCGCCGCCGGCATGGCCTATGCGCTCGGCAAGACACTGGATCAGATCCGTACCGGACTGCGCACCTTCGAGAACAGTTTCTTCCAGAGCCCCGGCCGGATGAATGTCTTCGACGAACACGGTTTCCGGGTGATCCTCGACTATGGGCATAACGAGGCGGCGGTGGGGGCGATGGTCGACCTGGTCGGCAGGCTCAAGCCGCGCGGGCGCAGGATCGTCAGCGTGGGCTGCCCAGGTGACCGGCGCGACGAGGACGTGGCGGCTATTGCCCGCAAGCTCGCCGGGCATTTCGACGCCTACATCTGCCACCGCGACGACGATCTGCGCGATCGCGAGCCCGACGAAATGCCGAAGCTGATGCGGGCCGCCCTGATTGCCGAGGGTGTCGCGCCCGACGTGATCACCATCATCGAGGATGAGGAAGAGGCCCTCGATGCGGCGCTTTCGCAGGCGCAACCCGACGATTTGGTGTTGTTCTTCTGCGAGGCGATAACGCGCTGCTGGAAGCGGATCGTTCACTTCACCCCGAAATTCACCGCGACCGAGCCGGAACCCGTCGCAAAGCGTCTGGCAGCATCCACCTTCGGCGTTCCCGACGGCTTCGTTCTCACCTCGGATGATCGCGGTGTGCTTATCGTTCCGGCGACATGACAGGGAGACGTGCCAGAGTCTCATTCGCTCATCGTGGGTGAGTTCCACCCGAAACTGGCGATCATCGGCGGCCGGCTGGAGGATGACAATGCCGCTATCTATGACGAGATGCGCCGTCTGGCGGGCGGACGGATCGTCGTGTTCGCGACGGCGTCGTCGGTGCCTGAGGAGGTCGGCGCCGAAACCGTCGGCGTGTTTTGCGCATATGGCTTCGATGCCGTCCTGGCCGGGGTGCACGGCGCCGGGGCGGCGGAGGCCGCGCAACACGAGGCGATCGCCGATCTCGTCGAGGACTATGGCAGCGTCTATTTCACCGGCGGCGACCAGGCCCTGATCACCGGGGCGCTGGCGCCCAACGGCAGGGAAAGCAGGGTGCTGAAGGCGATCCGTAAAGCGCAGCGCAACGGTGCGATGCTCGCCGGGTCGAGTGCTGGGGCCGCCATCATGTCCGATGTGATGATTTCCGGTGGCACGTCGCTGGAAGCTGCGACCTATGGTGTGGTCGATGACCCGGACCAGCCCGGAATGCTGCTGGAGCCGGGGCTCGGCTTCTTTCCGTGGGGCATGGTCGACCAGCATTTCAACAAGCGCGGCCGGTTCGGCCGGCTGGTCGTCGGCATGCAGGCGTCCGGCGCGAAGCGCGGCTTCGGAATAGACGAAAACACCGCTTTGTTCGTCGAGGGCAACATTGCGCGGGTGATCGGCGAATACGGTGCCTTCGTGCTCCGTCTTGAGGAGGCGCAAGTCGATCGCCGCCACAGGCAGATCGGAAACATCGGTTTCAGCTACGCCGACAACGGTGACAGTTGTGACCTGGAAACGGGCGAGGTCCTCCCCGGTCCGGGCAAGCGGCCGGTGACCCGGCGTGACATTACCTACAAAGCCCCCGCCCGCTCGCTCCGCAACGTCTTCGGCGCCTATACGCTCTACGATCTCGTGGCGCGGCTGGTGCTGGGGGACCCCGAGGCCTATCCGACGGATCGCGCCCGCGCGATAGAACCCAAGGCGGGTTGCGCCACCAGCGTGGAAATATCCCGCCAGGGCGGCCGTGCGGCCGCCTACATTCCGGGAGGCGGACGTGATTTCCGCATGACGGCGGTGGATTTTCGGGCCAGCATGCAGACGCGCCAGCTCAATGCGGCGCAGCTGGCGGAGAACCGGCGGGCGGCGCTGTCCCGCGACTATGGTGTGAAGCCGGGAAAGCAGGCGCGCGTGATGATGCTTGGCTCGGCGCCTCTCGACCGCGGCAGCCCGCTGCTCGCGGAACTGGCGTCGCATTGCGAGGGACCGGTGGGTGTGCTTGCCGCCGCTTCCGCCGAGCCCCGCGCGACCGCGCGTGACTACATCCGCGCCTTGCGCGGCCACGGCATCGAGGCCACCGATCTGCGCATCACCATCGACAATGTTGATCGCCGGATGCGCGAGGAAGCGCTGGTCGAGCAGATCGCCGCCCTGCGCACCATCATCCTGACCGGCGGTAACCAGATCAGGCTGGTGGAATCCTTGCTCTTCCGTGGCGATGTCACGCCGCTGCTGACCGCCATTGCGCGGGCGCGGGCGGCCGGCGCGATGATCGTCGGAGTCAGCGGCGCGGCCTCGGCGCTGTCCGGTTGCATGATCGGCGGCGGCACGTCCTACGAAGCGCTGCGCTTCGGCATTGCCTCGGATATGGGACGGCACGGATTGGTGATCCAGGAAGGGTTGGGATTTTTTGGCGCCGCTATCGTCGACCAGAAACTGTCGTCCTCGCGTCGTCTCGGCCGCCTTGCCGTCGCCTGCGCCGAGGAAGGTGTGCGCTTCGGGCTCGGTCTTCTGGAAGATAGCGGCGTCATCGCCAACCACGACAACAGCCAACTCACTGCGATCGGCGCGCGCGGCGCCGTCTTGGTCGAGATCGATTCGCTCAAGACCGAGCTTCAGGGCGACGATTTCATCGCGCACGACACCAGGCTGTGTTTCGCCGGCCCCGGGGATGTCATCGACATGGCGGCCGGGACCATCACCCGGCTGACGCCGGCTAACGCTTCCGCCGCCGCGCTGGATACGCTGGTGGCCGAACTGATCGAGGAATGCGTCGGCAACGCCGGGCCGGTGACCGCGCCTGGTGTCACACACGAAGCGCATATTGCCTTGCGCTATCGCTCTCATGAGGATGGCACCGGCCATCTCGATATGGAAAGCATCCGTGATCGACACGGATGAAACTGAAAGAACGGACAATCATGTATTTCGATGGGACCGCCCTGACCATGTTCCTTTCCGATGCGGAAGAAGCGGCTGCAAACGCCCCTGCCATTGCCGCCGCGGGGCCGCGCTACACCTCGCCGCTCGCCGTCATCGAGGCCGCCATAGAACTGCCGGAACTGGGCGAGGCGGGCGTGACGGCCTTTCTCGATGCGCAGAGCATTGAACTGCGCGACATGCCCCCCGGTCATCGTTTGATCACAGGGGCGCTGGCGACGGAAGGCAAGCTGAAAGATCGACTGCATGCCGCCTGTGCGGCCTATTACGAGACGGACGTGTTCGGCCGTCCGGCCAGCGAGCCGGATGCTCCGCAGGCGGAGTGAGACAGGTGGAGTGAGACGGTGCTGCGCCAGAGCCACGATCTGCCGGGCTCGCCACATCGCCTGACCGTCCTGCGCTTCGGTGCGGCGGGGACGGGCAGGAAAGCCTATTTGCAGGCCGGACTGCATGCCGACGAGTTCCCCGGCATGCTGGTCTTGCGCATTCTGGCCGGGCATCTGGCCGAAGCGGAAGCGCGCGGCGCGGTGCATGGTGAAATCCTGTTGGTGCCGCAGGCAAACCCGATCGGCCTGACGCAGACCGAAACCAGCTTCCTGTTCGGTCGGCTCGAAAGCGGCACCGGGGAGAATTTCAACCGGAACTATGCCGATCTGTCAGACCTCGGAAGCCTGTCGCTGGGGCCGGACGCGGCGTCGAACGTCGAAACAATCCGGGCCGCGATGTCCGCGCGGCTTGCGGTGATGCAGCCGGACGGAGCACTGGCCCATCTACGCCACAGATTGCTGACGCTCGCCCATGACGCCGACCTCGTACTCGATCTTCACGCCGACAACGAGGCGGAGCCTCACATGTACGTCGGCCCGGCGCTGTGGCCGGCGGCCGAGGATATCGCCGCGGCGATCGATGCGCGAGCGGTGCTTCTGGCAGAGGTGTCGGGCGGTTACCCCTTCGATGAGGCCTGCGCCCGTCCCTGGTGGGCGCTGGCCGCGAATCATCCCGGTCTGCCAATTCCGCCGGCCTGCCTCGCCGCCACGCTGGAAATGGGCTGCAATGACGATGTCGATCCCGAACGCGCCGCCGATCAGGCCATGGCGCTGCTGCGCATGTTGCAGGGACGCGGATTTGTCGATGGGCCGGGCGGGCACCCCGCTTTGTCCTGCCGCGCCATGGCGCTGACGGCGATGGCGCAACTGCGCTCGCCGGTTACGGGGCTCGTCGCCTACCACAGTCGGCTGGGCGATCTGGTCCGCAAGGGCGATCTCGTGGCCACGGTGATCGATCCGCTCGGCGACGAGACGGAATTGCGGGCCGAAACAGACGGGCGTCTTTTTGCTCGCCATAGCCAGCCTTATGCGTGGCCGGGACGGGTGATCGGCAAGATCGCCGGCGAACTTCCGCTGGAAGGCAGAAAGGGCAATTTGCTTTCGGATTGATGCTTGTCGCGGATTCCGAACGCTTCCGACCGGCAACGCGGCTATATATTCCGCCGATAACTGGTGCGCCCGAAGGGATTCGAACCCCTAACCTTCTGATCCGTAGTCAGATGCTCTATCCGTTGAGCTACGGGCGCCTTCATATTCAGTTGTCGGTGGCTGACGGATCAACCCGGCGGAGGCGAGAGGATTTGAACCTCCGGTCCCCTTTAAGAGGGACAACTCATTAGCAGTGAGTCCCATTCGGCCGCTCTGGCACGCCTCCTGAACTACCTGAGCGTACCGGAGCCTGGTTGAGCCCCGGAACCGCCGATGGATGAGAGTACACAGCCCGGATAACCAATGGCAAAGCGGTTCTGCCAGGCCCCTAGACTTGGGCAGGTGACCGCCCGCCTGCGTCCCGAACTGGCCGATATCCCGGCCTACACCCCGGGCAAGACCGTGCCGGGCGCCATCAAGCTGGCCAGTAACGAGACCGTGCACGGACCGCTGCCCAGCGTGCGGGAGGCCATCGCCGCGGCCGCCGAGACCATCAACCGCTACCCGGACAACGGCTACATCGAGCTCAAAGAGCACCTCGGGAAACACGTCGGCTTCGCACCCGAGCACATTGCGGTGGGGTGCGGGTCGGTGAGCCTGTGCCAGCAGCTGATCCAGATCACCTCCTCGGTGGGCGACGAGGTGGTATTCGGCTGGCGCAGCTTCGAGGTGTACCCGCTCCAGGTGCGGGTGCGCCGGCGCCGTCCCCGTGCAGGTGCCGCTGCGGGACCACACCTTCGACCTGGACGCGATGCTGGCCGCGGTCACCGACCGGACCCGGTTGATCTTCGTCTGCAACCCGAACAACCCGACCTCCACCGTCGTCGACCCCGACGAGCTGGCCCGGTTCGTGGCTGCCGTGCCCTCCGACATCCTGATCGTCATCGACGAGGCCTACGTCGAGTACATCCGCGACGGTATGCTTCCCGACAGCCTAGGGTTGGCCCGACTTCACCCGAATGTGGTTGTGCTGCGGACATTTTCGAAGGCCTACGGGTTGGCCGGGCTCCGGATCGGTTTCGCGGTCGGCGATCCCGATGTGATCGCCGCGCTCGGAAAAGTCTATGTGCCCTTCACCGCCACCACGGTCTCGCAGGCCGCCGCGATCGCCTCCGTGAACGCCGCCGACGAACTGCTGGCACGCACCGACGCCGTGGTCGCCGAGCGCAGGCGCGTGGTAGTCGCACTGGCCGAGCTGGGCTACGAATTCCCGCCCACGCAAGCCAATTTCGTCTGGTTGCCGCTGGCCGGGCACACGCTCGACTTCGTCGATCAAGCCGCCAACGCCCGGGTGCTGGTGCGTCCGTACGGCACCGACGGCGTTCGGGTGACCATCGGCGCACCCGAGGAGAACGACACCTTCCTGGCCTTCGCCGCCGACTGGATCAAGACCCTCAGCTGACAGCCCTACAGCGCGGCAGCGCCTACGGCAGCCCACTCGACGTCGAACTCGACCACTAGCTGGACGGGCACCGCCAGCGCCAGCGGCGTGTAGCCGCCGGCCACCTCGTCGCGAGCCACACCGGTGATGACGCGGCCGCCGAAGCCGTCAGCGTGTCCGGGTACCTCGACGGTCAGAATCGCGCCGACCGAACCGGCGCCGACCCTCAGATAGAACTCGGCACCCGGCTGCAACGGGCCGTTGACTTCGGTGCCGTCGGCGTCGATGACCGCATACCCGCCGGACACCTTCACCGCTGCCGAGTCGGTAGTGGCCAGGCGGAAAGGGCCGACGACCGAACCGTCGACGGTGGCCATCGAGCCCACCAGGGACGGCGTCACGGTCAGGCGACGGGCGGACCGCGCCCCAGCCAGCAGGTAGTCGTAGAGGAAGACGATCGATTCGGCGTTGCGGTAGGCACGAGAGCCGTGCAGGTCGAAGCTCAGCTCACCGATGGCGGCGTCGCCGTCGACCACCAGCCGGTAGTGGCGATAACCGTGGCCGACCCGGCCCAGCCGGCTGTCCGACATGGTCGTCCCGACGCCCAGCGCCTTGTGGACCTCTCCGACACCGTCGGCCACCGACAACCGCGACGACGCGACGTCCTCCCAATCCAGGCCGTCGGCGGATTTCTGCAGCCTCAGCACCGAGTCGCCGGAGGAGGCCACCACCGCGGTGTAGCCGGCCAGCTGCCGTTCGCCGTCGAACTCAACGGTCACTGCACCGGCGTCACGCGCGACGCGGATGGGGACGTTGAGGGGACGGTCGTCGAGCTCCAGGCCGTTGGTCAGCCGCCAGATCGCGGCCTGCGTGCCCGCGATCGCCTCGTGCTCGGCGATATTGCGGTTGCCGAGCCGATATCCGGCGGCGCGCAGCCGACGGCTGATCTCAGTGGTCGACAGAGTGGGGAACGAGTTGCGCAGGATCCAGTCGACCTCGGCCTCGTGCGCGCGGGCTTGCAGGTGGGGTACAGCCGACCAGCTGTCGGCGCGGTAGCGCGACGGCCTGGTCGGGGAAATGCCGGTGAAGTCCAGCGAGTAGGCCTCGATGTTCGGGTTGAGGCGGATTAAATC
This sequence comes from uncultured Actinomycetota bacterium, assembly GCA_963716465.1. GTDB lineage: Bacteria > Actinomycetota > Actinomycetes > Mycobacteriales > Mycobacteriaceae > Mycobacterium. The sequence goes on from CAVQTS010000004.1 coordinate 607,508, forward strand.
AGTGCGCGCCGATGTGCCGTCGGTGAAGACGATGGTGTCGACGGTGTGCGAGTAGGTGCCTGGCCGGTAGCGGGTCATCCGCGTCAGATCGACCGACGGAGTCGGGCCCGTCCGCCGCCGGACGGCGACCGGCGCGGGGGCATGGGCTGGCAAAGACAAGATTGTCATCGGGTTGATCTCTCTGGCTACGTCGAACAGCGCAGATCAACGCGCCGAGAAGGCGGCGGGCTGAGCGCAGGGAATTACGGCGTCAGAAGAATCAACAACAACAGAAGCGCACGTCGAGGCAGCCCGTGGAGACAAGGCGCAGCGTTGCGTGCTGTTGCATGACCCCCACCATACGGCATGTGAGATGAGTCGCACCGAAGGTTCGCATCACAATGACTTCCAAACTTGCGCAGGTCCAAGCTTCGGGGACCATTATTGGTCGGTCCATATAGTCGGGAGGAAGCACAATGACGTCGGCCCAGAACGAGTCCCAGGCGCTTGGCGCGTCTGCCGCACGGCAGCTCGCCAACGCCACCAAAACGGTCCCTCAGCTCGAGACCATCACCCCACGGTTTCTGCTGCACCTACTGAGCTGGGTTCCCGTCGAGGCCGGCATCTACCGGGTCAACCGGGTGGTCAACCCTAACCGAGTCGCCATCCACGCCGAGGTCGGCGAGGAGAACATCGAGGATCCGCTCCCGCAGACCTATGTCGATTACCAGACCAGCCCGCGGGAGATCACGCTGCGGGCGATCTCCACGCTGCTCGACGTGCACACCAGGGTCTCCGACCTGTACTCCAGCCCGCACGACCAGGTCACCCAGCAGCTGCGGCTGACTATCGAGACCATCAAGGAACGCCAGGAGTCCGAGCTGATCAACAACCCCGAGTACGGGTTGCTGTCGCAGGTCACTCCCGAGCAGACCATCAAGACAATCAAGGGCGCCCCGACCCCCGACGATCTCGACGCGCTGCTCACCAAGGTGTGGAAGACGCCGGCGTTCTTCCTGACCAATCCGCTGGGCGTGGCAGCGTTCGGCCGGGAGGCGACCTACCGCGGCGTGCCGCCAGTGGTGGTCAACCTCTTCGGCGCGCAGTTCATCACCTGGCGCGGCATCCCGATCATCCCGAGCGACAAGGTGCCCGTCGAGAAGGGCAAGACCAAGTTCATCCTGGTCCGCACCGGTGAGGAGCGTCAGGGTGTGGTAGGCCTGTTCCAGCCGGGTCTGGTCGGCGAGCAGGCGCCGGGCCTGACCGTTCGGTTCACCGGGATCGACCGCTCGGGCATCGCGTCCTACCTGGTGACCCTGTACTCCTCGTTGGCCGTGCTGACCGATGACGCCCTCGCGGTGCTCGAGGGAGCTTCGGTGGACCAGTACCATGAGTACAAGTGAGTATCGATCGGTAGACGCCGAAGGCGACCTCCCGATCAGCGAGGCCGAACTGGCCGCCCTGGCGACACAGCTGTTGGCGGCCAGCGTCCGGCCCGGTAACGACTCTCCGCCGCAGACCGTGCCCCCGGCCCCGCGCGGGTCCGTACCCGACACCACGTCGGCGGCGTCTTACGCCGCAGCTGCGGCGGGCGCCGAACCGTTCGCGCCGCCCGCGGTGTTTCTCGAGTCCCCGGGCCTTACGCTTCCGTCGCCGAGTTCGCCTGGGCCGGAACCGATTCCACCGGGATTCGTACCAGTGGCACCCCGCGGCAGCGCGCCGGACCTGACCACCGCACCCTCGGCGGGTCACGCCGCCTCGGGCTTTGCCGACGTCTACGCCGCACCGCACCTCGAGGACTTCGCGATTCCCGACGGGATCGTCCCGACGGTGCCCGGCGTGCTGGCGGGAGCGACGCCGACGGCGCCGGTTGCCCCGCGCGGTTCGGTGCCGGGCTGGCCGACGGAGGCTCCGGGCATCCCGGATCTCAGCTTCCTGTCGGCACCCGAATTGACCTCGGCGCCAACGGGAGACGAGGCGAACTACTACTTCACCTCGGCACCGGTGCTGACGGAGCCGGTTCCGCAGATCCCCGACCAGCACGAGATCTTCGACGTCAACGCGATTCGCGCAGACTTCCCGATTCTGCGCGAGACGGTGCACGGAAAGCCGCTGATCTGGTTCGACAACGCTGCCACCACCCAGAAGCCCCAGGCGGTCATCGACCGGTTGGCGTACTTCTACGCCCATGAGAACTCCAACATCCACCGCGCTGCACACGAATTGGCCGCCCGGGCAACCGACGCCTACGAGGAGGCCCGGGATACAGTGCGGCGCTTCATCGGAGCGCCGAAGGACGAGCAGATCATCTTCGTCCGCGGGACCACGGAAGCCATCAACCTGGTGGCGCAGTCCTGGGGTGGCAAGCACCTCGGTCCGGGTGACGAGATCGTCATCACCATTCTCGAACATCACGCCAATATCGTTCCCTGGCAGATGATCTCACAGAAGACCGGTGCCATCCTCAAGGTCGCTCCGGTGGACGACGCCGGCAATCTGTTGCTGGGTGAGTTCGAGGACCTACTGGGGCCGCGCACCAAGATCGTTTCAGCGACGCAGGTTTCCAACGCCCTGGGCACGGTGACGCCGGTGGAGAAGATCGTCGAACTCGGGCACCGCTACGGCGCGCGGGTTCTGATCGACGGCGCGCAGTCGATCCCGCACATCCCGATCGACGTCTCCGAGACCGGCGCCGACTTCTTCGTGTTCTCCGGGCACAAGATCTTCGGCCCTACCGGGATCGGTGTGCTGTACGGCACCGAGGATGCGTTGGCGGAAACCCCGCCGTGGCAGGGCGGCGGCAACATGATCGCCGACGTCACGATCGAGCGCTCGCTGTACCAGGGTCTGCCGAACAAATTCGAGGCGGGCACCGGAAACATCGCGGACGCAGTCGGATTGGGCGAGGCACTGCGCTACGTCGAGAAGATCGGCATCGACCGCATGGCCGCCTACGAGCACGCGCTGCTGGAGTACGCCACGCCGCGGCTGGCCGACATCCCTGGTGTGCGGTTGATCGGCACCGCCGACGAGAAGGCCAGCGTGCTGTCTTTCGTGCTGGCCGGCCACGAACCCCTCGAAGTGGGCAAGGCGCTCAACGCTGAGGGCATCGCGGTGCGCGCCGGGCACCACTGCGCGCAGCCGATCCTGCGCCGGATGGGTGTGGAGACCACCGTTCGGCCGTCGTTTGCGTTCTACAACACCTTCGACGAGATCGATGTGTTCATCGACGCGGTGCGCCGCATCGCCGAAGGCGGAACCAACACTGGCTAGCAGCGTGAAACGACGTGACTCTGGGCCGCCGCATACTGTCGGTGGTAGTGCACGAGAAGGGACCTGAAAGTATGGGCAGGATCTACGCCAACGTCAGCGAGCTGATCGGCCGCACTCCGTTGGTCCGCCTGAACCGGCTGACCGAGGGACTCGACGCCGAGGTCGTGGCGAAGCTCGAGTTCTACAACCCGGCGAACAGCGTCAAGGATCGGATCGGCGCGGCGATCATCGACGCCGCCGAAGCATCCGGTGAACTGAAGCCCGGGGGCACAATCGTCGAGGCCACCAGCGGGAACACCGGTATCGCGCTGGCGATGATCGGCGCGGCTCGCGGCTACAAAGTCATCCTCACCATGCCGGAGACCATGTCCACCGAGCGGCGGGTCATGTTGCGGGCCTACGGCGCAGAGATCGTGCTCACCCCCGGCTCGGAGGGCATGGCCGGCGCGGTGGCGAGGGCGAAGCAGATCATCGCCGAGACCGACAATGCGGTGTCGGCAAACCAGTTCGCCAACCCCGCCAACCCGGCGATCCACGAGAAGACCACCGCGGAGGAGGTCTGGGCGGACACCGACGGCAAGGTCGACATCTTCGTCGCCGGTATCGGCACCGGCGGCACGATCACCGGGGTGGGGCATGTCCTCAAGTCACGCAAGCCCGGCGTGCAGATCGTCGGCGTCGAGCCGAAGGACTCCCCGCTGCTGACCGAGGGCACGGCCGGACCGCACAAGATCCAGGGCATCGGCGCCAACTTCGTTCCCGAGGTGCTCGACAAGGAAAGCTACGACGAGATCATCGACGTCGAGCTCGACGATGCCGTGCGGGTGGCCCGGGATCTGGGGACCGAGGAAGGTATCCTGGGCGGCATCTCGTCGGGCGCGATCGTCTGGGCGGCACTGGAACTCGCGAAGCGCCCGGAGAACGCCGGCAAGCTCATCGTCGCGGTCGTCTGTGACTACGGCGAGCGCTACATCTCCACGGTGCTCTTCGAGCACATCAGGGACTGATCCATGGGTCTGTTGTCGACGCTGCGTGAGGACCTGGACAACGCGCGCAGCCATGACCCCGCCGCGCGCGGTGACCTCGAGAACGCCGTGGTCTACTCCGGCTTGCACGCCATCTGGTCCTATCGGCTGGCGCACCGGCTGTGGTCGAAGCCGGCCTTACGCGGCCTCGCCCGAGTCGTGAGCCAGGCCACCCGGTTCCTCACCGGTATCGAGATCCATCCTGGCGCGACCATCGGTCGCCGCTTCTTCATCGACCACGGCATGGGCGTGGTGATCGGAGAGACAACCGAGATCGGCGACGATGTGATGGTCTATCACGGTGTGACACTCGGCGGAAGGTCGCTTGAACACGGCAAGCGCCATCCCACTCTGGGGAACCAGGTCACCGTCGGTGCCGGAGCAAAGGTACTGGGGCCCTTGACTATCGGGGACGGCAGCGCGATCGGCGCCAATGCCGTGGTCACTCACGACGTGCCTGCGGACTCGATCGCGACCGGCATCCCGGCCGTAGTACGTCAGCGTACCGACAAGCAGCGGGAACCCGGTGTCGACCCGACCACCTACATCGATCCCGCCATGTACATCTGATGTCGTGCGGCTAGCGCGCCTGCAAGAACTGTCAGACTGTCTGGCGTCCGCTGTCATTGCTGCAGTCGTTCGTATTCCGGGCGTAGTCCACGAGCTCAGGTGCATGGCCCGCGGCCATGGAATGGATTGCAGTACAGGAGGTATCCACCTGAGGATCAAATGTCTTCGGTGGCGTCAGCCGCCGCTGTCCCGGCCGACTTCTCCCTCGATCTAACTCTTTTTCCGGAACAGACTCCAGCGCCGGGACGTCGGCGCGCTACTGCTCGCGTGGCCGTTGCACCATTGGCCAGCCGGCACGCTGCGCCGGACGGCGTCGACGTGCGAACCACATCCTGCCCAGGTGGTCTTTCCGCACTCTCGGCATTGGACTGCGCGACACATGTGAGTTCCTTTCGATAGGCGAGTCGGCTTCAGGCCAGGCTCAAGAACAGCTTTTCCAGTTGTTCGATGGTCAGCCCGCCGGCGTATCCGTTCTTATCGGCGGAGGGGTCCATGCAGCTGCGCAAGCCGGAAGCGATGACCGTGAACCCGGCGCGATCCAACGCCTTCGACACGGCCGCGAGTTGGGTGACGATGTCCTTACAGTCACGGCCCTGCTCGATCATGGAGATCACCCCGCCCAGCTGACCCTGAACCCGACGCAAGCGATTAAGCACAGCGGCCAAGTCGGCGTCGCACTGTGAAGGCTCGTCGGTCGTCTTCGTCATGTCCCCACCAAAAGGTCGAGCGGATACTTGTGATACGTCGGTATACCATACCCCCTATGGTATTAATGATGGCGTCCGCTCTCCAGGATCGGATCTGCTTCCACGTTTGAGATAGGGCGCCCACGATGAAGATGCCGCCAGCTCGCCGGCTTGTTGAAACGGTTCTGGGTGGTGGCTGTGATCATCATCGCCCTGGTCGGGGCGATCGCTGTGGTCGGCCGCCTGCGGACGTTCTTCGACTCGGACAAGCCCTACATCGCCGCGTCGCAGCCGGCCGACATCATCAAGCCGATCAACACCAAGCGGGTGACCTACGAGGTCCTCGGGCCCCCGAACGCGTCCGGACGAGTCAGCTATCTCGACGTCAACGGTAAGACGATCGAGGCGGGCTTCACCGAGTTGCCGTGGTCGGTGACGGTGAGCACCACCGACCCCGGCGTGCTGGCCAACGTGGTCGCCCAGGGTGACACCGCCGCGCTGGGCTGCCGCATCCTGGTCGATGACAGACTCGTCGCCGAAAATTTCGCCGAAGGCCGTGACGCCCAAGCGTTCTGTCTGGACAAAGCCGCATGAGCGCGCACGGCCGGGACGCGGCGCGCGCGCATCCCCCGCACCATCCGGGCGCTCGCGGTTCCGATCATCCTGGTCTGGGTGGCCTACACCGCGGCCGTGAATCTGCTTGTCCCCCAGGTCGAGAAGGTCGGCATGGCCAACGCCGTGTCGATGTCACCCCAGGACGCGCCCGCGGTGATCGCCGCCAAGCGGATGGGCCAGAAGTTCCGGCGAGTCCACCTCCGACAGCATCGCCATGGTCGTGCTCGTCGGCGATCAACCCCTGGGCGAGGCGGCACACCGCTACTACGCCACCCTGGTCGACAAATTCAATGCCGACAAGACCCACGTGCAGCACGTCCACGACTTCTGGGGCGACATGATCACCGCTGCCGGTGTGCAGAGCAGCGACGGCAAGGCCGCCTACGTCCAACTCAACCTCACCGGCGATCAAGGCAGCACCCAGGGCAACCACTCGGTGGACGCCGTCCGCCAGATCATCCACGACACCCCGCCGCCGCCCGGTCTGCAGGCCTACGTCACCGGCCCGGCGCCGCTGACCACCGATTCACTCGAGGCCAGCGACCGCGGCATGATCAAGATGACCGTCGTCACGATGATCGTGATCACCATCATGCTGGCCCTGGTCTACCGCTCGGTCAGCACCGTGCTGCTCATTCTGGCCATCGTCGGCATCGAGATGGGTGCGGCCCGGGGGACGGTGGCGGTGGTCGGCCACCTCGGCCTGATGGACTTCTCGACCTTCTCGGTCCCGCTGATGACGGCTCTGGCGATCGCCTCGGGCACCGACTACGCAATCTTCCTGATCGGCCGCTATCACGAGGCCCGCCAGAACGGCGAGGACCCGGAATCGGCCTACTACACCGCATTCCACGGGGTCGGCCACGTCATCCTCGGCTCGGGGCTGACCATCGCGGGCGCCATGCTGACCCTTCGGCTGACCCGACTGTCCTACTTCAACTCCCTGGCCTACCCGTCGGCAATGGCCCTGATCATCGTCGTCGCGGCCGCCTTGACCGTCGCTCCGGCCATCCTGGTCGTGGGAAGCCGCTTCGGGCTGCTGGATCCCAAACGCATGATGAAAACCAAGGGATGGCGCAAGGTCGGAACCGCGACCGTCCGTTGGCCCAAACCCATTCTCGCCGCAGCCACCAGCATCGTGCTGCTGGGCCTGTTGGCCATGATCGGCTACAAGACCAGCTACGACGACCGTCGCTACATCCCATCAGACGTGCCGGCCAACGTCGGGTACACCGCGGCCGAAAAGCACTTCAGCACAGCCCGGCTCAATCCGGACATCATGACCATCGAGTCCGACCATGACATGCGCAACCCCACCGACATGATCGTGCTGGACCGAATTGCCAAGGCGCTGTTCCGGATCAGGGGGATTGCGATGGTGCAGAGCATCACCCGCCCACTGGGATCACCCATCGCGCACAGTTCGATCCCCTACCAGATCAGCATGTCCTCAGTGCCGATCACCCAGAACCTGCAGTTCCTCAAAGAGCGGGTCGGTGACATCAGCAAGATGTCCGACGACATGGGCGGCATGATCGCGTCGATGACGCAGATGCAGGCGTTGATGGTGAAGTTCTCCGACGCCATGCACACCACCGTCGGGTCGGGCAACGGCATGGTGGACTCCGCGCACCGCAGCGTCGCGGACATGAACACCATGAAGGCCACCCTCGACCAGATGCGCGACAACATCGCCAACTTCGACGACGAGGTCCACGGTTTGCGCAACTACTTCTACTGGGAACCCAACTGTTTCAACATCCCGGCCTGCTCGGGCGTGCGGTCGGCGTTCGACGCCCTCGACGGCGTCAACACCTTCAGCGACAACATGGCCTCCCTGCAGACCGACATGGCCGCGATGGTCGACGGGATGAACAACATGGTCAACGGCATGGGTGACATCGACACACTGGTGCCGCAGATGGTCGGCCAGTTCGCGCCCATCATCACCACAGCCACCACCATGCAGAACACCCTGCAGACCATCCACAGCAGCTTCGTCGGGCTCATCGATCAGATGCAGCAGATGACCGACACCGCCACCGCCATGGGGGAAGCGTTCGACGCCTCCAAGAGCGACGACTACTTCTACCTTCCGCCGGAAGTGTTCGACAATCCCGACTTCCAGAAGGGTCTCAAGCTGTTCCTCTCACCGGATGGCAAGGCGGCCCGGCTGATCATCACCCACGACGTGAATCCCGCCTCCGAGGAGGGCATTTCGGTCGTCGGCGATCAGCTCACGGCCGCACACGAGGCCGTCAAGGGCACCGCACTGGCCGGGTCGGACATCTACCTGGCCGGCACTGCGGCCACCTACCGCGACATCCAATCCGGCGCCAAATACGACACCATGATCGCCGCCTTCGCCGCGCTCACGCTGATCTTCATCGTCATGCTGATCATCACCCGCGCACTCGTGGCATCAATGGTGATCGTCGGCACGGTCGTGATCTCATTGGGCGCCGCATTCGGCCTGTCGGTGTTCATCTTCGAACGCGTCGTCGGCATCGACCTCAACTGGATCGTATTGGCGTTCGCCGTCATCATCCTGATGGCCGTCGGCAGCGACTACAACCTGCTACTGGTGTCACGTTTCAAGGAGGAGATCGGAGCCGGCATCAACACCGGCATCATCCGGTCGATGGGCAGCACCGGCACCGTGGTGACCGCCGCCGGCCTGGTCTTCGCCTTCACCATGGGCTCGATGATCTCCGGCGACCTGCTCAACGTCGGCCAGGGCGGCATGACAATCGGCATCGGGCTGTTGCTGGACACACTGATCGTGCGCTCACTCATGACTCCTTCCATCGCGGCCATCCTCGGCCCGTGGTTCTGGTGGCCACTGAAAATCCGCCAGCGACCCGCCTACAGCGAACGCATGCGCTCGGTGCCCCCGCCGCCTGAGCCGCAACCCGTCGCCGATGCCGAGGTCGTAGCTTCCGGAGCAAGCTGACACGTACGCCCGAACAGCGTTGGGCGCACGCATGCGCGGACTTCAGTCCGGTGCATGATGAGCGCGGCGCGGCGGGCGCAAGTCACGCCGGAGTGAAAGAGGTAGGGCGACAGAATCGTCGCGCACGCCACGTCGTAGCCTCTTGCCATGAGCGAGCCCTATGAATCCCTCACGATCGAGGTCAAGGACCACGTCGCCCAGGTCACGCTGATCGGCCCCGGCAAAGGCAACGCCATGGGCCCGGCGTTCTGGGACGAGATGCCGGTCGCCTTCGCCGAACTGGACGCCGACCCCGAGGTCCGCGCCATCGTGCTGACCGGCTCCGGCCGCAACTTCAGCTACGGGCTGGACCTGATCGCCATGGGCGACACACTTTCGTCGACCATGAGCGGCGGCCCCTCGGCCCGCCCGCGCATGAACTTCCACGCCAAGCTCAAGCGCATGCAGCAGTCCATCACCGCGGTGGCCGATTGCCGCACGCCGACCATCGCCTCGGTGCACGGCTGGTGCATCGGCGGCGGCGTCGATCTGATCAGCGCCGTGGACATCCGCTACGCCAGCGCCGACGCCAAGTTCTCCGTCCGTGAGGTCAAGCTCTCGATCGTCGCCGACGTGGGCAGCCTGGCCCGGCTGCCGCTGATCATCAACGACGGCCACCTCCGCGAGCTCGCGCTGACCGGCAAGGACATCGACGCCGCGCGCGCCGAGAAGATCGGCTTGGTCAACGACGTGTTCGCGGATGCCGATGCCAGCCTGGCCGCCGCGCACGCGACCGCCGCCGAGATCGCCGCGAACTCACCGCTGGTGGTGCATGGCGTCAAGGACGTCCTCGACGAGCAGCGCACCGCCGACGTCGCCGCCAGTCTGCGCTACGTCGCGGCGTGGAACTCCGCATTCCTGCCGTCGAAGGACCTCGGCGAGGGTATCTCGGCGATGTTCGCCAAGCGCAAGCCGGAATTCACCGGCGAGTAGCCGGCTAGAAGCGCTCTCGCGGGGAGGCGGCCGTAATTAGGGTGCCGCTTGGCTCGCTGTGATGGCAGGAACTGCCATCGAGGTGGCCAGTGCGGTCGGTTCGTCCGACGGCTGGGTAGTCGTCGTGGCACCCATGTTCATTCCGCTGATCGTCGGCGACGAGTAGCCCGGCATCTTGGTCTCGCGACCGGAGTCTGCCGAGATACCGCTCGGCAGCGAGTGCGCAACGCCGAACAGGGCCATCACCGCGAGAGCCCCACTGCCCAAGGTCGCCGCCAGCAACCTTCTACGAGACGCTGAGCTGTCTCGCAACTTGGGATCCGAGTTCATGTGGAGTGACACCTTTCGAGTACATTCACGGCCGCGCCACCTAGCCCGAACCGCGTTCTCTAGCAGTTCGGGCAACGGCTTTGGGCGCCTGATAATTCCGTTGTACGCCCGGGCTGGGCCGCTGACACTCGCCCTCAGCTAACCCACAGAAACTCTGGTGGCAGTTACCAGCCACCGGATGACAAATCCCCAGGACAGGCCGACGACGCCGTCACATGCAGAGGTCGCCGGTGACCACAATCACAAAGCGGTGGCGGAGGGATTTGAACCCCCGGACGGTGTTAGCCGTCTCTCGCTTTCAAGGCGAGTGCATTAGGCCGCTCTGCCACGCCACCGCCGACAAGCGTAGCGGTGGACGTGGCTCGGCCGCCTTGGCGCCTCGAGTGTGGCGATCAGCAACGTAGAACAGCGTGGGGCGTGTCTCAACTCCACACTCGTTCGAGTGGTTAGACGCGACCGAACTTGGGGGACGAACCGCCGCCCTTCAACGACGCGCTGATCCGTCGGCAGTTTTCGCCCATCGCGGCCATCTGCGGCCGCGACAGCGGCCCCAGGAAGTTCTCCCGCACGCCCCTGGCGTACGTCAGCATCGCTTCCTCGACGACCTCGCGGCCCTTGTCGGTGATGCTGGCGAGAACCCCGCGACCGTCGTCCGGGCTGGCGTCACGCCGCACCAGCCCGGCGGTCTCCAGCCGGCGGATCTGGCGAGTCACCCGGCTGGGCAACGACATGAGTTGCTCGGCCAGATCCCCCATCCGCGCCGAACCCGTCTCCGAGTTCTCCAAGATCTCCAACAGCCGAACGTCGACCAGCGTCAGCTTGTGCTTGTCGACCAAGCCGCGATTCAACGTTCCATAAAGTCGTAGTGCCGCGTCCAGGAAATTTTGCCAAGATCGTTCCTCGGCAATATCCAAGCCAGGCATTTCACTAGCGGTGCGCCCCGCAATAATCCCTCCCATATTGCAATCGTAAGCGACGCTACCGAGTTCGAGGGGGAAATGGTCGGTAGTACGGTTTAGCGCATGCACGCCGTCGTCGCCGAGTCCTCCGACCAGCTGCCGTGGCGGGAGGTACCGGACGTCCAACCCGGCCACGATGAGGTCCTGATCAAGGTCAGCGCCGCGGGTGTGAACCGGGCCGACCTCCTGCAGGCCGGCGGCAGGTACCCGCCGCCGCCGGGAGCCAGCGACATCCTCGGGCTCGAGGTCTCCGGCGTCGTCGCGGCCCTCGGTGGGGGCGTGTCGGAATGGAATGTGGGACAGGAGGTTTGCGCTCTCCTGGCAGGCGGCGGATACGCCGAGTACGTGGCGGTGCCGGTGGGTCAGGTGATGCCGATCCCATCCGGTGTCAGCGTGTCCGACGCCGCCGCCCTGCCCGAGGTGGCCTGCACCGTCTGGTCCAACCTGGTCATGACGGCCAACTTGACCGCGGGCGAAGTATTGTTAATTCACGGCGGCGCAAGCGGCATCGGCACGCACGCCATCCAGGTGGCCCGGGCGCTGGGCAATCCCATTGCGGTGACAGCCGGCTCACGCGCCAAACTCGACCTTTGCGCTGAATTGGGCGCGGAAATTCTCATTTCTTACCATGACGAAGATTTTGTCGATCGGGTTCGCGCTGCCACCGACGGCGTCGGCGCCGATGTAATTCTCGACATCATGGGAGCGGCATACCTGGATCGGAACCTCGACGTCCTGGCGCCCGACGGCCGACTGGTCATCATCGGCATGCAGGGCGGGGTCACCGCTGACCTGAACATCGGCAAGTTGGTCGGCAAGCGGCTGCACGTCATCGGGACCGCCCTGCGCGGCCGGCCCGTCGCGGGAGCCCACGGCAAGAGCGCGATCGTCAACGCCGTCGTGGCATCGGTCTGGCCGATGATCGGCGACGGCCAGGTGCGGCCCGTCATCGGGGCCCGGTATCCGATTCAGCAGGCAGCCGAGGCGCACCGCGCGCTGGCCGCCGGCGAAACCTACGGCAAGGTGCTGCTGACCCTGGACGAGTGAAGCGGAGTGAGCGTCAGCCCAGCGACGCCAGCGCGCGCACCAACTGGTCCACCTCGCCAGCCGTCGAGTAGTGCGCCAGGCCGACGGTGACGGCACCGCCGATGTCGTCGACCCCGAGGAGGTCGAGGACCCGCGAGTCGGCGTTGCAGATGGCCAGGATCCCGTTGTCGGCCAGCCGTTGCACCACCCGCTCGGCGGGCACACCGGTGACCGCGAAGCTGACGACCGGGATGTGCAACTCCGGGTTGCCGAGCACCATCACCAGCGGCAGCGAGCGCAGCGACACCATCAGGTAGTCGAACAACTGGCTCAGGTAGCCGCCGGCCGATTGCATTGACAACGCCAGTCTTTCGCGCCGGCTGCCCCGAGCCGACTCGTCCAGGGCGGCCAGGTACTCGACGCTGGCGACCACACCGGCCAGCATGCCGTACTGGTGCCCGCCCAGCTCGAGACGGGCCGGTCCGCTGGCGTGGGGGTTCATCGACACCGAACCGAACGAGTCGATCAGCGCCGGATTGCGGAACACCAGCGCGCCGATCGGCGGACCACCCCACGCCGATGCGTTGAGCGCCAGCACGTCGGCATCGACCTCGTTGATGTCGAGCAGCTGATAGGGCGCCGCAGCGGAGTGGTCGACCACGACCAGGCCGCCGACGTCGTGCACCAGCTTGGTGACCGCTCCGACGTCGGTGATCGTGCCCAGGGTCGAGGATGCCGACGTGATCGCCACCAGCCGGGTGGGCGGGGTGATCAGGCTCTCCCACTGCCAGGCAGGCAGTTCGCCGGTCTCGATGTCGACCTCGGCCCATTTCACCTTGGCGCCATAGCGGTTGGCCGCACGCAGCCAGGGCGCGATGTTCGCCTCGTCGTCGAGGCGGCTCACCACCACCTCGTAGCCGATCCCGGCTCGCGACGACGACGCATCCGCCAGTGAGGTCAGCAGGATCGAGCGGTCCGCGCCCAGCACCACCCCGCCGGGGTCGCCGTTGACCAGGTCCGCGATGGCCTGCCGCGCCGCATCCAGCACCGCGACACTGCGCCGTGCCGACGGATGCGGGCTGGCGACGTTGGTCGCCGACCCACGGAACGCCGTGGACACCGTGGTCGCCACCGACTCGGGGATCAGCATCCCGGCCTGGGCGTCGAAGCGCATCCAACCGTCGCCCAGCGCGGGGTGCAGACCACGCACCCGGGCAACGTCGTACGGCATGAAGCCCACCTTAAGCGTCAGTGATTTCGCTATGGAAACAGCGATGGTGCCTCCGGCCCCCGCCCACGGCCTGAGGCCAGGATCACCTGGGCAGCCATACTAGTCCAGTGAACTTCGGCTTCGGAGTCCTGATCGCGGTCTTGTTGCTGACCCTGCCGGGTGCCATCGTGGCGCGGGCGGGGCGGTTGAGCTGGCCCGTCGCGGTGGCCGTCGGCCCGGCGTTGACGTACGGCGTTGTGGGCGTGGCCATCATCCCGTTCGGTGTTGTCGGGATTCCGTGGAACTCGCTGACCGCGCTGGCCGCCCTGGTCGTTGTCACCGCAATCGTCCTGGGTTTGCGGGTTCTGCTGGCCCGGTTCCGGGCCCGCGACTCCGAGGCTCCTCCGGTGTCGATGGGGCCCGCCCTGACCGTCGCCGCAGGCGTGGTGTTCGGCGCGCTCGCCATCGGCTTCGCGGCCTGGCGCGGGCTGCCGCACTGGCAATCGATCCCGAGCACCTGGGACGCGGTGTGGCATGCCAACACCATCCGGTGGATCCTCGACACCGGCCAGGCCTCACCGACCCACATGGGTGAGCTGCGCAACGTCGAGACGCACGCCGCGCTGTACTACCCGTCGACGTTCCACGCCCTCGGCGCGGTACTCGCCCAACTGACCGGCGCCGCCCCCACCACCGCCTACACGCTGAGCTCGCTGGCGGCCGCGGTGTGGCTGTTCCCGCTCAGCGCGGCGTTGCTCACCTGGCAGCTGCTGCGCCCGCGCCCTGGCGGGCAGGAGCGGAGCGACCAGGGGATCGGCGGCGGGTCCGAGTGGCGCACCGCCGGCGCGGCCGCCACCGCAGCCGCGCTGTCGGCGTCGTTCACCTCGGTGCCCTATGTGGAGTTCGACACCGCCTCGATGCCGAACATGGCTGCCTACGGCATCGCGGTTCCCGCGTTCGTGCTGATCACCTCGTCATTGCGCAACCGCGATCGGATCCCGCTGGCGGTGCTCGCGCTGATCGGGGTGTTCTCCGTTCACATCACCGGCGGAGTGGTCGTCGTCACCTTCGTGATGGCCTGGTGGCTGCTCGACGCCCTCTGGCGGCCGGTCCTGGGCCGGCTGCGCGACTTCCTGACGCTCGTCGCCATCGCCGTGCCTACCCTGGCCGTCCTGCTGCCACAGTTCCTCGGTGTGCTCCAGCAGGCGGAGATCATCGCCGGGCACGCCTTCCTCACCCACCAGGGCCGCAAGCGAGCGCTGTTCGACGCGATCGTCCAGCACACCCGCCACCTCAACGACTTCCCGATCCAGAATCTCCTCATCGCTCTGGCGGGCGCTGGTTTCGTTCTGCTGCTGATCAAACGAATCTGGTGGCCGGCCGCGGTATGGGCGCTGCTGGTCCTCTCGATCGTGCACTCCTCGGCCCCGTTCGGCGGCCCGATCGGGGCGATCACCGGCAAGTACAGCGATCTGTTCTACAGCGATCCGCGCCGGCTGTCGGCGGTGGTCACCATGCTGCTGGCCCCGATGGCCGGTGTCGCGCTGTGGTCACTGGCGCTGTTGGCGGTGGCCGCGGCCAGGCGGGTGACCCGCCGCCGGTTCGGCGATCGAGAACCGGATCGCGGGTTCTGGATCGGCGCGACGGCTGCGCTCCTTGTCGTCGCGGTCTTCGGAATGACCTGGCACTACTTCCCTCGGCACCGTCACCTGATGGGCGAGAAGTACGACCAGGTGATGGTCGACGACAAGCTCCTGCAGGCCATGGCCCATCTGGCCACGCTTCCGGGAGCGCACGACACCCTGATCGGCAACGCGAACACCGACGGCACGGCCTGGATGTACGCGGTCGCGGGCCTGCATCCGCTGTGGACCCACTACGACTACCCGGTGCAGCAGGGCCCCGGCTACAACCGCTTCATCTTCTGGGCCTACGCCGACGACGCCGACCACGATCCGCGGATCGCCGAGGCGGTCAAGGCGTTGAACATCCGCTACGTACTGACGGGCACGCGGGTGGTCCGCGGGTTCGTCATGCCGGACGGTCTAGTGTCACTAGGCAAGTCTGAGTCGTGGAAGAAGATCTACGACAACGGCGAGGCCCGCATCTACGAGTGGCGCGGGGCTGTGCCGGCAGACGCCCAATGAAACTGGGACCAGAGGAAATGCTCAGGCGATGACTGCCAACACCGACGACGACAACATCGAGATCATCAGCAGTCCCGACGCCATGCAGGCGCAGGACGACGAGGATCAGCGCTCGATCACCGACCTGGTCGAGCAGCCGGCCAAGGTGATGCGGATCGGCACCATGATCAAGCAGCTGCTCGAGGAGGTCCGGGCGGCACCGCTGGACGAGGCGAGCCGCAGCCGCCTGCGTGAGATCCACGCCACCTCGATCCGCGAGCTCGAAGACGGCCTGGCGCCCGAACTTCGCGAGGAGCTGGAGCGTCTGGCGCTGCCGTTCTCGGAGGACAAGATCCCCTCGGACGCCGAACTTCGCATCGCCCAGGCGCAGCTGGTCGGCTGGCTGGAAGGCCTGTTCCACGGCATCCAGACCGCGCTGTTCGCCCAGCAGATGGCCGCACGGGCTCAGCTCGAGCACATGCGGCAGGGCGCGCTGCCCCCCGGCATGGGTCAGCCGGGCGTGCCTGGAGGGCCTGGTCATGGGACCGGGCAGTACCTGTAGCAGAGACGTCCGTTGTCAGCCGATCCCTTCATCGAAACCCGCGACGCCTGGGTTGAGTTCCCGATCTTCGACGCGAAGACGCGCTCGCTGAAGAAGACGTTCCTCGGCAGAGCCGGTGGCGCGATCGGGCGCAACACCGAGAACGTCGTCGTCATCGAGGCGCTGCGCGACATCACGTTGTCACTGAAGATGGGTGACCGGGTCGGCCTGGTCGGCCACAACGGCGCAGGCAAGTCCACCCTGCTGCGACTGCTGTCCGGCATCTACGAGCCGACCCGCGGCTCGGCGACCGTACGTGGCCGTGTCGCACCGGTTTTCGACCTCGGCGTCGGGATGGACCCGGAGATCTCCGGCTTCGAGAACATCATCATCCGCGGCCTGTTCCTGGGACAGACCCGAAAGCAGATGGCCGCCAAGGTCGACGAGATCGCGGAGTTCACCGAACTCGGCGAGTACCTGTCGATGCCGCTGCGCACCTATTCGACGGGTATGCGGGTGCGGCTGGCGATGGGAGTGGTCACCAGCATCGACCCCGAGATCCTGTTGCTCGACGAGGGCATCGGCGCGGTGGACGCCGACTTCCTCAAGAAGGCGCAGTCGCGGTTGCAGAGTCTGGTCGAAAGGTCCGGAATCCTGGTTTTCGCAAGCCATTCCAACGAGTTCCTGGCCCGGCTGTGCAAGACCGCGATGTGGATCGACCACGGCACCATCAAGATGACCGGCGGCATCGAGGACGTGGTGCGCGGCTACGAGGGTGAGGATGCCGCGCGGCACGTCCGCGAGGTGCTCGAGGAGCACAAGAGCGACTGGTCGTCGGCATGACGGACATGGTCTGCGCCGTCGTCGTCACCCACCGCCGCCCCGACGAACTCGCGAAGTCGCTCGACGTGCTGACCGCCCAGACCCGAATGGTGGATCACCTCATCGTCGTCGACAACGACGACGACGAGCGGGTTCGGGACCTGGTGGCCGGCCAGCCGGTGCCGACGACCTACCTCGGGTCACACCGAAACCTCGGTGGTGCAGGCGGATTCGCGCTCGGAATGCTGCAGGCGCTGGCATCGGGGGCCGACTGGGTGTGGCTGGCCGACGACGACGGCCGGCCCAAGGACGCCGACGTGCTGGCCACCCTGCTGGCCTGCGCGCAGAAGCACGGACTTGCCGAGGTCTCCCCGATGGTGTGCGATCTCGACCATCCCGACCGGCTGGCGTTCCCGCTCCGGCGCGGCCTGGTGTGGCGCCGGCGAGTGGAGGAGCTTCGCACCGAAGGCGCCGGACAAGACTTGCTGCCCGGGATCGCATCGCTGTTCAACGGCGCGCTGTTCCGCGCCGAAACCATTGTCGCCGTTGGTGTTCCGGATATTAGGCTGTTCGTGCGCGGCGACGAGGTCGACGTTCACCGGCGGCTGGTGCGCAGCGGACTGCCGTTCGGGACCTGCCTGAAGACGGTGTACCTGCACCCGTACGGCACCGACGAGTTCAAACCGATCCTCGGCGGACGCATGCACACCCAGTACCCCGACGACCCGACCAAGCGGTTCTTCACCTATCGCAACCGCGGATACCTCTTGTCGCAGCCCGGTCTGCGCAAGCTGTTGCCGCAGGAGTGGCTGCGGTTCGGGTGGTACTTCCTGATCACCCGCCGTGACCCGGCCGGCCTGCGCGAGTGGTTCCGGTTGCGCCGCCTGGGCCGCCGCGAGCACTTCGGTCCGCCGGACCGCCAGCACCGGGAGCAGCCGTGACGTTCACCGACGCCGCCGCACAGTCGAAGACCTTCACCCGCGCGTGGGGCGACCTGACCGACGGGTACCGCAAGCGTGAGCTGTGGCTGCACCTGGGCTGGCAGGACATCAAGCAGAAGTACCGCCGGTCGGTGCTGGGCCCGTTCTGGATCACCATCGCCACCGGCACCACCGCAGTGGCGATGGGCGGCCTGTATTCGAAGCTGTTCCACCTGGAGCTCTCCGAACATCTGCCCTATGTGACGCTCGGGCTGATCATCTGGAACATGATCAACGCCTCGATCCTCGAGGGCGCCGACGTGTTCATCGCCAACGAAGGCTTGATCAAGCAGTTGCCGACGCCGCTGAGCGTGCACGTCTACCGGCTGGTGTGGCGGCAGATGATCCTGTTCGCGCACAACATCGTCATCTACATCGTGATCGCGTTCATCTTTCCCAAACCCTGGTCCTGGGCGGACTTGTCGGTGATCCCGGCGCTGCTGCTGATCATGCTCAACTGCGTGTGGGTGTCGTTCTGCTTCGGCATCCTGGCGACCCGCTACCGCGACATCGGCCCGCTGCTGTTCTCGGTGGTGCAACTGCTGTTCTTCATGACGCCGATCATCTGGAACGACGACACACTGCGCCAGCAGGGCGCAGGCAAGTGGGCCAAGATCATCGAGCTCAACCCGCTGCTGCACTACCTCGACATTCTGCGGGCGCCGCTGCTGGGCTCGCATCAGGAACTGCGGCACTGGATCGTGGTGTTGGTGCTGACTGCGCTCGGGTGGCTCGTGGCGGCGTTCGCGTTGCGGCAGTACCGGGCTCGCGTGCCCTACTGGGTGTAGGTCCCGGCGCGAAATTTCGTCGTAGGCCTCTGGCATACTCGAACACATGTTCGATAGTGGTCTTGTTTCCGCTGATGACGCCGCCGTTGTGACCGCCATCGAGGAGTACGCGGCCAGCGAGGCGCGGGCGGCCGCTCGCCGCCTTGCGGCCATCGCCGAGTTGGTCCGTCGTCGTTGCAGCGAGGATGAGCGGGCGCGGTGGGCCTGCGATTCGTGGGATGCCGCGGCCGCTGAAGTCTCCGCGGCATTGGGCATCACTCACGGCCGCGCCTCGGGCGAGATGCATCTGAGTCAGACCCTGCGCCACCGCCTGCCTCGCGTGGCGGCGCTGTTCATGGCCGGGCGGGTGAGCTACCGAGTGTGCCGGGCCATCGCCTGGCGGACGGACCTCGTCGAGGACGACGAAGCGCTCGCTCTCCTCGACGGCGCGGTGGCGGAAGCGGCTCTGAAGTGGGGGGCGCTGTCGGACTACAAGCTCGATCAGGCCATCGACTTGTGGGTGGATCGCTACGACCCGGGCGCGTTGCGACGCACCCGCGCCAGCGCACGCAGCCGCGACGTCGAGCTCGGATCCCGTGACGACGAAGCCGGTACCACCTCGTTGACGGGACGCCTGTATTCGACGGATGCCGCGATGTTGGACCGCAGGCTCACCCAGATGGCTCATGGCGTCTGCGAGGACGACCCGCGCACCATCGCGCAGCGTCGAGCCGACGCGCTGGGCGCACTCGCCGCCGGAGCCGACCGGCTTGCCTGCACCTGTGGGGCGCCGAACTGTCCTGCGGCCGGGGACGACGGCCGCGCCGCCGGTGTCGTCATCCATGTGCTGGCCGAGGCCGATGTTCTGGACGCCGAACCCGATCCGGCCATGTCGGGCGAACCGGATCGGCGCCCGCCCGTCACCAGGGACACGACGTTCGCCGAATTGTTGGCCCCCCGAACGGAACCCGCAACGCCGACGGCGGAACCTTCCACCGCGGTCATCGCAGGCCGGGGCGGCATCGCCCCCGCCCCGCTGCTCGCGGAGCTGATCCGGTCCGGCGCCAAGGTCCGCCACATCCGTCGCCCTGCCGACGAACCCGAGCCGGGCTACCGACCCTCCACTGCGCTGGACGAGTTCGTCCGCCTTCGGGACTTGACGTGCCGGTTTCCGAATTGCCACGTACCCGCCGAATTGTGCGACGTCGACCACACGGTTCCGTGGCCCTTGGGCCCGACACATCCGTCGAATCTCACGTGCAAATGCCGAAAGCATCACTTGCTCAAGACTTTCTGGGCCGGATGGTCCGATCGGCAATTGCCCGACGGAACCCTCATCTGGACCTCGCCTGCCGGCAAGAAGTACGTGACCCATCCCGGCAGCCGTCTGCTCATCCCACAGTGGGATACGACCACCGCCGAGCTACCACGGCCGGCTGGCGAGCCACCGATACCGGCCGGTGTGATGATGCCGACGCGGCGACGAACCCGCGCCGCCCAGCGCGCGCTTCACATCAAATGCGAACGAGCGCTCAACGACGCCTACGTCGCTGAGCGCAATAGACCGGCGCCGTTCTAGCTCGGGTACGACCCGTGATCGGGTTCGGGACCGAATTGGAAACGGCGACCTGAGATCTCGGCGGGCGTGATGCGCACGAAGCGCAGCTTCTCGGTGGGCACCCAGGGCAGCAGTTGTGCGCGCTCGGCGGCGTGGATGTCGTCCGACGAGTTCAACACCTGGGCGGTGCCACGGATGATGACGCTCCAGCCTTCGGCGACGGTGTGATCGTCGGCCTCGAAGAGCACCTTGTCGTTCATGACCGTGCTGAACAGCTTGGTGCCTTCGGCGGTCCGGAACAGCACCGTGCCGTCCTGCGTGACGAAGTTCACCGGGAAGAGCTCGAGCTGATCGCCGATGTGGGTGACCAGCCGACCCAGCGCGACGCTGTTCAGCAGATTCCAACTCTCCTCATTGCTGAGTACCGTGATCGGACCTTGTTCGTCTGCCATGGGCAGATTTTGCCCTGGCAGGCCCGAATCCGCATAGGGTCCAACGACCCTTCGCCAGTCGGGCAGGCACAGCCCACGTTTTCGAGTAGCGCGCTACTCGTGTCCTTCGTCGCCCACGGCGCCACAGTCAAAGGGTGACACTAGGGACAGACCCCGCATGTCCGGACCCCGCCGATCACGACTTGGTCGATGATCCGGACGAGGACGACCCAGACGAATCCGTGCCGACGATCATCTTGTTGTGGTAGCCCAACCCTGCTGGGCACCAACGAGATCCGTAGCGCGGGCTCAGTCGGTCAGCGTGGCCAGCTCGGCCCGCAGGTTGCCCTGCGCCGCAGCCTCCCACTGTTGACGGGCCTGCTCGGTGCGGAACACTCCCCGACCGTCGAGTAGACCCACGAGCACCTGCAGGCGTCCCTTCCGGAAGACCTCGTCGGGGATGTGCGCGTACTCGGCGCGGATCGCGGCGGTGTTGAACTGGTAGCGCTCCCGGGGCAGGGCCAGCGACGCCAGATCGGCGTCGGAGAGCACCTCACCGTTGTGGTCGCCGGGGGCGGGATCGTGGGTGATGGTCATCCGCACCAGTCGCGCCACCTCGTCGATCAGCTGCGGCTCCAGTGCCAGCCGGGAGAGATCCCCCTCGGCCCTGCGGGCACTGAGTTCCTCATCATCGGGCAGGCCGGCATAGACCGAGTCGTGGTACCACGCCGCGAGCCGTACGGCGTCGGCGTCGTCGGCCAAGCCGGCCAGTTCCTCGACGTGGGTCAGGATGTCGCGCAGGTGGCCGACGCCGTGATAGCGGCGGTGCGGCTCGGACCAGGAGGCCAGCAGCTCGCGGCCCACCGCGGCCGCACCAGGGTCCGCGGTGTGCCGGGCGAGTAGCGCCGCCCACGTCTCGAGCAGATCCTGCACACCACCATGGTGCACACGACGGCGGGTGAGAGCGAAGCGACACGAAAAGAAACTGCCGGAGGGCAGGAGCGAAGCGACTCGGGAGAGAAACTGCCGGAGGGCAGGAGCGAAGCGACTCGGGAGAGAAACTAAGCTTCCCGGGTGTCCGAGATAGCCCCGCCGACACCCCTGAGCCTCAAGACGCAGGTGGTGCGGTTCGTCGTCACCGGCGGTTTGTCGGCCGTCGTCGACTTCGGGCTCTACGTGCTGCTGCTGCGTCTCGGGCTCCGCGACGCCGTCGTCCTCGGAATCCCCGGGGTCAACGTCGCCAAGACCATCAGCTTCATCGCCGGCACCACGACCGCCTACCTGATCAATCGGCGCTGGACGTTCCAGGCGTCGGCCAGCAGGTCCCGCTTCATCGCGGTGATCGTGCTCTACGCGATGACCTACGGCGTCCAGATCGGCATCAACTACCTCTTCTACCTGAAATTCCAGGGTCAGCCCTGGGGCGTGCCCGCGGCCTTCGTGATCGCGCAGGGCACCGCGACCGTGATCAACTTCATCGTCCAGCGAGCCTGGATATTCCGGCTGCGATGACCGCAGGGCCCCGCACGGTACCCTCGTCACGATGTCCGCAACCACGACAACCCAGCGTCTGACCGGCTGGGGGCGCACCGCGCCCACCGTCGCCGAGGTGTTGTCGACGCCGGACCCCGAGGAGATCGTCAAGGCGGTGGCCCGCGCCGCGGACGGCAACCACCGCGGCGTAATCCCCCGCGGCCTCGGCCGCTCCTACGGCGACAACGCCCAGAACGGCGGCGGCCTGGTCATCGACATGACGGCGCTGGACCGCATCCACTCCATCGACGCGGAGAGCCGCATCGTCGACGTGGACGCAGGAGTCAACCTCGACCAGCTGATGAAGGCCGCGCTGCCGTTCGGGTTGTGGGTGCCCGTGCTGCCCGGCACCCGGCAGGTCACCGTCGGCGGCGCCATCGGCTGCGACATCCACGGCAAGAACCACCACAGCGCCGGCAGCTTCGGCAACCACGTGCGGTCCATGGAGTTGCTCACCGCCGACGGCAAGGTCCGCACCATCACCCCGGACGGCGAGAACGCAGACCTGTTCTGGGCGACGGTGGGCGGCAACGGGCTGACCGGCATCATCCTGCGCGTCACCATCGAGATGACGCCCACCGAGACGGCCTACTTCATCGCCGACGGTGACGTCACCGACGGCCTCGACGAGACCATTGCCTTCCACAGCGACGGCAGCGAAGCCAACTACACCTACTCCAGCGCGTGGTTTGACGCGATCAGCGCACCACCGAAGCTCGGCCGCGCCGCGATCTCCCGCGGCTCGCTGGCCCGACTGGACCAGCTGCCCAAGAAACTTCAGAAGAATCCGCTGAAATTCGATGCACCACAACTGCTTACGTTGCCCGACATCTTCCCCAACGGGCTGGCCAACAAGTACACATTCGGCCCGATCGGCGAGCTGTGGTACCGGAAGTCGGGCACCTACCGCGGCAAGGTCCAGAACCTGACGCAGTTCTACCACCCGCTGGACATGTTCGGCGAGTGGAACCGGGCCTACGGACCAGCGGGCTTCCTGCAGTATCAGTTCGTTGTGCCGACCGAGGCGGTCGAGGAGTTCAAGGCGATCATCGTCGACATCCAGCGTTCGGGGCACTACTCGTTCCTCAACGTATTCAAGCTGTTCGGCCCGGGTAACCAAGCGCCGCTGAGCTTCCCGATCCCGGGCTGGAACGTCTGCGTCGACTTCCCGATCAAGGCCGGGCTGAACGAGTTCGTCACCGAGTTGGACCGCCGAGTGCTGGAATTCGGCGGACGGCTCTACACGGCCAAGGATTCGCGCACCACCGCGGAGACCTTCCACGCCATGTATCCGCGCATCGACGAGTGGATTGCTTTGCGCCGCAAGGTGGATCCCGACGGGGTGTTCATGTCCGATATGGCCCGACGCTTGGAGCTCTACTAAATGGTCTTCGATGCCACCGGCAACCCGCAAACCATCCTTCTGCTGGGCGGAACGTCCGAAATCGGCCTGGCCATCTGTGCGCGCTACCTGCGCGACAGCAAGGCCCGGGTGATCCTTGCCGACCTGCCGAACGCACCCAGGCGTGAAGCGGCCATCGCACAACTGCAAGCCGCCGGAGCCAAGTCGGTCGAGTACCTCGACTTCGACGCCCTCGATACCGCGAGCCACCCCGCGGTCATCGAGTCGGCTTGGGCCGGAGGCGATGTCGACGTCGCTATCGTCGCGTTCGGCATCCTCGGCGACGCCGAAGAGCTG
This sequence comes from uncultured Actinomycetota bacterium, assembly GCA_963716465.1. Taxonomy (GTDB): domain Bacteria; phylum Actinomycetota; class Actinomycetes; order Mycobacteriales; family Mycobacteriaceae; genus Mycobacterium. The sequence goes on from CAVQTS010000004.1 coordinate 631,563, forward strand.
TGGCAGAACCAGGCCAAGGCGGTGCTCTCCGCCCAGATCAACTACACCGCAGCCGTTTCGGTGGGCGTACTGATCGGCCAGAAGATGCGCGCCCAGGGCTTCGGACAGATCATCGCCATGAGCTCGGCGGCCGGAGAGCGGGTGCGCAGGTCCAACTTCGTCTACGGCTCCACCAAAGCCGGCCTCGATGGCTTCTACCTTGGCCTCGGAGAAGCGTTGCGGGAGTTCGGTGTTCACGTTCTGGTCATCCGCCCGGGCCAGGTGCGGACTACCACCACACTGGAGCACTGGAAGGCCACCGGCGCCAAGGAGGCGCCGTTCACGGTCGACAAGGAGTACGTCGCCGAACTGGCGGTGACCTCCGCGGCCGCGGGCAAAGAGCTCGTGTGGGCGCCCGGACAGGTTCGCCTGTTGATGTCGGTGCTGCGGCACATTCCGCGACCGATCTTCCGCAAGCTACCGATCTAGGCGCGCATGCGCACTGCACTGGCCAGTGTCGGCCATCTGATCGCGGCAATGGCTGTGGCCGTGGCTGTTTCGGTCGTCGCGCTGATCGCGATCTCCCGGGTCGAGTGGCCCGCGTTCCCGTCGTCGAATCAGTTGCACGCCCTGACCACGGTCGGCCAGGTCGGCTGTCTGGTGCTGCTGCTGGGCACCGGATTCGTGTGGCGGCGGGGATATCGATGGGTCGCGAGAATCGCTGCGGCGGTGTTCCTGTCGGCCTTCACCGTCGTCACCCTGGGCATGCCGCTGGGTGCGACCAAGCTCTACCTGTTCGGCATCTCGGTGGATCAGCAGTTCCGCACCGAGTACCTGACCCGGCTCACCCAGAGCCCGGCGCTGCACGACATGACCTATGCGGGAATGCCGCCCTTCTACCCGCCAGGCTGGTTCTGGATCGGCGGACGGGCCGCCGCGCTGACCGGAACCCCGGCCTGGGAGATGTTCAAGCCGTGGGCCATCACCTCCATCGCCATCGCTGTGGTGCTGGCGATGGTGTTGTGGTCGGCCCTGATTCGCTTCGAATATGCGCTGATCGTCACCACCGCCACCGCGGCCGTCACCCTCGCCTACAGCTCACCCGAGCCCTACGCCGCGATGATCACCGTGCTGATCCCGCCGGTACTCGTCCTGGCCTGGTCGGGACTCAAGGGCAAGACCCGCCACGGCGGCTGGGCGGCCGTCGTCGGCGTCGGCGTCTTCCTCGGCCTCGCCGCCACGTTCTACACCCTGCTGCTGGCCTACACCGCGTTCACGGTCGCGGTGATGGCCGTGCTGGTGGCGATCGCGCGCCGCAGCGTCGAACCGCTGCTACGACTGGCCGTCATCGCCGCCCTCACCGCGGGAATCGGGGCGATCACCTGGCTGCCGTTCCTACTGCGCGCGGCCCGCTCCCCGATGAGTGACACCGGCAGCGCCCAGCACTACCTGCCCGCCGACGGCGCGGTGCTCACCTTCCCGATGCTGCAGTTCTCGCTGCTGGGCTCGCTGTGCATGCTGGGCACGCTGTGGCTGGTGTGGCGGGCCCGCACCTCGGTGCGTGCGGGCGCACTGGGCATCGGCGTCCTGTCGCTGTACGCGTGGTCGCTGCTGTCGATGCTGACCACCCTGGTCGGCACGACGCTGCTGTCGTTCCGGCTGCAACCCACGCTGACGGTGCTGCTCTCGGCCGCCGGGGCGTTCGGCTTCATCGAGGTGGCCCAGGCGATCGCCGCCCGGACCAACCGCAGGGTGATCCCGGTCGCGGCGGCGATCGGGCTGATCGGTGCCATCGGGTTCAGCCAGGACATCCCCGACGTCCTGGGCCCCGACCTCACGGTCGCCTACACCGACACCGACGGCAACGGCCAGCGCGGCGACCGCCGGCCACCCGGCGCCGAGAAGTACTACCCCGAGGTGGACGCCGCCATCCGGCAGGTCACCGGCAGGCCCCGCGAGCAGACCGTCGTGATGACCGCCGACTACAGCTTCCTGTCCTACTACCCCTACTACGGCTTCCAGGGCCTGACGTCGCACTACGCCAACCCGCTCGCGGAGTTCGACAAGCGTGCCGCGGCGATCGAGTCCTGGGCCGACCTGAAGACCTCCGACCAGTTGGTCAAGGCCCTCGACACGCTGCCCTGGCAGTCGCCGACGGTGTTCCTGATGCGCCGCGGCGCGAACGACACCTACACCCTGCGGCTGGCCCAGGACGTCTACCCCAACCAGCCCAACGTGCGCCGCTACGCCGTCGAGTTCGACGCCAACCTGTTCACCGGACCGCACTTCACCGTCAAGACCATCGGACCGTTCGTCCTGGCCATCAGGAATCCATAGCGATGGCCTCCCCTGCCGGCCAATTACCATCTACCTCCGTGGACCAGACGCGGGCGAATTATCGAACCGCCCGTCTCGTCGCCGTCGTGGCCGGGCTGCTGGGCGCCGCGCTGGCGGTCCTGACCCCGTTGATGCCGGTCAAGCAGACCACCGCGCAGCTGAACTGGCCACAGAACGGCGTGCTGAGCAGCGTCACCGCACCGCTGATCAGCTACGTCGCCACCGACCTCACCATCAGCATTCCGTGCCGAGCCGCCGACGGACTGCAGCCCACCGGCCGGACGGTCCTGCTCTCGACGGTTCCCAAACAGGCGCCCAAGGCCGTCGACCGGGGCCTGCTGATCCAGCGCGCCAACGACGACCTGGTGGTCGTCGTCCGCAACACCCCCGTCGTCGTCGCACCGCTGTCCCAGGTGCTCAGCCCGGCCTGCCAGAAGCTGACCTTCACCGCGCACGCCGACAAGGTCACCGCCGAGTTCGTCGGCCTGACCAAGGGCGCCGACAGCGACGACCCCGGCGCCCCACTCAAAGGTGAACGCGGAGGCTATGACTTCCGGCCGCAGATCGTCGGGGTGTTCACCGACCTGTCCGGACCGGCGCCGCCCGGCCTGAGCTTCTCGGCCACCATCGACACCCGCTACAGCAGCGCTCCGACGCCGCTGAAGATGGCGACGATGGTCCTGGGCGTGCTGCTGACCATCGTTGCGCTGGGTTCCCTGCACGTCCTCGACACCGCCGACGGCATGCGGCACCGGCGGTTCCTGCCCCCGCGTTGGTGGTCGGTGACCGTCCTGGACGGCGTGGTCGTCGCGGTCCTGGTGTGGTGGCACTTCGTCGGCGCCAACACCTCCGACGACGGCTACATCCTGACCATGGCCCGGGTGTCCGAACACGCCGGCTACATGGCCAACTACTACCGCTGGTTCGGCACCCCGGAGGCGCCGTTCGGCTGGTATTACGACTTGTTGGCGATGTGGGCCCACGTGTCGACCGCCAGCATCTGGATGCGGCTGCCGACGCTGGTGATGGCGCTGGCCTGCTGGTGGATCATCAGTCGAGAGGTGATCCCGCGCCTGGGCCACGCCGTCAAAGCCACCCCGGCCGCGGCGTGGACCGCGGCGGGCATGTTCCTGGCGTTCTGGCTGCCGCTCAACAACGGACTGCGCCCCGAACCGATCATCGCGGTCGGGATCCTGCTGACCTGGATCTGTGTCGAACGCGGCGTGGCCACCAGCCGGCTGCTGCCGGTGGCCTTCGCCTGCATCGTCGGGGCCCTCACGCTGTTCTCCGGACCGACCGGCATCGCCTCGATCGGCGCGCTGCTGGTGGCCATCGGTCCGCTGCGCACGATCCTGCACCGCCGGTCGCGCCAGTTCGGCCTGCTGCCTCTGCTGGCGCCCATCCTGGCCGCCGCGACGGTGACGATCATCCTGATCTTCCGCGACCAGACCCTGGTCGGCGAGTTCCAGGCCAACATGCTCAAGTCCGCCGTCGGCCCGAGCCTGAGCTGGTTCGACGAGCACATCCGCTACGAACGGCTGTTCATGGCCAGCCCGGACGGATCGATCGCACGCCGGTTCGCGGTGCTGGCCCTGCTGGTCGCGCTGGCGGTGTCGGTGGCGATGATGCTGCGCCGCGGCCACATCCCGGGCACCGCGGGCGGACCGAGCCGACGCATCATCGGCATCACGATCATCTCGTTCCTGGCGATGATGTTCACGCCCACCAAGTGGACGCACCACTTCGGGGTGTTCGCCGGTCTGGCCGGTTCACTCGGTGCACTGGCCGCCGTCGCGGTCACCGCCCATGTGCTGCGATCCCGAAGAAACCGGGCCGTATTCGCGGCCGTGGTCCTGTTCATCACCGCGCTGTCGTTCGCCAGCGTCAACGGCTGGTGGTACGTCTCCAACTTCGGCGTGCCGTGGTCGAACCAGTTCCCCGAGTGGCACTTCGGCTTCACCACGGTGCTGCTGGGGCTGACCGTCCTGACCCTGCTGCTGGCCGCCTGGTTCCACTTCTCCGGCCGCGACAACGGCGACACCGGCACCCGGCGGTGGTGGACCTCGATCGTCGGCTCGCCGCTGGCCGTGGTCGCGTGGCTGCTGGTCGCCTTCGAAGTCATGTCCCTCACGCTGGGGATGACCGACCAGTGGCCGGCCTGGTCGGTGGGACGGTCGAATCTGCAGGCGCTGACCGGCAAGACCTGTGGGCTGGCCGACGACGTCCTGGTCGAGCTCGACCCGAACGCCGGGCTGCTCAGCCCGATCGGGGTGCCCGTGGGCGACGCGCTGGGCGCAAGCACCGCGGAAGGGTTCGCCGCCAACGGGATTCCCGCCGACGTCTCGGCCGACCCGGTGATGGAGCCGCCCGGCGGCGGCAGCCTCGCCGACAACGACGGCGTTGTCACCAGCAGCGAAGCCGGGACCGAGGGCGGCACCATCGCGGCCGCGGGCGTCAACGGCTCCAAAGCCCGGCTGCCCTACGGCCTCGACCCGGCCCGCACCCCGGTGATGGGCAGCTGGCGGTCCGGTGTGCAGCAGCCGTCCACGCTGCGGTCGGCGTGGTACCGGCTGCCGTCGGACTGGACGTCCGCCCCGCTGCTGGTGGTGTCGGCGGCGGGCCGGTTCAACCAGGAAGAGGTCCAGGTGCAGTGGGCCACCGATCAGCAGGCCGCCGACAACAAGCCGGGCGGCGCGCTCGGGTTCGCCGACGTCGGCGCGGCACCTGCGTGGCGCAACCTGCGGGCACCGCTGGCCGCCATCCCGCGCAACGCGACCCAGATCCGGCTGGTCGCCTCCGACGACGACCTGGCACCCCAGCACTGGATCGCCATCACCCCGCCCCGCATCCCGAAGCTGCGCACCCTGCAGGAGGTGGTCGGCTCCTCCGACCCGGTCCTGCTGGACTGGCTGGTCGGGCTGGCCTTCCCGTGCCAGCGGCCGTTCGGCCACCAGAACGGCGTCATCGAACCGCCGAAGTGGCGCATCCTGCCGGACCGGTTCGGCGCCGAGGCCAACTCACCGGTGATGGACAACGTCGGCGGCGGCCCGTTGGGCATCAGCGAGCTGCTCTATCGCGCGGTCACCGTGCCGACCTATCTCAAGGACGACTGGTTCCGGGACTGGGGCGCGCTGCAGCGGCTCAACCTGTTCTATCCGAACGCCGCACCGGCTCGCCTGGATCTCGGCACCGCCACCCGCAGCGGTTTCTGGAGCCCCGCTCCGCTACGCCCGACGTAGCCCGGCCGCCAGTGCGGGCTTAAGCTACGCCGCGCGCCCGATTCGTGTGCCATGAGTCCACACTCGTCGCGGGAGTGCCGCATGCCATCCGCAATCAGCTCAGCTGCTTCGCCTACGATCGACCCTCGTGCCCAGCGACAACGCCGCCTCCCCCCGGATCGCGCGGATCGTCGCCGTCGTCGCCGGCATCCTCGGGGTGTTGCTGTGTGGCCTGACCCCGCTTCTGCCGGTCACCAAGACCATCGCGTCGATCCAGTGGCCGCAGGCTCCCGGCCCGGACGGCAACGTCAGCGACATCACCGCGCCGCTGGTCTCGGGGGCACCGCAGTCGCTCGACGTGAGCATCCCCTGCCAGGCGATCGCGTCGCTGCCCGCCGCCGGGGGCCTGGTGTTCTCCACCATCCCGCCCGCCGGGTATCGACGCCAGCCGTAACGGTCTGTTCGTTCGGGCCAACACCGACACCGTCGTGGTGGCCTTCCGTGACTCGGTGGCCGCTGTCGCGCCACGCGCCGCGATCAGCACACCCGCATGCAGCAGCCTGCACATCTGGGCCGGGCCCGGCGGGGTCGGCGCGGACTTCGTCGGCATTCCCGGCGCGACGGGCACATTGTCTCTGGAGAAGAAGCCCCAAGTCGCGGGGATCTTCACCGACCTGAAGGTGCGGGCCCAACCGGGCCTGTCGGCCCACGTCGACATCGACACCCGGTTCATCACCAGCCCGACCCCGCTCAAGCTCGCCGTCATGGTGCTGGGCGTCGCCTGTGTGGTGGCCTCGATCCTGGCGCTCGCGATCCTGGACAAGCGTTCGGGCCGGAGGGTGGCGCGGGCATGGCGGCGCTTCTGGCGGGTCGGGTGGTCCACATGGCTGGCCGACGCCGCTGTCATCGCAACCCTGTTGCTATGGCACGTGATCGGGGCGATCTCCTCCGACGACGGCTACAACCTCACGATCGCGCGGGTGTCCGGCGAGGCCGGCTACACCGCCAACTACTTCCGCTTCTTCGGTGCCACCGAGGCTCCGTTCGACTGGTATCAGTCGGTGCTGGCCCACCTTGCGGCGGTCAGCACCGCGGGCGTGTGGATGCGGCTGCCCGCCACCGCTGCAGCCATCGGAACCTGGCTGATCCTGAGTCGCTGCGCACTCCCGCGACTGGGTCGGCGGCTGGCGCTCGACCGGGTGGCGGTGTGGACAGCGGGCGCGGTGTTCGTGGCCGCGTGGCTGCCGTTCAACAACGGCCTTCGCCCCGAGCCGCTGATCGCCTTCGGCACGCTGGCGGCCTGGATTCTGGTGGAGAACGCGATCGGCACCCGAAGACTGGCCCCGGCGGCGCTTGCGGTGGTCGTCGCCGTGTTCAGCGTGACCCTGGCACCGCAGGGCCTGATCGCGGTGGCCCCGATCCTGGTCGGCGGACGTGCGATCGCCGGCGTCATCGACCGGCGGCGCCGCACCGACGGGCTGCTGGCGCCACTGGCCGCGCTCGCCGCCTCGCTGTCGATCATCTTCGTCGTGGTGTTCCGCGACCAGACGCTGGCCAGCGTCGCCGAATCGGCCCGGATCAAGTACGTGGTCGGCCCGACGATCGCCTGGTACCAGGACTTCCTGCGCTACTACTTCCTGACCGTCGAAGACAACGTGGAAAGCTCGCTGACCCGCCGCTTCGCCGTGCTGCTGATGCTGCTGTGCCTGTTCGGCCTGCTGGCCGTGCTGCTGCGACGCGGCCGGGTGCCCGGCGTGGCCAACGGTCCGGTGTGGCGGCTCATCGGCAGCACCGCGATCGGCCTGCTGCTGCTGACGTTCACCCCCACCAAGTGGGCGGTCCAGTTCGGTGCGTTCGCGGGACTGGCCGGCGCCCTTGGTGGGGTGGCCGCGTTCGCGTTCGCCCGGGTGGGCCTGCACAGCCGACGCAACCTCGCGCTGTGGGTGACCGCCTTGTTGTTCGTGCTGGCGTGGGCGACCTCGGGCATCAACGGCTGGTTCTACGTCGGCAACTACGGGGTGCCGTGGTTCGACCGGCAGCCCGTGATCGCCCACCAGCCGGTGACGTCGATGTTCCTGGCCCTGGCCGTGGTGACCGGCCTGCTGGCCGGCTGGCTGCACTTCCGGATGGACTACACCGGGCACACCGAGGTCAAGAACACCCGGCGCAACCGGGTGCTGGCCTCCACCCCGCTGCTGGTGTTCGCGCTGATCATGGTGCTGCTCGAGGTCGGCTCGATGACCAAGGCCTTCGTGCAGCGCTACCCGGTCTACACCACGGCCGCGGCCAACGTGTCCGCACTGCGTTCGGGTCTGTCCAAGGACAGCTGCGCGATGGCTGACGACGTCCTGGTCGAGCCCGACACCAATGCCGGTATGCTGCAACCCGTTCCGGGCCAGAAGTGGGGACAGTACGGCCCGCTGGGCGGGGAGAACCCAATCGGCTTCACCCCCAACGGAATCAGCGACACCCTCGAGCCGGCCGAGCCGTTCGTCGCCAACCCCGGCACCGTCAACTCCGACGGCTCGCCCAACAAGCCCAACGCGGGCATCGCTTTCGCGGCGGGCACCGGCGGCGGCTACGGACCCGAGGGCGTCAACGGATCCCGGGTGTTCCTGCCGTTCGGCCTGGACCCGAAGACCACACCGGTGATGGGCAGCTTCAAGGAGAATACCGTTGCGGCCAAAGCCACTTCGGCGTGGTACCAGCTGCCGCCGCGGACCCCGGACCGCCCACTGGTCACCGTCGCGGCCGCCGGCGCGATCTGGTTCTACGACGAGCAAGGCCAGTTCAACTACGGCCAGTCCCTCAAGCTGCAGTGGGGCGTGCACAAGCCCGACGGCAGCTTCCAGGCACTGAGCTCGGTGCAACCCATCGACGTCATCGCCCAAAAGGCTTGGCGCAACCTGCGTTTCCCACTCGCTTGGGCGCCGCCGGAGGCCAACGTGGCCCGTATCGTGGCCGACGACCCGAACCTGAGCGACGACCAGTGGTTCGGTTTCACCCCGCCACGGGTGCCGGTGCTGCAGACCGCCCAGCAATTCCTCGGCTCGCAGACCCCGATCCTGATGGACATCGCCACCGCGGCGAACTTCCCGTGCCAGCGGCCGTTCTCCGAACACCTCGGTGTGGCCGAGTTGCCGGAGTACCGGATCCTGCCCAACCTCAAGCAGGTGGTGGTGTCGTCGAACATGTGGCAGTCCGCCCGCGCCGGTGGCCCGTTCCTGTTCATCCAGGCACTGCTGACGACGGCGACGATCCCGACCTACCTGCGTGACGACTGGTATCGCGACTGGGGTGCCCTCGAGCGCTACATCCGGGTGGTGCCCGCGGCGCAGGCGCCGAACGCCGTCATCGACCAGGGCGCGGTGAAGGTGTTCGGCTGGAACCGCAACGGACCGATCAGGGCACTGCCATGACCCAGACTCTCGCGGACAACGCCCGCGACTCCGCTCAGGACGTCACGATCACCCGATGGGTCGCGATCATCGCCGGCCTGGTGGGCTTCGTGTTGTCCGTGCTCACTCCGCTGTTGCCGGTGGTGCAGACCACGGCGACGCTGAACTGGCCGCAGGGCGGGCAGTTCAGCAATGTCACCGCACCGCTGATCTCGGAGGCACCGGTGTCGCTGACTGCGACGGTGCCGTGCGACGTCATCCGCTCCATGCCGCCCGAGGGCGGACTGGTGCTCGGCCTGGCGCCGAAGAAAGGCAAAGAGGCAACCCTGAATTCGCTGTTCGTCAACGTCACCGCGCAGCGGGTCGACATCACCGACCGCAACGTGGTGATCGCCAGCGTGCCGCGCTCCAAGGTGGTCGGCGGAGCCGCTGGGCCGGCGACATCCGGCGGAGCCGCTGGGCCGGCGACATCCAGCGGATGCCAGCGCATCGAGATCACCTCGACGACGGAGGGGACCTACGCCACCTTCGTCGGGCTTTCCGGCGGGCAGGAGCAAAGCGACTCGGGAAGTGATTCAGCGCCGACCACAGGTAAGGAACAGCACAGCGGCTTTCCCGACCCCAACCTGCGCCCGGCGATCGTCGGTGTGTTCACCGACCTGACCGGACCGGCGCCGCCCGGGCTGAAGTTCTCGGCCACCATCGACACCCGATTCTCAACCAGGCCAACGGCTTTGAAGCTGGCCGCGATGCTGCTGGCGATCGCCGCGACCGTCGTCGCGGTGGCCGCGCTGTGGCGTCTGGACCGCCTCGACGGCCGCCGCATGCACAAGTGGATCCCGCAGCGCTGGCGCACCTTCACCGCCGTCGACGTCACCGTGATCGCCGGGTTCCTGGTGTGGCACGTGATCGGGGCGAACTCCTCCGACGACGGCTACATCCTGCAGATGGCCCGCGTCGCCGATCACGCCGGCTACATGTCGAACTACTTCCGCTGGTTCGGCAGCCCCGAGGACCCGTTCGGGTGGTTCTACAACGTCCTGGCGCTGATGACCCACGTCAGCGACGCCAGCATCTGGATGCGGTTGCCCGACCTGATCTGCGCGCTGCTGTGCTGGCTGCTGCTCTCCCGCGAGGTGCTGCCCCGACTGGGGCCCGCCGTCGAGGGCAGCAGGCCCGCGCTGTGGGCGGCCGGACTGGTGCTGATGGCGGCCTGGATGCCGTTCAACAACGGCCTGCGTCCCGAGGGCCAGATCGCCACCGGCGCGCTGATCACCTACGTGCTGATCGAGCGGGCGATCATCTCCGGCCGGCTTGCCCCGGCCGCGCTGGCGATCATCAGTGCCGCGTTCACCCTCGGTATCCAGCCCACCGGACTGATCGCCGTCGCCGCGCTGATCGCCGGCGGCCGTCCGATCCTGCGCATCCTGGTCCGCCGCCGCGCGATCGTGGGCACCTGGCCGCTGGTGCTTCCGCTGCTGGCCGCGGGCACTGTGGTGCTGACGATCGTGTTCGCCGACCAGACCCTGGCAACGGTGTTGGAAGCCACCAGGATTCGCACCGACATCGGGCCCAGCCAGGCTTGGTACACCGAGAACCTGCGCTACTACTACCTGATCCTGCCGACGGTCGACGGCTCGCTGTCGCGGCGGTTCGGCTTCCTGATCACCGCGCTGTCGCTGTTCGTCTCGATGTTCATCATGTTGCGGCGCAAGCGGGTTGCCGGGGTCGCCCGCGGGCCGGCGTGGCGGCTGATGGGCGTCATCTTCGCGACGATGTTCTTTTTGATGTTCACCCCGACAAAGTGGGTCCACCACTTCGGGTTGTTCGCCGCGGTGGGCGCGGCCATGGCCGCACTGGCCACCGTGCTGGCCTCGCCGAAGGTACTGCGCTGGTCGCGGAACCGGATGACCGTGGTCAGCGCCGTGCTGTTCGTCGTGTCACTGTGCTTCGCCACCACCAACGGCTGGTGGTACGTGTCGAGCTACGGCGTGCCGTTCAACAACGCGATGCCGCGGATCGCCGGAATCACGGTCAGCACAATCTTTTTCTTCCTGTTCGTGGTGTCGGCGCTGTACACGGTCTGGCTGCACTTCAACTCCCGCGAGCACGGCGAGGGCCGCATCGCGCGGACGGTCACCGCGGCCCCCATTCCGGTGGCGGCCGGCTTGATGGTGGTGGTCTTCATCGGCTCCATGACCGCCGGAATCGTGCGACAGTACCCGACGTACTCCAACGCGTGGGCCAACCTGCGGTCGTTCTCCGGCGGCTGCGGACTGGCCGACGACGTGCTCGTCGAGCCCGACCCCAACGCGGGTTTCCTGACCCCGCTGCCCGGCGACTACGGGCCGCTGGGCCCGCTCGGCGGCGTCAAGCCGGTGGGGTTCACCCCCAGCGGTGTGCCGGAACACATTGTCGCCGAATCGATTCGGATGACGAATCCGCAACCCGGCACCGACTACGACTGGGACCAGCCGACCAAGCTGAGCACCCCGGGAGTCAACGGCTCGACGGTGCCGCTGCCTTACGGCCTCGACCCGGCACGCGTCCCGCTGGCCGGCAGCTACCTCGACGGCCCACAGCAGGAAGCCACCCTCGACTCCGCCTGGTATACGTTGCCGCCCAACGACAGTGGCCATCCGCTGGTGGTGGTCACCGCCGCCGGCACGATCGCCGGCCGCAGCGTGCTCAACGGCGTCACCGACGGCCAGACAGTGGAACTCGAGTACGGCAAGCCCGGGCCCGGCGGCGTCCCGGTGCCGGCCGGCCGGGTCAGCCCTTATGACCTCGGCCCCGCGCCGTCGTGGCGCAACTTGCGGTTCGCGCGCTCGGAGATCCCCGCCGACGCGACGACGGTGCGGATCGTCGCCGAGGACCGGTCGCTGTCGCAGGGCGATTGGGTCGCCGTCACCCCGCCTCGGGTACCCGAACTGCGCTCGGTGCAGGAGTACGTCGGCGCCACCCAACCCGTCCTGATGGACTGGGCGGTGGGCCTGGCGTTCCCGTGCCAGCAGCCGATGCTGCACGCCAACGGCGTCACCGAGGTGCCCAAGTTCCGGATCACGCCCGACTACACGGCCAAGAAGCAGGACACCGACACCTGGGAGGACGGCCGCAACGGCGGTCTGCTCGGCATCACCGATCTGCTGCTGCGCCAGCACGTCATGGCCACCTACCTGTCCCACGACTGGGGCAGGGATTGGGGCTCGCTGCGCGCGTTCGACGCGATCGTCGACGCCCAGCCGGCCCAGCTCGAACTGGGCACGGCGACCCGCAGCGGCCTGTGGAAGCCGGGACCGATCCGCATCAAAGCCTGAATCCGGGGATTCGCCGTTGAAATTGTGACCGGGGCGGAACAATCCCGGTCATGACGGAGGACGGGGCAATCGTCGACCCCTTGATGCACGGGCTGCGCTCCAAGGGACTCAAGAAGGGCTCGGTCTCCCTGGTCGGTGCGGTCGCCATCGGCCTGGCCGCCACCGCACCGGCCTACTCCCTGACCGGCGCGCTGGGGCACGGCGCGTCGGAGTCGGGCTACCAGTTGCCGATCGTGTTCATCATCGCCGTCATCCCGATGTACTTCGTGGCGCTGGCCTACAAGCACCTCACCGACGCCGCCCCGGACTCCGGCACGGTGTTCACCTGGGGATCGAAGGCGATCGGACCGCACATCGGGTGGATGGGCGGCTTCGCCCTGATGCTGTCCAGCATCCTGGCCGGGGTCGGGGCGGCCGGCATCCTGACCAACGCCGCCGCCGTCTGGCTCGGCATGGACAGCTCACCGGTGTGGTTCGACTTCATCGTGGCCACCACCTTCATCCTGCTGACGACGTGGCTGGTCGCGCGCGGCGCCGAAGAGTCCTCCCGCACCACGCTGATCCTCACGATCGTCCAGTACGGCGGACTGGCCCTGTTCGCGGTGATCATGCTTGTCGCGGTGTTCCGCGGTCACCAGAGCCCGACCGCGGAGTCGTTCTCCTGGGAGTGGTTCAACCCCTTCGCCATCCGCGACTTCAGCGGGCTGCTCGGCGGCTTCCTGGTCGCGATCTTCATCTTCTGGGGGTTCGACGCCTCGCTGGCCATGTCCGAGGAGACCACCGGCACGCCGGCCCAGGCTGGTCGCAGCGGCGTGACGGCGATTCTGATCACCGTGGTCACCTACGTGATCTTCAGTGTGGCCGCACTGTCGTTCGCGGGCATCGACGAGAACAGTCCGACCAGCCTGACCAACGCCGACAACATCGACGACGTCTTCACCAGTCTGGCCACCGAGACGATCGGCTCACGCGGCGCGATCATCGCGGCACTGGTGGTGGGGGTATCGGCGTTCTCCGCGACGATGTCGACGGTGATGCCGACCGCCCGCGGACTGCTGTCGATGGCGACCTACAAGGCACTGCCGGACCGGTTCGCGGCGGTGAACGAAGTGAGTTCGACGCCCAAGTTCGCCACCTGGGTCATCGGCCTGACGAGCCTGGTGATCTACTGCGCGCTCGACGTGATCAGCGACAGCGTGGTCGAGGAATCGGTCTACAGCGTCGGCATCGCGATCATGACCTACTACTCCGTGGTGGCGATCTCGTCGGTGGTGTACTTCTGGCGCACCGCGTTCCGTTCGTGGCGGACCGCGATGGGACAGGTCATCCTGCCCGGCATCGGTGCGCTGGTCCTGATCCCGGTGGGCATCCTGGAGGCCTACCACATGGCCGAGCCGGAAACCGGTTCGGGCGCCTCGCTACTCGGCGTCGGCACGGCGTTCGTGGTCGGTGTACTCGGCCTGGGGCTGGGTGCCCTCCTGATGATTCTGTGGAACCTGAAGGCCCCGGCCTTCTTCCGCGGTGAGACGCTGCCCACCGAGCGGACCTGATCGGAGCTTCACCCGCCCTGGTGGCCGCCGAATATCCCTGGGCCGAACTGCCGGGTCGGTGTCACCGTCACGGTCTGGGTGTCGGTCTCGACCGACGTCTGCACCGAGGTGGCCACCGATGTCTCTGTCTGGGTTGCCGTTTCGGTGTTGGTGACGGTTTGCGGGGTCGTATTGTCGGTGACCGTCTGCGGGGCCGCACTGTCGGTGACCGTCTGCGGAGCCTGTGTCTCGACCACGGTTTGGGGCTGCTGCGGCTGACCACCGGAACCGGAGTTGTACTGATGGTGAGCCGCGGCGGAGGTCGTCGCCGGCGATGACGTGACCGTCGACGTCACGGTCGTGGGTGTCGGAGCGCTGGCGTGCCCGCATGCCGCCATCGCTCCCATCCCGGCGAGGGCGGCAATTCCCACCCACAGCGATCGGCGGTGCTTCGTTGAGTTCACGTTGTCATGTCTAACCGGTGATGCCTGTAAAGCCGCTGTGGCGTTCCGCCGTCGTTCCGCACAGTCGACTGTCAAGGTGCTCGGCAAGGGCTGAAAATTGTCAAATGCGTTGATAAATGCCCGTTTTCGACCCGTTACCGAACCCCAAGCGCAAGCCCATGACCGTCACAGCCCATCCTCATCCATCGTCCATACCGTCGCCCTTGCGGGGATTCAGAGCGCAGCAACGAAACGGAGATGACGATGAACCTCACACGAATGATGTACACCTCGGTCGCGGCGGCCGGAATCGCGGCGGCCGGCCTGTTCGGTCTGGGGATCGGCACGGCGAGCGCCGACCCCGGCCAGCCGTGCGGGGGATGGAACGCTCCGGCATGCCAGCCCGGGCCCAACAACGGACCCAACAACGGACCCAACAACGGACCCGGCGACTGGCACAACAACAACAACGGTCCCAACAACGGTCCCGGCGGGTGGCAGCACGATGACAACAACAACGGGCCGGGCGACTGGCAGCACCCCGACAACGGGCCGGTCGACTGGCAGCACCGCGGTATCGACCAGGGCCGCCAGGACCACCAGCCGTTCAACTACAACGGGCAGTGGGTGCAGCCGATGCCGGCCGGCAACGGCTTCGGGTGGGGATTCTGGTTCCTGGGCCAGTGGATTCCGCTGTGATCAGCCGCCGGCTGATTCCTGATCGCTGCGCAGCCTCTCGGGCTGAAGAGACCAGATGGTGGTCTCGGCACCCGGGCGCGCGTGCGCGCAATAGGCCGGCACCCCGTCTTCGCTGACGGCCGCCGCCCCCAGCACTGCGCAGTTGGCGCCGATCACCACGATCGGCAGGTCCATTCGACTCGACTCCGCAGGTGGTGGGGGCGGCGCCGTGGAAGGCGTCAGCGCGGTGGCAGGGTGTGCGTCGCGGTGGCCGAAAAGCATGCTCACGCCGGCCGCCGCGCCGGCGAGGATCACCACGGCGCCAAGGATCGCCGGGATCAGCATCCGGCGCCCCCGGGAGGCTCCGGACTCCGATTTGGCATGGCGCCCAGCGGATTTGCCGGCCTTTCTGGGCCGGCCGGCGGTCGGTGAGAACGCCGTCGCGAGGACGGCGCCGGACTCGAATTCGACCGCCCCGAGGCCGCGGCGCAGATCTCGCGCGAAGTCGACGCAACGCGGGTAGCGGTCACCGGCGTCCTTGGCCAGCGCCTTGGCGAACACCGGACCCAGCCCGGCAAGTTCGGGCCTCGTTTTTCCGATCGCGGGTGGGTCGGAGCTCAGGTGCTGGCTGATGACGATCGCCGGGTTGGTGTGCTGGAACGGCGGCATGCCGGTGAGCAGGTGATAGGCGGTCGCTGCGAGCGCGTACTGGTCGGCGTGACCGTCCATGGTGTCGCCCTTGAGCTGTTCGGGGGCGGCGTAGGCCACCGTGCCGACAGTCATGTTGGTTCCGGTCAGCCCACTGGCCTGGCCGATCCAGCGGGCGATGCCGAAGTCGGCGAGCATGACCCGGTCGTCACCGGAGTCCGGCACGCCAAGCAGGATGTTGGCCGGTTTGACGTCGCGGTGCAGCAGGCCCTTGCCGTGGGCGTAGTCCAAAGCCTCGGCGACCGCGGTGATGATGCGCACCACCTCGTCGGGCGGCATCCCGTAGGGATAGCGGTCGGCGAGCAGGTGTGAGGCGTCGGTGCCGTCGACGAACTCCATGGCGATCCAGAGCTTGTCGTCGAACTCCCCGCGGTCGTAGATCGTCACGATGTGCGGGTGCGTCAGGGTGGACACCATGTCGGCCTCGAGGTTGAACCGCTGCCGGTACTCGTCGTCTCGGCTGACCGACGAGCCGAGGACCTTCAGGGCGTCATAGCGCGGCAACCGGGGGTGCTGAACCAGGTAGACCTCGCCCATTCCGCCGGCCCCGAGGGTCCGCAGGATGGTGTAACCAGCAACAACCTGGCCGTCCACTAACGGCATTGGGGCATCCTAAGGGCCAACGGCGTCGATCACCGAACCGGAGCGGCCTGAGATGGACGGTCGTAGACGACGCGGCTGCCGAGCGCGATGTCCTGGATCGATCGCCGCTGCCGGTCGACCGCAACCCACAGCAACCCGATCGGGAACAGCACACAGGCCGCCGCGCGCAGCGTGGACGAGCCCACCCGCAACGGCTCTGCTCGGCGGCCGACCACCCGGACGCCGAGCAGAATCGCGCCCACCGTGCGGCCGGACAGCGTCCAGCACATCGTCAAGTACAGAACGGACACCGCCAGCGTCACCGCGGTGGAGAAGATCACGTTGGGCGCCGGGAAGCGGAACGATGTCGGGTTGAGCACCAGCGTGATGAGGACCAGCCCCACGTAGAGCCCGCCCATCGTGAGAACGACGACCAGCATGTCGACGACAGCGGCCAGGCCCCGCGACACGATGCCGGCATTGGTCACTCGGGTTCCTGCGGCTGCGAGGTGCGGCCCAGCATGCGATCGACGAATCCGGAGACGACGTCGTCGGCACGGGCGGTCTGGCTGCGCACGTCGGTCATCACCTCGGCGGTGACGGTGCCCGTCGACTCGCGGATGATCGAGGGCAGGTCGACTCCGTCGATGACCTGGTCGGCCAGGCCGATCAGATCGATGCGGGCGATGATGGCGTCGATGTCCACGTCGGCCACGATCGCGTCGATGTCGACGCGCTCACGCACCAGGGCGGTCAGGTCGATCTGGTCGAGCACCAGTTCGGTGATGCGGGTGGCGGCGGCGACCCCCGCGCGGGTGGCCTCCAGCCGCGTGGCGTACAGCAGTCCGCCGATCACCGGAAGACGTTCCCAGGGCATCACCGATGCGCTCAGGCGTCGGCCGCCGCCGGGCTCCCCGACTTCAACGCGGTGAGGACCGCGGTGCTGAGCCGAGCGAGCTCCTCGGCTTCCTCGCCGGACAACGCGGCACCGACGATCTCCGCCATCCGGCGGTTGGTGAGTTCCTCGGTGGCCGCGTAGCGGTCCTTCTTGTCCACGCCGTCGGCATACGGCGGCTGCCATCCCATGAAGGCGGCGTACTCGGGGCCACCTTTGAGCATGTGCGCCTCGACCGGGCTGACCCCGGACAGTGCCAGCGCGCAGAAATGCACGGCGGCGCGCAGTTCGCGCAGCACGAACATCACCTGCAACGCACGCGCGGGCCCGTCATCGGCCAACGGCATGGCCCGCCAGGCCGCGAACAGCGGCAGTCCGGAGTGCGGTGCGGCCGCGATGACCTTTTCACCCAGTGCGGCAACACGATCCAGCCCTGACACGCCATCGAGGTGCCTGCGACCGAACCCGGCGAGCTGATCCCAGTAGAGGGCGGCGGAGGCGGCAGCGCTGCGCACCGCGACGCCGTTCTCCCAACAGGTCTTCACCACGTTCGGCTCGAACACCGCGAACACCGCGGCGACGGTTTCGGCGTTGGCGTCGCCCAGAACCCCGGCACGGCCGGCGAAATAGGCGGCGAACGGGTCGGGGTAGCCGGCGTCGATGCCCTCTTTGGAGGTTTCCGGGTGCAGCATGAAGATGCTGACAGCCTCCCCGATGGCTGCGCCCGCGACAGGTACTGCATCCGAAATGGTGGCGTCGCTCATCGTCGAACTCCTCGTGTTGGTTTCGCCGAGCTTATGAAAGGCGACCGGCCGAGGAAAGCAGAACCGCCCTACTGGTGCGCGGCGATAGGATCCGTCAGGTCGTAGACCGTGGCGGATCCGACCGTCTTGGCGGGAAAGTTCGCCGCGACCCAGTCGGTGATGTCGGCGTGCTGACGACCGCGGCCGGGCCCGTCCTGGCTGTCCGGCGCGATGTAGTAGCCGACCTCATGACCGGCGACGTCGGCCTTGAACTGGTCGAGCGACGGAACGGGATCGGTCCCGGAGAATCCGCCGATCGCCATCACCGCGGTGTTGGTGGTCAACTCGAGGCTCGCCGCCTCAGACGATCCGTTGACAGCTGCCGACCATCGTGTGTCCGTGGCTTTCAGCAGGGAGTCGAGCTGTGGGTTGTCCGCGTTCCTGCCATGCCCGGCGCGATCGCCGGCTCCGCCGCGGGACGTGGTCGCGGGACCGACCTGAGCCATTCCACCGCTGTGCGACTGGCCGATCGTGGCGAACGCGTAGGCGGCCGACCCTGCGCCCGCGAAGAGGACACCGACCGCCAACGCCACAGCGGCCAGCCGCTGACGGTCAGTCGCGGCCAGCGCGACGAGCAGCGTCAGGGTTGCGCCCACGGACCCGGCAAGAACTATCCAGCCCAGCCCCGACGCCCAGTGCCCATTGTGGTCGAGCAGCCACCAACTCCAGCCCGCCGTCGTCAAAACCATTGCAGCCAAGCATGTCCGGCCGACGACGCTGCGACGGATCTGCCACATCTCCCGGCCTCCGATGGCGACCAGCGCGACGACCGCCGGAGCGACCGAGAGGCAGTAGTACGGGTGGACCGTCCCTTCCATGTAACTGAGCACCAACCCGTCGACCAACAGCCAGCCGCCGAACAGGATGGCCCCGCCCCGAATCAGATCGGTGCGCGGTGCGTGGCGGCGGGCCACCAGCACGAACACCAACCCGAGCAGAGCGGCGGGAATCAACCACCCGATCTCGAGCCCGAACTCACCGGTGAACAGTCTGGTGACACCAGGATTCTGCCGGCCGCCGCCGAACCAATCCCCGGCATCGCCGGGAACGTCGGGGCGGTCGGGCGCCGGTGCGCCGGCGTGGCTGCGCCCGAGAATCCGGGCCAGACCGTTGTATCCGATGACCAGGTTCATGAAGTTGTTGTCGGTCGAACCCGCCAGGTAGGGCCGAGACGAGGCGGGCCACCACAGCGTCAACGCCACGAACCAGCCCGCCGACAACAGGAAGGCGGCAGCCGCGGCGAACAGGTGGGCGAGTCTGCGGCGCAGCGAGGTCGGTGCGACGAGCAGGTAGGTCAGTCCGATCGCCGGCGCAATCATCAGCCCCTCGAGCATCTTGGCCAGGAACGCGAACCCCAAGGCCACGCCGGCCAGCACGATCCACCTGGCGCCGGCCCGTTCGGTCGCCCGCACGGTGCAGTAGGCAGCGCACATCATCAGCAGGACCATGACCGCGTCCGGATTGTTGTAGCGGAACATCAGCGCCACCACGGGAGTCAGTGCGAACGCGGCCCCGGCGAGCAGACCTGCGGTCGGACCCGAGATCCTGCGGACCGCGCCGTAGAGCAATGCGACGGCGGCGACCGCCATGAGTGCCTGCGGCACAAGCATGCTGGCGCTGCTGAAGCCGAAGATCTGACCGCTCAGGCCCATCACCCACTGCGACACCGGCGGCTTGTCGACGGTGATGAAGTTGTTCGGGTCCACCGATCCGAACAACAGCGCTTCCCAGTTCTTCGAACCTGCCTGGGCCGCACCGGCATAGAACTGATTGCCCATGCCGTTGATGGTGATGTTCCACAGGTAGGTGATCGCCGTGGCAACGAGCAGCACGCCTAGGGCGATGCGCTGCCAGGTCCGCCCGCGACGGCCCTGAGGGTTCGCCGGGGACGGTGCGGGTGCCGGGATTTCGTGCGTCGGCAGCTGAAGGGTCGCAGTCATACCGTCCATTTCGACAGCTGAACAACTGTCAGTGCTGTGGAGGGCTTTTGAGCGGCCTATGAAGTGCCGGCCGGTGTGGAAACGCCAGGAGTGTGGATTCGCTGCGCGATCCAGGGCAGCGCGTCGGCGAACGCCCTGGCACCGAATTGCCAGGTGTGATATCCGGTGTAGACCCGCAGGGTGCAGCCGATGTCCACCGCCACAGCCGCGGCGCACAGATCCGGCAGGGCGCCCTTCTCCCGGAACTGGTTCTCGTCACCGTGGCCGCCGAATCCCACCGGGGCGATGGGCTGATCGCGCCGATCCGGCAGATCCCTGGTCTTGTCGTCGGCAGGCTCCTGCGAGTCGTCGAAATAACCCGCGACGCCGACGTAAGGCCCATGTCGGCTCATCACCGTGCGCGGGTCGTAGGCATCCCACTTCGACACGTCGCCGGCGAAGAGGCGTTCGACAGTCTGCGCCTTGGTGCCCGAATTCGGGCCGCGGTCGCCGCCGATGTCTTCGAACGTGGTGAACAGCTCCGGATGCATCACGGCCAGGTCGATGGCACATGTGCCCCCGGCCGACCAACCGACGACCGCCCAGTCCGAAGCGTCGGACGAGGTGAGGAAGTGCGAAACGACATACGGCCGGACCTCTTTGGTCAAGTGATCGGCGGCATTTCCGCGCGGACCGTTGACACATTCGGTGTCGTTGTTGAACCTTCCGCTGGAATCGACGAAGACGAATACCGGAGCAACACCACCGTGCGCACGGGCGAAGGCGTCGATCGTCGCAACAGCGTTGCCGGTGCGGATCCAATTGGACGGGTTGCCGAACTCGCCGCCGATCATCATGACAGCCGGCAGGCGGGGTGGCCTTGGTCCGGCGAACCACGCCGGAGGCAGGTACACGTATTCGCGTCGATGCTTGAATCCACTGACCGTGTCCGGGATGTCGACGGTCACGAGCCGACCCGAGCCGACGGCGGTGTTCCGCAGGCCCGACAGGCTCTGAGCATCGACCTGATCGGGCAGTGGTCCGGAGGTCAGGTCTGACCACGCCCGCTGCAGCGTCGGGTAGTAGCCGACCCACTGGTTGAGCACGACGAGCGTGCTCAACAGTGTCAACGGGATCGCGAGCACGGACAGCGCCCGACGCCACCAGGGGGCACCAACGAACCCCAGTGCCGCCACCGCAAGGGACGCCGCACAGATCGCCGTCCATCCCCAGAGTCGTGGCGGCGCCGGATCGGAGGCCAGCCCTTCGGAGTTCATCCAGGCCCGAGCTTCGACGGCCACGACCGCACCGACCGCCAGCGCAGCAGGCAGCATCACCAGTCGCCATCGCCTGGTTCGCCATCCCACCGCTGCGACGACCACCGCCAGAGCGACGATCTGGATAGTGTTGGGGAGCCAGCCGCCGAGCAGCGACAAGCCGTGGCCGAACCTGCTGAAATCCGGATCGGGCAACCGCGGCATCAGCGTCGGTGTCGGAACCGGCGGTGGCTTCGGGCCCAGCGGCGGCACCCGACAATTGTCGGGTGTGTACCTGGTCGAAAGCTGTCAGTCAGCTGGATTCATGCTTACCGGCGGCAGAGCCCACTAACCCGAGCCCACTGGTCCGATTCGTAGCGGCGTCACAGCACCCGCCCACCCGACAGACGTTGAGTTAGCTCATGACCTTCTCCCCTGCCGACGCCACCGGCGGACCCGTAGTCCTGGTCTTCGAGGCGGGAAGCGAATCCGGGTCCGACCTGATCCGCGTCCTGCTCGCAGTCGGCTGCCGGATCGTGGCCACCGACCGGTATGCGACGGACCTGGCGGGAACGAGCAGCGGCTACCCCGCCGACCGCGTCTACCTGGTGGCAGCCGACCCCACCGATCCCCGCCAGCTCGAGCGCCTCATCCGGCGGGCGTGCGGACGCTTCGGTTCCCTGCACTGCGCGGTCGCGCCAGGCGTCGCCACCCGGGCCTCCGGGCTAGGCTTCAGCCCCAGCCGCAACGAACCTAGGAGACAGCACCGGTGCGCCGATTCTGGTCGTTCATCGGCTCGCTGATCCTGCTGGCCCCGCAGCTGGCCGGCTGCGCAGCCCCCCGACCGCTGCCCGCGCCGCAGTCATCGCCATCGCTCACCCCGCCGATGGGATGGAACTCGTGGAACTCCGGTATCCCGCTGACCGAGCAGAACATCGAGCAGACGATCGACGCGATGGTGCGCTCCGGGATGCGCGACGCGGGCTACCGGTATGTCAATCTCGACGCGGGCTGGGCCGACGCCACCCGCGACAGCGCCGGCGATCTTCGCGCCGATCCCGTTCGATTTCCGGCGGGGATCGCCGCCGTCGCTCAGTACGCCCATGACCGCGGCATGCTGCTGGGCTTGTACGCAAGCCCGGGATACGAGTTGTGCGGGATCGGCAGGGAGAACGCGAGCACCGGCCACGAAGCCGTCGACGCCGCCACCTTCGCCCGTTGGGGGGTCGACTACCTGAAGTACGACTGGTGCAGCACCGACACCGACCGGTCCGACCAGGTCAGGGCGTTCACCGACATGCGAGATGCACTGCGCGCCAGCGGGAGACACATCCTCTACAGCATCAATCCCAACACGTCGGTCGACCCCGACGCCGGCTCGGCCTACGACTGGTCGTCGATCGCCGACATGTCACGTAACACGATCGATCTGGTTCCTCTGTGGCACAACGATTTCAGTGCGCAGCAAGCCGTGATCGGCGTGGTGGACCAGGTGCGGGTAGCCGCCGCGGTGCAAGCGCGCAGCCGACCCGGCTATTGGAATGATCCCGACATGTTGGTGGCCGGCATCTCTTGGCCGGAGTTCGTCGCCGATCATCCGGGAATGTTCGCCAGCCTTGCGCTCCCGGGGACCGTCGGACCCGACCAACTCAATGAAGCACTGCAATCATCCTCCGCTGCTTCAGAACTGGCCGCCCTGATCGGCGGTCAGCATCCCAGCTTGACCGCCGACGAGCAGCGCAGCCACGTCTCGCTGTGGGCGATGCTGGCCGCTCCCATGCTGGCCGGCAACGATGTCCGGTCGATGCCGGAGGCGACCCGCACGATCCTGACGAATCCCGACATCATCGCCGTCGACCAGGACTCGCTCGTGATCCAGGGGCACCAACTCCCGCAGGACCCCCGGATCATCGTCAAGCCGCTCGCCGACGGCGCCGTCGCGGTGGCGCTTCTCAATCCCGATCAGCAACCGGCCTCGATCGACACGACAGCCGCAGCGGTCGGGTTGCCCGCTTCGGCGTGCTACCCGATCCGTGACCTATGGGCGCATACCAACCGCGCCACGACCGGCGATATCAGGGCCGACGGGATCCCACCGCACGCGACCACAGTGCTGCGCGTCGGCCCGCACTGCCCCTAACCGGGCTCGGCAGGCGTGACGGCGACCGGGATTCCGTTGAGGGCACCATTTCCCGATGGCTCGTCGAGAAACGTCGGCGGCGAAAGGATGTTGGTGTTCACCCCGGGTGAGCCGTTGGCGACCGACAACCTCGTGCCGGGCCTGCCGTGACCCCAGCCGTGCGGCATCGACACCACGCCGGGCTTGATGGCGTCGGTCACCTCCACCGGAACCTGGATCTGACCGGCCGAGGAACTGACGCTGACGGTGTCACCGTTGGCCACTCCGCGGCGGCTCGCGTCGTCAGGATGCATCAGCAGCGTGCACCGGTCGCGGCCCTTCATCAACGCCGCAACATTGTGCAGCCAGGAGTTGTTCGACCGCAGGTGCCGCCGGCTCACCAGCACCAGGTCGTCGGGCTCGCGGTCGAGCCGGCGAGCCAGCCGGGGCAGGTCGTCGAGCAGGTACGGCGGGGCCAGCCGGATCTTCTTGTCGATGGTGTTCAGGATCTCGGGCACCTGGGACACCATCGGGCCCAAGTTCACGCCGTTCGGGGTGTCCTTGAGCTTGGCCAGCGTCAGCCCGTCCGGATTCTCGCCGTAGCGGTCACCGAACGGCCCCGTGCGCAGCGTCAGATCCAGGATGCGTTCGGGGCCGCCGCTGCTGGTAGTGGCTGCGGATCTGCGCGCCGTCGAGTCCCTGGGTGAAGCACAGGTAGTCGAAGAAGCCGTCGTCGATCGCGGCGACGTCGACGTCCTGGGCCGGCGTGCCCGCACACAACCCGGTGAGCCGGACCAGGATCTCCCACTCCTCGGGCCGGTCTGGATCGTCGGGGATGAACACCGGCGCGGAGTAGTTGGCGACGCTGTTGATCGCGAACGCCAGGATCAGGTCGTCGTGGTGCGGCTGTTCCAGCGGGGAGAGCCCGGGCAGGATCACGTCGGCGTGCCGGGTGGTCTCGTTGAGCCACAGGTCGACCGCGATCATCGCGTCGAGTTGCGGCAGCACCTCGTCGAGGCGGTGACCGGCCGGCGTGGACAGCACCGGGTTGCCCGCCACCGTGATGAGCGCCTTGATCTGGCCGTCGCCGGGCGTCTCGATCTCCTCGGCCAGGCACGACACCGGCACCTGGCCGAGCACCTCCTTGGCGCCGCGCACGCGGGTGTGCCAGCGGCCGAATTCGGGCAGGCCGCCTTCCAGGCCGGGTTGCGGCTGGGCGGTGACGGTCCAGACCGCGGGCCGGGGGAACATCGCGCCGCCGGGGGTGTCGAAGTGCCCGGTGAGGATGTTGACGACGTCGACGAGCCAGCTGGCCAAACTGCCGAACTCCTGATTGCACAAGCCGATTCGGCCGTACACGACGGCCTTCTCGGTGCCCGCGAGTTGACGGGCCAGTTGCCTGATGCGCTCGGCGTCGATCCCGGTGACGGGTGCCACGCGTTCCGGTGGCCAGTCGCGGGCCGCCGCGCGGATGACCTCGAGGCCGTCCAGGTGCTCGGCCAGCCGGCCGGGACGCACCAGATCCTCGTCGAACAGGGTGTGCAGCACCGCCAGGAGCAGCGCCGCATCGGTGCCCGGGGTGATGGGTAGCCATTCGTCGGCCTTGGCGGCGGTGGCGGTGCGCACCGGGTCGATGACGAGCACCGTGTCGATCCGCCCGATGATGCCCATCACGTCGGGAGCGGCCAGCAGCGAGCCCTGCGAGGCCGCGGGGTTGGCGCCCATGATGACGAGCAGGTCGGTGCGTTCGATGTCGGGCACTCCGAATCCCCACCAGTTGCCGTACATCAGGTGTGAGGAGAGGTTCTTCGGCCACTGGTCGACGGTGCCCGGCGAGTAGCTGACCGGGATGCCGGACATACCCAGCAGCACTCCGGTGTAGCGACCCAGCGAGAACGAGTGGGCCAGCGGGTTGCCGGTGTAGCAGGTGACCGCACCGATGCCGTGCTCGGCGATGACCGGGGCCAGCAGTTCGGTGCAGCGCCGGAAGGCGGCCTCCCAGCCGACCTCCTGCCACTGCCCGTCGACCTTGATCATCGGGCGGCGGATGCGGTCGGGGTCGTGGTGGATCGCGCCCAGCGACGCGCCCTTCGGGCACAGGTGCCCGCGGCTCCACACGTCGTCGGGGTTGCCCCGGATGCCGGCGACGCGGCCGTCGTCGACTTGGATTTCCAAGCCGCACATGGCTTCGCACAGCGGGCAGGTGTAGAGGTGCCGGCCGTCCCGGCCAGTGGGGGCGAGCGGCGCGGTGGTCACCTCGTCACGGTAAGTCGGCGCCGCTCGCGCTCAGCGTTGTTTCGTCAAATTTGACATGCGCGGGCACTTCCAGGCGAATTACACAGGTGTGAGTAACTCTGTGGATAGAGTCCGCCGGGACCCGATCAGTCCGGGTAGTCCATCGGCACGCCGAGGGTGTTCAGCCACATCGCCAGGCCGTCGTACTGGGCGACCAGCATGACGAACTCCATGAGCTGACGGCGGTCGAGATAGGCCGCCAGCCGCTGCCAGCTGTCGTCGGACAGCATCCTGGTGGCCACCAACTCGTCGACGGCGGTGAGCAACGCCTGGTTGCGTGGCGACAGGCCGTCGGCCGCCGGCCAGGCGAACAACGCTGCCTGGGTGTCCAGATCCACGCCGCGCGTCAGCGCGATGCGGCGGTGCTGCTGCAGCTCGTACTCGGATTTGCGCACGTGCGCCACCCGCAGAATGACCACCTCGGTGTCCCGGCCGGACAACCGACCGCGGCGCAGCAGCACCCCGCCGAACGGCGCCCAGGACCAGAACAACCGCGGGTGCTGGGCGAATACCGTGAAGAGGTGGATCTCGGGCACTTTCCAGACCCGCGCGGCCAGCTTGCAGAACAGCCAGCCGAACAGGCCCAGTTCGCGCCGGCCACCGGGGGCGATCCTGGGTGCGGTCACCGCCGGCAGCTCGTAAGGTCGCTCCTCCGGTAGTGGCTCGAACGAGGCCATGGTCCGCCTTTCGTCGTGGCACGAGAGCGTGCTGCTCCGGCCGCCATTAGACACCAGTTCAATTCTGCCTACCCGCAAACGACCCGGCAGCCCCACCACCTGGACCACCATCGGCCGCCGCGACCCGGTCGACGACGAACCGTCAGCAGGCAGTTCGGTGCGTCCGTGCTCCGCCTAGTTCCTGCGGATGGCGGGTCTTACCGCTCCGTCAGCTAGGCTTGCGCAAACTGTGCGAGGCGTTTTCGCACAACCCAGGGGCGGCTGAAGCGCGCACCTACCTGCTCGTTGCGCGGCCCCCGGGGACACATCCGAAGACGAAGGACCCCTGTAGTGGCTGAACCCAAGGTCACGCCGGTTGCGGTGATTGGAATGGCCTGCCGCCTGCCTGGCGGCATCGAGTCTCCCGAGCAGCTGTGGGACGCGCTGGTGGCCGGTGAGGATCTGGTCACCGAGGTTCCCGCCGACCGCTGGGACGCCGACGAGTACTACGACCCCGAGCGCGGCGTGCCGGGCCGCACGGTGTCGCGGTGGGGCGCATTCATCGACGACATCGCCGGTTTCGACGCCCCCTTCTTCGGCCTGGACGACAAGAAGGCCACGGCGATCGACCCGCAGCACCGCCTGTTGATGGAGACGTCCTGGGAGGCCGTCGAGCAGGCCGGCATCGATCCCACATCGCTGGCCGGGACGCTCACCGGTGTCTTTTTCGGGATCTCCCACGACGACCACACCTCGCTGGCGATCGATGCGGGCGTGTACGGGTACACCGAGACCGCCGCCTGCATGGCCTCCGGCCGGGTGGCCTACGCCCTCGACGTGAACGGCCCGGCGTTGACGGCCGACACCGCATGTTCCTCGGGGCTGCTCGCCGTGCACATGGCGGCCCGAAGCCTGGCCATCGGCGAGAGTGACCTGGCCCTGGCCGGCGGCTGCGAAGTGATGCGCGAGCCACGCAAGAACGCCTGGGCCTCCGCCCAGGGCATGTTGTCGCCGGTCGGGCGGTGCAAACCGTTCGACGAGTCGGCCGACGGCTTCGTGCGCTCCGAGGGCTGTGCCGTGGTGCTGCTCAAGCGGTTGTCCGACGCGGAGCGCGACGGTGACCGGATTCTGGCCGTCATCCGCGGCACCGCCGCCAACTCCGACGGCCGCACCCGCAACATCGCCACCCCGTCGGTGGCCGCCCAGGTCGCCGCGCTGCGGGCCGCGCTGGACGTCGCGGGGGTCGAAGCCGACACCATCGGCGCGATCGAGGCGCACGGTACCGGGACTCCCGTCGGCGATCCAATCGAATTCACCAGTCTGGCAACGGAATACGGAACCACCGGTAAGGTCCTGCTCGGTTCGGCCAAGTCGAACTTCGGCCACACCGAGGCGGCCGCGGGAGCCCTGGGCTTCGTCAAGGCCGTCCTGGAACTGCAGCACGGCGCCGTTCCGCCGATGGTGCATTTCCACCGCATGCCCGAGGCGCTGGCCAAGATCGAGACCGGTCTTGTTGTGCCGCAGGAGGTCACGCCGTGGCCGACGGGTCACGGCGATGCCCGCCGAATCGCGATCTCGTCCTACGGCATCTCCGGCACCAACGTCCACGCGATCGTCGAGCAGGCACCGCAGAGCGCGAGCGCGGCCGCCGACCTCGAGGAGTCGCCGGCCGGCGCGAACCTGTTCGTGCTGTCCTCGACATCCGCCGACGAGCTCCGTCGTACCGCCGACCGTCTCACCGAGTGGTTGGAGCGCCAACCGGATCCGGTTTCACTCACCGACCTCGGCTACACCCTGGCCCGGCGGCGCGGACACCGCACGGTGCGCGCCGCTGTGGTCGCGAGCGACCTGAAGGAGGTGTGCGCCGGCCTGCAGGACATCGTCACCGGCGACACCCCGTTCCCCGAGAAGGTGGGACAGGACGACCGCGGACCGGTGTGGGTGTTCTCCGGCCAGGGTTCGCAGTGGGCGCAGATGGGCGCCGAGCTCCTGGCGACCGAACCGGCGTTCGCCGCCAGTGTCGCCCGCCTCGAACCGCTGATCCAGGGGGAATCCGGATTCTCGGTGACCGAGGCGATGTCGGCACCCGAGACCGTGACCGGTATCGAGAAGGTCCAGCCGACCCTGTTCGCCATGCAGGTCGCCCTGGCCGAGGCGA
This sequence comes from uncultured Actinomycetota bacterium, assembly GCA_963716465.1. GTDB lineage: Bacteria > Actinomycetota > Actinomycetes > Mycobacteriales > Mycobacteriaceae > Mycobacterium. The sequence goes on from CAVQTS010000004.1 coordinate 659,853, forward strand.
TGGCGGCCCGCGGGGTTCGCCCGGGCGCGGTGATCGGCCATTCCATGGGCGAGGTCGCCGCGGCCGTCGTCGCCGGATCCCTCTCGATCGAGGACGGCGTCCGGGTCATCTGCCGGCGGTCCGCACTGCTGGCCCGGCTCGCCGGGTCGGGCGCCATGGCTTCGGTCGAACTGCCCGAGCAGACCGTGCGCGGCGAACTGGCCGCCCGGGGCGGCGACAACGTCGTCGTCGCCGTGGTCGCCTCCCCGCAGACCACGGTCATCGGCGGCGACACCGCAACGGTGCGCGACCTCGTCGCGCAGTGGGAGCTGCGCGACGTCATGGCCCGGGAGGTGGCAGTCGACGTGGCGTCGCACTCGCCGCAGGTCGACCCCATTCTGGCGAGCCTGGCCGACGACCTGGCCGAGCTCAGTCCGGCGCAGGCCACGGTCCCCTACTACTCCGCGACGCGGCCGGACCCGCGCGAGCTCCCCGCCTGCGACGCCGCGTACTGGGTGGACAACCTGCGCCAGATGGTCCGCTTCTCCGCGGCGGTTCAGGCCGCGTTGGAGGATGGTTTCCGGGTCTTCGCCGAGCTGTCCCCGCATCCGTTGCTGACCCGGGCCGTCGAGCAGACCGCGCAGAGCATCGAGACGCCCGTGGCGGCGCTTGCCGGCCTTCGCCGCGACCAGCCGCTTCCGCACGGGCTGCTGGGCTTCGTGGCGGATCTGCACGCCGCGGGCGCCGCGGTGGATTTCGCCGCCCTCTATCCCACCGGCCGCCTGATCGACGTACCGCTGCCGTGCTGGACACACCACCACCTGCTGCTGGACCGCGGCGACGGTGCGGGAAACGACCACCTCGTCGCGGCGCACCCTCTGCTCGGTGCCCACGTCCGGCTGGTCGAAGAGCCCGAGCGGCATGCCTGGCAGTCCGACGTCGGCACTGTCGCCGTGCCCTGGCTGGCCGACCACCGCGTCCACGAGGTGGCCGCCCTTCCCGGCGCGGCCTACTGCGAGATGGCGATCGCCGCCGCCGAGCAACTCTTCCCCGCGGGCTCCGAAGTGCGCGACGTCCGCTTCGAGGACCTGCTGCTGCTCGACGACCACACCGAACTGACGGCGGTCGCTGCGCTGGACGCACCCGGCGTCGCCGAGTTCAGCGCGCGCACCGACGACGACGGCGAACAGGCCGTCCGCGCCGCGGCCACCCTGCACTCGGCCGTCACCGACCGGCCGGCCCGCCGCGATATCGCCGCTCTGCTGGCGACCCATCCGAACACTTTGAGCGGCAACGAGATTCGGCAGACACTCGCCGCGCGCGGTATCGAGTTCGGCCCCGCGTTCACCGGTCTGAGCAGCGTGCACACCGCGGCCGATGGGACCACCCTGGTGGGCGAGGTGACCGCTCCCGCCGGTATCAGGGCCCAGCAATCCGGCTACGCCGTTCACCCGGCGGTCCTCGACGCGTGCTTCCAGACGGTGGGCGCCCACTTCCTGGCTGACGGCGGATCGGACGGCGCCCTGATGCTGCCGCTGAGCGTGGGCAGCCTGCGCCGGTTCGGCTCCGGCCGCGACGCGCGCTACTGCCACGCCACCATCACCAAGGCCGACGCCACCGAGATCGAGGCGAACCTCGAAATCCTCGACGTCCGCGGCGACGTCGTCCTCGACGTCACCGGGCTGCGGATGGGCACCGGCACGACCAAGGCCGGCGAACGGGAACGCGTGCTCGCCGAACGACTCCTCACGGTCGGCTGGGAACAGCGCCAGCCACCGACCGACGTGACCGCGGGCACCGGCGAGTGGCTGCTGATCACGCTGCCCGGAGCCGAGGACGAGCTGTCAACCGAGTTGTCGGACGCGTTGACGGCCGCCGGCGCGCGCTGCCGAACGGCCAACGCCGACGGCGGCGATCTGCCCGCCGGGGACGTTGCCGGCGTGGTGGTGCTGACCGCGGCGGCCGGCGCCGAACCCGATGCCGGATGTCTGTCGCGCGGCCGCGAGCTCGTCGAGCAGGTGGTTCGCATCGCCCGCGGCCTCGCGGACACCGACGGGCAACCGCCGCGCCTCTACGTGATCAGCCGCAACGCCCAAGACGTGACCCTGCACGATCGGCTCAACCTGGACCAGGGGGGACTACGCGGCCTGCTGCGGGTGATCGGCTCCGAGCAGCCGTCGTTGCGGCCCACCCAGATCGACGTCGATGCGCGCACCACCGCAGAAGATCTGGCGCACGAATTGCTGGGCAACTCCGACGAAGACGAGACGGCGTGGCGTGAGGGCGCGTGGTTCGTCGCGCGCCTGCAGCAGAGCCCGCTGCGGGCCGAGGAACGTCGTTCCGCGGTCATCGACCCGGGCGACGAGTGCATACGGCTGCAGGTGCGCACACCCGGGGATCTGCAGACCCTGGAGTTGATCGCCGACGAGCGGCGCGCCCCGGCGGACGGCGAGATCGAAGTCGCGGTCCGCGCCTCGAGCATCAACTTCGCCGACGTGCTCGCCGCGTTCGGGCGCTACCCGGCATACGACGGCAAGCAGCCGGAGCTGGGCCTGGACTTCGCCGGAGTGGTGACCGCGGTCGGTCCGGGCGTCACCGACCACAAGGTCGGCGACCGGGTCGCCGGTGTCCGGCCCGGTGGATGCTGGGGCACCTTCATCACCTGCGACGCACGGCTGGCGGCGCCACTGCCGGCCGGACTGTCCGACGAGGAGGCCGCGGCGGTCGCGACCGGATACGCCACCGCGTGGTTCGGCCTGCACGACCTCGCCCGCATCGGCGCCGGTGACCGCGTCCTGATCCATTCGGCGACCGGTGGTGTCGGTCAGGCGGCGATCGCCATCGCGCGCCAGGCCGGAGCCGAGATCTTCGCGACGGCAGGCAGCGCCGACCGGCGGCAGATCCTGCAAGACATGGGGATCGAGCACGTATACGATTCCCGCTCAACGGATTTCGCGGACGAGATCCGGCGTGATACCGACGGCTACGGCGTGGACGTGGTGTTGAACTCGCTGATCGGCCCGGCCCAGCGCGCGGGCATCGAACTGCTGTCCTTCGGCGGGCGGTTCGTGGAGATCGGCAAGCGCGACGTCTACGAGCACACCCGGGTCGACCTCTTCCCGTTCCGGCGCAACCTGGCCTTCTACTACGCCGACCTGGCGTTGATGACGGTCACCGATCCGGAGCGCAGTGCAGTGCTGCTGCGTACGGTCTACGAGATGGTCGGTAGCGGTGCGCTACCAGTGCCGGAGCACACGGCCTACCCGGTGTCGGAGGCCGCCACGGCGATCCGGTTGATCAGCGGTGCCGGACACACCGGCAAGCTGGTGCTGAGCATGCCGCGCAGCGGCGAGATTCCGGTGGTCGTTCCGCCCAACCGCACCAAGGTGTTCCGCCGCGACGGGTCCTACATCGTCACCGGCGGCGTGGGTGGCCTCGGCCTGTTCCTGGCCGCGGTGATGGCATCGGGAGGATGCGGCCGGATCGTGCTCACCTCACGGTCGCAGCCGAATGCTCAGGCGGAGAAGACGATTGCGCGACTGAAGGCCAACGGCGCCGACATCGTGGTGGAGTGCGGCAACATCGCCGACCCGCAGACCGCGCCGCGGCTGGTCGCCGCGGCGACCGCCACCGGGCTCCCACTGCGCGGCGTCCTGCACGCCGCCGCCGTCGTCGACGACGCCACGCTGGAGAACATCACCGACGAGCTGATCGAACGCGACTGGGCGGCAAAGGTTTACGGAGCGTGGAACCTGCATCAGGCGGCGACGTCCGGCACCGCCCAGCCGCTGGACTGGTTCTGCAGCTTCTCGTCGGCGGCAGTGCTGCTCGGTTCACCCGGACAGGGCGCCTATGCCGCAGCCAACAGCTGGCTGGACCTCTTCACCGCGTGGCAGCGCCGCCAAGGCGTTCCGGCGACGGCGATCGCCTGGGGCGCATGGTCCGACATCGGCCGTGGTGCCGGCGTGGCGCAGCGCGGGGACGTGGCGATGATCAAGCCGGAGGACGGCGCGTACGCGTTCCGGGCCCTGCTGCGCCACGACCGCGGATACACCGGCTACCTGCCCGTCACGCGGATGCCGCTGCTGACCGCGCTCGCCGCCCGCAGCCCGTTCGCCGAGGCGTTCCGTGACGCCGACGGGCACCACGCGGCCGAAACCCCAAGCGTGCTGGCCGAACTCGCGGCGCTGCCCGCCGACGAGCGGCCACACCGGCTGCGCCGTCTGGTCACCGACCAGGCCGGTCTGATCCTGCGCCGCGCGATCGATCCGGATCGCTCGTTCGCCGAGCACGGTCTGGATTCGCTGGGAATGCTCGAGTTGCGCACCTCGATCGAGACGCAGACCGGTGTCCGCATCAGCCCCAAGACGATCGTCACCTACAACACCGCGCGCACCCTGGCGGCCCACTTGAGCGAGACGCTGACGTCCGGCGCCTGACCTCAGCCGCCGATCAGCCGCCCGGACACCGCGACCACCAGCCGCTTGGGCAACGCCCGGGTGACCACCCGCGCGACGAAGGCGTTGGCGATGCCGTCGACGAAGCTCGGTTTACGACCGGACAGCGCACGCATCGTGTGGTCGACCACCTGTTGGGGAGAGCGGGTCAACGCCAGGGCCGCCGAGCCGGACGCTGCGCTCGCCGCGGCTTCGCCAGCCAATTCGAAGAACGGGGTGTCGGTGAGCCCCGGGCACACCGCCAGGACACGGATACCGTGCTCACGCTCCTCGGCCCAGAGCGCCTCGGTGAAGGACAACACGAAGGCCTTCGACGCCCCGTAGACGGCCATCCTCGGCAACGGCTGGAACGCCGCGGTCGACGCGACGTTGATGATGGTGCCCCGGCCTCTGGCCCGCATCGGGGGTAGATACCGTGCCGTCGCGCCGACCAGCGTCCGGCAATTGAGCTCGACGGCGTCCTCGAGTCGCTGCGGGTCGGCGTCGGCGACGTCGCAATGGGTCCCGAAACCGGCATTGTTGACCAGTACGTCGACCTCGAGGCCGAGACTGTTCGTCCGCTGCCACAGGTCAGCGGCAGCGGTGGGCACCGATAGGTCCATCGGGACGACGGTCACCTCCACGCCGTGCGTCTCCCGCAGTTGCGCAGCGAGATCCTCGAGCCGGTCCGCACTGCGTGCGACGACGACGAGGTCGTCGCCCCGCGCGGCGAACTGCCGGGCGAACTCGGCGCCGATCCCGGTCGAAGCCCCGGTGATCAGGGTCACCATTCGCCACCTCCACGCTGGTCATCCGGTAGCAATCGTAGATGGCGCCGGTTCGGCCGCGGAGGGCGCCACAGCAAAGCATCGAACGGCTATAATTCGGGCGTGCAGAGTCCGCAGCGGGTCAGCGGACTCGACGACAGCTTCCTCTCCCTCGAGACCGCACCGCAGCCGCTGCAAGTGTTTTCGGTGCTGGAACTGAACCCGGCCACGATTCCCGGCGGTTACCACTTCGAGCGCTTCCGCGACGCGCTGTCGGTGCGGCTGCGGGCCATGCCGGAGTTCCGGGAGAAGATGGCCGACACGGCTCTCAACCTCGATTTTCCGGTATGGGTCGAAGACACCGAGTTCGACATCGAGCGCCACGTCCACCGGATCAGCCTTCCGGCCCCCGGCGGCCGGGCGGAACTCGAGGAGCTCTGCGGATACCTGGCCGGCTCGCGCATCGACCACAGTCGGCCCCTGTGGGAGATGTGGGTGATCGAGGGGCTCGAGGGCGGCCGGGTGGCCGTCATGCTGATGCTCCACCACGCTGCGGCAGACGGGGTGACCTTTGCCGACTACCTGTCGCGGCTGTGCAGCATGGAACCCGACCCGGCGCCGCCGGAGCCGGTGCCGGCCGCACCGAACGCCACGGCGCTGCGGATCGCGGCCGACGGTCTGGTCCGGTTCGCCCGCCGACCCTGGCACATGTTAAGACTGCTGCCCGCGACCTTGCGCGCGGTGATCGAGACGGTTCGGCGGGTGGCGGGCGGCCGCTCGATGGCCGTTCCGTTCACCGCCCCGCGGACGGTGCTCAACGGCCGGATCACCGCGGATCGCAGAGTCGCGATGATTCGGGTCGAACTGGACGACGTCAAGAAGGTCGCGCGCCACTTCGGGGTCAAGGTCAACGACGTGGTGCTGGCCCTGGTCGGCGGGCAAGCCCGCCGGTTGTTTCTCGACCGCGGTGAATTGCCGGCTTCCTCCCTGACGGCCTTGGTGCCGGTGTCGGCGCACGGGGTCTCGGATTGCACAGCGCGCAACCAGGTTTCGGGGATCTACGCGAGGCTGCAGACACAGATAGCAAACCCCGCCGAGCGGCTGAGGACGATCGCCGCGGAGAGCGTCGTCGCGAAGGAGCACAGCGCGGCCATCGGTCCGACACTGCTCAACGAATGGGGCGAGGTCATCGGCCCGGTGCTCCTCGGTCTCGCAAAGCGGGTGTACACCCGGCTGACCCTGGTGCGCCCGATGTACAACATCGTAGTGTCCAACGTGCCGGGCATTCAGGCGCCTTACTTCCTGGGGGCACAGGTCTCGGCGATGTACATGTTCGGGCCGGTCATGCACGGCGCGGGGCTCAACTTCACGCTGTTCTCGTCCAACGGGGGGCTTCACATCGCCGTGATCTCGTGCCCGTCGCTGCTGCCCGATCCGCGAGCCCTCGCCGACGGATTCAGCGCCGGCTTGCAGGAGCTGCTCGCTGAAGTCCCCGGTGCCGCAACATCTTCGGCTGTGGGTTGATCGAGGCCCTTCGCTACTCGGTCACCCAGCCGTGCTTTGCCGGGACATCGGCGAGGAGTCTGTGGATCTCGGCGACGTAGCGCTCGGGCTCGGGTCCGTGACTGTGATAGCTGACCACCAGACGGCCGTCGTACGTCCCGGCGGAATACATGTCGACTCCCGCCGAGGTCGACGCGAACAGCAGTTCGAGGTCGTACTGCTCGACCACCAGATCGGGCGGCGTGCGCAACGGCGGCAGTTCCCCGCCGTCGGTGGTCATCACGACATCCGGCAGCCCGGGCGGGTTTCCCTGGTACTCCAGACCGAAGTGCAGGAACGACTGTTGGATCACGCCTTCGGCCAGGTCGGCGCGGAACGCCTCGACGATGTCGCGGGCCAGGTCCAAAATGTCTGTGCCCGAACGGATCTCGGCCAGATACATCGCCATCCCCACCGGGTTGGTTGCCTCGGTGGCGCCGACCGGAGGGGTTAGGAAGAAGCGCAGGTCGACCGGGTAGATGTAGGGGATCGGGAGATGCGGAGTCTCGCGAATCTTCCACTCCGCCATCAGGATCGCGGCAGCGGTCAGGGCGTTGAGACTGACCCGGCGGTCGGCACAGATAGCCGCCAGATCCTGGGTTTCCTGACGGGAGAGCCGACATGTCGCGGCCGGGATACGGACCGACTGGGGCCCGACCCGCCCCGCGTTGCGCTTGGACGGCGGCAACTCGTAGGCGAACATCGCAGGCAGGAAGCGCTCGAGACCGAAGCGCTGAAGCTTGACGATGCCGCGCTCGGCGAGGACCGCCTCCAGCGACTCCGGAATGGGCTCGGCCTTGACCGGTCCGGCCCCGGTGCCGGCGACGATGTCGGTGTACCAGCCGAACAGCTTCTCCAGCAGGGCGAACTGGTGGTGGCCGTCGGCCAGCGCATGGTGGGTGAACAGGGTGACTTCGGAGTGCTGCGGACCGAGCCTGAGGCGCAGGTTGAGCAACGCCTGGGATTGGTTCGGCACCCGCCCGGGCGAGGCGTCGCCGGCCTTCTCGAGCCAGATCCCCTCGTGCTCGTAGTCGTCGACCATGATCTGGTGCCTGCCGTCGGCGCCGCGCTCGAGGTGGCCGGCGTGCGCGGGGTGTGCCCGCAGCAGCGCCTCGAATGCCTCCGCCATCGCGCCCACGTCCACCGGGCCGCGCAGCGTCACGGTGAGGCCGACGAAGTTCTCGGCGTTGGCGTAGAACTCCTCGCTGGGCGACAGATAGCGGATCGGCGTTGAGCCAAACACCCGTGAACCTTCCCTTCGATAATGCCGGCCTACCGGCTGGTGCTCGCCCTGCGGTAGCCCACCATGATCGGCAGCAGACACACCAGGAAAATCGCGGCGCACCAGACCAGAGTGCTGATCATCGGCGACAGCACCGGGCCGCCCACCGACAGTCCGCGCATCGCGTCGACAGCCGGCGACATCGGTTGGTAGCGGACGAACGGCTGCACCCAGTCCGGGTACTTGTCGACCGGCACGAACCCCGTGCAGAACGTGGCACCCAGAATGATCACCGGTTGCATCGCCTCCACCATGACGGTCTTCGGCCAGTACAGCGCCGCGGTGGTGGCCAGCGCCGCGAATGCCACGCCGAAGAGCACCGGAACAGCCACCCACAACAATGCCGCCGCAGGCCCCTGGTGGAACCGGAAGCCGAGAATCATTCCGGTGCCGACGATGATCAGCGTGGTGAACAGCAGCCGGATGGTTTCGGCGCCCAGTCGCGCAAGCAGTCCGGCGGTGCGATGGATGGGCAGCGACCACATTCGCGCCAGGAACCCGTCGAGGCGCTCTGCGTTGATGCCGACCATCCCCGTTGTCGATCCGGACATGGTCGCCACGAGTGCCACCAGCGGCACACTGCGATACAGGGCGTTCTCACCGGTGATGGCGGTGATGGAGTCGCCGAAGACGACCTTGAGCGTGAGCAGGAATGCCACCGGCAGCAACACGGCGTGCACGAGCGTCATGGGGGTGCGGGCTGACCGGACGAGCAGCCGCCTGGTCAGCACCGCCGTTTGCGACAGCAGTGAGCGCAGCGAGCTCTCCGAATGGCCCTGCGCCGATCACCGCGGCGCCGGTGAGTACCGCCATCAGCGTTCTCCGCCGGTAGACCACGACAGCCCAGGGCAACGTCACCGCGATGAGACCCGCCACCCAGGCCAGAGCCGGCGCGATCACCGACCAGCTGACCGGAGCCACCCCGCCACCGGAGTCACCGGCGAAAGCCTGCATGGCGTAGACGAAGCGGGAGATCGGCTGGTTGTCGACGATCGGCTGGATCCAATGCGGAAACCGGTGCAGCGGTTGAATACCCACCGACAGGAAGCCGAAGATCAGCTGCGGCAACAGCAACCACTGAGCGGTCGCCGCCGGATCACGCGATTTGGTGCCCAGGGTGTCGCCGATCAGCGCGAGGGCAAAGCCGATGCACAACGTCAGCAGGCAGAACGCGGCGGCATACCACAGCCCGCGGTGAAACCGGAAGCCGATGACATATCCCGCTGCCAGCGCGACGACGAGCCCGATCACACAGCGGTAGACACTCGCCGAGATCCTGGCCGCCAACGGCGTCAGCGACGGGATCGGCAAGGACTGGAAGCGGCGGTTGATGCCCTGCACCGAGTCCGTCGCGGCCCGGAACGCGGTGGAGATCGAGGCGAACGCGATGGCCTGCAACACAATCAGCGGAACCAGATACTGGGCGTAGCTGCTCATCTTCAGGTCGGGGCCATCCATGAGCCGGTTCAACGGGATGTAGAGGCTCGCGGTCGCCGCCACCGATACGGCCACACCCACCGCGACCTCACCGTTGCGCAGGGTGGGCGCCACCAGCCGGGTGGTCAGTACCCACCACTGCTGCAATCCGGATGGGTTCGGTCGCGTCGCGGTCAACGCGGTCACGACACCACCTCATGGGCCATGCTCTCAGTGGCCGCTTCCGAGCCCGAATCGCCGGTCAGAGAAAGGAATACGTCATCGAGCGAAGGCCTGCGCAGCGCGATGTCGGCCAGTTCGATCTTCGCCGAATTCAACCGGGTCAACGCGGCGCCCAGCGTGCCGGGGCCGTCGGGGGCGGGCATGCTCACCCGGTCGGAATCCGGGGTGATCGCGGCGCGGCTGGCGGCAGGCAGAAGCTGGCCAAGCGCGTCGGCGACCGCATAGACGTCGGCCGGGTCGCGGGGGACGATCTCGCAGACCGTGCCGCCGGTGCGCTCCTTGAGCTCGTCGGCAGTTCCGTGCGCGACGATGGTGCCGTGGTCGATCACGATGATCCGGTCGCTGAGCGCGTCGGCTTCCTCCAGGTACTGCGTGGTCAACAGCGTCGCGATGCCGGCATCCTTGAACGTGGTGACCAGTTCCCAGATGGCTTGGCGGCTACGGGGATCCAGCCCTGTGGTCGGCTCGTCGAGGAACACCACCTCGGGGCGGACCACCAGGCCGCAGGCGATGTCGACGCGTCTGCGCATACCGCCCGAGTAGGTGCCGACCCGCCGCTCGGCGGCGTGCTCCAGGTCGAACTCCTTCAGGAGTTCGCGGGCCCGCGCGCGGGCCGCCGACTTCTTCAGGCCCTGCAACCGGCCGAACATGACCAGGTTCTCGTAACCGGTGAGCATCTCGTCGAGCGCGACGTGCTGACCGGTCAGCATGATCGAGCGTCGCACCAGCGCCGGGTCGGTGACCACGTCGTGACCGGCCACCCGCGCGCGGCCGCGGTCCGGCTTGGTCAACGTCGACAGGATCTCCACGGTGGTCGTCTTGCCCGCGCCGTTGGGCCCGAGCAGGGCGACGACCTCGCCGCGGCCCACCTCGAAGGAGATGTCCCGCAACGCATCAACCGAACCGAACGACTTGCCGATGCCTTCGACATCCACACCGTTGTCGGACTCTGACATCTCTACCTACTCATCGTCGTCGAAAACGGCGGCCGACAGATCGACCAGCGCCAGCGCCTCGTCCTCGGCCTCGTCGTCGTCACTGTCGTCGTCACCCATCAGAGCGTCACCGAGCAGTTGCATCAGCGTCGCCGGGAACTGTTCGGCGAGTGCCTCCACCGTGCTGCCGGACACCCGCCGACCGTCGTACCACCAGTCCACGTGGAGCACGCCGCCGTGCCGATAGGACCGCAATTCCAGCGCATGTCCCAAGCCCGGCAGGGTCTCGCGGACGGTGCGCTCGCTGTCGCTGTCGAACTGCACCGGCGCGTCGCTCTCCTGCCATTCCGGGATCATCCCGAGGTAGGACAGGAACACGTCGGCGGTGCCGGCAGCTCCCAGCAGCCCAGCGGTCGGGGCGTGCAGGTAACGCAGCAGGCCGTACCCGATTCCGTGGTGCGGCACCGCCTTCACGGTCTGGCCGACTTCGGCGAGCAGTTGCGCGGCACTGGCGGCCTGCCCGCCCATGCAGGGCAGCGCGATCGGGTAGATCGAGGAGAACCAGCCGATCGTTCTGTGGAAGTCGACATCCGGCCGCAGAACTGCTCGCCCGGCACCGGCGAGGTCGACGGTCGCGACACCTTCGCCGACGGTGGCCGCGATGCAGCGGGACAGCGCAGCCAGCAGGATCTCCTCGGTCGAGGCCTGCAACACCCGGCGGGCGTTGTCGATCTGCGAAGTCTGCTCGGCCGTCAGGGCGATCGGCAGCCGGGTCAGATCGGCGGCTCCCGGCGCACCGGTGACCGAGGTGTCGGCCAGCCGCACCGTTGCCGCGGCCTCGGCGTCGATCCAGTAGCCCCGGCGGTCGAGCACGGCCGGGTGGGCGGCGAGCGCCGCACAGCGTTGCGACCACGCCCGCCAGGTCGTGGTGGCCGGCTCCAGGGCGATGTCGTTGTCCGGCGAGCTGCTGGCCGAACGCCGTCAGCAAGTCCGTCACCAGCACCTCGCGCGACGTGAGGTCGTCGACCATCCCGTGCACGGTCAGGACCAGGAACCGCGAGGCGCCGTTGGCGTCCACGACGTAGGTCGCCGTCAACGGACCGCTGGTCAGGTCCTGGGCCGCCAACGTCTCGGAGACGATGGCCTGCAGCGCTTCTCGCTCCTGGACGGTGCCGGCCTCGACATCGGCGGCCAGCGCCCGCTCGGTCAGTCCGGTGAAGTCACCGGGTTCGCCGAGCTGCTGTTCCCACACCCCGGCCCGGTTGACGACTCGCATTCGCAGCGCGTCGTGATGGTTGACCACCGCAGCCAGGACGGCTCGGACGGCGCCGGCATCCACGCGCGAGTCGAGGCGCAACACCAGCGGCGCCCGCCAGCGCCCCGGCTCGGCCAGTCCGCCGTCGAGGAAACGCAGGATGTTCGGCGGCACCGGCGGATTCAGGTCCTCGGTGTCCTGACTTCCGAGACCGCCGGAGGCTTGGCGCGCGACGAGGGTGTCGGCCAGCGCGGCCAGGGTCGCGTTGTCGTAGAGGTCCTGCGGAGTGAGCTCCACACCCTCGTGGGACGCGGTCATCGCAACGCCGATCGCCACCAGGGAGTCGCCGCCGAGTTCGAAGAAGTTGTCCCCGGCCGCAACCGAGTCGACACCGAGGCACTGTGACCAGATTCGCTGCAGGGTGGACTGCATCTGGGCGCGGGCGTCCTTCGGTGCGCCGGCCTGGCCGTTGGCAGGCGCAGCCTCAGCCCCCGCGCCGGCGGCCGACCCGACCGGCTTGCGCACGGCGTTGTGGTCCGGATCGATCCAATAGCGTTGGCGTGCAAAGGCATAGCCGGGCACGGTGACGCGGCTGGGGTGCGCGCCGTACAGCCGCGCCCAGTCCACCTCCACTCCGGCGGACCACAGCTGACCCAGCGCGAGCAGGAAAGCGTCCCGGTCGTCGCGGGTTTGAACGGGGTGGCGCATCAGGCGGACCGCGCGGTGGGTGTCCGACCACCCAGGCATCCGCACGGCCGATCCGGTCAGGCTGCCGCCGGGGCCCACCTCGATGAGCACCCGGTGCGTGTCGCCGAGCAGGGTCTGGAGTTCGTCGGCGAACCGCACGGTGGACCGGATGTGCTGGGCCCACCGCTTCGGGTCGGTGGCCTCCTCGTCGGTCATCCAGGTGCCGGTCACGTTGGACAGCATGGGGATTCGCGGCACATGCAGCGTCAGGGTGGACAGGAACTCGGCGAACGGCTCGAGCACGGAGTCCATCGACTGCGAGTGGAAACCGTGCGAGGTTCGCACCCGCCGAGCGACAATGCCTTCAGCGGCAAGACGATTGGTGAAATCCTTGATGGCCTGCTCTGGGCCGGCCACCACGCAGCTACCGAATTCGTTGACGGCGGCAAGGTCGACCTCGGCGGTCATGTGCGCGGCGATGTCGTCGGGGCTCGACGCGACGGCCACCATGGCACCTGCCGGTGCGGCATGCATGAGACGTGCCCGCATCGAGACGGCCTTGATCGCCGACTCCAGGTCGAACACCCCCGCCACGGTGGCGGCCACGAGCTCGCCGATGCTGTGGCCGGCCAACGCCGTCGGGGTGACCCCGTAGGACATGACCAGTTGCGCCAGGGCGTATTCCACCGCGAACAGCGCCGGCTGGGCCAGATCGGTGGGCTCCAGGCCGCCGGCCTCGTCGAACACCTCTGACTTCAGGTCGATGCCCAGCTCGTCACCGAATCCGGCGGCACAGCGGTCGAAGTTCTCCCGGAACACCGGCTCGGTGTCGTACAGACCACGGGCCATGCCGACGTGCTGGGCACCCTGCCCGGGAAACAGGAACGCCGTGCGCTGCGCGCCAGCCGTTGCACCCGGCGGGCAGTGGGCGACCGAGACGTTCTCGTGCTCGGCCGCGGTCAGCACGGCGCAGGCATCGGCACGGTCGGCCACTACGGCCGCCATCCGGACATCGTATTTCCGTCGGCCCGCGAGGGTGAACGCCACGTCGGCCAGCGCCAACTGCTCGTCGCGTGCCAGTTCGGCGGCGAGCGCGGCCTTGGCGTCCTGCAGCGACTCGGCGGTGCGGGCAGACAACAGCAGCACCTGCGGGCCACTCTCGGCGATGGGCGCAGCGGAGGTGTGCGGCGCCTCCTCGACGACGACGTGGACGTTGGTGCCACCCACTCCGAAGGAACTCACCCCGGCGCGGCGCGGTCCGTCCGACTCCCACGGCAGGTAGGTGTTCGAGACCACGAACGGCGTGTTCTCCAGGTGCAGTTCGGGATTGGGCGCGGTGTAGTGCACCGTCGGCGGGATCGCCTTGTTCTTCAGGGTCAGGATGGTCTTGACCAACCCGGTGACCCCGGAGGCCGCATCGAGGTGACCGATGTTCGACTTCACCGAGCCCAGCACACACGGGCCGGGCCGGTCGAGCTCGGAGAGCTCGAAAGCCTGCCGCAGAGCTTCGATTTCGATGGGGTCACCGAGCGGGGTGCCGGTGCCGTGCGTCTCGACGAATCCGATGGTCGAGGCGTCGACATCGGCGACGGCGTGCGCTTCGGCGATGACCTCGGCCTGCCCGGCGACCGCGGGTGCGGCGTAGGTCATCTTCATCGAGCCGTCGTTGTTGATGGCCGAGCCACGGATGACCGCGTGGATGCGGTCGCCGTCGTCGAGTGCCGCCTGCAACGGCTTGAGCAGCACCGCGGCAACACCGCTGCCGAAGATGGTGCCGTCGGACTTGACGTCGAACGGCCGGCAGTGACCCGACGGGGACACCATCGCGCCCGGCTCGTAGGTGTAGCCCACCTTGTGTGGCACCCGGATGGCCGACGCACCGGTCAGTGCCATGTCGCACTCGCCGGACAGCAGGCTCTGACAGGCGAGGTGCACCGCGACCAGCGATGAGGAGCAGGCGGTCTGCACCGTGAGACTCGGCCCGCGCAGGTTCAGCTCGTGCGACACCCGCGTCGCCAGGTAGTCCTTGTCGTTGAGCAGGACGAGGTTGAACATCTCGACGGTGACGCCCTCGCCGACCATCTTCTTGGTGTCGCGGTGCGACATGATGTTGTCCATCAGGTAGCCGCTGGCGGTACTGCTGGCGAAGACGCCGATCGCGCCGTCGTAGGCGGCGGGGTCGTACCCGGAATCCTCGAGGGCATGCCAGGCGGTCTGCAGGAACAGCCGCTGTTGCGGGTCCATCATCCGAGCGGTGTACGGGGTGATCCCGAAGTACTCCGCGTCGAACTCCTCGATCCCGTTGAGCATCGCCGCGCGCCGCACGTAGGCGGGGTCCTCCAGCGTCTTGGCGCTGACGCCGGCGGCGGTCAGCGCTTCCTCGGACAAGGTGGTGACCGACTCCTTGCCGCGGCTCAGGTTGTCCCAGAACTCCGACAGCGAGTCGGCACCGGGAAACTTGCCCGCCATCCCGATGACCGCTATGGCGTTGGGGGGAAATTCATTCGATGCGGTGCTCACACCACATGTCCTTTCCGTCTGTTCGCGGCAGCTCCCTGGCGGGCCCTGGCGCGTTGCTGAGCTCGGGCGGCCAGTCCGGAGCGAGGCGCCTCCGAGGACTGGTCCGCTGTCGCGTAACCCATTCGCTCACACAGTGCGTCGGTCAGCGACGAGATGGTCGGGTATTCGTAGATCAGCGCTGCCGGCAACGCGATGCCGAGACTCGCGCTCAGGCGGCGCTGAAGCGTGACGCTCATCAGCGAGTCCATGCCGAGCTGGAAGAAACCCGCCTGCGGATCGAGTGACTGGTCGGGCGACAGGCCGATGACGGCCGAGGCCATCGTCACGATGTGACCGGCCAGCAGTTGGCGACGATCGTCGGGCGGGCATTCGCGCAGTTCCTTGCGGAACTCGCTTTCGGGCGCCTCGCCGTTGGCGGCGTCCGCCCGGGCCAGTACGTCGTCGACGATGCGCAGCGCGCCGCGGGTGCGGTACGCCGCGGCCAACAGCGGCCAGTCCGCGTCGACGACCGTGGTGCGCACCGGCGCATCGGTTCCCATCACCAGCGGCAGTGCGCGGATGGCGATCTCGTCGGGCATGGGCTCGAGGCCGGCGTTGGACATCACCTCACCGGCGTCGGTCTGCTGCTCGGCCAGTGACTTCCACAGTCCCCAGTTGACGACGGTGGCGGGCAGACCCATGTTGCGCCGGGCATAGGCGAAGGTGTCGAGGAAGCCGCTGGTCGCGGTGTAGTGGGCAAGCCAGCGCGAACCGAGCAGGCCGGAGATCGACGAGAACAGCACGAACTGGCTGACATTCGCGTCCAACGACAGCGCGTGCAGTACGCCGAGTGCGTCCAGCTTCGGCCGGAACATGGTGTTGACGTCGTCGTCGGTCATGTCGGCCAGGGTCACCGGGCCGCCGGCGAAGGCTGCGAGGTAGATGCCCTCGAGCGCGGGGAGATCGGTGCCGAACCGGTCGAACAGCTCAGTCATGGCCTTCTCGTCGGTGACGTCGGCGGCCACCTCGACCAGTGTCGTGCCGCTGGAAGCGAGTTGCCGGCCAAGGTCTTTCAGTTTCTCGCCGGGGTTACGCGACACCGCTACGACTGTTCCGGCTCCCATGTCGGCCAGCTGCTGGATCAGATAGGGACCGATGTGACCCGTGGCTCCGATGACGAGGTGGCTGCCGTCCTTGGTCAGCACCGCATCCGATGTCGTCGGGGGCGTCGGCTCCAGGCGGGGCACATGCCGCGTGCCGGACCGGTAGACGACCTGATCCTCACCGTCGCCGGCGGTCGCCTCGGTACGCACGTGGCGGGCGGCCAGCACGGCGGGCAACGACTCGTCGACGTCGATGACGCCGCCCCAGATCTCGGGGTGCTCCAACGCCAGCGTCCGGCCCAGCCCCCACAGGACGGCGTGGACGGGGTTGGCCCGGTCGCCCTCGACTATCGGCTGGGCGTTGCGGGTCAGGAAGTACAGCTTGGGCGGTGACGGCAGCGCGGTCAGTTCGGTGACCAAGCGCCGCGCCTCGTTGAACATCGCGTAAGCCGACGCGACATCGATCGGCGATTCGGCCGGCCCCGGCGCGTAGAGCACGTTGTCCACGGAACCGATTGCGCCGCTGCCTAATTCGGCGGCCAGCTCGTCGTCGCCGAGCACCAGCCAGGAGGCGGCGACGGCGGGGGTGTCGGGCAGCGGCCGGCCCGGCCAGGTGGGTACGTAGAGCCAGTCGGCCGGAACGGGACTGTCTTCGGGTGCCAGCGGCTTGCGGCTACCGCGGTGCGCGCCAAAGCCGTTGCTGGACAACGCGGGTGTGAAGTCCAGCCAGTGCCTGGTGTGGCGCCACGGAGTGGTCGGCAGCGCCGGATGCGGCTCCGGCGGATGCTCACCGACCGGCGGCCGTGCGGTGAACGTGGAGTTGAGTGACGTGTGGAAGGCGACGGTGTCGTGAGTGTCGCGCTGCAGCGTGGCGAGGCTGTGGTGGTGCTTGTTGCCGATGTTCGGGTCGTCGAGGGTGTCCGAGATGGCCTTGGTGAGCAACGGGTGCGGGCTGATCTCGATGAACGTGGCGTTGGTGGCGCCGGCGGTGGCGATCGCGTCGCTGAACCGAACCGGGTTGCGCAGGTTGGCCACCCAGTGGTCGGCGCCGAATTCCGGTGCGTCACCCGCATTCTCGACAGTAGAGATGACCGGGATCACCGGGAAGCCGGGCACCAGGTCAGCCAGTGCGTCCTTCAACTCCGGCAGGATCGGGTCCATCATCGCGTGGTGGGACGCCACATCCACGTTCACTCTGCGGGCGAACGTGTTCTGCGCGGTCGCCCGGGCGACGACGGCGTCGACGGCCTCGGTCGGTCCGGCGACGACGGTCTGGCGCGGTGACGCGTACACCGCCACCGTCACATCCGGGAAGTCGGCGATCAACGCCTCGGTGGCGGCGGCGTCGAGTTCCAGCAGGGCGATCGCGCCGGTGGCGGCATGGCGGGACATCAGCTTCGACCGCGTGGCGATCACGCGGAACCCCTCGGCCGGGGTCAGAGCGCCGGCCACCACGGCCGCGGTCACCTCGCCCATCGAATGCCCGATCACCGCGTCGGGTTCGACCCGGTAGGAGCGCCACAGCGCCGTCAGCGCCAGCTGGATTCCGACCAGCACCGGCTGGATCTGGTCGACGCCGGTCAGCTCCTGCCCATTGGCGAGCACGTCGTGCAGCGAGAACCCGACCTCGGCGACGAAATCCGGCTCCAGCGTTTCGACGGCTTCGGCGAACGCGGGCTCGTCGGCGAGCAGCTGGCGTCCCATCCCGACCCACTGCGAGCCCTGGCCCGAGTAGACGAACACGGTGCCGGGCTCGCACGTTCCCTGGTGCGGGCCCACCACTCCGGGCGCGGTTTGCCCGTCCGCCAGCGCCCGCAGTCCGACCACGGCGTCGTCGCGGTCGGCAGCGCAGACGGTGGCGAACGTCGCCTGGTGGGTGCGGTGGTGGTTGAGCGTGTGCGCGACGTCGGCCAGCGGAACCTCGGCTCCGGTGGCGGTCATCCAGTCGGCGAGCATGGCGGCCGTCGTCGCCAGACGTTCGGGACTCTTCCCGCTGACCACCAGCGTGGTCACCGCCGGCTTGGGGACAGGCAGGCGCAGCGGGGCCGGCGGGGCCTGCCCCAGGACCAGATGCGCGTTCGTTCCGCCGAAGCCGAACGACGACACACCGGCCACGACGCGGACGTCCGGTCGTCGGCCATCTCGTCGCCTCGTCGACGACCTTCAGCCGAAGTTCGTCGAACGGGATGTGCGGGTTGGGTTTGTCGAAGTGCTGATTGGGCGGGATCTCGCCGCGCTGCACCGCCAGCGTGGTCTTGATCAGGCCGGTGATGCCCGCGGCCGCCTCGAGGTGGCCGAGGTTGGTCTTGGCGGCGCCGACCAGCAGGGGGGCGTCGGGTTGCCGTCCCCGGCCGTATACGGCGCCAAGGGCGCGCGCTTCGATGGGGTCGCCGAGCAGCGTCCCGGTGCCGTGCGCCTCCACGTAGTCGACCTCAGCCGGCTCCACACCGGCGTCGGCGCACGCGGCTCGCAACACCGCGGCCTGGGCGGCCGGATTGGGCGCCATCAACCCGTTGGACCGGCCGTCCTGGTTGACCGCCGAGCCGCGGACGACGGCGAGAATGCGGTCTCCGTCGCGCACCGCATCGGAGAGCCGCTTGAGCACGGCCACCCCGCAGCCCTCGCCGCGGACGAATCCGTCGGCCGACGCGTCGAACGCGTGGCATGCGCCGGACTGCGACATCGCCTCGGCCTGGTCGAAGCTGCGCGTCACGACGGGGGAGAGCACCAGGTTGACGCCGCCGGCGATGGCCAGCTCGGACTGACCGGTGCGCAGGCTCTGGCAGGCCAGGTGCACCGCCACCAGGGACGAGGAACAGGCGGTGTCGATGGTCAGCGACGGGCCCTGCAGGTCCAGGAAGTAGGACAGCCGGTTGGCGATGATGCTCAACGCGCCGCCGGTTCCGGTCCACGCGTCGACCTGGCTGAGGTCGCGGGCAGCCAGGAACCCGTACTCGCTGACGCACGCGCCGACGAACACCCCGGTCTGCGAGCGCTGCAAGGACTCCGCAGGAATGCCGGCATGTTCGAGCGCCTCGACGGTCACCTCGAGGATCAGCCGCTGCTGAGGATCGATGTAGTCGGCCTCGCGCGGAGTGATGCCGAAGTAGTCGGCGTCGAAGCCCGCGACGTCGGACAGGAAGGAGCCCCAGCGCGTGGTCCCCGCCAGGGCCTGCGCCGTCTGCGCGGAACCGTCGTCGAACGCGTCCCACCGGCCGTCGGGCACGGTGGTCACCGCGGACTTGCGCGCCGCCATGAAGTCCCACAGCGCGTCGGGTCCGTCGACGTCACCCGGCAGCCGGCAGCCGAGCCCGATGATGGCGATCGGTTCGGTCAGGGCGACGGGAATGCCGTCGGCGGTGCGCACGTCCTCGGCATCGGGGTGGGTCAGCGCGTGCGCCAGACTGTTGACGGTCGGGTTCTGCCAGATGTCGACCGGAGACACGTGCCGACCCAGCAACTCGGCCAGCTCACCGGAGAGCACGACCCCCTCACGGGAGCCGACGCCGAGTTCGTTGAACGGCACGTCGAGGTCGATTTCGTCTGGGTTGCAGCCGACGTTGGTGACCAGGTAGTCGACCAACCAGTGCCGCAGTCCAGCCTCGTCGTCCCCGAAGGACGTCATACCGCGATGTCCAGGCGGTGGAACTCACCCTCGCGGTAGATCTCGGCGCACGACGAGCGGCGGATCTTGCCGCTGGTGGTGATCGGGATCGAGCCCGGGGACACCAGCACCAGATCACCCATCTTCAGGTTGTGCGACTTCCACACCGCGTCGGCGACCTCGTGCTTCACCGAGTCCAGCTGGGGCGCGGGCTTGACCTCGACGATGGCCACCAGATTCTCGGAGGCCTCGTCCTCGACGGCGATCGCGGCTACCCGGCCACCGGTGATCTCGCGGATGGTGGCCTCGATGTCCTCGGGGTAGTGGTTACTGCCATCGACGATCAGCAGGTCCTTGAGCCGGCCCATGATGAACAGCTCACCGTCGGCCACCGCACCGAGGTCACCGGTGCGCAGCCACGGCCCGGCCGGGGTGCCCTCGGACGGGTTGTTGATCCGGGCGCGGAAGACCCGGGTGGTCTGCTCGGGCTTGTGCCAGTAGCCCAGGGCGACGTTGTCGCCGCGGGTCCAGATCTCGCCCACGCCGCCGGCCGGCTGCTCGAGCCCGGTCTCGGGGTCGACGATGCGGACCGGGTAGGCCTGCGGCGGGCCGTAGCTGACGAGCTCGGTTCCGCTGTCCTCGCCGGCATCGCAGCGCTCGGCGACGCCGGCGGCGAGCTGGTGCAGGTCGAAACGGGCGGTGCGGACGGTGTCCGAGATCGGCGGCGTCGCGACGTACAGGGTCGCCTCGGCCAGGCCGTAGGACGGCCGGATGACCTTTTCCTTGAGTCCGAACTTGCCGAAGCGGTCGATGAAACGCCGCACGGTGCTGTAGTGCACACGCTCGGCGCCGCTGAGAACCGTGTGCACCCGGCTCAGATCCAGACCCCTCCATGTCGGCATCGGAGGTCCGGCGCATCGCGAGCTCGAAGGCGAAGTTGGGCGCACCCGACACGCATGTGGGGTTCTGGGCCATCAGCTGCATCCAGCTCGCCGGCTTGGACAGGAAGGCCAGCGGGCTGGTCAGCACCGCGTTGCACCCCGTCACCAGGGGCGAGCAGACGCCCATGATCAGGCCCATGTCGTGGAAGAAGGGCAGCCACGACACCACCGTGGTGTCATCAGTCACCACGCCGCCGTACTCGGCGAAGTAGTCGCTGACCACCTGCTCGATGTTGCTGGTCACGTTCTTGTGCGAGACGATCACGCCGGCCGGGGTGCGAGTCGAGCCCGAGGTGTACTGCAGATAGGCGGGACCGTGCCGCGAGTCGTCGGTCTCGTCGAGCGCGCGGGTGACGTCGACATCGATGACGTCGACCTCGATGACGGTGGGGGCGGGACGGCCGCCGTGCGGGTTGGCGTATTTGTTGACGTCGGCCACTGCCGCGGAGGTGGTCAGCAACACCGACGGCGTGCTGTCCTCGAGCGCCGACTCCACCCGCTGGTCGTGCACGCCGAACATCGGCACCGACAGCGGCACCGCGATCATGCCGGCCTGCAGCGACGCGTAGAAGGACACCACGTAGTCCAGGCCCTGCGGGGCCAGGATCGCCACCCGGTCGCCCTTGGTGGCGGTCCGCCGAAGCTCCTCGGCCAGCGACAGCACCCGGCGATGGAGCTGGCTCCAGGTCAGGGTCTCAGGGTGACCCGTTCCGAGCACAGCGCCGTCCATGAAGGTGAAGGCGGGGGTGTCAGCCTGGGTGGTCGCCTGGTGGCGCAGCAGGGCAGGAAGCGTCATGGTGGTGTTCGGCATGGGTGGATGACCTCTTCACATTTCTCTGTTTGCTCGAGCGGCGCTCAGCCACCCGGATCACAGGGGTTCGAAATCGAGCGGATGCGCGCGCCAGGACTGCGATGGTTCGCTGACCGGACGTACGCTCGAACTCCCCCGACCCGGGCGCGTGGGGCCTTAGCAAATTTATCAGCTACGTCACCGTATTGCAGAATCAGCGACGTCCGATAGAGCATTTCGGCCCTGCCTGGAGCCGCCCTGTGAACTTGCTCACACGCTTGACGTCGCAAGGACTTTCCGTCACACTCGAGGCTTTTACCAGGGCAAATACTTTCGCCGTAGGCGATTGCGTCCTCTCGTGGTGTTTGCTGGGCCCCGAAGCTGTGAGGATTATTAGCAAACGCGTAAAAGCGTGTGAACAGTCAACGAAAACCCGCCGACAGGCGCTAGGTGTCAGCGCATCTCGGGACGATCCGCTCCTCCACCCACTGGGAGAGTTGGGGCAGATTTGTGTTGATGTAGAAGTGGTCCCCCGGAAACTCGGTGAGGTCGAACGTCGCTGTGGTGCGCTGGGCCCACGGGGTCATCAGGTCCGCGGTGGCCAGTTCGTCGTTCTGCGCCATCAGCCCGTGGATCGGGCACGAGACGGCCGCATCGGGCGGGCACTCATAGGACGTGATGGCTTTCAAGCCGCGCAGCGTCGGCAGCAGCGTCGCAGCGAACTGGTCGTTGTTGAGGAACTCCGGGTTGGCGCCGGTGACATCGCTGACCATGCTGAGCAGTTGCAGATCGCTGGACCCGGTCATGTCGACGCGCTGGCGCCACAGACCGGGCGCGGCGCTGGCCGACACGAACAGCGCGGCGATGGGATTGCCTGCCCGCTCGAAGCGCAGTGCGACCTCGAAGGCCAGCAAAGCTCCCATGCTGTGCCCGAAGAACGCCACCTGACCCCCGGGGGTCTCGGCCGGCTTGAGCATGGCGGACAGCCGGTCGGCCAGATCCGGGATGCTGGTGTACTGCGACAGGTCCTTACCGGCGCGCTTGCCCGGATACTGGACCGCCACGCATTTGGTGCCGCCGGTGAACGCCCTGGCGAAGGGCACATAGAAATCAGCCGATCCGCCGGTGTGCGGGAAGATGTAGAGCCGCCGCTCGCTGGTCACGGTGCTCACTAGATCGGGATCAGGCCGTGTTTGCGCTGAACGCGCTGAATCTGCTTGTCGCGCAACAGCTTGAGCGACTTGCGCAGCAGCAGACGAGTCTGGTGCGGCTCGATGACCGCGTCGACGTAACCGCGTTCGGCAGCGATGTAGGGGGTCGCCAGGTTGAGGTTGTAACCCTCGATGAAGTCGGCCTTGATCTTCTGCACCTCGGGCGCAGTCGGGTCGGGAAACCGCTTGACCAGAAGTTGGGCGGCGCCGTCGGCGCCGATCACGGCGATGCGCGCGGTCGGCCACACGAAGTTCAGGTCGGCCGTCAGCTGTTTGGAGCCCATCACGGCGTAGGCGCCGCCGTAGGACTTGCGCACCGTGATGGTCACCTTCGGCACATCCGCCTCGACCACGGCGTAGAGGAACCGGCCGCCGCGCTTGATGATTCCGTTCTTCTCCTGTTGGACGCCGGGCATGAACCCCGGGGTGTCGACGACGAACACCAGCGGGATATTGAACGAGTCGTTGAACCGCACGAAGCGGGCCGCCTTGTCGGACTCCTCGTTGTCGATCGCGCCCGCGTTGTACATCGGCTGGTTGGCGATCACGGCGACGGTATGGCCGTCGACCCGCGCGTAGCCGGTGATGATGGCCTGGCCGGACTGCGCGGCGACGTCGAGGAAGTCGCCGTCGTCGAAGATCCGCAGCAGGATCTCGTGCATGTCGTAGGCCGCGTTGTCGTTGTCCGGCACGATCGAATCCAGTTCCAGGTCGTGCGGGGTGATCTCGGGCTCCAGCCCGGGGTTGACCACGGGCGCGTCGTCAAAGGTGTTGGACGGCAGGAAGTCCAGGTAGTCGCGGACGTACTGGAACGCGGCCTTCTCGTCCTCGACCACCTGGTGGATGTTGCCGTATCTGGCCTGATAGTCGGCGCCACCGAGTTCGTCGAGGCTGACGTCCTCACCGGTGACGTCCTTGATGACGTCGGGTCCGGTGACGAACATGTAGCCCTGGTCCCGCACTGCCACCACAAGGTCGGTCTGGATCGGCGAGTACACCGCACCGCCCGCGCACTTGCCGAGGATGATCGAGATCTGCGGGATCGTGCCCGACAGCAACTCGTGTCTGCGGCCCAGCTCGGCATACCAGGCCAGCGAGGTGGCCGCGTCCTGGATGCGGGCGCCGCCGGAGTCGTTGATGCCGATGATCGGACAGCCCACCATGGCCACCCATTCCATCAGGCGGGCGACCTTGCGGCCGAACATCTCCCCGACAGTCCCCTGGAACACCGTCTGGTCGTGGCTGAACACCCCGACCGGGCGGCCGTTGATGGTGCCGTGCCCGGTGACCACGCCGTCGCCGAAGAGCGCGTTGGGATCGCCGGGGGTTTTGGCCAGCGCGCCGATCTCCAGGAAGCTGCCTGGGTCGACCAGATCGTGGATGCGCGCTCGGGCGCTGGGGATGCCCTTCTTATCGCGCTTGGCCGCGGCCTTTTCACCGCCGGGTTCCTTTGCCAGCTCCAGCTTTTCGCGTAGCTCGGCCAGCTTCTCAGCGGTGGTGACGGGGTGATGTGTCACGTCCCCTGGTTCTCCTCAGCATCAATTCGGGTGATCGCCTCGCTCATGTGAGCGCCCACCTTCGCAATGTACGGTTCGTCGATCGCCTGGATGTGCTCGCCCCCGATCGGCACGATCTCCAGGTCTGGGGCGAACTCGCCCCAGCCGCCGTCGGGCTTGCGGATGGCGTAGCGCGGCTCGAACATGATCGCGTCGTCGTGATAGCGATCGGCCATGTACAGCGCCACGTGGCCGTCGTAGGGCTCGATGTTGGCGGTGTCCAGAGCGCGGTTGTCCAGATACGAGGTGCGCTGGTGCTCGATGATGCCGCCCGGGATGTCGACGCCGGCTTCCTTGACGGCGTCCAGCACGAAGCGCACCTGGCCCTCGTCGTCGAGCTGCTCCAACTGCTCGTACGGGATCTCCGGGATCTCGACGTTGAAGGTGCGCTGCGCGAACAGGGCGTAGCGGTCCCAGCGAGCGCGGATCTCCTCCTTGGTCTGGGGCACCTCCTCGCCGGCGCGCACGGTGTCGATCAGCCCGACGAAGCGGACGTCGCACCCGTTGCGCTTGAGGCCCACCGCGCAGGCGTAGGCCAGGGCTCCGCCCAGCGACCAGCCGGCCAGGATGTAGGGGCCCTTGCCGCCCAACTCCATCAGCTTGGGCACGTACTCGGCGGCGCGCTCCTCGATGGAGCCCTCGACCCGCTCCAGGCCGTACACCGGGGTGTCCGCGGGCAGACGCTTGAGCAGCGGCTCGTAGACCACGGTCGACCCGCCGGCCGGATGGAAGACGAACACCGGAACGTGGTTCGAACCCTCTTTGGGCGCGCGCAGGGTCCGCACGAAGCCCTCGAGCTCGCCGGCCTCGAGGAACTCGCGGACCGTGGTAGCCAACTGCTCGATGGTCCTCGCGGCCCTGACGTCCTCGACGGTGATATGTCCCTCGGCACGCTCGGAGAGCCGCTGCGCGATCTTGGTGGCGGTGGCGTCGTCGACGGCGGGCAGCTCGTTGAAGATGCCGCCCGGGGACTTGCCGGTGACGATCGCCCACGTCGCGAAGGTGACGCGTTCGGCGGCCTCGCGCGGGGGCACGTCGGCGCCGAGCGCCTCGGTGACGGCCTCCTGGGTGAGGACCTTGGCAGCCGCTGCGGCAGCAGCAGATTTGGCCGGGCCGGACGGATCGGTCGGCGGCGGCGGGATGTCGACCGCCTCGACCGCCTCCACCGCTTTCTGGTTGAGTTCGACGGCCTCAGCCGGAGCCTTGGCGGCCAGTAGCGCCGCCTGCTCAGCGGCGATCTCCTCGGGCGTCAGCGCCTTCTGGTGCTCGTGGTAGTCCTGTACCTCGTCGCGGTGCTCGATCGCGTACTCGATGAGCTTCTCGACGTTGTAGAGGTTGGCGTCACGCACCGCGGTCAGCTGAATCGGCGGCAGGTCGAAGTCGTACTCGACGCGGTTCTTGATCCGCACCGCCATCAGTGAATCCAGGCCCAGCTCGATCAGCGGCACCTCCCACGGCAGGTCCTCGGGCTCATAACCCATGGCGCCGCCGACGATCGCGGCCAGCCGGTCGTGCACCGCCTCACCGGAATCCGGCGACCACTTGGCGAAGCCGGCGGCCAGGTTGGCGCCGGCGGCGAGGTTGTCGGACAGGATCGAGGGATCGTCCTCGCCGGGCTCCTCGGGCGCGGCAGCCGAAACCGTCTCGCTCACTGCCACACCGGTGGCCACCGCGGACGGAAGTGCGGACACCGAACCCGATCGGGTGACGACGGCGTCGTAGACCAGCGTGAACGACTCGTCGATGCGGGCGTGCACCTGAACCGACGCGCCGCCGGGATGCCGGGTCAGCGTCGTCACCAGCCGGGCACCCTCGCCGACCACCGCGCGTTGTTCGGACGCGGTCAGCGTCGCGTCCGGAAGCACCTGCAGGGCAGCGGCTTTCACCAAAGCGGCCAGGTCGGTCTGGCCCTGCGCCGCGTACTCCCAGACGTGCCTGCCGTCCGGCATCGCGACGTGGGAGCCGGGGATCATCGACGAGCCGTCGGCGGAGAACTGCGCGTTGAGCCAGTGCTCCTTGCGCCTGAACCTCGTCGGCGGGATGTCGGCGTAATCACCGGCACCGAAGAGGGTTCGGATGTCGAGGTCGTGGCCGTAGACGTAGAGCTGCGCCATCGCGGCGACCATCGACTCGACCTCGTCCTGCTTCTTGGCCAGCGTCGGGATCAGCTGCCCGTCGTGCAGACCGGCGGCCGCGGTGGTCAGGCCGACCTGCATGAGCGCCACCGGGTTCGGGGCCAGCTCGAGGAAGGTGGTGTGCCCGTTGTCGACGGCGTTGCGGATGCCCTGGGTGAAGTAGACGCTGTGCCGCAGACCCTTCTTCCAGTAGTCGACGTCGTGGATCGGCTCGCCGCCCGGGCGGATGTAGCTGCCCTCGTGCACGGTGGAGAAGTAGCCGGTGTGCAGCGGATGGGCCTGGATACCTTGCAGTTCCGCGGCCAGCTCACCGAGCAGCGGATCCATCTGCGTGGTGTGGCTGGCGCCCTTGGTCTGGAACTTGCGGGCGAACTTGCCTTCGGACTCGGCGCGTTCGATGATCGCGTCCACCTGCGCGGGCGGCCCGCCGATCACCGTCTGGGTCGGCGCCGCGTAGACGCACACCTCCAGGTCGGGGAAGTCGGAGAACACCGTCTTGATCTCCTCGGCGGAGTACTCCACCAGGGCCATCAACCGGATGTAGTCGCCGAAGAGCATGGCCTCGCCCTCGCCCATCAGCCGCGAGCGCGCGCAGATGGTGCGGGTGGCGTCGGCCAGCGACAGACCGCCGGAGAAGTATGCCGCGGCGGCCTCGCCCAGCGACTGTCCAACCAGCGCAGCGGGTTTGGCGCCGTGATGCTTGAGCAGCTCACCGAGGGCCACCTGGATCGCGAAGATGGTGACCTGGGTGGTCTCGATGCCGTAGTCCTGCGAGTCGTCGAGGATCAGCTCGACGATCGAATAGCCGAGCTCGTCCTGGATCAGCGAGTCGACCTTGTTGATCCAATCGGCGAACACCTCGTCGCGCAGATAGAGGCTCTTGCCCATCTTGCGATGCTGCGCACCGAATCCGGCCAGCACCCACACCGGCCCGTTGGTCACCGGCCCGTCGGCGCTGTGCACCAGCGGGCTCTGCTTGCCCTCGGCGATCGCGCGCAGACCCTTGACGGCCTCGTCGTGGTCATGGGCCAACACGATCGCCCGCGAGCGGCCGTGGTTGCGCCGGGACAGCGAGCGTCCGATCGACTCCAGTGATGCCGCCCGGCCCACGGGGCTGTCGATCCAGTCCGCCAGCTCCGCGGCGGTGGCCCGTTTACGGGAGGTCAGGAATCCCGAAACAGCCAGCGGCACGACGGGAACGGGATGCTCAGCCGCTTCCCACTCCGCGCGGGCGACCTCGAGCAGCTCCAGTGCCTCGTCGGTGAGGCCGGGCAGCTCCGGCTCCCGCTCGTCGACGTCGTAGCCGTGCTGGCCGAGCTCCTCGGCCTCCGTCTCGAGAGACTCCATCGTCTGATGCTCTTCGCCCAAGAGGCTCATCGGTGACGAACTCGCCGTACTCGTCCATCCGCACGCCGCCCACGTACACGGCATCGGCCTCGGAATTGGCCGGCCCGTCGGCGGTCGGCTCCGAGTCCTGTTCGGGCTCAACAAGATCCGAGGGCAGCACCTCGCGCAGTACCAGGTGTGCATTGGCGCCGCCGAAGCCGAAGCCCGACACACCGGCGATAGCGTGACCGCTGTAGCGGGGCCAGTCGGTCGCCGTTTCGGCCACCTTCAGCCGCACACCCTCGAAGTCGATGTAGGGATTCGGTCCGGCGTAGTTGATCGATGCCGGAATCTTGTTGTGGCTCAACGACAATGCCACCTTGGCCAGGCTGGCCGCGCCGGCCGCCGACTCCAGGTGGCCCACGTTGGACTTGACCGCACCGAGCAGGGCGGGCTGCTCGGCGGACCTGCCCCGGCCGATTACCCGGCCCAGCGCGTCGGCCTCGATCGGGTCGCCCAGAATCGTTCCGGTGCCGTGCGCTTCGATGTAGTCGACGGTGCGCGGGTTGATACCGGCGTCGTGATAGGCCTTGCGCAGGACGTCGGCCTGCGCATCGGGGTTCGGTGCGAGCAGACCGTTGGACCGCCCGTCGTGGTTGACCGCGCCACCGGCGATCACGGCCAGGATCTCATCGCCGTCGCGGCGCGCGTCTTCCAACCGTTTGAGCACCAGCAT
This sequence comes from uncultured Actinomycetota bacterium, assembly GCA_963716465.1. Classification (GTDB taxonomy): domain Bacteria; phylum Actinomycetota; class Actinomycetes; order Mycobacteriales; family Mycobacteriaceae; genus Mycobacterium. The sequence goes on from CAVQTS010000004.1 coordinate 688,296, forward strand.
GCCGCCGCCCTCGGAACGGGCATAGCCGTCGGCGTCGGAGGAGAACGACTTGATCCGGCCGTCGGCGGCCAGCACGCCACCGACCTCGTCGAAGCCCAGCGTGACCGCCGGCGTCACCAACGCGTTGACACCACCGGCGACGACCACGTCGGCCTCGCCGGCGCGCAGCGCCCGCACACCCTGGTGCACGGCGACCAGAGAGCTGGAGCAGGCGGTGTCGACGGCCATCGACGGCCCGCGGAAGTCGTAGAAGTAGGACACCCGGTTGGCGATGATCGAGCTCGCCGTGCCGGTGATGGCGTAAGGATGCGCGGTGCGCGGGTCCATCATCGCCATCATGCTGTAGTCGTTGGTCGAGGTGCCGACGAAGACACCCACGCTCTCGCCGCGCAGGCTGGATGCCGGGATGCGGGCGTACTCCAACGCCTCCCAGGTCAGCTCCAGCGCCATCCGCTGCTGCGGATCCATGTTGTCGGCTTCCATCTTCGACAGCGCGAAGAACTCCGCGTCGAAGCCCTTGATGTCCTTGATGTAGCCGCCGCGGGTGCGCGCCTTGGCGATTCGGTCGGCCAGCCGCGGCTCGTCCATGAACTCCGACCAGCGGCCCTCGGGCAGATCGGTGATCGCGTCGCGGCCCTCGAGCAGCGCCTGCCACATCTCGTCGGGCGTGTTCATGTCCCCGGGGAAGCGGGTGGCCAGGCCGACGATCGCGATGTTGAGGCGGCCCTCCTCGGCCTCGGTCGCATTGCGCGACCAGTCCTCGGCCTCGTCGTAGGGCTCGAGCTCCGGCTCGCCCTCGATGATGACGGTGGCCAGCGACTCGATGGTCGGATGGCGGAAGGCCACGGTGGCGGTCAGCGTGACGCCGGTGAGGTCCTCGATGTCGCTGGCCATCGCGACGGCATCCCGGGAGGACAGGCCCAGCTCCACCATCGCGGTGGACTCGTCGATCGAGTCGGGCGCCTGTCCGGTGGCGTTGGCCACCCAGTTGCGCAGCCACTCGCGCATCTCCGGCACCGTCATCTCGGTGCGGGCGGGGGTCAGCTCGTGCTCCGGAGCGATGATGAAATCGTCAGGCATATCCGGCGTTTCGGGCGTGTGTGATTCAGACATGAGGCCTCACCTCGCGCGAGGGAGCATTCGGCCACGGTCTCGTGCCGAACACCCCATCGTCCACCTAGGAACTTCTTTCGGTCGTCATTCCGTCTCGTCCGGGAAGGCGTTGGCCACCTTCCCGCTTCGCAGGCTGCCATCCAGGTAGGCAGAGCGGCAGGCGCGCCGGCCGATCTTTCCGCTGGAAGTGCGAGGGATCGCGCCTGCCGGGGTCAGCAGCACGTCACGCACCGTCACCCCGTGGCGCACCGCGATGGCCGCCCGGATGTCGTCGGAGATCGGCGCCAGGTCCAGCTTGTGCGAGCCGGGGGCCCGCTCGGCGACGATCACCAACTGCTCGGAGGTGTCGTCGGGATCGCGCTTGAGTCCGGCGTGGGCATTCTCGAACACCTCGTCGGGCAGCCGGTTGGCCGGTACCGAGAAGGCCGCGACGAAGCCGGTCCGCACCGCCTTGGTCGCCTCCTGGGCGGAGTACTCCAGGTCCTGCGGGTAGTGATTTCGGCCGTCGATGATGACGAGGTCCTTGGTGCGGCCGGTGATGTAGAGCTCGCCCTCGTGGTAGGCGCCGAGGTCGCCGGTCCGCACCCACATCGCGTCGTCGGCCGCACCTTCGGCGTGCGAGGGGTCGGTCCGCGACTTGAGGATGTTCTGGAAGGTGGCACGAGTCTCGTCGGGCTTGTTCCAGTAGCCGGTGCCCATGTTCTGGCCGGCGATCCAGACCTCGCCGATGTGGCCGTCCGGCAGCTCGGTGGCGGCGTCGTTGTCGACGATCACCGCCCATTCGTCGACACCGATCCTGCCCGCGCCGGCCTGGGCCACCGCCGTCGGCGCGTCGTCCGGAACCGGGACGAACCTGCCGGCGTTGAGCTCGTCGCGATCGACCGAGATGATCGTGGGCTCCTCGGCCGACGGGGTGGTCGACACGAACAGCGTGGCCTCGGCCAGGCCGTAGGACGGCTTGATGGCCTTGGGCTGGAAGCCGTACGGGCCGAACGCCTCGTTGAAGCGCCGCACCGTGGCCGCCGAGATCGGCTCGCTGCCGTTGAGGATGGCCTTGACGTTGGACAGGTCCAGCGGCTCCTCGCCCTCCTTGGGAAGGCCGCGGGCGGCAGCGTGGTCGAACGCGAAGTTCGGGGCCGGCGAGATGGTGCCGCCGGTGTCGCCGGGCTTGCGGGCCAGCTCCCGGATCCAGCGACTGGGCCGGCGGACGAACGCGGCCGGCGTCATGAACGTGAAGTAGTGGCCGATCATCGGCGACAGCAGCGCGGTGATGAGTCCCATGTCGTGGAAGAACGGCAGCCAGGACACGCCCCGGTCGCCTTCCTCGCCCTCGAGCGCCTCGATCACCTGCACGACGTTGGTGGCCAGGTTCAGATGGGTGATCTGCACACCGGTCGGGATCCGGGTGGAGCCGGAGGTGTACTGCAGGTAGGCGATGGTGCCCTCGTCGACGTTGTCGTAGTGCTCCCAGGTGGTGCCGACCTCCTCGGGCACGGCGTCGACCGCGATCACGCGGGGACGCTCCTTCGCCGGGCGGGTGCGGAAGAACTTGCGCACCCCTTCGGCGGCATCGGTGGTGGTGAGGATCGCCGCGGGCGCGCAGTCGTCCAGGACCGCGTGCAGGCGACCGACGTGGCCGGGTTCGGACGGATCGAACAGCGGCACCGCGATACGGCCGGAGTACAGCGTGCCGAAGAAGGCGACGAGGTATTCGAGGTTCTGCGGGCACAGGATCGCCACCCGGTCACCCGGCTGGGTCACCTGCTGCAGGCGGGCGGCCACTGCGCGGTTGCGGGCGCTGAACTCGGCCCAACTCAGCTCACGGACCACGCCGTCACGTTCGGTGGAGAAATCGAGGAAACGATAGGCGGTCTTGTCGCCGCGGACTTTGGCCCAGCGCTCGACATGCTTCACCACGCTGGCGCCTTCAGGGAAGGTGATGCGTCCGTCCTTGATGAACGGGTTATGGAACGGCATACCACTCTCCTGTCAGCACACATCTGTGTCGGGTCCTGCGGCGGCCGCGCATGACATCGCGCCACCGGTCACCCTGCGTCGCGGACCCCAAACCTCACAGATGCTACAGAGATCGTGGGTCCCGCCGGTTCGGACGTCCCAACCCGTCCACGCCAACGATCGACGCCGCAGCTCTTATTTTCTTCTTAATGTTAGGCGCAGTAGCGGCGGTGACCAAATCGGATCGCCGTGCCGTTTGCGGTGTCATCCGTGTTGTGGGTGCGGGGCGTTGCCGATTACGTCACGCGCCCAGTTCAGTGTCCATGACGTGGCCGTTTGCCCGTCGAGGTTCCAGAACTGCGGCGTGTTGTACATCGCGTGCACCGGCTGCCCGGCCCCGCCGGCCAGCACGTCGAGTGTGCTGGGCAGGTTCGTGATGTTGAAGGCCTGGTCGGGGGCCGCGCAGATCAGGTCACCGGGCGCACAGATCTGATTGGTGCGGTTGTTCAGCGCCCCGAAACCACCGGGCCGCTCGCCGGTCATCGTCAGACCCAGCGCCGACAGCGTCGGGATCTCGTGCAGGGTGATCTCGGCGCCCTGGCCGGGTGGGTCGGGGCCGATGTCCTGCCCGACGCCCTCCTGGCGGCGGCCGTCGGCGATCAACGTCACACCCAGCACCAGGTCTTCGTCGACCGGACCGCGCCCGTTGCCGATGTCGCTGGCGAGGTCGCCGGCGATCACCGCCCCCTGGGAGAAGCCGACCACCACGTAGCTGGTCAGCGGACAGCGGTCGTTCATCTCGGTCATGGCCTTCACCGCGGCGCGGGTGCCTTCGGCACGGCTGTCGTTGTAGGACATCTGCTTGTCCGCTGACAGCGGATTGTGGAACTGCGCGGTGTAGGGAACGGTGTACACCTCGAGCCGGTCGGTTCCGAACTGGTCCCTGATCGGCCCGGTGACATTGCGCAGCAGCGCGATCGGGAACTGGGTGGGGTTCAGCGGATCGTCGCTGGGCGAGGACTCCCAGGTGCCCGGGATGGCGATCATGTCGACGTCCGGGCAGCTGGCGTCCTGGAACTCCGGTCGCGGCTTCTTCTCGCCGGGCTGGCTGGTGGTCGGCGGGAGGGCGGTGGGCGGCACCGCGCTCGGCGGCGATGGTGGCCGGCGCACGACGATCACGATGATGGCGACGATCAGCGCGACGGCCACCGCCATCGCACCCGCAGCGATGAGGCCGAGGATGCGGTGGCGTCTGCGCCGGGCGTTAGTCCGGGAGGTTCGAGCCATGGAAGGCCATTGAAGAGGCGTTGTCTTCCTGCTAGCAGAGGCGTTGGGTCGCAATGCGGATGTAGTCCGCCGTCACCGACTGCAGATCGGATGTCGTAGGCGCTGACGCACCTGACGGCTGCCCGTCGGCCACGTCGCTGCGCACCATCGGGGCGATGTAGTCCCACACGGCCTGGTCGCTCTGGCCGGCGGCGTGCGCCTGGCAGACCGAGGAGCCGATGGACAGCGCCTGCAGCTCGCTCGAGGGGTGTACGCCGGCAGCCGACAGCGCGTCGAGGAAGGTGCGCTGGCTGGGCGTCACGTCGAGCTTGGCGGACTGCATCGCGTTGTCCGGCGAGAGCGAGGGGTCCGTGGCGTGCACCGTCTTGGCGGGCTGGCCGGTCGGAGCGGCCGCCGTGGTGACCAGATCCTCACCGGAACCACAGCCGATCAGCAACCAGGCGGTGGGGCCGAGCAGTCCGGCCAGCACCAAGGCGCGCCGGGGGACACCGGAAAACGGCATCGCGTCACCGGCAGCTTTGCCGACGGAACGGCCAACCGAGCGCTGCACGCCTCCACGGTACCGGCTCACCGGAGGTGCTCCGGAGCTCCAATTGGTTGCGGATGGCTAACAGTTCAAGATCAATTGCGGACTATTTGATCGCCGCCGCAACGTCGTTCGCCATCGCACTCAGCTGAGCAGCCCAGTTGCCCCAGTCGTGCTCGCCGCTGGTCGGGAAGTCGAAGTGCCCGTTGTGGCCACCCTGTGCCCGGTAGTGCGCGTAGAACGTCCTGCTGCTGCCCGTGACCTGATCGCAGTAGCCGATCATCGCCGGCGGATCGCTACACGTGTAGGTCTGCGGGCTTTCGACCCACAGCCGGGTGTTGTTGTCGACCAGCAGGTCCACATGGACGTCCGGGTCATGCCACTTCCACCGGCCCAGCTGGGCGGCGCCCCACATGGCCTGGGTGTTCACCCCGCCGAACTCATTCATGCCCGCGGTGATCGCCCCGTTCTCGAACGTCCGCGACGGAGTCAGGAAGGCCGACAGCGACCCGGCATAGCGGTAGCGGTCCGGGTGGAACGTCGCCTCCATCATCGCGCCCGTACCGCCCTGGGCGGCGCCGACGATCGCGTGGCCATTGGGGGCGAGACCCTTGTTGGCGGCCAGCCAGTTCGGCAGCTCGTCGGACAGGAACGTCTCCCACTGCCGGGTGCCGTCCTGCTCCCAGTTGGTGTACAGCGTGAACGCGCCACTGGCCGGGGCCACCACCGAGATGCCCTTGCCGGCCAGGGTGTTCATCGCGTTTCCGGCGGTGACCCAGTTGCTGACGCCGTCTCCGGCGTCGTACGCGTCGAGCAGCACCACCGCGTGCGGACCACCGGCCAGGAAGGCCACCGGGATGTCGCGGCCCATCGCGGGGGACGGCACCATCAGGTACTCGACGTCCGCGGCGGCGGCGCTGGGAGCGGTGGCCCCCCACAGGCCGAGGACCAGGACCGCGGTGCTCACCGCTCGGAACAGGTTCGACAGACCTCTCATATCCACCTCACGTCGATTTGTCGCGATATTCGTGACTCCGCCCGCCCGCAACGTAGTGAATCACACCGGTCAGGGGCTTGGCGCTGGTTCTTCAGACGCCAACGGCGACGACCTCGTTGGTCGTCGCCGTTGGTGGGTTGTCGGTACCGACGGATCAGGCGGTCGGGGTGGCCCCGAGCACGCGCTGGATGTCCGGCTTCATCTGCTGCAGCTGCTGTCCCCAGTAGCCCCAGCTGTGGGTGCCGTTGGCCGGGAAGTTGAACACCCCGTTGGTGCCCCCGTCGGCCAGGTAGGTGTCCCGGAACGTCTTGTTCGTGCGGAGCGTGAAGCCCTCCAGGAACTTGGCGTTGAACAGGTTGAACGAGGTCGAGCCCTCGTCGAGGTCGGACTGCTTACCGTCGCCGCAGTAGATCCAGATCCGGGTGTTGTTGTTGATCAGGGTCTGGATGTTGACCATCGGGTCGTTGCGCTTCCAGGCGCTGTTCGGGTCCTCGGTGGGCCCCCACATGTCATTGGCCTTGAAACCGCCGGCGTCACCCATCGACATGTTCACCAGCATCGGCCACCAGCCCTCGGAGAGGTTCAGGAAGCCCGACAGCGAGGCTGCGTACGGGAACTGCTGGGGATGCCAGATCGCCAGGGTCAGCGCGGCCGAGCCCGCCATCGACAGGCCGACGGCGGCACTGCCGGTCGGCTTGACCTGACGGTTGGCGGCCAGCCAGGTGGGCAGCTCCTGGGTCAGGAAGGTCTCCCATTTGTAGGTCTGGCAGCCGTTCTTGCCGCAGGCCGGCTTGTACCAGTCGCTGTAGAAGCTGGACTGGCCGCCGACGGGCATGATGACCGACAGCCCCGAGCCGTAGTACCACTCGAACGCCGGGGTGTTGATGTCCCAGCCGTTGAAGTCGTCCTGCGCGCGCAGACCATCGAGCAGGTAGACCGCCGGAGAGTTGGCTCCGCCGCTTTGGAACTGGATGCGGATGTCATGTCCCATGCCGGCGGACGGCACGTCCAGGTACTCCACCGGCAGACCCGGCTTGGAGAACGCTCCCGCCGTTGCGGAGCCGCCGACGACGCCGATCAGGCCGGGCAGCACAGCGGCGGCCGCGGTGGCGACCGTCAGCCGGCGCAGCCATGCGCCACGCAACTTCTCAACGAACTTCATGCAACTATTCCCATCCTTTTTGTGTGTGCCGCACCGCATGCAATCCACGCAGCAGTGCCCTGGTAGTCAACCACAAGTGATGTGATCGTTCCTCTTCCGAGATTGGCTCGTGATTGCCCCATCACCGGTTGATAGTGGCGATGAGGTCGGGTTTCAGTGCCGTCAACTGGGCTCCCCAGTACGGCCACGAATGGTTGCCGGACGGCGGGAAGTTGAAGGTCGCGTTGGTTCCGCCGGCCTGTACATAGGCGGCCTGGAAGGCCTTGTTGCTACTGATCGCCAACGACTCGAGGCTGTTGGCGGAGAAGGCCTGGCCCGGGTCGGCACCCTGGTCGAGATCGGTCTGGCCGCCCGGGGCGCAATAGATCCACAACCGAGTGCCGTTGCGGGCGATGGTCGCTGCCTGTTTGACCGGGTCGTTGCGCTGCCAGGCCGAGTCCCACGGGGCGCCCCACATGTCGTCGACGTTGTATCCGCCGGCGTCGAGCATCGCGACCCGGATGGCCTGCTGCATCACCAGGGCCGACGGGTTGAGGAATCCGGAAAGCGACGCCGCGTAGATGAACTGCTGCGGGTGGTATGCCGACAGGATCAGGGCGGCACCGCCGGACATCGAGAGCCCGACCACACCGTTGCCGGTGGTGGAGACCGACTTGTTGGCCGCCAGCCACAGCGGCAGCTCACTGGTGAGAAATGTCTCCCATTTATACGTATAGGGCTGCCTGTTGAAGCTGGACGGCTTGTACCAGTCGCTATAGAAGCTGGACTGCCCGCCGACGGGCATCACGACCGAGACGCCAGAGCCGTAGAACCACTCGAACGCCGGGGTGTTGATGTCCCAGCCGCTGTAGTCGTCCTGCGCGCGCAGACCGTCGAGGAGGTAGACCGCCTTGGTCGGCGCGGTCGGCGTCGCCGGTGCGTTCGGCGTCGGCGCGGCCGGCGCGGCTCCTGAGCCGGATGCGGCTCCTGAGTCAGATGTCGCCGCCGCTGCGGCTCCGTTCTGGAACTCCACGCGGATGTTGCGTCCCATCGCCGCCGAGTACACGTCGAGGTACTCCACCGGCAGGCCCTCGCGGGAGAAGGCGGAGGCCCGAGGCGTCCCGCCGGTCACGGCGGCGACCGTCACCATCATCAGGACGGCGGCGATCCCAACGGCAAGGCGGTGGCAGACCGCGCGCGCCGCCGACCCACTGAAAGCACAAAGCATTGGTTGCTCTACTCGTCCGTTCCGCGGCATGCGTGTGCCGTCATCAGCCGACATTGGTCGCGCCAAGCGCTCTCACACCTGACCTTGTATCGCCGCGATCTGACCGCAGCGTTACCGGGCGGCACCCACCTAGCTAACACTCCCCCGACGGCTAGGGTCCCGTGGCCGGTAAGCCAGTGTACGGGGTGCCCTCCATTTCGGGCTCATCGAGACCGCAGCGACGCAGCTCGTACTGGGGCACCCGATCGATCCGATAGCGGGTGAATTCCAGGGAGTGCAGCACGTTGGACAGGAATCGGCGGATGCCCAGCGGACTCCGGACCGACTCCAGCATGCGGTCGGTCTCGGGACACTGCAGCGCCACCCCGGCTTCCTTGATCCACCCCTCGTCCAGATACGGCGGGACGTAGGGGTGCTTCTTCAGCCACGGCCCCTCGGCGACGGCCCAGTCCGGGAAGAGGTTCTTGTCATGGCCGATGCGGCCGTCCTCGAGCCGCGCCGTGTGAGCCGCGAGCGGATTCGCCAGACCGATCTGGTCGATAACCCGGGTGTTCAGACCCACGTTCATACCGACCATGCCGAGGTTGGTGAAAAAGACTGTGTGGGGCACGATTTGGCGGCGCCAGGTGTCCATCGACACTCCGGGGGGCGGCGGTGGCGGCGGAAGAGCCGGCACGACGTCCCAGACGTCGTAATTGCCCGACGGCAGCAGCAGGGCGCCGTCGGGGGTGTTGTTGATCGCCACGATGACCGCGCGCATCCGCGGGTAGTCCAGGTAGTCGGCGGCAGTCAGCGGGTGGGCGTGGCCGGTGGCTTGTGAGTAGAAGCGCCGCTCGTCGACGATGCCGGAATAGGTGACGCGCGTGGCGTCCGGACCCATGCCGGGCGAGTTCGCCGCCCACAGCGACCACCCCGCCAGCGCCAGCCACAGCGCGCTGGCCGCACCGGCGAGCAGGTAGCCCTTCTCCCGCGAGAACCGGGTCCCGTCGGGCATCACGATGGGAATCACCGATACCGGTGTCAGCAGGCAGAACACCGGCGTCAGCAAAACCCGGCCGTGCATGAAGTCGCCGCCCTGGCGGATCCAGTACAAGGCCTGCACGAGCCCGCTGAGGAGCATGAAGATGACGACCGCGGCCGGGCTGTGGACCCGGCGGGCCAGCCAGGTGTAGTTGCTGGGAGCGTCGGCGCGGCCGATCCACCACGGTCTGCTGCGCAGGGCCAGCAGGACCGCGCCCAGCGCGATCAGCAGCAGCGCGGGGATCCACAGCGCATAGGGGTTGTTGAAGTTGGCCAGATAGATCAGGCCCTGCCCCCACTTGTCGCCCGAGGCGTCCTTGGCCAGGGCGGTCTGCGGAACCAGCAGCCCGTAGTAGCCCATCCGGAAGATCTGGTAGCCCACCGGCAGCAGGCCGCCGGCGACCACGATGAGCACGCGGGTCTTCCAATCGCGCGCGGCGATCAGCATCATCAGCAGAGCCAGACCGCCCATCAGGGCGAGCTCGGGGCGAACCAGCACGCTCAGTCCGGCGACGACGGCCAGCGCCGCGATGAACCAGGGCTTGTTCGGGCGTCCCCGCAGGTGCTGCGACCAGCAGACCATCATCCACCACAGCAGGCCGATCCAGGCGATCACCAGCCCGTTCTCCAGACCGGACGTGGCGAAATCCCGGGCCGGCGGAATCGCGATGTAGACCAGCACGCCGGCGGGCAGCAACAGCGCGCGGCGCCCCCGCAGGCTCGGCGCGTACAGCCGGGCGGTGCCGACCATCACCATCACCACGCCGGCGACCGACAGGCTCAGCGCCAGTGCCAACGCCACGTATTCCAGGCGCACCGGTCCGCCGACGACACCGCCGAGATAGACCAGGTAGGTCCACAGGGTCGAGGTGTTGGACTCCACCCGTTCGCCGGCGTTGAACACCGGGCCGTTGCCGGCCATCAGGTTGCGCACCGTGCGCAGCACGATCAGCCCGTCGTCGGCGATCCAGCGTCGTTGCCAGGCTCCCCACCCGAACAGTGCGGCGACCACCACGACACTGACCCACAAGCTGATACGCGACAGCCGCCCGAGCGGGAACGCCGGCCAGTCGGGCCAGGCCGCACTCGGGCTCGCGGCGGTCGGGCTAGCCGAAAGCGACGGCAGCAATGATGGTTCCGATCCAGGCCAGTGCCAGCAGCTGCAGCACCCGGTCGCGCAGCGCAATCTCCTCGGGTTCACCGGCCAGTCCGCCGTCGACGTCGACGGCATAGCGCAGGATCGCGATGGTGAACGGGACCATCGAGATCACGAACCACGACCCGTGGTCGCCGTCGCGCTCGAACGCCCACAGCCCGTAGCAGAGCACCACGGACGTGGCCGACAGCGTCCAGACGAACCTCAGGTAGGTGCTGGTGTAGCTCTCCAGTGACTTGCGGATCTTGGCCCCGGTGCGCTCGGCGAGCTGGAGTTCGGCGTAGCGCTTGCCGGCCGCCATGAACAGCGAGCCGAACGCCATCACCAGCAGGAACCAGCGCGACAGCGGGATGCCCGCAGCCACACCACCGGCGATCGCGCGGAGCAGGAAGCCCGACGAGACGATGCAGATGTCCAGTACCGCTTGGTGTTTGAGGCCGAAGCAGTAGGCGAGTTGGATGCCGATGTAGATCGCCATCACCAATGCGAGATGCGGGGTGAGCCACCACGAGATGCCCAGCGAGGCCAGCGCGAGGGCGACGGCGATGCCGTAGGCAAGCCCGACCGGCAGCACGCCTGCCGCGATCGGCCGGTTCCGCTTGGTCGGGTGGGCGCGGTCGGCCTCCACGTCCCGGGCGTCGTTGATCAGGTAGATCGACGACGCCGCCAGGCAGAACACCACGAAGGCGATCGAAACCTTGAACAGGACGTCGCGGTAGTCATAGGTGACGTTGCCGCCGAGTGCGGCCAGCGGCGCGGCCAGCACCAGTAGGTTTTTCGGCCACTGCCGCGGGCGGATGGCCTTGATGATCCCGCTGGCCAGATTGCTCGGTGGTCCGGTGACCGGCGCGGCTTCCTCGCTCATGTCACACTCACTTCTGCGTCTCCTTCTGCGGTGAGGCGAGGTGTGCGACCGTACGTGCCACCGCGGCGCCGACAGCGGCACCGGCGAGCACGTCGGTCGGGTAGTGCACACCGAGAACCAGCCGCGACAGGGCCATCGCGGGCACCAGAACCAGAGGTAGCGGCGAGCGGGTGGCCCGGCACAGCAGCATAGCCGCGGCAGTTGTGGACGTCGCGTGTGCGGAGGGGAAACTCAGTGCACTCGGGGTGCCCACATTGACGGCGATCGCCGGGTGGTGAGGCCGCTGGCGACGGACCACGAGCTTGATGGCGATCGCGGCCGCGTGGGCCGCGACGGCGCCGACACCGACCAGCAGCCAGTCACGGCGTCTTTTCGGAGCGACCAGCGCACCCAGCGCCGACAGCGCCACCCAGCCCAGGGCGTGCTCACCGAAGTGCGACATCGCGCGGGCGACCGCGACCACCTGCGGGGTGGCCAGGGAGGACTGCACGGCCACCAGTGCGGCGACCTCGCCGGCGGGTGCCGGCGCGAGCGGCTGCGGGACGTCCGCGCCGTCAGGCATTGATCGCTGACGTGTCGAGCAGCACGGTCTCCCACTTCTCCTTGCTGGACAGCACCGGCAGCGCCTCGCGGTAGACCTTGCGCATCCGGTTGTATTTGCGGGCCAGCCGGATGTGCTGGCGCATCGAGGCGCGCAACAGTGCGAACATCTTCGCCCGGTCACGCTGGCGGAACACCACGCCGCGGCCGTCGGCGGTGGTCACCGTGACACCGTCGACCTTGCACAGCAGGAACCAGCGGGCGTCTTGGGTCGGCACGTTGAGCTGCGGTTGCTCGTGATGGTCCGGGTTCTCCTTGCGCATCTGGTGGAACACACCGCGGGCTAGGCGAAAACCGATGGCGGGCAACGACACCGGCGGCTTGTGCACCTTGGTGCGGCCGCTGGGTTTGGGCAGCGAAGTCGCGCCCGGCAACACCACCGCGTCGGAGTACTGTTCGCGCATCTTGCGGACCTCGGGCAGCGCCGACTCCAGGATGGAGAAGATGTGTTCCGGGCCGGCGAGGAAGTCCGCGATTGCCCGGTTCTGGATCGCCACCGTCGAATACTCAAGGCACAGAAGGTGTTTGAACGTTGCCTTGAGCGAGCTTGCCAGCAGGCCGCGGATCGGGGCGTCCCAGTGCAGGGCCGAGACCACCAGGCGGTTCCGCAGGTGGAAGTAGGCCTGCCAGTCGATGGCGTCGTCCTTGTCGCTCCAGGCCATGTGCCAGATCGCGGTGCCCGGCATGGTGACGGTGCCGTAGCCGTGTTCGCCGGCGCGCAGACCGTAGTCGGCGTCGTCCCACTTGATGAACAACGGCAGCGGCTGGCCCAGCTCCTCGGCCACCTGACGCGGGATCATGCACATCCACCAGCCGTTGTAGTCGACGTCGATACGGCGGTGCAGCTCCAGGCTGCGCTCGTCGTCGTCGGCCAACGGGTACTTGGCGAAGTTGTGGTCGTACTGGGTGTACGGCGCGTTGGTCCACATGAAGTTCGACCGGTCGACGATCTCACCCATGACGTGCAGGTGCGACGGCTCCTGCAGGTTGAGCATCTGCCCGCCGATCAGGGTCGGTGTCTTGGCGAACCGGTTGAGCGCCAGTGCCCGCAGCACCGAGTCGGGCTCGATGCGGATGTCGTCGTCCATGAACAGGATCTGTTCGCAGTCGGTGTGCTTGAGTGCCTCGTACATGACCCGGCTGTAGCCGCCGGAGCCGCCGAGGTTGGGCTGGTTGTGGATCGAGAGCCGGTCACCCAGCAGCGCCGCCGCGGCCGGGAAGTCGGGATGCGCGCTGGCCTTGTTCGCGCCCTGGTCGGCGACGATGACCGCGCCGATGACCTCGTCGACCAACGGGTCGGAGGTCAGGGCCCGCAGTGCGTTGACGCAGTCGGCCGGCCGGTTGAAGGTCGGGATGCCGACGGCGATGTCGGCGCGGCCGGGTGCGGGCACCGGCGCGTACCACGCCGCCTTGTGCAGGATTACCTTCGTGTCGGTGGTGATGTCGAACCAGATCCAGCCGCCGTCCTCGAAGGGATCCAGCCCGATCTCGAACTCCGCCGCGGTCGGGGTGTCGGCGTCCACGCTGACGACCTCGGTGCCTCCGACGGTGATCCGGGCGCCCGTGGCCTTGGACCGGTACACGTCGACGCGGGCCGAGCCGGTCAACTCGACGCGCAGTACCACCGACTCCAGCGTCGACCAGCGGCGCCAGTAACTGGCCGGGAAGGCGTTGAAGTACGTCGCGAAGGAGACCTCGGACTCCGAGCCGATCTCCAAGGTGGTGCGGGTGGGCGCATGCGCCCGGCGGGAGTTGGTCTCCGACTCCTCGATGTAGAGCTTGCGGACGTCGAGTGGCTCGCCCGGGCGCGGCAGGATCACCCGGGCGAGCAGGCTCACCGCTCGGGATTCGCCGGGCGCGATGGGCCCGGACGGGATGTCGCTCATGCTGTGCTGCTTTCAGTGGTCACGGTCGGCGACGATCATTGAGGAGCCGACCCATCGGTCAACGGAGTTCCGTCGCGCAGATGCGGCGCCAGGACGTTGTCGTACATGTTCAGCGCGCTGGCGATGGCCATGTGCATGTCCAGGTATTGGTAGGTGCCAAGCCTGCCACCAAAGAGGACTTTCGCCGAGGCGGTCTCCGCCTTGGCCCTGGCACGGTATGCGGCCAGCAACGCCCGGTCGGCTTCGGTGTTGATCGGGTAGTACGGTTCGTCGTCGTCATCGGCGAAGCGGGAGTACTCCCGCATGATGACGGTCTTGTCGGTCGGGTAGTCGCGTTCCGGGTGGAAGTGGCGGAACTCGTGGATCCGGGTGAACGGCACCTCGATGTCGTTGTAGTTCATCACCGGTGTGCCCTGGAAGTCGCCGCATGCCAGCACCTCGACCTCGAAGTCCAGGGTGCGCCAGCCCAGCCTGCCCTCGGCGTAGTCGAAGTAGCGGTCCAGCGGTCCGGTGTAGACCACCGGTGCGTCCGGGTTGGCGGCCCGCAGCGCATCGCGGACGTCGAACCAGTCGGTGTCCAGACGGACTTCGATGCGCTCGTCGGCGGCCATGTTCTCCAGCCACCTGGTGTAGCCGTCGACGGGCAGGCCCTCGTAGGTGTCGTTGAAGTAGCGGTTGTCGAAGGTGTAGCGCACCGGCAGGCGGGTGATGTTGGCCGCGGGCAGTTCCTTGGGGTCGGTCTGCCACTGCTTGGCGGTGTAGTCCCGGACGAACGCCTCGTAGAGCGGCCGGCCGATCAGCGAGATGGCCTTCTCCTCGAAATTCTCGGCGTCGATCGCTGATATTTCAGAGGCCTGCTCGGCGATCAGGGACCGCGCCTCCTCGGGGCTGTAGTAGCGGCCGAAGAACTGGGCCACCAGGCCCAGGCCCATCGGGAACTGGTAGGCCTGCCCGTTGTGCATGGCGAAGACGCGATGTTGGTAGCCGGTGAAGTCGGTGAACTGGCGGACGTAGTCCCACACCCGCTGGTTGGAGGTGTGGAACAGGTGCGCGCCGTACTTGTGGACCTCGATCCCGGTCTGTGGCTCCGGCTCGGAGTAGGCGTTGCCGCCGATGTGGCCACGGCGGTCCACCACCAGCACACGCTTGCCCAGCTGGGTTGCCACCCGCTCGGCGACGGTCAGGCCGAAGAAGCCGGAGCCGACGACGATCAGGTCGAAGTGACCGGCGGGCTGGAGCGAAGCGACCGGGGAATCAAGACCTGTGGGCTGGGGTGGGGCGACCCGGGAATGAGAGGTCATCGGCGCCTAGGGTATCCGACCGCAGGGTGTGACCCGCATCGCGAGGCGGGGCGGCACCCGGAAATCCCGTGCGGCCACTAACGATCCGGGTCGCAATTAGCTCACGATTCCGCATCGTCACTCTAGTCACACCAGTCACAGCCGTACCATCGAACACGTTGGCTTCGGTCTCGGCGCACGGCCGAATTTCGGGGCTTTCGGAACAAGTTCACACACGAACCAAGTAGTCCAGATTGAGGAGACTTCCGTGCCGAACCGTCGTCGACGCAAGCTCTCGACAGCCATGAGCGCAGTCGCCGCCCTGGCCGTCGCAAGTCCGTTTGCAGCTGTTGGTGTGATCGAGCTGACTTCTACCCAGAAGACGCCCGAGCACCGTGATTTCGTCCAAGCCGGCGTCGTCACCGACCTGCCGAATGAGCTGATGTCTGCCTTGCAGCAGGGGCTCTCGCAGTTCGGGATCAACCTGCCGCCGCTGCCGACCGGCCTCAGCCCGGCCGGCGCTCAGCCGGTGCAGGCCGGTCCGACGCTGACCTCGCCAGGCTTGACCGCTCCCGGCTTGACCACGCCCGGTCTCACCTCACCCGGCTACCACGCCCGGGCTCACCACGCCGAGCCTGACCACGCCCGGTCTGACCACGCCGAGCCTGACCACCCGGTCTGACCACGCCCAGTGTCAGCACGCCTGGCTTAACGACGCCGAGCCTGACCACCCCGGGCCTGACCACTCCGGCCGCCCCGGCGGCGGGCGCAACCCCATCGCTGACCGATCCGTCGCTGACCAACCCGGCACTGACCACCCCGCAGGTCGGCACAACCCCGCTGACCAGCCCGTCGCTGACGAGCCCGTCGGCCACCGGGCTGGGCCTGCCCAACACGGGGGCGCTCACGTCGCCGCTGACTCCGCCTGCAGGCACCTATCCGATCCTTGGTGATCCCTCGCTGGGCGTGCCCTCGGCACCGGCCAGTTCGGGCGGGATCATCAGCGATCTGAGCAGTGCGGCCAACCAACTCGGTGTCGGGCAGGCTATCGACCTGCTGAAAGGCATGGTCGTGCCGTCGCTCACCCAGGCGATTCAGGGCGCTTCGACGGCGGCCGCCGCGGCTCCCGCGGCCGGCGCGTCCGGGTAGTGCAAAGCCTGCGTCGAAACGGCACCGCAGGGTGGGGCCGACCGTTTGGTCTGACACCCGGAGAGGCCCCTGCGGTGCCGTTGCAGGCTCATTTATCACTTAATTAACACTGGCCCGTGTCGAAACACTTGCAACAGTGGGCCCATACGTAACATCGCCTTGTGCCGTCTCGCCGACCCACACCGACGATCCTGTTCACAGCGATCGCGGCGACCGTCGTCATCCTGCCGTGGGCGATCACCGGCGGGCCCGGATCCGACCGCAAAAACGGACCCAGCGCGGCTGACACGGTGCTCAACCAGCAGCCGCTGACCGGCCTCGCCGGCGGCGAGACCGTCCGTGAGATCAGCCAGCCCACCCCATTCTCGATGGTGGCATTGACCGGCTCCGACCTGACCGGCACCACTGCCCGGGTCCGGGCCAAGAAGCCCGACGGGTCCTGGGGACCCTGGTACGACACCGACACCCTGGAGTCCAACGCCGACGACAGCCAGGGCGGCGGACCGCGCGGCACCGAGCCGGTCTTCGTCGGCACCACCACCGACGTCCAGATCGCGGTCACCCGCCCGACGGGCGCTCCGGTCACCACTGCGCCGCCCGAGACCGGGGTCGACGCCGGCAAGGAACTGGGCTACGTGCCCGCGAACGTCGAACAGCCCTTCTCCCAGAACATCTCGGCGGTGCTGATCACTCCACCGAAAGCACCCGTGGACTCCCAGTGGAACCCACCGACGGCGGCACTCGGTCCGGGTCAGCCACCCAACATCATCAGCCGTGCGCAATGGGGCGCCGACGACACCATGCGCTGCGGTGGGCCGGTGTACGGCCCCGGGATTCGAGCCGCCGTCGTGCACCACACCGCGGGCAGCAACGACTACGCCCCGGAAGACTCCGCCGCGATCGTCCGATCCATCTACGCCTACCACACCAGGACACTGGGCTGGTGCGACATCGCCTACAACGCGCTCGTCGACAAGTACGGCCAGGTGTTCGAGGGCCGCGCAGGCGGAATCACCAAGGATGTCTTGGGATCTCACACCGGCGGTTTCAACCGCGATGTGTGGGGCGTGTCGATGATCGGCGACTTCGAGACCGTGCCGCCGACCGACGTCCAGATCCGCACCGTCGGGCGACTGCTCGGGTGGCGGATGGGCCTGGACCACGTGAACCCGCTCGGCACAGTGCAATTGACCTCCGCGGGCGGAAACTACACCTTCTACCCGGCCGGCGCGACGCCGACCCTGCCGGAGATCTTCGCCCACCGCGACGTGGGCAACACTGCATGCCCGGGCAACGCCGGGTACGCGGCGCTACCCGAGATACGTGACATCGCCGCGCGCTTCAATAGCCCGCCCGATATCGTCGAATCCCTTCGCGGCGGAGCGATCTTCGCCCGGTGGGAAGAGATGGGCGGCAAGGACGGACCGCTCGGGGCGCCGACGACACCGGAGGCCGCGGGCGAGGGCGATGCCCGATACGCGACCTTCGAGCACGGTGCCGTCTACTGGTCACCGTCCACCGAGGCGCAACCGCTGACCGGCGCCATCTATGAAGCCTGGGCGTCGCTCGGCTACGAGCGCGGGGAACTCGGCCTGCCGACCAGTGGTGAGATCCAGGAACCCGAGTGGATCGTGCAGAACTTCCAGCACGGCACCTTGAACTTCGACCGCCAGACCCACAACGTGCTGCGCGTGGTCGACGGGCTGACTCTGGTCCTGCCGCCGCCGCCGGTCGACGGTCCCCCGGTGCAACTCGAACGCTTCAGCCGGGTCGAGAACCCGGTGCTCGAGCCGGCGAGCTAGAGCCAGGGCCAGGGCCGAGAGCATTTCCCCGCGAACGTGGATTACCCCCACGCTTTTTCGCCTCCAGCGTGACGGTAACCCACATTCGGCGCATCGGAGCTGGGGCTAGAGCCACCAGCGTTCGAGCACTCTCGCCAACCCGTCGTCGGTGTTGGGGGCGGTCACCTCGTTGGCGGCCGCCATCGCCTCGGGGTGAGCGTTGCCCATCGCCACCCCGTGACCGGCCCACCGCAGCATCGGCACGTCGTTGGGCATGTCGCCGAAGGCGACGACGTCCTCGGCGGTGATCTCCAGGGGCCTGGCGATCTCCTCGACCCCGGTGGCCTTACTGGTCCCGATCGGGTTGATCTCGATCAGCCCGTTGTTCGTCGAGTAGGTGATATCACCTTCCACGCCAATGTGTTTGGCGAGCACCGCAGCCATGTCCGAACTGCGCGCGCCGGCCTTGCGGATCAACAGTTTGACCGCCGGGGCACTGAGCAGGTCCTCGATCGACACCTCGGTGTTGTCGGGATTCAGCCAGGCATGCTCGTAGCCGGGCGAACTGACGAACTGCGGTGTGGCCGAGTCATGCGCGGTGCGGCCGACCCGTTCGACGGCCAGGCCGGCGCCGGGAATCACCCTGGTCGCGATCTCGGCAAGCTCGGCGAGCACGTCGACCGGCAGCGTGCGCGCCGAGACGATGCGGTCGTGCTCGGCGTCGTAGATCACCGCACCGTTGGCGCACACCGCCATCGGTGCGAAACCCAGCGCATCGACGACCGGCGGGATCCACCGCGGCGGACGTCCGGTCGCGAGCACGAACTGCGCTCCCGCGGCGACGGCGGCGTGCACGACGTTGCGGGTGCGCGGGGTGACGCGCTCGTCGTCGTCGAGCAGCGTTCCGTCGACATCGGTGGCGATCAGCGCGGGCAGCATCAGCGGCCCTCCGCAGCTCGGCGGGCCCGCTCGGCGAGTTCTTCCTCGTCGAGCTTCCTGGCCTGCTCCAGCGTCGGTGCGCTGCCACCGAGACAATCCGGCACCCACCACTGGTCCGCCGGATGCGGATAGGCCAGTTGCACCTCATGCAGGATGGCCGACATCCGCGCTCTCAGCGCGGCGTCCAACTCGGCCGGTGTCCCGACCGGCGGCAACGGCGCGCCGTACCGGACCGTGAACGGGAACCTCTTGCGGCCCAGCTGTTTCGGGTGATCCTTCGTCCACACCCGGTGGGCGCCCCACACGATGCAGGGGACGATCGGCACCTGCGCTTCCAGCGCCATCCGCGCCGCCCCACTCTTGAAGTCCTTCAACACGAACGCACGGCTGATCGTCGCCTCCGGATAGACCCCGACCAGTTGGCCGGCTTTCAATTGACGGACCGCCTCGAGGTAGGCGTCCGCCCCGGCCTGGCGGTTCACCGGAATGGTGCCGGTGCGCGAGATCAGGAAGCTCACGATCCGCACGTCCTGCATCTCCGCCTTGATCATGAAGCGGATCCGGCGCTTGCGCAGGCGGGTGCCGAGGGCGGCAGGCATGAAGTCGATGTAGCTGGTGTGATTGATCGCGACGACGGCGCCACCATGCGACGGGATGTTCTCCAAGCCCTGGTAGGTGATCTTGGTTCCAGCCGCCCGGACCGCCATCGAGGAAGCGATCTCCAGGGTGCGGAAGACGGGTTCCATCGTTGCTACTCCGGCGCTCCCGGCCCGTCCCGTTGGGCGCGACGAGCGGCTTTCTCCACGGCCTCGGCGGCCTCGAGTTCGGCCGCCTGAGCCAGCGTCGGTGCACCGCCGCCCAGTCGGTGGGGCACCCAGAACTCGCCCGGCGGATACGGTCCGTAGCGGTCCTGGACCTGCTCGAGCAGGTGCTGCATGCGGGAGCGCAGCAATGCGGTCAACTCGGTGGGCGGCAAGGTCGGCTGGATCGGCTCACCGACCGCGATCGAGATCGGCACCTTCGGCCGCCACATCTTGCGCGGGTGTCCCTTGGTCCAGATGCGCTGAGCGCCCCACACGATGTGGGGGACGATGGGCACATCGGCGGCGATCGCCATCCGCGCGGCACCGGACTTGAACTCCTTGAGCTCGAAGCTGCGGCTGATCGTGGCCTCGGGGTAGACGCCGACCAGTTCGCCGGCCTTGAGCGCCATGCAAGCCGCGTCGAAGGACGCCGCGCCGCTGGCCCGGTCGACGGGTATGTGCCGCAGACTGCGCATGATCGGGCCGGTGACCTTGTGGTCGAAGACCTCCTGCTTGGCCATGAACCTGACCTTGCGCCCGCGGCCCTGCAGGTAGGCCGGCAGGCCGGCGAAGGTGAAGTCGAAGTAGCTGGTGTGGTTGATCGCCACGACTGCGCCGCCGGTGACGGGCACGTTCTCGACACCGGTGACGGTGAACTTCAGGCCCTGCGCACGCCAGATGAGGCGGGCGACCTGGATGACAGTCCCGTATGCCGGTTCCACAGCGGCCAGCCTAGTCCGGCGAGCAGCGCCGACGTCCGCCGATACCGGCGACCGGACCGTCGGCGGCTAAGCTCATATCGGGTGCCAACACCACTGGAGAGGGAATTCGTGCAGGTCACTTGCATCGGCCACGCCGGCTTTCGGATCGACACCCAGGCAGGAAGCATCCTGTGCGACCCATGGCTTCACCCGGCCTACTTCGGTTCGTGGTTCGTCTTCCCCGACAACAGCGGCCTGGACTGGGCCGCCCTCGGCGACTGCGACTACCTCTACGTCTCGCATCTGCACAAGGACCACTTCGATCCGAAGCTGCTGGCCGAGCACGTCAACAAGGACGCCGTGGTACTGCTGCCCGACTTCCCGGTTCCCGACCTCAAACGGGAGTTCGAGAAGTTGGGCTTCCACAAGTTCTACGAGACCACCGACGGCGTCAAGCATCGGATCAGCGGCCCCAAGGGTGATCTGGACGTGATGATCATCGCGCTGCGGGCACCGGCCGACGGGCCGATCGGTGACTCCGGCCTGGTGGTCTCCGACGGCACCACCACCGTGTTCGACATGAACGACTCGCGCCCGCTGGCCCTGGACATGCTGGCCGCGGAGTTCGGCCACATCGACGTCCACCTGCTGCAGTACTCGGGCGCAATCTGGTACCCGATGGTCTACGACATGCCCGAGCGCGCCAAAGCCGCCTTCGGCAGTCAGAAGCGCCAGCGCGGAATGGACCGCTGCCGCCAGTACATCGCCGATGCCGGTGCCACGTGGGTGATCCCGTCAGCCGGGCCGCCCTGCTTCCTGGACCCGGCGCTGCGTGACCTCAACGACGATCACGGCGACCCGTCGAACATCTTCCCCGACGAAATGGTGTTCCTCGACCAGATGCGACGGCACGGTCACGACGGGGGGCTACTCATGATCCCCGGCTCGGTCGCCGATTTCACCGGCTCGCAACTGAATTCACTCACCCACCCCATCCCGACCGACGAGGTCGAAGCGATCTTCACCACCGGCAAGGCGGACTACATCGCCGCCTACGCCGAGCGGATGGCGCCCGTGCTCGCCGAGGAGAAGGCCGGCTGGGCACCCGCCACCGGTGAATCGCTGCTGGAGCCGCTGCGCGCGCTGTTCGAGCCGATCATGTTGCAGAGCGACCAGATCTGCGACGGCATCGGGTATCCGGTCGAGCTGCTCCTCGGCCCGGAGACCGTCGTGCTCGACTTCCCTAAACGCGCAGTGCGCGAACCCATCGCGGACGAGAAGTTCCGCTACGGCTTCGAGATCGCCCCGGAGTTGGTGCGCACCGTGCTGCGCGACAACGAGCCGGACTGGGTCAACACCATCTTCCTCTCCACCCGGTTCCGGGCCTGGCGCGTCGGCGGGTACAACGAGTACCTGTACACGTTCTTCAAGTGCCTGACCGACGAGCGGATCGCCTACGCCGACGGGTGGTTCGCCGAAACCCACGATGACACAGCAGATATCACCCTCGACGGGTGGGAGATCCAGCGCCGCTGCCCCCACCTGAAGGCCGACCTGTCGAAGTTCGGTGTGGTCGAGGGCTCGACGCTGACGTGCAACCTGCATGGCTGGCAGTGGAACCTGGAGAACGGACGATGCCTGACTACGAAGGGTCACGAAATTCGGTGTTCACGAAAGTGAGCGGCCCGCCGCGCCAGTACTACGACGACGGTCTGGTCCAGCTTGACCGCGAAGCACTGACGTTGCGGCGCTACCACTTTCCGTCGGGCACGTCGAAGATCATCCCACTGCGCGCGATTCACGGCTACACGGCCGAGCCGCTAGGGCTGCTGATGCATCGCTTCCGGCTCTGGGGCAGTTCGGATCTGCGACGCTGGCTGCCGCTGGATGTGCGCAGGCCGCTGAAGAGCACCCTGGTCACCCTCGAGGTCCCGGGCAGCTATCCGGCGCCGGCGTTCACCCCCGAGGACCCGGAAACCTTCCTCGCCATGTTCGACGAGCTGCTCGACTCCTAGGGCGCCCAGACCAGTTGGCGCAACTCGGAGGCGGCGTCGCTGTCGGTGTCGTACACCCGAACGATGGCCTCGTCGCCGGTCTTCAGATATGTCGTCTCACCGAGTTTGGTGTAACGGGTGGCGCCGATGCCGATCAGCACGTTCTTGGGACGTCCGCACGTGACCATCAAGGCACCGACATCCTCCAACGGCGTGTCCGGCGAGCCCTTCTGGTTGGCGAGCCGCTCGACGATCCAGTCCAGCAGCACCTCACCGTAGTACGAATAGCCCAGCAGCGGACTGTCCACACCGTACTCGTGATGCACACCGTCGGCGGTGCGCAGATGGCACAGCAAGCGCAGGGTCGCCGTCGGTCCGTCCGGGGTGAGGTCGTGGGCCTCGAAGAACTCGTGCGCAACGCCTTTCGACGCCGGTCCCCAGTTCTTCTTGTAACTGATCTTCGGTGCGTTGGGCCGGCGGATCGAACAGTCGTTGAACGCACCCAGCGCGAACGGCCGCAGCGTGACAACGGTGTCGCCCTGCCATACCACCTCGCAGGCCAGTCCGACCTCGGGCTCGATCTGCAGGTTGAGCGGGCCCCCATCCTCCGAGCCTTCCGCCGGCACGATCAGCGCGTCGTGCGACAGCGGAAACTCACCGAGGAAGCTGTCGTAACCCGGTGCGTACCAAGGGAAAATCCCCTTCGGAGCGACGCCCTCACTGGTGACATTGGCGAAATCGACTGCCTCGCCGGCCTGTTCGAGGTGGCCGGCGAAGTTGCCCGCCACTCCGAAACCGAACCAGCCGCGCAGTTCTTCGAGGTCGAGTTCGATCACGGTTCCAGGACCTCCGTCCCGACGTAGGGCACCAGGGCAGCAGGCACCTTCACGCTGCCGTCCGGCTGTTGATGGTTTTCCAGGATCGCGACAAGCCAGCGGGTGGTGCCCAGAGTGCCGTTGAGCGTAGCCGCGATCTGCGGCTTGCCGTTCTCGTCGCGGTAGCGGGTGGCCAGCCTGCGCGCCTGGAACGTCGTGCAGTTCGACGTCGACGTCAGCTCGCGGTAAGTCTGCTGGGTGGGAACCCATGCCTCGCAGTCGAATTTACGGGCGGCCGAGGAGCCGAGGTCGCCGGCGGCGACGTCGATCACCCGGTAGGGCACGTCGATGAGTTCGAGCATCTGGCGCTGCCAGCCCAGCAGCCGCTGGTGTTCGGCCTCGGCCTCCTCCGGGCGGCAGTAGACGAAACCCTCCACCTTGTCGAACTGGTGCACCCGGATGATCCCGCGGGTGTCCTTGCCGTAGCTGCCCGCCTCACGGCGGAAGCACGACGACCAACCGGCGTAGCGCAGCGGGCCGTCCGACAGGTCCAGGATCTCGTCGGAGTGGTAGCCGGCCAGCGGCACCTCCGAGGTGCCGACCAGATAGAGGTCGTCGGCCTCCACCCGATACACCTCGTCGGCGTGCGCACCCAGGAAACCGGTGCCGTTCATCACCTCGGGGCGCACCAGAACCGGCGGGATCATCAGTGTGAAGCCGTTGTCGACGGCCACCCGGACCGCAAGCTGAAGCAGCCCCAGTTGCAGTAGCGCGCCAGGACCGGTGAGGAAGTAGAACCGCGATCCCGACACCTTGGCGCCGCGTTCCATGTCGATCAGCCCCAGGCTCTCGCCCAGTTCCAGATGATCCTTCGGATCCTCGAGCGCCGGCGGCTCGCCGACGACCTCGAGGACGGCGAAGTCGTCCTCGCCACCGGCCGGGACGCCGTCGATGACGACGTTGGGTATCGCCATGTGCGCCGCGGTGAACGCGGACTCGGCCTGCGCCTGATCCGCCTCGACCGACTTGACCTGGGCGGCAAGCTGTTTGGCCTGTTCCAAGAGGCCGGGGCGCTCGTCTGGTGAGGCGGAGCCGACCCGCTTGCTCGCCGCCTTCTGCTCGGCCCGCAGCGTGTCGGCGGTCGAGATCGCCGCGCGGCGAGCGGTGTCGGCTTCCAGCAGGGCATCGACGAGGGCCGGGTCTTCGCCCCGGCTGAGCTGGGACCGCCGCACCGCATCGGGGTTTTCGCGGAGCAGTTTCAGGTCGATCACGACCTGAACCCTACTTTCGCCGCCGAGCCGTCCTGTCAGGCCCTCCGGCTGGCGCGACCCGCGCCGCACAGCACAACCCCATAACATTACAACTGCATCACTTGTCACACCCCTCGGCGCGCCTGACACAATGGACGCGATGTTGCAGTTATCTGAGCGCCCGGAGGCGGCGCCCGCGCAGGCTGGACCGGTGGCGCCGCGCCGTACGTTCCTCGGAACGTTGCAGGCCACGTCGACCCGGCGTGCGTTGCTGCTGACGGCGCTCGGTGGCCTGCTGATCGCCGGCGTGATCACCGCTCTGCCGATCGGCCTCAACAACCACCTCACCGGCTACGCCGGCACCGACCCGCTGTCCGGTGTCGGCGCCAAGGGCAACGCCGCGTTCGCCAACGCCAAGGCCGGCTCCTGCCTGACCTGGCCGGACAAGAACCCCGACGCCGCGTCGATCGTCGACTGCAAGGACGACCACCGCTTCGAGGTCGCCGAGTCCGTCGACATGCGGACCTACCCGGGAACCGAGTACGGCCCCGACGCCGCCCCGCCCTCGGCCGCACGCATTCAGCAGATCAGCCTCGAGCAGTGCCAGCCCGCCGTCGAGCGCTACCTCGGCGACAAGTTCGACCCGGACAGCCGGTTCACCATCAGCATGCTGTGGTCCGGCGACAAGGCCTGGAAGCAGTCCGGCGAGCGGCGGATGCTGTGCGGTCTGCAGCTGCCGGGTGCGGACAACCAGCAGATCGCGTTCAAGGGCAAGGTCGCCGACCTCGACCAGTCCAAGGTGTGGCCGGCCGGCACCTGCCTGGGCATCGACCCGTCCACCAACCAGCCGACCGACGCCCCGGTGGACTGCGGTGCGCCGCACGCCATGGAGGTCACCGGCGCGGTGAACCTGGCCGAGAAGTTTCCCGGCGCCCTGCCGGCCGACGCCGATCAGGACGCGTTCATCAAGGACGCCTGCACCCGCATGACGGACGCTTACCTGGCGCCGATTCAGCTGCGCTCCACCACGCTGACGCTGATCTACAGCACGATCTCGCTGCCCAGCTGGAATGCCGGTAGCCATCAGGTGTCCTGCAGCATCGGCGCCACCCTGGGCAACGGTGGCTGGGCCACCCTGATCAACCCGGCCAAGGGTGCGTTGCTGATCAACGGCATGCCCCCGGTGCCGCCGCCGGACATCCCGCAGGAGCGGCTGAACATGCCGCCCATCCCGCTGCTGCCCGACGCGCTGCCGTCCACGGCCTCCTCGCCGTCGGCGACGAACAACTCGCAGTACACCGGCACCCAGCAGCAACCGCAGCAAGAGACGCCGCCGACGCAGCAGACGCAGCACCTGCCGCAGCAGCCTGCCGCGCCGAGCACCCAGTCGCAGGCCCCCGCGGCCCCGGCGCCCGTGGCCCCGGTCGCGCCGGCGCCCGCACCCGACAATGGGGCGCCTCCGATGGAAGGCGGCGAAGCGCCGCCGCCGCCGGCCGGAGCACCCCCCGGCCCCGTCGAGCCAGTGCTCCCCCCGGCGGCTTAGTGCCCGTATCGATGAACCCGCAGCGGTTCGAGGAACTGGTCTCCGACGCGTTGGACCTGATCCCGCCCGAGCTCGCCGCGGCCATCGACAACGTGGTGGTGCTGGTCGAAGACAGCCACCCCGAGGAACCCGAACTGCTCG
The DNA here is from genome assembly GCA_963716465.1 of uncultured Actinomycetota bacterium. Taxonomy (GTDB): domain Bacteria; phylum Actinomycetota; class Actinomycetes; order Mycobacteriales; family Mycobacteriaceae; genus Mycobacterium. The sequence goes on from CAVQTS010000004.1 coordinate 714,467, forward strand.
GCCTCTACGAGGGCATCGCGCTGACCGAGCGTGACTCGACGTACGCGGGCGCACTGCCCGACACCATCACGATCTACCGTGACAGCCTGCTGGAGATCTGTGACACCGAGGCCGACGTGGTCGAGGAGGTCGCCATCACGGTGATCCACGAGATCGCCCACCACTTCGGCATCGACGACGAACGGCTACACGAATTAGGCTGGGCCTGAAGGATGTTCGGCGTCCACTCAGCGTGGCGGATCGCCCCGCCAGGTGAAGCTGTTGACATATTTGCCCATGTCCTCGGCAAGTTGGAGGTTGACCCCTGACGGCAGCCCGGGGCCGAAGTCGGGGCCGAACGCATGGTAGGGCCCGACCGCGCCGGCGACCAGGGCCAGATCGTTCTTGACCGCCACCAACAACACGGTCCGGATGCGGACGTAGCTGTTGGAGGTTCCCGAGGGCCAGCTGTCGGCAACCTCGCCATAGCCCGGCTGATAGCCGACCATCGCGTTGGGGATCTCGTAGGCGATCTTGGCGTCGGGGAACTTCTGCTTGATCAGATCCAAGGCGATCTGGCGGGGTTGCCGGCCGCGGGCGGGTTCTGAGAACAGTTGCAGGACACCGGTGTCCCCCCCGGTGAACTTCGCGGTGATCCCGCGGCCGTCCTTGGAAACCTCGTAGGCGGACTCCGGCGTCGGATACGACACCGAGAACGACCCGTCGGGCGCGGTGTAGCGGGGCAGCGCCATCACGGGTGTCCCGGTCGGCGGACTCCCGCACTCCGGCGGGCACATGAACCGAGGAGCCTTCTTCGTCATCATCATCGACACCCCGATCAGCGCCGCGGCGACGACGACGATGCCCGCCGTCCACACGCCGATGGTGCGGGTGAAACGGGTGTGCTTGATCTCCGGAGCCAGATACGTCCCGGCCGGAACCGCGTAGCCGGCGTATTGCTCCTCGTCGGTGCCCGTGGGTTCCTTCGGGGTCACGACCCCTCCGCGACGGTCTGACGAACGGGTCGTGAACTGCGCCGATCGTTGCGCGAGGACCGCGACGACGCTCGGGTTGCGACACCGCAGGCCGGGCAGAACGCCATGTCAGGAACGACGTGCTCGCAGTGCACGCACAGCAGGGGCTCGTCTTCCTGGATCGGGTCGTGCGCCTCGTGCAACAGGGCCATCTGCAGCGCGATGCGCAGCAGGACCAGCACCACGCCCGTCATCACGACGTGGATCACCAGCATCTGCATCTGCGGCATTGCCACGATGTCGGTCACCCCGACCCCGGTGTGGATGAGGACCACCAGGATCGCCATCGACCACAACGCGGTACGGGTCCGCGCCGGGTGCTCGTGTGGATTGGAGTCCTGACCCTTGAACCACAGGGCGATACCGACCATGCCGCCCGCGACGGCGGCGGTCAGCGGGATGGTCACGCCGCAGATGCCTGCCTCGACCAGCAGGCCCTTGATCGGACGGTTGTGGGCGAACAGTCCGGTGGCGAACTGGGGCGCCAGCCGGGTCAGGGTGGCCCCCGCGCTGAAGGTCAGTGCGGCGAGTGCGCCGATGACGAAGCCGTCCAACGACTCCCGTGACTTCGGCCGGGCCAGCCGCAGCAGCACCGTCGGCACCAGCATGAGGATCATGCCGCCCGCCGGGATGAGAATCCCTTCACGGACCAGGTGGTGAATGGCGAGGCCGGCGGCCATCGGGACCCCGTATGCGCGGGCGACCATCTCGCCGGTCAGCAGCACCCACCCGACCCCCAGAGCGGCGCCCACGACGCCGGCGACCGCCAGCGTTACCGCGGACATGTCGCGGAACACGTCGGACTCGCTCAGGTACAGCAGGAAGAGCAACGGAAGCCCCAGTGCGGCAACGGTGATCAGGGCCGCGGGCAATTTCAGGAACGAGAAGGCGACGAGCCCGAGGAACACCAGAGCCAGCCCGACCCGAAACGGCGTGCGCGACCGATTGGGCAGGTGCGGGAACAACGAACTGGCGATCGAGGGCCGCAACACGCTCTCGTTGGGCGCGGCGCCGAAGGTGTCCTGACGCAGCCAGTGCGGTCCGGGGCCGGGTTTCGACGTCAGGTGCCCGCCGCACAGCCCACAGAAGGCTCCGGCCGGGACGTCGGTCTCACAGACGGGGCACTCGACCCGGGCGACCCCGTCGGGACCGGATTCGGTTGGGGTACTCACTCGATCACCTTCTGGGTCACAAGAATATTCTGGGCCAGGTTCTCGACATCCGGCGTGCCCAGCCCGGTCACCAGGTCATAGCCCGGACCGGCGGTCGCAACGGCATTGCCGCCCAGGGTGATGTCCCGGAACGCGGGCAGCGGCGCACCTTCGGCCACGTGGTAGAGCAGCGGGTTGAGGTCACCGATCAGGTGGCCACCTCGGTCGAGCAAGTACTGGTTCATCAGCGCCGTCATCCCCGCCCAGACGGGCGCCGCCAGCGAGGTTCCCCCGCCGACGATCACCTGCTGGTTGAAGACGATCTTCACTCCGGTGAACGGGTCGGCCACCGCGGCGATGTCGGGCGTCAGCCGCTGATCGGCGCCGGTGGTCAGCGTGATGTTCTGCTGCCACTCGGGACGTTTGAACAACGACGACACTCCCCCGCCGGTGCCCTGGGACAGCGGCGGGTCGAACCACGCCTGCTCGGCCAGCCAGCCGCCGTTGGCGTCGGTCGACAAGGTGGTGCCGCCGACGTCGGTCATCTCCGGCATGGACGCCACCGCATCCAGGCCGACGTCATCGCTGCTCGGCGGCGAAGACCACTCCTGCCCGCCTTTGCATTCCAGTCCGGCGAGGTCACCGCTGGCGTCGAACGCGGTGGTGCCCTTCCTGTGCGCCTTGGCCAGTGCGGCGCGCACCGGGGCCAGGTCGGCGGCGTTGATCAGCTTGTCGCAACCCCAGCCGATGGAGAAGCTCCACACCGCGCCGGGGTACCGGCGTTCGGTGTCCTCCATCATCGCGGCGATCTTCTCGTAGGACCCGTCCCCCTCGACCGTGGGTCGGGCGTTGACCAGAACCTCTTTGGCGTCCGGGGCGATCGCGTGGATGGCCTCGAGATCCATCGTCGCCTCGCCGCGGCGGTTCTCCGGCTGACCGCCCACCACCTCGGGGGTGAACTTCGCAAGGTTGAAGGTCGTCGCGAACATGTCGAGGTCGGCCTGGTCGAAGCCGTCGAAGGCGAACACGACGACCGTTTGTCCCTTGCCGCTGAATCCCTTGTCGCGCAACGGGGTTGCGTTGTAGGTGTGCAACAGCTGAACCTGATTGAGGCCTTGGTCGGGGACTTCCAGGGGCGGCATCACCGGCGTGGACTCGCGGTGGGGTGTGTAGCCGAGGATCCGGCCGAGTTCGGACACCTCTAGGCGCAGTGGCGCCGGGACGACCGGCTGCTGCGGGGAGGCGTAGAAGACCTGGCCGCGTTGGCCGCGGTAGTCGTGAACTTCGACGTCGAAGGCGCCCGCCACCGCGGTGGCCGCACCCTCGAGGATCGCCCAGGTGTCACCGGGGCGCCAGCGCACCGAAAGACCCTGGTGCTGTGCCCACCCCATGAGGAGATCGGGACGAGTCGCGACGCGCAGGGCGGCGGTCAGCTGAACGTGGTCGGTCCGCGCCGGACCGAGGTCGATGGAGCTTTCCAGCAGAGACGCGTACGGGCCGCTGATCGTATCGGCCTGGGCGGGAGCCGAGGGCCGACGTAGATCAGCGACCAGTACAGCGGCCACGGCCAGCACCGTCAGCAGGCCCACGACCAACAGTGTTCGAGAACGATGTGTCCTGATCACTGTCGGTCAGCGGACGCTGCGGACGGTTGCCGACCGCGCGGCTCAGTTGCCGCCGGTGATGACGTTGCCGGGCAGCGCGGTCGGTGCCGGCGGGGCCTTGACGGTGGGCGAGAAGGAGTTGGCGCCACCCGGCGTCAGACCCTTTTCGGTCGGCGACGGCGCCGGAGCGCTCGTGCTGGTGGGCGACGTGGTCTCCGGAGCCTGCTCCTTCGACTTGCTGCAGGCGGTCAGCGAACCCATACCGACGATCGCGAGCCCGCCAGCAAAAAGTGCAATCTGACGAGTCAAACGACTTGACGTCATAGTCAGTCCTAACATTCGAAGCCGGGTTGACGGAACTATCGCTGGCTGGCCCGGCAGTTAACCAGCCCACCCCCTTAGGGCTGAGAGCAATAAATCTAACGTACAGCGTCAGCAATTGCATCCTGCTTTCGCCTCTGGCGAAAATCCCGCTCGCCGCCCAGCGCGGCAACAGCCTGTTGTCGGGGTGCGGTGTTATGAACGTACGGTGGGGATGAACTGCCGTGAATGCGCCGCCGGGCTGGCCCACTGCCATGGCACTCTGATTCGCCATTCCGGGCATCGGCCGGAATGCACCGATGACGATTGCGAGAGCCCCGAGCTAATTTGTCACTCGCTGGTGATCGACTGCGATTCGGTCGGCTGCGACTGCGCCCAGCAAACCGGCGAGCGGATGGCAGTCTGAGCCGGCGTCAGCCCATCGGGTCGGCGGATTCCAGCGCGTCCTCGACCGGATGCACGTCGGGTTCGGGATAGAACGGCGGACTCTTCGACCCCCACTGCAGGCAACTCCAGCGGCCGTCGGTGATCGGCGCCAACACCACCGCCTCGGTGTTGGCCAGGTGGTGGTCGAGCACGAAGCTGCTCTCCACCCCGGCCAGGGTCGCCGCCGTCAGTCGGATGGCCGCACCGTGGCTGACGACGATGACGTCCTCGGTCCACTCGTGGTCGTCGAGGTAGCGCAGCCGTAGGTCGGTGATCACCGGCAGGTAGCGGTCGAGCACGTCGCGGGCGCTCTCCCCGCCCGGCATAGCCAGGTCAAGCTCACCTTGATGCCAGCGTTGGTAGATCTCGTTGAACTCCGCGATCGCCTCGTCGTCGTTGCGGTTCTCCAGCTCGCCGGCCTGGACTTCGTGGATGCCCTCGAACTCCACGGGCGCCACGTCCAGTTCGGCGCCGATCTCGGCGGCGGTCTGGGCGGCGCGGCGGGCGATCGAGTGGATGAGTAATCCCGGCGGGCGGGCGCGCTCCCTGGCGAACGCAAGGGCTTGGTCGCGGCCGAGGTCGGTCAGGTCCGCACCCGGCGGACGGGTGTCGAGACGGCGATCGACGTTGCCGTACGACTGCCCGTGACGGACCAGGATCAGCCGTCCGCTCATGAGCCCTCTCCGCGCAGTCGTTGCAGCCAGCGGTCGGCCTCGTCGAGCTGCGGCGGTACCGCTCCGGTCGCCGATCCCGTCGGCCAGGATCCCAGGAACCTAACGTCGCTGCAGCGTCGGTGCAAAGCCTTGAGGGCCTCAGCCACGGCGTTGTCGTCGATGTGTCCGACGCAGTCCAGGAAGAAGATGTAGGTGCCCAATTCGGTTCGGGTGGGCCGGGATTCGATGCGGGTCAGGTCGATGTCGCGGATGCCGAACTCGGTCATCGCCGACACCAGCGCCCCGGGGGCGTTGTCGATGCGCAGCACCACCGAGGTGCGATCGGCACCGGTCCGGGCCGGCGGCGGCCCCGGCGGCCCGACGAGGACGAACCTAGTGCGGGCGTTGGGTTCGTCGACGACACCGTCGGCCAGCGTCGCCAGCCCGTAGCGCTGCGCGGCCAGCGCGGTGCTCACGCCGGCGTCGGCACGACCGGCGGCCACATCCCGGGCTGCGGCCGCATTGGAGTTCGACGGCACGATCTCGGCCGTCGGCAGGTTCTCGGCGAGCCAGCCGCGCACCTGGGCGGCCGCAACCGGAAACGCCGCCACGGTGCGCACTGCCTCGGCGCCTCGATCGGACCGGGTGACGATGCTGAAGGCCACGTCGAGGGTGAGCTCCCCGTAGATCTGCAGCGGGGTGCCGGTGGCCAGGCTGTCCAGCGTCGGCAGCACCGTGCCGTCGATGGAGTTCTCGATCGGTACGCAGGCGAAGTCCGCCGAACCCGCTCGGACCGCGGCCAGCGCGGCCGGAGTGCTGTCCAGCGGCTGCGGGGTGACCTCGGCACCGCCCGGAATCACTTTCGCTGCGGCCATCTTCAGCAGCGCCGCTTCGGTGAAGGTCCCCTCGGGTCCGAGGTAGGCGATGCGGGCCACGGATCAACCCTATCCGGTCATGCGACGCGAAAGCCTTGCGCCGCCAACGCGTCGAAGTTAACTTAGGCTTACCTCACTTATAGGAAGGATGCGATGACCCCAGCGACGCTCTCAACGCCGACCACCGCCGAACGCGTCCGAAGCGCCTGCGCGGGCACCGCCGCGGCGATCCTGGCCGCCGACTCCGCGCCGCCCGCTGCCGCGCCGGTGCATCAGCTCATGGCCGAAGGCTCGTTCGCACTGACCGTGCCCAGCGACTCGGCGATCGTCGGCGCGGCCGCCTGCGCCGGCACCGCGGGCACCGAGGCCGTCCTCGAGCTCACCGACTACGCGCCTCTGCCACTTCGGGAGCCGGTGCGTTCGCTGGTCTGGATTCGGGGACGGGTCCACAGTGTTCCGCCGCACGCGCTGCGCGAGCTGCTGGACCTGATCGCCGCGACCCGTCCGGACCCGGCCCTGCTGGAAGTCGGAGCGGGGCAGACCCTGCTGCTCCTCGGGGCGGACTCCGTGTCGTCGCCGATTCCACCGGCGCGAGCCCGTCGGACTCACCGAACTGCTGGCCGCCGCACCGGACCCGTTCTGCGAAATGGAGTCGGCGTGGCTGCGGCATCTCGACAGTGATCACCCCGAGGTGATGGCCCGGCTGGCAGCCAAGCGCCGGCCGGCCGCGGCGCGGACGGGTCCGGCCCCTCGGGCTCGACCGCTACGGCATGCGACTGCGGGTCGAGGGCGCCGACGGCGACCACGACGTCCGGCTTCCGTTCCCCACACCGGTGCACGACGTCGGCGGGCTGGGCCGGGCGATCAGGACCTTGATGGGCTGCCCCTTCGTCAACGGGCTGCGGGCACGGCGTCTGTAGGGCCGTTACCGTGACGGGGTGAGCGCGCCCCACGACGAGTCGGTCGACACGCACCGGCGGGGGCTGCGGATCGAAGTCGGCGTGATGCTGGCCGTCAGCTTCGGCGTCAGCGCCGCAATCGCGGTCCTGCAGTTGATCGATGCCGTGCTGTCCGGGTTGTCGGGGCACCGGGTGCGGCTCAACGAGAACCTCTCCCGCTACGACCTGATCAACCTCGGCCTGAACCTGGCGACCATCGCCCAGCTCGTCGCCTGGGGTGCCCTCGCGCTGTACCTGTTGTGGCGCAGCGGTTTCAGCCCGGCCCGCATCGGCCTTGGCCGGCTGCGCTGGCGGGCTGACGTGCTGGGCGGGCTGGCGCTGGCCGCGCTGATCGGGATCCCGGGCCTGCTGCTCTATCTCGCGGCGCGCTGGCTGGGCATGAACGCCGACGTCGAACCCTCGGCGCTGCACAACAGTTGGTGGCGGATCCCGGTGTTGATCATCGCGGCGTTCGCCAACGGGTTCGCCGAAGAGGTCGTCGTGGTCGGCTACCTGATCACCCGGTTGCGCCAACTGGGCTTGAGTCAGAACCGGGCGATCCTGGCCTCCAGCGTGCTGCGCGGGCTCTATCACCTCTATCAAGGATTCGGCGCCGGGCTGGGCAACCTGGTGATGGGCCTGGTCTTCGGATACGCGTGGTGTCGCAGCGGGCGACTGTGGCCGCTGGTGATCGCCCACGGTGTCATCGACACGGTGGCGTTCGTCGGCTACGTCCTGCTGGCCGGCCACGTTGGCTGGCTCAAGTGAGCCGGGCGCGTAAATTGACGTGGTGAGCGACGACTGGCCGAACCGGCCCGCGCCGGATCCGCCCACCGAGCGGATTCCGCGTCCCGCACCGCCGCCACCGCCGTCGTTGCCGCCGCTGCGTGAGCCTCCGCAGGTGATCCGTCGCGACCCGGCATACCGGCCGCCGCCGCCCCGTCCGCCGCCACCGCCGCCACCTCCGCGTCGGCCTACCCCGAGCGCCGCTCCTCCGCCGCGCCAGCCACCGCGCCGTCCACTGCCGCCGCCCCCGGTGGCGGTCCGCCCGGCCGGACCATCGCCGGCGCCGCCGACCAAACCGAAGAAGAAAATCCGTTGGGTACGAATGATTTTCGTGACGCTTGCGGTTTTCGTGCTGTTGGCGGTGACCGCCCTGGTCGGCACCGCGGCGTGGATCGACTCGACACTGCGCCGCGTCGCGGTCTTCAGCGACTACACCGACCGGCCGGCGCCGGGGGCCGGCACCACCTGGCTGCTGGTCGGGTCGGACAGCAGGGCGGGCCTCACCCCCGAGGAGCAGGCCCAGCTGAGCACCGGCGGTGACACGGGCAACGGCCGCACCGACACGATCATGGTGGTCCACATCCCGGGGCTGGGATCCGGAGCACCCGCCACGATGGTCTCGATCCCCCGCGACTCCTATGTGAACATCCCCGGCTACGGCAAGGACAAGATCAACGCGGCGTTCGCCGAGGGGGGCGCGCCGCTGCTGGCCCAGACCATCGAGGAAGCCACCGGGCTGCACCTCGACCACTACGTGGAGGTCGGATTCGGCGGTTTCGCCGGGCTGGTCGATGCGCTCGGCGGCGTCGACGTCTGCCCCGCCGACCCGATCAGCGATCCGCTGGCCGGCATCGACCTCCCTGTGGGCTGCCAGACCCTCGACGGGCGCAACGCGCTGGGGTACGTCCGCAGCCGCGCGACCCCGCGCGCCGACCTCGACCGGATGGTCCACCAGCGGGAGTTCATGGCCGCGGTGCTACATCGTGCGAGCAGCCCGCTGGTCTGGCTCAACCCTTGGCGCTGGTATGCGGTGCCGCACGCCGCGGTCACTTCGCTCACCGTCGACAAGGGCGACCACGTCTGGGATCTCGCCCAGCTCGGGTGGGCCCTGCACGGATTGCAGATCGCCATCACGGTGCCGATCGGGGAATTCACCGACAACGACTCCGGCTCGGTGGTGGTGTGGGATTCCGACGCCGCCAAGCAACTGTTCGAGGCGCTGCGCACCGATTCGGCGATCCCGCAGCAAGTGCTCGACGCGCAGCCCTGAGCCCTCAGTCGCCGCCGGGGACGGTCAGCCCGTTCTGAAGCCAGGCCTTGGTGCGGCCGGGATGGTTGGTGGCGATCCATCCGACGCCGAGATCGCGGCAGTACCCGACGTCCTCGTAGTGGTCGACGGTCCAGCAGTACATGGCACGGCCCTGGGCGGCGGCTCGGTCGACGAGTTCGGGGTGTTCCCGCAGGGTGGCGATCGACGGGCCGACGGCGGTGGCGCCGACCGTCGTGGCGGCGCTTCCGCCCAGGAACCGGGAGGTCTCGCCGAGTAGAACGGTCGGAAGCAGCGGCGCGGCGCGGCGGATCCGCCACACCGCGGCGGCCGAGAACGACATCACCACAGCGCGTGACAGGTCCGCCGACGCCGGTGCGGCGATGCCGTAACGGTGCAGCAGGGCCAGCACCTTGCTCTCCACCAGCGCGCCGTAGCGCACCGGGTGCTTGGTCTCGATGAACAACTTCACCGGCCGGTTCCAGTCGAGCACCAGGCGAACCAGGTCGTCCAGGGTCAGCAGGCCGGTCTGGCCCAGCGTGCCGTCGGCGCGCCAACTGCCGTGCCAGGCACCCCAGTCCAGGCGTTTGAGTTCGGCCAGCGTCATCTCGCTGACCAACCCCGTGCCGGTCGACGTGCGGTCGACACGGCGGTCGTGCACGCATACGAGATGTCCGTCGCGGGTGAGCCGCACGTCGCACTCGACGCCGTCGGCGCCCTCCTGCAACGCGAGTTCGTAGGCGGTCAGCGTGTGCTCGGGGCGGTGGGCCGACGCGCCGCGGTGGGCGACCACGAAGGGTTGCCCGCTGCCGTGCCCTGCGCCGGCCGACGTCATCGGCCTATGCTGCCGGTTCCCGCTGGTCCGACTCAACCGCGGCCGCCGATTCGGCTTCATCCGGTTGGTCCTCGGCCGGTACCGCCTCGACGGGTTCGTCGGTGCTCTGGTCCTCGCTGAGGATCACCCACCGGTGTAGCGGCCGCTCGACCGGCTTGCGCACGAACGCGTCGAACACCCGCCATAGCAGCAGCACCGTCGCCAGGCCCACCAGGTAAGCGATGATCACGGCCACCGTGTTGTCGGCGACGCCCTGCGGTTCGGTGGTGAAGCTCGTGGCGATGGCGAAGATCGAGATGCCGGTGGAGAACACCCAGGCGAACCACCAGGCGGTGATCGGGCCGCGCAGCCGCGCCTGCGACTCCTCGGCGTGCGCCAGTTCGATGAGGAAGACCGGCGCCCACACCAGGTTGAGGACCGGCACCAGGCAGCCGACCCACAGCGCCCATGCCGGACGCGGGTCCTCGTGCCCGCGGAAGCGGAACACTGCCGAACGGCGCCCGATCAGCCATGACGTGAGCACCACGGCGGTCAGGATCACCGACACGATCACCGCGAGGCTGAGCAACACACCCAGCCACAACGCCGCTCCGGCGACCAGTGGGGGAAGCAGCGACGTGCGGTTGATCAGCAACAACACGTAGCGAACGACGTGGACGGCGGCGGCGAGTCCGAAGACCGTCGCCGCCGACAACAGCGCAGCGCGAACGGTGACCGGCGAGGCACCCCGCTTGGTCGCCGAGTCGTCGAGGTCGGCCTGCGGCACGATCTGGTCGACCAACCCCCACCGCGGAATCGACAGGTACCGCGGGGTCGGCCCCAGTGGCCGACGACGCCGGCGCGGCGGCGGCGGCGGCCCCGGGCGGACCGCAATCCAGCGGAAGCCTCTCGGCAGCCGCGGCGTGTTGCCTGGAGGCGTGGGCGGGTGTGTCGGCGGATGGCTCGTGGCGTGTGGAGTCCAGCGCGGGTCCGGCGGGTTGACCGGCGCTAGCAGCGCGCCGTTGCAGCGCGGGCACCAGACGCGCTGGCGGTCCCGCACATTCCACCGCGTTCCGCACTGCCCGCAGACCTGAATCACCGGACCAGCCTAGCGAGCAGGGCAACGTCGGGCAGAGAAGCGAATTGCTCCGATACCGCCCGGACGGTTGTCGGCGACGGTGAACGACGGCCGGAAGCGGCGAAATTGTCCGGCCGGAAAATTCATTTTCTCGCTTTTCACGAACGTCAATGTCGAACCGGTCCGAACCGAATTCCCGACGCCGTTCGACGGCGTCGCAGTGCGCCTATTCACCGGCTTCGTCGCGGCGTGATTGTGGCACGCAGTGCCTCTTCGGGGCCGCGCCAGCGCAGCAATCCCTCGGCTATCCACAGTTTCCACAGGTTTATCCACAGCATCTGATGAGACCAAAAGTCCACTAAACGCACCATGCGGGCCCACGGCGGCTACGCCGCTGTGGATAACCGCACCGCCCGACGACGCATACATCAACAACTTGATCTTGGTTGAGCGAAATCGGTTGGCGCACTAAACGTCCGACACCACCAAACGACGCGCCGCGCGACACGCCGACCGCGACGGGACCTGGACGTTACCGGCGGGTACCCCGCCGGCGCTCACTTCAATCCTTAGAATTTTTTCCATCACGCCTGCTCGCGCGTTTGTCGCATGCTGACGCCTGGTCGGATTTTCATCCGGGTACACGAGGGGTTATGATCGCGCTCACAATTCCAGCTGTGACTAATTTCACGGAGTGCGGTAGTTGAACACACAGGTCAGGACGGTTTGATGGCGTCGCAATCTCTCGGGCCAGGGTCCGCGTCGCAGTCGTCGAGCTGGTACACGTCCTCTGCCACGTGTAACCGGTCGTACATGATGGCGGCCATGCGGGCCGGCGTCATTGCGCTGATCCTGCTCGGCATCCTCGCTCTGCTGGTCTGGTTCTAGCGCCAGCGGGCCTGCGCCGCCCATTTCGTCGACCGTTCGTCGCAAACATCGTCGTTAGCACTCGTGTCCTCTTGCGTGCCAACCAGGACGTAGCCCATGCTGATCCGAACCGACCCGCTGTCGTGTCGCACGAAGTTTCGCGAGTGTCGCGGAGGCGAGATGGAAACTGGTTCTGGGCGTGCAATTGAAGTCGCCCCCTTTCACTCTCGTGGTGCCCTGAAAGGGTTCGTCGTCTCGGGCCGCTGGCCCAACTCCACGAAGGAATGGGCACAGCTGCTCATGGTCGCGGTCCGCGTGGCTTCGCTACCCGGATTGCTCTCGACGACAACGATTTTCGGTGTTCGCGAGGAGCTGCCGGACCGGCCTCAGCCGGGGACGGTGGGGCTGGTCCTCGCCGAAGGCACGGTGGTTGGCGAATCGGCAGTTCCGCCAGGGCATTTCGCGGACCGACAGCCCCCTGCGCTGCTGATGCTGCACCCTCCGTCGGAAACCACACCGTCTTTGCCCGAATGTTCAGGCGCCGCATCTGGATGCGTACTGCTACCCGGGCTTCCGCATCTCGGGCTCGAGCACCGGGCTGCGTGGGTCGAGGCCGAGTCCGACGGGACCATCACCAGCATGGTCAGTCGCGTCGGTGTCGACCCGATCAGCCACCCCGACACCGCCATCTTGGCGATGTTGCTTGCCGCTTAGCGGATTTTTACGGGTACCCGAACTTTTCTCCTCGATAACCCAAAATCCTTGGCGCGGCCAAGGTTTCGGCGTCTCCTGTTGCGGCGGTAGTCCGCCCGAACGTAGAGTTACCGTCAACGAAGGGGAGTAGCCCCCAATCGGACAATCGACATACTGGCCTGGCACCAATCCGCGAGGCCCGGTTGTCCGGCCGGTGACCTCACCGGTGGGCGAGACTTTCGGCCGCGAGACCATGACTGGTTGTCGGCCGGAGGCATCTATTTCAGCCCCTGACGACAGCCGCAACCGAGGAGTGCCGGGTGCTGTCAGCGTTGTTTCTGAGTCTTGCCGTCATCTTCGTCGCGGAGTTGGGCGACAAGTCGCAGTTGATGGCGATGACGTTCGCGCTGCGCTACCGCTGGTGGGTCGTGCTCTTCGGGATCTGCGTCGCGACCACGGCTGTGCACCTGATCTCCGTCGGCGTGGGCCACTATCTGGGGGCCGCACTGCCAACCCATCTACTCGCTATCCTCGCCGGCGTCGCGTTCGTCGGGTTCGGACTGTGGACGCTGCGGGGCGACAGCCTCTCCGACGACGAGGCCACTCGCGCCGAGCGCACGAGCGCCCCGGCATTCTTCGCGGTGACGTCGGCGTTTCTGCTGGCCGAGCTGGGCGACAAGACCATGCTCGCCACCATCACCCTCGCCGCCGACCATGACTGGGTCGGGGTGTGGATCGGGTCCACCATCGGCATGGTCGCCGCCGACGCCCTGGCGATTCTGCTCGGGGCCGTGGCCGGTAAACACCTTCCGCAACGGGTCATCCAACTCGGCGCCGCCGCAGTGTTCCTGCTCTTCGGTGTGTACATGCTCGTCGAGGCCGCCTTCCCCACCGCCCCCGGCGCCGCGGCCGCCGGGATCTCGGTCGCCGTCGTCCTGCTCCTCGCGGCGGCGCTGCGGGCACTCCCGTCTCGGCTGCGTCCGGCGGCGATTCGAACCCCGGGCTCGCCGGGGGATGCCGAGGACCCGCAGGAACGTGACGCGGCGCCGGCTACGGACGCGGCCGCCGCAGCACCGTCACCCTCAGAATTCGGCTGAACCGAGGGCGAAGCGGCGGGTGTTGTGGCCATCGGCGGGCCACTGACACCGCCGCAAGGCCGCCCAGTCGTGCAGCAAATCCAATCCGGGCACTTGCCGGTTATCGGCGTGGTTGCCCGACGGTACCGCCGGTATCTGTTGTACTGATCCCGGCGCGGAAGCTGCGCCAGACCGCCCCCGACCACCGCATTCTTTGCCTGCGACCACCTTGCAAGGGGTGCGCGGGAGGCATCGCCGGGCGGCCGGACAGTTTGCCGGGCCCCCGAAAATGTCCGCGGGCGTTAATTGTGCGATAGTTTGCACTTGGTTGTCGGGACAAGTGTCGCTACGATAATCAGCAAATAAGCCAACGGAAACGAATCGCTCTTCATGCAGTGGAGGTCAAAACGATGAGCACGACGTTCGCCGCGCGTCTGAATCGCCTGTTCGACACGGTGTATCCCCCCGGCCGCGGTCCCCATACCTCCGCCGAAGTGATCGGCGCCCTCAAGGCCGAGGGTGTCACGATGTCGGCTCCGTACCTGTCGCAGCTGCGCTCGGGCAACCGGACCAATCCGTCGTCTACGACGATGACCGCGCTTGCCAACTTCTTCCGGATCAAGCCTGCGTACTTCACCGACGACGAGTACTACGAGAAGCTCGACAAGGAGCTCACCTGGCTCGCGAACATGCGGGACGAGGGTGTGCGCCGGATTGCCGCACGGACCGTCGGGCTGTCCCCGGAGGCTCAGCAGGACATCGTCGAGAAGGTGGACGAGCTGCGCCGCAGAGAGCACCTCACGGATTAGCCCGGCACTCCCCTCGTGGGAGTCTCGGCAACATCGACTCGCTTTTCAGGGCCCGTCTTCGGGCGGCTCGCCGTTCGTTTCCTTGATCAGGGCCTGGTACTCGCGTGCTATTTCCAGGATCCATTCCCGGTCGGAGTAGTCCTCCGGCTGCCGCAACCAGTCCAGGCCGGGGAACCGGCCCTTGCCGGCGGGTCCAGCCACTCGCGGGGTGCTGCGGCCGGCATGAATCCACCGCGCGATCGCGCGCGCCTGGCCGGTCGGGCTGACCGCGGGCCGCTCGCCGTCGTCGGAACGGCCGACGTCGGCGCTGTCCGGCGCGCCGGCATGCACATGCAGGGCGACGGTGGCCTCCAGGTACAGCGCATCGGAGATCAGCGACAGCCGTTCGGCGACACGGAAGACCAGCGGCCCGCGCGGGCGCTCACCGATGCCGACGTCGGGCTGACGACGCTCGAGTTCCTCCAGCAGGGGTTCGATCAGCCTCAGTTCGCGCTGACCGCCGAACCAGTCCTCCACGGCGGGAAGCAGCGACCCCGCTGCGACGATCGCCATCGCCGCACCCAGCAGCGTCGCGGCCGTCCCGACGCCGACAAGATGCGTGGTGCCTGCGGCGCGGATCAGGAAGAAAGCACTGGCGGCCACGATCAGCGCGATCCCGAGGGTGAACACGAACAGAGCCCGGCCCCGCCGGGTCCGGTTGGAGTGGCGCATCCCGACCCAGAGCACCAGGGTCAGTGCGAGCAGTATGTAGAGCAGCGGGAGCAGCCAGGGCAGCGATGTCGTCGACGAGCCCAGGTTGCGACGCAGGTACTCCTGGGGCGCCATCTCGGGCTGCTGGCCGGCGCCGAAGAACAGGGCCAGCGTGACCACCGCGATCACCGCCGCCACCAGGTACTGGACCGTCGCGATCCGGCGGGTGATGGCGGGGCTGCGGCTGGATGCCACGCTGGTGATCATCACGCAGCTGCCCGCGGCGCAACCGATCAGCGCGACCTGGCTCAGGCCGATCGAGATGTTCGGCCAGTGCAGGGCGGTGTCGAGCAGCAGCGTCAGCGGCGGCCAGTTGAGTGCGGCGACCACGCCAAGACTTCCGAGCGCGACGATCATCGCGGTGCTGACCACCGACTGCTTGTTGACCAACGCCCACCCGATACGCAGGCCGGTGGCCATCCCCAGCAGACCTGCGATCACCCAGACGATCAACCAAACGCCTCTCCGAGGCGGACTTGAACGATCGACGAACGGTCTGACGGCAGCCTGCCCAGCCGGTAGAGCAGCAGGGCAGCGAAGTCCTCGGCTTCCTGCTCGGCGTCCTCCCCGCTGGGGCCCATGCAGCCGGTGCGCTGATTGAGCATGTAGCCGATGAGGTCGTCGCTGGCGGCTTCGGTGACCTCCCGCGCGGCCTCGGTGACGGGAATTCCGTAATGGCCGAGGACGAGGTGACCGAGTTCGTGGGCCAGCGTGCGGTCCCCCGTCGGCAGGCCCTGCTGGATCAGGAAGACGTCGTGGTCACCGTACTGCCGCCACTGGCCGGTGACTCCGGGCGGCAACTCGGCCATGGTGATCTCGATGGGACGGGCCCGGTGCTCGCCGACGGCGGTCACCAGCCGGCTCAGGGACACCTCGCCGTGTCGGGGAGCCAGGTCCAGCACGTCGTTCACCGCATTGGTGACCTGGCGGCTGGCCGACATCTCATCCCCTTCTTGCCCGACGTGGTTCCGGTGTCTCTACTGCAGGAACCGTGCGGTCCCGGCAGCACGCACGACGTGGCCGGCCCGTGCCTGCCGGTACCCGACGACGCCGCCGAGCGCGGTCAGGGCGAGCAGTCCGGCGACTCCCGGCACAGCCAGTGCGGCGACCTCGCCCGTTTTGGCCTCCCGGAGGTACTCGGGATAGCCCACCCTAAACGAAGGAGGTGCTTCTGTGGCGTTTCCGACGCTGGCCGGTGGCCGCTCCCTGACCGGGTTCGATTCCGTCGCGGGCGCGGGGCGCCCGCCCGCTCCGGTTTCGGCTGCCGGACCGCTTTCGCTCGGGGTGCCGACCGGGCGCACTGGCACCTCGATCGCCGGCGAAAGCCCGACGACCGGCGGCAGGTTCACCGTCGGCGGCTCGCCGGTCGCGGGCGACTGGTGAACTCCGCCACTGACCTGGACCGGTGTCGGCTCGCTCGGCTGTCCCGGCACTGTGGGCGACGGGATCGTCACCGCGATACCACCGCCGCTGCCGCCGCCACCACCGCTGCCCCCACCACCGCCGACGGCCTGCGGCGCCTGTACCCCGCTCACGTTCGTCCGGGGTGAGCCGACCACGCCGCCGGGCTCGGGTTCGGGCCAGCACGGCGGACAAGGCCACGGCCAATCCGGAACCAGAGAGCGGGCGCGGTTGTTCTCGTTCCGCGGGCCGGCCACACCAAGGGAACCGAGGTGGCCCCCGGGTACCCACTTGCCGCCGCCCTCGGCGCCGGCGGTCTGGTCGGCTCCCTGGAGGCCGCGACGGTGGTGATCGACCCTGGAGCTGTCACCGTCCGCGCCGGACCCGGCGTCGGGTCCGCCCGGAGTGTTACTGACCGTGTCGGAGTCAGCGCCCGCCGGCGCCGGCTCGATCCCTCCCGCAATGCCGTAGAACAGGCCGCAGGCGATCATCCAGCTA
The DNA here is from genome assembly GCA_963716465.1 of uncultured Actinomycetota bacterium. GTDB lineage: Bacteria > Actinomycetota > Actinomycetes > Mycobacteriales > Mycobacteriaceae > Mycobacterium. Next base: position 731,487 of record CAVQTS010000004.1, read on the forward strand.
ATCGCCGCGACGCCCACACACGACCGGTCCACGGGGTTCCTCGAGTTAGCGGCGCACGCAAGCGCCGATGTCGGAAGCTTTCCGAACATTGTGGCATATCCGCAGGTCGTGATCGCCCGCCTGGGGCCCGGGCGATAGGGTTGACTCACCCGGTCACGAGCCCGACTCGCTGATCGCCGACGACTACTCGGGAGGCAACAGGGATGGGCCTGTTCACCAAGCGCAAAAGCCGTGCGACGCGCCGGGCCGAGGCCCGTGCGATCAAGGCCCGGGCCAAGCTCGAGGCCCGGTTGGGGGCCAAGAACGAGACCAGGCGGATTAAGGCCACCGAGCGTGCGGAGAACAAGGCGATCAGGGCTCAACTCAAGGCCGCCCGCGACGCCGATCGCACCGCGGTGAAGGTTGCCCAGACGGAGCTGAAGGCGGCCCGCGAGGGCAAACTTCTGTCGCCCACGCGAATCCGCCGGGCGCTGACCGTCTCGCGGCTCCTGGCCCCGGTGGTGGTCCCGGTCGCTTACCGGGCGGCGATCGCCGCGCGAGGTGCGATCGACGAGCGCCGCGCCGACCGGCTCGGTGTGCCGCTGAGCCAGCTCGGCCAGTTCTCCGGGCTGGGCGGCCAGCTGTCGGCCCGCATCGCCGGCGCGGAGAACTCCCTGCGGCTGGTAGCTGAGAAGAAGCCGAAGGACGCCGAGACCAAGCAATTCGTCGCCGCGATGACCGAGCGCCTCACCGCACTGTCGGCGGCCGTGGCGGCCGCGGAGAACATGCCCGGGCCGCGGCGGCGTGCCGCGCACACCGCGATCGCCGAACAACTCGACGGCATCGACGCCGACCTGATGGCCCGGCTGGGCGTGCTCTGACCCATGTCGCGCCGGCTGTCCGACCCCTCGGTGCAGGCGGTCAGCCATCTGATGACCCACCGCAGTCCAGACTCCTTGTCGCGTGTCGATTTCACATCGGGGCCCGCCGGGCGGGTGCTGACCCGACCTGCCGAGACTTCGACCACGGAAAACATGAAATTCACGATGGACAACCATCGGTCGCTTCCGCGCGTCTTGACGACGGCCGCGATGACCGCCACCTTGACCCTCGGCTCGTGGATCGCCGCGGCAACAGCCGAGGCGCAGGTCCACGTCGACGCCGACCACCCCGTCCGCGGGCAAGACGACGCGCTGGTCACCTTCGAGGTGCCCAACGAGTCCGAAAAGGGTTCGCCCACAACACAGATCGTCATTTCGCTGCCCGACGTCTCATCGGCCAGCACCGACGTCATGCCGGGCTGGACGGCAAAACTGGACCGCGATCCCAATGGGGCCTACCGCTCGGCCACGTTCACCGCGGTACCCAACGCCGGCATCCCGCCCGGCCAGTTTGAACTGTTCCCCCTCTCGATGCAGTTGCCCGACGCCGATTCGGTCACCTTCCCGGTGGTCCAGACCTACGCCGACGGCACCGTCGTGCACTGGGATCAGCCGCCACTGCCCAACGGCGACGAGCCGGAGTTTCCTGCTCCAACGCTGGCCCTGGCGGCAGGACCGGAAGACCACCACGCGGCGCCGCCCGCCCTGCCGGGATCCGCGGCGCCCTCGGTGAGCTCGGTGCCGGCGGCGCAGGCGCAGCCCGCCGCGAAAGCGTCGCCGGACAACACCGCACGCGCGCTGGCCGGAGGGGCCCTGCTGGTCGGGGCGATCGGTGTCGGCGTGGCGCTGGCGAGGCGCCGGGCGTGAGGCGGTCAGCGGTGGCGGGTAACAGCTCGCCTAGCCCATCGGCCTCCGCCGGCGCTCCGGGCACTGCGGCGCCGGTCGTGACCTGGCCGCGCGGCAGCCCTCGGCAGGTGTCCTGCTGGTCGGCGCGTCGGCCTGCCTGCCGGCGGAGTCCGCTGTCCGTGCCGTCGCCGACGTCGTTGCAGGCTAAGCCGCCGGTCGGCGGCAGCGGGCCTGGCATGATGGGACCGACTGCGGGTGTTCTCGACTAGACACTGCAAAGGAGCAGCCTGATGGCAGAAGCGCAGGACCCGCCCAACGAGGGCGAGGCCACGCCGCCCACGCCGCGGCCGCCTGAGAAGGCGGCCGCGAAGAAGACGCCGGGTAAGAACGCGCCGCCGAAGAGGGCGGCCCCGGCCAAAAAGGCTCCAACCAAGAGGGCCCCGGCCAAGGCGGCGGACGCCGCGAAGAAGGTTCCGCCGAAGAAGGCACCCGCCAAGAAGGCCCAGCCGGCCATCGAGCCGGCTGCGGAGCCGGCCGCGCTGGAACCGCCCGCACCGCATGCCGCGCTGGTCGCCGGAAACGGCTCACCACCGTTGGCCGAGGCGGCCCGGGAGGCCGCCGCCAACGCCAAGTCCTCGGTCGAGCAGGCCACCAACCCGGTGTCTGGGCCGCCTGCGCCGGCGGTTCCGGAGGCCGGGCGCTCGCCGCTGCCGTTCGCGGTGGCCTTCGCCCTGACCTTGCTGCTCGCGCTGGTCGTGCGCCGGTTGCGTCATCGCTTGGACGACTGAGCGGCCGGGAATGGCCGTCACATTCCGCCCAACCGCCGACCTCGTCGACGACATCGGGCCCGAGGTTCGTAGCTGCGACGTCCAGTTCCGCCAGTTCGGCGGGCACGCCGAGTTCGCCGGGCCGATCAGCACGGTGCGCTGCTTCGAAGACAACGCACTCTTGAAGTCCGTGCTCTCCGAGCCCGGCGACGGGCGGGTGCTGGTGATCGACGGGGATGCGTCGGTACACGCCGCCCTCGTGGGTGACGTCATCGCCGAACTCGGCCGCTCCAACGGGTGGGCTGGGCTCGTCGTTCACGGTGCCGTGCGGGACGCCGCGACGCTGCGCACCCTCGCGATCGGCATCAAGGCGCTGGGCACCAACCCACGCAAGAGCACGAAGACCGGCGCCGGCGAACGGGACGTCCCGGTGAGTTTCGGCGGGGTGACCTTCACCCCCGGCGACGTGGCCTACAGCGACGACGACGGGATCGTCGTCACCTCTGCTGACTAAACCCCGACCGCTGCGCGGTGTTTCGAGAACAGCAGCGCCTCGTCGTCGACCTTGCCGTGCCGGATCAGCCGCAGGTCAAGTAGGTAGTTCTGCTTGAGCCGCCACGGCGCTCGGGAACCCGATTTCGGCAGCCGGTCCAGCGCCCGCAGCACGTAGCCGGGGGTGAAGTCCATCAGCGGCTGCTCGTCGATACTCGAGCCCGGATGGGTGGGTTCGACGTGATCGAATCCGCGTTGGTCCATGAAATTGATGACGCGGCAGACGAATTCGGACACCAGGTCGGCCTTCAGGGTCCACGACGCGTTGGTGTAGCCGATGGTGAACGCCATATTGGGTACACCGGAGAGCATCATGCCTTTGTAGGCCATGGTCGTGGTGAGGTCGAGCGGCTCGCCGTTCTTGAGGATCTCGGCGCCGCCGAACAGCTGCAGGTTCAAACCCGTTGCAGTGACAATGATGTCGGCGGGAAGTTCCTTGCCCGAGCTGAGCTTGATGCCGGTAGCGGTGAAGCGGTCGATGGTGTCGGTCACCACGTCGGCGTGGCCTTTGCGAATGGTGCGGAACAGGTCCCCGTTGGGCGCCAGGCACAGCCGCTCGTCCCACGGGTTGTAGTGCGGACCGAAATGCCTGTGCACGTCGTATCCCTCGGGCAGTCGGCGCTGCGCCATCGTCATGAGTTGCTTGCGCATGAAATTGGGGAAGCGCCGAGCGATGCGGTACTGCACGGACTGGAACGCGATGCTCTTCCACCGGTTGACGACGTACGCCGGCTTGGCGGGCAGCAGCTTGTTCACCCGGACGGCGATCGGGTCGACGTCGGGCAGCGCGCCGATGTAGGTCGGTGACCGCTGCAACATGGTCACGTGCTCGGCACCCGAATTGGCCAGCGCAGGAACAAGAGTCACCGCTGTCGCGCCGCTTCCGATGACGACGACCCGCTTGCCGGTGTAGTCAAGGTCTTCCGGCCAGTGCTGCGGATGCACGATCGGCCCGTTGAAGTCGTCGGCTCCGGGGAACTCCGGCGAGTAGCCCTCGTCGTAGTTGTAGTAGCCGCTGCAGGCGAACAGGAACGAGCAGGTGATCTCCTTCTGCTCCCCATCGACCTGGACGCGCACCGTCCACCGGTTGTCCGTGTCGGACCAGTCGACGCCTTGCACTTGGTGCCCGTAACGGATGTTCTCGCCGAGCCCGTACTGATCGACGGTCTCGTTGAGATAGCTCATGATCGAGGGCCCGTCGGCGATCGCCTTCGGATCCGTCCAGGGCTTGAACCGGAAGCCGAGAGTGAACATGTCGGAGTCCGACCGGATGCCCGGATACTTGAACAGGTCCCAGGTACCGCCGATATTCTCCCGGCGTTCCAGGATGACGAAGGACTTGGACGGACACCGCTGCTGGAGGTGCCATGCGGCACTGATGCCGGAGATGCCTGCGCCCACGATCACCACATCGACGTGTTCGGTCATGGCGCCACGCTATCAACGCTGTGTCGAATAGGTCAACGCCGTGTTGACTATTTCAACACCGTGTTAAGGTCGGCGTCGTGACCGCCGTCAGCCCCTACCGACCCCGCGGCCGCCGCGCCACGCGTCCGTCCGGCGACGAGCGGGAGTCGGCGATCCTGACGACGTTGGAGCGGATGCTCGAACAACGGCCGTTCACCGAGATCTCGGTGGACGACCTCGCCAGGGGCGCCGGGTTGTCCCGCCCGACCTTCTACTTCTATTTCGCCTCGAAAGACGCGGTGCTGGTGCGGCTGTTCGCGCGGATGACCGCGGAGATCGACCCGGCTCGGCACAACGGCGCCGGCAAGCCGTTGGCCGAGGATCCCGAGGGCGGTTGGCGCGACGGCATATTCGCCTTCTTCGACGCGCTGCGGCCGCACCGGGCGGTGGCGCTCGCCGGGCTCGCGGCGATGGCAGGAAATGCCGACCTGCGGCAGCTGTGGTCGGCGTTCATGTCGGCGTGGGTGGACTACACCGCCGAGCTGATCACCGCCGAGCGGTCCCGCGGCGCGGCACCGGACACCATTCCGGCACGCGATCTGGCGACGGCGCTGAACCTGATGAACGAGCGGGTGGTGTTCGCCTCGCAGGACGGCCGGGACCCGACACTGCCGGAGGACGCCGCGTTGGAGACGCTGGCCCATGTGTGGGTCACCAGCATCTACGGACCGTCGGCCCCGCGGACTTAAGTCCTGACTTTGTGAACCGACGTCCCAAGTTCTGCGTACGCGTTCGGAAAGCGGATAGATCACTCACCCGGTGCCAATAGTCTGGCGGTCATGCCGGAGGAGGAGCAGGAGGGGAAGCCGCCGCTGACCCGCGGGCAGACCGTCGCACGGATGGCCTTGTTCTGCGTCCTCGCCGGGGTGCTGATGGCCGCCTTGTTGTTCCCCGTCGCCGGTGGCGCGGCCATCGTGGTCAACCACGCCTCGGACGTGGCCGCCCAGGACTCCACCCAGATGATGGCCGGCGAAGTGCCGACCGTTTCGACGATGGTCGATGCGGCCGGTAATCCGATTGCCTGGATCTACACCCAGCGCCGCTTCCCGGTGACCAGCGACCGCATCGCCGACACGATGAAGCTGGCCATCGTCTCCATCGAGGACAAGCGTTTCGCCGACCACAACGGCGTGGACGTCCAGGGCACGTTGACCGGCCTGGCCGGCTTCCTGCAGGGCGACGCCGACACCCGTGGCGGGTCGACCATCGAGCAGCAGTACGTCAAGAACTACAACCTGCTGGTCAACGCGCAGACCGATGCCGAGAAGCGGGCCGCGGTGGAGACCACGCCCGCCCGCAAGTTGCGCGAGATCCGGATGGCCCTGGCACTGGACAAGGTGCTCTCCAAGCCGGAGATACTCACCCGCTATCTGAACCTGGTGTCCTTCGGCAACGGCGCGTACGGCGTGCAGGACGCGGCCAAGACCTACTTCGGCGTCGACGCCGTCGACCTCAACTGGCAGCAGGCCGCACTGCTGGCCGGGATGGTCCAGTCGACCAGTTCACTCAACCCGTACACCAACCCGGCGGCCGCGCTGGCCCGACGCAACCTGGTGCTCGACACCATGATCGAGAACCTGCCCGACAAGGCCGACGAACTGCGCCAGGCCCGTGAGCAGCCGCTGGGCATTCTGCCGCAGCCGGCCACGCTGCCGGAGGGCTGCATCGCCGCCGGCGACCGCGGGTTCTACTGCGACTACGTCCTGCAGTACCTGGCCCGGGCGGGGATCACCAAGGATGACGTGGCCCGCAACGGCTATCTGATCAAGACCAACCTCGACCCCAAGGTGCAGGACAGCGTCAAGCAGGCCATCGACACCGTCGCCAGCCCGACGCTGGACGGGGTCGCGAGCGTGATGACCGTCATCCGCCCCGGCGCCGACGCCCACAAGGTGGTCGCGATGGGCGACAATCGCGGATACGGTTTGCAACTCGCCGCGGGACAAACCGTTCAGCCGCAACCGTTCTCGTTGGTCGGCGACGGCGCCGGCTCGATCTTCAAGATCTTCACCACCGCGGCCGCCCTCGACATGGGAATGGGCATCAACGCCCAACTCGAGGTGCCCCCGACGTTCCAGGGCAGGGGCTTGGGCACCAGCAACGTGCCGGGCTGCCCACCGGAGACCTGGTGCGTGAAGAATGCCGGCGCCTACCGCTCACCGATGAGCGTCACCGATGCCCTTGCACAGTCCCCCAACACGGCGTTCGCCCGGCTCATCCAGCAGGTCGGTGTGCAGCGCGCGGTCGACATGGCGGTCAAGCTGGGCCTGCGTTCCTACGCCGAGCCGGGCACCGCCCGCGCCTACGACCAGAACAGCAACGAGAGCCTGGCCGACTTCATCAAGCGGCAGAACCTCGGCTCGTTCACGCTGGGCCCGTTCGAACTGAACGCGCTCGAGCTGTCCAACGTGGCCGCGACCCTGGCCTCCGGCGGAATGTGGTGCCCGCCAAGCCCGATCGACAAGGTCTTCGACCGCAACGGCCGCGAGGTGAACGTCGAAACGGCCAAGTGCGAGCAGGTGGTTCCCCCGGGCCTGGCCAACACGTTGGCCAACGCGCTGAGCAAGGACGCCACCGGCGGCACCGCTGCCGGGTCGGCCGGCTCGGTGGGCTGGACTCTGCCGGTGTCGGGCAAGACGGGAACAACCGAGTCGCACCGGTCCTCGGGATTCCTCGGCTTCACCAACCAGTACGCCGCGGCGAACTACATCTTCGACGACTCCACCAAGCCAGGTGGCCTCTGCTCATTTCCGTTGCGCAAGTGCGGGTCCGGCGACCTCTACGGCGGCAAGGAACCCGCCCGCACCTGGTTCCTGGCGATGCAGCCCATCGCCACCGACTTCGGCCCCATCGCGCTGCCCCCCACCGACCCGCGCTACGTCGACGGCGGCCCGGGCAGCGACGTGCCCAGCGTCACCGGCATGAACCTGGACGCGGCCAAGAAGCGGGTGCGCGACGCCGGTTTCCAGGTGTCCGACCAACCGACCCCGATCAACAGCTACCTGGCGAAGGGCACCATCGTCGGCACCACGCCGAAGGGCAAGACCATCCCGGGGTCGATCATCACGATCAACACCAGCAACGGGATCGCCCCGGCCCCGCCGCCACCGGTGTACCGGCCGTCGCCGCAGTACGACAATTCCGGTCCACCGCCGCCACCACCACCGGATGCGCCACCGCCGCCGGACGTGCAAATCATCAACATTCCCGGCCTGCCGCCGATCACGATCCCGATGATGGCCCCGCCGCCGCCACCTCCTCCGCCGGAGGCACCCCCGCCGCCACCACCGGTCGAGGCGCCGCCACCACCGCCGCCACCCCCGGCCCCCGAGGCGCCCCCCCACCACCGCCCTAGCGATCTGTCAGACCGCCATGCGAACATATGTTCGTGTCCGACGGTCAGGCGACCATCCTGCACGCTGACCTCGACTCGTTCTACGCGTCGGTGGAGCAGCGTGACGACCCGACGCTGCGCGGGCGGCCGGTGATCGTCGGCGGCGGCGTGGTGCTGGCCGCCAGCTACGAGGCCAAGGCGTACGGGGTGCGCACCGCGATGGGCGGCCATCAGGCCCGCCGGCTGTGTCCGGCCGCGGTCGTCGTCCCGCCCCGGATGTCGGCGTACAGCCGGGCCAGCGCGGCGGTGTTCGAGGTGTTCCGCGACATCAGCCCGGTGGTCGAGCCCATCTCCATCGACGAGGCGTTCCTCGACGTCTCCGGGCTGCGCCGGGTGTCGGGCGAACCGGTGCAGATCGCCGCCCGACTGCGGGCGGAGGTGCGCGACCGCGTCGGGCTGCCCATCACGGTGGGTGTCGCGCGGACCAAGTTCCTGGCGAAAGTGGCCAGCCAGCACGCCAAACCGGACGGTCTGCTGCTGGTGCCTCCCGACGGCGAGCTGGCATTCCTGCACCCGCTTCCCGTCCGGCGGCTGTGGGGCGTGGGCGCCAAGACGTCGGAGAAGCTTCAGGCCCATGGCATCTACACCGTCGCGCAGGCCGCGGAGCTCAGCGAGTCCATGCTGGGGTCGCTGGTCGGTGCCGCGATGGGCCGTCAGCTCTACGCACTGTCCCGCAACATCGACCGCCGCCGGGTGCACACCGGCCACGCGCGTCGATCGGTGGGCGCGCAGCGGGCGCTGGGCCGCCGGCGGGTGACGCCCGCCGAGCTGGACGCGGTGGTCATCGGCCTGGTCGACCGGATCACCCGGCGGATGCGCGCGGCCGAACGGACGGGCCGAACTGTGATGCTGCGGTTGCGTTTCGACGACTTCACCCGCATCACCCGCTCACACACCATGCCGCGGGCGACGGCCTCGACGGTGCCGATCCTCGGCGCGGCCCGCGATCTCGTCGGCGCGACTCATTCGCTGATCGCCGAGCGCGGAATCACGTTGATCGGGTTCGCGGTGTCCAACATCGACCGGGGCGGAGCCCAGCAACTGGAGCTCCCGCTGGACGGCAGTGGGCCGGAGTTGACGGACCTCGACGCGGCCGTCGACCAGGTGCGCCGTCGCTACGGCAACGCCGCGGTGACCCGCGGTGTGCTCGTCGGGCGCGATCCCGGTCTGGAGATGCCTCAGCTTCCGGACTGAGCCCAGCCGACGAGCTCGTCAGCCGACCAGGTGTTGATGATCCGGTCGACGGGAACACCGGCGTCCAACGCCCGCTGCGCGCCGTAGCCGAGGAAGTCCAGCTGCCCCGGCGCATGTGCGTCGGTGTCGATGGCGAAGTCGCACCCGATGTCCCGGGCGAGGGTCAGCAGCCGGGTAGGCGGGTCGCGCCGCTCCGGGCGCGAGTTGATCTCGACGGCGGTGCGGTGGTCGCGGCAGGCGGTGAAGACCGTCTCGGCGTCGAACTTCGACTCGCCCCGGATGCCCCGGTTGCCGGTGACCAGCCGGCCGGTGCAGTGGCCCAGCACGTTGACGCGCGCGTTCGTCACCGCACGCACCATCCGCCGCGTCATCGCCGGAGCGTCCATCGCCAGCTTCGAGTGCACGCTCGCGACGACGACGTCCAGCCGGTCCAGCAGCTCGGGGTCCTGGTCGAGGGTGCCGTCGTCGAGAATGTCGACCTCGATGCCGGTCAGGATCCGAAACGGTGCCACCTCCTCCCGCAGCTCGTCGATGACGTCGAGTTGCCGGCGCAGCCGGTCGGCCGACAGACCGTTGGCGATCGTCAGCCTCGGCGAGTGGTCGGTCAGCGCGCAGTACTCGTGACCCAGCGCCGCGGCGGTGCTCATCATCTCCTCGATGGGGGCCGAGCCGTCCGACCAGTCGGAGTGGCAGTGCAGGTCACCGCGCAAGGCCTCGCGGATGTAGCCGCCACCGAGATCGGTTGCACTGCTGCGTAATTCAGCCAGGGCGTCAGGCACCTGGCCCGCCCAGGCCTGAGCGATCACCTTCGCGGTCTTGGGCCCGATGCCGGGCAGCGACTGCCAACTGCTCGCCCGGCCGTGCCGGTCACGGGCGGTGTCATCGAGCGCCTCGACGACGTCGGCGGCCTTGCGGTAGGCCATCACCCGGCGGGCGTCCTCCCTTGCGCGGTCCTTGTAGTACGCGATCTCGCGCAGCGCGGCCACCGGGTCCATGACTCCAGTCTGCCGAATCCACCGAGTTACAGGTCGTTGCCTGCATACGACTGATTGAAACTCTTGTTGGCCAGCGGAAAGTCCGGAACGATCGTATCGGCCATCGCGACCGGGAGGGCCGGCCAGTTGAACCACGACGGATCGACGATCTTGGCCCGGGTGAAGTGCGAGTCGTCGATCTCGACCCGGTGAACGATGGTGCCCCGCCATCCTTCGACGATGCCGACCCCGCTGCGCGTGCCGGGCACCGCCGGGACGTCGGCCGCGAACTCCAGCGGGCCGCTGTGCGATTCGACGAGGTGTGACACCAGTTCCGTGGACGCCGCGAACTCGTCGCGCCGCACGGTGTAACGGGCGAGCACATCCCCGTCGGTGCTGCCGGCCTCGGCGACGGGCAGGCTGGTCGTGGGGTGATCGATTCGTGCGTCGGTTCGTAGGCCGCTGGCGCGGGCGACGTACCCCAGACAGCCGAGAGCGCGGGCGTCGTCGCACGACAGCACGGCCGTTCCGGTGAATCGGTCGCGGACCACGCTGTTGGCCAGCGTCAGCTCGGCAACCTCGGCGAGGTCCGCTGCGATGAACCTCAGCGCCTTCACGTCGGGCAGTTGCTGCAGGGCGACCGCTCCCGGCCGGATGGCACCGCGCATCAGACGATGCCCGGTTACTGCGGCGTTGACGCGCAGCAGCTGTTCGCGAATGCGTTGTGCGTGGGCGTTGGCGAGTGAGAACCCGACGTCGTTGGCGAGCGCACCGATGTCGGTGGCGTGGTTGTAGAGGCGTTCCAGTTCGACGAGCAGGGCGCGCAGGCGGTGCACCTCATCCGGCACCTCGATACCGACTGCGTCTTCGACGGCCAGGCTATGCGCGAGTGCGTGCGCGACTGTGGTGTCACCGCTGACCCGCTCGGCGAGGCCGACGGCGTTGGTCACCGACCGGGCTTCGAAGAGCTTCTCGAGACCGCGGTGGACGAACCACAGCCTGGCCTTCAGTCGCAGGACGGTCTCACCGACGACGGAGAATCGGAAGTGGCCCGGTTCGATCAACCCGGCGTGGACGGGCCCGACCGGAATTTCGTACACCCCGGGTCCGCCGACGGTGACGAACGGGAAGCGGCCGGCGGCCTCGAACTCCGGCGCCGGGCCGGCGTCCCTACGCATCGGATACCAGCCCTGCGGCCAGTGCGCGTGCCGAACCAGTCGCCGTGGCCGCGGATGGCCGAGCGGGCGGATGCCGTACAGGTCCCGCATCTCCCGCTCGAAGCGGCTCAGCGGAAAGGACAAGTACGCCAGCGATTCCAGTGCCGGATCAGCTTCGGGGACAAGACATTCCAGTTCGACCCGGCGATCGGGTTGGCCGGCGAGAAACAGGTAGACGATTCGCAACCCACCCCCGGTAATGGTGTCGTCATGTGCTGAGACCAGACCGATCCGGTACCCACTCGTCAAGAGTGCCTCGGTGCGGTCGGCCAGTTCGCCCGCGGATACCCGGTCCCGCTCCCGATTTCGCGTCACCGCACACCCGCAACATGGCCCGCGGCGATGCTGAACAGCTCGGCCAACGGACCGGCGGTGATTCCCAGTGCGAGGGAGGCGGCGAGCCCGACCAGCAACGCGGTGGCCACCGTGGCGGGCACGGTGATCGCGACCGCGTTGGGGCGGGCGGCGCCCAGCAGCATCCGACCGGACTTGCGGGCCAGCGCCGCGAAGGCGATGGCGATCAGCAGCATCGCCACGGCCAGCGCCCAGGCCAGACCCGCCTGGGTCAGCGACCGTGCGATGGCCAACTCGCTCGCGAACAGCGCGAACGGGGGTAGCCCGAGCAGCACGACCACACCCGCCGCGAAGGAGATGCCGACCAGGCGGGACCGCTTCAACACGCCGGTGATGCTGGCGATCGCGGTCGAGCCGTGGGCCGCCTGCAGCTGTCCGCCGGCGAGGAACAGGATCGTCTTGCCGATGCCGTGTGCGAGCACATGCAGCAGCAGCGCCGCGATCGCCAGCGTCGTCCCGGCCGCGGCGGCGATCGCGATCAGGCCCATGTTCTCCATCGATGAGTAGGCCAGCATGCGCTTGACGTCAGGGGTCACGGTCAGCATCAGGGCGGCGATCAGCAGCGTCGCCAACCCGATCACCAACAGCCCGGCGCGCAGGAACCCCGGCCCGGTCGCAAGGTCGATGATCGGCTTGATCCGGATCAGCACCGAGAAGGCCACCGACAGCAGCACACCGCTCATCAGCGCGGAGACCGGCGCGGGTGCCTGACTGTGGGCGTCGGCCAGCCAGGTGTGAAAGGGGAACAGGCCCGCCTTGGCGCCGTAGCCGATCAACAACAGGCCGCCGGCAAGCCGGGTCACCGCCGGGTCTAGCCGGTTCGCATAGGCGGCGAGGACGTCGAAGTCGAGTGCCTGCCCAGCGGGCGCCCCGGCGTGCTGGGCGGCGAAGTACAGCAGCACGGTGCCGAGGAATGCGACCGCGATCCCGACGGAGCAGACGATCACATACTTCCAGGTCGCTTCCAGCGCAGTCCGGGTGTGCCGGTGGCCGACGAGGAACGCGGTGATCACCGTGGTGGCCTCGATCGCCACCCAGACGACGCCGATGTTGTTGGCGCACACCGCCACAACCATCGCGGCCAGGAACGCCGGAGTGAGCGTGCCATACAGGCGCGCGCCACTGCTGTCGGTGTGGCCGTGGGCAAGTTCGGCCTCGATGTAGCCGACGCTTGCCCAGGTGGCCAGGGTGCCGACCACCCCGATGACGATGAGCATTGTGGCCGCGAGTGCATCTGCGCGCAGCAGACCATCCAGCGCGAGATGTCGACCGGGCCCGATCCCGACGCCCAGTGCGATGCCACACGCCAGCACCGTGATCGCCGAGAGCACCGTCAGGCTCGCGGTCAGCCTTCGCCACCCGGCGGACAGGGTGACCACCGAGGCCGCCACCGGCCCGAGGATGGCAAGGAGGAGCAGTATCGTCATCAGTCCCGCAGCTCCTGAAGTCGGTCGAGGTCAGCGCCGCCGAACGCGCGCCGCAGCCGTCCGGTGAGGACTCCGATCACGATCACGGCGAACAACACGTCCAGCGAAGCCCCGAGCTCGACAATCAGCGGCACCCCGGCGGTGAGCAGGAAGGCCGTCGCCGCAATCCCGTTGTCCAGCATGAGGAATCCGGCCGCCTGCGAAATGGCGTGCCGGCGCGTGACCATCACGAACAAGGCGATGAGCACCACCGCAAAGGCGGCGGGCACCGCAGCGGTGGTCGGGCCCGGTTCGAGGTTCGCCACCGGCCTGGTGACGGCGAACGCGATTACTGTCAACACCGCGGAGATCAGCAACGAACTGGTGGTGTTCACCAGTGCCGTCGCTTCCCGGTGCTCGTCGCGCTCGGCCGCAACTGCCCGCGCGAGCAGCCACGGCAACACCAGTGCCCGCAACACCAGGACCGCGCCACCGATGCCGACCAGTTCGGCTGAGCCCTCGTGGATTCCACGCACGATGGGTATCGCTGCCAGGGCGACGCCCTGCCATGCGAGCAATTTGATGATGGCGCGCAGCTCGCGACGCCATACGATCAGGACCGCCACGAGCAGGAGTCCACCCGCGGCGAAGTCCACCGCACTCACGAAGCTGTTGTCGCTCATCGGCTTTCCTATCCCGCCTGCGCGCTGAAGAAGTTGGCCGCCGTAACCGCCAGCAGGGCAAGCAGAAACGATCCGGCCAGCAGTTCTGGCACCCGGAAGAGTCGCAGCTTGGCGAGGAACACCTCGACGAGGGCCAGTACGGCCGCGAGAACGCCGACTTTCACCACGATCGCCACCACGCCGATCACCACATCCGCCGGCCGAGGGTGATCCGTGGCGATTCCCCACGGCACGAACAGGTTCGCCAGCAGCGCCAGCAGAACCGTCAGCCGCATTGCGGCCGCCCACTCGACGAGCGCCAGACGGGGTCCGGCGTACTCGAGCACCATCGCCTCATGCACCATCGTCAGCTCCAGATGCGTGGCGGGGTTGTCCACCGGCAGGCGCCCGGTCTCGGCGATGATGACGATCGCCAGGGCGACGAACGCCAGCACACCGGCCAGCGAGGCCACCAGGCCGGGGTGATGCATCGTACTGACCACCAGAGCACCGAGATTCGCAGATCCGGCCGGGATGGAGAGGGCGAACACGGCCAGCAGGATCGTCGGTTCGACCAGCGCGGCGATGGTGATCTCCCGGCTGGCGCCCATACCACCGAACGACGTGCCGGTATCGATCCCGGCCAGCACCAGCGCGACGGTCCCGACGAACAGCAGACCGACGACGGCGAACAGATCGGCAGCCGCGTCGAGCGGTGAGCCGGTCGCCGCGATCGGAATGGTAGCCGCGATCAGCAGTGCGCTTCCGGCAACAACGGCGGGCGCCGCGGTGAAGACGACGGTGGTGCCGTGCGGGCGGATGGACTGCTTGCCCAGTTGCTTGCGCAGGTCACGCCAGGGCTGGAGCACGCCACCACCGGCACGACCCTCCGCGCGGGCCCGTACCTGTCTCATCAGGCCGATGACGAGCGGGGCGCCGAGCATGACGATGCCGACCTGTGCGACGCCGGCGACATAGGACATGGCGTTCACCGCGCCACCACCAGCATGATCAGGACTCCGAGTGCGCCGTAGGCCAGGTACAGGTGCACGCTGCCGGTGTGGGCCCGGCGGACAAGCTGTGCGGCGGCCCCGACGGCGTGGATGACCGGAAGGTAGACGCGCCGCTCGATCGCGTCGCCGATACGCGCGCGGTAGGTCACCGCCTCCACCATGTACCGCGACTCGGCGAACGGAGTGATCTCGACGTCGGTATCCGGTTGCAGCACATCGTCGAAAACGCGCTGCAGCGGTTCGGCGAACGATGTCGCGGTGTACTGCATCCGTGGTGTGAGGTCATCGGACCCACAGGACCACAGCGGCAAGGCAATCTCGTGTGGGCGTCGCCCGGCACGCCACCGGGAGAGCGCGACCGCCACCAGTACGGCGCCGAGCAATGCCGCGGCCAGGATGCCCGGCGCGATCGAGCCCGACACCCCCGGCAAGCGGATGACCGCGCCGAAGTCGGTGAACGCGACCGCCCGCGCGGCGGGCAGCCCGTCGAGCACTCGGCGCAGCGCCGGCGCCAGGAAGCCCGGCGTGACAGCAAGTGCGACGCAGCAACCCGCAGTGACAGCCATTCCCACGAGCATGCTGGGCGGCGCTTCGTGCGCGTCGGCGGCCGCTTCCGAACGGGCGCGCGCCAGGAAGCCGATACCGAAAGCCTTCACCATCGCGGCGACCCCGAGCCCGGTCGTCAGTGCCACCGCCCCGACCGCCAACGGCGTTGTCAATGCCACGACCGCGCTGTGGTCGGACGCGGCGTGGATCAACGATTGCAGTAGCAGCCACTCACTGACGAAACCGGCACCCAGCGGCAGGCCCGAGGCGCCGAGCGCGGCCAGGCCGAACAGCACCGTGGTGGCCGGCATCCGCCGGGCCAGCCCGCCCAGCCGGTCGAGATCGCGCAGGCCGGTCGCCACCAGTACCGACCCCGCGCCGAGGAAGCCAAGGCTCTTGAAGGCGGCGTGTGCAACGAGGTGGAGCATGGCTGCCGCCATCGCGATGGTCGCCGGAGCATGCGCCCCGGCGCCGGCGAAGAGCGTCGCCGCGCCCAGCGCGAGGGTGATCAGTCCCATGTTCTCGGTCGTCGAATAGGCAAGCAGCCGTTTGAGATCCGTGGCGACCGAAGCCTCCAGTACTCCGTACAGGGCGGAGACTGCACCGACGGCCAGCAGGGTCAGGCCCCACCAGCGTGGGCCGGGACCCAGCAGTTGCAGATCGATCCGCACGATCCCGTAGATGCCGAGGTTCACCATCGCCGCACTCATCAGTGCCGACACCGCGCTCGGCGCTTCGGGATGGGCGCGCGGCAGCCAGGCGTGTAGGGGCACGAGACCGGCCTTCGAACCGAACCCGGCAAGGGTCAACAGGAACACGGCAGTGCGGGTGCCGTCGGACACAGTGTTCAAGTCGGACACAGTGTTCAAGTCGGCGAATCGATCGGCCCCGCCGGCCGCGGACAACACCGTCAGCCCGATCAGGATGGCGGCGAAGCCCAGTTGGGTCATCACGGCGTAGAACAGGCCCGCGGCACGCACCTCTCTGCGGGTGTGCTCGGTGAGGACCAGGATCAAGGAGGCGAGTGCCATCAGCTCCCAGGCGAGCAGAAAGGTCGTCACCGATCCCGCCGCGGGCACCAGCAGCATCGCGGCCACGAACAGCGGCAACACCGCCAGGGGGACGGCGCCCATGTGCTCGCGCCGCGCGTAACCGATGGAATAGATCCCGACGGGGATTGCGACAGCGGCGGTCAGCGCCATGAAGAACCCGCCCAGCGCATTCATCTCGAGTTGCACGCCGGACAGTGGGAGCAGCCACCCGATGTGCACGGGCCGCAGCGATCCGAATACCGCCGTCAGTCCGATCCATACCCCGGCAACGCCGAGCGCGGTCGTCGCGGCTCCCGCGAGGACCGGCCCGAACCCGTTGCGGGACAACGGGGGAACTTTGGTCGCGGTAGCCGGCAAGGTGGCGGTCACTTGCCTGTCACCGAACGCAGTGCGGTGATGATGTCGGCGGGTGTCGGTGGGCAGCCCGGGATTTCGACGTCGACGGGCACGACGTCGTTCACGGCGCCGACGACTCCATAGGCTCCGGCGAACACGCCGCGATTGAGGGCGCAGTCGCCGCAAGCAATGACCATCCGCGGCTGCGGGGTTGCCGCCACCGTGTTGCGCAACGGCTCGGCCATGTTGCGCGTCACCACCCCGGTCACCAGCAGCGCGTCCGCGTGGCGCGGTGAGGCCACCAGCCGCGCCCCGAACCGCTCGGCGTCGTAGACCGGTCCGAAGGCACCGGAGATCTCCACCTCGCAGCCGTTGCACGAACCCGCGTCCACGTGGCGAATCTGTACCGACCCGCGCACGCCCGCGATCACGGTGGCCACCGAAGGAGGCGCCGCATCAGCAGGTTCGACGACCCGGCCGGTGCGAAGGATCTTGTGCAGCCAGCCCATCGCTACCGCACCTCCGGGCCGGCAGCGCGCAGATCCTCGAGAACCGCGACACGGTCGGCGAGCACGGTGGTCAACACTTTGCGGGCCAATGCCAGCAGGTCAGCGATGTCCGGAGAAGCGATCGAGTAGATCACCGCATTGCCCTCCTTGCGTGCGCCGACAATGCCCGCGCGCCTCAGCACGCCCAACTGCTGGGAGAGGTTGGAGGCCTCCAGACCGACTTCGGGCAACAGTTCGCCGACCGACCGGTCTTGGCTGGCGAGGAGTTCCAGGATCCGGACCCGCGCCGGGTGACCGAGGGTCTTGAAGAACTCGCCTTTGAGTTTGTAGAGCGGCTCCGAATCCACATCGCTCCTGAAGGCTTTGGCAGTTTAATGTAACAACGATTGAAGAATTTATCATGCTGTGTCCATCCACTTCGGAGTTGTCCGAGCGGCTCGGTTTGCGCGGGCCTCCGGACCGGCTGTACCGGGCAACTGCCCCGGAACTCCTCGCCGCCGCGCACCTGCAGGGGGCCTACCCGCTGAGAATTAGGCGCGAGCCGGCCGGCGGGCCGGACTAGGCTGGCGACAGTGCGCTTCGCTTTCAAAACCTCACCGCAGAACACCACCTGGGCTGACATGCTCGCGGTCTGGCAAGCCGCCGACGACATCGACGTCTTCGAATCCGGCTGGACCTTCGACCACTTCTATCCGATCTTCTCCGACCCAGCAGGCCCGTGCCTGGAGGGTTGGACAACGCTGACCGCGCTCGCGCAGGCCACCACGCGGCTTCGCCTGGGCACGCTGGTCACCGGTATCCACTACCGCCATCCGGCAGTGCTGGCCAACATGGCTGCGGCGCTGGACATCATCTCGGGCGGGCGGCTGGAGCTCGGCATCGGCGCGGGCTGGAACGAGGAGGAATCCGGCGCCTACGGCATCGAGCTGGGCAGCATCAAGGAGCGGTTCGACCGCTTCGAAGAGGCATGCCAGGTGCTGATCGGCCTGCTGAGCCAGGACACCACCGACTTCGACGGCACGTACTACCAACTCAAGGCCGCCCGCAACGAACCGAAGGGACCACAGCACCCGCACCCGCCGATCTGCATCGGCGGCAGCGGCGAGAAGCGCACGCTGCGAATCACCGCCAAGTACGCCGACCATTGGAACTTCGTCGGCGGGCCGCCCGCGGAGTTCGCCCGCAAGCGCGACGTGCTGGCCGCGCACTGCGCCGATATCGGCCGCGATCCGAAAGACATCCTGCTGTCCGCGCACGTCCGGTTGGACCCCGACCGCGGCTACCGGTCCGTCATCGAAGACGCCATCGCACTGGGCGCCGAAGGCCTCGACCTCGCCATCGTCTACCTGCCGACACCCCACGACCCCGCGGTGCTCGAACCGCTCGCTGAGGCGATCCGCGACTCTGGACTCTGGCGCGCGACTGACTGAGCCCAGATAACGACCCGATAACCTCCGGCAAAATTACGGTCGCGTCAACAAGCGCCGAGAACCGTTGCTAGAAACCGAAACGCAGGAGTTCGTCGGCGGTCACCAGGCGCTCGTGCTTGGCGGGGAACTCGCGGCTCTTCACTGGGTGGCGGAATAAGTACCAGGCCATACGCGCGACCCGCGAACGAGATATCTGGTTGAGGTACACGAGGATCACTCCTGTGGTCGGCTAACCATTGACCGGAGCACTACTTTACCGCAGCGACCGCTCCAGCAATTAGACATAGATCACACTGCAAACTGAAGAAGGCGCGCCGATGAATAATCCGATGATTCTGGAGTGACTGGAGTGACTGGAGTGGTCGGCCCTCGGCGCCTACCGCTGCGGCGCGGCGGTCGGCTTGATGGGTGTCGGCAACGCCGAATGGCCCATCAGATAGCGGTCCACCGCGGCTGCGGCGGCCCGGCCCTCGGCGATCGCCCAGACGATCAGCGACTGGCCGCGGCCCATGTCCCCGGCCACGTACACACCCTTGACCGAGGTGTCGAAGTCCTTGCCGCGGGCGACGTTGCCGCGCCCGTCGAGCTCCACACCCAGGTCGGTCAGCAGGCCCGGCCGCTCCGGGCCGACGAAGCCCATCGCCAGCAGCACCAGGTCGGCCTCGAGCTCGAAGTCGGTGCCGTCCACCTTCTCGAACGTGCCGTCCTTCATCATCACTTCGTGGGCACGCAGACCGGTGACCTTGCCGTCGTGGCCGACGAACTTCTCGGTGTTGACCGAGAACACCCGCTCGCCACCCTCCTCGTGCGCCGAGGACACCCGGAACATCAGCGGGTAGGTGGGCCACGGGGTCGAGTCGGCGCGGGCTTCCGGCGGCCGCGGCATGATCTCGAACTGATGCACGCTGGCCGCGCCCTGGCGGTGTGCGGTGCCCAGGCAGTCGGCACCGGTGTCGCCGCCGCCGATGATGATGACGTGCTTGCCTTTTGCGGTGATCGGCGGCTGGCCGTCGTCATCGAGGACCGGATCGCCCTGCTGGACCTTGTTGGCCCACGGCAGGTATTCCATGGCCTGGTAGATGCCCTCGAAGTGGCGGCCTGGGATCGGCAAGTCCCGCGCGGCGGTGGCACCGCCGGCGAGCATCACCGCGTCGTACTCCGAACGGAGGTCATCCGCTGTCAGGTCCGTGCCGACGTTGACGCCCGCGCGGAACGTGGTGCCCTCGGCCTCCATCTGGGCCAGCCGGCGGTCGATGTGGTGCTTCTCCATCTTGAACTCGGGGATCCCGTAGCGCAGTAGGCCGCCGATGCGATCGGCCCGTTCGAAGACGGTGACATCGTGGCCGGCGCGGGTCAGCTGCTGGGCGGCGGCCAGTCCCGCCGGGCCGGAGCCGACGACGGCGACCTTCTTGCCGGTGATGACGTGCGGCGGCATCGGGACGACCCAGCCCTCGTCGAAGGCGTTGTCGATGATCTCGACCTCGACCTGCTTGATGGTCACCGGGTCCTGGTTGATGCCGAGCACGCAGGACGCCTCACAAGGTGCGGGGCACAGCCGGCCGGTGAACTCCGGGAAGTTGTTGGTGGCGTGCAGCCGGTCGATCGCGTCGCGCCAGCGGTCCCGGTACACCAGGTCGTTCCACTCCGGAATCAGGTTGCCCAACGGACAGCCGTTGTGGCAGAACGGGATTCCGCAGTCCATGCAGCGCGATGCCTGATGCTCCAGGGCTTCGTGAGAGAAGTCCTCGTAGACCTCTTTCCAGTCCTTCAGGCGCAGGTCCACCGGACGCCGGGTGGGCAGTTCGCGGTGGGTGTACTTGAGAAAGCCGGTCGGGTCAGCCATGAGCGGCCGCCATGATCGCCTTGTCTACGTCCTCGCCGGCGGCCTCGGCCGCCGCGATCGCCTGCAGCACCGCCTTGTAGTCGCGCGGCATCACTTTCACGAAATTACCTGCCTGTCCCGGCCAGTCAGCCAAAATCTGCTGGCCGACAGCCGAATCGGTGGCGTCGACGTGCGCGACGATCATGTCGTGCAGCCACTCGATGTCGGCATCGTCGAAGTCGTCGAGCTCCACCATCTCGGTGTTGAGGTTGGTGGGCAGCTTGCCGTCGGGGTCGTAGACGTAGGCGACGCCGCCGGACATGCCGGCCGCGAAGTTACGTCCCGTCTCGCCGAGGATCACCACCCGGCCGCCCGTCATGTACTCACAGCCGTGGTCGCCGACGCCCTCGACCACCGCGTGGGCGCCGGAGTTACGCACCGCGAACCGCTCGCCCACCGTGCCGCGGATGAATGCGGTGCCGCTGGTGGCACCGAACAGGATCACGTTGCCGCCGATGATGTTGTCCTCGGCGACATAACCGTCCGGTGCACGGTCCGACGGGCGCAGCACGATCCGTCCACCCGAGAGACCCTTGCCTACGTAGTCGTTGGCGTCGCCGTAGACCCGCAGCGTGACGCCTCTGGGCACGAAGGCGCCGAAGCTGTTGCCCGCCGAGCCCTCGAAAGTGATGTCGATGGTCCCGTCCGGAAGACCATTGGCGCCATAGGCTTTCGTCAGCTCGTGCCCGAGCATGGTGCCGACGGTGCGGTTGGTGTTGGCGATCGTCGTTGCGAAGCGGACCGGCGTGCCGGAATCCAGCGCCTCCCGGCTCATCACGATCAGCTGCTGGTCCAGCGCCTTGTCCAGGCCGTGGTCCTGCCGCGAGCTGCAGTACAGGTCCTGATTCATGAAGGCCGACTCCGGCTCGTGCAGAACCGGTGCAAGGTCCAGCTTGTGGGCCTTCCAATGCGCGGCGGCCTGCACGGTGTCCAGCGTATTGACCTGGCCGACCATCTCGTTGACCGTGCGGAAGCCCAACTGGGCCATCAGCTCACGGACTTCTTCGGCGATGAACATGAAGAAGTTCTCCACGAACTCCGGCTTGCCGTTGAACCGCTCACGCAGCAGCGGGTTCTGAGTGGCCACGCCCACCGGGCAGGTGTCGAGGTGGCAGACCCGCATCATGATGCAGCCCGACACCACCAGCGGCGCGGTGGCGAAACCGAACTCCTCGGCACCCAGCAGCGCGGCGACGACGACGTCGCGGCCGGTCTTGAGCTGTCCGTCTACCTGGACCACGATGCGGTCGCGAAGACCGTTGAGCAGCAACGTCTGCTGGGTCTCGGCCAGGCCCAGCTCCCACGGCGCGCCGGCATGCTTCATGGACGTCAGCGGGGTGGCCCCGGTGCCGCCGTCGTGACCGGAGATCAGCACCACATCGGCGTGCGCCTTGGACACACCGGCCGCGACCGTGCCCACACCGTTCTCCGAAACCAGCTTCACGTGGACCCGGGCCTGCGGGTTGGCATTCTTCAGGTCGTGGATCAGCTGCGCCAGATCCTCGATCGAGTAGATGTCGTGGTGCGGCGGCGGCGAGATCAGACCCACACCCGGTGTCGAGTGCCGGACCTCGGCCACCCACGGGTACACCTTGTGACCCGGAAGCTGGCCACCCTCACCGGGTTTGGCGCCCTGGGCCATCTTGATCTGGATGTCGGTGCAGTTGCTCAGGTAGTGCGACGTCACGCCGAACCGGCCGGAGGCGACCTGCTTGATCGCGCTGCGGCGCCAGTCGCCGTTGGGGTCGCGCTCGTAACGGCTGGACGCCTCGCCGCCCTCACCCGAGTTCGACCGCGCACCAAGACGGTTCATGGCGATCGCAAGGGTCTCGTGAGCCTCGGCGGAGATCGAACCGTAGCTCATCGCGCCGGTGGAGAACCGCTTGACGATCTCGCTGGCCGGCTCGACCTCTTCGATGGAAATGGGTTGGCGCCCACTGTCTCCTGCGTCTTTGAACTTCAGTAGCCCGCGCAGCGAGGCCATCCGCTCGCTCTGGTCGTCGACCAGCTTGGTGTACTCCTTGAAGATGGAGTACTGCCCGGTGCGGGTGGAGTGCTGCAGCTTGAACACCGTGTCCGGATTGAACAGGTGGTACTCGCCCTCGCGGCGCCACTGGTACTCACCGCCGACCTCGAGCTCGCGGTGGGCGCGTTCGTCGGGACGGTCCAGGTAGGCCAGCTGGTGGCGGGTGGCGACGTCGGCGGCGATGTCGTCGAGATCGATGCCGCCGACCGGGCAGCTCAGTCCGGTGAAGTACTCGTCGAGCACGGACTGCGAGATGCCGATGGCCTGGTACAGCTGGGCGCCGGTGTAGGAGGCCAGCGTGGAGATGCCCATCTTGGACATCACCTTCAGCACGCCCTTGCCTGCGGCCTTGACGTAGTTGGACAGCGCCTTTTCGCGATCGATGCCCTGGATCACCCCGCGGTCGATCATGTCGCTGATCGACTCGAACGCCATATAGGGGTTGATCGCGGCGGCGCCGAAGCCCACCAGGGCGGCCATGTGGTGCACCTCGCGGGCGTCGCCGGACTCCACGACCAGGCCGACCTGGGTGCGGGTGCGTTCGCGGACCAGGTGGTGGTGGATGGCCGAGACCGCCAGCAGCGACGGGATCGGCGCGAGGTTCTCATTGGACTCGCGGTCGGAGATGATCAGGATCTGCGCGCCGTTGGCGATGGCCTTCGACGCCGCGTCGCGGATGTCGTCGAGAGCCCGGCGCAGGCCCTCACCGCCCTTGGCCACCGGGTACAGACAGCGGATGACGGCCGAGCGCATCCCGTGCTTGTGGCCGCGGACCTCGTCGTCGGGGTCGAGGTTGATCAGCTTGGCCAGTTCGTGGTTGCGCAGGATCGGCTGCGGCAACACGATCTGGTGACACGACTCGGCGGTCGGGTTGAGCACGTCGCCCTCCGGGCCGACGGTGCTCTGCAGGCTGGTCACCACCTCTTCGCGGATGGCGTCCAGCGGCGGGTTGGTCACCTGCGCGAACAGCTGCTGGAAGTAGTCGAACAGCATCCGGGGGCGTGCGGAGAGCACCGCGATCGGAGTGTCGGTGCCCATCGAGCCCAACGACTCGGCGCCGTTGCGCGCCATCGGGGCCACCAGGAGGTTGAGCTCCTCGTAGGTGTAGCCGAAGGCCTGCTGGCGCAGCACCACCCGGTGGTGCGGCATCCGGATGTAGGGACCCTGCGGCAGCTCGTCGAGGTGGAACAGCTGCTCGTCGAGCCATTCCTGGTAGGGCTTCTCGGCGGCCAGTTCGGCCTTGATCTCCTCGTCGGAGACGATGCGGCCCTGGGCGGTGTCGACCAGGAACATCCGGCCCGGCTGCAGGCGCATCCGCTTGACCACCGTGGCCGGGTCGAGGTCCAGCACGCCGGCCTCGGAGGCCATGACCACAAGGCCGTCCTCGGTGACCCAGATGCGCGAGGGGCGCAGGCCGTTGCGGTCGAGCACCGCGCCGACGACGGTGCCGTCGGAGAAGCACACCGAGGCCGGGCCGTCCCACGGCTCCATCAGCGAGGCGTGGTACTCGTAGAACGCACGTCGTGCCGGGTCCATTGCCTCGTTGCGCTCCCAGGCCTCCGGGATCATCATCAGCACCGAGTGCGCCAGGCTGCGCCCGCCGAGGTGCAGCAGTTCGAGTGCTTCGTCGAAACGGGCGGTGTCCGAGGCGCCCGGCGTGCAGACCGGGAAGACCTTCTCGACGTCGGTGCCGAAGATGTCGGTCTTGATCAGCGCCTCGCGGGCGCGCATCCAGTTCTCGTTGCCGGTGACGGTGTTGATCTCGCCGTTGTGGGCGATCCGGCGGAACGGGTGGGCCAGCGGCCACGACGGGAAGGTGTTGGTGGAGAAGCGTGAATGCACCACGCCGAGCGCGCTTTCCAGCCGCTCGTCTTGCAGGTCGAGGTAGAACGCCTTGAGCTGCGGGGTGGTCAGCATGCCCTTGTAGACGAAGGTCTGTCCGGAAAGGCTTGGGAAATAAACCGTTTCGCGTCCGGGGCCGTCCTGGCCGGGACCCTTGGAGCCCAGCTCGTGCTCGGCTCGCTTGCGGATCACGTAGGCCTTGCGCTCGAGGTCCATGCCGGAGGCCCCGCCGATGAACATCTGGCGGAAGGTCGGCATGGCGTCGCGGGACAGCGCGCCCAGGGAGGAGTCGTCGGTGGGCACGTCGCGCCAGCCGAGCACCTCGAGGCCCTCGGCCTCGACGATCTTCTCGACGGCCTCGCAGGCGGTGGCGGCGTCGCGTGCGGACTGCGGCAGGAACGCGATGCCGGTGGCGTAGGAGCCCTCGGCAGGCAGGTCAAAGTCGACGACGGCGCGCAGGAAGGTGTCGGGAATCTGCAGCAGGATGCCCGCGCCGTCACCGCTGTGCGGCTCGGCGCCGGCGGCACCGCGGTGTTCGAGGTTCAGCAGGGCGGTGATTGCCTTGTCCACGATGTCGCGGCTGCGCCGACCATGGATGTCCACCACCATGGCGACGCCACACGCATCGTGTTCATAGGCGGGGTTGTACAGCCCGACGCTCCTGGGCATCTGCACCTGACCCTTCACAAGCTTTTTCGCGCGGCGATTTGATCGACGTCGCCGCGCTCCGTCAGGGATACCTCCGTGCGTCGGTGAACGGCGGTCCTTCTGTGGTGTCAACAAGTCGTAAAACGATATGACAAACACCGCCTGACATGCCAACTTAGTCCAGGCTAACTTGACCGCCGCCCCGGCTCCGCGGCCGTGCGCCGCAAACCGGCCCAGACCTGCGGAATTCGTCGTCTACGTCGGCTTTTGGTGCCGAAGTGCGCCGGGACTGGCCGATCGTCCCGGCGAGGTGCTCCGCGCGCCGGCTCCCGCGCTGTTTGCTGTGGGCGCACGTTGGCGCGGCGCGCGTGCGCAACGCCACACGTCGGACGCGTCTACTGCCACTGGAAACGGGTCCACCGACCCGCTCCGGATTTTGCGCAAAGTCTGCGCGGATTCTTAGGAACCGGTTCGCTCGGCGCGGCTCGGACCCACGCCCGGAAACACCCCGGCGGGTCAGTGCGGGCAGCCCGCGACCTGCACGATTGCCCGCCCGGTGATACTGATGCCATGACCGACCGCGACTACGTCCCGCGTGACCGGTTCCAGCCGGGCCCGCCGCCGCGCCCGCCCGTTCCACCAGGGCCGCCGACGGTGCAGATCCCGCGGATCGCGCCGGCTACGCCGCCATATCCCCCGCTGCCGCCTCCGCCGGCACGCAGGCCACCCAAGCCCAGGCCCGGCCGCGGTTGGCGCCGCGCGGTGCACACCGCGACGTTCGGGTTGGTCAACCCGCGGCCGTCGCGCACCGAGCTGCGCCAGGCCGCGATGGAGGCCATGGTCGGCGCCCCACTGCGCGGGCACTACAAGATCGGCGTGCTGGGCAAGGGCGGTGTCGGCAAGACGACGGTGGCCGCAAGCGTCGGATCGGTACTGGCCGAGCTGCGCCGCGGTGACCGGGTCGTCGCCGTGGACGCCGACACCGCGTTCGGCCGGCTGGGCAGCCGGATCGACCCGCGGGCCGACGGCTCCTACTGGGAGCTGGCGAAGAACAAGAACCTGCGGTCGTTCGCCGAGGTGCTCACCCGGATGGGCAGCAACTCGGCGGGCCTGTTCGTGCTCGCCGGTGAAAGTGGCAGCCGCCGAGGGATTCTCGATCCGGCGATCTACCGGGAGGCCACCATGCGCCTCGACCGGCACTTCACCATCGCGATCGTCGACTGCGGATCGACCATGGACGCCCCGGTCACCCAGGAGGCGCTGCGCGACATGGACGCCCTGATCGTGGTGTCCTCGCCGTGGCCGGACGGCGCGTCAGCCGCCGCGCAGACGATGGAATGGCTTGCTCACCACGGTAAGACGGGTCTGATGCAGCGCTCGGTGGTGGTGCTCAACGACTCCGACGGCCACTCCGACAAGCGCACCCGCGGTGTCCTCGCCCAGCAGTTCCGTTCGCGACGGCAGGCGGTGGTGGAGGTGCCCTTCGATCCCGGACTGCGTCCCGGTGGTGTCATCGACAGCACCCAGGAGATGTCCGCGCCCACCCGTGCCGCCTTCGTCGAAGTGGCGGCGGTGCTGGCGCAGTTCTTCGCGACGCTGCCAAACCGTGGATACGACGCCCGCTAGCGCGGTCGCGCCCGGTGCCGTCGTGGACGGCTACCTCATCGAGGCCACCCTGGGCTCCGGCGGTGTAGGGACGGTTTGCATAGCTCGCCAGGCGGATTCGGGTTACCGGGTCGCGCTGAAGGTTCTCAATGCCGCAGTGTCGGGCGACCCGGCCTACCGCCGGAGGTTCGTCGAGGAGGTGCGGACGGCCCGGTCGCTGCACCACCCCAACATCGTTCAGGTCTACGGCCAGGGCGAGACGCCGGACGGAATCCTCTGGATGGCAATGCAGTACGTCCAGGGCACCGATGCCGACCGTGAGCTACGGGCAGGCCGCATGCCTACGCAACGGGTCGCCCGCATCATCACCGAGGTGGCGGCCGCCCTGGACTACGCCCACACCAAAGACCTGGTGCACGGCGACGTCAAGCCGCCCAATTTCCTGCTGGGACAGAATGGCACCGTCGTCCTCGCCGACTTCGGGCTGGCCCGCGGCACCCAGGAGCAGACCGTCGCCGGCGGGAGCGAATTCGTGCTCACCTCGGCAGCCTACGCGTCACCGGAGATGCTGCGTGGGCGCGCGGTGGACGCCCGCGCCGACGTCTATTCGCTGGGCTGCTCGCTGTTTCGGCTCCTGACAGGCAAGCCGCCGTTCTTCGACGCCGCCTCCAAGGCCGACGTGGTAGACAGCCAGCTGCACCGCCCGGTGCCGCCGGCCACCCGCTTTGCGCCATGGCTGCCCGCTCGGATCGACGACGTCATCGCGGCCGCGACGGCCAAGGACCCCACGGCCCGCTATCCGAGCGCCGGACAGCTGGCCCGCGCCGCCATCGCGGCGCTGCAGTGAAACATTCAGCCCGCCATCACACTTCGACAGGCACGGTGTTCCAGCCCCACTGGAAGCTGGACGGCGGCCGACGGGCGGCCGCTTCGTCGATACGGTAGTCCGGGACCCGGCGTAGCCACTCCTGCAGCAGCACGGCGATTTCCACTCGCGCCAGGTGGTACCCCAGGCAGAAGTGCTGGCCGCGGCCGAAGGCCAGCGACCGCGCGATGGGTCGGTCCCAGATGAAGGCCTCCGGATCGGGATACTCGCGCTCGTCGCGGTTGGCCGAGGCGAGCAGGCTGATGATGCGTTGTCCGGGGCGGATCTCGCTGTCGTGAATCATGAAGGGACGCCGAACGGTTCGCGCGAACCACTGCGCGGGTGCGCAGTACCGGATGATCTCCTCGCGAGCCACACCGACGTTGGCGGTCGGGTCGTCGCGCACGGCCGCCAGCTGGTCGGGGTGCCGGTACAGTTCCCACAGCCCGTGGGCGACGATCTTGGGCACCGTCTCGGTGCCGCCGATGAAGACGCCGAGCATCTGGACCGCCACCTCCGTGTCGGTCAGGGGCGACCCGTCGGGCAGCCGGTAGGCCAGGAGGTTCTCGACGATGGGCAGTGGGCCGTCGTGCTCGCCGGCACGGACCCGGGCAACCACCGGGATCAGGTAGTCGAGATAGCCGGGCCGGGCGTCGGCCACCTCGACGCCGCTGCCCGGCTCGGCCAGGCTTCCCGCGTTGACCGTCGCCAGCACCTCAGCGGCGAGATCGGTTGGCAGACCGACTAGTTCGCAGACCATCGAGGCGGCGACCATCCCCCCGTAGTCCTGGGTGAGGTCGAAGCTGCCGCGCGCCAGCAGCTCGTCGAGGCGCTGGTTGGCCAGCAAGCGAATCCGCTCCTGCATGGTGTTCGCCGATTTCGGCCGGAACTGGCCCGCGGTACAGCGGCGGACGTCGTCGTAGAGCGGAGCGTCGAAGTTGGCATGGAACGGCAGCGGATGCAACGGCGGGTCGGGTACGGGTCCGTCGTTGCGGTGGGCCAGCACCGCGGCCGACGGCAGTGTTCCCTCGGAGGCGACGAAGGTGCCGTCGTTGATCGCCAGCACGTCCCAGATGTCCTCGAACCGGGACAGCGCGAACGTGTCCAGGTCCTCGATGTAGTACACCGGGTGGTGGTCACGCAGTGTGCGGTAGAAGGGCCTCGGGTCGGTCATCACCGCGGGGGCGAACGGGTGGTACGAGAAGCTTTGCATCACAACCAGTTATCGCAATGGCGACGGGGGCAGGGCCTGCAGGATGGCGTCTTCCCAGCCGTCACGCAATGCCGGGGCGACGCTCATCCAGGTGACGATCTCGGCGGGCGGGCTGTCCTTCCAGGACGGGTAGTGGTTCTCGAAGCAGTCCCAGTCGCCGTCCAGCGCCCAGTAGTGGATCACCTCGTTGAACCGGAAGGTGGTGATGAACGAGCCCAGCCACCGCTTCCCGGTGCGTTCCGACCACGGCACGTACAGCCGCTCGAGCTCCCGGATGTAGTCGTCCTGCTTGCCCGGCTTGGTCTGCATGATCTCCTGGATCACCAGCCCGGCACCGAACTTCGCCGCTGTCAGCTCGGCCAGCGTGCGGTTGCTCCGCCCGGCGTACATGATTCGTCCCTCGCCTGCGGCGCCGACTCCGGCCAGGTAGTCCGACCACGCGGCGGCCACCCCCCGGTGGCTGCCGCCGGGTGCCTGGGCGCGGCCGATGCGGGCATAATCGGCGAAGGCGTCGATCTCCCAGATGATCGTCACCTGCGGCCAGTGCCCGTTGTAGGGGGTGGTCTCCCAGATCGAGAATAGCCGCGCCCCAAGTGATTCCATCATCGGCTGGTAGACGCTGGTGAACACCTCGGTAAACGTCTCGGCGCGCTCGGATCCGAGCGCGATCGTCTCGTGCAGGTAGAGCAGTGTGTGACTGAAGTACTTCTTCACGCTCTGCCCTCGTCGCTCAACGTCAGCGCCGCGGCCGGGCACTGCGTCACGGCCTGCCGCATCCGTGCGCGGTCCGCCTCAGGTCGCCGGTTGCCGTGGATGTGGACCTTGCCCTCGTCGGAGACCTCGAAGACGTCCTCGGCGATGGTCTCGCAGATGCCGTGACCGGTGCACTTGGCAAGATCGACGTCAATGCGCATGGTGTCACCGTCCCTTCACCGGACGCATGCCGGGAGCCGCTTGATGCCGTGCACGAAGTTGCTCATCAGGTATTCGGGCTCGCCGAACTCGACATCCACACGGCTCAGTAACTCGCGGAACAGGTTTCGCAGCTCGGTGCGGGCGAGCTGGTTACCCAGGCAGAAGTGCGGGCCGCCGCCGCCGAAGCCCAGGTGCGGGTTGGGCTTGCGTTGCAGGTTGAACATCTGCGGTCGGTCGAAGGCGTTGTCGTCGCGGTTGGCCGAGCAGTAGAACAGCCCCACCTTGTCACCGGCTGACAGCTGCTGGCCGGCGAGTTCGGTGTCCTCGGTGACGGTGCGCGCGAACTGCAGCACCGGCGTGGCCCAGCGGATGAACTCCTCGACGGCGGGGCCGATCCGGTTCTCGAAGTCGGCCGTCAGCCACTCCCGCTGCCCGGGGTTGGCCGCCAGCGCGAGCATGGCGTGCGACGTCGTCTGCTTGGTGGTGTCGTTGCCTGCCGAGGCCAGCAGGATCAGGAACGCGCCGATCTCCTCGTCGGTGAGCCGGTGGCCGTCCACCTCCGCATCGACGATGGCGGTCATCAGGTCGTCGGCCGGGTGACGGCGCCGGAACTTGGCCAGTTCAATCCCGGTGTTGGCCAGCAGGAACATCTCGCTGATGGTCGCCTCGGCGCGCTCCTCCAGCGAGCTGTACTCGTCGTCGCTCATGCTGAACAGCTTCTCGGCGGCCTTGGCCACCGCTTCTCGCTGATCCGTCGGCACGCCGAGCATCTCCGAGATCGTCATCATGGGCAGTCGCGACGAGCAGACGGCGACGAAGTCGACCCGGCCGACCCCCACCAATTCGTCGACGACGGCGGCGGCGTTCTTGCGGACCTGCTCCTCGATCTGAGCCACGTGACGCGGGGTGAACGCCGAGCTGATCAGGCGGCGGTACAGGGTGTGCTGCGGTGGATCCATCATCAGGAAAAAGGTCGCGATGCGCTGCAACTCGGCGGGCATCGGATCCAGGGCGATTCCGTTGGCCGAACTGAACAGCTCCGGATGCAGGCTGGCGTGCACGATGTCGGCGCGCCGGGTCAGCGCCCAGAATCCGGGCTCGGTGTTGTCGAACACCGACGGGACCGGCGGGTGCCAGCTCAGCCCGTCGGCGGCCCGGAGTTCGGCGAAGGTTTGATCGCGCACGTCGAACGTCTGACCCCAGAACCGCTGGGAGGAGATGTCGTGCGGGCTGAATTCGCGGTGGTCCTCGGACACGCGCCCAGCGTGACATTTTGCCCGATCTTTGTAAAGACGCCTGTTTGGTCTCGGATGTGTGAAGCCGCGTGACACATTGGCCGCGACCTGTAATCCTGTACGGGTGAGCCAAGCGCCCGCCGAGAGCGATGCGGTACCTGACGAGGACGAAACCTCATCGCGTAACCGCATCCTGAAGGCCACCGCCGAGGTGCTTGCCCGCAACGGCCAGACCAAGCTCAGCCTGTCCGAGGTCGCCTTGCAGGCGGGGGTGTCCCGCCCGACGCTTTACCGCTGGTTCGCCTCCAAAGAGGAGCTTCTGCGCGCGTTCAGCGTGTACGAGCGCCACATGTTCGACAGCGGGGTCAGCCGCGCGACAGCCGGGCTGCGCGGGGCCGACAAGCTCGACGCCGCCCTGCAGTTCATCGTCTCCTACCAGCAGTCCTACTCGGGTGTGCGGGTGATCGACATCGAGCCAGAGGTGGTGATCGCCCAGCTCGGCACCATCCTGCCGACCATGCGGGCCCGCCTGGAGCGGCTGCTGACCGGTCCCAATGCGTCGGTCAAGGCGGCCACCGCGATCCGGGTTGCCGTGTCGCACTATGTGGTTCGCAGCGACGACGCCGACCAGTTCCTGTCGCAGCTGCGCCACGCCGTCGGCATCAAGCAGTGATTCGTTGAGCATCCTCGACATCGGGGTCTACGTCCCGCAGATGGGATTCACCTTCGCCGACGTCCTGCACCGCGCTCAGCGCTGCGAGGAACTCGGCATCGGCTCGCTGTGGCTGTATGACCATATGTACGGGCCGGGCGTGCCCGACATCAGCTCGCTTGAGGCTTGGACGCTGGCCACCGCGCTGCTGAGCCGAACCGAGCGGCTGCGCGTCGGGCACCTCGTGCTGTGCAACCAGTTCCGGCACCCGGCCGTGCTGGCCAAGATGGCCACCACTCTCGACCAGATCTCGGGCGGCCGGCTGGAACTCGGCGTCGGCAGCGGTTCCATCGAGGACGAACACCACCGGCTGGGGCTGGACTGGGGCTCCTTCGCGCAGCGCTCGCAGCGGCTGTGCGAAACGCTGGAGATCCTTCACCAGGCCTTCGCTGACGAGCGGATCGACTACCGCGGAACGCATTACACGGTTACCGACATGCCGATCAAACCGGGCCCCGTACAGCGGCCGCGCCCGCCGATCATCGTCGGTGGCGCCGGCGAGAAGTACACCCTGCCGCTGGTTGCGCGCTACGCCGACGTGTGGAACGTCCCGACCTACGCGCTCGGCGGGATGGCACACAAGCTCTCGGTCCTGCGTTCACTGTGCGACGACATCGGCCGCGACCCGTCCACCATCGTGATGTCGGTCGAGGCGGTGCTGGCCCTGGCTCCCGACGACGCTTCCCTGGATTCGGTGCGTCTGGTTGCCGAAAAGCGGTTCGGAGGGCCGGGATTCGGGCTACACGACGGCGGACTGATCGGCACGCCATCGGCCGTCGTCGACCGGCTCGGCGAACTTCACGATATGGGCTTCGGACAGGTGGTGCTGTTCACCCACGACCGGGCTTCGGATGCCACGCTCGAGCTGCTGGCCGCCGAGGTGCTTCCCCGGCTCTGAGGACTCAGTCGAAGGTGACGACGACCTTGTCGGCCGCCCCCGGCGTCGTCGCCGTCCGCAACGCGTCCTGGACGTCGTCGAACCCGAAGGTGTGGCTGACGATCACCGCGTACTTCTCCCAGTTGGCCGCCAGATCGGCTGTCACCTCGAAGATCTCGGTGGGGTAGCCCATCGAGCCGACGATGGTGATCTCGTTGCCCATCAGGTTGACGAAGTCCACCGGCACCGGTTCCTTGTGGACGGCGACGACACCGAGGGTGGCGCCGCTCTTGGCGGCGGTGAGCGCGGTGTTGATCACCGAGGGCGCCCCGGCTGCGTCCAGGTAGATGTCGGTGCCGGACTTGCCGGGCCACCTGGCCTTGGCGGCGCCGTGCAGTTCGATCAGCGTGGCGGCCACGTCCTGCTCGCCGGCGTTGACCACCGCGTCCGCACCGACCTCGAGGGCCTTCTGCAGCCGGGATCCGATCAGGTCCACCACCACGACATTGTCGACACCCGCGGCCTTGTAGGCGATGGTGGCGCCCAACCCGATCGGTCCGGCGCCGAAGATGACCACCTTGTCCGAGGCTTTCGGGCGAGTCTGGTTGACCCCGTGCCGGGCGACGGCCATCGGTTCGTTCAGCGCGGCGACCTGGAACGGCACGTCGTCTCCGATGACCTCCAGGCTGGTGCCCCGCACCGCGTTCTCGATCACCAGGTACTCGGCGAGCGCTCCGGTGGACCCGCCATTGCCGATGACCCCACTCGGC
The DNA here is from genome assembly GCA_963716465.1 of uncultured Actinomycetota bacterium. Lineage (GTDB taxonomy): Bacteria > Actinomycetota > Actinomycetes > Mycobacteriales > Mycobacteriaceae > Mycobacterium. The sequence continues at coordinate 764,656 of CAVQTS010000004.1, forward strand.
GCTGCCATCGGGTTGATGACGACGTGGTCGCCCGCCCTGATCCCGGTGACGTCGCGGCCGACGTCGACCACCTCGCCGGCCGGTTCGTGACCCAGCGGCATCCGGCCCTGGTGCGGCGGCAAGCCGCCCAACGAGATGTACAACGCATCCGACCCGCAGATGCCGCACGCCTTCATCTTCACCAGCACGTCGCCCGGGCCCGGTGTCGGATCGGGAACCTCGAGGACCTCCGTCTGCCCCGGCCCGGTCACCATGGACACCCGCATCGTCGAACTCCTCGCATAGTCGCACTGGCGCAAAGCAATTCGCGTACACGCCGTCATTGACAGTCGGCCCGGCCGGCCTTACCGTGACCGTCATGGTAAGCCACCTGGCCGCTGTGCCGTCCATCATCGCCGCATCTCGATGAGCCGCCCGCTGGAGGGTCGTCGCGCCGTGGTGACCGGAGCGGCGACCGGGCTGGGCGCCGCGGCGGTGCGGGCGCTGGCCGCCGCCGGGGCGGCCGTCGTCGCGACGTATCACCAAACCGAACCCGCCGACACCGGCCACGCGACGTGGTTGCAGTGCGACGCCAGGGATTCGGCCGCGGTGAACGCCATGATGGACGCGGCAGTGTCTGAGCTCGGCGGGCTCGACGTTCTGGTCAACGCGGCCGGGCTCTGGCAGCAGGGCATTCCGGGGATGATCACCGGCGACGACATCGACTTCGTCGTCGGGACGAATCTGAAGACGACGATCTTCACCAACCAGGCCGCGCACGCGGCGATGCGCAAGACGGGTGGCCGGATCGTCAACTTCGGGTCCGCCGAAGCCGTGACGGGAAGCCCGATTTCGGCGGTGTACGCCGCGGCCAAGGGCGCCGTGCAGGCCTGGACCCGCTCGGCGGCCAAGGCCTGGGCCTCCGACGGAGTCACGGTCAACGCGCTGGCGCCGGCCATGCAGACTCGCGGCGCCGACCGGTTGCGGGAGTTCCTCGGTCCCGAGGCCGCCCCGCTGATCGATCAGCAGATCAAGGCCAGCATTCCGCTCGGCGGTGCGCTCGGCGACGCCGACCGCGATCTCGGGCCGGTGCTGGTGTTCCTGGCGAGCGAGGGTGCGCACTTCATCACCGGCCAGCTGCTCGCCGTCGATGGCGGGCTGATCATGCTGGGCGGCTGACGTTTTCGAGTGTGCGTCCCGATCCGCGGTGCGCTGCGACGCTAGCGCCTGGCGAAGTCCGGGGCGCGCTCCGGCCGAACGCCCACCCCCACAACGTATGCCGGAATCACCGACAACCACGGCAACCGCCGGAGCGCCGCGACCAGGGCGGCGGGCGGATTGCCGCTCTCGCCGCGCAGGATCGGGCTCACCAGCCGGCGATGCATGGCCCGCTGCACGGCCTGGGTGAGCGCCGCGGGCGGCAGCCGCCGACGGCGGACCCCGGCAAGGTCCCGGTCGGTGACGTCGCGGCGGCGTAGCGGGTCGGCCAGAAGCGTGGCCGTGCCGACCGCGTCCTGGACCGCGACGTTGATGCCGACCCCGCCGACCGGGGACATCGCGTGCGCGGCGTCTCCGATGCACAGCAGGCCGGATGCGTGCCAGCGCTTGAGCCGGTTGAGGCGGACGTCGAGGACCTTCACCTCGTCCATGGACGTCAGGGCGTCGATATCGCCTTCCGGAACCAGGCTCGCCACTTCGGCTTTGAACGCGTCGAGGCCTTTGTCGCGGATGGCGCGGTCGGTGCCCTTGGGAATGAGATAAGCGATCTGGAAGTAGCCGGTGCGCGGGATCATGATCAGCACCCGCCCCGGTGCGGTGCGGGGAATCAGCGTGTACTCCGCGTCGTCGGCGTGCGGCAGCCGAAACCACAACACGTCGAAGGACACCGGGTACTCGTGTGCCACCAGCCCGGCTGCCTGCCGGACCACCGACGTGCGCCCGTCACACGCGACTGTCAGGTCGGCCCGCAGGTCGCCTTCGCCTGCCGGTGAGCGGTAGTGCACGCCCACGGTCCGGCCACCTTCGGTGAGCAGGCCGGTGACCTCGTGTTCCATCCGCAGGGTGAACGTCGGCTCGGCCCGGCCCGCGTCGGCCAGCAGGTCCAGCAGGTCCCACTGCGGCACCATTGCGATGTACGGATGTGGCTGATGCAGCCGGCGGAAGTCCACCATGGTCAGCGACGTGCCGTCGACGGTGAACGCCGCGTGGTCGACCTTGCTCTGCGGAAGCCTGGCGAACTTCGGCCACAGCCCGAGGTCGTCGAGTAGCCGCAGAGTGCTGGGATGCACTGTGTCACCGCGGAAGTCGCGCAAGAAGTCGGCGTGCTTCTCCAGCACGGTCACCTCGACGCCGGCCCGGGCCAGCAGCAGTCCGAGCACCATGCCGGCGGGTCCCCCGCCGACGATCGCGCAGGTCGTGAAGTCGGTCATGTCCTCACGCTAGCTGTAGATGGAGCGCTAACCCGAATCCGGCGCTACTGAGGCAGGGCCGCCGCGACCGACCACACCACTCACTCAGCGAAATCTGTTCCCTTGCTGAGGGCTTCCCACGCCGCCACTTCGTCGGACTGCGCCGCGGCCACATAGCGGTAGGCCGCCAGCGCATCCGAGCCCAGCAGCAGGAACCCCGGCGGTTCCGGGTCGTCGACGGCGGCAATGATGGCCGCCGCGGCCTTGGCAGGGTCGCCGGCCTGGGTGCCGTGGACGGTGTCGCGCTCTTTACGTCGCTGCCCCGCAGTGTCGGCGTAGTCGTCGATGACGCTGGTCGATTGGGTCAGCGAGCGTCCGGCGAAGTCGGTGCGGAACGCGCCGGGCTCGACCACAGTCACTGAAATCCCCAGTGGGGCAAGCTCGCCGCGCAGAGAACCGCTCAGGCCCTCCAACGCGGACTTGGCTGCCGAGTAGTAGCCGGAGCCCACTGGGGTGAGCCGGGCGCCGATCGACGAGATGTTCACGATCGCTCCCGCGCGGCGGGCCCGCATGCCGGGCAACACCGCTTTGATCATCGCGACGGCGCCGAAGACGTGGGTCTCGAACAATCTGCGGACCTCGGCGTCGTCGCCCTCCTCGACGGCGGCGCGATAACCGTAGCCGGCATTGTTGACCAGGACGTCGACGCCGCCGAATCGCCGACGCGCCTGCTCGACGGCGGCGGTGACCTGCTCGGGCCGGGTCACGTCGAGGGCGAGGGCCAACACCCGCTCCGGATCGGCGGCGGCCAGTTCAGCGACCGTGGCCGCATCACGTGCCGTCGCAACGACCTGGTGACCGGCCGCACTGGCTGCTACGGCCAGGGCGCGGCCCAGGCCGGTGGAACATCCGGTGATCAGCCAGGTGGACATCTGCCTCCCCAATCCGTGGTGGCTCGACCGACCTGGTCAACGGTATGGCCACGGCGGCGGAACCGAAACCCTTCCCTCGACGCCGTCCACCAGCTGGACGAAGGCGGACCGTGTGCCTGCCGTCGGTCCACAGCCAGCCGGGGTACCGTGCGCAGCAAGTCCCGATCCCGGCGGGAAGTCAGCATGCTAATTCCCCAACCCCGCACCCCATTGAGCCCGTATCTGCGGGCGGCGGTGCGCGCCTCGGCGCCGCGGCCGGCTGCCGCCCGACAGGCAGCCGCGGACTTCGATCAGCGCCTGTGGCCGGCGGTGCGCGCCGAGATCCGCTGGGCATTCACCCCGCCGCGCACGTGGCTGCTGGGTGTGTTGGTGAACCTTGTCCTGGCCGCGGGGTGGTTGCTGGTGCAGCCACTGACTCCCCATGGCCGCCACGCCGATTGGGTGATCCTGATCGGGACCTACTTCTCCTCGTTCATCTTCGCCGATGTCACCACCACCAACCTTCTCGGCGCCGATCACTACCGGGTGCAGCGGGCACTGGCCGACGGCGTCCCACTGTGGCGAGTGCTGGTGATCAAGAACCTCGCGCTGCTGGCCACCGTCGGGTTAGCCACCCTGACCGCGGCGGTCACGGTGACACTATGGCTGGAGAAGCCCGCTCGGCTGGCCATCACGATCCCGAACGTCGCCGTTCCAATTCTGTCGTGGCTGGGCGTGGGCAACCTCGTCTCGGTGCTGCTGCCGGTGGGTGCCGCACCGTTGATCCGGCGTTGGAAGCAGCGCCGAGACCCGCGGCGCACGGGTGTCTGGCTGCTGGCGCTCGTTCTGCCGTACGGGCTGTACTACGTCGCCGACCCGGTCGGCGGGGTCGATCATCGACTCCTGTGGCACCGGCTACCCGCCCTGATCGGACCGATCTTGGGCCGCGACACCAAAAGTCTTGTGCACCTGGGCTTCGCAGCGGCGGTGTGGCTGGGCGGCACTCTTATCGCGGTGCTCCGGGTTCGCCGGCGCGGCGTACGGTTTCGCTGATCGTAGGCGTGCGCCGATGTCCGGTCGGCAGGTTCGACATGGACTGAACCGCGTCGCGGCCGGCGAGACGATCGGGATCGTTCGCGACGGCGAGCTGGTGGCTCGGCTCGTCTCGGCGGTCACCGAGTAGTGACTGGAGCGGCGCCCTACCGGGCGACAATCACCCTCGGTGAACACATTCCCGTTCGAGGGCCGGGTGGAACGGTTCAGCCGCTCGGCCGCACGTTATTGACCTGTACGTCAACGCTTTTGACGGGGTATCTGAGGCCGGGCCGGGCCAGCAGCGACCACCCGTGACTTTCACCACCACCGCTGTCTGACCTCACCGGCAGAAAATCGCGATGCACACAGGTCAGGAAGCAATCCCTGACCCATTTTCTTTGCTGTCAATAAGTCCGGGAAGCAGAGCGGGCAGACCCGCGCACTTCATCTGGCCTGTCTTTTGAGTTAGGTTGGGGAATGCCTGTTTGCTGCAAATGTAGGCACCGGGTGGGGTGTGGCCGATCGAGTGGTCGCTGGGCCGCGTTGGTCGCTTCGGCGCTGTTCTCTGCGAGCGTCCTCCCCTACGCGCTGTGGCTGCCGCCGGCGGCGTCGGCCGCCGACTGCCCGGACGCCGAGGTTGTTTTCGCGCGCGGCACCGATGAGCCAGCCGGTCTCGGCCGTGTCGGTGATGCCTTCGTCGACTCGCTTCGCCAGCAGACCGGTGGCATGGACATTGGTACCTACGCGGTGAACTACAAGGCTGGCAAGCTGCAGCTGCACGGCGGTGACGGCGCCAACGACGTGATATCCCACATCAAATCCACGGTGTCGTCCTGCCCCGACACCAGGATTGTCCTGGGCGGCTACTCGCAAGGCGCAAGCGTGATCGACATCGTGGCCGGTGTTCAGATGGGTGGCATCGCCTGGGGCGATTCTCTACCCCCCCAATACGCGAACAACATCGTGGCTGTCGCCACCTTCGGCGATGTGGCCGACCGCACGGGCGGATCGCTACCCACTCAGAGCGCACTTCTCGGCTCCAAGGCGATCGACCTGTGCAACCCCGGCGACCCGATCTGTCACGCGGGTCCGGGCAACGCGTGGAGTGGACATACCGAGGGCTACGTCCCGGGGTACACCACCCAGGCGGCGGATTTTGTTGCGTCCAAGCTCCTGTCCGGGCCCGGTCTAACGGTGCCCGGCTATGGACCGCTGCCCGGGTATGGCTCGGCAACCCCGGGGTACGGGCCTGAAACGTCGATGTATGGTCCCCCACCGGGATACGGTCCGGAGACGCCAGGGAACGTTCTGCAGCCGCCCGGGGAAAGCCCGTCGATACCGGCGCCGGCCGCGCAGTCGCCCGACATTGGGTTGGTCTCGACTGTCCATTGACTTCCATGGTCCGCCGTGGAGGATCGTGACAACAACGCGTCCGATGGCAGTGCGGATCATCGAACGCTCGGGCCACCCGCCACAATGTCGGCGTGCCAGATTATTTCGCCGTGCCGTCACTCGATGACATGAGCAATTGACGGTGCACCCGCTGACCGGTTCCCAACTGGCGGTGCTAGCCGTCGCCGGGCTCGTCGGTGGGGCCGCTAACGCAGCCGCCGGCGGTGGATCGATGGCGACGTTTCCGGTGCTCATCGCGTTGGGGGTGCCACCGATCAGCGCGAACGTGACCAACACTCTGGGCCATGCGCCGGGGTATGTGGCCATCGTCGTCGGGCTACGCGAGGAGCTCGCCGGCCAGCGCCGTCGGCTGCAGTGGCTGATCCCGCTGGCGGGATGCGGCGCCGCGGCCGGGGCCGTTCTGCTGTCGGTCACCCCGTCGAGCGTGTTCCGTGCCGCGGCCCCCTATCTGGTTCTGCTCGCGTGCGCGCTCATCGCCCTGCAACCACTGCTACGGCACCGCATCACGGTGCGGCCCGGCGGTTCAGCGCCGGCACCGGCGTTGATCGGTGGGCTGCTGCTCGGTTGCGGCTACGCCGGTTACTTCGGAGCCGGAGCCGGTTTCATCACCCTGGCATCGCTGTCGCTGGTGCTTGCCGGCAGCCTTCAGGTGCTCAACGCGCTGAGCCGGTTGTGCATCTGCGTCGCCAACTTCGTGGCGCTGCCGATCCTGCTCACGCTGAACAGCTTCGACCTGACCGCGGCCGCGACGCTGTGGCCGACCACCATGGTCGGGGGTTACGTGGGGGCGCGGGCGGTCCGCAGCCTGCCCGAGTGGCTGCTCCGCACCTTCATCGTCACGCTCGGGCTGGCCGGCGCCGCCTACCTGTTCATCGGCAAGTGAGGGCAACCGATGCCGACCACGCCCCGTCTTGTCGACCGCTCGCGGACGCGTGACCGATCAGGCATCGTCGAGTCTGGGGAACAGCAATTCCTGGATGAGCAGTTGCACTGCGGCCGCGATCGGGATGGCCACCAGCGCGCCAACGATGCCCAGTAACTGGCCGCCGATCAGGACCGCGACCATCGTGACGATCGCGCTCACCTTGACGAATCGGCCGATGATCTTGGGCACCAGCAGGTAGTCCTCGGCGAGGCGGAACGCGATGAAGAAAGCCGCGGTGGCGATACACACCGGCAGCGACACGGTGAGGGCAACCGCACTGACGACGAGCCCGGCAATGGTGGAGCCGACGATGGGGACTAGGTCGAGCAGCGCGACGAACAGGCCCAGCAGCAGCGGGTAGGGGACGCCGAAGATGGTCAGCCAGATGAACGTCGCGGCTCCGGCGATCACTGAGGTCGCGACATTACCCAGCACGTAGGCACCCACCTTGGCGAACACCTCGTCGCCGATGAGGATCGCCCGTGGTCGGCGGGTGTGCGGGACCAGCCGATAGAGCGTGGTGCGGATGCGCGGCAGGTCAATCAGGAAGTAGACGGTCAGCACCAGCACGATGAAGCTATCGGTTACCGCGCCGAAGACCGCCGTCCCTGCGTTGACCAGCTCTTCGAACAGCGACCCGCCGGACTTGTTGAACGTGTCGGTGATGCGTTGCTGCAGGTGGAAACGATCGTTGAGTCGACCGACGGTGGATGAATGATTCCGGGCCTGTTCGATGTAGTGGGGTGCCTGGTTGATGAGTTGGCCGGCCTGGGCGGACAGCGGCGGGATCGCGGCGGCAACGAACGCCCCGATCAGCACCAGCACGGCCAGGAACACCACAGTGGTCGCCGCCCACCTCGGCAGGCCCCGTTTGACGAGACCGGACGCCGCTGGTTCAAGGCCCAGAGCCAGGAAGAACGCCACCCCGATCAAGACCAGGGTCGGTGCCGCCGAAGCCAACACCCGGACCCCCGCGTAGGTCACCGCGACCCCAGCCGCGGCGGCCATCCCGATCACGAACGGCGAACGCCGGTCGAAGCGGCGTCCGGGCGTGCCCAGTGGCTGCTCGCGGGAACTGATTTCGGCGGCGATCTGCTCAGCCTCGGCGACCGGGCCGTCCTCGTCGGTGCGCGGCTGTCCGACCAGGGTCCGTCGGCCGGGCGCATCAAAGTCAGTGCGGAATTCCCCACTGCGTTGATCAACCACGCGTCACCTCCAGCAGCCGCCGGACCGTGGATCACCCCACATCCGAAGATGACGCTCACGTCAAAGGGCTGCAGCGTGCGGCATACCCGCTGCGCGCAGTGCTCAACCGACCGAAATGTGTCTTCCGGTGCGCACTGGATGTCGGCGTCTGCGGCTTGGGACCACTCGGTGACGGCGGCTGATCCGACCGGCGATCCGTTGAGCGCGGCGAAAGTCGGCGCGTGCCGCAGCCAGTCTCAATTCAAAAGTATTGTCGTCTATCGCAATTGGCGCGCACCGGGCCGTTCTGTCAGCATCGGGGACCAGGATTGGGCCGAATTTCACCTGTTGATCGTAAAATCGCTTGCCGGGGCGCGGAACGTAGCAAGATCGAGAGCGTTTCCCCGGGGTGGAGCGGCCTGCTTCGCGTACCCCCCGTCGTTTGGCGGACGTCGAACGACACGTAACCAGTCTCGGTCGGCACTGAACGACGGGAGCTTTTGACGATGCGCTCTGCGGTCCGAACCCTCGCGCTCCTCATCCTCGCGCTGGGAGGCACGGTCCTGCTCTGCGGGACCGCGACTCTTAGCGGGGCCGTCGCACTGGCAGCCACGACGGCGCTCATCATGGGTGGCAGCGGCATCGGAAACCCGACCGCGCTCACCGATCTCGGTCTGCGCGTGCCGATCCCCGACTACATCACCAACGTCGAGAACTACTACATCGCCCCGAACTCAACCTGCCAGGTGCCCACCTGCACACTGGTCCCGGTCATCACCCCCGAAGGCCTGCTGCCGCCGCTAATCGGCGCGATCACCTACGACCCATCGGTGGCCGAGGGGGTCACCGACCTCAACGCCGCCCTCCAGAATCGATTGGACAGCCACCCAGCAGATCCGGTCGTCGTCTTCGGCTACTCCCAAAGCACCGACATCATCGAAGACGCAGCGCAACTTCACCAATGACGCGTCGATCGCCCGGCCAACCGACCAGCTGTCGTTCGTGGCAATCGGCGACACCAACCGGCCCAACGGCGGCATCCTGGCCCGCTTTCCCGGACTGTACATCCCGGGTCTCAACGTCACCTTCGACGGACCCGCACCTACTGACACCGGCTACAAGACCACCGACATCGCCTTCCAGTACGACCCGATCGCTGACTTCCCGCAATACCCAATCGATCTGCTGGCCGACCTCAATGCGATAGCCGGGTTCCTGGGTGTGCACGCCACGTATCCGAACCCGTATCTACCGATACCCGCCGGAATCCCGTTCTTTCCGACCGCCCTCCCCGACGGCTACACCCCGACCGCGTTGCAGCAGGCGATGGCCGATCCCGCCAACCGGCAGGTATTCGGTGACACCACCTACATCACTCTGCCCGCGATCAACCTGCCGATTCTGCAACCGTTGCTCGACATCGGCGCCGACACCGGAACGAGTTGGTTGACCAAGCCCATCGTCGACCTCATTCAACCGACATTCCGAGTGCTGATCGAACTCGGCTACAACCGCACCATTCCGTATGGCCAACCCACTCCGGCCGGGCTTTTCCCCACGGTCTCACCGGGCACGCTCGGAAAGAATCTCGTCACCGCTGCCCGCCAAGGCATCCAGGACGCGCTGACCGACGTACGGTCCACGCTGACCGGCCAGTTGGCCCCTGCTGCATCGACACCGGCGCAGCATGAGGATTCGACCCCGGTTGCGTCCGTGTCCGCGAGCACCGGGCGAGCGGGCTCAGCCCCGCGCACCTCGCACGGAACCGTCTCCGCCGGCGCCAGTTCAGCGAAACGCCCAGGACACGACAGCAGGCATCGGCCGCGACAACCGCCTGGTGGGGACCAACGGCCGGACAGGACGAGCGGCGGGAGGGGTGGAACGTCCAAAACGGTTGACAACTAGGTCAATAGCGGCGCGAGGCCAACCAGTCAAACCGGCAATTGGGAGCGTACAGTCGGGTTATCACTTAAGTCGGCTAAGTAAATGGTGGTCTGAGGAAGGACTTACGGCATGGGGCGAACGGACAATGACTCCTGGGATCTGGCGTCCAGTGTGGGTGCCACCGCGACGGCTGTGGCCGCCTCGCGCGCGATGGCGTCGCAGGGTGCTGACCCGCTGCTCGACGACCCATGGGCCGAACCCCTGGTCCGCGCCGTCGGCGTCGACACGTTCATCAAGCTCCTCGACGGTGAGCTCCACAACGAGGACGATCCGCTGCTAACCCGCCGCGCCATGAATGAGCAGATCACCGTGCGGACCCGCTACTTCGACGACTTCTTCATTAACGCCGCCCGTTCGGGGATCCGCCAGGCCGTCATCCTGGCCTCCGGCCTCGACACCCGGGCCTACCGCCTGCCTTGGGCGGCCGGCACGGTGGTCTACGAGATCGACCAGCCCGAGGTGATCGAGTTCAAGACCCACACGTTGGCCGGTCTGGGCGCAGCGCCCACCGCGCAGCGGCGCACCGTCGCGATCGACCTGCGCGAGGACTGGCCGGCAGCGTTGACGGCAGCCGGATTCGACCCCGGGCAGCCGACCGCGTGGAGCGCCGAAGGCCTGCTGATCTACCTGCCGCCGCAGGCCCAGGACCGACTGTTCGACAACATCACCGCTCTATCGGCACCGGGCAGCCGGATCGCCACCGAACACATGGACCTGGCGGCCGTGCCCGCGGACTGGGCGCAGCGACTGACCGAGCGTTCGCGGCGCATCGGATCCGACATCAACCTGGCCGAGCTGTTCTACAGCGGTGACCGCAACAGCGCCGCGGAGTACCTGGCTGTCCACGGCTGGCGGGTGGAGACCCGCACCACCGAACAGGCATACGCCACCCACGGCTTCCAGTTGCCCGATGATGAGCTCGCCTCCTTCGGCGGTGATTCCGGCTACCTCACCGCAACCCTCGGCTAGCGAGGTGTGGGGTGACGACCGTTCTGGCGCTGGAGCCGTGGTGGCCGGGCCGTGGGGTTACCAAGAAGCTCTTCGGCGGCAAGGTCTGCGCCGGGGCCACCGTGGTCGAGGTGACCGAAGGCCCCGACTCCATCGGCGACGGTGTGCAGCAGCTGCTCGACGCCTTGGCCGCCCACCGCGATGACGAGGTGATCGTCTTCGGCTACAGCCGCGGTGCCCAGATCATCGGCCGTTGGTTGGCCCGCTACGCCGACGCTGCTGATGCGCCCGACCCGGACCGGGTGTCTTTCCTGTGCTGCGGCAATCCGGAACGCAAGTACGGCGGGGTGCCCTGGATGGTCAAGAACCACACCCGCAATGATTCAGCCTTCCGGGTCACCGATATCAAGGTGCAATACGACAGCTGGTGTGACTGGCCCGCCCAATCGACGGGGGCCGCCGCGGTGATGGCATGGTCGACCCTGCTGGGCGTCACGGTGCACCTCGTCGGCTATCTGGGCGCGAACCTCGATCATCCCGGCCGCCGCAGCTACACCGAGAACACCACGACCTATGTGATGGTCCCGCACGACATTCCCCGACCGTTCCGCTGGGCACGCGCGTCGATCGAGTCGGCCTACGCCAGACCGGAAACGTGATGCGGCGGGACGAGCTCGTGTCGAGGTAGCGTGAGGTTTAGCTGGGTGTGACCGGACCGTCGGCGCTGGTCCCGCTGCGACGTCGGGTGAAGCGAAGGGACGGCCGGGTGGGTTTAGGTATCTGGGGTGATCTGACGGTCCTGGCCGCGGTGATGGCAATCGTGTTGGGGTGCTGCGTATTTGTGTACGTCACCCGTTTGGAGAACCGTCGGCCCGCTGCGTTGGGTGAGAAGGTGGGCGCCCACAAGGCGGTGCTGGCGAAGGTGCGCAAGGGCGAACCGTTGTCGCAGGATGAGCTGGATTACGCGCATGAACTGGTTGCCGATGCTCGGTCACCGCTCGCGTACGCCATACCCGCTGTCTTATTCACCGCGGGATTCTTCTATGTGGTCGGCTGCCTCTACGAGCTCCACCTCTACGGCGGCAATCCCTCCTTCCGGACGTTCATCGGCGGGATCCCGATGTTGACGTCGATGAATATCGCCGCTCAGCTGCGCCGGGTTGCCCGGCTGAAGCGGCGGCTGCCGGCGGTGCAGCCGACGGGGACCGGGCCCGCGGATGAGCTCGCTCCCGCTTGACAGGCCCACCAGCGTCAGGGCCAGGCACAGCTCTAGACCTGGATGCGTTCGCCGATGACGACCGTCCGCTCGAGCGGCAGGCTGAAGTAGAGGGCGGCATCGGCGGCGATGTAGGACGTGGCGATGAAAAGCCGTTTGCGCCAGGCAGGCATGGTCCGTTCGGGCCCGGCAACGAGATCGAGTTTGGACAGGAAGTAGGAGGCGTTGCCGACGTCTATCGGGCCCCCGATCGTCGCCGGGTCGACCAGTCGCAGCACCGCAGGGACGTCGGGCCGCTCCATGTAGCCGAACTTGGCCGACACGTAGAAGATTCCGTCGTACGGGTTTCCGAGGTCGTCGACGCTGAGCCGCTCGTGGTCGCCGACGCGCGGGACCGGGACGATGTCCAGCGACATGATGATCACATGGTCGTGCAGGACGTGGTTGTGCTCGACGTTGGCGCGCATCGCCAACGGCGCCGTCTGGCTTCCCCGGTTCAGGAAGATCGCCGTCCCGGGGATCCGTGGCAGCGGCGGCTTGTGCCCGTCGATCTCGCTGATGAACTCGGGCAGCGACCCCTCGGCCTCGTCGCGGGCGCGGGTGACGATCGCGCGACCCTTCTGCCAGGTGGTCATCACGGTGAAGGCGAGGATGCCGATGAGCAGCGGCAGCCACGCGCCGTGCACGAGCTTGGTGAGGTTGGCCGCGAAGAACATCAGGTCCACCGTCATCAGTGCCGCGCCGCCGATCAGCACCACCCAAAGCGGCCAATGCCACCGGTTGCGCGCGATGTAGAAGAACAACAGCGTGGTGATGGTGATGGTCCCCGTCACCGCCATCCCGTAGGCGTAGCCCAGCGCGGCCGAACTGCGGAACGCGAAGACCAGGATCAGGACCGCCACCATCAGGAACCCGTTGATCCACGGCACGTAGATCTGCCCCATCGACGACTCCGAGGTGTGCGCCACCCGAAGCCGGGGCAGATAGCCGAGCTGAGCGGCCTGGGATGCCACCGAGTAGGCGCCGGTGATGACCGCCTGTGAGGCGATCACCGTGGCCGCCGTGGCGAGCACGGTCATCGGCAGCTGCGCCCAACCGGGAGCGAGCAGGAAGAACGGTGCGTTCACCACGGTTTCGTTGCCGAGCAGGAAGGCCCCCTGCCCGAAGTAGTTGAGTACCAGCGCGGGCAGCACGAGGGCCAGCCAGCCCAGCGTGATCGAGCGCCGGCCGAAGTGACCCATGTCGGCGTACAGCGCCTCGGCGCCGGTGACGGACAGCACCACCGCCGCCAGCGCGAAGAACGCGATGTGGAAGTGCCCGACCATGAACCCGACGGCATAGGTCGGCGAGAGTGCCCGCAGGATCTGCGGATGTGCGGCGATCCCGCGCAGTCCCAGCGCACCGATGGTGACGAACCACACGATCATCACCGGCCCGAAGAACCGGCCGACCGTCGCGGTACCGTGCCGCTGCACGGCGAACAGACCGACGATGATCACCGCCGTGATGGGCACGATCCATTCCGCCAGCCGGGGGTCGACGATCTTCAGACCTTCGACGGCCGACAACACCGAGATCGCCGGCGTGATCATGCTGTCGCCGAAAAACAATGCGGCGCCGAGGATTCCGAGTGCGGCCAGGCTGGCGGCCACCTTGGCACCGCGGCGGCGGCGGAACCGGCTCACCAGTGTGATGAGGGCCATCACACCGCCCTCGCCATGGTTGTCCGCACGCATCACCAACATGACGTAGGTGACGGTGACGATGATCATCACCGACCAGAACACGAGTGACACCACGCCGTAGATGTTGTCGATGCCGATCGGCACCGGATGGGGATCGTCCGGGTTGAACAGGGTCTGCAGTGTGTAGATCGGGCTGGTGCCGATATCGCCGAACACGACCCCCAGGGCGCCGATCACCACGCCGGCGCGAAGCCGGTCGGTCGACGAATGGCTGCCCGTCGACACCGCCGAATCTGTCTGCAAGGTCGGCCCTTCTCACTGCTGCGCACGGCGTCGACGCCTGGCGACGTGCAGTGAATGGTAGCCACCCACATTCCCCGGCGTCTGAAAAGCCGTACGGTTGAGTCGATGCGTATCGCCCTGTTCGCGACCTGCCTGGCTGACGCGATGTTCCCGCGGGCGGCCATTTCCACGGTGCGGCTGCTCGAGCGCCTCGGCCACGAGGTCGTCTTCCCGGACGGGCAGACCTGCTGCGGCCAGATGCACATCAACACCGGCTATCTGGGGCAGGCCACCGAGCTCGTCCGCCATCACGTCGAGGTGTTCGAAGAAACCGGGTGCGACGCCGTCGTCGCGCCGTCGGGGTCGTGCGTGGGATCGGTGCGTCATCAGCACGCGATGGTGGCCCGCCGGGCCGGCGACATCGCGCTGGCGCAGCGGGCCGAAGCCATGGCCGCACGCACCTACGAACTGTCCGAGTTGCTGGTCGACGTGCTCGGCGTCCGCGACGTCGGCGCGCACTACCCGCACCGGGTCACCTACCACCCCACCTGCCATTCACTGCGCATGCTGCGCGTCGGCGACAAGCCGCTGGAGTTGTTGCGCCACGTCCGCGGTCTGACACTGGCGGAGTTGCCCAGCGCCGACACCTGTTGCGGATTCGGCGGCACCTTCGCGATCAAGAACGCCGACACCTCCGCGGCGATGCTGGCCGACAAGATGGCCGCGATCACCGAAACCGGCGCCGAGGTGTGCACCGCCGGCGACAGCTCCTGCCTGATGCACATCGGCGGCGGGCTGAGCCGGATGCGCTCGCCCGTGCGCACGGTGCACCTCGCGGAGATCCTCGCCTCGACGGCGGCCGGGCCGTGACGGCCTTCCTCGGCACACCAGGATTCGGCAACCTGCGCGGCGACGAACCGTTCCCGGTCGCGGCCCGACGCGAGCTGCGCAACGCCCAGATGCGGCGCAACGTCGGTCACGCCACCCGAACCATCCGCGCGAAAAGACTTGAGGCGGTGGCCGAGTGCGCCGACTGGGAGGAGCTGCGCGCGGCAGCCAGCGCGATCAAGCAGGATGTCCTGGCTCGTCTTCCCGAACTGCTCGAGGAACTCGAGGCCAACGTGGTCGCACGCGGCGGGGTGGTGCACTGGGCCCGCGACGCGGACGAGGCGAACCGGATCGTCACCGGCCTGGTGCGCGCCGCCGGCGCCGACGAGGTGGTCAAGGTCAAGTCGATGGCCACCCAGGAGATCGGGCTCAACGAGCATCTGCGGGCCCAGGGCATCACGGCGATCGAGACCGACCTCGCCGAACTGATCGTCCAGCTGGGCCACGACAAGCCGAGCCACATCCTGGTGCCGGCGATCCACCGCAACCGTGCCGAGATCCGCGAGATCTTCGCCCGCGAGATGCCCGGCGCCGGCGACCTCACCGACGAGCCGCGCGTGCTGGCCATGGCGGCGCGCGCGCACCTGCGCCGAAAGTTCCTGTCCGCCAAGGTCGCCGTCAGTGGCGCCAATTTCGGCATCGCCGAAACCGGCACCCTTGCCGTCGTGGAATCCGAGGGCAATGGCCGGATGTGCCTCACCCTGCCGAACACCCTCATCACCGTGATGGGCATCGAGAAGCTCGTGCCGCGGTTCGCCGACCTGGAGGTGTTCATGCAACTGCTGCCGCGGTCGTCGACCGCCGAGCGGATGAACCCCTACACCTCGATGTGGACCGGTGTACACCCCGGCGACGGCCCACAGGAGTTCCACCTCGTCCTGCTCGACAACGGCCGCACCGCGGTGCTCGGCGATCCGGTGGGGCGGGCGGCGCTGCACTGCATCCGCTGCAGTGCCTGCCTCAACGTGTGCCCGGTGTACGAACGCACCGGCGGACACGCCTACGGCTCGGTGTACCCGGGGCCGATCGGCGCGATCCTGAGCCCTCAGCTCACCGGCATGCCTGGAGCCGGCAAGGGACACGGCGACCCGAATGCGTCGCTGCCGTATGCCTCCTCGCTGTGCGGGGCCTGCTTCGACGCCTGCCCGGTGCGGATCGACATTCCGGCCATCCTGGTTCACCTGCGGGCAGCCCAGGTCGACGCCGGACACAGTCGCGGCCAGGACCTCGCGATGCGCGCCGCGGCGTGGGCGATGCGTTCACCGCGGCGGTTCGCGCTCGCCGAGAAAGTCCTCGGCGCGGGGCGCTTGGTCGCCGGTTCGGATCATCGGATCACGGCGCTGCCGTGGCCGGGCTCGCGGTGGACCGCCAGCCGCGACGTGCCCGAGCCGCCGGCGGAGACCTTCCGGCAGTGGTGGTCCCGGACCCACGGCGGGCAGGTGCGTCCATGACCGAGTCCCGACGGGTGGTGCTGGATCGGGTCCGGACAGCCCTGGCCGCCGCCCCCGGCGACGCAGTGCCCGTGCCGCGCGACTACGACCGAACCCCGGCGACCGGCCCCGGCGACGCCGGCCGCTTCGCCGAAGCGGTATGCGAATACCGCGCGCAGGTGCTCCGCGTGGGTGTCGCAGACATCGCGCCGACCATCACCGGCCTGCTCCGGTCGGGCGCGCGGGTGGTCGTGCCGCCGGATCTCCCGGACGCCTGGGTGCAAGGCCTTGACGTCACCCGCGATTCGGCCGAAAACCCGATCGGCATAGCCGAACTCGACCGCGCCGATGCGGTCGTCACCGGATGCGAACTCGGCATCGCGGCCACCGGAACCATCGTGCTCGACGCCGGCGCCGCCCAGGGCCGCCGGGCGCTGACGCTGGTGCCCGACCATCACGTCTGCGTGGTCTTCACCGACCAGATCGTCGATTCCGTCCCGCAGGCGTTCGCCGCGCTCGACCCGCTGCGCCCGCTCACCTTCATCTCCGGTCCCAGCGCCACCAGCGACATCGAGCTCGACCGGGTCGAGGGAGTGCACGGTCCGCGGACGCTCGACGTGCTGCTGGTGCGACGGTGAGATTGCAGATTCCACTCGATTCGAGCGAGCGCACAGCATAGATTCGACTCCGGTCGGTAGTGCGACGAAGGGAGTCCGTGAGTGCGCAGGTTCGCAGTCAGCGTTGTGCTCGTGATGGCGGCGGCGTTGGGCTTGGCTCCTTCGGCGTCGGCCGCTCTGATGCCCGGCAGCTACAACCTGAATATCCCGGACCGCCGCGACTTCCACACCTGGATCTGGAGCGCCACGTCGTGCGCTCCCCCTGCGGCCATCACTCCGGAGTGCACCCGGATCTCGGCGGTCGCCCAGCCCATCGCGAAGGCCTACGCCTGGTTCGGCACCGCCAAGATCGTCAACGGCCAGTACACGATGACCGTCGACATTCCGGACGGGCTGCGCTGCGACGACATCTATTACGGGCCGGTCATCCCGACCCACGACGTCTACACGTGGGATGTCAACACCTTGGCCGGAACGTTGCAGTCCACGTTCGACGCCGGCTGCGACGGGGCGCCGGGCGGGACGTTCACTTATCCGTTCTGGCTGACCCGGCTGTAAGTCAGCGGCTGATCAACGCCCCGAAGTGGTCGAGTAGATCGGCGGTGCGCCACATGATCAGCCCGACGAACACCACCAGCGTCGCGATGCTGACGCCGGCCTGGATGAGGTTGCGGTTTTCTCTCGGGGCATACACGTAGGACGCCGCGATGGCCGAGCCGGTGATGAGTCCGCCGACGTGGCCCTGCCAACTGACGCCGGGCACGGTGAATGTGATCACCAGGTTGAGGATGATCAGGCCGACCAGCCAGCGGATGTCGAGATTGAGCCGCCTGGCCGCCACGAACGTCGCTCCGAACAAACCGAATACCGCACCGGAGGCACCGGCGGTCGCGGTGCCGATGGGCGCGATCAGGTACACCAGTACCGAACCGCCCAGCGCGCTGAGCCCGTAGAGCACACCGAACCGAAGACGCCCCAGATGCTGCTCCAGTGGTGGCCCCAGCACGTACAGCGCCCACATGTTGAACAGGATGTGCGCGATCCCGAAGTGCATGAACGCCGAGGTGACCAGGCGGTAGTACTCGCCCGCGGCGACCGCAGGCGCCCACAGCACCAATTCCCGCTTCAACCCGCTCGAGGCCATGTCCAGAACGAACATCGCCACGTTGATCGCGATCAGCGCGTAGGTGACCACCGGCGCGCCTGACCGCTGCACGCCGCCGAATCTGGTTCTCGCGGGTGGCACGACTGCGGCGGCGGCGGCGACGCAGTCGACGCACTGGTGGCCGACGGCGGCGCTGCGCATGCACTCCGGGCAGACGGGCCGCTGGCAGCGGGCACACCGAACGTAGGTCTGCCGATCGGGGTGGCGGTAGCAGGTCGGCGCCGCGGCCGGCGTCTGCGGTGGGTAGGGAATGCTCATGGTCTTGCCACCGAAGATACTGGGCCGCCCGCCCGGCAACCGGTCAGCGCACGCCGCGCAGCACTGAGCCCGGCCGGGCGCCGGTGTCCACGCCGTGGCGGCGGGTGACCACACCGCTGACCACGGTGGCGTCGTATCCGCGGGCACCCTGGATCAGCCGGCGCCCGCCAGCGGGCAGGTCGTAGGCCATCAGCGGCACCTCGAGGGCCAGCGCGTCCATGTCGATGACGTTGACGTCAGCTTTCTTGCCGACCGTCAGCACGCCGCGGTCGGTGAGGCCGAACAGGCTGGCGGTGTCCAGAGTCTGCTTGCGCACCACGTACTCCAGTGGGAAGCGGGGGCCGCGCTTGCGGTCCCGGGCCCAGTGGGTCAGCAGGAACGTCGGGTAGGACGCGTCGCAGATCAGGCCGCAGTGCGCGCCCCCGTCGGACAGCCCGGAGACCGCCGAGCGGTGCGACATCATCTCGTGGATGGCGTCGTGGTTGCCCTCGACGTAGTTGAAGAACGGCATCATCAGCATCGCCGTGCCGTCGGACTCGAGCATCAGGTCGTACATGGTGGCCAGCGGGTCGGTGCCACGCTTCTTCGCGATGGCGCCGACGGTCTGATCCGGGGTGGGCTCGTAGTCCGGCGGGTCGCCGATCGCGTAGATCGCGTCGGCGCTGTGCTGGATGAAGGCGAACAGCGAGTCGAACAGCGGAACCGGTTGCGGCGGCAGGTCGCCCTCGGCCAGGATCGCGCCGCGCACCGCGGGGTCGGCCAGCCGGATGCCGAGTTCGGAGGGTGCGAGCTCGGCTTTCAACCTCCGGAAGGTCGGTCGGTGGGTGAAGGCGTGATAGCCGGAAAAGCCGAACAGCATGCCGAAGGGCCGGGCCGCGAACTGCGGGTGGACGCGGATTCCGTCGTCGAAGGCCTGCCCCGCGATGTCGAGCTGCTTGCGCCACAGATCCGGCGCGGACTGCGTCTGCACCATCGCGAACGACAGCGGGCGGTCGATCTCGGCGGCCAGCCGGACCATCCAGTCCAGTTCCTTCATCGGGCCGTCGAGGCTTTCGCCCGCGGTGCCGGCCGGGGCGACCTCGAAGACGGCCTGACCGCCGGCGGCCATGGCCCGCCCGAGCGCGAACAACTCGTCTTCGGCGGCATAGGTGCCGGGCACCGGTTCGCCATCGATGGCCCGGTGGGCCTCGGTCCGCGATGTCGAGAACCCGAGCGCGCCCGCTTCGATGGCCTCCTGCACGATGCGGGCCATCGCGGCGATGTCGTCGGAGGTGGCCGCCTCGTTGCGGGCGCCGCGGTCGCCCATCGCATACCCGCGCACCGCCCCGTGGGCGATCTGGGTGCCGAAATCAATTGCGAGGGACTGCTTTTCGATGGTATCGAGGTACTCCGGGAAGCTCTCCCAGCCCCAGGTGATGCCTTCGGACAACGCCGTGCCCGGGATGTCCTCGACGCCTTCCATGAGTTCGATCAGCCACTGTTCGCGGCCGGGCCGCACCGGGGCGAAGCCCACCCCGCAGTTGCCGCCGATCACGGTGGTCACCCCGTGCATGCTCGACGGCTCGAGCAGGCCGTCCCAGCTGACCTGCCCGTCGTAGTGGGTGTGGATGTCGACGAACCCGGGTGTGACGATCCGTCCGGTGGCGTCGATGGTCTGCGCGGCCTCGCCCTGCAAGCCGGCATCGTCGCCGTCGCGGCGCCGCACCTCGACGATCTTGCCGTCCTTGATGCCGATGTCGGCCTTGACGGGTTTGTCGCCCGTTCCGTCCACGACAGTGCCGCCAGTGATCGTCAGGTCGTACATCCGTGCCTCCTCGCCGGTAACCGAAGGCCAGCGTAATCCGGTCACACGTGCGGGGGTAGACACAATTTTGGAACTGTCACCTCTGGGCGCGAGCCATACCTACGAATTCAATTGCATAAACCGTTAATATTTGCCAGAAATCGTTCTTTTTGGCAATTTATCGTGCTGACACAGGTGTCCCTGAACTGGGAATATAGCCGTGCAGACGATTTTCGTAGATTAACGACTAAATCCGTAGTAGATTTCCTTCAGGTTGAAATTCACAGCCGGTGGAGACGCCGTTTTGCGAGAGGGCTCACAACCCTTGCGGCGAGGTCTTGAGTCCAAGGGCCTCGACATAGCGCGCGCCCGACAGTAATACGGATCCAGTCACGGAGGCGCCATGTCTGCTGCCATCACGTCAGAGCCGGTGGCCCTTTCGCGCCCCGGCCGGAACCGAACCGAGCGCGGACAGTTCCGGTCCCGAGAACTCAGCGAAACCACCGTCCTCGTTGCCGCTGTCGGCGAGATCGACGCGGCGAACTCGGCGGGGCTCCGCACCTACATCGAGGATCATCTCGGCGGCTATCAGCAACTGATCCTCGACCTGTCCCGGCTGGACTTCTTCGGCACCGACGGGTTCTCGGCCCTGCACACCATCAATGTGCGGTGCTCGCGCCGAGGCATCGACTGGGTCCTGGTGCCCGGGCCGGAAGTCAGCCGCATGCTGCGGGTATGCGACCCCGAAGGGGCCCTGTCCACCGCCACCAACATCGTCTCCGCCGTCGCCGCCCTGGCTCGCGGCCCGCACCGGCAGCTGCAGCGGACTCCGCTGCCGAGATGAGTCCGTCGGCCGCCTCCTAGACTGGCTCGAGCACACCGAGCAGAGGCGGACCGGCATGGCGGCACCAGGTCGCAACTACAACGACGTCGTCACCAGGTTCTGGTCGCTGGCGGCTCCCCTCTACGACCTCCCGTTCCTGCAGCAATGGGTGTATCGCCCCGCGCAGGAGGAGGTGCTCGCCCAGCTGAGCGCCCACGGCGCCCGGCGGATCGCCGACATCGCTTGCGGCACAGGCATTCTGGCTGCTCGAATCGCCGCCGAGCTGCACCCCGATCAGGTGTACGGGGTGGACATGTCGGACGGGATGCTGCGTCAGGCCCGCGCCCGCTCCGCCGACGTCGAATGGCTCAAGGGTCCCGCCGAGCAGTTGCCGTTCGCCGACGCCGCGCTGGACGCCGTCGTCACGACGTCCGCTTTCCACTTCTTCGACCAGCCGGCGGCCATGCGTGAATTCCACCGCGTGCTGCGGACCGGCGGTCTGGTGGCGGTCGCGACGATCAGCCCGCCCCAGCCGGCACTGCTGCGCCGGTTGTCCTCCAGCCCGTCGAGCGCCGCCCACAACCCTTCGCCGAGCGAGATGCGGACCCTGTTCGCCGACGCCGGCTTCACCCTCGCCGAGCAGCACCGGGTCCACCGGCCGCTGTGGACCAAGCCGGTATGGGACCTGATCACCATCGGGACCAAGCCCTGACGTTTGCTGAAACCACGCTATTCTGCCGACGTCCGCCAATCCCAGCGCAGAGGAACACCGATGGCCATCGAGCTGCTCGCCACCAACATCGAAGTCGGTCTGGTCACCACCAACCTCGGCCCCATGGTCGACTTCTACGAGGAGTTCCTCGGCCTGCCGTATCAGGGCGACCTCGACTTCCCCGGCGGGACGATGAAGCGCTACGCCCTGGGCAGCAACGTGCTCAAGCTGATCACCCTCGACGAGCCGCCCGCTGCGCCTGCCACCCCCGGCGGCGGTCCCGCCGCGGCCGGCATCCGCTACTACACCCTGGTCGTGACGAACGTGACAACGGCGGCCGCGCAGGTCAAGGCCGCCGGCTACGAGATCGCCCAGGAGCTGGCCGAATTCGCCCCGGTTCCCGGGATGGGCTGGATGTTCGTCGCCGACCCCGACGGCAACTGGGTCGAACTCGTCGGCCCGCTGTAGATCGCCCGACCCCGTACCCTGGCAGCGTGGCCGACCTGCACCCCGGCATCGCCGTCCTCGCTCCCCTGCTGGGCACCTGGACCGGCGCGGGGGCCGGTGAGTATCCGACGATCGAGCCCTTCAGCTACCTCGAGGAAGTCACGTTCGGGCACACCGGCAAGCCCTTCCTGACGTACACCCAGCGCACGACAGCCAGCGACGACGGCCGTCCGCTGCACGCCGAGACCGGCTATCTTCGCGTCCCATCAGCCGGTCGGATCGAGTTCGTCGTCGTCCATCCCACCGGAGTCACCGAGGTCGACGAGGGCACGGTGTCCGCCGACGACGCCGATCTGGACATCGAGGTCGACTCGACCTCGGTGGGACTGACCGGGTCGGCCAAAGAGGTTACGGCGCTGAAGCGTTCGATCCATGTCACCGGCGACCAGCTGAGCTACACGCTGCTGATGGGTGCGGTGGGTGTGCCGCTGGTGCAGCACCTCGCGGCGACTCTGCGCCGGCAGAGCGGATGAGCGCCTCCCCCAGCCGAGAGGGCCGCATCCTCGTACCGGCCGACCTCGACGCCGTCACCGACATCGGCGACGAGGACCACAGTGCGATCCCGCGGGCCGCGGTCGAGCGGATCTGGCACGACGCGCGGCATTGGTATCAGGCCGGGATGCATCCCGCGATCCAGGTGTGTCTGCGCTACAACGGCGCCGTCGTGCTCAACCGCGCGATCGGTCACGGATGGGGCAACGGGCCGGCGGACCCGCCGGACACCGCGAAGGTTCCCGTCACCACCGAGACCCCGTTCTGCGTGTACTCCGCGGCCAAGGCGATCAGCACCACGGTGGTGCACATGCTCGTCGAACGCGGTCAGTTCTCGCTGGACGATCGGGTCGCCGAATACCTGCCCAACTACACCAGCCACGGCAAGGACCGCACCACCATCCGGCATGTGCTGACCCACAGCGCCGGTGTCCCGTTCGCCACCGGCCCCCGGCCGAACCTCAAGCGGATGAACGACAGCGAGTACACCCGGGCCAAACTCGGCGAGCTGCGGCCGATCCACCGACCCGGCTTGATGCACATCTACCACGGTCTGACGTGGGGGCCGTTGATCCGCGAGATCGTCTCGGCCGCCACCGGGCAGAGCATCCGCGACATCCTGGCCGCCGAGATCCTCGACCCGCTCGGCTTCCGCTGGACGAATTACGGTGTGGCCGAACAGGATGTGCCGCTAGTGGCGCCGAGCCACGTCACCGGCAAGCCACTGCCCGCGCCGATTGCCCAAGCGTTCCGTGCCGCCGTCGGGGGCACCATGGCGCAGATCATCCCGTTCTCCAACACCCCGTTGTTCCTCACCGGCGTGATCCCGTCGTCGAGCACGATCTCGACCGCCGACGAACTGTCCCGGTTCGCCGAAATCCTGCGCCGCGGTGGCGAACTCGACGGCGTGCGGATCATGCGGCCGGAGACGCTGAACGCCGCGGTCGCCGAGGCCCGCCGGCTGCGGCCCGACGTCGCCACCGGTCTGATGCCGCTGCGCTGGGGCACCGGCTACATGCTGGGCTCGAACCGGTTCGGGCCGTTCGGCCGCAACGCGCCGGCCGCGTTCGGTCACACCGGGCTGACCAACGTGCTTGTTTGGGCCGATCCGGAACGCAGGCTGTCGGCCGGAGTGATCAGCAGCGGCAAACCGGGGCGGCACCCGGAGGCGGGCCGCTACACCGCACTGTTGGACCGCATCACCGCCGAGATACCGCGTGCGGGCGGGTGAATTGTGGCGGCCGGGTCACGGGGTTAACGTGTCGGCCATGGCTGACTCGCTGTTGCAGCAGCAACTCGACGAGGTGCGCGCGTTGCTGCAGCGGGCACGGGAACTGTTCGGCGCGAACCCCGTTGCGCCACCGGATGCGAACGCCGGTGAAGACACGCCGCGGTAGAACGCGGTCAGCTGTTCCGCGCCGGCCGTAGCCGATGGTGCTGCAGCGCCGTTGTCGCGGCGTCCAGGTCACGCTCGGTCGGCACGTCCGCCGACGGGGTGTGCCCGGCGGCGATCATCTCGGACCGAACCCGCATGAGCGCCTTGAGGTAGGAGACGTCGGCGGCCAGCAACACGGCGTGGGCCAACGATTCCGCGTCGGTGTCCATCGCGGCCTCGGCAAGGGCGACGCTGTGCAGATAGCCGCCGCGGCACGACCGGAACAGGATGTGCCCGCTCGGGTGGACGGCGTCGAACTCCGGGTCGGGTTCGGTCATGGCCCGCCCTCGACGACCCGGCGCAGCTGGGCGGCCGCGTCGGTGTCCTGCTGCTCCCAGGTGTCGGCGGCGTGGTGCAGGTTGGCGGCCAGGTCGGAGTGCGCGTCGGCCTGCCGCTCGTAGCAGGCCCGGCGCTGCTCGAGCAGGTCCCGGCCGGCGTCTCGCAGCTCGCTGAAGATCGGGCCGAGCGACTCCAGGGTGGCCATGATGTCGGGGTGGTCCGACGGAACCGTGCGCAGCTGCTCGGCGGTCTCCCGGTGGTGGCGGGCCGCCTCGCGCAGCTCGTCGGGCACCACGTGGATGCGCTCTGCCATGATCGCTCTCCTATCAGGACGGGCCGGCCGTCACCGCGGGCCGGGTGGGGGTCGGGCGTTCCG
The DNA here is from genome assembly GCA_963716465.1 of uncultured Actinomycetota bacterium. GTDB lineage: Bacteria > Actinomycetota > Actinomycetes > Mycobacteriales > Mycobacteriaceae > Mycobacterium. The sequence goes on from CAVQTS010000004.1 coordinate 789,352, forward strand.
ACTTGGTGGGTGGGGTACTGCTGCCCGGCTCCGGCGGATGTTCCCACCCTAGGAAGCTCGGGCCGGTGACACTGGAGATGGGTTCGATTTTGCCGTTGAAGACGGCCTTGCCGTTGCCGAGGGCGACCGCGTGGCGATCGGTCAGCATGCCGATGTCGCCGGCGACCAGGCGCGCCGGGTCCACCGGATGCGCGACGGCGGTTCCCGGGGCGGGGATGGTGATGCCCTGCTGGCGGTAGGCCTCGGCCACGGGTGTGCCGGCGACGGCGGCGGTGATGGCCGCCGCCAGCTCCGGGCTGGGTGCGGTGACGGTGTCGCCGTCGGGGAGGTGGACCTCGGTCGGTTCCTGCTCGCCGGTTGCGGTGTCGTCGTCGGCTTCGTGTTCATCGCCGGCCGGTTCGGTAGCCGCCGGGTCCTCGGCCGGCGCATCCTCCGCCGAGTTGATCGGGTCCGGGACGGTGCCCAGGTCGGGGGCCGGGCCGATGCTCGGCGGCGGAGGCAGACCGGTACCGCCGGGGCTTCCGATGGGCAGCCCGGCGCCGCCGAATGCGGGCATGGCGGGCATCGACGGCACGGCGGGCATGATGGGCGCCGCCGCCGGCGAACTCGGGGCGGAGCGCCGGCGTGGTGCCCGGATCATCGGCGAGCAGCTGGTCGAGGATCGGATCGGTGCCCGCATCGGCGGCTGGGGCGGGTGCGGCGGCCGGCTCGGTGGGGTGCGGGCGCTCGGGGGTGGGTTCGGGTGCGGTCGGGTCCGGGGCCGGCGGTGTGGCGGTCGCGTACAGCGATGCCAGCGCCGCCGCCAGCGACGCCTTGGAGGTGGCGTCCAGTCCGGCCGTCTCCACCACCGCCCTGATGTCACGCAGTTTGTCGATGAGGTAGCGCTGGAAGGCGCGTGCTCCTGCCGGGGTGTCCAGGTCGGTGCGGGTGGTGACGGCCGACTCGATCTCGCTCTGCAGGTTGTCGAGCGCGGCGCGCCCGGCGGCGTTGGTGGCGTGCGCGTTGAGCACCGCGGCGATGACCTGCAGGTCCACTTGTGCGCTCAGCGAATTCTGCTGGGCCAGTGAGGTTTCTGCGGCGCGGATGGCATCGGCGGCCGCGCCCTCGGCGACCGGAGGATCGAAAGCCGGGCCGTGTTGGGCGCGAATCTTGTTCAGTACGTTGTCGATCGCGTTCGGGGCCACCACAGTGGCCGGGGTGCTCACCACCGCCAGGTCCTCCGCGGACAACCCGGCCATCCAGGCTTCAGCGTCGCCGGTGGCCGCCCGGACGCGCGCTATGGCGTCGAGCAGATCTTGGTAACTCGCCACCGGTGGCCTCTCATTCCGGTGACTGTATACAGCCGGCCGGGGCCCGACAATTCACCCTGTGCGGCGTGGTGGTTTACCAGTAGCGATCTGAAAGCTTCTGTAGCGCAGACACTTTAGCAGCAGCATCGGCCTTGGCTGCGGTGACGGTGTCGAGGATCTGGCGTTGCTTGTCGAGCAGGAACCGGGCGAACGCACGTCCCTCGGCGGGTGTTCCCACGCCCTGCCCGCTGACAGCCGCCGCTATCTCGGCGCGGATCGCCTCCAGGCGGCGGATGGCGTCGGTGGCGGCGGCGTAGGCCCCGGCGACGACACCGGACAGTTCCCGGTCGGCGTCGGCGATGTCGCGGTCGCGCGCAGCCAGGGCCGACCGGGCGGAGGCGAGGGCCTCCCCCGACTGTCCGACGTGCTGCGCCATGAGTCGACGGTACTCAGCGGGATTTGGCCGGACAACTCACCTAAACCGGTCGCCGGATCGCGACGTCAGCGCCCAGCGGGCTGATGCGGACGTTCGCTCCGGCGTGCGGCGCCTCGACCACGAGGTTGTTGCCGATCGCGAGCTGGACGTGGCCGGCGTGCGGGAAGACCAGGTCACCGGGGCGAACCTGGGAGTGCGCGATCGGTACCCCGTCGTTGATCTGCTCGTAGGTGGTGCGGTCCAGGTGCAACCCGGCGCGGGCGTAGGCCCATTGGACCAACCCCGAGCAGTCGAACCGGTCGGGTCCGGTGGCGCCCCAGACGTAGGGGCAGCCCAGCCGCGACAACGCCGCACGCACGGCGACCCCGGCACGCGAGTTCGGCAGCGGCGCCCGGCGGCCGCGACGGTGGATGCGGTAGCGCAGCGCCCGCAGCATGGCCGCTCGTCCGCGTGCGCGGCGGCGGGCGGCCAGGACGTGGTCGTGTTGTGCGCGCAGCCGAGCAACCCTGCGCCGCAACAACTCCCGCTGGGCGACCGGGTTGTCGGCGGTGGTAGCGGTATCGGACCGGGCGGCGTCCAGCACCGCGCGGGTCTGACCGTGCGCCTCGCCGTGGTCGCGGCGGGCCTGCGCCAAGATCGCGGACAGTTCGGCGTCGACACCGCGTGCGCGAGTCAGCGCGGCGCGGCGCGCCTCGGCGGCGTCGAGGTAGGCGGCGGGCATTCCGGCGTCCCGCGCCGCCGGCGCATCGGGATGGGACGCGGTCAGCGGTGCCTGCAGTGCACCGGCGAACAGGGCGTGGGCCCGCTGCAGCAGATCGAGTTCGCTCACTGCTGGCCCTCCACGAACGCTCGCACCCGCGGCAGGGCCCCCGGTGGGATGACGCCGCGGTTGCGGATGTCCCACATCTGCTCGGCGCTGACGCCGAGCAGCGCCGCGATGACGGACTCCGGGAGGCCGGAGTGGGCGCACGCCTGGTCGAAGCGAGTGGCAATGGCGTTCGGCAGCCGGGCCAGCAGGCCGGTGCGAATGGCCTCCAGCTCCTTGAGGTGGGTCATCAACGGTCCGGCGGACTGCGCGCCGGCGTTGACGGCGACCCGCCAGGAGTTGGCGGCCAGCAGTTCGGCTTTCACACACTGGGCGATCACGGACAGAATATACGTCTCGTATTCGTTTGATGTCTCCGCCGGCAGCCGGGCTATCAACGATTTGAGCGATTCCAGGTGCGCCTCGGCATGGGCTTCGAGCACTTCGGTGTCGCTGTGGCGGTTGACCACGATGTCTGTGGATGCCGGCCGCCGGCTTGCCTGAGGGACTGCGGTGGCGAGAAGTTGCGCCAGTTCCGCGTCCGCATCGTCGGCCATGGCCAGCCGGGTGTAGGTACCCGGCGGCAGTCCGAGTCCGTTCTCGATCTTCTGAACTGTGCCTTTGTGCGGTTTGCGGGCTCCGCGCTCCAGGAAGCTGAGGCCCATGATGCTGACGCCGGTTGCGGCGGCGAGGTCGGCCAGCGACCAGTCGCGGGACTCACGGAGGGCTCGGATGGCCGCGCCCGCCGCCTCACGGCTCACCGTCGGGCTCCCGCCATATACGGATCGTACACAGCACGTATGTCATATACGTTCTTGTCTATGTTTTTCTTGCAACGTGGCGGAGTTGTGTATACGCTTCCGTCATCGAATCCCCCGACAAGGAGGTCGCCATGCACTACCGCCCCTGCTCGGTCGAGCCCGATCTGTGGTTCGGCTATTCCGACGATGACGCCAGTGACGGCGCGGCGAAGGCCCGCGTCTACGAGCAGTCCGCCACCCGCGCGCGGACAGTCTGCCTGCGCCGCTGCCCGTTGGCCCAGCAGCGGGCCTGCGCCCGCAGGGCCATCGACGGCGGCGAGGAGTACGGGGTGTGGGCCGGCATCAAACTTCCCGGCGGCCAGTATCGCAAGCGCGCCCAGCTCGCACACGCCCACGAGGTGCTGCGGCGCATCGCCGACGGCGAGATCAACCCGCGCGAGTTGCCCGAGAGCGCCGAACTGCTGACCCGCACCGAAGCGCTGCCGGTACAGGTGGCCACCGTAGTGCACCTACCGCTGGGACGACTCCCCCGCACCGCGGCGTAGACGGGTTCCTAGCCGGAAACCGTCTCCTCGGCGCGCTTTTCGAGGTTCTCCTCGACTTCACGCTGCCAGACGCCGTAGGCGTGAGTGGTGTCCACTTCGAGCTCGAAGCGGTCGGTCATGTCGGAGGTGACGTCGGCGGCGTCGACGTAGAACTGCTCGTACCACCGCCGGTACTGATACAGCGCCCCGTCTTCCTCGCACAGCAGCGGGTTCTCGATGCGGGTCTTGTGCTTCCAGATCTCGACGTCCTGCAGGAAGCCGACCTCGTAGACCTTGGAGTAGGACTCGGCGAGCTTGTCGGCTTTCTCCCTCGACATTCCGGCCGGCACCTCCACCGAGACACCGAACTGCAGCATGAAGGAGTTCTGCGAGATCGGGTAATGGCAGTTGATCAGCACCGAGTTCACGGTGAAGTCCGGACCCAGGTCGTTGTGCAGCCAGTTGATCATGTACGACGGCCCGAAGTAGGTGGCCTCCGAGCGCAGCTTGGTGCCCTCCCACAGCCGCTCTGGGTGCTCGGTGAAGTCCTGTCGCCCTTTGGATTCCATGAACTGGCTGGCGGTGTGGCCTTCGAAGACGTTCTTGAAGTAGGTCGGGTAGGCGTAGTGGATGTAGAAGAAGTGCGCCATGTCGACGTTGTTGTCGACGATCTCGCGGCAGTGCGCGCCCTCGATGAGGATCGAGTTCCACGTCCACTTCGACCACTTGTCGGTGCCCATCCCCTCGATCTGCGGCGGGTTCAGCTCTTCCGTCGGCGTCGAGCCTTCGGGGTCGTGCCACACCATCAACTGGCCGTTGACCTCCAGTGTCTGCCACTTGCGGGTACGTGCCAGCTTGGGGACGCGCCGCGCGTACGGAATCTCCGCGCACCGTCCGGTCGCACCGTTCCACCGCCAGTCATGGAACGGGCACGCGACGTTGTCGCCCTTGATCGAGCCCATCGCCAGGTCGGCGCCGAGGTGCCGGCAGTAGCCGTCGAGAACGTGGATGTCGCCCTTGGAATCGGCGTAGACCACCAGTTTCCCGCCGAAGGCCTGGATGCCGTGCGGCTTGCCGTCGCGAAAGTCGTCGGCCAGGCCCAGGCAGTGCCAGCCCCGCGCGAACCGCGTCATCGGCGTGCCGGTGTCGATCTCCCGGATCTGGTTCATGTGGCGCATCCTTTTCGCTCTGGTTTGAACGTCGCTCCCGGACCCAATTTAAGCACATGTGCTTAAATGTGCCTAGCGTTCGCCTAGACTCCTCGTGTGGACCGCGGCGCCCGATCCCGGGAAGAGCTGCTCGACGCGGCTGAGCGCCTGATCGCCGAGCATGGCTTCGAGGTGCCGCTGCGCGACATCGCCAAGGCTGCCGGCCAGCGCAACAACTCCGCGGTCAACTACTACTTCCGCAGCAGGCAGGACCTCATCGACGCGGTGGTGGCCCGCCGGCTGGTCCCGATGGAAGCCGAACGCCAGGCGATGCTCGACGGGATGACGCCCGACGAGATGGCCGACCCCAAAGCACTGATCCGGGTGCTGGTCCGGCCCTTCCTGCACGGCGAAGGCACCCATTACGCGCGGTTTCTCGAAGTCGTGCGGCTGAGGCTGAACCGGGAGCCGCAGAGCCCGGCCGAATCGGCATGGCCACGCATCACCGGAGCCATGGACCGCCTGGTTCCGGTGGCCGACCGCGGCGCCCGCATCCGACGGGTCGCCGCCGTCGCGACCTCGATGTGGGCGCTGCTGGCCGATCACGAACGCCGCGTCGAGAACGGCGACGCCAGCCCGGACGGCCTCGAGGACATCGTGTCGATGCTGGCGGCCATGCTGACCGCTCCCCCACCCGCCGACGTACCGATGGCCGCCCGGCAGCGTCAACCCGCCGGGTCGCGATGACGCGCCGTTCGTGATTCGCAGTCCGGACCCGGGGTACGCGGTAGACATTGTGACGACGATGTCGTATGCGCTGGCGACGGGAGGCGGTCGATGACCCTCGTGGTGGTACTGGCGCTCGCCGGTCTGGTGACGCTGCTGGCGGCGATCATGACCGGCAGTACGTTCGTCGCGGTCATCGTGATCGCTATTGCCGCGCTCGGCATTCTGCTGCTGGTACGTGATTGGCGCGCCGAGCGCCGCCGGGCCTCGTCCAGTGGACCCGAGGAGTCACCCGCCGAGGGCCCTGCCGCGTCGGGGACCGCCGCTGCCCGGATCGATCCCGACATGTTCTCTCCCGACATCGCCGCCGACGGCAAGGGCCCGTCGTCCGACGCACGAGCCGACTGACTCGCTTGTCGTACCCCGCTTCTACGGTGGGCGCATGACGTACTGGATCAACACCGTCAGCGCCGACCACGTGCAACGCGGAGTCGCCGGCGGTTTCACGCAAGCCAATCATGGCAAGCCGGACATGCTGCGCAGGATGTCCCGAGATGACTGGGTCATCTTCTACTCGCCGAAGACAGCGTTCGACAACGGTGAACCGCTGCAGGCGTTCACCGCCATCGGCCGGATCCTCGACGACGAGCCCTATCAGGCTCTGGTGTCGCCGAAGTTCCACCCGTGGCGGCGCAACATGGAGTTCCTGCCCTGCACGGCGACACCCATCCGGCCACTGCTGAGCAAGCTGGAGTTCGTCGCCGATCCGCAGCGGTGGGGCTACAAGTTCCGGTTCGGGGTGTTCCGCATTGATGAGGTGGATTTCGACCTCATTCGCTCGGTGATGACGCAGTCACTCGCGGCCTGAGAGATCCGCCCGCTCAGGCGTCCTTGACGCGGCGCCCCGCGGGTAGCGGGTGCTGATGCCGCGTCAAGGCTCGATCACCGACAACGTGTTGGTGACCGGGTTGGTGACGTAGACGTCGTGGGTGACGGGGTTGACCGCCACCACGGTCGCGTCTCGGTATGACACCGAGACCGTATCTCCGCCCTTGTTGACGACGTAGACCTTGTCCCCGTCGGGGCCGGCAGCCACGTTGATCGGGTTGATAAAGCCCTGGACAGCGGTGGAGACGGCGTCGGTGCTGGTCTGGATCACCGACACCAAGTTGTCGGAATAGTCGGTTACATAGACCTTGCCCCCGCCGGGGGCGACCGCCACGCCCGTCGGGTCGGTTTTTGTTCCGACCGAGATGGTTGTGGCGACCGTGTCGTAGGTGCTCGTGTCGGACGGGTTGGTGTCGATCACCGACACGATGCCGCTGCCGCTATCCGCGCCGGTCACGTAGACCTCGTATCCGTCCGGGCTGACCGCCACCCCGCCAGGGGTACCGGCCGTCGTGATGGTGTTGACGACCGTGTCATAGGTGCTCGTGTCGGACGGGTTGGTGTCGATCACCGACACGATGCCGCTGCCACTGTTCGTGCCGATCACGTAGAGCTTGTTTCCGTCCGGGCTCACCACCAACCCGGTTCGGGTGCCGGTCGTCGTGATGGTGTTGACGACCGTGTCGTAGGTGCTCGTGTCGGACGGGTTGGTGTCGATCACCGACACGCCGTTACTCCCGGTCACGTAGACCTTGTTTCCGTCCGGGCTCGCCGCGACGTGTGTCGCGCTCCCACTGACGGTGATGGTGTTGACGACAGTGTCGTAGGTGCTCGTGTCGGACGGGTTGGTATCGATCACCGACACGCCGTTACTCCCGGTCACGTAGACCTTCTTTCCGTCCGGGCTGACCGCCACTCCATTCGGGCCGCTCAAGCCCGTGATCACGGTCCCCGGTCCCACGCCAACGGGGACGGTGACCGTTTCGGTGGCGGTGTGCACTCCGTTGCCGGCGGTGACGGTGAACGTGTCGGTGGTGAGTTTGCTCGTCAATTCCGCGGCGTCAAGTTGGGACGTGCTGGGGGTGTAGGTGTAGGCCCCAGTGGTGGAGTTGACGGTGACGGTGCCCCCACCGGCAGACGTCGAGGACGGGGCGCTATAGGTCAGGGTGCGCCCGACCGGGTCGGTGAACGCCACCTTCCCGGTGACTGTGCCGGTGGTCGCGGCGGGGGTGCCTACCGTGGGGGTCCCGGCGATCGGGGTGCCGGCGTCGACCGGGACGGTGACCGTTTCGGTGGCGGTGTGCACTCCGTTGCCGGCGGTGACGGTGAACGTGTCGGTGGTGGTCGCGGTCGCGGCCTGACGTTGCGCGGTAGTGGGGGTGTAGGTATAGGCCCCGGTCGTGGAGTTGACGGTGACGGTGCCCCCACCGGCAGACGTCAAAGTCGTGGGGCTGTAGGTCAGGATGCGCCCGACCGGGTCGGTGAACGCCACCTTCCCGGTGACTGTGCCGGTGGTCGCGGCGGGGGTGCCTACCGTGGGGGTTCCGGCGATCGGGGTGCCGGCGTCGACCGGGACGGTGACCGTTTCGGTGGCGGTGTGCACCCCGTTGCCGGCGGTGACGGTGAACGTGTCGGTGGTGGTCGCGGTCGCGGCCTGACGTTGCGCGGTAGTGGGGGTGTAGGTATAGGCCCCGGTGGCGGCGTTGACGGTGACGCTGCCCCCACCCGCGGACGTCCCGGAGATCGGGGCGCTGTAGGTCAAGGTGCGCCCGGCCGGGTCGCTGAACACCACCGCACCGGTAACTGTCCCGGTGGTCGGGGCGGGGGTGCCTACCGTGGGGGTTCCGGCGATCGGGGTGCCGGCGTCGACCGGGACGGTGACCGTTTCGGTGGCGGTGTGCACCCCGTTGCCGGCGGTCACCGTGAAGCTGTCAGTGGTGGTCGCGGTCGCGCCCTGACGTTGACCAGCGGTGGGGGTGTAGGTGTAAGCCCCGGTAGTTGGGTCGACGGTGACGGTGCCCCCACCGGCAGACGTCAAAGTCGTGGGGCTGTAGGTCAGGGAGCTCCCGGCCGGGTCGCTGAACGCCACCGCCCCGGTGACTTTCCCGGTGGTCGGGGCCGGGATGCCGACCGTGGGGGTCCCGGCGACCGGGATGTCTTGGATGACGGGGACGGTCACAGCTTCAGAAGCGCTGTGCACTCCGTTGCTGGCGGTCACCGTGAAGCTGTCGGTGGTGGTCGCAGTCGCGTCGTCAATCTCGGTGGGGCTGGGCGTGAAGGTGTAGGTCCCGGTGGTGGGGTTGACGGTGACGCTGCCCCCACTGGTGGACGAGGACGGGACGCTGTAGGTCAGGGTGCGCCCGGCGGGGTCGGTGAACGCCACCGCCCCGGTGACTGTCCCGGTGGTCGGGGCCGGGGTGCCCACCGTGGGGGTCCCAGGGACCGGGATGCCGGCATCAACGGGCACCGTTACCGTTTCGGTGGCGGTGTGCATCCCGTTGCTGGCGGTCACCGTGAAGGCATCGGTGGTCGCCTGCGTGGCGACCTGACGTTGAATGAGGGTGGGGATGTAGGTATAGACCCCGGTGGTGGGGTCGACGGTGACGCTCCCGCCGGGGGTGATGGTCGGGGCACTGTAGGCCAGGGCGCTCCCGGCCGGGTCGGTGAACGCCACCGCCCCGGTGACCGTCCCGGTGGTCGGGTCGGAGGTGCCCACCGTGGGCGTCCCGGCAACCGGGATGTCCGGGCTGACGGGGACGGTCACGGCTTCAGAGGTGCTGTGCACCCCGTTGCTCGCGGTCACGACGAAGGCATCGGTGGTCCCCGCGGTCGCGGCGTCGATCTGGGCGGCGGTGGGGGTGTAGGTGTAGGCACCGGTGGTGGGGTTGACGGTCACACTGCCCCCGCGGCTGGACGTCGAGGACGCGGCGCTGTAGGTCAGGGTGCGCCCGGCTGGGTCGGTGAACGCCACCGCCCCGGTGACCGTCCCGGTGGTCGGGTCTGAGGTGCCCACCGTGGGGGTCCCGGCAACCGGGGTACCGGCATCGACGGGCACGGTGACCGTTTCGGTGGCGGTGTGCACCCCGTTGCCCGCGGTCACCGTGAAGGTGTCGGTGGTCGTCGCGGTCGCGGCTTGCCGTTGCGCGGTGGTCGGGGTGTAGGTGTAAGCCCCGGTACTGGAGTTGACGGTGACACTGCCCCCACCGGCAGACGTCAAGGAGGGGGCGCTGTAGGTCAGGGCGCGCCCGGCTGGGTCGGTGAACGCCACCGCCCCGATGACCCTGCCGGTGGTCGGGTCGGAGGTGCCCACCATGGGGGTCGCGGCGAGCGGGGTGCCGGCATCAACATGGACGGTAATGATTTCTCTGGTGGCGGCTAGCCCGTCGCTCGCGGTCACCGAGAAGGTGTCGGTGGTCGTCGCGGTCGCGGCTTGGCGTTGCGCGGTGGTCGGGGTGTAGGTGTAGGCCCCGGTGGTGGGGTCGACGGTGACACTGCCCCCACCGGTGGACGTGGGCGAGGCGCTGTAGGTCAGCCCCAAGCCGGCGGATTCGGTGAAACCTGTTGTCCCGCTGACTAATCCGGTGGTCGGATTGGGACCGCCGCTGCTCACGGAGCCCGCCTTGGGGACCAGTCCGGTTGCGGTTTCGATCTCCCGGAACGCCCCCCAAAGCAGCGCCCCCAACGGGTTGCCGGGAGCGGTCGGCGTGTTCAACCCGGTCAAGGACAGCACGCCGGCAGTAGATTCGCGATCGGGTTGGTCGCGGGGGCTGCCGCGCGGGTCAGCGACGCCGCAGCCGCCGACACCTGGCCCCCGCTGCCGCTGCTCGGCGGGTTGTCAGCGACAGATGTGGGGCCGCTCGCCGCCGCAGCATGCAGAACCGCCACCGATGTGGTCGAGGCGCTATTGACCTTGCCCGCGCTGGTGAGTGAACCGACACCGATGCTGGCGGCGACGTGGGTGCGCGGGGGCTTCGAGTCAGTACCCGCCGTGTTGGGTGCACTCGCCGGGGACACCACCGTGGAGCTGCCCTTGCCGGCGGGATGAACACCAGTGGCCGCGGCGGACGGTGTCGTGCTCGGCGAATCGCTGCGCAGCGGAGAGCTGGCGGCGCTGTGGCCGGTCGGTGAAGCGGGGCGGACGGGATGGCTGTTGGACGGAGCGGACCCTACGGAACCGGCGCTGTCCGCATAGGCCAGCCCCGACCCGCTCGCCAAAGCCGCACCCATCCCGAGGGTGATCGCCCCGGCACCCAGCCAGCTATAGGGCTGCCGCTGCTGGGTGCGGCGGCGTCTCGTCGTCGTTTTGGCCGAGCGCTTCGCATTCTTAGCTGCTGCCATCTCACGCTCCCGGGGATTGCAGGCACCAACCCGCGGTCGGAGGGTGGCAGCGGGCCAGGATCGCCGCAGGCTGGCGGGTTGCTGGTAGCAGCCAGAGCGAACGATCTGTAATCTATATCACACTGAGTAAAAGTTCTTATCACCAATTCCACCGGAGAATTTTCTATCCGGGCAAAGTTCCCGTTGGTCGCGAGTTGTGGGTGCGACCTGCTGACCACCCGACGCCGTGATCCGCGCCGGCGCCCGCTCTGCCGGACGGTCCCGGCATTCGCCAGCCAGCCGATAGGCGCTCCTTCGGGTTCGAGCTCGACGCCATTTCGCCCGCGGTCCGCCGCTATCGTGAGACCTCGTGGCGGAACCCGACCAGGCCGGAGCCACTCCACCGGCCTACTTCGTAGCCGATGGTGACGTGCTGCTGCCCGACCCGGTGGCGCAGGGGCCGTGGGGTCCGACGCTCAGCGGCCATGTCGTCGGCGGCATTCTGGCCCGCGCCGTCGAGCAGGCCGGCGGGGGCGACGGGCTGCAGCCGGCACGGCTGACGGTCGATCTGCTCCGGCCGACCGCCATCGCCCCGCTGGAGGTGCGGACCAGCATGCAACGCGAGGGCCGGCGCATCCGGCTGGTGGATGCCGCGGCTGGTGCAGAACGGGGAGATGGTGTCACGGGCCAGTGCGGTGTTCCTGCGGCGCGGCGAACAGCCGACTGGTGACATCTGGTCGTCGCCGGTCACCATGCCCGCGCTGCCGCCGGACCCGGGGCCGCTGCCCGCAGACCTGCCGATGTTCGTCTGGGGCTTCGGGGGAGAGGGCTCCTCGGGCGGCGAATTCGGCTTCGCCGAGTGGCACGCCGGCGGCCCCAAGTACGCCTGGGTGCGTCAGCTGCGTCCGCTGGTGGCCGGCGAAACGGTCAGCCCGTTCGTCGAGGTGGCCATGGCCGCCGACGCCACCAGTGCGCTGACCCATTGGGGCACAAGCGGATTGCGCTACATCAATGCCGACTACACGCTGAGCCTGACCAGGTTGCCCAAGGGACCGCACATCGGCCTCGCCGCTCTGGTACACAGCAGCCACGACGGCGTCGCCTCCGGAGCGGCTGCCGTCTTCGATGAGTACGGCCCGATAGGCAACTCGATGGCGGTGGCGCTGGTGAACCCGGTCGAGTCGTTCCGCCCGAAGACCATGAAGTAGGGGAGAACGCCGATGCGCAGGTTCGTCGACATCTCGGTGCCGCTGCAGGCCGGGATCGCCTCCGACCCGCCTGGTCACCTGCCGGAGATCGACTACTACGACCACAAGCAGACCGCGGCCGAGGTGGTGTCGTTCTTCCCGGGCGCGACCGTCGACGACCTGCCCGACCGGGAAGGCTGGGCGATCGAGCGGGTGCGGATCACCACCCACAACGGCACTCACCTCGACGCGCCCTATCACTACGCGTCGACGATGGACGGCGGCAAGCGCGCCATCACCATCGACGAGGTGCCGCTGGAATGGTGCCTGCAACCCGCGGTGAAGCTGGACTTCCGGCACTTCCCGGACGGCTATGTGGTGACCGCCGCCGACGTCGAACGGGAACTGGACCGCATCGGGCACACGCTCTCCCCGCTGGAGATCGTGCTGGTGAACACCGCCGCAGGCACCCGCTACGGCCAGCCGGACTACGTCGGGACAGGCTGCGGGATGGGCCGGGACGCCACCTTGTTCCTGCTCGAGCGGGGCGTGCGGCTCACCGGGACCGACGCCTGGAGCTGGGACGCGCCGTTCTCCTACACCGCGCAGCGCTACGCCGAGGACCACGACGCGTCGATCATCTGGGAGGGCCACCGTGCGGGCCGCACCATCGGCTACTCCCACATCGAGAAGCTGCACAACCTGGAGTCGTTGCCCGCCAACGGGTTCGAAGTGTCCTGCTTCCCGGTGAAGATCCACGCCGCCTCGGCGGGATGGACCCGCGCGGTGGCGATCTTCGACGGGGTTGGGCCCGGCCGGGGTGTCGGCGGGGTATCGCAGCAGGGTGATCTCGGGCAGGAACACCACCGCGGCCCCGTGTCCGGCGGATCAGGGTGATCATCCGGCTCCTAAAACGAATGCATTTCGTTTAGTGTGAACTGGCTCATACTTCTTGGCAAGAGGGACGGGAGAAATCATGGGCCGGCCGCCGACGCCGCTGCTGTCCACCGACCGGATCACAGCGGCGGCCATGGACCTGGTGGATGTCACCGGCGGGTTCACCATCCCGGAACTCGCGCGCAAACTGCAGGTCAGCCCGTCGTCGCTGTACAACCACGTCACCGGGCGCGACCAGATCGTCGAGTTGCTGCGGGAGCGGGCGATGTCGGAGGTGCAGCTTCCCGAGGAACCGCCCGAGCGGCCGTGGGCCGACGTGGTCGCCGAGGTCCTGCGCTCCTACCGGCGCAGCTACGCGCGCTATCCGCGGCTGATTCCGCTGCTGACCGAATATCCGGTGAACAGCAGCCACGCGATCCGGATGTACAACGTGCTGGCGGTGACATTGCGGCGAGCCGGCTTCGACGCCGCCGACACGCTGCGGGCGATAACGCTGATGGACTGTTTCGTACTGGGGTCGGCCCTGGACGTCGCCGCGCCGGACGAGCCGTGGCATTCCGGCGACGAGGTCGGACCGGCGTTCGCCGAGGCGTTGGCCACCGGGGTCGGAAAACCGGATCGCGCCGACGACGCATTCGAGTACGGGCTGGCGGTGCTGCTGCGCGGGCTGGCGCGGGATTAGGCGGGCTCACCGAGTGCAAACCCGACTCATGGCGCCGGCATAGGAGGCTCATAGCGGAGCCGGGGATGCTCAGAGTCGTGACATCGCCGACATTGAAAGCAGCGACCACCATGCTGGCCGATCCGGCCGCTGCACCGAATACCGGCTACCAGCATGGGCTTTCGTTGCTGCATGGTTGGCTTCCGCCCGTCGTCCAGGCCGTTGCCGTCGTCGTCATCGTGCTGGCGATCGGCTGGCGGTCACGTCGGTGGCGACTGCTCTGGCTGCCGTTGGCGATCGCACTCGGGGCCGCCGTCGCGGCCTGGGCACATTGGTACATCGACTCGGAGGGCCTCTCCGGCGACCCCGCCCCTCGTGCGCTGTGGATATGGGTTGGTCTGAGCGGGCTTGCTGTCGGCGTCGTGGTGCTGGGTTGGCGCAGCGCGCGTTGGTGGCGGCGAGGAGTCGCACTGTTGGCCGTACCGCTGTCAGTTCTGAGTGCAGGACTCGCGCTGAATCTGTGGGTGGGTTACTTCCCGACGGTGCAGGCCGCCTGGAGCGAGGTCACGGCAGGCCCGCTGCCCGACCAGACCGACGTCGCCACGGCGATGGACATGCAGCAGAAGGGCGCCGTTCCGTCGCACGGAGCCGTAGTGCCGATCAGCATCCCCGACGACGCGTCTCACTTCGCGCACCGCACCGAGTACGTCTACCTGCCGCCGGCATGGTTCGCCAGCGACCCGGCGCCCGAACTGCCGACGGTGATGATGATCGCCGGCGAGTTCAACACTCCTGCTGACTGGGCGCGCACCGGCAACGCAATCACCACGATCGATCAGTTCGCCGCCGCGCATGGAGGTGAAGCGCCCGTCTTCGTCTTCGTCGACTCCGGTGGATCGTTCAACAACGACACCGAATGCGTCAACGGCACCCGCGGCAACGTTGCCGACCATCTCACCAAAGATGTTGTGCCGTTTGTGACCTCACATTTCGGCGTGAGCGCCAGCCCGGCCAATTGGGGAATCGTCGGCTGGTCAATGGGCGGAACATGCGCCGTCGACCTGACCGTCATGCACCCGGAGTTGTTCAGCAGCTTCGTCGACATCGCCGGTGACATGGGGCCCAATGCCGGAACGAAAGACCAGACCATCGCCCGCCTTTACGGTGGCAACGCTGCCGCCTGGGCCGCGTTCGATCCGTCCACAGTGATCACCGAACACGGTTCTTACACAGGTGTCTCCGGCTGGTTCGCCATCTCGGGCGATGCCCCACAACCGCAGCACAACGTCAAAGCCGCGGCCAATACCGCCGGCGACGCGATCGGGCTGGGTGGACGAGATGCCGCGGGCAACCCCGGCGACCAAACCCAGGCCGCCAACACGTTGTGCTCTTTGGGCCGTGCCAACGGGATCGACTGCGCGGTGGTCGCGGCACCCGGTAAACACAGCTGGACGTTCGCAGCCCAAGTCTTCACGTCGGCACTTCCGTGGCTGGCCGGGCAGATCGGCACCCCCGAGGTTCCGCGGATCGCCTTGCCGGGCGTCACGCCTGCTCCGGCGCCGTCGGCCAGCATTCTGGCATCGGGAGAAACGGCCGGCACACCCTCGGGCGGACCTGCCCACACTTCCTG
>CAVQTS010000005.1:0-27631 GCA_963716465.1 uncultured Actinomycetota bacterium
GGTGATCGCCCGCCCGGTGCGCACCGAGGCAGACGTCGGCGGCGATGAAAGATCTTCGACCTGCTAGGGGTCGGCGCGATGTCGCCGACGCGGTGGCGATGCTGGTTGCGCGGGCTCGGCGAGGTGCCTGATCGGCTTCGCGGGCGCGCCGTTCAGGTCGCTTCTTATGTCATCGAGGGCGGACCCGACCAACCTCAACGACCAAGGCGATGATGCACGGCGAGCCGAAGACCTGGACGCGCTGATGGGCAAGTGCGCGCATGACGGCGGCGTATCTGCGGGCGCAGGTCGCCGCGGGCGCGCAGGCGGTCCAGCTCTTCGATTCCTGGGTCGGCAGCCTCAGTCGCTGGCCGATTACCGAACTCGTGCTGCCCTACTCACGCAGGTGTTCACCGCCCTGGCCGGCACCGGCGTGCCGGTCATCCATTTCGGTACCGGCACGGGCGGCTTCCTCGAGCGGCTGGCCGAAGCGGTAACCGGGCAGGCCACCCAGGACGTGGTGGGGGTGGACTGGCGACCCCCTGGCCGAGGCGTGGAGGCGGACCGGCCGAGAGCCGTGCAGGGCAACCTCGACCCCGTGTGCTCCTGGCCGAATGGCCGTGCTCGCGAAGGCCACGCGGCCATGGTCGAGGACGGCCGCCGCGCGGCGACGGGCGCCGCCGGGCACATCTTCAACCTCGGCCACGGCGTGCTGCCCACGACCCCCCCCGAGCTGCTGACCGACCTGGTGGCCCTGGTGCATTCGCTGTGACCAGGGCAGCGGCCCGGAGCGAAGCAACCGGGGAATGAACCGGACGTATTGCGTTGTCGGGGGCGGCATTTCGGCTCTGGTGGCCGCCTACCGGATCCGCGTTGCCGTCGGTGATCACGCCACCGTCACCCTGTTCGACCCGGCCGATCGGCTCGGCGGCATCCTGCGCACCGAGCGGCTCGGCGGTCAGCCGATGGACGTCGGCGCCGAGGCGTTCGTGGTGCGCAGGCCCGAGGTGCCCGCGCTGCTGGCCGAACTCGGCCTGGCCGGCCGGCAGGTCAGCACCACCGGTGTTCGCCCGACGATCTACAGCCAGGGCCGCCTGCATCCGCTTCCGCCGGACACCGTCAACGGCATCCCGACGTC
Organism: uncultured Actinomycetota bacterium; assembly: GCA_963716465.1. Classification (GTDB taxonomy): domain Bacteria; phylum Actinomycetota; class Actinomycetes; order Mycobacteriales; family Mycobacteriaceae; genus Mycobacterium. The sequence continues at coordinate 1,118 of CAVQTS010000005.1, forward strand.
GGCGGCGTCGGTGACCGGGTTGGTCGACGACGGCACGATCGCGCAGATTGCCGCCGAGTCGCACCGCCGCTGCAGTGGCGGGCGGCTCCGACCCCGCGGTCGGGGCCGTGGTCGCCGACCGGTTCGGCGAGCAGGTGGTGAGCCGATCGGTCGATCCGATGCTGTCCGGGGTGTACGCCGGGTCGGCGGCGACGATCGGTATCCGGGCCGCGGCGCCGACGGTCGCCGCGGCCCTGGACGCCGGCGCCGCGAGCCTGACCGAAGCGGCCCGCCGGGCGCTGCCCACCAGCACCCGCGGACCGGTTTTCGGGGCCATCGAGGGCGGCTACCAGGTGCTGCTGAACGAGTTGGTGCACCGCACCGGCTGCGCTGGGTGCAGACCGCGATCGAGCACATCTCCGCGGACGGCTCCGGCTGGATGCTGCGCGACGGCGGGGGCTCACACTGGCGCGCCGACGCTGTCGTCGTCGCCGTCCCGGCACCCCGGCTGGCCGGCCTGCTCGGCGGCGTCGCACCGCGGGCGGCCGCGGCGGCAGCGCGGATCCCGGTGGCCTCGGCAGCCGTGCTGGCGATGGCGGTGCCCGGCGGTACCCCCCTTCCGCCGCAGTCCGGCGTGCTGGTGGCCAGCGGAGAACGCCTGCACAGCAAGGCGATCACCCTGTCCACCCGCAAGTGGGGCGCGCGCGGCAACGCCGAGTTGCTGCGGATGTCGTTCGGGCGGTTCGGCGATGCCGAAAAGAACCCAGCTCACGTCACCTCCGACACTGCGCTGCAGTCCTGGGCGGTAGCCGACCTGAAGACTGTCTTCGGCATCGATGTCGACCCCGTCGAGGTGCTGGTGCACCGCTGGCTCGACGCGATGCCGCAGTACGGCCCCGGCCACGGCGAGCTGGCCGCGGAGTTTCGCACCGGGCTGCCGCCCACCCTGGCCCTCGCAGGCAACTACATCGACGGCATCGGCGTGCCCGCTTGCCTGGCCGTGGCGGACCGGGCCGCGGCCGCCGTCGTCGCGGCCACCACGCGCCGGTAGCGGCCGGTGCGCGTGGCACCATGGGTGCCATGGCACGACTTGACTACGACGAGCTCAACGCGACCATCCGCTACGTCATGTTCTCGGCATTCGCGGTCGAGCAGGGAGCTCTCGGATACGACGAGGACGCCCGCGCCGCCGTCGTCGACGAGACCGCCACCTTCCTCAAGCAGCAGGAGGACAACGGCGTCGTCGTGCGCGGCATCTACGACGTCGCCGGGATGCGCGCCGACGCCGACTTCATGTTCTGGACCCACGCCGAGCGGGTGGAGTCGCTGCAGGCCCTCTACAGCGACTTTCGCCGCACCACCACGCTGGGCCGCGCGACCAGGCCGGTCTGGAGCAGCGTCGCGCTGCACCGTCCCGCGGAGTTCAACAAGAGCCACGTCCCGGCGTTCCTGGCCGGCGAGGAGCCTGGCAACTACGTCTGCGTCTACCCGTTCGTGCGCTCGCTGGACTGGTACCTGCTGCCTGACGAGGAGCGGCGCAAGATGCTGGCCGACCACGGGATGGCCGCCCGCGGATACAAGGACGTCCGGGCCAACACCGTGCCGGCCTTCGCGCTCGGCGACTACGAGTGGATTCTGGCGTTCGAGGCTCCCGAGCTCCACCGAATCGTCGACCTGATGCGTGATCTGCGCGCCACCGAGGCCCGCCGCCACGTGCGGGAGGAGATCCCGTTCTTCACCGGCCCGCGCGTCGGTGTCGAGGAGCTCGTCGCCAAGCTGCCTTAGCCGGGTCTCGCTGCGGGCAATCCGCCCCGTCGCACCACCGCAGGTCGTTAGCATTTCGGTGTCGTCGATGTGCGCACCGAAAGGCCGAGACGATCGGGGGTCGGGTGGGAGAACCGAGGGCGAAGCTCACAAGGGTTTACGGCGCGGCTCTGCTCGCGCTGGCTCTCGTGGGCTACTTCGGCTGGCTCCTGGCGGGGCAGCCCGGTTCCGCGACCCTCGCGTTCTTCGCCGACACCGACACCGTGATGGTGGTGGTGGCCGCCGGCGCGGCGTTCACCACGGCCGTCAGCGCCCAACTGACCCGCGGCCGGGTGCGCGCCGCATGGCTGTCGCTGACCATCGGGTTGACCGGATTCACCCTGGGCGCGGCGATCTGGCGCTACTACCAGGTCGCCGGCCGGGTGGCTCCGTTCCCGTCGGTGGCCGACATCGCCTACCTGATCCTGCCGATCGCGGCCGGTACCACACTGCTGCTGCTCAGCACCGGGCTCAGCCGTACCTCCAAGACCCGGCTGATGCTCGACGGGATCTGCGTGGCGGCCTCGTTCAGCATCATCGTCTGGGTGATGGTGCTCGACGAGGTCTTCCGGACGCCGGCCCACGAGCAGCTCAAGATCGGGGTGTCTCTTGCCTATCCGGTGCTCGACGCGGCGGTGTTGACGATCGCCGTGGTGGTGCTCACCCGCGCTCGGCCCGGCCAGCGCCGCACGCTGGTCCTGCTGACCGCGGCGATGGTGTGCATCGCCGTCGCCGACGGGGCGTTCGTCTATCTGGCGGCGACCCAGCGCCACGTCAACCCAGACATCGTCGACATCGGATGGCTGGTCGGGCTGCTGCTGATGGCGGTGGCGGCTGCCGTCGGCCGGGACTTCTCCGTGCGGGAAACCGTTGTGGCACAACCGCCCTCGTGGGCGTCGGTATGGCTGCCGTTCATTCCGGTGGTGGTGGCGAGTCTGGCGGCTCTGCTCGAGCCTCCCCAGCAGGTGCGATCGGCACCGATCATGGTGCCCAGCGTGGTGCTGGTGATCGCGTTCCTGATCCGCCAGCTGTTGGTGATGAGTGAGAACCGGCGGCTGCTCGGCGCGGTGGCCGAGCAGGCCCTGCGCGATCCGCTGACAGGGGTCGGGAATCGCATCGTCTTTCGCGACCACCTCAACCACGCCATGCAGATGCGTGAGCGCGACGGCCTGTCGGTCGGCGTGCTGGCGATGGACCTCGACGACTTCAAGATGGTCAACGACACCTTGGGACACCCGGCCGGCGACGAGTTGCTCAACCTCGTCGCCGAACGGATTCTGGGCTGCGTTCGCGATGGCGACACCGTGGCCCGGTTGGGCGGCGACGAGTTCGCGGTGCTGCTCGAAGGCAGGGACGACCGTTCGCAACTGATCGCCCATCGAGTCGTGGAGGCGTTCGAGCGGCCGTTCGTGCTCAACGGTCAGGAGCTGCTCGTGCGGCCCAGCGTCGGGCTGGCGGTGGCGGAGCCCGACGATCCCGATGTCACCGCCGACGACCTGCTCAAGCGGGCCGACGTGGCGATGTATGCCGCGAAGCGGTCCCGCACCGGGGGAGTGCACACCTTCAACACCGAGATGCTGCTGGCCGAGACTACCGACAGCGAGCTGTTCGACCGGCCGTCCGCGCCGCCGCGGGCCCGCGGAGCTCAGGCGGTCCGGTTGCTCGGCGAACTGCGCCAGGCCATCGACAAGTTCGAACTGACCCTGGTCTACCAGCCCAAGTTCGACCTGCGGACCGGGGCGATCGCCGGAGTCGAGGCTCTGGTGCGCTGGCCGCATCCCGAGCGCGGTGTGCTCGCACCGGACGAGTTCCTGCCGCTGGTGCGCCGGTACGGACTGATGGGGCGCGTCAACGACTTCGTGGTCAACAAGGCTCTCGACGACGTGCTCGAGTGGCGCGCCGCGGCGTTCCACGCACCGGTGGCGATCAACATCTTCGCGCCGTCGATGGCCGACCTGCGGCTGCCCGCCATGATCGCCGCGGCATTGTCCGACCGCGGCCTGGACGCCGGCGAACTGACCGTCGAGATCACCGAGGACCTCTTCCTGGACAACATGGAACGGACCAAGCTCGTCCTGCGGCAATTGCGCGACAACGGAGTCAGGATCGCCATCGACGACTTCGGCAGCGGTTACTCGGCGCTGTCCTATATGCGCGAGCTGACCGTCGACGAGGTGAAGCTGGACCGGCAGTTCATCGCGCCGATGCTGACCGACCGCCGGGCGGCGGCCGTCGTCCGAGCCGTGATCGATCTCGCCGGGGAGTTGGGACTGTCGACCGTGGCGGAGGGCATCGAGAACGCCGCGACCGCGACGTGGCTTCGCGAGCACGGCTGCCATATCGGGCAGGGCTTCTTCCTGAGTCCGCCGGTGCCCTCCCGGCAGTTGATCTCGATGGCGAATCAGCCGGCGGCCAGCCTGGAGCAGGTCGGTGATCTTCGCCCGACACGGCGGCGCTGATCACCGGCCAACGCCGACAGGATCGCTCGGCTAACATTCTGCCCACGTCAATTTCTGTCCGCTCCGTTCGGCCGAGAGGGGGCACGACTTTGCCCAAGGCTGGTTGGGTGATCGCCGGCGGCTGCACGGTGCTGGTCGCGTTCGTCATCTGGGTGCTGGGCGCCCCGCTGCACGGGACCACCCTGGCGGCGGCGTCCGACATGGCGCTGGTCGTCTTGACGGTCCCGGTGATCGCGATCGTCGCACTGGCGGCTCGAGCCAAGTCGGGGCGGATTCGCCTGGCCTGGCTGGCGCTGACATTCGGTCTCGTCGCCTGGGCGGTGGGCGAGGCCATCTGGACGTACTACGAAGTGGTCCTGAAAGAGGAGCCGTTTCCGTCCGCGGCGGACGTCGCCTTCCTGATGTTCCCGGTTGCCTCGTGCGTGGCTCTGCTGGTCCTGCCGGGTGACGACGCCGGGCCGTTCCGGGGCCGGGCACTGCTCGACGGGCTGATCGTGGCGGCATCGCTGTTCGTCGTGAGCTGGGTGACGGTTCTCGGCCCCGTCTACAGCACCGGCGGGACCGACCGGTTGGCCTTGGTCGTCGCACTGGCATACCCGCTCTCCGACGTCGTCGTGTTGACGATGGCCGCGGTGGTGCTGGTTCGGTCGGGGTCCGGCGACCGGCTGCCGCTGACCCTGGTGACGGTCGGCGTGGCGTGTATTGCGTTGTCGGACAGCCTGTTCGCCTACCTGACGGCCAAGAGCGCGTACGACAGCGGCGGGACGCTCGACATCGGCTGGGTGGCGGGTCTGCTGTTCATCGCCGGTGGTGCGGTGGCCAGCCGGCGGCCCGGCCGCGAGATTCCCGCGGTCCTGGAGCTGCCGAGTTGGGCGTCGATCTGGTTGCCCTATGTGCCGTTGCTGGTGGCCAGTATCACCGCGGCCGCCAATCCCCGTGAGCTGCTGCGGTATCCGATCGTCCAGGTGGTCGCGGGTCTGTTGGTGGTTGCCGTGCTCGTGCGGCAGTACCTGGCCGTGAGCGAGAACCGGCGGTTGGTCACGGCGGTTGCCGAGCAGGCGCTGCGTGATCCGCTGACCGGGCTGGCCAACCGCGCCCGGTTCACCGAGCGGCTGAACCACGCGATGGAAAAGCATGAGCGCGAAGGTGTCTCGGTCGGTGTGATCTCGATGGACCTCAACGACTTCAAACTGGTCAACGACAATCTCGGTCATCATGTCGGAGACGAGCTGCTGTCGGGCGTCGCCAGCCGCCTGCTGAACTCGGTCCGGTCCGGCGATACCGTCGCCCGCCCCGGCGGTGACGAATTCTGCCTCATCGTGTCGGGCAGCGCCGAGGCCGCCCACCTGGTGGCAGACCGGGTGGTGCAGGCTTTCGACGAGCCGTTCATGGTCGCCGGACACCAGTTGCCCATGCGGCCCAGCGTCGGCTTGGCCATCGCGGAGCCCGGCGAGCCGGTGCGCGCCGCGCAACTCCTGGAGCGCGCGGACACTGCGATGTACGCCGCCAAGCGGTCGGGCAACCGGGGCGTGCAGGTGTATGACCCGCAGATGACGCTGGCCGCTGCGGACTCCGACGAGATGTTCGGGCAGACGTCGACGACGCCGGAGACGGGCGGACTCGCCGCCATCGAGTTGCTCGGCGACTTCCGGCGGGCGATCGCCAACTCCGAGCTGGCGCTGGTCTACCAACCGAAATTCGACCTGCTCACATCCCGAATCGCCGGTGTGGAGGCGTTGTTGCGATGGAATCGCGCGGACGGTCAGGTGGTGACCCCGAAGGACTTCCTGCCACTGGTCCACCGGCACGGCCTGACCGGGGCGGTCACCGACTTCGTTCTCAACCGGGCGCTCGACGACGCACTGACCTGGCGTGCCGCGTCGTTCGACGTGCCGGTGGCGGTCAACCTCTTCGCGGCGTCGCTGACCAACCTCGGCATCCCCGCCAAGATCACCCAGGCGGTGACCGAGCGGGGCCTGCCGCCGTCCACCCTGACCGTCGAGATCACCGAGGACATGTTCCTGGGCAACAAGGAACGCACCCGTGCTGTTCTAGAGGCATTGCGGGACAACGGTATTCGGATCGCCATCGACGAATTCGCCAGCGGTTACTCGGCTTTGCCGCACCTGCGCGAACTGCCGATCGACGAGGTCAAGCTCAACCACCACTTCATCGCACCGATACTCACCGACCCCCGTGCGGCGAGCGTGGTGCGCGCCGTCCTGCAACTGGCCGACGGGCTCGGACTGACCACCGTCGCAGAAGGTATCGAGAACGCCGAGACCGCGAATTGGCTTCGCGACCAAGGCTGCCGGATCGGCCAGGGCTATTTCCTGTGTCCTCCGCTGCCCTCGGCGGAGTTGCTCTCGTCGCTCAGCAACTCCGCGGTGGCCACCACGGGTCAACTCGAGTCGATGCCCTAGCTGCCTCCCCGGCCCGGCTTGGTTTCCGACCCTCGTACCCGCCGGGGTGTGCTCGGCTAGACTCGATTTCGCCGTCAGGTGTCCACGGCGGCCTACGGGGAGGGGGCGGTGTGCCCAGGGCTGCGCATGTGGCCGCCGTTGCGGGTGCGGTCTTCCTCGCCTTCGTGATCTGGATCGTCAGCGACGTGTCCCACGGGACCAGCAGAGCTGCGATCGACGACATCGTGCTGCTGGTCCTCGCTGTGCCCGCCGCAGTGTTCTCCGTGATCGCCGCGCGGTCGGCCCGTGGCCGACTCCGGCTTGCCTGGGTGGCGATGACCGTCGGCGTGGCGGCCTGGGGGATCGGTGAGGCCATCTGGACCCACTTCGAACTGGTCTTGAACGAGGTTCCGTTCCCCTCGCCGGCCGACGCGGCCTTCCTGGTCTTCCCGGTCGGCGCCTGCGTGGCACTACTGCTGTTCCCCAGCGAGAACAGCAGGTCGTGGCAGAGCCGTGTGCTCCTCGACGGGCTCATCGTGGCCGGATCACTGTTCCTCGTGAGCTGGGTGACGATCCTCGGTCCGCTGTACACCGCCCGCGGCACCAATCGGCTCGGGTTCGTGGTCTCGCTGGCCTACCCCGTTTCCGACGTGGTCGTCCTGACACTCGCCGCGGTGCTGCTGGTCCGGGCCGGCGTCGAGCACCGGCTGGAGCTCACCCTGCTCACCGTCGGACTGGCCTGTATCGCGTTCTCGGACAGCCTGTTCACCTATCTGGCCGCCAAAGACGAATACGCCAGCGGTGACGTGATCGACATCGGCTGGGCGGCGGGGCTGCTGCTGATCGCCGTCGCGGCCGCCGCCAGCAGGCAGGGCACCCAGGCCAACTCCGAGGTGCCCGAAATGCCCGGCTGGGCCTCGATCTGGTTGCCGTACGCGCCGCTGCTGCTGGCCGGGATCGTCGCGGCCACCAAACCCCCCGCGCTACTTCAGTCGCGGCCCGTCGAGGTCATCGCGGGCCTGCTGGTGCTCGCCGTGCTGGCCCGCCAGTTCCTGGCGGTCAGCGAGAACCGGCGGTTGTTGGTCACCGTCGCCGATCAGGCGCTGCGCGACCCGCTGACCGGGCTGGCCAACCGCGCACTGTTCAACGAGCGACTTGACCATGCCATGGAGTTGCGCGCGCGCGACGGCAGCACAGTCAGCGTCGTGGCCGTGGACCTCAACGACTTCAAGCTGGTCAACGACAGCCTGGGTCATCCAGTCGGGGACGAGCTGCTGGTCGGTGTGGCCAGCCGCCTGCTGAACGCCGTGCGCTCAGGTGACACGGTCGCCCGGCTCGGCGGCGATGAGTTCTCGATCGTGGTCGAAGGGAGTGCGAACGTCGCGCACCTGATCGCCCACCGGGTGGCCGAGGCCTTCGAGCGGCCGTTTCTCATCGCCACGCACGAGTTGCTGATGCACCCCAGCGTCGGGCTGGCGATCGCCGAGCCCGACGAACCGAATCTGGACACCGAGGAACTGCTCAGACGCGCCGACGTCGCGATGTATTCGGCCAAGAGGGCGCGGCTGCGCAGTGCGCAGACCTTTCACCCCGAGATTCAGGCCCCCGCCGAGCACCTCGAACCGGCGATGTTCGCCAGGGCCACCGCCGCGCCACAGGGCGGTGGGGTGGCCGCGATCCAGCTGCTCGGCGATCTCCGGCAGGCCGTCACCGGCGGCGAGCTGGCACTGTTCTATCAACCCAAGTTCGACCTGACCACAGCGCAGATCGTGGGAGTGGAGGCGTTGTTGCGCTGGCCCCGTGAAGACGGGCAGCTGGCCGAACCGGATGACTTCCTGCCGCTGATCCGGCGGCACGGACTGATGGCGTCGGTGACCGACTTCGTGCTCAACCGTGCGCTCGACGACGCCGCCTCGTGGCGGGCCGCATCGGTCGACGTCCCGCTCGCGGTCAACCTGTTCGCCCCGTCGGTGGCCAACCTGAGCTTCCCCCGCGAAATCAGCCTCGCGCTGGCCGATCGCGGGCTGAGCCCTGGCGCGCTCACGCTCGAGATCACCGAGGATCTGCTGCTCGACAACATCGAACGCACCCAGGTCGTGCTGGACGAATTGCGGCACAACGGGATTCGGATCGCCATCGACGACTTCGGCACCGGCTACTCGGCGTTGTCCTACCTTCGTGACCTGCCGATCGACGAGGTCAAACTCGATCGGCATTTCATCGCGCCCATTCTCAACGATCCGCGGGCGGCGGCCGTCGTCCAGGCCGTCATCGACCTGGCCCACCGGCTGGGCATCAACATCGTCGCGGAGGGCATCGAGAATGCCGAGACCGCGGCGTGGCTGCACGATCACGGCTGCGACGTGGGGCAGGGCTTCTTCCTCAGTCCGCCGCTGCCGTCCGGCCAACTGCTCGCGTTGCTGGCAGGCCCGACACCGCAGACCGCCCACAACTCACCCGCCGGACGGGGTTCGACGGGCTGACATGTTTCTGCCGAGTTGCTCAGGCCTCAGGCCTCGGGCACCAGCTTCAGCGAAATCGAGTTGATGCAGTACCGCTGATCGGTCGGGGTCGGGTAGCCCTCGCCGCTGAACACGTGGCCCAGATGACTGTGGCAGTTCGCGCACAGCACCTCCACCCGGTGCGTGCCGAGCGAGTCGTCGGGTCGCAGGATCACCGCATCGGAATGCGACGGGTCGAAGAACGACGGCCAGCCGCAGTGTGACTCGAATTTCTCTGTGCTGCGGAACAATTCGGCACCGCACGCCCGGCACTGGTAGATGCCTTCGGTCTTGGTGTCGGTGTACTCGCCGGTGAACGGACGCTCGGTGCCCGCCTGGCGAAGGACCTGGTACTCCTGCGGTGCGAGCCGCTTGCGCCATTCGTCGTCGGTCAGTTCGAGCTTGGGAGCGGGAATCGAACTCATGGCTCTACGCTACCGCGTGCGGCTCAACGGCTCTGGTCTCGCGCGTCCACTCCGGGTCGATGCCGTCATCGAGCCGGCCGTCTGCCTTGGCGTCGAGATACCGGAAGGACAACACACAGAACACCACGATCAGCATCAGCGACCAGCCGTAGGTGATCTTCATGTACTCCAGGAACCGGCCGGTGGTGGGCCAGCGCCACATCAGCCAGAAGTCCATCGTCAGGAACCCGTAGGTGGCCAGCCACGCCGGCCAGTTGCGCACCACCGAGTTCGGCCGCACCACCGTCATCAGGAAGGGGAACAGCATCATCGAGTAGTAGCCCTGGGCCAGCGACAGCACCAGCCACGACGAGATCAGCAGTACACCCGACGAGGTCAGCATCCAGAACAGCGGGTCGCGTTGGCGGTAGTAGCGGTGCAGCAGCCACAGGCTGACCACCGCCAGCGCCAGGAACAGCACCCGCAGCGCCACGATCAGCCACATCGGCAGGCCGTAATAGGTGCCGTTGCCCAGCACCGAACTGTTGAAGTAGTCACGGGTGGAGAAGATGTAGGGCAGGGTCCGGCGCACGAAGTCCATCGGGTCGGCGACCAGTGGCCAGGCCGCGATGTTGAACACCAGGGGCACGACCGCCGCGGCCACCAGAGTGCGCCACTGCCGGTTGAGCAGCGGCAGCAGCAACAGCACGGCCAGCACCGGTTTGACCACGAGGGACAACCCGATCGCGATGCCGGCCCACCACTGATGTCCGATGCGCCCGTCGAGCAGCCACCGGAAGAACAGCACTTCGGCGAGCAGGATGCAGCCGTTGATGTTGGTGAACACCAGCGTGTTGGTCACCGACTCGGTGCAGAACATCGCCAGCAGCAGCGCCGGCAGCGCCACCGAGGTCAGCTGGAAGCCGAACAGCCGCACCAGCAGACAGGCCGCAACGATCATCGCCACCGTGTTGAAGAACACGAACCAGTTGTGCGAGGCGAACACCGGCAGGTAGCCGAACGGCGCCATCAGCAAGGTGCCGCCCGGCGGGTAGAGATAGTGCGGGTCGACGTGGTCGAAGTGCTCGTTGTAGATGTCCAGGCCGCGCCGGAAGTTCGACACGGCGCGGTACACCGGGCCGAAGTCGTCGGTGATGTAGCCGTTGGAGGACAGCACATAGCTGCGGTGGATGATCGACATGATCGCGAAGGGCCACAGCGCCGAGCGCACAACCGTCGCCGTGCTCGCCGGGCCGGACCGGGGACGAAACGCCTTCAGGACCCCGGCGGGCAGGAGCGCAACGACGCGGGGTGGTTTGGAGTCAGCTACCGCCACGTCCGCAACTTACACCGGCCGGATGCGTCAGCCGTTCAGGCGGGGCAGTAGGTGTCGGTGGGCGGCATCTTGCCGCTGTCGAGGTAACCGACCATCGCCGGCAGCGCGCAGTCCGAGTAGATGCTGGCGCCGTGCCCGATGCCCTGCCACATGACCCGCTTGCTGGCGGAGCCGGCGTTGATGATGGTGGCCGCCGACGCGGGCACGCCCTGGGTGCCGGCGATCGGGTCGTTCTGCACACCCATCAACAGCACGTCGATCTTCAGGTTCTTCGGATCCTTGGGCGCGGCGCCGCTGGGCCAGTTCAGGCATTTCACCAGGTTGAGCGCCCCGACCGTGCCGAACTGCGGATAGAGCTTGCCCCAGGCGACCACGAGTTCGCGTACCCGGTCGGGGGTCGGACGGTTCAGTGCGTCGCTGCAGGAGTTGACGAACTGGCCGTCGCTGTCGCGCGTCGACTGAGCCTGGTTGATCAGGCTGTTCAACGGGTTGGCGTCGCCGTTGCGAGCCGCGGCGAGCACGTTGGCCAGGCTGACCGTGCTGCCGATCCGGTCACCGCTCGGATAGCCCAGTGCGGTGACGATCGCGTTGGCCAGCACCGCCACCGAGACACCGCCGGGGCCCTTGCCGGCACGGGCCGCCGCGAGCAGGGCGTCGACCGCACCCTTGGGGTCGGGGCCGAGCGCGCAGTTGACCGCGATGCACTGCGCGGCGAAGGCGTCGAGGGCGGTCTGCTGGCCCTTCACCTGTTCCTCGGCCTCGGTTTCGGCGTTGACGCCGGGGGGGACGGGGGAGTCGAGGACCAGCCGGGCCACCTTGTCCGGGTGCGAACCGGCGTAAGCCAGGGCGATCTGGGCGCCGTTGCCCACCCCGATCAGCGCGAGCGCCGGCACGTCCCAGGTGCTGCGCAGCCGCTCGATGTCCTCGGCCGCGCGGGCGGTGTCGTAGGCCGAGTCGCCGGGGGCGATGGTGTCGGTGCAGCTCGTCGTCGCGGTCATGGTGATCGCGCCGAGGTTGGCCACCGGGTCGTCACCGGACTCGAACTGGGCCTGGTCGCGCATCTCCTGGCGGTCGAAGGCATCGCGGCAGTCCACCGGGCTGGACATGCCGATACCGCGGCGGTCCACCGAGACGATCGGGTGGCTCTTGAGGACGTCGTCGCCCGAGCGGGACAGCCAGACCGGCAGTTGCAGCGACGACGGCATGTCGGTTCCGGTGGTGAACACCAGCGGCCCGGCGTTAGGGGGGGTATCTACCGAGCGGGCCCGTACGACACCGATGCTCAGCGTGCCGTTGGCGCCGGCGATGGGATCGAGGTCGGCGTCGTAGTTGGCGCACTCCAGGATCACCCCCGGCACGGCCGGTGTGCCGGCGTCGTCGAACACCTTCGACGTGCAGTCCTTCCACGCCAGGTCGTTCTTGGGCACGGCGATGTCCGGCGGCCCGCCGGCCGGCTTGGTGGTGGCCGGGGCGCCGCTGGGATTGTGCGCCGAATTGCTGGCGAACTGCGGGTTTGCCGCGAGCCAGGGGGCGCATCCGGTCAGCAGAGCCGTCAGCGCGGCGGTCCCGACGCTGACGATTGTTTGCCTGGACAACACCCGGCGATCGCGCATGCCCACCACAGTAGCGACACGCCGGGGGCAGGCCGCTCAGCGCAGACGCGTGTAGCGCCCATAGAGGTAGCCCTCGGCATCGGAGATCAGATGGGCGCGTCGCATCCGGGTCAGCACCTGGCCGGGTCCGGCCGTGATGCGCGGCGCGGAGCCGCCGACGAGCACCGGAGCGGTGGTCAGGCACATCTCGTCGAGCAGGCCGGCCTGCAGGAAGGTGCCCATCAGGCTGGGCCCGCCCTCGCACAGCATGCGGGGCAGGCCGCGCTCGGCGAGGGCCGCCAGCGCGCGGGCCGGGTCGACCTGGCCGGCGTCGTCGGCCGAACAGTCGATCACCACGGCGGCCGCACCCAGCCGGCCCCGCACGTCGCCGGCGGCCGCGGCGCACGTCAGCACCAGGGGCGGCACCTCGGTGCGGGTCAGCACCGGAAGGTCGTGGTCGAGGCGGCCCGAGCGGGTCACCAGGGCGATGGGCGGGATCTCGTTCTGCCCCCGCTGCTGGCGGTTGCGGCGCTGCGCGACGGTCATCTGCGCGCCGGAGTAGTTCTCGGCGCGCGCGGTTCCTGCGCCGACGACGACGACGTCGGCAAGCTCCCGCAGGACGTTGAACAGTCGCCGGTCACCGGTGCCGCCGAGACCGCCCGAGGTGCCGTCCGTGGTGGCGCCGCCGTCCAGACTGACGATGGCGTTGCCCCGCACCCACTGTCGCGGATCGGCCGGGTAGGCGTAGAGCTCGTAGAGGGCGTTGTCGTCGACGGGGCCGCCGGGGCCCTGCAGCGTGAAGGGCGTCCCGTCCGGGTCGCCGTCGCTCGGGCTGGCCATACGAACGATTGCAGCACGTCGTTACAGTTCCCGGATGGACCGTCGCGCCACCGAAGCCAATTCGGTACCGGGGCTTGACCATCTTGTCGACCGGCACCCCACGGTGTCACCGGAGCGGCTGATCGCGCAGCTGGTGCCGCCGCCGACCTTCGCCGGCGTGAGCTTCGACACCTACCGCCCCGACCCGGCGGAGCCGACGCAGGCCGCCGCGCTCGATGCCTGCAGGCAGTTCTGCGAGGAGGCGCTGCGCCGCCGCGCGGGCCGCAAGAAGCTGTTCGGCCGCCGTGTTGCGCTACCCGGCGTCGGGCTCTACCTCGACGGCGGATTCGGGGTCGGCAAGACCCATCTGCTGGCCTCGGCGTACCGGCAGCTGCCGGACTCCGCCGAGCATCCCAAGGCGTTCGCGACGTTCGGCGAGCTCACCCAGCTGGCCGGGGTGTTCGGCTTCCTCGAGTGCATCAACCTGCTGGCCGACTACGTGGTGGTCTGCATCGACGAGTTCGAGCTCGACGACCCGGGCAACACCACCTTGATCTCCCGGTTGCTGTCCCAGCTGGTCGAGCGCGGGGTGTCGATCGCCGCGACCTCCAACACACTGCCCGAGCAACTCGGGGAGGGCCGCTTCGCCGCCCAGGACTTCCTGCGCGAAATCAACACGCTGGCAAGCATTTTCACCACCGTGCGGATCGAGGGCCCGGACTACCGGCACCGTGGACTGCCACCCGCGCCAGACCCGCTGTCCGACGCCGAGGTCACCGCGAAGGCCGCCGCCACCACCGGTGCCACCCTGGATGACTTCGACGCGCTGTGTGCGCACCTGGCGACCATGCACCCGTCCCGGTATCTGACCCTGATCGAGGGCGTGTCGGGCGTGTTCATCACCGGCGTGCACCCGCTCGACGACCAGAACGTCGCGCTTCGGCTGGTCTCGCTGACCGACCGGCTCTACGACGCCGGCATTCCCGTCGTGGCATCGGGCGCCAAACTCGATACCATCTTCTCCGAGGAGATGCTGGCCGGTGGCTACCGCAAGAAGTACCTGCGGGCCACCTCACGGCTGCTGGCCCTGACGAACCCGGGGGGGATGTGAAAACCGTTGCAGTGGCGGCACCGATCGCCGTCGCGCAGCACCAATGGCGCTCAGGAGGGTGACGGCGGCGCCTGCGAAATCGTGGTCAGATCGTCCAGGCCGCTGACCCGGAGCACGCGCATCAGTATGGGGTTGGCGATGATGTGCAGCGATTCGGCATGGGGGACAAGGGCGTTGATACCCGCGCTGTCGAGGTAATCGACCGCGCTGAGGTCGACGGTCAATGGGGTGCCGTTGTCGAGCGCGTCCTGAAGCGCTTTGGCGAGGTCGGTGACGTTGCTCGCGTCGACCTCGCCGATGGCGCGCACCACGAGCTTGCCTTCGGCGTCGTGCTCGCTGTGCAGGGTCAGGGGTGTGCTCATCGGCGGATTCTCGCTGCCAGGTGGACAGTGGTGCCGGTGCTGTTGGGAAGGATGGCAACCTCCTCCATGAGCGCGCGCATGATCTGGATTCCCCGGCCGCGGTGCGAATTGCCTTCTGCCTGTTTGGGTTTCCAGCTGCCGGTGTCGGTTATGGTCAGGCGCAGCAGGTCGACATCAGAGATTGCCTGCAGGGTGATGGTGCCGCCGTCGGTGTGACGGTAGCCGTGTTCGATGGCGTTGGTGACGGCCTCTCCCGCGGCGACCAGGACGTCCTGGGTCTGGTTGTAGTCGATTCCGGCCCATGTCAGCCATTCGCGCAGAGCGGCGCGGGCCGGGGCCAGATGGATGGGGTCGGCTGGAATGGTGACCTCCAGTGGCGCGGGATGGCGGTAGATGAGAAGCGCGACGTCGTCCTGGTATCCGTCGGGCGGAGCGAGTGCTGACATGATGCGGTCGGCGAGCGGATCGAGGTCGAGAGAACTGTCGTCCTTGATCAGGTCTATGGCGTCGGCGATTCCGTCGTCGAGCGAGTGACGTCGGCGTTCGACGAGTCCGTCGGTGTAGAGCAGCAGGGTGGCCTGCGCCGGAAGGGTCACCTGGGCCTGGGTGCGCTCCCAGTGCGGCCGGATTCCCAGCGCGATCGAATGGCCGTCGTCGAGCAGCTGGCTGGTGCCGTCGGCGTAGACCAGGATCGGCGGCGGGTGCCCCGCGCTGGCGTAGGACAGCTCACCGGTCTCGGGTTCGAGCACCGCGCAGAACGCCGTCGTGGACTGTGCCCCCGGCAGGCGGGCCGCGAAGCGGTCCAGGCCGGCCAGTGTGGCTGCGGGGCTGGTCCGTTCCAGGAGCAGTGCCCGGCAGGCGCTGCGCAGCTGACCCATGACTGTGGCCGCGGCCAGGTCGTGGCCCACGCAGTCGCCGACGACCAGGGCGATGCGGCCGTCGTCGAGGGCGACCACGTCATACCAGTCGCCGCCGACCTGCAGCGGGCGCGAGGCGGGTTGGTAGCGCACCGCGAAGCCAGTCGGCAGGTCGGCCGGGCCGAGAATCGAATGCTGAAGCGCCAGAGCGGTTTCCCGCTGCTGGTCGAGCTGGTGGACTCGCTGCAGACCTTGGCCGAGGCGTCCCGCGATCACAGTCAGCAGGGTTTGGTCCTCGGCGGTGAAGGGCCGCTGTTCGGGTAGGTCGATCCACACCACGAGGGTTCCGCGGGGATGCTGCAGCGCGATGCCGGCTGACCCGGAGATGGCCGTTTCCACCGTCAGCAGGTCACCGCTGCGTCCGAGGGAGGTGATGCATTCACGGGTCTGCGATGACAGATCGGGCCACCGCACCTCGTCGGTGTTGGAAATCAGTTCCGGGACATCCGGATTCGCAGTCGCGGTGGTGTGCTGGGTGGGGAACATCGCGGCCAGTACGCAGCGCGCCGACCACTGCCTTCGCATCTGGTCGATGGCGGCATGCAACGCATCGTCGACCGTATCAGCTTGTGCCAGTTGGGCATTCAGCGCACCGAGTGCTGTCTGCCGTTGCACGCTGTAGTGCTCGGCGGTGACGTCGCGGAAGGTCCCGACCAGAACCTTGCGGCCGGTGTCGGGGTCCTCGGCGTGGGCGATGCTCGCGGTGATCCACACCCGGTGACCGTCGCGATGGGTGACCGGAACGGTGTAGGCGCCGTCGGGATCATCAGGCATCCCTGCGAAGGCGTCGACGATGCGCTGGTGGGCCTCGGGTTCGGCGGTCTCCGTCGGCCACCACGGGTGCTCGGGTTCGTAGGGCAACCCGTCCGGGCCGTAGCCGAGGATCTCGGTGAAGGCGGTGTTCATCTCGATCACCCGGCCGACTTCGTCGCAAACGAAGAACGCTTCCTGCAGGGAGTCCACCAGCGCTGTGCGCCAACGGGTGTGGTGGTTGCGAAGCCGCGCGAGCTCGATGTTGGCCCGCACCCGGGCCAGCAGTTCGGCGGCGGCGAAGGGTTTGACCAGATAGTCGTCCGCGCCGGCGTGCAGGCCTTCGATGGAGGCTTCCTGCCCGGCGCGGGCGGACAGCAGCAACACCGGCACCGGCAGGGTGCGCGGCTCGGCGCGCAGTGCGGCCACCAACCCCAGGCCGTCGAGGCGGGGCATCATCACGTCGCTGACCACCAGGTCGGGCAGGCTGGTCCGGATCAGCTCGAGTGCCTCGCGGCCGTCGGTCACCGCATCGACACGGTAGCCGGCACCTTGCAGCAGCCGGACCAGGTATTCGCGCATGTCGGCGTTGTCGTCGGCGACCAGCACGCGCGCCGGCGCTCCGGCGGTGGGGGCCTGTGTGGCCGTGGGCATGTCGGGGTCGGTGTCGGTCACGATCGGCCGACTGTCCCCGGGCAGCCAGCGCAGCGCCTCCTGCAGGTAGGGCTCGGCGATCCCGGAGGAAGACCGCCCGGATCCCGGGTCGATCAGCGCGTCCGACGGCAGATGTCCGGCGCCCAGCGGCACTGTCACGGTGACGGTGGTGCCGGCGCCTTCGGTGCTGTCGGCGGTGATGGTGCCGCCGTGCAGCGCGACGAGTTCCTTGACTAGCGCCAGCCCGATTCCGCTGCCCTCGGTGGAGCGGGCCTGGGCGGTCTCGATTCGGTGGAATCGCTCGAAGAGCCGGGGCATTTCGGCCGCCGGGATGCCGATACCGGTGTCGGTGACGCTGAAGACCGCGTCGCTGCCGTCGGCGGCGACCCGGACCGTGATCGATCCGTCGAAGGTGTACTTCAGCGCGTTGGACAGCAGGTTGAGGACGACTTTCTCCCACATGTCCCGGTCGACGTAGGCCGGCTCGCCGGGGGAGACGCAGTCCACCACCAGCCTCAGCCCGGCGCGGTCGATCGCCGACCGGAAGACACTGGCCAGCTCCGCGGTCACCTGGGCCAGGTCGACGGGTTCGTAGCGGGCCTGCATGCGCCCGGCCTCGATGCGAGAGAAGTCCAGCAGCGTGTTGACCAGTTTGGCCAGGCGTAACCCATTGCGGTGGACGACGTCCAGCTCGCGCCTGGTGTGGTCGTCGATGCCCCCGGCGCGGCCGCGCAGTTCGGCGACGGGGCCGAGGATCAGCGTGATGGGGGTGCGGAACTCATGGCTGATGTTGGAGAAGAACGTGGTCTTGGCGCGGTCGAGCTCGGCGAGTTCCTCGGCCCGGCGCTGCTGTGTGCGATAGCTGCGGGCGCTGGCGATGCCGGCGGCGAGGTGGCCGGCGACCAGGCTGATGAAACCGCGGTAGTCCTCGTCGAGCGGCCGGTAGCGGTTGAGCGCGGTCACCAGGAACCCGCACGGCGAGCCGCCCTGCACCGGCAGGGGCACCACGAGCGCCTCGCGCGGCGGGGAGTGCCATTCCCCGTCGGGGAGGCCGGCGAAGGTCGGCCCGTCGAGGGAGACCAGCACCGGCTCACCGTGCGCGGGCTGGGCCACGGGCCACACCGGCGAGTCATCGGCGCTCAGCAGGGGCGGGGCCGCCGGGTGGCCGGCGTCGATGCCGCTGAGCCCGGCCAGCCGCGCGTCGCCGTTGTCGTCGAACAGGTAGGTCAGCGTGAACGGCAGATCACGAAGGTTGCGGGCGAGCTGCCGGGCCGCGAAGGCGAGCATCTCATCCTCGGTGCGCACCACCGAGGGGTCCGATCCCAGGTCACGCAGTGTCGCCATCCGGCGCTCGCCGATCACCCGGTCGGTGTCCTCGCTGACCACGCAGAGCATGCCGACCACCTGTCCGCCGTCGTCGCGCAGCGGGCTGTAGGAGAAGGTGTGGTAGGTCTCCTCGGGGTAGCCGGACCTCTCCAGGAACAGCAAAAGCGCCTCGTCCCAGGTGGCTTCGGCGGTGGCGAGCACCCGGTCGATCCGCGGACCGATGTCGTCCCAGATCTCGGCCCACACCTCTCGGGCCGGCCTGCCCAGCGCCCACGGATACTTGTGGCCCAGGGTGTCGCGGCGGTAGGCGGCGTTGCAGAAGAAGGTCAGCTCCGGTCCCCATGCCATCCACATCGAGAACCGGGACGAGAGCAGGATGCTCACCGCGGTCCGCAGGCTCTGCGGCCAGTCGGCCGGGTCGCCGAGGGGAGTGGCCGACCAGTTCACAGCGGCGAGATCGCGCCCGACCTCGTCGTCGGCGCCGAAGACCGATGTTCCCACCAAGTGTCCTTTCGCCAGGATCCACCCTACGTCGGATTCGGCGGCCCGTCGTCGGTGTGCGGCGAGAGGAAGCGGACCATGACGAAGTCGTGTTCGGTGTGCGTGCCCAGCTGGAACGTCTTGGTGCCGGCCACTTCGAAGCCATTCTTGCGGTAAAACCGTTGTGCGCGGACGTTTTCCTGGTTGACTCCCAGCCACAGACACCGAGCGCCGGCTACGGCGGCGCACTGCACCGCGGCGCTCATCAGCGTTGTCGAGACCCCGGTCCCGTGCTGGTCGGCCACGACGTAGACCTTGGACAGTTCCATGGCGGGTCGGGTGGTGACCGCGCGGGCGACGTCGGGGTTGTCGCCCACTCCGCGAACCAGGATGGCGTAGCCCAGGATTCGGCCGTCGTCCCGAACGGTCAGCACGGTCCGCGCCGGGTCGGCGAGATAGTCGGCGAATCGCCGGCGGGAGAGGTTGGCGTCGATGAAGGCGGCGACGTCGTCAGGCGGTGAGCCCGGCGGGCAGGCCAGCGGGAAGGTGGCGGCGGCCACCTCGGCGAGCTCGTCGAGGTCCGGGGTGGCGGCGACGTTGACCGAGACGGACATGATCTCCAGATGTGCTGAGCGCTAGGGGGATCAGCGGTTCCATCGGGCGAGGTGACCCCCACAGGAATGATGGCACATCGTGGTGCCGCGTTCTATGCCTGCGGGGTGATCGCGGCGAGCATCCCGGCGAGGTCCGCCTCGGCGCGGTTCTTGTCGACGCCCAGCCGGTGCAGCGGTCCGTCGGCGTCCTCGGTGTCGAGCAGGGCAAGCAGCATGTGTTCGGTGCCAATGTAGTTGTGGCCCAGTCGTAGTGCTGTGGCGAAGGTCTGCTCGAGCGTCGTTCGGGCGGTCGCGCTGAACGGGATCAACGCGGGCACCTCCTCGGCCGGGGGACCGAGCCTCACCGCCGCCCGCACCGCTTCGGCGGTGAGGTTCTGGGCGCGAAGCAGCGGTGTGGCCAGTGCTGCGGGATCGCCGAGCAGGCCGAGCAGCAGGTGGCCTTCGGTGATCTCGGCGTTGCCGGCGGCGTGGGCGGCGTTCTGGGCGGCGACGATCGCGCTGCGGGCTCGCGGGGTGAACCGGCTGAAGCCCTCTGCGGGGTCGAGGTCCACGGCGGTGAGGTTCGCGATCTTCGGCACGAACCGCTTCTGGGCCGCTTGTTTGGTGACGCCCATGCTCTTGCCGATGTCGGTCCAGGAGGCGCCGGAGCGGCGGGCCTGATCGACGAAATGACCGATCAGGTTGTCGGCGACCTCGCCCAGGTGTTCAGCGGCGAGAACCGCGTCGGTCAGCTGCTCGAGCGCCTCGGTGTGGACGCCCGTGATGGCGTCGATGAGGTCGTCGAGGCGGACGGGGTGGGCGATCCGGGCCGGATGCTCCATGCGTCAACCATAAGTTGACGGCACCGGAACGTCAACCTGTGGTTGACGAGCGACGCGCCCGGCTCATTACCGGGACGCCGACGGGTGCGGCGATACGCTTTCGGCGCCGACGGGAGGGCGGATGGTTTCGACGAGCCGGATGCGATTGGGGTTGCTGGCCATGTCCGTCGGGCTGGGGTTGTCCGCCGTGCTCATGGGGTCGGGCCCGCCCGCGCAACCCCGGGCGGGAAGCGGTTGTCCCGGCGGGCAGTACCCCGGCGACCAGGACCGCTGGCAGTGCGTGCACGAGTGCCCCGGGGGCATGTTGTACGACGGGCAGAGTGGCGTCTGTGTGGCCCCGCCCGGTGTGCCGCCGCCAGCGCTGCCGCAGACAACGCAGTCGCCGCAGATACCGCAGATCTGAGAACTGGGTGTGTGGTCCGCCCCCTCCGGGTATCCCCGTGTGGAATCCACGGACGGGGAACCAATGCCGACGAGCGTCACGCGTGACATAGCCGCGCCGCGTACCCGCGTGTGGGAGGTGATGGCCGACGGCTGGACCTACTCGCAATGGGTGGTGGGTAACAGCCGGATGCGGGCGGTCGATTCCGACTGGCCGGCGGTGGGCACCCGCATCCTGCACTCGATAGGGGTGTGGCCCGCGGTCATCGACGACGAGACGGTGGTGCTCAGCTGCACACCGCAGCAGGAGTTGGTGTTGCTGGCCAGGCTCGGCCCGCTCGGGGCAGCTCGAATCACGTTGCGGCTGAGCGATATTGCCAAGGGTTGCCGCGTCGAGATGGCCGAGGTTGCCGTCGAGGGACCGATGCGGTTCGTACCCGACCGGATACAGCTGACCGGGATCTGGCCGCGGAACAAAGAATCCACCTGGCGCCTTGCCAACCTCGCCGAGCGGCGCGATCCCGACGAATTCGACCGAGGGACCGATTCGCATTCTTTCGGCTTGCCCATTCCGCCACCGCCGGGGGTCGGAGCTTCATAAACTCGCGCCATGGCAGGCCTGCATAAGTCCCAAGAACGACTCGACATGAGCAAGATCGAGAACCGGGCGGTGTCGGTGCCGCGAATGTTCTTCGATCGCGTCGCGGCCACGCCCAACACCGAAGCGTTCCGCTATCCCGACAACGGCGGCTGGACGAGTGTCACCTGGCAGCAGGTCGGTGATCGCGTCGATTTGATCGCCGCGGGGCTGATCTCGCTCGGCATCAACCCCGAGGACCGTGTCGCGCTGGCCGCGGCCACCCGCTACGAGTGGGTGGTCGTCGACTTCGGCATCCTGTCCGCCGGCGCGGCCACCACCACGGTGTATCCGACCACCAACGCCGAGGACGTCGCGTTCATCGTCGCCAACTCGGGCAGCCGCATCGTCGTCGCGGAGAACCAGACCCAGGTGGACAAGCTGGTGGAGCACCGCGCGGAGCTGCCCGCCGTCGAGAAGGTGGTGATCATCGACGGCAAGGGTGACGGCGACTGGGTGATCACGCTCGAGGAACTCGAGCAGCAGGGCAAGCAGTTGCTGGCCGACACCCCCAACGCGATCACCGAACGGGTCGACGCGGTCCGGCCCGAACAGCTCGCGACGCTGATCTACACCTCGGGGACCACCGGTAAGCCCAAGGGGGTTCGGCTCACCCACGAGGCGTGGACCTACACCGCGTCGGCGTTGGACTCGCTGGGCGTTCTGTCCGACAAGGACCTGAACTACCTCTGGCTGCCGCTGGCGCACTCGTTCGGCAAGGTGATGCTGGCGCTGCCGCTGGTGATCGGCTTCCCGACGGTGATCGACGGGCGCGTCGACAAGATCGTGGAGAATCTGGCCATCATCCGGCCGACCATCATGGGTGCTGTGCCGCGCATCTTCGAGAAGGTGCACGGGCGGATCACCGAGATGATCGCCGAAGAGGGCGGCATCAAGAAGCAACTGTTCGACTGGGCGATCAGCGTGGGCCTGCAGGTGTCGCGGGCCAAGCAGGCCGGCCACCGGGTGTCACCGCTGTTGGCGGTGCAATACAAGCTCGCCGACCGGCTGGTGTTCTCGACGATCCGCCAGCAGTTCGGCGGCCGGCTGCGGTTCTTCATCTCGGGCTCGGCGGCGCTGGACCGCGACGTCGCCCAGTGGTTCGACGCCGTCGGCGTCGTAGTGCTGGAGGGCTACGGGCTGACCGAGACTTCGGCGGCCTCGTCGCTGAACCGGCCGCATGCCTACCGGTTCGGCACGGTGGGGTGGACGTTCCCCAACACCGAGGTCAAGATCGCCGACGACGGCGAGGTGTTGCTCAAGGGTCCCGGCGTGATGAGCGGCTATCACGATCTGCCCGAGGCGACGGCCGAGGCGATCGACTCCGACGGCTGGTTCCACACCGGCGATATCGGTGAGCTCGACGCCGAGGGCTTCCTGCGGATCACCGACCGCAAGAAGGACATGTTCAAGACCTCGCAGGGCAAGTACGTTGCGCCCTCGGCGATCGCGGCGACGTTCAAGGGGCTGTGTCCGTTCGCCAGCGAGATCATCGTCTACGGCGAGAGCAAGCCGTACTGCGTCGCGCTGGTCAGCCTCGACGGTGAGGCGATCCGGGAGTGGGCCGACCGCAACGGTATGGAGGGCAAGTCCTTCTCCGAGATCGCTCACGACGAGAAGACCAGGGAGATGATCGGTGGCTACGTCGACACGCTCAACAAGCACCTCAACCGGTGGGAGCAGGTCAAGCGCTTCACGATCATCGACCGCGAATTGACCGTCGAGGCGGGCGATCTGACGCCGAGTCTGAAGCTCAAGCGCAAGGCGGTCGTGGAGAACTTCCACGACAACCTCGACAAGTTGTACGCCTAGCCGGACTGCGGGTTCGCGCGCTGCGCCTTGCGGCGCACGAAGTTGGGATACCAGGACGTGAACGCGGCCGCGCCGATCAGCGCCGCATAACTCATGGTGTGGCACGACCATTCAGGCAGCAGATGCTTCATCTGAGCCCAGGCCACCGCGGTGTTGAAGGTGAACACCGCGGCCCACACCGTCGTCAGCAGCACGTTGACCCGGATGAATATCGGGTCGTGCCACTTGGCCGGGTCGGTGTGTGCGCGGGCGTACTCCAGCGTGAACGGCCTACCGATCATCAGTGTTATCCACGTTCCGAGCGCCAGCGCCCCATTGGCCATGACGCCGAGGTGGCGGATGGTCCACATGTTGTGGAAGCCGACAACGGCGATGGTCGCAGCGCTGAAGAAGATCAGGCCCACCCACATGATGATCCCGCGGTGCAGTTTGAGGATCGCCATCACAACCGATGCCACCAGCGCGGCCGCCAGGCCGATTTCGACGCGCAGCAGAGTGTCCCTGGCGATGACGAGGAAGACGATCCACGGCGCGAAGGAGAACAGCAGCTTGAAGAACGACACGATGCCCCTCACATCCGGTTGTGCGCTGGCATCGTAACGTTTGTTATTGACGACGAGGTAGGCGGATGTCGGCCGTAACCCCGGGGTTCTTTGAGGCGATGGTGGGGGAATGAGGTCGATGAAGCTCCGTGCGGTGCTCGTACTGGCCGCCGCGCTGGTCACCCCCGCGGTTGCGCACGCCGAAGGGCCGATTCCCCAGGCCGGAGCGCCGTGCCCGGAGAATCTGGCCGATGCGATGACCCAGCTTCCCGGCGGCAGCGATTTCCTGGTGTGCCAGGGGCAACCGGACGGGTCGCACGCCTGGGCGGCGGCGGCCGTCCCGTTCGATCCGGCCGACAAGTGGCTCAGCTACGGGCCGGGGATCACCCTGCACGGACAGGGCTTCCGCAATCCCAACCTGACGTCGGGGAATTGGACCGCGAACCCGCTTGATTCCGAAACCGTCTGCGGAGCGGAGCAGGTCACCGTGGTCAGCGCGGGAGTCCTTGCTCCACCGCAGAATTCGCGGGGTGAGGCGGGTCAGCCGCTGTCGGTGGAACTGCTGCCGAAGCTCTTCACCGTCACGATGACCGGTGACTGCCTGTGGTCCAGGGGCCAAACGCTGTTCGGCTGGTAGGTCGCGTCCGCCACCTGGACGGTGGCTACGTTTGCTGAATCTGGTCGAGCGGGGAAGACACTGCGCCGTTCCGTCGAGTGGTGACTCGAACTGCCGTTTGTCGGAGACTGCCAGAATGGCAACTTTCCCCCCTCTAACTGGGCGAATACAACGCAACACCGCTGTTTGACAAACGACGGACATACGCAGTGATGTCTTGTAGGTCACATTTCGGGGCAAACCCCTAGAAAATTGCCAAAACACGAGCCTATGGTATGTGGGTCCCCGCACCCACACGAGCAAGGCACCTGACATGACCGCCTCATTGGTCAAAGCCGAAGACCACACCGACGCCTTCGAGTCGATCGCGCAGAACTTCATGAAGTCGATCGCGATGCCGACGGCTGGCGCCGAGGCGCTCGGCGACGCCTCGCCCGGCTCGGTCGTCGCGCGCGCACAGGACGCAGCTGTGGTGGGCGCCGTCAGCGAGCCGAGCTTTCATCTCAGCCCGCGGCTGGTCCTGGCTATCGTGCTCGCGACCGTTCTACTGTCCGCCCTGGCGATCATGACCGTGGCGACCCTGGCCCCGCAGGGCTTCGCTGCCGGTTCCTAGCAGTCCTGGACCTGGTCCATTTCACGGAAGATCAACTCGCGCAACTGATCACGGGAGAATCTGAAGACCACGTCAGCTTCGTGTCGGTGCTTGTCGTAGACGAAGCCCTGGCGCAGCCCCGGGTGAAATGGCGCTTTCTTGTCGACCGGCGTCGTGCAGATTCCGTCATGGCAGCCGAGCAGAGTCCAGGTGTTGTCGGGATGGAAGGCCACGTGCATGCAGGTGGCCGTCTCGCCCGGTTGGTGCGGCGTGCAGACCGAGAACGTCCATGCCTTGTGCCGGAGCAGGCCGCCGAGGCGAGTCTTCTTCAGCTTCCGCTTCTTGCACTGTTCGACGATCTCAGGGCCGAGCTCATCGAGAGCGACGCGGGTGATGTCCCACTCCAGCTGCCGCTCGGCGTCCTCGGCGGCTTCGCGGGAGCGAATCTCCGCCGCCTTCTCGGCAAAGTCCATCTACGGACGATATGACTGATGGTCCCGGTAACAAACGCAATCCTGGCAAAAAAGACCAAGGGCATGGAAACCGCAGTTGTTACCGGAATTCTGGACGATTTCGCGGAAGACGCTGCCCGCTGTCAGCGGACGTCCTCCCGGATGGTGCGTTCCAGCACCTCGTAGAAGAACGCGAGGGAGGGTGCGGGGACGATCGCGCGAAGCAGCACACGCCAGGCCCGCCCGAGTCGGGCGACCAGGTCGTCGCCAATGGCCGCCGACAGGAATTGGCAGCCGATCACCCCGATCCAGATGACTTCGCCCACGTCATCCGGGTCGGCATCGTCGCGGAGGTCGCCGGCGGTGAAGGCCTTCTTGACTTCGTCGACGAACGCCACCGACGTCTGGCGAAACACCCGGGGCCCGGCCTCGCTGACCTGCCCAAGGGACTGGGACAGCTCGTTGCCGACCCGAACGGCAACGTCGGTTTGGATGAGCCGCGCTACAGCGAACGTCCCGCGGATGATGTTCTCGAGGCCGGGTGATGCCGGCGGGTCGACGTTTTTGCGGAACGCCTCGCGGATGGCGATCTGGAATTGATCGATGACGGCGACGGCCAGTGCGTCCTTGGAATCGAAATGATAGTAGAACGCGCCTTTGGTCACCCTGGCGCGTTGTAAAACATCCGCCAAACCTGTTTCACCGAAACCTCTTTCGCTGAAGAGGTCTACGGCGGCGTCGATGATGCGTTGGCGGGTGACCTCGGCTCGTGCCTGTGCCACTCGGTCACCCCCTGTCTGCTCGTGGTCGCGGCTCAGCGTAACCGAGATCAGGTTTTACCCGGGGAAGTTGTGTGCCGACGACGTCGGCCAGCCCGGTTTCGCCGAGGCCGACGGTCCCGAGGATTTCGACCGCGGCGTCGATGATCCTCTGCCGGGTTGCTTCAGCCCGCGCCGGTAATGCCACGTGAACCCCCGTCCCGCCCGGCGCGCGGCGCCAGCGGGACAATTTTACCGACCGGCTGTCCCCCGATCGGTGGATTTGCATTCATCCCGTATCGGGTCCGCCCGGTGGATGGGTGCGCGGCGGCCCCGGTGCCAGTGTCGACTTGTCGGGCCCGTTCGGGAGGCCCCAGATCGAAAGGACTCTCAA
>CAVQTS010000006.1:0-759895 GCA_963716465.1 uncultured Actinomycetota bacterium
CCTGCGAGCCAAGCCGTCGTCGTCGAAGGGCCGCTACCTGAAGAAGATCACCGTGTCGACGACCACGGGCCCGGGCATCCCGGTGGACCCGGCCATCACGCGGAACTTCCTCGAAGAGGCGCAAGGCTGACCGTCGCGAGCAGTCCCAGGTGATCTGAGCCTGGGACTCTGACGGTCTGTACGTCGGTGGCTGTGGCGTGGTAGGTCAGGACGTGATCGATCCCGATGAGCGGCGGTAGCTTCTCGTCTGCGGGATACGTTCTGGTGATGCCGGCACCGGATTGTTGTGCGGCATCGGCGAATCCGTTGGTAAGCAGGTTGCGGACAAGCCATGTCGTAGGTGGCGTTGAAGTCGCCGGCGACGATGACGGGACTCGCGCCGGCCTGCTCTGTGATCGTGCCCAATGTGACTCGGAGGTTTTGGATTTCCTCGTGCCAGGGCCCGATGTCCTGCGGCCAGGGGCCGGCGAGGTGGGTGGCGACGAACACGGTGTCTTTCTTGATGCCGGGGACGGTGATGTAGGCGCTGACCATTTTGAGGCGGTAGCCCTCGATGCGCTCGGATGAAGTGATGGGGAAGCGGCTCCAGATACCGACGCCGACGCCGTCCTCGCCGGGATCGAGGGTCTGGTAGGGGAAAGTGTTCCTGATCCCATTGCGGTCGAGGGCGTCGCCGAGTTCTGGGGTGAGTTCTTCGAGGACGACGACGTCGGCTTTGTGGTTTGCAATGTCTAGCAAGGGTTTTGGGTCGGCGTGGCCTTCCCTGACGTTGGCGGTGAAGACTCTGACGGTGGCGCCTTGATTTGGTGCGGTTCGGGTGAACAGCGGCAGCTCGACGGCGATGGCTGCCACGGTGAGGGCGATGGCGACGGCGGCGGTGAGCCATCGTCGCGCGATGACTAGGAGCGCTGCGGCGGTTGCGGCGCCGGCCGTCAGGTAGGGGGAGAGGACGGCGAGCGGCAGGACGACGTGGTTGGTGATGGGGACCAGCCGGGCGATGATCGCGGCGGCGGTGGCGAGCATCCCGACGATGGCGACGATGTACGCGGCGGTGCGCATGGGCCGATTCAATATTGACGTGCCCCGATTAGTTTCTACGCGTCCGGTAATCAACGACGAGGGCCAAGAACTGAAGGACCGGCTATCAGGCAGCCGTTCACATCATCGGGGCCGGAGGTGGCGTTTACCGCAGCCATCGAGCGAATCCCCGGTAATCCCGCCTGACCGCTCGGTTACGAGTGAGCCCCCGCGGCTGCCGATGCCCGAGACGACGGAACCGATTTGCCGGACGAATTGCCAGCGGCGGCTGCGCTTCTGCTCGCTATCGACGCTGCTGCTCGTGCAGGCACTGAAGCTGCATGTGCCGCTGAGGCGGTTGCGGGCGTGCTGGCGAACGGCGGTGTTGGGTTAGTACATGGCCCCGACGGGCACAGCGCGCCGGAAACGACCGACCTCTCATAGAGGAAGGACGACACCAGTCCGGGTGACGTAACTTGTCCCGCTTGGCCCGGGTTAGGGTTCGGAAGGTACTTCTGCGGATTGAGAAGTCCGCCCGCCACGACGCCGGCGCGCAGGGTGGGGTTGACCGGATCTGGAACGGTGTAGAGCACAGGTCCGTAACCACCGTTCAGCAGCCCATCGACGACGATCGCCGGTGCGCTGACCGCCCACGACAACGCGTCCTTGAAGTGCCCTGACAGCAGTGCGTTGATGACGTTCTGCGTGGCCGCCGCCGTCGCTCCGACCGTGCTGATGATTGGCCCCAACAAGCCCACGATTCCCGTGGTGACGGCCTGCGGAGTGCTGAGGGCCTGAACGACGTTGACGATGTTGTAGATCGGGTTGGTCAATACCTGTGAAAGGGGTTGGGCCAGCAGGGTCAGCGGGACAAAGGGCGCCAGAGCGGCGGAGATGACATCGTTGACCGCACCTAAAACGTTGCCATTCAGAAGCTGCTTAACGGCGTTGACGAGAAGGGCCGGAGACTGGGTGATGAGCGCTTGGCCGACGCTTAAGGCCGTGCCGATGAGGGCCTGCCCGCCAACTTGCGCGCTGATGGCAAGATTCGTCAGCACATTAGCTGCGATTGGAAATGGAGCCGGCAGGAACTCGTTGTTGACGACCGTCTTAACGTTGAAGACTAGGTCTTGGAAGACCGCGCTGTATACGTCGATCGGGCTTGGAGCAGCCAGCAATTTCACCTGTGTGGTTAGCAGCTCGTTGGTCGCAGAGATCAATGGCTGCACAGGGTTGACAGCGATAACTCCTGCCCCAGTTATGGCGACACCTGCCATCAAGAACGAACGAACAGACGCTGACTGTTGCATTTTTCCCCCTGAGAATTGCTGATGCAGCTGAATAATAACTGAGAATTGGATAAACGGGGCACAATTCCATCATCCAAAATCTTCTCTGGCGCTGCGGCCCCTCAGGTGTGCGGCCGGGGCAGTTCAGCCTCGATCAGCGGGCGAATCTTGTCGGCAAGATACTGCTGGCCGGCCCGGTTGGGGTGGATCCCGTCCGGACCGATCAAATCGGCGTCGTCCCAGAGCCACCGCTGCGCCAACGGGTCGACGAACGTCGCTCCGACCACCGTTGCCTGGTCGCGGACGATGTCTCTCAGCTGCCATACCACCTGCGGCACGTCAGCCCGCGGCCAAGCCGGACCGATCACCAGCATGTGCGCCTTTGGCGCGGTGAGTCTGGCTGCTCTCAGGGTGGCGCGGGCGGCATCACGGACCGCATCGAGAGCGGCGGCCATGTCATTCGCGCTGCCGAAGAACACGATCAGGTCGGTGGACGGCTCTATTACCCTTGCCTTGTCCGCGAAAGTACCGCCCCGGTAGCCCGGATGCGCGTACCCGGCCCCCCCCTCCCCGGATACTGTGGGATCGATGTCGTAACCGCTGCTCCCCAGGGCCTTCCACACCATGGCTGGCCATACTTCCGGATCTGTTCCGCTGTCGTTCGGCCCCGTGGTGTACGAGTCGCCTACGACGACCACATGGTCATTGGTCTGCTCCGCTGTCTTGGGGGGCCCGAATCCGGGCAGGGCCGAGTACGCGACGAGAAGAACGCCGACCACGATCCCGGCCCCGACCAACCAGTACCGTCCCCGCCTCCCGTCGGCCATAGCTCATCAGTCTTCCATCGCTGGCGAGTGCGACACCACATAGGATGGCACCACAGAGGATTCAGCACGGGGTCGTTGTGTAACACTCGGCCCATGGGATGCGCGAGGCCGCCGCTAGTGCTCCTGCACGGGATAACCTCATCGGGCCGAGCCTGGGAAAGCCTTGTTGGCGATCTGTCGCGCCACCACGAGGTGTACACGCCCACAGCACTAGGTCATCGCGGTGGCGAGGATGTGCATGGTCTCACCACGCTGACAGATATCGTCGCGGATGCGGAGCGTCAACTGGACCGGCTGGGACTGAAGCGAGCGCACCTGGTCGGCCACTCGATGGGCGGATACACGGCGATCGAACTCGCCCGCCGCGGCCGGGCCGCGACGGTGACCGCGTTTTCCCCTGGAGGATTCTGGTCGGCCGGGGACGGAACCGTCCCGATAATTGTGCATGGGGTCCGGCGCAGCGTCCGGCTCGCCCGATTCGGCCGCCCGGTTATCAAGGCGTGGGTCAGCAGCCCTCGCGGGCGTCGGGTCCTGATGGGCGCCGCTGTGCATCGCCCCGATTCGATGACCGCAGGCCAAGCCCGTGCGG
The DNA here is from genome assembly GCA_963716465.1 of uncultured Actinomycetota bacterium. Taxonomy (GTDB): domain Bacteria; phylum Actinomycetota; class Actinomycetes; order Mycobacteriales; family Mycobacteriaceae; genus Mycobacterium. Next base: position 3,723 of record CAVQTS010000006.1, read on the forward strand.
TGATCGACGATCAGGCCGGGTGCTCATTGGGCCCTCACCTCTTCGTAGCCGAGAACGAGATCGTCGATTTGCTGGACCCACTGCCATGCCCTGTCACGGTGGCGTGGGGTGAGCACGACCGAGTGCTGCCGCTGGCCTTCTACGCCAAGGCCGCCCGTGAGCGCCTTCCCGGTGCTTCGTTCATCGTCATGCCGGGTGTAGGGCACGCGGCGATCGTCGATGACCATGACCTGGTGATCCGCACGATCCTTGATGTGACGCTGCGACATTGATCATTGCGTTCGGGCTACGGGGAGCCTTTTGCCGGTCGGTAAGGCAGCCTCCGGCGAAGCTAGCTACCATCGGGCGATGGGGTGGCGAATTCATCAGGTGCATGCCGACCTCGACAATGATGAACTTGGCGCGGTCAGCGACACCGTACGGAGCGGATGGCTTACCGAGGGTCCCCGCGCTACAGAGTTTTTGGCGGCCATCACCACGCAGACCGGGGCCCGCCACGCCGTGCTCGCACCGAACGGGACGCTTGGGCTTTTTTTGGCCCTGCTGGCGCTGGACCTGCCCCGCGACAGCGAAATCCTAATCCCGGCGTTCACGTTCTTCGCGTCCGCGTCGGCGGCTGTTTTCGCCGGATTGCGGCCGGTATTTGTCGACGCCGATCCGGACACCTTCAACCTCGACGTGGAGGCACTTGAGCCGCTCATGACTGAAAGCACACGGGCGATCATGCCGGTGGGCGTATATGGACACAGCCCGCCGATGGACCGGATCTCAGATTTCGCCGCCCAGCACGGGCTCGTGGTGCTCGAGGACGCCGCCCAATGCTTGGGCGTCACCTACCGCGGCCGTCACGCGGGCACCTGGGGCGATGCCGGAGTGATCTCCTTTTTTGCCGACAAGACCGTCACTACTGGAGAAGGGGGGGTCGTCCTCACCGACGACGACGAGCTCTACCACCGACTTCGGCTGTTGCGCAACCAGGGTCGCCGGCATAGCGGCACCTTCGTCCACGAAGGCCTTGGCATGAACTTTCGCGTTACAGACATGCAGTGCGCTGTTGGCACCGCTCAGCTGCGAAAGTTGCCGCGGATTGCCGATCGCAAACGGGAGAACTATCGCCGCTATGCGGCCAATCTCGGTGACCTGCCCGGCATTCGGCTCCAGCACATCCAGGACGGCTCCACGCATGTGCCGTTCCGTTTTCCGCTGCTCTCCGACCGGCGTGCTGATGTCGTGAGAGCTTTGGAGGCGGCGGGCATTCAATGCCGCGGCTTCTTTTGTCCCCTCCACCTGCAGGCCGCCCTGCTGACCTATGGGCGCGGTTCCTTGCCGATTTCCGAGGATCTGTACGCGCGCGGGCTGTGTCTGCCAGTGCATACTGCGCTGACCGACGCCGACATCGATGAGGTGTCGGCATTGGTCCGTCACGTTCACGGATGCCCCTGATAATTGCGCTTTCGTTCCTAAGACCTGCCAGCAAACGGGAATAGTAATAGTAGGGTGAGGGAATTATGTCCGGGCAGCCGTTGCGAATCCTGATCGTCGGGATCAATTACTTGCCAGAGGTAATCGGCATCGCTCCCTATACGACCGGCATGGCGGTTGCCCTGGCAGAGCGCGGGCACGACGTCGAGGTTTTCACCGGGTATCCGCATTACCCCGACTGGAGGCGCAGCCAGCACCGGGCTCGCCTACGTTCTCGGGAGATCATCGACGGAGTCCGGGTTCGCCGGTTCAGCCATCCCGTGCCCCGGCGGTTCCCGTGGTTGGGGCGAGCGCTGATGGAAATCGCATTCGGACTGCAGGTGTGCACGGCGAGATGGGGCCGTCACGATGTCGTGATCTGTGTGACGCCGCCCCTGCTAGCCGCAGCGATGTCGGTAGTCCGTATGCGGCTGACGATCCACCGGCCGGTGATCGGCATTCTGGTCCAAGACATCTACACTCGAGGAATTGCCGAAACCGGTGCAACGTCCGGGATTACCGCCCGGGCCATTCGATTTGTCGAGTCAGCAACGATGAAACTTTCCGATGGTGTATCGACAATCCATAGTGGTTTCATCCATGACCTAGCAAACACCTTGGGCGTGAAGCCGGGCCGGATGCGCGAAATCCGCAACTGGACACACGTCGCCGCCCCGGATCCGATGGCCAGCCGTGACTTCCGGGCCGAACGTGGTTGGGGTGACGACGATATCGTCGTGCTGCATGCCGGAAACATGGGTTATAAACAAGGTCTTGAAAATCTCGTCGCAGCGGCGGATCTCGCTGATCAAGACGGGCTGCCCGTCAGATTCGCTCTGCTCGGCGACGGTAACCAGCGTCCTCACCTAGAGCGGCTCGCTGTAGGTATCAAGTCCGTGGAGTTCTTGGACTCAGTAGGCGAATCAATATTTCCCGCCGCACTCGGAGCCGCGGACATCTTGGTTCTCAACGAGCGAAGAGGCGTCGGGCACATGTCGGTTCCGAGTAAGCTCACGTCCTATTTCAAGGCCGGCAAGCCCGTTCTCGCAGCAGTCGATCCGAGCAGCTACGCGGCGTTCGAGATCGCAGCCGCCGGCGCCGGCATATGCGTGCCGCCAGGGCGTCCGGATCTGGTCTTGGAGGAATCACTTCGGATTGGCCGGGACCGACGACTCGCAGCGCGGCTCGGCGGTGCCGGTCTGCGCTACAGTGACCACCGATTATCGCTACAGACGTCGATAAACGGCTACGAGGAATGGATGGACTGGCTGTTCAGAAGCAGACCGACGGCACCTGGAGGCCGATGACCGCGAAACGCGCCCTCATCACCGGCATCACCGGGCAGGACGGTTCCTATCTTGCCGAGTTGTTGCTCGACAAGGGTTACGAGGTGCATGGCGTGATCCGGCGAGCATCGTCTTTCAACACGCGGAGGATCGAACACATCTACGTTGATCCCCACGTTGCGGGGGCGCGGCTTTTTCTGCACTATGGCGACCTTCTGGACGGACCGAGACTGTCTGCGTTACTGACGGAACTACAGCCCGATGAGGTCTATCACCTTGCGGCGCAGTCGCATGTGAGAGTGAGTTTCGACGAACCTGAATTCACCTCTCAGACAACGGGTTTAGGTACGCTGCGACTCCTGGAAGCTATTCGCCAGGCATGCCTCAATCCCCGGTTCTACCAAGCGTCGAGTTCAGAGATGTTCGGCTCGTCGCCGCCGCCGCACAACGAGGACACGCCGTTTCAACCGTGCTCGCCCTACGGCACCGCCAAACTGTTCGGATACTGGTCGGCGCGCAACTACCGCGAGACGTACGGTATGTACGTGGTGAACGGCATCTTGTTCAACCACGAGTCGCCCCGCCGTGGCGAGACGTTCGTGACCCGCAAGATCACTCGAACCGCCGCGCGAATCAGTCTCGGTTTGGACCAGGACCTGTGGCTGGGAAACCTCGACGCCATCCGCGACTGGGGGTACGCCCCCGAGTACGTCGACGGAATGTGGCGAATGCTTCAGCAGGACGAGCCTTCTGACTATGTTCTGGCCACTGGCGTAGGGCATTCGGTCCGCGACTTTTTGCGGATTGCGTTCGAACTCGTGGGTCTGGACTGGGAAAACTATGTGCGGTGGGACACCCGATACGAACGCCCGGCGGAAATCGACGTGATGATCGGGGATGCTTCGCGCGCTGAACAGCTGCTGAGTTGGAAGCCGGTCGTGACGCTGGCCGAACTGGTCGAGATCATGGTGGACGCCGACGTGCGCGCGCTGACCGCTGATCGATGACGAGCCGCGGGTAGTAGTGGGTGCGTCGCTGCGGGAACGGATTCGGCTTGTGCTGCGGGAGCGCCGAATAGCGCCGCAGCACATCGCGGAGCCATCGGCCGTCGCCCCTGCGGTACGCGTTCGGGCCCATCCGGTTGAGAATCGGGCACGGCTGCTCTATTACGCCCTTATGCACACTGTGCACTCATTCCGTAGCCGCGACTACGACTTCGCAGCAAATGGACTGGAAACCGGTTTGCGGCTCCCGATATTGGCCGTGCTGGATCTTGTGCGGCGCGCCCGACGTGAGTGCAACGTGTGCGGCTGGCGAGGCCGGAATTTCTACCCGAACACCGGTATGGGATACCACGAGAAGGGAACCGTCTGTCCCGGGTGCCTGAGCCTAGACCGACACCGCAGCCTGCTTGCGCTGTTACTCGCCGAAACCGACGTCTTCGACGGCCGACGTCGGGTGGTCGAGGTGGCCCCCTCGCCGGGGTTCGAAGCGCTGATGCGTTCCCAGCCCGGCCTGCATTACACCAGCTTTGACCTGGCCCCGTTCGCCATGGAGCAGCACGACATCACAGCGATGGGCTACGACAGCGATAGCACGGATTACTTTCTCTGCTTTCACGTGCTCGAGCACTTGCCGGATGACGCTCGGGCGATCGCGGAAATTCACCGGGTGCTGCGCCGTGGGGGCACTGCTGCGGTGCAAGTACCGCTGGACTGGGGTGCGGCGCGAACCCGCGAGTATGGGGCACCTGACGAGCGGGAGTGCGGGCACGTCCGCCGATACGGTCGCGACTTCGCCGACAAGATCGCCGCGCCGGGATTCAAGGTCCGCCATAGCTCGGTATTGCAGGTCTTCGATGCAGACACCGTCGCTCGCTACGGGCTTTCGCCGGAGCCGATCTTCTTCGCCACGAGGCTGTAGCGACCTACGCCTCGACGGGCCTCGCTCTGGTCGAGTACGCAAACCCACTGATATCCCGCACGCTCGCCCCGAAGACCTCGGGCATCGCGGCGGGAAACAGCAGGTCACCGCCGTGGCAGGTCCCCACCACGACTCGCCCGGCCGCGGGCACGCCGGCCGCCAACAGCCGCCGGTAATACAAAAGTCCTTCGTCCCGCAAAGGATCTAATTCATTGACCGAAATAATATGCGGCGGCAATCCGGACAATTCTTCGTCGGTGGCTACTCCCGCCCAGCACGTCACGTCCTTCTCATGGGCACCAGAGGGGTCGTAAATCGACCCCAGCAGCGCCGCCTGCTGGCAGCTGATGAAGTAGCCGTCGTTCTCCCGCAGCGACGGCAGCTCCTCCGGATAGTCCAGCCACTGGTTCGAGATGTACGGGCACTGCGCGTAGGCGCCGGCGATCTCGCCCAGCCAGCCCTCGCGCTTCGCCTTGTGCACCACGGTCAGCGTCAGATTCCCGCCGCCGGACTCGCCGGCCACGATCAGATGGCTCACCCCGAGCTCGGCCGCGTTGGCATACACCCACCGCGTCGCCGCCGCGCAGTCGTTCAGGCCCGCCGGAAACGGATGCACCCCCAGCCGGCCGCCGGAATTGCGGAACTCCACCCCGACCGTCACCAGCCCGGTGGCCGCCAGCGCCTCCCGCAGGTGCCGGTACGCCGCGTCGGCGGCGCTGCCGATCGCCATCCCGCCGCCGTGGAAGTGCACCACCGCCGGAAGCAACCCGGACGATTCCACCGGCCGGCTCACGAACAGCGTCAGCTCGTTGCCGTCCCCACCCGGGATGGTGACCGTCGTCGTCGTGACACCCGTCGGCGCCGGCGCCGCCAACGCGAACGAATCGAGCACCCCGCCGATCACCTCTTCGGCGGCCGCGGCATACCCCAGCCGGTGCTCGATGGGGGAGTCGACGGAGATCGGCGCATCCGGCAGCGCATCGCCCAACCCGAATGGTTTGAGCGCCGCCACCATCCGTGGATCGGACCGGGGATCGGTGCCGAGGGTGCAATTCGGGTCTGCGAGACGGCCGGCCAACATGAGCCAGACTCTAGCCCTGCCCGGTGCATTCACCGATACGCCGGCGGAGAAATGCCCGCCCGGGTTCGGACCCGTTCAGCGCCAACGCTTCCTGGTAGGCCTGCGCGGCCTCGCCGAAGCGGCCGGCCCGCCGCAGCAGGTCGGCCCGCACGGTCAGGACAAGGTTCGACCGCACCAGCCGCGGATCGTGCGCCGCCCGCTCCAGCGCGGCCAGCCCCGCGTCGGGGCCGTCGCGAAAGCCGATCGCCAGCGCCCGGTTGGCCCGCACCACCGGCGAATCGGTGAGCCGCAGCAGCCGGTCGTACGCCGTACAGATGGTGGCCCAGTCGGTCTGCTCCCAGCTCGCCGCGGTCGCGTGCACCGCCGCGATCACCGCCTGCGGCAGATACGGCCCGGCCGAGCCCTCCGCGCGGCGCAGCCGGTCCAGTCCGCGCGCGATCTTGCCGCGCTCCCACCGTCGGCGGTCCTGCTCGTCGAGTGGTACCAGCGCGCCCTGGCCGTCCACCCGGGTGGCCCGTCGCGAATCATGAAGCAGCACCAGGGCCGCCAGCGCATGCCCGTCCCGCTCGTCGGGCAGCAGCGCGCACAACTCGCCGGAGAGCCGCACCCCTTCGTCGCACAGCTCGTCGCGGATCGCCGACGGGCCTGCGGTCGACCAATACCCCTCGGTGAACACCGAATAGATGCACGACAGCACGTGCGGCACCCGCTCGCCGAGCAACTCCGGCGGCGGCACCCGCAGCGGGATGTTGGCGTGCCGAATCTTGTTCTTGGCCCGAGTGATTCGCTGGCCGACGGCCGGCTCGCTGTGCAGCAGCGCCCTGGCGATCTCGGGTACCGTCAGCCCCGACACCAGCCGCAGGGTCAGCGCCAGCTGCGACGAGCGATCCAAGGCGGGATGCGCGCAGGTGAACATCATCCGCAGCTCGTCGTCGCGCACCGGATGCACATCGGCACGCTCGGTGCGGGCCAGGATGTCGTCGAGCACCGCAGCCAATTCCTTTCCCGGACGCACCGATTCGCGGCGCAGACGATCGCGGGCCCGGTTGCGGGCTGCGGTCACCAGCCACGCTCCCGGGTTGTCCGGCATTCCGTCGCGCGACCACGTCCGCACCGCGTCGGCGCAGGCCTCCTGGACGGCGTCCTCGGCGACGCCGAGATCACCGGACCACCGCGCCAGCGCGGCGACCGCGGGTCCCCACTCCCGCCGGAAGACACCGTCCAGGGACCGCATCGCCCTACAGGCCGGACACACCCGCGAGGCGGCGCAACTGAACCGTCGACGCCGGGATCATCGACGCGACCTTGGTCGCCTCGTCGCGGTCGGCGGCCTGCAGCAGATAGAAGCCGTTGGCCACCTCGGCGCCCTCGGCGAAGGGCCCGTCGGTCAGCAGCACCTCGCCGTCGCGCACCCGCACCGTCGTCGCCGTCGTCGGCGGATGCAGCGGCGCCCCACCGAGAATGTGGCCGCCGGCCGCGGTGTGGAATTCGGCATGCTGGCGGGCGCCTTCGTCCCACTCTGCTGAGCCGGGCTCGTTCAGTGACCCGGCCGGCTCGAGCAGCAGCGCCAGCCAGTCCTGGCCGGTGGTCGGCTGCTGCGGGGGATTCCAGTACAGCATCGGCCACACCTCGACCGCGCCGTACTGGGCCGCCGGGATCTGACGGGCCAGCCGCAACGCCTCGTCGAGGTCGTCGGCCTCGAAGACGTAGAACCCGCCGGCCACCTCGGCGCCCTCCGCGAACGGGCCGTCGGTCACCACCGGTGCATCGGGGCCACCGCTGATCCGGACCCCCTCGGCGGCCGGAGAAAGTGCGTCGCCGCCGCGGATGGCCGAATGCTCACGGGCGTGGAAGTCGCCGTAGGCAGCCATCTCGGCCTGGCGTTGAGCGGGCGTCAGGTCACGCTCGGCGGTTTGGAGCAGTGCGAAATAGTGCATCGTGTCCCTCCAGGATCAGGAGCAGAACCTGTTGTTCCACTCTCTACCTGTTCGACGAACGATGCCCGCCCGATCCGACAGATGAGCAGACGCAAAGTTCCCCGACACGCCGAGCGTGCGGGGAACTTCACGTCTGCTCGCCCAGGTTAGGTGGCGGCACCCGGCTTCAGGTACGTCACCAGGCTGACGTCGATGCTCTCGTCGATGAAGTAGTACTGGCAGCCCAACAGATACTTCATGTACCGGTTGTAGTTCACCTCGTCGGTGACCTCGATGGCCCGCTCCTTGTTGCGCTGCAGCGCATCGGCCCACAAGCCCAGCGTCTTGATGTAGTGGTTGCGCAGCGACAGCGTCTCGGGCACCGCGAAGCCGGCCTTCTCGCCGTGCTCGACCATCATCTGGGTGGTCGGGACCCGGCCGCCCGGGAAGATCTCGGTGATCATGAACTTGATGAATCGGGCCATTTCGAACGTCAGCTTCTTGCCGCGGGCGGCCAGATCGAACGGGTGATAGCTCACGCTGCTCTGGATCGTCATCCGGCCGTCGTCGGGCAGGATGTCGAAACAGGTCTTGAAGAAGTCGTCGTAGCGCTCGAAGCCGAAGTGCTCGAACGCCTCGATCGACACGATCCGGTCCACCGGGGAGTGGAACTGCTCCCAGCCCTCCAGCCGCACGTCGTAGGTCCGCTCGCTGTCCACCTTCGCCAGCAGCTGATCGCAGTAGGCCTTCTGGTTCTTCGACAACGTCAGGCCGATGACGTTGACGTCGTAGCGCTCCATCGCCCGCTGCAGGGTCAGGCCCCAGCCGCAGCCGATCTCCAGCAGCGTCATCCCCGGTTTCAGATCGAGCCGGTCGAGATGCTGGTCGACGTTGGCGATCTGGGCTTCCGACAGCGTGACGTCCGGCCCGGTGAAGAAGGCGCAGCTGTACTTGCGGGTCTCGTCCTGGAACAGGCCGAAGAACTCATCCGACAGGTCGTAATGCGCCTGGATGTCTTCGAAATGGGGCCGCATGTCCTTGGTGGTCGATGCTTCGGGCATGGTTGATGAAGGCCTTCCGTTTTGATCTTTCCCAGCGTCACGCCCCCGCGTGCGGCGACTGGGCCGCGCCTGTTCTCAGCTGTGAACTTGTGGGGTGCCCTTGTGCAAGGTGAACTGGTCGACGTCGATGTACCCGATCCGAAATCCTTCTGAACATCCGGTGAGGTAGCGCATGTAGCGCTCGTAGACTTCCTCGGACTGCACGGCGATCGCCTCGTCCTTGTGCGCCTCCAGCGCCGCGGCCCAGTGATCCAGCGTGCGGGCATAGTGCGGCTGCAGCGACTGCATACGCGTCAGCGTGAAGCCGGCCTTCGCCGAGTGCTCCTCGACCTTCTCGATCGACGGCAGCCGGCCGCCGGGGAAGATCTCGGTGAGGATGAACTTCACGAACTTGGCCACCGAGATGGTCAGCGGCATACCGCGTTCGGCCATCTGGGGCAGCGTGAGCGCGGTGATGGTGTGCAGCAGCATCACCCCGTCGTCGGGCAGCGCCTTGTAGGCCATCGTGAAGAAGTCGTCGTAGCGATCGAAGCCGAAGTGCTCGAAGGCGCCGATGGACACGATCCGGTCGACCTGGTCGTCGAACTCCTCCCAGCCCATGAGCTCGATCCGCTTGCTTCGCGGGCTGTCGGACTCGGCGAACAGCTTCTGCACGTGGTCGTACTGGTTCTTCGACAGGGTCAAGCCGATGACGTTGACGTCGTAGCGCTCGAGCGCGCGCATCATGGTTGCGCCCCAGCCGCAGCCGATGTCGAGCAATGTCATGCCGGGCTGCAGGCCCAGCTTGCCCAGCGCGAGATCGATCTTGGCCAGCTGGGCCTCCTCCAGCGACATGTCGTCGCGTTCGAAGTAGGCGCAGCTGTAGGTCTGCGACGGGTCCAGCCAGAGCCGGAAGAACTCGTCGGACAGGTCGTAGTGGGCTTGGACGTCCTCGAAGTGAGGTTTCAGTTTTTCGGGCATGACGGTGCGCCTTTCGCAGAATCGCTTAAGGCAGCAACCTCGTATCCCCCCCGACGGGATCGACGATTACCGCGGTATGTCAGAGCCGATGCTAGCGCATACCGCCCGCGGCGACGATTAGCTGGGGGCCGCGGAGAACGTCGTCTTCAACTCGCCGACGATGTCGTCCCACAACGCCTCGGGCAGATCGTGAGCCATTCCGTCGAACAGCACCAGGCGTGCGTTGGGGATCGTCGACGCGATCGACCGCCCGCCTGACGGGCGCATCAATTTATCTGCGCGACCGTGAATTACGACGGTCGGGGCGCTGATCTGCCTGTCGTAGCGCTTCAGGCTGCCGCTGCCGAGCACGGCGCCGAAATGCCGCGCGATGCCCTGCGGGTAGTGCGCCCGCTCGTAGGCCTCGATGGCCTCTGCGCGAAGTTTCTCTTCGGTTGCTGGATAGCCGGGGGAGCCGATGATCCGGCTGACCCGGATCGAGTTCTCGACGATGACCTCGCGCGGCGAATTCGGCGACGGCCCGGTGATCAACGACAGCAGTGCCTTCGGCGCCGGCGGCGGCAGCAACGCGGAGTTGTTGGACGAGAAGATGATTCCCAGTGCGTTCGTGCGGTGGCTGTGCTGTGCGGCGAAGATCTGTGCGATCATCCCGCCCATCGATGCGCCGACGACGTGGGCGCGCTCGATCTGGAGGTGATCCAGCAGGCTCGCGGCGTCGTCGGCCATGTGCTCCAGCGTGTACACCGACTTGCTGGGCAGTCCGAAAAACGAACGCACCAAGCTGGGTACCAGCGCACCGTCGGCCCGCCGGCCGTGCAGCTTCGACGACAGCCCCACGTCGCGGTTGTCGTAGCGGATCACCCGGTGGCCCTGGTCCACCAGGCGTTCGACGAAACCGTCGCGCCACAACAGAAGTTGGGCACCCAGGCCCATCACCAGCAGCACCGGCGGATCGCCGGGATTGCCGATGTCCTCGTAGTAGATCTCCAGGTCGTCGTCGATACGGGCTGTGCCGGTGCGGATCTCCAAGACCTAAACCTCGACGTCGCTCTGGTGCTCGCGGCTGACTTCCACCATGAAGTTGGCGAAGTAACCGGAGAACTGCGGGTCGTTCATCATCTGCCACTTGGGTGCCAGCAGTTTCATGTACCGCTCGACGTAGAGGAACTGCTTGCCGATCAGCACCAGCTCGCGCGGCAGCTTGACGTCGTAGGCCTCGGCCAGCGTGGAGAGCTGCTTGCCGATGTCGGCGTAGGACATGTCGCCCAGTGTCTTGAGCGTCAACGGCTCGGCGAACGCCTGGAGGTCCTTGGCGGCCTGAGCCTCCGGCTTGACGGTGCCCACCGCGCCGAGCAGCACCACGATCTTGCCTGCGGTCGCATGGTCCTTCTTGACCAGCAGCGCGTAGATCAGCTCGCGCAGCAGCCACCGGGTGCGCGGGTCGATGCGGCCCATGATGCCGAAGTCCAGGAACACGATGCGGCCGTCGTCGTCGACCAGCAGGTTGCCCGCGTGCAGATCACCGTGGAACAGACCGTGCCGCAGCCCGCCCTCGAAGGTGGAGAACAGCAGCGCCTTCACCAGCTCGGTGCCGTCGAAACCCTTCTTGCGGATCTCCTTGACGTCGTCGATGCGCACGCCGTGCACCCGCTCCATGGTGAGCACCCGCTCGCTGGTGAACTCCCAGTGCACCTGCGGCACCCGGATGTTGCGGCCCAGCGGCGAACCGTGCAGACCCGAGACCCAGGCCTCCATCGACTGTGCCTCGATGCGGAAGTCCAACTCCTCGGCCAGGTTGTCGGAGAAGTCGGCCACCACGTCCTGCGCGGAGAGCCGGCGGCCCAGCTTGGCCAGCTCGACGATCTGCGCGAAGCGCTTGAGGATCTGCAGGTCGGCCGCCACCCGGCGCCGGATGCCCGGGCGCTGGATCTTGACCACGACCTCCTCGCCGCTGTGCAGCGTGGCGAAATGCACCTGCGCGATGGAGGCCGACGCGAACGGCTGCTCCTCGAACTTGGCGAACAGCTCGGTGGGCTCGGCGCCCAGCTCCTTCTTGAACAGCTCGTGGACCTCGGTGGTGTCGGCCGGCGGCACCGAGTCGAGCAGGCTGCGGAACTCCCGGGACAGCGGTTCGCCGAACGCGCCGGGGCTCGAGGCGATGATCTGGCCGAACTTGACGTAGGTGGGACCCAGATCGGCGAAGGCCTGCGGGATCTCCCGGATGACCTTGTCCTGGAAGCGGCCGCGGCCGGTCAGCTTGGTCAGAACCCGGGCACCGGTGCGGGTGAGCTGCCAGCCCGTCACGCCGATGCGGGCCGCTTCGACCGGCAACGGAACCCGGTCGAGCTTGGCTACCTCACGGTGTTTGGTGGAACTCATTCTGTCCAGTGTGCCAAACCTGCACTCATTACCAACAATTTCGCGCGGGTGCAGCGACGGCCGTCACACCTGGGGGTTTGCCAGGGTGCGCTTCACTGCCAGCGTCGTGAACAGGCGCAAAATCGCATTCCCAACGCACTTTTCACGCGAATTTGCGACTGCTCGCCGGAAGCGAACATGTCCGGGAGGCGGCCGATGTCGCCGATGCGGCGGTGGAGGGTCTGCGTGCGGCGGTAGCGCAGGCGCGTGCCAACGGTGGTGCTCGGTGTGTCGCGTCAGGCGGCGCAGCAGCGCTTCCGTGACGTGTGACGATCTCGGCCTGGCCGATAGTCGCGGCGGGTGTTGCGCTCACGACGTGATGAGAGCAGTCACAATCGCTGTGGTCTCGCGCAGTTTCGCTGCGCTGATGGTGCCGATCGGCTCACCGAGGCCAGCGCTGGGAAGCCATTGCACCAGTTCTGGTAGCAGCGTGCCTTCGGGCTGATCTACGGCGACGACCATAGCCATGGTGTCCTCGGCCAACCGGCCGGGAATGAAGGGGCACACGATCACCCGTCCGGTACGAGCGGCGATGTGGATCTCGTTCGACAGTACGACGACGTAGAGCTCCTGGTCGGCTGTCTCGGCGGGGTGCTACGGCGCCAGATGTGATCACAGCCCAGCGGCCTGGTTCGCCCGATGCACCTTCTCCGCGTAGGCGTCGATGTCGAGGGCCGGGACGGCCCTGGCGGTGTAGTCCTGCAAGGCAACCCGCAGGTGCTCATTGCGTAGCGCCTGCTCGACCATCTCTGACCGATTGAGGCCTGCGGCCTTGGCATCCGCGTCGGTCGCGGCGAGCACGGTCGCGTCGACGGTCACCGATATCTTCTCTTTCGCCATACGGTTTATCGTACCGATCGTCCTACCAATCGCGCTTGGATAGCACTCACGCCGATGCCGACACGCGCACACTCGCACGATCGATACATCCGGCACGGGCGCAGCGTGGACGACGGCCGGGTGAACCTCGAGCGGCTGTCGTCGTGCATCCGCCGCATCGACGCCGACGTGCTCGCCCTGCAGGAGGTCGACTGTGCCTCCTCGCCGGTCGACCTCACCGCGATCGCCGCGGCCGCCATGGGCGCCAAGGCGCACCGCTTCGCCGCCGCGATCGCCGGCACCCCCGGCGCCACCTGGATGGCCGCCACCGGCAGTGATCAGCCCGGCAACGCCGCGCACGGCATCGCGCTGCTGTCGCGCTACCCGGCGATCTCCTGGCAGGTACTGCGGCTGCCCCGCCTGCCATACGTCGACGAGGAGCCGCGCGCGGCGATGGTCGCCCAACTGGACACCGAGTGCGGGGTGATGACGGTGGCCACCACCCATCTGTCGGTCGTGCCGGGCTGGAACCGGATCCAGCTCAGACAGCTGATGCGCGACCTGCGCGGACTGCCCGGGCCGCGGGTGCTGGTGGGCGACTTCAACATGAGCCCGCCGGGCGCGAACCGATGGTCGGGGCTGCGTCCGCTGGCCGGCGCGCCGACCTTTCCGCTGAACTGTCCGGACCGCCAGCTCGACCACATTCTGACCGACCACCCCGACCTCGTGGTCAAGCAGATCAGCTCCCCGGTGCTGCCGATCTCCGATCACCGGCCACTGATCATCGACGTGTCGCCACGGTGAGGACAGCGCGGGCCGTACATTGGCCGCGTGCGTGTGACCTCGGCGGAGTCGACGGAGCTGTTCGTCGGGCCTGCCGGCGCGCCGCTGCAGCTGGTGAGAGTCGGGTATGCCGACTCGTCAGGAGGCGTGCTTCGCGTCGACGGTGACGGACTGACCGGCGAGGCCGAGGCCCCGGCCGGCGACGGTGTGGTCGAAGTCCCGGTGACCGTTGAGCGTCCGGTGGTGGGACAGCGGCGCTCCGCCACGGTGAACGATTTCGCCTTCGAGTTCACCGTCGCCGAGCCCGGCTGGACGATGTACATGATCAGCCACTTCCACTACGACCCGGTGTGGTGGAACACCCAGGCCGGCTACACCAGCGTGTGGCACGAGGACCCGCCCGGGCGCGCCCGGCAGAACAACGGGTTCGCGTTGGTGGCCGCGCACCTCGAGATGGCCCGCCGCGACCCGGTTTACAAGTTCGTGCTCGCCGAGGTCGACTACCTCAAGCCGTACTTCGACACCCACCCCGAGGACCGCGCCGACCTACGCCGGTTCATCGCCGACGGTCGCGTGGAGGTGATGGGCGGCACCTACAACGAGCCCAACACCAACCTCACCGGGCCCGAGACGTCGATCCGGAACTTCGTGCACGGCATCGGTTTTCAGCGCGACGTCCTGGGCGCACACCCGGCCACCGCATGGCAGCTCGACGTGTTCGGCCACGACCCGCAGTTCCCGGGCATGGCCGCCGACGCGGGGCTGACCTCGAGTTCCTGGGCGCGCGGCCCGCACCACCAGTGGGGGCCGATGGCCGGCGACGGCGACCCGAGGCGCATGCAGTTCCACAGCGAGTTCGAGTGGATCGCGCCGTCCGGGCTGGGCCTGCTGACCCACTACATGCCGGCCCACTACTCGGCCGGCTGGTGGATGGACTCCGCGGCGTCGCTGGCCGAAGCCGAGCAGGCCACCTACGAACTGTTCGCCGGGCTGAAGTCGGTGGCGCTGACCCGCAACGTCCTGCTGCCGGTCGGCACCGACTACACCCCACCCAACGCCTGGGTCACCGAGATCCACCGGGACTGGAACGCGCGCTACACCTGGCCGCGGTTCGTCTGCGCGCTGCCCAGCGAGTTCTTCGCCGCCGTGCGCGCCGAAGCCGCCGACCGTGGCGTCTCGCCCTCACCGCAGACCCGCGACATGAACCCGATCTACACCGGCAAGGACGTCTCCTACATCGACACCAAGCAGGCCAACCGGGCTGCCGAGGATGCGGTGCTGGGCGCCGAGCGTTTCGCGGTGTTCGCCGCCCTGCTCACCGGGGCCCGCTACCCGGAGGCCGCGCTGGCCAAAGCCTGGGTGCAGCTGGCCTACGGCGCCCACCACGACGCCATCACCGGCTCGGAATCCGATCAGGTCTACCTCGACCTGTTGACCGGATGGCGCGACGCCTGGGAACTCGGCCGGGGCGCCCGGGCAGCGGCGCTGGGGCTGCTGTCCCAAGCGGTGGCCCACGAGCCGGGGTCGGTTGTCGTGTGGAACCCGTTGGCGCACAAGCGAACCGACATCGTCACCGCACATTTGGATGCCCCGGTTGCCGCGGGGGTGACGGTGCTGGACGCCGACGGCACCGAGCTGCCCGCCGTGGTGTCCGACGACGGCCACCTGGTCAGCTGGCGGGCCGCCGACGTCGGCTCGCTGGGCTGGCGCACCTACCGGGTGGTCCCGAGCGACGAAACCGGCGGATGGAAACCGTTGCGGGGCAACGAGATCGGCAACGATCACCATCGGTTGCGGGTCGACCCGGCCCGCGGTGGCGGGGTGGTGTCGCTGGTCGACCTCGGCGACGACGTCGAGCTGATCGCGGCCGGCGGTGTCGGCAACGAGCTCGCCGTCTACGAGGAATACTCGGCTCACCCGCAAGCCGGCGAAGGCCCGTGGCATCTGCTGCCCAAGGGCGAAATCGAATGCTCCTCGGCCGCCGCCGCCGACTCCGTGCAGGCCTACCGCAGCGCACTCGGCGAGCGGATCGTCGTGCGCGGCCACATCGGCGACACCCTGCGCTACACGCAGGTGCTGACGCTGTGGCACGGCATCGACCGAGTGGACGCCAGCACCACGATCGACGAGTTCACCGGGGCCGACCGGCTGGTGCGGCTGCGCTGGCCGTGCCCGGTGCCCGGCGCGCTGCCGGTCAGCGAGGTCGGCGACGCCGTCGTCGGCCGCGGGTTCGGGCTCATGCACGACCACACCACCGGCGAAGACCGCGCGGTCGACTCCGCCGCACACCCCTGGACCCTGGACAACCCCGCCCACGGCTGGTTCGGGCTGTCGTCCGCGGTGCGGATCCGGATCGGCGCGCACACCCGCGCGGTGTCGGTGGCCGAAGTCGTGGCGCCCTCGCGCGACACCGCGTCGGAATCGGCGCGTGAGTTGATGGTCGCACTGGTGCGCGCCGGCGTCACCGCCACCTGCGGCAGCGGGCTGTATCCCCGCTACGGCCACCTCGAGGTCGACTCCAACCTGCCCGACGCCCGCATCGCGCTGGGCGGCCCCGACGAGAACGCTTTCACCGCAGAGGTTCTCAAGGCCGCCGACCACGCCTACACCGCCGAACTGCTACGCCAACTGTCGGCCACCGGGCAGGCCCGGATCTGGGTACCGGCATCGGAGCCGCTGGAGCGGGTCTGGCAACCCGACGCCGACCTGCGCGACCCGCTGGCCCTGCCCGTGCTCATCGTCGCCGGACACTGGGCCGGCGGATTGACCGACGCCGTCGCCGCCGTGGTCGACGACCTCGACGACGCCCAGATCGAGGTCACCCAGGACGCCCCCGCGGACTGCGGCGACTTCGCGCCGCGCACCGTCGCGCTGATCAACCGCGGCGTGCCCGGTTTCGCCGTCGAACCCGACCACACCCTGCACAGCTCGCTGATGCGCTCGTGCACCGGCTGGCCCTCCGGCACCTGGATCGACCCGCCCAAACGCAGCGCCCCGGACGGGTCCAACTTCCAGCTGCAGCACTGGACGCACACCTTCGACTTCGCCGTGGTGTCCGGCGAAGGGGATTGGCGGGACAACGAAATACCCTCGCGCAGTGCCGAATTCAACCACCCGATGGTGTGCGTGGTGGCCGGCCGGGGCAGCGGGGGCGCTACCGCCGGACGGCTCGCTGCTGCGCGTCGAGCCGGCCGGTGCGGTTGCCCTCGGCGCGCTGAAGGTCGGCGGCAACCCCTCGGCGATCGGCAGCTCGGCGGCCGTCGACCCAGCCGACGTCACCATCCGGCTCGTCGAAACGCGCGGCGCCACAACCGATGTCACCCTGTCATCCGATGTGGGCAGCTTGTCGGCGGTGGTGTCCGCCGACCTGCTCGAGCACGCCCGCGACGACGAGCACGCGCTGAGCCTGCACGGCTATCAGATCGCCACCCTGCTGGCGCGCATGGATGTTCCCACCGTTTTCGACGCCGCCGGCGCGAGCTTGGCTCCCGACGCCGAGGACGCCCAGCCGCTGTACGCCCGCTACTGGCTGCACAACCGCGGGCCCGCCCCGCTGGGCGGGCTGCCCGCCGTCGCGCACCTGCACCCGGAGACCGTCACCGCGCAGCCGGGCGATCGGCTGACGCTGCGGCTCACCGCGGCCAGCGACTGCAGCGACGCCACCCTGAACGGCTCGGTGCGGCTGCGCTGCCCGCGCGGCTGGACCGCCGAACCCGCCGCACTGGACTTCGAACTGCCCGCCCGCCACCACCGCGAGACCGACATCGAGCTCACCGTGCCGGCCGGCACCAAACCGGGCGACTACCCGGTGCGCGCCCAGCTCAAGCTCGGCGGCGACGTGCCGCAGGCATGGCGGCAGACCGTCGAGGACGTCTGCGTCGTGACCGTCGGCGCCGAGCCCGGCGAACTGGTGCGGCTGGTCACCGAACCGTCCGACATCGTCGTCGCCCCGGGGGACACCGCCCGGCTGACCGTCACCGTCGGCAGCGACGCCCGCGCCGACCTCGCGCTCGAAGCGCACCTGATCAGCCCGTGGGGCACCTGGGAGTGGGCGGGGCCAGCCGCGTGCGGGGCGGTGCTGCGGGCCGGGTCGACGGTCGAGGTGGGCTTCGACATCACGCCGCCGCCGTGGCTGGCCCCCGGCCAGTGGTGGGCGCTGGTCCGGATCGGCTGCGCGGGCCGGCTGCTCTACAGCCCCGCCGTGAGGGTGACGGTCCGATGAGCGTGGCGGCCACCGTCGCCGGAGCGCCGGTCGAGGTGAGCGAGGTCGACGCCCGCGAGGCCGTCCTGCGCGCCGCGCCCCAGGTGGCCGCGCTGCCGCGACCCGGCACCAGCGAGGGCCGGCAGCTGCGCCGCTGGCTGACCCAGCTGGTGGTGACCGAACGGGTGGTCGCCCGCGAAGCCGAGGCCCTCGGCGTGACCGTCACCGCATCGACCCCGACCGAGGACGACCTGCTGCCGGATGCGACCGCGCGCCTCGAGATCGGCAGCATCGCGGCGGCCGCGCTGACCGATCCGCTGCGCGCGGGCGTTGTTCGCCCACGTCACCCGAGACGTCGCCGTCGCCGACGACGCCGTCGCCGACTACCACGCCCGCAACCCGCGCCGCTTCGCCGGACTGGTGACGACCGGCGGCTGGCGCATCGCCGCCCCGGAGCCGGACTTCGCCGATGTCCGTGAGCGGATCCGCGTCCCATCTGCTCGGCGCCGCCCGGCGGCGGGCGTTCCGGCGGTGGCTCGGCGAACGCCGCGCCGCACTGGTGTGGCTGGCCCCCGGCTTCGAGCACCCCGGCGACCCGCGCCAGCCCGACAACACCCACAAACACTGATGACGGCGCTCGTCCTCGACATCGGCGGCACCAAGATCGCCGCCGGACTCGTCGACCCCGACGGCCGACTGCGCTACGAGACCCGCCAACCCACGCCGCACAGCGACGACCCCGAAAAGGTTTGGGCCGCAGCCGAACACACCATCACCGATGCGCTGGCCGCGGCCGACCGGCCGGTCACCGGCGTCGGCATCTCGTCGGCGGGCCCCATCCACCTGCCCGATGGAACCATCAGCCCGGTCAACATCGGCGCCTGGCGCGGTTTCCCGATCCGCGACCGGGTGGCCGCAGCGGTCCACGGGCTGCCGGTGCGCCTGGCCGGGGACGGGCTGTGCATGGCGCTCGGCGAGCACTGGCGCGGCGCCGGGCAGGGCGCGGCCTTCATGCTCGGGATGGTGGTGTCCACCGGCATCGGCGGCGGGCTGGTCCTCGACGGCGCCCCCTATTACGGGCGCACCGGCAACGCGGGCCACGTCGGGCACATGATCGTCGACCCCGACGGCCCGCCCTGCAGTTGCGGCGCGCGCGGCTGCGTGGAGGCGATCGCCAGCGGACCGCACCTGGCGGCCTGGGCCCGCGAGCAGGGCTGGGCCGGTGCCGACGCCAAGGAGCTGGCCGAGGCCGCTTCGGGTGGAGATGAGATCGCCCTGCGGGCGTTCCGCCGGGGCGCGACGGCGATCGCGGCGATGATCGCCTCGGTGGGCGCGGTGTGCGATCTGGACCAGGTCGTCATCGGCGGGGGAGTCGCCTCGGCCGGTCCGGTGCTGTTCGACCCGCTGCGCGCGGCGCTGCGCACCTACGCCCATCTGGACTTCATCGCCGGTCTGCGGGTGACGCCCGCCGCGCTCGGCGGGGAGGCCGGCCTGGTCGGCGCGGCCGCCCTGCTGCGCGGTTCCTAACCGCGAACAGGCGCAAAATCGCACGATCTGACCCTCGCTAGCGCGATTTTGCGCCTGCTCGCGGCGGGGAGGGGCCGGAAAGAGGGGCTCCACCTGGCCCGATTAGGAGTTCGACCGGCGGCCACGCTATTCTTGGCGGGTTCCACCGAAGACCGTCGGTCACCGAGCAATCGGTTGAAGGTCCCGGATGTATCCGGGCGGCCCACGCAGGAGGACGAGGCTCGACCGCTGTTCGTCAGCGGTTTCCTTCACGCCCCGGCCCATCTGCGTCGGGGCGTTCGTGCGTTCTGGGCTTCCGGCGGTGCTACCCACCACAAGGAGGCATGTATGGCCAAGGCTGACAAGGCCACCGCGGTTGCCGACATCGCCGAACAGTTCAAGGACTCGACGGCCACCGTCGTCACCGAGTACCGCGGCATGACCGTGGCCAACCTGGCCGAGCTGCGTCGCTCGCTGGCCGGCAGCGCCACCTACACCGTCGCCAAGAACACGCTGGTCAAGCGTGCCGCGGCGGAGGCCGGGATCGAGGGCCTCGACGAACTGTTCGCCGGTCCGACCGCCATCGCGTTCGTCAAGGGTGAGCCCGTCGACGTCGCCAAGGCGATCAAGAAGTTCGCCAAGGACAACAAGGCCCTGATCATCAAGGGCGGCTACATGGACGGCCACGCGCTGTCCGTCGCCGAGGTCGAGCGCATCGCCGACCTCGAGTCGCGCGAGGTGCTGCTGGCCAAGCTGGCCGGCGCGATGAAGGGCAACCTGGCCAAGGCCGCCGGTCTGTTCAACGCTCCGGCGTCGCAGGTCGCCCGGCTGGCCGCCGCACTGCAAGAGAAGAAGGCCGGCGAAGAATCCGCCGCCGCCTAAGACCACACCCAAACACCGAAAGGAAACACAACCATGGCAAAGCTCAGCACCGACGAATTGCTCGATGCCTTCAAGGAGATGACCCTGCTGGAGCTCTCGGACTTCGTGAAGAAGTTCGAAGAGGTCTTCGAGGTCACCGCTGCCGCCCCGGTCGCCGTTGCGGCCGCCGCGGGTGCCGCCGCTCCGGCCGAGGCCGCCGAGGAGCAGTCGGAGTTCGACGTCATCCTCGAGGGTGCCGGTGAGAAGAAGATCGGCGTCATCAAGGTCGTCCGCGAGATCGTTTCCGGCCTGGGCCTCAAGGAGGCCAAGGACCTCGTCGACGGCGCTCCCAAGCCGCTGCTCGAGAAGGTCACCAAGGAGGCCGCCGAGGACGCCAAGGGCAAGCTCGAGGCCGCCGGCGCGACGGTCACCGTCAAGTAGTTCCCGATCACCGAAATCCCCCGCGGGCCGCAACGGCCGCGGGGGATTTTCCTGTGGCGGCAGATCGAGCAACGGACGCCCGAAACTGTCGATCACGGGTAGGTACACAAACTGAGTGGCCGGATTCGGTGTGCGCTACAGTGACTCAAACCACAGGCCGTCGAGCCAGTGGGCACCGGTGTGGGCGGAAGGATCTCGCGTGGGCATTGCTATTGAGGTCGAGGGGCTGACCAAGTCGTTCGGATCCCAGCGAATCTGGGAGGACGTGACGCTGGAAATCCCCGCCGGCGAGGTCAGCGTTCTGCTCGGCCCGTCCGGTACCGGCAAGTCGGTGTTCCTCAAGTCGCTGATCGGCCTCCTGCGCCCCGAGCGCGGCAAGATCATCGTCGACGGCACGGACATCATCCAGTGCTCGGCCAAGGAGCTCTACGAGATCCGCACGCTGTTCGGCGTCATGTTCCAGGACGGCGCCCTGTTCGGCTCGATGAACATCTTCGACAACACCGCTTTCCCGCTTCGTGAGCACACGAAGAAGAAGGAGGGCGAGATCCGCCAGATCGTCATGGAGAAGCTCGAGATGGTCGGCCTCGCCGGCGACGAGACCAAGTTCCCCGGCGAGATCTCCGGCGGTATGAAGAAGCGCGCCGGCCTGGCCCGCTCGCTGGTGCTCGACCCGCAGATCATCCTCTGCGACGAGCCCGACTCCGGTCTGGACCCCGTCCGTACCGCCTACCTGAGCCAGCTGCTCATCGACATCAACGCCCAGATCGACGCCACGATCCTGATCGTGACGCACAACATCAACATCGCCCGCACGGTGCCGGACAACATGGGCATGCTGTTCCGCAAGCACCTGGTCATGTTCGGTCCCCGCGAGGTGCTGCTGACCAGCGACGAGCCGGTGGTCAAGCAGTTCCTCAACGGCCGCCGCATCGGCCCGATCGGCATGTCCGAGGAGAAGGACGAGTCGACGATGGCCGAAGAGCAGGCTCTGCTCGACGCCGGCCACCACGACGGCGGTGTGGAGGAGATCGAAGGCGTCCCGCCGCAGATCGTCGCCACCCCGGGCATGCCGGACCGGCAAGCGGTCCACCGCCGCCAGGCCCGGGTGCGCCAGATTCTCGGCTCCCTGCCCCCCAAGGCGCAGCAGGCCATCCTCGACGACCTGGAAGGCACCCACAAGCTGCCGAGCCACTCGTTCGTCGGCGAGCCCGCCCACGCCGTGCACGCCGACGACATCACGAGCTGAGCCCTTCGGCTAGAACCGGGGCAGGATGACGGGCACTTCACAGACGCCGACGTTCTGCCGGATCTGCGAGCCGCTGTGCGGCATGATCGCCACCGTCGAAGACGGCAAGCTGATCGCGCTGCGCCCCGACAAGGACCATCCGGTCTCCCAGGGTTTCGCCTGCCCGAAGGGCATCGCGTTCGCCGACCTGCACAACGACCCGGATCGGGTCACCACACCTCTGCGTAAACGCGATGACGGCGGCTTCGAGCCGGTCAGCTGGGACGAGGCGATGACCGACATCGCCGCCCGCCTGGCCGACATCCACCGCAGGCACGGCTCGGGCGCGCTGGGCTGGTACTTCGGCAATCCGGGCGCGTTCAGCTACTCCCATCAGCTGTGGCTCAACGTGCTGCTGCTCGGGATGGGAGTGCGTTCGCACCTGTTCACCGCCGGCTCGCAGGACATCAACAACCGGTTCGTGGCCAGCCAGCTGCTCTACGGCTCGCCGATGGCGCTGCCGGTGCCCGACGTGCTGCGCACCGACTTCCTGGTCGTCATCGGCGCCAACCCGATCGTGTCGCACGGCAGCGTCGTCACCGCGCCGCGCATCCGCGACCGGATGCACGACATCGTCAAGCGCGGCGGACGCGTGCTGGTGATCGATCCGCGCAAGACCGAGACCGCCGCCCAATTCGAGTGGCTGGGCATCGTCCCCGACGGGGACGCCTACCTGCTGCTGTCGCTGCTGCACGTGATGCTGGCCGAGAACCTGGCCGACCGGGTGGCCATCGACGCCCGGGCGGACGGACTGGACTGGCTGGAGCGTCTGGCGGCGCCGTTCACCCCCGAGGCCACCCAGCGGCACACCGGCATCGCGCCGGACACCGTGCGCGGGCTGGCCCGTGATCTGGTCGCCACCCCGCGCGCCGCCGTCTACGGCCGGCTGGGCACCAGCGTCGGGCGCAACGGCACGCTGACCACCTATCTGCTCGACGCGGTCAACCTGGTCGCAGGCAATCTGGACCGGGCCGGCGGCGCGATGTTCGGCACCTTCGGCATGCCCGCCGAGCGCCTCATGATGAAGGGCGCGGCCGGGGCGCTGCGGCTCGTCTATCGGCGCAAGCGGTCCCGCGTCGGCGGCTTCCCGTCGGTGCTGCTGTCCGAACCCGCCGGCATCATGGCCAAGGAGATCGCCACCCCGGGGCCGGGACAGGTGCGCGCCCTGTTCGTCAGCGCGGGCAACCCGGTGCTCTCGGTGCCCAACGGCGAAGAACTGCAGCGGGCGATGGCCGGCCTGGAACTCGCGGTCGGCATCGACCTGTACGTCAACGAGACCACCGCGCACTGCGACTACGTGCTGCCGGCCACCACGATGTACGAGCGCGACGATTTTCCGCTGCCGTTCCAGCTCCTGCAGCCCACCCCGTTCCGGCAGGCCACCGAAGCGGTGGTGGCTCCGGCCGGGCAGGCCCGCGAGGAATGGGCGATCATCGACGAGCTCAGCCGCCGGCTGGCCCACCGCACGCCCGCGTTGCGCGCATTGCAGATTACACGAAAAGCATTGGGCTTCTTCGGTTTACGGCTCACGCCGCGGTTGGTTGCCGACGCCGTGATCCGGCTCGGGACCGGCGGTGACCGGTTCGGCCTCAACCGTGGTGGGCTGACTTTCCGTCGGCTGACGCAGCAGCATCCGCACGGCGTGGTGCTGGCCCCCAACCTGACGGCCGGAGTGTTGCCGACGGTCGTGGTGTACCGCGGGGCGAAAGTGCGGTTGGTGCACGACGAGATCGCCGCCGAGATCGCCGCGCTGGGCCGGCGCACCGATCCCGACGGCTATCCGCTGCGACTGATCGGCATGCGCGAATTGCGGTCGGAGAACTCCTGGATGCACAACGTGCCGCTGCTGATGCGGGGAGACCGGACGCAGACCGCGCTGATGCACGTCGACGACGCCGCCGACCTGAAACTCAACGACGGCGACCGGGTGCGGGTCAGCTCGCCGCACGGCGAGATCGAGATCCCGGTGGTCCTGACCAAGGACATCGTCGCCGGCGTCATCGCGATCCCGCACGGCTGGGGACACAGCGGCGCGGGCGGCTGGCGCACCGCCAACGGCGCGGGCGGCGCCAACGTCAACCAGTTGATGTCGAGCGCGCCGGAGGATCTCGAACCTCTTGCCGGCATGGCCCGGTTGACCGGTGTGCCGGTGGCCGTGCGCCCGGCCTGACGCCCTGCGTTCCGCCTTCGCGGAGGTCGCGGTCTGACCAATTGATGACGATTCAACTTCCGTCTGCGGATTCTGCTGACGGCTTGCTGTGAGTGTGAGACGTTTTCGGCGTCGTCAATTGGAAGGCTGGGCTATGGCCGAACCGCGCGTCTGGCTGGGAACTGGTGCGATGGTCATGGGCCTGGGAGCGGCCCTGTTGTCCGGCTCGGGGGTCGCCCACGCCGACTCATCGGCCGCGGACAGCGCCAGGGCCACCGCCCACAACAGCCGGCCCACACAGGGCGCCGTCGGGGGCTCTGCCGCCCCGGCGACGAATGCCCGCCCGGCGCGCTCGGCAAGCGGCCACGCGACGCCCGCGACGACGGCTCAGACCACACCCGCCCCGTCAGCGGTCGCGGCTCCCGTCGAGCCCACCGCGCAACTCGACGTGCCCGAGATCGCGGCGGCGGCCACCGCTCATGCCGTGAGCACTGCGGCCGTCCCGGCCGAGTCCCTCGCCACCTCGCCGCGGGGCGTGCCTGCCGCCGCCCGGCAGGCGTCGGTCAGCCAGGCCGTCGCGTCGGCGGGCAGCCTGACCGCGACGCCGACCTCCACTCCTGCGCCGGCCGCCGGCTTGGCCGCCACGCTGCTCGGCATGCTGTCGGGTCTGGCGATCCAGCCCCGGCAGGCGGCGGCGACCACGACCACGCCTGTGGCGGCGGTGACCACCTCGGCCCTTCTTCCCGTCGCGGCCAACGGGGTGACCGGCGTGCAGGTCGGCCACTCCCGCCTGACGATGCCGGGTGCCTTGATCGGCAACACCGTCGCCGCCGCCTGGTACTTCCCGACCCAGGCCGACGGCAGTGTGAAGGCGCAGGGCGTGATCTGGCTGCAGCACGGCTTCGGCGCCACCAACATCTTCTACTCGGCGCTGGCCACCCAGTTGGCGCAGCAGACCGACAGCATCGTGGTGGTGCCGACCTTGTCGTCCATCCCGTTCACCTTCTCCGGCGGCTGTCTGACGTGTGCCAGCTCCGAGCAGGCCGCCGCCGCCATGTTCGAGGATCCGAACCGCACGACCCTGTTCGACAGTGCGAAGGCTGCCGGCTATACCGGCGACGCCCTGCCGACGGATTTCGTCCTTTCCGGTCATTCCGCGGGCGGCGGGTTCGCCGCCGCCACGGGCGCCGACTTCGTCGATGACCCCACTGCCGACGATGCAGATCTGAAGGGCGTGGTGATGTTCGACGGCGTCTCCAACGGCGCCCTGAGCGACAGCTTCGCCAACCAAGTGATTGCCCTGCATGACGCGGGCAAGCCCATCTATCAGATTGCGGCCCCGGCGCAGAGCTGGAACCTGTTCGGCGCGACCACCAACGTGCTGGCGGCCAATTCCGTCGGCCAGTTCGCCGGGGTCGTACTCCAGGGCGGCTCGCACGTGGACTCCATGCTCGGCGTCAACCCGATCTTCGACTTCGTCCTGCAGTTGGTGACCAAGCGTTCGCCCGCCGGCAACACCGCCGCGGTCTACACGCTGAGCACCGGCTGGATCAACGACTTCTACGCCGACGCCACCCCGACAACCCCGCAGTACGGCCTGTACGCCGCAGCCAACCAGCAGATCATCATGGGCCCGACGGTGGCCTTCGGTCTGCCCTCCGCGCAGCTCAACCAGCTCTCCCTCGGCGGCAAGATCGTCAAGGGCCTGATCGACACCGTCGGCGGGCTGTTCGGCTTCCAGCTGCCGCCGCCGGTCAACAGCGGGTACAACGGCCTGGATCCGAACAACCCGGTGGCGGTGGTCGGCAACGGCGTCACCGGTGTCAGGACCGGCTCAGCCGTCCTCAACATCCCCTGCGGGCCCAACGGGTACGCCGCCTCGGCCAATTGGTATTTCCCGACCCAGGCCGACGGCACCGTCGCGGCCAACGGCATCATCTGGCTGCAGCACGGCTTCCTCGGCTTCAACTCCTGGTACGACACCATGGCCCAGCAGCTGGCCCAGCAGACCGACAGCATCGTGGTCGCACCCAACATCTTCTGGTTCAACACCCCGTTCTGCCCGGGCTGCTACCTGGGCGGGGAGCCCATGATGGAGGCGGTGGCCACCATGTTCGAAGGCAGCCGCTCGGCGCTGACCGCCAGCGCCAACTCGGCGGGCTTCTATGGCCCGCTGCCGCAGAAGTTCCTCCTCACCGGCCACTCGGCGGGCGGTAACTTCGCCACCGGCGTCGCCGGAATGATCGAGAACCCGGCCAACAACAACAGCGCGGCCGGCGACCTGCTGGGCGTGGTGATGTTCGACGGCGTCGCCGACCCCGGCTTGTTCGCGCAGTCGATCGGCTACCTCGACCAGGCGGGCATCCCGGACTACCAGATCGCGGGGAAGCCGCAGAGCTGGAACGCCTGGGGTCAAACCACCGAGCAGTACAGCCTGTTGCACCCGGACCAGTTCACCGGGGTCGAGATCGACAACGGCGCGCACACCGACGTCGTCGCCGGCTCCAGCCTGTTCGCGCAGCTGGCCGAACTTGCCAGCGCGATCATCGTGAACCCGTCCCCGCCGGGCGCCAAGAGCGCGGAGCGCACGTTCGCCACCGGCTGGGTCAACGACATCTACGCCGGCAACACGCCCTACGGGGCGGTCGACGAGCAGCCGCTCTACGGCGTCTACGGTCCGGACTACGTCGCGCCGCCGGAAGGGCAGGGGAGCGGCAAGTACAACCCCGACGGATACAACCAACCGATCGTCATGGGCGAGGCGGGCGCCAGGACGTTGCCCGCGCCCCCGCCGGTCGACCTGAACGAGTACCTGGGCACCTGGTACGAGCAGGGCAGCGTCAAGCAGTTCTTCTCGTTCGGCCTGGTCAACACCAAGGCGGTGTACAGCCTCAACCCGGACGGCTCGATCAAGGTCCAGAACTCGGGCAACTACTTCGGGCCGAACGGACCGCAGTCGAACATCACCGGCGCCGCACTCGTCGTGAACCCGGGCACCAACACCCGGCTCAACGTCGGCTTCTTCTTCGGCCAGCCCAACAACACCAAGGAGCCGGGCAACTACTGGATCCTGGACTACGGGCCCGTCGTCAACGGTCAGTACCAATGGGCGATCGTCAGCAACTCGAGCGGCTCCAGCGGCTTCATCCTGACCCGCGACCAGACCATCCCCGCGGCCGAGTACAACCAGTTGGTGGCCCTGGCGAAGCAACTGGGCGTCACGGGCCGGATCACGCCGACGGCGCAGTATCCGGCGGGTGCCGGGGCGGCGCTGCCCGGGCCGGCAACTTTGCCCGCAAGCGTCGTGGTCTGATCGGTTGGGCCGTAGTTTTCCACACCAAACACCGCGGAAACCCTTGACGGAAGGGCGCAAACGGGTCACTCTGTTGTCCAGCATGTGTGCGTGGGTAGCTAGATCGCCAGCCAGCGCCAGCCTGCCCGCCATGCGGCTGTTGAGGAATGCGCCGTTCTGCGCTATTGTTGGACGTTGCGCTGGCTGCCTCCTGCCCACCTCAACCCGCACCTGACACCGTGGTCCATTTCTGAGCCAAGACACTCCAGCTCAGAGACCTATTCGTGTGCCGTGTGTTTCGGGAAAAGGCTGGGGCCTCGAGAAGGCCAGCCGAACCGACGCAGATATTTACGCGGCCAATGGACCCGGCAGCTGTTGCCATCCAGACAGTCGCATTAGGTGCTGGAAGGATGCATCTTGGCAGTCTCTAGCCAGAGCAAATCGACTACTACTTCTACCTCCGTCCCCGGGGCCCCGGCACGCGTTTCTTTCGCCAAGCTGCGTGAACCTCTGGAGGTTCCCGGCCTGCTCGACGTCCAAACCGATTCCTTCAAGTGGTTGATCGGTGCGGACTCGTGGCGTCAGAAGGCGATCGCCCTTGGTGATCCGAGCCCGGTCGGCGGTCTGGAAGAGGTACTCGCGGAGCTGTCCCCGATCGAGGACTTCTCCGGCTCGATGTCCCTGAGCTTCTCCGACCCGCGCTTCGACGAGGTCAAGGCACCGGTCGACGAGTGCAAAGACAAGGACATGACGTACGCGGCCCCGCTGTTCGTCACGGCCGAGTTCATCAACAACAACACCGGTGAGATCAAGAGCCAGACGGTCTTCATGGGTGACTTCCCGATGATGACCGAGAAGGGCACCTTCATCATCAACGGCACCGAGCGTGTCGTGGTCAGCCAGCTGGTCCGCTCGCCCGGTGTGTACTTCGACGAGGCCATCGACAAGTCCACCGAGAAGGTCCTGCACAGCGTCAAGGTGATCCCCGGCCGCGGCGCGTGGCTGGAGTTCGACGTCGACAAGCGCGACACCGTCGGCGTCCGCATCGACCGCAAGCGCCGCCAGCCGGTCACCGTGCTGCTCAAGGCGCTCGGCTGGACCAACGAGCAGATCCGGGAGCGCTTCGGCTTCTCCGAGATCATGATGTCGACGCTGGAGAAGGACAACACCGCCGGCACCGACGAGGCGCTGCTGGACATCTACCGCAAGCTGCGCCCGGGCGAGCCGCCCACCAAGGAGTCCGCGCAGACCCTGCTGGAGAACCTGTTCTTCAAGGACAAGCGCTACGACCTGGCCCGCGTGGGCCGCTACAAGGTCAACAAGAAGCTGGGCCTCAACGCCGGCCAGCCGATCACCAGCTCGACGCTGACCGAAGAGGACATCGTCGCCACCATCGAGTACCTGGTGCGTCTGCACCACGCTTCTCAGGATGGCCAGCCGGCGGTCATGACGGCACCCGGCGGCGTCGAGGTTCCCGTCGAGGTCGACGACATCGACCACTTCGGCAACCGCCGCCTGCGCACCGTGGGCGAGCTGATCCAGAACCAGATCCGGGTCGGCCTGTCGCGGATGGAGCGCGTCGTCCGCGAGCGGATGACCACCCAGGACGTCGAGGCGATCACGCCGCAGACCCTGATCAACATCCGTCCCGTCGTGGCGGCGATCAAGGAGTTCTTCGGCACCAGCCAGCTGTCGCAGTTCATGGACCAGAACAACCCGCTGTCGGGTCTGACCCACAAGCGCCGCCTGTCGGCGCTGGGCCCGGGCGGTCTGTCCCGTGAGCGCGCCGGCCTGGAGGTCCGCGACGTGCACTCCAGCCACTACGGCCGGATGTGCCCGATCGAGACCCCCGAGGGTCCGAACATCGGTCTGATCGGCTCGCTGTCGGTGTACGCCCGGGTCAACCCGTTCGGCTTCATCGAGACGCCCTACCGCAAGGTCGTCAACGGTGTGGTCACCGACGAGATCCACTACCTGACCGCCGACGAGGAGGACCGCCACGTCGTGGCGCAGGCCAACTCGCCGACCGACGCCAAGGGCAAGTTCACCGAGCCGCGCGTGCTGGTCCGCCGTAAGGGCGGCGAGGTCGAGAACGTGACCCCGGCCGAGGTCGACTTCATGGACGTCTCGCCGCGCCAGATGGTGTCGGTCGCGACGGCGATGATCCCGTTCCTCGAGCACGACGACGCCAACCGCGCCCTGATGGGTGCCAACATGCAGCGCCAGGCGGTTCCGCTGGTGCGCAGCGAGGCACCGCTGGTGGGCACCGGGATGGAGCTGCGGGCCGCGATCGACGCCGGTGACGTGGTCGTGTCGGAGAAGGCCGGTGTGGTGGAAGAGGTTTCGGCCGACTACATCACCGTGATGGCCGACGACGGCACCCGGCACACCTACCGGATGCGGAAGTTCGCCCGTTCCAACCACGGCACCTGCGCCAACCAGCGTCCGATCGTGGACGCCGGGCAGCGTGTCGAGGCCGGGCAGGTCGTCGCCGACGGGCCGTGCACCGAGAACGGTGAGATGGCACTGGGCAAGAACCTGCTCGTCGCCATCATGCCGTGGGAGGGCCACAACTACGAGGACGCGATCATCCTCTCCAACCGTCTGGTTGAGGAGGACGTGCTCACCTCGATCCACATCGAGGAGCACGAGATCGATGCCCGCGACACCAAGCTGGGCGCCGAGGAGATCACCCGGGACATCCCGAACGTCTCCGACGAGGTGCTGGCCGATCTCGACGAGCGCGGCATCGTGCGCATCGGCGCCGAGGTCCGCGACGGCGACATCCTGGTCGGCAAGGTCACCCCGAAGGGCGAGACCGAGCTGACCCCGGAGGAGCGCCTGCTGCGCGCCATCTTCGGCGAGAAGGCCCGCGAGGTTCGCGACACCTCACTGAAGGTGCCGCACGGCGAGTCCGGCAAGGTCATCGGCATCCGGGTGTTCTCGCGCGAGGACGACGACGAGCTGCCGGCCGGCGTCAACGAGCTGGTCCGGGTGTACGTGGCCCAGAAGCGCAAGATCTCCGACGGCGACAAGCTCGCCGGGCGTCACGGCAACAAGGGCGTCATCGGCAAGATCCTGGCTGTCGAGGACATGCCGTTCCTCCCGGACGGCACCCCGGTGGACATCATCCTGAACACCCACGGTGTGCCGCGACGGATGAACATCGGGCAGATCCTGGAAACCCACCTCGGGTGGGTGGCCAAGGCCGGCTGGAAGGTCGACGGCACGCCCGAGTGGGCCGCCAACCTGCCGCAGGAGATGCTCGAGGCGCAGCCGAACACCATCGTCTCGACGCCGGTGTTCGACGGTGCCCGTGAGGAGGAGCTGCAGGGTCTGCTGGCTTCGACGCTGCCCAACCGCGACGGCGAAGTGCTGGTCAACGGTGACGGCAAGTCGATGCTCTACGACGGCCGCAGCGGCGAACCGTTCCCGTACCCGGTGACGGTCGGCTACATGTACATCCTCAAGCTGCATCACCTGGTGGACGACAAGATCCACGCCCGCTCGACCGGTCCGTACTCGATGATCACCCAGCAGCCGCTGGGCGGTAAGGCGCAGTTCGGTGGTCAGCGGTTCGGTGAGATGGAGTGCTGGGCCATGCAGGCCTACGGCGCGGCGTACACGCTGCAGGAGCTCTTGACCATCAAGTCCGACGACACCGTCGGCCGGGTCAAGGTCTACGAGGCGATCGTCAAGGGCGAGAACATCCCCGAGCCGGGCATTCCGGAGTCGTTCAAGGTGCTGCTCAAGGAGCTGCAGTCGCTGTGCCTCAACGTCGAGGTCCTGTCGAGTGACGGTGCCGCGATCGAGATGCGTGACGGAGACGACGAGGACCTGGAGCGCGCTGCGGCCAACCTCGGAATCAACCTGTCCCGCAACGAATCCGCGTCCGTCGAGGACCTCGCCTGAATTGCGGCAGAGCCGCGGTGCTGAACCGCGGCGTTGCCCGAGATTTGAAGTTAGTTTTCTAGTCCCGAAAGGGGAAAGGGAGTTACGTGCTAGACGTCAACTTCTTCGATGAACTCCGGATCGGCCTCGCCACCGCTGACGACATTCGTCAGTGGTCCTACGGCGAGGTGAAGAAGCCGGAGACCATCAACTACCGCACGCTCAAGCCAGAGAAGGACGGCCTGTTCTGCGAGAAGATCTTCGGACCGACTCGCGACTGGGAGTGCTACTGCGGCAAGTACAAGCGCGTCCGCTTCAAGGGCATCATCTGCGAGCGCTGTGGTGTCGAGGTCACTCGTGCCAAGGTTCGCCGCGAGCGGATGGGCCACATCGAGCTGGCCGCTCCGGTCACGCACATCTGGTACTTCAAGGGTGTGCCGTCACGCCTCGGGTACCTGCTGGACCTGGCCCCGAAGGATCTCGAGAAGATCATCTACTTCGCGGCCTACGTGATCACCGCGGTCAACGACGAGATGCGCCACAACGAGCTGTCCACTCTCGAAGCCGAGATGGAGGTCGAGAAGAAGGCCGTCGCCGATCAGCGTGACGCCGACCTGGAGGCTCGCGCCCAGAAGCTCGAGGCCGACCTCAAGGAGCTCGAGGAGGAGGGCGCCAAGTCCGACGTGCGCCGCAAGGTGCGCGACGGCGGCGAGCGCGAGATGCGCCAGCTGCGCGACCGGTCCCAGCGTGAGCTGGACCGGCTCGACGAGATCTGGACCACCTTCACCAAGCTGGCTCCCAAGCAGCTCATCGTCGACGAGAACCTCTACCGCGAGATCGTCGACCGCTACGGCGAGTACTTCGAGGGCTCGATGGGCGCGGAGTCGATCCAGAAGCTCATCCAGAACTTCGACATCGACGCCGAAGCCGAGTCGCTGCGCGAGGTGATCCGGAGCGGCAAGGGGCAGAAGAAGCTTCGTGCTCTCAAGCGCCTCAAGGTCGTGGCCGCGTTCCAGATGTCGGGCAACTCCCCGATGGGCATGGTGCTCGACGCGGTGCCGGTGATCCCGCCGGAGCTGCGTCCGATGGTCCAGCTCGACGGTGGCCGCTTCGCCACCTCGGACCTCAACGATCTGTACCGCCGCGTGATCAACCGCAACAACCGGCTCAAGAGGCTGATCGACCTCGGTGCGCCCGAGATCATCGTCAACAACGAGAAGCGCATGCTTCAGGAGTCGGTGGACGCGCTGTTCGACAACGGCCGGCGCGGCCGCCCGGTCACCGGGCCGGGCAACCGTCCGCTGAAGTCGCTGAGCGATCTGCTCAAGGGCAAGCAGGGCCGGTTCCGCCAGAACCTGCTCGGCAAGCGTGTCGACTACTCCGGCCGTTCGGTCATCGTGGTCGGCCCGCAGCTCAAGCTGCACCAGTGCGGTCTGCCCAAGCTGATGGCGCTGGAGCTGTTCAAGCCGTTCGTGATGAAGCGTCTGGTCGACCTGAACCACGCGCAGAACATCAAGAGCGCCAAGCGCATGGTCGAGCGTCAGCGTCCGCAGGTGTGGGACGTGCTCGAAGAGGTCATTTCCGAGCACCCGGTTCTGCTGAACCGGGCGCCCACGCTGCACCGCCTGGGTATCCAGGCCTTCGAGCCGCAGCTGGTGGAGGGCAAGGCCATCCAGCTGCACCCGCTGGTGTGCGAGGCGTTCAACGCCGACTTCGACGGCGACCAGATGGCCGTGCACCTTCCGCTGTCGGCGGAGGCGCAGGCCGAGGCCCGCATCCTGATGCTGTCCTCGAACAACATCCTGTCGCCGGCGTCGGGCAAGCCGCTGGCCATGCCGCGTCTGGACATGGTCACCGGTCTGTACTTCCTGACCACGCATGTCCCCGGTGACATCGGTGAGTACACGGCGGGAGCCAAGGACACCCCGGAGGCCGGTGTGTACAGCTCGCCGGCCGAGGCCATCATGGCGCTCGACCGCGGTGTGCTCAGCGTTCGCGCGCAGATCAAGGTGCGCCTGACGCAGCTGCGTCCGTCGCACGAGGTCGAGAACGAGCTGTTCGGTGAGAACGGCTGGCGTCCGGGCATGGCCTGGATCGCCGAGACCACGCTGGGGCGGGTGCTCTTCAACGAGCTTCTGCCGCAGGGGTATCCGTTCGTCAACGAGCAGATGCACAAGAAGGTCCAGGCCCGGATCATCAACGATCTGGCCGAGCGCTACCCGATGATCGTGGTCGCGCAGACCGTCGACAAGCTCAAGGACGCCGGCTTCTACTGGGCCACCCGTTCGGGTGTGACCGTGTCGATGGCGGACGTCATCGTGCCGCCGGAGAAGCAGGAGATCCTCGAGCGTTACGAGGCCGAGGCCGAGGGGATCGAGAAGAAGTACCAGCGCGGTGCCCTGAACAAGCAGGAGCGCAACGACGCTCTGGTGGAGCTGTGGAAGGACGCCACCGAAGAGGTCGGTAACGCGCTGCGGGCGCACTACCCGGATGACAACCCGATCATCACGATCGTGGACTCCGGGGCGACGGGTAACTTCACCCAGACCCGCACGCTGGCCGGCATGAAGGGTCTGGTGACCAACCCGAAGGGTGAGTTCATCCCGCGGCCGATCAAGTCCTCGTTCCGCGAGGGCCTGACGGTGCTGGAGTACTTCATCAACACCCACGGCGCCCGAAAGGGTCTGGCGGACACCGCTCTTCGTACCGCCGACTCGGGCTACCTGACCCGTCGTCTGGTGGACGTGTCGCAGGACGTGATCGTGCGCGAGCACGACTGCGGTACCGAGCGCGGCATCCTCGTCGACCTGGCCGAGCGTCAGGCCGACGGCACCCTGCTGCGCGACGCGCACGTCGAGACCTCGGCGTACGCCCGCACGCTGGCCGCGGACGCGGTCGACGAGAAGGGCAACGTCATCGTCGTGGCAGGCCACGACCTGGGCGACCCGGCGATCGACGCATTGCTCGAGGCCGGTATCTCGCAGGTCAAGGTCCGCTCGGTGCTCACCTGCGCCAGCGCCTCGGGCGTCTGCGCGATGTGCTACGGCCGTTCGATGGCCACCGGCAAGCTGGTCGACATCGGCGAGGCTGTGGGCATCGTCGCCGCGCAGTCCATCGGTGAGCCCGGCACGCAGCTGACGATGCGTACCTTCCACCAGGGTGGTGTCACCGGTGGCGCCGACATCGTCGGTGGTCTGCCGCGTGTGCAGGAGCTGTTCGAGGCACGCGTTCCGCGCAACCGCGCCCCGATCGCCGACGTCGCCGGGCGGGTTCGCCTGGAGGAGACCGACAAGTTCTACAAGATGACCATCGTTCCCGATGACGGGGGCGAGGAAGTCGTGTACGACAAGCTCTCCAAGCGTCAGCGTCTGCGCGTGTTCAAGCACGAAGACGGGACCGAGCGGCTGCTCGCCGACGGCGACCACGTCGAGGTGGGCCAGCAGCTCATGGAGGGCTCGGCCGACCCGCACGAGGTGCTCCGCGTCGAGGGCCCGCGCAAGGTGCAGATCCACCTGGTCAAGGAAGTCCAGGAGGTCTACCGGGCCCAGGGCGTGTCGATCCACGACAAGCACATCGAGGTCATCGTCCGGCAGATGCTGCGGCGCGTCACGATCATCGACTCGGGCGCAACGGAGTTCCTGCCCGGCTCGCTGACCGAGCGCGGCGAGTTCGAGGCCGAGAACCGTCGGGTGGTTGCCGAGGGCGCAGAGCCCGCGGCCGGCCGTCCGGTGCTGATGGGCATCACCAAGGCGTCGCTGGCCACCGACTCGTGGCTGTCGGCGGCGTCGTTCCAGGAGACCACTCGCGTGCTCACCGATGCGGCGATCAACTGCCGCAGCGACAAGCTGCAGGGTCTGAAGGAGAACGTGATCATCGGCAAGCTGATCCCGGCCGGTACCGGTATCAACCGCTACCGCAACATCCAGGTGCAGCCCACCGAGGAAGCACGGGCCGCGGCGTACACGATCCCGTCCTACGAGGATCAGTACTACAGCCCGGACTTCGGTCAGGCCACCGGTGCCGCGGTGCCGCTGGACGACTACGGGTACAGCGACTACCGGTAGTCACCCTTTCTGCGCGAGCAGACGCAAAAGTTCCCGCACGCCCGGCGTGTCGGGGACTTTTGCGTCTGGTGGCCACTTGTCCACAGCGGTGAGTTGGCAGCCGGCAGGCGGCCACCGAGCATCGCAGGGTGTTCATCGACGAATTGTTCGCCCTCAACGGTGGGTTGGCGACGACTGAGCAACTGATGGCGGTGATGTCACGCAAGTCGCTTGCCGCCCACGTCCGGGCAGGTGCACTGACTCGGGTGTGGCATGGCGTTTACGCGCTCGAGCAACCCGGCATCATCGGGCGCTTGGCAGCGCTCGACCTGATGACGGGCAAGTCAATCGTCGCCTGTATGAGCACCGCGGCGAAACTCTACGGTTTCGACACCGAGCGAGATGACCGAATTCATGTGCTGGACCCGGGAATCCGGCTTCGGCCGACGGCGGGGTTGATGGTGCACCAACGCACGGGCGCGCCGCTGCGCCGGATCGCCGGGCGGCTTGCGACGGCGCCGGCCTGGACCGCCGTCGAGACCGCAAGAGCCCTTCGGCGTCCACGCGCACTGGCCACTCTTGATGCGGCCCTGCGCTGCGGCGCGTGCTCGAGCGCAGACTTGGAGGCCGTAGTACGCGAGCAGAAGGGCCGACGCGGGATCGTGCACGTTCGTGACGTCCTGGCCGACGCCGACGGTCGGTCGGAGTCGGCTATGGAGAGCGAAGCGCGACTCGTGTTCATCGACGGCGGACTTCCGCCGACAGAGCTTCAGTACACGATCGTCGACCACTTTGGTGACCTGTGGCGGGTCGACTTCGCCTGGCCGGAGGCCATGGTCGCAGCCGAGTACGACAGCATGGAGTGGCACGCTAATCCGACGGCGTGGAAGCGGGACCACGTCAAGAGCAGCCGACTGCAGGAATGCGGATGGGATCTCGTCCGATTCGTCGTCGACGATGTGCGCCGTTATCCGGTCGAACTCGTGCATAGGGTCGCCGGCCGGATCGACGCCGCACGACTCGCCAGCTGAGCAGACACAAACGTCCCCGGATTCGCGGAGTGTCGGGGACATTCACGTCTGCTCGCCGAGCCTGGGCCGGCCGCGCCTAGACTGGCCGACGTGCTCATCGGTTCCCATGTCCGCTCGG
Source organism: uncultured Actinomycetota bacterium (assembly GCA_963716465.1). Classification (GTDB taxonomy): domain Bacteria; phylum Actinomycetota; class Actinomycetes; order Mycobacteriales; family Mycobacteriaceae; genus Mycobacterium. Next base: position 40,252 of record CAVQTS010000006.1, read on the forward strand.
ACAATCCGTTGCTCGGTGCCCTGGATGACGAAGCCGACGCGGTGCAGTTCTTTCTGGGCGACCCGCAGAGCTGGAAGAAGCCCAAGCCGCGTGAGGACGCCGACCTGCTGCGCCGCTCGCCGATCCCGCTGTACGTGCACGCCCCGTATCTGATCAACGTCGCCTCGGCCAACAACCGGGTGCGCATCCCGTCGCGCAAGATCCTCAAGGACACCTGCGACGGCGCCGCCGAGATCGGCGCGACGGCGGTGATCGTGCACGGCGGCCACGCCGACGACAACGACATGGAGGCCGGCTTCGAGCGCTGGGTCAAGGCGCTGGCGCAGCTGGAGACCGATGTCCCCGTCTACCTGGAGAACACCGCCGGCGGCGACCACGCGATGGCCCGCCACTTCGACACCATCGGCCGGCTGTGGGAACGCATCGGGGACATGGGCATCGGCTTCTGCCTGGACACCTGCCACGCCTGGGCGGCCGGCGAGGAACTGATCGACGCCGTCGAGCGCATCAAGGCCATCACCGGCCGCATCGACCTGGTGCACTGCAACGACTCCCGGGACGCCAAGGGCTCCGGCGCCGACCGGCACGCCAATTTCGGTGCGGGACAGATCGATCCGCAGCTGCTGGTCGCCGTCGTCACCGCCGCGCAGGCCCCGGTGATCTGTGAGACGGCCGACGAGGGCCGCAAGAACGACATCGCCTTCCTGCGCGACAACGTCCCGGGCTAAGCCAGATACACCTTGCGCAGGGTGTCGGTGACGGTCCACACCGTGCGGGCGCCGTCGGCGAGCCGGACCACGTCGCCGGGTCCTAGCGTCAGCGGGGCTGTGCCGTCGTCGAATTCGACCCTCGCCGCGCCGGAGAGCACCACGAAGACCTCGTCGGCCTCCACGTCGCTCATCACGCCGGGCGTCATCTCCCAGATCCCGACGTCGAGGCCGCCGAACCGGCCGAGCTCGGCGACCGCGGTGAGCGGTGTGCCGCCAAGGGACTGATCGGCGGGAACCGGCTCGTGATCGAGCGACTCGCTGGCGGCGTGGACGACGGTGTTGAGCTTCACGGCAAGGAGCTTGCCATATTACGCATCTTGTGCAGCTGTGGAAAAAGTGTAACAGTGGACATATGCCGGATACCCATGTCGTCACCAATCAGGTTCCGCCGCTGGTGGACCACAACCCCGCCACCTCACCGGTGCTCATCGAGGCCCTGATCCGCGAGGGCGGGCAGTGGGGGCTCGACGAGGTCACCGAACTCGGTGCGCTCTCGGGCAGCGCCCAGGCCCAGCGCTGGGGTGATCTCGCCGACCGCAACCAGCCGATCCTGCACACCCATGACCGCTACGGGCACCGGGTCGACGAGATCGAGTACGACCCCGCCTACCACGAGCTGATGCGCGCTGCCATCGCGCACGGCCTGCACGCCGCGCCGTGGGCCGACGACCGCCCCGGCGCACACGTCGTGCGCGCGGCCAAGATGTCGGTCTGGACACCCGAACCCGGTCACGTGTGCCCGATCTCGATGACGTACGCCGTCGTTCCGGCGCTGCGCCACAACGCCGAATTGGCCAAGGTCTACGAGCCGTTGCTGACCAGCCGGGTATACGACCCCGAACTGAGGGTGCCTGCCACCAAGGCCGGTATCACCGCGGGCATGTCCATGACCGAGAAGCAGGGCGGCTCCGACGTGCGTGCCGGCAGCACGCAGGCGGTCCCCAACGGCGACGGCAGCTACACGCTGACCGGCCACAAGTGGTTCACCTCAGCGGCGATGAGCGACATCTTCCTCGTGCTGGCCCAGGCGCCCGGCGGGCTGAGCTGCTTCATGCTGCCGCGGGTGCTGCCCGACGGCACCCGCAACCGGATGTTCATCCAGCGGCTCAAGGACAAGCTCGGCAACCACGGCAATGCCTCCAGCGAGATCGAGTACGACGGCGCCGTCGCCTGGCTGGTCGGCGAGGAGGGCCGGGGTGTGCCCACCATCATCGAGATGGTCAACCTCACCCGGCTGGACTGCACACTGGGCAGCGCCACGTCCATGCGCAGCGGGCTGACCCGTGCCATCCACCACGCCCAGCACCGAAAGGCGTTCGGCGCGTACCTGATCGACCAACCTCTGATGCGCAACGTGCTGGCCGACCTTGCCGTCGAAGCCGAGGCGGCCACCATCATCGCCATGCGGATGGCCGGCGCCACCGACGCCGCCGTCCGCGGCGACGAGCGCGAAACCCTGCTGCGCCGAATCGGATTGGCCGCCGCCAAGTACTGGGTGTGCAAGCGCGCCACCCCGCACGCCGGTGAGGCCATGGAATGCCTGGGCGGCAACGGCTATGCCGAGGAGTCCGGTATGCCGCGGCTGTACCGCGAGGCCCCGCTGATGGGCATCTGGGAAGGGTCGGGCAACGTCAGCGCATTGGACACCTTGCGCGCCATGGCAACCCGGCCCGAGTGCGTGGCCGTGCTGTTCGACGAACTGGCCACCACCGCCGGACAGGACGCCAGGCTCGACGTCCACGTCGCGACGCTGCGCTCGGAACTGGAGAACACCGACTCGATCGAGTACCGGGCCCGCAAGGTCGCCGAGGACATCAGCCTGGCGCTGCAGGGGTCGCTGCTGGTGCGCCACGGCCATCCCGCCGTCGCCGAGGCGTTCCTGGCCACCCGGATGGCCGGCAACTGGGGCGGCGCGTTCGGCACCATGCCGACCGGGCTCGACCTTGCCCCGATCCTCGAACGCTGCATGGTGAAGGGATGACGGCAGCCCCTCGAGTGTGCGGTTCGGTACGCCCGCCTCGGCGTGTTGCGTACGAAACTGCACACTCGGCGCGGCCCGGAGGTGGGCATGACTGACGACCTGAAGACGATGACCTACGAGGTCACCGACCGGGTCGCCCGAATCACCTTCAACCGCCCCGAAAAGGGCAACGCGATCGTCGCCGACACCCCGCTGGAGCTGGCCGCGCTGGTCGAGCGCGCCGACCTCGACCCGGGAGTCCACGTGATCCTGGTGTCCGGCCGCGGCGACGGGTTCTGCGCGGGCTTCGACCTGTCCGCCTACGCCGACGGAACCGGGTCGGCCGGCGGCTCCGACCGCGCGGGCACCGTGCTCGACGGCAAGACCCAGGCCGTCAACCACCTGCCCGACCGGCCGTGGGACCCGATGGTCGACTACCAGATGATGAGCCGGTTCGTTCGCGGGTTCGCCAGCCTGATGCACGCCGACAAGCCGACTGTGGTCAAGATCCACGGCTACTGCGTGGCCGGCGGCACCGACATCGCGCTGCACGCCGACCAGGTGATCGCGGCCGCCGACGCCAAGATCGGCTACCCGCCGACCCGGGTCTGGGGCGTGCCCGCTGCCGGGATGTGGGCACACCGGCTGGGCGATCAGCGCGCCAAACGCCTTCTGCTGACCGGCGATTGCATCACCGGCGCGCAGGCCGCCGAATGGGGGCTCGCGGTCGAGGCTCCTGCCGCCGAGGACCTCGACGAGCGCACCGAACGGCTGGTCGAGCGCATCGCCGCCGTCCCGGTGAACCAGCTCATCATGGTCAAGCTCGCGATGAACTCCGCGCTCTACCAACAGGGTGTGGCGACCAGCCGGATGGTCAGCACCGTGTTCGACGGGATCGCCCGGCACACCCCGGAAGGACACGCCTTCGTCGCCGACGCCCGCGAACACGGGTTCCGGGAGGCCGTGCGGCACCGCGACGAACCGTTCGGCGACCACGGCCGCAGAGCCTCCGGGGTGTGAGGTGACCGACTCGCTGTCGCGGATGACCGCACGCTCGGTGGTGCTGTCCGTGCTGCTGGGCGCTCATCCGGCGTCGGCGACATCGGCCGAACTACTGCGGCTGACAGCCGATTTCGGCATTCGTGAACAAACCCTGCGGGTCGCCCTGACCCGGATGGTCGGCACCGGAGACCTGGTGCGCGACGACGACGGCTACCGCCTGTCCGACCGGCTGCTGAGCCGGCAGCGCCGACAGGACGACGCGCTCAATCCGCACACCCGCGACTGGGACGGAACCTGGACGACGGTGGTGGTCACCGCGGTCGGCATGGACGCCCGGGCGCGCGCGGCATTGCGAAACACCCTGCAGGCCAGGCGGTTCGGTGAGCTACGCGAAGGGGTATGGCTGCGGCCGGACAACCTCGCCGACGATCTGCCCACCGAGGTCGCCGACCGGGCCCGGGTTCTTCGTGCCCACGACGACGATCCCGCCGACTTGGCCGGGCGGCTGTGGAACCTGGACGGCTGGTCGACCACCGGCCATCGCCTTCTCGACGACATGACGGCGGCCACCGACATTCCCGGTCGGTTCGTCGCGGCCGCGGCGATCGTGCGCCATCTGCTGACCGACCCGGTGCTCCCGGATGAACTACTGCCGAAAAGCTGGCCCGGACAACAGCTTCGGCAGTTCTACGCGAACTTCGCCGCGCAGTTGGGGACGCGTCGCGACGAGGCACGACTGGTGGAGGCGAGATGAGCGAAGCGGTTCGGGAATCGGTACGGGTCGAGCGCAACGGTGCCGTGACGACGGTGATCCTGGACCGTCCGCACGCCCGCAACGCGGTCGACGGTCCGACCGCGATGGCGCTGCACAACGCTTTCGACGAGTTCGACCGCGACGAGTCAGCCTCGGTGGCCGTGCTCTGGGGCGATAACGGAACCTTCTGCGCGGGAGCCGATCTCAAAGCCATCGGCACACCCGACGGCAACCCCACCCACCGCGATGGCCCCGCTCCGATGGGGCCCAGCCGGATGGTGTTGTCCAAGCCGGTGATCGCCGCGGTCAGCGGATACGCCGTCGCGGGTGGTCTCGAGCTCGCACTGTGGTGTGACCTGCGGATCGTCGAGCAGGACGCGGTGTTCGGGGTGTTCTGCCGGCGCTGGGGCGTGCCGCTCATCGACGGTGGCACCGTACGGCTGCCGCGGCTGATCGGGCACAGCCGCGCGATGGACCTGATCCTCACCGGCCGCGCCGTCGCGGCCGACGAGGCGCTGGCCATCGGGCTGGCCAACCGGGTGGTCCCGACGGGTCAGGCCCGGCACGCCGCCGAAGAGCTGGCCGCCGAACTGGCCGCGCTGCCGCAGGGCTGCCTGCGCTCGGATCGGCGCTCGGCGCTGCACCAATGGGGGCACGCTGAGGCCGAGGCCATGGATTTCGAGTTCGCCAGCCTGTCGCGGGTGGCCGCCGAGTCACTCGCCGGCGCGCAGCGCTTCGCCAAGGGCGCCGGGCGGCACGGGGATAAGGCTTGACCCGATCCCCCGCCGGGGAGCCCGGGTCAGCCCTTGTTGATGTTGTTGCCCGAGCCGAGGTTGTTGACCTTCGGATCACCGTCGGTGTAGGTGACGGTGTTGTTGAGGCCGACGACGGACAGTTCCTTGTCGACCTTGGCGAAGGTCATCTTGTTGTCGGCGCCGCCGATGTTCACCGACGAGCACGTGCCTTTCACCGTCAGCGTGTTGTTCGAGCCGCCGACGTTGAGCGACTTGCCGTCGCCGCAGTCGATCTCGGTCGTGGTTCCGAACGAGCCGTAGTTGATGGTGTTGCCCACTTCCACCTGGGCGCCGGACTTGCCGGCCGTCGCGGTCGACGAGGTGGAGTTGTTGCCGTTGGAGCCGCAGCCGGCGATGACCGCAGCAGCGATGGCGAGCGCGCCGATGCCGGCGATCCGGGTGGGGGTGTGCATCCGCAGTACTTCTTTCTCTACGCCGGAACGCGGTCGATCCGGTTGGTCGTGCCCAGTTCACGCCCGCGGTCGAAGACGGCGGGCCCACCGCTTTTGTACAGGACCCGCGTTGTCTCCCCGATGGTTGGAGCCTACGTGCGGGCCCGCACGTCAACTAGAGTTCTTCGCTGATCCAGAGTTGAAGGGCGATCGCATGACAACACAACCGGAATCGGCGGGCGGTCGACCGCGCGCCGGAGGCCGGTCGTCGGCGCGTTCGGCCAAGCTCAGCCGCGACGTCATCGTCCACGCGGCGCTCACTTTCCTGGACCGCGAGGGTTGGGACGCGCTGACCATCAACGCGCTGGCCACCCAGTTGGGCACCAAGGGCCCGTCGTTGTACAACCACGTCGACAGCCTCGAAGACCTGCGCCGAACCGTGCGCATGCACGTCATCGACGACATCCTCCAGATGCTGAGCGCGGTCGGCCAGGGCCGCACCCGTGACGACGCCGTGATGGCCATGGCCAGCGCCTACCGCAGCTACGCCCACCACCACCCGGGCCGCTATTCGGCGTTCACCCGGATGCCGCTGGAGGGCGACGACCCCGGCTTCACCGCCGCCGCGCACGCCGCCGCCGCACCGGTGATCGAGGTGCTGGCCTCCTACGGCCTGGCGGGCGAGGACGCCTACTACGCGTCGCTGGAGTTCTGGGCGGCGCTGCACGGCTTCGTGCTGCTGGAGATGACCGGCGTGATGAACGAGGTGGATACCGACGCGGTGTTCTCCGACATGGTGCTGCGACTGGCCGTCGGGATGGCGCACCGCAACGGGAGCACTGGCTGACCCAGGTCAGCCCGGTTGGGGAACCGGTGCGGACATTCACGCGTTGACCTGCGGTAAGGCCCCGTACACCGAGTTTGGAGGGGCGTGCCGAGCCTGGTATCGTGGAGGCTCGTGCCTGGCCGATAGGGGCGCAAGCGGAGACGCATGCGCGCACGCCGGGCAAATTCGCATGTCCAGTATGCATCGGATTCGACTGATGCACGACTGCGTGCGACACGCCCGGTCGCGGGGTACGCGGCAGGACGAAAACTGCAGTACAGAGACTTGAAGAACGCCGAAAGACGGACGAGAGATAGAAAGCCGGTAGATGCCAACCATTCAGCAGCTGGTCCGCAAGGGTCGCCACGACAAGATCGCCAAGGTCAAGACCGCGGCCCTCAAGGGCAGCCCGCAGCGACGCGGCGTGTGCACCCGCGTGTACACCACGACCCCGAAGAAGCCGAACTCGGCGCTTCGCAAGGTCGCGCGCGTCAAGCTGACCAGCCAGGTGGAGGTCACCGCCTACATCCCCGGTGAGGGTCACAACCTGCAGGAGCACTCCATGGTGCTGGTGCGCGGCGGTCGTGTGAAGGACCTTCCCGGCGTTCGCTACAAGATCATCCGCGGCTCGCTGGACACCCAGGGCGTCAAGAACCGCAAGCAAGCCCGCAGCCGCTACGGCGCCAAGAAGGAGAAGAGCTAATGCCGCGCAAGGGGCCCGCGCCGAAGCGCCCACTGGTCAACGATCCGGTCTACGGGTCGCAGCTGGTGACACAGCTCGTCAACAAAGTCCTGCTCGACGGGAAGAAATCACTAGCTGAGCGCATTGTCTATGGTGCGCTCGAGCAGGCCCGTGACAAGACCGGCACCGATCCGGTGGTCACCCTCAAGCGCGCTCTGGACAACGTCAAGCCGGCCCTCGAGGTCCGCAGCCGCCGTGTCGGTGGCGCCACCTACCAGGTTCCGGTCGAGGTTCGTCCGGAACGCTCGGTGACCCTGGCCCTTCGTTGGCTGGTCAGCTTCTCCAAGGCGCGTCGCGAGAAGACGATGGTCGAGCGGTTGGCGAACGAGATCCTCGACGCCAGCAACGGCCTGGGTGCCGCCGTCAAGCGACGCGAAGACACCCACAAGATGGCCGAGGCGAACCGGGCCTTCGCGCACTACCGCTGGTGACACCCGGCGCCCGGCCCTGAAGGCTCGGACGTCTGGGCGCATCGGGCGCAACTGACAGCAATCACGCAAGCGAAAGAGTTGGGAAGACTTCTGTGGCACAGGACGTGCTGACCGACCTGAACAAGGTCCGCAACATCGGCATCATGGCGCACATCGACGCCGGTAAGACCACGACGACCGAGCGCATCCTCTACTACACCGGGATCAGCTACAAGATCGGCGAGGTCCACGACGGCGCCGCCACGATGGACTGGATGGAGCAGGAGCAGGAGCGGGGTATCACCATCACCTCGGCTGCGACCACCTGTTTCTGGAACGACAACCAGATCAACATCATCGACACCCCGGGCCACGTCGACTTCACCGTCGAGGTGGAGCGCAGCCTGCGCGTGCTCGACGGTGCCGTCGCCGTGTTCGACGGCAAAGAGGGCGTCGAGCCGCAGTCCGAGCAGGTCTGGCGGCAGGCCGACAAGTACGACGTCCCGCGCATCTGCTTCGTCAACAAGATGGACAAGATCGGCGCGGACTTCTACTTCTCGGTGAAGACGATGGAAGACCGTCTCGGTGCCCGCGTCATCCCGATCCAGCTGCCGATCGGCTCCGAAGGTGACTTCGAGGGCGTCGTCGACCTGGTCGAGATGAAGGCCAAGGTCTGGCGCGGCGAGACCAAGCTGGGCGAGAAGTACGACGTCGTCGACATCCCGGCCGAGCTCGAAGAGCGGGCCGGCGAGTACCGCACCAAGCTGCTCGAGGCCGTCGCCGAGACCGACGAGGCGCTGCTGGAGAAGTACTTCGGCGGCGAGGAACTCTCGATCGACGAGGTCAAGGGTGCGCTGCGCAAGCTGACCATCAACTCCGAGGCCTACCTGGTGTTGTGTGGCAGCGCGTTCAAGAACAAGGGCGTTCAGCCCATGCTCGACGCGGTCATCGACTACCTGCCCTCGCCGCTGGACGTGCCGCCTGCCGTCGGCCACGCGCCGGGCAAGGAGGACGTCGAGGTCATCCGCAAGCCGTCGGTCGACGAGCCGTTCTCCGCGCTGGCCTTCAAGGTGGCCACCCACCCGTTCTTCGGCAAGCTGACCTACGTCCGGGTGTACTCGGGCAAGGTCGACTCCGGCGCCCAGGTCGTCAACGCGACCAAGGGCAAGAAGGAACGGCTGGGCAAGCTGTTCCAGATGCACTCCAACAAGGAGAACCCGGTCGAGACCGCGGCCGCCGGCCACATCTACGCCGTGATCGGCCTGAAGGACACCACCACCGGCGACACGCTGTGCGACCCGAACAACCAGGTCGTGCTGGAGTCGATGACGTTCCCGGATCCGGTCATCGAGGTCGCCATCGAGCCCAAGACCAAGAGCGACCAGGAGAAGCTGAGCCTGGCGATCCAGAAGCTCGCCGAAGAGGACCCCACCTTCAAGGTGCATCAGGACAACGAGACCGGCCAGACCGTGATCGGCGGCATGGGCGAGTTGCACCTGGACATCCTGGTGGACCGCATGCGCCGCGAGTTCAAGGTCGAGGCCAACGTCGGCAAGCCGCAGGTGGCCTACAAGGAGACCATCAAGCGTGCGGTCGACAAGGTCGAGTTCACCCACAAGAAGCAGACGGGTGGCTCCGGCCAGTTCGCCAAGGTCCTCATCGCCCTCGAGCCCTTCACGGGCGAGGACGGCGCGACCTACGAGTTCGAGAACAAGGTCACCGGTGGCCGTATCCCGCGCGAGTACATCCCGTCGGTGGACGCCGGCGCGCAGGACGCCATGCAGTACGGCGTGCTGGCCGGCTACCCGCTGGTGAACGTGAAGGTGATCCTGCTCGACGGCGCCTACCACGACGTCGACTCCTCGGAAATGGCCTTCAAGATCGCAGGTTCGCAGGTGCTGAAAAAGGCTGCCGCACAGGCGCAGCCGGTCATCCTCGAACCGATCATGGCCGTCGAGGTCACCACGCCCGAGGACTACATGGGCGACGTGATCGGCGACCTGAACTCCCGCCGTGGTCAGATCCAGGCCATGGAGGAGCGGAGCGGTGCACGCGTCGTCAGGGCGCAGGTGCCGCTGTCGGAGATGTTCGGCTATGTCGGCGACCTTCGGTCGAAGACCCAGGGCCGGGCGAACTACTCCATGGTGTTCGACTCGTACGCCGAAGTTCCGGCGAACGTGTCGAAGGAGATCATCGCTAAGGCGACGGGTCAGTGAACGGAGTGAACGGCCCATTAGGGTCAGCTCAGCAGTAAAACTGGCCCACCGGCTCGGCGGACCACACAACTGAAAAACAACAACCTGCTTTAAAAGCACCAACAGTCCAGGAGGACACAGAAGTGGCGAAGGCGAAGTTCGAGCGGACGAAGCCGCACGTCAACATCGGGACCATCGGTCACGTTGACCACGGCAAGACCACGCTGACCGCGGCTATCACCAAGGTTCTGCACGACAAGTACCCCGATTTGAACGAGTCGCGTGCATTCGACCAGATCGACAATGCGCCCGAGGAGCGTCAGCGCGGTATCACCATCAACATCTCGCATGTTGAGTACCAGACCGAGAAGCGTCACTACGCGCACGTCGACGCCCCCGGTCACGCTGACTACATCAAGAACATGATCACCGGTGCCGCCCAGATGGACGGCGCAATCCTGGTGGTCGCCGCCACCGACGGCCCCATGCCGCAGACCCGTGAGCACGTGCTGCTGGCCCGCCAGGTCGGCGTCCCCTACATCCTGGTGGCGCTGAACAAGGCCGACATGGTCGACGACGAGGAGCTCCTCGAGCTCGTCGAGATGGAGGTCCGCGAACTGCTGGCCGCCCAGGAATTCGACGAGGACGCCCCGGTGATCCGGGTGTCGGCGCTGAAGGCCCTCGAAGGCGACCCGAAGTGGGTCAAGAGCGTCGAGGAATTGATGGACGCCGTCGACGAGTCGATCCCGGACCCGGTTCGCGAGACCGACAAGCCGTTCCTGATGCCCGTTGAGGACGTCTTCACCATCACCGGCCGCGGCACCGTGGTCACCGGTCGCGTCGAGCGTGGCGTGATCAACGTGAACGAAGAGGTCGAGATCGTCGGCATCCGTCCGGAGACCACCAAGACCACGGTCACCGGGGTGGAGATGTTCCGCAAGCTGCTCGACCAGGGTCAGGCCGGCGACAACGTCGGTCTGCTGGTCCGCGGCGTCAAGCGCGAGGACGTCGAGCGCGGCCAGGTCGTCGTGAAGCCCGGCACCACCACGCCGCACACCGAGTTCGAGGGCAGCGTCTACATCCTGTCCAAGGACGAGGGCGGCCGGCACACGCCGTTCTTCAACAACTACCGTCCGCAGTTCTACTTCCGGACCACCGACGTGACCGGCGTTGTCACGTTGCCGGAGGGCACCGAGATGGTCATGCCCGGCGACAACACCGACATCTCGGTGAAGCTGATCCAGCCCGTCGCCATGGACGAGGGCCTGCGCTTCGCGATTCGCGAGGGCGGCCGTACCGTCGGCGCCGGCCGGGTTACCAAGATCAACAAGTAGGCTCCGCCTACCAATGGTCTGAGTACCTAGTACGAGCTTCAACGGGAACGGCGCTCACCTTCGGGTGGGCGCCGTTTTCGTTTTCCGGGCTCGGGACCGGTGCTAGAGTTCGGCATCTCAGAGCATGGGGATGGGGACGTGATTTACGACGACGTCCGGGAACGGGTCTATTCGGTGCCGACGGTGATCGGCGGGGCGGTGCTTCTTGCGTTGCTTGCGGCGATCGTCGCCGCGGTCTTCGCCGTCAGCCAGTCCAGCGCCGGCATCGCACACCGTCGGCCGTCGGTTGCCGTACCACCGATGACCACAGCGGTGGTCGCGCCGTCGACGTCACCGGCTCCGCCGTCGCCGGAAAGTCGGCAGTTCTTCAGCGAGGTTCCGCAGGTGCCACTGCTCGGGCAGGCCTTGGCGCCGGTGTCCTAGACGTCCGCCCAGCATCCGCGCAAGCTTCACCAAACCAGCCGAAGTCGCCCAGTTGGCGATAGTCTGACTCCCGTCATCCACCGGACGACAAGGAGCACGGCGAATGTTGGGGCGTTATCTCAAGGCGCAGATGACGGTGCTGCTGTTCGGCGGTCTGGTCGGTCCGATCTTCCTGATCGTGTACTTCGCACTCGGACCGTTCGCCCGTCCGTACATCGGCTGGATGTTGTGGGTTGGTTTGCTCATCACCGTCGCCGACGTGCTGGTCGCGCTGTGGCTGACCGCTGCAGGCACCAAATCCGCGGCCACTCACCAGCAACTGACGCAAACCGGGGTGCTGGTGCTGGCCCAGATCACCGGTATGTCCGATTCGGCGATTTTCATCAACGACCAGCAGATGATCAAGGTGAACCTGCACTTCGACATTCCGGGCTATCCGAGCTTCGATGTGCAGCAATCCATGACCTCCAGCCCGACGAGGATGCAGATCATCAACGCGCACCATCTCGTCGCGCTCGTCGACCCCGCCACCCGGAAGTACGAAATCGACTGGAACGCAAGCGCATTGATCGCCGGCGTGGTCCCCGCCCAGTTCACGTCCGACCGAGACGGACGGACCTACGATCTGCGCGGCCAGGCCGGGCCGCTGATGCAGATCTTGCAGATCCTGCGGGCCAACGGCATCCCGATGGACGGCACGATCGACATCCGCTCCAACCCCGTGGTGCGCGAGCAGGTTTTCGACATCGTGCGCCGGGCGGGGGCCGCGCAGCCGGCCGCAGCCGCTCCGGTGCCGCCGCCCGCCGCGCCGCCGCCGCAACCGATGCCTGCGCCGTTCATGGCGCCGCCACCGGGTCAGACCACCGCCCAGCGGCTGCAGGAGCTCGAGACATTGCGCGCCACCGGAACCATCTCCGACGACGAGTACAGCAAGAAGCGTCAGCAGATCCTTTCGGAACTCTGATTCATCGGGCAGATGCCCGGAGCCGTTGTCGCGCGGACGCTAATATAGCGGCGCTGTCCGGCAGGTAGCCGTACGGCGATGGGTGGCGCCGCTAAGGAGTTTGTCGATGGCCACAGCTGAGTCGACGACGACGCAGTCCGACAAGGTCAGCCTGCCGACTCTGACCGCCATGGTGGTCGGGTCGATGATCGGTTCAGGGGTCTTCCTGCTCCCACGGCGCTTCGGCACCGAGACGGGGGTGCTGGGCGCACTGATCGCCTGGGCCATCGCCGGCACCGGAATGCTGATGCTGGCGTTCGTCTTCCAGCGACTGGCCACCCGCAAGCCGGACCTGGACGCCGGCATCTTCGCCTACGCGAAGGCCGGCTTCGGTGACTACGTGGGCTTCAACTCCGCGTTCGGGTTCTGGGCGTCGGCGTGTGCGGGCAACACCTCCTACTGGGTGCTCATCATGGCGACCACCAGCGCCCTGTTCCCCGCCCTGGGCGCCGGCGATACCGTGCCTGCCGTGATCCTGGCCTCGGTCGGGGTGTGGGGATTCTGCTTCCTGATCCTGCGCGGGGTCAAGGAGGCGGCGATCATCAACCGAATCGCCACCGTCGCCAAGGTCGTCCCGATCGTGGTGTTCATCCTCGTGGCCATCGTCGCGTTCAAGGGCGGCGTCTTCGCCGACAACTTCTGGGGTGGCGAGGGGAACTACTCGTGGAGTTCGGTTTTCGAGCAGGCCAAGGGCACCATGCTCATCACCGTATTCGTCTTCCTCGGCATCGAGGGCGCCAGCGTCTACTCCCGGTTCGCCCGCAAGCGCGAGGACGTCGGGCGCGCGACGGTCATCGGCTTCCTGAGCGTCCTCAGTGTTTTCATGCTCGTCACGCTGGTGTCCTACGGTGTGCTACCGCAGCACGAACTCGCCCAGGTGTACCAGCCGTCGATGGCGGCGGTACTGGAATCGGTTGTGGGCCATTGGGGTTCGGTCTTCATCCGGGTGGGTGTGATCGTCTCGGTGCTGGGCGCCTACCTGGCCTGGTCGTTGATGGCAGCTGAAATCCTCTACATCCCGGCCAAATCCGACGACATGCCGCGGTTCCTCGCCCGCACCAACTCGCATGGCGCGCCGATCTCGGCCCTGGTCATGGCCGGGGTCTTGGTCCAGCTGCTGCTGATCCTGCTGCTGTTCACCTCCGACGCGCTCAACTTCATGCTGGACCTGACTGCCGCGCTGTCGCTCATCCCGTACCTGCTGGCGGCCGGGTATGCGTTGAAGCTGACGATCACCCGTGAGACCTACGAGGACGGCGGCTCGCGGCGCGGGGACATGGTGGTGGCCGCGGTGGCCACGGTTTACACGTTGTTCCTGGTCTATGCTGCGGGGCTGAGTCATCTTCTGCTGTCGTGCATCCTGTACGCCCCGGGCGCGATCCTTTACATCATCGCCCGCCGCGAACGCGGCCAGCGACTGTTCCGTCCGGCCGAGGCGGTGCTGTTCGGCGTCATCGTCGTCGGTGCGATCGCCGGGGTGACCGCGTTGGTCACCGGCTCAATGCGTCTCTAGCGAAAGGAAACTCGCGATGACCTCTCCGTCTGCCTCCTATGGCGTGCACTCCGAAGTGGGTACGCTGCACAAGGTGCTGGTGTGCGCGCCGGGACTGGCGCACGAGCGGCTCACCCCGACCAACTGCGACGACCTGTTGTTCGACGACGTGCTGTGGGTGCAGAACGCGCGCCGCGACCACTTCGACTTCGTCTCGAAGATGCGAGATCGCGGCGTCGAGGTCGTCGAACTGCACAACGTGCTCACCGAAACGATGAGCAGTCCCGAGGCCAAAGCGTGGCTGCTGGATCGCGAAATCGTGCCCAACGACGTGGGTTTGGGCCTGGTCGACGAGACCCGGGCCTACCTCGACTCGCTGGAACTGCGACGGCTGGCCGAGTTCCTGATCGGCGGGATGTCCACCCGTGACCTGCCGTCGGATCTGCGGTCCGGTTTTCGTGCGCTGGCCGGGGAGGCGACCGGCGTCACCGAGTACCTGCTGCCGCCGTTACCCAACACCCTCTACACCCGCGACACCACCTGCTGGATCTACGGCGGCCTGACGCTGAACCCGTTGTTCTGGCCGGCCCGCCACGACGAAACGTTGTTGATGAAGGCCATCTACGAGTTCCACCCCGACTACGTCGGCTCGAAGGTGTGGTGGGGCGATCCGGAGAAGGCATGGGGGATGGCCACCATCGAAGGTGGCGACGTGCTGGTCCCCGGCAACGGGGTGGTGCTGATCGGCATGAGCGAACGCACATCCCGGCAGGCCATCACGCAGGTCGCGGCGAAGCTGTTCGCCGAAGGCGGGGCGGAGAAGGTGATCGTGGCGGGTATGCCGAAGCTGCGCGCCGCGATGCACCTGGACACGGTCTTCACTTTCGCCGACCGGGACGTGGTGACGATCTACCCCGAAATCGTGAACAACATCCAGACTTTCACCCTGGTACCCAGCGACACGGCGCCGGGGTTGGAGGTCGTCGAGGAGAACAAACCGTTCGTCGAAGTGGTCGCTGCAGCGCTGGGTCTGCCCGAGTTGAGGGTGGTCGAAACCGGCGGCACGGCCTACGATTCCGAGCGCCAGCAGTGGGACAGCGGCAACAACCTGGTCGCCGTGTCCCCGGGTGTGGTGTTCGCCTATGACCGCAACACCCACACCAATTCGCTGCTGCGCAAGGCGGGCATCGAGGTGATCACGATCGTCGGCGCGGAGTTGGGTCGCGGACGCGGCGGCGGCCACTGTATGACCTGCCCGATCATCCGCGACCCGATCGACTACTGACCGAGCAGTCGCGCTCAGCTCGACGCGGTGAAGATGACTCCGGCGGCGGCCAGTACGGCGAACACGCTCAACAGGATCACGTCCACCGTCTTCGCGCCAGGCTCGTCGCCGGCGGCCAGCTTGCGCTCACGCGCGATCAGGAACAGCGGGAAGGTGACACTGATCGCGATGAGCATGCCGCCGACGATGTACGCCCAGACAAATGGCACACCGTGTTTGCGCGCCTCGAGCACCATGAAGATCGCGGCGGCCAGGAAGAACAGCACGATGTCGGCGGTGATCGACCGCGACGCCGGGGTGATCTTCAGGTCGAGCAGGAAGTTCTTCAGGAAACCGGCAGAGTTGCCGAAGTACGCCACGTTCTGAGTCCAGGTCGCGACCAGCGCTGCGGCCGCGATGGCCGCGTAGATGCCGCAGAGAATCTTTCGGGTCGTCGTCATGGGACCACGGTAGCCAGCGCCGGGGCCATCTAGAACACGTTTCAGTTCTCTTGCTAGCCTGACGTGGGCTGATCGAAAGGACGCTGATGGCTGGAGCGACGGGCACCCTCGAGGGCCGAGTGGCATTCGTGACGGGTGCCGCCCGCGGACAGGGCCGGGCGCACGCGGTGCGGCTGGCGCGCGAAGGCGCCGACGTCATCGTCTCCGACATCTGCGCACCGGTCTCCGACACCATTCCCTATCCCGGCACCACTCCCGAGGAGTTGGCCGAGACCGTGCGGCAGGTCGAGGCCGAGGGCCGCAAGGTGCTCGCCCGCGAGGTCGACACCCGCGACGACGCCGCCCTGCGCCAGTTGGTGGCCGACGGTGTCGAACAGTTCGGCCGGCTCGACGTTCTCGTGGCCAACGCCGGCGTGCTGTCCTGGGGGCGGCTGTGGGAACTGACCGACGAGCAGTGGAACACCGTGATCGACACCAACCTCACCGGCACCTGGCGCACCCTGCGCGCTGTGGTGCCCGCGATGATCGAGGCGGGCAACGGCGGGTCCATCATCGTGGTGAGCTCGTCGGCCGGGGTGAAGGCCACCCCCGGCAACAGCCACTACGCGGCGTCCAAGCACGGGCTGACCGCGCTGACGAATTCCCTTGCGCTGGAGGCCGGTCAGTACGGCATCCGGGTGAACTCGATCCACCCGTACTCGGTGGCCACCCCGATGACCGAGAACGACGCCATGATGGCGGTGTTCGCCGCCCATCCCAGCTACCTGCACGCGTTCGCCCCGATGCCGTACCTTCCGGTCGGCCAGAGCGCCACCGGCAAGCGGTCCGATTTCATGAGCGTCGAGGAGGTCGCCGACGTCGTGGCGTGGTTGGCCGGCGACAACTCGGCAACGCTGTCGGGCTCGCAGATCAGCGTCGACCGCGGCGTCATGAAGTACTAGCCGGGCAGCACCAGAACCGGAACGGGACTGTGCCGCATGATCTTCGCGCCGCGCGATCCGAGGAACACCCGGGAGACGTCGCCGCGCGGTGAGGTGCCCAGTGCGAGAACCTCGCCGTCCTGCCATTCGGCGTCGTCCAGCGCCTGATCCCAGCCGTTGCCGCTGACCACCTGAAGCGCGACGTCCTCGCCGACGACGCCGTCGCTGCGCAGCCGCGCCAGCATCTCCCGTGCGCTCGTCTCCCACGCCGACAGGATCGAATCCTCCGCGTGCAAACCGATTTCCGGCGGATACATGGTGCGGCCGCGCACCGCGAACGTCATCACCCGCAGCGGAACGTCCAGTCGCTTGGCCAGCTCCGCGATCCGCTTGACCACCTGCACCGACTCCGGGGTGCCGGGATAGCCGCAGGTGATGCGGGTCAAAAGGCCGGTGCGGGCGCCGCGGTAGCCGCGCGGGGCGATCGCAACCGGCACTGGCGAGGAGTGCAGCAGCCGATCGGCGGTCGACCCGACGACGACCTGGCCGAGCTGACCGTTGGCCGAGGAGCCGAGCACCAGCAGGTCGGCCCCGAGTTCGTCGACCACCTCGACCAGCCCGCCGGACACCGAGCGGTGGGCGTGGCTGTGGTAGGCGACCTGCAGGCCGTCGGAGAGGGTCGTCAGGTAGCGCTGCGCCTCCTTGGCGGAGTCGGCGGCGAGTTGGTCTGCCCACGTGGCATATTCGGCATCGATGCGGGCGGGCGACGGCGTGGTCCACGGCTTGGGCACGATGGTCGTCACCGTCAGCGACGTGCGCAACGTGCGCGCGGCGCCGGTCGCCAGGTGCAGCGGCGCGGTTCCGCTCTTACCGGCCAGATAGCCGACGACGACCGTCACGGCACGTCCCGCGGGTGGATGACCTCGACCTCCTCGACACCCGCTGCGGCCGTGGCGATCACGCCGTCACCGCCGTCGTTCAACGCGCTGTGATGCCGACTCCACAGCAAGTAGTAGATCAACGCGACCGTGACCCAGGCACTGAACGCGATCCAGGTGTACCAGTGCAGGCTGTAGAGGATGTAGCCGCACGCCAGAATCGCCAGCACGGGTGTGACGGGGTAGCCCGGCACCTTGAAGCCGCGCGGCAGATCCGGTTCGCGGACCCGGAGGATGATCACCCCGAGGGAGACGATCATGAACGCCACCAGGGTGCCGATTGACACCATGTCGGCCAGCTTGTCCAGGGGGACGACCCCGGCCAGGATCGAGACGATGACCGCGACGATGATGGTGTTGCCCACCGGCGTCATGGTTTTCGGGTTCACCTTCGCGAACCGCGCCGGCAGCAGACCGTCGCGGCCCATGGCGAACAGGATTCGGGTCTGGCCGTACATCACCACCAGGGTCACCGAGAAGATCGAGATCACCGCGCCGGCGGCGAGAACCGTACTGGCCCAGGTACTTCCGGTGACGTGGTCCAGGATGGTGGCCAGGCCCGCTTCCTGCTGGTTGCCGAACTCCTGCCAGGGCTGGGTGCCGAGGGCGGCCACGGCGACCAGAACGTAGACGCTGGTGACGATCAGCAGTGCCGCGATGATGGCTTTGGGCATCGTGCGCTGCGGGTCCTTGACCTCGTCACCCGCCGTCGAAACAGCGTCGAGTCCGATGTAGGAGAAGAAGATCGTGCCGGCCGCAGAGCCGATGCCCGCGATGCCGAATGGGGCGAAGTCGGCGAACCGGTCGGCCTGGAAGGCGGTGAACGCGATGATCGCGAACATCGCCAGGACGCCGAGTTTGATCACCACCATGACCGTGTTCACCGCTGCGGACTCGCTGGCGCCGCGGATCAGCAGCAGGGCGCACATCACGATCAGCACGATGGCCGGGAGGTTGAGCCAGCCGGGATCGGAGTCCCACGGTGCCGCCGCCAGCACGTGAGGTATCTGAAAACCGAACAGGTTGTTCAGCAGCTTGTTGAGGTAGCCGCTCCACCCGACTGCCACCGCGGCGATCGAGACCCCGTACTCCAGCAGCAGGCAGGCGGCGACGCCCATGGCCACGAACTCGCCGAGAGTGGTGTAGGCGTAGGAGTACGTCGAGCCCGAAACCGGCACCGCCGATGCCAGTTCGGCGTAACAGATGGCGGCCAGCCCCGCGGCGATACCCGCGACGATGAACGAGATCACCACGGCAGGACCGGCACCGGGGACGGCGACCGACAGTACGAAGAAGATGCCGGTGCCGACGGTGGCCCCGACGCCGAACATCGTCAGCTGGAAGGTGCCGATCGTGCGTTTGAGGTGGTCGGAGGCCCCGTGCGCGACGGGGGCTCCGATGACGGGCCGTCGACGCAGCATCTGCTCGGTTAGGGAGATCGATGGGGCCGTCATGGGCACCTCCTGCATCGCGGATTTAGCCGATTATGAACCTGTCTCGGCCAGCACGCTTGCTAACTGGTCAACAGCCCAATCGATTTCTTCGGTGGTGATGACCAGCGGCGGCGCGAAGCGCAGCGTCGATCCGTGGGTGTCCTTGACCAGGACGCCCCGCTCGGCCAGTGCCAGGCTCAGTTTCTTTCCGGTCCCCAGCCGGGTGTCGATGTCCACCCCGGCCCACAGTCCCATACCGCGCACGGCGAGCACGCCGTGGCCGATCAGCGAGCGCAACCGGGCGTGCAGATGCAGGCCCAATTCCGCTGAGCGGGACTGGAATTCGCCGCGCTCGAGGATGCCGACCACCGTGGTTCCGATGGCGGTGGCGAGCGGGTTGCCGCCGAAGGTCGAGCCGTGCTCGCCGGGGTTGAGCACACCCAGCACGTCGCGGTCGGCCACCACG
Organism: uncultured Actinomycetota bacterium; assembly: GCA_963716465.1. GTDB lineage: Bacteria > Actinomycetota > Actinomycetes > Mycobacteriales > Mycobacteriaceae > Mycobacterium. Next base: position 59,831 of record CAVQTS010000006.1, read on the forward strand.
GCGGACAGCGGCACCACACCGCCGCCGAGCGCCTTGCCGAGCAGGTAGATGTCGGGCACCACGCCCCAGTGGTCGCAGGCGAAGGTGTGCCCGGTGCGGGCCAGGCCGGACTGGATCTCATCGGCGATCAGCAGCACGTTGTTGCGGGTGCACAGCCGGCGCAGCCGCGGCAGGTAGTCGTCGGGCGGAACGATGATGCCGGCTTCGCCCTGGATGGGCTCGACCAGAACTGCGACCGTGTGCTCGTCGATGGCGGCCGCGACAGCGTCGGCGTCGCCGAACGGCACCGACCGGAATCCCGGCGTGAACGGACCGAACCCGCTGCGGGCGGAATGGTCGGAGGAGAAGCTGACGATGCTGATCGTGCGGCCGTGGAAGTTGTTGTCCGCCACGATGATGTTGGCCATGCCCTCGGGGACGCCCTTGACGTCGGCACCCCACTTGCGGGCCACCTTCAGACCGCTTTCGACTGCCTCGGCGCCGCTGTTCATCGGCAGCACCATGTCCTTGCCGCACAACCTGGCCAGCGCGGCGCAGAACGGCCCCAGCTGATCGGAGTGGAACGCCCGGCTGACCAGTGTCACGGCGTCGAGCTGACGGTGGGCGGCCGCGACGATCTCGTCGTTGTGATGGCCGAAGTTGACCGCCGAGTACGCCGCCAGACAGTCCAGGTAGCGCCGGCCTTCGATGTCGGTGATCCATACCCCGCGGGCGCTGGCGGCCACCACCGGCAGCGGCGAGTAGTTACGGGCCGCATAGGTGTCGTCGACGGCGATGGCGGCCGCGGTTGCCGGCGGCAGTGCGCTCTGCAACGGTGTCGGCCATGGTCATGAAAATACCTCCAAGGTGCAGCATTTCACCGAGCCGCCACCCTTGAGCAGCTCGGACAGATCGACACCGATCGGATGGAATCCGGCGTGGTACAGCTGTTCGGCGAAGCCGGTGGCCTGTGCCGGGTGCACGACGTGCTTGCCGTCGGACACCGCGTTGAGCCCCAGCACGTAGGCGTCGGTGCTCGACACCTCGATGGCGTCGGGGAACAACAGCCGCAGCTGGGCGCCGGCGCGATCGGTGAACGCCGGCGGGTAGTAGGCGATGGTGGTGTCGTCGAGCACCGTCAGCGCGGTGTCGAGATGATAGAAGCGGGGATCCACCAGTTCCAGTGAGATCACCGGCATGCCGGTCAGCGTGGCCACCTCGAAGTGCGCCTGCGGATCGGTGCGAAAACCGGTACCCGCCAAGATCATCGAGCCGACGACGAGCAGGTCGCCCTGGCCCTCGTTGACGTGCCGGGTGCTGATCGGACGGTGGCCGCGGCCGTCCATCCAGCTGGCGTAGGCGACGGATTCGCCCTCGCGCTCGGCATGCTTGAAGCGGGCGACGATCGCCGCCCCGTTGATGATCAGACCGGCGTTGGCGGCAAAGACCATGTCCGGCAGGCCCGGAACCGGGTCGACGAGGTCGACGGTGTGGCCGAGGCTGCTGTAGGTGTCGCGCAGGGTCTCCCACTGGGCGACGGCGAGTTCGGGGTCGACGCGGTTGCTGGTGTCCATCCACGGGTTGATCGCGTACTCGACGGTGAAGAACGTCGGTCGGGTCATGACGTAGTGGCGCACCCGCTGGGTGCGCACGCGCGGCCTGGTCGAGGCGGCGACATCGGGGGATATCGTCATGAATCAACGATATGGGCCGGGCTGGACGCAATCAATCGATACTCATTGCTTGTAGATGGCCAATTTATTGCGTCAGAGCTAGTATGGCGATCATTTGTTGTGCGCGGCGCGCGAGAGGCCTCCGATGGACCGTCTGGACGACACCGACGAGCGCATCCTCGCCGAGCTGGCCGAGCATGCGCGGGCCACGTTCGCCGAGATCGGCGCCCGGGTGAACCTGTCGGCGCCGGCGGTCAAGCGCCGGGTGGACCGGATGCTCGACAACGGCGTCATCCGCGGCTTCACCACCGTCATCGACCGCAGCGCCCTGGGCTGGAACACCGAGGCCTACGTTCAGGTCTACTGCCACGGCACGATCGCGCCGGATCAGTTGCGGGCGGCTTGGATTGACATCCCGGAGGTGATCAGCGCCGCCACCGTGACCGGAACCTCGGATGCGATTCTGCACGTACTGGCCCGCGACATGCGCCATCTCGAAGCCGCACTCGAGCGCATCCGCTCGGTGGCCGACATCGAGCGAAGCGAGAGCATCGTGGTGTTGTCCAACCTGATCGACCGGTCACCCTCCTAACCGGTCGGTCGGTAAGGACGGGCTGGGCAACACATTCCCATGGCAGTCAGGTAAGAACAGCACGTGAGCCTCACCGGAACAGGCCCCGAAAAGGGCGTAGTCATCGTCGGCGGCGGCCTGGCCGCGACCCGCACCGCCGAGCAGTTACGCAAGGCCGACTACGCCGGCCCTATCACCATCGTCAGCGACGAGGCGCACCTCCCGTACGACCGACCGCCGCTGTCGAAGGACGTGCTTCATGCCGATCTCGACGACGTGACGCTCAAACCCGCCGAGTTCTACGACGAGAACAACATCGCCCTGCGCCTGGGCAGTGCGGCCGTGTCGCTGGACACCGCCGCGCGCACGCTGACCCTGGCCGACGGCTCGGTGCTGGGCTATGACGACCTGGTGATCGCGACGGGCCTGGTGCCCAAGCGCATTCCGTCGTTCCCCGACCTGGCGGGCATCCGGGTACTGCGCTCACTCGACGAGGCGCTGGCCCTGCGGGCGCACGCCGCGACGGCGCGACACGCGGTGATCATCGGTGCCGGCTTCATCGGATGCGAGGTCGCCGCAAGCCTGCGCAAGCTCGGTGTCGACGTGGTTCTGGTGGAACCGCAACCCGCGCCGCTGGCCTCGGTGCTGGGCGAGCAGGTGGGCAACCTGGTGACCCGGCTGCATCGGGCCGAGGGCGTCGACGTCCGCACCGGGGTCGGGGTGGCCGAGGTGCGCGGCGAGAACGGCCACGTGAGCACCGTCGTACTCAGCGACGGCAGCGAGCTGCCGGCCGACCTGGTGGTCGTCGGCATCGGGTCCCGCCCGGCCACCGACTGGCTGGACGGCAGCGGCGTCGAGGTCGACAACGGTGTGATCTGTGACGAGGCCGGCCGCACCAGTGCGGCAGGAGTGTGGGCGCTCGGCGATGTCGCGTCGTGGCGCGATGCCACGGGTCATCAAGTGCGCGTTGAACATTGGAGCAACGTCGCCGAGCAGGCGCGGGTCGTCGCACCGGCGATGCTGGGCCAGGGAGGCACCCGATATCGTGGTCGTGCCGTACTTCTGGAGCGACCAGTACGACGTCAAGATCCAGTGCCTCGGCGAGCCGGAGGCCACCGACGTCGTCCACCTCGTCGAAGACGACGGACGCAAGTTCCTGGCCTACTACGAGCGCGACGGCGTGGTGGCCGGCGTGGTCGGCGGCGGGATGCCGGGCAAGGTCATGAAGACCCGCGCCAAGATCGCCTCCGGCGCGCCCATCTCCGACGTCCTGGGCTGAGGCGGTTCAGCCGCGCAGACGTCGGCTAGAACTCGCCGAGGTAGAACCGGCCGCCCTGGTCGTCGGTGCACTCGGCCATCAACCCGTAGGGCTGGCGGGCCGGTTCGCTGATGACGGTGCCGCCTGCCTCACGCACCCGCACCACCGCGGCGCCGATGTCGGTCACCGTCCACATCGGCACGATGCAGCTTGACTGCGCGCCACCGGCGAGGCCGGCCATCGGCTGGGTTCCGTTGACCTGCCAGCCGTCCTCGATGTGGCCAGGCTCGAACGTCCAGCCCAGCGCCGCCGCGTAGAACGCTCGAATGCTCGCCGAGTCGCCGACCTCGTGGGTGACGTAGGACAGTTCACCCGGTCCGGCGCCGTTGAGCAGCGGACGACTTTGCCCCGGCTCGGGTAGGTATACCCCGAACAGGTCCCCGGCGGGATTGGTGGCTTCGAGGCCGTCGCCGACGGGGAAGCGCCGCGCGGTGATGACCCGACCACCGGCAGCGGTGATCGCAGCCCGTGCGGCGGCGAGGTCGGCCACCGCGTAGCAGCAGAACAAGGTGCTCGTCGGTTGAGCTGAAATACCAATCCGCTCAACGGTGTTGGTGGCCTCTCGGCGTTGTTCGTCGTACGTCCAGTTCAGAACGCCGGCATAGAACTCCGCGACCCGGTCGGCGTCGGGGGCGCAGACCTGCACGTACCCGAGGTCACCGGGGCGGATGGGTTCGCGTACCGGTCCGCTCAGCATCCAGCGATGGCCGAACGGGTCGCGGATCGTGGCGGAGCGGGAACCGTGGGCCTCGTAGGGCTCGCGCTCCACCACCGCCCCGCGGCTGCGGGCGCGGGCCAGCACGGCGTCGGTGTCGGCCACGTGCAGCATGAGGCTGACCGACGTCGCCCCCGGTGTCGGCGCCTTCAGTCCAATCTCGGCGAACTCGTCGGCGAGGTAGAGAACGCCGTCGGCGACCCGCAACTCGGCGTGGCCGATGCGCTGGTCGTCCATCACTATCGGTTCGCCACTGACTTCGGCGCCGAACGCCTCGCGATACCAGGCGATGGCCGCCCGGGCATCGCCGACCGTCAGGTACGGCAGGGCAGCCGGGCGTGGTGGTGCGGCGATGGCCGCGGTGGTTTCGCTCATGACAACTCCTTCGGCTCCCGGTGGCAAGGACAGTGCCGACTCCAGCCGTGCGCGCAACCGCGCGGCAAAGGTCGGATCCGGCTGTACGGGAAGGTCTTCGGCGGTCAAGACCTGCAGGGGATCGGTCATCGGACGCCTCCTTCCGGGTAATGGTTCCTGAAGGCCCGACGGGCCCGGACCAGCAGTGCCTCGGTGGCGTGCACGGTGCGGCCGAGCAGCTGCGCGCATTCGGGCACCGAGCAGTCGTCCATGTAGCGCAAGGCCAACACCGCCCGATGCGCATCAGAGAGCCGCGACAGCACACTTTCGGCGACGATCCGATCCAGTTCGGCGTCCCAGTCGTCGGCCGGGTCCACCTCGGGCACCTCGGCGACGGTCAGCGTCTCGCGAGTCTGCCGGCGCCGGTAGTGGTCGGCGAGTTTGTGCCGGGCCACGCCCAGGAGCCAGGGCACTGCCATCGGCGGCGGCTGCGGCCGACGGGCGGCGTCCATCGCGGCCAGGAACGTCTCGGAGGTGAGGTCCTCGGCGGTGGCCCGGTCCGCGCACCGGCGGACGAAGTAGCCGTAGACGGCGGGCAGTGCGTCGTCGTACAACTCGAGCAGCCGGAGGGGGCCGTCGGTGTGGTCGGGTTCCGCGCTCACACCTCTATCGTCGTCGTGGGCGGCCGAACTCCGACGGGTGGACGCAAGAAATCTCGACTCGATGCCGTCAGCGCACGGTCGATCAGCGGCGATCGAGCCCGTCGAGGCCGTGGGCCACGGCATCGAACGCGTCACCGAGCGCTTGCGGCAATGCCACGGACTCGTCGCCGAGCCAGTACTCGTAGGCCGACAGCGCGACGCCGAGCATCAGCCAGCCGACGGACTGCGGCACCAGGTCGGCGGCTTGGCCGCCGATGCGCCCCGCGACAAAGCCCGCGACCACCCCGCGCCATCCCGCGTACATCGTCATCGAGTGCGCCTGCAACTCAGCGGTCTGCAGGATGACCCGCATCCGCTGCCGATGCCGCTCGGTCTCAGAGGCGTCAAAGGTGTTGAACGCCAGCAGCGCCGAGCGCAGTGCCGCGCTGATCGGCACCTCGGGGCCCGCCTGGTCGAACAGATCGCGGAAGTGCTGCAGGTGCGAGTCGAAGTCGCCCCAGGGGATGGCGTTCTTCGACGGGTAGTAGCGGAACAGCGTCCGGCGCGCGATGCCGGAGGCCTGCGCGACGTCGTCGACGCTGACGTCGGAGAAGCCATAGGTGGCGAACAAGTCGAGCGCGACGTCAGTGATGTGGTCCTGGGTGGTCGACCGTCGCCGGCCGACCCGGGCCCCCGGCGCACCCGCCGAACCACCCGCCATCGACCGGCCCCTTTCTTTTAGGCACTCGATGCCATATTCTTGCGATCTCGATCACAATTGTCGAGAACCCAGGCAGAGAAAGGGCGCTTTTCATGGAGCCAAGCCAGAACACCGAGGCCGAGACCGAACTGGTGACCGAGACGCTCGTCGAAGAGGTCTCGATCGACGGGATGTGCGGGGTCTACTGACCGTGCCCGCCCACGCCGTGGGCGATCCGGCTGTGGCCGGGTCGGATTTCGACCCGGCCGGCAGCTGGCGTCTGCACCCGCAGGTAGCCGTGCGCCCGGAGCCGTTCGGCGCACTGCTGTACCACTTCGGCACCCGGAAGCTGTCGTTCCTGAAGAACCGGACGATCCTGGCCGTCATCGAATCGCTGGCCGAGTACCCCGACGCCCGATCGGCGTTGCGGGCCGCCGGTGTGGACGCCGAAGCCGAGGCCCCGTACCTGCACGCCCTGGCCGTGCTGGCCACGTCGAACATGTTGATCTGCAAGGATTCCCAATGACATCAGTGGCACCGGTACCCCGGTTGATCGAACAGTTCGAGCGCGGTCTGGACGCGCCGATCTGCCTGACCTGGGAGCTGACCTACGCCTGCAACCTGGCGTGCGTGCACTGCCTGTCGTCGTCAGGCAAGCGTGACCCGCGGGAGCTGTCCACCGCGCAGTGCAAGTCCATCATCGACGAACTCGAGCGCATGCAGGTGTTCTACGTGAACATCGGCGGTGGTGAACCCACTGTGCGCCCGGACTTCTGGGAGCTGGTGGACTACGCCACCGCGCACCACGTCGGAGTGAAGTTCTCCACCAACGGCGTTCGCATCACACCCGAGGTGGCGTCCCGACTGGCCGCCAGCGACTACGTCGACGTGCAGATCTCGCTGGACGGCGCCACCGCCGAGGTCAACGACGCCGTCCGCGGCGAGGGTTCGTTCGCCATGGCGGTACGCGCGCTGGAGAACCTGGCCGCCGCCGGCTTCACCGACGCCAAGATCTCGGTGGTGGTCACCCGCCACAACGTCGACCAACTCGACGACTTCAAGGCGCTCGCCGACCGGTACGGCGCGACCGCTGCGCATCACCCGGCTGCGTCCCTCCGGCCGCGGCGCCGACGTCTGGGACGAGCTTCATCCCACCGCCGAGCAGCAAGTGCAGCTGTACGACTGGTTGGTGGCCAAGGGTGACCGGGTGCTCACCGGGGACTCGTTCTTCCACCTCGCCGGACTCGGAGCGCCCGGCGCCCTGGCCGGGCTGAACATGTGCGGCGCCGGGCGGGTGGTGTGCCTGATCGACCCGGTCGGCGACGTCTACGCCTGCCCGTTCGCCATCCACGACCGGTTCCTGGCCGGAAACATCCTGTCCGACAATGGTTTCGACAACCTCTGGAGGAACGCCCCGCTGTTCCGCGAGCTGCGCGAGCCGCAGTCCGCCGGTGCCTGCGGCAGCTGCGGGCATTACGACAGCTGCCGCGGCGGCTGCATGGCGGCGAAGTTCTTCACCGGGCTGCCGCTCGACGGACCCGACCCCGAGTGCGTCGAGGGCTACGGTGCCCCCGCGCTGGCCGGCGACCGCGACAAGCCGCGCCCGAGCGCCGACCATTCCCGCGGAAAGCCGATCATGCTGACGCTGTCCACGCGACCGCCGGCCAAGCCCTGCAACGAAAGTCCGATCTAGTCATGGCACGTGATACCTGGTTCGAAACAGTCTCGATCGCCCAGCAGCGGGCCAAGAAGCGCCTGCCCAAGTCCGCATACTCTGCGTTGCTGGCCGGCAGCGAGAAGGGCCTGACGGTCTCCGACAACGTCGAGGCGTTCGGCGAGCTGGGGTTCGCCCCGCACGTGATCGGTGCCTGCGAGAAGCGCGATCTCACAACAACCGTGATGGGTCAACAGGTTTCGATGCCGGTGCTCATCTCGCCCACCGGTGTTCAGGCCGTCCACCCGGACGGCGAGGTGGCGGTGGCCCGCGCCGCCGCCGCCCGAGGCACGGCGATGGGTCTGTCCTCATTCGCCAGCAAGCCGATCGAAGAGGTCGTCGCGGCCAACCCCAAGACCTTCTTCCAGATCTACTGGCTCGGCGACCGGGACGCCATCGCGGCGCGCGCCGACCGGGCCAAGGCGGCCGGCGCGGTCGGGCTGATCGTCACCACCGACTGGAGCTTCTCGCACGGCCGGGACTGGGGCAGCCCCAAGATCCCGGAGCGGATGGACCTGCGCACCATCGTCAAGATGATGCCGGAGGGCCTGACGCGACCCAGCTGGTTCCTGGAATGGGCCAAGACCCTGCGCCCGCCGGCGCTCAGTGTGCCCAACCAGGCCGCCAAGGGCGAGCCCGGCCCGCCGTTCTTCGACGTCTACGGCCAGTGGATGGGCACGCCACCACCGACCTGGGAGGACATCTCCTGGCTGCGGGAGTACTGGGACGGGCCGTTCATGCTCAAGGGCGTGATGCGCGTCGACGACGCCAAACGCGCCGTGGACGCTGGTGTTTCGGCGATCTCGGTGTCCAACCACGGCGGCAACAACATCGACAGCACCCCGGCGACGATCCGGGCGCTGCCGGCGATCGCCGACGCGGTCGGCGACCAGGTCGAGGTGCTGCTCGACGGCGGAATCCGGCGCGGTAGCGACGTGGTCAAGGCGCTGGCGCTCGGTGCCCGGGCGGTCATGATCGGCCGCGCTTACCTGTGGGGCCTGGGCGCCGCCGGCCAGGCCGGGGTGGAGAACGTGCTCGACATCCTCAGCGGCGGTGTCGACTCGGCGCTGCGCGGCCTCGGCAAGGCGTCGGTGCACGACTTGACCCCAGAGGACGTCCTGATACCTCCCGGCTTCAGCCGGGCGCTGGGGCTGCCCCCGACCGGAGCCTGACCGCGTCTGGTGCTGGCGTGACGGGCGGGACGGCGGTGAACCCGGTGGGCCGCCGAAAGCTCCCGAATGCGAAAGAAATCCGTCTTGTCCCCGAACAATCAGCGCACAACTGGCGCACACCAGATGAATTCCGCCTACCATCGGCCCGTGGCTTTTCGGAGCGCGTTGGGGCACTCGACATCAGGACAGCTGCGCGACACCTCGCCGACGATCTTGATTCCGCTCGGCTCGACCGAGCAACATGGGCCACACCTGCCGCTGGACACCGACACCCGCATCGCCTCCGCCGTCGCCGCGGCGGCCGTCGAGGAGCTGAGTCGCGGGCCGCGGCCGGATCACTTCCTGGTGGCGCCCGCGATCGCCTACGGCGCCTCCGGTGAACACGAAGGCTTTCCCGGGACGGTGTCCATCGGCACCGAGGCCCTCACGGCCATGCTGGTCGAGTATGGCCGCTCGGCCTGCGGCTGGGCGCGCCGGATCGTGTTCGTCAACGGCCACGGCGGCAACCTCGAAGGGCTGCGCTCGGCGGTCAGCCGGTTGCGGTCGGAAGGACGTGAGGTCGCCTGGAGCCCCTGCGTGGCCGAGGACGGCGACGCCCACGCCGGCCACACGGAAACATCTGTATTGCTACATATTTCGCCAGCCGACGTGCGTAGCGAGGCCTGGTGTAGCGGGAACCAGGAGCCACTGGTTAACCTGATGCCCCAGATGCGGCGCGGGGGAGTCGCCGCAGTGAGTGAGGTGGGTGTGCTGGGTGACCCGACGACGGCGACGGCGGTGGACGGCGCGCGCATCTTCGCCCGAATGGTCCAGGAGTGTCACCAGCGCATCGGTCGGTGGACCCCGGAGCCTGACGGGATGCTGATATGACCCAGCCGCGGCTGCCCGACGGGTTCGCCGTCCAGGTCGATCGCCGGGTGCGCACGCTGGGGGCGGGCTCGGCGCTGCTGGGCGGATCACCCACCCGACTGCTGCGGCTCGCACCGTCGGCGCAGACCCTTCTCGACGGTGGCCGGCTCGAGGTGCGCGACGCGGTCAGTGCCCAACTCGCCCGCACGCTGCTCGATGCCACCGTCGCTCACCCACGGCCGGCGGGTGGGCCGTCCCACCGCGATGTCACCGTGGTGATACCGGTTCGCGACAACGCCTTTGGGATCTACCGGCTGGTGATGTCGCTGCGCGGCATCCGGGTCGTGGTGGTCGACGACGGCTCCGCCGTGCCGGTGACGCTCGACGACTTCGACGGGGCGCGGTGCGACGTCGAGGTCATCCGGCACGCACGAAGCAAGGGACCCGCGGCGGCCCGCAACACCGGGCTGGCCGCGTGCAGCACCGACTTCGTCGCCTTCCTCGACTCCGACGTGGTGCCCCGACGGGGCTGGCTCGAAGCGCTGCTCGGGCACTTCTGCGATCCCGCGGTGGCACTGGCCGCCCCCCGGATCGTCGGCCTCGGTCACAGCGACCAACTGATCGCCCGCTACGAAGCCGTCCGATCCTCCCTCGACCTCGGCGAGCGGGAGGCCCCGGTCGTGCCCTACGGGCCGGTGTCCTACGTCCCGAGTGCGGCGATCATCTGCCGCCGCGCGGCACTGCTGGAGGTGGGTGGCTTCGACGAGACGCTGCACTCCGGCGAAGACGTCGACCTGTGCTGGAGGTTGATCGAGTCCGGGTCCCGGCTGCGCTACGAACCGATCGCCCTGGTCGCCCACGAACATCGCACCCAGATGCGAGACTGGCTGGGGCGCAAGGCGTTTTACGGGAGTTCGGCGGCACCGTTGTCGATCCGGCATCCCGACAAGACCGCCCCGGTGGTGATCTCGGCCTGGAGCCTTCTGGTCTGGCTACTGATGGCCTTCGGCTCGGTCTTCGGCTACCTGGCCTCCCTGGTGTTCGCCGGGGTGACCACCCGCCGGATGGCCAAGGCGATGGCGAACACCGACGCCGGCAAGCGCGACGTGGCGGTCCTGGCACTGCGCGGCATCGGCGCGGCGGCGCGTCAACTGGCCGCCGCGATCTGTCGGCACTACTGGCCCCTGGCTCTGCTGGCCGCATTGATCTCGCAGCGGTGCCGTCAGGCGGTTCTGATCGCGGCCGTGCTCGACGGAGTGCTCGACTGGTTCACCCGCAACCGTGCCGCCGACGGTGACGGTAAACCGATCGGTCTGCTGGCCTATCTGGTGCTCAAGCGGCTCGACGACCTCGCCTACGGCGCCGGGCTGTGGATGGGTGTGGTGCGCGAGCGCACGCTGCGTCCGCTCAAGCCGCAGATCAAGACGTGATCGACGGATTTGTCAGGCGACATCACGCACAGTGACGTTCTGATCGTCGGCGCGGGAAGCGCCGGATCCGTGCTCGCCGAACGCCTCTCGGCCGATCCTGCCTGTCATGTGACGGTGGTGGAGGCCGGCCCGGGCCCCGCCGACCCAGGGGTGCGGGCCTTGACCGCCAACGGGCTGCAGCTGCCCATCGGGGCCGCCAGCCCGCTCGTGCGCCGATACCGCACACTGCTGACCGCCGACCACGACTCCGACATCGTCCGGGGCACCACCGTGGGTGGCTCGGGCGCGGTCAACGGCGGCTACTTCTGCCGGGCGTTGCCCGAGGACTTCGACCAGGTCGCGCTGCCGGGCTGGTCGTGGATGGAGGTACTCGGGCACTACCGCGCCGTCGAGACCGATCTCGACTTCCCCGGCCAACACGACGACGGCCCCATCCGGATTCGTCGCACCGGTGAGTTCGTCGGCAGCACAGCAGCATTCGTGGAAGCGGCCCGGGCGGCGGGATTCCGGTGGCTGCCGGACCTCAACGCCGAACCGGTCGGCGACAACACGCCGCCAGGGGTGGGTGCGGTCCCACTGAACATCGTCGACGGTATCCGGACCGGCCCGGGGGCGGCCTTCCTGGAACCCGCCATGAACCGGCCCAACCTCACGGTGCTCACCGGAACCCGAGTGACCGGAGTTCGGGTGCTGGGCAACCGGGCGGTCGGAATCCGGGGCAGTGCACCCACCGGCACCGTCGAACTGACCGCCGACCGGATCGTGCTGTCCGCCGGTGCCGTCGAATCCGCACACCTGCTGATGCTGTCCGGCATCGGGCCCGCCGACGAACTACGCGCGGCCGGCGTCACCCCGATCGCCGATCTGCCGGTGGGGCGACGCACCTGGGATCATGCCGAGTGGGTGATGCCTACCACCTGGACCGTCGCCGCCGGCCGCCCGGTGCTGGAAGCGCTTCTGGTGGACGAGGGCATCGAAATCCGGCCCTACACAGGGGGATTCATCTCGATGGTCGGCGACGGAACCGCCGGGCGCCCGGACTGGCCACACCTGGGAGTGGCCCTGATGAGACCGCTGGCGCATGGCCGGGTCGCCCTGGTGTCGGCGGACCCGATGGTGGCGCCGAGGATCGAACACCGTTACGACAGTGAGCCCGCCGATGTGGCCGTGCTCCGCCGGGGTTGTGAGCTCGCAGCCGAGATCATCGGAGCGACAACGCAACTCGGCGATCCGATGTGGTCGACCTCCCAGCACCTGTGTGGCACCGCGCCGATGGGTATCGACGGCGACGAGCACGCGGTACTCGATCCGCGCTGCCGGGTCCGCGGGGTGGACGGATTGTGGGTGGTGGACGGATCGATTCTGCCGCGGATCACCAGCCGGGGCCCGCATGCCACGATCGCGATGATCGGACACCGCGCTGCCGAGTTCGTGGTCTGAGTTGCTCGGCTTCGGTTACCGTCGAGGGTCGAGACTGGACGTCACGGAAGGAAGGAAACGATGACGGGCCGACGCAGCGACCCGAGACCTGCGCGTTCACGCGCCAGGCTGCTCGACGCGGCGACAGCGCTGCTGCGCGCCGGCGGCCCGAGCGCGGTCACCGTCGACGCCGTCACCCGCGGCGCCAACGTCGCGCGCGCCACCCTCTATCGCCACTTCCCGAGCGGCAACGACCTACTCGCTGCGGCATTCAACAGCCTCATCCCGCCGGCGCCGATGCCGCCGGAGACCGGCTCGCTGCGCGACCGGCTGGTCGCGCTGGTGCAGGGACAGGCCGAACTGATCGCCGAGACGCCGGTGATGCTGACGGCCACCTACTGGCTGGCGATGGGACCGGACATGGAACGCATCCCCGGCAAAGCCGAGGCCGGCGACAGTCCCGAGGTCCGCACATTGCGGGAGCGCATCGCCGCGCAGTACGGCGCCCCGTTCGACGCCATCTTCGACAGCCCGGATGCACAGGCCGAACTCGTCGAGGTCGACCGCGCGCAGGCCATCATGCTGCTGATCGGCCCGGTGGTCGCCGGCCGGATCAGCACACTCACTGACTTCGACTACCGCGAGTGCGCCCGCAAGGCGGTGGACGGATTCTTGTCCGTGCACCGCAAAACCCAAGGGGCTGAGGTCAAATCGGCCACGGGGGCCACCGTCAAATCGGCCACGGGGCTGAGGTCAAATCGGCCACGGGGGCCACCGTCAAATCGGCCACGGGGGCCACCGTCAGCTCAGCTCGACCCGAATCGGCAGGTGTTTGAGCCCGCCGACGAAGGTGGTGGCCATCAGCTCCGGCTTGCCGGTGAGTTCGATGGACTTGATCCGCGGGATCAGCTCGGAGAAGAAACTGTTCATCTCCATCCGGGCCAGCGACGCTCCCAGGCAGAAGTGCACGCCATAGCCGAACGACAGGTGCTTGTTCGGGTCGCGACCGACGTCGAACTTGTTCGGGTCGGTGAACACGTCCTCGTCGCGGTTGCCCGAGGTGTAGGCCAGGTAGACGGCTTCGCCCTTGGCGATCTTCACCCCGCGCACCTCGGTGTCCTCCTGCGCGGTGCGCATGAACTCCTTGACCGGCACCACCCAGCGGATCATCTCCTCGACCGCGGTGCCCATCAGTGACATGTCGTTCTGCAGCCGGGCCAGCTGGTCGGGATGCTCCAGCAGCGCCCGCAGGCCGCCGGCGATTCCGGCGCTGGTGGTGTCGTGCCCGGCGCTGGCCGTGATCACGTAATAGGACAGGGTGTCCATGTCCGACAGGGGTTCTCCGTCGATCTTCGCGTTGGCGATCGCCGAGGCGAGGTCGTCGGTGGGGTGCTCCCGACGGGACGCGGTCAGTGCGGAGAAGTAGTTGAAGAAGTCCATCAGCACCGCAAGCATGTCGTTGACGTCGCCGCCGCGCTGGAACTCCTCGTCGTTGCCGCCGAACATCTCCTGGGTGAGCTTGAGCATGCGGGGGAAGTCGGACTCGGGCAGGCCCAGCAGGGTCAGGATCACATACAGCGGATAGTTGACCGCGATCTCGGTCATGAAGTCGAGGTCCGGACCCTTCTCGGCCATCTTGTCGACCCAGATCTTGGCCAGCTCGTCGCAGCGGGCCTTCAGCTTCTTGAGCACCGACGGCCGGAACCAGTCGGCGCCGATCTTGCGGACGTCGCGGTGATGCGGATCGTCCATGTGGATCAGCGTCCGCAGTCCGGTGCCGGCCTCCAGGTCCCGAAGCAGGGCGTCGTCGGCCTCGGCGATCGCCAGCAGCGGGCGGGGGTAGTTGGTGAACAGGTCGTTCTGCCGCTCGATGTCCATGATGTCGGCGTGCTTGGTGACCGCCCAGAACGGCCGGTAATCGTCGACCTCGACCCAGGACACCGGAGCATGCGCGCGCAGATGAGCCAGCGCCTCGTGGAGCCGCTTCTCGTCGGTGTAGGCCTGCGGGTCGGCCAGAACACGGGCTGCGGGGTCCATGATCCGGGTGGTCATACGGGGTCTCCTAGCTGACTGTGACGCAAAACTTGACGGGTGTCAGGTTAGTAGTGTGGGCGATCCGCGCCGATAGCGGAAGCCATTTGGGCCAATTGCCTGGCGAACGGGCGTCCTCGTTGCCGCGTACCCTCGGATTCCGTGCCGCACCGATCGAATCGCCGACCGTCCCGGGCGGTGACGATGATCCTGGCGCTTCTGGTGTTGGTCGCCGCCGGCTGTGTACGGGTCGCTGGCGAATCGAAGGCGGTCGACGCCGCTCAGCCCGCAGTGGTGCAGACCACCTCGGGTGCGGTGCGTGGCGTCGTCGCCCCGGACTACCGGGTGTTCGACGGGATCCCGTACGCGGCCGACCCAGTGGGCGCGCTGCGCTGGGCGTCGCCCGCGCCGGCGCAGTCTTGGCAGGGCGTGCGCGATGCCACCACACCCGGCCTGCGCTGTCCGCAGGACACCCACAGCGATCCCGACTACGGCAGACCCACCGGAGAGGACTGCCTCAACCTCAACGTCTGGACGCCGCACGGCGCGACGCCGGAGGACCCTCGTCCGGTGCTGGTCTGGATCCACGGTGGCGGCTTCCTCAACGGCAGCGCCGACATCTACGACTCTCGATGGCTGGCCACCAGGGGCGACATCGTCGTCGTCACGGTGAACTACCGCCTCGGCACACTGGGGTTCCTGGCGCATCCGGGGTTGGGCGGCGGCGGTGACGTCGGCAACTACGGACTGGCCGACCAGCAGGCTGCCCTGCGCTGGGTGCACGACAACATCGGCAACTTCGGTGGTGACCCGGGCAAGGTGACCATCGCGGGGGAGTCGGCGGGCGCGATGTCGGTGTGCGACCACCTGGTGTCCCCGCAGTCCGCCGGCCTGTTCCGGTCGGCCATCCTGCAGAGCGGCCCGTGCCAGACGCAGGCCGATCGGCCGACCGCACAGCGCGTCAGCCTCGACTACGCCGCCGCGATCGGCTGTGCCGACCCCGCAACGGCCGCACAGTGCCTGCGGGCCCTTCCAGTCAACCGGCTGCAGCCTCCGCCGCTCTACGTCGGTTTCGGCCCGGACCGGCTCACCGGACCGGTCACCGGAACCGACCGGGTGCCCGAGGACCCGATGGCCGCCATCGCGCTCAACCGGGTTCCGCGGGTTCCGGTGCTGATCGGCACCAACACCGACGAGTTCACCCTCTTCACTGCCGTGCAGTACCTGAAAAACCATGGGCTACCGCCCTATTCGACCCTGATGTCCGAGACGTTCGGCGCGGGCTCAGCGGCCGTGGCCGCGCACTATCCGCCCCAGCGCTACGGGGGCAGCGCGGGGCTGGCCTACTCGGCAGCGGTGACCGATGGTGAATTCGCCTGTCCCGCAGACCGAATGACTACCGGACTGGCCCGCAGCGCACCGGTGTACGCCTACGAGTTCAACGACCGCGCCGCCCCGGCGCCCGATGTGTTCCACCGCGCGCCCTTCCCGATCGGCGCCGGCCACGGACTCGAGTTGCGCTACCTGTTCGACATCGCCGGGGCGCCGCCACTGAATCCCGCCCAGCGTGAACTGTCCGACCAGATGATCGATTACTGGAGCCAGTTCGTGAAGACCGGAACGCCGGACGTCACCGGCGCGCCGCAGTGGCCGCAGTTCTCCTCCGACGGGTCGACCGGGCCGCGGCTGTCACTGCAGACTCCGAAGCCGTCCATCACCACCGACTACGCCGCGCGCCATCAATGCGCGTTCTGGGCGACGCTGAACGGCCCCCGCTAGTCCCGCCACCTCGGGTGGCCGACGACGGCCAGCGCGTCAGCGACGGCGGAGGCCAGCGGGCGGTGGTGCGCGGCACGATCGCGCACCCACTTCTGGAACGCGAAATCAGCTGCGGCGAGGGACAACTGCACCAGCAGCCCCGGTCTGCTGTCCTCAGCAGGGTCGGCTCCCATGCGCGCGGCGACGAGTTCGACCAGTCGGTTGCGGTCGGCGGCACCCAGCAGCGAGACCCGGTCGAGCAGTTCCGGTGCGGTCAGAATCGCACTGCGCCAGCTCTCCAGGTCGACGTCGTCGAAGGA
Source organism: uncultured Actinomycetota bacterium (assembly GCA_963716465.1). GTDB lineage: Bacteria > Actinomycetota > Actinomycetes > Mycobacteriales > Mycobacteriaceae > Mycobacterium. Next base: position 76,475 of record CAVQTS010000006.1, read on the forward strand.
TTCGACGCGGCCGACGATCGCCGCGGACAGGGCCACGTCCGGTGGCTCCGCATCGGGGCGGCGCTCGAGCAGCGACGCGATCGCCGCCCCGCCCCGCTGGACGGCAGCCAGCAGCAGTTCCTCCTTGGTGGCCACATGGCGGAAGAACGTCCTGGGGGAGATCGCCGCCTCGGCCGCGATGTCGTCGGTGGTGACGTTGGTGAATCCCTTTGCGGCGAAAAGGCGATAGGCCGCGGCGTGGATGTCTGCCCGCACCGCGGCGCGCTGGCGGTCCCGCAGGTTGGCTGGTGGCTCGGCCGGCGAGCTGGTCACCGGAACGACCCCATTCCGCCGTCGACGTGGATGGTCTGGGCGTTGAGATAGGAGGCGTCGGCACTGAGCAGGAAGGCCACCGTCGCTCCGATGTCGTCGTGCGTGTCGCCGATCCGGTGCAGCGGGTTGCCCTTCAGGACCCCGCGGTACACCTCCGGAAACGCTCGGCTCCAGCCCTGCACGCCATCGGAATTGGCGAACGGGCACACCACGTTCACCCGGATGTTGTCTGCCCCCCACTCCAGCGCGGCGACCTTGGACATGCCGCGGATCGCCTCCTTGGCGGCGGCGTACGCGCCGAACGCCACCTGGCCGCCGGTGCCGCTACCGGAGCCCAGGTTGACGATCGATCCGCCGCCACCGGCCTTGAGCGCTGGGTAGGCGGCCTGCATCAGGAACAGCGTCGCCCGAGGTCCGGTGTCGAAGACCAGATCGAAGTCGTCCATCGTGATGTCGGTGAAACCCTTGGGCTCGTTGGTCGCGATCGCATTGTTGACCAACGCGTCGAGACCGCCGAATCGCTGCACCGCGGTGTCGACGATCCGCCGGTAGCTGGAGTGGTCGCGCAGATCGGCGACCAGGTACTCGGCGTGGTGTCCCTCGGCGGCAAGGCTTTCGGTCAGCTCAGCCACCGCGGCGTTGCGATCGACGAGCAGCACCCTCGCGCCGCGTTCGAGGAGCGCCTGCGTGATGCCCCTGCCCACGCCCTGGGCGGCGCCCGTCACGATCGCGCGTCGACCGCTCAGCGACGCCGGGTGCCAGTACCTCGGGCGGTCATCGGGTGCCACGGTGCAGTTCCTCCGATGTTCTTGCCGCGCCTGAAAATTCGATGAACTCCACGGCAGTGCCGTCAGGATCGCTGACGAAGAACATCCGCACCCCGGCGATCTCGAAGGGGGACTGGTCGGGCTCGTAGCCGGCGTCGCACACCCGCCGGTAGGTGTCGTCGAGATCGGTCACCGACAGGGAGATGTTCTGGTTGCCGACGATCGACTTCCTGGCGGGCCGGCCGTCGCCGCCGCCCAGCGACAGCAACTCGAGCATCACACCACCGACCAGTCCGCCGACGACGCGCCCCCGGTGCCCGTCGGAGCCGCCGAGTGCGTGGTCGAACCCCTCACCCGACATCGTCTGGTCGAACACCACGTCCATGCCGAGCAGTCCGCGGTAGAAGGCCAGCGCCCGATCCATGTCGGTGACGCCCACGACCAGGTGCGAAAACCGAAGGTCGTCAAGCGGTTTCATCATCGAGCCAGGTCAGGTGCGGCCCGGCCGGCGATCAGCGGAAGGTCCAGATAGGTCTTGATGCCCGGCTCGGCGTCGCACACGTAGGGGATCGCGCTGACGCAGTGGTTGGCGGTGGCCACCACGCCCGGGTTGCGCTTGAGACCTTCGGCGACCGATTCCGGCTGCAGCCCTTTGAAAGTCAGCGACACGTCGGGATCGCCGGTGATCTCCACCTCGAAACGCTCACCTTTGTCGCCGAGTGTCCACGGCGGATCCAGCTCGACCTCGCACATCAACCAGTTGACCGCCGCGGTGACCACCGGCTTGTCGTCGACGATCGCCTCCCAGCGGAACCGTCGTGCGGCGACGGTACCGGCCTCCATCGGCACGACGAGTTCGTCGGTGCCGGTGACGGCCACCGCGACCTCCTGCGTGGACCGAATCCGGGGTTCGGCGCGAAATCCCAGTTGGTCGGTCACCATCCGCACCGAGGCCTTGAAGCCGGCTTCCAGCAGGGCGGCGATCGGTCCGCTCATCGCCTGTTCGGGGGTCAGCCCGAAGCCCATGACCTCGCGCACCACCAGCGGCGCGTTGTAGGTGCGGATGTCGGAGAACTCCTCGGCGCGCACGTGGGTGATCGCCGAGGACAGCGACGAGACCATCAGCGGGAAACGCTCGGTGATGCCGCCGGGATGGATGCCCGACCCGTGCAGGGTGACGCCGCCCGCCACGGCGGCCTCCTCGATGGCACGCACCGCGGGGTTCTCGAGGTCGGGGTACACCCAGCCGACCGGGGTCACCAGGTTCTTGCCGGAGCGCAGGATCTTGATGACGACCTGATCGTCGGGCAGCAGCGGCGAATACATGACGCAGTCGGCGTCCAGTGCGAGCAGTTCGTCGACGTCGGTGGTCGCGTGCACCCCGATGGGCTCCTCGCCGATGAGCTCGCCGACGTCGCGGCCGTTCTTGTCGTCGCTGTGCACCCAGCAGCCGACGAGTTCGAGTTCGGGGTGGCGCAGCACGCCCTGGATCGCGGCCTTGCCCACCCCGCCGGTGGCCCACTGGATGACTCGGTACATGCCCGGCATGTTATGCCGTTGTGGCAGTGACTGTCACTAGGGGTGGGTGCGGGTGACCCAGGTGGTGATGTCGGCGCGGAAGACCTCGGTCCCGTGCCGGTCGTAGACGCTGACCGGCACGGTCACCTCGGTGCCGTCGCCGATCGCGTCGAAGTCGGGCGGATCCAGGCGGGCGCAGGCCCGCAGCGAGGTGGTGGCCTTGTGCAGGTACTGCACGCTCATCGCCTTCGGGATCCAGCGATGGGTGGCGGGCACGGTCGCTTCCATCAGCATGCCCATCGCCATCTCGGCCGCGTTGCACATGGCGATGGCGTGCACGGTGCGCAGATGGTTGTAGGTCAGCGGCCACTTGACGATCCTGACCTCGGCATACCCGGGCTCCATCCGGACGACGTGGGGCAGGATGGCCAAGAAGAAGGGCACCCGCAGCGCCGCGGCGGCGGAGAACGCCCACGTGCCACCCGGCCGGCCGGACAACCGCTGCCAGACCCGATAGGTGCCGGTTGCAGGCGTCATGCCGGTTACCTTAGATAGCGATCGCTGCTGCCCCGCCGTACCGCGCTGAGCAGGCAGTGCAGGAATTTGGCTGGTGCTTCGACCTAATTTGGCTGGTGCTCGTGACCTAATTTGGCTGGTGCCGCTATCTGAGGCATACTGTTCGGGTTGCCCTGAGCCGGGTTCGCCTCCTGTTGGAAGCGTTCCGCGCAGGGCATACGACCGGCGCCCGAACGGGCGCGTCCGGTCCCACCCTCGGAGCGCGACGGATTTTCTCCGCGCCTTCGAGGCTGCGTTAGGGCGACACACCCGACCGCGGGGGCCGGTGTACCAGGACAGGTAAAGAGCGGCGGCGACAGCCAGCGCGACGCTTCACGGCGTAGCGCATGACCACCGTGTCCCCTTGCGGGGACCAAGCAGGAGTGAAGGTAGGAGAAGCGTGGCGGGACAAAAGATCCGCATCAGGCTCAAGGCCTACGACCATGAGGCCATTGACGCCTCGGCGCGCAAGATCGTGGAAACGGTCACCCGTACCGGCGCGAGCGTGGTCGGCCCAGTGCCGCTGCCGACGGAAAAGAACGTGTACTGCGTCATCCGCTCCCCGCACAAGTACAAGGACTCGCGGGAGCACTTCGAGATGCGCACTCACAAGCGACTCATCGACATCCTCGACCCGACGCCGAAGACGGTCGACGCGCTGATGCGCATCGATCTGCCGGCCAGCGTCGACGTGAACATCCAGTAGGGGTCGACGAAACATGGCTCGTAAAGGAATTCTGGGCACCAAGCTGGGCATGACCCAGGTGTTCGACGAAAACAACAGGGTTGTTCCGGTGACGGTCGTCAAGGCCGGCCCGAACGTGGTCACCCGCATCCGTACGCCCGAGCGTGACGGCTACAGCGCCGTGCAGCTCGCCTACGGCGAGATCAGCCCGCGCAAGGTCAACAAGCCGGTCACCGGTCAGTTCAGCGCCGCCGGGGTCAACCCGCGCCGGCATCTGGCCGAGTTGCGCCTGGACGACGAGGCGGCGGCCGCCGAGTACGAGGTCGGCCAGGAGCTGACGGCGGAGATCTTCGCCGACGGCGCCTATGTCGACGTCACCGGCACCAGTAAGGGCAAGGGCTTCGCCGGCACCATGAAGCGTCACGGCTTCAAGGGCCAGGGCGCCAGCCACGGTGCCCAGGCGGTGCACCGCCGGCCGGGCTCGATCGGTGGCTGCGCCACCCCGGGCCGCGTGTTCAAGGGCACCCGCATGTCGGGCCGGATGGGCAGCGACCGCGTCACCACGCAGAACCTGCTGGTGCACAAGGTTGACGCCGAAAACGGCGTGCTGCTGATCAAGGGTGCGGTTCCCGGCCGCACCGGCGGCCTGGTGATGGTTCGCACCGCGGTCAAACGAGGTGAGAAGTAATGACTGTGAAGATTGACGTCCACACTCCCGCCGGCAAGAAGGACGGCAGCGTCGAGCTGCCCGCCGACCTGTTCGACGTGGAAGCCAACGTCGCCTTGATGCACCAGGTGGTGACGGCCCAGCTGGCCGCCAAGCGCCAGGGCACCCACGCGACCAAGACGCGTGCCCAGGTCTCCGGCGGCGGCAAGAAGCCGTACCGGCAGAAGGGCACCGGCCGGGCTCGCCAGGGTTCGATCCGTGCTCCGCAGTTCACCGGTGGTGGCGTGGTGCACGGCCCGCAGCCGCGCGACTACAGCCAGCGGACCCCGAAGAAGATGATCGCCGCCGCGCTGCGCGGCGCGTTGTCCGACCGGGCCCGCAACGAGCGCATCCACGCGATCACCGAGCTGGTCACCGGCCAGACCCCGTCGACCAAGAGCGCCAAGGCGTTCCTGGGCACGATCACGGACCGCCGCAAGGTGCTGATCGTCATCGGCCGCAGCGACGAGGTCGGCGCCAAGAGCGTGCGCAACCTGCCCGGCGTGCACGTGATCTCGCCCGACCAGCTCAACACCTACGACGTGCTCAACGCCGACGACGTGGTGTTCAGCGTGGAGGCCCTCAACGCCTACATCGAGCAGGCCAGTTCCAAGGCGAAGCAGGAGGTGTCCGCCTGATGGCAACCGTGACCGACCCGCGCGACATCATCCTGGCTCCGGTCATCTCGGAGAAGTCGTACGCACTGATCGAGGACAACGTCTACACGTTCATCGTTCACCCCGACTCGAACAAGACGCAGATCAAGATCGCCATCGAGAAGATCTTCGCCGTGAAGGTCGATTCGGTGAACACCGCCAACCGGCAGGGCAAGCGCAAGCGCACCCGCACCGGCTACGGCAAGCGCAAGAGCACCAAGCGCGCGATCGTGACCCTGGCCCCCGGCAGCAAGCCGATCGACCTCTTCGGAGCGCCGGCCTAGCCGGCAACGAAAGAACTCAGGACTAGAACATGGGAATTCGCAAGTACAAGCCGACGACCCCCGGTCGCCGCGGTGCCAGCGTCTCCGATTTCGCCGAGATCACTCGCTCGACTCCGGAGAAGTCGCTGATCCGCCCGTTGCACAGCACCGGCGGACGCAACGCGCACGGCCGAATCACCACCCGGCACAAGGGCGGTGGCCACAAGCGTGCCTACCGGGTGATCGACTTCCGTCGCAACGACAAGGACGGCGTCAACGCCAAGGTCGCGCACATCGAGTACGACCCGAACCGCACCGCGAACATCGCGCTGCTGCATTACCTGGACGGCGAGAAGCGCTACATCATTGCGCCGCAGGGTCTTTCGCAGGGCGACATCATCGAGTCGGGCCCGAACGCCGACATCAAGCCCGGTAACAACCTGCCGATGCGCAACATCCCGGCCGGTACCGTGATCCACGCCGTCGAGCTGCGTCCCGGCGGCGGTGCCAAGCTGGCCCGCTCGGCCGGCTCGAGCATCCAGCTGCTGGGCAAGGAGGGCGCCTACGCCTCCCTGCGCATGCCCGTCGGGTGAGATCCGCCGCGTCGACGTGCGCTGCCGCGCCACCGTCGGCGAGGTCGGCAACGCCGAGCAGGCCAACATCAACTGGGGCAAGGCCGGCCGGATGCGGTGGAAGGGCAAGCGCCCCACCGTCCGCGGTGTCGTGATGAACCCGGTCGACCACCCGCACGGTGGCGGCGAGGGCAAGACCTCCGGCGGTCGCCACCCGGTGAGCCCGTGGGGCAAGCCCGAGGGCCGGACTCGCAAGCCCAACAAGTCGAGCGACAAGCTCATCGTCCGACGCCGGCGCACCGGCAAGAATAAGCGCTAGGAGTAGCCAGCGATGCCACGCAGCCTGAAGAAGGGCCCGTTCGTCGACGACCATCTGCTCAAGAAGGTCGACGTCCAGAACGAGAAGAACACCAAGCAGGTCATCAAGACCTGGTCGCGTCGTTCGACCATCATCCCGGACTTCATCGGTCACACCTTCGCCGTCCATGACGGCCGGAAGCACGTGCCGGTGTTCGTCACCGAGGCCATGGTCGGCCACAAGCTGGGCGAGTTCGCCCCGACGCGGACGTTCAAGGGTCACATCAAGGACGACCGGAAGAGCAAGCGCCGATGACCACCACTGTTACCGAATATCCGTCCGCGACGGCCGTCGCGCGGTTCGTGCACATCTCGGCCAGCAAGGCGCGCCGGGTGATCAACCTGGTGCGCGGCAAGTCGGTCGAAGAGGCGCTCGACATCCTGCGGTGGGCGCCGCAGGCCGCCAGCGAGCCGGTCGCCAAGGTGATCGCCAGCGCTGCCGCCAACGCGCAGAACAACAACGGGCTGGACCCGGCGACCCTGGTGGTCGCCACCGTCTACGCCGACGAGGGCCCGACCGCCAAGCGAATCCGGCCCCGCGCCCAGGGTCGCGCGTACCGGATCCGCAAGCGCACCAGCCACATCACCGTGATCGTCGAGAGCCGTCCGGCCCGCAGTGAGCGTTCCGCTCAGTCGGCCCGCTCCCGCCGTGCACAAGGCAGTAAGGCTGCCGGAGCCGCCAAGCCGGCGACATCCGGCAGCGCCAAGAAGGCCGCGACCAAGGCTCCGGCTGCCAAGAAGACTGCCGACGAGACGAAGGAGGGCTCGGAGTAGTGGGCCAGAAAATCAACCCCCACGGCTTCCGGCTCGGTATCACCACCGACTGGAAGTCCCGGTGGTACGCCGACAAGCAGTACGCCGACTACGTCAAGGAAGACGTGGCGATCCGGCGGCTGCTGGCCACGGGTCTCGAGCGCGCCGGCATCGCCGACGTGGAGATCGAGCGCACCCGCGACCGGGTGCGAGTCGACATCCACACCGCGCGTCCGGGCATCGTCATCGGCCGCCGCGGCACCGAGGCCGACCGCATCCGTGCCGACCTGGAGAAGCTGACCGGCAAGCAGGTGCAGCTGAACATCCTCGAGGTCAAGAACCCGGAGTCGGTGGCACAGCTGGTCGCCCAGGGTGTCGCCGAGCAGCTCAGCAACCGTGTGGCGTTCCGCCGCGCGATGCGCAAGGCCATCCAGTCGGCCATGCGGCAGCCCAACGTCAAGGGCATCCGCGTGCAGTGCTCGGGCCGTCTCGGCGGCGCCGAGATGAGCCGTTCGGAGTTCTACCGCGAAGGCCGTGTGCCGCTGCACACCCTGCGCGCCGACATCGACTACGGCCTGTACGAGGCCAAGACGACCTTCGGCCGGATCGGCGTGAAGGTGTGGATCTACAAGGGCGACATCGTCGGTGGCAAGCGTGAGCTGGCCGCTGCGGCGCCGTCCGCCGATCGTCCGCGTCGTGAGCGTCCGTCGGGGGCCACCCGTCCGCGCCGCAGCGGTGCATCGGGCACCACCGCGACGAGCACCGAAGCCGGCCGCGCCGCCACCGAGGAGACCGCGGAGTCCGCGGTTCCGGTGACGGCCGAGGCGCCGGCTGTCGAGCCCGCCGCTGAGAGCACGGAGAGCTAGACCATGTTGATTCCCCGTAAAGTCAAGCACCGCAAGCAACACCACCCCCGGCAGCGTGGTATCGCCAGCGGTGGTACGTCGGTGACGTTCGGTGACTACGGCATCCAGGCCTTGGAGCACGCCTACGTCACCAACCGGCAGATCGAGTCCGCTCGTATCGCCATCAACCGGCACATCAAGCGTGGCGGCAAGGTGTGGATCAACATCTTCCCGGACCGTCCGCTGACCAAGAAGCCCGCCGAAACCCGCATGGGTTCGGGCAAGGGCAGCCCCGAGTGGTGGGTGTCGAACGTCAAGCCGGGCCGCGTGCTGTTCGAGTTGAGCTACCCCGACGAGAAGATCGCCAGGGAAGCACTGACCCGCGCTATCCACAAGTTGCCGATCAAGGCACGCATCGTGACCCGAGAGGAGCAGTTCTGATGGCGGTAGGCGTCAGCGCCGGTGAACTGCGCGAACTCACCGACGACGAATTGACCGACAAACTGCGCGAGTCCAAGGAAGAGCTGTTCAACCTGCGCTTCCAGATGGCCACCGGGCAGCTGGACAACAATCGCCGGCTTCGCACGGTCCGGCAGGAGATCGCACGCATCTACACGGTGCTGCGCGAACGTGAACTGGGTCTGGCTTCCGGACCCAATGGTGAGGAATCGTGATGGCAGAAAACTCTTCAAAATCGGCCGGCCCCAAGCACACCCCGGCTACCGAGAAGCCCCGCGGCCGTCGTAAGACCGCGATCGGCTATGTGGTCAGCGACAAGATGGAGAAGACCATCGTCGTCGAGCTCGAGTCGCGCGTGCAGCACCCCAAGTACGGCAAGATCATCCGCACGACCAAGAAGGTCAAGGCCCATGACGAGCACGGCACAGCCGGTATCGGCGACCGGGTCTCGTTGATGGAGACCCGGCCGTTGTCGGCGACCAAGCGCTGGCGGCTCGTCGACGTCCTCGAGAGGGCCAAGTAACGGCAGCATAATATCGCCCACCGCACGCACACGGTGGGCGATATTTCTATCCGAACGCCAACCCCATAATTGGCTGCGTACGATACGCGTTGATGCGAACAACCATGTCAAAGCGTATCGGGATACTCGCTGTCGTTGTCGGGATGCTTTACTGGCTCGCGCCCTTCGCGCAGGCCGAGCCGGACCAGACCGCGACCGCCCCGCCGTCGCTTGCCCAGTCGCCGACACTGTTGCTGTCGGACATGGGCGTCGCGACGCGGTTGGCGTTCTTCGGGCAACGCGATACCGCCTTCCTGAGCTTCCCGGTTCCGGACGGTCTGAAGCCGGCATCGCTCAACGCGATCCTCCAGGTCCCGCTCAACGTGCGGACGATAGTTGTCACCGTCACCCAGGACGACCGGACGGTCGGACGGGTCGAACTGCCGCCGACGGACCAGGCTCCGATCTCCATCCCGCTCGACGGGATTCGAGTCACCGACCACAGGGCGACCGTAACGGTGACCACGACGCATGACCCCCGTGGAGGGATACTGCTTCTACGCCTGGGACGGCCTGGACTTCGTCAACCCCTCGATTTCCTACGGGGGAACCGAGATACCGCCGGCCACCGTCGCGGACTTCCTGCCGCCCGTGCTGCGCAAGCTGACCATCGGGATACCCGCCAAGCCGAGCAGGACCGAGTCGAACGCCGCGGTGCGTCTGGCCACCGCGATAGCCGCCCGCTACGGTGGGCAGCGCCCGGAGGTGGATCTGGTTCCGCTCGACCAAGGCGTAACGAGCCTGCCGAACCCGCCGGCTCCGCTCGAGCGCCAGATCGTCATCGCCGAGGGTCCAACTGCAGGGGTGTCGCTCACGGGCGACGGGGGCGTTCCAACGCTGTCCATCACCGGGTCGGGCGAGGCTTTGCTCAATCAGATCCGGCTGCTCAACAACGACCTGTTGCCGCTTGCCTTGAGCTCCGGGGCGGTGGCGCCAACTCTGGTTGACGACGCCAAACTGCCCGGTGACACCACAACGCTGGACGTGCTGGGTCAGTCCGGTTCCATGACGGCTTTCTTGTCGCCCCAGGTAACCGTCGGAATCGACCAAACCCGGTTCGGCCACCCGATACAGAACGTCCGCGTCCACTTGATCGGCTCGTACTCGCCGATGGCCCGTGATACCGGTAGCCAACTGGTCACGATGATCGGGGAGGAGAACCTGGGCAGCTGGTCGGCTGACAGCAGCGGGGTGATCGACCGATGGGTCGATATTCCGAACCGGCTGCTCACCCGCTACACCAGCCTGGTGGTGAAGCTCAATCTGACCGGGACCAACTCCGGCAATGGCTACAACTGCGGCAATTTCCAATCGGTCACGCTCACCGTGGATGGGAGCAGCCAGGTGGTGACCTCCCCGGCCAGTCCGCCGGTCCCGCCAGGCTTCCAGTCACTTCCCCAGGCCCTGATGCCCCGGGTCCTGGTAGGAATCGGGCAAGACAGCTTCGTCGACACGGCGCGTGCAGTGTCGATCCTCGTCGGACTTCAGCGACAGAGTGCGGTGCCGGTGGCCACCACGGTGACCAGTCTCGAGGAGGCGACGAACAGCACTGAGCCGGCGGTTCTGATCGCCGCGGACGGATGGAACAACAGTAAGATTCCACTTCCGGTTGCTTCCTCAGACAACGGCATCACCGTCAACGGCCTTGAGCCCGGGGGTAATCCGACCACGCTCACGTTGAGTACACCAGTGACCTACGGCTCGCTGCAGACAGTAAGGGACGGCCAGCGCTCGGTGCTGATCGCGACGTCCAACCGCGCCCCGCAACAGCTTGACGCGCTGCTGGGATCCTTGACCGCCGATCCGGACGGCTGGGGCAGCCTTTCCGGCAGGGCGATCATTTCGTTGCCCGGTCGTGAACCGGTGACCATTCCGAATCCGGACCAGCCCCAAGACCAACCATGGGCACCGGACAACAATTTTCGATGGGCCTGGTGGATAGGCGGCGGCGTGGTCGCGATTGCCGCTCTCGGCGCCGTCGCCATTCTTCTGGGGTCGCGCCGGAGTGCGACCGCTGCGCATCGGGCGCAGACACTTGCCGAGGACGAGAGTTCGGGTGACGGTCCGGACGACCCTCCGCGGCAGGAGTAGCCGCAACCGGCGGCACGCCTCGAGGACTGCCGCACTGGTCATGCTGGATAGCGTGACTCGGCGCTCGGCTGGCGCAGAAACTCGTAGGCACGACATCGTTCTGCCGATAGCACGCCGTGGCGAAAGTTGTATGTGAGACTGGTGGGGAATTGACGACGAGTGGTTGGCAAGGCTGCTCACCGTTCCCGAGGGGCATATGAGATCACCACGCCGGCTTGCTGTGGCGGCTGCAGTCCTGGCCACGGCGATGTGGATGGCGCCCGCCGCCCATGCCGCTCCCGAAGGCCCTGGCGCGCTGTCGAATTCGCCGACCATCGGCCTCGCCGACATGGGGACCAGCGCGCCGCTGGCGTTCTACGGCGACCAGGGCACCGCGACGCTCACCTTCCCGGTGCCGCAGGGTCTGATCCCGCTGACTTTGAACGCAATCGTGGAACTTCCGATCAATGTCCGGTCAGGCACCCTGACCGTCACCCAGGACGAGCGCACGATTGCCCGGGTGCCGATCCCGCCGGCCGACCAGGCGCCGATCGTGATTCCGCTGCCCGGTGTCGACATCGTCGACAACTCGGTGACCGTCACCCTGCGCACATATCTCGTTCCGATCGAGGGGTACTGCCTCGACCCGACCAATCCGCTGCGGTTGGTCAACGGGACCGTGACGTTCGACGGTGTGGAGGCGCCACCCACCACCGTGGCCGACTTCCTGCCGCCGGTTCTGCGCAAGCTCACCATCGCGATCCCGCCCAAACCCACGAAGGTGGAATCCGAGGCGGCCGTCCGGATGGCTGCTGCCGCCGTCGCGCGCTACGGCACCCAGACCACGACGGTGGTCGTTACGGCCCTCGGTGCCCAGGACGCTGTTCCGACACTTCCGTTCGAGCGCGAGATCGTCATCCAGGAGGGGCCCGATCCAGGGTTGTCGCTGCAGGGCGGCGCCGGGCCGATCCCGTCGTTGCGAATCGCGGGGCCGGCCAACGAGCTGACGAATCAGACCAGGTTGTTGTCCTCCGACATCTCCCGGCTCGCCCTCAGTTCGAAGGCCGTCGCCGGGCCGCTGCGGATCGCGGCGCAACTTCCGGGCAACGTCACCACTCTGCGTGAACTCGGGCAGGACGGGGTCACCGCCGTTGCGCTGGCACCCCAGGTCACCGTCGGACTGGATCAGACCCGGTTGGGCCGCTCGGCGCACAACATCCGCGTGCACCTGATGGGCTCCTACACCCCGATACCGAACTCCATCAGTGCCCGACTGATCGCGATCGTCGGCACTGAGACCGTCGACCGCTGGCCCACCGACAACAGTGGGACCATCGACCGTTGGATAGATGTGCCCGACCGACTGCTGCAGCGTTACACCAATCTCGGTGTCGCGCTCAACATCTCCGGCAACACCGGGCGGTGCGGGGAGTTCCAGCCGCTGACGCTGACCATCGACGGCGACAGCGTGGTGCAGAGCAGTCCGGCGAGTCCGCCGGTGCCCGGCGGATTTCAGTCGCTGCCGCAGGCGCTGATGCCCAGAGTCCAGATCGGCATCGGGTCGGACATTTTCGCCGACACTGTTCGCGCGACGGCGATCATCGTCGGCCTGCAGCGGCTCAGCGCGTTGCCGATCGACGTGGCAGTGACCGACGCCCAGGCGGCACTGGACAGCCGGCTGCCGGCGATCGTCATCGCCACCGACGGCTGGAATCACTCGGGGATCACTCTTCCGATCACCCCGGGTGGCGGCCGGCTCTCTCTCGAGGGAATCGACAACGGCGGTGAGCCAACCACTTTGACCCTCGACCCGGCCATCCGGTTCGGATCGCTGCAGACCCTCTTCGACGGCCAGAGGACTCTTCTGGTGGCCACCTCCAACGGTGCGCCGGATCAGCTCGACGAACTGCTGCGGTGGCTGAGCAGCGACCCGCGCCGGTGGACGAGGCTGGACGGAACCGCGATCGTCGCGACGCCGGGGCACGGCCCGGTCACCCTACGCCCGCAAGCGGGTCTGGTGACATCGCCCGCGCCTGACGACCGCAAGAGCTGGGCCTGGGTGTTGGGCGGTGGCATCGTGGCCGCGGCTGTCCTCGGAACTGGTGCGATCCTGCTCCGTTCCCGCAGAGGCGAATCCGGCGGCTGACGATGACGGCGACGGCAGCGATACCGCCCCCGTTGGCGGCACCACGCACGCCGTGGCTGCACCTGCTCCGGCCGGTTTACCGGCTTGCGCTGCGCTGGATCTACATCGCGGTGCTGACGCTGTTCGCCTTCCACCGGTCGCTGGCGAGTCTGGTGGAGACGACCAGGGCGGGCAGCCTCAACGGATACGTATGGGTCGTCCCGATCGCCGGCATCATGGCTGCCATCGGAGTGGCCCGGCGCGATCGCACCGAGCTGCCGATCCACGACCGCCAAACCGACATCATCGTCGGGATCATCGGCCTGGGTGTGGCGTGGATGGTGCACGGCGTTCTGCTGCCACGCTATGCGGGATACTTCCACCTGCTCAGGCTCGACCTGTTAGCGATGTGGTTGTTCGTCACCAGCGCCAGCGTGGTGCTGTTCGGGCTGCGGCCGGTGATCCGGTTCGTGTGGGTGTGGGTATTGCTGCTCGCGGTCTTCCCGCTGCCCTATCAGGTTGCCGTCATCCTGTTCGGCGGCAGCCGAGTGGCAGCCGGCGGCGCGGTGCTGATCATCGCGGCCGCCGCGACCGCGATCTCCGTCGGCCGCACCTGGAGTCGTGCGGTGGTGGGTGCGGCCCTGTCCTGGGGCGTCGGTCTGGCGGTCCTGCTGGCGATGGCGGTGTTGACGCCCAAGGCCCCGGTGTTCGTCTTCCAGGTGATACCGGCCACCGCCTCCATCGCCGTGGTGGGAATGACCCTGTTCCTCTATGCCCGCCGGGGCGCACCGAAGCGGGTGCTGGACCGACAGCTCGAACCGCTTGCCGCCAAGGAGGTCTGGTCGGGCCTGCCGCTGGTCCTGGCCGTGGCGATCGCGTTGTCGCTGGTGGCCCTGCCCCCGACGATCAACCCGCCGACGACGTGGGTCCCCCAGCTGACATTCGGCCGGCCTCTGCAGGCGCCGGTGGGCTGGCACGTCAGCGGGGAGACCGAATACGACTGGGTGCGAAGGCTTTACGGACAGCACGCCACTCTGATCCGCCAAGACATGGTGGCCGACACCGGCAACCCGAAGTGGGACAAGTTCAGCCGCCCACGCAAGGTCATCGTCGACTCGACGAACACCTTGCAGCCGTTCTCCTTCGGCGTCTATCCGTCCACTCTGCTGTACGACACCGCATCGAGCCGGCTCAGCGACCCGTATCCGGTGGATCTCGGGCACGGTCTGACCGGGTACATGTACAGCGTCATCGACGACCAGCTCCTGGTGACCTGGAACCTGCTGGTGTTCCATTGGCGCAACAAGGATTCCGCGCAACGGGTGCTGATCGGCGCGGTCGACAACCATGAAAGCGCCGCGCCGTTCCCCGAGCCCAACGGGGCGCTGTGGCCGACGCTGGGCACGCTGTTCACGGTGCTCTTCCGCGGCAATGCGGTGACCACGAACCGGGAACCGGAGTTCAAGGACGCCGACATGCTCACGCAGTTCGGGCGCGGGCTGGTCACCGCGCAGCTTCGCGATGCGGAGCCGGTCGCGTGACCGGCCGGATCGTGCTCGACCTCGACGACGTCACCGAGGAGGAGAAGCAGTGGGCACTGGACCGCGCCGTCAACGGTCTGCGGGAGGACGACCCGCTGCGTTCGGCGTCCAACCCGGTGATGGGCTGGCAGCGGGTGGTGCTGTGGACGCTGCTCGTCGTCACGGTGGGGTTCGCGATCTGGCGGCCGATGGAGACCGCCGTGGCGCTGATCGGCTTGTGCACCTTCGGGTACGTCTTCACGATGCTCGACCGGGTACTGATCTTCAAAGCCGGCCTGGCCTCCGCGGCGATCGTGATCTCCGACGAGGAGGCCCGGGCGGTACCGGACGCCGAGCTGCCGCATTACACGATCCTGGTGCCGGCCTACAACGAGCCGGAGGTGGTGGGCGACCTGCTCGGCGCCATGGCGGCGCTGGAATATCCAACTGACAAGCTCCAGATCCTGCTGCTGCTCGAGGCCGACGACGAGGTGACCATCAACGCCGCGCGACGCTGCGCGGATTCCGCGTCGATCACCATCGTTCTGGTGCCTCCTGCCGAGCCCCGCACCAAGCCCAAGGCCTGCAACTACGGACTGGAGTTCGCGACCGGGGACATCGTCACGATCTACGACGCCGAAGACCTTCCCGAGTCCCTGCAGCTGCGCCGGGTGGCGGCGGCATTCCGACAACTGCCCGACAACATCGCCTGCGTCCAGGCCAAGCTCGCCTATCACAACGGCCACCAGAACCTGCTGACCGGATGGTTCACCGCCGAGTACGGGCTGTGGTTCGGTTACCTGCTTCCCGGCATGATGAGGAGCAATTCGCCGATTCCCCTCGGCGGTACCTCGAATCACCTACGCCGCGACGTCCTGGACCGCATCGGGGCGTGGGATCCGTTCAACGTCACCGAGGATGCCGACCTCGGCTTGCGTATCGCCGCCTCGGGCTATCAAACGGCGGTGCTGGACTCGGCCACCCTGGAGGAGGCCAACAGCGACCCGATCAACTGGGTGCGGCAACGTTCCCGGTGGTACAAGGGTTACCTGCAGACGTGGCTGGTCCACATCAGAAGGCCACGACAGTTGTTCCGCACCATCGGGTTTCGCAGTTTCCTGCGCTTCAATCTGGTGCTGGCCGGGACGCCGATCATCGCCGTGCTGAACCTGTTGTTCTGGTTCATCACCGTGCTGTGGTTCCTCGGGCAGCCGGCTGTGGTCGAGGCGGTCTTCCCGTGGTACATCTACTTTCCCGCGCTTGCCGCGCTGATCCTGGGCAACGGGGCGACGCTCTACATGAACCTGGTCGCGCTGCGCGAGGACGACCGCGCCGACCTCATCGTGGCCGCGCTGACCGTGCCGGCTTTCTTCGTGATGATGAGCATCGCGGCGGCAAAGGGTACCTATCAGCTGATCCGTAATCCGTCCTACTGGGAGAAGACCTTTCACGGTCTGTCCCAGAAGCCCGATGCCGGCCCCACCGGATCATGACTTCCCTGAGCGATCGGCGGCTCAAGATCGTCGCCTACATCGCGTCGTTCGCGGTCTACGTTGCGGTGGGCTACTGGCTTCAGGTGAGCCACGGGTTCATCCTCGGCGACGCGCTGTCCCGAGTGTCGGCGGCACAGAGCGTGTTGTTCAGCCGCTCACCACATCTGGCCGCCATCGGCTTCATCTTCACCCCGCTCACGGCCATGGTGCAGATCCCGGTGATCGCCGCGAGCCCGCTGTTTCCCGCGCTGGCGGCGCGCGCGTTCGCCGGATCCGTCATGTCGGCGGCGTTCATGGCCGGGGCGGTGGTGCAGATCCTGTCGATGGGAACCGATCGCGGGCTGCCGCGCCGGTACGTGGTCACCATCGCGGTGCTGTTCGCAGTGAACCCGATGGTCGTCTTCTACGGCTCCAACGGGATGAGTGAGGCGCCGTTCGTCTTCTTCATCTCCTGGGCGGTGCGCCGGCTCATCATGTGGATGGTCGACGACGACGTCCACCACCTGGTCATCGCCGGCGGCATTGCGATGGGTCTGGCCTACCTCACCCGCTATGACGCGGTCGCGTGTGTGGCCGCCGCGGGTTTCCTGGTCGGCCTCACCACCTACTTCCGCGCCCGCCGGGCGCCACGTTTTCGTCGTGCGCTTCTGGATCTGATATTGGTCAGCGCACCCGGGTTCGTCGCGTTCATCGGGTGGGCGGCGGCGAGCTGGTTGATCACCGGTCAGGCGTTCGCGCAGTTCACCTCCCAGTACGGCAACGCCGCGATCCTCAAACAGTCCGGCGCGGTAAACGCCGGCCCGATCAGCGGGCTGGTGTTCGCCGCCGGCTGCACACTGCTGCTGGCTCCGACGCTGATCCCACTCGGGGTGTGGGCCGGTTTCATCCGGTGGGGCCGGGCGAACTGGACCATGCTGATCCCGCCCGTCGCGGTGTACGGGGCGGCGCTGGCCTTCCAGTGGCTCACCTTCGCCGCCGGTTCGACGTTCCCGTTCCTGCGCTTCTACATCATCGCGATCCCGTTCTCGGCATGCCTGGCGATGCTCGCGGTTCCCGACGGGGCGTTCGCGAAACCCAAACGACGAGGTCGCTACGCGCCGGCACCGTCGGGCCTGCCGTCGACGCGCACCCGGTCCGGCTACGCCGCGGCGGCGTTGGCGCTGGCAGTCGGCGTGCCGGTGGCCGGCTGGGGGATGAGCCTGCCGCACTATGCCCCACAGGAGTACGCCCTGGCCGCGGTGCTCAACCCGGCACCCGACAGCGTCAGCCCCCGCAAGGCCGTCGAGCACCGCATCGCCCGGACGTTCTCGACCGAACGCACCATCGCCGCCTACCTCGACAACCTCGACCTGCCGCCCAGTTCGGTGATCACGGACACGGTCTACGGTTTCGCGATCGTCGCGGCGACGCGAAACCCGCGGACCTTCGTGGTGCCGTCGGACCCTGACTTCGTCCGGCTGCTGAACAACCCCGCCGCCAACGGCGTCAAGTACCTGCTCGCCGTCCCGCCGACCGGCCGCGGTGTCTCCGATGCGCTCAACCAGCGCTACCCGACGCTCTACGACACCGGTGCCGATGTCGCCACCCTGCAGCTGGAGATACCCAATGATGGCGATGGACAGCCGAACTGGCGACTCTACCGAGTGAACGAACCGGTCCCGGAGGCCTGAGAAAACTGACCTGGCTTTCCACAGCCAATTGCCACGAGACGAAGGTAATGTCCGCCACGACGAGAGGATCGGGCAACTGATGGCCACAGAGTTCACCGGCAAGATCGAGCTCGACATCCGGGATTCCCAACCGGATTGGGGTCCGTTCGCGGCACCGGCCGCCCCGCCGGACGCACCCAATGTCCTCTATCTCGTCTGGGACGACATCGGTATCGCGACCTGGGACTGCTTCGGCGGCCTCGTCGAGATGCCCGCGATGACCCGCATCGCCGAGCGCGGCGTGAAGCTCTCGCAGTTCCACACCACCGCCCTGTGTTCACCGACCCGGGCGTCACTGCTGACCGGGCGCAACGCCACCACCGTGGGCATGGCCATGGTCGAAGAGTTCACCGAGGGGTTCCCCGGCATCAATGGACGCATTCCCGATGACACCGCGCTGATCTCGGAGGTCCTGGCCGAACGCGGATGGAACACCTACTGCATCGGCAAATGGCACCTGACGCCCATCGAGGAGTCCAACCTGGCCGCCACCAAGCGCCATTGGCCGCTCTCGCGCGGCTTCGAGCGGTTCTACGGCTTCATGGGCGGCGAGACCGACCAGTGGTATCCGGAACTGGTCTACGACAACCACCCGGTCGAGGCCCCGGCCACACCGGAGGAGGGCTACCACCTGTCAAAGGATTTGGCGGACAAGGCTATCGAGTTCATCCGCGACTCCACGATGGTCGCCCCGGACAAGCCGTGGTTCACCTACCTGTGTCCCGGCGCCGGTCACGCCCCGCACCACGTCTTCGCGGACTGGGCCGACCGCTACGCCGGCAGGTTCGACATGGGCTACGAGCGCTACCGTGACATCGTCCTGGCGAACCAGAAGAAGCTCGGTATCGTTCCGCCGGACACCGAACTGTCCGGCGTGAACCCGTATCTGGACGTCAAAGGACCCGGCGGCGAGCCGTGGCCGCTGCAGGACACCGTGCGGCCCTGGGACACATTGTCCGACGAGGAGAAGCGGCTGTTCGCCCGGATGGCCGAGGTGTTCGCCGGATTCCTGTCCTACACCGACGCGCAGATCGGCCGGGTGCTGGACTACCTCGAGGAGTCCGGCCAGCTCGACAACACCATCGTGGTGGTGATCTCCGACAACGGCGCCAGCGGCGAGGGCGGCCCCAACGGCTCGGTCAACGAGGCCAAGTTCTTCAACGGTTACATCGACACCGTCGAAGAGAGCATGCAGTTCTTCGATGAACTGGGCGGGCCAACGACGTACAACCACTACCCGATCGGGTGGGCGATGGCCTTCAACACGCCCTACAAGCTCTACAAGCGTTACGCCTCCCACGAAGGAGGGATCGCCGACACCGCAATCATCTCCTGGCCCAACGGAATTGCCGCACGTGGCGAAGTCCGGGACAACTACGTCAACGTCTGCGACATCACCCCGACGATCTACGACCTACTGGACATCGCGCCGCCGCAGACCGTCAAGGGGATCGCACAGAAGCCGCTCGACGGCGTGAGTTTCAAGGCAGCCCTTGATGATCCGGCCGCAGACACCGGAAAGCAGACCCAGTTCTACACGATGCTGGGAACCCGCGGCATCTGGCACGACGGCTGGTTCGCCAACACCGTGCACCCCGCCGCACCGTCGGGCTGGTCACACTTCGACCAGGACCGCTGGGAGCTCTACTGCATCGAGAACGATCGAAGTCAATGCCACGACCTGGCGGCCGAGCAACCCGACAAGCTCGCCGACATGCAAGCGCTGTGGTTCTCCGAAGCGCAGCGCTACAACGGGCTTCCGCTCTCCGACCTCAACGTCTTCGAGATGGTCGGACGCTCCCGTCCCTCGCTGGTGGGTAATCGGTCGCGGTTCATCTACTACCCGAACACCGCGCCGGTTTCGATGGGCGCCTGCGTGATGATCGCCGGCCGCTCCTTCTCGGTGCTGGCCGAGGTGGCCGTCGACAGTGCCGACGCCCAGGGCGTGTTGCTCAAGCAGGGCGCCGGTCACGGCGGCTACGTGCTGTTCGTGGCCGACGGCCGATTGCAGTTCGTCTACAACTTCTTCGGCGAGGAGGAGCAGCGGGTGACCGCACCCGATCCGCTGCCGACAGGTGAGCACATCCTCGGCGTCGGCTACCTGCGTACCGGCGTGGTCGAGGGCACCCACACGCCCGTCGGTGAGGTCACCCTCTATGTGGACGGCGACGCGGTGGCCACCCTGGCGGGGGTGAAAGCCCACCCGTTCACCTTCGGGCTGGCCGGCGGGGGAGTGAGCGTGGGACGCAACCTGGGCCAGCCGGTGTCCACGGCCTACGTGGCGCCGTTCGCGTTCACCGGGGGCGTCATCCGGCGCGTGGTCGTCGACGTCTCCGGGACGCCGTACCGCGACGCCGAGCACGAACTGGCGGCGGCCTTCGCCAAGGACTGAGCACCGCGCCATACTGGACAGGTGACTCGGCTGGTTTTGGCCGCCGTGGCGGTTGTGGTGCTGGCCGTTCCAGGCGTTTCCGCATGCGCACGAAACAGCGACGGCACGGCCGTCCGGGCCGAGTCCTCGGTATCGGCCACGCCGTCACGCGCTGTGGGCACCGACACGCCCGAGTCCTCCGAACCCGGTGTCGTGGACACCACCCGGGAAGCGGTTCCGTCCGACGCCCAGGTGTGTGGCCAGGACCTGACGGGGCAGACGGCGACGGCCGCGGTGGCCGACCCGGCCGCTCCCAAGATCACCGTCGCCGTGCCCGACGGGTGGTCGGTGGCCCCGGGATCCGGTGACGTCGGTGCCCGGTTCACCGGGCCGGACGACATGCTCGCCGAGATCTCCATCACCGCCACCGCGCTCGATCCCGCGGCGGCGTTCACCCGCTACTCCGACGACGTGATGGCCAAATATCCGATCAGCACGCTGAGTCTGCTGCCCGCCGACCTGTGCGGCTACAGCGGACAGAAGCTGATGGGAACCTGGGCCGACGACCCCGGGGAGTCCACCGAATACCAGGACCGCGTCACCCACATCTGGACGAACGCGAAGAACTACCTGGTGGCCATCCACGTCGAGGCGCCCTCGGGCACCTCCGGGTTCGACGCGGCCGCCTCGACGCTGACCAGCGATTTCAATATCGTCATACCCTGAGATGATGGCTACAGAGCTCGTCGAGCTGCCCGGCGGATCGTTCCGGATGGGGTCGGTCGACTTCTACCCCGAGGAAGCGCCGATCCACACCGCGACGGTGTCCGCGTTCGCGATCGAGCGTCACCCGGTCACCACCGCCCAGTTCGCCGAATTCGTCGCCGAGACCGGCTACGTCACCGTCGCCGAGAAGCCCCTGGACCCGGCGCTGTATCCCGGCGTCGCCGAGGAGGACCTGCTGCCCGGCGCCCTGGTGTTCCGGCCGACGGCCGGCCCCGTCGACCTGCGGGACTGGCGGCAGTGGTGGGACTGGGCGCCCGGGGCGTCCTGGCGCGAGCCGTTCGGTGCCGGCAGCGACGTGGCCGGCCGGCAGGACCACCCGGTGGTCCAGGTCGCCTACCCCGACGCGGCGGCATATGCGGCGTGGGCCGGCCGCCGGCTGCCGACCGAGGCCGAGTTCGAGTACGCGGCACGGGCCGGAAGCGACACCGTCTACTCCTGGGGTGCCGAGCCGACCGTCGACGGCGCACTGATGGCCAACACCTGGCAGGGCCGGTTTCCGTACCGCAACGACGGAGCGCTGGGCTGGGTGGGTACCTCGCCGGTGGGCACGTTCCCGCCGAACGGGTGGGGCCTGGTGGACATGATCGGCAACGTGTGGGAGTGGACGACCACCCAGTTCTCCGCGCACCACCTGCCGCAGCAGCAGAACTCCTGCTGCCCCCCGCCGGCGAACCCGGATCCGAGCGTCAGCCAGACCCTCAAGGGCGGCTCGCACCTGTGCGCACCGGAGTACTGCCACCGCTACCGGCCCGCCGCCCGGTCGCCGCAGTCACAGGACAGCTCCACCACGCACATCGGATTCCGGTGCGTGGTCGACCTCTCCTGACGTCGTGAACTGCGCTGATTTGGAGCTTTGCGGCCCGTCACCTAGTATTTAGGGGTTGCCTAGGGCAGACCTCGGCTGGCTGGACTCGATGAATGTTTCGAATCAGGTCGGCCCCGCGTGCTCTTCGGCGACAAAGACCGCGCACGTCAAGTTCCTTTTGGCTTGTCCAGATGGGTTTTGCCGTGCACACAGTTACCAGATCCGAGGAGATCTAGTGATTCAGCAGGAATCGCGGCTCAAGGTCGCCGACAACACGGGCGCCAAGGAGATCTTGTGCATCCGCGTGTTGGGTGGCTCGTCGCGGCGCTATGCCGGGATCGGCGACGTCATCGTGGCGACCGTCAAGGACGCCATCCCCGGTGGCAACGTCAAGCGCGGTGACGTGGTCAAGGCCGTCGTCGTGCGCACCGTCAAGGAGCGTCGTCGCGCCGACGGCAGCTACATCAAGTTCGACGAGAACGCCGCGGTCATCATCAAGGCCGACAACGACCCGCGTGGCACCCGCATCTTCGGCCCGGTCGGGCGCGAGCTGCGCGAGAAGAAGTTCATGAAGATCGTCTCGCTTGCCCCGGAGGTGTTGTAAATGAAGGTGCACAAGGGCGACACCGTGCTGGTCATCGCCGGTAAGGACAAGGGCGCCAAGGGCAAGGTCCTCAAGGCCTTCCCCGAGCGCAACCGGATCCTGGTCGAGGGCGTGAACCGGATCAAGAAGCACACCGCGCAGTCGACCACCGAGCGCGGCGCGTCCTCGGGCGGCATCGTCACCCAGGAGGCGTCGATTCACGTCTCCAACGTGATGGTCGTCGACTCCGACGGCAAGCCGGCCCGCGTCGGCTACCGCGTCGACGAGGAAACCGGCAAGCGCGTTCGAATTTCCAAGCGCAACGGCAAGGACATCTGACGATGACAACTGTGGAGAAGGTTCAGCCCCGGCTGAAGGCGCGGTACCGCGAGGAGATCAAGGACGCGCTCAACAAAGAGTTCAACTACGCCAACGTCATGCAGATCCCCGGCGTGGTCAAGGTCGTCGTCAACATGGGTGTCGGTGACGCCGCCCGCGACGCCAAGCTGATCAACGGCGCGGTCAACGACCTGGCCCTGATCACCGGCCAGAAGCCGGAGATCCGCAAGGCCCGCAAGTCCATCGCGCAGTTCAAGCTCCGCGAGGGCATGCCGATCGGTGCCCGGGTTACCCTGCGCGGCGACCGGATGTGGGAGTTCCTCGACCGGCTGGTGTCGATCGCACTGCCGCGTATCCGCGACTTCCGCGGCCTGTCGCCCAAGCAGTTCGACGGCCACGGCAACTACACCTTCGGGCTCGCCGAGCAGTCGGTGTTCCACGAGATCGACGTGGACTCCATCGACCGCCCCCGGGGCATGGACATCACCGTCGTCACGTCGGCGACGAACGACGACGAAGGCCGGGCGCTGCTGCGGGCCCTCGGCTTCCCGTTCAAGGAGAACTGAGCAGATGGCAAAGAAGGCGCTGGTCAACAAGGCCAACAAGAAGCCGAAGTTCGCCGTGCGGGCCTACACCCGCTGCAATAGGTGCGGCCGCCCGCACGCCGTGTACCGCAAGTTCGGCCTGTGCCGGATCTGCCTGCGCGAGATGGCCCACGCCGGCGAACTGCCCGGCGTGCAGAAGTCCAGCTGGTAATCGGCTCTTCCCCAGAAGACCAACAGACCATTTAGAGAACAGGTGCGCAGCAGGCCCGTCCGGGAACCGTTGCGAGGAAGGTAGACAGGCCCAGTCATGACCATGACGGACCCGATCGCAGACTTCTTGACACGTCTGCGCAACGCCAATTCGGCGTATCACGACGAAGTGACCCTGCCGCACTCGAAGATCAAGGCGAACATCGCCGAGATCCTCAAGAAGGAGGGTTACATCACCGACTTCCATACCGAGGATGCCCGGGTCGGTAAGTCGCTGGTTGTCCAGCTCAAGTACGGCCCCAACCGGGAGCGCAGCCTCGCCGGTCTGCGCCGGGTGTCCAAGCCCGGTCTGCGGGTGTACGCGAAGTCGACCAATCTGCCGCGGGTGCTCGGCGGGCTGGGCGTGGCGATCATCTCCACGTCTTCCGGCCTGTTGACCGACCGCCAGGCAGCCCGACAAGGCGTGGGCGGCGAAGTCCTCGCCTACGTGTGGTGAGGGAGGTCTAGACATGTCGCGTATTGGAAAGCAGCCGGTGACGATTCCCGCCGGTGTGGATGTGACGATCGACGGGCAGAACCTGTCGGTCAAGGGCCCCAAGGGCACGCTGGCGCTGGAGATCGCCGAGCCGATCACCGTGTCGCGCAACGATGACGGCGCGATCGTGGTCGCCCGGCCCGACGACGAGCGTCGTAGCCGCTCGCTGCACGGCCTGTCCCGCACCCTGGTGTCCAACCTGGTGACCGGTGTGACCGAGGGTTACACCACCAAGATGGAGATCTTCGGCGTCGGTTACCGCGTGCAGCTCAAGGGCAGCAACCTCGAGTTCGCGCTCGGGTACAGCCATCCGGTGCTCATCGAGGCTCCTGAGGGGATCACCTTCGCGGTGGAGACCCCCACGAAGTTCTCGGTCACCGGTATCGACAAGCAGAAGGTCGGCCAGATCTCGGCCAACATCCGTCGGCTGCGCCGCCCGGACCCGTACAAGGGCAAGGGCGTGCGCTACGAGGGTGAGCAGATCCGCCGCAAGGTCGGAAAGACAGGTAAGTAAGCATGGCTCAAGCACAGACAGCCACCGAGCGTAAGCCGGTCGGCACCACCGCCTCGGCCGCCCGCCGGGTTTCCCGGCTGCGCCGGCACGCCCGGTTGCGCAAGAAGGTCGTCGGCACCGCCGAGCGGCCCCGCCTCGTGGTCAACCGCTCCTCGCGGCACATCCACGTGCAGCTGGTCAACGACGACAACGGCACCACCGTGGCCGCGGCCTCGTCCATCGAGGCCGACGTCCGTGCCGTCGAGGGTGACAAGAAGGCCCACAGCGTCCGCGTCGGTCAGCTGATCGCCGAGCGCGCCAAGGCCGCCGGCATCGAGGCCGTCGTGTTCGACCGTGGTGGCAACACCTACGGCGGACGCATCGCCGCGCTGGCCGACGCCGCCCGCGAGAGCGGACTCAAGTTCTAGCCGGCGGGCAGGAGCGCAGCGACATGGGAATTGATATGACTTCGTACAACGGAAGGACCGCATAATGGCGGACCAGACTTCAGAGGCCCCAGTGGCCGCCAACACCGGCGCCCCGAGCGCCGGCACCCGTACCGACGAGCAGCGCGGCGGGCGCGACGACCGTGGTGGTCGTGGCCGGCGTGACGACCGCGGCGACCGGGGTGGCCGTGGTGGCCGCGACGGTGGCGAGAAGAGCAACTACCTCGAGCGCGTCGTCACGATCAACCGTGTCTCCAAGGTGGTCAAGGGTGGTCGCCGGTTCAGCTTCACCGCGCTGGTCATCGTCGGCGACGGTCACGGCATGGTCGGCGTCGGCTACGGCAAGGCCAAGGAAGTGCCCGCCGCCATCGCCAAGGGTGTCGAGGAAGCCCGCAAGAGCTTCTTCCGGGTCCCGATGATCGGCAGCACCATCACCCATCCCGTCCAGGGTGAGGCCGCCGCGGGCGTGGTGATGCTCCGTCCGGCCAGCCCGGGTACCGGAGTCATCGCCGGTGGCGCGGTGCGCGCGGTGCTGGAATGCGCCGGCGTGCACGACGTGCTGGCCAAGTCGCTCGGCAGCGACAACGCGATCAACGTGGTGCACGCCACCGTGGCCGCGCTCAAGCTGCTGCAGCGTCCCGAAGAGGTGGCGGCTCGCCGCGGGCTGCCGATCGAGGACGTCGCGCCGGCAGGCATGCTGCGCGCCCGTCGGGAGAGCGAAGCGCTGGCCGCTGCGGCCGCGCGTGAGGGAAGCGCATAACCATGGCCCAGAAGGATTCAGCACAGCTGAAGATCACCCAGGTGCGCGGCACCGTCGGCACCCGCTGGAACCAGCGTGAGAGCCTGCGGACGCTGGGCCTGAAGAAGATCCGTCAGTCGGTGGTCCGCGAGGACACCCCGCAGACCCGCGGGCTGATCAAGGTCGTCCACCACCTCGTCGAGGTAGAGGAAGTCAAATGAGCGTCATCAAACTGCACGACCTGAAGCCGGCTCCCGGCTCGAAGACCGCCAAGACCCGCGTTGGTCGCGGTGAGGGCTCCAAGGGCAAGACCGCCGGTCGCGGCACCAAGGGCACCGGCGCCCGCAAGAACGTTCCGGTGGGCTTCGAGGGCGGCCAGATGCCGATCCACATGCGGCTGCCGAAGCTGAAGGGCTTCAAGAACCGGTTCCGCACCGAGTACGCCGTGGTGAACGTCGGCGACATCAGCCGGGCCTTCCCCAAGGGCGGCACCGTCGGCATCGACGAACTCGTGGCCAACGGCCTCGTTCGCAAGAACGTGCTCGTCAAGGTCCTCGGCGACGGCAAGCTCTCCGCCAAGGTCGACGTGACCGCACACAAGTTCAGCAGCAGCGCCCGCGAGGCGATCACCGCCGCAGGCGGGTCGGCCACCGAGATCTGACGCGCGAACAGACGCAAAAGCTCCCGCACGCCCGGCGTGTCGGGAGCTTTTGCGTCTGCTGGGCAAGGAGGTCAGTCGAGCTGCGGAATGACCTCGGCGGCAAGGCGTTCCATCTGCTCGCGGTCCTCGGTGACATTCGCCCCGACTTCTTCCATCGCCCAGCCGCCCTCGAAACCGAGCACTTCGGCACGGGCAAGGTAACTTCGCAGGCCCTCGGCATCGAAGCCGTCGACGTCGAACTGGGGGATAGAGATCGAGCATCTCACCGGTCCACCGTACGGGTGTGCCGAGCAGCGCCGGTAGCCTCGAAGGTATGTTCTCTCTTCTCTCCGGCGTGCCGGGGTTCGACGACATCCGAGAGTTGGCCCGCAAGGTCGACACCGCCCGGCACCACGGAGTGCCCGCCGGCGTGATCCTCGAGTTCGACGTGCAGTCCGTTCCTCCGGAGACCGCCGGCTTCGACCCGCTGACGTTCATCACCGGCGGTGGTCGCCCGATGCTTCTGCGTGACGCCGTCGCCGCCATCCACCGCGCCGCAGATGACGGTCGGGTCGCGGGACTGATTGCGCGGGTTCAGGTTTCGGCCGCACCGGCAGCGCCCGTGCAGGAGCTGCGCGAGGCGATCGCCGCGTTCACCGAACGTAAGCCGTCACTGGCGTGGGCCGAGACCTACCCGGGCACGCTGTCGTACTACCTGGCCTCGGCGTTCGGCGAGGTGTGGATGCAACCGTCGGGAACCGTCGGCCTGGTCGGCTTCGCCACCAACGCGCTGTTCCTGCGCGACGCCCTCGACAAGGCCGGTATCGAAGCCCAATTCGTCGCGCGCGGCGAGTACAAGTCGGCGGCCAATCTGTTCACCCAGGACCACTACACCGATGCCCACCGCGAGGCCGACTCCCGACTCATCGAAAGCCTGCACACCCAGGTGTGGCAGGCCATCGCCGAGTCGCGCGGGATCGAGGCCTCCGCCGTCGACGAACTGGCCAACCGCGCCCCGCTGCTGCGTGACGACGCGGTCACCGGGCATCTCGTCGACCGCATCGGCTTCCGCGACGAGGCCTACAGCCGCATCGCCGAACTGGCTGGCGCTCAGTCCAATCCCGGGTCGCTGCGCTCCTGCCCGCCGGAAGATGTTTCCCCCGAAACCGGGGACGCCGACTCCGACGACAACGCCCCGTCCCGCCTCTATCTGTCGCGGTACGCGCAAACCCGCAGGAGCGGGCCGCCGGTGCCGATGCCGTCGCTTCCCGGCCGCAAGAAGCCGACCATCGCCGTGGTCACCGTCGCCGGTCCGATCGTCAGCGGCCGCGGTGGTCCGCAGCTGTCGCCGCTGGGCCGATCCAGTGCCGGCGGCGACACCATCGCCGCCGCTTTGCGCCAGGCCGGCGCCGACGACGACGTCGCGGCCGTGGTGCTGCGCGTCGACAGTCCGGGCGGGTCGGTGACCGGGTCGGAGACGATCTGGCGTGAAGTGTCCCGGCTGCGGCACAAAGGTAAGCCGGTGGTGGCCTCCATGGGTGCGGTGGCCGCCTCGGGTGGCTACTACGTGTCGATGGGTGCTGACACCATCGTCGCCAATCCGGCAACCATCACCGGCTCCATCGGGGTGATGACCGGAAAGCTGATCGCCCGCGACCTCAAGGAGCGCCTCGGCGTGGGATCGGATTCGGTGCGCACCAACGACAATGCCGACGCATGGTCGCCCAACGCGCCGTTCACCGAGCAGCAGCAGGCCATGGTCGAAGCCGAGGCCGACCTGTTCTACACCGATTTCGTGCACCGGGTGGCCGAGGCCCGCTCGATGTCGGTCGAAGCGGTCGACGCCGTCGCGCGCGGCCGGGTGTGGACCGGCGCCGACGCCCAGGCCCATGGTCTGATCGACGAGCTCGGTGGACTACGCACCGCGGTGCGGCGCGCCAAGGTGCTCGCCGGCCTGGACGTCGACGCCGATGTGGAACTGGTGGGTCTGCCCGGTTCGTCATTGCGGGACATGCTGCGGCCCAGGGCTTCATCTCAGCCCGCAGCGGCCTCGCTTCCCGAGGCCGTCGTCGCCCTGATCGGTCAGTCGGTGCTGAGTGTCGTCGAGCACGGCGAGCGCGCGCTCACCGGGGCCAGCGTGCTGTGGCTGGGTAGCAGCAGGTTCTAGGCCTCCGGCGGGCTGGAGCGGAGCGAGCCGGGGATCAACACGTCGCGCTGACGTAGACGATCTCACCGAGCGGGTCGTAGTCCTCGCGATCGGGCCGCGAAAGGCCGTTGCGGCGGAACAACTCCTCGCCGGGCACGCCGGTGACGGCCCAGCCCTTGGCCTGCAGGTACTCCATGACGTGGCTGCGTGGGCCGGCGTACACCAGCGACGGCATGTCCAGATCGAGGCCGCGGTCGCGCAGGTTCGAGGCCATCTCCCTGGCCTTGTCGGCGTCGAAATCCATGATGCCGGGCACGTATTCGGTGGCCAGCGCGCTGCCCGGGGCGCTGAGACCGGTGATGGTGTCGAACAGCCGGTCCTGTGCGTCGGGCGGCAGGTAGATCAGTAGCCCTTCGGCCAGCCACGCGGTCCGCGCAGCCGGGTCGAAGCCCGCGGCTTTCAGCGCGGTCGGCCAGTCCTCACGCAGGTCGATGCCGACCGTGCGCCGCTCGGCTGTCGGCTGCGCCCCGAGGTCGGCAAGGGCCCGGGTCTTGAACTCGACAACCTTGGGTTGGTCGATCTCGTAGACCACGGTGCCCGCCGGCCATGGCAACCGGTAGGCGCGCGAGTCCAGGCCGGACGCCAGGATGACCGCCTGCCGGATTGCACTGGAGTTTACGAAGAACTCGTCGAAGAACTTGGTGCGCATGGCCATTCCGTTGATCATGGCCTCCACCCGCTCGGGTGCACTGTCCCCGAACGGGGACGCCTCGACCTCGCCGTCGATCATCTTGACGAAGAAGTCGATGCCGACGGCCCGGACGAGCGGCTCGGCGAACGGATCGTCGATCAGGTGGCGCGGATCCCTGGTCGCCATCGCGCGTCCGGCGGCCACCATGGTCGCGGTGGCTCCGACGCTGGAGGCCAGATCCCAGGTGTCGCCGTCGCGGCGGGCGGAGTCCGTACTTGCCATCTCGGCTAGTTCCGAATCGCAGTGACCGACAACGAGTTACGCAACGGAGCCATCGATTCGCCGTCGGAGAACGTGCGCCCGTGCATGGCGAACATCTCCGGTCTGCTGCGCGTGCTCACCTGCCAGCCGTGCTGCCGCAGGTAGTCCACAACGGACGTGCGCTCACCGGCGTAGAACAGGTCCGCCAGGTTGAGGTCCAAGCCGAGTCCGCTCCACTGGTCGCTCATCTTGGTGGCGCGGTCGGCGATACCCGCCCCGGCGTCCGGGTGGTACTCGGTGGCCAGTCTGCTGCCCGGCGCGGACAGCTCAGTGATGTTGTCCAACAACCGGTCCTGGGCATCCGGTGGCAGATACACCAGAAGTCCCTCGGCGCTCCAGGCCGTCGGCGCGGTGTCGTCGAACCCGGCCGCGCGCAGGGCCGCCGGCCAGTCGTCGCGCAGGTCGACGCTCACCGCCCGCCGGTCGGCGGTAGGGGAGGCGCCGAGCTCGGCCAGCGCCTGCGATTTGAAGTCGATGACCTTGGGCTGGTCGATCTCGAAGACGACGGTGCCCGCCGGCCAGGGCAGCCGGTAGGCGCGTGAGTCGAGCCCGGAAGCCAGGATCACCGCCTGCCGTACGCCGGCCTTCGCGGCATCGAGGAAGAAGTCGTCGAAAAACCTTGTCCGCACGGCCATCACGTCGGTCAGCATGCGTGCGCTGCCGTCTTCGTCAACGGCGGTCAGATCGATGCTGCCGTCGACCAGATTGGTGAAGAAGTCGATCCCGACGGCCCGCACCAGCGGCTCGGCGAACGGGTCGTCGATGATGGCGCCGTCCTCCCGGCTGGCCAGCGCTCTGGCCGCGGCCACCATGGTGGCGGTGGCCCCGACGCTCGATGCCAGGTCCCACGAGTCGGCGTCGCTGCGCTTCATCGCGCACCGCCCAGGGTGGCGCTGACATAGCTGAGCTTGGCCATCGGCTCGTCGTCGTCGAACGGAGCGCATCCGTTGTCGGTGAGCAGGTCGTTGATCGGGGTGCCGACGACCTGCCAGCCGTGCCCGCTCAGGTAGGCGGTGGCCTCGTTGCGCTCGCCGATGTAGACCAGCTCGGCGAAATCGAGGTGGAAGCCCTGCTCACGCCAGTGGTCCGAGAACGCCTTCATCCGCTCCCGGGACTGCTCCTCCTGCGCGGGGTCGGACGGCGGCGCGCAGTCGATCGCGACCCGGCTTCCCGGCGCCGACAACTCTGTGATGGTGTCCAGCAGCCGGTCCTGCGCCTCCGGGGGCAGATAGCCGAGAAGGCCCTCTGCGCTCCACGCTGTGGGGGCTTTCGGGTCGAAGCCGGCCCGCCGCAGGGCGGAGGCCCAGTCGTTGCGGAGGTCCATCGCCACGGTGCGCCGATCGCACGTCGCGGTCGCACCCAGCTCGGCGAGCGTCTCGGACTTGAACCCGATGACCTCGGGCTGGTCGATCTCGTAGACGACCATTCCCTCCGGCCACGCCAGGCGGTAGGCCCGCGAGTCCAGCCCCGAGGCCAGGATCACCGCCTGACGGACCCCTCCGTCTGCATTTGCCAGGAAGAACTCGTCGAAGAACTTCGTCCGCACCGCCATGTTGTCGGTCATCCGGCTCATGCCGGTGGAGATGTCGTCGTCCATCGCCGGGATGGCGCCGTCGGCCATCTTGATGAAGAAGTCGACGCCGACGGCCCGGACGAGCGGTTCGGCATAGGGATCGTCGATCAGCGGGTCGGCCTGCTTGGACGCCGCGGCCCGCGCGGCGGCGACCAGCGTGGCGGTCGCTCCCACGCTGGATGCCAGATCCCAGGTGTCGTTGTCGGTACGCGTCATTCGTCAGGCCTCCGAGCCGTGCCACCTATACTTAGCCAATATAAGAGCTATCGGTGACTGTACGCCGCGGGTCCTACCCGGTCCGCCGCCGCCGCAGGGATTCCCGGCCTGCCTGGGCGAACTGTTACTCTCGTAGACTGTTTGAGCGAGCGGTGCCGCCGGCCTTCACCTGGCGGCGATCGGCGCTAGGCAGGATTACCCATACGCTGGCCAGGCCAGCCCCAATGGCACGCTGCGACTCCTCCGTCGCGCTGCCCAGGAGGAAGAGTGCTCTCGGCTTTCATCTCTTCACTCAGGACTGTTGACCTGAGGCGAAAGATCCTGTTCACGCTGGGCATCGTCATCCTCTACCGGGTCGGCGCGTCACTGCCGTCCCCAGGGGTCAACTACAAGAACGTCCACCAGTGCATCGAGCAGGTGAGCGGTGGCAGCGGCGCGCAGATCTACTCGCTGATCAACCTGTTCTCCGGCGGCGCGCTACTGCAGCTGACGGTGTTCGCGGTGGGCGTCATGCCCTACATCACCGCCAGCATCATCGTTCAGCTGCTGGGCGTGGTCATCCCGCGCTTCGAGGAGCTACGCAAGGAGGGGCAGGCCGGTCAGGCCAAGATGACGCAGTACACGCGTTATCTGGCGATCGCGCTGGCCATCCTGCAGGCCACCAGCATCGTGGCACTGGCCGCCAACGGCGGCCTGCTGCAGGGCTGCACGCTGAACATCATCCAAGACCAGAGCATCTTCGCCCTGATCATCATCGTGCTGGTGATGACCGCGGGCGCCGCCCTGGTCATGTGGATGGGTGAGCTGGTCACCGAGCGCGGCATCGGCAACGGCATGTCGCTGCTGATCTTCTCCGGCATCGCCGCCCGCATCCCGGCCGAGGGCAAGAGCATCCTGGACAGCCGCGGCGGCCTGGTCTTCACCGCCGTCTGCGTCGCGGCCCTGCTGATCATCATCGGCGTCGTGTTCGTCGAGCAGGGCCAGCGGCGAATCCCGGTGCAGTACGCCAAGCGCATGGTCGGCCGCAAGATGTACGGCGGCACCTCGACCTACCTGCCGCTGAAGGTCAACCAGGCCGGCGTCATCCCGGTCATCTTCGCGTCGTCGCTGATCTACATCCCGCACCTGGTGACCCAGCTGATCCAGAGCGGTCGCAAGACGCCGAGCAACAACTGGTGGGACCGCTTCGTCGCGAACTACCTGACCAACCCGGCGGATCCCGCCTACATCGGCCTCTACTTCGCCCTGATCATCTTCTTCACCTACTTCTACGTCTCGATCACGTTCAACCCCGACGAGCGCGCCGACGAGATGAAGAAGTTCGGTGGCTTCATCCCCGGCATCCGGCCGGGCAAGCCCACCGCCGACTACCTGCGTTACGTGCTCAACAGGATCACCCTGCCCGGGTCGATCTACCTGGGCGTGATCGCCGTCCTGCCGAACATGTTCCTGCAGATCGGCAACTCCGGTGGCGTGCAGAACCTGCCCTTCGGCGGTACCGCGGTTCTGATCATGATTGGCGTCGGTTTGGATACCGTCAAACAGATCGAGAGCCAGCTCATGCAGCGCAACTACGAAGGGTTCCTCAAGTGAGAATCGTTTTGCTCGGACCGCCCGGCGCGGGTAAGGGAACCCAGGCGGTCAAGCTGGCGGAGAAGCTGGAGGTCCCGCAGATCTCGACGGGTGACCTGTTCCGGCACAACATCAGCACCGGCACCGAGCTGGGCCTGGAAGCCAAGAAGTACCTCGACGCCGGCGACCTCGTCCCGGCCACTCTGACCAACGCCCTCGTCGACGACCGGCTCAACGACGCCGACGTCGCAGGAGGTTTCATCCTCGACGGCTTCCCGCGCTCGGTGGAGCAGGCCGAGGCCCTCAAGCAGATGCTGGCCCGGCGCGATCTCCGGCTCGACGCGGTACTGGAGTTCCGGGTCCCCGAGGATGAGCTGGTCGAGCGGCTCAAGGGCCGGGGCCGTGCCGACGACACCGAGGACGTCATCCGCAACCGTATGAAGGTCTACCGCGACGAGACTGCCCCGCTGCTGGACTACTACCGCGGTGAACTCAAGACGGTCGACGCCGTCGGCGGCTTCGACGAGGTCTTCACCCGGGCGCTGCAGGCACTCGGCCGCTGAGCGCCGATGGTTTCCCTGCCCGGACTGCGCAACCGGAAGACCGTGCCCGCCCGCACCCCGGGCGAGCTCGATGCGATGGCGGCCGCCGGCGCGGTGGTGGCCGCGGCGCTGCGCACGGTTCGGGCGGCCGCCGCCCCCGGGGTGTCCACCAAGACGCTCGACGAGGCCGCTGAGACCGTCATCCGCGAGGCGGGCGGAATCCCGTCGTTCCTCGGGCTATCACGGCTACCCGGCGAGCATCTGCTCGTCGGTCAACGATCGCGTGGTCCACGGCATCCCGGCGGCCGACGAGACGCTGGCCCCGGGGGACCTGGTGTCCATCGACTGCGGTGCGATCATCGACGGCTGGCACGGCGACGCCGCGATCACGTTCGGCGTGGGCACCCTGATCCCGATGGACGAGGCGCTGTCGGCGGCGACCAAGCAGTCGATGGAGGCCGGCATCGCGGCGATGATCCCGGGAAACCGCCTCACCGACGTCTCGCACGCGATCGAACAGGGCACCCGGGCCGCCGAACGCACCCACGGCCGCAGGTTCGGCATCGTCGCCGGCTACGGCGGGCACGGCATCGGCCGACAGATGCACATGGACCCGTTCCTGCCCAACGAGGGCCAGCCCGGCCGCGGCCCCGCCCTGGTGGTCGGCTCGGTGCTGGCGATCGAACCCATGCTGACCCTGGGCACCACCAAGACCCGGATCCTGGCCGACGAGTGGACCGTCGTCACCTCCGACGGCTCCCGGGCCGCGCACTGGGAGCACACCGTCGCCGTCACCGATGAAGGCCCGCGAATTCTGACGCTCTGATCCGTCCCGGACGCACACTTGAACCAGACCATCGCCGGTTTCGTGTCTTCGCCGGGAGGTTGGACATGGATGATCCGGAGGCCGGCCTGATGCGGGTGCTCTACCGCGACCACGCGGCCGCGCTGTGGCGCTACGCCGTGCGCCTGACCGGTGACCCCGCTCGCGCCGAGGACGTGGTCCAGGAGACGCTGCTGCGGGCCTGGCAGCACCCCGAGGTGACCGACGACGCCGAGCGCTCGGCACGAGCGTGGCTGTTCACCGTCGCCCGCAACATGATCATCGACGAACGCCGCAGCGCCCGGTTCCGCAAGGAGAGCGACTCGCTGGACACCCCCGGCGCGCCGGACCGCCCGGGCCCCGACGAGGTCAACGTGGCCCTGGACCGGCTGCTGCTCGGCGACGCGCTGGCCCAGCTGTCGGCGGATCACCGCGCGGTGATCCGCCGCTCCTACTACCTCGGCTGGACGACCGCCCAGATCGCCGCCGACCTCCAGATCGCCGAGGGCACCGTGAAGTCCCGGCTGCACTACGCGGTGCGCGCGCTACGGCTGACCCTGCAGGAGATGGGGGTGACTCGATGACCGAGCACGACCCCTATGCGCTGTGGGACGCCGCGTACATCCTGGGATCACTGTCCAGCAATGACCGCCGCGAATACGAGAACCATCTGAGTGGATGCGTGTCGTGCCGCTCGGCGGTGGGTGAGCTCAGCGGGATGCCCGCCCTGCTCGCGATGCTGCCGTCGGACGAGGTGGCCGCCATCGACGACCGCGGTCTGGAGCCGCCCCCGATGCGCCCGGAGCTGCTCGACGAGATCATGCAGAAGGTCCGGCGAAGCCGTCGCCGCTCCCGGTGGATCACCTGGAGCGTGACCGCGGCAGCCGCGGCGGTCCTCGCGGTCGCGGCCCTGCTGGCGTCCAACCCGGCGCAGTTCGGACTGACCCAGCTCCAGGTGCCGAGCATCACGGCCGCGGCCCCGATGACCATGACGCCGGTGGTCCCGTCGTCGTTCGAGGCGAAGGTCGTGGTGACCGGCCAGGACTGGGGGACTCGCGTCGAGATGACGTGCACCTACCGCGACGAGCCGGGTGCCGGCGAGGCCGACGAGAACGGCGACAAGCTGGCAATGTACGCCGTCGGCCGCGACGGCACCCGGGTTCAGCTGGCGACGTGGATGGCCCACGCCGGGGCGACCGCCTCGCCGTCGGGCAGCACATCGATGCCGCTGAACCAGATCGCCGCCGTGCAGGTGGTGTCCGCCGACACCGGCGACGTGCTGTTGCAGCGCGGCCTGTAACTCGCCTGCCTTAGGGCAATATGGGCGGATGCCGCCCGACTCAGCCCCACCGGAGAAACCGGACCCCATCGCGGCGGCTCGGGTCAACTGGGAGCGCGCCGGGTGGGGTGACGTCGCCGACGGCATGGTGGCGGTGACCTCGGTGATGCGGGCGCACCAGATCCTGCTGGCCCGGGTGGAGAACGCGCTGCGGCCCTACGACCTGAGCTTCTCGCGGTACGAGTTGCTGCGGCTGTTGGCGTTCAGCCGCACCGGCGCGCTGCCGATCACCAAGGCCTCCGAACTGCTGCAGGTGCACGTCACCAGCGTCACGCACGCGATCCGCCGACTGGAGGCCGACGGGCTGGTGCAGCGGGTGCCGCACCCGACCGACGGGCGCACCACGCTGGTGGAGCTCACCGAGATCGGCCGCTCGACGGTGGAGGACGCCACCGCGACACTCAACGAGGAGGTCTTCGCCGACATCGGCATCTCGCAGTCGCAGGCCAGGGCGCTGGTGTCCTCGATCGAGACGCTGCGCCACCACGCCGGCGATTTCTGAAGCCGCGAGGGACCTGCGAGAATTCGGGCGAACAATCGCGCAGGATTCACACCCGCGGACGCAACCTCAGCGCAGGGTGTCGATGACCGCGCTGAAGTCGAGGTCGCCGTGCTCGGCGGCGAACGCAGCGTAGATCTCGGCGGCATGCGTGCCCAGCGGCGCCGAGGCGCCGGTGGAGGACACCGCGTTCATCGCCAGGCCCAGGTCCTTGTTCATCAGCGCGGTGGCGAACCCGGGCTTGAAGTCGTTGTTGGCCGGTGACGTCGGAACAGGGCCGGGCACAGGGCAATTGGTGTGGACGGCCCAGCAGTTTCCGGTGGCCCCGGTGATCACGTCGAACAGCGACTGCGCCGAGAGGCCGAGCTTCTCGGCGAGGACGAACGCCTCGCCGATCGCGATCTGCTGCACCGCGAGCACCATGTTGTTGCAGAGCTTCGCGGCCTGGCCCGCACCCGAGGACCCGCAGTGAATGACCTTGCTGGCCATGGGGTCGAGCACGGGCCGGGCCCGATCCAGGGCATCGTCCTCACCGCCGACCATGAAGGCGAGCGTTCCCGCGGTCGCGCCCTTGATCCCGCCCGAGACCGGCGCGTCGAGCTGAGCCATCCCGGCGTCGGTGGCCTGGGCGTGCACCGTGCGGGCATCGTCGACCGAGATCGTGGAGGTGTCGATGAACAGCGTACCGGGCTTCGCTGCCGGAAGTGCCTCGGCGTAGCAGCTTTTCACGATCGCCCCGTTGGGTAGTGAGGTGATGACCACGTCGGCGCCGTCGACTGCGGCCGCGCCGGTGTCGAACACCGTCGAGCCGTTCTGCTCGGCCGCCGCGCGCAGTGCCGGCACCGGGTCGAAGCCGCGCACGGCGTAGCCGGCGTTGACCAGGTTGGCCGCCATCGGACCGCCCATGTGGCCCAGCCCCAGGAACGCGATCGTCGTCATCTGGTCTCCTCCTATGCCGATGTGCGGACTCGAGCGGCCTCGGCCGGATTGCGAGCGCCGCTCGCCACGGCCCGCCCGATCACCACGCGCATGATCTCGTTGGTGCCCTCCAGGATTCGGTGCACCCGCAGATCGCGGACGATCTTCTCCAGGCCGTACTCCCGCAGATAGCCGTAGCCGCCGAGCAGTTGCAGCGCCTTGTCGGCGACTCCGTAGCAGACGTCGGTGACGTGCAGTTTCGCCATGGCGCACAACATCACTTTGTCGGGCTCGTCGTTGTCCAGGGCGTGAGCCGCCCGCCACAGCATCAGCCGCGAACTCTCCAGCGCGGTGGCCATGTCGGCCAGGGTGAACCGGATGGTGGGTTCGTCGAGCAGCGCGCCGCCGAAGGCCTGCCGGTCGGCCAGATAACGTCCCGCCTGCTCGAAGGCCGACTGCGCGCCACCCAGCGAGCACGCCGCGATGTTGAGCCGGCCACCGTTGAGACCGTTCATCGCGATACCGAAACCGCCGCCTTCACCTTCGGGCCCGCCGAGCATCGCGTCGGCCGGCACGCGCACACCTTCCAGGATCACCTGGGCGGTGGGCTGGGCGTGCCAGCCCATCTTCTCCTCGTTCGCACCGAAACTCAGCCCCGGAGTCCCCTTTTCGACGATGAACGCCGAGATGCCGCGCGGGCCCTCGCCTCCGGTTCGGGCCATCACCACGTACACGTCGGAGCTGCCCGCCCCGGAGATGAACTGTTTGACGCCATCGATCACGTAGTGCTCACCCCCCGGACCGGAACAGCGAACGGCCTTGGTGCGCAAGGCCGCTGCATCCGATCCGGCACCCGGCTCGGTGAGGCAGTAACTGGCGATGGCCTCCATCGACGCCAGCCGCGGGATCCAGGTCTTGCGTTGATCCACGGTGCCGTAGGTGTCGATCATCCACGAACACATGTTGTGGATCGAGATGAACGCCGCGACCACCGGGTCGGCGATCGCCAGCTGCTCGAAGACCCGGACACCGTCCAGCCGGCGCAGCCCGCTGCCCCCGACGTCCTCGGAGCAGTAGATCGTCGCCATGCCCAGTTCGGCGGCGTCGCGTAGGGCGTCGACCGGAAAGTGCTTGGACCGATCCCACTCCAGGGCGTGCGGCGCAAGGCGTTTGGCGGCGAATGCGGCCGCCGTCTCGACGATGACGCGTTCGTCCTCGTCCAAGGTCAGGAAGTTCATCTGCGGATCGACCTATTTCATTGTCGGGATGACGAATTCGGCGCCATCCTTGATGCCCGACGGCCAGCGCTCGGTCACCGTCTTGACCTTGGTGTAGAACTGGATCGACGACGGACCGTGCTGGTTGAGGTCGCCGAACCCGGACCGCTTCCAGCCGCCGAAGGTGTGGTAGGCCACCGGAACCGGGATCGGCACGTTGACGCCGACCATGCCGACTTGCACGCGGGAGACGAAGTCGCGGGCGGTGTCGCCGTCGCGGGTGAACACCGCCACGCCGTTTCCGTACTCGTGCTCGGTGGGCAGCCGCAACGCATCTTCGTAGTCGTGCGCGCGCACGATGCACAGCACCGGGCCGAAGATCTCGTCGGTGTAGATCGACATGTCGGTGGTGACGTGGTCGAACAGGGTGGGGCCGATGAAGAAGCCGCCTTCGAGGCTGGCGTCACCGAATGTCAGCTCGTCGCTGGCCTTTTCGCGGCCGTCGACCACGATCTCCGCTCCCGCGGCCACGCCGGCGTCGATGTAGTCGCGGACCCGCTTGAGGGCGGCACCGGTGACCAGCGGCCCGTAGTCGGCCTTGGGGTCGAGGCTGTGGCCGACGCGCAGATTGTTGATCCGTTCGACGAGCCTGGCGCGCAACCGGTTTGCGGTCTCCTCCCCGACGGGCACGGCAACGCTGATGGCCATGCAGCGCTCGCCTGCGCTACCGTAGCCCGCGCCGATCAGCGCGTCGACCACCTGCTCGAGGTCGGCGTCGGGCATGACGATCATGTGGTTCTTCGCGCCGCCGAAGCACTGTGAACGCTTCCCGTGGGCCGCCGCGGTGGAGTAGATGTACTGCGCGATGTCGGAGCTGCCGACGAAGCCGACGGCCTTGACGTCGGGGTGGGTCAGTATCGCGTCGACGGCTTCCTTGTCGCCCTGCACCACCTGGAACACGCCGGCAGGTAGACCCGCCTCGAGGAACAGCTCGGCCAGTCGCAGCGGCACCGACGGGTCCCGCTCGGAGGGCTTGAGGATGAACGCGTTGCCGCACGCCAGGGCTGGGCCGGCCTTCCACAGCGGGATCATCGCCGGGAAGTTGAACGGTGTGATCCCGGCGACCACGCCCAACGGCTGGCGAATCGAGTACACGTCGATGCCCGAGCCGGCGTTCTCGGTGAACTCGCCCTTGATCAGGTGCGGGATGCCGATGGCGAACTCGATGACCTCGATGCCGCGCTGGATGTCACCGCGCGAGT
This sequence comes from uncultured Actinomycetota bacterium, assembly GCA_963716465.1. Taxonomy (GTDB): domain Bacteria; phylum Actinomycetota; class Actinomycetes; order Mycobacteriales; family Mycobacteriaceae; genus Mycobacterium. Next base: position 116,013 of record CAVQTS010000006.1, read on the forward strand.
CGGGCACCGTCTTGCCGTGCTCGAGGGACAGCAGCTCGGCGAGTTCGTCGGTGTGGTCGTTGACCAGTTCGACGAACTTCATCATCACCCGGGCGCGCCGCTGAGGGTTCCACGCCGCCCATTCCTTCTGCGCCTCGACCGCCGAGGCCACTGCGGTGTCGACGTCGGCGGCCGACGCCAGGAGGACCTTGGACTGCACCTCACCGGTGCTGGGATTGAATACGTCGGCGGTGCGCGTGCTGTTGAGGTTGGTGCGCTTGCCGTCGATGAAGTGCTGGATCGTTGTGCTCATGAAGTGTCCCTCGGCTGACCTGGCGACTGAATACTAGGACATCCTAGTAACGGTTCGCGGCGGTCCGCAAGAGGCGTGGCCCGTCATCTCCGCGAAGCCGGCCTCGGTGAACCATTCGAAGAACATCCCGCGGCTGTCGCCGTGCTGCGCCGGGGTGATCTCCCAGGCGCCCGGCACCGTCAACTCTCTGAAGGCCATGTCACTGGCCCCGTTTCGCGTAGCCCGCTTCGACTCGCTCCTTCAGCGGCCCCCACCACCACGTGTTGTCGCGGTACCACGCGATGGTGGCACTCAGCCCATCGGCCAGGTCGGTGTGCTCGGGCATCCAGGCGAGTTCGTCACGCAGCGCGCTGGAGTCGATCCCGTAGCGCAGGTCGTGGCCCGCCCGGTCGGTGACGTGGTCGAAGTCGTCTGGGTCGCGGTCCATCAACTGCAGGATCAGCCGCAGCACCGAGAGGTTGTCGCGCTCGCCGTCGGCGCCGATGAGGTAGGTGCGGCCGATTTCGCCACGTTCGAGGATTCGCCACACCGCGCTGTTGTGGTCGTCGACGTGGATCCAGTCGCGCACGTTGGCCCCGTTCGCTATCAACCGGCGGTCGTCAGCCCCAGCGGCCCGGCGAGCTCGGTCAACGTCGGGATCAGGCGGTCCCAACCACCCAGTACCTGGATCGCCACGTGATCCGCGCCGGCGTCGATGTGCTCATTGAGCCGCGCGGCGACGTCGGCGGGTGAGCCGTGCGCCACCACCGCGTCGATCAGCCGGTCACTGCCGGGCTCGGCGACGTCGGCGTCGGTGAAGCCCAGCCGCTTCCAGTTGTTGACGTAGTTGCTCAGGCCCAGATAGAAACCGACGCTCTGGCGGCCGAGATCACGGGCGGCGGCGGCGTCGCCGGACAGCACGACCTTGTGTTCAGGGGCCAGGAACACCGACGTGCCCACCAGGTTGCGTGCCTGCGCGGTGTGCTCCGGGGTGGTCAGGTACGGATGCGCGCCCGCACTGCGCCGGGCCGAGAGCTCCAGCACCTTGGGTCCCAGCGCGGCAATGACCCGGCGGCTGGTGGGCACCGTGTACTTGTCCAGCTCATCGAGGTAGGCCACCAGGGCCTCGTACGGCTTCTGGTACTCCTGGGTGTGCTCGGGGTGCCCGACGCCGACGCCCAGCAGGAAGCGGCCCGGATAGGCCTCCTCGATGCGGTGGTAGGACGTGGCGACCGCCTCGGCCGGCGCACTCCAGATGTTGACGATCCCGGTCGCGACCGACAGGTTCTCGGTGCGCTCCAGGATCGGTTCGACGAACTCCAACTCGGCGGCGGGGGATCCGCCGACCCATATCGCCCCATAGCCCAGCCGTTCGATCTCGACCGCCTGCTCGGGTTTGACCGGGCCGCCGGTCCACACTCCGAACCGGCCGAGGTCGGGCTTGAGCAGCGATGGGTCGGTCATCCGGTCTCCTTGTGATCCGTCAGGCCCAGCGGCCCGGCGAGTTCGGCCAGTGCGGGGACGAGTTTGTCCGACGACGTCAGCACCTGGACGGCAACGTGGTCGGCCCCGGCATCGAGGTGTTGCCTCAACCGGGCGGCGATGTTCTCGGGCGTGCCGTAGGCCACGACGGCGTCCACCAGTCGGTCGCTGCCCGGCCTCTCCACGTCGGCGTCGGTGAACCCCAGCCGCTTCCAGCTGTTGAGGTAGTTCTGCAGGTTGAGATAGATGTCGAGTGCCTTGCGGCCGACTGCGCGCGCTTTGTCCGGGTCGGTGGTCAGCACCGCCTTGTGCTCGGGGGCCAGAAACGCCTCGGCTCCGATCAGCGCGCGGGCTTGGGCGGTGTGCTCGGGTGTGGTCAGGTACGGGTGCGCGCCGGCGCTGCGGCGGGCCGACAGCTTGAGCACCTGCGGGCCGAGGGCGGCGACCACGCGCCGGTTCTTCGGCACGCCGTACTCGTCGAGCTTGTCGAGGTAGCTGTTGAGCGCGTCGATCGGCTTCTGATACTGCTGATGGGCCTCGGGGTGGCCGACTCCGATGCCGAGCAGGAAGCGGCCGGGGTAGGCCTTTTCGATGCGGTGGAAGGACTCGGCGACGGGGCCGGGCGCGGCGGTCCAGATGTTGACGATGCCGGTGGCCACCTTCAGCGTGGTGGTCTTCTCGAGAATCGGCTCCACCCAATCCAATTCGGCCGGCGGCGAGCCGCCTACCCAGACTGCGCCGTAGCCCAGCGCCTCGATCTCCCCGGCCTGTTGCGGGGTGACTCCCCGGCCGAATGACCCGAACTTGCCCAGATCCAATGTCGCAGCCTCAGCTGCTCCCGGATATGGCTTGGCGTCCTCGCTCATCTGTGCTCCAACCCCGGCCCGGTCCCGAACTATTCCGCGGGCAGTTCGTTCGGTGTGGGCGCCTCCGGTGCCGGTGCCACCACGGGCAGCAGCACGATGAAGCGGGTGTCGCCGGGTCGGGACTCCACCCGCAGGTTGCCGTGGTGCTTCTCGACGACGATCCGCCACGCGAGGTCCAGTCCCAGCCCGGTGCCCTCGCCGAACGGCTTGGTGGTGAAGAACGGGGTGAAGATCCGGTCGATGATGTCCTCGGAAATGCCGGGTCCGTCGTCGCAGATCTCGACCCGGACGAACTCGCCCTCACGCATGCTGCGCACCGTCAAGGTGCCGGTTCCGCCCATCGCCTGGATGGCGTTCTCGATGAGGTTGGTCCACACCTGGTTGAGATCGCCTGGATAGCAGAGCAATTCAGGAAGCGACTTGTCGAGTTCCTTGACCACCCGGACGGGCCCGTCCTTGCCGACCTTCTCGCCGAACATCATCAACGTGCTGAACAGCATCTCGTGGATGTCGGCCGACTGATAGGGCGCGCGGTCCATCTGGGAGTACTGCTTGGTCCCGGCCAGCAGGGCCGAGATGCGCTTGCTCGCCTCGGCGATCCGGTTGACCGACAGCTCGGTGTCGATCGTGTACTTCAGCCACCCGATCGCGCTCTGCAATGTGGCCGAGCAGTCGACGGCGTCGATGGAGGCCTCGACGCGTTCCAGCCAGTCGGTGTCCAGGCCGGCCTCGACGAACGTCGGGGCGTAGTCCCAGCCGCCGGCGATGCCGTGGTCGGAGAGCCAGTCGCTGACCTGGTCCTCGCGGTCGGAGGTCTCCAGCGCGGTCAGCTGCTGGGCCTTGGACTTGGCCACCTGCTCGGCGACCTCGTCCTGCATGCTCACCAGGACCCGAAGCGCCTCCGGGGTGAACTTCCCGTCGGCCAGCATCGCCAGCTTGTGGCGCATCTTGCCGACGTTCTCGCGCAGGTTGGACACGTCGCGGGAGATGGCGGCCGCCGGGTTGTTGAGCTGATGGGTCAGCCCGGCGGTGATGGTGCCCAGCGCCAGCAGTTTCTCGCGCTGGCCGATGATCTGGCGCTGCCGCAGCCCGCCGACCTTCTGGCCTTCCAGCAGGTGCACGGCCATCGGGAACTGCGACTGCATGAAGCGGGCGAACGCGTCGGCGTCGAGCACGAAGAACCTCGACGGTTTGGTCACCCGCACCGAGGCCTCGTAGAGGTGTTCCTCGCCGGGCACGTAGGCCGACCACGCGCCGCAGTACACGCCGCGCTGCGAGGTGCGACCCGTCTCGATGTCCACGCCGCCGGAGCGTTTGGACATCACCACTTCGCCGTCGAGCAGCACGTAGAAGCAGGTGGCCGGGTCACCCTCGGTGACGATGGGCCCGGGCTCGAAGACCGCGATGTGGCCGTTCTCGCACAGGGTCTGCAGCTGCTCGTCGGTCAGCGCCTCGAACAGGAACAGCGTCCGCAGTTCGTCGGGCACGCATTGTTCGCCCATCGGTCTCTCCCTCTCGGCGCTCGTGAATCAGGCCTCGGCCAGATAGCGGTGCACCAGCATCACTGCCATCGAACCCTCGCCGACCGCGGCAGCCACTCGTTTGGCCGACTCGGCGCGGACATCCCCTGCAACAAACACACCGGGCACGCTTGTTTCCAGGTGGTGCGGCGGGCGGTCCAGGGTCCAGCCGGCGACGTCACGCAAGTCCGGTCCGGCCAGGACGAAACCCCGGTCGTCAACGGCGACGACCTCTTTGAGCCAGTCGGTTCTGGGCTCGGCGCCGATGAAGCAGCACATCCGCGCGCAGCCCACGGTCTCGGTCTCATCGGTCTGCCGGTTGACGATGACCAGACCGGTGAGGTGATCGTCCTCGCCGAGGGTGTCGATCACCTCGGTGCAGGTGCGCACGGTGATGTTCGGATGGTTCTCGATGCGCTGGATCAGGTAATGCGACATCGACGACTCCAGCGACGGACCGCGCACCAGCATCGTCACCGACTTCGCCTTCTCCGCCATGAACAGCGCGGCCTGCCCGGCTGAGTTGGCACCGCCGACCAGGTAGACGTCCTCACCGACGCAGTCCGATGCCTCGGACACCGAGGCGCCGTAGTAGACCCCGCGCCCGATGTAGTTGCACGCCGGATCGGCCGGGTTCTCGAAGCACCCGGGGACGCCTTGTAGCTGTCGGTACTCGACGCCGGTGGCCAGGATGACCGCGCGGGCGGCGATCTCGCCCTGATCCTCGAAGGCGATGGTGCGCGCGGTGCCGATGTCGCCGGCGATCAGCTTGACGGCTCTGCGGGTGGTGATCACCTCGGCGCCGAACCGCTCGGCCTGGCGGCGGGCGGACGTGGTGAGTTCGGCACCGGAGACGCCCAGCGGGAAGCCGAAGTAGTTCTCGATCAAGGAGCTTCGTCCGGCCTGGCCGCCGGTGGTGGTCTCCTCGATCAGCACCGTCTTGAGTCCCTCGGAGGCGCCGTAGACCGCGGCCGCGAGCCCCGCGGGGCCGCCGCCGATGACGGCGAGGTCGTACATGTCCAGTGACGGGTCGGTGGACAGGCCCAGCATGCCGGCCAGCTCGGCGTCGGTCGGGTCGACAAGGGTCTGGCCCTGCTCGGTGATCACCACCGGCAACTGCAGGCCGTCCAGGCCCGCGGCATCCAGCAGTTGTCGGCCCTTGGACTCGTCGGCCATGAAGGAGCGGAACGAATGCTGGTTGCGGGCCAGGAACTGGCGCACCTCCCATGAACGCTCACTCCAGCGGTGCCCGATCACCTTGGTGTGCGGGATGGCGCGGTCGCCGGTGGCGTGCCAGGCCTCCAGCAGCGCGTCGAGCACCGGATAGAGCTTCTCCTCCGGCGGGTCCCATGGCTTGAGCAGGTAGTGGTCGAGGTCGACGACGTTGATGGCGTCGATCGCGGCATGGGTGTCGGCGTAGGCGGTCAGCAGCACCCGTCGGGCCATCGGATAGATGTCCATCGCCTCTTCGAGGAACTGGATGCCGCTCATCTGCGGCATCCGGTAGTCGGCGACGAACACCGCGACGGTCTCGCCGCGCAGCTTCAGCTCGTTGAGGGTCTGCAGCGCGTCAGGCCCGGATTCGGCCCGCACGATCCGGTATCTCTCGCCGTAATGGCGGCGAAGATCCCGGGCGACTGCGCGCGACACGGCCGGGTCGTCGTCGACGGAGAGAATGACGGGTTTACGGGGCTGGGGGACAGGTCCAGTCATCACTGTCCATTATGCGCCGACCGTCCAATGTTTATTAGGGTCGGCTTCGCTTCGTTGCCGCTCTCGTCGCGAGGTGTTCACCTGCGCATTAGGGTGGGAGGGTCGGCCGATGCCGCGTTTTGGAGTAGCGCCGCGAAGCGGGTATCGTAGACCAACGGTGCGGTTCACGCGCCGACTCTTGCGTGCCCTGTCCTGGAATTTCCTGTCACCGGCTCACGTTTCTGCAGTCGGGGCGAATGCTGCCCCGACTGCACGTATCTGCCGCCACGGCGGCCGGTGTGCGCAGGACCAACAAAAGCAAGATCTGAGAGGTTATGGCCAAGAAAGACGGTGCCATCGAGGTCGAGGGCCGCGTGGTCGAGCCCCTGCCCAATGCGATGTTTCGCATTGAGCTGGAGAACGGACACAAGGTGCTCGCTCACATCAGCGGCAAGATGCGGCAGCACTACATCCGCATCCTTCCCGAGGACCGGGTGGTAGTGGAGTTGTCTCCCTACGACCTGACCCGGGGTCGCATTGTGTACCGGTACAAGTAGCGACGAGCGCAGCGAGTCGTTACCGATTTTGCTCAGTGCCTCGACTTCGAACCAGCACGACATCACGACAACCGACGAGAACTAGAAGGATCTACGAGCCGTGAAGGTGAACCCGAGCGTCAAGCCGATCTGCGACAAGTGCAGGGTGATCCGCCGGCATGGGCGGGTCATGGTGATCTGCTCTGATCCGCGCCACAAGCAGCGGCAGGGCTGATTCTTCAGCCCTGCCGTCAGCCCAGCGGCGAGCAGTACCGACAACTGAATGCAGACCTCCCAGTACCAGTGAGGGGATAGGCCCCTCACCCACGCCCGGAACGGAGGCCGGGCCCCGACGCCGTCGGGAACGGACTGGGAACAGACCTCCGCAACGAGAAGGAATCACTGCCTGATGGCACGTCTACTGGGCGTCGACCTCCCGCGCGACAAGCGCATGGAGATCGCGCTGACCTACATCTACGGCATCGGCCGTACCCGCTCCCAGGAAATTCTGGCCGGTACCGGCATCGACCGGGACCTCCGCACCAAGGACCTGACTGACGATCAGGTCACGCAACTGCGTGACTTCATCGAAGGCAACCCCGACATCAAGGTCGAGGGCGATCTGCGCCGCGAGGTGCAGGCCGACATCCGTCGCAAGATCGAGATTGGCTGCTACCAGGGCCTGCGGCACCGTCGCGGCCTGCCGGTTCGTGGTCAGCGGACCAAGACCAATGCGCGCACCCGCAAGGGCCCGAAGCGCACCATCGCCGGCAAGAAGAAGGCCAGGTAAACCCGGATGGCACAAGCAAAGAAGGGCGGCGCTGCTCCCAAGAAGGGGCAGAAGACCCGTCGCAGGGAAAAGAAGAACGTCCCGCACGGCGCCGCTCACATCAAGAGCACGTTCAACAACACGATCGTCTCGATCACCGACCCGCAGGGCAACGTCATCGCGTGGGCGTCCTCCGGCCATGTCGGCTTCAAGGGTTCGCGCAAGTCGACTCCGTTCGCCGCCCAGCTGGCCGCCGAGAACGCGGCCCGCAAGGCCCAGGAGCACGGCGTCAAGAAGGTCGACGTGTTCGTCAAGGGCCCGGGTTCGGGCCGCGAGACTGCGATCCGTTCCCTGCAGGCCGCCGGCCTCGAGGTCGGCGCGATTTCCGATGTCACCCCCCAGCCGCACAACGGCTGCCGTCCGCCCAAGCGGCGCCGGGTCTAGGAGGAGAAACTTCAATGGCTCGTTACACCGGACCCGCCACCCGCAAGTCGCGCCGCCTCGGCGTCGACTTGGTCGGTGGTGACCAATCATTCGAGAAGCGTCCTTATCCGCCCGGCCAGCACGGCCGCGCCCGGATCAAGGAGAGCGAGTACCGCCAGCAGCTGCAGGAGAAGCAGAAGGCCCGCTTCACCTACGGCGTGATGGAGAAGCAGTTCCGCCGCTACTACGAAGAGGCGAACCGTTCGACCGGCAAGACCGGTGAGAACCTGCTGCAGATCCTCGAGACCCGCCTGGACAACGTCGTCTACCGGGCCGGCCTGGCCCGGACCCGCCGGATGGCTCGTCAGCTGGTCAGCCACGGCCACTTCACCGTCAACGGTGTCAACGTGAACATCCCGAGCTACCGGGTGTCGCAATACGACATCATCGACATCAGGGAGAAGTCGCTGAACACCCTGCCCTTCGAGCTGTCCCGCCAGACCGCCGGCGATCGCCCGATCCCGGGCTGGCTGCAGGTCGTCGGCGAGCGTCAGCGCATCCTCGTGCACCAGCTGCCCACCCGTGAGCAGATCCAGGTGCCACTCGCCGAGCAGTTGATCGTCGAGTACTACTCCAAGTAACAAAGACGTCCGCTGCGGAAACCCCCGCAGCAGACCACCTAACGGCATCAAATAGCGGTTGCCGAGAAGGAGATTCGAAACACCATGCTGATTTCTCAGCGACCCACACTGGGCGAAGAGGTCATCGCCGAGGACCGTTCCCAGTTCGTCATCGAGCCACTGGAGCCCGGTTTCGGTTACACCCTTGGCAATTCGCTGCGGCGCACGCTGCTGTCGTCGATCCCCGGCGCAGCCGTCACGAGCATCCGCATCGACGGTGTACTGCACGAGTTCACCACCGTGCCCGGTGTGAAGGAAGACGTCACCGACATCATCCTGAACCTCAAGGGCCTGGTCGTGTCGTCCGAGGAGGACGAGCCGGTCACCATGTACCTGCGCAAGCAGGGTCCGGGCGAGGTCACCGCCGGTGACATCGTTCCGCCGGCCGGCGTCACGGTGCACAACCCCGACATGCACATCGCGACCCTGAACGACAAGGGCAAGCTCGAGGTCGAGCTGGTCGTCGAGCGCGGCCGCGGTTACGTGCCGGCCGTGCAGAACAAGGCCTCCGGTGCCGAAATCGGCCGTATCCCGGTCGATTCCATCTACTCGCCGGTGCTGAAGGTCACCTACAAGGTGGAGGCCACCCGCGTCGAGCAGCGCACCGACTTCGACAAGCTGATCCTCGATGTCGAGACCAAGAACTCGATCAGCCCGCGCGACGCCCTGGCGTCGGCCGGCAAGACTCTGGTCGAATTGTTCGGTCTGGCACGGGAACTCAACGTCGAGGCCGAGGGTATCGAGATCGGCCCCTCGCCTGCCGAGGCCGACCACATCGCCGCGTTCGCGCTGCCGATCGACGATCTGGACCTCACCGTCCGGTCGTACAACTGCCTCAAGCGCGAGGGTGTGCACACCGTCGGCGAGCTGGTCGCCCGCACGGAGTCCGACCTGCTGGACATCCGCAACTTCGGCCAGAAGTCGATCGACGAGGTGAAGATCAAGCTGCACCAGCTCGGTCTGTCGCTCAAGGACAGCCCGGCCAGCTTCGATCCGTCCGAGGTCGCCGGCTACGACGTGGCCACCGGCACCTGGAACAGTGACTCCGGCTATGACCTGGACGCCGACCAGGACTACGCCGAGACCGAACAGCTCTAACCCGCCCATTCCACCCAGCTTCGCCCACCCGATCCGCCCCGGCCCTACCTGATACGGGGGTCGGCTCAACTAGGAGATCGCAATGCCCAAGCCCACCAAGGGTCCTCGCCTCGGCGGGTCGTCCTCGCACCAGAAGGCGCTTCTGGCCAACCTGGCCACGTCGCTCTTCGAGCACGGCCGGATCAAGACGACCGAGCCCAAGGCCCGGGCGCTGCGGCCGTACGCCGAGAAGCTCATCACCCACGCCAAGAAGGGCACGCTGCACAACCGGCGTGAGGTGATGAAGAAGATCCGCGACAAGGATGTGGTGCACACCCTGTTCGCCGAGATCGCGCCGTTCTTCGCGGACCGCAACGGCGGTTACACCCGCATCATCAAGGTCGAGGCACGCAAGGGCGACAACGCCCCGATGGCCGTCATCGAACTGGTGCGGGAGAAGACGGTGACCTCGGAGGCCACTCGCGCCGCCAAGGCTGCGGCCAAGAAGGCGGCGCCGGTGGCGCCGACGACTGCCGACGAGGCCTTGGCCGAGGAGCCGACGGCCACCGACGAGGCCTTGGCCGAGGAGCCGACGACTGCGGTCGAGCCCGAGGAGTCGATCGAGGCCGTCGAGGCTGAGGACGCCGGCATCGCCGACGCTCAGACCGCCGAGGCTGCCGACGAGATCGCCCAGGAGCAAGCCGAGGATTCGGACGCTGACAAGTCCTGACGCTGTGAGTTCGAACGTGCCCGTCACCGATTCCGGTGGCGGGCACGTCTCGTTCTCCGCTCGCCCTGTCCGACTTCGGCTCGATATCGCCTATGACGGGACGGATTTCACCGGCTGGGCGGTGCAGGACGGGCATCGGACCGTCGCCGGGGTTCTCGACGAGGCGTTCTCGACGGTGTTTCGGGTGCCTCTGCGGCTGTTCGCCGCCGGCCGCACCGACACCGGTGTCCATGCCACCGGACAGGTGGCCCATGTCGATGTTCCCGCCGACGCGCTGACGCACGCCTATCCGCGGCACGTTCGCGCCGACGAGCCCGAATTCCTGCCTCTGCTGCGCCGATTGGGCCGATTCCTGCCCGAAGACGTCCGGGTGCGTGAGATCACCCGCGCCCCGGCCGGATTCGATGCGAGGTTCTCGGCGCTGCGCCGGCACTACGAATACCGGCTTTCGTTGTCACCGTACGGTGCCGACCCGCAGCTCGCGCGTTACGTGACAACGTGGCCGCGGCCGTTGGACGTCGCGGCGATGAACGATGCTTCGCGGGATCTACTCGGCCTGCACGACTTCGCCGCGTTCTGCCGGCACCGGCCCGGCGCGACGACCATCCGCGACCTGCAGCGCCTGGAGTGGGTGCGTGACGGCGACATGGTGACCGCGTTCGTCACGGCGGACGCGTTCTGCTGGTCGATGGTGCGCTCGGTGGTCGGCGCCCTACTGGCGGTCGGGGAGGGCCGACGTGAAACCGGTTGGTGCACAACACTGTTGGATGCCGATCAGCGCTCCAGCGCATTCGCGGCGGCACCGGCACGCGGCCTGACGCTGGTCGGCGTCGACTACCCGCCCGACGACCAGCTGGCCGCGCGCATCGCGGTCACCCGGGACCTGCGCACGATCTAGAGCCGGGCGGCGACGTAATTGGCCGCCTGGTTGACCATCCCGGAGTCGACGTAGGCGTTGCCCAGGTGATCGGGCCAGTTCCCGGCCCAGGTGTCCGGGTCGGCCGGATTGCAGATCGGGTCCGACCCGTGACACAACTCGATCGTGCGGTCCGTGAAGGCCGGCTGGAACGCCGTGATGGGACCGAGCCACTGGGTTCCGTTGCCGAACAGGGCGACGGCGGCGATGTGGCCCGGGGCGGCGGACGGCAGCGGAGTCTTGAATCCCAGCACTGGTATCGGCACGGCCAGCGCGATGTCGGTGGCCGCCGCACCGAGCGAATATCCGCCCAGCACCAGCCGGGTCTTCGGGCAGGTGTTCAAGTTGTACTGGATGCGCTGTCCGATGTCGTTGGCACCGAGGTCGGCCTGGGTGTCGGCGGGGTAGTTGACCGCGTAGAGATTGATGTTCTTGTTGACCTTGGACCGGAGGTCGTCGACCAAGGCATCGCCGACGATGCCGGCCCCCGGCGGTTCGAAGCGGCCGCGAGCGAAGATCAATTCGACATCCGGGCATGACGCCGCCCCGGCGATCGGGATGACACCGGCCGGCGGGAGGGCGGTGGCGAGCGCGATCGACGCAGCGGCGGATGATACCGCCATTGCGCAGCGCAACGCCTTATTGACACGCACGTTTCACATGGTAGACGAGTGCACAGCGGTGCTGGTGTGAAAACTTGCGGGGCTGGAAGTCAGAGCAGCCCGGCGATGAAGCCGGCGGCCTGGCCGGGCAGATCGGTGCTCTCGTAACTGGTGTGCGCGAAGGGATTGCGACCCTGCGAGCAGATCGGGTCACCGTCGTTGCACAGGTCGATCCCCTTGCCCGCGAAAGGAGCGCCCGCGGCCGATACCGGGTTGCCGAACTTGGTCGCCGGGTTGCCGAACACGGCCACCGCCGCGACTTTGTTGGCCAGGTTCGACGGCAACGGCGGGGCCGAGCCGATGTCGCCGACCTTGTTACCCAGCGGCGGAATGCCGAGCAGCATGTCGACCACCGCGGCGCCCTGCGAGTAGCCGCCGAGGACGAAGCGGGTCGACGGGCACGCTGCCGCGGTGGCCTGGATGTGGTTGGTCGCGTCGGTGGCGCCGTCCGCAGCAGCCAGGAAGTCGTAGGTGGCGGGGTAGTCCACCGCGTAGGTGCTGATGTTGCGACCGGCGAGCTGGGACTGAAGCGTGTCGGTCAGCGCCTGCCCGACGCGTCCGATTCCGGCGGGCTCGCTGGTGCCGCGGGCGAAGACCACCTCCACGTCGGGGCATGGTGCGGCCGCGGCGCTGGGGGCGGGGCCGGCCAGTGGCGCGATCGCGGCGAACAGAGTCGCCGCAGAAACGCCGAGTCGGCGGGCTGGTGTCATGGTCGGGTCGGACACGCTGAAGGGATCCCCTCGATCGCGGACAGTCGGCTAATACTCACATACGCCGGTGGCGGCTACCAAAATTCCCGAGGCCGTCCTCAGAGCAGTGTGGCGACGAATGCCGCGGCCTGATTGGCCGTTCCGTCCGCCCCGTAGCTGCGGTGCGCGGGCACGCTGTTGCCGTCCGAACAGATCGGGTCGCCCGCGTTGCACAGGTCGATGGCCTTCGCGCCGTAGACCGGGCTGGAGGTCAGGGGCAGGCCGACCCTGGCGGTCGGGTTGCCGAAGACGGCCAGTGCAGCGACGTGATCGGCCACCTCGGGAGGCAACGGGTTGTTGAAGCCGATCGCGGGGAACGGCACCGAGGTGATGACGTCGATGATCGCCGCGCCCTGCGAGTAGCCGCCGAGCACGAGTCTGGTGTTCGGGCAGGTGTTCACCACGTCTTGGATGAAGGCACTCGCGTCGTTGGCGCCGTCGGCGGCGGCCAGGAAGTCGTAGCTCGCCGGATAGTTGACGGCGTAGACCCCCATCGACCGGTTGCCTATCTTGCCGCGCAGTGAGTCGACGAACGCCTGACCCACCCGACCGATGCCCGGCGGTTCGTCGGTGCCGCGGGCGAACACCACCTGGACGTCATAGCAGTCGGCCGCGTGGGCGGCGGGAAGCATCGTCGGGCTGACCAGCGCGGTACCGGCCACCACCACGGCGGCCGAGGCGGCCCGGAAGGAACGCGTTGACACGGCGGTAGAGGTCACATCGTGATGTTACAGATGGGAAGCCCGTTTCATTCCCGACGCTTTATCGCGTGCCGGACGCGTCACGCGCGGGTGCCGGCGGCGACCTCTTCGAGCGGTCCGGCGTCCGGCCAGTTCGCGGCGGTCACCTTGGTGCTGCGGTCGCCTTGTCGGGCCAGCGCCAGCCCCAGGAGCACGACGACGCCGCCCACCGCCTGGTTACGAGTCACGGCCTCGCCGAGCAACAACCAGGCGGACAGCACCGCGAACAGCACCTCGCCAAGGCCGACCAGTGAGGCGAAACTCGGCCGCAGCCGCGCCACGCCGCTGATGCCCAGCGTGTAGGCGGTCGCGGTGGAAACCACCGCGAGCATGATCACCGGCACCCACCAGGGCACACTCAGACCGGCGACCGCCGCGTTGTTGGCGGTGAAGGTCAGCGGCATCACCCCGGACAGGCCCAGCAGCCCGACCGCGACGGCACCGACCACCAGACCGCCGGCCGACAGCGTGATCGCGCTCAGTCCGCTGCCGTCGGCGGTGACCTCGTCGGACATCATGAAGTAGCAGGCCGCGCAGATCGCAGCGGCCAGCCCCCACGCCACGCCGATGGCGTTGACGTCGGCAGACCCGCTCACGATGTCGAGCACCAGCATGATGCCCGCGACCGCCAGGGCGACCCCGGCAAGGGTCATACCGCGGGGCCGGCGCCGGGTGGTGGCCCAGATCCAGCCCACGACCAGGATCGGCGCGGTGTATTCCAGCAGCAGTGCGACGCCGACGGACAGGTGCGAGACGGCGTTGTAGTAACACAATTGGGCACCGGCGATCGGGACCAGGCCGTAGGCGATGACGACGCGGGCGTGCCGGCGGGCCTCCCGGATCCAGTCGGGCTTGACTATCGTGGCGAAGATCCCCATGACCAGCGCTCCGCCGGCGAGTCGGGCGGTGACGGCGGCCGTCGGCGACCAACCGGCCTCCATCAGTGACTTGGCGAAGGGGCCGGACATGCCGAACGTGAAGGCCGACCCGACTGCGAACAACAGACCGAGCCGGAAGTGGTTTTCGCTGCGAACGGTCGTCGACATGAGGCACCTCCCCGCGTGTAATGAGTAAAATAGGTATTGCTCATGACGTTACGTCCCGAGGGAGTCAGGGGTCAAATGCTTTTCAGTCATGACACAGAGATCACTTTGCGCGCGGCGTGTGCGCTGATCAACAGCGACCGGGTCGACGGCGAACAGCTGGGCGACCAGGCCGCACTGGATCGGTACCTGAACAGTTACGGCTGGACGGGCCGACGCGACCATGACGACGCCGAGCTCGCGGCGGTGCACACCTTGCGCCACCGGCTGGGCCGGATCTGGGCGGCCGCCGACGACGAGGTGCGCGCGGTCGGGCAGATCAACGCGCTGCTGTCCGACACCAGGGCCTCTCCGTGGCTGACTCGCCATCCCGAGATGCCGGACTGGCACCTGCACCTCGCCTCCATTCACGATCCGCTGGCCCAGCGGATGGGTGCGGAGATGGCGATGTCGCTGGCCGATCTGGTGCGCGCCGGCGAGCTGCGGCGCCTGAAGATCTGCTCGGCGCCGGACTGCGACGCAGCACTGCTCGACCTGTCGCGCAACCGGTCTCGGATGTTCTGCGACACCGGCAACTGCGGCAACCGGCAGCACGTCGCCGCATATCGTGAGCGCCGTTCCAAAGACGGGTAGCGTCAGCAGCCATGCGCTCAGGGGGATGTGACGCCGACATCACCATCTTCGGAGCCACCGGCTTCGTCGGGAAACTCGTTGCCGCGTACCTGGCCGGCGCTGCGCCGGAACTCCGCATCGCCCTCGCCGGCCGGTCGGCGGACCGTCTGAGTGCCGTTCGGGGCGGTCTCGGTGCCAAGGCCGGGAAGTGGCCGCTGATCCTCGCCGACCTGTCCGACACCCAGTCGCTGCACGCCATGGTGTCGCGAAGCCGTCTGGTGCTCAACGCGGTTGGGCCCTACAGCAAGTACGGACTCCCGGTCGTCGAGGCGTGCGCCGCCGCCGGCACCGACTACGCCGATCTCACCGGCGAGGTTCCGTTCGTCCGCCGCAGCATCGACCGCTGCCACACCCGAGCGATTGACACCGGTGCCCGCATCGTGCACTCGTGCGGATTCGATTCCATCCCTTCGGATTTGACGGTCTACGCCCTGCGCAAGCGAGTGCGAGAGGACGCCGAGGGGGATCTGGCCGACACCACGCTGGTGCTGCGTGACTACTCCGGCGGGTACGCCGGCGGTTCGGTGGCCACGATGGTCGAGTTGATGCGGCTCGCCGCGTCGGATCCCGAGATGCGGCAAATGCTCGACGACCCCTACAGTCTCAGCCCGGATCGAGATGCCGAACCGGACTTGGGAATTCAGCCCGACCTGCCGCTGCGGCCCGGTGAGGACATCACGCCCGAACTGGCCGGGCAGTGGACCAGCGGGTATGTGATGGCGCTCTACAACACCCGCTGTGTGCGCCGCTCCAACGCCCTGATGAACTGGGACTACGGCCGCAGCTTCCGCTACTCCGAAACCTTGACCATGGGTTCGTTCCCGGGCGCTGCACTGGTCGGCGCGATGTTCAACACCGGCATCGCCGCGGCCTCCCGGTTCGGCGGTCACTACCTGCGCTTGCTGCCGCCCGGACTGGTCGACCGGATGACACCCGCGGCCGGCACCGGCTATGACATGGCATCGCAGGGGCACTACCGGGTCGAGACGTACGCGACCACCACAACGGGCCGCCGGTATCGGGCCACCATCGCTCAACCGGCCGACCCGGGGTACTCCGCGACCGCGGTACTCGCGGGACAGAGCGCACTTGCGCTTGTTCTCGACCGGGATCGCCTGGCAGATCGGCACGGTGTGCTGACACCGGCCGCGGCAATGGGTGACGTACTGCTCGACCGGCTGCCCGCCGCCGGTGTGACACTGCAGACTCAGGGCATGTAGAAGCCGCGGATCCGGTGATACCGGCCGTGGCCCAACACTGCGTTGGCCGCCTGCAGCCCCGACATGACCGCGGCCTCGATGCAGCCGGCGTTGATGCCGCAGTCGGTCCAATCCCCGGCGAGAACCAGGTTGTCGTAACCGCTTTCGTCGGGGCGCAGCCGATACTTGTCCGAGCCGGGAACCGAGAGCACGTAGCGATCCGACGGGTCGATGTTCACGCTGACGTGCTGGGTCTGCAGGGCCGCCGCGCCGCGCAGTCCGCCGGCACCGGCCAGCAGCCCCCAGGAGAACCCGCCCTCGGTGACCGCCCCGGGCAGATACAGTCCGAGGTGGTGGTCGAGATAGTCGACGGCGTTGTCCAAAACCCTTTCCCGGCAACGCCTTACGTAGCACTCGGGGTCGCCGGTCGGCGGCCACTCTGCGTCGAGCGCTCCGCAGAAGTACGCGACGGTCCGCGGTTCCTCGGGTCCGGGCCAGCTTTCGGCCCACAGTGTCTGCGGCATCGACGCCCAGGTGTCGAACGGTGAGACGTACCCGCTGGTGGTCACCGCGGGCCGGTTCCACCCCAGCTCCGACTCGCTGGGTGTGAGCCAGAGCTGGAAGGCCTGGGTGGCGACGGTGCGAACGTGGGTGGTCATCTCGCGCCAGTCCGGACGATCGGCGATCAGTTCGGCGGCTATGAGTTCGACCATGCCGAGCGAGGCGGCCAGCACCACCTGGTCGAAGTCCTCGCCCCGGCGCAGCACGCGGGTCTCGACGTCATCTTTGGCACCGAAGTGTGACTCGAGGTCGCCAAGGCCACCGTTTGCCCGGAGTTGTTCGTAGCGAGGATGTTTGGGGAACACCGGCAGGCCCTTGATCCGGACCAGCGGGTCGTACTCGCCGACACCGTCGGCGAGGCGAACCTGACGGCCGACGGTGATCGCCTCGACGGACTGATGCTGCGCGTCCAGATGCAGAGCGTCGACCCGGCAGAAGAACTCGAACCGGACACCGCGGTGGCGCAACACCTGATAGATCGGGGCGATGACGACGTCGCCCATCCCCGCGGTCATCTTCCAGAAGAACGCGCCCTTGTACTGGAAAAGCGCGATGCCGGTGAGCAATACGGCCAGGCCCGCGGCGAACGAGGGGCGTTCGAAATCGCCGTCGGTGTATCCGAAGACCATGTCGTACATACCCCGGACAAGGGGGAACTCCAAGACGTCGGGGTGGGCGCCGTGCCGCAGCATCCAGTCGCCGTACTCCTCGTCGTTGATGGCCCGAAACCCCGCGGGATCGGTGATCAGGTTGTCGGCGATCAAGCCGCGCACGGTGGCCACCAGCAACGACATGAGGAGCCAGACGCGCCGGTGGTCGGGTCGCCGCTCGTAGTCGAGCGCCTCCCGCACCGCCTCGAGCGACTCGGACAGAAAGCCCGCGGCGCTGCCGTCAGCGGTCTGCGGGGCGATCAGGGCAGCCATGGTCGCCATCGCACCGCGACGCACCGCGTCGAGCCACGGCGATGAGGTGGGCCGCGGACCGGCGGTCAGTGTGAGGCTGGCTCCCGTTGGGGTGGAAAGTGATTCGGCGAAGTCCAGCAACAATTGCAACGCTCGGCCCAGGAAGCTCACCACGGTGAGCTCCCGACCGGTCGCGCCCGGCTCACCGGGAACTTCGCCGGTGCGGCTGAACTTGCCGGGCCAGATCAGCCAGTCGCCGCCGAAACGGTCGGCCATGCCGAGCTCCTCGGCCGGCATCATGGCCTGGTCCCAGGTCTGGACCGGCGCCGCGGGGTCAGTGTGCTCACGATCCAGTTCGGCGTAGCACTCGCGCAATAGTGTGAAGGCGTTCTCGTAGGAGCCCAGCCAGATGTGCAGACCGTGCTCCTCGATCCGGTCGTTCGGTCCGCGGCTGGAGGCGCCCTTGCCGCCGAGCCGCCACCCGCGCTGGTAGACCGTGATCGACTCGAAGCGGTCCTGCCAGCCGGGTTCGCTGAGGCGCCACGCGGCACTCAGCCCGGCCATGCCGCCGCCGAGTATGGCGACCCGCGTGCGTCGGCGCATCACACCAGCAGCGCTCGGGCGCGGGCCAGTTCGGGCCAGTCCTGGTCGGCGGGGAATCGGCTGACCACCTCGGCCAGCGCCGGCCGGGCCGGCTCACCGACGAGCTCGAAATCATCAGCGGTTGCGCGCATTTCGAACACCAGAGCGCCCTGCTGGTGAGCCAGGTCGATGGCAGCAAGGAGGCCGGCATGCCGGGCCTGCGGATCGTCGTAAGTATGGGCCTGCACTCGCAGCAGCTCGGACGCGTAGAACCGGACGGCCGTCTCCTCGGTTGTCTGAAGTGCTCGGCCAGCCAGTTCCCGGCCGGTTTGGCGGTCGCCTGCCGCGGTGTGAAGCCGCGCAAGAACACTTTCGTAGGAGGCCAGCCAGGTTTTCAGCTGTGCTGCGCGCAGCGCCTGGACCACGCTCGTCATGTTGTCGATGTGCGGCTGTAGCGCCGCCGGGTCGATCTCACCGGCGGTCAGCATCGCCCGCGCGGCCAGCGACATCCGGTTACACGCCGTCACCATCACCCATTCGTTGAGACCGAGCTGTTCGGCGCGCGCGCCGACCTCTTCGACGATCTCCTCGGCCGCCTCCAGTTGACCGGCTTCGATCCGCACCGCCGCCTCGCGTAACCGCCCATAGCAGAGGCTGACGGCGCTGTGCGGGAATTCGAGCTCGCCGCAACGGCCCTCGATCCGCTCGAAGAAAGGTTGAGTTCCGCGGAGATCGCCCTGGATGAACCTGATGAAGCCCACTTCGGCATACAGGCCGGCGATCGGATCGTTCGGTGCGTACCAGGCCTTCTCCATCTTTGGTGCGCCGGTCTGGTCCAGTGCGGCCGCGGCTGCTTCCGTGGCGGCGCGCGCCTCGTGGAACTGGCCGCGAAACATGGCAAGTGAGCCCGCTATCGCGTTGTAGGCAACCGTGGACCACTTCGACATACCCTCGAGGCGTCGCAACGCGTCAACCAGACGCGTCACTTGGTCGAGCTGTCCGCGCGCCGTGTAATAGCCCCACAGCGCGCTGAAGGTGCCGAAGTGGTCCAGACGCGGCTCCTCGCTGACCAGTTGCAGACAGCGCTCGAACTCGGCGGCCGCTTCGGAGCTGGTGTAGCCGGTGCCCGCGGTGGCCAGGAAGCCTCGCTCCAGGCGAACGTTCACCTCGTCCTGGTCGCGGAAGGGACTCGGCGGTAGGCGCTCGATGTTCTCCAACGCCCGCACCAGATGATTGCGCGCCTCCGCGAGCGCTCCACGCTGACGAGCTTCTATCGAGGCCCGCCGAAAGGCTTGCGCGGCATCGTCGAACCGTTCCGCACGCTCGAAGTGATGAGCCACCAAACCCCAGTCGGGGTTGCCGTTGTCGGCCTCGGCCGCCAACGCGTCGGCGATGCGGTTGTGCAGGCGCCGGCGGACGCTCGGCGGCGACAGTTCGGCGGCGACTTCGCGCAGCAGTTCGTGGTGGAAGGCCCAGCTGTGGGTGCTCACCCGGCGGAGCACCCTGGCCTCGGTGAGTTCGTCGAGCAGAGAGTCGATCTCGTCGGATGCCACGCCGGACACCGTGGACAGCAGATCCCGGTCGAACCGGCTGCCGATCAAGGCGGCGGTCTCGACCACCAGTAGCGAGTTGGTGCTCGAACGCAGTCGCGCCACGAGCGCTTCGTACAACGTGTCGGGGACTTGGGTGGAGTCTGTGGAGTCGGCCTTCTGCCGGAGCTTGGCCACGACCTCCTCGATGAACAGCGGTATGCCGTCACAGCGTTCCTGCACTGCCTTGCGCGAGTCCTCCGTCAGTTCGGGGTGCAGGGCGCGGATGAGCAGATCGGCGTGTTCGTCGGCGAGCGGCTGCAACTGGAAGGTCTCCGCCGCATGGTTGAGCGGGGGAAGCTGCCGACCGGTGACGATCACCAGCAGACCTGGATGGTCGGCGCCCAGGAAAGAGTCGACCAGTTCGACGGTGTCCTCGTCATACCAGTGGATGTCTTCGAACAGCAACAGCGCCGGGCCGGCTCCGATGCAGGCCCAGAGGTATTCCTTGACCGCGGCGGTGACCTGGTCGAAGCGCTTGCCGGCGCTCGCGGCGGCGGTCTGATACCTGGTGCCCGGATCGATTCCGAGGACGGCGGCGAGGAGTGGGGCGGCGTGCGCGACGTTCAGCGACCGGTTCTCGATCTCGGTTTCCAGCAGTTGCAGGCTCGCTGAGGCGTCCGAGTCGCGGCGGATTCCGCATCGGCGCTCGAGCAGTCGTCGCACCGGGCGCAATCCGATGTCGGTGTGGAAAGGTGAGCCGAACAACTCGAGCACGACGGCACCGGACTTTTTCGCGATGTCCAATGCCGCACCGGCGAGTCTGCTCTTGCCGATTCCACCTTCGCCACACAGGATCAGGCCGCGGGTGGTCGAGGTGCCCGCGCTGACTTGGGCCCAAAGGCTTTCCAGATGTGCTAGTTCGCGTTCGCGCCCGACAAGCGGTCCGCGCACCTTGCCGGCGGTGTCCCGTTCTTCGGCGACGCGGTAGTAGACGACGTCCTCGTCGAGGCCTTTGACGCGTTGCGGTGGTCGGGCTTCCAGTTCGAACTTGTCGCGCACCACCCGTTCGATGGCCATGGACA
Source organism: uncultured Actinomycetota bacterium (assembly GCA_963716465.1). GTDB lineage: Bacteria > Actinomycetota > Actinomycetes > Mycobacteriales > Mycobacteriaceae > Mycobacterium. Next base: position 136,699 of record CAVQTS010000006.1, read on the forward strand.
CGGTGACGTCGCCGGGGCGGGCCAGGCTGCAGATGCGCGCGGCGAGATTGGCGCCCAACCCGTAGACGTCGTCCTGGGCGATGTCGAGGTAGACCAGGCCGCGGTGGATGCCCACCCGGACGTCGATGTCGAAATCGAAGCGGTCGTGGACTTTCGAGCTGAGAGCCGCGATCTCGCGGGTGATGTCGATTCCGGCGAGCACGGCGCGGTGGGCGTCGTCCTCGTGGGCGATCGGGTGCCCGAACACCGCGAGCACACCGTCGCCTTTCGTCGAGCCGATGTGGCCTTCATAGCGGGCGACGATGCGGCGGACGATGTCGCGGTAGCCGCCCACGACCGTGCGGTAGACCTCGGGTTCGATCCGGGTCGACAGTGCGGTCGAGTCGACGAGGTCCGCGACCAGCATGGTGAGTCGCCGGATTTCACCGCTGTCGGTGGGGGTGGAGAGCACATCCTCGGCGTCGCGGCTACGGCCGACGGCCGCCGGCACCTGGCCGGAAAGTGTCGCGGCGGTGAGGCGGTCTCCGCGATTGATCGCCCCGACCGCGCGTTCGAGCAACTCGTCGATCGTCGGTTCGGCGCTCATCTCGACTCACAACCCGACGGTGAAGCTCACCGTGCTGGAGTCGCGCCCTGCCCCGTCGGACCGGCGCAGACGAACCGCGCCGACATAGCTCGAGCCGACGTACCGATCGCCGGTGAGCCGGATCTCGAAGGAGGTCGCACCGGCCGGCAGCGCGTCGGGAACGAATCGAATGAGATGGCCGGGGATGACGACGTCGGGTCGGCCCACTCGTCGCAGCGGCTCCACGATCGAGATGGTGCGGGGATGGGGAGCGGCCGGCACCGTCACCGGGTCGGAAGGACCGGGGTCGGTGGCGGGTTGTTCCAGCAGCGACGGGCCGGACAGTGCCATGTCGACCGCGGTGGCCCAGGTGCGCATCTGCAGGTCGAGAAGGTTGTGGATCAGCCGGACCCAGCCGTCGATGCCCCACTTACCCGCATTGTCGGTCTGGGCGGCGTCCTGGGCGATCGCATTGATCTGGTCGACGTAACCCCGGGTGAGATTCGCCGCCACCTGCATGCGGGCGGTCCGGCCGCTGGTCATTTCCCGGCCCCCGTGTCACCGGGGGACCGCGGAGTCATCATGTCCTGCAGGTAGTTCCACGGTGCACCGCCCAGATCGCCAGAGACCCGTCGGCAGGTTTCGGCCACGTCGGAGAACGTCAGACCACCGGCTAGCCACTTCTCGGTGAGGCCCAGGTAGCTGTTCGTGACGTCCTGGACGACCTCCGTCCATGCCCCGACCGCTGCCGGAACGTAGTGGATCGGCGCCGGCGACGAGGTCTTGGTGGAATCGTTGTCGGCCTGGGACTCCTTCTCCGGGAACAGGAAAGGACGCCGATCCCTGGGCGGGGCCGCCGCGGCCTTCAGCAGGAAGTCAGCCGACGATGTCCCGTAGCCGCACAGGCACACCAGGCGGGCCTGCGCCCATGGCGGAATCCCGGTGATGTGGACGATCTTGCGGGTCTTCACCGAAACGCCGGTACTGCGTGGGTCCTTCTGATTCAGCGCCGCCATGCGGATGTAGCCGCGGTCGACGAGAACTCGCCCGTCGCCGGTCGCCAGTGCGGGCTTGTCCAGGTCGTACTCCAGGCTGGCCTCGTAGGGCCGCGCCTTGTCCTGGTAGGGGAAGAACTTCAGCGGGGTCGTGAGGTCGAACCCCTCGTATAGGCGCACCGTCTCCAGGACACGGCGCCACCCGTCGGGAAGGATGTGCGGGGTCTGCTCGCGCATGTCCTCGAAGAACTCGCTGTAGTCCGTGTCCCAATTGAAGGGATTGACAATGCTTTTCAGGTCCTCGAGCGAGACGTCATCAGAGGTGAACTCGGTGTCGATGAGGACGCACTCCAACCCGTCGACGGTGACGATCGCGGTTTTGCACAGGGGGGCGGCCAGCGGCTTGCCCGAGCGCAGGGTCGTCGCCGCCAGAGGCCGCACCGAGCCGTCGAAGTCGCGCCAGGTCTTGAAGGTCTCGGCGACGCTGGTGAAGAACTCCTGCCGCTTTGCCGCCACAGTGCCGCGCGCGTCGTCTCGCTTGGTCTTTCGCGGCGCGATGGCGGCCAGCGTGCCGTGCAGTGCGTCGGCGAATTTCTTCTCGCCGGGTTCGGTGAACGAGGGCACCGCAATCCCTGGTGCGATGCTCTGCAGGCGCGCCAGCGTCGAAAGCCCGTACAGCACCCGCACTTTCTGGGACTGCGTCAGCGAGTTCTCGGTCTTGGTGCCTTTGGTGATCTCCTGAAGCGCGCCGAGCAGATCAGGTTCTTGCGGGGGCAACCCGGGAGTCAGCGCCCGTTGTAGTTTGGCGTACCAGCCTTGGTTCGCCGATGCGCCGGGGAGCAACGCATCAGCGGCCGCCAGCAGATTCGGATCGTCGGAGTCCTTGATCGCGTGATCTATTGCCCCGAAGATCGCGAGAATATGTTGAACCGGATCCATTGCCCGCCCCCAACCCCCATTTGACCGGTTAGCATACCCTGACGTCGACGCGACCGCGCGTGATTTTCGGAAGGGTCAAACGGATGGACGGCGGGGGACACAACGGCCAGCGGCCCGATGTTCCGTGGGCCTCCGTCTTCGATCCGGCCGCGAATCTGCGGGCACTCACCACCATCCAGGCAGAGGGGTTTCGCGCTGCCAGCGAAATCGTGGACCGCGTCGTGCGAATGGCCGCGCAGCGGCCCGACGGCACCGAACGGTCTGCGCGGCAAGCTACTTCGATGTCTGCCGAGCAACGCGCCGATCTGCTGGGTGCCACGGACGTGGAACCGCTGATCAGGTCATGGTGGGCGATGGTCGGCCAGTTCCTGATGGGCACCGGATCGCAAATTCCAGCGAAGAGCCCCACCGTCGCGCCGGCCCTCGACTTCTGCGCCGCGGACTCCGCGGGCCGACTCGAGATGGACGTTTCCCCCGGCGGCACAGCAACTTCGGAAGTCTGGCTGCACAACGCCGCCGACGACGATCTCGGCCGGATTCGGCTGCGGTGTAGCGCCTTGATGGCCGACGACGGCGCGATCATCGACGCCGCCGCGACCCGCTTCGATCCCAAGACCGTCCCGATGCCGGGCCGCTCCAGTCGCGGCGTCGATGTCATCGTGAAGGTGGCCAAGAAGGTCCGGCCCGGGTTGTACCGCGGCACCGTTCTGGTCGAGGGTAGGCCCACCTTGTGGCTGCCGATCGCCGTGACGGTTCGAATGAATTCATGACCAGCGTCGCGGATGACACCGATCTGGTCGCCGGGGTGGAGACCCGGCTGCGCGAGGTCGGCAAGGTGGTGCGCCGCGCGATGCTCGACGCGATGCCCGACGGCCAACCCGTGCAGTGGCTCTACGGCCCGATGCGCGAGTACCCATCACGGCCCGGCAAGGCGCTGCGACCGGCACTGTGCCTGTCGGCGGGCCGGGCCTTCGGAGCCGGTGCCGACACCCTGATGGGTGTTGCGGTGGCAATCGAGTTGCTGCACAACGCCTTCCTGGTGCACGACGACATCGCCGACGGCAGCGAGATGCGTCGCGGGCGCCCCACCCTGGCGGCCAAGCACGGGCTGGCGGCCGCGCTGAACGCCGGCGACGGGCTGGCCATCGTCGCCAGCCAGGTGCTGCGCCGGGCCACCCGGCGGCTCGATCGCGACATCGCCGATCAGGTGATGGAGGAGTTCGACATCATGGCGATGCGGACCCTGGAGGGACAGGCGACCGAGATCGGCTGGCAGCTCGACTGTGTCGAGGATCTGCGCCCCGCCGACTACCTCGAGCTGATCATGCACAAGACGTGTTGGTACACGACGATCTATCCGCTGCGGGTCGGCGCGATCGTGGGCTCGGGCGGAACCGCCGACCTGGCGCCGATGGTCCGCTTCGGGTTCCACTTCGGCGCGGCCTTCCAGATCCGGGACGATCTGCTGAACCTCGTCGGCGACGAACAGACCTACGGCAAGGAGATCCTCGGCGACCTCTACGAGGGCAAGCGGACTCTGACCCTGGTCCACCTGATGGCGACGGCGCGGGGGGCCGATCGTGATCTGGTCCGGGACTACCTGCGGCGCAGTCGCGCCGAGCGTTCCGAGGAACTCGTGCGTACCGTCCGCGAGCTCATGGACGACTACGGCAGCATCGCCTTCACCAGCGAATACGCCGAGGGCATCCTGCTGGTCGCCGAGGAGTACTTCGAGCAGGCCTTCGCCGATGCCCAGCCCGGCCCGGACTTGGACTTCCTGCGCGCGCTGGTGCCCTACGTCTGGGCGCGCTGGCGGTAGCCGCTGTTGACCGTTGAATTCGGTGACAGCGCAACTGTTCTACTGTCGGGTCATGGTGCGGCCGGGCTCGCCTCGAAGCCAGTTGAGCGCGCATCGGTTTCGGTCGCGCCGGATGGACTACGCGATTCTCGGGCGGTCGATGCCAACCGAGGCCGATCCGCTTCGGATGCAACGACTTTCGCTGCTGGCGGGATGCGCGTGCGCGGTCGCAGTCGGCGTCTTGACCGTCGGCCTGGCGGTGTTGCGGCCGGTGGCCGGTGACGCTCCGCTGGTCATGTCGCGTCAGTCCGGCGAGTTGTTCGTCCGGGTCGACGAGGACCTGCGGCCGGTGGCCAACCTGGCCTCCGCCTACCTCGTATTGGGACACCCCGCCACGCCGCGACTCCTCGACGGCGCCGGGCTCGCCGGCGTCCCGCGGGGTCCGGTTCTGGGTATCCCCGGCGCGCCGCGGTCGATCGGAGCTGCCCTGGTTCCGGCGGATCCGGTGTGGACGGTGTGTGACGACCGCGACGGGGCGACTGCAGTCACGGTTGCCGGGCCCGACGAACCATCGGAGATTCCGGCGGAGCGTGCCGTGCTGGTGTCCGCGAGCGACGGGTCGCCCTACCTTCTCTACGACGGCAGGCGAGCGCTGATCGATCCGCACGATCGGCTGGTCGCCCGCGCTCTGCATCTCGACGGAGTGAGAACTCGGCCGGTGTCCTCCGCACTGCTCGACGCCATCCCGGAAGTCCCGGCCATCACCTCGCCACAAATACCCGACGCAGGCGAGCCGTCCGGTGTGGCCGGCTTCTCGATCGGCGGAGTCTTGCGCACGGCCCGCGCGGCTTCGGACGAGTACTACGTCGTTCTGCGCACGGGACTGCAGCGCATCGGCCGGCTGACGGCCGACCTCATCCGGTTCGCCTACCCGCTGGGTGACACCGAGATCGTCTCGGTCAGTCCCGAGGTCGTTGCGGGCAGCGGCGTCGCCGACACTCTTCCGGTGACCACCTATCCCGGCGACGCACCCGCACTCCTCGAGGTGCCGGGTGAGCTCTGCGCGACGTGGCGTGCCGGTCGGGTAGCCATCGCCGCCGGTGATGGGCGCGCGGCTCGGCACGGCGGTGTCACGCTGGCCATTGCCGACGGGAGCGGGCCCAACATCGATGTGGTCCGAATACCCGCCGGACACCATGTCGACGTCACCGCGGCGATGCTGACGACTGACACCGGGACCTCCGGCCGGTACCTGATCACTGACGCGGGAATCCGCTTCCCGCTGCGCGATGCTGCCACCGCCGTCGCTCTCGGGCTGGGAACGGCGCCGGCTCAGGCGCCCTGGGCGGTCATCGCGGGCCTGCCCGCGGGTCCCGAGCTCAGCCGGGATGCCGCCTCAGTCAGCCGTGACGTCATCGCGGCGTCGTCGCCGTAACCGTGCCGAGGCAGCCGCGGCGAGGCCGGCCACGCACAGCCCGACACCCGCGGCGGCGATTCCGCGCGCCGGAGCCGGTTCGGGCCGCGGATCAGATCTGGCAGGTGCGGGTGCCGGCCGCGGCAAGGGCGGCGGGGCGGGATGATCGCTCAACGCGGCCAGGCAGTCGACGACGCCGTTGCCCACCTGGACATTCCAGCCACCGGCGGGCTTGTGGGCGGTGGCCTCGATTTTCGCCATCACCTGACGCGCCGACATCCGCGGAAAGCGCGCCCGCACCAGTGCCACCAGGCCGCTGACCACCGGTGTCGCATAACTGGTCCCGGAGATCGGCACCGGACCCGCCGCCCCCGGGATGGCGTCCACGAGTCCGTCGCCGTCAGGGTCGAGGGACACGACGGCTTCCCCGTGCGCCGCGACGTCGACCCACGGCCCGTTGAGGCTGAACGCCGACGGTTCGCCGTCGGCCCCGACGGATGCGACGGTCAGGACGTAGTCGTCGTACCAACCCGGGCTGACAGTGACCATCGGCTGTGGGGTCGTGTTCTGCGCCGGGCACTGCCCACTTCCGCCCACGTTTCCGGCGGCGGTCACCACCACCGCATCCTTGACGTCCACCGCGTAGGACAGCGCGGCGCCGAGTATCCGGTCGTCCAGTGTTCCTTCGGTACAGGCGACCGACGAGATGTTGATCACCGAGGCGCCCATGTCCGCGGCCGTCCGAACGGCCATCGCCAGTGTGGTCACGTCACCGAACCCCCGACTCGACGGGTCCGACAACGGGCCGAACTTGTTGCTGGACTGCCGGATCGCGATGATGGTCGCCTCCGGGGCCACCCCGCTGAAACCGCTCCGGTCCTCGGTCACGGGAGCGGCCGCGATGATCCCTGCGACGATGGTTCCGTGCCCGTCGCAGTCCTGCCTGCCGTCACCGCCCGACACGTAGTCGCCGCCGGCGATGACACCGGGCAGGCGGCGATGCGGCTGTACTCCGGTATCGATCACGGCGACCCGCTGCCCCGACCCACGAGTGAGGCGCCAGATCGCCGGTAGATCGACACCGTCCAGTTGCGCCGCCCGCGGACGATTCGCCTCGACCTGCAACGGCACGGCGCAGGCGCCCCGTTGCTCGGTGGGTTCGGCGGGCGCGGGTGCGGCGGGGGAGGGCAGCAGCGAGTTGTCGATCGGCGGCGGCGCGACGGCGAAAGCCGCAGGCGCACAGTGCGGCGCGGCCAGCAATACCGCCGCGGCGACAGTGACTGTGCGTATTGTTCCGGTCCTCACATCAGGCCCCGAATCGCCGTGAAGAACCCCGCAGTTGCGCACGCCAACGGTATGACTGCCGCACCGGCGGCGTACTCGACCGCCGACATCACCCGGTCAGCGATGGGGGACAGGCTCAGATCGGCCGTATCGACTGCTATCACGATCGCCGCGCCTGCGATCGGCAGCCCGCACAGCCACGGGTTAGTCCACGGCGCGCGGACTGCCACCAGCCCGATGAAGGCGGAGGCCGCGATCCCCGCACCGGTCACCAGCGCTGCGACGCGCCGTGGGTCCACGTGAGTCCGACTGCGCGACAACAGGAGTACGACGACCACCGCGATGAAGGCAGATGCCTCGAGGGGCCGCACCGAGAACACGGCGGTGACGAGCGTGCCCAGGGCGGATGCGCCAGTCGTTGCCGTGACGAGCCAGGTGAGGATGCACCGGGCGCTCACCGCGCGGCTCTCGACATCGTCGGACCACGCCGATTGAGACAGACCGGACAGTCGCGCCGCCAGCCGCGGAGCGCCGGCCAGCACGGCCAGCGACGCCGTGGTCAAGACAGGTCCGACGCCCGCCGGGGACAGCCACCCCAGCGCCTCGGCGAGCGTGGCGCCAGCGGCTGCCATCGTCATCCCGGCAAGCGGCAGGAGCGCGCCCGTTCCGCAGTCAAGCAGCCGCCAGACGAGGAGCGAGGTCGCCGAGACCGCCGACATCGCGAGCAGGAAACCCGGCACCGTCGGCACCGCGAGCTGCGCGGTCAGACCCGCCAACGCCGCGGCGACGACACCCAGTGTCACCGCCAGGCGGCGATCTCGTCGAAGCGCCACCGCGCCGACGAGCGCCGAGGTCGCCGCGGCAGAACCCGCACCGATTCTTGCCGTCGCAGTGTCGAAAGCGTTGTGTCCGAGCAGCACTGCCACCACTGCTGTTGACCACAGCACCCCCACCACCGCCACCGTTGGACACCGGGCCGGCATGCTCGGCTCCGTCCTGCCGACGGCGTCGGCAACCGAGTCGCAGAGATCGAACGACGGTTGGGGCGCTGGCTCGGTCGCGGCAGTCAGGATCAGCAGTTCGCCGTCGTGCACCCCGCATTGCGCCAGTGTTCGGGCTGCGTCGAGGACGTCGCCGTCGACTCTGGCCAGGCGGATGTCGCGTCCGCAGACGTCCTCGCCGATCACGTCCACCACGGAGGGGATCAGCTCGCAGAGGGGCAGATAGGCGGGAAGAGCAAGATCGGAGTCGCGGTGCGCGGACCGGATCGACACCCGGCACATCTCGGCGGTCATGAGCGGACGGTAGCGATCCTGGCATCGCGGTGAATGCCGCTGTCCACAAGTGAATTGCCGACCCCCACCCGCGGTGTCTACCGTCCGTTCATGGTCACGGCGAGGGTGGACATCGACTGTGTTGCACGGGTGTCGCCACCGTCGTTTCCCACCGACGAGGTCACCGTCGACGCGCCGCTTGTCCTGCCGCAGCCGGCCGCAGGCCCACGACTGGTTCCGATCCTTGCCGTCGTCGCCATGCTGGGCACCGGTGCGCTGATCTGGGCCTCAAGGTCGGCGATGGGACCCAATCCGATGGCGCTGATGTTGCCCGCCATGATGGTCACCTCACTTGTCGGCATGGCGATGCAGCGCGGAAACAGGCGGGCCAGAGGCCATCTCGACGAGCAACGGCGGCGTTACCTGGACCACCTGGGCGCGCTGGGCCGACAACTGAGGGAAGCCGCGGAACGCCAGCGACTTTCACTCACCTGGACGCACCCGGCGCCGAGCGCACTGTGGACCCTGGCCGGCGGGCCGCGGATGTGGGAGCGGTCCGTGGGCGACTCGGACTTCGGTCATGTCCGGCTCGGCGTCGCAACACAGCGCCTGTGCCGGGGGATCACCCTGCCACCGACGGCGTCTCCGACCGACCTCGACCCGGTGACCGCCGACGCGTTCCGGCACTTCGTGCACACCTACGCCACAGTGGCCGATCTTCCGATCGCGCTGGCGCTGAGGGGAACTGCGCGCGTCGCGGTCACGGGCCCGCCGGATGACGTCCGGGCGTTGGTGAGATCGATGGTCTGCCAGCTTGCCGTGTCGCACAGCCCGGATGCGGTCTTGATCGGTGCGGTGGTCGGAGGCGGCCGACGTGAGCACTGGGACTGGCTGAAATGGTTGCCGCACAACAGCAACCCATCGGGCCGTGACCCGATGGTCTTCGACGCCGGCGTCCCGGTGGATGGCGTGTCGGCCGCAGGGGTACGGCCCCATCTCGTGCTCGTCGTCGACGGCGCGCACGCCGAACCGTCTGTCGGCCAATCGACGGCGACCGTCGTCGTCATCGGCGAGACCCACGACGACGATGCGCTGCGCCTGCATCTCGACGGTGGGTTTCTGATATCTGGCGGTGAACGGTTCGGCCGGCCCGACAGCATGACGTTGTCCGAAGCGCGGGTCTGCGCCCGTCTTCTTGCCCGGTATCGTCGGGCCCGTCCAGCATCTGATGACATCCTGCCGTGGGCCGGTGACGGTTGGGTTCCGCGTTCGGCACGCGAGCGACTGAGGGTGCCCCTCGGTGTGGACACCGACGGGAGCATGGTCGACCTGGACATCAAGGAAGCGGCCGAGGGTGGTCACGGCCCGCACGGGCTGTGCGTCGGGGCGACCGGCTCGGGCAAGTCGGAGCTGTTGAGAACCGTCGTCGTCGGCCTGGTCGCTGGGCACTCACCGGACGACCTCAACCTCGTGCTGATCGACTTCAAAGGTGGCGCAACGTTCCTCGGACTGGACGGCCTGCATCACATCGCCGCCACCATCACCAACCTCGCCGACGAAGCACACCTGGTGGCGCGGGCCAACGAAGCACTCGTCGGCGAGATCCACCGCAGACAACAGGTGTTGCGCCGCGCCGGCAATGCCGTGAACCTCGCTGCCTACCGTCGACTGCGGACCCGCGACCGGAGCCTGCCTCCGCTACCGTCGCTGCTGGTGGTCGTCGACGAGTTCGCCGAACTCCTGCAGCAGCATCCGGAGTTCGCCGAGCTGTTCGTCATGATCGGCAGAGTGGGCCGGTCGCTGGGGGTGCACCTGCTGCTCGCGAGTCAGCGACTCGACGAAGGTCGGCTGCGCGGCCTGGAATCGCATCTGTCCTATCGCATCTGCCTCAAGACCGCCACGGCCGCGGACTCGCGTGCGGTGCTGGGCGTTCCAGATGCCGCCGAACTGCCGACGACACCGGGTGCGGCGTACCTTCGCGGTGCCGACGGTCGGCTGGCCCGATTCCAGACCACTTACCTCGGCGCACGCACCCGCACCCGCACCCGCATCGGCAGCGGCACCGGATCGTGCCGACAGCGTGCCCGCCGTCCGGCTGTTCACCTCGACACCGGCGGCCACGCGGGCCGTCGAAGTGGACGGGCACCGGACCGTCATGGACGCCCTGGTCGAGCGGTTCATCGGTGCGGGGTCTCGGGCCCATCAGGTCTGGCTGCCGCCCCTGCCGAGATCTCCCCGGTTGGCGGAACTGCCCGCCGTCGAAGGCCGCGAGCTGACCGCTTCGATCGGTGTCGTCGACCGGCCGTTCGACCAGAAGCGGGTGCCGCTGGTGGTCGAGGCGGACGGCGCCGGTGGCCACATCGCGGTGGTCGGGGCACCCCAGAGCGGAAAGTCGCAAACAGTCCGCACACTGCTCACCGCCCTGGCGCTGCGCCACGACCCGCGGCGAATCCAGTTCTACTGTCTGGATTTCGGCGGCGGAACGCTCGAGGAGTTGTGTGCGCTGCCACACGTGGGATCGGTGGCCACCCGGCCCGACCACGAACTGGTCCGCAGGATCGTCGGCCACGTCGAAGCCATCCTGCGATCCAGGGAGACGGGTGTGGTCGACGAGTACGGCGACGTGTTCCTGGTGATTGACGGATGGCAGACAGTGCGCGAGCAGTTCGGTGATCTCGAGTCCGCGATCACCGGGATGGCGACCGGGGGATTGTCGTTCGGCATCCACGTGCTGCTCACGGCCGGCCGGTGGGCCGACATCCGGCCCGCTCTGAAGGATCAGATCGGAACTCGCATCGAACTGCGTCTCGGCGATCCACTCGACTCCGACATGGATCGCAAACAAGCCGCGCGCGTGCCGCTCGGCACGCCGGGCAGGGGAGTCACCCGCGACGGTCACCACTTCGCCGTCGCCACGTCGAGTGTCGCCGACAGCGCGTGGCCGGGGTCTTGGCGGGCACCGCAGGTGCGGCTTCTTCCGGGCACCGTCGACCATGCGTCGGTGCTCGAAACTGCGCGCCGCGACGGCATTCTGATCGGCATCGGTGAAGCCGATCTCGTACCGCTCGCCCTGGACTTCGAACGCCAACCGCACCTGCTGATCGTGGGTGACCGGGAGTGCGGCAAGACGGCAACGCTGCGGACGCTGTGCCTGGAGGTCGCCCGCAGCACCGCACCGGAGCATGCCCAACTGTTCGTCGTCGACTATCGGCGCACCCTGTTGGGGGCCGTCGACCCCGCGCGGCTGACCGGCTACGCGTTCTCGCCGGCCGCGGCAGCAGATCAGTTGCCCGCGCTCGTCGAATCGCTGCGACGCCGGATGCCTGCGCGCGACGTCACGGCCGAGCAACTGCGTGCCCGATCCTGGTGGAGCGGTCCGGAGGTGTTCGTCGTGGTCGACGACTACGACCTCGTCTGCGCCGGACCGGGTGACGTGCTGGCCCCGCTGCTCGACGTGCTCCCGCAGGCGGCCGACGTCGGATTGCATCTCGTGGTCGCCCGGCGCTGTTCTGGTCTCGCCCGCGCCATGTACGACCCGGTGCTGGCTCACCTGCGTGAGAGTGGCTGCACGACTCTGCTGATGAGCGGCTCTCCCGAGGAGGGAGCGTTGGTCGGAACGCATCGAGCCGTCCCGCAGCCGCCCGGGCGTGGTCTGTTGGTGACTCATGCAGGCGCCCAACGGGTTCAGGTCGGCTGGTGTCCCCCGTGACCGTGCTCGAGGTCGGCCCGTCGACGGTGCGACGGCTGCCGTCAGGTGGCGAATCGGCACTGGATGGCGACATGGTCGCGCAGGCGCTCGCCGGGATCGACGACACCACCGTGCTGCTGGACGAGCGACCGGTCACCGTCGACTCGCTGTGGGGGAAGGTGATCTCGTCCATGGTCGACGACGAGCCGCTGACCATCCTGCACCCGTCGTGGTGGCCGCAGCGTTGGGTCGCCCGCATCGTCGATGCGGCCACCCCGGTCACCGCCGAGGTCGTCGCGCGGCCCCGATCGGCGATGATCGGGCGCAGCCAGCGCTGCGGCGCTGCGACGGTCGTCGAGCTCGGCGGCGAGGTGGTGGCGGTCTGTCGGGGAACCCATCCTCCGCGGATCCATCGTCGATCGGTCGGTGCGACGGTCATCGCCGCGGACGCAGCGGGTGCCGATCCGTCGGACACGATTCTCATCGACGTGCCGCATGGTGTGCCCGGCGGGGACCAGTTCGGTCGTGACATCCGAAAAGCACTGCAGCACAACGGGGCGTCCGCAAACGTGGTACGCCTCGAAGATGAACTAAGACCCTCGACTGACGAGCCTCCGAGGGCGCTTCCGGTCCGTCGAAGCTGGCGCTGTGCGCAGGTTGCCGCCGCGGTGGTGGTGGGGATCGTGGTGTGCGGAGTCGGGGCGGCCACAACCCGCCCCCCGGGAATCGGCGCGGTGGGCTCCGATTCCGTCAGCTTGGTCGAGGGCCGGGTCACCGTTCGCATCCCCACCGGATGGACGGTAACGCGCGTCACCGCGGGTCCCGGTTCGCGGCGCGTCGAGATCGTCTCTCCCGTAGATCATTCCGCCGCTCTGCACGTCACCCAGTCCTACACGCCCGAGGAAACCCTGGACGGTGCCGCACAGCTGCTGCGACACGCCCTGGCCAAGGAAACGGCCGGCACCTTCGTCGACTTCAATCCCGCAGACCAGCACTCCGGGCGCGCCGCGGTGACCTACCGGGAGCTGCGTGCCGGGCGAGAGGTTCGGTGGTCGGTGGTCGTCGACCGGTCCACCCGCATCAGCATCGGCTGCCAGAGCGCTCCCGGGCGGGAGGACGCCATCAACCGGGCCTGCGGCGAGGCGATCCGTTCGGCGCACGAAGTCGACGGAACCCCGCGGCAGCGATGACCGTCGAATCCATTGTAAGCGTGATTAACTCAGTCGACAGGACAGTCTCGTGACCACTCTGAACACCGACTTCGACCTCATGCGCACCGTGGCAGCGAGTGCCGATGCGCGCAATGACGAGATCCGCGGACTCCTGCACGGGTTCATCGCACGGATGGAGTCGGTTCCGCCCAGTGTGTGGGGCGGTCAGGCAGCCGTGAGATTCAAAGATGTCGTCGCGCAGTGGAATGTCGAGTCGACACGGCTGTCCCAAGCGCTCGGCGCTATCGCCGAGACGATCAGGAGCAACGAACAAGCGCTACGTGAGGCGGCCCACCTTCACGCGCAGCGCATCGCCGACCTGACCACCGAGCTGTAGAGGAGAGCCCGTCGTGGACCCCATCCTTTCTTACGACTTCGCCGAGATCGACGCCGCTGTTCTCGCCGACATCCAGTCGACATCCACCCGGCTCGGCGCGGCCTTGGATGACCTGGCCCGTCAGATCGCGCCCCTGCAGCAGGTGTGGACCCGCGAGGCCGCCACCGCTTTCCAGCAGGAGCAGGCGCGCTGGGGGCAGGCCGCCACAGCGTTGCACGACATCCTCGTCCGGTTGGGCGCGGCGGTGCGCGACGGGGCTGCCGAAGTGGCCGAGGCCGACCGGCACGCCGCACGCTTGTGGGGCTGATCGCCGGGCGGCGCTGAACTCTGTGGGATCCCGGCGGAGGAGAGCCGCCGGGATCCCACAGCTCGCGGAATCGACTACCGGTGAGGCACGGGGTAGCGCAAGCCGTGCCCGAACCGGAACACCGGGTCGGCGGTGTCGAACGCGACATCACTGCGGCTTGCCGCCACCGCGGCATCAGAGCGGGGCAGATCGAACGGCAGGGAACCCACCGGGTCCGAGGCGCCGAACAGTACGTCGAGCAGAGCCGCCTCGCTGACCCCGAAGTTCGCGACCATCGCGGCGGCGGCATCCATGAACGGGGTCAGCACCGCCGGGCGGTCCAGGTATACGTCCAGCACCGTCGGCACCGCGGCGCAGACCTCCAGAACACGGCGCACCTCCTCGCCCCCGAATTCCAGTGAGCCATGGTGGAACAGCGCCGCCATGCCGTCGGTCCGCGGCTCGAACGGAGCCTTGATCCGCAGCACCGCCACATCGGCGTCAGCCGGCGAGTCCACCTTCTCGCCGTACCCGCCCAGTGAGGCGAAGTCCGGCGCGAACACCTTCCCGCCGCGCGCCAACGGCAGCACACCGGAGTTCGTCAACACCGTCAGCGAGTCCCGCTGGGCGCGCAGACCGGCGTCGCGGAAATCCGGCCGCCCCACGGTGACCGCGGCGCCGTCCTCGTCGAGGAACGGTCGGTCGAACAAGCCGAGGTCGAACTTCATCCGCAGCAGCCGGCGCACCGACTCGTCGATCCGCGACTCGCTGACCCGGCCGGCGCGGATCACCGACAACAGCACGTCGGTGCAGTCCTCCCCGCCGAATTGGTCCACGCCCGCCTCGAGCACCCGCACCACCCGATCCTCGGGGCTCAGGTGCTCCACACCCCAGGCGCGCGCCACCCCGAGGTCGCCGAACTCGGGACGGTCGGTGATCAAATTCCAGTCGGTACAGACGATTCCGTCGAAGCCGAGTTCGCCGCGCAGCAGTCCGGTGATCACCGACTTGTTGAATCCGAAGCCCACCTCCTCCCACTCGGTTGCGACCGGCATGCCGTAGTAGGGCATCACCTCGGCGGCCCCGGCGGCCAGCGCGGCGCGGAACGGACGCAGGTGATACTCGGCGTTGCCGCCGGGATAGACCTGCTCGCGTCCCCACGCGAAGTGCGGGTCGTTGCCGTCCTTCTGCGGGCCGCCGCCGGGAAAGTGCTTGATCATCGCCGCAACCGACTCGGTGCCGATCCGATCACCCTGCAGCCCAAGCACATACGCGACGCCCAGTCGCGATGCCAGCTCGGCGTCCTCGCCGAAGGTGGTGTTGATCCGCGGCCACCGTGGCTCGGTGGCCAGATCGAGTTGCGGGTGCAGCGCCACGCGGATACCGGCCGCGGTGTACTCGCGGCGCACGATGTCGGCGAACTCGGCGACCCGCTCTGCCGACCCGATGGCGGCCAGCCCCAGGGTTTCGGGCCACTGCGAGAACGGCCCCGCCATCATCTGGGTCATCGGATTGTCGCCGAAGTGATGACGCGGATCGGTGGAGAACGTCACCGGGACACCGAGCGGGCGCTCCAACGCCGCCCGCTGAACGCTGTTGTGCCACTGCGCGAACGCCCGCCCGTCGGGCAGCGACCCGAGGATGTTGAAATGGCTCAGCCCCCGGTCGAGAAGCGAGCGCAGCGACCGCCGGCCGAACAACTGCACCACCTCGTCGACATCGGCCGGTACGGCGATGGTGTGAAACATCAGCCCGACCTTGTCGGCCAGCGGCAGTCGGGAGAGCAGGTCCTCGGTGCGCTGCGGCACCGACAACGTCGCGTCGAGATACGGGTGTACATCGGACATCTGCGCTCCTTTGGCTCATCTGCAAGGATGCCAGGTGATGAGCACAGCTAACGGACCGCAGGCGGCCTTCTCCGTCGGCGACGTCCGGGTCACCGAGGCCGGCATCTCCCTGGACCAGCAGATGACGGCCGGGCTGGTCGACCACCGCGGTGTTCTCGAGATGCCGGCGTACGCGGTCATGGCCGAATCGGTGACCAGCGGTGCCTACTGGTACACCTTCACCGAGTCGGTGGCCACCGTGCAGTCTTGGCTCGCGCTCACCGCAGGTGCCCCGGCCCGGGTCGGTGACCTGTTGCGCGCCACCTCCGTCATGGCCCACCGCGGTGAGCTGTACGGCACCGCCACGATGAGCATGACCAACGCCTCGCACGACGTCGTCTGCTCCGGGGTGGCTCGCGCCGTGCGGGTGGGCCGCACCAGCGACGCGTTGCAGGCCCTGGACCGGGACAAGATCGCATCGACGAACGGCCCGACGGCGGCCCCGCCCGACGTCGACACCACCGTCTCCGACATCGACCCGGGATGGGACGGACGCCAGATCCTGACCGCGATCAGCCGCGGTGACATCGCCCGCGGCCCGCTGTGCGACCTGCTGGCGATGACGGTGCGCCTCGACGACGAGCCGGTCATGACCGTCGACCCGCAGCCGTGGATGGCCAACCCGCTGGGCGCCATCCAGGGCGGGGTGATCGCATCCCTGATCGGGCAGGCCTGCTCGCTGGCCGGCCAGGCCCACACCGGGCCCGGGGACGCCTACACCCTGGCTGACCTGAGCGTTCACTACTTCCGGTCACCGCCCGTCGACGGGCGCCCCCTGACTCTGGCCACCACCACCGAGCGCGTCGGGCGGCGGATGGCGACGGTACGCGCGACCATGGCCGACCACGGCGGCACCGACTACGTTCAGGCCGTCGCCAACATTGCCTACGAGCGGGCACGCGCGTTTTGACCTGCGTCTATCGCCGCAGGTAAGCTGCGTCGTTGGCGTGCGGTACGCCGTGGATCACTCCGCGGGGTAAGCCGGGATCTCGGGTCAGTGTTGGTCGCCGAGAGTCATAACCCCACCGTCTCGCTGCGACCGGCACCCGGGTCAGACCGGGACCCACCATCCGGGGCGGAAGCCCTGAAACGAGAGGTAGTAGCGCTGTGCCTACGTACACGCCGAAGGCGGGTGACACCACGCGATCGTGGTACGTCATCGACGCCACCGACGTGGTGCTCGGCCGGCTCGCCGTTGCAGCAGCAACTCTGCTGCGCGGCAAGCACAAGCCGACATTCACGCCGAATGTGGACGGTGGCGATTTCGTCATCGTCATCAATGCCGAGAAGATCGCCGTCAGCGGCGACAAGCTCACCAACAAGATGGCCTACCGCCACTCGGGTTACCCCGGTGGTCTGCGGTCCCGCACGCTCGGTGACGAGCTCCAGAAGCACGCCGACCGCGTGGTCGAGAAGGCCATCGTCGGCATGCTGCCGCACAACAAGCTGAGCCGCCAGATCCAGAAGAAGCTCAAGGTCTACACCGGGCCGGATCATCCGCACGCCGCCCAGCAGCCGATTCCTTATCAGATCAAGCAGGTGGACCAGTGAGCGATACGACAGACGAGACCACCGAGGTCACCGAGGTGGCTGAGGTCACCGAGGCACCCGAGGCCACCGAGGCAGTGGAGGTCGCCGAGGTCACCGAGACGCCTGAGGTCACCGAGCAGCCCGCGCGGCGCGAGCCGGTCATCATCGACCGCCCGATCCAGACCGTCGGGCGCCGCAAGGAGGCCGTGGTGCGGGTGCGGCTGGTGCCCGGCACCGGCAAGTTCCACCTCGACGGCCGGACTCTCGAGGCCTACTTCCCCAACAAGGTGCACCAGCAGCTGATCAAGGCTCCGCTGGTGACCGTCGACCGGGTGGACGCCTTCGACATCTACGCCCACCTCGACGGCGGCGGCCCCTCGGGTCAGGCCGGTGCGCTTCGCCTCGCGATCGCCCGCGCGCTGATCCTGGTGCAGCCGGAGGACCGGCCGGCCCTGAAGAAGGCCGGCTTCCTCACCCGTGACCCGCGTGCCATCGAGCGCAAGAAGTACGGTCTGAAGAAGGCCCGCAAGGCGCCGCAGTACAGCAAGCGCTGACCCGACGCATCGGCTCGCCGGGCGCGCTCCAGTCCTCACGGCTGGACGCGCCCGGCGAGTTTTTTGTGCCCAAACCGGTGGGTGTGACGAAGTCGGTCGCTCGCGAAATCATCGAATGTGCTGTTCACAGGTCTGGACCCCACAGTGTGAGACCGACGGATCATTAAAATTTGGTTTGAGTCCACTGGTCCCTGGCAAGCCTGCAAGGGAGTCGACAGTCTTGTCGGCTGCCCAAGGTGGGAGGCGGGACCGCTTCGCGGTCGGTGTCCTCCTTCGGGGCTGTGTGGTGAACCTCGCGCAGCTCTCCGATCCCTGCCAGAAACAGGAAGAAAAGAGCGAACATGAACACGATGAAAAAGACCGCCGCCGGCACCCTTCTGGGTGGATCGCTGCTCGTCGCAGGCGGACTCGGCCTCGCGCACGCAGCTCCGCCGGAGGCGCAGTCGGTGGTCGGCGACGGCAAGCTCAACGTCACCCTCACCGTCGACGGCCAACGGCTCGGCGTGATCCAGGACGTGTCGCTGGCCAACGCACAGTCCCTGGCCAACGCGGTGTGCCCGGTCGACGACCTCTCGCCGCGGCTTGCGGATCTGGACACCAACCAGGTCCCGAACGTCCCGGCCTGCAACAGCGTCACCGGTGGTCTGAGCTACACCTTCACCCAGAACGGTGGGGCAGCTGAGGTCGGACCGGTCCAGAGCAGCCCCACTCCCATGACCGCGACGCCGAGCGCCGGCGCCACGCCGACCACCACGTCGGCCGCTCCCAGCCGGTAAGCGTTTCCACAGCGAACGCACTGCCCGCACCCCTCCCGGGTGCGGGCAGTGTTCGTTTCGCGGGGCACCGCGCCTGAGTCTCGGCCGAATTTCGGTTTGGCGGCGAGATGGCCGATACCCTCGTCGGTTGGGGATTGCGCCGGTAGTTGTGAGAGGTTTGTCCGCATGGGTCGACTGTTCGGGACCGATGGTGTCCGCGGCGTCGCCAACCGGGAACTGACCGCCGAGTTGGCGCTGGCGCTCGGTGCCGCGGCGGCGCGACGGCTGGCCGCCACAACCCGCGCGGCGCGCCCGCTTGCGGTCATCGGCCGGGATCCGCGCGCCAGCGGTGAGATGCTCGAGGCTGCCGTGATCGCGGGCGTGACCAGCGAGGGCGTGGATGCCCTACGGGTCGGCGTCCTGCCCACCCCCGCGGTGGCCTACCTGACAGGTGCCTACGGCGCCGACTTCGGGGTGATGATCTCCGCCTCGCACAACCCGATGCCCGACAATGGCATCAAGATCTTCGGTCCGGGCGGCCACAAGCTCGACGACGCCACCGAGGACCGCATCGAGGAGCTCGTCGCGCAAGGTCCCGGGCTTCGTCCGGTCGGTGCGGAGATCGGCCGGATCGTCGACGCCACCGACGCACTCGAGCGCTACCTGCAGCACGTCCGCGCCGCGGCCCCGGTCCGGCTCGACGGCCTGACCGTCGTCGTCGACTGTGCCAACGGCGCCGCGTCGGCCGCCGCGCCGCGCGCTTACCACGCCGCGGGCGCCCGCGTCATCGCCATCAACGCGGAGCCCAACGGCCTGAACATCAATGCGGGCTGCGGCTCCACACACCTCGAACAGGTGCAGGCCGCCGTGATCGCCCACGGCGCCGATCTCGGCCTGGCCCATGACGGTGACGCCGATCGCTGTCTGGCAGTGGATGCCTCGGGTCAGGTCGTCGACGGCGACGCGATCATGGTGGTGCTGGCCATGGCCATGCAGGAATCCGGGGAGTTGGCGTCCAACACCCTGGTGGCCACCGTCATGAGCAACCTGGGTCTGCATCTGGCCATGCGTGCGGCCGGAATCACCGTGCGCACCACCGGCGTTGGCGACCGTTATGTCCTCGAAGAGTTGCGCGCCGGCGAGTACTCGCTGGGCGGCGAGCAGTCCGGTCACATCGTCATGCCCTCGCTGGCCACCACCGGCGACGGCATCGTCACGGGCCTTCGGCTGATGTCGCGGATGGCGCAGACCCGCACTTCGCTGGCCGCGCTGGCCGCACCTATGCAGACCATGCCCCAGGTGCTGATCAACGTCGAGGTGACCGACAAGGCCACCGTCGCCGAAGCGCCCGGGGTGCAGAGCGCGGTGCGCGAGGCCGAGGCCGAACTCGGTGACACCGGCCGGATTCTGTTGCGGCCCTCCGGTACTGAGCAGTTGGTGCGGGTGATGGTGGAGGCCGCCGACGAGGACACCGCGCGGCAGCTGGCCATCCGGGTGGCCGAATCGGTCAGCGCGGAAGGCTGATCGCACCTTTCCGGAACCGGTGAGCGTGCGCCTGCGTCATACCTGGCATGGGCAATACGCGCGTTGACACCGCGGCGGTGCGCGCCGCGGCGCAGGGGTTCGACACGGCCGCCGAACTTCTCGACAGCGCGCTGCGAACTCACCTCGCCGGCTTGGGTTTCGGCGGATCCACCGCGGGGCGGGTGCACACCGCCCGCGGGGAGGCCGTCGGTGCGGCACTTCGCCGGCTCAGCGGTGAGGTCGGCCAGTGGTCGCGCGCGGCCGAGGAGATCGGCGCCGCACTGCGAGCCGGTGCCGACCGATATGCCGATGCCGAGACGCGCGCGGCGGCGGTGCTGGGATGACGTTCGACGTCGCGGCGTGCCTGGACTCGGGCCGCCCGTCGGTGTCCCACACCCAGACCTATGTCGCGGCGTGCCACATCCTCGGCTACCAACACCCCGACCTCACCGCGAACGGTGCGCAGATCCTCGAGTGGTACGGCGCCGAGGACGGGATGGATCTGGCGGCGCTGGACGCCGACTGCGCACGGCTGCGGTCCGCCGCCGACGCCGCTGAGGAGGCGCTTCGGCTCGAGCGTGAGGCGGCGGCTGGCCTCACGGCCGCCTGGGCCGGCGAGTCCGGCTCGGCGGCAGAGGGTTTCGTGGACCGGCATTGTGCCTCCGCCGCGGCGCTGGCGGCCGCGCTGCGCGGTGCTTCCGACAGTTGCGCGGCGCTGCGGGACACCCTGTGGCGGCTCGTGGGAGACAAGGTGCACGCCGCGGTGGCCATCGACGACCGCCGCGCCGAGGTCCGGGCGGCCTGGCTGGCCGCCGCTCAGACGGTGACGAGCGGCACTCCCGACCGCACCGAGGCAACCGACGTCGTCACCCAACAGATCACTCCGTACGTGGATGCGGACATCCGCACCGACTGGCTCGGCGCCATGCGCGGCGCGACGACAGCGGTTGCCGGCGCCTACGACGACGCTCTGCACCGTGTGAGCGCACCGGCGCCGGCCCGTTTCGACGTCCCGGGATCACTCACGCCTCCGATGCCCGTCCCGCCCCGCGCCACCACCCCGGTCACACCGGCACCGGCCGCCGTCACCGTGCCCGCGGCGGCACCGGCCGAACCGGCGGTCCCGTCCACGGCATCGCCTCCCGCCCCTGCGGCCCCCTTGCCGTCCCCGGTAGCCGCCGATGTCCCTGTACCGCAACCTCTTCCGCCGATGCCGTCGGCCCAGGCGCCGGGCCTCGGTGCAGCGATGCCCGGAAGCCTGCCCGGTGTTCCGGCCGCGCCCGGTCTCGGCGGCGGCTTGTCCGGTCTGGCCGGTCAGATTGCCCAGGCGCTCGACGGGCTGTTCGCCGGGCAGCCCGACGCACCGGGTGATCCGCTGACGCCGGATCCTGCCGATCCGGGCGTCGATGAGCCGACGTCCGAGGATGACCCGCCGGTTGACGATCCGAAAGATCCTGAACCGCAGAATAATTCATGTGAACAAATTCCGAACGACTGCGCAGATGCGGCGCCGCCTCCGGCGGAACTGCCCGCCGAGGATGCGCCACCGCCGGTCGCCGAGCCACCGCCCCCTTCGCCGGGGCCCGAGCCGGCCGCCGCTGAGCCGGCCGAGGATCCGACGCCCTGCCAGATCGCCGCCGACGAGCTGCCGCAGGTCGGGCAGTGAGCGACGAGCGCACGCCGGTGCCGGCATCGCAGCGCCGGGTGCTTCGCCCGGCGGACCAGCAGCGGGCCGCCAAGCCGCCGGTGATCAGGGCAGCAGCTGCTGCAATTCCTCGACGTAGCTGACGTATTCGGCACCGTCGGCGGTTACCGGGGTGGCCAGCAGGGTGG
This sequence comes from uncultured Actinomycetota bacterium, assembly GCA_963716465.1. Lineage (GTDB taxonomy): Bacteria > Actinomycetota > Actinomycetes > Mycobacteriales > Mycobacteriaceae > Mycobacterium. The sequence goes on from CAVQTS010000006.1 coordinate 158,572, forward strand.
TCACGCCGGCCTCGGCGAACGCGGCGATGCGTTCCTTGACGAAGCCGCGCGGGCCGATCAGCGAGACCTGCCGCACCAGCTCGTCGGGCACCGCGGCGACCGCCTCGGCCTTGCGGCCGGACAGGAAGAGGTCCTGGATGTGGTCGGCGACCTCGCCGTAACCGTAGCGGGTGGCCAGCTTGTGATAGAAGTTCTGTCCGCGGGCACCCATGCCGCCGATGTAGAGCGCCAGATGCGGCTTGGCCCAGTTCAGCCGATCTTCGACGTCGTCGCCGACAGCCAGCGACACCCCGACCATGACGTCGAGCTCGCCGAGTTCCTTGTCGCGCTTGGCGTTTCCGGCCCGCAGCGCGTCACCCCAGACCTGGTCGGCTTTCTCGGGATAGAAGAAGACCGGCTGCCAGCCCTCGGCGATCTCGGCGGTCAGCTCGACGTTCTTGGGGCCCAGCGCGGCGATGGTGATCGGAATACGTTCCCGTACCGGCTCATTGATGATCTTGAGCGCCTTGCCCAGGCCGGTGCCCCGGTCGGCGGGCAGTGGAACCTGGTAGCTCTTGCCCTGGTGCTGAACGCGTTCGCGGCGCCACACCTGCCGGCAGATGTCGACGACCTCGCGGGTGCGGCCCAGCGGAGCGTCGAACGGCACACCGTGGAAGCCCTCGACCACCTGCGGGCCCGACGTGCCGATGCCCAGCCGGAAGCGGCCCTCCGAGACGTAGTCCAGCCCGGCGGCGGTCATCGCGAGCAGGCTGGGGGTGCGGGTGTAGATCGGGAACACGCCGGAGCCCAGTTCGATGGTCGAGGTCTTGGCCGCCAGGTAGCCGAGCTGGCTGACGGCGTCGAAGGAGTACGCCTCGGCCACCAGGGCGATGTTCACGCCCGCCTTCTCCAGCACCACGATGTGCTCGACGGCCTCGCGGAAGCCGCCCGAATAGTCCAGAAATACGCCGGTTCGCATCACCGAGTTATATCACCAACCAGTTGGTTGGGTCATGTCGCCGCCGCCGGTGTGAATCCCTTGTGATGATCCGGCCGAAAACTCGCAGAGGTTTCACGCTCGCGGTGACCGGACTACTTGAGCAGCGCGACGATCCGGTCCTCGGCCGTCACCGGCTCCGCCTCCGGATCCAGCTTCTCGGTCTTGGGCAGCGCGACCTCGGGGTCGGCGAACTCCTTGTAGGTCTTGTCGCCGGTGAGGTGGAAGAGCAGGTAGCCGGTCAATATCGCCCGCACCGCCTTCTGGGTACGCCGATCCGAGCCCGGCACGCCCAGAACCCGGGTGAAGTGCCGCTTCTCGGCAAGGCCGGCGGATTTGCCCTTCCGGACGATGTGCAGCACCGCCCCGGGCCACGCCTCGGCCAGGTCGCGGGCGTCGGTCCGCAGCGACTGCGGATCATCGGGCGAGCTGAGCACCAGTCCGGGCACCTTCAACGTCGCCGCGGGCTGCTGAGCTGGCGGTTTGGTGACTGCCGGGAACAGCGCCGCGACCGCCTTGGGCGCCGTTTTTCCGGCCCCGGACAGGCCCGCCGCGGCGAACACCGCCGCCGATCCGCCGAAACCGTGCCCGGCGATCCCGAGCTTCGTCGGGTGGACGCTGATCTGGCCCGGTCCCAGCCGCACCCCGGTGATGATGTCGAGTGTCGTCCCCAGGTCGAAAGCCAGGTTCAGTACCGAGGGGGCCGGGCCGCGCTCGGTGTTGGGCGCCGCCGCGACGATGCCCCACGACGCCAGATGCTGCAGCGTCTTGGTGTATTGGTCGACGGGTGTGAGCCAATCGTGGCCGAAGGCCACACCGGGCAGGTTGAATCCCGACGCCGGGGTGTACACGGTGCCCGGAAGGCCGGCAAACGCCAGGTCACCGCGCAAAACCTGATTCGGACCGCGGCGAGTAAGCGCCGCGAAGAGCTTGCGTGTCCGGGCCACCTCATGACCGTAGCCCACGCCCTGACCACCCGCGCTGCACTACCCTGGGTACACATGTGCGGAATCGTGGCCTACGTCGGGCATCGACCAGCCCGCGACGTGGTGGTCGACGCACTGCGCCGGATGGAATACCGCGGCTACGACTCCTCGGGCCTGGCTCTGCTGGACGGACACGGCGGTCTCGTCGTCCGCCGCCGCGCGGGCCGGCTGGCCAACCTCGAAGAAGCGCTGGCCGAAACCGACCCCGCCACGCTCGCCGGAACCGCCGGAGTCGGCCACACCCGCTGGGCCACCCACGGTCGGCCGACCGACCGCAACGCCCACCCGCACCGCGATGCCGCAGGCAAGTTCGCCGTCGTCCACAACGGGATCATCGAGAACTTCGCCACGCTGCGCCACGAGCTGGAAGCCGCCGGCGTGGAGTTGGCCAGCGACACCGACACCGAGGTCGCCGTCCACCTGGTGGCCCGCGCCTACCACCAGGGGCCGACCGCCGGTGACTTCGTGGCCTCGGTGCTGTCGGTGCTGCGCCGGCTCGAGGGCCACTTCACCCTGGTGTTCGCCAACGCCGACAACCCGGGCACCATCGTGGCCGCCCGCCGCTCCACCCCGCTGGTGGTCGGGATCGGGCAGGACGAGATGTTCCTCGGCTCGGATGTCGCGGCGTTCATCGAGTTCACCCGCGACGCGGTCGAGCTCGGCCAGGACCAGGCCGTCGTCATCACCGCCGACGGCTACCGGATCACCGACTTCGACGGCAACGACGACGCCGCCAACGCCCGGGAATTTCACATCGACTGGGATCTGTCGGCCGCCGAGAAGGGCGGCTACGACTACTTCATGCTCAAGGAGATCGCCGAGCAGCCCGCCGCGGTCGCCGACACGCTGCTGGGCCACTTCGTCGACGGCCGCATCGTGCTCGACGAGCAGCGCTTGAGCGATCAGGAGCTGCGCGAGGTCGACAAGGTCTTCATCGTCGCCTGCGGCACCGCGTTCCACTCCGGGCTGCTCGCCAAGTACGCGATCGAGCACTGGACCCGATTGCCCGTGGAAGTGGAGCTCGCCAGTGAATTCCGATACCGGGACCCGGTTCTGGACAGCCACACGCTGGTGATCGCCATCTCGCAGTCCGGTGAGACCGCCGACACCCTGGAAGCCGTCCGGCACGCCAAGGCCCAGAAGGCCAAGGTGCTGGCCATCTGCAACACCAACGGCAGCCAGATCCCGCGCGAGGCCGACGCCGTGCTGTACACCCGGGCCGGACCCGAGATCGGGGTCGCGGCCACCAAGACGTTCCTGGCGCAGATCGCCGCCAACTACCTCGTCGGCCTGGCGCTGGCCCAGGCCCGCGGCACCAAGTACCCCGACGAGGTCGAGCGCGAGTACCGCGAACTGGAGTCGATGCCCGATCTGGTGGCCCGCGTGCTCGAGCACATGGACCCGATCACCCGGCTGGGTCAGCAGTTCGCGCAGGCGCCGACGGTGCTGTTCCTCGGCCGCCACGTCGGTTACCCGGTGGCTCTGGAGGGCGCGCTCAAGCTCAAGGAGCTGGCCTACATGCACGCCGAGGGCTTCGCCGCCGGCGAGCTCAAGCACGGTCCGATCGCGCTGATCGACGAGGGCCTGCCCGTCATCGTGGTGATGCCGTCGCCGAAGAACGCCGCGGTGCTGCACGCCAAGCTGCTGAGCAACATCCGCGAGATCCAGGCCCGCGGCGCGATCACCATCGTCCTCGCCGAGGAGGGCGATGACACGGTGCGCCCCTACGCCGACCACATCTTCGAAATGCCTGCGGTGTCAACGCTTTTCCAGCCACTGCTGTCCACGGTCCCGTTGCAGGTGTTCGCCGCCGCGGTGGCCCGCGCCCGCGGCTACGACGTCGACAAGCCGCGCAACCTGGCCAAGTCCGTCACCGTCGAATAACCGCTGGCCCGGTCTACCCGGCGAGCGCCGTCTGCTGGTACAGCGTCAGGCGCCGGCCGTCACCGGTGCGGTGATGCACCGATGACACCGCGCCGCGGTCGCCGGTGGGCTCGCACAGTGAGCGCCATCCGGCACGTTCGAGTTCGAGCAGGTGATCGAGTAGCTGCTGATCCGTCATCTCGGCTGTGTACCCGGCCCGAGTGCGCTGATATCGCGGTCCCAGCACGTAACCTTGGTCCCGATGCGGCACTACTACACCGCCGACGCGATCCGCGCCGCCGAGGCGCCCCTGCTGGCGAGCCTGCCTGATGGTGTTCTGATGCGCCGTGCCGCCCACGGCCTGGCCACCGCGATCGCCCGGGAGTTAGGCAGCCGCAGCGGCGGCATCGCCGGCCGTCAGGTGTGTGCGGTCGTCGGCTCGGGCGACAACGGCGGTGACGCGCTGTGGGCGACGACGTTCCTGCGCCGTCGCGGCGCTGCCGCCACCGCGATACTGCTCAACCCCGAACACACCCACGCCAAGGCCCTGGCCGCCTTCCGCGCCGCCGGCGGGCGGGTGGTCACGGCGGTGCCACCCGACGCCGATCTGGTGATCGACGGGGTGGTCGGCATCTCCGGGACTGGTCCGCTGCGCCCCGCGGCGGCGGAGGTGTTCGCCGCCGTCGACGCTGCGGGCATTCCGGTGGTCGCCGTCGACATCCCCAGCGGCATCGACGTGCAGACCGGCGCGATCACCGGCCCGGCCGTGCACGCAGCGCTGACCGTCACCTTCGGCGGACTCAAGCCCGTCCACGCGCTGGCCGACTGCGGCCGCGTGGAACTCGTCGACATCGGGCTGGACCTGCCGGCCACCGACGTCCTCGGTTTCGAGGCCGCCGACGTCAGGGCCCGGTGGCCGGTGCCGCACGCGCACGACGACAAGTACACCCAGGGGGTCACCGGAATCCTGGCCGGCTCGTCGACCTACCCGGGCGCGGCGATCCTGTGCACCGGGGCCGCGGTGGCGGCGACCTCGGGTATGAAGCGCTACGCCGGATCGGCGGCCGCCGAGGTGGTGTCGCATTGGCCGGAGGTGGTGGCCGCCGCCAGTCCGCAGTCCGCGGGGCGGGTGCAGGCCTGGGTCGTCGGCCCGGGCCTGGGTAGCGGCGAAAGTGCCGTCACCGCATTGACTTTCGCGCTCAACTCCGACCTTCCGGTGATCGTCGACGCCGACGCGCTGACCATCCTGGCGGCCCACCCGCACCTGGTGTCCGACCGGGACGCGCCGACCGTGCTGACGCCGCACGCGGGCGAGTTCGCCCGGCTCGCAGGAGCCGCCTGGCCGGCGACATCAGGCAGTGGTTCGCCACCGGGGGATGACCGGGTCGCCGCCACCCGGCGGCTCGCCGACGCGTTCGGCGCCACCGTTCTGCTCAAGGGCAACGTCACCGTCATCGCCGAGCCGGACTCGGCGGGCGGCCTTGTGTACCTCAATCCCGCCGGCGGGTCGTGGGCGGCGACCGCCGGGTCCGGCGACGTGCTGTCCGGAATGATCGGCGCACTCCTGGCGGCCGGACTGCCACCGGCCGAGGCTGCTGCCGCCGCCGCCTTCGTCCATGCCCGTGCCGCCAACGCATCGGCGGCCGACCCCGGCCCCGCGTCGGTCCCCACGTCGGCCTCGCGCATCCTGGCCCACATTCGTTCAGCCCTTGCAGAACTGTAGAGAGAAGGAACCATGCCGCACGTCAAGTACCGCTCCCCGTCGATCGCACCGGCCTACACCGGACGGTTGTCGACCGACCCGATCCCGTCGTTGCGATTGCCGGCCGAGGCGATGGAACCGGCTGCGGCATACCGGTTCATCCACGACGAGCTGATGCTCGACGGCAGCTCCCGGCTGAACCTCGCGACGTTCGTCACCACGTGGATGGACCCCGAAGCCGAGAAGCTGATGGCCGAGACGTTCGACAAGAACATGATCGACAAGGACGAGTACCCTGCCACCGCAGCGATCGAATCCCGTTGCATCTCAATGGTTGCCGATCTGTTTCACGCCGAGAACCTGCGCGACGACGACGCCACCAGCGCGATCGGCGCGTCGACCATCGGTTCGTCGGAAGCGGTGATGCTCGGCGGGCTGGCGCTGAAGTGGAAGTGGAAGGAACGTGTCGGCGGCCAGGACAAGGATGCGTGGAAGACGCGCACCCCGAACCTGGTGATGGGTGCCAACGTCCAGGTGGTGTGGGAGAAGTTCTGCCGCTACTTCGAAGTCGAGCCGCGCTACATCCCGATGACCGAGGACTGCTTCGTGATCACCCCGGAGCAGGTGCTCGAGTACGTCGACGAGGACACCATCGGTGTGGTCGCCATCCTGGGCACCACCTACACCGGGGAGTTGGAGCCGATCGCCGAGATCTGCGCTGCGCTGGATCAACTGGCCAAAGACAAGAACCTCGACATCCCCGTCCACGTCGACGCGGCCAGCGGCGGATTCGTCGTGCCGTTCCTGCATCCGGACCTCAAATGGGATTTCCGGCTCCCGCGGGTGGTCTCGATCAACGTCAGCGGCCACAAGTACGGGCTGACCTACCCCGGCGTCGGATTCGTGGTGTGGCGCAACGCCGATCACCTGCCGGAGGACCTGATCTTCCGGGTCAACTACCTCGGCGGGGACATGCCGACCTTCACGCTGAACTTCTCCCGGCCGGGCAACCAGGTCGTGGGGCAGTACTACAACTTCCTGCGACTGGGCCGGGCCGGCTACACCCACGTGATGCGGTGCTTGTCGGGCACCGCTCGCTGGCTGTCCGACCAGCTGGAGGAGTGCCACCACTTCAAGGTGATCTCCGACGGCTCGGCGATCCCGGTGGTGGCGTTCAAGCTGTCCGGCGATTTCGGATACAACGAGTTCGACGTGTCCGCCGCACTGCGGTCCTACGGCTGGCAGGTGCCCGCCTACACCATGCCTAAAGGAGCGGAGGACATTTCAGTGCTGCGGGTGGTGGTGCGAGAAGGCTTCTCCGCCGACCTGGCGCGCTCGCTGTGGGAGGACCTCAACGCGGTGCTCGCTCACCTGGACGCGATCAAGCCGGACGGCTACTTCGACCAGGAGCACTTCGCGCACTAGGCTGCGGACTCCGTCGGGGTGTAGGTGTCGCCGAGGTTGTCGGCCTGGCATTCGACGACGGTCTCGGAGGGGGCGGTGCGCTCCCACAGCACCGCGCCGACGCACGCCGTGACGACCCATCCGGTGCCGATCACCCCGCACCACGTCAGCAGGGCCATCGCGATCCCGATCGGCCCGAGTTCGGCCCAGCCGTCGAGCACCATCGGGAAGAAGGCCCGGCCGGACAGCGGGATGATCACGCCGTCGATCACCACACCGGCCAGTCCGGCCAGCGCCAGGTGGATCAGACTCCGGCCGCCGTTGCGCACCAGCAGTGCCGGGGTCAGTGACCAGAACAACCACACCGGCCCCTGCGCCAGGGCGAACATCAGTACCCGCATCCCGCTGCTGTGGTGGTGGCCGAACGTGATCCGTTCGCGGCAGACGATCATCGTCAGGTACAGCGCGAACCACAGGGCCCCGCGCAGCACCCGCTGGGTCAGGCCGAACTGTTCGCGGCGCCAGGCCTTGGCGAAGATGGCGGCCACGGTCACCGCCATCGGGATTCCCCAGATCAGGAAGCCACCGACGCCGATGAACGTCCAACTCGAGCGCAGTCCTGCGGTAGTGCCGAATGCGCCGCGGACCCGGTCACTGGTCGGATGCACCAGGCCGAGCTCCCGGATCCAGATCGTGCCGGCGCTGGCGCTCTGGGCGAAGTTCTCGACGTAGCTGAAGCCGAGGATCATCAGTGGGATCACCACGGTGAACAGCTGAACCGAGACGAGGATGCCCAGGGTGGAGCCGTCGATCTCCTGGAACCTGGCGATGGTCGCCGTCGCCGGCCGCAACTTTCGGGACGCGGCCAGGCGCCGGTAGCGCTCCTCGAGCCGGGCGCGGACCTCGCCTTGGCGCCCGTCCTCGGTCATCGGACCACCTCGTCGGACACACCGGCACGATCTCACACTTTCCTGGGACGGCCGCTGAAGCACCGGCTGACCCGCCGGTTCGACCGCGCGAGCGCCGGAGCTTCCGCCTATCGTTGATCGTCGACGCCAAGCCGCATAGGAGCCGCCGACGCTCAACACCGGAAAGACTCCGCCTACCGGACCGCTGTCTCCGCGGGAACGGCGTGCCGCCCTGTCAGCGGTCGGCGTGCTCGTGGCGGTGGCAATAGTAGGCGCGGTGGTGTGGGTGGCTACACCGCAGCGCGCAGAGACCTGCGTGACCGTTGCTATCCCCAGTTCCACCGGCGGCGGTATCGAGCGCCAATGCGGTTCGGCGGCACACGACTGGTGCCGGGTGGCCTATGCCCGCAGCGACGCCCACGCGCTGGCGGTCCAGGCGCAGTGCCGCGCGACCGGCATCCGCCCCGGGTAGCCGCGGCGGAGCTCAGGGCTGAGGGCGGTGGTGTCGGTAACTACCGTCCGCGGCTGTCAGTTCAGCCTCCCAGTGTGTCTGGCGGATGCGATCGAGAGGTAGCCGGACGAAGTTCCACGCGGCTGCCAGTACGGCCATGCTGACGAGCCACAGGCCCGTCGTGAATCCGGCCGCATCGACGCCGGCCTGCCAGGTCGGGGTTGGCGGCTGGGTCGCCAGCCCCGCCCCGTCGACCCAGACGTCCATCAGCTCGCCGGAATGAAGGGTTCGTCCAGAACGGATCCAGCCGGTGTGTGCCACGAGGTCCTCGCCGCCGCGGGCACCGCCTTCGTCGACGACCCACAACGCCAGGACCGGCACACCGTTCGTGTGTGGAGCGCGCAGTCGATCCGCGGATTGCACCACGGACGCGGTGACCAGCCTGCGGGACTGCGTCTGTGAGTAGAGCAGCGCGTGCCCGCGATAGACGTGCACACCGGCTGCCAGGGCAACCACCGTTGCGATCACCGCCGCCGCCACCCCGAGCAGAAGTGCACCGGCCTCGACGCGATCACTGGCCCTCACCAACGGATTTCGACCGAAGGCGCGCGTTAGCCACCAAGGCCCGCGATGAGAACGGAGAGTGCCCATTGAGACTCCTGTAGCCGCTACGGAGGCAACGGCATCAAGAGCATCATTGTGATCCGGTCGGCCGGTCGTTTCAATAGCCCGAACAGTTCCGGTTACCTCGCCTGCCGAGGCCGCGCGACTGCTGTGAAAATGCTTGATGTTGGCTGTCGTCCAGCATGGAATTCGATCCGTCTGTAAACAGCCGTTGAAGCTGATGCAATCTGAAACCTTTTTTTAACGGACCATCACTCAATCGAAATCCCCCGGCGTCACGATGTTTCCACTCAAGTGGCGGTGCGCTAGCACGTCGACCGAAGGGCGGATTGCATGAATCCCTATCCCGATTGGCTCAACCCCGGAGACAACGCCTGGCAGCTGGTTGCGGCGACACTCGTCGGCCTGATGAGCGTCCCCGGCATTGCGGTCCTTTATGCCGGGATCGTCCAGAAGAAGTGGGCGGTCAACACGATGTTGATGGCCTTCACGGGCTTCTCGCTGGTGTTGGTGGTGTGGGTGCTGTGGGGCTTCAAGATGGGGTTCGGCGAGCCACTGAAGCTGGGTCCGGGGATTCTCGAATCGGCCGTGGGCAAGCCGCGTTCCATCCTGGGCACCGCCAATCAGAATCAGGCGGTCATTCCCCTGCTCGACGGCGCCATGCCGAAGTTCAGGTTCTCCGAGAGCACGCTCGCCTACTTCCAGTTCGTGTTCGCCGCGATCACGCCGCTTTTGTTCCTGGGCAGTGTGATCGGTCGGATCAACTTCAAGGTGTGGCTGATCTTCGTGCCCCTGTGGTCGACACTTGCCTATTCGGTCAATGCCTTCCTGGTGTGGGGCGGAGGATTCTGGTCCCAGGCCCATCCCGGCGCGAGCAGCCTGTTCAGCACCGGTGCGCTGGATTACTCAGGCGGTTACGTCATCCATCTGGCGGCCGGCACAACGGGTTTCGTGGCCGCCGCGGTGATCGGGCCACGCCTTGCGCGCGACCGCGAGCGGGCAGTGCCCAACAACCTCCCGATGGCCGCGGTAGGCGCCGGCATCCTGTGGTTGGGTTGGAACGGCTTCAACGGCGGTGACCCGTACTTCTCCGGTGCCAATGCCTCACTGGCGGTGCTCAACACCAACCTCGCCACTGCATGCGCGCTGCTGACCTGGGTCGTGTGGGACATCTTCGTCAGCCGGGAACGCAAGCCCACCTTCCTGGGTGGCGTCAACGGCATGATCGCCGGTCTCGTCGGTATCACGCCAGCGGCCGGCTATGTCAACAGCTTCGGGGCCATGATCATCGGCGTGGTGACGTCCTCGCTGGTGTGGATGTCGTGGAACTGGTTGGGCCGCACCAAGCTGTTCACCAAGGTGGATGACACTCTGGGCGTTGTCCACACCCACGGAGTTGCCGGCCTCGTCGGCGGTCTGCTGGTGGGCGTACTGGCCGATCCCAATGTGATCATCTACCTCGGTAACGGCAAAGACGTCAGCGACGTGACCGCCGCAGGCTGGCTGTGGGGCCATCACCCGGCGCAGATCCTGGTCCAGTTGTGTGCGGCGTTGACCATCATCGCGTGGGACGCATTCATCACCTTTGCGATCCTGAAGTTCTTGAGCCTGTTCATGAAATTGCGTGCCTCCGACGAGGTCTTGGAACAGGGCGACATCGGAGCCCACCTCGAAGAGGCGTATCCGGATGAGACGCTCGTCGGCGGCCGGGTGGAGTGAGGGTTCCCGATGAAACTGATCACCGCAATCGTGCAGCCATTCACGATCGACGACATCCGCGAGGCGGTTGACGGGGCGGGTGTGCACGGGCTGACGGTGACCGAGGTGCGGGGCTACGGCCGGCAGAAGGGTCACACCGAGGTATATCGCGGCGCCGAGTACCGCGTCGATTTCGTGCCGAAGGCACGGGTGGACATCGTCGTCGCCGACGAGCAGGTCGAGGCAGTGGTCGCTACCGTCGCCGCGGCCGCCCGCACCGGCAAGATCGGCGATGGAAAGATCTGGGTGACTCCCGTCGAGACGCTGACCCGGGTCCGAACCGGGGAACGCGATTCCGAGGCCCTGTAAGCCGGGAACAGTCACCGAGCCCGTCAGCGGATCCGCTCGTTGGCAGGGTCGTAGATCGCCTTGAGCGACACGGTGATCGGATACACGTCGCCGCCGACGTTGACCGAGTAGCTGCCGGCGCGTACCCAGTCCGGGGTGACCACGGTGTTGTCGCCCGCGCGCAGGTATGCCAGCCCGACGCACGCTGCCGGTGGTGGCGCCCCACGCCGCCGAGGTCACCTGGCCGGCCACCGCGCCGTCCCGCAGGATCAGCTCGCCACCCCACAGCATCGGGTCGGGGCTCTCGACGCGGAAACTCACCAGCCGCTTGCGCGGCCCGTCGGCCATGGCCTTCTCCACCGCGGCGCGGCCGAGGAAATCGGCGTCGGTCTTGAGCTTGCAGGCGAACAGCAGCCCGGCTTCGACGGGGTTCTCGCTGGGGGTCAACTCGCGGCCGAAGGCCCGGTAGCCCTTCTCCAGGCGCATCGACTCGATCGCGTAGTAGCCGCCGCGGCCGATGCCGAACCGCTCGCCGGCGCTCAGCAGGTCCTCGTAGACCCCGACGGCGAACTCCGCGGGAACGTAGAGTTCCCAACCGAGTTCGCCGACATAGGTGATCCGGGTGGCCCGCACGGTGGCGTACCCCAGTGCGATCACCTGGCTGGTCCCGAACGGGAACGCCGCGTCGGACAGGTCGGAGTCGGTCAGGCTCGCCAGCAGATCGCGCGACCTGGGGCCCATCACCCCGAACACCGCCATCGACGACGTCACGTCGACCAGTTCGGCCTGTGCACCGGCCGGCATGTTCTTGCGGATGTGGTCCTTGTCCCGCTCGGTGGTCGCAGCGCTGCTGACGATCAGGAACTCCTGCGCCCCGGTCCGGGTGACGGTGACGTCGGACTCGTAGGTGCCGCGCTCGTTGAGCATGCCGGTGTACACCGACTTGCCCACCGGCACAGCCACATCCGCGGTGCACAACCACTGCAGTGCCTGCTCGGCACCAAGACCGGTGAGCAGGTACTTCGAGAACGAGGTCTGGTCGAACACCGTGACGTTCGTGCGGGTGTTGCGCTGTTCGGCGGCCGACCACGTCAGCCAGTTCTGCTTGCCCCACGAGTAGTCGATGACCGGCTCGCTGCCCTCGGGCGCGAAGAAGTTCGCCCGCTCCCAGCCCATCCGGCTGCCGAAGTTGGCTCCTGCGGCCACCAGCAGATGGTGGACCGGCGACCGGCGGAACGGGCGCGCGGTGGTGAGTTCGCGGTTGGGCCAGGGAATCTCATAGTGCACGCCGAGTACCTCGGCGACCCGGTCGTGCAGCCACGCCACGTTGCCGTTGAACGGGGCGAAGCGACGGATGTCCACCCCGGTGAGATCGGTGGTGGGCGAGCCGTTGACGATCCACTCGGCCAGCGCCCTGCCCGCGCCACCCGCCGAGGCGATGCCGACCGAGTTGAACCCGGCGCCGACGAAGAAGTTCGCGCACTCCGGAGCCTCACCGAGGATGAACTGGTTGTCCGGGGTGAAGCTCTCCGGGCCGTTGTAGAGCTTCTTCAGCCCGGTGTGCTCCAGTGCCGGAATCCGCAGCAGCGCATTCTCCATGAGGATCTCGAAGTGCTCCCAGTCCTCGTCCAGGAGCTGGAATTCGAACGGGTACGGAATCTTGTCCGGCGCCACCCACGGTTTGGCCTCCGGTTCGAAGCCGCCGATCACCAGGCCGCCGACCTCCTCCTTGAAGTAGGTGTAGCCGTCGGGGTCGCGCAGGATCGGAAGGTCCGGGTGCACTCCGGCGATGGTCTCGGTGACGACGTAGAAGTGCTCGGCCGAATACAGCGGCACGTTGACGCCGGCCATCGCGCCGATCGCCTTGGCCCACTGCCCGGCGCAGTTGACGACGATCTCGGCCGCGATGTCGCCTGCGTCAGTGCGCACCCCGGTGACCGCGGCACCGTCGGTGAGCACGTCGAGCACCCGGACGTGCTCGACGACCTTGGCCCCGCGTTGCCGTGCGCCCTTGGCCAGCGCCATCGTCAGGTCGGTCGGATTGGCCTTGCCGTCGGCGGGCAGCCAGATGGCACCCACCAGGTCGTCGGTCCGCATCACCGGATACCGCTCGAAAGCCTCGCCGGGACTGAGCAGTTCGCAGTCCAGGTTGTAGGCCGCCGCGCTGGCCGCGGTGCGGCGCAACTGCGTCATCCGGTCCTCGGAGCGGGCCACCGTCACACCGCCGCACTGTTTGTAGCCCGCGCTCAGGCCGGTCTCCGCCTCCAGTTCGGCGTAGAGCGCCGTGGAGTACTGCACCAGGCGGGTTCCGCTCTCTGAGGCACGCAGCTGGCCGACCAGACCCGCGGCGTGCCAGGTGGTGCCGCAGGACAGCTGCCCCTGCTCGAGCAGCACCACGTCGGTGCGACCGAGCTTGGTCAGGTGGTAGGCGACGCTGGTGCCGATGACACCTCCGCCGATGATGACGATCTGGGCGCGGTCCGGCAGCTTTGGCGTCGACATGTGTTCCTACGGGTCTAGTCGGTGGCCTGCGCAGCGTCGAGCAGGCGGGGGAGATCTGGGCCGCGGAATTCGGCGACGGCGGAGTCGTACCGTTCCATCGCCCATTCCCAGAAGTCGAAATCTATTGCGCTGGAGCCGTTCTGGATGCATCCCCACAGGGTCCAGCCGTACTTGCCGACGATGCCCTGCAACCGGGCTCGCGCGGCTTTGTGGCGCAGGGCGCGCCCGTAGTACAGGGTCACGAGTTCTTCGAGCTGGTCGGTGGACAGCGCGCATTCGGCCCAGATGTTGCCCAGTTCGAAGCAGGGGTCGTTGTTGCCGGAGTACTCGTAGTCGATCAGCCACACCCGCTCGCCGTTGTCGACGAAGTTGCCGGCCAGCAGGTCGTTGTTGCACGGCACCGTCGTCTGGTCGGTGGCGTCCAGGACGCGCTGGATCTCGGCGAATGTCGGGGCGAAGTCCAGATAGTCGGCGGGGAGGCGGAAACCGTTGTCCTGGATCACCTTCAGATAGGCGGGCTGGCGCTCGAACATGTTGAACCGGTCCCGGAACCGAGGCCCGGAGTGCAGGCCCCGGACTCCGGTCGCCACCCGGGCCAGCACGCCTGGGCGTTGCATGTCGGCGTTGGTCAGGGTCACGCCCTCGAGAAAGCCGACCAGCAGGATGCCCAGATCCGGCCGGTAGTCGATGACCGGTGCGCCGACGCCGGCCTCGCCGGCCGCCCGGCTGTTGTGGAACTCGTTGTCGCGGTCGATGCCCAACAATCCGGTGTTGACGCTGCAGCGGGCGACGTAAGTCCCGGTCGGTGTGGTGATCTTGACGTTGCGGTTGGTCAGGCCGCCGGACAGTTCCTCGAGTCGGCGTGGTTGCCCGGCCAGGGCGGGTAGCTGCTCGAGCAGCGCATCCAGTTCCGAGTCGGGGAGGAACGGCATACTTTAAAAGACTAGACTATTGACCCGTGGCGTCGTACCCCGTTCCGCGCCCGGCCCGCGACCTGATCACGCAGTGGGCCGAGGTCGACGACCCGGCGGTCATCTTCGATTTCAACGGCACCCTGTCCGACGACGAGCCGATCCTGTTCCAGATCTTCGGCGAGCTGTTCGGCGAACACCTCGACTGGGCGATGACCGCCGACGACTACGACCGCCACCTGCTCGGCCACAGCGACCGCGAGATCGTCGAGAAGGCGTGTGAGATCACCGGGATCGACGCGCCCGTCGACCCACTGCTGGAACTGCGCAAGCGCCGCTACCGCGACCTGGTGGCCCACCACAACCCCATCACCGCCGAGACCGCGGCCCTGGTGCGTGTCCTCGCCGAACACGACGTGCCGATGGCGATCGTCACCGGCGCCCAGCGCGATGACGTCCGGGCGGTCCTGGACAGCAGCCCGGTGGGCGAGGTGATCACCGTCGTCGTCGCCGAGGAGGACGTCCGCCGCGGCAAGCCGGACCCGGAGGGATTCCTCGCCGGCGCCGCCGCGCTGCACCGCCGGCCCGCCGACATGGTGGTGTTCGAGGACTCCGTGCCCGGAGTGCGCGGCGCGTTGGCGGCAGGCATGCGCTGCATCGCCGTCGGCGCACAACCCAGCGCAGAGGTGCGGGCGGTGGCGCCGGCCGTGGTGCCGCGCCTGTCACCCGATCTCGTCTCCCACGTGCTGGCGGCGCTGCGAGGGTCAGGACGCCGGTGAGGTCTCCACCCGGGCCTGGGTGTCACGGTCATCCCAGGACTTGACTCGGATGCGGCTGCGGTCGGAGCGGAAGTAGTCGTGGGAGTACTCCACCGCGGCCCCGTCGCGGTCGAAGGCCGTGCGGGTGACCAGTAACAGCGGATCACCCACCGACACGCCGAGCAGTTCGGCGCGCGCCGCGGTCGCCGGGGTGGCCTCGATGTGTTCGTCGGCCGAATACAGCGCGGTGTCGAACTGCTCACTCATCAGGGCGTAGACCGAGCCGGTCAGGTCGGCGGCGAGCAGGCCGGGAAACAGCTGGGCCGGCAGGTAGGTCTCCTCGAGCAGGATCGGCGTGCCGTTGGCCGACCGGATCCGGACGATCTCGTGCACCCGAGCCCCACGCCTGAGCGCCAGCGCCGCCCGGACCGCGGCGGTCGCGGGCAGCGTGGTCGCGCTCACCAGCTGAGCGCCGGCCGACATGTCCAGGCGGCGCAGCTGCTCGGTGAAGCCGGGCAGACCGGTGTGGTCGAACTCCAGGCGGGGTGTCTCGACGAAGTTGCCGCCGAACCGGCCGCGGCTTCGCCGCAGCAACCCCTTGGCCTCGATGGCGCCCAGCGCCTGGCGCAGAGTCATTCTGCTCACACCCAATGCGGCGGCGATGTCGACTTCGGCGGGCAGTTTGTCACCGGACACGAGCCGGCCCGAGACGATCAGCTTCTCCAGCCAGGCCGCGATGCGGGCATGGGCCGGCTGGTCAGAAGCACTGCCGAGATCCGGCCACCTGGCCAGTACGGCGTCGGCCATCGACAGAACCCGCACCCCGCCGACTCTACCGCCCAGCCGGGGCCGAACAGGCGAGGTCAGCGCCCAGTTAGGTGGTTATCGGCCCGGTTCTGGGACAATTGCCCGTGGTGACATGGATATGCACACGACTTCGTTGACCCCGTCGACGCGAACCGAGGTCTCCGGCCCAGGCGCGGAGGCTCTCGTCGATCTCGGGGCGATCGCCGACAACGTGCGGGTTCTGCGTGAGCACGCAGGATCCGCGCAGGTGATGGCGGTCGTCAAGGCCGACGCCTACGGCCACGGCGCCCCACAGGTGGCGCGCGCCGCGGTGGCGGCCGGCGCCGCCGAACTCGGCGTCGCGACCATCGACGAGGCGCTTGCGCTGCGCACTGCCGGCATCGGCGCGCCCGTGCTGTCGTGGCTGCATCCGCCCGGCACCGACTTCGCACCCGCGCTGACCGCCGATGTGCAGATCGCGGTGTCCTCGGTGCGTCAGGTCGTCGACCTGCTCGACGCGGTCGAGCGCACCGGGCGCACCGCCGACGTCACCGTCAAGGTGGACACCGGGCTCAACCGCAACGGTGTGAGCCCGGCCGACTATCCCGCCGTCCTCGCCGAACTACAGCGCGGCGCCGCCGCCGACGCCGTCCGGATCCGGGGCATCATGTCGCACCTGGCCAACGGCGACGTGCCGGATGATCCCCTCAACGACCTTCAGGCCCAACGGTTCACCGCCATGATCGCCGAGGCCCGCAGCCGCGGTGTCGAGTTCGAGGTGGCGCATCTGTCCAACTCCCCGTCGGCGATGACGCGACCCGACCTCGGATTCGACATGGTGCGACCCGGCATCGCCGTCTACGGTCTCAGCCCGATCCCCGAACTGGGCGAAATGGGATTGCGTCCGGCCATGACGCTGAAATGCACTGTGGCGATGGTGAAGCCGGTGAAGGCGGGCGAGGGAGTGTCCTACGGGCACACCTGGATCGCCGAGGAGGACACCAATCTGGCGCTGTTGCCGATCGGGTATGCCGACGGGGTGTACCGCACCCTCAGCGGCCGGATCGACGCGCTGATCAACGGCCGGCTGCGCCGCAACGTCGGCCGTATCTGCATGGACCAGCTGGTCGTCAACCTCGGGCCGGGTACGCCCGATGTCGCCGAGGGTGACGAGGCGATCCTGTTCGGCCCCGGCACCTCGGGTGAACCCACCGCACAGGACTGGGCTGAACTGGTCGGCACCATCCACTACGAGGTCGTCACCAGCCCGCGCGGCCGTGTCGTGCGGACTTACCGGGAGGCCGACGCCGGTGGCCGGTGACTCCAGGACATCTAAGTCCAAGCGCGCCAAAGGTATTGACGAACGGCTTGCCCGCCGCGCCGAGAAGACCGCCGAACTACTGGCCCGCAAGGCTGACAACCCGGGCATCGGGGTCGGCAAAAAGGCCGGGCTGCTGGCAGGTGTTGCCGGTCTGAGCGCCGTCGGCACCGCCGCCGGAGTGTCGGCCGCTCGGACGTTCCGGCACAAGAAGTTCATCCAGGATGCCTACGCCGGTGAGGATTTCGCCCTTCTGGAAGCCGACCGCGGCTGTGTGGTGACCACTGCGGACGGCGTGCCCCTGGTGGTCCGCGAGGTCGGCCCGGTCACCGCCCCGCTGACGGTCGTCTTCGCCCACGGGTTCTGCCTGCGGATGGGGTCTTTTCACTTCCAGCGCGCCGCCCTCGCACAGCGGTGGGGCGATCAGGTGCGGATGGTGTTCTACGACCAGCGCGGCCACGGCCAGTCCAGCGCAGCCCCGGTGGAGACCTACACCGTCAAACAGCTCGGCCAGGACCTGGAAACCATTCTGCAGGTGATGGTTCCGCGCGGGCCGGTGGTGCTCGTCGGCCACTCGATGGGCGGCATGACGGTGCTCTCGCATGCTCGCCAGTTCCCGCAGCACTACGGGCCCCGCATCGTCGGCGCCGCGCTGATCTCCTCGGCCGCCGAAGGGCTCTCGCGCTCACCGCTCGGTGAGATCCTGCAGAACCCCGCGCTGGAGGCGGTGCGGTTCGCGGCGCGCTACGCGCCCAAGATGGTGCACCGCACCCGCGGCGCGGCCCGCTCGGTGCTGCGGCCGATCCTGCGGACCGCGTCCTTCGGCGACGCGGCCATGAGCCCGAGCGTCGTCGCCTTCTCCGAGGACATGATTCACGACACGCCCGTCGCCACGCTGGTCGAGTTCCTGCACGCGCTGGAGGTGCACGACGAGAGCGCGGCCCTGCCCGTGCTGGCCCGCATCCCGACGATGATCGCCTGCGGAGACCACGACGTGCTCACGCCGGTCAAGCACTCCGAGGAGATGGCCGCGGTGCTGCCCGACACCGAGTTGGTGATCGTGCCCGGCGCCGGTCACCTGGTGCAGCTCGAAGCGCCCGACGTCATCAACGACGCGCTGGTCCGCCTCGTCGAACGCGCGACGCCCTCGAAGCTGGTGGCCTTCGCCCGCCGGCTCAAGGACCGCGCCCGTGGATAGCACCCGGGTGCAGAGCGGCACCATCGAGTTGCCGACTCTCGACGACACCCTCGCATGGGGCACGCGGCTCGGTGAGCAGTTGCGCGCCGGCGACGTTGTGGTGCTCTCCGGCCCGCTCGGGGCCGGAAAGACAGCTCTGGCTAAGGGAATCGCGATCGGCATGGATGTCGAGGGCCCGGTGAATTCGCCCACCTTCGTGCTGGCCCGCCTGCACCGCGCGCGCCGCTCCGGCCATCCGGCGATGGTGCACGTCGACTTCTACCGTCTGCTCGACACCGAGGGCCTCGACCTGCTCGGTGAACTGGACTCCCTGGACCTCGACACCGACCTCGAGGACGCGGTGGTCGTCGTGGAGTGGGGCGAGGGCCTGGCCGAGCGGCTTTCCCAGAACCACCTCCACGTCACGC
This sequence comes from uncultured Actinomycetota bacterium, assembly GCA_963716465.1. GTDB lineage: Bacteria > Actinomycetota > Actinomycetes > Mycobacteriales > Mycobacteriaceae > Mycobacterium. Next base: position 177,412 of record CAVQTS010000006.1, read on the forward strand.
TGCACCGCAGCCCCGACAGCGAGGTGCGCAGCGCGACCTGGCGGTTCCACCGCGGATGAGGCGCACCCTGCTGGCCATCGACACCGCCACCCCGGCCGTCACCGCCGCGGTGGTGGACCACGACACCACTCGGCGCGTCAGTCACCTTCTGGCGCAACGGCTCACCGTCGACGCCCGCGCACACGCCGAGATGCTCACCCCCAACGTGGTCGCCGCCGTCGCGGACGCCGGCCTGACCATGGCCGACCTGGACGGCGTCGTCGTGGGCTGCGGCCCGGGCCCATTCACCGGTCTGCGGGTGGGGATGGCCACCGCCGCCGCCTACGGGCACGCACTGGGCGTGCCGGTGTACGGGGTGTGCACGCTGGACGCGATCGGCGTCGAAACCCGCGGCGCGGTGCTGGTCGTGACCGACGCCCGTCGTCGCGAGGTGTACTGGGCCCGCTATCGCGACGGTGTGCGCATCGACGGTCCGGACGTCAGCGCGGCGGCCGACGTGGCGGTCGGCGACGCCGCCGCGGTGGCGGGATCGCCGGACCATGCGGCCCTGTTCGACCTGCCGTCGCTCGGCATCCCATACCCGCCTGCGGCGGGACTGGTTGCAGCCGTGACGGATTGGACCGCCGAGCCGGGGCCGCTCGTGCCGCTGTATCTGCGGCGCCCGGACGCCAAGACGCTTGCCGAGCGCGGGGTCCTGCGGTGAACGTCACCTACGGACCGCTGCACAAGACCGATGCGGCCCGCTGCGCCGAGCTCGAGATGATGCTGTTCGAGGGCGACGACCCCTGGCCCGAGTTCTCCTTCGTGCGCGAGCTGGCCGCCCCGCACAACCGCTACGTCGCCGCCCGGGTGGACGACAAGCTCGTCGGCTACGCCGGTATCTCGCGGCTGGGCCGGACTCCTCCGTTCGAGTACGAAATCCACACCATCGGAGTGGATCCCGCCTACCAGGGCAAGGGGATCGGCCGGCGGATGATGACCGAACTGCTCGACGAGGTGGGTCCCGCCTCGGTGGTCTACCTGGAGGTCCGCACCGACAACGAGCCGGCGTTAGCGTTGTACACCAGCCTCGGGTTCGACAAGGTCGGCGTGCGCAAGCGCTACTACCAGGCCAGCGGCGCCGACGCCTACACCATGCGGCGGGATGGGCAATGACGAAGATTCTGGCCATCGAAAGCTCCTGTGACGAAACAGGAGTCGGCATCGCCGAGCTCGACGCCGACGGCACCGTGACGCTGCTGGCCGACGAAGTGGCCTCCAGCGTCGACGAACACGCCCGCTACGGCGGGGTGGTACCCGAGATCGCCTCGCGGGCGCACCTGGAGGCGCTTGGCCCGACCATGCGGCGCGCGCTGGCCATCGCGGGCATCGACAAGCCCGACGTCGTGGCCGCCACCATCGGCCCCGGGCTCGCCGGAGCGCTGCTGGTCGGGGTCGCCGCCGCCAAGGCCTACGCCGCCGCGTGGGGTGTGCCGTTCTACGCCGTCAACCATCTCGGCGGCCACCTCGCCGCCGACGTCTACGACCACGGCCCGCTGCCCGAGAGTGTGGGCCTGCTGGTGTCCGGCGGCCACACGCACCTGCTGCACGTGCGCTCACTGGGCCAGCCCATCGAGGAACTCGGCAGCACCGTCGACGACGCCGCGGGGGAGGCCTACGACAAGGTGGCCCGGTTGCTCCACCTCGGCTATCCCGGTGGCAAGGCGCTCGACGAGCTGGCCCGCACCGGCGACCGGGAGGCCATCGTGTTCCCGCGCGGGATGACCGGTCCCCGCGACGAGCGGTTCGCCTTCAGCTTCTCGGGGCTCAAGACCGCGGTGGCGCGCTACGTCGAGAGTCATCCGGACTACGACGCCGCCGACGTCGCAGCCGGGTTCCAGGAGGCCGTCGCCGACGTGCTGACCGCCAAGGCCGTGCGGGCCGCCACCGAGTTGGAGGTGAGCACTCTGCTGATCGCCGGCGGGGTGGCGGCCAACTCGAGGTTGCGTGAGCTGGCTGAAGAACGCTGCGCCGCAGCAGGATTGACGTTGCGAATCCCGCGCCCGCGACTGTGCACCGACAACGGGGCGATGATCGCCTCGTTCGCCGCCCACCTGATCGCGGCCGGAGCCGCGCCCTCGCCGCTGGACGTGCCGAGTGACCCGGGCCTGCCCGTCGTCACCGGTCAGGTGGCATGAGCGGCAGGGGCCCGTCCAACAAATCGTTGTCGGCTCTCGGACGGCGGTCTCGCCGGACCTGCGTTTTGCCCGCCTCAAATCAGCCGACAGCGAATCTGCAGAGGGCCGCCCTTGAGTGCTAGCACTCTCATGTATAGAGTGCTAGGTGGCACGCGGACGAACCCCTGCGCCGGCACCCGCGACGACGGCGCGAAGGCTCGGACGTTTGCCGAACACCTGGTTAAACGACAGGTCCGGGAAAGTCCCGAACCTGCACCCCTAACAGTGGAGGGCTCCATCGTGGCGAGCGTGAACATCAAGCCACTCGAGGACAAGATCCTCGTTCAGGCCAACGAGGCCGAGACGACCACCGCGTCGGGTCTGGTCATCCCGGACACCGCCAAGGAGAAGCCGCAAGAAGGCACCGTCGTCGCCGTCGGCCCCGGCCGTTGGGACGAGGATGGCGAAAAGCGGATTCCGCTGGATGTCCACGAGGGCGACACCGTCATCTACAGCAAGTACGGCGGCACCGAGATCAAGTACAACGGTGAGGAGTACTTGATCCTGTCGGCCCGTGACGTGCTGGCGGTCGTCAACAAATAGCAGTCGTGTACCGCCCCGGAAATCCCGTGTTCGTCACTGGTGGTTTCCGGGGCGGAACGCGCTAAAGCGAGAGTCAGGCAATACATATGTCCAAATTGATTGAATTCGACGAAACCGCGCGCCGCGCAATGGAAGCCGGTGTCGACAAGCTCGCCGACGCCGTCCGGGTGACGCTGGGTCCGCGCGGCCGCTACGTGGTGCTCGCCAAGGCCTTCGGCGGTCCGACCGTCACCAACGACGGCGTGACCATCGCCCGTGAGATCGAGCTGGAGGATCCCTTCGAGAACCTCGGCGCCCAACTGGTCAAGTCGGTGGCGACCAAGACCAACGACGTCGCCGGCGACGGCACCACCACCGCAACCGTGCTGGCGCAGGCCATCATCAAGCACGGCCTGCGCAACGTCGCGGCAGGCGCCAACCCCATCGCGCTGGGATCGGGCATCGGCCGCGCGGCCGACGCGGTATCCGAGGCGCTGCTGGCCGCGGCCACTCCGGTGGCGGGCAAGACCGGCATCGCCCAGGTCGCCACGGTCTCCTCGCGTGACGAGGAAGTCGGCGAGATGGTCGGCGAGGCCATGACCAAGGTCGGCACCGACGGTGTGGTCACCGTCGAGGAGTCCTCGACGATGAACACCGAACTCGAGGTCACCGAGGGCATCGGATTCGACAAGGGCTTCATCTCGGCCTACTTCGTGACCGACTTCGATTCGCAGGAAGCCGTGCTGGAGGACGCGCTGGTGCTGCTGCACCGCGACAAGATCAGCTCGCTGCCCGACCTGCTGCCGCTGCTGGAGAAGGTCGCTCAGGACGGCAAGCCGCTGCTGATCGTGGCCGAGGACGTCGAGGGCGAACCGCTGTCGACCCTGGTGGTCAACGCCATCCGCAAGACGCTGCGGGCGGTCGCGGTCAAGGCGCCGTTCTTCGGTGACCGCCGCAAGGCGTTCCTGGAGGATCTGGCCGTCGTGACCGGCGCCCAGGTGGTCAACCCCGACGTCGGCCTGCTGCTGCGCGAGGTCGGCCTGGAGGTACTCGGCTCGGCGCGGCGCGTGGTCGTCAGCAAGGACGACACCGTGATCGTCGACGGCGGGGGCACCAAGGAGGCCATCGCCGATCGGGTCAGGCAGATCAAGAGCGAGATCGAGGCTTCTGACTCCGACTGGGACCGCGAGAAGTTGCAGGAGCGGCTGGCCAAGCTGTCCGGCGGCGTTGCCGTCATCAAGGTCGGCGCGGCCACCGAGACCGCTCTCAAGACGCGGAAAGCCTCGGTGGAGGACGCGGTGCACGCGGCCAAGGCAGCGGTCGAGGAGGGCATTGTCGCCGGCGGCGGCAGCTCCCTGGTGCAGGCCCGCAAGGCGCTCGACCCGCTGCGCGCGTCGGTCTCCGGTGACGAGGCGCTCGGTGTCGAGGTGTTCTCCGCGGCGCTGTCCGCCCCGCTGTTCTGGATCGCCACCAACGCCGGCATGGAGGGGTCCGTCGTGGTCAACAAGGTCAGCGAACTGCCGGCCGGCCACGGCTTCAACGCCGCGACGCTGACCTACGGTGACCTGATCGCCGACGGCGTGATCGACCCGGTCAAGGTGACCCGGTCGGCGGTGCTCAACGCCGCGTCGGTGGCGCGCATGTTGCTCACTACCGAGACCGCGATCGTGGAGAAGCCGGCGGAGTCTGAGGGTGATGGCCACGGCCATCACCACGGTCACGCGCACTAGTCATTGATCACGAATCACCCCCGGTCCTGCATTGGGCCGGGGGTGATTTCGTGCGTGTTCGATGAGCGGTATGCCATTGTTGGCTCTGCCGACCGGTGAGCCGCCGACATGGTTCCGTGGACGCGTCCCTCGACGAAGGAGAACGAACATGGTTGGACGGCCCGATGGACCCCGGCGTGACCGCGACTGGGACCGGCCCGCTGCGCCGCCGCCAGGCCCGCGCCCGCAGGCTGTCCTCAGCTGCCCGTGTAGTTGCGGTCCGTGCCACAGCGGTGACCACTGCCATAACGCCGGCACCGGATGCAACGTCCGATAGGAGTGGAGATCGATCTCGGTAACCCGACATGGAACCGCTGCTGCTGCACCATCGCGACCATCGCGGTGTCGTCACCCTCACCCTGAACCGGCCGCAGGCGTTCAACGCGCTGTCCGAGGCGATGCTCGACGCGCTCAGTGAGTCCCTCGACGCACTTGCCGCCGACGAAACAGTGCGCGCCGTCGTGCTCGGGGCATCCGGCAAGGCGTTCTGCGCCGGCCATGACCTCAAGGAAATGCGGGCCGAGCCGTCACTCGAGTACTACCAGCGCCTGTTCGCCCAGTGCACCGCGATGATGCTATCGATACAGCGACTGCCGGTCCCGGTGATCGCGCGCGTCCAGGGTCTTGCCACCGCCGCGGGCTGCCAACTTGTCGCGATGTGCGACCTCGCGGTGGCCGGCGAGGACGCGCGCTTCGCGGTCAGCGGCATCAACGTCGGGCTCTTCTGCGCGACGCCGGGTGTGGCGCTGTCGCGCAACGTGCCACGCAAGGCGGCCTTCGAGATGCTGGTGACCGGCGAGTTCGTCTCCGCGGAGGAAGCCCGCGAGCTGGGTCTGGTCAACAGGGTGGCCGCGCCCGACGCGCTCGACGATGTGATCGAGGAGTTGGTGGCGCGCATCGTCGCCAAACCCCGCGTCGCGATGGCGATGGGCAAGGCCTTGTTCTACCGGCAGATCGAAGTCGGCATCGAAGCCGCATACGAGGACGCGGGAGCGACGATGGCGTGCAACATGATGGACCCCAGCGCGCTCGAGGGGGTCCAGGCGTTCATCGAAAAACGCCCGCCCAGCTGGTAGTGCCGAAGGGCTTGTCTGACAAGGCTTTTCCGCCGGCCCCGGGACCCAGGACCCTCGTCGACATGGCCGCCGGCGTCCGGCGGCGTTTGACGAGAAGAGGCCCATCCACTTCGGATGGGCCTCTTCTCGAAATGTTTGCTGAAATCAGGCGGTCCGGCGGATCCCGCGCTTGAGCAGAAGTTCACGCTCGGCCTCACTCAACCCGCCCCAGATGCCATAGGGCTCACCGACGGCCAGGGCATGCGAGCGGCACTGGGCGATCACGGGGCAACTGCGGCACATCTCTTTGGCGCGCATCTCACGCTGAGCCCGAGCGCGGCCGCGCTCACCGTCGGGGTGGAAGAACATCGACGAGTCGACACCTCGGCAAAGGCCTTGCATTTGCCAATCCCAGATGTCTGCGTTGGGTCCGGGCAGCTGCTGCGGCTGTGGCATTGGAAAACCCCTCTCTCCGCGTATCTTTCGAACGCGTGAGTTGTGGAACCGACCGAGCACTGTCGCCGATGACTACTCGTGTGCACAAAATTAGGGGTGGCCCGTGAAGCGCGTCAATAGCCACGTCCTGTGCGCAATCACATAACCGCAGCTGGAGAATTTACATCACGTTCATCATTGCGACCCACCGTCGCCGGCCAAAGTGCTATCTGATCTGGTGTCGACGTGACTCTTCCGTGATTCACCCTGTTGGCTCCGGAACCGTCGGCCGCCGATTTCCTAGCAATCAATAGGTAGTTGACACGGCTGTAACATCCCGACCACAAACTGTTAACTGACGAATTTGTTCGGCGGGGTTGATAGCGTCGCCGGGCAGATGACTTCCTCCACGCTAACCGCTGCCGCCTTCGGTGGCGACCCGGGCCGCTGGCCGTTGCCCGCCGCCGACTCGCCCGACGAGCTGTGGTTACGGGCGGTGGCCGCGGGCGGTCAGGGTCACTACAGCAGCGCCCGCGCCGACCTCGCCGCGCTGCGCCGGCTGCAGCCGCCCGGCCCGCTGGCCTCGTTAGCTCTGAGCACCGAGGCGTCCTTCCTGCGGCAGTTGGGCGGCCACCGCGTCGCCCGCGGCTGGGACGGCCGCGCGCTTGCCCTGGCGCCGCCCGGCGAGGCGGCGGTCGACGCACTCGTCGGACTGGCGGCCGATGCCCTGGGCGTCGGCCGGCTGGCCGCCTCCGCGCGATTGCTCGACCGTGCCGCCGAAGCCCTCGGAGCCGCCGCCGCGCCGCCGCCGCGGCTGGCGATCCGGCTGGAGTGGGTCGGTGCCGAATTGGCCATGGCCGGCGGTCGGGGGGAGGCGGCGCTGCACCATGCCCGGCGCGGGGCGGACCTGGCCGCCGCGGCCCTGCCGGAGTTGAGGCGGCACCGCGTCAAAAGCGACGTCGTGCTGGCGGCCGCCTTGTGCAGCGCGGGCGAGCCGGACCGCTCGCGCGAGGTTGCCGATGCGGCCTTGGCCGACACGCAGACCTACGGACTTGTCCCACTGCGGTGGGCGCTGGCGTGTCTTCTGGTTGATATCGGAAGTGCAACGCTTTCATCACAGCAAGTCTCGGCGGTCCGAGACGAATGCGCCGCGGCCCTCACGCGGCGCGGGGGACAGTGGTGCCGCGGCTACGCCCGATCGGCAGGTTAGGCCGATATTGTCTAGCTGAATGGCTGCCAGGTAGCGCCCAGTTCGTAACGTTGGAGATATCGCCGTCGATGACAATTCCAGGAGAACGTCTCGACGCCGCGGTTGCAGAAGCTGTGGCCGGCAGCCGGGATGCGCTCCGGGAAGTGGTGGAGACCATCCGCCCCATTGTTGTCCGTTACATCCGGGCTCGCCTCGGGACCACGGAGCGGGTCGGTCTCTCGGCCGATGACGTTGCACAGGAGGTTTGCTTGGCCGCCATTCAGGCGTTGCCGCGCTACCAGGATCAGGGTCGTCCCTTCCTGGCCTTCGTGTACGGCATCGCTGCTCACAAGGTCGCCGACGCACATCGCGCCGCGGCCCGTAACAAGTCCGACCCCACCGAGGTGGTGCCGGAGCGGTACTCGCCGGACGTGGGTCCCGAGCAGATGGCCCTGCAGGCCGACACCTCGGCGCGGATGAACAAGCTGCTGGCGGTCCTGCCGGACAAGCAGCGCGAGATCTTGATTCTGCGCATCGTCGTCGGCCTGTCCGCCGAGGAGACCGCCGACGCGGTCGGCAGCACACCCGGGGCGGTCCGGGTCGCCCAGCACCGCGCTCTGGCCAAACTCAAGACCGAGATCACCGCGGCAGGTGGTGACGGTTATGCCTGACTTCGGACGTAACTCACGAAACGACGAACCGTCGCTGGACGCCATCGTCCGCAGCGACCAGTTCATCGACGCCCTGGCCACCGGCGGCCCGGTGGCACCCCAGGACCGCGCCGAGGCCGTGCTGGCGTCCATGCTCGGTGGATGGCGCGACGAGATGCGCTGGCCGCCGGCCACCGGGCTGATCACCGAACGGGACGCGGTCGCCGCGCTGCGATCGGGACTTGCCGAGAAGCAGAAGCACACGCCGATGCGCAGCCGCCGCGGACTGAGCATCGTCGGCGCAGCCGCCGCCGGCGTGCTGGCCCTCGGCGGATTCGGCGCGGTCGTGGCCGGTGCGGGACCGGGTGACGCGCTCTACGGCCTGCGCACCATGCTCTTCGGTGCGCCCAAGCAGGTCCGCGACGACCAGGTCGCGCTGGCCGCCCAGACCCAGCTCAACCAGGTTCAGGACCTGATCGCCAAGGGCGACTGGCAGCAGGCGCAGGACAAGCTCGTCGCGGTGAGCAGCCAGGTCGACAGCATCGGTGATGAGCCGCAGAAGCAGCAGCTGCTCGACCAGTGGAATCAGTTGTCCGCCAAGGTCGTTCAGAAGGACCCGGAGGCCACGGTGCCGCCCGGCATCACCTACACGGTGCCGCCGTCGGCTACCGAGCTGGTGCCCGCCGTCGTCACCCCGAGCCAGGCGCCCGAGGTTCCGCCGACCAGCGTCCCCGCTCTGCCGCCGGTCACCCTCTCCACGACGCCGTCGGAATCGGTCGCCACCTCGACACCGTCCGAGGGGTCGACGACGACGCTGCCCACCTCGCCCACCCAGCAGACGCAGACCTCGACCACCACGGTGCCGACCACCACCACGGTGCCGACCACCACCACGGTGCCGACGACCACCACGGTGCCGACGACCACCACGGTGCCGACGACCACCACGGCACCCACCACGTCGTCGGGCACCGGCCACCACCTCGTCGGCCCCGGCCACCACCTCGACCACCGCCGCCCCGGCCACCACGACCGCAGGCACCACCCCGACGAGCGCCACCGCGACGACCACGGCCGCCCCGGTCACGACGACCACGAGCGCGGCCGCAGCGGCGCAGTCCTCGGCTACCGCGGCGACGACCACCACCACCGCGGTCGTACAGCAGTCGGCAGCCTCCGCGCCGTCGTCGGCCGCTTCGGCCTCGGCGCCGGCTGTCGCGTCGGTGCCGGCATCCGCACCCGCCCCAGTCGCAACCGTGCCCGCCCCGGCCGTCACCGCACCCGCCCCGGCCGCCCCCGTGCCCGACGGCCGCCGGCCGACGGTGCCGTCACCGGTGGTTCAGGCGCCCAAGACGCCCCCGCGAATCGTGATCACCACCACACTGTTCCCGGTGCCATAGCTCGGCGGCGGGGGCTGGATCAGCGATACCCGTCGTAATCGGATGTCGCCTCGTTGAGCGAGGCATCGGCGTAGCCGCGGCAGTAGTCCCACGTCACGTAGGCGTCCGGCTCGGGATCGTAGGCCGGCTCGTGCGGACGGACCGTGCCGTCGACCAGAAGCTGAAGTAGGTTGGCGCGCAACATATCCCAGTCGTGATAGTGGTCCTGCTGACATTCGTCGCAACACACCACCAGACCGCGAACGCCGCGATGGGCGAGCAGTGCCTCGTAGACCGCCAGGTCGGCGAGGTCGGCCTCGACGGCGGCGCGCTCCTGCGGATCCAACGGCTGACCGGGCTCCAGAGCGTCGAGCGCGGCCGACGGATCACACGGATCGTCGGCAAACGGATCTGGCGGCAGGCCTGGTGGGAGGTTGTCGCGCACGCCTCCACACTAGCCAGCGCTGCGGGTATCGCGCCAGGGAACGCAACCCCGAGCCGATAGGATGGTGTCCTCATTCCGCCAGCTGATGGGGGCCTCAACCGATGTCCATTGCCGAAGGCAGCACCGGCCGCATCGACGGCCTGTCCGCGCGTCTGGAGGGCTTGATCGCCGACCCGGTGCTCACCGGCGGCGACGACCCCAACAAGGTCGCCATGCTGGGCCTGACATTCGACGACGTGCTGCTGCTGCCCGCGGCCTCCGACGTGGTGCCCGCCGCCGCCGACACCTCCAGCCAGCTGACCAAGAAGATCCGGCTCCGGGTGCCGCTGGTGAGCTCGGCGATGGACACCGTGACCGAGGCCCGGATGGCGATCGCCATGGCCCGCCAGGGCGGCATGGGCGTGCTGCACCGCAACCTGTCGATCGCCGAGCAGGCCGGCCAGGTGGAGATGGTCAAGCGCTCCGAGGCGGGGATGGTCACCGACCCGGTCACCTGTTCGCCGGACAACACCCTGGCCGAGGTCGACGCCATGTGCGCCCGGTTCCGCATCTCGGGCCTGCCGGTCGTCGACGACAACGGAGCCCTGGTCGGCATCATCACCAACCGCGACATGCGGTTCGAAGTCGACATGAACAAGCCGGTCTCGGAGGTGATGAGCAAAACTCCGCTGATCACCGCGCAGGAAGGCGTAACCGCCGACGCCGCGCTGGGCCTGTTGCGGCGCAACAAGATCGAGAAGCTGCCGATCGTCGACGGCCACGGCCGGCTGACCGGGTTGATCACCGTCAAGGACTTCGTCAAGACCGAGCAGCACCCGCTGGCCACCAAGGACAGCGACGGCCGGCTGCTGGTCGGCGCGGCGGTGGGCGTCGGCGACGACGCCTGGGACCGCGCCATGGCGCTGGCCGACGCGGGCGTCGACGTACTGGTGGTCGACACCGCCCACGCCCACAACCGCCTGGTGCTGGAGATGGTCGGCAAGGTCAAGGCCGAGGTGGGCGACCGGGTCGAGGTCATCGGCGGCAACGTCGCCACCCGCAGTGCGGCCGCGGCGCTGGTCGCGGCCGGCGCCGACGCGGTCAAGGTCGGTGTCGGGCCCGGCTCGATCTGCACCACCCGCGTCGTCGCCGGCGTCGGGGCACCCCAGATCACGGCGATTCTGGAGGCGAACGCGGCGTGCGCACCGCACGGTGTGCCGGTGATCGCCGACGGCGGGCTGCAGTACTCCGGTGACATCGCCAAGGCCCTGGCGGCGGGCGCGTCGACGACGATGCTCGGCTCGCTGCTGGCCGGCACCGCAGAGGCCCCCGGCGAATTGATCTTCGTGAACGGAAAGCAGTTCAAGAGCTACCGCGGCATGGGCTCACTGGGCGCGATGCAGGGCCGGGGCGCTTCCGGGGGCGTCGCCAAGTCCTACTCCAAGGACCGCTACTTCCAGGACGACGTCCTCTCCGAAGACAAGCTGGTGCCCGAGGGCATCGAAGGCCGGGTCCCGTTCCGCGGCCCGCTGTCCACCGTGATCCACCAGCTGACCGGCGGCCTGCGCGCGGCGATGGGCTACACCGGGGCGCCCACCATCGAGGCCCTGCAGCGGGCGCAGTTCGTGCGGATCACCGCTTCGGGCCTCAAGGAAAGCCATCCGCACGACATCACGATGACTGTCGAAGCCCCCAACTACTACGCCCGCTAGGGGTCGATCAGTGCGTGACATGGTTGAAATCGGCATGGGCAGGACGGCCCGCCGTACATACGAACTCGACGACATCAACATCGTCCCGTCCCGGCGCACCCGCTCGTCGCAGGACGTCTCGACGGGCTGGCAGCTCGACGCCTACCGCTTCGAGATCCCCGTCATGGCGCATCCGACCGACGCGCTGGTGTCGCCGGAGTTCGCCATCGAGCTGGGGCGCCTCGGCGGGCTCGGCGTGCTCAACGGCGAGGGTCTGATCGGCCGGCATGCCGACGTCGAGGCGAAGATCGCCCAGGTCATCGAGGCGGCCGAGAAGGAACCCGAGCCGACGGCCGCGATCCGGCTGCTGCAGCAGCTGCACGCCGCGCCGCTGGACCCCGACCTGCTGGGTGCGGCGGTGGCCCGCATCCGCGACGCCGGGGTCACCACCGCGGTGCGGATCAGCCCGCAGAACGCCCAGTTGCTGACCCCGACCCTGGTGGCCGCCGGTATCGACCTGCTGGTCATCCAGGGCACCATCATCTCCGCCGAGCGGGTCGCCAGCGACGGCGAGCCGCTGAACCTCAAGACCTTCATCTCCGAGCTGGACATCCCGGTGGTCGCCGGCGGCGTACTCGACCACCGCACCGCGCTGCACTTGATGCGCACCGGGGCCGCGGGCGTCATCGTCGGCTACGGATCGACGTCAGGGGTGACCACCAGCGACGAGGTGCTCGGCATCAGCGTTCCGATGGCCACCGCCATCGCCGACGCGGCCGCCGCCCGCCGGGAGTACCTCGACGAGACCGGTGGCCGCTACGTGCACGTGCTGGCCGACGGCGACATCCACACCTCCGGTGACCTGGCCAAAGCGATCGCCTGCGGGGCCGACGCGGTGGTGCTCGGCACGCCGCTGGCCGCGGCCGCGGAGTCACTCGGCGGCGGCTGGTTCTGGCCGTCGGCCGCCGCGCACCCGTCGCTGCCGCGCGGCGCGCTGCTGCAGGTGGCGGTCGGGGAGCGGCCGACGCTCGACCGGGTGCTCAACGGGCCGTCCGACGACCCGTTCGGCGCGCTGAACCTCGTCGGTGGACTCCGCCGGTCGATGGCCAAGGCGGGGTACTGCGACCTCAAGGAATTCCAGAAGGTCGGCCTGACCGTCGGCAATTAGGGGTCGCCATCGCAGTCGCAGAATCGCATTGCCGCCGTCTGATTCGTGCGAGTGTGCGTCTGCTCGCAGCTAGGCTGATCCGATGGAGCCAGATTTCGACGTTCTGATCATCGGTTCGGGGTTCGGGGGCAGCGTCAGCGCCCTTCGGCTCACCGAGAAGGGCTACAAGGTCGGCGTGCTGGAGGCCGGCCGCCGTTTCGCCGACCACGAGTTCGCCAAGACCTCCTGGCGCCTGCGTGAGTTCCTGTGGGCGCCCCGGCTGGGCTGCTACGGCATCCAGCGAATTCACTTGCTGCGCAACGTGATGATCCTCGCCGGCGCCGGCGTGGGTGGCGGATCGCTGAACTACGCCAACACTCTCTACGTGCCGCCGGACCCGTTCTTCAACGACCCGCAGTGGAAGAACATCACCGATTGGCGCGCCGAGTTGATGCCGCACTACGACCAGGCCCAGCGGATGCTCGGCGTGGTCAAGAACCCGACGTTCACCGACGCCGACCGGATCATGAAGGAGGTGGCCGATGAGATGGGTGTCGGCGACACCTTCACGCCGACCCCGGTCGGGGTCTTCTTCGGGCCCGACGGCGAGAAGACGCCGGGCAAGACGGTGCCCGATCCCTATTTCGGCGGCGTCGGCCCGGCCCGCACCGGCTGCATCGAGTGCGGCGAATGCATGACCGGGTGTCGGCACGGCGCCAAGAACACTCTGGTCAAGAACTACCTGGGCCTCGCGGAAAAGTCTGGTGCACAAGTCTTTCCGATGACCACGGTGACGGGGTTCGAGCAGCGGCCCGACGGTGTCTGGGAGATCCACACCGTGCGCACCGGACGGTGGGCCCGCAAAAACACCCGAACCTTCACCGCGCGACAGCTCATCCTGGCCGCCGGCACGTGGGGCACCCAGAACCTGATGTTCAAGATGCGTGACAGCGGCAGGCTGCCGAAGCTCTCGGACAAGCTCGGCGTTCTCACCCGAACCAACTCGGAGTCCATCGTCGGTGCCGGCCGGCTGGAGGCCCGTCCCGACCTGGACCTCACCCACGGAGTGGCGATCACGTCGTCGATCCATCCCAGCCCGGACACCCACGTCGAACCCTGCCGGTACGGCAAGGGCTCCAACGCGATGGGTCTGCTGCAGACTCTGATGACGGACGGCCCCGGCCCGCAGGGCAGCGACGTACCGCGCTGGAAGCAGCTGTTCATCAACGCAGGGGACGACCCGCGCGGCATGCTGCGCATGCTGTCCCCGCGCCGCTGGAGCGAGCGCACGATGATCTCCCTGGTGATGCAGCACCTGGACAACTCCATCACCACCTACACCAAGAAGGGTGTGCTCGGGCTGCGCCGGATCACCAGCAAGCAGGGTCACGGCGAGCCCAACCCGACCTGGATCCCGGTCGGCAACGAAGTCACCCGGCGCATCGCCGAGAAGATCGACGGCGTGGCGGGCGGAACGTGGGGTGAGCTGTTCAACATCCCGCTCACCGCGCACTTCCTGGGTGGTGCCGCGATCGGTGACAGCCCCGAGCACGGCGTGATCGACCCCTATCAGCGGGTGTACGGCTATCCGACACTGCACGTGATGGACGGCGCCGCGATCTCGGCGAACCTCGGGGTGAACCCGTCACTGTCGATCACCGCGCAGGCCGAACGCGCAACCTCGTTGTGGCCCAACTCCGGTGAGGATGACCAGCGCCCGGCGCAGGGTCAGGCCTACCGGCGGCTGGAGCCGATCGCGCCCAAGAACCCGGTCGTGCCGGTCGACGCACCCGGCGGGCTGCGTCACCTGCCGATCACACCGGTCAACACGGCGGGCTAGAGCAGGTGGGTTCGCAGGTGGTCGACCACGCCCCGGTGAAAAGCCTGCATGGCCGGGTGTTTTCGCGCCAGGCCGTCCGCTCCGTGGTACATCCCGGGCACGGTCACCAGCTCGCACTCGACCCCTGCGTCCTCGAGTCGCCGCGCGTAATCCACTGATTCGTCGTAGAACAGGTCGAGGTCGCCGACGCCGACCCACGCCGGCGCCAGACCCGACAGGTCCTCACGCCGGGCCGGTGCGGCATATTCCGGTGCGTCCGAGATCCGCGGCGGCCGGCCCAGGTAGGACCCAGGTAGGCTGCGACGGCTGTCGCACCGATCGCCAGGGCCGCGAGCAGCTTTTTCATGGCGGAGGGCCACCTTCCGAGAGCTGAGGGGATGGGCTGGTCGAGCGCCACTAGACTAAGCCGGTGACATCGGAATCTCCCCGCCCTGTCCTGGTGATCGACTTCGGTGCCCAGTACGCGCAGCTGATCGCGCGCCGTGTCCGCGAGGCCCGGGTGTTCTCCGAGGTCGTCCCGCACACCGCGACCGTCGAGCAGATCAAGGCCAAGGACCCGCAGGCGATCGTCCTGTCCGGCGGGCCGGCCAGTGTGTACGCCGACGGCGCTCCCCAGCTCGACCCGGCGCTGTTCGACCTGGACATCCCGGTATTCGGCATCTGCTACGGATTTCAGGCCATGGCGCAGGCCCTCGGCGGCACCGTCGCCCGCACCGGCACCAGCGAGTACGGCCGCACCGAGATGGAAGTCCTTGGCGGCGAACTGCATTCGGGACTGCCCGGAAAGCAGCCGGTGTGGATGAGCCACGGTGACGCGGTCACCTCCGCCCCGGCGGGCTTCGAGGTCGTCGCGGTCAGTTCCGGCGCGCCCGTCGCGGCCTTCGAGGACCGCGACCGCCGACTGGCCGGCGTGCAGTATCACCCCGAGGTCATGCACACCCCGCACGGCCAGCAGGTGCTCAGCCGTTTCCTGCACGACTTCGCAGGCATCGGCGCGGCCTGGACTCCGGCCAACATCGCCGAGACCCTAATCGAGCAGGTGCGCGAGCAGATCGGCGACGGTAAGGCCATCTGCGGACTGTCCGGCGGTGTGGACTCCGCGGTGGCTGCGGCTCTGGTGCAACGCGCCATCGGCGACCGGCTGATCTGTGTGTTCGTCGACCACGGCCTGCTGCGTGCCGGTGAACGGGCCCAGGTGCAACGCGATTTCGTGGCCGCCACCGGTGCCCGCCTGGTCACTGTCGACGCCGAAGATCGCTTTCTGCAAGCACTTTCAGGTGTGCACGACCCGGAAGGCAAGCGCAAGATCATCGGCCGCGAGTTCATCCGCGCGTTCGAGGGCGCGGTGCGCGACCTGCTGGCCGAGGGCGACTCCGACGGTCACCCCATCGAATTCCTGGTGCAGGGCACGCTCTATCCCGACGTCGTGGAATCCGGCGGCGGTACCGGCACGGCGAACATCAAGAGCCACCACAACGTCGGCGGACTGCCCTCGGACCTCAAGTTCAAACTCGTCGAGCCGTTGCGGCTGCTGTTCAAGGACGAGGTGCGCGCGGTCGGCCGTGAACTGGGCCTCCCCGAGGAAATCGTTGGGCGCCAGCCCTTCCCGGGACCCGGCCTGGGCATCCGGATCGTCGGCGAGGTGACGGCCGAGCGTCTGGACACGCTGCGCCGCGCCGACCTGATCGCCCGCGAGGAGTTGACCTCCGCGGGCCTGGAC
The DNA here is from genome assembly GCA_963716465.1 of uncultured Actinomycetota bacterium. Classification (GTDB taxonomy): domain Bacteria; phylum Actinomycetota; class Actinomycetes; order Mycobacteriales; family Mycobacteriaceae; genus Mycobacterium. The sequence continues at coordinate 193,449 of CAVQTS010000006.1, forward strand.
AGCCAGATCTGGCAGTGCCCGGTGGTGCTGCTGGCCGACGTCCGCTCGGTGGGCGTGCAGGGCGACGGGCGCACTTACGGCCACCCGATCGTGCTACGCCCGGTCTCCAGTGAGGACGCGATGACCGCGGACTGGACGCGGGTGCCCTACGAGGTGCTGGAGCGCATCTCGACGCGCATCACCAACGAGGTGCCCGAGGTCAACCGGGTGGTGCTCGACATCACGAGCAAGCCACCCGGCACCATCGAGTGGGAGTAGTGGCGCCAACATTGAATCAGTACTGAGAGCGACATCCTGCCCTAAGTCCTTGAAGCGGCGGCGATTTCGGTGATCGCCGCGTCGAGCGTCTTGTCGAACTCCGCGTCGCTCTGTTGGATGGTCAGGCCCTCGGTGAGTGCGCGCGAGAAGCTGGCGATGACACCGTGGTTGCGGGCCAACCGCTCGCAGGCCTCGGCGCGGGTGTAGCCGCCCGAGAGCGCCAGCACCCGCATCACCGCGGGGTGGTCGACCAGGTCGCGGTAGTGGTCGTCGGTGTCGGGCAGCGTCAGCTTGAGCATCACCTGCTGGTCGTCGCGGAGCGTGCCGAGGTGGGTGATGATCGAGGCCTTGAGCTGGTCTTCGGCCTCGCCCTTGGCGGGTGAGTGGATGTCGATCTCGGGTTCGATGATCGGCACCAGGCCGGCGGCCAGGATCTGCCTGGCGACCTCGAACTGCTGATCCATCACCGCCTCGAGGCCGCCGCCGGGCAGCTTGATGAACGAGCGCATCTTGGTGCCGAAGATGCCCAAGGCGGCCGCGCGGGCCAGCAGGTCGTCCAGGCCGCCGATGGGCTTCATCACCTGCGCGCCGTCCTCCTCGGCGGCCAGGCCCTTGTCGACCTTGAGGATCGGCACGACGCGCTTGACGTTCCACAGGTAGTCCGCGGTGGGACGGCCTTCGATGTCGCGATCCATGGTCATCTCGAACAGGATCGCGGCCAGGATCCGGTCGCCGTCGAAACTCGGGCTGGTGATGATCCGGGTCCGCATCTGGTGGACGAGGTCGAACATCTCCTCGTCACCGGAGTAGGCGTCCTCGGCGATGCCGTAGAGCTTCAGCGCCTTGGGAGTGCTGCCCCCGCTCTGGTCGAGCGCGGCGACGAAGCCGTTCCCCGTGGTGAGCTTTTCGGCCTGTTCGGTGTTCATGGGCCATCCCCTTCCCTCGATTGCATGGTGCCAGCACGCCGATGGCCGGCCGGGTGGGGGTCGGCCAATCGCTTGACGCTGTCGGTGGGTGGGTGTTTACTCACAGAGTCGAACATACATTCGAACACAGTGGACGTCGATCGCAGCTGGAGGTGGGCGATGACGGCGGCATTTGCCCTGCAAAAGCGACAGCTCGACCGTGCTGAGCAGCTGGAACAGCTCCGTCGCCAGATGGCGGCGGTGTCCGGGAAGGTGGGCGGCCACCGGCCTGCCACCGAGCGCACCGACGAGCTGCTTCCGGCGTCGGAAACTTTGCTGCCGGTTCCCGAAACGCTGGCTGGCCTGCTTCCGTCGGGGTTGCCGCGCGGTGCGGTGGCGGTGGTCTCGGGAGCCCTTTCGCTGCCGGTGAGCATGGCCGCCGCGGTGACGGCGGGCGGTGGCCATGTGGCGGTCGTCGGGATACCGGATTTCGGCCTGCTGGCCGCCGCGGAGATGGGGGCAGACCTGAGCCGGCTTGCGGTGGTCCCCGATCCGGGAACCGACCCCGTGGAGGTGGCCGCGGTGCTGATGGACGGCATTGATCTGGTGGTGCTCGGCCTGGCCGGCCGTACCGTCACCGCCACCCGGGCGCGGGCGGTGGTGGCCCGCGCCCGGCAGAAGGGCTGCACCCTGGTGGTCACGCGGGGGGAGTGGCAGGACGCCTCGATCCGCCTCGACGCCCGGGTGTGTGGCTACGAGATGACCGCCGGTGGCACTGGTGTCCCGGTGCCGGGCTGCGGCCGGATCAGCCGGGTGCAGTTGTCCGTCCGGGCGCGGGGACGCGCCATCCGTTCGAGAGCCGGCTGATGTGACCGCCCGGGTGCTGGCGATCTGGTGCATGGACTGGCCTGCGGTCGCCGCGGCGGTGGCGTCGGGACTGCCGGCGACCTCTCCCGTCGCGGTCACCCTGGCCAACCGGGTGATCGCCTGTTCGGCGGCGGCACGTGCGGCCGGTGTGCGCCGGGGACTGCGCCGCCGTGAGTCGCAGGCGCGTTGCCCGCAGCTGCATGTGGTCACCGCCGACCCGGCCCGCGATGCCCGCTTCTTCGAGGGGGTGACGGCCGCGATCGACGAGGTGGTCCCGCGCGCCGAGGTGCTGCGGCCGGGCCTGCTGGTGTTGTCGGTGCGCGGGGCTGCTCGCTACTTCGGCTCCGAACAGACCGCCGCCGAGCGGCTGGTCGATGCGGTGGCCGCCGCCGGCGCCGAATGCCAGGTGGGAATCGCCGACCAGATGGCCACGGCGGTGTTCGCCGCCCGCGCCGGGAGTGTGGTCGAGCCCGGTGCGGACGCGGCGTTCCTGTCGGCGCTGTCGATCCGGCAGCTGGCCACCGAGCCGAGCCTGTCTGGACCTGGCCGGGCAGAGCTGGCCGATCTGTTGTGGCGCATGGGCATTCGCACTCTCGGCCAGTTCGCCGGCCTGTCCCGCAGTGACGTCGCCTCCCGGTTCGGTGCCGACGCGGTGGCCGCGCACCGCCTGGCCCGCGGCGAGCCGGTGCGCGGGCCGTCGGGCCGGGAACCGCCGCCGGAACTCGATGCCGTGCTGAACTGTGATCCGCCGATCGACCGGGTTGACGCGGCGGCATTCGCCGGGCGGACGCTTGCCGCCGCTCTGCATCGCAGCCTGGAGTCGGCCGGGGTCGGCTGCACCCGCCTTGCCATCCACGCCGTCACCGCCAACGGCGGTGAGCTGACCCGGGTGTGGCGGTGCGCCGAGCCGTTGACCGAGGACGCCACCGCCGACCGGGTGCGTTGGCAGCTCGACGGCTGGTTGACCAGACGCAGGCCTACCGACCGGCCGAGTGCTCCGGTGACGATGTTGCGGCTGCAGCCGGTGGAAGTTGTTTCCGCAGAAGCACTTCAGCTGCCGTTGTGGGGCGGGATCGGGGAGGAGGACCGGCTGCGGGCCCGACGGGCACTGGTCCGGGTGCAGGGTCTGCTGGGTCAGGAGGCCGTGCAGCTGCCGGTTCTGTCCGGTGGTCGCGGCCCCGCCGAGCGCATCACCTTGACACCGCTCGGTGACGAGCTGGTGCCCAGGGCCGATCCAGACCGGCCATGGCCGGGCCGGCTGCCCGAACCCGCGCCGACGGTGCTTCTCGACGACCCGGTGGAACTGCTTGACGCTCAAGGTGATCCGGTCACTGTGACCTCCCGCGGGATGTTCACCGCCGAGCCGGCGCGGCTGGACGGCCCCTACCGCGGTGAGCTCAGCTGGTGGGCCGGGCCGTGGCCGGTCGACGAACGCTGGTGGGACCAGGCCGAACAATCCCGTGCCGGCCGCACCGCGCGCGCCCAGGTGCTGGTGGGCAACCGGTCCGACGGCGAGCCGGGAACCGCACTGCTGCTGTGCTATCGGCAGCGGCGGTGGTACCTGGAAGGGGTCTACGAATGAGCCAGCCGCCGCGCGAACGGGCCCACCCGCTCGATGAACCGGTCGAAGAAGGCCGCCGGATCGACGTCGACACCGATGTGCGCGTTGGGTTCCCGGCCCCACCGCCGGCTCCAGTCGGCGATCGTCATGCCGCGGGTCAGCGTTCCGGTCAGCTCGACGTCGACGGTGGCCGCCCGCGTGCTGACGATCCCGGGGTCGAGTGCCACCGCCGCGGCCAGCGGGTCGTGCAGATGCGCCAGAAAACCCTCGCCCTGGTCGAAGTGGAACTCGAAGTAGAACCGCATCGCATCCTCGAGTGCACGGATCAGCGGGTTGTCGGCCACCGAACGGGTTCCCCTGGCGTCCAGCACGCTCATCGTGACCGTCGTCGATTCCGCCGCACCTGCCAGCCGACTCAGGATCGTCGGTGTCAGTGCGATGTTCTCGGTGAGGTTCAGCCCGCACACGATCGGAAGCTGATGCGGTTCAATCGCATTCGACTCCGCGGCCCGCCCCCAGGTGGCGAACACCTCGGCGGCGGCTTCCGGGTCGACGCTGATGTTCCACTCGGCCACCGGGGTGGTGTTGCCGCGGTAGTCGAACGCCCCGCCCATGATGACCAGTCGCCGCAACAACGACGGCAACTCCGGTTCCGCGCGTGCGGCCAGCGCGAGGTTGGTCAGCGGACCGGTCACCACACCGATCAGCTCACCGGGTCTGCTGTGGGCGGCGCGCACCCATGCTTCGGCGGAGTCGTAGGAGGTGAGCTCGCGATCATGCTGGGGTAGTTCGGCATAGCCCAGACCCGCGGGCCCGTGGGTGTCCTCGGCGGTGCGCATCGCTGCGCTGAGTGGCTCTTCGGCGCCCCGCGACACCGGGATGGCGGGGGCGCGGCACAGTTCGAGTAGCCCGAGGTTGTTGTGGCACACCTGATCGACGGCGACATTGCCCCCCGTGGAGGCGATACCGACCAGGTTGGCGTCCGGGCTTGCCAGCAGGTACACCAGTGCCATCGCGTCGTCGACACCGGTGTCGACGTCGGCGAACACCGGCAGCGCGGCTGTCGGGTGATCCGCCGTCGTCACCGCGGTAACGATACCGTCAGCCGGCGGCGGCGAGCTGCTCGCGCAACCAGTCCGGCCACTCCTGTTTCTCGAAGGTCGTCGCGTCGACGCACACGTGGATCATCGTCGCCTCGGCGATCACCTCCTCGCCACGGCGGAACTCGAACCGGCTGCGCAATGACGTCCGCCCCGGCGCCTCGATGGCCACATGGACGATCAGCTCGTCATCGAAGCGGGCCGGCAACCGGAACTGCAGTTCGGCGGCGGCGACCACGAGGTCGACGCCCCGGTCGACGAGTACCTGATAGCCGCCGGCGATCGTCCCCACCGCATCCATGTGGGCCATGTCGATCCAGGTCAGGTAGTGGGCGTTGTACGCCCGGCCCTGCATGTCGCATTCGACGTAGCGCACGCGCAGCGGCATGGCGAAATGTGCGGTGGCCACGTCCGGTGTCAGAACGAGGTGATGCCGTCCCAGTCCACGAGCGTCCATCCGCTGGTCGGGTTGCCGGTCACGACCACGCGGCCGGTGTTGGGCAGCGGGTGATCGGACAGCAGGCTGTCCTTGCCGTTGCGCACGTTCATCAGCGTCCACAACGTGATCGCGGCGGCACTGGAGAACGCGACCGGCTTGGTGTCACCGCTCTCGTAGATGCGCTGCACCGCCGCCGTGAACTTGCCGTTGAAATCGCGCCCGCTCACCGAGCCCGGGATGCCGAACGCCATATCCCCGCGCAGCCAGTCCATCGGCGCCACCAGGTACGTGGAGTCGACGTACTTGGTCGGCAGGCCGTCGAACCAGCCCGCCGAGATCTCGTTGAGTCCGGGCAGAACGTTGACCGGCTTGCTCAGCGCCGTGGACATCGGGGCGGCCGTCTGCTGGGTGCGCACCATCTCCGAGGCGAAGATGCCGTCGTAACCGTTGCCCTTCAGCCGGTTGGCCACCGCGTCGGCCTGCTGCTCACCCACCGGGGTCAGCGACGGCCCGGGGATCTCGGTGTTGATCACACCGTCGGCGTTTGCCTGCGACTCCGCGTGCCGGATGAACGTCAGCGTGATCGCACGCTCCGTGGGTGCCGGGGAACTGCAGGAGGCGACGAGGACGACCGCGAAGAGGGCGGCGATCGCCGCGACGAGGGAACGGGTCCGCGAAAGATGCATGGGGATAGCGTGCCTTGTCGACCGCCTTGGTGGGTGAGATTTTCCGCAGTGCGACGATTGAGTTCCCATCCACGACCTCAGGAGCGGCGCAATGGCACTTGACCCCTCGGCGATCGGCGCGGTTACCGAACCTCAGCTCTACGAATGGACCGAGCGCGACACGATGCTCTATGCACTCGGTGTCGGCGCGGGGACCGAGGACCTCTCGTTCACCACGGAGAACAGCCACGACATCGCCCAACAGGTGCTGCCGACCTTCGCGGTGATCTGCTGCACCGGCTTTGCGGCCGCCGGCAAGGTGGGCTCGTTCAACTTCGGCATGCTGCTGCACGGCTCCCAGGAGATCCGCCTGCACAAGCCGTTGCCTCCCACCGGTTCACTGTCGGTCGTGGGCGAGGTGGCCGACATCCAGGACAAGGGTGAGGGCAAGAACGGCATCATCATGCTGCGTGGCAAGGGCACCGACCCGGCCACTGGCGAGCTCGTTGTCGAGACGCTGTCCACCGCCGTCATCCGCGGAGCCGGCGGTTTCGGCGGCCAGCCGGGTCAGCGCCCAGCGGCCCCGGAGTTCCCCGACCGCGAGCCCGACGCTCGGATCGCCATGCCGACCCGTGAGGACCAGGCCCTGATCTATCGGCTCTCCGGTGACCGCAACCCGCTGCACAGCGACCCGTGGTTCGCCCGCGAGCTGGCCGGGTTCGAGAAGCCGATCCTGCACGGGCTGTGCACCTACGGATTCGCCGGCCGGGCGCTGCTGGCCGAGTTGGCCGGCAACGACGCCGCCAAGCTGACGGCGGTCGCCGCGCGGTTCTCCGCGCCGGTGTTCCCGGGGGAGACGTTGACGACGTTGATCTGGCGGACCGAGGCGGGCAAGGCGATCTACCGCACCGAGGCCAGCGGGCCGGACGGTTCCAACGCGCGTGTGGTCCTCGACGACGGCGTTGCGGAGTACACCGACTGATCGCGGCGCCGAGCGCCGACGGCGACTGATCGCGGCGCCGAGCGCCGACGGCGACTGATCGCGGCGCCGAGCGCCGACGGCGACTGATGCGGCGCCGAGCGCCGACTAACTGACCGCGCCGCCGACCAGGTGGCCGATGGCGAATGTGATGGCCATGGCCAGCGCCCCGCCGATCAGCACCCGCTGAACGGCGCGGCGGACGTTGGCGCCGCCGAGCCGGGCACTGAGCCAGCCGGTGACCGCCAGCGCGAGCAGCACCCCGGCGAACGTGATCGGGATGCGCACCGACGGTGGCGGCAGCAGGATCGCCAGCATCGGCAGGACCGCACCGACCGTGAAGGCGATGGCCGAGGAGATGGCGGCCTGCCACGGGTTGGTCAGTTCCTCGGGGTCGATGCCCAGTTCGATGTCGACGTGTGCGGCGAACACGTCGTGGTCGGTCAGCTCCTCGGCCACCGTGCGGGCGGTGGCCGGTGACAGGCCCTTCGCCTCGTAGAGCGCGGTGAGTTCTTCCAGTTCGGCGTCCGGCTGGGTGTCGAGCTCGCGGCGCTCCTTCTTCAGCAGCGCCTTCTCGGTGTCGCGCTGGGTGCTCACCGAGACGTACTCGCCGAGCGCCATCGACAGCGCACCGGCGGCCAACCCGGCGATGCCGGCGGTGAAGATCGGGCCCCGGTCGGCGGTGGCGGCGGCCACGCCGACCACGATGCCGGCCACCGAGACGATGCCGTCGTTGGCACCGAGCACTCCGGCTCGCAGCCAGTTCAGCTTGTTCCCGATGCCGTTGTGGTGCGGCTCGGCGGGATGCAGCTGCGGATCGGTTGAATCTGGTGTCGCGCTCACATGTGCAGCGTAGGTGTCAGTTCCCACCCGTGCCGTAGAGCCGGGCGACATCTTGGGAACTCGGCCAGCCGGCGCCCGTCGGCCCCTGCGGCCAGCCGGCCGGGGAGTCCTGCCACTGTTCCTGGCGGCCGTACGGCAGCACGTCCATCATCGCGAAGCTGTAGTTCAGCTGCTCCACGCCGCGGCCGGTGGTGTGCCAGGTCCGGAAGACGGTGTCGCCGTCGCGCAGAAACACGTTGAGCGCGAAGCCTTCTCCAGGTGCGGCATCGACGTCGGCGCCGAACGAACTCTGCGACGACGAATACCAGTCGAGCTGGTTTCCGACCCTGGCCTTGTAGGCCAGCGCCTCCTCGATGGGCCCGTTGGTGACGATGACGAACCGGGCGTCATAGTTCTTCAGGAAGTCCATCCGAGTCAGCGTCGAAGTGAAGCCGGTGCAGCCGGGGCACTGCCACTGGGCGCCGTCGCTCCACATGTGGTTGTAGACGATCAGCTGCGAGCGGCGGTCGAAGATGTCGACCAGACGAACCGGGCCGTCCGGGCCGACCAGCGTGTAGTCCGGCATCTGCACCATCGGCAGCCGACGCCGCTGGGCGGCGATGGCGTCGAGCTCCCGGGTGGCCGCCTTCTCGCGTTTGCGGAGGTCCTCGAGCGCGTCGCGCCAGGTCTGCTGATCGACGACGGGCGGGAGAGCGGACATGGATGTCTCCTTGCTTTTCCTCAGTGTCTCCTGTGTTGACCCCGCCGGCGGACGATATTCATCGGACCCTGGTATTCGAACATTTGTGCGAATATGATCGCACCGTGGGCTGGAGCGATGGGCCGCCGAGCTGGGCCGAGATGGAGCGGGTGCTCAACAGCAAGCCGCCCGGAGCCGCACGGGCGGCGACATCGGGCCGGAGATCTGGCATGTCGCTCGGCGAGCCGCACGCCGACGGCGGGGACAGCCCGGCCTGGTCGCGCAAGCGGGAACCCTACGAGCCGACCGGCGAGCACCCGCTGCGCTCGAGGGTGCCCTATGCCGAGTTGCACGCCCATTCGGCCTACAGCTTCCTCGACGGGGCCAGTACCCCGGAGGAACTGGTCGAGGAGGCGGTACGGCTGGATCTGCGGGCCATCGCGCTCACCGACCACGACGGGCTCTACGGGGTGGTGCGGTTCGCCGAGGCCGCCAAGGAACTCGACATGCGCACCGTCTTCGGCGCCGAACTGTCACTGAGCAATACCGCGCGCACCGAAGACCCCGACCCGCCGGGACCCCACCTGCTGGTCCTGGCCCGCGGGCCCGAAGGCTACCGCCGATTGTCGCGCCAGATCGCCAGGGCGCATCTGGCCGGCGGCGAGAAGGGCAAGCCGCTCTACGACTACGACGCGCTGACCGAGGCGGCCGGTGGGCACTGGCACATCCTGACCGGCTGCCGTAAAGGTCATGTCCGCCAAGCACTCTCGGCTGGCGGTCCGGAGGCGGCAGCTGAGGCCCTGGCCGACCTGGTGGACCGGTTCGGCCGTGACCGGGTCAGTGTCGAACTCACTCACCACGGTGATCCGTTCGACGACGAACGCAACGCCGCACTGGCCGCTCTCGCCCCGAGGTTCGGGCTGGCGGTGGTCGCCACCACTGCCGCCCATGTCGCCGAGCCCGGGCGCGGCAGGCTTGCCATGGCAATGGGCGCCATCCGGGCTCGCCGGTCACTGGACGAGGCCGCCGGCTGGCTGGCCCCGCTGGGCGGATCGCACCTGCGGTCCGGCGACGAGATGGCCCGGCTGTTCTTCCGATACCCCGAAGCAGTGACCGCGGCAGCCGATCTCGGCGAGCAGTGCGCCTTCGAACTGGCCCTGATCGCCCCGCAGCTGCCGCCGTTCGACGTGCCCGACGGCCACACCGAGGACAGCTGGCTGCGGGAACTGACCATGCACGGCGCCGCCCACCGCTACGGCCCGCGCGCCTCCGCTCCGGAGGCGTATGCCCAGATCGAGCGTGAGCTCGACGTCATCACCAGGCTGAAGTTCCCGGGCTACTTCCTGGTGGTGCACGACATCACCCAGTTCTGCCGTCGCAACAGCATCCTGTGCCAGGGCCGGGGGTCGGCGGCCAACTCGGCGGTCTGCTACGCGCTGGGGGTCACTGCCGTCGACCCGGTCGCCAACGGCCTGCTCTTCGAAAGGTTCCTGTCCCCGGCCCGGGACGGGCCGCCCGACATCGACATCGACATCGAATCCGACCTGCGCGAGAAGGCCATCCAGTACGTCTACGAACGCTACGGCCGCGACTACGCCGCGCAGGTCGCCAACGTCATCACCTATCGCGGGCGCAGCGCGGTGCGCGACATGGCCCGGGCTCTGGGTTTCTCCCAGGGCCAGCAGGACGCCTGGAGCAAGCAGATCAGTCGCTGGAACGGGCTGGCCGACTCACCCGACATCGAGGACATCCCCGCGCCGGTGGTCGATTTGGCGATGCAGATCCGGAACCTGCCGCGGCACATGGGCATTCACTCCGGTGGCATGGTGATCTGTGACCGGCCCATCGCCGACGTGTGCCCGGTGGAGTGGGCGCGCATGGAGAACCGCAGTGTGCTGCAGTGGGATAAAGATGACTGTGCGGCAATCGGTTTGGTGAAGTTCGACCTGCTCGGTCTGGGCATGCTCTCGGCGCTGCACTACTGCATCGACCTGGTTGCCGAGCACAAGGGCATCGAAGTCGACCTGGCCCGCCTCGACCTCTCCGAGCCGGCGGTCTACGAGATGCTGCAGAAGGCCGACTCGGTCGGGGTGTTCCAGGTGGAGTCGCGCGCGCAGATGGCCACCCTGCCGCGCCTGAAGCCGCGGGTGTTCTACGACCTGGTGGTGGAGGTGGCGCTGATCCGGCCAGGGCCCATCCAGGGTGGCTCGGTGCACCCTTACATCAAGCGGCGCAACGGGCTCGAGCCGGTGATCTACGACCATCCGTCGATGGAGCAGGCGCTGCGAAAGACGTTGGGGGTGCCGCTGTTCCAGGAACAGCTGATGCAGCTGGCGGTGGACTGCGCGGGCTTCTCGGCCGCCGAGGCCGACCAGCTGCGCCGGGCCATGGGGTCCAAGCGCTCCACCGAGAAGATGCGACGGCTGCGCGACCGCTTCTACGCCGGGATGGAGCAACGCCACGGAATCACCGGCGAGGTCGCCGACCGGATCTACGACAAGCTGGAGGCGTTCGCCAATTTCGGCTTCCCGGAGAGTCATTCACTGAGCTTCGCCTCGCTGGTGTACTACTCGTCCTGGTTCAAGCTGCACCACCCGGCGGCGTTCTGCGCGGCACTGCTGCGCGCTCAGCCGATGGGTTTCTACTCCCCCCAGTCACTGGTGGCCGACGCTCGGCGGCACGGTGTCACCGTGCACGGCCCGGACGTCAATGCCAGCCTGGCGCATGCCACGCTGGAGAACCACGGCAGGGAGGTGCGGCTGGGACTGGGCGCGGTGCGCCACATCGGTGACGACCTGGCCCAGCGCATCGTCGAGCAGCGGGCGGCCGGCGGGCCGTATGCGTCTCTGCTGGATCTGACTGGGCGCGTTCAGCTTTCGGTTCCACAGACCGAGGCGCTGGCCACCGCCGGAGCGCTTGGCTGCTTTTCGGTCACCCGCCGCGAGGGACTGTGGGCGGCCGGTGCCGCCGCCACTCAGCGGCCCGGCCGGCTGCCCGGGGTGGGGTCGTCGTCGCACGTTCCGGCACTACCCGGGATGACCGAGGTGGAGCTGGCCGCCGCCGACGTGTGGGCCACCGGTATATCTCCCGACAGCTACCCGACGCAGTTCCTGCGTGACGACCTCGACGCGATGGGTGTCCTCCCCGCCGACCAGCTCCTCGGCGTGCCCGACGGCAGCCGGGTGCTGATCGCCGGTGCGGTGACCCACCGCCAACGTCCGGCCACCGCGCAGGGCGTGACGTTCATGAACATCGAGGACGAGACCGGAATGGTCAACGTGCTGTGCACGCCCGGGGTGTGGAACCGGCACCGCAAGCTGGCGCAGACGGCGTCGGCCCTGCTGATCCGCGGGCAGGTGCAGAACGCCACCGGCGCGGTGACGGTGATCGCCGAGCGGATGGGCCGGATCACGATGAAGGTGAACTCCCGCTCGCGCGACTTCCGCTGACCTACCGCGAGCAGACGCGAAAGCCCCCGAATCTCGGCTTGCCGCGACACGTTTGCGTCTGTTCGGCCAAGAAGGACTAAGCCTCGGGAGTGGGGGTGGTCCAGACCTTGTCGACGCTGATCCGCAGCCGCACGTTGTACCCCGGCATGGCCTCGGTCAGGCCGAATTGCTTTGCCAGATCAGCGTATTTGGCCCAATACGGACCGTCGGCGCGGGGATCGGCGTCCTCGGAGTCCACCGTGGCGGTACCGCCGACGACGATGATGCCCGACCCGTTGCCGTCGGAGTCCAGGTTCAGGCTCACCTGCGGATGGGCCCGGATGTGGCGCACCTTGGCCGCGCTCGGTTCGGTGTAGACGATGACGTCGGTGCCGTCGAAGTAGAACCACACCAGCTTGGGCACCGGCTGACCGGACTTGGCCACCGTGGTCAGCCAGCCGTAGTCGTCGCGCGTGAGCCGATCAGATACCTCTTCGTTGAGTTCGGATGCCATGGACCCGAATGTAGTCTCCGGACATGACACTCGATCTGACCGTTGATGAACTTCTGACCTCCACCCGATCGGTGCGCAAACGACTCGACTTCGAAAAGCCGGTGTCGCGTGAGGTGCTGATGGAGTGTCTGGACCTGGCGCTGCAGGCGCCCACCGGATCCAACGCCCAGGGCTGGCAGTGGGTGTTCGTCGAGGACCCCGCAAAGAAGAAGGCGCTCGCCGACATCTACCGCACCAACGCCACTCCCTATCTCAATCAGCCGAAGCAGGCGCACGGCGACATCCGCGACGAGCAGATGGGCGCGGTGCGCAACTCGGCCATGTACCTCAACGAGAACATGGAGAAGGCGCCGGTGTTGATGATCCCCTGCCTGGAGGGCCGTCCGGACGGATACGACGTCGGCATGCAGGCCTCGTACTGGGGTTCGCTGCTTCCGGCGGTGTGGAGTTTCATGCTGGCGCTGCGCTCCCGCGGCCTCGGTTCGGCGTGGACCACTCTGCACCTGATCGGCGACGGCGAGAAGCAGGCCGCCGACCTGCTGGGCATCCCGTTCAAGGACTTCACCCAGGGCGGGCTGTTCCCGGTCGCCTACACCGTGGGCACCAATTTCAAGCCGGCAAAGCGGCTGCCCGCCGAGCAGCTGACCCACTGGGACAGCTGGTAAGCCGGTAGATCAAACCCCTCCGCTGAACCCGTTCTGCCGCCACGCCTCGTAGGCGGCCACAGCCGCGGCGTTGGACAGGTTCAGTGAGCGCCGGCCCGCCAGCATCGGGATGCGCACCTGCTCGGTGATGTGCGGGTCGGCCAATGTCGCGTCGTCCAATCCCGTGGGCTCCGGCCCGAACAGCAACACGTCGCCGGGCCGGTATTCGACGTCGGCGAACGACCGGTCGGCGTGAGCGGTGAACGCGAAGACACGCGCACCGTCGACCGCCGCCCACGCCGCCTCCAACGACGGGTGCACCGTCACCGACGCAAGGTCGTGGTAGTCCAGACCGGCGCGGCGCAGTTTCGGCTCGGACAGGTCGAAACCCAACGGTTCGACCAGATGCAGTTCGCATCCGGTGGCCGCGACCATCCGGATCGCGTTGCCGGTGTTGGGCGCGATGCGCGGTTGAACGAACATGACCCTGAACACGACACCAGCCTGGCACGCCCCGGCCTGGCGGCAGAACATTTGCTCGGCATCGCCGAGCCGAACCGGTCGGCGCCCACGCTATCTCTCTGTTCAGTAACGACTATGGAGATGCCGGCTGATCGCTGTCATACTCGACCATTGCCAGGCAACTCGCTGTCTCTTGTGCTCGAAACGAGAAGCGATGACCAGGAAGTCCGGATGAAGCAGGCGAGAACACTGAATATCAGTGCGGCGGTCGGTTGTCCGACCGTCGCGCGGTGACGATGTTCACCACCTCGGACGGGGTGGGGCAGTCGGCGTCGGGTCAGCAGGCGCCTCAGCGCGTGCCGCCCAGGCGGCCGTCGCGATGGTCGCTGCGCAACTGGCCGGTGCGCGCCAAGGTTTTTGCGATCGTCGCCGTTCCATTGGTCCTCGCCCTGGCGTTCGGCGGTGCCCGGCTCTACGCCGGGATCAACTCGGCCCGGGATCTGAAACTGGCCGCCGACCGGGTCGAGATCATCCAGCCGATCGAGAACTACATGTCGGCGATGGAAGGCGCGTTGCTGGCCTACTCGTCAGGTGGCGACACCCAGTCGGCCGTCAACGGCTTCGAGACCGCCAAGGCCGGGCTGCAGAACAAGCTCAACGACACCGACGTCGCCGCCGACGTCCGCACCGGCGTGACCAACCTGCTCACCGATGGGCAGAAGCTCGTCGGCGCGGTGTCGTCGAACGCCATCGGGCTGAGCGAACGCATCACCACCTACGCTCCCATCCTGCTCACCGCCGAAGACGCCATCAACGGCTCGGTTCGCCTTGACGACGAGAAACTGCGCGTCCAGGCTCGGGGGCTCAGCCGCGCCGTCGGCGCGCGCGGCCAGATGTTCATGCAAGAGCTGCTGGTCGAGCAGGGCGGCGACCTTCCCGAGCCGGAACTTCGCACGACGATGATCACCGTGGCCGGCACCGAGCCGTCGACGCTGTTCGATATGAGCCAGGTGCTCGGCGTCGGCTCCCCGGACGCCGAGGCGCTGCAGGGTGAGATGGTCCGCCGGATGGGCATCATGTCCAACCCGGACGCCGTCCTGGTCGGCAACCTCGACCTGCGCCAGTCGCTGCAAGCCACCGACGTGATCGCCGGCCAGGTGGTCAAGAGCGTCACCGCGCGGCTCACCGATTCCGTCCGGCAGCTGGCCGCCGACCGGCGCAACGCCGTGATCCGCGACGCGCTGCTGATGCTCGGTGCGTTCGTGATCGCCCTGGCCGTGGTGTTCCTGGTGGCGCGGTCGCTGGTCCGGCCGCTGCGCACTCTGCGTGACGGTGCGCTGAAAGTCGCCCACACCGACCTCGAGCAGGAGATCGCCCGCGTCCGCGCCGGCGATGAGCGGGAGCCCGAACCGCTGCCGGTATTCACCACCGAGGAGATCGGCCAGGTCGCCCACGCGGTCGACGAACTGCACGCCCAGGCGCTGCTGCTCGCCGGTGACGAGGCCCGGCTGCGGCTGCTGGTCAACGACATGTTCGAGACCATGTCCAGGCGCAACCGCTCGCTGGTCGACCAGCAGCTCGCGCTCATCGACCGCCTGGAACGCAACGAGAAGGACCCGCAGCGACTGGAGAGCCTGTTCCGGCTCGACCACTTGGCCACCCGGATGCGCCGCATCGGCGCCAACCTGCTGGTGCTCGCCGGCGCGCAGGTCTCCCGCGATTCTCGTCAATCGCTGCCGCTGGCCAGTGCGATCAACGCCGCGGTGTCCGAGGTCGAGGACTACAAGCGGGTGGAGATCGGCAGCGCGCCGGACTCCGCCCTCGTCGGCAGGGTCTCCGGCGACGCGGTTCACTTGTTGGCCGAGCTGATCGACAACGCCCTGCGGTACTCGCCGCCCATCTCGCCGGTGCGGGTGACCGCCGGGCACACCCGCAATGCCGGCGTGCTCGTCGAAGTCCACGACGACGGCATCGGCATGACCGACAGCGACCTGCGGATCGCCAACATGCGGTTGCACGCCGGCGGCGAGGTCAGCCCCGACAACACCCGCCACATGGGGCTTTTCGTGGTCGGCCGGCTGGCGCACATGCACGGCATGGTGGTGCGGCTGCGCAACACGATCCCCGGTCAGCCGTCCTCGGGCACCACGGCCGAGCTGTACATCCCGCCGAACCTGCTCGAGCACGGCGCGCCCGTCGGAACCGACGCCAGCCCGGTCGGCGCGCCGGCGGGGGAGCAGCAGCCGATGCGGGACGATCCGCACGCCGCCCGCTACGCCGCACCCGCCGTAGAACTGCCCGCGCTCGCGCCGTCCGGACTACCCCTACGCTCGCCCGGCTCCAGCGGCATCACCGGCGCTGAGGTGCCCGAGCCCGAACCGCAACCGTCGCCGTGGTTCGCCGCCGGGGAGGCCGAGCAGCCCGCGCCCGCACATGACCAACCGTCGAACACGTCGTCGTTCTTCACCTCGCGGGAACGCGCAGAGAAGAGCCGCGAGGAAACCGGCGTCGACATCAGCGACATGGACGTCCTCGCCGCCGACCTCGCCGCACCCGAGCCGGAAGACACCGACAACACCGACTTCATCTACCAGAAGATGCTCTCGGAGTTCTTGGTAGACCCGAACACCATTGCTGTACCGCAGGACTGGAAGTCCGTGTGGGACAACGGCTGGGCCACCGCTGCCGACGTGGAGAACGTTCCGGTACAGGCGCGCACCGAACACGGCCTGCCGGTGCGTGCTCCCGGCGCCCGGCTGGTGCCCGGCGCCGCCGAACCGGTCGCCCTGGCGGCCAACCGAACTCCGGCCGCCGCCGAGTCGGCTCCCGAGCTTCCCCGTCGCGACCCCGATGCGGTGCGTGCCTCCTTCAGCAGCCACTTCCGCGGTGTGCGGGCCGCCCGGTCGGATTCCCAACCCCCGCCCACCGAGAACGGACGAGAACAGGAATGACCTATCCGCCACGCGCACAAGACAGTTCACTGGACTGGCTGGTGTCCAACTTCGCCCGTGAGGTTCCCGGTGTGTCGCATGCCGTCCTGGTCTCGGTGGACGGCCTGCTGATCGCGGCCAGCGAGCAGATGCCGCGGGACCGCGCCGAGCAACTGGCCGCCGTCACCTCGGGACTGGCCAGTCTGGCCGCCGGGGCCGCACAGCTCTTCGAGGGCGGCCAGGTGCTGCAGTCGGTGGTCGAGATGGCAAACGGCTACTTGTTGGTGATGCGGGTCGGCGACGGCTCGCAACTGGCCACGCTGGCTGCACCCAATTGCGACATCGGCCAAATCGGTTACGAGATGGCGGTTTTGGTCGAGCGGGTGGGCAACGTCGTCTCGGCATCGCGGCGAGCCCCGCAACCCTCCTGACACGCCATGGACTTCCCGGAGCGCTCGAAGCCCGAGCCGGACCTGGTTCGCCCCTACACGCTGACGTCCGGGCGTACCGATACCACCGTCGACCTGCCCGTCGAAGCGCCGATCCAGACCGTGCAGTCCGCGCTGTCGCAGCACTGGCCCTCCGGTGACGTGCGGGGCCGGATCTGTCAGCTGTGCACCGGCAGCCCGTCGGTCGCGGAGATCTCGGCCAACCTGGATCTGCCCCTCGGCGTCGCGCGCGTCCTCGTCGGCGACCTCGTTACGTCGGGATATCTTCGGGTACAGACCACACTGACCGACCGCTCCTCGGCCGACGAGCGCCGCGACCTCATAGGAAGGACCTTGCGTGGCCTACGAGCCCTCTGAGCGCCGCGAGGCCGCCTCGACGAAGATCGTCGTCGCGGGCGGGTTCGGTGCGGGCAAGACCACGTTCGTCGGTGCGGTGTCGGAGATCATGCCGTTGCGCACCGAGGCGATGGTGACCGACGCGTCGAGCGCGGTCGATGCCCTGGAGGCCACCCCGGACAAGTCGACGACCACGGTGGCGATGGACTTCGGCCGCATCACCCTGGACAGCGACCTGGTGCTCTACCTGTTCGGCACGCCGGGGCAGCGCCGGTTCTGGTTCATGTGGGACGACCTGGTGCGCGGGGCGATCGGCGCGATCATCCTGGTCGACGTGCGACGACTGCAGGACAGCTTCGCCGCGGTGGACTTCTTCGAGCACCGCAACCTGCCCTTCCTGATCGCGGTCAACGAATTCGACGGCGCACCAAGGTATCTCACCGGAGAGGTACGTCAGGCGCTGACGCTGCCCGACAGCACGCCGGTGATCACCGTGGACGCCCGCGACCGTAAGTCGGCCACCGCCGCGCTGATCGCGATCAGCGAGTATGCGCTGGCCGGCCTGGCGCCCACCCACCCGTAGCGGCCACCGTGGCACAGTGGGCCGACCGCGAGTTCGACGGCCACGACTTCCGCGACGAGGACCTGTCCGGGCTGCAGACCGAGCGGGTGGTGTTCACCGAATGCGACTTCGGCGGCGCCAATCTGACCGAGTCGGTGCACCTGGGGTCGGCGTTCCGCAACTGTCGGTTCCTGCGGACGACGCTGTGGCACAGCACGTTCCGCAACTGCAGCATGCTGGGGTCCACGTTCGAGGGCTGCCGGCTGCGGCCGGCCGTCTTCGACGAGGTGGACTTCACTCTCGCCGTGCTCGGCGCCGCCGACCTGCGCGGGGTCGACCTGTCCGGCTGCCGGCTGCGGGAAACCAGCCTGGTGCAAGCCGACTTGCGCAAGGCCGTGTTGCGTGGCGCCGACCTCACCGGGGCTCGCACCAACGGGCTCCGACTCGAGCAGGCCGATCTGCGAGGCGCCCGGATCGATCCGACGCTGTGGACCACCGCGGCCTGCCGCGGGGCGAAGATCGATGTCGCCCAGGCGCTGGCGTTCGCCGTCGCGCACGGCCTGGACGTCAGCGGGGAGTGAGGTCTACTTCCAGAACAGCAGGTCGGTTCCGGCGTTGGTGTAGACGACCTGCGTCGGGGCCGGGCCGGTCACGTCGAAGTACAGCTTCCCGGTGGACTTGGCGCCCTGCGGAATGGTCGCCGCGCTGATGCCGGCCGGCGTGGCCGCCTGCCATAGGACCGGATAGTTCACGCCGTTGGCTGCGCGGGCGTTGAAGTCCGGGATGATCGGTGTGACAGCACCCTTGGCGGCGCGCACCGCGGCGGTTGCTTCCCACAGCTTGCCGGCGAGCGGATAGCCGGGGATGGTGTCGGTGCTCGGCTTGAGGTCGCTGACCTTCCAGATCGTGATAACCGCGCCGCCGTCGTCGATCAGCCGGTTCCAGCCACCGAAGTTGTCCACCGTCGGATCTGTCGGCGTGGCCACCGCGGTCGGCGTCACTCCGGGCGCCATCGCGATGCACATCGCCGCTGCCACGACTGTCCGTCTGATCTTCATGAGCGGCAGGGTATGTCGGGTCGGTGAACACGAGTTGACGTTCACGCCAACGATCAGATGTCTCCGTGCTTCGAATTCGGCAACACGTCGTCCGTCACGGCACCAGCACGATCTTGCCGCGGGTACGGCGCTGCTCGAGTTCGCGATAGGCCTCGCGAACCTCGGCGAGCGGGTAGACGTTGGCGATCGGGATGTCGAGCTCGCCACGCGAGATCATGTCGACGAGTTCGCCGAGCACGCGCGCATTGTTCGCCGCGCTGTTGCCCTCGGCTTTCACTCCGTACTTGGCGGCGTCGGCGAAGTTGATGATCGTGTCGATCCGGTCGGGTGCGACGCCGAGATCGAGCGCGAGCCGGATGTAGTCGGCGCCGAAGGTGTCGATGAACGCATCGACCGTGCCGCCGGCCGCCGACGTGATGTTCTCGGCGACTCCCTCCCCGTACCCCACCGGGATGACCCCATGCTCGGTCAGCCACTCGTGGTTGGCCGCACTGGCGAGGCCGATGACTTTCGCACCCCTTGCGGCGGCCAGTTGCACCGCGATCGACCCCACACCTCCCGCCGCGCCCGACACCACCACGACGTCGCCGGCTTCGACGCCCACCGCCTGAACTGTGGCGTAGGCCGTCGTGCCCGCCACGTAGAGAGCGCCGCCGACCTCCCACGGCACGTTGGCCGGTCGGCGGACCAGATCGGCGACGTCGAGCAGCACGAGGTCGGCATGGCTGGACCGCGTCTCGGTGAAGCCGATGACCTCGTCTCCGACGGCGTATTCGTCGACCCCCGGGCCGAGTTCTTCGATCACGCCGGCGATATCGCTGCCTTCCCCGGATGGAAAGGTCGTTGGGAAGATGTCCTCAAGCAGGCCCTTGCGAATCGACGCCTCGCCTGGGTTGATGCCGGCGGCTTTCATCTCGACCAGCACCTGCCCGGCACCGGGGACTGGTCGCGGGACATCGACCACCTCCAGCACCTCGATGTCGCCGTACTGGGTGAACTTCACTGCACGTGGCATGCTCGTCCTCCGTCGAAGGTTGTGCACTCCAACGTAGTTGACGCCTCGCGGATCACGCAGACTTGAGTCGAATCTTCCAGCGCACGAAGCTCAGGTAGCCGATGCACAGCGCCGCCAGCATGCCCATGTCGAACCACCACGCGCCCGCGGTGTGATGCCAGTGTGCGTCCTTGGGCGTCAGCGGCCCGGGCACCAGCTTGATCAGATCCACGGTGGACGCCGAGGCGGCGAAACCCCAGCGGGCCGGGGTGATCCAGGACAGCTGGTCCAGCACCAGCCGACCGGTCACCGGGATCATCCCGCCGGAGAACACCAGCTGGCTCATGACGGCGACGACCAGCAGCGGCATGATCTGCTCGTTGGACTTCGCCAACGCCGAGAGCGCCAGGCCGACCATCGCCGCGGTGACGGTGGTCGCGGCCATCACGACGAACAGCTCGAGCGTCGGACTCAGGAATGTCAGCGAGCCCTGCGTCGGCGCGCCCTTTCCTGCGATGGTGATCGCCGTGACGATCGAGGACTGCAGGATGGCGAAAGCGGCGTAGATACAGACCTTGGCCAGCAGGTAGGCCGTCGTGGACAACCCGACCGCCTGCTCGCGGCGGAAGATCGCGCGTTCGCCGATCAGATCGCGGACCGTCAGCGCGGTGCCCATGAAGATGGCGCCGACATTGAGCAGTACCAGGATCTGCCCGGGCTCATTCGGGGCGTTGCCCATCGGGTCGGGCACCCCGAAGCCGACATTGCCCGGTACCGACAGCGACAGCACACCCATGATGAACGGCAGCAGGGCCAGGAACACGAAGTAGCCGCGGTCGGAGATGATCAGCCGCATCTGGCGCCGGGCGATCGTGGAGAACTGGCGAAGCAGGCTGGTGTGCGTCGGCTCGCCGATATCGGAGGGTTTCTCCAGCGGTGGCGGTGGCGGTGTGGGCCCGGTCAGCGCCAGGTAGCGCTCATAGGCCGCCTCGGGTTCGTTGGCCACGCTGCTGAAGATGTCGGCCCAGTTCGTCGTGCCCATCGTGGGTCCGATCTGGCTGGGCGGGCCACAGAAGGCGGTCTTGCCGCCGGGCGCCAACAGGATCACCTGGTCGCACACGTCGAGGTAGGTCAGCGAGTGGGTGACCACCAGCACCACGCGGCCGGCATCGGCGAGCTGGCGCAGCATCGTCATCACCTGGCGGTCCAGCGCCGGGTCCAGGCCCGAGGTCGGCTCGTCGAGGATCAGCAGCGACGGGCCGGTCAGCAGCTCCAGGGCCACCGAGGCGCGCTTGCGCTGACCGCCGGAAAGCCTGTCCACCCGGGTGTCGGCGTGCTGGGTCATCTCCAACTCGGAGAGCACCTGGGCGACCACCTGCTGGCGGTCCTCCTTGGTGGTGTCCGGGGGCAGCCGCAGCTCCGCGGCGTACAGCAGCGCCTGGTTCACCGTCAGCTGTCCGTGCACCACGTCGTCCTGGGGCACCATCCCGATCCGGCTGCGCAGCGAGGCGTACTCGGCGTGGATGTTGTGCCCCTCGAACGCCACCGTGCCGCTGGTCGGGTGGGTGTACCCGGCGATCAGCCGCGCCAGCGTGGACTTGCCCGCACCCGACGGCCCGATCACCGCGGTCAGCGTGCCGGGGCGGGCCGAGAACGAGATGTTCTCCAGCAGCGTCTTGTTGTGCTCGATGGTCCAGGTGACGCCGCGCACTTCGAGTCCACCGGTGGCGGTGGCGGCCTCGGTCTCGGTGCGGCGAATCAGCGTGCCGCCGTCGAAGACCAGGTCGACGTTGCCGATGGTGACGACGTCGCCATCGTTCAGCAGCGCGGTGTCCACTCGCGTGCCGTTGACGAAGGTGCCGTTGATGCTGCGGTTGTCCGCGATCTCCATCCCGCCCGGGGTGGGTATCAGGGTGGCGTGGTGGCGCGATGCCAGCACGTCGGGGATGACGATGTCGTTGTCGGTGGCGCGGCCGATCTTGACCGAACCGGCCGGGGTCTCCGTCGGAGCGCCGGGACGCAGGATCTTGAGCATCGAGGTCGCGATGTTCGACGTGGGGGCGGACTTGTTCGCGACCGGACGCATCTGGGTCGGCGCCGCCGCGGGCGGGGGACTGACGGGCGCCGGGGCGCTCGGCGGTCGCGGCGGATAAACGGGCTGCGGCCGCGAACCACTGGTCGGCTGGGGCGGCTGGGGCGGATAGGTCGTTTGCGGACGGGACGGCGGCGGCTGCCAGGAGTCCGCGGTCGACGCCCCCTGCGACGGCGACGAGGGCCACGAGGGTGTCGACGGCGGCGCGGTGACGCGCACCGACGAGGTCTGCGGCGGGCGGCCGACCGAACCCTGGTGTCGGCCGACCAGGAAGTTGACGGCCGGCCCATCCGGGTTGCCGACGTTGACCGTCATCCCATCGGTGATGTCGACCGACGGAATCCGGCGACCGTTGACGAACATGCCGTTGAGCGAGCCGTTGTCGATCGCCATCCACCGGCCGTGATCGAAGCGAAGCACCAGGTGGGCGCGGGAGATCAAGGGGTGCGCGATGCGCACGTCAGCACGAAGGTCGCGGCCAATCACGACGTCGTGCCCTGCGGCGAAGGTGCGCTCTGAGCCGTCGTTCCGAACGGTGAGCGCAGGCGCGGCTGGTCGACTCATCGACACCAACTGTATCGGTAGCGACGCGACTCGCCCGTTAAGCGGGGGCGCCGGTCTCCACGCAAACCGTGCGCGAGTAGATCGTCGGCATGCATTTGTTGCAGTGCGTGCACACCGACTTCACCGAATGCGCGTCGCCGTCGGCCTTGATGCGGTTGATCAGATCCGGCTCGGCCAGCAGGGCGCGACCCATGGCCACGAACTCGAAACCCTCGGCCATCGCGGTGTCCATGGTCTCGCGGTTGGTGACCCCGCCGAGCAGGATCAACGGCAGCGTCAGCTCCTTGCGGAACTCCCTCGCATCGCGCAGCAGGTAGGTGTCCCGGTAGGGGTACTCGCGCAGGAATTTCTTGCCGGTCATCAGCATTCCCCAGCGCAGCGGCGGGGAGAAGGTGGCGGCGAACTCCTTCAACGGGGCGTCGCCGCGGAACAGGTACATCGGGTTGAGCAGCGAGCTGCCCGCGGTGAGTTCGAGGGCGTCCAGGCCGCCGTCGTCCTGCAGCCACTTCGCGGTCTGCATCGACTCCTCGATGGTGATGCCGCCCCGCACGCCGTCGGCCATGTTGAGCTTGGCGGTCACCGCGATCGGCGCCGGGCCCAGCCGCTCCACCTCGCGGCGGACCGCCAGCACGATTCCGCGAGCCACCTTGGCGCGGTTCTCCAGCGACCCGCCGAACTCGTCGGTGCGGCGGTTGACCAGCGGGGAGAGGAACGAACTGGCCAGATAGTTGTGGCCGAGGTGGATCTCGACCGCGTCGAAGCCGGAGTCGATGGCGAACCGGGCGGCCGACGCGTGCGCGGCGATCACGTCGTTGACGTCGTCGCGGTCGGCGTGCTTGGCGAACCTCATCGCGATCGGGTTGAAGAACCGCACCGGCGCCAGCGCGGTGGCCTTGTTGGACCGCGCGTCGGCGACCGGTCCGGCGTGTCCGATCTGAGCGCTGATCGCCGCGCCCTCGGCGTGCACGGCCTCGGTGAGGCGCTGCAGACCCGGGACGGCCTCCGGCCGCATCCAGATCTGCTTGCCGTCGGTGCGTCCACCCGGGCTGACGGCGCAGTAGGCAACGGTGGTCATCCCGACGCCGCCGGCGGCCATGGCCCGGTGGAAGGCGATCAGGTCGTCGGTCACCAGCGCGTTGGGGGTGCGTCCCTCGAACGTCGCCGCTTTGATGGTGCGGTTGCGCAGTGTGATGGGTCCGAGTTGGGCCGGACTGAACACATCTGGCGCACCGTTCATAGCCGCAGCTGACCATGCGGCGCTCGGTGCCGTCAAGAAGCGGGGTGGAACAATACAGCCCGTGGTCGCAATCACCCTGGACGGCAAACTCACCCGCGACGAGATCTTCGTCGACCTGAAGGAGCGCGTCGCGGCGCTGACCGCCGCGGGCCGCACGCCGGGGCTGGGCACCGTCCTGGTCGGAGACGACCCCGGCTCGCACGCCTACGTGCGCGGCAAGCACTCCGACTGCGCCAAGGTGGGCATCACCTCGATCCGCCGCGACCTGCCCGCAGACGTCAGCCAGGCCCGGCTCGACGAGACGCTCGACGAACTCAATGCCAACCCGGACTGCACCGGCTACATCGTGCAGCTGCCGCTACCGCGTCACCTCGACGAGAACGCCGCCCTCGAGCGCGTCGACCCCGACAAGGACGCCGACGGGCTGCATCCGACCAACCTGGGCCGGCTGGTGCTGGGCAAGGCGGCCCCGCTGCCGTGCACGCCGCGCGGCATCGTGCACCTGCTGCGCCGCTACGACGTGCCGATCGCCGGCGCGCACGTGGTGGTGATCGGCCGCGGCGTCACCGTCGGCCGCCCGCTAGGCCTGCTGCTGACCCGGCGCACCGAGAACGCGACAGTCACGTTGTGCCACACCGGAACTCGCGATCTGCCGTCGCTGACCCGACAGGCTGACGTCATCGTCGCCGCGGTCGGCGTGCCACACATGCTGACCGCCGGCATGGTCCGGCCCGGCGCGGCGGTCGTCGACGTCGGGGTGAGCCGGGTGGACGGCGCCCTCACCGGTGACGTGCACCCCGACGTGTGGGAGGTCGCCGGGCACGTCTCACCCAACCCGGGTGGGGTCGGTCCGCTGACCCGGGCCTTCCTGCTGACCAACGTCGTCGAACTGGCCGAAGGGGCGCTGTGACCGCTCGGGCGCGGCGCCGGCTGCCGACCCGCGAGGAGGCGGTGGCGTTCGTCCGCCGCGTGGTGCGGGCGCAGTGGCCCATCCTGAGCGTGTTCGCGATCTTCCTGTTGGCGTTGGTGTTGGTGGCCGCGGGCTTCTGGCGGCGCGGCTCGCTGCTGATCGGCGTCGGGGTCGGGGTGGCGGCCGCCTACCGGCTGTTGCTGTCCGAAGAGCGGGCCGGCCTGCTCGTCGTGCGCTCCCGCGGAATCGACTTCGCCAGCATGACGACGGTGTCCGTGGTGATGATCTACGTCGCCTCGACCATCGACCCGCTGGGCACCAGCTAGGGCTCAGCTCGACAGGGTCGAATTGCGGCTTCGCCTGGCGGCTCAGCTCGACAGGGTCGAATTGCGGCTTCGCCGTGGCGGCTCAGCTCGACAGGGTCGAATTGCGGCTTCGCCCCGGTGGGGCTCAGCTCGACAGGGTCGCCCGGATGCACACCGTGATGTACGGCAGCGCCAGTCCGGCGGAGTTGGCCAGCGCGGGATGGGTGGCCAGCAGTTCACGCACCTGGTCCAGGGTTCGGGTACGCACCTCCGCGGGGGAGGTTATGCAGTAGCTGCGCGATGCCACCAGGTCGATAAGCGCTTGCGGCGTAAGGTAACTCGTCCACTCGACGTGACGACGCGCCACGTCGGTGAACGGCTCGGGCAGGCTCACCTCTGCCGAGAAGGGGTCGTTCTCATGACCGATGATGCGGCCCAGGTCCTTGACCCAGCCCAGGCGTTCGTCGCGGGTGTTCCACACCAGCCCGAGCCGCCCGCCCGGTCGCAGCACGCGCGCCACCTCGGCCACGGCCCGCTGCGGGTCGAACCAGTGCCAGGCCTGCGCCACCAACACCGCGTCGACGCTGTTGTCCGGCAAGGGAATCTGCTCGGCGGTGCCCAGCAGTGCCGGGGTGTCGGGCAGGGCCGAGCTGAGCAGTTCGAGCATCTCGGCGATCGGGTCGACGGCCACCACGTCGAGGCCGCGTTCGACCAGCCGGGTGGTCAGCTTGCCGGTCCCGGCGCCCAGGTCGAGCACGTCACGCGCACCCGGCGGCAGCAGCCAGTCGATCGCCTCCGGCGGATACGACGGTCGGCCGCGCTCATAGGCGGCCGCCTCGGAGCCGAACGACAGGGAACGGTCGCGCTGGGAGTCGGTCACAGCGGGCGCGCCCCGTCGCGGTCGGCCAGATCGAGGGTCTGCCGGATCAGATCGCCGACCGCCTCGGTCTCGACCAGGAAACCGTCATGGCCGTAGATCGACTCGACCACGTTCAGTCCGGTGCAGCCGGGCAGCAGGTCGGCCAGTTCCTGCTGCAGCCGCAGCGGGTAGAGCCGGTCGGAGGTGATCCCGCCGACCACGGTCGGCACCGGGCAGGAGCGCAGCGCGGCGCTCACCCCGCCGCGTCCGCGACCGACATCGTGGTTGGACAACGTCTCGGTCAGCGCCACGTAGCTGCCCGCGTCGAACCGTTTGACCAGCTTGGCGCCCTGGTACTCGAGGTAGCTCTGCACGGCGTACCGGCCGCCGCCCAGCGGATCCTCGTCGCCCTGCGCGTCGTTGCCGAACCGGGTGTCCAACTCCACCTCGCCGCGGTAGGTCAGATGCGCGAAGCGACGGGCCAGTTCCAGGCCGGTCCGGGGGCTGCGGCCGGTGCCGTGGTAGTCCCCGCCCTGCCAGTCCGGGTCGGACTTGATCGCCGCGATCTGGGTGCTCTGCGTGCCGATCTGGTCGGCGGTCGCGCGCGCGCCGACGGCCAGCACCAGCCCGGCCCGCACCCGCTCGGGGTAGCCGACCATCCACTCCAGGGCGCGGGCGCCGCCCATCGACCCACCGATGACGGCGGCGACCTCGGTGATGCCCAGCGCGGCCAGCGCCGCGACGTCGGCGGCCACCTGGTCGCGCACGGTGATCAGCGGGAATCGCGAACCCCACGGCTTGCCGTCGCGGGCCAGTGAGCTGGGTCCGGTGGAGCCGCGACAGCCACCCAACACGTTGGTTGCCACCGCACACCAGCGGGTGGTGTCGATCGGCGCGCCGGGTCCCGCCACCCCGTCCCACCAGCCCGGCGTGGGATGGCCGGGCCCGGCGGGGCCGGTGATGTGCGAGTCGCCGGTCAGTGCGTGCAACACCATCACCACGTTGTCGCGGTTGGGGGACAGCTCGCCCCACCGCTGCACCGCGATCGAGACGTCGTCGAGCACCGCGCCGCTCTCGAGGGTCAACGGGCCGACGTCGACGACGCCGACCTCACCCTCGGCGGGCAGTGTCAGGGTTCGCTCGTCGGAGAGTGTCACGTCCGGCTCCGTCAAAAGGCCGCCACGGCCCGAGGGTCCGAAGCGTCCGCGCCGGCCAGCGAGCCGGCGGCGGCGAAACCGCGCTCCAGGTCCGCCAGGATGTCGTCGATTCCCTCGAGTCCAACGGCCAGCCGGACCAGGCCCGGGGTCACGCCGGTGGCCAGCTGCTCCTCGGCGGACAGCTGCTGGTGGGTGGTCGAGGCCGGGTGGATCACCAGCGAGCGCACGTCACCGATGTTGGCCACGTGGCTGTGCAGCTTGAGCGCGTTGACGAATGCCTTGCCCGCCTCGACGCCACCGGCCAGCTCGAAGGACAGCACCGCGCCGGTTCCCTTGGGTGCCAGCTTCTTTGCCCGCTCGTGCCACGGCGAGCTGGGTAGCCCCGCGTAGTTGACCGACACCACGTCGTCGTGGCCTTCGAGGTACTCGGCCACCTTCTGGGCGTTGGCGACATGGCGTTCGATTCGCAGACTCAGCGTCTCCAGTCCCTGGGCGACCAGGAAGGCGTTGAACGGCGAGGCCGCCGATCCGAGGTCGCGCAGCAGTTGCACCCGGGCCTTGAGGGCAAAGGCCGGCGCGCCGAGGTCGGCGAACACCACGCCGTGGTAGCTCGGATCCGGTGTGGTGAAACCGGGGAAGCGGCCCGAGGTCCAGTCGAAGTTGCCACTGTCGACGATCACGCCTGCGATCGCGGTGCCGTGCCCGCCGAGGTACTTCGTGGCCGAGTGCACGACGATGTCGGCACCCTGGGCGATCGGCTGGATGAGGTACGGCGTCGCGATGGTGTTGTCCACGATCAGCGGCACACCGTTGTGGTGGGCGACCTTGGCGACACCGGGGGTGTCGAGGATGTCGATCTGCGGGTTGGAGATGGTCTCGGCGAAGAACGCCTTGGTGTTCGGCCGGACCGCCCTCTGCCACGAGTCCAGGTCGTCGGGGTCCTCGACGAACGTGGTCTCGATGCCCAGCTTGGGCAGCGTGTAGTGCAGCAGGTTGTAGGTGCCGCCGTAGAGCCGGGGGCTGGAGACGATGTGATCCCCCGCGCCGGCCAGGTTCAGGATCGCGAGGGTCTCCGCGGCCTGACCGGAGGCCAGGAACAACGCCGCGACACCACCCTCGAGCGCGGCGATGCGCTGCTCGACGGTGTCCTGGGTGGGGTTCATGATCCGGGTGTAGATGTTGCCCGGCTCGGCCAGCCCGAACAGCGCCGCGGCGTGCTCGGTGTTGTCGAAGGTGTACGACGTGGTCTGGTAGATCGGCAGGGCCCGGGCGTGCGTGGCCGCATCCGGGCTCTGGCCGGCATGGATCTGCTTGGTCTCGAACGACCAGCTGGCGCTCAGATCTTCGGTCTCAGGGGTGCTCATGGGGATATTTCTCCTCTTGGAGGGACGGTCGGGTCGGGATTACGCGGCACAGCTCCGCCATGAGAATGACGAACGCCTGCGGCGATGGGTTCAGTGACAGTGGCTCATAACGGACCCATAGGTGTGCATCAGGTTTCCCTGTCTACTCCGGGGCCCGTTTTTGCGGACCCGCGCTTGCCGTGCAGCCGCTTGTGACTGCTCAACCTGGTCATCACCCGGGGCACCCCACCGCGGTTGGAGGGTTGCCGGCCAGCAAGCCGGGGCTTGACGCTGGCGCTCATGACCGAATCGCAGACTATCGCAACCGGTGGACCGCTGGCCAGCCGGTTATCTCGGTGCCGGGTGTGACGCAGACCTCTGCGCGGATGCGATGACCACCCTCACGTAGCGTCGGGAGCGACGCGATACTGATAGCCGTCTTGCAAACAGGACCGACTACGACGCCGGGAGACCAGCACATGAGCGACGAGCAGCAGACCATCATCTACACGCTCACCGATGAGGCGCCGCTGCTCGCGACGTACGCCTTCCTGCCGGTCATCCAGGCGTTCCTGGAACCGGCCGGCATCGACGTCAAGACCAGCGACATCTCGGTGGCGGCCCGCATCCTGGCCGAGTTCGGCGACTACCTGACCGAAGAGCAGCGGGTGCCGGACAACCTGGCCGAGCTCGGCGCGCTCACCCAGGAGCCGGACACCAACATCATCAAGCTGCCGAACATCAGCGCCTCGGTGCCCCAGCTGGTGGCGGCCATCAAGGAACTGCAGGGCAAGGGCTACAAGATCCCGGACTTCCCCGGCGATCCGAAGACCGACGAGGAGAAGGAGATCCGG
This sequence comes from uncultured Actinomycetota bacterium, assembly GCA_963716465.1. Classification (GTDB taxonomy): domain Bacteria; phylum Actinomycetota; class Actinomycetes; order Mycobacteriales; family Mycobacteriaceae; genus Mycobacterium. The sequence goes on from CAVQTS010000006.1 coordinate 222,443, forward strand.
GCGCGCTATTCCAAGTGCCTGGGCAGTGCGGTCAACCCGGTGCTGCGCGAGGGCAATTCGGACCGCCGCGCACCCAAGGCGGTCAAGGAGTACGCGCGCAAGCACCCGCACAGCATGGGTGAGTGGTCGATGGCCTCACGTACCCATGTGGCGCACATGCGGCACGGCGACTTCTACCACGGCGAGAAGTCGCTGACGCTGGACCGGGCGCGCACCGTGAAGATGGTGCTGGAGACCAAGGGCGGCCAGACGATCGTGCTCAAGCCCGAGGTCAAGCTGGACGCCGGCGACATCATCGACAGCATGTTCATGAGCAAGAAGGCCCTCTGCGAGTTCTACGAGGAGCAGATGGAGGACGCCTACAAGACCGGCGTCATGTTCTCGCTGCATGTCAAGGCCACGATGATGAAGGTCAGCCACCCGATCGTGTTCGGGCATGCGGTGAAGGTCTTCTACAAGGACGCCTTCGCCAAGCACCAGGCGCTGTTCGACGAGCTGGGCGTCAACGTCAACAACGGGTTGTCCGACCTCTACAACAAGATCGAGACGCTGCCGGCTTCGCAGCGCGACGAGATCATCGAAGACCTGCACGCCTGCCACGAACACCGGCCTGAGCTGGCCATGGTGGACTCGGCCCGGGGTATCTCCAACTTCCATTCGCCGTCCGACGTGATCGTGGACGCATCCATGCCCGCGATGATCCGGGCCGGCGGCAAGATGTACGGCGCCGACGGCAAGCTCAAGGACACCAAGGCGGTCAACCCGGAGTCCACCTTCTCCCGTATCTACCAGGAGATCATCAACTTCTGTAAGAGCGAGGGCCAGTTCGATCCGACGACGATGGGCACCGTCCCCAACGTGGGACTGATGGCGCAGCAGGCCGAGGAGTACGGCAGCCACGACAAGACCTTCGAGATCCCCGAGGACGGCGTCGCCAACATCGTCGACGTCGACACCGGGGAGGTGCTGCTCACGCAGAACGTGGAAGAGGGCGACATCTGGCGCATGCCCGTCGTCAAGGACGCGCCGATCCGCGACTGGGTGAAGCTGGCCGTCACCAGGGCCCGCGAGTCCGGCATGCCGGTGGTGTTCTGGCTCGACGTGGAACGTCCGCATGAGAACGAGCTGCGCAAGAAGGTGTTGACCTACCTCAAGGACTACGACACCGAAGGCCTCGACATCCAGATCATGTCGCAGGTTCGCGCCATGCGGCACACCATCGAGCGGGTGAGCCGCGGACAGGACACCATCGCCGCGACCGGCAACATCCTCCGCGACTACCTCACCGACCTGTTCCCGATCCTCGAGCTCGGCACCAGCGCGAAGATGTTGTCCATCGTGCCGTTGATGGCCGGCGGCGGCCTCTACGAAACCGGGGCAGGCGGCTCGGCGCCCAAGCACGTCAGCCAGCTTCTCGAGGAGAACCACCTGCGCTGGGATTCACTCGGCGAATTCCTCGCACTGGCGGCCAGCCTGGAGGGGCTGGGCAACAAGACCGGCAACGACCGAGCCAAGCTCCTCGCCAAGACCCTCGACGCCGCGACCGGAAAGCTGTTGGACAACAACAAGAATCCGTCCCGCAAGACCGGTGAGCTGGACAACCGGGGCAGCCAGTTCTATCTCGCCATGTACTGGGCGCAGGAACTCGCCGAGCAGACCGAGGACAAGGAACTGGCCGAGCATTTCGCGCCGCTCGCCAAGTCGCTGGCCGAGAACGAGGACACCATCGTGGCCGAGCTGAACAAGGCGCAGGGCAACCCGGTGGACATCGGCGGCTACTACTATCCGGACCACGACAAGACCACCGCGGTGATGCGGCCGAGCAAGACGTTCAACACCACGCTGGAGGCCGCGCACGCCGGCTGAGGCGGGTTGGCAGATACGCAATTCCGGCCGTGATCGTGAAAGTTCAACCTAGTATGCATGCAGGCGGCGGGGTGCCTCGTGGAAACGGGTTGGGGGAATATGGTCAAGCAATTGCGGGTGTGTCGTCACCTGGTTGCGGTCGCCGGGCTCGCGGCCCTGTTGATGATGGGCGGCCTGTCCGCCTGTAGCAGCAGCAACCAACCGTCGCCGACGACGCCGACGCCGACGTCGCCCACCGAGAAGTCGATGAGCCCGAAAGGCCCGAACTCGTTCGCGCCCACGGTGATCGGGACCACGCCGTCGATCGGTAGCAACGACAACAACATCGTGAACGGTCCGCCGCCACCGCCGGCTCCGCATCCTGGGCCGGCCGGCCCAGGTGGTGGCCCGGGCGGCCCCGGCGGAGCGGGTCACCGCTGATCTGAACACGCGACCGCCGCCATGTCGGTCAGGCTCGTCGTCCTTCTCGCTAGCGTTGCCGCGGCCGCGTGCGGCGCACTAGGTGTCGGCAAGAGCGAGTCGCCTCCGCTGATCGGCGGACCCTACGGTCATCTGCTCGCCAGTTCCGCCGACCTGGGGTCGTCGAGGGTGCCCGCCCAGGTGACGGTCCGCCTCGCCAATCCCGCCGATTCCGCCGCGGTGGCGAGATGGACTGCCGCGCATGGTCTCGATCTCCGCTGGAACCGCGGTGATGACTGGGCCGTGATCAAGGGGCCGGCCGACGCACTGGGCGCGGCGTTCGGGGTGCCAGTACACGACTACCGGGGCCCGCTCGGCCCAGTCTTCTACGCCTCGCCCCAACAGCCGGCCGTGCCCGGCGCGCTCGACGGCGACCTCGACGGAGTCGGGCGTGTGCTCGGCTACTCGCCGCACCATTCCGACGCGCCGACCCCGCCGCCGCGAGATGTCCCGAACGGCACCTTGGCGCCCGCGACCGTACGGACGACCTACAACGTCGCCCCGCTGACCGCGGCCGGATTCACCGGCGCGGGCGAGACCGTCGCGGTGTTTGCGTTCAGCGGCTACGAGCAGTCCGACCTCGACGAGTTCTCCGACCGATTCGGGCTGCCCCGGTTTCGGCCGGAGCTGCTGGGCTCGCCTCTTCCCGCAGCGAAGAGCAGCGAGACGACGATGGATCTGCAGGTCGTCCATTCCCTGGCGCCGAATGCGCGCCTGGTGGTGATCAACGCGCGTTCGACGGCGGAGGGCGACGGGACCTACGTCAAGATCGCGGATCTGATGAACCAGGTCGACAGCCGATTCCCCGGAGCGGTGTGGAGTCTCTCGATCGGGTGGGGCTGCGACAAGCTGCTGACGGCGACCGATCTCGCCCCCGTGCGCTCGGCGCTAACCCGTGCACACGCGCACGGAACCGTCGCCTTCGACGCCAGCGGCGATCTCGCGGGGATGGAATGCCGGGGAGGCCACGAATGGTCGTCACCGCCCGGGCCCGATGACGTCGGTCTGGACGCGGTGGCGTCGGTTCCGGAGGTGACCAATGTCGGCGGTACGACCTTGTCCATCACGGCTGATGGCCGATGGCTGTCGGAAGCCGCCTGGTTCAGCTCGACTCTCACCCTCGGCAGTGCGGGCGGTGCGTCCAGCTTGTTCGATCGTCCGCTGTGGCAACTGTCGGTGTCCTCGGTGTCCCGGGCGCCGCAACGGCTTGTCCCCGACGTGTCGGCGGTGTCCGACACGGCGACGGGATTGGCGATGGTGTTCGGCGGTCGACTGCTGGCCGGCGGCGGTACCTCGATGGCAGCTCCGCTGTGGGCCGGTGTCGGGGCGGTGATCAACCAGTTCCTCGTCGCCCATGGTGGCCGGCGCGTGGGCGACTTCAACCCGGTGCTGTACCGCATCGCCGAGGGTTCGGGCCTACCGGCGTTTCACGACATCGTCCGCGGAGCCAACGCGGTGGCCACGGCAGGGCCGGGCTACGACCTCGTCACCGGCCTGGGCACGCCCGACGTCGACAACCTCGCCCACGACGTTCTCGATCTCCAGCGAACGCTGCGATGAACAGCGACAAGCAGGTGTGGTGGCCTTCGCTGGTCGGTTCGCTTTTCCCGCAGCTTTCACCCTCAGGCCGCCCGGCGTTCCGCGTGAACCTCGCGATCCTGCTCTGTGCGCTGCTGGCGTTCGTGTTGCTCCGGTGGCAGATCGCCGCGATTGCCGTTGGGGTGCTGGGCTTTCCGTTGATCTTCGCCGACTACCTCGTCGAGACCAGCGCGCTGCGCGGACGACCGCGCTGGACCTGGATCGCGGCCATTACGCTCGGCTTCGGGCTCGGCGTCGGGTGGGCGGTAGGAAGCGGCGTGGCGACGGCGCGGAACTACGGCTTAGACATCGGCGCCGGAGTAGCCGGTGGACCCAATGCCGACTCGCTGGCAGTCCCCCTGATTGCGGTCGTGCTCATGGCGGTACCGGCGGTGGTGGTGCGATTCTTCCGCAGCGGCGGTTCCGCGGCTCTCGACGGTTTCGTCGTCGGTGTGCTGGGTGCGACGAGCTTCGGGGTGGGGGCCACCCTCGTCCGGCTCGGCCCACAACTGGCCACCGGACTCGCCGCCCGGCATCGCCCGCTGGAAGGGTTGTTGGTCGAAGCGGGCATCAGAGGCGTCGTGATCCCTCTGACCTCGGCCGCGGCCGGCGGCATCGTGGGGTTGGCGTTATGGTCGTCCGGCTCCGGCCTGTCGGCCCGGCGTCGGCCCCTACTCGTGGCCGTCGCTCTGGTTGCTCTGGCCGTGGTGGGCACTCGGCTGCCCGACGTGGCGGCGCTGTCGATCAGAGGGCAGCTGCTCCTGAACGTCGTCGTCATGGTGGTCGCGCTGCTGGTGCTGCGCGTGAGCCTGCACTTTGCCGTGCGGCAGGATGAGTCCGGTTCTCCCACCGCCCCATCGGCACCACGGGCAGCTGGAGTCTTCGTGCGTCCGGTGGCCCGGCTTGTCGCCGGACTCGTTGTCGCGGTCGGGTTCTTCATCGCAGCGTCGATGCTGCTCACCCCGGCTGTGGCCCGTTACGCCTGCCCACCCGAATGCGGTAGCCCCCCGACCGGCACGCCGGTCGAGGTCAAGCCGCGCTTCACCGCCGCCGACGGCGCGTTCTCGGTGTCGTACCCACCCATTGAAGCGGGCTACGACGCGAAGACCGGGGCGACCGGCGTGGAAGCCAAGCTGGGTGTCGGCGACGGTGGCGTGTTGCGGCTGTTCGGAGAGGCAGCCCGCGGCCGCAGCGCCGAACAGGTGGTCCGCGACTTCATGGGCAGAGTTCAGCCCGATGCCGTTCGGGGATATGTGATTCCGAACGCGATGCTCGGATACCAACTCGGGTACGGGGAAGTCGACGATGCCTATCCCGTCAGCGCGTCGGGAGACTATGTGCGGTTACGGATCGCCACCATCGCAGCCGTCAAGAACGACGTCGCCCTGATCGCGGCGGCCGTCGGTCCGTTCCATCAGTTCGGACCGAATTTCGGCCCGGGGCCGCCGTCGGCCGTCGATCTTCAGGTGGCGCTGGACATGGACGAATACGTCAACAGCTTCCGCTGGCGCGGCGACTCCTAGGCGTGTGCGCATCAACCCATCGGATGATCAGGTCGGCGATCCGCTCCGGTGCCTCGAACATCGGAATATGGCCCACGCCATCGAGTTTGGTGACTTCGTCGATCGCCGGGATGTGCTTGAGGAAATGCTTGGTGAACCGCGGGTGCGGCAGCACGCGGTCGCGCTCGCAGATCACCAGGTTCGTCGGGACACCCGTGTCGGTGAGCTCCGTCAGCCCCGGCAGCAGCAGCGCCTTGATCAGCAACTGGTAGTAGGCCCGGCAGTGGGTGACGTCGTCGATGATCTCCAACAGGTCGGAGTCGGACAGCCCGGCGGGGGTGGCGCTGATCGGCACACTGGCCGCCTGCCGGGCCAGTGGCAGCCGCAGTGCCCGCTCGCCTAGCAGCAGCGCGGTGAGCCAGACCGGCGCGCCGGCGACGAACTTGGCCACGATCTCGTACTTGACCGGTGACCAGCGGTGCCAGCCGCCCGCCGGCGCGATCGCGGTCAGCGTGCGGGCCCGGCCGCGGCGCTCGAGTTCGAAAGCCACCCAGCCGCCCAGCGAGTTGCCGACGACATGTGCCGTTGTCCAGCCCAGTTCGTCGAGTTGGGTCTCGATGTGGTTGGCCAGTGTGGTGGTGTCCAGAAACCAGGACCGGCTGGGCGGGCCGCCGTTGTGGCCGGCCATCGTCGGCGCGAAGACCTCGTAGCGGCCGGTGTCGGCCAGTCGCGGCGCGACGTCCTTCCAGACGTAGGACGACATCATGAACGGGTGCAGAAGCAGGATCGGCTCGACGGAGCCGCCAGGCCGGCGACCATCGGCCGGCGTCCCCAGATGAATCGGTTCGCGTGGGCCCACACCCCGACCGTAAAGGTGATACCGCCGGTATCGCAAGGTAGGTTTCCTCCGTGATCGTGACCACCATCAACGTCAACGGCGTGCGTGCCGCGGTGCGCGAGCGCTCTGCCGAGAACCTCGGCCTGCTGGACTGGCTGTCGAACACCAGCTCCGACGTGGTGTGCCTGCAGGAGACCCGCGCCGACGACGAGCAGCTCGCCGAGGCGCTGGCGCCGGCGGTGGCCGACGGCTGGCACGTCGCCTCGGCCTGCTCGCACCTCAAGGGCCGCAGCGGTGTGGCGGTGCTGTCGCGAACGCCGCTGCGCGCGGTGCGAATCGGCTTGCCCGCAACAGACTTCGAGTTGCACGGCCGATACGTCGAGGTTGAGGTCGGTGGCGTGACCGTCGCCAGCGTGTACGTGCACACCGGTGAGGCCGGTACCGAGCGGCAGGTGGAGAAGGAACGGTTCATGGCCGAGCTGGCCAAGCGGATGACCGAGCTGACCGCCGATGGCCGCGATGCGGTCGTGTGCGGCGACTGGAACATCGCGCACACCGAGCACGACATCAAGGCCTGGAAAGCCAACGTCAACAAGGCGGGCTTCCTGCCCGGCGAGCGGCAGTGGCTGACCGAGTTGCTCGACTCGGGCTGGGTGGACGTGATGCGCCGCCTGCATCCCGACGTCGCGGGCCCGTACAGCTGGTGGTCGTGGCGCGGCAAGGCCTTCGACAACGACGCCGGCTGGCGCATCGACTACCACCTGGCCAGCGAAAGCCTGGCCGCGCGCACGGTCACCGGCCGGGTCGAGAAGCCGGCCGCCTATGCCCTGCGCTGGTCGGACCATGCGCCGGTGACCGTCGAATTCGGTTAGCCGATCTGGGGCCGGGCCGCGCAGCTCGTTTGGTGATCGACCCTGACGGCTGGGAAAGCGCTCGACAACAACTGGCAGTTCGGCCAGAAACACGGTCACCGAGGTTCATCGGAGTCGAATCAGGGCAGGCCTAACTACATCTGAGCATCGACGGCGAGGAGGTCGCCATGTCTTCCATACAGTTCCGGGTTCGGCGCGCGGCACTGGGACCGGCGGCCCTGGCCCTCGCCGCGTTGGCGGCGTGTGCTCCGGCGACCGACTCGCCCACGGCAGCCACCACATCGCCCGACCATCGCCTCCACGACGTCGTCGTCGGCGGGCTCGTGGACGTCGTCAGCAGCGCCGAACACGGCGCCGCCGACCGGCACCTCGGCGGCGACGTCGATCATGACGTCGCCCGCTAAGGCGCAGACGACGTCTTCGTCCACGACGTCGTCCGCCTCCTCCGCGGGAGGGTAGCCGGGTCGGGCCGGCCGTCTAGGTCTGTCGCGCAGCCGGCAACCGCGATCTGCGCGATCGACCCAAGGCGGTGGGTGCTCACCCGCTGCGTTCAGGAGAACCTGACGGCGAACCTTTACTGCCCGGCTTGTTGCTCGGTCTGCAGGGCTTGTTGCTCGTCCTGAGTGGCCTGCTGCTCGGCTTCCTCGTTTTGTTCTTCAGCCTGTTGCTCGGACTGCTCGATCTCCTGTTCGTCCAGTTGCTCCTGCAGCTGGGCCTCCTGCTCGTCCTGCTGGAACTGTTCGTTCTCCTCGTCCTCCTGTTGTTGTTCCTCGGCCTCTTGCTCGGAGTCGTCGTCATCGTCATCGCTGTCGTCCGGCGCGGCATCCTGGTCGGTGCCGTCCGTTTGGGCGGGGGGCGACGGGGGCCCGGCGGGGCCCGGCGGGTCGCTGGGCGGGGTCCGCTTCGCCGGAGCCAACTCGAGCGTTCGCACTGTGCCGAATGCGCTGGCGATCTCGCTAGGGCCCGGACGCAGGACATGGACGAAGGCCAGCAGGGCGATGATCGCCACCGCGGCCAGGACCGCTCGCAGCAGCCGCAGACTCCTGCCGCAGCCAACGGCCGAAAACAGAGCACGAATTTTTCTGTGTCCCCCGACATTGATAGCCATGACTCACGGTGCCGCGCCTTGCTCGGACACCGCCCTGATTGCGCTATGCCAGCGCTATGAATAAGGCCGAAGCTCTTCAGGCGCGTCTGGCGCGCACCCACTGAATGGTGCCGAAACTCTTGGTGCGCACACCGACCAAACCGAGGTCCTCCAACAGGTCGCCGAGTTCGTCCTCGCCGAACAGGTGGGCCCCGGCGCTCGGCAGTCGGCGCCACAGTCCGGATGACCGCCCGGCCGTCGGCACCATCACGGCCATTCGGCCACCCGGGCGCAGCACTCGCGCCATCTCCGCCAACGCCGCCGGTGGGTCCGGAATCAACTGCAGCGCGGCCATCGACACCACCGCATCGACCGTTTCGCCGCGCAAGGGCAGCCGTTGGGCATCGGCGCGCAGGAAGCCGACTTGCGGTCCCGCCTCGGCGCGCACCGCGCGAGCCAGCATCGGCTCGGAGATGTCCACGCCGAGGGCCAGTCCGTCGGAACCCGCAGCCCGGGCCAGCGACGCGGTGATGTTGCCCGGACCGCAGCCGACGTCCAGCGCGGTCCCGCCCGGCGGGATGTTGAGCCAGTCGGTAGGTAATCGCATCGCGGCGAGCACCTTGCGGGCCACAGCCTGAGTGTTGTCGTAGAGCATCGACCCGATCGGGGAGGCCCACATCGCCTGGATCGCGCCAGTGTTCCTGGGCACTGCGGTGCCCTCGCCGCTCTGTACGGCGAGCAGATCGAGATAGCCCTTGCTGGCATCGGGATGTGCGGGCGGGTCGGCCAGCAGTTCAACCGCCCGGCCCAACGCGGGCGGCAGGGTCGATGTCGGGTGGTTCACGTGCACTCCTTCAGCTGTTCGCTTCCCAACGTACGCCCGACCCGTCGGGCCATGGGACGCTTCGTGTTCCGGTGGTACCGTCGCGTGCAGTGGGTGGACGGCTCCATAAAGGGGGTGCCAAATTGCGGATCATCGCGCTGGAAGAGCACTACGCGACACCGGAGTTTCTCGACGGCCCCGGACGCGGCTTCATGGCGCGATTCGCCGACGCGGGGGAGCACGTCCCGCAGCTCGCGGGCGGGCGGGGCGGTCTCGTCGACAAGCTGCGCGATGTCGGGGCAGGGCGCATCGCGGAGATGGACGCGGCTGGCGTCGACGTTCAGGTGTTGTCACTGACTTCCCCTGGACTGGAACAGCTTCCGGCGGGGGAGGCGGTGGCGATGGCCCGACGGACAAACGACTTCCTGGCCGAGACCGTCGGCAGCTATCCCGCCCGGTTCGCCGGCTTCGCGGCGCTGCCGACGGCCGACCCGCCCGCGGCGGCCGCCGAACTCGAGCGGGCCGTCGACGAGCACGGGTTCGTCGGCGCACTGATCAACGGGCACTGCCAGGGCCGACATCTCGACGATGAGTTCTTCTGGCCCATTCTGGAGCGGGCCGAGGGCCTGGGGGTGCCCATCTACCTGCACCCGACACTTCCGGCGCAGCCCGTGATCGACTCGGTGTATGCGGGTAACTACTCGGACTCGGTGACCGGAATCTTCGCCATGGCGGCCTGGGGCTGGCACATCGAAACCGCGACCCACGTCTTGCGGCTGATCCTCAGCGGTGCGTTCGACCGGTACCCGGCGCTGCAGCTGATCATCGGTCACATGGGCGAGGCGTTGCCGTTCATGTTGCCGCGGCTGAATGCGACGCTGCCGCAGGTGATCACCTCGTTGCAGCGCACTGTGGGACAGTACCTGCGGGAGAACCTGCACTACACGTTCAGTGGATTCAACTGGACCCCGGAGCTCCTGGAACTGTTGGCTCAGGTAGGTGTGGACCGCGTGATGTTCTCCACCGACTATCCGTACGGGTCGATGGCCGAAGCGACCGCGTTCCTGGCGACCGCCCCGGTGAGTCCGGCAGAGCGCGAGCGCATCGCGCACGGCAACGCCGAAACACTCTTGCGGGTCTGATGTTCGGCTAGCACCCCTGCCGGTCGGGTCCGTCGAGCGCCTTCGGTGCTTCGTCGATCGCACTCGCCACCGCATCGAGCACCCGCGGATCCACAGTCAGAGCAGTATCTTTCGGCAGTGTGGCGATCATCGAGACATAGTCACTGTGGGTGTCGTCGAAGGTGTAGCACCGCCGGTGCGGAAGCACCGAGTCCTCCACGCCGACCGCGAGCGCGCTGCGCAGCGCGACGATCCCGTCGTTCGGCCACACCGACGGATCGGCCGCACCCTGCCGCGTGAAGTGGTTGCCGCCGATCAGCGTGACGGGGATCCCGTCGAGCACGCCGGCCTGAAACTCGTTCCAGCCCTTGGGTCCGGCGAGGTAGTCGGCTCCGAGCTCGTGCGCCGAACCTGACGGGTAGACCTGCGCGACGTCCTTGACATATCCGCGCATCTGGTTCTCGCAGAACTGGTCGCCCACGCAATCACTCAGCGGCACAGCGCCGTTGGCGTAGTCGGCCAGGTACGACCCCTGCCACGGTGTGCCGACGGTGACCAGTGACCGGACCTTCACCGGCGAGCCGGTGGCCACCAGCGCCCGGATCGCCGAGCGGGCATACAGCCCGCCCATCGAATGGCCGACCAGATCCACCTCGTTCACGCCCTTGTCGGTGTGCAGGTAGGTCAGGAACCGGGCCAGGTGCTCGCCGGCCAGGTCGATGCTGCCCGAGGTGTCGACGGTCATGGTGTCGGGCAGCGGCGCCGGACACGAGCCGAACGCGCCGAAGCCGGTCTGGTCGCGTACCTGACCCCGCCCGGCCATCATCGGTGCGGTGTAGACGGTCCGACCCCTGCTGAGCAGATGATCGCGGATGGCGGTGTCGGCACTACCGGCGGAAAGGCCTGTGGCGCAGGCACTGTCAGATGTGGTGAACGGGCTGCTGCTGGCCAGCCCCGACACGATCACCACCGCTCGGGAGCCGTGGTCGGTGGTCGCCTTGCCTGCGCAGCCCGCGAGCAGCAGGCACACAACCGCCAGTAGGGCCCGCACTACGTGGGGCACCCTTGTCGGTTGGGGCTCTCGAGCGCCTTCGGGGCGTCCTCGATGGCCTGATGCACGACGTCGAACACCTGCGGGTCCCACGTCAGGGCCGTCTTCCAGTCGAGCCCGGCGAGGTTGGACACGTAGATGCTGTGGGTGTCGTCGAAGGTGTAGCAGCGCCGGTGGGGCAGCACCGGATCGCTGATGTTCTTGGCCAGCGCGCTCTGCAGTGCCACGATGCCGTCATTCGGCCACACCGCCGGGTTGACCTGACCCGGTTTGGTGAACTTCTGCCCGGCGATCAGCACCACCGGAATCTTGTCGAGCACTCCGGACTGGAATTCGTTCCAGCCGTCCTTGCCCATCAGAAACGCCTGGTTGACCTCACGGCCCGAACCGGCCATCAGCCGCTTCACCTCGTCGGAGAAGTTCTTCATCGCGGTCTCGCAGAAGGTGTCGCCGAGGCAGTCGGCAAGACCGACGATGCCGTTGGCGTAGTCGGACAGATACGAGCCCTGCCACGGTGTGCCGATCGTGGTCAGCGAACGCACCTTCACGGGTGAGTTGGTGGTCGTCAGCACCCGGATCGCGGCCCTCGAGTACAGACCGCCCATCGAATGGCCGACCAGATCGACCTCGTTGACACCCTTGTCGGTGTGCAGCCAGTTCAGGAAGCGCGCCAAGTGTTCGCCTGCGGTGTCGATGCTGCCCGTCGAGTTGACCGTCATGTTCTCCGGCAGCGTCACTGGGCAGACGCCGAACGGGCCGAAGCCGGTCTGGTCGACCACCTGACCGCGCCCCGCCATCGCCGGTGAGGTGTACACCGCGTACCCCTGCTTGAGCAGATACTCACGCAGCGCGGTGTCGGTGTTGCCCGCGGCCAGCCCGGTGGCGCACGCCTGATCCGGGGCAGTGAACGGGCTTGTCGCGTCGCCCCCGGAGACGATCACCACCGCCGTCGACGCCGGCCGCTTGTCCGGACCCCCGGAGTGGCCGCCGCAACCGGTGAGCATTGTCGCCGCGGCTGCCACGGTCGCGATCAGAGCCAGGATTCGTCGCACGATGCAGGATGCTAGCCGCCGAAGCCCTCGTGACAGGATTGATCCATCATGAGCACCTCAACCCGTCGTGTCGTCTTCTCCGGGGTTCAGCCGACCTCCGACTCCCTGCATCTGGGCAACGCGCTCGGCGCGATCAAGCAGTGGGTCGACCTGCAGGACGATTTCGACGCGTACTTCTGCGTGGTGGACCTGCACGCCATCACCGTGCCGCAGGACCCCGAGACGCTGCGCCGGCGCACCCTGGTCACCGCCGCTCAGTACCTGGCGCTGGGCATCGATCCGGCGCGCGCGACGATCTTCGTGCAGAGCCACGTGCCCGCCCACACCGAACTGGCGTGGGTGCTGGGCTGCTTCACCGGTTTCGGCCAGGCCTCGCGGATGACGCAGTTCAAGGACAAGTCGCAGAAGCAGGGTGCGGACGCCACCACAGTCGGCCTGTTCACCTACCCGGTGCTGATGGCCGCCGACGTGCTGCTCTACGACACCGACCTGGTGCCGGTCGGGGAGGACCAGCGTCAGCACCTCGAGCTGGCCCGCGATGTGGCGCAACGGTTCAACGTCCGCTTCCCGGACACCTTCGTCATCCCGGACCCGATGATCCCGAAGATCACGGCCAAGATCTACGACCTGCAGGACCCCACGGCCAAGATGAGCAAGTCGGCGGCCACTGAGGCCGGCCTGATCGCCCTGCTCGACGATCCCAAGGTGTCGGCGAAGAAGATCCGCTCGGCGGTCACCGACAGCGAGCGCGAGATCCGCTACGACGTCGAGGCGAAGCCCGGGGTGTCCAACCTGCTGTCCATCCAGTCCGCGGTGACCGGCGTCGACATCGACACCCTGGTGGCCGGGTATGACGGACGCGGCTACGGCGACCTGAAGAAGGACACCGCCGAGGCGGTCGTCGAGTACGTCACGCCGATCCAGCAGCGGGTCGATGAGCTCTTGAGAGATCCCGCCGAACTGCAGGCCGTCCTGGCCAAGGGCGCCCAGCGCGCTCGAGAGGTGTCTGCGAAGACCATCCGACGGGTATACGAGCGATTAGGGTTTTTGCCGACGAGTCCGTGACCCTGGTGGGAGGCTGGCATGACAGAACCGGCCAAAAAACCGGGGATCTTGGACCGCCTACGGGCGCGCTACCACTGGTTCGACCACGTGATGCGCGCGCAGGACCGCTACCAGAAATCCAAGGGCGACTTCTACGCCGCGGGCATCACCTACTACACGATCTTCGCGCTGTTCCCGTTGCTGATGGTGGCGTTCTCCGTGATGGGCTTCGTGCTGGCCAGCAGGCCCCATGTCCTGGCCGAGATTGAGAACCGCATCAAGTCGGTGGTGTCGGGAGACCTGGGTCGGCAACTGGTCAACCTGATCGACTCGGCGATCAACTCGCGCACCTCCGTCGGCCTCATCGGCCTGGCCACCGCGGCCTGGGTCGGTCTGAGCTGGATGAACAACCTTCGCGAAGCACTGAGCCAGATGTGGGACCAGCGCGACGGCGAGAAGGGCTTCGTTCGTACCAAGCTGTCGGATCTGCTGGCGCTGCTGTCGGCGTTCGTCGCAATCGCCGTCACGGTGGCCCTGACCGCGCTGGGTGACCCGTCGGTTCTGTCGAAGGTGCTGAGTTGGTTTGGCGTCCATGACTTTCCGGGCCTGGCGTTCGGCCTGCGGATCGCGGCGATCGTGGTCTCCGTGCTGGTGTCCTGGCTGTTGTTCACGTGGATGATCGCGCGGCTTCCGCGGGAGTCGATCAGCTTCCGCAGCAGTGTCCGGGCCGGGCTGCTGGCGGCGGTGGGCTTCGAGATCTTCAAGCAGGTGGCGTCGATCTACCTGCGGTCGGTGGTGCACGGCCCGGCCGGGGCGACGTTCGGTCCGGTGCTGGGTCTGATGGTGTTCGCCTACATCACAGCTCGGCTGGTGCTGTTCGCGACGGCGTGGGCGGCGACGTCGTCCGACAACCTGCGCACCGAACCCGTCCCGGCGCCCATCCCCGCGGTGATCGCGCCGCGAGTGGGGCCCGATGAGGGCCTCAGCACCCGCCAATGGCTGACCGCGATGGGCGTGGGCGCCTTTGGTGCGCTTGGTCTTTCGCGGCTGTGGCGCAGCAGCCGTTAGCGGCTGCGGACCGGCTTTCGGTTGATCGAGCGTGCGCCCATGATCAAGACGAAGACGATGATCGTGCCGACGACGGCGACACCGATCCGCACGGGCATCGCGTCGGCGGCCGGAATCAGCGGCGAGGCGGCGGCTTTGGCGGCGTCGGCGTCGGGCTTGGGCGGCATCAGCGACGGATCGGGATCGATCAGGGTGCCGATCTTGGTGCCCGGCGGGGTGGCGAAGCCGTAGTCCAGCAGATGCGCCGCCTGCTCCCACGGCGCGATCGGCTGACGGGTGCCGTGCACCAGCACTGCCACCAGCCGGCGGCCGTCGTGGTTGGCGGCGCCCACGAACGTCTGCCCGGCGTCGTCGGTGTAGCCGGTCTTGCCGCCCAGCGCGCCCGGATAGTTGTACAGCAGCTGGTTGTCGTTCTCCAGCTGGTAGCCCGGATGGTCGCCGTCCTCGCCCGGCTTGGCCGGATGCCCGGGGAAGTTGTAGTCCTTGGTGGCGACGATATCGGCGAAAGTCGGGTTCTCCCAGGCATACCGATAGAACAGCCCGAGGTCGTAGGCCGACGTGCTCATGCCGGGACCGTCCAGGCCGGACGGCGTGGCCGCGCGGGTGTCCGCGCCGCCGAGCTTGCGGGCCAGCAGGTTGATCTTCTCCACCGTGGCGTCCACACCACCGAGCTGCGCGGCCAGCGCGTGCGCGGCGTCGTTGCCGGAGTGCATCAGCAGGCCGTGCAGCAGATCGTTGACGGTGTAGTGGCCGCCGACGTCGACACCGACCCGCGTGCCCTCCGCGTTCGCGTCGTCCTGGGTGCCGTCGACCATCTTGTTCAGCGGCAGCTCGTTGATCGACTGCATCGCGGTCAGCACCTTGATGATGCTGGCCGGACGGTGCCGCGCGTGTGGGTCGCGCGCGGCGATGATGTCGCCGGTGTCGAGGTCGGCGACCAACCACGCGTCGGCCGAGACGTCGCCGGGCACCGGTGGGGTGTTCGGCGCGACGATCACCCCGCAACCGGACAGGGCGTCGCCGCCGACCGGCTTGGCCGGAACCGGAAGCGGCAGGGGCGGGTCGCCGGCCTGCGGCACCTCCGACGAGTCGACGGCAGGGGGCGTCGACACCTTGTATGGGCAGGTATTGGGGTCAGGGGCAGCGCCGGGCTCGGCCCACGCGATCGCGGGCGTGCCGACAACGCACGCGGCCGCGGCCAGCGCGGCCGCACACCGCACCCATGTTCTCGAGGTCGCCATCGAATGGCAGATTAAGGGATTCCCACGCCGAAACCACGCAGCCGCGCTGTGACTGGTGTGGTTATTGATGCAATTGTTAGCTTGGCAGCGGGCAGTGCGCCACCGCCGCGGACCCGATGGTGGCCAGCCACAGCCGACCGTCGCGCTCCACCAGTCCGGTGACGAGCCCGAAGTCCGGATGCTTCATGTGCACCCCCGAGACGGCGGCCCCGGTGTCGGGGTCGAACGCCACCGCCCACACCGTCGGCACGATCTGCGGCTGCAGCTTGTCGGGCAACTTCCACAACAGCGTGCGCAGCATTGGGGAACGCGGCGACAGCAGGTCCGCCGCCGCGTTGCGCGCCGACACCATGGCGCACCAGATCCGGCCGTCGCTGCCCGTCGACAGGTTGTCCGGCATCCCGGGCAGGTTCACCGCCAGCGGAGTCACCGTTCCGGCCTTCGGCCCGGTCAGCCAGTACTTGGACAGCCGTCGGGCCTGGGTCTCGGCGAACACCAGGGCCGACCCGTCCACCGTCGGGGTCAGGCCGTTGGCGAAGTAGAGGTGGTCGAGCACCGTGCTCACCGTGCCGTCCGGGTCGCGCCGGAACAAACCGCCGTCGCCGCGGGACTCGAAGACTGCGCCCTTGAAGTGCTCGAAGGTGAACTTGGCCGTCGACTCGGTGAAATAGATTGTGCCGTCGGGTAATTCGACGACGTTCGAGCAGAACTGCAGGCGCCTGCCGTTCACCGAGTCGACGAGCACCTCGGTCTCGCCGGTGTCGCGGTTCATGGCCACCAGTCCGCCCGGGCTGGTGCAGATCAGCAGCCGGCCGTCGCGGGCCGCTGTCATCCCGAGCGGGCGGCCGGTGGTCCGGCCGACCACCGTCGTGCGGCCGTCGCCGCCGATGCGGACGACGCGGCCGTCGACCAGACCGGTCCACAGCGCGCCGTCGGCGTCGACGACGATGTCCTCGGGTTGCTCACCTGGAAGTGCGACCAGCGTCAGCTGCGCCGGCCCGAACTCGGGCAGCGGTTCGACCGGCGGTGGCTGCCACCGGACCGGATCGATCGGCGGCCGCTTGCCCGATGGCCTAGTGCCAGGCATCGCCGCGAGTCTGCAGGTGATCCCAGGCCTGGGTGAACACCCGGCGCAGGATCGATTCGATCTCGTCGAACAGAGCCTGATCGCTGATCAGCGGCGGGGCCAGCTGCACCACCGAGTCGCCGCGGTCGTCGGCGCGGCAGTACAGCCCGGCCTCGAACAGCTCGACCGACAAGAAGCTGCGCAGCAGCCACTCGGACAGCTCGTCGTCGAGGATCTCCTTGGTGGCCTTGTCCTTGACCAGCTCGATGCCGTAGAAGTAGCCCTCGCCGCGGACGTCACCGACGATCGGCAGGTCCAGCAGCCGCTCAAGGGTCGCCCGGAACGCCGGCGCCGTCTGTTTGACGTGGTCGTTGAGACCCTCGCGCTCGAAGATGTCGAGGTTGGCCAGCGCGGCTGCGGCCGAGACGGGATGCCCGCCCCAGGTGTAGCCGTGCGCGAACACCGTGTCACCGTCGTTGAACGGCTCGAACAGCCGGTCGCTGGCGATCATCGCGCCGAGCGGGGCGTACCCCGACGTGAGGCCCTTGGCGCAGGTGATGATGTCGGGCACGTAGCCGAAGTCGTTGCAGGCGAACATGGATCCAATGCGGCCGAACGCGCAGATCGTCTCGTCTGAGACCAGCAGCACGTCGTACTCGTCGCAGATCTCGCGGACCCGCTGGAAGTAGCCGGGCGGTGGCGGGAAGCAGCCGCCGGCGTTCTGCACCGGCTCGAGGAACACCGCCGCGACCGAGTCGGGGCCCTCCATCTCGATGGCCTCGGCGATCCGGTTGGCCGCCCACTGACCGAACTCCTTCTCGTCGGTGTCGTGGCCTTCCGGAGCGCGGTAGAAGTTGGTGTTGGGAACCCGGAACCCGCCGGGCGTGATCGGCTCGAACGGCTGCTTGAACGTCGGCAGACCGGTGATGGCGAGCGCGCCGTGCGGGGTGCCGTGGTAGGCGATGGCCCGCGAAATCACCTTGTACTTGCCGGGTTTGCCGGTCAGCTTGAAGTACTGCTTGGCCAGCTTCCACGCCGACTCGACGGCGTCGCCGCCGCCGGTGGTGAAGAACACCCGGTTCAGGTCGCCGGGGGCGTACTTGGCCAGCCGCTCGGCCAGCTCGATGGCCGGCGGGGTGGCATAGGACCACAGCGGGAAGAACTCCAGGGTCTCGGCCTGCTTCTTCAGGGCTTCGGCGATCTCTTCCCGGCCATGGCCGACCTGCACGACGAACAATCCGGAGAGGCCGTCGATGTAGCGCTTGCCGTTGCTGTCGTAGATGTAGACGCCCTCGCCGCGGGTGATGATCGGCGGGGTGTTGCCAGCCCCGTGCCGGGCGAAGTGGCCCCACAGGTAGCGATCGGCCTTCGCGCCGAGTTCGGCGGTCAGGTTCTGGCTGGCGGTCGTTGTCATCGGGTACCCCAATTGTATTGTTGTTTAACGAGTTTCAGGTAGACCAGCGTCTCGGTTGCAGTGACGCCGGGTACCGCGCGGATTTCGGTATTGAGCAGCTCGAGCAGTTCGGCGTCGTCCTCGCAGACGACTTCGACGATGGCGTCGAAGGTGCCCGCGGTGAGCACGACGTAGTCCACGGCATCGATCTCGGCCAGCTTGTCGGCGACCTTGGTGGTGTCGCCGGTGCAGCGGATGCCGATCATCGCCTGGCGTGCGAATCCGAGTTGCATCGGATCGGTCACCGCGACGATCTGCATCACTCCGGAGTCGACGAGTCGCTGGACGCGCTGCCGTACCGCCGCTTCGGACAGACCGACGGCCTTGCCGATTCCGGCGTAGGATCGCCGACCATCCTGCTGGAGCTTTTCGATGATGGCCTTGGACATCTCGTCGAGTTGAAACGCCGCTGCCGCTCCGGACCCGACGGCGCGGACGGGAAACCGACTGGCTGGTACTCCCGAGTCGCGCATGCCCATGATTGTGCACGGAATCCGTTGTTCTAGGCAACGCGTTCGATGAAATTGGTGGTCTAGACCCGTTCAGACTGCGGGAATGCGTAGCAACCGTGTTGACCGTCGGTTACCGTTGCGGTGTGACTGCACTCACCTCTGACAAGACCAAGATTGTGCCCAGTAGCTGGATCGATGGCGCTCCGGTGGTCACCGGCGGCACCGTCTACCAGGTGGTCAATCCGGCCAACGGCAACACCGTCGCCGAGATGGCGCTGGCCACGGCCGACGACGTCGACGCCGCCGTCGCCTCCGCCCGTGCGGCGTTGGGTGGCTGGAAGACCGCGACCCCCGCTGAGCGCTCGACCGTGCTGGCCAAGTTGGCCGAGCTGGTCGAGGCCAACGCCGAGCAGCTCATCGCCGAGGAGGTCAGCCAGACCGGCAAGCCGGTGCGGCTGGCCACCGAGTTCGACGTGCCCGGCAGCATCGACAACATCGCCTTCTTCGCCGGGGCGGCCCGCCACCTGGAAGGCAAGGCCACCGCGGAGTACTCCGGGGATCACACCTCGTCCATCCGGCGCGAGGCCGTCGGCGTGGTCGCGACGATCAGCCCGTGGAACTACCCGCTGCAGATGGCGGTGTGGAAGGTGCTGCCCGCGCTGGCCGCCGGCTGTTCGGTGGTGATCAAGCCCGCCGAGTTGACCCCGTTGACCACGCTGACCCTGGCCCGGCTGGCCACCGAGGCCGGCCTGCCCGACGGCGTGTTCAACGTCGTCACCGGCGCGGGTCCCGATGTCGGCACCGCGCTGGCGGGGCACAAGGACGTCGACGTAGTCACCTTCACCGGCTCCACCGCCGTCGGCCGCCGGGTGATGGCCGCGGCCGCCGTCTACGGCCACCGGACTCAGCTCGAGCTCGGCGGCAAGGCGCCGTTCGTGGTGTTCGACGACGCCGACCTCGACGCCGCCGTGAACGGCGCGGTAGCCGGCTCGCTGATCAACTCCGGGCAGGACTGCACCGCGGCCACCCGGGCCATCGTCGCCCGCAACCTCTACGACGACTTCGTCGCCGGGGTGGCCGAGCTGATGAGCAAGGTCGTCGTCGGCGACCCGCAGGACCCCGACACCGACATGGGTCCGCTGATCTCCCGGATGCACCGCGACCGGGTCGCCGCGATGGTGGCCGGCGCACCTGATCAGGGCGGCCGCGTCGTCGCCGGCGGCAAGGTGCCGGATCTGCCCGGCTCCTTCTATCTGCCGACGCTGATCGCCGACGTGACCGAGGACTCCGAGGTCTACCGCGAGGAGATCTTCGGCCCGGTGCTGACCGTGCGCCCGCACGACGGCGACGACGACGCGCTGCGCCAGGCCAACGACACCGCCTACGGTCTGGCGGCCTCGGCGTGGACCCGCGACGTCTACCGCGCGCAGCGTGCGTCGCGGGAGATCAACGCCGGCTGCGTGTGGATCAACGACCACATCCCGATCATCAGCGAGATGCCGCACGGCGGGGTGGGCGCCTCGGGCTTCGGCAAGGACATGAGCGACTACTCCTTCGAGGAGTACCTCACTATCAAGCACGTGATGAGCGATATCACCGGTGTGGCCGAAAAAGGCTGGCACCGAACGATCTTCAAGCTGCGGGATTAAGCGCCGACTGTCGGCGCAGCAGGCCTATGCCAGCGGCTCCTTGGTGAACTCTTCGCCCGTCTCCGGGTTGACGGCCGTCTCGCCGGGCGGCAGGTTCGACAGGTCCGGCGCGATGACCGTCGGCATGTCGCCGGAGTCGGGCAGGCCGAACTTCGGCTCGACCGCAACCGGCGGTGCGAGCACCAGGTCGGTGCTGGAGCGCCGGGACAGCGTGCGGCCGCGGAAGTAGTCCGGGGAGAAGGCCCACTGGGCAAGCATCAAGACGATGCCGAGTGCCAGCGCTCCGATACCGACGACGGCGACTGCGCCGTATCCGAGGATCGTGACGTTGTTGCCGTTGCTGTCGGTCAGCCAGTCCGGCTTGGCGTACTGCACCACCCCGTAGCCGAACATCACCAGCAGCACGATCCCGCCGATGAGGGGCACCACCCCGCGCATCAGGAAGTCGCGTGCCGACCTGGTCAACTCCTTGCGGTAGAACCAGGTGCAGGCGAAACCGGTCAGCCCGTAGTAGAACGCGATCATCAGACCGACCGAGCCGATCAGCGCGGTCAGCAGGTTGCGGCTGACCAGCGTGAACAGCACGTAGAACAGGATCGACACCGCGCCCATCACGACCGTGGCCACCGACGGGGTCAGGTAATTGCGGTGAATCTTGGCGAACGACGTCGGCAGTGCCTTGTACACACCCATCGACAGCGTGGTGCGTGCGGTCGGCAGGACCGTGGTCTGGGTCGACGCCGACGCCGAGGTCAGGATCGACGCCGACAACAACAGCAGGCCGATCTTGCCCAGGACGCTGTCGCCGAACAGTGGATGCCCGATCGCCGCGAAGACGTCGGCGGAGTTGTCCGGATTGCCCAGGCCGATGCCGTCGGTTCCGACGCCGGCGAACGCGATGGCCGCCGTCGACACCAGCGCGTAGGTCACCAGCAGCAGGAGGGTCGAGATCACCGCGGCGCGGCCGGGGGTGCGCCCCGGATCGTCGCACTCCTCATTGCAGGTGACCGCGGTGTCCCAGCCCCAGTAGATGAAGATGGCGGCCAGGACGGCCGGGGCGATCACCGCGCCGAAGGGCAGGCCGGCCGGCCAGAACCAGTGGATCGACGGCATCAGGGAGTAGCCCTCGCCCTTGTGTGCGTAGACCTTGAACAGCGCCACCGCCGAGAAGATGACCAGAACGGTCAGTTCGATACCCAGCAGCGCATACTGAATACGGGCCGACACCTCGATGCCGCGATAACAGATGTAGGTCATCACGATGATCCAGATGACACCCGCCACCGTCGACCACAGCGTGCTGCTGGACAGATCGGCCGCTGAGTGCCAGCCGAGGTCGCCGAGGAAGGTGAACGAGTAGGCGCCGGCGACCTGCGCCAGGTTGGCCATCACGATCACGTCGGCGGCGATGATGCCCCAGCCACCCATCCAGCCGACCAGTGGCCCGAATGCGCGGGTGGCCCAGGTGAACGTGGTGCCGCAGTCCGGCTCGGCCTTGTTCAGCTCCTGGTAGGCCACCGCGATCATCCACATCGGGATGAACGCGAGCAGCATGATCGCCGGGGCTTTCACACCTGCCAGTAGTGCGCCGCCGCTGGCGACCACCAGGCCCAGGCTGGCCGCCAGGGAGTAGGCCGGCGCCGTGGACGCCATCCCGACGACGACACTGGACATCAGTCCCAGCGCACCGCCTTTGAGGCCTTTGCTTTCAACTTCCGCAGAGGGCTCGAGCGTCAGCTCACCTTTAGCCATGGCATCTCCTGCTTGAACGCCGTCGAACGGCCCGGGGGGACCGACCGTGTTGGATCGAGACGAGACTACGGTTTCAGTGGCAGATGCGCGCGCGAAGTACGGAATTCTTTCCCTGTAGGTTACCTGGCAATGGAATCAGTTGATTGCGGAGCCTTCATTCGCGGATTCGTGCGTTATGGGGCCTGTCGACGTTCGGTTGCGTCACTGGGCGTCGGTTGCCCAAGGAACCCGGCACGTCTCGCCGGAGCCGAACCCCTGCTCGGTGATGCCCAGCGCGCAGTTCGTCGACCTGCTCGTAGGTGATCGCGGCGCGCTCGGGCTTGACACCTCGACCCACATCAAAAAGCCTTGACGGACTAACTAATCCGTTAGGGTGCGCAGTGTGGATTTCGCCCTCGACGCCGACCAGCTGGCCTGGCTGGCCGAGGTGCGTGAGTTCCTGCGCGAGAACGTCACTGACGCCCTGCGCGCCGAGATCGCCGAGCATAATCTGGAGCATCCCGGTGGCGAGGTGGCCGCCTTCCGGCGCAAGCTCGGCGCCAAGGGCTGGTTCGGGCTGAACTGGCCGGCCGAGTACGGCGGGCTTGGACTGGGCCCGGTGCACCTGCACCTGTTGATGTCTGAGTTCGAGTACTGGGGCGTCCCCGGACCGGACCTGACCGTCACGTCGATCGCGCCGATGATCATGCGCCATGGCACCGAGCAGAACAAGCGCGAGTTCCTGCCGCTCATCGCCCGTGGCGAAATGACCTGCGCACTAGGGTATTCCGAGCCGGACGCGGGCACCGACCTGGCGTCGCTGCGGACGCGGGCGGTTCGTGAGGGCGACGAGTGGGTGATCAACGGATCCAAGATATGGAACAGCGGTGCGCAGCGCTCCACGCACGAATGGCTCTGCGTGCGAACCGATCCCAACGCCCAGCGCCATCGCGGCATCTCGGTGATCGTCGTTCCGGTCGACAGCCCCGGGGTGCGGATCCGGCCCCTGATCGCCTGGTCGGGATACCGGACCAACGAGGTGTTCTTCGACGACGTCCGGGTTCCGGTGACCAACCTGATCGGCGAGGAGAACCGCGGCTGGGCTTACATCACCGGGGCGCTGGATTTGGAGCGCGGGGCACTGACCAACGCCGGCGACCTGCGCCGCGCACTCGACGAGCTGCAGGTGCTGGCCCGGATGCCGCGGCGCGACGGCAGCGTGCCGATCGACAATCCGGCGTTCCGGCGCCGGCTTGCTCAGACCGAGGCCGACGTCGAGGTGGCCGGCCTGATGGGTTACGAGGCGTCGTCGATGCTGGCCGGCGGAGTGATCCCGACGGTGGAGGTGAGTGTCGAGAAGGTGTTCAGCAGCGAACTGCGCCAACGTATCGCCGATCTGGGCATCGACCTGCTCGGCGCCGAAGGTCTGCTGGCGCACCGCAACCCGGAGGCCCCCGCGGGCGGACGGTTCGAGAAGCTCTACCGCTTCGCGCCACTGATGCGCTTCGGTGGCGGCACCAACGAGGTCCTTCGCGACGTCATCGCCCAGCGCGGCCACGGCATGCCCTCCTACGGACGCTGACATGAAACTCGTTGCCACACAGGATGACCGAGACCTCTCAACGATGCTGCGCGGGCTGCTCGCCGCCTGCGGGGCTGATCCGTGGGATGCGCTGGCCGCCGCGGGCATCCTCGGGCTCGGTATATCCGAGGAATACGGCGGCTCCGGCGGAACGCTCTCGGAACTGGGCATTTTCGCCCGCGAAGCCGGCCGTGCGCTGTGCCCGCTGTCGACCTACAGCACGGTGCTGGCCGCACATGCCGTGCTCATGCTCGGCGGCGAGGAATCCCGTCATCGGTGGCTGCCGGATCTCGCAACCGGTCGCACCTCGGCCACCACCGCGCTGTGGAATGCCAACGACGCGGCTGACGTCACCGCCGCTCTGCGTGCCGACCGCGAACCGGACGGTGGCTGGCGGCTCACCGGCACAGCCGATTTCGTCAACGACGCCGAGACTGCCGGCCTGGTCGTCGTGTCGGGAATGGACGCCTCCGGGCGCACTCTCGGGTTCGTCTGCAACCTGCGGGGACCGGGGATCACAGTGCGGCCTCTGATGCTGATGGGTGGGCACAGCGCCGCGTGCGTGCGGTTCGACGACGTCGCCGTCGACGACGTACTCAACGACGGCAAGCCCCTTGACCGCGACCAACTGCGCCGCACTGCCAACGCGGCGATCGCGCTGACCTCACTGGACCTGGTCGGCGTCGGGGAAGCCGTACTGGACCGCACCGTGGCATACACCACCCTGCGTCACCAGTTCGGCAGGCCCATCGCCTCCTTCCAGGCCGCCCAGCACATCGTGGCCGACATGCACATCGCGTTGACCGCCGCCCGGCTGGCCGCCCAGTCCGCCGTCTTCCGGATCGGCTGCGGCAACATCGCCGTGCGCGAAACCGCCATCGCAAGAATGCATTCCGCCACCGCCGCCAAGTGGGCCACGCTGGATGCGCACCAACTGCACGGCGGGATGGGCTACGTCGTCGAGACGGACCTGTACCTGTGGTCCGAGCGCGCCCGGGTGCTCTCGACCCTGGGCGGGGGAGCCGACGTCGCCGCGACCTGGCTGGACGACGACGAGGTGAGTCGCGCGGCCGTCAGGGAGCGGTTGCGGCGAAAGGACGGCCTGTGACCGAGAGCCTGATCGACGCGGAGACCGCCGCGCGGGTCGGCAGCGTCGCCGCGACGGCCACCGGCGAGGTCATCCGCCGCGACTGGCAGCGCTGGGCCGCCGCGGTCGGCGACGACAATCCGCTGTGGTTCGACCCGGACTACGCGCGCGCCAACGGCTACCGCGACGTCATCTGCCCGCCGCTGTACCTGCAGTACGCGATCCTGGGTGTGGCGCCGCTGTCGAGCCTGCGGCCCGACGGCTCGTCGGGCGCGGTGTCGGGCAGTCTGTCCTTCCCCAACGCCCCACGGCGGATGGCCGGCGGCGAGAGCACGACGTTCCACCTGCCCGCCTATCACCGCGACGAGATCGAGATGGTCCGCACCATCGCCGCCATCGTCGAAAAGGAGGGCCGATCAGGACGATTCGTGCTCGTCACCTGGCACACCATCTACCGCAACCAGAACCGTGAACTGGTGGCCGAGGCCACCACGTCGATGATCGCGCGACCGTGACCCAGCTGTTCTACGACGACGTCGAACCCGGTGACGAACTGCCCCCGCTGACCGTCACCGTCGACGAGACGCAGATGTTCTTCTTCTCGGCCGCCACCTACAACGGCCATCGCATCCACTACGACAAGCAGTGGGCGCGCGACGTCGAAGGATATGACGACGTCCTGGTGCAGGGCCCGCTGCAGGCCGCTCTGCTGGCCCGCGCCATCACCGACTGGATCGGCGGCCGGGGCCGGCTCGTCGAGTACGCGGTGCAGAATCGCGGAGTCGCATTCCCGGGACAGCCGTTGACGTTCGGCGGGACGGTCACGGCCAAGCGCCTCGACGGCGGTCGCGGCCTGGTCGAGCTCGACATCGCCGGGCGCCGCGACGCCGACGTTCTCATGCCCGGCACCGCGACGGTGGAACTGCCCCGCCGCGAGGGGGTTTCGGGATGAGGCTGGCCGGTGAGGCGGCGATCGTCGGGATCGCCGAGCTGCCCGCCGAGCGCAAGCCGACGCGTCCGGAGTTGTTCACCCTCGACCAGTACGCGCAGCTGGCCAAGATGGTCCTCGATGACGCCGGGCTGGAGGCGGACTCGGTCAACGGCATCATCTCCCACGGGCTGGCCGAGTCGGACATGTTCGTCCCGGCCACCCTGTCCGAATACCTTGGCCTGCCCATCGACTTCGGCGAACGGGTGGACCTGGGCGGGGCGACTTCGGCAGCCATGGTCTGGCGCGCCGCCGTCGCGGTCGAACTGGGGCTCTGCGACGCCGTGCTGGCCGTGGTGCCCGGATCGCGGGCGTTGCCGCGGTCCACGCGGCGGCCGGCGCCCACGCCGAACTGGTACGGGGCGTCGAGCAACAATTACGGCTCACCGCAGGCCGAGTACGAGATCCCCTACGGCAACGTCGGCCAGAACGCCCCGTTCGCTCAGATCGCCCAACGCTACGGCGCCCAGTACGGATACGACCCGTCGGCACTGGCGAAGATCGCGGTGGATCAGCGCACCAACGCCTGCGCCCACCCCGGCGCGGTGTTCGCAGGCCAGCCCATCACCGAGGCCGACGTACTGGGCAGCCCGATGATTGCCGACCCGATCCACATGCTGGAAACCGTCATGCCGGTCCACGGCGGAACCGGTGTGCTGGTCGCCAACGCCGACCTGGCGCGGCGTTCGCGGCGTCGACCGGTGTGGATCAAGGGTTTTGGCGAGCACATCGCGTTCAAGACGGTCACCTACGCCGATGAGCCGATGGTCACCCCGATCGCCCGGGCCGCCGGGCGCGCGTTCGGCATGGCCGGACTCGCCCCGGCTGACGTCGACGTCGCCTCGATCTACGACTGCTACACCATCACCGTGCTCATGACACTCGAGGACGCCGGATTCTGTCCGAAAGGGCAAGGTATGAAGTGGATCTCCGGGCGCGACCTGACCTATCGGGGTGACTTCCCGCTCAACACCGCAGGGGGTCAGCTGTCCTACGGGCAGGCGGGGATGTCGGGCGGTATGCACCACGTGGTCGACGCCGCCCGCCAGCTGATGGGGCGTTCGGCGGCCGCGCAGGTGGCCGACGCCAACACCGCGTTCGTCGCCGGCACCGGCGGCATCATGAGCGAGCAGGTGGCGCTGGTGCTGGGAGGTGACTGATGGCCGAGCCGATTCCCGTGCCCGAGCCCACCCCGGTGTCCCAGCCGTTCTGGAACGGCCTGGCCGAGCACCGCATCCTGGTGCAGTACTCGCCGTCCGCGAAGCGCTATGTCTTCTACCCGCGCACGCGGGCACCCGGGACGCTGGCCGACGACCTGGAGTGGCGCGAGATCGACGGCGCGGCAACGCTGTACACGTACACCGTCGCGCGCCGGCCCACCGGGCCGCCGTGGGCGGACGCGCTGCCACAACTGCTCGCGGTGGTGCAGTGGGACGTCGGCCCCCGGTTCTCCACCGAGCTGGTCGACGTCGACCCTGACGACATCCGCATCGGCATGCGACTGGAACCGGTCTTCTGCGACCTCCCTGACACCGGGATGACCCTGCTGCGCTACCGGCCGGCGCGATGATCGACACCCTGCAGGCGCTGCTGCGAACGAGGATGGACGACGGCGCCGTCGCGGTGCTCTCACCGGAGCGCAGCTGGACGTGGCGGGAGCATCTGGGCGAGGCGGCCGCGGAAGCCTCGGCTTTGATCGCGCTCGCCGACCCGGACCGGCCCCTGCATGTCGGCGCGCTGATGACCAACTCGCCGGCCTACGCCCGTTCGATGGCCGCGGCCGCACTCGGCGGCTACGTGCTGTGCGGCATCAACACCACCCGCCGCGGCGAGGGCCTGCTGTCCGACATCCGCCGCGCGGACTGCCAGCTCTTGCTCGTCGACGCCGAGCACGCGCCGATGCTCGACGGCTTCGACACCTCCGGGCTCACGGTGCTCGACGTCACGGGCGCCGCGTACGCCGAGGCTGTCGCGAACGCGGGACCGCTTGTGCCGCATCGGGAAGTCAGCGGCACCGACCCCTTCATGATGATCTTCACCTCGGGCACCAGCGGCAACCCCAAGGCGGTCCCGTTCGTGCACGCGATGAGCGTGATGTGCGGGCTGAGTCTGGCGGCCCAACTCGACATCACCGAAGACGACGTGTGTTACCTGTCGATGCCGCTGTTCCACTCCAACGGGGTGGCCGCCGGCTGGTCGGTCGCCATCGCCGCGAAGGCCACCATGGTGCCGGTGAAGTTCTCGGTGTCGCGGCTGCTGTCCGACATCCGTGGCTATGGCGCGACGTTCATGAACTACGTCGGCAAGCCGCTGGCGCTGGTGCTGGCCACTCCGGAGCAGCCCGACGATGCCGACAACCCGCTTCGGGTGATGTACGGCAACGAAGCCGCCGACCGTGACATCGCCGAATTCGCAAGGCGATTCGACTGCCGCATCGTCGACGGCTTCGGGTCCAGCGAGTTCGCCGTCGTCGTGGTGCGCGAGGACGGCACGCCGCCGGGTTCGATCGGCAGGGGCTGGCCCGGCGTCGCGATCTACGACCCGCAGACCCTCACCGAGTGCGCGACCGCGGTGTTCGACGACCACGGCGCCCTGACCAACTTCGACGACGCGGTCGGTGAACTGGTGAACACCGATGGGGCGGGCCCGTTCTCGGGCTACTACAACGACCCCGACGCCACCGCCGAGCGACTGCGCCACGGTATGTACTGGACCGGCGACCTGGCCTACCGTGATGCCGACGGCTGGATCTACCTGGCCGGCCGGACCGCCGACTGGATGCGGGTGGACGGAGAGAACCTGGCGGCCGCACCGGTCGAGCGGATTCTGCAGCGGCTGCCGCAGCTCAATCAGGTTGCCGTGTACGCGGTACCCGACGATGTGGTGGGTGATCAGGTGATGGCCGCCGTCGTTCTGCGGCGGGGAGAAGCGCTGACGCCCCATCAGTTCGAAGAGTTCCTTGCCGCGCAGCCCGACCTGTCGCCCAAGGCGTGGCCGCGCTATGTGCGGCTCAACGACGACCTGCCGCACACCGCCACCAACAAAATCCTCAAGCGGGAACTGAGCGCAGCCGGCGTCACCGCCGGTGATGGTGTGCTGTGGGAGCGCGAGCCGCGGGGGACGAGCTACTTACCGTCCGGGCCTATCACATAGCACCGCCCGGCACTCGTGCTCAGCACGACTTCCCGTACCGCCGACTTGTCGATGCCGGGGAACTGAATCTGATCGCTCGACTGACCCGCATCAACGGCGGCGATCTGTGACGCCGTGGTGCCGTCGGTCAGGTAAACGTCGGCGGTCACCTGCTCAGCCTTGGCCGAGTCGGACGGTTCCCGGAAGTAGTAGACGTTGATCCCGCTGCCTGCTGGGTCGGCTGCCCAACCGTCGCGGTAGTAGCAGCCGGGGTTTCCCTCGGCGTCCGGGGGTGGCTGGGGACAGATCGAGAGCCCGGCGCACGAGGACGTCGTGGCCGCAGCGGAAGGGGTTGTCGAGGAAGGCGTTTGGGCCGACGAGGCGGTGGATGCCGTCGGCGGGTGCGGGGCCGGCGAGGACGAACACGCGGCGGCGCTCACGCAGGCCCCTGCGGTGATGACCAGGCGCCCGATCAGTGCTGCCACGGGGACCACACCGTCAGCGGGTGAACATCAACGCGCGCTTGACTTCCTGAATCGCTTTGGTGACCTCGATGCCGCGCGGGCAGGCGTCGGTGCAGTTGAACGTGGTGCGGCACCGCCACACCCCGTCGACGTCGTTGAGGATCTCCAGCCGCTCGGCGGCCCCTTCGTCGCGGCTGTCGAAGATGAACCGGTGCGCGTTGACGATCGCGGCGGGTCCGAAGTAGCTGCCCTCGTTCCAGTACACCGGGCAACTCGTGGTGCAGCACGCACACAGGATGCACTTGGTGGTGTCGTCGTAGCGGGCCCGGTCGGTGGGACTCTGGATGCGTTCGCGGGTAGGCGGATTGCCGCTGGTGATCAGGTACGGCTTGACCGCGCGGTAGGCGTCGAAGAACGGCTCCATGTTCACCACCAGGTCCTTCTCCACGGGCAGCCCGCGGATCGGCTCGATGGTGATGGTCAGCGGCTTGTTCTTCTTCGGCAGCAGGTCGCGCATCAGCACCTTGCACGCCAGCCGGTTGACGCCGTTGATCCGCATGGCATCCGAGCCGCACACCCCGTGCGCGCACGACCGCCGGAACGTCAGCGTGCCGTCGAGGTAGCTCTTGACGTAGATGAGCAGGTTCAGTAGCCGGTCGGACGGCAGGCACGGAACCCGAAAACTCTGGAAGCCCGCGGCATCCGGGTCCTCGGGGTTGAAGCGGGCGATCTTCAGCGTCACCATCACCGAACCCTCCGGGATGGGGGGCAGGGCGGGCTCGCGGGTGTCGACCTCTGGGGAGATGGTCATCGGTCCTCGCTCTTCGCGCAGGCGTTCATCGTCAGTACTTCCGCTCCATCGGCTCGTAGCGGGTCTGCACCACCGGCTTGTAGTCCAGCCGGACGTCGCTCAGCAGATCCGTGCCTTCCTTGTAGGCCATGGTGTGCCGCATGTAGTTGGTGTCGTCGCGGTTGGGGTAGTCCTCCCGGGCGTGGCCGCCCCTGGATTCCTTGCGGTTGAGCGCGCCGACCACGGTGACCTCGGCCAGCTCCAGCAGGAAGCCCAGCTCGATGGCTTCGAGCAGGTCGCTGTTGTAGCGCTTGCCCTTGTCGTGCACCGAGATTCGCGAGTAACGCTCCTTGAGTGCGTGGATGTCGGTGAGCGCCTGCTTGAGGGTCTCCTCGGTGCGGAACACCGCGGCGTTGTTGTCCATCGACTGCTGCAGCTCGCTGCGGATGTCTGCCACCCGCTCGTTGCCGTGCTCGGAGAGGATGTTGCCCACCCAGTCGACCACCATCGCCGCCGGGTTGGCGGGCAGGTCGACATGCGGGTTGCCGGCCGCGTAATAGGCGGCCGCCAGCCCGGCTCGGCGTCCGAAGACGTTGATGTCCAGCAGCGAGTTGGTGCCCAGCCGGTTGGCGCCGTGCACCGACACGCAGGCGCACTCGCCTGCGGCGTACAGCCCGGGCACGACGTTGGTGTTGTCGCGGAGCACCTGACCGATCACCGTGGTCGGGATGCCGCCCATGACGTAGTGGCAGGTCGGGTAGACCGGGACCAGTTCGGTGACCGGGTCGACACCGAGGTAGGTGCGGGCGAACTCGGTGATGTCGGGCAGCTTGGCCTCGAGCACGTCCTCACCGAGGTGGCGCACGTCGATGTAGACGTAGTCCTTGTGCGGGCCGGCGCCGCGCCCTTCGAGCACCTCGAGCACCATCGAGCGGGCGACGATGTCGCGCGGCGCCAGATCGACGATCGTCGGCGCGTAGCGCTCCATGAACCGCTCGCCCTCGCCGTTGAGCAGCCGGCCGCCCTCGCCGCGCACCGCCTCCGAGATGAGGATGCCAAGGCCGGCCAGGCCGGTGGGGTGGAACTGGTGAAACTCCATGTCCTCCAACGGAAGTCCCTTGCGGAACACGATGCCCAGCCCGTCACCGGTCAGGGTGTGGGCGTTGGAGGTGGTCTTGTACATCCGGCCGGAGCCGCCGGTGGCCAGCACGATGGCCTTGGCGTGGAAGATGTGGATGTCGCCGGTCGCCAGTTCGTAGGCCACCACGCCGGTGGCGATCGGCCCGCTCGGGGTCTCGGTAAGCACCAGGTCGAGTACGTAGAACTCGTTGAAGAACTCGACGTCGTGCTTGACGCAGTTCTGGTACAGCGTCTGCAGGATCATGTGGCCGGTGCGGTCGGCGGCGTAGCAGGCGCGGCGCACGGGTGCCTTGCCGTGGTCGCGGGTGTGCCCGCCGAACCGGCGCTGGTCGATGCGGCCCTCGGGGG
The DNA here is from genome assembly GCA_963716465.1 of uncultured Actinomycetota bacterium. Taxonomy (GTDB): domain Bacteria; phylum Actinomycetota; class Actinomycetes; order Mycobacteriales; family Mycobacteriaceae; genus Mycobacterium. The sequence continues at coordinate 253,927 of CAVQTS010000006.1, forward strand.
TGCGGTTGAACGGCATCCCCATCTTCTCGAGGTCGAGGACCGCGGTGATGGCCTCCTTGCACATGATCTCGACGGCATCCTGGTCGGCGAGGTAGTCGCCGCCCTTGACGGTGTCGAAGGTGTGCCACTCCCAGTTGTCCTCTTCGACGTTGGCCAGTGCGGCGCACATGCCACCCTGGGCCGCGCCGGTGTGGCTGCGCGTCGGGTAGAGCTTGGTCAGCACCGCGGTGCGCACCCGCGGGCCTGCCTCGACGGCGGCGCGCATGCCGGCGCCGCCGGCGCCGACGATCACGACGTCGTAGCGGTGTTCTTGGATCATCTTCTCCGCCTCAGGCGATGTTCGGGTCGAAGGTCAACAACACGTAGGTGCCCGCCACCAGCACGATGATCATCGAGACGACCAGCAGCGAGTTGAGCCAGAACCTGGTGGCATCCTTGCGCGCGTAGTCGGCGATGATCGTGCGCATGCCGTTGCCGCCGTGCAGCTGCGCCAGCCACAGCAGCAGCAGGTCCCAGGTCTGCCAGAACGGTGAGGCCCAGCGCTGGGCGACGTAGGTGAAGTCGATGCGGTACACCCCGCCGTCCCACATCAGTCCGATGAACAGGTGACCCAGCGCCAAGAAGATGAGCACGACTCCGGAGAACCGCATGAACAGCCAGGTGTACTTCTCGAAGTTCGGCATCCCGGAGCGGCGGCGCGGGGAGCGCGGGTTGTCCAGCCCGGCAGGCCGGTCGTGGTCTCGTTCCAGGATGGGGGCGGGCGGGCCGAGCCGGCTCTCGGGCGCGGTCACAGGAACCGCTCCGCCATGTGCTTGCCGATGATGACCAGCGAGGGGACCATGACCAGCAGCCAGACCGCCGCCACACCCCACAGCATCTGGCGCTGGTAGCGGGGGCCCTTCCACCAGAAGTCGATGAGGATGATCCGCACGCCGTTGAGCGCGTGGTAGAGCAACGCGGCCACCAGGCCGATCTCCATCAGGCCGATGATCGGCGTCTTGTAGGTCTCGACGACCTCGTTGTAGGCCTGCGGGCTGACCCGGACCAGGGCGGTGTCGAGGACGTGGACGAACAGGAAGAAGAAGACCGTCGCGCCGGTGATCCGGTGCAGGACCCACGACCACATCCCCGGGTCGCCGCGGTACAGGGTGCGCCGCTTGCGAGACGATTTGTCGCGCGGCGCCGGCACGGCCGGGGCGGTTGTACTCATCGGTGCCTCCAACGCCTTCGTCGAGGTTTTGAGTGGACTCTAACTCCGTTTGTACTGTCTAAAGAATTACAGTGCCGTGACAAGGGTGGCTGCGCAGTTGATTTGGCCTGCCCAAACCTGCCCGTCGAGCGTGCCGAGGTGGCAGGGTGAATGCATTCAGTACCGGTGTGGGAAGTGGTTGATGGCGAGCTACATTCGATTGGAAATGCTGCGTGACAAGGCGATTGATGCCTCCAAGACCGCCTACGCGCCGTACTCGGAGTTCCCGGTGGGCGCCGCGGCGCTGGTCGACGACGGCCGGGTCGTGGTGGGCTGCAATGTGGAGAATGTCTCATATGGCCTGGGTCTCTGTGCCGAGTGCGCGGTGATCTGCGCGCTGGTCTCGGGCGGGCGCGGCCGGCTGCTCGCCCTGGCGGTGGTCGACGCCACAGGGACGGCATTGATGCCGTGCGGGCGGTGCCGGCAGCTGCTTCTCGAGCACGGCGGTCCGGAGTTGCTCATCGACCACCCCGGCAGCCCACGTCGGCTGGCGGACTTGCTGCCGGAGGCGTTCGGACCGGCCGATCTGGACCGGGTGCGTCGGGAAAAGCCTTGACCCAGTTCACATTCGACGCTCACGATCCGATGTCGCGTCACTTCGACGCTCGCGATCCGATGTCGCGTCACTTCGACGCTCGCGATCCGATGTCGCGTCACTTCGACGCTCCGACTGTCATCCGGACCAAGCGCGACGGTGGCCGCCTCTCCGACGCCGCGATCGACTGGGTGATCGACGGCTACACCCACGGCCGGGTGGCCGACGAGCAGATGTCGGCGTTGTTGATGGCGATCTTCCTGCGGGGGATGGACCGCGCCGAGATCTCCCGGTGGACCACGGCGATGATCGCCTCCGGTGTGCGGCTGGACTTCAGCGATCTGCGCCGCGGCGGCAGGCCGGTGCCGACCGTGGACAAGCACTCCACCGGCGGGGTGGGCGACAAGATCACCATTCCGCTGGTGCCGGTGATCGCCGCCTGCGGTGCGGCGGTTCCGCAGGCGGCCGGCCGCGGTCTCGGCCACACCGGAGGCACCCTGGACAAGCTGGAGTCGATTCCCGGCTTCACCGCCGAGCTGACGAATGTCCAAATCCGACAACAACTTACCGACATCGGCGCCGCGATCTTCGCCGCCGGCGAGCTGGCCCCCGCGGACCGCAAGATCTACGCGCTGCGGGACGTCACCGCCACGACGGAGTCGCTGCCGCTGATCGCCAGCTCGGTGATGAGCAAGAAGCTGGCCGAAGGCGCCGACTCGCTGGTGCTGGACGTCAAGGTCGGCCGCGGGGCGTTCTTGACGACCGAAGCCGAGTCCCGAGAGCTGGCGGCCACCATGGTGGAGCTGGGCAACGCTCACGGGGTGCCGACCCGCGCCCTGCTGACCGACATGAACGTCCCGCTCGGCCGGACCGTCGGTAATGCGCTGGAGGTGGCCGAATCGCTGGACGTGCTGGCCGGCGGCGGTCCGGCCGACGTGGTGGAGCTGACGCTGCGGCTCGCGGGGGAGATGCTGGAACTGGCCGGGGTCGACGGTGTCGACCCGGCGCAGACGCTGCGGGATGGGACCGCGATGGACCGGTTCCGGGCGCTGGTCGCCGCGCAGGGCGGCGACGTGGCGGCACCGCTGCCGATCGGTGCCCATTCCGAGACCGTGACGGCACCCCGAGGCGGCACAATGGGGGACATCGACGCGATGGCAGTGGCGCTGACGGTATGGCGGCTCGGAGCGGGCCGGGCCCGCCAGGGTGAACGCGTGCAGTTCGGCGCCGGCGTGCGCATCCATCGTCGGCCCGGCGAGCCCGTCGCCGCGGGCGAGCCGCTGTTCACGCTCTACACCGACACCCCCGACCGGATGTCCGCCGCGATGGCCGAACTCGACGGCGGCTGGAGTGTCGTGGACACCCCCTTGCAGCCCCGTCCGCTGATCATCGATCGGATCACCTGATGACCACACCTCTGACGCTGGAGATGATCGGCCAGGCGCCCAAGGCCCTGCTGCACGACCACCTCGATGGTGGGCTGCGGCCCTCGACGGTGCTCGACATCGCCGGGCAGATCGGCTACGACGACCTGCCCGCCGATAACGAGGCCGCCCTGGCGACCTGGTTTCGCACCGCGGCGCACAGCGGGTCGCTGGTGCGCTACCTGGAGCCGTTCGCGCACACCGTCGCCGTCATGCAGAGCCCGGAGGCGCTGCACCGGGTGGCCTTCGAATGCGTCGAGGACCTGGCGGCCGACAACGTGGTGTACGCCGAGGTGCGGTTCGCGCCGGAACTGCATCTCGCCGGCGGCCTGTCGCTGGACGAGGTGGTCGAGGCGGTGCTGGCCGGTTTCGCCGACGGGGAGAAGGCCGCGGCGGCCGAGGGGCATGCCATCGTGGTGCGCTGCCTGGTGACGGCGATGCGACATGCCGCCCGGTCACGCGATATCGCCGAGCTGGCGATCCGGTTCCGCGACAAGGGCGTCGTCGGCTTCGACATCGCCGGTGCCGAGGCCGGCTATCCGCCCACCCGTCATCTCGATGCGTTCGAGTACATGCGAAGCCAGAACGCCCGCTTCACCATTCACGCCGGCGAGGCGTTCGGCCTGCCGTCGATCCAGGAGGCCCTGGCGTTCTGCGGGGCCGACCGGCTGGGTCACGGGGTGCGGATCGTCGACGACATCGAGGTGCTTCCCGACGGCACCGCGGTGCTGGGCCGGCTCGCGGCGATCCTGCGGGACAAGCGGATTCCGCTGGAGATGTGCCCGACCTCCAATGTGCAGACGGGTGCGGTGGAGAGCATCGAGAGCCACCCGTTCGATCTGTTGGCCCGGTTGCGATTCCGGGTCACCGTCAACACCGACAACCGGCTGATGAGCGACACCACGATGAGCCAGGAGATGCTGCGGCTGGTCGAGGCGTTCGGCTACGGATGGAGCGACCTCGAACGGTTCACCATCAATGCGATGAAGTCGGCGTTCATCCACTTCGACGAGCGGCTGGCGATCATCGACGAAGTGATCAAGCCCCGCTACGCGGTGCTCATCGGCTAGTGCCTGTCGTGTAGTGCTGAGCCAGTCGGGTCACTAATTGCTGAAAGTAGGACGCCGACTGTGGCGGGACGAGCCCGCGCAGAAAGATTGACCAGAGTTGGACGAGTCCTGCGAAGATGTCGTCACCGGTCGCGTCTGACAGTAAGCGGGTGCCCAGCAGACCGGCTTGGAGGGTGTGCGTCGCGGCGTCTGCGTCGAGATCGGCGGACAGGTCACCTTCGGTGATGGCCCTTTCGACCGTGCTGACTCGCACCAGCGGGTGTTCGATGTAAGTCGCTGCGGCATAAGAGCTGATGTGGGTCAATCCCTGTCGCAGTTGATGTCCGGCCCGAACGAGCTTGTCACGCTCGGTCATGTCATTCACGACGAAGGTGGCGCGGATAAGGGCGTCCAGAGCCGCGGCTGGGGATGAGAGGAGCTCAAGGACGGCGTCCTCCTTCTTCGTCATGGCCTGCTGGATGATCGCCGCGGCCACGGATTCCTTGGAGGAGAAGTGGTAGTAGAACGCGCCTTTCGTGACGCCGGCCCGGTCGATGATGTCGCTCAGGCTGGAGTTGCCGTAACCGACCTCGTCGAACAGATCGACTGCGCCGTCGACGATTCTCTGGTGCGTTGCCTCAGCTCTGGCTTGGACGGTCATGGGTCGCCTCCGTGCCACGGTAGGTGGTTGGCGGCAATTGACTTGATGACACAAGGTCTCCGTCCGTCGGCTACCAGGTTCTGGGGCAGCCACCGCCGACAGTACGGCACGCTGAGCCGAATCGGGTCACTCCCGTACTCGCGACGAATCGGGGTCGCCACCGATCCCAACAACACCGAATCGGCTAGAAGGGCGGCGGCTCGTCGCCGGGCTTGGGTGGCACCGGATCCGGGAACCAGCACTCGACCCAGCGGCGGTGGCGCTCAGCGCGGGCTCGCTGGTTGCGGACCCGCTCGGCGCGGATCCCGGCGGTTCGATGCTGGCGGCGGGTCCGCCGGCGTTTGGGCATCATCGCGGTGCGATCACCGCAGCTGTCCTCGGGGCGCTCCGACCGCACCGCCACGGGCAGGTCGCCGGTCGGCACCGCCAGCGACGGGAACAACAGGGCACTGCCCGGCATGGTCAGGTAGGTGCGCCCCGACGGTGCCGTCCAGATCACCGTCCCATCGGGAAGCTGCTTGTCGGACCACCCCCAGAAAGTCTTCAACAAATGATGAAAACGGCAGAGGCACTTCAGGTTTGACGCATGCGTGGGGCCGCCTGCGCTGCGCGGAACAGTATGGTCGATATCGCAACGGTTGGCCGACCGGTCGCACCCCGGCGCCCGGCAGGTCAGATCGCGGGCACGCACGAAGTCGGCCAGCACCCTCGAAGGCTGATAGCCCGGCTCCGGCGCAGCGTAAGCCGGCACCGTCAGCGGCTGCAGCTTGGCCGACTTGGCGAGCTCGCGCAGCACCTCGGCGGGGATGAGCCCGTTGCCCTCGACCACAGCCGGGTTCTCGCTCGAGCCGTCCAGCGCGGACTGATCGGCCACCACGTGCACCACCACCCCGCTGCGCAGCCCGCGGTTCGACGCCGATTCGCACTCGGCGCGGTCACAGCCGCAGACCAGGCGGTCGGCACCTGCGGCAAGAGCGCCCAGCGCGTCCGCCCGCCGCTGAGCCACCGTCCTGGGGTCCTCTGAGCACACCGTCGCGGCCAGTTCGCCAAGCCGGCGATCCAGCGCCTCCCCGGTGGTTGCGAAAACCACGCCGTTCAAGCACGCGAACCCCGTGTCGGTGGAGGTGACGTCGAAGCGGCGGTCGACGACGTCCTCCCGGCTGCGGCGAAGCGCGTCGCGGTCGACCTTCGCGACGACCCGGTCCACCGCGGCGGCCAGCCGGTGCGAGGTCATCGCCACCCAGCGCCGGGCGCGCACCGCAAGTTGGGAGTCCAGCGTCGCGAGGGCGGCCTCGTCGGTGACCAGCTCGGTCCGGTAGACGATGACGCGGAACAGGCGGAAGTCGATGTCTCCGGCCCGGAAGGCGTCGGCGACGTGAGGGAGTCGCTCCCGCATCGCCCTGGCGTAGCGCAGATTGCTGTGGCCCATCGCGACGCTGGTGTTCAGCGCCGCGGCGATCTCGGCGGCCACCGCGTCATCGGTGTCGATCGCCCACTTCTCGCGTTCTCCGTGCTGGGCGAGCCGCAGCGCGTACAGGTCGCCGATGGCAGACAGTCTGTCGGCGACCGCCATGGCTTCCGAGCGCGCGGCGGTACCCATGCGGTCGAGCAGAGCAGTCGCACCATCGAACATGTGTTCGAGTATGCCAGAGGCCTACGACATTTATGACGTTCAGTGTTCAGGTTCAACTCATCGCGCGCCGACGACGGTCGCGGCCGGAAGCCGGCGAACCTCGGGCAGCAGGCAGCGCAGGGCGAGGATGCCCTGCCGAAGACCCGCGGTGTCGATCCAGTTGGGGTGATCGGAATGATCCGGCCCGAGGATCACCTCGTAGGTGCCGTCGGGTTCCGTCACGACGTCGTTCCCGGTGAGGTAGCAGCGGTGAACGCTGAAGTCGGGTGTGTTGAACCAGCGGTCGTAGAACACCAGCGACCAGAAGCGCGCTGACGGTGCCTGCCCGTGCAGTCGGATCGACTGTCCCGGCTGCAGGTCGACGAAGAACCCGTCGTACACGTTGTCCAGGGTGGGGAACAGGGCGCCGGTGTAGCGCGGTTGGTGCACCTCGGCGTCGGCGGGCGGGTAGGCGTTGACGCCGGATTCCCGCAGTACCTCGGTGACGCTGAGGGCTGAGGCGATCTCGTCGAGGAAGAACGCCTCGGCGCGGTCGGCCCGCTCGGTGATCGACAGCGGCACGGACGCGGCGTCGTCGATGCGTTCGATGCGGACGTCGGGTTCCTCGACGGCCGGGTGCAGCGCGTAGAGCCGAAGCATCACCAGATAGTCGTCGGGCAGCAACGGCAACCATGGGACCCCGTTCCCGGGATCCTCGCCGCCGATCAGAAGGTCGATCTCGCCGTGGTCGTCGACCAGCCGTACATCAGAGATGTTTGCGGACGGGGCGTTGTAGCCCGGCCCGCGGGTGTAGACCTGTACGCCCGCATACACCGCGTCGTGCGCGTGCCCCCTGAGGCGATAGCGAAACGGCGCCGACACCGGTGCGCTGAGGTAGGTGGTGGTCGGGTTGTCCCCACCGAACTTGCGCCAGGGGAGCTCCCAGTTGGTCAGCCGTGGCGCACCGGGATCGCCCTTCTGGAAGCACATTTCGATGGCGAGGTCGTAGGCGGACTGCACGAAGAACAGCGCCCTGTCCGCCTCGATCGGTCCGAGTCCCGCCACGGTGCGTTCGGCGAGCTCGGTACTTTCCTGCAGGGCTCGGGCCAGGCGACGACCCGGGGTGTCGCTCATCGCAGGGGTCACTCGCGGCGCAGCCGTGACTCCACGAAGCGCTCGAGTTCTTCCCATTCCTTGACCGCCGTGGCATACGGGCCGTTGGGGCGCGGGTGCTCGCCGGGCTCCAGCACGTAGTTGACCAGCTTGCCCAGCGAGCGGTCGTCGCCCAGCAGCCGGTCGACGGTGTCTTCCTCCGAGTAGTCCCCGACGTCGCGCACCAGTTCCACGGCCAGTTCGAGCTGATCGTGGTCGATGGCGTCCGGGCCGTCGGAGATGTCGTCGGACAACCCGGTCAGCACGTAGATGTTCTCGTCGGTGACCTCGACGCGCAGCGAGCCGTCGGTGGCCGCGGTGCGGATGTCGTCGTAGGTGCTCAGGTCAGACAGGTCGTGGTCGTGCTCGTCGGCCAGATACCGCGCCAGCGTCCGCTCCGACGGGAACACGCTGATGCGCCCGTTGCGGCCCAGGAATATCGGCTGGTCGTCGAAGTAGCAGCGCAGTGTGTACAGCGTGCCCCCGGCCGTCAGGATCCGCACCGGGTCGATGCCGACCTGGGTCCAGAAGTCCTCGTCGCTGCCGAGTACGACGGCGGCGTGCGGGGTCGCCGCGACCACCGGCTCGGACTCCTCGGACTCCTCGGAGTCCTCCGCCGAGTCGGTGACGTCTTCCTCGACGACCTCTTCCTCCTCGTAGGGCTCCGCCAGTTCGTCGGCGGCCAGCTTCGACGCCCGCTCGTCGACGTCCGGCGTCGAGATGACCTCGTCGATCGCGGCGAGCACGCCGTCCCAGCCCCGCGCGACGATGTCGCCGACGGCGCTCCAGCGCTTCAGCCCGGCTTTCCCGGTGAACTGCTCGATCCCGCCGGACACCAGCCCCAGGTTCGGGTTGCCGTTGAAGAACCGGGTGACCGCGGGCAGCTCACACACCGACCCGATCGACGACACCACGGCCAGCGTGTTCGCCAACGTGGTCACCGACTCCTCGGTGGGCTTTGCGGACAGCAACTCCTCGACTGTGACCAGGTCGGCATGCCGGTTCTCGCCGGGCTCGAGCTTGTGCGCATTCGCCTTGGTCAGGGCCTCCCAGGCCGGGTGGTCGGCGAGGTCGTTGTCGGTGTCGGTCCGCACGAACGCCGCCAGGTCGGCCACCGATTCGAAGGCGTAGAGGTCGTCCGTCCTTGCCGAGAAACGCCTCCCACTCGTCGCCTGCGTCGCGCCAGCGGGGCGCCCACAGGGTGTACAGGTCACCGGCGGTCACGCCCAAGCGGACCGGAACGAGCTCAGCTGCCATGCCGGACAGCCTAACGACGCCGTCTGGGCATCTACGCACTACCGGGCCGCCTACAGTCTCTGCGCATGGATGTGCACGTCGTCGATCACCCGCTGGCTGCTGCCCGGCTGACCACCCTGCGCGACGAGCGGACCAACAACGCGATGTTCCGCGCCGCGCTGCGCGACCTCACCCACATGCTGGTCTACGAGGCCACCCGGGACGCCGCATGCGAGGAGATCAGCGTCCGCACTCCGCTGGCCGACACCATCGGCGCGCGGCTGGCCCGTCCGCCCCTTCTGGTGCCCGTGCTGCGGGCCGGCCTGGGCATGGTCGACCAGGCGCATGCGCTGATCCCCGAGGCAAGGGTCGGCTTCGTCGGCGTCGCTCGCGACGAGACCACCCACCAGCCGACGCCGTACCTGGAGTCGCTGCCCGACGACCTGCGCACGCAGCCGGTGATGGTGCTCGACCCGATGCTGGCCACCGGCGGCTCGATGGCCTACACGATCGAGCTCCTGCACAGCCGTGGCGCGGTGGAGATCACCGTGGTCTGTGTGGTGTGCGCTCCGGAGGGCATCGCGGCGCTGGAGAAGGCCGCACCCGAGGTGAAGCTGTACACCGCCGCCATCGACGACGGCCTCAACGACATCGCCTACATCGTGCCCGGCCTCGGCGATGCCGGCGACCGGCAGTTCGGCCCGCGCTGACTACCAGCCGCGTGCGGCGTCGAGCAGCTTCTGCTGGATGTCAGCGGCGGCGCGGCGGGCGGCGGTCAGCTCGCCAGTGACCGCCTGGCGAACCTCGGTGTAACACTTCACCTTCGGTTCGGTTCCCGACGGTCGGACCACCACCCGCACCGACGTCTGCTCGTCACCGCCGGCCAGAATCAGCGCATCGGTGCGGTCGAGCAGGTCGGTGTGTGGTGACGGGGAAGCCGGCCAACTCCGTGGGTGGTTGCGTGCGCAGCCGCGTCATCATCGCGGCGGCCTGTTGCGGGTCCTCGACGCGGCGTGACAGCGCCGCGGTGGTGTGCACGCCGTGCCGCAGCGCCAGCCGGTCGAGGGCGTCTGGCACCGAATCCTGTTGCTTCCCAAGCGCAGCCACCAGATCGCAAGCCAGTACCGCGGCGCTGATGCCGTCCTTGTCGCGTACGGCCGCCGGGTCGACGCAATGACCGATGGCCTCCTCGTAGGCGTACACCAGATGTGCCCCGGGAATGCCGGCGTCGGCACGGGCCAGCCATTTGAACCCGGTGAGGGTCTGCACATGGCGGACGCCGTGGTCGGCGGCGATCGCGGCCAGCAGCTGGGAGGAGACCACGCTGCTCGCCACCACGCTGGTGGCGGCCTCGTGCGGCGGCAGCGTCGAGAGAATGTAATCGCCCAGCAGCCAACCGGTTTCGTCACCGGAGAGCATCCGCCACCCGGCGATGGTGGGAATGCCCACCGCGCAACGGTCGGCGTCGGGGTCCAGCGCGATGGCGATGTCGGCGCCGACGCGAGCGGCCAGCGCCAGCACGGCGTCGGCGGCGCCGGGCTCCTCGGGGTTGGGGAAGGCCACCGTCGGGAAGTTCGGGTCGGGGCTGAATTGGGTTGCGACGGCGTGCACGTCGTCGAAGCCGGCCAGATGCAACGCCCGCAGCGCCAATTCGCCACCGACGCCGTGCATCGCGGTCAGGGCGATGCGCACCGATCCCGAGGCGCGGCGCACGGTGGCGGCGCGCTGGGCGTAAAGGTCGACGAGTTCGGTGCCGCCGGCGGTGACCGGGCGGCGGGGGATCTGGTCGGCGGGCGGCGCGACGGCGATCGCCGCCTCGATCTCGCGGTCGGTCGGGGAGATGATCTGCAGGCCGCCGTCGCAGTACACCTTGTACCCGTTGTCGGTGGCCGGGTTGTGCGAGGCGGTGATCTGCACACCGCCAGCCGCTCCGGTGTGGCGGACCGCGAAGGCGACGACGGGGGTCGGTACCGGGTGTGGCAGCGCGGTCACCGAAAACCCTTGAGCGCAAAGTACTTCGGCGGCTGCGGTGGCAAAGTCCTCGGAGCCGTGCCTGGCGTCCCGTCCGACCACCACAGTCGAGCCGGCGAGTCCGCGGCCGGTCAGCACCTTGGCCAACGCCCAGCTGGCCCGGGTCACGACGGCCACGTTCATCGCGTCGGGCCCGCCGCGGACCGGGCCGCGCAGCCCGGCGGTGCCGAAACTCAACGGGCGGGCGAACCGGGCGGCCAGCTCGTCGGCGTCGCAGGCGGCCAGTTCGGCCGCGGTGACCGGGTCGGGATCATGGGCGATCCATTCCTCGGGCGTCACGGCAGTCAGAGCCGGGCGAGGACCGCAGCCAGCAGTGCACCCATCGCCGTCGCCGACGCGCGCCCGGCGGCCAGCACCTCGGTATGACTGAGCGGCTCCCCTGTCATCCCGGCGGCCAGGTTGGTCACCAGCGACACCGCGAGGACCTCGGCGCCCACCGCACGGGCGGTGATCGTCTCGTGCACCGTCGACATGCCGACCAGGTCAGCGCCCAGGGTCCGCAGCATCCTGATCTCGGCCGGCGTCTCGTAGTGCGGGCCCGGTAGCCCGGCGTACACACCCTCGGTCAGGTCCGGATTCACCTCCCGGGCCAACGCCCGCAGCCGTGGCGAGTACGCGTCGACGAGGTCGACGAACTGCGCACCGGTCAGCGGCGAGCGCGCGGTCAGGTTCAGGTGGTCGCTGATCAGCACCGGCTGGCCGACCTGATACTCCGGCCGCAGCCCACCCGCCGCGTTCGTCAGCACCACCACTTCCGCGCCGGCCGCCCGCGCGGTGCGCACCGGGTGCACGACGTCGCACAGGTCGTGGCCCTCGTAGGCGTGGATCCGGCCCAGGAAGACCAGCACGTTGTGGGAACCGATCGGCACCGACAGCAGCCGGCCGCGGTGCCCGAGGGCAGACGGCGGGATGAATCCCGGCAACCCGGACATCGGGATCTCGGCGGCCGGTGTGCCCAGCGCCTCGGCCGCGGGAGCCCAGCCCGAACCGAGGATGACGGCGACGTCGTGGCGGGGCACGCCGGTGCGCTCGGCGATGACGGACGCCGCGTGCTCCGCGTCTGGACTCACAGCCAGGAAGCCTATCGCCGGGATGACGATGCGTCCGGCGAAGCCGGGCGAGGAGGAGCCCGGGAGTTGGGCCTCGCTCAATGCGATACTTCCGGGATGCCAACGATCACTGCGTCGACCCGCGTCGAGGACGTGGTCGCGGAACGCCGGGGTGATCTGGTCGAGCTCTCGCACTCCATTCACGCCGAGCCGGAGCTGGCGTTCAGCGAGCACCGCAGCTGCGCCAAGACCCAGGCTCTGGTGGCCGAGCGCGGCTTCCGGATCAGCGCCGCGCCCGGCGGCCTGCCCACCGCGTTCCGCGCCGACTACGGCTCGGGCCCACTGGTGATCGGGATCTGCGCCGAGTACGACGCCCTGCCCGGCATCGGGCACGCCTGCGGGCACAACATCATCGCCGCCTCCGCGGTCGGCACCGCGCTCGCGCTGGCCGAGGTCGCCGACGACCTCGGGCTGACCGTGGCGCTGATCGGCACCCCCGCCGAGGAGTCCGGCGGCGGCAAGGCCCTGCTCATCGAGGCCGGTGTGTTCGACGACGTCGCTGCCGCGGTGATGCTGCACCCGGGACCGATCGACATCGCGGCCGCCCGCTCGCTGTCGCTGTCGGAAGTCACCGTGACCTACACCGGCCGCGAGTCGCACGCCGCCGTCGCGCCGTACCTGGGTGTCAACGCCGCCGACGCGGTGACCGTGGCCCAGGTGGCGATCGGGCTGCTGCGCCAGCAGATGGCTCCCGGCCAGATGGCCCACGGCATCGTCACCGAGGGCGGAGCGGCCACCAACGTCATCCCGGGCCGGGCCAGGCTGCAGTACACGATGCGGGCCACCGACACCCCGTCGCGACTTGCGCTGGAGGACAAGATGCGCGCCTGCTTCGAGGCGGGCGCGGTGGCGACCGGCTGCCAGTACGAGATCGTCGAGGCCGCACCCGCATACGCCGAACTGACTCCGGACCGCTGGCTGGCCGAGGTGTTCCGCGCCGAGATGGTCCGGCTCGGACGCACTCCGGTGCCCGCCGAGGTGGAGGCCGCGCTGCCGCTGGGCAGCACCGACATGGGCAACGTCACCCAACTGCTGCCCGGCATCCATCCCGTCGTCGGCATCGACGCCGGCGGAGCGGTCATCCACCAGCCCGGCTTCACCGCGGCGGCTGCCGGTCCCAGCGCCGACCAGGCGGTCGTCGAAGGCGCAATCATGTTGGCGCGCACGGTCGTTGCGCTGGCGGAAACCTCCGCCGAGCGGGATCGGGTGCTGGAGCGCAAGGCGGCCCGCACGTGAGTCTTGCCGACACCGCGGAATCCTGGCTGGCCGCCCACTACGACGACCTGGTCGAGTGGCGCCGCCACATCCACCGCCACCCCGAGCTCGGCCGCCAGGAGTTCGCCACCACCCAGTTCGTCGCCGACCGGCTGGTCGAGGCCGGGCTGAACCCCAAGGTGCTCCCCGGCGGAACCGGCCTGACCTGCGACTTCGGCCCCGAGTACGCGCCGCGGATCGCGTTGCGCGCCGACATGGACGCACTGCCGATGGCGGAGCGCACCGGCGCCGCCTACTCGTCGACCGTGCCGAACGTCGCCCACGCCTGCGGCCACGACGCGCACACCGCGATGCTGCTCGGCGCCGCGACCGCGCTGGCCGGGGTGCCCGAACTTCCGGTCGCGGTGCGCCTGCTGTTCCAGCCCGCCGAGGAGCTGATGCCCGGCGGTGCCATCGACGCGATCGCCGCGGGCGCACTGACCGGGGTGTCGCGGATCTTCGCCCTGCACTGCGACCCTCGGCTCGCAGTCGGGCGGGTGGCGATCATCCCGGGCCCGATCACCTCGGCCGCCGACTCCATCGAGATCACCCTGCATTCGCCGGGCGGGCACACCTCGCGGCCGCATCTGACCTCGGATCTGGTCTACGGGATGGGCACTGTGATCACCGGGCTGCCCGGTGTGCTGTCGCGACGGATCGACCCGCGGCACGGCACGGTGATGGTGTGGGGCGCCGCCAACGCCGGTGTCGCGGCCAACGCCATCCCGCAGACCGGCACCCTGTCCGGCACCGTGCGGACCGCGAGCCGGGAGACCTGGGTTTCGATGGAAGCGCTTGTGCGCGAGACTGTTTCGGGTCTGCTGGCCCCACTGGGAATCGAGCACTCGCTGCAGTATCATCGCGGCGTCCCGCCAGTGGTCAACGAGGAGCGCTCCACCCAGATCATGACGCACGCCATCGAGGCCGTCGACCCCGAGGCGCTGGCCGACACCAGGCAGTCCGGCGGCGGCGAGGACTTCTCCTGGTACCTCGAGGAGGTGCCGGGCGCGATGGCGCGACTCGGCGTGTGGCGCGGCGAGGGACCGCAACTCGACCTGCATCAGCCGACGTTCGACCTCGACGAACGGGCACTGGCGGTAGGGGTGAGGGTCCTGGTCAACGTCGTCGAACAGTCGGCGGCATTCTGATGAAACTTCTGGTCACCGGCGGCGCGGGCTACGTCGGCAGCGTCTGCGCCAAGGTTCTCCTGGAGCAGGGGCACGAGGTGGTGGTCGTCGACGACCTGTCCACCGGCAACGCCGACGCGGTGCCCGACGGTGCGCGGTTCGTCCAGGCCGACATGGTCGACGTCGCACCGCAGCTGCTGAGCGACGAATCCTTCGACGGGGTACTGCATTTCGCCGCCAAGTCGCTGGTGGGTGAGTCGGTGGTGGCACCGGAGCTCTACTGGCACGGCAACGTCGTCAAGACCCTGCAACTGCTGGAGGCGATGCGCGCGGCGGGCACCCCGAGGCTGGTGTTCTCCTCGACGGCGGCCACCTACGGCGAGCCGGAGTCCGTGCCGATCACCGAGGACGCCCCGACCCGGCCCACCAACGCCTACGGCGCGACCAAGCTGGCCATCGACCACGCGATCACGTCGTACGCCGCCGCGCACGGCCTGGCCGCCACCAGCCTGCGCTACTTCAACGTCGCAGGCGCCTACGCCGGGCTCGGCGAGCGCCATGCCACCGAGACGCACCTCATCCCGCTGGTGTTGCAGGTCGCCAGGGGCAAGCGCGACGAGATCCTGGTGTTCGGCGACGACTGGCCGACACCGGACGGCACGTGCATCCGCGACTACATCCACGTCCGCGACCTCGCCGACGCGCACGTGCTGGCGTTGCAGACCGCGCAGCCGAGCTCGCACCGGATCTACAACCTGGGCAACGGGACCGGCTTCTCGGTGCGCGAGGTGATCGCGTGCTGCGAGCGGGTGGTCGGCACACCGATCGCGGCGCGCGACGTCGAGCGCCGAGCCGGTGACCCGGCGGTGCTGATCGCCTCCAGCGAGAAGGCCGTCACCGAACTGGGCTGGCAGCCCAGGCACACCAGTTTGGACGAGATCGTCTCGGACGCTTGGGAGTTCACCCGGTCGCGCGATTAGCCGCCGTGGCCCGGACCGATGTTGCGGGCCGGGCGGGTACGCAGGTCGTGGACGTACTCCGCAGGGGCGCCGGCGATCTCGGCCGCGTCGGCCATCACCCCCAGGTAGCGGGCCGACGGTAGGCCGCCCTCCCAGGCGTCCACCACGTACAGCCACGCCAGCACGGGATCGGTTGTGGTGTCCGAGGATTCGCGGTCGATCCGGCAGCGGATCTTCTTGTGGAAGCCCAGCTCCGACCCTTCCCAGCGGTCCAGGGTCTCCTCGTCGGCCTGCGTCATGTCGTAGAGCACCACGAACACACTCGAGTCCGGGTCTTCGACCAGGGTGGCCAGCGCGCCCTCCCAGCCGATGTCCTCACCGGCGAAGGTCAGCCGCCAGCCGTGCAGCCAGCCGGTGCCGGCCATCGGGGAGTGCGGTGCCCGCTCCAGCATCTGCTCCGGATGCATGTTGGAGCCGTAGGCGGCGTAGAGCGGCACGGGGAAAGCCTAAAGGGTCCAAGGCGGGAGAGCGCACCGACTCCGGTGATTAGATTCGGTGGGCAGGAGCGCAGCGACCCGGGTGATTAGATTCGGTGGGCAGGAGCGCAGCGACCCGGGTGATTAGATTAGGCCCGTGACGACGCGGATCGTGATCATCGGCGGGGGACCGGCCGGATACGAGGCCGCGCTGGTCGCCGCGGGCCGCGGCAAGGACGTGGCCGAGGTCACCGTCGTCGACTGCGACGGCATCGGCGGGGCGTGCGTGCTGTTCGACTGCGTGCCGTCCAAGACCTTCATCGCCTCCACCGGTGTGCGCACCGAGCTGCGCCGCGCTTCGGGCCTGGGCTTCGACATCGGCATCGAGGACGCCAAGATCTCGCTGCCGCAGATCAACAACCGCGTCAAGACGCTGGCCCGCTCGCAGTCCGCCGACATCGGCACCCAGCTGCTGCGGGAGAAGGTCAACGTGGTCGCCGGCCGCGGCGAACTGATCGACGACGTGCCCGGCATGGCCCACCACCGGGTGAGAGTCACCACGAACGACGGCAAGGTCGGCATCTTGAAGGCCGACGTGGTGCTGATCGCCACCGGGGCCCGCCCCCGGGTGCTCCCCAGCGCGGTCCCCGACGGTGAGCGCATCCTGACCTGGCGTCAGCTCTACGACCTCACCGAGCTGCCCGAGCACCTGGTGATCGTCGGCTCCGGCGTCACCGGCGCGGAGTTCTGCAACGCCTACACCGAGCTGGGCGTCACCGTGACGGTGGTGGCCAGCCGCGACCAGATCCTTCCGCACGAGGACAGCGACGCCGCCGCCGTGCTGGAGGAGGTGTTCGCCGAACGCGGCGTGACCCTGGTCAAGAACGCCCGCGCCGACTCGGTGGTCCGCACCGCCGACGGGGTGCGGGTGACCATGGCCGACGGCCGAACGGTCGACGGCAGCCACGCCCTGATGACCGTCGGCTCGGTGCCCAACACCGGCGGCCTGGGCCTGGAGCGCGTCGGCATCGACCTGGGCCCCGGCAACTACCTGCCGGTCGACCGGGTGTCGCGGACCACGGCGGCGGGCATCTACGCCGCGGGTGACTGCACGGGGCTGCTACCGCTGGCCTCGGTCGCCGCCATGCAGGGCCGTATCGCGATGTACCACGCGCTGGGTGAGGGGGTGACCCCGATCCGGCTGCGGACGGTGGCCTCGGCCACGTTCACCCGCCCGGAGATCGCCGCCGTCGGGGTGCCCCAGACCCTCATCGACGACGGCACCGTGCCGGCCCGCACGATCATGTTGCCGCTGACCACCAACGCCAGGGCGAAGATGTCGCTGCTGCGCCGCGGCTTCGTCAAGATCTTCTGCCGGCCGGCGTCCGGCATGGTGATCGGCGGCGTCGTGGTGGCCCCGATCGCCTCCGAGCTGATCCTGCCGATCGCGCTGGCTGTGCAAACCCAAGCCTCGGTGAGCGAACTGGCGCAGACGCTGTCGGTGTACCCGTCACTATCCGGATCGATCGTCGAGGCCGCCCGTCGTCTCATGGCCCACGACGATCTCGACTAGCCTTGGCCCTATGAGCGACCCGATCCTCCGACCGGGCAACGACCAGACCTTCCTCGGACCCACGCAGCGTGCAGAGGCCTGGGAGCGGCTGGGCAGCGAACAATTCGACGTCATCGTCATCGGTGGCGGCGTCGTCGGCGCCGGCTGCGCCCTGGACGCGGCGACCCGCGGACTGAAGGTGGCGCTGGTCGAGGCGCGCGACTTCGCCTCGGGAACGTCGAGTCGCAGCTCGAAGATGTTCCACGGCGGTCTGCGCTACCTCGAGCAGCTGGAGTTCGGCCTGGTGCGCGAGGCGCTGCACGAGCGTGAACTCTCGCTGACCACGCTGGCCCCGCATCTGGTCAAGCCGCTGCCGTTCCTGTTCCCGTTGACCAAGCGAGTGTGGGAGCGGCCCTACATCGCGGCGGGCATCTTCCTCTACGACCAGCTCGGCGGCGCGAAATCCGTTCCGCCGCAGAAGCATTTGACGAAATCGGGTGCGCTGCGGCTGGCTCCCGGCCTCAAGCGCAGCTCACTGATCGGCGGCATCCGCTACTACGACACCGTGGTCGACGACGCCCGGCACACCATGACGGTCGCGCGCACCGCGGCGCACTACGGCGCGGTGGTGCGGACCTCGACCCAGGTGGTGTCGCTGCTGCGGGAGGGCGACCGGGTGGTCGGGGTGGCCATCCGCGACTCCGAGGACGGCGCGGTCACCGAGGTGCACGGTCACGTGGTGATCAACGCCACCGGGGTGTGGACCGACGAGATCCAGGCGCTGTCCAAGGAACGCGGCCGGTTCCGGGTACGAGCGTCCAAGGGCGTGCACGTGGTGGTGCCGCGCGACCGCATCGTGTCCGAGGTGGCCATCATCCTGCGCACCGAGAAGTCGGTGTTGTTCGTCATCCCGTGGGGCACGCACTGGATCATCGGGACCACCGACACCGACTGGAACCTCGACCTGGCCCACCCGGCGGCGACCAAGGTCGACATCGACTACATCCTCGACACCGTCAACACCGTGCTGGCCACCCCGCTCACCCACGACGACATCGACGGGGTGTACGCCGGGCTGCGCCCACTGCTGGCCGGGGAGAGCGAAGAGACCTCCAAGCTGTCGCGCGAGCACGCGGTGGCGGTGCCGTCGCCGGGGCTGGTGGCGATCGCGGGCGGCAAGTACACCACCTACCGGGTGATGGCCGAAGACGCCGTGGACGCCGCCGCCGAGTACATCCCGACCCGGGTGGCGCCGTCGATCACCGAGAAGGTGCCGCTGATGGGCGCTGACGGCTACTTCGCGCTGGTCAACCAGACCCAGACCGTCGGGGCGCGGTACGACCTGCACCCGTACCGGGTGCGCCACCTGTTGGACCGCTACGGCTCGCTGATCGGCGAGGTGCTGCAACTGGCCGCCGACCGCCCTGAGTTGCTCGAGCCGATCACCGACGCTCCGGTGTACCTGAAGGTCGAGGCGGCCTACGCCGCGGCCGCCGAGGGCGCGCTGCATCTCGAGGACATCCTGGCCCGCCGGATGCGGATCTCCATCGAGTACCCGCACCGCGGGGTGGACTGCGCCGCCGAGGTCGCCGGCATCGTCGCGCCGATCCTGGGCTGGAGCGACGCCGACTGCGCCCGCGAGGTGGCGACCTACCTGGCGCGGGTGGAGGCCGAGGTGCTGTCGCAGACCCAACCCGACGACGCCTCGGCCGATGCGTTGCGCGCCTCGGCGCCGGAGGCGCGCGCGGAGATCCTCGAACCGGTCCCGCTGATTTGAGCCCAAGGGGCGTGCCGCCCGAGCCGACGACGATGCCGAGCGCAGCGAGGAGGAGGAGCGGCTCAAAAGCCCCCCTGCCGGTGCGCGACGGGCTGGGGCCGGCGCGGCTGCGACTGCGGGGCGGCAACGTGGCCGACGAGTTCGGCCGCCGCTTCGGCCCGGACGGACGGGCCAGGGTGCTGGCCGGTGAGGTGGTCGACGCCGACGGTGTGGTGATCGAGGCGACGACGACGAAGTCCGCGGGCGCGGTGGTTTTTCTCTATCGCGACGTGCCCGACGAGGCGGTGGTGCCGTTCGACATGCCGGTGCTCTATCGCGACGACGACATCGTGGTGGTCGACAAGCCGCACTTCTTGGCCACCATGCCGCGCGGCGGCCATGTCGTCCAGACCGCTCTGGTGCGGTTGCGCCGCGAGCTCGACTTGCCAGAACTCAGTCCGGCGCATCGGCTGGACCGGCTGACCGCGGGGGTGCTGCTGTTCACCGCCCGCCCTGAGGTCCGCGGCACCTATCAGACCCTGTTCGCCCGAGGGCTGGTGCGCAAGACGTACCTGGCGCGTTCGTCGGCGCACACCGATGTCGACTTCCCGACGGTGGTACGCAGCCGAATCATCAAGCGACGAGGGCACTTCCAGGCGGTCGAGGAGCCCGGCGAACCGAACGCCGAGACATTGATCGAGGCGCTGGGCGATGGCCGCTACCGGCTGACGCCCCGCACCGGACGCACTCATCAACTGCGGGTGCACATGGCCTCGTTGGGAATTCCGATCGATAACGACCCGCTGTATCCCGACGTGATCGACGTGCCCTCCGACGATTTCTCCTCGCCATTGCAACTGGTGGCGCACCGGCTGGCTTTCGACGACCCGTTCACCGGTGCACTCCGAGCATTCGTCAGCTCATTTGACCTTTAGCTCTTTGCGGTACGCGGCCGGGCCGCATCCGAACCAGCGACGACACGACCGGGTGAGCACGCTCTGCTCGGCGTAGCCGAGTTCGCGGGCCAAGTGCGTCAACGTGATTCGGGTATCGCGCAGATAGCGTTCGGTCCGCTCGCGGCGCACGTCGTCGACAACGGCCGCGAAATTGGTGTCGTCGGCGGCCAGTCGGCGCTGCAGGGCCTTCGGGTGCAGGCTGAGTTGTTCGGCGATCAGGTCCAGGGTGACCGTCCCGCTGGGCAGTAGCTGGCGCACCAGCGTGCGCACCGTGGCGATGGTGCGCGGCTCGGCGGAGGTGATGGCCGTGAGGTACTGGACGACGGCGTCATGGGCGAGGTTGTCGCGCTGCAGCGGACGCGCCAGGTCCGCCGAGCGGATCGTGAAACCCATTGCGCGCTCGGCGAATATCGGTCGGCATCCGAAGTAGCGGCGATACTCCTCGACGTCGCACAATGGCTCGTGCGGGATGTGCACCGACAGCGGGGCATAGTCGGCGCCGAGCAGGAAGCGCAGCACTCGCAGCGTCACCCCGAGCGACAGTTCGTCACCCTGCGGGTGCGGGGGCAGGTCCGCGTCGTTCATCGAGTACTCGATGAACGTGCGATCCGGGTCGGTGTCGACGGTGGTGCGCAGGCTGATCACCGGGCTGTAGGCGGACAGGAAGTTCTCGAAGATCCGCAGCGCGTCGGCGACGGTGGCCGCCGTGCGTGCGGCCACACCGACCGGGCCCAGGATTTCGATGCCCTGCAACTGCGCCAGCCGGCGGCCGAAGTCCGGGGTCTCGGTGGCGTCGGCGGCGGACTCGATGGCGGTGACGACGCGGGGCAATGGGACGAAGACGTCGTGGCGCCCGACCGCGCCGAGATCGATGCCTGCATTGGCCAGCAAGGCGACGGGATCACCGCCGAGTTCGGCGACCAGCCTGGGGTAGTTCGACAGCGAGGTGCCGCGCACGACGGACATGTCCTCAACTGTCAAGCGCGTGTCCTGTGGTGTCAAGACTCGGCGTGCGCCGGTCGGGCATTCTGGTGCCTATGGCACACATCGAAACCCGCCGCCTCACCGCGGACGGCATCACCACCTCGGTCCTGGTCGGTGGGGTGGGACGGCCCGACGAGGCCGTCGTGTTCGTGCACGGCAATCCGGGCGCCGGCTCCGACTGGATGCCGCTGATGACCCGCGTGGCCGAGTTCGCCACCGTCGTCGCACCGGATCTGCCGGGCTTCGGCGCAGCGGACCCCCGCGCCGACGGGGACTACACCGTGGCGGGCTACGCGCGGTTCCTCGACGGTGTGATCGACCAACTCGGCATCGAGCGCGTGCATCTGGTCGCCCACGACTTCGGCGGACCGTTCGCCGCCACCTGGGCCGCCGACCACCCCGAGCGGGTGGCGAGCGTGACGATGGTGAACACCGGGGTGCTGATCGGCTACCGCTGGCACCGCCTCGCACGGGTCTGGCGCACCCCGGTCGTCGGCGAGGCGGCGATGCGGCTGACCAACCTCGCCGTCGCCAACCTCATCCTGGGCCACGACAACCCCGGACTGGCGCAGTGCTGGGTCGAGGCCGTTGCCCGCCACCTGGTGCCCGCCCAGACCAAGCGCGCGGTTCTCGGGCTCTACCGGTCCACCCGCACCGCGGACATCGAGGCGCTGGTTCCACGGCTGCATCGCCACGACATCGACGCGCTGGTCGTGTTCGGCGACGCCGATGTCTACCTCCCCGCCGAGCAGGCCCATCGTCAGGCCCAGGCCTTCCCGCGGGCGGAGGTCCACGTCCTGCCCGGGGTCGGCCACTGGAGCTGGCTGGAACAGACCGACCAGGTCGCTGCCCACGTCGTGCCGTTCCTGCGTCAGCGGACCGGCATTCCGGTTACCGTCAACAACTAGTTGCTACAAGGAGATTCACGATGACCAATGCTGTCGACGACAGACCCGTCAACCTCAAGGCGTTCGCGAACCTGCCGGCCGACGCGCCGGTGGTGATGATCAACCTGCTCAAGTTCCACGACGGTGACGGCCTGGCGCACTACCTGACGTACACGCGCGAGGTGCAGCCGCATCTCGACCGGGTGGGCGGCTCGGTCCGCTACGCCGGGACCAACCCGCACAACGTCATCGGTGACGGTGAGCGGCCGTGGTGGGACGCCATTCTGGTCGTCGAGTACCCGTCGCCGCAGGCCTTCGTCGACATGGTGCTGGACCCGGGCTACCAGCAGGTGCACGAGCACCGCGCCGCGGCGCTGCAGCAGGGCGACCTGGTCGCCACCTCGCAGTGGATGCTGGGCTGAAAGGTCGCAATGCCCTTGCGGCTGTGGCCTTCGGTCCCTAGCCGCGAGGCGTGATCTGGGTCACGATTGGCCCATGGACGACGACCACGAGCAGATTCTCGTTGCCGCGTACGCCGATCTCGAGCGTGCCCGCATCGATTTCCACGAGTTGGAGAAGAGAGTCAAGCACGGTCTGGAGCTGCGGGCCGCGGCCCTGATCACCAAGGACGCCGACGACCACCCGCAGGTGGTCGAGGCGAGCAATCGGCACGGGCGGGTCGGCGCGGGAATCGGCGCGGGCCTGGGCTTCCTGCTGGGCGTCTTCATCCCGCCGATCGGCCTCGGCGTTCTGATCGGCGGGGCAGCCGGTGCGCTTGCGGCCTCGTTCGCCGAGCATGAGCTGCGCATCGGCCTCCGGCACGAGATCGGCGAGGCCCTGGAAGCAGGCACCGGTGTGGTGCTCGCGGTGGTCTATCCGAACGGCCGGGCCCCAGTCGAGAACACGCTGTACCGCGCCACGAAGATCACCGTGCTGAGGATGGACAAGTCGACGGTCAACACCCTCGAGGATGCGGTGGCCACGGCGATGAGCGAGATCGGTCACCCCGTCAGCACTGGCACGACGGACACCAGTACGTAACCCGCTCACCGGTGGCGTCCGAGGACTCGGCGCGCCGGATCGGCGTGCCGCACCGGCGGCACGGTTGGCCGGCTCGGCCGTACACCCACAGGTCCTGTCCCGCTCTGCGATTGCCGGTGGTCGTGCGGTTCCACCGGGTCCGGTTGGCCCACAACATGTCTCGAGCACGTGTCACGACCCGCAGCGGATCGGCCAGGGTGCGGACCGGACTGGTGGGCAGCCGGCCGAACACGAAGCACAACTCGTTGCAGTACACGTTGCCCACGCCGGACAACACCCGCTGGTCCAGCAGTGCCGCGGCGATCGGCCGGTCCGGGTCGGCGGCCAGGTTGGCTGCGGCTACCTGCGGATCCCAGTCCGGGCCGAGCAGATCGGGGCCGAGGTGGGCGACGACGTCCGTGTCGTTCTCACGGTCGAGCACCTCCAGGACACCGAGGTCGATGCCGGCGGCCTGAACATCGGCTGTTTCCAGCAGGATTCGGATCTTGTAGGCCTGTCTGGTGGGCTTCCCGCGGGATGTGACCTGCCAGCTGCCGTCCATCTTCAGATGCGAGTGGATGCTGGCCGGCCCGACCCGGATGAACAGGTGCTTGCCGCGGCTGAGCACCTCGTCGACGGTGTGACCGGTCAGATCCACGGTGGCGTAGCGCGGCACGCGGACGTCGCAGCGGGTCAGCGTCTTGCCCACCAGGGCCTCGCGCAGTATGGCTGCCGTGTGAAAAACGGTGTCGCCCTCGGGCATCGACTACCTCAGCCGCAGGCCGCGCGGGGTGCGGGCGAATCCGGCGTCGACCAGGGCGTCGGCGGTGACCCGGCGGTCCGGGTGGGCGGCGGCCTCCAGGACCGGGACCCCGTCGAGTTTCTCGACCAGGATGCCGCCGATGCGGCCAGTGCTGACCAGTTCGGCCAGCGCACCGGCGGCAGCGCGCTGCGCCTCCTCGTCGGCGCTGAAGTTCAGCAGCGAGCGTCCACCGCGTTCGGAGAACCACACCAGTTCGCCGTCGACCAGCACCACCAGCGCACCGGCCTTGCGGCCGGGCCGGTGGCCGGCGTCGGCATCGGCGCGGGTGGGCCAGGGCAGCGCCGCGCCGTAGGGGTTAGCGGGGTCGGCGGCGGCGAGCACGATCGCCTGGTAGTCAGGGCGCTCCGGGTCGACGCCGTCGAGGTAGGTGCGCAACCGATCCACCGTCGAGGCCACCGCGAACTGCGCGCCGCCCAGGGACTCGACGAAGTAGCCGCGCTGGCAGCGCCCGGCTTCCTCGAACCCGCTGAGCACCTTGTACAGCGTCGCGAAACCGCCGGGGACGCCCTCGTTGGCGGCCGCGCCCTTGGTGAGCACACCGTGGCGGTTCAGCAACAGCTCCGCGGAGAAGTGCGCGCGCACAGTCGAATCCGGTTCGGCCGCCGGGAGCGCCGACCACCGCCCGGCGACGGTGGGGTCGACCGGCCGGCTCTGCGGGTGTGCCACCGAGTAGCGGCTGAGCCTCGGGGCCCGACGCTGCCGGTGTGCGGGCGCGGCGGGACGACGGGTGCCCGGCTTGCGTCCGCCGGACAACATCGCCCGTACCGGGGCGAACGTGTCGCCGGTGATCCAGCCCGCCCAGATCAGTTCCCACAGGGCGGTTTTGACCTCGTCCTCCGAACCCTGCACGAGTTGGCGGAAGAAGAACGCGCCACGTGATTCACCCGGTGAGCCGAGCACGTCGAAGATCGCGCGGTGGGCGTCGGCGAACTCGATCTCGGCCGGGGCGGCCAGGGTGAGGCCAGCGGTGTCGGCGTGGTGAAAGGCGATCCAGCCGTCGCTGCCGGAGATCGATCCGGCGCCCGACCAGGTGACCTCGCCGGAGGCCAGCAGCTCGTCGAGCATCGCCGGCCGGTAGTCGCGGACTCGTGGGGCGAACACCAGTGGTTCGACGGCCGAGGCCGGGATCGGCACGCCTGCGAGCTGGTCGATGACTCCGGCCAAGCCGTCGACCCCGGTGGTCGCCGAGCGGCCGACCTGCTGCCACGCGGGCAGGAACCGGGCGTAGGCGGTGGTGCTGACCGGTTCGACCTGCGCGCGCAGCGCGGCCAGCGAGCGCCGCCGCAGGATGCGCAGTACTTCAGCGTCGCACCACTGATCGGCATCGTCGGCCGCCACGAACTCACCGCGAACCAGCTTGCCGTCCAACGCCATTCGACCCAGTACGTCGGCGGCCACCCGCAGGCCGAGGCCAAAGCGCGTGGCGGCCTCGGTGGTGGTGAACGGGCCGCGGGTTCGCGCGAACCGGCCGAGAAGCTCGCCGAGCGGGTCGGGGACGGTGTCGGTGAAGCTCGTCGGCACGCCGACCGGGACGGCCACCCCGACCGCGTCGCGTAACCGGCCGATGTCCTCGATGCCGACCCACCACGACTGGCCCGCATACGACACCGGCAGAACGCGTTTGGCGGCGTGCAGACCGGTCAGCCAGCCGCCTACGTCGGTGGCCGTCGAGCGCTCGGCGATCTCGGTCTCGGTGAGTGGTCCGAGCAGGCGCAGCAGATCGGCCACTGCCTCGGCGTCGCGAGCCTTGCGGTCATCGGTCAGGTGCTGGAGCTGACGTGACGTGGCGGCGATGATCTCGGGGTCGAGCAACTCGCGCAGTTCGACACGTCCGAGTAGCTCGGCCAGCAGGGTGCTGTCCAGCGAAAGCGCCGCCGCTCGGCGCTCGGCCAGCGGACTGTCGCCCTCGTACATGAACGCGCCGACGTACCCGAACAGCAGCGAGGCCGCGAAGGGTGACGGCGTCTGCGTCTCGACTTCCACCAGCCGTACTCGGCGCTGCTCGATGCGGCTCATCAGATCGGTCAGAGTGGGGACGTCGTAGACGTCCTGCAGGCATTCCCGAACTGTCTCCAGCACGATCGGGAAGTCCGGGTATTTTCTTGCCACGTCCAGCAATTGGGCCGCTCGCTGCCGCTGGTGCCACAGCGGGGAGCGCTTGCCGGGATGCCGTCTCGGTAGCAGCAGTGCCCGCGCCGCGCACTCCCGGAACCGGGAGGCGAACAGCGCCGAGCCGCCGACCTCGGTGGTTACCAGCGGCTCGATCTCCTCGGGTTCGAAGACGAACAGCTCCGCCCCCGGCGGGGTGTCTTCGGTGTCGGGCAGCCGCACCACGATGCCGTCATCGGACGCCGTGGGCTTCTCGTCGATGCCGTAGCGCTCCAGCAGCCGCCGGCTCACGGCCAGTGCCAGCGGCCCGTGCACCTTCAGTCCGTACGGGGAGTGCAGGATCACCCGCCAGTCGCCCAGTTCGTCGCGGAACCGCTCCACCAGCAGCGTGGTGTCGCTGGGCACCACCTTGGTGGCGGTGCGCTGGTCGTCGAGCAACTGCCAGAGGTTGTCGGTGGCATAGTCGGCGAAACCCAGTTCCGCACAGCGCCTTTCGAAGTCCTCGCGGCCTAACGCCGCCAGTTCGCCGGTGAACCGCCCGACCGCCTGGCCCAGCTCGGCCGGCCGGCCGGTTCCGTCGCCGCGCCAGAACGGCAGCCGCGCCGGCTGCCCCGGCGCCGGGATGACCAGCACCCGGTCATGGGTGATCTCGGTGATCCGCCAGCTGGTGGCGCCCAGCGAGATGACGTCGCCGGGCCGCGACTCGTAGACCATCTCCTCGTCGAGTTCGCCTACCCGCGAGGGCTTTTCGGAGTCGGTGGCCAGATAGACGGTGAACATCCCCCGGTCGGGGATCGCGCCGCCGGAGGTGACGGCGAGCCGCTGCGCGCCCGGCCGGGCGGTCAGCGTGCCGGTGTCGCGGTCGTAGACCAGCCGCGGCCGCAGTTCGGCGAAATCGGTGGACGGGTACTTGCCGGAGAGCAGGTCCAGCGTGGCCTCGAAGGCGCTGCGCGGCAGCGTCGCGAACGGGGCACTGCGACGCACGACGTCGAACCACTCGTCGGCGCTGACCGGCTCGAGTGCGCAGACGGCCACGGTGTGCTGGGCCAGGATGTCGAGCGGGTTGGTGGGCACCCGCATGGTCTCGATCTGGCCGGCGAGCATGCGCTGCACGCTGACCGCGCAGCCGATCAGGTCGGTGCGGTGCTTGGGGAACAGCACACCGCGCGAGATCTCGCCGACCTGGTGGCCGGCGCGCCCGATCCGCTGCAGGCCGCTGGCCACCGACGGCGGGGCCTCCACCTGGATCACCAGGTCCACCGCCCCCATGTCGATGCCCAGTTCCAGACTCGAGGTCGCCACGACGGATTTCAGCCGCCCGGTCTTCAGGTCGTCCTCGACGGCCGCGCGCTGCTCCTTGGACACCGAGCCGTGGTGGGCGCGGGCCAGCAGCGCCTCGGCGCCATAAGTCTGGCCACTGGCCATCACGTGGGCGGGCGGCCCGCCGGGCACCTCCCGGTTGGGCGCGGCCGCCAGTTCGATACCGGAGCGTTCGGCGTGAATCTCGTTGATGCGCGCGGTGAGTCGCTCGGCAAGGCGGCGGGAGTTGGCGAACACGATGGTCGAGTTGTGCGCCTCGATGAGGTCGACGATGCGGGCCTCGACGTCGGGCCAGATGGTGTTGTTCTCCAGGTTGGCCATGTCCGGCACCGGCACCTGCACGGTCAGCTCGAACGTCTTGGCCGCCGGCGGGGCCACGATGGTCGCCGGCCGCGCGGCTCCGGACCAGGAACCGGGCCACCTCCTCGGGCGGTCGGACCGTCGCCGACAGCCCGATCCGCTGCGCGGGCTTCTCCAGCAGCGCGTCCAGCCGCTCCAGCGACAGCGCCAGATGGGCGCCGCGCTTGGTACCCGCCACGGCGTGCACCTCGTCGACGATCACGGTCTGCACCCCGGCCAGCGTCTCGCGGGCGGCCGCGGTCAGCATCAGGAACAGCGACTCCGGGGTGGTGATCAGGATGTCCGGCGGCTTGGTGATGAGTTCGCGGCGCCGAGCCGGGGGAGTGTCCCCGGAGCGGACCCCGACGCTGATCTTTGGAACGGGCAGACCGTCGCGTTCGGCGATGCGGGTGATGCCCGTCAGCGGGGTGCGCAGGTTGCGCTCGACGTCGACGGCCAGCGCCTTCAGCGGCGAGACATAGAGCACCCGGGTGCCCTGGCCAGGCTCCTGGGCCAGCCGGTCGATCGCCCAGAGGAATGCCGCCAGGGTCTTGCCCGACCCGGTCGGGGCGATGACCAGGGTGTTGTCGCAGTCGGCGATGGCTGACCAGGCCGCGGCCTGGGCTGGGGTGGGCTCGGAGAAGGTGCCCTCGAACCAGCTCCGGGTCAGCGGGCTGAACCGGGCCATCGGGTCGGCGGGACTCACCTGTCCAGAGTGCCAGGCGGCACCGACAGCGCGTCAGAGCCTCAGTCGATGGACGCGAAATCCACCCACAGATGCCGCGGCCCGCGGAACACCTGGTTGTGCCGGTACGGCGGCGGGTCGACGACCAGCCGCGGTGAACGCACCCGCCGCAGGAAGATCTCCAGGGCGATGTTGATCTCCAGCCGGGCCAAGGGCCCGCCGAAGCAGGTGTGGATGCCGCTGCCGAAGCCGAGGTGCTCGTTGTCCTCCCGCATCGGATCGAACCGGTCCGGGTTCTCGAACTGGCGAGGGTCGCGGTTGGCCGCCGCCCACACCAGGAACACCGCCGATCCGGCCGGGATCCGGGTTCCCGCGATCTCGATGTCCGCGGTGGCCCAGCGGCTCGGGAAGAACTGCACAGAACCCTGGAGCCGCTGCACCTCCTCGACGGTGCGCGGGACCAGTTCGGGGTTGTCCCGCACCAGATCCCACGAACCCTGGTTGCGCAGCAGAGTCATGATGCAGTTGCTGATGGTGTTGACCGTCGAGTCGTGTCCGGCGACCAGCAGCAGCAGGGCGTTGGATTCCGCCACTGCCACCGACACCGGACCGTCCGGGCCGTCGTCGTGCAGTGCCGCGGACAGCAGGCCCGGTGCCGGCTCACGGGCCAGACGTTCAACCAGATCGTGGACGTACGAACCCAGTTCGGTCATGCTGGTGGCCGCCTTGGCCGTCGCGGCCCGGCCTTCCTCGGTGTGCGCCTCCGGCCCCACGTCGGCACCCTGCATGAAGTCCGTCACCCAGCCGTGGAACTTCGGTTCGTCGGCGATCGGTGCCCCCAGCACCCGGAAGATCACCGACACCGGGATCGGGTAGGAGAAATCCTCGACCACGTCCATCCGGGTGCCGCCGCGGGCCTTGACCTTGTCCAGCAGTTCTTCTGCGAGATCGGTGACCATTCCCTCCATGCTGGGGATCAGGCCGGGGGAGTGCGGCGGACCGAAGTGCCGCATGAACTGCCGGCGCATCCGGTCGTGCTCCGGCGGGTCGGAGACCAGCATGCTCGAGTCGCGGGCCTGGGCGGCTTCCTCGGGCTCGAGGTGGGTCTGCTTCTCGCCGAACAGGCCCGACGGGCTGCGGCTGATGTCTGAGCTGATCCGCGGATCATGCGCCAGCGCAACGGCTTCCGGGTAACCCGTGACCACATAGGTCTTCTCCGAGACCTTGGCGACCGGCGTCTTGCGCAGTTCGTCGAAATAAGGGTAGGGGTTCGGGCGATTCTCGAACTTCATCGCCTCGGCCCAGGCGGTTGCGGCATCCATGGCGTGAATCTCCTTAAGCGCGTGGCCGGAAGGCGGCGCTGCGGTCGGTGGGGTCATGTCCGGTGAGGACCACGTCGGGATTGCCTGCGGGTTCACGCGGATCGGGGAAGCGCGCGGGCATCACCTCGGTGTCCACGGGGCCGGTCGTACCCGGGGGGCGCGGGCGGGAACGGCGCGGACTTCTCGATCAGCGAGGCGTAGTACGGCAACCACTTTCCGTGGTTGAAGGTGACCGCGCCGACGATGCGGCCACGCTTGCCGTACGCGGCCGCGAAGCGGCGTTCGGACGGCGAACCCTGGGTGAAGACGATCTCGTCGCCGTAGGAACACACCCCGACGCTCTTGATGTTCACCCCGAACTGTCCGGACCAGAACGACGGCAGCGGCAGGTGCGGGCGACGGCCCACCTCGAGGTTGATCATGTTGTTGGCGGCCACTTCTGCACCGAAAACCGCGTTGTCCCAATGCTCCTGGGACATGAACTCGTAGTCGTAGAGCACGTGCGGGGCGCGAGCTACGTCGCCGGCGACGAAGATGTGGTCGGTCACCACACCGTTGATGTCGAAGGCCCGGCAGCCGGCGTCACAGGCCAATCCCCACTGCCCGGCGGCCAGGCCGGCGCCGTCGAGCCACTCCACGTTGCGGATCGAGCCCAGCGAGGCCACCACCACGTCGACGTCGAGAACGTTCCATCGGAGAGACGGGCGTGGCGGACGTGACCGGCCGTCGCCCTCGAGGCCCTCCACCGCTACGCCGGTGCGCAGGTCGACCCCGGCATCGCGCATCATGCCGGCGGCGATCTCGCTGATCACCCCGCCCAGCGCACCCATCAGCGGGCCCTTGCCGCGTTCGGCCACCGTCACCGCCAGGTCGAGGTCCCGGCACACCGAGGCGATCTCCGAGCCGACGAAACCCGACCCCACGATCAGCACCCGGTTGGGGCGGGCCTTGAACGCGGCGGCCAGCGCGGTGGCGTCCTCCACGGTGCGGACGGTGAAGACGCCCTGCAGTGCGCCCTCGACCGGGTTGGGCCAGGGCCGCGCACGGGTTCCGGTGGCGATCAGCAGCCGGTCGTATTCGACGTCCTCGCCGTTGGCCAGCTTGACCACGTGGTTGATCCGGTCCAGGCCGACCGCGGCCACCCCCAGCTTCCAGTCGGCGTCCACCCGCCGCAGCCGCGGCAACTTGGTGTGGTCGGCGGGCACCCAGCCCTTGAGCACCTGTTTGGACAGCGGCGGACGGTCGTACGGCTCGTGCGGTTCGTCGCCGATGATGGTCAGCGATCCGTCGAACCCCTTCTCCCGCAACGCCTCCGCCGCGCGCAGACCCGCCAGCGAGGCGCCGACGATGGCGATCCGGCCCTCAGCCCGGAACTTCGTGACGATCTCGTCGAAGGAGTACGTGCCGGTCACTTTGTGTCCCGGTCCGCGGGCGGGTCCAACTCCAGGATGATGGCCTGCACCGGGCACGAGGCCACCGCCCGCAGCACCTGCTGGCGCTGTGATTCGTCGGGGTTCGGGTCGTAGGCCAGTGCCTCTTCACCGACGAGTTGGAGCACCTCGGGAGCCAGCGGTACGCACTGCGCATACCCCTGGCACTTGTTCAGATCGACCACCAAGCGCATGAGCGCAGAGACTAGTCCGAGTCGGCGGTCGTCACCGAGGATCGGTCACGACCGGCTCAGAGCACCCCGCGAATCAGGGTGTTGGTCGGGATGTTGCACCGACTGCGCAGATCGAACACCGGCCCGCGGATGGCGTTGATGTCATCTTGGACGTCCGGGTTGGCGGTCAAATAGGCCTTGGTCTTGGTGTATGCCTCCGCCTTCGGCAGACCCTGCACGCTGCTGAAGAAGGCGTTCACATCCGGGTGGGTGAAGAAGTATCCGGTCATCGCCGCGGCGACCTGGCTCTCGACGGCAGTGATGTCCCCGGCACCGCAACCCGGGGCGGTATCGGCGGCGGCCGTCGCGGCGCCCGCGACCAGCACGGCACCGGCACCGAGGAATGTCGCCACGGTACGGCGGGCAACATGCAGAGCGGTTGACATCGGACTCCTGACGTTGAAGGCTGGTAAAGCGCTTACGCTATCGTAAATTCCGCTCGTTACGATATCGCAGTCACCCTCGAGATGAAGGACGTACTGATGCTCAAGCGACACTCGCTGGCTCTCCTCGTGGCGGCCGCCGGCGCCGCAATGACGCTGGTGACCGCCCCGCTCGCCATGGCTGACGAGTACGGCGGCGGCGGTCCCGGAAACCCCCTGCTGCCGGGGTGCGAGACGATGGGCGGCAGCGCTGTCACAGGCGGCCAGACAACGGACTGCGCCCAGCCGGGTAACTCTCAGCTGACCGCCACGCCGAACGACATCGGTATCGTGGGCGCGGAGATGGACGAACCGATGTTTGGCATGATCGGTTGGTAGCTAGTCTCTGACCTCAGAGGGGACGCCCACTCCGGATGACTGACATTCGTCCCTACCGCATCGCAGTCCCCGACGACGTTCTGGTCGATCTGCGTGACCGGCTGGCCCGCACCCGGTGGCCGGAGCGGGAATGCGTCGACGACTGGAGCCAGGGCATCCCGCTGGACTACACCCGGGAGCTGGCCGCCTACTGGGCCGACGACTACGACTGGCGGGCACGCGAGACCGCGCTCAACCGGTTCGACCAGTTCGTCACCGAGATCGACGGGCTGGACATCCATTTCATCCACCAGCGCTCGTCGAACCCCGACGCGCTGCCGTTGATCATCACCCACGGCTGGCCCGGTTCGGTGGTCGAGTTCCACAAGGTGATCGAGCCGCTGACCGAGGACTTCCACGTGGTGTGCCCCTCGCTGCCGGGCTACGGGTTCTCCGGCAAGCCGAGCCGCACGGGATGGTCGGTGGAGAAGATCGCCGAAGCCTGGGCGACGTTGATGGGCCGGCTCGGATACGACCGGTACGGTGCGCAGGGCGGTGACTGGGGATCGGCGATCACCACCCAGATGGGTCGAAACGGCAACGGCTGCATCGGGATTCACGTCAATATGCCGTTGGGGTTCCCGACGGCAGAGAGCGCACAGAATCCCACTCCCGAGGAAGCCGCCGCGATGGCGGCCATCGCCCACCACGTCCGTTGGGGCACAGGCTATTCCGAGGAGCAGGCCACCCGGCCGCAGACGCTGGGTTACGGACTGACCGATTCACCGGCCGGCCAGCTGGCCTGGATCGTCGAGAAGTTCTGGGCGTGGACCGACTGCGACGGCCACCCCGAGAACGTCCTGACCCGCGACGAGATGCTCGACAACGTGATGCTCTACTGGGCCACCGCCTCGGCGACGTCGTCGGCGCGGTTGTACTGGGAGAGCTTCAAGGGCCTGGTCGACGGCGGGCCGGTGCAGGTCCCGACCGGCGTCGCGTCGTTCCCCAAGGAGATCCTGCAGGCCCCGCGCAGCTGGTGCGAGCCCCGCTACAACATCACCCACTGGACCACGATGCCGCGCGGCGGGCATTTCGCCGCGTTCGAGCAGCCGGAGTTGT
Organism: uncultured Actinomycetota bacterium; assembly: GCA_963716465.1. Lineage (GTDB taxonomy): Bacteria > Actinomycetota > Actinomycetes > Mycobacteriales > Mycobacteriaceae > Mycobacterium. Next base: position 287,076 of record CAVQTS010000006.1, read on the forward strand.
TCGTCGACGACGTCCGGGCCTTCTTCGCCACCGTGCGCTGAGGCAGTCGGTCAGGTCGTGTCGACCAGTTCGAATTCCTGGTCGAAGCGGACGTGGGCCAGCCCGCCGCGCGCCAGGCGCCCCGACGGCAGCGAGGGGTGCTCCAGCCAGATCGAGACGCCCGGCGACGTGCCCTCGTCGCGGCGCACGATCCGCACGATCTTGGCCGCGTAGACGAACCCGGAGTCCGGGTCGTGACAGCTGACGAACTTCCCGACGTGGTCCTGGGTCAGGTCGCCGGCCTTGATCCTGGTGTTTGCGCTCATGCGTCGACGGCTTTCTCCAGTGCGGCGGGGATGCCGGGGACCCGGGCGACCGCGTCGAGCAAGGCGTGTGCGCATGAGTCGGCCAGCCGTTCGGCGTCCACCGAGGGGTCCAGGATGCGCTGGCGGCACAGCTCGAAGGTGAACGCCAGCCAGCCGTACACGATCACCCGAAGGTCGCGCTCGACCTTGGAGTCGAGGTCCCCGGACACCACGTCGGTCACCGCCGCCATGATCCGCTGCATCTGCCGCTCGTTGTCCACCTCGTCGATGCCGCGCAGCACCGGATCGGTGCGGCCCATCCCGATGTAGGCCGCCCACGCGCCGTGCGGATGTTCCTCGTCGTAGCGCGTGTAGGCCAGTACACCGGTTCGCAACCGGTCGAAGAGGCTCTGCCCCTCAGCCGGCGGGGTGTTGGTGGCCTCGAACAGCCGCTCGCTCTCCGCACGCACGACCGCGGCGAAGAACGCCCGCTTGTCCGGGAAGTAGTGGTACATCAGCGCCCGCGACACACCGGCGCGTTCGGCGATCTCGTCGATCCGCACCTCGTCGTAGGGCCGCTGGCCGAACACTTCGGCGCCCAGGGCGAGCAGCTCGCTGCGCCGGTCCTCGGGAGACAGGCGTCGGCGGGCGGGCGACTCGGACATGCGCCCATACTGACACATGTACAACAGCTGCTGACGATTCAGAAACGGATGGCTTCGATGGGCAGCGCATCGGCGCCACACCTGGTACCCGGTAGGACTATGGCCACGATTTTGGCGTACGGGTCACCGGCGCTGGGACATCTGCTGCCGGTGAGCGCGTTGCTGCGCGAACTGGCCGGCCGCGGCCACGACGTGCACCTGCGCACCCTGGCCGACGGAGTTCCCGTCGCCGAGCAGGCTGGGCCTGCAGGCCGCTGCCGTCGACCCGGGCATCGAGGCCATCACCGGCCGGGACTGGACCGCGCGCAGCGTGTTCGGGGTGCTGAACATGACCATCGACGTGCTGTGCCGGCGCGCCGAGCTTGAGGTCGACGACCTGGCGCGGGCGATCGCCGAGGTGGGGCCCGACGCGCTGATCCTCGACGCCAACTGCTGGGGCGCGATGTCGGCCGCCGACGCGGGCGACCTCCCGTGGGCGGTGTTCTCCCCGTTCACACCCTTTCTGCGCTCGCGCGGGGTGCCGCCCGTCGGCCCGGGCATGCGGCCGCGGCCGGGGCTGGTGGGCTCGGTGCGCGACCTCGTGCTGCGGGCGGTGGTCTGGCGGGTGATGGACCGCCCGATGCTGCCGCGGCTCAACGCGGTGCGCGCCCGGGTGGGCGCCCGGCCGGTGCGATCGGTCGACGAGTTCCTGCGCCGGGCGCCGCTCATGCTCGTCGTCGGGGGAGAGCCGTTCGAATACCCGCACCCGGACTGGGGCCCGAACGTTCACCTGATCGGTGCGTGCGCATCCGACACCGAGACCGCGGTGCCCGACTGGCTGGCCGCGATCGAGGACCCGATCGTGCTCGTGACCACCTCCTCGATCCGGCAGGCCGATTCCCGGCTGGGCCGGGTGGCATTGCAGGCGCTGGCCGGGAAGGGAGTGCATGTGGTGGCGACGTTCCCGGCGGGCGTCCCGCCGGATCTGGTTGTTCCGCCGAATGCGACTGTGCGCCAGTTTGTTCCGCACGGCCCGGTGCTCGACCGCGCGGTGTGTGCGGTGACCCACGGCGGGATGGGCGCGACGGTGCGGGCGCTGGACCGCGGGGTGCCGGTGTGCGTGGTGCCCTTCGGCCGCGACCAGCCCGAGGTGGCGATGCGGGTGGAGTTGGCCCGCTGCGGGACCCGGCTGCCCGCCGCGAAGCTCACCCCGCAACGCCTGCGGGCCAAGGTGTTCGAGGCCATGACCATGACCGAGGGTGCCCGCCGGGTGGCCGATGGGTTCGCCGCCACCGGCGGCGTGGCCCGCGGCGCGGACCTCGTCGAGCGCAAGCTCCTCGAACCCCCGTACGCCCAATCGCACGTTTCGCCGCGAAACTCCGAGTAGACCTGTACAAAACGCCGATCTCGACGGAGGTATCCCGTGCTCACCGACGAACTGCGGCAACGCCGGCTCGACGTCATCGTCGAGCACATGACCACCGAGGTGACCAAGGAGTTCGACCGGACTCTGTCGACCTTCAACGGGCATCCGCGGTACGAGATCGTCCCGACCGGGCAGATCTTCGACGGCGACGACGAGGTGATGGGCTACTACGTCACCACCCGCACGGCCTTTCCCGACCAGCGCCACGAGAACGCGCGGTTCCACGCCACCGATGACGCGGTGATCGTCGAATTCGATCTGCTGGGAACCAATCTCGGCGAGTTCTACGGCCTGCCGCCGACCGGCAAGTCCTTCCGGGTTCCGGTGATCGCGGTGTTCTCGTTCGAGGGTGACCGGATCACCAACGAACGCATCTACTTCGACGCCGCCACCCTGGTCAACCAGATCGGCCGCGGTGAACTGCTGGAGCTCCTCGGCGCTCAGCCGAAGTGAACGCCCTGCGCCAGCGGTAGCTCCGAGGAGTAGTTGACGGTATTGGTGGCCCGCCGCATGTAGGCCCGCCACGAGTCCGACCCGGACTCGCGGCCGCCGCCGGTCTGCTTCTCGCCGCCGAACGCCCCGCCGATCTCCGCACCCGAGGTGCCGATGTTGACGTTGGCGATTCCGCAGTCCGAGCCGTCGGCGGCCAGGAAGCGCTCCGCCTCGCGGACGTCGGTGGTGAAGATCGCCGACGAAAGACCCTGCGGTACTTCGTTGTTGATGGCGATCGCCTCGTCGAGCGCGTCGTAGGTCAGCACGTACAGGATCGGCGCGAAGGTCTCGTGGTGCACGACGTCGGTCTGCGCAGGCATCCGCACCACCGCCGGTGCGACGTAGAAGGCGTTCTCCCCGTCCGCACCGCCGATGTGATGACGCTCGCCGCCGATCACCACACCGCCGTCGGCGCGGGCCTGCTCCAGAGCGCCGACCATGTCCCGGTAGGCGGTCTCGTGGATCAGCGGCCCGACCAGCGTTCCGTCGGCCGCCGGGTCACCGATCGGCAGGGTGCGGTAGGCGGCCACGATCCGCTCGACCAGCGCGTCGGCCACCGACGAGTGCACGATGAGCCGCCGCAACGTGGTGCAGCGCTGGCCGGCCGTGCCCGCGGCCGAGAAGACGATGGCGCGCACCGCCAGGTCCAGATCAGCCGACGGGGTGACGACGGCCGCGTTGTTGCCGCCGAGTTCGAGCAGCACCCGGCCGAACCGCTCGGCGACCCGCGGGCCGACCTGCCTGCCCATCCGCACCGAACCGGTGGCCGACACCAGTGCCACCCGCGGGTCGTCGACCAGCAGTTCGCCGACCTCACGGCCGCCCACGACCAGCCGGCTCACCGCGGCGGGCGCGCCGACGTCGGCGGCTGCCCGTTCGATCAGCGCCTGGCAGGCGATCGCAGTCAGCGGGGTGAGCTCGGAGGGCTTCCACACCACGGTGTCGCCGCACACGAGCGCGATCGCGGAATTCCACGCCCACACCGCGACCGGGAAGTTGAACGCGGTGATGACGCCGACGACACCGAGCGGGTGCCAGGTCTCCATCAGCCGGTGCCCGGGCCGCTCGGAGGCGATGGTTCTCCCGTACAGCTGACGGGACAGCCCGACGGCGAAATCGCAGACGTCGATCATCTCCTGCACTTCGCCGAGGGCTTCGGAGGTGATCTTGCCCGCCTCGATGGTCACCAGTGTGGCCAGATCGGCCTTGTGCACACGCAGCAGCTCGCCCAGACGCGCCACCAGCTGGCCACGCACCGGCGCCGGGGTGGTACGCCACGACGAAAATGCCTGCGCTGCTTCAGAAATAGCGGCTTCGGCCTCGGCGGGGGTGGTCTCGGCGACCGTGAACAGTACCTCGCCGGTCAGCGGTGTGCCGGCGGGCAGGAGCGAAGCGACCCGGGGATCAGCATCAGCGGGCTGACCGTGCACGCCCGGCTCGGCGAGGTCGACGTGGGCGCCGATGGCGTCGAAAGCGTGTCGCACCCGTGCCTGCAGCTCGGCGAGGGTGGGTAGCGCGGTGGCGGTCGTGGTGCTCATGCGGGGGGCTCCTGGGCGGTCGCGTCGTAGAGGGCGTACGGGTCGTGGATGTGGTGGCCGATGGCGCCGGCCATCCAGTCCAGTGTGTAACCGGATTCGTCTGTCCCGGCGGCGGCTTCGGTGTCGGCGTCGAGATTGGACCGGAAGATACCCGCCGCCGAGGCGGGCAGGAAGTCCTCGTAGACCACCGGTGCGGTCGGGTCGCCCTGGTGGTAGTAGGCCAGGCCCTGGGAGGCCATCTCGTCGTCGGTGTGCGGGAAGTAGTCGCCCCAGACCGCGGCCGGTTCGGCGGTGGCCATCGCGGCGTCGAAGCGTTCGCGGCCCTTGCGGGTCAGTGCCACGCCGCGCGCCTCGACCTCGCCGAAGCGCACCCGCAGCGTGCCTTCGCTGACCGTGCCGTCGGCTTCGCGGAACCGGCGCGGCTCGGCCAGCGCGCGAAACGACGTCTGGCGCAACAGCACATCGGGGCCGCCCCAGCGGGGCGGTCCCTGGATGGCGTCGATCATCGCGATTCCGCGCTCGGTCATGCGCCGGTAGAGGTCGTCGATGTCCAGGACCCGCGGGGTCAGGTGATTGATGTGGGTGGTGCTCACCCCTGCGATGTCGGCGGCCACCGCGGACACGGCGGTCAGCTCGGTGTACCAGGCGCGGTCCACCGGTTCGGTCGACAGCGCGAACGACGCGACCGCTCGGGTGACGAAGTCGTCGGCGCTGCGGCCGGCACAGCCGCCGTCGGCCGCGATCCGGCGGGCTTCGGCGATCAGTGCGGGAGTGAACAACTGACGCCCATCGAGGAACTGCTCCACGCGGCCACGTAGGTCGCCGTCGAAGAAGCGGGTGTCGCGGGTGGCCAGCATCGAGGTGAACACCCGAAACGGGTTGTGCGCCAGCTCATCGGAGTCGATCGGACGGAATACCGTCGACACCACGGGAACCGGTGAGGCGGCGTCGCGCAGGTCGTAGAAACCGACCGGGTACATGCCGAATGCGGCGAACAGCTCTGCGACGTCGGCCAATTCGGCCGGGGTGCCGACGCGGATGGCGCCGTGCCGTTCGGCGGTGACCCGGTCCAGAGACCCGAGCCGCTCTGCTTCGGGATGGGCGGCCACGTAGTCGCGGTTGACGGCCTCGCTGACCTCCACGAGCGTGGTGTAGGCGGGCACCTCGGCGCCGTACATCGCCGACAGGGCCGCGGCGAAGCGGGCGCGCAGCTGCCAGGCCGGGATTTCGGGTGTGCTCATTCGACGGCTCCCGTCGGATAGGGTGCGGCCATGGCGGAGAGCGGGGACGCGGCCCACGACCTCGACGAGATCGACCGCACCCTGGTGCGCGAGCTCGTCGCCGACGGCCGAGCCACGCTGGCGCACCTGGCCACCACCACCGGCCTGTCGGTGTCGGCGGTGCAGTCGAGGGTGCGGCGCCTCGAGGCGCGCAACGTGGTGACCGGGTACAGCGCCCGCGTCGACCCCGAGGCGTTCGGGCACATGCTGTCGGCGTTCGTCGCCATCACCCCTTTGGATCCGTCTCAACCTGATGATGCGCCTACTCGCCTGGAACACATCGCCGAAATCGAGGCGTGCTACTCGGTGGCCGGCGAGGAGAGCTACATCCTGTTCGTGCGCGTCGAGTCGCCGCGGGACTTGGAAACGCTGCTGCAGCAGATCCGCACCGCCGCGAACGTGCGCACTCGAAGCACGATCATTTTAAACACATTTTACAGCGATCGTGTTTATCTGCCGGAATAGTTACGGCTCAGCAGGCTTCTGACGCTATATTTTCTATCTGCGTGGCCGTTTGGCGGGAGCCTTCTTGGCCGGGGCTTTCTTTGCGGGAACCTTCTTGACGGCCTTCTTCGCCGGGGCCTTCTTGGCCGGTGCCTTCTTGGCGGGGGCGTCTGGCGCGGGCGCGGCTGCCGGTGCGACGGCCGCGACCGGGGCGGCACTCGGCGCGACGAGCTGTTCCTCGCGCTGCTCCAGCTCCGAGAAGTGGCGGGCGACCAGCGCCGAGCCCAGTCCCATCGCCAGTGCCACCGGCCAGTCGATCAACTCCAGCACCGCCAGCCCGCCCAGGACGCCGTAGAACGCGAGCTGATCGGGCGGGGGAACGCTGACCGTCCCGACCAGGGGCAGCCGCACCGAGAACCGGCGGGCCTCGGCGACGCGCTTGGAGGCGTCCCGCTGGGCCGACAGCAGCGACCTAGTCATTGCGAACATGTTCGTGTCCTATTCACTTTCGTGACCCATTGAGGTCATGGGCCTTGGCTTGCCTTGAGTTGTGACCGAAGCTGTGCGCCTCAGCGGACCCGACGCCCTCGTCATGTTCGCCGTCCGGCTGCTGACGCCCCCGGTTCGGGAGATCTACGCCCTGCTCGTTCAGGCCGGCATCGTCGTCGTCGACGACTGACTCCGGACTGTCGTCATCGGCGAGCGCCGCGTAGACCTTCGAACCGATCCGCTCCAGCACCGCCGGAGCCAGCGCCGACAACGACGCGGCGACCGCGGTGGCGAGGAAGGCCTGACCCCAGCCCAGCGGGCCCACCGGCGTGCATCCGAAAATCTGGCTCACACCCGGGGTGCTGATCACCGCGGCCAGCACCAGGAACGAACCCGCCGCCGTCGAAACCACAAGCGGCCCATGGGAATCGGCCAGTGTCTGAGCCAGCTGGGTGGATACCAGGCCGATAAGCCCGATCGTCGCCGCTCGACGCTGCGTGCCGGTCATCCGGCCCATCAGCCAGGCCAGGGTCGCGCCGGTGGTGGTGGCCGTGCCACGGATCGCGATGGCTCGCCACATCGCCGACTCGTCGCGGTCCAGCGCGCCGGTGGCCTCCTGGCTGCTGACCGCCAGTGCGGCGGCGGGCAGCGCATCGGTGAGCATGTTCACCAACAGCATCTGGCGGGCGTTGAGCACCGAACGCCCGGTCAGCAGGCTGGTGATCAACGCGAAGGCCACCTCGCCGGCATTACCGCCGAGCAGCATCGACACCGCCGACTGCACCCGGCGCCACAGCTGCTCACCCTCGTCGAGAGCGTCGAGCAGGGCCTCGATCCGGCCGTCGAGCAGCATCACGTCGGCGGCAGTGCGGGCCGGGTCGCTGCCCGGGGCGGCCACGCCGATGCCGACGCTGGCGGCCCGGATCGCCGCGGCGTCGTTCGCGCCGTCGCCGACCATCGCCGTCACCTGGCCGATGCGCTCCAGCGTCTGCACCACGTCGATCTTGTGCTCGGGTGACATCCGGGCGAACACCAGCCGCTCGGCCACGGCTTCCTCGCGCTCGTCGAGCGACATCGACTCCCACTCGCTGCCGGTGATCACCTGGTCCTCGCTGACCGCGAGACCGAGGTCATTGGCGATGACCGCCGCGGTCACCGGATGGTCGCCGGTGATCAGGCGAACCCCGATACCGCGGGCGCCGAGCTCGGCCAGCAGCGCAGCCGCGCTGGCGCGCGGTGTGTCGGCCAGGCCAAGCAGTCCGATCGGCGTGAGGCCGCCGCTGCACAACCGCTCCATCGCGACCGGGTCGGCGATGGCCTCGGCGGCCTGGCTCGCGGTCAGCCGGCGCTCGGCGACCGCGAGCACGCGCAGACCCTTGGTGGCCAGCCTGGCGACCATCGGTGCCAGCCGACCGCTGTCGCCGGCCAGCGCCGCCGACAGGACCTCGGGCGCGCCCTTGATCGTCAGCCGGTCGCCGACCAGCGCCGCGGCGAACGGCCGTCCGGACTGGAACGGCAGGTACGCGTCGCGCTCGGGTGCGTCGGCCCGGCCGGCGGCGCGGCGAACCGCGTCGTCGGTGGCGTGGTCGGCGCGGCCGTTACGGGCGGACACCGTGCTCAGGGCCGCAGCGAGGACGTCGTCACGACTGCGACCCCGGACCGGTTGCACCTGCTTGACCTGCAGCCGGTTCTCGGACAGCGTGCCGGTTTTGTCGAAGCACACCACGTCGAGCCGGGCCAGCGCCTCCACCGAGTTGGCGTTGCGGATCAGCACGTGCTCGCTGGACAGCCGCCGCGCCGCCGCCAGCTGAGCCAGCGTGGCGACCAGCGGCAGGCCCTCGGGGACCGCCGCGACCGTCAGGGCGACCGCGCTGCCGACCGCCTCGCGCAGCGGCGTGCCGCGCAGCATTGACAGGATGCCCACGGCCGCACCGCCGGCCAGGCTCCACGGCAGGGCACGGCTGGTGATGCGGGCCAGCTGACGCTGCAGGCCGATCTCGCGGGTCTTGGCCGGGGCCATCGCCATCGCGCGGTGGATCTCCGAGCTGCGCCCGACCGTGGTCACCACCGCCAGCGCGGTGCCGGCCACCATGGTGGTGCCGGCGTAGACCATGCAGGACCGCTCGGCCAGCGGTGCGCCCGGCGTCGGGTCGGTGCTCTTGGGCACCGGCAGCGACTCGCCGGTCAGCGTGGACTCGTCGACCTCGACGTTGGCGGCCTCGACGAGCCGCGCGTCGGCGGGCACCACCTCGCCGGCGTGGATCTCGATGAGATCGCCCGGCCGCAGCGACCCGGCGACGACGTCCTCGGTGTCCTCGCCGGGGCCGGCGCGCCGGCGCGCCAGCGGATCCTGCACCGCGAGCAGACGGCGCAACACCCGCTCGGCATGCAGCTGCTGCTCGGAGGACAGCGCGGCGTTGGAAAGCAGGACGCCGCCGACCAGCGCGGCGTCCAGGGGGGAGCCGAGCAGCGCACTGGCGACCGCGCCGGTGGCCAGGATCGGGGTGATCGGGTCGGCGAGGTTGGTGCGCATCTCGGCGAGGAACTCGCCGGCCAGCGACCAGGTGGCCGACGCGGCCCGCCCGGCCATGCGCGCCGGGGCCAGCAGGGGATTGGGCGGGGCAGCCTGAGCATGCGGCGCCGAGGGCGGGCGGGGCAGCAGCCGCTGCACCTCGCCGACCGGCAGCGCGTACCACTCGTGGCCGGGCTCGGGGGCGGGCAGCGTGTCGCCGAAGACCCTGCTGCCTGCGTTGAATCCGGCCCACAGGCCGCCCAGCACGCCGGCGTTGACCGACTCCGGCCCGTAGCCCGGCACGCCGGGGATGAGCATGAGCGCGCCGATGGCCGAGCTGGACATGGACAGCCGCACGCCGCGGGTGCTGGCCGCGCGGGCCGCGGGCATCGCGCGCAGGATCCGCCACACGGCGGGCAGGTCGGGGACGAACACGTCGGCGCCCCACGGCGGCACCCCGTCGCGCGTGATGCCGATGGTGATCCCGGCCCCGTGCGCGACGGCCATCTCGGAGGTGGTCACCAGCGCCACCGTCGCGCCGTCGGTACCGAGCTGCGCGACGATGTCGGCCAGGGTGTCGTCCAGCGAACCCGTTGCTGGAAAGAGCGTGTCGAAACCCTGTGCGAGCGAACGCAATCCGTCGTCGTCGACTGAGACCACCCGCACCCCCGCCCGGCGGGCCTCGGTGACCACCGCGGTGGCGAACGGGTCGCGCACCGGGCTCACCAGCGCCTCGCCGGTGCGCCCGGCGCCGCGGATCGACGACAGCTTGTGCCAGCCCGGGCCGAGCTTGCCGTCGTCGAGTGCGAACTGGGCGGCCTCCCAGGCCGCGGTGCGATGCGAGTTGGTCACCCCGCGCACCCGGGTGATGGTGAGCTGGTCGGTGTAGAGGGCGCGCGGGTCGATGACGATGACGTCGACCCGGTCCAGGGCGCGCAGCACCCGGGGCCGCACCACCAGGGCGTCGTGGTGGCTGGTCAGCCCCCGAGTCATCGCACAGCCGAACGCCTCTCGCGTCGCGCGGGTCGGTTTGGGTGCGGTCACCAGTGCGGCCGCGCCGGCCACTGTCGCGCTGCGGGATAGCGCGCCGATCAGCGCGGCGGCGCTCAGCCCGACCCAACCGAAGCGGTCGGCGAACTCCTCACCGGGCCCGGCGGTGAAGATCGCGGTGCCGGGTGCGGGCGCGCCGCCCTCTGGGCAGTTCTCGGCCAGGACGTCCTCATGGCGGCCCCAGGCCAGCCGAGCGTTCCAGGCCTCGACGGTGAGCATGCTGCGCGCCACCGCCTCGGCCGCTGCCGACGTCGGCGACACCGTGAGCGCCGCGGCCAGCGAGTTGGCCACCGAGAACAACAGATCCGTGCCCTCCGGCCCGAGCCGGCGCACCAGTTGGTGACGCACGGTCGGAATGTGGTCGGCCACCGTCGGAACCACCGACACCAGGTCGGGAAGTCCGGGCAGCCGCATCGCGGTGCCCACGAGCGAGACCCCGAGTCCGATGGTCGCCGCGGCCGCGCCGGCCGCTCGGGCCACCAGCACGGAGTCGTCGCCGGGCAGGGTCAGCGGGTGCTGGCGGATCGCCGGCCCGGTCCGGGCCCGGCGCTCGGCGTCGTCGACGACCGCTGTGAGATTCTCGGCCGGCCCCTCGGGCGCTACCGTCACCACCAGGCGGGCAACCGAACGGTTGAGCGACACGTCGGTGACTCCGGGCACGGCTCGCACCGCGGCCAGGACCTCCTCGGCGATGGCGTCGGCGTCAGGTCCGGACAGCCCGCGCACCTCGATCCAGCGGCGTGCGCCGCGCCGGCTGGTGCGCCGGTGCGGGGGACCGCCGATCGCCTCGACCGCCATTCCCGCTGCGGCGCGACCCACCGCGCGGGCGCCGGGGATCGCGCCGAGGGCACGTTCGCCGGCCCGAACGGCCGTGCTGCCGCCGAGCAATGCGGCGCCGCCGGCCAGCCCGGCTGCGGTCGCGGTGACCCGGATCGGTGCGGTGAGCAACTCCCCGACACCAGGCAGGCCGAGCCTGAATGACATGTCAAAGACGGTACCCGGGCGGGGTGACCTCTACGCGGCCAGCTATTGACGCCCTCGAAACGTAAATTTTGCTGTCGGTAGTCGCTAAGAAACGGTAAAAATTACGATATGATCACCTAATGACGGAACTCTTGTCGCGCGAAGACGTGGTATCACCGGCTTCTCCTGCCCGCGCCGTCGAACCTGGGAATGTCCACACAGTGTTGGCCCGCAGCATCCTGGCCGACGGACTGGACCTGGTGCTCGACCTGGACCGCTCGACCGGAGCCCACCTGGTCGACGCCCGCGACGGCAGGCACTACCTCGACATGTTCACGTTCTTCGCGTCCTCGGCGCTGGGGATGAACCACCCGGCGCTCGCCGATGACCACCGCTTCCGCGCCGAACTGGCGCAGGCCGCCGTGAACAAGCCGTCCAACTCCGACGTCTACACCGTGCCGATGGCGCGGTTCGTCGAGACCTTCGCGCGCGTGCTCGGCGACCCTGCCCTGCCGCATCTGTTCTTCGTCGACGGCGGCGCGCTGGCGGTGGAGAACGCGCTCAAAGTCGCATTCGACTGGAAGAGTCGGCACAACGAGGCGCGCGGGATCGACCCGGCGCTGGGCACCCGGGTGCTGCATCTGCGCGGCGCCTTCCACGGCCGCAGCGGCTACACGCTGTCGCTGACGAACACCGACCTCAACAAGGTGGCCCGCTTCCCGAAGTTCGACTGGCCGCGCATCGACGCCCCCTACCTTCGGCCCGGTGCCGATATGGACGCGATCGAGGCCGAGTCACTGCGCCAGGCCCGGGCGGCATTCGAGGCCCACCCGCACGATGTCGCGTGCTTCATCGCCGAACCCGTCCAGGGCGAGGGCGGTGACCGGCACTTCCGGCCGCAGTTCTTCGCCGCCATGCGCGAGCTGTGCGACGAGTTCGACGCGCTGCTGATCGCCGACGAGGTACAGACCGGCTGCGGGATCACCGGCACCCCGTGGGCCTACCAGCAGCTCGGGTTCACCCCGGACGTCGTCGCGTTCGGCAAGAAGACCCAGGTGTGCGGCATCATGGCCGGCGGCCGCGTCGACGAGGTGACCGACAACGTGTTCACCGTCAGCTCGCGGATCAATTCGACCTGGGGCGGCAACCTGGTCGACATGGTTCGTTCCCGCCGGATTCTGGAGGTCGTCGAGGCCGATCACCTGTTCGCCCACGCCGCGCGCCTGGGCGCCCACCTGCGGAGCGCCCTGGACGAGCTGGCCCTCGAGTTCCCGGACCTGGTGCACGACGTGCGGGGCCGCGGCCTGATGTGCGCCTTCAGCCTGCCGACCACAGCCCGGCGCGACGCACTGCTGACCGCGCTCTGGGAGCGCGGCGTGATCATGCTCGGCAGCGGCCCGGACAGTGTCCGGTTCCGGCCCGCGCTGACCGTGACGAGCGCCGAGCTCGACCGTGCGGTGGCCGCAGTACGAGAGGTATTGCTCGCCGCCGTCTAGCATTCGTCGCATGCGGCTGCACGTAACGCTTCTGGGTCTGGCGGCGGTGCTGCTTGCCGGATGCGCGCAGACCGTCGCGGGCAGGCCGGTGTCCAACCCGGCCCAGGCCATCACCCCGTTGCGCGCCGACGACGCCGACCAGGTGCTCATCGGTGGGTCGCAACTGCGCGACATCATCGGGGTGAAGCTGCAGACCGACGCCGACCAGGCCCGGCCGATTCCCGGTACGTCGGCGGTGCCCGCGTGCTCGGCCCTCGATGCCGCCGGGATGCAGGCCTTCCTCGGCGACAACTGGTCGGGCTTTCACGTGCTGCTGTTCACCGACGGCGACAAGCACGACCACGTGGTGGCCGAGGCCGTCGCCGTCTATCCCGATGCCCGTTCGGCGGCAACACAATTCAGCGCCGCAACCAAGAACGCCAAGGCCTGTGACGGCCAGCGGGCGCTGAGCACCGGCGGCGACGCCGCCTGGAAGTTCACCGTTCCCGAGATCAACGCCGACACCGTGCGGTGGAGCAAACAACAGATCGCCATCCCGTTCGACTGGACCTGCTTCGGCGAGGCCCGGCTACGCAACAACGCCATCGTCCAGGCCATGGTCTGCCAGGGCGACGATGGCGGCCAGGTCGCCGTCACGACGATGACCGACCGGATGTCGGCGAGCGTGTGGGAGCTTTCGGGCCGCTGAGTGCAACCTCAGCCGGCAGCTATCAAGCGCATCGCAGAGCGGTCACAGTTAGAGGTAATAGTCTTCGGCGTATGTCCGAGGAAGCCACGGACCTATCCGATGACGCGGGTGTCGAGCACGCCCTGGCCGGGGGAACTCCCCAGCGGGTCGGCTGGTTCCGGTTCTACTTCGACGACCAGCGCTGGGAGTGGTCCCCGCAGGTGCAACGCATGCACGGCTACGAGCCGGGCACCGTGCAGCCGACCACCGAACTGGTGCTGTCCCACAAACACCCCGACGACTATGGTCAGGTCGCCGCCACGCTCGAAGAGATCCGGCGGACGTCGGGGGCGTTCAGCACTCGGCACCGCATCGTCGACACGCACGGCGACGTCCGCTACGTCGTCGTGGTGGGTGACCAGCTGATCGACGACAGCGCCGTCATTGGCACGCACGGTTTTTACGTCGACGTCACGCCGACGGTGAGCCAGGAGAAGCAGGAGCTGCTCAACGAGGCCGTCGCCGAAATCGCCGAATCCCGCTCGGCAATCGAACAAGTCAAGGGCATGCTGATGGTGGTCTACCGGATCAGTGCCGACACCGCCTTCGAACTCCTGCGGTGGCGATCCCAGGAAACCAACGTCAAACTCCGGGTGCTGGCCGAGCAGATCGCCGCCGACTTCCTCGCCCTCGAATACGACGAAGTCCTGCCCACGCGCGCCGCCTACGACCATCTGCTGCTCACCGCGCACACCCGCGTCACGACCTGAGTTCGGTTGTGTCGCTCGAAACGTCAAGGGGCCCAGCCAAAGCTGAGCCCCTTGACGTGAATGCGTGAACTTACTGGTTGGCTTCCTGCCGCTTCTCGGCCGCTTTCGCGCCGGCGCGGGCAGCTTCGGCTTCGGCCTCCTTGCGCGCGGCGTCGCGCTGCGCTTCGGCTTTGTCCTGCTGAGCCTTGCCCTCGTTGACCAGATCATTGCGGCCCGTGACGGTGCCGATGACTTCCTTGGCCTTGCCTTTGGCGTCCTCGACGACGCCCTTGATGGCTTCTTCCGGACCGCTGTTCTTGCTGTCGTCGGACATGGTTCCCTTCGGATCAGTAGCTGCGGATCAATGCGATCAGCTTTTCCTTGCTCAGGCCGGAATAGCCCGAGATGCCAAGTTGCTTCGCCCTCTTCTTGAGCTCCGCGACGGTCCAGCCCTCGTAGGCGCAAGACCGACTGGGACGGAAGAACCGGATGTCGTCTTCACCGGTCTTCGCCATTGTGGCGATGTTCGACATGTGCCACCCCTTTGCTGAGGCTCTCCTGTACCTCGCAGTGGGCTGTACCCATATCGGCCCGCGGGCCAAACATTGTCCTGACTAGCGGATCTCGTCCTCGTCCGGATACTCGACGACCTGGTGTTGTTCCTGCCAGTCTGATTCGTTGCTCTCCAGCGGCGGGGCGTCGGCCTCGAGACTCGCGGGTTCGGCCGGTTCGGCCACGGGACGACGCTGCTCGACGGCGTCGCTGAGGGGGACGTCGTCCGGGAACGATTCGCGCTCGGTCATCAGGAGCCAACATACCCGCGTACTGGTGTCGCGGTGAGCGCCACCCGCACGGCGTTTAACCGCCCCCTGGCCGGGTACGTCCACGACGTGGGGGCAGACCGCTGTCCGCGTTCCGTGTCGGCCTGGCGCATCCTCGGAGAGGACCATCGAAGATGAAGATCGCGATGATCTCCGCGAACGCCAGTCCGCTTGCCGTGCTCGGTGGGGTCGGGTCGAGGGGTCAGAACGTTCACGTCGCCGAGTTGTCAGCGGCCATCGCCCGCCGCGGGCACGACGTCACTGTCTACACCCGCCGCGACGATCCGCACAGCCCCGAACGCGTCGCCACTACGCAGGGCTACACCGTGGCGCACGTGCCGGCCGGACCGCCCAGACAGCTTCCCGAGGATGAGTTACTCCACTACATGGGCGATTTCGCGCAGTACCTGGACGCGCAGTGGGCTGTCGAACGGCCGGACGTCGCGCATGCGCATTTCTGGATGTCGGGCGTCGCCACCCAACTCGCGGCGCGTGGCCGCCAAGTGCCGACCGTGCAGACTTTCCATGCCCTCGGGGCGGACACGCACCGCCTCCCTAGCGATCAGGACACAAGCCCGGATGCGCGGCTGAAACTCGAGAAGCTCGTCGCCAAGCACGCGACGTGGATCGCGGCCACGTGTACCGACGAGTTATTCGAACTGATGCGGTTACGCCGATCGAGGGCGCGGATTTCGGTGGTGCCGTGCGGGGTCGACCACACCATGTTCAGCACTGAGGGCCCGGTCGCTCAGCGCGGCGAGGCACCCCGCATTGTGGCGGTGGGAAGACTCTTGCCGCACAAGGGTTTCGACACCATGATCGAGGCGCTCCCGGCGGTCCCGAGCGCTGAGTACGTCGTCGTCGGAGGCCCGGACGCCGCGCAACTGGATGCCGATCCCGAGGTACGACGGCTGCGTGCGCTGGCCGCCGAGTTGGGTGTGCATGATCGAGTCCGGTTCACCGGCGCGGTCGCTCGGGATGACCTGCCTGCGCTGTTGCGCTCGGCTGACGTGGTGACCTGCACGCCGTGGTACGAGCCCCGGGGGCTGGTGCCGCTGGAGGCGATGGCATGCGGTGTCGCCGTCGTGGCCTCCGCGGTCGGGGGCATGCTGGACATCGTCGTCCACGACGTCACGGGACAGCTGGTGCCGCCCAGACAACCGCGGGCCTTGGCCGAGGCGGTGTCGAGGGTTCTGCGGGATTCGTTTCTGCGCCGCAGTCTGGGTCTGGCCGGCCGGGACCGGGCCTGTGCCCGCTATTCGTGGGACCGCGCGGCGACGGACGCTGTTCGGATCTACGACCGCCTGGTCACCGCGCCGACGCCCCAGCTGCCGATTCCGACCGGCCTCGGTCAGCCGACCTTCCAGTCCGGCTAGGGCCGTGACCGCCTTGATGCAGGCGCCGCTCGTGGTCGTCGGCGACACCGTCCAACCCAACCTCGTGGTGATCACGGCGGTCGCCCGCGAACCGCGGAGCGGTGACCTCGACCCACTTCCCACGCGACTGGTGCGAGCGCTGACCGATGCCAAAGCGATCTGTGTGGTCGACCGCGGCATCGGTGTCGGTTCGCACCCGCAGATCCGTGAGGTGCTCGCCAAGGTGAGCGGACGCGTGCCGATCGTGTGGAGTCCGCACCCGCTCGGCGCCGACCCGATACCCGATGCCGCGCTGGTCACCGTCAACGAGTTTCAAACCCACGGCCACTCCGCCGAAGCTCTCCGCGAACGCTGGGAGGCCCGCGCGGTGTTCGTGACACTCGGTGCGCGGGGCGCCCTCGTGGCCACTCGATGGCGCGGTACGAGCCGCGTGCCACTGCCCGCGGGCAGGGACGTCTTCGCAGGGGGCGATACCTGCGGTGTGTGGAACCAATTCGCCGTCGCCGCCGCTGCCGAATTCGGCCGTGGCGCTGATGCGCTGATCGCAAGCGCCCGCGCCGCAAGTGTGGTGAGTACAGCCGCGATGACCCGGCGGCTGGTCCGACTCGGCGAGGTCGATCGTCTCGCCCGCAGCAGCACAGTGACCCGGGTAACAATATGGCCTCGCCAGGTTTGACGGGTGTGGTGGGCGGGGTATGAAAAGCCCAACATGACGATGACCTCCTGGGCGTCGCTGTGCTCGATTAGAGCGTCGAGTACCCGGCCAACCCGCTCGGCGCACGATCATGGATAGCCCGACTCTGGACTGGAGTAGTGTCGGGGCGACTTTGCCAGGAGGCTATATGACGGATGGCGAACGCCGACGCGACGGCCACCAGCGCAGCGCTGGGGCGGTCGAGTTCAGAGTTGCTGCGCAACTTGAGAATCTGGCGGTCCTGCGCACCGTGGTGGGCGCCGTCGGGACATTCGAGGACCTCGATTTCGATGCGGTCGCGGATCTGCGCCTGGCAGTCGACGAGGCATGTACTCGGCTGATCCGCTCTGCTACCCCGGACGCCACCCTTGTCGTGGTTGTCGACCCGGGCGATGACGTCGTCGTGGTCGAGGCCTCCACCCAGTGCGACACCTACGACGTGGTCACCCCCGGCAGCTTCAGCTGGCACGTGCTGAGCTCACTGACCGACGACGTGCAGACGTTCCACAACGGTCACGAGCCCAGCAGCGACGGGCAGGTCTTCGGCATCACCTTGACTACGAGGCGGGCGGGCTCCGCGAGGTGAGTCCCCGAGCGGCCAACAGTTCGTCCCCGCGGGCGAACTCGGAGTACGCCGACGTCCCGGACATGTTCCGGGAGCTGGCGAAGCTGGACCCTGACTCCCCGGCGTTCCAGCGTCATCGAGATCGGATCGTCCAGCGGTGCCTGCCGCTGGCCGACCACATCGCGCGCCGCTTCGACGGCCGCGGCGAGCCCCGCGACGACCTCGTCCAGGTGGCGCGCGTCGGTCTGGTCAACGCCGTCATCCGGTTCGACGTCGAGACCGGTTCGGATTTCGTGTCCTTCGCGGTGCCCACGATCATGGGTGAGGTTCGTCGGCACTTCCGCGACAACAGCTGGTCGGTGAAGGTGCCGCGCCGGCTCAAGGAGCTTCATCTGCGGCTCGGCGCGGCCACCTCGGAGTTGTCCCAGCGGCTGGGCCGCGCACCGACCGCCAGTGAACTTGCCGAGGAACTCGGGATGGACCGCGAAGAGGTGGTCGAAGGCTTGGTCGCCGGTAGCTCCTACAACACCCTGTCGATCGACAGCGGTGGCAGCGGAAGTGACGAGGACGCCCCGGCGATCGTCGACACCCTGGGCGACGTGGACACCAGCCTCGACCAGATCGAGAACCGGGAAGCGCTGCGGCCTTTGCTCGCAGCGCTCCCCGAGCGGGAGCGCACTGTGCTACTCCTGCGGTTCTTCGAATCGTTGACGCAGACCCAGATCGCCGAACGGGTCGGGATCTCCCAGATGCACGTCTCGCGACTGCTGGCGAAGTCGCTAACTAGGCTCCGCGACCAACTGCAGTAGCCGGCGGGGTTCGCCGTCGAGCAGTGTGACCGCATCGGGCACCGAGTCGGCGACCGGCAGCACGTTGTCCCGATCGCAGACCCGCAGCAGCCGCGCCACCGCGTCACCGGTCACCAGCGCCCACCGCGATCCGGTATGCGCGCAACGAACGTTGATGGTGTGCAGTGCGGAAAAGCCTGCGGTGCCGAAGAACTCGAGTGAACTCAGGTCCAGGATCAGCCGGACGCCGTCGTCGGCGCACTGCTCTACGTGATCGGCGAACTGGGTCGCGTTGGACGCGTCGAGTTCACCCTGGACGGTGATGATGCCGACGTTCTCGTCGGGCCATTGGGTGGTGAAGCGTGCGGTGTGGCAGTCAAACGACCGCAAGGCAGCCGAACGCTCGGGTTGATCTGTTCCTATAACAGACATGGTGACTCCATCAGTCGAAGGATTCGTACTGTGGATCACGTCAAGGTGGGTAAGCCCGTTTTGTGCAGGGAGTCCGTGACCCCAACACGTCAATGACGTTGTTTCCGGGCGGCTGTGAACTCAACCTGGTTCAACCCTACTCCGCCGGGCCAATTGACGACAGTTGTAGCAGTAAATCTAATTATTTGCGGTGGCCCAATTATTGACGATGGGGTAAGTGGGCGACCGGGCAGTGCTGGTGCGAATGATGTTGCCTGCGTCGTCGTTTCGCATTTTGGCTTACCCGCGGGTGGGGCTGTCACACTGTTCGCATGTCGAATCGGGTTCGGGCCGCCGGTGTGCTGCTGGCGGCCGGCGCGGGTGTCCGCTACGGCATGCCCAAAGTGCTTGCCGAACAGGGTACGTGGCTACGATCCGCGGTCACCGCGCTGACCGAGGGCGGCTGTGACGAGGTGGTGGTGGTGCTGGGCGCCGCCGTGGTCGACGTTCCTGCCCCGGCGCGCCCTTTGGTCGCCGAGCATTGGCGGCAGGGGATGGGAGCCTCGCTGGCGGCGGGCCTGGCAGCGGCGGGAGATGCCGACTTCGCGGTGGTGCTCACCGTCGACACCCCAGACGTCGGCGCCGACGTGGTGGACCGGGTGCTCACCGCCGCACGGACTGCGCCGTCCGGGATCGCCCGCGCCGTCTACGGCGGGCGGCCCGGCCACCCGGTGGTCATCGCCGGCCGGCACTGGGCGGAGCTGGTGGCGACACTGCACGGCGACGAGGGCGCGCGCCGGTTCTTGGCCGCGCGCTCCGATGTGGTGGCGGTCGACTGTGCGGATCTGGCGACCGGACTCGACATCGACTCGCCGTAGCGCGACCTAGCCGATACCGAAGGCTGCCGCGAAGCGGCGCACCGCATCGGCGGCGACTGTCGCGGCGTGGTCATGGCCGGAGCGCGCCCGAGTCGACAGCGCCGCCGTTTCGCGGGTCCAGACTCACCTCGGCCAGCAGCTCACCGGTGGTCGGTTCACACACCGCCCACGAATAGCCGGTGTCCGCCGCCCAGCGGGCCAGACTGTCGTCGACGTAGTCGGGGTCGCTCTCGCCCAGTTCGGCCAGCGCGGGCCTGTCGTCGATCCGGTCATCTGCGCGCAATGCCCGCAAATACCAAGTGCCGGCATTGATTTCGACGGGCTCCATGTCAGCGGCGCGGGCCGTACAGCACCATGCCGACCACCGGCAGAGCCAGCCACGCCAGCCAGCCGTGTGGAAGCAGCATCGTGAACGCCAGCGCGATCAGCGGGACGAATGCCATCACGTAGGCCCGCCAGTCGCGGGTGTGCTCGACGGCCGAGGCGGAGAGGTCCGGTTTGGCCGGCAGGTCGGCAAAGACCGGCTCGAGGTCGGCTCGGGTCACCGCGGCGGCGACCGTCGCGCTGCGGTCGGAGAACTCGTCCGGTGTCAGCCGGCCCTCGGAGAACTGCTTGCTCAGCAGATCCATGGCTTGCTCACGCTCGGCGGTGCCGATCCGCACCCGTTCGTTTTCCTCGCCCACGGGGTACATCATGCTTGATATCGGCAAGGAGGGGTCGTGATGAGAATGACCGGTGGGCAGGAGCGAAGCGACCGGGGAAGAATCACCGTGTTCGGAGCGAGCGGGCAAATCGGCAGCCAAGTGTGCGCGCTGTTGCGGGCCGAAGGCCATGACGTCGTCGAGGCCTCGCGCAACACCGGCGTCGACGTGCTGACCGGCGCGGGTGTGGCCGAGGCGCTGCGGGACGCCCATGTGCTCGTCGACGTGCTCAACTCGCCGTCGTTCGACGACGAGCCTGTGCTGCAGTTCTTCAGCACCGCCACCCGCAACATCGTCGGTGCGGCGCGGGCGTCGGGCGTCGCGCACTACGTGGCGCTGTCGATCGTCGGCGACGTCCGGTTGCCCGAGAGCGGGTACATGCGAGCGAAAGTGGCGCAGGAGACGCTGATCGAGGCCTCCGGCCTGCCTTACACCATCGTGCGGGCCACCCAGTTCATCGAGTTCGCCGACGCCATCGTCGCCACGATGACCGACGGCGACGTGGTGCGGGTGCCGAAGGCGCGAATCCAGCCGATCGCCGCCGCCGAGGTCGCCGCGCACGTCGCCCGCGCGGCCGTCGGATCACCCGCCGGTGTCGTCGAGATCGGTGGACCGGAGAAGATCAGCTTCGCCGACCTGGCCCGCATCGTGGTGGCCCGTGACGACGAACAGCGCACGGTCGTCGTCGATTCGGACGCCACGTACTTCGGCGCTCACGTCGACGACGACAGCCTGGTCACCGGCGAGGGCGCCGTGTTGGGAGCTGCTCGGCTGGAGCCTTGATCGTCCGGCTCCTCCTCGGCCCGCTGAACGGGCCGCATCGTCGCCGAACTACTTGATCTCGCAGAGCACCGTGCCCTGCGTGATCGCAGAACCGGCCTCGGCCGCCAGTCCGGTGACGACACCGTCCTTGTGGGCGGTCACCGGGTTCTCCATCTTCATGGCTTCCAGGACCACGACCAGATCGCCGGTCGCCACCGTCTGACCCTCCTCGACGGCGACCTTGACCACGGTGCCCTGCATGGGCGCGGTGACGGCGTCGCCGGAAGCGGCGGCGCCGGCGTGGGCGCCGCGCTTGCGGGCCTTCGGCTTCTTGCGGATCACACCGGACTCGGCCGGCCCGCTGCCGTTGCCGAGCGCCAGGTCGCCAGGCAGCGACACCTCGACGCGGCGGCCGCCGACCTCGACGATGACCTTCTGCCGGGGCTGGGCCTCTTCCTCGTCGACAGCTCCGCCGCCGGTGAACGGTTCGACGGTGTTGTCCCACTCGGTCTCGATCCAGCGGGTGTGCACCGTGAAGCCGTTCTCGTCGCCGATGAACGCCGGGTCACTGACCACCGCGCGGTGGAACGGGATGACGGTCGCCAGGCCTTCGACGGTGAACTCGTCCAGCGCCCGGCGGGCCCGCTCAATGGCCTCCGTGCGGGTGGCGCCGGAGACGATCAGCTTGGCCAGCATGGAGTCGAACTGGCCGCCGATCACCGAACCGGTCTCGACACC
Organism: uncultured Actinomycetota bacterium; assembly: GCA_963716465.1. Lineage (GTDB taxonomy): Bacteria > Actinomycetota > Actinomycetes > Mycobacteriales > Mycobacteriaceae > Mycobacterium. Next base: position 308,844 of record CAVQTS010000006.1, read on the forward strand.
GGAGTCCAGCCGCACGCCGGGGCCGGTCGGCGGGTCGAAGCGGTTGACCGGGCCGGGCGCGGGCAGGAAGCCACGGCCGGCGTCCTCGCCGTTGATGCGGAACTCGATCGAGTGGCCGCGCGGCGTGGGGTCCTCGGTGATGTCGAGCTTCTCGCCGTTGGCGATGCGGAACTGCTCGCGCACCAGGTCGATGCCGGAGGTTTCCTCGGTGACCGGGTGCTCAACCTGCAGACGCGTGTTCACCTCCAGGAACGAGATCAGGCCGTCCTGGCCGACCAGGTACTCGACGGTTCCGGCGCCGTAGTAGTGCGCCTCCTTGCAGATCCGCTTGGCCGACTCGTGGATCTCCTTGCGCTGGGCGTCGGTCAGGAACGGCGCGGGCGCCTCCTCGACCAGCTTCTGGAAGCGGCGCTGCAGCGAGCAGTCGCGGGTGCCGGCCACGACGACGTTGCCGTGCTGGTCGGCGATCACCTGCGCCTCGACGTGGCGCGGCTTGTCCAGGTAGCGCTCGACGAAGCACTCGCCGCGGCCGAACGCCGCGACGGCCTCGCGGGTGGCCGACTCGAACAGCTCGGGGATCTCCTCGAGCGTGCGGGCCACCTTCATGCCGCGGCCGCCACCGCCGAACGCCGCCTTGATGGCGACGGGTACGCCGTACTCCTTGGCGAAGGCGACGACCTCGTCGGCGTCCTTGACCGGGTCCGGGGTGCCGGGCACCAGCGGCGCCTTGGCGCGCGCGGCGATGTGGCGGGCGGTGACCTTGTCGCCGAGGTCGCGGATGGACTGCGGGCTCGGGCCGATCCAGATCAGCCCGGCGTCGATGACGGCCTGGGCGAAGTCGGCGTTCTCACTCAGGAAGCCGTAGCCGGGGTGGATGGCGTTGGCGCCCGACTTGGCCGCGGCGTCCAGCAGCTTGCCGAAGTCGAGGTAGGACTCCGCGGAGGTCTGCCCGCCCAGGGCGAACGCCTCGTCGGCCAGCCGGACGTGCGGCGCGTCGGCGTCGGGCTCGGCATAGACCGCCACGCTGGCCAGACCCGCATCCCTGGCAGCCCGGATCACCCGGACCGCGATCTCGCCGCGGTTGGCGACGAGGACCTTGGAGATGGTCTGACTGGGCGACTGAGCGGGCACTGCGCCTCCTGGTTGCACGTGACTCTAAGAACGTCTTAAAAACAGGTTCGCACGGCAGTCTAGGCGGCGCTCGTTCGACGCGGACGAGCCGGTGCCCCTACTAATGAGTAAGTTCAGTCGGCTTCGCGCAGCCGGCGCTTGATCCGGGTCAGCATCGCCGACATCCCGCGCAGCCGAAGCGGACTGATCAGCGCCGCCAGCCCCAGTTCGGCATAGAAGTCGTCGGGCACGGCGAGGATGTCGGCGGCCGGCTGCCCGTCCAGGCCCGCCGCCAGGATCGAGGCGAAGCCGCGGGTCGTCGGCGCCTCGGCGGGCGCGCTGAAGTACAGCCGGACGTGGTCTCGGTCCGCGGCGTCGACGTGTAGGAAGAGCGGTGACTGGCATTCGGGCACCGGTTCCATTGCCGCCACTTCCAGGTCGGCAGGCAGCGCCGGCAGGTCATTGGCGAACTCCAGCAGCATCGTGAGCTTGTCCTGACCCTGGACGTCGGCGAAGTCCGACACCACCTCGGCCAGGGCCGGCGGCATGGTCACAGCGCGCCGGGACCCCGGCGTCTCGCCGGCGACGATCGGCACCCGCACGGTGTTGCCCCACTCGGTCCAGGAGCCGTCGTAGTTGCGCACGCCGGGGATCCCGAGCAGGTAGGTCAGCACGAACCAGGTGTGGCTGGAGCGCTCACCGATGCGGCAGTAGGCGATGATGTCTTGTGGTGAGTCGGGTCCCGGCTTCACGAAGGAGTAGACGTCCTCGAGCTCGGCGCGACTGCGGAAGCGGCCGCTGTCCTCGGCGGCCTTGGCCCACGGCACCGATACCGCGGTCGGGATGTGCCCGCCGCGCAGCGCGCCCTCTTCGGGATAGTCGGGCATGTGGGTGCGCTCCCCGGTGTACTCCTGCGGCGAGCGCACGTCGATCAGTGTCGAGTGGCCGAGGGAGCTCAGCACGTCGTCCTTGTAGGCGCGGATGGCCACGTCGTTGCGTTCGACCACGGGATAGCCGGAGGTGGTCTTGCTCGGCACGTCCAGCGTGGTGTCACGGCCCTCCGAGATCCACAGGTCGCGTCCGCCGTTGAGCAGCCGGACGTCCTGATGGCCGAAGAGCGTGAACACCCACAGGGCGTAGGCCGCCCACCAATTGCTCTTGTCGCCGTAGATCACCACGGTGTCGTCACGGGAGATGCCCTTGCGGTTCATCAGTTCGGCGAACTGCTCGCCGTCGATGTAGTCGCGCACGTGCGGATCGTTGAGGTCGGTGTGCCAGTCGATCTTGACCGCTCCGGGGATGTGGCCGATGTCGTAGAGCAGGACGTCCTCGTCGGACTCCACGATCGCGAGGCCCTTGGTGCCCAGATGGGCTGACAGCCAGTCGGCGGTGACCAGCCGTTCGGGGTGGGCGTAGTCCTGGAGCGCGGGGCTGGGATCTGCGGGAAGCGGCACGACGACAAGCCTACCGGCGATCAGCGGACCGGATTGGCCGCCCACAGCTCGCCGATCGACAGTCCCACGGCGTTCAGCAGCTCGTGGGTGAGTGCCAGGCCGAGACCCACCACGTTCGAGGGATCGCCGTCCACGCCGTCGACGAACCACCCGCCCAAGCCGTCGAGCGTGAAGGCGCCGGCAACGTTCAGCGGTTCGCCGCTGGCGATGTAAGCGGCCAGGTCGACGGCGCCGGGTGTGGAAAACCGCACGGTGGTCGCCGCCGCCCGGGTCTGCGTCCGGGTGGGCGCGCCATCGACGACACGGATCACGCTATGGCCGGTATAAAGATGGCCGTCACGGCCTGCCATCGAATTCCATTGTCGGGCAGCCTGTTCCGGTGTCTCTGGTTTTCCGCAGAGGCGGCCGTCGATGTAAAGCATCGAATCACAGCCGATCACAACGCAATTCGCGGCCACCACCGGGTCGAGGACGGTGCGAACCGCGTCCGCCTTGGCCTGTGCCAGAGCGTTGACCACGTCGGCCGGCTCGGCGTGTGGACCCAGACGGTCCACGATGGCGTCCTCGTCGACGCCGGAGACGACCACCAGCGGGTCGATCCCGGCGCTGCGCAGCACCCGCAGCCGGCCGGACGAGGCCGACGCCAGGACGACGCGCGTCATGACCGATGTTCTTCGGGCAAGCGGCTCATCATGACCGATGTTCTTCGCGCAAGCGGCTCATCCCTTGCGCATGTGCGTCCGCTCCAGCAGCGTCACCCGCTGCCAGCTGGTGACTCCGTAGCGCAGCTTGTCCACCGGGTGGCCCCACAGGTTGACCTCCTGGGGGCCCGGTGCATGATGCCCACCGGCGCCGGCCAGCACGGTGACCAGTGCCGCGATCTCCTCGTCCGTCGGGTTGCCCCGATCGATGCGGATCTCCGGCACGCCGTGGTCCGGCTCGTCCAGCGTGATGTCGCGCGGGTCGCTGACCTCGATGATGTCCTCGTGCTTCACAGCAAGCCTCCACTCGCGAGCGTCACAGCGGAATGTTCCCGTGCTTCTTGGGCGGAACCTGCGCGATCTTGCGCTCCAGCAGTCGCAGCGCGGTGGCGATGTAGCCGCGGGTGTGCGACGGCGGGATCACCGCGTCGACGTAGCCGCGCTCCGCGGCGATGTACGGGTTGACCAGGGTGTCCTCGTAGTCCTGCTGGAGTTCGAGGCGCAGCGCGTCGACATCGTCGCCGTTCTGCGCCGCCTGCTTGAGCTGTGACCGGTAGACGAACCCGACCGCGCCCGAGGCGCCCATGACCGCGATCTGGGCCGTCGGCCAGGCGACGTTCACATCGCAGCCCATGTCCTTGGAGCCCATGACGCAGTACGCGCCGCCGTAGGCCTTTCGGGTGATGACCGTGATCTTCGCGACGGTGGCCTCGCCGTAGGCGTAGAGCAGCTTGGCGCCGCGGCGGATGATGCCGTTGAACTCCTGATCGGTGCCCGGCAGGAACCCGGGAACGTCGACCAGCATCACGATCGGGATGTTGAAGCAGTCGCAGGTCCGCACGAATCGCGCGGCCTTCTCCGAGGCGTTGATGTCCAGGCAGCCGGCGAACTGGGTGGGCTGGTTGGCGACGATGCCGACCGCGCGGCCGTCGACGCGGCCGAAGCCGACGATGATGTTCTGGGCGTAACCGGCCTGGACTTCGAGGAACTCGTCGTCGTCGAGGATGCGGGTGATCACCTCGTGCATGTCGTACGGCTGGTTCGGCGAGTCCGGGATCAGCGTGTCGAGTTCGAGGTCCTCGTCGGTCAGGTTGTCCTCGATGGCGCCCGGGTGCGGCGGCGCGGGGTAGCGCGGGGGGTCGGAGTAGTTGTTGGGCGGCAGGTAGCTCAGCAGGTCGCGGACGTAGTCCAGGGCGTCCTGCTCACCGGAGGCGACGTAGTGCACGGTGCCCGACTTGGCCATGTGGGTGTGGGCGCCGCCGAGTTCCTCCATGGTGACGTCCTCACCGGTGACGGTCTTGATGACGTCGGGTCCGGTGATGAACATCTGGCTGGTCTGGTCGACCATGATGACGAAGTCGGTGAGCGCGGGGGAGTAGACGTGCCCGCCCGCGGCGGCGCCCATGATCAGCGAGATCTGCGGGACCACGCCAGAGGCCAGGATGTTGTTGCGGAAGATCCGGCTGTAAAGCCCGAGGGAGACCACACCCTCCTGGATGCGGGCGCCAGCGCCGTCGTTGATGCCGATCAGCGGTCGACCGGTCTTGATGGCCAGTTCCTGGACCTTGACGATCTTCTCGCCGTAGACCTCGCCGAGGCTGCCGCCGAACACCGTGGCGTCCTGACTGAAGATGCAGACCTCGCGGCCGTCGATGGTGCCGTAGCCGGTCACCACGCCGTCGCCGACGGGGCGGTTGTCCTGCAGCCCGAAGTTGGTGGAGCGGTGCTTGGCCAGGGCGTCGAGTTCGACGAACGAGCCCTCGTCGAGCAGCGCGAGGATGCGTTCGCGGGCGGTCAGCTTGCCTTTGGCGTGGACCCTGTCGACGGCGGCCTCGCCGACCGGATGCTGCGCCTCCTCGGCGCGCTTGCGAAGATCGGCCAGCTTGCCGGCCGTGGTGTGGATGTCGATCGTGTGCTCGGCGGCCGGTTCCGTAACGCTCGTCATGGGTGTCGATGGTATCGGCAGGGTGGAGAAGGCTCGCCCCGTGGCTGCCCGGCCGCCGCTGCGGCTTATCCTCGGGCAGTGGTCCACGCCCAGCGAAAGCACACGAATTGACGTCGTCCAATCAGCGACAGCGAATGAATTTAACGTTACCGTCGGGCAGTGGCGATGCGCGTTTGGCTGCGGCGAACGCGAACAGTGGTACGATAGGCACAGTTCAGGTGATTGGTATGTTTTGCTGATCGGACGCAGCAACTCTTTATGGATTTACTCATCAGCCAGGTGTTGGGGATGGATGCCGACAACAGGACAGACACTGGACTCAGTGATGTCGATTCTCTACCGGGGGTCAAACCGGTGAAGAACGCGTCCCGGCTCGTCGATTTTTCGGACCTGCCGGTAGCCGTGGGTGAGGTCGAACTGAGTTCCCCGGTCGCGAAATGTAGTACTCATCCGTCGACGTGGCGGACCACCGAAACATCCTGACCCTGGTACGCCTGCACTCGCAGCCCATCGGTGTGGTGCTCCTTGACGGCCGCCGCGGGCTGGGGCTCGACGAGCATGCTTCGGACATCTACGGCGCCCTGGGCGCGGAGATCGAGGCTGCGCGGACTGCCCAGCTTCGCCCGACGAACTCGGACGGCAATCCGCCGATGGTCACGATCGCGATCGCGACGCGCGATCGCACTGAGAGTTTGCGGACGTGCCTCGAATCGCTGCTGGCTCTGGACTATCCGTCCTACGAAATCGTCGTCGTCGACAACGGGCCTTCGTCCGAAGCGACCGCCGACATGATCGCGAGCGAGTTCGGGCCGAAGGTTCGCTACTTCCGTGAGCAGCAAGCGGGCACCGCGACCGCGCACAACCGTGGCCTGGCTGTCGCGAAAGGCGAGATCATCGCCTTCACCGATGACGACGTGGTGGTCGACCGACATTGGCTGAGGGCCATCGTCGAGGGATTCGCGATGAGCCCCGACGTCCGGTGCGTGTCCGGCTTGATCATGCCGGCCGAACTCGAGACCCCCGCACAACTGATGCTCGAGCAGCACGGGGCATTCGACAAGGGCTTCCAGCCACGGTTGTTCGGCATCCACCAGGAGCGGCCGTTGCCTGGGCTGTTCCCCTTTGCCGCGGGCCAGTTCGGCTCTGGCGCCAATATGGCCTTCGACACCGCTACCTTGCGGGACCTTGGTGGATTCGATCCCGCACTCGGACCCGGCATGCCGGCCCGGGGCGGCGAGGATCTGGCCGGCTTCTGCCGGATCATCGTCACCGGACATGAGCTGGCCTACCAGCCTGGCGCGCTGGTGTGGCACCGCCATCACCGCGACGTTGCCGCCGTCGAGCGCCAGGTTTACGGCTACGGCGTCGGCCTCGGTGCGTTCATGGCGAGTTGTCTCATCCGGCATCCCCGGTTGATCGGCCAGTTCCTTCTCCGGCTGCCGGCGGGCCTTGTCTACGCGTTGAGCCCGTCATCGGACCGCAACGTGGGTCGTTACGACGGGTGGCGGTCCGACTTCAACCGGCTCGAAGTCCGGGGACTCCTGTGGGGTCCGTTCGCCTACGTCCTCAGCCGGCGGCGCCGGTGGCGTGAGGGGAGTGCCGCGTGACCATCGTCCCGATCCTGCTGTATCACTCGGTGTCTTCGGATCCACCCGACTGGGTCGCACCGTTCACGGTGAGCCCGCAGACTTTCGCCCGCCACGTCGACCTCATCGTCGAAAGCGGACGAGAGCCCCTCACCGTTTCGCAGCTCAGGGCGGCCCTGTTGGGGGAGAGCGCCCTGCCGGCCAGGCCGGTGGTGATCACCTTCGACGACGGATTCGCCGACTTCGCCGATGCCGCGGCCGTTCTCGCCGCCCACGAACTGCGCAGCACCCTGTACGTGACCACTGGGGCGTTGACCGGCCCCGGGCCGTCGCCGGAGCTGGCGATACCGCCCGCCCGAATGCTCGCGTGGTCGCAGCTGTCCGACTTCGATCCTGAGCTGGTCGAGATCGGTTCCCACACCTATACGCATCCGGAGCTGGACACGCTGCCCCTGTCGGTGGCGACCGAGGAGATCCGGCGGTGCAAGCTCGAGCTCGAGGACGCTTTGGGGCGCGAGATCCCGAGCTTCGCCTACCCGTACGGTTACCACTCCCGTGACGTGGTTCGCGCGGTACAGGACGCGGGTTACGACTCGGCATGTGCGGTGATGAATGCGCTCAGCTCCGACCAGGATCGCCTCTTCGCCCTGGCGCGGTTGACCGTCTGCTCCGATACCACCCCCGAGCAGGTGGCTTCCTGGTTGGCGGCCCTCGACGCTCCGGTCGCGCCATATCGCGAGCGGTTGCGGACCAAGGGCTGGCGCGCCTGGCGCCGAGGGCGGGCCCGGTTCGCCGGCCGGTGATCGGTAGCGACTCGAACGACATCGCGGCGAAGCGATCGTTGACGGCAGGTATCTCCGAGCGCAGTATTCCGGGACATGTCAAGGTGGGAAGACAGGCGGCGGGATGACATCGCACATTGAGGTGCGTCGCAGCGCGAGAATCCAAGCCAGACGCTGTCGGTGGTCATCTGTGCCTACACCATCGAAGCGATGGACGGACCTCTGCCGATCCGTCGAGTCTGTACTGGTGCAGGACGGGCCCACCCCCGAACTGATCCTCGTGATCGACCACTCCGACGAACTGCACGCCCTGACAACCGAGCGGTTCGGCTCCGACGGACGCATCACCATCTTGAAGAACGCAGAGAAGCAAGGATTGTCAGGCGCGCGCAATACCGGTGTCCACGCTGCGCGTGGTGACGTTGTCGCGTTTCTCGATGACGACGCGAGTGCCGACCCGGACTGGGCGAGGGCGCTGATGCGGCACTACGAAGACGCCAGCGTCGTCGGTGTGGGCGGCTATGCCGAGCCGGTTTGGCCGGGCCCGCGACCGTCGTGGATGCCCAAAGAATTCGACTGGGTGGTCGGCTGCAGCTATGTCGGTCAACCGACCCGGCTGAGTCCGGTCAGAAATCCTCTCGGATGCAACATGTCTCTGCGTCGCAGCATCTTCGAAGAGGTTGGCGGCTTCAGGTCCGAGGTCGGCCGCGTCGGCACCACCCCGGTGGGGGGCGAGGAAACCGAGTTGTGCATCCGGGCCCGTGCCGCGGACGCGTCGCGACAGATCTTGTACGACCCCGAAGCTGTTGTGGAACATTATGTTTCAGTCGATCGCACCAAGTTCCGCTATTTCGTCCGGCGCTGTTATCACGAAGGGCTGTCGAAGGCGATCGTCACCGACCTGGCGACCGCTTCGGCGCCCTTGAGCACCGAAGGGGCCTACGTCCGAAAGACCCTGCCGACGGCGGTTTTTCGCGAGGTGTCGACTTTTACTGGCAACGGAATGCAGCGGGCAGCGGTGATCTTTGTCGGCCTGACCGTCACAACTGCCGGGTACGTCCGCGCCAAGGTGAGCCGGTGGGTGTCCAAACGACGGGTGCGGGCGGGCCGATGACCTATCATTCGGCGAACAGGCGCCGGTACTAGGTCGGTTAGGCCTTGGCGCGAATGGAACAGGATCGGCGACTATTGGTTGGGAAGCACTTGCGGCCAACTGCGGGGCGCGTAAAGCCAGGCTCACCGCAGCAAACCGGAACATGACGGTCAACACCGCCTCGATGGTCGCGTCCAGTCTTCTCACCGGTGTACTTGGACTGTTTTTCTGGGGTGCGGCCGGCCGGCTCTACCCCGCCCGCGAAGTCGGTGTCGCGGCCGCCCTGATCACGTCCGGCATCATGTTGTCGACGATGTCGATCCTGAGCATCGACAGCATCTTCGAGCGCTTTTTGCCGGTGGCGGGAGCTCGCGCCGGCGCCCTGATCAAACAGGGTGTACTCGTCGTCGCGGTGACCTCGCTGCTGTCGGGTACCGGGCTCGTGCTGTTCGGGCCTCGCGATGCGCTGTTCGGGTCCACGTGGGGAATGATCAGCTACCCCTTCTTCGTCATGGTGCTCGCGGTTTTCAGCCTGCAGGACAAGGCGAGTGTCGGCCTGGGGGTGGCCCGGTGGGCGGCAGGGAAGAACGCGTTCCACGCCGTGGCCAAGCTCGCCGTGCTGTTCTTTCTGGCCCGTAGTGGCAGCGGGGTCTCGATCGTCCTGGCGTGGGGTGTCACCGCCGCGGTCGCGGTGGTCGTCCTGCTGCTCGCGATGCGCCACCGCTACCGCTCGGCCGACCGGTTTCAGGGTGAGCCGAACCTGCCGCCCACCCGTGCGCTGTGGTCCTACTTCGGCTCGTCCTTCGGCATCACCGCGTCCTGGGCGGTGGCCCCACTGGTCGTGCCGCTGATCATCGTGGCCCGTTTCGGCGCAGAGGCCAACGCCCACTTCGCGGTGACCTGGGCAGTGGTCAATGCGCTGTACTTCGCGGTGGCGCTGGTGGTCAGTCCGTTCGTGGCGGAAGTCGCGGCAACCCCGATGAGGTCGGCACCTTGTCGTTACGGATGGTTCAGATGATGACGCTGGTCAGCGTGGTCGGCAGCCTCGGCCTGGTGACCCTGGGGCCCACCGTCCTCGGTCTCGTCGGTGCGGAGTACCGCACCGAAGGCGAAGGCCTGTTGTACCTGGCGGCGGCATTCATCCCGCTTGCCGCAATCGGCTCCGTCTACGAGGGATTCGCCCGGGTTCGCCGCAAACTCAAGCTGATGTTCGTGGTGCGGATCATCGCCACGGTGGTCATCGTGGTCGGCTCCACGTATGCCGTCCGAGCGCTAGGGGTGGTCGGCGTGGGGTGGGCGTACCTGGTTGCCGAGGCCGCGGCCGCCGTCGTCCTGTTCCCCGGGGTCGTCATCTGGTTCCGTCAGGCCCGTCGCGGAACCCTCGAACTCTCGCCCGAGCCCGAAATCTAGAGCGCGTACTGACGAGCCCAGTCCACCTGCAGCTGCCCGCCGTCATGCAGGTCGCCGCCGAAGTTGTCCAGCTGGATGCACAGGTGCATCGGCCGGGGAGGCAGGTGCTCCGAGTTGGTGGTCTGCCACCACAGGGCACCGTCGACGAACATCGCCAGCCGCTGCGGCGTCCACTCGACTGCCCAGCTGCGCCATTGCGTCGTGTCGATGTTCATCTCGGTGAACTCCCGGTCGTCGTCGGGGCCGTAGTGCAGCCACCCCTCGACCTTCTGGCGCGCCGGGTCGGTGATCTCCTGGAAATCGACCTCGCCACCTGAGGGCCAGTCCTCGGCGTCCGGCCACAGCAGGAGAACCGAGTGATATCCCGGCGCGGCCTGCGGGGAGCGGGCGCACACCTCCCAGCGCCCGTACATCTGGCCGGGATTCCACGCGATGCCGCCCGAGTTGCCCCGGGCGTCGCCGGTGATGGTCAGTATGCCGTCTTTGACAGCTACCGCCGAGGGAGTTCGACGGCCGTTGCCGTCGTGGCCCGGTCCGTCATAGATGTCCCAGCCCGCCAGCGAGGACGGGTCACCGAAATCGTCAGCGCGGTTGGGTGGACCCCAGTTCTGGGTCTCCGCGGCGGTGATGGGACAGCGTCCGTCGTCGGCGGTCGCGACGACATCGGACCCCGGGTAACTGATCGAACTGGCAATACCGAAAACGGATGGTGATTGCGGCTGTGAAACCTATTCGCAAACCAGTCCGGTGGGTGCCTGCCATCTTTTCCAGTTTTGTGTGATCGCGGCCAGCGTTGGCAAACTCGGTTTGCATTCTAGCCGTCACGTGGACGGACCCGATCTGCCGTGTGGACGTTGATTGATACCGTAACCGTCGTGGCCAGCGCGCTCCCCAGGCAAAGCCTGACCTCGGCGCCGACCGCTGACCTGCCCGGATGGAAGCACATCTTCGCCGATGACTTCACCCGCGACGCTCCGCTGGGCAGTTGGGCGAACCCGACCGACCCCAACAAGGTCGTCTACGTCGGGGCTCAAGGTCAGCAGTGGCTCACCTATCCACAGGTCTGGACCGACACCTACCAGCACCGGCCGTACCGGCCGGATGAGGTTCTCAGCGTGTCCAACGGGGTCCTCGACTTCTACCTCCACCCGGTGAACGGTCAGCCGGCCGGGGCGAACCCGTCACCAATCCTGGCCAACGGCAGCCAGTACCAGACTTACGGCCGCTACTCGGCACGGCTGAAGGTCGACCGCCCGACGCTGAGCGAGTACTACGTCGCGTGGCTGTTGTGGCCGCAGTCCGAAAAGTGGCCCGACGATGGGGAAGTGGATTTCCCCGAAGGATCGCTTGCCTCAACTTCCAGCGCCTTTGCCCACTACGCCTTGCCAGGCGGCGGCCAGGACTACGCGGACACCGGCGTGCCGTTCACCGACTGGCATGTTTACACCATCGAGTGGTCACCGGGTCGGGTTCGATTCCTGCTGGACAACACGTTGGTTCTGGAGAGCGCCAAATCCGTTCCCAACAAGCCCATGCGGTGGCAATTGCAGACCGAGACCAAGGGGAAGGGTTCGCACAGCGGACATCTGATGGTCGACTGGGTATCGGCCTGGGCCTACGCGGGCAGCCGATGAGCACACGGCCCGCACCACCTGCTGGGTAGTCTGATCCGGTGCTGGCCGACGTCGAGATTCCCGTGGCGGCTCCCGGCGTGCACTCCCCCGATGACGACTCGGGCTTGGTGTCATTCACGGTAGTGGTCTCGGCATTCGTGATCGTGATCTCCGCTGCGCTCACCATCCTGGTGCGTTCCGGTAACGCAGGCATTCTGCCGGAGGGTGTCCGCGCGGCCGTCGTCGCGCTTGTCGCCGTCATCTTGCCGGGCTTGCCCGCCTCAGGCCTGCTGCGGCTGCCCAGTAACGGAGTCTTCGGCAGTGTCGCGCTTGCTGTTTCGATCGCGACCAATGTGCTTTTCGCGCAGGCCAACTACGGCCTCGGTTTGCGCCTTCCCTTCGCCTGCCAGTTCGTGATCTTAGGTATTGCAACGGTTTTCACGGTTGCTCTGGCGTGGCGAGGTAATCGCGATGGGCATCCGGTCAGTTTCTCGGCCGCTCGCGTGTGGCTGCGAAACAAAATGTGGCCCAGTGGGTTTCGATTGCCCAGCCTGCTGTTGTTGGTAGCCTCAAGCGCGCTTTTCTTCTCCGCGGTACACCGACTGAATGTCGATGCCGCCGGTAGCTATGGTCTGCTCCAAGCCCTCCCTGTCGAGTACTTCGTCGGGTTGGCGCTTTTGAGCGGAGCACTGGTCTTCGAGTATGGGCGCCGCGTTTTGGACAAAGGGCGGATCGCTACGGCCAACGTCGTGCTCATCGTCTACGTCACCATGCCGATTGCGTGGGCCGACCGAACCGCTCCGTTCGTCACCGCCTATGTTCACCGGTCGATCTCCGACTGGATGGTGTCGCTGGGAACACTGCCACCGCCGGTGGACGCACGCGTCAACTGGGCGGGGTTCTTCTCTGCCACTGCCAATCTCACCGTTGTCGGAGGACTGACCACCAGCGGGATCTTCACGGTGAGTGCTTCGCTGTTCTTCGGTGTGCTGATCATGTGCTCGCTGCACGCGATCGGTTCGGCGGTGATCGGAAACGAGCGAATCGCATGGCTCGGCGTGACGGTGTTCATCCTGTTCAACTGGTATCAGCAGGACTACTTCGCGCCTCAGGCGGCCGCCTTGATCCTTTACACGTCGATTCTGGCGGTCATGCTATGGCAGTACCGGAACTCGGCCATACCCGCTCTGCCGGGGGGACGCATCCATCGGATGCTGACCGCTTGGTTGCGGATACCCGGCAGGGTCACCGGCAGGAGCGCCCTCTGGACGTTGATGGTCGAGTTGACGTTGGCCGTCCTGGTCGCCGCGATGGTGATCTCGCATCAGCTCACACCCCTGGTGACCATCCTGATGCTGGTGGTCTTCGCGGTGCTCGGTCTGACCCGTTACAAGCTGCTGTGGCTGGCCGCCGGTCTGATCTTCGTGGCCTGGTTCACCTATTCCGCCCAACCGTTCTGGCAGGGGCACCTCGCCGACATCATCGGAGACGTAGGCGGAGTCAAAGGCAACCTCGACGTCAGTGTCAGCGAGCGGATCGCCGGCGACCCCATCTACAGCCAGATGCAGCTGTTGCGGCTGATCGCAGCTGCGCTTCTGATGGGTCTTGCCGCAATGGGTTGGCTGCGACTACGGCGCGACGGGTCTCACTTGTTGTTCGCCGTCCTCGGCCTGGCACCGTTCGGGCTCGTCCTCGTGCAGAGTTACGGCGGCGAGGTCGGCATTCGTTCGTTCCTGTACACCTCGCCGGTGCTCTGCGCGCTCGCGGCGCTGGCGTTGTCACCCCTGCTGCGACCCTCGATAAGGGTTCGCGATGGCGATGGTTGCCAGCGCTGCGCTCGCGGTCGTCTTCCTGGGGTTGGGGGTACTGGTCGTCACCAATCGCGGACTCAACGCGTCGTTCGAGCGCACCACCCGCGAAGAAGTGGCCATCGGCGACCAAGTCGCGCGGCAGATCGACACCGACGAAGCTGGGCTTCTGGGGACAGGGCAGTATCTACGGTCATCCCCAACGGCCTCCGAACTGGAGCCGAGCTGCATGGACTCCGGGCGCCACCTGGCGAATTGCACCGCCCTGCCCGGGATCAGGTATGTCGTCGTCATGAGGGCGGACGAGCAGTATCTCAAGTACCGGTACGGCGTCAGTGATGCCGTCATGCGCGACGCGCTCAGGGTTTTCGTCAGCTGAATTGGGGTTCGAAGTCGTGTACCAATCCGACCGGGTCACCGTGATGAAGCAGGTCGGTACGCCGCCGCTGACCGTGAAGTGGCCACAGTGATCGCCGTCGCCTTGTTCACGCTCGCGGGAGTGCTGTGCATCCTGACCAGCCTTCGACGCGAACAGACCGTCCCTCAGGACGGGGCGTTGCGGCCGAATCGGAGCATTGTGCTGCTGGTGATCGCGACGGTGTGCGCGACGATCCCGGCGGTCGTGGCTGCAGTGCTGTACATGATTTCGGTGGTGTGGTGACCCGCGTGGGATATCCCGAGAACGTCCTCGCTGACGACGAGCAGGTCGTCCTGCACCGGCACCCGCACTGGAAGCGGCTGATCGGCGCCGGTCCTGGTCCTGCTGATCACCACCGCGCTCGCCGCGTTCATCGCCGCGGTGGTCAACACCACAAGCTGGGACCCGACCGCCAAGAAGGTGCTCTACACGGTGATCGCCGCACTGTGGGCCATCCTGGTCGGCTGGCTCACGGTGTGGCGGTTCTTCTCCTGGCTGACAACACATTTCGTCATCACCGACCGCAGGGTGATGTTCCGCCACGGGCTGTTGACCCGCTCGGGCATCGACATTCCGCTGGCCCGGGTCAACAGTGTGGAGTTCCGCCACGGTCTGTTCGACCGGATGTTGCGCACGGGCACGCTGATCATCGAATCGGCGTCGCAGGATCCCCTTGAGTTCCACGACATTCCGCGCGTGGAACAGGTGCACTCACTGCTGTATCACGAAGTCTTCGACACCCTGGGTTCCGAAGAGTCCGACACCCGCGCGTCGCGAAGGTTGGCGCCGCCGGCCGACTGACCCAGCCCGCCGCGGCGCCGGCGCCGCAACGGCGTCACATTGCCATTCTCGGACTCGTACCCGTCCTCCAGCGCCTCGGCCAGACCGCCCGCGGTGAGCGAGGACTCCAGCGCCTTGTCGTGGTCGCCGCCGAGTTCGTCGGGGAACACCCACCGCCGGAACGCCCAGAACCGGAACGCCATCTGCAACAGGTTGCCGATCACATAGGCAGACACGAAGTCGGCGATGTTCTCCATGGTCAGCGACACGTGCGGCACCCGCAGCTCCAGCACATAGCTGGAGAACCACAGCGGGGCCATGCTCAGCAGCACGCCGACCCCGCTGACGCCGAAGAACAGCAGCGCCTCGTGGTGGCGTTCGCGGCCGCCGCGGTTGCGGAAGCTCCACTCCCGGTTGAGCACGTAGGACGCGATCACCGCGACGATGCCGGAGATGACCTTGGCCGTCACCGGCTTGGGCTCGAGAATCGTCAGCTTCAGCGTGTAGAAGATCGCCGAGTCGATGACGAACGTCGTGGCGCCGACGATCGCGAACTTGATGAGCTCGTGATGCCGCTCGGCAAAGGGCCGGATCGGTCGGGGCAACCGCGCGATCGTGGCATCAGCAAAAGACACAGTGAGCAAGTCTACGGAAATCGTTGCAAGTGTGCGTAGTCCCGCAGGTCACCACCAGTAAACGATCAGCTGACGGTCATGACACCATGATGGCCGTGTCACACGCACCCAGACCTCCGGTCGTCGCCATGGTCGGCGGCGGACAGCTGGCCCGGATGACCCACCAGGCGGCGATCGCGCTGGGCCAGAGCCTGCGCGTCCTGGCCGTCAGCCCCGACGATCCGGCCGCTCAGGTCACCCCGGATGTGGTGATCGGCGAGCACACCGACCTGGACGCGCTGCGCCGGGCAGCCGCGGGCGCGGACGCGCTGACGTTCGACCACGAGCACGTGCCGACCGCCATGCTCGACACCCTGGTCGCCGAGGGCGTGACGGTGGCACCGCCGCCGGAGGCACTCGTGCACGCCCAGGACAAGCTGGTGATGCGACGCAAGCTGGCGGCGTTGGGCGCCCCGATCCCGCGGTACGCCGCCGTGACCAGCATCGACGACGTCGACACTTTCGCGGCCCGGGTCGGCGGCCCGGTGGTGGTCAAGACCGTGCGCGGTGGCTACGACGGCCGGGGCGTGGTGCTGGCCCGCGATCTGGGGCATGCCCGTGAGGTGGTCCAGGGGTACCTGGCCGAGGCCGTGCCGGTTCTGCTGGAGGAGCGCGTCTCGATGCGGCGCGAGCTGTCCGCCCTGGTGGCCCGCTCGGCGTTCGGTCAGGGCGCGGCGTGGCCGATCGTCGAGACGGTGCAGCGGGACGGCATCTGCGTGACGGTGCTGGCCCCTGCGCCGGGTCTGCCCGAGCAGCTGGCCTCCTCGGCCGAGCAACTGGGGCTGCGGCTGGCCGCAGAGCTGGGCGTGGTCGGTGTGCTGGCCGTCGAGCTGTTCGAGACCACCGACGGAACGCTGCTGGTCAACGAGTTGGCGATGCGTCCGCACAACTCCGGGCACTGGACCATGGACGGCGCGGTCACCAGCCAGTTCGAGCAGCACCTGCGGGCGGTCCTGGACTATCCGCTCGGAGACACCAGCGCGATCGCGCCCGTCACCGTGATGGCCAACGTGCTCGGTGCGTCGCACGCCCCGGCGATGGCGCTCGACGAGCGCCTGCATCACCTGTTCGGCCGGATTCCCGAGGCGAAGGTCCACCTGTACGGCAAGGCTGAGCGGCCGGGCCGCAAGGTGGGTCACGTCAACATCGTCGGCAAAGACGGGTCCGACGTGGAAGCGGTGCGTGAACGTGCCGAACGGGCGGCACACTGGTTGTCACACGCACAGTGGACCGACGGATGGGACGGGCATTCATGACCCAGCAGCCAGTGGTCGGCGTGATCATGGGCAGCGACAGCGACTGGCCGGTCATGGAGGACGCCGCGCTCGCGCTGGCCGAGTTCGAGGTGCCCTTCGAGGTGGGCGTCGTCTCGGCGCACCGCACGCCGGGCCGGATGCTGGAGTACGCGCGCGGCGCGGCCGTCCGCGGCATTCGGGTGATCATCGCCGGTGCCGGCGGCGCCGCGCACTTGCCGGGGATGGTGGCCGCGGCCACACCGCTGCCGGTGATCGGGGTTCCGGTTCCGCTGGCGAAGCTCGACGGGATGGACTCGCTACTGTCGATCGTGCAGATGCCGGCGGGCGTGCCGGTGGCCACGGTGTCGATCGGCGGGGCGCGCAACGCGGGGCTGCTGGCGGTGCGGATCCTGGCGGCGTCCGACACTGCGATGCTGAAGAAGATGCAGATTTTCCAGGACGATCTCGAGGCGCAGGTGCTGGCCAAGGATCGAGCGTTGCGGGAGCGATTACTCGGTGAATGATCGCGCGGGTTAAAGTTACCGGCGAGTAGCAAGGAGGCTGTGATGGCTGGTTGGAGTGGTGATTCCTCGTTCGACGTGTTCAAGTTGCCCGAGGAGCACGACGAATTGCGCGCGGCGATCCGCGCGCTGGCGGAGAAGGAGATCGCTCCGTATGCCGCTGACGTCGATGAGAACTCGCGGTTCCCGCAGGAAGCTCTGGAAGCGCTGAACGCTTCGGGTTTCAACGCGGTGCACGTGCCCGAGGAGTACGGCGGGCAGGGTGCGGACTCGGTGGCGGCGTGCATCGTCATCGAGGAGGTCGCGCGGGTCGACGCGTCGGCGTCGCTGATCCCGGCGGTCAACAAGCTGGGCACGATGGGGCTGATCCTGCGCGGCTCCGACGAGTTGAAGAAGAAGGTGCTGCCCGCCATCGCGTCCGGCGAGGCCATGGCGTCCTACGCGCTGTCCGAGCGGGAAGCCGGATCGGACGCCGCGGCGATGCGCACCCGTGCCAAGGAAGACGGCGACGACTGGATTCTCAACGGTGCCAAGTGCTGGATCACCAACGGCGGCAAGTCGTCCTGGTACACGGTGATGGCCGTGACCGATCCGGACAAGGGCGCCAACGGAATCTCGGCGTTCATGGTCCACGAGGACGACGAGGGCTTCACGGTGGGACCCAAGGAACGCAAGCTCGGCATAAAGGGCTCGCCGACCACCGAGCTGTACTTCGAGAACTGCCGCGTCCCGGGCGACCGGATCATCGGTGAGCCCGGCACCGGTTTCAAGACCGCGCTGGCCACCCTGGACCACACCCGCCCGACGATCGGTGCGCAGGCCGTGGGTATCGCACAGGGTGCGCTGGACGCCGCGATCGCATACACCAAGGACCGCAAGCAGTTCGGCCGTCCGGTGTCCGACAACCAGGGCGTGCAGTTCATGCTCGCCGACAT
Source organism: uncultured Actinomycetota bacterium (assembly GCA_963716465.1). Classification (GTDB taxonomy): domain Bacteria; phylum Actinomycetota; class Actinomycetes; order Mycobacteriales; family Mycobacteriaceae; genus Mycobacterium. Next base: position 326,909 of record CAVQTS010000006.1, read on the forward strand.
GGCGATGAAGGTCGAGGCCGCCCGGCTGATGGTGTACTCGGCCGCGGCGCGCGCCGAGCGCGGCGAAGGCAACCTCGGGTTCATCTCGGCGGCGTCGAAGTGCTTCGCGTCCGACGTCGCGATGGAGGTCACCACCGACGCCGTGCAGCTGTTCGGCGGCGCGGGCTACACCATCGACTTCCCGGTCGAGCGGATGATGCGCGACGCCAAGATCACCCAGATCTACGAGGGCACCAACCAGATTCAGCGGGTCGTGATGTCCCGCGCACTGCTGCGCTGAGCTAATCCGCGGCACGCAGGTGGGTGATGTCGCCCGCCGACACCGTCACCACCTCGGTGTCGGTGTCGATGAGCAGGCGACCGGTGGCATCGACTTGTGTTGCGGTGCCGATGATTTCGCGATCACCCGGCAGGATGGCTCGAACCCGGGCGCCCAGGGTGAGACTGCGCGAGCGGTAGTCCTCGACCAGGTCCGGGTCAGGGCCTTGCGCGTGCTGCCAGTGCTGGATTCGGGTGGTCAGCTCGCGCAGGATCGTCGCGGCCAGGACGTCGCGGTCGAGCATCGAGGCGCCCAGCATCTGCAATGAGGTGGCCCTCGGGTCCGGGGCCTCGTCCGGCGTCAGCGTGACGTTGAGTCCCAGCCCGACCACTATCACCGGCTCGGGTGAGGCCACCTCGGCGAGGATCCCGGCGAGTTTTCCGGTGCCGACCAGAACGTCGTTCGGCCACTTCACTCCCGCCTCGACCCCCGTCGTCTGGCGGATCGCGTCCACCAGTGCCACGCCGGTCAGCAGCGGCAGCCATCCCCATGCCGACGGCGGCACACCTTCGGCGCTGACTCCGATCGACAGGGCGATCTGGGAGCGCGGCGGAGCTGACCAGCTGCGGCCGTTGCGACCGCGGCCGGCACTCTGGTCCTCGGCGAGCAGCACCACGCCGGCGATGGCCTCACCGGCCGCGTGCCGGGCCAGCAGATCGGCGTTCGTCGACCCGGTTGTCTGGACCACGTCGAGGCGGTGCACCGGGAGTCCGGGCCCGGCCAGTTGTTCGCGCAGCGAAGCGAGATTCAGCGGGGCCCGGTCCACGCCGGTCAGCCTACGACGCTCAGGCCTGGAGTGATCCCAACTAGAGCGTGGGCGTCGCGTGGATCGGGAGGGTGCTGAACACCAGAGTGAGCCGGAGCGGCCCGATGCGATCGCGTAGTTCGGCGTAGGTGTGCGCGCGCAGTTCGTCCTGCTCCTCGACGGTCATCGTGCCGCTGTAGGCCACCCGCAGGTCCACCTCGATGGTCTTGCCCCTGGCGATCGCCAGCGCGTCGACGAGGGTCAGGTCGTGTTCGAGTTCGTCGCTGTGTTCGGCGGAGACCGCCGCGATGGCCGCCCGGAGCGCGTCGTCGAGAGCGGGGTCCGCGCGCCTGCCCGACAGCCGGCCGAACTCCAGGCGGATCTGACGGATGGGCTCGCCCACCAGCAGCACGCACAGGATGAGCACGATGATGCTGTCGGCGATGTCCTTGATGTTGAAGCCGGCCGAGGTGAGGAAAGTGCCCTCCGGGCAGACGCCGTGGAGCGTTTCCACAGGGTGCTGTAAGCCTGAAGGTGTACCGTTGGCGGCTGCATCGCAGCCGGTGTTGGGGGAACTCATGGCTAACCCATTTATCGCGTACGTCGTCGGCGGTTGCCATCGGCGGAGCCGACATTCGGCTCGCCAGCCCCCGCGGCTCGGCTAGCACCGATCAATCACTCTCTTGGTTCAATTGACCGCGCTCGGTCGACCATTTGAAAGCCACGGATGCTCGCGCGGCGTTAAAGAAGAAGGTGCGCCAAATGGAAATACTCTGGCTGGCGGAAATAATTGCTCGTCAACTGAATGACGCCAACGCTTCCGATGAGGCGAAACGGTTTGCGATCGCAACCCTGGAAGATCTGTGTGAGGACGTTCGGCGTATTCAGCAGATTTGGGGTGTGCGCTGATGCGGGACTAACTTACGCCGCCAGCGTCCGGGTGACCTTCTCGGTTTCCCGGCGCCGGGGTAGCACCCCGGGGTCGGGATTGGCGACCTGAACCAGCGACGCCCCGGCGACCAACACCGCCACCAAGGCGTCGACGACCTCCTCGGGCGTCGACCATGCCGCCGTCGACATCACCCGGTCGGCTGACGAAAACCCTTGAGCAGCAGCTGAATCGCGCGCTGCCGACAACACCTCGGCAACGGTACGGCCGGCCAGCGCCGGTCCCGGATTCTGCTCGGCCACCACCTGGTCGCCATGTACCCGAACCGCGGTGGCGTAGTCGGTGACTCCGATCGGGAGATCCGCCGCGGGCTTGCCGAACGGATCCAGCGAGAGCACCGCCACCTCACCGCCGGCGACGGCCTCGTCGGCTTCGCCGAGCCGGTCGGATGTGCACAACGCGACGTCAGCGGCTCCGGATGTCGCCGGCCCAGCGGACACAACCACCTCGGCGCCGATCCACCACACGCCCAGCAGCACTGCCGCGGTCTGCCAGTGCGCGGGCAGCAGCACCGCCACCCGGGTTCCCGGCCCGGCGCCCAGTTCGTCGCGTAACAGGTTGGCGGTCTTGGCCGCCCAGTTGGCCAGCGTCACCGTCGACAATTCGATGCGCTCACCGGTGGCGTCGTCGTAGTAGGTGATCCGCGGACCCATCGGGTCGGCACGCAACAACGGATCCAGGATCGTGTCAGTCAGATTCATCAGTTGACGCACTTGGGGTCATTGGACCCCGCGGTGATGATCGGCGAGGGCGGGGGTGGGGTCTGGTCGCCGGTCTGTCCCGCGGCCTGGTCCACCTTCGCCGCCGTGGGCAGCGTGCCGTCCAGACCCGAGCCCGGCCCGGTGTAGTCCGCGGCCAGCACAACGCGCACGGTGCCCGCGGGGATCGACCCGTCGGCCACGATGGGAAGGCCGCCGAGTTCCTTGGCGACGGTCTGGGCGCCGAGGTCGTCCTCCGTGGCCGCCTGCACCTGGCTCTTGATCACGTGGTCTTTGTCGTTGTTGCCGACGTTGCCAGCGGTGAAACCCTTGGCGCTCAATACTTCCGACACCGCAGCGGCCAGCCCGTTGATATCGCTGTCATTGACGACTTCGGTGGTGGTCTGCTGGGGGGAGTAGGCGGCCTTCTCCGTCTTGCCCTCGGCCTGGTCGTGCAGGAGGCCGTCCACCCAGTCGTGCACCTGTGACGGGTCGACGCGCACCACCGACTGCATGCCGTCATCACTCCAGCCGGCCTCGTCGACCACCGGGATGGTCGCGAAGGCGATGTTCCCGCCGGCCAGGTGCTCGAGTTGCTGGATGAAGTCCATGATGTCCCAGCCCGAGGAGATCACCATCGAGCGCTGAATGGCGGCCTCCAACCGGTTGAGAGTCGCCGGACTGGTGAGCGTCTTGCCCGAAATGACCTGGTGAGCAAGTGAAGCCATCACGACCTGCTGACGTACCACCCGGTCGAGGTCGCCGCGCGGCAGGTCGTGGCGCTGGCGGACGAAGCTCAGCGCCTGCGGACCGTTGAGCTTCTGCCAGCCGGCCGGGAAATCCGCTCCGGAAAGGGGTTCGTACACCGCGTCTTTCAGGCAGACGTCGACGCCGCCGAGGGCGTCGGTGATCAATGAGAACCCCAGCAGGCCGATCTCGGCGTAATGGTCCACCGTGACGCCCGTCAGATCGGCGACCGTTTTGATCAGTGCCTCGCGGCCCGCCTCGGTGGCCTTCGGCTCGGCCTCGGCCGGGTCCATACCCTGCTCCTCGACGAGCTGCTTCATCTTGTCGAGCTTGACCTGGCCGAAGACGCCGTTGATCTTCGTCTTGCCCAGACCCGGCGCCTCGACGTAGGAGTCGCGCGGGATCGAGATCGCGGTGGCCGACACCCCGTTGTTCGGAATGCGCACCAGGATGATCGTGTCGGTATTGGTCGACACGTCGTCGCCGGCGTGCAGCGTCGCCAGCTCTTCGTCGGACAACGGATTGCCGTGCGCGTCGGTACGGCTGTCCATACCCACCAGCAGGATGTCGATCGCGCCGTCCTGACCGCCGCCGCCCAGCGCCGCGGTGTCAAGGTGGAAGATGCCGTCCTCGAACGAGCGGATCTTGCCCCAGGCCACACCCGTGCCGACCATCACCGTCACCGCGATCAACGCGAGCACGGTGCGAGCCACCCGCCGGGCGCCCGTCACTGCTTCGGTGGCAGCAGGCATCAGCCCAGGCTACTGGCGCGAAGGACGCATACCCGGTAGCCGAAACCGGCGTGCCAGACTCGACGTCGTGGCGAAGCGAATCGTGATCTCGGGTGCCGGAGGCCAGGTCGGGCGGTTTCTCGCAGGTGAGGCTGCCCGCCGGGGCTATGAGGTGAGCGCGCTGACACATCGGGAATGGGACGTCACCGACCCGAGAGCCGCCGAGCGGTTTGTTGCCGAGGACGACCTGGTGGTGAACTGTGCGGCCGCCACCAACGTCGACGGCGCCGAAGCCGACCCCGACGGCGCCTACGCCATCAACGCGACCGGTGCGGAGAACGTCGCCCACGCCTGCGCCCGGGCCGGCGCCCACCTGGTGCACATCTCGACCGACTACGTCTTCGGCGGCGAGCAACGTCACCCGTACGACGTGGGCGACACCACCAACCCGCTCGGCGTCTACGGCCACAGCAAGCTGGCCGGCGAGCTCGCCGTGCTGGCCGCGCTGCCCGACGCCAACATCGTGCGGACCTCGTGGGTGTACACCGGCGGCGCCGGCACCGACTTCGTCGCCGTCATGCGCAGGCTGGCCGCCACCGACCGCACCGTCGACGTCGTCGATGACCAGATCGGGTCGCCCACCTACACCAAAGACCTGGTGGGCGCGCTGCTCGAGGTCGGTGAGGGCCGCATCCGCGAACCGATCCTGCACGCCGCCAACAGCGGCGCGGTCACCCGCTTCCAGCAGGCCCGCGCCGTCTTCGAGGAGGTCGGCGCCGACCCTGAGCGGGTTCGTCCGGTGACCACCGCGCAGGCGCCACGCCCGGCCCGCCGGCCGGTGTACTCGGCGCTGTCGATGGCGACGTCGGTGCGGGCCGGACTAACCCCGCTGCGGCCATGGCGGCAGGCCTTGGCCGACGCGCTTGCCCAGCCCGTCGACAACGGACGGCTACCCTCTACGCCGTGACCTCCAGCCGCCCCCTGACCGTGGTGACGGTGACGTATTCCCCGGGGTCTCACCTCGATCGGTTCTTGTCGTCGCTGACGGTCGCCACCGACCGGCCGCTGACCGTGGTCATCGCCGACAACGGCTCCGTCGACGGGGCGCCCGAGGAGGCGGTGGAGCGCTATCCCGGCAGCCAGCTGCTGCGCACCGGCGGGAACCTCGGATACGGCAGCGCGGTCAACCGCGCGGTCGCCAAGCTCGCCGCGGACGACGAGTTCGTGATCGTGGCCAACCCGGACGTGGTGTGGAGCCCGGGCAGCATCGACGCGCTGCTGGACGCCGCCGAGCGCTGGCCGCGGGCCGCCACCTTGGGGCCGCTGATCCGCGACCCGGACGGCTCGGTGTACCCGTCGGCACGCCACCTGCCCAGCCTCGTGCGCGGCGGCATGCACGCCGTGGTCGGTTTCGCCTGGAAGCGCAACCCGTGGACCAAGGCCTACCGCCAGGAGTACCTGGCGCCCAGCGAGCGGCCGGTCGGCTGGCTGTCGGGGTCGTGCCTGCTGGTGCGGCGCGCGGCATTCGACGAGGTCGGCGGGTTCGACGAGCGCTACTTCATGTATATGGAGGACGTCGACCTCGGCGACCGCCTCGGCCGGGCCGGCTGGCTCAACGTCTACGTGCCGTCGGCGGAGATCTTGCACGACAAGGGCCACTCCACCGGCCGCGATCCCGCCCGCAACCTGCGCGCTCATCACGACAGCACCTATATTTACCTATCTGATCGTCATTTCGGATGGTGGCGGGCGCCACTGCGGTGGACGATGAAGGGCGCGCTCAGGGTGCGGTCGCGCGCAGCAGTGCGCAAGTCGAAACGCGAGTTGGCGAAGGGTTGGGGGACTCGGTGAGTGATGTTGATCCGACTGGCGTCGACGCGGTCATCCTCGTCGGCGGCAAGGGCACCCGGCTGCGGCCGCTGACGCTCTCGGCCGCCAAGCCGATGCTGCCGACCGCAGGCCTGCCGTTCCTGACCCATCTGCTCTCGCGGATCGCCGACGCGGGCATCGAGCACGTCATCCTCGGCACCTCCTACAAGGCCGCGACGTTCGAGAACGAGTTCGGCGACGGCTCCAAACTGGGCCTGCAGATCGACTACGTCACCGAGGAACACCCGCTGGGCACCGGCGGCGGCATCGCCAACGTGGTGCCCAAGCTGCGCAACGACACCGTGATGGTGTTCAACGGTGACGTGCTCTCGGGTATGGACCTGCGGCAGATGCTGGCCGCCCACCGCGACACCGACGCCGACCTGACCCTGCACCTCGTCCGGGTCAGTGACCCGCGGGCGTTCGGGTGCGTGCCCACCGACGCCGACGGCCGGGTGGAGGCGTTCCTCGAGAAGACCGAAGACCCGCCGACCGACCAGATCAACGCCGGCACCTACATCTTCAAGCGGGAGGTCATCGACCGGATTCCGCGCGGGCGCGAGGTGTCGGTCGAGCGCGAGGTGTTCCCGGCACTGCTTGCCGACGGAGTGAAGGTCTGCGGCTACGTCGACTCCAGTTACTGGCGGGACATGGGCACGCCGGAGGATTTCGTGCGCGGCTCGGCGGACCTGGTTCGCGGCCTGGCGCCCTCGCCCGCGCTCGGCGGACGGCGCGGCGAGAGCCTGGTGCACGACGGTGCGTCCGTGGCGCCCGGCGTGGTGCTGATCGGCGGAACCGTGATTGGGCGCGGAGCCGAGATCGGTCCCGGGGTGCGGCTGGACGGCGCAGTCATCTTCGACGGCGCCAAGATCGAGGCCGGCTCGGTGGTGGAGCGCTCGATCATCGGCTTCGGCGCCCGGATCGGACCACGCGCCCTGATCCGCGACGGCATCATCGGCGACGGCGCCGACATCGGTGCGCGCTGTGAGTTGTTGCGCGGGGCGCGGGTGTGGCCCGGCGTGCTCATCCCCGATTGCGGCATCCGCTACTCGTCCGACATCTAGCGGGGCGGCCGTGCGCGGTGGCGGCCGCCGGGGGTAACGCCATGGCGACGTAAGGCCCGTCTGACCGCCCTGGCGTTACTGGCGCCGTCGGCGGGCGACCGTGACCAGGTGGGCCAGCGCGGCGTCGGTGCCCTGCGGCAGCTCGTCGGGCGACCACCACCGCAGGTCCAGCGACTCGTCGCTGATGGCGATGCGCGCCTGTGCCGGTGCCCGGGCGATGAACTGCAGATCCAGATGTCGCGTCGGCACACCCAGCGAGCAGGTGACGGGGTGGACGTGAATGGCGCCGAGGTCGGCGTCGATGCTCAGCCCCTCGATACCGGATTCCTCGGTGGCTTCCCGCAGCGCGGCCGAGACGATGTCGGAATCCCCTGGCTCGCAATGGCCGCCGAGCTGTACCCAGCGGCCCAGTCGCGGGTGCAGCGTGAGCAGCACCTCGTCGCCGGACTCGGAGACGACGAGGGCTGAGGCGGTGACATGCCCTGCGACACAACTGCGTTGGCATGCGTCAGTCCGTGCGTTCAGGAACGCCAGCACGGCATGCCGCAGCGCATCTTGCGCGGAGTCTGGCGCACCCCAGTCGGTGAGCAGTTCGATCGCAGAGTCCCTGACGGTCATCTGCGTACCAGCAGGTCGCCGACGGGCGCCGGTTCGCGCGGCTCGGGTGGTTCGGCCGGGTAGCCGATCGCGATGGCGCCCAACGGTTCCCATTCGGCAGGCAGGTCGAGGACCTCGCGGACCAGGTCGGGGGTGAAGATCGTCGAGCCGATCCAGCAGCTGCCGACGCCGCGGACCGCGAGTGCGACGAGCAGCGCCTGTACCGCAGCCCCGACCGCGACGGTGAACATGGTGTGCTCGGCGGCGGTGCGCCGCGGATCCGGGTAGCTGTGCGCCCCTTCGGGTACCAGGAACGGAATGACGACCTCGGGCGCGTCGTAGAGGATCTGCCCGCGGGCGACGCGCTTCTCGACGCTGTGCGAGGGCCTGCCGTCACCGGCCAGGTCACCACGCCAGGCGTCTTTCATCCGGTCGAGCAGGGTGATGCGGCTGCCGTGGTCCTGTATCCAGACGAACCGCACCGGGCGGGTGTGGTGCGGGGCCGGCGCAGTGAGTGCCTCCGCGACCGCCGATTCGACGAGAACGGGGTCGACGGGGTCGTCGGCGAAGTGGCGCACCGAACGGCGCAGCAATTGCGCTTGGCGGCGACCCAATTCGATCGATTCGGCGGTGCCCAGCCAGAACAGGTCGTCCTCTCCGCCGCGCACCAGGTGTGCTGCGGTGGATCCGTCGTCGGTCAACCTCAGCCCGCGCACCACGGCGATGGGTACCGCGGTCAGCTTGCCCTTGACCAGATCGGCGGCGGCGGCGATCTCGTCGGCGACGGCGACTTCGGTGACGAGCAACTCGTTGCCGTGCGAATCGACCGCGCCCGCATAGCCGTAGAGCACCGGCAGCCCCGCCGAGCCGATCGCGGCATCGGTCTGCCCGTTGCGCCAGGCGCGGCCCATGGTGTCGGTGATCAGCACGGCGACCTCGACACCGAGCCGGTCGCGCAGCGCAGACGCGCAGCGCACCTGCGCTCCCGTCGGGGTTGACCGGGAGCAGCGCCAATTCGGTTGTGCCGATGTTGGACCCGTCGACCCCCGCGGCGGCCTGCACCAGGCCGATGTTGTTCTCGGTGATCAGGGTGCGTCCCTTGCGTGCCAGTACCCGCACGGCCTCGGCGTCGATGAGCTTGCGGCGCAGCGCGTCCCGTTCGTCGGGGTCGGCGGGGGCGGCGACGATGCGGCCTTCGCACTTGGACACCACCTTGCTGGTGACGACCACGATGTCGCCGTCGCGCAACCACGGCGCGTTGGCCGCCACGGCCGCGGCGAGGTCGTCACCGGGCCGGAACTCGGGAAGTCCGGTGACGGGCAGGATTTCGATCGCTGCGGCGGTGCCATGGTCGCGGCTCGGCCGCGCCGTGGGGTGGGGTCGCGGCTCATGGAGTCACGCCCGCGAGTTCCAATCCGGCGCGGACCATCTGGGCGGTGGCCTGCGGGTCGGACATCAGCAGTGGAATCGATTTCACCGTGATCCCGGGTATCTCGGCGAGGTCGTCTTCGGAGATCAGCCAGTAGTCCAGGATCCCGGTGCCCGATCGCGCACCGTAGTGGCGGCCGACGGCCTGAGAGGACGTGTCGACTCCGATCACGGACAGGCATTCGTCGGCCATGCCGCGCAATGGCTTTCCGCCGATGATGGGGGAGTAGCCGACCACGGGGGCTCCGGTGGACCGCAGCGCGGCACGGATGCCGGGGATGTTGAGGATCGCGCCGATGCTCACGACCGGATTCGACGGCGCCAGCATCACCACGTCGGCGTCGTTGATCGCGTCGACGACACCCGGTCCGGCCTTGGCGTTCTCGACACCGATGAACGCGAAGCTGTGCGTGGGCACCTGCGCGCGGTAGCGCACCCACCACTCCTGGAAGTGGATTGCCTTGCGATCGCCGGTTTCCGGGTCAGTGATGACGACATGGGTTTCGCAGCGGTCGTCGCTGGCGGGCAGCAGTGCGGCTCCCGGCGACCAGCGGTGGCACAGCGCCTCGGTCACCTGGGACAGCGGGTATCCGGCTCGCAGCATCTGACTGCGCACCAGATGCGTGGCCAGATCCCGGTCGCCCAAACCGAACCAGTCCGGCTGCACGCCGTAGGCGGCCAATTCCTCTTTGGCATTCCATGTCTCGTCGCGGTGTCCCCAGCCCCGTTCGGGATCGATACCGCCGCCGAGGGTGTACATGCAGGTGTCGAGATCGGGGCAGATCCGCACGCCGTGCATCCAGGCGTCGTCGCCGACGTTGACCACCGCGGTGAGTTCATGATCAAGATCGCCTGGGGCCCCTGATATCTGGCCGGCGAACTGGCCCATGCCGAGCAATCGCTGCACCCCCAGCAGGAATCGGGCGCCTCCCACGCCGCCGACCAGAACGGTGATCTTCACACCGACCGACACTAGGCGGTTGGGTCATCGAGTGCCGCACGCGGTCACGATCGCATCACTCCCGAGACACGCCGGGGCATCGACTCGCGGAAATGTCCCAGGAAAGTGGTATCAAATTCTGTTGATTCGCTTGACCGGACCACTGCATGCGTGTCTAATCACATCAGTGTCATTTCGCGGTCAACCTGCCGTTTTCGGTGTCGCAGACCGAGATTCGACCATATGTTCGAATTGGGATGAACACAGTTCAATAGTGGGCGACATGCAGAACTCTACGAAACCAGGTGAGGAGGCGGAAATGTCCTATCAGCACTTCATTGGCGCGCTGGGGGCGCCGCACACCATTACCGGCTCGCAGAACACGGGGGTAACGGCGCGCGCTCATCTGAGTCTTGTGCCCGACCCCGTCGATGTGACGACGATGGAACCGGGCGACGAACAGTGGCAGGAACGCGCGCTGTGCGCGCAGACCGACCCTGAAGCGTTCTTCCCGGAGAAGGGCGGCTCCACCCGAGAGGCCAAGCGAATCTGCTTGGGCTGCGAGGTACGTGAGTGGTGCCTCGAGTACGCCTTGGCGCATGACGAGCGCTTCGGCATCTGGGGCGGACTCTCCGAGCGGGAGCGTCGTCGCCTCAAGCGCGGCATCATCTACCGACCGCTATTCCTCCTCAAGACTCGGGTCGATCACCGATGGCTCGACTCCGAGATAGGTGGCGACCTGAGCCACCAGAATGTCATGCAACAGATCGGTCAGATCGATCGAGTCTTTGGCTCGGCGTTCGATCGGCTTGCGAAACAACACAATTCGCGCTCGCGTGTTCTGGCCGCGGACGTCGACACCCGCCGGAATCAGTCTGGCCAACGCAATCGGCCCGTCGGCAACGACTTCCGGCGGCCACTGCACACTGTCCGGATCCTTCGGGGCGATCCGTGGAATCTCGTCGACGGCGACGTCCAATCCGGTGAGCCGCTGCTGCCAGCGTCTCTCGATCGGCTCGTAGGCTTCCAGCACCGCCATGTCGAATCGCTCCGCGCGGCTGCGCCAGCCTGGAACCGTAGGCGGTAGAAGCGGACCGCGCATCCCGCGGCCGCGGCGCGACCCGGGGGCACCGCCGGATCGGCCACCACGCCGGGAACTGCGGGAATCGGCCACGGGAGCGATCGTAACGGTTGTGAATCGGCCTCTGTGCCGCCGCGCGTGTCCGCCGACCACCGGCGATAGCCGCGCGATAACCTCACGGACGTGAATGTTCCGCGTCGCTGCTGCCGGCCCGCGTGCCCCCTTTTCGCGGTGGCGACGTTGACGTTCGTGTACTCCGACTCCACGGCCGTCGTCGGCCCGCTGGCCACTGTTCGCGAGCCGCACTCGTGGGACCTCTGCGTCGGCCATGCCACCCGGATCACCGCGCCGCGCGGCTGGGAACTGGTGCGCCACGCCGGTCCGCTGCCGGAGTTCGTCGACGACGACGATCTGATCGCCTTGGCCGATGCGGTACGCGAGGGACGTGAGTTGCCGTCCGGGGTGCCGCTGACCGGATTCTCCGACCCGAGCGGAGCCGCACACGCGCCTGCGGCCGGTGCCGGGATGATGGCGGCCGCAGCGCACCGGCCCACCACCGCCGGCCGGCGCCGCGGACACCTGCGCGTCTTGCCAGATCCGACGGACTGACGCGGAAGGACGCCCGTAACGGCGCGTCCGAACAGATAGGCTGGCGGCCAAGAGTCCCCTCAGTCAGGAGATCCGCCATGTCCAGGCCCGCCGCCGCGGTCCGCCGTGTCATCAAGGCCTATGACGTGCGTGGTCTGGTCGGCGAGGAGATCGACGAAGCGTTCGTCGCCGACGTCGGCGCAGCGTTCGCCCGGCTGCTGCGCAGCGAAGGCACCCACAGCGGCCGGGTCGCGATCGGCTACGACATGCGGGAGAGTTCGCCGACATTGTCGGCGGCCTTTGCCGAGGGCGTCACCGCGCAAGGCCTCGACGTCGTGCGGATCGGACTGGCCTCCACCGACCAGCTCTACTTCGCCTCCGGCTTCCTGGACTGCCCCGGCGCGATGTTCACCGCGAGTCACAACCCGGCCGCCTACAACGGCATCAAACTGTGCCGGGCCGGGGCCAAACCGGTCGGCGACGACACCGGGCTGTCGGTCATCCGCGACGACCTGATCGCGGGTGTGCCCACCTTTGACGGTCCCCACGGCCACATTCACGATCAGGACGTCCTCGCCGACTATGGCGAGTTCCTGCGATCGCTGGTCAATCTCACCGAACTGCGTTCGCTGCGAGTGGCGGTCGACGCCGGCAACGGGATGGCCGGGCATACCGCCCCGGCGGTGCTGGGCCCGATCGGCGCGCTGACCCTGCTGCCGCTGTACTTCGAACTCGACGGGTCCTTCCCCAACCACGAGGCCAATCCGCTGGAACCGGCCAACCTGGTCGACCTGCAGAAGTTCGTCGTCGAGACCGGGGCCGACATCGGTCTGGCCTTCGACGGGGACGCCGACCGCTGTTTCGTGGTCGACGAGCTCGGCAAGCCCATTTCGCCGTCGGCGGTGACCGCGCTGGTCGCAGCACGGGAGTTGAAGCGGGAGATCGGTGCCACGGTGATCCACAACCTGATCACCTCGCGGGCGGTGCCCGAGCTGGTGATCGAGCTCGGCGGAACACCCGTGCGCTCCCGCGTCGGCCACTCCTATATCAAGGGGCTGATGGCCGACACCGGCGCGATCTTCGGCGGTGAGCACTCCGCGCACTACTACTTCCGGGACTTCTGGGGCGCCGACTCGGGCATGCTGGCCGCGCTGCACGTGCTCGCCGCACTCGGCGAGCAGGACCGTCCGCTGTCGGACTTCATGGCCGACTACCAACGCTACGAATCCTCCGGCGAGATCAACTTCCGCGTCGAGGACGCCCCGACGTGTGTCGAGGCGGTGTTGAAAAACTTTGGCCATCAAGTCGTTTCACTCGACCACCTCGACGGTGTCACCGTGGACCTCGGTGACGGCGCCTGGTTCAACCTGCGGACCTCCAACACCGAGCCGTTGCTGCGGCTCAACGTCGAGGCCCGCACCTCCGATGAGGTCGACGACATCGTCGGCCGGGTGGCCGACGAGATAGCCGGGCAGCGCGAGGCCGTGACATGAGTTCGCCGCACGCCACGGTGGACCTCGACGACACCGAGGGTCTGCTGGAAGCCGACCGTGACGGGTTGCTGCGGGCCGCGGCGAGCGCCGGCGCCCAGGTGCGGGCCACCGCGGCGGCAGTGGAAGAAGGTGCGCTGGCGTCGGTGGCCGGCCACCGGCCGCGCACGCTGATCTGGGTCGCGGGCCGCGGCCCGGCCGAAGCCGCAGGCACCATGCTCGCCGCGTCGTTCAGCGGGGTGGCCGGCGAGCCGATCGTGGTCGCCGCCGAGTCCCCGCCGTGGATCGGGCCGCTGGACGTGCTCGTCGTCGCCGGCGACGACCCGGGCGACCCGGCGCTGGTCGGCGCTGCCGCGACCGCCGTGCGCCGAGGTGCCGGCGTGGTCGTCGCCGCGCCCTACGAAGGCCCGCTGCGGGACGCGACCGCAGGCCGGACCGCAGTTCTGGCCCCGCGGCTGTGGGTGCCCGACGAGTTCGGGCTGTGCCGCTATCTCGCCGCCGGCCTGGCTACCTTGCAGGCCGTGGACCCCGCACTGGACAGCGACCTCACCGCGCTGGCCGACGAGCTCGACGCCGAGGCGCTGCGCAACAGCGCCGGCCGCGAGGTGTTCACCAACCCGGCCAAAGCGCTGGCCGAGCGGATGGCCGATCGCCAGGTGGTGCTCGCCGGTGACTGTGTGGCCACCCTGTCGCTGGCGCGCCACGGCGCGGCGGTGCTGCTGCGGGTGGCGCACCAGCCGGTGGCCGCGGCGGGACTGGCCGACGCCGTCGTCGCGTTACGTGGCGGAATGGCAAAGGGTTTGGCGAGTTCGGTCGACGCGTTGTTCCACGACGAGGAGATCGACGGGCCGCTGGCCAGCCGCGCCCGGGTGTTCGCACTGGCTCTCGACTCCGAGCGGCCGGTGGTCTCCGCGCGGGTGGCCGGACTCGACGACGTCGACGTGGTGGGGGCTGAGGACGTCGGCGAGGCGGGGTCGGTTCCGCTGCCGGCGGGGCGCACCGAACAGCAGCTGGCCACCTTGGCCGTCCGGTTGGAGATGGCCGCGGTTTATCTGAGACTGTTGGGGGGATAGCAAGGCAGTGGAGCTGCTACGAGGAGCGTTACGCACGTACGCGTGGGGATCGCGTACGGCGATCGCCGAGTTCACCGGAAGGCCTTCCCCGACCGCGCACCCCGAGGCGGAGCTGTGGTTCGGGGCTCATCCGGGTGATCCGGCCTGGCTGGAGAACGGCAACGGTACCGAGACGTCGTTGCTCGACGCCGTAGGCGCCGATCCCGAAGGCCAGCTCGGCGCGGCGGTGCGGGCCCGGTTCGGTGATGTGCTCCCGTTCCTGGTGAAGGTGCTCGCCGCCGACGAGCCGCTGTCGCTGCAGGCCCACCCCAGTGCCGAGCAGGCAGTAGAAGGCTACCTGCGCGAGGACCGGCTGGGCGTGCCGCTGAACTCGCCGGTTCGCAACTACCGCGACCGCAGCCACAAGCCTGAGTTGTTGGTGGCGCTCGGCGAGTTCGAGGCACTCGCCGGTTTCCGGTCCGCCGCCAAGTCGGCCGAATTACTGCGTGCGCTAGGGGTTTCGGCTCTCGATCCATTCATCGCTCTGCTCAGTGGACAGTCCGACGCCGACGGACTTCGTGCGCTGTTCACCACCTGGATCACCGCACCGCAGCCCGATCTCGACACCCTGATTCCCGCGGTGCTGGAGGGGGCGGTCGGCTACGTCCGTTCGGGTGCAACGGAATTCGTTGCCGAAGCCAAGACCGTATTGGAGCTCGGCGAACGCTATCCGGGTGATGCCGGCGTGCTGGCCTCGTTGCTGCTCAACCGGATCACGCTGCAGCCCGGCGAGTCGATCTTCCTGCCGGCGGGCAACCTGCACAGCTATCTGCACGGTGTGGGTATGGAGGTGATGGCCAACTCCGACAACGTGCTTCGCGGCGGTCTGACCCCCAAACACGTCGACGTTCCCGAGTTGCTGCGGGTGCTGGACTTCGCGCCCGCCGACGACGCCGTGCTGCGGCCGCGCACCGTTCGCGACGGCATCGAACTGGTCTACGAGACTCCGGCGCCGGAGTTTGCCACCTCGGTGCTGATGCTCGACGGCGAGCACCTCGGCCACCAGGTCGACGCCCCCTCCCGCCACGATGGTCCGCAGATCCTGGTCTGCACCGAGGGCTCGGTCGTGGTGTGCGCGAAATCCGACGAGGTGGCGCTGCATCGCGGTTCGTCGGCGTGGGTGGCCGCCGATGACGGACCGATCCGGCTGAGGGCAGATCAGCCGACGAAAATCTTCCGCGCTACGGTTGGCCTCTGAAAAATCCTGAAAACAGGAGGACACCGAATGTCGACCGAGGGCAGCACCAAGGCGATTCTGGCCGCGCTGGTCGCCAACGCGGGCATCGCCGCGGCGAAGTTCGTCGGGTTCCTGATCACCGGCAGTTCCTCGATGCTGGCCGAGGCCGTGCACTCGGTGGCCGACACCTCCAACCAGGGCCTGCTGCTGTTCGGTCAGCGCCAGGCCCGCAGGGAGGCCGACAGTCTGCACCAGTTCGGGTATGGGCGCAGCCGCTACTTCTACTCGTTCGTGGTGGCGCTGGTGCTGTTCTCGCTCGGCGCGATCTTCGCGCTCTACGAGGGCTACCACAAGATCTCGCACCCGCAGCCGCTGAGCTCTCCGCTGGTGGCTGTCGCCATCCTGGTTGTGGCGATCGGCTTGGAAACCTTCAGCTTTCGCACCGCGATGGTCGAGTCCCGGCCGCTCAAGGGCGGCAGCAGCTGGTGGCAGTTCATTCGCCGGTCGCGCAACCCGGAGCTGCCGGTGGTGCTGCTCGAGGACACCGGCGCGCTGATCGGCCTGATCTTCGCGCTGTTGGGCGTCGGTTTGACCATGCTGACCGGTGACGCCATCTGGGACGGGATCGGCACGATGATGATCGGCGCGCTGCTGGGCGTGATCGCGGTGATCCTGATGATCGAGATGCACAGCCTGCTGATCGGTGAGGGGGCCACCGCCGACGACTGCGACGCCATCGAGGCGGCACTGATGCAGACCGAGCACGTCGACCGTGTCATCCACCTCCGCACGCAGTACCTGGGTCCGGAGGAGATGCTCGTCGGCGCCAAGATCGCGTTGGCCGCCGACACCGATCTGGCAACGGTGGCCCGCACGATCGACGCGGCCGAGGCGGCCGTGCGGGCGAAAGTGCCCGCGGCCAAGGTCATCTACTTGGAGCCGGATCTCGATCGCGGAGTTCAGCGCTAGCGGTGCGCTGCTGCTTCAACCACAAACCCATGTTGTGCCGGATCGCCCGGCCGACGATCCTCGGTGACGGCACCATGTAGAGGCTGTCCAGCAGGCTGAACCGGCGCAGAAACCATTCCGCCAGAACGGGATCGGTCTCCGCGGCGCCGAGGAACTGATCGAACAGCGAGCCCACCGGGCGGTACCACCACGGCATCGGTCCCTCGGCGCCGTGCAACGTCAGGTCGCCGATCGCGTTCATCGTCCACACCGGATAGGTGACCTTGGCGGTGGCCCGGTTCAGCTCTGCGGCGAGTTCCGTTGTGCCCGAAGCGAGTACGTCACGCAACTGGCCGGCCTGGATGGAGCTCATGGTCATGCCCTGCCCGTAGGTCGGGTTGTAGCTCGCGACCGCGTCCCCGATCGCGACGATGCCGGCCGGAAAGCGGCGCAGCTTGTCGTATCGCCGCCACCGACTCGCCGGATAGCGGTGGAACGCCACCTCGCCCAACGGTTCGGCGGCGGCGATCGCGCTCGCGTGCGGCTCGGGGAGCACCGCCTCGGCGAGTGCGCACATCTCGGTGAAGTTCTGCGGCGGCGAGATGTTTCCGAGCGTGAAGGTGGTCAGTCCCCAGGTGCGGTCCTCGTAGAAGAGCATGCCCAGGCCGATCGGCTCGGCGCGCGAAGCCCCGGCGACCACGACCTTCTCCGCGAGGAGCCCTCTGGAATCCGCAATTGGTGTGTGGCATAACTGATTCCGACGTCCACCCGCTCCTCGGGCGGTCGGGCGAAACCCCACTGGTCGAGCCAGGCCGGCAGTCGGGTGCCGCGACCGGTGGCATCGACCACCAGATCGCACGCCTCGACTTCACCCCCGTCGAGCACCACGCCGGTCACCTGCTGTCGTTCCCCGTCGAACCTCGGCGCGTCCACGTCGCGTTGCACGATCGCCACATTGGGCAGCAGCGCCGTGCGGGAACGGATCTGCCACTCGAGTTGCTTGCGGCTGGGCACATAAGCGGTGAACTCGCGGCGCAACATGTGCGCGGTGCCGAGCAGATGACCCGCGGCGCCGAAATAGATCCAGTCCGGCCGGTTGTCGAGCTTGGGCACTCCGGCGGCGACCATGTCGTCGAGCAGACCGGGGAACAGCGCCTCGAACTCGTTGGCGCCCCGCGCCATCAAGATGTGGACATGTCGGTCCTGCGGCACCGCCTGGCGATGGCCCGGGGAGTCGGGCAATCGATCTCGGTCGTACACCGTGACCTGGTCGAAGAAGTCGGCCAGAACCCTCGCGGCGCACAAGCCGGCGATGCTCGCGCCGATGACGATGGCATGGTGTCGTTTCGTCTGATTCGCCGGTCCACCCATGACGTCCCACGTACCCTCCTGCATCACCGGCTAATCGGACCGACAGGAAGGACACACCGATGACCCGTAACTGGCGGACCAAGTCGGTGGAGCAGTCCATCCTCGACACCGACGAGCCCGGTACCCGGCTTCGCAAAAACCTCACGTGGTGGGACCTCACCGTGTTCGGCGTTTCCGTGGTGGTCGGTGCCGGCATATTCACCGTCACCGCATCGACGTTCGGCAACATCACCGGCCCGGCCATCTCGGTGTCCTTCGTCATCGCCGCGGTGACGTGCGGGCTGGCGGCGCTGTGCTATGCCGAGTTCGCCTCGACACTGCCCGTCGCCGGCAGCGCATATACGTTCTCCTACGCCACCTTCGGTGAGTTCACCGCCTGGATCATCGGCTGGGACCTGGTCCTCGAGTTCGCCGTCGGCGCGGCGGTGGTGGCCAAGGGGTGGTCGAGCTACCTCGGCACCGTGTTCGGCTTCTCCGGCGGTGTGGTCGACCTCGGCCCGTTCGACTTCGACTGGGGCGCGCTGCTGATCATCGTCGTCGTCACCACTCTGCTGGCGCTGGGCACCAAGCTCTCGTCGAACTTCTCGGCCGCGATGACCGCCATCAAGGTCGCGGTCGTGGCACTGGTGGTGGTCGTCGGCTCGTTCTACATCAAGGCGGCGAACTACAGCCCCTTCATCCCGCCGGGCGAAACCGGTAAGGGCAACGACGGCAGCGGGCTGAACCAGTCGGTGTTCTCCCTGATGACCGGTGCGCAGAGCAGCCACTACGGCTGGTACGGCCTGCTGGCCGGTGCCTCGATCGTGTTCTTCGCGTTCATCGGTTTCGACGTGGTCGCGACCACGGCGGAGGAGACCAAGAACCCGCAGCGCGACGTCGCGCGCGGAATCCTGGCCTCGCTGGCGATCGTCACGCTGCTCTATGTGGCCGTGTCGGTCGTGCTCTCGGGCATGGTCAACTACACCGAACTCCGCGGTGGCGGGGCCCACGGTGGGCAGGCCAATCTCGCCACCGCCTTCACGATCAACGGGGTGAACTGGGCGGCCAAGGTGATCTCGATCGGCGCGCTGGCCGGGCTGACGACCGTGGTGATGGTTCTGGTGCTGGGCCAGTCGCGGGTGCTGTTCGCCATGTCGCGCGACGGGCTGCTGCCGCGGGCGCTGGCCCGCACCGGCTCGCACGGCACTCCGGTGCGCATCACCGTCGTCGTCGCCGTTCTCATCGCCGTGGCGGCCACGGTGTTCCCGATCGGCAAGCTCGAGGAGATGGTCAACGTCGGCACGCTGTTCGCGTTCGTGCTGGTGTCGGCCGGGGTGATCATCCTGCGGCGCACCCGGCCGGACCTCCAGCGCGGATTCACGGTGCCCTTCGTTCCAGTGTTGCCCGCCCTGTCGATCGCCGCCTGTGTCTGGCTGATGCTGAACCTGACCGGGCTGACCTGGATCCGGTTCGGCATCTGGATGGTCGTGGGCTTCGTCATCTACCTCGCCTACGGGCGGCGGCACTCGGTGCTCGGCCGGCGGCAGGCGGCATCGAGCAGGTAGTTTACAAACAGTAGCTATTTGTCTAGACAGCCGACAAATAAGCCTCTATAGTCAAGCCATGACATCTCAGTTGGACAGCGGTGCCGCGCCGGTACCGGCTACGCAATGGCGGGACAAGAAGCGCTACCTCTGGCTGTTCGCCCTGGTGCCGCCCACGGCACTGTTCGTGGTCCTGCCCGTCGTGTGGGCTTTCAACCAGTTCGGCTGGACCACCGCCTCGCAGGCGTTCTTCTGGGTCGGGCCGTTCCTGATCTACGTGCTGCTACCGGCACTGGACATCAAGTTCGGCCGGGACGGTCAGAACCCGCCCGACGAGGTGATGGAGTACCTCGAGAACGACAAGTACTACCGCTACTGCACCTACATCTTCATCCCCTTCCAATACGCGACCGTCCTCTTCGGCGCCTACGCGTTCACCGCCCCGAACCTGAGCTGGCTCGGCTACGAAGGCGGTCTGAGCTGGGTGGCCAAGATCGGGCTGGCGCTGTCGGTCGGCGTGCTCGGCGGCACCGGCATCAACACCGCCCACGAGATGGGTCACAAGAAGGAGTCGCTGGAGCGCTGGATGTCCAAGATCAGCTTGGCGCAGACCTGCTACGGCCACTTCTACATCGAGCACAACCGCGGCCACCACGTGCGCGTCGCCACCCCGGAGGACCCGGCGTCCGCGCGCTTCGGCGAGACGTTCTGGGAGTTCCTGCCGCGCAGCGTGTGGGGCAGCGCCCGCTCGGCGCTTCACCTGGAGGCCGGCCGGATCCGCAGGCAGGGCAGAAGCCCGTGGGACCCGCGCACCTGGCTGGGCAATGACGTACTCAACGCCTGGCTGATGTCGGTGGTGTTCTGGGGCGTGCTGATCGCGGTCTTCGGCCCGGCGTTGATCCCGTTCGTGATCATCCAGGCGGTGTTCGGCTTCTCGATGCTGGAGTCGGTCAACTACCTCGAGCACTACGGTCTGCTGCGGCAGAAGAACCCCAGCGGCCGCTACGAACGCTGCACTCCGCAGCACAGCTGGAACTCCGATCACCTGGTGACCAACCTGTTCCTCTACCACCTGCAGCGGCACAGCGACCACCACGCCAACCCGACGCGTCGCTACCAGACGCTGCGCAGCATGGACGGCGCCCCGGAACTGCCCAGCGGCTACGCCACCCTGATCGGCGTCACCTACTTCCCGTGGATCTGGCGCCGGATGATGGACCACCGGGTGCTCGAGCATTACGCCGGCGACATCACCAAGGTGAACATCGAGCCGCATCGGCGCGCCAAGATCCTGGCCCGTTATGGCTTGCGCGAAGAGCGATTGGGCGAGGCGTCGGCATGAGCGCCTACCGGTGCCCGGTCTGCGACTACATCTATGAGGAGTCCGAAGGCGCCCCGCGGGAGGGCTTCCCGGCCGGCACCGCCTGGGCCGACATCCCCGACGAGTGGTGCTGCCCCGACTGCGGGGTTCGCGAGAAGGTCGACTTCGAATCCATGGAGGTCAGCAAATGAGTGGTACCGACTACAAGCTCTTCCTGTGCGTGCAGTGCGGCTTCGAGTACGACGAGGCGAAGGGCTGGCCGGAGGACGGCATAGCGCCGGGCACCCGGTGGGAGGACATCCCCGAGGACTGGAGCTGCCCGGACTGCGGCGCGGCCAAGTCCGACTTCGTGATGGTGGAAGTCGCCCGTCGGTGACCCGGTCCGGGTCGGTTACGCTCGCGCGTGTGAACAAGCCCCGGGTTCCCTATCCCGAGGCTTCGCGCGCCCTGTTGCGCGACACCGTGCTGGACGCGATGCGGGAGGAGCTGCTGGCCAAGGACTGGTCGGCCATCACGCTCTCGGATGTCGCCCGCACCGCCGGCGTCAGCCGGCAGACCATCTACAACGAGTTCGGCTCGCGTCAGGGCCTGGCGCAGGCCTACGCGATGCGGCTGGCCGATCGGCTGGTCGGCGCGGTGTCCGGGGCGATCGAGACGAACGTCGGCGACGTGTACGCCGCGTTCCTGCAGGGCTTTCGGGCGTTCTTCTCCGAGTCCGCGGCCGACCCGCTGGTGATCTCGCTGCTCTCGGGTGAAGCCAAGCCCGACCTGCTTCAACTCATCACCACCGACAGCGGACCCATCATCACGCACTGCTCGGCGCGGTTGACCGAGTCGTTCATCCGCAGCTGGGTCGGCACCACCGAAGAGGACGCCGGGGTGCTGGCCCGCGCGATCGTCCGGCTCGCGATGAGTTACGTCTCGATGCCGCCGGAGGCCGACCACGACGTCGCCGCCGACCTGGCCCGACTGATGACCCCGTTCGCCGAACGGTATGGCGTGGCGGACATTTCCTGACGTACGGTGCGCAGATGGCCGAACGAAACCGTCAATTCCTTCTTCGTCAACGTCCCTCCGGGCGGATCGGGCCGGACACCTTCGAACTGAGCGAACAGCCCGTTCCCGAGATCGGCGACGGCCAGGCGCTGGTCCGTGTCGGGTGGATCTCCCTCGATCCGACCAACCGCATGTGGATCAACGACACACCCACCTACCTACCGCCGGTCGGCATCGGCGAGGTCATGCGAGCGGCGGGCTTGGGCCAAGTGGTGGCCTCGAACAATCCCAACTACACAGTCGGCCAGACCGTGCAGGGCCTGCTGGGCTGGCAGGAGTACGCGGTCCTCTCGGATGCCTCGATGGTGAACCCGGTCGACGTCGCCGAGGGCATCTCGCCGAGCGCCTACCTGGGCGCGCTGGGGATGACGGGACTCACCGCATGGGTCGGCATCCGGGACATCGGCAAGCCGCAGCCGGGCGAAACGGTCGTGGTGTCGGCCGCCGCGGGTGCGGTGGGCTCGATTGCCGGTCAGCTCGCCAAGGCGGCGGGTGCACGCGTGGTCGGCATCGCCGGCGGACCGCAGAAGTGTGCGCTGCTCGTCGACGAACTGGGGTTCGATGCGGCCGTCGACCACCGCGCCGACGACTGGGCCGGCCAGCTCAAGGCGGCGACGCCCAACGGAATCGACGTCGACTTCGAGAATGTCGGCGGGGCCTTGATGGATGCCATCTTCGCCAGGCTCAACATCGGCGCCCGGGTAGCGCTGTGCGGACTCATCTCGGAGTACAACGCCGAAGATCCGCCTGCGGGACCCCGGGCTTTCGGCAACCTGCTCATCCAGCGCGCACTGGTCAAGGGCTTCATCGTTCTGGACCACTTCGGGCAGGCAACCGAGGCGATCACCGAGATCGCGGGCCTGATGCAGCAAGGAAAGCTCAAACCGCTCGAGACCGTCGTCGAAGGCTTCGAGCAGCTGCCCACGGCGATCAACATGCTGTTCGACGGCAAGAACGTCGGAAAGCTGGTCGTCAAGCTCGGCTGACCCGATTTGGTCTCGGCATGGTGGCGCGGGATAACGTTGAGTCCATGACTTTGACTGCGGACTCCCGCAACGGAATCGACTACAAGGTTGCCGACCTCGGACTGGCCGAGTTCGGCCGCAAGGAAATCCGGCTCGCCGAGCACGAGATGCCGGGCCTGATGTCGCTGCGCCGCGAGTATGCCGATGTGCTGCCGCTCAAGGGCGCGCGGATCTCCGGCTCGCTGCACATGACGGTCCAGACCGCCGTGCTGATCGAGACCCTCGTGGCACTCGGCGCGGAGGTGCGCTGGGCGTCCTGCAACATCTTCTCCACCCAGGACCATGCCGCCGCCGCGACCGTCGTCGGTCCGCACGGGACTCCGGAGGAGCCCAGGGGCGTGCCGATCTTCGCCTGGAAGGGCGAGACGCTCGAGGAGTACTGGTGGGCTGCCGAGCAGATGCTCACCTGGCCGGGGGAGCCCGCCAACATGATTCTCGACGACGGCGGTGACGCCACCATGCTGGTGCTGCGCGGCGCCCAGTTCGAGCAGGCTGGTGTGGTCCCGCCCGCCGAGGAGGACGACTCCGCGGAGTACAAGGTGTTCCTGAGCCTGCTCCGTGAGCGCTTCGAGACCGACAAGACCAAGTGGACCACGATCGCCGAGTCGATCAAGGGTGTCACCGAGGAGACCACCACCGGCGTGCTGCGGCTGTACCAGTTCGCGGCCGCCGGGGAACTGGTGTTCCCGGCGATCAACGTCAACGACTCGGTGACCAAGAGCAAGTTCGACAACAAGTACGGCACCCGGCATTCGCTGATCGATGGCATCAACCGCGGCACCGACGTCCTCATCGGCGGCAAGGCCGCGCTGGTCTGTGGCTACGGCGACGTTGGCAAGGGCTGCGCCGAGGCGCTCAAGGCGCAGGGTGCCCGTGTCGCGGTCACCGAGATCGACCCGATCAACGCGCTGCAGGCGCTGATGGACGGCTTCGAGGTCAAGACCGTCGAGGAGGCCATCGGCTGGGCCGACATCGTCATCACCGCCACGGGCAATCAGGGCATCATCACCCTTGACCACATGCGCTTGATGAAGCACCAGGCGATCCTGGGCAACATCGGACACTTCGACGACGAGATCGAGATGGCCCGGCTCGAGCGCGATCCCGACATCCGCCGCATCAACATCAAGCCGCAGGTCGACGAGTTCGTCTTCCCCGACGGTCACTCGATCATCGTGTTGTCCGAGGGCCGACTGCTCAACCTCGGCAACGCGACCGGGCACCCGTCGTTCGTGATGAGCAACAGCTTCTCGAATCAGGTCATCGCCCAGATCGAGCTGTGGACCAAGAACGACGAGTACGACAACGAGGTGTACCGGCTACCCAAGCATCTTGACGAGAAGGTCGCCAAGATCCACGTCGAAGCGCTCGGCGGCTCAC
The DNA here is from genome assembly GCA_963716465.1 of uncultured Actinomycetota bacterium. Classification (GTDB taxonomy): domain Bacteria; phylum Actinomycetota; class Actinomycetes; order Mycobacteriales; family Mycobacteriaceae; genus Mycobacterium. The sequence goes on from CAVQTS010000006.1 coordinate 351,068, forward strand.
TGACCAGGCTGACCAAGGAGCAGGCCGAGTACATCGGCGTCGACGTCGAGGGCCCGTACAAGCCGGAGCACTACCGCTACTGAGGTTCTGTCACCCGGTGGCGCCGTCGTAGCCGGCCGCACCGTCGCCGCCGTTGCCGAGGATCCCGCTCACCGCGCTTCCGGGGTTGCCAGAGGTGGGGTTGCCGCTGCCGGTCCCGGCCGCCCCACCGCCGCCGGCGGTACCCGGGTTTCCGCCAGCCCCGCCGGCGCCGCCTGTCGGGTTCGTTGCAGTACCGGCCACGCCGTTGCCGCCATCACCGGGGGCACCGGCATTTCCGCCGTGACCGCCGTTGCCGCCGGCCCCGGTCGCGCCGTTGTTGCCATGCGGCGTAACACCGCCGGCCCCACCGTCGCCGCCCTGGCCTCCCGCCCCGCCGGCCCCGCCGCTGCCGCCGTTTTGTCCGCCATTCACCCCGGTGCCGTAACGATTTCGATCGGTCACGCCGTCGCTGCCGGCCACTCCGGCGCCACCGGAACCGCCGGCGCCACCGACACCACCAGCCCCACCGACGCCGCCACCACCGAAGAACCAACTGCCCTGCCCGCCGGCCCCCCCGTCGCCGCCACGCCCGCCGGATGTGCCACCACCACCCGCGTCACCAGCCTGAGTGCCGTCACTGCCGGGCGTGCCAGTGGCGCCGTCGCCGCCGGCGCCACCGGCGCCGCCGTTGCCGATCACAGACAGCAGCCCCGTGCTGCCGCCGGTGCCGCCCTTGCCGCCGGCCTGGCCCGCGGTGGTGGCGGTGCCACCTTTACCGCCGGCGCCGCCGGCCCCGGAGAACAGCCCGCCGCGCCCGCCGTCGCCCCCCGCCTGACCCGCCAGCCCGTCCCCGCCGGCCCCGCCGGTGCCGAACCAGCCGCCGGCGCCGCCGTTGCCGCCGTTGAACCCGGCGCCGCCGTTGCCGACGATTCCGGCGTTACCGCCGTTGCAGGCGCTGGTGCCGGTGCAGGTGCCGGCACCGTAGGAGAAGCCGTTGCCGATCAACAACCCGCCGTTTGGGTCATCGGCGGTGCCGTTGCCGATGAAGATCCGCAAGATGCTGCCCGGCTGCCAGGCGATCGCCGCCGCCGCCGGATTGGCGGTCCCCACCACCGAGGCCGCCGGGGCGGCCTTGCGGCTGGTGGTCTGGTGACCGGCGTAGGCCAGGGTGCTCCACAGGTAGGTCGCCGCTGCCGGCGCGGCGGGGCCGGTCGGGCTGGCGCCCGGCGCTCGTCGCGTGGCGGGGGCGGATACCGCCGCCGTCGGTGCGGCCACCCGACCGGATCTGGTCGAGCGCCCCGCTGCGGACAGGGCGGTCTTCACACCGTGGGTCGTTCGCGCCGAGTGTGCCTGGCCCGATACTCGTGCCGGCCCGGCACCGGCAGAGGAATCCGACGGCGATCCGGCATCGGCCCATGCCACCGCAGGCAGCGCCGCAATCCCCAGCCCAACGCCCAAGGCCACCGCGAGGCCGCCGACGCGTCCCACGTGCCGGGCGCACCCGGCGTCGCGGCGGAACATCTCGACATTCATGTGTGTACCCCAAACGTCAGCACGGACGAGACCGCCGCACATCCTTAGGTCTCAGCACTAGGCTCGCTGCGTGCTGATCGTCATCGAGGGTCTCGACGGTGCGGGCAAGCGCACGCTGGGCCGGGGTCTGCAGCACGCTTTCGAGGCCGACGGCCGGTCGGTGACCACGCTGGCCTTCCCGCGCTACGGCGACTCGGTCACCGCCGACCTCGCCAGCGAGGCGCTGCACGGCCAGCACGGTGATCTCGCCGACTCCGTCTACGCGATGGCGGTGCTCTTCGCGCTCGACCGGGCCGGGGCCAAGGACCACATCACCGCCCTGTGCGCTGCGCACGACGTCGTCATCCTCGACCGCTACGTCGCCTCCAACGCCGCCTACAGTGCCGCCCGACTGCACCAGGGCATCGCCGGCGAGGTGGTGTCGTGGGTGGGCAGGCTCGAATACGACCGGTTCGCCCTGCCCCGGCCGGACCGCCAGATTCTGCTCGACGCCTCGGTCGAGTTGGCCGCTCAGCGCGCCCGGCACCGGGCCGAGCAGGAGGCCGACCGGGCGCGAGACGCCTACGAACGCGACGACGGCCTGCAGCAGCGCACCGGCGCGGTGTACGCCGAGCTGGCGGCCGCCGATTGGGGCGGAGCGTGGTCGGTTGTGGCTCCGGACGTCGATCCGGCCGCGCTGGCCCGGTCACTGCACGCAGGGTAAGTGTCGCAACTCGCCGTGTGGTAGCCGGGTTTTGTCGCGATTCGGTGACACCATGGACAACATGAGGCAAAGGATTCTGGTTGTCGACGACGACCCGTCGTTGGCCGAGATGCTCACCATCGTGTTGCGTGGTGAGGGTTTCGACACCGCGGTCATCGGCGACGGTACGCAGGCGCTGACCGCGGTGCGTGAGTTGCGCCCGGATCTGGTCCTTCTGGACCTGATGTTGCCCGGGATGAACGGCATCGACGTGTGCCGGGTGCTGCGCGCGGACTCGGGTGTGCCGATCGTCATGCTGACCGCCAAGACCGACACCGTCGACGTGGTGCTGGGCTTGGAGTCCGGCGCCGACGACTACGTGATGAAGCCGTTCAAGCCCAAGGAACTGGTGGCGCGGGTGCGCGCCCGGTTGCGCCGCAACGAGGACGAGCCGGCCGAGATGCTGTCGATCGCCGACATCGACATCGACGTGCCTGCCCACAAGGTCACCCGCGAGGGCGAGCAGATTTCGCTGACTCCGCTGGAGTTCGACCTCCTGGTGGCGCTGGCACGCAAACCGCGGCAGGTGTTTACTCGTGATGTGCTGCTCGAACAGGTGTGGGGTTATCGCCATCCCGCAGACACCCGTTTGGTGAACGTGCATGTCCAACGCTTGCGGGCCAAGGTCGAGAAGGACCCGGAGAACCCGCAGGTGGTGCTGACCGTTCGAGGAGTGGGATACAAGGCCGGACCGCCGTGACCCCCGGCGGCGACAAAGCCTCGCGACGCGAGGCTGAGGAGCGCCGCAAGGACCCCCGCGGCGACACTGCTGGCCCCGGGGCTGAGGAGCGCCGCTTGTGATTTTCGCCTCGAGGCGGCGCATCCGCGGGCCTTGGGGACGTTCGGGTCCCCTGGTTCGGGGCACGAGTGCGCTGAGTCGGGCAGTCGCGCAGGTCTGGCGCCGCTCACTGCAACTGCGCGTCGTCGTTCTGACGCTGGGTCTGTCGTTGGCCGTGATCATGGTGCTCGGGTTCGTGCTGACCAGCCAGATCACCAACCGGGTGCTCGACGTGAAGGTGCGCGCCGCCACCGAGGAGATCGACCGGGCGCGCAACACCGTCAGCGGCATCGTCAGCGGTGAAGAGGCGCGCTCGCTGGACAGCAGCCTGCAGCTGGCTCGCAACACCCTGATCTCCAAGACCGGCCAGTCCTCCGGCGCCGCGCTCGCAGGCACCTTCGACGCGGTGCTGATGGTTCCCGGCGACGGCCCGCGGGCGGCGACCGGCACCGGCCCGGTGGACCAGATCCCGAAGTCGTTGCGCGACTTCGTCAAAGCCGGACAGGTCAGCTACCAGTACTCCACCGTGCACACCGAGAGCTTCTCCGGCCCGGCGTTGCTGATCGGCACCCCGGCCCCGTCCCGGGTGCCCAACCTCGAGCTGTACCTGATCTTCCCGCTCAACGGCGAGGAGAGCACGATCACCCTGGTTCGCGGGACTATGGCCACCGGCGGTCTGGTGCTGCTGGTCCTGCTGGCCGGGATCGCGCTGCTGGTCTCACGGCAGGTGGTGCTGCCGGTGCGCTCGGCGTCCCGGATCGCCGAGAGCTTCGCCGAGGGCCATCTCTCCGAGCGCATGCCCGTTCGCGGCGAGGACGACATGGCGCGGCTCGCGGTGTCGTTCAACGACATGGCCGAAAGCCTGCAGCGACAGATCACTCAGCTCGAGGAGTTCGGCAACCTGCAGCGCCGCTTCACCTCCGACGTCAGCCATGAGCTACGTACCCCGCTGACCACCGTTCGGATGGCCGCCGACCTCATCTACGACCACTCCGAGGAACTCGACCCGGCGCTGCGGCGGTCCACCGAGCTGATGGTCAACGAGCTGGACCGGTTCGAGACGCTGCTCAACGACCTGTTGGAGATCTCCCGCCACGACGCCGGTGTGGCCGAGCTGTCGGTGGAGGCGGTCGATCTGCGCTCGACGGTCAACAGCGCGCTGGGCAATGTCGGGCATCTGGCCGCAGACGCCGGCATCGAGCTGCTTGTCGACATGCCCGACCACGAGGTTATCGCCGAGGTCGACGGGCGGCGCGTCGAACGGATTCTGCGCAACCTGATCGCCAACGCGATCGACCACGCCGAGCAGAAGCCGGTGCGCATCCGGATGGCCGCCGACGAGGACACCGTCGCCGTCACCGTCCGCGACTACGGTGTGGGGCTGCGGCCCGGCGAGGAGAAGCTGGTGTTCAGCCGGTTCTGGCGCTCCGACCCCTCGCGGGTGCGGCAGTCCGGCGGGACGGGCCTCGGCTTGGCGATCAGCATCGAGGACGCGCGGCTGCACCAGGGCCGGCTGGAGGCGTGGGGTGAACCCGGCAAGGGTGCCTGCTTCCGGCTGACGCTGCCGCTGACCCGCGGTCATAAGGTGACCACCAGTCCGCTGCCGCTGAAACCCGTTGCGACAGAACGCCGGGAAGCTCGCAAACAACAACGCCAACTACGTCCGCGCGAACCCGCGCAGGAGAGCGTGTGACGCGCCGGTTGCTGACCCTGCTGATGGTCGCACTGGTGGTGATGGTGACGGCAGGATGCGCGGGGGTGCCGAACTCTTCTGCGCCGCAGGCCATCGGCACCGTCGAGCGGCCCCAGCCGAAGAGCCTGCCCAAGCCGACCCCCGGCATGGACCCCGACCAGTTGTTGCGTGAATTCCTCAAGGCCACAGCCGATCCGGCCAACCGGCACCTCGCGGCTCGGCAGTTCCTCACCGACTCGGCGTCGAACGACTGGGACGACCAGGGCAGCGCGCTGCTGATCGACAAGGTGGTGTTCGTCGAAACACGGTCTCCGGACCGGGTTTCGGTGACGATGAAGGCCGACATCCTCGGTTCGCTGTCCGACATCGGAGTGTTCGAGACCGCCGACGGGCAGCTGCCCGACCCCGGACCGATCGAGCTGATGCAGACGCCGGACGGCTGGCGGATCAGCAAGCTGCCCAACGGGGTGTTCCTGGACTGGCAGCAGTTCCAGGCCACCTACAAGCGCGCCACGCTGTACTTCGTCGACCCCACCGGCAAGACCGTGGTGCCCGACCCGCGTTATGTGGCGGTCTCCGATCCCGATCAGCTGGCCACCGAACTGGTGAGCAAACTGATCGGCGGTCCGCGGCCCGAGATGGCCAAAACCGTGCGCAACCTGCTCGGGCCGCCGCTGAAGATGATCGGTCCGGTGACCCGCGCCGACGGCGGCAAGACCGGCATCGGGCGCGGATACGGCGGTGCCCGCATCGAACTGGAGAATCTCACCACCACCGATCCGCACTCTCGGCAACTCGTTGCCGCACAGATCATCTGGACCCTGGCCCGCGCCGACATCAAGGGCCCGTACGTCATCAACGCCGACGGTGCCGCCCTCGACGACCGGTTCGCCGAAGGCTGGAACACCACCGACCTGGCGGCCACCGACCCGGGCGCGGTGGACGGCGCCTCGGCCGGTGTGCACGCGCTGCTCGGCGGCGCCATGGTGTCGCTGGACGGTGAGCGGGCGACCCCGGTGTCGGGATCGTTCGGGGCGATGGGGGACCAGGCGGCCGCGGCGCTGTCGCGCACCGGCCGCGACATCGCGTCGGTGGTGACCCTGCGCCCCGGCGCGCCGGACATGGCGTCGTCGTTGTGGATCGGCCCCAACGGCGGGGCCGCCGCGCAAGCGACCGACTCCCGGTCGCTGACCCGGCCGTCGTGGGCGCTCGACGACGCGGTCTGGGTGGTGGTCGACGGCAACAGCGTGGTGCGGGTGATCCAGGAGCAGGCCTCCGGCCAGCCCGCGCGCATTCCGGTGGATTCGGCCGCGGTGACGTCGAAGTTCCCCGGCGCCATCACCGAATTGCAGTTGTCTCGCGACGGTACCCGGGCGGCGATGGTGATCAACGGCGAGGTGGTTCTGGCCGAGATCGAGCAGACGCCGGTCGGCGAGTTCGCCATGACATATCCGCGTCGGCTGGGCTTCGGGCTGGGCTCCTCGGTGGTGTCGCTGTCCTGGCGCACCGGCGATGACATCGTGGTCACCCGAACCGATCCCGCCCACCCGGTGTCCTACGTCAACCTCGACGGGGTGAACTCCGACGGGCCCAGCGGCAACCTGGTGATCCCGGTTACGTCGGTGGCCGCCAACCCGTCGGCGGTCTACGTCTCCGACGCCCGCGGCGTGTTGCAGCTTTCGGGCACCACCGCCGAGAACGGCCAATCCTGGTCGGATGTAAGGCCTTTCATGGTGCCCGGCGCGGTGCCGGTGCTGCCCGGCTGACAAGGAGCATCGCGTGTCCGGATCTGTGCTGCCCGGTGTGATCCGCCAAATCGGTTACGTCGTGCGCGATTTCGACCAGACCCTGAACAATTGGGTGCAGCTCGGCGTCGGCCCGTGGTACGTGCTTCGGGGCATCACCCAGTCGGGGCTGTACCGCGGTGAGCCCTGCACGGTGACGCTGACCATCGGCTTCGCCAACAGCGGTGACCTGCAGATCGAGGTGATCCACTCCGACGACGACACCCCGTCGATCTATTCGGAGTTCACCGATGCCGGCGGCGACGGCTACCACCAGCTGGCCTACTGGGCGGAGGACTTCGACGACGCGCTGGCGGCCGGCCGCGCGGCGGGCTGGCCGGTGGTCTGGTCCGGTGGCGACCCGGACTCGGCGCGGTATGCGTACTTCGAGCCCCCGGCCGGGCCCGCGACCATCATCGAGCTGATGGAACTCACACCCGCGACCGTCGGGATGGCCGAGCTGGTGCGTTCGGCTGCGGCGGGCTGGGACGGCAGCGACCCGATCCGGGTGCTGATGGGAGGGTGAGTTGCACGTCGCTGCGCACCGCTGAAGCATCTGATCATGCTCGACCTGGTGCTGCCGCTGGAGTGCGGCGGCTGCGGCGCACCGTCGACCCGGTGGTGTGACGCCTGCGCCGCGGCGCTCGAGGTCAAGCCCGACGAACCCCACCTCGTCACCCCGCGCGTCGACCCCGGCGTCCCCGTCTTCGCCCTCGGCCGCTACGCCGGCCCGCGCAGGCAGGCCATCGTCGCGCTCAAGGAGCACGGTCGCCGCGACCTGGTCGGGCCGCTGGCCCGCGCCCTGGCCATCGGGACCCACCACCTGATCCGCTGGGGCATTCTCGACACCCCGGTCACGGTCGTGCCCGCCCCCACCCGCGCGTCGGCCGCCCGCCGCCGCGGCGGTGACCCCGTCGCCCGGATCGCCACCGCCGCCACCCGGGACCACCCTGACATCAGCGTCGTGGCGGCCCTGCGCACCAGGGCGATGGTCCGCGACTCGGTCGGATTGACCAGCACCGCGCGCCAGCGCAACCTCGGCGGCCGGGTACGGCTCATCCGTTCGGTGCCCGGCCCGGTTCTGCTGGTCGACGACATCGTCACCACCGGCGCGACGTCCTGCGAAGCCGTGCGGACATTGCACACTGCAGGGGCGAAAGTGACGGCTGTGCTGACCCTCGCGCACGCGTGACTTTGGTCCTTGTAACGAAGGTCGAAAGAACTGGAAACAGGTGCGACGAAAAGGTGGCACCACCGTATGAACACCGACTACCGTCGGGGCCAACACGCCGTGAACACATCACGGGGGGACCTAGCACACAGGTCCGCCACTTCGCCGAGAACGGTAGGAGGTGAGTTCTTCGACCTCTGGCGCCGGCGGGTGAGAGTCCGTGCCCTTCCTGTCCGGCGCAGTCATCGAATGACAGGCCGGGCACGCCCCAGTGCGTGCAACCCGTAAGAGAAACGAGTTGTCAAGCATGTCAACACAATCCGTGAATGCCGATCAGCTGACCGATGCCGACGAATCCTCCGAGACCGGCGCAGCCGCCGAAGTCCAGGTGACGGGTCGCAACGTCGAGGTCCCCGACCACTACCGCGTCTATGTCGCACAGAAGCTCGCTCGCCTCGAACGGTTCGATCGCTCGATCTACCGCTTCGACGTCGAGCTCGAGCACGAACGCAACCGCCGCCAGCGCAAGAACTGCCAGCACGTCGAGATCACCGCGCGCGGACGCGGCCCCGTCGTCCGCGGCGAAGGCTGCGCCGACAGCTTCTACGGCGCCTTCGAGGCCGCGGTGCACAAGCTGGAGAACCGGCTGCGCCGCAGCAAGGACCGTCGCAAGGTCCACTACGGCGACAAGACCCCGGTCTCGCTGCACCAGGCCACCGCGGTGGTCGACGCCGTCGCGGCCTTCGCCCAGAACCAGGACGCCGCGCCCGCCGTCGAGCAGGGCGCCGTCGAGGAGCACGAGCCCGGTCGCATCGTGCGGACCAAGGACCACCCGGCCAAGCCGATGACGGTCGACGACGCGCTCTACGAGATGGAACTGGTGGGCCACGACTTCTTCCTGTTCCAGGACAAGGAGACGGATCGCCCCTCGGTCGTCTACCGCCGCCACGCCTACGATTACGGCCTCATTCGCCTCGCCTGATGCTGACTGCGCGGCTCGCGGCCGTGCAGCCGCCATCCGCCGCCCGCGGGGATGCGGCCAAGCTTCTTGACGTCGATGTGGACCATCGCTCCGGGGACGGGGTGTTCGTAGCGGTTGGGGCTGCGCCGCGATGAGCGCACCGCCTCGCCGGTGATCGGGTCGATCGCACATAGATACGGCACGTCATAGCGCGCCAGGATTCGTCCTACCGTCGAGGGATTCAGACCGAGTTCAGCGGCCAGCACCACGGCGCCTCTCTTGCGGCGTCGCCGGGCTGCCAGCACTTTGTGCTCAACCCGCTCAGGAGTGCGATGTGGCATCCGGATCGGCCGTGAGCTGCGATCGGCCAATGCCGCCTCGCCGCCCTCGTCGTATCTGCGTAGCCACTTGTAGACCGTTGAACGCGAAATACCCAGCTGTTCAGCCACATGCGCCGGCGGCCAGCCAGCCGCGACACGTTCAACGATCAGCCGACGAGCGAATAGGTTGGTACGGGCGTTAGCGTGAGACACGAGAGGGACACCTAGACGCGCGGCGGCGCCCTGATTCGCCTCGCCTGACGCGCGCGGGGGGAGTGAACGAGCGCGTCACCTAGGATGGAGGGCGCTCAAGCCTCCAATCCACAGGGGAAGCCTCCTCTGTCTATTCCAGGGGAAGATTGTGCTTTCGAAGTTGCTGCGCCTCGGCGAAGGTCGGATGGTCAAGCGCCTCAAAGGGGTGGCTGACTATGTCAACACCCTGTCCGACGACGTAGAGAAGCTCTCCGACGCCGAGCTGCGGGCCAAGACCGACGAGTTCAAGAAGCGCGTCGCCGGCGGCGAAGCCCTCGACGACGTGCTGCCCGAGGCCTTCGCGGTCGCCCGCGAGGCGGCCTGGCGGGTGCTCTCGCAACGCCACTTCGACGTCCAGGTCATGGGTGGCGCGGCCCTGCACTTCGGCAACGTCGCCGAGATGAAGACCGGTGAGGGCAAGACCCTGACCTGTGTGCTGCCCGCCTACCTCAACGCGCTGGCCGGCGACGGGGTGCACGTCGTCACGGTCAACGACTACCTGGCCAAACGCGACAGCGAGTGGATGGGCCGGGTGCACCGCTTCCTGGGCCTGGAGGTCGGGGTGATCCTGGCGCAGATGACGCCCGACGAGCGGCGCGTCGCCTACGCCGCCGACATCACCTACGGCACCAACAACGAGTTCGGCTTCGACTACCTGCGCGACAACATGGCCCACTCGGTCGAAGAGATGGTGCAGCGCGGCCACAACTACGCCATCGTCGACGAGGTCGACTCCATCCTCATCGACGAGGCCCGCACCCCGCTGATCATCTCCGGTCCGGCCGACGGCGCCTCGCACTGGTACACCGAGTTCGCGCGCATCGCGCCGCTGATGGAGAAGGACACCCACTACGAGATCGACATCCGCAAGCGCACGGTCGGCGTGCACGAGCTGGGCGTCGAGTTCGTCGAGGACCAGCTCGGCATCGACAACCTCTACGAGGCCGCCAACTCGCCTCTGGTCAGCTACCTCAACAACTGCCTGAAGGCCAAGGAGCTCTTCCAGCGCGACAAGGACTACATCGTCCGCAACGGCGAGGTTCTCATCGTCGACGAGTTCACCGGCCGCGTGCTGGTGGGACGGCGCTACAACGAGGGCATGCACCAGGCCATCGAGGCCAAGGAGAACGTCGAGATCAAGGCCGAGAACCAGACGCTGGCCACGATCACCCTGCAGAACTACTTCCGGCTCTACGACAAGCTCGCCGGCATGACCGGCACCGCCGAGACCGAGGCCGCCGAACTACACGAGATCTACAAACTGGGCGTGGTCCAGATCCCGACGAACCGGGAGATGATCCGCAAGGACCAGACCGACCTGATCTACAAGACCGAGGAAGCCAAGTACATCGCCGTCGTCGACGATGTCACCGAGCGCTACGAGAAGGGCCAGCCGGTCCTGATCGGCACCACCAGCGTCGAGCGCTCGGAGTATCTGTCGCGGCAGTTCCAGAAGCGGCGCGTTCCGCACAACGTCCTCAACGCCAAGTACCACGAGCAGGAGGCCGGCATCATCGCCGAGGCCGGCCGGCGCGGCGCCATCACGGTGGCCACCAACATGGCCGGCCGCGGTACCGACATCGTGCTCGGCGGCAACGTCGACTTCCTGCTCGACCAGCGGCTGCGGGAACGAGGACTGGACCCGGTCGACACCCCCGACGAGTACGAGGCGGCCTGGCACCAGGAACTGCCCAAGGTCAAGGCCGAGGCGGCCGAGGAGGCTGAGGACGTCATCGCCGTCGGCGGTCTGTACGTGCTGGGCACCGAACGCCACGAGTCACGTCGTATCGACAACCAGCTGCGCGGACGCTCCGGACGCCAGGGCGACCCGGGTGAGTCGCGGTTCTACCTGTCGCTGGGCGACGAGCTCATGCGGCGGTTCAACGGCGCGACGCTGGAGTCGCTGCTGACCCGGCTCAACCTGCCCGACGACGTGCCGATCGAGGCCAAGATGGTCACCCGCGCGATCAAGAGCGCGCAGACCCAGGTCGAGCAGCAGAACTTCGAGATCCGCAAGAACGTCCTCAAGTACGACGAGGTGATGAACCAGCAGCGCAAGGTCATCTACGAGGAGCGCCGCCGGATCCTCGAGGGGGAGAACCTGCAGCAGCAGGCCCACGACATGCTGGTCGACGTCGTCACCGCCTACGTCAACGGCGCCACCGCCGAGGGCTACTCCGAGGACTGGGACCTCGAGCAGCTGTGGACCGCCCTGCGGCAGCTCTACCCGGTGGGCATCGACCACCACGACCTCATCGACTCCGACGCGGTCGGCGAACCCGGTGAGCTGACCCGCGAAGAGCTGCTCGATGCTTTGCTTGTCGACGCCGAAAAGGCCTACGCCACAAGGGAAGCCGAGATCGAAGCGCTCGCCGGCGAGGGCGCCATGCGCCAGCTCGAGCGCAACGTGCTGCTCAACGTCATCGACCGCAAGTGGCGCGAGCATCTCTACGAGATGGACTACCTCAAGGAAGGCATCGGACTGCGGGCCATGGCGCAGCGCGATCCGCTGGTCGAATACCAGCGCGAGGGCTACGACATGTTCATCGGCAATGCTCGACGGCGTGAAGGAGGAGTCGGTCGGGTTCCTGTTCAACGTCCAGGTCGAAGCCGTGCCGCAGACGGCGCCGACGGTCGCGCCGGTCGCCACCCCGCAGGGACTCGCCGAGCTCGGCGCGCCCGAGGAGGACGAGCAGCCCAGTGGACGCCACGCCGCGGCGACCCTGCGCGCCAAGGGCATCGACGACGAGCAGTCTCGCCAGCTGACCTACAGCGGTCCGGCGGAGGACGGTTCGGCCGAGGTGAAGCGCAACGGCGGCAAGCACGCCGCCCCGGCCAGCGGCACCCGCAAGGAGCGCCGGGAGGCCGCGCGGCAGCGCGCCAAGGACCAGAAGACGCTGCGGCGGGGCTAACCGATGTGCAGGGCGACGACCTGCCAGCGCACTCCGGTGACCGTCGCCACCTGCTCCACCCGGCAGGCGATCGCGCGCACCCGCTCGTCGCGGGTGTAGACGGCGGCCACCTCGGCCGCAGTGCCGTCGGTGCCGACGGGTTGGACCCGCACCCGTCGCAACCGGGCGGCGCTGCGCCGGTCGTGGTGGGCGACGGCCGGCAGGAGCGAGTCGACCAGCCCCGCGGCCAGTAGCGGCCGCAGCTGGGCCAGGGGTCTGCGACGGTCGATCACCTCGAGCACCCGCCGCAGGGCCGCGTCGGCGAACCCACCCGCGGCCCGCAGTGGAGTGGCGTCCGGGACCGGTGCCGGACGCGTCGGCGCGGCCGGCGTGCGGCGCCGGGTGAGGCGCACCGGGCCGGGAGCATGCAGCGTTGGCGGCTCGTAGTCGACGACGGGAACGACGCTGGGCATGGGCACTCTCCGGTGATCGGTCGACGGGGGACCGGCCGCTGGAGAGGGGCGAACCGATGCCGACATGATGGCACAGCCGGCCCGCACGCGTATGCACCCGTGATGCGGGGAAGCGGCCTTGGCGGTTACCGTGTCCAGACGGATTCGGGCTCGGCGGGCAGGCGCGGAGCGACCCGGGGAAGTGGTTCTAGTCGAACAGGGGGATGTCGCAACGATGGTGACTCGACTGTCAGCATCGGACGCCTCGTTCTACTACCAGGAGAACACCGCGACGCCGATGTACGTCGGCTCGCTGTCCATCCTGCGCAAGCCGCGGTCGGGGCTGAGCTACGACGCCCTGCTGCAGACCATCGAACGCCGGCTGCCACAGATTCCGCGCTACCGGCAGAAGGTCCGCGAGGTGACCTTCGGCGTGGCGCGTCCGGTGTGGGTCGACGACCCCGACTTCGACATCACCTACCACGTGCGCCGCTCGGCGCTGCCGTCGCCGGGAAGCGACGCCCAGCTGCACGAGCTCATCGCCCGGCTGGGCTCTCGGCCGCTGGACCGCTCGCGCCCGCTGTGGGAGATGTATCTCATCGAGGGTCTGGCCAAGAACCGGCTGGCCGTCTACACCAAGTCGCATCAGGCGCTGGTGAACGGCATGACGGCACTGGAGATCGGCCACGTCATCGCCGACCGCACCCAGCGGCCGCCACCGTTCGGGGAGGACATCTGGATCCCGGGCCGCGAGCCAAGCAGCCGCCAACTGCTGCTCGGCGCCATCGGCGACTGGCTCGCCCGGCCCGGTCAGCAACTGGAGGCGGTCCGTTCGACGGTCACCGACGTGATCACCAACAGCGGCGAGCTGGCCGACCTCGTCCGCCGCGCGACCGACCTCGCCCGCACCGTGGCCCGCGGCACCGCGCCGGACAGCCCGCTGAACACCAAGGTCTCCCGCAACCGGCGGTTCAGTGTGGCGTCCGGTTCGCTGGCGGACTACCGGCGGGTCCGGTCGCGCTACGACTGCGACGTCAACGACGTCGTGCTGGCCGTGATCGCCGGTGCCCTGCGCAACTGGCTGCTCTCCCGTGGGGAGCCGGTCACCACCACCTCGACGGTGCGGGCGATGGCCCCGACGTCGGTGTACCCGGAGGCCGAACTGGAGTCCTCCGGCCCCGGCCAGGCCATCAGCGAGGTGGCGCCGTTCCTGGTGGATCTGCCGGTCGGCGAGGGCAACCCGGTGGTGCGGCTGTCGCAGATCGCCCACGCCACCGAGTCGCACTCGGCCGCGGCGACCCTGGTCGATGCCCGCACGATCGTGACGTTGTCCGGGTTCGCGCCGCCGACACTGCACGCGATGGGCACCCGGGTGGCCACCCAGTTCTCGGCGCGCCAGTTCAACCTGCTGATCACCAACGTTCCGGGCCCGCAGTCGCAGATGTACCTGGCCGGGACCAAGCTGCTGGAGACCTATGCGGTGCCGCCACTGCTGCACAACCAGTCGCTGGCCATCGGGGTGACGTCCTACTGCGGGATGCTCTATTTCGGCATCAACGCCGACCGCGACGCGATGAGCGACGTCGACGTGCTGCCCGCACTGTTGGCTGAATCACTCGAGGAACTTCTCGACGCCGCTCAGTAGAACGCGCCGCCGACGTAGTATGCGGCGGTGAGCAAGGACCATTCCGACGGTGACGACCCGAAAAAGAAGGTCGACCGCAAGCTTCCCAAAGACGTCTACGAGGCCGAATTGTATCGGCTGCAAACTGAATTGGTGAAGCTGCAGGAGTGGGCGAAGGCCACCGGCGCGCGGATCGTGGTGGTCTTCGAGGGCCGCGACGCCGCCGGCAAGGGCGGCACCATCAAACGCATCACCGAATACCTCAGCCCGCGCGCGTCCCGGATCGCCGCGCTGCCCGCGCCCACCGAGCGCGAGCGCGGCCAGTGGTACTTCCAGCGCTACATCGAGCACCTGCCGGCCCGCGGCGAGATCGTGCTGTTCGACCGGTCCTGGTACAACCGCGCCGGCGTCGAGCTGGTGATGGGGTTCTGCACGCCGCAGGAGCACACGCTGTTCCTGCGGCAGTGTCCGATCTTCGAGCAGATGCTCATCGACGACGGCATCATCCTGCGCAAATACTGGTTCTCGGTGTCTGACGACGAGCAGCTGCACCGGTTCAAGTCCCGCCGCAACGACCCGCTGCGGCGCTGGAAGCTCAGCCCGATGGACCTCGAGTCGATCTATCGCTGGGAGGACTACTCGCGGGCCAAGGACCAGATGATGGTGCACACCGACATCCCGGCCAGCCCGTGGTTCATCGTGGAGTCCAACAACAAGAAGCACGCGCGGCTGAACATGATCGCGCACCTGTTGTCGAGCATCGATTACGAGGAAGTCGAACAACCCGAGGTCGAACTGCCCAAGCGATCGGTGCTGGGCAACTACCACCGGCCGCCGCGGGAGCTGTCGACCTACGTGCCCGACTACGTCTCCACCCTGCTCGGCGAACCGGAGAAAGGCCGCTGATCTAGGTGCGGGTGTACATCCCGGCCACGCTGGCCATGCTGCAGCAGCTGGTGGCCGTCGGGTCGGTTCAGCCGTTGTCCGGCACGGCATTCGCGGTGACACCGACGCTGCGCGAGTCCTACGCCGAAGGTGACGACGAGGAACTGGCCGAGGTCGCGATCGGCGAGGCGGCCCTGGCGTCGCTTCGCCTGCTGGCCGCCGAGCCCGGCGACTCGGGACTGCCGTTACGCCGGGCGGTGCTGGTGGCCGACGCCCCCGACGCCGACGTCACGCTGCGACCGGATCTGGACGACGCCGTGGTGCGGATCAGCGGGCGGGTGGCGCTGAACCAGGTGGTGGCCGCCTACGTCGACAACACCGCGGCCGAGGACGCGGTCAAGGCGGCGATGGCGGTGATCGACGACGCGGATCTGGGCGACGAGGACGCCGAACTCACCGTCGGCGACGCCCAGGACCACGACCTGGCTTGGTACGCCACCCAGGAGCTGCCGTTCCTGCTGGAATTGCTCTGAGGGCTGGATACGAAACCGGTAGGTTACGGTACCGTAGGTTGATGGCGAAGAACGACGTCAAGATCAATGCCAAGGTGGTCGACACCGTGCGCCCCAAGGTGGCCGGGGCCGGTAGACGCCCGGCGGTCGATGCCGTGCGCGCCCTGGTGGGGCGCATCACCACACCGCTGCTGCCCGACGACTACCTGCAGCTGGCCAACCCGTTGTGGTCGGCGCGCGAGCTGCGCGGTCGCGTGCTCGACGTCCGCCGCGAGACCGAGGATTCGGCAACGCTGGTGATCAAGCCCGGGTGGGGATTCACCTTCGACTACCAGCCCGGTCAGTACATCGGCATCGGGCTGCTGGTCGACGGGCGCTGGCGGTGGCGGTCGTACTCGCTGACCTCGGCGCCGGTGACATCCGGCCGCGCGCGCACCATCACGATCGCGGTCAAGGCCATGCCCGAGGGCTTCCTGTCCACCCACCTGGTCGGCGGCGTCGCACCCGGCACCGTCGTACGGCTCGCCGCGCCGCAGGGGAACTTTGTGTTGCCCGATCCGGCGCCGGCGTCGCTGCTGTTCCTGACCGGGGGCTCCGGGATCACCCCGGTGATGTCGATGCTGCGCACACTGGAGCGCCGCGGGCAGCTCGGCGGCCCCGGTCATGTCGTTCATATCCATTCGGCCCCAACGCAATCCGACGTCATGTTCGCCGCCGAGCTTGCGCAGCTGGCTCGCGGGCACGAGGGTTACCGGCTCACGGTGCGCACCACCCGCACCCAGGGCCGGCTGGACCTGCACCGCTTGGACGACGAGGTTCCGGACTGGCGGCAACGCCAGACCTGGGCTTGCGGTCCGGAGGGGATGCTCGACGCGGCGCACACGGCCTGGCGGGCGGCCGGGATCGCCGAGCGGCTGCATCTCGAGCGCTTCGCGGTGTCGCGGGCGGCGGCCCACGGCGCGGGGGGCACGGTCACCTTCGGGCGCAGCGGCAAGAGCGTCGATGCCGACGCGGCCACCTCGCTGATGGAGGCCGGCGAAAAGGCCGGGGTACAGATGCCGTTCGGCTGCCGGATGGGCATCTGCCAGTCGTGCGTGGTGGGCCTGGTGGACGGGTATGTCCGCGATCTGCGCAGCGGTGCAGAGCACGAGCCCGGCACCCGGATCCAGACCTGTGTGTCCTCGGCATCGGGGGACTGTGTGCTCGATGTCTAGGGTTTACTGCCAGGTAACCTACGGGAACGTAGGTTACGGTAGCGTAGGAAGAGAAGGGAGGCGTGACACATGGCCATCACCGACGTCGACGCGTTCGCCCATCTGACGGATGCCGACATCGACAGTCTGGGTGTCGAACTCGACACGATCCGGCAGGACATCGAAGATTCCCTGGGCGCGCGGGACGCGCGCTACATCCGGCGCACCATCGCCGCGCAGCGCGCCCTCGAGGTCGCCGGGCGGCTGCTGCTGGCGGCCAGCTCCAAGCGCTCGGCGTGGTGGGCGGGCACCGCGACGCTGGGCCTGGCCAAGATCATCGAGAACATGGAGATCGGCCACAACGTCATGCACGGCCAGTGGGACTGGATGAACGATCCCGAGATTCACTCCTCGACGTGGGAGTGGGACATGAGCGGGGCGTCCAAGCACTGGCGGTTCACCCACAACTTCATGCACCACAAGTACACCAACATCCTGGGCATGGACGACGACGTGGGCTACGGCGTCATCCGGGTCACGCGCGACCAGAAGTGGAGCCCATTCAATCTCTACGGCAACCTGTTGTTCAACACCCTGCTGGCGATCGGCTTCGAGTGGGGTGTCGGACTGCAGCACCTGGAACTCGGCAAGATCTTCAAGGGCCGCGACGACCGCAAGGGCACGCTGATCCGCGTACGCGAGTTCGGCGTCAAGGCGGGCAGGCAGGTCGTCAAGGACTACATCGCCTTCCCGGCGATCACCTCGCTGTCGCCGGCCGCGACCTACCGTTCGACGCTGACGGCCAACGCGGTGGCCAACGTCATCCGCAACGTGTGGGCCAACGCGGTGATCTTCTGCGGCCATTTCCCCGACGGCGCGGAGAAGTTCACCAAGACCGACATGGTCGGCGAGAGCAAGGGCCAGTGGTATCTGCGGCAGATGCTGGGCAGCGCCAACATCGACGGCGGCGCGGTGATGGACTTCATGACCGGCAACCTCTCCTACCAGATCGAGCACCACCTGTATCCGGACCTGCCGAGCAGGCGGCTCTCCGAGATCTCGGTGCGGGTGCGAGCGCTGTGCGACAAGTACGACCTGCCCTACACGAGTGGACCGTTCCTGGTGCAGTACGGAAAGTCGTGGCGCACCATCGCCAAGCTGTCACTGCCCGACAAGTACCTGCGCGCCACCGCCGACAACGCGCCGGAGACCCGCAGTGAGCGGATGTTCGACGAACTCGAGCCCGGCTACGCCGGGGTCGATCCCCGCACGGGCCGCAAGCGCGGACTCAAGACCGCGATTGCCGCGGCGCGGCAGTGGCGACTCCAGAAGCGCGCGGCCAGGGCCGCCTAGCTTTTGCGGTCGAATGCTCCTCGGCTACTTCGGAATCCAGTCGAAGACGTCGGGGTCCGGGCCGCGGCGTCCGGCAACGCCCTTGTCCAAGGCGGAGATCGCGTCGATCTGGTCGTCGCTGAGCTCGAAGTCGAAGATATCGATGTTCTCCCGGATGCGTTCCGTCGTAACCGATTTCGGGAAGACGATGTCGCCCCGCTCGATGTGCCAGCGCAGCACCACCTGAGCCGGGGTCTTACCAACCTTCTGCGCGATCTGACCCACCACCGGGTCGTCGAGAACATCGCCCTGCGCGATCGGCGACCAGGCCTCGGTGACGATCGTGTGGTCGAGGCCGTACGCCCGCACCGCGTCGTTGGTGAAGTACGGGTGAACCTCGATCTGGTTGACCGCGGGCACGGTCTCGGTGTCCCGGGCTAGCTCCTCGAGGTGGTGGATTCCGAAGTTCGACACCCCGATGCTGCGGGCCCGGCCTTCTTTCTTGAACTCCTCCAACGTCTTCCACGTCGAGACGAAGTCACCGTCGTAGAGCGTCGGCAGCGGCCAGTGGATCAGGAACAGGTCGACGTAGTCGAAGCCCAGCGCGTCGATGGTCGCGTCGAAGGCGCGGCGGGCGTCGTCGGGCTTGTGGAAGCCGTTGTCGAGCTTGCTGGTGATGAACACCTCGTCGCGGCCGATGCCGGAATCGCGGATGCCTTGGCCGACACCCTGCTCGTTGCGGTACATCTCCGCCGTGTCGATGTGGCGATAGCCGAGCTCGAGCGCGGTGCGCACCGCGGCGGCGGTGTCATCGGGCGGGATCTGGAAGACGCCGAACCCGAACTGCGGGATTCGGTTGCCGTCGTTGAGGACGATCTGGGGAACTTTCGGTGCTGAAGTCATGACTGCGGTGTGCCTCTCTGTTGGCTGGGTCAAACAAATCAGTACGCGGCGGCTTCGGTCAATGCCGAGAGCAGCCGGCGTGCGGCGGCGACTCGCCGGGCCTGCGGTCCGGTCAGGGCGTCCAGCGCGCACTCCGGGTCGGCGGGCGGGCCCATGTGGCCGCAGCCGCGGGGACACTCGGCGACGACGTCGGCGAGATCGGAGAACGCCCGCATCACGTCGTCGGGGGCGATGTGAGCCAGGCCGAACGACCGGATCCCCGGGGTGTCGATCACCCATCCGCCGTGGGGCAGCGGAAAGGCCACCGACTGGGTGGAGGTGTGCTTGCCCTTGCCCACACCGGAGACCTCACCCGTGGCCCGGAACGCATCCGGCACAAGGCGATTCACCAACGTCGACTTGCCGACCCCGGAATGCCCGAGCAGCACGGTGACATGTCCGGCCAGCAGGCTGTCCGCCGCCTCGAGCGGGTCGTCGCGCCCCGCGGTGATCACCGTGAGGTCCAGTTCGGCGAACTGCTCGGCGAACGGCTCCGCCGGTGCCAGGTCGGTCTTGGTCAGGCAGAGAATCGGGCGGATGCCGGCGGCGTAAGCCGCGATCAGCGTTCGGTCCACCAGTCCGGTGCGCGGCGGCGGGTCGGCCAGCGCGACGACGACCAGCAGTTGGTCGGCATTGGCCACTACCACCCGTTCGGTGGGATCGGTGTCATCGGCGGTGCGCCGCAACACCGTTCGACGTTCGCCGCGCCGCACGATGCGGGCCAGCGTGTCGGGCCGGCCGGACAGATCGCCCACCACGTCGACCTGGTCGCCGACGACGATCGGCGTTCGGCCCAGCTCGCGGGCCCGCATCGCGGTGACCGGCCGGTGCGGATCGCCGTCGAGGACGCAGCCCCAGCGGCCGCGGTCGACGGTGACCACCATCGCCGGCACCGCGTCGGCGTGCTCGGGGCGGGTCTTGGTGCGCGGACGCGAGCCACGGCCCGACCGGATCTTGACGTCGGACTCGTCGTACTCGTGTCGTCTCAATCGCGCCCCAGCATCTGGGCCCACAGCGCGGGGAACTCGGGCAGCGTCTTGGCGGTGGTCGCGATGTCCTCGACCGCCACGCCGGAGACCCGCAGCCCCACGATCGCCCCGGCCATCGCCATCCGATGGTCGGCGTAGGAGTGCCAGGTGCCGCCGTGCAGCGGGGTCGCCGTGATGACCAGACCGTCGTCGGTCTCCGCGCAGTCACCGCCGAGCCCGTTGATCTCGGTGCTCAGCGCGGCCAGGCGGTCGGTCTCGTGGCCGCGCAGGTGCGCGATCCCGGTCAGCCGCGACACCGAGCCGGGCGCGGCCAGTGCGGCCAGCGCAGCCACCGAGGGCGCGAGCTCGCCGACGTCGTGCAGGTCGACGTCGAAACCCGGGTAGCCGACTTCTGCTCCGTGCGCCTCCAGGTACGAATCCGTCAGGCGCACAGTCGATCCGACGAGCTTGAGGATGTCCAGGATGGTTTCGGACGGCTGCACGCTCACGTCGGGCCAACCGGTGATGCGCACCGCGCCGCCGGTGACCGCCGCGGCGGCCAGGAACGGCACCGAGTTCGACAGGTCCGGTTCGACATGCCAGCGTCGCGGCGCAACGGGCCCGGGCTGCACCCGCCATTGGTTGGCCACCGCGTCGTCGACCACCACCCCGGCCTCGCGCAGCATCGTCACCGTCATCGCGATGTGCGGGGCGGACGGAACCGACGTGCCGGTGTGCACCAACGTCAGGCCGGTGCGGAAGGACGCCCCGGACAGCAGCAGGCCGGAGACGAACTGCGAGGACGCCGAGGCGTCGATGTAGACCGTGCCGCCCCGCACCGACCCGTGCCCGCGGACCAGGAACGGCAGCCCGGTGCCCTCGATGTCGACGCCGAGTCCGCGCAGTGCGTCGAGCAGCGGGGCGATGGGCCGGGCCCGGGCCTGGTCGTCGCCGTCGAACTCGACGGCCGAGGTGCTCAGTGCGGCCAGCGGCGGGACGAACCGCAGCACCGTGCCGGCCAGTCCGCAGTCGACGCGGGCTCGGGTGGCGGGGGACATGGCGCCGCTGACAGTGAGGTCGGTGCCCTCACCGACGATGTCGAGGCCGAGGGTCTGCAGCGCGCCGATCATCAAGTCGGTGTCGCGGCTGCGCAGCGCACCGATGATGGTGGAGCGGCCGTGTCCCTGAGCCGCGGCCAGCGCCGCCAGGATCAGGGCGCGGTTGGTCTGCGACTTCGAGCCCGGCACCGTGACCGTGGCGTGCACGGCACCCGGTGCCCTGGGTGCCGTCCACAGCTCGGTGCTCACGGCTACATCCTGCCCTGTCGGCCTGCGGGCTGGACCAGGGGCGCGGGGGTGCGCCCCTGGCCTTATCCCGCTGTGCCGTTGCCGCCTGCCGCGCCGTTGCCGCCTGTCGCGCCGGTCGCGCCGGTGCCCGTCGGGGTGCCGGGTTGTCCGCCGTTGGGAAGCGTGACGGTACCGCCGGAGCCCGCTGCGCCGCCAGGAGACCCGCCATTGCCGCCCTGGCCGCCGCTGGGACCCTGACCGCCATCGCCGGCGTCGCCGTTAACGCCACCGCCGTTTCCGCCGGTGCCACCCTTCTGACCGGCGGTGGGACTGCCGCCAGTGCCGCCGCGCCGCCGCTGCCGGGGGTGCCGACGGTGGTACCGGTCCCACCGGTGCCGCCCGCGCCGCCTTGCCCGCCTTGCCCGCCGGTGCCGCTGTTGCCGCCGTTGCCGCCGTTGGGGTGCGTGACGGTGACACTGACTACGCCATCCGCGCCCTTGCCGCCGGTGCCCGGCGCGCCGCCGGAGCCAGCTGCGCCGCCGGTCCCGCCGTTGCCGCCGGTGCCGACGATGGCTGTGCCACCGGCACCAGCGCCGCCCCCGGCGCCGCCGGCGCCGCCGGTTGCACCGTTGCCGCCGTTGCCGTTGTTGAAGGCGAAGGTCGGGTCACCAGCCGCGCCGTTACCGCCATTGCCGCCGCTGGCTCCCGTGCCGCCGTTGCCGCCAGCGCCGCCGTTGCCGGTTGTGGTGCCGCCGTTGCCGCCGGTGCCACCCTTGCCGCCGGACCCGCCTGTTTGGCCGACGGAGCCGGTCGCCCCGGGGGTGGTGGCGTTGGCGCCGTTGCCGCCGGCCACGCCGTTGCCGCCGTTCCCGCCCTTGCCGCCGTTACCGTACGTTCCGCCGCTGCCGCCGCTGCCGCCGTTGCCGCCGCTGGCGCCGGCAGTGGTGGGCGAGTAGCCGTCGCCACCGTTGCCGCCGTTGCCGGTCGGGCCGCCGGGAGCTAGCCCGTTGAAGCCGGTGGCGCCGTCGGTGCCGCCGCTGCCGACGGTGCCGGCCTTACCGCCCTGGCCGCCGACGCCCTGGATCATGGTGCCGCCGTTACCGCCGTTGCCGCCGTTGGGGTTGGTGACCGTGCCGTCCGCGCCGTTGCCGCCGTTGCCGGCCGTGCCCGCGGTGCCGCCGATGCCGCCGGCCCCGCCGCTGCCGTCGTTGCCAACAGTGCCGTGTGGCGCAGTGCCGGCGTTGCCGCCCGCGCCGCCGGTGCCGCCGGTGCCGCCGGCCCCGCCGTTGCCGCCGTTCTGACCGCTGCCGACGCCGGTGCCGTAGAGGTTGACGTCGGATTGGCCGTTGCCGCCGCTCACGCCGGAGCCGCCGTTGCCGCCAGCCCCGCCGGTGCCGCCGGTGCCGCCGTTGCCGCCGTTGCCGGAGTCGGCGCCGCCGGAGCCGCCGTTGCCGCCAGCCCCGCCGGTGCCGCCGGCGGTGCCGGCGATGCCGCTGTCGCCGGGGGTGGTCGCGTTGCTGCCGTCGACGCCGGCGATGCCGGTGCCGCCGTTGCCGCCGTTGCCGCCGTCGCCGACGTTGCCGCCGTTGCCGCCGTTGCCGCCGGTACCGCCGCTGGTCCCTGGAGTCTGCGCGGTGTACCCGTTGCCGCCGTCGCCGCCGTTGCCGACGCCGGTCAACGGTGTGCCGCTGGTGCCGGTGTGGCCGGGGCTCGAGCCGGTGCCCGCGGTACCGCCGGTGCCTGACGTTCCGGCATTGCCGCCGTCGGCGCCGTCGCCGCCGTTGGGGTGCGAGACCGTGCCGTTTGCGCCGGCTCCGCCGTCGCCGGGTGTCCCGGCCTCTCCGCCGTTGCCGCCGTTGCCGCCAGCGCCCTCGCCGCCCGCGCTGCTGCCGGCGGTGGCAGTGCCGCCGGTGCCGCCGTTACCGCCGCCGCCGCCGTTGCCGGCGTTGCCGCCGTTGCCGCCAGTGCCGCCGGCGCCGTTGTTGGTCCCTTGAATGCCGTATTGACCGACCTTGCCGTTGCCGCCGTTGCCGCCGTTGCCGCCGTTTCCGCCGGCGCCGCCCTGGCCGCCGCTGCCAGCGATCGTGCCGCCCTCGCCGCCGGCGCCGCCGTCGCCCGCCTTGCCGCCGGAGGTGGCGTCACCACCGTCGCCGCCGATGATGGTGGCGTTGGTGCCGGACGTCCCGTCTGTGCCGTTGCCGCCGGCCCCGCCGGTTCCGCCGGTTCCGTACAGGCCGGCGTTACCGCCGACCCCGCCGTCACCGCCGTCTAGGCCAGGGGTGGTGGGCGTGAAGCCGGTGCCGCCGGTACCGCCGTTGCCGCCGGCAGTGCTGGTGTTCACGCCGCCGGTAGCGCCCGTGCTTCCGGGTGTCGACCCAGTGCCGGGCGTTCCCCGGATTGCCGCCAGTGGTCCCGGGATCGCCCCCAGTACCCCCCGCGCCGCCGGTGGAATGGCTGGCGGTGCCGATGGCACCGGTGCCACCGGTGCCGCCCAGGCCGCTGTCACCGCCGTTGCCGGCGTCACCGCCTGTGCCTGTATTGCCGTTGAAGGCCGTTCCGGCGTTGCCGCCGTTGCCGCCCTGGCCACCGACGCCGCCGTTGCCGCCGGTTCCGCCGGCGCCGCCACCATTGGCCGGGTTGAAGTCCGGGTCACCTGCGCCGCCAGTGCCACCCGTCCCGCCGGTGCCGCCGGTGCCGGCGTTGCCGCCGCTGCCGCTATCGCCAGCTTTTGTGCCGCCGTTTCCGCCGTTTCCGCCGGCACCGCCGGTGCCGCCGGTGCCGCCGGTCGCACCGGTGCGCCGTGGCCCGGTGCTGCCGATGGCACCGGTGCCGCCGGTGGACCCGTTGCCGCCGTTGCCGCCGTTGCCGTACTGGCCGGCGTTGCCGCCCGCGCCACCGGCGTAACCGGTCTGGCCCGGGCCGGGGATACCGGTGGCGTTGCCGCCGTCGCCGCCGTTGCCGGTCAGACCGGTGGGTGTGGTACCGGTGGCGCCTTCGCCGCCGCCGGTGCCCGGAATGCCCGCGGACGCGCCTTGGCCCGGATTGCCGCCGGCGCCACCGTCGCCGCCGCCCTGGATGCCGTTGCCGCCGTTGCCGCCCGCCGCGGCAGTCCCGCCGTCACCGCCGTCGCCGGCATTGCCGCCGGTGTAGCCGTTGCCGCCCACGCCGCCGTTACCGGCATTGCCTGCGTTGCCGCCGGCACCGCCCACGCCGCCGGCCGTCCCACTGTTGCCGCCGTCACCGCCGGCTCCGCCGGCTCCGCCGGTCTGACCTTTCTTGCCGTTGGGGTCGTTGCTGGTGCCGTTGGCTCCGGCCGCCCCGTCGGAGCCGGTGCCGCCGTTGCCGCCGGCTCCGCCGTCGCCGGTCCCGACACCGTCGCCACCCTTGCCACCCTTGCCACCGTCTTGGCCGGGGGTGGTGGGGCTGAAGCCGTCGCCGCCGTTGCCGCCGTTACCGGCGACAGCGGTCGGCGTCGTGCCGTTGGCGCCGTTGGCGCCGTTGGTCGTGGGGGTGCCGGTGGCGCCGGTGCCGGGCGCTCCGCCCTGACCGCCGGTGGCGCCTGCACCTGGGGTGCCGCCCGTGCCCCCGTCGCCGCCGTCGGGGTGCGCCGCGGTGCCGTTGGCGCCGTTGCCGCCGTTGCCGTTCAGGCCGCCGTTGCCGCCGTCGCCGCCGGTGCCGCCGGTGCCGCCGATACCGGTGGTGAGGCCGGTACCGGCGTTGCCGCCCTTGCCGCCGCCGCCGCCGATCCCGCCGCCGCCGCCGTTGCCGCCGGTGGCGCCGTCGATGCTGCCACTGCTGCCGTTGCTGCCGTCATGGCCGGCGCCACCGGCGCCACCGGTGCCGCCGTTGCCGCCGGTGCCGCCGTTGCCGCCCGCGCCTTGGTCGCCCACGAAGCCATGCGGTCCGGAGGTGCCGCCGGCGCCGCCTTGTCCGCCGGCGCCGCCGTTGCCCGCGAGACCTCCGCTGCCACCGGTCTGACCGCCGTTGACACCCGTGCCGTACGCGTCGACGCCGGACTGTCCGGGCGCACCCGTGCCGCCGTTTCCGCCGTTGCCGCCGCTGGCGCCGTTACCGCCGGCGCCGCCCTGGCCGCCGTTACCGAGTTGTGCACCGCCGGCACCGCCGGCACCGCCGGCACCGCCAGCGCCGCCATCCTGACCGGCGACGCCGTTGATGATGGTGGTGGATCCGCTGATTCCGTTCGCTCCGGTCGCGCCTGCCGCACCGTCGCCGCCCGCGCCGCCGTTGCCGCCGTTGCCGTAGGTGCCGCCGTCGCCGCCGGCGCCACCCTGACCGCCTGTTGCGCCCGCGGTGGTGGCGGTGTAGCCGACGCCGCCGTTACCGCCATTGCCGGCCGGGGTGATGGGGAAGGCGCCGTCCTTGCCGTTGGCCCCGTAGGTCGAGCCGCTGCCGCCATTTGCGCCGGCGCCAGCTGTGCCCGGGCTACCGCCCATGCCGCCGACCCCGCCGTCGATGTTGGTGGCAATGCCTGCCGCACCGTTGCCGCCGTCACCCGGTGTGCCGGCGTTGCCGCCACTTCCGGCCGCGCCGCCGACGCCGCGGTGCCCGCGGTGCCCGCCGGGGCCTGCCCGCCGGCGCCGCCGTTGCCGCCCTTGCCACCGGCCGCGCCGTTGCCGCCGTTGCCGCCGTTCTGACCGCCGCCGATGCCAGTCTGGTAGTTGTCGGCGCCGGACTGGCCGTTGGCCCCGGTCCCGCCGGTGCCGCCGTTGCCGCCGTTGGCGCCGGTACCGCCGGCCCCACCCTGTCCGCCGTTACCGGCGTTCACGCCGGCTTTGCCGCCGGCGCCGCCGTTACCGCCGGCCCCGCCGGTCTGGCCGTCGGTGCCGTCTATGCCCGCCGCGCCTGCTGTGCCGTTGTTGCCGGCCACGCCGTTGCCGCCGGTCCCGCCGTTGCCGCCGTTGCCGTTCGTGCCGCCGGCACCGCCGGCCCCGCCGTTGCCGCCGTTTGCGCCGGGCACGCTCGAGGTGAATCCGTTGCCGCCGGTGCCGCCATTGCCGACGATGCCGGTCACCGCGGTTCCGCCTGGAGGCCCCGCTACCGCCGGCGCCGGGCGTTCCGGGGTTGCCGCCGTTGCCGCCCTTTCCGCCGTCGGGGTTGAGGGCGGTGCCGACGGCGCCGTTGCCGCCGTCGCCGCGGTGTGCCGGCGTTGCCGCCGTTGCTGGACGTGCCGTTGGCGCCGTTACCGCCCGCGGAGCCGCCGCCCCCGGTCCCAGCGGTGCCGCCGGTGCCGCCGGTGCCGCCGTTGGCGCCGGTGCCGCCGTTACCGCCGTTACCGCCGGCTAGCCGTCGCCGTTGTTGATGCCGTTCGTGCCGCTGGCGCCCGCCGCACCGGTACCGCCGTTGCCGGCTGCGCCGGCGTTGCCGCCGGTTACCGCCGGTTCCGCCGGAGCCCGCCGTCCCGCGGTACTGCTTTCGAAGGCCGCACCGGCCGCGCCGCCGGCGCCGCCCTTGCCGCCTGCCCCGCCGGCGCCGGCGTTCCCGCCGTTCTGACCCGAGCCGCCGGAGTCCCGGTAGTCGCCACGCCGTTGGCGCCGGTGAGGCCGGATCCGCCGGTACCGCCGGTGCCGCCCTTGCCGCCGATGCCGCCGGTGCCGCCGCTGGTGCCCAGGGTGCCGCTGCCGCTGCCGCCGGCCCCGCCGTCACCGCCGGTTCCGCCGGTGGCGCCGGTGGTGCCGCTGTCGCCGGGGTTGAGCCCGTTGGTGCCGTTCGCGCCGATGTAGCCGTCGCCGCCGTTACCGCCGTTGGCGCCGTTGAGTCCGGTGCCGTTGGCGCCGTTACCCCCGTTGCCGGCAGGGCCGGTGCCGCCGGTGCCGCCAGTGCCCACCGTGCCGGCGTTACCGCCCTTGCCGCCCTGGCCGCCGGCGGTGTTGGTCGCGGTGCCGGTCGCACCGTTGCCGCCGGCACCGGCCGCCCCGGCGCTGCCGCCCGTACCGCCAGTCCCACCAGTGCCGTTGGTGCCCCCCGGGGACCCGCTACCCGCGGTACCACCGGTGCCGCCGGCCCCGCCGCCGCCACCGGCCCCGCCATTGCCGCCGTTCTGACCGCCGCCCACACCGGTGCCGTACGGATCGGACCCAGCCGAACCGTTCGCGCCGGTGATCCCGACCCCACCGGTGCCACCCGCACCGCCCTTACCACCGTTGCTGGCGTTACCGCCGGCGCCGGTGGCCCCCCGGCTGTTGTGTTGTCGCCGTTGGAGCCGCCGGAGCCCGCCGTTACCGCCGTTGGCCCCGTTACCGCCGGTGCCGCCGGTGCCGCCGCTGTAAGGCGTTGCCGTTGTTGATGCCGGACGACCCCGTTGGCGCCGTTGGCGCCGTTGCCGCCGTTACCGGCCGTGCCGGCGTTACCGCCTCCGCCGCCGACCCCGCCGGCGCCCTGGGCACCGAGGGTGCCGCCGTTTTGCGCTCCGGCGGCACCGCCCTTGCCGCCTTGGCCGCCGTCACCGCCGGCGCCGGCGTTGCCTCCGGCGGTGCCGTCACCGCCGGTCGTCGCCGGTGAATTGCCCGTTGGTGCCGTCGATACCCGAGCCGCCCTGACCGCCGGTGCCGCCCGTGCCGCCCTTGCCGCCGGCGCCACTGGTGGCCCCGGTGCCGCCGGCCTGACCGCCGGCACCACCATCGCCACCGGCTCCGCCGGTCGCCCCGGCGGTGCCGTTGGGGTTGGCGGCGTTGACGCCGTCGGTACCGGCCTTGCCGGTCACGCCGTTGCCGCCGTCACCGCCCCGACCGCCGTCGCTGTTGGCCCCGGCGCCGCCGGACGCTGCGGGGTTGGTGCCGTTGCCGTTGAGCCCGCCGCTGCCGGCGCCGCCGCCGGCGCCGCCGTTGCCGCCGATCCCGCCGTTGCCGCCGGCGGTGTTGTCGACGGTGCCCGCCGCACCGTTGCCGCCGTTGCCCGCCGCCCCGGCCGCCCCGCCGGTGCCGCCGGTGCCACCGGCCCCGGCGGTGCCCGCGGTGCTGCTTCCCAGGGCCGCGCCGCCGGCGCCGCCCTTGCCGCCCTGACCGCCCTGACCGCCGGCGCCGGCGTTCCCGCCGTTCTGACCGCCGCCGATGCTGCCGGTGCCGTAGGCATCGCTACCGGCCACGCCGTTGGCGCCGGTGAGGCCGGATCCGCCGGTGCCGCCGGTGCCGCCCTTGCCGCCGATGCCGCCGGTGCCGCCGCTGGTGCCCGGGTGCCGCTGCCGCTGCCGCCGGCCCCGCCGTCACCGCCGGTTCCGCCGGTGGCGCCGGTGGTGCCGCTGTCGCCGGGGTTGAGCCCGTTGGTGCCGTTCGCGCCGAGGTAGCCGTCGCCGCCGTTACCGCCGTTGGCGCCGTTGAGTCCGGTGCCGTTGGCGCCGTTACCCCCGTTGCCGGCAGGGCCGGTGCCGCCGGTGCCGCCGGTGCCCACCGTGCCGGCGTTGCCGCCCTTGCCGCCCTGGCCGCCGGCGGTGTTGGTCGCGGTGCCGGTCGCACCGTTGCCGCCGGCACCGGCCGCCCCGGCGCCGCCGCCCGTACCGCCGGTCCCACCAGTGCCGTTGGTGCCCCCCGGGGACCCGCTACCCGCGGTACCACCGGTGCCGCCGGCCCCGCCGCCGCCACCGGCCCCGCCATTGCCGCCGTTCTGACCGCCGCCCACACCGGTGCCGTACAGATCGGACCCAGCCGCACCGTTCGCGCCGGTGATCCCGACCCCACCGGTGCCACCCGCACCGCCCTTACCACCGTTGCTGGCGTTACCGCCCTTGCCGGTGGTGCCGTCAGGGCCGCCGCTCAGCGCCGTTCCGCCGATGCCGCCCTGACCGCCGTTGCCGCCCGCGCCACCGGCGCCGCCCGCACCGCCGGTATAGCCGGCGCCGCTGTTCACCGTGGAAGTACCGGGCGCTCCCGTTGCGCCGCTGCCGCCGTCGCCGCCCTTGCCGGCGTTGCCGCCGTTGCCGCCGTTGCCTGCGGCACCGCTGATCGAGCCGCCGGCGCCGCCGGCGCCGCCGTTGCCGCCGTCGCCACCGGCTTGGCCGGTGCTGCCGGCCTGGCCCAGCCCCGTGCCGTCGATGCCGGTGGCTCCGTCGGCGCCGTTGCCGCCGTTGCCGCCCTTGCCGCCGTTGCCCAGCGAGCCGCCGGCACCGCCATAGCCGCCGTTTCCGCCGGTGGCGCCCGCGACGGTGACGTTGAACCCGTTGCCGCCGTCACCGCCGTTACCGCTGGGCACTGGGACGGGCCCGCCGGAGATGGTGCCGTCCTTGCCGTTGGTGCCGTTGCCGCAACCGCAGTTGCCGTTGCCGCCCTCGCCGCCCTTGCCGCCCTTGCCGGCCACGCCGATGGTGCCGGGGTTGCCGCCTGCGCCGCCGTTGCCACCGTCGGGATGGGAGGCGGTGCCGTCGGCGCCGTTACCGCCGTTACCGCCCGCTCCGGCGCCGCCGCCGTTGCCGCCGTTGCCGCCGTTGCCGCCGGTGCCGTTGTTTTCGAAGAAGAACAGAATGCGGGCTTTGCCGGCGTTGCCGCCGTCGCCGCCGTTCCCCGCGATGCCGCCGTTGCCGCCGTTGCTGCCGTCGGTGCCGTTGAAGTTGCCGGCATTGCCCGGCGCCAAGCCGTCCAGGCCGTTGGCGCCGGTGGCGCCCGAACCTGCGTCGCCGCCGTCGCCGCCGTTGCCGGCGTCGCCGCCGCGCCCGAACACCCAGCTGCCGTCGCCGCCGTCGCCGCCATGGCCGCCGTTGCCGCCGTGGCCGCCGGGGACGCTGGAGGCGTCCGCGCCCTTGCCGCCGTTGCCGCCGTCGCCACCGGCGCCCCACACCGAGAGCAGACCGGTGCTGCCGCCGCTCCCGGCGTCGCCGCCGTCGCCGCCGGGAGCGAGCGCGTTGCCGCCGTTGCCGCCGTCGCCGCCGCTGCCGATCCAGATACCGCTGTTACCGCCTTGGCCGCCCTGGCCGCCGGTGGCGCCGTTGCCGCCGTTGCCGGCGTCGCCGCCCCAGCCAAAGGATGCGAGGGTGCCGGTGCTGCCGCCGTTTCCGCCGGTTCCGCCGGCACCGCCGGCGTTACCGCTGTTGCCGCCGTCGCCGCCGTCGCCGCCTTCGCCCCATACCGAGAACAGACCGGTGGCGCCGCCGCAACCACCGTTGCCGCCCGTGCCGGTGTCTGTGGTGGCCGAACCGCCGTCGCCGCCGTCACCGCCGGAACCGATCAGCAGGCCGCCGTGGCCACCGTTGGCGCCGTAGCCACCGCTGGCACCGTTGCCGCCGTCTGCCGCCGTCGCCGCCCTGACCGACCAACGCCAGGAAGCCCGCGCTGCCGCCCAGGCCGCCGTTGCCGCCGCTGACACCGCCGGAGCCGCCGTCGCCGCCGTCGCCGCCTTCGCCCCACAGCGAGAAGAAGCCGGTGCGGCCACCCTGCCCGCCGTTGCCGCTCTTGCCGGTGGTGGCGTTTCCGCCGTCGCCGCCGTCGCCGCCGTCGCCGAAGAGCAACGCGCCGTCGGCGCCGACACCCCCGGTGCCACCGTTGACGCCCTTGCCGCCGTCGCCGCCGTCGCCGCCCTCACCGACGAATGAGACATAACCGGCACGCCCGCCGTCGCCGCCGGCACCGCCGTTGCCGGTCGCCCCGCCGTCGCCGCCGTCGCCGCCGTCGCCGCCACCACCGACCAGCGAGATCACACCGCTGCGGGCACCGTCGCCGCCCTGGCCGCCGTTGCCTGAGCCAGCGCCCGCCCCGCCGTCGCCGCCGTCGCCACCATCACCGACCAGGGACAGCCATGCGTTCTCGCCGCCGTCGCCGCCGTTACCGCCGTTGCCCGTACCGGTGCCGGCCCCACCTGCACCGCCCTTGCCGCCGTCGCCGCCGTCGCCGACCAGCGAGACGTAGCCCGCATGGCCGCCGCGGCCGCCGTCGCCGCCATTGCCGGTGGTGCCGCCCGCACCGCCGTCGCCGCCCTTGCCGCCACTGCCGACCAGCGTGATCAGAGCCGCACCGCCGCCGTGACCGCCGTAGCCGCCGGTGCCTGAGCCGCCGCCTGCGCCGCCGTTGCCCGCGTCGCCGCCGTCGCCGACGACGTTGATCAGACCAGCCCAGCCGCCGTCACCGCCGTGACCGCCGTTGCCCGAGGCGCCGCCCTGGCCGCCGGCACCGCCGTCACCGGCGTCGCCCCAGAAGGTGACCAACGCGGTCCGGCCACCCTGGCCGCCCTCGCCGCCGTTGCCCGTTCCGGCACCCGCGCCGCCGTTGCCTGCGTCGCCGGCGTCGCCGAACAGCGTGAGCAGACCCCCGCTGCCGCCGTCGCCGCCGACGCCACCATTGCCCGAGCCGGCGCCCGCTCCGCCGGCGCCGCCGTGGCCGGCGCCGCCCCACAACGAGATCCACGCGGTGTCGCCACCCTCGCCGCCAGAGCCGCCGTTGCCGTTGGTCAGTGCCGCGCCACCCTTACCACCCGAACCGGCCTCACCGATCAGCGAGCCGTCGCCGCCGCGACCGCCGGCCCCGCCGCCGGCCGGACCGTCACCGCCGGCACCGCCGGCGCCGCCATGGCCGATGACGGCCAGGAAGCCGGTGTTGCCACCGCGTCCGCCGGTGCCGCCGACACCGGTCGTGCCGTTGCCGCCCATACCGCCGTCGCCGCCGTTGCCGTAGATCGACAGCAGTCCGGTACGCCCGCCGGCGCCACCCGCGCCGCCGTCGCCATTGGTAGCGACGGCACCGGCGCCGCCGTTGCCGGCGTTGCCTTCGAACAGACCGCCGTTACCGCCGTGACCGCCGGCGCCGTTGTTGACCCCGGCGATACCGGCGCCGCCGGCGCCGCCGTAGCCGAACCAGCCGGCCGAGCCACCGTTGCCGCCGTTGAAGCCGTTGCCGCCGTTGCCGATCAACCCACCGCGGCCGCCGTTGCAGGCGCCGCTGGTGCACACGCCGCCGTAGGTGCTCCAGCTGTAGCCGTTGCCGATGAGGATGCCGGCGTTGGGATCGTCCGCGGTGCCATTGCCGATGAAGAACCGGATCAAGCTTTGGATCGGGCCGGACGCGGATGCGGCGGCCGAGCCGACGCCGGGGGTGGTGGTGCTGGCGGCCGGGCTCGCGACGGTGCCGTTGGCCGGCTCACCGCTGGTGGTGGCCGTCGCCGCGGGGGAGACCCGAGTGCCGCCGTTGAGTTCACGCCGGGTGAACGCCGCTGCAGTCCACACGAATGGTGCGACCGCCGGGCTGGGGGAGTTGCCACCTGCGAGCCAGGACAGCAACGATTCGCTCAGGCCCGATGCCGCGACGCGGTGCTGAGCGGCGGTCATCACGGGCGCCGCTGCTGCGGCTGCGGCCGAACCGGCCTGCACCACAGGCGAATTGGGGTCAGTCGCCGAATCCGAGGACGACGCGACGTCTACCGACTCGACGGCATTCGGGGCCGGGGTCGAAGGCGGTGTTGTCGCGTTGGACGTTTGGTCGGCGCTGGACCCCGAGGTCCCGACGGCCGTCGTGCCGCTGGGAACAGCCGTGTCGGACGCCCCGCTCGCGCCTGCGTGATTGGAACGATTGTTTCGATCAGCGGCCGCGCCCGTGGCCTGTGGGGACGCAGATGGCGTCGCGCTCCCCGCCGAGTCGCGGGTGTTCGACGGCGAGCCTGCACCGGTCGAAGCAGCTCCCGACTTACCTCCGTCGGCCGAACCGCTGCCCGCGGATCGTTGCGTCGAGCCGCCAGCCGATGACGTCGACGTTGAATGAGCCGGGTTGGATGACGAGCCCTTCGAGCCTGATGATGCGTCCGAGGAACTAGAACCGGTCGACCCCGGCGAACCGGTGGGGTCGGCGAATGCCATCGGCATCGCGACCACGGCGGAGCCCACACCCAAAGCCACCGCGAGCGCACCAACTCGACCCACGTAGCGCGCGGGCTCCTTGTGCGTCAGCGGGTTCAAGCCTGTTCGGCGCAGCTCGATGGGCTGCACCGCAGTGACTGCACGCCGGTGGCGACCCTTCGCTGTCGAACGTGTGTTCTTAGCTTGGGTGTGCTTCCCCACAAGGTCCTCCAGCAAAGATTTGGCGACTTATGCCGACTTATTGACCCACCAGTAAACGCCACTGAGGTCAATTTGGGAATGGAAACCGTCAGATCTTGCTGCTTGAAAAAGCAAAGGACAATTTTTGCGATTCAATCAGGCGCGGATGCTCTCCAAAAAGGAGAAAACCAGTCGGAATCTGACCCCTGGCCCCGACCCGCTTGACCTCTGGCGGAACGGCTTATCGAGGTGTTCTCACGCGGTTGGATGAATGTTTGGCAAACCGTCAACCGATTGCCATCCGAGCCGGCGGGTGCTGCGCGCGGGGGAAGTCGAGGTCGTGGCGACGCTACGCCCCAAGGGGCGCAGGCATTGGCGAACGCCCAGTTCCCGACTCTTGTATCGTCGGCCCCCAGTCGTCGCAGCCAACGGAGGAACACCATGCGGGTCGTCACGTTCGCGCCAGCACTGAGCGCCGTCGAGGATGAGGGTGGCGGGATCACCGCCAAAGGCTTCCCGATGACGAGTTGCTACGTCGACGGCCTGCCGAATCAGATCACCGTGCCGATGGTCGTCGCGGTCTGCGCCCTCGGCGGAGCCGATTACGACCCCGTGCAGTACATCGTCGCCACCGCGCCCAGCGGAAACCGCGTGGCATCACTGGAGTTCAGCTGGCACTGGCACGACAACCCGCCGACGCCGATCAAGTACCGGGTGTTCGTCCAGTACCTGCCGATTCAAGTGGAGGAAACCGGCGTCTACACCATCGGCCTCTATGACAGCCTCGACCAGCAGGAGACGGAGTATCTGTTCCCGCTTCCGGTGTTGCGGATGAATCCGCTGATCCAAACCGCAACGCCGTAGCGGGCCGCGTGCGCTTGCCACTATGGAGGTATGTGCGGACGATTCGCGGTGACCACCGACCCGGCGCTGCTGGCCGAGAAGATCCACGCCATCGACGAGGCAACCGCGGCGGCGGGGCAGACTCGCGGGGCCAACTACAACGTCGCCCCGACGGCGACCATCGCCACGGTGGTCAGCCGCCACGAGAAGCCCGAGGACGACCCGACGCGCCGGGTGCGGCTGATGCGCTGGGGCCTGGTGCCACCGTGGGTCAAGGCCACCGCTGACGGCACGCCGGAGAACAAGGGCCCGCTGTTGATCAATGCCCGCGCCGAGAAGGTCACCACCTCACCGGCGTTCCGGGCCTCGGCCAAGAGCAAGCGCTGCCTGGTGCCGATGGACGGTTACTACGAGTGGAAGCCCAATCCCGACACCCCGGCCGGCAAAAAGGCCGGCAAGACACCGTTTTTCATGTATCGCGCCGATGGTGAGCCGCTGTTCATGGCCGGGCTGTGGTCGGTCTGGAAGCCCGACAAGGAAGCCAGCCCGCTGTTGACGTGCACGATCATCACCACCGATGCCGTCGGCGAGCTCGCCGAGATCCACGACCGGATGCCACTGGTGATCGACGAGGGGGACTGGGACCGCTGGCTGGACCCCGACGAGCCCGCCGCCACCGAGCTGCTCGCCGCCCCGCCCGACATCAGTGGCATCACGGTGCGCGAGGTCTCGACGCTGGTCAACAACGTCCGCAACAACGGCCCCGAACTCATCGAGCCGGCCGAGCCCGACAACCAACCGGTTGGCCTGTTCTAGGAAGGCGGCGGCCGTTAGGCTCACAGGCACATTCCGCCCAGCGAGAGGAGCGGCCCAATGACCGCGGTCGAGCCCAAGTCCGATCAGGCCACCATCACCGTGCGCAATCCGGCCGACGGCCGCGTCGCGGGGACCGTCCCGATCGACGGCCCCGACACCGTGGCCGAGAAGGCCCGCGAGTTACGGCTGTTCCAGCCCGAGTGGGAGGCCATCGGCCCGCGCGGCCGCAAGGCCTGGATGATGCGGTGGCAGGACTGGGTGCTCGACAACGCCGATCACCTGACCGAGGTGCTGATGTCGGAGACCGGCAAGTCCCGGGGCGATGCCAGCCTGGAGCCGATCACCATCGCCGACGCCATCAACTACTGGGCGGGCAACGCCGAGGAGTTCCTCTCCGACCGGCATCCCAAGGCGCACAGCCCGCTGTTCCGGGTCAAGAAACTGACGACCGTGTTCCGGCCCTACCCTCTGGTCGGGATGATCGAGCCGTGGAACTTTCCACTCGCCATGCTCGCACTGGACCTGGTGCCCGCGTTGGCTGCCGGTGCCGCCGTGCTGTTGAAACCCTCTGAGGTGACACCACTTTCGGCGGTGGAACTGGTGCGGGGATGGAACGAGGTCGGCGCGCCGCCGGTGCTCAAACTCGCGACCGGCTACGGCGACACCGGCGCGTCGGTGATCGAGAACTCCGACTACGTCCACTTCACCGGCTCGACCGCGACCGGCCGCAAGGTCGCGGTCGCCTGCGCCCAGCGGCTGATCCCGTTCAGCCTCGAACTCGGCGGTAAGGATCCGGCCATCGTGCTGGCCGACGCCGACATCGACCGCGCCGCCAACGGCATCGCCTGGGGCGGGATGTTCAACTCCGGTCAGGTGTGCATCTCGGTGGAGCGGGTGTTCGTCGAGGCCCCGGTCTACGACGAGTTCGTCACCAAGCTCGCCGACAAGGTGCGTGCGGTCAAGCAGGGCCAGGAGGATTCCGGCTTCAAGTACGACACCGGCGCCATGGCCACCGCCGCCCAGCGCGACATCGTCGAGCGGCACGTCGAGGAGGCCGTCGCCGCCGGCGCCAAGGTGCTCACCGGCGGAAAGCCCACCGGTGTCGGCACGTTCTTCCAGCCGACGGTGCTCGCCGACGTCACGCCCGAAATGAGCTGCATCGCCGAGGAGACCTTCGGGCCGACGCTGCCGGTGATCAAGGTGGCCGACGAGGAGGAGGCCATCCGTCTGGCCAACGACTCGCAGTACGGCCTGTCGGCCAGCGTGTGGACCGGTGACACCGAACACGGCGAGCAGGTGGCGCGGCGGCTCGAGGTCGGCGCGGTGAACATCAACGACGCGCTGGCCAACGTGTTCTGCCCCGGCCTGCCGATGGGCGGCTGGAAGGACTCCGGCATCGGCTACCGCGGCGGCGGTGCCGCCGGGCTGATCAAGTTCTGCCGCCAGCAGGCCATCACCGCCCCCAGGCTGCCCACGCAGAAGT
Source organism: uncultured Actinomycetota bacterium (assembly GCA_963716465.1). Classification (GTDB taxonomy): domain Bacteria; phylum Actinomycetota; class Actinomycetes; order Mycobacteriales; family Mycobacteriaceae; genus Mycobacterium. Next base: position 387,515 of record CAVQTS010000006.1, read on the forward strand.
CCGAGATGCTGTGGTACTCCTCGCCGAAGAAGCAGAGCCGCTTCGCGCTTGCGGCCATGCGGGCCTTCGCCGGTCACGGCCGTCGCCGCTTCGGGCTGGCACCCAAGAAGGGTTAGGGGTTGGTGTAGCCAGGCGGGTTGGGGGTGTCGACCCACAGGTCGACACCCAACTCCGAGCCCGGTATGCAGTCGTACGCCGACAGGTCGGTGACGCCGGCCTCGAGCAGCACGTCCTCGCACAGCAGGGTGTGCCCGGTGAACTCGCGAGCCGGCTTGGTCAGCACCGCGTAGGCGGCGTCGGCGTACACCTCGGGCTTGCGTGACCGGGCCATCGCCGCGTCGCCGCCCAGCAGGTTCTGCACCGCCGCCGTGGCGACCATGGTGCGCGGCCACAGCGTGTTAGACGCGATGCCCGCGTCCCGCATTTCTTCGGCAATTCCCAACGCGCACAACGTCATTCCGAACTTCGCCATCATGTACGGCGTCGGCTTGAGCCATTGCGACTCCAGCCGGATCGGCGGCGAGAGCGTCAGGATGTGCGGATTCCCGCGGCCCTTCATGTGCGGGATACACGCCTGCGACACCGCGTAGGTGCCGCGCACCTGGATGCCGTTCATCAGGTCGAAACGCTTCAGCGGCACCTCCTCGATGGAGCCGAGGTTGATCGCGGAGGCATTGTTGACGCAGATGTCGATGCCGCCGAACTGCTCGACGGCCTTGGCCACCGCCGCGGCCACCGAGTCGCCGTCGCGGACGTCGCCGACGATGGGTAGCGCCTGCCCGCCGACCTCCTCGATCTCCTTGGCGGCGGTGTAAATGGTGCCCGGCAGTTTCGGGTGCGGCTCGGTGGTCTTGGCCACCAGAGCGATGTTGGCGCCGTCGGCGGCGACGCGCTTGGCGATGGCCAGGCCGATGCCACGGCTGGCTCCGGAGATGAACATGGTCTTGCCGGCGAAGGTCATGGCGTCACCCTAGGGCGCGGATGTCGGCGGTCACCGCCTGGGTCAGGGCTACCAGGTCGGCGGGCGCCAGCGCGACGTCCCAGCCACGCTTGCCGGCGCTGCAGAGCACCCGGTCGAAGGCCAGCGCCGAGCTGTCGACCACCGTCGGCAGCCGCTTGCGCTGCCCCAGCGGGGAGATCCCGCCCAGCACGTAACCGGTGGAGCGTTCGGCGGCGGCCCGCTCGGCCATGGTCGCCTTGGGCAGCCCCAGCGCGGCCGCGGCCGCCTTCAGGGACAGCTTCCACGGCACCGGCAGCACCGCCACCGCCAGTCCCGACGGCCCGGCGATGACCAGCGTCTTGAAGATCTGCTCGGCGGTCAGCGACGCACCGGCCAGCGCCGCTACCGCCTCCTCGCCGTAGGACTCCGAGCGCGGGTCATGGCGATAGCGCAGAACCTCGTGGGCGACACCGGCCCTGACCAGGGCCGCAATCGCAGGAGTGGCCGCCTGAGTCACGGGTGTGAGCTTAGGTCGGGAATTAGCCGGGTCACCAATCCCGTTATGCGCAGTGGCTGCAAGCGGTCGAAAGGGCCGCGACGAAAAACTTGTTGGCCACGGTCTTAGGATTGGAAGGAGAGAAACCAGTGTCGGTTGCCATGACCCTGGTGCGCGACGAGCGGACGCCGTCGTTTCTCATCCGTCCGATATCGCTGCCGGAGCTCGTCACGGGCACCGCGGCAGAAGGGACCGTGTCAATCACGATGACCGACATCGAGGGCACCGACGGGTCCGGCCATGCCGACACCGCCGTGCGCGAACCCGACGACGAGTTACTGGCGCGCTTCGAGCGCGACGCGATCCCGTTGATGGACCAGCTCTACGGCGGCGCGCTGCGGATGACCCGCAACCCGGCCGACGCCGAGGACCTGGTGCAAGAGACCATGGTCAAGGCCTTCGGCGCGTTCCGGTCGTTCCGGGAGGGCACCAACCTCAAGGCCTGGCTGTACCGGATCATGACCAACACCTACATCAACAGCTACCGCAAGAAGCAGCGGCAGCCCGTCGAGTACCCGACCGACGAGATCACCGACTGGCAGCTGGCCGCCAACGCCGAGCACACGTCGACCGGTCTGCGTTCGGCCGAGGTGGAGGCTTTGGAGTCACTGCCCGACTCCGAGATCAAAGAAGCCCTGCAGGCGTTGCCGGAGGAGTTCCGGATGGCCGTGTACTACGCCGACGTCGAGGGCTTTCCGTACAAGGAGATCGCCGAGATCATGGACACTCCGATCGGGACGGTGATGTCCCGGCTGCACCGCGGACGGCGCCAACTGCGCACGCTGCTGGCCGACGTCGCCAAGGACCGCGGCTTCAACCGTGGTGGCCAGGACGCCGCCGAGGAGGTGTCGTCATGAGCCCCCGCGACGACGAATCGGGCCCGCCGGACCGCTGGCGCGCTCCGATCGGCCCCGTGGACCCGGAGCACCCCGAGTGCGCGGCCGTGATCGCCGAGGTCTGGACGCTGCTCGACGGGGAGGTGACGGCCGAGACCCGGGAACGTCTACGCCATCACCTCGAGGAGTGCCCGGCCTGCCTGCGGCACTACGGGGTGGAGGAACGCATCAAGAAGATGATCGCCGTCAAGTGCAGCGGTGAGAAGGCTCCGCAGTATCTGCTGGAGCGGGTGCGGATGGAGATCCGGCGCACCACCATCACGTGGCGCGAGGAACCCTGAGATAAGACCCTGAAACGGAAAGTGCCCGGCACCATGCCGGGCACTTTCTTGTTAGTTCTTGTCAGTTCTTGCTGCCCGCGTTGGGACGCTTGCCGTGGTTGGCTTTGCTGTGCTTGCGGTCCCGCTTCTTGCGGCCACGCTTGGCCATGGTGTACCTCCGTTGGTCAGATCGTTACCTCCAGTGTCTCACGGCCGCATCACAGGCCTGACCACCCGGTCGTGTGGTTCGATAGAGCAGCACTTCAGGTAGAGCGGCTCGCAGAGTGAGGGTGGAAATGGCCGAGGATGTTCGCGCCGAGATCGTGGCCAGCGTGCTGGAGGTCGTGGTCAGCAAGGGTGACCAGATCGGCGCCGGCGACACCCTGGTCCTTCTCGAGTCGATGAAGATGGAGATCCCGGTGCTGGCCGAGGTCGGAGGCACCGTGACCGAGGTCAACGTGTCCGTGGGCGACGTCATCCAGGCCGGCGACCTCATTGCCGTGATCGACTAGCTTCCGTGTCGACCCTCGGTGACCTGCTCGCCGAGCACACGGTGCTGCCGGGCAGCGCCGTGGACCACTTGCACGCAGTGGTTGGCGAGTGGCAGCTGGTGGCCGACCTGTCGTTCGCCGACTATCTGATGTGGGTGCGCCGCGACGACGGCGCGCTGGTCTGCGTCGCCCAGTGCCGGCCCAACACCGCCCCGACCGTGCTGATCAAGGACGCCGTCGGCACCGTCGTCGGCGAAGGGGAGTTGCCCTTCTTGACTTCCGCGTTCACCTCCGGAGCCATCGGCCGCGGCGGCGGCGACCCCGCTCTGCGCGAGCCCGGCCTGAACGTCGAGGCGGTGCCGGTACGCCACGGCGACCAGGTGGTGGCGGTGCTGACCCACCAGACCGCGCTGGCCGAGCGGCGCACCTCATCACCGCTGGAGAAGGCCTACCTGGACTGCGCGGGCAACCTGCTGCACATGGTGTCCGAGGGCACCTTCCCCAACGTCGGTGACCTGGCCGTGTCGCGGTCCAGCCCGCGGGTGGGTGACGGCTTCATCCGGCTCGACGTCGACGGTGTGGTGGTCTACGCGAGCCCCAACGCGCTGTCGGCCTATCACCGGATGGGTCTGAGCGCCGAGTTGGAGGGCCACAACCTGATGGCCATCACCCGGCCGCTGATCTCCGACCCGTTCGAGGCGCAGGAGTTGGCCGAGCACGTGCGCGACTCGCTGTCCGGGGGGTCCAGCATGCGGATGGAGGTCGATGCCGGCGGCGCCGCGATACTGCTCCGCACCCTGCCGCTGGTGGTTCACGGCGCCGCAGCGGGCGCGGCGATGCTCATCCGGGACGTCACCGAGGTCAAGCGGCGAGACCGCGCGCTGCTGTCCAAGGACGCCACGATCCGCGAAATCCATCACCGGGTGAAGAACAACCTGCAGACCGTCGCCGCTCTGCTGCGGCTGCAGGCGCGTCGAACCAACAACGAGGAGGGCCGCGAGGCGCTCATGGAGTCGGTGCGCCGGGTCGCTTCGATAGCGCAGGTGCACGAGGCGCTGTCGATGTCGGTGGACGAGGAGGTCAACCTCGACGAGGTGATCGACCGGATCCTGCCGATCATGAACGACGTGGCCAGGGTCGACGCGCCCATCCGGATCAACCGGGAGGGGGCGCTGGGGGTGCTCGACGCCGACCGGGCCACCGCCCTGGTCATGGTCATCACCGAGCTGGTTCAGAACGCCATCGAGCACGCCTTCGAGTCCTCGGACAAGCAGGGCTGCGTGACCATCCGGGCCGAACGATCGGCGCGCTGGCTCGACGTCGTAGTGCACGACGACGGCCGCGGCCTGCCGCCGGGCTTCAGCCTGGAGAAGTCCGACCGGCTGGGGCTGCAGATCGTGCGGACGCTGGTGTCGGCAGAACTCGACGGATCACTCGGGATGCACGACGTTGCCGACGGGGGAACCGACGTGGTGCTGCGGGTGCCGATCGGCCGGCGACCGAGCGCGCGCGTGCCGCAATAGCAAATGTGACCTGAAATACACCCGGGCAAAAAGTAAACGGCCCCGGCATTTGCCGGGGCCGTTTACTTACGTGTTGCGAAGCGGTGGTCAGACCCCGCTGCGGGCCCGGGTGCGAGCGTTGCGGCGCTTGAGCGCGCGGCGCTCGTCCTCGCTCATGCCACCCCAGACGCCGGCGTCCTGGCCGGAGTCCAAAGCCCAGCTCAGGCACTCGGTGGTCACCGGGCACCGGTTACAGACGAGCTTCGCGTCAGCGATCTGCGCGAGTGCCGGTCCGCTGTTCCCGACCGGGAAGAACAGCTCCGGGTCCTCGTCACGGCAGACCGCCTTGTGGCGCCAATCCATTAGTCGCTACTCCTTAGCTGTGTGCGCAACAAAGCGCACTCTGTTTACCTTCGGGTGTTAACGCGTGCACACAAATGTTTCTGCACTGTTGCATCCGATCGTTTCACAGCCTCGACGGATGTCAATAGAACTCAGTTAACACGTGTGCAACGTCACTACGGGGGGTACGTTCCCGAAGCCCTTACCCGTTTGTACTAGACTCAATCCACTTGCGCTCTAATTCAGTCGAAGCGCGTTCGTTCTTGCTGGTCAGGGCACTACTTAGCTGGTGGAGCCACCACGCTCACGGCTCCCGGAACCGCACGGAACGTCATTTCCGCTCGCAGACCCACGAAATCACCGTCGATCTGGCACGCGACCGGTTCGGCGGCGGTGATCCGCACGCAGGCGATGTCGTCCTCCCGGATCAAGTGCTTGGCCTTGATGTTGGGGTTCTTGGCCAGCATCCGCCGCACCAGCAAGAGGTTCTTCCACACGTTCATGCTGGTCACGGCGAAAATGCCCAGGCCGGTGTCGAACGTGGTCGTCCGGGTTGGTCCACACCGGTCTGGTGTTGGCGTAGGTCCAGGGGCTGGCGTTGGAGACGAAGGCGAAGTAGACCCCCGACACCGGCTCGCGGCCCGGCAGGTCCAGGGTCAGCCGGGGTTCCTCGCGCACGTTGGACAGCATCTCGCGCACCGCGATCCGGATGTAGCGGCCCGCGGTGACCTTGCGGCCCTTGGCGCGCTGAGCCTCGACCGCGGCGACCACGTCGCCGTCCACGCCCATCCCGGCGGTGAACACCGCCCACCGCTCGCCGCAGTCCATCAGGCCGATCCGGCGCCACGAACCGCCGTTGCGGCGCTCGCTGAGCAGGTCGATCAGCTGGTTGGTGGCCTCGATCGGGTCGGGACTGATGCCCAGCGCCCGGGCGAAGACGTTGGCCGACCCACCCGGCACCACGGCCACCGCCGGCATCGGGCCGTCCGGCAGCCTTTGACCGGGTCCGATCCCCGGGTCGCTGCGCTCCTGCCCGCCGGGAACGCCCAGCAGCCCGTTTACCACCTCGTTCACCGTGCCGTCGCCGCCGTGCACGATGATCACGTCGATGCCGTCGCGGCGGGCCGACTCGGCGATCTCGATGGCGTGCCCGCGGTGGTCGGTGTGGATGACGGTCAGCTCTACACGGCTTTCGAGCGCGTGGGCGAGCAGGTCGCGGCCGGCCGGGGTGGTCGAAGTGGCGTTCGGGTTCACGATCAGCACGGCGCGCACGAGCGTTGAGCCTAACCGGAGAACTAGGCTCGTCATCGTGACTGCTCCCGCGCCCGCAACCGTGCGACAGGCGGCCGTGCTGGTGGCCCTCGAGGGGGCTGCCGCTCTGATCGCCGCGGTGGCCTTTGTGGTACGCGCGTTGGCCGGCGCTGACCAGCACGTGGTCAGCGGCTTCGGCAACGCCGCCTGGTTCGCCGTGATCGGCGCCGCCATCCTTTCGGCCGGCTGGGCCCTGTGGACCGGACGGCGCTGGGGGCGGGGGATCGCGGTGTTCGCCCAGCTGCTGCTGTTGCCGGTGACCTGGTACCTCGGCGTCGGCTCGCACCAGTGGTTGTACGCGGTGCCCATCGCGGCGGTCGCGATCATGACGCTGGTGCTGTTGTTCAGCCCTGCGACGCTGCAGTGGTTGACGTCCTACGACGACTCGTCGGCCAACGCCGACAACTCCGGGCCTGAGACCCGGTAGGTGATCCACTCCGACATCTGCTTGCCGCCGACGGCGTCGTAGAGCGCGATCGCGTTGACGTTCCAGTCCAGCACCGCCCAGCTCAGCCGGCTGTAGCCGTTGTCGACGCACTCACGGGCCAGTGTCGCCAGCATCAAACGGGCCAGCCCGCGGCGGCGAAACGCCGGACGCACGAACAGGTCTTCGAGATAGACGCCCGGCACGCCGTCCCAGGTGGAGAAGTTGCGGAACCACAACGCGATCGCGGCCGCTTGCCCGTCCACCTCGGCGATATGGCAGAAACCCACCGGGTCGTCGCCGAAAAGCGCTGTGCTGATCTGACTTTCGCTGACCGTGCACTCCTCGGCGGCGCGCTCGAACTCGGCCAGTTCGCGGATCATCGCCACGATCTCGGTCTCGTCGCCCGGACGGGCCCGACGGATCAGGGTCACGGCTGCACTCCCAGCGCCGACAGGATGGTTCTGAACTTCGTTGTGGTCTCGGCGACTTCGTCGTCGGGATCCGATTCGGCCACGATACCGCCGCCGGCCTGCGCCACGGCCTCGCAGCGGTCAGCGGACAACTGCGCACCGCGAATCGCCACCACCCATCGGCCGTCACCGCGGGCGTCGCACCAGCCCACCGCGCCTGCGTAGAAGCCGCGATCGCCCTCCAGTTCTGCGATCAGGTCCACCGCGGCCTCGGTCGGCACACCGCCGACGGCCGGGGTCGGGTGCAGTGCCAACGCCAAATCGATTGCAGTGGTGTCTTTTTGGCGCAGGGTGCCGCGCATCGGCGTGGACAGATGCCACAGCGCGGCGGTGCGGCTGAGTTGAGGATCGGGCGCCACGTCCAGGTCGGTGCACAGCGGCTCGAGCGCGGCACGCATGGTGTCGACGACGAGCTGGTGTTCGTGTCGGTTCTTGCCGGACTCGGCCAGGGCGGCGCCGTTCGCGGCGTCGATCTGCGGATCAGCTGACCGGGCAGCCGATCCGGCGAACGGCTGACAGGTCACCTGATCGCCAGAGCGGGCGACCAGCAGCTCCGGGCTGGCACCCACCAGCACGGCGCCGGTGTACCCGTCGCCGGCCGGTGAGAGGTCCGCCAGGTATGCCGTCGCCTCGGCGTCGTCGTCGACCAGCCGCCGCAGGATGGTCCGCTCGTCGAGGCGGCCGTCGGCGACCAGCCGCAGCGCGCGCGCCAAAACGACCTTCTGCAAACCACTTTCACGATCATTGAGGTAGCGCAGCGCCGCGCGGATGCGGGCCCGGTGCTCATCGGGGGCCGGCAGGGTCTCGGCGATCCGCACCCGGGGAAGTGCACCCGCCGGCCAGGGGGGCAGCGCGTCGCCGAACGCCACCGACACCGGGGTCAGCAGCGCGGCCCTGCCGCGCACGTCGAACGGGAGCGCCCCGACCACCAGGTCGGCCGAACCGTCGGTCAGCGCCGCCGACGCGGCCGCGACGTCGTCATAGCCCGCCCTGATGCCCTCGGCGACAACTGTCCCGGCGGGCCCGCTCAGTACGAACGACGTCCGGGCCGTCACGTCCCGGCGACCGGCTCGCGGTGACTGGTCATTCCCAGCGCCGAGAGCTGCCGTAGGCCGTACTCGAAGGCGCACACCGCCACAGACGCCGCCCCGAACCCGTAGCGCGCACCTTCCCGCAGCGGCTGCTCGACCCAGCGGGTCACCACCGATCGGGAGAAGTGGCCGTGGCCGACGAACACCACGTCGCGATCCACCATGTGCTCCAAGGCGTAGGAGACCGCCTGGTCGGCGCGCATGCTGACCTGGTCGACGCTTTCCCCGCCCGGGCAGCCGTAGGTCCACAGCAGCCATCCCGGCGTCTCGGTGCGGATCTCGTGGGTGGTCAGGCCCTCGTAGTCGCCGTAGTCCCATTCGGCGAGCAGCGGGGACACCTCGTCGACGGTGAGTCCGGCCAGCGCGGCGGTGGTCAGCGCGCGTTTGCGGGGTGAACTGATCACCAGCGGGTCGTCCAGTTCGAGCCGCTCCAGGGTCAAGGCGGCAAGCTTGGCCTGTTCGCGGCCGTAGTCGGTCAGGTCGAGATCGGTGCGGCTGGTGTGTTTGCGGTCGCGGGACCATTCGGTTTCGCCATGTCGAAGCAGGACCAGCCGATGGTTGCCGACGCTCACGTCCACCGATTCTGCCGGATCGCGTGGTGTGGCGTGGCAGCCGGGACGCATCGGGCCAGAACCTGTAAGGATGGGTGGTGTGACCCGAGTACTGGCGGTGGCCAACCAGAAGGGCGGGGTGGCCAAGACAACCACGGTCGCGTCGTTGGGGGCGGCATTCGTCGATGCAGGTAAACGGGTGCTGCTCGTGGACCTCGACCCTCAGGGATGCCTGACGTTCTCCCTGGGCGCCGACCCCGACAAGCTCGCGGTGTCGGTGCACGAGGTGCTGCTCGGCGACGTCGAGCCGAACGCGGCGCTGGTGACCACGGCCGAGGGCATGACGCTGCTGCCTGCCAACATCGACCTGGCCGGCGCGGAGGCCATGCTGCTGATGCGGGCCGGCCGCGAGTACGCGCTCAAGCGGGCGCTGGCCAAGGTCGGCGACCAGTTCGACGTGGTGATCATCGACTGCCCGCCGTCGCTGGGGGTGCTCACGCTCAACGGCCTCACCGCCGCCGACGAGGTGATCGTGCCACTGCAGTGCGAGACGCTGGCGCACCGCGGGGTCGGACAGTTCCTGCGCACCGTCGCCGACGTCCAGCAGATCACCAACCCCGACCTCAAGCTGCTGGGCGCGTTGCCGACCCTGTATGACTCGCGGACCACGCACAGCCGCGACGTCCTGCTCGACGTCGCCGACCGCTACGACCTGCCGGTGCTGGCCCCGCCGATCCCGCGCACCGTCCGGTTCGCCGAGGCCAGCGCCTCCGGGTCATCGGTACTGGCCGGCCGAAAGAACAAGGGCGGCAACGCTTATCGCGAACTGGCCGCGGCCCTGCTCAAGCATTGGAAGTCGGGCAAGGCGCTGCCCACGTTCGCCCCGGACATCTAGGGTTTGACCGTCGACTCCTCCTCGGGCCGTTCCGGCCCGCATCGTCGGGCGACTAGGGCCCGAAGGCGGTCAGCTCCTCGCCGCGCTGTTCGACCACGAACGTACTGGTGACGGTCGGCACCACTGGACCGGTGCCGGCCGGGTGGTTGACCGGGATCACCCGCTCGTTGGTGCCGTTCGACGGGTCATACACCCCGAGGCCGGTGCTCAGCGGGATCAGCAGCCGGCCGGCCATCATCGCCGCCGGGCCCAGCGGCGACACCGGGCCGGCCGCCTCGATGGTGTAGCGGTAGGACAGCTTGCTGTCGAGTACCTCGACGGTGTCGCCGGTCCACCAGGTGGTCAGGTCACCGGCTGTCGTCACCGCCTGGGCGGGGTTGGCCAGCACGGGTGCGCTCTTGAGCAGGGTGCTCGACACCTTGGTCCCGGTGTCGTCGTAGACGGCGATCTCGGGTTTGGGTGTGGGCAGGTACACCGCGGTGGTCGAGCCCGACACGGCGAGCACCCGTGCCTCGGAATCGCTGGCGACCCCGGGCAGCGCCACGTTCTTGGTGTCGGGCTCGTCTTCTTCCTTGGCCGGCTTGAGCAGGGTCAGCCGCAGGTCTTTCTGGCCGCGGCAGGCCTCGAGGACCGAGACGGCCTCGTCGCTGGCGGCCGCCGACATCAGGGTGCAACCCATCCCGATGCCCTGGTTGACCGGCTTGACCCGGGCATCGATCTCGCCGTAGGACAGCTCGCGGACCAGATCCGAGCGCCACATCTCCAGGCGGGTCGGCCCGACGGCGAGCACCGAGCTGCCGCTGGAGCTCAACACGATGTGCTTGTCGGCGTAGGCGGTGCGGGTCGGGCCGCGCCGGCCGGTGCCGCCGTTGATGCTGCTGACCTGTCCGCACCCGCGCACGTCGGGGTAGACGGCCACGGCGAGGTCGTAGACGTAGGACACCCCGCACAGGTCGCTGTCGCGGGCGAAGGTCCAGCGGGTCTGGCCCGTCTTGGGGTCGTGGCCCGCGACCGTGCGCCCGTCACCGGTCACCACGGTGCCGTCGACCACGATCGGGCTCAGCGTGCGCGGGCTGGCGGCCGTCCACAGTTGCCGCAGTGTGTCGGGCACCAGCCGGGCCGGGACGGCGCTGGGCGCGGGGCCGGTCGCCGGATGGCTGATGGTGGCCCGCGCCGAGCTGTTCCACCAGAACAGGGCAGCGACGACCACGACGACAAGCGCGATCGTCGCCGCGGCGAGGAGATCGCCCTTGGTGCGGCGCTCGGGTCTGACCATCTAGCCGACGATAGCGGCCGTCAGCCGGCGGTCTGGGTGGCCTCGGCCGCGTTGCGCGGACGACGCCGACGCCGGCGCTTACGGGCGGGGCTGCCGTCACCGGACGCGGCGGGCTCGACGGCCTCGCCGTCCTGGGCCTCGGCCGGCCGCTCGACGTGTCCGGTCGCCGACTGGCCGGCGCGGGTGCGGCGGCGTGATCGGTTGCGGCTCGGACGTTCGCGCTCGGAGTCGGTGGAGCTGACCCGGGCACCGGTCTTGGCCTGCTGCGGCTTGCGCGCCGTGCCGATCGAGCCGGTGGCGTCGGCGGGGATGGCGAGTTCCTCGTAGAGGTGCGGCGAGCTGGAGTAGGTCTCGGCCGGATCCGGGCAGTCCAGCTTCAGGATCCTGTCGATCATCGACCAGCGCTCGAGCTCGTCCCAGTCGACCAGGGTGATCGCCACGCCGGTCTTGCCGGCGCGCCCGGTGCGGCCGATGCGGTGCACGTAGGCCTGCTCGTCCTCGGGGATCTGGTAGTTGATGACGTGGGTGATGTCGTCGATGTCGATGCCGCGGGCGGCCACGTCGGTGGCCACCAGCACGTCGATCTCACCGGTGCGGAAGGCCTTGAGCGCCTTCTCCCGGGCGATCTGGCCGAGGTCGCCGTGGACGGCGCCGACCTTGAAGCCGCGTTCGGCGAGCTCGTCGGCCACCTTCTGCGCGGTGCGCTTGGTGCGGGTGAAGATCATCGTCGCGCCGCGGCCCTCGGCCTGCAGGATGCGGGCGACCACCTCGACCTTGTCCAGCGCGTGCGCCCGGTAGGCGAACTGCTCGGTGGTGTCGTGTGTGGCCGACGAGTCCGGCGCCTCGGCGCGGATGTGCGTCGGCTGGTTCATGAAGGTGCGGGCCAGCGTGATGATCGGGTCCGGCATGGTCGCCGAGAACAGCATCGCCTGCCGCTGTGCCGGGATCTGCTTGAGGATGCGCTCGATGTCGGGCAGGAAGCCCAGGTCCAGCATCTCGTCGGCTTCGTCGAGCACCAGCACCGACAGGCCGCCGAGCTGCAGATGGCCCTGCTGGGCCAGGTCGAGCAACCGGCCGGGAGTGCCGACGACCACGTCGGCGCCCTTGCGCAGCGACTCGATCTGCGGCTCGTAGGGACGTCCGCCGTAGATCGACACGACGCTCAGCGGGCGGCCGCCGTCGGCCGCGAGGTACTTGGCCGCGCCCGAAAGGTCGCCGTGGACCTGCAGGCACAGCTCGCGGGTGGGGACCACGATCAGCGCGCGCGGGGTGCCGTTGAGCGGGCGATCGGCGGCGGCTTCGGTGGTGATGCGGTGCAGCAGTGGCACGCCGAAGGCGAAGGTCTTGCCCATGCCGGTGCGTGCCTGGCCGATCAGGTCGTCGCCGCCCAGCGCCAGCGGGAGGGTGAGCTCCTGGATGGCGAAGGCGTGTTCGATGCCCTGCTCGGTGAGCGCCCGGACGATTTCGTCCCGGACTCCGAGCTCGGCGAATGTGATCTGGTGATGTGAAAGTGCGGTCATATGTTGGCTTTTGGCCTTCCGATGTCGTTCCTCGTTAGTGCTTCTACGCGCGCACGAGTTCTGACTTTCGGAATGGATTCGGTCATCATCTCGATGCCGATTCGCCGGGCCCTGCACTGAGGGAGGCGGGCCCACTGCGTGCACGCACATTTCCTGAACTGCGGTGTGACACCGCGGTCCGGTCCCATCATAGCTGGTCGATGCCGTCGATCGGGCGTGGCCGCCGGTCGCGACTACAGTGACGGCCATGAACGCGTCGCAGCCCGTTCCGGCCGCCGGAGATGTGACCGAAGCTGCGGGAGGCAGTCCGTCTCGCGTTCCGGCCGACCATCCGGCCGTCAACGAGCTGTTCGCGTTGCTGGCATACGGCGAGGTCGCGGCCTTCTACCGGCTGACCGAGGAAGCCCGGATGGCCCCGGACCTGCGGGGCCGGATCAACATGGCCAGCATGGCCGCCGCCGAGATGGGTCATTACGAGCAGCTGCGCGACGCGCTGGCCGCCCGCGGGGTCGACGTGGTGCCCGCGATCACCCGGTATGCCCCGGCGCTGGAGAACTACCACCGGCTGACCACGCCGAGTACCTGGCTGGAGGCCCTGGTCAAGACCTATGTCGGTGACGCGATGGCGGCCGATTTCTACCTCGAGATCGCCGACGTGCTGCCCGACGAGGTGGCCGGCGTGGTGCGCTCGGTGCTCTCCGAGACCGGGCATTCGCAGTTCGTGGTGGCCGAGGTGCGGCAGGCCGTGATGTCCAGCGGGCGCCAGCGCAGCCGACTGGCGCTGTGGTCGCGGCGGCTGCTCGGCGAGGCGATCACCCAGGCGCAGTACGTGCTGGCCGAGCACGACGAACTCGTCGAGTTGGTGCTCTCGGGTCCCGGCGGGCTGGGTCAGGTGGCCGACTTCTTCGGCCGGTTGCAGCGCACCCACGACGACCGGATGCGCCAGCTCGGGCTGGCCTGATCAGCGGTTGCAGGTCGCCGCAACGGCGTTGTCGGTCTGCGCGACCACGGTCGCCCCGCTCGCGTCGGTGATCCAGCAGTTCAGCTGACTGCCGGCGCTGCTCGCGGTGACGTAGTTGACCGGGACGTCCGGGATGACGGTCAGCCGCCACGGCAGCGTGACGTTCTCAACGGTGCGCAGCGCCCCGGTTTCGTCGGCGTAGACGACGGTGACCGGATCGTCGGGCCGCACGTTGCCCGCCACGGTGTAGACGATCTGACGCGGATCGACCAGCGGCTGGGCCAGCGGCACGGCAGTGGGGGTGCTGGGTGCCACGGTGACGGGGGTTTCGGCCGGCATCCCCGGAACCGTGACGGTGACCGGCGCCGGCGCCGGAGTCGACGTGCGCGGCCCGGAGGTGGCTACCACGGTGCGGGTCGGGGGAGCGGAGTCGGTCGCCACGCTCGCGGCCTCGCCGGTCCGGACGACGAAAGTGGTCGCCGCGGCAGCGGCGAGCACGCCGGCGGCGGCCAGGGCCACCCGCTGCCACTGGGGCAGGCCCGCCCGGCGTCTGTTGTCGGCCACGGTCAAAGGCTAGGGACGGACAGCTCCCGCATCGACCCGCCGCGCGCGGGCGTTGCCATGCTGTTACCGCAGCTTGATGCGTTATTCGCCGACCGCGAACGGCTGCCCGTCACCGGGTTGCCGGGCGTCCACTAGCGTTATGGGGTGTCGCGCACTCGAACGGAAGGGTCCAGCGTGGAGGTCAAGATCGGTGTCTCGGACAGTCCGCGTGAGCTTGTCTTCACCAGCGCCCAAACGCCCACGGAGGTCGAAGACCTGGTGACGGCGGCGTTGTCGGGCAGCGGCCCCGATGTGCTGAGCCTGTCCGACGACAAGGGTCGCCGCATCTTGGTGCACGCTTCGAAGATCACCTACGTCGAGATCGGCGTGGCCGACGTCCGACGGGTCGGATTCGGGATCGCCGCAGGTCCGGCCGCCGGAGCCTGACGTCAGTTGCGGGTGAGCGGGACGTGTGACAGGCCGCCCCAGGCGAACTGGACCGTGCCCTCCACCGCGTCTTCCTTGGTGACCGGCCGGTTCGAGTTGAGCCAGTAGCGCGCGCAGTCCACGCTGATGGCGACCAAGCCCACCGCGATCATCCGGGCGCGGTGGGGGTCGAGCCCCGAATCGCGGCTGATCAGGTCGAACACCGCATCGGTGCACGATTCGGTGGCGACCTTGACCTGAACCGCCACCTGCGGCTCGCTCACATAGTCGTTTTCGAAGATCAGCCGGTAACCCTGGCTGTCGTGCTCGATGAAGTCGAAGAACGCCTGCACCGCGGCACGCAGCCGCTGACGGTTGTCGGTGGTGGTGCGCAGGGCCTGCCGAACGCCGGAGACCAGGTTCTCGACATGGCGCTGCAGCACCGCGAGGTAGAGCTCCAGCTTGCTCGTGAAGTGTTGGTAGAGAACGGGTTTGCTCACACCCGCACGGTCGGCGATCTCGTCCATGCCTGCGGCGTGGTAGCCGCGGTCGACGAAGACCTCACTCGCGGCGATCAGCAACTGCCCCCGCCGTTCGTCGCGGGGCAGCCGGCTGCCGCGTCGGTTCGCAGTGCCGGGACGGTCGCCATTGGCCGGCCGGGCGGGTCGCCGCTCGGAGGTTTTGGCGAGATCGCTCATGGGCCCCTCAATCATGTGGTTCGGCCGACGTGCAGCGCTGCGGTTCCGGCTCGTCGTTCCGACACTACTACCCGCTCGGTGTTACTCGTCCGTAGCGGCTCGGGTCCCTGGTACGGGCGCGCCGGGAGTCAGGCGAACACGTGTTGTGCCATCCTGGGTCGGTGACCTACGACCCGGGGCACCGCGGGGGCGGTCGCGTGCCGGTGCTGCGCAGTGACGTGCGCGAGCCGCTGCGCGCCCAGCGCGACCCACTCGCCGGGGACTCGGGCCGGCCCCGATCCAACCGCGATCAGCGCCGCCAGTGGCGCAAACAGTCCTGGTTGGGCCACTTCGTGTCGACCTACGGGTGGCGCGCCTACGCGCTGCCGGTGCTGATGGTCCTCACCGCTGTCGTGCTCTATCAGACCGTCACCGGCACGGCCGCTCCCGCGGCCGAAACCCACGACGCCGTCGAGGGGCCGCCGACCATCGGGTCGAGTGGCACGGCGATCATCGGCGCGCCACCGCGCGGGCTGACCGCCTTCGACGCGAACCTGCCCACCGGGGTCCTGCCGGAAGGCGGCGCATTCACCGAGGCGGGGGCCAAGACGTGGCACATCGTTCCCGGCGCCACCCCGAAGGTCGGTCAGGGCACGGTGAAGACGTTCACCTACACCGTCGAGGTCGAGGACGGCGTGGACACTTCGTCGTTCGGCGGCGACGATGGTTTCGCCCGGATGGTGACCGAGACGCTGGCCAATCCCAAGAGCTGGATTCACAACCCGCAGTTCGCATTTCAGCGAATCGATGCCAGCACCCCGGACGTCAAACCCGATTTCCGGGTGTCGCTGGCCTCGCCGATGACGGTGCGTGAGGGCTGCGGTTACGAGATCCCGCTCGAGTCGTCCTGCTTCAACCCGGCTTACGGCCCGGACACCGAGCCCAGGGTGTTCATCAACGAGGCGCGCTGGGTGCGCGGTGCGGTGCCGTTCCAGGGCGACATCGGCTCCTACCGGCAGTACCTGATCAACCACGAGGTGGGCCACGCCATCGGCTACCAGCACCACGAGCCGTGCGACGAGAACGGTGGGCTGGCCCCGGTGATGATGCAGCAGACGTTCTCGACGTCGGACAACGACGCGTCGAAGTTCGACCCGGAGTACGTCAAGGCCGACGGCAAGACCTGCCGGTTCAACCCCTGGCCGTATCCGATCGCCTGATCCCCATCGCCGAGCTGGGGGCACCTCCCCCTCGCCACGGGGAAGCTTTGGCGGCTGTTTGTCGTTGCCGCCTGTAGCTGCTGAGATGGATAGTGACCCAAGGTCGTGAGGAGTGCGCGTTGCCGTCGCCGTTGCCGCCGCTGGTCGAGCCTGCCGCCGAACTCACTCGTGCGGAGGTCGCCCGGTACAGCCGCCATCTGATCATCCCGGACCTGGGCGTGGCCGGGCAGAAGCGGCTGAAGAACGCGCGCGTGCTGGTGATCGGCGCGGGCGGCCTCGGCTCGCCGACCCTGATGTATCTGGCGGCCGCCGGTGTGGGCACCATCGGCATCGTCGAGTTCGACGTGGTCGACGAGTCCAACCTGCAACGCCAGATCATCCACGGCCAGTCCGACATCGGCCGGCCCAAGGCCGAGAGTGCCCGCGACACCGTGCTCGAGATCAACCCGCTGGTCACCGTGCGGCTGCACGAGTTGCGCCTGGAGCCCGACAACGCCGTCGAGCTGTTCGAGCAGTACGACCTGATCATCGACGGCACCGACAACTTCGCGACCCGCTATCTGGTCAACGACGCCGCCGTACTGGCGCACAAGCCCTACGTCTGGGGCTCGATCTACCGGTTCGAGGGCCAGGTGTCGGTGTTCTGGGAGGACGCCCCGGACGGACTGGGCCTGAACTACCGCGACCTGTATCCCGAACCGCCGCCGCCCGGAATGGTGCCGTCGTGCGCCGAGGGCGGGGTGCTGGGCATCCTGTGCGCCTCGATCGCCTCGATCATGGGCACCGAGGCCATCAAGTTGATCACCGGCATCGGCGAGACGCTGCTGGGCCGGCTGATGGTCTATGACGCCCTGGACATGACCTACCGCACCATCAAGATCCGCAAGGACCCCGAAACCCCGAAGATCACCGGGCTGATCGACTACGAGGAGTTCTGCGGTGTGTTGTCGGACGCGGCCACCGATGCCGCGCACGAGTCGACCGTCACCCCGGCGGAGTTGCGCGAGCTGCTCGACTCGGACCAGAAGATCGCACTGATCGACGTCCGTGAGCCGGTGGAGTGGGAGATCAACCACATCGAGGGCGCCGACCTGGTGCCGAAGTCGGTCATCGAGTCCGGGGAGGGGCTGGCCAGGATCCCGCACGACCGCATCCCGGTGCTGTACTGCAAGACCGGTGTCCGCTCGGCGGAGGCGCTGGCCGCGCTGAAGAAGGCCGGTTTCTCCGACGCCCTGCATCTGCAGGGCGGGATCGTGGCCTGGGCCAGGCAACTCGAACCCGACATGGTGATGTACTGACGGCCTACTCGCGCCGCCACGCCTTACCCTGACTGCTGTGACCGACGAACGCCCGCCTGACCATGTCCTGGCTGCGTTCGGGGTCAAGGGTGTCGAACCTGAGCTGTTGAGCGGCGGCTGGGAGGGCGGCTGGCGTTGCGGCGAGGTGGTGCTGTCGGTGATCGCCGATCACGCCCGTGCCGCCTGGTCGGCCAAGGTGCGCGAGTCGCTGTTCGTCGACGGGGTCCGGCTCGCCCGTCCGGTGCGTTCCACCGACGGACGGTATGTGGTGGCGGGTTGGCGGGCGGACACGTTCGTGGCCGGAACCCCGGAGCCGCGCCACGACGAGGTGGTGTCGGCGGGGGTGCGTCTGCACGAGGCGACCGCCAAGCTCGAACGACCGCGATTCCTGACCCAGCCGCCCGTGCCGCCGTGGACCGACGTCGACGTGTTCACCGCCGCCGACCGCGCCGCCTGGGAGGACCGCCCGCTGCACTCCCTGCCGCCCGGGGCGACGGTGTCACCGGGCTCGGCCGACGGCGAGCGGTCCGTCGACCTGATCAACCAGCTCGCCGGATTGCGCAAGCCCACCAAGAGTCCCAGTCAGCTGGTGCACGGCGACCTGTACGGCACGGTGCTCTTCGCCGGCTCGGCCGCCCCGGGCATCACCGACATCACTCCGTACTGGCGCCCGGCGTCGTGGGCGGCCGGGGTGGTCGTCGTCGACGCCCTGGCCTGGGGTGAGGCCGACGACGGTCTTATCGAACGCTGGGACGCGCTGCCGGAATGGCCGCAGATGTTGTTGCGCGCCTTGATTTTTCGGCTGGCGGTGCATGCGTTGCATCCGCGCTCGACGGCGGACGCCTTCCCCGGACTGGCCCGCACGGCGGCGTTGATCCGGCTTATTCTCTAACCGAATTCGTGGCGTGCGGCGCGCAGGTCGATGCGGCCGTCGCTTGCCGGCAGTCCTTCGGCGCGCAGCAGTTCCAACTGCCGGGTGGCCAGGTGCGCCGCCGGTCGGCCCGATGCGGTGATCACCCGGTGCCACGGCAAGTCCGAGGAGTCGGTGCGCATGATCCAGCCGACGATGCGCGGACTGGAAAGTGCTGCAGCCGAAGCGATGTCGCCGTAGGTGGCCACCCGTCCCGGCGGGATCGACGCCACCAGCCCGCGGACCAGTTCGACCTGATCGTCGGTGATGGGCGCCATCGCTAGCGCCGCCTGAGATGGTCCCTGATGACCGCTGCGGTCTCCTCCGGTTTGGCCTGCGCGACCATGTGCTGGCAGTCGAAGTCGACCAGGGCGAACTCGGCGCCGAGCCGGTTCGCCAGCCCGTCGATCAGGTCCCGGCTGACATATGCCGGCTCCGTCCACTTCGCTCGCACCAGTGTCGTGGGAGTTCCCTTGTGCGGCAAAACGATATCGCGGGCCAGCTCACTCCAGTACGACATCATCGCGGGCACGCTGATCCGCCAGCCGTAGCGGCCGTTGGGCAGCGCGACCAGATGATCGTCGAGGTCGGTGTCGAGCTCGTCGGGCTCCACGTCGGCCCACACCCCGGCGAACTTCTCGGTGCGGGCCTCGTCGCGGTCGGTGTAGTCGGGGGATCCCAGCATCGCGTCGGCGATCTCGCGCATCCACCGCCCGTCCAGTCCGATGGCCGGGTCCAGCAGCACCAGACCGGACACCAGGTCCGGGCACGCCGCGGCCAGGTGCAGTGCCACCGCGCCGCCGAAGGAATGGCCCACCACCACAACCGGCCCCTCGGCCTGGTTCTCCACCACGCCGGCCAGAGCGGCGACGTTGGCGTCGAAGGTCCACGGCGCCGACCACGACGACCAGCCATGGCCCAGCAGATCGGGTGCGGCCACCACGATGTCGGGCAGATGGCGGGTGGCCAGCGTGCGCCAGCGCCGGCCGTGCCCGGTCAGCCCGTGCAGCGCCAGAACCTGCACGGGACCGGCTGGGCCCCAGCGGTGGATGTGGAGGTCGGTCACCGCTTCATCGTGCCAGTAGCCGGCAAGAGTTGTCGGACCCCCGTGGTGTCATGCCGTCATGACCAAGCCCGTGTTCGCGCCCGAGGACACGCAGCCGTCCGCCGTGCTCGTGCCCGGGCTGCGCGGCACGGTCCGCATCGTCGGTGGCCCCGGCTCCGGTAAGAGCACGCTGCTCGTTCAGGCCGCTGCCGCGCACATCGCCGCCGGAACGGCCCCGGAATCGGTTCTGCTGCTGACGGGTTCGGGACGGCTGGCCGCCTCGGCGCGCAGCGCCCTCACCTCGGCGCTGCTCAAGGCGCGGTCAGGGGAGCCGTGCCGTGCCGTGGTGCGCGAGCCGCTGGTGCGCTCGGTGCACAGCTACGCGTTCGCGGTGCTGCGTCAGGCGGCCGCGCGGGCCGGCGATCCGCCGCCGCGGCTGGTCACCGGCGCCGAGCAGGACGGCATCATCCGCGAGCTACTGGCCGGTGACCTCGAGGACGGGGCTGCTTCGCCGTCGCGTTGGCCCGCCCAGCTGCGGCCGGCGTTGGGCACCGCGGGCTTCGCCACCGAGCTGCGCGACCTGCTGGCCCGCTGCGCCGAGCGCGGCGTCGACCCGCCACAGCTGCAGCGCATCGGCCGGTTGTCCGGGCGCCCGGAATGGGCCGCCGCGGGACGCTTCGCCCAGCAGTACGAGCAGGTGATGCTGCTGCGCGCGGCGGTCGGCACCGCTGCCCCGCAGGCCACCGTGCCCGCTCTGGGCGCCGCCGAGCTGGTCGGCGCGGCCCTGGAGGCGCTGGCCACCGACCCCGACCTGCTGGCCGCCGAGCGTGCCCGAGTGCGGCTGCTGCTCGTCGACGACGCCCAGCATCTCGACCCGCAGGCCGCCCGGCTGGTGCGGGTGCTGGCCGCCGGAACCGAGCTGACCCTGCTGGCCGGGGACCCCAACCAGGCGGTGTTCGGGTTCCGGGGCGCCGACCCGGCGCTGCTGACCGCCGAGGGGCCGACCGTCGAACTGGGCCGCTCCCATCGCTGCGCGCCCGCGGTCGCCACGGCGATCAGCGGTGTGGCCGCCGGGCTGCCCGGCAGCGGCAGCTGGCGTCAGCTCGACGGGACCGGAGACGACGGGTCGGTGGCCGTGCGGGTGGCGGCTTCCGCGCACGCCGAAACCGCGTTGGTCGCCGACGCGCTGCGCCGTGCGCATCTGGTCGACGGCCTGCCGTGGTCGGAGATGGCGGTGATCGTGCGCTCGGCGTCGGCGGCCGCCGCGCTGGTGCGCACCCTGGCCGGCGCCGGTGTTCCGGTCACCTCGCCGTCGGTGACCGGACCGGTCGGCGGGCAACCCGCCGCGCAGGCGCTGCTGACCGTGCTGGCCGCCACGGCCAACGGTCTGGACGCCGAGCAGGCGGTGTCGCTGCTCACCGGGCCGATCGGGCGGGTCGACCCGGTGTCGTTGCGTCAGCTCCGGCGGGCACTTCGGCGCGCCGCCGGGGCGGGGGAGCGCGAGTTCGGGGACCTGCTTGTCGAGGCGCTCACGTCCGGAACCGCCCAGCTCCCAGCGACGTTGGCCCGGCCGGTCAACCGGGTGCGCGCGGTGCTGGCCGCCGCCGCCCGCGGTCACCGCACGCACCGCGACCCGCGCTACACCCTGTGGCAGGCCTGGGAGCGCAGCGGGCTGCAGCGGCGCTGGCTGGCTGCCGCCGAGCGGGGCGGCAGCGACGGCGCGGCGGCCGATCGCCACCTCGGTGCGGTCACCGCGCTGTTCGACATCGCCGAGGACTACGTCGCCCGCACCACCGGCGCGTCCCTGCCCGGCCTGCTCGACCACGTCGGCGCGCTGCACCTGCCGCCGGTCGCCGCCGACACCACCTCCGCCGATACCGTGGCGGTGCTCAGCCCGCACGCCGCGCTCGGCCGGGATTGGGAACTGGTGGTCATCGCCGGACTGCAGGACGGGTTGTGGCCCAACACCACTCCGCGCGGCGGCGTGCTGGGCACCCAGCGGCTGCTCGACGTCCTCGACGGTCTGGGCGACGACGTCTCGGTGCGGGCTCCGCTACTGGCCGAGGAACGACGGCTGCTCATCGCCGCGATGGGCCGGGCCAAAAGCCGGCTGCTGGTCACTGCGGTCGACAGCGACACCGGGGACGAGGCGGCCCTGCCGTCGCCGTTCGTCGCCGAGATCGCCGAGTCGGCCACCGTAGGCACCCCAGCACCGGCGCTGCCCGTGGTGGCGCCGCCGGTGCTGACGCCCGCCGCGGTGGTCGGGCGGCTGCGATCGGTGGTGTGCGCGCCTGCCGGTTCGGTCGACGAGGCGCATCGGCTCAGTGCCGCAAAGCAATTGGCGCGGCTGGCGGACGCGGGCGTCGCGGGTGCCGACCCGGCCCAGTGGTACGGCATGACCGCGATCAGCACGCTCGAGCCGTTGTGGAGCGGTGACGGGCACACCGTCACGCTGAGCCCCTCGACGCTGCAGGCACTCACCGATTGCCCGTTGCGCTGGCTGGCCGAACGGCACGGCGGCACCGACCGCCGCGAACTGCGCTCGATGCTCGGCTCGGTGGTGCACGCGCTGATCGCCGACTCGGCCAAGACCGCGGAACAGCTCATCGGCGAACTCGAAAAAGTCTGGGCGACAATCCCGTTCGACTCGCCGTGGTTCGCCGACAACGAACTCGGCAGGCACCGTGCCATGCTCGAGGCGTTCCAGGCTTGGCGGTCGGCGACCCGTTACGAGCTCACCGAGGTCGGTACCGAGGTCGAGGTCGACGGGGTCGTCGCCGCACCGGATGGCCAGGCGCCGGGGGTCCGCGTCCGCGGCCGAGTCGACCGGCTGGAACGCGACGCCGAGGGCCGGCTGGTGATCGTCGACGTCAAGACCGGCAAGAGCCCGGTCACCAAGGACGACGCGCAACGCCACGCTCAACTCGCCTTCTACCAGCTGGCCATCGCCGAAGGTGTGCTCGGCGAGGGCGACAAGCCCGGCGGCGGCCGGCTGGTGTACGTCGGCAAGCCCGGCGCTTCCGGGGCCACCGAACGCGAGCAGTCCGCGCTGACCGGCGACTCCCACACCGCCTGGCGCCAGACGGTGCGCGACGCGGCCGCGGCAACCGCAGGCCCACTGTTCGTCGCGAAGGTCAACGACGGCTGCTCACACTGCCCGATGCGGTCGGGCTGCCCTGCCCACAGCGCACCACGAACGGAGCCGTCATGACCTACAGCCCCACCGAACTGGCTGAGGCCCTTGGTGTTCCGACCCCGACCGATGAGCAGGCCGCGGTCATCTGCGCCCCGCCGGGACCGCTGGTGGTCATCGCCGGTGCCGGCGCGGGCAAGACCGAGACGATGGCCGCCCGCGTGGTGTGGTTGGTGGCCAACGGATTCGCCGAGCCGGGGCAGGTGCTGGGCCTGACGTTCACCCGCAAGGCGGCCGGGCAGCTGCTGCGCCGGGTCCGGTCCCGGCTGGCCCGCCTGGCCGGACACCTCGGCGCCCCGGCCGCCGCCGGCGTCCCGACCGTCAGCACCTATCACGCGTTCGCCGGGACGCTACTGCGCGAATTCGGGCTGCTGCTGCCCGTCGAACCCGACGCCCGACTGCTCAGCGAGACCGAGATGTGGCAGCTGGCCTATGACGTCGTCCGCGCCCACCCCGGCCCACTGGACACCGACAAGGACCCCGCCAGGGTCACCGCCATGGTCTTGCGGCTGGCCGGCGAGCTCGCCGAGCATCTGGTCGACACCCACCAACTGCGCGACACTCACATCGAACTCGAGCGGCTCGTCCACACCCTGCCCGCCGGCCGCTACCAGCGCGACCGCGGACCCAGCCAGTTCCTGCTCAACATGCTGGCCACCCAGAGCGAGCGCACCATGCTGGTGCCGCTGATCGACGCCATCCACGCCCGGATGGCCGCCGAGAAGGTGATGGACTTCGGTTCGCAGATGTCGGCGGCGGCGCGGCTGGCCGCGGGCTGCCCGCAGGTCGGCGACGAGTTGCGCCGCCGCTACCGGGTGGTGCTGCTCGACGAATACCAGGACACCGGGCACGCCCAGCGCATCGCGCTGTCGTCGCTGTTCGGCCGCGGCGCCGACGACGGTCTGGCGCTCACCGCGGTGGGCGACCCGATCCAGTCCATCTACGGCTGGCGTGGCGCCTCGGCGACCAACCTGCCCCGCTTCACCACCGACTTCCCGCAGGCCGACGGGTCCCCGGCGCCGACGCTGGAACTGCGCACCAGTTGGCGCAACCCGCCGAGCACGCTGCACATCGCCAATGCGGTGTCCGCCGAGGCCCGAGGGCGCTCGGTCGCGGTCCGTGCCTTGCGGCCCCGGCCCGGCGCCGAGCCGGGCACCGTCAAATGCGCGCTGCTGACCGACGTCGCCGCCGAACGGGACTGGGTGGCCGAGCACATCGCCGCCCGCTACGGCGAAGCCGCCGCCGCGGGCGGCCCGCCCCCCACCGCCGCGGTGCTGGTTCGGCGTAATGCCGACGCCGCCCCGATGGCCGAGGCGCTGACGGCGCGCGGCATCCCCGTCGAGGTGGTCGGGCTGGCCGGGCTGCTGTCGATCCCGGAGGTCGCCGACCTGGTGGCGATGCTGCGCCTGGTCGCCGACCCCGCCGCGGGCTCGGCGGCCATGCGGGTGCTGACCGGGCCGCGCTGGCGCCTGGGCGCCCGCGACATCGCCGCGCTGTGGCGCCGGGCGGTCACCCTCGACGGTGCGCGGGCGGTGGCCTCGACCGCCGAGCAGATCATCGCCGCGGCAGCACCCGACGCCGACACCGCGAGCCTGGCCGACGCGCTCGCCGATCCCGGTCCGGCGAGCGCCTACTCCGACGACGGCTACCTCCGCGTCACCGAGCTCGCCGCCGAATTGGCCCGCCTGCGAACACTTCTGGGCAACCCGGTCACCGACCTGGTCACCGAGGTCCGGCGAGCGCTCGGGGTCGACGTCGAGGTGCGCGCGGCGCGGCCGGTCGCCGCCGGCTGGACCGGGGCCGAGCACCTGGACCGGTTCGCCGACGTCGTCGCCGACTACGCGCACCGGCCCGATGCGACCGTCGACGGGCTGCTGGCGTACCTGGCGGCGGCGGCGGTCGTCGAGAACGGCCTCGCGCCTGCCGACGTCAGCGTCGCGGAGGACCGGGTGCAGATCCTCACCGTGCACGCGGCCAAGGGCCTGGAGTGGCAGGTGGTGGCCGTCCCGCATCTGTCCGCGCGGGTGTTCCCGTCCACGGCGTCCAAGCGCACCTGGTTGTCCGACCCCGCCGACCTGCCGCCGCTGCTGCGCGGCGACCGCGCGGCCGGCGGGCTGCACGGGGTGCCGGTGCTGGACACCTCGTCAGTCACCGACCGGAAGGGATTGTCCGACAGCATCGTCGCCCACCGCGATCAACTCGAGCAGCGACGCATCGACGAGGAACGCCGGCTGCTCTACGTCGCGATCACCCGCGCCGAGGACACCTTGCTCATGTCCGGCCACCACTGGGGCGCCACCGAGTCCAAACCGCGCGGTCCCTCGGACTTCCTGTGCGAGATCAAGGACATCATCGACAGCGCCGCCGCGGCGGGCGAGCCGTGCGGGGAGGTGGAACACTGGGCGCCGAACCCCGCCGATGGTGAACGAAACCCGTTGCGCGACAGCGTTCGTCAAGCGATCTGGCCGGCTGATCCGCTGGGCCGGGGCCGCGCCGACGTCGAGCGGGGAGCGGCTCTGGTGGCTGCGGCCGCGGCCGGCGCGCTGCCGCACAGCGACGAGGACCCCGAGGGCTGGGCGGCCGACGTCGACGCGCTGCTGGCCGAACGGTCCCGGATCGCCCAGCCGCCGCCAGTCGAACTGCCGGGTCAGCTGTCGGTCAGCGCACTGGTCGACCTGCACCGCGACCCCGCGACCGCGGCCCGGCGGCTGACCCGGCGGCTGCCGTCACGCCCCGACCCGCACGCGATCCTGGGCACCGCCTTCCACGAATGGGTGCAACGGTTCTACGGCGCCGAGCGGCTCTTCGACCTCGACGACCTGCCCGGCGCGGTCGACGACGGCCCGGTCGACACCGAGCGGCTCGCCGCCCTGCAGGAGGCGTTCGCCGCGTCCCCGTGGGCGGCCCGCACCCCGGTCGACGTGGAGGTGCCCTTCGAGATGGCGATCGGCGACACCATCGTGCGCGGCCGCATCGACGCGGTGTTCGCCGACCCCGACGGCGGCACGACGGTGGTCGACTGGAAGACCGGCGACCCGCCCGCCGACGAGGACGGCGCGCCGGCACGCCGCCGTCCAGCTCGCGGTATACCGGTTGGCGTGGGCGGCGCTGAGCGGACAGTCGGAGTCCATGGTGCGTGCGGCGTTCCACTACGTGCGCTCGGACCAGACAGTCATGCCGGAAAACCTTTCCGGCCCAACCGAATTGGTGGCGTTGCTGGCCGCCGCTAGTAGCGCGGAGCGTTGCGCCTGATTGCCAGCGCCTTGGTGATCATCGGCAGCTGGAAGGGCAACCGAGCCAGCGCGGCGACCTTCATCGGCCACGGCTTGCCCCACCACAGCCGCACCATGTTGACGTTGGCCGGGAACACCGCGATGTACAGCAGGGCCGCGGCCAGTGCCCCGGCCCGCCGCGTCCGCGGCACCAGCAGCATCGCGCCGATCCCCACTTCGGCGACCCCCGATGCGTAGGTGTAGAACCGGGCGTCGCCCGGCAGTTCGGCCGGCACGATCGTGTCGAACGGTTTGGGCACCACGAAGTGTCCGACGCCGGTGCCGATGAGCAGCGCGGCGGCTTGGTAGGCGGGCCTCTGGCTGTTGGTGCGTGCGGGTTCGGTTGTCGTTGTCGCCATGGGTACATAATGCTCGTGTGGTGGTACCCGGGCACAACGGTTGGCTGACGGAGTCGCGTGGCCAAAGGTAGGTTGCGGAGCAGGCTGGAAGCGATCGACGAAAACCTGGCCGCCAAGCCGGACAGTGCGCTCGTCGAATACCTGCACATCCCCGAGAAGTTCGTCAGCCCCGGCCGGCGCATCGCGCGCCGGTTGTTCTACGCATTGGCGGCACTGTTCGCCGCGGTCCTGATCGTCTATGTCGACCGCGACGGCTACCGCGACGTCCGCGAGAGCCCCCTGACGTTCCTGGACTGCTTCTACTACGCCACGGTGTCACTGTCGACCACCGGCTACGGCGACATCACGCCGTACACCGAGACGGCACGCCTGATCAACGTCCTGGTCATCACGCCGCTTCGGGTGGCGTTCCTGATCGTGTTGGTCGGCACCACGGTGGAGACGCTGACCACCGCGTCGCGTCAGGCTCTCAAGATCCAGCGTTGGAGGAACAGCGTGCGCAACCACACCGTCGTCATCGGCTACGGCACCAAGGGCAGGACGGCGGTGGCCGCGATGATCGGCGACGGCGCCGCTCCCGCCGACATCGTCGTCGTCGACACCGACCAGCCCTCGCTGGATCGGGCCAACGCGGCCGGGCTGGTCACCGTGCGCGGCGACGCCAACAAGTCCGACGTGCTGCGGCTGGCCGGCGCCCAGCACGCGAACGCGATCATCGTGGCCACCAACAGCGACCCGACCGCGGTCCTGGTCACCCTGACCGCGCGCGAGCTCGCACCGAACGCGAAGATCATCGCCTCGGTGCGCGAGGCCGAGAACCAGCATCTGCTGCGCCAGTCCGGCGCGGACTCGGTCGTGGTGTCCTCGGAGACCGCCGGCCGTCTGCTCGGCATCGCGACCAGTACGCCCAGCGTCGTGGAGATAATCGAGGACCTGCTGACCCCGGACGCCGGCTTCGCGATCGCCGAGCGCGAGGTCGAACACAAGGAGGTCGGCGGTTCGCCTCGGCACCTTCCCGACATCGTTCTCGGCGTGGTCCGTGACGGCAAGCTGCTGCGGGTCGACGACCCCGATGCCGACGCCCTGGAAAGCACCGACCGGCTGCTCTACGTCCGCAGCGCCGGGGAATAACGCCGGTGGCCTTCCGTCTGCGCAACACCCCGCTGCTGTCGCGCGTCGGCGCCGACCGTGCCGACCACCTGCGCACCGACGTCGACGCCGCCACCGCCGGCTGGGCCGACGCGCTGCTGCTGCGCGTGGACAACCGCAACCAGGTCCTGATCGCCGGCGGCCGGGTGGTGCTGGGCTCGGCAGGCACGCTGGCCGACAAGCCGCCCGCCGACGCGGTGTTCCTCGGCCGGCTGGAGAACGGCCGCCACGTGTGGGCGGTGCGCGGCGCGCTGGAAGCACCCGACGAGGGCGACGCCGAGGTGCTCGACCTGCGCCGCGCCGGACAGGTCTTCGACGACGCCAGCGCCCAGCTGGTGGCGTGCGCCACCGCCTTGCTCAACTGGCATGACCAGGCCCGGTTCAGCGCGCTCGACGGCACGCCCACCCGGCCCGCCAAGGCCGGCTGGTCGCGGGTCAATCCGCTCAACGGTCACGAGGAATGGCCCCGCATCGACCCGGCCATCATCGTGCTGGTGCACGACGGGCACGACCGTGCGGTGCTGGCCCGTCAGACGGTGTGGCCGCCGCGGCTGTTCTCGTTGATCGCCGGTTTCGTCGAGGCCGGTGAGTCCTTCGAGTCGTGTGTGGCCCGCGAGGTCGCCGAGGAGATCGGCCTGACCGTCACCGAGGTGGAGTACCTCGGCAGCCAGCCGTGGCCGTTCCCGCGCTCGCTGATGGTGGGCTTTCACGCCATCGGTGATCCCGAGCAGGAGTTCGCCTTCAACGACGGCGAGATCGCCGAGGCCGCGTGGTTCACCCGGGCCGAGGTGCGCGAGGCACTCGAGCACGGCGACTGGAGTAGCGATTCGCCGTCGCGGCTGCTGCTGCCCGGCTCCATCTCGATCGCCCGCGAGATCATCGAGTCCTGGGCGGGTGCGGTGTCCTGATCGCGCCCACACCGACGAACGGGCGCGAAAGTGCGAGAAATCAGCGTCATGTCGCCGATTTCGGCGCGAGCTTCAGGACGCCAGCTTGGCCTGCACCTCTTTAAGGCTCGGATTGGTCAGCGCGGAGCCGTCGGCGAACTTCACCGTCGGCACCGTCTGGTTGCCGTTGTTCACCGTCATCACGAACTTCGCGGCGGCCGGGTCGTGCTCGATGTCGACCTCGGCGAAGGAGATCCCCGCCGATTTCAGCGCCGTCTTCAGGCGCCTGCAGTAGCCGCACCAGGTGGTGGTGTACATGGTGAGCTGGGAATCAGTGCCACTCATGAGACCCGAACCTATCGGAGTGCCACCGGAGATTGTCGCCACCCCCTGACAAGATGGACGCATGCCGGCGATCGCGGACCAACTGACCGGCCTGGACGACGAACAGCGCGAAGCCGTGCTGGCCGCGCGCGGGCCGCTGTGCGTGCTGGCCGGCGCCGGTACCGGAAAGACCCGCACCATCACCCACCGCATCGCGCACCTGGTGGCCAACGGCCACGTCGCCGCCGGGCAGGTGCTGGCCGTCACGTTCACCTCGCGCGCCGCCGGCGAGATGCGCGCCCGCCTGCGCGCGATGGATGCCGGCGCCCAGGTCGGCTCGGTGCAGGCGCTGACCTTCCACGCCGCCGCCCGCAGGCAGCTGCACTACTTCTGGCCACGGGTGGTCGGCGATACCGGCTGGCAGCTGCTGGACACCAAGTTCGCCGTCGTCGCGCAGGCGGCCAACCGGGCCAGGCTCCAGGTCAGCACCGAGAACGTCCGCGACCTCGCCGGCGAGATCGAGTGGGCCAAGGCCTCGTTGATCAGCCCGGAGGGCTACGGCGCCGCGGTGGCCGAGGTGAGCCGCGACATTCCACTCGACGCCGAGAAGGTCGCCGCCGTCTACGCCGGCTACGAGAAGCTCAAAGCCAACCGCGACGGCATCGCGCTGCTGGACTTCGACGATCTGCTGCTGCACACCGCGGCCGCGATCGAGAACGATCCGGCCGTGGCCGAGGAGTTCCGCGGTCGCTACCGCTGCTTCGTCGTCGACGAGTACCAGGACGTCACCCCACTGCAGCAGCGGGTGCTCAGCGCCTGGCTCGGCGACCGTGACGACCTCACCGTCGTCGGCGACGCCAACCAGACCATCTACTCGTTCACCGGTGCCTCGCCGCGCTACCTGCTCGACTTCTCCCGCCGATTCCCCGACGCGACGGTGGTGCGCCTGGAGCGCGACTACCGCTCCACCCCGCAGGTGGTGTCGCTGGCCAACCAGGTGATCGCCGCGGCGCGCGGCCGGATGGCCGGCAGCAAGCTGCACCTGGTCGGCCAGCGTCCGCCGGGCCCGTCGCCGACGTTCCACGAACACCCCGACGAGGTCGCCGAGGCCGCCGCGGTGGCCCGCTCCATCAAGGGACTCATCGAATCCGGTACGCCCCCAAGCGAAGTCGCGGTCCTCTACCGCATCAACGCGCAGTCCGAGGTTTACGAGGAGGCGCTCACCGAGGCCGGCATCCCGTTCCAGGTGCGCGGCGGTGAAGGGTTCTTCAGCCGCCAGGAGATCCGGCAGTCGTTGGTGGCGTTACAGCGCGCCGCCGAGCGTGGTCACGAGGGTGAACTGCCCGAGATCGTGCGCGCGGTCCTCGAACCGCTGGGCTTGACCGCCGAGCCGCCGCAGGGCACCAAAGCCAGGGAGCGCTGGGAGGCGTTGACGTCTCTGGCGGAGTTGGTCGACGACGAGGTGGCCGCTCGGCCGCAGCTGGATCTGCCGTCGTTGATGAGCGAGCTGCGCCTGCGTGCCGACGCCCGCCACCCACCTGTGGTGCAGGGTGTGACGCTGGCCTCGCTGCACGCCGCCAAGGGCTTGGAATGGGACGCGGTGTTCCTCGTCGGACTGGCCGACGGCACCCTGCCGATCTCGCATGCGCTGGCCCACGGCCCGGACAGCGAGGCGGTGGAGGAGGAGCGACGGCTGCTCTACGTCGGAATCACCAGGGCGCGAACACATTTAGCGCTGAGCTGGGCGCTGGCCCGCGCGCCCGGCGGTCGGCAGGGTCGCCGTCCGTCGCGGTTCCTCAACGGCATCGCCCCGCAGACCCGGGCCGAGCCGACACCGAACAAGCCGCGCCGTCAGCGTGGTGCCACCCCGCGCTGCCGGGTCTGCAACGCCGTGCTGGCCACGCCGCCGGCAATCATGTTGCGGCGCTGCGAAACCTGCTCGGTCGACGTCGACGACGAGCTGCTGGGCCAGCTCAAGGATTGGCGCCTGC
Organism: uncultured Actinomycetota bacterium; assembly: GCA_963716465.1. Classification (GTDB taxonomy): domain Bacteria; phylum Actinomycetota; class Actinomycetes; order Mycobacteriales; family Mycobacteriaceae; genus Mycobacterium. The sequence continues at coordinate 418,298 of CAVQTS010000006.1, forward strand.
GGGTGGCCAAGGAACTGAAAGTGCCTGCCTACGTGGTGTTCACCGACAACACCCTGATCGCGATCGCCGAGTCACTGCCCGCCGACGATGCCGCCCTGGTGGCGATCCCCGGTATCGGCGCGCGCAAGCTCGAGCAGTTCGGGCCCGATGTGCTCGAGCTGGTGCGCGCCCGCCAATAGCTCAGGACTTCACCAGTTTCGGCGGCTGCCAGGCGCCGCTGAGGGCATCCGGCTTGGGCCAGTACAGCCGCATCACAAGTTTGAACGGTCCCGGCGGGGCGGGCAGCCAGTTGGCGTCCTTCTCCGGCCCCGGTGAGGAGTTCTGGACGTAGATGGTCAGGCTGCCGTCGGGGTTCTTGGCCAGGCCGGGCAGCATCGAGGAGTTGATCAGGTAGCGGTTGATCGGGTTCGCCACCAGCAGGCTCTCGGGCATCTTGTACATGGTCACCGACCAGAACGCGTTGGCCGGGGGGAGCTGTCCGGGCGCGAAGGTCAGCGTGTAGTTGTTGGCGCCGTCGAGCGGCGCGCCGGTGGAGTCGGTAGCCAGATTCGGGTACATCGCCTCCTGTTTGGAGTTGCCGAATATGCCCTGCACGGCACCGGCCATCCGGTACAGGTAGTTGTCCTTGAGTTCGTCCTTCGACCCGAACAGATCTCCCGAGGTGACCTGACCGGTTACGAGCTTGTCCTTCTTGAACGCGTCGAGTTCGGCCCAGGCGTCGGCCATTCCGGCCTGGATGGCCGAACGCATCTCGGGGCTGAGCTTCTCGGCGTCGAACGTGCCGTCGGGCCCGATGCCGATGGTGGCGAAGCGGGCGCGCAGATCCTGCTCCGAGGGCAGCGTAGGGGCGAACCGCAGTGCGAAGTTCAGGATGTCGAAGAACTGCGGCGAGGTCTTCTCCTGCTCGGCGGTCAGCGGCGGCACGAAGTCGATCGGCGGCGCAGCGGCGGGTGCGGGTTGGTTCAGGAACGCCGACAGCGGCTGCACCGTGTAGTCGGCCTGGATCTTCTTGACGTTCTCCAGGTCGTCGGGACCGAACAGCTGGGTGCGGTAGATGACCAGTGCCAGGTCGGTGTCGGAGGTGATGACTTCGTTGATGCCCGCCGGCTTTTGACCTTTCCAGCCCGGCCCGGCCAGCAGGTACTTGCCGCCGCTGTTGCCGGTGGTCCGGCTGCCCACGTAGGCGAAGTTGTAGGTGTAGCCGTCGACGAACTGCAGCGAGAAGTACCGGTCCTGCTCGATCGGCGGCACGGTCAGCACCAGCGGCTCGGTGCGCAGGTCGGCGCCCAGCATCGAATACGGGGTGTCGGAGTTCGGCGTCTGCACGGCCGTGTCTGCGGGGGTGTAGACGCGGGCGATGCTGTGCACCTGGTTCCAGTCACCCTTGTACTCCGGGTCGTGCGAGTCGACGAAGTAGGCGTACTGGATCCGGTAGCTGTCCACCATGGGGAAGCCGTAGATGTAGGCCTCTTTCGCGATGGCCCGCGCCTGCTCGGGGGTCACCGCCCCGGACGCCTGCGTCGACGTCGACGACGACGCACTCGTCGTCTCCTTGGCCTTGTTGGCGCCGGCGCACCCGGCAGTCAGGGCGACGAGCAGGAGGGCGGCAAGAACGGCGCGCAGCTTCACCGGACAAGGATGCGCCATCGGCATCCCCGCGCGGTAGATCTCAGCTCAGCGCGGCGAGAGCGGCGTCGTAATCCGGTTCGGTGCCGATCTCGGGAACCAGCTCGGTGTAGGCCACCTTGCCGTCCGCGCCGACGACCACCACGGCCCGGCCGAGCAGCCCGGCCATCGGCCCGTCGGCGATGGTGATGCCGTAGTCCTCGCCGAAGCTGCTGCGGAAGGCCGACGCCGACACAACGTTGTCGATGCCCTCGGCCCCGCAGAACCGGTTGAGCGCGAACGGCAGGTCCTTGGACACGCACAGCACCGGCACACCGGTGCCCGCGGCGCGCTCGTTGAACGTGCGCACGCTGGTGGCGCACACCGGGGTGTCGACCGACGGGAAGATGTTCAGCACCACCGGTTTGCCGCTGTACTGGCCGCTGGCGACCTCGCCGAGGTCGGTTCCGGTCAGGCTGAAGTCGGGTGCCGCGGCGCCGACGGCGGGCAGCTCGCCGACGGTGTTGATCGGGTTTCCACGCAGGGTTATCTGTGCCATGGGCACTAGTTTGTCAGTTCGGCCGCCGCCGTCGCGGGCCGGGTTATCCGAACCTAAAAAGCCCTGGTCAGAAAATCGCTTGTGGTCAATTCGTGTAGGCTCTAGCCTCGAATGCAATCCCGCGCGAACCGATGGCTCGCCGGCGACGTATGAGAGGAGGGCCCGACGATGGACATCTACACCGCAGACAACGGCGTAGCCGGCACGGCACATCGCATGTGGACCTCCCACGCCTTCGCGGCGCCCGAGACCGCCGCGGCGGCCCCGCGCGAGCGTCACGCCAACGCCGCCCCGACCTTCGCGTCCGTGGACAGGAGCTTCATCTAGGAAAGCTCCCAGACACAGCCACTGGCCACGGACCCGAAATCACAGGATCCGTGGCCATAGTTTTTCCAAGACTCCCTGGTCCGGATCCGCAGAACAGATACGTAAGCGACACGACCAGGAAGCAGGTGAACGGACATGTCGGCACTGACAGTCCGAAAGGAAAAACTGCCGGTGTTGCCGTGCCACGTCGGAGACCCCGACCTGTGGTTCGCTGAGAGCCCCGTCGACCTCGAGCAGGCGAAGATGCTCTGCGGGGACTGTCCCATCCGGCGGCAGTGTCTTGCCGCCGCATTGGATCGCGGTGAGCCGTGGGGTGTTTGGGGTGGCGAGATTTTCGAGCGCGGAACCGTGGTCGCACGCAAGCGCCCGCGGGGCCGTCCCCGTAAGGACGTGATCGCGGCCTAGCCAGGCCCGCCGTGTCAGTGCACGGGTCGGGGATCGGCGAAGCCGGGGATCAGTTGCTCGGCCAATTCCCGCACCGGCACATGCGCGTCGAGTTGGGCGGAGATCGCCACGATCGACGCGATCACCCGCAGCGGAATCGCCAGCTTGGCGGGAAGGTCCATCTGCCGCGCGGTCTTGATCTGCTCCACCGAGCCGGACATGTTGACCGCGGCCATCTTCTGCAGCCACTTGCGGGTGTAGTGGAACACCTCGACCTGGATCGGCTCGACGTACTGGCGCAACATGTCGTCGATCTCCTTGACCGGCACCTGCTCGCCCTTCTGGATGAAACCGACCTTCTCCATCGTCGGCAACAGCAGGTCGTAGTTCTTGTCGCGGGCCATGCCGGATCATCATGCCGAGTTCGACCGGCAGACCGTCGGGCAGCGGGGCCACCGCGCCGAAGTCGATGACGGCCATCCGGCCGTCGTCGAGCAGCATGAAGTTTCCGGGGTGGGCATCGCCGTGCATCATCCCGACTCGCGCGGGAGCGCCGAACGTCAGCTCCAAAAGCCTTGTGCCGCAGAGGTCTCGCTGATCAACCGTGCCCGATCGGATGATCTGTGACATCGGCACGCCATCGGTCCACTCGGTGATCATCACCTTCGGTGCGCTCGCCACCACGTGCGGCACCAGGAAATGCGGATCGCCGGTGTATGCCTTGGCGAAGGCGCGCTGGTTCTCGGCCTCCAGCCGGTAGTCCAATTCCATCTCGGTGCGCTCGATCATCTCGTCGACCACGCCCTGGACGTCGGCGCCGGGGGAGAGCTGCTTGAACACACTGACCATGCGCTGCATGGTCTTCAAATCGGCACGCAGCGCCTCGTCGGCGCCGGGGTACTGGATCTTGACCGCCACGTCGCGGCCGTCGTGCCACACCGCCCGGTGCACCTGCCCGATGCTGGCCGAGGCCACCGGTGTGTCGTCAAACGAATCGAACCGGGTGCGCCACTTGGTGCCCAACTGCCCGTCGAGCACGCGGTGCACCTTCGCCGCCGGCAGCGGCGGGGCGTCCTTCTGCAGCTTGGTCAGCGCCTCGCGGTAGGGCTCGCCGAACTCCTCGGGCACCGCGGCCTCCATCACCGACAGTGCCTGGCCGACCTTCATCGCGCCGCCCTTGAGCTCGCCGAGGACGGTGAACAATTGATTGGCGGCCTTCTCCATCAGCTCGGCGTTGACCTCGTCGCGCGACTTCCCGGTCAGTCGCTTTCCGAAGCCCAGCGCGGCCCTGCCCGCAAAGCCGACCGGAATGCTGGCCAGCTTCGCGTTGCGGGCGGCTCGCCCGCGCCTGATGTCTGCCACGCCCCCCATCATCCCCGACGTTTCGGTACTGGCAACCATCGATGTCAGCATTGGCAGCGGGGATGCCTTGACCAGCGACGGGCCAGGATCGTGTTGCTGCTCACATCGACTTCCAGGGTGGTGTTCAGGGTCGACGGCGGCGGGCCGGGGGAATCGGGTCCCCGCACGGCGGTGATGATTCGCTGCAGCTGACCCAGTGCCACGGCAACCGTGCCCAGCACGGTCGGGCGGTCGGCGGTGCCGATCACATCGCGAAGCTGGGCGGCGACCGCGGGCCATGCGGCATCACGGTCCGCGCGGTGCAGATCGGCACACGACAGGCAGCTCGTCACGCCGGGGATCACCAGTGGGCCGACCAGGCCGGTGCCGTCGCGCACCCGCACCGGCAGGTGCGGCACACCAACGGCGTGCAGGTCGCGGACCAGACGCGGATCGGCGACCAGATAGTCGGAGAGCACCACCATGTCGACGCCGGCTGTGGAGACGACGGCGTTGGCGTGGCTGCTCTGCGCCACCCGCGCGCCGGAGCAGCGCAGCGCGTCGAGCAGCAGATCCGACAGCGGCCCGCAGCCGTGTACCCGGATCGACAGGGCACGCGGGGTGGCCGAGCGGCTGCGGTGGTGCACCACGCCGGCGGCCATCAGCGCCTCGAGCAGGTCGTCGAGTGCGGCAGGGTCGTGCAGCCCGTGCGCGCCGGCCAGCCGGTGCAGCGCCGTCGCGTCCATTGGAACCTGCATCCCGCGCAGGACTGCGGCCAGCCCCGCCGAGGTCACCCCGTCGGGAGGGCGCACCAGCACGGCGCGACGCGGACTCCAGCCCACCTGCACCGCGCCATCGGGTCGCAGCAGCACCGGCATCGCCGGGTCGAGTGCATAGAGCCGGCCCACGAAGCGAGCGTGGCATCACCGCGCCGCCAAGCGAATCAGCTATCCACAGGCCCGTCGGGGTTCTTGTCGTCCTCGGCGGACTCCGTGGCCTTTTGGTCGTCCTCCTCGGACTCCGTGGCCTTTTGGTCGTCCTCCTCGGACTCCGTGGACCTCTGGAACTCCTCGATCGCCGCATCGATGTCCAGCGCACTGGTGTCCCCGCCGATGACCCGGTCGATGAACCCGGCGGGCTCGTCGAGGTCCGCCGAGCGAGGCAGCAGGTCGGGGTGCTGCCACACCGCGTCGCGGGCGTCGATGCCTGCGGCCTCGGTCAGCCGCTCCCACAGCACCGCGGCTTCGCGCATCTTGCGGGGCCGCAGTTCCAGGCCGACCAGGGTGGCGAAGGTCTGCTCGGCGGGCCCGGCCGTGGCCCGGCGACGGCGCAGCACCTCGGCGAGGGCCGCGGTGCCCGGGATGCGGTCGCCGAGGGCAGCCCCGACCACCGTCTGCACCCAGCCCTCGACGAGGGCCAGCATCGTCTCGAGGCGCTCCAGGGCGGCGGTCTGCTCGGGGGTGGCCTTCGGCTCGAACATGCCCTGGCTCAACAGCTGTTCCATTGCGGCGGGGTCGGTCAACGAGGCCGGGTTGAACCCCTGGGCCAGTTCCTCGATGCCGCTCATGTCGACCTTCATGCCCCGGGCGTAGGCCTCCACGGCGTTGAGCAGCTGGCTCGACAGCCACGGCACGTGGCTGAACAGCCGGTGGTGCGCGGCCTCCCGGGCGGCCAGGAACGTCATCACCTCGCTGCGCGGCTGCTCGAGTCCCTCCGAGAGCTCTTCGATTGCCTGCGGCAGCAGCGCGGCCACCCCTTTGGGGCCCAGCGGCAGGCCGATGTCGGTCGACGTCAGCACCTCCCGCGACAGCCGTCCCAGCGCCTGGCCCAGTTGCGAGCCGAACGCCATGCCGCCCATCTGGGTCATCATCGCCATCAGCGGCCCGGCGATCGCCTTGGCCTCCTCGGGCAGCGCCGAGGCCCACACCGACGAAATCTGCTCGGCCATCGGGTCGCACAGCCGCTTCCAGGTGTCCAGGGTGTTGTCCACCCACTCGCCGGGTGTCCACGCGACGGCCTTGACCGCGCCGGCGGGCAGGGCGGTGGCACCGTCGAGCCAGGTGTCGGCCAGATGCACGGCGTCGCTGATGGCCGAGGCGGTCGCGGCCGGGATCGGCGCGACGAACCCGATGGAGTTCGATGCCAGCTGGCGGGCCAGGTCGTAGTTCACCGGCCCCGAGCTCCCGCCGGCCATCGCCGAGCCCGCACCGCTGAACATCTGGCCGAGTTGGGTGAAGATCTGGCCGAGGTCGGCGGGGTTGAAGTCCCCGCCGCCGAACCCGAACGGGTTGTTCGAGCCGGCGTCTGGGTCCTTCTTCGACTTGTCGCGGTCGGGGTCGTCGCCGGCGGCGAAGCCGAAGGGCAGGTCAGCCATACCTCAACCGTACTCAACCGGGCGCCGGGACGGGCAACCGGCGATCAGCTGTCAGTGAACCGGGGCCCCGGGACGGTTCCGTCTACTCTTGGCGGCGTGAACAGGCGGATTCTGACGCTGATCGCGGCGCTGGTGCCGATCGTCGTCTTCGGCGTGCTGCTGGCGGTCGTGACAGTGCCTTACGTGTCGTTGGGGCCCGGCCCGACCTTCGACACCCTCGGCGAAGTCGACGGCAAGCAGGTGGTGGCCATCGACGGCACCCCGACCCATCCCACCTCGGGGCATCTGAACATGACGACGGTGGCCCAGCGCGACGGGCTGACCCTGGGCCAGGCGCTGACGTTGTGGGTGTCGGGCCGCGAACAACTGGTGCCGCGCGACCTGGTGTTTCCGCCGGACAAGTCCCGCGAGGACGTCGAGAAGTCGCAGACTGCGGACTTTCAGCAGTCGGAGTTCAGCGCCGAGTACGCCGCGCTGGGCTTCCTGAAGTACCCCGAGGCGGTGCGGGTGGAGAAGGTCAATGACACGGGCCCCTCGACGGGCAAGCTGCAGGTCGGGGACGCCATCGACGCGGTCAACGGCACTCCCGTCGCCAACGTCGAGGCGTTCACGTCGTTGCTCAAGACCACCAAGCCGGGCCAGGAGATCGTCATCGACTACCGCCGCAAGAACGCCCCGCCCGGCACCGCGCGCATCACGCTGGGCAACAACTCCGACCGCGACTACGGCTATCTCGGGGTCGCGGTGCTCAACGCGCCGTGGGCGCCGTTCACCATCGACTTCAACCTGGCCAACATCGGCGGCCCGTCGGCGGGACTGATGTTCAGCCTGGCGGTCGTGGACAAGCTGACGACCGGGGACATCAACGGCTCGAAGTTCGTCGCGGGCACCGGGACCATCAGCGAGGACGGCAAGGTCGGGCCCATCGGCGGCATCACCCACAAGATGATGGCCGCGCAGGAGGCCGGAGCGACGGTGTTCCTGGTGCCGGCCGAAAACTGCGACGAGGCCAAGTCGATGCGTGACGACTCGATGGAGCTGGTGAAGGTCGACACCCTGTCCAGTGCGGTGGATTCGCTGCACACGCTGACGTCAGGCGGTCGTCCGCCGACGTGTTAGCCCGTTGCTGGAAATCGGCGCCGCGGCGGCGATGCGTAGAGTTGGGGCCGTACTTCCGCCAAGAGCGCGCGTCAGCCGCCCGAGACGAATCAGGAGCCTGACAGGTGAGTATGCGGCCCGCCGCCAGGATGCCGAAACTGACCCGGCGTAGCCGGATCCTGATCGGGGTCGCCCTCGCCGTCGTCGTTTTGCTGCTCATCGGTCCACGGCTGATCGACGCCTACGTGGACTGGCTGTGGTTCGGCGAGTTGGGCTACCGCTCGGTGTTCACCACGGTGCTGGTCACCCGCCTGGTGGTGTTCCTGGTGGCCGGCCTGCTGGTCGGGGCGATCGTCTTCGCCGGGCTGGCGCTGGCGTACCGGATGCGTCCGGTGTTCGTGCCGACCACCGGTCCCAACGATCCGGTGGCGCGCTACCGCACCGCGGTGATGGCCCGGCTGCGGCTGTTCGGGATCGGGGTGCCGGTGGTGATCGGCTTGCTGGCCGGCATCGTCGCGCAGAGCTACTGGCCGCGAGTGCAGCTGTTCCTGCACGGCGGCGACTTCGGCATCACCGACCCGCAGTTCGGAAAGGACCTCGGGTTCTACGCCTTCGACCTGCCGTTCTACCGGCTGGTGCTGTCGTTCCTGTTCGTCGCGGTGTTCTTGGCGTTCTTGGCGAACGTGGTCAGCCACTACATCTTTGGCGGTATCCGGCTCTCCGGACGCACCGGCGTACTGAGCCGTCCGGCCCGGATCCAGCTGGTGGCCCTGGTCGGGTTGCTGGTGTTGCTCAAGGCCGCCGCCTACTGGTTCGACCGCTACGAACTGCTCAGCCACACCCGCGGCGGCAAGCCGTTCACCGGTGCCGGCTACACCGACATCAACGCGGTGCTGCCGGCCAAGCTGATCCTGTTGGCGATCGCGGTGATCTGCGCGGCGGCGGTGTTCTCCGCATTGTTCCTGCGGGACTTGCGGATTCCGGCCATCGGGCTGGTGCTGTTGTTGCTGAGCTCGCTGATCGTGGGGGCCGGCTGGCCGTTGATCGTCGAGCAGATCAGCGTCAAACCCAATGCCGCGCAGAAGGAAAGCGAATACATCAGTCGCAGCATCACCGCCACCAGGCAGGCCTACGGGCTGACCAGCGAATCGGTGACCTACCGCGATTACAACGGCGCCGCGCCGACCACCGCCCAGCAGGTGGCCTCCGACCGCGCGACCACCTCGAACATCCGGGTGCTCGACCCGACGATCATCAGCCCGGCGTTCACCCAGTTCCAGCAGGGCAAGAACTTCTACTACTTCCCCGACCAGCTCTCGATCGACCGCTACCAAAGCCCCGACGGCAGCCTGCGGGACTACGTCGTCGCCGCCCGCGAGCTCAACCCGGACCGCCTGATCGACAACCAGCGCGACTGGATCAACCGACACACCGTCTACACCCACGGCAACGGCTTCATCGCCTCGCCGGCCAACACCGTGCGCGGAATTGCCAACGACCCCAACCAGAGCGGCGGCTATCCGGAGTTCCTGGCCAGCGTGGTCGGCGCCAACGGCAGCGTGATCTCGCCCGGGCCGGCGCCGTTGGACCAGCCGCGGGTCTACTACGGCCCGGTCATCTCCAACACCGCGGCCGACTACGCGATCGTCGGCAAGAACGGCGCCGACCGCGAGTACGACTACGAGACCAACACCGAGACCAAGAACTACACCTACGCCGGAACCGGCGGTGTGCCGGTCGGCAACTGGCTGGCCCGCACCGTGTTCGCCGCCAAGTTCGCCGAGCGAAACTTCCTGTTCTCCAACGTGATCGGGGAGAACAGCAAAATCCTGTTCAACCGCGATCCCGCCCAGCGGGTGGAGGCGGTCGCGCCGTGGCTGACCACTGACTCCACGGTGTATCCGGCGATCGTCAACAAGCGGATGGTGTGGATTGTCGACGGCTACACCACGCTGGACAACTACCCGTACTCGGAGTTGACCTCGTTGTCATCGGCCACCGCGGACTCCAACGAGGTGGCGGTGAACCGGCTGGCGCCCGACAAGCAGGTGTCCTACATCCGCAACTCGGTCAAGGCCACCGTCGATGCCTACGACGGAACCGTGACGCTCTACGCCCAGGACGAGAAGGACCCTGTTCTCAAGGCGTGGATGAGTGTCTTCCCGGGCACGGTCAAGCCCAGGAGTGAGATCTCGCCGGACTTGGCGGCGCATCTGCGCTACCCGGAGGATCTGTTCAAGGTGCAGCGCATGCTGCTGGCGAAGTACCACGTCGACGATCCGATTACGTTCTTCTCGACGTCGGACTTCTGGGATGTGCCGCTGGATCCCAACCCGACCGCGAGCAGCTATCAGCCGCCGTACTACATCGTCGCCAAAGACCTTGCCCGCAACGATGATTCGGCGTCGTTCCAGTTGACCAGTGCGATGAACCGGTTCCGCCGCGACTTCCTTGCCGCCTACATCAGCGCGAGCTCGGATCCGGACACCTACGGCAAGATCACGGTGCTGACCATTCCGGGTCAGGTCAACGGTCCGAAGCTGGCGTTCAACGCGATCAGTACCGACACCGCGGTCAGTCAGGATCTCGGCGTCATCGGCCGCGACAACCAGAACCGCATCCGCTGGGGCAACCTGTTGACCTTGCCGGTGGGGCAGGGCGGTCTGTTGTACGTCTCGCCGGTATACGCCTCGCCCGGCGCCAGTGACGCCGCGTCGTCCTACCCGCGGCTGATCCGCGTGGCGATGATGTACAACGACAAGGTCGGCTACGGCCCGACGGTGAGTACGGCGCTGGACGGCATTTTCGGCGCCGGCGCGGGTGCCACCGCAACCGGTCCGGCCCCGGCGAGTGGGCCTGGCGCCCAGCCGTCTTCAGCGCGTCCCGGTGCTCCACCGTCGCCGGCCAATGTTGCCGAGGTGCCGACGCCGCCGGTGGCCGTTGTGCCTCAGCCCGGCAATGTGTCGCTGTCGTCGGCCAAGGCCGCAGCGCTGCAAGAGGTGGAGTCGGCCCTTTCGGGGGTGCGTGACGCCCAGCGCAGCGGCAACTTCGCCGACTACGGGTCGGCGCTTCAGCGGCTCGACGACGCGATGAACAAGTATGACGCCGCCAAGTAGCGAAGCGGATCGGCGCGACTGGCCAGCGAAGTAGTTCCGCGGTGCGGGAATTGGTGGTACTCGGGACCGCGAGCCAGGTCCCGACCCGGTATCGCAACCACAACGGCTATCTGCTGCGGTGGGACGGCGAGGGTCTGCTGTTCGACCCCGGCGAGGGCACCCAGCGCCAGATGCTGCTGGCCGGGGTCGCACCCACCAGTGTGACGCGGTTGTGCCTGACGCACTTTCACGGCGACCACTGCCTCGGGGTGCCCGGAGTTATCCAGCGGTTGTCGCTGGATCGGGTGAACCGCCCGGTCCCGGCGCACTATCCGCACTCCGGTCAGGAGTACTTCGCCAGGTTGCGGCACGCCTCGGTGTTCCACGACTCGGTGGACATCCCCGAGCAACCGGTGTGCGGCGACGGACCGGTGGCCGTCGGTGATTTCGGGGTGCTCGAAGCCCGGCTGCTGGACCATTCCATCGACGTGTTCGGCTACCGGCTGGTCGAACCCGACCGGCGGCAGTTCCTACCGGAGTCGTTGGCCGCCTTCGGTATCGGCGGGCCGGACGTCGGACATCTGGACCGGACGGGGTCGATCCGGGTGGGTGACCGGGTTGTCGCGGCCGAGCAGGTGAGCGAGGTCAGGCGCGGTCAGCGCTTCGCCTTCATCATGGACACCCGGTTGTGCGACAACGTCTACGCGCTCGCCGACAGCGCCGACCTGCTGGTGATCGAGGCGACGTTCCTCGACGAAGATGAGCGCCTGGCAACCGAATTCGGCCACTTGACGGCGCGGCAGGCGGCGCGGGTGGCCCGCGAGTGTGGGGTGCGCAGACTGGTGTTGACGCACTTCTCGCAGCGCTACTCCGACGCGGCGCAGCGCTACCGGGAGGAGGCGGCCGGCGAGTTCTCCGGTGAGACGGTGGTGGCGGAGGATCTCACCAGGGTCGCGGTGCCCAAACGGCGTCAGCCGGCTGTCGGCTGATTCCCCAGTCCGACCCGCAGCGCGATGTCCTGCTTCTGGCCGACATTGGTGACGAACGCGCTCGATGCGGGTTGGCCTGGCACGCCGTCGAATTCGATGCGCGCCAACGCCGCTCCCTCGGTGAACAGCAGGATGGTGACCGACTTCTTGCCGTCCGGCGAAGTGCCCGACACCAGTGTGCCGCCGCTGCCTACCGGCGACGGTTGGGGCTGGCCGTCCGTCACCGCAGTGGCGAGATTCGCCTGGGTTTCTTGAAGCGCCGCGGGGGCCGACGCCGCGTCCGGAAGTCCGGCGAGCTGGATGTTGACCGCCTTGGTCTGGTCCTGGTTGACCAGAAGAACCTCGGCGCCCGGTCGGCCGTCCGTGTTGGCGGTCGCGGGTTGGGCGGTGTAGGGGTCGTCTGTTGTCGAGATGTCGCGGCCTTGCAACAGTAAACGGGTGTAGTCGAGTCGTTGCGGGGCCGCGGTCGACGAGGTGGTCGCTTTCGGGGTGGTCGACGTGGTCAGCGGTGCGAGCACGGCAGTGCGGCTGGACGTGGCTCCCGGGATGCCGACCTGGTTGTCGCAGGCGGCGGCGCCGACGCTGACGGCGGCGATGATGATTGCGGTGGCGGCTCGGGTAGCGGAGGTTCTAGTCATGTCTGTTCCGAGCCTGTCGGGTATCGCTCGGCGATGCAAACCGCGCAGATCAGGGCGCCTCCGGAGGGCTCAGGTGAGTGCAGCACGCCCCTGAGCACCCGATTTGGTTGCATTCGAAGCCATTGGGTAACGTGGTGTTCACCAACGCGGGGTGGAGCAGCTCGGTAGCTCGCTGGGCTCATAACCCAGAGGTCGCAGGTTCGAATCCTGTCCCCGCTACTGTGTGATGTCTCAGGACATCGGAATAGCTCTGAACCTGCATTAGGTTCAGAGCTTTTTCCGTTTTGGTCCCGGTGGTAGGCCGCTGTGCGGTTCCGGTTGATGCTTGACATTCGAGGTCCGGTTGCTGCTTTACGGTTCTGGGACGCAGTTCCGGTAGGTCTGCCTGGTCGATTTGGTCGAAGGCGTGGGCACCATCTCGGCGGGGCTCGTCGTCTCGCCCATGTGCGCGAGCGATTTGTAGGTGTGGTGGCCCGACTTCGACACGAAGGAGTTGTTCACCGAATTCGAACGCAGTCCGATGTAGCTGGGTCAGGCCGGGCAGTTCGCACCGGGCAAGCCGTAGATCTTGCCGCTCGGGCAAGTCGTGTTGTGATAGGTCACGCTCGACAAAACGGCCCCCGTGAACGTCGCGCCCGTCAACCTGCCAAACGAGAAATCCACGACGGTCAGCGTGGCGTTGTTCAGGTTGACCCCTTGCAGGTCCGCGTACTGCACGTCGACGCGGTTGAGAGTGGCGTTTTGCAGGTCTGCATAGCTCAGGTCCGATCCCGTCAAGGCCGTCTTGTTGAGCGTAGCGCCGGTAAGAATGGCGCTAGTTAGGTCACACCCGGTGAGGTATGCGTTGGTCAGATTCGCGTTGGTCAGGTTCGCGTCCGGCAGGTCTGCCCCCGCGAAGGTTGCACCGGTTACGTTCGCCCCGATGAACGTCGCGCCCGTCAACACCGCATACTGGAAATCCGCGGCGGTCAGCGTGGCGTTGTTCAGGTTCGCCCCTGGCAGTTCCGCGTGCTGCATGGCTGTCTTGTTGAGCGTAGCCCCGGTAAGAATGGCGCTCGTCAGGTTCGAGTCGGTGAAGTTTGCGTTGGTCAGATTCGCGTTGGCCAGGTTCGCGTCCGTCAGGTTTGCCCCCGCGAAGGTTGCAGCGGTTAGGTTCGCCCCGGTGAATTCTGTGCCAGTGAGGTCGCTGTCGGCCTTGGTGAAGTTGACTTTAGATAGGTCGAGACCGGACAGGTTTGCCCCGGTCAACTGTGTACCGGTGAGGTCAGCGGTGCTGAAGTTTGAACTCTTCATCAGGTTGGCGTTGGTCAGGTTCGCATGTGAGAAGTTCGTGTAGCTCAGGTCCGCCGCCGCAAGGTTTGCGTTGGCCAGATTGGCGTGCGCCAGGTTCACGAACTTCAGGCTCGCCCCGCCAAGGTCGGCTCCGGTGAGGTCCGAGCCGGTGAGATTCTGTGCGTAGAGGTTCGCGTTGGTGAGGTTCGCGCCGGTAAGTGTGGCGGCGGTGAGGTTTGCGCTCTTGAGGTCAACCCCCGACAGATTCGCATTGGTCAGGTTTGCCCCGGCAAGGTTCGTTCCGATGACCCTCGCCCCGGCGAGGTTCGCGTCGGTCAGGTTGGCTCCGGCCAGGTTCGCCCCCGTCAGGTTTGCGTTGGCCAGATTGACTCCCGCCAGGTCGGCCTCGGTGAGGTTGGCAGCGGAGAGGTCTTGACCGGAACAATCTTTGGTTGCCACGCATGCCGGCGTCGGACCCGTAGTGGGTGCAGCTAATGGGATCAGGCTGCGGCGGACCAGCAGGAGGGCGCCCTGCAGGACGTCGGTCACCGGATTAGCCGGAAGAGTTGACAACCAGTTGATCGCCGCGTCGAGGACGCCGCCGATCTTGGCGGCCACGGTCGTCAGCGCCTGCTGCGGTGCCGACGGGCCGAAGGTCACGCAGCTTCCACAGGACGCGGCGAGCGCCGGGGTGGCGACAGATTCCATTGCGCTGGCGGCGGCGCGGAGCAGCGGCGAAAGGGTCGCAGGCTGGCTATTCACCGCAGCCCTAGGGGAGGCCGAGGCAACGCTCACGGAGTTTTCCGACGGAGCCGCGCTCACAGCCACTGCGACCGCAGGGACCTTTGCCTCCGCCGCGCCAGCGAACCGTGGACCCCCAGCTGTAGGAAGGGAAGTGGCGGTGTCGGCAGAAGCTGCCGGGCGTGGCACGTTCGCAGAACGGCTGGCGCCAGTAGTCGTGTCGAGGGCGGAGGTGGGTGACCCGGTGGGGTGCCGGGACGAGCCACCGGGGGTGATGTCCGGCACGGTGTTGGGACCGTGGCTCGCGGCAGCCCCAACGGGGGGCGCGGCGTAGGCCACGCCCGATCCGACCGTCAAGGCCGCACCCACACCGAGGGTGAGCGCACCCGCTCCCAGCCAGGCGTACGGCTGCCGCCTCGGGCGACGGCCAGCCTTGGTCGAGGTCCTGCGCTCAGTCGTCTGGTCTGGTCCTGACAACGTGGCACCCCTTCGCGTAGACGAACCTCTCGCCACGGGGGTGACATGCGCGAACCGCGGTGGGTTGCTGGTCACAAGCGCAGCGAACTGTCTGTTACTTGTATCACAACACGTCGGCGCCCGCAGCTAGTGTTTCAGCCGAATACATTCACACCGGGCAAATCGTCATGATGTCGCTGCTCCCGAACCCGACGGACTCGGAAGGTGCTCAGCACGGAAGCGTTAGGCCGTATCGACAGCAGGATTCCAGAGGTCCGAGTTTCTTCTGATTCGAGACGGCGAGCCCGAGAAGCCGCTCAGACGATCTTGGTGTCGGAGCAGGACGACACGTCTGTACTTGATAGTGGGCCCGCTCCGGGCTGATGGACACAATCCGCGCCCCCGGATTCACGAATCCGCCCACCCCCGCCTGCCCTGCAATCGCCAGACCTCGTGGTAAGCGACCGGTCGACAGTAACCAGCTCGCCGATAGCACGGGACAGCGTCCCCGGACATCGCAACTAGTGGATGTCGGTCCAGGTCAGCGGTACATTCCGATGATGCGTCTCGACCATGTGGTCCTGTGGACTGAAGATGTTTCCGCTTCGATGGACTTCTACACCCGGGTCGTCGGACTGGCCCCGGTGCGCTTCGAGGAGTTCGCCCGCGGTGAGGCACCGTTCCCCAGCGTGCGGGTGTCCCAGGATTCGATCCTCGACCTGATGCCCATCGGGCGCGCACCAGGCACTGAGGCCATGACTCGAGTCGCCGGCAGCGCCGGTCACCGTGTCAACCACGTCTGTCTGGCCATGACCAAGTCCGAATACGACGCATTGGATCAACGCCTGCAAGCAGAGGGCATCGACACCGGCGCCCGCCTGAGCCCCACCTACGGCGCCCGCGGTTGGGGACCAGAGGGCTTCTATTTCCCTGACCCCGACGGCAACGTGGTCGAGGCTCGCCACTACGACAACTAGTCGAAGTGCGACTGCTCACCAACAGTTGTTCAGTTGTTCGGGCGTGCTGGCGATGCAGCACGAAGCGGCGTGATAGACCGTCACGTAGGCGCTGTCGTGCAACGCTATTCGCACTAGACAACCAAGGCGCCGGGTTGGTCGCGGTGTGGTCACACCTTCGACTTCGCGGGACCCGTCACGATGCCCAACTGTTGGTAGACGGCATCCATGGCCGAGACCGCATCAGGCAGCGGGGCAGTGATCGGCCAGTCGTGGAATTCGCCGGCTTTGAGGACGAACGTGATGTCGGCATTCTCGGCGATCGCTTCGGCCCGCAATCGCAGGACGTCGGGGCCGGCCGCGTCGAGTGAGCCGGCGTACACCGTGGTCGGCGGCAGTCCTTCGAGCGAGCCATAGAGCGGGCTGACCGTGGGATCGCTGGTGCTAAGGGTGCCGGCCCAGGCCAGGCCCGCAAGCTTCAACGCCGGAATCGCGTTCGACGTGACCGGGTCGTCGACCAGCGCAATAGCCGGGTCACTGAGCGTGACGTCCAGCCATGGGGACAACAGAACCAGATGTCCCGGTGTCGTCTCGCCACGCGTCACCAGTTCCTGAGTCGCCGCGAGGGCCAACCCACCGCCGGCGGAGTCGCCGAGAACACTGACGTTTTCGGCGCCATACTGGGCGACCATTCCGGCAATGAAGTCCGCCATCTGGGGCACCCCGGTGGCGGCCGTCCCGCCCTGTGACACAAGCGGATACATGGGAACCACAACCGTCGCACCCGTGGTGCGCGCCATCGCGGCGTACGTCAGCCAATGAAAGATGGTCGGGTCGTTGACATATCCGCCGCCGTGAACGGCAATCACGTACTGTCCGGTCGGCGACGAGGACTGCAACGTCCACACCGGCATGCCGCCGGACTCGCTTTCGGTTGTCGTGAGACCGATCGTCGCGTACAAGGGTGGTTTCGCGACAAAGATGCCGCCGAGTCCTGGTATCGATATCTGCGTTGACACGGCATCGACCACCCGCAGTGCAGCGACAACCACCTTGGCCACCATTGTGGCGTTGCCGGTGAACAGTTTCTGGTCTGCTTCCCAATCGGGGTAGGGCAGCACCGGCGTTGTCGTCGACGCGGTGCTGGCTGACCGATTGGCCACCGCCGCCATCAGAACCGCCCGTCCGCGCGCGGGGCTGCTGATCGGTAAGGTCGCCGCCGAGTTGCTCGCTGCCGCTGGCTGATGCACCGACGAAGGTGAGATGCGCTGCCCGGTGCCTGCGGAACCTGTCTTGACGCTGGCCGAAGTGACCACATGTCCCGCCGACGCCGAACTGGTGGTCCCCGCAGTGTCGGCCTGGGCGACTCCCGACCCCCCGGCCAGCGTGGCCGCGCCCATACCCAGGGTGATCGCACCCACCCCGAGCCACACGACCCGATCGGGATGCCGCCGCGGCGCGCGATGACTAGCCTTCTTCCCCGCCCCGTGCTCACGACGCACCCCCCGGTGTTCTGCGACCTTCAAAGTCGCTACAAGCCTACGTCAATTAGCGTCGGTACGCCCAGCCGCGGGACGGGTATCGAGCCACTATTTCATGGGACGAAAGTCCCTGTGCGACTTGGTCATGACCGCCCTCCTGTGTCGCTTGACGCCGGTGGGCGCGGCGTCGGTTCACGTGGGCCCGCCGCGTGATGGGCGGGTCGGCGTACGCTCACGACAAGGGGATGTGGAGGCATCGATTGCGATGGCCGGCGATGAGAGTGATTCGGGACGTGACGGTGATCGGCTTGCCGCAGTGTCGGCTGCCCATGACCGGATGGAGCGCCTGCTTCGGCTGATCGTCGAAATCGGCTCTGATCTGGACATCGACGTCATGTCGCAGCGGGTTGTCACCGCGGCGATGGAGTTGACGGGTGCCCGATACGGGGCGCTGGGCGTCTCCGGCGCCGATGGTCGGCTCGTTTCGTTCGTCCAGAATGGATTCGACGCTGCCACCGTTGCCCGGATCGGTGAATTGCCCGCCGGTAAGGGATTGCTCGGCGTACTGCTGCAGGGGACCGACATTCTGCGACTGGCCGACCTGACGGAACACCCGGAATCTGGCGGCTTCCCGGCAGAGCATCCCCCGATGCGTGCGTTCCTGGGTGTTCCGATCACCATCCGCGACGCCGTCTTCGGCAGCCTCTATCTGGCCGACGACCGGCCGGGGTGGACATTCGATGAGCACGACGAGGATGCTGCACGTGCTCTGGCATCGGCGGCTGGTGTGACTATCGACAACGCCCGCCTGTTCGAGCGCGCCGTGACCTCGGCGCGGTGGATGGGCGCCAGCCGTGAGATCACCACGGCGTTATTGTCCGGGGCCGAAGCTCCGCTTCGGTTGATCGCGCAGCGTGCCCGCGAACTCACCGACGCCGAACAGGCGATCGTCCTGGTGCCCGCCGAACCCGACGTCGACGGCAACGTCGATGACCTGATCGTGGTCACAGCCATCGGGGTACACGCCGAGGAGGTGATGGGGGCCCAGACTCCTGTTGCGGGGTCCACCACCGGACAGGTGTTCACCACCGGTGAGCCGGTGATCACCGAGTCCTTCCGCTATCCCATCGCGGGTTTCACGGATGTGGGACAACGCCCGGCCATCGTCATGCCATTACGCTCCGGCGGCACGACTCTCGGCGTGATCGCGGTGGCCCGCCACCACTCTCAGCCCGGCTTCCCGGCCACCTATCTGGATCTGGTCAGTGACTTCGCCGCGCACGCCGCCATCGCCTTGACCTTGGCCACCGCGCGCAGTCAGGAGCGCGAGAACACGGTTCTGGCCGATCGCGAACGCATCGCGCTCGACCTGCACGACCACGTCATCCAGAAGCTCTTCGCCGCCGGGATGGAGTTGCAGGGCACCATCGCCCGTTCCCGCTCACCAGAAGTTGTCGAGCGGCTGCGCCAAACCGTCGACGACCTGCACGACACCGTCCAGGACATCCGCGCCACCATCTTCGCCCTGCGAAGTACTCAGTCCACCAACGATTTTCGGGAGCGGGTCCTTGACCTGGTCAGCCGGCTGACCGATCAGTCCGGCATCCTGACCACTGTGCGGTTGACCGGGCCGTTGAGCATCATCGACAGCGACTTGGGCGAACATGGGGAGGCCGTCATCAGCGAGGCGGTCAGCAACAGCGTGCGCCACTCCGGTGCCGGCAACATCACGATCCAGATCGCCGTCGCCGACGAGTTCGTCATCGATGTCGCCGACGACGGCGTCGGCATCCCCGCCGACGTTCAGCGCCGCAGCGGGTTGGCCAATCTGGTCGAGCGCGCGCGTCGTATGGGTGGCAGTTGCGAGATCAGCCGAGCTGAGGGCGGTGGTACCCGTATCCACTGGAGCGCCCCTCTGGTCCGGACGTGACGTCGTCGCAGCCGCGCTGACCGCCCCGATTCGCTGTTTGCACCCGCAGCCCGAACCCGGGGCATTACGGTTCAGCCGTTGTCTAGCAGAAGGCACGAGGGAGCACTGGCGATGAGTACCGACATGGGCTCGCTGTGGCTCGCCCTGGCGCCCTTCGTCATCGCCGCGGCGCTGATGCCTATCGAGCTGGTGATCACCCTTGCCCTGCTCGGCACACCTGGGCGGGTGCGAACCGCGACGGCAGCGACCGTCGGCACGGTGACGGTGCGGCTGCTCCAAGGTCTGGTGTTCGGTGCCATATTGCACTGGGGCAGAAGAGACAACACCGCGGGCGGGCACGGCTGGCTGGTGTCCTCGGTGATCCTCGTCGTTGCGGTCGTCTTGCTGATCACCGCGATCCGGGAGCTTCTCGGTGGCGGTGACCCCGACGATCCGCCGCCGAAATGGATGGCGGCCCTGTCCTCGATGACACCGGGCAAGGCGTTTCTGCTCGGCGGCGCGACCGTCCTGATCTCGGTCAAGATGTGGGTCTTCACCTTCGCGGCCATCAGCGCGATCGGCGATGCCGGCATGGCGCGCGGCACCAACTTCGCCAACTACATCGCGTTCGTATTACTCGGCGTCAGCACGCATCTGGCGATCATCGCCGCGGCCGCCTTCTTCCCGAAGCGGTCGGCGGCTTTCCTGGACGGCAGCCTGCGCTGGCTGCAGGACCACAACCGCGTGATCATGATCGCGCTCGGACTGGTGTTCGGCGGATGGTTTCTCTACAAGGGTCTGCACGGTTTCGGCATCGTATGAGGAGTTTTGTCTATGGCACTCACTGAATATCAGCCCGGCTCAACGTTTCCCGGGGTGATCGCCCGCACCGCTGACGAGTCGACCCCGGCCTGGCCCGCGCCGAAGCGGCCGGCCGAGGACGCCCCGAACGTCGTGTTCATCGTCCTCGACGACACCGGCTACGGCCACCTCGGCTGCTACGGCAGCCCGATCGCCACACCGAACATCGACGCGTTGGCCGCCGACGGCCTGACGTACTCCAACATGAACACCACCGCGCTGTGCTCGCCGTCGCGGTCGTGCATCCTCAACGGACGCAACCACCACTCGAACCACCTGGCGTGCCTGACCAACGGATCGACGGGCTACCCGGGCTCCGACGGCTACATCCCGTTCGAGAACGGGTTTCTCTCCGAAATCCTTCGGGCACAAGGCTACAACACCTACTGCGTCGGCAAGTGGCACCTGGCGCCCGAGGAGACGATGACCGCGGCGGGGCCGTACGACCGCTGGCCGCTGGGACGCGGGTTCGAGCGCTATTACGGCTTTCTGGGCGGGGACACCCACCAGTACTACCCCGAACTGGTGCGCGACAACTCGCAGACCGAACCGGAGACCACACCGGAGCAGGGCTACCACCTCACGCCCGATCTGGTGGAGAAGGCCACCGCGATGATCGCCGACGCCAAGCAGGTCGCTCCCAACAAGCCGTTCTTCCTCTACTTCGCACTCGGCGCGATGCACTCGCCCCATCACGTACCCAAGGAGTGGGCCGACCGCTATGCGGGCAAGTTCGACTCCGGCTGGGAGGTCTACCGCCGCGAGGTGTTCGACCGGCAGAAGAAGCTGGGCCTTGTTCCGGCGACCGCCGAGCTGTCCGCGCCTGATCCCGACGTCGCCGACTGGGAGACCTTGTCGGCCGACGAACGCCGGCTCTATTCACGGATGATGGAGGTGTTCGCCGGGTTCCTCGAGCACACCGACCACTACATCGGCGAACTCGTCAGCTTTCTCAAAGAGATTGGCGAGTACGACAACACGGTGATCATGTTGATCTCGGACAACGGATCCAGCGCGGAGGGCGGGCCCACCGGCTCGGTCAACGAAACTCGGTTCTTCAACAACGTTCCTGACACCGTCGAGGAGGGGCTGGCCCATATCGACGAGATCGGCGGACCCACGGTGTTCAACCACTTCCCCTGGGGCTGGACGCATGCGGGCAACACCCCGTTTCGGCGCTGGAAGCGGGAGACCTACCGCGGCGGGTCGACCGATCCGTTCATCGTCACCTGGCCGCGGGGTATCGCCGCGCGTGGTGAACTGCGCTCGCACTACGCCCACCTCATCGACATGGTGCCGACCGTGCTCGACGCGCTCCACGTCGATCCGCCGGCCGCCATCGCCGGGGTCACCCAGTCACCGATCGAGGGGGTCAGCTTCGCGCACACCTTCGACGACGCCACCGCGCCCACCAAGCACCTGACCCAGTACTTCGAGATGCTCGGTCACCGCTCGATCTACCACGACGGCTGGCGTGCGGTGTGTCCTTGGCCGGGGCCCTCGTTCGCCGAGTCACCTCACAAGTTCGGCGACCCCATCACCGCCGACATGCTCAGCGAGCTCGACGCGACGGGATGGGAGCTCTACCACGTCGCCGAGGACATCGCCGAGACCACCAATCTGGCCGATACCGAGCGCGCACGACTGATCGCGATGATCACCCTCTGGTACAACGAGGCCGGCAAGTACAACGTGCTGCCGATCGACAGCCGCGGCGTGATTCGCATCGCCGACGAACGGCCCCAGATCGCACCGAGCCGCAGCCGGTATGTGCTTTATCCGGGTACGCAGTCGATCTTCGCCTCTTCGGCTCCGAAGATCCTAAACCGGCCCTACTCCATCAACGCTGACGTCGAGCTCACCGCCGAGTCCGCGGGGGTGTTGTTGTCCATGGGCGGCAACGACGGGGGAATCACCCTCTACGTCAAGGACGGGAAGCTGTGCTACGCGCACAACTACGTGGCCAAGGAGATCTTCACCGTCCGGTCCGACGACCGCGTACCGACCGGCAGGCACTTTCTGTCGGTCGAGTTCGCGCCGACCGGTGAACCAGATGTCCGGAACGGCAAGGGAACTCCGGGCACTGTGACACTGTTCGTCGACGGCAAGCAGGTCGGCACGGGGGAGTTCCCGGTGACCACCCCCATCCGGCTGGCCCAGGGCGGGGCGATGCTGGTCGGTGCCGACACGGGCGCGGCGGTGACGCCCGATTACGACCCACCGTTCCGTTTCGACGGCCGGATTCATCGGGTGATCGTCGACGTCAGCGGTGAACACGTCGAGGACTACGAAGCCCAGATGAAGATCGCCCTGGCCAAGCAGTAGGGCACCGCTGAACACTTGATGAGAAGCGGCGCATAACGCGGATTGAGTTCCCGCGGTCGCCTAGAGTCCGACGGGCACGGGCGGTCGAGAATACGAGCCGGAAGCGAGGGCACTCAATGCCTGGAAGCAAACCGAACATCCTGGTCATCTGGGGCGATGACATCGGCATCACCAACCTGAGCTGCTACAGCGACGGGCTGATGGGCTATCGCACCCCCAACATCGACCGCATCGCCCGAGAGGGCATGCGATTCACCGACTCCTACGGCGAGCAGAGCTGCACGGCCGGCCGGTCGTCGTTCATCACCGGACAAAGCGTGTACCGCACCGGCCTGAGCAAGGTCGGCATGCCCGGTTTCGACATCGGCCTGTCCGCCGATGACCCGACGATCGCCGAGCTGCTCAAGCCACTGGGGTATGCCACCGGCCAGTTCGGCAAGAACCACCTCGGCGACCTGAACAAGCACCTGCCCACCGCGCACGGCTTCGACGAGTTCTTCGGCAATCTCTACCACCTCAACGCCGAGGAGGAACCGGAGAACCCCAACTACCCGACCGCCGAGGAGGCGCCGCGGCTCCGCAAGATGATGCTGCCGCGCGGCGTCATCCGGTCATGGGCCACCGAGGAGGTCTCCGACGAGGTCGACGAACGGTACGGCCCCGTCGGCCGGCAGCGGATCGAGGACACCGGACCGCTCACCAAGAAGCGCATGGAGACCATCGACGACGAGACCACCACCGCGGCGATCGACTTCATCAAGCGCCAGCACGAGTCCGACACCCCGTTCTTCGTGTGGATGAACACCACCCACATGCATTTCCGCACCCACACCAAACCCGAAAGCCTGGGCCAGGCAGGCCGCTGGCAGTCGCCGTATCACGACACGATGATCGATCACGACAACCACGTCGGCCGATTGCTGGACCTCGTTGACGAACTCGGCATCACCGAGGACACCATCGTCATCTACTCCACCGACAACGGCCCGCACGCCAACAGCTGGCCCGACGGGGCCACCACCCCGTTCCGTAGCGAGAAGGCGACGAACTGGGAGGGCGCCTTCCGGGTGCCGGAGATGATTCGCTGGCCCGGACGCATACCGGCCGGAGTGGTGTCCAACGAGATTGTTCAGCACCACGACTGGCTGCCGACGTTCCTGGCCGCGGCCGGTGACGCCGACATCGTCACCAAGCTCAAACAGGGCCACACGATCGGCGACAAGACCTACCACGTCCACATCGACGGCTACAACATCCTGCCGTACCTGACCGGCGAGGAGGACAAGAGTCCGCGCCGGGGCTTGATCTACTTCTCCGACGACTGCGACGTGCTGGGCCTGCGCTACGAGAACTGGAAGATCGTGTTCCTCGAGCAGCGCTGCCAGGGCACGTTGCAGATCTGGTTCGAGCCGTTCACCGAACTGCGGGCGCCGAAGATCTTCAACCTGCGCACCGACCCGTTCGAACGCGCCGACGTCACCTCCAACACCTACTGGGACTGGGTTCTGGAGAACGTCTTCATCGCGCTGTACGGCAACGCGTTGGTCCTGCAGTTCCTCGACACCTTCAAGGAGTTCCCGCCTCGCAGCGAGCCGGCCTCGTTCACCATCACCGCCGCGGTGGAGAAACTGAAGAAGCACTTCGAATCCCGCGGCGGCTGAGCTTGGCGGGGTTGGACTCCTGGCGCGACGGGCCGACCAAGTCGGCGATCGTCGACTTCGTCGACCGTGTCACCATGGCGGGCGCGGATTTCGTTGAGCCCGAAGCGCGTATCGCCGTCTTCGACAACGACGGCACGCTGTGGGTGGAGAAGCCGGCCTATGTCCAGCTGGACTTCCTGGTGCGCCGGCTCGCCGCGCAGGCGGCCGCCGACCCTTCGCTGGCCGAGAGACAGCCCTACGCGGCCGCCGCGTCCGGGGACCTCGCGTGGTTCGGCGACGCGGTCACCAAGCATTACGACGGTGACGACTCGCAGCTGACGGTCCTTGCCGGCGGCATCCTCTCGGCCTATCAGGGCCTGACGGTCGAGCAGCACGCGGAGCAGGTGAAGGCGTTCTTCGCCGAGGCCGTACACCCGGTCCTGCACCGTCCGTACACCTCCTGCGGCTACACACCGATGGTGGAACTGCTGCGCTACCTCGAGTCCCACGGATTCACCAGCTACATCGCCTCCGGCGGTGGCCGCGACTTCATGCGGCCGGTCACCACGCAGATGTACGGAATACCGCCGGAGCGGGTGATCGGCAGTTCGGTCGGCCTGGATTTCACCGATGGCAACCTGCTGACCACGTCGCGGCCGGAGGTCCTCAACGACGGCCCGGCCAAAGCCGTTCGGATCTGGGGTCGCACCGGGCGACGGCCCATCTTCGCTGCGGGAAACTCCAACGGCGACATCGAAATGCTCCAGTTCGCCGACGCTTCACCGGGCCCGTCGATGAGCATGCTCGTCCTTCATGACGACGATGACCGCGAATTCGGTTACACCGCAGGCGCGGAACGCGCGCTGGACCTCGCCGCCGACACCGGCTGGGCGGTGACGAGCATGCGCGACGAGTGGGCGGGCGTTTTCTCCGGCGGGCTGGAGCGAAGCGACCCGGGGATGGGGTGATGACGGTTGATTTCGTGTGGATCCCCGCGCAGACCGCCGCGCTCGGATCCGATCAGCACTACCCGGAGGAAGGCCCGGTCCGGCACGTCGCAGTCGAGGGGTTCTGGATTGCGCCCCACCAGGTGACCAACGCCGACTTCGCCCAATTCGTCGATGCCACAGGCTATGTCACGGTTGCAGAACGCCCGCTGGATCCCGCCGACTATCCCGACGCGCCGACGGAGAACCTGCAGCCGGGTTCGATGGTGTTCCACCGCACCAGCGGCCCGGTAGACCTGCGGCACCTGAGCCAGTGGTGGACCTGGACACCGGGTGCGTCATGGCGCAGGCCGGTCGGTCCGCTTTCGTCGATCGAGAAACGCGCCGACCACCCCGTCGTGCACGTCGCCTACGAGGACGCCGAGGCCTACGCCGCATGGGCCGAACTCGCGCTGCCCACCGAAGCCGAGTGGGAGACCGCCGCGCGCGGCGGCCTCGACCACGCCGTCTACGTCTGGGGTGAGGAACCGGAACAACCCGGTCAGCGGCTGGCCAACTACTGGCACGGTGACTTCCCGTGGCGCCCCGAGCCCGGGTACGGGCGCACCTCGCCGGTCGGCAGCTTCCCACCCAACGGCTACGGGTTGTTCGACACGGCGGGCAATGTCTGGGAGTGGACCAGCGACTGGTACGCCGACACCCGCGCCGGGGACCCGTGTTGCGAGGCGGGCAGTTATGACCCCGGGCAGCCGCAGTTCAAGGTTCCGCGCAAGGTCATCAAGGGCGGCTCGTTCCTGTGCGCCGACAACTACTGCCTGCGCTACCGGCCGGCCGCCCGCCGGCCCCAGATGGTGGATACCGGCATGAGCCACATCGGCTTTCGCTGTGTGAAGCGCTAGGGGAGCTGCGCCGGCATTTCGACCCCGGCGGGGGCGTGGCGGGCGATGAAGTCGTCGATCAGCTCCGCCACCTCGGCGGGGCGCTCGGCTTGCGGGAAGTGCCCGACGCCGGGCAGCACTTCCAGCTGGAGGTCGGGGCGGACCTTCTGAACGGCGTAGGCGTGCTCGACCGGGATGATGGTGTCCCGGTCGCCCCAGATCGCCATGATCGGCAGATCCTTCTTGGAGTCGAGTTTGCTCAGTGCACTGACCGACTGCCCCCGGTAGTCGACGACCGAACGCAGTGTGCGCAGGAACGCCTGCCGGGTCGGGGCATCGGCCAGCGAACTGTAGGACCGCCAGATCTCTTCGCCGCGCGGCGCGGACATGCCGCTGCGGTGGAACCAGGACCAGATTCGCTCGCCGGCGTTGAGGACCGGTTGGGGAGCGATGATCGGCATGATCAGCTCTGCTCCGGGAAGCGACAGCATTCGCAGGGTCAGCCCCACGTCGGGGCCCAGGCCGCCGCTGTCGATGAGGATCAGGCGCTGGCAGTAGTCCGGGTGCTGGTAGCTGAATTGCATTGCGATACCGCCACCGAGCGAGTGGCCGACTACGGTGGCGCGGGTGATGCCGAGTTCGTCGCACAGATCGCGCAACAATGCCGCGAACGCGCCCAGCGAGTAGTCGCTGCGCGGTTTGGTGGAGTTGCCGTGACCGGGCAGGTCGGGGGCCACCACGCGATACTTGCGGGACAGTGGCCGCATCACCGGTCGCCAGGTCTGCGAGCTGCCTGCCATGCCGTGCAGCAACAGGATGACCTCACCGTCGCCTTCGTCGAGATAGGCCACACGTTCGCCGTGCAGGTCGAGGTACTTCAAGTCGTTCATGGTTGGTCCTTAGTTAGTTCGATGCGGAGCTGAGAAGGTTGTTCGGCAGAGACAGCCGGAAGATCTTCTTCCAGGCCGAGGCGACCTGCTTGGGCAGCGGACCGGTGGTGTAGGTCAGCCCGTAGCGCTCGAAGATGGCCTCCACCTTGGGCGCGATCTCCTGGTAGTGGTTGCTGGGCAGGTCGGGGAACAGGTGGTGCTCGATCTGGTACGACAGGTTGCCGGTCATGAAATGCATTGCGCGGCTTCCGGAGATGTTCGCCGAGCCGAGCATCTGACGCAGATACCACTCGCCGCGGGTCTCGCCTTCGATCGAGCTCTTGGCGAAGGTCTCCACGCCCTCGGGGAAGTGTCCGCACATGATCACCGAGTGGGTCCACAGGTTGCGAACCACGTTGGCGGTCGCATTGGCGGTCAGCGTGGTCAACGCCGACGGCCCCGACAGCAGCGGGTGCAACAGGTAGTCGCGGGTGGCGTGGCGGCGGATCTTGGCGAGCACCTTCTTGCCGCGGGCCTTGAAGTCGTCCTTGTCGACGCGGCCTTTGAGGTACTTGCCGATCTGCAGGTCGTAGAAGGCGATTCCGTATTGGAAGAAGACGGCATTGACGGCATTCGACAGCGGCTGCACCAGGTACAGCGGTGTCCAGCGCTGGTCCTCGCTGACGCGCATGATGCCGTAGCCGAGGTCGTTGTCCTTGCCGCGGACGTTGGTGTAGGTGTGGTGCAACTCATTGTGCGAGTGCTTCCACAGCTCGGCCGGTGAGGCGTTGTCCCACTCCCAGGTGGTGGAGTGGATCTTGGGGTCGCGCATCCAGTCCCACTGACCGTGCATCACGTTGTGGCCGATCTCCATGTTCTCGATGATCTTGGAGACCGACAGTCCGATGGTGCCGGCGATCCAGGCGGGCGGGAACAGCGAGAACAGCAGGATTCCGCGGCTGCTCAGTTCGAGTTTGCGTTGTGCGTCAATGACTTTGCGGATGTATGCGGCGTCCCGTTCGCCGCGGCTGGCGATGACCTCGTCGCGGATGGCGTCGAGTTCGGCGCCGAGATTCTCGATGTCGGCGGCGGTCAGGTGAGTGGTGGCGAGGTCGACGGGCGCCTCGTGAAGAGCGGTCATGTCGGTGTGCCTTTCTGGGTCTTCAGGATTCGATGTGAGTCAGAGCTCGACGTCGCACGGGCCGGCGGCGGCGGAGACGCAGGTCTGGATGACCACCCCGTCACCCTCGGCGGCGGTGGTCACGGCACCGGTGCGCAGGTCACGCACCGCGCCCTGGCGCAGCGGGGCGACGCAGCCGAAGCAGATGCCCATCCGGCAGCCGGAGGGCATGAGAACCCCGGCGGCCTCGCCGGTGTCGAGCAGGCTCCGGGTGCCGTCGTTGTCGGCGGTGATGCCGGTGGTGGAGAAGCTGACGGTGCCGCCGTCGCCGGTGGCGATGACGGTCGGGCGAAATCGTTCGGTGTAGAGGCGGTCGGCCAGACCGGCCGCCGCCCAACTGGTTTCGAGAGCATCGAGCATGCCGACGGGTCCGCATGCCAGCGTGTGACGCTCGGCGAGGTCGTCGACCAGTGTGTCGATGTCGTCGACGTCGAGCATGCCGTCGGTGTCGGTGTGGATCTCCACGAGAGTGATCCGCCCCTGGGCGGCGAGCATCCGCAGCTCCCCGCCGAAGATGACGTCGGCGGCGGTGGGCGCGGAATGGACGACGACGACGTCGGCGTCGGTGTCGCCGGGCAGGTTGCGCAGCATCCCCATCACGGGGGTGATGCCGCTGCCGGCCGTGACGAACAGCAGCTTGGCCGGTGCCGGGGTCTGGAGGGTGAACTCTCCGGCGGCCTGGTCGAGTTGGACGACGGTTCCGACGGTGGCCCGCCGGACCAGGTAGTTGCTCACGGTGCCGTCGGGGATGGCCTTGACCGTGATGGAGAGGCACCCGTCCGGCCGGTCGGTGGCCGAGGTCAGGGAGTAGGCGCGCCACTGGCGGACGCCGTCGACGTCGACACCGATGCGGATGTACTGCCCGGGAAGGTGGCCTTGCCAGCCGTGGCCCGGCTTGATCACCAGTGTGACGGCGTCCCGGGTTTCGGGGTGGATCTCGACGATGCGCCCGCGCAGGGCGGCGCCCGAGCGCAGGGGATCGATGACGTCGAGGTAGTCGGAGGGAACCAGCGGCGTGGTCATCCGCTCGACGAACCGCAGCATCCGTCCGCGCAGGGCGGTCGAGTTGGTGCGGGGTGCAGTCGTGGTCATATACCTACTCTCTATCGCCTGAGGGGATAAACTCTTGACCAAGCTGGGTGAAAGATTCATCATTTTTTGTTCGAAAGGAACAAATGTCCGGGTCAGAGGGTCGGCTGTCGGGGTTGGCGCTCGACCCGGGGGTGGTCACGGCGCTGGAGGCGGTGCTGCCGCGGATGGCCGAGCGCACCGTGGCGGCGGTCATCGCCGAGGTGCCCGCCTACGCCGACCCGTTCAGCGGGCGGATGGGCCCGAACATCGAGAATGCCGTACAGAACGCCCTGGGCGCGTTCCTGCGTCTGGCGATCCGCGCGGAGAACACCGATTCCGCGCCGTCGCTGTCGCCCGCCCTCGACGGCGCCTACGAGCTGGGCCGCGGCGAGGCCCGCAACGGCCGCTCGATCGACGTCCTGCTCTCGGCCTACCGGGTCGGCGCCAGGGTGGCCTGGCGCGAGTTGTCCGCGACCGCCGTCAGCGAGGGGCTGGAAGCCAAGACCGTCGCCCGCTTCGCCGAGCTGGTGTTCGCGTTCATCGACGAACTGTCGGCGTCCAGCGTGTCCGGACATGCCGACGAGCTGGCCACCGCGGGCCGGGTCCGGCAGCGTTATCTCGACGCTCTCACCGGCCAGCTCCTCGCCGGCGAGTCGGCCGAGGTGCTGGGAGGCAGTGCGGAGCGCGCGAACTGGCCTGTCCCGCAGACCCTTACCGCCGTGTTGCTGCCGGCCGCCCGCAGCCGCGGACTGGCTCCCCAGTTCGGCGCCGAAGTCCTGCAGGCCACCGAGGACCTGCCCGGCCTGGACCCCGCCGAGTCGTGGTCGGTGATGCTCGTGCCCGACATGGACGGTGGGCGTCGGCCGCTGCTGCTCTCGACGCTGGCGGACCGTGACGCCGTCGTCGGCCCCTCGCGCCCGTGGCTTCTGGTACGGGCGTCCTATGAACGTGCGCTACGCGCCCGGCACCTGCGGACCGAGGGCACGGCCGTCCTCGACACCGACGAGCATCTGGTCGACATCGTGCTCGGCGCCGACCCGGATGCCGCTCACGATCTGCGGCAGCGCGCGCTTGCCCCGTTGCACGGGTTGCGCGCCAACACCGCCGAGCGCCTCACCGAGACCCTCCGGGCGTGGCTGCTGCACCAGGGGCAACGCGACGCCATCGCCGCTGACCTCTTCGTCCACCCGCAGACCGTGCGCTACCGGATGAACCAGTTGCGCGACCTGTACGGCGATCGACTCAACGATCCGCAGACCGTTCTGGAGCTGACCGTGGCGCTCGGATCGTTCCCAGGAAACTGACAGAAAACCCTCGGCGGGACAAAATCAGGCGGATAGTATTGAATTTCCGCACGGTCCGTGCGGCCGCTTGATCGCCCGGGAAAAGGGGGACGGCTTGCCAGCGGAATGGCCGTTTGTCGCCCGATCGGCTGAGTTGGGTGTGGCGCTCGAGGCCGTCGGCGGATCCCAGTTCCGCGGTGTCGTCTTCGTCGGTGACGCCGGCGTCGGCAAGACCACTCTCGCCCGCCAGGTCGCCGAGCGGCTCGGCGATCGCGGTCTGCGCACCCATTTCGTGGTGGGAACCCAGACCTCCCGCGACGTTCCGCTGGCCGCGTTCGCGGGCATCGTCGAGATCAGCGATGCGCTGGAACCGGCCCGCCTGCTCGCGGCAGCCCACGATGCGCTGCAGGGTGGCCGGGATCTGATGCTCGTCGTCGACGACGCGCACCTGCTCGACCCGCTCTCGGCGATCGTCGTGCACCAGCTCGCGGTGCGCGGGGACGCGACGCTGATCGTCACGCTGCGCTCCGAGGCCCAGGCTCTCGATGCCATCACCGCGCTGTGGAAGGACGAGTACCTTCTGCGCGTCGAAGTCGCCTCCCTCTCGCGTGCCGACACGGGGCTGCTGCTCAGCGAAGCCCTCGGCGGTCCGGTCGCCGGCACCGTCGTCGACCAGCTTCACGAACTCTCCACGGGAACCCCACTGCTGCTGCGCGGGCTGTTGGACGCGGCGATGGAGGACGGCGCCCTGGTCAACGACACGGGACGCTGGCGGCTGACCCGCACGCCACGTGCCGGTGCCGAGATCGAGGGACTGCTCGAGTCACGGGTCGCCGCACTGCCGCCCGGTGAACTGGACGTGCTCGAAATCGTCAGCGCGGCCGAAGTTCTGGACTGGAACGCCCTGCGTGCGCTGTGCGATATCGATGCGATCAGCGATGCCGAACAGCGCGGCATCATCCAGGTCGACAGCGACCCGTTCCGCACGGTCGTGCGGCCGGGGTATCCCATGCTGTCCGACATCGTCCGCAAACGCAGCGGCATCGCCCGGCTTCGGCAGATCAATACTGCTCTGGCACAACACCTTCGGTCTGTCATCGACCGATCCGGGCCGACCCGCGACCCGCGCGTGGTCATCGAACTGGCCCGGCTGATGATGGACAGCGACATGACGCCCGACCCGGATCTGGTGCTCGACGCGGCCGAGAGCGCCATGGCCATGTCCAGTCTGCCGCTTGCCGAGCAGCTGGCCCGGTTCGCCTATGGACACGGCGGTGGACTTCGTGCGGCCATTGCCCTGGCCGACCCCCTGGGCTGGCAGGGGTCCGGGGCGGAGGCCGAGGAGGTGCTGTCGGCATTCGATCCGGTCGACGACGAGATCATGCTCGTCCGCTGGGGCTGCATGCGGGCGACGAATCTGTTCTTCGGCTGCGGCCGGCGCGCAGCGGCCGAAGACGTGCTGGCCACGGT
Source organism: uncultured Actinomycetota bacterium (assembly GCA_963716465.1). Classification (GTDB taxonomy): domain Bacteria; phylum Actinomycetota; class Actinomycetes; order Mycobacteriales; family Mycobacteriaceae; genus Mycobacterium. The sequence goes on from CAVQTS010000006.1 coordinate 450,047, forward strand.
ACGGAGTCGCATCACGCTTCCGCTGTTGCGCAGCTACCCCACAGCTGTCGAAGCGACCATCGCCTACTTCGCGGGTGACCTCGAGACCTCCACTGCGGCAAGTGCGGCCGTCATCGCCGACCCCGACGCAATGCCGATGGCGGTGCTGTGGGCGGCGGTCCCGGCGGCCGCGGCGGCCAACCTCCAGGGCCGCCCGGCTGACGTCGCCGCGGCGGCCGCGCGGGCCAACGAAGCCGCCCGCCACTGCCCCTCGGGCCCACAGCAATACGCGATCTCACTGTCGGAGGTGCTCTCGGCTCTCAACCAGGGCAAGATCGATGCGGCTCAGCAGATCGTCGACCGCCAGCGCGCCCTCACGCACGGCGCACCGCACGCCGAGGCCATCGTCGCGGCGATGCTGGGCCGAGTCGAGCTGGCGGCCGGCCGGCCGACCGCCGCGTGCGAATGGCTGCAGCGTGCGTTGGCCGCGATGGTCTCGACACTGTCCGGGGGTTGGGTCACGCTCGTCGCGACATGGACGGTGCAAGCCGAGGCGCTGCGCGGCGACAGCGCGGCCGCTGCCCGGGCACTGGCCATGGCAGACGAGACATTCGGTCCCCCGACCGAAGTGTTCCGGTCACTGCTCGAGCTGGCCCGCGGATATCACAGCGCGGCCATCGGCGAGATCCTCGCCGCGCAGAATCACGCCGAGGAGGCGGCTCGAGTGGCACGACGGTGCGGCATTCCAACCATCGAGCTCGAGGCGCTCCACACCCGGCTGCGGTTCGGTGCCCAGCCCGACGTCGACAGGATCAACCAGCTTGCCGCACAACTGAACACACCTCTGGCCGCAACGGCCGCCGCACACGCCGAGGGCGCCGCCGCCGGTGACGGCGATCGGCTGGACAAGGTGGCGCGCGACTGGGAGTCGCTGGGGATGGCCGCGCACGCCGCAGACGCGTTCGCCGCGGCGGCGGTGAGTCACCGGCGCGCCGGCGTCCGGCTCAAGGAACTCGAGTCCGGCAGCCGGGCGCATTGGCTCTCGTCCAGCCTCGGCCTGCATACTCCGGCCACCGACAACAGCGCACTGACGCTGCCGATCAGCGACCGGGAGCGCGAGATCGCCACCCTGGTCGCCAAAGGCCTGGCCAACCGCGAGATCGCCGACAAACTGTTCGTGTCGGTTCGCACCGTCGAAGGCCACCTACACCGGATCTACGCCAAGCTCGGAATCGAGGAGCGCGAGCAACTGGTTCATCTGATGCACACCGTCGGTGCAGCCACCAGCTAGCGGATGAGCGGTCAGCCGCGGGTGGGCCGGGTGCCGCGCCCGTGGACGATGTCGGCGTGTTCGGCGTCCCAGGAGTTGTGGAACACCACATCGGAGATGGGACGGCGACGGACCGGACCGTGCCGTCCGCGCGGCCAGCCGACGACGAGGTGTCCGGCGATGAACCAGTCCTCCGGTATGCCCACCGATTCGCGAACCACCTGTTCGCCCGCGTACGACGCCCAACTCGTGAAGCACGCGCCCAGGCCCTGGGCGCGAGCCGCCAGATAGAAGTTCTCCATCGCCGGGTAGACCGATCCGGCCTGCAGGTACGGGGAGGCGAACTCGGTCTTGTACCCGGTGAACAAGACCGACGTCCGATCGCCCGCGCGATCGTGCAATTCGTAGGTGGCGCGGTTGTTTCGGGCCGCCCGGCTGTCGTCGTCATCGGCCGGTCGGGTCATGCCGTAGATGGATTCGATTGACGCCAGAGCGATCTGGGCCGCTTCGGCAACCGCGGCCCGCTGCTCGGGCGCGTCGATCACGATGAAACGCCACAGCTGTGCGTTGGCGCCGTTGGGCGCCCAGGTGGCGGCCTGCAGGCAGCGGTCGAGTGTCTCGGCGTCGACCGGTTCGTCGGTGAACCGGCGGATCGAGCGAGCGGTCGACAGGACTTCCCAGACGTCGTTGGTCGCATCTGACATGCCCATTGGTTTACTGGACGCATGTACGGCTGTCGAGTTTCCGCGTCCCGGCGTGATGTCCTGCGCTACGCGCTGTCGGCCTTCGCCGCGCCGGTGGTCCTGGCCGGTGCGACCGGTATGCCGAAGGCGTCGGCGGCCGGCCTGCGGCTGATCGACTTCGCCGAGCGGCTGGTCTCGCCCGAGCAGATCAAGGCGGCCGGGTATGACGGCGCGCTGGTGTACGTGTCCGAACTTCGCCCCGGCGCGACGTTCGACTTCAAGCCGGTGACCCGCGAGTTCACCGACGGGCTGCGCGCGCAGGGACTGCAGGTGGTCAGCTGCTATCAGTTCGGCAAGCCGGGCTGGCCGAACTCGCCGTCGGACTTCACCCGCGGCTTCGACGGCGGGGTGGCCGACGCCCAGACGGCGTTGCGACTGCACGGTGCCGCGGGTGGGCCGGATTCGGCACCGATCTATTTCAGCGTCGACGAGGCCATCGGTGCGGACACCTGGAAAGGCCTTGCGGTGCAGTGGTTCCGCGGCATCAACTCGGTGCTGGGTGTGGAGCGCACCGGGATCTACGGCGGCGTGCACGAGCTGGGGTGGGCGATCGCCGACGGTGTCGTCGGACACTCCTCCACGCCGGGCTTTCGGTGGGCGTGGCAGACCAGGGCATGGTCGGATGGCCAACTCGAGCCGGCGGCCGTGCTGTTCCAGCGGGAGGTCGTCACCGCGACCGACCCGGGAGCCGTCATCGACGGCGTCCACGTCGACGTCGACGACGTGCTCGCGCCCGACTTCGGTCAGTGGGACCTGGCTCGCTAAGCGCCGGCGCCGCGGCGCGGAGTGTGCGGCGAGCCGTCAGCGCAGCGGCGTCGGTTCGACGACGCCGATCTCGGCAGGCTCGGCGATGGCGGTCGGCAGGAAGCGTTCGATCCCGAACACGAACAGTGCGCCGCCGATGACCCCGCCGATCAGCGGCGCGGTCAGAGGCAGCCAGAAGTAGAGTTCGGGGCCGTTGGCCGAGAACATCGCGTCGTGGTATCCGGTGAGCAAGGACGCCAGCCGGGGACCGAAATCGCGTGCTGGGTTGATCGCGTAGCCGGCGTTGGCTCCCCAGCCCAAACCGATCCCGACGACCAGCAGGCCGATGAACAGCGGCGCGGTGTTGGCCAGCGGGGGGTTGTTCACGGCACTGGTCAGGGCGAAGATCACCATCACCAGGATCGCGGTGCCGATCACCTGGTCGAGGAACGCGGTGGGAATCGAGACGCCTGCGCCCGGCGAGGTGGAGAAGATGCCCTGGGTGGCCTTGGTGTGGCCGGGGTCGACGCGGTTGATCGCGTCGGAGTAGGCCCATCGCACCAGCAGGGCGCCGACGAACGCCCCAGCCGTCTGCGCGGCGATGAACGGCGCGGTCTTGCGCCAGCTGAAGCCCTTGAAGACCGCCAGCGCGACGGTCACCGCCGGGTTGAGGTGGGCGCCGCTGACCCGGCCGGCGACGAACACCGCCATCGCCACACCCAGCCCCCAGCCCCACGCGATGGAGTTGTAGTCGCCGGTGGCGCCCGTCGTCGTCGGGAATCCGCCGGTCACTACCTGTGCGACCACCCCGACCCCGAACAGGATCAAGATCATGGTTCCGAAGAACTCGGCGGAACACTCTCCGAGCAGCTGGCTGCGTTTCATGGACTTACTTCCTTCCCCGGGACCCGGCCCGATCGGGCGGCGGGTGGCGACGGAGGGAAGGTAGCAATCCGGCGACGTCGATATGCGCTATTTGGTTGGCTTGCTGGCGGCTCGCAAAGAAGCACGGATCGTCACCCGGCGGTCCGCCGGCAGCCGACTGAGCGGCGCTGTACGCGGTGTCGGTCACCACCGCCACGCCCACCACTCCGGCACCGATTTCGACGTTATGGGTCGACGCCGGCGCGGTTATCGGAGCCACCGCTGATGCGAGTGCCAAAAAGAATGCGGCGCAGTAGATCTCATGGCACTACTCGGGTCAGCCCGGCTGGTCTGCGGAATGCGCCGCGTCGCCGAACCATTTGGACTTGATCAAGTCGTAGGTCCCGTCCTCACGGATGGACAGCAGTGCCTCGTCGACCTTCTTGCGCAGTTCGTCGCCGGGTCGGAAGGCGATGCCGTAGTCCTCGTTCTGGAAGACGGTCCCGGCGAGTTGCGCCGTTCCCGAGCCCTCGTGCGCCGCGTAGTACTGCAGCACCGGCGCGTCGAACACCACCGCGACGTAGTCGCGCTTCTTCAGGCCGCTGTAACAGTCGTTGATGTTGGTCGCGTTCGTCGCCGTCACCCCGAGATCGCGAAGGAAGCGCGCCGACGTGGTGTTGGCGACGGTGCACACCTTCTTGCCGAAAAGGTCTGCGGGCGAGGAGATCTGGGCGTCGAATCGCTCCACGGTCATGATTGGCGGTCAAGGTCGCGGTGTAGTAGGCGACGAAGATGATGCTGACGAAGGCCCACAAGAGGCCCATGGTCCGGGCCAGCCAATGCCGGGGGAAGTCATCGGGTTGCGCCGCAAGGATTCCCAGCCCCCAACCGAATGCCTGAAACACACCGGGGAAGTAGGACTTCGACACCATCGAGTCGGTGTGGCGGCGTTCGACAAACCAGGTGATGTGTGCCGGGATCACGGTGATGATGAACGCCGCGCCCAGCCAGACGAGCATCGACCACGAGAACAACAGCTTGAGGAAGTCCCTCAGCCCCGGTGTGGATTTCTGGGTAGTACCCGCGTGGATGAGAATCTGCAGTCCCGCGTTGAGCGTGGGCTGGGAGAAGTCGAAGTTCGCCACGCGGTCGGCGGTGACGGAGATGGCGCCCGTCGCGGCGTCGGCCGCGCCCGACTTGACCGCGTCGAGCTGCTGGGTCACGTCTGCCACGTCGAGGTACTTGGTGGACCAGCCCTCGCGTTTGGCGATCTCCTCCCACAACTCGATGGCGAACCCCGATTTCACCCCGTCGTGCGTGACGACGAACGGTGTCAGCTCGTGGGTGGCCACGGTGACCGACCGGGTGTCGGCGCCGGCCAGCGCCGGCAACCCGACCATTCCCGCCAACAGCAGAACGACGATGACAAGAGCACGCAACCGTGAGCGCAACGTCCCGACCTCTCTGTCCGAGCCGCGCGTGGGCTGGACCGCCACCAGAATAAGCGGACACGTCAATTAGCTCGCGGGCGCGTCAATTCGGGAGTGAGACTCGTGGCCAGGCGGGTATACCCCACGCATGGCACTCAAAAAGATCTCTCTGACATCTGCTGTTCTTGCCGGTGCTGCGGCCGCGATGATCGCGGCGGCCCCCGTGGCCACCGCCGACCCGGCCTGCGTCAACCCGGACGGCACGGCATGCGCGACCGGCACGGCCGGACCCGGCGGCGCCTCCGGCGTTATTCCGGGCGGTCCCGGTGGCGCCGCCGGACCCGGTGGTGCCAGTGGCGTGATTCCCGGCGGTCCGGGCGGTACCGCCGGCCCAGGTGGCGCCAGTGGCGGCATTCCCGGTGGTCCGAACGGCTCGGCCGGCCCCGGCGGCGCCTCCGGTTGCGTTCCTTACGTGGGATGCGGCTCGGTCGGATAGCCCGGGCGCACCAGTTGTCCGCAGCGGCGCACACCGAGTGTCGCTACCAAACCGCTGGGTAGCGACGCTCGGTGTGGGCGACCCCGTCGTCGGCCGGCACGGGGCTGAAGCCGGCTCGTCAAGCGGGATTCGTTGTGCCGCAAGTCAGTAGTAGTGGCGACGTCCGCCGACGGCACGTCCGGTCGACCCCAGAACGGCCAGCACCGCGCCAATGACGAGCAGGATGATGCCGATGGTCCAGAGGATCGAGATTTTGAGTACGAATCCGGCCACGAGCAGGATGAGTCCGAGAACGATCATGTTGAGCCTCTCTGTGTTTCGCGATTGCATCGGCCGCGCAACTGCCCGGCCGCTGACTTCAGTCGACACCCTTTAGGGGGGTCGCAACACACCCCTAGGGAGGTAATCTGAATCGATGCCCGCAACCCCGCAGCGCCCGATCACCGTGGCGCTCGTAGACGACTACGACGTGGTCGTGATGGGTGTGGCGAACATGTTCGACCGGTACCGTGACCGCCTGGTCGTCGCCGAACTCGACTCGACGATGCCCGTCGACGACACCGTCGACATCGTCCTCTATGACTCGTTCGCGCAACCCGAATCCGACCATGAAGAGATCGCCACGCTGGTCGCCAATCCTCGTGCCCGCCGAGTCGTGGTGTACACGTGGAACTTTCACCCGGACCTCATCGCGAGCGCCCGGAAGCACGGTGCGCACGGTTACCTGTCCAAGACGCTGCCGGCGCGCGACCTGGTCGCCGCGCTGGAGGCGGTCCACGCCGGCGAGACGGTCGTCAGCGAGCCACCACCGCGGGCCCGCAGCGCGGTCGGGCTCGACTGGCCCGGCCGTGGCGAGGGACTCAGCGATCGGGAATCGGAGATCCTGGCGCTCATCACCCAGGGCAAGAGCAACGCCGACGTCGCGAGGCTGACCTACCTGAGCCCCAACACCGTGAAGTCCTACATCCGCACGATCTACCGGAAGATCGACGTCGGCAGCCGAACCCAGGCCGTCCTGTGGGGTGTGGCGCACGGCTTCACACCCGATCACCACCGCATCGAATATTGGCGTGGCGGGCCTTAATACAGGCGGCCGGCCTCGATGAGCCGGATCACCGCTGTTCCCTCCTCGTCTGAGGCCTCGAGGTCCACCTCGATGTCGATGCCCCAATCGTGATCGCCGGCTGGGTCGTCGAGGATCTGGCGGACCCGCCACACCCTTGGCTCCCGGTCGAAGATCAGCAGCGCCGGGCCGCGGGCATCGGCGCCGGTGCCCACCTCGGCGTGCTCTGCGAAGTAGGCACGGATCACCTCCTCCCAACGTTCGGCGGTCCAACCGGAGTCAGCGTCCAGAACACCGAGGTCATCTGACTGGCGCCGGGCGAACAGTTCGACGCGGCGGAACAGCGCGTTGCGGATCATCGCGGTGAACGCTCGCTCGTTGCCGGTCAGCGGGCGCGGGGGCGCGGGGACCGCCACGGGGGCGTTCAGCGGCTGGTCCGGGCTGGTGAGCTGTTCCCACTCGTCGAGCAGACTCGAGTCGACTTGGCGCACCAACTCGCCCAGCCACTCGACGAGGTCGGTCAGGTCCTCGGTCCGCGCGGCGGCGGGCACCCCGGAGCGCAGCGCCTTGAACGCATCGGACAGGTAGCGCAGCACCGCGCCCTCGGACCGGGTGAGCCCGTAGACGCTGACAAACTCCCGAAAAGTGAACACCCGCTCCCACATCTCGCGCACTACCGACTTCGGCGACAGCCGCCCGTCAGCGGCCCACGGGTTGGTGTGCACGTACACCTCGAACGTGTGCTGCAACAGCTCGTCGAGCGGCTTCGGGTAGGTCACCTCGTCCAGCAACTCGATGCGCTCGTCGTACTCGATGCCCTCGGCCTTCATCGCCGCCACCGCCTCGCCCCTGGCCTTGTTCAGTTGAGCGGCCAGGATCTGACGGGGATCCTCCAGCGTTGCCTCGATGACCGAAACCACATCCAGTGCATACGTTTCCGATGCCGGATCGAGCACTTCGATCGCAGCGAGCGCGAACGTCGACAACGGCTGGTTGAGGGCGAAATCGGGTGGGAGGTCGACAGTCAGCCGGTAGCGGCGCCCGTCGGCGTCGGGTTCGTCGAGGCGTTCGAGGACCCCGGCCTGCAGCAGCGAGCGGGCGATGCCGACCGCCTCACGGATGTGGCCGAGCTGGCGCTTGCGCGGCTCGTGGTTCTCGGTGAGCAGTCGGCGCATTGCGATGAACGGGTCACCGGGGCGGTCGACGACGTCGAGAATCATTGCCGTCGACACCCGCATGTTGGACGTCAGCGACTCGGGAGAGGCGTCGATCAGCCGCGTCATCGTCGACTCGCTCCACGGCACCATGCCCTCGGGCACCTTGCGGCGCACCAGTTTTCGGCGCTTCTTCGGGTCGTCGGCAACCTTCGCGAACTGCTTTAGGTTCTCCACTTCGTGGTCGGGCGCTTGGACGACGACGGTGCCCGCGGTGTCATAGCCGGCCCGCCCGGCCCGCCCCGCGATCTGATGGAACTCGCGGGCGTTGAGCAGCCGCGTGCGGGTGCCGTCGTACTTCGACAACGCAGAGAAGACGACGGTCCGGATCGGCACGTTGATGCCGACGCCGAGAGTGTCTGTGCCGCAGATGACTTTGAGCAGGCCGGCCTGGGCGAGCTGTTCGACCAGTCGTCGGTACTTGGGCAGCATCCCGGCGTGGTGAACGCCGATTCCATGGCGAACCAACCGCGACAGCGTCGTGCCGAATGCCGAGGAGAACCGGAACCCGCCGATCAACTCGGCGATCGCCGCCTTCTCCTCTTTGCTGCAGACGTTGACGCTCATCAACGCCTGCGCCCGCTCGAGCGCCGAGGCCTGGGTGAAGTGGACGACGTAGATGGGCGCCTGCTTGGTGTCGAGCAGGTCGCCGATGGTTTCGTGCATCGGCGTGGTCGCATACGAATAGAACAGTGGTACCGGCCGTTCGGCATTGGCGATCAGCGCCGTGGCGCGGCCGGTGCGTCGGGTGAGGTCTTCGCGCAGGAACGTGACGTCACCGAGGGTGGCCGACATCAGCAGGAACTGTGCGCGCGGCAGTTCCAGCAGCGGCACCTGCCAGGCCCAGCCTCGGTCGGGGTCACCGTAGAAGTGGAACTCGTCCATGACCACCAGGCCGATGTCGGCATCGGCTCCCTCGCGTAGTGCGATGTTGGCCAGGACCTCCGCGGTGCAGGTGATGATCGGCGCGGTCGGGTTGACCGCGGCGTCGCCGGTGAGCATGCCGATGTTGGCCGCGCCGAAGACCTCGCACAGGGCGAAGAACTTCTCGCTGACCAGCGCCTTGATCGGCGCGGTGTAGTAGCTGCGCCGGTCGGCGGCCAGCGCCGCGTACAGCGCCCCGGTGGCCACCAGCGACTTGCCCGAACCGGTCGGTGTCGCCAGCACGACGTTGGCGCCGCTGACCAACTCGATCAGCGCCTCCTCCTGCGCGGGGTACAGCGTGGTGCCGCACTGCTGCGCCCACCCGGCGAAGGAGGCGAACAGCCCGTCGGGGTCGGCGCCGGTAGCGCGCAGCTCGGACAGGTCGCCGGGATCGTCCAGCAGGGGAGCGGTCATCGTGAGCACCAGCGTGCCCGATCCCCGTCATTCGCCCAAGCGGCCCCCGGCGGCCGGCCCGCCCTGCTCGACGAGTGCCCTGGCGGGGGACCAGATCCACCCCGAACGGGTTCTCGGCCGGCGGGTAAACAGCCCGCCGCTGGTCAGGGCTTGTTGCGTTGGGCACGGTGCGATAACGACGCGGGCCGGTATCGAGTTTTTTAGGCCACCTAGCGGTTACTCTTGTGCTCCGGTGCGGCAGCGTCGCCGCACCAACAAGGAGTCACCATGTCAGCGTCTCGCGTGGCCACCATCGGTGGCCCCAAGCTGCCGCCCAGTCGGACCGTCAAGGTCCGCGGGGCCGACGGAACCCGACTGCACACCGAGGTCTTCGGCCCCGAGGACGGCTATCCGATCGTCCTGGCGCACGGCATCACCTGCGCAATCCGCGTCTGGCATGAGCAGATCAACGACCTGTCCCGCGACTTCCGCGTGATCGCCTACGACCACCGGGGCCACGGCCGCAGCGGGCTTCCGCACCGGTCGGCGTACAGCCTGGACCATCTGGCCTCCGACCTGGACGCCGTGCTGGCGGCCACGCTGCGGCCGGGCGAGCGAGCCGTCATCGCCGGTCACTCGATGGGCGGCATCGCGATCAGTTCGTGGGCCGAGCGTCATCGGGACCGCGTCGCCGAGTGCGCCGATGCCGTCGCCCTGATCAACACCACCACCGGTGACCTGCTCGAGGAGATCAACCTGCTGCGGGTGCCGTCCCTGCTGATCGCGGGCAGGTCGGTGGCCGCGCGGCGGATGATCAGGGCCTTCGGCGGCGCGCCGCTGTTCCGCGGCGCCCAGCCCGGCAGCCGCTGGTTCATCACGATGATGGCCGTCGGGGATGAGGCCGACCCGGCGATCGCCGACTTCGTCCACGAACTGTTCGCCACCACGCCGCCGGCCGGCCGTGGGGCCTGGGCGCGGGTGCTCGTCGACGAGATGGGCCCCCGCCACATCGACCTGAGCGGGCTGACGGTTCCCACTCTGGTGATCGGCTCCACCAAAGACCGGCTGCTGCCGATGTGCCAGGCCCGCAAGATCGCCAAGGCCGCCCCCAACCTGGCGGACCTGGTCGAGATGCCGGGCGGTCACTGCGCGATCCTCGAACACCCCGAGGCCGTCAACAGCCACTTGCGGTCACTGGTGGAATCCGTGGTCGCCGAACGGCGCATCAGCTCCTGAGCGCTGCCGCCACTTCGGCGGCCGCCCGCTGACCGGAGCGCACCGCGCCGTCCAGGAAGCCCGTCCATTCGTCGGCGGTCTCGGTGCCCGCCCAGTGCAGCGGACCGACCGGCTTGCGCAGCAGCGGGCCGAACTGGGTCCACGATCCGGGCGGCACCGCGGCCGTCGGCCCACCGGGCGCGAAAGTCTCTGCCCCCCAACAATGGTCGAGGTAATCGATCGGGTTCTCGGCGTCCACCCCGAACAGTGCGGTGAAGCTCGTCAGCGCCTTCTCGCGACGCTGCTCCGGTGGGAGCGCGTCGAATTCGCGCGAGTCGACGAAGCCGAGCAGCACGCCCGGCCCGTCGTCGGCGGGGCTGACGTCGAAGGTGATGAACACCGGCCCCTCGTCGGACAGGGCCTGACCGGAGTGTCCGGCCTCGCGCCAGAACGGGCGCTGGTAGACCACGTAGGCCTTGCTGAGCGCGCCCTGCGGCCACCGCTGGGCCAGCTGCTGGTACTCGATCGGCGGGGCCGGGGCGATGTCGAGGGCCAGCCGGTGGGCCGGGGGGATCGCGACGATGGCGCGGCGGGCCTCGACCACCCCGGCCGTCGAGGTGACGGCCACCGCGTCGTCGGACCATTCGATGCGTGACACCGCGGCGTTGAGCCGCACGCGCTCACCGAGGTCCGCGGCCATCTTGTCGGCGATCTGCTGGGTGCCGGCGGGAAAGTGGTCCTGCTGCGCGCCGCCGACCACGTCGAGCATCCGGTCGATGCCGCCGGCGGCCTTGACGTAGCGCACCGCGTGCAGCATCGACACCTCGTCGGGCTCGGCACCCCAGGTCACCCGGGCCATGATCGCCATCAGGTCACGCGAGCTTGCCGTCGCCCCCACCGAGCGCAGCCAGTCGCCCATCGACTCGGCGTCCAGCTTGGCGGCGTCGCGGGCCGTCCACGGGGTGGCGATCTCGACGCCGCGGGCGACGCGTTCGAACTGCCACTGGATGCGGCCGATGTCGAGCAGGGCCACCAGCGACAGCTTCGGGATGGTGCCGCGGTAGGAGCGCACCCGGCCTCGCCAGCGGATCAGGTTGGTGCCCTCGCAGTAGGTCGGCGTGGTGGGGCAGCCGAGCTCTTTCGCCAGCGCCAGGACCGCGTCCTGGGTGGGGCCGACGAACGTGCCGCCCAGGTCGACCGGGATGCCAGCCAGGGTCGTGGTGCTGGAGCGTCCGCCCACCCGGTCGCGGCCCTCCAGTACCACCGGGTCGAACCCGTTCGTCGCCAGGTCGCGGGCGGCCGTCAGGCCCGCGAAGCCCGCGCCGATCACCACTACGTCGTAGCCCATGCCACCAGTGTTGCCTATTGTCAGTGCGGTGAAGGTGATGACCGCCCTGTTCGGGCCGACTGATGCGATCGATCGTGCCCGCGCGCTGAAGGAGGCCGGTGCCGCCGGGGTGTTCACCTTCGAGGGGCCGCACGACGTCTTCGCCCCGCTCACGCTGGCCGCCGGGGTGGGCGGCCTGGACTTGCTGACGAATGTGGCAATCGCCTTCCCGCGCAACCCGATTCAGCTGGCCCATCAGGCCTACGACCACCAGCTGCTGGCGCAGGGACGGTTCACCCTCGGGCTGGGCACCCAGGTGCGCGCACAGATCGAGAAGCGATACGGCGTGGAGTTCGACAAGCCGGTGGCGCGGATGAGCGAGCTGGTCGGCGCGCTGCGGGCGATCTTCGCCACCTGGGAGACCGGCGAGCGGCTGGACTTCCGCGGCGAGTTCTACCGGCACACCTTGATGACGCCGACGTTCAATCCGGGGCCGAATCCCTTTGGGCCGCCGCCGATCTACGTCGGCGCGCTGGGCCCGCGGCTGACTAGGGCCACCGCCGAGGTGGCCGACGGGTTGCTGGTGATGCCGTTCGGCTCGGCGAAGTTCCTGCGCGAGTCGACGATGCCCGCGGTGCGCGACGGGCTGGCTGCCGCCGGACGTTCGGAGGCGGACCTCGCGATCGTGCCCGAGATCATCCTGTCCGCGGGGGAGGACCACTCCGCCACGCGGCGGCTGCTGGCGTTCTACGGGTCCACCCCGGCCTATCGGCCGGTGCTCGACATCCACGGCTGGGGTGATCTGCAGCCCGAGTTGAACGCGATGTCCAAGCAGGGCAGGTGGCAGGAGATGGCGGGGCTGATCACCGACGAGATGCTGCACACCATCGCGGCGTGCGGCAGCCCGAAGGACATTGCGGCGCATATTCGTTCGCGGGTGGACGGTTTGGCCGACACGGTCTGCCTATATCAGCCGGGCCCGATCGCGATCGACACGCTCGCGGCCATCGTCGACGAACTGGCCTAGCTCCCCTTCCCGCCGAACGTGGCAGATTGACAGGCGCTACGGCGCGACGGTGAGCCAGTCGGCGAAGCCCGACGGGTCGTGCCGGCCCAGCGCCCCGTGCTCGAACAGGCCCCAGCCCTCCGTGGACTCGCCACCGTCGTGGCACACCGCGCGGCCGACGTGGTCGATCACACCGAAGCCCGAGCGCCCGATGATCGCCGGGTCGTTCATGTCGTAGGTGAGACGCTCGGTGAACTTCTCGCCCTTCCACACGCCGTGGATCCAGTCGGAGTCCCCGCCGTAGCCACCGCCGACGTGGATGGGCACCGGCAGTTTCGACTCGACGTCGAATCGCAAAGGGGCGCCGGAGGAGTCGGTGGCCTCGATGGTCGCTCCGGTCGGAATCCGGGTGCCAGACCGGTAGTGGATCTTCACCCGCGGCCAGCCCAGCTGCTCGACGCGGCCGTCGCGCCAGATCCGCGTGCAGTCGTTGAGCGAGCGGAAACCGTCGGGCGCCTCCTGGATGATGATCACGATCGCGAAGTCCTCGAAGGCCATCGGGACGTACAGCCACCACATGCCTTCGAACGGCGGGTCGGCGGGCCGGCCGGGCGGTTCGGCCTCACCGATCGGCCGGATACCCCACGAGCGGTCGCGGCTGCCGATCCACACCGCCGGATCCACGGCGATCTCTTCGCCGTCGATGGCGATGCGTCCGGCCCACGACCCGAGTTGTGCGAATCGTTGAGCATCCAGTGTGACCCGGTTGCCCTGGCGCATGATGTGCGGCTGCTCCTGAACCACCGGGAACAGTCCCTCCCAGGTGAGATCGACTGCCATGCCCTCGGTTTCGTCCATGACGATGCGCACGGTCTGCAACGCCTCGACGACCTCGACCCGGTAGGCGCCGACCTGCTGGTTGAGCCGGTCCTGGTCGATGGCGTCGGACAGATGCACCGCGGTCTGGGTGTCGCCGCTTCCGCCGTATTGCCGCCTTCGCGGCGGCGCACCAGCACGTAGGCGTCCTTGACCCCGAGGTTGGGGTAGTACCCGATGCCGGTGATCAGGAAGATGTCCCCGCTCCGGTCGTGGCAGTTGAAGTACGACCGGTCGTAGAAGTTGCGATCCGACGACCCCGGCCAGGCGATGGGCTGGGGAACTTGGTGGACGGGGAATTCGTCCATGGGTCCGAGCATTAGGGTCAGTCCTCCTCTATTTCCCGGGTCGCTTCGCTCCTGCCCTCCGCCTCGATGAGACGGCGCAGCAGGCTTGCGTGGTAGAACAGCGACTCCACGTCCTCGGGCTTCTCCATCTCGCCGAAGTGCACGCGCCGCGCCCCGGTGCGCATGAACACGCAACACCAGATCACCCCGGAGTAGACGTAGAACCACTTGAGGTCGCCCAGTTCGACGCCGGTCAGCTTCCGGTAGGTCGCGCGTACGTCCTCCTCGCGCATCACATCCGGCAGGCCCGGCATGCCGGCCAAGCCGGACAGCTCCTGGAAGACGTTGTGCGCGAAGATCATCCACGCCACGTCCAGCTCGCGCGGACCCAGCGTCGCCATCTCCCAGTCCAGCACGGCGACCGGGCGGAAGTCCTCGTAGAGAACGTTGCCGATGCGCGAGTCACCCCACGCCAGAACCGTGTCGGTCGCGGCGACGTCGGCGGGGAAGTTGTCCTCCAGCCACTTCAGCGCCTTCTCCACCAGCGGTGAGCGGCCGATGTCGGGCACCGCGAACTCGTACCACGCCTTGAGCCAGTTGAGCTGGCGGTGCAGTGGCGTCTCGCCGTCCGGCACCGCCTCGGCGAGGAATCCGAAGGTCTTGTCCGCGTTGGGAATCGAGTGCAGCTTGGCCAGCACCTCGACCGTCGCATCCTGCAGGGCGCGCTGCTGCTCCGAAGCGGCGTCGGCGAACCAGTTGCTGCCGAAGGTGTAGGGCATCACGTCGGGCGGAACGATGCCTTCGACGTGGTCCATCAGAAAGAACGGGCTGCCAAGGACCTTGCCGTCGGTGTCGATCCAGCGCACCCTGGGCACCGGCACGTCGGTGAGTTCCTCCACCAGCCGGATCACGTCGTACTGATGATCCATGCGGTAGGTGATGAACACCGGCACGTCTTCTTCGGTGGGCGCCACGCGGGCGACCCACTTCTGCTCGACGTGCTTGCCGTCTTCGTCCCAGCGGCCGGTCAGGATGATCGTCTCCGACGACATGCCGTTGGAGTCGACGCCGCTCTCCACGGTCACTTCCGGCTTGACGCCGCCGGGCATGACGGTCGACAGCCACTCGGACAGCACCGCGGGAACAGTGCTGACGTCGCGACCGGAGCGCTGGAGCCGTCCGACGTCGGTCTCGACGTTCGGTTGGTTGGTCACCGTTGTCCTCCAACCCTATTTCGATACGGTAAGTAGCGTTATGAAATCAGACCGTCGCCGGTCGACAAGGCCGCGGTCGCGGGTCGTCCTCGCGACCCGCGGATCGATGCGGCGATACTGCGGGCCACGGCCGAGCTGCTCGTCGAAATCGGTTATGCAAATCTGACTTTGGCGGCAGTCGCCGAGCGGGCGGGGACCACCAAGACCGCGCTGTACCGGCGGTGGTCGAGCAAGGCCGAACTGGTTCACGAGGCGGCGTTCCCGACGGCGCCCTCAGCGCTTGCCGCCCCCGCCGGAGACATCGCCGGCGACGTCCGCGCCATGCTGGCAGCGACCCGCGACGTGTTCACCAGTCCGGTCGTCCGCGCGGCGCTGCCCGGACTGATCGCCGACATGGGTGCCGACCCCGACCTCAACGCGAGGGTGATGTCCCGCTTCACCGGCTTGTTCGCCGCCGTGCACGACCGTCTGGTGGAGGCCGTGCACTGCCGCGAGGTGCCTGCCGACGTGGACCCCGACCGTCTCATCGAACTGATCGGCGGTGCGACGATGATGCGGATGCTGCTGATGCCCGAGGGCGACCTCGACGACGCCTGGGTGGACCAGACCACCGCCATCCTGGTACACGGCGTGGCTCTGTGACCGAGAGGACGATGTGATGACTGGACGTCTGGCGGGCCGCGCCGCGATCGTCACCGGCGCCAGCCGTGGACTGGGCCGTGCCACGGCACTGGCTCTGGCGGCCGAGGGCGCCGCGGTGGCGGTGGTGGCCCGCACTGAACAGCAGTGGGACGAGCGGCTGCCCGGCACCATCGGTGAGACCGTGGCCGCCATCGAGCAGGCGGGCGGGCGCGCGGTCGCGATCGCGGCCGATCTGCTGGAGCGCGAGGACATTCCCCGTCTGGTGGAGGAGGCTCGGGCCGCGCTCGGGCCGATCACCATCCTGGTCAACAACGCGGCCTTCACCGCCCCGGGCGTCCGCCGAAGCCGGATGCGGCGCCCAAGGCGGCGAAGCCGGCGAGCACCCCGAAGCCGGGCAACGCCGAGTGGCCCGGCTTCCTCGCCATTCCGCTGTCGGCCTACCGGCGGCACTTCGAGATCGGCGTGTTCGCCTCCTACGAGCTGATCCAGCTGGTCTGTCCGGACATGTTCGACGCCGGCGTCGGCTCGATCATCAACGTCACCTCGGTGGCCTCGCGGGTGCCCGGCGACGGGCCGTATCACAACTTCGCGGGCGGCGTGCTGCCCGGCTACGGCGGCTCCAAGGCGGCACTGGAACACCTGACCTGGTGTGCCGCCTACGATCTGCAGCGTCGCAACATCGCCGTCAACGCCCTCGCGCCGTCGCGGCCGATCCCGACGCCGGGCCTGTCGTACTACCGCAGCGAGTTCGCCACCGTCTCGCCTGACGACGAGTTCGCCCGTGCCGCAGTGGAACTGACGCTCGTCGACCCGAACGTCGTGACCGGCCGGACCATCGGCCACCTCGAGGTTCTCGACGGCAGCTTCCGCCCGTTCACCAACATCGAAACCGCGATCGGCTAGTTGTCCACCGATGGTGGCCGCGGCTCGAAGGGTTGGTACCACCACCAGTCGGCGCGTTCGCCGGTGGGCCCGGGGCAGGGTGGGACATCGGGCGGGGGTTGGTTTGGCGGGCGCGCGAGTGATCGGTCGGCGAGGTGTCACCTGAGCTGTCAGTGACGACGAGGCGGTCAGCGGGTCCGGTGATGGTGATGATGCCGCGGTGGTGTGCCCGGTGGTGATACGGGCAGAGCAGCACCAGGTTGGACAGTTCGGTCGGTCCGCCGTCTTCCCAGTGCCGAATGTGGTGGGCGTGCAGACCGCGGGTGGCCCCGCAGCCCGGTACCGCGCAGGTGGGGTGGCGGTGTTCGAGGGCGCGGCGCAGTCGTCGGTTGACCGTGCGGGTCGCCCGCCCCGCCCCGATGGGCCGGCCCTCGCGTTCAAACCACACTTCACAGGTGGCATCACAGGTCAAATATTGTCGCTCCCCGTCGCTGAGCAGCGGCCCCAGATGCAGTGCGGCGGCGCGCTGCTCGACGTCGAGATGCACCACCACGGTGGTGCGCTGCCCGTGCGGGCGGCGGCTCGCTTCGGCGTCCCAGCCGGCCTCGACCAGGCGCAGAAACGCATCCACGGTCGTAGGCAACGGCGGTGCGGTATCCGAGGAGCCAGCGCCGTGATCGTGCTTCCACTCGGCGATCAACGCATCCAGATGGGACTGCAACGCGGCGTCGAACGTCGCCGCCTCGTCGTGCGGAAGGGTGATCTGCCACTTGGTCGCGGTGTCGTTGGCGGTCTTGGTGATCGAGCGCTGCGGTTCCGGGCGGGGATCGGGGTCGGGTCGGGGTTCGAGCTGGATCGCGGTGCGTAGCTGGTTGACCGTGGCGACCGCGGCCAACTGGGCGTAGTGCTCATCGGAGCCGTCGGCCGCTCGGGCGGCGATGACACCGACCTGATCCAGCGACAATCGCCCCTCCCGCAGCTGGGCACGCAGCGCGGGAAGGCCTCGCTGCGCTGCGCGATGGTGGCGATCGCCTTCGCATTGGCACCCGCGGCACCCAGCTTCCATGCCACCAGCCCTGCCACCGACCGGGCGCCGGTGGCGCCCCACAAGCCGTCGCGATCGACTTCGGCCACGATCTCCACGATGCGCCCGTCGATCGCATTGCGTTGACCGGCCAACTCCGACAACTCCTCGAACAACACCTCGAGGCGCTCAGCAGGAGTGGTTACCGCAGCCGCCGAAGACATGACGACATCATCGCAGCAGCCACCGACAAAAACGGATGCGCGAAGCTCGTGGACCCCCGGAACGGTCCCGCCGCGAACGGGAGTCGTTCTTCGCTTTGTGGCCGCTCATAGCGGTTTACATTCCGGATCAACCGATCGGGTAGGCGTCAGCTTTTGATCTGGCGCTTGTTGCGGTCGGCGACTTCGCGCTGGCGTGCGGCCAACTGCTCGGTGCTCACATGCGTGGCGGCCGACACCACCCGCTCGGCCTTCAGCGCGGGGTCGGTGATCGCGGCGGTGCCATTGCGGTAGATCTCCTTCAAACCCGACATCACCGGCCCGGGCACCTCGGCGATCTGGGTCGCCAGCTCGAGCGTACGGTCCAGAAGTCGTTCGTGTGCAACAACTTCGGTGACCAGACCGATGGATTCGGCCCGGGCCGCGTCGACCACCTCACCGGTCATCGAGAGCCGCCGGGCCATGCCGGAGCCGACCAGCCAGGGGAGCCGGGCGGTCATACCACCGCCGGGCAGGATGCCGACCCGGGCGTGGGTGTCGGCGAAAACGGCACGCTCCGAGGCGATCAGGAAGTCGCACGCCAGCGCGATCTCCAGCCCGCCGGTGAACGTCGCACCGTTGACCGCGCCGATCACCGGCTTGCGCAGGGCAACGATGCGGTTCATGCAGTTCATCTTGTCGAAGCGCGCGAAGTAGTCCATTCCCAGGTTCTGCGCCTGCTTGAGGTCCACTCCCGCACAGAACGCGGGGTCGCTGCCGGTGAGCACCACCGCGCGGACCCCGTCGTCGGCGTCGGCCTCATCGAGTGCGGCATAGAGGGCCTCGAACAGCTCGGTGCTCAACGCGTTTCGCACCTCGGGTCGGTTCATGGTCAGGACCCGGACCGCGCCGTGGTCGTCGCTGAGCAGGATCATCAGGTCAGAAACCGGGCCGCGTTGTTGGCGAGGTCCAGCAGCGGTTGCGGCAACGCACCGAGGATGAACGTGATCGCGGCGGTGAGGGCGATCGTCGCGACGCTCAGCACGCTAGGTGTGACGACTTCGGGCGCGTCCTCGGGCGGATCGGTGAAGAACATCAACACGATCACCCGCACGTAGAAGTAGGCCGCGATCGCCGAGGCCAGCACACCGACGATCACCAGCGGGATCGCACCGCCCTGACCGGCGGCCTTGAACACCGCGAACTTGCTGACGAAGCCGCTGGTGAGCGGAATGCCGGCGAAGGCCAGCAGGAACAGTGAGAACACCACGCCCACAAGGGGATAGCGCCGGCCGAGTCCGGCCCAGCGGGCCATCGAGGTCTCCTCGGCGCCGTTGGCGTCGCGCACCACGCTGACCACCGCGAACGCGCCCAGTGTGGAGAAGGCGTAGGCGAACAGGTAGAACAGCGTCGCCGACAGTCCGGGCTGGTTGCCGGCGATCACGCCGGTGAGGATGAAACCGGCGTGCGCCACCGCGGAGTACGCCAGCATCCGCTTGACGTCGGTCTGGGTCACCGCGGTCACGGTGCCGACCACCATGGTCAGGATGGCCACCACCCACAGCACCGGCCGCCACCCGTGGCTCAGGGCGGGCAGCGCGACGTAGAACACGCGCAGCATCGCACCGAAGGCGGCGACCTTGGTCGCCGCCGCCATGAACCCGGTGATCGGCGTGGGCGCACCCTGATAGACGTCGGGAACCCAGGAGTGGAACGGCACCGCACCCACTTTGAACAACAGGCCGACCGCGACCAGTGCCGCGCCGAGGATCGCCAGCGTGGTGTCACCCGGCCTGCTGTGGATGGCCTCGGCGATACCGGTCAGGCTCAGGGTGCCTGCGTAGCCGTAAAGCAAGGCGATGCCGTAGAGAAAGAATGCCGACGAGAATGCGCCCAGCAGAAAGTATTTCAGTGCCGCTTCCTGAGACAGCAGACGTCGGCGGCGGGCCAGTCCGCACATCAGGTACAGCGGCAGGGACAGGACCTCGAGTGCGATGAACATCGTCAGGAAGTCGCCGGCCGCGGGGAACAGCATCATGCCGCCGATGGCGAACATCGTCAGCGGGAACACCTCGGTCTGGATCAGCGCGGCCTTGGTGGCCACCTTCTCGGCCACGCTGCCCGGCACGGTCGAGGCGTCGGCGGTGAAGGCGTCCAATGCGACTGCGCCGTCCGGGGATTCGGCCGGCGCGCGCCGTTCGGCGATCAGCAGCACGCTGAGCACACCGATCAGCAAGATGGTGCCCTGCAGGAACAGCGCGGGCCGGTCGATGTCGACGGCGCCGGCCACCGCCGAGGTCCCCAGGCCGCCGCCGAGGTCGTGGGCAAGTTTGGCGACCCAGATCAGGGCGGCCACCAGTGCGGCCAGGCTCAGCGCGACCTGGGTGGGGTAGCGGCTCTTGCGCGGTGCGAACGCTTCGATGAGCACACCGGCGACGGCGGCGCCGAAGACGATCAACATCGGCGCCAGCTGGCCGTAGGCGATGCTGGGCGGGTTCATGGGCGGGCCCCCTGCGCGACCGTGGGAGTCGGGTCCGGTTGGTGAATCGAGGTCAGGGTCGCGGTGACGGCGGGGTTGATCACGTCCAGCGCGATCTTCGGGTACACCCCGAGCGTGATCAGCAGGGCGATCAGCGGCGCCACTACGAGGAGTTCGCGTGGCCGCAGATCCCGCACCGTCTCGTTGCCCTCGGTGACCGGGCCGGTCATCATCCGCTGGTACATCCACAACACGTAGAGCGCCGAGAGCACCAGGGCGATCGTGGCGCACACCGCGAAGCCGGGGTAGCGCGTGAATGTGCCGATGAGGACCAGGAATTCGCTGATGAACGGGGCCAGGCCGGGCAGTGACAGCGTCGCCAGACCGGAGATCAGGAAGGTGCCGGCCAGGATGGGGGCGACTTTCTGGACCCCGCCGTAGGCGGCGATGGTCCGGGTGCCGCGGCGGCTGACCAGGAAGCCGGCGATCAAGAACAGCGCGGCCGTCGAGATGCCGTGGTTGACCATGTAGAGCGTCGAGCCGGACTGACCCTGGCTGGTCATCACGAAGATGCCCAGGATGATGAAGCCGAAGTGGCTGATCGAGGTATAGGCGATCAGCCGCATGACGTCGGTCTGCCCGATGGCCAGGATCGCCCCGTAGACGATCCCGATAACGGCAAGCGTGATGATGACAGGCCGGAAATACGTTGCGGAGTCGGGGAACAGCGGCAGGCAGTAGCGCAGCATGCCGAATGTCCCGACCTTGTCCATGACCGCCATCATCAACACCGCCGAGGCCGGCGTGGCCTGGACCGCGGCATCGGGCAGCCACCGGTGGAACGGCCACAGCGGAGCTTTGACCGCGAAGGCGAACATGAAGCCCAGGAACAAGAGGTTGGCGACTCCGGGTTGCATGATGAACTTCCCGGCGGCGATCGCGTCGGTGATGGTCCGGAAGTCGAAGGTGCCGGCGTCGAACGCCTTGCTCGCGGAGGTGACGACGTAGAGCCCGATGACGGCGGCCAGCATCACCAGACCGCCGAACAGGTTGTACAGCAGGAACTTCACCGCCGCCTTAGGAGCCGCGGAGGCGGCGACATCGGATTGAGCGCGGTTTCCTCCGCCGAACCCGCCGATGAGGAAGTACATCGGGATGAGCATCGCCTCGAAGAACACGTAGAACAGCAGGATGTCCAGCGCGGTCAGCGACATCATCACCATGCCCTCGACCGCCAGGGTCAGCGCGATGTAGCTGTGTGGCCCGCGCCCGGCCAGCCCGGGCCGGTCGTCGGCGTCGTGCCAGCCGGCGATCAGCAGCAGCGGCACCAGCACCGCGGTGAGCACCACCAGAGCCAGGGCGATGCCGTCGACGCCCAGGATGTAGCCGGTGCCGAACGACGGGATCCACGGATGGTTCTCGACGAACTGGAACTGTTCACCGGCCGGCTTGAACCGGACGGCGAGCAGCAGCGCGATCACCAGCACCGCCAGTGCGACCACCACCCCGGCGTACTTGGCGAACTGGCGCAGCGAGGCAGGTAGCACGATGATCACCGCCGCACCCACGACGGGGATCGCCCATAGCAGGGTCAGCCAGGGAAAGTTCGTCATCATGCTCACCCCCACGTCCGGATCAGAACCGCGGCGATCACCAAGGCGGCCCCGGCGAGCATCGACAGCGCGTAGGAGCGGGCGAAGCCGGTCTGGACCTGGCGCAGTCCATCGGAGACTCGGCCGACGAGGTGGGCCAGCCCGTTGGTCGTGCCGTCGACGCCCTTGTCGTCGAACACCACCAGTGCCTTGGTCAGTTCCTGACCGCCGCGCATGAAAGTCGCTTCGTTGAACGCGTCACCGTAGAGGTCGTGGCGGGCTGCCACGGTCAGCGCTGACACGTCCTGCGGCGCGGTCTGGGCCACGTTGTGCATCGCATACATCCGGTAGGCCACCGCGACGCCGATGGCGACCACCCCCAGCGCGGTCACCGTCAGCACCCAGGAGGGCACGGCATGTTGGGTTTCATGGCTGCCGACGACGGGTTCCAGCCAGTTCTGCAGGGTGTGTCCGATGGCCAGGACCGCACCGGCTCCGACCGACCCCACTGCCAGCACGATCATCGGCCAGGTCATCACCGCCGGCGACTCGTGCGGATAGGTCTCGGTGGCTTTCTCGGTCCAGCGGGCCCGGCCGAAGAAGGTCAGCAGCATGACCCTGGTCATGTAGAACGCGGTGATGCCGGCACCGAGTAGGGCCGCGCCGCCGAGCAGCCAGCCCCTGAGTCCGCCTGTGTTGAAGGCTGTTTCGATGATGGCGTCCTTGGAGAAGAAGCCCGCGAACGGCGGCACTCCGATGATGGCCAGATAGCCAAGCCCGAACGTCACGAACGTGATCGGCAACACCTTGCGCAGTTCGCCGTAGCGGCGCATGTCGGTCTCGTCGCCCATGGCGTGCATCACCGAACCGGCCCCGAGGAACAGTCCGGCCTTGAAGAAGCCGTGGGTGAGCAGATGCATGATGGCCACCGCGTAGCCGGCGGGTCCCAGCCCGGCCGCCAGCACCATGTAGCCGATCTGGGACATGGTCGAGGCGGCCAGCGCCTTCTTGATGTCGTCCTTGGCGCAGCCGACGATCGCGCCGAACAGCAGCGTCACGGCACCGACGATCACCACGGCGGTCTGCGCCGTCGGCGCGGCGTTGAAGATCGGGCCCGAGCGCACGATGAGGTACACACCAGCGGTGACCATGGTCGCGGCGTGGATCAGGGCGCTGACGGGGGTGGGGCCCTCCATGGCGTCACCGAGCCAGGACTGCAGCGGCACCTGGGCGCTCTTGCCGCATGCGCCGAGCAGCAGCAGCAGACCGACGGCGGTGAGTGTGCCGTCGGTCATGGCGGGTACCGAGGAGAACACCGTGCTGAACGTGACCGAGCCGACCGCCTTGAACAGCACCATCAGGGCGATGGCCAGACCCATGTCGCCGACCCTGTTGACCACGAAGGCCTTCTTCGCGGCGGCGGCCGCGCTCGGCTTGTACGACCAGAACCCGATCAGCAGGTAGGACGCCAAACCGACGCCCTCCCAACCCATGTAGAGCCCGAGGTAGTTGTCGGCGAGGACCAGTAGCAGCATCGCCGCCACGAACAGGTTCAGGTAGGCAAAAAAACGACGACGCTGCGGGTCGTGGGACATGTAGCCGACGGAGTAGATGTGGATCAGCGAACCCACGCCGGTGATGAGCAGCACGAAGCACACCGACAGGGCGTCGAGTTGCAGGCCGAAGTCCACCTTCAGCACGCCGACGGGCACCCAGGAGAACAAGACCTCGTGCACCGAGCGGGACTTGCCGGGCAGCCCGAGCAGATGGGTGAACAGCGTGACGCCGCAGGCGAATGCGCCGAGCACGGTGGCGCAGCCCAGCAGATGGCCCCAGGCATTGGTGGCCTTTCCGCCCAGCAACAGCACCACCGCCCCGGCCAGGGGCAGCGCAATGGTCAGAACCAGAAGTGTCTGCATCCCGTTGCCGTTCAATGCCGGAGCAGGTGGGCGTCGTCGACGTTGGCCGAGCGTCGGGTCCGGAAGATGGTCATGATGATGGCCAGGCCCACCACCACCTCGCAGGCCGCCACCACCATGGTGAAGAACGCGACGACTTGGCCGTCGAGGTGGCCGTGCATCCTCGAGAACGTGACGAACGCGAGATTGCCGGCGTTGAGCATCAGCTCGACGCACATGAACATCACGATGGCGTTGCGCCGCAACAGCACTCCGCCCGCGCCGATGGTGAACAGCAGCGCCGAGAGGTACAGGTAGTTGGCCGGGTTCATTTCTCGCCGTTCCCGCCGTCGGGCGTGGTGACCGTCCGGCGACGGATGATGGTGGAGACCGAGGAGTCCTCGTCGGTGCCGTCGGGCAGCCGGGCGAAGGTGTCGACGGCATTGTGGCGTGCGAAGACGCCGGGGTTGGGTTTGGGCGTGGCGCGTGCGCCGGTGCGGAAGCGTTCGACGACCATCTCGCGCTGGGTCTGTCGCCGCTCGAAGCGTTCCCGATGGGCCAGCACCATCGCGCCCAGAGCGGCGGTGATCAGCAGGGCGCTGGTGATCTCGAACGCCCACAGGTCGCGGGTGAAGATCAGGGTGGCCAGTCCCTGCACATTACCTCCGCTGTTGGCCTGGTCCAGGCCGACGAAGCCGGTGATCGCCGCGCTGCCGATGCCGGCGATCAGCAGGATGCCGAAGCCCAGTCCGGCAAAGACGGCCGCAAGCCGTTGGCCGCGAAGCGTTTCCACCAGGGACTCCGAGGAGTCCACGCCGATGATCATGAGGACGAACAGGAACAGCATCATCACCGCGCCGGTGTAGACCACCACCTGCACCACGCCCAGGAACAGCGCGTCCTGAGCGACGTAGATCATGGCCAGCGAGATCATGGTGGTGGCCAGGAAGATCGCGGAGTAGACCGCCTTGGGTGCGGCGACGACGCCGACGGCACCGACGACGGCGATGACGCCCAGCACCCAGAACGCCACCGCCTCGGGTGTCGATGTGCGGGTGAGCGTTTCGGCCGCCAGCAGGGCGATCGTCATTGGGTGACCTCTTCATTGCCGGACCTGATCCCCGAGTCGCTTCGCTCCCGCCCGCCGGTCACATGCCCCAGGTAGTAGTCCTCGTCGGTGGCACCCGGCGCCATCGGGTGCGGAGGTGGCTGCATACCGGGCTGCAGCGGGGCGAGCAGCTTGTCCTTGCCGTAGATGAGGTCGCCGCGGTTGTCATCGGCCATCTCGTAGATGTTGGTCATCGTCAGCGCCCGGGTGGGGCAGGCCTCGATGCACAGCCCGCAGCCGATGCAACGCAGATAGTTGATCTGGTACACCCGCCCGTAGCGTTCACCCGGGGAAAACCGTTCGGACTCCGTGTTGTCGGCGCCCTCGACGTAGATGGCGTCGGCCGGGCATGCCCAGGCGCACAGCTCGCAGCCGATGCACTTCTCCAGCCCGTCGGGGTAGCGGTTGAGCTGGTGGCGGCCGTGGTAGCGAGGCGCGACCGCGCCCGGCTCCTCCGGGTACTGCTCGGTGATCGGCCGCTTGAACATCGTGCCGAACGTGACGCCGAAACCCTTGACGGCGTCGAGGAACTTAGGCATCGGCTTTCTCCTTGGCGGTTTCCGCGCCGAGCGCCGGCGGGCCGGGCATCGGAGGGATCGGGAACGCCCTGGCGTCGGCCGGCAGGGTCGGCATGGTCGCGTGGCGTCGCCGGATCGTCCGGTGCCGCAGTGCATTGACCGCAAGCAGGGCGGCCAGCAGCGCGGCGGCGGCGATCAGAGCGGGGAGCACGCCGGTGAGGTGTGCGGCGCGCAGGACGGCGACGATCATGATCCAGATCAGCGACACCGGGATCAGCAGCTTCCAGCCGATCGCCATGAACTGGTCGTAGCGCAGCCGCGGCAGCGTCGCGCGCAGCCACATGAAGACGAACAGGAACGTCCACACCTTGGCGATGAACCAAACGAGGGGAAGCCAGCCGTTGTTGGAGGCTTCCCACAGGCTGATCGGCCACGGTGCGCGCCAGCCGCCGAGGAACAGGGTGGTCGCCAGCGCCGAGACGGTGGTCATGTTGACGTACTCGGCGAGGTAGAACATCGCGAACTTCAGCGACGAGTACTCCGTGTGGAATCCGCCGACCAGTTCACCTTCGGCCTCGGGAAGGTCGAACGGGGCGCGGTTGGTCTCGCCGACCATCGCGGTGACGTAGACCGCGAAGGACGGCAGCAGCAGCACGACGTACCAGGTGTGCTCCTGGCCGGCAACGATTCCCGACGTCGACATGGTCCCCGAATAGAGGAACACCGCCGCGAAGCACAGCGCCATCGCGATCTCGTAGGACACCACCTGCGCGCTGGAGCGCAGCGCGCCCAGCAGCGGGTAGGTCGAGCCGGATGACCAGCCCGCCAACACGATTCCGTACACCCCGATCGAGGTGATCGCCAGGATGTAGAGCACTGCGACCGGGAGGTCGGTCAGCTGCAGCGGGGTGCGGTGCCCGAACACCGACACCACCGGGCCAAGCGGCATCACGGCGAATCCCAGGATCGCGGTGGTCACCGAGATGACCGGCGCGAAGAGGTAGATCGGCTTGTCGACGCCGGCGGGCATCAGCCCCTCTTTCAGCGCCAGCTTGATCCCGTCGGCCAGCGACTGCAGCAACCCGAACGGGCCGACCCGGTTGGGGCCGTAGCGCATCTGCATGCGGCCCAGGATCTTGCGCTCGATGAGGATCGCCGCCAGCACGGTCAGCAGCAGGAACGCGAAGATGGCGACCGCCTTGATCAGGATCAGCCACCACGGGTCGTGCCCGAACACCGTCATGTCCGGATAGCTCACGCCGTTGCCTCCCGCTCGATCTGGACTACCGCGCCGGTGCTGACCGCGAGTTGTTCGTGCACCGCGCTGCCGGGCGAGTTCAGCGGCAACCACGCCACCCCGTCCGGCATCTCGGTGATCACCAGCGGCAGGCTCACCGCGCCGCGGCCGCTCGACACGCTGACCACGTCGCCGTCGCCCGCACCGATCTCGGCGGCGGTCGCCGCCGAGAGCCGGACCACCGGCGACCGTGCGGTGCCCGCCAAGTACGGTTCACCGTCCTGTAACCGGCCCTGGTCCAACAACATTCGCCAGCCCGCCAGCAGCACCTCGTGCTTGCCGAGCGATGGAGCACGGCTGGCGGGCACCTCGGGCGCCGCGGCGGGCGGCCCGTCCCAGCGGCCGAGAGCGGCGATCTCGGCGCGGGCCTGCTCGACGGTACGGAACCCGATGTCGGCGCCGAGTTCGTCGGCCAGGGTCTGCAGCACCCGAAGATCGGAGAACGCATTGGAGGGCAGCGACGGTTCGAACGGCCGGATCCGGCCCTCCCAGTTGGTGAACGAGCCGGTCTTCTCCGCCACGGGCGCGATCGGGAAGACGACGTCGGCCAGGGCGGTGACCGCCGACTCCCGCAACTCGAGGCTCACCACGAAGCCGGCCGCCTCGATGGCGGCCAGTGCGGTGTGCGGGTCGGGCAGATCGGCCGGGTCGACCCCGCCGACGAGCAGGGCGTCGAGGGCACCGTCGGCGGCAGCGGCGAGGATCTCGGTGGTGTCGCGGCCGGGCTCGGCGGGCAGCTCGTCGACATGCCATGCCGCCGTGAGCTGTTGGCGCGCAGTCGCATCCGCGACCGGGCGGCCGCCGGGCAGCAGGTTGGGCAGGCAGCCGGCGTCCAGCGCACCGCGATCCCCGGCCCGCCGCGGAATCCAGGCCAGCCGGGCCCCGGTGCGATCGGCCAGCCGCGTCGCCGCCGACAGGGCGCCCGCACTGGTGGCCAGCCGCTCACCGACCAGGATGATCGCGCCGGGCCTGGAAAGCTCGGAGAGCAGCGCCTCGTCGAGGGCGTCGAGGGCGGCGGCTTCGGTTCCTGGGGCGGCAGGGATCAGCCGGGCGCCCAGCTTGGTGGAACCGCATGAAGCGAACGGCGCGAGCGACACCACGCGCAGCCCGCGTTTGCGGGCGGCCTTGCGCAGTCGCAGGAAGACGATCGGCGATTCCTCTTCGGGCTCGAATCCGGCCAGCACCACCACCGGCGCGGCCTCCAGGTCGGCGTAGCTGACGTCGCGCCGAGCGGCGACACGGGCGGCCAGGAACTGCGCCTCCTCCGCCGAGTGCGGGCGCGAGCGGAAATCGATGTCGTTGGAGTTCAGCACCATTCGGGTGAACTTCGAGTAGGCGTAGGCGTCCTCGCCGGTGACCCGGCCGCCCACCAGCACACCCGGTCCGGCCGGTCGTGAGGCCGGCGGCGGCCACCGCGATGGCCTCCGACCAGGAGGCCGGACGCAGCCCGCCGTCGTCGTCCCGCACCAGGGGAGTGGTGATCCGGTCGCCGACCCGGGCGTAGGTGAAGGCCCACCGGCCCTTGTCGCAGTTCCACTCCTCGTTGACTTCCGGGTCGTCGCCGGCGAGGCGGCGCAGCACGACCCCGCGGCGGTGGTCGGTGCGCTGGGCGCACCCCGACGCGCAGTGCTCGCAGACGCTGGGGCTCGACACCAGGTCGAACGGACGGGCCCGGAACCGGTAGGCAGTCCCGGTCAGCGCGCCCACCGGGCAGATCTGGACGGTGTTGCCGCTGAAGTAGGAGTCGAACGGCTCGCCGGGAGCGATGCCGACCTGCTGCTGGGCGCCGCGTTCGAGCAGCGAGATGAACGGGTCGCCGGCGATCTGATCGGCGAACCGGGTGCACCGGGCGCACAGCACGCAGCGCTCGCGGTCCAGCAGCACCTGACTGGAAAGGTTGATCGGCTTGGGGAAGGTGCGCTTGATGTCGGAGAAGCGGGTCTCCACCCGGCCGTTGGACATCGCCTGGTTCTGCAGCGGGCATTCGCCGCCCTTGTCGCAGACCGGGCAGTCCAGCGGGTGGTTGATCAGCAGCAGTTCCATCACGCCGTGCTGGGCCTTGTCGGCGGCCTCCGAGGTGTACTGGGTGCGAACCACCATGCCCTCGGTGACGGTGATGGTGCAGCTGGCCATCGGCTTGCGCTGGCCCTCGACTTCGACCAGGCATTGCCGGCACGCGCCGACCGGGTCGAGCAGGGGGTGGTCGCAGAACCGGGGGATCTGCACGCCCAGCAGTTCGGCGGCGCGAATCACCAACGTGCCCTTGGGAACCGACATCTCGACGTCGTCGATGACCAGATTCACCATCTCGACGGGCGGAGCCTCGTCCTCTTGCCGAGCAGACGCAGAAGTGCCCTTTTCCTCGGCGTGTCGGGAACGTTCATGTCTGCTCGCGGAAGGAAGCGTCATGCTCCCACCCCTTCCGGTGCGGTCAGCATCGAGGCGTACGGGTCGAACGGGCAGCTGACGCCCAGATGCGCCTCGTATTCGTCGCGGAAGAACTTGATCGACGAGATGATCGGGGAGGCCGCGCCATCGCCCAAGGCGCAGAACGACTTTCCGAAGATGGTGTCGGAGATGTCGAGCAACTTGTCGATGTCCTCCTCGGTGCCGCGACCGGTCTCCAGCCGCTCGTAGATCTGGGTCAGCCAGTAAGTGCCCTCGCGACACGGCGTGCACTTACCGCAGGACTCGTGGGCGTAGAACTGCGTCCAGCGCCGGACCGCGCGCACCACGCAGGTGGTTTCGTCGAAGATCTGCAGCGCCTTGGTGCCCAGCATCGACCCGACCGACGCCATGCCCTCGTAGTCCAGTGGCACGTCGAGGTGTTCGGCGGTCAGCAGCGGAGTCGACGACCCGCCCGGCGTCCAGAACTTGAGTTCGTGACCGGCCCGGACGCCACCGGCGTACTCGAGCAGTTCACGCAGGGTGATGCCCAGCGGCGCCTCGTACTGTCCGGGCCGAGTCACGTGCCCGGACAGCGAGTACAGCGTGAAGCCGGGAGATTTCTCGGTGCCCATCGACTTGAACCAGTCCACCCCGTTCAGCAGTATCGGCGGGACGCTGGCGATGGACTCCACGTTGTTGACGACGGTGGGGCAGGCGTAGAGGCCGGCGACCGCGGGGAACGGCGGACGCAGCCGCGGCTGGCCGCGCCGGCCCTCCAGCGAATCCAGCAGGGCGGTCTCCTCGCCGCAGATGTAGGCGCCCGCGCCGGCGTGCACGATCAGGTCGAGGTCGAAGCCCGAACCGAGGATGTTCGTCCCCAGGTATCCGGCTTCGTAGGCCTCGGCGACCGCGTTCTGCAGCCGGCGCAGCACGGGCACCACCTCACCGCGGACGTAGACGAAGGCGTGGCGGGCCCGGATCGCGTAGGCCGCGATGATCGCGCCCTCGACCAGGAAGTGCGGACTGGTGAACAGCAGCGGAATGTCCTTGCAGGTGCCGGGTTCTGACTCGTCGGCGTTGATCACAAGGTACTTCGGCTTGGCGCCCGCGCCCGTGGCGTCCTGCGGGATGAACGACCACTTGGTTCCGGTGGGGAAGCCCGCCCCGCCGCGACCGCGCAGCCCCGACTCCTTCACCGTCGAGATGACCTCGTCGGGCTTCATGCCCAGCGCCGTGCGCAGCGCCTGGTATCCGTCATGGCGCAGATAGGTCTGCAGCGTCCACGGCTCCGGCTCGTCCCAGAACCGGCTCAGGACCGGCGTCAGCATGACTCATCTCCGGTGTGGTCTGCCGGGTCCTCACCCAACGCCTGCGCGACCCGCAGGCCGGCGAGGGTGGGCGCTCCGGGTCCGCTGACGTCGACGGTGTCCGGTCCGACGCCGGCCAGCGTCCGGGCCATTTCGCGGAAGGAGCACAGGGCGGCGCCGCGGGTGGGTGTGACCGGTGCGCCCTCCCGCAGCGCATTGACGAGTTCCCTTGCACTCGAAGGAGTTTGGTTGTCGAAGAACTCCCAGTTGACCATTACCACCGGCGCGTAGTCGCATGCCGCGTTGCACTCGATGTGTTCGAGGGTGATCCGGCCATCGCCGGTGGTCTGCCCGGCGTGCACTCCGAGGTCGTTCTCCAGTGCCTCCAGGATGGCGTCGCCCCCCATGATCGCGCACAGCGTGTTGGTGCAGACGCCGACCAGGTATTCGCCCGTCTCGGTACGACGGTACATCGAGTAGAACGTGCCCACCGCGGTCACTTCGGCGTCGCTGAGGTCTAACTGACTGGCGCAGAACGCGATTCCCGCCTTGGTCAGGTAGCCGTCTTCGGACTGCACCAGGTGTAGCAGGGGCAGCAGCGCCGAGCGGGGCTGCGGGTACCGGGCGATGATGGTCGCGGCGTCCGCGGCCAACCGCGCGACGACCTCGCCGGGGTAGGACTCGCGGCCGCCGATGGGCGGGCCGGGCTCGTCGGGCCGCGGGCCGAGCGTGAGTTCAATCGTCATCGGGCTCTCACCTGTCTACACCGCCCATCACCGGGTCGATCGACGCCACCGCGGCGATCACGTCGGCGATCATGCCGCCCTCGCACATCGCCGCCACCGCTTGAAGATTCGTGAACGACGGGTCCCGGTAGTGCACCCGATACGGCCGGGTGCCGCCGTCGGACACCATGTGGACGCCGAGCTCGCCGCGCGGTGACTCCACCGCTGTGTAGACCTGCCCGGCGGGCACCCGGATGCCCTCTGTGACGAGCTTGAAGTGGTGGATGAGGCCCTCCATCGACGTGCCCATGATCTTGGCGATGTGCTGTGGTGAGTTGCCCAGCCCGTCCGGGCCCAGCTTCAGGTCAGCCGGCCACGCCAGCTTCTTGTCGGTGATCATCACCGGACCCGGCTCCAACCGGTCCAGGCACTGCTGGACGATCTTCAGCGACTCGTGCATCTCGCGGACCCGGATCAGGTAGCGGCCGTAGCAGTCGGCACCGGTGTCGGTCATGACGTCGAAGTCGTAAGTCTCGTAACCGCAATACGGTTGGGACTTTCGCAGGTCGTGCGGCAGGCCGGTGGAGCGCAGCACCGGCCCGGTGATGCCCAACGCCATGCAGCCGGTCAGATCGAGGTAACCGACACCCTCGGTGCGGGCCTTCCAGATGTAGCTCTCGGTCAGCAGGTCGCCGAGTTCGTTCAGCCGACCGGGCAGGATCTTCAGCAGGTCGGCCACCCGCTGCTCGCCGTCCTCGGGCAGATCGGTGGCCAGTCCGCCCGGGCGGATGTAGGCGTTGTTCATCCGCAGCCCGGTGATCGCCTCGAACACCGTCAGGATCAGGTCGCGCTCGCGGAACCCGAAGAACATCGGCGTCATCGCGCCGAGTTCCATACCGCCGGTGGCCAGTGCCACCAGGTGCGACGAGATGCGGTTGAGCTCCATGAGCATCACCCGGACCACCGTGGCACGCTCGGGGATGTCGTCGGTGATGTCCAGAAGCCGTTCCACGCCAAGGCAGTACGCGGTCTCGTTGAAGAACGGCGACAGGTAGTCCATCCGGGTCACGAACGTCACGCCCTGCGTCCAGGTGCGGTACTCGAGGTTCTTCTCGATCCCGGTGTGCAGGTAGCCGATCCCGCAGCGGGCCTCGGTGACGGTCTCGCCCTCGATCTCCAGGATCAGCCGCAGCACTCCGTGCGTCGAGGGGTGCTGGGGACCCATGTTGACCACGATCCGTTCGCCGGCCTCACCCTGGCGGGCGGCCGCGACGATCTCGTCCCAGTCCTGTCCGCCCAGGACGATCACGCCGTCACCGCCGGCGGAGCCGGCAGTTGAGCCGCTGTCCTCGAAGTGTTCGCTCATCAGTGGTACGACCTGCGCTCGTCGGGCGGCGGGATCTGGGCACCGTGGTACTCCACCGGAACTCCGCCCAGCGGGTAGTCCTTGCGCTGCGGGTGCCCCACCCAGTCGTCGGGCATCTCGATGCGGGTCAGCCCGGGGTGCCCGTCGAAGACGATGCCGAAGAAGTCGTAGGTCTCGCGCTCGTGCCAGTCGCAGGTCGGATACACCGAAAACAGCGAGGGCACATGAGGATCCGCGTCGGGACAGGCCACCTCGAGCTGCACCCGCCGGTTGTGGGTGATCGACATCAGCGGGTAGTACGCGTGCAGTTCCCGGTCGGCGTCCTCGGGGTAGTGGACGCCCGAGACGCCGCAGCACAGTTCGAAGCGCAGCGCCTCGTCGTCGCGCAACACCTGAGCGACGGCCGGCAGGTGCGCCCGGCGGATCTCCAGTGTCAGCTGGTCGCGGAAGACCACGACGCGCTCGACGGCCGCCTCGAAGGCGTCGGCGCCCAGCACCTCGGCCAGCCGGTCGACCACCTCGTCGAAGTAGCCGCCGTAGGGCCGCGGCGTGCTGCCCGGCAAGGCGACCGAGCGGACAAGCCGGCCATAGCCGGAGGTGTCACCGCTGCCGTTGATGCCGAACATGCCGCGACGCACGCCGATGACTTCGCTGATCCCCGGGTCGCTGCGCTCCTGCGCGTCGGACTTCTCGTCTTCGCCGCCCGTCACCGCAGCAGGCCCTTGAGCTCGATGGTGGGCTGGGCCGCGAGCGCGGCCTGCTCGGCCGCGGCGATCGCCTCCGCGCGGTGCACACCCAGCGGCATCTCGGCGATCTTGGCGTGCAGCGTCAGGATGGCGTGCAGCAGCATCTCCGGCCGCGGGGGACAGCCGGGCAGATAGATGTCCACCGGCACCACGTGGTCGACGCCCTGCACCACGGCGTAGTTGTTGAACATCCCGCCGCTGGACGCGCACACGCCCATCGCCAGCACCCACTTCGGTTCGGCCATCTGGTCATAGACCTGTCGCAGTACCGGGGCCATCTTCTGGCTCACCCGCCCCGCGACGATCATCAGGTCGGCCTGCCGGGGGGTGGCCGAGAACCGCTCCATCCCGAACCGGGCGATGTCGAACCGTGGCCCGGCCGTCGCCATCATCTCGATGGCGCAGCAGGCCAGGCCGAACGTCGCCGGCCACAGCGACCCCTTGCGGACGAACCCGGCCACCTTCTCCACGGTCGAGAGCAGGATGCCGCCCGGCAGCTGTTCTTCTAGTCCCACTCGAGGCCACCCCGCCGCCAGACGTACCCGTAGGCAACGAACACGGTGGCCATGAAGATCAGCATCTCCACCAGGGCGAAGGTGCCGAGCCGGTCGAACGCCACCGCCCACGGGTAGAGGAACACGATCTCGATGTCGAACACGATGAACAACATCGCGGTCAGGTAGTACTTGATGGGAAACCGCTGGCCGACTGTCGCGCTGGCCATCGGCTCGATACCGCACTCGTAGGCCTCGAGCTTGGCCCGGTTGTACCGCCGGGGGCCGACCACCAGCGCGATGACCACGGACACGACCGCGAACGCCGCTGCGATGACTCCCAGCACCAGGATGGGTGTGTAGAGACTCATACCGCTTTGCCACTCCTCGCTTGGGCTCTCGATGTGAGCTGAAACACAGCCTAGCGATCTTGTTACGTGGGCCGACAGGTTTTCGTTAGGATGCCTTCAATAACTGGGCGCGGTCCGTCTCCCTGCGAGAGGGCAAGAGCGACAGTGTAATTGGCGTCCGGTCGCTACACCGGCGTGCGCAGCAAACCGACCACCGCCTCGCCCAGCCGGATCGGGTCGATCGGATGGGGTACGGCGGCCTCCGCGCGCGACCAGTTGGCCAGCCACGCGTCGTCGGCACGGCCGGTCAGAACCAGCACCGGCGGGCAGTCGGTGATCTCGTCCTTGAGCTGCTTGGCAATGCCCATCCCGCCGACCGGGGCGGCCTCGCCGTCGAGGATCACCAGATCGAACCCGCCGCGGTCCATCAGCTGGATCACCATGGGTCCGGTGGCGACGTCGGTGTAGGTCAGCTCGGGCAGTTCCGGATGGACCCGCTTGCCCAGCGCCAGGCGCACCTGCTCTCGGGTTCGGGCATTGCTGCTGTACACCAGGATATGGATGGGCTGCGCGCCAGAGCCGGACACGCAGCCGATGCTACTGCGAGAGCGTGCGATTTCGGCGCGCTTGGCGTCGATAGGCGACGATTTGCGCGCCCGAATCACGCCTTGGCGAAGTACAGGTCGGCGATCAACGTGGTGGTCGGCGGGATCATGCCGGCCATGTTGCCGTTGACGCCGAATGCCGTCCGATCGACGGTGGCCTTCGCCGATATCCGCACGGTGTCGCCGTCATGGTCGACGGTGGCCGACAGCGGCAGCGGGCGGGTGGTGCCTCGCACGGTGAGCTCGGCGCGCAGATCCGCGGTGTTATCGCCGGTGGCCGTCACGTCGGTGACGACGATGCTGATCTCGGGATACTTCTCGACGTCGAAGAAGTCGGGGGAGCGAAGATGCTCGTCGCGCTTACCGATGCCGGTCCGCAGCGACGCGGCGCGGACGTCCACACGGCCGAACACCGCGCCCTTCGCGGTGATCTGGCCGTCACCGCTCACGTCGGTGAACTCGCCGTTCACGGGCACCAGGCCCCACAGCGTCTTGTTCTTGAACCGCACCGAGGACCGGGCGGGCACGAGGTTCCAGACCCCGGCCGTGGCGGGATCGGCGAGCAGTGCGTGCAGGGCGCTCATGTCACCTCCATCTGGGTCATCACAACAGGGGGGCCAGTTCGGCGGGGTCGAGGTATTCGTCGATCCTCCGGATCAGGCCGTCCGCTTCCAACTTGACCACCAGACACACCCTCAGCGCCACCTTTTCGCCGGCCCGCGTGGTGGCGTGCAGGATGTGCTGCTGGACAAAGCCAGTATCGAACACTACGCGGTCCAGCACTTCGTAGCGCCGCTCGGCGGTGGCGTCGACGAACCACTCGATGACGCCGAGCGCCCGGCGTTTGTCGCGTTCCCGGCCACCGCCCTGACGCCATACGACGACGTCGTCGGACCACAGCGCGGTCAGCGCTGCGATGTCGCCCCTCTCGATCGCAGCGAACAATCGTTCGGCGACGTCGCGGGTCTGGATCTTGGTCAGGGTCATGGCACTCCCGCCCTATCCGCGGCCTACACCGCGGGCCGCTTCGGGCTGATCGTATCCGGGATGGGCGATGGACAGCCGGTGGCGCACCAGCGCCCGCAGGCAGGGCAGCACGTCAGCGCCGCGCCCGTCGAGCGCCCCGGCCCGGATCGCGGCGGCCAGGGCGTCCTCGTCGGGGTAGCCCAGTGCGGCCAGCGCGGCCAACGCCTCTGCGGAGGTCTCGTCGAGCAGCTCACGTTCGACGGTGCGCAGCACGTTGGCGGCGACGAGGGCGTGGAAGTTGACCGACCCGGAGGTGCTGGAGCGGACGTCGCCCTCGAGGAATTCGGCGACAGCGGCGACGAGTTCGGCGGCGGTGGGCCGCCCGTTGAGTCCGGTCACGGCGCACCCTCCAGCAGGTCGAGGACATCCCACTCGGTTTCGCACACGCGGCGCCCGATCGCGGCGAGCTCGACCGAGCGGCTCTGCCCGGACAGGTGTCGCTCGGCCTGGAACCGGCAGATCACCCCCCAGCGCAGCGTCGCCAGCACCAGCCACCAGTGCAGCGCCTCGCGGTCCACGCTCGCCCCGCCGGCGAACTCGTAGGCCGCCACGAAATCCTCGACGCCGCCCAGCCCGCCCGCGGCAAGGCTCGCCGGCGCGCCGAATCGCCACGCCCGGATGCAGAACCAGGCGAGGTCCTCGTAGATCTCGCCGATGTGCACCAGCTCCCAGTCCAGCACCGCCGCCAGATCCGAGCCGTCGACGATCAGGTTGCCCATCCGGAAGTCACCGTGCACCAGGACCGACGGCGAGGCCGGTGGCCGGTGGGCGGCCAGCCAGCGGAACGCCCACTCGAATGTCGCTGTGGTATCGCCCATCTCGTCGAGGCGCTGGTGCCACTCGCCGAGCTGGTCTTCCTCGACGAGCCCGGGTGCGTCGGCGCGGGCGCGGTGAATCGCGGCCAGCGCGGCGCCGCACTGAACCAGCAGGCGGCGCCGGCCCTCGCCGTCGAGTCGGCGCTGGATGCGCCGCACGATGGTCTCACCGGCGATCTCGTCGCAGACTAGAAACGGATTGCCCAGGGCGGCAGTAGAATTGGACGCAACCAGAATATTGGGCACCGGCGCCCCGGCAGCCGCGGCGGAGGCCTGGACGGCGGCTTCGAGCTCCATACCGGCGTGGATGTCGTCGGGTGGGCCGGTCCGCAGGATCAGCGCGCGACGCTGCGGTCCGGTGACCGCCTCGAACGCCCACGTGGTGCGGCTTGCCCCACCCGTCAACGCCCGCAGGTTGGCCACTTCGGTGTTCTCACCCAGCAGCGGCCTCAGGAGCGCGGTCAGGTCGGCGGAAAGCGTCTCGGCTGCCACGTCAGCGGGCTGGCTTGCCGAACTTGAACAGCCGCTGGGCCACTCGCCGCATCTGGATCTCCTCGGCGCCCTCGGTGATCCGGTAGCGGCGATGATGGCGGTAGATGTGCTCGAACGGCTCGTGACGGCTGTAGCCGATGCCGCCGTGGACCTGCATGGCCCGGTCGGCGGCCTCGCACACCAGCCGGTTGGCGCGGTAGTTGGCCATCGACACCTTGTCCGACACCTCCAAGTGGTGGTTGCGGTCGAGTTCCCATGCGGCGTAGTACACCAGCAGTCGCACCATCTGTGCCTCGGTCTGCAGTTCGACCAGCGGCCATTGCACTGCCTGGTTGACCGACAGCGGCTTACCGAACGTCACCCGCTGACCGGCGTACTCCACCGCACGGTCGATGCAGTACTGGGCGGCACCCAGGCTGCTTGCGGCCTGGCGAATCCTGTTCTCGTGCAGGAAGGTCTGTGCCACCTCGAGGCCGTGGTCGAGCCGGCCGAGGACGGCGCCGGCGGGCACCCGCACGTCGTGCAGCTCCACCTCGCCGTGGTCGCTGGGCATGTTGAAGGTCCACCAGTAGTAGGGCACCTCGAATCCCTCGGCGTCGCAGGGGACCAGGAACGCGGTGATGCCGCGGGCCTGACCGGGTTCGCCGGAGGTGCGGGCGAACACCAGGTCGTGGGTGGCCCGGTGCACGCCGGTGTTCCAGCGCTTGGTGCCGTTGATCACCCAGTCGTCGCCGTCGCGTTCGGCCCTGGTCTCCAGCCAGGTGGCATCGGAGCCGTGCGCAGGTTCGGTCAGGCCGAACGCCATCGACCGCTTGCCCGTCAGCATGGCCTCGATCCAGTCCTTCTTCTGGTCGTCGGTGCCGAACCGGTCCATCATGATGATCTGCGGGAAGTTGCCGACGATCGACGACTCGTCCTGCAGGTCGTTGTGCAGTCCGAGACCCTTGTGCGCCAGGTGTTCCCGGATGACGGCCATGTCGAGGTTGGTGCCGTCGCGGCCACCGAACTTCGACGGCAGACCGTAGCGCAGCCAGCCGGCCGCGTCGGCGCGGCGGCGCATCTCGTCGAGCAGGTCCTCCCACTCCCGGCGCGGGATGCCGCCGTTGTCGATGTCGGTGCGGGCGAACTCCCGACGGCGGTCGAAGTACTGCATGTGCTCACGTTCGAGCGGCTTGATCTCGGCTTCGATGAACGCGTCCATCTCGGCCAGCAGTGGCGGAAGGTGCTCGGGCAGTGTGAAATCCACGGTGATCTCCTCGGGTTCTAGAAGCCGTACAGCGTCTTCTTCCAGATGGTGGACAGGGTGGCGATGGCCTCGGCGTCGGAGAGTCGCAGGCCCAGGCCGGCGTTGTCCGGGCGCAGGCACACGGTGGTGAACTGTTCGAACAGCAACGCGATCGCCAGCGCGGTGTGTTCGGGATTCAGCGTGGCGGCGTGTCCCTGTTCCTGGGCCCGCCGTACCGACGCGGTGACGATGTCGATGCCGAACTGGCGGAACTGGTTCTGCAGCGCGGCGAAGCGGGTCTGGGTGGCGGCGAGTTGGTCGACGGCGACCATGACGCCGATGTTCTGCTTGAAGATCTCCCAGTAGCCGCTGACCACCGAGACGAAGAACCCGGCGTCGTGCGGCGATTCGGGAAGGTGCACCCGAAGACCCGACGGCAGGACGACGTCGTGCAGGAACGACTCGGCCAGTGCGGCCAGCAGGTCTTCCTTGTCGTCGAAGTACCGGTAGAAGACCGCCGGTGACCGTCCGGCCGACGAGGTGATGTCGGACAGTGTGGTGCCGTGAAAACCCCGTTCGGCGAACAGCTTGCGGGCCGCATGCTCGATGGCCTGCTGGGTCTGGCGACCCTTGCTGCTCAGTGTTCGCGGGGCGTCGGTGGGCACGGGCGCTCAGTCCAGGATCCGGTCACCGGCCCGCAACAGCGCGCTGGGCAATTCGTGGCCGACGACGGTTTGTGCGACGCGGGCCGCGGCGATGGCCGCCGACAGGTCGACGTCCACCGCGATTCCACTGTCGCGCAACAGGTAGACCAGGTCCTCGGTGGCGATGTTGCCGCTGGCGCCCGGCGCGAACGGGCAGCCGCCCAGGCCGCCCGCCGAGGAGTCCAACCGAGTGACGCCCGCGGTCACCGCGGCGTACGCGCTGGCCAGTCCCGCGCCGCGGGTGTTGTGGAAGTGCGCGCCCAGCGGCAGGTCGCCGATCCGCGGGCGCACCTGAGCCACCAGCGAGGTGACCCGTCCGGGGGTGGTGGTGCCGATGGTGTCGGCGACCGCCAGCCGGTCGGCGCCGTGATCGACTGCCGCGTCGACGATCTCGAGGACCCGCTGCGGCGCGGTGGGCCCGTCGAACGGGCAGTCCCACGCTGTCGCGATGATGACCTCGACGCTGACGGCGGAGTCGTGGGCGATCGCCACGATCTCGGCGATCTGAGCGGTGGCCTCGGCGCTGCTGCGGCCCACGTTGGCGCGGCTGTGCCCGTCGGCGGCCGAGACCACGTACTCCAGCGAGCGCAGGCCCGCGGCGATCGCGCGCTTGGCGCCGTTGGGACTTGCCACCAGCGCCGAGAACTCGATGTCGGGGTAATCGCTCAGCGCGGCCGCGAGGTCGGGTGCGTCGGCCAGTGCGGGCACCTTCGACGGTGAGACGAACGCCGTCGCCTCGACCTCGCGCACCCCGGTCGCCGCGATGGCGGCCAGCAGTTCGAGCTTGGCCGGCAACGGGATCGGGGTCTCGATCTGCAGGCCGTCGCGCAGGGCCACCTCGCGAATCGTCACGTGTTCGGGAAGTCCGTTCACAGCACCCCACCGAACTCCAGGTCGGCGATCTCGTCGGCGGTCAGGCCCAGCAGGTCGCCGTACACCTCGTCGTTGTGCTGGCCGGGCTGGGCCGGACCGGCGTTGCGCACGCTGCCGGGCGTCCCCGAGAGCACCGGGATGACACCGGGGCCCAGCACGTCGCGTCCGATGCCTTCGTCGAAGTGCTCGACGAGCATGCCGCGGGCCCGCAGTTGCGGATCGCGCACCACCTCGGCGACGGTGTTGATCGGCCCGCTGATCACCCCTGCCGCGCTGAGGGTCTCGATGATGTCGTCGGGCTGACGCTGCACGGCCCAGTCACCGATGATCTTGTCCAGCTCGTCCTGGTTGCGGCCGCGGGCGCCGTGGTTGACGAACCGGCTGTCGGTGGCCAGCTCGGGTTGTCCCATGGCCGAGCACAGCCGGCGGAACACGGTGTCCTGGTTGGCCGCGATGACCACCCAGCTGCCGTCGGCGGTGCGGTAGATGTTCGACGGCGCAATGCCTTCCAGCCGGGTTCCCGACGGGCCGCGCACGATGCCGCCCGCGTCGTAGTCGGGAATGGTGGACTCCTGAATGGCCAGGCAGGCCTCGGTCAGCGCGGCGTCGACCACTTGGCCCTCGCCGCTGACGGTGCGCCGGTACAGCGCCGCGAGCGCACCCTGGACGGCGAACATACCGGCCAGGCTGTCACCGAGTGACAGCGCGAGCCGGGGCGGGGGCCCGCCGGGGAAACCGTTCATGTGCCGCAGTCCGCTGGCGGCCTCGGCCACCGACGCGTACCCCGCCTTGTGGGCGTCCGGGCCGGTCTGTCCGTAGCCCGAGACCCGCACCAGGATGATGCCCTTGTTGTGTTGGCGCAGAACGTCATAGCCCAGCCCCCACTTCTCCAGGGTGCCCGGGCGGAAGTTCTCGACGATGATGTCGGACCGCTCGACCAGCTTCAAGAACAGGTCCCGGCCGCGGGTCTCGCGCAGGTTGAGGGTGACGGCTTTCTTGTTGCGCGCATGCACCGTCCAGAAGAAGTGGTGCCCGTTGATCTCGGCCTGCCCCCAGGTGCGCAGCGGGTCGGGGGAACCCGGCGGCTCGATCTTGATGACCTCGGCGCCCATATCGCCGAGCAGTCGGCCCGCGAACGGCCCGGAGATCAGGGTGCCGACCTCGATGACGCGGATACCGTCCAACGCGCCTGTGACCATTCCCGGGTCGCTTCGCTTCTGCCCTCCGGCGGGGGTCATCGCCGGCCTGCTCTCACCGCGAGCAGACGCACACTCGCATGAAACATGGCCGTGCAGTGCGATTCTGTGTCTGTTCGCGCACGAGCGCTCATCCATCCGCCTTCGCGAAGTCGTGGCGCACCAGCCAGTCGGTCACGATGCCGACGGCCTTGGCCAGGGTCTCGCGCTGGTCGGGTCCGGAGTAGTAGTGGTTGGCGCCGTCGATCTCATACATCTCCTTGTCGGGATGTCCGATGGCTTCGAAGAGCCTGTGGGTGTGGCTCGGCGTACAGGCGTCGTCGGCTCGGTTGCCGATCACCAGGGCCGGCACCGTGATGTCGCGGCCGCACTCCACGCCGTCGCCATTGGCGTCGTCGTAGCTCCACTGCGACAACCAACTGCGCAGCGAGCAGAACCTGGCCAGGCCTACCGGGCTCATGTTCACGATTCGAGGATCGCCCAGATAGCAGGTGCCCGGGGTGCGATCGTTGGGATCGACCGCCGGATCAAGCCAGCGCGGATCGGCCATCGTCCCGTGCACCACGAAGCCGAACTCGTCGTCCTGGCGTCCGGCCGCCGTCAGCTCGGCCAGCTTGTCCTTGACCCACGCGGTGATTCGGCGGTTTCGGTCGATCTGGG
The DNA here is from genome assembly GCA_963716465.1 of uncultured Actinomycetota bacterium. Classification (GTDB taxonomy): domain Bacteria; phylum Actinomycetota; class Actinomycetes; order Mycobacteriales; family Mycobacteriaceae; genus Mycobacterium. Next base: position 491,704 of record CAVQTS010000006.1, read on the forward strand.
CCTGCCGGTAGCGGTCCAGGAACTCGGCGCTGTAGGGCGGCTGGTTGGGGTTGTCGGGGTTGTAGAGGTCGAGTTCGGGATCGCGCTTGGTGGGGTCGGACTCGTCGAGGATCGAGGCGTCCAGCCATTCGGTCAGCGTGCCGTGGCGGCTGACGTGGGCGGCCAGCAGCATGATGCCGTCCGCCGGGATGAGCCCGAGCGCGGTGAGGTCGGGTCCGTCGCCGGACGGGCTCGCGGTGACGGTCGGGTGCTGCGCCTGCTGCTGGTAGAACATCGACAGCGAGCCGCCGCCGCTCCAGCCTGCCAGCACCACCTTTGCGTAGCCCAGCCGGTTCTTGGCGTCCTTGATCGCCTCGCCGAGGTCCTGGACCACCTTCTCCATCAGCAGCGCGGAGTCGGTGCCGCGGAATCGGCTGTTGCAGTAGATGACGTGATGGCCGGCGCGGGCCAGCGCGTTGATCATCGGCAGATACGCGCCGCCGCCGATCGGGTGCATGAACACCAGGACGGTATCTGATGTCGCCGGCCCAGCGGCTCCGGTATCTGACGGCGTCTCGGCTTGAGTAGATAGCTTTCCAGCACTACCAACTCGGCGACGCCGCCGTAGACGTCGCGGACGCGCGAATCATTCTGGTAGGCAACCAGATACGGAATCCGGTGGTAAGCGTGCTTGACGGGCGTCGTCACCTCAGTGCTGCCCCAGGTCGTGAGCGAGAACTTCGGGCGACGGAACGAGGCGCTTGCGGGTGTCGATGGCGATGACCTTCCAGTCGACGCTGTCGTAATCGTCGAACTTGCGTCGGGCGCGTTCGCGGGCCTTCTCCGGGGCACCGTGGTGCACGCCCTGGGGTGCGTGGCTGATCAGGCCCGGTGGCATCGGGATGCCGTAGAGCGAGCCGCCGTGGAAGAACGCGATCTCGTCGAAGTCGACATTGCGGTGATACCAGGGCGTGCGCTCGGTTCCGGGCACGGTCTCGGCCGGCTTGGGCAGGAAGTTGCAGACGTAGACCCCGGTCGCCTGCATGAAGAGGTGGACCGTCGGCGGCAGGTGAACGCTGTCGGAGGTGATGACGTTGTAGTCAGCGACGTTGAAGGTGAACGGGTAATTGTCACCGCGCCAGCCTTCGACGTCGATCGGGTTGTGCCGATAGATCAACGAGGTCGACGCCGGCCCCTCCCCATTGACGGGGCGGTGATAGAGCCGTACCTCGTATTCGTCTCGGCCGTCGTCGTCGATGGGCGTGGGCTCCGGCACGACGGCCTGGGCGGGATCGAACGGCCAGTGCCGCCCCAGCGGGCCGGCCGGGGGCACCCGGAACTCGTCGGTGGCCTCGATCATCAGCCAGGTGCTCTCACCTGGGTCTATCCCCGAGTCGCTACGCTCCTGCCCGCCGGTGTCAGGCACCTGCCGCCAGGTACACGCCTTGGGCAGGTAGATCCAGTCGCCGCTGCGGTAGCTCAGCGGCCCGAATTCGGTTTCCAGGCTCCCGGCACCCTCGTGGACGAAGCACAGCAGGTCTCCGTCGACGTAGCGGACGTGAAACGGCATCGCCTCGCCGCGGCGGCTCAGAGAAATACGACAGTCCGGGTTGGAGAACAGCAGCAGGGGCGCTCCGGCAGCGTCGGTGGCATCGCTCGGTTTCAGTTCGTTGGCGAGCACGTCGAGGGGCCGTAAGGGTCCGACGGCCCGAAATTCAGTCGGATCGTTGCGGCGATAGATGTTGGCGGTCCTGCCGGTAAACCCGCCGCGGCCCAGCTCGTCGTCTTTGAGGCCGTCGAGGTCGGCGTGAACTCGTCGCGGAGTTGTGCCTTTGCGCAGGTGGGTGAAGGATTCCATGGAATCTCCCGAGAGGGTTGTGGGCTGCGGGCGTCCGGAAAACTAAAAGTGACATTAGTTTTTGTTCAGGCCTCTGACAAGGCCTGGATAACGAATGTGTAACGGCCCGGACTTTCAATGCTTCACGGCGACGTGTTTTACTCATTCTTGCAGTCCGACAAGTCGGGTTCATAGAAAGCTGGGGTGCATAGGTGAAGTCCCTGTTCGACAAGGTGCGCGGTTGGCCGCGCCGATTCGCAGTCGCCGCGATCGTGACGGCGGCGCTTCCTGGCCTGATCGGCCTGGTGGGCGGATCGGCAACGGCGGGAGCGTTCTCGCGCCCCGGTCTGCCGGTGGAGTACCTGATGGTCCCGTCACCCTCGATGGGCCACGACATCAAGATCCAGTTCCAGAGCGGTGGCCCGAACTCTCCTGCGGTCTATCTGCTGGACGGCCTTCGTGCCCAGGACGACTTCAACGGCTGGGACATCAACACCCAGGCGTTCGAGTGGTATCTGAACTCCGGTCTGTCGATCGTCATGCCGGTCGGCGGGCAGTCCAGCTTCTACGCCGACTGGTATTCGCCGGCTTGCGGCAAGGCCGGCTGCCAGACCTACAAGTGGGAGACCTTCCTGACGCAGGAGCTGCCGCAGTGGCTCTCGGCGAACCGCCAGGTCAAGCCGACCGGCAGCGCCGCGATCGGCCTGTCGATGGCGGGCTCGGCCTCGCTTATCCTGTCGGTGTACCACCCGCAGCAGTTCGTCTACGCCGGTTCGCTGTCGGGCTTCCTGAACCCCTCCGAGGGTCAGTGGCCGTTCCTGATCAACCTCTCCATGGGTGACGCGGGTGGCTTCAAGGCCAACGACATGTGGGGCCCGACGCAGGACCCGAACAGCGGCTGGAAGCGCAACGACCCGATGGTGCAGATCCCGCAGATCGTGGCCAACGGCACGCGCATCTGGATCTACTGCGGTAACGGTCAGCCCAACGAGCTGGGCGGCGGCGACCTGCCGGCCACTTTCCTGGAGGGCCTGACCATCCGGACGAACATCACCTTCCGCGACAACTACCTCGCGGCCGGTGGCACCAACGGTGTGTTCAACTTCCCGGACAACGGCACGCACAACTGGGCGTACTGGGGCCGTGAGCTTCAGGCGATGAAGCCTGACCTCATCTCCCACCTGGGCGCGACGCCCACCGCCTGAGACAACAGTCGGTAACGGGCCGCCGGTGAAAACCGGCGGCCCGTTCCGCGTCTGTGGGCAGCAGCGGTAAACCCGTTGCCTGCCAGGGTGATTGCGAGGACCATGGCCGACATGCTCATCCATCCCTGGGACGCCGCTCTGGACACCGCCGAGTGGCAGAACTGGCTGGCTTCGACGGATCGATTCGGAGTCTTGGCGATCAACAACGTCGATCCCGCGCAGGCGCCGCTGATCCTGCCGACGCACTTCACGCTGGCCGGCGATCAGCTACTCGTCCATCTCGCGCGACCCAACCCGGTCTGGCCGCACCTGGAAGCTGCCGAACAGGTTCGCTTGGCGGTGACCGGCGACTACGCCTACATCCCGACGTACTGGCGGGCAAAAGCGGGCGGGCCCGACGAGGACGGCGTACCCACCAGCTACTACTCTTCGGTCCAATTCGTCTGTCGCCCAACGATCATCGACGACCCCGAAGGTAAGGCACAGATTCTGACGGCACAGCTCGGCGATTTCCAGCCGGAGGGCCGACATGCCGCGGTGGCGGTCGGGCAGGACCCGTACGGGCGGATGCTGGCCGGCATTCGCGGGGTTCGGCTGGCGGTGCTCGGTGTCGAAGCGAAGTTCAAGTACGACGACGCCAACCCCGTCGAACACCGACAGCGTGTGGTCGGGTATCTGGAAGACCGCGGCCACGGTCTGGACAGCGGTGCGGCCGCCCAGCAGCGGCGGCGGCTGGCCGCGATCGGCGACTGGCGTGAACACCGCGGGTCGTCCTGACCCTGTCGCTAGAATGGACAGGTGTCCAGCCTGCCGTCGGATGACGGCGCCGCCGCCATCCACTCGGTGACGTGCCCGCTGTGCGAGGCGATGTGCGGGCTGCGGGTGTCGGTCAGCGGCGAACAGGTGACCGCCATCCGCGGCAATCCCGACGACGTCTTCTCGGCGGGTCACATCTGCCCGAAGGGCACTGCACTCGGACATCTGCACTCTGACCCGGACCGGCTCCGTGTTCCGATGGTCAAACAGCGCAACGGAACTCATGTGGCGGTGTCCTGGGATGACGCGTTCGCCGAAGCGGAGCGCGTCCTGCGGCCGATCCTCGAGACCGACGGGGCCCGCGCGATCACCGTCTACGTCGGCAACCCGGTGGCGCACAACCTCGGCTTGAGCACCTACATCGGTGCGCTGATCGGAATGGCCTCGGCGGCCGGGATGGGGGCCTACTATTCGCCCGGAACGGTAGACCAGTGGCCACTGAATGTGGTGAGCACGTTGGTGTTCGGCGGGATGTGGAACGCGCCCGTCCCCGACCTCGAACGCACCGACCACCTCGTCGTCATCGGTGCCAACCCTGCCGTGTCGCAGGGTTCGATGCTCTCCGTGCCCAACGTCGTGGCTCAGCTGGCCGCGATCCGCCGCCGCGGTGGAAAGGTCATCGTCGTCGACCCGCGCCGCACCGAGACCGCCGCGCGGGCCTCCGAGTGGGTGCCGATCAGACCCGGCACCGACGCGCTGGTGCTGTTCGCCATCCTGCGCACCCTGGCCACCGACGGACTGCTGCGTGAGCACCCGCATCTTCAGGGCCGCGTGCTGGGCCTCGACGACGTGATCGCACTCGCAGACCCCTTCACTCCGGAGGCGGTCGCCGGACCCAGCGGAGTTCCGGCGGCCACCATCCGCGCGCTGGCCCGGGACCTGGCGTCGGCGTCCAATCCAGTGCTCTACAGCCGGATCGGAGCCTGCACGCAGGAGTTCGGCACACTGGCGACCTGGTTGGTGTTCGTGCTGAACACCGCTCTCGGGGCCATCGACCGGCGCGGGGGAGCCGTCTTCCCGACGCCTGCGGTGTACTCGCCGATGTTCATGAAGCCGCCCGATCAGATCGGGTCCCGGTGGGAATTCGGCCGGTTCACCTCCCGGGTGCGCGGCGTCGGCGAGGTGTTGGGCCAATATCCGGTGAGCTGCCTCGCCGAGGAGGTGATGACGCCCGGGGACGGGCGAATCCGCGGCCTGATCTGCGTCGCCGGCAACCCCGCCGTGTCGGCGCCGACCGCCGGGCGCATCGGGGAGGCGCTTGCATCGTTAGATGCCCTTGTCTGCGTGGACAATTGGCTCAACGAGACCACCCGGCACGCTCACGTGATCTTCCCGGGACTGTCTCCACTCGAGCGTCCGCATGCCGACGACCTGTACTGGATGTATGCCCTGTCGTCCTGCCTGAAGTGGTCGGAACCGGTATTCGCCCCCGACGCGGACCGGCCGGCGGAGTGGGAGGTGCTGCTGCGCCTCGCGGGTGGGGTGCTGGGCACACCGCTGCCCGAGGTCGACGTGCGCACGATGGACGACCTCTACACCGGTGGCCTGGTCGCCACCATGTGCATGCAGCCGGGGACGCCGCTCACCGGCCGCGACCCCAACCAAGTGGTGGGTGCACTGAAAGGCCAAGGGCCCGAACGTATCTTCGACTTGTATGTCCGTCTGGGACCGTGGGGCGAAGGGCTGGGATCCAGTCCCGGCGGCCTGACCCTCGACGACGTCCGCGCCCACCCCGACGGGCTGCGGCTCGGCGAGACCGAGGGCGGTCGCCTCGATGCCGCGGTGAGCACACCCTCGGGCGCCATCGAGTTGGTGCACGACGTCTTCGTCGACGACGTACCCAGGTTGCGTGCGAGGCTGGACCGGGCTGACCAGGGCCTGGTTCTGACCAGTCGGCGACATCTACGGTCCAACAACTCGTGGCTGCACAACGTGCCGTCGTTGATGCGCGGGCGCGATCGTTGCACGCTGCTGATCCATCCCGACGACGCGGCGCGGATCGGTTTGAACACCGGCGAGGTCGCGGAGGTCAGCACTTCGGAGGGCAAGGTGTCCGTCCCGGTCGAGGTGAGCGACGAGATGATGCCCGGGGTGGTGTCACTGCCACACGGCTGGGGCCACGGCACAGCGGGAACTCGGCTGAGCGTCGCGAACGCCCACGCCGGGGTGAATTCGAATCTGCTCAACCCACCCGATCTCATCGACGTCCCCAGCAACACTCAGGTGGTCAACGGGGTTCCGTGCCGGGTTCGCGCCCTCGTCTGACGATGCTTCATCGGCCTACGCTGGTTGTCATGCAACGATTCCCGCTGGCCGGTTACAACGTCCACCGTGTCGGGTTCGGCGCCATGCAACTGCCGGGGCCGGGTGTGTTCGGCCCGCCCCGGGACCGCGACCAGGCGCTGGCCGTACTGCGCCGGGCCGTCGATCCGGCGTCGACCACATCGACACCGCGCAGTACTACGGCCCCGACGTGGCCAACGAGCTGATCCGCGAGGCGCTGCACCCGTATCCGGACAACCTCGCCCTGGTGAGCAAGGTGGGCGGCAAGCGCGACGACAAGGGCGCCTGGTTGCCCGACGCCGAGCCGCACCGGCTGCGGGCCGGCATCGAGGACAACCTGCGCAGTCTCGGGGTCGACCAGTTGGCGGCGGTGAACCTGCGGGTGATGGGCGAGGACGAGCCGAACCAGTTGTTCACCGACCAACTCGCGGCGATGATCGCCGCCCGCGAGGAGGGGCTGATTCGCGGCATCGGGTTGAGCAACGTCACCTACGAACAGCTGCTGCACGCGCTGGAGATCACCGAGATCGCCTGCGTGCAAAACCCCTTCAACCTCGTCGACCGGTCCTCGCAGTCCGTGCTGGACGAGTGCATCGCCCGCGATATTCCGTTCGTCCCGTTCTTCCCGCTGGGCTCGGCGTTCAGCGCGGTCAACCCGGTACTCAACCACCACCTCGTCGAGGAGACCGCACACCGGCTGGGCTACACCCCGGCCCAGATCGCGCTGGCCTGGACGCTGAACGTCGCCGACAACATCCTGCTGATCCCCGGCACATCCTCGCTGGCGCACCTCGAGGAGAACCTCGCCGTCGCCGACATCGAGCTCGACGCCGAGACCCGGCGCGAACTGAGCGCGATCGCCTGACGGTGCCAAGGTGTTGACGCTGGAATCCGTCCCGCGGCATGTCACATTGCCAGTACGGTGGTCCGCGAAGGACGTGAGGGGGAACCAGCGTGGACTCTGACCGGCACGCTCGCCTCGACGGGCTGCTCGACCGCCAGGACATCCTCGACTGTCTGGCGCGATTCTCCCGGGGCATGGATCGATTCGACGAAGAGCTGTTCCTCTCGGCTTTCCACCGGGACGCCGTGATCGCTGCCGGCGACTTCGTCGGCGGCCCGGTCGAGCTGTACACGTGGGCCGCACAGCTGCACGAGCGGGGACAGGTGGCGACCTTGCACAACCTGCTGAACAACACCTGCGACATCGACGGCGACGTTGCGCATTCGGAGACCTACTACCTGTTCGCGGCGCGAAACCGCGACGAGACCAACTGGCTGGCCGGCGGCCGCTACTTCGACCGACTCGAGCGCCGCGACGGGGACTGGCGAATTGCACTGCGCACCAACGTCATCGAATGGTCCGGAATGGTGCCGAGCATGCCGATTCCGTTCGCCGACGTCCCGGACATCGACAGCAACGGCCCGCCGTCCCGCAGCCGTTCGGACCCCTCCTACCAGCGGCCCCTGCTCAACCGGCGCGCGCCGCACAATCCGATGAGCGGCGATGCTTAGCCTGACCGGCAAGGTCGCGGTGGTGACCGGTGCCTCGCGCGGGATCGGCAAGGGTATCGCGCTCGCGCTCGGCGCCGAGGGCGCCACCGTCTACGTGACCGGCCGCACCGTCAACCCCGGCGGCCATGAACTTCCCGGCACCGTTTCGCAGACCGCGGCAGAGGTCGGCCGCCGCGGCGGTAGGGGAGTGGCGGTCCAGGTGGATCACTCCGACGACGACCAGGTGGCCGATCTCTTTGATCGGGTGCGACGCGAGCACGGCAAGCTCGACATCCTGGTCAACAACGCCTTCGCCCTTCCCGACGATCTGACCGACCCCGCGCCGTTCTGGGAAAAGCCGTTGAGCAACTGGGACATGGTCGACGTCGGCGTGCGCTCGAACTTCGTCGCGGCCCGGCACGCCGCTCAACTGATGGTCCCGACGCGATCCGGGCTGATCGTCGCGATCTCGGGTTACACCGGCGTGGCGTACACCTATGGCGTGCTGTTCGGGATGTGCAAGACGGCGGTCGATCGCATGGCCCGGGACATGGCCATCGAACTACAGCCGCACCACGTCGCCTCGCTGTCCCTGTGGCAGGGCCTGACCTACACCGAACGGGCACAACGCAACATCGCCGACAATCCGGACATGGCCAAGGCGGCCGCCACGAACCCGTTCGGCGGCTGTTCGCCGGAGTACCCCGGCCGGGTGATCGCCGCCCTGGCCGCCGATCCCGACATCATGGCCCGATCAGGTGGCACCTTCATCACTGCGGAGCTTGCGGCGGAGTACGGCATCACCGACATCGACCGCACGACAGTGCCATCGATGCGTGCCGAGCGCGGTTCGCCGATCTGGCGTCCGATCGCCGGCCAGCGCTGATCGCTACTTCAGTTCGGTCGACGACAATCCCAGCAGCCGACGCGCTACCACCAATTGCTGGATCTGCTGAGTGCCTTCGAAGATGTCGAGGATCTTGGAATCCCGCGCCCACTTCTCCAGCAGCGTCTGCTCGGAATAGCCTGTGGTTCCGGCCAATTCGACGGCTTTGAGGGTGATGTCGCTGGCCACCCGGGCGGACTTGGCCTTGCCCATCGAGGCTTCCTTGGAGTTGGGGATCGCGTTGTCGGCCTGCCACGCCGAGCGCACGGTCAGCAGGTAGCCGGCCTCCCAGTCCGCCTCCAGGCGAAGGAATTCCGCGGCGGCAGCGCTCTGGGCATGGGCGGGCTTGTCGTAGGAGATCTCCACGCCGGCGTCGGTGAGGATCGTGCGCAACTCCTCGAGTGCGGCGCGGCCCACCCCGACGGCCATCGCCGCCACGATCGGGCGGGTGTTGTCGAAGGTCTCCATCACCCCGGCGAAGCCCTTCTCGACCTCGACGTCGGGGTTTCCGAGCAGGTTCGCCGCGGGGATGCGGACGTTGTCGAAGCGGATCGCCGCGGTGTCGGAGGCCTTGATACCCAGCTTGTGCTCGAGGCGCTCGACGGTCACACCCGGATGCTCACGCGGGACGATGAACGACTTGATCGCCGCGCGGCCCTTGGACTTGTCCAGCGTCGCCCACACCACGATGTGGGTGGCCCGCGATCCGGCTGTGACGTAGATCTTTTCGCCGTTGATCACGTACTCGTCGCCGTCGAGCACGGCCGTCGTCGACACCGCGGCCGAATCCGAGCCGAACGAGGGCTCGGTGATGGCCATCGCCGCCCACACGTTCTTGCCGAGCCGCTCGAGCTGTTCGTCGGTGGCCACCCCGGAGATCGCGGCGTTGCCCAGGCCCTGGCGGGGCACCGACAGCAGCAGCGCGATGTCGCCCCAGGAGATCTCCAGCGCGTTGAGGAGCGCGGACATGTTGCCGCCGTTGATGTTCCCCTTCGGCCCCTCGTCGCTGTCGCGGAACGCCTCCGCGCCGGCGAACGAGATGGTGTTGGCCTCGGAGATGCCCTCGAACAGGGTGGCCAGGGTGTCGAGCTCGACGGGGTAGGCGTGCTCGTTGAGGTCGTACTTGCGCGAGATGGGGCGCAGCATCTCCGCGGCGCCCTGGTGTGCCTTCTCGATCACGGCTTCCAGTTTGCGCGGCATTTCGAGATTGATTGCCATGACAGGACTTCCGTTCGACTAGAGGAGATCAGAGGACCAGGACACCTTCGGCGACGCCGATGACCCGCAGATCGCGGTACCAGCGTTCGACCGGGTGTTCCTTGGTGTAGCCGTGGCCGCCGAGCAGCTGGACCCCGTCCAGCCCGATCTGCATGCCCTTGTCGGTGCCGAGCTTCTTCGCCAGCGCGGCCTCCCGGGCGAACGGCAGACCCCGCTCGGCGCGGGCCGCGCCGCGCCAGGTGATCAGCCGCAGCCCGTCGAGCTCGATGGCGATGTTGGCGCACATGAACGCGACCGCCTGACGGCGTGCGATCGGCTCGCCGAACGCCTCGCGTTCCTTGACGTAGGGGATGACGTAGTCGAGCACCGCGTGCGAGGTGCCGACCGCGAGGGCGGCCCAGCCGAGCCGAGACAGCGCGATCGCCTCGGAGTAGTCCGCATCCGAGGCGTCGTCCTCGCCGAGGCGCGCCGACAACGGAACCGACACCTTGCTCAGCTCGATCTGGCCGAGGGCCGCCGCCCGGATTCCCATGCTGCGGTCGGCCTTGACGCTGACTCCGGGGGTGGACGCCTCGACGATGAACAGCGCCGGCTTGCCGTTGAGTTGTGCTGCCACGATGAACAATTCGGCATCGGCGGCGGCGGGAATCAGCGACTTGACCCCGTCGAGTCGGTAGCCGCCGGGCGTGCGTACCGCGGTGGTCTTCAGTGCGGTCGGGTCGAACAGGGCATGCGGTTCGGTGATCGCCACGCAGGCCTGCGGAACCTTCTCGCCCGCGAACTCGCTCAGATAGGTGGCTTGTTGGTCGGCGCTGCCCCAGTGGGTCAGTGCGGAGGCGACGCCGCCGGGGGCCAGGATCGGCAGCGCCAGGCCCATGTCGCCGTAGGCGAGTGCCTCGGCCACCAGGGCATTGGTGACGGTGGTGCGGTGCTCGGCGATTCCGTCGAAGTCTTCGGGAACGTTGATCGCGGTGATGCCGAGTTCGGCAGCCCGGGCGATCAGATCCTGCGGATAAGCCGCGGCGTCGTCGGCGTCGCGGGCCGCGGGCCGCAGTACCTCCTCGGCGAACTCGCGGACCGTCTCGAGGATCATCTTCTGGTCGTCGTCGGGGGTGAGGTCGAAATAATCGGCGCCGCTGGGGCTAAGCCGGGTCGGTGCCTTGCCCAGGCCCTGGATCCTCTTGAACTGGCGGGTGGTCGCGCCGGCGGTGGAGAACACCTGCTTGACGCCGTACTTCAGGCCGCGGTTGAGCGGGTCGCGCAGGCCGTAGCGGTCGAGGAACTCCTGGCCGACCAGTGGCGTGATGAGCGCCAGGCCGATGTCGGTCATGCTCCGCTTGTGTTTGTACTGTCCGACCGCGCTGTCGTGGGCGCGACTGCTCGTCGGCTTGGGCGGAAGGGTGTTGGTCATATCGGCAGCCTCATCGGTGGTGGGCGGTGCTGATCGAACTGATTCAACGGTATCTTACTCTGGAGTAAGGTACGGCCGTCCTGTTAGATATTTCACACCCCGGACAGGCTGGCCAGCACCGCGTCGTGCAGCAGGCCGTTGGTGGCCACGGCGTTGCCGCCGTGCGGCCCCTCCGCGCCGGCCAGGTTGGTGAACGCCCCGCCGGCCTCGCGGACCAGGACGTCCAGCGGCGCGAGGTCCCACAGTTTCACCTCGGGTTCGGCGGCGATGTCGACCGCGCCCTCGGCCACCAGGCAGTAGGAGAAGAAGTCGCCGTAGCCGCGTACCCGCCACACCGCGTCGGTCAGTGCGACGAACTCGTCGCGCAACCCCAGATCGGCCCACCCCGACAGGCTGGAGAACGACAGGCTCGCCGAGGCCAGGTCGCCGACCGCGGACACCGACAATGTGCGCGGCGGTCCGTCGTCGACGGCGGCGTACGCGCCGAGTCCGTGCCCGGCCCACCAACGCCGGTTGAGCGCGGGGGCGCTGACCACGCCGACGATCGGCACGCCGTCCTGCAGCAGCGCGATCAGGCTCGCCCAGACGGGCACCCCTCTGACGAAGTTCTTGGTGCCGTCGATCGGGTCGATCACCCATTGCCTGCCGTGGAACGCAACCGTCCCGCCGTACTCCTCGCCCAGAACGGCGTCGCCGGGGCGCTGCGCGGCGAGAATCGTGCGCACCTCTGCCTCGACGGCCTCGTCTGCGTCGGTCACCGGCGTGAGGTCGGGCTTGGTGTCGATCCGCAGATCCAGCGCCCCGAACCGGTTTGCGGTGATGGCGTCGGCCCGCTTCGCGAGCTCCAACGCCAACGCCAAGTCTGCCCGCACCCCGTCGCCGCTCATGGCTGCAGTCCTACCATGACCCCATGTGGAATTTCGCGGTGCTGCTGCTGATCATCGGGGCCTTGGTGCTCGTGCTGGGGCCGCGCTTCATGCGCCGCCGCGGTCCGCGCGGTGAGATGGCGCAGGGCACCATGCTGGTGACCGGCGTGAGCCCACGCCCGGACGCCACCGGTGATCAGTTCGTCACGATCAGCGGTGTCATCAACGGCCCGACCGTCAACGAGCACGTGGTGTACCAGCGCCTGGCGGTCGACGTGGACCGCTGGCCGACGATGGGACAGCTCATGCCGGTGGTGTACTCGCCGAAGAACCCGGACAACTGGTTCTTCGCGCCGCCGGCGCAGCCGCCAGCCGCCCCACTTGCCTGAGGGTGAGGTTTCGTACGCGACAAGCCGCGGCCGGCGTATCAGCTTGCACACTCGGCTGAACGGCGTCGAGGACTCAGCCGCGCCCGATCCGCAGCATCTCGGCGACGTTGGCGATCTTCACCCGCGGCCGCCCGTGCGGCTCACCGGCTGACCGTTCGTACTCGTCGATGCTCCGCCAGTGGTCGTCGGTGACCAGGTGCGGCTGCCGGTCCACCAGCCAGCGGACCAACTCGTCGGCGTGGTCCGGTCCGACCTCGCGCAGCTGCGCGCCGGCGAGATCGGCGACCAGGGTGTCGACGGTGTCCTGCGAATCCGACTTGTTGGACCCGATCACCCCCGACGGGCCGCGCTTGATCCAGCCGACGACGTACTGCCCGGCCCTGCCGCTGATCCGGCCCTCGGCATGCGGGATGACGCCGGCGGCGTCGTCGAACGGCAGACCGGGGATGGGCACCCCGCGGTACCCGACGGCGCGCACCACCAATTGGATGGGCAGCGTCTCGCGCTCGCCGGTGTCCTTGGCCACCACCCGTCCGCTCTCGTCGGTGACAAGCTCGTTGTGGCCCAACACGATTGACTCGACCCGCTCCTCGCCCCGGATCTCGATCGGGGAGGTGCGGAACCGGAAGACGATGCGGCGGTGGCCCGGCCGATGCGGCCTGCGCGCATAGTCTCGCAACACTTTGATGTTGCCGCGCACCAGCTTGCCGGCGGCTTCGGCGTCCTCGTCGGTGATGTCGTCGACGTCGGCCGGGTCGACCACGACGTCCACGCCGTCCAACTCGCCGAGCTCACGCAACTCCAGCGTGGTGAACGTCGACTGCAGCGGGCCGCGGCGGCCCACGATCACCACTTCGTCCACACCGCGGTCGTGCAGCGACTGCAGGGCGTGATCGGCGATGTCGGTGTTGGCCAGCACGTCGGGATCGGTCACCAGGATGCGGGCGACGTCGAGGGCGACGTTGCCGTTGCCGATCACCACCGCACGCCCGCTGGAGATGTCCGGCGCCATCTCCTCGAAGTGCGGGTGCGCGTTGTACCAACCGACGAAGTCGACGGCGGCAACACTGCCGGGCAGCTCCTCACCCGGGATGCGCAGGGCACGATCGGACTGCGCGCCGACAGCGTAGATCACCGCGTCGTAGCGCTCGGCCAGTTCGTCGGCGTGCACGTGCTCACCGACGTTGAGGTTGCCGAAGAAGCGGAACCGCGGATCGCCGGCCGTCTTCTCGAACGTCCTGCTGATCGACTTGATCTTCGGATGGTCCGGCGCCACCCCCGAACGGACCAGACCCCACGGCGTCGGCAGCATCTCCAGCATGTCCACCCGCACGTCGGCGCCGCCGTCGGCGACCGAGGCGTTGGCGAACTTCAGCAACGAGGCTGCGGCGAAGTACCCGGAGGGCCCCGCGCCGACTATCGCGACGTAGTAAGGACGCATCTTCGAACTTCCTGTCCTGGCGCGGTTACAGATGTGATGTTAAACGCGGAACCTGCCAGGCTGCCCGGAAAGCCGCCGCCGGTCCGAACGTGACTCGGCGCCGGTAACCTGAGGACCCGTGGACCTCGATCGACAGTCTGACATCGCCGCCCTTGACTCCACCCTGACCACGGTGGAGCGGGTGCTCGACGTGGACGGCCTGCGCGCCAAGATCGAGAAGCTCGAACACGAGGCGGCCGATCCCAACCTCTGGAACGACCAGAGCCACGCCCAGCGCGTCACCAGCGAGCTGTCCCACGCCCAGGGTGAGCTGCGCCGCGTCGAGGGTCTTCGCAGTCGCCTCGACGATCTGCCGGTGCTCTACGAGATGGCCGCCGAAGAAGAGGGTTCAGGCGCCGCGGATGCCCTGGCCGAGGCGGACGCCGAGCTGAAGTCGCTGCAGACCGACATCGAGGCGATGGAGGTCCGGACCCTGCTGTCCGGCGAGTACGACGAGCGCGAGGCATTGGTGACCATCCGCTCCGGGGCGGGCGGTGTGGACGCCGCCGACTGGGCCGAGATGCTGATGCGGATGTACATCCGCTGGGCCGAGCAGCACAACTACGGGGTCGAGGTGTTCGACACCTCCTATGCCGAAGAGGCCGGCATCAAGAGCGCCACCTTCGCCGTGCACGCCCCGTTCGCCTACGGCAACCTCTCGGTGGAGCAGGGCACCCACCGGCTGGTCCGGATCAGCCCGTTCGACAACCAGAACCGGCGCCAGACGTCGTTCGCCGAAGTCGAGGTCCTTCCCGTCGTGGAGACCACCGACCACATCGAGATCCCGGAGACCGACATCCGCGTCGACGTCTACCGCTCCAGCGGACCGGGCGGGCAGTCGGTCAACACCACCGACTCGGCGGTTCGACTTACCCACATCCCCACCGGTATCGTGGTGACCTGCCAGAACGAGAAGTCGCAGCTGCAGAACAAGGTCTCGGCGATGCGCGTTCTCCAAGCCAAGCTCCTGGAGCGCAAGCGGCTGGAGGAGCGCGCCGAGATGGACGCTCTCAAGGGCGACGGCGGCAGCTCCTGGGGCAATCAGATGCGCTCCTACGTTCTGCACCCCTACCAAATGGTCAAGGACCTGCGGACCGAGTACGAGGTCGGCAATCCTGCGGCGGTACTGGATGGGGACATCGACGGGTTCCTCGAAGCGGGGATCCGGTGGCGTAATCGAAAAGATGACGACGACTGAATTCGTGGCGTCGGCCACGGGGACTGATTTCGTGGCCTCCGCCACGACCGAGCTCCTGGCGAATCCGTTCGCCGGTCGCTGGCATGACTTCTGGCACGGCGACATCGGCGAATGGATTCTGACCCGCGGACTGCGGATCGCCCTGTTGGTGATCGGCGCGCTGCTGGCGGCCCGATTCATCAACTGGTCGGCGCAGAAGATCACCCGCCGCATCGACGCCGACTTCCGCCAGAGCGATGCCCTGGTCCGCAGCGAAAGCGCCAAGCATCGCCAGGCCGTCGCGTCGGTGATCTCCTACGTGGCGATCGCGCTGCTGGCTGTCATGGTGGCCGTCGAGATCACCGACATCCTCGCGATCCCGGTCAGCTCGCTGGTCGCACCCGCCGCGGTGCTCGGCGCGGCGCTGGGCTTCGGCGCGCAACGCATCGTGCAGGACCTGCTCTCGGGGTTCTTCATCATCACCGAGAAGCAGTACGGGTTCGGTGACCTGGTGGAGCTGACGCTGGGCTCGTCGAATGACGCGATGGGCACCGTCGAGGACGTCACGCTGCGGGTGACCAAGCTGCGCACCTCCGAGGGCGAGATGTACACCATCCCCAACGGTCAGATCATGAAGTCGCTGAACCTCTCGAAGGACTGGGCGCGCGCCGTGATCGACATCCCGGTGCCCACCAACGCCGACCTGAACAAGGTCAACGAGGTGCTGCACGCCGTGTGCGACTCCGCGATGGACGACCATGACCTGAACGAACTGCTGCTCGACAAACCGCAGCTGATGGGCGTCGAAAGCATCAACTGGACACCGTGAACCTGCGGATGGTGGCCAGGACCCTGCCCGGTAAGCAGTTCGAGGCGGGCCGCCGGCTGCGCCTGCTGGTGGTCGCCGCGCTGGCCCGGGCCGGCATCGTCACCCCGGCCGACTCCACGCCCATGGTCGGTGCGTTGGTGCACCCGGCCACTGCCGGCGGAGCCGAGGAGGAGACCCAGGGGCCGGTGCATCGATGAAGCTGATCCCGACCCGCAAAGAGGGCCGCGCCTGGCCCAACTACATCTTCGGACGCATCCGCACGTCCACCGCCGCGCTGATCATCGCGTTCATCGGGATCTGGTGGCTTTACGAGACCTATCAGCCCACGCAGCCTGCGCCGGAGCCGGCCACCCAGATCGTGCCGCCGGGGTTCATCCCCGACCCGTCCTACACCTGGGTCCCCCGTACCGACGTCCAGCGCCTCACCACGACGACCACGACCACGCCTACCACCACCGAGACCACCACGGAGACGACGTCGCCCACCGAGCCCACCTCGCCCGGCGCATCTCCGACCTCGCCGACGTCTCCGACCTCGCCGACGTCTCCGACCTCGCCGACGTCTCCCACCTCGCCGACGACGACCACCCCCGCGCCGCCCGGGGTTCGCGCCGATTCCGGGTCCTCCGAGCCCGGCGCCGATTCCGTCGACTGCTCTGTCACCGGTGCCGGGGCAGGGGCCGATATCGACGCCTGCGGCTCCGACGCGCTAGTCACAGCTACACTGGCGTGCCGTGATGATCACCCTTGACCATGTCTCCAAGCAGTACAAGTCGTCGGCTCGACCCGCCCTCGACAATGTCAGCGTCAAGATCGACAAGGGTGAGTTCGTCTTCCTCATCGGCCCCTCCGGATCGGGCAAGTCGACCTTCATGAGGTTGTTGCTGGCCGAGGACACTCCGACCTCCGGCGAGATCCAGGTGTCGAAGTTCCACGTCAACAAGCTCTCCGGCCGGCACATCCCCAAACTGCGCCAGGTGATCGGCTGCGTGTTCCAGGACTTCCGGCTGCTGCAGCAGAAGAGCGTCTTCGAGAACGTGGCGTTCGCGCTGGAGGTCATCGGCAAGAAGCCCGACACCATCAACCGTGTCGTCCCCGACGTGCTGGAGATGGTCGGCCTGTCCGGCAAGTCCAACCGGCTGCCGGCCGAACTGTCCGGCGGTGAGCAGCAGCGGGTGGCGATCGCGCGCGCGTTCGTCAACCGCCCACTGGTGCTGCTGGCCGACGAGCCCACCGGCAACCTCGACCCCGACACCAGCAAGGACATCATGGACCTGCTCGAGCGGATCAACCGGACGGGCACCACGGTGCTGATGGCCACCCACGACCACCACATCGTCGACTCCATGCGGCAGCGCGTGGTGGAGCTGTCCCTGGGCCGGCTCGTCCGCGATGAGCAGCGTGGTGTCTACGGAATGGATCGTTAAGTGCGCTTCGGCTTCCTGATCAACGAGGTCTTCACCGGCCTTCGTCGCAACGTCACGATGACCGTGGCCATGATCCTGACCACGGCCATCTCGATCGGACTGTTCGGCGGCGGCCTGCTGGTGATCCGGCTCGCCGACCACTCCCGCGACATCTACCTCGACCGCGTCGAGACCCAGGTGTTCCTCAACAACGACGTCTCGGCCAACGACCCGGCCTGCGATGCCGACCCGTGCAAGGCCCTGCGCGCCAAGATCGAGTCCCGCAAGGACGTCAAGTCGGTGCGGTTCCTGAACAAGGACGACGCCTACAACGACGCGGTCCGCAAGTTCCCGCAGTACAAGGACGTCGCCAGCAAGGACTCCTTCCCGGCCTCGTTCGTGGTCAAGCTGGACAACCCCGAGCAGCACAAGGAGTTCGACGCCGCGATGCAGGGCGCGCCCGGCGTGCTCAACGTGCTCAACCAGAAGGAGCTGATCGACCGGCTCTTCGCGGTGCTCGACGGCTTGTCCAACGCCGCGTTCGCTGTCGCGGTGGTACAGGCGGTGGGCGCGATCCTGTTGATCGCCAACATGGTTCAAGTCGCGGCGTACACCAGACGCACCGAGATCGGCATCATGCGAATGGTCGGCGCCACCCGCTGGTACACCCAGCTGCCGTTCCTGCTCGAGGCGGTTCTTGCGGCGACGATCGGCGTCATCATCGCCATCGTGGGGTTGATCGTGGTGCGCGCGCTGTTCCTCGAGGATGCGCTCGACCAGTTCTACAAGGCCAACCTGATCGCCCGGATCGACTACGCCGACATTCTCTACATCTCACCGATCATGTTCTTCGTCGGTGTCGCGATGGCCGCTGTCACCGCCTACATCACGTTGCGCCTGTACGTGCGGAGATAGCGGTGGCCAAGAAAGCCAAGTCGCCGAAGGACTCCAACAACCAGATCATCGCGTCCAACCGCAAGGCGCGGCACAACTATTCGATCCTGGAAACCTTCGAGGCCGGCGTCGCGTTGATGGGCACCGAAGTCAAGAGTCTGCGCGACGGGCAGGCGTCGCTGGCCGATGCGTTCGCCACCGTCGACGACGGCGAGATCTGGCTGCGAAACCTTCACATCCCCGAGTATCACCACGGCAGCTGGACCAACCATGCGCCGCGGCGCAACCGCAAGCTGCTGCTGCACCGCAGCCAGATCGACACCCTGATCGGCAAGATCCGCGACGGCAACCTGACCCTGGTTCCGTTGTCGCTGTACTTCACCGAAGGCAAGGTCAAGGTGGAACTGGCCCTTGCCCGCGGCAAGCAAGCCCACGACAAACGTCAGGACCTGGCGCGCCGCGACGCGCAGCGCGAAGTGGTTCGCGAGCTCGGCAGGCGCGCCAAGGGCAACCTCTGATCGGGGTTCTGCTGGCGCTGACCTCGGCACTCGGCTATGGGGTCAGCGATTTCGTCGGTGGGATCGCGTCGCGCCGGGTTGCGGCGCTGCGGGTGGTGCTGGTCTCCTACCCGGTGGCGATGGTTCTGCTCGGGTTGCTCGCGGTCATCGCCGGCGGCACCCTGTCCACCCCGGCCGTCATGTGGGGTCTGCTGTGCGGAGTCAGCCAGGCGTTCGGGGTGTGGTGGTTTTACGCCGCGCTGGGTTCCGGTCCGATTTCCGTCGTCTCGCCGCTGACCGCGGTGCTGGTGGCGGGTGTGCCTGTCAGTGTCGGTTTGACGCTCGGTGAGCGACCCGGTGGCGTCGCCGGCGTGGGAATTATTTTGGCCCTGATCGCCGTCGTGCTCGTCAGTCGGGAGGCCACCGACGAGGACGTGCGCCCGCACCGGTTCACCAAGACCGTCGCGTGGTTGACGATCGGGTCGGGGCTGGCGTTCGGCCTCAATTTCGTGCTCATCCATCAGGCGCCGGTAGATGCACGGCTCTGGCCGCTGTTCTTCGCCCGGTTGTCAGCGACTGCGGTGGTTCTGATCGCAGCGGCTGTTACCGGAAATCTGCATGCTCCGCAAGGCTTCCCGCTGCGGCTGGCGCTGTTCGCGGCGCTGTTGGATACCGTCGCCAATGTCGCGATGCTGTTTGCCCTACAGGCCTCGCTACTGTCGTTGGCCGGCGTGCTGATGTCGCTCTACCCGGCGGCCACCGTGCTGCTGGCCATCGTGGTGCTGCGTGAGCGGGTCACCCGTTGGCAGGCGGTCGGCATGGTGCTGGCCCTGGTCGCCGTCGGCATGATCTCAGTCCACTAGGAGTCGCCGGATATTGTTGCCGCCCAGCCTTATAAGGGTTTGAGGTAGGTGCTCAGGGGTGGCCACACCTCGATCAGCTTCGGCAACAACCCGTGTGCTTCGTTATCTTGCGCGAACAGTCGATTCATGCCATCGCGAGTAGTCGCCCACCCGAAATTGCCACCGCTTCATCGAAGCGTCTCCGTCGGGACGTGGTAGCGCTCCTGGTACGGGCGCACCCGCGCGCGCAACGTGGCCGCGTCAAGCCCGGTATCGGCCCAGGTGTAGCGGCTTCCGCCGCCGTCGCCGGGGTTCTCCGAAAGGTGCGCGCGCATGCGCCCCTCGGCCACCGGGGTCAGATCGCGGCCGAGTCGGTCGTAAATGGTTCTGATCGTTCTGAACGGATCTTTCATGAAGTCGGCGAACTGGACGTCGATGATTCGGTCGCGCGCTACCACCCCGGAGTCGATCATCTGCATCGCACGCTCGAGCCCGAGGATCGTCTCCTCGCTACATTGCCCGGCGGCCCGCCGAACCGACGCGCCCTCGCTGGCGAGCTTCTGCAGGTGCGCGCACAGCGCGCTGATCGACGAGATCACCACCAGCGGATCACGGTGCGTCTGAACCAGAATCGCGTCGGGATACTCGGTGAGCAGCTTGTCGAGCTCCCACAGGTGCGCCGGGCTCTTCAGCAGCCACTGGCCGGGCACGCCGGACTGCAAGTGCTGCAGATACTTTCGGTGATAGCGGTAGGCGACGGTGTGGTCGGCCTCGTGCATCAGCCAACGGTGGTAGTTCGGCAGGCGGTACTGGGTGGTGAAGATCATGCTGCAGAAGGTGCCTGCGGTCATCCGCACGCACTCCTGGCCGCCGCGCGCGCTCATCGGGTGGAACTTCATGAACCCCGGCATCAGCTGTTCGCTCATCTCCAGCTGCGTCTGGGTTTGGGCGATCCGCGGGTCGGTGTCGTAGGTGTCGGGTTGCGGGACCGGGAACGGGTTGTCGACCTCCCAGGTCAGCGGGGCGCGCAGATCAGGATCCTGGGTCAGCAGGTCGTAGAGGATCGTCGTGCCGGTCCGCGGTTGTCCGAGAATGACGATCGGCTGCTCGATGCGCTCGTCGGCGATCTCGGGGTGTTCCGTGCGCCAGGCGGTGATCTGCAGGCGGTTGCGCAGCGGCAGGATCACGTCGGCGGCGGCGATCTCTACCCCGAGCGGTGACAGGTCGGCCTCTGTGATGAAGTCGTCGAGCAGCCGGTCGAGGTTGTCGCGCCAGCCGTCGTCGTCGCCGAAGTCGTCGCTGCCGGCCAGTTCGCAGGCCTGCTCGATCAGCTTGTCCGCGTCGAGGCGTGCGGCGATCGCACTTGTCATCGCCGAGTCTCCTTGTCCAGCAATCGCACCGACACGTCGGGAGCGTTGGGGTTGTCCAGCCACCGCACGACGATGAAGCCGCGGCTGCGTCCACCGGTGTCGAGCCAGTACCCGTCGCCGCGATGCTCGGCGCCGATGGTCAGCCGTACTCGACCGTCCGGGCCGGGTTCGACGCCCTTGTTGGTCACTGAGCTCTGACGCACCAGCGGTTCCAGGCACTCGTGCCAGACGCTCTCCAACGTCACTGACCAGTAACGGGTTTCGGGCGGGACGAACTCCAGTTGCAGGCTCTGATGCGGCTCGAGGTCGAACAGGCCGAGCATGTACAGATTGTCGGGGGTGGTGTTCTCCCCGCCCAGCGCCCCGGCCTCCGAGGTGATCAGCGTGTTCGGGTTCTCCAGCAGATCCGGGCGAACGGTGCGGTGCAGGGTGGTCAGCTTGACGATCGTCCACCCCATGGCGGTCAGCTGGGCGGCCAGCATCTCGTCGGTGAGTGGAGCCGGCGGCCCGTCGGCACCGAGTCGTGAGATATGCAGCTGCACAGGGATTTCGGTGGCCGAGTCGGCGATGTAGTCGCGTACGACGATTGAGGTGGCGTCGTCGGGGATCTGGACCCACTGTGCCCCGTCGAGCTCGCTGTCGGCCGGGCGCGCCGCGGCGAAGACGATGGCGAAGTGGCCGTCGGCGTCGAGCACGAGGTCGTGGTCGGACAGGTAGTTGCTCATCCGGCGCGGGTTCATCCCGGTGCCGGCCAGTACCTGCAGCCCGAGATAGGTTGAGGTGCCGCGGGTTCCGGTGACCCGGTAGGCGCGGTCCCCGCTGATCATCGCCAGCGGGTAGGAGCCGTGCGGGTTCGGGCCGCCCACGAACCTCGACGGCGTGCACATGTCGACGAAGTGCGGATGATCGGGGTCGGTGTCGACGGACAGTTCGGTGCACAGGGCGGTGATCCGGTTCAGAACACGCAGACCTTCGAGCAGCTCGCGTTCGTCTCGGGCATCCTGGGTGATCACCTCGGTCAGGTCGGCGAGGACCTTCCGGACGAATCCCCATGCTTCCAGTGACTTCTCGCCGGCCATCGGGCCCTCATTCCTGTTCTGTCATCGGGCGCGGTGCCATGGAGGTCACCGCGCGGGAGATCCGGTAGGACAGCGAGCCGCCGTCGCGCAGCCAGTCGTCCAGAGAGATCCGGACGGCGGCCATCGCCAGCGCGCCGATCAGACGAGGCCGCGGGTCGTCCACGGTCAGGTCGGGCAGGCGGGGGGCGATCGTCTCGGCGATGGCGGTCTCGAAGCTGAGGTAGGACAGCAGGGTCCAGGCCCGCAGGCTCAACGATTCGCGGGTGTGGCGTTCGATGTCGGCGATCCGGCCGGAGATGGCCTCGAAGCCAGCGGCCAGTTCGCGAAACGCCGCGGCGAGCGCGTCGGTGGCCGACAGGTCGGGCTGCTGGCGGTGCAGGGCGTCGGTGATCGCGGCGATCCACATCGCGGTGAAACCCTCGGCGACGGCGTACTCCTTGGACTCGAAGTACCGGAAGAAGGTGGCTCTGGCGACGTCGGCTTCGGCGGCGATCCGGTCGGCGGTGGCCGCGGTCAGTCCGTTCTCGATGACCAGCCGGGCCGCCGCGGCGGCGATCCGCTCGCGGGTCCGCTCACGCTTGCGGACCCGCAGGCTGTCAGACACAGTCGCACTGTAGACAAAGTCTCACTTTTTCCGCGCCCAAACCGACACATCGGCGCAAAAACGCCAGGTGGGGGCCGCCATTGCGTCGATCTCGGCGGGCGACACTGTCGGTGGCCGGGATTAATGTGCTTCAGTGCGCGGTTGTATGCCGCGTACCATTGGTTTTCCGGCCGAAAGTCGGTCGGGGTGCGAGGGGCTGAACGGTTTCGACTTCGCGCATCGAATCAAGGGAAGCGTGCCGGTGCAGGCAAGAGACCACCGTAAGCGTCATTGCAACCAATTAAGCGCCGATTCCAATCAGCGCGACTACGCCCTCGCTGCCTAAGCGACGGTGTGTCTGTCAGACCGGGAGCGCCCTCGGCCCGGACCCTGGCATCAGCTAGAGGGACAAACCGATACGTCCGGTCGCGGGATGAATCGGGACATCAAACAGCGACTGGGATCGTCATCCTGACTTGTTCGCGTGAGCAGGAGATCCAAGTAGAGACATAGCGGACTGCGCACGGAGAAGTCTTGAGGGAATGCCGTAGGACCCGGGTTCGATTCCCGGCAGCTCCACCGAAAAGATGCTGGTCAGGGCCACAAGCCCTGGCCAGTTTTCTTTCCCGTCAGGGGCGCATTCGAGATTGCACTGATGAGTGGACTGTTTCCTCTGCGCGGCGAGTGGCACTGCGCCGTCCACGGACATCAAGGGCGACGTCGCCGCTGCAGCGCTGCGTAACCGCAACCGGCCTGGGTCGGAGGCGAAAAGATACCGCACAGGGCCTGTGAGTGACGGCGGTTGGCATTATCGTCTCGGGTGTCGGCAGCGGATCGCCGACATGGTCACGGCAGGAGTACTCCGCTATGAAAGCTCCTCTCAGCGCGGCGGTAGGCCTGGTGTCGGCTGGCGTGGCTGTCGGTATTGCAGTGGGCGGTTGCAGTGGTGCCACGTCGACCGCGTCGAAGTCATCCTCGTTGTCGACGACGGGTCCCGGTAGCGGTGCCGCTTCCGGTTCGCAGGGCGCGTCGGCGGATTACAGCGCGTTGCTGATCAAGGCTGGCGACATCACCCAACCCGCCGACTTCTTCACCGGCAAGCCCGAAACCGGTTTTACCGCAGGGTCACCGACCATCAATCCGAGTGGAAAGCCCGGGGTCGCTGCCGTGTTCAACAGCCAGGACGGCAGTCGACAGATTGGTGACACCATCCTGGTCCTGGCCGATGAGTCTGCGGCTAAGTCCGCCTTGAGCGCCGCAGCGGCCGGGTTCGGTAGTGCGGTCACCTTTCCAACTCCGCAGTCGTCGACGGTAGGGGTTGGCGGAACATTGGTATCGGGAACCTCACCAGATGGATCAAAGGTGGTCACGATCCTCTTGTTCACCGAGGGCAAAGCGTTCACCACGCTCGAATTCGACGGTGCACCAGACGATCCGGTGGCAGTTGAATTCGTCGAGGAGGTCGGGCAGAAGCAGGACGCCGCCATCAAGACCGGTTTTTCTAGCTGACCGGAAGCATCGGGCGCGCCGGCTTCGTCCGATTTTGGCGGCCTACGAACAAGTCCAGCCCAAGACAGACACCCAGAAGACGTTCCTGGCGACGTCGTTGTCGAATCTCGACAAGGTCAGTCAGGCCCGCAATGTGCTCGCCCACCCCTACGTCGGCGTGATCTCGACGACCTCGGCCTCTCTGCAAGAAGCGGTCTCGGTGCTATCGCAACCCGGTGGGGGATGAGGACGGCACCGGCTCCGCCAAGCCCGATCCGTATCTGCTCGGGTCTCACAAGAGAAGAGATACGTGGGTCTCGAAAGTTAGTCGCGTTATCTATCTGGAGCGGTCGGGGTCGATAGTAGGCGGACCGCTGTGCGGCTGGTTCGGACCAGAAGTCGACTGGCCTGACGCCCGCGGTGATCCCCAGCGGTCAGACTCACCGACCTATGGGGCGCCTTTCGCGATCTATCGCGCGCAACGCGATCTAGGATGCCAGGGTGTCCCGACAGCCCGCGTCCGGGGATGATGGCGCTGCGTTCGCAGCCGACCATGCGACCCTTGCTGTGCTGCGGGCCAGCGCCGATGCGCTGCTCGACCCTTGTGTGCTCCTGGAGGCGGTGAGGGATTCCTCCGGTCGGATCATCGATTTCTGCTACCGGCAGGTCAACCAAGCGACGTGTGACCAATTCGGGTTGTCTCGTGCGGAGTTGGTGGGACGCGGGGTGGTGGAGACGACCCCGGGCGAAAAGGCGTTGCTGCCCGGTTACATTCGGTGTTTGGAGACCGGCGAGCCACTGGTCGTCAATGACTTCTGTTACGAAGGCGAAATCCGCACCGCCGAACGCCGGTACGACCTCAGAGCCACTCGGGCCACATCGAGTTCCATCGTCCTCACCTGGCGCGACGTCACCGAGCGATTTCACATGGCGCAGCGCATCGCGGCTTCCGAGGCGCGTTATCGCCGCTCGATGGACAACGCCGCTGTCGGCATGTGCCTAACCGCCCCTGACGGGCGATACACGGACGTGAACGACTCGCTCTGCCACTTCTTCGGCTACGACGCCGAGACGTTGACGGCCAAGACCTGGCAGGAGCTGACCGCGCCGGAATACCTGGAAGCAGACCTTAATAAGGTCAACGACCTTCTGGAAGGCCGGTTGGACTCCTACCGGATGATCAAGCAGTACGTCCATGCCGACCGTCACCTGATCTGGGGCGATCTGTCGGTGAGTTGCGTTCGCGACGAGCGCGGCCGTGTGGAGTACTTCATCTCCCAGATCACTGACATCACAGCCCAAGTGGAAGCCGACGAGCGGAATCGTGTTCTCACCCAACAGCTTCAGCGGCAGAACGAGCTGATCGCATACTCGGAGACGACGTATCGCCTGCTGATCGAGAACGCAGGGGATTTGATCTGCCACACCCGGGAGGACAACACGGGCGGCAACCAGATCGTCTGGATCTCACCGAACGTTCAAGACGTTCTGGGTGCCCCTCCAGAGCATTGGCTGGGCCGAACATTGCTGGAACTCGTTCCACCGGAGGATGCGCAGGCTCACATCGACCGATGGAAGACGATCAATGCGGGCGGGGTCATCAGTGAGCGCGCGCAGATGCGATCGGTCGATGGTGTCATGCACTGGTTCCACGTGAACGTCAAGTCTTTTCGCGATGCCGAGGGAAACCGCGACGGCGCGGTCATCGCGGCCCATCTGATCGACGAGGAAGTGGCCGCGGAGCAGGCGGCGGAGGATGCCCGCCGCCGGCAGGCCATAGCCGATGAACGTTTTCGCCGGTCGATGGACCACGCGGCCGTCGGCATGTGCCTGCTTGATCCGGAAGGTCGCGTCCTGGAGGTCAACCACGCGCTGTGTCAGTTCTTGGGCTATGACGCCGACACGCTTCGGCAGAAGACCTGGCCGGAGGTGACCGACCCACAGTACCTGGAGGAAAACCTGAGGAACCTCAACGAGATTCAAGCAGGCCGTACCGATTCCTTCCGAATGATCAATCAGTATGTCCACGCCGATGGTCATCTTGTCTGGGGCGATCACTCGGTGAGCTGCATTCGAGACGCAGACGGCAGCGTAGAGAGCTACCTCATCCAGGTCACCGACGTCAGCCCGGTTGAGCGGGAATTGCGAGAACGCCTGGAGTTCGAGGAGTTCCTATCGCGTGCGATCACCGAAGGGACGGATGGTCGCCTATGCCCAGCCGATCGTCGATGCCCGTACTGGTCGGCTGGTCGAAGAGGAACTACTGGTCCGGATCGTGGGATCCGACGGACAGGTGATGGTGCCCGACGAGTTCCTTCCGCAAGCCCAGCGGTTCGGCATGATGCCGACCATCGACCGGTTCATGGTGACCCGTGCTATCGAGTTGAGCCGGGCAGGCCGCCATGTGGCGGTGAACCTTTCGGCTGCATCCATCAACGAAGCGGCCACCATCTCGGCGATCATCGAGGAACTGCGCCAAGCCGGCGATGCCGCCGCGCGGGTGTCCTTCGAGATCACCGAATACACGGCTCTGGCATCGACCGATCTTGCCGAGCGTTTCTCCGATGACATGCGGGGGTTGGGCTGTCGATTGGCGCTCGACGACTTCGGCACCGGCTTCGGCTCTTTCACCGAACTTCGCGGAATGACGCTGCACAAGTTGAAGATCGACCAGAGTTTCGTCTCCGACCTGCTGCGCAACCCTCAGGACGAATCGGTTGTCCGGGCGATCGTCGGCATCGCCAAGGAATTCGGACTGCTCACCACCGCAGAGGGCGTCGAAGACACCGAAACCCGAAACCGGCTGGTAGAACTCGGGGTCGACCAACTGCAGGGATTCCTCATCGCGCACCCAACAGCGGCGATGGCGACAACCAGCAGATGAACTGCTGATCGCCGGCCACCACTCTTGACTACCGGTCTTTTTCCTTCCGTCCCGGTTGAGGCGGCGGCGGCGGCACCGCCTTCGTGGTCGGCTCGAACTTGCCGCCCGTCTTCGGGTCGTACGTGCTCGGATTTGGATCAGCCATCCGGGTTCCTCTCGCTCGTTCCAACCGCGTGTGCGGTGTGGTAGCAGCCTATGTCGGCCAAGCAACCTCGGTGGGCTTTCAGTGGGTTGGGTGGTCGGGCGGGGCTCGCGTCAGTTGCCCGTGCCGGGCGGGAAGACCTCGACGTCGACGTGGTCGATTGTTCCGGTGAAGCGGAACGGGCGCCGGTCGAAGTAATCCGGCGATACCGGGGAGCCCAGATCGACTCCGACGCCGAAGGTTTCACTGGCGGTGAAGGCCGCGGGTACCGTACGTGCTACCGCCACCGACGCGACCTCGGCGCCGTCGACGGCCAGCGTGACCATCGCAGGAGCCATCGGTGCCGGCGAGTCGAACTTCGTCGTCACCGTGATCACGTGTGAGCCGCCGGCGATCGGGGCGGCACTGCGGGCCTGGTAGCGGTCGACGATCAACATGTTGTACTCGTAGACCAG
Organism: uncultured Actinomycetota bacterium; assembly: GCA_963716465.1. Taxonomy (GTDB): domain Bacteria; phylum Actinomycetota; class Actinomycetes; order Mycobacteriales; family Mycobacteriaceae; genus Mycobacterium. The sequence goes on from CAVQTS010000006.1 coordinate 519,214, forward strand.
ATGGCCTGCATCCAGGAACAACGTCAACCCGCCGGAGAATCCGCCCAGCGCGTACAGCACGCCGGATGCGTTGTCGGGCAAAGTCGCTGCGATTTCGACGCGGCTGTCCTGGCGTCCTAGTCCTGGCGCGGTGAACTCCGGCATCCGGGTGCACGACGCGTCGAAGCGCCAACGGGTGTACGGCGAGGAGATGCGGTCTTCAGGGTGGGTGCGCAGCCACAGCCCGGCGCCGATCGGCCAGACCAGGTTGTCCCGCGACACCTCCTTGAACAACTCCTTGAGTTCGGTGAGTTTTTCGGGCTGTTGGACGGCGAGGTCGTTGGCCTGGGAGAAGTCCTCGGGCAGGTAGTAGAGCTCCCACGGTTCGGTGTCGGCGTTCCAGGCGGCCATCCGCTTCGCGGTTCCGGCAGTGTCCCAGGGGACGAACGGCCCGAAGGCGCAGGCGTACCAGCCATCGCGGTAGATTCCGCGGCTGGCGGCGTTCTCGAAGTACTGCAACGGTTTACGGCCGGGCTCGTCGGCGTGATCGAAGGTGTAGGCCAGGCTGGTCCCGTCGAGCGGCTTCTGCTCGTGGCCGTCCACGACTTCGGGCGGGGTGATGCCGAGGATCTCGTAGATGGTCGGTGTGATGTCGTTGACGTGGTGGAACTGACCGCGCATCACTCCGTCGGGGGTGATGCGGCGCGGCCACGAGATCGCCATCGGATTGCGGGTGCCGCCGAAGTGGCTGGCGACCAGCTTGGTGTGGTGGAAGGGCGTGTTTCCGGCCCAGGCCCAGCCGGCGTGGTACATGTTGTCGGTTTTCGGTGAACCCAGCGCGTCCAGCCCGCCCAACCTCTCCAGGGCGGCCAGCTGATCGTCGACAGTGGTCGGAATGCCGTTCTGGGCCAGCAGTTCGCTGATGCTGCCGCGCTGGCCTTCGGCGCTGGATCCGTTATCGCCGAAGATGTAGATGACCATGGTGTTGTCGGCGCGGCCCAGACGCTCCAGTTCGTCGAGGATGCGTGCGATCTGGACGTCGACGTGTTCGAGGAAGCCGGCGAACACCTCCATCAGTCGACGCTGGAAGGGCAGCTGCTCCTCGGGGATGTCCGCCCATCCCTGCATCGTGTCGGCACGGGGCGTCAGCTCCGCCTCGGCGGGGATCCATCCCGTCGCCTTCTGCCGGGCGAAGACCCGCTCGCGGTAGGCGTCCCAGCCGTCGTCGAACGCGCCCTGGTACTTGTCGGCCCACTCTTTGGCCACGTGGTGGGGTCCGTGAGCGGCCCCGGGAGCCCAGTACATGAAGAACGGCCGATCGGGCGCGAACGCCTCATGCTGGCGCAGCCACGAGATTGCGTTGTCGGCCAGGTCTTCGGAGAGGTGGTAGCCCTCGCGCTCAGGTGGTTCGACCGGATTGAGATTCTGGTAGAGCCGCGGTTCCCACTGCGACGTCTCCCCGGCGATGAACCCGTAGAAGTAGTCGAATCCGTGACCGGTCGGCCACCGGTCGAACGGTCCCATCGCCGTGGTCTGCGTCGCGGGAGAGTTGTGCCACTTGCCGAACGCGGCCGTGCAGTAGCCGTAGTAACGCAGCACTTCCGCGACGGTGGCGGTGTCCTTGCCGATCACTCCGGTGTAGCCGTCCCAGTCGACGGCCCGCTCGGCGATCGTGCCCGAGTGCACCCGGTGGTGATTGCGTCCGGTCAGCAGCGCCGCCCGGGTCGGCGAACAGATCGATGTCGTGTGAAAAGTGTTGTAGCAGATGCCGTTCTCCGCGACCCGACGAAAAGCCGGAGTTCGCACCTCACCGCCGACTACGTCGGACAGGCCGAAGCCGACATCGTCGAGCAGGACGACGACGATGTTCGGCGCGTCGTCGGGCAGGTGCCGGGGCTCGGTGCGGCGGTGATGAGTCGATTCAGCCAGGGTGTAGCCGGCCGTGCTGGCCGAGGGGGCGCTCGGAAACGGAAGTGTCGATCCGTCAGCCGTCGGGTCTGTCATCGTTGTTCAGCTTTCGTCGAGGCCGACGGTACTCGCGGCCGGGCTATTACTGGCGGGCGAGGACGGCGCGGGCGGTCCCGTCGGGATCGTCGTGCTTTTCCGCGCCGACATCGAGGGTGACCTGGTGGACGGTCGCGGTGCATTGGCCGCCGGGCGATTGGTAGTGGTCGATCACCTGGGCCCCGGTGTCCCGGCCGATGTCGAGGGCGTCGGTGGTGGCGAACATGAAGCCGCAGGTGTTCTCGATGCGGCCTTCGGCGACCGCCATCCCGTCGACCAGCAGCCGACCGGTCCCGCCCTTGCCGGGACCGCCTCCGTCGTAGGCGAATTCGTAACGCAGGGTGTGCGGGCCGGGGGTCAGCGGCTCGGATGCTTTGACGTAGTAGTACTCGTGGTCGACCCAGTTGTGGCAGTAGCCCGGGATGCCGTCGTTGAGGTAGAGCGTCCAGCCGCCGAACCGGCCGCCCTGGGCCACCACCGCCCCGTTGGGGGCGGCCTGACCGACGGTGAGCTCTGCGGTGACGCTGTGCGAACAGTTCTTCACACTCGGAACGGTGGCCTCCCCGAGGTGAGTGGCACCGGGATACAAGGTGAGGGTGGTCCGCCCGGCCATCAGGTCCGGGCGCCCGGCCACGGCGGGATCGAGACGTTCGGCCTTGCGGTCGTCGATCGGGAAGACCTGATGCTTGGCGGCCTCGATGAGGAACAACTCCTGCAGCCGGGCGAGGCGCTGCGGCTGCTCGGCGGCGATGTTGTGGGCCTGGCTGTGATCGCCGGGGGCATACAGTTCCCAGTCGTCCTCGGCCAGCGGCGGGTGCTCGCCGGTGAGAATCCACGGCACCGAGTGGATGGTGCACGCCGACCAGCCCTGGTGGTAGATGCCGCGGTTGCCGAACAATTCGAAGTACTGCGTCGGGTGCCGCTCGGGAGCGGCGGCATCATCGAAGGCGTAGCCGAACGCAGTGCCCTCGATCGGTTTCTGGGCCACCCCGTTGACGGTTGCCGGCGCTGGCAATCCGGCAGCTTCCAGGATGGTTGGGACGACGTCGATGCAGTGGGTGAATTGATCGCGCAGTTCCCCGCGTGCCCGAAATCCGTTGGGCCAGTGCACGACCATGCCGTTGCGGGTACCTCCCCAGTGCGAGGCGATCTGCTTGGTCCACTGATACGGCGTGTTCATCGCGTGCGCCCAGCCCACCGGGTAATGATTGAACAAGGTGCGTCCGCCGATCTCGTCGATGCGCGCCAACATCTGTGGGATCGTCTCGGGAACCATGTTGTACTGGGCGAATTCGTTGAGCGTGCCGTCCGGGCCGGCTTCGGCGCTTGCGCCGTTGTCTCCGAGTAGGTAGAACACCAGCGTGTCCTCGAGGACCCCCATCTCGGCCAGGGTGTCGACCAGTCGGCCGACTTGTTCGTCGGTGTGGGTGGCGAACCCGGCGTAGGTCTCCATCATCCGGGTGTGCAGCCGGTGGTGATCCTCGCTGAGCGAGTCCCAGGCCGGGATCGCCTCCGGCCGGGGTGAGAGTTCGCACTCCGGCGGCACGATGCCCATCTCGCGTTGCCGGGCCAGGGTCCGGTCCCGCTGGGCGTCCCAGCCGTCGTCGAACAGGCCGCGGTAGGGCTCGACATAGGACGCCGGAACGTGGTGGGGCGCGTGGGTCGCCCCGTAGGACAGGTAGACGAAGAACGGCTTGTCCGGGGTCATGGACTGTTGCTCTCGCACATAGGAAATCGTGCGATCGGTGATGTCGACGGAGAAGTGGTAGTCCGGGTCATCGGGGGTGGTGACCGGCATGGTGCCCTCGAACACCGTCGGCTGGTACTGGTCGGTCTCACCACCCAGGAATCCGAAGAACCGTTCGAAGCCCTCCCCGGTGGGCCACCGGTCGAACGGCCCGGTCGCGCTGGTCTCCCACACCGGGGTCTGGTGCCACTTGCCGAAGCAGGCGGTGTTGTACCCGTTGAGCCTGAGAACCTCGGCGATCGGCGCAGCCGTGGCCGGGCGCATCGAGGTGTATCCCGGCCACGCCGTGGCGATCTCGGTGAGCGCCCCCATCCCCACGCTGTGATGGTTACGCCCGGCCAGCAGCGCCGCCCGGGTCGGGGAGCACAACGCTGTGGTGTGAAACCGGGTGAAGCGCAGCCCATCATCGGCCAGTCGCTGCGCGGTCGGCATCTCACATGGCCCACCGAACGGGGAGGGAGCCCCGAACCCCATGTCGTCGATGAGGATGATCACCACGTTCGGCGCAGCCTTCGGGGGGCGCAGCGGCTCGATTGTCGGGGCGGTCCCAGCGTCACGGACATCGACCGGCGTGGCCAGCGACGGTACATCGGGGACGATGGGCAATGACGCGCGCGACAATTCCATCACTGCATTACACACGCTTTCGCCAGGGACGTGGTTCGCGGGGGCGCGCCGGCATCCATCACGGCACTGAGCCCCCGCGCAGTCGCGAGGTAAGCAGGTGGTCGACCGTCCAGTCGGCGATCGTATCGAGCAGAGGTCTCGAAGGCATCGAGGGCGGGCCGCTGGTAGGGGTCAACCCATGTCTGTCGTTGGTTGGCGTGGTCGACGACGATCGGCGCGGTGATTGGCCAGTGCCACCAAGCCGGCGCTCACCACCAGCACGGTGTCGCGTGCGAACGCCGGCGTGAAGGGCTTGTTGCGGATGTGCATCCGATGATGAATCGGGCCACTCACGTAGCTCCAGCAGTCGCCGAGTGGCGGGATGGCTGCGATGTCGCCCCGGTCGCGGGCGCGCTTGAGGATGTCGCCCAGCAACTGGCGCCGCGGCGCAATGAAGGTCTCCTCCATGAGATCGCCCATCGCCGGATCGAAGCGGGCGCCGTCAGCCCATGCGGTCGCCAGTCCTGCAGGGTGGGCGAACTCGGCACCCAGGTAGTCGACATAGACAGCCAGGTCGGTCTCGAATGAGCCGGTGTCTATGGACGGTGGCGGGGTGCCCAACGATGCGATCGCTGCGGTCACCAGATCTGTCTTGGATGCCCATCGGCGGTAGAGGGTTGCCGACGAAACGCCTGCGCGAGCGATTACTTCGTTGACCGTCAAGGCCGCGTAGCCCATTTCCCCGAGCACTTCGAGCGTCTTGAGCAAGATGACGCGGTCAGCTTCGCCGCTGCGGGGACGGCCCGGCCGCGGCGCGGGCGTCGTCGCCCCGCGACGTTGCGTTATATGCAGCCGCCCTGCGGTGTCGTCCACCACGCCAGACTATGCCGAAAACGACGATCGGCGGGGTACTCAATGCCGGTTTGTCGACCAGTCTTGCGCCGCCCGTCCGCGGCCTCTATATTCGAAACGTGTCAATGTCGAAATACTGATATGTCGTATTTCGATTGGATGCCATCGCTGCCGGGCGCTACATGATGCCCAGCGACTACGACTCCGCTGACCAGACCCATTGATGCCGCCCAGGAGCCAGCCATGCCGTCCCGTGCCCTTCCCTTTCCGGTGTTCGATGCCGACAACCACATGTACGAGACGCGGGAAGCGCTCACGAAGTTCCTTCCGTGGCATCGCAAGAACGCCATCGACTATGTCGAAATGGGCGGACGCACGAAGATTGTTGTGCGCGGCCTAATCAGCGAGTACATCCCCAACCCAACTTTCGACGTCGTCGCCTCACCCGGTGCGATGGAGGACTACTTTCGCGGTGCGGGCGCCGGCAGGACTTTTCGGGAGATGATCGGCAAGCCGATGAAGTCGATTCCGGCATTCCGCGAGCCTGGCCCCCGACTGGCCGTCATGGATGAACTCGGCATCGATTACGCGCTGATGTTCCCGACCCTTGCGAGCTTGCTGGAGGAGAGGATCAAAGACGATCCCGAACTCATCCACGACATCATCCACGCACTCAATGAGTGGATGTACGAGACGTGGTCGTTCAACTACGAAGACCGGATCTTCGCGACCCCGGTGATCACCCTGCCGATCGTCGACCGTGCGCTGGAGGAACTGCAGTGGTGTCTGGATCGCGGTGCCAAGACGGTGCTGGTGCGTCCCGCTGCCGTACCCAGTCATCGGGGGAGTCGCTCTTTTGGTCTCGACGAGTTCGACCCGTTCTGGCAAGCCTGCGTTGCGGCAGACATCCCGGTGTCGATGCACGCGTCGGACAGCGGCTACGCCGACCAGATCAATGCTTGGGAGCCGACCAGGGAGTATCTGCCGTTCAAACCGACGGCGTTCCGGACCGCCCTCGTGGGAAAGCGCCCCATCGAAGACGCGATGTTCGCGTTGACCTGCCACGGCGCGCTCACGCGTAACCCTGAACTGCGCATCCTGTCGATCGAGAACGGGGCCTCCTGGGTCGCGCACGTTATCGAGATCCTCACCGACGTCTACACCAAGATGCCGCAGGAGTTCGCCGAGCACCCGGTTGAGGCCTTCAAACGGTGCGTCTACGTAGCACCCTTCTGGGAGGACGATTTCGCCCAGATCGCCGACCTGATCGGTGTCGACCGGGTGATCTTCGGATCGGATTGGCCCCATCCCGAGGGATTGAAGGACCCTCTTTCGTTGGTCGACCATCTCCGGGGTCTGTCCGAGGAAGCCGTCGCAAAGGTCATGGGGGCCAACATGTTGAACTTGTTCAAGATCCCCCAACCGGCCCGAGCCTGACGTCTGAGCAGAACCGCCGAAATGAATGCGAGTGATGCGGTGGCGTCGGCCGACACTGTGGCGTTCGATCCGTTCGCCGAGAGCTACTTCGAAAACCCCTACGACATCTACCGGCGCCTGCGCAACGTGGCCCCCGTCTATTACAACGGGCAATACGGATTTTGGGCGCTGTCACGCTATGAGGACGTGGCGCCGGCGATGAAGGACTTCGAAACCTACTCCTCGGCAAAGGGAGTCAGCCTGGACATGCATCTGGACCCCGATGCACCCCGGCCGAGCGCGCCACTGATCATCATGATGGATCCGCCGGAACATACCCGGATGCGCAAGCTGGTGAACAAGGTCTTCACCCCGCGGGCCATCGCCACTTTGGAATCGATGGTGAGCGCCAAGATCGCCGATGTTGTAGACGGCATCGATGCAACGCGTTTCGATGCAGTGACGGACTTCTCGTCGTTGTTTCCCGTCGAAGTCATCACCACCATGCTGGGTGTGCCGGCGGAGGATCGACAACAGCTGCGGGTGTGGACCGCGACGTCGCTGAGTCGCGAACCCGGACAGATGGGCATGACTCCCGCCGGCATCGAATCGTCGAGGTCCTCGGCCCAGTACTACTACCATCTGGTCGTCAAACGTCGCGCGGACCCATGCGACGACATGATCAGTCGACTCACCCAGGTCGAAGTGGACCGCGGTGACGGCACGGTGACGGTGCTCACCGATATCGAAATCGTGGGCTTCCTGTCGATTCTCGGATCGGCTGGTGCGGAGACGGTCGCCAAACTAATCGGCAATGCCGTGGTGGTGTTCGCCGAACACCAGGACCAGTGGGAAAGCCTGCGGGCCGATCGCAGCAAGATCCCCGCAGCCTTCGAAGAACTGCTGCGCTATGAGGCGCCGGCGCAATACGACCTGCGACACACCACCCGCGACGTACAACTGCACGGAAGGACCATTCCCAAAAGCAGCCCCGTCTTGATGCTGCTCGGCTCGGCCACGCGCGACGAGCGTGAGTTCGACGATCCCGACCGGTTCGACATCAACCGTCCGCACTCCGGGCACAACCTCGGTTTCGGCTACGGGATCCACAGCTGTTTAGGTGCGGCGTTGGCGAGGATGGAGGGCCGGCTCGCCATCGATGCGCTGCTCGATCTGATTCCCAGTTTCGAGGTCGACCGTGCCGGGCTGCGCCGGGTGAAGATGTCGAATGTCGCGGGTTGGGCGAACGTCCCCGTGCGCAAACTTCCGTAACGCGGGCGCCGATCGATGCCATGAGTCGAGGGTCCACGAAGTCGCAGTCATCGGAGCGGCCGAGAATTCGCTGCGCCGACGGCAGGTCTTCGCCTAACCTCCTGGCAAAGGGGTGTTGATGAGACGGCATGCGACTGGGCTGAACCTCAGCGGTGAGGCGGTACTCGAGGCTGCCTTCGAGCACCTCTACAACGCGATGGTCATCACTGACGCCGACTTCGACGGCGGCCCCTTCATCCAGCTCTGCAATCCGGCCTTCTGCGCGATGACCGGCTATGCGGAGGAGGAGTTGATCGGCAAGTCGCCACGCATCCTGCAGGGGCCCGACACCGATCGACGGGTCATTGATCAGCTCACCCGCAAGATCCGGGCCGGGGAGTTCTTCGAGGGCAGCACCGTCAACTATCGCAAGGACGGCGTGGCCTACGTCGTTCAGTGGAACATCTCACCGGTGCGCGATGCCGATGGCACGATCGTGGCCTTCATCTCGATCCAGCAAGACATCACGGCGCGCTTTGCTGCGGAGCGCGAGCGCAGCCTGCTCGCCGAGGCCCTCAACGCGGCGACCGACCCGGTCATCGTCATGGACAAGAACTTCATGATCGTCTTCGCCAACAATGCCTTCGGCCATGAGGTTGGGCGACCGGTGAAAGACCTTCTCGGGCGGTCGGCGTTCGAGCTGAGTCCGCGAACCGCCGAGGGTTTGGCCGAGGCGCAGATCCGACGGGTCCTTGCCGAGGGCAGCCCCTTTCACGGGGTGGTGTCCTTCGAACTCGCCACTGGAAATCAACTACATGTCGACCTCAGCATCTCCAGGCTCATCGGCTATAACGACCCCAACGGTCACTATGTGGCGATCGCGCCGAACATCACCCACCTGGTCGAGCAACAGATGGCTCTGCAGGAATTGGCCAACGTCGATGCATTGACCGGACTTCTGAACCGACGCTCCGGGCAGGTCGCCCTCGAGATCGAACTCCAACAGGCTGCAGCGTCGGGCGCGCCGATGAGTGTGGCCATGGGCGATATCGACCACTTCAAGCGGATCAACGACCGCCTTGGGCACGCAGTCGGCGACGACGTCCTGCGATCGGTGGCAGCGTCGCTGCGCGGCGGTATGCGGAGCAACGATCTCGCCATTCGCTGGGGTGGTGAGGAGTTCCTGATCCTCCTGCCGAACACTCCGCTCGACAAAGCGGTGCCGCTCGCCGAGCGGGTCCGCAACCTCGTCGCGACGACCCCGCAGGTGGCAGCAGACCCGGTGACGATTTCGTTCGGTGTCGGCCAGTGGCGACCCGGCGAGAGCTTCGCGACGTTCGTCGATCGGATCGACGCCGCCATGTACGAGGCCAAGTCCAGCGGACGCAATCGAGTCGTCTCCGCGCCCTGACGATCTCTAAGGTGCGGGGCGCACGCTGCGTCATCCGATGTCGTTGAAACCATGCAGTTTGTGATTCCCGCGGGAACCGTTCCGGTAAAGTCCGTAAGCTTGTGACCCCCCACCCGACGATCTGTCTGAACATGATCGTTCGCGACGAGGCGCACATCGTCCACGAGGTGCTCGACGCGACTGCGCCCTACATCAGCTCCTGGGTGATCGTCGACACTGGCTCCACAGACGGAACCCAGGACGTGATCCGTGGCCATATGGCCGGACTTGGCATCCCGGGCGAACTCTACGAACGGCCCTGGCGCGACTTCGGCTACAACCGGTCAGAAGCGTTGACACTTGCGCAGGGGCACGCTGACTACATCTGGGTCATCGATGCCGACGACATGATCGTGGGCACGCCCGACTTCGAGGATCTGAGCGCCGACGTCTACAGCCTGCGCTATGGAGCGGACTTCAGCTACTTGCGCCGGCAACTGTTCCGCGATGGGGTGCCATGGCGGTACGTGGGCGTCGTCCACGAATATGCTGCCTGTGATGCCCCATTTGTCGAGGAGTGCCTCCGCGGCGACTATCACATCGAGTCGCGACGATTGGGCGGCCGGAACCTCGATCCGCAGAAGTACGAGCGTGACCGTGATCTGTTGCTGGCCGAGGTGCACCGAAACCCTGACGATGTGCGCTCGGTGTTCTACTTGGCGCAGAGTTATTTCGATCTAGGCGATTTCGACAACGCCCGCCACTGGTATGCGCGCCGCGCCGAGATGGGTGGCTTCGCCGAAGAAGTCTATTACGCCCTCTTCCGGGTCGCGGAGTCGATGTGGAGTCTCAGCGCCCCATGGCCGGAGGTGCAGGACGCCTACTTACGGGCGTGGGAGTACCGGCCGACCCGCGCAGAGCCCCTGTATGTGATCGCTTACCGGTATCGCACCGATCAGCGCTACGCGCTGGGCTACCTGTTTGCCGAGCGGGCGGCCCAAATCCCGCTTCCCGAGCAGGATGTGCTATTTGTCAGCGACGAGGTCTACGCCTGGCGGGCGCTGGACGAGCAGGCGGTGTGCGCATCGTGGATCGGCAAGAACAGCGAGGCTTTGACGCTATTCCGGAGGCTGCTGACCACAAGTCGACTCCCCGAGCATGAGCGCAGCAGAATTGCCGCCAACTGCGACTTCTGTGCCCGGGCTCTTGTCGAGAGCGGGGTTGCCGAGCAGGCCGAGCCGACCTAGCCGACGCCGTCAACACCCCTGCCGCTAGCCGAGCATGTCCAGTGATGGCGTCTTTCAAGTCTGTCGGTGGTGGCTGCTCTTGTCGGCAGTGCTTTCCTGACCGTCGCCGATCGCGTTGTTCTCGTAGGTGATCTCGATCTTGGTGCTCGCTGCGGCGTCGGGCGTCTCGTACTTGATCGCGGGCGATGTCTCCGCCCCGGTGACTTCTCGAACCACCGCTGCCGGTACCGCCTCTTTCGCGACATCCGATACGGCACGCAATACCGGTGTGGTAACGGGTGGAGGGCTCGGGACGGCCGGCGGCGGCGATACGGGCGCAGCCCTCGGCGGTGGCGGCGTGGGGACCGAAGGCTCGGCCTTCCGAACGGGAGCACTCGCGACCGCTGGCTTCGGCGGTGCGGGCGCGGCCTTTGGCGGCGGCGCGGGAGCCGTCGGCGCCTTTGCCGCATCGCCAGCCCCGTTCGGGCTTTGCGTCACCTTCGGAACTGCTGGTGCGGCCGCTTTGGCGGCCGGGGTGGGCGCGGACTTGGTCGGCGTGGGTTTGATCTCAGGCTTCGACGTCAGCTTCGCTGGCTCGGCAACGGATGCCCTGGCCGGCGGCACAGGCGCTACGGGCGCAGTCGGTCGCGGGCTCTGCACATCGGCTGTGCTACCGCGACGCCTTCCAAAGAGCCACATGAGGCCTCCTATCGCAGCAACGAGAGCGAGGGTGATCGGGATCCACCACAGCTTGTTGAATCCGGAGTGGACCGGGTTTGGAGCCGAGTTCGTCGGCGCGTTGAGCGTGGGTGTCGCCACGGGCGGAGCAGTCACGGATTGGGTCCCTTCTACGCTCGGCGCGGTGGCAAGGAATCCGGGCAGCGACGAGGCGAGTCCGGCTGGGACGGTGACTAATCCGGCAGCGTTGGACCACTGGATTTCGGTTCCGGCGGGGCCGACGAACTTGCCGGTCTGGACGTCGGTGGTCGTCGCGGTGTCCGTTGTGGGATAGCTGAAGGGGCCGTTGACGCCGCCGCTGGCCAGCCATGCGTCCCGCACCCGACCCTTCACCACCATAGCGCCCCATTGCGGGCTCCAGTAGATGGAGGCGCCGCCGGGTGCGGTGAAGTCGTTGAAGCGGGCCACCCCGTTTCCGGCGTCGCTCTCGTCGTTGGTGGGAAATCCGAGATCACCCATTGGGCCGCCGAGGCTTTTGTACCTGTCCAGGATGGCGCCGTACATGACCTTGGCGCCAGTGTCCTTGGAGTAGTAGATGACCCCGCCGGAATAGTCGCGCTCGGCGCCATCGCCGACATCAACGGCTGCGGCGATCGGCGTGCCCAGAAGGGAGCCCGCACCGCCGAAGCTGGTGTACTTCGCATCGATCGCGTTGGCGGCGTCCACTGACGGCGTCGCGACTGCGGCCGGTGCTCCCCAAAGCCCTGCCGCCGCGAAGGCTAGGCCGACAACCACCAACGGGATGCGTCTGCGGCGGAAACTCGCTGCTGTGGGTCGGGGACGCGGCGCCAGAATTGGTGTCACGAGGAACTCCTTGTGCGGGCGGCCCGGCAAGCGGGGAATGTCGGATGGGCTTCGTGCGTCACCGATGACGCCTGTGACGGCGGCGTTCCCGAGCAGCACAGACCCGGTCTACTGCCGCCGTCGCAGCCGGCGTCACGGACGGCGGTGGCGAGGGTCGGTATCCTTGGGCTCGTCCTTGACCTGGGCGAGGTATGCCGCCCTCGCTGTGAAGGCTTCGGATTCATCGCCTGCGATGTTGTCGTCGGGATGCTCGCCGGTCTTGCGCTCGACCCAGGGGATTTGGCGGGCGTCGTCGGTGCGCAGGAATTTGGCTGCGACTTCGGAGGCTTTGCCGGCGACCTCGTGGGTGACCGTGGTGGTGGTTTCGCGGTATTGCTCCACGACCTTCTCCACCGGGCGTTCGACGAACTTGTGCACGATGACCGGCTTTTCGACGACGATCTCGACGATCTTCTCGACCGGCTTCTCGACAATCCTCTCGACCTCTTTGTAGACCGGGCGTTCCACCACCCGTTCGACGATGGTCTCGACGGGCTTCTCCACAATCCGCTCGTTGACGTACTCCACGTCCTTCTCGACCAACTTCTCGATCAGCACCGGGCGGGTGACGGTCTTCTCGACCACCTTGTCCACCGGACGGTCGATGACCTTCTCCACGATGCGCGGCCGCTCGACGACTTTCTCGACGGTGCGGTCGACGGGTCGGTCGATGACTTTCTCGATGATGTTGGGCCGCTCGACGATCTTCTCGACGGTGCGGTCGACGGGTCGGTCGATGACTTTCTCGATGATGTTGGGCTTTTCGACGATCTTCTCGACGGTGCGGTCGACGGGTCGGTCGATGACTTTCTCGATGATGTTGGGCTTTTCGACGATCTTCTCGACGGTGCGGTCGACGGGTCGGTCGATGACTTTCTCGATGATGTTGGGCTTTTCGACGATCTTCTCGACGGTGCGGTCGACGGGTCGGTCGATGACTTTCTCGATGATGTTGGGCTTTTCGACGATCTTCTCGACGGTGCGGTCGACGGGTCGGTCGATGACCTTTTCGATGATGTTGACCTTCTCGATCACCTTCTCGACCACGCGGTCAACCGACTTCTCGACCGGCTTCTCCACGATCTGCTCGACGGTGACCTCGCGGACCTTCTCCACGACCTTCACGATCGGCTTCTCGACCACGATCTCGACGATCTTCTCGACCGGCTTCTCGACGGTCTTGTAGACGATCTTCTCGACCGGGATCTCAATGATCTTCTCGACGATCTTCTCCACCGGCTTTTCCACGACCCGTTCGACGATCTTGTCGACCGGCTTTTCCACGACCCGCTCCACGATGCGCTCGACCGGGATCTCGACGATCTTGTCGACGACGGTCACCACCGGTTTCTCGACCAGCCGTTGCACGGTGACGGGCTTGTCGACCACGTTGTCCTGGATGTCGACGAGCAATTTCTCGACCAGGCGCTGGACCTGGGCCGGCTTCTCGACGACGTTGTCGACGATGGAGATCACCAACTTCTCCACCAGCCGCTGCACCTCGACGGGCTTGTCGACGATCTTGTCGACGATGGAGACCACTGGCTTCTCGACCAGCCGCTGTACGTCGACGGGTTTGTCGACCACGTTGTCGTGGATCGTGACGACGGGACGCTCGACCAACCGGTCGACCTTGACGGCCTTGTCGACGATCTGATCGTGCACGGTGACCACCGGGCGCTCCAACAGCCGGTTGACGCTGACCGGCTTGTCGACCACCTCGTCGACCACCGTCACCACCGGGCGCTCCACCAGACGCGAAACCTGCGCAGGCTTGTCGACCACCTTGTCCACGGTGTCGACCACCAGCCGCTCGATTACCCGTTCGAGGGTGACCGGCTTGTCGACGACCTTCTCGACGGGGCGCTCGACCAACCGCTGCACCGTATACGGCTTGTTCACCAGGTTGTCGACAACGTTCAGGGGTTGATTGGGGTATTTCTCGGCCATGATGCCTCCAGGGGTCACTCCACCATTAAGTTCGTGCCCTACGTTCTCCCCAGGCGACAGGCAACAAGAAAACCGTAATCCAAATGAATGACTGGTGCGTCAATTTTCCGGCAAGAAGATACGAAACTGGGTGAAACCTTCTCCGGCTGGCAAGGGACTGTTAACCGACACGACCTCAAGCTCTCGGAACTTCGGGCGCTGTTGATGTGTTCTGGCACCGCGTTGATTTGCTGCAAACGGCGGGGACGGAAGCTGGGGTGGACTCCAAGAAGGTTGCGCAAGAAGGTGCGAACCACCGCCCCACATATCCCATAAGTTGATGAACAAGTGCTCTTTCTCTCGGACGGTTCGCCGAGAAACACTCGCTTACGTCGTGTGCGACTCGCGGCTCCCTGAAAGGAACGACGTAGGTGAAGATCGACTCGGCCGATACGAACGTCGGTGGTTTCCAATTTGAGTTCCTGAGGCACCGGTCGGCGCAGTAATCGATTACCTAATCGGCCGTCCGGAGGTGGACCCAACCAGATTTGCTCTCATCGGCTACTCGTTGGGCGGCTTTTTGGCAACGCGGGCAGCAACTTTCGAGCCACGTGTTAAGGCGGTGATCGCCGACTCTCGCATCGTGGATGTCGCCGAGGACGCCGTCGCCGCCGTTCGTCGTCATCACCCCGGCTTAGTACTGGAGTAGCGCGGCGAATGGCTAGTCAGCGACCGTCACTGGTCCGACATCCCATACCTCGTCGCAGTACTGGGCGATCGAGCGGTCGGAGGAGAACTTGCCGCTGCGCGCCGAGTTCAGGATCGACTTGTGGGTCCAAGCCTCCGTGTCGCGCCACGTGTCACTGACCTGTTGCTGGCAATTCAGGTAGTCGGCGTAGTCGGCGACGACGAGGAACGGGTCGTGGTGGGTCAGGTTGTCGACGATCGGCCGGAACACCTCGGTGTCACCCTGTGAGAACCGGCCCTCGGCGATCGTGTCCAGCGCCTCGGCCAGGTCTGGGTTGGCCTCGATGTAGCCGCCGGGGTGATAACCGTCGCCGAGCAGCCGCTGCACGGAGGGCACCGTCAGACCGAACAGGAAGAAGTTCTCCGCGCCGACTTCCTCGCGCATCTCCACGTTCGCGCCGTCGAGCGTGCCGATGGTCAGCGCGCCGTTGATCATGAACTTCATGTTCCCGGTACCCGAGGCTTCTTTTCCGGCCGTCGAAATCTGTTCGGATAGATCGGCCGCCGGATATATCAGCTGAGCGTTCTTCACGTTGAAGTCCGGGACGAATGCCACCTTCAACCGTTGGTTGACCTCCGGGTCGTTGTTCACCGTCTCGCCGACCGAGTTGATCAGCTTGATGATCAGCTTGGCCATGGTGTAGCCCGGCGCCGCCTTGCCGCCGAAAATGAATGCCCGCGAAGGGATGTCAAGACCCGGGTCGCGCTTGAGCCGGTTGTAGAGCGACACGATGTGAAGGACGTTGAGGTGCTGGCGCTTGTACTCGTGGATCCGCTTCACCTGGATGTCGAACATCCAGTCCGGGTCGAGTTCCACACCGCTCGTCGAGCGGACGAGGTCAGCCAGTCGCGCCTTGTTGGCGCGCTTGACGGCGCGCCAGCGCCGTTGGAAGGCCGGGTCATCGGCCAGCGGCTCCAGCTCGCGCAGCTTGGTCAAGTCGGTCATCCAGCCGTCACCGACGGTGTCGTCGAGCAGGGCACGCAGGCCCGGATTCGACAGACCGACGAAGCGCCGCGGAGTCACCCCGTTGGTCTTGTTACTGAAACGGTCTGGCCACATCTCGAAAAAGTCTTTGAGCACAGTGGTTTTCAGGAGCTCGGAGTGCAACGCCGCGACTCCGTTGACCGCATGGCTGCCGACGGTGGCCAGGTGCGCCATCCGGACACACTTTCCGCCGTCCTCACCGATGATCGACATCCGGCGGACCCGATCTTCCTCCCCGGGGAAACGGTCCTGAACCTCGTCGAGGAAGCGGCGGTTGATCTCGAAGATGATCTCCAGGTGCCGCGGCAGGAATCGCTCGAACATCGCCAACGGCCAGGTTTCCAGCGCCTCGGGCAGCAGGGTGTGATTGGTGTAGGCCAATGTGGCTACCGTGATGCGCCAAGCCTCGTCCCAGTCCACGTCCCGTTCGTCGACGAGCAGCCGCATCAATTCGGCCACCGCGATCGACGGGTGGGTGTCGTTGAGTTGCACGGCTGCCCGGTCAGGCAGCGTGGAAGTATCGGCCCCGGCGAGGTCTTCGACCAGGTGCAGGATGTCCTGCAATGAGCAGGACACGAAGAAGTGCTGCTGAAGTAGCCGTAGCTGTTTGCCGGCCTCCGGCTCGTCGTTCGGGTAGAGCACCTTGGTCACGGTCTCGGACACCACCTCGTCCTCCACCGCACGGTAGTAGTCGCCGGCGTTGAAGGCGTCGAGCGCCAAGGACCTGATTGCCCGGGCACTCCACAGGGCCAGCGTGTTGCAGTTGTTGACGCCGTAACCCTGGATCGGGGTGCCGTAGTAGACGCCTTTGACAGTGCGTTGTGGAACCCAGCGCACCCGATCGTGGCCCTGTTCGTCGGTGTAGCGCTCGGTGTGGCCACCCCATCCGACGATGTAGTCGAGATCGGTCTTCTCGATCTCCCAAGGGTTGCCGTCCGCCAGCCAGTAGTCGGTCTTCTCCACCTGCCAGCCGTCGCGGATGTCCTGGTCGAAAATGCCGAACTCGTAGCGGATGCCGTAGCCGATCGCCGGGCGCTGGAGGGTAGCCAGCGAGTCGAGGTAGCACGCCGCGAGTCGGCCCAGGCCGCCGTTGCCCAGCCCTGGCTCCTCCTCACATGCGAGCACCTCGTCGAGGTCCTGACCCAGCTCGGCCAGGGCGGCCCGCGCTTCGGTCTCGATCCCCAGGTTCAACAGGTTGTTGCCGAGGTGCGGGCCGAGCAGGAACTCTGCCGACAGGTAGCAGGCCACCTTCGAGGAAAGGTCCAGGTAGGCCTGCGTGGTGGCGGTCCACCTGTCCTGCATACGGTCGCGGACCGCCAGGGATAACGCCTGGTAATAGTGTTTGGGCTCGAGCAGCGCGGCCGGACGGCCCAGCGAGTAGCGCAGGTGATCGCCGATTCCTCGCCGCAGGGCGTCCGCGCTCATCCCGGACCTGCTGTGCTCGTGCTCGAGGATGATCATCGCGGATGCCGACGGATCGTGCTGGTAGTGGACCACCGCTTGGGGGATCTCCGGCCCCTTCGGCCCGTCGTAGACGACATCGCTCATATCTCAACTTCCCCGAGTCTCTTGTCCAGCCTGCAAGTGCAACGATGATCCCAGCGGGGAGTTGACAATCGACGTGTTTCTGATGAACAAGTCGCCTTCCGGTGGGAACCGACTCGGCACGACAACCCACGGCGACCCGCCCGGCGCCGGGCTTTGTTGATCGGGGAAGCTGCAGGTACCTCAGTCCACCCCGTCCGTGCTCAGGCTCAAAGCTTTGTTCTTGGTCCAGAACTTCCGGCGATCCTCGATGCCGTGAAGCCCGCCGTTGATCGCTTTGGTCACACCGGTGAGGTCGCCTGCGTCAGTCAGTGAATTGATCTGGGGCCGGGCGACAGTCCAGTACCAGGCCGCTGCATAGAAGCCGTAGCGGTCGCTCGCCAACTCCTCGGGCCGGTCGACGAACCAGGTGGCGGTGGGGGTCAGTCCCTGATCGTGCGCCCACAACGAGAATTGGGTGTAGTTGTTCCGGCCGGTGATCTGGATCGGGCCACGGCCCTTGAACCGCTGGCCATCTCCGGGCTCGGTATTGCCCAAATCGGTGCGGCCTTCATACTGCGAGCCGTCGGCCTGTTCCTCCATGTATCTCAATCCGCCTGACTCGTGGCCGATCTGGGCCAGCCACATCGCCATCCGGTCGGGCGTGGTGGCCTCCGAGCGCTGCAGGGCGTCGGTCACCGGTCCCACCAGCTGTGCGTAGCGGGCCAGACTCAGCCTGCCGTCCATCGCCTCGCACAGCTCACTGGCGGACAACCCACCGGATTCGCCGGCGGTGGCGACGCAGTGCCGGGTTTCGACGTCGCCGGCGGGGCCCATCGGAACCGAGGGACCTACGACGAGGCCGGCCGCGATGAGTGCGGCGATGGTCAGGCCGGCGAACCGGCGAGTGAAGACGGTGGTCATGGTCAGCGTTCTCAGTTCGTCGATTTCGTTGCACCGGAGGTTGTTCCGGCGATGTCATCAACGATTCCGGATGATCGCGGCGGCCGCAGTCCGCGAATGCGTCCTTTCCCTTGATGAACCGATGTCCTCATATCGAAGGACACGAGGCCGCAGCGTTCACCTGTCCTACGATCGCAGGACAAGACGTCATCAACCACAACGTCATATACGCCGACTGTCAACACATCTCCTTCGCGGCATCGTCAAGGGTGTCCAAACAACGACACCGAACGTCTGAACGTTCGCAACACACAAGGAGATTCATCGCATGAACGCCGTTAGCCAGACCATCGCAAAGCTCGTCATCCTGCCGCTGTTCGGCACTGCGGTCATCACGGGTGTCGCCCTCACCACGGCCGATTCGGCCGCCGCGGCCACCGAGTGGAATCCTCCGCCTCCTGCCGGAACTACCGCCCCGGCCAAGCCGGGCACGATCGAGGACGCGGACGCGATCTGGGATGGGGAGGTGGCGCCGGCCGCACCCGCGGCTCCGGCTCGACCGGACGTGACCCTCAACGGGATCCGAGTTGGTGCGGTGGCTCCCGCTCCGGTCGCGCCTCCTCCGTTGGCGCCCGCGTCCCCCGCTCCCGCCGCCCCGCCTGCTGCGGCACCCCCTGCCAACGAAACCAGGTCCGGCCAGCAGGACAGCGGCACGTCCGGCAAGCAGGACAGCAGCACGTCCGACCGGAAGAAGAAGGACAACGCCAAGTCCAGTAAGCGCGATTCCTCGCGCCAGTGAGCGTCGCCGTCGTGACCAGCGCCCCGGTTCAGTAAATCCTCGGATGCTGAACCGGGGCTACGGCGCGTGCAGGCTCAGACCGAGATGAGGCCACACCAGCAGGGCGAAGATCCCGATCAGAACCGCAGACACCGGCGCCAACGTGCCGGACAGCCGCAGCAGGTCGCGACTGGTGAAGGTGGCTACGCCCTCGATGTTGGTGAACATCGCGATGGGCTTCGCCGAACTGGTCATGGTCAAGCAGAAGCCGGCCGCGGCGGTCGAGATGAATGCGGCCGCAGCCGGATTGACACCGACCGCCGGCGCGGTGGCAACGATGATCGGAATCAGCATTGCCGATCGCGCCGACCGCGAGTGCACCACCAGATGCGCTGCGATGGAAACCACGATCACGACGACCACGAAGCCGATGGTCGCCCATTCACCCAGCAGCCGCACCGAGGTGACGGCGTGTTCGAGCCACTTGGCTACGCCGCTCTTGGTGATGGCGGTGGCCATCGCCAGCGTGGCCGCCATGAAGATCAACAACGACCACGGAACGGTTTTCAAGGCCGTCGGCCACGAGACCAGACCGAAACGAGGGGTCACGGCGACCAACGCACCCAGCAGGGCGACGATCGCCGGATCAATGTGATGCAGCGGCTCGGTACACCAGGCGATGATGACCGCCGCGAGAAGAAGGAGTACCCGTCGCTGCGGCGCCGTGAGTGGAGTTCCCGGTGATTCGGGTTTCCCGGCAGGCCAGGCGTCGGCGGGCACGCTCAGGGGAGTTCGCCGTTCCTCGGCGTCGGTGAACATCAGCAGAATGGCCTCGGCGGCAAGGTGTGACCACACGATCGCCAGCGGCAGACCCAGCAGGAGCCATTGGTCGAAGCTGAAACTCGTATTGCCGCTTTCGGCGAGGATCTCGTTGGTCACCAGATGGGCGCCGGCACCGAGCAGTGAGCCGACCGCCGACAGCAGGATCGCGGTGGGAAACAGCACCGACAGGCACACCACCAGTCGGCGTCGTTCGGCGAGGATGCCCGCCAACGCCACGAACACCGGCAACGCCAACGCCGCGCGCCCGGAGGTGGCGGGAACCGCGAACGTGGTGAGCAACAGCGCCGCGGTCAGAAGGTGCACGAGTTGACGGGGCGTGCGCGCCCGAATCACCACCCACGCCGCGAACTTGGTCATCAGACCTGTCGCATTGACACCGGCGGCTATGACGAACGCACCGATCAGCAACCAGATGACGTTCGTCCCGAGCGTGCGGACGAAATCCTGCTGACTGAGAACGCCGGTCACCACCAACACCAGCGCCGCCCCCAGCGCGACATAGCTGTCGTCGAGTGGCGTTGCGGTCCACAGGTAAATGGCGGTCAGGAAGACCGTGAGCGTGATCGCCGCGTGGCCATTGAGGTGGCCGGACACGCTGAAGTAGACGACCAATGACACCAAGGCGAGGAAGACAGCCAGAATAAGTGCGCCACTTCGCGTCCTGGGCACCCCCCGCATCGCTGCACGCTACCAACAGTTAATTCGCGTGCGGGTCTGTTCAGTGATCCTGCGGGGTCACTCGACGAGGCGCCGCCGCATGGCCTCGGCGACCGCGGCACCGCGGTCGGACACGCCCAACTTCTCGTAGAGACGTTGCACATGAGTGCGGACCGTCGTCGGCGCGAGGTGCAATTGCTTGGCGATGTCGGGCACCGAATGGCCCTCGGCGATCAGCTTGATGACCTCGGCCTCCCGCGGTGACAACAGCGTCGCGTCACCACGGGCCCGCTGCTTCAGTTCGTTGGCCAGACCACCCGCCATATTGGGCGGCACATAGCCGCCGCCCTTGGCGCAACTGATCACCGCGGCGACGATCTCGTCGCGGTCGGACTCCTTGGTGAGATAACCCGCCGCTCCGGCCGACAGCGCCTCGTACACCGTGGCGGGATCCTCGGTGGCGCTGAGCAACAGCACGCGGGTGTTCAGCTCGTCGCGGGCCACCGCGGTCACCACGGCCAGGCCGTCGAGCTCGGGCATCCGGTAGTCGAGCAGCGCAACGGCGGGTTTGTGCGCGCGGATCGCCTCCAGTGCCGCGCGGCCGTCGCCGACCTCGGCGAGCACCTGGATGCGGCCGGTTTCCTTCATGGCCCGCACGACGCCCTCCCGATACATCGGGTGATCGTCACCCACGATCACGGTGACCTGCTCCGACTGTCGCATCGTCATATCCTCCTGTGCTGGCGTTATCGTTTCACGAGGTCGGTGATTTGCCCGGGGAATCGGAGGCCGACTGTTCGGTGTGGCGACGAGAGGTGCCTCCGTGGAAGCGACAGACATCAGCCTGATTCGTCGCAGCCGCGAGCTTGGTGCCCTGCGGATCGTCGCGCTGGTGCGGTTGGGCGTGGCCGCGGTGATGATCGCCGCAGCGCATGTGGGGTTGAAACCCAAATGGCCCGGATACGCTCCGGTGCCGTGGTTCTACGGGCTCGCCGCGATCGCCGCGGCCGCGGCGTTGTTCGGCCCGAAGTCACGCGACCTCAAGTTGTCGCGGATCCAGCTGGCGCTCCTCGCGCTGGACGTGGGAATGGTCGTCGCGTTCAAACTGGCCTCCCCGGACGGGGCGTACGTCCCGCTGCTGGCGCTCACGCTGCTGCCGGTGATGGTCGTCCTCGACGTGTCGTGGCAGCGCGCAGCCGTCGCCCTGCCGATCATCGCGGCGACCTTCACCTTCGAGATCTTCACCGACCCGATCATGCAGCTCCAGGTCGGCTACGGCCGGATCGCGCTGGCTTCGGTGGTTTTCGTATTCCTTTGCTGCACAGTGTGGTTGGCGGTGTATGCGCAAAGCCGACAGCTCGAGGAGATCACCGAGCTCAGCGCATCCCGTCGGGCGCTGCTCGCCGACATCATGACCGCCTCCGACGAGCAGCGAAGGACGATCTCGGAGTTCATCCACGACGGGCCGCTGCAGTCGGTTCTGATGGCCCGCCAGGACATCAGCGCGGTGCTGAAGAAGAACCCGGACCAGGCCCTCGAACGTGCGATGGCCGGTCTTCGTGAAGCCACCGCACAGATGCGCGAAGCCACCTTCGAGCTGCACCCCGCGGTGCTGGCCGGTGCCGGACTGGCGCGCGCGCTGACCCAACTGGCCGACGCCAACTCGACGCGGACCGGCATCGACTTCACCACCGACATCGACGACATCGGGCCGGACGCCAGCGACCCGATCGTCTTCTCCGTCGCACGCGAATTGCTGTCCAACGTCGTGCGGCACTCCCGGGCCACCCGTGCCGCCTTGACGCTGAAAGTGGTCGACGGGGTTCGTCACCTCGACGTTCTCGACGACGGTGTCGGCATGACCCAGCAGCAGGCCGCCGAGCGGCTGACCCAGGGGCACATCGGACTGGCCTCCCAGCGCGCCAGAATCGAGGCGGCCGGCGGAACGGTGAGCATTCACGATGTCCCGCAGGGCACCCACATCTCGGTCACCGTGCCGATGGGCGCACCTGCCTGATCTTGCCCCCGTGTCCTGCAGTTGTAGGACAGCGAATCATCAAGCTGAGGGTGCAGAGAGGTGATACCCGGCTGCCGACCTGCCGGGCAACCTTAGTGACGTAATCAAAACCCCTCGGGCACAGGCAAAAAGCCTCACCCGGCCAAACAGAGGAACACTGATGACCGTCACGACACTGGTTCGCCCGCAGGACCACGACGAGGCCACCGAGCGCCTGATGACCAGGACCGAGCCGCGGGGGCGCCAGGCCGCCACCCTGAAGAATTCGCTTCGGCGAATCCTCGTCGCGCCGAGCGGGTTCAAGGAGAGCCTGTCCGCCGAAGAGGTGGCCGAGGCCATCAGCATCGGAATCCGGCGAGTGCTTCCCGACGCCCAGATCGATGCCGTCCCGGTCCCCGACGGCGGCGAGGGAACTGCCCGCACGCTGGCTGCGGCCACCAACGGCCGGCTGGTGCCGGTCCAGGTCACCGGTCCGGTGGGCGAGAAGATCGAGTCGCACTACGCCATGCTGGGCGGGAACGCCTCCGACACCGCCGTCGTCGAGATGGCTGCCGCCGCCGGCCTGTCGCTGGTGCCGCGTGATCGTCGGAATCCCTGCCTCACAACCACTTACGGCGTCGGCGAGCTCATCGCGGCGGCACTCGACAACGGTGTCAACCGCATCATCGTCGGCTGCGGCGACTCCGGCACGTGCGACGGTGGCGCCGGCGCGCTGCAGGCACTCGGTGCACGGGTGCTCGACGCCGACGGAGCTGACCTTTCCCTCGGCGGGCTGAATCTGCAACGAGCAGCCTCGCTCGATCTGAGCGGACTGCACCCCCGACTGGCCGAGGTCGAGATCGTGCTGGCGTGCAACGCCGCGAACGTGCTGTGCGGTGACAAGGGCGTTGCCCGCGTCTTCGCCAAGCAGAAGGGTGCCAGCCAAGAGGACATCGAACTGCTGTCCGACGCGCTGGAGATCTGGGCATCGGTCCTCGAGCGTGACGGCGGGCCGGTGGACAACGTCCGGACCGGGCTGGGCACCGGGGCCTCCGGCGGCCTGGGTGCCGGCCTGGCCGCCGGTGTCGGCGCCACGCTGAAGTCGCGGTTCGACGTCTTCCTCGACTCCGGGATCTACTCGACGGACTTCGACGCCAAGATCGCCGATGTGGACCTGGTGATCACCGCGGAGGGCTCGATCGACTTCCAGACCCCGCACGGCAAGGTGCCGGCGGAGGTGGCGCGGCGCGCAGCCCGGGCCGGAGTGCCGGTCATGGGGCTGGCCGGTTCGATCGGCCGCGGTGCTGCCGCTGTCCACGAGGTCGGCATCGACGCCATCACCTCGATCGTCGACCTGCCGATGCCGTTGACCGACGCGTTCGCGCAGGGGCAGCGCATGCTGATCGACGCGACCGAACAGATGATGCGCATGGTCCTGGTCGGGGTGTCGATCGCCGACCCGCGTGCCGGACGGAACTGATAGCCGCGGCCCGCTGCTGCGATGTCCCGAGACACCGTCGAGTGTCTCGGGACATCGTTTTGTGTGGGCCTACTGGGTGCCCAGCGCGCCGCGCAGCTGGCCCTGCGCAACCGCGTCTGCGTGCTGCTCACCGCCCGGCCGCACCGTGACGTCGATGCGGTCGACGGTCCCGGTGAAGGGAAACTCGGCCGGGTAGGGGCCGACGGGGGAGCCGGTGTCCAGTCCGACGTCGAGGGTCTCGCCGCTCATCGAGAACAGGAAGGGCACGGTCTGCTCGATCCGGCCGGTCGCCACCGCGGCGCCGTCGACACTGAGCGTGGCGGTGCCGCCCTTGCCGAGTCCGCCGCCGTCGTAGTCGAACGACAGGGTCAGGGTCGCCGGGCCCTGGGGCAGCGGTTGCCCGGCGCTGATCGTGCTGATGTCGTGGCCGAGGTAGTTGTAGGTGTAGCTCGGCACGCCGTCGCGCAGGTACAGCGTCCAGCCGGCCATGGATCCGCCCTGGCAGATGACCACGCCGGAGGCGCCGCCGGCCGGAATCTGGAGCCGGGCGGTGAGATCGAATGAGGTGTTCTTGAAGTTGATGGTCGACATCTCCGGCACCCGGACGTGGTCGGCGAAGTAGGTGGTTGTGGTCTGTCCCTCCAGCAGGCTGGGCCTGCGGTCCGGCAGCGCGCGGGTGGTGGTCTCGTCGTTGAGCGGATAAACGTTGTAGGCGCGGGCTTCTCGGTCGAACAGGGCCTGCAGTTCGGCGAGCTTGTCGGGGAACTGCTCGGCGAGGTCGACGCCCTGGCTGAAGTCTTCGGCGATGTTGTAGAGCTCCCAGCGTTCGGTGTCGCCGAACGGCACGCCCTGGGCTCGCACCCAGGGCAGTCGGCCGTGGAAGCAGGAGGCGATCCAACCGTCGTGGTAGATCGCACGGTTGCCGAACATCTCGAAATACTGGGTTGTGCGGGTACTCGGTGCGGCGGCGTCGTCGAACGAGTACCGCATGCTGACGCCCTCGATGGGTCGCTGCTCGATCCCGTTGACGTGGTCGGGTTGGGGGATGCCCGCGGCGTCGAGGATGGTTGGCGCCAGGTCGATGATGTGATGGAACTGGCTGCGCTGCTCGCCGCTGGCCTCGATGCCCGTTGGGCCACGAGATCGCGACGCCGTTGCGGGTTCCGCCGAAGTGCGAGGCCACCTGCTTCATCCACTGGAACGGCGCGTCGAGCGCCCAGGCCCAGCCGACGTTGTAGTGGTTTTCGCAGCGGACGGTGCCGAAGTCGTCGATGTGGTCCAGCAGCCACTCCGGATCCTCGGGCATGCCGTTCTGGTAGGCCGGGGCGCTCCAGCAGCCGTGGATGGTGCCCTCCGCCGAGGCGCCGTTGTCTCCGCAGACGTAGATGAACAAGGTGTTGTCCAACTGGCCGAGTTCGTCGATGGCGTCGATGACCCGGCCGACCTGGGCGTCGGTATGGGCCATGAACCCGGCGAACACCTCCATCAGCCTGCTGGCCACCGGCTTGTAGCGATCGTCGTAGTCGGCCCAGGCCGGAATCTCCGGCGGCCGCGGAGTCAGCCGGGTGCCGGGCGGGATGATGCCCGCCTCGAGTTGGCGGTCGTAAGTCCTCTGCCGCAAGGCATCCCAGCCATCGTCGAACTGTCCGGCGAACCGGTCCGACCACTCCGGCCAGACATGGTGCGGGCAGTGCGCCGCGCCGGGAGCGAAGTAGGTGAAGAACGGCTTGTCCGGTGCGGAGGTCTTCTGCAGCCGGATCCATTCGATTGCCTTGTCGGCGAGGTCCTCGGTGAGGTGGTAGTCCTCGCGGCCCACATACGGTTGGACGGGCGTGGTCTGGTCGTACAGGGCCGGTTCGTACTGCGAGGTCTCGCCGCCGAGGAAGCCGTAGAACCGGTCGAATCCAAGTCCGGTCGGCCAGCGGTCGAACGGACCCGCCGGGCTCAGCTCCCACATCGGGGTGATGTGAGCCTTGCCGAACCAGGAGGTGCTGTAGCCGTTCATCCGCAGGGTCTGGGCGACAGTGGCCGTGCTCTGCGGGATCACGCTGTCGTAGCCCGGGAAGCCGTAGGCGATCTCGCAGATCGCCCCCATGTGTGCGCTGTGGTGGTTGCGGCCGGTCAGCAGCGCTGCGCGCGTCGGCGAGCACAGCGCGGTGGTGTGGAACTGGTTGTAGCGCAACCCCGTGTCGGCGATCCGGTCGAGTGCGGGGGTCGGCACCGGGCCGCCGAACGTCGACGCGGTGCCGAAGCCCACGTCGTCGAGAAGGACGACGACGACGTTGGGCGCCCCGGCGGGCGGGTAGTGGATCGACGGTTTCGCCGGAGTGGAGTCTTTGGCGAGCGGATTGATGACCCCGGCGAACGGTTCCTCGGCGTGGGGCAGGTCGGTCATCGTTCCTCCAACAAGTAGCGCCTCAGGCTCTGGTCGTCCTTGCCCGGCATCGCTGCACAGTAGCGGCAGTCCCGCCTCGTCTGCGGTTCAATCGGTCGAGGTCGTGGCAGGCTGTGGTGCGTGAACTGGGCCGCCGTCGCGAAACTCGCCTTCGCGCTGAGTCTTGCCGTGCTGGTGTTCGGCTCCGGTCTGGGCGCGCGGTTCTCCGATGTCACCGCCTTGCTGCGCCGCCCGGGCCTGCTGGCCCGCTCTCTGATCGCGGTACTGGTTCTGGCGCCGGCGTTGGCGGTCGCGCTGGTACTGCTGCTCGACGTGCACCGCGAGGTGGCCATCGCGATCGTGGCGCTGTCCATCTCGCCGCTGCCACCGCTGCTGCCCAGCCGGGGTGCGAAAGCCGGGGGACGCGCCGAATTCGGGCTGGGTCTGGTGCTCGTGTTGGCGTTGTCGGCCGTTCCGGTGATCCTCGCGGCCACCGCGATCCTGGAAGCGGTGTTCGGACGGGACTACGTGGCGACGCCGTGGGCGATCACCCGGGTTTTGACGGTGTCCGTGTTGGCGCCGTTGGTGGCCGGGATGATCGTGGCCCGCTTGTCACCGTCCACCGCGAAGAGGCTCGCGGGGCCCATCGCGCGGGTACAGCGTTGGCTGCTGCCGATCGCCATGGTCGCCCTCCTGGTGTCGGCTGCGCCGCAGATGTGGTCGTTGCTGGGCGACGGCACGCTGTTGGCGGTCGCCATCTTCGTGGTGGGTGCCCTGGCCGTGGGCCATCTGCTGGGCGGACCGGACCGCCGCGATGCCGCCGTGCTGGCGTTCGCCACCAGCTGCCGGCACCCGGCCACCGCATTGGCCTTGGCGTCAGCCAACTTTCCCACCACCGACGAGCATGCGGCAATCGCGCTCTACGGTCTGGTGACTGCCGTGGCGGGCGGGATTTATACGGTCATCGCAAGACGATGGTCACCATCTCGATCGTCCCGGTGAACGGGAACGCGTCGTCGTAGGTGTCCGCGGCCGGGGTGCCGGTGTCCATGCCGACGTCGATACCCTCGTCGGCGCTGAAGCCCAGCGGAACGGTCGCCTCGATGCGGGCCTGGCCCACCTCGGTGTCGTTGACCAACAACCGTGCGAGGCCGCCTTTGCCGAGACCGCCCCCGTCGTAGTCGAATTCGACGCGCACCGATGTCTTCGAAGCCGGCAGGGGATCGGCGCCGACGATGGTGGTGTAGGTCGAGCCGAAGTAGTTGTAGGTGAACTTCGGACGGTCTTCCTGAACGTAGAGCGAGAGCCCGGCGAAGTAGCCGCCGGCGGCGAAGAGCACACCCTCGGTGGTGCCGGATGCATTGGGGTCGAAGTCGGCGGTGATCGAGTAAGACCGGTTGAAGGTGCTGCGGATGATGTCCTCGGGCATCCGGATCGCCCCGGCTTCCAAGGAGATCGAGGTGCGATCGCCCATGATCGTCGGCCGGGCGTTCATCGCGCGTGCCGGGCCGCGATCGTCGAGGGGGAACACGGAGTTCTTCTCCGCCTCGTCGTCGAACAGCGCCTTGAGTTCGGCCAGTTTCTCTGGCTGCGCTGCGGCGAGGTCGGTGGCCTGGCTGTAGTCGTGGGTGAGGTCGTAGAGCTCCCAGCGGTCATCGGAGAACGCAGGCGGCTTGCCCGGCTTCCACTGGATCTTGCCGTGATAGGTGCAGGCGAACCAGCCCTCGTGATAGATGCCGCGGATGCCCATGATCTCGAAGTACTGGGTGGTCCGTTGATCCGGAGCGCTCGGGTCGTCGAAGGTGTAGGCCAGGCTGGTGCCGTCGAGCGGCTTCTGCGCGACGCCATTGACCGCCTCCGGTGCCGGGATGCCGGCGGCCTCGAGCAGGGTGGGCGCGATGTCGATGACGTGGTGGAACTGAGAGCGTAGTCCGCCGTGGTCGGTGATCCGGCTGGGCCAGGTGACGATCATCGGGTTGCGCGTGCCGCCGAAGTGGCTGGCGAACTGTTTGGTGAACTGGAACGGTGTGCACGTCGCCCATGCGAATCCCACCGGGTACTCATTGCTGGCCTTCGGGCCGCCGAACTCGTCCATCTTCGACAGGACGACCGCCACGTCTTCCTTGAGGCCGTTGAGCGAGACCATCTCGTTGAACACGCCGTCGATGCCGCCGGCGGCCGCGGCGCCGTTGTCGCCGATGACGTAGACGAACAGGGTGTCGTCCCACTCGTCCATGTCCTTGAGCGCGGTGACGATCCGGCCGACCTCGTGGTCGGTGTGCGCCATGAACCCGGCATAGACCTCCATCAGCCGCGCGGCGATCTTCTTGTGCTCCGGCGAGATGTCGTCCCAGGCTGGGATGGACTCGTGGCGCGGAGTGAGTTGCGTATCGGCGGGGATGACGCCGAGGGCCTTCTGACGCGCAAAGGTCTTCTCGCGCAGGGCATCCCAGCCCTGGTCGAACTGACCGGCGAAGGGTGCACTCCACTGCGGTGCCACATGGTGGGGGGCGTGGGTGGCGCCCGGAGCCCAGTACACGAAGAACGGCTTGTCCGGTGACACGGTGCGCTGGCGGCCCACCCACGCGATCATCTGGTCGGCGAGGTCGGTGGTCAGGTGGTAGCCCTCGACATCGGGAGGCTCGATCGGGGTGGTGCCGTGGTACAGACCCGGCTTGTATTGGTGTGATTCACCGCCCATGAATCCGTAGAACTCTTCGAACCCCATGCCGGTGGGCCAGCGGTCGAACGGGCCGGCCGGGCTGACCTCCCACACCGGGGTGTTGTGCCATTTGCCGAAACAGGCCGTGCTGTAGCCGTTCTGCTTGAGCGTCTCGGCGATCGTGGCCGCTGATTTCGGGATGATGCTGTTGTAGCCGTCGTAACCGGTGGCGTACTCGGTGATGATCCCGGTGTTGACCACGTGGTGGTTTCGGCCCGTCAGCAAGGCGGCACGGGTCGGTGAACACAACGACGTGGTGTGAAACCGGTTGTAGCGCAACCCCTCTGCGGCCAGTGCGTCGCCGACCGGAGTGGGCACCGGCCCGCCGAAGGTCGCGGTGGCCCCGAAGCCCACGTCGTCGAGCAGCACGATGACGATATTCGGCGCCCCCGCGGGCGGCCGGATGGGCTGGATCGTCGGCATCACTGAGTCGGCGATCGTGCGCCCGGCAACGCCGCCGGTCGGGGTGTCCGGCAGCGGCAGATGGGTGCGGTCCAATGGTGTGCTCACTGCAGTCCCATCGCGATCCGGCCGTGCGCGGCCACGGGACGCCCGGGCGGCGGGAGGACGTCGCGGTGGCTTTCAGGTGCCATGGTCTCGACACTCCTCATCTCGCCGCTGGGCTCATCGACGGCGTGGACACTACGCGCGCCGTTCGGCGCGCGGGCTTCCTTAACGAATCAAGCCCTCGGAGCGGGCCCACTGCTCCACCCGGGTCATGCCCTCATCCAAGGAGACCAGCGGGTCGAAACCCAGCACCGTGCGTGCCTTCTGGATCGAATACGTGCCGGTGCGGTGGAGCATCTCGACGGTGGCCGCGGTGAGCTCGCTGGGCATGCCGAGGCGGCGTTGGATCGCTCCCAGCGTCGTGGTGAGCAGCAGTGCGGCCGGTGTGGGCAGCGTGCGCACCTTGCCTCCGGCCATCGCCGCCAGCCTGCCGAAGTAGTCCGCGCAGGAGATCCCGTAGCCGTCGGTCAGGTTGAAGATCTGCCCCGCCGCGTCCTTGGCGGCGATGGCGAGGACCATGCCGTCGACCAGGTTGTCGATGTAGATCGGGCTGAAGATGCCGCTGCCGTTGGCCGGCAGGATCATCTGCCCCTTGCCGATCATCTCCAGCGGGATGATCGTCCACGGCCTGGAGGCGGGCCCCCACACGTCGCCGGGCCGGATGATCGTGGTCGTGATCTCCGCCGGCGGCCTGAGCCGCCAGCACGACATGCTCGGAGTTCACCTTGGTGTCCACGTAGCTGTATCCACTCACCCGGACCGGGTCGTCCTCGGTGACGCCGTCGGGAAAATCGAACCCGTAGGCGGCGATCGACGAGATGTGCACGAATCGCGGCACACCGGCGGCGACCGCGGCACGCAGAACCCGTTGAGTGCCAAGTACGTTGACCTCCCACGCGGCATCCAGGGGTGCGGCGTTGGACACCACTGCGGCGGTGTGGATCACGGCGTCGACACCGGCGAGCTGCCCGGCCCATGGTGTCGGGTCGACGGTGCTGCCGGCGACGATCCCGTCCGCGGGGGAGGCGACGAGGTCGACACCGCGCACCCCGGTGCCGAGTTCCCGCAGCCGGGTCGCCAGGGCGCGGGCGATGAAACCGTTCGCGCCGGTGATGAGGACAGTGGCGGGCAGCGGCGGTGCCGGGCGGTCAGACATAGACCCAGACGGTACCGATGCCCCGACCGAATGGCGCCTCTTGCCAGCTCAGACGGTGTTACGCTGCCGCAATCGAACCCTACCGGAGCAGAAGACCATGGCTGACATCGTCCTCGTCAATCCTCAATTCGAGGTGTCTTACTGGGGCCTCGAACACGCCTTGAACCTGCTCGGCAAGAAGTGCAATCTGCCGACCGCCTGCCTGCCACTGCTCGCCGCACTGACGCCCGGCGAGCACCGCGTGACGATCGTCGACGAGAACGTCGAGACCATCGACTACGACCGCCTGGCGCGGGCCGACATCGTGGGCCTCACCGGCATGAGCGTCCAGCGGGCCCGGATGCGGGAGATCCTCGGCGAACTCAAAGCGCGCGGCGTCTTCACCGTCGTCGGTGGTCCGTGGGTCAGCGTGCAGGAGGACTACTTCGACGGTCTCACCGACGTGATCTTCATCGGCGAAGCGGAGACGACGTGGCCGCAGTTCCTCGACGAGTGGGCGCACGGCCGCCATCAGGTCCGCTACGAGCAAGCCGAACGGACCGACATGACGACGGTCCCGGTGCCGCGGTATGACCTGCTGAAGACCAAGAACTATGTGTTCGGCAGCATTCAGTTCAGCCGCGGGTGTCCGTTCCAGTGCGAGTTCTGCGACATCATCGTCACGTTCGGGCGCAAGCCGAGGATGAAGACGAGTGCGCAGGTGATCGCCGAGTTGGAAGCGCTGCGAAAGCAGCACCTGCCCATTGCCTTCATCGTCGACGACAACCTGATCGGCAACAAGGTCGCCGCCAAGGCGCTGCTGCGCGACGTTGCGGAATGGCAAGCGGCCGAAGGCTATCCGTTCCAGTTCTTCACCGAGGCCTCACTCAATCTCTCCGAGGACGACGAGCTGATGGAGTTGATGGTCGCCGCCAACATCACGGTGGTGTTCATCGGCATCGAGAGCCCGAACGAAGAGTCGCTGCGTGAGGCCCACAAGTACCAGAACGTCCACAAAGGCGGGACAATCGTTGAGCGCGTCCGCAAGGTGCAAGACGCCGGACTCGAAGTCTGGTGCGGCATGATCGTCGGTTTCGACCACGACGACGCCCGGATCTTCAAGGAGCAAGCCGACTTCATCCGTCAGGCCGACATCCTGCACGCCATGGTCGGCATGCTCTCCGCCATCCCCAAGACGCCATTGCACGCGCGTTTGAAGACCGAAGGCCGCCTCGATCTCGACGACGAGCAGACGTTCGGCACCAACGTGATTCCGCTCGGCATGACCCGCGACGAGTTGCGAGACGGCTACGTCGGTCTGATGCGGGACCTGTATGACCCCGACTTCTACTTCGAGCGGCTCGAGAATCTCTATCTGGATCGCCGATTCGATTTCGCGCGGGCTCGCAGTGTCTACTGGCGGCAGCACCCGTGGCGGAGGTGGCGGTCGCAGACGGCCGATGCCGCGCGAGCTCTCGGTCTGTTCGTCCTGTTGATGAAGAATGTGCCCGACCCGGACCTACGGCGGATCTATCGACGTCGGATGGCGAGGATTCTTCGCGAGCGGCCGGATCCCAGCGTCTTGTTCGTCTGTGTGGTCAAGTGCGCGGTGCACTACCACCACTACACGATGTCGCGCGAAATGTTCGAACGGCGAACGCTGGTCAACACGTTCTGATTATTTTAGTTCCTACCGTTGAGCTGACGAAGGAGTACACATGGCACGCGGCGCGTACGCAGCGGTGATCCTGGCGGCGGCGGTCGGTGTGGCCGGCACCGCCTGCAGCGACTCGGACTCCGCTACGAAGACCACGGCGGCCTCGTCGAGTCCCGCATCCGCGAGCCCTGTCGACAGTGCGACGCTGCCCACATTGGTGCCCGCTCCGGCGGGCACCCAGACCACCAAGGGCCCGGACGGCATCGCCGACAACGGTATCCATCTGCGCTTCCAGGTCGCCGGAGTGCCCACCGACGTGATGAACGCCTACAAGGCTGCCCTTGGAACCAAGGGCTGGGCGGTGACCACCATCATGACGTCGGGCGGCGGGGGAGGCGGTGGCGCCACGTACACCGGAACCAACGGCGCCGCCTTCGGTGTGTTCGACGGTGGCGGGTACCAGGACAAGACCTGGGTCGACGTCTGCGCCTGGCCGACGAAGCCCGCCGATCCCAACTGCGTGCGCGGCGGCGAGTAAATGCGCGCGCGAGGGCGCGGGGAAAAACGAAAAATTGAAGAACCGAAAGCCGCAGCCTCTGTGATTCTTCGGGAAAGCCGCACTAGGCGGGGTCCGCGCCCTCACCGCGATTGAATCAGTGCGCGGCACTCACCGCAAGTTCCTCAGGTTCACCAGTGACACCAGGCCCATGCCGCGGTAGAGAACCGCAGGCGCTATCTGCCGGAAGCCCCGCACACCTGGCTGGCCGGTGGCGACCTGGACGATCTTGCGCGCGATACGAAAGTCCAAGTCCTTGAGAGCATCCCGATCTGTCGTGGTGTCCAGCAGCGACTCCAGCCCGGACACGCCGAACGGATTCGTCACGTCCAGCATCACGTTGGTCGCCGCGACGAGCTCACGGGCGCGGTCAGCGGTAGGAAGGCCCGCCAGCGCTGGTGCGGCCCCGTCGAGGCGCGTTGCGATGCGCCCGACGAAGCGGCGCAGACGATGCGGGGCCAAGCTCAGCGTGCCGCTGTGGGTCACCGACAGGCCGAGGGCGTCGATCCGGTTTCCGCCGGCGTAGGCGGGGTCCTCGGTCGAGGGCATGCCGTTCCCGCTCAGCGTGGTGCGGCGCTCTTTCTGCAATTTGCGTACAACTCCCAACTGGCCGAGCAGTGCGTCGATCCGCGCGTCGGCCTCGTGCAGCGCCGCGAGGTCGGGGTGGGCGACCAGGAAGTCGTCGTTGTAGCGGGCGTAGAAGACGCCGTCGATGTCCAGGATCGCCTGGTCCATCGGGACCACGGCCAGGTTGGCCAGGATCGGCACCAGCGGTGTTCCCATCGCGATGCCGTGCAGGCGGGTGAACTCCGTGCCGTCGCGGTCGCGCACCACCGGCCGGGTCAACTCGGTGAGCAGATTCCAGACAATCGGCGACACCGCGCCGTTCGGGCTGCCCAGCGCGACGACCTCGCGCAGGATGGCCCACAGCGCCGCGTTCGGGCCGACGGGCAGGTTGTCGCCGTAGTGCTCGAAGTCAGACTGCAACACATACAGTGGTGGCGCTTTGGCGCCGATCCGATGGCTGCGGACGTAGCCGGCCAGCGCGCGCATGGCGGCGACGTTGGTGGTGCCGGGCAGGTAGGAGTAGACACCGGGCAGGCCATAGCACCGCGCGTTCAGCGAAATCAGTTGAAACAACGCCGATCCGACGACATGGTCGACGAATTCGGGCATGTGGGCGGCGCGTTGCTTTCCGTTGGTCTCCAGTTCCCACAGCGCGACTGGCTGTGGCCGGTAGGTGCCGTCGGCGACGCTGCGGGCGATGACCCGTGACAAGGCGCGCCGTTTGGTCACGGTGTCGAAGTAGGTCACTCCATCACCCGCGTCGTCGAACGTCAGCCCACGCTGTCTCTTCTTCCCGAAGATCCACAAGATCGTCTCTTCATAGGTGCTGGGGTCGGCCAGGCGGCGCTCGATGTCAACGGGCTCAACCATGGCGCCAGGCTTTGACGGTGTCGCGCCAACGGGCGAGCAGAACCGGATCGGTGTCGGCAGGCAGAACGAAGATCACGCGCAACGTGCCGAGGTGGTAGATAGGGGTCAGCCACCGGCCCGACGCAGCCACCACGGTGGCGCCCTGCTCGATACTGCTGAGCGCCACCGGCACGGTCCTGGCGAGCACGGCCTGGTCGAGGCTGCGCATGTCGCGAGCGCCCTCGAGCGTCTCCAGGTCGAACACGATGCCGCCCGGGAAGATGCCGCGGAACGCGGCCTTCAACGAGCCCATGTCGTCGGATGCGTCGGCGATGGGCGTCAGCCACACGACATCGTCGACTGCGTTGCGGCCGTTCGAAGTTGGCACCCGAACGCACCGGCCGCGGCTGAGCGCTCCGCCGGTCGCCGCTTGCAGCGCGAGGTCAGGCCTGCGGCCGTCGACGGTGTCGGACTCGAAATACAACATTTCCTTCGGTGACTTGAACGCGAAATACCCTTTACTGCATAGGGATTGGCGCACCGTCTCCAGAGCGGCTGAGCGCTGCCTGGTGGTGACCGAGTCGGGAATCGTCGCCGTCCCGACCAGGACCGGTCCTGACTGGCAGAACAGCGTGCCCAGCCAGTCGCCCATCGTCAGCATCGTGGGAAGGGGCGGCTCCCGGCGGTCGTGCCGATGCTGCAGGTTGATGAGCAGGATGAGCTGGGCGATCATCGCGGCGGTGATCTGGACCAGGTCGGATGCCGGATCAGGTTTGATCCACACCAGCCACAGCAGGACGACAAGGAAAGCCATGGATGCCAGATGAGTGCCGAAGCGCCCCTCGGCGAAGAGTCGGATCTGGTAGATCCCGATGACACTGCGCACCGCGAACAGCGGGATCAACGCGAGCAGGAACGTCGCCGGGACGTCGTTGAGGACGGTCAGTCCCAGCAGCGCGGACAGGCCCCAGAAATACAGTGCGAAAACGGGTGAGAGCCAGAGCAGTTTGCGAGAGAACTGCCATCGGAACTCGTGCAATTCGGGATGCCTGCGCAGGCGGACGAAGTCGAAGTAGAAGATACTCGCGCTTTCGTAGGTACCCCGAAAGAGCGGCAGGATCAGGTAGAAGAACTGGAACGCGTCGAGATGGCGCCAGGCCGAGTCCGCGGCGGTGAGGTCGAAGGAGCGGGTATTGGTCCCGTAGACGCCGGCGATTGCCAAGACCAGGATCGCGTCGAGTCGCATGCCCAGGCCCGCCAACGTCGTCTCCAGGCCGAGCCGAAGCGGAATCTTCGGAAGCTGGCGCCACAACGGCTGTGCGGTAGGACGTTTCGGGCGAAGTCCCATCAGTCGGTAGGCTTCCAGCGAGTACCGGACCGTGATCCAGATGCCGATGGCGTTGGCCGCGATGATCGAGATGATGATGGCGGCGGTCGGATAGAAGTAGAACCCGACGATGAGCACCCCCAGCTGTACGGCGGGGGCGACGAACACCGACCACGGGGGCCGGTAGACACGCCGGGTCGCGTACACACCGGAATGCAGAACGCGGACCGGGAAAGTCGCGCCCAGCTCGAGGACGATCAGGAACGCGTAAAGGTGGGCGACCGGGTCGTTCCCCGACGGGCGCAGTAACAACAGTGCGAGGCCGGCACCGACTGTCACCACCACGGCCACCACCGCCGCAAGCACCAGCCAGCGGCCGATCTCGTACTCGGTGGCATCCCGTTTCCCGGCGCGGGAGAACTCGCGCAGCCGTTCGCGCATGACCTCCAACAACCCCCACCACGCGCCGCCGACGCCCAGGCTTCCCACCCGCAGCACCATGACGGTGAGAGCCGCCATTCCGCCGAGGCTGGACAGGATGAGGAAGAACTCCGCGACGTGGGCGCCGAACTGGACGGTGGAGAGGATGAGCGGATAGCGCATTCGGAAGCGCAGGTACGCCGACGTCCGGCCGGTCAGAAGGCTGGGGTAGAGCGAAACGACACGGTTCTCGGTGCGCCCCGTGCTCTTGAACCAGCGGTCGATGTCATTGAGGGAATCGGGCGGCGGCAACTGGGTGCACCTTTCACCTGCGATTCTGCGACGCTGACGCCGGGCCGTGAAAGGCTGTACTCCCGAGTTCAGGTGAGTGCGGACCCCCCGCCCGGCGTTGTTGAGAAGAGTGCATCATGCGGCGAGGCGACGCAGCCGTATTGTCGATTTCCGCCGTCCTCGGCGTGGTGGTGGTGGCGGCCGTCGTCTTCAGCGTGTTCGTCGAGGATCGCTCGCGAGGACCCGCCACCAATGTGGCCACCAACAGCACCTCGAGTCTGCTTGTCGTGACGTGGGGGCCGAGTCTGTGCACCGTGGACAAGGCCAACGCGGGGTGCCGAAGCGGGCACGTCGGAAAACTGGGGCCGACGCTGATCCTGCACGGCCTGTGGCCGCAGCCCTCCACCGAACAGTTCTGCGGTCTGCCCAAGACTCAGCGGGAAGGCAGCCTGTCGTCGCTGAACCTGCCGCAGGACGTCAAAACCGACCTGCAGTCGATGATGTCGGACATCTCGATCATGGCCCCCCACGAGTGGAACGCGCATGGCACCTGCTCTGGTCTGGCGCCCCCCGAATACTTCAGCATCGCAGCGACACTCGCCGAACAGGCCAGCACTGCATTGGACCCGGTGTTTCAGAACGGCGGCGGGCGCGTGTCGATCGACGCGGTCCGTGACCGGCTGGACGCCGCGTTCGGGCCGGGCGCGGGCAAGCGTGCCGCCCTCACCTGCCGGAACGTCGACGGAGCCGGCATGGTCGCCTACGAGGTGCAGTTGTCGCTGCCACCGGTCGTCGATCTGAAGTCCGCGCAGACACCGGTCTCCCTCAAAGACGTGATCACCAAGGGGCCGCCGCTTTCCGCCGGATGTCGGCGCGGCACCGTTCCGCACTGACCGCCGCCGTTATTGGGATCGGTAGCGCAGCGCCGGCCTTCCACTTGCATGACGACGCCACCGCGGCGGCGCCATACGAAAGGAAGACCACAGTGAAAATCCTGCCCACCAACATCGAGCAGCAGATCGACCGCGTCGATCGCCAGAAGAGCCTGGCCATCGCAATCAGCTCTGGGCTGGTGGCGTTTTGGAGCCTGTACCGCGTCGCGTGGTCGCTGTACCTGGCGTTGACCTACAACTTCGTGTTCGGGTCGATGATCTTCCCGATCATCCTCTGGGGTGTCATCGGCGTCGTCGCCGCGATCTCCGCGATCGCCTTCTTCGTCCGCTACTCCAAAGCGCCGACAAGCGAACCGAACCCACCCCACCAGGTGTGAGGCCATCCGAGGTCCGGCCAGCCCGCGGGCTGGCCGGCTCTTCGCTGAAGACCGAGGTGTCGCACGATTCTCCCGACCCAGTCCGGGGTGCCGGCAGATGAACTGCCGGTGCCATCTGTACCGAATGCCCGCAGCTCACCGACATGGTGTGGACAATGGGCCGACGGGTTGTCGAGCGATGCAGACGAGGTGCGCGGATGGTGGGGGTTGGCGATTCGATTGTTGCCAAAGATCCGGACAAGGTGATCAGACGCGCGCTCGCCCGCGGCGACTTGGCGACGGCTGATGCCGCGGCCAACGATCTGTCAGCCGCCCAGATCGTCGACGTTCTCGACCGGCTGCCGGCGACCCAGCGCGCCGTGCTTTACCGGCTGCTGCCCAAGGGACAGGCCTCAAGGGTTTTCGAGGAACTCAATCCAGTTCTGCAGAAGGACCTGATCAGTTCGTTGCAGGACGAAGAAGTGGCAGTCGCCTTCGCCGACCTCGAGCCCGATGACCGGGTGGCCTTGCTCGAGGAACTGCCGGCATCGGTGGCCAGCAGGTTGATGCGCGGTCTGTCCGCGCAACAACGTGACCTGACCGCCGACATCCTCGGCTATCCGAAGGACTCCATCGGCCGTCGGATGAGTCCGGAAGTGGTGTCGCTGCATCCCGAGGTCGACGTCCGCTGGGCACTGAGCGATGTCAACCGGCTGCTGGACTACGCGGAGACGGTCTACACGCTGCCCGTCACCGACCAGGAACGGGTCCTCGTCGGTGTGGTGAGCCTGCGCGACCTGATGAAGGCCTCGCCGGAGGCCACCGTCGGCGACATCATGCAGCCCGCGGAGCGGGCGCACGCCACCGACCCCGCCGAAGATGCCGCCCGGTTGTGCGCGAACCGAAAACTGTTGGCATTACCGGTAGTTGACAGCGAGAGCCGGCTGGTGGGCATCCTCACCGTCGATGACGCGCTGACCATTCTCGAAGATGCCGACAGCGAGGACCAGGCCCGTATCGGTGGGTCGGAAACGCTGCGGCAGCCCTACCTCAGCACCAGCGTCGGCACGCTGGTGCGGTCGCGGGTTGTCTGGCTGCTGGTGCTGGCGATCGGCGCCGCCCTCACCGTGCAGGTCCTCGACGTCTTCGAAGCCACCCTCGCCGAGGTGGTGACGCTGGCGCTGTTCGTTCCGCTGTTGATCGGCACCGGCGGCAACACCGGAAACCAGGCCGCGACGACGGTGACCCGGGCGTTGGCGCTCAACGATGTCACTCCGCGCGACATCACCAAGATCATGGCCCGCGAGTTTCAGGTCGGCCTGTCTCTCGGCCTGATCCTCGGCGGCGTCGGGTTCGCGATCACCAGCGTGATCTTCCAGCCGTCCATCGGAGCGGTGGTCGGGCTGACCCTGCTCAGCGTCTGCACGATGGCCGCCACCGTCGGCGGAGTGATGCCGCTGTTGGCGAAGTCCGTCGGCGCCGACCCGGCGGTGTTCTCCAACCCGTTCATCACCACATTCGTCGATGCCACCGGGCTGGTCATCTACTTCCTGATCGCCAAGGCGGTCTTGCACATCTGACGGCTCAGGGCAGAACGGTGTGCATGAGCATCACGTTGTAGGCCGACCACAGCGAGAGGTTGTAGTACAACTCCTTGCCGGTGGACCACGGATGCAGGAACGGCGCGTAGATGCCGCCGGGGATCTGCATCGAGGACACCAGCATCTGCTCTGGGCCCCAAGGCCCTTGGGGAGCCGGCGCTGTCCGCATGACCACGTCGTTGTTGCCGTTGCAGTACAGCGTCAGGTACTGCTTGAGGTAGGTGTTGAACTGGGCTGACATCTCGCCGACGGGTCCGGGGATGACCGCCGTCGCGGCCGCCGGGTTGTTCGGCACCCACGCGTTGCTGTCGGAGTTCCAGTATTCGTACTTGCTGAGATCCGGGATGTAGCCGGGTTGGACGCGGGCCACGTAGGCCGAACCGCCGCGCCCGTTCGGCGTTCCGAACGAGTAGAGGTAGGGGTCGCCGGGCCCGGGTTTGAGGAACGCGCCCATCTGGAAGTTCTCGTTGCCCCCGGACGGCGGTCGGATCGTTCCGGGGTAGACCCCCCACGTCTCTCCGTTGTCCGATGACGTGGCGATCGCGGAGAAGTTCGTGGTCCAGGCGCCGTTGGCGTCCCAGCTCTTGATGGACATGAAGTTCATGTACTGACGGCCGCCGACGCCGACGCCGGCAGTCGGGATGATGCCGGTCTCCTCCGGCGCCTGATTGATGCTGTTGACGATCTGTTTGGAGATGCCCTCGCGCCACACCGGTGAGCCGGAGTACGGGTTGCCGACGGCGGCGTCGGGCACCGAAACCGTGCTGGACAGCGAGCGGTCCTGGGTGCGGAACAACGCGTTGTAGCGCCACTGCTTGCCGGGGATCTGGCAGTAGCCCTTCGTGTCGCCGAAGGCCATCAAAACCTGTTCGTTGGCGGGATCGCCGTTGTCCCACATGATTCCGAGGTCGGTTCCGGTGATGGCGAAACGCGGGATGGTCTTGTTGGGGCTGTCTGGTCCGGTCACCCAGCCGACGAGCGAGGTGCCCGGCGGGGTGTTAGACGATTGGGCCGCCGCCGGTGCGGGCGCCGGAGCCTGCTGGGCGGCGGCGGGAGTCTGCGTGTTGTTGGTCCCGGGCGACGGGGTCACCGCCGCCTGTTTCTGCACCTGTCCCGAACTCGGCAGGATCGCCTGCAGAAGGCCCAGCAGTCCCAACTTGGGAAGCGGCGCTTGATCATTCGCGCCGACGGGCTTGTGGCCGATCGGACGGTCGAACGGCGCCATCGCCGACGGACTGGGAATCTCGTAGGCCTGACCGGGGAGCGGTTGCGCGTCGGCAGCGGCGCCCTCGCACGGGTCAGCGGCAGCCCGCGGTGCGACGGCGACCGTGGCGCTCAGTCCGAGGACGAGTACCCACGCCATCGCTCGCGACGGGATACCGGGGCCCGGCGACACTATGCACCTCCCAGGGCGGGACGTCGCAGTGACGTCGGCAGCTGACCTTTGTGACCCTAGGGACTGCTGTGTCTGATGTGACTAGTGATGCCTGAATGGGTATCGACTCGTGACCGTGTCGCAACACCAATTGGGGCCGCGATGGCGGCTTTTCGACGGCGGCGGGCACACTGTGGCGGTGACCGTGCGTATCGCAGCGTTGCTTGCAAGCCTGCTCGTCGTCGGCGCCTTCGGCGGTGGGCCCGCATCCGCCAATCCGGGGGATCCGCCCGGCGCGCTGACCTTCGGGGGACTGCAGCGTACCTACGTCCTGCATGTGCCGCCCGGTCTCGACCACCCGTCCGGGCTGGTCATCAGCCTGCACGGGGCCGGACAAACCGGTGCTGAACAAGCCGCGGTGACCAACTACAACGCCGTCGCCGACCAATACGGATTCGTCGTCGCCTACCCCGACGGCATCGACCTAAGCTGGGCCGACGGCCGCGGCGCCTCGGTCCCCGACCGCGAGGGCGTCGACGACGTCGGCTTCCTGTCCACCCTCATCGACCGGCTCAGCCAGGACTACGGCATTCCGGCGGGCCGGGTCTTCGTCACCGGGATGTCGGCCGGCGCGTTCATGGCCAACCGCCTGGCGTGCGACCGGGCCGACCTGATCTCCGCGATTGCGCCGGTGTCCGGAACGTTGGGCGCCGGCGTCCCGTGCAACCCGTCGCGCCCGGTTTCGGTCATGCAGGTGCACGGGACCGCGGACCCGGTGGTGCCGTTCGACGGCGGCCCGATGGTTGGCCGCGGCGGGCCCAGCGACATCGTTTCCGCGCCGGCGCTGGCCGATCGCTGGCGTGCCATCGACGGCTGCCCCGCACCGGTGGAGGACGGCAGCGGTGACGCGCATCAGTTGACCGCCACCGGCTGCGCCGGCGGCACCCAGGTGGTGTTCGTCCGCATCGACGGCGGCGGCCACACCTGGCCCGCCGGAAGCTTCTCGCTTCCGGAGGCGATGGTCGGGCCGACCAGCCACAGCTTCGACGCGTCGGCGGCCAGCGGGCAGTTCTTCGCCTCGCGCTAGTCGAGCGACTGCCAGGTTCCTTCCAGCCACTCCAGGTAGTTCTCGTCGGCCTCGCTGAGGGTGCTCACCTGAATCGGGATGTGCGTCCGACGGTCGGGCGGATGCGGCTTGTGCGGCCGCTGATGCCAGGCGTCGATACCCTCCCGCGCCCGCCAATAGCGTTCGGAGGCACTGGGAAAGCGGTAGTTGGGCTTTCGCGACACCGCCGAGAGGCTGCCGTCGGCCTGCAGAAACCACAGTCGTCGGTCGTTGTCCACCAGCAGGGGGCGCGCCCGCTGGCCCTGGCGCGGCACACTGCGATGCGCCCACGCGGCCAGCACCTGCAGGTCGTCGCACACCGCGTACGGCGGTATGCCCGGCAGGAAAAACCATGTCGCTTCGAACAGTTCGGCCATCGCTGTCTCCTCGGCTCGCGCACACCGTAACGAAGGCCACCGACATCGACGTCGGCTCAGCGGCGCGCCGAACCGGTGAGAGTCTGCCCGCCGGCACTCTGCAGGAGGCAGATCACCGTGCTGGGGTAGGGGTTGTTGGACGTACGGTCCTGCTCGGAGTCGATCAGATAGCTGATCGTGTACGGGCCGCCCCCGGTGTACTTGGCAAGTCCGGCGCTGCACTCCTGGTTGCCGACATCGGAGAGCGCGTCGTTCACCGGCACGGGTGCGCGCAGGAACGTCTCGGCCAGATGCGGACCGGCACAGTCGACGACGGTGACCAGTCACCACCGACGGATCGGTCGGCGGCGGGTCGGCCAGGCAGTCGCCGGCCTGCAGATCCACCCACTTGACCGTGCGGGAGGCCGCAGCAACCGGGGCGGCGACGGTCGTCGCGTTCGATGGGGTCGGCCCCGTCGTCGCGGTGGCCGACGTCGTGGTCGAGGTCGCGGTCGGATGGGGGCTGCCCCCGCACGCCGTGAGGACGAGCAAGACGGCCGACCCCGGCACGGCCCACACAACGCGTCGCATACCGCCGTGTTTACCGGACGACGCGATCCGGGTACAAGAAAGCACCGCTTGGGGGGTCGTTCTGCGCCGTGCCGTCGAGCAGGGTCGATCCAGGAGTTCACCGACATGAGACTGAAGAAACTCGCTGTACAAGCCGCTTTGACCGGCGCTGTGGGCGCCGCCGCGCTCGGCCTCGGAGCCGGTCTGGCCCAGGCCGACCCGCATGGCCCGCCCGGGCCGCCGTGGATTCCGGGGCCGGGTGTCAACGCCGGCGCACCCGGCAACCCGCTGCCACCCGGGCAGGGCTACCAACCGCCACCCGGACACCGCGGCGACATCGACGACGTCATCCCGGTCTGGGCACCGCCGCCGCCCCCGCCGCCGTACTGGGCGCCGTGGCTGCCGGTGGTGTGGAACGCCGACCTGCCCGGCTGGGGTGTCTGGTGGAACGGCGGCTTCATCCAGCTTTGAGTCAGTCGCCGCTGCTGTCGCGCCGGGCGACCACCGCCCAGTGCGCCCCCGGGCGTTCTGGCAGCGCTGCCGCCACCGGATCATCACTCATGGGGTCCATGTTGCCCGTGCGATGATGCGAACGCATGAGGCTCGGCTTGCACGCGTTGGGTATCGGCAGCGGGTCTGAGCGCGCGGTCATCGAGGAGGTGGCCCGTGCCGCCGAGCAACACGCCTTCGCCACACTGTGGTCCGGTGAACATGTGGTGATGGTCGACGAGTCCGCGTCGCGTTATCCCTACGCCGATGACGGCAAGATCGCCGTTCCCGCAGTGGCGGATTGGATCGATCCGATGGTCTGCCTGTCGTTCGCGGCCGCCGCGACCACCACGATCGGGCTCGCCACCGGGGTGCTGCTGCTGCCCGAGCACAACCCGGTGATCGTCGCCAAACAGGCCGCCAGCCTCGACAAGCTCAGCGGCGGCCGGCTCACGCTGGGTGTCGGAATCGGTTGGTCACGTGAGGAATTCGACGCGCTCGGCGTTCCCTTCGAACGCCGCGGGGCCCGAACGGCTGACTACGTTGCGGCGATGCGGACCCTCTGGCGTGATGACATCGCCTCTCATGCAGGGGAATTCGCGAACTTCTCGGCCATCCGGGTGAACCCGAAGCCGTTCCGCGACGGTCGAATCCCGGTTGTTCTGGGCGGCAACAGCGAGGCCGCGCTGCGCCGCGTCGCGCAGTGGGGTGACGGGTGGTACGGCTTCAACCTGCACGACGCCGACGACGTCGCGGTCAAGCTGGACACCTTGGCGCGATTGTGCCGCGAGGCGGGGCGGGACCGCGGCGAGTTGCGGCTGGCGGTCGCGCTGCGCGACCCGCAGCCGTCCGATGCGGGGCGCCTGGCAGAGTTGGGAGTCGACGAGCTGGTTCTGGTGGCCTCGCCGCCGGAAGACCCTGCACAGGCTGGAGATTGGGTCAGCGGGCTCGCCGCGCCGTGGCAGTGAGGGGGAGACGACGTGAACACCTGGGCCGGAGTCGCAGTCGCGGCCATCTTCGTCTGGTTGGGCATGGTGTTGGCGATCTCGTTCCTCGAGG
Source organism: uncultured Actinomycetota bacterium (assembly GCA_963716465.1). Lineage (GTDB taxonomy): Bacteria > Actinomycetota > Actinomycetes > Mycobacteriales > Mycobacteriaceae > Mycobacterium. Next base: position 563,317 of record CAVQTS010000006.1, read on the forward strand.
CGCCGTTGAAGTTCCGCGCCCCGGGGATCACCATCGCGCTGGGGCTGGGCATCGGGCGGCTGGTGTTCCGGGCGCTGAACGCCTGCGAGATCGCGTTGGCGGTGCTCGTCGTCGTCGCGCTGATGATCGGCAGGCCGGGCGCCGGTGTCATCGCCGCGACGCTGGTGGCCATCGGGGCGCTGCTGGTCCAGGTGATCGGTGTGCGCCCGTGTCTGACGCGGCGCTCCGACGCGGTGCTGGCCGACCCCAGCCTGGCCGAGGCGGGCCGCTCCAAGGCGCACTACGTCTACGTGGTGTTTGAAGTCGTCAAGGTCGTGGCATTGCTGGTGGGCGGCATCCTGCTGCTGGCCGCCTGAGCTAGGAGGATGTGATGGATTCGGTTTCGCTGTCTGATCTCGCTGACCAACACCTCGAGATCGCCCGGTCGTCGAACAGCGGCCGGTCCGCCCACACCGTGCACGGCGGCCACGATCATCAGCTTCGGCAGACGCTGATCGCGCTGGCCTCCGGGCGTGACCTCAGTGAGCATCACAGCCCGGGGGAGACCACGCTGCAGGTGCTGCGCGGTCATGTGCGGTTGACCACCGGTGACGGCGACTGGGACGGCGGGGTTGGTGATCTGCTGGTGGTCCCGCGGGAACGCCACGGCCTACATGCCCTCGAGGACTCGGTGATCCTGCTGACGGTGCTGGCCGACAGCTGATCAGAAGCTGTAGTCGGCCAGGTCGGTGGTGCCGCTGCGCGCGCCGCCGTCGAGCATCAGCAGGGCTGGGACCATCTCCGAGGTGACCAGACCGTGGGTGCCCGTCACCTCGTCGACGATGTGGAAGCAGGCGGCGATGACTTCGGGGCTGTCGACGACGATCGTCGTCACCGGCACCTGACGGCCGTACTGGATCAGCGTGTCACCGTGCGGCTTGTGGTCGCCGTGGAAACCCCAGATGCCGCGCAAAACCGTTGCGCCACTGACAGTGTGCGAATCCCACAGCTTGCGAACCAGTGCGCGGTGGATCGGTGCGCCGTCGTGATGGGTGGCTTCGGAGGTGTGGATCATCAGCTTCTGGCGTAGTGCGCGGCCGTGGGCGTCGACGGCGGGCAGCGCCGGCGGACGAGCCAGCAGCCGACCGTCGCGCTTGCATACCTGGACGCGCTCAACGGTGGCCAGCGGCTGGTGCAGCATCGCTTCCAACTCGGGCAGCGCCTGCTGCACCTGGGCCGCGGTGCCCACCGCGATGAGCATGATCGGGACGTCGACGTTGTTGCTGAAGAACCGGGCGCGGCGGCGCTGACCGTGCACGGTGCCGTCCACGCCGAGGAACACCGACGCGCCGGCGAACCCGTGCCGGTGCAGCAGGTCGCAGACCGCGTAGTAGGCGGGGGCGTCGTGGACCCGGTGGCGCCGGCCGATGTAGAGGGTCAGCTTGACCGCGTCGCTGCCGTCGGGCAGGTCGGCGCCGAGCAGTCGGGCGCGCTCCAGGGTGATCAGGCCACGTGGGGTCATCTCGACGACGTCGCCGACCAGAGCGCCGATCGTGGCCGCGGTATCGATGGCGGCGACCGCGACGGGCGGGTCCTCGGAGAGTGTCAGGGACTGGTCGCTGCGGATGACGTGGCGCGGGCCGAAGCTGGCGATGCCGCGCAGCATCACACTGCCGGCCACTTCGCGCTCGGCGTAGAGATCAAGCATCGCCTCGGCCAAGAACCGCGAGCCCGCGCGCTGACGCTCACCGAAGTAGGCGGTCAGCTTGAGGTAGGTGTCGTTCACAGCTGGCCCGCGATCCACTGGCCGAGCATCGCGGCGGGCAGTCCGAGCGCCACGCTGACCACGAGATTGGCCACGGCGGGCCCGATCTGGCGCTCCTCGGTGAGCCGCTGTGTTTCCAGCATCCAGGTCGAGAAGGTGGTGTAGGCGCCGACGAACGCGGTGCCGGCCAGCAGTGCCGCCTGGTGGCTGAGGGTGAGGCCGGTGATGAGGCCGAGCAGCACCGCACCGCTGATGTTGACCGTCAGCGTGCCGAACGGGAACGAGCTGGCCGCCCGTCGCGCCACCGCGCGGTCGACCATGAACCGCGCCATCGACCCGAGCCCGCCGATGACCAGAACACCGCCCCACACCGCGACGTTCATGCGCGGATCCGGACCCGGCGCACCAGAACCGTCGCGATGTACACCGCCAGCAGGCCGGCGGCGATGCTGGCCACCGTGTAGCCGACCGCCAGCCCGTAGTGCTGATGCTCGATCATCCGCACCGTCTCGACCTGCATCGTGGAGAACGTCGTCAACCCGCCGCACAGCCCGGTGCCCAGCATCGGCCGGCGGTAGGCCGACAGCGGCAGCCGTTCGAGCAGGCGGGTGGTGAAGTAGCCCAGCAGGAACGCGCCCACGATGTTGACCACGAAGGTCGGCCACGGCCAGCGCGCCGGGTCGGGTACGGCCAGCGTCGCCAGCGCCGCGCGGGCGGCGGTGCCAAGCGCTCCACCGATGAAGACCGCCGACAGTTCGCGGTTGTCATGGCCGAACACGGGCTACCCCCTTAACCGTTAGTGAATCCGCGAGCCAGTATCGCCCCTGGCGGGGCAGAATTGGCGCCATGGCGGCTAATCCCCGCGCCGGTAAGCCGGCGCTCCCCGAAGACCTCGTCGATCTGCCCCACCTCGTCACCGCGTATTACACGGTGCAACCCGACCCCGACAACATCGACCAGCAGGTCGCGTTCGGGACGTCGGGACACCGCGGCTCGAGCCTCGACGGGGCGTTCAACGAGGCCCACATCCTGGCCACCACGCAGGCGATCGCCGAGTACCGCAAGGCACAGGGAACCACCGGCCCGCTGTTCATCGGGCGCGACACCCACGGGCTGTCCGAGCCGGCCTGGGTGTCGGCGCTGGAGGTTCTTGCCGCCAATGATGTTGTGGCACTGATTGATTCGGCCGACCGCTACACCCCGACCCCGGCGGTCAGCCATGCGATCCTCACCCACAACCGCGGCCGCAGCAGCGATCTGGCCGACGGCATCGTCGTCACCCCGTCGCACAACCCGCCGCGCGACGGCGGGTTCAAGTACAACCCGCCCAATGGCGGGCCGGCCGACACCGACGCCACCGGGGTAATCGCCAAGCGCGCCAACGAGATTCTGCGCGCGGGTCTGAAAGACGTGAAGCGGGTGCCGCTGGCCCGGGCACTGCAGAGCGCTCAGCGCCACGACTACCTCGACGCCTATGTCGCCGACCTGCCCAATGTCGTCGACATCCACGCCATCCGGGCCGAAGGCATCCGCATCGGAGCCGACCCGCTGGGCGGGGCCAGCGTCGACTACTGGGGTGCGATCGCCGAACGGCACGACCTCGACCTCACCGTGGTCAACCCGCTGGTGGACGCCACGTGGCGGTTCATGACACTGGACACCGACGGCAAGATCCGGATGGACTGCAGCTCGCCCAACGCCATGGCGTCGCTGATCGCCAACCGCGACGAATACCAGATCGCCACCGGAAACGACGCCGACTCCGACCGGCACGGCATCGTCACGCCTGACGGCGGACTGATGAACCCCAACCACTACCTGGCCGTAGCGATCGACTACCTGTTCTCGCATCGGCCGGACTGGCCGGCCGATGTGGCGGTGGGCAAGACCGCGGTCAGCTCCTCGATCATCGACCGGGTGGTGGCCGGCCTGGGCCGCAAGCTGATCGAGGTGCCGGTCGGTTTCAAGTGGTTCGTCGATGGATTGATCAGTGGCACAATCGGTTTCGGAGGCGAAGAATCGGCGGGAGCGTCGTTCCTGCGGCGCGACGGCTCGGTGTGGACCACCGACAAGGACGGCATCATTCTGGCGTTGCTGGCCTCGGAGATCCAGGCCGTCACCGGCACGTCGCCGTCGCAGCGCTACGCCGAGTTGACCGAGACGTACGGCGCGCCGGTGTATGCGCGCGTCGACGCGCCGGCCAACCGGGAGCAGAAGGCCCGGCTGGCCAAGCTCTCGCCGGAGCAGGTGACCGCCACCGAACTGGCCGGCGAGCCGATCACCGCGAAGCTGACCACCGCGCCGGGCAACGGCGCCCCGCTGGGCGGGTTGAAGGTGACCACCGCCGACGGCTGGTTCGCCGCGCGGCCGTCGGGCACCGAGGACGTCTACAAGATCTACGCCGAGTCGTTCAAGGGCCCGGAGCATCTGGCCGAGGTACAGCAGGCGGCTCGGGAAGTGGTGAATACAGTCATATCGTGAGTTCCGTCGCGGAGGGTGACTGTCCTTCGGAAGAGGCGCAGGCCAAGCTTCCGCGGGAGGTCTGGGTTCTGATCGCGTCCAACGCGGTCATCGCCCTGGGCTACGGAGTCGTTGCGCCCGTGCTGCCGCAGTATGCGCGCCACTTCGGGGTGAGCATCAGCGCGGCGACGTTCGTCATCACCGCGTTCGCCGTCATGCGGCTGCTCTTCGCCCCGGCCTCCGGCCTGATGGTGCAGAAGCTGGGGGAGCGGCGCATCTATGTCAGTGGGTTGCTCATCGTGGCGGTGTCCACCGGGGCGTGCGCGTTCGCCCATACCTATTGGCAGTTGCTGCTGTTCCGGTCGCTCGGCGGCGTCGGGTCGACGATGTTCTTCGTCTCCGCGCTGGGCCTGATGATCCGGATCAGCCCGCACGACGCCCGCGGCCGGGTGGCGGGGATGTTCTCCAGCGCCTTCCTGGTCGGTTCGGTCGCCGGGCCGGTGGTGGGCAGCATGACCGCCGGGCTGGGCCTGAGCGCGCCGTTCGTCATCTACGGGGTGGCGCTGCTGATCGCGGCCGCGGTGGTGTTCATCAGTTTGCGGCATTCCGAGCTGGCCGCTCCCGCCGCGGTGAACGAGTTGACCGTCACCGTCGGAGTGGCGTTGCGGCACCGGGCCTACCGCGCGGCGCTGTTGTCGAACTTCGCGACCGGCTGGTCGGCGTTCGGGCTGCGGATCGCGCTGGTGCCGCTGTTCATCACCGAGGTGTTCCACCGCGGGCCGGGCTGGGCCGGTGCGGCGCTGGCCACGTTCGCGGTGGGCAACGTCGCGGCGGTGATCCCGTCCGGGCGGCTGTCGGACCGGACCGGGCGCCGGCCGCTGCTGATCGCCGGGTTGGCGGTGAGCGGGGTGGCGACGGCGGTCGTCGGGCTGGCGCCGTCACTGCCGCTGTTCCTGGGCGGCTGCGCTGGTGGCCGGCGCGGCCACGGGTGTGTTCACCTCGCCGCAGCAGGCCGCGGTGGCCGACATCATCGGCAGCAAGGCGCGCGGCGGCACAGCCGTGGCGACCTTCCAGATGATGTCGGACTTCGGCGCGATCGTCGGGTCCTACGGTGTTGGTCAGATCGCCCAGCACCTGTCGTTCGGGTGGGCATTCGCGATCAGCGGGGTGATGCTGCTGCTGGCGTCCATCGGGTGGATGTTCGCCCCGGAAACGCGGGACACGCCGCCGCTGGAGCACACCAGGGCCCGGGCTCTGGGTCCGGAGGCGGCGGGCGAGCTGACCTGATCTTCATGGAGACGGCGGCACGTCGGGTGCCCGACAGTAACCTGACGGTGGCAAATCGGCTGTTGGATCGCCGTCAGTTTTCTGTCGGCGCTTTGGATCTGCCAGCGTCCGCAGGTCAAATGCCCTGAACAGCGGTTTTGAGGCACGGCTACCGGTGGTGTAACTTCGATGGGCACACCTGGGGCTATGGCGCAGCTGGTAGCGCACCACACTGGCAGTGTGGGGGTCAGGGGTTCGAGTCCCCTTAGCTCCACCCATCTGAACAGGCGAAATGTCAAGTTTCGTCGCTCGAAACTGAGCCATCGAATCAGATTTGACGACAATTTTGACGGCAATTGTCGTTCGAACAGCGGCACACCCTCGAACGCTCGCCTGTCGAGGACGCTGCGGACCGCGCGCGTATTTGCGCAGCCTGGCGAGATCAGCACGTCGACGGCAAATCTGGGGCCGCAGTGGGCGCCCGCAGTTCGGGCCGCCGCGAGCGCTTCAGCCACTTACAATGTCAATCCCGGTGAATCACTATGGCCGGCATCGCGCGAAGGTGAATACATGCAGATGCGGACTGCACTAGCGGCGGTTTTACTCGCTGGGGTCGCGGGTTGTTCGACTCCACCGCCGTCGGCTCCGACGCTTGCCGCAGGCGCGGTGCCCGCCGGCACCGCGCAGGCGACCGTCGCCGCCGGCGACCCGACCACGTCCCACGTCGTCGACTGCCGCAATCTGGGATCCCTGACCACGATCACGGTCGGAGACTCCGCGTCCGGTGTGTCGATGATGCTCGACAACCGGAACACGCTAACCGCCCGGTCGGTGGCGCTCACCAACCTCGGCGGCTTCACCGGCAGCTACTGGCGGGATCTGCAGGGCACTGCCGAAGTCGGCATGGACGGCCTGACCTACACCGTCACCGGCACCGCGACAGGTTTCAATGCCGACAATTCCGGTGCTCGTGCGACGGAGCCCTTCACGGTCAAGGTGGCCTGCTGACGGGCTGTTGATCGGGTTCTGCACCGCCGCAGGCTATTTGCGGCGCGCGGCGGCCAACCGCTCGGCGAACTGCGGCGACTCGATGGATCGGGCCTGCGGGACTAGTTCGAGACCCACGGCCGCCGCGTGCTGCTCGTTGTCGAGGCCGCCCGGGCTGGCAGTGGCGCGCATGGTGGCCTTGGTGGCCAGGACGACATCCCGGGGCGCTGAGGCCGGTCCGGCCGCCAGCTCCCGGGCCGCGGCCAGCGGGTCGCCGGCGATCATCAAAGCCAGGCCGTGGCGCACCGCGGACTCGGCGTCGAAGCGCATTCCGAACAGCAGCGCCGCACGCGCGACTTGCGGCCCTGCGGCGCGCTGCAGCATCCACGTCATCCCGCCGCCGGGATGGATGCCAAGCTTCTGGAACCGCGGATCGAACAGCGCCGCCGGCCCGGCGATGCGCACATCGCAGGCCAGCGCCAGGTTGAGACCGGCACCTACGGCTGGACCGTTGACCGCAGCGATCGTGGGCAGCGTGCAGTCGGCGACCGCGAGGAACCCGTCGTAGAGCCGACGCAATCCGTCTTCGGTGGCGGCGCCGAGGGCGCTGAGGTCCGCACCCGCGCAAAAGGCCGTACCCGCACCGGTCACGATCACCGCGTGCACAGCCGGGTCGGCTTCGGCGTTTGCCACCGCGGCGCGCAGGCCGGTCGAGATCTCGGCGGTGACGGCGTTGCGCCGATTCGGGTCGTTGACCGTGATCACGGCGACGCCGTGCTCGACGTGCAGGAGCACCCGCTGCGTCTCACACCCCACGGTCGACGCTCCTACCCGGGACCAGGCAGCCGACACCCGGCCGCTGCCCGCCGCGGTCGTCATCTCGAGGTGCCCGCGGGCAGCGGGTCGGCTGCAGTCGCGACCGCGTTGTCGGCCGCCTGCTTGTTGATCGCCTTGTTCAGCAGTGTCGCCGTCACCGCGATCCAGACACTGAACAGGATCAGCGGGGACCAGAACACCAGCAGGCCGTTCCAGGCGAAGGGTCCGCTGCGCACCAGGAAGGCGATGGCCCCGGCCTCGAACATCAGCGCCGTCCACGCCGTGAAGTACCCGAACCACCGCGGGAAGGGGGAGTGCACGACGCTGTTCGGCGTCAGGCAGATCACCACCACCGCGATCCACATGAAGATGTAGTACTGATCGGTGGTCACCAACGTCAGAGTGCCGAGCTCGTGCATCACAGCGGTGACCTCCGCCGGGCGGCCGGGACTGAACGCGGCGACGCCCCAGAACAACGGCGGCAACACGAGGAAAATGCTCATCATCACCCCGTTGGCGCCCGACAGCACGCTCCACACGGGTAGCTTTCCGCGTTCGTGGCGATAGATCTGCAGCGCGACGACCACAGCGATCGGCACGAAGAATGCGCTGGTCCAGCTCGCGATCGTCGCGCCGATCCGGATCTCGGTGCTGTGCTCGGCGTAGAACTGCGCGACCTGATTCGCCGACCACTTCGCCGTCGGCGGCGGCAACATGTGCAGCAGGAACCGCAACGCGACGCCGTAGATGAGCGCCAACACCACGCCCAACCACACCAGGGCTTTCTGACTGCGCTCGGTCATCGTCGGCTCCTTGTCGATTTCCCGATCGGCCGCAACATGACTCCCGCAGCCCCACCCCCACTTTACGAGATGCCCCGTCCCAAAATCAACAGCCGACGATCGGCCATGGGCGTGTCCGGCGCATCGTTGACCCTCGCGCAACCGACCATCTACTATTGAGATCGGTAATCTCAAAGGCGATCGGTTCCCGGAGGGCGCTCGGATGACGGAGCTGATCGGCGCGGACTCCGCGAGCGGCGACGCACCGGCCGCGCCGTGCACCTCAGAGCGTCATGTGCCCGGCGAGCCCGGCATCTGGATTCTGCTCTTCGGCGACATGGTGGTCTTCGCCGTCTTGTTCACGGTGTACCTGCATGCCCGCGGCGCCAAGCCGGACCTGTTCGCCCACTCACAGGAGGCACTGAATCGCACGTTCGGTGCGGTGAACACCGTTGTGCTGCTGACCAGCTCGCTTCTGGTCGTGTTCGCCACCCGCGCCATGCGCAGCGAACAGTGGCGGCGCTACGCCCGTCGCCTGACGCTCGCCGGCGCCGGCGTCGGCGCCTGCTTCGTCGTGATCAAGGGCGTCGAGTACCACGAGAAGGTCGTGGCCGGAATCACCCCGAGTACCAACGAATTCTTCATGTACTACTTCGTATTGACCGGACTACATCTGGCGCACGTGGTCATCGGGCTGGCGGTGCTGCTGGCGCTGGCGACGCTGGCCCGCAAACCACAGCCGACGCGCACGCACCTCGCCTTCTTCGAAGGTGGCGCCTGCTTCTGGCACATGGTCGACCTGCTGTGGATCGTCATCTTCCCACTGCTGTTCCTGGTGAGGTGAGGATGACATCTCTGGTGCGGACCAACGCCTCGCTGGTGTGGCTGGTGTTGATCAGCCTGACCGTGGTGTCGTGGGCGCTGGGCACCAATCACGGATTCGGCGGCCACCACGCGGCGGCCAGCCTGGTGATCTTCGCCGTCGCGATCTTCAAGGTTCGCCTGGTCGGCCTGTACTTCATGGAACTGCGGATGGCGCCGATCCTGCTGCGCGGCGCGTTCGAGGGCTACTGCCTGGTGCTCTTTTGCCTTCTGTCAGCGATGTTCGTCCTCGGTTGAGGCGGCGTGTCCAGCGAGCACGCACTTACGCGACGCCCCGGCTCTAAAGTCGCGGCCGCCGACTCGTACCGCCGATCGGAGTGCGGATTCATTGCGCGCCGCGATGCGGCTGTACTATATTGAGACTGCATAGTTCAAAAAGAGCGTTGTGGCTCCGAGTCGGAGGAATCGTTGATGACCACTACCGAATCGGCGCACGGGGACACCACCGCCAGCTGGGTCCAGCGACTCCGGACAGCTCTGGAAGACGCGAACATCCCCACCGTGCTGCTCGTGTTGCAGCACCTTACCGGTGAGGGCAGGTGGACCCAGCCGCCCTACCGTCCGGCGCGCGGTAAGCCGCTGGACGACAACGACTCCGGAGGTCTGCCCGATGAGTTGCAGGCCGAGGTGCGGGCAGCGGCGCTCAACGCGGTCGTCGCGGTCCGGGAGGGGCGGCTCGAACCGGTCACGCCGTCGGCCGACGAGGTCACCCGGATGCTGGGCTGCGCTCTGGTCGAGGACGTCCCGGCCGAGTACGGGCAGCTGCTGTCCGAGGAGATGGGTTTCATCTCGCGCGATGTCGACATACCGACCGAGAAGATCCCGACCGGCTTTCGTGTCGTCATCATCGGGGCGGGTCTGTCGGGGCTGTGCATGGCGCTGAAGCTCGCTGCGGCCGGCATCGACTTCGTCATCCTGGAGAAGGACGACGACCTGGGGGGCACCTGGCTGGAGAACGTCTACCCGGGCTGCGGGGTGGACACCCCGGGCCATCTCTACACCTTCTCGTTCGCCCCGAACCCGGAGATCACCCGCTACTTCGCCAAGCGCGACGAGGTGCAGGACTACATCCAGCGGCTGGCGTCCGAGTTCGACCTGCGGCCGTTCATCCGGTTCAACACCGAGGTCCGCCAGGCGCGCTACCAGAACGCCGACGGCAACTGGCACATCGACATCCGCGCCGCCGACGGGTCGGCCGAATCGCTGACGGCCGACGTCTTGATCAGCGCCGTGGGCATGGTGAACCGGCCCTCGATCCCGCCGATCCCCGGACTTGACGAGTTCCCCGGCCCGGTGATGCACACCGCGGCGTGGGACAACTCCGTCGATCTCGCCGACAAGCGGGTTGCGGTGATCGGAACCGGCGCCAGCGCCATGCAACTCATACCGGCGATCGCCGACACGGCGGCTCATGTCACCGTCTTCCAGCGATCCAAACAGTGGGTGCTGCCGCATCCCAACTACCACCGCGAGGTGAAGGACACGGTTCGGTTCCTGATGGCGCAGGTGCCGTTCTACTTCCAGTGGTATCGGCTGCGCTCGTTCTGGAACTTCAGCGACCGACTGCACTCGGCGCTGCAGATCGACCCCGCCTGGCCGCACCCCGAGCGGGCCGTCAACGAGACCAACGATCGGCACCGGCGGTTCCTCACCCGCTACATCACCGAGCAACTGGGGGAGCGGACCGACCTCCTGGATGCCTGCCTGCCCGACTACCCGCCCTACGGCAAACGCCCACTGCTGGACAACCACTGGTATCAGACGATGTGCCGTGACGACGTCACGCTGATCACCGAAGCGGTCGATCACGTCACCGGCGACAACGTCGTGACCACCTCCGGCGTCGAAGTGACCGGCCGATGTGATCGCACTGGCCACCGGCTTCAAGGTGCTGCAGTTCCTGTGGCCGATGGACATCGTCGGCAGGTCCGGCCAGACACTGCGGGAGCAGTGGGGACGCGACGACGCCCGCGCCTACCTCGGCGTGACCGTCCCGGACTTCCCGAACTTCTTCATCCTCAACGGCCCCAACACCAATGCCGGTCACGGCGGTAGCGCGATCCACGCCACCGAGTTCCAGGTCCGCTACATCATGCAGGCGATCCGTCACCTCATCACCAGCCGGGGTGGTCCGGTCGACGTCGACCGCGAGGTCTTCGCCCGTTACAACGACGAGCTCGATGATGCCCTCGCGCAATGCATTTGGTCGCACCACGGCATGACCACCTACTACCGCAACGACAGCGGGCGCATCGTCGTCAGCAGTCCCTGGAAGTACATCGACTACTGGGAGCGGATGCACGAGTTCGACCCCGGCGACTACCACGAGGTGGCCAAGTCATCGCAGGCCGCCGAGCTCACCGCCTAGGTGTGATGTCCTGGGGCTGCCCGCTCGTACTGACCGCGCGCCTCAGGACGGGCGGTCTTTCGGTACCAGGCCCAGCCGGCGGCGCCAGTCGTGCATCTCCAGCATCCGCAGCAGTCGTCCGGTGAGGCGAGCCTTGCGCGGCGAGTAGGGATACCAATGCATCTCGGTGCCCAGGTGCACCCGCTCGCTGACCACCGCCTGCTCCCGGCAGTACTTCCGGAGCCCGTCGGCTCCGCCCATCCGATGACCGAGCCCGGACTGCTTCCAGCCCCCCATGGGCAGCGGAAACTGGAACACGTGGATCATCGCGTTGTTGATGTTGACGCCACCGGCCTCCAGGCGCCGGCCGACCCGCTCGGCGCGCTGCTTACTGGCGGTCCAGATGCTGGCGCCCAGTCCGTAGGGGCTGTCGTTGGCCAGCCGCACCGCCTCGTCCTCGCCTGAGACCCGCATGATCGGCAGCAGCGGTCCGAACGTCTCCTCGCGCATGCAGGCCATCGTGTGATCGACATCGGCCAGCACCGTCGGGGGATAGAACAGGCCGTGTTCTGCCCGTCGGCCGCCGGTCAGCACCCGAGCACCCTTGGCGACTGCATCGGCGACATGGCGCTCCACGATGGACATCTGGGCCTCGTTGGCCAGCGCCCCGATGTCGGCGGCGAAGCTACCCGCCTTGTCGTGGCCCTGGCGCAGGGTGTTCACCTCGCCGACGAGGCGCGAGGTGAACTCGTCGTAGACCGGGTCCTCGACGTAGATGCGTTCCACGGCCACGCAGGACTGTCCGGAGTTGAACAACCCGCCCCAGATCGCCCCGCGCACAGTGCGTTCCAGCGACGCGTCGGACAGCACGATCATCGCGTCCTTGCCGCCGAGTTCGAGGCTGACCGGGATGAGCCGTTCAGCGCAGCGGATACCGACCTGACGGCCGGTCTTGGTCGATCCGGTGAACTGCACCATGTCGACGGCGTCGACGACGGCCCGGCCGGTGCCGCCCAGGCCCGTCACGCAACCCAGCACCGGTGGGGCGCCGATCTCCTCGTTCCAGCCGCGGACGACCTCGGCCCAGCCCAGCGGTGTCTCCTCCGAGGGCTTGGTCAGCACCGCCGCCCCGGCCATCAGCGCCTGCGGCACATCGAGCATCGGCATGCCCAGCGGATAGTTCCATGGAGTGATGACGCCGACGAGTTCGTATGGGCGGTAACGGATCCGCAGCTCCTTGGTGGCCGACGCCGGGCCGTGCGGGCGGCGGGTCTGCTCGGCGAGGAACTCCGCCCCGTGCTTGGTGTAGTAGTTGATGACCTCCATGGCGACCAACAACTCGATCTGCGCGTCCCCCCAGGACTTGCCGGCCTCGCGGTGCACCAGCCCCAGGATCCGGTCCTGATTGTCGACGATCCAGTCCAGCCACCGACGCAGATGCCGCGCCCGCCCCTGCGGGCCGAGGGCTTCCCAGGCCGGCTGTGCCGCGCGCAGCTCATCGGCACGGCGGGCCACCTCGTGCGCCGAGACGTCGGGAACGACGCCCACCAGCGACCCGTCGGCCGGGTTGTGTACCTCGACAACGGCTGTGCCGGAGGGCGTTCCGCCCTCATCAACGGCGGCGTGTTCGGTTGTCGTCATGGCCTCAGTCCTCGATTCGGATCGCCCGCACCGGGCATACCAATGCTGCTTCCTCGACCGCCGGACGCGCGGACTCGGCCGGCTCGGCGATGAGCAGGGTGACGATGTCGTGGCCATCCTCGATGTCGAATACCTCCGGCGCGGCCACCAGGCATTCGCCGTGCAACTCACACCGGGAGGCGTCGACGATGATCTTCATCAGCGGGACCTTATCCTGACCTCAGGCGGGGGTGACGGTGACGGGCAGTTCGTAGACCCCGCGGGAGTACGCGTCGCGAATGTAGTTGATGTCGCCGGCGGGGGTGATGTCCTTGGTGCGCCGCAGCAGTTCTTCGAGCAGGATCTTCATCTCCAGGGCGGCCACGTGCTTGCCGAGACACTGGTGCGGCCCGCGCCCGAAGCTGACGTGCGGGTTCTTCTCGCGGGACAGATCGAAGGTGTCGGGGTCATCCAACGCCCGCTCGTCGAAGTTTCCGGCGGCGAACAGCATCAGCACGATGTCGCCCTCCTTGATCTGCTTGCCGTGTAGTTCGTGCTCGGCGGTGGCGGTGCGCACCAGGTGGGTGAACGGGGCGGCGATGCGCACGATCTCCTGGATGGCCGTGTTGGGGATGTCGTCGGCGTGCTCGCGCAGCCAGGCCATCTGCCCGGGGTTGCGCATCAGCTCGTGCATGCCGTGGCTCAGCGCGGTGCGGGTGCTCTCGGCGGCCCCGCTGGCCAGCAGGGCGACGTTGCCCATCAGCTCGTCTTCGGAGATCACGTCGGCACCGGCCTGAACGAGCTGGGTGATCACGTCGTCGCCGGGCTGGTGGCGCTTGAGCTCACCGAGTTCGACGGCGTAGCCGAGCAGATCGAAGATCGCCTGCAGCACATACTCGAACGAGGGGGTGATGCGGGTGTCGAACGGGGCGGCGAAGGTGTCGACCCAGGCGAAGAACTTCTCCCGATCACCACTGGGGACGCCGAGCACGTCACCGAGAGCCTCCATCGGCATCGCGTGGCCGATGTCGGTGACGAAGTTGAAGGTGCCCTTGTCCAGGGCCGCGTCGACGATGTTGATCGCGTAGTCGCGGAACTTCTCCTCCAGCTTCTTGACCACGTTCGGGGTGAACGCCTTGCTCATCACCCCGCGCTGGGCCCGGTGTTTGGCGCCGTCCATGGTCAGCATCGCGGCCTTGCCGCCGACCGTCGGATCGATCGGGGTCACCTTCCACATGTTGACCCCGCCACGGTCGGCCGCGTACAGCTCGGAGTTGCGGTCGACGGCCCAGATGTCGGCGTTGCGGCTGACGATCCAGGCCCGGTCGATGAGCATCGGGTCGTCGAACTCGTGCAGGTAGCACGGCTGCTCGTCACGCAGATAGGCGTACTGCTCCAACGGCAGGCCGAACGTTGTTGGATCGCCGTTGGCATACGTGTCGGCATCCAGCACGCGAATGTCGGGCTTCGCCGTGGTCATGGTGGCTCCTAACGGGATTGCCCGGCAGCATCGGCCCGCCGCAGCGGTCCGGCAACCGCCGGGTATTTATGAGTCGCGCGGTCTCAATTGTTGTGCTCGGGCGGCGCAGTGTCAAGCGTCACAGTCGGGTTCGGAATGTACTCAGCGAGGCGGACGCAGCCCGAAGGTGGCGGAGATGATGTCGCGCTGGATCTCGTTGGTCCCGGCATAGATCGTGGGCGCGATGGACAGCCGCAGGTGGCGCTCCATGTCGAATTCGGTGCTGTAGCCGTAGCCACCCATCATCTGAACACCTTCGAGGGCAACCTTTTTCGCGGTCTCGGTGACCTTGACCTTGGACATCGAGGTGGCCCGCACCCGCTCCTCGGGGGTGCCGATCCCGTGTTCGACGTGGTGGACGGTGGTGTAGGTCAGCGCCCGGGCGGCGGCGATCTCGATGGCCAGGTCGGCGATGCGGTGCCGCAGCGCCTGAAAAGTCCCGATCGGTGCCCCGAACTGTTCGCGCGTGCGCACGTAGGACAGCAGGTCTTCGAAGGCACGCTGGGCCATCCCGAGCCCCTGGGCCGCACACACCAGCCGTTCGCCGTTGAGGCCGGCCATCACCTGCTTCCAGCCGTCGCCCTCGGTGCCGACCAGCGCCGATTCCTCCACGAAGACGTCGGTGAAGAACAGGTCGTTGACCTCGCGGCCGCCCATCGTCGAGATCGGCCGGATCTGCAGTCCGTCGGCATCGGTCGGCACCTCCAGCAGGGTCAGGCCGTCGTGCGGTCGCACGCCGCGCGAGGTCCGCACCACCACCAGGATGGCGGCGGCGAACTGCGCGTCCGAGCACCAGGTCTTCTGCCCGCGCAGCCGCCAGCCGCCGTCGACCTTGTCGGCCTTGCAGCTGACCGCCGCCGCATCCGAGCCCGCCCCGGGTTCGGAAATGCTGATCGACATCACCTGCCCCGCCGCGATCGCGCCCAGTGCCGCGTGCTTCTGCGCCTCGCTGCCACACCTGGTGTAGATCCCGGCGACGGTGTGTGAGGTGCCGGCACCGTGCACGGGTGCCAGGCCGCGCCACAGCTCCTCGAACAGGATGACCTGTTCGGTCAGGCCGCCGCCGCTGCCGCCGTACTCCTGCGGAATCGACACGCCCAGATAACCGGCCTCGGCCAGCTTCCGGTAGAGCACGGGGTGGTGCTGCTCGGCCCCGTGGTCCGTCAGCGCGTCACGCTGCTCGCGGGTGCCGCACTCCCGGCGGCAGAACTCCCGCACCGCCGCCGCGAAATCCCGTTGCTCCTCGGTGAGTCCCACCGCGTCCATCCCGGCTCCTCTGCAGAAAGCATCATTCGCGCGCCAGTCTATTATGAGCCGTATAGTCTCAAATAGCAAAGGGGTGTCACCTCGGACAAGGAGCGCCATGGGCTACCCGACCCGGTCGGTCTTCACCGCGGAGCAGGACGAGTTCCGCGCCACGGTGCGCCGGTTCCTTGAAGACGTTGTGGTTGAGGAGTATCCGGACTGGCTGCGGGACGGCAAGCCGTCGCGCCGATTCTGGAAGGCGGCGGCCGAGATCGGCATCCTGGGCATCGAGGTACCCGAACGCTTCGGCGGCCTGCCCGGTTCGGACTACCGGCACAGCGCCGTGGTCACCGAGGAGATCCAGGCGCTCGGGCTGGCGATCGGCGGGCTGCGCGTGCAGACCGACATCTGCCTGCCCTACCTGCTGCATTACGGTTCGGCCGAGCAGCAGGCCAGCTGGCTGCCGCGGCTGGCCGGCGGCGAGGTCGTCGTCGCGCTCGGGCTGTCCGAGCCGGGCGCAGGCTCGGACCTCAAGGCGATGGCCACCCGGGCGCGGCGGGTCGGCGAGCACTATGTGGTCAACGGCGCCAAGACCTTCATCTCCAACGGCGCGGCGGCCGACCTGGTCATTCTCGCGGTCAAGACCGACCCGGACGCCGGTCGGCGCGGGATCAGCCTGCTTCTCGTCGACACCGCGACCCCCGGCTTCGAGCGCGGCCGCAGCCTGGACAAACTGGGACTCAAAGCCCAGGACCTCGCCGAGATCTCGTTCACCGACATGGCGGTGCCGGCCGACTGCCTCCTCGGTACGGAGAACGAGGGCTTCGGCTACCTGACGGCCAACCTGGCCCAGGAGCGGCTGTCGATCGCGATCAACTCGCAGGCCGCGGCCACCGCCACGCTTGGGTGGGCCATCGACGAGCTTCGCGGCACCGGTCCGGGCCAGGACGTCAAGTTCACCCTCGCCGACTGTGCCGCCGAGGTGGCGGCCGGCCAGGCCCTCATCGATCAGGCGCTGGCCCGCCATGTCGCCGGCGCACTGTCCGGCAGCGACGCCGCCGTGGCCAAGCTGTACTGCACCGAACTGCAGAGCCGGGTCAGCGATCGGTGCCTGGCCCTGGCCAGCCCGTCGAACGCGTTGCGCGCCGATTCGCGGCTGGGCAACGCCTATCTCGACGGGCGGGTGAGCCGGATCTACGGCGGATCGAGCGAGATCATGAAGGTCATCATCGGACAAAGCCTGGGCCTGTGACCGGCCACCCGTAAGCTTCGGGAGTGACGCGCGACGAACAGATCCTGGCCGCCGCCGAGAAACTGTTCTACGAGCGCAGCTTCGACGGCGTGGGGGTGGACGAGATCGGCAAGGTCGCGGGCACCACCGGGTCGGCCATCTACCGTCACTTCCCGAGCAAGGACGCGATCCTGGCGGCCTTGTTCGACAAGACATTCGACACCATCCTGGTGCGCCTGGGTGAACCCGACCCCGATCCGGTCGCCGATCTGGACAAGCTGGTGCGGTCGTTCGTGGGCTTGGCCAAGAGCCACGAGCGATTGGTGTCGATCTGGTTGCGCGAGCAGCGATCGCTGGCGGAGCGCTATCGGCGCGAACACGATCGTCGTCACCGGCGGATCACCCAGCGCTGGGTCGACTGCCTGGCGCGCTGCTACCCCGAGCGCTCGACCGACGAACTCGTCACCGCCACCCGCGGTGTGCAGCTGCTGCTGCTGTCCGAGGCGTTGCGCCCGCCCGGGGGACGTCGGGCCGGGCAGGCCGAGGAGCTGTTGGTGCAGCTGGGGTTGGCCGCCCTTGCGGCCCTGGAGTTGACCCCGGCTCAGCGCTGAGGAAGCCCAGCAGCGCCGCAACCGCGTCCCTCGACTTGCCAGGCGGTGACCAGAGGAGGCTAGAGTCCCACTCCGCTGGCGAGCACCTGGCGCGGATCCGAATACGCCGCGGCGATCGTCTTCAGGAAGCGGGTGTCGGCGAAGGCGTGCGAGATCGGGTATTCCCGCATGTAGCCATAGCCGCCGTGCAGTTGCAGCGACTGGTCGACGGCACGGTCGCAGAGTCGGCTCGCGGTCAGCCGGGCGGTCGCGGCGTCGGGGGCGTCGGCGGCGTTCTGCGCGCGCGCGTGGACGCAGGAATCGACGAACCCGGTGACCGTCGCCAACTCGGCCCACAGCTCGGCCAGGCGGAACCTGGTGTTCTCGAATTCGGCCAGCGGGCGGCCGAATACCGTGCGCGTGTGGACATAATCCAGCGCCGACTGGAGGGCCGTGCGCGCGCCGGCCAGGGCCAGTACGGAAACCCACAGGTCGAGATCTCGGCGCACCGCGGCGCCGCCGGACAGGCAACGGTGCGCTCCGGCGCCCTGTAGTGCGACATCGCCCAGTGCGGCGTCGCGCCCGGCGAGACTGCCGGCGACCGGCGTCATCCGCACGCCTGGATCGTCGAGCGGGATCAGGGTGATCGGCTCGCCGCCGTCGGCGACGAGCAGCAGGTCGGCGATGGCGGCACCGGGCACTGCCGAGAGCGTGGCCGGCGCGGGAACCCCGATCAGCGCACCACTGCTCAGCCCGGGCAGCCAACGCTGTCTGTCTGCCTCGGTGCCGTGATCCAGCAGGTACGGGATCACGACCCCGCTCTGCAGCGCGCACAGCAGCGCCAGACCGGTCGCGCCCACCGCGACGGTCTCCTCCACCAGTACGGCCAGAAAGCCCAGGTCGTCGGCGCCGCCGCCGCCGAACTCCTCCGGTACCGCGGTGCCGAGGAATCCGGCGGCGCCGGCGGCGGCGACGACGCCGCGCGGCAGGGCGCCGTCGCGGCGCCACCCGTCGAGGTGCGGCGCGACGTCGGTGGCGAGGAAGCGCTTGACGCTGGCCCGGAAGGCCTCGTGGTCGTCGTCGAAGATCCGCCGCCGCGATGTCACCGCGGCGCCATCCGGATCGCCCCGTCGAGGCGGATCGTTTCCCCGTTGAGCATGGCGTTCTCGATGATCGCCACGGCCAGCTGGGCGTACTCGTCGGGCTGACCCAGCCGGCTCGGGTGTGGCACGGTCGCGGCCAGCGATGCCCGCACCTCCTCGGAAACCCTTGCCAGCAGCGGGGTGTCGAAGGTGCCGGGCGCGATGGTGCACACCCGGATGGCCCGCGACGCCAAGTCCCGGGCAGCCACGATGGTCATGCCGACGATCCCCGCCTTCGACGACGCGTACGGGATCTGACCGATCTGGCCCTCGAACGCGGCGACCGACGCCGTCAGGATCACCACCCCCCGATCACCGGCGAGCGGCTCGTTTTTCGCCATCTCGGCCGCGGCCAGACGAAGGACGTTGAACGAGCCGATCAGGTTGAGCTCCACGACGTCGCGATAGGTGTCCAGTGACCCCGGCGAGCCGTCCTTGTTGACCACGCGCACCGGGCCGCCGCGCCCCGCGCAGTGCACCACCGCCCGAAGCGGACCCGACTCGGCGGCGGCGGCGATCGCCGCCGACACGTCTTGGGGACTGCGGACGTCGGCGGCGACGAACTGCGCGGCCGGCCCGAGCTCGCAGGCCAGCGTCTCGCCGTCGGAGGAGGGCAGATCGGCGATGACGACCTTCGCCGCACCGGAGTTCAGCAGGCGTTCGGCGGTCGCGCGGCCGAGCCCGGACGCGCCGCCGGTGACCACCGCGGTGATCCCGTCAATGTGCATGCAGTCGAAGACCTTTCGTGGTTCTCAGAGCCGTTCGATGATGGTGGCGTTGGCCATCCCGCCGGCTTCGCACATCGTCTGCAGGCCGAAGCGCCCACCGGTGGACTCCAGCGCGTGCAGCATCGTGGTGAGCAGCCGGGCGCCCGAGGCGCCCAGCGGGTGACCCAGTGCGACCGCCCCGCCGCGCGGGTTGAGCCGGGCCGGGTCGGCGCCGAAATGCGCCGCCCAGGCCATCGGAACCGGGGCGAACGCCTCGTTGACTTCGTAGTGGTCGATGTCGTGCAGCGCGAGTTGCGCTCGGGCCAGGGCCTTCTCGGTCGCCGGGATCGGGCCGGTGAGCATCGTGATGGGGTCGTCGGCGGCCAGCCCGAAGGAATGGAACCGGGCCCGGGGGGTCAGTCCGAGCGCCTCGGCGGTGTCCTCGCCCATGATGAGCACCGCCGCTGCCCCGTCGGCCAGCTGTGAGGAGTTGCCGGCGGTGATGCGCCAGTCGGTGATCTCGGTGAACCGCTGTGCCATCTCCGCAGACTGGAACGACGACGGCAGTCCGGCCAGCCCGTGCGCGGTGGTGGCCGGGCGGATCGTCTCATCGGTGCCCACCACGGTGCCCTCGGGTGTGGTGATCGCGACGATCTCGGCGGTGAAGTCGGCCGCCGCGGCGTTCGCGTGTGACCGGGCGGCGAACTCGTCGATGGACTCACGGTCCAGCTTCCAGCGGGCGGCCACCAATTCCGCCGAGATGCCCTGCGGCACCAGCCCGGGCGCGTAGCGCTGCGCCACCGACGGCCCGAACGGATCCTGGCCGATGCGTGCGGTGAACATCGGGATCCGGCTCATCGACTCCACCCCGGCGGCGACCACGATGTCGCAGGCTCCCGCGATCACCGCCTGGGCGGCGAAGTCGGCGGCTTGCTGGCTCGATCCGCAGGCGCGGTGCACGGCCACCGAGGGCACGCTTTCGGGAAGCCCCGCCGCCAGCCACGCCCACCGTCCGACCGGGCCGGACTGTTCACCCACCTGAGACACGCAGCCGGCGATGACGTCGTCGACCCGGGCCGGGTCGATGTCGTTGCGGGCCATCAGTTGCCCGAGCACCTGGCCGAGCAGTTCGACGGGATGCACGCCGCTGAGCGCACCGCCGGGCCGTCCGTCCTTGGGCGGCTTGCCTTTTCCATCGGGGACCGGACGGCATCGACGATGACGGCGCTGCGCGACATGGTGTGTTCTCCTTGCGAAATCAGGCGTGGGTCGGCTCGGTGATGGCGGCGGTGTCCCAGTAGAACGCACGGATGTCCTGAACGAGGCCCTCGGCGAACGACCACAGCTCCAGGGCGGCGTTGGGCGCCACCGCGGGCGAGCCGGGGTTCTTCCAGTCGAAGGTGAGCCAGGCGACCACGTGATCGCCCCCGCCGATAGTCCGCACCAGCGTGAGGTTGGTGGCGCCGGCCTGATCGCCGGCCTTGGCGATCCCGGCGAACAGCCCGCGCAGCCGCCGGCTGCCCTGCACCCGGCCGCCGTGCGGCAGGGAGGGTGGCCACTCGATCGCGGCGTCCTCGGCGAAGTGGGCGTCCACGACGGCCGCGACCGCATCCGGGTCGGCGGCGGCCAGGGCGCGGTAGAACTCGGTGACGATTTCGGCGGATGGGCGCGGCATTGGGCACCTCACGGTTGGGGCGGCTGTTGACGGGTGGACTGATTTTAGAACTTTAGCGTCTCATTAAGTCTCGGGCAACGGGCCGACGTTCGAGCCGCCGGCGACCATGGTGCCCTGGCTGGTGGCGCACCGGTTGCCGTCCTTGTCCTCGACCACCACCTCGACGAACTTGGTGCGCTTGCCGCCGCCCAACGCGCTCGCGCGGAAGGTCAGCGGCGCCTGGGCGGGCCGGTGAAACTGGATGTGCAGTGCCGCGGTCGCCGGCAGCAGTCCCTTCGGGCTCATCCGCATAGTCAGTGCACCCATGACCTGATCAGCGGCTGCCGTGACGATTCCGCCGTTGACCGCGCCGTTGGGGTTCGCGGTCAGCGTCGAGCACTCCATCCGGAAAGTGGCCGAGCCGTCGTCCAAGTGCACGCACACCAGGCCGAGGTCCCAGCAGAACGGCAACGCATTGGCCCAGGCCGGCCAGTCCAGGTCCGGCCCATGCTGCGGCTCCCACCACGCGACATCGGCCCCCTCGTCGTCGGCGCGAATCGTCATCGGTACCTCCGGTTCGTCGCGGCGTCCGCGCACCGCACGCGGTGCGAACGGACGTTCGCGCGCGATCGATCCGCTGGACCGTGCGGTGCGCAGGGCGACCATTGACACGGCCAGTGCCGTAGTTAATTATGAGACGTAACACCTTAAAAACAAAACCGCACACCGCGGGTGTGCCTCAGCCACTTACCGCGACGAGAGGACACCATCGATGGGAATCGTGGACAACAAGGTCGCCTTCATCTCCGGAGTCGCCCGCGGGCAGGGCCGTTCGCACGCGGTCCGGCTCGCCGAAGAAGGCGCCGACATCATCGGCTTCGACATCTGCGCCAACGACGACGCAGTCGAATACCCACTGGCCACCCCCGAGGACCTCGAGGAGACCGCGGGGTTGATCGAGAAGTTCGGCCGCAAGGCGCTGCTGAGCGTGGCCGACGTTCGCGACTACGACGCGGTCAAGAAGGTCGTCGACGACGGCGTCGCCGAGCTGGGGCGCCTGGACATCGTGCTGGCCAACGCCGGTGTCATGGCGATCACCGGCGAGCAGCGGCTGGGGCGGGCGGCCTACCTGGCCGGGATCGACATCATGCTCAATGGGGTGTTCAACACGGTGATGACCGCGATTCCGCACCTTCGGGCCGGGGGCCGCGGCGGCTCGATCGTGATCACCAGTTCCACCGCGGGTCTGGTCGGCGGCCTCGGCGACGGCTCACCGGGCGTCCTGGGTTACACCGCGTCCAAGCACGGTGTGGTCGGCCTGATGCGGTCCTGGGCCAATGTGCTTGCCCCGGAGAACATTCGGGTCAACACGATCCACCCGACCGGCGTCAACTCGCCGATGATCGCCAACGAGGCCTTCGGACGCTACGTCCAGGAGTTCCCGACGATCGCCCAGAACCTGCAGAACCCGTTGCCGGTGCCGAACGGGCTGCTCGAGCCCGAAGACGTGACCGACCAGGTGATGCACCTGGTCTCCGATGCCGGTCGATACATCACCGGCAGCACCTTCACGGTGGACGCCGGATTCACCAACAATCGCTGACCGCCGCCAATCGTGCCGCCCAGCGCTGGTGGGTAACGGTGCGGTAGTCGATGGCCGCTAACGCCGGTCGTCTTTGGCGACCGTCAGCGCCATCGCGTCGAAGTCCCATGTCCCCGGGCCGTTTCCGGCTTCGCGGAGCTTGTGCTTCATCACCCGGCCCACTCCGTTGCGGGGCAGCGCCTCGAGGACGTCGACGTAGCGGGGGATGGCGAAGTAGGGCAGGTTGTGCTTGAAGAAGTCGAACAGCTCCGCGGGTTCGATCGGCTCGTGCGTGACGATACAGGCCTTGATGTCGTCCTCACCGAGCTCGGAGGCCACGGCGTGCACGGCCGACTCGAGCACGCCCGGGTGACGCTCGATGGCCTGCTCGAGTTCGACACTGGAGATGTTCTCGCCGCGGCGGCGCAGACAGTCCTTCTTGCGGTCCAGGAAGGCGAACGCCCCGCTGGGCAGGCGCCGACCGTGGTCCCCGGTGTGGTACCACAGACCGCGGAACGCCTCGACGGTGGCCGCGGGGTTGTCGAAGTAGCCCTCGAACATCGCATGAGGGGTCTTGGGACGCACGCAGATCTCACCGTCCGCCGCACCGGTGAGCACGTTGCCGTCGTCGTCGAGCAGGGCGACCTCGAGGTCCGGCGCGGCGATGCCGCAGCCGGCGGGATCACGCTGGGTCGAGGACAGCGGCGTCAGCGTCACCGGCATGCATTCGGTCTGGCCGAAGACGTCGACCCAGGGTTCGACGCCGAACCGGTGGCGGAACCGGGCCTGGGCGTCGGTTGACAGTGGCGCGCACATGATCCGGCTGACGCGATGATCGCGGTCACCCGGGCCCGGATCGGTCGCCAGGATCGCCGCGCCCATCGCCCCGACGGCGATCATCAGGGTCGCGCCGACCTCGCCGGCGGCCGGGAAATACCCGGAGGCGCTGAAGGAGCTGGTCAGATAGGCCGGGATGCCGTATATCAGCGGCAGGGTGACGGTCACCAGCCGCGCGCCGGCGTGGAACAGCGGCAGTCCCGCGAACAGGATGTCATCGTCGGTGACTTCCAGTGCGGCGCCGATGAGTTCGCCGCTGCGGCAGTAGTAGCCATGGCTGGCCACGCAGCCCTTGGGCAGGCCGGTGGTGCCGGAGGTGTACAGGATCGACATCGTGTCGGCGGCGCTCAGTTCGACCGGCGGTGGTGTCCGGCCGCCCTCGAGCAGCCGGGCATAGGGGATCTCGTCACCCGCGGCGTCGTCGAGCATGACGATCGTGTGCAGGTCGGGCAGCTCGGCCCGCAATCCGGCCAGCGCCTCCCGGCCGGCGGCGTCGGTGACCAGGATGCCCGAGCGGGACTGCCGTAGCTGGTGGCGCAGGAACTCGCCCTTGAGATAGGCGTTCAACGGCACCTGGGCCGCCCCGGTCTTGGCCACACCGTAGAACAGCTCGAGCAGTTCGGTGCGGTTGGGCGACAGTGTCGCGACCCGCTCGCCGCGGCCGGCGCCCAGGGCGGCCAGCCCGGCGGCCAGCCGGTCCGACCGCTGGTCCATCTGCGCGTAGGTGAACACCTCGGAGTCCATCGCGGCGCAGATCCGGTCGGGTGTGGCCGATGCCCGGGCGCGCAGGATGTTCCCAATGGCGTCACGAATCATCGCGATGCTCCATAATCGGTTGCTCCAGCCAAGACGAAACTATTTTGAGACAGTAAAGCTATAAAATTTCGGTGTCAACGCCCTGAGGGTCGGGAAAGTCAGCGCATCTCGGGTCGGCCGGCGCCGTTCGCCGAGATTCTGCTCCCGGCGGTCGCCGCGAGAGCCATGACTTACTGTTGTCGGGTGGACGCTGCCTCGGGCGCAACGGAATCGGTGACGCTTGCCCGAATCGTCCAGTCAGCTCGCGAGTGCTTTCTGCGACAGGGCGTGCGCAAGACCCGGATCGCCGACGTGGCCGCCGGCGCCGGGATGGTGCGGCAGACGGTGTACGACTCGGTCTCCGGGCGTGATGAACTGGTCGACCTGGCGCTGAAAGCCCGCAGCCGCGAGATGGCGGACATGGTTCGCATCGTTCCGCTGAACCCGAATGCCGCGGTCGGTGACCAGTTGGTGGGGATGCTGGCCGCGATGATCGAACTGGCCCGCGGGGACGCGGAGTTCCGGATGCTGACCGAGGCGCTCGCACCGGATCACGCCTTTCATTACCTGGTTGGTCCTTCTGCGGTGACCGAGGTCGTCGTCGACCTGCTCACGCCGCTGCTGCGCCGCGCCGAGAATGAAGGCCGGCTTCGGACTGACGTCCCCATCGAGGAGATGGTCTCCTGGATTCAGACGGTGCTCGCGCCGCTGATGTCGCGTGACGATCTCACTCCACCCGCGCTGCGGCGCACCTTACGACAGTTCGTCCTGCCGACACTTCTTCGCTGTGCCGACTGACGACGCCGACATTGTGCTCGATATGTCGTTTTCATGTCACGCCTGGGCGGTTGGCTATGAGCGCAGGGAGCGTTGACGCTCGAGGGAACAGCCGCGTATCGTCACCTCACGACATATCAATATGAATGTCGTTTGGCTAGGAGTCGAGGCGAGTATGAGTTTATGGACCCCCGCACCCGCTCCGGCTGGAGTCGCCGACTCGGGGCACGCCGTGCCGCCGCCGCGTCCATTCGTCGCCGTGAAGTGGTGGGCTGGGATCGGCGCGGTGATTGTCGCCTTCATCGCCTACGTGTTGATCCACTGGGTGTCGAGCCCGTTTTTCGAGCGGGTGCCCACCGGCCCGATGCAGCCCCCCACCTACATGAAGGTGGCGATGGTGTTCTTCCAGGCGGTGTCGATCCCGGTCGGCCTCGTCCTGATCTATTGGTTCGTGGTGCGTCCGATCGTCCGGGAACGCCGGCTGACCCTCGACGGCATGCTGGTGATCGCCTTCTCGACGTTGTGGTTTCAGGATCCGTTGTCGGCCTACGGGGGCCACTGGTTCAGCTACAACTCGTGGGCGGTGAACTACGGGTCGTGGGTGCACAGCGTGCCCGGCTGGCTGTCCAACGGAAAGCCGGGCGCGATGCTGGTGGAGCCGATTCTGATCATGCCGGGCCTCTACGTCTACGTTTTCGTGATCACGATGTTCCTCGGCTGCGCGGTGATGCGGCGCGCGAAAGCGACGTGGCCGCAGATCGGTCCGGTCGGACTGATCGGGCTGTGCTTCGTCGCGATGGTCGGGTTCGACATCATCCTCGAGGGCGTCATCTTCATGCCGCTGGGCATCTGGGAGTACGGCGGTGGTCGTGGGCCGGCCGTCTTCAGTGGCACCTACCACGCCTTCCCGCTCAATGAGATCGTGACCGTGTCGGCGACTTTCACCGCTATCGCGTGCCTGCGGTACTTCCGCGACGACAAGGGCCAGACGCTCGTCGAGCGCGGATCTGAGTACTTGAAGATGCCGCAGCGCCGACAATTCATCGTCAGAGCCCTCGCTGTCCTCGCCGGTGTCCACGTCGCCCTGTTCCTGACCTACAACGTGCCGAATTACTGGATCGGGACGCACTCGAAGGAGTGGCAGCAGGATCTGGTCGACCGGTCCTATCTCACCGACGGCCTCTGTGGCGCCGGCACCGACCGGGCTTGCCCCGGCCCCGCGATTCCGTTGAGCCGCAACGACAACACCGGCTCGGGCAAGGGATCGGTGTACATCACTCCGGACGGCAAAGCCGTCATACCACCCAACACCGAACTGCCGAAGACCTATCCCTTCGGGTGACCTGCGGCGCTTGGCGCCTGCGAGCGGCACCGTTCGGCGCGGTAGCACGCCGCCGAGTAACAAGCCCAGAGCAATGCCGGGTGCACGCAGCTGATCCGGCCTACTTGACAAAGGGGACAACCGGTGGAACCGGTAGCGGCCCCGGAACCCAGCGGCCGTTGGGATCCAGATGTCCGGCACCTGGTTTATCAAGGGGGACAGCGGGTCCCGGGCAGGCCCGATCGGTACCGTAACCGCAGAGCCCACTGGTGAAGTACGAGCGTTCCTGGACGTCCTTGGGCCACGCCGCCGAATGCGTGCCCACGAAATAGTTCGGAACGTTGTAGCCGACGAACATCAGACCCTGGACCACGGCCGTCATCGCCAGCGCGCGGATGACGAACTTCTTGAACTGACCGCCCTCGATCTCGTCGATCCCGCGCTCGACGGGGCTCTGGCCCCGGTCGTTGACGAAGAACCGCAGGCAGGCGACCGCGGTGAACACCAGTCCGATCGACAGCCCCTCGTGCAGCGGCCATTTGAAGTAATGGTTGGGGAAGAGTCCGAAGTGACCGCCGGCGTAGTGGAAGATTCCCAACGGCATCCAGATGATGCCCTCGAGAACGACGTCGAAGAGGATCATCAACGCGTAACAGCTGGCGATCAGCGAGACATTGCCCATCCGTGGGAACCGCCGGCGCATCCTGCGCATGAAAGCGCTGCCGAGGAGCATCACGATCACGAAGATGTAGATGTAGGCGGGCCAGGTGAACAGCACCGGCTCGGTCAGCATCGCGCCGGGCGCCCCGTAGGAATTCCATCCTGGCACGCTGTTCACCCACGATCCGCGGTTGAACATCCAGGTGTTGTAGGCGAACCAATGCCCGCCGTAGGACGACAGCGGATCCTGAAAGACGACCGTGCAGAACGCCGCGACGAGGATGCCGTCGACGCCCACCCGCCCGTCCCGGCGCCAGGGCCGGATGATGAACCAGTAGATCAAGGCCAGGCCGGCCGGGATGGACAGGGTCTGCCACAAGATGAGTTCGACTTTCATCCACGTGGGCGGGTCCGAGGGGCCGGGTTCGACGCGCACGAAGTACGGGCCGGTGACCCACCGGATGATGATCCAGGCCTCGAATGTCAGCAGCAGCGCACCCAACGTCGCCCAGATGACGACCGGCTTCGTCTTCACCGGCTCTGCGGGCATTGCCGGCTGATCACTGACCGCGAGTGCCGGTGATACGGATTCGTTCTCGACGGTCATCGGCACATCTCCCTCGTCATCGGGTTTGACGTCGCCGAACTCAGGAACAACGACCGGCCTGGTCGGGTTTGTGACGCCGAACACAACGGATGTTACCTTGCGGGAACGGCCACCACGCTGATTTGAGACGATCAAACTCAAAATGATATGATCCGTTGATGCGACACCCGGACCAAGGCCCGCGGGCATGACCACGATTGGTTGCGAGCCGGACCTCGATGCACTTCGTGGCCAGGTGCGCGAACTCACCGGGCAGTGGCGGGCGGCGGGGCGCTACACACCCCGCAGTGACTGCTGGTTGCGCTCGTTCGACCTCGAATTCTCCCGCGAGCTCGCCGCGCGCGGGTTGATCGGCATCACCTGGCCCAGGGAGTTCGGCGGGGCCGCGCTGGATGCCCGCTCGCGACTGGCGGTCACCGAGGAGCTGCTGCGCGCCGGCGCCCCGGTCGCGGCGCACTGGATCGCCGACCGGCAGATCGGACCGGCCATCCTGCGCCACGGCACCCGCGAACTTCAGCAGGAGCTGCTGCCCGGCATCATCGCCGCCGACTTCGTCTTCTGCCTGGGCATGAGTGAGCCGGAAGCAGGCTCGGACCTGGCCGCGGTGCGCACCGCGGCCAGGAGAGTTCCGGGCGGCTGGTCGGTGACCGGACGCAAGACCTGGACGAGTAACGCCCACCGCGCCACCCACGCCTACCTGCTGGCCCGCACCGACTCGACCGGGCGCAAACACGACGGCCTCTCGGAATTCGTCGTGGACATGTCCGCACCCGGGATCGAGGTGTCGCCGATCCGGGACATGTCGGGCGAACACCACTTCAACGAGGTCACCTTCACCGACGTGTTCGTCCCGGCCGCCCGCCTGATCGGTGTCGAGGGCAACGGCTGGCGCCAGGTGATCGAGCAGCTGTCCTTCGAACGTGGCGGCCCTGAGCGGGTGCTGAGCACCTATCCGCTGCTGGCGCAGGTGCTCGAACACCTGGCGAAGGCATCCGAGGCGAGCTTCGACGTCGAGCTGGGGGCGTTGGTCACCCGGCTGGCCACGCTGCGCCGGCAGTGCTGGGAGATCGCCGAGGCCCTCGACGCCGGCCGGGCGCCGGTGGTGGAGGCGGCCAGCCTGAAGTATCTGGGTAACGAGTTCGAGATCGACGTCGTCGAATTCGCCCGCCAGGTGGGATTGCCTGCGGCGCAGGATGATTCGCTGGCCCAGGCGTTGATGGCGTCCCCAGGGTTCACCATCCGCGGCGGGGCGTCCGATGTTCTGCTGTCCATCGTCACCAAGAGCGAGGTCAGAGGTTGAGTGAATTCGCCCGCGAACTGAGCGATTTGGTCGCCGGCCTCGCCCGCGACGGCGACGATCACCCCGATTCCCGGTGGGCCCAGGTGTGTGACCTCGGCCTGGCCGGGATCGGGATCGCCGACGAGCGGGGCGGTTCGGGCGGAAGTGTGGCCGACCTGATGGTCGTCATCGAGCAATTGGCGCGCGCCGGCATCGCCACCCCGATCGTGGAGGCCTCGACGGCCGCCTACGCCACCGGTGAGGTTCCCGGCGACAGTTTCGACACCGTCGCCCTCGCCCACGACCTGACCGTGACAGACACCGCCCTGAGCGCCGAATTCGCGCACGTGCCCCACGTCGCGGCGGCCCGTCGACTCGTCATCGTGACCGCGTCGTCGGTGATGGCCGTCCCGTTGGCGCAGCCGGGGGTCGACGTCGAACCGGCGTGCGACATCGCGGGGATCCCCGGCGGATCGGTGCGCTTACACGAGGTCTCACCGACGCTCGTTGCGAACGGACCCGCCGCCGCCGAAGTGGCCGACCGGCTGGCCCTGGCCCGGTCTTGCGCACTGCTGGGCAGCGCCTGCGGCGCATACGAACTCACCCGGGACTACGTGACGCACCGCGAGCAGTTCGGTGCGCCCCTGATCAAGATCCCGGCGGTGGCGGCGGCGCTGGCGCAGATGACGGTGCGGATCAGGTCCGCCCAGTCCGCGCTGCAGCGGGCCATCATGGTGTGCACCGATCCCCCCGACGCCGGGCTGCGACGATCGGGGGCGGTCGCCGCAGCGCGGATCGCCGCGGCCCAGACCGCGACGCTGGTGGCTCGCAGCGCCCACCAGTTGCACGGCGCGGTCGGCTTCACCGCCGAGTACCCCCTACACCGCTACACGACGGCGCTGTGGGCCGGGCGCGACGCCGACGAGCCTGAACGCGAGTACTGCCGCCGATTGGGATCCCGCGCACGCACCGCGGGGGAAACCGTGCTGTGGGAACAGATCTCGGCCTAGCCGCGGCGCTGCACGGTGATCCGACATCAGGAGGTGGGCAGTTGAATGACACGGTGACGGTCGAGGCCCGAGAGGGAGTCATGGTGATCACGATCAACCGTCCGCAAGCCCGAAACGCTGTCGACGCCTCGGTCGCGCTCGGCATCGCCGCGGCCATCGACGACCTGGAGTCCCGCGACGACCTCACCGTCGCGATCCTGACCGGCGCCGGCGGAACCTTCTGTGCCGGGATGGATCTCAAGGCCTTCGTGCGCGGCGAATCGCCGTCGATCGCGGGCCGGGGCTTCGCGGGGTTGACCGAAAGCCCGCCGAGCAAACCGCTGATCGCCGCGGTGGAGGGCTGGGCGCTGGCCGGCGGATGCGAATTGGCGCTGAGCGCCGACATCGTGGTGGCCGCCACGTCGGCCAAGTTCGGCCTGCCCGAGGTGAAACGGGGCCTGGTCGCCGCCGCCGGTGGCCTGCTGCGACTACCTAAGGCCATGCCCTACTCGCTGGCCATGCTGGCCGCGCTGACCGGCGAGCCGATCACCGCGACCGACGCCGAACGCCACGGGTTGGTCACCGTGCTGGCGCAGCCCGGCGAGGCGCTGGCGGTGGCCGACGACATCGCCGCCCAGATCGCCGCCAACGGTCCACTGGCCGTGCGGGCGACCAAACAGATCATCTCCGAGCACAGCAACTGGACCGACCAGAACGCGTTCGAGTGGC
Source organism: uncultured Actinomycetota bacterium (assembly GCA_963716465.1). Classification (GTDB taxonomy): domain Bacteria; phylum Actinomycetota; class Actinomycetes; order Mycobacteriales; family Mycobacteriaceae; genus Mycobacterium. The sequence goes on from CAVQTS010000006.1 coordinate 593,885, forward strand.
AGCGCGAGATCGCCGCGCCGGTACGTGATTCCGCCGATGCGAGGGAAGGGGCGGTGGCGTTCGCCGAGAAGCGTCCCCCGCGGTGGCAGGGCAAGTGAGGACAAAGGGGCGGGCATGCCGACCATAGGCGGAACGGCGCTGTCCAACGCGAACCGGGTCGGCCATCGCGAGGCGATCGTCACCGCGGACCGGTGCTGGACGTGGCGCGAACTCGCTCACGACGTCGCCGCTGCCGCGGGCGCGCTGGAATACGTCGGCGTGGGCAAAGGCGACCGGGTCGCGATCCTGTCGGCGAACTCACCGCAGTTCATCATCGCCGCGCATGCCGCGTCGCTGCTGGGGGCGATCGTCGTGCCGCTCAACACCCGGCTGGCGACACCCGAGCTCGTGCACATCCTGTGCGATGCCGGCGCCAGGATCCTGGCGTTCGGCCCCGATGAACACCAGCGCGCCCAGCTGGCGCACGACGCAGCAGGCGGACTCACCCTGGTGTCGCTGGGGCCCTCGCCCGACCACCCGAATCTGTTGGCGGGGGAGTACGGCCATCCGGTGGCCGGGGACCGCGCGGCCGAGGACGACGACGCCTTCATCCTCTACACCTCGGGCACCACCGGGAAACCCAAGGGCGTCCTGCTGGATCATCACCGCGCGGTGTGGGCGGCGATGGCCCAGATCGTCTCGCTGGGCCTGCGGGACGGTGACCGCTACCTGCATCTGACCCCGATGTATCACTCCGGCGGGATGACCTTTCTGAATGCGACCACGCTGCTGGGCGGCACCCACATCGTCGCGCCGAAGTTCGACCCGACCTCGGTGCTCGACATCGTCGAACGGCACCACGCGACATGGCTTTTCGCGGTGCCGACCATGTACCAGCAGATCCTGCGCAGCGACCAGGGCACCGACCGCGACCTGTCGTCGTGGCGGATCGGTATCTTCGGCGCCGCACCCATGCCGGCCGCGGCGGTCGAGCAGTTGCTGGCGGCCTTCCCGAAGGTCGACTTCTTCCAGCAGTGCGGCCAGACCGAAGCCGGACCGACCGGCATCTACTCGACGATGGAGCAGGTCCGGTCCCGTCCCGCCTCCTCGGGCCACCTGGCCCAACCGTTCCTGGAGGCGCGCGTGGTCGACGAGCAGGGCCACGACACCCCCGCCGGGGCGGTGGGGGAGTTGGTGTTCCGCGGCGAGGCGATCACGAAGGGCTACTGGGGCCAGCCCGGCGCGACGGCTGAGATCATCCGGGACGGGTGGCTGCACACCGGAGACCTGATGCAGGTCTACGACGACGGTGCCCTGCGTCTGGTGGACCGACTCAAAGACGTCATCATCACCGGTGGACGCAACGTGTATTCGACGGAGGTCGAGCAGGCCATCGCCGAGCACCCCGATGTCGTCGATGTCGCGGTCATCGGCTGTCCGGACCCGGAGTGGGGCGAAACGATCGTGGCGGTCGTGGCGGCTGCGGACGGAGCCGCCCTGACCGCCGACGTGATACGGCGACACTGCCGGGCGTTGATCGCCGATTACAAGATTCCGCTTGAGATCGTCTTCGGCGCTGTCCCGCGCAACGCGGCGGGGAAGGTTCAGAAGCATCTGCTGCGCTTCCGGTCGTAGCCCTACGAGCCGGTGTCCAGGCGAAGCAGAATCGTCTGGGCAGTGTCGGCCGGGCCGGCCGTTCGACGAGCGGAAGGCTAATCCCGTTGGTGTGCTGCCGATTTCACTCGCGGAACGTCGCCGATGTGATTCCAGCCGGGACCACCGGAGGAATCCCGCGCAGCAACAGGCGCCGTCAACTTCGCGATCCGGATGCGCGCACCGCGCTTGGGCGTCAGGATCACGTGTTTGACTTTCTGCCTCTCGGGGCGGGCGTCGGTCGTCATCAATTCCGTTCGGCGCAGGACCTCGCGCAGGACGACTCGCATCTCCGCCAGGGCGAACGTGGCGCCCAGGCACCGGCGCGCCCCGCCGCCGAACGGCAACCAGGTGGTCGGGCTCAGGGTCGCGCCCACCATCCGGTCGGGATCGAATGAGTCCGGATCGGGGTAGTGGCGGGGGCTGGCGTGCACCAGGCCGATCCCCGGCGCAATCATGACGCCGGCCGGCAGGCGGTAGCCGGCGAGGTCGACCGGCTCAGTCAGGATCCGGCCCACGTCGAACACCACCGGCCGGATTCGCAGCGTCTCCTTGACCACCGAATCGAGGTACTCGTCGCCCGCGGGATCGCCCGCGGCGCTGGCCTCGGCGGCGCGCACCGCCTTGGCCAACACGGCCGGATTCCGGGTCATCCGCTCCAGCGCCCAGGACAGGCCGGTGGCGGTGGTGTCGTGTCCGGCCGCCAGCAGGGTCATGAGTTGATCGCGCAACTCGGCGTCGGTCATGGTGCGCCCGTCCTGACCGGTCGCTCGTACCAGCATGGCCAGTGCGTCGCAACGGCCGGCGAGATCCGGATCGGCTCGGCGCTCAGCGATCTCGGCGTACAGCAGCCGATCCGCGTCGGCGATCCGGCGGCGCACTCCCCGCCAGGGGAGCCGGTCCTGCCAATCGGGGTTGGCGATGGCCAGCATCGCGAACGGGCCCATGTTCAGCAGCCGCGGCAGCACCTCGCGCAGCGCCGCGAGTCGCAGCGGATCCGTGGCGCCGATGACCGTGCGCAGGATCACCTCCAGCGTGATCTGCGACATCCGGGGCGCCACCGCGAATGTCGTGCCCACTGGCCAGGTCGCTATGTTCGCCGCGGCGATCTCGGCCATGATTCCGGTCTGCCGGGCGACGGCATCGCGGTGGAACGGCTCCAGCATCAGTCGGCGCCGGTCGCGGTGCACGTCGTCGTCGATCACCAGTACCGAGGAGGGGCCAAGCATTCCCTTGAGCATCGAATTCGCTTCGCCCGCATGGTATATCGCGGGATCACCGGCGAATACTGTCTTGATCTCGCCCGGTTCGTCGATGTAGACGACCGCCCCCAAACCGGCCACCCGCATGGTGAAGGTACTGCCGTAGCGACGCCGGCACGCCGCCGCGAAACGCGGCCAGTATCGCCACAACAGCGCAGCCTGAACAACCGGCGGAAGTGCGGGTCCGGGGGGCAGCGCGGCATCGGTCATGACTGGAGCATACGAGCCCGGCTTAGAGCACCTGTGGGACTCAGCGGAAGTCCATCCAGTGACCGTGCGGGGTCCACCCCATGTGGAAGGGCAGCTCGATCTTGCAGATCGGACCGGCGGTGATGTCGTCGGTGTCGAAGATCTGGAACTCACCGCGGCGCTCATCCCACCACGACACCGGCACGATGATGTAGCCGTCGCCTTCGGGGGCGTCGATGGTGCGCGGGGCGAATGACGCCTCGAGCACGGCCGCCAGCTGGCCGCCACCGCGGATCTGGTACACCTGCTCGGTCACCTTCTCCACGTCGTTGCGGATCAGGCTGTCCATCCGCATGCCGCGCTTCTTGGGCTGGCCGCCGATCTGGAAGCCGTAGCGGTGTCCCTTACCGTAGAAGCGCTGGTCGACCTTGCAGATCTCCGACGGCAGCTCCGAGATCTGCTCGGCTTTGGTCCGCCCGGTCGTCAGGTTGACCGTCCACCGGCCCAGGTAGCTGGCGGCGTTGCTGAAGAACAGGGCGGCCTGGTCGCCGTCGCTGAACTCGTCCTCCATCGGGAAGGGGGGCTTGTTGAAGATCGGGGCGTCCAGTACCAGCTCATCGCCCCGGACGTTGGCCGTCATCGTGTGCATGACGTATTGGGCGGGCAGATCGGTTTTGATCCAGCGGATCTCGCCCTCCAGATCGTGCCGCGGGATCAGGGCGATGGTGATCGGCAGCTCCGGTTCCCAGCCGAAGATGGCCAGCCCCTTGGTATTACGCGCGCGGTCGATGATGAACGGCTGGAAGGGCATGACCACCCACTCCGGGGTCAGCCAGATGTCGTGCGCCACCGTGTTGTAGGGGGCGTCCCACAGATCCCGCGACTCGACGGTGCCGTCGGGGTGGACGTACTTCATCGACACGTAGGGGGCGGTGTCGCTGTAGGACCAGCCGTAGAGAACGCCGGTGTCCTCATCCCACTTCGGGTGCGCACAGAAGGTGCCGTCGCCGAAGGACACCGGCTCGTGCGGGCCCCGGGACAAGGCCGGGGCCCAGTCCACGATGCCCTTGGTCTCCAGCGTGATCGGGTCGATGACCTGCGGAGGACACCCCAGTTCACTGGACACCACGAGCTCGCCGGCGAACGGGAAGATGTTGATGTTCGCCGCGCCCTGCGGGGTGTGCGCGTTCTCCGGAGTACGGGTCACCTCGCCGTAGCCGTAGTCGCGGTAGTCGCCGAAGCCGCCGTCGGCGTAGTCGAACATCCCGCGGCGGTACTTCTCTTCCAGCAGGTACTTCGGTGTGCGCACCCAGCGGTTGCGGAAGTCGGCGCGGCCGTTGTCGAAGACCAGGCCCTGCACCATGCCGTCCATCGCCAGCAGCAGCGGGTTGCCCTGCGCCGTCGGCCGCTTCCAGCACGGACCGGTGCGGTAGAGGCCGCCGGCGAGGTCCCGGGGGATCTCGCCGTGGGTGACGATGCACTCCTCGACAGTGGCCTCGAACCGCATCGGCTGAAACGGGCCCTTCGTGGTCACGGTGTCCGGAATCGAGTAGCTCACGTCTGCTCCCTGTCCTGCTTCGATGGCTGTGGCGCGCGCACGGCGGGCGCTGGTGCCAATGCTAGCGTCGGTAGGCCAATCTGTAAACGATCGGTCACACTGCGGTGGGGCAATCAGGTCGGCGTGTGGTATTTGAGACAAGCGAATCCAGAAACGACGATACTTCGCGAACCAGGCTGAATGCTGACTGTTTGGCTTTCGAAGGGCAAGGTGTGCGCGACCGCGAAGCGCGGTCTCCAGCTGCCTCGCGCCCTGCATCGCGATCGATCCGATGTAAACGTTCGCTCTCAGGATCGGGAGGGCCGCCCAGCCTTGCCGCCGAAGCAGCTGTACGGGGTTGCGGGACGCGCTGCGCACGTGAGCTGCCGATTCGTCTACAAGACAGCGGCGCTTGGTCGGCGGGTCTCGCCTCTTGTAACCGCGCACCGCGAGCCCCTATAGTTCGTTTCTATTTCTGATTCAAAATATATCTGGATACATCTGGCGTCATCGCCTGCTCGGCAGGCCGGGGAAATCGAGGCTGTGGTGAACTATCCGCCTCTGGGGCTGGTTTTTTCGAGCCTGAAGTTGGCATCGTGTGGACCAGATCCCCACCGGCGCCGGCTTGGCTGGTGCCCTTTGCACAGACGGAACAGGCAGGAGGATCGATGACGTCCGTCGCGCGAACCCGGGTTCTGCAGGCGCCGCGATTGAAGGGCAGAGTTTCCCCGGATGCACTGGCCGCCGCCGGGCTCGACGAGGCGACCTGCGCGGCGCGTTGGTATGCCTACCTGAACTTCTTCGCGGTGCTGGGTGCTGGTCGAGATCCGCGGCCCGGTCATGGCACACCGGCCGGGAGCGCATCGCGCTGCAGTGCCGCGGATGTCCTTGCCGCGTAGGTGATCAGCAGGTCGAGTATGGCCACGCCGATCGCGATACTCAGTGCGGCGGCGCCCCACCGCACGGGTGTGGGCACGTCGGCGTGCAGCGCACTGAAGATCGGCCAGCCGACCGCGACGGTGCCCGCCGCATCACAAACCATCGGCAGGAACAGCAGATACACCATGCGCCAGCCGGTGAACACCTCTCCGGCCGTCAACAGCAGCACGGCCAGTGCCAGCGGACCCACGGCGTTGATGAAGATCCAGAACACCGGGAAGCCGGCGATCTGCATCGGCGGGTCGCCGAAGTACTGATAGATCCCGGCGGCCAGGACCGGCAACTCCACCGCGACATCGACGACCACCAGCACCCCCACCCAGCGCCACAGCTGCCCCCGGGTCATCCCGCGTCGCAGGTTGGCCAGGATCAGATAGGGCAGGCCGCCGAAGAACACGATGTAGATTCCCAGGCCCCACAACGGAACTCGGGAGAACGTGTCCAGCGCGGTCCACTGGTCGACCTCGGGATGCCAGACCAGTCCCAGCACATCGTCGATAGGTTCGTTGAAGTAGGAGATCGCGCCGCCGATCAGCAGCAGGCCCAGCGTCGCCGACCGGCGCACGACGATCTCGCGCGCCGCATAGCCGACGAAACCCAGCACCAGCGCCACCATCAGCGCGGTCACGATCAGCTGGGCGGTGGGCGGCATGACAGTGCTGCCGGGGGTGGGTGGCAGATCGAACTGGCCGGCAAGCGGGCTCACCGCTGCGTCTCCGTTGCGGGCGCTGCGACGGTGGCGGCGCCGACGTGTCGCAATGCCCTGGTGTGCGCGTTGATCCAGCGTGCCAGGGCATCGAGGATCACCAGTCCGATCACGCACGAGGCAATCGCGCCGCCCCAGGTGACCAGCGCACCGGCATGGGGTGTGTGCAGCGCGTTGTACACCGGCAGGCCCACCGCCGCGCTGCAGGCGGTATCGGTGACCAGGGGCAGGAACACCACCAAGGGCGCCCGCCAGCCCCGGAAGTAGGTGGGTGCGGCGAACAGGATCGCCGCGCACAGGATAGGACCGGTGGTGTTGATGAACAGCCAGTACACCGGGAAGCCCCTGATGCTCATCGGCACGTCGCCGTAGGCGAAGTATCGGTAGAGCTGAAAGTGCAGTAGCGGCAACTCGATTAGCAGATCGGCGACGAAGGTCAGCGTGATCCCGATCCAGAACGCGCGGACCGTGAACACCAGCTTGCGCAGCTCCATCAACAGCAGATAGGCGATCCCGCCGAAGAAGATGATGTAGGTCGGCAGGCCCCAGTGTGGGATCGGGCCCATGGTCTCGAAGAGGATGTGCTGGCCCGGGCGGGGATGATGCACCAGCCCGAGAATGTCATCGAGCGGCTCATTGAACAGGGCCAGACCGCCACCGACGAGCATGACCAACGCCAGTGAGGAGCCGGTGCGCCGCCACTGCCGGATCGCGAACACCACCAATCCCGCGACGACGAGCCACAACACGATCTCGGCGACCCGCTGCGGGGTCTGCGGGAAGACCATGTCGGGCGGAGTCGGGGTGTTGAACCGGGCAAAGCCGAACTGCGACATCGCGATCACGCCCGCGTCGGCGCCGGGGCGGTCCGGCGCAGGGCCGCCAGCAACTCGCGGGCGGCCCGCTCACCGGCTGTCGTCGCGGTGTTGACGTTGCCCGACGAGTTGTAGGACCCGGCCAGGTGGATGCGGCTGGTGCGGTCGCGGGCGGCGTGGAATCGGCCGAGCTCCTTATACAGACCGGGATGGCTGTACACGAGTACCGGATACCACCGGTTCACCCGGGAGAACGTGATCGCATCCCGCAGGCCGGGTATCGCCTTCTCGGCCTCGGGCAGCGCGTCAGCCAGGATCTGCTCGTCGGTGGCGTCCATGTGGTCGCAAGCCCACTGGTTCATCATGAACAGCGACACCAGACCCTTGCCCTCGGGTGCCCGGCCGGGCGCCTTGTTGTGTTCGAGGATGATCGCGAACAATCCTTCCGACACCGGCCTGGGGACGACGACGAACGACGCGGGACAGTCGGGAATCCGGTTGAGCGCCAAGTTGATCGACATCGTCGAGGTGTACTTCAGCCCGCGCAGGAATTCTGCCCGCCCGGGATCCAATTGCGGCACGATGTCGGGGACCTGGTTGCCCATGCTGCTGACCACCGCGCCGGCGCCGGACGCGGTGTGCACGCCTCCGCCGTCCTCGTAGGTCACTTTCACGCCCGCGGGGTCCTCGATGACCTCCAGCACGCGGGTGTTCAGCCGGACATCGGGCAGGCGGTCGGCGATTCGCTGCGGGAAGGAGGAGTAGCCGTCGCGGAACGCATACAGCTTGCTGCCCAGCACCTTCTGCCACAGGAAGAAGAACTCCACGACTGAGATGACGTCGGCCGGCACACCGGCGCCGCCGCGGACCGTCGGCTCGATCAGGTAGTCGTAGAGCTCGCCGTCCAGGCCGCGACGGCGGCAGTACTGTTCGGGGGTCTCGACGTCGTACGCCGCGGCTTGCGACAGGTCCTCGTAGCTGAGCAGCTTGCGCACCCGAAACGAGTCCAGGGCCAGTTTGGCGACCTTGAGCTTGGAGCGCAGCGAGAGCAGCTTGGTGCGCGCAGCGTCGAGAACCAGCCGGTTCGATCGCAGATAGTGCAGCCGACCGTCGCGCATGAACCCCATCAGTGAGTTGGCCGGCAGGAGTTCGTCGTCCATTCCGAGGTCGGCCACAAGCCGCATCACGCTGTCGTAGGCGGCGGGCAGGATCGTCGTGCCGGCCTCCATCAGGTAGCCGTCCTGCTTGATCGACAGCAGCTGACCGCCCACGCGGTCTCGCGACTCCATCACCACCACGTCGCGGCCCGCCTCCCGCAGCCGCCACGCGGCCGCCAGCCCGGACGGGCCCGCCCCACCACAAAGATCTTCGCGTCACCGGTCATGGTGTGCACGCTAACGGACAGTGTGTATGACTGACCATACATTCTGTTCGATTAGTGCGGTCGACCCTAGACTCACAACCGTGACCACCACCCCGCCCCGACCGTTCCAGGTCTCGCGCCCGCAACGACGAAGCATGCTGAGCAGGCACTTCGTCGGCATCGTCGAACAACTGGTGCAGGGCGGAGCGGGCTATGCCGATCTGAGTGTGGAGTCGATCATCACCGCCGGCGGCATCTCGCGATCCACCTTCTACGTGTACTTCCAGGACAAGGGCGATCTGCTGGTCGCGATGGCTCAGAACGTGATCAGCGATCTCGTCGCCACCGGTTCCTCGTGGTGGGACCTTCCGGTCACCGCCGGCCGCGAGGACCTGCGCACGGCGCTGCGGGTACCGATCGACACCTACCGCACCCACCGCGCGATCCTGGGCACCGTGGCCGAGACCGCCGCCTACGACCCGCGGGTGCGCGAACAGCACCAATCACTGATCGACCAGGTGGTGGCTGCGCTTACCGACTACATCCGCGCCGCGCAGCTGGCCGGCGCGGCGGATCCGGAACTGGACGCCGCCCGCACCGCGCAGTGGGTGATCTGGATGATCGAACGCGGTCTGTATCAGCTCGTGGGCGCCGCCGACGACGCCGAGGTCGAGCAGCAACTCGATGCGCTGACCGACATCATCTGGCGGGTGATGTACCGCAACGAACACTGACACCTACGCCGGGCGGGTCCACGCCGCACGCGGGTGTCCGCGACGAGTTTCCGCGGGAGACAACGGAACTGGATCCGGCGGGGTGGGTGCAGCCCGAAGCCAATCGGCGCACTGCCGACCCGGACAGGTAGGCCGCCGACGCACCGGCGCCGAGGCACCGCGATCGCCGTCGCCTGGACTTTGCCGAGCGCCACGGGCGGGGGCGCCGCTCGACGCATCCGAAGCACGCTGAGACAAAAGTTTGCTATTCGGTCGACGTAAGCATCTGCCGGTGCATTCGGCGCGGACCGTCGGCCCCAGCGGAGGCTGCTCTGATTCACCGAACTCTCGCAGCCGATGTCCCGACTGTGAGTGCGGTGTCGGCGGCGACGCGCGACGGTGGGCACCGTTGCCCACTGGCGCCCCATCTAGCTGATGAAGAAGCATGATTCGACGGATCCTGCGGGCCATCGGCAGCTCCGGGCACCGACCCGAGGGCGCCCGACCCGACGTTGAGACAAAATGGAGATTAGTGTCTCAAAATCGCCGGGCCGCTCATGATGCACTAGTGCTCTGCCCGGTGTCACCACGCAAATCGTTTTTGATTGATTGTGTCGCAATATTTGCGGTAAAGTGCACCTCGTGTGTGACGGCCGACACATGGCGGTAATCGCGACCGACGACGGAGGAGGGCGGAGGAATCGGCGGTGAAGATCATGTCGGGATCGCTGCACCGACTGTCGAGCAGGCACCGGCGTTCGACATGCCAGCGGCGCGGTGCCGGGACCGACACACCCCGGCAGGTGAGTCGTGATGGTGACCGATCGCGCCGACTCCCCCGACCCGGGCCCGGCGACGCGGAGATGTCTGAGCAATCCAGCAATCTTTTACTTTCTATTAGAAAAGCCACTACACTGCATCAGCGCCGGGAACGACGGCACCGCAACCCGGGGTTCGTCGTATGGCAGACGTCGCCAGAATGCGACGCCTACACTGCGGCGCAAACTGCGCGGGCGCATCGGCGTTCGCGTAGCGGGCCGATGACACGCGGTGGATGGAACGGAGGACCGGATCGGTGATCTCGTCGGGTGCGATCACGAAACCGCTGCGTGCCGTCGGCGACTTCTTCGCGATGTCCATGGATGCGTTCGTGCTGATGTTCAAGCCACCCTGGGCCTGGCGCGAATTCCTGTTGCAGGCCTGGTTCATCGCCCGGGTGTCGCTGGTGCCGACGTTGTTGCTGACGATTCCGTTCACCGTGTTGACGGTGTTCACCTTCAACATTCTGTTGATCGAATTCGGCGCCGCCGACTTCTCCGGTGCCGGCGCCGCCACCGGCACCGTCACCCAGATCGGTCCGGTGGTGACGGTGCTGGTCGTCGCCGGGGCGGGCGCCACCGCGATGTGCGCCGACCTGGGCGCCCGAACCATCCGCGAGGAACTCGACGCCATGCGAGTGCTCGGTATCAATCCGATCCAGGCGCTCGTCGTGCCCCGGGTACTGGCCGCCACGGTCGTGGCGGCGGCCCTGGTCTCCCTGGTCAGCGTCGTGGGCCTGACCGGCGGCTTCTTCTTCTCGGTGTTCATCCAGCACGTCACCCCGGGCGCCTTCGCCGCCGGCCTGACGCTGATCGTGCACGGTTCGCAGCGTGATCTTCGGTGTCGTCAAGGGAGCGTTGTTCGGCATGGCCGCCGCGCTCATCGCCTGCTACAAGGGGATATCGGTGGGCGGCGGCCCGCAGGGGGTCGGTAACGCGGTCAACGAGACCGTCGTCTACTCCTTCATGGCGCTGTTCCTGATCAACATCCTGGCCACCGCGGTGTTCTATCAGGGGCCGGCGTTATGAGTCTGGCCAAGATCGCGATGCAACGATTCCCGCGGCTGAGCCGGACCGTGGGTGGCTGGGTGGCTGGGTGGAACCGCACCGGCTGGCAGATGGCCTTCTACGCCAAGACAATCGGGGAGACCCGGCTCGCCATCCGGCAGTACAAGAACGAGATCGTCCGGCTGATCGCCGGCATGAGCATGGGGACCGGCGCGTTGGCGGTGATCGGCGGCACCGTCGTCATCATCGGCTTTTTGACCTTACCACCGGCGCGGTCATCGCCGTGCAGGGGTATCAGCAGCTGTCCGGCGTCGGTGTGGAGGCGCTGACCGGCTTCGCGTCGGCCTATCTGAACGTGCGCATCATCGCGCCGGTGGTCGCCGGCATCGGACTGAGCGCGACCATCGGCGCCGGAGCCACCGCGCAACTGGGCGCGATGCGGATACCGAGGAGATCGACGCGCTGGAGGTGATGGCCATCCGCTCGATCGCCTACCTGGCCTCCACCCGGGTGATCGCCGGTGTGGCGGTGGTCATTCCGCTCTACTGCATCGGGGTCATCTGACGCGTTCTTCGCCGCCCGGTTCGGCACCACCAGCGTGTACGGACAGTCGACCGGCGTCTACGACCACTACTTCCACACCTTCCTCAACCCCACCGACCTGATCTGGTCGTTTGTCACCGTTCTCGTCGTCGGCATCGCCGTGATGCTGGTGCACACCTTCTACGGCTTCACCGCGACCGGCGGACCGGCGGGGGTGGGGGAGGCGGTCGGCCGGGCGGTGCGCACGTCGCTGATCGTGCTGGCCTTCGTGGTGCTGGGAATCTCGCTGGCCGTGTACGGCCAGTCCGGCAACTTCCATCTGTCGGGATAGCGGCCATGGACGAGTATCAGATCGGTAGCCGAATCCATCCCGCGCTGTGGACGGCGATCCTGGTGATGGTGGTCGTCGCCGTCGTGGTCGGCATCGCGATATCGTTCACCGGATCGTTGAAGTCCTATGTACCGGTGACACTGACCTCCGACCGGGCCGGGCTGGTCATGGAATCCGGCGGCAAGGTCAAGCTGCGCGGCGTCGAGGTCGGCCGGGTGTCGCAGATCCAGGGCGGCGTCGCTCCGGTGCGCCTGCAACTCGAGCTGGACCCCGATCAGGTCAAGTTCATCCCGGCCAATGTCGGCGCGCAGATCAGGGCCACGACGGTGTTCGGCGCCAAGTATGTCGACCTCGTCGTATCCCAGCGATCCCAGCCCGCAGCGGATCACCGCCGGCGCGGTGTTGAAGTCGCAGAACGTCAGCACCGAGGTCAACACCGTGTTCGAAAACCTGGTCGGCGTGCTCAACCAGGTCGATCCGGCCAAACTGAACGCGGTCCTGTCCGCGCTGGCGCAAGGCCTGCGTGGTCAGGGCCAGGCCATCGGCCAGGCGACCACCGACGCCAACCAGGTACTGCTGGCGTTGAACCCCCGCGCCGAGCAGGTGCGGGCCGACTGGGACTCCTTCACGGGCTTCAACGACGCCTACAGCGGCGCCGCCCAGAACATCCTGGGCACGCTGAGCGCGGCGAGCACAACCAGTGCGACCATCACCGCCAACGCCGCCCAGCTCGATGCCCTGCTGCTCAACGTCGTCGGCTTCGCCAACAGTGGGATCAGCCTGTTCGCACCGAATGAGGCGAACTTCATCACCACGGTCAACACCGCCCAGGCCACGACCGACCTGCTGGGAAAATACAACCCCGAGATCACCTGCACCGTCGTGGGGGCGAAGTGGGCGCTGGACCACGGCGCCTACAAGGCCTTCGGCGGCAACGGCAGGACCGCGATCCTCGACGCCGGCCTGCTGCTCGGCGACGACGCCTACAGCTACCCGCAGAACCTCCCGGTGGTCGGCGCCAAGGGCGGCCCCGGCGGCAAGCCCAGCTGCGGGTCGCTGCCCTACGTCGACAAGAACTTCCCGGTCCGCTACCTGGTGACCGACACCGGATACGGCACCGGGATGGACCTGCGACCCAACCCCGGTGTCGGATTCCCCGGCTGGTCCAACTACTTCCCGGTCACCCGGGGTGTGCCCGAGCCGCCGTCGGTCCGCTACATCGAGGGCGGCCCGGCACCGGGCCCGCCCCCCGCCGTCCCCGGTGGCGCCCCGTACGGTGCGCAGCTCTACGCACCGGATGGGACACCGTTGTGGCTCGGGCTGCCGCCGGCGCCGCCGCCCGGGGCGCCGCGGGATCCGGGCCCCCGGCTGGGCACGGAGCCGTTCGTGCCGCCCAACCCCGCGCAGGTGCAGCCCACTCCACTGGCACCGGTGCCGGTACCGGCGGTTCCCGGGCCATGATCGACCGATCGACATCCGCCCGAAGGGCTAACCGGTTATGAGAGGCAACCTGGCAGGTGCCGTCTGGCGCCTGGCCATCTTCCTGACCGTCTGCGCCTTGAGCACCTTTGCGCTGTTCGCGGTGTTCGCCCAGCTGCGCTTCGAGAAGGAACAGCTTTACAACGCGCTGTTCACCAACGTCAGCGGGCTCAAGACGGGGGACTTCGTCCGCATCGGCGGGGTCGAGGTCGGCAAGGTCAAAGCCACCTCGATCAACCCGGACAGCACCGTGCTGGTGAAGTTCGGCGTGGACGATTCGGTGGTCCTCACCGCGGGAAACCGCGCGGTGATCCGGTACAACGATGTGATCGGCGGGCGCTATCTGGCCCTCGAGGACGGCGCCGGCGGGGTCACCCGACTGCACCCGGGCGACACCATCCCGCTGACCAACACCGAGCCCGCGCTGAACCTGGATACCCTCATCGGTGGCTTCCGGCCGCTGTTCCGGGCGCTGGATCCCCAGCAGGTCAACGCGCTGTCCGGGCAGCTGATCAGGGCGCTGCAGGGCCAGGGCCCGACGGTGGGGTCGTTTCTGGACCAGACCGCCGCGCTGACCAGTACCCTCGCCGACCGCGACAAGCTGATCGGTGAGGTGATCGACCACCTCAACGTCGTGCTCGGCTCGTTGGGCGACCAGAACGCGCAGTTCGGCAAGGGTGTCACCGCGGTCTCGCAGCTCGTCGAGGGTCTGGCCGCCCGCAAGACCGACATCGCCAACGCGGTGGCCTATGCCAACGAGGCCGCCGCGACGGTGGCCGATCTGATGACGCAGGCGCGCCCGCCGATCCAGAAGACGGTCCACGAGGTGGATCGCACCACCGGGTTGATCGTCGCCGACCACAAATACTTCGAAGGACTGGTGGACGGCTTGCCCGACGCCTATCAGGCCCTGTCCCGGCTGGGCTTGTACGGCGACTACTTCAGCTTCTATCTGTGCGACCTGGTCTTGAAACTCAACGGAAAGGGCGGTCAGCCGGTCTACGTCAAGATCGCCGGGCAGGACACCGGGAGGTGTGCGCCGAAGTGAAGTCCTTCTCGGAGCGCAATCCCCTCGTGATCGGGGCCATCGGCACCGCTCTGGTCGCCGGCTTGGCCCTGGGCGCCATGCAATACAAGAAGCTGCCGTTTTTCGACGCCAACAACGACTACTCGGCGTATTTCGCCGAGGCGGGCGGGCTGATCAACGGCGCCGCCGTGGAGGTGTCCGGACTCGACGTCGGCACCGTCACGGGCATCCGGCTCGATGGCCCGCGGGTGCTGATCACCTTCGAAGTCGACAAGAACATCCGGCTGGGGGAGCGCACCGAAGCGGCGATCATCACCAAGAGCCTGCTGGGCGCGAAGGTCGTCGACGTCACCCCGCGCGGCGACGGCGCGTTGTCGGGTCCGATCCCGCTGGACCGCACCCACTCGCCCTACCAGCTGCCCGACGCCCTGGGTGATCTGGCGACGACGATCAGCGGTCTGGACACCAACCAGCTGTCCGACTCGCTGTCCGTGCTGGCTGATACCTTCCACGACACCCCGCCGGAGGTGAAGGTGGCCGCCGAGCAGGCGGCCCGGTTCGCCAGGGCGCTGGATGCCCGCGACGCCCAGCTGCGCACCCTGTTGGCCAACGCCAACAAGGTCACCGGGGTGCTCGCCGATCGCAGTGACCAGATCGTCACGCTGGTGCGTGACTCCAGCGCGCTGCTGACCGAACTGCAGACTCAGAGCGCGGCACTGGACCAGATCGCCGGGAACATCTCGGCGCTCAGCATCCAGCTGGAGGGATTCATCGGCGAGAACCGCCAAACCCTCAAACCGATGCTGGACAAGCTCAACGGCGTGCTGACCATCCTCGACGACCGCAAGGCGAAGCTGCAGAAGTCGGTCAAGCTGGCCGCGGCGTATGCGATGTCGCTGGGTGAGTCAGTGAGTTCCGGCCCGTTCTTCAAGGCCTATCTGGTCAATCTGCTGCCCGGCCAGTTCGTCCAGCCCTTCGTCGACGCCGCGTTCTCCGACCTCGGCCTCGATCCCAACGTGCTGTTGCCCTCGCAACGCTTCGACCCGCAGGTCGGTCAGCCCGCCACCCCGGCGCTGCCGGTGCCGTACCCGAGGACCGGTCAGGGGGGCGAACCCAATCTGACGCTGCCGGACGCGATCACCGGAAATCCCGGCGAGCAGGGCTGCGGTCCGCCCGGGCTGCCGCTGCCCGGGCCCACCGGCTGCTACCCCTACCGTCAGCCGCTGCCGGCGCCGCCGCCGGGCGGGCCGCCACCCGGACCGCCCGCGCTCCCACCGCCGGGTCAGGCCAGCGCGGCGGTTCCGACGCCGAGCCCGGTCTACCTGCCGGCCCCAGGCGAGATCCCGCCGCCCGGCTATGTCGCGCCGCAGAGCACACCGGCACCCCTGGCCGGGGGTGGCCAGTGACCACCCGGGACGCCACTGAGGCGACGCCCGTGCGGCGCAGCGCCACCCGGCGTAACGCCCGGCTCGGTGTGGCGGCGATGCTGATCGTCGCGCTGATCGGCGGTGTGCTGCTGGTGGTGAACTCGATCAACGTCGGCGGCAGGACGCACATGGTCGGCTACTTCGCCAACAGCACCGGGATCTTCGTCGGTGACGAGGTGCGCATCCTCGGTGTGCCGGTGGGCAAGATCGACGCGATCGAGCCGCAGCCCCAGCGGGCCAAGATCTCGTTCTGGGTCGACGACCAGTACCAAATACCCGCCGACGCCAAGGCCGTGATCCTGTCACCGGCGCTGGTCACGGCGCGGGCCATTCAGCTTGTGCCGGTCTACACCGGTGGCCCCACGATGGCGGACAACGCCGTCATTCCCCTTGAGCGCACCGCCGTTCCCGTCGAGTGGGACGATTTCCGGGACCAGCTCCAAAAGCTCACCGACACGCTCAAGCCGACCGAACCAGGCGGCGTCAGCTCCCTGGGCGCCTTCATCAACACCGCAGCGGACAACCTGCGCGGCCAGGGCGCCAACATCCGTCAGAGCCTGATCGAGCTGTCACAGGCGTTCTCGGCCCTCGGCGACCACAGCACCGACATCTTCAGCACCGTCAAGAACCTGTCGGTCCTGGTCACGGCGCTGCAGGACAGCAGCGGCATCTTGGCGCAGCTGAACCAGAACTTCGCCGCGGTGACCGGCACGCTCGCCGATGATCCGGACAAGGTCGGCCAGGCCCTCAAGGACATCGGTGAGGTGACCGGGCAGGTCAAGGACTTCGTCGCGGCCAACCGCGACGCGCTGGGGACCACCTCCGACAAGCTCGCGTCGCTGACCACCGCAGTCCAGCAAGCGTTGCCCGACGTCAAACAGTTGCTCCACACGCTGCCCACCGCGGCGGCCAACTTCCAGAACATCTACCAGCCGTCGCAGGCCGCGTTGACCGGGGCGCTCGCGGTGAACAACTTCGCCAACCCGATCACCTTCCTGTGCGGTGCGATCCAGGCCGCCTCGCGGCTGGGCGCCGAGCAGGCCGCGAAACTGTGCGTGCAGTACCTCGCGCCGATCATCAAGAACCGTCAGTACAACTT
Organism: uncultured Actinomycetota bacterium; assembly: GCA_963716465.1. Taxonomy (GTDB): domain Bacteria; phylum Actinomycetota; class Actinomycetes; order Mycobacteriales; family Mycobacteriaceae; genus Mycobacterium. The sequence goes on from CAVQTS010000006.1 coordinate 610,773, forward strand.
CCCGCCGCTGGGGTTCAACCCGTTCGTCGGTGAGGCGGCCCGCCCGAACGAGCTCACCTACAGCGAGGATTGGCTGCGGCCGGACTACGTACCGCCGCCGGGGTCGGCCCCGGCCGCGGCGGTGCCAGGCGGACCCGCGGCGCTGCCCGCCGAGTCACCCGCGCCGCCGCCGGCTCCATCGGCCCCGCCGGGGGCGCCCCCCGCCGTCCAGACCAACCCCGCGGACGGGCTGACCGGACTGATGACCACCCCCGGAGGTGGATAGATGACACCGATTCGACTGTGGCCCAGGCAAACCCGATCCGGGGCCGGCTGCGCCGCGCTGGTGGCCGCCGCGCTGCTGGCCCTGTCGGGCTGCGGCTTCCGGGGGGTGAACTCGCTGCCGCTGCCGGGAACGGCCGGCGGCGGTCCCGGGTCCTACACCATCCAGGCGGAGCTTCCCGACGTAACCAACATCGAGCAGAACTCCCGGGTGCGGGTGGGGGATGTGACGGTCGGCAACGTCACCAAGATCGAACGCAAGGGCTGGCATGCGCTGCTGACCATGACGATCAATCCCGACGTCGTGTTGCCGGCCAACGCCACCGCCACGATCGGCCAGACCAGCCTGCTGGGGTCGCTGCACGTCGAGCTGGCTCCCCCGACCGACGTCGCACCCGAAGGCCGGCTCCACGACGGCTCGCTCATCCCGCTGTCCTCCGGCCGGGCCTACCCCTCCACCGAGCAGACCCTGGCGGCGGTATCGGTGCTGCTCAACGGCGGCGGCGTCGGACAGATACAGGACATCACCGCGGCGCTGAGCACCGCGTTCACCGGCCGCGAGGACGACCTGCGCAGCCTGATCGCACAGGTCAACACCTTCGTCGGGGCGGTCAACGACCAGACCGGTGACATCATTGCGGCCACCGAGAGCCTGAACAACCTGACCGGCCAGTTCGCCGCCCAGAAGCCGACGGTGGACAAGGCGCTGGCCGCCATCCCCGACGCGCTGGCGGTGTTGAAGCAGAACCGCGAACAGCTCGCCGAGGCGCTGGACAAAATCGGCAAGCTCAGCGCGGTGACCGCCGACTCGGTGAACCAAACCAAGGCCGCCCTGCTCGCGGAGCTCAATGCGCTCGGCCCGGTGTTCGAGTCGCTGGCCAACGCGGGACCCAACCTGACCCGCTCGCTGAGCATGCTCGCCACCTTGCCGTGGCCCAACGAAACCCTGCGTAACTGGGTGCGCGGTGACTACGGCAACATGACCGGCGTCTTCGACCTCACGCTGAGCCGGCTGGACTCCTCGCTGTTCACCGGCACCCGCTGGGAGGGCAACCTCACCGAGTTGGAGATGCAGTGGGGCCGAACGATCGGGGTGATGCCCAGCCCGTATACCGCCGGTAATCCACTCGTGGCGCCCTATCGCACCGACCAGGGACCCTGAGATGAAGCTGACCCGCAAGCTGCTGGCCCAGCTGATCACATTCGGCGTCGTCTCGACGCTCGCCGCAGCCATCATGATCTTCGGCTACATGGATCTGCCGAACCTGTTGTTCGGCGCCCGCCACTTCAAAGTCACCCTGGAACTGCCGGCGGCCGCGGGTCTGTACCAGACCGCCAACGTCACCTACCGCGGCACCGAGGTCGGCAGGGTGGACAGTGTGGGCCTGACCGACACCGGTGTGCAGGCGGTGTTGTCGCTCAACGCCGGGGTCAGGATCCCGGCCGACCTCGACGCGCAGGTGCACAGCCAGTCCGCGGTCGGAGAGCAGTACGTGTTGCTGCTGCCCCGCAACGGGGACGGCCCGGTGCTGAAGAACGGTGACGTGATCCCGCGGGATCGCACCACCGTGCCGCCCGACATCAACTCACTGCTGGGTGCCGCCAACCAGGGACTGCAGGCCATCCCTCGGGACAACCTCAAGACCACCATCGACGAGGCCTACACCGCCGTCGGGGGGCTGGGACCCGACATCGCGCGGTTGGTGAAGGGCTCCACGTCGCTGGCGATCGATGCGCGAAAGAACCTGGACTCGCTGACCAATCTGATCGACAACTCCCAACCGCTGCTGGATTCCCAAGGTCAGAGCGCCCCCGCGATCCAGGCCTGGGCGTCGAACCTGGCGACCATCACCGACGAGCTTCGGACCCAGGACGGTTCGGCCCGCACGATTCTGCAGCAGGGGCCGGCCGCCGCCGACGAGGTCCGGGCCGCGTTCGACCGGGTGAATCCGACACTTCCCACCTTGCTGGCCAACCTGACGAGCATCACTGCGGTCGGCGTCGTCTACAACGCCAACCTCGAACAGACCCTGACACTGGTACCGGTCGTCGTCGCCGACGTGCAGTCGCTGAGTACGGCCAACCGCGACAACCCGAGCCCCTATGCCGGCGCCTACCTGAGCTTCAACCTGAACCTCAACCTGCCCCCGCCGTGCAACACCGGCTTCCTGCCGATCCAGCAGCAGCGCCCCCCCACCTTCGAGGACACGCCGGACCGCCCGGCCGGCGACATCTACTGCCGGGTGCCACAGGACTCCCAATTCAACGTCCGCGGCGTGCGCAACACCCCGTGCGAAACCAAGCCCGGCAAACGGGCCCCGACGGTGGTGATGTGCGAAAGCGACGAGCAGTACGTCCCGCTCAACGACGGCTACAACTGGAAGGGTGACCCGAACGCGACGCTGTCGGGCCAGGACATTCCGCAGCTTCGGACCGGATCGCCCGGGCAACCGGCGCCACCGGCCGCCCAGGGGGCGCCACCGGCCGCGGCGCCGCCCATCCCGATCCCGGCCGCCGAGTACGACCCGGCCACCGGTACCTACCTCGCACCGGACGGCCACGTGTACACGCAGTCCAATCTGGCGGCCGGCGCGAAAACGCCGACCTGGCAGGACATGCTGCTGCCGCCGAAGGGGAACTGATGAACACGACCGCGCTGAGCGCACGCGGCTGCGCGAGCACGCTGCTCGCGCTGTGCACGGTCGGTGCGCTGGCCACCGCTCCGGTCGCCCAAGCCGACAATTCCCGGCTCAACAACGGAGTGTGGTCCAACGTCTACACGCTGCAGCACCAGGCCGGCTGCACCACCAACATCAAAAACAATGCCAAACTGCGGCTGGCCGCCCAGTGGCAGACCGACGACGTGCTCAACAACCACGACCTCGACGGCGATCTCGGCTCCGACGGGTCGACAACTGCCGACCGGGCCCGCAACGCCGGTTACGCCGGGGCCGTCGCCGAGACGGTGGCGATCAACCCGGCCCTGGCGATCAACAACCTCGACGTCCTCAACCAGTGGTACTACCGCCCCGACTACTACGCGATCATGGCCGACTGTACGAATGTCGACATCGGGGTGTGGTCCGAGAACAGCCTGGACCGCAGCGTCGTCGTAGCCGTCTACGGCAAGGGTGACCGTCCGGCCTGATACGTCGGCTGCCGCGGTCAACGGACGCACCAGACGAAACTGGCGGCAGCACAACATCGGCCCGTCACCCTCGGACCACCCGAGCGAAGTCGCTGACGGGTCTTGACTGCTGCTACGGCTTGACCAACACGTCGAGGAAGACCAGCGCCACGAACACGACCAGCACATAGCCCTCGAATAGCATCCGCAGGGCCGTCGGTGCGATCCGCAAGTCCATGAAATGCAATCCGATCAGGCGCACCTTCAGCAGGGCGATGCCGATGATCAGAATTGCCGCGGTCCCCGCGAAGTCGGCGCCCTGCTCGATGCCGACCAGAAACGCCCCGAAGGTCAATGCCAGCAACACAATCCAGACCACGGTCAACCGGCGCGTTGCAGGCACCGTCACCTCACCAGGTAGAAGAGCGCAAACAGGACGACCCAGAGCAGATCCACCATGTGCCAGAAGATTCCACCGGTCTCACACAGCCGCCGCTGGGGGCCGTCAAGGGCGGCCCGTCGGGTGAGGAAGGTCAACCGCGCGAGGATCGCCAGACCGATCAGAACGTGCATGAGGTGGATGCCGGTGAACACGAAGTAATACGAGAAGTACTCGCCGCTCCCAACGCCCCTACCTTCGCCGAACAGCTGGGTCCACTCGACGGCCTTGACGGTGACGAAGCCGGCGCCGCATCCGATCGCTGCGGTGAACAACCGGGTGGCATCCCGATGCCGGCCACTGAGCACCCGTTGCACACCGATCGCGACCAGAAGTGAACTGCTCAGCAAGAGAACGGTATTCACCGTTCCTAGCGCGACGTGAAGGTCGGCGTGCCCGGACGCGAACGCCTGCGGGTTCTTGCCCCGCGAATACATGAAGGTCGCGAAGAACAGCGCGAACACCGTCATATCGCCGAGGACGAAGACCCAGATGCCTTCCTCGCCGGGAATCCGCCGCTCGCTCGCGCGGTCCGGCTCGACATCACCCAACAGCGTCATGCCGCCGATGCGTTCGCGGCCGTGCGGGTTTCGTCACTTGACGCGCTGGACCACAGCTGCCAGGACATCACCAGGAACCACACCCCGAAAAACACCGCCACGAGCCAGAACGCCAGAAGCCCGTTCCACGCGAAGACGCCGTCTTTGAACAGCACCACCAGCCCGCCGGCAGCGAAGATGAAGGCGCACCACACGTTGAAGTAACCCAACCACCGCGGCCAGATGTTCGTGGTGGCGCCGAAAATCGCGAAACCGATGACCAGACACTGGATGGTGGCGGCCGGCCAATTCATCACGAACGGCAACCAGCCCAGATCATTGAGCGCCTGGGTGATCTGCGGATCGCGGTCCGGACGGTAGGACGCGGCGGCGAAGGCAAAGGTTGGCATCAGAATCGCAACGACCGCCAGACCGGTCCCGACCAGTTGGGTGTAGGCCAAGGCGGAGTATCGGCTGCCTTCCATCTGCCGGATCCGCACCGCAATCAGTGCGCCGAAGGGTGCCTGTAATCCCGCTGCCGCCAGCATGATCACCAGGCCCACCCGCTTGAGGCCGGTGTTGGTCGACCAGAACTGCGCCACTTGCTCGGCGGTCCGCATCGGTGACATCGGCGGCAGCAGGCCCGTCATGATGATGGCCGGGAACAGCAGCAGGACGAACGCCGCACCGGATAACGCCATGGTGCGCTGGATGTCTCGAGTCATCGAATCAGAGTTGGCCGGGGAACGGGTCGTTGGGCCCGCTCGCGTACGGATCGTCGATGAGCGCAACCCGTCGGCGCTCCCGGCGCAGTCTCTCCTTGAGGGCTCCGAGCCGTCCGCCCTGGTCTTCGAGACGGAAGTCCTTGAGCATCGTGCGTGCCGCGTTCTGCCCGGGCATACCGCTGATCCCGGCAACCGGGTGAGTGCCCGACCCGGTCAGGAACAGCCCGGCGACCGGGGTGCGATAGCCGGCGAATCCGCTGACCGGCTTGTTGGGCCCGAACCGGCTGATCGTCGGATCAACGTGGTACACCGAACCGTCGATGGCCCAGAACCGTTCTTCAATGTCCGGCAGCACCAGCGGGCGCACCGCGACCTGCAAATCCTCGACGCCCCGGTAGTACTGGTTGGCGTCTTTGATGATGCTGTCGGTGATCTTCTTGCGCGCCACGTCCCAGCCCTCTTCCGGGAAGGACGGGGTCAGCCCGGTCCAGAACCACCACAGGTCCTTGCCGGGCGGTGACATCGACGGATCGAACGCGTTCGTCACCTGCGCCAGCCCGGGGATCGCGTCGGGCACTCGACCGCGGACGCACGCCTTTGCGGCCTCCTTGGCCTGCTCGTAGGTGTGGTAGCAGTTGCACGCCAGCCGCAGATCAATGCCGTCGCCGCGCCACTTCTCGTGCTTGGACATATCCACCCGCCCCGACAGCGCGACGTTGATTTTCGCGTCGGCGATACCGCGCTTACGGGTCGGGATGTGATCGGCGGCGACCTGCTTCTTATGCTCCAGAACTCCGCGGGGGAGTAGCCGGGTCAGCGTTGTCTTCGGGCTGCAGGCGGTCAAAACCCCGCGGCGGGCCCGGATCTCGGCGCCGCCACGGACCCGGACGCCAACACAGCGATTGTGCTCGACGATCAACTCTTCGACGGGCGAGCTCGTCATGATGTCGCCGCCATTGTCCTTGAGTACCCCGATCAACGCCTTCGGCAGCGAGCCGGTCCCGCCGTGGAACATGGCGACGCCGTACTTGGACAGGACGCCGAGATAGATCAGCGACCAGCCGGACAGGTCGGCGTCGAAGGGCATGAACGGCAGCGACGTCAGCAGCGGCGCTCGGATCATGTCGTGCTCGAAGCTTTCCTCGACCGCCTCGGTCTGCGAACTGGCCATCCAGCGCCCGATGGCGCTAAGTTGCTTGCGATTCTTGGCAACGCCCTTGGCGGCCTTGAGGATCGCCGAGATGTCCGGCGTCACGACGTTGGTCTGCATCATCGGCAGGCCGATCTCGACGGCCGCATCGATCACCTCGTAGAGCTCGAGCAGCGCGCGGGCATCCCGCTTGGAGAAGTACTCCAACTCGGAAGCGGTCTTGCGCGGATCGCGCCAGAGTCCCAGTGAGCTACCGTCGGCGGCCAGTTGGAAGTGGGCGGGGTCGATGACGGTCTGACGCAGCCCGTACCGAGTAGACAGTTCCAGGTCGTCGTTGATCGTCGTGGTGCGGAACAGCGACGCCTGGATCGACGCCTCGTTGATGGTGTACTCCGGGGCCTCCGGGGCGAACGAATTCGTCGACGTCATACCACCGGCGGTGGCGGCAGCCTCCACAACCAGGACGTTCAGCCCGGCTTTGGCCAGATAGGCCGCCGCGACAAGACCGTTGTGACCGGAGCCGACGACGACGACGTCGGCTTCACGAGGTGTCTGGGCAACTTGGGACATGACAAGACCTCATCAGACGTAGGAGATTGACGGGCGGAACACGATGGGCCGGAACCGGATTGCGCCGGCGCCGGGCCACCGCGCCGTGAGTTAGACCGAGGCCGCCGGCTGGCGGTTCTGCTGGGCGGCGTTCGGGATGATGGTCGGGCCGACGATGAGGGCCTGCGACGGATCCTCGGGGTTGACCGCGATCCCGTCGCCGGGCTTGACGCCGCCCTCTTCGCACATCTTGAGCCACAACGCCTGCCGGCCCTTGCGGGTCGGGATGAACTTGCCGTAGGCGAACACCCGCCAGAAGGTCCACTTGGGCGCCGTCAACGAATCCGGCCTTCCGACAAGGCGATGCAGCACGAACATCCAGCCCACCATCATGGCCATCATGAGCGCGGCGCCCAGCCAGCGCACCGGGGTCGGCAGCGTGGAGTTGTGGATCAGGATGTGCGGAAAGCCAACGCCGAAGTAGGCGACCATCATGCCGAACGGAGCCACCAGCAGCAGCCAGAGCTTGTGCGCACCTTTCAACCTCGGCACCGCGAAGGCGAGAATGGCGCCGATTGTGACGAACGAGCCGCCGTTGATGAACCCCCACCAGTACGGAAAGTTCAGGAATTTGAAGGGCTGTACGCCGTAATAGGTGTAGGTGCCCAGGTTGATGCCGATGGATTCCATCACCGCATCGGTGATGATCCCCATGCCCAATAGCATGACGAAGTGGCGAGCGTGAGCTCCGTTGCGGATCACGAAGTAGCAGAAGTAAGCCTCGAGGCCCAGGAACGCCACATAACAAGGCGGGATGAGCGCGGGCACGGTGATACCGAAGTTGGTGAATGCCGGCATGAGATTGTTGGCCCAGTGCAGATGGCCGAGCAGGTCGAGCATGGGTTCGAGCAGGCTGCAGATCAGACCACTGGCCATCACGATCAGCGGAATGTAATTGCGGCTGCGCACCGCGGCCCTGATGGCCCAGGGCAGGGCGAAGACGACTACCAGCGCGCCGGCGATGAGGAAGAAGGCGATCTCGGCACCCAGGCTGGCGCTGAAGTCACCGGGGGCCGGCTGGATGTTTGGCGGCCAGCCCTGGCCCTGGACCAGCGGCGACCAACTGAGACTCAACAAGGGACTCATCGATTCGGCCTCTCCTTATGATCTTGCGCCGGCATGCCTGCTGAACTGCGGTTTCTTGGCCCTGACCGGCGTGGTGGTGCCGCCTGGCGACTGTGGACCAGCTCACACTAACATCGTGTCTAGACATTGTGTATACCTGACTTGAAATTGGATTAAATTTGCCGGCGGCGTCGCGTGGCGCGGCTGTCGACGACGGTAAGGTGGCTGCGATGACGGAGGCGACGCGTCGACCGCGCTCGGTAGAACTCAACGGAGTGCCGCCCGTCGAGGCCATCTACGCGGCGACCACTCGGCTGATGGAGCGCCAGCCCTTCAGTGACATCAGCGTGGCGCAGATCCTCACCGAGGCGAATATTTCGCGCGCGACGTTCTACTTCTATTTCGCGTCGAAGTTCTCGGTCCTGTCCGGTCTGCTCGAGGCGGCGATGGAGGACATCTTCGGGACGGTGCAACCGTTTCTGGAACGTGCCACCGATGATCCGCCGTCAATGGCGTTGGAGCGCAGTATTCGAGCCGTGACCCACGCGTGGCACCGGCACCGCGCGGTGCTGCAGGCGGCCAATCAGCACTGGCACAGCGAGTCGCCGCTGCGCACACTCTGGCTGGCGGTCGTGGAGCGCTTCGTCGCCGCCGGTGCCGCGGAGATCGACCGGGAGCGTGCGGCGGGCCTGATCACCTCGGACCTGCCGAGCCGGACCCTGGCGGCGACCCTGTTCTGGAGCACCGAGCGGGTGCTGCATATCGCCGGCATGGGGGTGGATCCGGAGCTCACCGACGAGGAAGCAATGGTCGGGCCCCTGGTTGCGATGTGGAACGGCACCCTCTACGGACGGTGAGCGTTCAGCGGGGCGCGACGCTCGCCATGGCCAGCGATGTCATCACGAAGCGTTCGATCATCGCCCGCTCCTCGTCCTGAGGTATGTTGCGGCGCAGGATGATCGACGCGTAGACGGTGTGCAGCCAGTCGGCGAGATCCCGATTGGACAAGTCATCGCGAAGCAGGTGTCGCGCCCGGCCGAAATCCAGCCAAGGCTGCCAGAAGCGCACCGCGCGTTCGATGAGTTCGGGCGCCCACAGCGCCTCGTGCGCGGTGACCGGACTGCCGTCGCCGAGCAGCGTCGACAGCTCGGGATCGTTGCGCAGCGTCTCGATGATCTGGACCGACAGCTCGACAAACGATTCGGTGAAACTCCCGTCCGGGACCTGGGCGCCGGGCGTGGCGGCATCGGCGATCTCGACGATCCGCTCGATGACCGCGGCCAGCACCAACTCGCGACGGTCAAAGAACACCTTGTACACCATCTGTCGGCTGTAGCCGGCGCCGCTGGCGACGTCGGACATCGTCACCGCGCGGACTCCGTTGGCGCGGAACAACTCCCGCGCTGCAGCGATGACACGCCCGCGTACCGCGTCGCGGGGGGTCTGCGTCATGCCGGCAGACCACTCGGGCGCGACGGAGCAGTTGACATGCCAGCTTGCATGACGTCATTATCACCCATGCGATTACAAATCACCTACTTTGTCCACTCGAGGTGTGCGAGATGTCCTTGACCGCCGGCCCCGGCGACGCCGTGGCCGAGAAGCAGGCCGTGTCGGATCCACCGCCGCTGGGGCGGCAGGGTCCCGCGACGTTCCTGGCGGCCATCGGTGTGGTGTGGTTGGTGATCTGCGTCGAAGTCGTGGTGCGATGGGTGACTTCGGGTGAGGAGTTTTCTCCGGCACCGAGGATCGGGCCCGACGTCATGGAGGACTGGCGATTGGTCGCGCTGCGCATCTTCGAGGCGATCAGCCTCGCGGTGATGGCGGCGTTCGTCTGGTACTGCGTGGTCAAACCGCTGCGCGTGACCGGCTCGTTGAGCCTGGACGGCAAGTTCGTCATCGGAGGCATCATCTGCTTCGTTGCGGACGCCTTCCTCAATGTGCAGCAGTATCTGTTCGCGTGGAACAGTGCCAACGTCAACTCGCGGGGTCTGGGTCCGATTCCTGCCGTTCCACAATCCCGATGCGCCGAGTCGTTATGCGGAATCGCTGATCTGGGGCCCGCCGATGTACATCTACTTCTGTGCCGGGGTGGCGATCGTGGCCTGCCACGAGGCGAAGCGCGTGCGGCGCCGGTGGCCGGCCATGTCCAAGTTTCGGCTGTTTGTGTTTGTCTTCATTTTCGAATTCATCTTCGATTTTGTGGTGGAGAATGTGGTGATCAGGACCACCCACGCCTACGCCTTCGCGAAAACCTATGAGCCCCTGACCTTGTGGCCCGGCCAGGTGCATCAGTTCCCCATCTACGAGTCGGTTCTGGTGGCCCTCGTGGGATGTGTCTTCACCTGGGCCAGGATGGAGGCGCGGGAGAGGCCGTTGGGGGAGTCGCCGATCGAGCTCGGCGCCGAACGCTGGCGCCCGTCGCTGCGCTCGCACGTCCGGAACTTCGCCGTTCTCGGATTCTGCATGGTCACCTTGGTGTTCGTGTACCACCTGCCGTTCAACTGGCTCGGCCTGATCGGCACATCGCATGCCAACCTGCCCAGCTATCTGCTGCCCGGCTGATCGGAGGACGTGATGGCACCTGTGACGACGGTGGGAATCGATACACCGGTCTGGCCGACCGGCCAGTGGATCGCCACCGTGCTCACGTTCGGCCTGGCGCTCACGGTGCTCATCTGGGTTGCGCGCCTGTGTCGCCGGGAATCGATCGTTTGGCCGCTGTTGGTCCTCGTCAGCGGCACGCTGACGTGTCTGATGGAACCGCTGTTCGACCACTTGTACGGGTTGTGGTTCCGCGAACAGGGGCAGTGGCACCTCTACACGACGTTCGGTAGTCATCAACCGATCTGGGTGCCTGCGGCCTACCTGACCTTCTACGGCGGGGCCACCGTGCTCATCGCCCGCACCATCGCGCGCCGTCCCGCCATGCGCACCGTGTGGGCGATGTATGCGTTCATCGTGGTGATGGCGATCACGGCGGAGATGACCTATATCAGTGTGCTGAAAGTCTATGAATACCAGGACAGTCAGCCGTTCGTGGTGCTCGGTTACCCGATCTTCCTCGGCTTCACCAACGCGATGTCGGCGCTCGTCAGCGGCATCGTGATCTACCGACTTGCGCCGCGGCTCAGGGGGATTGCCCAGCTCTACCTGATACCGGTGGTGCCGATGGCGTTCGCGGCGGGGTTGTTCGGCACCGGGATTGTGTACCTGTCGGTGCGCCATTCGGTCGATAACCCGCCGATGGTCCTTGTCCACCTGGCCGCGTTGACACTGGTCGGCGGTATCGCCGGCACTGTGGGCCTGTTGGGCAGGCTGCTGGTCGCACCGAGATCACACGACGAGCAGGTCACGGCATCGTGTAGCCGCCGCTGACCGAGATCAACTGTCCGGTCACCTGCCGTGCGGCAACCGGCGAGGCGAAGAACAACACCGCGCGTCCGACATCGTCGGCAGTGGTCAGCTGGCGGGTGGGGGTGTCCTTGAGCATGAACTCGATCTGCTTGGGGTTGAACACCTCGTCCTGGCCGACGGACCACAGGCTTGCCGCCCCGACCGCGTCGGGGCTTTCCGGGATGACCAAGCCGGGGCAGACGATATTGGAGCGGATGCCGTGTCGGCCGTGCTCGCGGGCGGTGGTGCGGGCCAGCGCCACCATGGCCGCCTTCGACGCACCGTATACGCCCTGGCGGATCTGCCCGAAGGCCGCGTCGCTGGCGATGAACACGATCGAGCCGCCGCCGCCCTGTTTCATCGGCCCGATCGCGGCCTGCGTCGCGGCGATCGCCGAGAAGAAGTTGATCTCGATGGTGCGCTGCCATTTGTCGCGGTCGGTGTCGGTCGCGATGAACCCCGGCACGCTCCAGCCGGCATTGTTTACCAGCACATCGATGCCGCCCCAGTGGTCGAGCGCGGTGCCCACGGCGATCTCGCCGCCCTCTGGCGTCGTCAGGTCGGCGATCGCGAGTTCGACCGCCGCCGCGCCGGCCTCCAGCGCCTCGGCCTTGACCTTCTCGGCCTGCGGTTCGTCAATGTCGTTCAACACGATCCGTGCGCCCTCGGCGGCGAATTGATGCACGATCCCGCGGCCGATATTCGACGCGCCGCCGGTGATCACCACACGGGCGTTGGCCAGTCCCAGATCCACGATGACCCTTCCCGGTCGGGGCGTACTTGAGGCCACCCCGGACGTTGGTTTAACCTAGATTAGAAATTATGACTAGATTTGTCCATATCCGGCTTCCGAGGAGACCCCGATGAGCGTCACGACGTCGCTCGATGGTCACGTCGGATGGATCACCCTGAACCGACCGGATCGGATGAACGCCATCACCGTCGACCTGGCAGGCGCACTGCGCGACGCCATCGAGTTCCTCGGCGCGGATCCGACAGTGAACGTGATCGTGATCCGGGGCAGCGGCGGAAACTTCTGCGCCGGCGGCGACTTCGACGAGGTCCAACGGCTGCGGGCCGCAGGAAACGCTGCGCTGACCGACCTGTTCGCGTCATTTCGCGAAGCCTGTGACGCCATCGCGCGCGTCGAGATCCCGGTGATCGCCGCGGTCGAAGGGGCCGCCGCCGCGGGCGGCTTCGAACTGATGCAGGCCGCCGACATCGTGCTGGTCAGCGACGCCGCCCGGATCGCCGACAACCACATCAACTTCGGGATGGTCCCCGGTGGGGGCGGGACGGCGCGACTGCCGCGCATCATCGGCCGACAGCAGGCACTCGGCGTGCTGCTGTCGGGAGAGCGCATGTCCGGGCTCGAGGCCGTCCACCTGGGGCTGGCCTACCGATCCTTCCCGCAGGACGAATTCGACGACGGCATCGCACGTTTCGCCGAGCGACTCGCCGGGCGCCGCCGCGACGCGGTGGTCACCATCAAACGGCTGGTGGCAATCGGACTCGACGGCGGCCTGCGCGCCGGACTCGACGCCGAGATGGACGCGGTGGTCGGCCACATCGCCGGCGACGCGGGATCGAGCAGCGTCACAGCATTCCACAGCAGAGAGGTCCGCACATGACCACATCGATAGACGCCCCGGTGGTCTTGCAGGTCGAGCGACGGGATCGCCCGACTGCGGCTGAACCGCCCCGAGGCGTCCAACGGTCTCAACGTCGAGATCCTCAAGGCGCTCCACGAGGCGATCCTGACCTGTCACGCCGACCCCGCGGCACGCGTCGTGTTGCTCACCGGCGAGGGCCGCAACTTCTGCGCCGGGGGCGATGTCAAGACGTTCGAATCCAAGGGTGCCCAGCTGCCCGACTACCTGCGCGAGGCCACCGCCTGGCTGCAACTTGCCACCGCGGCGCTGATCCAGCTGCGGGTGCCAGTCGTCACCGCGGTCCAGGGTTTCGCCGCCGGAGGTGGGGGATTGGGTCTGGTCTGTGCCTCGGACATCGTGGTAGCTGCGCGATCGGCGAAATTCTTCTCCGGTGCCGTCCGTGTCGGCATGGCTCCCGACGGTGGGTCCTCGGTGACACTGGCGCAGCTTGTCGGACTGCGCCAGGCCCTGCGTATTCTACTGACCAATCCCACGCTGACCGCCGACGAGGCCGCGCAGATCGGCCTCGTCACCGAGGTGGTCGACGATGATGCGCTGACGGCACGTGCCGAGGAACTGGCGTCCTCGTTGGTCCAACTGCCCACCCAGGCACTGTCGGCCACCAAACGCCTGGTCTGGAGCGGGGTGGGCCAGTCGGTGGAACAGCGGTTGGCCGAGGAGGCCCGCACGGTTTCCGAACTTTCCGGGACCGCCGATGCGCTGGAAGGGCTGCGCGCGGTGATCGAACGCCGGCCCCCGAAGTTTGGCGGCTCATGACCATTCTCGTCGACGACGCCGGCCCCGTCCGCACGATCACGCTGAACCGGCCGGCGGTCCGCAACGCGATCGACCTGCCGCTGCGGATCGCGCTGGCCGGGGCCATCGAGGCCGCCGATGCCGATCCTGAGGTGCGAGCGATCGTGCTGACCGGCGCCGGTGGTTCATTCTGCTCTGGCGGTGACATCGCGACGATGACCCGGATGCCCTTCGATGCGGCCCTCGAGCGGGTCAATCTGGCGCAGAGGGTGATTCGTGCCATCTGGACAACGCCCAAGCCGGTGCTGGCCGCGGTCGAGGGGGCCGCATTCGGCGCGGGTGCGGCACTCGCGGCGGCCTGTGACCGGGTGATCGCGGCGAGCGACGCACGCTTCGGGGCCACCTTCACCAACGTCGGGCTGGCCGGCGACATGGGGACCTACGTGTCACTGCCGGCCCGGATCGGCGTGGCACGGACCCGCCAGCTGCTCATGATGCCCGCGCCGCTCACCGCCACCGACGCGCTGGCACTGGGGTTGGTCGACTGTCTCGCCGAACCCGGCGGCGCACTGGCCGCCGCACAGGCCGACGCCGCCACGCTGGCGCACCGGCCCGCGGAAGCCCTCGGTGTCATCAAGGCGATGCTGGCGATGGCCCCGAGCATGCACCCGCTTCACGTCCTCGACCGGGAGGCGCAGGCGCAGGCACGCCTATTTGACAGCGACGACTTCGCCGAGGCGGTCGATGCTTTCGCCGCCAAGCGAAGCCCGGTATTCGGAACCAGACAAGGAGCACGGCAATGACCTCGGTGATCGATCCGGCCGCGGGTACCGCCGGCCGCTACGACCGCTTGATCCGCCCCGACAGAGTGCACGGGTCGATGTACACCGACCCGACGATCTTTGCCGAGGAGCTGCGCAAGATCTGGTACCGCAGTTGGGTTTTCGTCGGGCACGAGAGCGAGGTCGCCAGGGCAGGCGACTATGTCCGTAAGAAGCTGGGGCTGCAAGACGTCATCATGACCCGCGATCGCGACGGCCAGCTCCACCTGCTGCTCAACCGCTGCAGCCATCGTGGAAACCAGGTCTGCGACGACGCCAAGGGTAACTCCAGCACGTTCCGGTGTCCGTTTCACGGCTGGACATTTCGCAACACCGGCGAGCTGATCGGGTTTCCGTTCTTCAAGGGTTACGGACAGCGCCAGCTCGACATGCCGATGGGCCGGGTTCCGCGGATCGACTCCTACCGGGGATTCGTGTTCGGCAGCTTCGCCCCGGACGGTCCGAGCCTGCGCGAGCACCTCGGGGCGGCGGCGGGTGAGATCGACCGCCTGTGCGGGTTGTCCCCGGAGGGTACCGTCGAGCTCAACGCCGGCTGGCTGCAACATCAGACCCGAGCCAACTGGAAGCTGGTGGTGGAGAACGAGACCGACGGCTATCACCCGCAGTTCGTACACGGTGCGATCCTCGGTGTCACGCAATCCACGATCGGCCCGCTTTACAGCGACTCCTCGACTGCGGTGACCCGGGACTTGGGCAACGGTCACAGCGAGAACGATCTGCGTCCGGAGTTCCGCAAGTTCGCCACTCCCATGCGGTGGTTCGGTACCACCGAATCCCGGGTTCCGGAATACGTTGCCGCGATGCGGGCGCGCCATGGTGCGGCGGCCGAGCAGATCCTCATCGAGGGCGCCCCGCACGTCATGATCTTCCCCAATCTGTTCATCGCCGAAATTCAGGTGTTCAACCTGCAGCCGATCTCTTACCGGGAATGCGTGCAGTACTCCACCGCGGTCCAGTTGGTCGGGGCACCAGAGCTCAACAAGCGTTTGGTGTCGCAGTGTCTGGCCTCGGTCGGGCCGGCCGGAATGCTGCTGGCTGACGACACCGAGATGTACGAGCGCAACCAGGCGGGCCTGGAGGCGCTGACCCCGGAGTGGCTTGACGTGCGGCGCGGGCTCAACCGTGAACGCGTCGACGAGCACGGATTCACCATCGGCACCAACACCGACGAGACCGGTATGCGAGCGTTCTGGTCGCACTACAAGCAGCTGATGGAACAGGACTGACAATGACCACCAGGGTGACGACGCCGCACGAGCTACTTCCCGTGCCAACCGAATTCGACAAGTTCGATGTCGAGCAGTTCCTCTACCGAGAGGCCCGGTTCGCCGACGAGAACGACTTCGACTCGTGGGAGGCGTTATGGACCGACGACGCCTACTACTGGGTGCCGGCCAATGGCGCCGACGCCGACCCGACCCGACAGATGTCGATCATTTGCGACAACCGGAGCCGCATCGGCACGCGCCTGATGCAGATCCGCACCGGCAAGCGGTACGCCCAGGCGCCGCCGTCCAACCTGCGGCGGCTGTTGTCGAACATCGAATTCCTCGGCGGCAGAGTCAATCCCGCCGGCGGCATCGACCTCGAGGTCGGTGCGAACTTCCTATTGTTCGAATCTCGGGCCAGGGGGACGCATTTGTGGGGTGGCCGGACCACGTACCGGGTTCGTCGCACCGACGACGGGCTCCGGCTGGTGTACAAGAAGGTCGTCCTCGTCGACAACGACCGGCCGCTGCCCACTCTCGGCTTCCTGATCTGAGTTTCGTGTGGAACCCGATCAAGCACCACCGGCAGTGGTCGCCAGCGAATTCGCCCAGGTGTCGGTGAGCGTCGACCTCGACGCCAACGGCCCGCGGCTGCGGCTGGAAGACCTGCGTACCGGCCGGGTGCGCTACCTCGACGCCCTGGAATTGGAGACGATCGTGTGGCTGCCCGACGAGCGACTCACGGCCCTGATCGACCCGTCGGCAAACCGCTGGCGGGACGACGCATGAGACGCGCCGCCATTGTCGCGCCGCTGCGCACCCCGGTTGGTACGTTCGGCGGAGCGCTGCGGCCGCTGCGGGCCGAGGACCTCGCTGCCCGGGTGACCCGCGCTGTCGTCGAGGCGAGTGGAATCGACCCGGTCCTCATCGAGGACGTCGTGTTCGCGCAGTCCTACGCCAATTCTGAGGCGCCGTGCATCGGCCGGTGGGTCGCCCTGCACGCCGAGCTGCCGATCAGCGTGCCCGGCTTGCAGATTGATCGACGGTGCGGCGGCGGCTTGCAGGCCGTGGTCACCGCGGCGATGATGGTGCAGACCGGGGCGGCCGACGTGGTTCTGGCCGGCGGTGTCGAATCGATGAGCAATATCGAGCACTACACCACCACGGCCCGCTGGGGCTCGCGGTCGGGCAACCAGACTCTCTATGACCGGCTGGACCGCGGCCGCGAGATGTCCCAGCCGGCATGGCGATTCGGAGCGATTAGTGGAATGATCGAGACCGCCGAGAATTTGGCGAGCGACTTCGGGATCGGCCGCGACGCCGCCGACGGTTTCGCCGCCCGCAGCCATCAGCGTGCCGCGGCCGCACAGCAGGCCGGTGCCTTCGACGACGAGATCGTCGCGGTGTCGGTGCCGCAACGCCGCGGAGAGTCGGTCGTCGTCGACCGCGACGAGGGGGTGCGTCCCGACACCACCCCCGTGACCCTGGCTCGGTTGCGCACCGTGACGGCGAACGGCACGGTCACCGCCGGCAACTCCAGCCAGCAGAACGACGCCGCTGCGGCCTGTCTGGTGGTTGCTGAGGACCGGCTCGACGACCTGGGCCTGGAACCCATCGGCTATCTCGAAGGTTGGGCCGCGGTCGGCTGCGAGCCGTCCCGGATGGGGATCGGGCCGGTCGGCGCGGTCGAAAAACTCTTCGCCAAAACAGGTTTGGGGATCGACGATCTGGACCTGATCGAGATCAACGAGGCCTTCGCCGTCCAGGTGCTGGCGGTGTTGAGCGGGTGGGGCGTCAAACTCGACGACGTCGAGGACCGGCTCAACGTCAACGGCTCGGGAATCTCGCTGGGCCATCCGATCGGGGCGACGGGCGTGCGGATCCTGACCACGATGATGCACGAACTGCGCCGCCGTGGCGGCGGATTGGCGCTGGAGACCATGTGCATCGGTGGCGGACAGGGAATCGCCGCTGTGTTCCGGGGAGCATCGTGATGGTCGGACTGCTGGCCTACGCAAGCTACCTGCCCCGGTTTCGCCTTGCCGGGGGCGAGATCGGGACTGCCCAAGCGGCGACCGCGTCGTCGCCAGCTACGACGAGGACTGCACCACGATGGCGGTGGCCGCAGCGGGCGAGGCGCTGCGCGATCACATCGCGCCGACCGCGATCTCTACTTCGCCACCTCCAGCCCGGCCTATGCCGACAAGACCAACGCCACGGCGATCCACGCCGCGCTCGGCCTGCCCCCTGAGGTCTTCGCCGCGGACCTGTGTGGCACGGGCCGCAGCGGCTTCGCCGCGATCCGGGCGGCGGCAGCGGGCCGGGGGACTGGCCGTCTAGCGCTGACGTCCGGGTCGGCCGGCCCGGCTCGGCCGACGAAAGACTCGGCGGCGATGGGGCGGCGGCGCTGCTGTTCGGCGACGGCCCAGCGATCGCCGAGGTCGCTGGCCAGCACCTCGCTGACCGACGAATTCCTGGACCGCTGGCGGTTCCCGACCGAAGTCACCGGTCGGGATGGGAGGAACGGTTCGGTGCGAGCGCTACTCGGCACTCGATGCGCGGCAGTCACCGAGCAGGTGTCTCGACGCCGCCGGGCTGATCGAGGCCGACCACGTCGTCGTGGCCTGCCCCAAAGCTGGAATCGTCAAGAGTGCCGCGGCTCTCGTCAAGGGCCGCAAGTCGATCCGGTCCTCACCGATCGGGCACTAGCGGCGCCGCCGACGCGGTGATCGCGCTCTGCGACGCACTCGACATCGCCGAACCGGGTGACACTATCCTGGTGGTGTCGGCGACGACGGCTGCGACGCCATGGTGCTGCAAGCGACAGCGGCCTTGTCCGCCACTCGCCAACAGCGACCGTGGCAGACCAACGCGCCGAGGGCATCCCGCCGATTATCTGAAGTACCTGTCCTGGCGGGGCCTGGTCGAACTTCGAGCCACCGCGCCGCCCTGAACCCGACAAGCCCGGCCGGGCCGCCATCGGCGCGGGGGCGGGAGTGGAAGTTCGGACTCACCGGAGCCCGCTGCGATAATTGCGGATTCGTCCACCTGCCGCCGCTGCGGGTGTGCCGGGCGTGCGGAGTCGGCCGAACCGATGGAGCGCGGTCGGCATTGCCGAGCTCGGCGCGACCGTCGTCACCTACACCGTCGACCGGCTGGCGTATTCTCCGTCGCCCCCGATGATTCAGGCGGTCGTCGACGTCGATGGCGGTGGCCGGTTCACCGTGGAGGTGGCCGATGCGGGCCCGCGGCAGCTGCAGGTGGGGGCCGGGTCGGCTTCGCGTTCCGACGCTTGTTCACCGTCGACGGTGTGCACGACTACTTCTGGAAGGCGGCTGCTGCGCGATGTCCGATGGTAACGGAATCGCCGGGCGGGTCGCCGTTGTCGCGATGGGCTGCAGCCAGTTCGGCGAGCGATTGCGACACCTCGACCGAGGACCTCATCCTAGAGGCGTACCAGGAATGCCATTCACGACCGACGGGCTCAGCGGCGCCGACATCGACGCCTACTGGCTGGGCACGCTGGGCTCCGGAATGTCGGGACTGACCTTGAGCCGCGCACTGGGCAGTGACGACAAGCCCGTCACGCGAGTCGAGAACATGCTGTGCCACTGGCTCGGAGGCATTCCGCAACGCCTGCTACGCCGTTGCCTCCGGCGCCTACGACATCGCCATGGCGTCGGCGTGGAAAAGCTGAAGGACTCGGGGTATTCGGGACTGTTGCGTCAGGATCCGCCAGCGGATGGCACCGCGGCCGAATTGTCGATGACGGCGCCGGCGGCGTTCTCCCTACTGGACCCGGCGTACTGCGCGCGATTCGGCGTGCACCCCGATGAGATGCGTGCAGCGATGACCCACGTCGCCTGGAAGAACCACGACAACGGATCGCGCAACCCGAAAGCGCAGTTCCGCAAGTCGGTCGCCAAGGAGGCCATCGAGGCGGCGCCCAAGGTCGCCGGACGGCTGGGCGTATACGACTGCTCGGGTGTGTCCGATGGCGCGGCGTGCGCGTTGATCGTTTCAGCGGACCGGGCGCACGAATACACCGACACACCGATGTATGTCAACGGATTGTCGCTCGTCGCGGGTTCCACCCGGGGCACCACCGACCCCGGCTACGACTTCACCACCTTCCCCGAGGTCGTCCGGTCGGCCAAGGACGCCTATGCCCAGGCCGGCATCGACAACCCGGCTGTCCAGTTGTCGCTGGCCGAGGTTCACGACTGTTTCACCCCGACCGAGATCGTCTTGATGGAAGATCTCGGATTCGCCGAGCCCGGGCAGGCGTGGAAGGACATGCTGGGCGGTGAGTTCGATGCCGGGGGTCGGCTGCCGATCAATCCGGACGGTGGCCTGAAGAGCTTTGGTCACCCGGTCGGGGCCAGCGGCCTGCGCATGCTCTATGAGGCATGGCTGCAGTTCCGCGGAGAGGCCGGCGCTCGGCAGCTGTCCGATCCGCACACCGCGCTCACCCACAATCTCGGTGGCAGGCCCGGCGGTTGCGTCTCGTTCGTCTCAGTGGTGTCCCGCGAGCCGCGTTGCGGCTCTTGATCATCGACAAGCTCAAGGAGAATGCCAGTGTCAGGATTGCAGGACCGCGTCGTCATCGTCACCGGCGGCGGGGGAGGGCTGGGCCGCGCCTACGCGCGGTTCCTTGCCGCCAACGGCGCATTGGTCGTCGTCAACGATCTGGGCGGAGCCCGAGACGGATCGGGATCGGGCACCCGCATGGCCGACGCGGTGGTGGCGGAGATCCGCAGCGACGGTGGCAGGGCCGTCGCCAACTACTCGTCGGTGGCGACCGCCGAGGGTGCTGGTGAGATCGTCACCACCGCGCTGGAGGAGTTCGGCGCAGTCCACGGCATCGTCAGCAACGCGGGGATCCTTCGGGACGGTGCGTTTCACAAGCTGACGCAGGAAAATTGGGACGCCGTGCTGCAGGTGCACCTGGGCGGCGGGTACAACGTCATCCGGGCGGCATGGCCGCATCTGCGGGAGCAGGGATTCGGCCGGATCGTCGTGGCGACCTCGACCAGCGGGCTGTACGGCAACTTCGGGCAGGCCAATTACGGCGCCGCCAAAGCAGGGCTGGTCGGGCTGATCAACACGCTGGCCATCGAGGGCGCCAAGTACGACATCACCGCCAATGCGATTGCGCCACTGGCCGCCACCCGGATGACGGCCGACGTCGCGCCTCAGGAAGTCCTTGACAAGCTCAACCCCGACCTGGTGGCCCCGGCCGTCGGCTATCTGCTTTCTGACCACAACCACGACACCGGCTCGGTGTTCGTCGTCGGCGGCGGTCTGGTGCAGCGGGTTGCCCAGTTCCAGAACGACGGTGTGACGTTCTCCGCGGCACCGAGCCTGGAGCAGATCACCGAGCGCTGGTCGCAGATCAGCGATATGAGCCACGCGAAGCTGGGTACCAACCCGGTATGACCGGCGGCCCCCAGCTCGCCTACTGGACGGCCGACCGCTCCACCGAACTGGTCGACCTGACGGTAGGCGAACTGCTGGCCGAACGGGCGAGCTGCCACCCACAGCGCACGGCCCTCATCGCCACTTGCCATGGCACCGCGACGCCGCAGCGGCTGACGTATGGGGAGGTGTTCGTCGAGGCATGCCGGGTCGCCACCGCGCTGGCCGGATTGACCGAGCGGGGCAGCCACATCGCCCTGTGGGCCCCGAATGTCCTTGAGTGGCCCATCATCCAGTACGGCGCCGCGCTGGCCGGCATGGTGTTGGTGGCACTCAACCCGGCCTTAACCGAGGACGATCTGCACTACGCCGTGGCACATTCGGAATCGGCGGTATTGCTGCACGCCGACATCAGCCGCGACTACCCCATGGCGGAGGTGGCCGCGCGGGTGGGCGCCCGGATCCCCGGGCTTCGGTGTATCTCGTTGTCCGACAGGTCGATGTGGTGCGCCGACGAGGTGGACCCCGCGGCGCTCGACGCGGGAGTGTCCGACACCGACGAGGTCGCCATGCTGCAGTACACCTCGGGCACGACCGGTCGACCCAAAGGTGTCGCGCTGCGCCATCGCTCGCTGGTCAACGTCGCCAAACTCACCGTCGAGGCGGCGGCACTCCCCGATCGGCCGGTGTGCCTGAACCCGCTGCCGATGTTTCACACCGCCGGCTGCGTCATTGGCACCCTCGGGCCACTCTGGGCGGCGGGCACGATCGTTCTGATCGAACGATTCGCACCCGGTCCGGTGCTCGATGTGATGCGTGAGGAAGCCGTTCAGGTCCTGTTCTACGTTCCCGCGGCGTTGTCGGCCATGGTCGATCATCAGCGGACCAGCAGTCGGCCTGCTCCGCAGCTCGCGGTGATCATGGGCGGGGCCTCACCGGTGGATCCCCAACTGATCGACGAGGCTACCAAAATGTTCGGCGCCGATGTGTACAACCTGTACGGCCAAACCGAACTCGCGCCGGTGCTGAGCTTGACCCGCCCTGGGGACCGCATCGAGGACCGCCGCAGTACTGTCGGTCGCCCGCTGCCGCAGGTGGACTGCAAGGTCACCGATCCCGTGACGGGGCGCGTGCTCACCATCGGAGAGGTCGGCGAGCTGTGCGCTCGCGGCTACCAGCAGTTCGTTCACTACCTGCACGATCCCGAGGCCACCTCGGCTGCGCTTGACTCCGACGGCTTCGTGCGCACCGGCGATCTCGGCGCCATGGACGCTCGCGGCTACCTCACGATCACCGGACGGCTCAAGGAACTCATCATCCGCGGTGGCGAGAACATCTCGCCGGCGCACATCGAACAGATTCTGGTCGGCCATGATTCGGTGCTGGATGCTGTCGTTGTCGGATTGCCCGACGACCGCCTGGGCGAGGTTGTCGCCGCCGTGCTCAAGACCCCGCACCAACACACCGGCCTCAAGGACGAGATGGTCGGCTACGCGCAGAGCAGGCTCGCCCGCTACCAGGTGCCGGCCCGCTGGTATGTCGCCGAACAGTTTCCCGTCACGCCGACCGGCAAGGTTCAGCGGTTCGCGCTGCGCGAGGCGATTCTGCAGGGCCGGATCACCGAACTGTGAGCGCCACCCTCGGTGCGCGCCGGGACGCGCTGCGAGCGCGGTTCCCGACATGGGAGCCGATGACGCTGGCCGAATGGCTGGACCGCTGCGCGGCACGCTTCGCCGATCGTCCCTTCGTCATCACCGACGAGGTGACGCTGAGCTATCGGCAGGTGGCCGACGAGTCGGCGCGGCTTGCGGCCGGGCTGGCCGCACTCGGTGTCGAGCCGGGCGACCGCGTCGGGATGGTGATGGCCAACTGCGCCGAGTTCGTCACGGTGAAGTTCGCCATCGCTCGGCTGGGCGCCATCGCGGTGCCGTTCAACTACCTCTACCGGCAAGACGAACTTCGTTATGTGCTCGGCGATTCGGGCTGTCGGGTTGTCGTGGCGATGAGCCGGTTCGGCCAACACGACTACGGCTCGATGCTCGACGACATCGCCGCAGAGTGGGCTCAGCCGGGCTTCGCCGTGGTCATGACCGAGCCGCGCCCGGTGACGCCGCGAGCGGGCGTTCTGTACCTTGACGAGCTGGTGGGATCGGGCTATTCGCCAGCGCCGGTTGCGCCCGAGGCGCCGGCGGACATGCTCTACACGTCGGGCAGCACCGGGTTTCCCAAGGGTGTCTTGACTTCCCACGATGCCGTGCTTCGAACGGCCTATGCCTCCGCGCTGACCCGGGCCTACGAGGACGGCAGGCGGATTCTGTTCTCGCTGCCCTGCTACCACATGTTCGCCTATATCGAAGGCCTGCTGTCGGTCATGTTCGTCGGCGGTGCGGTGATCCTGCAGCCCACGTTCAGCGCGCAGGGGTACTTCGCCGGCATCGAAGAACACGCGGCGACCGACATGCTGTGTGTCCCGACGATGGCGCTGGCGATGGTCGAGAGTCCGGCCCGCCACGAATTCGATCTGAGTTCACTTCGTGCCGCGCTGTGCGGATCAGCGCCCGCACCGATCCGGCTCTGGCAGCAGCTCCGAGAAGAGTTGGGCGTCAGTGAGATCGTCACGGGTTACGGCATGACCGAGTGCGGCGGAGCCATGACACTGACGCTGCCCGAAGACCCGCCGAGTCGCTGTGCCGAGACGGTCGGCCGCCCCAAGCTGGCCGGTGCCGCCGGGGTTGATGGCACCGACGCGTTGGTGGTGTACAAGACGATCGATGGCGAACTCGTCTCGCAAGGTCCTACGACGATGATCGGCTACTGGAATCGTGCGCACGAGACCGCGACAGCCCTGCGAGATGGCTGGTTGCATTCCGGCGACGTCGGTTCGGTTGGGGCCGACGGTTACCTGCGGGTCACCGGCCGCAGCAAGGAGCTGTACAAGAGCGGCGGCGAACTGGTCATGCCGAAGGAGATCGAGGACCTGCTGGCTGGCTACGACGACATCAGTCAGGTCTTCGCGATCGGGCTCACCGATGACCGATGGGGCGAGATTGGTTGTGCTGTCGTCGTTCCGGCCCCGGGCGCTTCATTGACCGAAGACGAAGTCCTCGCCCGATGCCGGGCCCGGCTGGCCAGGTTCAAGGTCCCCAAGAAGGTTGTGCTCTGCAACGCCGACGAGTTACCCACGACCGCCACCGGCAAGGTGCAGAAGTTCCGCCTGGTGGAGCAGCTCCAGGGCCGCTGACCGAGAGCTGGGGCTGAAGTCAGCCGAAAATTCACGGAATTTAACAGTGACTAGAAACTGTGATAGCGTCCGTCAATAGAAGAACCGGTCACCTGCTGATAGTCAATTCTAATGGATATTAGAATGATGCCTGAGGGGCGGAAGTTGTCTGACGTTTCCCGTGATGTGCGGGTCGCAGCCGTACAACAGCTCTACGACGCGCTAGCCACCGGTCACCGCGAGGTCATCGACGGGCTGCTTGATCCAGAGTTCGTCGGTCACGCGGCCGAGGGGCTGCCGCTGGGCATGGGCGGGCGGCACGTCGGAGCCGAGGCGATGCGCACCAACCTCTGGTGGCGCATCGGTCAGCACTTCACCGCCCGCGCCGTCGCCACCGACTTCCAGCTGCTCGGCGACGGCCGCCTGATGGTGATCGGCCGCTACCACGGGGCAGCGCGGCGCAGCGGCCGGCAGCTGGATGCCGAATTCGTCCACCTTTTCGGGTTCGCTCCTGACGGCCGCATCAGCACTCTGCACCAACTCACTGATACCGCGGCGTGGCACGCCGCCCTCGACACACCACCGCCGCTGGAGACCATCGACTATCGCGTCGACGGCGGGGTGGCCACGCTGTGTCTCAACCGGCCCGCTGATCGCAACGCCATCGACCTGAGGGTCGCGAGGGAAACACTCGACGTCGCTCAGCGCATCGCCGCCGACGACACCGTGCGGTGTGTCCTGATCTGCGGGAACGGGCCCGCGTTGTCGGTCGGCGGCGACATCGATTTCTTCCTCGACGGTGGCCGCGACCGCTTCGGTGACCTGTTCGTCGAGATGACCACACCTTTCCACCAGGCATTCGCAATCCTCAGCGGCCTCGACGTCCCGATCGTCACCGCCGCGCACGGTGCGGTGGCCGGCGGCGGACTGGGCTACGTCTACGCCGCCGACCTCGTAATCGCAGCGGAGGGAACTCGTTTCGTCACCGCGTTCGCGGGCCTCGCTGTATCGGGTGACGGCGGCGGGACCTGGCACCTGCCCCGGCTCATCGGTGCTCGCCGGGCCGCAGCCGCCTACCTGCGCAACACCCCGATCAGCACCGCGGAGGCCCTGGACTGGGGGCTGATCAACGAGATCGTGCCCGGCGACCAGTTGCGCCAGCGCGCCGCCGACCTAGCCGACGAGCTCGCGCACGGGCCGACGACGGCATTCGCGACCATGCGGCGGTTGTTGCGCGACACATGGCATCGCGACCTACGGGCACAACTCGCGGCCGAGACCGACGCACTCAGCTCCACCGGTAACACCCGTGACGCGGCCGCCGCTACCGCCGCGTTCGCCGCCAAGACCACACCTGAATTCACCGGAAGGTAGCCGAATGTCGGGACTCATCCACGATTCCGCGGAACACAGCGCAATCCGCGAGACCGTCGCATCCATCGCGGATCGCTATGGGCCGCAATACTTCCTGGGCCGCGCCCGCACCGGCGGTGATATCGACGAACTCTGGAAGGACCTCGGGGCGTCCGGGCTGCTCGGCGTACATCTGCCCGAGGAATACGGAGGCGGGGGAGGAGGCATGGCCGAAGCGGTCGTGGTCGTCGAGGAACTCGCCGCGCACGGCATGCCCCTGCTGATCTGGGTGATCTCGCCGGCCATCTGCGGAAGCATCCTGGCCCAGCACGGATCCGAGGAGATGAAGCGCCGCTGGCTGCCCGCCATCGCCGACGGATCGCAGAAGATGGCCTTCGGCCTCACCGAGCCCGACGCCGGGTCCAACAGTCACAATGTCAAAACCACGGCACGGCGGACCAATCGGGGATGGGTGATCTCCGGGGCGAAGTACTACATCTCGGCCGTCGATCAGGCCGACGCGATCCTGCTCGTCACCCGCGACGCCGACGAGTCGACGCCGGAGCAGTCCCGGCTGTCGCTGTTCGTGGTGCCGACCGACGCCCCCGGGCTGAGCTTCCAGCAGATCGAGACGTCGATCGTCTCACCTGAGCAACAATTCACCGTCTTCCTCGACGATGTCGAAGTCGGCGAGGACGCGCTGATCGGCAGAGTCGGCAACGGGCTGCGCCAGGTGTTCGACGGCCTGAACCCGGAGCGAATTCTGGTGGGCGCCTTGTGCGGTGGCCTCGGGCGGTACGCGGTCGGCAAGGCCGCGCAGTACGCCTCGGAACGCACCGTGTGGACGACGCCGATCGGATCGCACCAGGGCATCGCCCATCCCCTGGCCGAATGCCACATCAACGTCGAAGTCGCCCGGCTGGCGACGATGCGCAGCGCCGAGCTGTTCGATGCCGGTGAGCCGGCCGGTGAGGCAGCCAACATGGCCAAATTCGCGGCATCGGAAGCCGCGCTGTCGGCTCTGGACCAAGCCATCCAGACGCACGGCGGCAATGGGTTGTCCCACGAGTACGGACTCTCGGAGCTGTGGTTCGTCACCCGGTTGATGCGCACCGCCCCGGTCAGTCGCGAGATGGTGCTCAACTTCATCGCCCAGACCTCGCTGGGCCTGCCTCGTTCCTACTGACTCAATGCGAAAGGCATCCATGACAACAATTGAGCAGGATTTCGACGTCGTCGTGATCGGCGCCGGTGCCGGCGGGTTGTTCACGGCGGCACGGCTTGGCGCACAGCGGCTTTCGGACGTTAGTCATCGAGCGGCTGGACAAGGTCGGCGGTCGGGCGTCCACCGACGACATCGATGGATTCAAGGTCAACAACGGTGCGATCGTGATCGAGGTGGGCGGTATCACCCAGCAGACTTGCGAGGAGGTCGACGCCCCCTTCGATATCCGGGAGCCCAAGCCGCCGCTGCTCTATCGCATCGGCGGTAAGGACGTCGACGTCACCGGTGGCGGCTGGGGACTGCTGCTGGGCAAGCTGACCCGACAAGGCGCCAAACTGGTGAAGGGAATCGGCGCTGCCCGCAGCGACTCCGGGCTGCCCGAAGACGCGATCTCCACCGCGCAATGGGTATCGAAGTACACCAAGAACGAAGGTGTGCACGGGATCTTCCGCAACATGTGCGCGTCGATCTTCGCCGTCGGCTCCGAAGATCTGCCCGCGCGGGTGTTCCTGACCTACTTCACCCGCAAGAGCGCGTTCAAACGATTCGGCTTCCATCCCGAAGGAACCATCGGCCTGTGGAAGGGGCTGGCGGCAGCGGTCGAACGCGACGGTGGCCAGGTGTGGCTGTCGACCCCGGTGACCGGCATCGTCGTGGCGGACGGCGTGGTCACCGGCGTCGAGGTCGTGTGCGACGGAGTCCCGGTTACGGTCAAGGCGCCCATCGTGATCAGCGACGTCGGGCCCGCGGCGACCCTCGGGTTGCTCGCTGCGGATGCGGTAGCCGCCGACTACCGCGACCTGGTTGCGCGCGGTGACCGGCCGACGGCGATGATCTCGGTCAACTTTGCCAGCAACGAGCCGCTGATCGCGGCACCCGGCATGCTCAGCTTCGCGAAATCCCTTCGGCTGGCCTACATTGCCAACTTCACCGACCTGTGTCCCGAGATGGCCCCGGAGGGTTGGCACCTGTACGTGGGCACCTCGGTGCCGCAGCCCTCGATCGGGGACTTCGACGAAGCCGCCGAGACCCAGCTGCTGCTCGACGACCTCCGCGACACCATCGAGGACTTCGACAGTCGGGCAAGGATTCTCAACATCGCCGTCACCCGAGACGGCTGGCCCCCGCAACGCGCGGTCGCAGGATTCGACCTGCCCTACGAAACTCCGATTGAGGGACTGTGGAACGTCGGTGACGCGGTCAAGGAGTACGCCAACGGTGGCACCACCGCCTGCGCGGAAACCGCGAAACTAGTGGCCGACAAGATCATCGCCAGTTACCGCCCCTCCGTTCGCAGCTGATCATGTCGGCGATCGTGAAGAGCGTGTGCGCGTGGGCCGGACCGGCCACCGTCGTGGTGACATTGACCGGATGGCTCATCGCCGGCGTTCTACCGTTGCCGTTGGGCTCGTCGAGCAGCACCGAGGAGGTTGTGGCCTTCTACAGCCACGACACCCGGGTACTGCTCGGCCTGGTGATCGCGCAGCTCGGCATCTGTCTGGTGTTCCCGCTGATTGCGTTGATAGCGCTGGCGATGCTGCGCATCGAAGGCCGGTCGCCGCTGCTGACCATCATCCAAGTGGTCACCGGGGCGGCCACGGGTGTCCTGCTGCTGATGCCGATGCTGCTGATGGCGATCATCGCCTTCCGCCCGGATCGCGCCGCTGAACTCACGGTCACCCTCAACGACATCGCCTGGTTGCTGTTCCTGACACCCATCGCGCCGTTCATGATTCAGAACATCGCCATCGGCACCGCGATATTGACCGACAAGCGTTCGGTTCTGCCGCGGTGGGTGGGTTACTTCAACTTCTGGGTGGCGGCGGCGTTCATCCCCGATGTGCTGGCGTTCTTCTTCCACGCCGGACCGTTCTCGTGGCGGGGCGTATTCGTCTTCTGGCTGGCGTTGTTCGCCTACGCCGCCTTCCTTGTCGTGATGGGTGTGGTGTTGCGTTCCGCCAACCTGGACGACCCGCGCACAGTGGACGGAACGGCTCAGCGGTCAGCGGATGGGCGGTGATCCGCGGTTGGCTGGGTAGAATCCCGGACGTCAGGTGAGCATTCAACGACGGACAGGCGTGTAGCGCGATGGCAGTGACGGTTCGAAAGGGGAGGGTCAGCCGCGCGACGCGGCGCGAAGAAATCGCCCGCAAGCTGTTCGCCGCAGCAGAGCAACTGCTGGCCGAAGGCTCCGGATTCGCGGAAATCAGTGTCGAGCAGCTCATCACGGGTGCTGAGATCGCACGTTCCACGTTCTACGTGTACTTCGAGGACAAGGGTGCTCTGCTGATGGAGTTGGCAGAACGGGTGACTCAGACAGTTGGCGAGGCCGCGGACGCGTGGTTCAGTCTGCCGCTAGGGTCGACACCCGACGATTTGAAGGTGGCGCTCAAAAAGATCGCGGATGCCTACGCTGACCACCGTTACCTGCTGGCTGCAGTCGTGGAGACCGCCACCTACGATCCCCGGGTCCGTGCGCAGTTCGCCGGCGTGATGGCGCGCAGGGCCGAGGACCTGCGCGTTGGGTTCCGCGGTCAGCAAGAAGCGG
The DNA here is from genome assembly GCA_963716465.1 of uncultured Actinomycetota bacterium. Lineage (GTDB taxonomy): Bacteria > Actinomycetota > Actinomycetes > Mycobacteriales > Mycobacteriaceae > Mycobacterium. The sequence continues at coordinate 640,306 of CAVQTS010000006.1, forward strand.
GCTTTATCCCCGCTGAGATTGACGTGGGGATCGTCGCGCCGTGGCTGACCTGGATGATCGAACGTGGACTGTACGAGCTGACGAGCACCGGCGCTGATGTTGATGACAGGCTAGACGGTATGACCACGGTTGTCTGGCGGACGTTGTACGCCCCAACGGCGTAGCTTCTCAACCAGTTTCGGCTGGTTGGTTGACCTGTCGGACTGCTCGCCACGTGAGCGTGATCATCAACACGAACCAACCGGTGAACATGGCGAACGGGATCCACCACACCAGCAACCCGTTCCAGGCGAAGGGGCCAGTCTTCAGAAACATCGCGCCGATGGCCGGGACGAACGAAAGACTCACCCACAGTTGAAGATACGCCGCCCAACGGGGAAAGGCGGGGCGAGGTCGTTTGTCGCGGAAGATGGCGATCGCCAGGGTCACGTATTGGAGGATGAAGGGTGCGATCGGAGTGATGAAGAACAACCAGCCGAGGTCGACGAGCGCTTGAGTGATTTCCGGACTTCGTTGCGGGCGGAAGGCAGCCGTGGTCCAGAGGAAGGCCGGCAAGAAGAATGTCATCGCGGACACCACCCCGGCCGCGAGTTGGGTGCCGGCCAGAAGAGAATGATGTCCCTTCGATCTCCTTGATCAGGTCGGACAGCACCATCGACCAGGGCAGATAGAAGACAGTGCCGATCGTCATCAGCACCATCCCGATCCGGATGGGCACCGATCTGGCCCGGAAGAGCTCGGCGATCTGGTCGGCCGAGGCCGACGGCGGTATCGGCGGAATCCACTGAGCGAAGAACACGAACCCGACGAGCCACAGCAGAAAGAACGCGGCGGCGCTCCACACGCCGAGGATCCGCAGGCTGGAGTTCATGTACAAGTCTCCGTTCTCGGTGATTGACAACACTTATTTCATCGTACATATTGTTCGAATATGGTGTTCGAAAATGCCACACATCTCAAGTCCGACGCCTCAGATCCACCCGTCCTGTAGGAGCCCCACCCGATGAGCAACTCCACCTCGTCTGTTGCCGCCAAACAATCCGACGGCCGCACTGCGCCGCCAATCGTGGACTCTGCCGACCTAATGACCCGCGACTGGTTCCGAGCCGTGCTAGCCGATGCGGGGCTTCTCGCCGATGCCGACGTCGCCGCTGTCGCCACCGAACCGGTGGAAGGGGGCGTTATCGCCCGGATGGTACGGGCCAGGCTGACCTATGCGGGGCCGACGAAGGCGCCCGCATCGGTGGTGGTGAAGTTTCCCAGTGATGACCCTGGCAGTCGCGGGCTCGCTGTGGCGATGGGCATGTACGAACTGGAGACCCTCTTCTACCGCGACATCGCGCCGTTGGTCCCTGACCTGGGCGTTGCCAGGTGCTACTCGGCCCGACTTTCGGAGAACGCAGAAACTTTCAACCTGGTTCTCGAGGATCTTGGCACCGAGATGCGGGCCGGCAACGTGCTCGAGGCCGCGACCCTGTCCGAATGTTCAACGGCACTAGGCGAACTCGTCAAGTTCCAGGCACCGCTGTGGAACAATTCCGCGCTGGCCAGCCTGGACTGGCTCGCCGACCCACGACGCACCATCGGGGTCTTCGATTCCTTGCCGGCCGGCCTCGAGCCCTTCCTGAACCGATTCGGTGACCATCTGGACCCTACGCATGTCAGCCTTTTCGAGTCCGTAGTGCCGCGTGCCGGTGAGTGGGTGCGCAGCTGGAAGGCTCCGACCGTCGTTCAACACGGGGACTTCCGCAGCGACAACCTGATGTTCGCCACCGACCCGCAGTCCAAGAGGGCTGTCGTCGTCGACTTCCAGACGGTCCGGTTGGGACCGCCCGGCCTGGACCCCGCGTACTACCTCGGATCGTCCTTGCCCACTGTCGATCGGCGGGCTGCCGAGCGTGACCTGATCGCCGAATACCATGATCGCCTGATCTCTTCGGGCGTCGAGGGCTTCGATTTCGACTCGTGTTGGGCCGCCTACCGGGAGGGTGCCATGTACGGAGTACTGCTCTTCGTCGGCATGGCGAGCCAGGTTGAGTCCAGCGAGCGTGGCGACCGGATCATCGTCGATCAGATACGTCGGTATGCCGATATGGCCCTGGATCTGGATTCCCCGCACGCTGCAGGGCTGGTGTGACGATGGGTTGGACCGACAAGATTGACGTGGCCGACGAGTACTTTCACGAGCGCAGCGCCGACCCGTACTGGAGCGAGAACAGCTTGTTCGGGTTCACCGTTCCGGAGCGCAACCTCTGCGGCTTCATCTACTTCTACTTCCGGCCCAATATGAACCTGGTCGTGGCTGGGCCGGCGGTGTGGGATCACACAGGCGAGGATGTCTACAACTGCCTGTACTACGGCTGGGATCAGCACCTGGCGATACCGGACGGTGCGCAGATGTACGACTTCGAGCTGTCGAACTCATTGAGCTGCCACATGATCGAGCCACAGCAGGAGTACCGGCTCGGCTATGACCGCCACGGCGTCAAGTTCGACTTGACGTGGACTGCGACTGCCGAGCCGCACTACATGAAACTTTCCAGCGACGGCGAAGAGGATCCGGGAATCAAGAACTGGGTCAAGAAAGAGGGGGATTTCTCGGTCGGCCATTACGAGCATGCAGGTTGGATCAAAGGCACCCTTGAAATCGACGGACAGCGCATCGATATCGATTGTGGCGGCTTGCGTGACCGCGGCTGGGGCCCGCGGCATGCTGATGTCTCAGACCCGCTTCGCGCTGGTTGGCCGTATGTCTTCGCGTCCCCGCAGAGCGGCTGGCACCTCTATGACCCGCAGACCACACTGACATTCGGTGAGGATCCGATCGAGGGCACGACCGAGACCGTGACCACCGGTTTCTACATCCGCGACGGAATCAAAGCCCAGGTCGTGGGGGGCACCCGGCGTGCGGAACGCGGACGGGACGGTCGGGTACTCACTCAGGTCATCGACTGCGTAGACGAACTGGGCCGGGAGCTGCACGCGGTCGGTCAGACAATGAACTGGCTGAAATGGCCGATCAACAGCGACATCCTGAATTGGTGGTCGTTGGTGCGCTGGGAGTACGACGGCCAGGTGGTCTACGGCGAGGACCAGGACTTCATGACCTTTCGGCACTACCGCAAGTATTGGCGGCGGCTCCTGGCCGAAGATCCTGCTCTCTTGCAGTGCTTTCCGGATTCGCCCGACTACCCGCCGTACACCCGACCCGAGGTATAACTGTGACCGACCAAACCGACACTCAGCCATCGATGATGGAGGTGTTCCGCAGCACCTGGGACACCTGCCCCCTGTTCGGGCCACTGCGCGAACACGCGCCGGTGCTGCACGTTCCCGAGCTCGACGCCTGGGTGATCAGCAGGTACGACGATGTGCTGGCGATCGTCAAAGACATGGACCGATTCGGCTGCATGCCGGACGATCTGGTGGGCGAGGTGCCCGAGGAGTTGAAACACCTCCTACCTCATGGCTATGCGCCCTGGCAGCCCGCATTGATCAACACCGATCCTCCAGAGCACACCCGGATCCGCAAGCTGGCGGCCAAACCGCTGACACCAGCCGCGGTGAAACAACACGAAGAAGTGATCCGTGCGGCCTCCAACTCTCTCGTCGACGGATTTGTCGGTTACGGCCGTGCTGACCTGGTGGAACAGTTTGCCACGCCGATGCCGATCGATGTCCTGATCAAAGTCCTGGGTGTGCCTGCCGAGGATCGTCAGAAGTTTCGTGACTGGACGCTCGGTATCACCGAACTGTTCGTCCCGTCGATCTCCGACGCCCGGCGCCTGGAGTTGGCCCGCGATCAGGTCGGCTTCAACGAGTACTTGCTCAATGCCATCGCACGACGGCGCGCCGAACCCCAAGCCGACCTGATCAGCGGCCTGATCCTCGCCCAGGAACAAAGCGAGAAGAGTCTCACCGACCGTGAAATACTCGGCGTGGTAGGACAATTGATCATCGCTGGATTCGAGACCAGTGCTGGCGGGATCAGCTTCACCCTGTACAAACTCAGCCAGGACCGCGACCTGCTCGAGCGGGTCCGGAATGATCTGAGTCTGGTGCCGAAGGTTGTCGAAGAGTCGCTGCGCCGGCTCACTCCTGCGCGGGGAATCGTACGCAGCGTCAAGGAGGACGTGGAGATCCACGGCCATCGGATTCCTAAGGGCGCGAACATCTTTGCGCTAGTCCAATCCGCCAACAATGACGACTCAGTTTTCTCCTGTCCCGAGCGGTTCGACATCGACCGCCCCGCGGCCGAGATGCGTAAGAGTATGCACTTCGGCACCGGACCCCACACCTGCATCGGCATCAACATCGCACGTCTCGATATGAAAGTCGCGATCGAAACGGCGATCACTCGATTGCCCAATCTGCGGCTGGTCGACGGTCACGAGATCCGAGTACAGGAGGGGATGATCTTTCATCGACCGGAACGCCTCGAATTCGAGTGGGATGTCTAGCGTGAGCACGCGTGGGCAGCTGGTCTGTCTGTACAGCGGCTACGCGTTCTTCATCCTCTATCTGTTCGGCATCGTCGTCGTCGCCGGCTTCATCCCGCCGCCGGCGCCCTGCTGGAGCGCAGACGCCATTGCGGCGTTCTTCGGCCAGCGTCGCGGACGCATCCTGGTAGGCATGTCCATCTGCGCGTTTGCCTCGGCGCTCTACGTGCCTTGGGGCGTGGCGATCCTCGGTCAGATGCTGCGGATCGAACGATCGCGATTCCCGGCGCTGAGCATCCTGCAGGCTATTTCGGCTGGGCTCGGTGCGGTGTTCTTCGCGATCTCACCGCTGGTCTGGTTGGCCATCGCTTACCGGTCTGGACACGCCAGTGACACGGTGGGGATTCTCAACGACTTCGCGTGGATCTCCTGGATTGTCAGCTGGCCCTTCTTCTTCGTGCAAGCCGGCGCACTGGGTCTGTGCGTGCTGATGTTTGGCGGCTCGGTGATTCCACGATGGGTGGGCTACCTCAGTGTGTGGTTCGCGGTGAGCATGTTTCCCGCCAGCGCGATCGTGTTCTTCTACGACGGACCGCTAGCGTGGAATGGCGTTTTCGGCCTGTACCTGCCGCTGGCCATTTTCGCCGCTTGGTACAACGTCCTGTCGTACTACTTGCTCAAGGCCATTAGGAGCGAGGCGAAAGAGCCCGCGACGCTTGCGCCGGCGTGCGTTTAACGTCAGTTTAAAAACGGGGCGGACCGACTTTCCTTGCTTTCGCACGGCGGGTACGACACCGAGCATCTGGTTCGGTCGATGTCACGCAAAGTGCGCCTAAGCAGTGGTCATGATCTGGCGATTGGCCCGCCGTCCCACCTGTGCTGGGAACGACTGTTGTTTTTAATCAAAATTTGATTACCATCGTCTAGGCGTCTGCCGCTCCACGCGAACGCGAAGGGGCACGCCGATCTAGGAGGCAGCGTGACAACGACAGACAGTGACGTTTCGACACAGCAGCTACACGTGAAGGCGGATTTCACTCTGCTGCGCGCAGCGCTTTGGTCTGTCTGTCTCTACGTCGGGTTCGGATTGCTGGGCTTCGCGGTATTCGCCGGGTTCTGGCCACCCCCGGGCGAGGACCTCGACGCCGCCGCCATCGCCCAGTATTTCCAAACACACGGCACTGCAATCAGAATCGGCATGGTGCTGATGGTCGTCGGCGCACCCTGCTACTACACGTGGAGTGTCGCGCTGTCCAAGATCATCAGCCGCATGGAAGGTCCGATGGGGCCTCTGTCGATGACCGAACTGGTCGGTGGCTTGATGACCGCTCTGGTCACGGCGGTTCCTGCAGTGGTGTGGCAGACCGCGACGTTCCGGTCGGCGAGCCGGTCGCCGGAGACCGTCCAGACGCTGTACGACTTTGGTTGGCTGTTCTTCGACCTGACCTTCATGTTCTCGTTCCTGCAAAGCGTGGCCCTTGGCATCGCCATCCTGATCGACCGCCGCGACGAACCGTTGTTCCCGCGATGGGTCGCATACGTGTGCTTCTTGACTGCGGCGGTCTACATTCCGCTGAGCCTGGTGCCCTTCGTCCGAACCGGGCCCTTCGCCTGGCACGGTCTGCTCAACTTCTGGGCTGTGTTCGTGATGTTCTTCGTTCTGATCGCGGTCCTGACGCCGTACGCATTTCGTGCCTTAGGCCGACTTGAGCGCGAGTGATCGCCGTGCGAGACACCGAGGTACCGGGGGAGGGTGTCGGGCGCCACCTGACCCCTGCCCCGTAAGTTGACTCGCGGAGACGCGGATGTGACGATGCGCATATCAGATCCTGTCGATGTTGTAGTCTTTCAGGTACAATTTTGAATCAAGAATAAATTAAGGAGAACGATGGGGTTCACCGACTCTGCCGAGGTCGCCAAGTACATCGGCGGCATCTTTGAGGCCGCATTCGACGATCCCGAGATCGGCCCGAAGCTCGTCGCGACCGGACTGGTGGTGGCGTTCGACTTCACCGACCCGCAGGCGGTCGTCGTGATCGACATGGCCAACAAGTCGACACGCGAGGGCGTCGCTGGGGGCACCCCACCGGTCGCCACTATGTTCATGACGGCCGACACCGGCAACGCCTATTGGCAAGGCAAGGTGAACCTTCCGCTCGCCATGGCCAAGAAGAAAATCACCGTCGAGGGCAACGTGGCGAGCCTGCTGAAGCTCGCGCCGTTGGGTAAGAAGCTGTACCCGACCTATATCGCTCGGCTCCAGGACGACGGCCGCACCGACCTGATCGTCTAGCGCCATGTATCCGGGAACCCACGCAGCAATTGACCCCGAGCGGCCAGCAGTGATCATGGCCGGCACGCGGCCGGACGCTGACCTACGGGGAGCTTGACGAGCACTCGGCCCGGCTGGCCTCGGCGTTGCGTGGATTAGGCCTGCGGCCTGGCGATGTCATCGCCGTGCTCAGTGACAACACTGCCGAGGTGTTCGAAATCTACTGGGCCGCCTTGCGATCGGGGCTCTACATCACCCCGGTCAATCGCCACCTCACGTCATCGGAGGTCACCCACATCCTGGCCGACAGTGGCGCGCAGGTGCTGTTTGCCTCGGCTGCACTCGACTCGTTGGCCAGTAGCGCCGCCGCCGATGTCCCAGACCTACGCCGTCGCTATGCGTTTGGCGGAGCGATCGGTGGCTTCGACTCCTATCGTGAACTGTGCGAGTCGGCTGATCGGATATCACTGGACGATCAGCCGCGCGGGTCGGAGATGCTGTACTCGTCGGGCACTACCGGCCGTCCCAAGGGGATCAAACTGGCGCTGCCCGCGGTCTCCGTCGACGAGCCGGGCGCGGACCTCATCGCCATGATGCTCCAGCACGTCTTCGCCGTCACCAGCGCCGACGTCTACCTGTCACCGGCCCCGATATATCATGCGGCACCGCTGAAGTGGTCGGCTGCGGTACACGCCATCGGCGGCACCGTAGTCGTGATGGAGAAGTTCGACCCCGCCGCGGCCTTGGCGGCCATCGAGCGCTACCGAGTCACCGTCACCCAGATGGTGCCCACGATGTTCGTCCGACTCCTGCAGTTGCCCGAAGAACAGCTGGCACACTACGACATCTCCTCGCTGCGCCTGGCAGTGCATGCCGGCGCGCCCTGCCCGCCCGAGGTCAAAGACGCGATGATCGCCTGGTGGGGGCCGATCTTCACCGAGTATTACGGGGCTACCGAGAGTCACGGCACCACGGTCATGTCCAGCGCCGAATGGGAGACCAAGCGCGGATCGGTGGGCCGTGCCGTGCTCGGGGTGGCGCACATCTGCGACGACGAGGGCCGGGAACTGCCGCCCGGGCAGGTCGGGCTGGTCTATTTCGAACGCGATCAACCCTCGTTCAGCTACCACAACGACCCGGACAAGACCGCAGGGTCGCGGCATCCGGCTCACCAGAATTGGGCCACCGTCGGCGACATGGGCTATCTCGACGAGGACGGCTATCTCTACCTGACCGACCGCAAGTCCTTCATGATCATCTCCGGCGGCGTCAACATCTATCCGCAAGAGGTCGAGAACGTTCTGGCCCTGCACCCCAAGATCTTCGACGCGGCGGTCATCGGCGTGCCGGATGCCGGAGATGGGCGAACAGGTCAAGGCCGTCGTGCAACTGCGGGACGGGATCAGCCCGTCCGACGAACTGGCCGCGGAGATCATCGGCTACGTGCGGGATCGCCTCGCGCACTTCAAGGCACCGCGCTCGGTCGACTTCGTTGATCATCTGCCGCGCTCGGAGACAGGAAAACTCGTGAAACGAATCTTGAAAGCCCGCTACGTGGAGGCATCAGCATGAGCGCCCAGCCCGATACCGCATCGTCGACAGACATCGAACGGCCACAGTTCGACCCGGTGAGCATCTCGTCGTTGGACTTCTGGGCGCAGAGCTTCGACGAGAGGGAGAAGGCGTTCAAGATCCTGCGGGACGAGCGGCCGGTCAGCTGGCACCGCCCGATCGAGGGCTCGATGATGGAGCCAGAGATCGACGGCGTCTGGGTGGTCACCAGGCACGAGGACGTCTGCTACGTCAGCAAGAATCCCGAGATCTTCTGCTCGGGTCAGGGCATCACCTTCGAAGCGGTGCCCGAGGAGATGCTGGATGCCACCCAGTCATTCCTGGGCATGGACGGTGCCACCCACTCGAGCCTGCGCAGGCTCGTCAGCTCCGGTGTTCACCCCGCGTCAGGTCGCCAAGATCAAGGATCAGATCGAACATCAGGCGCGCTCGATCGTCGACGACCTCCTCAAGACGAAGGAGGGGGACTTTGTCGAGCAGGTGTCCAAGCGGCTGCCGATGTGGACGATCTACGAGATGCTCGGCCTGCCGGTAGAGCAGCGAGACGAAGCGGCGCAGTTGGCCGAAGGCATGGTGGCCTGGGCCGACCCCGATGTCGCCGCCGGACGCGAACCCGGCGAGGTACTCACCGAATCACTGGTCGGCCTGCTCGACATTGGGATCACCCTGGCTCAGGCACGTCGGGACAAGCCCGAGAACGATCTGATGACGTCGCTGGTTCAGGCCGAGGTTGACGGCAGGAAGCTCACCGACGACGAACTTGGCCCGTACTTCGTGCTGCTGTCGGTGGCGGGTAACGACACCACCAAGACCACGACCACCTTCACCACCATCGCTCTGGACCGGTTCCCCGAGCAGAAGGCGTTGCTGAGGAACGACTTCGACGGACGGATCAACGTCGCCATCGAGGAGTTCGTTCGGTGGACCACTCCCGTTATGACGTTCCGGCGAACCGCAACGCAAGACACCGAGCTGCGCGGCCAGCACATCCGCAAGGGTGACTGGGTGACCATGGTCTACTCGTCGGCAAACCGCGACGAGCGGGTGTTCGCCAATCCCTACGAGTTCGACATCACCCGGTCGCCCAATCCCCACGTCGGATTCGGCGGCGGCGGCCCGCACTTCTGCATGGGTGCCTTCATGGGCAAGATGCAGCTGGAATCGATCTTCCGCGAGCTGATCTCTCGCGCGCCGAATCTGCGGGTCGGCGAGCCGGAGTACCTGACCGGAAACTTCATCACCGCCGTCAAGCGCCTGCCCTACACCCTCGACTAGGAGAGAACCACCATGGCTGACTTTTCCGGGCGACGCTATGTCGTCACCGGCGCCGCCTCCGGGATTGGCCACGCCGTCGCTGAGCAACTGCTGGCACGGGGTGCCGAGGTGACGAGCATGGACCGCAACCTCCCGAAGGCATCCGTGCACAATCACATCGAGGTCGATCTGGCGAATCCGGCCAGCATCGACGCTGCCCTGGAGCAGCTGACCGGCGAGTACGACGGACTGATGAACGTCGCCGGGATCCCCGGGACCGCTGCCGGTGAGCTGGTCTTCGCGGTCAATGCGCTGGCGGTGCGGCACCTCACCGAAGCTTTCTTCGAGCGGCTGGCGCCCGGTGGGTCCGTGACGATCGTGTCCTCGACGGCCGGATTCGGCTGGCCCGAACGGCTGCCGGCGATCCGCGAGTTGCTGGCCACCGACACGTTCGAGCAGGGGGCGGCCTGGTTCAAGGCCAACCCCCAGCAGGGCAATGCCTACAACTTCTCCAAGGAAGTCAGCACCGTCTACGCCCTGTCGATGGGTCTAGCCCTGGCACAGATGGGTTTTCGAATCAACGCTGTGCTGCCCGGCCCGGTGGAAACACCTATCCTGGTCGACTTCGAGGAGTCGATGGGCAAGGACACCCTCGACGGCCTCAAGGAACTGCTGGGCCGCCACGCCCAACCCGACGACATCGCCGAGGTGGTGCTGTTCCTGGCCTCCGACGCGGCGCGCTGGGTCAACGGCCAGGCGCTCGCTGTCTGCGGCGGGATCAGCGGTGCGGTGGCCTCCGGTGTGGTTCCCGCGCCCGAAATCTGATCTGTGCCATGAGAGTTGACATCACCCCGTACAGCGCCCGCGCGTTGAGGATCATGAGGAAGTTGTTCTGATGCGGGTGCATGTCGATCGCACCAGGTGTTCGGGAATCGGGTTGTGTGAGATGACCGCACCGGCGATCTTCGAGATCGGTGACGACGGCCAGTCACGGGTGATTAAAGCCGATCCGCCGGATTCCGATCGGCGCGCCGCGGAGGACGCAATGGCCAACTGCCCGACCGGCGCGCTGTCGATCGAGGACTGAGCGACCCGTTAACCGCTTACCACCAACCAGGAGCACGTCTTGGCCTTCGTGATCACCCAGAACTGCTGCACCGATGCCAGTTGCGTGCCGGCGTGTCCCGTCGACTGCATCCGTCCCATCCCGGATTCCTCGAGCGTGGGCAACCAGATGCTCTACATCGACCCAGTCGCCTGCGTGGACTGCGGGGCATGTCTGCAGGTGTGTCCGGTCGGCGCGATCTACTACGAGGACGACCTGCCCGGCGTTCAGAACAAGTTTCGCGATATCAACGCCGACTTCTTCGCTCACCGACCGCTCAAGACGCGTGCCGCGCCACCGGTGGCGGTGCGCTCGGACGTCGAGTCCGGTGGCCTGCGGGTCGCGATAGTCGGGTCCGGTCCGGCGGCCTGCTACGCCGCCGCAGAGCTATTGGCGACCGACGGTGTGCAGGTCAATGTCTTCGAGCGATTGCCAACCCCGTTCGGACTGATCCGCTCCGGCGTGGCACCGGACCACCAGCGGACCAAGGGTGTGGTCAGCATGTTCGAACCGGCGCTGGGCGGCCCCGGTGCGGGGTGCTATTTCAACGTTGCGGTCGGATCCGATATCAGCCACGACGAGCTGCTTGCCCACCACCACGCCGTCGTCTATGCCGTCGGCGCCACGGCCAGTCGCAGTCTGGGCATAGCCGGCGAGCAGCTGCCCGGCCACCACGCCGCCGCCGACGTCGTGGCCTGGTACAACGGTCATCCCGATCACGCCGGTGACGACCTAGACCTCGGCTCACCGCGCGTGGTCATCATCGGCAACGGGAATGTGGCGCTCGACGTCGCCCGGGTGTTGCTCATGAGTCCGGATCAGTTGGCGGACACCGACATCGCTGATCATGCACTCCGAAAGTTGGCGGCCGGATCCATCGAGGAGGTCGTGATCCTGGCGCGTCGCGGGGCCTCGGACGCGGCGTTCTCGGTCGGGGAGTTCCTGGCGCTGGGTGAACTTGGCGGCATCGACATCGCCGTCGAAGGCGAGCTCGGCCAGCGCCCGGACGACGACTTCGAGGGCGCCCTCAAGTACGACATCGCCACCGAATACCGCGGCAGGCCAGCCACACCCGGAAACAAGCGACTGGTCTTCCGGTTCTCCACCACCCCCGTCGAGCTCGTTGGAACCCAGCGGGTGCAAGGGCTGCGGGTGAGGGCTTCCGCAGCGTCGGTGGATGAGGGGGAGCAGATCATCGATACCAACCTGGTGCTGCTCTCGATCGGCTACCGCGGCAGCCCGATTGCAGACCTGCCGTTCGACGCATCCCGCGGGGTGCTCCCTAACGAGGGCGGCCGCGTTGTGGCCGACGGGCAGCTCGTCACCGGGGTATACGCCACCGGCTGGATCAAGCGCGGCCCACGGGGAGTCATCGGCACCAACCGCGGCTGCGCCCACGAAACGGTCAACGCCCTGTTCGAGGATTTCGTGGCCGGCAGGCTCAACCGCCGCGTCGGCACCAACGCCGACGTGGACGCGCTGCTGGCCTCCCGCGGCGTTACCGTGGTCGACTGGCAGGGGTGGCAGGCGATTGACGCCGCCGAGCGCAATCGCGCAACAGCGAGCCGGCGTCCACGGGTGAAGTTCACCGACGCAGCCGAACTGGTGGCGGTGGCCCGGAGTCAGTGCTGACGCACGACCGCAACCTGATGTTGCTGGTCTGGATGGGGGCCTGGTCGATGAGCTTGGCGCCGGCCTCTGGACTCAGGAGGAGGCGATCTCGCGGCCGATGATTTCTTTCATGATCTCGGTGGTTCCGCCGTAGATCGTCTTGACCCGGGTGTCCAGATACGCTCGTGCGACCGGATATTCGGTCATGTAGCCATACCCGCCGTGCAACTGCAGGCAACGGTCGATCACCCGCTTCTGCAACTCGCTGACATACCACTTGCCCTTGGCGGCATCCACCGGTGTCAATTCGCCCGCGTTGTAGGCCAGCACCGAGGCATCGACATAGGCCTGGACGATGTCGATCTCGGTGCCCATCTCGGCCAGTTCGAAACGCACATGCTGTTTAGCGGTCAGTGGGCCGCCGAACGCCTGGCGGGACTGGCAGTAGTCCACGGTCAGATCGAAAATCGCGCGCGTGGTGGCGATCGCCTCTGCGGTCACCCCCAGGCGCTCGCGGGGCAGGTGACTCATCAGGTACTGCAGGCCGCTACCGGTCTCGCCGAGCAGGTTGGCAGCCGGGACCACTGCATCGTGGAAGAACAGCTCCGCGGTGTCCTGTCCGGGTAGGCCGATCTTGTCGAGTTTGCGTCCGCGTTCGAAGCCGGGGGTGTCACGTTCCACCACGAAGAGGCTGAAATCGCCAGAGCCACCGGTGGAGTCGGTGCGGGCAGCCACCACCACGACGTCGGCCATGATTCCGCTCGAGATGAATGTCTTCTGGCCGTTGAGGATCCAGTGTTCGCCGTCGCGTTGGGCCGTGGTGCGGATGCCTCGCAGGTCGCTGCCCGCACCGGGCTCGGTCATCGCCAGGGCGCCGATGATCTGACCGGCCACGAACCCGGGCAGCCACCGCTGTTTCTGCTCGTCATTGGTGAGGTCGAGCAGGTAGTGCAGCACGAGATCGTCCTGCAAGCTGACCGTCACGCCGAAGGACAGCGCGTTGACCTTGGCGACTTCTTCGCAAACCACCATGCGGTAGCGGTAGTCGGGTTCGCCGGCGCCACCGTATTGCTCACCGATCTGCAACGCGTAAATGCCCGCCTTGGCCGCGCGTGCGAACACCGACGGGTCGATCCAGCGTTGCTCATCCCAGTCATGCTGATGCGGAACAACTTCGCGAGCCAGGAACTCCCGAACCGTCTCTCGGTAGGCCTCGTGATCGGGGCCGTACAGCGAGCGACGCATCTCAGAGCCGTTCGATGATGGTGACGTTGGCCTGTCCGCCGCCTTCGCACATCGTCTGCAAGCCGTACCGGCCGCCGGTGCGCTCGAGTTCGTGCAGCAGCGATGTCATCAACCGTGCTCCGGTGCAGCCGATCGGGTGGCCGAGCGCGATGGCGCCGCCGTTGGGGTTGACGGTATCCGGGTCGGCCTCGATCTCGGCCAGCCATGCGAGCACGACCGGAGCGAAGGCCTCGTTGATCTCGACGGCATCAATGTCGGCGATGGACATGCCGGTGCGCTTCAATGCGTGTTGGGTCGCGGGAATGGGCGCAGTCAGCATCATCACCGGATCGGCGCCGCGCACCGACATGTGGTGGATTCGGGCACGGGGGGTCAGATCGAAGCGGTCGACGGCGGCCTGGGATGCGATCAGCAGTGCCGCCGCGCCGTCGGAGATCTGGCTGGCGACAGCGGCCGTCAGCACCCCGCCGTCGACGAGTGTCGGCAGCCCGGCCATCTTCTCCAGCGTCGTGTCGGCCCGGGGGCCTTCGTCGACACTGAGGCCGGCAAAGGGGGCGATCTCCCGCTCGAAACGACCGTCGGCGATCGCCTTCAGCGCCCGCTGGTGGCTGGCGAATGCGAAACGCTCGTTATCCTCGCGCGACAGCTTCCAGTGCTGCGCGATCAGTTCTGCGCCGCGAAACTGCGAGATCTCTTGGTCGCCGTAGCGGTCGAGCCAGCCTTGGCACCCTGTCCACGGATCCACTGATCCGAATGGTTCGCCGGCACCGAAGGCGCTCAAAATCGGGTACTGGCTCATCTTCTGCACCCCGCCCGCCACGATCAGGTCGGCGGTACCACTCATCACGCCTTGGGCGGCGAAATGCACTGCCTGCTGGGCGGATCCGCACTGGCGGTCAATCGTCACACCGGGGACGGATTCGGGCAGCCCCGCGGCGAGGGCGGCGGTGCGCGCGATGTCGCCGGCCTGGGAGCCGATGTTGTCCAAGCAGCCGAGGATGACGTCGTCGATCGCCGCCGGATCGATGTCGTGGCGTCCCACAAGCGTCCTGATCACGTGTGCGGCCATGTCAGCGGGGTGCACACCGGCCAGGCCGCCCTTGCGCTTACCAACGGGGGTTCGGACAGCGTCGATGATGAATGCCTCGGTCACCCGCTTAATTTAACATAGAATCAAAAAGTGGCGAAGCGGGGTTCGTCGGATTCGGGTTAATCGGCCGCGTTAATCAAGGGCGCGTGGGGCACGCTTGCGACGCGCGGTATTGCCCGCAGCCGGGCTGATACCGCTTCGCACCAACTCCTGGGCATTCGCGACGATGGTGTCCAGCGATCCGCGTCTGGGGTCCCACCATTCGGCAGCCCAGTTCAGGGCACCCAGCACCAGACCTTGCACTATGCGCTTGTCGAGGTCTGCGCGCATCTCACCATCGGCAACGGCATCGTCGAACAGTCGCTGCCAGATCCGGCCGTATGCTGCGCTCTCTTTGCGCTCCCGGGCCCGCAGACGCTCGGGGATCTGCCCGGCGTTGCGGATCGAGGCCGTCGCATAGTCGGACAGGTCAAGTTCGTGGCGCAGATGTGCTTCTACCGCGGCCATGATGCGGTCAATCGGTGCGGTGCCGGCAGGCAGGGCGTCGAGGGTCTGCTGCAGATAGCTCCGCATGTCGCTGATGCCGCAGAACATCACCTCTTCGATGAGATCCTCACGCGAGGGGAAGTAATAGTAAATCGCCGGTGCCTGCAATTCGGCGTACTCGGCGACATCGGTCAGTCGCGTCGCGGCGAACCCCTTGACGCTCAGGACGTGTGCGGCGGCGTCGAGAATCCGTTGGCGAGTGCGCTGGGACTTCGACTCGACCTCGGTGTCGGAGTGCGCGGTCTCCAGTGCTTTTTTAGCCATAGTTCGATTATATGGTTTCGTTTGTCGAGCTACGGAGAATGCGGTTCCCGGAGCCCGTCGCGGATGAGCCATTGCGCGTTGGCCACCACCGCATCGATCGAGCCGCGGCGAGGATCCCACCACTCCACGGCCCAATTCAGGGCACCGAGGACCAGCATCTGAAGCATGTATGGATCCGCCTCGCGTCGAAGGGATCCGGCGCGCGCCAGGTCGTTGAACAATCCCCGCCAGACGTCGCCGTAGCGCTCCTCTTCTCGGATCTGGCGCTTCCTGATGACCTGCGGAACCTGACCCGCGTTGCGAATTGCTGCGGTTGGTGTAGTCGGAGATCTCGAGCTCGTGCCTTAGGTGGGCTTCGGCCGCGGACAGCAGGCGCTCCAGTGGTGCCGTCCCGTCGGGCAACGCGTCCAGTGCTGACACGACGTGCTCGCGCATATCGGCGATGCCGGCCCACATCACTTCTTCGATCAATTCGTCGCGCGATTTGTAGTAGTAGTAGATCGCCGGAGCCTGCAGTTCGGCATGTGCCGCAACGTCAGTGAGGCGCAGCCCCGCGTATCCCTTGGTGGAGAGCACATGTGCGGCCGCAGAGAGGATCCGTGCGCGGGTCGCCGCCGATTTCGACTCGGCGATGGATTCTGCGGCAGCCGGCTTCGGTGGCCACCCAGAGGAGCGTTCCGCCTGGCCATCACCATATGTTAAGTCCCCAAGGGGTGGGGTTGGGAGGCTACGCGCAGGCGCCTTCTCACAATCCGCCGCGGGCTACGAGTTGGCTTGCGATCACATTGCGCAGGATCTCGTTGGTGCCCTCGCCGACGATCATCAGCGGCGCATCACGAAAATAGCGCTCGACGTCGAACTCGGTGGAGTACCCGTAACCGCCGTGGATCCGAACCGCGTCGAGCGCGATCTCCATGGCGATCTCGGAGGCGAACAGTTTGGCCATCCCTGCCTCCATGTCGGCCCGTTCGCCCCTGTCGTAGCGTTCGGCGGCAAACCGGGTCAACTGGCGGGCCGCGGTCAGCTTGGTCGCCATGTCAGCCAGATAGTTGCCTACGGACTGGTGTTTCCAAATGGGTTTGCCGAAGCTTTCACGTTGCTGGGCGTAGGTGAGCGCATCAGCGAGGGCGGCGCTGGCCACGCCGAGCGCGCGGGCGGCGACCTGGATCCGCCCTGTTTCAAGGCCTTTCATCATGTGAGCGAAGCCCTTGCCCGCCTCGCCGCCCAAAATTGCCGACCGGGGCACGCGGCAGTCATCGAACATCACCTCGCAGGATTCGACGCCCTTGTACCCCAGTTTGGGAAGATCGCGTGATACGGATAATCCCGGGATGCCGTTCTCGACGAGTACAACGGAGATGCCGTTGTGGCGAGGCGTTGCGGTGGGATCGGTCTTGCAAAGCAGCGCAAGCAGTGCCGACCGGCGCGCATTGGAGATCCAGGTCTTGGCGCCGTTGATGGTCAGACACCCGTTATCGTGGGGCAGTGCGGTTGTGGTCATGTTCTGCAGATCCGAGCCCCCGCCCGGCTCGGTCAGCGCCATGGTCGCGCGAATTTCACCGGTAGCCATCCCCGGCAGGTAGCGCTGCCGTTGTTCGTCGGTGCCGAACAATGTCAGCAGTTTGGCGACCACGGTGTGGCCGCCCATCGCGCCGGCCAGGCTCATCCATCCTCGTGCCAGCTCTTGGGTCACTTCGACGTAGCACGGGGTTGATACCGGCGCCCCACCGTATTCCTCGGGAACCGCCAGCCCAAAAATGCCGATGCGCTTCATCTGGTCGATCCATGCCTCGGGATAGGTGTTGGCGTGTTCGACCTCGCGCACCGTCGGCTTGACGTCGCGATCGATGAAAGCGCGCACGGTCTGGATCAGCAACGTCTCTTCGGCGCTCAACTCGCTCGTCATGACGGGGACTCTATCTCATATTTTATTGTCGATTAGAATTTGGTCATGGCTGCGCACCCCCGGAACGGTCGTGCCCTGCGATCCTGTCCGACGGGCGACTTCGAGCGCAGCGCAGACGTTCTCAAACTTCTCATGCTGCAGGTGGCTGATCCCCGATGAGCCCACCTGGCGGGTCTCGGGCCCGGCGCCGTCACTCCGGCGGGGAAGCGTCGCGGGCGAGGGCGGCCGCCACGACGGTGTGCGCCTCGGTAGGGGGCACCCCCAACGACATGAGCACATGTTGCGCGAAGGCCTCGTGGGCGTGGGCGCCGTGGCGGCCGTCGAGGATCTCCCGAATCAGGGCGAAGGCGCCGCCGATGACGGCGGTGAGCAGCACCTCGATGTCGGCGACGACGAACCGGCCGGAATCCATTCCACGTTCCACCGCGATCCGCGCGTGCGGGTGGACGGCGTCGCCGAAGAGGGCCTCGGAGTGGCCGATGTTGACGATCAGCCGGGCGAAGTCCGGTTCGTCGTAGGCCAGCCTGATCACCCGCAGGTTGGCCAGCGCGACCGTGACCGCCGGATCCTCGTGGTCCTCGACGCGGGCGATCGTCGCGGCCGCGAGCTGCGAGAGGCTCTCGGTGATGACGGCCGCCAGGAACTCCTCCTTGGAGGGGAAGTAGTTGTAGAACGAGCCCAACGCGATGTCGGCGTGCTCGGTGACTTCCTGAATTCGCAGCCCCGCAACGCCTTTGGCGGCGATCATGGTCCGGCCGGCGTCGAGCAGCACGCGCCGGGTCCGCAGCCGGGTGCGCTCGGTGCGGGTCAGTTCCGCCCCGTTGCCGTCGGAGGTCACCTGCTGATCTATACCAGGATGAATGACTTTTCACTATTGAAAACTCATTCATGGCGAGCTACGGTGAGCCCTGATGTGTGAGCCCGCTCACGCCGACGACCCTGGAGGAGCCCGATGATCACGACGTTGTTGGCGGGCATCCCGCAGCCCCCGGTCGACGCGGTGATGCCCAAGACCGCGGAGACGATCTTCAACATCTTCATCTTCATTCCGCTGGGCATCGCCCTGGCCATCGCGGTCCGCAAGCTGATCAAGGGACAGGGCCCGCTATTGCTCTACTGCCTGATCGGCGGCGCGCTGGCGGCCGGGTTCGAACCGGTCGTCGACGTCCTGGGCCTGGTCTTCCTCAAGGAGCAGGGCGCGCTGGGGACGTTCACCATCCTGGGCCGCACCATGCCGCTCTACATCTGCTTCGTCTACCCCTGGTACGTCGGCGGTCTGGGGTACTTCGCCTACCGGCTGTTCCAGCGCGGCCTGCGGATGCGGGATCTGTTCGTGCTGTGGGCCATCGACTGCGTGATCGACATCTTCCTGGAGAGCCCGGGCATCCTGGCCGGCACCTACCTCTACTACGGGCACCAGCCGTTCAACTTCTGGGGATTCCCGCTGTGGTGGGGATTCGTCAACCCGGTGATGCCGATGGTGGCCGGCGCGTTGATCTTCCACCTGCGTCCGCACCTGGACCGGCCGTGGAAGCTGCCCGCGGTGATCCTGTTGATCCCGATGGCCGACGGCATCGCCAACGGGGCGACCGCCTGGCCGATGTGGGCCGCCCTCAACCAGCAGGACGTCTCCTACGTGGTGACCTACCTGGCGTCCTTCGCCACGCTAGGCCTGGCGCTGTTCAGTGTGTGGATCATCGGCCTGGCCGTGGTCGGCCGCGCAGCGGTGCCCGGCGGCGAGTCCGAAACGTTGTGGCAGAAGGTCAAAGCGACCATCGCCGCACCCCCGGTGTCGTCGGCGGCGGGGAACCGCACTGTGGCGCAGCGGGTCTGAGGATGACACTGCATCAGCATTCCGGGGACACCGACCTGCTCCTGCCGCTGCCGCAGCCGGGCGAGATGTGGGATCCGCACCTGATCCACACCCACTACTTCGGCTTCTCGATCCCCGAACACGCCATCGGCGCGTTCCTCTACATCCGCTACCAGCCGGCGTTCGGCCTGTCCCAGGGCGGAGTCTGCATCTTCGAGGGCACCGACAACGTCGAATACACCGACATGGCCTACCTCGACTACGAGATCACCATGCCGTGGCCGACGGTGGCCGACAACACCATCACCACCGACAACGGGCTGTCGATCACGTTCACCGAACCCGGCCGCAGCGCCCGGCTGGAATACGCCAGCGGTGACGGCCGGCTGTCGTTGGACCTCGTCGCCGACGCCGTCACGCCGCTGCTGGCCCGCGGACACGTGATGCCCGGCGAGGAGGACCACCACGGCGAGGCCATCAACCCCGGCGGCAGCGAGCAGTTCATGCACGTCACCGGCCAGATGCGGCTGGACGGGACGACGTACCCGGTGGACTGCTTCGCCCCGCGGGACCGATCCTGGCGGCAGATCCGGGTGGAGAAACGCGGCGCGGTGCCGGTGCCGCCGGTCGGATGGTCCCCGATGTACTTCGGGCCTGATCTGGTGTTCAACCAGATCAGTTTCGAACCGCCCGACACCGACCCGGCGTGGGCGGGCCTCTACGACGTGGGTGAGCGGCCCTCGCACCACTTCGCCTGGGTGCTGCGCGGCGAGGAGAGCCGACAGATCCGGTGGGTGCGCCGCAACGTGCTGGAGTACCACCCGGTCATCCACCTGCCCATCCGCCAGGAGATCACCGCCGAGGACGACCACGGCGAGATCTACCGCTTCGCCGGCGAGGCGATCGCCTGCGCGTCCCTGCCGGCCTGGCCCAACACCTCGTTTCACGACAGCGTCTACCGCTGGTCCGACGAGCAGGGCCGCACCACCCACTGCACCTACCAGGAACTGTGGTTCGACGACTACCAACGGGCGATGAAGCGCCGCGCGCTGACCGCCTCCACCTCCTGACCCGAAGAAAGCAGACATCATGTCGCCCAACGCATTCGACTACGACGTCATCGTCGTCGGCGCCGGCCACAACGGGCTGACCGCCGCGGCCTACCTCGCCCGCGCGGGCCAGCGGGTGATCGTGCTGGAGGCATCGCCCACATCGGGCGGCATGCTCGGCACCAACGCGATCTTCGACTCCGCGCCCCAGCACCTGATCAACGAGGGCGGCATCCAGGCGTCCCTGTTCCGCTCCACCACGATCGAAGACGATCTCGAGCTGGGCCGCCACGGCCTGCGGCAGATCATCGCCGACCCGTTCCACGTGCACCTGGATCCCGACGGGCCCTCCCTGGCGTTCTGGAAGGACGCCCGCCGCACCGCTGAGGAACTGAAGTACTTCTCGGCCAAGGACGCCCGGGCCTACCTCGAGTTCTCCCAGCAACTCGACGCCGCAATGGATCTGGTGTTGCCCTTCATGAACGGCCATCCCACCCACCCGTCGGGGCGTGCCATCCTCAACGCGATCCCGGTCGCGGCACGGCGCCGCAAGGACCTGCAACCGCTGCTCAGCTTCCTGACCCGCTCGCACGCCGAGATCATCACCGAACGGTTCGACACCCCGCTGCTGCGCGCGGCGCTGGCCTCGATGCCGCCGTTCTGCTGGATGACCCAGGACGGCACCGGCTGGGCGCTGATCTACATCGCAATGTGTCAGCGCACCAACTCCGCCCGGATGGCCGGCGGGTCGGGCGCGCTGCCGGCGGCGATCCAGCGGTCCTTCGAGGCCCACGGTGGCCGGGTCCGGTTGTCGGCCAGGGTGGCCGAGCTGCTGATGGACGGGGAGCGGATCGCCGGGGTGCGCCTCGAGGGCGGGGAAGAGATCCGCGCACCCTACGTGCTGGCGTCCTGCAGCCCCAAACACACACTGTGCGAACTGCTTCCGCGCGGTGTCCTCGACGACACGATGCAGCGCCGCGCCGACGCGATCCCCGTCGACGTCGTCGAGGCGGCCACGGTGAAGATCGACGTCGCCCTCGACGGGAAGTTGACCCTGCCGCGCCATCAGGCCTGGCGCGACGACGATCTCGACCTACGCAAGCCGATCGTGGCGTGGCAGAGCTTCGAGGACCACATCCGCGCCTGGGAGGACACCATCGCCGGGCGCTGGCCCGACCCGCTGTGCGGCATCGGGATCATCCCCACCGCGCTGGATCCCTCGCAGGCACCGGCGGGCCAGGACACCTTCTGGTACTGGTCGGGCATCACCCCGGCCCATCCCCGGCAGCCCTGGGAGCAGGTCCGCGACACCATCGGCGACCGCGCCCTGGGCGCCGCCGCCGACATCTACAAGGGCCTGGATTCGATGGTCATCGAGCGGCGGGTGTTCCACATCTCGGATCTGGCCACCCGCTTCAACGTGCCGGGCGGCAACGTCTACCACGTCGACCCGGCGGGGATGCGCTTCGGGCCGCTGCGCCCGGCCTCCGGGTTCGGCGGCTACGAGACCCCGGTGCCGGGGCTGTTCCTCAGCGGCGCCGGCACCCATCCGACCGGTGGGATCAGCGGCATTCCCGGCCAGCAGTCGGCCATCTGGCTGCTGAAGACCATGCACCGCAAGAACAATCCGCTGCGGCGCGTCCGGCGCCTCATCGCAGCGGCCCGCTGAGACGAAGGAGAACACAATGGCTCTGCAGAACGTCATCGACACCGATGCGGCCGCGAAACGGCTCGCCCGCTGGCTGTCGTCGAAATGGCCGCTGGCCCAGGATGTCTCAGTCACCGACGTGCACGTTCCCGGTGCCGGCGGGCTGTCCAACGAGACCGTGCTGTTCACCGCGTCCTGGACCGAGGACGGCCGCCAGCACACCCGCGGCCTGGTAGCCCGGGTGCAACCCGACGGTCCGGCGGTGTTCCCGGTCTACGACCTGGCCAAGGAGGCGGCGGTGATCACCGCCCTGGCCGAGCGGACGCCGGTGCCGGCCCCGCCGGTGTACTTCTACGACGACGATCCGACGGTGTTCGGCTCCCCGTTCCTGGTCCTGCAGCGCGTCGACGGGCGGATCCCGGCCGACGACCCCCCGTTCACCGCGGCGGGCTGGGTGCTGGACCTGACCCCCGAGCAGCGACGTGCGATGTGGCACAACAGCATTGACGTGCTGGCGGGCATCCACGCCGTCGACTGGCAGGGCGTCGGCCTGGGCTTGCTGGATTCCGAGGCGAACCACAGCGGGCTGGACGCCGGGCTGGTGCAGTGGCGCGACACCTTCGAGTGGGCCGCGCAGGGCGAGGCCAACCCGACCCTGGAGGCCGCGCTGGACTGGCTCGACGAACACCGGCCCGCCGGTCCCGAGCACAAGGTGCTGAACTGGGGTGACGCCCGCGTCGGGAACATCATCTTCACCGAGGACCTGACGCCCGCGGCGGTGCTGGACTGGGAGATGGTGAACCTGGCCCGCCGCGAGCAGGACCTCGGCTGGTGGCTGTTCCTGATGCGCCACCACACCGACGGCGTGGGTCTGCCGCTGCCCGAAGGCATTCCCGACCGGGACCAGACGGTGGCCTACTACGAGCGGATCACCGGCCACCACGTGCAGGACCTGCACTACTACGAGGTGCTTGCCGGCACCCGGCTGGCGATCCTCATGGTCCGCGCGGCGCATTTGCTCATCGGCGCCGGGCTGCTGCCGCCCGATGCGCCGATGGCACTGAGCAACCCGGCCAGCAAACTGGTCGCCGAACTGCTCGGGCTGCCCGCGCCGGATGGCGCCGTCACCAGTTTCATCGGCAACCGGGGACAGTGAGACGGTGTCCGGGAACGGTGAGCCGGGGTTCACCGACGGTTCGGTGAACGCCCAGGCGGCGTTCCAGCGCGGCTGCGCGCTGGCCGGTGTCGTCTGCCTGGTGTTGTTCTTCGGCGGCTTTCTGGCGGCGGGCTTCCTGCCCCCGATGGCCCCGAGCCTGTCCGCGGCGCAGGTCGCCGCGCACTACCAGCAGCACACCACCGGCATCCGGATCGGCGCCGGCCTGATCTTCCTCAGCTCGATGTTCTACGCGGCCTTCACCGCGGTGATCTCGGGACAGATGCGCCGGATCCCGGGTCTGCATCCGACCGTCGTCAACGCACAACTGGTGGCCGGCGCGTTCGGCTGCGTGACGTTCCTGTTGCCGGCGATGCTGTTCGCCGTCACCGCGTTTCGCCCCGAGCGGTCCCCGGACGCGACGCTGATGCTCAACGACATGAGCTGGATCATCCTGGTGATGCCCTGGCCGCCGTTCATGGTGCAGTACCTGTCGTTCTCGTTCGCGATCCTCAGCGACCACCGGCCGGAACCGCTGTTCCCGCGGTGGCTGGCCTACTTCAACATCTGGGTCGAGGGCATCTTCACCCCGGCCATCCTGCTGCCGTTCTTCAAGACCGGGCCGTTCGCCTGGAACGGCGTGTTCGTGTTCTGGATTCCGGCGACGGCCTTCAGTGCGCTGTTCGTCGTCAACGTGGTGTTTCTGATGAAGGCGATCACCAGCGAAACCCGCCAGACGCCGACGGGATCGCCGGTCAACGCTGTGGTTTAGTCGCCGACGTCACGTGTAGGCGAGCGCCGCCCTGCTCTCTGGGTGGCCTCCCGGCGCGAAAGCCGGGAGAACGCGGCTCGGGTTCGCCACGTCGGGCGATCGTCTGGCCGTCGCCTGCCGGGCATTGCTATATTGACACGGTAAGGCTCAAAATTGGAGGTGCTGTGCAGGTGCGCGCCGTCCAGAGCTCGATCGGCCGGTCCCGGCAGAGGTGGGCGGCGTGACCGCGGCGCGGGCCGGTGCGCACGACGACCGGATTGCCCGATTCTCGCTGCTCGCCGCGGCGATCACCGGCCGCCGGACCCCGGTAGTGGCCGGCGACGACGCGACCTACACCGACGGTCACACCATCGTCGTCAGCCGCGACACCGCCGCCGACGACGTGCGCGACGCGGTGGCGATGCAAGCGGCGCTGCTGGTCGGCGGCACACTGTCCCGAGACGTCCTGGTCCGGCTGTCGCGGCACCGCCGAATCGTGGCGCAGCGCTACCTGTGGCTGGAGGCCGCCCGGCTGGCCACGGCGCTGCAGGACCGGCTGCCACCAGCCACCGTCGCACGGATGCGCGCAGTCGGTGCCGCGCGCAGCACCACCAGCCGCCAGTCCTACCGGCTCGCCGTGGGCGCCGCACCGGTGCCACCGCCGGAACCGTGGCTGGGAACGTTGCGGGTGATCCGGCTGCTGCGCGCCGGGGCCACCGATCCGGGCGGCTCACCCGCCGAGGCCGACCTGCAACCGCACGAGTTCGACCAACTCGATCCGGAACCGGATGAGGACGACGAGGACGACACCGAGCGCAGCACCATCCTGGATCTGTTCTCCAGCCCGCTGTCCACCCCGCTCAGCGACGCGCTGCGAAAACTGCTGGGGCTGGGCCGGTCCGCCGGCCGTGACGGCGACGCCGGTGCCGAGATCCCGGTCGTCGGCCGCCGGGCCGGGCCGGTTGGGCCCAAGGCCAAACGGACCGCGCTGGGCCGGGCGATCGCCACGATCTTTGCCCCGGTCCCCGCCGGGGGTGTCCGCTACCCGGAGTGGGACGACAACCGCGGCGTATACCGCGAGCAGTGGTGTGCTGTCACCGAATACGACCCGCCGCCGGTGGTTACCACGGCGCCGGGGGCGCCCTCGGGTGCGTTGCGCCGCCCGCTGGCCCGGGTCGGGGTCGCCCTGCAGCGCCATCCCCGCCAACTGGACGGCGACAGTGTCGATATCAGCGCCGCGGTGGACTATGTGACGCGGCGGCGCCTCGGGGAGCGGCCGGACCCCGCCGTCTACGAGCGCTCGGTGCTGACCCAGCGCGACTTGTCGGTGCTGGTGCTGCTCGACGCGACCGGTTCGACCAACGAGCATTCGGACAATCGCCCGATCTTCGAGGAGGAGCGGTTGCTCGCGGCCGATCTGACGGCGAGTCTGGACCGATTGGGCGACCACGTCGCGGCCTACGGATTCTATTCTCGCGGAAGAGAGTCGGTCCGATTCCTGCGGATCAAGCAGTTCGAGCAGCGCTTCGACCACGCGGCGCGGCGGCGGCTGGGCGCGATCGAGCCGTCGGGGTTCACCCGGCTGGGCGCGGCGGTGCGCCACGCCACCCATCTGCTGCAGTCGCAGGCCCGGGCCACCAACATGGTCCTGGTGCTCATCGGCGACGGGCTGCCCTACGACGACGGCTACGAGAACCGTTATGCCCGCACCGACACCCGCCGCGCCATCGCCGAGGCGGTGTTGTCCGGTGTCGGCGTGGTCGGTCTGGCGATTCGCTCGTCAGTCGAACCCGAGGTCCACGAGCAGATCTGGTCGCAGGTGCCGTTTCGGGTCGTGGCCGACATCGACGATGCCCGCAAGTACCTGCGGCCGATGTTCCTCGAGGCACTGAGCATGACCCGCAGCAACGGCCGGCCCCGCGAGCTGCTGAGCGCCGGCGTGCAGGCGGCGCACCGGAGTTGGACGGCGCGCGGGCGCCGGTTGAATTCGTATGTCTGAGAACAGGATCAGGTGAGCAACAATGATCGAATCCAGGACGAGCGACGGCGTGGAGCTACCCCTGACAGGAGATGGCCGGCCGGGACGGTACTTGCCGGTCGGCGACGAGATCGACGTCTTCGCCGCAGCCTGGCATGCCGGGCTGCCGGTGATGCTCAAGGGACCGACCGGATGCGGAAAGACCCGCCTGGTCGAACACATGGCCGCCACCCTGGGGGTGCCGCTGTTCACCGTCTGCTGCCACGAGGACATGACGGCATCGGATCTGCTGGGCCGCTTCGTGTTGACCGACGCCAGCACCGAGTGGGTGGACGGCCCGCTGACCCGCGCGGTACGCCAGGGCGGCATCTGCTACCTCGACGAGGTCGTGGAGGCCCGCCAGGACGCGATCGTCGCCATCCATTCGCTGGCCGATCACCGGCGCGAACTCAACATCGAACGCCTCGGCGGGGTGACGTTGGCCGCCGCGCCGGGGTTCCAGCTCGTCATCTCCTACAACCCCGGCTACCAGAGCATCCTGAAGGACCTCAAGATGTCCACCCGCCAACGGCTGGTGGGTATCGACCTGGGTTTCCCGCCGCCGGAGGTGGAACGCGACGTGCTGCGCCAGGAGTCCGGGCTGGCCGATGCCCGCGCCATCGACGACATCATCCGGTTGGGCCAGGCGATCCGGCGGGTCGAGGACGCCGGACTGCGCGAGGTGGCCTCCACCCGCACGCTGATCGCCACCGCGCGCTTGGTCGGCAACGGACTGGGGTTGCGCACCGCCGCGGTGGCCGCAATCGCCAGCCCGTTGACCGATGACGCCGAGTCGCGCGCGGCACTCACCGTGCTCATCGACGCCTATCTCTGAGGCATCCGACACGACGGGTGTGGCCGCGCTGCGGCTTTGCGACGCGCAGGCTCTAAAGTTGGCGAAGAACTCGAGGGGAGGCTCCGGTGCCGGTGCAACGCAAGACTCGGGAGACTCCGCGGGCGCGGGGCCGGCCACGGCTGGACATCGATCGCGACGCGGTCGCCGACGCGGTGGCGGAGTTGTTCGCCGAGGGCGGCTATGACGCGGTCTCCATCGTCGAGACCGCCGAGAAGCTCGGAGTGTCCCGCGCGACGCTGTACCGGACCGTGCCCACCAAGGAAGACCTGCTCGGCATCCTGTTCGAGCGCAGCACCCGCGAGATCACCAAGCAGGTCAAGGCGGTCATCGCCGGCACCGGCGATTCGCGCGAACAATTGGTGTCACTGATCGAACTGCAGGCCGACGCCGCCGTGCGGATGCGCGCCTACCTGCCGGTGTTCTTCGGGGGCGGCAACCTGCCGCAGGACGTGTTCGCGCGCTGGCACACCTGGAGCCGGCAATACGAGAAGCTCTGGTTGCGCGTCGTCACGGCGAACATGGCCGACGGCAACCTCGAGCGCGACGATCCGGTGGTCACCACCCGACTGATTCTCGGGATGATCATCTGGGTCTCGCGGTGGTATCGACCCAGTGAGTCGATCACCGCCGGGCAGATCGCCGAGGCGGCGATCGCGCTGATCCGGTTGCGCGATCCGTCCGCGCCGAGCACCAACGGCGACCGTGCGCCCAAGCGTCGGCGTTCTGGCGGCACGGCCAAACGCTGAGTGCGCCTCAGCAGTCCCGCAGCCGCGCCAGCGCAATGGATTGGTCGGCGACGATGCGCCGCAGGGTCTCGTTCTCCGCCTCCAGCTCGCGGCGCCGCTGATCGGTTCGGTCCTCGGCGCGCGCGCGAGCCGACCAGTAGCGCGACCAGCCGTCGTCGCCGACGAAGGCCGGTTTCTCCGGCGGGTCGGGTTCCGCGCGCCCGTCCCGACGCGACTCGAGTTCGCTCAACTGCTCCAGCATCGCGTCGGCACTGGACTCGGAGAGCGCGCGGGCGACGAACGACCGGACCGCCTCGGCGGTGGCGGCCACGTCGGCGGGGCCGAACTCGGTGGTCTCATCCCGGTAGGTCGCATCAAGGGTGAGCAGGAAGATGATGCCGATGACGGCCCGGGCCAGGAAGGCGGCGCTGACGTCGTTTCCGGGCAGCTGGTCCAGCGACGCGCGCATGGTGGTCTCGTACCGGTCGAACAGTGGCACGATCTTGTCGTTGTAGAAGCGGCGGCCGTCCTGCGCGTCGCTGAACAGCGCCACACCCAGCAGCGGCAGTACCTCGGTCATGGTCTGCAGGAACGACTCGTAGAACCGCTGGCTGCCCGGCCCGTCGCGGTCGAGCAGGCGATCCGCGCCGTCGACCACCCCTTCGACGAACGCGGCCACCGGCTGCACCACGGCGACCTCGAAGAGTTCCTGCTTGGACGCGAAGTGCCGGTAGAGCATGCTCTCGGCGATCCCGGCCTGCTCGGCGATGCTCGAGGTCCGCGCGCCGGCCAGCCCGTTGGCCGCAAACACGGTCTGGGCTGCGGCGATGATCTCCTGGCGGCGCTGGGCTCCGGAGACTCGCACCCGCCCTGCGGTCCCCGCCGGGCCGCGCAGCTCGTCAGTGGTCACCATCGCCTCCCGTCGTCGAGATGTGCCCAGCGTATCCCGGCCCGGCACGGAGAAGAATATTCACTTACATATTGTGAGTGAACACTCACCTCGGCTAGGCTGCACGGGGAGTCGCCGGTGAAGCCGAGGAGCGGACATGTCACACCCAACGCCAGTCCAGGTCCCGACCGCCCCGCGCACCGCACCGCTGGTCCCGCCATCCCGGTCCGGGGCGTTCCCGCTGGTACTGGTCTGGGCCGCGGTCGGAGCAGTGCTGCTGGCGTTCGAGATCTACGTGCTCGGGGCCTGGGTACTGGGCCCGCACCTGACGCCCACCCGCCCGACGGACACGATCAGCGGCGCGCAGAGCGCGCTGTTCCTGGCGTTGCAGGTCGCGGTCCCGATCGGGGCGGCGGCGGGCCTGTGGTTCTGGGTGATCAAGCCCTGGCGACGGGAAGGCCGACTGACCACCGACGGGATGCTCGCCCTGAGCGGGGCGATGATCTTCTTCTGGGACATGTGTATGAACTACACATCCGTTGTGCTGCTGTACAACTCGCACATGGTCAACTTCGGGGCGTGGGCCACCGGGTCCTGGCCCGGGTGGATCAGCCCGCACGCGAACCGGCTGCCCGAACCCATCTTCGTCACCATGCCCGGCTACACCGCGCTGGTCTTCTCCCAGGTGCTGCTGATCCTGTTCATCGTCCGCCGGATCAAGGCGCATCGGCCGAACCTGTCGCCACTGGCGGTGTGGCCGATCCTGTTCGTCGGCCTGATCGTCATCGACACGATCATCGAGTCGATCCTGCTGCGGCTGGGCATCTACGCCTACCCGGGCGGAATCCGCGGGCTGAGCCTGTATTCGGGCCACACCTACCAGCTGCCGATCACCGAGCCGATCCTGTTCGCCGGCTTCGGCCTCGGGGCGATCGCCGCCCTGAGCTACTTCCGCAACGACCGCAACCAGACCATCGCCGAGCGGGGGATCGAATCCCTGCAGGTGAGTCCGGCGCGGCGGCAGGGGATCAAGTTCCTGGCGATCTTCGGGGCGGTGCACGCGGCGTTCGCGATCCTCTACTTCGTGCCCAACCAGTTCCTCGCGATGCACTCCGGCGAGTTCCCCAGCGGCTACCCGTCGTCGCTGATCAACGGCATGTGCGCCTACCCGGGGCAGACCCACGCCCCGACCCTGAACCCGTGCGCGGGTCCCGGTGTCCCGGTGCCGCGGCCATGACCGCCCTCGGCGACCGGCCGGGACTGGCCGACTCACGCCCCGGTGCGACGGCGAGCCTTGAGGCCGGCGCGCGCCGGCCGGTCGAGGAGCCCACCGGCCGGGCCGACACCGCCCGGCTGTGGATCCTCAACGGCGCGGTCTGGCTCGGGCTGATGCTCTACGTGTGGACCGCCTGGGTGGTCAGCGGCGACTTCAAGACCAACACCCGCGGCCGCGGCCAGGAACCGCACTGGTACGTCGTGCTGATCCACAGCTGGGAGGTCTTCGCCCTCGTCGTCTCGGTGGTGATCCTGTGGTGGTTCGTCATCCGGCCGAAAATCAAGACCGGCCGGATGACGCTGGACGGGTTGTTCTTCTTGTCCTGCGCGGCATTGTGTTTCCAGGAGCCGTGGATCAACTGGAACAGCGTGCAGTTCCTCTACAGCACGACCTCGATCAACTTCGGCAGCTGGACCTCGCACATCCCCGGGTGGTCCAGCCCCAACAGTCAGCTGGTGCCGCTGTCGCTGTGGGCGCTGAGCGCCTACTTCTGGCTGGTCGGCATCCCGGCCTACGCGGGATCGAAGTTCATGGGCCGGCTGCGCACCCGCCACCCGTCGATGTCGGGGCTGCGGCTGGTGGCGTGCGCCTTCCTGGCGTTCTGTGTGTTCGACGTGATCCTGGAGAGTTTCATCACCCGCACGCAGCTGTTCAGCTACGGCAGCGTGGTGCCGCAGCTGAGCCTGTGGGCGGGGACCGACCACCAGTTCCCGTTGTATGAGACGGTCAGCTGGGCCGCCACCTACACCGCGCTGGCGTGTCTGCACTTCTTCCGCGACGACCGCGGCCGCACCCTGCCCGAACGGGGGATCGACCGGCTCAAGACCGGACGCGGCTGGCTGACCACGTTTCTGCGTTTCCTGGCCATCATGGGCGCCTGCCAGGTGGCGATGCTGGTCACCTACAACATCCCGTACTCCTACTGGGGCATGCACGCGGTGATGGCCCGACCGTTCGTCGAACGGCCCTGGCGCACCGCCGGCGTCTGCGGACCGGACACCGCGTTCAACTGCCCCGACGGGCACTCACCGGTCGCGACCATGAACAGCCCGACCAACCGAACGCAGGTCAGGCCATGAGCTACGCCACGTTGCCGGCGCCGCCGCTGGATGCCACCGTCAGCCCCACCGTGGCCACCACGGTCATCGTCGTGATGGCCGCCATGGCGGTGCTCGCCCTGGGGTTCTCGCTGGTGCACTGGCGAACCAGCGGGCGTCCCACGGTGCTGATGCTGTTCCTGGCCGGCGGCGCGTTGATGGTGCTCGAGCCGTTCATCGATGTGGCCGGGGGCTGCTGGCACCCCTCCGGCCTGGCCCGGGCGTTCATGTTGTGGCAGCGGCCGATGCCGGTCTGGCTGTGCCTGACCTACTTCTTCTACTTCGGCATCGGCGGCGGCCTCAGCTGGCTGATCCTGCGACGCACCCCGAGCCGGCGCGCCCTGTGGGGGCTGTTCGCCGCCGGAATCGTTGCCGACTTCGTGCTGGAAACCGTGCTGCTGCACTGGCACGTCTACGTGTACTACGGCAGCCAGCCGTTGGTCGTGGGGCACTTCCCGCTGTGGTGGGCGCCGGTCAACTCGCTGATCAACGTGGCCCTGGCGGCGGCCGTGGTCCGCTACGACCACGCGCTGGCGGGCAGGCGCCAGCTGCTGATCATCCCGCTGGCCCTGGCGATCTCGATGACCGTCAACACCCTCGCGGGCTGGCCGTCGTGGAACGCGATCAACTCCGGCTTCGGCGACGTCGCCCGCCAACTCAGCGGTCTGGCGACGTTCGCGGTCGCGTTCGTCCTGATGCGCCTCATCATCGGGGCCATGACCGGTCCCACACCGGATGCGGCGAACAACGCCGACACCGGCAGCCCCCTCGGTGAGCTGAGCCGACAGTCCTAGGCCGGGTCGGCCTCATAGATCAATGCGGCGGACGTCGCACCGGGTGCCGGCACGTCGGTTCAGCGCGGGCACCGGTCGCCACGGCACCAGGTGCCGCCGTAGTAGGGGCCGGGGATGCCGGCGTCGGCGAGCCGGCCATCGGGGTCGAAGGTCTTGATCGCCGGGTACTGCCAGGTGTGGTAGACCACGTTGGTGGCCAGCCCGGCCATCCGGGCGCCGATGAAGAAGCTGCCGTAGATGGCCAGCGCGGCGGTGACCAGAACGAACACGGTGCCGAACTCGCCCAACCGAAGTCGGCGCAACACCCCGTTCGACGCGCTCAGCACGGCCGCGGTGGACCGGCCGGTGTCATCGCGTCGCATCAGCACCGCGGTGCCGGCGATCAGCACACCGACCCACATGATCTCGCTGAGCTGCAGGTGGGCGTTGCCCCAGCCGAGTGACGGCCCGGCGATCTGGGTGTACTTGTAGACGCCGATGTTGATCATCCAGATCTCCATCAGGATGTCAGCGACCGCGCCGAGGACGGCGCCCACCGCGAACAGACTCAGCGTCGGGTGCCGCTCGATCCAGGATCCGGGGGTGGCCCGGGCGGCGACGAACTTGTGGAAGCCGGTGAGGATCAGCCAGGCGGGACCGATGAAGAAGACCTGGTAGGCGCCCATCACGATCCACAGCGGCTCCACCGAGGGGGAGAAGTTGAAGGTCGGCCAGGTGATCGGCCAGTGCAGCAGCGCCGGGTCGTAGACGCAGTAGAAGCCCCAGTTGTAGATCGGGTCTAGGAACACCTGCAGGAGCAGCGCGACGAAGATGGGCAGTGCCGGGTGGTGGCGTCCCGATGCCCGGCGATACCGGACGAACTTGACCACCATGACGGCGATCACGCCGACGGTGATGGCGTAGAAGACGGGAATCCAGAACCGGTGGGTGCTCAAGCCCGCCCAGGTCATGACCGGTAACGGGTTGGGTGCCTTCGGATTTGCGATGGCGGTGTGCGAGATGTCGGTGGTGGCGAACGACAATGCCCAGGCCAGCAGGCCCACCCCGAGGACACCCGCGACCACCCGGACCGGTCGGCGATACCACGGCGCGGCTGGGCCGGCCGAGACCCGCGTGTCACCTCGGGTAGGGCGGGGCTGCGCGAGGGTCATGCGCTGACCCAATGAACGACGCTGAGGATCATGATCGTCACTACCGTGACCCCCAGCACGGCGGCGATCACCAGGCAGGCGTAGCCCTGCAGGATGTCGCGACCGGCCGCGCCGGCGCGTTCGACGGGGTTGTTCATGAGCCCTCCTGGGCCAGCTTGGCGGCTTGGTCGAACGTCGTCGGTCCGTTCGGCAGCTGGACGCCGGGCGGGACGTGGACCAAGCCGTCGGGGGTGATGGTGATCGAATGCGGTTTGAACGCCGGAACATTGGGATCCGGGCAAGCGATGTCGGTCTGCGGACCACATAGGCCGTTCATGAAATACGAGCGTTTCTGAATGTCCATCGGGATGCCCCCGGTATGGGCGCTCCACACCAGCCAGTAGGGCACCCAGAAGGCGCCGAGGATCAGGGTGTAGCTCATCCCGACGATCGCCATCAGCCGCAAACCCGTTCTGGCGCTTTCATTCACCCTGAGCTCGGCGGCCCCGCGTTCGGCGAGCGACTCACCGCGATCGTCGCGCGAGGAGCGCAGAAAGGTGATCGCGGTCAGGGCCGCACCCCAGAACAGGGACTCGATCAGCGGGTACTTGTAGTAGTGGTTGGCAAACAGCACGAACTGCGGGGGCGAGGCGGCGTAGGTGTAGAGCCCCATCCGCATCCAGAAGAATCCTTCGAGCACCGTCTCGAGAACGAAGACCAGGGCGAACACGATGGCCAACTGGCCGATCGTGCCCATCCGCGGCCAGCGTCGGCTGACTTTGCGCATCACGAAGCAGCCGAGGATGGGCATGCCGACGAAGAAGACCGAGTAGGCGCCGGCGGTGAACAACCACGGCTCGGGTGCCTGCGCCCCCGGGGCGCCGGGGGTGGACCAGCCGGGAATGCCGTTGACCCACGACCCCATGTTGGGAATCCAGGAGTTGTAGGTGAAGGTGATCCCGTTGAGGTTGCCCATCGGGTCCCAGAACCAGAAGAAGCCGGCCCAGGCGATGAACAGCAACCCGTCGAAGCCGATCGTGCGGTCCCGCAGCACCGGTTTGACCACCCACCGGATCGCCAGCCACCCGAACGCGATCCACTGGACCACCAGGTAGACCACGATCGCCACCTTCATCGCGGTCGGCGGCGCCACCGGGCCGGAGGGCACCGGCGTGAAGTAGGGCCCGGTGACCCACTTCCACAGGATGTAGATCTGGAAGGTCCAGATCGCGCAGCCGATCAGCGCCCAGAACTTGACCGGCCGGGTGGTGCGGGGCGCCGGCGGATGATCCTCGCCGGCCGGCCCGGGGTGCTCGGCCCGGGTGACGGTCACCATCGGGGCACCCGGTCTTCGGTCGTCGCGGCTGGCGACGCGGCACCTTTCGCCATGGCAATCCTCGCGGTCGGACGGACCCTCTGAATCGACCGACCATATGACAAAGAGATATCCGTGTCAACGAATGAACCGAGATATCTCCTTATCTTCCGGCGAATCGGTTGACATCTAGCTGATATGTCAACCGACGAGGCTGGGCAGGACGAAGCGGCGTACCACCTCACGCATGGCGGCGGGGTCGAGGTCACTGCGCCCGGCCAGCATGGTCATCACGCCCTGAAGCCAGGTGATCATCGAGTCCACCGAGACGTCGGTCCGCAGCAGCCCGGCCGCGATCGCCCGGGCGAACAACGGTCCGTAGGCCCGGGTGTTGATGTCGTGCAGCGGTGAGTCGTCGCTGGTGAGCAACGTGTTGAGGCGGTCGCGTTTCATCGCCTCGGCGAGCTGGGTGAATTCGGCGTCGTGGGCGATCGTCGCGCCGGCGATGACATGGTCGACGAGCGCCTCGGCGACGTCGTCGGTGTCGAGGTGAGCCTGCGCCGCCAGGGCGTCGCCCAACTCGCGACACCGCTGCAGCAACACCAGCTCCAGCAACTCGTCGCGGCCGGCCACGAACCGGTAGAGGTATTGCCGCGAGATGCCGGCGGCGGCCGCGACGTCTTCCAGGCGGGTGCGGCTCACACCGCCCTGCGCGAACAACCGGCGCGCCGCGGACACGATCCGGGTCAGGGTGTCCGGATCGACATCGTCTACCGCCGCCGTCATCGGGTCAGTATGACGCCCGGCCCCGGGCTTCGCCGCTGCGCGGGTGGCGGTTTGCGGTGCGCGCCAACGTCGCGGTGCGACGCGGCGCAGCCGGGCGGGCTTTGGCGCGTGGGGACAGGTTCAGCTGGAACAGGTTCAGCGCGGCGTCCGCGATCTCGCCCGGTGCGATGTTCTCGGTGGGCCGGTACCACCGCGACACCCACAGCATCATCCCGAGGATCAGTCGCGTCGTGATCACCGGGTCGCCGTCCTCGAGGTATCCGGCGCGCATGTTCGCCGTGACCACCTGCACCCACATCTTCTCGAACTGGCGACTCCAGGTGTGCCAGCGCGCCAGGACATCCGGGGGCAGCGCGCCGCCGCCGAAGAAGATCGGCATCGACCAGCGCATCTGCACCGCCGCCTGGGCCTGCAGCCCGACGAGCGCGCGTAACTGCTGCGCAGGATCGGAGATGTCGGCCAGCACCATCTTGATCCGCCGGGTGAGGTCATCGGTGGCGCGCTCGTAGAGGATGCCCAGCAGATCACCCTTGCTGGCGACGGTCCGGTAGAGCGTGGCGCGCGACACCGACAACTTCTCGGCAGCGGCGACGATGGAGACCGCCTCGTAGCCACCTTCGGTGAACAACTCCATCACGGCGTCGGCCACCGCGTCGCGATCGATCCTCAGTCGCGGCCGGCCCCGGCGGCGACCGCTAGCCGCGGCCTTGGCGTTGGTCGGCACGACGACTCCTCACGTAGCTGACAGTATTTTAGAGTATGGACGTCGCAGAAGGTCGGCCTCGGCGAAATTCGGTGATTTGCCGATCCCGGTTCGCCCGCGCACTAGCATCGCTGTGTGGAAACGATCGGTCTCACTGCGGTGATTGACGGCATCGGTTATCGGCCAAGCGGTTTGACGCCTGTTGTGTACGAGCGTTCAACGGCTGACCGGGCGTGGGACGTGGCCCGGGGGATCGGCGGCCGGTGATGCACATCGGGCAGGGGCACTTCTTCCAGAATCTCGACGGCCGCCCGGATCACGAGGTGTGGCGCACCGAGATGGCCCTCGCCGACCGCGCCGAGGGACTGGGGTTCGACTCCGTCTGGGCGGTCGAGCACCATTTCGCCGGCTATTCGATGTCCACCGACCCCCTGCAGTTCCTGACCTGGGTCGCCGGTCGCACGCAGCGGGTGAAGCTCGGCACCATGGTGTCGGTGCTGCCCTGGCATGATCCGATCCGGCTGGCCGAGCACGTCTGTGTGCTGGACCATCTGTCCGATGGGCGGCTGATCCTGGGGATGGGCCGCGGTCTGGCCCGGGTGGAGTTCGACGGCTTCGGCGTCGAGATGGGTCAGTCGCGGCGGCTGTTCGATCAGTGCGCGGCCGAGTTGCTCGACGCCTTCGAGACCGGGCGGATCCGGGGAACCGACCTGCGCCCGGCGCCGATGGCGCCGCTGCGCGGACGCACCTACGCCTCGTCGATCTCCCCGGAATCGGCGCAGGTGATGGCCCGGCTGGGGGCCGGGATCATGATCTTTCTGCAGAAGCCGTGGGAGCAGACCATCGCCGACCTGGACCGCTACGCCGAGCACTACCGTCGTCACCAGGGGTGCGAACCTCCCAAACCGATGGTGGTGCTGTTCAATTCGTGTCACGAGGACCCCGACACCGCCGCGGAGTACTTCGAACAGGTGGTGAATTACTACCGCTCGACGATCGATCATTACGGATTCGCCGATACCGCCACGGCCTCAGTGCCCGGTTATGAGTACTACGGCAACATCGCCAAGACCATCGCCAAACACGGTCACGACCAGTTCGCGCACTTCATGGCCGACCTGCAGCCACGGCGGGACACCAGAACAGGTGGTCGAGCAGATCCTTGAGACCGTCCGGCGCACCGACGCCGGCGGACTCATCATCGTCTCGGCGTTCGGCAACCTGGCCGCCGACGTGGTGGCGCGCAACCAGGAGCGCTTTGCCCGCAACGTCATGCCGGCGCTACGGGCCCAGCGCATGACGCCGCTGACCCGGTGATCTGCGGTAGCGTGACGGGATGGCCGAGGCCGGTAACGAACGTTCAGAGCTGATCCTGCGCACGGCGATGCGGCTGTTTCACGAACGCGGGTTCGACGGTGTCGGGGTCGATCTCATCGGCGAGCGCGCGGGCATGTCCGGGCCCGCGATCTACCGGTACTTCAGCGGCAAGGACGAGATTCTGCTGACCCTGCTCGACGAGGCGGTCGACCGGGTGCTGATGGCGACCGGCGGCGAATTCGACGACCCGCGTGAGCAGCTCGAGCACCTCGTGCGCGGGCATGCGCGGCGCGTCCTGGACGAGCGGGAACTCATGGGTCTGTGGACCAGGGAGAAGAACTCGATCCCGAATCCCAACCGGGCCAGGCTCCGGGCCAGGATCAACCGCTATCTGCAGCGTTGGGTTCAATGCCTGCAGGCCTGCTATCCCGATCAGCATCCCGACGTCCTGCTCGCCGCGACCCACGCCACACAGGGACTGATCGACTCGACGGCCTTGTGGCCACCGAGCGCCCTCAAAGTCGACGGGGTGGTCGATCTGGTGACCGGGATGGCGCTGTCCGGCCTGGACTATCTGCGGATCGAGCCGACCGCCCCGCGCCGGGGCGCTCGCCGGCGTCACAACGGGGCACCGCGTAGGTGATCTGCGCTGCGCCCGGCGCACTTCGCCGCAGCGGTCACCAAAGCTGTGAACGATCGTTGACGGGCCCGATCGTTGACACTACAGTCGACGGCGGAACCGGGGCGGTGAAGTGCACACTCGCGGCGCGGTCACGACAGTAAGGACGCGGTCGATGAACAACACGGTCCTGCAAATGTTCTTCACCGACGGTCCGTCGGCGTGGAATGGCCTTGTCGCTTGGTACATTCCGCTGACCATGTTCAGCGCATGGGTGCTGGGGATGTCGCTGTTGCAGCTGCCGGCGATCGCGCGGTGGGACGCCCGGGAGGGCGGCCGGGCGACGCCGCAGGAGCCGGGTGTACGGGAGAGTCTGCGGTGACCGAGCACCTCGTCGAGGTCGAGCCCGGAGTGTCGATCTACGCCCAGGACCTGGGATCCGGCCACCCGGTGCTGCTGCTGCACGGGTGGGCGTTGGGGCATGAGGTCTGGGACCGCCAGGTGCACGAACTGGTCACCGCGGGCTTTCGCGCCATCGCGGTGGACCTGCGCGGGCACGGCCGCTCATCGCAGCCGTTCACCGGCTACGAGCTGGGCCGGCTGGGCGACGACGTGATCGCCCTGCTGGACGCCCTCGGCCTGCACCAGGTGACCCTGGTGGGGTGGTCGCTGGGCGGGCTGACCGCGTTCCGGGTCGCCACCGTCCGACCGGATCTCGTCGCGAAGTTGATCCTGGTGTGCTCCAACGGAGTCGCGGCCGCCCGGCAACCAGGGCTGCCGTTCGGCGCCCCGGCCGCCGACGTCGAAGAGCAGGTCCTGGCCGCCGAACTGCGCGACCGGGTGGCCTCCCGGGAGTCCCAGATTCGCTCCGTGGTGCTGCCCGGGACACCCGAGCCGACCATCGCCTGGCTGCTGAGCCTGACCATGCGAGTGCCGTCCTGGGCCGGCCGGGGCTGCCTTCGAACGGTGCTGCACGCCAACCAGGTCGAGGCTGCCGCGACCCTGGCGGTACCGCTGGAGCAGATCATCGGCGAGTCCGACCCCATCCTGTCCAAACGCGCCGCGGCCTGGCTCATCGACCGGGTGCCCGACGCGCGCCAGCACCGAATCGCCGACAGCGGGCACTTTCCCATGTTCGAAAACCCCGAACCCTTCACCGCCGCACTGATGGACGCCGTCGGAAAGCCCTGACGCCGTTGCGACAACCGGCCGGCGTCGACGGCGTGAACGATCGCTATCACCGGGCGGCGATGTACGCTACAGTGATTTTTGAGATACGCCGTGACACTAATCCAGACATCCGGCGGACAGGACAGGGAACGTCGTTGAGCCATGGACTTTAACCTCACCCCCGAGCAGCGCGACCTTCAGTCGCGTGCCGAGAAGATCGGCCGGTCCTTCGCCGACGAAGCCCGTAGCTGGGACGAGTCCGACAAGGCGCCCTACCGCGAGATCTTCGATCGCGTCGGCGCCGAAGGGTTGCTCGGCGTGGCGATGCCCACCGAGTACGGCGGCCGCGGCGGCGGCGCGATCGAGTACCTCGTCGTCGTCGAGGCGTTGTTCCGCTACGCGCAGTCCTGGCTGCCGCCCGAACCGGTGTTCTGCACGAGCGGTCCGGGACCGTCGATGCTGCTGCTGGGCGATGACGCGGTGAAGGACAAGTACCTGCGCGACATCGTCGCCGGCCGGCGTGCCTGCAACATCGCGCTGACCGAGCCGGACGCCGGCTCGGCGCTGACCCACCTGAGCACCAGCGCGACGCGAGACGGCGAGGAGGTCATCCTCAACGGCACCAAGAGCTACGTCACCGGCTCAGACGTCAACGACCTCAACGCGACCTTCGTGCGCTTCGACGACGTGCCCGGGGCGAAGGGCATCGGCGCGGTCGTGGTCGAAACCTCGATGCCCGGCGTGCAGATCCGGCCCGGCCCGGTCTTCATCGGCGACCGAGGAATCCGCCACGGCGACATGGTGCTGACCGACGTCCGGGTGCCGGCCGAGAACGTGATCATCGGCCCGGGCCGGTTCGCCCGGCTGATGACCGCGTTCAACCTCGAGCGCCTGCACAATTGCGGGTTCTGGCTGGGCTTCAGCCAGGCCGCCTACGACGAGGCCGCCAAGTACACCCAGCAGCGAACCGCATTCGGCAAGGCCGTCATCGACTTTCAGGCCGTCTATCACGCGTTGGCCGACATGTGGGTCCAGATCGAGGCCCTTCGGCTGCTGGCCTACCGGGCCGCCGCATCCGCCGTCGACGGCCGCTTCCCGCAACTCGCCGAGGTCACCCAGGCCAAGCTGTTCGGGGCGACGGTGGGACCACAGATCAGCCTCAAGGCGATGGAGTTGCACGGCGGCTACGGCGTGACGACCGATTTCCCGATCCAGCGCATCCACCGTGACTGTGTCACCAACGTGGTGGCCGGCGGGGCTCCCGCGGTGCTGCGCAACGGGATCGCCGCCGGGCTCTTTCCCGACCGGAGGTTCCCGCAGGTATGACACTGACCGACGAGCAGCGCGACTTCCGCGACGCGGTCCGCGACTTCTGCGCCCGCGAGTGCGCCACCCGCGAGCAGCGCGAGGCGCTGCTCGACCCGGACGAGGAGGACCAGTCGGCGGTCCTGTATGCGAAGCTCGCCGACCTGGGCTGGCTCGGGGTGGCGATCCCCGAGGAGTACGGGGGTTCCGGCGGAACCTATGTCGAGCAGACCATCCTGTTCGAGGAGTTGTTCCGCGGCCTGGCCCCGGTCAAGGCGATCGGCGCGACGACCACGGTCGCCGGCTGCTACCGGCGGTTCGGTTCGCAGGCCCAGAAGCACGAGGCGCTGGCGGCCATCGCCGGCGGCGAGATCATGTCGATCTCGATCTCCGAGCCCGGTGCGGGATCCGACGTCGCGGCGATCACCTGCGCCGCCGCCGCCGTCGCCGGCGGCTACCTGCTCAACGGGCAGAAGACGTGGTGTTCGTATGCGCATCGCGCCGGGCGGATCCTGCTCGTCGCACGGACCAGCCGCAACGGCACACCCCACGCCGGTCTGACGATCTTCGAGTTGCCCGCCGCCAGCCCCGGGGTGCAGTGTCGGCGGATCTCGACGATGGGCGGCCGGGAGGTCAACGACGTCTTCCTCACCGACTGCTTCGTGCCCGCCGAGAATGTGGTCGGCGAGATCGGCGGCGGCTTCCGGCAGATCATGGCCGGCCTGGACGGTGAGCGGCTACTGGGCGCCGCGGTCGGACTGGGAATCGGGCAACGGGCACTGGACGACGCCATCGGCTACGTCAAGCAGCGCAGCCAGTTCGGCCGCCCGATCGGCACCTTCCAGGTGCTGCGCCACCGAATTGCCGACCTGGCAACCGAATTGGAGTGTGCGCGGCTGCTGACCTACGAGGTCGCCGAGCGGCTGGGACGCGGCCCGGATCCGGTGACGACCCGGCTGACCTCGATGGCCAAGATGAAGTCCTCCGAAGTGGCCAAACGCATCGCCCTGGAGGGCATGCAGATGATGGGCGGCTACGGCTACGCCACCGAGTACGACATGGAAAGCCACGTCCGACATTCCCTGGTCTTGCCGATCTACGCCGGTACCAACGAGATTCAGCGCGAGATCATCAGCGGGTCACTCGGGCTGCGCTGAGGCGAGCTGGTGGGCTCAGACCGCAACCCGCGCCGATGAGGTCAGCTGCCCGGCGATGCGGTCGCCGGCGGCCTGCCCGGACACCAGCGCACCGTTGACGCCCGGGATGGGACCGAGATCGCCGGCGAGCTGTACCCGCGCGGTGGGGTCGGTCTCGCGCATGAACTTGTCGACGGCCTTGAACCGGCCCTCGGTCATAATCGGCACGACGTTGCGCCAGCGGCCGATCTCGTAATCCTCGACCACGGAGCTCAAGTCGCCGTAGTAGGGCTTGACGAAGCCCAGTACCTGCTCGATCACCTGCTCGTCGGGGGTCTCGAGATTGCGCAGACCCCACTCGTGGCGGCAGAACGTGGTGAACATCCCCTTGCCGGGCGGGCAGCGGTCGTTGGCCTTGAGGTGATCGACGATCACCCCGCACAGGTCGGGCTGCTCGCGCGGGGAACACATGATGTAGGTGGCCGGGTTCGACGGCCGTTCACGCAGTGCGATGTGGCAGTTCACGCTGCAGATGTAGTCGGTGTTCGTGTAGTACTCGCGCGCGAAACCCGCCATCTGAGGGTAGATCTGCAGCGCGGTCCCGGTCGTGGTGGCGATCACGGCGTTGCTGAACTCTTCGGTGCGCTGGCTACCGTCCTCGGTGAAGGTCACCTCGACGTGGTCTCCGGCGTCGGTGACGTCGGCGACCGGACAGGCCAGCCGTACGTCCAGTCCGCCGGCCATGGCCCGGGGCAGGGCGTCCATCCCGTCGTCGAGGCCGTAGAAGTAGGGCTTGAAGAAGTTCTTCATCGTCCACAACAGCTGTCCCACCGAGGCATACGAGGGATCGCTGAGCCAGGGTCCGCGCACGACGACGGCGCCCACGTAGTCCAGGAGTTCCTCGTTGAGCTCCCGGCGGCAATAGCTGGTCACCGTGTCGGTGTCGATGGCCGCGATTCCGGAGGCGTCGACGTAGTTGAGGTCGCGCCAGCGCCGGGCCAGCAACACCATCAGCTTGGCCAGCTTGAGCTTGCTGCGCGTGGACAGATACCGGGTGCCAAGCACGTTGAGCGGCTTGGCGAAGTCGAAGAAGTTCAGCTCCCCGTCGCGCGGCATCGCCCCGAAGGCGTCGAACTTGCGCATCTGCGGGCCCAGTCCGACGTCGAGCATCTCCTGCGTGGACTCCGCATAGCTGCCGAGGTAGATGAAGGCGCCCACGTCGAAGACGAAGTCGTTGCGCCGGATCGTCTTGATCCGGCCGCCGACCCGGTCCTGCGCCTCGAATACCACCGGTGTTCCACCGGCGCGGGCGATGCGCCGCGCCGCCCCCAGCCCGGCGATGCCGGCACCTACGATTGCCGTCCGCCCGTCGTTTGCCACCACGCCACCGTACCGGTCCGACCGCCGGTGAATCAATAATGAGACCCGCTAATTCTAAAATAGTCGCATCGTATAACGATCGTTCGCGTTCCTGTGTTAGCGTCGTGTCATGGCGGCATCGGTACCGGAGACGGATGACTGCACCTGCGCCGGCGACGTGCTCGTCGAGCGAGCCGGCGGGGTCGGCGTGATCACCATCAACCGCCCGAGTCGGCTCAACGCGATCAGCAAGCCTCAGGTCGACCAGTTGGCGGCCGCGTTCGTCGAGCTGGAGGCCGACACCAGCGTGCGCGCCGTCGTGCTGACCGGTGCGGGCCGGGGATTCTGCGCCGGGGCCGACATCTCCGGCGAGGTCGGCAGTGCGCGCGATGCCCTGTTGCGGGCGTGGAATCCGCTGATACTGACCATGCGCTCGCTGCAGCTTCCGATCATCGCGGCCGTCAACGGGGTGAGCGCCGGCGCCGGGGTGTCCTTGGCGTTGGCCTGCGACCTGCGGGTCGCGGCCAAGTCGGCCCGATTCCAATTGTCCTTCGCCAAGATTGGCCTGATGCCCGACGCCGGGCTGACCTGGCTGCTGCCCCGCATCGTCGGACTGGGCCGCGCCAACGAGCTTGCCCTGCTGGCCCGCGACCTGCCCGCGCCCGAGGCGTTGCAGTGGGGCCTGGTCAACCAGGTGTGCGAGGACGGCCAGGCGCGGGCCGACGCCGTCGCACTCGCGCAGCGTGTCGCGGACTTCTCGGTGAGCGTGGCGACGATCAAGCGGGCCCACCACCGCGGTTTGGAAACCGACCTGGCCAGTCAGCTCGACTTCGAGGCGGACTCGCAGGGGTGGCTCCAGCAGCAGCCCGACTTCCTCGAGGCGACCCAGGCGTTCACCGAGAAACGGCCGGCCCGGCGCACCCCCCGGCGGGTAGCCGGCTCACCTGTCGAGGTGTAGCCGCCTGAGGCGCAACGTACGTTCATGAGCGGCGGTCCTAACCGCCGTTCTCGACCGCACCCGGAGCGGCCTCCGGACCGGGTGTGTCGCTGGGATCGAGGGCGTTGGGATCACGGGTCAGGTCGACGTCGTGGTCGAGATTGGGTAGCACCGGGACAAGTGCGCAGATCGGAATGACGCCACCCCCCAGGGGTTGAAGTCGGCGTCGGCGCCGGCGGGGGCGGCCAGCGCCAGACCAGCCGCCGAGATGGCCATAGCGATCATCGTCGTCTTCGTGATCGGGGACATCGAACTCCTCGTAGTGGTGCCGCAGCGATCAGGCGAGTATTCCACGCTCACCGCGTCGTTCACCCCTTCCGCGCAGTCCGCTACGGCCGGTCGAGGGTATCCGGGCGGTGCCGATCGACGTCGAGCAGGCGGGGCCTCGCAGCGGAATATTGTGAAATGCGTTGTGGTACAGGATATTCCGGCCATCCGGTGATGTTCGTCGGCGACGGTTGTTACGGCGCGAGATCGTCGAGCACGGCGCCGGCGATCACCGCGGGCAGGTAGTGACCTGTCGAAGGCACCAGTCGCAAGGTCTTGTTGGGCAGCGCGGCCGCCAGACGCTGAGCGTGGCGCATCGGCAGCAGGGTGTCCTGCCGGCCCTGCCAGACGGTGACGTGCCGGCGAACCTCGGTGGGTGCGAACCCCCACGGTCCGCCGAACCGGCGATAGTCCTCGACGATCCCGGCCACGCCGTTGAGCTGTGCTTCGCGGATCGCCGCCACCAGCCACTGATGTATGGCCCCGAGCGCCGCGGCGTCCCGGCTCCCGGCGGTCCGACGGATCTGCCATCCGAGAAGGCGATCCGGGGTGAGCGCCGCCAACCGCAGGGCCGCCGCGGCCGACCGCGGCGCCCGCCGTGCGGCCGGTATCAGCAGCACGTCGGCCAGCAGACCCAACTCACGGATGTCCCGGCTGGTTTCCAGCGGCGCCATCCCCGCGAGCGTGGCGACCCCGCGCACCCGGTCGGGCATCGCGCGCGCACACGCCAGGGCGTAGGGGCCCCCGGCCGACCAGCCGGCGGCGGCGAACTCACCGATCCCGAGCTGGTCGACGACCTCGCGGACCGTGTCGGCCCACCCGGCGACCGACGGCGTCACCGACGCCGCACTGCGCCCGATGCCCGGTCGGTCGACAGCGACGATCTCGGCCCCCACCAGTCGCGCCTGCTCGTCGAGGAACGCGCCATCGAGGCGGGAACTCAACCCGCCGTGGCACCACACGACAGGCCAGCCGCCGAGAGTGCCGAACCGCGACACGCCGACACGATGGCCGTCGACGTCGACTTCGGCCACTGCCGCAGCCGGCAGCGGGAGCGGTTGCGTGCGCATGGGCGCAGTGGCTTTCTTCGTCGGTTACGCGTCGTCGTCGTCGAGGATCAGCGCAAGTTCGGGACAGGCGGCCACCCCGGCGCGGGTCATCTGCTCGTCGCCGGGTTCGACATGATGTTCGGCGAGGACGGAATACCCTTCGTCGTTGATCGGGAAGAGGTCCGGATCGACGGCGTAGCACTG
This sequence comes from uncultured Actinomycetota bacterium, assembly GCA_963716465.1. Lineage (GTDB taxonomy): Bacteria > Actinomycetota > Actinomycetes > Mycobacteriales > Mycobacteriaceae > Mycobacterium. The sequence continues at coordinate 685,035 of CAVQTS010000006.1, forward strand.
GGCATGACCGGCGCACTTGTCGGCCTCGAGTCGAACCCTCATGCATCACCACAGCTGAACATGTTGTCCTCCAACGGATCACGGGAATAGGCGGAAGCCACTGGCGTGGCTATCCCGACGGCTGTACGGCCGCGACGGGCAGGAAGGCCGGCAGCACGAAAGTCCGCAGCATCGTGCGATGGCCGGGGTCGTCGGCGCTGCTGAAATCCAGCCGACCGACCAGGATGAACTGGATCAGGGCCAGCCACTCGGCGACCGCCGACATGTCGAGGTCCGGGCGGATCTCGCCGCGCTCGATGGCCCGGCGCAGGATCGGCTCCCACATCTCGCCGGTGAGTTCGGTCGCCAGGGTCGACCCGCTGACCACCGGGGTGGCCAGTTCCATGTGCTCGGGGCTGACCAGGACGCGCACGATCGGGTCTTTGCGGCCGCGGTCCACGAGATAGACCAGCCCCTCGACCAGCTGCTCGGCGAAGGTCTCATGGCGCAGGATAAACGTGCGCGCCCGCTCGAAGAGCATCCGGGACCGCCGCTCGATCAGTGCGGCCACCAGTGCCTCACGGTCGCCGAAGTACCGGTAGACCGTCGGTCGAGACACTCCGGCTTCCCTGCCGATGTCGTCCATCGTGGTTTTCGATATCCCGTAGCGTTGGATGACCCGTTCGGCGGCGGCCAAGATCTGCTGGCGCGCCTCGTCGGCGTTGGCGCTCAGGCCGGTGCCGGTGCGGCGGCGAGCCATCGTTCTCCTGTCGGATTTTCGCTAGTGCCCTGGCCGGGATGTTACAAGAGGCGGGGTTTTGTCAGCGTTGTCCACCCGTTCTCACCGGACCCTGGCGAAGCGGTCGGCGATGTCGCGGTACTGCTCGCGGATCAGCTTCTTGTCGATCTTGCCGCTGGGCAGCCGGGGCAGCGGCTCGGGCCGCAACACCACATAGCGAGGGACTTTGTAGTCCGAAAGTACCTGTTCGCAATGCTCGACGACGCGCGCCTCGTCCAGGCCTGCGGGGTCGGCGGTGAGGGTGACGATGGCGGCCGGGGTCTCCCCGAAGCGCGGGTCACGCGCGGCGATGACGGCGACCTCGGCCACCCCCGGCAGCGACCCGATGGCGGCCTCGAGTTCAACGGGGGAGATGTTGATCCCCCCGGAGATGATCAGGTCTTTGAGCCGATCCACGAAGGCGATGCGGCCCTGCTCGTCGCAGGTGCCCAGATCGCCGCTGTGCAGCCAGCCGTCCCGGATGGCCGCGGCGGTGGATTGGGGATCAGCCCAATAGCCCGGTGTGACCCCGGGTCCGCGCACCACGATTTCGCCCGGCTGACCGGGTCCGAGCAGTGCGCCGTCGTCGCCCATCACCCGTACTTCGGTGAAAATCGATCCGCTGCCGCAGGAGTCGGGGTGCTCGAGTGCCTCGGTCTTGAGCGTGGCCGTCGCGACGCCACCAGCCTCGGTCATCCCGTAGATCTGGCGCAGCAGCACGCCCTTGTCCGCCCAGCGGCGCAGCAGGTCGGTGGGCACCGCGGCGCCGCCCACGATGGCCGTCTGCAGCGAACTGAGGTCGGCGGCACCGAACTCCGATGCCTGCGACATCGCCTCGAAGATCAGTGGGACGCCGAAAAGGGCTTTGACTCGGTACTTTTCGATCAGCTCGACGGCCCGTGACGGGTTCAGTTCCGGTTCCACGATCAGGGTGCCGCCCAGGATCGTGGTGATCAGCAGCCCGTAGACCAACCCCGGTGTGAAGGCCAGCGGCAACACCAGCAGCGTGATCGTGCCGGGCCGGAAGCCCTCCTCGGTCAGGGTGTTCTCCAGCACGATGTCCAGCAGGGTGCGGCTGGTCAGAATGACCCCCTTGTAATGTCCGGTCGATCCGCTGGTGAAGATCACCGCGATCGGCTCGTGGGCCGCGCGGTCGATCCGGAAATCGTCGGCGGCACCGGCGCGGAGGGCCTCGACCGTCTCGAATCCCTGCACCGAGAACTCTCTGCCGCCGGCCCGGGCCTCCCGCACGCCGGGCAGGTGAGCCGGTGCCGCGATCACCGCGCTCAGGTGTGCATCGTCGGCGACCCGGCCGATCTCGGCGGGTTTTGCCCGGGTGGTCAGCGGCACCAACACCGCACCGCACTTCATGATGGCCAGCGCCACCACCGGCCATTGCACGCAATTGGGGGCCAGCAGGCCGACGCGGTCTCCCGGACGAATACCCTGGCCGGCCAGCCGGCGCGCCAACCGGCCGGACCAGTCGTGCAGCTGCCGGTAGGTCAGCTGCTCAGTGCCGACGACCACTGCCAATTCATCGCCCTTGGTTCTGGCCCACCAGTGCAGCGCGGATCCGACTGTCGCGGCCATTTCGTGCTACCTCCTGCTCAGAGCGTCGCCGGCGAACCGAAGACCGTGGAGCTGACCAGCGGCGCCATCGGGCCGCCGATCAGCAGCGAAATATCAGCATCGGCAACGGGATTGGGGGAGCCGCCGCGGATCTGTGCGACCGCTTCAGCGACCAGGCCGATGCCGTGGACGAATCCTCCGGCGAGGTTGCCTCCTGCGGTATTGATCGGCAGGGTGCCGTGTTCGACGGTCAGGTTCGCCACCGTCATGAACTCACCGGCCGCCGCGCCCGGCGGGCACAGCCCGAAGTCGATCATCGCCGCGACAGCGGGCCCGGTGAAGTTCTCATACACCTGCGCCACCTTGACCTCGGCCGCCCCGATACCCGCACCCGCCCAGAGCCGCTCGACCAGGGCCGGATGGAACCCGGCGCTGGTGTAGTCGTCCTCGTTCTCCGCCGACTCGGTCCAGCCCGTGGCCGCGCCCTGCACCCCGGACAGAATGTAGGCGGGCACCCCGCGGTAGTCGGCGGCGCGGTCGGCCCGCACCACCAGTATCGCAGCGGCGCCGTCATTTTCGCGGGAGCAGTCGAACAGGCGCAGCGGTTCAGAGATGAATCGGCTACCCAGGTAACGGTCGTGGTCCAGCGGTTGGCCGTAGCCGACCGCGTGTGGATCGCGCTGGGCGTGGTGGTAGCCGACCAGCGCCACCGCCTCCAGCGCCGAGGGCGGGACACCGTCGACCTCGAGCATCCGCTGGGTGCGCAAAGCGCAGATCTGGGCGGGTGTGAGCATGCCGTGGGCGGTGTAGAGGTGACCCAGGTGGCCCTTGCTGTAGGCACCGCGCCCGTCGGTGGCCTCGCTGAGGCCGCGGTACACCGCGACGCACTCGGCCTGCCCGCTGTACACCGCGGCTGCCGCGCAGTTCACCGCCGCCGCGACCCCCCCTCCGCCGCCTCCCCACACCTCGGTCGACCAGCGGATCTCGCGGACGCCGAGGGCCGCACCGATGGCGGGGCCTTCGCTGGAATCGTGGGCGTAGGAGACGAACCCGTCGACCGAGCGGGGGTCGGCACCGGCGTCGTCACAGGCCCGCAGGATGGCCTGCAACACCAGTTGCGCCGAGGAGAGCTCGCTGGTGCCGCGTTTGTAGTAGTCCGTCGCGCCCACCCCGACGACCGCCGTCGCGCCCCGAAAACCGTTGCCGGTCACAACGGGCCGTCCGTGCACAGCTGCCAGCGGATGAGCGGCCAGTGCCGGTCGTCGGGCGGTTGCTCGACCTCGCCGCGCACCCGCGCGCCGATCCGCGGCGTGTGCCCGTCTGCGCGGGCGAGTACACCCAGCACTCGTCGACCCGCGGCCGCGGGCAACGCGACGAGGACGACGACATAGGGCAGGTGCCCGGTGCTTTCGCCGGTGAACGCCTGCCAGGTGCGGGTCCAGGAATGCACCGTGCCCAGTGGTTCGACGTCCTCCCAGTCCAGCTGGAACGAGTGGCAGGTGCCGCAGATGGGCCGCGGCGCCCAGATCCAACTCCGGCAGTCGTGGCAGCGCTGTAATACCAACCGGCCCTGCCGCAGTCCCGCCCAGTGCGGTGCGTCCAGGCCGTCGTCGGACGGGCCGGTGCGGTCCACCCACGGCGCCGTGTCGGGGATGTTGCGCACGCTGAACACCCGCCATGTGCCGTCGGCGTGCCGCACCCAGCGCGACCGCAGGTCGGCCCACTGCTCATCGGGTCTGGTGTAGCGGATGAGGGCGTCGTAGTACCCGCCACCCACATCAGTGATGGCGCGCACCTGGCAGTCCTTGACGACGGCGGGCACCTCCGCTGAGGCGATCAGCTGGCCGATGCGATCCGGTAAGAAGTCGGCGAGGACCGCGCGGTTGTCCGCGGCGGCCACGGACTTACCGTGTGCCTCGACGGTGCGGACCAGATCGTCGGGCAGGCGCGCCGCCATCAGTCGTGCGCTCCCAGCTGGTAGCGCACGTCGGTGCGGTCGTGCTGGAAGCCGGTGACCCGGCAGGCGTTGACCAGCGCGGCGGCCTCGGAGTCGACGTAGATGAGGACGCCCGCGCAGCCGGCATCGTGGGCGACCGCGGCGGCCCCGTCCAGCAGTCGCCGCAGCGTCCCGGAGTCGGTATGCCCGGCCTGGGTGACGTAGTCGATCGTCGCGCAAGGGCCCACGCCGATAGTGTCGATCGGCTGCAGGTCCACCGCGACCAGTCCGACGACGCGGCCGTTCTCGCGCAGCGCGAGCAGCCTGTCGTGGTGGGTGGCACCGGTCGCCCAGCCCAGCGCGGCCAGCGCCGCTGCATCGATACGTTCCAATACCGGCGCGGCGGTGACGGGTTCGGCCGAGTCGAAGGGTCGCAGGAGTTTCCACACCCGGCGGGTGCGGGGGATGCGGAACCGGTTGCTGAGCCGGGCTGCGGCCGGGTGGTTGCCCCGGGCCCACGCGGTCACGGTGCGCGCCCCGGTACCCATCGCATCCGTCGGGTCCTGACTCGATGCCGACCTGCTCGAGCAGCAGCGTCACGATGCCGATCGAGCGCAGCGCCGGGTCGATCACGACGGTGGCCGATGCCGTGACCGCGGAGCCGAATTCCAGCCGCAGCAGCCCGGCGAGACGCCGCGGCTCGTCGGGCTGACCCAGCGCAATCGATCGCGGCAGCATCCAGATCAACAGGTGCCGAACGTCGTTGTCGCGGCGCTCCATCGCGGCACGCAGGTCATCGAAATCGATGGTGCTGTACTCGGGTTCGGCGTCGTAGCCGGCGGCGCGGCCGACGAGATCGGCCAGTTCGGCTGACTCCGCCGAACGCAGGCTCTCGCGCCACTCGTATGTGATCATCGTGGGGCTGATCTGCCCTGCTCGAGCAGCCTGCGGGTCTCCCGATGGAACACCTGGTTGGCGACCTCGTTGCGGCCGATGATCATGCCGCCCGCGTCGGCGCTGGCCATCCCGCGCTGCGAGCGGGCCAGCAGCGGGAAGTCTTCCTCATGCAGCACGGCGAGCAGGATCTCCCAGTTGCGCTCCCAGCGGTTGTTCCAGTGCTCCTCGGTGAGGCCGGCGTCTTCCAGACTCGGCACCATCAGCCGCTGTCTCCATCCGCGACCGGGTCGGGTCGCTGGGATGGGGCCGGAACGTCAGCAGCTGGAAGTGATCCGGTTGCCGCAACAAGGTGCTGTTCGGCAGCAGGAAGTGCGTCTCGGTGACGTAGGGGTCCAGGTTGCGCTCGCCGGGGTCTTCCTCCAGCCAGCGGTCGATGGACTTGCGTGGGGCGATGAACCGGCAGTGCCTGCCGAAGTCCTCGAAGGCCATCACGTTGGTGTGGATGATTTTTCCCGCCGTGTTGGGGTGCGCATACTGAATGTGGTAGCCGTCCAGGAACGCGTCCTGCATGATCTTCCAGTTCACCGGCTCGTCGAAGCCCGCGGCCCGGAAGCAGGTCAGCGCGTCGAGGTGGTAGCCGGCCAGGATGGTGTCCATCTCGGCCCCGAGCCAGTCAGCGACGTCGATCGCGGCGTTGGCGTCGTCGACGACCCAGATCAACCCGTGGCGCTCCTCGCAGGGCAGTTCGACGAGGCCCTGCTGCTTGCGGTCGATGTCGCCGAAGGTGTCCTCGCGGGTGATCATCCGCAGGGCCCCGTCGGGGTCGTAGGACCAGCGGTGGTATTCGCAGGAGAAGAACCGGCAGCGACCTTTCTCGTTCTGCTCGAGCAGCGCCCCGCGATGGCGGCACAGGTTGACGAATGCCTTGACGCCGCCGTCCTTTTGGCGCACCACGATGATGTTGTTGCGCGGCATCGTGATGGTCAGGAAGTCGTAGGGCCGGGCGATCTCCGAACCGTGCGCGACGATGGACGGCACCCGCCCGAAGATGTAGTCGCGCTCCTGCGCGGCGATCACCGGGTCGGTGAACTCGGCCGCTGCGAAGTTGATCACGTCGTCGAACTTGTCGGTGGTCTCGTTGCGCAGCAGTTCGATCGCGCGCCGGATGCGGTCCTGGCGGGGCAGCGATCTGGTCATCTGCTCAGATCTCCGGGGTGAAGGTGATCGGCAGGCGGGCGCAGCCGCGGACCTGGCTGGAGTGGAAGACCGGCGGATCGGAGGCGACCAGCCGGTAGTCGGGTATCCGGCGGTGCAGTTCCTCCAGAGCGATGTTGAGCTCGATGCGGGCCAGGTGCGAACCGAGGCAGCGGTGCGAGCCGGCGCCAAAAGACAAGTGACGGTTCGGCTGACGGTCGATGTGGAACTCGTCGGGGTCGGGGAACTCCGCGGCGTCCCGGTTGCCCGAGCACAGCAGCAGGATCAGTTGATCGCCCTCGGGAATCGTGACGCCGCCCAACTCGACGTCGCGGGTGGCGCGGCGGCCCGGGATGATCGCGGCTTCGAACCGCAGAATCTCCTCGACGGCCTCCGGGATCTTCGCCGGATCGGCGATGATGGCCGCGCGTTGGTCGGGGTTGTGCACCAGGTGCACGATCGACCACGCCAGCGAGCCCTGCACGGTGTGCAGCCCGCCGATCAGCAGGACGAAGAACATCCGGTTCAGCTCATCATCGGTCAGCAGCCGCGGGCCGTCGCCGAGATCGGTCTGGTTGGTCACTAACGCGGAGGTGATGTCGTCGCCCGGGTTTGCGCGGCGGTCTTCGAGCACCTTCTGGAAGTAGCCGAACATGGTCAGCCCGGCCATCATCCGGGCGGCGTTGGACTCATCCTCGGTGCCGCCGGGCTTGCCGAACAGGATCGCGTCGGTGGCGTCGGTGAACAGCGGCGCATCCTCGAGCGGCCAGTCCATCAGGGCCAGGAAGATGCGGGCGGGCAACTCGTGGGCGAACTCCGAGATGAATTCCGCCTCCCCCCGGCCGGCGAACCCGTCGATCAGCTCGACCACCACGCGGCGGATGTCGCCGGACAGCTTCTTCATCCGCTGCGGACTGAACAGCGGCAGCAGCGCGTGGCGTAGTCCGTTGTGTTCGGGGGGGTCGGCTTCGACGGGGATCAGCTTGAACAGATCGTTGGTCACCAGGTTGTTGGGGAAGCTCGAGAAGGTCGCGGGGTCGGTCAGGACGGCGTGGATCTCCTGGTAGCGGGTGACGATCCAGTGCCCGCCGTAGGCGGTGGAGTACACCACCGGGCCCTTGCCGGCCAGCTCGGCTGCCCGCTGCTGGATCACGTCGACCGGCGCGGCCAGCTCCGGGTCGTAGATGTCGAAGTCGACGACCAGCTCGGGTGGGACGTCGGGTGTGGCCTTTGCAGCTGTGGTCATGAGTGTCTCTCCTGCGATGAGTTGGCTTTCATTTCAACGGAATCCAACGATCCATGGACGGCGGTCGAATTCGGTCGCGGTCACACCACCGGTTCGGGGTTGAGGTCCTCCTCGAACCACATGCCGACCCGCGACAGGGTGCCACCGTCGGTGGCGCCGATGGTGGCGCCGGAAATGTAGGCGGAGTCATCGGAGACCAGGAACAGCGCCACCTTGGCGTTGTCGGTCAGCGACGGCGGCCGCGGCAGCTTGAGCGGGATGGGGGAGACCGTCGGGTTCCACGGGCCGGCGGCCTCTTCGTAGGACTGCCCGACCACCGGCGAGCCGGGCGGCATCAGGAAGTTCGGTGACATGCCGTGCGTCGGGGCGATGGCGTTGACCCGGATGCCGTAGCGGCCGAGGTCCAGGCTCAGACCCCGCACCAATCCGTTGACCCCGGCCTTGGTGGCGCAGTACATCGCGATGTTGTGGTAGGCGACCAGCGACGCTGCCGAGGAGGTGGCCAGGATGACCCCGCCACCGTTGGCCCTCAGGTGCGGAACGGCGGCCTGCGCGGTGTAGACCACACCGGACAGGTTCACCCCGAGCACGTGCTGCCAGTCCGCCTCGGTGAGGTCCTCGAAAGCGACGAACTCGCCGCCGGCGACGCTGGGCACTCCGCCCCGGGAGACGATGCCGGCGTTGGCCCAGGCGATGTCGAGCTTGCCGTAGTGCTCGACCGTGTGGTCGACGGCTGCGGTGATCTGCTCTTTGTCGGCGACGTCCGCGGTGATCGCGATGGCGTCGCCGCCCTCCTCGGTGACCAATTTGAGGGTCTGCTCCGCACGGTCGCCGTCGACGTCGACGATCGCCACCCGGGCGCCCTCGGCGGTGAACAGCTGCGAACAGTGCCGCCCGAGTCCCGATCCCGCGCCCGTGATCAACGCTACTTTGCCCGCAAGTCTCATGGACCTCTCCTTGGCTGTGAAGGACGGATACCGCGACTAACTGCGTAATCACGGGGCTGAAGATTCCGCTGCGCGTGGAGCTCTCGTCGGATGTGTGATCTGCACCACCTGCCGCCTGGACCCTACCTCCGCGTTAATGAGACGTCAATCAAAATTTGTCAGTTGACTCATAAAGGCCGGATGTCTGTGCGGCGCCGAGTTCGGGTCCCGAACTGCGATCCGCGAAACGTCTTCGTATCCAGGGTTGACGGACTCTGTTCGGCGAACGGGTCAGGCAGCGCCGGCTCGAACTGGGATTCAGCCAGGAGGCGTCGGCTGCACTGCCTTTCGCGCCAAGTCCTGCCTGATCAGCGCCGGCGCCCGTTTCTGGCAGTCTGGGGGTCAGGGGTTCGAGTCCCCTTAGCTCCACAGAGAAAAACCCGAGGCAAAACAGCCTCGGGTTTTTTGCTGGGCTGGTGTGGGTGCGGCGGTTGGACGACAGTTTGACGACGATCACGCCACTGATAGACCGTACGAGCGTCCTCACACTGGAGTGTGAGGGACAGGTCCGGATCGCTGAGAGGCTCGATGATCAGGCGGGGCCGCCACCTCGGGGCCTGAGATCAATGCCAACTGACCGATTCGGAGTCTGCTAATTGACTGGTTCAAGTCCTGCTAATTGTATGATAGCGCCATGAGGTACGCGCGACGCATCATCGACAATGAACTGGATGAACTCTTTGGACAGATACCCGCGATCGCGATCGACGGCCCGAAGGCGGTTGGGAAGACGACAACAGCCGAGCAGCGAGTCCACGGCCTGCTCAGGCTCGATGCAAAGTCCAACCTCGAGGCGGTTCAAGCAGACCCGGGTCTGTTGTTGAGTCGGCCACGACCACTGCTCATCGACGAGTGGCAGAAGGTTCCAGAGGTTTGGGATGTCGTGCGGCGCGCTGTGGATGAAGATCCGACTGGCGGGCAATTCCTGCTTGCCGGCAGTGCTTCGCCTCGCCATGGCGCAACGGCTCACTCTGGTGCAGGGCGTATTTGTCGGCTGCGTATGCGCCCGATGACATTGTCGGAGCGGGGGATCGCGTCGCCGACGGTCAGCATAGCCGAATTGCTTACGGGCAAAAGGTTGCCGCTGATCGGGGCGACGGACGTTAGGTTGGCCGATTACGCGCACGAGATCGTCGCCTCAGGCTTTCCCGGCATGCGGACTCTCAGTGCGCGGGCACTGAAATTCCAGCTTGATTCATATTTGCGCAACGCCGTTGATCGAGACGTGCCCGAGTTGGGGCTCGCTGTTCGTAAGCCTGATGCGATGTTGGCGTGGTTGCGCGCCTACGCTGCAGCTACATCCACGACGGCCAGCTACACCGCGGTGCTCGACGCGGCCACATCCGGAGTCAGTGATAAGCCGGCGCGGTCAACGACTGTCGCGTACCGAGACGTGCTGACTCAACTATGGTTGTTGGATCCGGTGCCTGCCTGGGGGCCAGCGGGAAACCCGTTGGCGCGCTTGGCTCAATCGCCAAAGCATCACTTGGCCGATCCGGCATTGGCGGCGCGTCTACTCGGCTTGTCAGTGGATGCCCTTCTCGAGGGTGAAGGCACGCCGATCGGACCTCAGGCCGGTGGCATGCTGGGGCATCTCTTTGAATCGTTGGCCACACTTTGTGTGCGGGTTTGTGCTCAGGCGGCTGAGGCCGCTGTGGGTCACCTCCGGACCCGCAACGGCGACCATGAAGTAGATCTGGTGGTAGCGCGCGACGACGGCAAGGTACTCGCGATCGAGGTGAAACTGGCCTCAACGGTAGATGATCGGGACCTCACGCACTTGCGTTGGCTGGGCGGCAATCTCGGCGCGGATCTACTCGATGCGGTCGTCATCAATACGGGGCTCAACGCCTACCGTCGCCCCGACGGCATCGGAGTGGTCCCGCTGGCCCTGCTCGGTCCGTAATCGCGACGAAGCTTGACCAGAGCTGATCCCGGGCCGCTTGAGTTGACCAGACGACAATTTTGACGACAACCCTGGTCCGCCGTCCCGGGCGGGATCGGCGTCGGCTCCGCCCTCATCCCATCCGGGTGCATCCCAGTTGGGTTCGGCGTCCGAGATGCGTTTCATGTCCAGCCGGGCGACGCAACCGGCGTCAGACGGTCGTGAATGGATCGTAGAACGAGACGGGGATGCGATCGTCGACCGGGCGGCAGAACGAGTACAAGGGGATGTTGCCAAGGGGCGTAAGGAGTTTCAAGGAGATCACGTCGCTGGACGTCGAGGGCTCGGCCGATTGAGCGATCCCGAATCCGGTGTTACCGAAGTAGACGAAGTTGAACACCGAGCCGACCGGCGGAACGTCGCTGGTGCCGACGGTGCCGGTGGTGCCGGTGACGAGCAGCGCTTCGCTTTGGATGTTGAGTAAATCCCATTGCTGGTAGGTGGCGGCATCCACGGTACCCAGCTGAGTACCGCTCTTGTCCACGTCGAATTGCTGGTAGCCCTGGATCTCCACCTCCCGCGGCGGGAGACCGTTCACGCCGGAAGCCTCGAAGGTTCCGTCGACGGGGGCGAAGGTAATGCCGCCGGGGGCCGACAGCGTCGGCGTGAACGGCGGTGTGGAGGCATCGAGCAGTGTCAGGAAGCTGTTCGTGACGCGGTTGGGCGTCACCGAAATGAGCGAGACCACGTCGCCGGATGACGAGGGCAGCGACGAGTAGAGGAGGTAGTTCGTGTCCGAACCGTGGTAGACGATGTTGTACACCGAGCCGACCGGTGGAACCTGTCCGGGGTTGGTGCCGACATTGGTTCCGTCGGTGGACGTGACGAGGATTGCCTGGGTGTAGTTGCCCGCTATGTCGGATGTGGTGGTGAAATCGCCGTTGAAGCTGCCGACCACGTCGCCATTCGAATCGTAGAGGTTATACTCCTGGTTGCCTTGGACCCGCCGTACAACGGTAGTAATCCGGCTGTGCCGGTTAAGGTTTCACCATTGGGGTCGGCAGGAGCGATGTAGTAGCCGTTGGTGAGTTGCATGGGCCTGTTGTCCACCGTGTGGTCAGCGATTCCGGCGGCTGCGTCCCAGGAGATCGGCAGGGGGATGGCTCCTAATGGTGTCAACAGTTTCACTTTGACCACGTCTCCGGATGCCGAGGGCATCGCGGAGTACGACACCCCGAAGTTGGCGAGCCCGAAGTTGGAGATCATCGAGCCGACCGGTGGAACCTGTCCGGGGTTGGTGCCCACGTCGGCTCCGCCGTCGTTGCCAGTGACGAGGAGTTGGGTGTAGGGGTAGCCGTTACCGCGGCTCACCAGAGCGTCGAAGGTTCCCGCCGATGCACCGGTCGTCGGGTCGACAACGTCGAACTGCTGTTGTCCCTGAATCAGGGCCGGATCGCCCGGCGTGTACGCCCACTTTGCATAGAGCGCGGTGACGGTCTCGGTGCCACTGGGAACCACGTTGTAGCCGTTCAGCACGAGAGCCGGAGTCGCCGTGGTCGGACTCGGCGCGGCGAACGTGACGAGGTTGACCACTGCTGAGAGGGCCATGTCGGCGACGACGGTGATGACTAGCGTCACCGCCGACAAGGGGATGAGCCGCGTCACCGTATTGGTCGCGGCGGTCATGCTGGGCAACGACTCGAGGGTGGACGCGGGGGTCGCCGGCGACAGCGTCGACACGGTTGACGCCAGCGACTGCGCAGCCGGCGTGGCAACTGCTGACAGCGCTGAGAGCGCCGTCGCGACCGGGCCAAGCGTCACCCCAACCCTGGCTGCGTCGGTATTGCTGTTCTTCGGCGTAGCGGCGGAGGCTGGGATCAGCGCCGCTGTTCCCCGGCTGTTCCCTTTGCCTGACGACTGCTCATCGATGGCGTCCACGCCGGTTGTGCTCGATGCCTCAACCCTCGCTGATGTCGCGGCGGTGCTCGATGCAGACGCTGTCGATGTCTGCTTGCCGGCAGCCGAACTCTTCGAGGTGGACGAGGGGTGTGCGGCGTTGCTGTTCGCCGGCTTACCCGCCGATGACGAAGACGAGCCCGAAGAACCAGTGTCGGCCGCAGCGACCCCGCAACCGGTCGCCAGCGCGACGCCCACCCCCAACAAGACTGCCAGTCCTCCGACCCGACCGATAGACCCCGATGCGCTTTTCATCACTTGAAATCATCGCTGATCGGCGGCTAGCCGAGTGCGCAGACCCTCAATGATGGTGTCGAGTCCGAAGTTGAAGTAATCCCGCCCTCGCAATGTTCCCAACACCGGCAGCAGCTTGTTCATACTCCCCTTAGCTCCACCAGGAAACACAGAGGTTGCGCGGACGCGCGGCGCCACGGCCGAGCCGATTCACCGCGAGGCCGCCGATCGCCTCATCGCGGCTACTATCCCAACCCTCGGCTCAGTGTCTCCGGTAGAGGTACCGTCTGGCGTCACCACGAGGAGGGTGCGTCGCGCTCGCTTCGTAGGTATCCCGGGCCTGGCAGGCGCACGGTCGGGCATCCCGGTGCGGCGCGTAGATTCTTAGAGATCAACTCAAGACGCACCACCTAACGAAAGCCATCATGTCCGAGGATCAGATCACCGACGTTCCACCAAATCAGCTCTCCACTGATCCACGCAGCCCTTTCTATAGCGAAGAGGTGCTCCGTCGCGACGTGGGTATTCGCTTCAATGGCGTCGAAAAGACCAATGTTCACGAATACAACGTTGCCGAGGGCTGGGTGCGTGTTGAAGTTCCCACCGCTAAGGATCGTCGGGGAAATCCGATGGTCATCAAGCTCAGCGGCACGGTTGAACCCTATTTCCGCCTAGCTGAATAACGGTTGCGGGGATATCAACCGGTGCGCGCCGGTCGTCCCTGACCTCCCACACCAACTGGTGTCCCGAAAGCAAAACGGATCAGACACACGTCACTGAGACCGTGCGGTAACTCGTCGGCACCGCCTAGGTTTACGTCACGCCCCCCGTGGAGCCGCCCGACGGGCCGGATGTCCCGCCTGAGGCTCCGGGAGTACCTGAGCCCGATGTCCCTGAGCCCGATGTCCCCGAGCCTGAGGTCCCCGACTTCGAGTGCGTGGTTACCGACGGCATCGAATGCGGAACGGACGGGACCGCCACCATGGATGGAGTGGAAGTCGGTGTGATCTTCGGAATCGGTGGCGCAGCAGAGGCGGTAGGGGCAGAAGGGCTCGGGCCCGGCGCCGGTGGAACAAACTTCTGGTGAGTGGGCTGCTTGTACGGCGGCGGCGCGATAGGACGAGCGGCGGTACTGACCACCGGTGGCAGCGGAGTGCTCGGCGGCGCCTGCGTGGTCGAGGGAGCGGCGCGGCGTGGGGCGGGGCTGACTCGAGGTCGCCGGCACCCCCGCCGGGGCCAGGGGAGTGTCGTTGGCGAAAGGCCAGGCGATGGTCAGCCACAGGGCGGCGAACAGCGCCATGGCCAACAGCAAAAACAGCACCAACAGCCCACGGCGCCGGCGCCGTTCGTCGTCGTCCCGAGCGCCGTGCCCCGCCGCGTCACCGGCTGACACGTCGGTTGCGTCAAGCGCGTCGGTGGCAGTCGGGGCGGTTGCGGAACCTACAAGAGCGGCCCCTGGCGCAGCCGCTTCTTGCGCAGCCGCGTTGTCGGCACCGCCGGCCGCCGCGTCGGCGGAGCCAGGCTCGGTCAGCGCGGTTTCGGCGCACGTGAGCTGGATGCGATCCAGAGTGCGCTTACGCAGCCCAGGTGGCGCTGCAATGAACAGCGGCGCGCCGCCGAGCAGCGCCCGCGGGTTGACCATCTTGCGGCGGATACCCTCGCAGACGGGGCAGGAGTCGATGTGGCGCGCAACCCGTTTGCGCGTCAGGACGGTGAACTCCCCGTCCCAATCCTTCACCGACGCAGCCAATTCGGCGCATCCCTGCCCGGTTCGTGCGTTGCGGACAACCAGCAGCGCACCCAGTGACCGCTCCACGGTCTCCCGCAGCCGGTGGGTCAAGGTCCGGGCAGTCGCGGCGCTCACCCCGAGCGCTTCGGCGAGTTCGGGCCCGTCCATGCCGTGGCGGTAGGTCAGTTCCAGCACCGTGCGGTCACGGTCGGACAGCCCGCCGGCGGCCTGGGCGACCAACTCGGCCAGCTCGCTGCGGACTGCCAGAGTGTCGGGGCTCGGGTCGCTCGAGGTTGTCTCCGGCAGCTCGTCGGAGGGTTGTTCGCGACGCCGCTCGCGGATGCACCGGAGTGCCTCATTGCGGGCGATGGCATACAGCCAGGGCCTTAGCTTGTCGGGGTCGCGGAGGGACGCGAGGCGGGTCGCGGCGGTGCAGAAGGTGTCCTGAACACAGTCGGCCGCGGTGTTGCGGTCCCGGACCATGCCCACGCAGAAGTCGTACAGCCGGTCGGCGTAGCGGTCGTAGATCTCCGCAAACGCCGCCCGGTCACCGGCCGCCGCCGCGACGGCCAACTGCGCATCGCTGACCAGGTCTGAGTCGGGTACTGCTGTCATCGCCTCACACCCCTTCCGGTCGAATGTCGATGCACGGTTCGGGTGGTCTCGGCAACAGCCCTGACCATCCTTGTCCGGATAGTTAATTTTGAGCCACCGATCATGGATTCGGGTAGGTATTTGACTACTCGAAACACCTCCGACCTCAGGCATCCGCGCCCGACCTGCGAGTATGCCGACCATTCGTTCACCGTGTGTCTCTCCATCGATCGGTCGTCGGCTAGTTGCAGAAGGGTTGCGGCTTGCAAGGCGCCTTGGCCGGCGCGGGCAGTGGAATCTGAATGGTCACCGGCGGCGGGGGCGGCAGGAATTTGGACATCGGCAGAATCGGCGGCAGCGGCGGCCGCGGGATGGTGATGGTCAGCGACGGGTGCGGTGCGGCTGGCGGCGGAGCCGCAACGTCCGGGGCGCTCGTGCCGGCGTCGCTCGCGGCACCAGGATCGGTCGCGGTCGCATCGTTACCGCTGGAGGTGACCACACGGTTGGTGACTGCTGCGGCCTTCGGGGCGGTGATGACCGGCACTGGCGCTGCATTGTGAACCGGCGAGACAGTCGGGGCCGGGGCCGGGGCCGGGGCACCGGTCGTGGGGGAGCCGGCCTGGGGGGTTGCGGGCGTGGCGACGGAAGCGGCGGGGACGACGAGCGCCGGCGTGGGCGCCGGCGAACCGGCAAAGTCACGGATGGCGATGCCCAGCGAAGCGCCGACGCCGAGGGCGCCCAGCACGGCCGCGGCAATCGCGACGCCGGTGCGGAAGGTCCTGGGCTTGAGTCCCCATTCTTGGGGGCCATACCCGTCGGCGAGGTCGAAGAACTCGTCGTCGTCGACAGCCGGGTCTCCCAGCGGACTCGACGACCATGCCGGGGCTCCGGTGCAGTCCGATGACAGCGCGTAGTCCGAGGGCATCGTGTAGTCCAGCATCGACAGGGCGGTCGCGTCGGGGTCGGAGTAGGTGCGCATGAGGTGCTCCTTTGGCGAGTTTCGCAGTCCCGGGTGGACGGCTGTTATGGCTAAGAGGGCCGAGACGGACGATTCGTGACGCTTTTTTGTCGACAATTTGTTGACCGGGTTTTCGGATCTGTGGTCCAAGCTCAGGCCGGCACGGCAGCCAGGGCGGCACGAGGCGCGACGAGCCGCCCGACAACAGCGGACGGCTGCTGGACGAGCTGCCGCTGCGCCGCCAGTTCGCGGTGCGCGGCCCGCAGCCGCAGTGCGGTTGTCAGCAACGAACCGTTGACCATTTGCATCGACACCACGGGCAGGATCACAGGGAACGCAGTGGCCAGAACGAAGATCAGGCACCGTTCGGTCTTGCCGAGCGGGCCGCCGTTGGGCCGCGACGCGCCCGCGCCCGCAGCAGCCAGCGCGGCGAAGGTGGGCAACGTCGCGGCCAGCGCGGCCACCAGCACCATGATCACCGGCCAGGACAACCAGTGCAGCCCTGGGCCGCTCTGCCGCGCCGCCCACACCGCCAGACCCGCGAAGGCCACGACATCTGAGGCGCGGTCGCCGACTTCGTTGACCACGAACCCCCACGGCCTGCTCCGGCCGGCGGCGCGTGCGACCGCGCCGTCGAGATTGGCGCCGGCCAAGCGCAGCACCATGAACAGCGCCGCCAGCGGCCAGCAGCCCACCGCGACGCTGGTGGCGCCCCCAGCCGCCGCCAGTACCCCGGCAGCGGTGAAGACGTCCGGGGACACTCGCCATGCCACAGCGGTGTTGACGACGGGCGTCAGCAGTCTGGTGAACCACGGCTTCAGGGCGTAGAGGCCGGTCATCCGCCGGAGTCGCGACGGCGTCCGCGCTGCCGTCTCGGCAACCGGTTCCGCGACGGCGAGGCTTCTGACCGGACGGGCGTGGCGGATCGGCCTCGTGGGTGGCGCGGGTATCGCCGCGGTGACCAGCGCGGCTAGGTGGTAGTCGTCGCCCCGCTCCCGAGGAGCCGGCGGCCGGATGGGGCGCCTGCGCAGCGGGACCGTGGGCACCGCGGCGGTCGCGAAGGTCGTGATCATGACGTGCTCCTCGGAGGTGGTCGCAGCCCCACGCGGGCCGCTGTCATGGGTAGGAGCCCCGAGCCCGGCACTGCGTGACGCTTTTCCGAGCAGTTTCTTCGCGGAGTCGCCGAAACGGCTGGAAAAAATGTCACGGATGAGCCTGCTCGGTACTCCTACCCATGACAGTGGCCGGTCCAGGCCCCTCTGCGCCCTAGGAGGAGAACAGCATGAGCACCAGTTACCCGACGCGCCGGCAGCGGGCGATCTCATCCGGAATCGCGCACGAGCCCAGCTAGCCGCCACATCGCGCCACGTGCCTGGCGCGACGAGATTCGCACCGGCGCAGTGGTTGCCGCGCGTTTCTGGTCGACGACCAGACTGCGCCGTCCCTGTGATCGGCGCCCCGAACAACTTTCCCAGGAGGTGCCTGACATGGCGTCGCACGAAGCGGTTCCCGATTCGCTGGCCGCTCGCACCGAGCTCGCCGACTTGATCGCCGAAGCCGCCGGAGGGCTGTCCGACTCCGATCTCGCGGTTCTGGAGCTGGCCTACCGGCACGGCCTCAAGGGCGCCGATCTGGCTGCGGCCCTGGAGGTGAGCGCCGCCCAAGCCCGAGCTATGTCCTTGCGGCTGCGCCAGACCATCGAGCGGTCGTTGGGCGCACTGCTGGTCGCTCGGCGGGTCCGACGCAATCCCGGCGTATGCCTCGAACTGGCCAGCATCCTGGACGGTTGGGACGGGGTCTTCACGGTCCGGACCCGCAATCGCGTCACCGACCACATCACGTCCTGCCTCACCTGTGAGGCCGAGCGTCGACGACTCGTCACCCCGGCAGCACTGTTGTTAGCCGCGCCGGTGTTGATCCCGGCTCCCGACTGGCTGCGCGCGCAGACGTTGCGCCGCATCCGCCTGACGTCCGTAAGCCCCGTTGCACGGCCGGCACCGATGCGTCCCAGGCTCGCCGCCGTCGCCAACCCTGCTGTCGTACAGCGCGGGAACCGCGGGCTGATCGCGCTGGTGGCCCTGATCACGATGCTCGCCGTCACCACCGCACGAAGTGCTCTGCTGAAAAAGCGTCACGAAGCGTCGGTCTCGGGCCTCATACCGGTGAACGTGACCCACTAGGGGCCGCGACCTCACTCGAGGAGCTGTGATGACCACAATTGTCGCGCCCATCACGGCGCCCACCCTGCCGCTGCGCACATACCGCGATCCCGATGCGGATCGCGGGGCGGCTCTCCCAATCGTGTACGCGCTGCGGCGTTGGCTGTGGCGGGCGGCCGCCGCGGTGTCGGGCGGTCTCACCGTGACCGGTCGGTGGCGGGTTTCGGGCGGCTGCGTCGTGGTTGCCAACCACGCCTCGCACGCCGACACCGCTGTGCTGCTGGCCGCGCTGCCGTCGTCGGCGCGGCCGGTGTTCGCGGCAGCCGCCGACTACTGGTTCGACGTGCCGGTGCGCCGCTTCGTGGCGACCTCGCTGGCCGGCGTGCTGCCGGTGGCGCGCGGTGGCGGCGGCGCCTACGCCGAGCTGCTCGTCGCCGCCCGCCCGGCGCTGCGGGCTGGGCGTTGTGTCGTGATCTACCCCGAGGGGACCCGCTCAACCAACGGACAGATCGGTGAGTTCCATTCGGGCGCAGTCCGATTGGCGCGCGAATGCGGGGTGCCCGTGGTCCCGGTCGCAGTGACGGGCACCGCTGATGTGCTGCCCAAGAACGGTCGCTACCGGCGGGCCCCGATGCAGGTCCGGATTGGCGAACCCGTCAACCCCGATCGCGCCTCGGCCCAGACGCTGCGGGCGCGGATCATGATGTTGTCGGGTCGGTCATGATCATCGACTCGTACCTGCGGATCCTGCACTGGGACCGGCGGTTGCCGTTGAACCTGGATCTGGGCCCGCTGCACCTCCATCTGCACTCCCGCTCCGTCTTCTTCATGTGGGTCACCGTGGCGCTCCTGGCGATCACCGGTGTCGCGGTGCTGGTTTCGCGCAAGCCGGAGTTGATCCGCCGGTGGACCAGCTGGATGTTCATCGCGCCGGCATTCGGCATCCCGATCTGGCTCGGTCGCGGCCCCGCCGCGGTCCTGGCCGCCGCGTTGGGTTTGGTCGCCGTCGCGGAGTACGTCCGGCTGGTCAAGCTGAGCCGGGTCGACGCCGGCGTGCTGTTCGCGCTCGCGGTGCTGTATCCGGTCGCTGCGTGGCTGCGTCCGGCTCTGCTGGGGCTCGCGCCGATCGTGATCCTGGCCTGCGCCCTGCCCTCGGTGTTCTGCAGTGACGCCGAGCATGGCGGCACTCGCACCACGTTCACCGCATTCGGCTCGGTGTGGATCTGCTGGTCGTTGGCGCATCTGGTGATGTTGTCGCCCAACGCATATCTGGTGTGCTTCGCCGTGGCAATCACCGATGTCGCCGCGTGGTGCGGCGGAAATGGGTTGCGCCGCTTCGGCTGGGCTCGCCGGCCGCTGTCCACATTGAGCCCCAACAAGACGATCGGCGGCCTGGTGGGCGCAATCATCGGCGCCTTCCTGGTGCTCACGTTGCTCGGTACCATCACGGTCGGACTACTCGTCGCCGTCGCGTTCGGCAGTGTTGTCGGTGATCTGGTCGAGTCGATGATCAAGCGTCAGGCCCAGGTCAAGGACGCCGGTTCGTGGCTCCCCGGCTTCGGAGGTCTGCTCGACCGGATCGACTCACTGTTGCTGGTTCTCCCGCTTGCGTACTTCCTCCAATGAGTGGGGATGTCGGCGTGGGCGAACGCCAATCACGCATCTGGTCAGCCGTCGCACGTCTGGTCATCAGCCGCTACGGCCTGTTGCTGGCGTTCGTGTGGGGCTTCGCTGAGGCGCTGAGCTGGTTCATCGTCGCGGAGATGGCGTTGATCCTGTTTGCCGCCGCCGTACCCCGCCGCGTGATGCCCTGGGCCGCAACGGTGATCGCCGGTTCCGTGCTCGGCGTGCTGATGAACGCATGGCTGGTGACTCGCGGAATCCTCTCGCCCGCCCCGTTGACCACCCCGCGGATGGCGGCGCATGCCTTCGAACAGCTGACCGCCGGGCCCAGCGCGATTATGCATCAAGCGCTCTCGGGGATTCCCGTCAAGGTCTACGCTCGCGCCGCCGGTGAGCACGGCATCGAACTGTGGCGCCTGGCCGGCTGGACGCTGGTGGAGCGTGGGCTGCGCATCTCGACCGTGGGCCTGCTGGTCTGGCTGCTGTCACAGGTGCTGCATCCGTTTCTGCGCCGGCATTACGGCGGCTATCTGATCGTGGCGTCGATCCTGTTCGCCACTGGGCTCACGGCGGTGATCATCGCATGGTCATGAGCCGCGTCGAGGTCCTGACGTCTGGAACAAGGGGAGGCACAGTGCTGCAACTGATTGCGCGGCTTGCCGTTGCCGCGCCGCGCCGCGTGCTGGCCGTCGTCGCACTCGCCATGGTGGCTGTCGGACTGTTCGGCATCCCGGTCGCCAAGAGCCTCTCGGCCAGCGGCTTGGAAGATCCCAACTCCGAGTCGGCCAGCGCGGCCAGGGTTCTGACCGACAAGTTCGGCCAGGGTGATGTCGGGCTGCTGATCGTCGTCTCCGCGCCCGACCGATTCGACAGCCCGCAGGCGCGCGCGGTGGCGACCGACATCGTCGGCCGACTGCAAAGGTCCGGCCATGTCGCCGCGGTGAATTCGGCGTGGACCTCGCCGCCGCCGGCCGGCGCGGCCCTGGTCAGCCAGGATCACAAGTCCGGTCTCATCGTCGCCGGGATCATCGGCGACGCGAGCGAGCAGCAGGCCTCAACCAGGTCACTGGTCGCCGAGGTGGCACATGACCGGGACGGAATCGTCGTCCGGTCCGGTGGGCCCGCCATGGTGAACCTACAGATCACTGAGCAGTCGAAACACGACCTGGTGTCCACCGAGATGTTCGTGGTGCCGCTCAGCTTCCTCGTGCTGGTCTGGGTGTTCGGCGGACTGTTCGCGGCTGCGTTGCCGGTCGCCGTCGGGGTGATGGCGATCCTCGGCTCTCTGGCCGTGCTTCGGGTCACCACCCTCTTCACCGATGTGTCGATCTTCGCGCTGAACCTCACCACGGCAATGGGTTTGGCGCTGGCCATCGACTACACCCTGCTGATCATCAGCCGCTTCCGGGACGAGATGGACGAGTCCGCGAGCCGGGAGCAGGCGCTCAAGACGACCATGGTGTCGGCGGGACGTACGGTGCTGTTCTCGGCGACCACGGTCGCCTTGGCGATGGCGGTCATGGTGCTGTTCCCGATCCACTTCTTGCGGTCGTTCGCCTACGCGGGTGTTGCGACGGTCGCGTTCGCCGCCGGCGCCGCGTTGGTGGTGACTCCGGCCGCGATAATGCTCCTCGGGGGCCGGCTGGAGGCACTGGACGTGCGCCGCCTTCTCCGGCGTGCCTTGAGTCGGCCCGAGCCCGAAGGCCGCGCGGTGGACCAACAGTTCTGGTATCGCTCAACGAAATTCGTGATGCGGCACGCCGTGCCGATCGGCCTGGCGGTGGTGGCGCTGCTGTTGATGATGGGTGCGCCGTTCCTGGGCGTGCGCCCGGGCCTGCCCGACGACCGGGTGCTGCCGACGTCGGCATCGGCGCACCAGGTGGGTGACCTGCTGCGCCAGGACTTCGCTGACAACGCCGCGACAGCGGTGTCGATCGTCATCCCCGAGGCCGCCCGATTGCCACGCGCCGAGATGACCCGCTACGCGATTGACCTGTCCCGGGTGCCCGACGTCGCGTCGGTGTCGGCACCAACCGGATTGTTCGTCGCCGGGCGCCCGGCGGGACCGCCGACGGCACCGGCCGGCCAGGTGCGCGGCAGCGCCCTGCTCACCGTCGAGAGCACGGCACCGTTGTTCTCGGATCGCTCGGAGAATCAACTCGACCGACTGCACGCGGTGGCACCTCCCGGTGGCCGGGCGGTCGAATTCGCCGGCACGGCCCAGACGAACCGAGACACCGTGCACGCCATCATCTCCCGGCTTCCGGTGGTAATGGGCCTGATCGCGGTCGTCACGCTGGTGCTGCTGTTCCTCTTGACCGGAAGTGTGGTCCTGCCGGTCAAGGCGCTGGTACTCAATGTGCTGTCGTTGTCCGCGGCGTTCGGCGCGATCATCTGGATCTTCCAGGACGGCCACCTCGGCGCGCTGGGCACAACGGCGACGGGGACCTTGGTGGCGAATATGCCGGTGTTGTTGTTCTGCATCGCCTTCGGGCTGTCGATGGATTACGAGGTGTTCCTGGTTTCCCGTATCCGGGAGTTCTGGCGGGCCTCCGGCGACAACGACGAGAGCGTCGCGCTGGCCGTTGCCCACACTGGACGGGTGGTCACGGCTGCGGCGCTGATCATGGCAATCTCGTTCGCGGCGTTGGCCGCTGCGCACCTCTCCGCGCTGCGGATGTTCGGTGTCGGTTTGACCCTGGCAGTGCTCGTCGACGCCACCCTGGTGCGCATGGTGCTGGTTCCCGCCTTCATGCATGTGATGGGCAAATGGAACTGGTGGGCGCCGAAGCCGCTCGCGAGACTGCATCAACGCATCGGGCTCAGCGAAAGCTAGCAGCGGTTTGCGCTTGGATCACGTGAGTGGGCCATCGGTTACAGGAAGACCCGGCTGTCGGGGCGGCTCAGTTTCATCGACCGCCCAGCCCAAGCCGGGCTATTGAGTCATTTTCCGGACGGCGGTGAGTTCCACGGAGGAATGTAAGCGGTGAATTAGCGGCAGCGACCGGGGGAGGTAGACGCCATGAGGACCCTTGAAGGCATTCTTGCCGAGCATCCGTTCTTCAGCGGGTGGGATCCGCGCTATTTCCGGCTCGCCGTCGGATGCGCTGCGAACGTCCGGTTCAACGCCGGGGAGCTGCTGTTTCGGGAAGGCCAGGAAGCCAATGCGTTCTATCTGATCCGCGCCGGCAGGGTAGCGCTCGAAGTGTATTTTCCCGGTCGGGGCAGTGTCCCGATGGAAACGGTGGGAAGCGGCGAGATGCTCGGATGGTCATGGCTGATTCCGCCGTACCGCTGGGGATTCGACGCGCGCGCGCTGCAGATGACCCGCGCGATCGCATTTGATGGCAAGTGTCTGCGCCAAAAATGCGAACAAGACCACGAGATGGGCTACGACTTGGTGAAGCGCGTGGCCTCCTCGTTGGGGCAGCATCTGGACGCGACTCGATTTCGGCTCCTGGACATGTATAGCGCCACCTGACGCGAACCGGACTCTCGGGCGACCGACCCTCAGGTGCCGGCGAATGGATCGTAGAAGGTGTAGTCGCTCGGATCCTTTGAGGCGTTGTATTCGTGAACAACGGAATATCGATTAGGGGAGTAACGAGTTTGAATGTCGTTTGAGCACCGGATGGCTGACGGCATGGCGGAGTAATAGGTTCCGAAACCGGTGTTGCCGAGGGAGACGTAGTCGACGACCGAGCCGACGGGGGGAACGTCGCCGGGATCGGTGCCGACCGTGCCGTCGTTCACTTTGGTGACGAGAAGCGCTGTGCTGTCGACCGCCGAAGAGATCCCATTGGTTCGAAACGTCGGCATCGAAGCTGCCGGTTTGAGTTACCTGCCGAATCGTAGACGCCGAACTGCTGATAACCCTGTTGTTCAACCTCCCGCGGCGGGAGACCATTGACTCCCGAGGGTTGAAGCGGCGAAATGGGATAGAAACTGTTGCCGCCGGGGCGTCGCGAGTCCGCTGAACGGAAGGCGGTGCCGAGGCATTGAGAAGCGTGAAAAGAATGTCCCGACGTTGGAGACGGTGCCGGAGTTGAAGCTCAAGAAGGAGATCACGTCACCCGATTGTGAGGGGAGCGAGGAGTAGAGGAAATCCCAGCCGCTAGACAAACTGCACATGAAAAACGTTGAACACCGAGCCGACCGGCGGCACCTGCCCGGGGTTGGTGCCCACATTGGATTCCGTCGCCGTAGTCGTGGGTGACGAGGATTGCCTCGGTACGTCCCACCACCGATGTCCGCCGTGGGAGTGAAGACGCCGTCGAAGCTTCCCACCGCAATCGCCAGCCGAATCGACAATGTTGTACTTCTGATATCCCTGCAGGGCTGAGAACAGCGGCAGAACTCCGGTTATCGCGGTGAAGGTTTCGCCGTTGGGGTCGGCGGGCACGATGCTGTAGCCGTTGTCGAGATCGATCGGGGTGTTGTCGACCGTATGGTCGCGATGCCCTTGGCGGCGTCATAATTGATCGGGATGGGGATGTTTCCGAACGGTGTCATCAATTTGAATGAGACGACGTCGGTGCCGGAGTCGGTGGGCATGGCGGAGTAAGACCAGCCGAACCCGAAGGGGCCAAACGACTGGTTGGCGATGATCGAGCCGAGGGCGGAATGTCGCCGGGGTTGGTGCCCGACGTCGGGACCGTTCGGGGAGACTGACAAGCAGCTCAACGGTTTTGGCACCGAGCGACGAGCGGGGATCCCGAGCTCACCAGAGCGTTGAAGGATCCAACATTCGCGTTTGTCTGCGGATCGACGACGTCGAATTGCTGCTGACCCTGAACGGTGCTCGGCCCCCCCGGCCAGTTCGTCCAGTTTCCATAAAACGACGTGATGTTCTCAGTGGAGCTGGCCACCAGGTTGTATCCGTTGAGTTCGAGCGTCGGGTTCACCGTGTCTGGCGTGCCGCGCCAGTAGGTGGCCAGGGTTAATTGCCGCAATACCGCCAGCACATAGTCGAGTGCCACGGCACCGGAGCCGATCGCAAAAAAGAAGAGGGAGAACTGCGGGCGCAGTGTGTTCGGGTTCACCAGCGCAGTCGCTGCAGCTGTCAGGCTGGGTGATCGACTGAAGAGCGGGCGCTGCCGTCAACGGCGCCACGGCAGAAACGGCGGCCGCCGAGGCAGTGCCGACAGCGCTGTACGCGCCGAGCGCGGCCAGCCGCGTCGACCCGGAGTCACCTGGATGCGCCGGCGTTGCTGTTCTGCGGCCGGCCGCCGCCGACGATGACCAGAGTCACTGAGTCACGCCCGGTCGTTTGCCCGCTGCTGTCTGCGCATTAAGCGACCAGCGCCGGCTGTGCTCACCGCCTCGACACTCGCTGACGTCGCGGTAGCGCTCGGTGCAGACTTTGTCGCGGCCTGCTTGCGGGTAGACGAACTGTTCGAGGTGGCTGACGAGTGCGCGGCGTTGCTGGCCGCCGACTTACCCGCCGACGCTGACGACGAGTCCGCAGAACCGGTATCGGCCGCGGCGACCCCGCAACCGGTCGCCAGCGCGACGCCCACTCCCAAGAAGACCGCAAGTCCTCCGACCCGACCGATACATCCCGACGCGCTCTTCATCAGACCAGGCCCCCGACCACTTCTCAGCAAAGATTAACGGTTCTCTCAGCCAGGGTATTTGATTCTCTCAGGAAAAATCAAGTATACGGGGCAAACTTCGATGCGCCGATCAACACCGCGCAGCAGGGAGCGCGATGGCGCCCACAGGCCGTCGGAGCCGGTCGCGCTCCAGCAAAGCCTTTGATCAGCTCCTAACGGGGGGCAACGGGGGCGGGCCGGTCGGTCGGCTTGCCCGCGAGGCCATACGCGTCGTACACGAACGCCAGATCTTTCCGGATCCGCTCGGGGCTGAGGCCGAACTTGTCCGGCGAGTGCTTGTGCCCACTCTTGTAGGTGCGCTGCCGCTCGGCCTGCGCACGCACCTCCTCGAGGAACTCCGCGCTGGGGTCGATCTCCAGGAACTCGACGATCCGCGCGATCGTCGGCTCCAGATTCTGCAGCAGGTCGGTGTAGCGCACGACGCACAGGTTGCGTTCCGGGATGCTGCCGTCCGTCTGCGCCTCGTAGAACCTTCTGAGGATGTCGCAGGAAGCCTGGTAGAGATTCTCGATCCACCGCTCCTGGTCTTCTTTGCTGCTGCGGTCCCACATGTCGTAGCCGTTCTCGAGCACGCTGGCGATCAGCGACATGCCCGACGGGATGACCTCGACGGGATCGCGGATGATGTAGACCAGCTTGCAGTCTGGATAGCGCTCGAGTACCTCGTCGAGGCGGAAGGTCAGCATGCTCGTCTTGGCCAGGATGCGACTGCTGCGCTTGTACATCAGGTTCCGTCGCCAGCACGCCTCGTAGTACCGGAAGAAGCGCTCCTTGTCGCGCTCTGTCACGCCGTCGATCCCGAACTCGCGCCGGTACAGCTCGCTGTTCCAATTATCTTGCCAGGCAAGGAAGTACGCCCATGCGAAGGGCCCATCAAGCGTTCGGAAGAACCATGCCACGTCATCGGTCTCGATGCCCCGCAGGCTGGTGTCGTGCACGTCGGACGGGTGGTACCGGGCCGGGCGAGAGCCGGTCCAGGCGCGGGACGATGCGGCCGAGCAGCTTGCGTGCCGTGATCGCCGGGAAGAGCATCTCCCATAGTTCGAACGCCGCCATCCCGCCGGCGCCCAGAGCAACCGGTGCAGGAACGTCGTCCCGCTTCGCGGGTTGCCGATGATGAAGATCGGCCGGTCGATCGGCTGCTTGCGGTACCGACGGAAGAAGATGTTGTCGAGGCCCAGCGTCGTGGCCGAGATGGCCTGTCGCAGCTGGAGCATCACGAACGTACCGAGGGGCCGTATCCTCAATCCGAACGTCTTGTTGATGACTTGGTAGAGCCGTAAATAGTGGCTCATTCACCCTCCCACAGCGCGGCGCCACACACGATGGTGAAGCCGGCTGCGGCGCTCCCGATCACGATCTTGTCGCCGGCCTGCACGTCGCCGTGCTTGAGGCGATAGTCGAGCGCGAGAACCCATGAGGTGCTGGCCGTGTTGCCAAACATCGAATGGGTGAAGATGCCAGCCTGCGGACGTGCGCCGAGCTCGCTGAGAACTCGTTCGATGACCGCCTCGCTCGGCTGGTGGAAGGCGTAGTGGTCGACTTCCTCCGGAGTCCATCCGACGCCGTCGAGTAGCCGACGGACCTCTCCTGGCACGTGGACCGCGAGCGCGAACAGCTCTTTCGACTGCGAAGTGAAGTGGCCGTCGACGGGCGCCCGGCATAAGGCATAGTGCTCGGAGTACGTCTTGTGCTGCAGCGCCAGGATGCGCGCGCCACCGGCGGCCAGCTGGTCCCGGGTGACCAGAAACGCCGCGGCGGCGTTACCGAGTGTCAGGCCCGCCACCTCGTTCATGACGTCCTCGACTGTCTGGAAGTCGTAGCTGACCCGGTCGCGCGTGATCTCGCCGGAGCAGATGAGCGCCGTCTGAATGTCGTCATGCAGGGCGAAGTAGCCGGTGACGACGTGCAGCGCTTCGATGAGCCCCGCGCAGGCGCACGTTACGTCGGTGGCGTGAAGTGGACGTGCGCCCAGGCGGCCGGCAACCTCAGTCGCGGTCGCCGGCTCGAACGCGTCGCGGGCGATCCCGCCATAGACGAGGAGGTCGATGTCGGTTGCCGCGACATTGTTCTCCGCGAGACAAGCCTTTGCCGCGCGTGACGCAAACTCGCCGGGCGACAACGTAGCGTCCTCTTCGAGGTAGCGCATTTTGCTATTACATCGGTCGAAAACGTAGCGGATGCTTTGCTCGATCACGTCCCAGTCGGACGCCGATCCGCGGAACGACTCGTGCACGCGCGCCAGCAGTTCTTCGTTGTCGACCGCCCTATCTGGGATGACCGTCGCGGGTCGCGAAAGGTAAAGGCGTGGAATGTTCATGGGAATCCCCTTTAACCGGCGATCGCGGGCTGCGGTCACCCACTCTAACCTGAGCGTAGGGTAAGTGTACTGGATTGGGGCCTTCGTCCAAATGCCGCCCGAAGGGACACCGGAGTCAATTTTCGCTTTGCCAGGCGGCGGCAGTTGTCGGGCGGAGGGGTTTGCTTAGCCTCAGTTCCAACTCACGCCGCGGCAAACGCGCACGGCCTGGTCCGTATTGGTTCCGTAGTTCCGTCGTAAATATCCGCCTGCTGCACGTATCTACACGCCGGCCAGCAACATCTGCTCGATCTCTTCTTCGGATCTGTCCATCAGATGGCTGAAGATCGTGGCGTGCGGCTCCATGAGCACCGCACGTCCCTCCGGTGACCGCAGTTCGAAGATGCCCTCGCTGATCGGCGTTCGCTCCACGTTCGGATCGAATCCCTTGGCGTAGAGCTTCTGACCCAGAATGGGCGCCCGAAGAAAACTTCGGGCCGCGGAGCCCCATATCCAGACCAGATATTTCTCGGCCAGCGCGTAGCTGGAGAACTTGGCGGTGTCGTTGCTTCGCTCACCTCGTTCGCCGACGGTGTCGACCGACCACCCGGTGTCATCGTTGCGAAGATGGACCGAATAGTCATCCGACCTGAACAGGACCGTGCAGTCCGCACAATCGGTGGACACCGACGGGTTCTGCAGTTGCCCTCGGCCGGACCAATAGAACCAGTTGCGGGTCAGCCGGTCGAAGTCAACCGCCTCGGTCACTGGTAGGCGAGGTATCCGGATTGAAGCAGGTCGTTCACCGACCCTTGGCTGCCGCCGGGGCCGACGATGCGGTACTGGATTCCGCCGCCCGCCTGACCGTAGTAGGGGGCGATCACGGATTGCTCGATGGCGTAGCCCGCGGGAAGAGCGTTGGGGTCGGCCACCACGTACTGGAAGTAGGGCGCCACCTCTTGGGAAGGGTTCAGCGCCAGTTGTAGGAACAGAGTGCCGGCCGGCGCGAGGAAGCCGCCCGTGGGGCCCCCGAAGCGTTGCAGCACGGTTCCCTTCGGGAGGGTGACGTCCACGACCGTGTTCGGGGTCGTGACGGATCCGTTGTTGGGCGGATAACTGAGGGCCTGGCCGGAGTCGCCGACCTGACCGCCCGCCGGGTAGACCGCGCGTGTAGCCGGCGAACAGCGGCGAGTCAGACGACAGCGCCTGGGCTCCGGCGTACCCGGCGCTACCGAAGAGTCCACCCGCTCCGCCCTTGCCGCCCTGCCCACCTGGGAACGTCACCTGGCATGTCGTGTTCGCGCAGGCGACAATCCCGTACGAGCCGGTCCCGCCGTTGCCGCCGACACCCACGAAGAAGCCACCCCGGCCGCCGTTGCCGCCGTTGCCGCCGGTGTCGGTTTGCGAGCTGCTCTGCCCGTCGCCGCCGAACCCGCCATTGCCGATAAGCAGTCCGCCCGCCCCGCCGTTACCGCCGCTGGCAGCCGAGTAACGCGCGGCGCTGCCGCCGCTCCCGCCATTTCCGATCAGGCCTGCCGACCCGCCGTTGCCGCCGTTGCCGCCGTTGCCGCCGGCGCCGTTACCGCCGTTGCCGGCCAGCAGTCCACCCCTGCCGCCGTTGCCGCCGGGGGCGGTTAACGCAGCACCTGCACTGCCGTTGCCGCCGTTGCCGATGAACCCGGCGGCGCCGCCGTTGCCGCCTTGAGTACTGCTGCCTCCGAACGCGTTTCCGCCGTTGCCCACCAGCAGTCCCGCCCGGCCGCCGTTGCACGTGGCGCCCGGTGCGCAGGTGCCCGAGGTGAAACTGAAGCCGTTGCCGATCAACAGACCCGCGTTGGGATGCGACTGGGTGCCGTCGGAGACGAAGATCGCCAGAATCGATCCCGGAACCCAACCCTGCCCCGAGCCCGCATGCGGAGTGACGGCGGCGGTCGGTGTGGTCGAGGCCACGACGGACAAGGCGGCCGAGCTGCGCGCCCTGGTGTCGGTGGACTCGGTGCCGGTCAGCCCGAACGACGCTGCCGCCCGCGCGCCGGCGGTCGCCGCCGGAGCCTTCGTCGAGGAGGAATTGGCGGACCCACCAGCGGCCGTCCCAGCAGGTGCCGTGCGCCGTGTGGAGCTGCCTGAGCGCTGCGTGTTAGAGGCTTGCGAGGTCCCGGTGCTGTTCGACGACGCCGCCTTACCGGAAGTGTCGGCACCGGCAATCCCCAGGCCCTGCGGCCCGGCCAACGCCAACCCCGCCACGAATGTCGCCGCGCCCAATCGCGTGGTGAGCCGAGCGGTGAGACGCGTTTTTGCCGGTGTACGGGAGCTCGACATCGGTTCTCCTGACGAAGTGGGCGGCAGCGAATGTGGCGAAATTAACAGCGGAGTCGGTTTCTGTCCACACAGCCGAGCAATATCCCGGTGAAACGTAAGAAATTGCCCGCAAGGGTCGTGCGCATGCTGTCGCAGTGGATAGGAGCGTCCGGAAAGCCGGCGAACCGATGCTGATCTACACCGAGCGCGATCTGGTCGATCCGATGTCGAAGTAGTGCGGGGACTTGGCCGTGCCGGCGCGCTGCCCGCGGCGTTCGGCCAGCCACGCCCCGGTGTTGTGCCGGATCGCGCGCGCGAGTACCCGCGGCGGGGGGACGACCCAGAGGCTGTCGAGCATGCTGGTGCGCCGCAGGAACCATTCGGTGAGCACGCCGTCGGACTCGGCGGCGCCCAGGAACTGATCCATCAGTCGGTAGGACGGCCGGTACCACCAGGGTTGGGGGCCCTGCGCGCGGTGTGCGCTGATGTCGGCGACGGCGTTCATCGTCCACACCGGCATGATGGCCCGGGCGGTGGCCCGCGCCACCCGAGGGACCAGGTTGTGGGTGCCGCGGGCCAACACATCGCGCAGGGTGGCGGCTTGCAGTGTCGACATCGTGACGCCTTGCCCGAAGGTAGGGTTCACGCTGACGACGGCGTCGCCGAACGGCAGGATGGCCGCCGGCAAGTTGGCTTGCTTGTCGTAGCGACGCCACTTGCTCGTCGGATAGCTGTGGAACTTCATCGAGCCCAGGAGTTCACCGGCCCGCAGCGCGGGACCGATGTGCGCCGGAAGCACGGTGTCGGCCAGCGCGGACACGCCGGCGAAGTCGCGCGGTGGTTGTGCCCCGCCGACGCCGAAGGCCGTCACGATCCAGGTTCCGTCCTCGTGAAAGAGCATCCCCATGCCCAGCGGCCGGCCGTGCGAGGCACCCACGACGACCATCTTCTCCGGCATCATCCTGGCCGGAATGCGCACCCGCTGCGACGCGTAGGTGACGCCGACCTTCACCGTGTCCACCCGCGGTTGGTCGAAGCCCCATTCCTGCAGCCAGGTCGGAAGTCGGCTGCCTCGGCCGGAGGCGTCGACCACCAGGTCGGCCGGTACCGACACCCCGCCGTCGAGAACCACCCCGGTGACCCGTCCGGTGGCCGGGTCGAACTCCGGCCGGTCGACGTCGCCCTCGACGATCTGCACCCTGGGCAGCGCCTGGACGCGCGTCCTGACGTGCCATTCGAGCAGCGCACGGCTGGGCAGGTATGCGGTGAACCCGTCGGGGCCGCGGTGTCCGGTGCTCAGCACGTGCCCGGAGGCGGTGAAGTGGATCTCCGCGGGTTCGTTGTGCAGTACCGGCATGTCGGCGGCCGCCATGTCGTCGAGCAGGCCGGGGAACAGTCCCTCGAGCTCGTGCGCTCCCCGCGCCATCAGCAGGTGAACGTGCTGGCCCTGCGGGATCGCCGAGCGGTCGATCGGCTGGTCGGGCAGATCGTCGCGCTCATAGAGCGTGACCCGATCGAAGGAATCGGCGAGCACCCGGGCGGCGCACAGCCCGGCGATGCTTCCGCCGATCACGACGGCGTGCTCGGTGCGTTCCGGTTTGCTATTCCTAGACATCGGCCCACACATTATTGACTATTCTTCCGCGATCGTCTGTATCCACGCCCGGATCTGGTTATGGCGCTCAGCAACGTCGCAAGTGGTGTACTGCTCCCGTGGACGCCAACACGCGGCTCGCGGCCGAGCGAAACCGGCTGGCACTGGAGCGCACCTTGATGGCCTGGACCCGAACCAGCACGTCGCTGATCGCGTTCGGCTTCACCATCTACCAGATCTTCCGGTACCTGTCGCAGAACGACCGGTTGCGCGACCCCTATGTCAGCCCGCAGGTGTTCGGCTTCGCCATGATTCTTGTGGGGTTGGTCGCACTGATCCTGGGCTGGGTTCAGCACCGGCAGGAACTGCGCGCGCTCAGGGTGGAGTTCGGGCCGATGCGCTATTCGATCGCCTCGATCGTGGCAGCGATGATCGCCGGGCTGGGCGTCATAGCTCTGCTCGGCGTGACATTTCGGATGTAGGACCCGAATCGTCAGGGCCGATGTTGTTGGCGCAGTTCGCGTTTGAGGATCTTGCCGGCACCCGACATCGGTAGTTCGCCGACGAAGTCGATGCTGCGAGGGAGCTTGTAGTTGGCGATCAGGTCTCGGCAGAACGCCTGCAGGTCTTCGAAGGTGGCCTCGGTATCGGGCTGCAGGACGACCACCGCGTGCACCCGTTCGCCCCACTGCGCGTCCTCAAGGCCGATCACCGCGCAGGCAGCGACGGCGGGGTGCTTGGACAGTGCGTTCTCGACTTCGGCGGAGTAGACGTTCTCACCGCCGGTGATGATCATGTCCTTGAGCCGGTCGACGACGAAGACGTAGCCCTGATCGTTCATGTAACCCAGGTCGCCGGTGTGCATGTAGCCGTTGCGCAGGGCCGCCGCGGTCTCGGCGGGCTTGTTCCAGTAACCCTGCATCACGTTGTCTCCGCGCACGACGATCTCCCCGATCTGACCGCGCGGCGACTCGTCGTCTCCGGCGTCGACGATTTGCAGGTCGACACCGACACCGGGACGGCCGGCGCTGCGGATCAGGGCCGGGTCGTCGTGATCGTCGGGCAGCAGCACAGTGGCGATGGGGGAGAGTTCGGTCATGCCGTACGCCTGGGTGAAACCCGCGGCGGGCAGCGTCGCACGCGCCCGGCCCAGCACGTCGTCGGTGATCGGCGATGCGCCGTACACGACGTGACGGACGCTGCTCAAGTCGGCGGTGTGGGCCTGCGGTGAGTCGATGAGCATCTGGATCATGGTCGGTACCAGCAGGATGTCGGTGACCCGGTGCGACTCGACGGACTCGATCACGCCGGCCGGGGTGAACGTCGGCACGACGACGTGGGTGGCGTCCACCAGATTTCCGATGCTCCAGATTGCGATGCCGGCCAGGTGGAACAGCGGCGCGGCGTGTAGCAGCCGGCCGCGGCGCGTGACGATGTCGCCGGTCGCCAGTGCGCTCATCGCCGAGGACAGCAGGTTGCGGTGGCTGAGCATGACGCCCTTGGGATGGCCCGTGGTGCCGCCGGTGTAGAACACACCGTAGAGATCGTCTGCGCCGCGGCGGCGATCGTCGATCGCATCGCTGCCGGCGATGAGGTCCTCGTAATTCAGTGTGCCGTCCGGGGTCGGTCCCTCACCGCAGAAGATCACCGTCTGCAGCACCGGGGACTGGGCGCGCAGGGCGGGAATCACCGGCGCGAACGCATCGTCGACCAACAGCACACGGGTGTCGCAGTCGACCAGTGAGTAGGCGATCTCGGTCGGGCTCCACCGGATGTTGACCGGGTTGACCGCCGCGCCGGACCACGGCACGGCTAACAGGTATTCCAGGTAGCGGTCGGAATTGAGGGCCAGCAAGCCGACCCGGTCACCGGGCGCCACCCCGAGTTCGACGAGCGCGCCCGCGAGGCGTGCGACGCGATCGGCGGTCTCGGCGACGGTGCGCTGTCGGTCGCCGAAGACCGTCGACAGCCGGTCGGGGTGCTGTTGGAGCGCCCGATGCAGCGGCTGCGTCATCTCCATGCCGGCGAGACTATGTGACGGATCAGCCCCGGCAGCTGCAAATCTGAACCGCCGGGGCCTGGGAATCCGATACGGCCGGCCGCATGGAAACCGTGTGGCTGTGCATACCCGTTCGGTGGATCGGGAACCTGACGGGCCGGATCACGATTGTGGCTCGGTCGCCCCTGAGGGTGCGGTGGGTGCGCTGAGCTGTTCGACGAAGTTGGCCGCGACGGTTCGCAGCCGGACGTTCGTCTCTTGCGACTGCTTGCGAAGCAGATCGAAAGCCTGGTCGGCGTCGATGCCGTGGATGGCCATCAACATGCCCTTGGCTTGCTCGATGGGTGCGCGGTGTTCCAGGGCGCGCTGGATGGATTCGGCGACGTCGCGCTCGGACTTGAAGCGGGCGAAGTCGCCGATGGCGCGCGAGACCGCCGTGGTGAGCAGGTCGAGAATCTCGGCGTCGACATCGTCGAACGCGGATTGGTTGCGGCCATAGAGGTTGAGCGAGCCCAAGGTGTGCTCGGGGGTGAACAGCGGAGCGGCCAGAAAGCTACGAATGCCTTCCTCGGCGGCCGCCGAGGCGAAGCGCGGCCAGGTGTCGACCGCGTCGACGGCATCGACCAGCACGATCGACCGGGTGCGGGAGGCGTGCAGGCACGGGCCTTCACCCGCGTCGTATTGCTCGGAGTCGACCCGCAGGGTGCGGTGATCGGTGTGCACCGCCGTGAAGGTGCGCCCGCCTAAGTCGATGGTCACCCCGGTGCTGTCGGCGCCGACGATGACGTCGTGGGCGATCCCGACCACCCGTTGCAGCACGCTCAGCAATTCGTCTTCGTCGTCGATGCTGGTGCCGGCACTGACCAACATCCTGGCCAGCATGACCGGCGACACTCGGGCGTCGGCGGCCGCGGCGATAGTCAGGCCGGCGGCTACTGCGCTGTCGTCCTCGGGAGCAGCCGCCGCCGGAAGCGAGTCCTCCGTACGGGGATCACCACCATCGTCCATGGCCAGTCAGTGTATTCCCCTGCCATCGTCAATATGCGATTCGCGGCTGAGCGCAGACCGCGCGTGCAGCTCAATCGGCAGGTACCTCGTCGGTCCAAACCTTGAAGCTCGTCAGTGTGTTGGGACCGAACGCGTTGCTGAGCGCGACGTCGGCGGCGTCGCGGCCGCGCGCGATCAATACCCTGCCGATTCGCGGGGTGTTGTTGCGCGCGTCGAAGGTATGCCATTGCCCGCCGAGATACACCTCGAACCACGCCGCGAAATCCATCGGTCCGTACGGTGGCGGCATACCGATGTCGCCGAGATACCCGGTGCAGTAACGGGCCGGGATGTTCATGCAGCGACAGAAGGCAACGGCGAGGTGCGTGAAATCACGGCAGACACCGGTCCGGTTGTCGAGGGTCTCCAGCGCCGTCTGCGTCACCCGAGCGTGCTCGTAGCCGAACTGAACATGGTTGTGAACGTAATCGCAGATTGCCTGCACTCGGCCCCATCCTGTCGGCCCGTGCTCGAAGAGCTTCCACGCTGTCTCGGACAGCCGATCGGTTTCGCAGTACCGGCTCCCGAGCAGGTAGACGAGCGTGTCCACCGGCAGGTCCGGCACCGGAATCTGTTGCGCCTCAGGCACAATGATGTCCGTGAGTCCGGTGTCGTTGACCAACGCATTCGCCGTCACGCGTGTGCGACCTTCCGGGGCGACAATGCGGGTGCACCAGTTTCCGAAGCCGTCGCGGTAGGCGGTCATCGGAACCGGTGGATCGAACACGAGGTCGTCACGGCCGACCAGATCGGACACGCGGGTGAAGTGGACGTTGAGGTTGAAGATCATCGGTGTGGGCTGAGGGCAGTCGTAGATCATCTCGAAGCCGACGTTTATTCGCATCATTCTTCTCCGGTGTTCGCATGGTGAGGTCGTGCGCGGTCTCGGCTGCAGCTGATGAAAAGACCTCTGATTCTTGACATTTGACGTGGAAGGTAGATCATGGCGCGCTCAACGGGTGAGCCATGTGCAACGAATCGATCAGCACGCGCCGCAGCTCAGTCCAGCGTCGGCCCGCGGTCAAGACTATGCCCTGGTTGATTTCCAGTTCGATTCCGACGTAGTCGCTCTGACCGAAGCGCCGGCGCAAGTGCGAGGTCAACCCGTCTCCCTTGCCGGCATAGGGGTAATTGCGGCGTACCCGAAGTTCCGCAGCGGATGCCGCGATCGTTTCCTTCCAGCGGGCGCACATCTGGGCCTCCCCACTCCGGCCGGGATGGTAGAGCAAACCTACATCGGCACTGCGCACTGTGCCGTTGAGTTCGGGGGTGAAGCTGTGCGACGAGATGTGAATCACGCGGTCACCGCGCGACACCGCTTCGGTGACGAGATGCTCGACCTGCGCGCGATAAGGCCGGTAATGCTCGTTGACGATGTGTTCCCGGGCCTCGGCCGGCGCGCTGCGTGTCGCCTCCGAAAAGAGTTGTGGGTGTCCGATCGAGCGATTGAGATCGATGAGCAGACGGCTGGTGGTTGACGCCACGAGCGGGGCCCGGAAGGTATCGGCGAGCGCCGTCGCCATAACCAACGCCCCGGCGTCGTACCCGCGGTGGGAGTCCAGCAGGGCACGGCGTCCACGAAACAGCTGCCGGTAGGAGGCGGGTATTCGATTGCCGCCGTGTTCACAGGTGATGATCAAGGTATCCATTCCGGTCAGCCGTCACCAGTGCAACTCGGGTAGATCGCGAAACACCTTGCGCGTACCGTCGCTCCATTCGTGGCTGAGCGTCGTGAAATAGGGGTCCCCCTCATCGAATCGCCGCCGGAAGCGCACTTCGAGGCTGTCCTGCTCGTAACACACCAGGTCGATCGGCATGCCTACCGACAGATTGCTGCGCATGGTCGAATCGAACGACACCAGGACGCATTTCGTGGCGTCGGCAAGCGGCGTGTGTTGCGTGAGCACGCGGTCGAGGATGGGCTTTCCGTACTTGGTCTCGCCGGTCTGAAAGAAGTTCGTGTCGACTCCGGCCTCGATGAAATTGCCTTCGGCATAGGTCCGGAACAGCCGCATCGGCTCACCATCGATTTGCCCACCGACGATGAACGAGGCGTTGAAGCTGATGTTGTTGGCTTCCAGGTAGTCAGCATCGCGGCTTTCGATATCGCGCATTGCGTCGGATACCAGCCTCACGACGTCGAACATGGTGCGTGCGCCAAAGAGATTGGTGTCCGCGGCGCCCTCTGCGCATCGCTGTGTCAGGACGCTGATGACCGCCTGCGTCCCGGCCAGGTTTCCTGAACTCAGCAAGACGATGACCCGGCTGCCAGGACGCTCGAACACCGTCATCTTGCAGAACTTGGCGACGCTGTCCATGCCGGCATTGGTGCGGGAGTCGGAGGCGAAAATCATTCCTTTGTCGAGCAATACGCCGATGCAATAGGTCATGTACTGGGCCTGTGCTCCCCGTTCGCTACGCAACGTGCCTCTGGCTGGGGTAGCAGACGTGCAGGTGAGCGATTCTCAACACGGACTTGATTCCGCCCCGATGCCCTCGAGACTACAGGTGCGCAGCGCGCGCTGGGCGCTGAGCATGCCCCGCGACTCGACGCACCGAGTATCGGCCGCCGGTTCAGGTCGGGTTGCGGCGGGCGCGGGCGCGGCGCACGGCTTCATCGATCATGCTCTGGGCCACGTCCGCCAACTTGTGGTGTTCGGATTGGCTGATCTCCCGAAGCAGGTCGAACGCCTCATGGGCGGTACGCCCGGTCCGTCCCCGAATGAGGCCGATCGCCTGATCGATCACCGGCCGGGTGGACAGCGCCGTCTGCAACTGCATGGCCAGCGTCGTCGCCCGTGTGAGAACCTGGGCGTTGTGAACCGCAACGGCGGCCGGTTTGGCGAACAGTTCGCCGAATTCGGCGGCGTGCTCGTCGAAGGCGTCTTTGCCGTGGGCGTAGACGCTGATCGCCCCGACAACCTGATCGCGCAGCAGCATCGGTAGCGACAGCGCGCTGTGCACTCCGAGTCGACCCACCCGCGGGCCGAACCGCGGCCACATCTTCTCCCCGCCTAACGACCCGGAGCGCACGGTGCGCCGCTCCAGTGTCGCGGTGATGCACGGTCCTTCCTGGAGGGTTACGAACTGGATCTCGTCGATCTCGGCGACAAACGGGGCACTCGCCGCCAGCGCCTCGACCATATTGTCGACCCGGTCGACCCGCAACAACGTCACTCCGGCACCTTCAGCACCCGGTATCGCGCGAACAGCGAAAGTCGCTACCACAGCAAGCAATTCGGGAAGTCCCAGACCGTCCGAAACTATGCCGGCGAGGTCGTCGATCCCGGCCCTAAGCTCCGCAGTGTCCGCACTGGCTCGCTCAGGTGTCAGCGAAACACCCGGTGAGATGGGCCCATCCTCGGTCAACTCGGTCATGGGCGATACCTATGCTCACATCCTGCCGCTGCCCGCAAAACGCACCGCGGCCGTCCAATCTAAGGCGCGGCGCCCTGCACCGCGATAGTTCCCATCGTAAGCCAGCCGTGGCCGGCGGGATGGGGTGAACCTGCCCCATGGCATCGGCAGCGGCGGTAACCCGCAGTTGGCGAACAGGCCAGCGGAAATGACCGGTCGGAATCGTCTGACCAGTGTAGCGTCGTCGGTGGCTGAGAGTTGCAGCTGTTCCGGGATGAGTTCAGCTGTCCGCTGCGGAACTCAAGGAGCGTCGGCTCCCAACCCGACGTGCCGGTGATCGCAACCGTCTATGAAGCGATGGCCGCTTTCGCCAGACCGCCCTCACATCGATTGCAATTCATCACGGTGACCGCGATAGTCCCTGCGCTGGAGCAGGTTTGGGTGGCTTGGGTGAAGTAGCCACGCTGGCCGGCGGCGACGGCGCCGACGACGAACCGGATGGCAACGATCAACCCTATTAGGCGCATGAAGTTCTTCTTCCAAGGGTAGTCAGCCAGGCTAGTCGGCACTCTGGCTGATCCATGCTGGCGGCGGCCGCCGACAGCGTGGCTGATCCCTCCATGAGCATCACATCTCGCTCGCCGAAGCGTGAGCGGTCTGTCCCGTGCAGGCTTGTGTTCCTTATCAATTGCGGGCGTTCACGATTGTTCGCGGCGCGTCGTGGTCCTGCCTGCGAGCCCAGACGCCGGTGCAGACCCGCCCGGGAGTTGCATACAGGTTCACGGTCCGAACGACGTGACGAGGGCGACCACATCGGCGGCGGACAGCGCCCAACCGCACACCTGCACAAGGAATCCCCTCTGCCGGCTCGCGGTGAAAAACGACACTCCGATTGTGTGCAAAGCAACGACTGGGGCGCCGGCGGCGCGACTATCTCTCCGGAAACTGACCGCCCAGGCTCTTGGTGTCACGCAGATGAGGGCGCAAGGGCGTGCACTGCTTCGGACCGCCTCTTCGCATTCGTTGCCGGGTCGAGGATGCGGTAGGCGAAGAGCTTGATGCGGTCGCTGACGAGGAACCACAGCAGGGCGTACCCCCAGACGAACGCCGCCCATTTCCACCCGAGTGGGGCCATGAACAGTCCGTAGACGGCGATGAACGTGGCGAGGGCCTGGGTGCCGAGAACGGCGATCAGCAGGATGCGGGCAGGGCGGATGGACCAGAAGGGGCCGCGGGTTCGGGTCAGGAAGATCGTGAGGTGCCCGGCGACCGAGAGCATGAGATACATCAGGGTCTGCACGCGCGGGTGGCCGAGGTCGAAGACCCGTTCACCCAAATAGAACAGGCCGAACGCGGCGATCGGTCCGACCACGCCCAGCACGGTGGCGATGCCGAGCACCAGGCGCATGTTCCAGGCCTCGGGCTCGTTGCGGTAGCGCACATTGTCGTAGGCGATGGACAAGATGGCGCCGTCGTTGAGCAGGGCGAGCATCACGATCATGATCGCGGTCAGCGGGTAGAAGTTGAACACCAGGATGGCGGTCGTCATGAACAGCAGCACCCGCAGGGTTTCGGCGATGCGGTAGATCGCATAACTGTTCATTCGCTGAAAGATCTTGCGGCTCTCTTTGATCGCGTCGATGATCACCGACAGCCCCGGGGTCAGCAGCACGATGTCGGCGGCCGCGCGGGCGGCGTCGGTGGCCCCGGACACGGCGATGCCGCAGTCGGCCTTTTTCAGTGCGGGGGCGTCGTTGACCCCGTCGCCGGTCATCCCGACGATGTGGCCGCGTTTCTGCAGCACGTCGACGATGTGGTACTTGTGCTCGGGGAAGACCTGGGCGAAACCGTCGGCGGTCTCGATGGATTCGCCCACCGCCGCCGATTCGCTCTTCTTTACGTCCCCAAGGCCTGCTGCGTCGAGGATGTCGGTGCCCAACCCGATCTTGGCGGCGGTTTCCTTGGCGATGGCCAGCGCATCACCGGTCACCATCTTGACGCTGACGCCCATCGCGCCAGCGGTGGAGATGGTGGCCGCGGCGTCGTCGCGCGGTGGGTCGAACAGGGGTAGGACACCAGTGAACTGCCAGTCGCCGTCGCCGCCTCCGTCGCCGTCGGCGCGGGCGACGCCCAGGGACCGGTAGCCGCGGGTGGCGAAATCGTTGACGGCCTGATCCGCAGCAGACGTGATATGTGCGGCGTTGGCGGCCAGCGCCAGGATGACCTGCGGGGCGCCTTTGGTGACCCGGAAGGTGGTCCCGTCGGTGGCGGTGACGGCGGCCTCGGTGCGTTTGTGCACTGGGTCGAACGGTTGAAAGTGGCCGATCGTGTAATCCTGCAAGGCCGTTTTGTCGTCGAGGCCACCGAGCACCGCGAGGTCGATGGGGTCGTCGTTGTCCGCCCGTGATGCCAGGGCGCCGTCAAGGATCACCTCCGCCGCGGTGACGCCGTCGACGGCGAACGGGGTGCCCAACGTCAGGGAGTTCTGGGTCAGGGTGCCCGTCTTGTCCGCGCACAGCACGTCCACGCCGGCGAGTTCCTCGATGGCCACCAGCCGGCTGACGATGGCCTGTTTTTTCGCCAGCAGACGTGCCCCGACGGCCATAGTCACCGACAGCACGGTCGGCATCGCCACCGGGATCGCGGCCACGGTCAGGACCAGCGCGAATTGCAGGGTGGTCAGGATCGCGTTCCCGCGCAGCAAGGAGACGACGATGATGACCGACACCAGCACGACGGCCAGGACGATCAGGTAGTTGCCGATCTTGAGTACGGCGCGTTGGAAGTGGCTGACGGTGTGCGCGCCCTGTACCAGTTCGGCGGTCTTGCCGAAGTAGGTGTCGGTGCCGGTGGCGTAGACCAGGGCGCCGATCTCACCTTGCCGGATGATGGACCCGGAGAACACCGCGTCACCGGTTGTGCAGGTTGCGGGCAGTGACTCGCCGGTCAGGGCGGACTGATCGACCTCGATCTCGTCGCCCTCGAGCAGTCGGGCGTCGGCGGGCACGATGTCACCCAGGCGCAGCCGGATCACATCACCGGGCACCAGCTCGCGGGCCGGCGGGGTGATCCACGCGCCGTCGCGGATGACGCGGGCGTTGATCGCCAGCTTGGCTTTCAGCGCCTCAATGGCGTTGCCGGCCTGGCGTTCCTCGGTGTAGCCGACCACGCCATTGGCCACCAGCAGCAGCAGGATTATGAAGAAATCCGGCCAGTGCCCGACCGCGCCAGACAGGATCACCGCGATCTCGATCATCCACGGGATCGGACCCCAGAAGTAGCTGAGGAACTTCAACAGCGGGTTGGTCTTGTGCTCGGCGATCTCATTGGGCCCGTACGTCGCCAACCGCGCCGCGGCCTCAGCCGCAGTGAGCCCCTGCGGCGAGTAATCGAGTTGTTTCTCGACCTCGGCTAGCGGCGCCGATTTCAGACCGGTCTCCGGTTCGGTGGTTCTCGCAGCGGGCGACGGCGTGGTGTGCGGCGTGTCAGTGGTCATGGCGTACCGCCCGGATGCCGCATGTCAGCGACCGGTTCGGGCCGTGGGTGATCTGGATGGTCGTGCCGGAGAAGGCACATGACGCTGTCGATCGGAAAATATTGCGCGGGAGCCGTTTTCGGCGTCCGCGGCATCGGTGCGGTGGTCACGGTGGTTCCCCGACGTGCGGTGGTCACTGACTTGTTCGGCCGTGAGCGAGTGCTCGGTGAGAGGCGGCGGCGGACAGCCACCCTCATCCCGGACTGGTTGTGCTTCCCAACGTTGTCGACGTTACACCCCACGGTGGTGGCCCGGGCGGTGGCGAGGTGCTGGTCGAGCATGAAGTCGGTCGGTGGGGCGCGGTCCTAGACTGCAAACGGCGGCACTCTGATCCCGCTCGCTTCCTGTCTTAGCACCAGCCGCGCCCGGGGAACGAGAAGACTCGGCGGACCGATTAACGCGTCCTCTCGGCTGAATTCGTCAACCATCACCGAATGCCGGACCACCTGGGAAAGTACTCTGAATCCGAAGGACACCGCGGGGGTACGCACTAAGGGGTGTAGCCTCAGAAGGGCTGAGAAATTCAGCTGGTTCGGGATGAGTTCGGCTGTCCGCCGCAGAACTTCAGGGGCATTTGGCTCCACGGCCCGTACACGCCGTGATCGTCTTCACACCAGGCTCGCCATGACTGCTCCACAGAATTTTCCAGCTCGTTCGGCTCGCTTACTGTGTCCCCGAACCATGACAGTCGCCGCAGTCGCTGCTGCGCACGACGCGTCGATAGGTGCACGGCGATGAACGCCGTGATTGCTGTGCTCGGTGTTGTCGTCGTCGTGGTTTTGTTGGCGCTCGCGATGTCGGTGCGGATCGTCAAGCAGTATGAGAACGGTGTGTTGTTCCGGCTGGGTCGGGTGGTCGGGGAACGCCAACCCGGGTTGCGACTTATCATCCCGTTCGTTGATGTGCTGCACCGGATTTCGTTGCGGATCGTGACGATGCCCATCCAGTCCCAGGGCATCATCACCCGTGACAACGTCAGCGTCGACGTCTCGGCGGTGGCTTACTTCAAGGTCGTGGATGCGGTCAAGTCGGTGATCGCGATCGAGAACGTTCGCGCGGCGATCGACCAGATCGCCCAAACCACTCTGCGTAAGGTGGTCGGCCAGCACACTCTGGACGAAACCCTCTCGGAGACAGACAAGATCAACCTCGACATCCAGGACATCCTCGACGTCACCACTATCGAGTGGGGTGTTCAGGTCACCCTGGTGGAACTCAAAGACATTCAACTGCCCGACAGCATGAAACGGGCGATGGCCCGCCAAGCCGAGGCGGAGCGGGAGAAACGCGCGAAGATCATCGCCGCCCAGGGGGAATCACTTGCCGCCGCCGCGCTGGGGGACGCTTCGGACACCATGATGGCCCACCCGCTGGCCCTGCAGTTGCGCAACCTGCAGACCCTGGTCGAGCTCGGTGTCGACAAGAACACCACCGTGGTGTTCCCGGCCCCGTTGATGTCGACCATCGCCGAACTCGGCACGTTCCTGGCCCGCGAGGCCACCGCCGCGACTGAACCGCAACTACAGCCACCGATCACCGCCCCGAAACCGGCTGTGGCAGTGGCCAATGGGACGCCTGTCTCGGGGAGTACGCCGTGATCGTCATCCTGGGATTAATTGTTCTGCTCGTCGCCGTCATCATCGGGATCACCGGCGTGCTGGCTAACGCGGGGCCCGCTCACGCGTTGACCGGCAACTTCTCGATACTCGGCTATCACGTCACCGGGTCGACAGGGACGTTGTTCGTGTTCGGGATCGTGATCGGGGCACTGGCGATGCTGGGACTGAGCGTGTTGCTGGCCGGTGCCCGACACACGGCGGGGCGCGGCCGGGACGCGCGACTCGAGCTCAAGCATTCCCAACGCGAGGCCGCGTTCCTCAACCGCGACCGGGACCTACTGCTGGAACAACAGGGCTCCGGTAGAGATGACGGCGCAGCGGTGGCCTCGGCCGAGGCCGCCCCCCGCCCCAACCGGATACCACTCCTCGGTCGCTGGTGGCACCCGCGGCAGGCGGCGGACACGATTGAATGACGGACGGTCATGAGGGCGCTGGTGTATCACGGTCCGGGCAATCGATCGTGGGACAACGTCCCAGACCCCGCCATCGCCGAACCGACCGACGTGGTCGTGCGCGTCGACGCCGTCACGATCTGTGGCACCGATCTGCATATCCTCGGCGGCGACGTGCCCGAGGTGGCGCCGGGCCGGATTCTCGGCCATGAGGCCGTCGGCACGGTCACCGAGGTCGGCTCTTCGGTGCAGAAGCTGGCTATCGGGGATCGGGTACTGGTGTCCTGTGTCTCGTCGTGCGGCCGCTGCCGATACTGCCGTGACGGCAGCTACGGGCAGTGCCTCGGCGGCGGGGGTTGGATCCTCGGCCACCTGATCGACGGAACTCAGGCTGAGTTCGTGCGGGTTCCGTTCGCCGACAACTCCACTTACAAGGTCCCCGAGGGTGTGACCGACGAGCAGATGATCGTGCTCGCCGACATTCTGCCGACCGCCTACGAGGTGGGAGTGCTCAACGGCAAGGTGCGTCCGGCCGACGACAGTCGCGGTCATCGGTGCGGGACCCATCGGGCTGGCCGCGATCATGACCGCACAACTGTTCAGCCCCAGCCACATTGTGGCGATCGATCTGGCCGACTCCCGGCTGGAGGCCGCGCGCAAGTTCGGCGCCGACACGGTCGTCAACAGCGGCCGTGACGATCCGGCAGTCGTGATCGCTGAACTGACCGGAGGACTGGGGGCTGACGTCACGATGGAGGCTGTCGGGCTTCCACAGACGTTCGAGCAGGCGGTGCGACTGGTCCGTCCCGGCGGGCACGTCGCCAACATCGGTGTGCACGGCGCGCCGGCGATTCTGCACCTGGAGGACATCTGGATCAAGAACTTGACCATCACCACCGGCCTCGTCGACACCTATTCAACGCCAACGCTGATCAGTCTGGTTGCCAGTCACCGGCTCGACACCACACCGATGGTCACCCACCGATTCGGCCTCGACGAGTTCGAGACCGCTTACAACGTATTTGCCAACGCCGCCGACACCGGTGCGTTGAAGGTGTTGCTCACCGCGCCCCGGGTGTGAGTCTTCTGGCGTTCATTTACCGTTCACCGCCGCTGACGTACAGCATCGATTGACGGCACCCGGTTTCCATTTCGATAGCGCTACCCTGCCTCCTAGAGCAGAATGGCGTCGGTTGCGACGGGGAGGTCTGGATGTGTGCTGTCGTCTGCGTTGGCGATGAGAAGCGGAGCGGTCGGTTCATCGAGAGGTGCTGGCCCAGAACGACTTTGGCTACAGCTCTCACCGACGTGAACCCCCCATAGCCGGGAGCCCTGCCGTGTCGATGACGCCGAACGCGCCGAACCCGGCGCTGCCGGACACCCTGACCGCGGTGCGGGTCGCCTCGGCCCCGATTGATGAGGTCTTGGGCTGGCTGGACAGCTCCGCCGGGGGATTGTCCAGCGCGGAGGTGTCCGCCCGACGCGCGCGCTACGGCCCGAATGC
Source organism: uncultured Actinomycetota bacterium (assembly GCA_963716465.1). Classification (GTDB taxonomy): domain Bacteria; phylum Actinomycetota; class Actinomycetes; order Mycobacteriales; family Mycobacteriaceae; genus Mycobacterium. The sequence continues at coordinate 730,017 of CAVQTS010000006.1, forward strand.
CATCCGGACCCATCATGTCAACGCGTTGGCGGTGCTGGGGCGTCAGCTGCGCAGTGCTGTCCTGATCCTGCTGGCTGCAACGGCAGTCGTCTCGTACTTCCTCGGCGACAGTCTGCAAGCGATCATCATCGGGGTGATCCTCGCGGCCAGCATCGGCCTGGGCTTCATCAACGAGTATCGCGCCGAGCGGGCCGCCGCGGCCCTGCACTCGGGGGTGCGCCATACCGCGGTCGCGCGGCGCGACGGGGCGTTCGTCGCCATCGATGTCACCGAACTCGTTCCCGGCGATGTGATCCGGCTGTCGTTGGGCGAGGTGGTACCCGCGGACGTCCGTCTGGTCGACGTCACTGGTCTGGAATGCAACGAGAGCATCCTGACCGGAGAGTCGATGGGCTCGGAGAAATCTCCCCAACCGGTGCCCGTCGATGCGGAACTGGCCGAGTGCGCTGATCTGGCATTCATGGGAACGATCGTCAGCGCGGGGGAGGGAACCGGCGTGGTGTACGCCACCGGCAGAAATGCCGAGTTCGGCCGCATCGCCGCCGGTTTGGGTGAGCGCCAGCCCGAAACCGACTTCCAAGTCGGCCTGCGCAAATTCTCCTACCTGCTGCTCCAAGTCGCGATAGCACTGACGGTGCTGATCCTGGTCAGCAACCTGTTGCTGCGGAAGCCGGTGATCGATTCGGTGTTGTTCTCGCTGGCGATCGCGGTGGGAATCACACCACAACTGCTGCCCGCTGTGGTCAGCGCCAGTCTGGCGACCGGGTCGCGGCAACTCGCCAAGGCCAAGGTGCTGGTGAAACGCCTGGTATGTATCGAGGATCTGGGCGATATCGACATCCTGATCACCGACAAGACCGGCACTCTCACCGAAGGCCGGATCAGCTTGGTCGACGCGGTCGACCCCACCGGCGCGCACAGCGATGCAGTCCTGCGGCTAGGGCTGCTGGCCACCGACGTCGACCCCGATTCGGGTGGGGTCGGCGCCAACCCGTTGGACGCCGCGCTCTGGGAGTCCCCCCGGGCGAAGGACGTGGTGGGCCCCGGGGTGCAACGCGTCGCGTGGGTGCCGTTCGACCACGTCCGCCGCGCCACATCGGTGCTGGTCGACGACAACGGTAAACGGGTGCTCGTGCTCAAGGGGGCGCCCGAGCAGGTGCTGGTCCGATGCCAGAGCGCCCCGGAGGCGACGCAGCACACCCTGGACGCGTTGTTCGCCGCCGGGCGCCGAGTGGTCGCAGTGGCTGTCAAACCGGCCGCCGAGCTGACGGCGATCACCGGCGACGAGTCCGACCTGATGTTGGCCGGGTTCGTGGTTTTCGCCGACGAACCGAAGGCCGCCGCTCGGCAGTCGTTGGCTCAGTTGGCCGCTCTGGGCATAGAGCTGAAGATCGCCACCGGCGACAACCCCCGGGTTGCCGAAAAAGTCTGCGCCGACTTGGGTTTGGTGTCGAAGGGCACCGTCACCGGTGCGCAGCTGGACAGCCTGGATACCGAAGAGTTCACCGAGGCCGCGCAGAACAACACGATCTTCGCCCGCATCTCCCCGGAGCAGAAAGCTCAGCTGATCACCTCGGCACGGCGCAACGGGCGATCGGTCGGCTTCCTGGGCGACGGCGTCAACGACGCGCTGGCTCTGCACGCCGCCGATGTGGGGATCTCGGTGGAGAGCGCCACCGACGTGGCCAAGGACGCCGCCGACGTGGTGCTGCTCGAGAAGGATCTCGGCGTGCTGGCGACCGGGGTGGCCGAGGGCCGGCGGATTTTCGCCAACACCATCAAATACGTGCTGATGGGCACCTCGAGCAATTTCGGCAACATGTTCAGCGCGGCCGCCGCGTCGGCGTTGCTGCCGTTCCTGCCGATGTTGCCCAGCCAGATCCTGTTGAACAACCTGCTCTATGACAGCTCGCAGCTGGCGATTCCCACCGACCACGTCGATGAGGATCAACTGCAAGCACCCTCACACTGGAACATCGCGTTCATCCGACGGTTCATGCTGATTTTCGGGCCGATCAGTTCGCTGTTCGACTTCCTGACATTCGGTCTGATGTTGGGTGTGCTGCACGCAGGCGTCACCGAGTTCCGCACCGGCTGGTTCGTGGAATCGCTTGCCACCCAGACGTTGATCATCTTCGCCATCCGCACCCGGAAGGTGCCGTTCTTCCGCAGCCGAGCCAGTGTGCCGTTGACCATCACGAGTCTCACGGTTGTTGCGCTCGGCGTGCTGATCACGATTTCACCGCTGGCTGGCCCCCTTGGCTTCACGCCGCTGCCACTCCAGTTCTTCGGCGCACTCGCCGGGTTCGTCGTCGTCTATCTGATCCTCGTCGAATTCACCAAGAAGTGGTTCTACGCCGAGCAGATCCGCGACGCCGGCAGGCCGCAACGCACTCGCGGTCATGAACACCGCATTCATCGGCGTGCCGCACGATTCAGTCACGCCGGCGACATCGCCGCACGTACCTGACTGCGGCGTCCGCGGACTCGTTCTCCGGTGGTGCAAGGATGAGCATCGGGAACGCATACGGAGGTGGATGGTGGCACGCGTCAACGTCGCGGTCCTCGACGACTATCAGAACGTCGCGCTGCAGATGGCGGACTGGTCGGCCGTGGCCGGGCGCGCCGACATCACGGTCTTCACCGACCATGAGTCAGATCCGGACCGACTCGTCGAGCGGCTGGCGCCTTTCGACGTCGTCTTCGTGATGCGTGAGCGAACACCGCTGCCGCGCAGCATCATCGAACGCCTGCCGAAGCTGAGGATGATCGCTTCCACCGGGCCGTTCAACGCCTCCATCGACATGGCCGCCGCCGAGGAGCGCGGTATCCACGTCGGTACCACCGGCGGCACCGTCGCATCGACTGTCGAGCTGACCTGGTCCCTGATCCTGGCCGGATCACGCAACCTCGTCGCCGAGAGCCGCTCGGTCCGAGACGGTGGGTGGCAGACGTCGGTGGGCCGCGAACTGGCCGGGCGCACGCTCGGCATCCTGGGCCTCGGTCGCATCGGCGCCCGCGTCGCCCGCATCGGCGAAGCCTTCGGCATGACGGTCAGCGCCTGGAGCCAGAACCTCACCGCGGAAGCGGCGGCCGAGGCGGGCGCGGCCCGCGTCACCAAAGACGAACTGTTCTCCTCATCAGATGTTCTCACCATCCACATGAAGCTCAGCGACCGTTCCACCGGAATCGTCGGTGCCGCCGAGCTTGCGCTGATGAAGCCGACGGCGTTGTTGGTGAACACGTCTCGCGGGCCCATCGTCGACGAGTCGGCATTGATCGAGGCCCTTCGGTCCCGGGCCATCCGCGGTGCGGCACTCGACGTCTTCGACACCGAACCGCTGCCACTCGATCACCCCTTTCGCAGCCTCGACAACGTGCTCGCCACACCGCACATCGGCTACGTCGCCGATCGGCCCTACCGGATCTTCTTCCGGGATGCAGTGGGCGCGATCTCGGACTGGCTCGACACCAACTCTCAGTAGGCGTCCGGATTCTGCTGAACCGCCACCGGAACCGGGTGCTGGTAGAGCCGGGAGGCGTTCTCCCACGTCACCTTTCGGATGATCTCGTCGGGCAGCCCGTTGATCTGCTCACGGATCGTGCGCTGGGTGTGCGGCCACGTCGAGTCGCAGTGCGGATAGTCGGCCTCGAGCAGGATGTTGTCCGCGCCGATCCGGTCGTACTGAATGAACGAGGACTGGTCTTCGACCGCGCAGAACCAGAAGTTCCGCGTGAAGACCTCCGCCGGTGTCAGGGTCTCGCCGAGCGCCTTCCACGTTCCATACATCTCGTGGTAGCTGAGCATGTGGTCTAGGCGGTCGAGAAGACCTGCCACCCAACCGATTCCGCCCTCAGACAGGCAGATCTTCAGGTCCGGGTAGCGGCTGCACACACCGGAGTACAGCCAGTCCACGGCCGCGGAGATGGCGTAGGCGAAGAACAGCACACCCGCCACGTCGGGCGGGGCGTCGGCGGTGGTCGACGGCGATGTCCCCGACGACCCGATGTGCAGGTTCACCACCGTTCCCGTCTCCGCACACGCCGCCATCAGCGGCTCCCAGTAACCGGAGTGGATCGTCGGCAACCCCAGCAGTGCCGGGTTCTCGCTGAACGTCACCGCGTGAAAACCGCGTTCGGCGTTCTCGCGGATCATCGTCGCGCCGACCTCGGGGTCCAGCAGCCAGGGCAGCTGACACGGGATGATCCGCTCGGGGTATGCACCCGCCCAGGCCTCGAGATGCCAGTCGTTCCATGCCCGCACCGAGGCCATCGCCAGCTCGCGGTCACCGGTCACCTGCTGCAGCCGCTGACCGGCGAAGCCGGGCAGGAACGACGGGAAGTTCAGCGACGCGTACACGCCGTTGATGTCCATGTCCGCAACGCGCGCGTGGATGTCCCAAGCGCCCCGGCGCATCTCGTCGAACCGGGCCGGCTCGAACCCGTACTCCGACACCGGCCTGCCGACCACCGCGTTGAACCCGACATTCGGCAGCGACTGCCCGTCATACATCCACGTCTGCCCGCCGTCTTCGGTGTCGACCACCCGCGGCGCCCGGTCGGCGAACTTGCGCGGCACCCGGCCCTCGAAGGTGTCCGGCGGTTCGACGATGTGATCGTCGGCGGAGATGACGGTGTAGTAGCGCTTGGCCCGCTCCGGTTCGGGCAAGAACGTGACCGTGCGCTCGGCACCGGTCTTGGCGGTGGTGAAGTTCAGATTCGCCGACAACTCGTCGATGGACGCCATCGTCACACTCCTTCAGTCGAGCACGCCGCGATCGGCCTTGATGGTCAACCGCGCCGCGCCGGCCCAGTAGACGTCGGCCGCCCGTTCGATCAGCGAAGCCTGCATTCCCAGCATGTCCCCGCGGTTCATCGTCGACGGTGTGCGGCCGGTGACCATCACGTCGTAGGCCAGCCGGCACACCCGGTCGATGGACACCGCTCGGTACACCGCTGACGCCAGGTCCTTACCCGTCGCGATCACCCCGTGGTTGGCCAGGATCACCAGGTTGGCCGAACCGATCTGCTCGGCCAGTTCCGCTGCGCGCCAAGGGGTGTCGATTTCGCCGTCGTACTTCTCGACCAGGTACATGTCGTCGAGGAACAGCGCCCCGGTCTGGTGGACGAGGTCGGGCAGCGTGCCGAGCGCAGCGATGAGACTGACGTAGTACGGGTGGTTGTGGATCACCACGCGGGCGTCGGGCCTGCGCCGGTGGATCTCGGTGTGGATGTGGATGGCCGGCGTGACGTCCCAGCGACCGCGCACCACGTGGGCGTCCTCGTCGACCACGCAGATGTCGGAGGCGGTGAGCTCCTGCCACCACAAGCCCCACGGGTTGACGTACATGTCGGTCTGTCCGTCGGGCTGCCAGGTGATGTGGCCGGCCATGTTCTCGGCGAAGCCGATGTCGGCGAGGTGGCGGAAGGCGATGGCCATCTTCTGCTCGTCTGTCAGGGTGACGCCGATTCGCGGGGTCTTCGAGGGCGCCCACACTCCCAGGCCGCCCTGGCGCATGTCGTCGGTAGTCATGTCCGCTCCAGTGTCGATCGGATGATGTTACGAAGTTGGCCTTTGGCGATCTTTCCGCCCGACGAGCGGGGCAGTTCGTCGAGGATCTCGAGTCGCTCCGGCAGCAGTTCCTTGGACATGCCTTGGGCAAGCAGATGTTCGACGAGCGTCGGCAGGTCGAGTGTCCGGCCGTTCTTGAGTTCGGCGAACACACATACCCGCTCGCCGAACAGCGGGTCGGGCATGGCCACGGCGGCGGCCACCGCCACCGCGGGATGGGTCGCCACCACTTCCTCCACCTCGACGGCGCTGATGTTCTTACCGCCGCGGATGATGAAGTCGGAAGTCCGGCCTGCCAGCCGCAGATAGCCGTCGGAGTCCAGCTCGCAGATGTCGCCCATCCGCATCCAGCCGTCCCTGGTGTACAGCTTGTCGTGATCGGTGCCGCCCAGATAACCCATGCTCAGCGCCGGCCCGCGGCAAACCGGTTGCCCGCGGCCGGAATCCGTCACGTCCTCGTCGCCGTCGAACAGCCGCACCTGCATCTCGGGGACGATCCGCCCGGCAGTTCGCAGCCGGTGGTGCAGCGAGTCGCGGGTGGTGGTGGCGCTGAGCATCCCAGTCTCGTTGGAGCCGTAGAACTGCAGGATCCTCACCCCGGTGAGCTCTTCGAACTGCGCCGCCTGCGTGTAGGGCAGCGGCTCACCCCCGGTGAAGACCACCCGCAGGCTGGTCAGGTCGTGCTGCCGCGACGCGTCGTTGGCCAGGATCATCATCAGTTGGGTGCTCACGCAGCACAGCACCGTCGCACGGTGCCGCTCGATGGCCGCGCAGGTCGCCGCCGCGTCGAAGCGTTCGATGAGCACCGCCGTGGTGCCCAGATAGATCGGTGTGGTGTGCGAGGTCCAGATGCCGAAGCCGAACGGCGTCGGAATGACCGGCAGGAAGACGTCGTCGGCGGTGAGCTCGCCGTTGGACACCGCCTTCTGGTGGAAGTAGTGCCAGCGGTTCTGGGTGTGGACGACGCACTTGGGCAGGCCGGTGGTGCCCGACGTGGAGTTGATCAGAAACGGGTCGTCTGGGCCCAGGGGCGACGGCGTGCCCGGCCGCGGAGCGGTGTCGAGGTGCAGATCGCCGGTCTCGTCGAGGACCACCGCGCGCAGAGCGGGATCAGCCTCCGCGGCGGCGGTGGTCGCCTGGTTGCGGCGTGCGGCGTCGCTCACGAGCAGCACTGGGCCGGTGCTGCGCAGGATGTGGGCGGCTTCGCGGACACCGGCACGCGCCCCGAGCCCCACGGCCACCGCACCACTGCGCTCGATCGCCACGAGCAAGACGTGGATCGCGGCGCTGTCGCCGTGCCAGATCGCCACCCGGTCGCCGCGGCCGACACCCAGGGCGCGCAGCCGCGCGGCGAGGTTGGTGGCGGCGTTGTCGAATTGCGACCAGGTCAGTACCCGATCCGGTGAGGTGAGGCGGAAGTCGACGTAGGCCGGCTTGGCCGGCGTGGTCGCGGCGTTCGCGGCGACGCAGTCCGACAGTGTGGTGTCCGACCACCAGCCCTCGGCCCGGTAGTGCGCAGCTTCGGCGCGTGTCGTGGCGTCGACAGCCATCGTCGCATCATAGGGAAATCGGGAGCGTCGTCGAGGATCGTTCGGACAGCGGGAAACACACGAGGTGTACCGGGACCGGGGAGCAAAGAACCATCAGGCCCTTCACCGGGGACCGGCGGGGGTGGAGCCTACTTGTGCGCGGGGCGCTTCAGCAGGTACTGCAGCCATCGAACGTCGAGCAACATGAGTTCCAAGGTAGGGGCTGAAAATAAGGTTGCAAGCCTCCAGAGCTAATACGTCGCTAAGAAAAATTGCCAGAACGCCATTAGCTTTCCCCTGGTCGCGCCTCAATTTACGGGGGAGTCAGCGACGTTCCGGGGCGGTTCGCAATGATGCCCCGATGAGCTGCCGGGGACGTTGAAGGGCGGCTCAGGGTCTGCACTTCGCGCAGCTGCATCCGGGAACTCCGCGCACGCTGATGGGCGCCTGGTCGCTGCACGTAGCGGTCGTCGCGATGTGGGCGGCACGGATCGGGACGGTACCCCCGGCGATCGTCATGATGCTGGCGGCTTTCTGGTGCAGCCGGTGCTCGCGAAGTGGCGTTTGCGTCTCATGAGGTAGCGGGCTCAGGCCGGCTGGCCGAACACCGCCACGACCACCGAGCGGTCCAGGCTGTTCTCCGACCACACCCCCATCACCGAGTTGGCGCAGTCCGACATGATCCCGAAGTCGACGGGGTCGTAGTACCACTGGTTGAGGATGTCTAGGTTGTTGATCGCCAGCGCGGGGTTGATCGCGACTGTTTCGGCGACCTTGCCCCTGAATCCCGCTGCGGCGGCTCGGTCTTGGGGTGTGGAGCCATCGGAGCCGACACTGCCGTCCAGAGCCCGGTTGTTGAGCACGTCATCGGTGTGCCACTGGGCGGCCATCGTGAGGGCCGGGTCGCGCTTGATGTTGGTGCTGCAGCCGGCCTGGTGCTGGATGGTGTAGACGTTCGCGATCACGCTGTTGTTGAGTCGCGAGTTGTCGGCGTGCGCCGCGGGTGCCCAGACTACGAGGACCGCCGTCGCGGCGGCCGTGCCGTACATCAGTTTGCGTATCAACGTATTTCCCTATTGTGGCGGCCGGACGTAGCCCGCCGCGGACTTGCGTAGCTGCCAGATCTGCGTCGGGCACAGTTCCTGGGACGCCTGGCTGAGCAGATAGGACGCCTGGAACTCGTCGTTGGTGGCGAAGTCCGACTTGATGGTGTTGACCAACTGGGCGTAGCTCACGCCGGAGCCGATCTGGTCACACAGACCGTAGCCATAGGACAGCGCGGCGTCGGGGTTTGCGAAGTTGTAGCCCGGGCGCACGGTGACGTTGACCAGGTAGCCCACCGAGTCGGCATGTGCGGGTCGCGCGGTGCCCAGGGCACAGGCGGCGACGGCGCCAACCAGTGCCAGACGTGCGGTAGTTGCAGCACCGAGAGCCATGGCCCTGAGTCTAAAGCCATGTTCTGGCACCTCTCGGTGTTCTACGATTCGGCCATGATCCGGCTGGCCCCTGTGGCGTCGACAGCAATAGTTGCGCTCAGCGCGATCGGCGGCGGCGTGGCACACGCCGGACCCGAGGCGCCCTGCACGTACACCCTGTCGCCGCCGGAGGTCGCCGGCGCCGTGGTCACCTCCACGGCGGTGATCGCGGGCTGTGGCGCGGCCGCGGGCCCCTATTCGGCGGTCGCCTGCATCCAGCCGCTGGAACCGAACTCGGCCATCCAATGCGCCCAGGCGCACGGCGCCGATCCCGCGACGGTGTCGGTGCCCTTCCACCCCGGCGTCACCTATGTCGCCACCGGCCGCGGCTGCGCGGCATGGGCGATGCAGCCGGCCTCGCCGCCCTGCCAGATCCTCGGCCCACTGACCGCAACTCTGTAGGTATGGCCGCAGGCGGTGCCGACGCCGCCCGGCATCGCGAGAAACGTTCTCGCGCATAGCCGTTACGCGTCGAACGAGTTCCCCCGAGTCCAGAAGGACAGCCGGGACGTCGACAGGTCCAGGCTGTCGCTCATATGCACCTCGCCGCTCGCGACCCGGGCCTGGATCCTGCCCATGACCTCGTCGACGTCACCTTCGAGTTCGTAGACGCACATGTACTTGTGCTCCGGTACGACGCCACCCCTGACGTGGTAGATCCCCGCGTCGTGCAGCGCGTATCGGGTGGCCGACACCATGCCGGGCACGGAGAGCAGCTCCGGGATGTGGACATCGTCGTACCACTGGTTGAACTCCTCTTCCTTGCCCGCAACGGGGTTGGAGAAGACAACCTGAATGACCCTCTGTGACACGACGATTCTCCTCTGTAGCTGCTTCGAGTCGGATGCCCTGCCGACCAACGACTCCGGTCGTTGGTGAGCATAGGACCCGGGCGGAACTACGACACCGCGATTTGCCGGCGCCCTTGTGGACGCGGCTGGGATCCGGATAGCGTCGGGCAGCCGTCGAGGAGGAAGCACGGCAGGACGCATGGGCAAAAGGGGCACACCGGGCAACAAGGGTGTGGTGCCCGCCCGCGTAGGCTCCGGCCATGTCGATGCGATGGGTGCCGGTTCTTCTCGCCGCGGCACTGCTGGTCGCCTCCTGTGCGTCGGCCCCCGCCCCGCCGGCGGCGATGACGACGAGCTCGTCGACCGTCGTCGCGCAGCCGACGCACCCCACGCCCACGCCTACCAACGCGCCGGCACCGCACGGACCCGTCGTCAGCGCGGTCACCGCGGCCGAGCTGGGCGCCACCTGGCATCCTGACTGCCCGGTCGCCCCAGATCAGCTGCGCCGCGTCGAGCTCGACTACATCGGATTCGACGGCCAGACCCACCGCGGGGCGCTGGTGGTCAACGAAGACGTGGTGGCCGACGTGATCGCGATCTTCGGCGAGCTTGCGCGACAGCACTACCCGATCGCGAAGATGCAGACCGTCGAGCACTACCCGAAGGCCGACGACGAGTTGTCGATGGAGGACAACAACACCTCCGCCTTCAACTGCCGTCCGATGCCCTCCGGCACCAGCTGGTCACTGCACGCCTACGGTCGCGCCATCGACGTCAACCCGCTCATCAACCCCTACATCACCAAATCCGGTGACCTGCAACCCAAAACCGCCGCGGAATACCTGGACCGCAGCCGCACCGACCCCGGCCTCCTGCACGCCGGCGACCCCGCCGTGCGGGCTTTCACCGATCGCGGCTGGATCTGGGGCGGCAGCTGGCACGACCCCATCGACTACCAGCATTTCGAGCACCACTGAGTCGTTACGGCCGCAGGAACGCAATCGGTGGGGCCGGAGCCAGATTCGCGTTGATGTTGCCGATCAGCGAGTAGGAGCCCTCGACGGCCACCGCGCGCACCCCTGAGCCCGGTCCCAGATCCAGGGTGTTCAGGTTCACCCACACGATGTTGGGACTCAGCGTCGATTCGAAGTAGTACACCTTGTCCGTCGAGTCGGCCACCGACCGCCAGTACGTCGGCGCGAGGTTCGGGTGCTGCGGATCGCCCACGCCCCACGGCACCGACACGTTGCGGATGACGCTCAAAACCCCTGCCACCGCCTGACGTTCGTCGGTGGTCTGCGGAAGCTTGCTCAGGTAGTACGACGCCCGGACGAATCGGTCCGCCGACTGGATCGAGCCCGGCAGGTTCTTGTTGCGGTCCTGATCCTCCCACTGTGCATTCAGCGCGAGCTGTTCGTCGTAGGTCGGGCTGTTGGTCATCACCTGATACTGGCGGCCGTGGTGAACGACCACCTTGCCGTCGAGGTACTCGAAGATCGCCGAGTCTCCGCTGGCGTCGTTGACCGACAGGTGCACGGTGGGCGCGGCACTCGCATTGGGGCCGAAGTTGATCGGCACGATGTAGATCGCCGGGTTGCTGAAGGCATCGACCACCTCGTCGACCGTCGAGAACATGGTGAGCACGTACTGCACCCAGGCGGCGAAGGACAGCCGGGGCCGGTTGTCCGTCGGCGGCGGCCCGAAGTCGGCCTCGCCGAGGTAGAGAAGGTTGGCCACCAGGCCGGTCTCGTTCATCCCGTCGAACACCCCGTCGATCGGGCCGTCGGGGGCGGTGGTGCCGGCGACCTCGACGGTGCCGTACTTGCCGGTCCAGGTCAGCGAGTTGACTCCGCCCGCCCCGTCCTGGGTCAGTCCGCGGGGAATCGCGTACAGGTGGGAGTTGAACGAGTAGGGCCAGTCCATGGTGCGACCGGTGATCACTCTGCCGTCCGGGCCCAGCCAGGTCACCCGACTGCACGCCTGGGCGGCGGGGGCCGCCAGACCGGCCGCCGCCAACAGGACAGCGAGTACCGAGATGATGCGTCGTCGCACGTCGATCCCTCCCGACATGGCGTTGCTTGCCACGATCACGGCGAATCATCGCAGCCCACCTGGGTCGCGGGGCTAAAAACGCCGTCATCGACGCCTGCCCTCGGCGACAATGCGCAGGTGGACATGGCGGAGCGGACTCGACTCGGGGTGCAGGACGCGCTGTGGCTGGAGATGGACCGGCCACACAACCTGATGGTCGTCGACTCCGTGGTGTGGACCTCCGAGCCGCTCGACTTCGACAAGGTCCGCGCGGTCGTCGAGGAGCGACTGATCAACCGCTACCCGGTCTTCCGCAGCCGGGCCGTCAAGGACGACGACGGATCCTGGTGCTGGGAGCCGTTCGCGGACTTCGACTTCGACGACCACGTCACCGTCGTGAACCTCAAGAAGCCCACCGACCCGCGCTCGCTGCAGGCTGTGGTCGCCGCGCACCGCACCGAGATGCTCGACCGCGATCTTCCGCTGTGGCATGCGATCTGGGTCAAGCGTTACCGGGGCGGCAGCGCGATGATCCTGCGCACCCACCATGCCATCGCCGACGGCATGCGAATGGTCCAGCTGGCGATGAGCCTGTTCGACGCCGCGCCCGACGGTGGCCCGATCCTGGGTCCGGGTGTCACCCAGCACGCCGCGCATCCGCATCCGCCGGGGCAGCCACTGGTGCGGCGCATTCGCGCCGGCGCGGCCGAGGTCGCCGACACCGCACGGGCGGCCGTCGCGCACGTCGGCCAGACAGTCGGCGCCGTCGCCGATGTTCCCCGAATGCTCGAGCGTGCAAGTGAATTCGGCCAGCTGGCGGTGCGCAACCCGCTGGGTGCCGGACACACCATCATCGCCGGCGCTTGGGCCACCGGCTCGGAGGTCGCCGCCTCCGTGCGCGGGGTGCTGCCGGGCGGGGGAGCGCTCGTCGACGTGTTCTCCGCCGCGCCGGGTGACGTCGACACCGTCCGCAAGCTGTTGATCGGCACCCGCAACGACGCCACCATCTGGACCGGGACCGCCGGCGACACCAAGGGGGTGGCCTGGTCGGAGCCGGTCTCGCTGGCCAAGGTGAAAGCCGTCGCCAAGGCCAACAACTGCACCGTCAACGACGTCCTCGTCGCCAGCGTCGCCGGCGCCCTGCACGACTACCTGAGCGCCCACGACGCCCGGTGCGCCTCGGTGACCTTCATGGTGCCGGTCAACCTCAAGCCGCTCGACCTCACTCTGCCCGAGACCCTGGGCAATGAATTCGCGCTCGTGCAACTGGAATTGCCCACCGACGAGCCCGATGCGCGACGCGTCCTGGCTGCCGCCAAACGGCGGATGAACCGCATCAAGCACGGCCACGAAGCCGCGGTTGCCTTCTCGCTGCAGGGCGCCATCGCCGGGCTGAGCCGCGGGCTCTACGAGGCATCGGTGGACCTGTTCACCAACCGCACCCTGGGCACGCTGACCAACGTGCCCGGCCCACCAATTCCGGTGTACCTCGCGGGCAGCCGCGTGGAAGGCATCGTCGGGTGGGCGCCGGTCTCCGGTGATCAGCCGATGAGCTTCACCATCTCGTCCTACAACGGCACGGTCATCGTCGGAATCGCCTGCGACACAACACTGGTGCCCGACCATGAGTCGATCGTCGACGGGTTCGCGGGCGCCTTCCAGCGGCTGGTGGACTCGACACCGGATCTGCCCGGCTAGCCCTTGAGATTGCGCACAGATCGACTTTCCGCGCGGCGGTATTTACGCTCTCAATGCGGTCTCGATGCGCTCAGGAGGCCGGGGCGTTGGCGAGCGCCTCGCCGAAGGCGACCAGCGCTGTGCGGCCGATGTCGAGAAGGGCCTCGTCGAAGTCGCTGTCGTCGCGGTAGGACAACTCCAGCACGCGGTCGGCCATCTCGACGGCCACCAGCATGTTGCGCCGGTCGGTATCGGCGGGGATCAGGCCGCGGTCGACCAGGATGTCGTGCAAGCGGTTGGCCAGCGTCTGCATCCTGAGGTGGACGTGCTTGGTGACGGTGGGGGAGGTCCTCCCGCCCATCCACAAGCTGGCCGAACTGGGGTGCTGGCGGTAGTAGGCGACATGCAGATCGATCTCGTTGTTGAACAGCTCGGCGAACGAGGTGATCTCCCAGGTCTGCTCGGCGGCCACACACAACGCGTCGATCTCGGCGCAGTGGCGTTCCATGAGTTCATCCAGGATTGCGTCGCGGTCGGCGAAGAACCGGTACAGCGAGGGGTAGGACACTCCGGCCCGGTCGGCGATGGTGCGGGTGGTCACCGCGTCGACGCCCTCCTGGTCGGCGATCGTCACGGCGGCATCGAGGATGCGGGCCACGGTCTGGCGGCTACGGGCCTGAACGGGTGCCCGTCGCGGAACCGACACTGTGGTCATCTGCGTCCTCTTCTCCTGAACCCCTTGACAGCTGTCCGCAAAACTATAACATTATTCGCGTTACAGTTTCTAGCCCACCACCGGAGAGTGCTCGATGACCGTCAATTCGCTCAACCAGGCCCGTCCCAAGCAGCCGCTCAGCGGCCATGTCGACGTGCTGATCGTCGGAGCCGGGATCTCCGGTATCGGTCTGGGCCACTACCTGGTCACCAACCAGCCGGGCAAGAGCTTCGCGCTGGTCGACGGCCGCGACACCATCGGCGGCACCTGGGATCTGTTCAAGTACCCGGGTATCCGGTCGGACTCCGACCTGCACACCTTTGGTTACGAGTTCAAGCCGTGGACGTCCGACAACGCGATCGCCGATGCCCACGAGATCATGGACTACCTCTACGAGGTCATCGACGAGGACGACCTGGCCCGCCGGATCTACCTGCAGCACAAGGTGATCCGCGCCAATTTCGACTCGCGGACCGCCCACTGGACGGTCACCCTGGAGGCCGAGGGCAGGCAGTTCGACGTCACCTGCGACATCCTGTTCAGCGCCACCGGCTACTACGACTACGCCAGCGGCCACGCACCGCACTTCGAGGGCCAGGAGGACTTCGAGGGCCCGATCGTGCACCCGCAGTTCTGGCCCGAGGATCTCGACTACACGGGCAAAGAGGTCGTGGTGATCGGCTCCGGCGCGACCGCCGTCACCCTCATCCCGGCCATGGCCGACGACACCGCGCACATCACCATGCTGCAGCGCTCGCCGTCCTATGTGATGCCGCTGCCCAAGCAGGACCCGATCGCCAACGGCTTGCGCAAGGTTCTGCCCGCCAAAGCGGCCTACCGGGTCACCCGAAGCATCAACAAGGGCCGGCAACGCCTGATCTACGGCGCCAGCCAGCGCTACCCCAAGCAGGTGCGGCGCATCATCCGCTCGCTCAACGTCAGGGCGCTGCCCGAGGGCTACGACGTCGACACCCACTTCAACCCGAAGTACAACCCGTGGGATCAGCGGATGTGCGCGGTGCCGGACTCCGATCTGTTCAAGGCGATCTCGAAGGGCAAGGCCTCGGTGGTGACCGACGGCATCGTGCGGTTCACCAAGAACGGCATCCTGCTGCAGTCCGGCCGCGAGCTCAAGGCCGACATCATCGTCACCGCAACGGGTTTGAAGCTGCTTCCGCTCGGCGGCATCCACCTCTCCGTCGATGGAGAGGCCAAGAATCCGCACGACAGCGTGGTCTACAAGAGCTTCATGCTCTCCGACATCCCGAACCTCGCGTTCGCATTCGGCTACACCAACTCGTCGTGGACGCTGAAGGTCGACCTGATCTGCGAGCACCTCTGCCGGATGTTGGCCTACATGGACCAGCACGGCTACACCACGGTCGTGCCGGTGGTGGACAACCCGATGATCGAGAAGCGCCCGATGCTGGACTTCCCGGCCGGCTACATCCTGCGCGGGGTCGACGTGTTCCCCCAGCAGGGCACGAGCGGACCGTGGACCGTGGAGATGAACTTCAAGGCCGACCACGAACGGCTGCGCAAGGGACCGGTAGAGGATCCGGCCCTGCGGTTCAGCACCGCCAAGCCGGTGGACGCCAAGCAGGATCTCGCCCGGGCATGAGTCGGGCCACCTTCGTCGAGGTGGACGGCCGGCGCACGCGGGTCCGGGTCGACGGTGACCCGGACCGCCCGCCGGTGCTGCTGGTCCACGGCATCGGCCGAACCATGGACGACTGGGCTCCGCAGTATGAGCGGCTGGCCCGGTCCTACCGGGTCATTGCTCTCGATGTGCCGGGCTTCGGATTCTCCGAACGTCCTCGTGAAGCGATCAGCCTCGCCGGCCTGGCCCAGGGCGTCCGCGGGACGCTGGACGCACTCGGTGAGACCCGCCCGGTGCACGCGGTGGGCAACTCACTCGGCGGGGCGATCGCACAGCAACTGCTGGTGCAGAATCCCGATCGGATCGCCAGCCTGGCCCTGATCAACAGCGCGGGGTTCGGTAGCGAGGTCACGATGCTACTGCGGATGCTGACCATGCCGGTGCTCGGCGAACTCAGCGTTCGACGCCCGACCCGGTTGAACGCCGTGCTCTTCGAGCGGCTGATCCACGCCGACAAGTCGGTGGCCACCAAGGCGCGGATCGACCACGCCGTCGCGGTCGGACGCCAGCCCCATGCCGGCACCGTCCTGCGCGAAGCCGCGATGGCACTCGGCACGCCGCGCGGAGTCAAGCCGCAGTGGCGTCGCGAACTCGCCGCCGGCGTCGCGCAGAGCCCGCGACCGACCCTGATCATGTGGGGCACCCACGACCGAGTGCTGCCCGCGCACCACATCGACGAGGCGCGTCGGGTGTACCCGCACGCCGAACTGCACCTGCTGTCCGGGGTCGGGCACATGCCGCAGATCGAATGCCCGCAGCGCTTTGCCGACCTGCT
Source organism: uncultured Actinomycetota bacterium (assembly GCA_963716465.1). Classification (GTDB taxonomy): domain Bacteria; phylum Actinomycetota; class Actinomycetes; order Mycobacteriales; family Mycobacteriaceae; genus Mycobacterium. Next base: position 746,242 of record CAVQTS010000006.1, read on the forward strand.
CTTGCCGTTCCTGGCCGGCGCCAGTGCCTGACGCGCGCATCTGATCAGTCGGCATTAATGGAATCAGCAATACGCTAATATTCGGGCGTGTTCCGGTGCCCAGCAAACGGCCCGCCGTGACGCACCCTGACTACTAAAGGCCGTCGGAAGATAAGGGCAGCTATGGCAGCGAATATTCATTCCGAACGGCACGCTTCTGCGGGGACACTGGTCTCGCGGTTGTGGACCGCCACTCTGCTGTCCGGGGTGGTGACCGCGATCCTGGGCGTTCTGGTCTTGGTATGGCCGGGGAAGTCGCTCATCATCGCTTCCGCGCTCTTCGGTGCGTATCTGCTGATCAGCGGCATCGCGCAGGTGATCTTCGCGTTCGCCCTGCACGTCTCGGCGGGCGGGCGGTTCCTGCTGTTCCTGTCCGGGGCAGTGTCGGTGGTCCTGGCCGTGCTCGCCTTCCGGCATTTCGGCCAGGGGTTTGCACTGCTGCTGTTGGCCATCTGGATCGCCGTCGGGTTCATCTTCCGCGGTGTGTCCACCACGACCGCGGCGATCAGTGATCGCCTCTATCCCGGCCGCGGATGGGCGATCTTCGCCGGGATCGTCACCGCTATCGGCGGCCTGATCATCCTGGCGTGGCCGTTCGACTCGATCGCCATCCTGACCCTGGTCGTCGGCATCTGGCTCGTCGTCATCGGCCTGTTCGAGATTGTGGCGGCGTTCGTGATGCGCAAGGACGTCAATACCATCAAGGCCATCGCCGGGGTGTGAGCCTGCTCAGAACCGGTACGGTCCGAACCGGCCCCACGCCACCAGGATCGCGAGGATGGCGAGCACCACGTTGACAGCGACCTTGGAGTACTCGCCGCGTCGCGCGTGGGTGAGGATCGCGCCGATCATCACCACGACCAGACCGGCGGCGGCCAATGGTGCGAGCACGGGAAGGATGTGCAGTGCGGGCGGGGCGATCAGTCCGATCGCCGCGAGCACTTCGGCTGCCCCGATGGCCTTGATCGCCCCGGGCGAGTAGTTCTCGACCCACCCGCCGACTCGGGGAATCAGTTGGTCGCGGGTCTGGGTGAGTTTGAGCGCCCCGGCGCCGAGAAAGACCAACGCCAACACCGCTTGCACGATCCACAAAGCCACATTCATCGTATTTCCTTGTCTTGTAGTGTTATTCGGTGGAAGCCAGGACAAGTGTCGCAGCGCCTCGGATGCGATCGACGACGGAGCCCGGATCGGCCGGCGCGGTGTCACCACGCCAGGCGACGTGTTGGTCGGGGCGGATGAGCACGAGGTCGCGTTCATACAGCGTGCGGGCGTGGCGGTCGCGGACGTCGACCACCACCAGCGGGACGTTGCGGTCGGCGGCCGCGGCGACGATCGGGTCCACGTCGACATCGGCGAAGCGGAGCAACGTGAAGCCGGTGCCGAACAGATCGAAGATCGCCTGGCCATCGGCGAGGAACAGGCTGGGCGGACGCGCTCCCGGCCAGCTGCTGGGGGTGTAGGCGTCCGTGGTCTGGATCGGGGCGGTGCCGGACTCGGGCCAGATCGCCGGTGAGGCGTCGTAGCGGTACCCGAACTCGATGCCGTCGGCCTCGTTCTCGAGGTTGCCCAGATCCAGGATCTCCCGGCCGAGCCGCCGCCGGCTGCGTTCGCCGGCCCAGCCTTCGGAGTGAATTGCCTTGCGGTAGGCGGTTTTGATGGCCATCCGTACGAGGAAGTTTCGCCCTGCGGCTGTTCTGTTGCGCAGGGCGACCGGCCGGCGTTCGGCCTCGTAGGCGGCGAGCAGGCCCGAGCCGCCCCAGCCTTGCAGGATCGCGGCGAGGGCCCAGCCCAGTCCGATGGCGTCACCGACGCCGGTGTTCATGCCGTACCCCCCGGTCGGGATGAACTGGTGGGTGGAGTCGCCGGCCAGCCACACGCGACCCCGCCCGTAGTGTTCGGCGACGGCCAGCCGGGGTCGCCAGGCGTTGGCCACGAGGATCTCGCAGTCGAACTCCGTGCCGAGTCGGTCGAACAGAAACTGCTTGGGGTCGATGGCGTCGGCGTCGACCCCGATGCCCAGCGGGGTGTGCATCGTCCAGGTGTCGCGGTCGTTCTGCGCGATCAGCGTCCAGCCCTGGGGCCCCTGGGTGTGCCAGGCCGTACCGAACCGTTCCAACAGATCACGCTCGGGGGAGGTGAAATGGATCAGGTAAACCCGCCCGTCGGCGGGTGTTTCGCGGTCCTCCAGGTAGGCCCGGAGCAGTGTGGGGGCGAGTCGGCCGATCCCGAGTTGGCTCATTACCAGTCGACGCGGGTCGACGTCGTCGAGGTCGATGCCAAGTCCTCGGCGGACCACGCTGCCGGCGCCGTCGCAGCCGACGAGGAACTGTGTGCGGATCCGGCGGATCTGTCCGGTGGCGGTGGACCGGATGACGGCGTCGACGCCGTCGTCGTCCTGGGTGAACGAGTCCAGTGCCCAACCGAACCGAACGTCGACGTGGCGATCTTTTAGCAACCCCTTGAGTGCGGGTTCGATCACCACCTGGGAGACGCGCATCGCGGGTTCGAGTGCCTGGGTGCCGTCATTGCGGTCTCGGATCTGGGCGCGGCGCTGCTCGACGGTCGGATAGACGAAACGCGCCAATTCCCAGCCGACCAAGCTGGTGACCCATGACACGTCGAACGGGTGATCTTCGGCGACGGCCACGGCGCGAAGTTCGTCGGCCACCCCGAGCCGGCGGAACAGCTCCATGCTGCGGCCGTTGGTGATGTCCATCTTCGGATGCCGGGTCGTGTCGGGGTTGCGCTCGACCACGATCGCGTCGATGCCGTGATGCCGCAGTTCCAGCGCCAGAGTGAGCCCGACCGGGCCGCCACCGGCGATCAGGGCGGGGGTCTGCGCGATCGTCGCAGCTAGCGAGTCTGTCTTGGTGGCCATTGATCGTGTCCTATGGGTGTGGGCTTCCTGAATTGAACCGTCAATCGACGGTTTGACTCGTGTGGCAGCCTCACATTACCGTAGCGATCGATCCGGTAACTTTGACCGCCCGATGCGAGAGACCACAACCATGTCTGACAAGCTTCCCGTCCTGCGCCGTGCGGCTGGTGTCGCACTCGCGATGTTGGCGGCCTCGGTGCCCCTCTCGGGAGTCGCCTCGGCCGATGACCCGAACGCAGTGCCGCCGGCTCTGCTCAACACGCAGTGCTCGGCTGATCAGCTGCTGGCCGGAACCCGGGCGGTCGACCCCGTCGCCTACGGCGCCTTTGTGGAGAAATACAACTCCGAACCGCAGTGGCTTCAGGGCGTGATCATCAACGATATGAACAACCTCATGGCCAAGGACCCGGCGGGCCGCCAAAGCGAGGTAGATCGACTCGGCGCGATGTTCCCCGAGTACGCCACCCTCTTCAAGACCCAGGACGCCAAGGCCAACAAGATCGCGGCCGCCTGCCCGGCCTTCCCCGCTCAAGACCCCTCGGTGTGGAACCCCGCCTAGCGACCCCCGTCGCCAAGCCCGTTGAATTCGACTCGATCACAGGCTAAATCGCGGGTCGGGTCCGATCAACTCTTGGCGAGACGCGGGAACAACGACAGCGCGTTGGTGCGGTTGATCGCCGCGTGATCGGCGTCGGCGTATGCGTCGCCGGTGGCGGTGAAGTACTGCACCGCCACCGGGGGCGCAAACGGGAAGTCGCTGCCGAACAGAACGTGTCCGGGATCGGCGAACGCGAGCAGGCTCGGCAGCGCGGCCGGACTGCCGGACAGGGCGATGTCGAAATAGAAGCCGGAGAAATCGGCGAGTACCTCGTCGAGGCTCCTGCCGGCGACGTCGCCCGGCATCTGCTTCAGATCCTGACTCTGCTGGATGCTTTCACCAAAGATCTGCAGAGCCATCCGGTATGACGCGTAGGGAACGAAACCGCCGGCATGGCTGAGAATGAACTTGATGTTGGGGTAGCGGGCGCGAATTCCGTTGCGTACCAGCAGGAACGCCGCGCGCGTGGTGTCGAGCAGGAAGTCCGCCGCGAACGGCGGGATGCCGGCAACGGTCGGGCCCGGGAGTTCGGCGGGGTGGATGAACGCCACAGCACCGCGGCGATCAAGTTCGGCGAAGAGTTCTTCCTGTTCGGGCTGGCCCAGGTAGGTGCCATTGGTGTTGGCCAGCAGAATGACCCCGTCGGCTCCGAGATCGTCGAGCGCCCTGCTTGTTTCGGCCAAGGCCTGCTCAAGGTGCGGCAGTGTCAGGGTGGCGAAGAATCCGAACCGGTCGGGTTGGTCTTTGACCAGTTCGGCGGAGAAGTCGTTGATCTCGCGAGCAACCCGGACTGCTTCAGCAGTGTCCTTCGCGGGTCCGGTTCCGGGAGTGGACACCGACAAGATCGCGGTCGAGGTACCGATCTGGTCCATCAACGTCACTGCGGCCTCGGGGCTCCAGTCGGGCAGAGCGCGGCCCCCTGCATCGTCGATGTGGTGCTTGCGCAGCCAGTCGACATATACCGGCGGCAGCATGTGCTGGTGAACGTCGATGCGCTCGGATGCAGCCATGGCAGGGCTTTCCTTTGTCTCGGTGGTAGCCGCAGGTTACCCCGCGCGTGCCCGGCAGTACTGTAGCGATCGGTACGGTAAATCAACATCCGGACGGAGTCAAGTGCCCCGGTAAGGCTTCAGCGCGCTCAGGGCCGGTGGCGGGCCAAGATTCGATCCGCCGCACCCACCGTCGCGGCGGCGAGCAGGTCGGAATCGCCGAGCAGGTCGGCGCCTGCACCGTCGACCTCGTTGGCGATGAACAGGCCATCGATCATGGCCATGATGAGAAGGCCCAGCTGGCGCGCTTCGGCCTCGTCGAATTCGGGGAAGTGCTCGGCGCAGGAGGCGATGGTCCGTCGAAGGGCTTCCTGGCGCACGGACAGGAACATGCGCCGCGCAGAGGGCTCCTCGGCACGCCGCTCCAGGGCGAGCATCAGACCGAGCCGGAGAAAGTCGGAGGATTCCAGCAGGGTCTTGGCCTTGCCCTCGATCAGGGCGGCGACCCGCTGCTGCACCGATTCGCCCGGCAGCCTCGGAGCCCATTCGCCCGCCCCGTCGAGCCACACGCCGAAGCTGTGTTCGATGACGGCGGCCAGCAGGTCGTCTTTGTCTTTGAAATGCCAGTAGATCGAACTGGCGGGCAGTCCGGACTGCTTGCTGACCAGGCCGATCGAGGTGCCTTCGTAGCCCCGCTCGGCGGCGATCTCGGCGGCGGCCGCGAGGATCTTCCGCCGCGATGCCTGGCCGTTGGATCGGCGGCGCCGGGGTGTGTCAGCGGAAGCGGTCATCGATGTCCTTTGCGGCCTCGGGTCCCCGCGTTCATGGTAACGGTCGCTACAGCAGGTACCAGTCGGGTCTCAGCGCATCAGCCGTCCGCGATGCCGGAACCGGCCAGGGCGGGGACAGTGTCTTCGCGGTGCAGCGCAGACTGCGCCCCGGTCTTGAACCGCTCGAAGAGCTCGACGATGGTCTGCCCCTCGCGGGTGTGGCCCCAGATGCTGATGCCCTGGTGGGTAGTGGGCTCCCAGGTGGATTCGTCGACGACGATCGGGTTCCAGCCGAGCTCCCATTCGAACCCCGACGGTGTCATGGCGTAGAAGGACAGCTCCTTGTCGTTGGTGTGCTGGCCGACTGAGAGCGCCATCTCGAAGCCGAGTTCCTTGACCCGCTGGTAGGCCAGCGTCATGTCGTTGAGCTCGGCGACCTGGACGTTGCAGTGCTGGATCCGGGTCCGGATCGGGTTGATGGGCAGCCGGTTCACCGCGGCGATCGCGACGGTGTGGTGGCGTTCGTTGACCCGCAGAAAGCGGATCTTGAACTTCAGACCGCTGATCGTCTCGTCGATGTAGTCCGACAGCCGGGCGTCGAACACCGTGCTGTAATAGCCGCGCATCTGGTGCGGCTTCTTGGTCGCGATGGCCACGTGCCCCATTCCGTCGACTCCCGTGACGAACCCGCCGGATGCCTTCAGCTGCAACGGTTCCGGGCTCGTGCGCGGGTTGACGTAGATCTCCTGGGCCAACCCGTTGGGTCCGGGGAAGCGGACGAAGCGCTCGACGCCGCGCAACGCGGCTTCCTCGGCGGAACCTTCAACCACCGGGACCCCGTGGCCGCGAACTCGCGACTCGATGGTCTCGAACGTCGCGTGGTCGTCGAGTTGCCATCCCACCGCGGTGGTGTCCTCGGCGGGGCCGCGCTGCAGCAGGAAGCGGCACTCGTTGTCGTCGAGGCGAAACCGCATCACCCCGGGCAGCGCCTCGTCGAGGTGCATGCCGATGGCGTCGCGGCCGAATCTGCGCCAGTCGTCGAACTTCTCGGTCTCCACCACCACATAGCCGAGGTGGACCTTGCCGAAGACGTCGCTCATGAGATCGCCAATCGTGATCCGGGGGAGAGGAATTCGGCGACGAGCTGGTTGAACAACTCGGCACGTTCCCACTGCATCCAGTGGCCGGTGTGCGACGTCATCACCAACTCGGCGTTGGGCATGAGGTTCAACAACATCGGGCCGCCGGCGGGTCGGTTCACCTTGTCGTCGCGGCCCCAGAGGACCAGCGTCGGTGTGGCGAGCCGGCGCAGCCGCTTGTCGCGGGTCAGGTCCATCCGCCACAGGGTGCGCAGTCCGGACGGCCGGCGCAGCGGCGGATTGGCCACCACCTCCGGATCGATCGAGGCCCGGTAGCGCAGGTCGATGAGCTCGTCGGGCACCGCGGCGCCGTCGTAGACCAGATAGGTGCGGATGAACGTCGCGAGCTTCTCGCGGCTGGGTCCGTCGTCACCGTAGTAGGACAGCAGGCTTTTCAACCCCTCGGTGGGCAGCCCGCGAGTGGTACCGATACCGCCCGGACCCATGAGGACGAGCTTGCCGACCCGCTGCGGGGTGTCCATGGCCAGACGCAGCGCGGCTGCTCCGCCGTAGGAGTTGCCCACGAGATGTGCTGTCCCAATGCCTAATTCGTCGAGCACCGCACGGACCGTGCCGGCGAGGTAGCCGAACGGATCGCTGTGATCGACGTACTTGCTCGAGCGGCCGTAGCCGGGCATGTCGGGGACCAAGACCCGGAAGTTGCGCGCCAGTGCCTCGGTGTTGCGGGAGTAGTTCGACAGCCCCGATGCGCCGGGGCCGCCGCCGTGCAGCAGCACCACCACGGGCGCGTCGCCGCCGGTGTCGGTCACGAAGACGTCGGCGCCGTTGGCCCGGACGGTGTACTCGGATTCGACGGTGGTCATGCGTGGTCCTTCACTCGGTTGACCGGCGCGGTGAGGCCGGCGGGGGGCGGGGGGAGCGGTTGGGTGTCGTCGGCGCCGGCGTAGACGAAACCGTCGGGGCGGACGGCGATGACCGATGCTTTCTTGCCGTGCAGCCAGCGGGTCAGCAAGCCGTCACGGTCGACGATCTGGTCCGTGGCGGGCGTGCTGCCCGGCGGGGCGATCTGGATGATCGGCACGCCCGCGGACCGCCAGGACTTCACGGGTCCTTCTGGGCCGGTGTGCAGCACTGTCCACCTGCGGCCGATGACGTCGTCCAGACGCACACGGTCGCCCTTTTCGTCGACGACCCAAGGCTGGGGGATGAGCCAGCCCGCTGCGGAGTTGCCGTTCTGCGCCAGCAGGCCGGCCGCGTAACGCGCAGGGGGAAGCCAGCGGGTCTTGCGGAGCCAGGTGGTGAAGCCGGGCACCTTGCTGGCGGCCCGGAAGACGTGATTGCGCATGGCGGCTCGTAGCGGATTGCGGTCGACGATGATCTTGCCGACCTTGACGGCGCGGTTCGTGATCTCCTTGACGTGCGGAAGCCGCTCTGCCTGATAGGTATCCAGTACCGACTCGGGCAGCGACCCCGAGAGCACTGCATGCAGTTTCCAGCACAGGTTCCCGACGTCGCGGATGCCTGCGCACATGCCCTGGCCGATCCACGGCGGCATCGCGTGGGCCGCGTCGCCGGCCAGGAACACCCGGCCGACACGCCACCGGTCGGCGAACCGCACGTGGTGGCTGTAGCACGCGAAACCGATGATCTTGACGTTCGCGGTGGTGATTCCCTGGTCGCGCAACACTTTCCAGATGGCGTCCTCGGTGAGGAACACTTTCTCGTCTTCTTCGTCGCGCACCGGAAACTCCCAGCGATGGTGTCCCAGCGGAGTCGGGCAGTCGACCGTCGGCCGAGCGGGGTTGCAGTGGAAGCGGAGCCGGTCGTGGCCGGGCCATTCCTGAAGGACTTTGGTGTCGATCACGATCCAGCGCTCCGAAAAGGTGCGGCCGCCGAACCCGATACCGAGTTGTCCGCGAATGGCGCTGGACCCGCCGTCGGCGGCGATCACGTAGGAGGCGCGGACACGCTTGAACTCGTCGCGGGGGAGGTCGGCAAGCATCAGCTCGACGCAGTCGGGGTGCTGGATGACGCGCAGGCACTCGTGCTCGAGCAGAGTCGAGACGTTGGGAAAGCGGTCGACACCCTCGCGAAGGGCACTGTCCACGGCGGGTTGATAGATGAACTGCTGCGGCGGGTGGCCGTTGCCGCGGTCGATGGGCTGCAGTTTCACGATGGACACGCCGTCGGCGTCGACGAAGTTGGCGCCGGCTCCGGGCTGCATGTCGGCGTTGAGCCGGTCGGACAGTCCGACCTGCTGCCAGATGCGCATGACCTCCTCGTCGGTGGAGATGGCGCGTGCCCGGAAGTAGATGTCCGGGTCGCGCTCGATGATCACCACCTTCAGGCCCATCTGGCCCAGCAGGTTGGCGGCGGTCGCCCCCACGGGGCCGTATCCGACGATCGCGACGTCGTAGTTAGCGACGTCGAGGGGCTCGACGTCATTGGTTGAGGTCATAGCTGTCTCTCATCCGTAGTCCGTGTCCTCGTCGACCGGGGACTTGTTCCGTAGTGATCGCTACGGTAGTGTAGTGATCACTACGGAGTCAAGAGGGAGGGTGGAAATGGTCAAGACCGACAAGGGCGAGCAGCCCAAGCGCCGGCAGCGTCGGCCCGACGGTGAGCAGTCCCGCAACCGGATCCTCGACGCGGCCACCGAAATCGCCGCGGAGCGGGGCTACGAGGGCACCAGCATCGGCGCGGTGAGCGCCAAGTGCGGGCTGCCCGCCAGTTCCATCTACTGGCACTTCAAAGACAAGGACGACCTGATCGCTGCCGTGATCGAGCGAAGCTTCGCCAACTGGCTCGATGTGTGGCAGCTGCCCGAGGACCTCGTCGCGCGCGACCGTCTGATGGAGGTCGCCGCGGGCACGGCCAAGGCGGTCGCGGACTCCCCGGACTTCCTTCGCCTCGGGTTGATGCTGGCGCTGGAGCGCCGGCCGGTGGAGCCGCGTGCGCGGGAGGTGTTCGTTCAGGTCAGAAACCAGGCGCTCGACGCGCTGACCCACAGCATCGCCGAGTTCGCGCCGGGCCTGATCGACGAGCAGGTGCGGCAGCTGGCGACCTATGCGATCGCCGGCGCCGACGGCTTGTTCATCGCCAAGGAGATCGGCGGCGACAGTGTCGATCTCCTCGCGCTGTTCGCGATCCACGGGCAGGCGATCTACGACACCGCACTGCGCATGATCCAGGAGAACGAGGGCCGATGACGCTGCGCGACAGGATCATCCACGAGGCGGCCGACCTGTTGTTCGGCGCTGACGCAGACCGGGCGCCGATCGGTCCCCTCACCGAGCGGTTCCCGGCGATGGACCTCGCGGACGCGTATGCGGTCCAGCGGGTCAACCTGACCCGCCGGCTCCAAAACGGACGGGTTCTCGTCGGCCACAAGATCGGCCTGACCTCCGAGCCGATGCAGACGCTGCTGGGGGTCGACGAGCCCGACTTCGGCTACATCCTCGACGACATGGTGGTGCCCGACGGAGCGGCGGTGCCGCGGGGGCGGTTCTGCGCGCCTCGTGTCGAGCCGGAAGTCGCATTCCTGCTTCGTGATCCGCTGCGGGGCCCGGGTGTGACGCCCGACGACGTGCGCGGGGCGACCGAGTCGGTCGCAGTCGCACTCGAGGTCGTCGACAGCCGAATCGCCGACTGGCAGCTGACGCTGCGCGACACCGTCGCCGACAACGCCAGCTCGGGCGCGGTGGTACTCGGCCCGTGGGTTCCCATCGACGGGCTGGACCTGCCGTCCGCGCGAGCCTCGTTGCAGCTCAATGGAACCGAGGTGGACTCGGGCCTGGGCTCGGCTGTGCTCGGTGATCCGGCGGTCGCGGTGGCGTGGCTGGCCAACGCCTTGGCGCCCTTCGGCACCGACATTCTGCCCGGCCAGTTCATCATGTCCGGTTCGTTCACCACCGCCGCCTTCGTCCACCCCGGCGATTCCGCGTCTGCCGCCATCAGCGGACTGGGCGCAGTGTCGCTGACGTTCACCTGAGGAAAACCGTGACATCACCAGCGAAGTGGCCTGTGGCCATCATCGGTTCGGGCAACATCGGCACCGATCTGATGATCAAGATCCTGCGGGGGGACGGCCCGCTGACCATGGGCGCGATGGTCGGCATCGACCCGCAGTCCGATGGTCTGGCCAGGGCCCGAAAGCTCGGAGTGCCCACCACCGACGACGGCATCGACGGCCTGCTGGCGATGCCCGACTGCGGCGACATCAAGATCGTCTTCGACGCCACCTCCGCCGGCGCGCACCGGGCCAACTGGGCGAAGTTGCGCGACACGGGTGTGCGCGTCGTCGACCTGACCCCGGCGGCGATCGGACCCTACTGCGTGCCGACGGTGAACCTCGATGACCACCTCGACGCCCCCAACCTCAACATGGTGACCTGCGGCGGGCAGGCCACGGTACCCATCGTGGCTGCGGTCAGCGAGGTCGGCTTCGTCTCGTACGCCGAGATCGTGTCGTCGATCTCGTCAAGCTCGGCGGGGCCGGGAACCCGCGCCAACATCGACGAGTTCACCGAAACCACTGCGGCTGCATTGCAATCCGTCGGGGGAGCGCAGCGTGGCCCGTAAAAATCTTGCTCGGCGCTAAATCGAAAATACAGACATTCATCGCCATCAGCAGTTCCGCCGTTGTCGTTGCGCTAATTCCCCCGATTATAAATCAGTTTGTTTAAGCCAAGGCTTTGCTGCATTTTTTCAATCGGGAAAATTTCCATCAGGGAAACCCGACGAAAACAATTTGTCCATTTTGGGCCGTTTGATTCTCCTGCGCAAAACCGCGCTCGTAGGTCACTTTTATATTGCTCGATATCGGGGTTCATATTCGTTAATGGTGTTGATTGTTCTGACACAAATGACAACTCCTTTTTCAAATTATTATATTTATAGTTTACGCCGTGGTTCAGCGTATCTCACCCTAAAACTCTACCTGCTTATTATACTCAGCTGACAGCGTTATTTGATTTGATGACAGTTCGGCAATATCTCCTTGAACAAATTCAATGGCCTAGCCTTCTTACACTCCTTTTTTTTTATTTTTCCGTACTCTTCATGGCGAAATTACTCTTTTGCCGTTTTATGCTTCGGATATGATCAAGTACACATGGTTTCGCTAGAACCGTCTTGCCGCACGGAAAGCCTGAGCATATAAACCTTTCCCATTCAGCAACGAATTCCCACCGAAATCACCCATTGTTGGTCCGTCAGCCTTTTGGCGACTCGAAATAAAGCGGTAGTTCCCGGCAGTATCCTGCCCAAGATACATCCCAATATGATCGATCTGCGGGTCGTGTGCTTCGGTTTTCGCATGGAAGAAAACGAGATCCCTGGCGCCAGGTGGCTAAAATCGGTAACTTGCGAGTCATTTATGTCTGGAATGATCACGATTCCTGGTCCCGAAGACAGAATTTCCCAGGAATGTCTGGGAATACTTTTTCCGCCATTCGGAACATAGGTCAACGGTAGGCCGCTTCGGTAGCCCCAGACCATGCGCATAAAGCCTGAACAGTCCATGCTCCGGAAAAACATTACTCTCGGTTGGTGGGTAATTCCACCGAATGTCCACGCGATACCAAGGTAATCGTTAAAGTCACCCCCTTCTTCTCGTGTATCATCTGCGGCAACCGGCCCATAACTGGCGTTACCGGCGAACTGTAAGCCGTTGTTATCGGTGATTGGCGGCGCGCCTGTTATGTATTGCATAGCGATTGCCAATACATCCGGGCTATGATCGTTAAGGGCGCGAGATAACCAATTTTCATCAACTGTCCCATTGAATGGCGCAGGCAATACGCGTACCCACACCGTGGAGATCACAGGATCCTTGGCGTTTGGTTCAGTAAAGGTGCGTTCCTCACCGGATAAAGTCACTGTGTATGCATTATCGGTAAAAGTGGCTAACCAATGCCCGTCTGCATCCGTGACCTGCGTGCGCGGCGGGTCAGAAAGCCACGCGTAATGATAAGCCATGGTACCAGCTGCAACAGGGGTAGTGTTAGCCGTAGATGTATTCGTTCCAACCGTAGGAGTTGAGAACGATAACATCACTGTTGGGGGCATGGCTGTATTATCCCCGCCGCCGGCCGCTCCAGGCATGCTGCAGGCCAGAACACTCAGGGTTAATATCAGCAGAGCAGAAAAAATAGAAAATAATTTGCGCATTGGAAATCGGGAAGCATCCGAAAAAACCGTACCATCGGAATAAAGATCCTGCCATTTGCTGTCTTTTCGGATAAGGCTGTCATAATAACTTTGAATGAGCTCTTTTGTTGTCATCATGGTTTACCTCACTCATATTTCGCAGGGTACTTTAATATAACAATTAATATGAAGATGGTCAATAATTAAGGAGTAGCCATTATGGCCTATTCCTTCTCGCCGAAAGAATGGTGAGATAACTGGTCTACTAATCCTGGGTCACCTGATGTTCATCGGTTATACCAAATGATGAATAAGCTATCCCGTTATTGTATTAAGAACCTATCCGAAAATTATAGAAGAACCACATTTTGAGTGCGTGCAGCTTTGCTGCACATTCAAAATGCGAACTTTTCTTGAATTTTCGGACAGATACTTAACATTCATTGCAACATTATTTGTGTTTGCAAACTTGACAATATAAGGAGATAGGTTAAAATTACTTTAGTAACAAGCAATTAAATAAATAAGTATATACTAATAATAATAATTAATATATCGCAATCCTGTTTTAATGTCAAGGTGAATAATGGCACAAATGCTAAAAACCCCTACCGATCTTCGCCCCACCCCCACTATTGAAGATTATCTGGCCATCCTCTACGTGATGGAACGTGACGGAGATGAAGTCATCGCCGCCCGCCTGGCCGAATCCCTCGAAGTGGCTCCTCCAACCGTGACCGCCACGCTAAAACGCATGGAGCGGGATGGTTGGATTGCGGTTGATCCGAAGAAGGGCATTTATTTGACGAAAACCGGCTGCGAAGCTGCCAGTTCGGTTATCCGCCGCCACATGCTGACCGAATGGATGCTGGCGCGCATGTTGAAGGTGCCCTGGTCTCACATCCACAGCCAGGCCCACCAGATCGAACATACCATCTCGGATGAGATCGAAACCCAGATGCGCGCCAACCTGGATGACCCGCAACTCTGTCCGCATGGCAATCCGCTGCCCGGCTATGAATATGTTGCCGCTGATTGGCTGCCCCTCACCGACGTGCAGCCCGACCGGCACATCATTATCCGGCGCATCCACGAAACCGCCGAAGATAACCACGAATTGCTGGAGT
>CAVQTS010000007.1:0-170986 GCA_963716465.1 uncultured Actinomycetota bacterium
GCAGATCCTCGGTGATCTCGAGCGTGAGCGCGCCAGGGCTCAGCCCGCGATCGGCCAGCGCGAGGCTGATTTCGCGGGGGAAGCTCAGGTTGGCCACCGACGGGGCGAACAAGTTGACCGCGAGCGGCACGTGCGTCGACCGATGCGGCCCGCCACGAGGCGGCGTCGTCGAGCGCACGGTTGAGCACGAAGTCGGTCACCGACGCCATCAGTCCGTGCCGCCGGATCAGCGGCAGGAAGTCATCCGGTTCGGCCAGCTGCCCGTCTTCACGGGGCCAGCGCAACAACGCCTCCACTCCCACGATCTGCGCTGTGGTCAGGTCAAACTTGGGTTGATAGAACAGTGCCGGCTCGCCGCTGGTCAGGGCCTGCCGGAGATCGCCGAGCAGCTGGATCGCGGCCACCCCACCGCCCTGTGGCGCGGCGGTGGCCCTGGCGAACATCGCCGGTTCGAGGTGCTCGGCGGGGGCCTGGATCTCGGGGTGAAAGGTCTGCGCACTGCGCAGCCGCGCCTGCTTGGCCGAATACATCGCGACGTCGGCGCGTCTGAGCAGTTCCTCGGTGTCCAGATTCGGTTCGTCGGGCTCGGCGATCGCCAGCCCGACGCTGGGGTGCATCAGCAAGCGTGCGTCGCGATGAGAAACGGCCGCTCGAAGGCCTCGGCCACCCGGTGGGCGATCAGGTGCGCGACGTTCGCACTCCCTTCGACCACGATCGAGAACTCATCGCCGCCCAGCGGGCGACCGTGTCACCGGAGCGCACGGCGTTCAGCAGGCGGCTGGCCACACCGACGAGCAGCTCGTCCCCGACTGGATGACCCGGCTGTCGTTGACCAGCTTGAAGTCGTTGAGGTCCACGGCCACGACGCTGACTGTGCTGCCGTCGCGCGCGCGCAACTCCATGGCATGGTCAAGTCGCTCGTTGAACAGTGCGCGGTTGGCCAGCCCGGTCAGCGGGTCGCGCAGCGCCTGATCGGCGACGGTGACGAGCACCGCCGGTTCTCGCTGACCGCCAGGAACTGGCGGGCCAGCACGGCGAGCACCAGCAGGCCCGCGATGACCTCGACGGGCCGCGACTGAAGTAGCGCGGGGGGTTTGGTGGCCGCGACAATCCCGGCCAGCAGCAGCGGCGCGTACGGCAACCAGATCGAGGCCCAACCGGGCATTTCGGGCACCTCGGAGTTGGCCTGGGTGCCCTGCCTGCTGGCGGCGGCCGCGACGGCGATCAGCAGCAGCCCCGCCGCCCAGCCGATGTCGATCACGTCACCGCTGGCGTATTCGTCTTTGGCGGCCAGATAGGTGAACAGGCTGTCCGAGAACGCGATACAGGCCAGTCCGACGGTGAGCAGGGTGAGCTCCAGCCGGTGCTCGACGCCGGCCCGGACCAGCAGCACCGCGGCGAGTGTCAGGACGACCACGTCGGAAACGGGGTAGGCCAGCGAGACCACGAACCCGAGCCGATTGGTGCCGCGGGCGGTGTACAGCGGACCGAGGATCGTCACCCAGCTCACGAGGAACAGTGATCCGGCCACGATGAGCCCGTCGAGGAGCACACGGCTCTGCCACGACCTGCTGTTCTCGCTGGGGAACAGCAGTAGTGCCACGCAGGCGCCGACCGGGAAGACCAGGAAGGCCGCGTCGGCCGGCGAGGGGAACGGAACCTCGTTCAAGACCAGTTCGAAGTGGGTCCAGATGGCCTCACCGATCCCCAGGCCGCCACGCCGACGGTCATCGCCACCCAGGCAAGCCGGAGTCGGCCACGGGCCGACCGCGCGGCGATCACGGAGAACACCGCGGCGGGCACAGCGAGGACCAGCAGCACGATGTCGTCGATCGCAGCTCTGCTGGTCCCGTGGGACACGTCGCTGACGATCCAGATCACGAAGGCGAGGAAGACCGCACCCGCAACGGCGGCCACATGCGCAGCCCTGGGCACACCGCCCCCTCCCCGTAGGCCGCCGTGGACACCTGACGGCGAAATCGAGTCTAGCCGAGCACACCCCGGCGGGTACGAGGGTCGGAAACCAAGCCGGGCCGGGGAGGCAGCTAGGGCATCGACTCGAGTTGACCCGTGGTGGCCACCGCGGAGTTGCTGAGCGACGAGAGCAACTCCGCCGAGGGCAGCGGAGGACACAGGAAATAGCCCTGGCCGATCCGGCAGCCTTGGTCGCGAAGCCAATTCGCGGTCTCGGCGTTCTCGATACCTTCTGCGACGGTGGTCAGTCCGAGCCCGTCGGCCAGTTGCAGGACGGCGCGCACCACGCTCGCCGCACGGGGGTCGGTGAGTATCGGTGCGATGAAGTGGTGGTTGAGCTTGACCTCGTCGATCGGCAGTTCGCGCAGGTGCGGCAAAGCCGAGTAACCGCTGGCGAATTCGTCGATGGCGATCCGAATACCGTTGTCCCGCAATGCCTCTAGAACAGCACGGGTGCGTTCCTTGTTGCCCAGGAACATGTCCTCGGTGATCTCGACGGTCAGGGTGGACGGCGGCAGGCCCCGCTCGGTCACCGCCTGGGTGATCTTGGCGGGGATGCCGAGGTTGGTCAGCGACGCCGCGAAGAGGTTGACCGCCACCGGCACGTCGAACGACGCGGCACGCCAGGTCAGTGCGTCGTCGAGCGCCCGGTTGAGAACGAAGTCGGTGACCGCCCCGGTCAGGCCGTGCCGGTGGACCAGTGGCAGGAAGTCCTTCGGGGTCACCACCTGACCGTCCGCGCGATTCCATCGCAACAACGCCTCCACACCGGCGATTCTGGATGTGAGCAGGTCGAATTTCGGTTGGTAGACCAGCGCCAGCTCGGAGTTGGCGATCGCCCGCCGGAAGTCGCCGAGCAACTCGATGGCGGCGAGTCCGCCCGTCTCCGGCGTCGTCGACGTCTGCCCGAACATCTCGTCGGAGTCCGCAGCGGCCAGCGTCATCTGCGGGTCATACACCTGCACGCCCCGGTTGCCCGACCGCTTGGCGGCGTACATCGCAGTGTCCGCGCGCTCCAGGAGTTGCGCGGCGCGCACCGGCTCGCCGGGCTCCGCGATGGCCAAGCCGACGCTGGGCCGCATGGGCAACTGGTGTCCGGCGACCATGAACGGCTCGTCGAAAGCCTGCACCACCCGGTCTGCCACCAGGTGGGCGGCCTCGGCGCTGCCCGACACGATGAGGCAGAATTCGTCACCGCCGGGGCGGGCGACGGTATCGCCGGACCGGACCGAGTTCAGCAGGCGGCTGGCGACGCCCGACAGCAGCTCGTCTCCGACATGATGACCGAGATTGTCGTTGACCAGTTTGAAGTCGTTGAGGTCCATCGAGATCACACCGACCGCGACACCTTCGCGCTCATGCTTTTCCATCGCGTGGTTCAGCCGCTCGGTGAACCGGGCGCGGTTGGCCAGGCCGGTCAGCGGATCACGCAGCGCCTGCTCGGCAACCGCCGTGACCAACCGCCGGTTCTCGCTCACGGCCAGGTACTGCCGCACGAGCACGGCAACCACCAACAGACCCGCGACCACCTGGACGATCGGATACCGCAGCAGCTCACGGGGATTGGCGGCCGCGGTGATACTGGCCACCAGCAACGGCACATAGGGCAACCAGATCGACGCCCAACTCGGCAGCTCCAGGACCGCAGGAATCTCGCGGCCGGGCCGCCGGCTGGCCACCGCACCACCGGCGATGAACAGCAGACCCGCCACCCAGCCGATGTCGAGCGTCCCGCCGCTGTCGTACGCGCTCTGGGCCGTCAGGTAGGCGAACAGGCTGTCCGACAACGCAATACACGCCACGCCGACCGTCACCAGGGTCAGCGGCAGCCGGTCGCCGGACCCCGACCGGACCAGCACCACCGCGGCCATCGTCAACACGACGACGTCGGAGAGCGGGTATGCCAGTGCGACGACCAAGGCCAACCGGTCGGTCCCGCCGGTGCTGTAGACGGGGCCGAGAACCGTCACCCAGCTCACGACGAACAGCGATGCCGCCACGATCAGCCCGTCGAGCAGTGCCCGGCCCCGGAACGGCCCGGCGTCGTCACCGGGCAGGACCAGCAGAGCCACGCACGAGGCGACCGGGAACATCAGGAAGGCGACATCCGCCGCGGACGGAAACGGCTCCTCTTTCAGGACCACTTCGTAGTACGTCCAGATGGCCTCGCCCACCGCCCAGGCGACGAGACCGAATGTCAGCGCCAGCCAGGCCAGGCGAATCCGCCCCGACTTGGCTCGAGCCGCCAGTGCGACGATCGCGATCACCGGGACCGTCAAGACGACCAGCGCCATGTCGGACGCCGCCGCCAGAGTGGTCCCGTGCAGCGGGCCGCCCAGGACCCAGATGACGAACGCGACCAGCACCGTGCAGCCGCCGGCGATCACCCAACCAGCCTTGGGCAAAGTCGTGCCCCCTCTCGGCCGAACGGAGCGGACAGAAATTGACGTGGGCAGAATGTTAGCCGAGCGATCCCGTCGGCGTTGGTCGGTGATCAGCTCCGCCGTGTCGGGCGAAGATCACCGAACTGCTCCAGGCTGGCCGCCGGCTGATTCGCCATCGAGATCAACTGCCGGGAGGGCACCGGCGGACTCAGGAAGAAGCCCTGCCCGATATGGCAGCCGTGCTCTCGAAGCCACGTCGCGGTCGCGGCGTTCTCGATGCCCTCCGCCACGGTCGATAGTCCCAACTCCCCGGCGAGATCGATCACGGCTCGGACGACGGCCGCCGCCCGGCTGTCGGTCAGCATCGGCGCGATGAACTGCCGGTCCAGCTTCACCTCGTCGACGGTCAGCTCGCGCATGTAGGACAGCGCCGAGTAACCGCTGCCGAAGTCGTCGATGGCGATCCTGACTCCGTTGTCGCGCAACTGCCGCAGGACGAGCTTGGTCCGTTCCATGTTGTCCAGGAAGAGGTCCTCGGTGATCTCGACGGTCAGTTCGCCGGCGTCCAGGCCGCGGTCGGACAATGCCGCGGCGATCATGGCGGGCAGCCGCAGGTCGGCCATCGACGGCGCGAAGATGTTGATCGCCACCGGTGCGTGGAACGCCGCGGCGCGCCACTCGAGCACGTCGTCGAGAGCCTTGTTGACCACGAAGTCGTTGACGCGCCCCATCAGTCCGTACCGGCGCACCAGCGGCAGGAACTCGTCCGGTGCGAGCACACCGCGCTCGGGATGCGGCCAGCGCACCAGAGCCTCGACTCCGGCGATCGCCCCGGTCCGCAAGTCGAACTTGGGCTGGTAGACCAGGGTCAGTTCGAACTTGTCGATGGCCTGGCGCAGTTCGCCGAGCAACCGGACCGCCTGAGCTCCGCGGGCCCGCGGCGGCGCGGACGGCCGGTCGAACAGCTCGCTGTCGGTAGTCTCGGCCAGCAGCATCTCGGTGTTGAAGGTGTGCACTCCCCCGGTGCGGGACCGCTTCGCGGCATACATCGCCACGTCGGCCCGCTTGAGCAGGTCGACGGCGGTGACATCGGGATCGTCGGGCTCCGCCACCGCCAGCCCGACGCTGGGCCGCACGAGCAGCTCCTGACCGTTGAGCACGAACGGCCGCTCGAACGCCTCCACGACTCGATGGGCGATCAGTTGCGAACGGTCGTCCCTGCCTTCGAGCAGCACCGCGAACTCGTCGCCGCCCAACCGGGCCACGGTGTCGCCATCGCGAACGCAGCCCAGAATCCGTTCGGCGACGAGGTTGAGCAACTCGTCGCCGGCCGGGTGTCCCAAGGTGTCGTTGACCATCTTGAAGTCGTCGAGGTCCATCGCCAGCACGCCGACCGACAGGCCGTCGCGCTCACGCATCTGCATGGCGTGGTTGAGGTGGTCGCGAAAGACGATGCGATTCCCGACCCCTGTCAGCGGATCGCGCAGGGCCTGCTCGGCCACCGCGCCGAGCAGCCGCCGGTTCTCACTCATCACCAACAGCTGGCGGATCAGGAACGCGATCACCAGCACCACGCTGGGCACCATGATCGGTGCCGATCGCACCTGCTGGGGAGGCTCGAGCAGAGCCGCCAGACTCGCCACCACCACCGGAATGAACGGCAGCCATACCGACGCCCACGAGGGCGGTTGTGCCACAACGGTTTCCCGCACGGAGAAGTCGCGGCCGACGGCAGCCGCCACCGCCATCAGCAGCAGCCCGACCAGCCATCCGATGTCGACGATGTCTGGGTTGACGTGGCGCTGGGTCGCCGCCAGATAGACGAACGCCCCGTCGGCGACGGCGATGCACACCATCGCCGCGGTCAGCAGGACCAGCGTGCGGCGCTGGCCGGGCCGAGCGCGGGTGAGCACCACCACGGCGATCGTCAACACCGCCGCGTCGAGCACCGGATAGGCAAGAGACACCCCGATCTTGAGCTGCTCGTGGGCCGGCGTCCGGAAGACCTCGTCGAGCACCATCACCCAGACGATGATGCTGAACGAGGCCGCCACGCAGATCCCGTCGAGCATCAGCCGGGTCTTGGAGGTACGGCTGAGCCCGGTGCTGAGCAGCAGCAGTGTGGTACCGGCCGCGATCGGCAGGATCAGGTAGGCGATGTCGGCCACCGACGGGAACGGAGCCACCCGGCCGGCGACCTGGTAGTAGCGCCAGATCGCCGCGCCCAGGGTGAATCCGGTCAACCCGATGGTCAGCGACAGCCATGCGGCGCGCACCCGGCCGCGGGTCAGTTGGGTGCTGACGGCCGTGGTGAACGCCGCGCCGGCGGCCACCACCACCATCACGGTGTCGGTGTCGGCGAAGAACGAGAGGGTCGCGGAACCGGGCTGCCCCGCCAGGAGCCAGCCGAAGTAGCCCACGAGAGCCAGCGCGAGCAGAGCCGCGCCGTAAACCCTTGTGAGCTTCGCCCTCGGTTCTCCCACCCGACCCCCGATCGTCTCGGCCTTTCGGTGCGCACATCGACGACACCGAAATGCTAACGACCTGCGGTGGTGCGACGGGGCGGATTGCCCGCAGCGAGACCCGGCTAAGGCAGCTTGGCGACGAGCTCCTCGACACCGACGCGCGGGCCGGTGAAGAACGGGATCTCCTCCCGCACGTGGCGGCGGGCCTCGGTGGCGCGCAGATCACGCATCAGGTCGACGATTCGGTGGAGCTCGGGAGCCTCGAACGCCAGAATCCACTCGTAGTCGCCGAGCGCGAAGGCCGGCACGGTGTTGGCCCGGACGTCTTTGTATCCGCGGGCGGCCATCCCGTGGTCGGCCAGCATCTTGCGCCGCTGCTCGTCAGGCAGCAGGTACCAGTCCAGCGAGCGCACGAACGGGTAGACGCAGACGTAGTTGCCAGGCTCCTCGCCGGCCAGGAACGCCGGGACGTGGCTCTTGTTGAACTCCGCCGGACGGTGCAGCGCGACGCTGCTCCAGACCGGCCTGGTCGCGCGGCCCAGCGTGGTGGTGCGGCGAAAGTCGCTGTAGAGGGCCTGCAGCGACTCCACCCGCTCGGCGTGGGTCCAGAACATGAAGTCGGCGTCGGCGCGCATCCCGGCGACGTCGTAGATGCCGCGCACGACGACGCCGTTGTCCTCCTGCTGCTTGAGGAAGGTGGCGGTCTCGTCGACGACGGCGGCGCGGGCGTCCTCGTCGTATCCGAGAGCTCCCTGCTCGACCGCGAACGCCGAGAACATGACGTAGCGGATGGTCGCGTTGAGCTCGTCGTAGTCAAGTCGTGCCATGGCACCCATGGTGCCACGCGCACCGGCCGCTACCGGCGCGTGGTGGCCGCGACGACGGCGGCCGCGGCCCGGTCCGCCACGGCCAGGCAAGCGGGCACACCGATGCCGTCGATGTAGTTGCCTGCGAGGGCCAGGGTGGGCGGCAGCCCGGTGCGAAACTCCGCGGCCAGCTCGCCGTGGCCGGGGCCGTACTGCGGCAACGCGTCGAGCCAGCGGTGCACCAGCACCTCGACGGGGTCGACATCGATGCCGAAGACCGTCTTCAGGTCGGCTACCGCCCAGGACTGCAGCGCGGTGTCGGAGGTGACGTGAGCTGGGTTCTTTTCGGCATCGCCGAACCGCCCGAACGACATCCGCAGCAACTCGGCGTTGCCGCGCGCGCCCCACTTGCGGGTGGACAGGGTGATCGCCTTGCTGTGCAGGCGTTCTCCGCTGGCCACCAGCACGCCGGACTGCGGCGGAAGGGGGGTACCGCCGGGCACCGCCATCGCCAGCACGGCTGCCGAGGCCACCGGGATCCGCGCTGCCGCCGCGGCCGCCCGCGGTGCGACGTCGCCGAGCAAGCCGGCCAGCCGGGGTGCCGGGACGGCGACGACGACAGCGTCGGCGCGCCAGTGTGAGCCCCCGCCGTCGCGCAGCATCCAGCCGGAGCCGTCCGCGGAGATGTGCTCGATCGCGGTCTGCACCCAGCGCAGCCGGCTGCGGTGCACCAACTCGTTCAGCAGCACCTGGTAGCCGCCCTCGATGGCCCCGAAAACCGGTCCGCGGGTGCTGGTGGGCAGCGCCCGGCGGGCTGCTTCGGTCAGGCTCGCGGCGCCGGCGTCCAGTGCCGCGGCCACCGTCGGAGCCGCGGCCCGGATACCGATCGTCGCCGCCGACCCGGCGTACACCCCGGACAGCATCGGATCGACCGATCGGCTCACCACCTGCTCGCCGAACCGGTCGGCGACCACGGCCCCGACCGCGGGGTCGGAACCCGCTCGCCACTGCAGGCGGCGGTGCGACTCGGCGGCAATCTGCGCGATCGTGCCGTCGTCGACCAGCCCGGTCACCGACGCCGCCGACGTCGGGATGCCGTTGACGGTGTCCGGCGGAAGCGGATGCAGGCGGCCCTGGCTGTAGATCGTCGGGCGAACACCGGTGGTGCTGACCTGCCGGCCGGCCAGGCCGAGTTCGGCCAGCAGCGCGGGCACCTCGGGCCTGCGCACCACGAACGCCTCGGCGCCGACGTCCATCGGCTGACCGCCGAGCCGCTCGGTGCGCAGGATGCCGCCGAGCCGATCGGCCGGGTCGAACAGGGTGACGGTGGCGTGATCACCGACGGCCGCGCGGATCCGGTAGGCGGCTACCAAGCCCGAAATGCCGCCCCCGACAACGCAATACGTCCGGTTCATTCCCCGGTCGCTTCGCTCCGGGCCGCCGCCCGTGGTCACAGCGAATGCACCAGGGCCACCAGGTCGGTCAGCAGCTCGGGGTCGGTCGCGGGCAGCACGCCGTGGCCGAGGTTGAAGATGTGCCCGGCGGCGCCGGCGTCGACTGCGAGGCGGCCGTCGTCGACCACGGCCCGCGCGGCTTTCTCGATCACCGGCCATTCGGTCAGGAGCACGACGGGGTCGAGGTTGCCCTGCAGCGCCACACCGGGGCCGACCCGTGTCGCGGCGTCGGACAGCGAGGTGCGCCAGTCCACGCCGACCACGGCTGGGGTGGCGTGCCCGGAGACCGCTTCGGCCATCGCGCCGAGTAGTTCGGCCGTGCCGACACCGAAGTGGGTCATCGGCACGCCATAGCCGGCCAGGGCGGTGAACACCCGGGTGCTGTGCGGCAGCACGTGGGTGCGGTAGTCGGCCAGCGACAGGGTGCCTGCCCAGGAATCGAAGACCTGGATCGCGTCCACCCCGGCGTCGAGCTGCACCTTCAGGAAGGCGATGGTCAGGTCGGTCAGCACATCCATCAGCGCATGCCAGGTCGCCGGCTCGCCGAACATCATCGCCTTGGTCCGCTCGTGCAGCTTGCTCGGGCCGCCCTCGACCAGATAGGAGGCCAGGGTGAACGGCGCGCCGGCGAACCCGATCAGAGGCACCTCGCCGAGCCCGCCGACCAGCATCGCCACCGCGTCGGCGACCGCGCTGACCCCCTGCAGCTCAAGACCTTTCATCGCCGCGACGTCTGCCTCGGTGCGCACCGGGCGGGCGATCACCGGCCCGACGTCGGGCACGATGTCCAGGTCGATGCCGGCACCGCGCATCGGGACGACGATGTCGGAGAACAGGATCGCCGCATCGACTCGATGGCGGCGCACCGGCTGCAGCGTGATCTCGCAGATCAGCTCGGCGTCAAAGCAGGCCTGCATCATCGTGTTCTTGGCCCGCAACGCCCGGTATTCGGGCAGCGAGCGGCCGGCCTGCCGCATGAACCAGACCGGGATACGGCTGGGTTTTCTGCCCGCGGCGGCAGCCAGAAACGGCGCCTCGGGCAGTGCACGACGCGTACTCATCGCGTCCATGCTGCCACGACGCCACACGCCCGGAACCGCCCGACGGTAGGAATTCGGCGCGCCTGCTCCCCCGACCTGACCGATGGGGCTAGCGTCAATCGACGTGACCACTGCGGAACCGGCGCAATTCCGCGAGGCGGTGGCGGCTATGACTGCCGCCCAGGTGCGCTCAGAGATCGAACTGGGTCCGATCCGACCACCTCAGCGTCTCGCGCCCTACAGCTATGCGCTGGGCGCCGAAGTCAAGCATCCCGAGACCGAGATCATCCCCGAACGGTCCGAGGGTGACGCCTTCGGCAGGCTGATCCTGCTGCACGACCCCGACGGCTCGGAGGCCTGGGACGGCACCATGCGCCTGGTCGCCTACATCCAGGCCGACCTGGACTCCACCGAGGCCGTCGACCCGCTGCTGCCCGAAGTGGCGTGGAGTTGGCTGGTCGACGCCCTCGATGCCCGGGCCGAACACGTCACCGCGCTCGGCGGCACCGTCACGGCCACCACGTCGGTGCGGTACGGCGACATCTCCGGACCACCCCGCGCCCACCAGCTCGAGATGCGGGCGTCGTGGACGGCGACGTCGCCGGAGCTGGGCACCCACGTCCAGGCGTTCTGCGAAGTACTCGAGCACGCCGCCGGGTTGCCACCGGCCGGGGTGACCGATCTGAGTTCCCGTTCACGCGCCTGACATGGTCGCGCTAGACGATGGCGCCGCCGACGACGTGCCCGACACCGCCGCTGCGGAAGCCCCCGAAGCCACCCCGCTTCTGGCGCCCGCCGAGGGTGTACCGCCGGTATCGGTCACCGTGGACGAGATCGCCGCGGCCGCCGACAAACTGGCGGCGGGCACCGGCCCGTTCGCCGTCGACGCCGAGCGGGCCTCGGGTTTCCGCTACTCCAATCGCGCCTACCTGATCCAGATCCGGCGTGCCGGTGCGGGAACCGTGCTCATCGACCCGGTGAACCACGGCAGCAGCCCTATCGACGTGCTCAAGCCGGTCGCCGACGTGCTGGCAGAAGACGAGTGGATCCTGCACGCCGCCGACCAGGACCTGCCGTGCCTCGCCGAGGTGGGCCTGCGGCCGCCGTCGCTCTACGACACCGAACTGGCCGGCCGGCTGGCCGGCTTCGAGCGGGTCAACCTCGCCGCGATGGTGCAGCGTCTGCTCGGGCTGGGCCTGGCCAAGGGCCACGGCGCGGCGGACTGGTCCAAGCGCCCGCTGCCGCCGGCCTGGCTGAACTACGCCGCACTGGACGTCGAGGTGCTGATCGAGATGCGCGACTCGATCGCGGCCGTGCTGGCCGAGCAGAACAAAACCGACTGGGCCGCTGAGGAATTCGAATATCTGCGTTGCGCCGAGGCCCAGGTCACGCGGCGTGACCGGTGGCGGCGCACCTCGGGTATCCACAAGGTCCGCACCCGTCAGGGTCTGGCCGCGGTGCGGGAGCTGTGGACGGTGCGCGACCAGATCGCGCGGCGCCGCGACATCGCCCCCGGGCGCATCCTGCCCGACTCGGCCATCGTCGCCGCCGCCCTGGCCGACCCCAAGACCGCCGAGGAGCTCACCAAGCTGCCGATCTTCGGCGGCAGCAAGCAGCGCCGCAGCGCGCACGTGTGGCTGGCCGCGCTGGAGGCCGCGCGCAACAATCCCGAACCGCCGGACACCGCTGAGCCGCTGAGCGGGCCGCCGCCGGCAGTGCGCTGGTCCAAACGCAAGCCGGAGGCCGCCGCGCGCCTGGATGCCGCCCGCGCCGCGCTGACCGACCTGTCGGCGCGGGTCACCGTGCCCGCCGAGAACCTGGTGTCACCGGAGTTGGTGCGGCGGCTGTGCTGGGACTGGCAGGACAGCGCCGATGCGGCCGGGGCCGTCGAGTTGTTCCTGCGCGACGCCGGGGCGCGGTCGTGGCAGCGCCAACTGGTGGTGCCGGCGCTTGCCCGGGCGCTGACCTCTTCTGCCGAGCAGTCGTAAAAGTCACCGAAACTCCGGCGTTTGAGGACAGTTTGCGTCTGTCGGCAGGCTAGTCGACCTGCTCGCTGACCGACTCGTCGATCGAGCCTTGTGCGGCGACCCAGCCGGTCACCTGGCGGGCGATGTTCTGCTCGGTCAGGCCGATGTCCTCGAGCACTTCACCGCGGGCGGCGTGGTTCAGGAACTGTTGCGGCACAGCGACATCCCGGCACGGCACATCGATCTCGGCGGCCCGAAGCACGGCCGAGACGGCCGACCCGACGCCACCGCGAACACCGTTGTCCTCCACGGTGACAACAAGTTTGTGCGCCTTGGCCAGCGGTGCCAGCGCCGCAGGCACCGGAATGACCCACCGTGGGTCGACCACCGTCACACCGATGCCCTGGTTGCGCAGCCGCTCGGCGACCTTGAGCGCCATCGAGGCGAACGAGCCCACCGCGATCAGCAGGACGTCGTCGCCCAAGCCGTCAGCCGGGCGAGCCAGGACGTCCACCCCGGAATTTCGCTCGATCGCCGGAATATCTTCTCCCACAGCACCTTTCGGAAACCGAATCGCGGTCGGGCCGTCGCCGATCTCGAGGGCTTCGCCGAGTTCCTCACGCAACCGGGCGCCGTCCCTCGGGGCGGCGACCCGCATGCCGGGAACGATGCTCAGCAACGACAGGTCCCACATGCCGTTGTGGCTGGCGCCGTCGTTACCGGTGATCCCGGCGCGGTCGAGCACCATGGTGACCGGCAGCCTGTGCAGGGCGACGTCCATCATGATCTGGTCGAAGGCCCGGTTGAGGAACGTCGAGTAGATCGCCACCACCGGGTGAAGTCCGCCCATCGCCAGACCGGCCGCCGAGGTCATCGCGTGCTGCTCGGCGATGCCCACGTCGAACAGCCGGTCCGGGAACCGCTCGCCGAAGGCCGACAGCCCAGTGGGTCCCGGCATCGCCGCCGTGATCGCGACGATGTCGCGGCGCTTGGCGGCGTAGGTGATCAGCGCGTCGGAGAACACCGACGTCCACCCCGGCGCCGACGCCTGCGTGGCGCGCCCGGTCACCGGGTCGATCACACCGGTGGAGTGCATCTGCTCGGCCTCGTCGTTCTCGGCAGGCGGGTAGCCCATGCCCTTGCGGGTCACGACGTGCACGATCACCGGGGCGTTGAAGCCGCGGGCGTGCCGCAGCGCGTTCTCCACGGCGTGCTCGTCGTGGCCGTCGATCGGCCCGACGTACTTCAGCCCGAGGTCGGTGAACATCGCCTGCGGCGAGAGCGCATCCTTCAGCCCGGCCTTGACGCTGTGCAGGGCGTGGTAGAACGCCTCGCCGACCACCGGCATGCCTCGCACCGCGATGCGGCCGCGCTCGAGCACCCGCTCGTATCCCGGCTGCAGTCGCAGGCCGGCCAGGTGGTCGGCCAGGCCACCGATGGTGGGCGCATAACTGCGGCCGTTGTCGTTGACCACGATGACCACCGGACGACGCGCGGCGGCGATATTGTTCAGCGCCTCCCAGCACATGCCGCCGGTCAGGGCGCCGTCACCGACGACTGCCACGACGTGGCGGTTGCGGTGCCCGGTCAGTTCGAAGGCCTTGGCCAGCCCGTCGGCGTAGGACAGCGCCGCCGAGGCGTGGCTGGACTCGACCCAGTCGTGCTCGCTCTCGGCCCGGGACGGATAGCCCGACAGGCCGTCCTTCTTGCGCAGCGTGTCGAAGTCCGCGCTGCGGCCGGTCAGCATCTTGTGCACGTAGGCCTGATGGCCGGTGTCGAAGACGATCGGGTCGTGCGGGGAGTCGAAGACGCGGTGCAGCGCGAGGGTCAGTTCGACCACTCCGAGATTGGGCCCCAGATGCCCACCCGTGGCGGCGACCTTGTGAATCAGGAACTGGCGAATCTCGGCGGCCAGCTCGGTCAGCTGCGACTGCGAAAGGTGTTGCAGATCTGCGGGGCCGCGGACCTGTTCCAGCATCAGGCCAGTCTACGCACCGCCGAACCGATCAGTCCTGCTGAGAGTCGTACACATCGGGCGTGCCGTCGTGGTTTCGGTCACGCGTTTCCATCATCCAGACCGAGCGGTAGTGGCGGTTTCGCAGCCGTAGCAGGATCGCCGCCAGCACGGCGGCCAGCAAACTTCCGGCGAGGACGGCGACCTTGACGACGTCGTCGCGCGAGGAGCCCGGATCGTAGGCCAAATCCCCGATCAGCAGCGATACCGTGAACCCGATGCCGGCCAGCATCGACATGCCGAGCACGTCGATCCAGCGCAGTGCCGCGTCGAGGCTGGCGCGAGTGACCGCGGCCAGCACCCAGGTGGTCCCGAACACCCCCAGGGTCTTGCCGACCACCAGTCCGCCGACGATGCCCAGCGCGATCGGATCGCTCAGCGCTGTCACCAATCCGTCATAGCCACCGAAGGTGACACCGGCGGCGAAGAAGGCGAACACCGGGACGGCGAAACCGGCCGACACCGGCCGCATCAGGTGCTCGAAATGCTCGGCCAGCCCTGGCCCGGCGTCGGGGCCGCCGGCCGCCTCGCTGCGCAGCACGGGCACCGTGAAGCCCAGCAGCACCCCGGCCACGGTGGCGTGCACGCCCGACTCGTGGACGAACACCCAGGTGAGCACCGCCAGCGGGATCAGCAGCCACCACGACTGGATTCGGCGCTGCACGAGGATCGTGAACAGAATCAGCGGGATCAACGCCACCAGCAGCGGAACCAGCTTGATCTTCTCGGTGTAGAAGATCGCGATCACCGTGATGGCCAGCAGGTCGTCGACCACCGCCAGGGTCAGCAGGAACGTGCGCAGCGCCGAGGGCAGGTGAGTCGAGATGACGGCGAGTACGGCCACCGCGAAGGCGATGTCGGTGGCGGTGGGAATCGCCCACCCGCGAGCGGCGCCGTCGCCGGCGTTGATGGTGAAGGCGACGAAGATCGCGGCGGGCACCACCATCCCGCCGATGGCCGCGGCGATGGGCAGTGCGGCGCGGCCCGGGTCACGCAGGTCGCCGGCGACGAACTCCCGCTTGAGTTCGAGCCCGACGACGAAGAAGAAAATCGCCAGCAGGCCGTCCGCGGCCCAGCCCCCGAGGCTGAGGTCGAGGTGTAGGCCGAACCGGTCGGTGCCCACGTGGAAGTTGGTCAGGTGGTGATACGACGCCGACCAACGCGAGTTGGCCCAGATCAGCGCGACCGCGGCGGCGAACAGCAGAAGCGCGCCGCCGACGGTTTCCTTGCGCAGGATCGAGGTGATGCGCGCGGTCTCCGACCAGGAGCCGCGAGCGAACAGGGCACGGTGCAGCAGGGGCTTGCGGTCGGCCACGAATCACCTCTGCATCGACGGGGGGCTTGAGTTTACCGGTGGGTGACGCATCTCACCTCGTCACGAGCGCCACGCATTCGACGTGGTGCGTCAGCGGAAACGAGTCGAAGACGCGGATCTGCTCGACGCGGTAGCCGTTGCGCTGGTACAGCCCGATGTCGCGGGCGAACGCCGCGGCCTCGCAGCCGACGTGGACGACCCGCGGCACCCCGGCGGCGGCCAGCAATTCGACCACCTCGCGTCCGGCCCCGGAGCGCGGCGGGTCGAGCACCGCGACGTCCGCGCCGCCCTGCTGGGCCTGCAGGGCCCGGCGAACGGATTCGGTGATCACCTCGACTTGCGGCAGGTCGGTCAGCGCGGCCCGGGCAGAGCGGGAGGCCGCCCGTGAGGTGTCCACGGTCAGTACCCGGCCGCCGGCGCCGACCACGTCGGCCAGCGCGGCCGCGAACACCCCGGCACCGCCGTAGAGATCCCACGCCGTCGTCGCACCACTGTCCCGGGTCCACTCGGTGACCAGTGCGCTGTAGGTCGACGCGGCGGAGCGGTGGGCCTGCCAGAAGCCGGTCGGCGGCACCCGCCACACCCGCCGTCCGACGCGCTGGACCGTGTCGCCGGCGCCCTCGACCACCCGGGTGCGCCGCGGCTGCCTGCTGGTGGCCACCACGTGGCGGACGCCGTCGTCGTCGACGACCACGTGGACCTGCTCCCCGGACTGCCAGCGCGGACCGTCGAGCCCGTCGAGCATGCCGTCGGGCAGCTGCCCGCAGCTCAGATCGGTGATCAGCTCGGAGCTGTGGTAGCGGTGGAACCCGGCCCGGCCGTCGGCGTCCACGTCCAGCCGTACCCTGGTGCGCCAGCCCAGCGCCCCGCCGTCGTCGACCGGTTCGGCCGCACCCTGCCAGGCGAAGTCACCGAGCCGCTCGAGTTGGTTGGCGACCACCTGGCCCTTGAGCTCTTGAGCGGCGCGCGGATCGGCGAAAGCGAGGTCGCAGCAGCCGGATCCATCGACGCCGGCGATCGGGCACAGCGAATCCACTCGGTCGGGTGACGGCTCGAGAACTTCGAAAACTTCTGCGTGCCAATACGATCCGCGATCACCGGTGATCCGGATCCGCACCCGCTCCCCCGGCAGCGCGTACCGGACGAAGATCACCCGGCCGTCGTGGCGGGCCACACAGCTGCCGCCGTTGGCGGCCGCGCCGGTACTGACAACGAGTTCGGCGGGCGCGGTCTGGGCGTCGGTCACTCCAGGAAACCGCGGCGTACGTCGCCCGGCGCGTTCTGCATCAGCTCGGCCACCCGCTCCGACGAATTGAGCTGCCAGGGAACCGAAGTCACCATCACGTTGGGCATGAACAGCAGGCGGGTCTTGAGCCGCAGCGCGCTCTGGTTGTGCAGGATCTGCTCCCACCAGTGACCGACCACGTATTCCGGGATGAACACCGTGACCACCGTGCGGGGGGCTTCCCTGCTGATCCGCTTGACGTAGTCCAGCACCGGCCGGGTGACTTCCCGGTACGGGGAGGCGATCACCTTCAGCGGCACCGTGACCTCACTGTCCTCCCATTTGTGCACCAGTTCGCGGGTCTCGGCGTCGTCGACGTTGACGGTGATGGCCTCCAGCACGTCGGGCCGGGTGGCCCGGGCGTAGGCCAGCGCGCGCAGCGTCGGCAGGTGCAGCTTGGAAACCAGCACCACCGAGTGGTTGCGGCTGGGCAGGACGATCGCACCCTGCTCGGCCTCCTGGGAGGCCAGTTCCCTCGACACCGTCTCGTAGTGGCGGTGAATCGCCTTCATCAGGACGAACAGGCTCGACATCGCGACGATCGCGATCCAGGCGCCGGCCATGAACTTGGTGACGAGCACGACGATCAGCACCGCACCGGTGGCGATGAAGCCGAGGGTGTTGATCACCCGCGACCGCATCATCCGGCGTCTGGTCTGCGGGTCGGTCTCGGTGCGCAGGTGCCGCGTCCAGTGCCGCACCATGCCGATCTGGCTGAGCGTGAACGAGATGAACACACCCACGATGTAGAGCTGGATGAGCGCGGTGACCTCGGCGCGGAAGGCGACCACGAACGCGATGGCGGCGAACGCCAGGAACAGGATGCCGTTGGAGAATGCCAGCCGGTCGCCCCGGGTGTGCAGCTGGCGCGGCAGGTAGCGGTCCTGGGCGAGGATCGAACCCAGCACCGGGAAGCCGTTGAACGCGGTGTTGGCCGCGAGCACCAGGATCAGTGCGGTGACGCCGGTGATCAGGAACAGTCCCGGCGCGAAGTTGTGGAAGATGGAGTCGGCCAGTTGCGCCACCAGCGTCTTCTGCTGGTAGCCCGCGGGAGCGCCGATGAGCTGTTCGTCGGGGCGCTCGGCAAGCTTGGCGCCGGTCTCCAGCGTCAGCACGATCATGCCGATGAAGAGCGTGACCGCGATGCCACCGAGCAGGGCGAGCGTGGTCGCGGCGTTCTTCGACTTGGGTTTACGGAACGCCGGCACCCCGTTGCTGATCGCCTCCACACCGGTCAGCGCCGCACAGCCGGAGGAGAACGACCGGGCGACCAGGAACACCAGCGCCAGCCCCATGACGTCGCCGTGTTCGGAGCGCAGGCCGAAGCCGGCGGACTCCGCCCGCAGGTGGTGGCCCAGGACGTGGATCTGGAAGAAGCCCCAGACCAGCATCACGAACATGGCGATGATGAAGGCGTAGGTGGGGATGGCGAACGCGGTGCCCGACTCCCGGATGCCGCGCAGGTTGGCCGCGGTCAGCAGCAAGATCGCCATCACGGCGAACGCCACCTTGTGGTGTGCGATGAACGGGACCGCCGAGCCGATGTTGGACATCGCCGAGGCCATCGAGACCGCGACGGTCAGCACGTAGTCGACGAGCAGCGCGCTGGCCACGGTCAGACCGGCGGTGTGGCCCAGATTGGTGGTCACCACCTCGTAGTCGCCGCCGCCGGAGGGGTAGGCGTGCACGTTCTGCCGATAGGACGCGACCACGACGAGCATGACCAGCGCGACCGCCACCCCGATCCAGGGCGCCATCGCGTACGACGCCAGCCCCGCGACCGAGAGCACCAGGAAGATCTCCTCGGGCGCGTAGGCCACCGACGACATCGCGTCGGAGGCGAACACCGGAAGGGCGATCCGCTTGGGCAGCAGCGTGTGGCTCAACTTGTCGCTACGGAAGGGCTGCCCCAGGACCAGCCGGCGCGCGGCGGTCGAAAGCTTAGACACGAGTGCCAAGACTAGGCCCACGGCGGTTTGGCTGTAGCGTTCCCGATACGGTCGTTGTCCGCACGCATCGGTCAGCCACGTTTCGGCCCCGGTTCGAGTGGGCCGACGCACGACGTAGCCGAGAGGATTTCAGGTGCGGGTAGTGGTGATGGGGTGCGGCCGGGTGGGCGCCGCTCTGGCCGACGCGCTGTCCCGGATCGGGCATGACGTCGCGATCATCGATCGCGACGCGACCGCATTCAACCGGCTGTCCGCGGAGTTCTCCGGCGAACGGGTTCTCGGGATGGGATTCGACCGGGAAGTGTTGCTGCGGTCGGGGATTCAGAGCGCCGACGCGTTCGCGGCGGTGTCCTCCGGTGACAACTCGAACATCATCTCCGCCCGGGTGGCGCGCGAGACCTTCGGGGTCAAGCGGGTGGTGGCGCGTATCTACGACGCCAAGCGCGCCGCGGTCTACGAGCGCCTCGGCATCCCGACGGTGGCCACCGTGCCGTGGACCACCGACCGGCTGCTCAACGAACTCGTCCGCGACACCGAGACCACCAAGTGGCGCGACCCCACCGGCACCGTGGCGGTCGCCGAGGCGTCGCTGCACGAGGGCTGGGTCGGCCACCGGGTCACCGACCTTGAAGAGGTCACCGGGGCGCGGGTCGCCTTCGTCATCCGATTCGGCACCGGGATCCTGCCCGAACCCAAGACCATCGTCCAGTCCGGCGATCAGGTCTACATCGCGGCGGTTTCCGGACGGGCCGCCGAAGCGCTGGCGCTCGCCGCGCTACCGCCGGGCCCGGACGTCGGAGAGGGGCACTAGGGACATGGGCGAGAAACGTCTGAAGGTCGCGATCGCCGGGGCCGGTGCGGTCGGCCGGTCGATCGCCCGCGAGCTGCTGGAGAGCGAGCACGACGTCACCCTGATCGAGCGCAACTCCGACCACGTCGACGTCGACGCCATTCCGGCGGCGCACTGGCGCCTCGGTGACGCCTGCGAGCTGAGCCTGCTGGAGGCGGTGCACCTCGAGGCGTTCGACGTGGTGATCGCCGCCACCGGCGACGACAAGGCCAACGTGGTGCTCTCGCTGCTGGCCAAGACGGAGTTCGCGGTCTCGCGGGTGGTTGCGCGGGTCAACGACCCGCGCAACGAGTGGCTGTTCGACAACGCATGGGGCGTCGACGTCGCGGTGTCCACACCGCGGATGCTGGCCTCCCTGGTCGAGGAGGCGGTGGCGGTCGGCGACCTCGTGCGCCTGATGCAGTTCCGCCAGGGCCACGCCAACCTGGTCGAGATCACCCTGCCCGACGACACCCCGTGGGGCGGCCGTCCGGTGCGCAAGCTGTCGCTGCCCCGCGACGCCGCGCTGGTGACGATCCTGCGCGGTCAGCGGGTCATCGTCCCCGAGCCCGACGAGCCGCTCGAAGGAGGCGACGAGCTGTTGTTCGTCGCGGCTCCCGAGGTCGAGGACGAGCTGCGCGCGACGGTGCTGTCCGCGGGCGGTTAGCGATCAGTCGCCGGCCGGCGTGACGTCGGTCTCGGACTGTTGCGCGTGAGCCTGGTGCACCGCGCGCTGCGCGGTACGGATCGCCAGATAGGTGACCAGGGCGGCGACCGCGGTCAGCGGCCAGCCCATCGCAATGCGGGCCACCCCCAACCAACCCGTCTTGTCCATGTCGTAGAGACGGTGCTGCACCAGGAAGCGGGCACCGAACACCAGCACCCAGGTCAGGGTGGCGATGTCGAATGCCAGCACGGCACGCCGGATTGTGCGCCAGGTGCGGTCGTGGCTGTTGACCCAGCTCCAGACGTAGCCGACCACGGGCCGCCGGATCACGATCGAGACCGCGAACACCCCCGCCCACAGCAGCGAGGTCCAGATGCCCAGCAGGAAGTACCCCTTGGAGGCGCCGACGATCCAGGCGATCAGGGCGCTGATGCCCACACCGATGAACCCGGACACGGCGGGCTGTAGGGAGTCCCGGCGGATCATCCGCCACACCAGGATGAGTGCGGCCACCCCCAGCGCGGCGCTCATGGCGGGTACCAGGCCGTAGACGGTGTTCACCGGGACCAGGACGGCGACGGGCAGCGACGAATAGATCAGGCCGCTGATGCCGCCCATCTGGGCAAGCAGCACCTGCGCTGGAGTCTTCTTGGGTTCGTCGTCCACGGGTCCGGGGGTGTCGGCGTCGGCCGCATCACTGACCGGTCGGGTCAACGCTGAATCTCGTAGTGCGGGTTGTAGATGGCCTTGCTGCCGTTCTCCAACGTGCCCAGACGCCCGTGCACCCGCAGGGTGCGGCCGGACTCGATACCGGGGATCCGGCGCTGCCCGAGCCAGACCAGGGTGACGCTGTCGGTGCCGTCGAAGAACTCGGCGCGCACACCGCCGGCGCAACCCTTGGCGTTGGTTTCGACGCTGCGAAGAGTGCCGACCATCGTGACTTCCTGGCCGCGCTGGCAGTCCACCGCGCGGTGGGCTCCGGTGCTGTCAGCCTCACCCGTGAGCTCTTGGGCGTCGCGCTGCTCCGGATCCTCCGTCAATCGACGGGTGATGCGGCGAACAAAACCTTCGGCCGTAGCCATGGCTTCTCCTGATTTTCGATCACACTGCCAACGCAACGGTAGACCTGTTGGTTCCCCGATGCCACGCGGCATACCCGGAGTCGTTGTGCTTATTCGGACACAGGGCACGATCAGCATATGGCGATCACACTCCGCGGCGTTCCGACGGTTCTGCTACCCGGAACCGGCTCGGACGACGACTACGTCTACCGCGTGTTCGCCGGCCCGCTGCACGAGATGGGCGCGGTCGTGATCGCCGCCGCGCCTCAGCCGGACCGGCTGGTCGCCGGCTACGTGCACGCCCTCGAGGAAGCGTCTCACGACTGGCGCCATCGCGGTGGGCGGGGTGTCCATCGGTGCGGCGGTGGCGGCGGCGTGGGCGCTGGCTCATCCACGACGGGCCGTCGCGGTGCTGGCCGCGCTACCGCCGTGGACCGGTGAACCGCACGCCGCACCGGCCGCGCTGTCCGCTCGGCAGACCGCTCAACAGCTGCGCACCGACGGGCTGGCGGCCACCACCTCGCAGATGCAGGCCTCGAGCCCGGCCTGGCTGGCCGACGAGCTGACGCGAAGCTGGCTGAGCCAATGGCCGGACCTGCCCGCCGCGATGGAGGAAGCGGCGAGCTACGTCTCGCCGTCGAGTGCCGAGCTGGAGCGGTTGAGCGTGCCGATGGGCGTCGCGGCGGCCTCCGACGACCCGATCCATCCGCTGGAGGTGGCATTGGAGTGGGTGTCGGCGGCACCGCGCGCCGCGCTGCGAACGGTCACCCTCGACGAGTTCGGTCCCGACCCCTCAGGCTGGGCGCAGCCTGCGTGGCCGCGCTGACGGAGGCCGCCGGCTAGCGGTGCCCCTAGCCGCCGGTGCTGCTGCTGCGCAGCTGCTGCATGGCCGAACCGGACGCGCTGCGCCGCTCGGCGGCCTGCTGGCCCTGCGCCTGCTGCTGCTGAATCAGCGCCTGCTGGGCGGCGGCCATCTGCGCCTGCTGAGCCGCGGCCTGGCGCAGCTGCTCGGCCATCGGCTCGGGCAGCTGGACCGGCAGCGGGGTGCGCACCGGAAGCGGGGTGTCGCCACGGCGAACGACGGTGTCGGCCAACGCTTCCCGGGCCTCGTCGGCCAGCCGGTCGATCGACTCGGGCGCGCCGTTGACCACGCAGCGGATCATCCAGCGGTAGCCGTCGACGCCGATGAACCGCACCACGCCCGCGCCTGTGCCGACGACCTCACGGCCCCACGGCCCGTCTTCGATCGAGACCGCTGCGCTGTCCTTGCGCAGCGAGTCGGCCAGCTCGCCGGCCACCTCCCGCCACAGTCCGGGCGACTTCGGTGCGGCATAGGCCGCGATGGTGAATCGTCCATTGGGCGTGACGACCCACACGGCACTGGGTGCGCCGATCTCGTTCATCTCGACCTGAACCTGGCCGGCGGCCGGCATCGGAACCAGCACCGAGCCCAGGTCGAGGCGGGCCAGCGCCGCGTCGTCAGGGTTGTCGAAGTCCTCGATGTCGAACGGGCCACCCTCGTCGGCGGTGCCGCCCTCGTGGCGCACCGGCTCGGCCGGTTCGGGTGCCACCGGGGTGTCGGGGGTCTCGTCGCGGTCGTCGTCGTTCTTACGTCTGCCGAATGCCATCACAAACTCGCATGTCCGCCGGAGGATCCGTGGCCGCCCCGACCACGGGTGGTGTCAGCCAGCCCGGCCTCGTCGAACGAGGCCACCTCGACCAGCTCTGGTAGTTCGACCCGCTGGACCAGCAGTTGGGCGATGCGGTCGCCGCGCCGAATCACGATCGGCGTGACCGGGTCGAGGTTGATCAGTGCCACCTTGATTTCGCCGCGGTAGCCGGCGTCGATCGTGCCGGGGCTGTTGACAATCGAGAGTCCAACGCGCGCAGCCAAACCCGATCGCGGATGGACCAGTCCCACCATGCCGTGCGGAATGGCCACCGCGATGCCGGTACCGACCAGCGCACGGTGGCCCGGCGCCAGTTCCACATCTTCCGCGCTGCACAGATCGACGCCCGCATCACCATCGTGAGCGCGGCTGGGCATCGGGAGATCGCGGTCCAATCGAACCACCGCAACACTGGTGGGCACGATGCCACAGACTACCCTTGGCCCCGTGTCCGGTTCGCGTGTGACCTCGCAAACCCTGCGGTACCGCGAGCGGCTGTGGGTGCCCTGGTGGTGGTGGCCGCTCGGTTTCGGCGTGGCCGCGCTCATCGCCAAGGAAGTCAACATGGGAGTCCGGACGCTACCGCCGTGGCTGCCGTACGTGGTGTTGTGCGCGGTGGCCTCCGGCGTGTTGCTGTGGTTGGGCCGCGTCGAGCTTCGGGTGGTCCAGACCGGTCCCGACGTCGAACTGTGGGCCGGGCAGGCGCATCTCCCGGTGTCCGTGGTCAGCCGCACCGCGGACATTCCGCGCACGGCGAAGTCGGCGGCGCTGGGCCGCCAGCTCGACCCGGCTGCGTTCGTCCTGCACCGGGGCTGGGTGGGCCCCATGGTTCTGCTCGTCCTGGACGACCCGGACGATCCGACGCCGTACTGGCTGGTGAGCGCGCGGCACCCGGAGCGGGTGCTCGCCGCGCTGCGCAGCTAGGCCGCGCAGTCGGTGCAGATCATCACGCCGTTCTTGTCGCTGGCCAGCCTGCTGCGGTGATGCACCAGAAAGCAGCTCGAACAGGTGAACTCGTCGGCCTGTTTGGGGATCACCCGCACCGACAGTTCCTCGCCGGACAGGTCGGCGCCCGGCAGCTCGAAGTTCTCGGCGGTCTCTGATTCGTCGACATCGACCACTGCCGACTGCGCTTCATTGCGCCGTGCCTTCAGCTCCTCGAGCGAATCTTCGGACACGTCGTCGGTCTCTGTACGCCGTGGGGCGTCGTAGTCGGTAGCCATCGTCTTCCCCTCGTAACCTCAGCATGGCTTTGTATCAGCGTCGAACGCATCCACCAAACGATTCGTGCCCAGATCACACCGCGTTGAAGTGTGATTTACCTCACATCTGTTGATATGCGGCCTTGGGCGTGTTTCACCAGCGCCCACACCCTAGTTCTAGAGTGCATCCGTGGTCGCTCAAATTACCGAGGGCACAGCCTTCGACAAGCACGGTCGCCCGTTCCGCCGCCGCAACTATCTGCCCGGCTTGATCGCGGTCGGCGTGCTGTTCGCGATCACCGCTCTGGTGTGGGGAATCGTGCTCACCCGGCCGGTGGACGTGCACGAGGCCGCGGCCTGCCCCGCACCGCCCGCGCCGGCCGACGCCAATACCCCCAGACTCGGCGACCAGGTGTCGCGCTCGACGCTCATCGACGTCGCTCCGGCAAAGCTCGCCGACACGAAGGTCCGGGTGCTGAACGCCAGCGGCCAGGGCGGGCAGGCAGGCGAGGTGGCCGGCGCGCTGCGCGACGTCGGGTTCGCCCAGCCCACCGCGGCCAACGACCCGGTGTACGCCAACGCCCGGCTGACCTGTCAGGGTCAGATCCGGTTCGGAGCCAACGGCAAGGCCGGCGCCGCCGCGGTGTGGCTGGTGGCGCCCTGCGTCGAGCTCTACCAGGACGACCGCAAGGACGACACGGTCGATCTGGCGATCGGCACCGACTTCACCACGCTGGCCCACAGCGACGACATCGACGCGGTGCTGGCCGGTCTGCGCCCGGATGCCACCGAGCCGGCGGACTCGGCGCTGATCGCCAAGATCCACAACGGCACCTGCTGAGCCCGCTCAGGGCAGCGGGCGCAGGCCGCCGAATCGGTCCAGCGCCGCGATGAGTTGCGCCGCGATGCCCGGCCCCGCGGCGACCAGCAGGCCTCCCTCGCCGTCGCCGTGCGCGGGCAGGCGGACCTGCGCGCCGGCCTCGGTGGCCACCAGCGCGGCCGCCGCCCAGTCCCACACGTGCAGCCCGTGCTCGTAGTGCGCGTCGAGGCGGCCCTCGGCGACCATGCACAGATCCAGTGCGGCCGAACCGATCCGGCGTATGTCGCGGACCAGCGGCAGGATCCCGGCCAGTAGCGCCGCCTGCGCGGCGCGCCGCGGCGGGGCGTAGCCGAACCCGGTGCCGACCAACGCCATCGCGAGCTCGTCGGCGGTGGTGCACCGCAGCGCCCGCCGTTCCCCGCCGCGCAGCACCTGGGCGCCGTGCCCCAGCGCGGCCGAGTACACGTCGCCGGAGACCACGTCGGCGACCGCCCCGGCCACCGACACCCCGTCGATCTGGGCGGCCACCGACACCGCGTAGGCGGGAATGCCGTAGACGAAGTTCACGGTCCCGTCGATGGGATCGACCACCCAGCACACGGCGCCGTCGGCGGCATCCGCCGAGCCGCCCCCCTCTTCGCCGAGGATCGGCTCACCGGGACGCAGCGTGTCGAGCCGATCACGCAGCAGCCGTTCGGTTTCGGTGTCGGCGATCGTCACCGGGTCGGTCGGGGTGCTCTTGGACTGAACCGAACCGGCGGGCCCCGAGTCCGCTCCGGCGCCGAAGATCTCGGCGCGGCGGCGGCGCGCGAACTCGGCCGCCTCGGTCGCCAACTGCTCGGCGACGGTACGCAATCGGTCGGGCCGGTTCTCACTCACACCGCTATCGCAGCACACACCCGAAGACCGGGACACAAAGAGGCCAGCACGCACTAGTGTTGGATCGCGCCGACACCCCGCCTCGCCGAGGAGCAGCCATGACCGGAACCGAAACCAGCACCGCAGGAACCAACCGAGGATTCGGTGTGGACGTCGGCGGCAGCGGGGTCAAGGGCGGCGTGGTCGACCTCGACACAGGCAAACTCATCGGCGAACGCTTCAAGCTGCTCACCCCGCAGCCCTCCACGCCGGCTGCCATCGCCGAGACCGTCGCCGAAGTGGTCCGGCACTTCGACTGGACCGGTCCGCTGGGCGTCACCTACCCCGGCGTGGTCGTCAACGGCGTGGTCCAGACCGCCGCGAACGTCGACAAGGCGTGGATCGGAACCAACGCCTCCGAGATCATCGGCGCGGCCCTCGGCGGCAGGCAGGTGACCGTACTCAACGACGCCGACGCAGCCGGCCTGGCCGAGGAGCGCTACGGCGCCGGGCGCGACGAGAGCGGCGTGGTGGTACTGCTGACGTTCGGGACCGGGATCGGCTCGGCGGTGATTCACAAGGGCGTGCTGCTGCCCAATACCGAGTTCGGGCATCTCGAGGTCGGCGGCAAGGAGGCCGAGCACCGGGCGGCGTCCTCGGTCAAGGAACGCAAGGACTGGAGCTACGAACGGTGGAGCGAGGAGGTGACCAAAGTGCTCGTCGCGGTCGAGAACCTGATCTGGCCCGATCTGTTCATCGCCGGCGGCGGCATCAGCCGCAAATCCGAGAAGTGGATCCCGCTGTTGAAGAACCGCACCCCGGTGGTCGCGGCCGAACTGCTCAACGAGGCGGGCATCGTCGGTGCCGCGATGGCCGCGTCGCCCGACGTCACGTACTGATTTCTGGCCGCTGAGCGCGGTGCATGCCCGGGTAGTCGTTACAATGGTCGACGGCGGCCGCCTACCGGATAGCGGCAAGTATCCCCCACGAGATCCACGCCGATATTCCTGATAGCCGACGCTTTCGGTCGGGTGCGCCCACGCCCGCCGACAGCCAGCACGACCGAAAGGGTGTACGTGGCAGCGACCAAGGCAAGCCCGGCAACCGACGAGCCGGTGAAGCGCACCGCCACCAAGACTCCCGCGAAGAAGCCGGCGGCCAGCCAATCCAAGCCGGCCGCCAACGGTTCCGCGCCGGTCAAGCGGGCCACCAAGGCCCCCACCGCCCGCGCCGCCAAGGCCGAGCCCGGTGACGCCGAGACTGCTCCCAAGACCCGGCCGGCCGCCAAAGCCGCTCCTGCCAAGAAGGCCACCAAGGCCCCGGTCCGTGCCGCGAAGGCCACCGCGGATGCTCCGGCGCCGCGCGGCCGCGCCAAGAAGGCCGCCGCCGATGCGGTCGCCGCACTCGACGGCGACGTCGTCGCCGAGGACCTGGACACCGACCTCGACACCGAGCCGGAACTGGACGTCGCCGAAGACGAGATCGTGCTCGACGACCTCGAGGAGGTCGCCGCAGAGGTCGACGAGGTCGAGGTCGTCGTCGAGGAGCCCGACGAGGAAGCCGCCGAAGGGGCCGCCCCCGCCGCCGAGGCCGCCGACGAGGAGGAGATCTCCGAGCCGTCCGAGAAGGACAAGGCCTCCGGGGACTTCGTGTGGGACGAGGAAGAATCCGAGGCGCTGCGGCAGGCCCGCAAGGACGCCGAGCTGACCGCTTCAGCCGACTCGGTGCGCGCCTACCTCAAGCAGATCGGCAAGGTCGCGCTGCTCAACGCCGAGGAAGAGGTGGAGCTGGCCAAGCGCATCGAGGCCGGCCTGTACGCCACCCAGAAGGTGGCGGAGCTGGTGGAGAAGGGCGAGAAGCTGCCGGTCCAGCAGCGTCGGGACATGCAGTGGATCTGCCGCGACGGCGACCGCGCCAAGAACCATCTGCTCGAGGCGAACCTGCGCCTGGTGGTGTCGCTGGCCAAGCGCTACACCGGACGCGGGATGGCGTTCCTGGACCTGATTCAGGAAGGCAACCTGGGTCTGATCCGCGCGGTCGAGAAGTTCGACTACACCAAGGGCTATAAGTTCTCCACCTACGCCACCTGGTGGATCCGCCAGGCGATCACCCGCGCGATGGCCGACCAGGCCCGCACCATCCGCATCCCGGTGCACATGGTCGAGGTGATCAACAAGCTGGGCCGCATCCAGCGCGAGCTGCTTCAGGACCTGGGCCGCGAGCCCACTCCGGAGGAGCTCGCCAAGGAGATGGACATCACGCCGGAGAAGGTGCTGGAGATCCAGCAGTACGCGCGTGAGCCGATCTCGCTGGACCAGACCATCGGCGACGAGGGCGACAGCCAGCTCGGCGACTTCATCGAGGACTCCGAGGCCGTGGTGGCCGTCGACGCGGTGTCCTTCACGCTGCTGCAGGATCAGCTGCAGTCGGTGCTGGAGACGCTGTCCGAGCGCGAGGCGGGCGTGGTCCGGCTGCGGTTCGGCCTGACCGACGGCCAGCCCCGCACGCTCGACGAGATCGGCCAGGTCTATGGCGTGACCCGCGAGCGCATCCGGCAGATCGAGTCCAAGACGATGTCCAAGCTGCGCCACCCGAGCCGCTCGCAGGTGCTGCGGGACTACCTGGACTAGGGCTGCTCGCCATACTGCGCCGCGATGCGTGCCAGGAACTCCTGGAAGTAGGGCACCGACTCGTCCGGGACGATCGCGACGAGCAGCACCCGCCACGCCCGGACCAGTCGGCCGCATACGTCGTCGCCAACCGCATCCGAGAGCAATTGAGCGCCCAGCACGCTCGCGCACACCGTGTCGCCCGCCTCGACCGGGTCGACGTCGGCTCGCAAATCCCCTTGTGCGGCAACAGTTTTCAAGTATCCGGTGAACACCTCGACCCAGTCCGGATACAGCCCGTGGCCGGCCTGGCCGATCTGGTTCAACGACTGGATGAGCAGGTTTCCGGTCCCGACCAGCTTGTCGGTACGCATCAGGCGGGCGACGCCGAGTGTCGCCACGATGAGACTCTGGAGCGCCGACGACGACGTCTGCTCGGCCTCGGCGAAGACTTTCCGCAGCCGGAGGTTGCCTTCGGCGATGATGGCGTCGGCCACCTGCTCCTTGGAGTCGAAGTGGTAGTAGAACGCGCCTTTGGTGATGTCGGCCCGCCTGACGATCGCGGCCAGGTCGGTGTCGCCGTAGCCCAAGTCCGCGAACAGGTCGACCGCGGCGTCGATGATCTTGCCGCGAGTTGCTTCAGCCCTCGCCTGTCGTGCCACCCGTCTACTCCCGTTTCGTCTCGGTAGGCGCAATTTATCGCATTCGTCAATAACTGCCGGCCCGAAAACCGGGTGCGTCGGACAGTCGCGCCGCCCTAACCTGACCGGGTGCCCACCCGAACGAAGCTGTCCTCGGAGTCCGCCTACGAGCCGGAGGTGGGCTATTCGCGGGCCGTGCGGACCGGACCGCTGATCGTCGTCGCCGGCACCACCGGCCACGGTGACGACATCGCAGAACAGACCCGAAACGCCCTGCGCCGCATCGAATCAGCGCTACAGGATCTCGGCGCGGCAATGTCGGACGTGATCCGCACCCGCATCTTCGTCACCGACATCTCACGGTGGCGCGAGGTCGGCGCGGTGCACGCGGAGTTCTTCGGCGGGATTCGACCGGCAGCGACGATGGTCGAGGTCGCAGCCCTGATCGAGCCCCACCTGCTGGTCGAGATCGAAGCCGACGCCTACGTGGAGGGCTGGAACTCCGGAAACCTGCCGTCGGGTCCCGGCGGATAGGACGTGACGCCGATCACGGCATTCACCGGAAGCGGGCCGTACAGATGCGGGAACAGCATCGACTCCGGGTCGGTGGCGACGCCGGGCTCCCAGTGCACGGGCGAGCCGAGCTCGCGCGGATCGACGTGCAGCAGGACCAGATCGGTGCGGCCGGCGAAGATCCGGTTCGCCGGGAGGTGAACCTGTTGCGGCGCGGACAGGTGAACGAATCCGACGTCGGTCAGCGACTGCGGGCAAAGTTCGCCGACGGCCTTGGCCTCGTCCCAGTCGCGTCGTCCACACAGGTGGAGTAAGAAATCCGGATTCGGGTACATACGACCACACTGCAACACCCGCAACACGAGGGGGCGTGAGACACGACACAAAGCCAAACCCCCGGGGAACAAGGCCGGAATGCAAAACGTCTGAGACAGTAGATACACGCGGCGGTGGCGCCGAACCGCCGGCGCGCTGAGCACCTTACGGAGGAGCCCATGAACGCAACCTTGACCAGTCCGGAATTGACCAGGGCTGATCGCTGCGATCGCTGCGGTGCGGCGGCCCAGGTGCGCGCCAAGCTCCCATCCGGTGCAGAACTGCTGTTCTGCCGGCATCACGCCAACGAACACCAGGCCAAACTGGTCGAGTTGGCCGCCGTGCTCGAAGTGAGCCCGTCGGAGTCATAACGCGACCTGACGGCCGGGTTGCTGGGCAGGACCGCCGTCGTCGGGAATGCTGGACTGGTCATGACCGACCAACCAGCCAAGCCGTCCCGCCATCACGTGTGGCGCATCATCCGGCGGACCATCTCCAAGAGCTGGGACGACTCGATCTTCTCGGAGTCGGCTCAGGCCGGGTTCTGGTCGGTGCTGTCCCTGCCCCCGTTGCTGCTCGGGATGCTCGGCAGCCTTGCCTACATCGCGCCGCTGTTCGGGCCCGACACCCTGCAGCGCATCCAGGATCAGCTGATCAGCACCGCTAACAGCTTCTTCTCCAAGAACGTCGTCACCGAGATCATCGAACCGACCGTCCACGACATCGTGGTGGGCGCCCGCGGCGAGGTGGTCTCGGTGGGCTTCGTGATCAGCCTGTGGGCCGGGTCCTCGGCCATCTCGGCCTTCGTGGACTCCGTGGTCGAGGCACACGACCAGACCCCGTTGCGGCATCCGGTTCGGCAGCGGTTCTTCGCGCTGGGTCTCTACGTCGTGATGCTGGTGTTCGTCATCGCGGCCGCGCCACTGGTGGCGCTGGGCCCGCGCAAGATCGGTGAGTACATCCCGGACAGCTGGGACAACGTCCTGCAATACGGCTATTTCCCGGCCCTGGTGCTGGGCCTGGTGGTGGCGGTGACCATCCTCTACCGGGTGTCGCTGCCCAGGCCCCTGCCCACGCACCGGCTGCTGTGGGGGGCGGTGCTGGCGGTCACGGTGTTCGTGGTCGCCACCTTGGGCTTGAAGTTCTACCTGACCTGGATCACCAGCACCGGCTACACCTACGGCGCGCTGG
This sequence comes from uncultured Actinomycetota bacterium, assembly GCA_963716465.1. Taxonomy (GTDB): domain Bacteria; phylum Actinomycetota; class Actinomycetes; order Mycobacteriales; family Mycobacteriaceae; genus Mycobacterium. The sequence goes on from CAVQTS010000007.1 coordinate 31,030, forward strand.
CCACCCCGATCGCGTTCCTGCTGTTCGCGTTCTTCCTGGGTTTCGCGGTCATGATCGGCGCCGAACTCAACGCCGCGATCCAGGAGGAATTCCCGGCCCCGTTGCCGCGGGGGCATCAGGTCCGAACCTGGTTGGAACGCAAGGCCCGCTCCCGTGGCGAGTCCAACGCCAAAGCCGAGCCGGCGGCCGCCAGCGAGGAGACCCGGCCCGAGCCGGTCAGCCCTTCTTGAGGCTCTCGTAGATCTTCTTGCAGTCGGGGCAGACCGGGGATCCGGGCTTGGCCGCGCGCGTCACCGGGAAGACCTCACCGCACAACGCCACGACATGGGTGCCCATGACGGCGCTCTCGGCGATCTTCTCCTTCTTGACGTAGTGGAAGACCTTGGGGCGGTCGTCGTCGGTCCCGTCATCGACGCGTTCGTCGCTATCGGTGCGTTCGATCGTCTGGGTCTGCATAACGAACATTGTGCCCGGTTAGACAGCCGTAAGAAACCGGCACGTTCACCGGTGCCGAAATGTGGAACAGTGGAGGAATGAAACGTGAGCTCGGCTTCGACGACGACGGTCGGCCCGTGCTCATTACCGCCGCGGCCCCCGCATACGAGGAACAACACCGTGCCCGGGTTCGTAAGTACTTGACCATCATGTCTTTTCGCATCCCCGCTCTGGTGCTCGCCGCGGTCGCCTACGGAATCTGGCACAACGGACTGGTCTCGCTGGCGATCATCGCTGTGTCGCTGCCGCTGCCGTGGATCGCCGTGCTGATCGCCAACGACCGACCGCCGCGGCGGGCCGAGGAGCCACGCCGGTACAACGACATGCCGCATCGCACACAGCTGTTCCCGCGGCCGGAACGTCGCGCGCTCGAAAGTGGTCTGACGCCCACGGCGCAACCACATGCGGCCGGTCCGGCCGACACCGGTTCCCGCTGAGCGCCAGCGCGCCCCTTTCTCAGCACATTCTCAGGACCTCGCTGCATTTCAGCAGTTCAGAGGGTGTGAGACGGCAATCTCGTGGGAACTCTTAGCACCTGTCGGACGTTGGACCACTTGACAGACTGAGCCGATCAGGAGGCCACCATGGCAAATGCCACCACAAGCCGGGTTGACAGCGATTTGGACGCACAGAGTCCAGCAGCCGACCTTGTGCGCGTGTATCTGAACGGCATTGGCAAGACCGCACTGCTCAGCGCTGAAGACGAGGTCGAGCTGGCCAAGCGCATCGAGGCCGGGCTCTACGCCCAGCACCTGCTCGAGACCCGCAAGCGGCTCAGCGACAACCGGAAGCGCGATCTGGCCATCGTGGTCCGCGACGGCCAGGCCGCCCGCAGTCACCTGCTCGAGGCGAACCTGCGCCTGGTGGTCTCGCTGGCCAAGCGCTACACCGGACGCGGCATGCCGCTGCTCGATCTCATCCAGGAAGGCAACCTGGGTCTGATCCGCGCGATGGAAAAGTTCGACTACACCAAGGGATTCAAGTTCTCCACGTATGCCACCTGGTGGATTCGTCAGGCGATCACCCGCGGAATGGCCGACCAGAGCCGCACCATCCGCTTGCCGGTCCACCTTGTCGAGCAGGTCAACAAGCTCGCCCGGATCAAGCGGGAGATGCACCAGAGCCTGGGCCGCGAGGCCACCGACGACGAGCTGGCCGAAGAGTCCGGCATCCCGGTGGAGAAGATCAACGACCTGCTCGAGCACAGCCGTGATCCGGTCAGCCTCGACATGCCGGTCGGCAGCGACGAGGAAGCCCCCCTGGGCGACTTCATCGAGGACGCCGAGGCCATGTCGGCGGAGAACGCAGTGATCTCCGAACTGCTCCACACCGACATTCGCAGCGTGCTGGCAACGCTCGACGAGCGTGAGCATCAGGTGATCCGCCTTCGGTTCGGCCTCGACGACGGCCAGCCCCGCACCCTCGACCAGATCGGCAAGCTGTTCGGCCTGTCGCGCGAGCGCGTCCGCCAGATCGAGCGCGAGGTGATGGCCAAGCTCCGCAACGGCGAGCGCGCCGACCGGCTGCGGTCCTACGCCAGCTGATCAACCCCCTCCTGTATGCCCGTCGGCCCGCCCGGCGGGCATACAGCTGTCTGCCTGGTGTTGTGCGGCCGTTCGTCCAGTTACGCAAGTAGACTCGACGGCGACGAAGGGTGACCTAATGAACGACCTGGTCGATACCACCGAGATGTATCTGCGCACGATTTACGACCTCGAGGAAGAGGGCGTGACCCCGCTGCGCGCACGCATCGCGGAGCGGCTGGAGCAGAGTGGCCCGACGGTCAGCCAAACCGTGTCCCGCATGGAGCGCGACGGTTTGCTGCACGTGGCCGGCGATCGCCATCTCGAGCTGACCGAGAAGGGCCGCGCGCTGGCGGTGTCGGTGATGCGCAAGCACCGGCTGGCCGAGCGGCTGCTCGTCGACGTCATCGGGCTGCCGTGGGAGGAAGTCCACGCCGAGGCCTGCCGCTGGGAGCACGTGATGAGCGAGGACGTCGAGCGCCGCCTGGTCAACGTGCTCGACGATCCGACCGTCTCCCCCTTCGGCAACCCGATCCCGGGGCTGTCGCTGCTCGGCCTGGACGTCTTCGCCCAGCGCCACGAGGCCAACCTGGTCCGGCTGACCGAGTTGCCCGCCGGCTCACCAGTCGCGGTGGTGGTTCGCCAGCTCAGCGAACACGTCCAGGGCGACGTCGGACTGATCAGCCGGCTCAAGGACGCCGGTGTGGTGCCCAACGCCCGCGTCCAGGTGGAGAACAACCCGACCGGTGGCGTCACGGTGATCGTCGGCGGCCACGAGAGCGTCGACCTGCCGCACGAGATGGCCCATGCCGTGAAGGTCGAGAAGGTCTAACCGCACTAGACCGCCCGCCGGCCGAAGGCCCGCCGGGGCGGGAGCCGCACCCCCAGCCGTTTGGCCAGCCGGTAGCCGGTGCCGGCGAGTTCCCGAATCTGTTCCGGCCGCATCCCCGCCTGCAGCGCGGTGTCGAGCATGCTCGCCATCCGATGCTCGGGATCGCTGCGGAGCGCCGCCTCGAGCGAGATCCCCGCCAGCGGACCGTCACCGCGCGCATAGGCCGAAAATGCCAGCAACACAAGCGCTTCCGCACGCCACGGGTCCGGAAGCATGCGCGCCAGCAGCGCCCACAACGTCTCGGCCTGACCGGCGCCCGAGCCGACCGCAAGCGCGTAGAGGGTGTCGCGCACGGCGACGTCCGTGAGCGCGCATGCCAGCGTCGCCACCTCGACGTCGTCGAGAACTTCTCCCCCGCACACCCTGCCCGCCGCGGCGATCGCCGCCTCCACCTCGCGGCGCCCACAGCCGTCGGGATCCTCTCGCCACTCGGCCTCCCGCACCTCCGCCCGCTCCTGGATGGACGCCAGCAGCAGATCGGCACGTCCGCGGTCGGTTACCGCGATCACCGCCTTGAGGTCCTCGCGGGTGCCGTAAAGCCGCCTGCCGTCGAGCACCGCGGCAGCGGCCAGCGGCGAGGCGCCCGGGTCCTCGACGGTGCCGGTGGCTCCGCAGCCGTCGACGCAGCGCCAGGTGCCGCCCGCCTCGATGCGGTCGACGACGTGCGCGGCGTCCATGGTCACGCCGTGCTGTCGTAGTGCGGCCGACAATGCGTCGCACAGCTCCCGGTGCTCGTCGTTGCAGACCGGGCAGAGAGCGCCCTCGGCGTCGACGATCACCGCCACGACGGTGTCGGCGCCCGACGAGCCGGCGATCTCGGCGAGGTGGACGACTTCTCCGGCCAGCGCGAGCGACAGGTCGACGCGCATCACGGCGCCCATCTCGCCGCGCTCGAGCGAGACGAGCACCAGTGACTTCTCCGGCACGAAGCCGAGCACGGCGGGCAAGGCGGCGATCAGCGCGCCGGGACGGGTGAATCGGTAGTCAGGTCGGTGTTTGGTCATGACCGAGACGCTGTCAACCGACACCGTCAGGACCGCGCAGGCAACTGCCGGGTGCGCCTTTGCTGTGGATGAAGTCGGGTCTGGGGATTGTTCACGCCATGTTGACACCGTCGGCATGCGGGATTGGGTAAACCGGCGTACACCTTTCCTTGTGAGTGTGGAATACGACCTCGTCGTCCTCGGATCGGGTCCCGGCGGCCAGAAGGCGGCCATCGCCGCGGCCAAGCTGGGCAAGTCGGTGGCCATCGTCGAGCGGGGCCGCATGCTCGGCGGTGTCTGCGTCAACACCGGCACCATTCCGTCCAAGACGCTGCGCGAGGCCGTCCTGTACCTGACCGGCATGAGCCAGCGCGAGCTCTACGGCGCCAGCTACCGGGTCAAGGACAAGATCACCCCCGCCGACCTGCTGGCCCGCACCCAGCACGTCATCGGCAAGGAAGTCGATGTGGTGCGAAATCAGTTGATGCGCAACGGTATTCAGCTGTACGAAGGCCACGGACGATTTCTCGACGAACACGCGATCCTGGTCGAGGAGCCCACCCACGCCGAACGCATCACGGTCAGCGGCCGCTACGTCATCATCGCCACCGGCACCACACCGGCACGGCCGGCCGGGGTCGAGTTCGACGAGAACCGGGTGCTGGACTCCGACGGGATCCTGGACCTCAAGTCGATTCCCGGCTCCATGGTCGTCGTCGGCGCCGGCGTCATCGGCATCGAGTACGCCTCGATGTTCGCCGCGCTGGGCACCAAGGTCACCGTCGTGGAGAAGCGCGACACGATGCTCGAGTTCTGCGACGCCGAGATCGTCGAGGCGCTGCGCTTCCACCTGCGCGACCTCGCGGTGACCTTCCGCTTCGGCGAGGAGGTGACCGGCGTCGACGTCGGCTCGGCCGGCACCGTCACAACCCTGGCCAGCGGCAAGCAGATCCCGGCCGAGACGGTCATGTACTCGGCAGGCCGCCAGGGCCAGACCGCGCGCCTCGATCTGGTCAACGCCGGCCTGGAGGCCGACAACCGGGGACGGATCTTCGTCGACGACAAGACGTTCCAGACCAAGGTCGACCACATCTACGCCGTCGGCGACGTGATCGGCTTCCCCGCGCTGGCCGCGACGTCGATGGAACAGGGCCGACTCGCCGCGTATCACGCCTTCGGCGAACCGACGGCCGGCATGACCGCGCTGCAACCGATCGGCATCTACTCCATTCCCGAGGTCTCCTACGTCGGCGCCACCGAGGTTGACCTGACCAAGGACTCCATCCCCTACGAGGTCGGAGTGTCGCGCTACCGGGAGCTGGCCCGTGGGCAGATCGCCGGCGACTCCTACGGCATGCTCAAGCTGCTGGTGTCCACCGAGGACCTCAAACTGCTCGGCGTCCACATTTTCGGCACCGGGGCGACCGAACTGGTGCACATCGGTCAGGCCGTGATGGGCTGCGGCGGCACCGTCGAATACCTGGTGGACGCCGTCTTCAACTACCCGACGTTCTCCGAGGCCTACAAGGTGGCCGCGCTGGACGTGATGAACAAGCTGCGGGCACTGAGCCAGTTCCGCAATTAGCTCGGGCAGTGGCTGTCGTAGTTGTTCGGCGCCGCGTCACCAGGCCCGCCTGCCTCGGCCCGGGTCAGCAGCGCCGTCGTCGCAGCGTCGAACCGCGCCGAGTAGGACACGTCGTCCTTGCAGCCGCCGCCGTCGCGCCCGCCGATCACGCCGATGATCTCGCGCCCCCTGATCCACGGGGCGCCGCTGGTGCCGTCGACCAGGCCGCTGCACTGCAGCGACTGAAATCCGCCGGAATCCACCCCCGCGATCGTGTCGCACCCGATGGGACCGCCACCGACGCCCTCCGGATACCCGACGACCGTCACCCCGCTGAAGTCAGCGGGCGTGAAGCCCAGCGTCGGCGGCGTACCGGCGACGGACTCGATCGCGCCACCGCCGGGCCTGCTGACCCGCACGAACGCGTAGTCGGCCTGCGGATCCTGGGTGGCCACCCAGCGCGGGTCGAGATAGACCGCGTCGACTGTCCAGACGTTGTCCGGGGCCGCTTTGGTGTCGAAGCCGGGCACGAAGGTCGCCGGAGAGCCCTGAGCCAGGCAGTGCGCGGCGGTCACCACGAGGTTGCGGGACCTCGATCGCACCACCGCCCCGGTGCAGGTGTGGGTGTCGGTGGCGCCGAGGAACAGCGCGCCCACCGCGGGCATGGGCGGCATCGGCTGCGCGGCAATGGCCGCATCCCCCGCCTGGGTGGTGTTGGCGGCCTTGGCCGGCGACTCAGCGGACCGCTGGCAGCCGGCTACCAGCAGGGCGCAGGCGCGCGATGCTCGACGCCGCCGCAACTGTCCGCATGCTCAGATCATGCCTGACGCGCCCGCAAAGGACCCGCGGGAACGGCGGGCGGTCGGGCTTCGTTGTGCTCAACATGGGTGCCGACCACGGCACCAGCCCGAATCTGAGAGACACTGGGTGTCACGGTACGAGGGCGGCGACGACCCGCCCAGGCACCGCGAGGAGGCGGAAGCGATGGCTGAAGACCAGGCACAGAACTATCAACCCGAGCAGACCGGGATGTACGAGCTGGAATTCCCGGCGCCGCAACTGGCGTCTTCCGATGGCCGCGGCCCGGTTCTCATCCACGCACTGGAGGGATTCTCCGACGCCGGCCACGCGATCCGCCTGGCCGCCGAGCATCTGCGGAACACCCTGGATACCGAGCTGGTGGCCTCGTTCGCCATCGACGAACTGCTCGACTACCGCTCGCGCCGCCCACTGATGACCTTCAAGACCGACCACTTCACCGACTACGACGACCCTCAGCTGAACCTCTACGCCTTGCACGACAGCCTCGGAACACCGTTTCTGCTGCTGGCCGGCCTCGAGCCGGACCTGAAGTGGGAGCGGTTCGTCACCGCCGTGCGGCTGCTGGCCGAGCGGCTCGACGTGCGCCAGACCATCGGGCTGGGCACCATCCCGATGGCGGTGCCGCACACCCGGCCGGTGTCGATGACCGCGCACTCCAACAACCGGGAGCTGATCAGCGACCACCAACCGTGGGTCGGTGAGGTGCAGGTACCCGGCAGCGCGTCGAACCTGCTCGAGTATCGGATGGCCCAGCACGGCCACGAAGTCCTCGGGTTCACCGTCCACGTGCCGCACTATCTGGCCCAGACCGACTACCCGGCCGCCGCCGAGGCGCTGCTCGAACAGGTGGCCAAGACGGCTTCGCTGGCAGTCCCCCTGCGTGCGCTGACCGACGCCGGGGCGACGATCCGGACCAAGATCGATGAGCAGGTCGAGGCCAGCGCCGAGGTCGCTCAAGTGGTGACCGCGCTGGAGCGCCAGTACGATGCATTCGTTGCCGCTCAGGAGAACCGGTCGCTGCTGGCCCACGACGAGGAACTCCCCAGCGGCGAAGAATTGGCCGGGGAGTTCGAGCGCTTCCTGGCCCAGCAAGCCGAGGACTTCAAAGACGGTCTCAGCGGCGACGACGAGACCTGACGGAGGCCACCGCCCCGACGACAAGGTTGGACATGACGCAGCGAAAGCCCAATCTGCAGCCGGTGCGGGAGCTGACACCGACCCTGCATTTCCGGACCATCCACGGTTATCGCCGGGCCTTTCGCGTGGCCGGTTCGGGTCCGGTGCTGCTGCTGATCCACGGCATCGGGGACAACTCGACGACCTGGCATTCAGTACACAGCAAGCTGGCCCAGCGGTTCACCGTGATCGCGCCGGACCTGTTGGGTCACGGGCAGTCCGACAAGCCGCGGGCCGACTACTCGGTGGCGGCGTACGCCAACGGGATGCGCGATCTGCTGAGCGTGCTCGACATCGACAAGGTCACCGTGGTCGGGCATTCGCTCGGCGGCGGTGTGGCCATGCAGTTCGCCTACCAGTTCCCGCAACTGCTCGAGCGGCTGATCCTGATCGGCGCAGGCGGGGTCACCAAAGAGGTCAACATCGCGCTGCGGTTCGCCTCGCTCCCGCTGGGCGGTGAGGCGCTGGCGCTGCTGCGGCTGCCGATGGTGCTGCCCGTACTTCAGGTCGCCGGCCGGGCGATGGGTGCGGTGTTCGGGTCCACCGGCCTGGGGCGGGACATTCCCGATGCGCTGCGCATCCTGACCGATCTGCCCGAGCCCACGGCGTCCTCGGCGTTCACCCGCACACTGCGTTCGGTGGTGGACTGGCGCGGGCAGGTGGTGACGATGCTCGACCGATGTTATCTGACCGAATCCGTACCCGTGCAGCTGATCTGGGGCGACCAGGATGCTGTGATCCCGGTCAGCCACGCCCATATGGCGCACTCCGCCATGCCCGGTTCGCAGCTGGAGATATTCGCCCGCTCCGGGCACTTCCCCTTCCACGACGACCCCGACCGCTTCGTCGAAGTCGTCGAACGGTTCATCGATTCCACCGCGCCCGCCCAGTACGACCAGGCCGCACTGCGCGAACTCCTGCGCACCGGGATCAGCGAGCGCCTGGTCACCGGGTCGCTCGACACCCGGGTGGCGGTGCTCGACGCGATGGAGACCGACGAGCGCAGCGCCACCTGACCGCTGCCGCCGGCCGCCGGGCCGACGTAGAGTCGATTCCATGACCGTCGATGTGACCGTCTTGCGGGTGTTCACCGATTCCAAGGGCAACTTCGGCAATCCTCTCGGGGTGGTCGACGCCGCGTCCGTACCCCCCGGTGAGCGCCAGCGCGCCGCCGCCGAATTGGGTTACAGCGAAACGATATTCATCGACCTGCCGGAGCCGGGTTCGACCACCGCACACGCGCGCATCTTCACCCCGGTGACCGAGCTGCCGTTCGCCGGGCATCCGACGGTCGGTGCCGGCTGGTGGTTGCGCGCCCGGGGCACGCCCGTCCACACCCTGCAGGTGCCCGCCGGAATCGTGCAGGTCGCACACGAGGGCGATCTCACCGTGGTGCGCGCCAGGGCGGAGTGGTCCCCGGAATTCGCCATCCAGGAGCTGTCCTCGGTGGACGAGCTGCTGGCGGCCGACCCGGCCGACTATCCCGACGACGTCTACCACTATCTGTGGACCTGGCTGGACCGCGATAGCGGGCAGATTCGGTCGCGGATGTTCGCCAACGAACTAGGCGTCGCCGAGGACGAGGCCACCGGCTCGGCCGCCGCGCGGATGACCGACTTGCTCAGCCGCGATCTGGACATCACCCAGGGCGAGGGATCGAGGATCCACACCACGTGGAGTCCGGAGGGGTGGGTGCTGGTCGCGGGGCGAGTGGTCGACGACGGAGTGCGTCAGCTGAACTGACGCGGCCTCAGCCCGACGTGCCGACCGCGCGGTGAGCACGAAGCGCCTCGATCTCGCGTTCGAAATCCTCGGCGGAGCTGAACGAGCGGTAGACCGACGCGAAGCGCAGGTAAGCGACCTCGTCGAGTTCCCGCAATGGGCCAAGGATCGCCAGGCCCACCTCATGGCTGGCAACCTCGGGCGAACCCGCCGCCCGCACGGTGTCCTCGACCTGCTGGGCCAGCAGGTTCAGAGCGTCGTCGTCGACCTGGCGGCCCTGGCACGCCCGGCGAACGCCGCTAATCACCTTCTCCCGGCTGAACGGCTCGGTGACACCGCTGCGTTTGACGACCGCCAGCACCGCGGTCTCGACGGTGGTGAACCGTCGACCGCACTCCGGGCAGGATCGGCGGCGGCGAATCGCCTGGCCTTCGTCGGTCTCCCGGGAATCGACGACACGGGAATCGGGGTGGCGGCAAAACGGACAGTGCATGACCGCTCCTTCGCCGCTACTGCCGGATGTTATGAACCACCCAGAGCCTACCCGCGCCGTCCACCGCTCCGGCTCATCGCCGCCCATGGCTGAATGCGGCTCAGCCGATAGGGGCGATGAGCGTCTGGCCGGCGTCCAGCGATGCCGAATCGAGCTTGTTCAGGTCGCGGATGCGCTCGACCACCTGGCTCACCGGCGCATCCGGCGCTACCCGTGCAGCCACCTGCTGCAGCGACTCCCCGGCCTGGACCTGGACCACGGCGAGCTGGTCCGGAACCTGTGCCGGCGCTACCGCGCCCGCGCTGAAGTGCGCCAACGACCCCAGCCACACCGTGATCAGCGCGGCCAGAGCGGCCAACGCGATGGTGACCGCGGTGCTGACCGGCCTGCGGCCGTGCACGGCCTGCGAGACCGGGACGCCGGTGCCCCGGTAGCGCATCGGCGTGACGGCGGGGCGCGACGGGCCGGGGCGCCTGCGAGCAGGCGTCCGGGCCGGCCGGATACCCGAGGGGGCGACGGGCCGCACCGCTTCCCGCCGATACTCCGACGGCCACGAAACCACCTGCCGATCGTCGATCACTGTCATGTCCGCTCCTTCCGCCGAGGCGCCCGTTGTTCGCTCTTGTGTTCGAAATGTACTCGACTCACGTGTTCGATACCCGAACATATGAGCGAGCGTGTCGAAAAGAATAAAACGAGCCACCGACACGCTTGGCCCAGGCGCGATCAGCCCCCGACGGCGCAATGCGACACGCTCGAACAAATGTTTGATTATCGCCGTGACTGCGACTACATTCGGCGCCATGAGCGACCGCAGTGAGACAACTCCCGACCCCGGACTGACCGAGCGGCAGCGAACCATCCTCGACGTCATTCGCGCCTCGGTCACCACCCGCGGCTACCCCCCGAGCATCCGCGAGATCGGCGACGCAGTCGGGCTCACCTCCACCTCGTCGGTGGCCCACCAACTGCGAACCCTGGAGCGCAAGGGGTATCTGCGCCGCGACCCGAACCGGCCGCGTGCAGTCGATGTTCGTAGTGCCGACGACATGCCGTCGACTGCGATCACCGAGGTCGCCGGATCCGATGCCCTGCCCGAGCCGACATACGTTCCGGTCCTCGGCCGGATCGCCGCAGGCGGCCCGATTCTGGCCGAAGAAGCCGTCGAGGACGTCTTCCCGCTACCGCGCGTGCTGGTCGGTGAGGGCTCGCTGTTCCTGCTGAAGGTCGTCGGCGAGTCCATGGTGGACGCCGCGATCTGCGACGGCGACTGGGTGGTCGTCCGCCAGCAGAACGTGGCAGACAACGGCGACATCGTCGCGGCCATGATCGACGGCGAGGCCACGGTGAAGACCTTCAAGCGCGCCGGCGGTCAGGTCTGGCTGATGCCGCACAACCCGGCCTTCGATCCGATTCCCGGAAACGACGCCGCCATCCTGGGCAAAGTCGTCACCGTCATCCGCAAGATCTAGCGGAGCCGGCGGACGCGGTCCGCCTGGGATCTACTCGGCCTTGATGAACCCGTTCGCCTGCGCGAGTTCCTCACTGGCGAACCACACTTCGGGAACGGTGTGGTCATAGAGCGCACATTCCGGCGTGTAGTACAGCCCGGAATGGGTGTTCGCCTTGATCACATAGCCTTCCGGCGCCTGATAGGGGTCAGCCAACGGCAAGTGGATAGCAGGCTTGGCCGCGCTCGGCGGGAGTTCTTCGGAGTGCGGGGTCTCCGCCGGGCGGCCATAGTCCTCCGGTTCGGCGACCAGGTCCTCAACGGGCACCTCCTCGGGCACCACCGGCTCGGCCGGTTCCACCGCGGCGCGACGACGGCGCGGCGTTCCGATCTCGTCCATGTCGAGAGTCCACATCGACTGTGACTCTTCGAGGTTCACCGCTGCGTGCCGCCCCGAGTCGCTGACCTCGCTGTCGATGTCCTCGACTTCGGCGTACTCCACCTGCTCGGCCGGTTCATCATGCGGCTCGACGACCGCGACGGGCTCGGCGGCGGTATCCGCTTCGGAGGGAATGCGGGTGGGCGTGGTGTCGATCGAGTCCTGGTCACCGTCGAGAACGTCGTCGGGCCCCGGCATCGTCTTGGTCGATCCGCCCGGACCCGACCAGCTGAAGCCCGAGGACACGTCCTGTTCGCGCCCGCCCCCGGGATAGGCCGAGTAACGCGAGGATTCCGCGCCGCCGGTCCACCGGTCGTCGTCGTCATAGTCGGCGTCGTCGTAGTCCTCGTCGTCCTCGACGTCGGCCGCACGCCTGCGCTTCAGCCACATCAGACCGAGTCCGATTACACCGATGAGCAGCAGCGCCGGGATGATCACCAGCAGCCACCACCAGTGCCAGTTGGGCCCCTTGCCCGACTTGCCCTGCGCGGCAGGGGTTCCCGGCGCGGTGCCGCTGGGCACTTCCATACCCGACAGCGATCCGGCCAGTTCCGGCGGCTTGGTGCTGAAGGAATTGGTGGCGCTGTTGTACGAAATCTCGCCGCCACTGAAGGTCTGCGTGGAGGTGTCTCCGTCGACCTTGGCCTCGCCGGTAGGCACGCCGAGTGTGCCGGTGGCCCCGCCGAGCTTGGCCCAGGCCGCGTTGATGGCGCCGCGCACGACGATCGCGCCGTTGTCGGGTGTCCAGAAGATCACCGGCTTGTCCGGCGCGCTGAAGGCGCTGACCCGGCTGTTCGGGGCTCCACCGTCGGCCTCGGTCCCGACCGGCAGGCCGAGGTCGCTCTTGGGTCCGCCCAACGCGTCGTACTTGGACAGGATCGCCCCGGTCACCGCGTGGGCGCCGGTGGCCGGCGAGTAGAAGATCTTGCCGCGGGCGTAGTCCTGCGCCGCGCCGTTGTCACCCACGGCGTACTGGGCACCCTGCCGCGCCCCCAATGCGCCGTTCAGGCCGCCTGCGGCCCGCCACGCCTGGTTGATCGCCGTGGTCGCGTCGGACGGAACCTCGACACCGGCGAGGTTGGCCGCCAGGTCGGGAGGATCGGTGGTGAACGCCTTGGTGGCGTCGTTGTACGACACCGCACCGCCGGTGAACTTCTGGCTGACGACGTCGCCGTCATACGTCTCGTCGCCGGTGGGCGCGCCGAGGGTTCCCCCGGAGCCGCCGAGCTTGTCCCAGGCGGCGTTGATCGCACCGCGCACCACCCACGCGCCGTTCTCCGGCGTCCAGAAGATGGCCGGCTTGTCGCTGGCGCTGAATGTGCTGACCCGGCTGTCCGGCCCGAGCAGGCCCGTCACCTCGTCGATGGTGGGCCAGCCGAGATCGCTGTCGCCGGGGCCGCCGAGGTCCTGGTACTTGTCCAGGATCGCGCCGTAAACCAGATGGGCGCCGGTACCCGGGGTGTAGAAGATCTTGCCGCTGCTGAAGTTCTGACCGAAGCCGTCACCGACGCCGAAGACGTCGCCGTCCTTGCTGCCCACTGGCGAGCCGTCACCGCCGGCGGCCTGCCAGGCCTGATTGATCGCGTCGTTCGCTGCGTCGCTCTCGGGTGACGCCACCGCCGCGGGAGCGAGCAGTACCGCTGCCGCGGCCGTCGCGAACACGCCGAGCGCGATCCGCCCGGCGCCTCTACTGAGACGACTTCCAAGCCACGTCATGCACGCTCCCCGCGTTCCGGTCAAGATGCCTCTAGTTATAGTCCGCGTCAACTCTGCGTCAGCAGATCACGACACGCGGCTATATCCGCGATACGGCACGCAGAAACCACCGAATCGCCGAAAAACTGGTATCGAGACCCTGGATTCCCGCGTTTCGGGGCGGGCGAAGCACATATTGACCGGGGTGGAGGCACGACGGCCTGCGCTATACGCCCAGGCTGGATCCAACGGCCTGCGCTAGACGCCCAGGCTGGATCCAACGGCCTGCGCTAGACGCCCAGGCTGCGCCCGATGATCTCCTTCATGATCTCGGTCGTGCCCCCGTAGATAGTCTGCACGCGGGCATCCAGGTAGGCCCGGGCCACGTTGTACTCGCGCATGTAGCCGTAGCCGCCGTGCAGCTGCAGGCAGCGGTCGATGAGCTTGACCTGGGCTTCGGTGGTGTACCACTTGGCCATCGCCGCCTGCTCGGCGGTCAGTTTCTCGTCCAGGTGCAGCCGGATGAACTCGTCGACCATGATCCGCACCGCGGTGGTCTCGGTGGCCAGCTCGGCCAGCACGAACCGGCTGTTCTGGAACGAACCGATCGGCTTGCCGAACGCCTTGCGCTCCTTGGTGTACTGAATCGTCTCGGCCAGTACGGCCTCCATCGCGGCGGCGGCCATGATGGCGATCGAGATGCGCTCCTGCGGCAGGTTCTCCATCAGGTAGATGAAGCCCTTCCCCTCCTCACCCAGCAGGTTCTCCACGGGCACCTTGACGTCGGTGAACGACAGCTCCGCGGTGTCCTGGGCGTCCAGGCCGATCTTGTCGAGGTGGCGCCCCCGCTCGAAGCCCTCCATGCCGCGCTCGACGACCAGCAGTGAGAAACCCAGCGCACCCTTCTCGGGGTCGGTCTGCGCCACGACGATGACCAGATCGGAGTTGATGCCGTTGGTGATGAACGTCTTGGAGCCGTTGAGGATGTAGTGGTCGCCCTGCTTGACCGCGCGGGTCTTGATGCCCTGCAGGTCACTGCCGGTACCCGGCTCGGTCATGGCGATGGCGGTGATCAGCTCGCCGGTGCAGAACTTGGGCAGCCAGCGCTGCTTCTGCTCCTCGTTGGTCAGCCGCAGCAGATACGGCGCTACGACGTCGTTGTGCAGCGAGAAGCCCAGTCCGCTGTAACGGCCCGCGACGGTCTCCTCAACGACGATGGTGTTGTAGCGGAAGTCGGGGTTACCGCCGCCGCCGTACTCCTCGGGCACCGCCATGCCGAGGAAGCCCTGCTTGCCGGCCTCGAGCCACACCCCGCGGTCGACGATCTTGTCCTTCTCCCACTGGTCGTGGTACGGCGCGACATGCCGCTCGAGGAACGCCCGGTAGGACTCACGGAACAGGTTGTGCTCCGGCTCGAACAACGTCCGGTCGTACTTGATGGCACTGCTCATGACTGGACCCTCCATGACTCGCTCGGCGTTCCTGCGAACGAGGATAGACCAACCGGATGGTTGGTTCCTCGGGGGTCCGTCCCACCTGCGCATAGACTCCGACCATGGGTCGTGCCAGCCTCACCCACTGGGGTGCGTTCAGCGCCGAGGTGGTAGACGGCGAGATCACCGCGGTGACCCCGTTCCCCGGCGACACCGATCCCTCTCCCCTGCTGGGCAACGTCCCCGGTTCCCTGCACCACGAGTCGCGGATCACCGCACCGGCCGTCCGGCGGGGCTGGCTGCAGGACGGGCCCGGTCCCACCACCGAGCGGGGGGCCGACGAGTTCGTCGCCGTGGGGTGGGATGAGTTGCTCGACCTGCTCGCCGCCGAACTGCGCCGCGTGGTCGACACCTACGGCAACGAAGCCATCTACGGCGGCTCGTACGGCTGGGCCAGCGCCGGCCGGTTCCACCACGCCCAGAGCCAGGTGCACCGCTTCCTGAAGATGCTCGGCGGCTACACCTTCTCGAAGCACTCCTACAGCCTTGGCGCGACCGGCGTGATCATGCCGCGCATCGTTGGGACCCACGACGATCTGTTCAAACGTTCGACGCAGTGGGACGTCATCGTCGAGCACACCGACCTGCTGGTCGCATTCGGCGGGGTGAACCTGAAGAACACCGGGATCAACCACGGCGGCACCACCGGCCACCCGGCACGCGAGGCGCTGGCGAGGTTCCGCGCCAAGGGCGGCAACATTGTCTCGGTCAGCCCGCTGCGCGGTGACGTCGACGGCGACGCCGAGTGGCTCCCGGCGATCCCGGGCACCGACGTGGCGATCATGCTCGCCCTGGCTCACGTGCTGGCCACCGAAGGCCTCGCCGACCGAGAGTTCCTGACCACCTACTGCACCGGCTACGACCGCTTCGAACGTTACCTTCTCGGCACCGACGACGGCGTGCCCAAGTCGCCGCAGTGGGCGGCGGCGATCTGCGGCCTGGACCCCGAGGTGCTGATCTCACTGGCCCGGCGGATGGCCGGATGCCGCACGATCGTCACCGTCAGCTGGTCACTGCAGCGGCTGCGCCACGGCGAGCAGGCTCCGTGGATGGGGCTGACCCTGGCCGCGATGCTCGGCCAGATCGGCCTTCCCGGAGGCGGATTCGGTCATGGCTACGGCTCGATGAACGAACCCGGGCTGCCGCCGCTGCGCGTCCGGCTGCCCTCGCTGCCCCAGGGCCCCAACCCGGTGCAGACTTTCATTCCGGTCGCGGCGATCAGCGACATGCTGCTGCACCCCGGCGAGACGTTCGCCTACAACGGACTCGCCCTGACCTACCCCGACATCAAATGCGTGTACTGGGCGGGCGGCAACCCGTTCCACCACCACCAGAACCTGCCCCGGCTGCGGCGCGCTCTCGGCCGGGTCGACACCGTGGTGGTGCACGACCCGTACTGGACGCCGATGGCCCGCCACGCCGACATCGTCGTCCCATCCACCACCGCCTTCGAGCGCGACGACTTCTCCGGATCGCGAAACGATCCCTTGCTCATGGCGATGCCGGCGCTGGCCGAGCCCTACGCCCAGTCGCGCGACGACTACACGACCTTCGCCGAGTTGGCCGGCCGGCTCGGTTTCGGCGAACGGTTCACCGAAGGCCGCAGCGCCCGCGAGTGGCTGATGCACATGTACGAGAAGTGGTCGGCCGAAATCGATTTCGCCGTTCCCGACTTTGACCGGTTCTGGGCCGACGGCGGGGTGCGCCTCCCGGTGGAGACCGGGCTGACACTGTTCGCCGACTTCCGCGCCGACCCGCGGACCCATCGCCTCGCCACACCCAGTGGGCGAATCGAGATCTTCTCGCAGACCATCGACGGGTTCGGTTATCCGGACTGCGCGGGACACCCGCGGTGGTACGACCCCACCGAGTGGCTGGGCGGCGAGCGAGCCGAGCACTACCCGCTGCATCTGATCGCCAATCAGCCGGCCAGCAGGCTGCACAGCCAGCTCGACGGTGGCGCGACCAGTCGGGCGACGAAAGTGCTTGGACGCGAACCTATTCGGATGCATCCGACGGATGCCGCGACGAGGCATCTGGCCAACGGCGACGTGGTGCGGGTGTTCAACGACCGCGGTTCGTGCCTGGCCGGCGTGGTGGTCGACGAGAGTCTGCGACCGCGGGTGGTGCAATTGTCCACCGGTGCCTGGTATGACCCGCTGGACCCGTCGGACCCCGATTCGATGTGCGTGCACGGCAATCCGAACGTGCTCACCGATGACGTCGGCACCTCGTCGCTGGCCCGCGGATGTACCGGCGCCGCGGTGCTCGTGCAGATCGAGAAGTTCACCGGCGAACTGCCTGCGGTGCGCGCGCACCGACCGCCGGTGATCCGGTGACCGAGACGATCGCCGTCACCGAGCACCGGCGAGAGCTCACGTTCAGCTTCGAGGACATGAACCGCTTCCACGGCGGCGGTTCGCCCGCCGGTGTGGCGACCGCGTTCAAGGTTCTGCAGCGGGCATTCGCCGCGCTGTCCCCCGACCGCCCGCCCGACCGGCGGTCTGTGATGATTCGCACGGCATTTCGCGGGCCGGGCGCCCGCGACGGATTCGAGGCGGTCACCCGCGCGGTCAGCGAGGACCGCTTCGCCGTCGACCGCACGCTGGTTCGGCCGGACCTGGGCCGTCTTCGCGAGGACTTCGTGTTCGCCGTCAGCATCGGCGACACGTCGGTGACGATGGCGCTGCGGGACGGTTTCGTCTCCGAGGAGTTCATCGACCTGGCCCGCACCCCGAACCGGAAGCCACAGCAGGAAGCACAGCTTGATGTCCTGAAAGCGCAACTGGCGCAAGCACTCCTGTCGACGCCAGCCGAGCAGCTCTACGACGTGGTCTAGGTTGCGTACTTGCGCAGACCCGCAGCCAGCGCAGCGGGCACCCGGGCTTTGAGCCGAGTGCCTGCCTCGGTGTGCTCGGTCGCGTCGACGTGGCCCACCTCGTGCAGGCGAGCCACCAGATCGCCGCGGTCGTAAGGGATGGTCACATCCACGGCGATCTCCCGCGGCTCGACGAGTTCACCCAGCCGGCTGCGCAGCCGGTCGAGCCCGTCACCGGTATGCGCCGAAACGAACACCGCACCGGGCAGCGCGCGCCGCAGCTGGGCCAACGTCAGGTCAGTGGCGGCGTCGATCTTGTTGACCACCAACAGTTCCGGCGCGGGAGCCGCATGGTGGTCGTTCTGCACTTCGCGGATGACCTGGCGGACCGCCTCGATCTGTGCCATCGGGTTGCTGTCGGACCCGTCGACGACGTGCACCAGCAGATCGGCGTCGATGACCTCTTCCAGGGTGGAGCGGAAGGCCTCGACGAGCTGGGTCGGCAGATGCCGGACGAAGCCGACGGTGTCGGTGAGCACGACCTCGCGTCCGTCGTCGAACTCCCCACGGCGCGTTGTGGGTTCGAGAGTGGCGAACAGCGCATTCTGCACCAGCACCCCGGCGCCGGTGAGCGCGTTGAGCAGGCTGGACTTGCCGGCGTTGGTGTAGCCGACGATCGCGATCGAGGGCACGTCGCTGTTCAACCGGCGGCTGCGCCGGGTGTCGCGGGCCTGCTTCATGTCCTTGATCTCGCGGCGCAGCTTGGACATTCGCTCGCGGATCCGGCGACGGTCGGTCTCGATCTTGGTTTCACCGGGCCCACGGGTGCCGACGCCGCCGCCGCTGCCGCCGGCGCCGCCGCCCTGCCGCGACATCGACTCGCCCCAGCCGCGCAGCCGCGGCAGCATGTACTGCATTTGGGCCAGCTCGACTTGAGCTTTGCCCTCACTACTGGTGGCGTGCTGGGCGAAGATGTCCAGGATCAGCGCGGTCCGGTCGACGACCTTGACCTTGACCACCTTCTCCAGCGCGTTCAGCTGGGCGGGACTGAGCTCGCCGTCGCAGATGACAGTGTCGGCGCCGGTGGCCACCACGATCTGGCGCAGTTCCTGGGCCTTGCCCGACCCGATGTAGGTGGACGGGTCCGGCTTGTCGCGGCGCTGGATCATGCCCTCGAGCACCTCGGAACCGGCGGTCTCGGCCAAGGCGGCCAACTCGGCCAGGCTGGCGTCGGCGTCGGCGGCGCTGCCGTCGGTCCACACGCCGACCAGCACGACACGTTCCAGGCGCAGCTGCCGGTACTCGACCTCGGAGACGTCAGTGAGCTCGGTGGACAGCCCGGCGACGCGGCGCAGCGAGGCGCGATCCTCGAGGGCCAGTTCGCCGAGGCTCGGTTCAGGGGTGTTCGATTCGGAGTCATTCATGTGCGGTACTGATCGTGTCACGCACAGACAACGCCGTGCATTCGAATAACGTCCCCGCGGTCGTGATCAGTGCTGTGCCGCCCACCACGTGTCGGCGATCTCGCCATGTGCGACCAGCACCGACGGGCCGCGCAGGTAGCTGGTGGTGTCGGCGATCTCGACGCTGACCTCGCCGCCGGGGATGCGCACCAGCAGCGTGCCGGTCGTCGCGCCCAGGTGGGTCAGCGCGGCCACCGCGGCGGCCACGGTGCCGGTGCCGCAGGAGCGGGTCTCGCCGACGCCGCGTTCGTGGACCCGCATCGACACGGCGCCGTAGACCGGCGGGCAGGAGCGCAGCGACCCGGGAATCGGGGTGGGCTGAGTCAGCACTTCGACGTTGACGCCCTCCGGGAACTGACCGGGGTCGAACTCAACGGGGGCGCCGACGTCGAGGGCGGCCAGCGCAGCCTCGGTGAGTCCGGGATCCAGGCAGGCCAGATGCGGGTTGCCGACGTCGACGCCGATGCCGGTGAACTGCCGGCCGCCGACGGTGGCGGTCCCGGTTCCGAGCCGGTTGACCTTGCCCATCTCGACGGTGACCTCGGCGTTGACGGCGTCGGCGCGGTGCACGACGACTGGCCGGGGGCCGGCCAGCGATCCGACCACGAACTCGTCGCGCTCCTCGAGCCCGGCAGCCCGCAGGTAGTGGGCGAACACCCGCACGCCGTTGCCGCACATCTGCGCGAACGAGCCGTCGGCGTTGCGGTAGTCCATGTACCAGTCGCCGGCCTCGACGCCTTCCGGCAGCCCGTCGAGCACTCCGGCGGCGACGACCGCCCCGGCTGTGGTGACCCGCAGCACACCGTCAGCGCCCAGACCGCGACGCCGGTCGCACAGCGCGGCCACCGCGGCGGGCGCCAGCTCGAGCTGCGCGGGCAGGTCGGGAAGCAGCACGAAATCGTTCTGCGTACCGTGCCCCTTGGCGAAAATCATCTGAGCCGCTCCTCGCCAGCATCGTCGTCGGCGCGTATCACCTGTTCAGGATACGTGCCGCCACCGCGAGATCACCTCGTCGGCAAGACCGGCGGCCGAGCCGTCGAGCCAGGCGATGCGATGGTCGCGGCGAAACCACGATCGCTGGCGGCGCACGTAACGGCGGGTGCCGATGAACGTCAGTTCGTGGGCTTCGGCCAGTTGCTCGGCGGTGCCGCCCGCATCCAGCGCGGCGATCACCTGCGCGTAGCCGAGCGCGCGGGCCGCGGTGACACCCTCGCGAAGGCCGCAGTCCAGCAGCGAACTCACCTCGTCGACCAAGCCGGCGTCGAACATCTCATCGGTGCGTTGCGCCAACCTCTCGTCGAGAACCGTTGCGTCCCAGTCTAACCCGACGATTACGGTATCCCACCGGGGTGGGCCGATCTGCGGGGCCGACGCGGCGAACGGCCGGCCCGTGAGCTCGACCACTTCCAGTGCGCGCACGATGCGGCGCCCGTCGGTGGCCAGGATCGCCGCCGCGGCGGCCGGGTCCCGGTCGGCCAATTGGGCGTGAAGGGCGGCCACGCCGATCTCGGCCAGCCGCAGCTCCCAGCGCGCCCGCACCTCGGGGTCGGTGGCCGGGAAGGCCCAGTCGTCGAGCAGCGACTGGATGTACATCATCGAGCCGCCGACGACGACCGGCACCGCGCCGCGCGCCGCGATGGCCTCGACGTCAGCGACGGCCGCCTGTTGGTAGCGCGCCACGGTCGCCGTCTCGGCGATGTCGAGGACGTCGAGCTGGTGATGCGGGATGCCGCGGCGTTCACTGGGTCTGAGCTTGGCGGTACCGATGTCCATGCCGCGGTACTGCTGCATGGCGTCGGCGTTCACGATCTCCCCGCCGAGCCGTTCGGCGACCTCCAGCGCGAGTTGTGACTTGCCCGTGCCGGTGGGCCCGATGACCGCGATCGGTCTTGGCCCTTTCCCCGAGTCGCTTCGCTCCAGCCCGCCGGTCACGGCGTCCAAACACCGACGAAGTACCCCACTCCGTAGGGCGCGCCGCGAGCAAGCTCCTTGGCCGATCGTGGGTTGGGCCCGGCCAGGCCCGCCAGCACCTGGTAGGCGACCCGGCCTACGACGAAGCCCGGCAATGCCGCGAGCGCGAGGGTGTCTCCGCCGGCCAGCGCATGGTCGAGGGCGGCCTGGACCGGCTCGGCGTCCGGGTCGTAGCCGCCCGGGGCTGGCGGGGTCAACGTGTTGGCGCCGTCGGCGATGACCAGCACACCGACCGGATCGGCGACGTCCTCGTCGAGTTCGACCCGCAATGCGCGGCCGATTGCCAGCCCCGTCTCCGCGTCGTGCTCGGCCGAGTACACCCGCACCTCGACGCGCGCCGCCGGGTTGGCCTGGCCGCGGAGCCAGCCCGCGAACAGCGCGCACAGCGGCAGTGCGGTCACGGCATCGGGCGCGTCGGGGGCCAGGGTGACAGGGACGTCCACGCCGTAGCCGGCGAACGTCCCGCGGGTGCGCGGCTCGATGACGGAATCGGTCGCGCCGACGCCGATGGCGATCCACCGGTCGGGCAGTCCGGCCGCGGCCGCCACCGCGGCGGCGCGGAACGCGGCGACTTCGACGGCGGCCGCACCGGCGAGCTCGGGCACCAGCACCGGCGCCGACGGGGTCAGGGCGATGGCCGTCAACACGCCACCCACGCTAGCGCCCCGAGCGTCAGCCCGGCGCCGGTGCCGGCTCGGCGGGGATGGCCTCCCCTCGAGCCAGCTCGATGGTCGCCACGATCATCACCGCCACGGCGATGCCCAGGCCGACCCAGCCGTTCCTGCCCGGCCGCAACATCTCGCCGAGGATGGCGACGCCGAGGACCGATCCGACCAAAGGTTCACTGATCGTCACCGCCGGCAAGGACGCGGCCATCGATCCGGCTCGAAACGCCGACTGCTGTACTGCGGTCGCGGCCACGGCCACGGCCGCCCACGGGTAGAGCTCGGGCAGTTTCAGCACCGCCGGTATCCCGCGGTCCAGCTGGTCCACCACGCCCTTGGTCAGCACGGCGAACAACCCCCATAACGATCCCGCCACCAGGCCGAGCAGCACCGCCGCCACCGGCTTGCCGGCGAAAACCCGTGCGCCCACCAGGCACAGCACCAGCAGCGGGCCCAGGGTGGCGATCACCCAGATCCACATCTGCATTCCGGCGCGCGACTGTCCATGAGACGGGTCGCCGACGGTGACGATCACCGCGACGGCGGCGGCCAGCAACACGGCCCACATCCACTGGGAGCGGGTGATGCGCCGTCCGGCGAAGCGCGCGCTCAGTGGCAGCGCGAAGAGCAGCGATGTGACCAGAAGGGCCTGCACCAGCAGCACCGAGCCGAAACCAAGGGCAGCGGCCTGCAGCCCGAACCCGCCGGCGGCGACCAGACTGCCCAACCACCATGTCTTGTCCCGAAGCAACCGCAGGAACAGCGCCACGTGGCCGACCTGTTCGTCGGTGACGTCGTGGGCCGAGCGCTGCTGGATGACGTCGCCGACCGCGATGAACAGCGCCGCACCGAGGGCGAACAAGGTGGCGATGTCCGACCTGTGCACCGCTCACCTCCCTCGTGCGTCCGGCTCGTCAGCCTGCCCATCAACCGGGCGAGATGCAAGCGGGCCGCGCCAACCCGCGGCACGTGCGGTTTCGACCTGGTTCAATACCATCGAGGTAGGCCGCCCGAAGTCCGGCGGACCTCTTCAGCATGCAGGGTTGGCGCCGCGTTGCGCGGCAGGGGCGCGGGAGCACCGCGCAGAGGATGAGGTGAGGCGAGCCATGACGATCGACGAACCGCACGAAGGTGAACCGCCCAGGCCGGCTCCCCGACCGGGTCCGCCCCGTCCCGTTCCGCGGCCGCATCCCCCCGCCACGCCTGTGGTGGCACCGCCCTCGAGTGACCCGCACCGCTTCGGCCGGGTCGACGACGACGGCACGGTGTGGCTGATCACCTCCTCCGGCGAGCGTTCGATCGGGTCGTGGCAGGCCGGCGACAACGAGGCTGCGTTCGCCCACTTCGGGCGGCGCTTCGAGGACCTGGCCACCGAGATCACCCTGATGGAAACCCGGCTGGCGTCCGGAACCGGGGACGCTCGTAAGATCAAGGCCGCCGCCGCCGCATTGGCCGAAACCCTGCCCACCGCAAGCGTTCTCGGCGACGTCGACGCGCTGGCTGACCGGCTGGCCGCGATCCGGGACCACGCCGAGGAGACCGCGGCGGCCGATCGGGCCCGCCGCGAGGAGCACCGCGCCGCTCAGACCGCCCGCAAGGAGGCGCTCGCCGTCGAGGCCGAGGAGCTGGCCGCCAACGCCACCCAGTGGAAGAACGCCGGCGACCGGCTGCGGGCGATCCTCGACGAGTGGCGGACCATCACCGGGCTGGACCGCAAGACCGACGACGCGCTGTGGAAGCGCTATTCGGCGGCGCGGGAGACGTTCAACCGGCGGCGGGGCTCCCACTTCGCCGAACTCGACCGCGAACGCGCCGGGGCCAGGCAGTCCAAGGAGAAGCTGTGCGAGCGCGCCGAGGAGCTGTCGGGCTCCACTGACTGGGCCGCCACCGCGGCGGCGTTCCGTGACCTGCTGGCGGAGTGGAAGGCAGCGGGCCGGGCAGCCAAGGACGTCGACGACACGCTGTGGCACCGCTTCAAGGCTGCCCAGGACACCTTCTTCACCGCCCGCAACGCGGTCAGCGCCGAGCGGGACGCCGAGTTCACGGCCAACGCCGCCGCCAAGGAGGCGCTGCTGGGCGAGGCGGAGAAGATCGACACCGCCAACGCCGACGCGGCCCGTTCGGCCCTGCGGGCGCTCACCGACAAATGGGATGCGATCGGCAAGGTGCCCCGGGAGCGGCAGGCCGACCTGGAGCGGCGGCTGCGCGCGGTCGAGAAGAAGGTGCGCGACGCGGCGGACGCGGGCCGGGTCGACCCGCAGGCCCGGGCGCGCGCCGAACAGTTCCAGGCCCGCGTCGAGCAGTTCGTTCGGCAGGCCGAGAAGGCCGAGGCGGCCGGGCGCACCAAAGAGGCCGCCGAAGCCAGGGCGAGCGCCGAGCAGTGGCGACAGTGGGCCGAGGCGGCGACGCAGTCCCTGGGCCGCCGCGGCTGAGCCGCGATCAAGCCGGGGCGGCTGAGCCGCGAATCAGGCCGGGCGGCTGAGCCGCGAATCAGGCCGGGCCGGCTGAGCCGCGATCAAGCCGGGGTGGCTGGCGGCGGTCGCGCAGCTTGAACGCCAGCTCGAGCAGCGGGCCGAGCGCAATCAGTGCCAGCCAGCACCACTTGGCGTTGCCGGGGCCGAACCGGTAGGCCACCGGGATCGAGATCAAGAACATCCCGGCGACCAGCAGTGCCCCGGCGATCTGCTCGAACAGCGGCTCGTCGGCGGTGTCGGTGAGCCCGCGCCACCGGGCCAGAAGGCTGAGCACGATGCTGACGAGCACCACCGCGGCGACGTTGGCGGCGTACAGGGCGGTGGGCAGCGGCAGGTGCGCCGGATTAGGGTCGCTGATCGCCTTGGTGGTGAACGGAATGAACACCACCAGAGCCACGAGGTAGATCAGCACCCGCACGGTGGCGCCGTCCAGGGCGTGGAAGGTGCGGATCAGCTGGTGGTTGCTGCGCCAGAACCCGGCCACCACCGCGAAGCTGATCACGAAGGCCAGCAGCTGATCGCCCAGTCCGCTGCCGAGCAGCGAGCTCAGGCTCTGCCACGCCTTGGCCGGCGGCACGTCCAAGGTGGTGACCAGCAGGGTGACCGAGAACCCGAATATCGCGTCGACGAAGTTCAGTGCGCGGTCGAATTCGGACGTCCCGCGCTCGTAGACGACGCTCATCGGGTGCTCTCGGCCCGGTCGAGGCTGAGCTGGTTCAGGCCCGGTCCGAGGTAGTAGCCGACGATCAGGGCGTACAACACCAGCATCAGCGGCGCGTAGGCCAGTGCGGCGAGGGTGATCAGCGGGTAGATCACAATACCGATGCCATAGCGCAACAACAGTTTTCGTGATTCCGTCGGCGGCATCGCGGCATCGATAAGCCCGGCGCGCAACATGTGCGCCAGGATCAGGGTGAAGCTGATCGCCATCCCCTCCATGGCGACGCCGTAGAGGATCACGGCAACCCGGGCGTTCGACCCGCCATCCTGCACGTAGTCGGCGTAGGTGGAGGTGGTGAACGGGATGGCGGTGGCGAACAGCAGTAGCAGCAGGTTGTAGACCAGCACCCTGCGGTCCACACGGTCGGCCAGTTGGAACAGACTATGGTGGTTGAGCCAGATGACGCCGATGATGAAGAAGCTGACGACGTAGGCCGCGAACGTCGGCCACTCCAGGCGCAGCTGGGCCCAAAGCGATTCAGCCGAGTGCACGTCGACCCGCAGATCGAGCACCAGCAGGGTGATGGCGACGGCCAGCACGCCGTCGCTGAACGCCTCGACTCTGCCTTTGTTCACACCGAACCTCTTTGTCGCAGCGTCGAACCGCTACGCGGTGCCCTCGGCGGGCGGCTTGCCCTCGCGGCGGTCGACGTCGTCGAGCAACGAACGGGACTGGCGTTCGGTCGCCTCGCGGCGACGCTGGTCCTCGGCGGCCAACTGCACGGCGGTTCTGGTCCACACCACGCGGGCCCAGTGGAAGGTCAGCAGGATGACCGTGATCCAGCCGACGATCAGGCCGATGCCGGGGCCGGGATGACCGTGGACGGCGGTCTGCCGCGACCAGACGGCGAGCATGCCGATCGCGCTCGCCAGCCCGCAGCCGGCCAGTGCGACCCAGGCCAGCGCCCAGCGCCGGGTCAGCAGCGCCAACATCGAGAACCCGACGCCGAACACCAACGCCAGCCAGCTGAAAATTCGTGAGGGAAGAGCGATTCCGACGCCGATCGCCTTGTCGTCGCCCGTCAAGACGTCGACGCCGCGCGCTCCGCCGGCGTGCGGCAGGATCAGTGACACCAGAAGAACGAACACCAGGATCGCCACGACCATGGCGCGGGCGCCGGGCTGGATCTCGCCGGCGACCTTCCGCTCGGCTGCCTCGATCTCGGCCCGGTAGGCCTCGAAATCGTTCATCACGCACATCCCGTCGTGGCTTGGTCGTCGGTGGTTGGCACGCCGATCGCGGGCAGGCCCAGCCCGACGGTGCGGGGCCGCTGTCCGGCGGCGTGCGCGTCGCCCGCGCGGGTGCGCCGGTGAGCAAGCAGGGGCGCGTCGGCGATCAGATGGTGCGGGGCCGCACCGGTGACGGTCGTGGTGACGATGTCACCGGGTCGCACCGCGGTGTCGCCGGGGGCGAAGTGCACCAGCCGGCCGTCGCGCGCACGTCCGCTCATCCGGGCGGTGCTGGCGTCCTTGCGGCCCTCGCCGGTGGCCACCAGCAACTCGACTTGCGCGCCGATCTGTGCGGCGTTCTCCTCCAAGGAGATCCGCTCCTGTACCTCCAGCAGCCGCAGATAGCGTTCCTGCACAACGGCTTTGGGAAGCTGGCCGTCGAGTTCGGCGGCCGGCGTGCCGGGGCGCTTGGAATACTGGAAGGTGAACGCGGCGGCGAAGCGGGCGGCGCGCACCACGTCGAGGGTGGCGGCGAAGTCGTCCTCGGTTTCCCCCGGGAAGCCGACGATGATGTCGGTGGTGATCGCCGCGTGCGGCATGGCGGCGCGCACCCGATCGATGATGCCGAGGTACTTCTCGGCGCGATAGGACCGTCGCATCGCCCGCAGCATGCGGTCGGATCCGGACTGCAGCGGCATGTGCAGTGCGGGGCAGACGTTGGTGGTCTGCGCCATGGCCTCGATGACGTCGTCGGTGAACTCTGCCGGGTGGGGAGAGGTGAACCGCACCCGTTCGAGCCCGTCGATGTCGCCGCAACTGCGCAGCAGCGAGGCGAACGCGCCGCGGTCGCGGGTCGTGTTCGGGTCGCTGAACGACACCCCGTAGGCGTTGACGTTCTGGCCGAGCAGGGTGACCTCGAGCACGCCCTGGTCGACCAGAGAGTGCACTTCGGCCAGGATGTCGGCGGGACTGCGGTCCACCTCCTTGCCGCGCAGCGACGGCACGATGCAGAACGTGCAGGTGTTGTTGCAGCCGACCGAAATGGAAACCCATGCGGCATAGGCGGATTCGCGAGCCGCAGGCAGCGTGGAGGGGAATTCCCGCAGCGACTCGGCGATCTCGACCTGGGCCACGCGGTTGTGCCGGGCGCGTTCCAGCAGGGCGGGCAGCGACCCGATGTTATGCGTGCCGAAGACCACGTCGACCCACGGTGCCTTGCGGAGCAGGTGTTCGCGGTCCTTCTGCGCCAGGCAGCCGCCGACGGCGATCTGCATGTCGGGGTCGGCCTGCTTGCGCGGCACCAGGTGGCTGAGATTGCCGTAGAGCTTGTTGTCGGCGTTCTCCCGCACCGCGCAGGTGTTGAACACCACCACATCGGCGTCGGCGCCCTCGGGCGCGCGGCGGTAGCCGGCGGCATCCAGCAGCCCGGCCAGCCGCTCGGAGTCGTGGACGTTCATCTGGCAGCCGTAGGTGCGAACCTGATAGGTGCGACCGGCCGGGGAACGCGACGGATCGCCCGCCTCGTAGCCCTGGGTCAGCACCGTCGTCACGCACTCATCGTACGGAGAGGGTATCGGCGCAAGAAATCGCGCCGAGTACCCGGCAAGCTGAGGCTTACCTGGGTAGGGTCTGTGGGATGGAGAGCAACGGCGGGGTGCCGATGATCTCGATTCAGGGAGTGAACAAGCACTTCGGTGATCTGCACGTGCTCAAGGACATCAATCTCGATGTGGAGCGCGGCCAGGTGGTCGTGGTGCTGGGGCCGTCGGGCTCGGGTAAGTCCACCCTGTGTCGAACGATCAACCGGCTGGAGACCATCGATTCAGGAACGATCGCCATCGACGGGGAGACGTTGCCGTCGGAGGGACGCAAGCTGGCGCAGCTGCGGTCCGATGTGGGCATGGTGTTCCAGTCCTTCAACCTCTTCGCGCACAAGACCATCGTGGAGAACGTCACGCTGGCGCCGATGAAGGTCCGCAAGGTCGGCAAGGACGAGGCCCGGCAACGGGCGATGACGCTGCTCGAGCGGGTCGGGGTGGAAAGCCAGGCCGACAAGTATCCGGCGCAGCTCTCCGGTGGCCAGCAGCAGCGGGTGGCGATCGCCCGGTCGCTGGCGATGAACCCGAAGGTGATGTTGTTCGACGAGCCGACCAGCGCCTTGGACCCGGAGATGGTCAACGAGGTGCTGACGGTGATGACCTCGCTGGCCTCCGAAGGCATGACGATGGTCGTGGTGACCCACGAGATGGGCTTCGCCCGGCGCGCGGCGCACCGGGTGGTGTTCATGGCCGACGGGTCGATCGTCGAGGACGCCGCACCGGACGACTTCTTCACCAGTCCGCGTTCGAACCGCGCCAAGGACTTCCTCGGCAAGATCCTCAACCACTAGCGGCGAGGGGCCACGACATGTCGTCACGGACTGTGCGCCTGCTAGTGATGGCGATGCTGGCGCTGGCGCTGCCCTTCGCCGCCGCCGCGTGCGGCGGCGGCGGGAAGCAGATCACCATCGGCACCAAGTTCGACCAGCCGGGGCTGGCGGTCAAGAAGCCGGACGGGACGATGGCCGGTTTCGACGTCGACGTCGCCACCTACGTGGCGGGCCAGCTGGGCTACAAACCCGACCAGATCGACTGGAAGGAAGCACCGTCCGGGCAGCGCGAGACGCTGATCCAGAACGGCCAGGTGGACTACATCGTCGCGACCTACTCGATCACCGACGCCCGCAAGCAGAAAGTGGACTTCGCCGGGCCGTACCTGATCACCGGCCAGAGCCTGCTGGTCCGGGCCGACAACACCGACATCACCAGCGCCGCGGCGCTCCAGAACGGCAAGCGGCTGTGCTCGGTGTCGGGTTCCACACCCGCGCAGCGGATCAAGGACAAGTACCCAGGCGTGCAGTTGCAGCAGTACGACACCTATTCGGCATGCATCGAGGCGCTGCGCAACGGCGCGATCGACGCGGTGAGCACCGACGAGGTGATCCTGGCCGGGTTCGCCGCGCAGTTCCCGGGCGCGTTCAAGATCGTCGGCAAGCCGTTCTCCACCGAGAACTACGGCATCGGCCTGCGCAAGGGCGACAGCGAGCTGCGCAAGAAGATCAACGACGCGATCGTCAAGATGGAGCGTGACGGCGACTGGAAGGCCGCTTTCGACAAGAACCTCGGGCCGGCCGGCATCACCGCACCGCCTCCCCCGCCGCTGGACACCGGCGCATCGGCCGGCAAGGCGGAGAACGTGCAGATCTTCAGCAAGTACCGCGGCCAGATTCTGCGCGCCTTCTGGACCACGATCCAGCTGACGGTGTTCGCCGCGATCGGGGCGCTGATCCTGGGCACCGCGCTGGCGGCGATGCGGTTGTCGCCGGTGCCGATGCTCAACTGGCTGGGCACCACCTACGTCAACGTGGTGCGCAACACGCCGCTGACGTTGATCATCCTGTTCTGCT
The DNA here is from genome assembly GCA_963716465.1 of uncultured Actinomycetota bacterium. Classification (GTDB taxonomy): domain Bacteria; phylum Actinomycetota; class Actinomycetes; order Mycobacteriales; family Mycobacteriaceae; genus Mycobacterium. The sequence continues at coordinate 60,503 of CAVQTS010000007.1, forward strand.
CGTTCGGATTGGCCCAGACGCTGGGGCTCACGCTGACCGACGCCACATCGTCGACCTCGATCGCTGACAGCAACTTCCGGCTCGCGGTGCTGGGGTTGACGGTCTACACCGCGTCGTTCGTCTGCGAGACGATCCGGGCGGGGATCAACACCATCCCGCTGGGCCAGGCCGAGGCGGCCCGCTCCCTCGGGCTGAGCTTCGGCCAGAACATGCGAATGATCCTGCTGCCGCAGGCCTTTCGCGCGGTGATCGTTCCGCTGGGTTCAGTACTGATCGCGTTGACCAAGAACACCACCATCGCCTCGGCGATCGGTGTGGCCGAGGCGGCGCTGCTGATGAAGGAGATGATCGAGAACACCGCGGCCCTGCTGGCGGTGGGCTCCATCTTCGCCGTCGGATTCCTGATACTGACTCTGCCTCTGGGGCTGTTGTTCGGCTGGCTTGGCAAGCGGTGGGCGGTGGCGCAGTGATGAGCGCTTGCGCGAAGAACGGACCGGCACAGCGGCTGAGCGCTTGCGCGAAGAACGGACCGGCACAGCTGAGCGCTTGCGCGAAGAACGGACGGCACAGATGAGCGGTTCAGTTCTGTTCGACGTCCCCGGTCCGCGCGCGTTGGTGCGCAACCGGGTCATCTCCGTCGCAAGTCTGATCGTGATCGCGTTGGTGGCGTGGGTGGTGATCGCCAAGCTGGCCGGCAAGGGCCAACTGACCGCCGAGAAGTGGCATCCGTTCCTGACCGCCAATCTCTGGAAAACCTATGTGCTGCCCGGGATTCAGGGCACGTTGACAGCGGCCGCCCTGTCCATCGTGCTCGCGGGAATCCTGGGGCTGCTGCTGGGTGTCGGGCGGCTGTCGCACGTCGGCGCCATGCGGTGGCCGTGCGCGGTGATCGTCGAGTTCTTCCGCGCGGTGCCGGTGCTGATCATGATGATCTTCGCCTACTTCCTGTACGCGCTCTACGACGTCTTTCCGTCCAAACAGCTGGCGCTGGCCGGCGTGGTGACCGGGCTGACGCTGTACAACGCCGCGGTGATCGCCGAGATCGTCCGGGCCGGTGTCAAAGCGCTCCCCCGCGGACAGTCCGAGGCGGCCGCCGCGCTGGGACTGCGCCCCGGCCAGACGATGCGTTCCATCCTTCTGCCGCAGGCGATCACGTCGATGTTGCCCGTGCTGGTGTCGCAGCTGGTGGTGGTGCTGAAGGACACCGCGATCGGCTACCAGATCACATTTGTGGAGATGGTGCGCCAGGGCACGGTGGTGGGCTCCACCTACGGCAACTACATCCCGGCACTGATCGTCATCGCCGCCATCATGATCACCGTAAACTTCGCGCTGTCGGTCGGAGCGACCCGGTTGGAGCGCCGGATGCGCCGGTCCAAACGAGGAGCGGCGCCGCTGGAAGCCGAGGCATTCGAGGGTGGCGGCGCTCCCGGCGCCCGCTTGGAGCCCGGCGACTAGGCAGGCTCTCCGCGCGACGCGTGTCAACGGTGCAGGCCCGGGTATAGCACCACGATGCAGCGAGCCAACGTCAAGCCGGTACCGGAAGACCTGCGGCGATTGGCGGCGGCGCACGGCGTGGCCACCGCCTACCGCAACGAGCGACGTGAGCCGGTCGCGGTCGACGCCGATGTCGTCGTTCGGGTCCTCGGCTTGCTCGACGTCGAAGCCGCCACCCCCGAGGCGCGGCGCCGTGAGTTGGCCAGGCTGGCCGAGCGTGACCGCGAGGATGCGCTGCCGCCGACCGTCGCCGTCCGGGTGAACGGGCAGCCGCACCCCATGCCGGGCGCGGCGATGCTGGTCAGCGAGGACGGCACCGAGACCGCGGTGCGCGACGAACTCCCCGCCGGACTGGCGCCCGGTTGGTATCGCCTGCACCGCCGCGACGGGCAGCATGCGACGCTGGTCGCGGCGCCGCCGCGGGTGCCGCAGACTCCCGCCACCTGGGGCTGGATGCTGCAGCTGTACTCGCTGCGATCGGCTCGGTCATGGGGCATCGGCGATCTCGGCGATCTGCGCGAGTTCATCGACTGGACCGCCGCCGAGCACGGCGCCGGCGCGGTGCTGCTCAACCCGCTGCACCCGCCCGGCCCCACCCACCCGGTCCAGCCCTCCCCCTACACCCCGTCGAGCCGTCGGTTCTCCAACCCGCTCGCGCTGCGCATCGAGGATCTCGACGCCTACCACCGCGCCGACCCGGACGCCCGCGCGGAGGTGGATGCGCTTCGGGTCTCGCCTCACACCCGGCGAATCGACCACGATCTGGTGTGGGCAGCCAAACGCGCTGCGCTGGAAACACTCTGGCGTGTCGACGGGCGCCCCAGCCCGCTGCACAGGACGCCCGCACGCAGCGGGCTGGGCGATTGGGCGACCTACTGCGCGCTCGCCGAGCGACACGGCGGCCGGTGGACCCGGTGGCCCGAGCCCCTTCGCGACGCCGACGGACCGGCCGTCGCGCAGGCCCGACGAGAGTTGGCGCCCAGGATCGCTTTTCACGCCTGGGTGCAGCAGCAGTGCGCCGAGCAACTGAGCGCCGTGCGGAATACCGCGCGCAACGCCGGCATGACGCTCGGGGTGCTGCACGACCTGCCGGTGGGCGTCGACGCCGACGGCGCCGACGCATGGGCACTGGCCGACGTCTTCGCGGCCGGGGTGAGCGTCGGCGCGCCGCCGGACAACTTCACCCCGCCCGGACAGGACTGGGGTCTGCCGCCGTGGCGACCGGATCGCCTGGCGGCCACCGGCTACGCCGCGATGCGGGACATGCTGCGCGCCATCCTCTCCCACGCCGACGGCCTGCGGATCGATCACGTCGCGGGCCTGTGGCGGCTGTGGTGGATCCCACCCGGCGACACCCCGGATCGGGGCGCCTACGTGCACTACGACGCCGACGTGATGCTCGCGGTCCTGGCATTGGAAGCCCACCGGGCCGGGGCGGTCGTCGTGGGTGAAGACCTGGGCACCGTCGAACCCGAGGTCACCGAAGCACTGGCAGCCAACGAGATGCTGGGGTCGGCGGTCTCGTGGTTCACCCGCGACCAGTCCACGCCCGAACAGCCACTGCTGTCCTCGGGTCGCTGGCCGGAGCGAGCCGCCGCCAGTCTCTCCACCCACGACCTGCCGACAGCGGCGGGATTCCTACGCGGCGAACATGTCCGGGCGCGAGCCGAATTGGGCGTCCTCGACGATGTGGCGGCCGAGCAGGCAGCGGCGGCCAGGGAACGCGCCGAGTGGGTAGCGCTGCTGCGCTCGGAGGGTCTGCTTGCCTCTGCCGAGGCGGACGAGGCCGCGATCGTCGTGGCGATGCACCGATTTCTCGCCTCGACGCCGAGTCGGCTGAAGCTGATCTCGCCCCATGACGTGATCGGCGAAACCCGGCAGCCCAACCTGCCCGGCACCATCGACGAGTATCCGAACTGGCGCCTACCCCTGCCGGAGACGTTCGAGGAACTGCGCGCCGACCCGCGGGTCGCCGAAATCACCGCGGCCTTCGCCGTCGGTGGATAGGCATTTCCGACAGACTGCGCAGATCACCAAATCCGGGCGCGGGCGCAGCTAAACTTCGGCCCGACATCCCACGGAAGGTGACGAATGACGACGTTGTCGGACGACCTGCGCACGCTCAGTTACGAGGCGTTCACCTATTTCTACCCGCTGGTCACGATGGACATCACCCGACTGCAGACCGTCAACCGGACCGGGCTCGGCGCAGGACCACCCAATCAGTTCAACCACATTCGGCAATACCCGGACGCGGACTTCCGTGCGGTGGTGCGGCCCAACTTCGACACCCTGTACTCGTCGGCCTGGCTGGATCTGACCCATGGCCCGGTCCTGCTCGAGGTGCCCGACACCGACGACCGCTACTTCATGTTGCCGATGATCGACATGTGGACCGACGTCTTCGCCAATCCCGGGAAACGGACCTCGGGCACCGGCGCGCAGAAATACCTCATCGTCGGGCCCGGCAAGGTCGGGCCACTGCCGCAGGACGTACCGGTGATCAACGCACCCACGCCGTATGTGTGGATCATCGGACGTACACAGACCAACGGGCCCGCCGACTACGACGCCGTCCACGTGGTGCAGGACGGATACACGCTCACCCCACTGGTGGCTCCGCCGGCTCCGTTCGTCAGCGACGACGGCTACGACGTGACCACCGAACCCGTGCGCAAGGTCAACGCGATGGGGGCCGTGGAGTTCCTGAGCTATGCCTCCAACCTGCTGGCGGTCAACCCGCCGCACCCGACCGACTTCTCGATCCTGGCGCGGCTCGCGAACCTGGGAATCGAGGTCGGCAAACCGTTTGACGCGCAACGGTTCTCCCCCGATCAGATCGCCGAGCTGGAAGCGGGCAGGCAGGACGCGCTGGCGGCCATCTCGTCGGCCGCTCCGGCACTGGGCAACGTTGTCGACGGGTGGATGAGCCTCATCGAGGGCATGGGCGTCTACGGCAACTCATATCTGCGCAGAGCTGTCATCACCCTGGTCGGGCTGGGCGCCAATCCCCCCGAGGACGCCGTGTACCCACTGCTCATCAGCGACGCCGACGGTCAACCGCTGTCCGGCGAGAACGACTACGTCATCCACTTCGACGCCGACAAGCTTCCCCCTGTGGACGCATTCTGGTCGGTGACGATGTACGACGCCGAGGGATACCAGACAGCCAACGAACTCGACCGCTTCGCCATCGGTGACCGCGACGCGCTGCAGTACAACCCGGACGGCTCGTTGGACCTCTACGTCCAGCACGCCAACCCGGGCCCGGAACGCCAATCCAATTGGCTGCCCGCGCCACTGGGGACCTTGGGTGTGACGATGCGGCTCTACGCGCCGCGCCGCGCCGTGATCGACGGGAAGTGGCATCCCCCGGCGGTGCGGCGCGCCTGACCAGTCGCTACCTGAGCTCCGCGCACCGCTCGAGCAGTTCGATCGACGGCGGCTGGTAGAAGGACAGCACCGCGTGCTCGCAACCGAGGTCGGCGTACCTGGGCAGCAGGTCGAGCTGTCCGGTCACCTGCTCGGGGTCGCGCGGGTGCAGGAACAGCTGCACCGAACGGCGGACCGCGGCGGGGTCGCGGCCGACCTCCGCGCACGCTTCGGTCAAGCGGGTGCTGACCTCGCCCCATTCCCGCGGGCCCTGATGGCTGGGCATGTTCCACTCATCGGCGTTGCGGGCGATGACCCGCAGCATCTTGGGTTGCGAGCCGCCGACGACGATCGGCGGATGCGGACGCTGGACCGGCTTGGGTTCGCAGATGGCGTCCTGCAGCGTGTAGAACCGGCCCTCGAACGTCACCGACTCCTCGGTCCACAGCCGGCGGATCACCGTCAGCGCCTCGTCGAGCATCGCGACACGTGTTCCGGCGCTGGGGAATTCGATGCCGTACCCGCGGTGCTCGGCCTCGTGCCATCCGGCGCCGATCCCGAAATCGAGGCGTCCGCCGGAGATGTGGTCGACCGTGACAGCCATCTTCGCCAGGATCGCCGGGTTGCGGTAGGTGACGCCGGTGACCATGCAACCCACCCTCGCGTTGCGGGTCACCACAGCCATCGCCGCCAGGGTCGTCCAGCCCTCGTGGGTGAGCTTGGTGTTGTCGACCAGGCCGTAGAAGTGGTCGTAGTTCCACACCGCTTCGAAGCCGAGATCGTCGGCGGCCCGCCAGAACTGTTCGAGTTCGGCGTATTCGAAGGTAGGCGCCAGCTTGACCGAGATCCGCATGATGCGGAGCCTAGGTCAGGCATCCTGCGCGCCAGATCACCGGTGCGGCGAGTCCCACGCGGTCAGGCCCGCACGCGCACGTGCCTAGACCCGCCGGCGCTCCCGCTCGGCGGCCAGCCCGTCGCTGACCACCGCGACCGCCATGTTCTGGCTGTAGCCGCGGCGCGCGAGCATGCCGACCAGCCTGCGCATCACCTTGGTGTCGTCGGCGTCGGCCAGCGTCTCGCGCCGCAGCTTCTGCTCCACCAGTTGCTCGGCCCGTTCCCGTTCGGCGGCCGCGTCGATGCCGTCGAGGGCGGCGTCGATCACGTCGGCGTCGACACCCTTGGTGCGCAGCTCTGCGGCCAACGCGCGCTTGCCTTTTCCGGCCCGCGCCCGGCGTGACCGCACCCACTGCTCGGCGAAGTCCGCGTCATCGATCAGGCCGACGGCCGCCAGCCGGCTCAGTACCGTCTCGGTGACGTCGTCGGGATACCCGCGCTTGGCCAAGTGGCCGGACAGCTCGGATCGGGTTCGCGACCGCGCGGTGAGCAGGCGCAGGCACAGCGCGTGCGCCTGCTCCTCACGCGTGTCAGAAGTCGACTGGGGCGGGCAGAACGTCATCGACGATGAGCTCGTCGGTGATCACCGCACCGATACCGAGCTTCTCCTTGATCTTCTTCTCGATCTCGTTGGCCACGTCGGGGTTCTCCACGAGGAAGGTGCGGGCGTTCTCCTTGCCCTGCCCCAACTGCTCACCCTCGTAGGTGAACCACGACCCGGACTTGCGGATGAAGCCCTGATCGACGCCCATGTCGATGAGCGAGCCCTCGCGGCTGATGCCCTTGCCGTAGAGGATGTCGAACTCGGCCTGCTTGAACGGCGGCGACACCTTGTTCTTGACCACTTTGCAGCGGGTGCGGTTGCCCACCGCGTCGGTGCCGTCCTTGAGCGTCTCGATTCGCCGCACGTCCAGACGCACCGAGGCGTAGAACTTCAACGCCTTGCCACCGGTGGTGGTTTCGGGCGAGCCGAACATCACGCCGATCTTCTCGCGCAACTGGTTGATGAAGATCGCGGTGGTGCCCGAGTTGCTCAGCGCACCGGTCATCTTGCGCAGCGCCTGGCTCATCAGGCGCGCCTGCAGGCCGACGTGGCTGTCACCCATCTCGCCCTCGATCTCGGCGCGCGGTACCAGCGCGGCCACCGAGTCGATGACCAGGATGTCGATCGCTCCCGAGCGGACCAGCATGTCGGCGATCTCCAGCGCCTGCTCGCCGGTGTCGGGCTGGCTGACCAGCAGCGCGTCGGTATCCACGCCCAGGTTCTTGGCGTACTCAGGGTCCAGCGCGTGCTCGGCGTCGATGAACGCCGCGATCCCGCCGGCCGCCTGCGCGTTGGCCACCGCGTGCAGGGCGACGGTGGTCTTGCCCGAGGACTCCGGGCCGTAGATCTCGACGATGCGGCCGCGGGGCAGCCCGCCGATGCCCAGCGCCACGTCCAGGGCGATGGAGCCGGTCGGGATGACCGAAATGGGCTGGCGGACCTCGTCGCCGAGGCGCATCACCGCGCCTTTGCCGTGGTTCTTCTCGATCTGCGCGAGCGCGAGCTCGAGAGACTTCTCGCGATCGGGGACTTGCTGCGCCATGGGGGCTCCGTTCTCTCCGGTATTCGGTTGACCGGTGTTGGTCAGTTGGCCGTGACGCTAGGACAAGGCACCGACAAAACTGGGACGGTCGAACACCGCCCACAATAACGAACATGTGTTCGATGGCAAGGAGGCGCGCCGCCGCGTGTCGGGGTGGCGCCGTGGGCTAGCGGGTCACCACTGGTCGCGGGGCACATCGAAGTCGGCGCACAGCGCCCGCCACACGTCGCGGGGCTCGAAGCCGGCCTCGATGGCCTGCGCGGCGGTCCGTCCGCCCAGCTTGGTCAGAACGTGATCGACCAGCAGGGAGGTACCGCGAACCGAGCCGAACTGCGCTTCGACGAGTTCGTGGAATTCGGTCAGCCGCACGCCACCAACTTACCCAGCCGACTGCATCGCCTCGTGGCACACCCGTACCGGATCGGCGACCTCGGCGATGCTCTGCCCCGCCCGCCGCGCCGCCTCCCGGTACCGCGGCGACGAGAGCACCTCGGCCACTCCGGCGACCAGTGCCTCGGGGGTCAACGGCCGGATCAGTCGCGCACTGCCCTGCCGCACAACACGATTCGCCAGCTCCCACTGATCCCCGCCGCCGGGCACGACGACCAGCGGCACCCCGGCCAACAGCGTCTTCGCCAGCATCCCGTGCCCGCCCCCGCAGACCACCACGTCGGCGTGGGTGAGCAACTCGTCCTGACGGCCCAGCCCGACACTCACCCATGGCGGCGGCACGGGCAGGTCCTGGCCACCGAGCCGGGAGATCACCACCCGCGAGCCCGCAGGCAGGGTCTCACCGGGCACCAGGTGTTCCAGCGCCAGGTCGACCACGCCCTCGGCCCCGGTGCTGGCCGTGGACGGCGCGATCAGGACCACCGGTCCCTGCCCTGGCGGTATCGGCAGCACCGCGGTGGTCGGTTCGAAGTGCAGTGGGCCGACGATGACGGCCTCGACCGGCCAGTCCGGTCGGGGCACCTCGAGGGCGGGCAGGGTGGCGATCAGCCGGCGTAGCGGCCCGGGGTCGGGGGCCGGCAGACCGATCTGCACCCGCGCCGCGGAGCGCTGGCGCCGGCCTTCCCGCAACGAGCGCGCCGTCAGACTGCGCATGACCGCGTCGCGCAGCCGACCGCGGATACCGGTGCCGGGTGCCAGCCCACTACCCAGCGGCGGCAGGCCCGTGGACGGCAGGTAGAGCGGATGCGGTGTCAGCTCGATCCACGGGATGCCCATGAGTTCGGCCGCCATCCCGCCGCACGCGGTGATCACGTCGGAGACCACCAGGTCGGGTGCGAGCTCGCGAAGGACCGGTACGTTGAGCACCGCCATTCGCGCGGCACGCTCGTGGATCTTGGCCCCGGCGTCGGTGTCGTCATCCTCATCGGTGGGATCCAGCCCGACCAGTTCGACGGCCTCAATTCCGGTCGCGCGGGCGGTGTCCAGCCACTCGGCGCCGGTCAGCAGCACCGGGTCGTCGCCCGCGGCGGCGAACCGCAGGCACAGCGCGATTGCGGGAAACGCATGACCCGCGTCCGGCCCCGCCACCACCGCGACTCGCACTCGGCCTACCCTGCCACACACGCCGCGCCTACCCTGGCGTACATGACCGAGCAGACCGCCAATGTGAGCACCGACGTCGACAACGCCCATACCGTCGAGGTTTTCCTGTCCGCCCTGCAGAACCAGGATCTCGACACCGCCGCCGCCCAACTCGACGACAACTTGGTGTACGAGAACGTCGGCTACCCGACCATCCGCGGCCGCGCCCGGGCGGTGAAGCTGTTCCGCGGACTGCAACGACCGAACCTGGGGTTCGAGGCCAAGATCCACCGCATCGCGGTCAACGGCGCCTCAGTGCTGACCGAACGCACCGACGTTCTGGTGATCGGCCCGGTGCGGTTGCAGTTCTGGGTGTGCGGTGTGTTCGAGGTCCACAACGGACGAATCACGCTGTGGCGGGACTACTTCGACATGCTCGACATGCTCAAGGGCACGGTCCGCGGCCTCGTCGGCGCGGTGGTGCCGGCACTGCGCCCGCGGTTGTGACTTCGGCGCGGTTGTCGTCGGCAGGCGACGATCAGCGCGCCGAAATCACCGAGAAATCACGCGCGGCGGAGTTGGCCGAGTTCGTCGAACGCCTGCGACCAGCCCAGCAGCCGATCTGTCGCGTCGGCAAGCTCATTGCGGTAGCGCTGCTGCGACATCGGTGAGCTCGACATCGATCCGGAGTTGGCGGCGGACACCAGTTGCGCTGCGGCAGTGACCATTTCGTTGTACTGCCGCACACCGGTGTTGAGCTGGGCGGTGAACGCGTTGATGGTCGGCGCCAGGTAGGCCTGCGAGTTCGGCGTCTCGAGGGCCGCGCGCTCCATCGACACGACCTCGGCGGCGGTGGCCGCCATGGTCGCCGCGCTACGATTGGCCGCAGCCGTCAGATCGCGAATCTCCTCGGGCGGCAGCATGTTTCCGCGCTGCAGCACGCCGAGCAGCGAGTGCAGCCCACGTTCGGAGGCTCCCAGCGCAGACATCGACGACCGCGCCGCCGACCCGTGCGGCGGCAGCCGGCGGCCGCTGACCTGGCGCTGCGGTGGCAACGGCTCGCCGCGCAGGAACCGGTAGCGCAGCAGGAACAACGTCGCGGGCACCGCGGCACCGGCGGCGATGATGCCGGTGATCAGCAGCGCCCACACCGGGATGTTCCACGTCGCCAGAAGTCCGGTGACGCACACCCACAACACAGTCGCGAAGGAGAAGAAGACACCCAGTCGCAGCGCCCAGCGCCGCTTGCGCAGCAACCGGGCCCGGGGATCGGAGGCCGCAGAGAGCTTCTGCGCCGCCACGTCCGCGTACTCGCTGGCGGTGTCGATACCGCGCTGTAGCGCCGAACGCCACTGGCGCGAGACGAATCCCGGCTTGTCGGGTTTGACCGCCATCGCGACGTTCGCCTCCTACTGTCCTAGTGGGTTTTCGGTCTCGGGAGTGCTCGCCTGCGTGGCAGGGGTGGCCGGGGCTGCGGCGCCGCCAGAGGGCAACGCGTCACCGCGCATGGATGCGCGGATCTGCTCGAGCCGGGAGTGGCCGGCCATCTGCACGCTGGCCTGCTGCACTTCCATCATCCGGCCCTGGACCGAGTTCTGAGCCAGCTCGGCCTCGCCCATGGCGTTGGCGTAGCGGCGTTCGATCTTGTCTCGCACCTCGTCGAGGCTGGGGGTGTTGCCCGGTGCGGCGATCTCGCTCATCGACCGCAGCGAGGCACTGACCTGCTCCTGCATCTTTGCCTGCTCCAGCTGGGAAAGCAGCTTGGTGCGCTCGGCGATCTTGGTCTGCAGCATCATGGCGTTCTGCTCGACGGCCTTCTTGGCCTGCGCAGCGGCCTGCAGCGCCTGGTCGTGCAGCGCCTTGAGGTCCTCGACGCTCTGCTCGGCGGTGACCAGCTGCGCGGCGAACGCCTCTGCGGCGTTGTTGTACTCGGTGGCCTTGGCGGCGTCACCGGCGGCGGTGGCCTGGTCGGCCAGCGTGAGCGCCTGGCGTACGTTGACCTGCAGCTTCTCGATGTCGGCGAGCTGACGGTTGAGCCGCATCTCGAGCTGGCGCTGATTGCCGATCACCTGGGCGGCCTGTTGGGTGAGCGCCTGGTGGGTGCGCTGAGCCTCCTCGATGGCCTGCTGGATCTGTACCTTCGGGTCGGCGTATTCGTCGACCTTGGAGCTGAACAGCGCCATCAGGTACTTCCATGCCTTGCTGAACGGATTGGCCATCAGTCCCGCCTTCGTATTCGTTGCCGCATTCGGTGGTCGTGCCCCAATTTAGTGGTTCGCGATGCCCGACCACAGCCATACGGCATGTCGGTCGGTCAACGAATCAGGCAACGGCCATCGCGACGGGGTGCGGAATGACAACTTTGGTGGTGACGTCGATCGGGACGGCGGCCTCGCGGGGCACGGCGGTGAGGGTCGCGATGCGCTCTTGGTGGGCCATCTTCTCGCCGGCGTCGGTGAGCACCCGCGACAGCGGGACGTCGAGTGCGGTACAGATGGCGCTCAGCAGCTCGCTGGACGCTTCCTTGCGGCCACGTTCGACCTCGGAGAGGTAGCCGAGGCTCACTCGGGCCGTGTCGGAAACCTCACGAAGGGTGCGTCCCTGCGAGGTCCGGGCATCGCGAAGTACGTCGCCGATCACCTCGCGCAGCAGTACCGCCATCAGGCTGTCCTCCTTGGTCGATTGCAGCCACCACTGCAACGCCGGGGATGGCCCGGTTGGTTCCCGAACCGTCAGCGCTGCCCGAGCAGCGTCCGCAGCCTGCGCACGGCGTGGTGGACGGCAGCCAGCCGGATGTCCCAGCGCGAGCCGTCGAGATGTAGTTCGACGGCCTCGGATCGGCCGGGCCCGGCCAGTCCGAGGAAAACGGTCCCCACCTGGTGACCACCGTGCGGTTCGGGTCCGGCGACGCCGGTCAGTCCGACCCCCCAGGTGGCCTCGCAGCGGTCGCGGGCGCCTTCGGCCAGTGCCACCGCCGTCGCTGCGGCGACGGGCCCGACGTCATCGAGCAGCGCGCTCGGCACCCCGGCCAGTGTGATCTTCGTCTCGGCGGTGTAGGTGACGAGAGCACCCCGCAGCACCAGGCTCGCGCCGGCAACCCCGGCCAGGGTGGCGGCCAGCAGGCCGGCGGTCAGCGACTCGGCGGTGGCCACGGTCTCACCGCGGGCGGTGAGGTCGGCGATCAGGCCACGGGCGTCGTCATCGACCAGCGGATCGATCACGGGAGTCCTTGACGGCCGACACCACGTAGTCGATTCCGGTGATCACGGTCAGCACGATCGCCACCCACATCACCACCCACGCGACGGTGAGCCAGGCGGCAGGCCAGTTGTGCAGTGGCAGCACGAACAGCCCGATCGCCACGGCCTGCACCAGGGCCTTGAGCTTGCCGCCGCGGCTGGCCGGAATGACCCCGCGGCGCAGCACCGCGAAACGCAGCACCGTGATGCCGATCTCCCGGATCAAGATCACCACCGTCACCCACCACGGCAGGTCACCGAGCATCGACAGCCCGATCAGAGCCGCCCCGATGAGCATCTTGTCGGCGATCGGGTCGGCCAGCTTGCCGAATTCGGTGACCATCCCGTAGGTGCGGGCCAGCGAACCGTCGAGCCGGTCGGTGATCACCGCGACGGCAAAGATCACGAATGCGGTTATCCGGCTTGCCGATTCATGCCCGTCGCCGGCGAACAGGAAGAGCAGGAATACCGGCACCAGGACCAACCTGATACCAGTGAGGAGGTTGGCGACGTTGGCGACCCGCACACGCGGCACCACTGGACCGCTTGGGGGTTTTGCCGACACGGCAAACAGAATATCGGTTGGCAGTCGGCGCACTGACGCCCGATACTCTGCACCCGTGACAGCTCGACCGGAAGACAGCCCGCCCGAGGGCTCGCGGCTGGACCAGCCGAGCATCCCCGGCGTCGTCATCCGCCGCGCCCACACCTCCGATGTCGCCGACATCAAGCGCCTGGTCGACACTTACGCCGGCAAGATCCTGCTGGAGAAGAACCTGGTCACGCTGTACGAGGCGGTGCAGGAGTTCTGGGTCGCCGAGGTCGGCGACGAGGTCGTGGGCTGCGGCGCACTGCACGTGCTGTGGTCGGATCTCGGCGAAGTCCGCACCGTCGCGGTCGACCCGAAGGTCAAGGGGCACGGTGTCGGGCACGCGATCGTCGACCGGCTGCTCGAGGTCGCACGCGAGTTGCAACTCGAGCGGCTCTTCGTGCTGACGTTCGAGACCGAGTTCTTCGGGCGGCACGGGTTCACCGAGATCGAGGGCACACCGGTCACCGCCGAGGTCTACGAGGAGATGTGCCGCTCGTATGACATCGGTGTGGCCGAGTTCCTCGACCTGTCCTACGTGAAGCCGAACATCCTCGGCAACACCCGGATGCTGCTGATCCTCTGAGGGTCCGGTTCAGCCGACGCGCACCCGGGTCCCTGAGGCTCCGGTCACAATCGTGTCGATGTCGGCCAGCGAGCCGATTACGGCCTCGTTCCTGGTCGCCGAGGCGAACTCGCACGCCGCGGCGACCTTGGGGCCCATCGACCCGGCGGGCAGCGTCATCTCGACGATCTCATCGACCGTGACCGAGCCCAGCTTGGCCTGCTCAGGGGTGCCCCAGCCGGTGTAGACGCCGTCGACGTCGGTGGCGATCACCAGCAGGTCGGCGTCGAGTTCCCTGGCCAGCAGTGAGCCGGCCAGGTCCTTGTCGATGACGGCTTCGATGCCGTGCAGCTTGCCGTCCTTGCCGTAGATCGTCGGGATTCCCCCGCCGCCGGCGCAGACGACGATGACGGCCCGCTCGACGAGCATGCGAATGGGGCGGATCTCGACGATGCGCTGCGGCTTCGGGCTGGCCACCACCCGCCGGTACGTGTCGCCGTCGGGTGCGATGGTCCAGCCGTGCTCGGCGGCCAGGCGTTCGGCGGTCGCTTTGTCGTATACCGGCCCGATCGGTTTGGTCGGGTTGCCGAAGGCGGGGTCGTCGGGGTCGACCTCGACCATCGTCAGCACGGTCGCGAACGGCTGCTCGACAGGCAGCAGATTGCCCAGCTCCTGCTCGATGACGTAGCCGATCATCGCCTCGGTCTCGGCACCGAGCACGTCGAGCGGGTAGGGGTCGACGGCCTCGTAGGCGAGGCCCTGCAGCGCCAACAACCCGACCTGGGGACCGTTGCCGTGGGCGACGACGATCTCGTTCCCCGGCGCGATCGACGCGATGCGTTCGGCCGCCAACCGGATGTTGGCCCGCTGGTTCTCCGCAGTCATCGGCTGCCCACGTTGCAGCAGTGCGTTGCCGCCCAGGGCGATGACTATCCGCATGCGCGGACGCCTATCCGAGTGCGGACATGAGGCTCAGTAGTCCTCGTCGGAGTCGTCGTCGGAGTCGTCGGAACCGCCGCCGCGGATCGCCATCAGCGTCGCGGCCAGTTCGTCGGGCTTGACCAGTACCTCGCGGGCCTTGGAACCTTCCGACGGCCCGACGATGCTGCGGGTCTCCATCAGGTCCATCAGGCGCCCGGCCTTGGCGAAGCCGACCCGCAGCTTGCGTTGCAGCATCGACGTGGAGCCGAACTGGCTGGACACCACCAGTTCGACGGCCTGCAGGAAGACGTCCATGTCGTCGCCGATGTCGGGGTCGACGTCGGTGCGCTCACCGGAGGGCTTGGCGGCGGTGACACCGTCGGTGTATTCGGGCTCGGCCTGGTCCTTGCAGGCCTGGACGACGGCCTGGATCTCCGCGTCACTGATGTAGGCGCCCTGCAACCGGATCGGCTTGTTGGTCCCCATCGGCAGGAACAGTCCGTCGCCCATGCCGATCAATTTCTCGGCGCCGGGCTGATCGAGGATCACCCGGCTGTCGGTCAGCGACGAGGTGGCAAACGCCAGCCGGGAGGGCACGTTCGTCTTGATCAGGCCGGTGACCACGTCCACCGACGGGCGCTGGGTCGCCAGCACCAGGTGAATGCCTGCCGCCCGGGCCTTTTGGGTGATGCGCACGATGGCGTCCTCGACGTCTCGCGGCGCGGTCATCATCAGGTCGGCAAGCTCGTCGACGATCGCGACGATGTAGGGGTAGGGCTTGTACACCCGCTGGCTGCCCAGCGGGGTGCTGATCTCCCCGGAGCGCACTTTGGCGTTGAAGTCGTCGACGTGGCGTACCCGGGACGCCTGCATGTCCTGGTAGCGCTGTTCCATCTCCTCGACCAGCCAGGCCAGTGCGGCTGCAGCCTTCTTGGGCTGAGTGATGATCGGAGTGATCAGGTGCGGAATGCCTTCGTACGGAGTCAGTTCCACCATCTTGGGGTCGATGAGGATCATCCGCACCTCGTCGGGTGTGGCCCGCGCGAGCAGTGAGACCAGCATGGAGTTGACGAAGCTGGACTTGCCCGACCCGGTGGAGCCGGCGACCAGCAGGTGCGGCATCTTGGCGAGGTTGGCCGAGATGAAGTCGCCCTCGATGTCCTTGCCGAGCCCGATCACCAGCGGATGGTGGTCGCGGCGGGTGGACGGCGCGGTGAGAACGTCTGCCAGGCGCACCATTTCGCGGTCGGTGTTGGGTACCTCGATGCCTACCGCGGACTTGCCGGGGATCGGCGCCAGCATGCGCACGCTCTCGGTGGCCACCGCGTAGGCGATGTTGCGTTGCAGTGCAGTGATCTTCTCGACCTTCACCCCGGGGCCGAGTTCCACCTCGTAGCGGGTGACGGTCGGTCCCCTGGTGCAGCCGGTCACGGCGGCGTCGACCTTGAACTGCTCGAGCACTGACGAAATGGCGTCCACCATCAGGTCATTGGCGGCACTGCGCCGCTTGGGCGGGTCGCCGGCGACCAGCAGCTCCAGTGACGGCAGCGTGTAGGGGCCCTCGACGACGCGGTCGAGTGCCTTGGTGTCCTGCTTGGGGGAGGCCTTCTTGCGCCGCGCCTTCGCCGGCTCGGGGACCGTCGGGGCGTCCTCTTCGAGCGGATAGTTGTCATATGGCGTGCCAACGGGTTTCGGGGTGCCCGGCCAGGACGGGGCTTCCTCTTCGTAAGCGCGGGGGTCGTCGTAGTAGCCGTCGGAGAAGTCGTCGGGCTCGGCCTGGCCGCGGTCCTGCGGCTCGTCGTAGTCGTCGTAGTACTCGTCGTCGGCGTAGCGGGTGCGGGTGCCGAACACCGAGTACAGGGTGTCGGGCACCTCGCGGATGGTGATGCCCGAGAGCAGCAGCACGCCGAACAGGGCGGCGATGATCAGCAGCGGTGTGGCGATCCACGGGGTCACGCCGTCGGACAGCGGGCCGCCGATGGCGAACCCGACGAAGCCCCCGGCGCGCTGACGGGCGGCGGGAGCCATCGGCGAACCCGACCACAGATGCCACAGGCCGAGCACGGGCAGCGCGACCATGGTGGCCCCGAGGATCAGCCGGGGCCGCGCCTCCGGGTTGGGTTCGGTGCGCATCAGCAGCACGGCGATGAGGGCGAAGACAACGGGCAGCAGCACCACCGCACCGCCGACGAAGGTCCGCAGCACCGAGTCGATCCAGGCCCCGACCGGTCGGGCGGCGTCGAACCAGGAACTGGCGGCGATCACCACGGCGACCGCCATCAGCCCCAGGGCGATGCCGTCACGGCGGTGGTGCGGCTCGATGTCGCGGGCGCGCCCCACCGAGCGCGCGGTCGAGCCGGCGCCCTTGGCCACCATCAGCCAGGTCACCCGGGCGGCTCGGCCGCTGGCCGCCGCGGCAGTCGCCACCGGCGAGGCGCGCCGCTTCTTGGCAGGGGGCTTGCGACGGGGCGCGGCTGCCTTCGCCGGCTTCGTGGCACCCTTTGACCTGGTCGTTCGCGCGCCAGAGCGAGCGGCCGTCTTGTTCGCCATGTCCGCAAGACTAGTCGCAACTGCCCCATCTGCACCATCCGCCACACGAATTTCAGGGCCGCCGTTGCCAGACTGCGACCAAGCGCGATTTCGGCGCGGATATCGTCGCGCAGCGGCGGAAAGCGCGCCGAAACCGCAAGCGAGAATCCGACCAGCGTCGTGCCGCGATACGAAGCCCGTCTAATGTAAGCGCCGTCACACACCCGTCCCAGCGAGGAGCCCTCATGCCCGTCGTCGTCGTTGCCAGCTTCACCGCCAAGCCCGAGTCCGTCGACACCGTGCGCGCGGCCTGCAAGAAGGCCATCGCCGCCGTCCACGACGAGCCGGGCTGCCAGCTGTACTCCCTGCACGAGGCCGACCGCACGTTCGTGTTCGTCGAGCAGTGGGCCGACGCCGACGCACTCAAGACCCACAGCACCGCACCCGGTGTGACCACGCTGTTCGGCGAGATCGGCGAGCAC
This sequence comes from uncultured Actinomycetota bacterium, assembly GCA_963716465.1. GTDB lineage: Bacteria > Actinomycetota > Actinomycetes > Mycobacteriales > Mycobacteriaceae > Mycobacterium. Next base: position 77,710 of record CAVQTS010000007.1, read on the forward strand.
CTCGACGGCGCACCCGACATCAAGTTGCTCACCCCCATCGTGGCGGGCGACCCGGCCAAGGGTCAGCTCCGGGCCTGACGGTGGGACAACTCGACGGCAAGGTCGCGTTCATCACCGGCGCGGCCCGCGGCCAGGGCCGCGCGCATGCGGTGAAGCTGGCGTCGGAAGGCGCCGGCATCATCGCGGTCGACCTGTGCGACCAGATCGCCAGCGTCCCCTATCCGCTGGCCACCGCCGAGGACATGACCGCCACGGTCAAGCTCGTCGAGGACACCGGCGCGCGCATCGTGGCCCGCGAGGCCGACGTCCGCGACCGTGCAGCGCTCAAGACCGCCCTGCGGGAGGGCGTCGACGAACTGGGCCGCCTGGACATCGTGATCGCCAACGCGGGCATCGCCCCGATGGCCGACGACAACGCCTGGCAGGACGTCATCGACGTGAACCTGACCGGGGTCTATCACACCGTCGACGTGGCGATGCGCCCGCTGATCAAGCAGGGCGAGGGCGGCTCGATCGTGCTGACCAGTTCGGTGGCCGGCCTGGTGGGCATCGGCGCCCCGGTGGCCGGGTCGCTGGGTTACACGGTCGCCAAGCACGGCGTGGTGGGGCTGATGCGGGCGTACGCGAACTTCCTCGCCTCCTTCAGCATTCGGGTGAACTCGGTGCACCCGGCCGGTGTGAACACCCCGATGATCGACAACGAGTTCACCCGGTCGTGGCTGGAGGGCCTGGCCCAGAAGCATCAGGGCGGCCCGGACATGAGCAACGCGCTGCCCGTGCAGACGCTGGAGGCCGAGGACATCGCCAACGCGGTGTTGTGGCTGGTTTCCGACGCCGCGCGCTACGTCACCGGGGTCACGCTGCCGGTCGACGCGGGGTACGTCAACAAGCGCTAAGGTCGGCCCACATGGCGCCCCCTCTGGAGCTCACCAGCGTCCCCCCGTGGGCCGTCGCTCCCCTGCGCCCGGCCGCCGACCTGACCGGGCGGCACTGGACGGTACTGGCCATCGGCGACGACGCCGCCACCATCGCCGCGGAGTGGACCGGCCACATCGCTGCGCAGCACCCGGATGCCCGGCCGCGGGTGCATCTGGTCGACGGGGCCGACGCGGCGTGCGAGGCGCTGGATGCCGACCTTGCCGACGCGGTGGTCGGGTGGCGGCTGCTGCTCGCCGGCCCCGCGCACGCCTGCCTGCGGGTGCGAGCACACGCCTTCGAACTCGGCGCCGCCGACGACGAGATCACCGTGGCCAGTACCGAGGTCGCCACCCGCGAAATCCTCTGCGCCCATTGCCGAACCGTCACCACCGCGCGCGTCGAACTGACCGAGACGCTGCCCTGCGCCGGCTGCGGACGCACGCTGTTCGTCTACTACCACGTGTCACGGCGGCAAGGGACTCACCTGGCGTTCGCCGCCGCCGCCCATCACCGGGGCACGCTGTGAGCGCCCTGAACCTGGACGTCGTCGCCATCGACGACGGGGTCCCCGGGATTCGCACGCTCACGCTGGCGCGCCCGGATCGCGCCCCGCTGCCGTCGTTCACCCCGGGCAGCCACATCGTCATCGAGTACGACGGCGGCGCAAATGCCTACTCGCTGACCGGTGAGACGGCCGCACCCCGCGAGTACGTGGTGTCGGTGCTGGAATGCCTCGACGGACGCGGCGGCTCGCGCTGGATCCACCGCGAACTCGCCGTCGGCGACACCGTGCGCGTCCACGAACCGCGCAGCGCGTTCGCGCCCGTCCTGCGCGCCACGCGCCATCTGCTGATCGCCGCCGGCATCGGCATCACCCCGATGGTCTCCCACCTGCGCAGCGCCCGGCGCTGGGGCCGCGACGCGCGGCTGCTCTACATCCACCGGGAAGGCCGTGGCGCCTACGCCGACGAGATCAAGGCCCTGACGGATCACGCCCGCCTCTTCACCGACCGCGGGGCGTTCCGCGCCGAATTGGTTGCGACACTGGCCCGCTCCCCGTTCGGCACCCACGCCTACGTCTGCGGGCCCGGCCCGTTCATCGACGACGTGGTCGCCCTGGCGACGGATTTCGGGTGGCCGGCAAGCCGCATCCACCTCGAGCACTTCGGTGGTGAGCTGGCCCCGGGCGAGCCGTTCGAGGTCGGATTAGCTTGCAGCGGAGAGGCTTTCGTTGTCGACTCGGGGATGTCGCTGCTGGAGGCCCTGGAAGCACATGGCAGGACGGTGCCGAGCATGTGTCGCCAGGGGGTGTGCGGCGAATGCCGGTTGCCGGTGCGCGCGGGCGCCGTTCTGCACCGCGACCTCTATCTGAGCCAGGCCGAGCGCGACGCGGGTGATGCGATGATGGCCTGTGTCTCCCGCGCCGCCGGCCGTCTGGAGTTGGACCTGTGAGCATCCCGGTCTCCGCACCTGACCTGCTGGCCTCGTTCCCGTTCCCGTACGGCGCCGACACCTACCGGTACAGCACCAATCTCGAGCCGGCCGGTACCCCGGTGCGCACCCTGTCCGGCCAGTGGGGCGATTCGGTGCTGCACATCGACAGCGAGTACACCCACGAACTGGCCGAGCGGCGGCGCATCCTGGCCGCCGACCCCACGCGGCACGCGGTTCTGCCGCACATGCGGATCGCCTGCTGGGACACCATGTGCGCGCTCATGACGGAGCTCGCCACCGCCTACCCGGACACGATGTCGCTGACCCGCGACGGCGACACGTGGCACTGGCGCAACGAAATGCTGTGCATCACACAGGATTTCGTGGTCGGCGACGAGTCCAGTCTGCCGTGTGATCCACTGGCCTACATCGCCGGTCAGGTGCAGGACGACATCGTGCTGCTCGACCAGCGCGACGGTGACCTGTTCGCCGACGCCGGGGTGGTCACCTTCGCCGCGGGCTGGTCGTTCGGGTTCGACGTCGGCATGACGTTCCTGGAGATCCACGGCCCGGTACCCGGGCTGCGCGAGTCGGGGGTGATCAGCCGCGCGCGTGAGTTCCTGATGCGGTTGCAGCCCAACCAGATCTACCGGCGCACCAACTGGTCGATGGCGATCGGGCGGACTCTGGACGTGTCCATCGAGACGTTGGCCCGGCGAGTGCCGGACCGCGCCGCGCTGGACACCTCCGACGACGAGACGTTCGGCCGGATGGTGCACCTTCGCGTCGAGGTGCAGCACCTGATCCGGCTGGCCGAGTCCGGTGCGATCTGCTTTCTGATCCGCACCTACATGCTGCCACTGGCCGACGTCGCCACCGTCGACGCCTGGCGGGACCGGATGGCCTCGGTCCTGGCAGAACTGCCCGACGACATCGCCGAATACAAGGGCATCAGCGGGTATCGCGACCGCGTGGTGTCGTGGCTGCGGACTAGATCTCGATGACGGTCGGCACGATCATCGGCTGGCGGCGGTAGGTCTCCCCGACCCACTTCCCGACGGTGCGCCGTACCGCCTGCGCGATGCGCACCGGATCGGTGACGTTGTCGGCGGCAAGCCGTTCCAGTTCGGCCTCCACCTTGCGGGTTGCGGGCTCGAGGGCCTTGGGGTCCTCAGAGAACCCGCGCGCGTGCAGGTGCGGGGGCGCGGCCGTGCGACCGGTGCCACGGCGTAGCACGATGGTGATCGCGACGAAACCCGAACTCAGGACCAACCGTTCGCCGAGGGTGGACTCGCCCACGTCCCCGGTGATCAACCCGTCGACGAACATCTTGCCCACCGGCACCGCACCGGCGATACGGGCGACGCCGTTGACCAGGTCGACGCTGACGCCGTTCTCGGCCAGCATGATCCGGTCCTCGGGGACACCGGTGCTGGCGGCCAGCTTGGCGTTGGCCCGCAGCATGCGCCAGGTGCCGTGCACCGGCATGACGTTGCGCGGCCGCACCCCGTTGTAGAGGAACAACAGTTCACCGGAGTAGGCGTGGCCCGAAACATGCACCCGCACTTGCTGATTGGTAACCACACGGGCGCCGATCTTGGCCAGCGCGTCGATGACGCCGTACACCGCTTCCTCGTTGCCAGGGATGAGCGAGGACGACAGGATGATCAGGTCGTCCGAGGTGATCGTGATGCTGCGGTGCTCGCCACGCGACATCCGCGACAACGCCGCCATCGGCTCGCCCTGGGTCCCGGTGGTGATCAGCACCACCCGATCGGCCGGCATCTCCTCGGCCACTGCGATGTCGACGACGTCGCTGTCTTCGACATGCAGGAAGCCCAGCTCCTTGGCGATGCCCATATTGCGCACCATCGACCGGCCGACGAAGGACACCTTCCGGCCCAGCGCCACCGCGGCGTCGACGATCTGTTGCACCCGATCGACGTTCGAGGCGAAGCAGGCCACGATCACCCGCCTGCCGTCGGCGCCACGCATCAGCCGGTGCAGGGTCGGCCCGACCTCGCTCTCCGAGGGCCCCACCCCGGGGATCTCGGAGTTGGTGGAGTCGCACAGGAACAGATCCACGCCGGCGTCGCCGAGGCGCGACATGCCCGGCAGATCGGTCGGGCGGCCGTCCAGCGGAAGCTGGTCGAGCTTGATGTCGCCGGTGTGCAGCACGGTGCCGGCGCCGGTGTGCACCGCGATGGCCAGCGCGTCCGGAATCGAGTGGTTGACCGCGAAGTACTGGCATTCGAAGACGCCGTGGGTGCTGCGGGTGCCCTCGGAGACCTCGACGAGCACCGGATTGATCCGGTGCTCGCGGCATTTCGCGGCGACCAGGGCAAGGGTGAATTTCGAGCCCACCACCGGAATGTCGGCCCGCAGCTTCAGCAGGAACGGGATCGCGCCGATGTGGTCCTCGTGGGCGTGGGTCAGCACCAGGGCCTCGACGTCGTCGAGACGGTGCTCGATGTGGCGCAGGTCCGGCAGGATCAGGTCGACCCCTGGCTCGTCGTGCGTCGGGAACAGCACACCGCAGTCGATGATGAGCAGCCGGCCGAGGTGCTCGAAAACCGCCATGTTGCGGCCGATTTCACCGACACCGCCGAGCGCGGTGACCCGCAGGGCACCGGCGGCCAGCGGACCGGGGGGCGTCAGTTCGTCGTTCACGACGGCCTCATCGGAGCACGGTCGCGGCGCGCATGTCGGCGGCCAGCTCGTCGAGTTGTTCGGAGGTGGCCGGCATCTGCGGCAGACGGGGGTCGCCGATTTCGACGCCCTGCAGCCGCAGGCCGGCCTTGGCCAGGGTGACACCGCCCAGGCGGGTCTGCGCATCGTTCAGCGGGCCCAGCGTCACCGCGACCTTGCGCGCGGTGGCGATGTCGCCGGAGTTGAAGGCGTTCAACATCTCCCGCAGCTGGCTGGCGGCGAGATGCCCCCAGACACTGACGAACCCGACCGCGCCCATCGCCAGCCAGGGCAGGTTGAGTGCGTCGTCACCGGAGTAGTAGGCCAGGCCGGTCTCGGCCATGATCTGCGCGGCGCCGGGCAGGTCGGCCTTGGCGTCTTTGACCGCGACGATGTTGGGATGCCTCGCCACCGTGCGCATGGTGTCCCAGGCGATGGGGATCATCGAGCGCGGCGGGATGTCGTAGAGAATCACCGGCAGGTCGGTGGCGTCGGCGACGGTGGTGAAGTGTGCGACCAGACCCGACTGCGGGGGTCGCGAGTAGTACGGCGTGACGACCAGCAGGCCGTGCGCACCGTCGGCCGCGGCGGCCTTGGCCAGGTGCACGGTGTGTGCCGTGTCGTAGGTGCCGACGCCGGCGATGATCCGGGCCCGGTCCCCGACCGCCTCGACCACGGCCCGCAGCAGCAGGCTCTTCTCGGCGTCGGTGGTGGTGGGCGACTCACCGGTGGTACCGGAGATGACCAGTCCGTCGCAGCCCGAGTCGACCAGCCGGGTGGCAAGTCGCGCGGCGGCGTCGGTGTCGAGCGCGCCGTCGGAGGTGAACGGCGTCGCCATCGCGGTCAGAACCGTGCCCAGCCGGGCGCTGGCGTCGAAACCGCTGGTGCTCACGGACAGCAAGATTACCCGCTCGGCCTCAGACCTCAGTCGCCAGCGGGGAGGTGGCCACCTCGCTACCGTCCGCCAGTTGGGTGATCTCGAAGTCGGCGAACACCGCGGGCGCGACCTGCGCCAGCTCACGCAGGCAGGCGATTGCCAGGCGGCGGATCTCGACGTCGGCGTGTTCGCTGGCGCGCATGGCGATGAAGTGGCGCCAGGCTCGGTAGTTGCCGGTGACGACGATGCGGGTTTCGGTGTCGTTGGGCAGGACCGCACGGGCGGCCTGGCGGGCCTGCTTGCGCCGCAGCCCCGCGTTGGGCTGGTCGGCGAACTTGGCTTCCAGCTTGTCCAACAGTTCGACGTAGGCCGCGCGGCTGGCGTCGGCCGCGGCGAGCAGGATCTGCTGCAGTTCGGGGTCGTCCTCGAGGGCGGGCGGGATGACCACCTCGGCCTCGTTCTCCGGCACGTAGCGCTGGGAGAGTTGCGAGTAGCTGAGGTGGCGGTGGCGGATCAGTTCGTGCGTGCACGAGCGGGAGATGCCGGTGACGTAGAAGGACACCGAGGCGTGTTCGAGCACCGAGAAGTGACCGACGTCGATGATGTGCTTGAGGTAGGCGGCGTTGGTGGCGGTACGCGGGTTGGGCTTGGACCAGCTCTGGTAGCAGGCCCGGCCGGCGAACTCCAGCAGCGCCTGGCCGCCGTCGGCGTCGGTGCTCCAGGGCACGTCGGGCGGGGCCAAGAACTCGGTCTTGGCGATCAGTTGCACGCGCAGCGGCGCCGTCTCGGCCACGGGAGAACAGTAGCGCCGGGGCGCTGTCGCACGGGAACTGACTGCTGATCGCCGCGATCACGACCGGTTCACCGACGAGGCGTGACGACGAAGCAGCGGCGCCAGGTCGCCGCGATCGCCGACGCTCACCGCCGGCAGACCCAACCAGCCCGCCATCGTCCGCAGTTCACCTGCGAGCGCCGAGGCCACCCTCGCCCCGTCCTGGCCGGGTTCGGCGAATGCCCCCACCACGTTCAGCGCGCCTGCCGCACGGTCGGCCTTGAGGTCCACCCGGCCCACCAGCCGGCCGTCGAGCAGGAGCGGCCACACGTAGTAGCCGAACTTGCGCTTGGGCGCCGGAGTGTAGATCTCGATGCGGTACTCGAAGCCGAACAGCCGCTGCACCCGCGGCCGGAAGAAGATCAGCGGGTCGAACGGGCACAGCAGCGCGGTTCCGCGCTCGGCCCGCGGCACGATCTGGCCCGCCCGCAGGTACGCCGGCGCTTGCCAGCCGGCCACCTCGATGCGCTCCACCTCCCCTGCGGCGACCAGTTCGGCGAGAGCGGGGCGCACCTCTGCGGGCCGCAGCCGGAAGTAGTCGCGGATGTCGGCCTCGGTGCCCACGCCCAGCGCGGTGGCCGCCCGCAGCGTCAGCTCGCGGAGTGCCTCGTCGTCGTCGACGTCGCGGGCCAGCACGTCCGGCGGCAGCACCCGCTCGGTGAGGTCGTAGTGGCGGGCGAAGCCGACCCGGTGCGCCGTCGTCAGCGCCCCCGAGGCGAACAGCGCCTCGGCCACCCACTTGGTGTCGCTGCGGTCCCACATCTCCTTTTTGGCTGGGCCCTTGCGGCCTCGCGGTTCGGACTCCAGGTGTGCCTCGATCTGGCCCGCGGTGCTGGGTCCGAGCTGGGCGACGGCGGCAACGATGTCCTCGGCCAGCCGGGCGTTCTTCTTGACGATCTCGGTGCCCCACCGGCCGTGCACGTACTCGCGCATCCGCCAGCGCAGCAGCGGCCAGTCCTCGACGGCCATCAGCGCGGCTTCGTGCGCCCAGTACTCCACCAGCAGCCGGGGTGCGCGGGCGCTGTGGCTCCAGGCGGCCTTGTCGAGGACGTCGCGGTCGTAGGGCCCGAGCCGGCTGAACACCGGCGCGTAGTGGGCGCGCACCGCCACCGACACCGAGTCGAGCTGCAGCACCTGGATGCGTCCGATCAGCCGGCGCAGGTGCGCGCGGGTGACCGGGCCGCTGGGCCTGGGTTCTCCCAGACCCTGCGCGGCCACCGCGACCCGGCGCGCCTGGTCGGCGGTCAGCCGGGTCATGCGCGAACGAAAGTGTGAAACCGGTAGCGCAGACCCGAGCTGCTGTCCTGCCAATCCCCCGACGTGCCGACCCACGATTCGTCGAGCATCGGCGCCAGAGCGTCGTCGTCCTCGAGGCGCAGGTCGATCTCGACCTCGGTGACCTCGCAGCGGGTCGCCGCCGGCAGGGCCAGGTGATAGATCTCCGAGCCGCCGATCACCCAGGTCTCCTCGGCCAGCGCGGCGTCGATGTCGCCCACCACTGCCGCTCCGTAAGCCATGTAGTCAGCTTGCCGGGTCAGTACGACATTTCTGCGTCCCGGCAACGGGCGCACCTTGGCGGGCAGCGACTCCCAGGTGCGGCGGCCCATCACCACGGTGTGGCCCATCGTGAGGTCCTTGAAGCGGACCAGGTCCTCGGGCAGGTGCCACGGGATGCCCCCGTCGCGACCGATCACCCCTGAGCTCGACTGCGCCCAGATCAAACCGACACGCGGGGTTGAAGGTTCGGCCTTGCGAGCAGGCCTCATACGGCAACCGGCGCCTTGATCGCCGGATGCGGATCATAGTTGTGGATCTCGATGTCCTGATAGGTGTAGCCGAAGATCGAATCACGCTGGGCGAGAACAAGTTCCGGATACGGGCGCGGGTCGCGGCCGAGCTGCTCGGTGACCTGTTCGACGTGGTTGTCGTAGATGTGGCAGTCGCCGCCGGTCCAGATGAAGTCCCCGACCCCCAAGCCGGCCTGGGCGGCCATCATGTGGGTCAACAGCGCGTAGCTGGCGATGTTGAACGGCACGCCGAGGAACAGGTCGGCACTGCGCTGGTAGAGCTGGCAGCTCAGCCGGCCGTCGGCGACGTAGAACTGGAAGAGGGCATGGCAGGGCGCCAGTGCCATCTGCGGGATCTCCCCCACGTTCCACGCCGAGACGATGATGCGCCGCGAGTCCGGATCGGTGCGCAACAGGTCCAGCGCGTTGCTGATCTGGTCGACGTGCTCGCCCGTCGGAGTAGGCCACGATCGCCACTGAACCCCGTAGACCGGGCCGAGATCGCCTGTGGGAGAAGCCCATTCGTCCCAAATCGTGACACCGTGCTGGTGCAGCCATTCGACGTTGGACTCCCCGCGCAGGAACCACAGCAGCTCGTAGACCACCGACTTCAGGTGCACCTTCTTGGTGGTGATCAGCGGGAAGCCCGCCGACAGGTCGTAACGCAACTGGTGGCCGAACAGGCTGCGGGTTCCCGTGCCGGTGCGGTCGGCTTTGGGCGTTCCCGTCTCGAGCACACGCCGCAGCAGGTCCTCGTAGGGCGTGGGGATTGGCGCTGCGATCGGCACGCCGACCAGCTTACGTGCGGCGCCACGGGGTAGAAACGATGCCATGCCGACCATTTCCGACACCATCACCACCGCCGACGGAACCTGCCCCGTCACTGTGGCCATCCCCGCCGGGCAGGGCCCCTGGCCCGGCGTGATCATGTACCCCGACGCAGGCGGGGTGCGCACCGCCGTCCGGCAGATGGCCGAACGGCTGGCCGGGCTCGGGTACGTCGTGCTGGTTCCCGACGTGTACTACCGCAGCGGCGACTGGGCGCCGTTCGACATGAAGAACGTCTTCAACGACAAGGCCGAACGGCAGCGGTTGTTCGGCATGATCGGCAGCATCACTCCGGACGCGATGGAGAGCGACGCCCGCGCGTTCTTCGACTATCTGGCCGCGCGCCCGGAGGTCAGCGGCGAGACGTTCGGTACCACCGGCTACTGCATGGGCGGACGGACGTCGCTGGTCGTCGCCGGGCGGGTGCCCGAGCGGGTGGCCGCGGCGATGTCCTTCCACGGCGGCGGGCTGGCCTCCGAGGACCCGGGCAGCCCGCATCTGCTGGCCGACAAGATCCGCGCGGCGGTCTACGTCGGCGGCGCCGCCGACGACGCCTCGTTCACCGAGGAACAGGCCGCCACCCTCGAAAAGGCGCTGACCGAGGCGGGCGTCGAGCACACCATCGAGTGGTACCCGGCCCTACACGGGTTCGCGGTGCCCGACAACGCGCCCTACGACGAGGCGGCCGCCGAGAGGCACTGGGCCGCGATGAAGGACTTCTTCGGGGCCCACTTACCCGTCTGACTCGTGCTCGTCGTGGTGCTTGCGGATACTGCGCACCGCGCGCACCGCTCCACGAGAGGCGTACCAGAACACGACGACCGAGAGCACGATCAGGAATACGAACGTCGGCAGCCAGTTCGTGCGGCTGTGCGGGACGTTCCACCACACGATGGTGAACAGCACCGCGCAGACGAAGACGACGATGTCGCGCCAGTTGCCCTTGTAGGAGGCCGCGACGTCCAACAGTTCGCGGCTCTTCTCGGTGCTCACGATCAGATCCTGGATCCGCCGGTCGATGCTGGCCTTGAGTTCGGCGCGCAGTTCGACGTCCTCGGGCGGGATCTTGTCGAGCAGTTCCATGTCCGACTTGATCATGCCCCGGAAATCGGGTCCCTTCAGACTGCCGGCGGCAAGGCCCACCAGCGCGCCGCCGGCGATCGGGGCCGCACCCAGTGCGACGTCAGCGATTCCCATGACACCTCATTCCTGCTCGTCGCCACTGAGGGTAGTGCGCGGTGTCGGGCAACCCGGGGAAGTCAGTCCATCAACTGCGCGGCGAGCGTCGCGCCGAGGTTCCAGCACGCGTCGAGGTCGCGCTTGCCGGGCTTGCCGGAGACGACGACGGTGTCGGCGGCTTTGATCCAGCCCAGGCCGGTCGTGATGGCGTTGACGCCGCGCTCGGCGCCTTCGGTGCCCTCGTTGCCGTGGATGTAGAGGCCGAACGGCCTGCCCCGGGTGGTGTCCAAGCAGGGGTAGTAGCAGACGTCGAAGGCGTGCTTGAGCGCCCCGCTCATGTAGCCGAGGTTGGCCGGGGTGCCCAGCAGGTAGCCGTCGGCGGCCAGCATGTCGGCCGGGGACACCGTGAGCGCCGGCCGGCGCACCACCTCGACGCCCTCGATGTCGGGGGCGGTGGCCCCGGCGACGACCGCCTCGAACATCTCCTGGCAGTGCGGGGAGGGCGTGTGGTGCACGATCAGCAGGCGCTTCACGGTTTCTGCCCCGCCTGCATGGCGACCGCCTTGCGCATCGTCTCGCGGGCGCGGCCGCGGTCCCCGGCGTAGTCGTAGGCCCGTGCCAGCCGATACCACCGCCGCCAGTCGTCCGGGTGAGCCTCCACTTCGCCGCGCACGGTGTCGAACAGCGCGTCGGCGGCATCGCGATCGATGCGGCCCGCCGGAGTGCGCGGCAGGTCGCTGACGTCCAGTTCCATCCCGTCCTCCGCTGCCAGCCGGGCCAGCCGCTGATGAGCAAAGCCGGCCCGAAGGGTGGCGACCATCGCCCACAGTCCCACGATCGGCAGGATCAGCACTCCGACGCCCAGCGCGATCCCGGCCGGCTTGCCGGTGCCGACCAGCGCGACCCCGGTCCGGCCCAGCAGCACGAAGTACACCAGCAGGGCCACACACATGAACCCGATCAGAAGCTGGATGCGCAGTGCGCGGTTCACAGGTCGAGCAGCGGTTCGATCCCGATCGTGAGCCCCGGGTGCTTGGCGATCTGGCGCACGGCCAGCAGGACGCCCGGGACGAACGACGTGCGGTCGAGGCTGTCGTGGCGGATGGTCAGCGTCTCACCGAGCGTGCCGAACAGCACTTCCTGGTGCGCCACGAGTCCGGTCAGCCGCACCGAATGCACCGGGATGCCCTCGACATCGGCGCCGCGCGCCCCCTGCAGGCCGGTGCTGGTGGCATCGGGGTTGGGCGGCAAGCCTTTTCGTGCCTGCGCGATCAACTTCGCGGTGCGCGTCGCGGTACCCGAGGGGGCGTCGGCTTTCTGCGGGTGATGCAGTTCGATCACTTCGACCGACTCGAAGTACGGTGCGGCCTTCTGTGCGAAGTACATCGACAGTACGGCGCCGATGGCGAAGTTCGGCGCGATCAGCACCGCGCCGTCAGGCTTGGCCGCCAGCCACGACCGCACCTGCTCGATGCGGTCGTCGGTGAAGCCGGTGGTGCCGACGACGGCATGGATCCCGTTGTCGATGAGGAACTTCAGGTTGTCCATGACGACGTCGGGGTGGGTGAAGTCGATGACAACCTCGGTTCCGCTGTCGGTGAGCAGCGCCAGGTCGTCGCCGGCGTCGACCTCCGCGCTCAACGTCAGGTCATCGGCCGCGCGCACCGCGGCGCACATCGTCGTTCCGACCTTGCCCTTGGCGCCCAGAACCCCGACTCGCATGGCAGCAGCCTAGTCGGGGCCGCCGGGGGTAACGCCAGGGCGGTTTTCGGCGCCCATCGCCACCACGGCGTTGCCCTCGGCGGCCCCGACTAGAGCGGGGCCGCCCCGCGCAGATGCTCGAAGATCAGCGAAGTCTGGGTGCCGGCCACATCGGCGTCGGCATTGAGGTTCTCCACGACGAAGGCCCGCAGGTCGTCGGTGTCGCGGGCGGCCACGTGGATGATGAAATCGTCGGCTCCGGCGAGGAAGTAGACGTCCATCACCTGGGGCTTGCGCCGGATTTGCTGGATGAAGTTGCGAATCTTGCTACGGGCGTTGGACTGCAGGGTCACCGAGACCATCGCTTGCAGCGACAACCCGATCGCGGCGGGGTCGATGTCGGCGTAGTAGCCCCGGATCACCCCGAGGTCCTGCAGCCGGCGCACCCGGCCGTGACAGGTCGACGCTGCGATACCGACCGCGTCGGCCAGGGCGCTGTTGGACATGCGTGCGTCGGCGTGCAACAAGGTGAGCAGACGACGGTCGACATCGTCGAGCTCCGCGGGCCGAACATCCTTCGACGCAGTGCCGGAATTAGCCGCCGATTTCGTTGATCCTTCAGTCATTAAGCGATCCTATCGAATCTTCATCGTCACGATTGCCTAAGTACCGAATGTTCTTCACAATCTTCCTAAGCCATATTCCAGACAAGGAGCGATCATGCGCGTCGGCATCCCGACCGAGATCAAGAACAACGAGTACCGAGTTGCCATCACCCCGGCCGGCGTGTCCGAGCTGGTTCGCCGCGGCCACGACGTCCTCGTCCAGGCCGGCGCGGGCGACGGTTCGGCCATCCCCGACGCCGACTTCAAGGCCGCCGGCGCGCAGATCGTCGACAGCGCCGAACAGGTGTGGGCCGACGCCGACCTGCTCCTGAAGGTCAAGGAGCCCATCGAGCCCGAGTACAGCCGGATGCGCAAGGGCCAGACCCTGTTCACCTACCTGCACCTGGCCGCCTCGCGTCCGTGCACCGACGCCCTGCTCAAGTCGGGCACGACGTCGATCGCCTACGAGACCGTGCAGACCTCCGACGGCGCGCTTCCCCTGCTCGCTCCGATGAGCGAGGTCGCCGGACGGCTGTCCGCCCAGGTCGGCGCCTACCACCTGATGCGCACCCAGGGCGGCCGCGGCGTGCTGATGGGCGGCGTCCCCGGCGTCGCTCCGGCCAAGGTCGTGGTGATCGGCGGCGGAATGGCGGGCGACAACGCCGCCGCGGTCGCGTGGGGCATGGGCGCACACGTCACCGTGTTCGACCTCAACGTCAACATCCTGCGCAAGATCGACGCCGAGTACGGTGGTGCCATCGAGACCCGCTACTCCTCGAGGCTCGACCTCGAGGACGCAGTCAAGCAGGCCGACCTCGTGATCGGCGCCGTGCTGGTCCCGGGCGCCAAGGCCCCCAAGCTGGTCACCAATGAGACTGTGGCGCAGATGAAGCCGGGCGCGGTCCTGGTGGACATCGCGATCGACCAGGGTGGCTGCTTCGAGGACTCCAAGCCCACCACGCACGACGAGCCGACGTTCAGCGTCCACAACGCGGTCTTCTACTGCGTGGCCAACATGCCGGGTGCCGTCCCGCGGACCTCGACGTACGCGCTGACCAACGCGACCATGCCCTATGTGCTAAAGCTGGCCGACAAGGGCTGGCAGGGCGCCTGCTTCTCCGATCCGGCACTGGCCAAGGGTCTGTCGACCCATCAGGGCCAGCTGCTCAACCCCGAGGTCGCCCACGACCTCGATCTGCCCTACACCGATCCTGCCGGCCTGCTGGCCTGATGCGAGATGTTAGCCCTGCCCGCGCAAGGTGGGCAGGGCTAACGTCGTCACGTCGGCGATGAGCTGACCCAGCGCCGCCGCCTTCGGGTTGTCCGACCGCGTGCGGGTCATGATCGCGAGCAGGATGTGTTCGCCGTTGGGCCCGTAGACGATTCCGATGTCGTTAGTGCTGGCGAAGTCGCCGGTTCCGGTCTTGTCAGCCGACGTCCATCCCGGCGGCAGACCGGCCCGCATCCTCGATGTCAGGTTGCCGCGCATCCAGTCTTCGAGCTGCTTGCGGTGCGCCTGGTCCAGAACCTCTTCGGTGAGGATGGCGCGGATACCACCGCCCAATGCGCGCGGTGTGCTGGTGTCGCGAGGGTCGCCGGGCAGTGCGGAGTTCAGTTCGAGTTCAAAACGGTCCAGCCGGGTGCGGTCATCACCGATCGAACGGGCGAACTCGGTGATCGCCGGCGGGCCGCCGATGAGGTGCAGCAGCATGTTGGCCGCGGTGTTGTCACTGCGCTGCAGCACCGCCTGACACAGCTCGTTGAGCGAGAGACTGCTGCCCGCCTTGGGCCCCGAGATCGGCGAATTGGCAATCACCGCAGCGGGATCCACATGCAGCATGTCGGTCATCGCCAGCTCGCCGCGCTGGGCCTTCTGCAGCACCCGGGCCGACAGGTAGGCCTTGAACGTCGAGCACATCGCGAACATGTCGTTGTCGCGGTACGCGACGGTGAGGTTCGTGGCCAGGTTGACCGCATAGAGTCCGACCACGGCATTGTCGCGCTTCTCCAGCAGCCCGATGCGATCGTCGAGCGGTGGAACCGGTTCGGCGCGGTCACTCAGCAACGGTGGCGCGGACGACTGCTTGCGACCGCAGGCCGCAACCGCGGTCAGCGCCACACCCCCGACCAGTAACCGACGACGCGAGAGCGTCAAGGTCAACCCGCAATCCGTCGAAGCGCCTGCGGAAGTGAGCGTTTGGAGCGAATCGGCCCGAGCACCGCACCACCGAACGGCTTGGACAGCACCTCGCGGGCCACCGCGTTGACCTCGTCGAGGGTGACGGCATTGATGTGGTCCAACGTGCTTGCGATACTGCGGTATTCGCCATAGTTGAGCTCACTGCGGCCCAGCCGGTTCATCCGCGATGCCGAATCCTCCAGGCCAAGAACAAGTCCGCCGCGCATCGAGCCCTTGGCGATGCGGACCTCGTCTTCGCTCAGACCGTCGCGGGCCACCGCTTCCAGCACGTCGGTGGTCAACCGCACCACCTCGTCGAAGCGTTCCGGCAGGCAGCCCGCGTACACCGACAACGCCCCGCTGTCGCAGAACGTGTCGACCGTCGAATACACCGAGTAGGCCAGCCCGCGCGACTCCCGAATCTCCTGGAACAGCCGGGAACTCAGGCCACCACCGAGAGCGGTGTTGAGAACCGAGAGCGCCCAGCGGTGATTCCAGTGCCTGCCGGGCACCCGTACGCCGAGCGACATGTGCGTTTGTTCGGCGTCCCGGCTGATCAGCGCCAGGCCGGGCCGGCCGGTCAGCCGGCCGGATCCCCTGCGGGGCGGCTGGGGCTTGCGGCCGCGCACGAGGCGGGCACCGAAGTACTCACGCACCAGCGCGACGACCTCGTCGTGCTCGACATTGCCGGCCACCGCGACGACCATCCGCTCCGGAATGTAGCGGCGCACGTGGAAGGAGTGCAGCTGCGAGCGGGTCATCGACGACACCGAGTCGACGCTGCCGATCACCGGACGTCCGACCGGGTTATCGCCGAACATGGCCGACAGGAACACATCTCCGAGGGCGTCCTCTGGATCGTCATCGCGCATCGCGATCTCTTCGAGCACCACGTCGCGTTCGAGCTCGACGTCGTGGACCGCGCAGCTGCCGTTGAGCACCACATCGGCCACCAGGTCGACGGCCAGCTCGAGGTCCTCGTCGAGCACGTGCGCGTAGTAGCAGGTGTGCTCTTTGGCGGTGAACGCGTTGAGCTCTCCGCCGACGGCGTCGACGGACTGGGCGATGTCGACGGCGGTGCGCGTCGGAGTCGCCTTGAACAGCAGGTGCTCCAAGAAGTGGGCGGCGCCGGCCACGGTCGGCCCTTCGTCACGTGAGCCGACGTTGACCCACACCCCGACCGAAGCCGAACGCACCGACGGCACGTACTCGGTGACGACCCTCAAACCGCCCGGAAGGACGGTGCGGCGCACCGCGGCGACAACATCGCCGCCGCGGTGGCCGCTCCGAAGGGCTCTCGAGCTACGCGTCAGCGGTCGCGGCATCGGCATCGACAGGAGCCGGCGCGGAATCCTCGGAGGACGCCTCGTCCTCGGCGACCAGGATCAGCGAGATCTTGCCGCGGTTGTCGATGTCGGCGATCTCCACGCGCAACTTGTCGCCGACCTTGACCACGTCCTCGACCTTGTTGATCCGCTTGCCGCGGCCCAGCTTCGAGATGTGGACCAGGCCGTCACGGCCGGGCAGCAGCGAGACGAACGCACCGAAATCGGTGGTCTTGACCACGGTTCCGAGGAACCGCTCGCCGACCTTGGGCAGCTGCGGGTTAGCGATCGCGTTGATCATGTCGATCGCCGCCTGCGCAGACGGGCCGTCTGTGGCGCCGACGAACACCGTGCCGTCGTCCTCGATCGAGATCGAGGCGCCGGTCTGCTCGGTGATCGAGTTGATCATCTTGCCCTTGGGCCCGATGACCTCGCCGATCTTGTCCACCGGGATCTTGATCGCGGTGACGCGCGGCGCGTACGGGCTCATCTCGTCGGGGCGGTCGATCGCCTCGGCCATGACCTCGAGGATCGTCAGCCGGGCGTCCTTGGCCTGCGCCAGCGCGCCCGCCAGCACCTGCGACGGAATGCCGTCGAGCTTGGTGTCCAGCTGCAGCGCGGTGACGAACTCCTTGGTACCTGCGCACTTGAAGTCCATGTCGCCGAAGGCATCCTCGGCACCGAGGATGTCGGTCAGCGTGACGAAGCGACGCTCGGTCTTGCCGTCCACCTCGATATCGTCGGACACCAGGCCCATCGCGATACCGGCGACCGGAGCCTTCAGCGGCACACCGGCGTTCAGCAGCGACAGGGTGGATGCGCACACCGAGCCCATCGAGGTGGAGCCGTTGGAGCTCAACGCTTCCGACACCTGACGGATTGCATACGGGAACTCTTCGACACTCGGCAGCACTGGCATCAGGGCTCGCTCGGCGAGCGCACCGTGGCCGATCTCGCGGCGCTTGGGCGAACCGACGCGGCCGGTCTCACCGGTCGAGTACGGCGGGAAGTTGTAGTGGTGCATGTAGCGCTTGGAGGTTTCCGGTCCCAGCGAGTCGATCTGCTGGGCCATCTTGACCATGTCCAACGTGGTGACACCCATGATCTGGGTCTCGCCGCGCTCGAACAGCGCGCTGCCGTGTGCCCGCGGGATCACCGCGACCTCAGCCGAAAGGGCACGGATGTCGGTGACACCGCGACCATCGATTCGGAAGTGGTCGGTCAGGATGCGCTGGCGCACCAGCTTTTTGGTCAGCGAGCGGTAGGCCGCGCCGATTTCCTTCTCCCGCCCGGCGAATGTCTCGCCGAGCTCTCCGAGCACCTCGTTCTTGATCTCGTCGGTGCGCTCGTCGCGCTCGTGCTTGCCGGCGATGGTGAGCGCCTGCGCCAGCGAGTCGCCGGCCGCATGGGTGACCGCGGCGTAGACGTCATCGGCGTAATCGGGGAACAGCGGGTAGTCGGCGACCGGCTTCGCCGCCTTGTCCGCCAACGCCTTCTGTGCATCGCACAGCGCGGCGATGAACGGCTTGGCGGCTTCGAGTCCCTCGGCCACCACGGCCTCGGTCGGCGCGCCCGCGCCACCGGCGATGAGCTCGATGACGTTGTCGGTGGCCTCGGCCTCGACCATCATGATCGCCACATCGTCACCGGCCTTGCGGCCGGCGACGACCATGTCGAACACCGCGTCCTCGAGCTGCTCGACGGTCGGGAAGGCCACCCACTGGCCCTTGATCAGGGCGACGCGCACGCCGCCGACCGGGCCGGAGAACGGCAGGCCTGAAATCTGGGTGGAGGCCGACGCGGCGTTGATCGCCAGCACGTCGTAGAGATCCTTGGGATCCAGGCTGAGGATCGTCACCACGACCTGGATCTCGTTACGCAGACCCGAGATGAAGGTCGGGCGCAGCGGCCGGTCGATCAGGCGGCAGGTCAGGATCGCGTCCGTGGACGGACGGCCTTCGCGGCGGAAGAACGAGCCGGGGATGCGCCCGGCGGCATACATGCGCTCTTCGACGTCGATGGTCAACGGGAAGAAGTCGAAGTGTTCCTTGGGGCTCTTGCTGGCGGTGGTCGCCGACAACAGCATGGTCTCGTCGTCGAGGTAGGCGACCACGGCGCCCGCGGCCTGCTGGGCCAGCCGGCCCGTCTCGAAACGGATGGTGCGGGTGCCGAAGCTCCCGTTGTCAATGACGGCGGTCGATTCGAACACGCCTTCGTCGATTTCAGCTACAGACATGGACGTCCGTACAGCCTTTCTGCGTTCACTGTTCAGCTCTTTTGCGATATCACAGGTGAACCCAGGTGGGCCTGAGCACTACGAGGCTTGCGCCTTGATGCGGCTACGGCCGTCGATCGAAGCGGCCGGGCTGTCCCCAACGTCATTGGGGCCCGGCAGCCACTACCGAAGACCGCCCGATCAGGGAAGCTTCGCTGTGATACGCGGGGACGGGACACGCAGGTGTGCGTGAACCGCACCCGATTGTTCGTGCCGTTAAACGGCTCGTAACGCCCTCATGTTACACGGCGTGTGCTGCGCTCAGCGGCGCAGACCCAGCCGCTCGATCAGCGTGCGGTAGCGCGCGACGTCGACGTCGGCGACGTACTTGAGCAGCCGGCGACGGCGGCCGACCAGCAGCAGCAGACCGCGCCGCGAGTGGTGGTCGTGCTTGTGCTGCTTGAGGTGCTCGGTGAGGTCGGAAATCCGCTTGGTCAGCAACGCGACTTGGGCCTCGGGTGAACCGGTGTCGGTCTCGTGCAGGCCGTACGAGCCCAGGATTTCCTTCTTCTGCTCGGCGGTAAGCGCCACGAAAACATCTCCATCAATCGGTACCGCGGGAAGATTGAACGCCATGGCCGCCGCGGACTGCAGCACACAGTTCGTGGCCGACTCTATCAGCGGCACCCTCGCGAACTGAAATCGCGGCAGGTCAGCGACGCGATCTTGACAACCTACAACCATTTAGTTGTAGGTTGTCGGAGGTGATTGTGGACGAGGAAGACCGGGCGGATGCCCTCTTCCATGCGCTCTCCGACCGCACCCGGCGCGACATCCTGCGCCGCGCCCTGGCCGGCGAGCACTCGGTGTCCGCGCTCGCACTGAAGTACGAGATGAGCTTCGCGGCGGTGCAGAAGCACGTGGCCGTGCTGGAGAAGGCAGGTCTGCTCACCAAGCGGCGTAGCGGCCGCGAGCAGCTGGCCAGCGGCGACGTCACGGCCGTGCGGTCGGTGGCGTCGATGCTCGGCGACTTCGAACAGATCTCGCGGGGTCGTATCGCGGGAATCGACGAGTTGGCCGCGTCCTGAGCGAATCAGTTGTGCGAGGCCAGGATCTGACGGGCCTTGTCGGTGTCTTTGCCCATGGCCACGACGAGGTCCCGGATCGAGTCGAACTTGAGCTGGCCGCGAAGTCGTGCGACGAAGTCCACCGCCACATGCTGGCCGTAGAGGTCGGCCTCGGAGTCCAGGACGAAGGCCTCGACGGTGCGGGTGCGCCCGGAGAAGGTCGGGTTGGTGCCTACCGAGACCGCGGCCTGGTAGCGCTCCCCCGGAATCACTGACCCGGTCACGGGACCGTGGCCCAGCACGGTGAACCAGGCGGCGTATACGCCGTCGGCGGGGATGGCCGAGTACATCGGCGGCGCGACGTTGGCGGTCGGGAAGCCGAGCACCCGGCCGCGCCCGTCACCGCGCACGACCACTCCTTCGACCCGGTGCGGGCGGCCCAGCGCCTCGGCGGCGGCCACTACGTCGCCGGCGTCGACGCAGGAGCGGATGTAGGTCGAGGAAAAGGTGACGGTCTCGCTCTGGTGATGCTCGGCGACCAGGGACATGCCCTCGACCGCGAAGCCGAGCCGCTCGCCGGCCTTGCGCAGGGTTTCGACGTTGCCGGCGGCCTTCTTCCCGAAGGTGAAGTTCTCCCCTACCAACACCTCGACGACGTGCAGGCGCTCGACGAGCAGCTCGTGCACATAGCGGTCCGGGGTCAGCTTCATGAAGTCGGTGGTGAACGGCATGACCAGAAAGACGTCGATGCCGAGCTCCTCGACCAGTTCGGCCCGCCGGGCCAGCGTGGTCAGCTGAGCCGGGTGGCTACCAGGAAAGACCACTTCCATCGGGTGAGGATCGAACGTCATCAGGACGGTGGGAACGCCGCGCTCGCGGGCGGCCTTCACCGCGCGGGCGATGAGTTCGGCATGCCCGCGATGGACGCCGTCGAACACGCCGATGGTCAGCACGCACCGGCCCCAGTCCGAGGGGATGTCCTCCTGTCCCCGCCACCGCTCCACGTTGCCAAGCCTACGGCGCGCTGTTGCGCACCGAAGCGCTAGATCCCCAGATCAGGTGATGAATGCCTAAACTTTCGGGTGTGAGTCCTGACGAGACCCCAAACAGCGGGGTGGGTGATCTGACGATGGTCGCCCAGGACTATCTGAAGATCATCTGGACTACCCAGGAGTGGTCGCACGAGAAGGTGAGTACCAAGCTGCTCGCCGAGCGCCTCGGGGTCTCGGCGAGCACGGCCTCGGAGTCGATCCGCAAGCTCGCCGACCAGGGTCTGGTGCACCACGAGAAGTACGGCGCGGTGACGCTGACCGACCGGGGGCGGCACGCCGCGCTGGCGGTGGTGCGCCGGCACCGGCTGCTGGAGACGTTCCTGGTCAGCGAACTCGGCTACAGCTGGGACGAGGTGCACGACGAGGCCGAGATTCTCGAGCACGCGGTCAGCGACCTGATGCTGGACCGGATCGACACCAAACTGGGCTATCCGACCCGAGACCCGCACGGCGACCCGATCCCGGCGGCCGACGGTCAGGTGCCCACGCCGCCGGCGCGGCAACTGTCGGCCTGTGCGGACGGCGATTTCGGGACCGTGGCCAGGATCTCGGATGCCGATCCGGAGATGCTGCGCTACTTCGACGCCGTCGGGATCAACCTGGATTCCAGGTTGCAGGTCCTCGCCCGGCGCGACTTCGCCGGATTGATCTCGGTGTCGGTGCAGTCGGACCGACGGAGCGCTGAGCACCATTGAGCTGGGAAGTCCTGCGGCGCAGGCGATCTGGGTGGTAGCCCCTTAGTCGGTATTCCCAGCGAGTGTGGCGTGAGGCTTTCGTCTCAGACTTGATCGGCGTCGGTGGCGTACACGCCCAGCAGGTCGCGCGCCGAGACGATGCCCACCAGGGCGCCTTCGCGTTCCACCAGCAGGTGCCGGATCGAATGGTCGGTCATCCGGATGGCGGCCTGGTCGACGGTCTCGTCGGCCTCACACCACACCAGGTGCGTACTCGCCACGTCGGCCGCACGCACGGCAGCAGGATCCTGCCCCGACGCCACCACCCGCACCACGTCGCGTTCGGTCACCAATGCGTTGGGCCGTGCGTTGTCGCCGACCACGACCGCCCCGACCTGCTTGTCGGCGATCGCCTTGGCGACGTCGGCGACGGTGGCCCGAGCAGCCACCCGCACCACCGCGTCACCGGTGAGGTCGGCGATGAGGATCGAGCCGGCCTTAGGGATGGGGGGCATCTGCGTCATGGGTCCATGCTTACATCCCGCCCTTGACCTGCTCGAAGTCAGGCTGACCTCACTGACGCCGAGTGTGAATCCTCGGCGACATTTCGGCCGATTCTTCGCAGAGGATTCACACTCGACGACCGAATTCCTCCGCGTAGGGTGACCACAATGTCGGGCCACACCGATTTCGAAGGACTGTCCGTACAGCTGCGCGACGACGGCGTCGGCGTCGTCAAGTTCAACCGGCCGGAACGACTCAACGCAGTCACGGCGCAGAGCTTCGCCGACCTGGAGACCGCGCTGCGCAGGTTCGGTGAGGACCGCAGCTGCGGTGCCGTCGTGATCGGCGGCGAAGGCACGGCCTTCTGCGCCGGCATGGACATGGCCGGCGCCCGTCCGAAGACCGACGATGACCCGGTCCGCCTCGCCTACGACGGCATGCGGCGCACGGTCGCAGCAGTTCTGGCGATGCGAGACATTCCACAACCGGTCATCGCCGCCGTGCAGGGTGCCGCAGTGGGAGCCGGCTTCGCACTGGCCACCGCATCCGACATCCGCGTCTGCGCGCCCGACGTGAAGTTCATCGCGCCATTCCTCAAATTGGGTGTCTCGATCGGTGACCTCGGGCTGTCGTGGATGCTGCCGCGCCTCATCGGCGCCGGCACCGCCGCCGAAATCCTCTATACCGGGCGCACTGTCGGCGCCGACGAGTCACGTCAGCTCGGCCTTGCCCAGCATGTGGTCGACGAGCCGCTGGCCACCGCGATCGACCTGGCTGCCAAGATCGCCGCACGACCCCGGCTGGGCGTTCAGATGTCCAAAGAACTACTCAATGCCAGCATCGGTGCGGGCGGTCTGCGAGAACATCTCGAGTTGGAGTTGAGATCACAGGTCATCGGCCTCGTCAGCGGGGACCATCGGGCCGCTGTGCTGCAGTTCCTGGCCGGCAAGGCCAAACAGTAGGCGCCGTCAGAACACCATCGTGAGTCAACCGAGCGTGGCGGGGCGGATCACCACCACCGACTTCGTGCGGGGTCCCCGGTCCTCGAGCAGCGCGATGACGCGCTCGTCGGGATCGGTTGCGGCATAGACACCCTTGATACCGCCAGCGGGTAACGGCCTGCCGTGCCCGGCATCCTCGGCCTGCTCGGCGGTGATGTCTCGGCGTGGGAACGTCAGCAGGCACGCTTGGTCAAGGGTGTAGCTGAGCCGCGGGTGGTCGGCAAGGTCGTCGAGAGTACGGGCATGGTCGAGTCGGTAGCCGCCGACGCGGGTCCGCCGTAGCGCCGTCAGATGTCCCCCGACGCCCAGCGCCGCACCGAGATCGCGGGCCAGCGCGCGGATGTAGGTGCCCGACGAGCAGTCCACCTCGACATCGAGATCGACGAACGGTCCCTCACGCCGGGTCGCGAGGATCTCGAAGCGGTCGATGCGCACCCGGCGCTCGGCGAGTTCGACGTCCTGGCCCTCCCGCACGAGTTGGTAGGCCCGCTTGCCGGCGATTTTGACCGCGCTCACCGCCGACGGGCGCTGCGAGATCTCGCCGCGCAGGTTCGCGACGCCGGCCTCGATCTGCTCGTCGGTCGTGTGTTCGGCCGAAACATCCTGCAGTGCTTCGCCTTCGGCGTCGTCGGTGGTGGTCGACCGGCCGAGCCGGATGGTCGCCGCGTAGGACTTCGAGGTGGCGGTCAGCAGGCCGAGGATCTTGGTGGCCCGCTCGATGCCGATCACCAGTACGCCGGTGGCCATCGGGTCCAGCGTCCCGGCGTGGCCGACCTTGCGGGTGCCGAAGATGCGCCGGCACCGCCCCACCACGTCGTGACTGGTGACGCCGGCGGGCTTGTCGACGACGACGATGCCGGGTGTGGGAGCGGGATTCACAGCACGATGGCGGTCAGCGCCAGACCACCGCCCACCGACCAGCGCCCTTCCAACCGGTTCAGTGGCGGGCCGGATCGGGCGGCCGGGTCGATCAGGATGCGTGACGCGAACCTGCCGCTGACACCGGTGGCGTCGACGTCGAAGGTGATGTGGGCGTCCTCGAACCCGAGCCAGCGACCAGTCAGCGGGAACCAGGCCTTGTACGTCGCCTCCTTGGCGCAGAACAGGATTCGATCCCAGTGCAGCCCGCCCGACAGAGCGCCGATCTCATAGCGTTCGACCGGCAGGCTGATGGCGTTGAGCACCCCGTCGGGCAGCACGCCGTGCGGTTCGGCGTCGATGCCCACCGACCGGACCGACGCGGCCAGCCCGACCGCGGCGCCGCGATAGCCCTGACAGTGCGTGAGGCTGCCGACGACACCTTCGGGCCAGCACGGTTCACCCTTGTCCCCCTTGAGGATCGGCACCGGGGGCACACCGAGCTGTTCCAACGCCAGCCGTGCGCAATGCCGCACGGTGACGAACTCGTTGCGCCGCTTGGCCACCGATTTGGCGATCAGGGGCTCTTCCTCCGGCAGCGGTGCCAGATCCGGCGGGTCGTCGTACAACTCGGCGTAGACCAGATCGGACAACTCAGGCAACACCGCCCGCATGAGTTCGCTCATCCGCGGCGGCTGCGCAGTCGGTCGCGGAACTTCTCCGACTGCTCCCTCATCTCCTGGGTGATCACGAAGTGTCCGCCGAAATCGTTGAGATAGCCCGGCGCGTACTGCGGGTCGGGCAGAATCTGGCGCAGCCAGCGATACGGCTTGCGGCGGTGCCACTCTCGCGGATAGCCCACCGACACCTCCTCGAAGCGCACGCCGTCGTACCACGTGGTCCGCGGGATGTGCAGATGCCCGTACACCGAGCACACCGCGTTGTACCGGGTGTGCCAGTCCGACGGTCGCCACCGTCCCGCACCACAGCGAGAACTCCGGGTAGAACAGCACGTCACACGGCTCGCGGCGCAGCGGGAAATGGTTCACCAACACCGTCGGCGTCATCCAGTCCAGCTCGTCGAGCCGAGACCTGGTGTAGGACAACCGATCCCGGCACCACGCATCGCGGGTGGCATACGGCTCACAGGACAGCAGGAACTCGTCGGTGGCGACCACGTTGCGCTCCTTGGCGATCGCCAGGCCTTCGGCCTTGGTCGTCGCGCCCGGGGGCAGGAACGTGTAGTCGTAGAGCAGAAACATCGGCACGATGGTCGCCGGACCGCCCTGCTCGGTCCACACCGGAAACGGGTGCTCGGGGGTCACGACGCCCATCTCGTCGCACATGTTCACCAGGTAGTCGTAGCGGGCGCGGCCGAAGACCTGCATCGGGTCCTTGCCGGTGGTCCACAGCTCGTGGTTGCCCGGCACCCAGATCACCTTGGCGAAGCGGCGGCGCAGCAGATCCAGCGACCAGCGGATGTCGTCGGTGCGCTCGGCGACGTCACCGGCGACGATCAGCCAGTC
Source organism: uncultured Actinomycetota bacterium (assembly GCA_963716465.1). Classification (GTDB taxonomy): domain Bacteria; phylum Actinomycetota; class Actinomycetes; order Mycobacteriales; family Mycobacteriaceae; genus Mycobacterium. The sequence goes on from CAVQTS010000007.1 coordinate 102,960, forward strand.
GTCCGGTGTCGACGGATACAGCGATTCGGTGACCGGCTTGTTTCCGGTGTGACCGGTGTGCAGGTCGCTGATCGCCCAGAGCGTGGGAGCCACAACCGACCAGCGTACTGGCGCGTGGTTGCGTACTACATATTCTGAGTGCGTGACCAATACCGTCGCGCGCTCGAACTACCTCCCGGCGCGCACCCGGGTCCGCAAGTTCGCCGACCGAGCCGTGAGCCGTGCCCTGCGACTCCCGCCGCCTAACACCGACTACGTCGTGCACCGCGGCGTCGCCATCCCCATGCGCGACGGTGTGCGGCTGCGCGCCACCCATTACGCACCGATCACCGACGCACCGCTGGGCACCATCGTGGTCCGCGGCCCCTATGGCCGCTCGTTCCCGTTCTCGCTGATCTACGCGCAGCTCTACGCCGCCCGCGGCTACCACGTGGTGTTGCAGAGCGTGCGGGGCACGTTCGGGTCGGAGGGCGACTTCATTCCGATGGTTCACGAAGCCCCCGACGCCGCCGACACCGTGGTGTGGCTGCGCGAACAGCCCTGGTTCACCGGCACGTTCGCGACGATCGGGCTGTCCTATCTGGGCTACACGCAGTGGGCGCTGCTGGCCGACCCGCCGCCGGAGCTGGCGGCCGCGGTGATCACGGTGGGCCCGCACGACTTCCACGCCTCGTCGTGGGGCACCGGGTCGTTCTCACTCAACGACTTCCTCGGCTGGTCGCACATGATGGCCCACCAGCAGGAGCCGCCCCTGCAGCGGCTGGCCTCCCAGGCGCGCAGCCGCCCGTCGGCTGGAACGCGGCGCTCCTCGGGCCTGCCGCTGGGCAGCGCCGGCCGCGAACTGCTGGGGACGGGCTCCCCCTGGTACGAGTCCTGGATCGAGCACCCCGACGCCGACGACCCATTCTGGGAAACGATGCGCATGACGGCCGCGCTGGACCGCTGCGAGGTCCCGGTGCTGCTGCTCGGCGGATGGCAGGACCTGTTCCTCGAGCAGACCATCACCCAGTACCGGCATCTGCGTGACCGCGGGATCGACGTGGCGATGACGATCGGCCCGTGGACGCACACCGAAATGGTGACCAAGGCGCTCGGCACCGCTGCGGCCGAGACGCTCACCTGGCTGGGCGCTCACCTGGCCAAGCGGCCGATGCCACAGCGGGCGAGCCGGGTGCGCGCCTACATCACCCACCACGGCTGGGTGAACCTCGCTGACTGGCCACCGGCCACCGGCGAGGGCGTGATGTACCTGCAGCCGGCGGGGTCGCTGACCGCCGCGCCGCCGCCTGCCGACGCGCCGCCGTCGACCTTCCGCTATGACCCCGCGCACCCGACGCCGACAGTGGGTGGCCGCCTGCTGGCCCGCAACAGCGGGTACCGCGACGACACCGCGCTGACTGAACGCTCCGACGTACTCAGCTTCACCAGCGGTCCGCTGGACGCCGATCTGTACGTGTGCGGCAACCCCGCGGTGGAACTGGCCCACGAGTCCGACATCCCGCACTTCGACCTGTTCGTCCGGATCAGCGAGGTCGACGGGCGAGGGCGGTCCCGCAACGTCAGCGACGGTTACCGCCGGTTCGACGCCTCCCCGGGCGGGCCGGTCCGCATCGAGCTCGACGCCATCGCCTATCGGTTCCGCGCCGGAACGCGGATCAGGGTGCTCGTCGCCGGCGGCTCGCATCCGCGCTACGCCCGCAACCTGGGCACCGGCGAGCCGCCGATCAGCGGCAGAAGGATGGTCCCGTCAGCCCACACCGTCCATCACGGGGCGGGTGGCGTGTCGAAGCTGATCCTGCCGGCCTCCGCCGACCCGCCGTCACGAGACGGCGGCGCGCACCCGCCCGGCGATCGCGGCTAGCGCGTCAGCGTCATAGACCGGCTCGCCAAGTTCCGCGGTCACCGGCAGCTGCACCCAGCTAGTGCAGCCGGCGTACTGCGGCTCGCGCGGCAGCCGGACCGGCTCCACCAGCGGCACGGCCTGCACCACCAATGCGGTCAGCCGGTGGCGGGGCCGGAAGTCCAACCGGTCGGTGCGCACCGACTCGGCGGTCCAGATGTGCAGGTCTTCGATCTCGGCAAGGCCTTCATCGCGGTCCACAGCCACGGCGGCAACCACGGTCGCGGCCGCCCGGATGACGACGCGGCCCTCGGTGCTGTCGGGTGCGGCCGCATCCAGCAGATCGCGGTGCTCGGGACGCACCCGCTCGGCGTGGCTGTGGGCGACCGTCGGGAACAGCAGGAACTCGCCTGCCTCGACAGCGAACCTCTTCTCCCGGATGCCGCCCTTGCGCAGCAGCACGGTCTGCCTGCCGTCGAGCAGCGCGTGCACCGCCGCGGCCCACTCCTTGAGGGCGGCGCTCATCGGGAGAGCCGTGCCCGTACCTCCGGACGGCGCAGCGGCGGAACGGTTTTCGGCGGCTGACGGCGCTGCGGCAGTTCAGCCAGCAGGCGCGCGGTGGTGGCGGCCACCTCGGCGACCGCCGTCTCGAACGCGCCGGCCACGGCATCGGTGGGCCTGGTGATGCCGCTGACCTTGCGGACGTACTGGCGTGCCGCCGCGGTGATCTCCTCGTCGGTGGCCGCCGGCTCCAGGCCGCGCAGCTCGGTGATGTTCCGGCACATGAATCCAGCATGCCCGCCATCGGGCGCCCGGTCACGGCCCGGCGTGTCGCACCGGCCAACTTTGGTCGCCACACCTGGACCTTTGCACCTCTGATGCGATTGCTATGGCGCACACATGTGGCTCATAAGTTCGCGCCATAGCTTCACCCTTATGTCTTCCCGGCTCGCTTTGGCTGACGCACCGCACACGCCGCTCGAGCGGCGGGCGAGGCCCAATCTTCGTGCAGTTCCCTCTCCCGAGGCCAGACGAGTGGGCCGGCCGCCCGGCTCCGACAGCGAGGCGCGCCGCCGCACTCTGGTGTCGGCAGCCATCCGGGTGTTCGCCTGCCGCGGCTTCGACGCGGCCACGCTGAAAGACGTCGCCGATCTCGCCGACATCACCCGGCCTGCCGTGCATCACTACTTCGCCGGCAAGACCCCGCTTTACCAGGCCGCGCTGGATCGTGCGCACGAGATCGTCATGGCTCCGTGGGCCTGCTCGCCGCCGTCCCACGACACCGTCGACGCCTTCCTCGACGAGCAGGAATCCGACGCCGAGGTCCGCTGGGCCAGCGCGCTGCTGGGCACCTCGCTGGCCCAGACGAACCGGCTCGCTGAGGTTGCGCCCCGCATCACCGACATCGCCGACGAGGTCAAGCACCTGTGCAAAGTGGCGTCCGCCGCAAACTGCGATGCCGTGACCTCGGGTTCTCCGGATCGCAGCGCTGAACGGCTGGCCGCCAGAATCGTCGGCCGCTGGGTCATGACGGCCGCGACGCTGCCTGCCATGGCCGTCGCCGCCGACCTCGGCTGAGCCTTCTTTCGGTCCCTACCGGGCCCTGTTGCCCGTTGCTGGCGGAATCTTTATCTGTTTGAGTCCGGCAAGGTGCCACCCGTTTATCTGTCGCGCGTGTAGATTTACCCTCGACTCTCTGATCTGCGGGGTTCCGGTCTGCGTTCGCAGCGCCGTGACCACGCCAACGGGAGGGGCTGGAGGCGAATTCTGTGTGTGCGGCAAAGGGACCGTCGTTTGACGCCCCGGCGTGCTCAAGCCGTCGGCGACTGACTCGCACCCTTTCTGCCATCGCCGTGTTGACCGGCATCGCCGCGGTGGCGCCCGGCTGCGGCTCGCCGGCAAACATCGCCCAGGCCGCCGACGCCCTGCAGACCACGCTGGCCTCGATGCCGGGGGTAAGCGACGCGTGGGTCTACCACGACGAGAGCTACGCCCAGGGAGTCGCCGTCAACATCGCGGTCGACGTCTCATCGGCCACCCGTGAGCAGGTCGCCGCCGTGGCCGACCGCATCGACGCCACCCGATTCGGCCTCATCGCGAACTACGCCCAGAACGTCCAGTTCTGGGTCACCCCCGACCGCGCCGTCACACTTCAGCGGCACAACCAGATCGACGCCGCCCAGATCGCCGACGACACCGAACGGCTTCGCCAGATCGCCGCCGGCACCGACGGCCGGATCGACTGGTTCCGCAGCGACGACGGCACCGTGGACCAACTGGCGTTCAGCCAGACCGACAAGCCGGGCACTGCCATCCTCGACGCGGTGCGCAACGCGGTGGGCGAGACCGGACTCAGCGTCTCTGTCTCACCGGTGGCCGCCTCGCGGCAGACCCCGCAGATGCTGGTCAACTTTCCGCTCGACGCCGCGGAGCAGACGTCGGTCTTCCATGCCCTCGACGCCATCCCGGCCGATGTGGTGGGGCTGCGACTCGACGCCGCCGGCCTCGAGGCCTTGGAGGTGGTGCCGCCCGACCCCGCCACCGCCGAGCAGGACCTGTCGAATGTCATCACGGCGAGCGACGCGGTGTCGGCGCGGCCGATGTGGCTGGCCTGGTACCTCCCGACCTTTACCGGCGGGGCGCCGGCATACGGCGGTGTGGTGAAGCTCAGCGACTGCTCGCAAGCGTCCCCGGCGGCAGCCCAGACCGTGGCCGACCGCACCAGTGACGGCGTCTCGACGCTGCAGTCGCGGCTGCAGTCCAAGTTCGACACATGCGGCGCGCCGGCCCCTGCCCCGCTGCCGATCCAGTCGCGGTCGATTACGACAACTACGACTCCTCCCGTCACGCCGGTCATCGATGTCGTCGCACCGAACCGCGAAGTTCAGCTGTCGCGGTCGGCGCAGTCGCCGTGCGCCGTCACGTCCGTGGTGCCCGGCTTCGGCGCGACGCGGTGCGCCACGACGTCGACAGTCGCCGCCAGTTCCGGCGGGTCGTCCCACTCCGACAACGGCACGCCACCGCGTGGCGTGATCACCCTGCCCACGAACCTCCCAGACCTCCCGGCGCTGCCGGCGGCCAGCGCCCCCAGTACCGGGACTGGTTCGGGCAGCGGGACGGGGACTGGCACAAGCACTGGTTCGAGCACAGGTTCCCCGGGGTCGAGAGCGACCCACCCCCGTCCGTGAGCCGTTCGCACAGCCCGGCGGTGATCGTCTGACGGCCGTGCACTTCAAAGCTGACGCATAGGCAGTTCCGATATCGTCGGGACGTCCCCAATGGTCCCCTCCCACCGGATCGGGGACGAAAGAAGGGCCTGGCTGTCCCCCCGAGCCAGGCCCTTCCTCATCGGTGGCTACGGTGTCGCTATGACCAGCGAAGACATTCTGCTCATCGAGACCACCGACCGGGTACGAACCATCACGCTCAATCGACCGGGCTCGCGCAACGCGCTCTCCGCGGCGCTCCGCAAGCAATTCTTCGCCGCCCTGCGCGACGCCGAGGCCGGCGGCGATGTCGACGTGGTGATCGTCACCGGCGCGGACCCGGTGTTCTGCGCGGGCCTCGACCTCAAGGAACTCGGCGACACCACGGAGCTGCCGGACATCTCGCCGAAGTGGCCCCCGATGACCAAGCCCGTCCTCGGTGCGATCAACGGCGCGGCGGTGACCGGCGGCCTGGAACTCGCGCTGTACTGCGACATCCTGATCGCCTCGGAGCGGGCGCGTTTCGCCGACACGCACGCCCGCGTGGGACTCCTGCCGACATGGGGTCTGAGCGTGCGGTTGCCGCAGAAGGTGGGCGTCGGCATGGCCCGCCGGATGAGCCTGACCGGCGACTACCTGTCTGCCGAAGACGCTCTGCGGGCCGGCCTGGTCACCCAGGTGGTGCCGCACGACGACCTGCTACCGGTCGCGCGTGCGACGGCGGCATCGATCGTCGGCAACAACCAGAAGGCGGTCCGCGCCCTGCTGGCCTCCTACCATCGCATCGACGAGGACCAGACCGGCTCGGGCCTGTGGATCGAGGCGGCCTCCGCCCGCGCGTGGATGGCGCAGGCGACCGGTGACGACATCGCCGCCAGCCGCGCCTCGGTGATCGAACGCGGACGCGCCCAGGTCAACTGAACGGCACGCAGGTGTCTACACTCTGCTGACGACCAGAAGGGCCTGGTCGTGGTTGGTTCCGGGAAGAGCTTGTGAAGACATCACGGCGGATAGGCCGAGTGGCCGCATCGGCGGCGGCGATCACCTTCGGTTCCGTCGTGTTCGGCTGCGGGGTGGCGTGGGCCGACGCGCCCGCCTCGGCAGCGCAACACACGGATTCACCTGCACACCAGAATAATTCGCGTGCCACCATCGCACCGGCACGAGGTGCCGCGACGGTCAGGGGCAGCGACCGCCGTGGCACCTCGACCGCCACAACCGGGGCAGCTCATTCGGCGACCGGACCCACTGGGACCGCCTCGAAGGTGCACGTGCTATCAGCCCGCCCCGCACGACCGGACCCCGCTCCGGTCGACTTGGCTTCGTACTGGCCGATGTTCACGACCCAGGAGACGCGGCGGTTCGACTACACCTCGCCGGACGGCTCGTTGGCGCCGATGACCTCGATATTCGAGTACGACCCCGCCACCAGATCGATGTTGTACGAGAACTTCGACGCCAACATGTCCTGGCAGAACACGTGGTTCTATCGGGCCAATCCCGCATACGGCATCGCTGAATGGCGCGACGACTACCCCCAGACGAACGATCTCCTGAAGGCCGTCTTCGGGCCGGTCAAGAAGGTGATCATGGCGATCCCGATTGGCTGGGGCGCGACACTACCCGTTGGTGGGGTATTCCGGAACATGCCGGCGTTCAGCTTCTTTCGGAGCTCACCTCCTCAGCTCGGCATCGGCTTTCAGTCCGTCACCCTGGAAGCGGTTCTCGATGACTTCACCACCCGCGACGGCACGACCTATCACGACGTCGCCGAGTTTCTGTATCAGCAGAGTTGGGGCACCGGCCCGCAAATCGGGGCCAGATACTGGATGGCGAAGGGGGTTGGACCGGTAGCCATCCAGTGGGTCGGCGTGGATCCGGCAACACATCAGACGATCGAAACGGCGCGGATGGACGCGGTCGTGACATCCACATTCAGCTGACACCGGGCACCAGCCAACGACCGGAGAATGCGCGCCCGCCGACGAACCCGAGTCGCATCACCATGAAGGTGCTCAGCCCGGCCCAGATCCCCAGCAGGCCCCAGCCGAAGACCAGCGACAGCCAGATCAGCGGCAGGAAGCCGAGCAGCGCGCTGATCAACGTCGCGCTGCGCATGAAGGCGGCGTCCCCCGCACCCAGAAGCACACCGTCGAGCGCGAAGACGATGCCGGCGATCGGTAGCTGCGCCACCATGAACCACCACGGCACCCCGATCGCGTCGAGCACCGAGCGGTCGTTGGTGAACAGCGACGGCAGCACCGAGGCGCCCACCGCGAACACGACCGCCAGGACCACCGCGGCGATCGTCGAGAACACCGTGACGCGCCACGCCACCGACTTGGCGTGTGCCGTCTGACCCGCACCAAGTGCGGCGCCCACCAATGACTGCGCCGCGATGGCCAGCGAATCCAGTACCAGCGCAAGGAAATTCCACAGCTGCAGCACCACCTGGTGGGCGGCCACCGCCGCCGCACCGAACCGTGCGGCCACCGCGCCCGCTGACACGAAGCAGGCCTGAAAGGCCATGGTGCGCAACACCAGATCGCGGCCCATCACGACCTGCGCCCGCAACACCGAGATGTCGAGCCGCAGCGGAACCTTCTCCACCAGAAGCGCGCGGCAGAACAACACCGCGGCCAGCCACTGCCCCACCAGGTTGGCCACCGCCGAACCGGCCAATTCCAGCCGCGGCATGCCAAGCCAGCCGTACACGAGCACCGGACACAGCACCGCCGACAGGCCGAACCCGACCAGCACGTAGCGAAGCGGCCGCATGGTGTCCTGCACCCCACGCATCCAGCCGTTGCCGGCCGCCGACATCAGGATCGCCGGCACACCGAGGATTGCGATGCGCACCCATGGCATCGCGGCGGCGGCGATGCCCGAGCCGGATCTCGTGCCCGCGATCACCGACACCAGAGGCACCGCGGCCAACTGCACGACCGCGACGATGGCCACGCCGAGGCCCAGCGCCAGCCAGGTGGCCTGCACGCCCTCGCCGACGGCTGCGGCGCGATCACCGGCGCCGTAGAAGCGCGCCGAGCGGGCGGTGGTGCCATAGGACAGGAAGGTCAGCTGCGAGCTGACCACCGACAGGATCAGCCCGCCGATCGCCAGGCCGGCCAGGGCGAGCGCACCCAACCGCCCGACGATGGCGATGTCGAACAACAGATAGAGCGGCTCGGCGGCCAGCACCCCCAGCGCCGGAAATGCCAGTGCCGCAATGCGCCGCGGGGAGGCAGCGGCGGCCCCCGGTCGGGTCAACCCTCAGCCGAGGGCGGCGGCCAACTCTGCCACCACGTCGTCGATCGGTCCGGCGGCCGAGTACCCGGCGGCCAGCTTGTGGCCGCCGCCACCCAGGCTGGTGGCGACCTTGGCCAGGTCGTAGCTCTTGGCCCGCATCGACACCGACCAGTGCCCTGGCTCGATCTCCTTGAACACCGCGGCGACCTCAGCCTCATGGGTGGTGCGCACGATGTCGACGATGCTCTCGATCTCTTCGGAGCGGTTGGTCATCCAGTCCTGGTGGCTGACCGCCACATAGACCAGTCCAGCCCCGCGGGCCGCGTCCGGCACCAGCTGCGCGGTGGACAACACCCGCGACAGCAGCGGCAGCCAGACGAACGGGTGGGTGTCGAACAGCTCACGACTGATCGCGGCGTTGTCGACACCGAGTTCCACCAGCCGGGCCGCCAGGCGCAGCCCCCGCGGCGTGGCCCATCGGAAGGAGCCGGTGTCGATGGTGAGCCCGGCGTAGAGGCACGACGCCACGTCGCAGTCGATGGTCTTGCCCCAGGTGTCGAGCAGCTCGGCGACCAGCATGGTGGTCGAATCCGCCGTCAGCGTCAACGTAATTGGCGCTGCCGAACAAGGTGTTGGACTTGTGGTGGTCGATCACCAGAACCGCGCGGCCGGGCGCGATCAATTCGGCCAGGCCGCCGAGCCGGTTGACGCTGGGGGCGTCGACCGTCACCACCAGATCGGTGTCGCGACGCATCTCGCCCGGGGCGACCAGGAGCTGCCGGCCGGGCAGCATGCACAACGACTCCGGCAGCGTGGCAGGGGTCGCGAAGCTCACCTGGACGTCGGTGCCGGCGCGGGACAACACCAGCGCCAGCGCCAGGCCGGCACCCACGCTGTCGGCGTCGGGGTGGACGTGGCAGAGCACACTGACCGACCTGGCGGCGGCCAGCACCGCAGCAGCGCCATGCGCGTCCACCCGCCTGTCGAGGCGAGTGATCTCAGTCGTCGAGTCGATAGCGGTCACCGGTGTCCTGGTCGTCTTGCCCGACCCTGTTGTTTCCCGGGCCGCTGGTGGTTCCCTCTTCTCCTACCACACGGTACGGCTGCGCGTCTCCCGCAGGAGTGGCGCCCGCCCGGATCCGGGCCACGTCGGCGTCGGCCGCGCGGGCGCGAGCCAGCAGCTCCTCCATCTTCTGCGCGGTGTCGGGCACCTTGTCCAGCACGAACGACAGCGTCGGGGTGAAACGCACGCCCGTGCCCGCACCCACCTTGGTGCGCAGCGTGCCTTTGGCCCGTTCGAGCGCCGCCGCCGCCCCGGCGTAGTCCGGCTCGTCGTCGAGGGTGTTGCCGCGCACCGTGTAGAACACGGTGGCGTCGTGAAGGTCACCGGTGACCTTGGTGTCGGTGACCGTCACGAACGCCAGCGGCGGATCCTTGATCTCGTACTCGATCGCCGAGGCGACGATGGTGGCGATGCGCTTGGAGAGTCGCTTCGCCCGTGCGGGGTCAGCCACTAGACCCGCGCTTTCTCGACCAGCTCGTAGGTCTCGATGACGTCGCCTTCCTTGATGTCGGCATACGTCAGCGTCAGACCGCACTCGTAACCCTCGCGCACCTCGGTGGCGTCGTCCTTCTCCCGCTTGAGCGACGAGACGGTGAGGTTCTCGGCGACCACGAGGTTGTCGCGCAGCAGCCGGGCCTTGGCGTTGCGCCGCATGATGCCGGACTGCACGAGGCAACCGGCGATGTTGCCGACCTTGGACGACCGGAAGATCGCCCGGATCTCGGCACGGCCGAGCTCCTTCTCCTCGTAGATCGGCTTGAGCATGCCCTTGAGGGCCTTCTCGATCTCGTCGATCGCCTGGTAGATCACCGAGTAGTAGCGGATCTCCACACCCTCGCGGTTGGCCAGCTCGGTGGCCTTGCCCTCGGCGCGGACGTTGAAGCCGATGATGATCGCGTCCGAGGCCGACGCCAGGTTGACGTTGGTCTCGGTGATGCCGCCGACACCGCGGTCGATGACCCGCAGCTCCACCTCGTCGTCGACCTGGATGCCCAGCAGGGCCTCCTCGAGCGCCTCGACCGTACCGGCGTTGTCGCCCTTGAGGATCAGGTTCAGCTGGCTGGTTTCCTTCAGCGCCGACTCCAGGTCCTCCAGGCTGATCCGCTTGCGCGCCCGGGCCGCCAGCGCGTTGCGCTTACGCGCGCTGCGCCGGTCGGCGATCTGACGGGCGATGCGGTCTTCGTCGACAACCAGGAAGTTGTCGCCGGCGCCGGGCACCGACGTGAAGCCGATGACCTGAACCGGCCGCGACGGGTACGCCTCTTCGACGTCCTCGCCGTGCTCGTCGACCATGCGGCGGACTCGGCCATAGGCGTCGCCGGCCACCACGGAGTCACCGACCCGCAGCGTTCCGCGCTGGATGAGCACGGTGGCCACCGGGCCGCGGCCACGGTCCAGGTGCGCCTCGATCGCCACGCCCTGGGCTTCCATGTCGGGGTTGGCCCGCAGGTCCAGCGCCGCGTCGGCGGTCAGCAAGACCGCCTCTTCCAGCGCCTTGATGTTGGTGCCGTTCTTCGCCGAGATGTCGACGAACATGGTGTCGCCGCCGAAGTCCTCGGCAACCAGGCCGTACTCGGTGAGCTGCGAGCGGATCTTCTGCGGATCCGCGCCCTCCTTGTCGATCTTGTTGACCGCGACCACGATCGGCACGTCAGCGGCCTGCGCGTGGTTGATGGCCTCCACCGTCTGCGGCATGACGCCGTCGTCGGCGGCCACCACCAGGATGGCGATGTCGGTGGCCTTCGCACCGCGGGCACGCATGGCGGTGAACGCCTCGTGGCCCGGGGTGTCGATGAAGGTGATCAGACGCTCGACGCCGTCGTGGTCGACCGCGACCTGGTAGGCACCGATGTGCTGGGTGATGCCGCCGGCCTCGCCCTCGCGGACGCTGGCCTGACGGATGGTGTCCAGCAGTCGGGTCTTGCCGTGGTCGACGTGACCCATGACCGTGACCACCGGCGGACGGATCTCGAGATCCTCCTCGTCGCCCTCGTCCTCGCCGTAGGTCAGGTCGAAGGACTCCAGCAGCTCGCGGTCCTCGTCCTCGGGCGAGACGACCTGAACGTTGTAGTTCATCTCGCCGCCGAGCAGTTCGAGGGTCTCGTCGCCCACGGACTGGGTGGCGGTCACCATCTCGCCGAGGTTGAACAGCGCCTGCACCAGCGCGGCCGGGTTGGCGTCGATCTTCTCGGCGAAGTCGCTCAGCGACGCGCCTCGGGCCAACCGGATGGTCTCGCCGTTGCCGTGCGGCAACCGCACGCCACCGACGACCGGGGCCTGCATGTTCTCGTACTCCGCGCGTTTCGCCCGCTTCGACTTGCGGCCGCGGCGCGGGGCGCCGCCGGGACGACCGAACGCACCGGCCGCGCCACCGCGCTGACCGGGACGGCCTCCGCCGCCACCACCACCGCCGGGACGACCGCGGAAGCCACCACCGGCCGGTGCACCTGCACCGCCGCCGGCACCGCCGGGACCGCCGGTGCGGTAGTTACCGCCACCGCCAGCCACCGCCGGGACGACCGCCACCACCCTGGCCGGGCGCGGGTCGCGGGCCACCGCCGGGGCGCGGGGCACCGGGACGGGCCGGACGGGCTGCACCGCCGCCGGGACGCGGCGGCATGTTGCCGGGTGTGGCACCACCGGGACGGGGTGCGCCCGGACGGGGCCCGCCGGCACCGGGGCCTGGGCGCGGACCCTGCGGACGCGGGATCGGACGCTCGACCGGCTGTGCGCTGGAGAACGGGTTGTTGCCGACGCGCGGCGGGCGCGGAAGGCCGGGCTTGGGCCCACCGGGGACCGGACGCGGAGCGGCGGTCGGTCCACCGGGCTGCGCGGGCGCCGGAGCCGCGGGGGCCGCGGCCGTCGGCGCGGGGGCTGCTGGGGCGGGCGCGGCCGGCGGGGGTGCCGCCGGAGCCGGTGCCGCGGGTGCCGGTGCGGCCGGCTTGGGAGCGGACGTCTGGGGCGGCGCGGGTGCGACGGATCCGGCGTCGACGGGTGCCTTGGCGGGTGCGCCGTTGCCTGCGGCCTTGGCCGGGGCGGGCTTCTCCGCAGCGGGGGGCTTTGCGCCACCGAGCGCCTCACGCAGCCGCCGGGCGACGGGTGCTTCCACCGTCGAGGACGCTGACTTGACGAATTCGCCCTGTTCGCTCAGCCGGGCGAGAACTTCCTTACTGGTAACACCGAGTTCTTTAGCCAACTCGTGTACGCGGGCCTTACCTGCCACTACATCTCCTACTCAAGAGGCGACAGCGGTGGTAGGCCGCGCCTCGGGTTTAGCTACGACGCATGGTCATCGTCGGAACTTCACGGTGTGCTCATGTTCTTCGCTACCTGTCCTTCATGGGCCGGGGCGGACGAGAGGTACTCGACCACCGCGGTGGTGTCCGGTGAACCGGTGATCCGCAACGCTCGCGCGAAGGCTCGCCGCCGAATCGCTGCCTGCAGGCACCGGTCGTCGGGGTGCAACCAGGCACCCCGCCCGGGCAGATTACCTGCCGAATCAACGGACACGGCCCATTGACCGTTCCCGTTCGACACAGCCACCGCTCGGAGCAGATCGACGGCCAACTCTCGCCTTCGGCACCCGATGCATGTCCGCACCGGTCCTTCGGTGCGGCGATGCCGGTTCTCGGGGTCCGGAGTCTCGCGCTGGATCACGGCACAGTCTACCGTCACCGCGGCACTGCTCAGAACCACCCTTGGGCTGTCGATCCCCTAGTCGCCGCGCGCCGCCGCCGGATGCGCCCCGTCGTCGGGTGCCGCGGCATCGCTGCGGATGTCGATGCGCCAGCCGGTCAGCCTGGCCGCCAGCCGGGCGTTCTGACCTTCCTTGCCAATAGCCAGCGACAGCTGGAAGTCGGGCACCACCACGCGGGCCGCGCGGGCGGTGGCGTCGACCACGCCCACCGACACCACCTTGGCCGGCGACAGCGCGTTGGCGACGAACCGGGCCGGGTCCTCGTCGAAGTCGATGATGTCGATCTTCTCGCCGGCCAGTTCGCTCATGACGTTGCGGACCCGCTGGCCCATCGGCCCGATGCAGGCGCCCTTGGCGTTGAGCCCGGAAACCCGTGAACGCACGGCGATCTTGGAGCGGTGCCCGGCCTCACGGGCCACCGCGACGATCTCCACCGAACCGTCGGCGATCTCGGGGACCTCCAGCGAGAACAGCTTGCGCACCAGGTTGGGGTGGGTGCGCGACAGAGTGATCACCGGCTCGCGGGCGCCTCGGCTGACCCCCACGACGTAGCAGCGCAGCCGCTCGCCGTGCTCGTAGCGCTCGCCGGGCACCTGCTCGGCGGCCGGGATGACACCCTCGGCGCCCTTGGTCTCGCTGCCGAGTCGCACGACCACCAGGCCGCGTTGGTTGGCGCGGGCGTCGCGCTGGATGACGCCGGCGACGATGTCGCCCTCGCGGGCGGAGAACTCGCCGTAGCTGCGTTCGTTCTCGGCGTCGCGGAACCGCTGCAGCATCACCTGGCGGGCGGTGGTGGCCGCGACCCGGCCGAAGCCGTCGGGGGTGTCGTCCCACTCGCTGATCAGGTTGCCGTCCTCGTCGGTCTCCCGGGCGATCACCTGCACCGCGCCGCTCTTGCGGTCGATCTCGATGCGCGCGTCGGGCTGGTGGCCCTCGGTGTGCCGGTAGGCGGTCAGCAGGGCCGACTTGATGGTGTCCAGCAGTTCGTCGACCGAGATCCCGCGGTCGATCTCGATCGCGTGCAGCGCACCCATGTCGATGTTCATGTTCCGGCCTCCGTTCCAGCAACCCCGGCCAGCTCCAGCTCCCGCGGGCTGGGCGGTGAAAATTCAACCTGGACAACGGCTTTGCGAATGTCGGCGAGCGGGATCGCTCGCACCGACCAGTCGCCACGAGCACGTACCACCAGCTGCACGGCGCCGTCGGCCACCACCCCGAGCCGGCCGGTGAGGGTGCCGTCGGAGGCGAGTTCGACGTCGACGAGGCGGCCGTGCGCGCGGCGGAAGTGCTTCTCGTCGGTCAGCGGCCGGTCCACGCCGGGCGAGGTGACTTCCAGGACGTAGGCCCGGCTGCCGGTGTCCAGGCCGTCGAGGAGGGCGGAGGCGGAGCGGGACAGCTCGGCGACGGTCTCCAGGTCCAAGGGGGTGTCGCCGTCGGCGATGACGGTGACGCGCGGCGGCCGGGTGTTGGAGTTGATCGTGACGTCTTCGATCTCGTAACCGGCGCGCGCGAACTCACCATCGAGTAGCTCGATCACCTGCTCGGGGGTCGGTAGTCCCATAGACCGGCCAGTCACGGCGAGCTCCTCATCTTGAGTTGTCCTGATCAGCTCCCAACGATACGCCAGGCCGGGTCACCGTAATGGCAGGATGTTGGGCGTGCTGAGCCAGGATTCCGGTGTCGTTCCGGCCCTCACCCGGAGACGGGTCCTCCTCGACGGCGGTCGGGGACTGGTGTTGCTGGGGCTGCTCGGCGCGGCGGTCACCGCGTGCGGGTCGGGTGCACCCGCCGGCCCGGATCCACTCGAGCAGCAGCTGGAGTTGGCTCGCCACGACAGCGATCTGGCCGCCGCGGCCGCCAAGGCGGTGCCGCCGGCGCTGGCCCGGGCGCTGACCGAGGTGGCCGCCGAGCGCAGCCGACACGCCACCGCGCTGATCGAGGAGATCGCGCGAGCAGCCGGCAAGCCGACCCCGACGTCGAGTGAGTCCGCCACACCGACCACCACCTCGGCGGCCGCCGCGCCGCCGCCGAGCCTCGACGACGTCGTCGCCACGCTGCGCAGCTCCGCCGAGAGCGCCACCACACTGGCGCCGACCCTGTCGGGGTATCGCGCCGGTCTGCTGGGGTCGATCGCGGCGTCGTGTACGACGTTGTACTCGGTGGCGCTGCCGTCGAAGGGCAGTCCGCAATGACCTCGCCGACGCCGAATCCGGATCGGCCCTCCGAGTCCGACAAGGCGGCCCTGTTCGACGCCGTCGCCACCGAGCACGCCGCGATCTACGGGTACGGGATCGTCTCGGCGCACAGCGCACCGGACGACAACGACCTGGTCTCCCAGGCGCTGGCCCAGCACCGCGAGCGGCGGGAGGCGGCGATCAAGATGCTGACCGACGGCTCGGCCAAGGCTCCGCTGCCCGCCATCGGCTACCAGCTGCCGTTCGTCGTCGCCAATGCGGTCGACGCCGCGAAGCTGGCGGTTCGGATGGAGAACGACTGCGCGACCGCATGGCGCGCGGTGATCGAGCAGGCCAGGACTGACCAGGACCGGACCTTCGGCGTGACGGCGCTGACCGAGTCGGCGGTGCTGGCCGCCCGCTGGAATCAGGTGCTCGGCGTCTGGCCGGTCACGGTGGCCTTCCCCGGCGGCAGCGAGTAGCGCGCGGCTCTGCCCGCGACGGGTGCGGTCAGGGCTGCGGCTCGGTGGTCGCGGCGGCGATCTCGGCCACCGCCGTCGCGGCGGCCAGCTCGCGGCTGTCGTGGCTGAACCGGTTGCGCAGCTCCACGACCCCGTCGGCCCAGCCGCGGCCGACCACCACGATCCACGGCACGCCGAGCAGTTCGGCGTCCTTGAACTTGACCCCCGGCGACGCGGTGCGGTCGTCGAGCAGCACCTCCAGGCCCAGCCGGTCGAGATCGGCGGCCAGCTCCTCGGCACCGGTGCGGGCTTCGGGATCCTTGTTGGCGATCACCACGTGCACATCGAACGGCGACACCGACGACGGCCAGCGCAGCCCGAGTCCGTCGTGATGCTGCTCGGCGATCACAGCGACCATCCGCGACACTCCCACGCCGTAGGAGCCCATGGTCAGCCGCACCGGCTTGCCGTCCTCGCCAAGCACATCGGCGGAGAACGCGTCGGTGTACTTGCGGCCCAGCTGGAAGATGTGGCCGATCTCGATGCCGCGCGCCGAGACCAGCGGGCCCGCCCCGTCCGGTGACGGGTCGCCGTCGCGCACCTCGGCCGCCTCGATGGTCCCGTCAGCGACGAAGTCGCGACCGGCCACCAGCCCGACCACATGCTTGCCGGTCTCGTCGGCGCCGGTGATCCACGACGTCCCGTCCGCCACGCGCGGGTCGATCAGATAGCGGACACCGTTGGCCAGCAGCGCTTTCGGACCGATGTACCCCTTCTTCAGGAACGGGTACCTGGTGAAGTCGGCGTCGTCGAGCATCGCGTAGCCGGCCGGCTCGAGCGCGGCGCCCAGCCGCTTGTCGTCGACTTCGCGGTCACCGGGCAGCCCGATCGCCAACAGCTCCCAGTCGCCGCCGGGCCGGCGGACCTTGAGCAACACGTTCTTCAGGGTGTCGGCCGCGGTGATCTCGCGCCCGAGCCCGGCGGAATTGGCCCACTCGACCAGGCTGGCGATGGTCGGGGTGTCCCCGGTGTCGTGCACGGCCGGCTCCGGCAGCCCGGCCAACTCTTCCGCGGGCAGCGGGTCGGGAACCGCGGTGGTCACCGCCTCGACGTTGGCGGCGTACCCGGACTGCAGGCAGCGCACGAAAGTGTCCTCGCCGACCTCGCTTTCGGCCAGGAACTCCTCCGATGCGCTGCCGCCCATCGCCCCGGACACCGCCGAGACGATCACGTAGCGGACCGACATCCGGTCGAACATCCGCTGGTAGGCCTCGCGGTGCGCGTGATAGGCGTTCTTCAGCCCGGCCTCGTCGACGTCGAAGGAGTACGAGTCCTTCATCACGAACTCGCGCCCGCGCAGGATGCCCGCCCGCGGCCGGGCCTCGTCGCGGTACTTGGTCTGGATTTGGAACAACAGCAGCGGAAAGTCCTTGTAGGAGGAGTACTCCCCCTTCACCGTGAGCGTGAAGAACTCCTCGTGGGTGGGGCCGAGCATGTAGTCGTTGTCGCGTCGGTCCTTGAGCCGGAACACGCCGTCGCCGTATTCGGTCCAGCGGTTGGTGGTCTCGTAAGGGGCCTTGGGTAGCAGCGCCGGAAACAGGATCTCCTGGCCGCCGATGGCGACCATCTCCTCGCGCACGATCTTCTCGATCTTGTGCAGTACCCGCAGGCCCAGCGGCAGCCAGCTGTACAGGCCCGGCGCGATCGGGCGGACGTAGCCCGCCCGGATCAGCAGTTTGTGGCTGGGCACTTCGGCGTCGGCCGGGTCGTCGCGCAGAGTGCGCAAGAACAGCTCTGACATGCGGGTGATCACAGTGCGCCAGCCTAGTCACCGGTTTCGCCCGAGTGACCGACCCTACCCAGGTGCCACGGCGGTGCGACTGCCCCGGTGCAGCGCGGCCGCGCCCAGCAGGGTCACCAGCACACCGCCGGCGATCCAGCAGATCAGCACGACCACCGCGTGCGTGATGCCGTGCCCGTCGAAGTAGACGATGCGGCGGATGGCGTCGGTGCCGGCGCCGTTGGGCAGGAAGCTGCTGATCGCCCGCCAGAACGGCGGCAGCACCGAGGACTGGTAGGCGCCGCCCGCGGACGGGTTGCCCAGGATCACGAAGATGACGACGGTAAGCCCGATCCCGATGACACCGAACAATGTCTGCAGCGCGATCGTCACCGTCGCCGCCGACAGGGTCACCAGGGTGCCGATTCCGGCGATCGACCAGAAGTGGCCGTTCATCGCGTGCAGCACGGGTTCGGCCACGACCGCGCCGCCGAACCCGGACAGCAGCGCATACGGCACCGTCGCGCCCAGCCGCCACAGCGCGCGCGGAAACGTCGCCGGCCGTGAGCCTTTCGCGATCCCTAGCATCGAGGCGAACAGATAGCCGCCGACCACCCAGCCGATGACGAGATAGAACCCGGACAGGCCGCGGGCGTCGCCGGGCAGCAGCGGGACGACGTCGTCGACGGCGACCGTGCGCTGTTGCGCCGCGGTCACCTTCGTGAAGACCTGCTCAACGGCGCCGGAGACCGCGGTGCCGCCGCCGGAGGCCACCAGCAGCCGATCCTGCGTGCCCGCCGGATCGAACAGGTAGACCGCGGAGGTCGCGCCGGTGCGCAGCGCCTCGCGGGCGGCATCCTCCCCGGCGGCAGCGGTGGCGATGATCGGCTCGCCGGGCAGCCCGTTGAGCTTGTCGACGATTTGGCCGGCCGCCTGCGCGGGTGCGACGACCTCGACCGGGATGCGGTACGGCGTCGGGGAATGGAAGGCCCCGAGGTAGGACAGGATGAAGCCGAGCTGCAACAGCAGCACCCCGAGGCCCAGCGCGAGGGTCCGTGGCGCGATCGCATCGCGGAAACGGTCCTGCAGCGTTTCGGGTGGCTCGAGCGCGACATGCTTGTTGGACATTCGGTTCATCTTCCTCGGGCGGGGCGCGGTACTCGCCGGCGTCTAGGGTGGTTGGGTGACAGCTGAATCATCGTCGGTCGGTTCTGCGTTGGCGGGCCAAACCTACTCCGGACGCATGCCGGCGCGCGCCGGTGACATGGCGGTCGAGACGCACGGCATCGCCCCTGTCCCGGCAGGCAACCGGTACGGGAACGCTCGGCGGCTGTTCACGGTGTGGTTCGCGCCGCAGGTCAACATGACGGTGGTGTTCACCGGCACGCTGGCCGTCGTGCTGGGGCTGGGTTTCTGGCTGGGCATGCTGGCGATGGTGATCGGGACGGTCGTGGGCTGCCTGGCCGTCGGGTACCTGTCCACCTGGGGTCCGCGCACCGGCACCGCTCAACTTCCCAACGCGCGCATGGCTTTTGGCGGCACGGTCGCCGTGGTGGCGGTGATTCAGTGGCTGTCGTCGATCGCGTGGGACGGACTGGTCGGGCTGTTCGGCGGTGAGGCGCTGGCCGAGTTGCTCGGGATGCCGTTCTGGGTGGCCGTGGTGATCGTGCTGGCGGCTCAGGGTGTGGTGGGCGTCTTCGGGTACGAGGTGATCCACCGGGTGCAGGCGGTGATGACCGTCGTGCTGATCATCACGTTCGCGGTGTTCGCCTGGAAGCTGATCGGCGGGCATCAGGTGATCACGCTGCCCACCGTCTCCGGCGCGGACCTCGGTGGCGCCTTCGTCCTGGAGGTGACGATTGCGCTCAGCCTGGCCATCTCCTGGGCCAGCTACGCCTCGGACTACAGCCGCTATCTTCCGGTCGACACCTCACGAGCCGCGGTGTTCGGGTACACCTTCGCCGGGCTCGCGGTGGCCTTTGTCGCCGTGCAGGCCATCGGGGTGGCTGCCGCCGCGGAGCTGACCGACCAGACCGCGGCCGGGGTGCGCCAGATCATGGGCGGTGGGGTGCTCGGCGCGCTGGCTCTGCTGGTGATCGCGCTGGGTTCGGTGGCCTCGAATGCGATGAACGACTACAGCGGGTCGTTGGCGCTGCAGACCGTCGGGGTACGGGTGCGCAGGCCGGTGTCGGCGGTGGTGGTGGTGATCATCGCGTTCGCCCTCATCATGTGGCTGCACTCAGGTGACCTGGCGGCCCGCTTCCAGGGTGTGCTGTTGTTCGTCAGCTATTGGATCCCGGCGTTCGTCGCGATCGTGGCCATCGACTGGCGCTACCGCAGCGCGGGCCGCGACGTGGTCAACCCCGCCGAGGAGACCACGCCTCGCCGCGACGCCGTGGTGGCGCTGCTGACGTTCGTCGTCGCCTTCGCCGCGGCGGTTCCCTTCATGCACACCAATCTGATCGTCGGGCCGGTGGCCACCGCACTGCACGGCGCAGACCTGGCCTACTTCGTGAATTTCGTTGTGGCAGCTGCTGTTTACGGCGGCTATCGGCTGATCCGGGCGCGCCGCGCCTAGAGTTCGCCGGCCTCGACGGCTTCGCGGGTGTGCTGGGCGGTGGCGATCTGTTTGGCGGAGAAGCCGATGAAGAAAGCGCTGATGCCGACCAGTACGGCCACCGCCGCCACCCACAGCAGCGAGTAGGTGTAGCCCGCGTCGAGCGCGTCGAGTTGGCTGGGCGTCATCTGCGCGACCGGGCCGGTGGTGCCGCCGAGGTACAGCGTGCGTGAGGTCTGCACCGCCTGGATGACCACCAGAACCAAAGGGCCACCGAGGTTTTGCACCATCAACGTGATCGCCGAGACCGGCCCGATCTCGCGCGGGCCCACGTCGGCGACCGCGCACAGCGGCAGGATCACCGAGCTGACGCCGATTCCGAACCCGCCCACCACGATCGGCACGACGAGGTCGGGAAAGTACGGGATGGTGCGGGTCAGCGTCGAGCCGTACAGCATGGCGCCCAACACGAAGATGCCGCCGCCGATGATCAGCCAGCGCGGGGCCACGTAGGGGGCAGCGCGCGCGGCCAGCACGTTGCCCAGTCCCAGGGCCACCGCGAACGGGATGAACCCGATGCCGGCCCGCAGGGCGCTGTAGCCCAGCACGTCCTGCACGTACAGGCCGATCATCACCGTCAGCGCCAGCAGCACTCCCCCGGCCAGGAACAACGAGGTGAACGTCATCACCCGGTTGCGTTCCCGGAACAGCGACAGCGGCACCAGGGGATGGTCGGCGTTGCGTTCGACCACCAGGAACGACCCCAGCAGGACCACCGCGGCGGCGCCGGCACCGATCACCCACGGGTCGGCCCAGCCGCGCGGCGGGCCCTGGGTGAACACCAGCACGCCGGCGGTACAGGCCAGGGTGGCCAGCAGCGCGCCGGTGACGTCGAGCTTGAGCCGTTCGTGGCGGGTCTCCTCGAGACGGGTGAGCGCGATAGCGATGATCAGGATGCCGATGGGCAGGTTGATCAGGAATGCCAGCCGCCAGGAGATGACGGTCAGCGCCCCGCCGAGGACCAGGCCGAGCACCGACCCCACCCCCTGCATGGCCGCCGAGATCGCCATGGCCCGGTTGCGGGCATGCCCGACGGCGTAGGTGGTGGCGATCAGCGCCAGCCCGGTCGGGGCGGCCACGGCGGCGCCGATGCCCTGTACTGCGCGGGCAGCGATGAGCAGTGGCCCGTCGGTGGCCAGGCCGCAGGCGGCCGAGGCGATGGTGAAGACACCGACGCCGGAGATGAATGCCCGCTTGTGTCCGATCGCATCGCCGACGCGGCCGCCGAGCAGCAGCAGGCCGCCGAAGGTCAGCACGTAGGCGGTGATCACCCAGCTCTTGCCGGCGTCGGACAGATGCAGGTCGGCCTGCATACGCGGCAGCGCGACCACCACGATGGTGCCGTCCAGCGTGGACATCAGCTGCATACCGGTGATCGCGACGATCGCGACCCCGAGCACGCTGGCGGCAAGCGGTCTGGCGGGTAGCGAACCGCTGACGCCAGGCATGGGTAGCTACCCTACCGAGGCGGCCCTGCCGCCCGACTTCGGCGCGCTAATCGTCGTTGAGCGACCGCAACCGCGCCGAAATCGCTCGAAGCTACAGCTCTCCGGCGTCGATCGCTTCCTTGACTTCCTGCGCGTGCGCCACCTGTTCGGAGGTGTAGCCGATGAACAGGGCCACCACGCCGACGATCACCGCGACGGCGGCCACCCACAGCAGGCCGTAGGTGTAGCCCTGGTCCAGCGCGTGCAGCTGCGCGGGGTTCATCTTCTTCACCGGCCCCGTGGTGCCGCCGAGGTAGAGCGTCCGCGAGGTGATGACGGCCTGGATGATGGCCAGCACCACCGGGCCGCCGAGGTTCTGCAGCATCAGCGCGATGGCCGACACCGGGCCGATCTGGTCGAAACCCACGCCGGCGATGGCCGAGACGGTGAGCGGCACGACGATCATGCCGATTCCGAGGCCGCCGACGGTGATCGGGATGACGAGGTTCGGGAAGTACGGGATACCGCCGTTGAGCGTGGAGCCGTAGAGCATGGCAGCGAGCACCAGCACACCACCGGCGATCACCAGCACCCGCGGCGGGAACTTGGACACCAGCTGCGACGACAGCCCCAGGCCGACGCCCAGCGCGATCACGAACGGGATGAAGCCGATGCCGGCGCGCAGCGCGCTGTAGCCCATGATGTCCTGCACGTACAGGCCGATGAGCACGGTCAGGGTGAACATCACACCGCCGGCCAGGAACACCGCGGCGAACGTCGCCAGCCGGTTGCGGTCCTTGAACAGGGTGAACGGAACCACCGGGTTGACCGCCCGGCGCTCGACGAACACGAACGCGACGAAGGCCAGCGCGGCGGTGGCGCCCGAGGCGAGGGTCACCATCGACCGCCAGCCGTTCTCCGGTGCCTGAGCGAAGCCGAACACCGCGGCGGTACACGCGACGGTGGCCAGCAGCGCGCCGCCCGCGTCGAGCTTCATCCGCTCCCGCTGGGTCTCCCGCAGCGTGGTGCGGGCCAGATAGATCATCAGCAGGCCGATCGGGACGTTCACCAGGAACGCCAGCCGCCAGGACACCTCGACCAGCGCGCCACCGACCACCAGGCCCATCACCGAGCCGACGCCGGTCATCGCGGCGAAGATCGCGGTCGCGGCATTTCGGGCCGGGCCCTTGGGGAACGTGGTGGCGATCAGTGCCAGGCCGGTCGGCGAGGCGATCGCCGCGCCAACACCCTGCAGCAGCCGGGCGATCACCAGAGTGGTTTCGTCCCAGGCGATTCCGCACAGCACCGAGGCGATGGTGAACAGGGCGACGCCGACGATGAAGGTCCGCTTGCGCCCGATCGTGTCGCCGAGGCGGCCGCCGAGCAGCATCAGACCACCGAAGGTCAGCACATAGGCGGTGATGACCCAGCTGCGGCCGGCATCGGACAGGCTCAGCTCGTCCTGGATCTTGGGCAGCGCCACGATCGCCACAGTGCTGTCCATCGTGGCCAGCAACTGCATACCGCCGATGGCGATCACTGCGGCGATGAAACGCCGCGACGGCAGCCAGGCCGGATAGAACTTGCTCCGCTGCAGGGTTGCGGGCTCGAAGCGGATGGGCAGGGCGCGCTCTGAACTGCTGTCGGCGTTGCGACGCATCGCACGCTCCGCATCGTTGAGAGCCGTCATAGATGGCTACCCTACAGTAATTTTAAGAGAACCTTAAGCCGCGAATGCCGCTACCGGACCGATCACGATGATCGCCGGAGGTCGAATGGCGTCGCCACGAATTCGAGCCGGCGCTTCGGCGAGAGTTGTGCGCACTATCCGTTCTGCCGCCGTCGTGCCGTGTTGCACCACCAGGACAGGTGTTTGCGCAGGTCTACCGCCTTTGATCAAGGCGTCGGCGAACAATTCGATGCGTTCGACGGCCATCAAGAGAACTAACGTTCCGGATAATTGGGCGAGCGCATTCCAATTCACTAACGATTCCGGATGCTCGGGTGCCAAATGGCCGCTGACCACCACGAACTCGTGATTCACGCCTCGATGGGTAACCGGAACTCCGGCCATTGCCGGCACGCTTATGGCGCTTGTCACACCTGGCACGACTGTGACGGGAATCCCAGCCTCCGCGCAGGCGAGAACCTCCTCGTAGCCGCGGGCGAACACGAACGGATCGCCGCCTTTGAGCCGGACCACGAACTGACCGGCGCGGGCCCGTTCGATCAGGACGTCGTTGATGGCGTCCTGGGCCATCGCGCGGCCGTACGGGATCTTGGCGGCGTCGATGACCTCGACGTGCGGACCGAGTTCGGCGAGCAGTTCCGGAGGTGCGAGCCGGTCGGCGACGACGACGTCGGCCCTGGCCAAAAGGCGGCGTCCGCGCACGGTGATCAGTTCGGGGTCACCGGGCCCGCCGCCGACCAGGGCCACACCGCCCCGCATGACGTCGGAGGTGTCGGGATTGATCAGCCCCCGCTGAAAGGCCTCCCGGATAGCCGAGCGGATGGCCGCCGAGCGGCGGTGTTCGCCGCCGGCAAGCACCCCCACCAGCAGCCCGTCGTGGTCGAACGACGCGGGTGTGACGGCGGTGCCGTCGCGGGCCGAGTCGGCGCGCACGCAGAAGATGTGGCGGCCCTCCGCCTCGGCGGCCACCGCGGCGTTGACGGCCGGGTCGTCGGTGGCGGCGATGGCGTACCAGGCGCCCTCGAGGTCACCCGCGCGATAGTCCCGCAGCTGCAGGGTGATGCCCGGGTCCTGCTCGGCCAGCGCCTCGACCGCGGGTGTGGCCGCCCGGGCGATCACGTGGACGTCGGCGCCGGCGCCGATCAGTATCGGCACCCGCCGCTGCGCCACCGTTCCGCCGCCGATCACGACAGCCTTCTTGCCGGCCAGTCGAAGGCCGACGAGGTAGGCGTTCTCGGTCACCGGGCGATTTTAGTGAGTGCGGCCGCATGGCTGACAAACCGTGCGACCGAGCGCGGTTGGGCGGCGGCGTGGGTGTGCAGATACGACGCGTGCACCTCAGCCCGGATCGCGCCGTCGCGCACCGGTTCGGCTCCGGCCCGGCCGAACACCCAGGCCGGTTCGCGGTCCCCACTGAATTCGACTGTCGTGCGGTGGAATTCGTGACCGACCACCCGCTCCCCCGCACGGTACAGCGACGAGTCGGCCACCGCCACCGCGTCGCGATAGCCCAGGGTGAGCCGCGGGGTGAAGCGGGCCGAGCCGGGCAGCACCCCGCACATCGGATGGCCGTCCAACTCGGTCATCAGGTAGGCCAGACCGCCGCACTCGGCCTGCACCGGGGCCTGGCGGGCCAGTTCCCGGATCTGCGCGCGAAGCTCGGCGTTGGCCGACAGCTCGGTCAGGTACTGCTCGGGAAACCCGCCCGGCAGCACCAGCGCGGCGGTGTGCGCCGGCAGTCCAGCAGCCAGCGGGTCGAACTCGACGACCTGTGCGCCGGCGGCGCGCAGCAGTTCGGCGTGCTCGGCATAACCGAAGCTGAATGCCCGGCCCGCGGCCATCGCCACCACCGGGTCCCCCGGGACCCGCTCGCCTACGGCCTCCTCGGGCGCCCACGGCCGGGCCTGGACCCGCGAGCCGGCCAGCGCCACCACTGCGGCCAGGTCGACGTTGCCGGCGATGAGCGCCGCCATCGCCGCGACCGCCGCGCGCGCGGCCTCACCGTGCTCGACGGCGGTCACCAGACCCAGATGTCGCGACGGCACCGACAACTCGTCGTGGCGCGGTATCGCCCCCAGCACCGGCACCCCGGCCCCGTCGCAGGCCTGACGCAGCACCTGTTCGTGGCGCGGCGAGCCGACCCGGTTGAGGATCACCCCGGCGACGCGCACGCCGGGATGGAAGGTCGAAAACCCTTGCAGCACAGCCCCGATGCTCTGGCTCTGGCCGCGGGCATCGACCACCAGGACCACCGGGGCGCCGAGAAGTTCGGCGACCTGCGCGGTGGAACCGCGGGCCGGGGTGACCGCCAGTTCGTCGATGCGGCCGTCGAAAAGACCCATGACACCTTCGACCACGGCGATGTCGGCCTCCCGCGAGCCGTGCCGGTAGAGCGGGCCGATCAACTCCTCGGAGACCAGCACCGGGTCCAGGTTGCGCCCGGGCCTGCCCGCGGCCAGCGCGTGATAGCCGGGATCGATGAAGTCCGGTCCCACCTTGAACGGCGCCACCCGGTGGCCGGCCTGGCGCAGCGCACCGATCAAACCCGTTGCGATGGTGGTCTTCCCGCTCCCCGAGGAGGGAGCGCCGACGACAAGAGCCGGTACGCTGCTCACCATTCGATCCCGCGCTGGCCTTTGCGGCCGGCGTCCATCGGATGCTTGACCTTGGTCATCTCGGTAACCAGATCGGCGGCGTCGAGCAGTTGCCGCGGTGCGTCGCGTCCGGTGATCACGACGTGCCCACCCGGACGTGAGCGCAGCACCTCGACCACGTCGTCCACGGACACCCAGCCCCACTTGAGCGGGTAGGTGAACTCGTCGAGGACGTAGAAGTCGTGGCGTTGTTCGCCTATGCGGCGCGCGATTTCGGCCCAGCCCTCGGCGGCGGCCGCCGCGTGGTCGTCGTCGGAACCCGGCTTGCGGGACCAGGACCAGCCCGACCCCATCTTGTGCCACTCCACCGGCCCGCCCGCACCGCTGTCGTCGTGCAGCCGGCCAAGCGCGCCGAACGCGGACTCCTCGCCGACCTTCCACTTGGCGCTCTTGACGAACTGGAAGACCGCCACGCTCATCCCGGCGTTCCACGCCCGCAACGCCATTCCGAACGCGGCCGTGGACTTGCCCTTGCCCGCGCCGGTGTGCACGGCCAGCACGGGGACGTTGCGCCGGGCCCTGGTGGTCAGGCCGTCGTCGGGTACGACGAGCGGACGCCCCTGCGGCATCGACGATCCCCTTTCCGGCTCAGGCGGCGCGGACGGCCCGCGCCAAATAGTCTGCGCGCAGCTGCTCGAGCCGCAGCACCGGGGCTTTCAGCTGGCCGGCCAGGTCACCGGCCAGGCCCAGCCGGACGTAGGACGTCTCGCAGTCCACCACCACCGCAGCCGCACCCTCGGCCACCAGGAGCTGCGCGGCGGAGCGGCTGCGCCCCAACGGGTCCGGGCCGCCGGTGGCCCGGCCGTCGGTGAGCACCACCACCAGCGGGCGGCGGGTGCGGTCGCGCACCCGCTCGCGCACCACGATGTCGCGGGCGGCCAGCAGCCCCTTCGCCAGCGGCGTGGTGCCGCCGGTGTCGAAGCGGGTCAGCCGCCGCGAGGCGATGTGCGCCGAGGACGTCGGCGGCAGCAGCACCCGGGCGTCGTCCCCGCGGAAGGTGATGACCGCGACCTTGTCCCGGCGCTGGTAGGCGTCGCGCAGCAGGGACAGCGCCGCCCCGGTGACGGCCGACATGCGGTCGCGGGCCGCCATCGACCCGGAGGCGTCGACCACGAAGATCACCAGGTTGCCCTCCCGCCCGACGCGCACCGCCCGGCGGACGTCCTCGGCATGCGGACGCAGCCTGCCGTTGCCCGCGGCGGCGAGCACGGTCGCGAACAGATGCAGACCGTGGCCGACCTCGGGATCGTCGGTGGCGGTGATGACGGCACCAGATCGGTTGCGGGCCCTCGACCGACGGCCCGGGGTGCCTTCGCCGACACCCGGCACCGCCAGCGCCCGGGTGCGGAAGGTCGCCGCGGGCGGCGCGGACGGGCGCGTGTTCGACGACGAATTCTGTTGCGGTGCTGAGCTTCCCGAGTCGCCATCGTTCGCCTGGCCGCCGCCGGGTGGGTCGGGTTCGGGCTCCGGTTCAGGGCCGCCGGCGGCGGTGGCCGCCAGAGCCTCGTCGAGCTGCGCCGGATCGATGCCCGGGTCGTCGAACGGATCGCGGCGGCGGCGGTGCGGCAGCGCCAGCTCGGCAGCCACCCTGATATCTTCTTCGGCAACGGTATTCGCGCCGCGCCACGCCGCATGGGCCACCGCGGTGCGGGCCAGCACCAGGTCCGCGCGCATGCCGTCGACGTCGAACGCCGCGCACAGCGCCGCTATGCGGTTCAGTTCGGCGTCGGGCAGCGCCACCTCGCTCACCCGCGCGCGGGCGGCGGCGATCCGCACCGCCAGGTCGCGGTCCTGCTCGGCGTAGTGCGCGGCGAACCTCACCGGGTCGGCCTCATAGGCCAACCGCTGGCGGATCACCTCACTGCGCACGGGCACCTCGCGGGAGGCGTGCACGTCGACGGTCAGCCCGAACCGGTCGAGCAATTGCGGGCGCAGTTCGCCCTCTTCGGGATTCATGGTGCCGATCAACACGAATCGGGCCTCGTGGGAGTGCGACACCCCGTCGCGCTCGATGTGCACCCGGCCCATCGCGGCGGCGTCGAGCATGATGTCGACGAGGTGGTCGTGCAGCAGGTTGACCTCGTCGACGTAGAGCACGCCGCCGTGGGCGCGGGCCAGCAGGCCCGGGGCGAACGCGTGCTCACCTTCGCGCAGCACCTTCTGCAGATCCAGCGAGCCGACCACGCGGTCCTCGGTGGCGCCGATCGGCAGTTCCACCAGCCGAGAGCCCGGGTCGACATCGGCGAGCACCGCGGCCAGCGCCCGCACGGCCGTCGACTTCGCGGTGCCCTTCTCGCCGCGGATCAGCACGCCGCCGATCTCGGGGCGCACCGCGCACAGCACCAGTGCGAGTCGCAGCCGGTCGTGGCCGACGATCGCGCTGAACGGATACGGGGGCGTGCTCACGTGCGCAGCATCGGCACGTGCGGGATGCCGTCCTCGATGAACTCGTCGCCGTCGACGACGAAGCCGTGGTGGGCGTACATGTCGGCGAGGTAGGTCTGGGCGTTGATCCGGCACGGGTGGTCGCCGACGTCGGCCAGCGCGGCCTGCATCAGCCGGGTGGTGTGGCCCTGGCCGCGGGCCGCGCGGCGGGTGCAGACCCGTCCGATGCGGAAGGCCTTCTCCCCGCCGGCGTGCTCCTCCATCAGCCGCAGCGTGGAGATCACCGTGCCGTCGGGCTGTTCGAGCCAGAAGTGGCGGGTCTCGGCCAGCAGATCACGGCCGTCGAGTTCGGGATAGGGGCAGGCCTGCTCGACCACGAACACCTCTACTCGTAGCTTGAGCAACTCGTAGAGCGTGGCCGCGTCGAGGTCTTTGGCCCAGGAGCGGCGCAGTGCGACCGTCACACCATCCCTGCCGGCTCCGGATCACTGGCGGCCTCGGCGACGCTGCCCAGTCCGAGCACCTTGGTGCCGTGCGCCCACACCTCGTCGAACAGGGCCGGGTTGTCGGACAGTCTGCACGCCCAGCGACGGGACCATCTCCTTGAGCTTGGGCAGCCAGGACTGGTAGCGGTCGGAAAAGCAGCGCTGCATCACGTCGAGCATGGCCGGCACCGCGGTCGACGCGCCGGGTGAGGCGCCCAGCAGACCGGCGATGGACCCGTCGGCGGCGGCGAGCACGGTGGTGCCGAACTCGAGCACACCCAGCTTCTTCTTGTCACGCCGGATGACCTGCACCCGCTGGCCGGCGATGTCGAGCTCCCAGTCCTGACTCTGTGCGGTCGGGGCGAACTTGCGCAGGGTGTCGACGCGGTCGGCCGGAGACTGGAGCAGCTCGCCGATCAGGTACTGCAGCAGCGGCAGCTCGGTGAGCCCGACGCCGATCATCGAGGCGAGATTGTTCGGCTTGACCGACAACGGCAGGTCGGTGACGTTGCCGGCCTTGAGGAACTTCGGCGACCATCCGGCGAACGGGCCGAACAGCAACCAGTCCTTGCCGTTGATCACGCGGGTGTCCAAGTGCGGCATCGACATCGGCGGGGCGCCCAGCGGCGGCAGTCCGTACACCTTGGCGTGGTGGGCGCCGGTGAGGTTCGGGTGGTTGGTGCCGCAGCCACTCCCCGCTGACCGGGAAGCCGCCGAAGCCCTTGGCCTCTTTCATGCCCGACTTCTGCAGCAGCGGCAGCGCACCGCCGCCGGCGCCGACGAAGACGAACTTGGCCTGCAGCTTGCGCTTCTCACCGGTGCGGCCGTTGACGATCTTGACCGTCCAGCTGCCGTCGGACTCCTGGCGCAGGTTGCGCACCTCGTGGCCGAACAGCGTGGTCATTCCGCGTTCGGCGCCGTACCCGAGCAGTTGGCGCGACAGCGAGCCGAAGTCGACGTCGGTGCCGTCCTGGCTCCAGTTCAGCCCGACCGGGTCGCTGAAGTCGCGACCGTCGGCCATCAGCGGCAGCCGGCGGGCGAACTCGTCGGCGCCCTCGATGAACTCCATGCCGGCGAACAGCGGATTGCGCACCAGGGTGTCGCGGCGGCGGCGCAGATAGTCGACGTTCTCGGCGCCCTGCACGAAGCTGACGTGCGGGATGGGGTTCAGGAAGCTGCGGACGTCGGGCAGGATGCCGTGCTCGTGGGCGTAGGCCCAGAACTGGCGGGTGACCTGGAACTGCTCGTTGACGTTGACCGCCTTGGCGATCTCGATGCTGCCGTCGGCGCCCTCGGGGGTGTAGTTGAGCTCGCACAGCGCCGAGTGGCCGGTGCCGGCGTTGTTCCACGGGTCGCTGCTCTCAGCCGCGGCGGCGTCCAGGCGCTCGACGAGGGTGATCGACCAGTCCGGCTCGACCATCCGCAGCAGCGCGCCCAGGGTGGCGCTCATGATTCCCGCACCGATCAGCACGACATCGGTCTTGGTGTTATCTGACACCGGCTCGTTCGTCCTTTTCTTGTGACAGCTGTACTACTGGTTCAGGTTATCCCTAGCGACCCGGATCCATTCGGTCGTAACTCACTCATGGCGCGTGGACGCCTTGGGATGCGGTTCCTCCACGCTGCGTGGGTGTAACCGTGCGGGCATGGGCGTGCCAGTAGGGCGGGAGATTAGTTTCATGAAACAGACGATAAGTCAGTTCTGAGGCCGACTGTGTGTCTGCATACTCACGAATGCGCGGTGCCGGGGCCGCGCCGTGTGCGGTAGGGGTGCACGAAATGGACGCAGCCAACGGCCTTGACGATTTGCATCGCGCGTCTGGCTTTGCCCGGTGCGTGGGTCGGGTGGGGGCGTTGGCGGTTGCGTTGGGTGTGGGGGTGGGGGGCTGATTCTGGATCGTCGGGGTCGGGGTCCTCGGATGCCGGGTCGGCGCGGTCCGCGGGGGTGGCGCGTTCGGCTTCGGGGGCCAAGAGCACTGCGAGTCCGTCGAGCGTGGGTTCGGGTCGGCGCAGCACCGCACGCACCACTCAATTAGCCGCCTCGGTGGTGGGGACCGGCCCGGCGGCGGCCATCACCTGGCAGCCGGGCAGCATTCTGGCGATCTTCATCGGTAACGGCACCGCCGCGCATCCCAATGGTGGGTTGTTGATCGGCAACGGTTTCTCCTATGACGCGAGCACCTGCACCGGCACGGCGGCGTGCAACGGCGGGAACGCGGGGATTTTCGGCGACGGCGGGGCGGGTTTCAACGGCGGCAACGGCGGCAACGGTTCTGCGGGCGGCAACGGCAGTACTGGCGGCAACGGCGGTGCTGGCGGCGACGCCGGCGTCGCCATAAACGCCACTGGCGGTCCCGCCGTGGATGGCACAGCGGGTAAAGGTGGTGCGGCCGGCAAAGGCGGGGCCGCTGGAGCAGGTGGCGCCGGCGGCACCGGCGGCACCGGTGGGACCGGGGGTGCCGGCGGGGCCGGTGGCTCGGGCGGCAAGGCCGGTACGCCCGGTGCCGGTGGTCTGTTCGGGAACATCGGCGCGGCCGGCTCCGACGGTGCGACGGGACAGGCCGGGCCTACGGGTGCGACCGGTGCCACCGGCAAGGGTGGCGGGCCGGGCGCGACCGGTGCGACGGGGATTCCTGGCGCTGACGGACAGCCCGGCGCCAACGGACAGCCCGGCGCCAACGGACATTCAACAACGCTGTGACTGACGGGTTGACGCGCACAGACAACTGGTTGCTCATTCCGCGATTGAGCAAATTCTCCGAACCCACTCTCGCCGCACTTGATGCTCTTCTACGGCACCTCAAGAATTCAGGCCGGTGCTCTCTCAGAAGATCCAAAGACGGTAATCACCAGTGTCTGTGAGGTGTCTGATTGTTCGCAGTGAGGTGTCCTCACGGCGTCGCTGTGACTTTCGATCACGCCCCGCCGGTAGTTTTCGCAAACAAGCGATAAGTATGTGCGGGTGTTTTACTGTTTGCACATTCTCAGAAATCGTGGCGGGTCTGCGGGCCGCGCCGGCGTAAGGGGTGCTTCGGTGAGCGCAGTCGAGTCGGGTCGGGTCCAGCAGCGTCGTGGTGGCGGGTACGCCCGCTATGTGGGTCGGGTGGGTGGCCTGGCGATCGCCCTGGGGGTCGGGGTGGGTATCGCGGCGTTGCCGGCGGTGGCGTGGGCCGATGGCGGGTCGGGCTCGACGGGATCGGCGGGATCGTCGTCGTCGGGG
Source organism: uncultured Actinomycetota bacterium (assembly GCA_963716465.1). Lineage (GTDB taxonomy): Bacteria > Actinomycetota > Actinomycetes > Mycobacteriales > Mycobacteriaceae > Mycobacterium. Next base: position 134,905 of record CAVQTS010000007.1, read on the forward strand.
CCGGCGCGCCACGGCTCGTTGGGCTCGGCCAGGGCGGGGGCTTCGAACTCCTCGGCGGCGGGGTCGGACTCGGGCGGCTCGGATCACGGTGGCCCGGCTGGGTTGGCGCCGGCGAGCACACCGGGTGCGCGGGCGGGGTCGTCCTCATCGCGGCGTGCGGTGTCCCCGGCCGTGCCGGTCGCGGCGGTGCGCCGGGGGGTGTCGGCGGGTAGCGACTCGGCGACGGCGGGCGCTGTGCTGTCGGTGCTGGGTGAGCCTGGCTCGCGGCGCTCGGGGGTCAGCGGCGGTGCGGGCGCGGCGAGTCGGGCGGCGGCCAGTACCGATGGCGGGGGTGCCCTGTCCGGTGGGTTGTTCGGCACCTCGGGTCTGGGGTCGCGGGCGGCCACCGCGCAGACGCTGCCGTTGTTCGGCGCGCTGGAGCAGGCGTTTGATGCCGGTGAGGCCGCCTTCGCCCGCAGCGAGACCGGCCCGGCCTCACCGTTGCTGACCCTGGTCGCCGACGTGATGGGCATCGTCAACACCCCCACCGAACTGCTGGTGGCCCGGCCGTTGTTCGGTGATGGCGCCAACGGCGCCCCGGGCACCGGGCAAAACGGTGGTGACGGCGGGATCCTGATCGGCAGCGGTGGTGATGGCGGCTCCGGTGCGCCGGGTCAGGCCGGCGGCAACGGCGGGGCGGCGGGCGTCTTCTCCGGTCACGGTGGTAACGGCGGGGCCGGCGGTGACGCCACCACACCCGGTGGGGCCGGCGGTAACGGCGGTAACGGCGGGACGGGTTCAGAACGCGGTGCGGCCGGCAACGGTGGGGCCGGCGGCAAGGGCGCCCCGGGTGCCCCAGGGCAGGCCGGCGGGGCCGGCGGCACCGGCGGGGCTGGCGGGGCCGACCGCGACATCGTCGCCGGGCGCGGCGGGGCCGGCGGGGCCGGCGGCACCGGCGGCGCCGGCGGCGCGGGCACCACCGGACAGGCCGGAGCATCCGGTGGCGCCGGCGGGATCGGCGGGGCCGGCGGCAGCGGCTCGAGCCTGATCGGCGGAACCAACGGCAACGGCGGCGCAGGCGGCAACGGCGGTGTGGGTGGCACCGGCGGGACGGGCAACGCCGGGGTCAACGCGGCCGGCGGCACCGGTGCCGCCGGTGGGACCGGCGGAGCCGCCGGGGCGGGCGGGGCGGCCGGCGTCGGCGGCAGCGGCGGCAGCGCGGGCGCCTACGGCAATGGCGGCGACGGCGGCGCCGGCGGTACCGGCGGAGCAGGTGCTACCGGCACCGACGGCAATGCCGGCTTCGCCGGCGGCACCGGGGGTGTCGGCGGTGATGGCGGCACCTCGGGAACCGGCGGCACCGCGGGCAGCGGCGGGGCCGGCGGCACCGGCGGCACCGGCGGCAACGGCGGGGCCGACATCGGCACCGGCCGAAGCACCGCCCCGGCCGGCGGCGCCGGCGGGGGCGGCGGCGCCGGCGGCAACACCGGCACCGGCGGCAACGCAGGCAACGGCGGCAACGGCGGAGCAGGCGGCGCCGGCGGCACCGGCAGCGACGGCGCCGACGCCTCCTCGCAGTACGGCCAGTCCCCGGACAGGGGCGGCAACGGCGGAGCAGGCGGCACCGGCGGTAAAGGTGGCAACTCGGGCCCCGGCGGTATCAACGGTGCAGCCGGGGCCGGCGGCGACGGCGGCAACGCCGGCAACGGCGCCAACAACATCAGCGACGCGCCCGGGGGCGGCGACGGCGGTACCGGTGGCGCCGGCGGCGCAGCCGGGACGGCCGGCAGTGGCGGTAAAGCGAGCACCACGGGCGGGGCCGGTGGCACCGGCGGCAGCGGCGGAGCGGGCGGGGCGGGCTCCGTCGAGTACTCCAAGGACTCCGGTAGCGGCACAGGTGGCAAGGGCGGCAGTGGTGGCGCCGGCGGTGCGGGCGGTTCCGGCGATCAGGCCGAGATCGCCGGCGCCGGCGGCACGGGCGGCACCGGCGGCGCCGGTGGCAGTTGGAGCCAGGGCTTCGGATACCAGCCGCCAGCCACCAGCGACGGCGGAGCGGGCGGCGCCGCCGGCACCGGCGGGGCCGGCGGTTCCAGCACCGGCGGCCTCTCCACAAACACCGCCGGGGCCGGCGGAGCGGGCGGCGCCGGTGGGTACGGCGGCGCCGGCACCCCCTTGTTCATCAGCACCGTGGGCACAGGGACGGTGCTCAAGGCCGGCGCAGGCGGGAACGGCGGCCAGGGCGGCAACGGCGGGACTGGCGGCAACGCCGGCACCGGCGGTACGGCGGGAGCGGGCGGCACCGCTGGAGAGGGCGGCAACGGCGGAGCCGGGGGCAGGTCTCTGTATAACGGCTCCTCGTTCAACCAGGTGGTCGCCACCGGCGGCACCGGCGGCTTCGGCGGTAGCGGCGGGATGGGCGGCAACGGCGGCACAGCCCTCAGTGCGCCGGGCAACACCGGCGGCAACGCCGGTAACGGCGGGTTGGGCGGCGCGGGCGGTATCGGCGGCAGCAACGGTGGCAACGGCGGCACCGGCGGGGCCGGCGGTAACTCCGGCGCGGCTGGCAACGGCGCCACTGTCGGTGCTGCCGGCACCGGCGGCAACGGTGGGGCCGGCGGAATCGGCACCGATGGGTTCAACGGCGACACCGACACCGCCGGTGTCGCGGGCGGTGTCGGCGGCGATGGCGGCCGCGGCGGCAACGCCACCGGCAACAGCGGTATCGGCGGGAACGGCGGTGCCGGCGGCAGCGGTGGGGTGGGCGGTAACGGCGGTCGCGACACGCTCGGCACCGGCACCGCCCCGGCTGGTGGCGCGGGCGGAAACGGCGGCACCGGCGGCAACGCCGGCAACGGGGCCACCGCGGGCAACGGCGGCAACGGTGGCGAGGCGGGCAGGGGCGGCACCGGCGCTGACGGCAGTGCCGACACCAAGGGCGGCACCACCGACAGCGGCGGCGCCGGCGGTGCCGGCGGCACAGGCGGTGATGGCGGTAATTCCACCGGTCCCGGCGGGGTGGGTGGCGACGCCGGTGACGCCGGTGGCGGCGGTAACGGCGGCAACGGCATCGGCGGTGGCGCCGGTGGCGCCGGAGGTAACGGCGGCGACGCTGGGGCGGCGGGCGCAGGTGCCACGGCCGGGATCGCCGCTACGGCCGGCAACGGTGGCAAGGGCGGCAACGGCGGCAACGGCGGCAACGGCACCGCGGGTAATGGCGGCGTGAACGGCGGCGTGGGCGGTGTCGGCGGTAACGGCGGCAGCGCCACCGGGACCGGGAGTGTGGGCGGCAATGCCGGCGGCGGCGGCAACGGTGGCAACGGCGGCAACGCCGGGGCCGCCGCCTCCACTGGCCCGAACGCTCCGGATGGCGGCAACGGCGGCAACGGCGGCAACGCCGGGGCGGCAGGCACGGGTGCCACTGCCGGCATCGGTGCCACGGCCGGCAACGGCGGCAACGGCGGCAACGGCGCGGACGGCCCCGCCGGCACCGCCGGCAACGGCGGGGTGAACGGCGGCGCCGGCGGTGTCGGCGGTAACGGTGGCAGTGCCACCGGCACGAGCAGTGTGGGCGGCAACGCCGGAAGCGGCGGCAACGGCGGCAACGGCGGCAACGCCGGCACCGCAGGCACCGCTGGCCGGACTGCTCCAGATGGCGGCAACGGCGGCAACGGCGGCAACGCCGGCACCGCAGGCACCGGTGCAACCACCGGTATCGGCGGCCGTGGCGGCAACGGCGGCGCCGGCGGCACCGGCGGCACCGGCAGCGACGCCATCGCGGGCAATATCGGGGTGAACGGCGGCAACGGCGGTGATGGCGGCAACGGCGGCAACGCCACCGGCACCCTCGCTGTCGGCGGCAACGGCGGCAACGGCAGCACCGGCGGCAACGCCGGCACCGGCGGCGCGGATCTTGATGGTGGTATCGGCGGCGACGGCGGTCGCGGTGGTTCCGGCGGCAACGCCTACGGCGCCAGCGGCACCGGGGGCAACGCCGGCAACGGCGGCGGCGCCGGCAACGGCGGCAATGGCGGGACCGATCTCGGCAGCGGCGGCGGCTACAAGGCACCGAACGGCGGTGCCGGCGGCAATGGCGGCAGTGCCGGTGTGGTCGGCCAGGGGACGGGCACCGGCGCCATCAACGGCAAGGCCGGTATCGGCGGCGCCGGCGGCGCCGGCGGCAACGGCGCCAACGGCGTCAACGCGGTCAGCGACCTCGCCGGCGATATCGGCGGCCGGGGCGGCACCGGAGGCAACGGCGGTACCGCCACCGGCGGCATCGGCGGTAACGCCGGCAACGGTGGTGACGGCGGCAATGGCGGCAACGGCGGTAACAACACGCGGACCGGCCAGGCGGCCGCCCCCTCGGGCGGTGACGGCGGGGCCGGCGGGGCTGCGGGCCGGGTCGGCACCGGCGGCATCACCGGTCAGGGCGGGGTCGGCGGCGCCGGTGGTGACGGCGGCAACGGCGGCAACGGCGGCAACGGCAGCGCCGGCGGCGACGGGGTGGCCGGCGGGGCCGGCGGGGCCGGCGGCAGCGGCGGCAGCGCCACCGGCACCGGCGGTGTCGGTGGTGAGGCGGGCGACGGCGGCGACGGCGGCGCCGGCGGCAACGGCGGGGCGGCCATGACCGGCACCACCACCGCCCCGCGGGGCGGTGATGGCGGCAACGGCGGCTACGCCGGACAGGTCGGCAGCGGTACGGCCGGGGCCACCGCGGGCACCGGCGGCTACGGCGGCAACGGCGGTGACGGCGGCAACGGCACCAACGGCAGCGACGGCGCCGCCGGCAAGGGCGGGATGAACGGTGGCGACGGCGGTGATGGCGGCTATGGCGGCCGGGCCACCGGGGCCGGCAGTGTCGGCGGTAACGCCGGCAACGGCGGCAACGGCGGCAACGGCGGCAACGCTGGGGCCGACACCGGCACCGGCGGGACCACCGCCCCCAACGGCGGCAACGGCGGTAGGGGCGGTAGTGCCGCCGGATGGGCCTCCGGGGAAGGGGCCAGCGGCTACGCCGGCACCGCCGGCAACGGCGGCACCGGCGGCACCGGCGCCAGCGCCAACGCCGGCACTCCCGGCATGGTCGGTGATAACGGCGGCAAGGGCGGCAACGGCGGGGCCGGCGGCATCAGCGACCGCAAGGGCACCGGCGGGAACGGCGGGGCCGGCGGGGCCGGCGGGGCCGGCGGCGACGGCGGCGCTGACACCGGCACCGGCGGCACCGACGGCCCCGGCCGGTGGCACGGGCGGGGCCGGCGGCAACGGCGGCCAGGCTGGCGGCGGCGGCATCGAGGGCATCGGCGGAGCCGGCGGAGCAGGCGGGGCCGGCGGAGACGGCGCCCTGGGCAACAACGCCACCGGCAGCGCGGCCGGCGACGCCGGCGGGGCCGGCGGGGCCGGCGGGGTCGGCGGTAACGGCGGTAAGGGCGCTGGCGCCTCAGGGACCGGCGGCACGGGCGGGGCCAGCGGGGCCGGCGGGGACGGCGGTAACGGAGGTGGCGGCGGCAATGGCGCCGGCACCTTGGGCAATGGTGGGGCCGGTGGCGACGCCGGCAACGGCGGCAACGCCGGTACCGCCGGTAACGCCGCCACGATCAGCCCCATCGGTGGAGCCGGTGGTAACGGCGGCACCGGCGGCAACGGCGGCGACGCGGCCGACAACAACCTCAACGGCTCCCCGCTGCACGGCCTGTCCGGCGGCATCGGCGGAGCCGGCGGCAACGGCGGAGCCGGGGGTATCGGCGATGCCGTCGAGACCGGCGGAGCTGGCGGAGCCGGCGGCACCGGCGGCACCGGCGGCAACCTGACCGCCACGTTCAGCGGTACACCCAGCGGCGGTGACGGCGGCGCCGGCGGTACCGGCGGCGCCGGCGGCATCAGCAGCGGCGGCCTGTCCTCGAACATCGGCGGCGCCGGCGGTACCGGCGGTGACGGCGGCACCGGCGGCAGCGGCACCCCCGGGTCTAGCCAGTCCAGCATCAACATCGGACCCGGCGTCGGCGGTAACGGCGGCCTCGGCGGCCAGGGCGGACTCGGCGGCGCGGCCAGCAACGCCGGCGCCATCGGCGGCGGTGGTGGCACCGGCGGCACCGGCGGTAGTGGTGGCGGGGGCGGCGACGCCGCGCTCGGCTCGGGCTTCCCGGGCGCGGCCGGCGGTAACGGTGGCGACGGCGGCACCGGCGGCACCGGCGGCAACGGCAGCGGCGGCACCGGCGGGACCGGGGCCACCGGTGGCATCAGCGGTCCCGGCGGCAGCGGCGGCAACGGCGCCGGCGGCGGCGCCGGCGCCACAGGCCAACCCAGCCAACCCGGCACGTCCGGCACCGGACCCACCGGGCCGACCGGCGGAACCGGCGGCGGCGGCGGCACCGGCGGACAAGGCGGCACCGGCGGCAACTAGACCGGCGCCAGAACCCCAGTCGGCGGTCCGGCAAATTTCGGGGGCCGGTGCAGCTGCTACGTCGCGGAAGTGTCTGCGAGGTGCCTGTAGGTGTCTCTATCTGCCGGTGGTGAGCTGTGCGGATGTGTTGGCGGAACGCGTGGTGTACCCGCGGCGACCAGTTTTCGCAAACAGGCGATAAGTATGTGCGGGTGTCTTATTGTTTGCACATTCTCATAAATCGTGGCGGGCTCAGGGCTGCCGGCGTAAGGGGTGCTTCGGTGAGCGCAGTCGAGTCGGGTCGGGTCCAGCAGCGTCGTGGTGGCGGGTACGCCCGCTATGTGGGTCGGGTGGGTGGCCTGGCGATCGCCCTGGGGGTCGGGGTGGGTATCGCGGCGTTGCCGGCGGTGGCGTGGGCCGATGGCGGGTCGGGCTCGACGGGATCGGCGGGATCGTCGTCGTCGGGGCCGGCGCGCCACGGCTCGTTGGGCTCGGCCAGGGCGGGGGCTTCGAACTCCTCGGCGGCGGGGTCGGACTCGGGCGGCTCGGATCACGGTGGCCCGGCTGGGTTGGCGCCGGCGAGCACACCGGGTGCGCGGGCGGGGTCGTCCTCATCGCGGCGTGCGGTGTCCCCGGCCGTGCCGGTCGCGGCGGTGCGCCGGGGGGTGTCGGCGGGTAGCGACTCGGCGACGGCGGGCGCTGTGCTGTCGGTGCTGGGTGAGCCTGGCTCGCGGCGCTCGGGGGTCAGCGGCGGTGCGGGCGCGGCGAGTCGGGCGGCGGCCAGTACCGATGGCGGGGGTGCCCTGTCCGGTGGGTTGTTCGGCACCTCGGGTCTGGGGTCGCGGGCGGCCACCGCGCAGACGCTGCCGTTGTTCGGCGCGCTGGAGCAGGCGTTTGATGCCGGTGAGGCCGCCTTCGCCCGCAGCGAGACCGGCCCGGCCTCACCGTTGCTGACCCTGGTCGCCGACGTGATGGGCATCGTCAACACCCCCACCGAACTGCTGGTGGCCCGGCCGTTGTTCGGTGATGGCGCCAACGGCGCCCCGGGCACCGGGCAAAACGGTGGTGACGGCGGGATCCTGATCGGCAGCGGTGGTGATGGCGGCTCCGGTGCGCCGGGTCAGGCCGGCGGCAACGGCGGGGCGGCGGGCGTCTTCTCCGGTCACGGTGGTAACGGCGGGGCCGGCGGTGACGCCACCACACCCGGTGGGGCCGGCGGTAACGGCGGTAACGGCGGGACGGGTTCAGAACGCGGTGCGGCCGGCAACGGTGGGGCCGGCGGCAAGGGCGCCCCGGGTGCCCCAGGGCAGGCCGGCGGGGCCGGCGGCACCGGCGGGGCTGGCGGGGCCGACCGCGACATCGTCGCCGGGCGCGGCGGGGCCGGCGGGGCCGGCGGCACCGGCGGCGCCGGCGGCGCGGGCACCACCGGACAGGCCGGAGCATCCGGTGGCGCCGGCGGGATCGGCGGGGCCGGCGGCAGCGGCTCGAGCCTGATCGGCGGAACCAACGGCAACGGCGGCGCAGGCGGCAACGGCGGTGTGGGTGGCACCGGCGGGACGGGCAAGTCGGCTCAACAAGGCGGTGACTCGACAAGCACCGCCGGTAACGGCGGGGCCGGCGGGACCGGCGGAGCCGCCGGGGCGGGCGGGGCGGCCGGCGTCGGCGGCAGCGGCGGTAGCGGCGGCGCCTACGGCAACGGCGGCGACGGCGGCAACGGCGGCGACGGCGGGTCCGGCGGGAACGTCCCCGGTACGGCCGGCTTGGCGGGTGGCACCGGGGGTGTCGGCGGTGATGGCGGCACCTCGGGAACCGGCGGCACCGCGGGCAGCGGCGGGGCCGGCGGCAACGGCGGCAACGGCGGCAACGGCGGGCGCGACCTAGCCTTCGGCAGCACCGCGCCGTCCGGCGCCCAAGGTGGCCGAGGAGGCGCCGGTGGCAACACCGGCACCGGCGGCAACGCAGGCAACGGCGGGGCAGGCGGGTCCGGTGGCGATGGCGGGGCCGGCGCCAACGGCAAGAGTGGCACAGGCCGCACCGGTGGGGCCGGTGGGACCGGTGGCGCGGCCGGCGCCGGGGGCAACGGTGCCACGATGGGCGTCTACGGCACCGGCGGGGACGGCGGTGCCGGTGGCGATGGCGGAACGGGGGCGACCGGCAGCGACGGCAACGCCGGCTTCACCGGTGGCACCGGAGGTGTCGGCGGCACCGGCGGGGATTCTGGACCCGGCGGCAGCGCAGGCAACGGCGGCGCTGGCGGCGCCGGCGGCACCGGCGGAAACGGTGGAACCGACACCGGTACCGGCAGCGCCACCGCCCCGGCCGGCGGGGACGGTGGCACCGGCGGAGCCGGCGGCGGCGCCGGCACCGGGGGTGCCGCAGGCAACGGGGGCGCCGGCGGCTCGGGTGGTGCCGGAGGGAACGGCACCACCGGGAACAATGCCGGGGTCGGCCCGTCCGCCGACAACGGCGGCAACGGCGGAGCCGGCGGTGGCGGCGGTCGGGGTGGGAACACCCGCACCGGCGGTATCAACGGCGCAGCCGGGGGCGGCGGGGCTGGCGGCAACGCCGGCAACGGCGGCAACAGCACAGGCACCACCACGGCCGCCGGCGATGGTGGCACCGGCGGCACCGGCGGCACCGGCGGCAACGCCGGTTACGGCGGGGCGGTCAGCGCCGAGGGCGGGGCCGCCGGCAAGGGCGGCAACGGTGGCAACGGCGGCACGGCCGCCCCGAACTCCAACTCCACCGGTGGCAGCGGCGGCAACGGTGGCGCCGGCGGAACGGGCGGCTTCGGCGACCAGGCCGAGACTGCCGGCGCCGGCGGCAATGGCGGCAATGGCGGAACAGGCGGCAGTTGGGCTCAGGGCACGACGCCGCAGGCTACAAGTGGCGGCGGAGCAGGCGGGGCCGCAGGCACCGGCGGGGCCGGCGGCTCAAGCGCCGGCGGCCTCTCCACCAACACCGGTGGACCCGGCGGTGCGGGCGGCATCGGCGGCGCCGGTGGTGCTGGCACGCCCTTCAGTGCCGCCAATGGCATCCTGCCCTCGGGCAACGGCGGTGGTGGCGGAGCGGGCGGCAACGGCGGGGCGGGTGGCAATGCGACCATCGGTGGCCACGGCGGCGCAGGCGGGAACGCCGGTGCGGGCGGCACAGGCGGCACCGGGGGTAACTCCGATTTCGGCGGCGACTTCAGCGGATCGAGCTATCCGGGCGGCACCGGCGGCTTGGGCGGGGCTGGCGGCACCGGCGGCAACGGTGGCACCGGTGGCAACAGCGCGGGCACTGTCGGCGGCAACGCCGGTAACGGCGGCGACGGCGGCAGGGCCGGCGACGGCGGCATCAACGGCGGCAACGGTGGCACCGGTGGGGCCGGCGGCAACGCCGGCGTGGCCGGCAGCGGCGCCACCGCAGGTCACGAAGGCACCGGCGGCAATGGCGGGGGCGGCGGAACCGGCGCCACTGGCATCAAGGGCGCCGACGCGAACCCGGTGTGGCCGGCGGAGCGGGCGGCGACGGAGGCCGCGGCGGCAACGCGACGGGCGCCGGCAGTGTCGGCGGCAACGGTGGCGACGCTGGTGCCGGCGGCGACGGCGGCGACGGCGGCAACGACAACGGTGTCGCGCAGGGCGCCGCCCCGGCGGGTGGCAACGGCGGCAACGGCGGCAACGGCGGCAACGCCGGCACCGGCGCCGCGGCGGGCAACGGCGGCAACGGCGGAGCCGCCGGCAACGGTGGTGTAGGTGCCACCGGCGTTGCTTACGACAATGGCGGCGTCAATCAATTCACCGACAGCGGCGGTGCTGGCGGTGCGGGTGGGACCGGCGGCAATGGCGGCAACTCCGGGGCGGGCGGCACCAACGGTGCCAGCGGCGCCGGTGGCAACGGTGGCAACGCCGGCAACGGGGGCAACGGGGGCTTCAATCCCTTCCGCGCCCCCGGCGCCGGCGGCAACGGGGGTGCCGGCGGCAGCGGCGGTAAGGCCGGTACCGGGGGGATGGTCGCTGACGTACACCGCGGCTCGGGCGGCGACGGCGGCAATGGCGGTAACGGCGGCAACGCCGACACGAACACCCGCGGCGGGGCCGGCGGCAATGGCGGGGCCGGGGGTAATGCCGGTGTGGGTGACGGCATCGAGACGGCCGGGAACGGCGGCAACGCCGGGAACGGCGGGACCGGCTCCGGTGGTCCGGATCCCGGGGTTGGCGGGGTGGGCGGCACCGGCGGGGCCGGGGGCAACAGCTCCGGAGGGGTCTCCAGCAACGCCGCCGGATACGGCGGCGACGGCGGCGCGGGCGGGACCGGCGGATCCGGGACCGGCAAGGGCGCTACCGGCGGGGCCGGCGGTGTAGGCGGGGCCGGCGGAAGTGCCACCGGCCCCGGGAGCGTCGGCGGCGACGCCGGTGACGGTGGCGCGGGTGGTACCGGCGGCAACGCTCTTACCAGCGGAACCGGCGGCGCCGGGGGCAACGGTGGTAACGCCGGAGCCTTCGGTGCGGGCACTACCACAGGTAGCGGCGGTATCGGTGGCAATGGGGGTGCTGGGGGTAACGGTGCTGACGGCGCGGACGGCACTGCGGGTAACGGCGGGGTGAATGGCGGCGACGGCGGTGTCGGCGGCAACGGTGGCAGTGCCACCGGCACCAGCAGTGTGGGCGGCAATGCCGGCAGTGGCGGCAACGGCGGCAACGGCGGCAACGCGGGCACTGACACCGGTGGCCAGAGCGCTCCGGATGGCGGCAACGGCGGCAACGGCGGCAACGCCGGCGAGGCAGGCACCGGCGCCACCGTGGGCACCGGTGGGCGTGGCGGCAATGGCGGCAACGGCGGCAATGGCGCCACCGGCTCTGATGCCACCATCGGCAATATCGGGGTGAACGGCGGCAACGGCGGCAATGGCGGCTACGGCGGCAGCGCCACCGGCACCCTCGCTGTCGGCGGCAACGGCGGCACCGGCGGCACCGGGCGGAACGCCGGCACTGGCGGTGCGGGTGCTGATGGCGGTGGCGGCGGTGAGGGGGGTCGCGGTGGGTCCGGCGGCTACGCCTACGGCGACCGGAGCACCGGGGGCAACGCCGGCAATGGCGGCGCCGGCGGTAACGGCGGTAACGGCGGGGGTGACATCGGCAGCGGCGGTGGCTACAAGGCGCCGAATGGTGGCGGCGGCGGTGATGGCGGCAATGCCGGTTCGGTCGGCCTGGGCACGGGCACTGGCGCCATCAACGGCAAGGCCGGTATCGGTGGCAACGGCGGCAACGGCGGCAACGGCGCCGACGGGGTCAATGCTGAGAGCGACCTCGCCGGCGATACCGGCGGTCGGGGCGGGGCCGGGGGCAGCGGCGGGTCCGCCTTGGATGGCGGCATCGGCGGTAACGCCGGCAACGGCGGAGACGGCGGCAGCGGCGGCAACGGCGGTAACAACACGCTGACCGGCCAGGCGGCCGCCCCTTCGGGCGGTGACGGCGGGGCCGGGGGGCTGCGGGCCGGTTCGGCACCGGCGGCATCACCGGTCGGGGCGGGGTCGGCGGCGACGGTGGTGACGGCGGCAACGGCGGCAACGGCAGCGACGGCAGCGCCGGCGGCGACGGGGTGGCCGGCGGGGCCGGCGGGGTCGGCGGCAACGGTGGTAGCGCGACCGGCACCGGCGGTGTCGGTGGTGAGGCGGGCAGCGGCGGCGCCGGCGGCGACGGCGGCAACGGCGGGGCGGCCACGACCGGCACCATCGCGCCCAGCGGCGGCGCCGGCGGCAACGGCGGCAACGCCGGGCAGGTCGGCGCCGGTACGGCCGGTGCCAGCGCGGGCACCGGCGGCTACGGCGGCGACGGCGGCGACGGCGGCAACGGCACCAACGGCAGCGACGGCGCCGCCGGCAAGAGCGGGATGACCGGCGGGTACGGCGGCACCGGCGGCAACGGCGGCAACGCCACCGGGGTCGGCAGCGTCGGCGGTAACGCGGGGACCGGCGGTAACGGCGGCAACGGCGGCACCGGCGGGCAGGCCACGACCGGCAGCGCCCCCAACGGCGGCGACGGCGGCAACGGCGGCAGCGACGGCGTGTTCGGGCTCGGCCAACAGGCCAACGGCCAGGGCGGCACCGGCGGCACCGGCGGCGACGGCGGCACCGGCGGCGACGGCGGCATCGCCGCCGACGGCACGGCCGGTCACAACGGCGGCAGCGGCGGGCGCGGCGGGCGCGGCGGGAACGCGTCGGGCACGGCCAGCCTCGGCGGTAACGGTGGGGCCGGTGGGGACGGTGGGGCCGGTGGGGACGGCGGTGCTGACATCGGCACCGGCGGCACCACTGCCCCAAGAGGCGGCAACGGCGGCGACGGCGGCAACGGCGGCAAGTCTGGCGCCGCCACCACTAACGGCAACGGCGGGGCCGGCGGGGCCGGCGGGGCCGGCGGGGACGGCGCCCTGGGCAACAATGCCACCGGCAGCGCGGCCGGCGACGCCGGCGGGGCCGGCGGGGCCGGCGGCACCGGCGGCAACGGCGGTGACAGCGGCACCACAGGCAGCGGCGGGGCCAGCGGGGCCGGCGGGGACGGCGGTAACGGAGGTGGCGGCGGCAATGGCGCCGGCACCTTGGGCAATGGTGGGGCCGGTGGCGACGCCGGCAACGGCGGCAACGCCGGTACCGCCGGCAACGGCGCCACGATCAGCCCCGTCGGTGGAGCCGGTGGTGACGGCGGCACCGGCGGCAACGGTGGCGACGCGGCCGACAACAATGTCACCGGCTCCCCGCTGCACGGCCTGTCCGGCGGCATCGGCGGAGCCGGCGGCAACGGCGGAGCCGGGGGTATCGGCGATGCCGTCGAGACCGGCGGGGCCGGCGGAGCCGGCGGCACCGGCGGCACCGGCGGCAACCTGACCGCCACGTTCAGCGGTACACCCAGCGGCGGTGACCGGCGGCGCCGGCGGTGACGGCGGCGCCGGCGGCATCAGCAGCGGCGGCCTGTCCTCGAACATCGGCGGCGCCGGCGGTACCGGCGGTGCCGGCGGCACCGGCGGCAGCGGCTCCCCCGGGTCTAGCCAGTCCAGCATCAACATCGGACCCGGCGTCGGCGGTAACGGCGGCCTAGGCGGCCTAGGTGGCGTCGGCGGCGCGGCCAGCAACGCCGGCGCCATCGGCGGCGGTGGTGGCACCGGCGGCACCGGCGGTAGTGGTGGCGGGGGCGGCGACGCCGCGCTCGGCTCGGGCTTCCCGGGCGTGGCCGGCGGTAACGGCGGCGGCGGCGGCACCGGCGGCACCGGCGGCAACGGCAGCGGCGGCACCGGCGGGACCGGGGCCACCGGTGGCATCAGCGGTCCCGGCGGCAACGGCGGCAACGGCGCCGGCGGCGGCGCCGGCGCCACAGGCCAACCCAGCCAACCCGGCACGCCCGGAACCGGACCCATCGGGCCGACCGGCGGAACCGGCGGCGGCGGCGGCACCGGCGGACAAGGCGGCACCGGCGGCAACTAGACCGCTTGCGCTCCTGTGTCGCGCGCCGCATCCAACTGCGTCGCCAGCACCACACCACGGTTAAGGTGAGCCTTGTGACGGCGGCGCAGGCCGAATGGGCTGACGACGTCCTTCCCGGCTATCAGCAGACCAGCCTGGCGCTCGGGCCGGATCCCGACGGCGAGGGTGAGCTGTTCGCCACCCTGGTGCGCCGCAGCGGTGACTCGTCACCGGCCGCGCACACCGTTCTCGCGGTGCACGGCTTCACCGACTATTTCTTCAACACCGAACTCGCCGACCGGTTCACCTTCCACGGGTTCCGCTTCTACGCACTCGACCAACACAAGTGCGGACGGTCCTGGCGCGACGGCCAGACCCCGCACTTCACCACCGACCTGGGCCGCTACGACCGGGAGCTGGAGCGCGCCACGGCGATCATCGCCGCGGAGAATCCCGGCACCCGGGTGCTGGTGTACGGGCATTCGGCGGGCGGGCTGATCGTGGCGCTGTGGCTGGATCGCGTGCGACGGCGCCGGGCGACGGCGGCGCTGTCCCTGGCGGGGCTGGTGCTCAACAGCCCGTGGCTGGATCTGCACGGGCCGGCGATCCTGCGGACCCGGCTGACGTCCACGGCGATCGGGGCGCTGTCGCGGGTGCGCAAGACCTCGGTGGTCCGCGGCACCGGCAAGGGCAGCTACGGGCTGACCCTGCACCGCGAGTACCACGGCGAGTTCGAGTACAACCTGCAGTGGAAGCCGCTGGGCGGCTTCCCGGTGACGTTCGGCTGGATCCACGCCATCCGCCGGGGTCAGGCCACGCTGCACCGCGGGCTGGACGTGGGCGTGCCGAATCTGATCCTGCGCTCGGATCGCAGCGTGCCCGAGACCACCGACCCGGACGCCATGCAGCGCGGGGACGCCGTGCTCGACGTCACCCAGATCGCGCGCTGGGCCGGCTGCATCGGCAACCGGAGCACCGTCGTACCGATCCGCGACGCCAAGCACGACGTGTTCCTGTCCCTGGCCGAACCCCGGGCAGTGGCCTACCGCGAACTGGGCAGCTGGCTGGACTTCTATCTCGCCCATCTCGAATCATCGCCCGCAGGCCGGGGATAAAGGAGACTTCGTGCAGCACTTCGACATCGCGATCATCGGAACCGGTTCGGGCAACAGCATCATCGACGAGCGCTACGCCCACAAGAAGGTTGCGATCTGCGAGCAGGGCGTGTTCGGCGGCACCTGCCTGAACGTCGGCTGCATTCCGACCAAGATGTTCGTCTACGCCGCCGAGGTGGCCCAGACCGTGCGCGAAGCCGCGCGCTACGGCGTGGACGCCCACATCGACGGGGTGCGCTGGAGCGACATCGTGTCGCGGGTGTTCGGCCGCATCGACCCGCTGGCGATGGGCGGTGAGCACTACCGGCGCTCGTCCCCCAACGTCACTGTCTACGACAGCCATACGACGTTCGCCGGGCGCGCGGAGAAGGGCTACCGGCTGCACACCGAGAAGGGCGAGCAGTTCACCGCCGAGCAGGTGGTCATCGCCGCCGGGGCGCGCGCCATGGTCCCCGAGGCGATCGCCGGATGCGGCGTCGAATTCCACACCAGCGACACCATCATGCGCATCGCGGAACTGCCCGAGCACCTGGTGATCATCGGCGGCGGGTTCGTCGCCGCCGAGTTCGCGCACGTGTTCTCCTCGCTGGGGTCGCGCGTCACGCTGGTGATCCGCGGCAGCGCGCTGCTGTCGCACAGCGACGACACAGTGTGCGAACGGTTCACCGACATCGCAGGCAAGAAGTGGGAGATCCGCAGTCACCGCAACATGATCGGCGCGCGCCGGGAGGGCGCCCAGACCGTCGTCGAACTCGACGACGGGTCGACCGTGCCGGCCGACGCCGTGCTGGTGGCCACCGGCCGGATCCCCAATGGCGACCTGCTCAACCTGGAGTCGGTGGGTGTCGAACTCGAGGACGGCCGAGTGGTGGTCGACGAGTACCAGAGGACAACGGCGCGAGGCATTTTCGCCCTCGGCGACGTCTCCTCGCGGTATCAGCTCAAGCACGTCGCCAACCACGAGGCCCGAGTGGTCAAGCACAATCTGCTGCAGGACTGGGACGACACCGGGGCGCTGATGCCCTCAGATCACCGCTTCGTGCCCTCGGCGGTGTTCAGCGACCCGCAGATCGCGTCGGTGGGTCTGACCGAAAACCAAGCGCGCGCAGCCGGTTACGACTTCAGAGTCAAGATCCAGGACTTCGGCGACGTGGCCTACGGCTGGGCGATGGAGGACACCACCGGGTTCGCCAAGGTGATCGTGGAAGCCGGCACCGGCACGATCCTGGGGGCGCACATCATGGGCCACCAGGCGTCGTCGTTGATCCAGCCGCTGATCCAGGCGATGAGCTTCGGTTTGGCCGGCCAGGACATGGCCCGCGGCCAGTACTGGATTCACCCGGCGCTGCCCGAGGTGATCGAGAATGCACTGCTGGCGCTGTGCGGTGAGCCGCCTTGGCCACCCGCCAGGCGGCACTGAGGGGTCGCCTTCCCTCCGCGAGCAGACATAAAAGGCCCCGAAGTCCGGCGTGTCGCAGAACCTTTGCGTCTGCTCGCGGGAGGGCCTGGACGTTATTCAACGGACCGCCTTGCACACGTCTTGCACATACTTTTTGGCGTTCACCGCGCCGGGGGGCGACACTTGAGCCGTGACCGCCGAGCCGCCCAGCGTGGACGCGGCCGCAGTGCAACGCATCGGCGAACTGCTGCGGGCGCGGGGCCTGCGCCGCATGCCGTCGCGCATCGCGGTGCTGGGCGTGCTGGAACCGCTTGACGGGCACCTCTCGGTCGCCGACATCCACCAGCGCATCCTCGAGGTCACCCCCGCCGGCACCCAACCGCCCGACCTGGCCACCGTCTACCGCGCGGTGACCACGCTGGTCGAGCAGGGCGTTCTGCACGCGTTGACCGTCGAGGGTGGCGTGAGCACCTATGGGCTCGCTGAACGCCCGCACCACCACGCGGTGTGCACCAGGTGCGGCACGATCATCGAGGTACCGGCCCAACGCCTGTCGACCGCGCTCGAGCACGCCATCGAAGGCAGTTCGTTCACGCTGTCCGAGCAGGCCGGCCTGACGCTGCACGGGCTGTGCCCGGACTGCCGGCGACGCTCACACTGACCGCTGCGGTCAGTCCAGGAAGCCGTGCAGGAGCGCCGACGATCCCGCGACGTGGGCGTGCATGGCGACGGCTGCGGCGTCGGCGTCACCGGCCAGGATCGCGATGACGATGGCCTCGTGCTGGTCATCGGAGTGGGCGATGTTGCGCCGCAGTAACGGAATCTGGTCGAGCAGGGCATTGAGCCGCATCCGGTTCTCAGCCACCAGCGGCACCAGCGACGGCGATCCGGCCGCCTCGGCAATCGCCAGGTGCAGCCGCGAGTCCAGCCGACGGTAGTCCTCGGGGGTGGCGCCGCGGACGTCGACCAGCCGCGACCACAGGCCCTCTCGTTCGGCCGCGGTCAGCGTACGGCTGGCGGCCATCCGGGCCGCGCCGACCTCGAGGATCTCGCGCAGCCGCAGCGCATCGTCGATCTCGGCGCGGTTGACCCGCACCACGCTCTCGGTGGCGGGCAGTTCGTCGGCCAGGAAGGTACCGCCGTAGCGGCCGCGCCGCGACACCAGATAGCCGGCGTCGGCCAGCGACTTGATGGCCTCACGGACGGTGTCGCGGCTGACCCCGAGCCGGGCGGCCAGTTCGCGCTCGGGCGGCAGCGAATCCCCCGGGGCCAGCACGCCGAGCCGGATGGTCTGCAGTAGCCGGGCGACGGTGTCCTCGAACGCGTTGCCGGGCCGGACAGGGCGCAGCAAGGCCTCACTAGCGGGTAGCGAGTGCGGTGCGGCCATTACAACCCCTTACAGCGGCGTGACGTAGTGGCCGGCGATGCCGCCGTCGACCAGGAAGGTCGACCCGGTGATGAACGACGCGTCGTCGCTGGCCAGGAACGCCACCGCGGCGGCCAGTTCGTCAGGCTCGGCGAACCGGCCCATCGGCACGTGCACCAGCCGGCGCGCCGCCCGTTCGGGGTCCTTGGCGAACAGCTCCTGCAGCAGCGGGGTGTTCACCGGTCCGGGGCACAGCGCGTTGACCCGGATTCCCTGGCGCGCGAACTGGACTCCGAGCTCGCGTGACATCGCCAGCACCCCGCCCTTGGATGCGGTGTAGGAGATCTGGGAGGTGGCCGAGCCCATCACCGCGACGAACGAGGCGGTGTTGATGATCGAGCCCTTCTGCGCGGGAACCATGTGCCGCAACGCCGCCCGGCAGCACAGGTACACCGACTTGAGGTTGACGTCCTGGACCTTCTGCCAGGCGGGTAACTCGGTGTTCTCGATCAGGTCGTCATCAGGCGGCGAGATTCCGGCGTTGTTGAACGCGATGTCCACCGACCCGTAGGTCGCCGCGGCTGTGTCGAACAGGTTGTTGACCGCGATCTCGTCCGAAACATCCACCGGGACAAAGGTTC
Source organism: uncultured Actinomycetota bacterium (assembly GCA_963716465.1). Lineage (GTDB taxonomy): Bacteria > Actinomycetota > Actinomycetes > Mycobacteriales > Mycobacteriaceae > Mycobacterium. The sequence continues at coordinate 153,225 of CAVQTS010000007.1, forward strand.
CGCCCAGTTCGTCGGTAACCTCCTTGCCGGTCTTGGGGTCGATGTCGCCGATCACGATGGTGGCCCCCTCGGCGCGCATCCGCCTGGCGGTGGCCAGGCCGATGCCGCTGGCGCCGCCGGTGATGACGGCGACCTTGCCGGCCAGACGTTGGGTCAGATCCATCTAGTTCTCTCCGATCGCGTAAAAGACGTTCTTGGTCTCCGTGAAGTGCAGGGGCGCGTCGGGGCCCAGCTCGCGCCCCAGCCCGGACTGCTTGAATCCGCCGAACGGGGTGCTGTAGCGCACCGACGAGTGCGAGTTCACGCTGAGGTTGCCCGCCTCGATCGCGCGCGACACCCGCAGCGCGCGCGAGAGGTCGTCGGTCCAGATCGAGCCGGACAGGCCGTATTCGGTGTCGTTGGCCAGGGCGATGGCGTCCGCCTCGTCCTCGAAGGGCAGGACGGTGACGACGGGGCCGAAGATCTCCTCGGTCACCGTGCGATCGGCGCGCGCCGGGGTGAGAACCGTCGGCGGGAACCAGTATCCGGGCCCGTCAGGCGCCGAGCCACGGAAGGCCACCGGGGCGCCGTCGGGCACGTAGGCCGCCACCGACTCGAAGTGCTTGCGCGACACCAGCGGTCCCATCTCGGTGTCGCGTGCGGCGGGGTCACCGACCACCAGCGCTTTGACGGCCGGCTCGAGCAGCGCCATGAACTTGTCGAAAACGCTGCGCTGCACCAAGATCCGGCTGCGCGCACAGCAGTCCTGCCCGGCGTTGTCGAACACACCGTAGGGCGCCGTCGCCGCCGCCTTCTCCAGGTCGCAGTCGGCGAAGATCACGTTGGCGCTCTTACCGCCGAGTTCCAGCGTCACACGCTTGATCTGGTTGGCCGCCCCGGCCATCACCTTGATACCGACCTCGGTGGAGCCGGTGAACACGATCTTGCGGATGTCGGGGTGGCTGACGAACCGCTCCCCGATCACCGAACCCTTGCCCGGCAGCACCTGGAAAAGGTTCTCGGGCAGGCCGGCTTCCACGGCCAGCTCGCCGAGCCGCATCGAGGTCAGCGGCGTCCACTCCGCCGGCTTGAGCACCACCGCGTTTCCCGCGGCCAGTGCGGGTGCGAACCCCCACGCGGCGATCGGCATCGGGAAGTTCCACGGGGTGATCACACCGATCACGCCCATCGGCTCGTTGAAGGTGACGTCAAGACCACCGGCCACCGGAATCTGCTTGCCGGACAACCGCTCCGGGCTCCCCGAGTAGAACTGCAGCACGTCGCGGACGTGCCCGGCCTCCCACTCGGCCGCCCCGATCGGGTGCCCGGAGTTGGCGACCTCAAGGGCGGCAAGCTCCCCGACATGCGCGTCGACCACGGCGGCGAAGGCCCGCAGCGCGGCGGCCCGTTCCGCCGGTGCCGCGGCGGCCCAGGCCTTCTGGGCGGTCTTGGCCCGTGCGACGGCGGCGTCGACACCGGCCAAGTCGGTCTGCTCGACGGTGCGCAACACCTGCTCGGTCGCCGGGTTGATCAGTTCGGTGGAAGTCAAAGGTTCACTCTTTCGGTCGTGTAGCTGCGTGCGGCCTCCACCAGTCCGGCGAACAACCGCAGATCGTCAAGCGTCTCCTCGGGATGCCATTGCACCGCCAGCACGAAGTCGTGGCCGGGCATCTCGACGGCCTCGATCAGGCCGTCGGTGTCGCGGGCGCTGACCACCAGGCCGTCGCCGAGCCGGTCGATGGCCTGGTGGTGATAGCACTGGGCGTCGGAGGTGTCCCCGATCAGGGCCGCCAGCTTGCTGCCCTCGATGGTGCGCACGGTGGACGTCGAGAACACGGCGTTGCCCTGCTGGTGGCGGGTGTGCCCGAGGACGTCGGGCAGGTGCTGGTGCAACGTGCCGCCGAGGGCGACGTTGAGGACCTGCGCGCCGCGGCAGATGCCCAGCACCGGCATGTGCCTGCGCAGCGCGCCGGCCAGCAGCGCGAACTCCCAGGCGTCGCGGTCGCGGGCCGGCTCGTCGGTGGTGGGGTGGGGGTCGTGGCCGTAGGCGGCGGGGTCGACGTCCTTGCCGCCGGTGATGATCAGACCGTCGAGCCGGTCCAGCACGTGTGCAGCGATCTCGGCGTCGACCGGTTGCGGCGGCAGCAGTGTCGCGATGCCGCCGGCCCGGGTGACGCCTTCGATGTAGATGCCGGGCAGGAAGCTGGCGTGCACGTCCCATACGCCGGTCTGGGCCTGCTGCAGATAGGTCGTCAGACCGATGACAGGCCGAGCAGACGCAAAAGACTCCGACACGCCGGTGTCAGAGGGACGTTCGCGTCTGCTCGCCGAGAACTCAGAGTCGTTCAAATCCGCGCACCCTCTCCCAGTCGGTCACCGCTGAGTTGAACGCCGCGAGCTCAACGCGGGCATTGTTGAGGTAGTGCTCGACGACGCCGTCACCGAACGCCTCGCGGGCCACCGCCGACTTCTCGAACAGCTCGGCAGCGTCGGCCAGCGTGGTCGGAAGGCGTTCCGCGCCACTGGTATACGCGTTACCGGCGCACGGCTCGGGCAGCTCCAGTGCGTTGTCGATGCCGTAGAGGCCGCCGGCGATCAACGCTGCGACCGCCAGGTACTGGTTGACATCGCCGCCGGGCGCGCGACACTCCATCCGCATCGAATGGCCCTGGCCCACCACCCGCAGCGCGCAGGTCCGGTTGTCCAGCCCCCAGGCGACGGCCGTCGGTGCGAAGCTGCCCTCGACGAAACGCTTGTAGGAGTTGATGTTCGGCGCGTAGAACAGCGTGAGCTCGCGCATAGTCGCCAGCTGTCCGGCGATGAAGCTGCGGAACATCGCCGACATGCCCAGCGGTGCGTCGGGGTCGGCGAACACCGCGCTGCCGTCGCTGCCACGCAGCGAGATGTGGATGTGGCAGCTGTTGCCTTCGCGCTCGTCGAATTTCGCCATGAACGTCAGGGCCTTGCCGTGCTGGTCGGCGATCTCCTTGGCGCCGTTCTTGTAGATGGTGTGGTTGTCGCAGGTGACCAGGGCGCTGGCGTAGCGGAACGCGATCTCCTGCTGACCGAAGTTGCACTCCCCCTTGACGCCTTCGCAGTACATCCCGGCGCCGTCCATGCCGAGCCGGATGTCGCGTAGCAGCGGCTCCATCCGGGTCGAGGCGTGGATCGCGTAGTCGACGTTGTAATCGGTGGACTTGGTCAGGCCGCGATAGCCGGCCGCCCACGCCTCGCGGTAGGTGGCGTCGAACACCATGAACTCCAGCTCGGTACCGATGAAGGCCTCCAGGCCACGGGCGGCGAGCCGGTCCAGCTGGGTGGCGAGGATGGTCCGCGGGGCGGGTAGCACCGGGCCGCCCTGCACCCAGGACAGGTCGGCCATCACCAAGGCGGTGCCTTCTAGCCACGGCAGCAGGCGCAGCGTGCTGAAGTCGGGTGTCATCACCATGTCGCCGTAGCCGGACTCCCAGCTGGACATCTTGTAGCCGTCGACGGTGTTCATGTCGACGTCGACGGCCAGCAGGTAGTTGCAGCATTCGGCACCGTGGGCGGCGACCTCCTCGACGAACAGCCGGGCGGCCACCCGCTTGCCGGTGAGCCGGCCCTGCATGTCGGTGAACGCCACGATCACGGTGTCGACGTCCCCGGCAGCCACCAGGCTCTCGAGTTCGACCTCGGTCAACGGCCCGGACCGATAGGCAGCACCATCAGGAGCCATGCACATCCCCTCTCGTAGCCCCGACGTGGATTCGACGGAAAGTCAACCATTGGAGGCCGCCTCACCGGCGGTCGCGCCCACCAGATTTACATAAACGTCACTCCAAAGGTAGGACACCAGACCAATAGCCCTCTATTGTCCCTAATCAGAGCGCGCCGGTCGACGCCTCCGGTGCCACCACGCCCAGAAGGAGATGCGCTGTGCCAGAGGGTCACGAACTACTCGACGAGGACGAGCGAAAGCTCGCCGAGCTGGGCTACTCGCAGGAACTGCACCGGTCCTGGTCCGGATTTTCCAACTTCGCCATCTCGTTCTCGATCATCTCGATCCTGGCGGGCTGCTTCACCTCGTTCGGCCTGGGCTGGAACAACGGCGGCCCGGCCGCCATCGCGTGGGGCTGGCCGATCCTGTCGGTGTTCATCCTGTTCATCGGCCTGTGCATGTCGGAGTTGGTGTCGGCGTTCCCGACCTCCGGCGGAATCTATTGGTGGGCATCCAAACTCGGCGGACCCAAGGCCGGCTACTACACCGGCTGGCTCAACCTGGTCGGTCTGATCGCCATCCTGGCTTCGGTGGCCTACGGGTCGGCGACGTTCCTCGACCTGACCCTGGGCACGTTCAGTGAGAGCTGGCTGGCCGGCTACAGCCTGACCCGGGTGTTCTGGATGTTCCTGATCATCCTGGTGATCGTCGCGGTCATCAACATCTTCTCCAGCCACCTGCTGGCCGTCATCAACAACATCTCGGTGTGGTGGCATGTCATCGGCGCCGCGGCCGTCATCGTGATCCTGTGGCTGATCCCCGCACAGCACGCCAGCTTCTCCCAGGTGTTCGCCACCACGGTCAACAACACCGGCTTCTTCGGCGGATCCACCTCCGGCTTCGGCTTCCTGCTGTTCGTGCTGCCGATGTCGGCGATTCTTACCCAGTACACGATCACCGGCTACGACGCCTCGGCCCACCTCTCTGAGGAGACCAAGAGCGCGGCCGACGGTGCCGCCAAAGGCATCTGGCGCTCGATCTTCTACTCGGCGATCGGCGGCTGGATCCTGCTGCTGACCTTCCTGTTCGCCGTGCAGGACGTCGACGGCGTGACCAAGGGCGGCGGCGCCGTCGCCACCATCTTCACCCAGGCCATGGACTCCAAGTGGGTGGCGGCCGTGCTGCTGATCTCGACAGCAGGCCAGCTGTTCTGCACCACCGCGTGCCAGACCAGCGCATCGCGCATGCTGTTCGCGTTCAGCCGCGACCGCGCGGTGCCGGGCCATCAGCTGTGGTCGAAGCTCAGCGCCAAGAAGGTACCCGCCAACGCGGTCATCGTCACCGCGGTCATCTCGGCGATCATCACGCTGCCCGCGCTGGTCAAGGTCGACATCAACGGCGCCCCGGTGCCGGTGGCCTTCTTCGCGGTGGTCTCGATCGGCGTGGTGGGTCTGTACCTGTGCTTCGCGGTGCCGATCTACTACCGCTGGAAGGCCGGCGATTCGTTCCCGCTGGGCAGCTGGAATCTGCGCGGGCACCACAAGTGGATGGCCCCGCTGGCGTTGGCCGAGATCGTGATCACCTCGATCATCGCGATGTTCCCGACGTCGAACAGTGGTGCGCCCTGGGATCCCACTTTCGAGTGGAAGTTCGTCAACTACACGCCGCTGCTGGTGGGCGGAGTCCTGATCCTGCTGTGGATCTACTGGCACGCCTCGGTGAAGAACTGGTTCACCGGGCCCATCAAGCAGGTCGACGTCAGCGGAGAAGAGCTGGAGGGGGTTTCCTAGCTACACGGAGACCGCATTTCCAGGCCCGCCCACCCGGCGGGTCCCGCGCCCCCCGTGCCTCCCGGCCGGGGGGCGCGGTTCGTGTGTCAGACCGTGGCGATCGCGCCGGTCTCGACCTCACGGATCGCGGTCCGCAGGCCGCGTCGTCTGCCCGTGGCGGGGTCGACCCCGAAGCTTTCCCGCATCCCGGCCCGAATCCGGAACTTGAGTTCGGAATGCGTCTCGGGGGCGTCGTCGGCCGTGGCCTTGAGCAGCTTGTCCGGCAGGGCGAGCTTGGCGATGGTCCAGAACGACTGCAGGTACTGGCGGCCCAGCGAGCCTGTCGTGTACGGCAGGTCGTACTTGTCGCACAGGGCCCGAACCCGTTCGCTGATTTCGGCGTAGCGGTTACTGGGCAGGTCGGGGAACAGGTGGTGTTCGATCTGGTAGCACAGGTTGCCACTCATGAACGCCAGCACCGGGCCGGCATGAAAGTTCGCCGAGGCCAACATCTGTCGCAGGTACCACTCCGCCTGGGACTCGTCCTCGAACTCCTGCGCGGTGAACTTCTCCGCGCCGTCGGGGAAGTGCCCGCAGAAGATCACCATGTAGGACCAGTAGTTTCGGATCAGGTTGGCGACGGCGTTGGCGCGCAGCGTGTGCTTCCAGTTTCGCCCGGCGAGCGCCGGGAACACCAGGTAGTCCTTGCCGACCTGCTTGCCGACCTTCTTGCCGATGATCCGCAGGTCCTTACGAACCTCGGCCATCGACTTCTCGCCCTTGCGGTACTTCGTGGTCTCCAGCCCGTGCGCGGCGACCCCCCATTCGAACAGCGTGCCGAGCAGCAGGTTGTAGACGGGGTTGCCGATCATCCAGCGTTCCCACCGTTGGTCGCGGGTCAGGCGCATGATGCCGTAGCCGATGTCGTCGTCGAGGCCGACGACGTTGGTGTACTTGTGGTGGATGAAGTTGTGCGACTTCTTCCAGTGCACGCTGGGTGCGGTGGTGTCCCATTCCCATTCGGTGGAGTGGATCTCAGGATCGTTCATCCAATCCCACTGGCCGTGAATGATGTTGTGCCCCAACTCCATGTTCTCGATGATCTTGGCGGTGGCCAGCATGGCCGTCCCCAGACCCCAGGCCACCCTGTTGTGACTGGCGAACAGGACGGCTCTGCCGCCGGCCGCCAGAGCCCGCTGCAGCTGGATGGACCGACGGATGTAGCGGGCGTCGCGCTCTCCGCGGGACTCCTCGACGTCGGTCCGGATGGCGTCCAGCTCGCGCGCGAGTGACTCGACGTCCTCCGGGGTCAGGTGGGCGTACTGCTTGATGTCGGTGATGGCCACGTCGTCTCCCTCAGATCTTCAATGTGCAGTCACCGGATGCGGTGGACACGCAGGTGTTGATGCGATCCCCCGCCCCGTGTTCGTCACCGGACCGAAAGTCGCGGACGTGCCCGGCTTCCAGTGGCAGGACACAGGTTTGGCAGATACCCATCCGGCAGCCGAACGGCATCTGAATCCCGACCTTCTCCCCGGCTTCCAAAAGCGATGTGGCGCCGTCGATCTCGATGGTCTTGTCGGAGATGGCGAAGGTGACCGTGCCGCCTTCGCCGCCCTTGTCGGTGCGGGCGATGGTGAACCGCTCGGTGTGCAGCTCATCGGAGCGCCCCGTGGATTCGAACACGCCTTGCACCGCATCAAGCATGGCCGCCGGACCACACGCCCACGTCGGCCGCTGCCGCCAGTCGGGTACCAGCTCGTCGAGGTGTGCGAAGTCGAGTTTTCCGTCCTGCTGCGTGAGTTGGAGGTGCAGGCGGTAGCCGGCCTGCGCCGCCTCCAACTCCCGCAGTTCGGCGAGGAAGATGACCGCGTCTGAGGACGGCGCGGAGTGCAGGTGGACGAGGTCGGGGGTCTGGCCGCGCGCGGTCAGTGAGCGCAGCATCGCCATCAGCGGCGTGATACCGCTGCCTGCGCTGACGAACAGAATCTTCGGCGGCGGCGGATCGGGCAACGCGAATTCGCCCCGAGGAGCCGCGAGTCGGATGACCGTCCCGGGCTTGACCCCGTTGACCAGGTGGGTGGACAGGAACCCTTCGGGCGTGGCTTTCACGGTGATGCTGATGTTCTTGTCCCGGCGCCGGGGAACCGAGGTCAGCGAGTACGACCGCCAGTGCCACCTGCCCTGGACCCGCAACCCGATTCCGACGTACTGCCCGGGGCGGTAGTCGCCGGAGAATCCCCAGCCAGGTTTGATCGTGACGGTGGCGGAGTCGGCCGTCTCGGGGCGGACATCGACGATCTGACCGCGAAGCTCACGCGCCGTCCACAACGGGTTGAGCAGTTTGAGGTAGTCGTCGGGCAGCAGCGGCGTGGTGGCCCGCGCCGCGAGACCGCGCAGGACGTTCACCTTGGGCGTGATTGCGGTGTCGACGTTCTTGGCCGGTTTGATGCTCCAGCGCGCCACGTCACGAAGGGTCGGCGTCATAGCCGGGGAGGTACCCCGGTGTGATCGCGTTCACACGTTCAGAATTAAGAACGCGCACGGCGTGTGAAAATTCAAGGAAGACAGCGATTCTCGGGTGGTCCCAGCAGACGCCCGCCTCGCCTGCTAACACTTCGTCGGCGGTTCGGTAACGAATCACAGCCGGGCACTGCCCAAAGCGATCAGACCGCGGTTGGATCAGCCCATGCAGGCGGTCGGAACGGCAACCCTCCTTCCGCTGCTCTTCGCGGTCGCGATGATCGGCGCGGCATTCGGATTCTTCAGCGCGATCGCCCTGCGCGGAAAGAGGCGGCGGAGGCGCACGATCTTCGCGTTGGGCTTTTTCTGTGGTGCGGCGGCGGCAGTGATCTACGACGTCCGGCGCCACGGTCTGCGCTCCCTGCGCACGACGCACGTCTCGCTGAGGCACGCCGTATTGATGTCCGTGGCAGGCAAGATAGCGCGGCACCAGCCACCGGTACCAGCGTCAAAGCACTCGAATCCGGTTGAAAAACGCGTCCTGCGGGTACTTACCAGCGGCAGAAGCGACAGACGGGATGCACCGGATCGATGTGCGGAGCGACGGGCGAGGTCCGGCTCGACAATCAGGCGCCTGAAGTGGCGGCGGTCGCCGCCATGGCGGGGACCATGGCGCGCCGGGGACCCGACGGCTCCGGGGTGTGGTCGCAGGGGCGGGTGGCGCTGGGCCATCGCCGACTGAAGATCATCGACCTGTCCGAGGCCGGCGCCCAGCCCATGGTCGACGCCGAACTGGGTCTCACGATCTGCTGGAACGGCTGCATCTACAACTACGAGGCGCTACGCGACGAGCTGGCCGGCCACGGCTACCGCTTCTTCTCGCACAGCGACACCGAGGTGCTGCTGAAGGCCTATCACCACTGGGGGGACCGGTTCGTCGAGCGGCTGCACGGCATGTTCGCCTTCGCCATCGCCGAACGCGACAGCGGACGCGTGCTGCTCGGCCGCGACCGGCTGGGCATCAAGCCGCTATACGTCAGCGCGGACGCCCACCGGATTCGCTTCGCCTCATCGCTACCGGCCCTGCTGGCAGGGGGTGGCGTCGACACCCGCATCGACCCGGTGGCCCTGCACCACTATCTGACGTTCCACTCCGTGGTGCCCGCGCCGCACACGATCCTGCGCGGCGTGCGCAAGCTGGCGCCGGGCACGTTGTCGGCCATCGAGGCCGACGGCAAGCGGACCACGACGACGTATTGGACTCCGGACTTCACCCGGCGCGCTGATCGCACCGATTGGAGCGAAAAAGACTGGCAGCAGGCAGTTCTCGATGCGCTACGCATCGCCGTCAAGCGCCGACTGGTCGCCGACGTGCCCGTCGGATGCCTGCTGTCGGGCGGTGTGGACTCGAGCCTGATCGTCGGACTGCTCGCCGAGGCGGGCCAGCACGGACTGTCGACGTTCTCCATCGGTTTCGAGTCCGTAGGTGGGGTCAAGGGCGACGAGTTCGTCTACTCCGACATCGTTGCCGACCGGTTCGCAACCGACCACCACCAGATCCGCATCGACACCGCGCGCATGCTGCCCGCCCTCGACGGCGCGATCGCCGCGATGAGCGAACCCATGGTCAGTCACGACTGCGTGGCGTTCTACCTTCTGAGCCAAGAGGTTTCGCGTCACGTCAAGGTGGTGCAGTCCGGTCAGGGCGCCGACGAGGTGTTCGCCGGCTACCACTGGTATCCCCCACTGAGTCAGCCGGACGCCGTCGACGTCGACGGAGCGGTCGCCCGCTACCGGGACGCGTTCTTCGACCGCGACCACGGCGGTGTCAACGCGCTGCTGTCCGACGACCGCCGGTGCAAAGACGACCACAGTCTGGCCTTCGTCACCGAACACTTCGCCCGTGCCGGTGCGCAGACCGGGGTGGATCGCGCGCTGCGAGTGGACACCACGGTGATGTTGGTCGACGATCCGGTCAAGCGGGTCGACAACATGACGATGGCCTGGGGCCTGGAGGGCCGGGTACCGTTCCTGGACCACGAGCTCGTGGAACTGGCCGCCGGCTGCCCGCCCGAGCTCAAGACCGCGCACGGCGGCAAGGGTGTGCTGAAAGAGGCTGCCCGCCAAGTGATCCCGGCCGAGGTCATCGACCGACCAAAGGGGTACTTCCCCGTCCCGGCGCTGACGCATCTGGAGGGCCCGTATCTGGACCTGGTGCGTGACGCGCTGTACGCACCGCAGGCCAAGGAGCGCGGCCTGTTCCGGCCCGAAGCCGTCGAACGTCTGCTGGCCGACCCCAACGGACGGCTCACCCCGTTGCGCGGCAACGAGCTGTGGCAGATCGGCCTGCTCGAGCTGTGGCTGCAGCAGCACGGCATCAACGGGCCCGGCGCATGAGCACCACAGATCATACCGAAGCCATCACGCTGCACCTGCACGACGCCTCGCCGCAGCACCTGGTCGAGGAGATGTGCGACGACACCATCCTCGAACTGGGCTGGGGGCGGCTGATTTTCGGGCAGACGTTCACCGATCCGGACAAGCTTGCCGCCGTGCTGCAGCAGGAGGTCCACGGCCGCCGCGACATCTGCATCTACGCCCGCGAATCCCACGTCCTGGTGGCCAAGTCGCCGGCCGAGCTGTTCATCGACCCCAGCCACACCTACCGGTGGCGGCTCGGTGAGGACGACGCCGAAGTCCCCACCCCGATCGGGTTCACGGTGCGGACCGTGCGCGAGAAATCGGAGGCCGACGCGATCAACCGGGTGTACGTGCGCTGCGGCATGGTGCCCGCGCCGTCCGACGTGATCTGGAGCAACCACCTGCACGCCGACGCCGTTGAGTACCTGGTCGCCGTTCGCGACGACGACGGCGCGGTGGTAGGCACCGTGACCGGCGTCGACCACAAGCGGTTGTTCAACGACCCCGAGGACGGCTCGAGCCTGTGGACCCTGGCCGTGGACCCGACGACGAGCCTGCCGGGCATCGGTGCCGCGCTGACCCGCGCTCTCGCCGGCATCTTCCGCGACCGCGGCCGCGCCTACCTGGACCTGTCGGTGACCTACGACAACGACGCCGCGATCGCCCTGTACGAGAAACTGGGCTTCCATCGCGTCCCGGTTCTGGCGGTCAAGTGCAAGAACGCGATCAACGAGCCGCTGTTCACGCCGCAGTCGGAGACCGTCGACGATCTGAACCCCTATGCCCGGATCATCGCCGACGAAGCCATGCGCCGAGGCATCCGCGTCGAGGTGATCGACGCAGAGACCGGTGAGATGCGGCTGTCGCACGGCGGGCGCAGTGTGGTGACCCGGGAGTCGTTGAGTGAGTGCACCTCCGCGGTCGCGATGAGCCGCTGCGACGACAAGCGGCTCACTCGCCGCATCGTCGCCGAGGCCGGCATCGTGGTGCCGAACGGCAGGCTGGCCACCTTCGACGCCGGCGACCACGCATTCTTGGCCGAGGTGGGTGATGTGGTGGTGAAGCCGACCCGTGGCGAGCAGGGCAAGGGCATCACCGTCGGGGTCGACGGACCCGAGGCTTTGGATGCGGCGCTGGCCCGGGCGCGCGAGCAGCATCCCGAGGTGCTCATCGAGCAGCGCGCGCCCGGCGACGACCTCCGACTGGTGGTGATCGACGGCAAGGTGGTGGCTGCGGCGCTGCGCAAGCCCGCCGAGGTGGTGGGCACCGGCAGGCACACCATCCGGGAACTCATCGAGACGCAAAGCCGGCGGCGGGCCGCAGCCACCGGCGGCGAGTCGCGCATCCCGGTCGACCGGGTCACCGAGGCGACCGTGGCCGAGGCCGGTTGGTCCTTCGACGACATGCTGCCCCAGGGCGAGCGGCTGCGGGTTCGCCGGACCGCCAACCTGCACCAGGGCGGCACCATCCACGACGTGACGGCCGAGGTGCACCCCGAGCTGTGCCGGGTGGCGGTGGTCGCCGCCGAGGCGATCAACATCCCGGTCACCGGAATCGATCTGCTCGTTCCCGACGTCACCCGCGACGAGTACGTGTTCATCGAGGCCAACGAGCGACCCGGGCTGGCCAATCACGAGCCGCAACCGACCGCGCAGGCTTTCGTCGACTTCCTGTTCCCCGGCCAACCGGGGTTACCGCAGGCGTGGACCCCCGAGGAGCGCCGAACCGACGGGGGGTGAGCTCACCAGGTGCTGGTGCGCAGGACGATCTCCGCGGCCAGTTGCGCGGTGGATTCGGCGGCGTTGCGCCTGCCGGCGAACTCCACCAACCGGTAGTCGCTGTAGACGTAGCGCTGGCTGGCCTTTGGCCATGGCGCGGGCCGCCGGGTTACTGACCAGAGCCGTGGTGTTGATCTCGACCGGCGGGCAGTCCTCGTCGCGGATCACGCCGTTGGGGTCGGGTACTCGCGGATGCCCGCGGTCGACCACGACCAGACCGGTGAACCGGTCCAGCCGGGTGGCGGCCAGTTCCCAGGCGAGCTCGGCGCCGGCCCGATCGCCGACGAGCACACCCCAGCGCACGTCGAGCGCGTCGAGCAGACCGACGACGGCCTTGGGGTGCAGTCGGGGGTCGTGGCCGATCACGACCGTGCGTACCGAGGCAGTGTGCAGCCGCTGACAGACCGCGTCGTATGCGGCCGGTGCGTGCTGGGCCGCGCCCAGCACCACGACGTACGGTCCCTTCTCCGGGCCGGTCACGCCAACCTGTACAGGGATCCCGTCGACAGTCACCATTGTCGAAGGCATTTGGCCACGCTACTCCGAGAGCGCGTCACGGGGAGCGGTTTCGGCGGCGTCTCTCAGGTGCTACTCAGGTAGCCCGAATCTTGGTGGCCTGCTTGGCCACGACATCCAGGAATGTCTGCGGCAGTGACGCTTTCGCTTCGATCCTCGGATCAGGTGTGGGAAAAGCAATTCCGAACAGCGCCAGGTTGCCCACATTGATGAACGCCATGTAAACGCTACTGGGCGAACCGTTTAACCGCATCGTCTGCTGGTAGGCCAGGGCGCCCTTCTCCACACCGTCAAGTTCGGTGGTGGTGATCGGAATGCCCTGGGCGCGAGCGTCGAAGAAGGCCTCGAAGTTCGCGCAGCGAAGGGCCGCCGCCTCGAGCTTGCCGAGATCCAGCCGCCACGACAACACGGTCATCACGATGCGTGCGCCGTCGTAGCCCACCGAGTATTTCGCCGCACTGCCCGGGCCACGTTCGGCCGACTCGGCGATGACATTGGTCAGTGCGTTGGCGCAGCCCTCGGGGCGCGACAGCATCGACGGCGGGGCACCGGCGTTGTCGGGCGATCCGGGCCGCTCGGCGATCCGGTCGAACTGCACCCCGGGCGGGAAGTCCGCCGCATTCAGAGTGACCCTTTCCAGCGTGGCGCCGGGCCATGTCGCACTGCCCACAACCGTGCTCCCACAACCCGCGACCAGCAGAACCGTCGTCACAAGCGCGGCACTGACCCCACCCCGACCCGCCATGGACGTAAGGCTACCGACGCAGCGCCGAGCTGACAGTCGGGCGCACCGGCGGCCCGCCGTCCAGCAGACCCAGAAGGGCGTCCAGGTCGAGGTGAGCCGCCAGCAGGTCGGCCATGACGTCGAGTTGGGCGTCGCGACGCCCCGGCACGCTGACGTCGTCGGCGACCCGGAATCCGGGCCGGCCCGCGGCCGCGGCGGCGTCGCGCAGCCAGCCGCGCCGGAAGTCGTCGTTGTCCAGCAGGCCGTGCCAGTGCGTGCCGTACACCGCGCCCCGGGTGAAACCCTGGGGTGAGCCGTCCGCCTGGAACCAGCCGGCCTCGGCGCAGCGCGTCACCCGGCCGTGGTGGATCTCATAGCCGCCCAGCGGGCCGTCCCAGTGCCGCAGCACCTTCTCAGCGGCGAACTCGATGTCGGCGTCCAACAGACCCAGCCCGGCGACCGGGCCGCTGCGGGTCTCCACGGTGTCGTCGATTCGCAGACACAGCATCTGGAAGCCGCCGCAGATTCCGAGAACCGGGCGGCCGGAGCGAGCGTGCGCGTGTACGGCGTCGGCCAGCCCGCGCTCGCGCAGCCACTGCAGATCGGCGACGGTGGCCTTGCTGCCGGGGATCACCACGACGTCGGCATCGGCCACCTCGGCGGGGTCGGTGGCCCAGCGGACCAGCACTCCGGGCTCGCACGCCAGCGCCTCGACGTCGGTGGAGTTCGAGATCCGCGGTAGCCGGATCGCGGCCACCCGCAGCCAGTCCTCGCCGCGCGGCACAGCAGGCACGCCGACCACCTGGCGGGCCACCACTGACACCGAGTCCTCGGCATCGAGCCACAGCTCGTCGCTGAACGGCACCACCCCATAGGTGGGCCTTCCGGTCAGCGCCTGGAGCTGGTCGAGCCCGGGTGCCAGCAGCGCCGGGTCGCCGCGGAACTTGTTGACGACGAACCCGGCGATCAGCGCCTGGTCCTCCGGACAGAGCACAGCGACGGTGCCGAACAGGTGGGCCAGCACCCCGCCGCGGTCGATGTCGCCGACGACCACGACCGGCAGGTTGGCCGCGCGCGCCAGTCCCATATTGGCCAAATCGGTTGCGCGCAGATTGATCTCGGCCGGCGATCCGGCACCCTCGCACAGCACCACGTCGAATTCGGCTCGCAGGCCTGCCAGTTCGTCGGCCACCACCCCCGCCAGCTCGTCGCGGTGCGCGATGTAGTCGGCAGCACCCACCGTGCCGACCGGGCGGCCGCGCACCACCAGTTGCGAGGTGCGGTCGCTGCCGGGCTTGAGCAGGACCGGGTTGAACCGGATGCTGGGCGCCAGCCCGGCGGCGCGGGCCTGCACACCCTGGGCGCGGCCGATCTCGCCGCCGTCGACGGTCACCACGGAGTTGTTGCTCATGTTCTGAGCCTTGAACGGCGCAACCCGAATTCCCTTGCGCGCCAACAGACGACACAGACCCGCCACAACCATCGACTTGCCGGCATCGGACGTGGTGCCGGCGATCAGCAGCGCCCCGCCGGTCACTTCTCTCCGGCGAGTGTGCGGTTCCGTACGCAACACGCCGCAGACGGCGTACCAAACCGCACACTCACGAGGGGCTGCGGCCTCACGGCAGGGTCAGGATCTCGGCACCGTCGTCGGTGACCACGAGCGTGTGCTCGAACTGGGCAGTCCACTTGCGGTCCCTGGTGGCCACCGTCCAGCCGTCGTCCCAGATCTCGTAGTCCAGCGCGCCGATGTTGATCATCGGCTCGATCGTGAACGTCATGCCGGGCTCGATGATGGTCTCCACGCTGGGCTGGTCGTAGTGCAGAACCACCAGGCCGTTGTGGAAAGTGGTGCCGATGCCGTGTCCGGTGAAGTCGCGAACGACGTTGTAGCCGAAGCGGTTCGCATACGACTCGATGACCCGGCCCACCACCGACAGCGCCCGGCCGGGCTTGACGGCTTTGATGGCACGCATCATGGCCTCGTGGGTGCGCTCGACGAGCAGTCGATGCTCCTCGGCGACGTCACCGGCCAGGAACGTGGCGTTGGTGTCGCCGTGTACCCCGTCGATGTAGGCGGTCACGTCGATGTTGACGATGTCGCCGTCCTCGACCACGGTCGAGTCAGGGATGCCGTGGCAGATGATCTCGTTGAGCGACGTGCAGCACGACTTCGGATAGCCCTTGTAGCCCAGGGTCGACGGATAGGCCCCGTGGTCGACCATGTACTCGTGGGCGATGCGGTCGAGCTCGTCGGTGGTGACGCCGGGGGCGACCGCCTTACCCGCCTCGGCGAGCGCACGGGCCGCGATCCGTCCGGCGACGCGCATCTTCTCGATCACCTCGGGTGTCTGCACCCACGGCTCGGAACCTTCCTGGGCCGTGGACTTGCCGACGTATTCGGGACGCTCGATGGACTTCGGGACGGGCAGGGTCGGCGAAACCACTCCGGCGCGGAGAGCAGTACGTACGGGCATGTTTCAAGACTAGCGGCGACGCAGCAGTGGGCGCTTGGGGCCGCGCACGTTGACCATGCCCATCACCACCCGACCGGTGAGGACGACGTGCGGGTTGCCCTCGGCGGGCGGGTCCTTGCGGCGGTCTCGCGCGCTGCCGCCGTAGACGGTGACGTCGTCGATGGACGCGCTGGCACCCTCGGGCAGCCGCAGGTCCAGCGAGCCGCGCACCAGGTCGAGCTCGATCACCACGACAGGACCGGCGAAGCGGGCGTTGGTCAGGTCGAGTTCGACGGAGCCCACCCGGCGCACCAGCGCCAGCCGCGTCGGCACCGTCCACTCGCCGTGCCGCCTGAGCGAGCCGAGCCAGCCACGCAGCTCGACCCGGTCGGCCGCGGAGGTGACGATCGCACCCGGGCCGGGCAGGTCACCGACCAGGACGTCGAGCTCGGTGCGCATCCGCGCCGAGGACACCTGCGCCGAGCGCTCCTCGAACTCGCCGATGTCGATCAGCCCGAGGGCGACGGCGTTGTGCAGCCGCCGCAGCGTCCCGTTGCGGTCGGCGTCGGAAACCCGCAGCGCGGGGGTGTTGTCGATCCCGGTCATGGCCATTCCACGGTACCTGCGCACCGTAACGACCGGCGCGCCTGCACTAGCCTTTGGTGCCATGTCTGAACTCCCGCGCCGGACGGTGCTCATCGGTGCCGCGGTCGGACCGCTCGCCGCCTGCGGCACGTCGGCCGGCAAGCTGATCAAGCCCGCGACCCCGCCGGTTCCGGGCCAGGCGCTGGCCAGCACCGCCGAGATCCCGGTGAACTCCGGCAAGGTGGTCGGCGACACCCTGATCACCCAGCCCCAGCCAGGGGTGTTCGACGCCTTCGTCGCCCGCTGCACGCACGCGGGTTGCGTGCTGGCCATCGGAGCCGCCGGGCCGGCGACGTCGGAAACCGTCGAGGGCGAGACCATCGACTGCCCATGTCACGGCAGCCGGTTCGCCCTGAACGGCACCGTGGTCCGCGGGCCGGCGATGGAGCCGCTGGTGCCCGTCAACGTCACGGTCAAAGGCGGGCAGATCGTCGCAGACTGAGTTCAGGACGCGAGCCTCGAGAAGCAGCACCCGGCGATCTCTCCAGGTTCGGGTGATCGCACGGGGATCGACGCCCTGGAGCAGGAGCACGGCCTGGCGCTCGATCGATCCCCAATTTTCCATAGCGTCATTCAACTCATCGCCGGTCAATCGGGCCAGCACGTGGGGTTTTTGCCGTATCGTCAGGACTCCCTCCCCCGGGGAAGGAGGAACCCCTGATGGCATTGCAGGCGAGAGCACGGGCAACGCGGGAAGCGATCATTCACGCCGCCGTCGAGATCTTCGAAGACACCGGCTACGGCGACACCGGGCTCATCGACATCATCAACCGGGCCGCGGTCACCAAAGGCGCGTTCTACTATCACTTCTCCACCAAGGAAGCGGTGGCTGCCGCGATCATCGGCGAGGCCTACGCGCGGATTCACGAGCTCGTCGTGCGCACCGTTCAGGAGCCGTCCTCGCCGGCCCTGGAGAACTTCATCCGCGCCACCTTCGTCGTGGCGGAGCGGATCCGAAACGACCAGACGGTGCGGGTCGGACTCGAGCTCCGGCAGGCCTTGCCTGTGGGAAGGGGCGCCGCGTTGGCCGCTTTCGACGCGCGTCGGTCGGTGTTCGCAGGCGCCGTCGAAGCCGCCATCGCCGAAGGCGACGTGCTGGACGACGTCGACCCGGACGAGGTGGCCGACACGATCCGCGCGGCGGTGGTCGGCACACATGCGCTCCTCGGCACCACCAGCGACGCGGTGTTCACCTACCTGTGCGAAACCTGGCGGGTCGTGCTGCGCGGAATCGTCCCGGCACGGTCGCTGCCCTACTTCCGCGAGTTCGTCACGCGCATGGGCCAGCAATACCTGGTTGTGTTCAACTCT
>CAVQTS010000008.1:0-620722 GCA_963716465.1 uncultured Actinomycetota bacterium
GGTCACCTGTTCTACAACCGTAGGCTGCGCGCCGCGATCACCCGCTTCTCGGTGCGGATGAAGCACGACGACCGCAAGCAACAGGCGGCGGTGGTGCTTTCGATCGTGTTCGTGCTGATCGGCTGTGGCTGGATGGCGCTCCTGCACTTCATGAAGCCGGCCGGCCTCGTGGGACAGTCCTCGATCATCGGCAACCGGGACACCGGCGCCCTCTACGCCAAGATCGACGGCCGGCTGTATCCGGCGCTCAACCTGACCTCCGCTCGACTAGCGACGGGCAACGCGGCGTCGCCCACCTGGGTAACCGCCAAGGAGATCAGCAAGTACCCGACCGGGCCGATGATCGGCATCCCGGGGATCCCCGATGACCTGCCTGTCGCAGCGAACCCGGTGTCGGCATGGTCGCTCTGCGACACCGCACCGGCCCGCGGTAGCGGCGACCCGCCGGTGGTGACCGCCGTGGCCGGTGAACTGGCCGTCGGCGGCCGTGCCGACGTGATGAAGCCCGATCAGGCCATCCTGGCCACCTACAAGGACGGCACCTATCTGATCTCGAGCGGCCAGCGTACCCAGATCGATCCGGCCGACCGATCCGTCACCTTCAACCTCGGACTCGACCCGGGCGCCACGCGGCCCATCCAGATCTCAGGCGCGTTGTTCGACGCCATGCCGGCAACGGAACCGCTTGTCGTACCGGTCATTCCGGAGGCCGGTAGCCCATCGCGATGGTTACCGGACTCCGTCGTCGGCCGTGTGCTGGAGACCGTGGATGCCAACGGCGCGGTCAGTGGCCTCTTCGTGTTGATGCCCGACGGTGTCCAGAAGATCACCGGGTTCGTCGCCGATCTGTTGCGCACTGCCGACAGCCAGGGATCGACGACACCCCAGCTGGTTTCTCCTGACAAGCTCGTCGACATTCCCGAGGTTTCGGTCCTAAACGTCGGCTTCTATCCGACGGGGAAACTGAACTTCATTGACGCCGAAGCGAATCCGGTAACCTGCGTCAGTTGGAAGAGGCAGACCACCGACCGGCAGGCGGCGGTGACGTTCTTCAACGGCCGTGGTCTGCCGATCCCGGAGAGCATGGACTCGCATATTGTCCGCCTGGTCCGCGACAGCCGCGACCCGGACTCGGTGGAGGCTAACCAGACCTTGATTCTTCCCGGCGCATCCAATTTCGTCGCATCGACCTCCGGGGTGGTCACCTCAGACACCAGAGAGAGCCTGTATTGGGTTTCGCCGCAGGGTGTCCGGTTCGGCATCGAATGGGACCAAAGCACCTTACAGGCGCTGGGAATCGATCCCGGCCGCGCTGTTCAGGCGCCATGGCCGATCTTGAGGACCTTCGCAGCCGGACCCGCGATCAATCGGGCGACGGCATTGCTGGCCCGCGACGCGATCGAGACCGGCGGCGCGGCGGCCCCGGTGCTCGCAGGCAATCAACAGAATGCGGGAGGCTAGCGGTGTCGAAGAGGGGCTTCGTCCGCGGGCCGCGCACTGCCGCACCAGCCGTGCCGCCTGCGCGGGTGGCCGTCGCACCGCCACTGGCGCTCCCCGAGCGCGAGCCGCGCAATCTCCTGCTGATGATCGCGCTGCCGGCGCTCTTGGTTGGCATCATCGGCACCCTCGTCGTGATGTACACCTCGGGTGTTCGGTCCCTTCAGTCCGGCTTCTTCCCGATGATTGGTCTCGTTGGATTCGGCGCGTTGATGTTCAGCGGCCGCTTCGGCCGCGGACGCCGCATCAGTTGGGGCGAGCAGGAAAAGCAGCGCCGCATCTATCTGCGCCAACTCGATGAGGACCGCGACGAGATCCAGCGTGCGGCGCAGGAACAACGGCGACGCCAGCTGTTCGTGCACGGCGACCCGCAGGAGTTGGACACCGTCATCGGAGGCCCGCGAATGTGGGAGCGGCGGCCGAGTGATCCCGATTTCCTCGACGTGCGCCTGGGTATCGGAGTGCAAGCGACCGCCGACTCGGCCGTATCGCTGCAGTGGCCGGAGATTCCAGTCGGTGAAGAACTCGAACCGGTGACCGGCCGCGCGCTGCGGGACTTTATCCTCGAGCAGAGCAAGATCCGGGGCATCGGCAAGGTTCTGAGCCTGCGTTCTAGGCCTGGGTTCAGCTTCGTCGCCGACGACCCCTCGGAACTGCACGGCTTCATGCGCGCTGTGCTGTGCTCGTTGGCCGTCTACCACAGCCCGAGCGACATCAAGCTGATGGTTGTCACCCGCCACCCCGAATTGTGGTCCTGGTTGGTGTGGTTGCCGCACAACCAGCATGACGAGATGTTCGACGCATGCGGCTTGCGGCGTTTGGTCTTCGCATCGCCGACAGAGTTAGAAGAGGCCCTCGATTCGGAGCTCCACCGCAAAGGCCGCGGCCCGTGGGCGCCGCCCAGCGGATCGAGCCCGACGACCATGCTCTCACCCATGGAGGCAGCTGTGGCCGGCTCGGCGCTGGGCCCGCACTGGGTGATCGTCGACGACAATGTCGGCACGCCCGAGCAGTGGGAAGTTGTTACCGGGCAGAAGGGCATGGCTGGAATCACTGTGTTGCGGTTGGCTACTCGTCCCGGAGTGGGTGTGGGGTTCTCCTGTGGCGACGAGCGATTCGAGCTCCGTGAGGGCCGCCTGCACCATCGCGGCGCGTTCTATGCCGTCGCCGACATGCTCGCCGAGAGCACCTCTGACCGATACTCCCGCGCCTTGGCGCGTTGGTCACCGATGACCGCAGGCGAGCTGTCGGAGACCGACAGCCGAGGTGGAGAGTTGTTGCGGGCGTTGGGTATCACCGATCCGCGCAAGCTCGATGTCGACCGCTTGTGGGCGGAAAGCCGCGGCCGCGGCGACCCACGCTGGGCGATGGTGCCGGTCGGCGTGAAGCCCGGCGGCGAGTTGCAGCACGTCATCCTGCGAGCCAAAGATTTCGGCGGCTTCGGCTTTCACTCGGTGGTGATCGGAACCTCCGGGTCCGGCAAGTCGGAGTACTTCCTGTCGCTGTGTAACGGCATCGCGCTGACCCACTCGCCGGAAACATTCAACGTCATCTTCGTCGACATGAAGTTCGAGTCAGCCGCCCAGGACCTCGAGGGA
This sequence comes from uncultured Actinomycetota bacterium, assembly GCA_963716465.1. Classification (GTDB taxonomy): domain Bacteria; phylum Actinomycetota; class Actinomycetes; order Mycobacteriales; family Mycobacteriaceae; genus Mycobacterium. The sequence goes on from CAVQTS010000008.1 coordinate 3,096, forward strand.
CTGCCGCACGTGGCCGGCTCGCTGTCCAACCTCGGCAAGGATGACCGCCATCTCGCCGAGCGGATGCGCAAGGCCATCGACGGCGAAATCGCCCGTCGCTATCGGCTTTTCAAGGATGCCGGGGCCCGTGATGCCAATGAGTACGAAGAAATGCGGCTGGCCGGCCGCGACCTGGAACCCGTTCCCATCCTGCTGGTCATCATCGACGAATACCTCGAATTGTTCCATCACCATCCTGAGTGGATCGACCTGGTGATACACATCGGGCAGGAAGGCCGCGGCTGCAACGTCTTCTTCACCCTCGGGGGGCAACGACTAGACCTGTCGTCGCTGAGCAAAGCCAAGAGCAACATCGCGTTCCGCGTCGCGCTGCGCGCGGAGACCGCGGAGGACTCCCGCGACGTGATCGGAAGCGACGCCGCGCTCCACCTGCCATCGAAGGAGAACGGCTACGCGTTGTTGAAGGTCGGACCGCGCGACCTTGAACAGTTCCGGTGCTTCTACGTCTCTGCACCGTTCGTGGTGCCGAAGAAGGCAGTGACGACGGATAAGACCGTCGACGTGAGCTTCACTGAGCCCCGCCCGCTGACCTGGGAGTACCAGCCGCTGTCCGGCGAGGACAGTGCCGCACTCGCAATGGCCGATGCTCCAGAAGAGCCGGACGAATTCCTTTACCACTCAGACGGTTTCAAGAAGAGGAAGCTGCTCGACGTCATCCGCGAGTCGTTAGTCCTGCACCCGGCTCGCGCGCCGCATCAGATCTGGCTGCCGCCGCTGGAGGTCAGCGAGACCGTGGACGTATTGGTTCAGCGGTGGCGCGGCAAGCCGTGGTGGGTGGACTACGGCCAGAACCCGGGCCTGTTGTTTCCCATTGGCATGGAGGACTTTCCAGAAGAACACGCCCAACGAGTGCACGTGGTCGGTGCAGAGGTGGACAACATCATGGTGGTCGCCACGGCTCAGCGGGGCAAGTCGATGACCCTGATGACGTTGATCGCCTCGGCTGCGTTGATGTACAGGCCCGAACGGGTGACGTTCTTCTGCGCCGGTGCCTCGCTCTACCCGGTGGAGGACCTACCGCACGTGGCGGGCGTCGTCAGCCTGACCGACACCGAGGGCGTCTCCCGCACCCTGGCGACGGTCGAGGGCATCATTCGGGCGCGGGAGGCTTCGTTCAAGCGCTACCAGATGGACATCGCCGAGTTCCGGGAGCGCCGCTTCGGTTCGGGGGGTGGCGGCGGCACCGATCCGGACGACAGGTTCGGTGACGTGTTCCTCGTCATCGACAACTTCGGCGACCTCTACGAAAAGGACAACGCCATGGGTGATCGCGTCATTGCCATCGCCCGCCAGGGGTTGTCCTACGGCGTGCATGTCGCGACCAGCGCCAGTGGTTGGCTCGTTGGCCAGAAGCAGGCGCTGCTCAACGTGTCAAACGCCCGGATTCAGTTGCGGCTGAGCAATCCCGACGAGACTCAGATGGGCACCGGCATGGAACATCGCCGGGCGGCGCGCCACACGCTGGACCGCCCGGGCTTCGGCGTGACCAGGCTGGGCCAGGAACTGCTGATCGGTGTCCCCGAGATCGTCCGACCGAACGGCGAACGGATTGCCACCCGCCAGATCGGGGCCGTGATCTCCGCCCAAACGGGGGCCGCGAAGGTCGAGACGCTGGCCCGCCTTCCCCAGCGCATCGCTCTGCGCGAGATCGTCAGCGCCTACGCGGGCACCGACGGAACGGATGCCCTCGATCTCCCGTTCGCGATGGGCGAGAGTGCGCTCCAGCCGGTCGTGCTGCCCAGCCGACAGATGCCGAACCTGCTGGTGGTGGGACGCCAGGGCTGCGGGAAGACCAGCACTCTGGCCGCATTCGGGCAGTCCATCACTGCGAGGCTGTCGCCGCAGCAGGCGCAGATCACCATCATCGACCCGAAGACCAGCCTGATCGGCAAGATCCGGGGTGAGCACGTGCGCGCTTATGCCTACACACCCGACGACATCGACCAGGTGCTCACTGAGTTGGCAGAGATGATGCGGGACCGGCTGCCGCCGTCGGGATTGAGTCAGGAGGAACTGTTGACCCGCTCCGCGTGGAGCGGACCGCACCACTTCGTGCTGATCGACGACGAACAGGAACTGCGGACCACCGGCGCCGTCGCCAAGCCGGCGGCCACCGCACCGCTGTGGCCGCTGATCGAGCGAAGCCGCGAGATCGGCCTGCACGTGATCGCCACGCGATTGCCGGGCAACTGGGCAGGTGTCTCGGCGATGAGCCCTTTCCTGCAGAAGCTGACTGGGTCACGAGCGCCGACTCTGTTCATGGACAACGACCCTCAGACCATGAAAGTGTTCGGCCGCACCAGCGCTCAGCAACTGTCGCCGGGCCGCGGTCTGCTCGTCACCACCGATGGTTCGATGGAAGGAGTACTCGTCGGAATAGCCGACTGAGCGACGGTCCTAAAGTTTGCTGACACAAAGGCAAACATAAGTCGACATACATCGCCAGCCACACCCTAATATGAGGCGATACCGCAGGTGCGCCCCGCAACCAGAGAGGGACAGCAACATGGTCATGAACGTCAACTCCGCTGCGGTAGGGACCTCCGCGGCTACCGAAACCGGGATCAGCGCAGAGATGAACGCAGCCACCTCCGCAGCGTCCGAGGCTCTGGTCGGCGTCATGCCGATGGGAGCCGATCTGGACTCGGCCGAGTTCGCTGCGGCACTGAATGCCGCGGGTGTGTCCTACATCGGGACTGCCACCGAACACCTCGCCAACCGCGGCATGTTCGCGGGCGCGCAGGACTTGGCGGCCGCGACTTACACCGCGACTGACGTGATCAACAACGCTGCGCTGGGACTCGCCTGACCGATGCCTGATCCCGTTTGGCCGTGCTCGCCACCCGAGGCCAACTACCTCCGCCTCGTCGGGCCGGGAGCTGCTGGCACCGCGACGACATTGGCGTCCGGTACGGCCTGGCAGGCGCTGATGGGCAGCAATGAACTGGCCTTCTCGCTGTCGACACTGAACACCACGGTCACCGCACTGAACTTCGAGGGTGTCGGCGGGCTGAGTTCGACCACCGCGGTCACCGGACTGAACACCGCTCTGCAGCTGCTGGCAGGTTGGGTGCAGGAGAAGCCGCCGATCGCCGCGAGTGCCGTGTCGGCGTACGAGACCGCCGTGTCGTCGATGATTCCGGCCGAGGTGTCCATCGCCAACCGCACCGAGCAGGCCGCGGACGTGGCGATCAATCCGGCCGTGCTCGGCGCGCTCACTCCGGCGATCGTCGCACTGGACACCGAGTATTTCGGTGAGCACTGGCCGCACAACGCCGGTGCGGGCACCGCATACGGGGCCGCTCTGGCGGGGCTTGTCGCCGCCTTGGCTGTACCGCCGCCGATCGCGCCGCTCGGGGCCTCACCAGCTGCGCCCGCCGCCGCCGCGGCCGCCGTCGCGCAGACCGCTGCCGTGACAGCCGCGGGCGAGGCGATGAAAGAGTCCGGCCAGGCGACCCAGATGGCGGGACAGACCGCGGCAGCCCCCGCTCAGGCCGCGGGCGAAATGGGCCAGATGAGCTCGATGATGACACAGCCGATGCAGGCCGTGATGCAGCCGCTGATGGGCATGTTCCAAGCGCCGATGCAGGCCTTTCAGGGACTGTCGAGCATGCCGCAGTCGCTGATGGGGCAACTCAGCGGAATGTTCGGTGGCATGAAGGCCGGCGACGCGGCGATGCCCGCCGCCGAACTGGTCAAGGCGAGCTCGCCCGGCGGCCTCGGCGGTGGGGTCGGCGGCGGCGGAGCGGGTGGCGGTGGGGGTGCCGGCGGGTTTCCGGGCGCCGGATTGACCAGCTACACGCGCCCGACGAGCAGCTTTGCTCCGGAGAACTCGGGGCGTCCCGCGTCATTGAAGACGGGGTTGCTCAGCACGACCGAGGTCCGCGGCCCGACGGTGTCCGGACTGGGCGGCGGCGTGCCCGTGTCACCGGCTCATGCGGGCATGCTCGCCCACGGCAAGGGCGAGGACAGCAAAGGCGAGGTGGCCCACGCCCGGATCGTCGTGGATCAGGGCCTTCAGCGCGATCCGAGGCTCGGCTAATGTTCCGGAACAAGGGAGGTGTTGCCGTCTAGGTTTGCCGCAGGGTGAAGTGACAGCTGCCCGCCAGCGACCGATACTCGTCAACGCGCCCCCGGCTGGGGGCCGTACCTAGCAAAGGGAGAAATACATGACACTCGTCGTCACCCCCGAGGTCCTGCGTAGCACGCAGCAGGCTATCGAGTCGGCGCTCGAGCACGCCACGGCCATCGCCAGTGGCTACCTCGGCAGCCACGAAGGCCTCGGCTCCGCTGTTTGGGGCGGCCAGGCGCAGCTTGCGTCGGTCAACACCGCTGCGCAGATCAACCACGACCTTCAGCAGACCATCACCGGTGGCACTCGACTGGCGCACGGGCTGAGCCAGGCCGCTTCCATGATGGAACAGCACGAGGCCGATGCCGCGCACAGCCTGACCAGCTTCGCCGCCAACGCCTGATCGCCAGACCACCTACGGAAAGGACACTGTCATGTCGGACAACATCACGTACAACCACGGCGGGGTCGCTGACTTCGCCTCCGAGGTCGGCTCGCGGTCAGCGCAGCTGATGGAGATCCACGACGACATCCTCCAGCGCACCAACGCCATCGCCGACTTCTTTCAGGGCGCCGCGGCGACCTCGTTCCACGAGGCGCAGATGCAGATGCTGCGGGGCCTGCAGGGGCTCATCGAGACCATGAACCAGCACGGATCGACCATCAGCAACGTGAACGACAGTGCGCATCAGACCGACGTCATGATGGGCAACCTCTTCTAACCGGAGAACCGTCAGCCGGTGGGGGCGCACGGTCGGTGCGCCCCTGCTGCCTGTGTTGGGAAAGCTATGTTGACGACGACAGTGGACGGCCTGTGGGTGCTCCAGGTGCTGTCCGGAATCGAGGTGCTCGCGCCCGAACTCGGTCTGCGACCGCATCTGCCGAGTATCGAGACCGAGCAGATGGCGCTGGCCCATCCAGTCGCCGCGGAGCTGCGCGCGGCTGGCGTGATCACCGGCAGCGGTGAAGTCGACAGACCAGTCATGGAATGGTTGACGGTGCTGTCGCGGCGTGACGTGGCGCTGCTCTTATACGCACAAACACCGGCGCACGGCACCGAGCCCGAGCGAGTTCTGTTGGCGCGCTTTGCACAGTGGTGGGTCGCGCTGGAGCGCAGTGGCATCGGGGTCCGTATCGGCGGCGTCGGCACGGCGACGTCCGAGAGCACGGCAGGAATATTGATCAACTCCCAGATCGAGCGGCTTTGCGGCGAGATGACACCGGCGTCACTGCGGCCGGTGACGCTTGATGTCGCCGAACTGCTTGGCGCCGTGAGGGACCGGGCCAGCCTGCGGGCCTTCTTGTTCGACAAGAATCTGGACGGTGATCAGATCACCGCCCTGACCCTGGCGGCAGACACCGCGCGTTCGGCGCAGGCCTCGGTCGTCGCTATCCAGTCGGGTGTGGCCAACGGGCCCGCCCGCTCGCACATCGACCGGGGCGCGGTCACGATCATCGACACACCCCAGGGCAGGCTGCTCTCCGAGCACGTCTCCCGCGGCGGTACGTCGTGGATGATCGTCAGCCCCGGATCGTCCGGCAACATCGCGAGTGCGGTACAGAAAATGGTCCGCCGCCTCCCGGCCGCAGAAGAGTGGTACTCCCACAGAAAGGTTGTCTAGGTGACGAATCCCTGGAATGCGCCGCTGAATTCCGCGTTCGAAGCCCACCATCGGCAGCAGCAAGACTCGGTGTCGGGAACGCTGCGGATCTCCGACATGGTTGCGCCACGCAAGATCCCGCCGGGTTCAGGCTGGCGAAAGCTCCTCTACAATATCTCGTTCAAGAGCGTCAACCTCGGTGAGTCCCCGGCCGAGCGGCACTATCGCGAACTGCGTGAGCGGATTCGCAGGCATATCCGCAAGCAGTACGTGATCGGCTTCGTGTCCGGCAAGGGCGGGGTCGGCAAGACGACGATGACAGCCAGCATCGGCGCGATCTTCCGCGAATGCCGTCCCGAGAATGTTGTGGCAATTGACGCGGCACCGGGATTCGGCACTCTGGCCGGGCGCATCGACGAGTCGCCGCCGGGCGACTACTCCGCAGTGCTCAACGACACCGATGTCCAGGGCTACGCCGACATTCGGGAACATCTGGGACAGAACCAGATCGGCCTGGACGTGCTCGCCGGTAACCGGGTCTCCGATGAGCCTCGCCCCTTGGTGCCGGCGATGTTCACCGGCGTGCTCTCACGGCTCCGGCGTACCCACAACGTCATCTTGGTCGACACGGCCGACGACCTCGAACACCCGGTCATGAAGGCCGTCTTCGACGCCTGCGACACCTTGGTATTCGTTTCGGGGTTGACCGCGGACACGTCGCTCCCGGTGACCCGCGGCATCGACCTGCTGCGCTCGATGGGTCACCACGAACTGGTGTCACGCAGCATGGTGATCCTGAACGACAGCCGCAACAACTACGACCCAGACGCCAAGGCTTACCTGACCGAGCGGTTCAGCCAGTCCGGCGCGACCGTCGAATTCATGCCCTATGACAAGCATCTGGCCAAGGGCGGGATCATCGATGCTCAGCACGAACTGCACAAGAGGACGCGACTGCGGCTGTTCGAGATCACCGCGGCGCTCGCCGACAAGTACATTCCGGACGCCGACAGGCCCCGCTGATGGCAAAGGTTTCCTTCCCGGCTCGCTGCGCCGTTGCGGTGATCTATGGTGAACACCTTGTCTCCCAGGTCTATCCGGCATCGGTGCCCGTCGAGGTGTTCATCGACAATATCGTCGAACTGCTCAACGAGGAACTGAAGCGTCGCGGCGTGGCTGGTCCAGACCCAGGTGTTGCGTACGAACTGAACCGTGCCAACGGCGCTCGTCTTGATGTGACCAAGACGTTGGACCAGCTTGGCGTCGAGGACGGGTCAACGCTGGTGCTGGTGCCCGCTGGGGAGGGCGAGTCCTTCGAGCCGCAATACGAGTCGTTGTCGACCGGTCTTGCCCGGGTCGGCAAGAGGCTTTTCGCGCCGGTGACTGCCGAAACCGCCGCGCACACGGCGTTGGCGGTAGTGGCGATGGTTGCATCGACCATCCTGGGATTGTCTGTGCATACCCGTCTCCACACCGACTCGCTCGCGTCAGCGGTGGTCGCAGGACTTGTGGGGTTGCTGCTCGCAGTCGGGACTATCGCGGTGTCGCGATGGTGGCCTGGACGCAATGACTTGATGAGTGGATTAGGCTGGCTTGCAGTTCCTTTGCTCGCAGTGGCCTTCGCCGCCGTCGCACCCGGTGAGGTGGGGGCGGCACAATTGTTCATCTGCGCACTGGCTACCGTCGTGCTCACCTGTGGAGTGGTCGCGATAACCCAACGAAACCTCACCGTGGCCGCCACCGTGGTTGCGCTGTGTGTTGTCGGCGGATCGGTTGCTGCGACCCGTATGTGGCGGCCCGTGCCCGCGCAGTGGCTTGGGATGCTGACCTTGATCGGGCTGCTGCTGCTGGTCACCCTCGGACCGACCTTCGCCCTGTGGGCGGCTCGGATCCGGCCGCCGCACTTCGGCTCCATCACCGGGCGAGATGTGTTCCGGCGCAATGACGGACTGCCTGTCGACACTGTGTCGCCGGTCGACGAGGACACGGAAGAGCCGAATCCGGACACCACGCCGAAGGGTGTGGTGATCACCGAGGCGGCCAAACGAGCCAACAGCGTGCTCACCGGGATCTGTGTGGCCGCGGCGATAGCGCTGCCACCGGCAGTGTGGGCGACCGTGGTCCCCGGCCGCGTGAAGAGCACCGCAGCGGCCTTACTGGCCGGCCTGTTCGTTTTGATCTTCGTCAGCCGCGGCCGTGCGTTCGCCGATCGGCGTCAGGCGGTCGCCCTGGTGTGCGGCGCGGCCGCCGGGTTCTGCGTAGGGGTCATCCGTTATGAGCTTGCTGCGCCGGCTGATTCGGGTGCAACGCTGCTGTGGGCGGCGCTGTTCCTAGCCGTCTTCGCGGGTGCCGGATTGGCTACGGCGCTGGTGGTGCCGGTCACCCGTTTCACGCCCCTTGTCCGGATGGTCGCCGAATGGCTGGAACTGGTGGCGATCGTCGCCGCCTTCCCCCTTGCCGCCTGGATCGGTGGCCTGTTCACCTGGGTTCGGATGAGATGAGCGGACCACGGGGACAGCGGATGGCGGCGACCGCGATGGTGGTGTTGCTGACGGGAATGATCGCCGGCATCCCGTCGGCGCAGGCTGTTCCACCGCCGTCGGTCGACCCGTCGCTGGTTCCGCCGGACGGGCCGCCGCGTCCCGACCAACCGATGCGCCAGAGCAACATCTGCGCCCGCACGATCACCGTTGCCGACCCGAACGTCGCACTGCCCGCGCCGGGTTTCACGATGCTCAACCTCAGCAAGGCCTGGCAGTATTCGACCGGCAACGGCGTCATCGTTGCGGTGATCGACACCGGTGTGAACCCGAGTCCTCGGCTGCCCGTCGTCCCGGGCGGGGACTACATCATGGGCGGTGACGGGTTGATGGACTGCGACTCGCACGGCACGATCGTCGCGTCCCTGATCGCGGCCGCACCGCAGGGCAGCCCCATGCCGGCGCCGATGCCACAAAAGCCCGCCTTCCCGTCTCCGGCCGGACCGCCCCCGGTCAACAACGCGCCAACACCGCCTGGAGCACCGCCTGCCCCTCCTGCGCCCCCGCCGCCGCCCGTACCGGTGACCGTTACCGAGACCAAGCAGGCGCCGCCATCTCCCCCTCCTGACGAACCGCCGCCCCCGCCGCCGGACCAGCCGTCCAACGGTCCCGGCGACCCCACGCCCGGCGGACCAGAAGACCCAGAGGTACCTCCGCCGGCCCCCGGGGCACCAGACGGTGTGGGCGGGGTGGCTCCGCACGCGACGATGCTGTCGATTCGCCAGTCGTCTCGCGCCTACGAGCCGCAGAATCCCTCGCCCGGCGACAATGATGCACGTAAGAAGGCCGGCACCGTCGCCACCCTGGCCAGCGCGATCGTGCACGCCGCCAACATGGGTGCCAAGGTCATCAATATCAGCGTCACTGCCTGCGTGTCGGCGGCCGATCCGCTTGACCAACGCGCGATCGGCGCCGCCGTCTGGTACGCGGCCACGGTCAAGGACGCCGTCATCGTGGCCGCCGCAGGCAACGTGGGTGAGGACGGCTGCGCCCAGAACCCGTCGTTCGACCCGCTGAACACCAACGATCCGCGCGACTGGCATCAGGTCAAGACGGTGTCGTCACCATCCTGGTTCTCCGACTACGTCCTGTCGGTCGGAGCGGTGGACAACACCGGCGCACCCATTGGCGAGAGCCTCGCCGGACCATGGGTGGCAGCCGCGGCGCCCGGGGTGGGAATCATGGGTCTCTCGCCACAGACGGGGGGACCGGTCAACGCTTACCCGCCGGTGCGCCCCGGCGAGAAGAACATGCCGTTCTGGGGGACCAGCTTCTCAGCCGCATACGTCAGCGGTGTCGCCGCTCTGGTGCGGGCAAAGTACCCGGACCTCATGGCCAACCAGGTCATTCACCGCATCCTCCAGACCGCGCACAACCCGCCGCGAGGTGTCGACAACCAGGTCGGATACGGCGTTGTCGATCCGGTTGCGGCGCTGACTTTCGACGTCCCGCCGGGCGACGCAGTCGCCCCCGGCGCCAAGACCCGGGTGGTACTGCCGCCGGTACCCCCGGTCGTACCCGACCATCGGGCGCGCAATGTCGCGCTCGCTTTCGCGGGAACCGTTGTCGGCGTTGTACTGCTGGCGGCCATCGTCGCCCGCGCTGAGGCGGGCCCGATGAGGCGGCACCTGGTGCAACTCGCCGTGATCGTCGGCGTCCTGCTCGCGGCACTCCTCGGCTGGAGTGCCGGTGGCTACCTCGGTGCCGGGGTGGGATCGCTCGTGGGACTGGTGCTGTTCGCGGTTCCGTGGCGGCGCCAGACGCTGTGGTCTTGGGCTGCGCTGTACTTCCGTCGCAACCGCCCGATCGATCTGGGTGAGCCGGTCACCGTCGCCAACGACCGATCCGGTGGCGGCGTGCGATACCAGGACGACGTCGCCGTGGTCGCGATCCAGCTCCTTGGAAAGCCCTACACACCAACAAAATTCACCGGTTCAACCTCAACTGAGACACGTGACACCGTCGACCTTGCCGAGCTCCTGCCTGCCATGCACCAGAGTCTGCGTCTCACGCTGGAGTCGATGAGCGTCGTGAGCCTGGGATCGCGACGCCGCAGCACCGGCGACTACCCGCGGGTCTACGACACCTTGATCGGCACGCCTCCGTATGCCGGCCAGCGCGAGACGTGGCTTCTACTGCGGCTCGGAGCGCTGGACAACGCCGACGCACTGCAATGGCGCACGAGTGTCGGCACAGCCACGTTGGCCGCCGCTCAGCGCATTGCCGCCGGGTTGCGCTGCAACGGGGTTCGGGCCAGAGTCGGAACTGCCACCGACATCGTCGAACTGGAACGCCGCCTGGGGCGCACGGCGCTGGAGCCACACAACCAGCGGTGGCGCACCGCACGAAGCGACGGCGGTTGGCTGACCACCTACGCCTACCAACCGCGGGACATCAACGCCGACATTCTGGCGCAGGCCTGGTCGTTGCGGGCCGACGGCATCATCCAGAACATCACGCTGTTCCCGGACGACACGGCCACGGCCACGATCACCGTGCGCAGCGCCCAGCCTCCGACCGCACCGCCGAGCGTCATTCTCAAAACCCTGCCGGGAGAGCAGGCCAAGGCGGTCGCTGCGAACATGTGCGGGCCTCGACCCGAACTGAAGGGCGTCAAGCGCGGCCTCCTGCCCGCGGGATTGATCCTTCCGATCGGCCCGTCCGGTGTCCTGCTGGGCAAGGTCGCCGGCGGTGACCGGCTGCTACTGCCGATCAGCGATCCCGGCGAGTTCAGCCGCATTCATATCGCTGCTGAGGATGCCATCGCCAAACGCTTCGTGGTGCGTACCGCTGGCGCGGGATATCGGATCACCGTGCACACAAGGGATCTGGGCCGTTGGGAGAGTGTCCGAATGCCACACGTCGCGGTCAGCGATCAGCCGCGCCCGGCGTCTGGGACCACGGTCAGTGTGGTCGACGGAACCGTGTCACCGGCGCCGCGGCCCAACACTGTGATCTCGATCGGTCGACCTGGTGACCCGCCGCCCGGATCCGCTGACGTCGTGATCACCCAGACTGGTCCGGCCATGGTCGAGGTCAGCGCTGCGGGACAGGTGTACGAGGTGGAGATCGAGATGTTCCGCGCGGAGAACCGATACGCGTCGCATGAACCGACGAGTCTCCGGTACACGGAACTGGAACTGGCGGATTAGCTCATGACCAGTGGCACGTCGAAAGCGGCTGCCCGTCGCCAATTCGACCAGGCGATGGCTGCTCTCGACGCTCGATCCAGCCGCCGCACAAGAGCACTTCCGCGAGGCCACCGAGGTCGATCCCTCGATGGCTGACGCCTGGCTGGGCCGGATTGTGGCCGGCGACGACGCACTGGACACGCTGCAGCAGTTGTATGCCTACGGTGCGCGCCTACACCGAGAAACGAACCGGCTGGGCCTTCGGCTGGCAGCCCCGATCAAGGCCGGGCCGTACCTGTCGATCACTGTCACTGAGGCGTCGCACGCCGGACTGGCTCTTGCCAGCGCGCTGATCGACGACAAGAAATTCGAGAAAGCCGAAGCGGTTCTTGCTGATTCCGCGTTATTGGACACCTGGGAGAACCACCAGTGGCGCCAGTACATCCGCGCGTATCTGATGTTCGCGACCCAACGCTGGCCGGATGTCATCGCCGAAGCGGCCCGGGTGCTGCCACCGCAGGCCATCATCATGTCCGCGGTCTCGGCCGGCACTAACGCGCTTGCCGCGCATGCCGCGGCCCACCTCGGACAAGCCAGGGTCGCTCTGGAATGGGCCGACCGCGTCGAGTTGCACTCCGGGCGGGCACTGCTGGGCGAAGCCCGTCGACACCGCCTGAGCGATACCGCGGTGACCGCCATCGATCAGCTCGAATTCCCGTTCATCGCAGCCGATCTCGCCTACTCACGTGGTATGGCGCACCGGCAGCTCGGGGAGGAGGACAAGGCGCAGATCTGGCTGTCGAAAGCTACCATCAATGGTGTACTCATCGAGTCCGCCAAGCAGTCCTTGGCCGATCCTCGGCTGCAGTTGGTGGTCACCGACGAGGCGACGATCAATAGTCGTACCAACAAGTGGGATGTCACCACCGAGCAGTCCGAGCAGGACCGCGCTGACGACGAGAACGCCGAGCGCCGTGCAGATCTGCTGGCGGAAGGGCGTGCGCTGCTGAACAATCAGGTCGGCCTGGCGGAGGTCAAGCGCGCTGTTGAAGAACTGGAGGATCAGATCGAGGTGCGTGGGCTGCGGCTGGCCCACGGTCTGCCGGTGACCAACCAGACCAACCACATGCTGCTCGTCGGGCCGCCGGGTACCGGCAAAACCACTACCGCCGAAGCCCTCGGGAAGATCTACGCCGGCATGGGTATCGTCCGCCATCCGGAGATCATCGAGGTCAAGCGGGCTGATTTCTGCGGTGAGCACATCGGGTCGTCGGGCCCGAAGACCAACGACCTGATCAGTCGATCGCTGGGGCGAATCCTATTCATGGATGAGTTCTATTCGTTGGTCGAGCGTCACCACGACGGGCGGCCCGACATGATCGGAATGGAAGCCGTCAATCAACTGCTCGTCGCCCTCGAGGTCCACCGGTTCGACTTCTGCTTCATCGGTGCAGGTTACGAGAAGGAGGTCGACGAATTCCTGACTGTAAACCCGGGTTTGACGGGCCGCTTTAATCGCAAACTTCGTTTCGAGTCGTACAGTCCTGATGAGATAGTCCAGATTGCCGTGCGCTACGGGCAGCCACGGGCGACCGTCATCGAGTCGGCTGCCCGGGATGCGCTCAACGCGGCCTGCCGCAATCTACGGGTCTACCTGGCGCCCGACGGCACCCACGGCATCGACGTCATGCAGAACGGCAGATTCGCCCGCAACGTGATCGAACGCGCCGAGCGGCTGCGTGATTCGCGGGTTGCGGCGCAAAACCGTGCCGAACCCGGGTCGGTGACCGTGATGGATCTCGAGACGGTGCGAACCCAGGACGTCGTCGCGGCGGTCAAGAATGCGTGCGCGGAAAAGCATGTGCCCGTCGATCTTTGACGGTTATCTCACTCGGTGACGGTGAAGCCGGCCAGCCAGTCCTCGTGCATCTCGTCGGCAATCGAGACCCGCCACTGATAGCGCTCACCGACCGTCAGCTGCAGCGGCGGAATCGTCGCAATGAACGGAATGGTGACCGGCGTGCCCTTCGGGTGCACCGGGTGCCGACGGGCCTTGATGGTGTTCTCCTCGGTGTGCGCTACCCGCACACCATCGCTGTCGACCAGCTCGGCGCGAATCGGGAACGACGCGCCCAGCTCCGACCAGTCCACTTCGACGAACACGATCAGCACATGCTGCGCGGTCGGCGTCGGACTTGTGGTCCACCCCAGCCCGAGGGCATGCACCGTCCCGTTCTGGTCCAGATGCCCGCTGTGCGCCAGCAACACGATGGCTCTCATTGTTGGCGATGCTAGTCACTGTCGCCGAGTGTGGAGTTGATGCCCGCGAGCGAGGCTGATTGGCGACAACAAGTCCACACTCGGCCGGCAAACAATCAGGGCAGGCGCTGCTCGTGCCGGCGTGATGACGTCCGAGTGGAATGCCCGCTGAGCTGACGCGCGGTGTTGATCAGCCCGACGAGGCTGAACGCCTGCGGGGTGTTGCCCACCTGCTGGCCACTCTCGGTGTCGTACTCCTCGCTGAGCAGACCGACATCGTTGCGCAGGCTCAGTAGTCGCTCGAAGAGTTCAATGGCCGCGCCGTCGCGGCCGATGCCGCTGAGCGCGTCGGCGAGCCAGAAGCTGCACGCCAGGAAGGCGCCTTCGCCGCCGGGCAGTCCATCGTCACTGTGCTCCGGCCGGTAGCGAAGCACGAAGCCGTCGCGGCACAGAGCCTTCTGCACCGACTCCACGGTGCCGACGACACGCGGGTCCTCCCACGGCAGGAAGCCAACCCGCGGCAGCAGCAGCAGCGCCGCGTCGAGTTCACGCGACCCGTAGGACTGGGTGAAGGTGTTGCGGTCGGGGTCGTATCCCTGCGTGCACACCTCGTCGTGGATGGCCTCACGCAACCCGCGCCAGGTGTCCACCGGCCCGGGCAGGCCATGGTTCTCAACGGTGCGAACCGCGCGGTCCACCCCGGCCCACGCCATCACCTTGGAGTGGACGAACTGCCGCTGCGGACCGCGGATCTCCCAGAGGCTGTTGTCCGGCCGCTGCCAGTGGCCTTCCAGGAAGTCGAGCAGGGCCCGCTGCAGGTCCCAGGCGACGTCCTCGGCGTCCATGCCGACCTCACGCGCCAGGTGCAGGCCGTCGAGCACCTCGCCCCAGACGTCCAGCTGGAACTGACCGGCCGCCGCGTTGCCCACCCGTACCGGTTGTGACCCGGCATACCCGTCCAGCCACGGCAGCGTCGTCTCGGTCAACCGACGCGTGCCGTCCAGGCCGTACATGATCTGCAGTCGGGCCGGATCACCCGCCACCGCGCGCACCAGCCACTCCCGCCAGGCGCGGGCCTCGGTGACGAAGCCGGTACCCAACAGGGCCTGCAGGGTGAAGGTTGCATCACGTAGCCAGCAGTAGCGGTAGTCCCAGTTGCGCGGACCGCCGAGCTGCTCGGGCAGGGAAGTCGTTGCTGCGGCGAGGATTCCACCGGTCGGTGCGTAGGTCAGGGCCTTGAGCAACATGACCGACCGGCGCACCTCGGTCTGCCACTTGCCGTCGTAGCGGAAGTCGGCCATCCACTGGCTCCACCAGTTCTCGGTGTCGGACAGCGCCTGAAACGGGTCGACGGCGTCGGGTCGCGGAAGGTGCGATGCCCGGTGAGTGATGACGAACGGGATGCGTTGACCCTCAGATACTTCGAAGTCCGCGAAGGTGCACATGTCCTCTCCCCGGGTGGGCACAGGTGTGCGCAGCCAGACCGCGTCGGGGCCGGCGATGGCCGAGATGCCGTCCTCGCCGCGGCGCACCCAGGGCACCACGTGGCCGTAGTCGAAGCGCAACCGCAGGCTCATGTGCATCGGTACCCGCCCGCGCACTCCCTCGACGATCCGCACCACGTCGGCGGCCACCCCGCGCGGTGGCATGAAGTCGACGATGCGCACCGTACCGGAGGGGGTGTCCCATTCGCTCTCCAGCACAAGGGAATCGTCGCGATAGCGCCGCCGGCTGACCGGTCCCTCGCCGGTGGGTGCGAGCCGCCAGCTTCCGGCCTCCGGACCGCCGAGCAGTGCGGCGAAACAGGCGGGGGAGTCGAAGCGGGGCAGGCACAGCCAGTCGATCTCACCGTTGCGCCCGACGAGGGCGGCGGTGTGCATGTCGCCGAGCAGGGCGTAGTCCTCGATCGGCGCCATCGTCAGCCGGACTGGTCCAGTGTGATCACCACTTTGACGTCGTCGGGTTGCGGCGAGAACGCCTCGGTGGCGTGGCTCAACGGAACTCGGCGGGTGATCAGACTGGCCAGCCAGTCGCGGTCGGCTTTGGCCAGCGCGTCGGCGGCCTGGTGATAGTGCCGCAGGTTGGCGTTGACCGAGCCGACGACGGCGCCGTTCTCCAGGACCATTTCGCGGTTGACGGCGCCGGCGTCGATACGCAGACCCTTGCCGGTCGGCGACACTCCGGTCAGGCAGACGATGCCGTACGACGCGTTGTGCGCGATAGCCCCGAAGACCAGCGGACCGACGCCTGTCGCCTCGATGACGACATCCGGATTGAGCTGTCCCGCAACATCATCGATGTCGCCGTGATGGTAGGTCGCGTCGAGGGCGGTGACGATTCCCGGTTTCGGCCCGTCGCTCACCTGGTCCAGGACGTGGGTGTCCAGGCCCTGCTGCACCGACAGCAGCGCCGCCAGCAGGCCGACCGGACCCGCGCCGGTGATGAGCGCACGCTTGGGCTCGAACCAGGCCCGCTCACCGACCAGGCGCACCTGCTCCCACGCTTTGGCCACCACGGTGGTCGGTTCCATCAGCATGCCGACCTCACGCAGCGACGGGTCCAGCCGGACCGCGTAGCCGGTCTCGACCGTCCAGCGCTGGCTGCCGTAGCCGTCGAGTTCCTTGATGCCGCGCTCGGTGTAGCGACCGTTGCGGCACATGTCGAACTCACCATGGGCGCACGCCCCGCACGGCACCGGATCCGGGCGGCGAACCACCCCCACCACCAGGTCGCCCTCGGTGAACTCGCTGTCGCCGGGCGCCTGTTCGACGCGGCCCAGCGACTCGTGGCCGAGCACCAGCCGGTCCCGGCCTGGCGGCGCCCAGCCGTAGTTGCCGGCGACGATTTCCTTGTCGGTTCCGCATACACCGATCGCCAGCCCGCTGACCAACAGTTCACCGGGGCCGGGCTTCGGCTCCTCGACGTCGGTCACCTGCAGCGAGTCTGATGCTCCAGGTTTGACCGTCACAGCTCGCATGACGGTCGGGTAACCGCTGCTGACGCAGCCGAAACTCGGAAGTGTCTGTGAATCAGTCGAATTCGGCGGCCAGGCTCTTCTTGTCGACCTTTTCGCCGGCGATCGTCGGCAGCGGCTGCTGCCGGATCAGCCAGCGGGTCGGCACCGCGAAGTAGGCCACGATGTCACGAAGGTGCTCGGCGAGTTCGGATTCCGACGGCGCGCGCCCACCGTCCCGATACACCACTACCGCGGCCAGTTCCTCCCCGAGATCGGGATGGGGCAGACCGATCGCGGCGGCTTCGACCACGTCGGGGTGACTGAGCAGCGCCTCCTCGACGTGCGGGCAGGCGATGTTCTCCCCGCCGCGGATCACCATGTCCTTGCTGCGGCCGTCGATGAACAGATAGCCCTCGGCGTTGAGGTGACCGAGATCCCCGGTGTGCAACCAGCCCTCGGAATCGACTGGGCCGTATTCGATTCCGACATAGCCCAGCATCACGGTGGGGGAGCGGACCAGCACCTCACCCACCCCGCGCTCGTCCGGGTCGAGGAT
The DNA here is from genome assembly GCA_963716465.1 of uncultured Actinomycetota bacterium. GTDB lineage: Bacteria > Actinomycetota > Actinomycetes > Mycobacteriales > Mycobacteriaceae > Mycobacterium. The sequence continues at coordinate 20,271 of CAVQTS010000008.1, forward strand.
CTTCAACTCGACGGTCGAATACGGCCGGCCGACCGACGACGGGTACTTGGTGAGGTCGGCGCCACCGGCCACCGTGAAGAACCCGGCGCCCTCGGTCATGCCCCACGTGTTGGCCAGGCCCCGGCCCTGCAACTGGGGCAGTTTGCGTCCCATCCGCTCCAACAGGACCGGTGACACCGCCGCGCCGCCGAGCGGGAAGGCCCGCAGGCTGGACAGGTCATAGGAGTCGAAGTCGGGGTGCTCGATCACCCGCACCGCCATGGTCGGCACGCCGCCCCAGCGCTGCACGCCTTCGGCTTCGATCAAGGCGAGCACCTCACCGGGGTTGAACCGACCGACGTTGAGCACGATCCGGCCCCCGGTGATCACCTGGCTCAGCAGGGTCGCCAGCGCGCCGACGTGGAACAGCGGCGTGCAGACCAGGTTGACCGCTTGCGGCGCCTGCGGATCCAGCAGATGCGGCAGCTGCCGCGACCGCACCATCACGTTCTGCTGGTTGGCCACCACGCCGCGGAACGACAGCTCGACGCCCTTGGGCATGCCGGAGCTTCCGGAGGTGAACAGGATCGCCATCGGGTCGTCTTCGTCGGCGGGGCCGGGAAGGGCCGGGAGCGCGTCGGCGAAGCCGCCGAAGCAGTCGGCGAACCCGGCGATGCCGAGCACCGGTACATCGGAGGCGAGGTGGTCGTCGTCGGTGATCACTGCCGCGGGGGCGACGAGCGCGACCGAGTGTTCGGCCTCCTGCCGGCTCCACCACCGATTGCCCAGCACCGGCACCGCACCCACCGCCCAGATCGCCCACAGCGCCAGCACCCAGTCGGGGCTGTTGTAGGCCAGCAGCACGACGCGCGCACCGCGCCGGACACCCAGCGATTCGAGCTTCGTGCGGGCGGGGTCGACCGCGGCGAAGAACTCCCCGAAGCTGATTCGGCGCTCACCCTGGACCAGGAAAATCCGGTTCACCCAGCGCTCGGCGCCGGTGAACAGTTCGGCGAAAGTGTGCGGCCGCTGCGGGTAGATCAGGCCGGGATGGCCGGCGTAACGACCTTCGGCGACATCCTCACCCCACGGCGACTGCACAGAGCGCGATCCTAGCCTCGCCCCGCTGACCGAAGCGCGGTGCTGCTACTTATGCCCGTTCTTGTGCCCAGCGGTGGCCGTGGCTGCCGCGGCGGGCTTGGACGCAGCCGACACCGACGCCGTCTTCGAGGCCGGCACCGAGATCGTCACTGCGGACGCGGCGGCCTTGGGCACCGACGCCACCGCCGCCGTCGCGGCGGTGTGCTTCGCCGCCAAGATTCCCGGCAGGCCTAACTGGCTCTTGACGTAGGCGATGATGCCGGGCACCCGGCAGCCGACGTGCCGTAGCCGTTGAAGTAGGCGTTGGCCAGCAGTGAGCCGCCGATCGTCACTCCCTTTATCGAGAATTCGGGGATCTTGGCGGTCAGCTTGAGGATGAGGGCCTCGAAGGGATGTGGGGTCGACAGGGTCGCGGCCGCGGTGCTCGCCGCCAACGTTCCCGGCAGGCCCAACTGGCTTTCCACGTAGGCGATGATGCCGGGCAGCCCGGCAGCCGACGTGTTGTAGCCGTAGTAGTAGGCGTCGGCGAGCACGGCGTCGCCGACGGCCACCCCGTGGATGTCGAAGCTGGGCACCTTGGCGGCGAAGGCCAGCACGGCCGTCTCGTGGTTGGCCAGGAACTTCTCGATCACCTGCAGAAGCCCGCCGCCGAAACTGCTTTGGGATGACAGCATTTCGTAGCTGCCAGACACCGAGCGCAACGCGGCGGCGGGGTCCCCACCAGTGGCGATCACCGGCACGGCGGTGATCATCGTTGCAGCGGTCAGCAGACTCGCCCCCGTCATCAGCAAAGGCTTTGTTTGACTATTCATCATTGATTCCCCCCGGAAATCCGTTGTCTGGTACTGCCGTCGGTGGGCAGGCTCCGCCATCGTCGCACCGTCAGCAACATGTCGCCTCCGTTAGGGCGCCATTGGGAGGAAATTGCGCAGGAAACTCCCCACCCGGGGGCTACCGAGAATCCAGTCGTTCAACCGGCGCGTCCGTCCCGAAGTCAAAATCTGAACCTCGGCCCACCGGTGGGAAGAGTCCCGCAGGCGGGCCGGTACTCTGTAGTACCGGATCGAAAGGGGGTCGACCCTCATGGCGCGTAACAAGCCTGTTGTCGACACCAGCTACGGCCCGGTTCGCGGTACCGACCGTGGCCGGGTCAACGTATTCAAGGGCGTCCGCTACGCGGCGCCGCCCGTCGGGGACCTGCGGTTCCGGGCACCGACGCCGCCGCAGCCGTGGACCGAGGTGGCCGACGCAGCAGAGTACGGCTTCGCCTGTCCCCAGCCCCCGCTGCCCGGCATCCCCCTCGACCTCGGCGCCCGCCAGGACGAGGACTGCCTGACGCTGAACGTCTGGGCACCGGCCGGCGCCGAGGCCAAGCCGGTGATGGTCTGGCTGCACGGCGGGGCGTACGTGCTCGGCTCGGGCAGCCAACCGTTCTACGACGGCAACCGGCTGGCCGGCAGCGGCGACGTGGTGATCGTCACGGTCAACTATCGGTTGGGTGCCTTCGGCTTCCTCGACTTGTCCGTCTTCAACCGGCCCGCCAGCACGTTCGACTCGAACATCGGGCTGCGCGACGTCCTGGCCGCCCTGCAGTGGGTGCAGGACAACATCGCCGCCTTCGGCGGAGACCCCGACCGGGTGACGCTCTTCGGTGAGTCCGCGGGCGCCGGGCTGGTGACCACCCTGCTCGCCGTCCCGGCGGCGAAGGGCCTCTTCTCCGCCGCGATCGCGCAGAGCTCACCCGCGACATCTGTCTACGACCGTGGACGCGCCGAGATCATGGCCAACGCGATGCTGACCGAACTGGGCATGAGCACCGGTGAGGTGAACCAGCTCCGGCACGTACCCGTACCCAAGCTGATCGCGGCGACCAAGAAGCTCTTCGACGAAGTCCCGGTGCGCAATCCCGGGACGCTGGCGTTCGTTCCGTTCGTGGACGGCGACGTACTTCCGGACTATCCGGTGAAGGTGGCGCGAGAGGGCAAGTCCCATCCGGTCCCGCTGATCATCGGCACCAACAAACAAGAAGCGGCACTGTTCAAGTTGATGCGGTCACCGCTGATGCCGATCACGCCGAAGGCGATCACGTCGATGTTCGACCAGATCGCCGCCGAACAACCCGATCTGCAGCTGCCCACCGAAGAGCAGCTGGGCGCCGCCTACGCCAAGATGCGAGGCAGCGCCAAGGGCCTGAGCATTGCCAGCGACGTCGGCTTCCGGATGCCGTCGGTCTGGCTTGCCGAGGGACATAGTTCGGTGGCGCCGGTGTACCTCTACCGGTTCGACTACGCCACCCCGCTGCTGAAACTACTTCTCGTAGGTGCCGCGCACGCAACGGAATTGGGCTACGTCTGGGGCAACCTGGGCGGACCCGGCGACCATTCGCTGCGCCTAGGCGGCACCAAGGTCGCCAAAGCGGTGTCCAAGCGGATGCGGACGCGGTGGGTCAACTTCGCCACCCACGCCAAGCCCACCGGCCTGGAGGGCGAGCCGGAATGGCTGACCTACCAGTTGACCGACCGGCCCTGCCTGCTCATAAACGATCGGGACCGTCTGGTGTACGACGTCGACGAGCCCGCCCGGATGGCCTGGGGCGACGACGTTTTGAACTTCCGCTAGACCCGGCCCGCTACGCCGAGGCAGCAGCGAGGCCGGCAGGCACGCTCTCGATGCGGGCGGGAACGTGCTTGTGCCAAGGAGTTCCGGCGTAGGCGTCCCGCCAGTCAGCCGACGTCAGATCGTTGGGCGCGACACCGGGGACGCTGACCGCGCCGTCGGTGTCGACGAAGTCCAAGCCGAAGCCGTTGGGCAGGGCGGCGTGGCCGGGCTGCATCGTGGCGTTGACCTCGACGCGTACCTCGGCGCTGCCCGCAGCGGTGGTGATCCGGGCGCGGCCGCCGTCGATCAGGCCGAGTTCTTCGGCGTCCTCGACGCTGACCCGCAGTGCGCCGTCGACATCACGCTTACGCCAGGAGGGGTCGCGGAAGATGTCGTTGGCGGTGAACGCCCGGCGCTCACCGGCGGACAACACGATCGGGAACTCGGCGGTGGTCAGTCCGGGCCGGAGCCCCTGCAGCGCACGGATCTCGTCGAGCATCTCCGGCATCTCCAGCTTGATCCTGCGGTCAGGGTGGGTGATCAGCGCGAAGTCGTCGGCATACTCGTGCACGCTGAACGTCACCCCGGACTTCCCGGTCAGGATCGCGTCGAACAGCGCGTTGCCGTCGGCGTGACCGGCGCGGCGCACGGCGTCGGGATAGGTCAGGGCCGCCTTCTGCGCCAGACCCCACAGCGCGGCAGCGCCTTTCAGTCGCTCCGGCAGGGTCGGTCCCAGTGTTTCGTAGAGAACGTAGGGCAGCACCTTGTTCAGTGCGGGATTGGCGGCCAGTTCGGTGAAGAAGGCCACGGTGTACGCGTCGCGACCCTGCTTGGCTGCCTCGCGCAACGGGCGCAGGTCTTCGTCGCTGACGATGTCGAGCGCGCGGACCAGCCGGGCCCAGATCTCCGGTTCGGGCAGGGTGCCGGGCAGCGGCTCGAACAGCGGGTGACGCAAATGGAAAGTGTTGTGCGGGAATTCGAGGTTGAAGAACGTCGCCTCGGGCTTCTCGAACTGGCTGGCGGCGGGCAGCACGTAGTGGGCCAGCCGCGCCGTCTCGGTCATCGCCACGTCGATCACCACGAGCAGTTCCAGGGACTCGAACGCTTCGCGGCAGGCCTGCGAGTCGGCGATCGAGTGGGCCGGGTTGCTGCTCTCGACGATCATGGCGCGGAACCGGTCGGGATGATCGGTCAGAATCTCTTGCGGCACAACGTTGGACGGCACTAGTCCGGCGATGATCGGCGAGCCCGTCACCGGCGAGCGGCCCACGCCGCCGGGGCTGAACAGTGGGGCGAAGCTCGAATGCAGATGTTGCCCGCCACGTTTGGCGAAGCTGCCGGTGAGTATCCACAGCAGCTTGTCCAGGTATGAGCACAGCGTGCTGTTGGGGGCCTGCTGCACGCCGAGATCCTCGAACACCGACACGCTGTCGGCCGCCGCGATCCGCCGCGCGGCCGCGCGCAGCAGTTCGCCGTCGACGCCGCTGCGCTGCGCGTAGTCGTCGATCGGCACCGACTGAAGGACCGAACGCACAACCTCGGCGCCGTCCACGTGCTCAGCGAGAAAGGTTTCGTCGCAGAGGTTTTCCTGCACTAGCACTGCCGCGAGGGCCGCCAGGCACCAGGCGTCCGCTCCGGGCTTGACGCGCAGGTGGAAGTCGGCCATCTTCGCGGTGTCGGTGACCACCGGGTCGATCACGATCATCGAGCGGGCTGGATCCTTGGCGATCTCGTTGAGCACGGTGCGGGCCCGCGGGAAGCTCTGCGACATCCACGGGTTCTTGCCGACGAACACCGACACCTCGGCGTGCTCGAACTCGCCTCGGGTGTGCCCACCGTAGAAGTGGGCGTCGACCCAGTACTCGCCGGTCTTCTCCTGGGCCAGTGCGTTCGAGCGATACCGCGATCCCAACGGCTTGAGGAAGGCGTTGCTGTAGGCGCCACCGAGGTGGTTCCCCTGGCCGCCGCCGCCGTAATAGAAGATCTTGTTCCCGCCGTAGGTCTCGGCGATGCGCTTGAAACCGGCCGCGATCTCGGTGATCGCGGTGTCCCAGTCGATCTCCTCATAGCTGCCGTCGGGCGTGCGCCGCAGCGGGGAGGTCAGTCGCGACGGGGTGTTCTGGTAGTGGTCGAGGCGCAGCGCCTTGTTGCAGGTGTAGCCCTGCGAGGCGGGATGGTCCTTGTCGCCGCGGATCTTGGCCAGGTGGCCGCCCTCGGTCTGCACGACGATGCCGCAGTTGCACTCGCAGAGGATGCAGGCGGTCTGCTGCCAGTCATCGGACATAGGGGCTCCTTCTCTAGCCGGCCTCGAGCAGGCCGCGCAACTGTCGATGGACGACGTCGAGTGGTGCGATGTCGCGGGCGGCGCGGGCCAGCACGATGGCGCCTTCCAGGGCGGCGGTCACGAACACCGCGAGGTCTTTGGCACGCTTGGCTGGCATTCCATCGTCGACGAGCCGCTGGGCGATCAGGTCGTTCCAGCGGTCGAATGTTGCGGCCGCCCGGTCGATCACCGGTGAGGGGGCGTCGCGTTCGCCGGCTTCGACGGCGACCGCCACCACGGGGCAGCCCGCCCGAAAGTCGGTCTCGATGAGGTTCTTGCGATAGAAACGGACCATCCCGTCCAGCAGTGCGGGGCCGCTCGGCGCCTGTCCGATCTTGTCCGCGACATAGTCGGCGGTGTAATCGATTGCCTCGCAGAGCAACTGGGTGCGACCGCCGGGGAAGTAGTGGTAGGCCGAGCCGCGCGGAGCGCCGCTGTGCTCCAGGACGTCGGCGATTGCCGTCGGGTGTGCGCCGCGCTCGCGAATCAGCAGCGCCGCCGAGGCAACCATGCGTTCACGGGGGCTCGCCATGCTTATGTATGTAACCATACATATTCGCGAAGCGCCAGAAGAACTTCATACGTGAGGAGAGGAGCGGCGGTCGTATGATGCGGGCAGTCCAAACGCAGGATCGACCCTAGGGGCGGCTGTGCTGGAAGTCATCGAAAAGGGATGCGGCGAGGGTGGGCCGCCGCTGCTGTTCGTTCACGGCGCCTGGCACGCAGCATGGTGCTGGGAGGACCACTTCCTCGACTTTTTCGCCGACAAGGGGTTCCGCGCTTTGGCGGTGAGCCTCCGCGGCCACGGGAAGAGTCCCACCGACAAACGACTGAACCGCTGCTCGATCGCCGACTACGCCGACGACGTGCGGTCGGTGGCGCAAACCCTGCCCGTACCGCCGGTCGTGATCGGACACTCGATGGGTGGCTTCGTGGTCCAGAAGTACTTGGAGTCCAATGCAGCTGCGGCCGGTGTGTTGCTCGCGTCGGTGCCCCCCAAGGGGGTCACCAAAACCTTGACGAGGTTCACGAAGCGACATCCGTGGCTGTCGATCAAAGCGCTCCTCACCGCTAACACGGGGGTAACGCTGAGCACACCCGCCCTTGCGCGGGAGTACTTCTTCGCCCCGACGACTCCCGAGGAACTGGTGACGGGATGTCGTGATCGGATCCAGCAGGAGAGCCAACGCGCGATTTATCTCGATTGCACGTTCCTCGACCTGCCCAAGGCGGAGCGGGTGGCGACGCCCCTGTTGGTCATCGGCGCCGAGCACGACGGGTTCTTCACGGTCGACGAGATCCGTTCCACCGCAACGGCATACGGCGCCGAGGCTGAGATCTTCTCGGGGATGGGTCACAACATGATGCTCGAACCGGGCTGGCGTGCCGTCGCCGAGCGGATCGCCGACTGGCTCGCCGCCACTCTCACACCGCGGCGAAGTTGATCGCGGCGGTGGCGGCCAGTTCGTTCTCGTCGCCGCCGGTGGATGTCGACCTGGACCACCACCGCTCTCGCAAGGAACGCGGTGCGGTCATGAGCCGGAACGTTACCGGGCCGTGAGCGTCGACTTGTTGTCGCCGAGTCCGACAAGTGGGTGCAACAACTCGACGCTCGGCTCCGCTCAGGCTTGGACCTTCGCCGCCGCGGACTCCGGCATGGGTTCGTAGCGGACGAAGGTCCGGCTGAACGACGCCGCACCGTGGGTCAGGCTGCGCAGGTCGACCGCATAGCGGGTCAGTTCCACCTGCGGCACTTCCGCCCTGATGACGGTGTGGCTCTCGCTGGCCTGCTCGGTACCCAGGACCCGTCCCCGCCGTGCGGACAGATCGCCCAGGACGGCGCCGACGAGGTCGTCGGGCACCTCGATGCCGACCTCGTCCACCGGCTCGAGCAGCGCGACCCGGCTGGCGGCCGCGGCCTCGCGCAACGCCACGGCGCCGGCCATCTGAAAGGCCATGTCCGAGGAGTCGACGCTGTGGGCCTTGCCGTCGACCAGCGTCACCCGGATGTCGACCACCGGATACCCGGCGTGCACGCCCCTATCCATCTGGGCCCGCACACCCTTCTCCACACTCGGGATGAACTGCCGCGGCACCGCCCCGCCGACCACCTTGTCGACGAACTCGAATCCGGTGCCCTCCGGCAGCGGTTCCACCTCGATGTCGCACACCGCATACTGGCCGTGGCCGCCGGACTGCTTGACGTGCCGGCCGTGTCCCTTCGAGGGCCCACTGAAGGTTTCCCGCAACGGGATTCGCACGTCGATGGTGTCGACGTTCACGCCGTAACGGTTGGCCAGCGCATCGAGTACCACCGCCGAGTGCGCCTCGCCCATGCACCACAGCACGATCTGGTGCGTCTCCGGGTTCTGCTCGATCCGCAGCGTCGGGTCTTCGGCGGCCAACCGCTGCAGGCCGACCGACAGCTTGTCCTCGTCGGTCTTGGCGTGCGCTTCGATCGCCACGGGCAGCAGTGGTTGGGGTGTGTTCCACGGCTTGAGCAACAGCGGATCCGCCTTGTCCGACAAGGTATCCCCGGTCTCGGCACGGCTGAGCCGGCCGATGGCGCAGATGTCGCCGGCGACCACCTGCTGCGCGGGGCGCTGCTGCTTGCCCAGCGGGAACGACAGCGTTCCGATGCGTTCGTCCTCGTCGTGGTCGGCATGGGTGTTCGTGACGAAGAAGGCCGAAAAATGGCCCGACACATGGACTGTCGTGTCGGGCCGTATGGTTCCGGAGAACACCCGGACCAGGCTGACCCTGCCGACATAGGGGTCCGACGTCGTCTTGACCACCTCGGCCAGCAGCGGGCCCGCCGGGTCGCAGGACAGTCCCGAGCGCGCTACGCCGTGCGGGTTGTACACCTCGGGCAGAACGTGCTCCGGCGGTGACGGGAAGCCGCGGGTGGCCACTTCGAGCAGTTCGAGAGTGCCCACGCCGGTGCCGCTGCACACCGGGATGACGGGGAAGAACGAGCCGCGGGCGACGGCCTTCTCCAAGTCGGCGATCAGGATCGCCTCGTCGATGGTCTCGCCGCCGAGGTAGCGCTCCATCAGCGACTCGTCTTCGGACTCCTCGATGATGCCCTCGATAAGGCTGCCCCGATGCTCCGCGAGTTCCCCGGACCGGGACTCGTCGGGCGCACGGACGGTGCGGGTGCCGTCGCGGTACTCGTAGTGGTTCTGCGACAGCAACCCGACCAACCCGTGGTCGGCCGGAAGATACAGCGGCAGAACCTTTTCGCCGAACGCCTGCTGGGCCGCGTGCAACGCGGCCGCGTAGTTCGCCCTGGCGTGGTCCAGCTTGGTGATGACCACGGCCCGCGGCATGCTCACGTCGTCGCATTCGTGCCACAGCGCACGGGTGGGCTCGTCGACACCTTCGTTGGCCGCGATGACGAACAGCGCGCAGTCCGCGGCCCGAAGTCCGGCCCGCAGCTCGCCGACGAAGTCGGCATAGCCGGGGGTGTCGATCAGGTTGATCTTGACGCCGTCGTGCGGAACCGGGGCGAGCGCGAGGCCGACCGAGCGCTGCTGACGGACGGCCGCGTCGTCGAAGTCGCACACCGTGGTGCCGTCGACGACGGACCCGGCCCGCGACAACACCCCCGACGCCACCAGCAGCGCCTCGATCAGGGTGGTCTTGCCGGCGCCGGACGGGCCGACGAGAACGACGTTGCGGATCGCCGCGGGACTGTCCGCCGCGGGTGCCGTGCGTGCCGTCTGGGAAGTGTTCGCCTTGTCAGCCATGACAAACCTCCTCAATCCACCATTCCCCCAACTGCGCTCTCCGCACAAGGAAACGGGTGAAAATGGCGGCTACCGACCTAGGCGATGGGTGCCGACATCCGCGTCGGCTCCAGCCGCCCGCGCAGGGTCTCCGAACCGCATTCGGTCCACTGCTCGCGCTCGGCGGGATCGGCGGCGAACAGCGCGGCCGCCGAACACAGTGCGCGCTGCGGGCTGGACTTGGCCCGATCGGCCAGCCGCGCAGCCTCGTTGACGGCATCGCCGATGACGGTGTACTCGTAGCGGTGCTTGGCGCCGATGTTGCCCGCGAACACCGGCCCGGCGGACACCCCGATGCCGAAGTCCACGACTGGCAGCCGGCGCAGTGTCACGGCCAGCGTCCGAGCGGTGGCCAGCGCGTCGGATTCCGGTGTCGCGCTGTTCAGCGGCGCGCCGAAGACGGCCAGCACCGCGTCGCCTTCGAACTTGTTGATCAGACCCTGCCGTTCGTCGACGGCGGCCACCACGATCTCGAAGAAGTTGTTGAGCACCTCGGCGACCTCGGCGGGCGACCGGCTCTGCGCCAATTGGGTGGACCCGACCAGGTCCACGTAGAGCACCGCGGCGTCGCGGACCTCACCAGTCAATGTGCCGGCCCCGGACAGGGCGCGACGCGCCACATCCGTCCCGACGTGGCGACCGAAGACGTCGCGTAACCGGTCCCGTTCGGCCAGCCCGGCGACCATCCGGTTGAACCCGCTCTGCAGACGCCCGATCTCGGAGCGCTCGTAGACGTCGACCTCGGTGTCGATCTCACCGTGCTCGACCTTGGCCATGGCCTCGACGACGTCGCGCACCGGGTCGGAGACCGACATCGCGACGATCATCATCCCGCGCAGGCCCACCAGCACCGAAATCAACGACAGCACGACGACCGGTAGTTCGACCGAGGCCGTCTTCTCGATGATCCAGCCCTGCGAGCGCATGACCACCACCATCGCGATGCCGATCGTGGGCAGCGCGCTGCTCATCAGCCACATCAGCAGAAGCCGGGCCATCACGCCCGGTGCGGTGTCCCGCCCCGTCGGGCTGGTCGCGGCGGCGACGATCGGCCGCATCAGGCGCTGCATCAGCAGCAGCGCGGCGCCGGTGGACGTCGTGGCGCCGAACAGCATGCACATCGCGATCAGCCAGGCCGCCGCCGCGCCGCCGTGCCGGTTGACCGCGAACAACACGATCCCGCTGACCGCCCAGATGGCCGCCAGCATCGCGGACTGGTTGCGCAGCAGCCGGCGCACGAACGCCCGGTCCCGCGGGGCCGGTGGCCGCCCGGCGATGAACCACCGCAGCTTGCCGTCGACGACGGCGACCGCATACGCGACCACCGCGGTGATGCCGACTATCGCGAGCCCGACCGCGGCGATCAGTGTGTGTCTGCCGAAGACGGATGCGGCGTCCGGGACCACGTCGTGGCGCAGCGGCATCACCAGAACGGTGAGTTCCACGCCGGCGAGGAGTTGGGCGAGGGCCAGTGCGACGGCGTAGCGCAGCCTGAGCCCGCTCGCCGTCATGCGCCAAACGCTACTGTGGCCCCGGCGCAGAATCACGCTCTCCGGAAATAAGAGCAGCACTTCCGAAGGTGCACGGCCCTGCGTAACATCCGCGCTGTGAAGATCGGAATCCCGCTCGGCGGCGTTCACCCCGGCCTGTGGCAGGAGCTCACCGTCCGCGCCGAGGAACTCGGCTACGAGTCGGTCTGGCTGCCCGAGCACCTGGTGCTGCCGGCGACGATGTCGGGCAGCCCGCACCACGGCGACAGCCATCCGCCGATCCCGCCGCAGACGCCGATGTACGACGCGATCGCCTACCTCGCCTATCTGGCCGGGCAGACCAGCACGATCCGGTTCGGCACCTACGTCTACAACATCGGGCTGCGCCACCCGTTCGTCAGCGCCCGAGCCGCCGCCACACTCGACATCGTCTCGGGCGGGAGGTTCGACTTCGGGATCGGGGCCAGCTGGCTGCGTGAGGAGTGGGAGGCCGTCGGACTGGACTTCGACACCCGCGGCGCCCGGGTCGACGAGGCACTGCAGGTGTGCCGGGCGTTGTGGACCGAGCCGACGGTCGAACACCACGGCCGGTTCTTCGACTTCGACGCGGTGGCCTTCGAGCCGAAGCCCGTCCAGCCGGGCGGCCCACCCGTGCACGTCGGTGGTGACGGCCTGCCAGCGCTGCGGCGCACCGCTCGCTTCGGCGCCGGCTGGATTCCGATGAACCACAGCCTCGCTCAGCTTCCCGGCTCGCTGCAGACGCTTTCGGCGCTGTGGGCCGAGCACGGCCGTTCGGGCAAGCCCGAAGTCACCACGTCGGCGCCTGCGGAGACGCCGGACGACGTCGAGCGTGCCGCCGAGGCGGGCATCGACCGGTTGATCGTCATGCCGTGGCGGCGCACCCGCGAGGCACTCGACGGCATCGCCCGCTTCGCCGACGAGGTGATGGCGCCGGCGGCGAGCAGGGCCGGCTAGCCGGGTGAGCATCGCGCCGTCGGACATCCTGCTCACCGACCGGGTCGCCGTCGTCACCGGCGGTGGGTCGGGCATCGGACGTGGAATCGCCTCCGGCATGGCGCAATTCGGCGCGAAGGTGGCGATCTGGGAGCGTGATACCCAGACGTGTGCTTCCACCGCGAGTGAGTTGGGTGTGCTCGGCGTCGTCGCCGACGTCCGCGATGCGGATCAAGTCGATGCCGCATTGGAGCAGACAACAGCTGAGCTTGGCCCGGTCGACATTCTGGTCAACAACGCAGGCGGTGTGTTCGCCTCACCGTTGCTCGAGACCACCGAGAACGGCTGGGACGCCCTGTACCGGGCCAACCTTCGCCACGTGCTGCTGTGCACCCAGCGGACGGCGCGCCGAATGGTCACCGAAAATCGAGGTGGCAGCGTGATCTCGCTGACGTCGATCGAGGGGGTGCGCGCGGCTCCTGGCTATGCCGCCTATGCGGCGGCCAAGGCCGGGGTGATCAACTACACCCGCACTGCCGCATTCGAACTCGCCCCGCACGGGATCCGGGTCAACGCCATCGCACCCGACATCACGGTGACCGAAGGACTGCTGCGACTCTCGCCTGACGGTATACGTCCTGAGCTCGCCCAGGCGGTCCCGCTGGGAAGGCTCGGAGAGGTCGACGAAATCGCTTCGGCAGCAGTGTTTCTCGCCTCCGACATGGCACGCTACATCACCGGGCAGACGCTGCACGTCGACGGCGGAACCCAGGCCGCCGGCGGCTGGTATCACGACGTGCAGACCGGCGGTGCGCGGTTCGGCCCGGCCTGATGCGGGCTCAGTCGATGCATCGGTCAGGATTTCCCACGGAAACACCCGAAGGTTTTCTTCCGAATCGTAAATTGAGATGGACTGCATGTGTCTACTCTCCTCGATCAGGTCAACTCAACTCGGGGGACTCTTCGACATGCGACACTGGGGGGACGCTCATGAGCGCTGCAATTTTCGTTGGTCGGGTCGGCGGCTTGGCCGTTGCGCTCGGTGTGGGCGCCGCGGTGTTCACCGGAGCCGGAGTGGCGTGGGCCGACACATCGTCGCACGGGGCAGGCGCCTCGTCAGCCTCGAAGGCGACGAGCGCCTCCTCGACGGCGGGGCCGCGGGCCACGGCGCCCGCGGCCGCCGCCCGGGCGCAGTCGGTCTCCGGGGCGATCACCAAAGCTTCTGCCGTAGCGTCGAATTCGTCGGCCGGAACCAGTCCAAGCGCGCCAGCGGCTGACTCGCCGTTGGCTTCGGCGATGCTGGCCTACACCCGCCGCACCGCCGCGAAGTCGACGGCCAGCAGCACCACCACGTCGGCTCGTCCTCCTCGGCGTCGTTGTTGGGCGGCGGCAAGATCACGGTCAACCCGACGGTGGTGTGGGACCAGGGCGTACTCACCGGCAACGTCAACGCCAGCATCAGCGGAGAGGTGGGGGCCACGTTCGCCTACAGCGTGGTCTCCAAGCCGAATCAGGGCGGAGACCTGGGCAACGGGCCGCTGCTGCCGCTGACCGACTTCGCCAAGAACGGTGACTTCACCTATCTGCCGTACGCCACCGAGCTCACGGACCCGACCCAAAACGAGTCGTTCAAGATCATGGTCTCCCAGATCACGCCATTCGACTCGGCCGTCGAGGGTGCCTTGGGCGGCTTGGGCAAACTGCTGGTGCCGATCGCCCTGGGATACATCCACCGCATTCCGATCGTCGGTGGTCTGTTGTCTCCGATCATCGGTGCCGGAAAGCTGGTGACCTTCAACGAGAATCCGTACAGCCTGGCGAATAAACCCGGGCAGTACTCGACGGCCTTCACCTACGAAATGCCGTCCTTCGACGGCACCCCGATCAGCATCAACTACTTCCCCGCCGATCGACGTTGCGACGCAAGGCGGCACCGCGCCCACCGACCTCGCCGCCTCCGGGCTGGCATGTGCCGCCAACACCGATCCCAACACCTTGTTCGGCCAGCTGTTCGCCGGCCAGCAGTTCGGCAGCGCTGGCACCCCCGGGATCGAGCCGCTCCGCACCGACTCCTGGGATCGCAATGACGGCGGGGCCACCTACTCCGGCGGCGGCGGCTACAACGTCGTCACCTGGGATCCTCGCGGGGAGTACCGCTCCGGGGGCCAGCTTCAAATCGACAACCCGATGTTCGAGGGCCGCGACGTGTCGTCGATCATCTCCTGGCTGTCCAGCAGCACCAACCCCTACGCCTCCCAGGTGGAGATGGATCCGCAGAACACCGCCAATCCGTTGGTCGGCATGACCGGCGGGTCCTACGGCGGCGGAATCCAACTCACCACCGTGGATCCCCGAATCAAGGCGATCATTCCTGAGATCGGCTGGAACTCGTTGCTGAGTTCGCTGTACCCCAACAGCAATCAGTTCCTGACCGGGTTCGGCACCATATTGGCCGCCGCCCTGTTCTTCACCGGCGCCCGGATCAACCCGGTGATCTACGAAGGCATCGCCACCGGCGTGCTGACCGGGTTTCTGACCAAGTCCCAGCAGGCGGTGCTCGGCAGCGTCGGGCCGACGACCCTGCTGACCCAGGAGAAGGCGGCGACGCTGTTGTTCCAGGGTGAGCAGGACGTGCTGTTCCCGCTGGCCCAGGGCGTCACCAACGTCCAGACGATCGCGAGCAACCCGTACGACACCCCGGTCAAGATGGTCTGGTTCTGCGGTGGCCACGGCAACTGCAACACGATGAACTCGACCCAGGAGGCCTACCAGGACGACCTCGGGGTGGTGCAGAACCTGCAGTGGCTGGACTCATACGTCGCGGGGTACGTGTCAGACCCGGCCCAGCAGGTTCCGAACTTCCAGTGGTACGACCAGCAGGGCAAGTACTTCTCATCAGCCCTGCAGCCGTTCCAGGCCGGATTCGACACCAACACACCGATCACCGTGACCGGTTCGGGCGGCCTGCTGGGAATTGTTCCGGTCCTTGGTGGTTCGGGTCCGGCGAAGCAGGCGGAGCCGTTCTCGATCGCCGACGCGGCCAAGGCGCGCAACGCCCTCAACACGAACGTCACCATCCCGATCGGGGAGCAGGTGGTGGGAGCGCCGACGATCACGTTCGACTACTCCGGTCTGGGCACCAGCCGCACGGTTTACGCCCAGCTCGTCGACGACGCCACCGGACAGGTGCTCGCCAACAACTCCACACCCATCCCGGTGAAACTGGACGGACGGCAACACTCGGTGACCATCCCGATGCAGGACATCGCTTTCACGTCCTACGCCGCTGACGACTCACTGACCCTGCAGATCACCAGTTCCGCCATAAACTACGAGAACTTCACCTCGTTCGGTGCGATCAAGATCTCCAACATCGGCCTCAGCCTCCCGGTCCGCGCCTGAGGCGCCAGGCATTGGCCTGACGCAGCCGCTATTGCCGTCATCCTCGACGGCATGACCAGATGAGACGTGTTGATGACGTCAGCTGGGGCAAGCTCGCGATCTCCGGCCGTTCTCCGTAGCGTCGGAGTGAATGAGACCCGGACATCGGAGTGCTCTCTCAGAGCTGCGGGCGCGCGGATGCGCCGTAGTCGAAGAGAGGGATCGATCCATATGACTCGTCATGCCGTCATCTCGGGGGCCGGCATCGCCGGACCCGCGTTGGCCCATCAGCTCGCCGCCCGCGGCTGGCAGACCACTGTCATCGAGCGTTTCCCGGAGCGTCGCGAAGAGGGGCAGAACATCGACGTGCGCGGCGCGGCCCGCGAGGTAGCCCGCCGCATGGGCATCGAGGACGATCTGCGGGCAGCCAACACCGGTGAGATCGGGATGCGGTTCATCCGTGACGACGGCTCGGCTGCGGCATCGTTTCCGGTGAATGCTCATGGCGGAATCGATGGTCCCACAGCGGAATTCGAGATCTTACGCGGAGAGCTGTCGCGCATCCTGATCGAGCGCACCCGCGACAGCACCGACTATCGATTCGGCACCCGGCTCTGCGATCTCATCGATCACGGCGATCACGTCACCGCGGCCCTGCAGGATGGCACGAAAATCGACGCCGACGTCGTGGTCATCGCCGAAGGATTGCGCTCACGATCGCGAGAGTTCGTCACGTCCGTCGACGTCAACGACCTCGGCATGTACGTCGCCTACCTGACCATCGCACGCCGAGACACCGACGACCAGTGGTGGAACTGGCAGCACGCAACCAACTCCCGCGCGGTGCACCTGCGACCGGACAACCTCGGCACCACACGCGCCATGCTGAGCTTCATATCCGACGTGCGCGGGCTGGATGACCTTGACCCGATAGACCAGATCGCGATTCTGCGAAAGACTTTCGCCGACGTCGGGGGACCGGCCCCCCGTATCCTGGCCGAGCTCGACTCGGGAGCACCGCTGTATTTCGACGCCGCCGGTCAGGTGCGCACCCGCACGTGGAGCAAGGGTCGCATCGCTCTGCTCGGCGACTCCGCGTTCTGCAACGCAACCTTCGGCGGCGGCGGCACCAGCCTGGCCTTGATCGGTGCCTACGTGCTGGCCGGAGAACTCGCTCGCACCGACGACCACCGCGCCGCGCTGGTCCGCTACGAACAATTCATGCGCCCGCACGTCGAGGCCGCCCCCCAAATACGGCCCGGGCTGCTCCGCCGCAACAACCCCCGCACCAGAGCCGGTATCCGCGCATTGCACGCCATCGCTCGGCTCATCGCCAGCCCCGTGGGCCGGGGAGCGATGGACCTGATCGGTAAGCGGCTGGTCAAGGTCGAGGCCGACGACCTCCGCCTTCCCGACTACGAGTTGGCCGACACCGCCTGATTGCGTCCGAGCCGTTGTCGCAATCCCGACCGTTGGACAGACCGGCGAACGTAGGGTGTGGCCGTGACCGACACCACGAAACCATTGGCCGGCCGGGTCGCCTACGTCACCGGCGGGGCCAGGGGACAGGGCCGGGCGCACTGCGTCCGGCTGGCCCAGGCCGGCGCCGACATCGTCACCATCGACGCCTGCGGCCCGGTGGGTAACCACATCGGCTATCCGGCCGCCCAGCCGGAGGACCTCGCCGAGACCGTCCGCTTGGTCGAGGACGAGGGCGTCAAGATCAGTGCGGAGCGAGTCGACGTCCGCGACCTGGACGGCCAGCAGCGGGTAATCGCCAGCGCCATCGAACAATTCGGGCGTCTCGACGTCGTCGTCGCCAACGCCGGGGTGATGAGCTGGGGACGCGCCTGGGAGATCCCCGCCGAGCAGTGGCAGGAGATCATCGACATCAACCTGACCGGGGTGTGGAACACCGTCAAGGCGACGGTGCCCGCGATGATCGAGGCCGGCAACGGCGGGTCGATCATCGTGACGAGTTCGGCCGCCGGGATCAAGGCGGTCCCTGGCGCCGGGCACTACTGCGCGAGCAAGTTCGGCGTAGTGGGCCTGACCAACTCGCTGGCAATCGAGTTGGGGGAGTACAACATCCGGGTCAACTCGATCCACACCTACGGCGTCGACACCGCTCTGGGCAACGACCTGTCGATGTACGAGACGTTTCAGAAGTATCCGCACTACGTGTACAGCTTCTCGCCGGGCGCGCTGCCCACCGAATCCCTGACCCCGCCCGAGCAGGTCAGCGAAGTGGTGCTGTTCCTTGCCAGTGACGCCTCTTCGCTGGTCACCGCCGCGCAGATCCCGGCCGACAAGGGCTACCTGAAGATCTAGCCGCCAGTAACCAATTCATCCGCGAGATAGCGCTTTTCGCCGGTCCGCGTGCCGGCCGGCCGGTAGCAGACGCAGCGGGTCGTGAGAACTCGTCGCGGTGAGCCCAAACTTGTCGGTGCCCCCTGCGATGATGTCGTTATGTCCCCGTCGTCCGCGGTAACCACTCCTGACCAGCGTCTGGAGGTGTTGTTCGGGGAGTTGGCGGAGTTGGCGGGTCAGCGCAACGCGATCGATGGGCGGATCGTGGAGATCGTGGCGGAGATGGATCGCGACGAGCTCTGCGGTTCCACGGGGGCCCGTTCGGTGGCGGCGTTGGTGGCCTGGAAACTGGGCACCTCGTCGGCCAACGCCCACACGATCGCCACCGTCGCCCGCCGCAGCGAGGCCTTCCCGCGCTGTGTCGGCGAGTTGCGGCAGGGTCGGCTGTCACTGGATCAGGTCGGGTGTCATCGCCGCCCGGGCGGCCGAGGGCTCCGATGAGCATTACGCCCAGCTGGCACAGGTGGCCACCGTCAACCAGTTGCGCACCGCGGTCAAGCTCGAACCGCGCCCCGAGCCCGATCCCCGCCCGGACCCGCGGGCCTCGATCACCAGGACCGGCGATGAGCAGTTCAGCTGGTGGCGCATCAAACTGGCGCATCTGGAGGCGGCCACGTTCGAGGCGGCGCTGGCGGCGCACCGTGAGGCGCTGATCGGCGAGTGGAAACAGGCTCACGACACCGGCGATCACCCATCGCCCAGCGCCCCGCCGATGCCCGGGGACCTCGAGGCGTTCCTGCGCCTGGTCGAGGCCGGCTGGGACGCCGAAGCCACCCGCCGCCCACACGGGGCCCACACCACCGTGGTGGTCCACATCGACCTCGCCCAGCGCGCCGCCGCCCTGCACCTGGGCCCGCTGCTGTCCGACGCCGAGCGCCAATATCTGAGCTGTGATGCCAGCTGCGAGGTGTGGTTCGAACGCGACGGTCAACCCATCGGCGCGGGCCGGGTGACCCGCACGATCAGCCGCCGGCTGCGCCGCGCCCTGGAGCACCGCGACCGCAGCTGCGCGGTGCCCGGCTGTGGGGCCACCCGCGGACTGCACGCCCACCACCTCCGGCACTGGGACGACGGCGGACCCACCGAACTGTCCAACCTGGTCCTGCTCTGCCCCTATCACCACCGGGCACACCACCGCGGCCTGATCACCATCACCGGACCCGCCGAGCACCTCGCCGTCACCGACAGCAACGGCACACCACTCACCGCAGGATCCATCGCCCGCGCCCCCACACGACCCCCACCCGATGTCCCACCCTGCCCCGGACCCACCGGCGAACGCGCCGACTGGTGGTGGTACCAACCCTTCCAACCCCAACCACCACCACCGAAAACTAGGTCTGGATGACCCGGTCGCGAGCGGCGTTTGATGCGTCGGTGAAGATGAGTCGATCGTCGTCGGTGCTTCAGCTGTCCTACCGGCAGCTGGACCGGGCATTGGTTCTAGCCCTGCGCGCCAAGGCTTTCCGCCGCCAACGCCTTGGCCCAGCGGTAGTCGGCCTTGCCCGCCGGTGAGCGCAGCACCTTGTCGGTGCGGATGAAGGACTTCGGGATTTTGTAGTGCGCGATGTGCGCGGCGCACGCCTCGGCCAGTTCGTCGTCGGTGGCGGACTTGCCTTCGGCGAACTGAACGATCGCCACGACCTCGTTACCCCACCGCTCCGACGGGCGCCCGGCGACGACGACGTCGTAGACCGCCGGGTGGCTGGCCACCGCCCGCTCCACCTCCTCGGCGAAGATCTTCTCCCCACCGGAGTTGATGGTCACCGAGTCGCGGCCCAGCAGTTCGATCTGACCGTCGGCCAGGAAGCGCGCCCGGTCGCCGGGGATCGACCAGCGGACGCCGTCGATGGTTGGGAAGGTGCGCGCGGACTTCTCTGCATCACCGAGGTAGCCGAGCGGTACATAGGCCCGGCGCGCCAGCCACCCCTCGCCATCGCCCGGGTTCAGCACGTGACTGAAATCGGCTGAGATGACAGCGGTGTCGTGCTGCGGGGTGAACGTGGCGGCCTTGGACTCGACTCCCTTGGCCGCCATGGTGGTCATCTGCATGCCGGTCTCCGAGGCGCCGACGGCGTCGAGCACCATCAGGTTCGGCAGCGCAGCGAGGAGCCGCTCCCGCACCGTTGGTGACAGTGGCGCGCCGCCGTTGGTGACGGTCACCAGACCGGACAGGTCGTACTTGCCGGTCTCGATCTCGTCGAGCAACGGGCGGGCGATCGCGTCGCCCACCACCGGGATGCTCAGTACCCGTTCCCGTTCGGCCAGCCGCATCACCGCCGGCGCGTTGAGGTGGTCGACGTCGTCGGGCAGCGCGATCCAGCCGCCGGTGCTGATCATGTTGAACGCCGCCCACTGCGCCGCGCCGTGCATCAACGGCGGGATCATCAGCACCGACCGGAAGCCGGCGTTGGCGCGGGCCTGCTCGGCGAGGTCCTCGTAGGACTCGAGTGACTTGTCGGATCCGAACGGGCGCCCGCCCATCGCGGACATGAAGATGTCGTGCTGACGCCACAGCACGCCCTTAGGCATGCCGGTGGTGCCGCCGGTGTAGAGGATGTAGAGGTCGTCGCCGCTGGGCGTGGGCATTCCGCCGGCGGGCGCCGGGGTGGTGACGATGCTCTCGTAGTCGACTGCGCCGGGCAGCAGTGCGTGGCCCGAGGAGTCGGCGACCTGGATCAGCACCCGCAGATCGGGCAGCCGGTCACGGATGGACGCCACCTGCGGTGCGAACTCGGCGCCGTACACCAGCGCCTTGGCGCCGGAGTCGGTGAGCAGGTACAGCAGTTCCTCCTCCACGTAGCGGTAGTTGACGTTGAACGGCGCGACGCGGGCTCGGTATCCGGCGGTCATCGCCTCGAGGTATTCGTTGCCGTTGCGCAGGTACAGCCCCACGTGGTCCTGGCCGGACTGGTGTGGCTGAAGCTGGTTGCGCTCGGTGTGGCAGCCCAGGCCCTGCGAGGTCAGGTAGTGCGCGACCCCGTCGATGCGGGCGTCCATCTGCGCGTAGGTCAGCTCGAGGTCCCGCCAGAGCAACACGCGGTGGTCGGGCAGCGTCGTGGCGACGGTGTGGAACACCGACGAGAGGTCGAAGCTGACGGCGCTGCTGCCCATGGACTCTCCTGCACTGACCGGCCGGAACTAGAACGCGTTCTAGTCTGCCATGCGCGCGAACCTCGACTTTTGTCGGAGGATGCCGCAGGGGCCCGCAACAAGTCGACGTTCAGCAGAGTTAGGCTTCCGCACGCTGGACGAACAGTGCCAGCACCGCGCCCACCGCCGCGGCGACCGCGCCGACCCACATCGAGGTCTGCAACCCGGCCATGAAGGCCTCATGACTGCCGCCGGTGATCGCTGCACTCAGCTGAGGCGGGGCGCCGGGGATCGACGGCGCCATCCCCTTGGCCACTAACTCCTTTGCCGGAGAGAGCTTTTCGGCGATCGGCGCGGGTGTGCCTGCAGCCGTCAGCTTGTCGAACAGTGTCGAGCCGACCTTGCTGGACAGCACCGAGCCCAGGATGGTGGTGCCCAGCACCGCGCCGAGCTGGACCGAGGTGCTCTGCAGACCGCCGGCCACACCCGCGTCCTCTTCCGGTGCGTTGCCGACGATCGCGTCCGAGCTGGCGGTCAGCACCAGACCGATACCGGCGCCGAGCAGGGCGAACGCCGGCCAGATCGCGCCGTAGCCGGAGTCGGCGTGCAGCCGGCTCAGCAGGGCCAGCGCGCCTGCGGCGCCGAGCAGGCCGCTCACCATCGCCGGGCGCGGACCGAACCGCTCGGTGATGACACCGGAGAGCGGGGCGGTGATCATCATCGCCGCGCTGAGCGGCAGCGTGCGCACACCGGTTTCCACCGGGCTCCAGCCCTGCAGGTTCTGCAGGTAGAGCGTCATGAAGAACAGTGCGCCGAACAGGGCGAAGAAGTTGATCGTGGTCGCGGCGGCGCCGATCGACAGCGACCGGTTGGCGAACAGTCGCAGCGGCAGCATCGGGTCGCTGGTGTTGCGCTCGACGATGATGAAGGCCGCCATCAGCAGGACCCCACCCATCAGGAACGCGACCGTCTGCGGAACCAGCCAGCCCCATTCGGGGGCCTTGATCAGTCCGTACACGAACAGGAACAGGCTGCCGGACAGCGTCAGGATGCCGGCGACGTCCAGTCGGCTCTCTTCGTCACCGCGGCTCTCGACGATCGAGGCGGCGCCGATGACCACGGCGACGACCGCGATGGGGACGTTGATGTAGAAGACGGACTCCCAGTTCAGATGCTCGACCAGAAGGCCGCCCAAGATTGGGCCCGCGGCCACGGACACACCCGAGGCGGCGCCCCAGATGCCGATGGCGGTGTTCAGCTTGTGCGGCGGGAAGACGTTGCGGATGATCGCCAGCGTGCTCGGCATCAGCAGCGCCCCGAACACACCCTGCAGGGCGCGCATGGTGATGACGCCGTCGACGCTTCCGATCAGGCCGATGCCGACCGAGGTCACCGCGAAGCCGACCACGCCGACCAGGAACACCATCCGCCGGCCGAACATGTCGCCGAGTTTGCCGCCGAAGATCAGCAGTGACGCCAGGGCGAGCAGGTAGGCGTCGGTGATCCACTGCAGATCCGACAGTGACGCATTGAGGTCCACGGCGATGCGCGGGTTGGCGATCGCGACCACGGACGCGTCCAGGCCGACCATGATGACGCCGACGGAGACTGCCGCCAGGATCCACCACGGGTTACCGCGCACGCCCTGCTTGGGCTGCGCGTGCCGCGCATGCTGAGGTCTTTGAACTGTGGTGATAGCCACGTTTGAACTCCCTTCGAAAGTGGAGGGTTTCCACCACTTCTTGTTCTCGACGATAGCCGCAAGTGGTGGTGTGCCTCCACTTCTAGCGGTACTCTGGCGTGGTGATTCCCCGCGCACAATGGGGTGTGGAGAGATCCAGGCCACTCCGAGCCGATGCCGAACGCAACCGGGAAGCCATCGTCACCGCAGCCGCCCGGCTGTTTGCTGAGCAGGGACTTTCGGTACCCCTGGAAGACGTCGCGCGCAGCGCGGGCGTCGGCGTCGCGACCCTCTACCGGCGCTTTCCCACCCGCACCGACCTGGCCATCGCCGCCTTCGAGCGCAACATGACCTCCTATATCGACGCGGTGGAGAAGGCGTTGGCCAACCCGCAGCCGTGGGACGGTTTCCGTGACCTGGTGTTCGACCTGTGCGCGCTACAGGCCTCCGACCCGGGTCTACGGGCGCTGCTGACCACGGCGTTTCCCGCCAGTTCGGTCATCGAGCAGCAGGCCGCCGAGACCGTCGAGAAGGTCGGTCAGCTGATTGCCCGCGCCCAGCAGGACGGCTCGCTGCGCCCCGACATCAGCGTCGGCGACGTGGTGGTGATGCTGCTGGCCAACGCCGGCGTGCTGGAGGCGACTCGCGAGCACGCCCCCGACGCCTGGCGCCGGTTCGCCGCGCTGATGATCGACGCGTTTCGGGCGGGCACCCACGGACCGCTGCCACCCCCCACCCCGGCTGACGAGCTTCGCAGCTCGATCGCGATGCTCACGGGTGACACACTGCGGATCCCCGCCGACACCTGACGGATAGGGCTAGCACGTTCGTGGGTCGAACGGTGATGCACGTCCCCTCTTGTGTTGACGTGCATTTTCTCGGCGCGTGGATTGGCGATTCCGTTGTGCTCGAGGTTGATTCGATGGGACCCGTCGGCTCAAGTGCCTATGACTCGGGCGAGTCGGGTGACGTCAGCCAGGCGGCCCGGGTTGGGTGGACGTGTCCGGCGTCCCGGGTTGACGGGCGCGCCCGGTTGCCCCGGCTGGCCCGGGTTGCGCCCGGCTGGCCCGGCCGCCCCGGGCTGGCCGGGCGCCCCACCCTGACCGCCGGCGCCCGGAGCGCCGCCCTGGCCACCCGCACCACCGGCTCCTCCTGCCCCGCCGTTGCCGCCGTTGCCGCCGTTGCCCCCCGCCCCTCCTGCGCCGCCGTGTCCGCCTGCACCCCCCGAGCCTCCCGCGCCACCACTGCCGTTTGTCATGTCGGTTACCTTCGTTGGTGTTGTCGGTGCCGGTGTCGAGCCTCCGGTCGAAATGCCTTCAGTTGTTCTGCTGCAGCCGGCTGCCAGGCATGCCGCGACTGTTATCGCCGCTGCAGCGGCGATAAAGCCAACCTGCCGCGGCAACGTACCTGAGTTCATTCAAGATCCCTCGATCCTGGGTCGCCATCACGATCGTCCGAGCACGCTTCTTGGACTTTGGATTTCACACAGCGAACTTCCAGCGCAGCTCGTCGTGAGGTCGTGATGGAATGCACTGACGTGCACCGCGCACTGTACTCGTGCGGCTCGAACCCGACTTGAGCGAGGTCCGCCGACGACGCGTGCCATGCTGACCCTCATGTGCCCGAACGAACCCCGAGGAGCAACTCGTGACTGACCGAGCCCGCATCGACTTCCCGTCCCGAATCGGTGTGTGGTGGGGGGCCATGTCCTTCCCGATGCCGGTCGCCCAGGAGGTGGCCCGCGACATCGAGTCACTGGGCTACGGCTCGCTGTTCATCCCGGAGGTCGGGCTCAAGGACTGCCTGGTCGAATCGGCCGCGCTGCTCGAGGCCACCAACAAACTGGTGATCGGCACCGGCATCGCCAACATCCATGCCCGGCTGCCGATGGCTGCCGAAGGCGGCGGCCGCACGCTGACCGCACTGCACCCCGGGCGCTTCGTGCTCGGCCTCGGCGTCAGCCACGGGCCGTTGGTGGAGAACATGTTCGGCCTGTCCTACGACAAGCCGCTGGCCACCATGCGCACCTATCTCGAGCGGATGGCCGCACTGCCCGACTTCATCGAACCCGGCGCCGGACGCCCTACCCGCCTACTGGCGGCGTTGGGCCCCAAGATGATTGAACTGTCTGGCACGATGGCCGACGGGGCGCACCCCTACCTCGTGCTGCCGGAGCAGAGCGCGACCACCCGCGACATCCTCGGGCCGGACAAGTGGGTGGTCTCCGAGCAGGCCGTCGTCGTCGGCGAAGATCCCGACGAACAACTGCGCCGCGCGCATCTGCACCTCGAGGTCTACTCGGGGCTGCCGAACTACCGAAACTCGTGGCTGCGCCAGGGATTCGACGAGTCTGACCTGGTGCGCGGCGGCTCCGACCGGCTGGCGAAACGCATCGTCGGCATGGGCTCGGTGGAGCAGGCCGCCGCGTCGTTGACCGCACACCTCGACGCCGGCGCCGACCACGTCGTCGTGCAGGTGCTCGGTGACGGTGACCCCTCCTGGGACCCCCGTCCCGCGCTTCGCGAACTCGCTGGAGCGCTCAACCTCTGAGCGTCGACCGTGGGCCTCCTGCAGGCATTTTCGTGACATCGACTGCATCAGGCCCACACGCTCGAGGCGGGGGCTTACGGGTTGATGGTGTTCTCGCCGATCTGACGACCCCACACGTACTCGGTGAGGAGCGGCTGGCCCAGTTCGAAGTGGTTGTACGGCGCCAGCGACGCGCCATAATCGGCGACCAGGTACGGCGCGGGCCAGAAGTCCTTGGTGATCTCCTGCCAGCAGCCCGGTGCGCCGCCGGGGCCACCCCTGGCGTTCACCCGCGGCAGGTTGTCCGGATAGATGTACGGGTTGGGTGCGCCGACCAGCCCGATGTGGAAGTCGATCGAGTAGCCGTTGCCACCCGCGCTGTCCTTGGCCTTCGAGGTCGCGTAGTTGCGGATCATGCAGAGCAACTCGGGGCTGTAGGTGTCCAGCAGCCGGCTGGTGGGCACCAGGTCCCGTTGGCCGGCGATGAAGTACGGCGCGCCCGCCTCGAACACGTCGGCGCCGGTGTTGCCGAACCCGGTCGCGGCGAGCAGCGCTGCGTCCAGGTCACCCTGCTGCTTGTTGAGGGTGCTGGCGGTGGTCACCGCGTGGTCCAGGAAGCTCCAGAAGTCGGGGCTGGCCTTGGTGTAGATGTCGGCCAGGTTCGCCAGCTGCCTGATGTTGGAGCGGATCTGCGGCATCTGCGGGTTGATGTCGTCGAGGACCGCATTGCCGTTGAGAATCGCCTGCCCGAATTTGGTGCCCAGCCCGTTGAGCGCCTCGGCGGCGGCCGACAGCGTGAGGTTCAGCTTGACCGGGTCCACCTTCTCCGAGATGGAGGTCAGCGTCTCGAACAAGGTGTTGAACTCGGTCGTCACGTGCGTCACGTCGATCACGTCGGCGCTGGAGATGCGAGCCTTGCTGGGATCGGACGGGCTGCGGAACGAGACGTACTTGTTGCCGAACACCGTCGTCGCCTTGATCTCGGCGATGGCGTTGGCCGGGATGAGCTCGATGTACTTGGGGTTGACTTCCAGCGAGAGCTTCGCCTGGGTGGTGCCGTTTCGGTTGATCGCGTCGACGCTGGTGACCCGGCCGATCTCGACGCCGTTGTAGGTGACCTTCGAACCGGGGTCCATCACCAGGCCGGCCCGGTCGGAGACCATGGTCAGCGCGGTCTTCGGGGCGAACTCACCGCGAAACTGCATGTAGACCAGAACCACGAGGATCGTCACCACAACGGCTGTGATCGCGAACGCGGTCTTGAGCGGAGGGTGGAACTGCCAGTGCCGGGTGTGCTCCTGCCACCAGCCCCCCGGCGCGCGCTTCTCGGCGCTCACGGGCGGCCCGTTTTTTTGAGGCCGACCACTCGGACAAGCACTGGAAATCCCCCCTGACAGCTGTTCCTGCAGCAGAGCCAACTATCCCACGGACATGGCGCACGCCCGGGCTTTCAGCCAAATGGCCACCCGTGGCCAGCGCCGGAGCTAGGCGGTGTGCTGCGCCAGTCGCGCCTGGGCGGTAACGGGTTGCAAAATCGGGTACTTCGGGTCTCGGCCGTCGCCCGATGACCGGCCCCGAAGGTGCCGCCACAGCCACGGGATCAGCAACCCGTGCGTCCACTGGATCTGCGCGTACACGCGCCGCCAGAATCCGCCGTCATCGGTGTCTCCGGTGGCGATCGTCCAGTCGTCGTTGCTGCCCGGCAGTCCGAGAGCCTGCGCGGCCGCCTCGGCGAACAGCCGATGGCCGCGGGGTGAGGCGTGCATGCGGTCGTGGCTCCAGGTCTGCGCCTCGCTCATCGACGGCGCGTTGTAGAGGTCGACCAGACCGAAACCGTGGCGGTTGGACGCGTTGCGGATGACGGCGTTGATCTGCAGGACCCGCGAGCCGATGAACCGCCCCACCGGAAGCATCTTGGCCACGTCGGGGAACGTGGTGGTCACCACGGTGGCCCCGGAGGCCGCCAGCTGCCTGTAGACCTCGTCGAGGTCGGCCAGTGCGGCGGTGAATGCGCGCCCGGGGCGGGTGACGTCGTTCATCCCGATGCAGACGGTGACCAGGTCGGGTTGCATCGCCAGCGCTCGAGGCAGTTGGTCCTCGAGGACGTCGACGACGCGTCGGCCGCGCACCGCGAGATTGGCATACATCAGCCGGGGGTAGAGCGAGTCGAGGATGGCCGCGAGCCGGTCGGCGAACCCGACGACTCCCGAGGAGTCGTCGCCGTCCCACAATCCCTCGGTTTGGCTGTCCCCGATGGCGACGTAGCGCGCGAACCCGTTGTCCGACACGAACTCCAACTGTAACGGCCGACACCGGAGTACCACCGGCGCGCAATGGAAAGTCAGCGTGTACGGGAGGTGAAGTCGTCGCTCAGCCGGGGCTCAGCGGGTCAGCCAGGCGCGGACCTTGTCGAGTTGGCGCGTATAGGTCTCGAACATGTCCTCGTCGAAGAAGGACGCGCCGCTGATGGCCTCGTCGCCCTGCCAGATCACCCTGACTCGGACCTTGTCGCGGGTGTAGACGTCGGCGCGGTCGGCCTCGCGGCTGCTCCAGCCACGCTCTTCGCCGTAATTCCGCAATGCGAGTCGTTCGCCGCTGACAGCCATCTGTCGGTCTCCTCGTGTGTATCCGCTCGAGCTCCTCGGGCAAGGGTACTGCGGCCGGGTTATCCCGGTAGCCGACGATTCAGCAGTATCCCGGCGCCGACGGACAGCGCCAGTGCCAAAGCCCCCAGGGCGATCCATGCCGCGCTGGCATCGCCCTGAATGACTTGATATCCGATCTGCTGGTCGAGGGTCGAGTACACCCGGTTGAGTTCTTCTAGGCTGCCCGCCTGGAAGGCCTGGCCGCCGCTGAGTTCGGCGATCTTGGCCAGCGACTCGTCGTCGGTGGGAACCGGAATCGACTGGCCGTCGATGGTGACGACGCCGTCCTTGGTCCCGAAGGAGATCGTCGAGATCTGGACGCCCTGTTCCTTGGCCGCGCGGGCGGCGGTGAAGGCACCACGGGGAGCTTCGAGATCCATGGGGACCGTCTCCTTACCGTCCGACTCCAGCACGATGCGAGCCGGTGGCGGGCCGTCGCCGCCTCCCATCACCGCGCCGGTGGTCGCGATCGCCTGCAAGGCGGTGAAGATCCCCTCTCCGGTTGCGGTGCGCGGTTCCGGAACCAACTTGTCGATAGCCAGCTTGACCTGATCATGGTCGGCCGTCGGGGCCACCAGAAGTGTCGCTCCGGAGGAGAACTTCACCAATCCCAGGTTGATCCCCGGCGTGAGCATGTCGGCGAAATGCTTGCCGGCATCGCGGGCGGCCTCGATCCGGCTCGGCGCGACATCGGTGGCGGCCATCGACTCCGAGACGTCGATGACCAGCATGACGACCGCGCGGTTCCGGGGGATCCGGACATCGTGCGTGGGTCCCGCCATGGCGGTCGTCAGCAGCGCGAGAGCCGCGACCAGCAACGCCGCCGGCAGGTGCCGCCATCGCCGCGGCTTTCTGCCCGCCGCGACCTGTTCCAACAACGGCATGTTGGCAAAGCGGAGTACCCTCCTGTTTCTTGCCCGCTGCAGGAGGACGTACACCGCGATCGCCACCGCGACGATCACCAGGTAAAGGAACAACCACGGGGTCGCGAACCCCGACAACGACAGGGGACTCACCGGAGGACTCGCCCGCCCGTG
The DNA here is from genome assembly GCA_963716465.1 of uncultured Actinomycetota bacterium. Lineage (GTDB taxonomy): Bacteria > Actinomycetota > Actinomycetes > Mycobacteriales > Mycobacteriaceae > Mycobacterium. The sequence goes on from CAVQTS010000008.1 coordinate 49,240, forward strand.
GACTCGGGGCTGGGCTTCACAGCCGTACAGCGCGGCATCCCAGCCACCTTTCTCTCAGGTCTTCTCAGCGAAGATCGGTACAAAGAACACGGTAACCAATTTCGCGGACTACGCGCCGCGAGCGATGACAGGAGTGCAGCCGGTGACGCTGCCCGGGATCGGAACGCTGACCCTCTCCGGGTTGGCGCATCCGGCTCTTCTGCTGCTCGCGCTGGTGCCGCTCGGCTTGCTGGCCTTGTACGTCGTCGTGCAGATCCAGCGCCGGCGCCGGCTGGGGCGATTCACCGACGCCGCCTCGCTGAGCCGGGTGTCGCCGCAGCGACCACACGTCCTGCGGCACGTTCCGGTCGCGCTGGCGCTGACCGCGTTACTTTTGCTCACGTTCTCCCTCGCCGGGCCCGTGCACAATGTGCGAATGCCCCGCAACCGGGCCGTGGTGATGTTGCTCATCGACGTCTCAGAGTCCATGGAGGCCAAAGACGTGCCGCCGACGCGGCTACGCGCGGCCCAGGACGCGGCCAAGCAGTTCGCCCAGCAGCTGACCCCGGGCGTGAACCTGGGTCTCGTGTCGTTCTCCGGCAACGTCAACCTGTTGGTCTCCCCGACTCCGGATCACGGCGCTACCATCGCTGCGCTGGACAACCTGCGATCCGACAACTCCACCGCCACCGGCGAGGCGATCTTCACCGCGCTGGAATCCATCCGGACGGTCACCTCGGTGCTGTCAGCCGGGGACGCCACTCCACCGCCCGCGCGCATCGTGCTGCTGTCCGACGGTGGCGCGAACAAGCCTGCCAACCAGGACAACCCGCGGGGTGCCTTCACTGCGGCACGGGCCGCCAAGGACCAGGGCGTACCCGTCTCGACGATCACGTTCGGCACGCAAAGCGGTGTGGTCACCCTCAAGGACGATCGCATTCCGGTGCCGGTGGACGGCAAGCAGATGAAGCGCATCGCCGAACTGTCCGGCGGGCAGAACTACACTGCCACCAACATCGCCGAGCTCGATCGCAGCTACTCCTCGGTGCTGGAGCAGGTCGGCTACCAGACGGTCAGCGCCCCGGCCGGCACCGGTTGGCTTCGGGTGGCGGTGCTGCTGGCCACCATCGCCACGTTCGTCGCCCTCGCGGTGAACCGGAGCCTTCCGGTGTAGGTACTGAAGCTACTTTCGGGCTAACCCTGGTTGCAATCCAGTGACACGGAGATCGTCTTACTGAGGGTGATGACCGTGACACCGCCGGGTGTGTGGGGGCCGGGAGGATTGCTCGTGGCCTGAGTGACAGTGACCGGGTTGCGAACACCGGTCACCTTGCACTCGGAGATCGGGCCGCCGCCGACCCGGTCGATCGTCACGGTGAAACCCTGCTTCTGCAGATCGGCAATCGTGCCCGCCGCACCCGTGTCGGCCGTCCAGGTGAATCCGCCCTGCTCGGTGGCAAGGCAGCGCACCGCCGATCCGTCGACCGCGGTGGCCGAGTTACCGAGTTCAGTGCTCGGACAGCTCGAACCAGCGGCGATCGGATCATCCGCGCTCCCGGGCGCAGCGGTGACGAGCGCTCCAGCCGTGAGAATCCCCGCAGACAACGCCGCAAGCCGAATATGTCGTTCCATGCTCAACCCCCCTCGTGACGAACCGCCATCACGTGCCACGACCAGCCTTGTTCCCGGCGGCGCCGCGGGCAAGGGTCTTTGGACCTCGGCACGCGTTGTCAGCCGGTGCCCGTCACATCTGTGTGATTCGACCTCGACTCGGTCGGGCGCGCCGACACTGCGATCGCTGCGGCGGCGGCGCAGGACGCCGCGCCCATGATGAGTGCCGCACGTGCGCCCCACGCATTGATCACCCATCCGGTGATCACACTGCCGATCGGCGTGGTGCCGATGAAGACGTACACCCACAGCGCCATGACGCGGCCGCGATAAGCCGGCTCGGCGTGCAGTTGCAGCATTGTGGTGCACAGCGTTACGAAAGAGAACGCCCCCATACCGGTGAAAACCAGTGCTGCACAGGCAATCGGGAGCGTCGGGGCTGCTGCGGTCAGGCCGAGGCCAAGACCGAATGCGCCCACCGTGAACACGAGATGACGCTGACGGGGCGTTCGAAGGGCGCCCACCGACAGCGAACCCCCAATCGCGCCGATGCTCAGCAGCGTCGACATCATGCCGTAGGTTCCGCCGGATCCGTGGAAGGTGTCTTTGGCGAAAACCGGAAGGACCACCAGGAAGTTGAACGCCAACAGCCCGACGATCGCCATCATCGCCAGCGGCAGCCACAGCGCGCGGTCGCGGCGCGCGTAGGCCAGTCCCTCGCGCACGCCGCCGGCGCGGCCGCGCACCGCTCCGTCGACGACGGGGCCGATCAACAGCAGGGCCACGATGATCGCCAGGTACGACGCCGCATTGACCGCGAAGCAGCGCGACGTACCGCCCGCGATGATGAGCAGACCGGCCACCGCGGGGCCCACGACTTTCGCCGTGTTCATGACCACCCCGTTGAGGCTCACCGCGCTGGACAGGTCGGCCGGCGGGACAAGCGCTGCGATGAAGGCCTGCCGAGCCGGCATGTCGACCACGGTCACCACGCCGCTTGCCGCCATGATCGCGATGACGGCCCCGACCGATGCCCTCCCGGATACGGAGAGTAACCACAGCATCGCGGCCGACAACCCCAGCAGCAGCTGGGTCAGCAACAGCAACCGACGCAGGTTGAGTCTGTCGGCGATGGCGCCACCCCACGGACCGAACAGCAACGGCGGCAGCCCACCGGCCGCCAGCGTCAGGCCCAGCGCACCCGCGGAGCCGGTCAGGGACAGGACCAGCCAGCCGACGGCGGTCTGTTGGACGAACGTGCCGCTCGCCGACGCGATCTGTCCTGCGAAATACCAGCGGAACGGCACGGAGTTGAGCGCGCGGAAAGGAGCCGCGCGGCCGGTCAGGTCGTCTGACGTGGCGATCGCGGCTTCCGGGACGACGGTCAGGCCGTCACCGTCCATGAGGCCACCCATCCTCACCAAGTCGTCTTGGCTCGATGCCGTTCGCCGATTCTCCAACGAAAGCCCGGTCCATGCTTCCGCCCCGAAGAATCCGGTCGATCGCGGGTATCGACAGTAGGCGTAGACCATCCTCGTGGTGGGCATAGTTACACCGACAGCAGAGGAGGTTTCGCCAATGAGCGACGACGACCAGTCCGACCGGGGCACCGGCGACGAGCCGATGACCGATCCGCAGCGCAGCTACCTGGGCACGCTCGCGCAGGAGGCCGGGATCGAAGTCCCCGCACACATGACCAAGGCGCAGGCCTCCGAACTGATCGACGAGCTGCAACAGACCACCGGGCGGGGCGCCTGATGGTCACCGCCGACGATGTCCGCCGGCTGCTGGGCGCCGGACCCGATGCCGTGCTGGTCCTGGTGGAAGGCCGGGTGGACGTCGTCTCGCCGGCCGAGCTGGACACCGACCCCTATCGCGGCGCACTGCAGATCATCACGCGCGACGAGCTGGTCCGCGGCGCCGGCGGCGAGCAGCTCTCCGAGCGGGAGCTGAAAGAGCAGGCCGCGGAGCTGGACTCGGCGGTCTCCGAGCTTGGCGGCTAGCTCAACCTCGACGGGCCCGGGCGGCGAGATCGGCTGCTGCCGAACGTAATTCGTCAGCCGAATTCAGCGGCGCGCCAAAGCCGACCCGGGTGTAGGCGTATCCGCGCGGGGTGTCCACCCGCAGGTCCAGACCGTAGCGGTCGATGCTCGTGCACACCGCGGCGGTGGTGTCGGGGTAGCCGCCCAGCGCGCGGGCCATCTGCGCGAGTGACTCGGCGTGGTCGTCGTTCAGGTGGGAGATAGCGCCGGCGGCCAGTGTCCGTATCGGATCAGGTTGTGCCGCAGCATAATCAGGACCGCTGGCCGAATCCATCCGGCCGTAGCCGCCGACCCACCGCACCCGGTGCACCCGCAACACCCACACCGAGAAATCCGAGTAGTCGATGTAGTACTTGGCGGCGTCGACCGCGGCCAGATGCGCCTCGCGCGCGGCGCCCAGTTCAGCGCCGGTCGGGCGTTCGGCAACCCCGGCCAGGGTGATCCGTCCGCTTGCCAGCGGGTCGCTCTCCGTCGTCGGCGCCACGACCGCAAGGCTTGCGCGTGGGTCACCGGCGAGGTTGCGTCCGTGTTCGGCCATGTGCGACACGCACAACACCGGCGCCCCGTCGAGCAGGCCATAGGTGACGAACGACGCCCACGGATCGCCGGTCGAGGTGAGGCTGGCCAGCGTGCCGGTGTTGGTGGAGGCGGCGATGGTGCGGGCCTCCTCGGCCGCCGACGGGCGGGTCGCGTCGGCGATGTCGCTCAGCGGCGGCGGAACCGAGGGAGCATCGCCAGGGTCGCCATGATCACGGGATGCCACGTGAGTGACCATACCGCCTGACCTGCGGGGCGTTTGGCCGCATGCGGCCGGAGGTACACCGGCAGGGTTCGCGCCTACATAGGCACGAACTAACTGGAAAGGGGTCGCAGATGAGCGCCTCAGACAAGATCAGCAACAAAGTCGACGATCTCGGTGGCAAGGCCAAAGAGGGACTCGGCAAGGTGTCGGGCGACAAGGGCACCGAGAACGAGGGCAAGCTGGATCAGGCCAAGTCGAGCCTGAAGGACGCCGGCGAGAAGGTGAAGGACGCCTTCAAGAAGTAGACCTCCCCGCGGCGTCACGGGTCGGCTAATCATGTTGTGGCCCAGCCGATCAGCTTGTCGCAACGGCCTGACCTGTGATGCCCGGGATGTAGACAGATGAGGTCAGTTCGTCTGCTGTGCCGGGTGCAGGTCGGCCCGCATGGCCAGGCGCTCGGCTTCGGAGATGATCACACCCTTGCCCCGCAGGCGAATCCAGCCGCGGTTGGTGAAGTCGCTGAGCACCTTGTTGACGGTTTCCCGGGACGCGCCGACCAGTTGGGCGATCTCGTCCTGAGTCAAGTCGTGGGTCAGCTCGACCGCGCCGTCGCGTTGCACACCGAACCGCTGCGCCAAACGAAGCAGAAGCTTGGCGATTCGACCCGGCGCGTCGGTGAACACCATCTCGGCCCGGGTGGTCGACATCCGCCGCAGCCGCCGGGCGAGTACCCGCAGCAACTGCTCGGCGACCTCGGGGCGCGACGCGATCCACTCCCGCAGCATCGCCCGGTCCATCGCCACCGCCTCGACCTCCGTCAGCGCCGTCGCCGTCGACATCCGCGGGCCGGGGTCGAGGATCGACATCTCACCGAACATGTCGGAGGGACCGAGGACGGAGAACAGGTTCTCCCGGCCGTCGGCCGAAGAGCAGCCGACCTTCACCTTGCCGGTGACGATGATGTAGAGCAGGTCGCCGGGATCGCCCTGTTCGAAGATGAACTGTCCGGCGGAGAAGCGCCACCACTCCAGGCGCGCATACCACTCGGCGGCGTCGCTGGGGTCGACACCGCGGAACAGCGCGGCGCTGGCGAGGCTGGGATGCATGGCGTCCTTCCGGTACCCCTGCCGGGGTCGACTAAACAAACTCGGCATCGGGGATTGCCCGCACGGGCACCGCGGGTACGTTGTCGTGCATGAGCGAGACCAACTTCGCCGAGCAGGAGCGCGCCCGCCTCGAGGCCGAACTTGCCGATCTGCGCCGGCGGCGCGAAGAGATGCGGGCCGAACTGCAAGGTGACGCGGGCACCGTCGGTGACCGGGGTGATGCCGCCGACGCCCTTCAGCGTGCCGAGGATCTGGCCGGCATCGACGACCAGATCAGCCGACTGGCGTGGCTGCTGGCGGGCGGCAACGCCGACGTCCCGGGGCAGCTGCCCAACGGCACCGAGGTCACCCTGCGCTTCCCCGGTGACGACCCGCTGCGCATGCGGGTGATCAACTACCTCGAGGAGACCCCGGCCGGCGCGGAGGACACCACGCTGACCGCCGACAGCCCGCTCGGTCTGGCGCTGTTCGGCCGCAAGGCAGGCGACACCGTCACCTACTCGACCCCGCGGGGCGAGCTGCACGTCGACCTTCTGGCCATCGACTATCCGAAGTAGCCTGCCGGCGTGAAACACTGACCACTCGACCGAGTCAGTGTTGGAGGTGCGATGCGCGCGATCAGGGTGACCGAGCTGAGTGGCCCGGAGGCGGTTCAACTCGTCGAGGTCGACGAACCGGCCGCCGACGGCGGAATCGTGGTCGACGTCCATGCCGCCGGGGTGGCTTTTCCCGACGCGCTGCTGACCCGCGGGCTCTACCAGTACAAGCCCGAACTGCCGTTCACCCTGGGCGCTGAGATCGCCGGTGTGGTGCGTTCGGCACCCGCCGACGCGGGAGTCAGGCCCGGTGACCGGGTGGCGGGCCTGACGATGATCACCGGCGCCATGGCCGAGACCGCCGTGCTGACCGCGGATCGCGCGTTCCCGCTGCCCGACAACGTCAGCTTCGAGGCCGGCGCGGGGCTGCTGTTCAACGACCTGACGGTGTACTTCGCGCTGACGGTTCGGGGCCGGCTGGCCGAAGGCGAGACGGTTCTGGTGCACGGCGCGGCGGGCGGCATCGGCACATCGACGCTGCGCCTGGCGCCCGCGCTGGGCGCGGGCCGGGTCGTCGCGGTGGTCAGCACCGAGGACAAAGCCGAGGTGGCGCGCGCCGCCGGCGCCACCGACGTGGTGCTGGCCGACGGCTTCAAGGACGCGGTGGCCGAACTCACCGGCGGTAAGGGCGTCGACATCGTCATGGATCCGGTCGGCGGCGATCGGTTCACCGATTCGCTGCGATCCCTGGCGCCCGGCGGGCGACTGCTGGTGGTCGGTTTCACCGGCGGCGAGATTCCGACGGTCAAGGTCAACCGGCTGCTGCTCAACAATGTCGACGTCGTCGGTGTCGGCTGGGGAGCCTGGACCATGACCCATCCGGGCGCGCTGGCCGAACAGTGGGACGGGCTGGCCGCGCTGCTGAAGTCGGGCAAACTGGCCTCCCCGCAGCCCGAGGTCTACCCCTTCGAGCAGGCGGGCAAGGCGGTGGCCTCGTTGGAGAACCGGACGGCCAAGGGCAAGGTCGTCCTGCGCATCCGCGACTGAACATCAACGGCGACAACGGTTTCCGAGCTGCGGTTGCCTGTTGTCGGCCGTCGCACTACAACGGTGGGCAGACGACGATGTCTTCCGACGATTTGCTTCGGCCAGTGTGGGGTAGTGGAACGTAGATGGAATTGATCAGCGACCCGGCGGAGGGCAGCCACGTCGAACACGGTGTCGTCGAGCACCCCAACGCCGGCGACTTCGGGCAGGCCCATGCGCTGCCCGCCGACCGCACGTGGTTCAAGAGCGCGGTGTTCTACGAGGTGTTGGTGCGCGCCTTCTACGACTCCAACGCCGATGGGGCGGGGGACCTGCGCGGTCTGATCGAACGGCTCGACTACCTGCAGTGGCTCGGGGTCGACTGCCTCTGGCTGCCGCCGTTCTACGACTCGCCGCTGCGTGACGGCGGCTACGACATCCGCGACTTCTACCGGGTGCTGCCCGAGTTCGGCACGGTCGACGACTTCGTCGCCCTGCTCGACGCCGCCCACCGTCGCGGCATCCGGATCATCACCGACCTGGTGATGAACCACACCTCCGACTCCCATCCGTGGTTCCAGGAGTCCCGGCGCGACCCCGAAGGGCCCTACGGCGACTTCTACGTATGGAGCGACACCAGTCAGCGCTACACCGACGCGCGGATCATCTTCATCGACACCGAGGAGTCCAACTGGACGTTCGACCCGGTGCGCAAGCAGTTCTACTGGCACCGGTTCTTCTCCCATCAGCCCGACCTGAACTACGACAACCCTGCCGTGCAGGAGGCGATGATCGACGTCCTGCGGTTCTGGCTGGACCTGGGCATCGACGGGTTCCGGCTCGACGCCGTGCCCTATCTGTTCGAGCGGGAGGGCACCAACTGCGAGAACCTGCCCGAGACGCACGCCTTCCTCAAGCATTGCCGCAAGGTGATCGACGACGAGTTCCCCGGGCGGGTGCTGCTGGCGGAGGCCAACCAGTGGCCGGCCGACGTCGTGGAGTACTTCGGTGACGCCGACATGGGTGGCGACGAGTGCCACATGGCGTTCCACTTCCCGCTGATGCCGCGGATCTTCATGGCGGTGCGCCGGGAGTCCCGCTTCCCGATCTCGGAGATCCTGGCGCAGACCCCGCAGATCCCCGAGATGGCCCAGTGGGGCATCTTCCTGCGCAACCACGACGAGCTGACGCTGGAGATGGTCACCGACGACGAGCGTGACTACATGTACGCCGAGTACGCCAAGGACCCGCGGATGAAGGCCAACGTCGGAATCCGGCGCCGGCTGGCCCCACTGCTGGAGAACGACCGCAACCAGATCGAGCTGTTCACCGCGATGCTGCTGTCGCTGCCGGGCTCGCCGGTGCTCTACTACGGCGACGAGATCGGCATGGGTGACATCATCTGGCTGGGCGACCGCGACGGTGTGCGCACCCCGATGCAGTGGACGCCGGACCGCAACGCCGGCTTCTCCACCGCCAACCCCGGACGCCTCTACCTGCCGCCGAATCAGGACCCGGTCTACGGCTACCAGTCGGTGAACGTCGAAGCGCAGCGCGACAGCAACACCTCGCTGCTGAACTGGACGCGCACGATGCTGGCGGTGCGGCGCCGTTACGACGCCTTCGCCGTCGGGACGTTCCGCGAGTTGAGCGGGTCCAACCCGTCGGTGCTGACCTACGTGCGGGAGCTCGACAGCGGCGACACCGTGCTGTGTGTGAACAATTTGTCCCGATTCCCGCAGCCGATCGAGTTGAATCTGCAGCATTGGAATTCCTACACACCGGTGGAACTGACGGGGCACGTGCCGTTCCCCCGGATCGGCCAGTTGCCCTACCTGCTCACCCTGCCGGGTCACGGGTTCTACTGGTTTCGGCTGTGCCCCTCGGAGGAGAAGCAATGAGTTCGCCGCAGAACCTTCCGTGGAGCGACTGGCTGCCGGCGCAGCGCTGGTATGCCGGCCGCGGCCGCACGATGACGTCCGCCAACCCTGCCGTGGTGGTGCAGTTGCGTGACGGGCTGGACCTGATACTCCTCGATGTGTCCTACACCGACGACTCCACCGAGCGCTATCAGGTTCTGGTGCAATGGGATTCAGCGCCGCTGTTGGAGTACGGCACCGTCGCGACGATCGGCGCGGCCGATGAGCACACCGCCTATGACGGACTGTATGACCCGTCGGCGGTGCAGTACCTGCTGTCGCTGATCGATTCGTCGGCCACGGTCGGCGCCGTCACGTTCGGCAAGGAGCCCGGCGTCCAGCTTCCGCTGGAGACGGCGCCGCGGGTATCCGACGCCGAGCAGAGCAACACCAGCGTGGTCTTCGGCGAGGAGGCGATCCTCAAGCTGTTCCGCCGGGTGGCCTGTGGGGTGAACCCCGACATCGAGCTCAACCGGGTGCTGGGCCGGGCCGGCAACCCGCACGTGGCGCGGCTGCTGGGCACGTTCGACACCAGCTCCGACGGCGAGCCCTGTCCGCTGGGGATGGTGACCGCGTACGCGGCCAACTCCGCCGAAGGATGGGACATGGCCACCGCGAGCACCCGCGACCTGTACGCCGAGGGTGACCTGTACGCCTACGAGGTGGGCGGCGACTTCGCCGGTGAGGCATACCGATTGGGTGAGGCCGTCGCGTCGGTGCATGCCACGCTGGCACAGGAACTGGGCACCTCGACGGCCACGCTGGGTGTGGATTCGATGCACGACCGGCTCTCGACCGCCGCTGCCGCGGTACCCGAGCTCGCCGACTACGTGCCGGCGATCGAGGAGCGCTACGCGAAGCTGGCCGACGAGCCGATCACGGTGCAGCGGGTGCACGGCGATCTGCACCTGGGCCAGGTGCTGCGGACGCCGGAACGCTGGCTGCTGATCGATTTCGAAGGCGAGCCCGGCCATCCGCTCGCCGAACGGCGCAAGCCGGATTCGCCGCTGCGCGACGTGGCCGGGATGTTGCGGTCCTTCGAGTACGCGGCGTACCAGCAGCTGGTAGGCCAGACCAACGACCGCCAACTGGCCGCTCGGGCCAAGGAGTGGGTGGACCGCAACTGTGCGTCGTTCTGCGACGGCTACACCGCAGAGTCGGACAGCGACCCGCGAGATCACTCTGCGGTACTGGCCGCCTACGAGCTGGACAAGGCCGTCTACGAGGCGGCCTATGAGGCGCGGCACCGGCCGAGCTGGCTGCACATCCCGCTGCGCTCGATCGCCCGCCTGGTCGGCTGATCGATCCTCAGTCCTCGAGCAGGCGCAGCGCCAGCCGCGGGCAGCGCTTCACTGCCGCCTTGGCGTACTTGGTCGACTCGGGAGGAATCGCCGGTTCGCGAGCACCGCTGCGCGCCAACGGATATCCCCAGTCGTCGCGGGTGAACACATCGGGCAGCAACTCGGTGCACAGACCACGCCCGTCGCATCGGGTCCAGTCGATGTGCAGCCGGCTCTTCGCCGCGTTCTTGGTCTTGCTCATGCCTGCGGCCACCCTCCCAGGATGCGCACCTCACCGGTGCGGTTGACGAAACGGGCCGGAACACCAAGTGTGACAACCCAATCCGGAGCCCGATGCCCACGGATGATGGCCGCGGTGCTGATCGTGTTGGCCGCAAGGCAATTGCTGGCCGCGACACTGACGCTGCGCCACACCGGTTCGGCGGACTGACCGGTGCGCGGGTCGATGATGTGGTGCACCAGGTCGCCGTCGTGCCACCACCGCCGTCGGCAGGTGCTCGAGGTGGCCAGCCCGGCACCGTCGCCCAGCACGACGTGGCTTGCCGGATCGTCGTCGGTGTCCTGCACCAGGACGTGCCAGCCGGCCACCGGGGTGGGGCCCACCGTCGCGATGTCGCCACCGAGGTTGACCAGCACCCCGCTGCCGGTTCGTTCGTAGACCAGCTTCGCGCAGCGGTCGGCCGCGACGGCCTTGGCGGTGGCCCCCAGGTCGAGGAGCACACCGGCCGGCAGTCGCACACTGCGGCCGTCGAACTCGACCATCGACCAGTCGGCGGGCAGTGCGAGTGAGCTCACCCGCGGGGTGGACGGGTCCAGGTCGTCGATGTCGCGGTCGTACCCCAGCGCGATGAGCGCCGAGCCGACGGTCGGGTCCACATCGCCGCCGGTGAAGCTGGCGGCGGCCAGGGCCGCTTCGATCAGGTCGGCCAGCACCGGGCTGACCGGTGTGCGCTGCCCGTCGGCCTCGGCCAACGCGCAGATCTCCGAGTCGGGCCGAAACCGCGAGGCGGCCAGTTCGATGGCGTCGAGTTCGGCGTCGACGACGGTCCGCGCGTCGGCCAGCGCACCCGGCCGGGTGACCAGCAGGTGCATGTCGGTGCTCCACCGGGTCCACTGCGACTGCCCGGGGCTGACCAACGTCGACGGCATGGCTCCCATGGTGGGGATGCTTTCTTTGAGCGCTGTAAGAACCTGTTTTGGAGGCGGTGTGGGTGGCGTTCGTGGCACCCTCGACACGTGTCAATGCCCACCGTCGGACGAAACTTGCTGGTCGTCGAGGATGACCGCGCGCTCAGCGGCATGCTCGCTGAGCTGTTCACCGGCGAGGGCTACCGAGTGGACACCGCCTACGACGGCCAGCAGGGCATGCATCGCGGGCTGACCGGAGATTACGACGCGCTGATCGTCGACCGCGGACTGCCCGTGATGGACGGCGCCGAACTGGTCGCGCTGCTGCGGTCGAGGGGCGTCACCACGCCCGCGCTGATCTTGACCGCCCGCGGTGCGGTGGCAGACCGCGTCGAGGGTCTCGATGCCGGTGCACAGGACTACCTGGTCAAGCCGTTCGAGATCCCCGAGCTGCTGGCCCGCGTGCGGGCACTGCTGCGTCGCACCGACAACACGGCGGTCGTCAACGCAGCAGGCCTGGCGCTGGACCGGGTGACTCGGCGGGTCTCGGGCGCCACACCTGAGGGGCTCGAGGTCGAGCTATCCGAGCGGGAGGCCGCGCTGCTGGGCACGCTGATGGCCGCCCCGAAGCGGGTGTTCAGCCGTTCCCAGCTGCTCGACTCGGTGTTCGACGGCGCGGACTCCAGCGGAGCCGTCGACCTGTACGTGCATTACCTTCGGCGCAAGCTCGGCAAGCAGGTGGTGCGCACCGTGCACGGCACCGGCTATCGCTTCGGGCTGGAGTGATCTGAATGTCAACGCGCAGCAGGGATTCCGAGGCACCACCGCCGAGTGACCTCGCCGTGGTCAAGCGAGCCGGCCGGGTGGCGGCGTTGCAGGCCTCGGCCGCCTTGGCTCTGGTGCTGCTGCTCGTCGGCGGTGTGGTGTTCGCGGTCTATGTACGCACCCAGCGCCACCAGATCGACGCCGAGCTCCGCAGCGTCGCGATGATCGCCGACGACACCACCGATCCACCGCCGGACATGGAGCTGGCGATGCGTGAACTCGACGGCGAAATATCGACGAGCGACGGCGGCAAACCCGGCGTGCCGCTGCTGACCGGGCCGCCCGGATTCAGCGACATCCATGCGGACGGAAGGCATTTCCGGGCCTTGGCGGTGGACCGGACCGAGGGCCGGGTGGTGGCGATGATCGACCTGGCGCCCTACCAGGCGGCCCGCAATAGGCTGCTGATGTCGCTGGCGTTCGCCGAACTGACCGGGATCCTGGCATCAATAGTGGTGGTGGCTCTGTTCACCCGTCGGTCGGTGCGACCGTTGGCGCAGGCGCTGGCGTTGCAGCGCCGGTTCGTGGCCGACGCGTCCCACGAACTGCGGGCACCATTGACGGTGCTGCACACCAGGGCTCAGATGCTGGCGCATCGGGTCGAGACCGCCGACGCGCTGACGGTGCGCAATGACGTCGACGCCCTGGTCGCCGACACCCGCGCGCTCGGTGACATCGTCGACGACCTGCTGGCCTCGGCGACGATGACGGCGGGAAAGCCGGCACGGGACCGGGTCGACCTCGCCGAGGTGGCGGCCGCGGTATGCGACAGCATGTCGTCCTACGCCGGATCACTGGGTGTCACGCTGCAACATGAATGCGAAAAGGCAAGCAATCCAGGGTCATTCGAGGTTATCGGCTCGGCGGCCGCACTGCGCCGGGCGTTGACGTCGCTGGTCGACAACGCACTCGGCCACGAGCACGAGGGCGGGACGGTGGAGCTGTGGGTGCGCCGCGATGCGGCGAATGTCGTTGTCGCCGTGGCGGATGACGGTGTGGGCGTCGACACCGCGACCATGGCCACGTTGTTCACCCGGTTCTCCCACGGCAGCGAACACACCACGCGGGAAGGTCGGGAGTCCTACGGAATCGGACTGGCACTGGTGCGCGAGATCGCCCAGGCGCACGGCGGGGACATCACCGTCACGTCGACACCCGGCGAGGGCGCGACGTTCACGCTGACCTTGCCTGCGGCTCAGCGCTGACGGATGCCGTCCTGGGGCCGGTACGTCCGTCGCATTGGCGTACCGCTGGCAGATGATGACGGCCCTGGAGGCGCTGAACGGGATCATCCTTTCGGCATGAGTACGGCGCTCATTGTCGGGATAATTCAAAACTATTGGTCCAAATTCAGCGGCGGCCATGCCGGGACCGACTGATTCCACGGGGTACCCCGACGGCTCCTTGCCCCGGCGGCAACTCTGACGGCATAGTGGGCAATCGCAAGTCCTCACGCAAGAACGCGAACCCTCCGACACCGGTCGACGGGACGTGACCCGCCGAACGCGACGGGTCTGCCAGACACGAAGGAGCGGTAGTGAGCGAGATGCGCCAAGACCTGCTGTCGCGGCCCGGCAGTGCGGGTTATCGCGCCGCGACCGCCCCACTGAACTCGACCACGACACAACAGCCGGCGGTGGTTGCTCACCCTCGCAGTGCCGAGGAGGTCGCGCAGGCGGTGCGCTGGGCTGCCGATCAGGAACTGGGTGTGGCGGTGCAGGCGAGCGGGCACGGCGCCGGCGCGCCGATCGGAGCCAACCAGGTGCTCGTCGACACCTCCGCCCTGGCCGACATGTCGATCGACACGGCTGCTCGCACGGCCCAGGTTGGTGCCGGAACGACGTGGTCCGCGCTCAATTCGTCGGCCCAGCATCAGGGTTTGTTCGGACTGGGTGGGACCTCACCGACGGTGGCCATTGCCGGATACACCTTCAGCGGCGGAGTGGGATGGCTGACCCGTCCCTACGGCATGGCCAGCTCCAGCCTGCTGGCTGTGGACTATGTCGACGGCAACGGGCGGCTGCGGCGGGCCGCCGAAGATGCACCCGAGGGGGTGGACCGTGAGGCGCTGTGGGCGTTTCGCGGCGGCGGTGGAGTCGGTATCGCCACCAGGCTCACACTCGAACTCGTTGCGCCCCAAGCGCTGTGGGCGGGTTTCCAGCTGTGGGACATCACCGCCCTGTCGGCGGTCGCCGAGGCGTGGTCGAGTGCCATGGGTGAGGTTGGCGAGGCGTTGGCAACGAGCATCAGCGTGTTGCACACGCCACCGGGCCCGCCGTTTCCTCCATCACTGCGCGGCGTTGCGGTCGTGCACCTGGCGTTCGCCTCGCCCGCCGGCCCCGACGCTGCCGCCCCGCTCCTGAACGCCCTGCGGGACGCGCCCCCGCCCGTGATGGACAACACCTGGGCGCCGGCTGACGCCGCCCGGCTGGCTCAGATTCATCTCGACCCACCCGGTGCGGTACCGGCACTCGGTCTGGGCCGCTGGCTCGATTCGACAACGCCGCCGCTGGCCGGTGACCTGCTGAGCGCGGCGGCCGCGCCCGACTCCGCACTCGCGGTCATCGAGTTACGCAACGTGGGTAACTCCGCTCCCGCGCGGAATGGGGCGATCACCACGGTGCCCGGCCCCTTCTTGTTACACGCGGTGGGACCGGCCGCCGACCCGCGTTCGCGCGCGGCTACCGAGCAAGGACTCCACCGGGTGCACACCGCCGCGCAGTCCGCCGACGTGGGCCTGGCGGCCGCATCGTTCGCCGATGGCCGCGCCGAGGTTACCGACGGACTCCCACCGGCGGCGCGGCAACGGCTGGCGGCGGTGCGGGTCGCGATCGATCCCGATCGGCGCCTGGCCCCCTCACGGATACCGTCTGACGACGGCGGCGTGTGACTGGTTCGATGCCCGCGGTCAGGCTAGACGCGCTCGATCAGTCGCCGTGGGTCGTCGTCACGTCGCGGCGTGCACCCGAGCGTGCCCCCTGGTGACAGCTTTCGGCGCAGCGGCATTGGGTGCCGCGATGGCCGTCCGTTGTCTAGACGCTGCAGCGGTCCCGGCTTTCGAGACAGCGGCACCGGGGGCGACCGCGCCCGGCAGTGCGACACCGACCGGGCCGTCGATGGCGCTGGCAATCGTCTTGACTGAGGTCTGCAGGAAGCTGCGGATGCTCGGCACGAAGTTGGCCGCGATGTCACTCGGCGATGACACCGGACCGGTCTGCACGCCCGCACCAATGGTCTCGTTGAAGATGAGTCCCGGCAGACCTGACGGTCCGAAAAGGCCGCCGACCGCGGCGTTCCAGGCGCCTTCGGCATTACCGGCACTCAGCGCGGTGACGGTGTCGGAGGCAATGTGAACAACTTCCTGGCCAAGAAGTTTCAGAGTTCCCGCAATGTGCACCGCGGCCAGTTGCACCAGGCCGGGGATGGCGTTGACCAGGTTGGTGACGTGGGTGAGGAGTTGGCCAGCGATGGTCGCGCCGACGCTGAAGATGTTCTGGCCGACCGCCAGGATCGGATCGATGACCGCCGTCCGCAGTGTGCTCAGAGCACCGGCGATGTTGCCGGCGATGACCTGCTGCGTCGCGGCGACGAGTGCGCCGGGTAGATTCCCGACGGCCTCGCTGAGGATGGTGCCGTCGTAGAGAACGTTGCCCACAATGTTGGTCAGGTAGCCCGAAGCGTTGGTCACCAGCTGGGTGACGATCGGCAAGCCGTCGGCGCCGATCTGCGGAAGCACGCCCAGGGTGTGGAACGTGTTGAGGGCGTTGGTCACCGGATCAAAGGCGACGTTGTTGTCGAGTGCGGCTTGCACGACCTGCCCAATGCCCGAATAGACCCAGTAGTTGCTCGTCGGACTGATGTTCGGGCTGATGGGGTTGAGGAGGTAGCTGGTCGCCAGAATCGCACTATTCAACGCCTCAGTGAGCGGGGAGTCGAAGCCCGACAGCGCGACGCTGGCAATCGATGACGGCACACGCTGCGCCGCAGAGACGAAGTCCGGCCGGGCGATCGGTGTTATGACGATCGCAGTCACGCCCAGTGCGGCGGTCCCAGCGGCCAGGTGTGCGCGAAGAGAGTTCTGCAATGTCGTTCCATCCTGACAGTAGTGAACAATGCGGTTGAGAACCCACGAGTCTGGGCCGCCGTCGTACGGGCATCTTTGCACAGTCCGGAGCCGGCCGACGCCGGAATCAATTATCAAGCTGCTTGACAGATATCAAGAGCCTTGGCATCAAGGTACTTGTCGGTGTGATGGGGTGGGCCTGCTGGCAACGGCCAGCCCGGCCACCCTTCTGATCGCCTTGCATCAGCGTGTCGAACCCCTTCCGCGAGGTGATCGTGACGGCGGTGTCCTGCAACTCGTCGCGCACCGCCTCGACCAGCGACTGGACGAACACGCCCGGGATCAAGGCCAGGGGTCTGGTAGCAGTCACGACGGCTACCCGGTCAGGACACGGCCAAACTGTCGGAGGTCGGGTCTACGGTTGTTCCGATGGCACTGCACGTACACCGCGCCGAACGCACTGACCTGCTTGCGGACGCACTCGGAACGCTGCTGGCCGCGCCGCAGGCCGATCCGTTCGCCGAGGAACTCGTCGTGGTGCCCGCGCGCGGGGTCGAACGCTGGCTCAGCCAGCGACTCTCCCATGTCCTGGGCCGGGGCAGCGGGGCCGACGGGGTGTGCGCGGGAGTGTCGTTCCGCTCACCGGCGTCGTTGATCGCCGAGATCACCGGCACCCGCGAGGACGACCCGTGGTCGCCCGACGCGATGGTGTGGCCGCTGCTCGAGGTGATCGACGCGAGCCTCGACCAGGACTGGTGCCGCACCGTGGCCAACCACCTCGGGCACTTCGTGACCGGCGAGGAGAAGGAGCTGCGCCAGGGCCGGCGCTACGCGGTGGCCCGCCGGCTCGCCGGACTGTTCGCCTCCTACGCGCGTCAGCGGCCCCAACTCCTGGTGGACTGGCTCGACGGCACCGAAGCGGATCTCGACACCGATCTGCAGTGGCAGCCCCACCTATGGCGCGCGCTCGTCGACCGGATTGCCATCGACCCGCCGCACATCCGGCACGCGAAAACCATTGCGCAACTGCAAGAGTCGCGTGCCGACATGCCAGCGCGGCTGTCGCTGTTCGGCCACACCAGGCTGGCGATCACCGACATCGAGCTCATCGAGGCGCTGGCCACCCACCACGACGTGCACCTGTGGCTGCCGCACCCCAGCGCCGAGTTGTGGACTGCGCTGGCCGACGAGCGCGGCGCGATCCCGCGTCGCGAGGACTTGAGCCACCGACTGCGTCAACCACCCCTTGCTGGCGACCCTCGGTCGCGACCTGCGCGAGATGGAGCGCAACCTGCCCGCCCAGGTGGCCACCGACGAGTTCGTCGGCGGTGACGACCGGCCCGACACCCTGCTCGGCTGGCTGCAGTCCGACATCGCGGCGAATGCGCCACGCGCGCAAGGCAGGTCACTGCGCGCCGGCGACCGTTCGGTGCAGGTACACAGCTGTCACGGGCCGGCCCGCCAGATCGATGTCCTTCGTGAGGTGCTCCTCGGGCTCCTGGCCGACGACGAGACGCTGGAGCCGCGCGACATCCTGGTGATGTGCCCGGACATCGAGACCTACGCCCCGCTGATCGCGGCCGACTTCGGACTCGGCGAGGTGGTGCCGGGTGCGCATCCCGCGCACAAGCTGCGGGTGCGGTTGGCCGACCGGTCACTGGTGCAGACCAACCCGCTGCTCGCGGTCGCCTCGCAGCTGCTCACGCTGGCGGGCAGCCGGGTCACCGCGACCGAGGTGCTCGACATCGCGCACGCGGCGCCGGTGCGGGCGCGGTTCGGCTTCACCGACGACGATCTGGAAAGCATCACCACGTGGGTGCAGCAGTCGAACATCCGATGGGGCTTCGACCGCGAACATCGCGCGCCGTTCGGCGTCGACTTCATCCAGAACACCTGGCGCTTCGGGTTGGACCGGATCCTGGCCGGGGTGGCCATGTCCGACGACTCGCACGCCTGGATCGACACCACGCTGCCCCTCGACGATGTGAGCAGCAACCGCGTCGAACTTGCCGGCCGGCTGGCGGAATTCGTGAGCCGTCTACAACACACGGTTCAGTCGCTGACTGGCGCTCGGCCGCTGCGGGACTGGCTGACCGCGCTCAGTGACGCTGTCACTGCTGTCGCGAGAGTCGCTGACGCCGACGCCTGGCAGTACAGCCAGTTGCAGCGCGAGTTCAACGACATCCTCGAGCGCGCCGGCGGTGCGAGACGATACCGAACTGCGACTGCGCGACGTCCACGCGATGATGCTCGGACACCTCGCCGGTCGACCTACCCGGGCGAACTTCCGTACCGGCACGCTGACGGTGTGCACGATGGTGCCGATGCGTTCAGTGCCGCATCGGGTGGTCTGCCTGGTCGGCCTCGACGACACCGTATTTCCCCGGCTCGGGCACAGCCGGACGGTGACGATATCCTGGCTCGTGACCCGATGACCGGTGAGCGGGATATTCGTTCCGAGGATCGCCAGCTACTGCTCGATGCCATCGGGGCGGCGACCGAGAAGCTGATCATCACCTATACCGGCGCCAACGAGTACACCGGGAAGGACCGGCCGCCGGCCGTCCCGCTCATGGAACTGCTCGACGCGCTCGACGCGACGGTCGGGTCCGACACTCGTGCGACGGTGGTCGCCCGAGCATCCGCTGCAGCCCTTCGACATCAAGAACGTCACTCCCGGCGAGCTCTGGTCAAGCGGTGCCCGATCAGCCGTTCACCTTCGATCCCACCGTGCTCGATGCCGCGCGTGCGATGCGCGGCGACCGTCCGGAGCAGCCGGACTTCTTCGAGCTCGCCGTTCCGGTCCCGACGCCGACGCCGACGTGGGGCTGGCGGAGTTGTTGACCTTCTTCAAGAATCCCATCCGTGGTTTCTTCACGCGAACTGCAGTTCGGGCTGCCCCGCGACTGTGACGGCGTCGCGGACGCGATGCCCGTCGGAGTCGGCGACCTGGACAAGTGGACGGTCGGGGACCGGATGCTCACCGACATCCTTGCCGGCATGGACCCTCAGGAGGCGCAGTCAAGGCGGAGTGGCGCCGTGGACTGCTCCCGCCGGGCTCGGCTCGGCTGGCCATAGGCCAAGGAATCTGGACAAGGCCGCGATGCTCGCCGACGAAGCCATGAAGCAGCGCAATCTCGAGTCGGCGACCGCGGCTGCCGTATGACGTCGACGTCGATCTTGGTATCGGCCGCCGGGTCACCGGAACCGTGTCGCAGGTATTCGCAGACAGGCTGGTTGGGTTGACCTTCTCCAAGTTGGGCGGCCAGCACGTGCTGAGCGCGTGGATTCCATTGGTGGCTCTGGCAGCCGCGATCCCGGGCCGAGAACTGGACGGCGGTGTGTATCGGGCGCGGCAATGACCAGGTACCCGCGTCCGACGGGCTGTCAGCGCCACCGAGGAACCCGGCGCGGAGCGGCTTGCGCGATCTGGTGGCGATCTATGACGCCGGTCGCCGCGAGCCGATTCCGCTTCCGATCAGGACATCCTACGCCTGGGCGGACGGCCCGCTCGGCTGCGGCGACGACCCGGTGGCGGAGGCCGGACACCGAGTGGCGAGTCCACTGACCGGTATCCGGGTGACGATGCGACGACCTGCGCGTCGAACGGGTCTGGGGCGCCACACGCCGGACTGGACGATGTTGTTGGGCCGCTCCGCGCCGGGAGGAGCAGGCCGACGGTGAGGACCACCGACTCGGTGCTTACGCGGCCCGGG
Organism: uncultured Actinomycetota bacterium; assembly: GCA_963716465.1. Taxonomy (GTDB): domain Bacteria; phylum Actinomycetota; class Actinomycetes; order Mycobacteriales; family Mycobacteriaceae; genus Mycobacterium. The sequence goes on from CAVQTS010000008.1 coordinate 69,234, forward strand.
TGTGGATGCCGATGCTGCAGGCCAGCAGGGGGGCCGAGGCTGATGGAGACGTTTCGAACTGGTGCGGGCCGCTGCCGGCGCCGAGGCTCCACCACGGTGCTGGAGGCCAGCGCGGGAACCGGCAAGACGTTCACGTTGGCCGGCTCTGGTGACCCGCTACGTCGCCGAGGGCGTCGCCACTTGGACAAGATGCTGCTCATCACGTTCAGCCGTTCGGCCACCCAGGAGCTGCGGGAGCGGGTGCGCCGCCAGAGCGCTCGGACGCCGTATCGGCGATTCGACGACCCGCGACCGGGCCGGAGACAACGAACTGCTGCCGCACCTGATCGACACGGCACCGCCGAGCGAACTCGAGCTTCGCCGGGAGCGGCTCTGGCGACGCGCTGGCCGGCTTCGACGCCGCCACCATCGCGACCATCCACCAGTTCTGCAACATGGTGCTGAAATCGCTTGGCGTGGCGGGGGACAGCGACGCGGGCGTGCAATGGTCGAGAACCTGGACGATGCTGGTCGCCGAGATCGTCGACGACCTCTACCTCGAGCATTTCGGCCGACTGACTCGGAGCGGCCCCCGCTCGGCCACGAGCGACGCGCTGGAGATGGCGCGCGCGGATCGCCGACAAGCCGTGCGACCGAGCTGCGGCCGACCGATCCCGCAGCCCGAGTCCGAGGCCGCGGTCCGGCTGACGTTCGCCAGGGACGTCGTCAAGGCCGAATTGGAGCACCGAAAGCGCGTGCGCGGGATTCTCGGCTACGACGACCTGCTGACTCGCCTCGCCCACGCCCTGGATGGCCGACGACACCCCGGCCGCGGTTCGGATGTAGCCGGCGGTGGCCGATGGTGATGGTCGACGAGTTCCAGGACACCGACCCCGTGCAGTGGCAGGTGATCGACCGCGCGTTCAGCGGCCAATCCACCCTGATCCTGATCGGCGATCCGAAGCAGGCGATCTATGCGTTCCGTGGCGGCGACATCGTGACGTACCTGAAGGCCGCCGGAACCGCCGGGGAGAGGCGCACCCTGGGCGTGAACTGGCGCAGCGACGGAGCTCTCGGTCAGACCGGCTGCAGGTGGTGCTGCGCGGCGCCGGAACTGGGCGATCCGCGACATCGTGGTGCGTGAGGTCGACGCGGCCACAGCACGGTCATCGGCTTGCCGGCGCGCCGCACAACGACCCGTTCCGGCTGCGGGTGGTGTCGCGGGACACGTTCGGGCTCGCGCGGGACCGAGATCACTCGACGAAGGACATGCGCTGGCCGCACATCGGCTCGAGGACCTCGCCGCCGATATCCGGTCGCTGCTGGGCCGAGTGGCGACGTTCGACGGGCGCCAGCTGGAGGCGCGCGACATCGCGGTGATCGTCGCGCACTCCGGCGCCGCCGAGTGCTTCGAGGCGCTGCTCGCCGCGGGCGTGCCTGCCGTCTTCGCCGGTGACAGCGACGTGTTGACGTCCCCGCGGCCGACGACTGGCTGTGCCTGCTGGATGCGATCGACCAGCCGCACCGCCCGGCGTTGGTGCGCGCGGCCGCGGCGACCATGTTCTTCCGCAAGACCGCGGACGAACTCGCGCCGAGGGCGGGGATGCGTTGACCGATGAGGTCGCCGACACATTACGCCGGTGGGCAGACCACGCCCGGGAGGTCGGGGTAGCGGCCGTTCTTCGAGGCGGCCAAGCTCGCCGGAATGGGCAAGGACGTGCTCTCGTGGGCCGGGCGGTGAACGCAACATGACCGACATGGCGCATGTGACCGAGCTTCTGCACGAGGTCGCTCAGCGGGAACACTACAGTCTCACGGCACTGCGGGACTGGTTGCGCACTCAGCGCGACGAGGGCGTGCGGGCCAAGGAACGCAGCCGGCGGCTGGACAGCGAAGCCGAGGCGGTCCAGGTGATGACGGTGTGGGGTAGCAAGGGTCTGCAATTTCCGGTGGTGTATCTCCCGTTCGCGTTCAACCGCCACATGTTCGACGAGGACCACCTCGTTCGGTTCCACGACGGCGAACAGCGTTGTCTGTACATCGGTGGCAAGCGCAGTCCCGACCTCACAGCTGTGCAGACGACTCAGCCAGCAGGAGGCCCGCGGCGAGGAGTTGCGGTTGTCCTACGTGGCGCTGACTCGGGCCCAGTCGCAGGTGGTGGCGTGGTGGGCGCCCAGTCTGGGACGAGCCCAACGGGGGCCTGTCGCGCCTGTTGCGCGGGCGGGGCCCCGGCGAGTCCGCGGTACCTCCGCGGTGCGACCCGTTGAAGATCGAGTGCGCGGAGGCGCTGCCGCTGCTGCGCCGGTGGGAAGACCTCGGCGCCCTCACGATCGAGGAGTCGGTGATCGCTGCGCCCGCAGAGTTCACCGCCGAGGCGATCCCGACCAATCTGGGCGCGCGCCACTTCCATCGGGGTATCGACACCACGTGGCGGCGCACTTCGTACTCGGGGCTGCTGCGTGCCGCGCAGCAGCCGGCGGGGGTAAGCAGCGAGCCGGAGGTCGTCGAACTCGATGACGAAGTCGCCGACATCGCCCTGACGAGCCCTGCCGCGGGCGCCGACGTTCCGTCGCCGATGGGCGATCTGCCCACCGGCGCCAAATTCGGCACCCTCGTGCATGCCGTACTGGAGAACGCCGACCCGCTCGCAGCCGACCTGAAGTCCGAGCTACGTGCCCGGGTCGAGGAGCATGAGCTGTGGTGGCCGGTCGCGGTATCGGCCGACGAGCTGGCATCTGCTCTGGTGCCGATGCACGACACGCCGCTCGGTCCACTGGCCGGTAACCTCACCCTTCGCGAGATCGGGCTGTCAGACAGGTTGTGCGAGTTGGACTTCGAGTTCCCGTTGGCCGGGGGAGACCTGCGGGCCGGCGCCCCGGATGTCCGGATCAAGGACGTCGGTCGGCTGCTGGCGCGGCATCTCGAACGCGGTGACCCGCTGGCGTCCTACGTCGACCGGCTCACCGACGCCGCATTGGGCGGCCAGACACTGCGGGGATATCTCAGCGGCTCGCTGGACGTGGTGCTACGCATACCCGACGGCGCCGGACATCGCTACCTGGTGGCCGACTACAAGACCAACTGGCTAGGTGAACCGGATCGGCCGCTGACCGCCGCCGATTATGCCCCGGCGAGGATGGCCGAGGCGATGCTGCACTCCGATTACCCGTTGCAGGCGCTGCTGTACAGCGTTGTACTGCATCGGTTTCTGCGTTGGCGGTTGCCCGGCTACGAACCAGGCCGCAACCTCGGCGGGGTGCTCTACCTGTTCCTTCGCGGGATGTGCGGACCGAACACCCCGGTCACTGACGGCCACCCGGCCGGGGTGTTCAGCTGGCAGCCTCCCGCCGCACTCGTGGTCGCGCTGTCCGACCTGCTCGACGGCCGGAAGGCGGCAGCGTGACCACCATCCTGACCCTCCCCACCGATCCGGCCGACTGGCGGCGCAGTATCACCGCCGGCGGAATTCTGCGCGACTTCAACGAGGCCGGAGTCTTGGAATCCGCAGATGTCCTTGTGGCGCAACGGTTGACCGAGCTGGCCAGGGATACCGACGAGCGGGTGGCGCTGGCAGTCGCGTTCGTGGTGCGGGCGGTTCGTGGCGGGTCGGTGTGCGTGGACCTGGCGACGCTGGCAGAGCTGGTCGGTGCTCCCGAGTTGCCGTGGCCCGATCCGCGGGAGTGGCTGGTAGCGGTGTCGGCAAGCGCGCTGGCCGCTCAGCCGCCGGTACTGCACGTCGAGGCCGGCCTTGTGTATCTGGATCGCTACTGGATCGAGGAATGCCGGGTGGCCGGCGACGTGTTGGCGCTGGCCGCTTCCCGGCACGTCGGTACGATCCCAGACGTCGCGCGCCTCTTCCCGGACAGCTACGCCGAGCAACGCGGTGCGGCACAGATCGCGCTTTCGCGGGGGCTGACCGTATTGACCGGCGGACCGGGAACGGGCAAAACCACCACTGTTGCCAGGCTTTTGGCGTTGCTGGCCGAGCAGGCCGTACTCGACGGAAGCCCGCCGCTGCGGATCGCGCTGGCCGCGCCCACCGGGAAGGCAGCCGCGCGCCTACAGGAGGCGGTTCAACTCGAGGTGGACCAATTGGATGCGGTCGACCGCGAGCGACTACCGGGTCTGCGGGCCACCACGCTGCACCGGCTGTTGGGCAGCCGCCCAGATACGTCGTCGAGGTTCCGGCATAACCGGGACAACCGGTTGCCGCACGATGTGATCGTCGTCGACGAGACATCGATGGTGTCGCTGACGATGATGGCCCGGCTGCTGGAGGCGGTCCGGCCGGAGTCTCGGCTGGTGATGGTTGGCGACGCCGATCAGCTGGCCTCGGTGGAGGCCGGCGCGGTACTCGCCGATCATGGTCGAGGGGCTGGCGGCCAGGCTCGGCAGTCCCGCGTGGCCCGGCTCGATCACTTCGCATCGGTTCGGCGGCGTCCATCGACGCGCTCGCGCAGGCGATCCGCGCCGGAGATGCCGATGCTGCCATAGATGTGCTGGTCCGCGCGGCGGTGAGCATCTGGAGTGGGTGAACACCGACCAGCCGGCCGATTCCTGCGCAAAGTGCTTGTGCCGCATGCCCTCCGAAACTCCGCGAGGCCGCGGTGCTCGGCGACGCGGCTGGCGGCTCTGGCGATCCTGGAACGAGCACCGCATGCTGTGCGCGCACCGGCGAGGTCCGTACGGGTGGCGTACTGGAACCGGCAGATTGAACGCTGGCTGGCCGAGCAGACCGACGCCCCACTGTGGGCGCAGTGGTATCGCCGGCCGGCCGGTGCTGGTGACCGCCAACGACTACGGGCTCAAGCTCTACAACGGCGACACCGGCGTGACCATTTGCCGAGACGGCGCACTCCGCGCGGTGATGGCCGACCGCGACCGGACCCTGTCGAGTTCGCGACCAGCAGGCTCGCCGACGTCGAGACCATGCACGCCATGACGATCCACAAGAGCCAGGGCAGCCAGGCCACCGAGGTGACAGTGCTTCTGCCGCCGGAGGATTCGCGGCTGCTGACCCGCGAACTGCTCTACACCGCGGTGACCCGGGCCCGGTCCAAGGTTCGGGTGGTGGGAACGGCTGCGCAACTACGGGCGGCGATCGAACGCCGCGCGGTCCGAGCGACCGGCCTGGCCCGTCGGCTGCGACAGTAATCTAACGGCGGAACGACGGCCGTCTCGCCGCCGGGCCGTTACTGTCGCGAACCGGGTTAGGACACCAGCCGGCGCAGCAGTGCCGACGCCGCCGCGATACCCACCACCGCGGCCACCACCAACACCGCGATGTCCAGCCACGGATGCGCCGAGGGAATGCCGACCAGCAGCAGCCGCAGCGAATCCACCTCGTAGCTCAGCGGATTGATCCGGCTCAGCCAGCGCAGCCAGTCCGGCATCACGGCCACCGGATACAGCGCGTTGGATGCGAAGAACAGCGGCATGGTGATCGCCTGGCCGATGCCCATCAGCCGGTCCCGGTTGCGCACCAGCCCGGCCAGCGTCATCGACAGGCAGGCGAAGAACGCCGACCCGAGCATCACAACCCCCATCGCGGCCAGGATTCGCAGCGGGTTCCACGTCATGTGGATGCCCATCAGGTACGCCAGCACCAGCACGCCGACCACCTGGGCCACCGAACGCACCCCCGCGGCGAACGCCTTTCCGGTCACCAGCGCTGACGCCGGAGCCGGCGTCACCATCAACTTGGCCAGGATCCCGGCGTCGCGGTCCCAGATGATCTGGATGCCGTAGAAGATCGAGATGAACAACGCCGACTGGGCGATGATGCCCGGGGCCAGAAAGGCCAGATACGGCACCGGCCCGGTGTCGATGACGTGCAGCCGGTTGAACGTGGTGCCGAAGATCAGCAGCCACAGCGCGGGCTGCACCATCCGGGTGAACAACTCGGTGCGATCGTGACGCAGCTTCTGCAGCTCGACCCAGGCGAACGTCTCCATCCGTACCCCGAGGCTGCGCGCCCGGCGCCAGCCGCGCGGCGCGCGCAGCAGGCCGGGTGCGGCGGCTGAGTCAACCGGCATGGCGTGCCGCCTTCCGTCCGGCCCGGATCTCGCCGAGCCCCCCGCGGGCGGCGTCCTCGGCGAGCCCGGACCCGGCGTAGTGCCGGAACACGTCTTCCAGCGTCGCCTCGGGTCGCACCTTGGCCTTGAGTTCGGCCGGGGTGCCGACGGCCCGCAGTGATCCGTGATGCATCAACGCCACCCGGCCGCACAGCACGTCGGCTTCCTCCATGTAGTGGGTGGTCAGCAGCACCGTCATGCCGAACTCGGCTTGCATGCGCTGAACCTGGGACCAAACCCCATCGCGGGCAATGGGATCCAAGCCGACGGTCGGCTCGTCGAGGATGAGCAGCGATGGCCGGTTCACCAGCGCCTGAGCCAGCTCGAGCCGGCGCACCATTCCGCCCGAGTACGTGCCCGCCAGCCGGTCGGCGACGTCGAGCAGGTGCATGGCCTCGAGCGCCTGGCCGACCCGCTCGGCGCGCAATGCGCGCGGGACGTCGTAGAGCCTTGCGAACCACTCCACGTTCTGCCGTCCGGTGAGCGCCGGCTCGATCGAAAGTTGTTGGGGCACATAGCCGATGTTGTAGCGAATGTCCATGGTGTCGCGGCGGGCGTCGAGACCGAAGATCCGTACCTCGCCGCGCTGGATGGGAGCCAGCGTCGTCAGCAAGCGGACGACGGTGGTCTTGCCTGCGCCGTTCGGGCCCAACAGGCCCAGGGTCTCACCGGTCTGAACCTCCAACGAGAAGTCGTCGACCGCGGTGAAGTCGCCGTAGCGGTGGGTGAGGTTGCGGCAGTCGATGGCGGGTGGGGTCATAAGCGTTTCTCCTGAAGCTTCTTGGTGATGTCGGACAACACCCGCAGTCCGGTTTCGAGTGCCTGGGTGTCGTCGGCGTCGAGGCTGTCGAGCACCTCGGCCAGGGCGGCGCGGCGGGCCGCGCGGGACGCGTCGGCGAGCCGCTGTGCCGGTGCGGCGAGCGCGAGCCGGCCGACGCGGCGGTCCTCGGGATCGGGCGTGCGGACCAGCAGACCGTCGGCCGACAGCTTGGACACCAGGGTGGAGGCGGTGTTGGGTGCCAGCGCCAGCTCGGCGGCGGCCGCGCTGATCGAGATGCCGGGCTGGCGGCCCACCAGGCGAAGGAGTTCGGCCTGCGACTCGGTCAGCCCGCTCGATGCGAACGGTCCGCCGGCTGACCGCCGCAACGTGCGGCGGAAGCGGCCGACGGTGGAGAACAGGTCGGTGACGAGATCGGTGCGGGTGTCCACACCACATAATAGCTCTGTTACAGAGCTAACTCTTCTGGATCTGATGCAGGCGGACCTCCCGCAGCAGACCACCGCGGGTGGCCGCGGTCATGTACGTGCAGAACGGCTGGCGGCGACGGTCGGTGGGTGAGCCCGGATTGAGCAGCCGCAGACCCGTCCGTGCGGTGGTGTCCCAGGGGATGTGGCTGTGGCCGAACACCAGCACATCGGTCTCGGGATAGCACTGCGCCATCCGCGCCTCTCGGCCCGAGGCGGACCCGGTCTCGTGAACCACGGTGAAGCGCAGGCCGTCCAGCCGGACGTCGGCTCGCTCGGGCAGCCGGGCCCGCACATCGGGCCCGTCGTTGTTGCCCCAGACCGCGATCAGCCGTCGCGCCCGCGCGGCCAGCGCATCGAGCAGCGCCACCGCGACCCAGTCACCGGCGTGGATGACGACGTCGGCGCGCTCCACCTCGTCCCAGACCTGGGCAGGCAGGTCGTGGGCGCGTTTCGGGACATGCGTGTCGGCGAGGAGCAGCAGACGCATGTCCCGATCCTCTCACCGACCGCCGGCGTCAACCGCCACCGCCGGTGTTGGTCGAGGCCTAGGCTGGGGGAACGAGGTGATTGTGACGAGCGACCGCAACGACGTCGAGAAACGCTGGCACGACCCGGAGATGTTCAGGGCCGCGGCGACCTACGTCGTGTGCGTGATCGCGGTGGCCGCAGTTGCCTTCGCCGCGGCCGTCGCCTGGCACGCGCTGATCGCGGCGATCTTGGTGCCCGTCATCCTGTTCTGCGGTGGTGTGGGGGCTCTGGTTCAGGCCTACCGGGTGTGGAAGGCCGAAGGTGTCTGGCCGATCTGGCAGGGCGCGGGCTGGTTCCTGCTCTGCCTGATGCTGGTCTGCCTGGGAGTGCCGGTCGCCGTGGCCTGACCCGCCGCCCGCCATACTCGTCGGGTGAGTGCACCACCTGATCCGCCACTGGCGGGCGTCCGCGTCGTCGAGATCTCCAGCTTCGTCGCCGTGCCGCTGGCCGGGATGACACTTGCCCAACTGGGCGCCGAGGTCATCCGAATCGACCCCATCGGCGGCGCCGCCGACTACCACCGCTGGCCGCTCACCGACGACGGGGTCAGCATCTACTGGGCCGGGCTGAACAAGGGCAAGCGGTCGGTGGCAGCCGACATGCGATCACCCGAGGGGCAGCACCTGATCCAGCGGCTCATCGTCGACGCCGGCATCCTGATCACCAATGTGGCCGGGCGCCAGTGGCATTCCTACGAAGCCTTGAGAGTCGAGCGTCCCGACCTGATCCACCTGGAGGTCGTCGGCCGTGCCGACGGGTCGACCGGAGTGGACTACACCGTCAACGCGGCCACCGGATTTCCATTGGTGACCGGGCCGCCGACACACCGCGAACCCATCAACCACGTGCTGCCGGCCTGGGACATCAGCTGCGGGCTCTACGCCGTCGTGGCGATCCTCGCCGCGCTGCGCCGTCGCGACGCCACCGGGCAGGGCAGTAGCATCCGCCTACCGCTGGACGACGTCGCGCTGGCGACGGCGGCCAATCTCGGCTTCCTGACCGAGGTGATGGTCAACGGCACCCAGCGCCCGCGGCTGGGCAACAGCCTCTTCGGGCAGTACGGCCAGAACTTCATCAGCGGTGACGGCGTCTCGTTCATGATCGTCGCTCTGACCGCCCGGCATTTCCGCGACCTCACCGAACTGACCGGGACAGCGAAAGCCGTTGCAGCGGTGGAAGAAGCACTCGGCGCCGACTTCACCGACGAAGGCCAGCGCTACGAACACCGCGACGTGCTCTCCGGCCTGTTCGCCGCGTGGTTCCGCAGCCACACCGCCGAGGAGGTCACCGCCGCGCTCTCGGCGAACTCGGTCCTCTGGGACCGCTACCAGAGCTTCGCCGAGGTCGCCGTTCATCCGCGCGTCACCGCGAACCCATTGTTCACCAGCGTGGACCAACCGCGGGTCGGCACCTATCTGGCGCCCGGGCTGCCGATGTCGGTCGACGGCGCGCACACCGCGCCCAAGCCCGCACCGTCTCTGGGCGACGACACCGCCGCAGTCTTGGCCGAGCGGCTCGGCCTCAGCCCGCAGCAGATCGCCGACCTCGTCGAATCAGGTTCGGTGACAACATGACTCACGTCCTTCCCGGTCTACTCGACGTCACACCGGACCCTTCGGGCGAGCACTTCTTCACCGGCCCCGCCGCCGGCCCTGCGGACAAACGTGCCTACGGCGGGCACCTGGCCGCGCAGGCACTGGCTGCGGCCTGCCGGACACTGAACCCCGGGTTGGCACCCACCAGCCTGCACGTGCAGTTCCTGCGCGGCGGTGAGGCCGGGGCGCCGGTGACCTATCAGGTCGAGCGGGTCTACGACGGGCGCACATCGGCCTCCCGCCGGGTGCTGGCCCGCCAGGACGGCCGACTGCTCGTCACCGCGACCGCCTCGTTCTCCGCACCGGCCGACGGCCCCGAACACGCCCACCGGACTGCGGCCACAGGTGATCCCGATCAACTGCCCGCTACCGGGCCGCTCGGCCCTGCGCCGTCGCTGCCCCTCGACGAGATCGACATCCGAAGCGAAGATGACTGGAGCACAGGCGAGTTCGTGCGACGGCTGTGGTGGCGGATCACCTCTCCGCTGCCCGACGATCCGCTGGTGCACGCCTGCGCCGCGGTGTACGTCACCGACATCTACGGCATCGACCCCGTCCTGCAGGTGCACGGCCATTCGATGATCGACCGCAGCCACCGCACAGCGACCACGGACTCGTCCATCTGGTTTCATCGCCCGATCCGGGCCGACCGGTGGAACCTGCTGGAGTCCCGCTCGCCGGCCGCCGCGCGCGGCCGCGGGCTGATGACCGGCAGCCTGTACGACTCCGACAGGGTGCTGACCGCGACCCTCGTCCAAGAAGGCCTGGCCATCGTGCGGGAGTGAGTCAGCAGAGGACCTGCCCGGCGCGCCTGCCGGCGAGGGCGCGGTACGGTCAGGGCCATGAAGTATGGAATCTTCGGCGGCGCCGTCAACACCGGAACCCTTGACGATGTGGTGGCTGAGGCCGCGTCGGCCGAGCGAGACGGCTTCGCCACCTACTGGGCGCCGAACATCTTCGGCCTCGACGCGATGACCGCGCTAGCCGTAGTGGGCACCAAGGTGCCGCGCATCGAACTGGGCACCTCTGTGGTGCCGACCTTTCCGCGCCATCCGCATGCGATCGCCCAGCAGGCCCATACGGTGGCCGCCGCGTCGGGGAACCGCTTCACGCTGGGCATCGGCTTGAGCCACAAGATCGTCATCGAGAACATGTTGGGCCTCAGCTATGACAAGCCGGTACGTCATCTGCGCGAGTACCTGAGCGTTCTGATGCCGTTGTCCCGCAACGAGCCGGCCAACTTCGACGGCGAGATGTATCGGGTGCACGCAGCCGTCAACGCCAACGGCTCCACCGGTTTCGGCGTGGTGGTGGCAGCCCTCGGTGAACAGATGCTGCGCGTCACCGCGGCACTGGCCGACGGCACGCTGACCTGGTGCACCGGTCCGGCGACCCTGGCCGGGCACACCATCCCCACCATCACCAGAGCAGCCGAGGAACTCGGGCGCCCGGCGCCGCGGGTCATCGCCGCGCTGCCGGTGTGCGTCACGACCGACATCGAGGCCGCGTCGGCGCGCGCCGCCGAAGAGTTCGCCGCCTACGGCGCACTGCCCAGCTACCGCGCCATGCTCGACCGCGAGGGCGCGGCCGGGCCGGTTGACATCGCCATCATCGGCACAGCCGCGCAGGTACAGGACCGCGTCGCCGCGCTCGCCGACATCGGTGTCACCGACTTCGCCGCGGTGGAGGTCGCCTCGACACCCGACGAGGCCGCAGCGACCCGCGAGGCACTCAAGGCACTGCTGACGTAACGGGCTCCCTCAGAGCTCGGCGACCTCGTGCTCCAGCAGCGCCGCCAGCTGTGCCTGCGCGGCCGCCCGCCGGGTCGGGATGTGCTGGGACGGGAACAAGGTGTCGACGGGCTCGTACTCCTTGAGCGTGCGCCGCGCCACGGTGAGCTTGTGCACCTCCGTCGGTCCATCCGCGATGGCCAGCGACTGAGCGGCCACCATCATCTTCACGAACGGCATCTCATCAGAGACCCCCAGCGCTCCGTGCAGGTGCATGGCGCGCTGCACCACGTCGTGAAGCACCTGGGGCATGGCGACTTTCACCGCCGCGATGTCGCGGCGCACCATCTGGTAGTCGTGGTACTTGTCGATCTTCCACGCCGTGCGCAGCACCAGCAGACGGAACTGCTCGATCTGGATCCAACTGTCGGCGATCTTCTCCTGCGTCATCTGGTAGTCGCCCAGTGGGCCCCGCCGGGTCTGCCGCGACACCGCCCGCTCGCACATCATGTCGAAAGCACGCCGCGCCAAGGCAATCGTGCGCATCGCGTGGTGCACACGGCCACCGCCGAGGCGGGTCTGCGCGATGGCGAACGCCTGACCCTCACCACCGAGCACATGATCGGCGGGCACCCGCACGTCGTTGTAGCGGATGTAGCCGTGTCCCGCGCGTTCGTCGGATTCACCGCCGACGCCGACATGCCGGATGACCTCGATACCCGGTGTCTCCGCGGGAACGATGAACAGCGACATCTTCTGGTGAGTGCGCGCCTCGGGATTGGTCACCGCCATCACGATGAAGAACTCGGCGTTGCGGGCATTGGAGGAGAACCACTTCTCGCCGTTGATCACCCATGAGTCGCCGTCACGCTCGGCGCGGGTGGTGAACAGACCGGGATCGGACCCGCCCTGCGGCTCGGTCATCGAGTAACACGACGAGATCTCACCGTTGAGCAAAGGCTGCAGATAGCGCTTCTTCTGCTCCTCGGTGCCGAACAGCGCGAGGATCTCGGCATTACCGGAGTCGGGGGCCTGCGAGCCGAAAACCGAAGGTGCCCAGCGTGATCGGCCGACGATCTCGTTGAGCAGGGCCAGCTTGACCTGACCGTAGCCCTGACCGCCCAGGTCCGGGCTCAGGTGCGCGGCCCACAGCCCCTGCTCCCTGACCTGCCGCTGCAGCGGCCGCAGTACCTCGAGCACCCGAGGGTTCTTCTTCTCGTACGGGTCCAGCGGCGCGAAGTCCAGCGGCTCGAGTTCGTTGCGCATGAAGTCCTCGACCCAGTCGAGCTTGGCCTGGTACTCCGGGTCGGTTTCGAAATCCCACATGAGACCAAGCTAGGGCACGATGACCGCGCGGCCGACGACGCGTCCCTCATGCAGGTCGTGGTAGGCCGCCACCGCGTCGTCCAGCGGGTAGGTGGTGTGCTCGACGGTGATGTCGCCGCGGGCGGCCAGCGCCAGCAGTTCGACGAGTTCCGGCCGGGTGCCCCAGTAGGTCGCGGCGATGCTCACCTCGTGCGGCTGGGAGAAGTACGACACGCCGATCTCGCCGCCACCGATGCCGACGATCGTCACGTCGGCCATGGTGCGGGCGGCGCTGCGAGCCAGGTTCATCGTCGCCGTCGCCCCGACGAAGTCGATCAGCACGTCGGCGCCACGGCCGCCGGTGAGCTCCCGAATCGCCTGGGCGGCATGGTCGTCGGAGGTCAGCGTGTGATGGGCGCCGACCTTGCGGGCCAACTCCAGCGCCTCAGGCTTGACGTCGACGGCGATCACCTGGGCCGCGGTCGTCGCCCGGGCGATCTGCACACCGACGTGGCCGAGCCCGCCCACCCCGATCAAGACGATCGTCGCATCCGGGGTGAGCTTGGTCCACGACCGCCGGATCGCGTGATAGGACGTCAGCCCGGCATCCGTCAACGGGGCGGCGGTGACCGGATCCAGGCCGTCCGGAATCGGAACCAGGAACCTCTCGTGCGGCACCAACAGGTAGTCGGCCATCCCGCCGTCGGCGCCCAGCCCGCCACCGTTGACCCCCGACGGCCGCTCGCAGTAGTTCTCGATCCCCACCGCGCAGTGCGCGCAGGTGCCGCAGCCCCACGGGCCGTACACCGCCACCGCATCGCCGCGGGCGACACCGCTGACCCCGGCGCCGAGTGCGTGCACCCAGCCGGCGTTCTCGTGACCGAGGGTGAACGGCAGCTGCCACGGGGCCATGTCCGCGTCGAAGTCGTACATGAGGTGCAGATCGGAGTGACACGCCCCCGCGGCACCGATCCTGACCACCACTTCGCCCGGTCCGGGAACCGGGTCGGCCACCTCCAGCAACTCCGGGCCCTGTTTGAAACCGACCATCCGCAGTGCGCGCATCCGTCGATTACACCGGGGTTCGCGCGACAAGTCGACGGTGACGGCCAAGATGGACGGGTGAGCACCCCCACCGCCGTCCGCCTCGAGGTCGACGACACCGGCGTCGCCGTGCTCACCCTGGACGGACCGAACCGCCTCAACGCGTTCTCCGGTGCGACCGCCCGCGCGCTCGGCGAGGCCTACCGCCGTTGTGACGGCGACGACGCGATCCGCGCCGTCGTCCTCACCGGCGCGGGCCGGGCGTTCTGTGCCGGCGCCGACATGTCGGCCCAGGCCGGCTCCTTCGACAGCCCCGACGCCGGGTTCAGCGCCTCGCCGGTGCAGCCGCCGGCGTGGCGGGTGCGCAAGCTGATCATCGCCGCGATCAACGGCCCGGCGATCGGCATCGGGTTGACGCTGGCGCTGCAGTGCGACATCCGACTGGTGGCCCGGGACGCCGAGCTCGCCGTCCCGCAGGTGCGTCGCGGCATGGTCGGCGACTGCGCGGTGCACTACACGCTGCGCCACGCCGTCGGCCTGGCCGTCGCCGCCGACGTCCTGCTCACCGGCCGCACCTTCACCGGACGTGAGGCCGCCGACCTCGGGATCGCCAGCCGCGCGCTGCCGGCCGGCGAGGTGCTGCCGGCGGCGCTGGAGCTGGCCCGCGACGTGGCCGTCAACGCCAACCCGGCGTCGGTGGCCTACAGCAAGCGGCTGCTGTGGGCCGACGCAGAATGTCGACGAGGTGGCCGGGGCGGAGACTACGGTGCACCTGAAACTGATGGGTGGTCCGGACGCTGCCGAAGGCCCGGCCGCCTGGCGCGAGCACCGGCCGCCGCGATGGCGCTCGAAGGCCAGTGAGACAGGAGATCCCGCATGACCAAGACCACCGCCGAGGTGCTCGACGGCGTCGACCTGACCGGCCGTACCGTCGTCATCACCGGCGCATCGTCCGGCCTCGGTCTGCAGACCGCGCGGGCCATGCAGTCCGTCGGAGCCGAAATCATCGCCGCGGTAAGGGATCTCGACAAGACCCGCGCGGCCATCGACTGCGAGACGGTGGTTCTCGACCTCACCGACCTGAGCTCGGCCAGAACCGCCGCCGCGACGATCGCCGACCGGCACGACCGCATCGACGTGTTGATCAACAACGCCGGAGTGATGGCCCCACCGCTGTCGCGGACCGCCCAGGGCTACGAAATGCAGCTCGGCACAAACCATCTCGGCCACTTTGTCTTCACCACAGAGATGGCGGACCGGTTCGGCTTATTCGTTCGGGGCGCCCGCATCGTCAACCTCAGCAGCCGCGGGCACCTGTACGGCGGTATCCGCTGGGAGGACCCCAACTACGACGACGAGTCGACCTACCACAAGTGGCGGGCCTACGGTCAGAGCAAGACGGCCAACGTGCTGTTCACCGTCGAGGCCGAACGGCGGTGGGGACCGCGCGGGGTGCACTCCTTCGCCGTGCACCCGGGTGTCGTGGTCACCGAGCTGGCCCGCCACATGACCAGCGACGACTACAGCGGCAGGCTGGCCAACCTCGACGTCACCGACGTCGAGCACGGCGCGGCCACCAGCGTCTGGGCGGCCACCTCGCCCGAACTCGACGGACTCGGCGGGCTGTATCTCGAGGACTGCCGGATCGCCGAGCCGATGCGGGAGGGCGCCGAGGGCGGGTATGCGCCCTTCGCCGTCGACCCCGAGCAGGCCGCCCGACTGTGGGCATGGTCGCAGCAGCAGGCCGATCTGCATTTGGGTGACTAGCCTTGCGGGGTGGCCATAGACGTCCGCCCCGCCCGCCGATCCGATATCCCGGCTCTGGCGCGCGCGTTGGCGCGGGCTTTCCAGGACGATCCGGTGATCAGCTGGGTCCAGCCGGACGCCGAACGGCGCACGGCCGCGCTGCCGGGGTTGTTCGGCGCGCTGTCCCGCCACCACTTCATGTCCGGGCGCGGGACGGAGGTGGCGACCTCGGAAGATGGCTTCGGGGGCGCGGCGCTGTGGGATCCGCCCGGCCGATGGCAGCAGTCCTCGCGCGAACAGATCGCGATGCTCCCGGCTGTCCTGCGCGCCTTCCGCGGCCGGCTCGCCTTCGGGCGCCAGGTCACCGACTTGATGAAGGAACACCACCCCGAGGAGCCGCACTGGTATCTGGCCGTCCTGGGCAGCGATCCCAAGGTTCGCGGCGGTGGATTCGGTCGCGCGCTCATGCAATCGCGGCTCGATCGCTGCGACGGCGAGTACGCGCCCGCCTACCTCGAGTCGAGCAACCCGGACAACGTCCCGTACTACGAGCGGTTCGGTTTCGAGGTGACCGGGGAGATCGTGCTGCCCGGCGGGGGTCCGACGCTGTGGCCGATGTGGCGCCGCCCGCGGTAGCGCGAGCTCCCGGTCAGCCGCCCGCGGTGGTGTCCTCGAGCGTGACCCGGAACTGCATGACCCGGTAGGGCCAGCCGCGCGCGGTGTTCCACTGCGACACCATCAGGCCCACCCCTCCCACGGAATCCAGGCGGCTGCCCGGCAGCACGTAGCCGCCGTAGAGCTGCGCGACCCGGCACTCCGCATGGTCCTCGTCGCCCCATCCGCAGCCGACGATCGGCCGCTGCAGCGGCGCCAGGGTCAGGTCGTCGTCGGGTGCGGCGATGGTCCGGAACCCGAGGGCGTAGGCCGACGAGGTGAACCCGCCCAGGATCCAGTGGCCCGGGCTCAGCCGGCGCAGCGACAGTTCACCCCAGGTTTCGCCCGGCGGGGTGATCGGCGTGGGCGCCTCACCCCAGCGCCGCGTGCCGGGGTTCCAGCCGACGTAGCGGTCCGGCTGCGCCAGATGCTGCGGCCGCACCCGCTGCAGGATGACACCCTTGTTGCGCTGAAAGCCGGTGGATACCACATAGATCCAGCCGTCGTCGGGGTCGAAGTCCCACGACCAGCACTGGGCGTGACCCAGGTGTAGGCCGGCCGGGAACTTGGCGTCGAGGCGGGCCCAGGTGACGCCGTTGTCGGCCGAGTGCCAGATCTCGGTCCACACCACGTTGCCGAACCCGCGGTTGACGATCGCGTGCAGGAACAGGTCGTCGCCCACCCGCAACAGGTCCGAGGGAATGACGGTGCTGATGCCGCGCCTGAGCAGGCCGCCACTGGCGGAGTGGCGGTAGTGCCACAGTTGGCGGGCATAGCGGGCGTCGGCGCCGGCGGCCCGGCGGTAGACGATCTCGTGGGTGGCGTCGCCGGTGCCGATCAGGATCACCGGCGATCGCCATTCACCCACCCCCACCCGGCTGCCGGAGAAGGTGTCACCGAACACCGACACCAGGGCGCCGTCGGCGGCGCGGACCGAGGCGCCGAGGTCCGTGCACGCCATGCCCCAGCCGTCGGTGAGCCCGGGTCCGGTCACGTCCTTGACCTTGCCGACGAACCCGTCGGCCGGGGGTTGCACTGCCGGCATGGAGCCCAGTTCACCACGGCGGGTCGCCGAAACCGCGCAACTGCTGCAAGCAAGCGCTTGCTACGGATTTGCTGGGTAGCGCGACTAATTGTATTTAAATCGGTCAAAACCGGCCCACTGCGGTGCCTGATTGCGATACTCGGGTGCGAAGCCATGGCGGGTCCTCCGGAGGGGAGGGGATCGGCCGTGGTTTGTTTTAGGTGTCGGTTTCTCCGCCCGGCGCCGACGGCTAGGGCTGCGCCTTGAGAACCACCATCGCGCGTGAGTCGACCCGCACCGGCCCGCTGGCCTTGACCGTGGCCGATTCCACCGTTTCACCTGGTCCAGCCGCTGTATCGACCACGATGTCCCACGCCTTGGCGAACTCGGCCGGCGGCAGCGTGAACTCGATCGGCTCGTGGTGGGCGTTGAAGCACATCACGAACGAGTCGTCGACCACCCGCTGCCCGCGGGTGTCCAGATCGGGAATGCCCTGTCCGTTGAGGTACACCGCGACCGACTTTCCGAAGCCGGAGTCCCAGTCCTCGTCGTTCATCTCCGAACCGTCCGGGCGGAACCAGGAGATGTCCGGCAGGCCTTCGCTGCCGCGCCGCCGAACCGGGCGGCCGTTGAAGAATCGGCGACGGCGAAACACCGGGTGCGCGGCCCGCAGCGCCGACACCGTGGCGGTGAACTCCAGCAGAGCCGCGTCGGCGTTCGCCCAGTCGATCCAGGTGATCTCGTTGTCCTGGCAGTAGCCGTTGTTGTTGCCGCCCTGGGTGCGGCCCAGCTCGTCGCCGTGGGAGATCATCGGCACGCCCTGCGACAGCACGGTGGTGGCGATGAGGTTGCGTTGCTGACGCGCCCGCAGCGCGTTGATCTCCGGGTCGTCGGTGGGGCCTTCGGCCCCGCAGTTCCACGACTTGTTGTTGCTCTCGCCGTCGTTGTTGTCCTCGCCGTTGGCCTCGTTGTGCTTCTCGTTGTAGGACACCAGGTCGGCCAGCGTGAAACCGTCGTGCGCGGTGACGAAATTGATCGACGCCACCGGGCGCCGCGCAGTGTGCTCGTAGAGGTCGGCCGACCCGGTCAGCCGGGAGGCGAACTCACCGAGACTGGCGTCCTCGCCGCGCCAGTAGTCGCGCACGGTGTCGCGGAACTTGCCGTTCCACTCCGTCCACTGCGGCGGGAAGTTGCCCACCTGATACCCGCCCGGCCCGACGTCCCACGGCTCGGCGATCAACTTCACCTGGCTGACGGTCGGATCTTGTTGCACCAGTTCGAAAAACGCGGCCAACCGGTCCACGTCGTAGAACTCGCGGGCCAGGGTGGCGGCCAGGTCGAAGCGGAACCCGTCGACGTGCATCTCGGTTACCCAGTAGCGCAGCGAGTCCATGATGAGCTGCAGCGAGTGAGGGTGGCCGACGTTGAGGCTGTTGCCGGTGCCGGTGTAGTCCATGTAGTACTGCTTGTCGTCGTCGACCAGGCGGTAGTAGGCGGCGTTGTCGATTCCACGGAACCCCACGCGTGGGGCCCATGTGGTTGCCCTCGGCGGTGTGGTTGTAGACCACGTCCAGGATCACCTCGATGCCGGCCTCGTGCAGTGCGCGCACCATGGCCTTGAACTCCTGCACCTGACCGCCGGGCGTGGTGCTGGCCGAGTACTTGCTGTCGGGGGCCAGGAACCCGATCGTGTTATAGCCCCAGTAGTTCGACAGTCCCTTGTCGATCAGCGTGGAGTCATTGGCGAAGTGGTGCACCGGCATGAGCTCGATTGCCGTGGCGCCCAACGACTTCAGGTGGTCGATGATCACCGGGTGGGCGATCGCGGAGTAGGTGCCGCGGATCGCTTCGGGGATGTCGGGGTGGGTCTGGGTCAGGCCCTTGACGTGGGCCTCGTAGATCACGGAGTCGGCGTACTCGCGCTGCGGCGGGCGGTCCACCCCCCAGTCGAAGTAGGGGTTGATGACGACGGACTTGGGCATGTGCACCGCCGAGTCGTCGTCATTGCGGCTGTCGGGATCACCGAAGTTGTAGCCGAACAGCGACTGGTTCCAGTCGAAGTGGCCGTCGATCGCCTTCGCGTACGGGTCGAGGAGCAGCTTGTTGGAGTTGCAGCGGTTGCCCTGCGCCGGGTCGTATGGCCCGTGCACCCGGTAGCCGTAGCGCTGTCCCGGCTCGATTCCGGGCAGGTAGGCGTGCCAGACGAACCCGTCCACCTCCGGCAGCACGACGCGACGTTCGGTTCCGTCGTCGTCGAACAGGCATAGTTCGACACGTTCGGCGACTTCGGAGAACAGCGCGAAGTTGGTGCCGAAGCCGTCGTAGGAGGCGCCGAGGGGATAGGCCTTGCCCGGCCACACCTCAGAAGCGGCTGCGTTGGTCACGTCGGGACTCCCTCGAGATCGGCGGGCGGAACCTGGCGAGTACCCCGGATGGGCCACGCTTCAACCACCCGCCACGTATGAGCACCGCAATACCGGCGGCGTGTCACGGCGTCGCTTCGTGTCCGGGGCGTCCGCTCGTGCGGCGCCGTTGCTTCATCTCCGCCTCGAACACGTGCCGCTGACCGGCCATCAGCTTGTCCCGGACGGCGCGCTCGTGGTCGCGCAGCACCGTCCAGTAGGCGTCGTCGAACTCCTCGACCACCTGGAACGTCCACCGGCCGTGGAGAACGTTGCGACCGACCATGTCGGTGGCGAGCGTGTCCGCGATCTCGCTATGGCCTGCCGATCGCAGCTTGTCGCACGTTTCGCCCAGCAGCAGGTCGGCGTGACCCATCAACTGGTGGAAGGAGTAGAGGTGGCCGCGTGCCCGTTCGACGTACTCCAGCGCCTCGGACAGCGAACCGACCGCCTCGACGGTGTCGTCGTCGACCCCGTCCGGCCGGCGCTGCAGCAGTTCCCCGGATTCAGTCATGGCTGCGCTCTCCTTCGAGGGACCGCTGGTCGGCGGGCAGCCTGCTGCTCCGGCCGATTCATGGGCAGTTTCTACCCGAAGCCGATGCCGGCAAAACCTGGTTCAGCGAAGCGTCACGATCGGGCTGTCGCCGAAATGGGCCAGCAGGTCCTCGGCGTTGTCGAAAACCGCTGCCGCTCCGGCATCTTCGAGTTCACCGCGGGAGACACCGCCCGACAGCACCCCGATGCAGGCCACCCCGGCGCGCCGCGCGGCCTCGACATCCCACACGGTGTCACCGACGAACACCGCATGCGCCGCCGTCACCCCGGCCTTGTCCAGAGCCACTTCGACGATGTCAGGCCGCGGCTTGGCTTCCTCGACGTCCTGCGACGAGGTGATCGCCGAGACGAGGTCGTCGCAGTCGAGTGTCGAACGCAGCAGGGCGAGTTCGTTGTCCGGTGCCGACGTGGCCAGCACCACCTGCAGATCCGAGTCCGCGACCCGGTGCAGCAGCGGCCGCGCCCCCGGGAGGGTGGTCAGCAGGGCGGCACTCGCCTCGTAGTAGCGGGTGTGCAGATCGGTGAGGCGCTTCTGCACCTCCTCGGCGGCGTGGGCGGACAACTCGTCGACCAGTGCGGAGCCGTCCATCCCGATCGAGCGGTGGATTCGCCAGGCCTCGACCGGGAGGCCGACGTCGGCGAACGCCCGCTGCCAGGCGTGGACGTGCAGATAGTTGGAATCGACCAGCGTGCCGTCGATGTCGAACAGCACGGCGGGACGTGAAGTTGCCATGGTCATCTGTTCCCGCTCACGCGGAAATGAAGCCGGCTCTACTCGGCCCTCTGCTGCGTGAGCGGAAGCGGGTGGACCTCGGCGACCTCGCGGTCGGGTTGGCTTCGCCACCCGGCCACGCCGACGCTGATCATCCTGAGCTGTTTGACCGCGGTGTGCTTGATGTCCTCGAGCGCCGCGGGATCGTTGGCCTCTTCGATGGCCTCGGCGATGATGATCATCGAGTTGACGAACAGGCTCGCCAGGATGTTGAGATCCTCGGTGCTCCAAGTGTTTTGACCTGGGAAACGGGCAAGGTCGGTGGCCAGCTCGGAGGTGATCAGCCTGATCTCGGTGCGGATCGCGTAGCGCAGCACCGTCACCCCGCTGGACCGCTCGCGAACGATGAACCGCCAGTGCTCACGCTGCTCGGTGACACCGGCGACGAGCATCTCCACCGTCGACTCGATCACCCGGTTCGGGTCGAGCTTGCCGGCGCGGGCGCTGCGCAGCATCTCGCGCAGCGAGCGGAACGACTCGTCGATGAGCACCAGACCGAGTGCGTCCATCGAATCGAAGTGGCGGTAGAACGCCGCGGGCACGATGCCGGCCGCACGGGTCACCTCACGCAGGCTCAGCGCGCTGAAGCTGCGCTCTTCGAGCAGTTTCAGCGCGGCGTCGATGATCGCCCGGCGGGTGGCCTCTTTGCGCTCCTCGCGGGAGGGCGTCTCCCTGGGACGGGTGCGGCTCGGACGCTCGTGGCGTGACTTCGGCGTACGACTGTTCACTGGTGTGAACCCTACCACAGAGTGCACGAATCTCTTGACGACGTGCAGTTACGCGATAGACGGTGTACACATGTTCACTCAAACTCTGACCAAGAAGGTGCTTCGTTCGCCGCTGGTCGATCTGCTCACCGGGCCCCACGGTGTGGACCGGTACACCGAGCTCGTGGACCGGACCTGGACGACCGACGCACGCGCCAAGGTGGTCGACGTGCGGCGGTCCACACCCCGCAGTGTCACCCTCGTTCTCGAGCCCAACGCGGCCGTCGTCGGCCATCGAGCCGGCCAGCACGTCAACCTGACCGTGGAGATCGACGGCCGCCGGCACACCCGGTGCTACTCGCCGGCCAATGCCGAGGGCTCGCCACTGCTCGAGCTGACGGTGGGCCGCCACGACGGCGGCCTGGTCTCCGAGCATCTGTACCGGCACGCGCATCCCGGAATGGTGGTGGGCCTGTCGGCCCCGGCCGGTGACTTCGTCCTTCCCGAACCGAAACCGCACCGCATCCTGTTCGTCTCCGGCGGAAGCGGCATCACCCCGGTGATGTCGATGCTGCGCACACTGGTGGCCGAGGGTCACACCGGCGAGATCGCCTTCGTGCACTACGCGCGCACGCCCGAAGAGGCCTGCTATCGGGCCGAGCTGGCGGCCATGCCGGTCCGGGTTCTGCACGGCTACACCCGCTCACCCGGCGGTGAGCTGACGGGCCACTTCGACGGCGATCATCTTCGGGCCGCAATGTCCGAACCCGACGCCGTATTCGTCTGCGGTCCGCCGGCACTCGTCGACGCCGTCCGCGCGGTCTGTGGCGACGTCAGCTCGGAAAGCTTCGTCCCCACCCCGTTCGTCATCCCCGACGCACCCTCGGGCGGTCGGATCACCTTCCGCGACAGTGCAATCGAAAGCGCCGACGACGGCCGCCCGCTGCTCGAGCAGGCCGAGGCCGCCGGGCTCACCCCGAAGAGCGGATGCCGGATGGGCATCTGCCACACCTGCACCCGTCGCAAGCATCGCGGCGCGGTGCGCAACCTGACCACCGGCGCGGTGTCGACCGCCGACGAGGAGGACGTGCAGATCTGCGTGTCCGTGCCCGTCGGTGACGTCGACCTCGCGCTGTGAACCGAAAGGGCAAAACCATGACCCAGCAACACATCACCTTGACACCGGAGCAGGCCGACGCGTTCGGCCGCGAACTCGACGCCATCCGCGATCGCGTGATCGCCGACCTCGGCCAGGCCGACGTCGACTACATCCGGCGGGTGATCAAGGCCCAGCGCGCCGCGGAGGTCACCGGGCGGGCGTTGTTGTTCGCCGGCATCTTCCCGCCGGCCTGGCTGGCCGGCACCGCACTGCTGGCGGCGTCGAAGATCCTGGACAACATGGAGATCGGCCACAACGTCATGCACGGCCAGTACGAGTGGACCGGCGATCCCACCCTGTGCGGCAGGACGTTCGAGTGGGACACCGCCTGCCCCGCCGACCAGTGGCGGCACTCGCACAACTTCTCCCACCACACCTACACCAACATCGTCGGCATGGACCGCGACATCGGCTACGGAATCCTGCGGATGAGTCCCGACCAGCCGTGGCGGCCCTACTTCCTGGGCAACCCGGTCTACGCCTTCCTGCTCATGGTGCTGTTCCAATACGGTGTGGCACTGCACGAGCTGGAGACCGAGCG
This sequence comes from uncultured Actinomycetota bacterium, assembly GCA_963716465.1. Classification (GTDB taxonomy): domain Bacteria; phylum Actinomycetota; class Actinomycetes; order Mycobacteriales; family Mycobacteriaceae; genus Mycobacterium. The sequence continues at coordinate 92,297 of CAVQTS010000008.1, forward strand.
CATCCGCGCCGGCGAGATCTCACTGGCCGACAAACGCGAAGTGCTGCAAGAGATCTGGCGCAAGACCCGCCGACAGGTGGCCAAGGACTACGTCGCCTTCCCGCTGCTGGCCGGACCGTTCGCGCCGTTCGTCTTCGCCGGCAACATGACGGCGAACCTGATCCGCAACGTGTGGTCCTACGCGATCATCTTCTGCGGGCACTTCCCCGAGGGTACTCAGGAGTTCTCCGCCGAGGAGACTCGCGACGAGTCGCGTGGCCAGTGGTACTTCCGCCAGGTGCTCGGCTCGGCGAACCTGACCGGCGGCCGGCTGTTCCATATCCTGTCGGGCAACCTGTCCTTCCAGATCGAACACCACCTGTTCCCCGATCTGCCGGCCCGCCGCTACGCCGAGATCGCGCCGCAGGTCCGCGAGGTGTGCCACCGCTACGGGATTCCCTACAACGCGGGCCCGCTGCCCAAGCAGTTCGCGACCGTGGTGCGCAAGATCGTCAAACTCGCTCTGCCGGAACGCATCCGCAGTGCGCGGCCGGTCGAGCCCGCCCTGGCCGCGTAGGGCCGGCGCCCCTTCGAGCCGCCTGACTACTTGTGGTGTGAGAGGTCGTAGACGGTGGCCTTGCCGACCTCACGCGCGGGGAAGGTCGCGGCCACCCAGTCGGCGATGTCACTGTGGCTGTCGCCACCCCACACGCCGGTGCTGTGCTTGCCGCGCCAGTCTTTCTGAACCACGTAGTAGGCCACCTTGCCGGCGGCGACGTCGGCCTTGAACTCGCCCAGTATCGGAGCGGGATCGCGACCGGTGAAACCACCGATGGCCATCACCGCGGTGCCGGTGGACAGTTCCAGACCGGCCGCCGCCGACGAACCGGCTATGGCTGCCGACCACGTCGTGTCGGTATTTCGCAACAGGGCATCCAACTCGGGATTGTCCGCTTGCTGACCGAACATCGCTGCCGCTGAACCCATTTGGGCGTCCGATCGCGGTCCGACGGTCGGGCCGCCGCCGTGGTGGGCTTGACCGATGGTCGCCACTGCGTAGGCCGCCGGGCCGGCCAGCACTGCTGTCACCCCGAGTGCAGCGGCGACGATGCCGAGCCGGCGGCGGCCGGGTGCCGACAGCGCCGCCAGCGCTGCGGCCGCGGCTACCACGGTCAGGACGAGCACCGTCCACCGCAACGCCGGCAGCCAGCCGCCGTTGCGTCCCAGCACCCACCAACTCCAGACTCCGCTGACCAGGATCAACGTCGTCAACCCGGCCCTGCCGAACCAACTCTGCCGGGACCACATCTCGTGTGCGCCGATGGCGAACATCCCCGCGACCGCCGGGGCCAGCGACAGGCAGTAGTACGGGTGGACCATGCCCTTCATGTAGGACAGGATGAGCCCGTCGATCAGGAGCCAGCCGCCGAAGAGCAGGGCGCCGGCGCGAACGATGTCGGTGCGCGGCGCCCGGCCCCGCGCCACCAGCACCAGCACCAGCGACAGCAGAGCGGCGGGCACCAGCCAGCCGATCTCGAAACCGAATTCACCGCTGAACAGCCGCCCCAGACCTTCCTTCTGGCCGCCGAAGCCCCCGAATCCGTGGCCGCGAAGACCGTTGCCCACCGAGTCGCCGATCAGGTGTTGCGGCCCGAAATCCAGGTGGTTGCGACCCTGCACCCGGGCAAATCCGTTGTAACCGAGCACCAGATCCATGAAGCTGTTGTTCGTCGAGCCCGCAATGTAGGGGCGCGACGACGCGGGCCAGACGATGGTCAGCACGACGAACCAGCCCGCCGACACCACGAACGCGACGAGCGCTCCCGCCAGGTGCAGCAGGCGGTCGCGCAGCCGGGTCGGCGCCGCGACCAGATAGGTCAGCCCGATCGCGGGCATCACCATCAGCCCCTCGAGCATCTTGGCCAGGAACGCGAACCCGAGCGCGACGCCGGCCCACGCCAGCCACCTACCGCTGGCCCGCGGAAGGGCGCGCACCGTGCAGTAGGCCGCCGCCATCATCAGCAGCACCATCGCGGCGTCGGGGTTGTTGAACCGGAACATCAACGCCGCCACGGGTGTGAAGGCCAGGGCGGCGCCGGCGAGCAGACCGGCGGGCCGCCCGCAGATCCGGGCGACCGCTGCGTACAGCAGCGCGACCGTGGCCACCGCCATCAACGCCTCGGGGATGAGCATGCTCGCGCTGCTGAATCCGAAGAGCTGCCCGGACAGTCCCATCACCCACTGCGAAACGGGTGGCTTGTCGACGGTGATGAAGTTCGCGGGGTCGAGCGAACCGAACAGTAGCGCTTCCCAGTTCTTCGAGCCCGCCATGGCCGCGCCCGCGTAGAACTGATTGCCCATCCCGTTGACCGTGATGTTCCACAGGTACATCACCGCTGTTCCGACCAGCAGAACCGCTAGGCCGACGCGCTCCCAGAGCTGTCGCCGTGTCGCCGGCGCAGGGGCGGCGTCGGACTCCACCTCAACCGGAGCCGGGTTCTGAAACGTCGCGGTCATATTTGCCATTCATCCATCCGCGCCAGGCTGTTGACTGGGAGAACGGTGTGTAGAGGCTGTGTGGAGCAGCCGCGGTCAGGAGAAAACGTCAGCAAGGGTAACCGTTTGCAAGCCACGGCTGTTGATTATGTCGAGCAGCTGTGAGTACGTCTGGGTGATCGGCGGCAGGTTGGCATGAGCGAGGATGATCTGCTGCGGGGTGAAGGACTGCTGTGCGAACGCGACCAGTTGCTGCTCGTTGACGGGTCGGGAGTCGCCGACCGACCCACTCCACAGCGTGATCGTGCTGTAACCCTGATCGGCCGCGACCCGGTCGACATCGGGTGTGTGCGCGCCGTAGGGCGGCCTGAAGTAGGGCGTGCCGTCGACGCCGTAGGTGTTGCGCAGGAAGTCGGCATTGCGCCGGATCTGGTCGGCCACCGCGTCCAATGGGATGTGGGTCAGATTGGGATGGCTCCAGGTGTGGTTTCCCAGCTGAATCTGCCCGGAGTCCACCATCGGCCGCAACACCGGCGCATTGACCGTCCACGAGGCGTTCGTCCCGTTGGGGAAGAAGGTCAGTCGGGTGCCACTGTTGCGGCAGAACTCGGCGAACGCGGCGACCACCGCGGTGTTGGTGCCGTCGTCGACGGTCAGAGCGAGTTGATTGCCGTCGCCCGGGAGGCGGGTCAGTACGCCGGCGGGTGCGGGCACTCGGGCGGACGGCAGACGCGGTCCGTCCGCGCGTGCAAGCGCTGGACGCCCGCCGGCGAGGAGGACACCAATTGCGATGGCGCGCAATAGCGTGCGCCGATCCGAGGAGTACACATCGCGAAGCTACGAGTTGATTCTTGCGGTGACCTGAACGGCGGCTTACGGCTGCCTTGATGCCCGTCGTCCCGCCTGCGCTGTTCAGGGCTGGACGACGATCCGGATCGGATTGCCCTCGGCGTGCTCCAGCATCCGGATGCCCTCGTGAATGTCCTCGAGCGGGATGATCTGACTGACCGAGCGTGACAAGTCGAGACGGCCGCGCGAGACCAGTGCGGCCAACGTCTCGATGTCGGAGTTCTCGTAGCCCAGGTGGCCGAGCGCCTGCCTGCGGGTCAGTCCGAACATCGACGTGGGACCCACTGTCGGGGACTCCGCACTCATGCCGACCCCGACCAGCCGGCCGCCGACCGTCAGCGAATCCAGCGCCTGCTCGAAGGTCACCTTCAGCCCGACGGCGTCGAAGGCCACGTCGAGCATGCGTCCGCCGGTGGCCGCGGCGAGCTTGTCCCGCAGGTTCTCGTCGCGCGAGTCGAAGGCGTAGTCGGCGCCCAGTTCCAGCGCCCGCTCGCGCACCACCGGGTTGATGTCGACGGCGATCACCGGGACCGCTCCGACCAGCCGGGCCAACTGGACGATGTGGGTGCCGACCCCGCCCACGCCCCAGACCCCGACCGATTCGCCGACGGTGACCTTGCCGGTGTGCACCACGGCGCCGAACGGCGTCGACACCGCGTCGGCAAGGATCGCGGCCTGGTCCATCGGAACGTTGTCGGGAACGCGGGTCAATCCGGCGGCCTGCGCCACGGTGTACTCCGCCCACGCACCGTCGTAGGCGAACGCCATGATCTTCATCGCCAGGCAGTGAGCCAGATCGCCGCGGCGGCAGTTCAGGCATTCCTGGCAGGGCCGGCCCGCGGCGACGATCACCCTGTCGCCCTCGGCCCACCCCGTCACTCCCCGACCCAGTTTCGCGATGGTCCCCGACGCCTCGTGGCCCTGGGTCACGACCGGAAGCTGGGCGGGGAACGTACCGTTGATCAAGCTCAGGTCCGAATGGCAGATGCCGCAGAACGCCACCTTGACCAGAACCTCGCCCTCGCCGGGCTCAGGGATCGGAACATCCTCCAGCACAACCTTTTTCGTGTCGGCGTAGAAACGCTCGGCGCGCATGGTCCCGGCCATGGTCACTCGACTCCGATCATCACCTCGGTCGACTTGACCAGCACCGTCGCCGGCTGGCCCACGGTCAGGCCGAGGTCCTCGGCGGCGTCCTTGGTGATGGATGCGGTCACCACCTGGTCGCCGCCGTCCAGGCGGACCTTCACGGTCGCCATCACGGCACCGAGATGCACCTCGGTGATCGTGCCCTGAAGCTGGTTGCGGGTGGACAGGCGCATGACAGACCTCCGTAGTTCTGCTGACCCGAGAAGCGTACGTCCCGGGTCGTCCGCCGTGGATACAGTGGCTGTCATGGCCCGGAAGTACGCGACGGCGGATGTCGTTGGCCTCGACCAGCTGCTCGAGTTCGTGCGACCGCGCCACCACATGGTGCTGACCACGTTTCGCGCCGACGGATCGCTGCAGTCCTCGCCCGTCACCGGCGGTGTCGACGAGCGCGGCCGACTGGTGATCGCCAGCTATCCGCGACGGGCGAAGGCCGTCAACATCCGTCGCACCGGACGCGCCAGCGTCGTCGTGCTCTCCGATGAGTTCAACGGGCCGTACGTGCAGATCGACGGGACCGCGGAAGTGATCGACCTGCCCGAGGCCGTCGAACCGCTGGTGGACTATTTCCGGGCGGTCGCCGGCGAGCATTCAGACTGGGCCGAATACCGCCGGGCCATGGTCGACCAGGGCAAGTGCCTGATCCGAATCACTCCGCAGACCTGGGGGCCGGTGGCCACCGGCGGCTTCCCGCCGCCGGGTTGACCATGTGGCCCCGGCAGCGTGACGGCGTCACGTGCGGTCCCAGCGTGGCGGTGATGGCCGGCGCGCTGCTCGACGCCGATTACGGCGCGCCGCTGCGGTCGGGCCGCTCCCAACAGTGGTTCGACTCCGAACAGCTCCGCGTGCATCGCGCCGTCAACCGGGTCTGGCCCAGGGCGCTCGGCACCACCCCGGCCGGCATGGCGCAGGCGCTGACCGAGCACAGCACCCGGCGCGGTGTGCGGTATCGGTGGCGGCCGGCCCACCCGGGCGACTCGCTGGCCGACGTGCTCGACGCGATCGCCGCAGGGTGGCCGGTGGCGATGCTGGTCGGCTCCGTGCTGCCGCGGCACTGGGTCCTGCTCACCGAACTCGACGGTGTCACGCTGCGCTGCTACGAACCGTCCAGCGGTGCGCTGGTGGGGGTGCCGGTCGACGACATTCGCGCCGGGCGGCTGTCCGGCCTCGGCTTCCCCCGGCCGTTCGCGTTCGTACTGGCCCAGGTTTGAGGGCGTCCGGAAGACGGACGCCTGATACTGAAAGTGCTTCTCAGACAGAAGTTTTCGGCCCCAGTATGGCCGTGGCCACCGCCACCGCGGGCTCGATGATGTCGGTGACCGGGTCACCGTCCTCCATGGTTTGGGCGGTGAGCTCACGCAGGCCACCCACCAGGATCACCGCTGCCGCCCGCGAGATCGGCGGGATGCCGGCTTCCTGGAAAGTTCTGTTGCCGCTGAGGTCGACGATCATGGCGACCAGTCGGCCGAAGCCCCGGCGCAGCATCGGCCGGGCGCCTTCGCCGAGGGCGGGCAACTCGCGAATCCAACTCAGCGTGATGGCAGTTCGCGCCTGGATGGTGGCCACGTAGGCGACGACGGCCTGACGAACCTGATCGCGCCACGGCGCGTCCGGGTCGACCGCGTCCCGGACGCGGGCCACGATCTCCTCGGTGTTGGCCATCAGCAGTTCGGCGAAGCACTCCTCCTTGGTGGAGAACTGGTCGTAGAAGGTTCGCTTCGAGGTTCTGGCGTGCCTGACGATGTCGGCGACGGTGGTGTCGCGGTAGCCGCGCTCGTCGATGGAGGCGGCCAGTCCGTCGAGCAGACGCCGGCGGAACCGATCGCCGTCCGGCGCCGCGCCGGAGGCGTCGCTACTGACTGTGGAGGTCACCTGTCCTCCTCCTGCCGATGAGCCCTCTTGTCAGCTCTGGTACCGGAGAGTACCGTATCGCACACGGCTCTGGTACAGAGCGGTACCACGCGACAGCGTTGAGGAGACCTCCACCGATGAGCGAAGCACTGACCGTCGAGAAAGTCAGCGCCGGCCCGAAGCTACCTCCCACGCCGCCGAACCCGCTGCGCCCACTGGCGGGGCTGGCGTTCATGGTCAAGCGGCGGCCGGTGGTGGCCAGGCTGAATCGGTCCTACGGCCGGTGCTTCAGCCTGAAGGTGCCGGTGTTCGGTGAAACGGTGGTGGTGTCCGACCCCGCGCTGGCCAAGCAGATCTTCACCACCAGCCCCGACGTGCTCTACAACATCCAGCCCAACCTGAGCCGACTGCTGGGTTCGGGTTCGGTGTTCGCGCTCGACGGCAACGAACATCGCATGCGGCGCAAACTGCTCACCCCACCATTTCACGGCAAGAGCATCAAGGCCTACGAGCGCATCGTCGAGGAGGAGACCGAGCGGGAGATGGCCTCCTGGCCGCAGGGGCAGCGAGTTCGCGACGCTCGAGCCGATGATGCGCATCACCCTCAACGTCATCCTGCGCGCGATCTTCGGCGCCGACGGCGCGGAGTTGCAGCGGCTGCGCGACCTGATCCCGACCTGGGTGACCCTCGGGTCGCGGCTGGCCGTGCTGCCGTCACCGAAGCGGCCGTTGCCGTGGACGCCGTGGGCCAAGCTCGCGGAGTACCGCCGCGACGTACGAGGCACTGGTCGACACCTTGATCGAACGGGCCAGGCGCGACCCGAATTTCGGAGGACCGCACCGACGTGTTGTCGTTGTTCCTGCGCAGCAGCTACGAGGACGGCTCGGCCATGACCCGCGGCGAGATCGGCGACGAGCTGCTGACCCTGCTGGCCGCCGGACATGAGACCACGGCGTCCACCCTGGCCTGGGCGTTCGAGCGGTTGTCCCGTCATCCGGAGGTGCTTGGCCGCCTGGTGGCCGAGGCGGATACGGAGGACAACGGCTACCGCCAGGCCACCATCTTCGAGCTCCAGCGCAACCGCACGGTGATCGACTTCATCGGCCGGCACGTCCAGGTGCCGATGTACGAGCTCGGCGAATGGCGCGTCCCGCAAGGCTATTCGATCATGGTGAGCTTGTCGGCATTGCACGAGAATCCCGACGTCTTCGACGATCCGGAACGGTTCGACCCACAGCGCTTCGTTGACGACAAGCCCAACACGTTCGCCTGGGTTCCGTTCGGCGGGGGCACCCGGCGATGCGTCGGCGCCGCGTTCGCCAACATGGAGATGGACGTCGTGCTCCGAACCGATCTTGCGGCACTTCACGATTCAGACGACGACCGCACCGGGGGAGAAGCGGCACTTCCGCGGCGTCGCCTTCACGCCGGACAAGGGCGGCCGCGTGGTGATGTACCGCCGTGCCACCCGGACGGCCTGACCGCCGGGCCTGCTGAACCCTCGTCCGAACCGACTTCTTGCTTGTCGTCGCGGAAGTGCGCTCAAGCCCTCACGTTGCCGCGCTTCCCGGTAACCCGGTGTCGGGCTCCGGCACGTCGACGAACGGGTTGCGCACCACCGGCAGGAAGCAGAGATCGTCGGTGGTGCCGTCCGGGTCGTCATAGAGACCCAAGGTGTAGGTGCCCGGGGTGTCCACCCGCAGAGGGACGTGCTGGACGAACACCCGGAACTTGACCGGGATGTCGGCCACGTCGTCCCAGTACCAGTTGAACTGCATCGTGGCCAGCCGCTCGCCCTGCGGCGAGCTGGCCACGATATAGCGCACCGGGTTGTATTCGTTCCCGCTGGCCGTGGCCACCGCCAGTACCACTGGCACGGTGATGTCCGCGGGGAAGCTGTCCACGTAGGCGCGCGTCATCGGAAAGCCGCTCAGCGTCAGGCCGCCCCCTCTTGCTCGGTGGCTTCCCGTGACGGCGCGAACGCCAGCACCCACATAGCGGACCCCTCTCGACATGTGCAATAAGGAAACTGAGCGTTTCCGGCGGTGGAACAGACAGTAGCCGACCTTCGACCACCGGCCGGTTAGCTAACCCTCAGCGCCGGTGGCGAACAGCTTGGGTCGACTTTCGCCAACGGAAGCGCATCTCAGCAGTTCGTGCCATACGACAGTGGCAATCTGCCGGCGCGCCGGCTGTTTTCAAGGTGCCCGCACGCCGGTGACCAGGTATTTGCCAAAACCTGAGAAAAAGTTAATTGAAAGCGATGACAATTCACCTGCGGCCGTGCATACTCACTTTCGCACGTCTATCCCGCGGGGGCGTAGCAGCGCGAGGTTAGGGGCTTCGCGCTTTCCGAGATGAAGGAGACAGCGTGTCCAATGCAGATTCGTCCCAGACCAATGGCCGTCATCGCCGGGCGGCAAAGGGGCGCGTGCGCACTATCGAGTACGCGCGACGCGCGGTGACAGGGGACGAGTCTGCTCCGCCGACGTCGGCGCGCTACGTCGGCCGGGTGGGCGCGTTGGCGGTTGCGTTGGGCGTGGGTGCAGCCATTGGTGCGGTGCCGGCAGTGGCGTTCGCCGATACGACGGGATCGGGCGGGTCGACGGGATCGGGGCCCTCCTCGGCGGGTCCGTCGTCGCATGCGACGCACACGCGGGCCAACACGGGTAGCTCTTCGACCGGAAGCTCCTCGAAGGGTGGATCGAGTTCGGGCAGCGGGTCCTCGAGCGGGTCTTCTTCTTCTTCTTCGACTTCTTCGTCCTCGTCCTCGAGTAATGCCATCTCGAGTGGTTCGGTGAAGCCGGCTGCATCGGTGAAGCCGGCTGCGTCGGTTGCGTCGGTGAAGCCGGCTGCGTCGGCAGCGGGTGTGAATGTGTTGGCGTGGTTGGGGGCGAACACGGCGGCGCCGACGGCGTCTAGCCGGGTGGGCTCCAAGTCGGCGGCAGCACAGGCCACGACCTCGGGGTCGTTGTTCGGTTCCGCGGCCGCAGCCTCGGCGACGGCCGCGTTGAGCGGGAACCCGATCGCCGATTTCATCCGGTTCTTCATCGGTAACGGCAGCGCGACCGACCCCAACGCCGGGATCCTGTTGGGCAACGGTTACAGCTACACCGCCTACGCCGGGTCGTGCACCAGCGGTGCGTGCAACGGCGGCAACGGCGGCCTGATCGGTAACGGCGGTAGCGGCTACGCCGGCGGTAACGGCGGTAGCGCCGGCTGGTTCGGCTTCGGCGGCAACGGTGGCGACGCCACCGTCGCCGGCGGCGCGGGCGGCAAGGGCGGCAACGGCGGCCTGATCTTCGGTAACGCCGGCAACGGCGGCGCCGGTGGCGCCAGCACGACCGGCGTCGGTGGCGCGGGTGGCGCCGGCGGCAATGCCGGCTTCCTGTCGCTCAATGGCAACGGCGGCAAGGGTGGCGCCGGTGGCGCCAGCACGGTCGGCACGGGCGGCGCCGGTGGCGCTGGTGGTAACGGCGGCTTGGTGACCGGCTCGGGCGGCGCTGGCGGCAACGGTGGCGACGGCACAGTGGGCGGCAACGGCGGCGACGGTGGCAGCACCGGTCTGCTGTCGGTCCTTGGCAATGGTGGCGCCGGTGGTAACGGCGGTAACGGCGACACCGGAACCGCGGGCACCGACGGCGCGAACGCCACCGCGGCCGGCGGCAGTGGCACCAACGGTGGCGCGGGTGGCGCCGGTGGTAACGGTGGCACCGGTGGTAACGGTGGTGACGGCAGCTGGATCTTTGGCGCCGGCGGCGATGGTGGGGTCGGCGGCGCGGCCGGTAACGGTGGCGTCGGCGGTCACGGCGGCAACGGTAAGGACGGCGCGAGCCCCTCCACGCTGGGCACCGACGGCGGTAACGGCGGTAACGGTGGTAACGGTGGTGACGGCGGCCAGGCGGGCACCGTGGGCAAGGGTGGCGCTGCGGGCAGCGGCCGCTTCCTCCTCCTCTTCGCCAAGGACGGCACCGCAGGCACTGACGGCGCCGCAGGCAGCCAGGGTCAGGGTGGTGCCGGCGGCAACGCGGGCAACGGTGGTAACGGCTCCGACGGCAAGGCTGGCGGTGCAGGCACCGGCCTGAACGGTGGTGACGCCGGTAATGGCGGCACCGGCGGTAATGGCGGTAAGGGCGGCACCGGTTCGGTTGACGGCGTTCTCGGCAACGCCGGTAGCGGCGGTAATGGCGGCACCGGTGGCGAGGGCGGTTCCGGCACCACCGGTGCGGGAGCCGGTGGTGACGGCGGTGACGGCGGCAAGGGCGGTAAGGGCGGTGCCAAGGGCACCGGCGCTGGATCTGCGACCGCCGGTACGAGCGGCAACGGCGGCCAGGGCGGTCAGGGCGGAGACGGCGCGAACGGCACCGCCGGCGGGACCGGCGCGGATGGCACTGACGGTTACGACGGCGGCGCGGGCGGCGCGGGCGGCGCGGCCGGCGGCGCAGGAGCACACCAGGGCGCTGGTGGCGACGGTGGTAACGGCGGCCAGGGCGGCCAGGGCGGTGACGGCACCCTTGGCGGTAACGGCACCGACGGCAGCGCGGGCAACGATGGCACCGCAGGCGATAACGGCGGTAACGCGGGTAACGGTGGCGCCGGCGGCAACGGCGGTGCCGGTGGTACCAGCACCTACCAGGCGGGTAATGAGGGCGTCGGCGGTGCCGGCGGTGCGGGTGGCACCGGCGGTACCGGTGGCAATGGCGGTGCCGGCTACAACGGCGTGACCGCCGGTGAGAGCGGCACCAGCGGCGGTAATGGCGGCCAGGGCGGCACCGGCGGCGACGGCGGTCTGGGTGGCACCGGCCTTGGTGGCCAGGCGGCCCAGGGTGCGGGCGGTGTCGGTGGCGACGGCGGTGACGCCGGTGCTGGTGGCAGCGGTGTGACCGGTGCCAATGGCGCGCCGGGCAGCCTCGGCGTCGACGGCGGCGACGGCAAGGACGGCGGTAACGCCGGTAACGGCGGCACCGGCGGTAACGGCGGTGTCGGCGGCACCGGTGCGGGCGGCCAGGCGGCGTCCGGCACGGGCGGCGACGGCGGTGCGGGCGGCAATGCCGGCAGCGGCGGTAACGGCGGTGACGGTTATATCGGGGTGAACCCCGGTGAGAGTGGCACCAATGGTGGTAACGGCGGTGACGCCGGGACGGCGGGCACCGGCGGTGCGGGTGGCACGGGTTCGCAGCATGGGACCGATGCCTCGGGCGGTAACGGAGGTGTCGGTGGTGACGCCGGCAACGGTGGCGCTGGCTTTGTGGGCACGGATGGTGCCCCGGGCACCAATTCGCTGACCCCGGGCGGCCCCGGCGGCCAGGGTGGCAACGGTGGCAATGGTGGTCAGGGTGGTGCCGGCAGTGCCGGTGGCACCGGCCCCGGCGGTGACGGCGCTGACGGTGCCGGTGGCGCTGGTGGCGTCGGCGGCAACGCTGGTGACGGTGGCGCTGGTGGCGACGGCTATAGCGGAGCGGCCTACGGCGAGAGCGGCAGCAACGGCGGCAACGGTGGTGACGCCGGGACGGCGGGCACCGGTGGTGCCGGTGGTGCTGGTGGCGGCGCGGCCGCGGCGGGTGCCAATGCCAAGGGCGGCAACGGCGGCAACGGTGGTGCGGCTGGCAACGGTGGCGACGGCTACGCCGGGCAGCCCGGCACGCCGGGCACTGATTCGGTGACCCCGGGCGGCGACGGCGGCGCTGGCGGTAACGCTGGCAGCGGCGGCCAGGGTGGCACCGGCAGCGCTGGCGGCACGGGTGCCGGCGGGTCCGGCACCGACGGCCAGGGCGGTGCTGGCGGTGACGGCGGCACCGGCGGTGTCGGCGGCGCTGGCGGCCACGGCTTCGACGCCACCGGCTTCAACAACAACGGCAGCGCTGGCGGTAACGGCGGCGGCGGCGGTAACGGTGGTGACGGTGGCCAGGGTGGCACCGGCCCCGGCGGAAACGGCGCCGGCGGTGTCGGCGGTGACGGTGGCAACGCCGGTAGCGGCGGTGACGGTGGCCAGGGCGGACCCGGTGACTTCTCGGTTGCCGGCGGCGTCGGCGGATCCGGCGGCAACGGCGGTGACGGGGGACTCGGCGGCGAGGCCGGCACCGGCCCCGGCGGAAACGGCACTGGCGGTGACGGCGGCAACGCCGGTAACGGCGGTACCGGCGGCGTTGGCGCCAGCGGCGTCAGCCAGGCCCGGCCCAACGGTGCGACCGGTGGTAACGGCGGCGACGCCGGTGAATACGGCCTGGGCCAGGACGGCGGCTCCGACGGCGCGACCGGCAGCGGCGGCGACGGCGGTAAGGGCGGCACCGGCTGGACTTCCACAGCGGCTGGTGTGGGCGGCGGTGCCGGCGGCACCGGCGGCCAGGGCGGCAAGGGCTATGACGGCACCGGCGGTGACGGTGGCCAGGGTGGCGCTGGCGGCGGCGGCTACAACGGTGTGACCGGTGTGGGTTCAGTGGCGAACGGCACCTCCGGCGGAACCGGCGGCGCCGGTGGCCAGGGCGGTGCGGCGACCACCGGCACGGCCGGTAACGGCGGCGCGGCCGGCGAAGGTGGCGCGGGTGGCACCGGTGGTGACGGGTCGACAGGAAACGCCGGTGGCGCTGGCGGTGCTGGCGGCAAGGGCGGCTTCGGCGGCGACGGCGGTGCCGCGACCTCCGGTACCGCCGGTGTCGGCGGCGCCGGCGCTGACGGCGGAACCGGCGGCGACGGCGGCACGGGTGCGAGCGGCAAGGCGGGCGGCGCGGCTGGCTACGGCGGCGGCGGCGGCAAGGGCGGCAATGGCGGCGCGGCCACGAGCGGCACCAACGGTGCCGGTGGTGACGCCGGTAACGGCGCCGACGGCGGCACTGGTGGAACCGGTGGTGCCGGTGCGCAGGGTGGTCAGGGCGGCAACGGTGGCAGCGGTGGTGTCGGCGGCAACGCTGGCGGGGCCGGCGCCAATGGCGGCGCCGGTGGTGACGCCGGCACTGGCGGGACCGGCGGTCAGGGCGGCAATGGCACCTTTGCGAATCCCAATGGTGGCAAGGGCGGCGCCGGCGGTACCAGTGGAACCGAGGGCGCCGGCGGAACGGGCACGGTTAACGGGGCCCCGGGCTCCGCGGGCAACGGCGGGGACGGCGGCAACGGCGGCCAGGGCTTTGCCTCAAACGCCTCACCCTTCGCAGGTGGCAAGGGTGGTGACGGCGGCACCGGTGGTGCGGCCACCACTACCGGCAACGGCGGCACCGGCGGCCAGGGCGGCGACGGCGGCAACGGCTTCTCGCCAACGGCAGGTAGCGGCGTAAACGGCACAGCCGGCGGCGACGCTGGGAAGGGCGGCCAGGGCGGCACCACGGTCAACGGTGCGGCGGGCAACGGCGGCGCCGGCGGCGTCGGCGGCGACGGCGGCAGCGGCGGTTCCGGCTCTTCCGGTGTGGCCGGCGGCAACGGAGCCAACGGCGGCAGGGGCGGTGACGGCGGCAAAGCCGGCACGGCTACCGGGACCGGCACCAATGGTGTGACCGGTAACGGCGGTGATGGCGGCGCTGGCGGTGACGGCGGCACCGGCTACAGCGGTGTGGCTGCGGGCGAGAACGGCACCAATGGTGGTGCCGGTGGCTCGGGCGGTGCCGGCGGTAACTCGCCGACTGGCACGGCCGGTAACGGCGGTGACGCCGGAACCGGTGGTGACGGTGGTTCCGGTCAAGCCGGCAACATGGGCACCCCCAACGGCGGCAACGGCGCTGACGGCGGCAACGCCGGCACCGAGGGCAACGGCGGCACCGGGGCAACCAATGGCAATAACGGCGCCGCGGCCAACGCCGGCAACGGCGGATCCGGCGGCAACGGCTGGGACTCCACCGACCCGACGATCAACGGCGGCAACGGCGGCCAGGGCGGCAAGGGCGGCAACGCCCCGACCAGCGGCAATGCCGGCACCGGCGGTAACGGCGGGACCGGTGGCGACGGCGCCCCGGGCAACAACGCCGTTCAGGGTCTCGTGCGGTTCGGAGACGGTGGCAATGCCGGCAACGGCGGCGACGGCGGCCAGGGCGGTGTCTCGAACACCGGCACCGACGGCACGGGCGGCAACGCCGGCGCCGGCGGTACCGGCGGGACGGGTGCCGACGGCACCGGAGTCCACACGGCCGGCGGCAACGGTGGCAACGGCGGCAACGCCGGCAAGGCGGGCGCCGGTGGCGGTACCGCATCCGCCGGTGACGTCGCCGACGCCGGCAACGGTGGCAGCGGCGGTGACGGCTGGACCTCCACCGACCCGACCGTCGCCGGCGGCGCCGGTGGTAACGGCGGCACCGGTGGCAACGCCCCTGACAACGGCACTGCCGGTAACGGTGGTGACGGCGGCACCGGCGGTGGTGGTGCTGACGGTGTGATCACAGTGGACGGCCAGAGCGGCGGCAACCTGGGCGACGCCTCCGACGGCGGTGCCGGTGGCACCGGCGGCCAGGGCGGCGCGTCCAACGGCGGCACCAACGGCACCGGCGGAAACGCCGGAGCGGGCGGTGACGGTGGCAACGGCGCGCAGGGCGTCCAGGGCACAGCCAACGGTGGCCGCGGTGGTGACGGCGGCAATGCCGGCGACCCGGCCAAGGGCAATGCCGGTAACGGCAGCTACGGCACCTACGCCGATGGCGGCGCGGGCGGCACCGGTGGCAACGGCTGGACCTCCACCGTCAGCGGATCCGACGGCGGCAGCGGCGGCGACGGCGGTGCCGGCGGTGCCGGTGGCGCCGTGCTCCAGGGCGGCAACGGTGGAGCTGGCGGTAACGGCGGACTGGGCGGTGGAGGCTACAACGGCGGCACCAACCAGGCCGGCACAGACGCCGGTGCTGGCGGTGACGGCGGAGCCGGCGGTGCGAGCAAGGCCGGCAACGGCGGCCAGGGCGGCCAGGGTGCGGCCGGCGGTGTCGGCGGCACCGGTGGCCAAGGTGTCAACCCGGGCGGTGCCGGTAAGAGCGGTGGTGACGGCGGTGGCGGCGGCGACGGTGGTGCCGGCGGCAGCAGCACGGCTGGGACGGCAGGTTCCGGCGGCGGCGGCGGCACCGGTGGTGTCGGCGGTGACGGCGGACTGGGCTCGCCCGACGGCGGCACCGGCGGCAATGCGGGTGACGGCGGTGGCGGCGGCGACGGCGGCAAGGGTGGCGGCACGTCTACCGGCAAGGCCGGTACCGGTGGTGTCGGCGGCAATGCCGGTGCCGGTGGTACAGGTGGCGCCCCGGTTGCCGGCGGCGGCGCGGGCGGCGCGGGCGGCGATGGCGGCGTGGGCGGCTTCGGTGGCAACGGTGGCTTCGGCAACGGTGGCGGCGCCGGCGGTGCCGGCGGTAACGCCGGGGCCGGTGGCCGCGGTGCTGACGGTGCCGGCGGCGACCTCACCAACCCCAACGGCGGCAAGGGTGGCACCGGCGGCATCAGCGGAGTCGAAGGACTCGGCGGTAAGGCCAACGGTGGTCTCGGCGCGTTCGCCGCGTCCGGCCAGGCTGCTTCGGGCGGCAACGGCGGTAACGGCGGTGCCGGCCTGAGCTCGACCACTCAGGGTGTCAACGGTGGCAACGGCGGCGCGGGCGGTACCGGTGGAGCCGGCATCGTCGACGGCGGCGGCGGCACGGGCGGTTCCGGCGGTAACGGCGGCGACGGCTACAGCGGCGCTGCGGGAACCGGGCAGAACGGCACCAACGGTGGCAACGGTGGAGCTGGCGGTAACGGCGGTCTCACCGTCTTCGGCGCAGCTGGCCAGGGTGGTCAAGGCGGCAACGCAGGGGCTGGCGGCAACGGCGGCTCGGGTGTGCCCGGCGGCGGCACCGGCGGTAACGGCGGAAACTCCGGCAAGGGCGGTACCGGCGGCAACGGCGGTATTACCGGCGGCGGGACTCCCGGGGCCGGTGGCCTCGGCGGCAACGCTGCCAACGGTGGCACCGGTGGAACCGGTGGCGCTGGCACCCAGGCCAGTCAGAACGGTGGCACCGGCGGTAACGGCGGCGCAGCGAACTCCGCCGGACTCGGCGGGTTCGCAGACGGAGGGGCTGGCTCGCGGGCGGCCCATGGCACCACCGCGGCGGCCGGCAACGGCGGCGACGGCGGTAATGGCTGGTCCTCTACGGTGGCGGGTCTGAACGGTGGCACCGGCGGTAACGGCGGCACCGGCGGTGCCGGCAACGCCAACGTCATCGATCCGACGACGGGGAACACACCCGGAGTCGGCGGGAACGGCGGCAGGGGCGGCGACGGCTATACCGGAGCCGACAGTGCCACTGCCCCGGAGGCCGGCACCAACGGTGGCAACGGTGGCACCGGTGGCACCGGCGGCGTCGCCACCTTCGGCACCTCCGGAACCGGCGGTAACGGCGGCCAGGGCGGTAACGGCGGCAACGGCGGCAGCGGTACGGCCGACGGCGTTAGCGGCGCCAACGCCGGAAACAGCGGCTCCGGCGGCGCCGGAGGCACGGGTGGCGCCAAAGCCCTCGGTACGGCCGGCAACGGCGGCAATGGTGGCGACAGCGGCACCGCCGGGAACGGCGGCAACGGCGCCGACGGGTCCGCGATCGCCAACAACGGCGGCAACGGCGGCACCGGTGGCAACACCGGCACCGGGGGCGCGGCTGGAGCAGCTGGTGGTAAGGGCGGCTCCGCAGGAACCGCGGGTAACCGCACCCTGGGTGGCGGCAACGGTGGCGACGGCGGCAACGGGTGGGATAACCCGGCCGGCAACGGCGGCAGCGGCGGCTCGGGCGGCGGTGCCGGTAACTACGGCGACGGCGGCGACGGCGGCGACGGCGGCTCGGGCAACGGGACCGTGGGCGGTGTGCTGGTCAACGGCGGCGCCGGCGGCGCCGGTGGCGGCGCGACCAACGGCGACGGCGGCCAGGGCGGATCCGGTGGCTCGGCGGCTGTGACCGCTTCCAACGGCGTTGCCAACGGCGGCAAGGGCGGTGCGGGTGGCGACACCACGACCGGCGCGGGCGGCCAAGGCGGTGCCGGCGGCGATGCCAACGCCACGCTGGGCTCGCTGACCACCGCAAACGGTGGCCAGGGCGGCAACGGTGGCAAGGGCTCGGCCGGCGGCAACGGCGGCCAGGGCGGCGGGGCGAATTCCGACGGCACCTCGTCGCAGGCCCACGGCGGCAACGGTGGCAACGGCCGGGTGACCGCCGGCCAGGGTGGCGCCGGTGGCACCGGGACCGCCAGCGGAGCCGGCTCGTCGAGCACCAACGGCAAGGCCGGTTTGAACAACCAGCCGTAAACACCGGTAACGAGAAATCGGCCCCCTCTTCATAGAGGGGGCCGATTTCGTTGTCCGGCCGAGCCAACACGTGGTTGCGCCAACCGGCAGGGTCCACGGTCCGCGGTCTCGGCGTGGTGCTGAGCGACCGGCTAGCCCCGCGACTGTGTGGAAATCATCCCTACACGGCCCCCACGGCGTTGTGGTGAGCTTCCTCGCGGACGCGTAGCGCCGATGAGATGTGTACGCCGCACGCGGAGTATCAGCTACACGACGAAGCCCCGTGGACGTACGTCCACGGGGCTCAGTCGGTACGCGTCTAGGAGGTGGCGCTCAGGTCGATCGCGATGAAGTCCTGCCGCCACAGCCCCTTGAAGAGCTCCAGCGCGATGTACTCCAGTTCGGTCTGCTCGCCGCGGGCCACCAGCCCGCTCTGGGCCACCCGCTCGGCGATCTCGCGGATGGTGCGCTCGCCGTCGACGAACTGTGCGAACGCCAGGTGCGTCGGATCCAGCTGCAGCGTCCAGCCAGGCCGGAAGATTGCGTCGCCGCGCAGCCCGCAGCGCAGCCGCAGCAGCGGAACGTAGTCCAGCGGCTTGGTCGCGGCGAAGTCCATCTTGTAGGCCCCCGGCCGGTCCTTGCGGCACGCCGTGAAGAAGTGGCACGCGTTGGCGGTGCGCATTCGCTCCATCACCGACCACATTTTCTCCCGCGGCAACTCGTTGACGGCGCTGTAGAACTCGTTCTCCGGCTCGACCAGTGTCGGGGGGTAATACGACGTCTTGAGGAACCAGTCGATGAAGACCAGCCCCGCGGAGTCCGCCAGTTCCAGGCAGTCGTCGACGGTGTAGCTGCGGTCGCGGCCATGCAGGAAGGTGTCCACCAGACCCGCGTCGAACTCCAGGTCCGGGGCGATGTTCAGGTAGTTGCGCAGCGGGTGGGTGGGGGCCAGCGAGTCCAGCGCTGCCCGGACCATCCGCAGCGATTCCTCATCCTGCTGCAGGCCCAGATCGCGGAAGATGCCCTGCATCAGTTCCACCCCGGCGCGGCCGTAGCGCGCGTAGAGCATGATTGCGGCCACCCCGTCCGGGCGTAACACGTCGGCCAGGGCCTTCATCCCTGCGTTCGGGTCGGCCAGGTGATGCAGCACGCCTGTGGAGATGACCAGGTCAAACTGGGTGTTCAGGCTGGGCGCCTCCTCGACCGGAAGCAGATGCACCTCGAGATTCTTCAGCGCGTACCTGTCCTTGAGGTACTTGGTGTGATCCAGCGAGGGCTGGCTGACGTCGAGCGCCACCACCTTGGCCGCGCGGTTCGTGTAGGCGATCACCGCCGCCTGGTTGGTACCGCAGCCGGCGATGAGGATGTCGATGTCGGCCTGGTACGGCCGGTCCGGCCACAGCAGCCGGTGGGCGTGGCTCGGGTCGAACCACTGCCAGCTTTTGGCCAGCCAGGTCTCCAGGTTCTGGATCGGCTCGGGGTACTGCCACTTCTGGTACTGCTGCGCGACGACGTCGGCGCGGGGATTCTCGGTCATGTCTCAGCTCCGGTTCCGCTGGAAGGGATTCATCTTCAGCACTGGTAGCGGAAAAAGGTGATCGCTTTCGGTGGCATCGAGGCTGTCGTAGAGGCCGATGGTGTACACGCCGGCTGACTCGACCCGCATCGGCAGATACTGCGTGAACACGCGAAACTTCACCGGTGTCGGCGGATTGTCGTGCCAGTGCCAGCCGAACTCGAGGCTGCCCACCCGCTCGCCGTCGGCCGACGTCGCAACGATGAACTGCAGCGGGTCATAGTCGGCACCGCCCAGCGCGCAGAACGCCACCACCAGCGGGACAGTGATCTGGGCCGGGAAGTCGTTGACGTAAGTCGCTGTCATCGGAAAGCCCTGGGCGGTCACGCCGCCGGCCTTGTCTTCCATGGCGCTCAATGCAGGCGCGAACGCGACGCAACGCATATTGGGGACCCCACTCCACTGCTCGGAAATCGACCCCTCACTGTAGCGGTTGGCGCGCTGCGACGTGCGGGCGGTATCAGGCGATGGCAAGCCCTTCTGGCCGGCCGGCGTACCGCCCCGGCCGTTACGCCGTTTCGCGTCGCGGCAGCTTCCAGCCCGGCCGCGGGAAGTGGCAGGTGTAGCCGTTGGGGTAGCGCTCCAGGTAGTCCTGGTGCTCGGGCTCGGCCTCCCAGAACTCGGCGGCCGGCGTCACCTCGGTGACCACCTTGCCGGGCCACAGCCCGGAGGCGTCGACGTCGGCGATGGTGTCCAGCGCGACCCGCTTCTGCTCGTCGTCGAGGTAGAAGATCGCCGAGCGGTAGCTGCTGCCGACGTCGTTGCCCTGGCGGTTCTTGGTGCTCGGGTCGTGGATCTGGAAGAAGAACTCCAGCAGCGCCCGGTAGTCGGTCTGACGGCCGGGTCGTAGACGATCTCGATCGCCTCGGCGTGGCCCGGGTGCTTGCGGTAGGTCGGGTGGGCGTTCTCGCCGCCGGTGTAGCCGACACGGGTGGACACCACACCGGGCTGTTTGCGGATCAGGTCCTGCATGCCCCAGAAGCAGCCGCCCGCCAGGATCGCCATGTCTTGCGCTAGTCGCTCATCGCTCATCTGATCTCCTTCCTCGGCGGGCTCGAACAGCCGCCGGTACTCGCCGTAACCCTGCGCCTCGAGGTCGTCGAGGTGGATGAATCTCAGCGAAGCGGAGTTGATGCAGTAGCGCAACCCGCCTTCTGAGCGCGGGCCGTCCTTGAAGACGTGCCCGAGGTGGCTGTCGCCGTGGGCCGAACGCGCCTCGGTGCGGATCATCAGATGGCTGAAGTCCCGCTTGGTGACGACGTTGGCCTGCTCAACGGGCTTGGTGAAGCTGGGCCAGCCCGAACCGCTGTCGAACTTGTCGACGGAGGCGAACAGCGGCTCCCCGGAGACGACGTCGACGTAGATGCCGGGGTCGTGGTTGTCCCAGTACTCGCCGGTGAAGGCGCGCTCGGTTCCGTTCTCCTGGGTCACCCGGTACTGCTCGGGCGACAGGGCATTCAGGGCTTCGGGATTACGGTGATAATTCTGCGGCATGCTTGTGTAACGACGAAGTCCCGTCCGGATACTCCCGCGTCATACAACTGTCAGAACCCGGCCCTGCCTGGGCAGCTGACCCTCGACAAAGCCCGATAGAACGTGTTCTAGTTTGAAGCTGTGCCGCGATTCTCCCGTGATGAACTGACCCAGGCCTTCGCCACCTTCGAGGCCACCGTCGCCGACGCGGCGCGCACCCGCGACTGGAACACCTGGGTGGGCCACTACACCCCCGACGTCGACTACATCGAGCACGCCATGGGCACGATGAAGGGCCGAGACGAGGTGCTGCCCTGGATCACCCGGACCATGAGCACCTTTCCGGGCAGCCACATGACGGAGTTCCCGTCGCTGTGGTCGGTGATCGACGAGGACACCGGCCGGGTCATCTGCGAGTTGGACAACCCGATGCGCGACCCCGGTGACGGCACCATCATCAGCGCCACCAACATCTCGATCGTCACCTACGCCGGCGACGGACTGTGGTCGCGGCAGGAAGACATCTACAACCCGCTGCGGTTCGTGCAGGCCGGGATCAAGTGGTGCAAGAAAGCCGGGGAACTCGGCACCCTCGACGACGAGGCCGCCGCGTGGCTGCAGCAATTCGAGGGGTCCAAGTGAGCGAGCAGCCCGCGCCCAAGCTGGTCATCGGCGCCAACGGCTTCCTGGGCTCACACGTCACCCGGCAGCTGGTCGCCGACGGTCACCAGGTGCGGGTGATGGTGCGCGAGAACGCCAACACCCTCTCCATCGACGACCTCGACGTGCAGCGGTTCATCGGCGACATCTGGGACGACGACATCCTGCGCGTGGCGATGGCCGGCTGCGACGACGTCTACTACTGCGTCGTGGACGCCCGCGGCTGGCTGCGCGACCCCGCACCGCTGTTCCACACCAACGTCGAGGGCACCCGCAACGTCCTCGAGGTCGCGAAAGACGCTGCCCTGCACCGGTTCATCTTCACCAGCAGCTACGTCACCGTCCGCCGTCGCCGCGGCCAGACCACCAGCGAGGCCGACATCATCTCCGACCGAGGCCTCACCCCCTACGTGCGCTCGCGGGTCCAGGCTGAGGATCTGGTGCTGCAGTACGCCCGCGAGAAAGGCCTGCCCGCCATCGCGATGTGCGTGTCGACGACCTACGGCAGCGGCGACTGGGGACGCACCCCGCACGGCGCGATCATCGCCGGGGCCGCCTTCGGCAAGCTGCCGTTCGTGATGTCCGGCATCGAACTGGAAGCCGTCGGGGTCGACGACGCCGCCCGCGCGATGATCCTGGCCGCCGAACGCGGCCGGGTCGGGGAGCGCTACCTGATCTCGGAGAAGATGATCAGCAACGCCGAGGTCACCCGGATCGCCGCGGAGGCGGCCGGTGTGGCCCCGCCCGCCAAGGCGATCCCGCTGCCGATGTCCTACGCGCTGGCGGCCATGGGCACGCTCAAGGCGCGGCTGCGCCGAACCGACGAGCGGCTGTCGCTGGACTCACTGCGGCTGATGCGCGCCGAAGGTCCGCTCGACCACGGCAAGGCCGTGCGGGAGCTGGGCTGGCAGCCGCGGCCGGTCGAGGAGTCCATCCGGGAGGCCGCCCGGTTCTGGGTGGGGCTGCGCGCCGCGAAGAAGCAGGCGAAGGCGGCCTCAGAATGAACCGGCACGTCTGTCGATTCGTGTAGATGCCTACCGATCGTTCAGTGACTCAGTTGGCCCACTGATCCCACGGCACGCTCCAGTCACCGTTCTGCCACAACTGCAGCGGCTGGACCGCCGCTGTTGCGGACCTCCACGACATCGCCGGGTACCGAGAAGTTGTAGAACCACTGGGCGTTGTCCTGGTTGAGGTTCAGACAGCCGTGGCTGGTGTCGGTGTGGCCCTGCGCCCAGACCGTGGCGTCGAGCTCGTGCAGATAGACCCCGTCGGTACTGATGCGCACCGCGTAGTTGATCGACTCCTTGTAGCCGAGGTGATCGTTGATCGGCAGGCCGTATGTCGAGGAGTCCATGACCACCGGATTGCTCTTGTCCAGCACGGTATAGGTGCCGGGCTGGGTCCAGAAGCTCAGTGTCTTGTCGCCAACCTTGTCGGTTCCGCCACGGCCCATCGAGGTGGGCATGGTCCGGACCAGCGCTCCGCCGTCATAGACACTGACCTGCTTGGTGGCGTCGTCGGCGACGGACACGTGCGAGGCGCCGATGGTGAAGGTCACGAGCGGGGCATCGACGGCGCCGACCGTGACGACGGTGCCGGGGGCGTAGTACTGCGGCGGTCGCCAGTGTGCGGTCTGGTCGTTGACCCAGTGCCAGGCACCGGACACCGGCGGTTCGGTGCTGACCGCGAGCGCCTGTTCGGCCGCGCCGCGGTCTCCGACTGGCGCGTCGAAATGCGCGACGACGACGATCCCGACGCCGTAGGTGCCGCCGTTGCGAAGCGGGGCGTTCGACGTGGTGGTCAGCGATACGCCCGGGACGATGTCGTCGGCGTGGGACACACCGGCCGGGCCGGCGAGCATGGCCAGCACCAGCGCGATCGCGGCCACCAGGGAGCGGTGCACGTGGGTCATCGGGTCATCGACTCCGCTCGGTGAGGGTGGGCTGCGTCGCCGTCAGCGTACTGGCCGGTACTGACCGCGAAACGATTAGGCGTCCACCGACGGGGCTGCCAAGATTCTTCTCATGGCCACGATCAACGGCGCCGTGTCGCATTGGTTCGCCGAACTCCCACAACCGCGTCCCGCTCTGCCCGGTGACCGCGACGCCGACGTGTGCATCGTCGGCGCCGGCTACACCGGACTGTGGACCGCCTACTACCTGAAGAAGGCCGACCCGTCGCTGCGGATCACCATTCTGGAGGCGCGGTTCGCCGGGTTCGGCGCGTCGGGGCGAAACGGCGGGTGGCTGTCCGGGCTGGCGCCCGGGCACCGCGGACTGTTGGCCAAGAAGTACGGTCGCGAGAACGTGGTGGCCTGGCAGCGCACCCTCAACGACGCCGTCGACGAGGTCATCGACGTCGCGGCACGCGAAGGCATCCAGGCCGACATCGTCAAGGGCGGCAATCTCGAGGTCGCCCGCAACGCCGCGCAGGCCCGACGGCTGCGCGCCGAGGCCGACGAGGACCGCGAGTGGGGCACCGACGGCATCGAGATGCTGACCGCCGACGAGGCCGCCGCGCGGATCCGCGTGGATCATCTGGTGCTCGGCTCGTTCAACCCGCACTGCGCGCGGATTCAGCCGGCCAAGCTGGCCCGCGGTCTGGCCGATGTGGTCGAGCGCCTTGGCGTCACGATCTACGAGCAGACCCCGGTGAGGGCCATCAGCGCCGGCCGGGCCGAGACCCCGCAGGGAGTGGTCCGGGCGCCGATCGTGCTGCGGGCCACCGAGGGGTTCACCGCGCGGATGCCCGGGCTGCGGCGGCGGTGGTTGCCGATGAACAGCGCGATGATCGCCACCGAGCCGATGTCCGACGACATCTGGAAGTCCATCGGCTGGACGGGCTACGAGACGATGGGCGATCTGGCGCACGGCTTCTTCTACGCCCAGCGCACCGCCGACAACCGGATCGCCATCGGTGGCCGGGCGGTGCCCTACCGCTACGCCTCGCGCATCGACAACGACGGCGCGGTCGGCGAGAGCACCATCACCTACCTCACCGGCGTGCTCAACTCCGTGCTGCCGCAAACCCGCGGTGTGCCGATCGCGCACGGCTGGTGCGGCGTGCTGGCTGTTCCGCGGGACTGGTCGGCCGGCATCAACCTCGATCCGGTGACCGGCCTCGGTGCGGCCGGCGGCTACGTCGGCCACGGCGTGACGGCCACCAACCTGGCCGGGCGCACACTGACCGACCTGGTGCTCAAGCGGACCACGCCGTTGACGGCCCTGCCCTGGGTCGGTCACCACTCGCAGACCTGGGAGCCCGAGCCCTTCCGCTGGATCGGGGTGCGCGGCATGTACACCGCCTACAAGGTGGCCGACCGGCACGAAGCGGGCGGCCGGGCCCGCACCTCGCCGATCGCGGTGGTCGCAGACGCCATCGCGCGCCGGCCCTAGCGGGAATCATGGGTGAGGTCTGGTGTTACACCGAGCACACCTACTGCGAGGAGAACCGACGATGACCACGCGCGAAGTCAAGCAGCCCACCGCAGCACACCCGATCACGATCACCCCGACCGGCGGCCGGGTTCAGGTGCGGGTCAACGGCGAACTGGTCGCCGACACCCGTGCCGCCCTCGGCCTGCAGGAGGCGAGCTATCCCGTGGTGCAGTACATCCCGATCGGCGATGTGGACCCGAACATGTTGAGCCGCAGCCAGACTCACACCTACTGCCCCTACAAGGGTGAGGCCGGCTACTTTAATGTCACCGTCGGCGGGTCGACCGTCGAGGACGCGATCTGGGCCTACGACGAGCCGTACCCTGCCGTCGCGGCGATCGCCGGGCACGTCGCCTTCTACCCGACCAAAGCCGACATCGCCGTCGAGCCGGACTGACCGGTGGCGAGCGAGCGCACGCTGGTGTTCCCGGGCCCGGTCAGCCCGGGACTGACGCTTGCGCCGCAACGCCGCGGGCCGGGTGACCCCTGCTACCAACTCGACGCGGACCGTGCGATCTGGCGGACCAGCCTGCAGCCCAGCGGTGCGGTCACCGCCCGGATCGCGCGCAGCGCGCCCGACGCGGTGACGTGCCAGGCCTGGGGGGAGGGCGCCGAGGAGTTCCTCGACGCGCTCCCCGCGTTCCTGGGTGCCGACGACGACGCCGCCGGTTTCCAGCCGGGGCACCCGGTCATCGCGGCCGCGGCCAAGCGGGTGCCACACCTGCGACTGGGGCGCACCGGCCGTGTCCTCGAAGCGTTGATTCCCGCGGTGATCGAGCAGCGGGTCCCTGGTGCCGACGCGTTCCGTGCCTGGCGGCTGCTGGTCACCAAGTTCGGCAGCCCCGCGCCCGGGCCCGCTCCGGCCCGGATGCGGGTGCCGCCGTCCGCGCAGGTGTGGCGGCGGATCCCGTCCTGGGAGTTCCACCGCGCCAACGTCGACCCGGGCCGTGCCCGGACCGTCGTCAGCTGCGCCCAGCGGGCGGACGCGCTGGAGCGGTTGCTCGGCCGCCCGGCGGCCGAGGCCCGCGAGGCGCTGACCGTACTTCCCGGCGTCGGTGTGTGGACGGCGGCTGAGACAGCGCAGCGGGCCCTCGGTGACGCCGATGCGCTGTCCGTGGGCGACTACCACGTCTGCAAGATGGTCGGCTGGACGCTGATCGGACGGCCGGTCGACGACGCCGAGATGATCGACCTGCTCGAACCCGTGCGCCCGCACCGGTACCGCGCGGTGCGAATGCTGGAGGCCAGCGGACTGGCCTATGAACCGCGCCGCGGCGCGCGGCTGCCGGTGCAGCAGATCAGCCGAATGTGACGCCGTTCCCGGTGCTGATTACCGGTGCGCGGACCCGGGTATGCGTGGCTGCGACAGCGATACGCGAAGGAGTGACTCATGGGTTCGAAGTTCACCGTCCCCGGGATGACCCAAGGCCAGGCCCGCAAGGTGGCCGACCTGCTGCAGAAGCAGCTCAGCACCTACAACGACCTGCACCTGACCCTCAAGCACGTGCACTGGAACGTGGTGGGGCCCAACTTCATCGGCGTGCACGAGATGATCGACCCGCAGGTTGAACTGGTCCGCGGCTACGCCGACGAGGTCGCTGAACGCATTGCGACCCTTGGCTTTTCACCGCAGGGCACGCCGGGAGCGATTCTCAAGGACCGCACCTGGGACGACTACTCGGTGGGCCGGGACACGGTGCAGGCGCACCTGGCCGCCCTCGATCTGGTGTACGACGGGGTGGTCGAGGACGTCCGCAAGTCGATCGGGGTCACCGAGGAACTCGACCCGGTGACGCAGGACATCCTCATCGGCCACGCCGCCGAGCTGGAGAAGTTCCAGTGGTTCGTGCGGGCACACCTGGAGAACGCCGGCGGCACGTTGACTCACGAGGGGTCGTCGACGGAGAAGGGCGCCGCGGACTCCGCGCGCTGAGCGCCTGCGCCGATCTCGATGGGCGTCAGCGTTCGAGCGCTGCGTCGCGGACCGGCCGGTCCGCCAACTCCTCGCCCCTGCCGAACAGCAACGGGTACGCGACACCGGCGATGGCCGCGCCCACCAGTGGGGCGAGCCAGAACACCCACAGCTGCGCGGGTGCGCCGTCGGCGTTGAAGAACGCGACGCCGGTCGAACGGGCCGGGTTCACCGAGGTGTTCGAGATCGGGATCGAGATCAGATGAATCAGTGTGAGGGTCAAGCCGATTGCCAGGCCCGCGAATCCCTTCGGCGCGCGGTCGTCGGTGGCACCGAGGATCACCAGCAGGAAGATGAAGGTGAGCACGATCTCGGTGACCGCTACCGCTGCCAGTGAGTAGCCGTACGGGGAATGCGCGCCGTAGCCGTTGGCCGCCATGTTGCCTGTGGCGGTGAAGTCCGGCCGGCCCCTGGCGATGAAATAGAGCAGACCGCCTGCGACCAGGCCGCCGATCACCTGGACGATCCAGTAGGCCGGCAACGCCTTCCATTCCACGCGCTTGGCCAGCGCCGCGCCGAGTGTCACCGCCGGGTTGAAGTGCCCGCCGGAGATCACACCGAATGCGTACACACCGGCAAGCACCGTGAGGCCGAACGCCAGAGCCACCCCCAGGAAGCCGATCCCGACTGAGCTCTTCTCATCCGGGCTGGCTGCGAAAATCGCTGCGCCGCAACCACCGAAGACCAACAGGAATGTGCCGACGAACTCGGCCGCCAGCCGGTGCGCCATCGTTGGAGCTGACATCAGAATCCCCTCGCCGTCGACATTGACCTTAGAGTCGAAAGGATGCACGCTGCCGGCCCGAAAAGCACGACCTTTTGCTGAATCGTGCTGAGAAGGTGACCTAGGTCCTTGCGATCAGTGCTCGCCCATGGCGTGCGCGTCCAGCGGATTCTTGCGGGTGACGATCAGCGGGTCGGCGTTGGTGAACGGGAAGTTCGGCAGGTCGTCGACGTGGACGTTGAACGTGGCGGCCAGCACCTCCCGCGAGTAGGCACTGAGCGAGGCGCGATATCCGATGTCACCCGGCATGGGCTGGTCGAAGAAGATCAGGAAGTGCCAGCCCGGGCAGTCCACCACTTCGATGTGGTGCGGGTACGCCCGCGGGATGAAGTAGACGTCGCCCTGGTTGAGGTACCAGGTGTCGAGCGTGCCGTCGGGCCCCATGACGGTCATCCGCGCCGAGCCGCTGCGCACGTAGCCCATCTCGGCGGTGATCGGGTGCCAGTGCGGCTCGCGCATGCCGTCCTCGCGGATTCGCAGCGAATACATCGACAGGTCCTTCAATGCGGGCCAGTACTGCACGCGTGCCAGGTGTGCCGACCCGACCGCCACGCTGATCTGGGGGCTCTGCTCCTCCAGTGAGAACTTGTGTGGGTCGGCGAAGTACGCCGTCGACGGTACCTCCGGATCTCCGGTGCGCCGGGCCAGCAACCGGTCGGTGGTGCTGCGACGGATGTTGGTGAAATCCGAGGAGTCGAGATCGTAGGTGTTGCCCAGCACCGCATCGGTCATGGCACCGAACGCGGCGAACAAACCGAAGTCTTCCGGCCGCTCGTTGCGGAAGGCGATGATGAACTCGGCGACATCCTCGCCGATGTTCTCGATGTGATGCAGTGAGCCCGAGTCGATGTGGAACATATCGCCGGCGGTCACGACGAACGAGGAGAACTGGCTGTAGGTGTCGAGCACCGAGACCAGCGCGGTGCCGGACACACAGTAGGTCAGCTCGTTGGCGTTGGCATGCCAGTGCGGAGTTCGCATGGCGCCGGGGTTGATCACCACCCGCTTGATGGACAGCCCCCGCAGAATCGGGAAGTTGTCGGCCGTGACCCGTCGGATCGAGCCAAGGTCGGACTCTTCGACGATCTCACCTTTGGTTAGCGAAACCGCATGGAGGCTAGGGTTTTTCGGCATCGTGGCCGCCTTTCGATCAGGTGTCGGGCTCGTCGTCGTCGGGGGTTGCGATGATCTCCGGGGCCGGCACGGTGACCCGTTCGGCCGCGGCTGTCTCCCGGTTGAGGCGCTGCGACCGGTAGATCGACACGTTGCTGCGGTAGATGATCAGATACGCCACCCCGACGGCGACCATCGCGCCAGGGATGACGGCGAAGGACCCGGTCATCTCGGCGACCATGATCATCACGGCCAGCGGCGCATGGGCCACGCTGCCGAAGCACGCCATCATCGCGGCGATGACGAACACACCCGGACCCGCGGGCAGTGCAGGCGCGCCCGCGAGGTCGGCCAGTCGCCAGATGGCCGCGCCGACGAACGCGCCGATGACGATGCCCGGCCCGAAGATGCCGCCTGACCCGCCGGTGCCGATAGACAGCGACGTGGCAACGATTTTCGCGACCGGCAGGATGAGGACGATCCACAGCGGGATGGTCATCAGCCCTTCCCGCGTGGTGGCGACCTGGACCCAGCCGTACCCGCTGGAGAGCACCTGGGGGATCAGCAGTGCGAGCAGGCCGACCATCAGGCCGCCGAGTGCCGGCTTGATCACCTTGCCGCCCGGCAGCCGGTGAGTCAGGTCGACCGTGCCGTAGAACACCCGCGCGTACAGGTAACCGATTGCCGCCGAGACGATTCCGATCAACACGAACCAGCCCAGCTGGGCAGGGTCGAAGTGGTACTCGGGCTCGACGAACCCGAACATCGGCGCAAAGCCCATGATCGAGCCGTAGATCGCGTAGGCGGTCCCCGAAGTCACGAATCCCGGCACCAATGCCTTGTAGTCGAAGTCCTCGCGATAGACGATCGAGGCGGCGAGCACCGCACCGCCCAGCGGCGCTCCGAAGATCGCGCCGATGCCAGATCCGATGCCCAGTGAGACCGCCACCCGGCCGTCGGCGTCCGACAGGTTGAACACGCGGGTCAGCAGCGAGCCGAAACCCGCGGAGATCTGCGCTGTCGGGCCTTCCCGGCCGCCAGAGCCGCCCGACCCGATGGTCAACGCGCTGGCGAGCATCTTGACCATGACCGCGCGACTGCGGATCGACCGCGGATCGGTGTGGACGGCCTCGATGGCGGTGTCGGTGCCGTGCCCTTCGGCTTCGGGGGCGAACCGGGCCACCAGTGTGGCCGACAGCATGGCGCCGCCGAACGCGATCAGCGGGATGGCCCACGGCCGCACGAAGCCCGCCGAACCGACTCCGCCGCCGGATTCCTTGGCCTCGGGCATGTGGTAGCCGCCGAGATAGCCGATCAGGAACTTCCCGGTGTAGTCCAGGGCGATATAGAAGACGACGGCGCCGAGCCCGGCGATGATGCCGATGGCGACGCCCAGGATGAGCCACTTGCGTACATAACCCGAATCGCGGATGAACGCGCCCCCCCGTTCGACCGCCGTGCGGCCACTGATCGGGTGCGGCTCGGGCATAACGGGCATGCTAGCAGCGCAAACGGCGATTTCGGAGGGTTGCCTTACTGCCCGCGTCCTCCGCGCTGGTGAGGGCCGAAAGTCACTTTCCTGTCCGTACCCATGGGGGTATTCCGCTGTTCGCTTGCATATACCCCCTGTGGTATCTACTGTGGGGACTGGGCATACCCCCAGTGGTATGCGGAGTCGAGGGAGGTGACAGCGATGACCACTCTGGCGATCGTCCTTGCGGTCTTTGTGGGTATTTCCCTCGGGCTGCTCGGCGGCGGCGGCTCGATCCTGATGGTCCCCCTGCTGGCCTACGTGGCCGGGATGGATGCCAAGCAGGCCATCGCCACCTCGCTACTGGTCGTCGGAGCCACCAGTGCGGTCGGTGCGATCTCCCACGCGCGTGCCGGCCGGGTGCAATGGCGGACCGCACTCCTGTTCGGCGCGACCGCGATGGCGGGCGCCTACGCCGGCGGGCACCTGGCCAGGTTCATCCCCGGCACGGTGTTGCTCGTCGGCTTCGCGGTGATGATGATCGCCACCGCCACCGCGATGCTGCGCGGGCGGAAGAACAACGCGACCATCACCGAGAACCCTCACCAACTCCCGCTTGCCAAGATCGCCGCCGTAGGTCTGATGGTGGGAATGGTGACCGGACTGATCGGCGCCGGCGGCGGATTCCTGTTGGTGCCCGCGCTGGTCCTGCTCGGCGGACTGCCCATGCCGATCGCCGTCGGAACGTCGCTGGTGATCATCGCGATGAATTCCGTTGCGGGGCTGATGGGTTACCTGTCCAGCGTGCGGATCGACTGGTCCCTCGGTGCGGCGCTGACCGCAGCGGCGGTGGTCGGCGCCCTGATCGGTGCCCGGTTCGCCGGCAAGGTCAATCCGGAGACGCTGCGCAAGGGATTCGGCTGGTTCGTGTTGATGATGGCTTCGGTGATCCTCGGCGAGGAGATTCACCCGGCCCTCGGATTCGCCGCCGCCGCGCTGACTGTCGTCGCGGGCGTAATGACCTTCGTGTGCAGCCACTACGCGGCATGTCCGCTGCGACGGCTCACCCACCGTTTCGCAACCACGGCGGGCGCGGCATGAGCGACACCGGAACCGCCAAGGCGACGACCATGGTCACCGACGAGAACTCCATCGAGGTACTGCATCGGCTGCGCCGGGCGCAAGGCCAACTGGCCGGCGTCATCTCGATGATCGAACAGGGCCGCGACTGCCGGGACATCGTGATCCAGCTCGCCGCGGCGTCGAAGGCGCTCGACCGCGCCGGATTCAAGATGGTGGCGACCGGACTGCGCGAATGCGCGACCGGTGCCGACTCCGCGGACAAGACCCCACTTACCGAGGCCGAGCTCGAGAAGCTGTTCCTCGCGCTCGCCTGACCCGACAACTCGAATTCCTGGAAGGAAACCGCAGATGAAGTTCAACCAGTACTACCTGGACTGCCTGTCGCACGCGTCGTATCTGATCGGCGACGAGACTTCCGGGCGTGCCGTGGTGGTGGATCCGCAGCGCGATGTGTCCGAATACATCGCGGATGCAAAGGAACTCGGGATGACGATCGAACTCGTCATCGAGACCCACTTCCATGCCGACTTCCTCTCCGGGCATCTGGAGCTCGCCAAGGCGACCGGGGCCAAGATCGTCTATTCGTCGGTGGCCGAGCCGGAGTATGACTACATGCCGGTCGAGGACGGGCAGCGTTACTCGCTGGGTGACGTCCAACTGGAGTTCCGGCACACCCCGGGCCACACCCCGGAGTCGCTGAGCATCGTGATCTACGAGCATGCCGGCGACGAGATGCCCTATGGCGTGCTGACCGGTGACACCTTGTTCATCGGTGATGTGGGCCGCCCGGACCTGCTGGCCTCCATCGGCTTCACCCGCGAGGAACTGGCCGACAAGCTCTACGACTCGCTGCACACCAAGCTGATGACCCTGCCGGATGCGACGCGGGTCTATCCGTCGCACGGCGCCGGTTCGGCGTGCGGCAAGAATCTCTCGACCGATCTGTGGTCGACGATGGGTGAGCAGCGCAAGACCAACTACGCGCTGCGCGCACCGGACAAGGCGACGTTCATGGAGCTGGTCACCGAGGGCCAGCCGCCGGCACCGGGCTATTTCGTCTATGACGCGATCCTCAACCGTAAGGACCGCGAACTGCTCGACGAGACCAAGGTGCCGAAGGCCATGACCTACGCCGACGTGCGTACGGCGATGGCAGCCGGCGCGTTGCTGGTCGACGGGCGCACGCCCGAGGACTTCGCATTGGGTCATCTGCGCGGGGCCGTCAACATCGGCCTGGAGGGCCGCTACGCAGAGTTCGCCGGATCGGTGGTCAAGCCCGATGTCGACATCGTGCTGGTGACTGAGCCGGGCTTGGAGTTGGAGGGCAAGAACCGGCTGGCGCGAATCGGTTTCGACCGCGTCATCGGCTACCTCGCCGAGCCGTACCAGGTGATGTTCGCCAACCGCGACGATGTCGAGGTGGCCTCGCGGCTGACCGCCAAGGCGCTGGCCGAGCGGATCGCCGATGTGCCTGAGTTGCAGATCGTCGACGTGCGCAACCCGGGTGAAGTGGCCGAGGGCATGATCGCGGGCGCGGTCAACATCCCGGTGGGCCAGCTTCCGGATCGCACCGGTGAGCTCGACCCGCGCAAGCCGACCGTCGTCTACTGCGCCGGTGGCTACCGGTCGTCGGTGGCCGCGAGTCTGCTGCGGCAGCGCGGCTTCACCGATGTCAGTGATGTCCTGGGCGGCTACGGCGCCTGGGCAGAAACCGTCCAGAACGCCTGAACCACAACGAGGTAGAGACAAACATGACCACCACCGCCAAACATCAGGTCCTCATCGTCGGGGGCGGCACCGCCGGCGTCACAGTCGCCGCGCGCATGTTGCGCAAGGGCTACACCGACGTCGCGGTCATCGAACCGTCCGACACGCACTACTACCAGCCGCTGTGGACACTCGTAGGCGGCGGCCAGGCCAAGGCTTCCACGACCGAACGACCGGAGTCGTCGGTGATGCCTAAGCGCGCCAACTGGATTCGCAAGGCCGCCGACCGCTTCGACCCGGACAACAACACCGTCACGTGCTCGGACGGGTCGACCTACGGCTACGACGTACTGGTGGTCGCGCCCGGCATCCAGCTTGACTGGAATGCCACCGACGGGCTCGAGCCCGCTCTCGGCAAGGCCGGCGTGTCGTCGAACTACCGGTTCGACCTGGCGCCGCGAACCTGGGAGTTCATCCGCAACACCCGCTCGGGCACTGCGGTTTTCACCATGCCGACCGGCGGTGTGAAGTGTGCCGGGGCCGGGCAGAAGATCGCCTATCTGGCGTCGGACTACTGGCGTAAGCAGGGCGTGCTCAAAGACATCGACGTGCACCTGGTGGTGCCCGGCGCGCGGATCTTCGGCATCCCCGGGATCGCGGACAGCCTGGACAAGGTGATCGCCGGTTACGGCATCACCCTGCATACCGAGTCGGAGCTGACGGCGGTCGACGCCGACGCGCGCAAGGTTGCGGTGTCCGCGGTCGGGCCCAGTGGCAGCGACCTGATGCTGCCCTACGACATGCTCCACGTGGTGCCACGCCAGTCGGCGCCGGACTGGATCAAACGCAGCCCACTGTCCACCGGTGACGCCGGCGGCTACGTCGAGGTCGACAAGCACACGATGCAGCATGTGCGCTATCCCAACGTGTTCGCGCTCGGGGACGCGGCGTCCTCACCGAACGCCAAGACCGGTGCGGCGGTGCGCAAGCAGGCCCCGGTGGTGGTCGAGAACATCGCGGCCCACCTCGAGCGCCGGCCGCTGGCGGCGTCCTACGACGGCTACTCGTCGTGCCCGATCGTGACCTCGTCGCATGACATGCTGCTCGCCGAGTTCGACTACGACCTGAACCTCGAGCCGTCCTTCCCGGTGCTGGATCCGACCAAGCCGCATCGCGCGTACTGGTATCTGAAGAAGTACGGGCTGCCGTTCCTCTACTGGAACCTGATGCTCAAGGGCCTGGCCTGACCAGCAGCTGAGCTCAGGCGTCCAGGTCCTGCTGGACGAGTTCCGCGACGGCCTTGCAGGTCGCCTCGTCATCGGAAGCGACGGTGACGGTCGCCCCGTTGCCCGCGCCCAGCGTCATGATCATCAGCGCCGAGCCGGCGTCGACCGGCTCACCTCCCTCGAGCGTCAGCGTCACCGGGACGCCGGCCTTCACGACGGCTTCGGAGATGATCGCCGCGGGCCGGGCGTGCAGTCCGATCGCCGAACCGACGATGACGGTCTTGGTATGCATTGGGCTCCTTTGTTGATGTCGAACTCGACGTTATGGAGATGTTTACTCGACCAACCGCGCTCAAACGGCGGTTTCGGCGCAGGGGGCGCTCAGACGGCGGCCACGGCCGCGTTGGCCGCCGCCTCCGACTCGCCGCCGATGAACTGCTTGGCCGCGATCACGGCCAGGGCGCCCACCACGGTCCCCGCGGCCAGCGACAGCAGGAACCACGCCAGGTTGCCGATCGCGAAGAACACGAAGATGCCGCCGTGGGGCGCCTTCAGCGTGACGTCGAAGGCCATGATCAGCGCTCCGGTGACCGCGCCGCCGGCCATCATCGACGGGATCACCCGCAGCGGGTCGGCCGCCGCGAACGGAATCGCGCCCTCGGAGATGAACGAGGCACCGAGCAACCAGGCCGCCCGACCGTTCTCCCGCTCCGGCTCGCTGAACAGCCCGGGCCGGACAGTGGTGGCCAGCGCCATCGCCAGCGGCGGCACCATGCCGGCGGCCATCACCGCGGCCATGATCCGCAGAGAGGCCGGGTCGGCGATGTTGAGGCCGGCCGTGGCGAAGGCATAGGCGGCCTTGTTCACCGGACCGCCGAGGTCGAAGCACATCATCAGGCCCAGGATGACACCGAGCAGGATCACCGACGCCCCGGTGAGGCTGTTGAGCCAGTTCGTCAGGCCGGAGGTGATCGCCGCCAGCGGGCGGCCCAGCAGGAAGAACATCAGCAGACCGACGATCAATGACGCGAGCAGCGGGATGATCACCACCGGCATCAGGCCGCGGAACCATTGCGGCACTGTCCAGCCGCTGATCCACAGTGCGGCGAAGCCGGCGATCAGGCCGCCGACGATGCCGCCGATGAAGCCGCCGCCGACGAACACCGCCACCGCGCCGGCGGTGAATCCCGGTGCGATACCGGGCCGGTCGGCGATCGCGAACGATATGTAGCCCGCCAGCGCGGGCACCAGGAAGCTGAAGGCCAGGCCGCCGAGAGTGAACAGCACCGCCCCCAGGTATTGGGTGAAGCCACCTGCCGGCAGGTTCGTCAGCGAGTTGGTGGTCGCGATGATGTGCCCCAGCGAGTCGGTCTTGCCCTCCGGCTTGTTGGCGATGTCATAGCCGGCGAACAGGAAGCCCAGGGCGATCAACAGACCACCGGCGGCCACGAACGGGATCATGTAGCTCACGCCGGTCAGCAGGATCTGCCGGATCCGGGTTCCCCAGCCCACTCCGCCGGCCGGCGCACCCGAGGCGGCGGCCGCCGCCGTGCCCTCCACCCGCGCAGCATTCGGATTGCCCGATGCTGCAACGGCTTCGGCGATCATCTTGTCGGGCTCGTTGATGGCCCGCTTGACCCCGGAGGCGATCACCGGCTTCCCGGCGAACCGCTGCCGGTCCTTGACGCCGACGTCGGTGGCGAAGATCACCGCGTCGGCGCCGGAGATCGTGTCGGCGCTCACCGGCGTGCTGCCCGAGGAGCCCTGGGTCTCCACCGTCAGGTTCACCCCGGCGCGCTCGGCGGCCAGTTTCAGCGCGTCGGCAGCCATGTAGGTGTGGGCGATGCCGGTGGGGCAGGCGGTGATCGCGATGATCGACTTCGTCTCGGCTGCTTGTGCTTTCGGCGCCGGAACTGCCGCCGCGGGTGCGGCACCGGCCGGATTGACCACACCGTCGACCAGCCCGACGATCTCGTCGGCGGACTTCGCCTCCCGAAGCGATGCCACGAAGTCCGGCCGCACCAGGGCTCGCGCCAGGCTGGACAGCAGCTTCATGTGCTCGGAACCGGCGCCGTCCGGTGCGGCGATCAGGAACACCAGATCGGCCGGGCCGTCGGGTGCGCCGAAGTCCACCTTCGGCGACAGGCGGGCGAACCCGATCGAGGGGGTCGACACCGCGGCCGAGCGGCAGTGCGGAATCGCGATGCCGCCGGGTAATCCGGTGGCCGACTGGGCCTCCCGGGCGAGCGCAGCGGCTTTGAGGGCTTCGCGGTCGGTCACTCGTCCGCTCTCGGCGAGCCGGCCCGCGAGCCGGTCGATGACCGACTCCTTGTCGGCGCCTGCGTCGACGTCGAGGAGCACCAGATCAGTGGTGATGATGGACACGGGGTTCGTCATGGTTCCTTGCCTTTCTGGTGTCAGGGACGGGGTCGGGCGGGCGAAGCAGGGGTGGGCGTGGACTCGAGCGAAGCGGGATTGGGCGAAATCGGGGTGACCGACACGTCGTCGAGGTTGATCTGTGCGGGCGAGGGGAGCGCCGAGCCGGGCAGCGCGGCGGCGCCACTGCCGTAGGCCACCGCCATCTGCAGTCGTTGCGGCGCTTCGGCACCGCCGACGTCGGCACGCACGTAACCCGCAAGAGAGGAGTCACCGGCGCCGACGGTGCTCTTGGGCTTGATCGGGGGAGGGGTGGCCAGCCAGCTGCCGGTCTCGTTGACCAGCACCGCTCCCGCCGCACCGAGGGTGGCCAGCACCGTGCGGGCGCCGCGCTCGATCAGCTGCAAGGCGGCGTTGACGACCGGGTCTGGATTACCCTGTGCCAGAGCGGTTTCCAGGTATTCAGGGTCGACACCGGCCAGGCCGGCGAGCTCCTCGGAGTTCGGCTTGATCAAATCCGGCGCGGCCCGGCCGAACCCGGCCGCCAGCGCGGTCAGCGGCGCATCGGAGGTGTCGACGGCCACCTTGCAGTCGAAGGGCTGCAACTGCGCGACCACGTCGGCATACCAGCTGTCGGGCATTCCGGGTGGCAGCGACCCGGACAGCACCACCCAGCGTGCCGATGCCGCGCGGTCGAGGATCGCCGCGGTCAGTGCGGACAGGGCCGCCTCGTCGATCACCGCACCGGGTTCGTTGATCTTCGTTGTGGTGCCGTCGGATTCGGTGATCGTCAGGTTGGTGCGCACTGCGCCGTCGATGGGCACCGCGTAGAACGGGACCCCGTAGGACTTGAGCGCCGCGACGATGGGGTCGTGCGCGGCCGCAGGCAGGACTGCGACGGTGTCGAGTCCGGCGAGGGTCAGCGCGCGGGCGACGTTGACCCCCTTGCCGCCCGGCTCGGTCGACACCGACTGCACACGGTGGACCGCGCCGCGCACCAGCTGCGCGGGCAGCGTGACCGTGCGGTCGATGCTCGGGTTGGGAGTGACGGTGACGATCATGCTTCCCCTCCTGCCAGGACGACTTCGACGCCGTGGTCGGCCAGCTGTTTGCGGTCAGCCGCGCTGAGCTCGTTGTCGGTGACGAGTGCGTCGACGCGGTCGATCGGGGCGAAGCTGACGAACTCCTCGCGGCCGACCTTGGACGAGTCGGCGACGACCACGACGTAGTTGGCGCAGCGCACCATGGCGCGCTTGACGGCCGCCTCGTCGCTGTCCGGGGTGGACAGGCCGTGCCGCACGCTGATGCCGTTGGTGCCGATGAACGCGATGTCCACCCGCAGGGTGTCCAGAGTGCGCAACACCTGCTCGCCGACGGCGGCCTGGGTCAGGCCGCGGACCCGCCCTCCGAGCAGTTGCAGCGTCACCGCGGGCATGGTGGCCAGCCGGGCAGCGATGGGTACCGAGTTCGTCACCGCGACGACCTCCCGGTCCGGCGGCAGCATCCCGGCCACCCGGGCGGTGGTGGTGCCTGCGTCGAACAGCACGCTCGCGCCCGGCAGCGGCAGGAACTCGGTGGCCGCCCGGGCGATGGCCTCTTTGTGGTCGGCGCGGGTGATCTCGCGTTCGTCCACCCCGGGTTCGACCACGTGCAGGGCGCGTACCGGCACCGCGCCGCCATGGACGCGGCGCACCACGCCGGCCCGGTCGAGCACGGCCAGGTCGCGCCGCACGGTCTCGGTGGTGACGTCGTAGGCCTGGGCCAGCTCGGCCACCGACGCCCGGCCCTGGGACAGGACCTGCGCGGCGATCGCCTGCTGACGCTCTTCCGGGTACACCATTCTCCGTTTGTGTGGGTTCTTGCACGTTCTGAATGTTGCTTTGTGTTGTTTTACTCCCGTTCGTGTTGACCTGTCAATGTTTTGTTGTAACCTGGTTCACATGTCCGCTGCATACACGCCTACCTCACTCGGCGCCGAAACCGGGACGGTCCTCACCGGGGTGCCGGTGGTTCCGGGAGTTCGATTCGCACCCGTCATCCGTCCCGGCCGGCTTCCCGACCTCGACGAGCTCGACCCCGGAGGCGAGGTGCCCGAGGTGGACCGGGACGCGGAGGCCGCACGGTTCACCACTGCGTCGGCCACCGTCGCCGAGCGGCTGCGCGAGCGCGCCGCCAGTGCCACCGGTTCGGCGTCGGAGGTCCTCGCGGCCACCGCGACGCTTGCGCAGGACCGGGCTTGGTTGGGGGCTGCCGAGAAGCGCATCAAGGAAGGCATGCCCGCGGTGCGGGCCACCGCCGAGGCGGTCGCACAGTTCGTCGACCTCTTCACCCAGATCGGCGGCCTGATGGCCGAACGGGTGACCGATCTACGCGACATCCGCGACCGGGTTGTCGCCGAACTCAGCGGACTGGCCGAGCCCGGTGTACCGGTGCCGTCCCGGCCGTCGATCCTGTGTGCCGAGGACCTCGCGCCGGCCGACACCGCCGGGCTGGACCCGGCGCTGGTCGTCGGCCTGGCCACCACCCTGGGCGGCCCGACCAGCCACACCGCGATCATCGCCCGCCAGCTCGGGATCCCCTGCGTGGTCGCGGTCAGCGGGCTCGACGACGTGGCGCCCGGCACCGACGTCCTGATCGACGGCACCCGCGGCACCGTCACCCTCTCGCCCGACCCGGCGGAGGCTGCCGCGGCGGTGGAGACCGCCGATGCGGCCACCGCGGCGATGGCCGGCTGGACCGGGCCCGGTGCCACGGCCGACGGCCACCTGGTGGCGATCCTGGCCAACGTCCAGGACGGCTCGGCGGCCCGCTCGGCGCGGGAGACCCCGGCCGAGGGCATCGGGCTGTTCCGCACGGAGTTGTGCTTCCTCAACCGCGATACCGAGCCCAGCGTCGACGAGCAGGCCGCGATCTACGGTGAGGTGCTCGATGCGTTCGCCGGCTGCAAGGTCGTCATCCGCACGCTGGACGCCGGATCGGACAAGCCGCTGAAGTTCGTCGGGCACCCCGACGAGGCGAACCCGGCCCTCGGGGTGCGCGGCAACCGGATCGAGTCCATCCATCCCGAGGTGCTCGAGCGCCAGCTCGACGCCATCGCCGAGGCGGCGTCGAACACCGGCAACCAGCCATGGGTGATGGCACCGATGATCGCCACGCCGGACGAGGCCAAACGCTTCGCCGAACGGGCCCGCGCCCGCGGACTGGTGCCCGGCGTGATGATCGAGATTCCCGCCGCCGCTCTGCTGGCCCACCGGATCCTGGAGCACGTCGAGTTCCTCTCGATCGGCACCAACGACCTTGCCCAGTACACGATGGCGGCCGACCGGATGTCGGCCGAACTGGCCACGCTGACCGATCCGTGGCAACCGGGCGTCCTCGCGCTCGTGGCGCAGACCGCAAGGGCGGGGGTGGATTCCGGCAAGCCGGTCGGGGTGTGCGGCGAGGCTGCCGCCGACCCGCTGCTGGCCTGCGTGCTGGCCGGGCTGGGCGTGACGTCGCTGTCGGCCGCCGCTGCCGCGGTGACCGGTGTCGGCGCCAAGCTGGCCTCGGTGACTCTGCAGCAGTGCCGCGACGCCGCCGATGCGGTGCTGACCACGGCCAGCGCGGCCGAGGCCCGCTCCGCTGCGCTGGACGTGTTGGGCTGAAAGAACTTTCAGACAGTCAGGCTAGGTGAGCAGGCTCGGCGGCGAGGGCCGGCGGGTAGGTCAGTTCGAGTTCACCGATGTTGGCCGCGGCGGTCACCAGTGGTAGCGCCGCGGAGACGGCCAGTTCGCCTGCGCCGGCCTCGGCGCGCAAAGCGGGCACCAACGCGTCGCTGATCGGGGGGAGCGACGCGGTGGGGTCGGTGCCGTCCAGGCGGGCGCACACCGCCGCGGTGTGGGTTTCGAGCACCTCACGGGCGTGCGGGTACACCGCCAGCGGCGGCGGCACGATATCGGCGATCAGGTCGGCCGCCGCGCGCAGCCGCATCGCCCGGTTGGACGCCCGCACCACCGGAGCCCGTGAGTCAATGGGTCCGCTGCTCTCCGAAAGATATTGCCGTACAGCATCATCCAGAGTCCGCGACGCCGTCAGCGCATCGTGGCTGAGGGCGTTGACCTGGTTCTCGGCCTGCTCGAAGGCGCCACG
This sequence comes from uncultured Actinomycetota bacterium, assembly GCA_963716465.1. Lineage (GTDB taxonomy): Bacteria > Actinomycetota > Actinomycetes > Mycobacteriales > Mycobacteriaceae > Mycobacterium. The sequence goes on from CAVQTS010000008.1 coordinate 132,831, forward strand.
GGTGACCCGGTGCACCGCCGCCCGCAGATACCTCGAACCGACCTCGCAGGACGCGTCGATGGCCCGCTGCACCGACGTCTTCGCGCCACGGGGCCACAGCAGAAGCGACACGACGACGCCGACGCATGCCCCGACCACCACGTCCTCGACCCGGATCAGTCCGACCTTCCACCCGGTCGGCACGATCAGGTTGAACACGATCAGCACCATCATGGTGAAGGCTGCCTGGCTGGCGGTGAACGAGCCGATCTCCGGCACGTAGGCCGAGCCGAACGCCACCAGGGGCAGCAGCGCCCACATGACGACCGGATCGATGCCGAGCAGTTCGATGACCGCTGCGCCGACGACGAACCCGATCACGGTGCCGGTGACCGCGCGCACCACGTTTGTCCCGGTCGTCAGCGCGCTGCTGCGCAACACCGACAGCGCTCCGAGCACCACCCACAACCCGTGCTGGACCGGGAACGTGAAGGTGACCAGCACGGCCAGGGCCAGTCCGATACCGGTGCGCACGCTGTTGCGCACGGTGACCGCGCGGGTCACCAGGTATCCGGTGATCAGCACGGTCACCGCATTGGCTTCGGAGTAAACCCGTTCGGCCACACCGGTTTCCGGCAGCTTCCTGCCCAGAACCCGGGCCCACACCGGCCGGGCGTCGGCGGCCGCGGCGCTGGCGATCAACCGGCCGGTGACACCGATCGTCGCACCGATGGTGCGCCGGCTCAGCAGCGTGCGACCCACCTCGACGGCGGCGGCGTCGTCGGGCTCGGCAAGGATCTCGACGATGTCCTGCCGGTAGCTGGTGACCGCAATCAGCCGGTTGACGGCTATGGCCTGGTCGAGGTCGGCGCGGGCCACAGCACGATCGGCCGGCCGGGAGATGTGCAGCACTGCGGCGCAGCTGCGCAGCACCGCCACCGACGTCTCGGCGACGGGGCCGAGGAGGCGGCCGGTGTCGCCGGCGACCCGGTCGCACAGCCACTGCAGGTCGTCGACGACGCGAACGAGTGCCCGGCTGCCCGCGGTCAGGGCCACCGGACGGTACGCGGTGCCCAGGAAGTTGGCGCGCAGCGCGTCCATGGCGGCGGTGAGGTCGGCGGCGCTGTCGGCGCGTGCCCTCGATCCGGGCGGCGAGCACGCGGCACACCGCTCCGGCATGACGGCGCAGCTCGCCGTGGTGGCGCGGCGGCAACAGGAACAGCGCCGCGGGCACGCAGATGGCCAACGCGATGGCCCACCCCGCCAGCCGTTCCCCGATTGAGGCCGTGGGGGTGCAGACGGGAAGGACGAAGGTCAGTAAGGTCGCGCGCTGACCTGCCGCGACGATCTCGCTGAGCACCCCGGAGAAGCTCACCAGCACCCCGAGGACGAATGTCAGCGATACCGCCAGCCACGGAATTGACGCGGCCAGGGTCCCCAGACTGATCAACACCGCCCCGTTCACGCCGAGACCGCCGTAGGCCAGCGCCCGGGCGTTCATGTTGCCGGGGAAGTCGACCACGATCAGCAGGGCGATCGAGCCGAAGATCGCGAACAGCGGGGTCTGCGACCCGCCGCCGACGGCGAAGCTGACCGCCGCCGCGATAGGGATGACGATGGCCGCGCGCAACGCGCGCCGGGCACCGTCATGGTCAGGGTCGCGGGTGCGGATCCGATTCGCCGCCCGGCGCCACAGGCCGGCCGGTGTCAGCATTGGCCGATCGTAGAACTTCTGGGCGATCAGTGTGCGAGCATCTTGATCACCAGCACGACCGCGCCGAACGACGCCAGGATCACAACCGTCAAAAGTTTTTCCCACCAACGCAATTGAGTCTTGCGAACGGCGAACAGCGCGATCAGTCCGAGTTCGGCGACCAGCGCCCACATCGCCACCCACATCGCGGTGTAGGTCTTCAACAACCCGAACCCCGCGGCGGCCAGCAGCCCCGCGGGGATGACGGCGGCCTGCAGGATCTGTGCGGAGGCCTGCAGCATCGCGCCGACTTCCCGGCGGTGCGGCCGCGTGCCGTAGACCCCGAGGTGGGCGACGAAGTCGGCGAACAGGCTGGCCGCCCACAGGCCGCCGGTGGCGACGGCGACGTCGAGCAGGCGCGACCAGGCGCTGGTGTCCGCGGTGGTGTAGCGGGCCAGTACGGCCAGTGTCGCCAGGCAGGAGATCGCACCGTAGAGCCGCTCGCGCAGGACGGCGAAGACATGCTCGCCCGCTGCGTCCGCGGGGTGTTCGACCTGCTCGGTGCCGGTCTCCGGCGAGCTCACCGCGGCGGCACGCTGGCGAAGCGCCCCGCCTCCAGAGCGTCGAGCATCTGGGTGCTGATCCACGCGAACATCCCGGGCTCTCGCGGCAGCGTCGCCTGCTCGTAGCCGATGAAGACGTAAACCGCCCACGCCGCGTAGACCTCGGCCTGGCGCGGGTCCTTGACGATCTCCAGCGCCGAGTCGTAGAGGATGTCGAACCGCTGCTGGTCGACCTCCCGCTGCACGGACAGCACGTGAGGGTCCACCGAACTCCAGGACCGGATGGCGGCCTCGGCGCCGTGCGGCAGGGACAGCGCGATCTGGATGATCACCTCGATGCGCCTTCGGGGGTCGGCTTCCTCGCGCAGCGCATCGATCAACCGGATCGTGCGGTCCTGCACCCAGTGCGCCACCAGGTCCCGGCTGTAGGCCGGCCAGCTCGAGAAGTAGTGGTAGAACGACCCCGTCGTGACACCGAGCCGGTTGCACACCTCGGCCAGCTTCAACCCCCCGTAGCCCAGATCGGCGAGCACTTCGAGGCCCGTCTCGAAGTACGCCTCTCTGGTGGCGACAGTGGCCATATCTGAAGACCATAGTTCCCAGACCGTGCCGCTTGGCCGGGAAGACGGCGATCCACAGCGAGTCGGTAGACCCGGGGGTGTCGCTGCCCACCGCTCATGCGGCAAGCTGGAGATAAGCAGACCCAATCGAGGAGATCCCATGACTGTCCAGATCACCAGTGATCAGGCCACGGAGGGTGGCACCACCGGAGTACTGGCCGATGTGCGCCGAGTCTTCAACAGCGGACGGACCCGGCCGTTGTCGTGGCGGTCCGAACAGCTGCGCGCCATCGAGCGGATGTGCGACGAGCGCGAGGCGGAGATCGCCGAGGCGATCGGCAAGGACCTCGGCCGGCCCGCGTTCGAGGCGTGGCTCGGCGACATCGGCTCCACCAAGGCCGAGGCGGCGTTCGCCCGCAAGCATCTGAAGAAGTGGGTGAAGCCGAAACGACAGGGCCTGCCGCTGGCACAGCTGCCGGGCCGCGCCTGGGTGCAGTACGACCCGCTGGGCGTGATCCTGGTGATCGGCCCGTGGAACTACCCGTTCTATCTGTGCATGGCGCCGTTGGTGGCCGCCGTCGCCGCCGGCAATGCGGCGGTGATCAAGCCGTCGGAACTGGCACCCGCCACGTCGGCCGTGATCGCTCGCCTGGTTCCGCAGTACCTCGACTCCGACGCCATCCGGGTGGTCGAGGGTGACGCCGCGACGACCCAGGACCTGCTGGCCCAGGGCTTCGACCACGCGCTGTTCACCGGCGGGACCGAGATCGGGCGCAAGATCATGGCCGCGGCCGCGCCGACGCTGACGCCGGTGACCCTGGAGCTGGGCGGCAAGAGCCCGGTTGTGGTGCTGGCCGACGCCGACCTGGACGTCACAGCCCGCCGGATCGCCTGGACCAAGCTGTTGAACTCCGGCCAGACCTGCATCGCGCCGGACTACATACTGGCCGACCGCGCCATCGCCGCCCCGCTCGCGGAGAAGATCGTGGCGACCATCGCCGAGTTCCGGGCCGGCGAGCAGGATCCGTCGCTGCGCATCGTCAACGAGCGGCAGTTCGACCGGTTGGTGTCGCTGATCAGCGCCACCAGCGGCACGGTGCTCACCGGAGGCGGATCCGACCGGTCCACGCTGCGGATCGAGCCGACCGTGGTCGTCGACCCCGCCGCCGACGACCCGGTGATGTCCGAGGAGATCTTCGGTCCGATCCTGCCCATCCTCACCGTCGACTCCCCGGATGCCGCGGTGCAGTTCGTCAACTCGCGGCCCAAGCCGCTGGCACTTTACGTCTTCACCTCGGATCAGCAACGCGCTCGCGCACTCCTGGACCAGATGCCCTCCGGCGGCGCCGTCATCAACCACGTCGCGCTGCACTGCCTGGTGCCACAGCTGCCGTTCGGCGGTGTGGGCGCCAGCGGGATGGGTGCTTACCACGGCAAGTGGGGCTTCGAGGCGCTCAGCCACCGCCGCGCGGTGCTGGCCAAGTCGGCCAAGCCGGACCCGAGCCTGATGTACCCGCCCTACACCGACCGGGCGATGAAGCTCATCCGCCGGGTCTTCTGAGTTTCGCCAAGACCCCGGCCAGCAAACACTGCCAGTCCGACCCGGGTGGCCTTGATGCGGTGTCGGCTGGGTCGTTATGGACGTCCGGCGAATTTCGGTGTTGCAGCCATTCCGCTGGCGGACTGAACTTCTATCCAGATTGCGAAATCCGGCTTTTACGCCGTCGCCATTTGCCGGCGTCAAAAATGAAGCGTTTCAAGCTCTTTCGGAACCGAATGGGAACGCCCGCCATAGCCCAAAATGTGAAAGACATAAGCAAATGACGCCGCCCGTCAAATTGTGCCATCAGTTGTGGCACAATTTAACCGTGCCTCACACAGCCAGTCGTGGTCCAGGACGACCGCCCGCAGCTAAGGCGGCGGAAACGCGCGAGCGCATCTTGCGCGCAGCTCGCGAGGTGTTCAGCGAACTGGGTTACGACGCCGCCACTTTCCAGGCAATCGCCATCCGCGCCGACCTGACCCGCCCCGCGATCAACCATTACTTCGCCAGTAAGCGGCTCCTCTATCAAGAGGTCGTGGAGCAGACCAACGGAAGGCTCATCGAGTCGGCAGTCCAGCACTCCCAGCGGGAGAGCGCCCTGGCGGGACGGGTGCGCGCCTTCATCCGGGCAGCCGTCGAGGCCCAGGGGGAGGACCGTTCGGTGGCTGCCTTCCTGGTGACGTCGGTGATGGAGTCACAGCGCCATCCCGACCTCAACCCGGACGACAACGAATCACTGAAGTTCACCCGCGGTTTCGTGACCTCGGCCATCAAGGATGCCGTCGAGTCCGGCGAGGTCCGGACCGACGTCGACGTCGACGCCGCCGCCGAGATGTTGATGGCGGTGATGTGGGGTCTGGGCTTCTACGCCGGGTTCGTCGGCGACCAGGAGCGACTCATCACCGTCACCGATCAGTTCCTGCAGTTGCTCAACGGCGAGATCTGGCGAGCACCTGACTCTGCGTGAGCTGCGCCACAGCTGCCCATAGGTCGGCTAAGTGTTTCGGTAGCATTGCTTATGACCCGGTATGAACTGGGTGAATGCACATCGACTTGAGGGACCAGTCATTATGAGCACCCTGCGTACCCACGACGACACCTGGGATATCGCGACGAGTGTCGGATCGACCGCCGTGATGGTGGCCGCCGCTCGCGCCGGAGAGACCGACCGCCCCGACGCACTGATCCGCGACCCGTACGCCCGGATTCTGGTTGACGGAGCCGGCACCGGCATGTGGGAGAGCATGCTCGACGAGTCCATGGCCGACCGGGTGGCCGCCGCCGATCCGGAGGTTGGCGCGATCTTCGCCCATATGAACAACTACCAGGCGGTGCGCACACACTTCTTCGACGCCTACTTCGCCGGTGCCGTTGCCGCGGGCATTCGTCAGATCGTGATCCTGGCGTCCGGCCTGGACTCGCGCGCCTACCGGCTGAACTGGCCGGCCAGCACCCACGTCTACGAGATCGACCAGCCCAAGGTTCTGGAGTACAAGGCCGCGACCCTGGCTGCCCACGGGGCCGGCCCCGCCGCGACACTGCACGAGGTGCCGATCGATCTGCGCCAGGACTGGCCCGCGGCGCTCAAGGCGCACGGCTTCGACCCGTCCCAACCCACCGCCTGGCTCGCCGAAGGCCTGCTGATGTATCTGCCCGCCGACGCCCAGGACCGGCTGTTCGAGCAGATCACCGAACTGAGTGCCCCCGGCAGCCGAGTCTCCGCCGAGGCGGTCGGCCATCAGGACGAGACCCGCCGAGCAGAGTTCCGGGCACGCTTCGAGAAGTTCGCCGAGCAGCTGGGCATCGAGCGCCAGATCGACATCGGTGATCTCACCTACAACGACCCAGACCGCGCCAACGTCACCGACTGGCTCAATGCGCACGGCTGGGCGGCCACCGGAACCTCCTCGGTGGAGGAGATGCGCCGGCTCGGCCGGTGGACCGACGTCCCGATGGCCACCGATCCAAACGCTTTCGCCACCTTCGTCATCGGCGAGCGCACCGCCACCGACTAGCCCATCCCGGCGTGACTGGCCAACCGGCCGGTTGGCTACGATGGCCTGCGCCGGGTGGCGTCGCCTGACCCGCCCATCCAAGGCCGGAGAAAGGAAGCTCATGCCCGGAGTAGCGGATCGTGTCATCGTCGTAACCGGTGCCGGAGGTGGACTGGGCCGCGAGTACGCCCTGACTCTGGCCCGTGAGGGCGCCAGCGTGGTGGTCAACGACCTCGGCGGCTCCCGTGACGGCACCGGCGCCGGCCATTCGATGGCCGACCAGGTGGTCACCGAGATCAAGGAGGCCGGCGGTCGCGCGGTGGCCAACTACGACAGCGTCGCCGACTCCGACGGCGCGGCCAACATCATCAAGACCGCGATCGACGAGTTCGGCAAGGTCGACGGCGTGGTGAGCAACGCCGGCATCCTGCGCGACGGCACGTTCCACAAGATGCCGTTCGAGAACTGGGACTCGGTGCTCAAGGTCCACCTCTACGGCGGCTACAACGTCATCCGCGCCGCCTGGCCGCACTTCCGCGAGCAGAACTTCGGCCGCATCGTGGTCGCCACCTCGACCAGCGGTCTGTTCGGCAACTTCGGGCAGGCCAACTACAGCGCCGCCAAGCTCGGCCTGGTCGGGCTGATCAACACGCTGGCCCAAGAAGGCGCCAAGTACGACATCAAGGCCAACGCGGTCGCCCCGATCGCGGCGACCCGCATGACCGAGGACATTCTGCCGCCCGAGGTGTTCAAGAAGCTCACCCCGGAATACGTCGCTCCCGTCGTGAGCTACCTGTGCACCGAAGAGGTGCCCGACAGCGCGTCGGTGTTCATCGTCGGCGGCGGCAAGGTCCAGCGCGCCGCGCTGTTCCAGAACGAGGGCGTGACCTTCGACCACGTGCCGACCGTCGACGACGTGGCCGCGCAGTGGTCGAAGATCGACGACCTGTCAGCGGCCAAGCAGGCGAACTTCTCGCTGGGCTGAGCGCCGACACCCCGAACGGGCGTTCGGTAGGTTCGACCGGGTGAGTACCGGCGGCGTTCTCTTGGTGGCGCTGGCCATCGCCGTCGGTCTGGTCGGCATTCTGGTGCCGCTGCTGCCCGGGACCCTGCTGGTCTACGCCGCGATCGCGGTGTGGGCGGCGCTCGAGCACACCGTGGCGTCCTGGGTGGTGCTCGGCGTGGTCACCGCGATCATCAGCGCCAGCGTGCTGGTCAAGTACGTCTGGCCGGTGCGCCGAATGCGCGCCGCCGAGGTCGGCGGGTGGAGCCTTACCGCCGGAGCGGTGCTGGGAATCATCGGCTTCTTCGTCATACCGGTGGCCGGCCTGATCCTCGGCTTCGTACTGGGCGTATATCTGGCCGAACTCGTCCACCGCCGCGATCAGCGGCGCGCCTGGGCCGCCACGGTGCACGCGGTGAAAGGTGCCGCACTGTCCGTCGGTGTCGAACTGGCCGGCGGTCTGCTCGCGACGGCGGCGTGGGTGGTCGGGCTGGTGCTAAGCCAGTAACTCGGCGCGGACCCGCTCGACGTCCTCAGCCGTGACGCCGGCGACCCGCAGGAAGCCGTCGAGCCCGCCGTAGTTCTCGTCGATGGTGCGGCGCGCGGTCATCAGATAGTCCTCGCGCACCCCGAGCACGCCGTCGGTCAGCCGGGCTTCGGCGAAGGTCATCACCTCGGGTGTCTCGCCGGTGCGGTTGCGGATCGACTCCATGATGCGGTCCCGCAGGTGCGGTACCGCGGCATTGCTGCGCAGGAAGTCGGTGAGCACCGCGTCGCGCGGCACCCCGATCGCCTCGAGAACCACCGCCACGGTGAAGCCCGTGCGGTCCTTGCCCGCGAAGCAGTGGGTGATCACCGGACGTCCCGCACCCAGCAGCGAAAACACTTGGCGCACAGCACGTTGCGCGCCACCGAGGATGGGAAATTTCAGGTATTCCTCGGTCATGAACCGTTCCGCCGCGGCTTCGACGTCCTCGTCGTCGGGCTTCTCGGACATCATCTTCTGCCAACTGGTCTCGTGCGGGGCTTCCGCGCCTGCGTTGGACAGGTCCGGGAAGGGCAGCAGGTGAACGACGACACCGTCGGGCACCGCACCGGGCCCGCGGCGCTCCACCTCCTGCGGCGACCGCAGGTCGGCGACATCGGTGATACCCAGTCCGGTGAAGGCTTCCCGCCCGGAATCGTCGAGTCCGCTGAGCTCGCTGGACCGGAAGAACCGGCCGGGCCGAAGCCCCGTGCTCTCGGCGATGTCGCGGAAGTTCCACGCGCCGGACAGCTGACCTCCGCTCACCCTCGGGTCACCGCTGCTGCGGCCACAGCGCTTGGCTCCCGGCCGATTTCGGCCCGGGCGATGCTGCGGATGTGGACCTCGTCGGGTCCGTCGAAGATGCGCATGGCGCGCTGCCACCCGTACATCCTTGCCAGCGGGAAGTCGTCGCTGACGCCTGCCCCGCCGTGCACCTGGATGGCCCGGTCTATCACGTTGCAGGACATCTGCGGTGCCACCGCCTTGATCTGGGCGACGAGGTTGCGCGCCTCTTTGTTGCCATGCTGGTCGATGGTCCAGGCGGCCTTCTCGCACAGCAGGCGGGCTTGGTCGATCTCGTTGCGGGACAACGCGACTGCATGTTGCACCATGCCCTGTTCGGCCAGCGGCTTGCCGAACGCGATGCGGGTGCGGGCACGCTCGACCATCAGTGCCAGTGCCCGCTCGGCCACGCCGATCGCGCGCATGCAGTGGTGGATGCGGCCCGGGCCCAACCGGGCCTGGGCGATCGCGAACCCCATGCCCTCCTCGGCCAGCAGGTTCGACGCCGGCACGCGGACGTTGTCATAGATCACCTCGGCATGCCCGTGCTGGTCCTGCCAGCCGAACACCGACGTGGAGCGGACGAGCGTCACGCCCGGGGTGTCGATGGGCACCAGGATCATCGACTGCTGTTGATGGGAGGCCGCATCCGGGTTGGTGCGACCCATCACGATCAGGATCTTGCAGCGCGGGTCGTTGGCGCCGGAGGTCCACCATTTGCGGCCGTTGATGATGTAGTCGTCGCCGTCGCGGGTGATCGCGGTCTGGATGTTGCGGGCATCGCTGGAGGCCACCGCGGGCTCGGTCATCGAGAACGCGCTGCGGATCTCACCGGCCAGCAGCGGTTCCAGCCACTGCTTGCGCTGGTCCTCGGTGGCGAACAGGTGCAGGGTCTCCATGTTGCCGGTGTCGGGGGCGGCGCAGTTGAGCGCCTCGGGCGCGATCTCGGTGCTCCAGCCGGTCAGCTCGGCCAGCGGCGCGTACTCGAGGTTGGTCAGCCCGGACTCCGGCGGCAGGAACAGGTTCCACAGGCCGCGCGACTTGGCCACCTTCTTCAGTTCCTCGACCACCGGCGGCACCGTGAAGTCGTTCGGCCCGGCCGCCGCCCGGTACTCGTCGTAAGACTTCTCGGCGGGAAACACCTGCTCGACCATGAACTCGGTCAGCCGCTTGTGGTAGTCAGCCGCCTTCGCGGACATGGCGAAATCCATGCCGTCACGATATGACACCCGTCCAGGCAACGACGAGGCCCTCCCTCATGACCGGAAGGAGGGCCTCGTCGCTATGTGGAGGCGTTAGTTCGCTATCGGGTGGATCTCCTCTCTTGTCTCAGTTGACGGCGCGGCCGCCGTTGTGTTGGTGCTGGACGCCCTGATGCTGGGCGTGCTCCATGCTGATCTGCGCGGTGTCGCTCGCGCCGTAGTCGGCGAGGTAGGCCGGCTGGGTCGAGGCCATCGACCAGGCGCCGGCGGCGATGGCGGCGGCGGCGATCGGCGTCAGCACGGCGGCCATCCGGATCGTTGCGGTGCGGTTCATCTCGATACTCCTGTCTGCGCCTGCGATCAGCAGGGCATGTCGAAGGTCGGCGCCTGCGGCGTCTGGTTGACGGCGGCCACCTGCGCGGCGCGGGTCAGCGGGTTGAGCTGGTTCGGGCCGGTGTCGTTGGCGGTTCCGGGCATCGCCATGCTGCTGCACTTGGTGCTCGCCGTCGGGCTGGCTTCGGCCGGGGCGCTGACGGCCAACGTGCCGGCGAGAATTCCGGCGGCGACCGCAGGACCCGCCAGTGCGGCGGTGATGCGGCGGGCGAAGGTGCGGTTCATGTCAGTTCTCCTGTTTTGTGCTGTGGGCCGAAGGTTCTCGGCCGTGATTCGACTATGGCGCGCAGCGGCCCTCGGGTCTGTCCACCGAGCGGACCCTTGCAGGGATGAAGTGTTTGTCCCCCGATCAGCGGACGCCTGTGCCAAGCTCACGCCATGCCCGAGAACCGCAAGGTGCGCGTCGTCGTCGGCGATGACCATCCGTTGTTCCGTGACGGCCTGATCAGGGCGCTGACCGGCAGCGGTGAGGTCGACGTGGTCGCCGAGGCCGAGGACGGCCCGTCGGCGTTGGCACTGATCAAGGAGCACGCGCCCGACGTCGCGCTGCTGGACTACCAGATGCCCGGGATGGACGGCGGCGACGTTGCCGCGGCGGTGGTGCGCGACGAATTGGCGACCAGGGTGCTGCTGGTCTCCGCCCACGATGACGCCGAGATCGTCTACCACGCACTGCAGCAGGGCGCCGCGGGCTTTCTGCCCAAGGACTCCACCCGATCCGAGATCGTCAACGCAGTCCTGGACTGCGCCAAGGGCCGCGACGTCCTGGCACCCCGGCTCGCGTCGGGGCTCGCCGTCGAGATCCGGCGCCGCGCCGAGCCGTCCGGGCCGTCACTGAGTGCCCGCGAGCGGGAGGTCCTCGGCATGATCGCCCACGGCCGCAGCATCCCCTCGATCGCCGAGTCGCTTTTCCTGGCGCCGTCGACGGTGAAGACCCACGTCCAGCGGCTCTACGAGAAGCTGGGGGTCAGCGACCGGGCGGCCGCCGTCGCCGAGGGCATGCGCCGGGGACTGCTGGAGTAGTCCAGACGTGTCGCCACCGACCAACCACACCCTCGACTACCTGACGACCGAGCCGGTCCGGGTCGCCGCAGTCCTGCGGCTTCCCCTGATCGTGCTGATCGCCCTGCTGGTCTACATCCAGGATGTCGAACACTGGCTGCCCGGCGTGTACGGCGGCGTGCTGCTGTTCTACGCGGCCTTCGCGCTGGTGTGGCTGGTGATCGTCGTCCGCAACCCGGTCCGCTGGTGGTTCGGTGTGGCCTCGACCGGGATGGACGTCCTCGCGGTACTGGTGCTGTGCCTGGCCTCCGGCGGGGCGACGGTGTGGCTGCTGCCGATCTTCTTCATGGTTCCCATCACTGTCGCATTCCTGGACCGGCCCGAACTGACCGCGGTGCTCGGACTGAGCGCGGCGGGCGGGTATCTACTCGCCTGGATCGTCTACTCCAAACGCGACGACAGGGTGGGCCTGCCCAATGTGGTCTACGTGCAGGTCGGCTGCCTGTTGTGGCTGGCGGCGGCCACCACCGCGCTGTGCTACGTGCTGTCGCGCCGGCGGGCGCGGGTCCGGGCGCTGCTCGACGTGCGCCGGCGGCTGGTCGCCGAGTCGATGCAGGCCGATGAGCGCCACAACCGTCAGCTCTCCGAGCGGTTGCACGACGGGCCGCTGCAGAACCTGCTGGCCGCCATGCTGGACCTGGAGGATCTGCGCGAGCGGCCCACCGACGAAGGGTTCGACCGGCTGGATGCCGCCCTGCGTGAGACCGTCGCCCTGCTGCGCGCCACCGTGACGACTCTGCATCCGCAGGTGCTCGCCCAGGTCGGTCTGGGTCCCGCGCTGCGCGAGTTGGTCGGCCAGTATCGGCAGCGCTGGGACATCACCTTCGACGACGACATCGACGAGGTGGGCAAACCGGCGGGGCAGGCGTTGGTGTACCGGGCCGCGCGTGAGCTGTTGTCCAACGCGCACAAGCACTCTCGCGCGACCCGCGTGCAGGTCGATCTGCATCGCGCGGGCGAGGACGTCGTCCTGCGCGTAGTCGACAACGGCATCGGGTTCGACCCCGGCGTCCTGGACCGCAAGGTCGCCGACGGGCACATCGGCCTGGCCTCGCTGATGGTCGGCATCGAGGAGTTGGGCGGCGCCGTCCGATTCGCCCAAACTCCCGGCGGAGGTGCGACGACCGTCGTCACCATGCCCGTGCGCCGCCCGGCCCCGCAGCCCGCCTGAACTGCCTCCCCCGATCGGGGGAACCGGATCGTTGAGGCGGCTTCCGGCTTGGGGAGTTACCGGCGGGAGCGGTTAGGGTGTCACGTGCACAGGGGTCTTTCCCCGAGAAATCCACGCTAGGAAGCGAACGCACGGTTCATGACTGATACACAGACTGGATCAGATGTCGCCGCCGGTGCGGCTGCCCGGCCTGATGTCGCCGCCGGTGCGGCTGCCCGGCCTGATGTCGCCGCCGGTGCGGCTGCCCGGCCTGATGTCGCCGCCGGTGCGGCTGCCCGGCCTGATGTCGCCGCCGGTGCGGCTCCGAGCGTTGGCGTCGTCGCCGAATCCGGTGCCGACGAGCGCCGGGTGGCATTGGTCCCCAAGGCGGTGTCGGCGCTGGTCAACAGTGGTGTCTCGGTGGTGGTGGAGTCCGGCGCGGGACAGCGTGCACTGCTTACCGATGACCTCTACACCGAGGCCGGCGCGACGATCGGCGACGCATGGGCGGCCGACGTGGTGGTCAAGGTCGCGCCGCCGACGTCCGAGGAGGTGGCGCGGCTGCGGTCCGGTCAGACGCTGATCGGCTTCCTGGCCCCGCGCAATGCCGACAACCAGATCGGTGCGCTCAAGGAGCGTGGGGTGCAGGCGTTCGCGGTGGAGGCGATCCCGCGGATCTCCCGCGCCCAGGTGATGGACGCGCTGTCCTCGCAAGCCAATGTGGCCGGCTACAAGGCCGTGGTGCTCGCCGCCAGCGAGTCCACCCGGTTCTTCCCGATGCTGACCACGGCGGCGGGCACGGTGAAACCGGCCAGCGTGCTGGTGCTCGGCGTCGGCGTGGCAGGTCTGCAGGCGCTGGCCACCGCCAAACGGCTGGGCGGGCGCACCACCGGGTACGACGTCCGCCCGGAAGTGGCCGACCAGGTCCGTTCCGTTGGTGCGCAGTGGCTTGATCTGGGCATCGAGGCGGCGGGCACCGGTGGCTACGCCCGGGAGCTGACCGAGGAGGAGCGCGCCCAGCAGCAGAAGAAGCTCGAGCAGGCCATCGGCGGCTTCGACGTGGTGATCACCACCGCGCTGGTGCCGGGCCGTCCGGCGCCGCGGCTGGTGACCGCCGCCGCGGTGGAGGGCATGAAGCCCGGCAGCGTGGTGGTCGACCTGGCCGGCGAGACCGGCGGCAACTGTGAGCTCACCGAGCCGGGGCAGACCGTCGTCAAGCACGGCGTGACCATCGCCTCGCCGCTGAACCTGCCCGCCACCATGCCCGAGCACGCCAGCGAGCTGTACTCGAAGAACCTCACCTCACTGCTGGAACTGCTGATCAAAGACGGCGCGCTGGCGCCGGACTTCTCCGACGAGGTCCTGGCGGCCTCGTGTGTCACGCGCGAAGAAAAGGCCGAGTGATGTACGAACAGCTTCTGGCGAACCTCGCGATCCTGGTGCTGGCCGGGTTCGTCGGATTCGCCGTCATCTCCAAGGTGCCCAACACCCTGCACACGCCGCTGATGTCGGGCACCAACGCCATCCACGGCATCGTCGTGCTGGGCGCGCTGCTGGTGCTGGGCAACCTGCCGGCCGACGCACACTGGGGCGTGCGGATCATCGCCTTCGTCGCGCTGGTGTTCGGCACCCTCAACGTGATCGGCGGCTTCCTGGTGACCGACCGCATGCTGGGCATGTTCAAAGGCCGCAAGCGCGAGGCGGACAAGGCTGGGGCGGACAAGTGAACTACCTCGTCAACGTCCTCTACATCGTCGCCTTCGGACTGTTCATCCTCGGTCTGTCGGGTTTGACCGGGCCCAAGACCGCGGTGCGCGGCAACTGGATCGCCGCCACCGGTATGGGTATCGCCGTGGTGGCCACCCTGATCAAGGTGCGCGATACCGCGTCGATCAACTGGATCCTGATCGTCGCCGGTCTGTTGATCGGTGTGGTCCTGGGGGTGCCGCCGGCCAAGAAGACCAAGATGACCGCGATGCCGCAGCTGGTCGCGCTGTTCAACGGTGTCGGCGGTGGCACGGTCGCGCTCATCGCGTGGTCGGAATTCATTGAGACAGATGGCTTCTCGCGGTTCAAAGCGGACCAGTCGCCCACCGTGGCGTTGGTGGTGGGCTCGTTGTTCGCGGCCATCATCGGCTCGGTGTCGTTCTGGGGTTCGCTGGTCGCGTTCGCCAAACTTCAGGAATCGATCCCGAAGAACATCGAGAAGAAGCTGGTCGCCGGCGCGAAGTTCTTCCAGGCGGCCAACATCGTGCTGCTGATCGGTGCGGTCGCCGCCGCGGTGTTCATCGGCCTCAACGCCCATTCCGGGCAGGGCAGCGCGATGTGGTGGATCGTGCTGGTGCTGGTGCTCGCCGGGGTGATGGGTCTGTTCGTGGTGTTCCCCATCGGCGGCGCCGACATGCCGGTGGTGATCTCTCTGCTCAATGCTCTGACCGGATTGTCCGCTGCCGCAGCCGGTTTGGCACTCAACAACACCGCCATGATCGTCGCGGGCATGATCGTCGGTGCGTCGGGTTCGATCCTGACCAACCTGATGGCCGTCGCGATGAACCGCTCCATTCCGGCGATCGTGTTCGGCTCGTTCGGCGGTGGGGACGCCGTGGGCGGACCGGCCGGTCCTGAGCAGGGCAGCGTCAAGGCCACCTCGGCCGCCGACGCGGCCATCCAGATGGCCTACGCCAACCAGGTGATCGTGGTGCCCGGCTACGGCCTGGCCGTCGCGCAGGCCCAGCACACCGTCAAGGAGATGGCCGAGATCCTGGAGAGCAAGGGCGTGGAGGTCAAATACGCCATCCACCCGGTGGCCGGCCGAATGCCGGGGCACATGAACGTGCTGCTTGCCGAGGCCGACGTCGAGTACGACGCCATGAAGGAAATGGACGACATCAACGGCGAATTCTCGCGCACCGACGTGACTTTGGTGATCGGTGCCAACGACGTCACCAACCCGGCGGCGCGCAACGACTCGTCCAGCCCGATCTACGGCATGCCGATCCTCAACGTCGACCAGTCCCGGTCGGTGATCGTGCTCAAGCGGTCGATGTCGTCGGGCTACGCCGGTATCGAAAACCCGCTGTTCTTCGGCGAGCACACCTCGATGCTGTTCGGCGACGCCAAGAAGTCGGTGGGCGAGGTCATCGAGGAGCTCAAAGCCCTCTAGCGCCGCCACGCCCAAACCGGCGAATGGGCGCGAAAGCGTGAGTGCACCAGACCGTTACGTCGATCTCGGCGCACCGAGGAGGACTTGCTCCAGTTTCGCGCGGGCGTCGTCGGACAGCGGGACCGGACCGTGGTCACCCAACAGCACCAGCACCGTGTCGCAGACACCGATGCAGCTGCCCTCGATGAACAGTCCCGTCGAGGCGACGAACGAGGTGCGGCCGATCCGCCCGACGCCTGCCCCGGTGTGGATCACCGCCGGCCAGTGCGCCTCGGCCAGGAAGTGGACGGCGTTCTGTGAGGTGACCAGCCGCAGCCGGCGGGTGGCCACGTCGTAGATGTCGGGAAACAGGTTGCGGTTCATCGTCGCCCTGGCGTTCTCGTGCAACGACTCCAGTGCGAGGTTGTTGAGGTGGCCGTTGGCGTCCATGTCGCCGTAGCGGGCCTGCGCGACGTCGACCACGGGGTAGGTGTCCAGGCGCAGCCGCGACTGGTGGGGACGCGCGGCGATGGTGGTCAAGTCGGTCACAAGTTCCGCAGCTTATCGGCCGCGTGGCGCCAGCTGACCAGAGCTGCCGCCGCCACCATCACTGCGGCCGCACCCAGCAGCGGGTAGGGCAGCACCGCGGTGGCCACCAGCGCGGCGGCGAGCACCGCCGTGCCGACGGCCTGGATGGCGTCGCCGCGGACCGCGTCGAGCACCAGCCACGTCGCGACCACGAACACCGCGAGCGGGATCGTCAACGTCAGCCCGGCCACGGTGTGCGGCAGCTTGCTCTCGTGTAGCCGCACCGCGATCGCGACTTCCACCCCCGCCGAGAACGCCGCCGCCGACGCGAAGATGAAGTAGTGCAGGTAGCCCCAGAAGTACGCCCGCGGCCGGGTGATCGTCTGGTCGTGCTGCGGCCGGTCGAAGTAGATCCACCACATCGCCGCCACGATCACCAATGAGCACACCGCGATCAGGATCAGCCCGGTGCGCTCACCGGCGTCGGACATGCTGCCGATGATCGAATTGGCCACCGCCAGAATCGATTCGCCGAGCACGATCAACGTGAACAAGCCGTAGCGCTCGGCGATGTGATGGGGGTGAAAGGCCGTGCTGTGGCGCCGCTCGGCGAACGGCGAGACCGACAGGTCGACCACCGCCAGGATCGGGAACAACCACACCGGACCGTGGGCCAGCCACCAGGTCACCCAGAGGACCTGGGCGACCACGATGCCCACGCCGTAGCGCAGGCAGGTGCCCCGGTGCTCGGGATCGCTGATCGCGGCGCGCGTCCACTGTGCGGCCATCGCCACCCGCATGATGACGTAGCCGATGATGATGGCCCGAAAGTCGCTGTCCAGCATCGCCCGCTGTGCCCCCGCGGCGATGGTCAGCGCCCCGGCCATCTGAACGAACGTCGTCATCCGGTAGAGCCAGTCGTCGGTGTCGTACCCGCTGGCGAACCAGGTGAAGTTCAGCCACGCATTGAAGATCGCGAAGAAGACCATCGCGTAGGCGACCAGACCCGCGGCGAAGTGCTGCTCTTCCCACAGGTGGTGCAGTGCGCCGGAGGCCTGGGACACGGCGACGACGAACACCAGGTCGAACAGGAGTTCAAGCGAGCTTGCCGCGCGGTGCGGCTCGTCAGGATCGCGGGCGATCATCGCCCGCAGGCCGGCCGTCAACTAAAGACGGTGTCGGATCAGCGGAGCCTTGTCACACCGGGGGATAGGCGGGCGGCGGGTAGACCCCGCGCAGCGCCCAAGGCAGCCAGGCGAAGAAGTATTCGACCTCGTCGGTCGCGTCATAGTCCGGACTCGGATCCATACCCATCCTTCCAGCGCCGCGTACACCCGGAGTCTAGCCCGGCGGCACGCACCGCAACACCGATCACGGGCATTGCCTAAACTATCCAACCAGTTGATAGATAGAGAGCCGGCTCCGGTCGGAGTAGGACGAGCGAGGACACCATGCCACCCGAGAACGGGATGACCCGGCGCGAAGAGCTGCTGGCCGTCGCCACCAGGCTGTTCGCCGCCCGCGGTTATCACGGCACCCGGATGGACGACGTCGCCGACGTCGTCGGCCTGAACAAGGCGACGGTGTACCACTACTACGCCAGTAAGTCGCTGATCCTGTTCGACATCTATCAGCGCGCCGCGCAGCGCACCCTGGCCGCGGTGCACGACGACCCCTCCTGGACCGCCCGCGAGGCGCTCTACCAGTACACCGTCCGGCTGCTGACCAACATCGCCAAGGACCCCGAGGGCGCGGCGGTGTACTTCCAGGAGCAGCCCTACATCTCCGAATGGTTCACCGACGAACAGGTCACCGAGGTCCGCGAGAAGGAGACCCAGGTCTACGAGCACGTGACCGGACTCATCGACCGCGGGATCGCCAGCGGCGAGTTCTACGAGTGCGACTCGCACGTGGTGGCCCTGGGCTACATCGGCATGACGCTGGGTGCCTACCGCTGGTTGCGGCCCGACGGGCGGCGAACCGCCAAGGAGATCGCCGCCGAGTTCAGCACCGCGCTGCTGCGCGGCCTGATCCGCGACGAGAAGACCCGCGTGGAGTCGCCGCTGGGCGGCGCAGTGGGCAACAAGGCACCCGCTTAACCGCTGGATATGATCGGCCGATGCCGCTCGTATCCAAGACCCTCGAGGTCGACGCCGACGCCAAGTCCCTCCTCGACATCGTCGCCGACTTCGAGTCGTATCCGGAGTGGAACGACGAGGTCAAGGCGGTCCACATCCTGGCCCGCTACGACGACGGCCGGCCCAGCCAGTTGCGCATCGACACCGTGGTCCAGGGCCACGAGAGCACCTTCATCCAGGCGGTCTACTACCCGGGCGAAGGCCAGATCCAGACCATGCTGCAGCAGGGTGACGTCTTCACCAAGCAGGATCAGCTGTTCTCGGTGGTCGGGATGGGCCCGTCGACGCTGCTGACGGTGGACCTGGAGGTCGAGACGTCGATGGCGGTGCCCAGCCTGATGGTCAAGAAGCTGGCCGGCGACGTGCTCGAGCATCTGGCGAACAACCTCAAGAACCGTGCCGAACACCTCGGCGCGGGCTCCTGAGTCAGCTCCACATCCCGTTCTGCTCGAGCTGTTCGATCAGCCGCTGGGCGCCGTCGGCGAACTCTCCGTCGACGATCCGGACCAGCGTGTCCCGGTCGCGGCGCCGCAGCGCGTCGATGAGGCGCCGGTGGCTGTCCACCGTGGCCTGACCCCATGAGATGTCGGTGACGTAGATCAGTGGCGGCATGTAGCGCGCGACGTGCAGCAGAAACCACGACAGCTTCACCCGCCCGGTAGCCCGGTTGAACAGCCGGTGGAACCCGAACTCGGCCGCCGTGATGGTCGCGGGGTCACCGTCGACGACGGCGCGGGCCAGCTCGTCGTTGGCGTGTTCGAGCTCGTCGATCTGGGCGTCGGACAGGCGTTCTATCGCCGAGACGGCCAGCTCCTTGGCCATCGTCGCCTGCAGCCAGTAGATGTCGGCGATGTCCTGCCGGCTCATCGGCACCACCACGTAGCCGCGCCGCGGCTCGAGTTGCACCATCCCCTCGCCGCGCAGGGTCAGCAGCGCCTCGCGCACCGGGGTGATGCTGACCCCGAGCTGGGCGGCGGTCTCGTCGAGCCGGATGAACGTTCCCGCGCGCAACATGCCGGTCATGATCGCCTCGCGAAGATGCTGCGCCACTTCGTCCGAGAGCTGCGAACGGCGGCGCTCCCGGGGCGCCGGGGTCCGTGCGGAAGTCGGTGCCTTCACGTGACCTCCGAGGACTTGTGTGGGCGACGGCGAGGCAATAGTGTGACCCGGGCGACACCAGATTTGATCAAATATAACGATGCCCGGGATCTTCGGTATCGAGTTCACACAAGGTTCATTCGGGCGGTGTTCACGCCAGCGGAGGGAACAGGGGACGAGGTGACCGCACAGCTGACCACCGCGACCGAGCAGCCGTATCTGTCGCGCCGCCAGAACTGGAGCAATCAGCTTTCCCGCCACGCCCTGATGCAGCCGGGCGCGACCGCCGTTCGGTTCATGGGACGAACGACGACGTGGGCGGAGTTCGATCATCGCGTCACCAAGCTGGCCGACGCCCTCGCCCGGCGCGGGGTGTGTTTCGGCGACCGCGTGATGATCCTGATGCTCAACCGGCCCGAGTTCATCGAGGCCACCGTGGCCGCCAGCCGGATCGGGGCGATCGCGGTTCCGGTGAACTTCCGCCTGACCCCGCCCGAGTTGGCCTTCCTGGTCGCGGACTGCCAGGCCGCGGTGATGGTCACCGAGCCCGTGCTCGCCGACGTCGCCAGGACGGTCCGCGACATCGCGCCTGCGCTGTCGACCATCGTCGTGGCCGGCGTCCCCACCGATGGTGACGTCCTCGGCTACGAGGACCTGGTGGTCGAGGACGGCGCCACCCACGAGCCGGTCGACGTCCCCAACGACAGCCCGGCGCTGATCATGTACACCTCGGGCACCACCGGCCGGCCCAAGGGCGCCGTGCTCACCCACGCCAACCTCGCCGCGCAGGCGATGACCGCGATGTACACCACCGGGCCCGACGTCAACAGCGACGTCGGCTTCATCGGCGTCCCGCTGTTCCACATCGCCGGCATCGGCAACATGCTCGGCGGGCTCCTGCTGGGCACCCCCACCGTCATCCATCCCCTGGGCGGATTCGATCCGGGTGAGCTGCTCGACGTGCTCGAGGCCGAGAAGGTGACCGGCATCTTCCTGGTGCCCGCCCAGTGGCAGGCCGTGTGCGCCGCACAGCAAGCCAGGCCGCGCGACATCCGGCTCAAGGCGCTGTCCTGGGGCGCGGCGCCGGCGACCGATACCCTGCTGCACCAGATGTCCGAGACGTTCCCGAACAGCAAGATCCTGGCCGCCTTCGGCCAGACCGAGATGTCCCCGGTGACCTGCATGCTGCTCGGCGAGGACGCGATCCGTAAGCGCGGCTCGGTCGGCAAGGTGATCCCCACCGTCGCGGCCCGGGTGGTCGACGAGAACATGAACGACGTGCCCGTCGGCGAGGTCGGTGAAATCGTCTACCGCGCACCCACTTTGATGGCCGGGTACTGGAACAACCCGCAGGCCACCGCCGAGGCGTTCGCGGGCGGCTGGTTCCACTCCGGCGATCTGGTCCGCACCGACGAGGACGGCTACGTCTGGGTCGTGGACCGCAAGAAGGACATGATCATCTCCGGCGGCGAGAACATCTACTGTGCCGAGGTGGAGAACGTGCTGGCCGCCCACCCGGCGATCGTCGAGGTGGCGGTCATCGGGCGGCCGCATCCGAAGTGGGGCGAGGTACCGGTGGCGGTGGTCGCGGTCTCCGAGGCCGAACTGCGGCTCGAGGATCTCGACGGATTCCTCGACGAGAGGCTCGCCAGGTACAAGCACCCGAAGGGGCTGGAGATCGTCGACGCGCTGCCCCGCAATCCTTCCGGCAAAGTCCTCAAGACCGAATTGCGCATCCGCTTCGGGCGCCTCGTCGATAGCGGCGAGGGCGGCCAAACAGCTTCCGATACAGCCGATCCCGGATAGTTTCCAATGCCTTCGCCCAGGCGAGATATTTACAGAAATGACGATGGAGGGTTAATAGTGCGGATGCGGTGCACCGCCCGTAGACCATCGGGTACATTCCTGTGGTCCGCCTTACTACCGAACGGTAAGGAGACGCCGGTCACACACTGCGGGTCGGGGCGAGGAGGGTATGTGCCACACGGGCTGCCGATGGGCCGCGACGACGAGCGCGGCCTCCTCCTGCGGGTACGTCGGTGACTGCGGCGACCGGGGTCTCCGGCTACGTCCAGGACAAGATGCGCGCCCCGCTCACCGCGGTGGGCGGTTTCTTCCGGATGTGCGTGCTCACCGCCAAGGCCCTCACCAAATGGCCGTTCGAGTTCCGTGAGTTCGTCATCCAGAGCTGGTTCCTGTTCCGGGTGACGTTCCTGCCCACGGTCGCCGTGGCTGTCCCGAACACAATCCTGATCATCTTCACGATCAACATCCTGCTGGTGGAATTCGGCGCCGCCGACGCCTCCGGCGCGGGCGCGGCCCTGGCAGCCGTGACGCAGCTGGGTCCGATCGTCACCGTGCTCGTGGTGGCCGGCGCCGGGTCGACGGCCATCTGCGCCGACCTCGGGGCCCGCACCATCCGCGAGGAGATCGACGCCCTCGAAGTGCTCGGCATCGACCCCATTCACCGGCTGGTGCTGCCCCGCGTGGTGGCCTCGACCTTCGTGGCCGTCCTGCTCAACGGCGCCGTCATCACCATCGGTCTGGTCGGCGGCTTCATCTTCGGCGTCTACGGGCAGAACGTCTCGGCCGGCGCCTACGTCTCGACCCTGACGCTGATCACCGGCCTCCCCGAGGTCGTCATCTCGATCATCAAGGCCCTGACCTTCGGTCTCATCGCCGGGCTGGTCGGCTGCTACCGCGGCCTGACGGTGTCCGGCGGCGCGAAGGGTCTCGGCACCGCGGTGAACGAGACGCTGGTGCTTTCCGTCGTCGCACTGTTCGCAGTGAACGTGGTGCTGACGACCATTGGTGTCCGGTTCGGAACGGGGCGGTGAGATGAGCACTTCTGCAGTTCTGCGCAGCCGCTACCCCCGCGCCTACTCCACGGCTACCAAGTGGGCCGGAGCGCCGGGACGCTTTGCCGAGCGAGTCGGCGACGTGGCCTGGTTCACCGTGACCGCCGTCGGCCAGATCCCGCACGCGCTGCGCTACTACCGCCGGGCGACTCTTCGGCTGATCGCCGAGATCGGAATGGGCACTGGGGCGATGGCCGTCATCGGCGGAACCATCGCCATCGTCGGCTTCGTCACCCTGTCCGGCGGCTCGCTCATCGCGATCCAGGGCTACGCCTCACTGGGCAACATCGGTGTGGAGGCGTTCACCGGCTTCGTCGCCGCACTGGTCAACGTCCGGGTCGTCGCGCCGCTGGTGTCCGGGCACGCGCTGGCGGCGACGGTCGGCGCCGGCGCCACCGCCGAGCTGGGTGCCATGCGCATCAGCGAGGAGATCGACGCCCTCGAGGTGATGGGCATCAAGTCGGTCAGCTACCTGGTGTCGACGCGCATCCTCGCCGGCATCGTAGTGATCGTCCCGCTCTACGCCATGGCGCTGCTGCTGTCGTTCCTGGCCGCCCAGCTGACCACCACGGTGTTCTACGGGCAGTCCACCGGCACCTACGACCACTACTTCCGCACGTTCCTGCGGCCCGACGACGTGTTCTGGTCCTTCGTGGTCGCGATCATCATCGCCATGTTCGTGATGATCAACCACTGCTACTTCGGCTACAACGCCAGCGGTGGCCCGGTCGGCGTCGGCGAGGCCGTCGGAATTTCGATGCGCGCATCGCTGGTCGCGGTCGCGACGGTGGTCCTGTTGGCATCGTTGGCGCTCTACGGCACCAATCCAAACTTCAACCTCACGGTGTAGCGGCATGCCCACGCATCCGGAGAACGCGTCTCGGCGACCCCCGCTCAAGCTGGCGGGGGTGATCTTCCTGATTCTGGCCGCCCTGGTGGCGGCGCTGATCTACGCGCAGTGGCGCGGCAAGCTGACGCCGAAGACCAACCTGACCATGGTCTCCGACCGCGCGGGCCTGGTGATGGACCCCGGCTCCAAGGTCACCTACAACGGCGTGGAGATCGGCCGGGTCAAGAGCGTCTCGGCCCTCAACCGCAACGGCAAGCAGATGGCCCAGCTCGACCTCGAGGTCCAGCCCCGCTTCGTCGATCTGATCCCGGCCAACGTCGACGCCCAGATCAAGGCCAGCACGGTGTTCGGCAACAAGTACGTCGCGTTCACCAGCCCGAAGAACCCGACCAAGACCCGTATCTCCAGCGCGGACGTCATCGACGCCTCCCACGTGACCACCGAGTTCAACACCTTGTTCGAGACGCTGACCTCCATCTCGGAGAAGGTGGACCCGGTCAAGCTGAACCTCACGCTGTCGGCCGCCGCCGAGGCGCTCAGCGGGCTGGGCACCAAGTTCGGCCAGTCGATCGTCAACGGCAACGCCATCCTCGACGACATCAACCCGCAGATGCCCCAGATCCGCTCCAACATCCAGCAACTCGCGAACCTGGCCGATATCTACACCAAGGCCAGCCCCGACTTCTGGAGCTTCCTGGACCACGCGGTGACCACCGCCAGCACGCTCAACCAGCAGCAGGGCGACCTGAACGCGGCGCTGCTCGCCGCAACCGGGTTCGGCAACACCGGCGCCGACGTGTTCGAGGCGGGCGCGCCGTACTTCATCGCCGGCCAGCGCGACCTGGTGCCCACCTCGCGGCTCTTGGACAAGTACAGCCCGCAGCTGTTCTGCCAGATCCGCAACGAGGCCAACGCGCTGCCGCTGGCACTGAATTCCTTTGGCGGCAACGGGTATTCGCTCGATACCGTCACCGAGTTCCTCGGCGCGCCGAACCCGTACGTGTACCCGGACAACCTGCCTCGCCTCAACGGCCGCGGCGGTCCCGGCGGTGCACCGGGCTGCTGGCAGGAGGTGACCCGAAACTTCTGGCCGGCCCCGTACCTGGTGGTCGATGACGGTGCCTCGCTGGCCCCGTACAACCACTTCGAGCTGGGCCAGCCGCTCCTCACCGAGTACGTCTGGGGCCGCCAAATCGGGGAGAACACGATCAACCCATGAAAATCACTGGCACCGCACTCAAATTGGGAGCATTCTCGTTCGTGCTGCTGCTCTTCACGGCGATCATCGTCATCGTCTTCGGGCAGTTCCGGTTCGACCGGACCACCGCCTACACCGCGGAGTTCAGCAATGCCAGCGGGCTGCGCAACGGTGAGTTCGTCCGGGCCGGCGGCGTGGAGGTCGGCAAGGTCTCGGACCTGAAGCTGGTCGACAACGGCCGGCGCGTCCAGGTGACCCTCAACGTGGACAGGACGCTGCCGCTGTACCAGTCGACCACCGCGCAGATCCGCTACCAGGACCTGATCGGCAACCGCTTCGTCAACCTCGATCGCGGCACCGGTGAAGGCGCCGACCGGGTCCTGCCGCCGGGCGGGTTCATCCCGATGTCGCGCACCCAGCCCGCCCTCGACCTCGACGCGCTCATCGGGGGTTTCAAGCCGCTGTTCAAGGCGTTGGACCCCGAGAAGGTGAACACGATCGCGACGTCGTTGGTGACGGTGCTCCAGGGCCAGGGCGGCACCATCAACGACATCCTCGACCAGACAGCGCAATTGACCTCCACTCTGGCCGATCGTGACCAGGCGATCGGCGAGGTCATCACGAACCTCAACTTGGTGCTGGCCACCACGGTCAAGCACGAGAAGGAGTTCGACCAGACGGTCAACAACCTCGAGGTGCTCATCACCGGACTGCGTAACCGGGCCGACCCGCTGGCCAACGCCACCGCCGACATCAGCAATGCCGCAGGCACACTCGGCGACCTGCTGGCCGACGACCGGCCGATCCTCAAGGACACCATCGGGAAGCTGGAGACCCTTCAGCAGCCGCTGGTCGACGGTCAGGCCAAGCTGGACGACCTGCTGACCAAGCTGCCGGATGCCATCAAGATCATCGGCCGCGCCGGTGGTATCTACGGTGACTTCTTCAACTTCTACCTGTGCGACATCAACCTGAAGCTCAACGGCCTGCAGCCGGGTGGACCGGTCCGCACGGTGAAGATCACCCAGCAGCCGACGGGTAGGTGCACCCCGCAATGAGGACACTCCAGACGGACAACCGGGTCAAGAACGGCCTGGCCGGCATCGTGATCGTGGTGCTGGTGATTGCCGTGGGCCAGAGCTTCTCGAACATTCCTCAGCTGTTCGCGCAGCCCACCTACTACGGCCAGTTCGCCGACTCGGCGGGTGTCAATCCCGGTGACAAGGTGCGCATCGCCGGCATGGAGATCGGCGACGTCAAGTCGCTGGCGATCGAGGGCGACCACGTGCTGGTCGGATTCTCGTTGGACGGCAGGGAGATCGGCACGGACAGCCGGATGAGCATCCGCACCGAGACCATCCTCGGCAGGCGGGCCATCGAGATAGAGCCTCGCGGCGACAAGATCCTCAAGCCCAGTGGTGTTCTGCCGGTCGGCCAGACCACCACGCCGTATCAGATCTACGACGCCGTCTTCGACCTCACCAAGGCCTCTCAGGGCTGGGACCTCGACACGGTCAAGCGATCGCTGAACGTGTTGTCAGAGACCATCGATCAGACCTATCCGCACCTGAGTGCCGCCCTCGACGGTGTGGCCCGCTTCTCCGACACCATCGGCAAGCGCGACGATCAGTTCAAGCAACTGCTGGCCAACGCCAACAAGGTCGCCGCTGTGCTGGGTAACCGCAGCGAGCAGATCAACCGCCTGGCGGTCAATGCCCAGACATTGCTGGCCGCGATCAACGACCGCGGCCAGGCGATCGACTACCTGCTGCAGAACGTCTCGTTGATCTCCCAGCAGTTCGCCGGCTTCATCAACGACAACCCGAACCTGAATCACGTTCTCGAGCAACTGCATACGATCAGCGACGAGCTGAACAGGCACAAGGTCGACCTCGCCGACTCGTTCATCACGGCCTCGAAGTTCATGGGCGCCCTGGCTGAGGCGATCGGCTCCGGTCCGTACTTCAAGACCCTCGTGGTGAACCTGATTCCGTACCAGATCCTGCAGCCGTGGGTGGACGCCGCGTTCAAGAAGCGCGGCATCGACCCCGAGGAGTTCTGGCGCAACGCGGGTCTGCCGGCCTTCCGGTTCCCCGATCCCAATGGCGAGCGTCAGCCCAACGGCGCTCCCCCCGCCGCTCCGCAGCCGCTGGAGGGCACCCCGGACCATCCGGGTCCTGCCGTCGGGCCCGGCTCGCCGTGCTCGTACACGCCACCGGCGGACGGCATTCCGACTCCGGCAAACCCGCTGCCCTGCGCCGGCCTGACCGACGGCCCCTTCGGCGCGGTGCCGGGTGGATACCCTGCCGCTGACATGCCGATCTCGGCACCGAACCCGGCCGCCGTCGGCGGTCCGGGCGTGCCCAGTGCGGCCTTCCCCGGTGAGTTGTCGCCGAACGTGCAAGGTGTGCCGGCCCCGCCGCTGGCACCCGGCCCGCCGGGAGCACGCACCGTGCCGGTCGCCCCGACGCCGGGACCGGCCACCGACATTCCGGGATACGCTCCGCCGCCGAATGCACTAGTCGGACCGATCCCGCCGCCGGGACCGGGTCCGCAGGTTCCGCCGGTGTCGCCCGTCGATCAGGGAGGGGGAGCCTAACCGATGGCGAAAGTGCGAAATTTGGGCTTGCCGAAGATGTCGCGGATGTCCGTGATCATCGGCACACTGGCCGTGATCCTCGGATTGATCGCGGCGCTGGTCGGCTACCAGCTGTACAAGAAGGCGACCACCAACACCGTCGTCGCCTACTTCTCCGAGGCGCTTGCCCTCTACCCCGGGGACCGGATCCAGATCATGGGCGTCAAGGTCGGCAACATCGACAAGATCGAGCCCGCCGGCGACAAGATGAAGGTCACCTTCCACTACGCCAACAAGTACAAGGTTCCCGCCAACGCGACCGCGACCATCCTGAACCCGAGTCTGGTCGCCTCCCGCGTGATCCAGCTGGCGCCGCCCTACACCGGCGGCCCGGTGCTCGCCGACAACGCCGTCATCCCGATCGAACGCACCCAGGTGCCGGTGGAGTGGGACGACCTGCGCAACCAGATCGCCGACCTGCTCACCAAGCTCGGCCCCACCCCCGATCAGCCCAAGGGTCCGTTCGGTGATGCCCTGGAGTCCCTGGCCAACGGCCTGGAGGGCAAGGGCGAGCAGATCAACAAGACCTTCCGCGCGCTGTCCGACGCGGTGACCGCGCTCGACGAAGGCCGCGGCGACCTGTTCGGCGTGCTCAAGAGCTTGGCGCTGTTCGTCAACGCCTTGCACAAGAGCGACCAGCAACTCGTCTCGCTGAACACCAACCTGGCGACCCTGACCAACTCGTTCACCAACTCCGACCAGGAAGTGGCGAACGCGGTCCGGGACATCAACTCGCTGCTGACCACGTCGCGCAAGTTCATCAACGACAACGGCTCGGTACTGAGCAAGGACATCAACAACCTCGCCGACGTCACCAACCAGCTGATGCAGCCCGATGCCCGCAACGGCATCGAGACGGTGCTGCACGTCTACCCGACGCTGGCGGCCAACCTGCAGAACATCTATCACCCAACCCACGGCGCCCTGGTGGCGGTTCCGACGATCGCGAGTTGGGCCAACCCGATGCAGTTCCTCTGCAGTGCAATCCAGGCCGGCAGCCGGCTCGGATACCAGGATTCGGCGGAACTGTGCGCGCAGTACCTGGCGCCGATCCTGGATGCGACCAAGTTCAACTACCCGCCGTTCGGTGCCAACCAGTTCTCCACGGCTGAGACGCTGCCCAAGTACATCGCCTACTCCGAGCCCCGGCTGCAGCCGCCGCCCGGATACAAGGACACGACGGTGCCCGGCATCTGGTCGCGCGACACGCTGTTCTCGCACGGCAACTCCTCCAACGTCCCCTGGCATGCCGGCTTCGGACCGCCGGACTGGATCGTGGCGCCCGGCATGCAGGGCGTCGACGTGCAGTCCTTCACCGCCCAGATGCTGACCCCGGATTCGCTCGCGGAGTTGATGGGCGGACCTGACATCGCCTCCATCCCGCCGGCCGGCCCGCCCGGAGGCGCACCGCCGAACGCCTACGACCAGAACAACCCGCTGCCGCCGCCGTGGTATCCGGGACCGATTCCGCCGCCGGCGCCCGGGCCCGACGTGGTCCCAGGTCCGCTGCCGGTGTCGCAGCAGATCAACGGTGGCGCACCCGCGCCGGCGGCACCCGCGCCGGCCGGCCCCGCGCTGCCCGCTGAGATCGGAACTGGCCAGTGAACGCCGTCATGAGCGCCGCGCGCCGGTTCGGCTGGCGGGGGCTGGTGCTGGTAGTCACCGCGATGGTGCTGACCTCCTGCGGCTGGCGCGGTATCGCCAACGTGCCGCTGCCCGGTGGGCCGGGTAGCGGCAGGGACAAGATGACCATCTATGTCCAGATGCCGGATACGTTGGCGCTCAACGTCAACAGCCGGGTCCGAGTCGCCGACGTATACGTCGGCTCGGTCAAGAAGATCGAGCTGAAGAACTGGGTCCCGACGCTGACGCTGGACCTGCAGCCCGGAATCAAGTTGCCGGCCAACGCAATTGCGCGGATCGGTCAGACGAGTCTGTTGGGTACCCAGCACGTCGAGCTCGATACGCCGCCGGATCCGTCCCCCGAACCGCTGCGCGACGGCGCGACGATTCCGCTGAAGAACTCCCAGTCGTTCCCGACCACCGAGCGCACCCTGGCCAGCATCGCCACCGTGCTGCGCGGCGGCGGCATCTCTAACCTGGAAGTGATCCAGACCGAGGTCACCAACATCCTCTCCGGCAATGCCGACCAGATTCGGGACTTCCTGGGCAAGCTGAACACCTTCACCGACCAGCTCAACCAGCAGCGTGACGATCTGACCCACGCGATCGACTCCACCAACGAATTGCTGAAGATCGTGGCGGACAACAACAGCACCCTGGACCGGGTGCTGACCGAATTCCCGCCGCTGATCAAGTATTTCGCGGACTCCCGGGACAAGCTCACCGGCGCCGTGGAGGCGCTGGGCCGATTCGGCAACGTCACGGCGAACACGCTGTCGGCCGCGCGTGCGGACCTCGACACCAACCTGCAGCTGCTGCAGCGTCCGCTCAAGCAGCTGGGCAAGGCCGGGCCCTACCTGATCGACGCTCTCAAGCTGGTGATCACGGCGCCCTACCCGGTGGACAACATCCCGAAGGTGATCCGCGGTGACTACATCAACACGTCGGCCACCTTCGACCTGACGCTCAGCTCGCTCGATAACGCATTCCTCACCGGAACCGGTTTCTCCGGAATGGGGCGGGCCCTGGAGCAGTCGTGGGGTCGCGATCCGCAGACGATGATCCCGGACGTGCGGTTCACACCTCACCCGAACATGCTCGACGGCGGTCCGTACGTCGAGCGCGGCGAGTGAAGGGTGACGGCTAAATGTTGACCCGCTTCATCAAGACGCAGCTCGTCGTGTTCGGTGTGCTGACCGTGATCGCGCTGCTGCTGCTCGGGGTTTACTTCCTGCGCCTGCCGACCCTGGCCGGTCTCGGCCAGTACACGCTCAAGGCGGACCTGCCGTCCTCGGGCGGGCTGTACCGCACGGCCAACGTGACCTACCGCGGTGTGACGATCGGGCGGGTGACCTCCGTCGAGCCCACCGAAACCGGTGTGCGGGCCACGATGAGCATCGGGGACCAGTTCAAGATCCCGGTCGACGCCAGCGCCAACGTGCACTCGGTGTCCGCGGTCGGTGAGCAGTATCTGGACCTGGTCTCCGACGGCAATCCCGGTCAGTATTTCCAGGCCGGTCAGACCATCACCAAAGGCACTGTGCCGAGTGAGATCGGGCCGGCCCTGGATGCCGCCAACAACGGCCTCGCGGCGTTGCCGGCGGACAAGATTCCGGTCCTGCTCAACGAAACCGCCTTGGCGGTAGGCGGTTTGGGCCCGTCGCTGCAGCGATTGGTCAACGGCACCCAGAATCTCGTTGGTGACTTCAAGACCAATATCGGCGACATCAACGACATCATCCAGAACTCCGCGCCCATCGTCGACAGCCAGGTCAACTCCGGGGATGCGATCTCGCGCTGGGCGGCGAACCTGAATTCGATCGCCACCCAGACCGCTGCCCAGGATCAGGCGCTGCGCAGCGGACTGAGTCAGGCGGCGCCGACCGCCGACGCGGTCACTTCGGTGTTCAGCGATGTCCGTGAGGCACTGCCGCAGACGCTGGCGAACCTGGAAATCATCATCGACATGCTCAAGCGCTACAACAAAGGCGTCGAGCAGTCGCTGGTGTTGCTGCCCCAGGGCGCGTCGGTCGCTCAGGCCGTCTCGGCGCCCTACCCGCACCAGGCAGCACTGGACTTTGCTCTGGCGATCAACCAGCCGCCGCCGTGCCTGACCGGCTTCCTGCCCGCCAGCCAGTGGCGGGCGCCGGCCGACACCTCGCGCAAGCCGGTGGAGAACGGGCTCTACTGCAAGATCCCCAAGGACACCCCGGCGAATGTGGTTCGTGGCGCGCGCAACTTCCCCTGCGTCGACGTTCCGGGTAAGCGGGCGGCCACCCCGATGGAATGCCGGAGCAACGAGCCCTACACCCCGCTGGGCACCAACCCGTGGATCGGTGACCCCGACCAGGTGTTGACCTGCCCGGCGCCGGCGGCTCGATGCGACCAGCCGGTCAACCCCGGTACGGTGATACCGGCACCGACGATCAACAACGGGATGAACCCGTTGCCGGCGGACCTGCTGCCGCCGCCCACGCCCCCGACGAGCGACAGTCTGAGCGCGCCGGGGACGGGGTCGGTCCAGTGCAACGGACAGCAACCCAATCCGTGCACGTACACTCCGGCAGCAAGCAATACAGCTGTCTACAACCCGCAGAGCGGGCAGTTGGTTGGCCCTGACGGTGTGAAGTACAGCGTCACGACCTCGAGCAGTACAGGAGACGACGGATGGAAGGAGATGCTGGCTCCGGCCGGCTGAACCCGACCCCGCCCGCCGACGACGACGCCGAACGCAGTACGGCCGAAGAGTCGGTGAATCAGACCCCCGCGGTCGACGATGACCCGTCACCAGACGACGCCCAATCCGGTGAAGCGCCGGACGCTGCGACAGACGCGGTCGTCGACGAGGCCGAGCCGCAACGCTCGCGCCTGAGCGGCCGATGGCTGGCCGGTGTCTGTGCGGCACTACTGGTCGTCGCACTCGCGGTGGGAGCCGGCGGCTACCTTGCGCTGCGTTCGAACCAGAAGAGCGCTGCCATCGCGCGGGCGGAGGTCGCAGCCCTGGCCGCGGCCAAGGACTGCGTCACCGCCACCCAGGCGCCCGATGCCAGCGCCATGGAGGCCAGCCAGCGCAAGATCATCGAATGCGGCACCGGCGGCTTCGGCGCCCAGGCCACGCTCTACAGCGGACTACTGGTGGACGCCTATCAGGCCGCCAAGGTGCAGGTGCAGGTTTCCGACATGCGCGCGGCCGTCGAACGGCACAACGACGACGGCTCGATGGACGTCCTGGTTGCGATGCGGGTGAAGGTGTCCAACTCCGAGACGCAGAATCAGGAGCAGGGCTACCGGTTGCGGGTCAAGATGATGCCCGACGCCGGCACCTACAAGATCGCCGACCTCGCCCAGGTGAGCAAGTGACGGTAGCCGCCAAAGGCGCCGTCGGCGATTCTGACATCGAGGCCACCAGCCTCGTCGACGAACCGGCCGCGCCGACGGCGAGGTGGGGCGCACGGGCCGGAGCCTTCGGGATCGACGTGCTGGTCGGAGTCGGCGTTCTGACCGCGCTCATGCTGGTGGCGTGGGCGGCTCCACTGCGCGGCTGGCTGTGGTGGGTGACAGTTGTGACCGCGGCGGCGGTGTTCCTGGCAATGGCCGTCAACAGATGGGTGTTGCCGTCGGTCATCGGGTGGACGCTGGGACGCTCGGTGTTCGGCATCGCCGTCGTCGGACCGGGCGGCGGATCGGTCGGGCCGTGGCGGCTGCTGCTGCGCGATATCGCACACCTGCTCGACACCGCTCCGCTGTTCATCGGCTGGCTGTGGCCATTGTGGGATCCCCGCGGCCGGACGTTCGCCGACCTGATCGCCCGCACCGAGGTGCGCCGCGTCGAGGGTGAGCGCCCCGACCGGCGCCGGCTGGCCGGAGCGGTTCTGGCGTCGGCCGCGGTACTGGCGCTCGCTGGTGCCGGTCTGGGATATCTGACGATCTACCGCCACGCACAGGCTGTCGCGCAGACCCGCCAGCAGATCGCGGCGCAGGGCCCGAAGATTGTCGAGGGCACCCTGAGCTACGACGTCGCCAACATCGACGCCGACTTCGCCCGGGCCCGGTCGCTGGTGACCGACGGCTACCGGCCGCAGCTGATCGCCCAGCAGGACGCGGTGCGCAAGGCCGGCCCCGTCGACAACGACTACTGGGTGACCAACAGTGCGGTGCTGACCAATACCGACGACAGCGCCGTGATGCTGCTGCTCATGCAGGGCCAGCGCGGTGCCGCGCCGAAGCAACGGCTGATCACCGCGACGGTGCGGGCGGATTTCGAGAAGTCGGCCGGCGGGCAGTGGCAGGTGTCCAACCTCTCGGTGCTGGCGAAACCCAACCCGGCGAGGCAGGGCGGATGAGCCCGCGCAGCCGAGCGATGCGAGGCAAGCAATGAGCCCGCGCAGCCGAGCGATGCGAGGCAAGCAATGAGCCCGCGCAGCCGAGCGATGCGAGGCAAGCAATGAGCCCGCGCCGCAAGATGGAACCGGGCAGCAAGGACGTCTTCCGGATGCCCGAGCCGCAGCCACGCCGCTGGGTGCTGCCGCTGGTGGCCGGGCTGGCCGCCGTGGCGGTCCTCGCCGCGGTCGCGGTCAGCGCCCTGGTGCTGGTCAAACGAGAGACCGAGCGCCGCGACGCGGTCCGCGACGTGGCGGTGTTGAGCTTCGTCCGAAGCTTCATCACGCACTACACCTCGCCGGATCCGTTCCACGCCAACGACTACGCCAATCAGGTGCTGGCTCAGGGCACCGGTCAGTTCGCCAAGCTCTACCAGGACAAGATGAACGAGGTCGTCATCCAGGTGGCCCGGGCAGAACCGACCAAGGGCGCGGTGCAGGATCTCGGCATCGAGCAATGGAACCCCGATGGCAGCGCCAACGTCGTGGTCGCCGCGACCACCAACACCACAATGCCGGACGGAAAGACCGTAGCCAGCGGAAGCCGCTGGGTGGTCACCGCGACCAAGGAAGGGGAGCAGTGGAAGATCAGCAATCTGCTACAGGTGATCTGACCGTCGCCGCGCCCGAGGACACCGAAGCCCAGGACACCGCGCCCGAGGACACGGCACCGAGGCCGAAGATCCGATACCGGCCGCCTCCGAGGTCGAGACCGAGCCCGCTCCGAAGCGAAACTGGTTCAGCCGCAACAAGGTTGCGCTGGGGGTGGGAACCTCGGCAGCGCTGTTCGTCGCGGCCGGGGCCTTCGCGGGCGCCGCGGTGCAGCCCTACTTGGCCGACCGCGCCGCGGTTGCGACCAAGCTGGACATCGCCCGCACCGCGGCCGACGCGATCACCACACTGTGGACCTACACCCCCGAGGACATGGACAAGCTGCCGGACCGTTCGGCAAAGTACCTCTCCGGTGACTTCGAGGATCAGTACCGCAAGTACGTCGACGCCATCGTGCCGACCAACCGGCAGGCCAAGGTCACCAACACCACTCAGGTGGTCGGTACCGCGGTGGAATCACTGCAGGGCCCGGACGCCAGCGCGATCGTGTACACCAACACGACCTCCACCAGCCCGCTGAGCAAGAACATTCCGGCGATGAAGTATCTGTCCTACCGCCTACAGCTCAAACGCCAGGACGGTGACTGGCTGGTGACCAAGATGACGACGGTGACGTCGTTGGACCTCACACCGCAGATGTGACAGCGGTATTGGCGATACTTGCCCCATGGTCGTCGCATCGCCCGTCTCCGAACGACTCACCGTCGTCGCACTGCTGCTGCTGACCTTCGCCACCGGACTGGTGGACGCGATCAGCGTGCTGGTGCTCGGGCATGTCTTCGTCGCCAACATGACCGGCAACGTCATCTTCCTGGGCTTCTGGTTCGTGCCGCACTCCGGGGTGGACATGACCGCGGGGGTCGTCGCGTTCATCAGCTTCCTGATCGGAACGGTCATCGGCGGTCGCTTCGCCAGGCACCTGGACTACGAGGTGCGGCGGTGGCTCACCGCGGCACTGGGGACCGAGGTGGTGCTGCTGACGGTACTTGCCATCCTGGCCGGAACCGGTGTGGTGTCCTATCACGACAACGGCAAGTTGATCCTGATCGGGGGTCTTGCCATCACTTTCGGCGCGCAGAACGCCGCGGCGCGGCAGTTCGGAGTCCAGGAACTCAGCACCACGGTGCTGACGTCGACCATTGTCGGGATCGGCGTCGACAGCCGACTCGCCGGTGGAACCGGAGACCGCGAAAAGCTGCGCTACACCGTCGTTTTGACGATGCTCGCCGGCGCCGCGGTGGGGGCGACGATGTCCCGCTTCATGGTCGCACCGGTCATCGGCCTGGCCGCGGCGGTGGTCGCGAGCAGCCTCGCGATCTTCCGGTACGGGCCGCGTTCGCCGAAGACCTGAGCGGGCATGCCCGAGTTCGTCAAACGCAACATGAACGCCCCGCACGGCTTCTTCGCCTGTGAGGCAGTCGGTTTGGCGTGGCTGGGCGGCGTTGCCGGTGGTGTGCCGTGCGCGCGGGTCGTGCGCCACGACGAGACCAGCCTCACCCTGGAACGCCTGCGCAGCGCACCGCCCAGTGTGGATGCCGCCCGCACTTTCGGCCGCCGGCTGGCCGTCACCCACGACGCTGGGGCGAGCGGGTTCGGAGCGCCCCCGCAGGGGTGGAACGGGCCCGGATTCTTCGGCCCGCTGAGCAGGCCGCTGCCGATGAGCCTGAGTCCACACGACAGCTGGGGGCGCTTCTACGCCGAGGAGCGGCTGGCACCGATGCTCGAGCACGCCGCAGCCGGGTTGGATGGGACGGTCAAGGCCGACGTCGGCCGCGTTGTGAAGCGCTGCGCGCGAGGTGATTTCGACGACGGCGACCGGCCGGCTCGGCTGCACGGTGATCTGTGGAGCGGCAATGTGATGTGGACCGAGGCCGGCGGGGTGCTCATCGACCCCGCCGCGCACGGCGGGCACCGCGAGACCGATCTGGCGATGCTGGCGCTGTTCGGTTGCCCGCACCTGGGCGCGGTCGTCGACGGTTACCACAGCGCGCATCCACTGCGGAGTGGCTGGCGGGATCGCATTGCGCTGCATCAGCTGTATCCACTGCTGGCGCATGTGGCGCTGTTCGGAACGGCCTACGCGCACC
This sequence comes from uncultured Actinomycetota bacterium, assembly GCA_963716465.1. Lineage (GTDB taxonomy): Bacteria > Actinomycetota > Actinomycetes > Mycobacteriales > Mycobacteriaceae > Mycobacterium. Next base: position 168,433 of record CAVQTS010000008.1, read on the forward strand.
AGACTGCTACCGCGGCGCACGCCGCGCTGGCTCTCTAGCTGAACGCCAACCAGGCTGGCGGGTCGCGTTCGTGCGCGTCGCACAGCACCTGCCCGGTGTCGCAGGTCGGGCGGGCACAGTTGCCCTTTCCGTGCGATCCGATAGCCATTTCAATCTCACACGAACCACAGAAACCACATCGTCAACTTTCGTCACAGGAGGGTGACGCTTTGACCGTTGAGCTATGACAAAGCGGGCCAGGGCTTTTACTCACCTGCAGATTTCTCGGTCAGCCGTGTGACGGCGGTTATAGCGGCGCCCGACGGGGAATAACACCCTCGCAGCGAAGCCGTCCGGCGACGCGCGATCCAATAAGGAGCAAACCCGATGACGATCTTGTGGACCATCATTGTCGGCGCCGTGATCGGTGCTTTGGCCCGCCTTGCGATGCCTGGCCGCCAGCCCGTCGGCATCATCGTGACCATCCTGCTCGGGATAGTCGGTGCATTCCTCGGTTCGTGGATCACAACGCAGTTCGGCTATCACAACGCCAATGGGGGCTTTGCAATCCTGCCTTTCGTGGTCGGGATAGTTGTCGCCGCGGTGCTGATCGCGATCTACGTCGCCGTCACCGGACGACGCAACCAGGTGCATCGCTGACGGTCAACGGCCCGGCGGCGCGAGCCGGTACACCGCGCCGTCCGGGCCGGCCACCGCGGACACCGGCCGCTCCCACCGCGTGCCGTCCTCGGCTTGAAATCCGCCGACCAAGGTCTGCTGCGTCTCCAAAGTTCCATTGCGCCAAACAAAGAACGATACGTCGGGTGCTCGCGGCGGCGTCCGGATCCGCGAGCCGTGGACTGCCAGAAGCGCCCCGCCGCCACCGCGACGGCAGCGCAGCCGACCCTAGTCCGTCAGCCCGGCGTGCATTTCCCACACCAGAATCTCGGCCGGCACTGTCGCGGTGATCCGCTGACCCCCCGAGGAGGTGAACCGCACCGCGTCGCCCTCGTGCAGTTCGCCCGCGCCCTCCAGCGTTATCTCGCCGCGTGGTACGAACAGGTGCAGGTAGGGCGCGTCGGGAAGCTCCACGGAGTCGCCGGGTTCCAGCCGGGCGCCGTGCAACGCCGCATACCGGTTGCGGATGTTGATCGCCGTGTCGTTCCTGTGTTCCGGCATCCCGGACGCGATCGTCACCAGGCCACCGCGCAGCAGCTCGTCGTCGATCTCCAGCTGCTGGTAGCCGGGAGTGATACCGGACTCGTCGGGGACCACCCACATCTGCACGAAATGCACCGGCTCACTGTGGGTCTGGTCGCCGGTGAGCGTCCACGAGTCGTTCTTCTCCGAGTGCAGGATGCCCCGGCCGGCCGACATCCGCTGGGCCAGGCCCGGGTAGATCACCCCGGAGTGGCCGGTAGAGTCCTGGTGCACCAGCGACCCGCGCAGCACCCACGTGACGATCTCCATGTCACGGTGCGGGTGGGTGTCGAATCCGGTTCCCGGCTTGACGACGTCGTCGTTGTTCACCAACAGAAGTCCGTGATGGGTGTTCGCCGGGTCGTAGTGCTGGCTGAACGAGAACGAGTGCTTGGAATCCAGCCAGTCGATCTTCGTCGCAGCGCGGTCGGCGGCACGTCTGATGTCGACGGTTGCGGCCATGTCATCACCCCTCGGGTTCCTTGCCAGCCTAGGTGGCCGGCGCTGATCGCGACAACATAGATGACGTGTCATGTATTCCGCTATGCTCGGCGGCATGGGGCAACGCTGGTTGACCGACCGTCAGCAGCGGGTCTGGCGCAACTACCTGTCGATGGTCAGCCGACTGCAGGCCGCGATGAACCGTCAGCTGCAGGCCGACTGCGGACTGTCGTTGGCCGACTACGACGTTCTGGTCACCCTCTCCGAGCAGGGTGAGCTGCGGGTGTACGAGCTCGCTGAGGAACTCGGCTGGGAGCAGAGCCGGCTGTCGCATCACCTGGGCCGCATGCGGGCGCGGGGATTGCTTGCCCGGCGCGGCAGCGAGCAGGACAAGCGGGGCGCCACCGTCGAGATCACGCCGGCCGGAAGCGACGCGCTGACCGCCGCCGCCCCTGGGCACGTCGCCCTGGTGTGGTCGGTGCTCTTCGACGGGATGACCCCGGATCAGCTGCGCGCGTTCGAGGAGCTGACTACGGCGGCGCTGGCGAGGCTGGAGGACTGACGAGTCCGCTGCCACGGCCCAAGCCGTGGCAGCGGATCTCGGATCGGAGGACCTAGCCGGTCATGAACTCGTCATAGGCCGACGAGAGATCCGGCGGCAGCACCGACACGTTGCACTGGCGCTGGACGTCGCCGATCGGGGCCAGGATCCCGCGCAGGTCGTAGTACTCACCGGGATTGGCGGTGAAGTACCCGCGCACGTTGGCCTCGGCCTCTGGGCGCGGCTGGTTGGCCGCCGCCGACAGAACCTGTCCGGCACCGGGGTGGTCGGCCAGGTACTGACGTGCCGAGCCGGTCACCGAGCTGATGGTGTTGGCCACAGTGGCAGCGCTGCAATCCGGTGCTGCCGAAGCGGACGGCGCGCCGAGGGTCGCGACGGCCAATCCCCCCACCAGCAATCCGGTACACACCGTCGCGGCCTTCCTGACCGGCGCAATACCGTGGAACATCATGATCACTTCTCTCTCTGATTTGTGAATCGGTAAGTTGTCCCCGGCCCTGAAAACCAAAGTACCCGTTGGTGTTTCCAGCAAAATCTCGTGCTCCGAAGGCAATTCCGCCTGCCGCGGCGTTACAGCTGTACGGCGTGATCTTCGGCTCAATTCCGCGTAATGGGTTTGATCGCAAGGGCGATGCGTGCGAGTCGCCGCACTCCCTCAAGTAATCGTGATGTCAGCCCTAATTCATTTATGACCCAAGGCAAACACGAATACCGATCGCGGCGATCGGGTAGACGGGTGGGCAGGTGCAAACCCCGCGCCGACATGTCCAGGCAACGCAAAAGGGAAACCCCAAGTGACTACACCTGAAACAACTCTGCTCGCGCAGTTGCGGGCGATACTCGACCTGACCAACACCGAGATCCAGATTGCCGAGACCCGGGTGGCGCAAGCCCGCACCGAGGCGGTCCGACGTGAGCTCACCCAGAACGCCGCCAACGGCCGCGAGCGGGCCGAGGCCATCGAGAACGCCATCCGCGACCTCGGCGGCTTCCCCGACCTCATCGGACCGTTCTTCGGACGCGCGGCCGCGGCGGTCAAGGCATTGACCGAGCAGGCTCAGCCTTTCGACGAGGCGCTGCTCGGCGACCTCGCGCTGGAAGGCCAACTGCTCGACCGTGCGCGCTACATCAAGGCACTCGCCGTCGCGGCCAAGCGCCCCGAGGTCGAGAGCCTGGCTAACCGGCTCATCACCGCGCACTCGGCGACCGTGGACTGGATCACCACCGTGCTCGCCGAGGACGCCCTCGGTGGGCCGGCCGCGCTGCGCCGCACGCCACTGCAGGTCGTCACCGGTCTGGCGGTGCGGTTGGCCAACTGGCCGCTGATCTACTCGGCCCGCGGTGTCGACCGGGCGCTGAACACCCTGCGTGAAACCCGGCCGGCGGTCAATGATCTGATCAACCGCGGCGCGCACGTCGGCGAGGTAGCCGTCAAGGCCGCCGCCGCTTCCCGCGACGCCGCGCTCGAGACGGCGGAGCGGGTGACCCGGCGCGAGGGTGCCGACGGCGCGGCCGACGCGCTGCACTCGATGCGTACCGCCACCGGAGTGCTCGAACCTGAGGAACTCCCGATCCCCGGATATGACGACCTCAACCTCACCGAGGCCGTCGCGGCGGTCAAGGACCTCTCCGATCCGGCCGACATCCGCGCCATCATCGCCTACGAGGAGGCGCACAAAGCCCGTCAGCGGGTCGTCTCGGCCGCGCAGACCCGCGTTGCGGCGATCGCGCAGGAGATCGTCGGCATCGACTAACGAGGGTTCGCGACACCCCACCAGCATCGCGTGACGGATGATGGTGGGGTGTCAGAACACAGTGGGGCCAAGGTCTCGATCATCGGAGTCGGCAGCGTAGGCACCGCCATCGCCTATGCCTGCCTGATCCGCGGCTCGGCGAGCGCGCTGGCGCTGTTCGACACCAACTCCAAGAAGGTCCGGGCCGAGGTGCTCGACCTCAACCACGGCAGCCAGTTCGTCCCGCACTGCACGGTGACGGGTTCGGATCAGATCGACGTCACCGCCGGTTCGTCGATCGTCGTCGTCACCGCCGGCGCCAAGCAACATCCCGGGCAGAGCCGGTTGGAGTTGGCTGCCACGAATGTGGCCATGGCCCAACAGCTCACACCTCGGTTGCTGGAACAGTCACCGCGCGCGGTGATCATCTTCGTCACCAACCCGGTCGACATCGTCACCTACGCCGCGGTCAAGTCCGTCGACGCGCCCGCAGGGCGCATCTTCGGCTCCGGAACGGTGTTGGACTCCGGACGCTTTCGGTTCCTCATCGGCCAGCGCGCGGGTGTGGCCGTAGGCAATGTGCACGGGGCGATCGTCGGTGAGCACGGCGACTCGGAGATCCCGCTGTGGTCGAATGTGTCGATCGGCGGGGTGCCCGCCGAGCAGTTCCGGACCGGCGGTGCACTCGTTTTCGACGAGCCCGCCCGCGCGGAGATCTCGGCCGACGTGGTCAACGCCGCCTACGAGATCATCGAAGGCAAAGGTGCGACCAGCCTGGCCATCGGCCTGTCCACCGCACGGATCATCGAAGCGGTGCTGGGCAACCAGCACCGGGTGCTGCCGGTGTCGACGGTGCAGAACGGGGCATACGAAATCACTGATGTCGCACTGTCGTTGCCGACTCTGGTGTCCTCAGCCGGGGCGGGTGAAGTGTTGCAGGCGCCGCTGTCGGTCAACGAACTGCTGGGACTGCAGGCCTCGGCGGCCACCCTGCGCAAGGCGCAGGCATCGCTGGAGTTGTGAACTGGTCGCCGAGCGTAACGCCACGGCGATGTCCGGCGCTCAAAGTCCGATACCGCCCTGGCGCCACACTCGGCGAGCGCTAAAGCGTCTCGGGCAGGCCGAATTTCGCGAACAGGCTGGTGTCGAGGAATGCGACCACATGCGACAGGCCGGCCGGGCTGACGTCGAGCACGTGCAACTGGAACGGCACGTGGCGGCCGTTCGTCTCGGGCAGGCGCATGTACATCGCCGCGGCGGGCTGGCCGTTGGCGGTCATGGGCAGCATCCGCATGTCGCCGGCCGCCTCGGCCGGGCACTTCTGGTGAATGAGGTCCACGATCGCGGGCCCACCCTGATACCAGCCGACGAATGGTGGCATCTCCCAGATCGCTTCCGCGGTGAACATCTCGACCAGCCGCTCGATGTCGTAGTCCTCGAACGCCGAGATGTAGCGGGCCAGCTGGTCGCGGGCCTCCGGGGAGTCCGGCGCGGACAGCGGGTCGTCCACGCTCGGACCGACCGCATCCAGCTGTGCCCGCGCCCGCTGCAGCAGGCTGTTCACCGCGGCGGTCGAGGCGCCGATGGCCTCGGCGACTTCGGCGGCCCGCCACTGCAGGACGTCACGCAGGACCAGCACGGCCCGCTGCCGCGGCGACAGATGCTGCAATGCCGCCACGAACGCCAGCCGGATGGACTCCCTGGAGCCGACGATCACTGAAGGATCGCTCGCCGGGTCGGGCAGCGGCTCCAGCCACGGCACCTCGGTGCGTTCGACGAGTTCGTCGGCGGGATGCGAACTCGGCGCCCCCAGCCCCGTGGGCAACGGTCTGCGCTGCCGGCCTTCCAGTGCCGTGAGGCAAGTGTTGGTGGCGATGCGGTGCAGCCAGGTGCGCACCGACGACTTGCCCTCGAAGCGGTCGTAGGCCTTCCAGGCCCGCAGGAACGTCTCCTGCACCAGGTCCTCCGCGTCGTGCAGGGACCCGGTCATCCGGTAGCAGTGGGCCAACAATTCCCGGCGGTAGGGCTCGGCTTGGGCCAGGAAGTCGTCGTCTCCCTCGTCGAGACTTCGTGCGAGCACGCTCACTCAACCGAGCTTACGCACGGCCGCCGACAGCAGAGCCCTCCGCTAGTCTCGCCTGATGGTCACAACCCGCACCGAGCGGACGTTCGACGGGGTCGGCGGCGTCCGCATCGTCTATGACGTGTGGACACCCGATACCGAACCGCGTGGCGTGGTGGTGCTGTCCCACGGACTCGGTGAGCACGCCCGCCGCTACGACCACGTCGCCCAGCGCTTCGGGGAGGCCGGCCTGGTCACCTACGCACTCGATCACCGCGGGCACGGACGATCCGGCGGCAAGCGCGTGCAGGTCCGCAAGATCGACGAGTACACCGGCGACTTCGACACTCTGGTCAAGACCGCGAACTCCGAACACACCGGTCTCAAGCGCATCGCACTGGGCCACAGCATGGGCGGCGGCATCGTCTTCGCCTACGGTGTCGAGCACGTCGGCGAGTACGACCTGATGGTGCTGTCCGGGCCCGCCGTCGCCGCGCAAACCGGGGTTCCGCGCTCCAAGGCGCTGCTCGGCAAGACGGTGGGCTCGCTGCTGCCGAACCTGCCCGTCGAACAACTCGACGCCAGCGCGGTCTCCCGCGACCCCGAGGTGGTGGCCGCCTACAACGCCGACCCGTTGGTCCACCACGGCAAGATCCCCGCCGGCATCGCCAAGGCGTTGCTCAAGGTGGGGGAGACGATGCCGCAGCGGGCCCGCAGTCTCACCGCGCCGCTGCTGGTGGTGCACGGCGCCGAGGACCGCCTGGTGCCGGCCGCCGGCAGCGAACGCCTGGTGGAGTGCGTCGGCTGTACCGACGTCCACCTCAAGATCTATCCCGAGCTGTATCACGAGGTGTTCAACGAACCCGAGCGCGACCGGGTGCTCGACGACGTGACCGCGTGGATCGAGGCCAGGCTGTGAGACTGCGCCACCGCATCGCCCTGGCGGCGATGGCGCTGACGCTTGTGGCGGGCTGCTCGTCGCACAGCGACACCCAGCGCGCGTGGGTCGAAGACGAGGTGACCTTCGCCGCCGACGGGCTGACGATCCACGGCACCTATCGGCATCAGCACGGCGCCGGCGCCGTCCCGGCCGCGCTGCTGATCTCGGAGAGCGGCCGCACCGACCGCAACGGCGACAACAACGTCGCCGGGCCGATCGGCAACATGCGCCAGCTCGCCGAGTACCTGTCCGACCATGGGGTGGCGTCGCTGCGCTACGACAAGGTGGGCACCGGCCAGACCGGGCTGGGGCCCTACGCGGATCGGCCCGCCGACGTCGGCAGCGCCATCTACACCGCCGGGGCCAAGGCGGCCGTGCGGTTCCTGGCCGGCCAGTCCGGCACCGACAAGAACCGCATCTCGGTCTACGGCCTCGGCGAGGGCACGATCCACGCGATGTCACTGGCTGACGACACCGCCGCCGATGCGCCCAAGATCCACGCGCTGGGCCTGCTGCAACCACTCGGCGGCCGCTACCTCGACCTGATAACCGACCGCGTCAAGAACGACATGGCCGCCGCGGTCAAGGGCGGCCAGAAGACCCAGCAGCAGGCCGACCAGGTGATCGCCGAGTGGAACGCGGCGGTGGGTCAGGCCCGCACGGCAGGCACGGTGCCGGCCAAGCTGCCCGAGGGGCTCAGCGCAATCCTCAACCCCGGCAACGTCAAAGCCGTCGTGGAGGCCGACGCCATCGACCCGCTGGCGCTGGCCGCGCGGATCCCCGCGGGCACACCGGTGCTGCTGACCTGTTCGGACTCCGACGCCCAGGCCAGCTGTGTGGACATGACACCGCTGGCCGACGCGCTGGCCCACACTGCGCTGCAGTACGTCCAGCTCAAGGGCGTCAACCACGTGCTGCGCGACGACCCGACCGACAACGTCGGCAACTACGCCAACAAGGCCCCGCTGTCAGCTCAGCTGACCGCGGCGCTGGACCAGTTCGTCACGAAGTAGCGCACTATTGTTGCTCTGTGGACGAATTCCGATCTGGGGACAACTGCCGCCGTTGGTCGTCTGCCGCGTGGTCGCGGTGCGCACCCGTCGTAGCGCTCGCCTAGGTTCCGAATCATGAGTGACGACAAGATGCTGGCGCGGATCGCCGCGCTGCTGCGCCAGGCCGAAGGTACCGACAACGCCCATGAGGCCGAGGCATTCATGGCCGCCGCCCAGCGGCTGGCCACCGCGACCTCGATCGACCTCGCGGTGGCCCGGTCACACTCGGCCTCGCGTACCGCGGCCCAGGTCCCCACCCAGCGCACCATCACCATCGGTGATCCCGGCGCCCGGGGTCTGCGTACCTACGTGCAGTTGTTCGCCGGCATCGCCTCGGCCAACGACGTGCGCTGCGATGTGGCCTCGAACTCCACGTTCGTCTACGCCTACGGATTTCCCGAGGACATCGACACCAGCCACGCGCTGTACGCCAGCCTGGTGGTGCAGATGGTGCGCTCGTGTGACGCCTATCTGGCCACCGGTGCGCACCGTCCCACCCCGACCATCACCGCCAGGCTCAACTTCCAGCTGGCCTTCGGCACCCGGGTCGGCCAGCGGCTGGCCCAGGCCCGCGAGGAGGCCAAGCAGGAGGCCACCAGGGATCGCAGAACCGCGCCGGGGACCGCACTCGCGTTGCGCAACAAGGAAGTCGAGCTGCGTGACCACTACCGGCAGAGCTCCCAGGCGCGCGGCACCTGGCAGGCCGCCCGGGCCTCGGCGGGCTACTCGTCGGCGGCGCGGCGCGCCGGTGATCGCGCGGGGCGCCAGGCCAGGCTGGGTGCCAGTCCCGAGTTGCCGGGTGCCCGCACCCGGCTCAAGAGGTGACAACCCGCGACAGCCAGCGCTCCCGGGTGTATGCCGCCGAGGAGTTCGTCCGGACACTGTTCGACCGCGCCGCCCAACACAGTTCGCGTTCCATCGACTTCTTCGGCACGACGCTGACTCTTCCGCCGGAGGCCCGGTTCGGTTCGATGGAGTCGGTGCAACGCTACGTCGACGACGTCCTCGCACTGCCGGCGGTGACGGCCCGGTGGACCTCGCCGGGGCCGTTGACCGTCCGCCCCCGCCGCGCGGCCACGGCCGCGCACTACGAGAACCGCGGCGGCGCAGGTGTTATCGCCGTCCCCGACCGCCACACCGCCGACTGGGCGATGCGCGAGTTGGTGGTCCTGCACGAGATGGCCCATCATCTCGACGACGGTGGCGGCCCTTCGCACGGACCGGCTTTCGTGGCGACCTTCTGCGACCTTGCCACGGTGGTGATGGGTCCCGAAGTCGGCCACGTGCTGCGGGTGGTCTACGCCAAAGAGGGCGTGCGTTGACGTGGTGGCGGCGGTTACGGTGATGCGGTGAGCGACACGATCGGCCCCCAGGACTGGCAGCCCGTCGACGCCCTGCTCGACCGGGCGCTGCTCGGTGCGGACTCCGCACTGGCCGCCGCACTTGCGGATTCGGCCGCGGCCGGGCTCCCGTCGATCGCGGTCTCACCGCAGAGCGGGCAGTTTCTCTACCTGCTGACCAGGATCAGCGGGGCACGAAGGGTCCTCGAGATCGGCACGCTTGGCGGCTACAGCACCATCTGCCTGGCCCGCGGGGTCGGCGCCGAGGGCAGCGTCGTCACCCTCGAATACGAGCCGCGCCATGCCGAGGTCGCCCGCCGCAACCTCGACCGCGCCGGGGTCGTCGACCGCGTCGAGATCGTCGTCGGTGCGGCACTGGACTCACTGCCTGGTCTGACCGGTGACTTCGATCTGGTGTTCATCGACGCCGACAAGGAGAACAACAGCGCCTACGTGCAGTGGGCCATCGACCTCGGCCGCCCGGGCACCGTCATCGTGGTGGACAACGTGATCCGCAATGGGCGCATTCTGCACCCGGCACCCGATGATCATCAGGGCCGCGCGGTGCGCGACACGCTCGAGATGATGGGCAAGCACCCCCGCCTGGACACCGCCGCCATCCAGACCCTCGGCCGCAAAGGCTGGGACGGCTTCGCCGTCGCGTTGGTGACGTGACGGCACGAATCGCACTGCCCGACAACTTGAATTGACGGCATCGTCAGCAAGATGGCTTCGCGCCGGGAACACGCCTGTCATCGTTCGGCAACACGGCGTCGTTACGTTGCGTAACCATGACGCAAGAAGCCACCGACGTCGACCTGGACACCTTCACCGCCACGAAGGAGACCCTCGAGGACTACACGCTGCGGTTCGCGCCCCGCAGCTACCGCAAGTGGTCGACGCGGGTCGTCGGCATCTCCGCGCTGGGCGGGATCGCGTACCTGGCCGACTTCGCGATCGGCGCCAATATCGGCATCTCCTATGGCACGTCGAATGCGTTGTGGGGCATAGCGATCTTCGCCGTCATCATCTTCCTGACCGGGTTCCCGCTGGCCTACTACGCGGCCCGCTACAACATGGACCTCGACCTGATCACCAGGGGCAGTGGCTTCGGCTACTACGGATCGGTGGTCACCAACGTCATCTTCGCGACGTTCACCTTCATCTTCTTCGCACTCGAGGGCTCGATCATGGCGCAGGGCCTCAAGCTCGGCCTCGGCATCCCGTTGCCGATCGGGTACGCCGCGTCGACCCTGATCATCTTCCCGCTGGTGATCTATGGCATGAAAGTGCTTTCCACCCTTCAGGTTTGGACCACTCCGCTGTGGCTGATCCTGATGGTGCTCCCGTTCGGTTACCTGGTGATCAGCCATCCCGACTCGGTCAGTTCGTTCTTCGCCTACCAGGGTGAGACCGGAAAAGGGGCGACCAGTTTCGGATCGATCCTGCTGGCCGCTGGAGTGTGCCTGTCGCTCATCGCCCAGATCGCCGAGCAGATCGACTATCTGCGCTTCATGCCGCCCAGAACGCCGGAGAACAACCGTAGTTGGTGGACCTGGGTGATCCTGGCCGGCCCGGGCTGGGTGTTCTTCGGCGCGATAAAGCAGGTCATCGGACTGTTCCTTGCGGTCTACGTCATCGCCAACGTCGCAGGCGGGGCAGCCATCGCCAACCAGCCGGTGCATCAGTTCCTGGAGATCTACCGCAACTTCCTGCCCGGCTGGCTGGCGATGACGCTGGCCGTGGTGTTGGTGGTGATCAGCCAGATCAAGATCAACGTCACCAACGCCTACTCCGGGTCGCTGGCGTGGACCAATTCCTTCACCCGCCTCACCAAGCGCTACCCGGGGCGGCTGGTGTTCCTCGGCGTCAACCTGCTGATCGCACTGGCGCTGATGGAAGCCAACATGTTCGACTTCCTCAACACCATCCTCGGTTTCTACGCCAACTGCGGCATGGCCTGGATCGTGGTGGTCGCCTCGGACATCGTCTTCAACAAGTACCTGCTGAAGATCTCGCCGATGAAGCCGGAGTTCCGCCGCGGCATGCTGTACGCGATCAACCCGGTCGGGTTCGGGTCGATGCTGATCGCGGCGGGGCTGTCGATCCTGGCGTTCTTCGGCGGCCTGGGAGAGGCGATCCGGCCGTACTCCCCGCTGGTCGCGGTCGTACTCGGCCTGGTGCTGCCGCCGATCTTCGCGATCGCCACCCGGGGCCGCTACTACCTGCGCCGCACCGACGACGGCATCGACCTTCCGATGTACGACGAGCACGGCAACCCGTCCGGCGAGCACTTGAAATGCCATGTCTGCCATCACGATTACGAACGACCCGACATGATGAGCTGCCGGACCCACGACGCGCACGTCTGTTCGCTGTGCCTGAGCACCGACAAGGTGGCAGACCACGTGCTGCCGGCGCAGGTTTAACCGGCCGGGGCGACCTCGACCGGCAACGCGTTGAGCACCGCCGTGCCCGACAGCGGGTCCAGCAGCGTGCCGTCATTGAGGCTGTTGACGTTGACGCCCGGATGCTGTGCCGCCACCCGCATGCGCGTGCCCGGCTCGGTGTGACCCCACCCGTGCGGCAGCGACACCACACCGGGGCGGATCGCGTCGGTGATCTCCACCGGCACCTCCAACTTGCCGCCGGGACCGGTCACCAGTGCGATCTCGTCCAGGCCCAGCCGGGCGGCGTCGTCGGGATGAATCTGCAGCGTGCAGCGGTTGGTGCCGCCGGACAGTGCGGGCACGTTGTGCATCCAGCTGTTGTTCGACCGCAGGTGGCGGCGGCCGATGAGCAGGAATCCGGGCTGCGCGCCCAATGACGCGTGCAGCCTGGGAACGTCGGCCAGGATCGCCTCCGGAGCCAATTCCACTGTGCCCGAGGGGGTTCGAAGAACCTCGGGAATGCGTGCGGTGAGCGCGCCCAAGTCCACCCCGTGCGGTGTGTCTTTGAGCCGCTGCAGTGTCAGCCCATCGGGCTTGGCGCCGAAGCCGTCGCCGAACGGCCCGAGCCGCAGCATCATGTCCAGCCGGCGTTCATAGCCGGGCCCGTCGGGCAGCATCGCGGTGAGTTCCTCCACCGACCGGCCGGCGATCGGGGAGTCGGGGTCGCTGACCTCCTTGCCCAGGGTGGAGGCGATCACCTGGTCGTCGACCAGTTTCGGGTCAGCGTCAGGGCCCATGCCCAGCACGATCAGTGCGAGCCGGGACAGGATCTCGCACTCGTCGGGCCGACCGTCGGGTAGCGGCAGCACCGGCGGGGAGTAGCGGGCGTTGTTGCGGACCACCGCAGCGCTGAGCGCGACATCGAAGTGCGCGGACCGCGAAGGCGGCGGTGGGGGCAGGATGACGTCGGCGTGCCGGGTGGTCTCGTTGAGGTAGGGATCCACCGACACCATGAAGTCGACGGCGTCGAGGGCGTCGCTGAGCCGTGGGCCGTCGGGCGCGGACAGCACCGGATTGCCCGCGATGGTGACGACGGCCTTCACCTGGCCGTCGCCGCTGGTCTCGATCTCCTCGGCCAACGCGACGGTGGGCATCTCCGACAGTGCCTCGGGATGCTCGGAAACCCTGCTGCGCCAACGGCCCGTCTTGAATCCCCGACCGGGACGCGCGGGCCTCGGCGCCGAGCCGATGGGCGGGCTGGCGAACATCACCCCGCCTGGGCGGTCCAGATTTCCGGTCAGGACGTTGACGACGTCGACCAGCCAACTGGTCACGGTGCCGAACTCGACGGTCGAGGTCCCGATCCGGCCGTAGACCGCCGCGCTGGGTGCCGCGGCGATTTCCCTTGCCAGCGTGCGGATGTCGTCGGCCGCCACCCCGCAGTGCTCGGCGACCGCCTCGGGCGGGAAGTCCGCGGCCACCACTCGAACCTGCTCCACGCCGGTGACGTGCTCCGCCAGCCGGCCGAGGTCCACCAACTCCTCGTCGAACAGCACGTTCACGATCGCGAACAACAGCGCCGCGTCGGTCCCCGGCCGGGGCGCGATGTGCCGGTCGGCCAACTCCGCGGTCCGGGTGCGGGACGGATCGACGACCACCAGGCGCCCGCCGCGCTTGCGCAACGCCTTGAGCTTGCCGCCGAAATCAGCCGCGGTGGCCAGACTTCCGTTGGACACCAACGGGTTTCCTCCGATGATGACCAGGTAGTCGGTGCGGTCGAGGTCGGGAATCGTGAATGCCAGGGGGTTTCCGTACAGGTACCCGCAGGCGACGTGTTTGGGCATCTGGTCCAGCGTGCTGGCCGAGTAGACGTGGCGAGTGCCCAGCGACTTGACGACCGCCGGGCCGTAGAGCGACCCGGCGATGGTGTGCGCGTTGGGGTTGCCCAGGTACACCGCGACCGACGAACCGCCGGAGGCCGAGATCACCCGCTGCAGTCCGTCGGCGGCCGCGGCGAAGGCCTCCGCCCAGGTGGTCTCGACCAGTTCGCCGTCGCGGCGGACGAGCGGCGTGTCCAACCGGTCCGGGTCGTTGTCGAGCTCGGGGAAGCTGGCACCCTTCGGGCAGATGAAGCCGTGGCTGAACACGTCGTCGCGGTCGCCGCGGGCCGAACTGACCCGTCCCGTGTCGTCGATGGTCAGGACCAGCCCGCAGGTGGCCTCGCAGATGGGACAGATTCGCAATGCGGTTCGGCTCACTCAGTCACTCTGCTCCTGGCCCGGACCTGCGTGCAACCCTGGGTCAGGTCGACCAGGCCGGGGACTCCAGCGCGTCCCGCAGCGCCGCCACGATGCGGTCCTGGTGAGTCAGGAACCGTTCGGTCGGCGCGGGCACCGAGATCGCGACGATGTTGCCGCCTGCCGCCCTGGCCGCGATGCCGGCCGCCGAGATGCCGTCGGTGTGCTCGTCACGGTCGAAAGCCACACCGGTGGAACGGATTTCATCGATCTCGGACCGCAGGCTTGCGGCTAGATCGGGGCCGAGCGGCGCCAGCACCGACGCGACGTCGGCGTCATCGAGCACCGCCAGGGCCGCCTTGCCGTTTGCGGTGTCGTACAACGGGAACCGGGCCCCGACCGCCGAGACCGCGCGCAGCCGGTGCGGGGACTCGATCTGGTCGATGAACAGCATCTGGCCGGCGCGGAACAGTGAGAGATCGGCGGTTTCCCCGGTGGCCTCGGCGACGCGTTCCAGCGTCGTCCGGAAGGTCGCCGCCAGGTGGGCGGCGTTGACGCTGACCAGACTGAGCAGTCGGTCGCCGAGGACGATCCGGCCGTCGTCGTCGACGGCTGCGAACCCGACTTCCACCAGACCGACGAGCAGGCGGCGGGTGGTCGACTTCGCCAGACCGAGCCGGGTGTGCAGGTCGACCAGCCGGAGCCGGCCGGGGGCCGTCGCGATCTCGTCGAGTGCGGCTGCGGCCCGGCGCAGCACCTGGATCCCGTCGTCGCGTGTTCGAGGACCGTCCACCGCCGCCCCCTTCCGTCACCCGCTCACCGCCACTATATTGTTCCGCATAGTGAATCATAGTGATCCACTATGCGGATCATAGGAGCTCGCGGTGGGGTCACTTCCTGTCGGTCGGCATGTCTTCCTCGGCGACGACGGCTATGAGGCCGTACGCCGCGCAACCGTGTGGCATGAGCGAGTGCCGGACCGCTATCCCGACGTCATCGTGCAGGCCGTCGACGCCGACGACGTGGTCGCCACCCTGCGCTACGCCAGGGCCAACGACAAGAAGGTCAGCATCAAGTCCGGTGGCCACAGCTGGGCCGCCAACCATCTGCGCGACGGCGCGGTCCTGCTGGACGTGAGCCGTCTGGAGCAGACGGTGATCGATACCGACCGCAAGGTGGCGGTGGTCGGGCCGGGCAAGGGCGGCAGCGTGCTGGCCGGCGAACTCGGCGAACTCGGACTGTTCTTTCCGGCGGGCCACTGCAAGGGCGTTTGCATCGGCGGGTACCTGCTGCAGGGCGGGTACGGCTGGAACAGCCGGGTCTATGGGCCGGCGTGCGAGAGCGTGCTGGGCCTCGACGTGGTGACCGCCGACGGTGAGAAGCTCTACATCGACGCTGAGCATCATCCCGACTTGTATTGGGCGGCAAGGGGTTCAGGGCCCGGCTTCTTTGCCGTGGTGACCGCGTTCCATCTCAAGCTCCACCCGAAACCGGCGGTCTTTGCCAACGCCGTCCACGTCTACTCAGCCGACTACATCGACGAGGTCTACACCTGGGCGCGTTCGGTGAGCGCCGAAGTCGATCGCCGCGTCGAGTTTCAGATACTCATGTCGCGAGCCATGCCGTTCATGGGACTGGACGAACCATGCCTGACGGTGGTTGGCCCGGTGTTCGCCGACTCCGAGCAGGACGCCGCCGATGCGCTGGCATTCCTGGAGACCTGCCCGGTGCGTGAGCATGCCCTGCTCGCTGTTCCCTGTGCGCCAACGGATCTCGAGTTCGGCTACCAAGGCGTGATGAGCAACTACCCCTCCGACCACCGCTATGCCACCGACAACATGTGGACGTCGGCATCGGCCGAAGAGTTGTTGCCCGGAATCCGGTGCATCTTCGAGACCATGCCACCACACCCGGCGCATCTCCTCTGGCTCAACTGGGGACCCTCGCCCCAGCGCCAGGACATGGCCTACAGCCTGGAGGACGAGATCTACCTCGCGTTGTACGCGGTGTGGAAGGACCCCGCCGACGACGACAAGTACTCGGGCTGGGCGCGGTCCAACCTGGCCCGCATGGAGCATCTGCAGACCGGAGTGCAGCTCGCCGACGAGAACCTGGGTGAGCGGCCCGCCAAGTTCATGACCGACGAGAACATGGCCAAACTCGACCGGATCCGGGCCGAGTACGACCCCGACGGCCGGTTCTATCCGTGGATGGGGCGGCTCTGATGGCCGGCACGTACCTGGGCTACCGTGCCGGTGACGCCGACACCGAGTGGGGATCGTTCTTCAACCCTGAGATGGCACCGCTGCCGCCGCACATCGTCACCGCGCTCGAGCATGGCCCGCAGGCCGCGCCGGTGCTGCTCGACTTCGACTCTGCCGCATCGATTCTCGACGACGGTTACCAGCAGACCGAGAACGGCTACGGTCGTCTGCGCGACGGCGGCATCCAGGTATCGGCGCGCACTGACATGCCCGGGGTGACCCCGCAGATGTGGTCGTGGTGGTTCGGCTGGCACGGCAGCGACGCGCGCCGCTACAAGCTGTGGCATCCGCGGGCGCACGTCTCGGCGCGGTGGGACGACGACGGCCCCGACGGCCACTACGTCGGCCGGACGTCGCTGATCGAGGAGTACATCGGCTCGGCGTTCACCAAAGGGGCGATCGCGTTCGTCGAGCCGTCGGCGCTGGGGCTCGATCCGGCCAAACTCGGCGACGGCATCGCGGTGTGCGCCCGGCTGGGATCGTCCGACCTGCCGGTCGACGTCGGCTGGTTCGTCCACCACGTCCGGCCGACGGCGGAGGGCAGCGAGATGCGATCCCGGTTCTGGATGGGCGGCCGGCACGTGGCCGTGCGCGGCGGCAACCGGCTCACTGATCGGGCGGCGCGGCCGGTGGCCGCACGCCAGCTGCCCGATCCGCGCGACCTGATGGTGCACTGCGCGCAGGAGATGAGCCATCTGGCGGGCTTCCTGCCCGCGATTCACGCCAAGTTCGTCGTCCGTTGAAGCCTCGTCGCTCACAGACTCGACGAGGTTGGCGAAATTGTCGACGTGGACGATTTCAGCGGCTATGTTCCTGAGCGAAGCCTGAGAAATCTGAGATTAGGGGTCGGGTATATGAGAGCGAACACGAGCTCGAAGCTGGCATTGACGGCCGTGGCCGCGGGAACAGCGGCAACGCTGGCATTGGCGCCCGTCACCACCCCGGTTGCCGCCGCCGCCGACATCAACGTCACGCAGGACGTGTACACGACCGGTCCGTTGGCGGGCCTGATCGCAGCGCTCGGTGTCACTTCCATCGGCCCCATTACCGTCACAGAAGTGGGGTCAAGCGACGTCAACCTCACGCTGAGCCTCGATGGACCGGTCGCAAACGACCCGCAGACGCTGTACGACACCATCAACAACCTCGGGTTCAATCGGCGCACGGGCATTCTCGGGGCATATAACTCTTACGACCGGGTTGTCTGTACAACCGGGGGATCATGCTCGACGCCCAACGAGTTCCCCGCGACGCTCGGGATTGGCACCGGAGCCGCCAGCCTCGTGCAGGCCTACCGAAACGAGATCGCCAGCGTTCAGGGCAACACGCCCAGTGGCTACACGTCTTTCCTGCCCGGTCCGGTGGAGAAGAAGAGCCCGTGTTTCCTCAACTGCACTAACGTTCAGGCGTCGAATGTGACCAACCAGGCGCTGCTATTCGTCGAGAATCCGTTGCGACCCAACGGCGGGATCGAGACTCGGTTCGCGCCGATCTTGAACCTGTTCGGGATCGACACCACCGTCCCGGATGCCGGCGTCTACACCTCCACGCCGAGTGTCAATCCGCCCGGTACCGGGATCAAGATCAACACTGCCACTCTTGATTTGACCTGGGCTTACGATCCCCTGTCGGACTTCCCGGAAACGCTCAACCCGTTCGCACTGGCGAACACCGTGTTAGCCGCCCTGCCGACCAATCTGCTTGGCGGTGTGCAACTGGAGGGTCTCGACACCACCGCAGCGGGCCTGAACATTGCAGGCACCCTCGGGATTATCAGTCGGTTGAGCGGCGGAATACTACCCGACCCGTCCATCGGTGAAGCCTTTTACGGAACGCTGCTGCCCAACGATCTGCCGTTGCTGGAGCCGCTGCGCCTGCCGGTGCGGCTGATCAACGCCATCTCCAATGCGCTCGGGCATCCGCTCGACCTTGGCACCCCACTCGCCGACGCGCTGCAACCGGCACTGTCGATCCTGGTGAACACCGGCTACACCGACGTCGTGACCCCGGATCAAGGAGGCACCTACAACCGGACGTTCACCACCTCCGGTGACTACGTTCCCTTCCTGTCACAGGCTCCGCTCACCCCGGCGCAGTGGCTGGCGGTGCCCCGCAACGTCATCACGGCGCTGATCTATGGCTTCCAGAAGTCCTTCCCGTTGCTGCGCTTCGGCCAAGGTGTGCCAACGCTGACGGCGACTCCGGGTGATAAGTTCCTGTCCATCACCTACACGCCGGCTCCGACCGGCTCGGCGGCGCCGAAAGCCACTCAGTCAACGGCTGTGGTCCCCGATGTAACTACTACAACTCCGACTGCAAACACGGTGACGGTCAACACCACGTCGACCGGCACGGCCTCGTCCGACACCACGTCGACACCCAAGACGACTGCCAAGCCGTCGGCAGCCAAATCGAAGCCCGCTGCCGCGACCGACCAGTCGGGCTCGGACAACTCAGGCAGCGGTAATCAGGCGAAGAACACCAGCCCGAGCCACTCGGCAAAGTCTGCGGCTTAGTCGCAGACCGCGTTGGCGGCCGAGCCGACCAGCTTGCGGTACTTGGCCAGCACACCGGTGGTGTAGCGCGGTGCCGGTGGCGTGAATCCGATTGCGCGCGAATCGATTTCGGACGCGTCGAGCAACACCTCCAGCACGCTTGACAGCGCACCGCGCTGACGGCACGTTCGCGGGCAGTAGTCCCTTGGTTGACTGCCAGATTCGACACCGGTTCGCCAAATTGACGACGGGGCCGGTTCGGGGGGCTATGTTCCTGAGCGAAGCCCGAGAAATGCGGCGTTAGGGGTACGGAAACGATGGCGGCTACAACGATCGCGCGCGAGATTCGCAAGGGTTTCAAAGCCGGGGGGAGGAAGGCGGCTCTTGTCGGGGCGGCTGCGGCGACCGCGACGGCGATGACGGTTGGTATGACCGCAACCCCCGCGGTTCCTCTCGCGAACGCGCTGCCCGACACCTTGACCACGACCACGACCGGGCCACTGTTCTGGCTGATCAGTCACCTGGGTGTCGACAGCGTCACCGTTCCCGACATCCCGGTGCTGGGGTCGCTCACCCTCAACCTCGGCTTCACCAAAGCGGACTCCGTGAGCATCTACGACGCGATCAACGCCAACGCCTACGGCGGAACCTCACCGGCGCGCGGCCTAACATCTTCGCTTCGGCCGGCACGCCCACCGGGCCGTTGGTTCTCGCCTCGGGCAGGGCCGTGCCGAGCGCGATCCAGGCGTATGAGGCGATGTTGGCCAGTGCCAATGGGAACACGCCCGCGGGGTATACGCCGCTGACCCCCGCTAAAATCGGTTCGAACATCACCAATCTGCCGATGGCGCTGCTGCGCAACCCCGAAACGCCCAACGGCGGCCTCTATGCACGCTTCGCGCCGATCCTGAACCTGTTCGGTTTCGATCCGGTCAGCCCGAATGCCGAATCCGGTTCGAGTACCGGTCTCAAACTCAACGCCGGTCTGGTCAACGTGGCGTTGGGGTATGACGCGTATTCGGACTTTCCCGAAACGCTGAATCCCTTCTCGTTGGCCAACTCTGTGTTGGCCACCCTGCTGCCCACTTACCTGCTGGGTGGCGGGACCTTGGAAGGCACCGACACCGACACGATCGTGAACAAGCTCATCGCATTGTTGACCCTCAACAATTCCTTCACCACATACAGCACTTTCGCGCCCAACGACCTTCCGTTGCTGGAACCGTTGCGCCTGCCGGCACACATACTCAATGCCCTCTTCGAGGTGGTGGGCATCCCGATCCACCTCGGTACTCCGCTGGCCGACGCACTGCAGCCGGCACTGAAGATTCTGGTGAACACCGGCTACACCGATGTCATCACGCCGGACAAGCTCAACACCTGCGCCACCGGATGTGATCCGGGCGGGACCCCCGAGACGTATGCCCAACTGGGCTAACCGCCTACGATCGGTCATTCCTGCTATCGGGTGATTACACCCCGTTCCTGTCCCAGGCTCCCCTGACGCCGAAGGAGTGGGCGCAAGTACCAGGTGACGTCGTCAAGGCGCTTATCGGCGGCTTCACCGACGAGATCAAGCAGATATTCGGTGGGGCGGCAGCGGTTAGCGCGGTGCCCTCCTCGGTCAGCGCAAGCCTCAGGGGTTCGTCGGCGGTGCAAGCGATTTCGCCGACAACCTCTTCGGAGAGCCAGGACGCGACCCCGGCCGATCCGGTCACCACGCCCGCCGTCCCGGCCGCCAAAGGCGCCAACAAGGCCACGAACAAGAACCACGGCTCGGCATTGGGCAACTCAGGCAGCGGTAATCAGGCGAAGAACACCAGCGCGAGTCACCCGGCGGCGAGCCGCTCGGCAAAGTCTGCGGCTTAGTCGCAGACCGCGCCGTTGGCGGCCGAGCCGACCAGCTTGCGGTACTTGGCCAGCACGCCGGTGGTGTAGCGCGGTGCCGGTGGCGTGAAACCGATTGCGCGCGCGTCGATTTCGGACGGGTCGACCAACACGTCCAGCGTCGAGTTGCCCACGTCGAGGCGGATCCGGTCGCCGTCGACGACGAACGCGATCGGCCCGCCGTCGACGGCCTCGGGCGCCACGTGCCCGACGCACAGGCCCGTGGTGCCACCGGAGAAGCGACCGTCGGTGAGCAGCAGGACGTCCTTGCCCAGTCCGGCGCCCTTGATCGCGCCGGTGATGGCCAGCATCTCGCGCATACCCGGTCCGCCCTTGGGGCCCTCGTAGCGGATCACCACCACGTCGCCGGCGGCGATGGTGCCGTCCTCCAAGGCGTCCATCGCGGCACGTTCGCCGTCGAAAACCCTTGCGGTGCCCTCGAATACGTCAGAGTCGAAACCGGCGGACTTGACCACCGCGCCCTCGGGGGCCAACGAGCCGTGCAGGATCGTGATGCCGCCGGTCGGGTGGATCGGATTGTCCAGCGCGCGCAGCACCTTACCGTCGGGGTCCGGCGGCGCGATGTGGGCGAGGTTCTCCGCCATGGTCTTTCCGGTCACCGTCATCACGTCGCCGTGCAGCAGACCCGCATCCAGCAGCGCCTTCATGACCACCGGCACACCGCCGATGCGGTCGACGTCGAACATCACGTGCTTGCCGAACGGCTTGACGTCGGCCAGGTGCGGAACCTTGGCGCCGACGCGGGTGAAGTCCTCGAGCGTGAGCTTGACGCCGGCCTCGTGGGCGATCGCCAGCAGGTGCAGCACCGCGTTGGTGGACCCGCCGAACGCCATCACCACCGCGATCGCGTTGTCGAACGCCTCCTTGGTCAGGATGTCGCGCGCGGTGATGCCGCGGCGCAGCAGCTCCACGACGGCGCGGCCGCTGGCCCGGGCGTACCCGTCGCGGCGGCGGTCGGTGGCCGGGGGAGCCGCGCTGCCCGGCAGCGACATGCCCAGCGCCTCGGCCGCGCTGGCCATCGTGTTGGCGGTGTACATGCCGCCGCACGCGCCCTCGCCCGGACAGATCGCCCGCTCGATGGCGTCGACGTCCTCGCGTGGCATCAGGCCGCGCGCACACGCACCGACCGCCTCGAAGGCGTCGATGATCGTCACGTCCATCTCGGTGCCGTCGGACAGCTTGGCCCGCCCCGGCAGGATCGAGCCCGCGTAAAGGAAAACCGCGGCCAGATCCAGCCGGGCGGCGGCCATCAGCATGCCGGGCAGCGACTTGTCGCAGCCGGCGAGCAGGACCGAGCCGTCCAGGCGCTCGGCCATCATGACCGTCTCGACGCTGTCGGCGATGATCTCGCGGGACACCAGCGAGAAGTGCATGCCCTCGTGGCCCATCGAGATGCCGTCGGAGACCGAGATGGTGCCGAACTCCAGCGGATAGCCGCCGGCCTCGAACACGCCTTCCTTGACGGCCTGCGCGAGTCGTTGCAGCGAGAGGTTGCACGGGGTGATCTCGTTCCACGACGACGCCACACCGATCTGCGGCTTGGCGAAATCGTCGTCACCCATGCCGACCGCGCGAAGCATGCCGCGGGCGGCGGCCTTCTCCAGTCCGTCGGTGACGTCGCGGCTGCGGGGCTTGAGATCAGGCTTTTGGCTCACCGGTCAAGTATGCCGGGGTTGGGGGTGGTCACAAAATCGCTTTAGATACCCCGCGGGGGTATCAGGTATCGTGGTGTCATGCCGTCCACCAGCACCCGCATCGTCGCGGGCTTCGCCGCTCTTTCCAGCGTCGTCGTCGTCTCCGCTTGTAGCAAGACGGAGGACCACAGCGCGCACGTCTCGAGCACCGCCACCACCAGCGAGCAGGTCGCCGCCCACAACGCCCACGACGTCACGTTCGCGCAGATGATGATTCCCCATCATCAGCAGGCCATCGAGCTCTCGGCACTGGTGCCCGACCGCTCCACCAATCCGGCCGTGGTCACACTGGCCACCACCATCTCCGGTGAACAACAGCCCGAGATCGCCGCGATGAAGGCGCTGCTGGTGCAGTGGGACGTGGACCTCAACGCGACGTCCGATCACAGCGACATGCCGATGGCCGGCATGGTCGACGACGCGACGATGACGAAACTGCAGTCGCTCAAGGGCGCCGAGTTCGACACTCTGTGGCTGCAGTCGATGATCAGCCATCACCAGGGCGCCATCGAGATGGCCGGAGGCGAAGTCGCCGCCGGCCAGAACGTCGACATGATCTCGATGGCCAAGAACATCGTCACCGCGCAGCAAGCCGAGATCGACCAGATGAAGAAGATGCTTGGAGGCTAAATGACCGGCGCACATGGATATTCGGCTCGCAAGGACAACTACACCAAGCGCCTGCGCAGGATCGAGGGTCAGGTCCGCGGCATCGCCAAGATGATCGACGAGGACAAGTACTGCATCGACATCCTGACCCAGATCAGTGCGGTCAACAGCGCGCTGCAGTCGGTGGCCCTCGGCTTGCTAGACGAGCACCTCAACCACTGCGTCAGCCACGCCGTCGCCGAGGGTGGTGAGGAGGCGGACAAGAAGCTGGCCGAGGCGTCGGCCGCCATCGCCCGTCTGGTGCGGTCCTGAGCGTCAGCGGCTACTGAACGCAGGTCGCCGGTGATCGGCGCTCCGGTCGAGCCACAGCACGACCACCATGTGCGGCACAGTCAGGGCCAGCAGCACGCGCAGCACCTCAGCGACCACCGTGGTGGGATCCGGCGCCACCACGGTGAACCAGGCAAGGGCGACCACGACGGTCAACGCCGCAATGGACGGCAAGGCCGCGAGACCGACGAAGCGCCACACCGCCGCGACTCGTCGGCCGGTGGCCACCAGCTTGGCGCAGCCGGGCTCGACGGTGAGCATCCGCGCGCAGTGGCGCACCGCATGCCAGCCACCGAACCACACGGCGAACGCGACCAGTGGCGGCGCCAGTGCGCCCAGCAGCCCGATCAGCACGATGTCGAGTGCAATCGTGCGATGACCTGACCGGAGTGCAGTTGTGACTGCGACGAGGGCCGCGGCGACCCATGCCGCCACCAGACCGACCTGCACCCACCCGGCGCCGATCAACAGTGCCACGTCGGGGGAGACTGCCGACGCCACCGTTCTGATCTGTTCGCCGGAACGGGCCAACGGCAGCAGCAATGACCCGCAACCGGCGAAGACGATGGCTGCGGCCGGGATGGGCCGGGGCCGCCATCCGGTGAGCTGGCGGGAGATCTCGAGTTCCCCGAGGCCGAAGTGCAGCGCGCTCAGCGCGACGATCAACAGCAGAGCCACCGATCCAGCCCACGCCATCAACGCCCACGCCGCGGCTGCCAGGCCGGCGTAGGCGGCGGCCACCAACGTGATCGATCGGCCGCCGGTCAGGCGCGACGCCATCAGATGGTCGATCGCCCCATGCGGTACGCCGGCCGCGAAGAACAGCCCGGCGACTGAGGAGGGCGGTCGGCGCTGTACTGGCCGGAAGCCACGAAATGGACCCTGCGGCCAGAAGGACGGTCCCGAGTGCGAGCCACCGCGACCACCGCGCAGCGGTCCCCAGAAAAGTTGTGTCCTCATCCGCGGTGGAGTCCCCCGGGAGACATGCTCCCGGGGGACTCTCGTGGCCGCGGCATCGTTGCGCACGGGGCTGGCGCGTCACGATGGCCACGACGGATTACCCGTCCTACGCCGTTGCGGGCGACTCTTTATGCACTGCAGCGACTTTCGGGGTTCTGCTCCCGTTGGACTGGATGGCGCCGTCGTGCTCGTTCTCGTCGGCGGAGAAGGCCGGGTCGTCGGAGAACGACTTGAGCCGCGCGATCTTGTAGATCAGCAGGCCGTAGAGCACCTTGGCCAGAATGTCGGCGATTGAGTAGCCGACCTGCTTGGACACCCACGCGTCGGCTCCCGCATGGGAGAAGTAGAGCGGGATGATGTACGCGATCGGGTAGACGCCCCAGGTGGCCAGCAGCAGGATCCGCATCCGGCTGACGGTCTGGCGCACCGCGGCGGGCTGGCGGTCCAGCGACCGGGTCAACTCGACGAACAGCACGTAGAGGATGTAGAGGAACGGAATGGTCGACAGCAATCCGAAGACATTGCGAATGGTGTTGTCACCGCTGATCTCACCCGGGTATCCGAGGGCGATCATCAATGCCGACGCCGGGATCAACCGGTAGAGCAACGAGTTGCGCAGCTTGCGTGCCAAGGCTAGAACCACGATGAGCTCGGTCAGCAGCAGCGGCACCGTGAGCAACCAGTCGACATAGCGGTAGCCCTCGTTGAACGAGTCGCCGGCCGCCTGGACGTACGTCCCGCGCCCACCCCTCGCATCGGTGACGAACGCGGCTTTGAACGATTCGAAAATGCGGAAGTAGTGGTAGGCGGCAATACCGCACACCATCGCGGAGATCACCAGCGCCTGCCGGTATCGGGCCAGCACCCTTGGCTGGACGGCCAACAGGAAGATCGCGCCGAACAACTGCGCAGCGAGCGTCAGCGAAAGGATGTTGTAGACCGTGTCGAACTGGGCCTGGGTCAGTGTTTCAGGAATCATCTCTCACCTTCGGGTCTCACCGTTGAGCTTGATGGGAGTGCTACAGGCAGAACTGTACGATAATGGACAATGATTCCAATAGAGATAAATTATTACGGAATTGGACATTTTGTTCATCAATTAGGTTGGGGGAATGCCCGACATGGCACGCGGGTCGATCGACGGAGATGAAGGCGGTATTGGTGGCCGAGGACGCTCGGGTAATCCGAACGCGCGCTGACGTGGCGCGCACTGCCCTGAACGTACTGACCACCGAGGGTGCGGATGCCCTGACGCATGCCCGGGTCGCCGAGATCGCCCGCTACTCCAAGACCACCCTGTACGCACATTGGCCGTCCCGGGTCGATCTCATCGCAACCGCACTCGACGCCCTCGGCGAGGTGCCGCACCACGAACGCACCGGCGACATCCGCGCCGATCTGGTCGGGGAATTGAAGACCTTCCGCCAGGCCGTCGCGGACCTGCGCCTCGACCGGGTGCTCTCCGCCATGGCGCAGTGGGCAACGGTGGAGGCGATGGCGCAGATCAGGGACAGAGTCAACGCTGAAGGTCAGCGACCGATCCGGGGAATCCTCGAGCAGTCGTTCGACGGTCCCGCCCTGGAGGCGGCCATCTCGATGCTCGCCGGTGTGGTCGCCTGCCCGTCGCTCATGTTCGGCACGCTGCCCGACGATGACGTCATCGAGGCGGCGGTCGACATCGTCCTCAGCGGCGCTGACGCTGCCGCCAGCTGACCGATTCGCATTGGCAGTATCGATGACCTCTCGGCACAGTCTCGAACGGGTCTCCGGGGGTATGCCCAGGTCGCGTTGACCGATACCGTGATCTGGTGAACTCAGTGCCGGACCGCCCGGGCCGGCCCTCGTGATGACCCTCGACTCGCCGCCGATGCGTACCAGCCCCTGGACACCAAGGGTCACAACCGCGCTGGCCGTGCTCGCCGCGGCGGCATTCGTCTACGTCACCGCCGAGATCATGCCCGTGGGTGCGCTGCCGGCCATCGCCCGCGATCTGCGAGTCAGCGAAGCCTTGGTCGGCACCCTGCTCGCCACCTATGCCCTGGTCGCCGCGGTCTCGACGGTGCCGCTGGTGCGCTGGACCGCGGCCTGGCCGCGTCGGCGCGCGTTGCTGTTCACCCTGGTGAGTCTGGCGGTGTCCCAGCTGATCTCCGCGCTGGCGCCGACGTTCGCCGTGCTGGCGGTCGGCCGGGTGCTGTGCGCGCTTACCCACGGGCTGATGTGGTCGGTGATCGCACCCATCGCCGTGCGACTGGTGCCACCGGACTACGCGGCTCGTGCCACCGCGGCCGTCTACGTCGGCACCGGACTGGCGCTGGTCGTTGGCAACCCGCTGACCGCCGCGATGAGCGAACTGTGGGGCTGGCGGCTGGCGGTCGGGGCCATCACGTTGGCAGCGGTGGCGGTGACACTGGCCGCCCGGTTCACCCTGCCGGCGATGCCGATGAGCGATCCGGTGGTGGGCAAGCGTGCCGTCAAGATTCGCCACCACCGCAATCGCCGCTTGGTGACGATGAGCGTGCTGACGCTGGTGGGGGTCACCGGGCACTTCATCTCCTACACGTTCATCGTCGTCATCATCCGCGACGTTGTCGGCGTGCACGGGCCGCATCTGGCCTGGCTGCTGGCGGCCTACGGAATAGCCGGGCTGACCGCGATGGCGCTGATGGCCCGGCCGGGTGATCGCCGGCCGAAGGCCGCCATCGTCGGCTGCCTGACCGGTCTGGCGCTGGCGTTCATAGTGCTGGCGGCCCTCGGGTTCGGTGACCGGCAGACGATGGGGACGCTGCTCACCGGGGTGGTGGCGATCATCCTGTGGGGCGCCACCGCCACTGCGATGCCGCCCCTGCTGCAGTCTGCGGCGATGCGGCACTGCCCGGAGGATCCCGACGGGGCCTCGGGGTTCTACGTCGCGGCCTTCCAGGTCGGCATCATGGCCGGCTCGCTGGGCGGCGGACTGCTCTACCAGCATGCCGGCATCCCGACGATGATCACGGCCTCCGCGTCGCTCATCGTCGGTGCCCTGGTCTGCGTGCTGGTCAGTCGCAACCTGTTCGCGGTTCCACCTGCGACCAGCGAAAAGTAACGCTCGTCACGTCATGGGCGACTATCAGCACAGTTCAGGACCCTGACGGGGTCTTGGGTCGGGTTCGCTGGCGAGCGACGCCAGATTTGTCACACAGCGTGCTGTGCGACACTGGGACGGAATCGGAACTGAGGAGTTGGGTTATGACGCTGCGGGTGAAGGGGGCTGTTGCGGCCGCGTTGTGCGTGGTCGGAGTGGCTGCCGGAATCAGTCTGGGCAGTGGAGCGGCGCTGGCCGATCCAGACCAGGCACCGGTCGACCCCGCCGTCGTCGACGCTCCGCCGGCACAGGTGCCGGCCCCGGATCCGGCGATCCCCGCGCCCGATCCCGGTATCGCCCCGCCTGCGGCCGTCGATCCGCTGGCCGTACCGCCGGCCGTCGATCCGCAGGCCGCCGCTGCGGCGGCCGCCGCGGCCGCCGCGGCCGCCGGCCCGGTCAAGGGCCAGAACCCGCTGCCCTACACCGGTGACCCGGTGTTCGCGCCGCCGTCGTTCAATCCGGTGAACGGCGCAATGGTCGGCGTGGCCAAGCCGATCATCATCAACTTCGCGCGTCCGATCGCCAACCGCCCGATGGCGGAGCAGGCCATCCATATCTCGTCGGTGCCACCCGTGCCCGGGGCGTTCTACTGGTTGACCGATACCCAGGTGCGCTGGCGGCCCTACAGCTTCTGGCCGGCCGGAACGGTGGTCAACATCGATGCCAGCGGTGCGAAGTCCAGCTTCCACGTCGGTGACGCGCTGGTCGCCACCGCCGACAACGCCACCCATCAAATGACGATCACCCGCAACGGCAAGCTCGAGCAGACCTTCCCGATGTCGATGGGCAAGCCGGGTCACGACACCCCGAACGGCACGTACTACGTGCTGGAGAAGTTCCCGGACATCGTGATGGACTCGGCCACCTATGGCGTGCCGAGCACATCACCGGACGGCTACAAGGTTCACGTGAAGCTCGCCGTGCGCATCGACAACCAGGGCAACTTCGTGCACAGTGCTCCCTGGTCGGTAGCCGATCAGGGAGTACGCAACGTGAGCCACGGCTGCATCAACCTCAGCCAGGCCAACGCGCAGTGGTTCTACGACAACTTCGGCAGCGGTGACCCGATCATCGTGAAGAACTCCGTCGGCACTTACAACAAGCCCGACGGTGCCGACGACTGGCAGTGGCAGCTGTCCTGACCGGTGCCGTGTCCCGCTGTGGCGTATCCAAAGGTTAACCACAGCAACGGAACCCACAATAGTTATCGTGCCGCCAACTACGACGCCACCAGCGCCACCGCCCTCGCCGGCTGAACCGACGCCGCTGCCACAGCTCCCGGCGCCGGACTTCCACCAGTACACGCACGGCATCTCGCTGCTGGGTGGTTGGCTGCCGCTGACCATCGAGATCGTCTCCGCGGTCTTTCTGGTCGGCGTGATCGGGTGGCGCTCCCAGCGGTGGCGTCTGGTCTGGTTACCGGTCTGTGCGGTCGTCGGTGTGCTGGGTGCCCTGGCCGCCCGGGCCTACGTCAACTCCGAGGGTCTTGCCTCCGACCCGGCACCACTCGGATTGTGGGTGTGGGTCGGGGTGTTCGCCGCAGCGGTCGCGGTGGCGGTGTTCGGGTGGCGACACGCATCGTGGTGGCGGCGGATACTGTCGCTGGTCGCCATCCCGGTGACGTTGCTGGCGGCGCTGGTCGCGCTGAACCACTGGGTCGGCTACTACCCCACAATCCAGTCCGCCTGGGGAGCGGTGACGGCCGGGCCCCTGCCCAACCAGGTCGACGCCGACGACCTGCCGGGGCTGCGCAACACCTCACCCGACACCGGCAAGCTCGTCGAAGTCGACATACCCGGTGACGCAAGCGGATTCAAGCACCGAAGCGAATACGTCTACCTTCCGCCGGCCTGGTTCGCCGGTGCCAGCCCACCGCGGCTGCCTGTGATCATGATGATCGCGGGCGAGTTCAACACCCCGTCGGACTGGATGCGCAGCGGCAATGTGATGCCCATCATCGACGGCTACGCCAAGAGCCACGGCGGACAGGCCCCCATCTTCGTCTTCGTCGACTCCGGCGGCAGCTTCAACAACGACACCGAATGCGTCAACGGCCCGCGCGGCAACGCCGCCGATCACCTGGTCAAGGATGTCCGCCCGTACGTCGTCGACCACTTCGGCGCCTCCGACAAGGCCGCGAACTGGGCAGTGGTCGGCTGGTCGATGGGTGGCACGTGCGCGGTCGACCTCGCGGTCATGCACCCGGACAAGTTCAGCACCTTCGAGGACATCGCCGGGGACCACGGCCCGACGGCGGGGACCAAGGAGCAGACCATCAGCCGGCTCTACGGCGGTGACGCTGCGGCCTGGGATGCGTTCGACCCGCGAACGGTGATGTCGCGCCACGGCCCCTATGAGGGTGTCGCGGGGTGGTTCGAGGACACCGTCAAGCCGGCCACCACCGCCTCACCGTACGGCGGAGGACATCGACCCCAGTCCGACGCCCCACTGGGATACGGCGGCCACGACGAGTATCGCGACTCCGATCAGGCGGGTGCGGCTGACGATCTGTGTGCGGCCGCGCACGCCGTCGACATCACCTGCTCGGTGCACCGCATCATCAGCTTCCACACCTGGCAGTTCGCCGAACGAGCCTTCTCCGACGCGCTTCCGTGGCTGGCGGCGCAGATTCAGACACCGGGATCGGGCGGGGCTGCCTAGCGGCGGTCACCATCTGCCGCGGTGGACCACCTCGTCGAACGGACGGCGGTCGGGCTTGCGGATCGGCCGCAGTGGACGGTCGGCCGGATAGCCCAGGCCGAGTAGGTAGGCGACGAAGTGGTCGTCGGGAACCCCGAGGATCGCGCGCGCCCGGTCTTGATCTCCGATCGCCGAATGCCCTGTGCCGACACCCAATTCGGTGGCCGCGATCGCCATCGCCATGGTTGCCTGGCCCAGGTCGTATTGGTCCATGAGCTTGGTGCGCTCGTCCGGTGGCTGCGGCATCACCAGCGCGATCGCGGCCTGCGCACCGGCGATGTGGCCCGCGCCCATCCACACCGTCGAAAGGTCCTGCAGCGCTGCGCGATCGGTGACGAGAACGAAATCCCAGTGCTGGTTGTTGCGCGCCGACGGTGAGCGCCAGCCCGCCTCCAGGATTCGGTCCAGATCGGAGTCCGGGATCGCGGTCGACGTGTAACTGCGCACGTTGCGGCGCGCGCGGATGGCGTCCCAGGCGTCCATCGCGATCAGTTCCAGATCCGGACGCGGTGCTCCGGATCCAGGTACAGCGCGTCGTCGGCGTCGACCTCGAAAGCGTCGTAGAACGCGTCGACGTTGCGCACCACACCGTTGCACCGGAACTCCGGCGGCGAGTGCGGGTCGATGGCCAGCCGCCGAAGCGCCTCGGCCTCGCGGGATTTCGTCCGCCACACCTGGGCCCAGCCGAACATCACCCGTTGGACACCGGTAAGGCCGTCGATCACCGGGGCTTCCTTGCCGCCGAGCGAAAGCCGGTAGGCCAGCAGCGCGATGGACAGCCCGCCCAGGTCGCCGATGTTCTCGCCGACGGTGAACGCGCCGTTGACATGTGCTTCGCCGTCGAGTTCGCGCGGCACGTAGGCGTCGTACTGCTCGATGAGCTTCTTGGTCCGGGCACCGAACTCGGCGCGGTCGGCGTCGGTCCACCAGTCGACGAGGTTGCCGTCGCCGTCGTATTTGGCGCCCTGGTCGTCGAATCCGTGGCCGATCTCGTGGCCGATCACCGCGCCGATCCCGCCGTAGTTGGCCGCGTCGTCGGCCTCGGCGTCGAAGAACGGCGGCTGCAGGATGGCGGCCGGGAAGACGATCTCGTTCATCCCGGGGTTGTAGTAGGCGTTGACGGTCTGCGGGGTCATGAACCACTCGTCGCGGTCCACCGGGCCGCCCAGCTTGGCGGTCTCCCGGTCCGACGCCACCTGGGCTCCTCGAACAACGTTGCCGTACAGGTCGTTTCGATCGATCGCCAGCGCCGAGTAGTCGCGCCACTTCTTGGGATAGCCGATCTTGGCGGTGAACTTGTCGAGTTTGGCCAGCGCCCGCTGCCGGGTCTCGGGCGTCATCCACTCCAAGTCGTTGATGCTGACCCGGTAGGCCTCGCGCAGGTTGTCGACCAGCACGTCCATCCGTGTCTTGGCATCCGGCGGGAAATGCCGCTCGACGTAGAGCCGGCCGACGGCGTCGCCCATGATGTTCTCCACCAGCGACACCGCGCGCTTCCAGCGTTCGCGGATCTGCTCGGTGCCGCTCAGGGTGCGCCCGTAGAAGCGGAAGTCCTCCTCGACCAGTGGGCCGGTGAGCACGGCGGCGCGCGCGTGGATGAGCCGCCAACGCGCCCAGTCCTTCCAGTCCTCGAAGTCGGCGTGCGACCACAGCTCGGCGAAGGTCGTCAGAAAGTCGGGTTGGCGCACCACCAGCTCGGCCGCCGCTTCTGGCGAGGTGCCCAGCGCGGTCAGCCACCCCGCCCAGTCGAAGCCGGGAGCGTCGGCGGGCAGGTCGGCGAACCGGCGCAGGTTGTAGGTCAGGTCCGCGTCGCGGCGTTTGACCACATCCCAGTGCGCGGCGGCGATCTTGGTCTCCAGCGCCACGATCCGACCGGCGGTCTCGGCGTGGTCGGCGGCGGTGCCCCCGTAGACGAGCGCGAACATCGCCGCGATGTGGCCCGGGTAGGCGCCCAGGATCGACGCGTGCTGCTCGTCGCGGTAGTACGACTCGTCGGGCAGGCCCAGGCCGGACTGGCTGACGTGCACGAGATAGCGCGAGGAGTTCTTCGAGTCGGTGTCGACGTAGACGCCCACGCCACCGCCCACGCCTGAGCGCTGCAGCGCCCCGATCACCGCGGCCAGCGCCGCCGGGTCGGCCGCGGCGTCGATGCCGGCGAGCTCGTCGAGCAGCGGCTGAACGCCACGGCGCGCGATGGCGTCCTCGTCGAGAAAGCTCGCGTAGAGATCGCCGACCCGCTGCTCATCGCCGTTCGGAGCCGTTCCCGCCCCTGCGGCTCGGGTGCCTGATGTCGCCGCCCCTGCGGCTCCGGTGATCAGCTCGCGGACCTGTTCCTCGGCCCGGTCGTACAACGAGCGGAACGCGCCGTCGGTGGCCCGGTCGGGCGGGATGGCGTAGTCCGCCAGCCAGCGGCCATTGACGTGGCCGAACAGGTCGTCCTGGGGGCGTACACCGTTTTCGACGTGGGTCAGGTCGATGCCCGAGCGCACAGTTTCTACCGTCACCCAACCATCCTTACCACGCCCGGTAGCCTCGCCTTCATGCCCGAGCCGGATGAGACGACGTCGGACCCCAGTGCGACGGGGGCCAAGGTGTTCTCCGGCTACGGCATCGCCTCGGCCGTGCTGGCCGTGGTCGGGGTGCTGGCGATCGCGTTCGGCGCCCTGATCTGGTCGGATCACCGGGCCGCCGCCCACGAGCGGGAGTATCAGAGCCGCGTGCTGGCCGCCGCCGCGGACTGGACCGGTGTGCTGATCAACATGAACGTCGACAACGTCGACGCCAGCATGCAGAAACTGCACGACGGCACCGTCGGCGACCTCAACTCCGACTTCGACGCCTCGATCAAGCCCTACCGCGAGGTGGTCAAGACCCTGCAGGCGCGCGCCACCGGCCAGATCGAGTCGGTGTCGGTCGAGGCCGTGCACCACGACCTCGACATGGTGGCCGGGCAACGTCCACCGTCGCCTCCGACGCTGCCGGCGGCACTGGCCGATCGGACCGACACCGTCCTGGTGGTCGCCACCTCGGTCAGCGAGAACGCCGGCAACAAGCCCACGACGGTGCGCTGGAACCTGCGCCTCGGTGTCTCCGACGTCGACGGCAAGCTGATGATCTCGCGGCTGGAGTCGCTGCGTTGAGGAACCTGGCCCGCGTCCTGGGCTTTGACATCGTCGCACCACTGGTCGCCGTCGCCGCACTGCTGGGCATCGGCATGGTGCTCGGCTGGCCGCTGTGGTGGGTGTCGGTGTGTTCGATCCTGTGCGTGCTCGTCGTCGAGGGCATGCTGGTCAACTTCCTTCTCTACCGCCGGGATTCGGTGACGGTGGGCACCGACGACGACGGTCCCGGGCTGCGCCTCGCTGTCGTCGGACTGGCCACCGTGGCGCTGGCGGTCGCGGTGGTCGTGGGCTACACCCGCTGGACGCTGCCCGACCGCGACTTCAACCGGGACTCCGCCGAGGTGGTGCGGATCGCCACGGCGGTGTCGGAAGCCACTGCCACGTTCACCCCCGCTGACCCGAACTCGTCGATCGACCGGGCTGCTTCGTTCATGGTCCCAGAGCGCGCCGACGCGTTCAAAACTGAATTCGGCCAAGTAACAGCTGATTTGGCCAAGCGCAACGTCTCGGCTCAGGCGCAGACCATCTCGGCGGGACTCGAGGCGCTGGGTCCTTCGGCGGCCAGTGTCGCGGTGATCATGCGGGGCACCCAGAGTCAGCCCGGCCAGCAACCGAACACGGCGGTGCTGGCCCTGCGGGTGGGGTTGTCCAAGCAGA
Source organism: uncultured Actinomycetota bacterium (assembly GCA_963716465.1). GTDB lineage: Bacteria > Actinomycetota > Actinomycetes > Mycobacteriales > Mycobacteriaceae > Mycobacterium. Next base: position 202,229 of record CAVQTS010000008.1, read on the forward strand.
ACGGCCAGTGGCAGGTCCTCGACGTGGCGCCGATCAACTCCCGATGAGCCGGGCGTAGTCCACCTTCAGGCAGCGGTCCATCACCACACCCAACCCGGCGGCCTCGGCTTGCGCGGCGACACCGTCGTCCCACAAACCCTGTTGCAGCCAAAGGTATTTCGGGCGGGATTTCAAAGCCAGCACATCGGCGAGCACGTTGGGAAGTTCGTCGCGGCGCCGGAACACGTCGACCATGTCGGGCACCACCGGAAGGTCGGACAGGCTGGGATACACCGCCGTCCCGTCGATATCGGCGATGGTCGGGTTCACCGGGTAGAGCTCGAAGTGGCTGTGGCGGGCCAGGAAGTCGTAGACGCCGTAGCTGGGCCGCGCCGGATTGCTGGATGCGCCCACCACCGCGACGGTCTGCGTATCACGCAGAATATGTTGCAGCGCAGCTGAATCGGGGTTGGACCACACGTCGGGGTCAGTCTTCGTCGTTCGCCTGCTGCGCGCGCATCTTGGCGAAACGGTCCGACAGCCGGCGCATCCGGATCATCAGCGAGGCCTGCGGGCTGACCGTCGCGTCCAGATAGGTGACCAGATCCGACGGGGCCACGCCGATGCGGGAGGCGAACTCCTGCTCGTTCAGGCCGGAGCGGTCCAGCAGCAGCCGCACGTGGCGCGCGGCTTCGGCGCGCTCGTTGGCTTCCAGGTGACTGCGGGCGCGCACCAGCACCTCGGACAGCGCCTTGGAGATGCCATAGGGCTGCGAGCTCTCCAGCACTTCCTCCACCTGGCGCGCGGTGCGGCCGTACGGGTCGCGCTTGATGGCGACGACGATGCGCTGCCAAACGGTGATGTCCCCGGTCTCCAGCGCCGACCGGATCGAGGACGTCGGCCAGAACTCGACGGGACGGCTGTCGAAGGAATCGGGGGAGTGCGGTGCGGCCAGGGCATCGCGGCGTGGGTCGGCTGCCACCGTCACCTCGCCTCCTCGAGGATCGCCACTGCCACCGAGAGGCAACGCTGCCTGATCCTCTCCCATTCGGCGGCCCCTTCCGGACCTGCCCAGCGGTCGTCGTCATCGACGTCGGACGGGTCGGGATCGGCGAGCCGGCGCACCAACTGGGTCGCAATCCATTGTTGCTCAGATCGCTCAGAAGAGTAATACCGGTCCATCCCGGACAGCACCACGGCGGCGGTCGAGGTGTCCATCACATCGACCAGCTCGGCCAATTCGGCGAAGTCCGACCTGGTGTTGCGGCACAAGATCAGATAGCCGGTGAGCCGCAGGGTCTCGGCGCACGTCGGGATCTGCAGGCGGTCGCCGGTGGGCAACTGCACGTTCGTGGTCTCGACGGGGCTGAGCCGCTCCACCGTCGGATGCGGTACGTCGGCCTTGGTTTCCAGGGCGTCGAGCGCGATCGACAACCGCCCCCGCCACATCGTCACCGGGTGGACCGGCCGCGGTCCGGTGGGCCGGGTTCCGCGGTAGGCCCTGATGAGCTTGCGCTCGAGGGTGGGAGCCCCGCCCGCGGGAATCCGCTGCGGGCCGTGCCAGCTGGCGTCGTCGCTGCCCTTCACCCGTCCGACGAGGTCGTTGTCCAGCCTGCCGCAGCCGGTGAACGCCATCGGGTCGGCCACGCAGATCGCGTCGGGCGCCAGGTCCTTGAGCCGGGCCGCGCCCTTGACGACCATCTTCAGATCCGCCGACGGCGGCACCATCGTCGAGATGTCGTCGGGGATCACCACCAGGTCGCCGAGGTCGACCTTGGGCAGCGGCTTCTCGAAGTCCACCGACGGCAGGATCCGGGCCAGCCAGCCGGGCAGCCACCAGTTCCACTGGTCGAACATCGCCATCAGCGCCGGCACCAGGACCAGCCGGACCACCGTGGCGTCGACGGCGATGGCGACCGCGCAGGCCACGCCCAGTTCGGCGACCAGTGGCATGCCGGCGAACGCGAACCCGATGAACACCGCGATCATGATCAGCGCGGCGCTGGTGATCGTGCGGGCACTGGTGGCCACGCCGTAGGCGACCGCGTCGCGGGTGTCCCCGGACTGCAGGTAGCGCTCACGGATGCGGGTGAGCAGGAAGATTTCGTAGTCCATCGACAAGCCGAATGTCATGGCCAGCACCAGCGGCGGGATCGTGCTGTCGATCGAGGTGATCTGCTCGAAGCCCAGCCCCTCCAGCCAGCCCCACTGGAAGACCATGACCAGGCTGCCGTAGGCGGCGGCCACCGAGAGGACGGTCATCAGGACGCCCTTGAACGCCAGGAACACCGACCGCACCGAGATCAGCAGCATCACGAACGCAATCAGTGCGACGAAGGCGAACACCAGCGGCTGAGTCTTGGCGACCCGGTCGTCGAAGTCCTTGATCAACGCCGTCGGCCCACCGACGTCGACGCGAGCGCCGGCGGCCGCGGGCACCTTCGGCAGGTTCGCCCGCATCCAGTCGATGGTGTTGCGGGCGGCCAGGTCCTCGGGATCGGCGGACAGCACCGCCGAGATGAGCGCGCTGCTGTTGTTGTCGGCGAACACCGGGGTGGACACCGAGACGATGTTGGGGGCCTGTCTCATCTGTGTGCTGACGGCGTCGATGGCTGCGGCGTGCTTGGGGTCCGAGGCGCCGCCGTCGGGGAAGCTGACCAGGACCCGTACCGGGCCCAGGGCACCGGGCCCGAGGGCCTCGGCCGCCGCCGCCACCCCGCCGCGGATCTCGTGGGCCGACGGGAACTGTCGCTGCATGCTGTTGCCCAGCACCATCGAGAACGCCGGCGCGGCCATCACGAGCAGGACCACCGTCGCCGACAACGCCGACACCCAGGGCCGGCGCATGACCTCGGCTACCCAGCGGGTCCAGAACCGCGACTGGGTGGTCTCGGCGCGCCGCGACCAGTGCAGCAGCGAGGAGCGTTTGGCGGCGGCCCGGCCGAAGGTGGCCAGCACCGCCGGGATCAGGGTGGTCGACGTCAGCACCGCGACCGCGACGGCCAGGATCGCCCCGGTGGCCATCGAGCGCAGCACCGGTGTGTTGATCAGGTAGATGCCGGTCAGGGACGCGATCACGGTCAGCCCGGACAGCACGACAGCCAGCCCGGAGGTCGCCATCGCCGCGTCGGCGGCCTGTTGCGGGTCACGCCCGGCGCGCAGTTCCTCGCGGAACCGCATGAGGATGAACAGCGAGTAGTCCACGGCCAGTGCGATACCGAACATCGAGACCGTCGACGTCACGAACACCGACATGCTGGTGAGCGTCGACAGCGCGTACACCAGGCCCATGGTCACCACGACGGTGCACACACCCAGCGCCAGTGGGATGGCCGCGGCGGCCAGCGAACCGAACACCGCGAGCAAGACGATCAGGACGATCGGAAGGTTCCAGCGCTCGGCCGCGGCGATGTCGTGCTTGGTGCTGGTCTGGGCGGCCGCGCCGAGAGCGCCCTGACCGATGACGTAGAGACGAACCCGGCCGTTGTCGGTCGCGCCCGGCTGGTCGCCGTGGACGCCGACCTTCTGCCTGAGCTGGCGCGCGACGTCGACCGCGCCGGTGTTGTGGAAGTCCAGCCGCAAGGAGACCACGTACGGCCGATCCGGCGCCGGAGCCGGCTGCGCGGGGTTGGGCACCACCGAGACGCTGGGAACCTGCTTGGCCGCCTGCTCGAGCTGGGCGACGGCCTTGTTCATGTCGTCGTAGGACGCGTCGGCGCGCGGTGCGGCGACCAGGGCGAGGGGGGAGGCGCCCTGTGCGGGGAAGTGGTCTTCGAGTTGGTACTGGACGTGCAGGGATTGCGAGTCGGAGACCTCGAAGCCGCCACCGGTGAGGTGGTTGGACTGGGTCAACGCCAGGTACAAAGCGGGCACGAGGGTCAGCAACCAGCATGCGAAGACCACCCAGCGGAATCTGCGCAGGTTGCTGCTCAGGCGCATCATGAACTGCTGGATGGCGATCTCCCCGCATTCTCCCCGGGTTTCGTGGCTGCGAGCCTACCGCAGCAACCTGTACGCCCACCTGTCGTGAGTGCCGGTATTAGCTGGATCGAGACCTGCCCTGCGGCTGTCCGTTACCCACGGCGAAGTGGCTCCGGGCAGCCCGGGATGGCAGGATGTGCGGTGGCCAAGTACCGGGTCGGGGACCACAGCCGAGGCGCGACGTGATCGCGCACGCGGCTGGATGTTCGCGAACCGTGAGGAGTCCTTCATGCCCCGGCCCCCCTTCCACCAGGCCACGCGGCTGCGCGCAGGCGTGTGCGGCCTGCTCAGCCTCACCGCGCTGGGCGGCGCCGCGGTGGCGCTGACTCCGTCGCCCGCCGTGGCCGCGCCGGACCCGTGCGCGGCGAGCCAGATCGCCAAGACCGTCGGCGTCGTTGCGACCAACACCGGCACCTATCTGGACACCCACCCGCAAACGAACCAGGCGCTGACGACCATCTCCCAGCAGCAAGCCGGCCCGCAGACCCTGGTGGCGCTCAAGGGCTATTTCGACGCCAACCCCCAGGCGGGCAAGGACTTGCAGGCGATTCAGCAGCCGCTGACCGGTCTGTCGACCCAGTGCACGATGCCGGTGAGCCTGCCGCAGCTGCTGAGCCTGCTGCAGGGGGCGCAATCGGCTGGTGGCGCGACGCCCGCGCAAGCGGTCGGCGGCCAGAGCCCGGTTCCGGCGGCGACCACGACGGTCGCGGCTGTTCCCGCTGCAAGTGGGCCGCTGCCTGGACCGGCGCCGTACACCGCCCGCTGAACCGCTCGGCTGTGGCGCGTCAAGTGCAGCTGTGACCAGCGGGTTCGGACATTCTCATGATTGGTTAAGCGCAAGGCAGGAAAGTCAGCACCGTTTCTGCTTAGCTTTCCTCGTCAGAGGCCCTGACTGAGATGGCCTCTTCCCAACGCATTAAGGAGTCCGAGCATGTTGGTTAATGCCCGTCTGGCCCGTCGCGCGGTCGTCGGAGTGATCGGCACGGGCGCTGTCGCCGGCGCGATCCTGTTCGGCACGGCCCCGTCCGCGCTGGCCGATCCGCCCCCGAACTGCACTGCTGCCGACCTCGCCGGTGTGTCGGCTGGTGTGTCGGCCTCGACGTCGGCGTACCTGTTCACCCATCCGGACGTCAACGCGTTCTTCACCGGTCTCGAAGGTGCTCCGCGTGACCAGATCCGTACCCAGGTGCAGCAGTACCTCGACTACAACCCGTCGGTGAAGGCCGACCTGCAGGGAATCCGCCAGCCGCTGATCGACCTCAAGAATCGCTGTGGCGCCGGCTCAAATCTGCCCGGCTCCTAAGTAGCGGTGCGGGTAGGGCAGCAGCCCGCGCAGGAGAGCGCAGGCCGTACCGTCCTCATGGTCGACGACGACCCGGACGTACGGACCTCCGTCGCACGCGGTTTGCGACATTCCGGCTTCGACGTCCGGGTCGCGGCGACCGGCAAGGAAGCCTTGCGGCTGTTGTCGACCGAGAACCACGACGCTCTGGTCCTCGATGTCCAGATGCCTGAGCTCGACGGTGTGGCGGTGGTCACCGCCCTGCGGGCGCTGGGCAACGACATTCCCATCTGTGTGCTCTCGGCGCGCGACACCGTCAACGACCGGATCGCCGGCCTTGAGGCGGGCGCCGACGACTATCTGACCAAACCCTTCGATCTGGGTGAGCTGGTGGCGCGGCTGCATGCGCTGCTGCGCCGCGCGTCGCATTCGGCCGAGGGATCGGATGCGATCACCATCGGACCGCTGATGATCGACACCGCGCGCCGACTGGTGTTCGTCCAGGGTGACCGGATCGAGCTGACCAAGCGCGAATTCGACCTGCTGGCCGTGCTGGCCGAGAACGCCGGTGTGGTGCTGTCCCGGCAGCGGCTGCTGGAGTTGGTCTGGGGCTATGACTTCGACGTCGATACCAACGTCGCCGACGTGTTCATCAGTTACCTGCGGCGCAAGCTCGAACGCGAAGGTGTGCCGAGGGTGATCCAGACGGTTCGCGGGATTGGGTACGTGCTCCGGGCGGAGCCGTGAGGCGGAGCACGGCGACCAGACTGAGGGCGGAGCCGTGAGGCGGAGCACGGCGACCAGACTGAGGGCGGAGCCGTGAACTGGCCCGGGCGTAGCGCATCGCTGCGAACCCGGGTGGCGATAGCCGCGACCCTGGCCGCCGCGATCGTGGTCGCGATGCTGGCCGTGCTCACCTCCTTCGTTCTGGTGAACAACGATGCGGCACAACTGGATCGGCGGCTCGACTCCATCGTCGACGCCAGCATGTACCCAGAACAGCTGCAGGACGCCAAGCATGGCGTGCTGACCACGGGCCGCTCCCGCTCCACCGGTCAGGTGGTGTTCCAGCGCGGCTTCCAGCTTCCGCCGCTGCCGCCCGGTAGCGCGACGGTCGAGGTCAACGGAGTCGACTACCGCGTCCGTACCGTGCCGGTCGATCAGTCGGGCGGAATCCTGGTCTCGATCGGCATCCGGGAGGACAGCATTCTGCTGAGCCGAGCCCGCATTCCGCTCTACGTGCTGATCGGCTCGCTGTCTCTGCTCGTCGCGGCCGGACTGGGCTGGATCCTGGCCGGACCTGCCGTCCGTCCGTTGCACAAACTCACCGAACAGACCCGGCGGTTGGGCAAGGGCGACGAGCGGATGGAGCCGGTGCACGGCGCCCGCGAAGCCGAGGATCTCTCCGAGGCCATGGACCAGATGCTGCGCCGCCTCGCCGATGCCCAAGCGGCGACGACGAATTCGCTGCAGGCCGCGCAGGACTTCGCCGCCAACGCCGCTCACGAACTGCGCACCCCGCTCACCGCGATGCGCGCCGATCTGGACACGCTGCGGATCCACGATCTGCCTGACGACGAGCGTGCCGAGGTGGTCGCCGACCTGTCGCGAGCGCAGCGACGCGTCGAGGCCATCATCACCGCCCTGGGCCAGCTGGCGTCCGGACAGCTGGTACGCGCCGAGGATCGGGAAGCGATCGACGTCGCCGAGATGCTCGACCGCGTCGTCCAGGAGAACCTGCGACCCGGTGGCGATGTCGAGATCACCGTCGCCGCCGACGACGCCGGCACGGTGTGGGGCTGGCCGGCAGGGCTGCGCCTGGCCGTGGACAACCTGGTGCGCAACGCCATCACCCACGGCGGCGCCACCCGGATCGTGCTGACCGCCAGACGTGAGGAGCCCCAGGTGGTCATCACCGTCGACGACAACGGTCGCGGTCTGCCCGCCGGAGAGCACGAAGCTGTGCTGGGACGGTTCGCCCGCGGAAGTACCGCGGCGGCAGGCGGATCCGGGCTCGGACTGGCGCTTGTGGCTCAGCAGGCCGCACTGCACGGCGGGCGGATCGAACTGTCCGACGGCCCGCTGGGCGGGTTGCGGGCCACCCTGACGGTGTCGACCTCGGTCGAGGCCGTCACCTCCGCGGCGAACTCGGACTAGCCGCCGCGCTTGGCAAGCATTCCGGCGAGCACCCGCCAGCCGAGCAGCAGAAGCGCCGTCACCAGTGAGGCCACCACGATGAAGCTGGCCGCAACGCCCTGAGAACTGGCTTTGCGCAACAACATTCCCACCACAACGGTCGACATCCAGACGACGACACCGGTGGGTGCCACAGCTTTCGGAGCCCGCCATGCGCGCGAGATCAGCCAGCCGAGCAGCGTCCCGGACAGGAACGGCCACGCCGTCTCGGCGATACCGCCCAGCGTCAGTCCCTCGGCGTGACTGCGGCGGCCGATCGTGCAGAACACCACGACGCAGACGATGTCGGCAACCAGGGCCAGCGGCGCGGACCGGGTCGAATTACGGGTTTCCATAGGTCATCACATCCAAAACCAGTGGGCTGACGTCGGATTCGTCACTTGGCTGAAAGCCGGCCTGCATTCTGGCGGGCTTGCCGGCTTCGACTTGGTCGAGCACGTCCATGCCGGCCAGCCGGTTGGTCAACTGGAACTTCGTCAACACGAACGGCAGGCCGTCGGACCGAAGCGGGTCCGGGGTGCTCATCACATGAAAATGGAGATGGGGCGCACTGGAATTGCCGCTGTTGCCCAGGGCGGCGATGACCTGCCCGGTGGTCAGCGCGTCGCCCGGTTTGACCCGGACGCTACCGGGTTTGAGGTGAGCGTAGAAGGCGTAGTTGCCGTTTCCGATGTCCTGCACGATGTAGTTGCCGCCGTACTCGTCGAGTTGGAGTCCCGATGGATTGGCGCCGGGCACCTGATCGGGCAGTTTGTCGACCGCCGAGACCACCGGACCGTCGGATACCGCGTGAATGTCGTCGCCGTAGTAGGGGTAACTGGTCAGCTGGGTGGGATCGCCGGTGACCGTCCGCCCGTCCGGCTGCAGTTGGACGTAGTCGATGGCGAATCGTTCGGCAGCCCACAGCCCACCGTTGAGCGGATTGACCGCCATCCGGTGGGCTGTCATCTCGCAGCAGCTGTTGCCGTCGAGCCAGTCACGACCGGCCAGTGGTGCCGAGATCGCGATCGGCTGGCGCTGCTGAACCTTTGTGGGAGCGAGGGTTTCGGTCATCGTCGAGGGCAGCAGCGGCGGCGAGGGCTTGGCGACCGAGAATGACACGGTGTGTGTGAGGGTGGCCGGAATGTCGGCGGGTGCGGATTGCTGCACCGGCAGGTCGATCCACACCAGCGCGCTTTGGCCCGGACCCAGCTTCGCAGTAGGCGAGTTGGGGGCGCCGACCGCCCGTGTCCAGTGCGCGAGCTGATCACCGGTCAGTGTCAGCAGTGCCCGGTCGCCGGCGACTGCCGCCACCGAGGTCAACGTGGCGTCCTGGCCGAGCATGTTGGTCAGCTCGAGTTCGTAGGCCAGGTGGGTCTTGCCGTCGGTGGCCGGCACCGGAACGGGTTCGGCGACCACCGAGCCGACTATCGGAGTGAAGACGGCGGGCTCGGTTGAGGTCGGCGCGACCGACGCGGTGGTGGTCCCCGACGCGCTCGACCGTGTCGTGATCTTGTCGCTGGTGACGTCCGTGCACGACGTCAGAAGGAGCGCCGTTGAGGCGCCCAGCGCGGTGAACACCGTCCCCACCGCGGCGCGCTGCATCCTCGAATCCAATCACAGTCAGCACGGCCGGTGTCAGTGATCGTGGCCGTCCTCCGGCGCGGGCTCAGGTGGTGGCAGCGGTCCCTGCAGGGCGGTGTCGGCGGGGTCGTCGAGGCCGGCTCGACCGCCGGGTGGGTCGTTGCCGACGAGTTCGTCGACGACGGCGTCCGGGTCCAGCGCGCCTTCGGTCCGGAACATGAAGAAGAACACCACCCAGCCGATCGCGGAGATGAAGATCCAGCTCACCAGGCGGTAGATCAGCATCGCCGAGATGGCGTTGGGCAGCGTCATCCCGCTGGACACCAGGCCGGGGACCAGCACGGCCTCGACCACCAGCAGACCGCCCGGCATCAGCGGGATCGAGCCGACCGCGCGGGCGGCCGCGTAGGCGACGGTCAGGCCCGCCAGCGACGGCTTGCCTCCGGCGGCGTAGGCGGCGAAGGCCAGGCATGCGACGTCGGCGACCCAGTTGAAGTACGACCAGCTGAACGCCACCGCCAGTTCGCGCCGGTTCAGGCTCACCGACTCGAGCTGATCGAGGGTTTCGCGCCACTTCACCAGGCCGGTCTCGGGTGGCTTGCCGCGCGCCGAGTTGACCCAGCCAAGCACCCTGACGCCGATGCCGTCGATCAGCTCGGGACGGGTCGCCACCGCCTGGGCCAGCAGCAGCAGGGCGACGAAGCCGCCCATTGTGAACAGCAGCGAGAACGGATTGTTCTTGGCGCCCAACAGGAATGCGCCGCCCAGCCCCAGCAGGGCCAAGCCCACCACCTGGAGCGCCCCCGACATCACCAGCTGCCAGGAGGCCACCACCGGCGAGGCGCCCCAGCTGCGTTGCTGGCGGTACACGAAGGTGGCCGAGAGCACCGGACCGCCCGGCATCGTCGTGCTCAGCGCGTTGCCCGCGTAGAACGCCGCCTCGGAGCGCCACTGTTGGACCACCACCCCGGCCGAGCGCAGCAGGGTTCGCTGAATCTGAGCGAAGCTGTGCATCGACAACATCGCCGCCGCGACCGCTGAAAGCACCCACCACCAGTTCGCCGACAGCAGGCTCATCCACGCCTTGGCGAGCTGGTCCCAGACCAGCGAGGCCTCGACCACCAGCACGATCAGAGCGAGGGCGATCACCGCCCAGCGGAGCCACCAGTACTTCCCGCGTGCCGGGGGTTCGTGCTCCTCGCGGGCGGCATCGACCGGCGCGTCGTAGGACACGTGGTTCAGGGTAACGGCGCAGGATGCCGTCGACGGTGTTCGCCGCGGGTGTTCGGCGGTGGCGACTAGGCTTGGTCGCATGCCGGCGACCCGGGTTTCGGACGACGATTCGGTAGATCCACTGGTTCGCAAGGCCGCGGCGTGGTCGTGGCGCCTGCTGGTCATCGGCGGGGTGCTCGCGGGATTGCTGTGGGTGGTGGCCAGGCTTCAGGTCATCATCGTGCCGGTGGCGCTGGCCACGATGGTGGCCGCGTTGATGCTGCCCGCCGTCGACTGGCTCGACCGGCGCGGCGCGCCGCGGGGCGGTGCGGTGGCCCTGGTGATCCTCGGCGGGTTCGGGGTGTTCGGCGGGATCCTGAGTTTCGTTGTCAGCCAATTTGTTTCGGGCCTACCGGGCCTCGTCGAACAAGTCACCCGCAGTATCGACAGTCTGCGTAGCTGGCTGATCGAGGGGCCGGCGCACCTGAGCCGTGAGCAGATCGACAACGCCGGCAACACCGCTATCAAGGCTTTGCGGGACAACCAGGAGAAGCTGACCACCGGCGCGCTGTCCACCGCGGCGACGCTGACCGAGATCATCACCGGCGCTTTCCTGGTGCTGTTCACGCTGATCTTCCTGCTCCACGGCGGCCGCAACATCTACGGCTTCGTCACCCAGATCGTTCCCGCGGGAACCCGGGAACGGGTGCGAGACGCGGGCCGGGCGGGGTTCGGCTCACTGATCGGTTACGTGCGGGCGACCTTCCTGGTGGCCCTGGTGGACGCCATCGGCATCGGCACGGGCCTGGCGATCATGGGTGTGCCACTGGCGCTGCCACTGGCTTCGCTGGTGTTCCTCGGCGCCTTCATCCCTCTGGTCGGCGCGGTGATCAGCGGCCTGTTGGCCGTGATCGTGGCCCTGCTGGCCAAGGGTTTCGTCTACGCGCTCATCACGCTGGGGCTGATCATCGCCGTCCAGCAACTGGAAGCCCATGTTCTGCAGCCGTTCGTGATGGGCCGGGCGGTCGCGATACATCCGTTGGCGATCGTGCTGGCCATCGCAGCGGGCGGCGTGCTGGCCGGCATCGTCGGAGCACTGTTGGCGGTGCCCACTCTGGCTTTTCTCAACAGCGCCATCCGGGTGCTGGCCGCCGACAATCCCGCGCAAGAAGCCGCCGAACTCGAGGGCGAAGACCACGGGGTCGTCATGGAAGCCCAGCCTGACACCGTGCCGCCGAAACGCGCGAAGGACCGCGACGAGTAGGTGCCCGCCGAAGTGCGGCGAAATATCTTGAAAATCGCGAACTTTCGCGCCGAAACGTGAGTTTGGGCGAACGGGCTAGAGGCGTCCTTCGCGGCGCAGCAGATCCTGTGCGCTGACCCCGCCGCCGCGGCGTGGCCGGTCCTCGCCGTCCTTCTTGCCGCGTGAGTTGAGCTTCTCGGTGGCCACGTCGGACTCACTCGGCTCCGGCTTGCTCACCGGGATCGCCCGGGTCTCCTCGGCCGAGATGGTGGGCGAGACGTCCTCGGTGCCGTTGCGGTCGCGCGGTGTGGGGATCGCCGTCGTCGGCTCGTCGGGGGCCGGGATGGCGTTGGTCGGCTCCGCGGACGGCTGCGGCTGCACCGGCCCGCCGGAGGGCTTACCCCGCAACTCACCGAGCCAGGACTCGATCTCGCGGTCCGGCGCCGGCGGCGGTGCCGGCCGGTTCGAGCGGGCCGCCGCGGTGGCGTTGCTCACCGCGTTCTTCACAACGTTCTTGGCCACCGCGAAGCGGGTGGTCGGCGCCTCGTTGGCGGGCACGGCCTGGGGATCGGCCATGCGGGCCGTTCCGGCCGCGGACGGCGCCTCCTGGCGCACCGGGGGCGCCTGGTGCTCGGCCCGGCCGACCACGCGCGGACGCGGCCGGGCTTCCCCGCCCGGATGGGTCGGATCGTGCACCGGGCGCCGGTCGTCGGCCGACGCACCCGCGCCGGCCAGGGCTTCGGAAGGCTCCCGCACGACCGGCCGCTTGCGCTCGTCTGGCAGATAGATCTCGCCCAGCCCGATCTTGTTCTGCAGGCGCTTCATCCAGCGCGGCGCCCACCAGCAGTCGTCGCCGAGGAGCTTCATGATCGCCGGCACCAGGAACATTCGGACGATCGTGGCGTCCAGCAGCAGCGCGATGAGCAGGCCGAAGGCCAGGTACTTCATCATCACCAGGTCGGAGAACACGAACGCGCCCGCGACCACGGCGAGCACCAGCGCCGCAGCCGTGATCAGCCGCCCGGTGGTGGCGGTACCGATCCGGATCGCTTCGGTGGTCGACATTCCGCGTTCGCGGGCCTCCACCATGCGGGAAACCAAGAACACCTCGTAGTCGGTGGACAGGCCGTAGATCACCGCGATGATCAGACCGATCATCGGGGCCATCAGCGGTTGCGGCGTGTAGTTCATCACCCCGGACCCGTGGCCGTCGACGAACATCCACGTCAGCACACCCATGGTCGAGCCAAGGGTGAGCGCGCTCATCAGCGCCGCCTTGATGGGCAACACCAGCGATCCGAACGCCAGGAACATCAGGATCGTCGTCGTGGTGATCAACAGCAGCACCATCAGCGGCAGTTTCGAGAACAGACTGTGGATACTGTCCTGCTCCAGCGCGGGTGTGCCGCCCACGTACAACGAGACGCCCTTGGGTGGCGTGATCGAACGCAACTCGCCGATCTTCTTGCTCGCGTCGTTGCGGTTCACCAGGCCGTTCTGGATGACGCGGACCGACGGGTCCTTGGAGGCGCCGTCGAGGTAGGGCCGTTCCTTCCACATCGCGTCGGGGTTGTTGTCGGGGTCGGTGAACCCGCTGACCGCCATCGCCCGGTTGCGGATGTCGGCGACCTGCTGGTCGGTGACGGGCTGGCCGTCGTTGTTCTTCATCACCAGCGTGATCGGCTCGGTGCGGAACCCGGGGAAGGTCTTGTCGAACTGCTCCTGCGCCTGCCGCACCGGGTTGTCCGGTGGCAGGTATTTCTCACTGATGCCGCCGAGCGCCAGCTTTCCCAGCGGCATGATCAGCAGGATCATGAACGCGATGATCGGGGCGGCGAACAGGATGGGCCGCTTCATCACCCGGTTGACGAGCTTGCCCCAGAAGCCCTGCTCGACCTCTTCGCGGGTCTTGGTCTTCTGCGTCTTTTCCGCGAACCATTCGATGATGGCGCGCGACACCGACCAGTTGCGCAGGAACGGCACCCGCAGCAGAGTGCGGACGCCGAGCGCGTCGACGTTCGGGCCGAGGATGCTCAGGACGGCTGCCAGCACGGTGATCGACAGAATGGCCGAGAGCATGACCGAGGCGATGATCGCGTAGGTGATGGACTTGAGGAAGCCCTGCGGGAACAGCAGCAGCGGCAGTGACGAGGCCACGATGATGACGGCCGAGAAGATCACCGTGCGGCCGGCCGTCATCACGGTGCGCCGGACGGCCGTTTCGGTGTCGTAGCCCTCGGCGATCTCTTCTCGGAACCGGCTGACGATGAACAGGCCGTAGTCGATCGCGATACCCAGGCCGATCAGCGTCACCACCGGTTGGGCGAAGAAGTGCACCGGCGCGAAGTGGGCGATCAATCGCATGATGCCGAGCGCGCCCATGATGGACAGACCGCCGATGATCGCCGGGAGGCTGGCGGCGACCACGCCGCCGAAGACGAAGAACAGCAGAACCGCCACCAGCGGGATGGCCGCCACCTCGGCGCGCTGCTGGTCCTCGCCGATGGTTCCGGTCAACTCGGCGGCCAGCGGTTGCAGGCCGGCCAACTGAACGTCGACGCCCTTGATGAAGAAGTCCTTGTCGACCTTCTTGTAGTTGTTCAGGATCGTGTCGTCGTCATTGCCCTTGAGCTGGATCGACATGAACGCGTGCTTCTTGTCCGCGTCGGCCATGTTGGACAACAGGTCGGGGTTCTTGAAGTAGCCGATCGACCGCAGGATCTCGTCGGGATGGTCCTTCTCGACCTGGGCCAGGTTGTCCAGGATCTTCTTCTTGAAGGCCGGATCGTCGACGGTCTTGCCGTCCGGCGCGGTGTAGACGGCCACGATGTGGCCGGAGGTGTCACGGCCGTACGCGGCATCGGCGATCAGCGACGCCTTCACTGATGAACTGCCCTCGTCGTAGAAGCCGCTCTGCGTGACGTGCTTGCCGAGGCTGGCTCCGTAGACACCGCCGGCGAGGCACAGCGCGACCATGACGGCGATCACGATGTATCGATATCGATACACAGTTCGACCCCACCAGGCGAACACGTCAGCTCCTAACTAAATCTGTGGCGACCTGCGCATCGGGTCATCCTGATCAGACGCGCGATGTCAGTAGTGAGGACAGCGGCCGGAATGGCTGCAGCCACGCTCCTTGCTCTGGTAGCGAATCTAGGCCGATTCGCGGTAGCGGCTCACGGAAAACACCAGGAATGTCCTCCAGGTCGACGAACTCCAAGGTATCCGACGCTAATGCCCAGCTCGCATGTTCGCGAAATCCGAGTACGGATGTCGGCACACCTGACCGGGCGATGTCCTCCAGCGGCGCCCGGAAAGCCTGGCCGTCGGCCGAGGCCACCAACACCGCGGCCAGACCTTCGGCCCGGCGCAGTGCGATGTGGGCCAGCATGTCGCTGTCGACGTCGCTGTTGTCGTCCACCTTGGGTTTGGCGAAGACCGCGAACCCCACATTACGGAGCGCCTCGACCCAGGGGCGGACGACGTCGGCGCTGCCGGGCGCGATATTGGTGAACACCGTGGCCTCCGGCTCCACGGCGATCTCCGGTCGACCCGCGGCCAGCTCGGCGGTCCGCCCCAACAGCCAGCGGCCAAGCGCGTCGAAGCGCGGCCGGTGCGCGGCGGTCGGCCGGCCACCGAGAATCGAACCGAGCCCCATGTCGAGGTTGGGCGCGTCCCACACCAGCAGCACCCGCTGCGGGGCGGACTCCACCGCCTCGGTCCCGGCGTCCGGTACGTCCGGATCCGCAACCTGGTCTGCTTCTTCAATCACGCTCATGGTCGTCTCACCCAGATGAGTTCGGTTACCGCAGTACCCGCGTGGCGGGCCTTCCCCTCGTACTTGGTGACCGGACGCTGCACCGAGATGGGCAGCCCCTCGCCCGGCTCGGCCCGCCGCAGCAGCGGCTCGGCGTCGCCGACCTCGGCGATCTGCTCGGCATAGCCCGCGTGGTCGGTGGCCGCGTGCAGCACACCGCCGGGTCGCAGCCGATCGGCGATGAGCGCGACGGTCTCGGCCTTGAGCAACCGCCGCTTGTGGTGACGTGATTTCGGCCACGGGTCGGGGAAGAACACCCGCACGCCGGTGAGCGATCCCGGGCCGACCATGTGCTCGAGCACGTCGACGCCGTCCCCGCGGACCAGCCGGATATTGGACACACCCTCCCGGTCGATCGCGCCCAGAAGCTGGGCAAGACCCCGCCGGTACACCTCGACGGCCACGACGTCGATGCCGGGCTCGGCCTGGGCCATGGCCAGGGTCGACGTTCCGGTTCCGCACCCGATCTCGAGGACCAGAGGGGCCTGCCGCCCGAACCAGGTGGGGGCGTTCAACGGCTCGGCGGGCCCATGCTCGCCGTCATTCCCCGCGTCGCTCCGCTCCGGCCCGCCGGGACGCGCCTGGGTGCCCAGTGTCGGCCACAGCCTCTCCCACGCCTCCTGCTGGGACTCGGTCAGCGCCGAGCGACGCGACCGGAAGCTGGTCACCCGCGGGTGAAGATGCGCCGCCCCGAGGGTGTCGGGCGTGGTCGAGCCGCCCTGGCGCTGCGCGTGCATCCGTCCATGGTGGCCCATGAACATGGGTGTACCCGCACCGTGGTGCAGATTGATACCCAACAGTTGTCTTCGCCTGGTAGTGGCTCGCGTCATCTCCCCGTCGATGCCACGATGGCGGGCATGGCAACCACCGGGCCGGTGCGGTCAGTGGTGCTCGGCCGGCCCGGCTGCGGCCGCCGCACGGTGGCCCGGGCGCTACGCGCCGCCGGTGTCGTCGTGGCCGGCCCGGGCCAGGAATCCGACGTCGACGTCTACGTCGTCGCCGAGACGCTCAAACCCGAGGACCGCGCGGTGCTGACCCGGCCGGCACGGCCGTGCGTGGCCGTCCTGAACAAGGCGGATCTCACCGGTTTCGGCGGCGAGGGTCCCGTCGCGGCGGCGGCCGCGCACTGCGAACGCCTGCGGCTGACCATCGGTGTGCCCATCCATCCGCTGGTCGCGTTGGCCGCCGCGGCCGCACTCGAGCGCGACGTGCTGGACGAGGCCGTATTGGAGGCACTGCGGGTGCTGACCGCCGACCCGGCCACCCTGGCCTGCGCCGACGGCTTCCTGACCGCCGAGCACCGGCTGGTCCGTCCGATCCGCGAACGGCTGTTGACCCACCTTGACCTGTTCGGCATCGCCCACGCGGTGGTGGCGCTGCGCGACGGCGCCGACCGCGCCGGTGTCGCCGAGGCGCTGCGCCGGGCCAGTGGTGTGGACGCGGTGCTGGCTGCGATCACCCGGGCGGCCGCCCCGGCGCGTTACCAACGGCTGGCCGAGGACGTCACCGCCCCGTTCGGCGGCGATGACGCGGCGGTGGCCGCGCGGATGTCCGCGGCGATCGAGGTCGTCGAGGCTGCCGGGATGGCGGTGGACCGCGACGACGACGTCGACGCGCACCTGCGGCGGGCCGTCGCGTGGCGGCGCTACTCGCGCGGACCCGTGTCGGACCTGCAGCGCCGGTGCGCCGAGGACATCGTCCGCGGGTCGTTGCGTCGGTGGGAACGGGGCGGCGGTGTTCCCGAGGCGGTCGGGTGAGCGACGCCGACGTCGACGCGCTGGTGTTGGCGGTGCAGCCCGACCTTCCGCCGCCCGCGGTCACCCGCGATGACGTCGTGCTGGTGCGCGGGCCGTGGCTGGCCGGCACCACGGGGGTGATCACGGCGCTGCGCGAGCGGCTGCCCCGGCACACCTTCGTCGAGGCCGCCGAGTTGCGCCCGGGGGCGGCGCCCGTCGCGGTGGTGTTCGTGATGTCGGCCACCGCGCCGCTCACCGAGTCGGACTGCGCCTTGCTGGACACCGCGGCCGCCGACACCGACGCGGTGATCGGAGTGGTCACCAAGATCGACGTGCACCGCACCTGGCGCGACGTGCTCGACGCCGACCGCGCGATCGCGGCGGCGCACGCGTCCCGGTACGCGGGCATGCCCTGGGTCGGCGCCGCCGCGGCACCGGACCTGGGCGCCCCGGTGGTGGACGACCTCGTCGTCGCCGTCGAACACGCGCTGGCCGGCGCGTCGCTGCATCGTCGAAACCGTCTGCGCGCGTGGGAAACCCGCTTGACCAACCTGGTTCGCCGGCATGAGCGCGAGGTGTCCGGCGCGGGCCGGGAGGCGCGCCTGGCGGCGCTACGGGAACAACGCTCCGCCGCGGTGCGCCAGGCCCGGCTCGACAAGACCGAGCGCGCCGTCGCGGTACGCAGCCGGATACAGCGGGCGCGGGTGCAGCTGTCCTACCTCGCGCGCAGTCGCTGCACCGCGGTGCGAACCGAACTGCAGCGGGATGCGGCGTCGACCACGCGGCGACAGTTCAGGGCGTTCCCGGACCACGTGCGGAGGCGGTTCGGCGAAGCCAGCGCGCACCTCGACGAGGCAGTGGGCCGGCAGCTGAGCGATGTCAGCACCGAACTGGGCCTGCCGATCGAACACACCGCTGCGCCCGCCCCGCTCGTCGATGTCCCCGCTCCGCCGCTGCGGTCACGGCGGACGGAGACCCGGCTGATGACGCTGCTCGGCGCCGGCTTCGGCCTCGGGGTGGCGTTGACGCTGAGCCGGCTGCTGGCCGACCTGGCTCCGCAGTGGACGGTCGCGGGAGTGATCGCCTGCGCGGCGGTCGGTGTCGTCCTCACGCTGTGGGTGGTGGGAACCCGCGGGCTCCTGCACGACCGGGCCGTGCTGGACCGCTGGGTCGCCGAGGTCGTCTCGGGGCTGCGCGCCGGGCTCGAGGAACACATCGCCACCCGAATGCTGGCGGCCGAGTCCGCCCTCGGCCTGACCGCCGCCGAGCGCGACAGTCAGGACAGCGCACGGGTGGACCAGACGGTGGCCGCCATCGACCGTCAGATCCACCAGCACGCCGCGGCGCGGGCGCGGGCCGTCGCCGAACGCGATCTCCGGATGCCCGCCCTGGCCCGGGCGCTGGCAGTCGTGCGGGCCGAACTGGTTCCGGCCGCCGACAACTGAAGCGAAGAACCGGCGTTTGTAGAGCTTTCTGAATCGGTCCTGTGAGGGATCGGACATAATCCCGATTAACCGCGGGTATCTCACCCGCGTTAACCTTCTTGCCAGGGATGACCGTCTCCGCTACTTGCGGCATAAGGCCTGCATCCTGGCAAGAAACCTACGCAGGAGATACCGATGACTTCAGCGACCATTCCCGGGCTGGACACCGCACCGACCAACCACCAGGGACTGCTGGCCTGGGTTCGGGAAGTCGCGGAGCTGACCCAGCCTGACCGGGTGGTGTTCGCCGACGGTTCCGAGGAGGAGTACCAGCGCCTCTGTGAGCAGCTGGTCGCCGCCGGCACGTTCATTCCGCTCAGCGATTCCGAGGAGCCCAGTTCGTACCTGGCGCGTTCGGAGCCGTCGGACGTCGCACGCGTCGAGTCCCGGACTTTCATCTGCTCCGAGCGGGAGGTCGATGCCGGGCCGACCAACAACTGGATGGCTCCCGACGAGATGCGCGCCATCATGTCCGACCTGTACCGCGGGTGCATGCGCGGCCGCACCATGTACGTGGTCCCGTTCTGCATGGGCCCGCTCGGCGCCGACGACCCGAAGCTCGGCGTGGAGATCACCGACTCCGAGTACGTCGTGGTCTCGATGCGCACCATGACCCGGATGGGCAAGGCCGCGCTGGAGAAGATGGGTGACGACGGGTTCTTCGTCAAGGCGCTGCACTCGCTGGGTGCCCCGCTGGAGCAGGGCCAGGACGACGTGCCGTGGCCGTGCAACGACACCAAATACATCACCCACTTCCCGGAGACCCGGGAGATCTGGAGCTACGGCTCCGGCTACGGCGGCAACGCGCTGCTGGGCAAGAAGTGCTACTCGCTGCGCATCGCCTCGGTGATGGCGCGCGACGAGGGCTGGCTCGCCGAGCACATGCTGATCCTCAAGCTGATCTCCCCGGAGAACAAGGCGTACTACATCGCCGCGGCGTTCCCGTCGGCGTGCGGCAAGACCAACCTGGCCATGCTGCAGCCGACAATCCCCGGCTGGCGCGCCGAGACCCTCGGTGACGACATCGCCTGGATGCGGTTCGGCAAGGACGGCCGGCTGTACGCGGTCAACCCCGAGTTCGGCTTCTTCGGCGTCGCGCCGGGCACCAACTGGAGCTCGAACCCGAACGCGATGAAGACGATCGCGGCGGGCAACACCGTGTTCACCAACGTGGCGCTGACCGACGAGGGCGGCGTCTGGTGGGAGGGCCTCGAAGGCGACCCGCAGCACCTCGTCGACTGGAAGGGCCACGACTGGACTCCGGACTCCGACGAGCCTGCCGCCCATCCCAATTCGCGGTACTGCACCCCGATGTCGCAGTGCCCGACGCTGGCGCCGGAGTGGGACGACCCGCAGGGCGTGCCGATCTCGGCGATCCTGTTCGGCGGCCGTCGCAAGACGACGGTGCCGCTGGTCACCCAGGCCCGCGACTGGCAGCACGGAGTGTTCATCGGCGCGACGCTGGGCAGCGAGAAGACGGCCGCAGCCGAGGGCAAGGTCGGCACCATTCGCCGCGACCCGATGGCCATGCTGCCGTTCCTGGGCTACAACGCCGGCGACTACTGCCAGCACTGGCTCGACCTGGGCAAGAACGCCGACGAGTCCAAGCTGCCGAAGATCTTCTTCGTCAACTGGTTCCGTCGTGGCGACGACGGCCGGTTCCTGTGGCCGGGCTTCGGCGAGAACAGCCGGGTGCTGAAGTGGATCGTCGAGCGGGTCGAGGGCAAGGCCGGCGGTGCCTCGACGCCCATCGGCACGGTGCCCGGCGTCGACGACCTGGACCTCAGCGATCTCGACGTCGACGCGGCTGACGTGGCGGCGGCGGTGAAGGTGAATGCCTCCGAGTGGCGCGACGAGCTGCCGCAGATCGAGGAGTGGTTCGAGTTCATCGGCGACAAGCTGCCGACGGGCGTGAAGGACGAGTTCGAGGCGCTCAAGCAGCGTCTGGCCGACGCCGACTAACCCGGCCGAACCACCTCGACCGTAAGACCCTGCGCACCAGACTTCGCCACGCTAACCTCTGGGCGGGGTCAGTGGAGAAGGGTGCCGCCGGTGGACGCTCAGCTGTCGAGACGATCATGGTTCGGAGTTGCCGGTGCGACGGCGGCCGCCGCGGCATTGAGTGCGTGTGGCACACCGACGCAGACCACCGCGACCACCACGGTCACCGTTCCGGCCGGCATACCGATCACCACCGAGTCGCCGAGACCGGACATCTCCGATGCCGCCTTGGGGCTGCTCGAGCTCAAGCAGGGCAACCAGCGTTTCGTCGAGGCCCGGATGATTCATCCCGATCAGAACGAAGAGACCCGGCTGTCGGTGTCGAAATCTCAGGCCCCGTTCGCGATCGTGCTGAGCTGTTCGGACTCCAGACTTCCTCCGGAGGTCATCTTCGACCAGGGCCTGGGCGACCTGTTCGTGGTGCGCGTGGCGGGCAACATCGTCGACCCCGCAGCCATGGGCAGCATCGAGTACGCCGTCAGCCACCTCGGCACGCCGCTGATCGTGGTGCTCGGCCATCAGAACTGCGGTGCGGTTTCGGCGACGCTCGAGGCGCTGCAGCCGCCGTTCCAGGAACCGCACGGCGCGGTCGCCTCGCTGATCACCGCGATCACCCCCGCGGTCGAGGTGGCGGAGAAGCAACCGGGCGACCTGCTGACCAACACGATCAAGGCCAACGTCGACCAGTCCCGCGACCAGATCCTGCACAACCCGGAACTGAAGTCGGCGCTGGACTCGGGCAAGCTGAAAGTCGTCACCGGGTACTACAGCCTGGACGACGGAACCGCCGGCCTCGCCTAGCCTTCTTGACACCCGTCAACCCGGCTGTCGTACAGTTCACGCATGCAGATCCGCGAGCATGCCGAGGCCAACCCCGACAAGCCTGCTGTCATCCTCTATCCGTCCGGCACGGTCGTGACCTTCGGCGAGATGGAGGCGCGGGCAAACAGGTTGGCGCACTTGTTCCGTCAGGCCGGCCTGCGCGAGGGCGATGCTGTCGCGATCCTGATGGAGAACAACGAGCACTACCACACGGTGATGTGGGCCGCGCGCCGCAGCGGGCTGTACTACGTCCCGATCAACTCCCACCTCACCGCCGCCGAGGCCGCCTACATCATCGACAACAGCGCGGCCAAGGCGATCGTCGGCTCCGCTGCGTTGCGCCCCGTGCTGGAGGGCCTCGGCGAGCACCTGCCCAACGGACTGCCGGGGCTGCTGGTCATCGCCGACGGAGCCGAATCGTCGGCGACAGACGCCTCCAGCGATCTCGACGGCTGGCTGCGCTACCCGGAATGCGTTGCCGACCAACCTGATACACCCATCGACGACGAGATCGAGGGTGACCTGCTGCAGTACTCGTCGGGCACCACCGGCCGGCCCAAGGGCATCAAGCGCGAGCTTTCGCACCTGCCGCCCGCGGAAGCCCCGGGCCTGATGACCATGCTGGTCTCCTTCTGGATGGACCCCAACGGGGTCTACCTCAGCCCCGCCCCGCTGTACCACACCGCGCCGTCGGTGTGGTCGATGACGATGCAGGCCGCGGGCATCCCCGTCGTGGTCATGCAGAAGTTCGACGCCGAAGGCACGCTGGACGCGATCCAGCGCCACGGGGTCACCCACGGCCAGTTCGTTCCGGTGATGTTCACCAGGATGCTGAAACTGCCTGAATCCGTGCGCAACTCGTATGACCTGTCGACTCTGCAGCGCGTCATGCACGCGGCGGCGCCGTGTCCGGTGGAGATCAAGAAGCAGATGATCGACTGGTGGGGGCCGATCGTCGACGAGTACTACGCCTCATCGGAAGCCATCGGCTCCACCTTGATCAGCGCCGAGGAGTGGCTGGCCCACCCGGGCTCGGTGGGCAAACCGATGCTGGGCAATCTGCACATCCTCGACGAGGAGGGCAACGAGTTGCCGGCGGGCCAACCCGGCGAGATCTACTTCGAAGGCGGCAACTCCTTCGAGTACCTCAACGACGCCGAGAAGACCGCCGCCGCAAGGCATCACCGCGGCTGGATGACCGTCGGCGACATCGGCTACCTCGACGACGACGGCTACCTGTACCTCACCGACCGCCGCCACCACATGATCATCTCCGGCGGGGTGAACATCTATCCGCAGGAGGCGGAGAACATGCTCGTCACTCACCCGAGGGTGATGGACGCCGCGGTGTTCGGGATTCCCGACGAGGAGATGGGCCAGAGCGTCAAGGGGGTGGTTCAGCTGGTCGATCCCGCCGAGGCCTCCGACGAGCTTGCCGAGGAGCTGCTGGTCTGGTTGCGAGAGCGCTTGGCGCACTACAAATGTCCACGCACCATCGCCTTCGAGCAGCAGCTGCCCCGCACCGATACCGGAAAGCTCTACAAGCAGGAGCTGATCGTGAAGTACTCGGCTCCGGCGCCCACCGGCTAGCGGACAGAATGGAATGCTCCACTAGATGCTAGTTGTGGACCTCTCCGACCCGCCGCCGATCGGGGTGACCGGCCCACCCGGAGTCGTCGTCGCGGTCGGTGAGTCCTCTAGTCCGGAGGCCGAGTTCTGGCTCGGCACAGCGACGTTCGCTCTCACCGACACTGAGCACGAGGACCGGCGGTTCGTCGCCGTCGAATCGGTGTCGGACACCGTCGCCGAACTGGCCGACCGCTGCCGCCGGTGGCCGCATGCCAGCGCGGTGTGCGACGACGTGCTGCGGTCGGTCGACGTCGCCGGCGCGGCGTTGCCTGCGGTCGTCACCGAATCGCTGGCCTACTCGACGCTGCAGTCCGGGCCGGAGTTCGCCCGCTGGCTCGCCGAGCGTGGACCCGCCCAGCTCCCCGAGTTTCCCGACCCGGTGCTGGCCGAGCGCGCAGGCCGGCACCCTGCGTATCGATTTCAATCGGCCCCAGCGCCACAACGCATTCAGCACCGATGCGCGAGCACTGCTGCTGGAGGCGCTCACGGTCGCACTGCTCGACGACACCGTGACCGAAGTGGTGCTCGGCGGCAACGGGCCGTCGTTCTGCAGCGGCGGCGACCTCGGCGAGTTCGGAACCTTCGCCGACCCGGCGAGCGCGCACCTGGCCCGTACCCGGCACAGTCCCGCGCTCGCGCTCGACGAGCTGACCCGTCGGCTCGGTCCCGCCTGCCGGGCGCGGATCCACGGCCGGGTGCTGGGCAGCGGACTGGAGATGGCCGCGTTCTGCGGCCGGGTCAGCTGCCACCCGGACGCCGTCCTCGGCCTGCCCGAGCTCGCGCTGGGCCTCATCCCCGGAGCGGGCGGGACGCTGAGCATCACCCGCCGGATCGGGCGTTGGCGCACAGCCTATTTGGTGCTCTCCGGCCGGCTGATCGACCCCGCGACCGCGCTCCGGTGGGGTCTGGTCGACGAGATCGGCTAACCTCGCCATCTCGCCGAGTGTGGACTTGAGCGACGCGAACCCGCCGAAAGCGTGGGGGTAATCCACGTTCGGCGCAGAAACCGGGCTAGATGCCGCCGCGGGCGACGAGCTGTGCGGCGATGACGTTGCGCTGGATTTCGTTGGTGCCCTCGCCGACGATCATCAGCGGGGCGTCGCGGAAGTAGCGCTCGACGTCGTACTCGGTGGAGTAGCCGTAGCCGCCGTGGATGCGCACCGCGTTCAGCGCGATCTCCATCGCCACCTCCGAGGCGAACAGCTTGGCCATGCCGGCTTCCATGTCGCAGCGCTGTCCGCTGTCGTACCGCTCGGCGGCATACAGGGTGAGCTGACGCGCGGCGGTCAGCTTGGTGGCCATGTCCGCCAGGTAGTTTCCGACGGACTGGTGCTTCCAGATCGGCTGGCCGAAGCTCTCCCGCTGCCGGGCGTAGGCCAGTGAATCCTCCAGGGCGGCGGTGGCCACCCCGAGCGCGCGCGAGGCCACCTGAATGCGGCCGGTCTCCAGCCCCTTCATCATCTGCCCGAAACCCTTGCCCGCCACTCCACCCAGGATGGCCGAGGCCGGCACCCGGCAGTCGTCGAAGGCCAGTTCGCACGACTCCACACCCTTGTAGCCCAGCTTGGGCAGATCGCGCGACACCGTCAGCCCCGGCGTCGGGTTCTCCAGGAGCACCACCGAGATACCCGTGTGCCGCGGCGTGGCCTGCGGATCGGTCTTGCACAGCAGCGCGATCAGACCGGACCTGCGGGCGTTCGTGATCCAGGTCTTCGCGCCGCCGATCACCAGCTCGTCGCCGTCCCGGCGGGCCACGGTGGTCATGTTCTGCAGATCCGAACCGCCACCCGGTTCGGTCAGCGCCATGGTCGCCCGGAGCTCGCCGGTGGCCATTCGCGGAAGATAGGTCCGCTTCTGCTCCTCGGTGCCGAAGGTGTCCAGCAGCTTGGCCACCACCGTGTGGCCGCCCATCGCACCGGCCAGGCTCATCCAGCCCCGGGCCAACTCCTGGGTGACCTCGACGTAGCACGGCATCGACACCGGTGAGCCGCCATAGGTCTCGCTGATCGCCAGCCCGAAGATGCCGATGCGTTTCATCTGCTCGATCCACGCCTCGGGATAGGTGTTGGCGTGCTCGACCTCCCGGACGGTCGGCTTCACCTCACGATCGATGAACGCCCGAACCGTCTGCACCAGCATGGATTCTTCGTCGTCGAGTGCTGCGCTCACATTGCTCCAGAAGTCGGCCTGCTCCAAGGTCAGCCATGTGCGGCCATAGTCGCATACGCGCGGGACCGAACTGCGATCATGTTCGACTGTGACGTTGTACGGCCATATCGGCGCGGGCGAGGCGGGCGGACCTTACTTCGACGATCTGGTCGTGGGCCAGGTGTTCGACTGGGCGCCGTCGATGACATTGACCTCCGGCGCGGCCGCCAGCCACCAGGCGATCCTCGGTGACCGGCTGCGCCTGGCGCTGGACTCCGAACTGGCGCACGCGGTGGTCGGCAGCACCGGTCCGCTGGCCCATCCGGCGTTCGTCTGCGATGTGGCCATCGGCCAGAGCACCCTGGTCACTCAGCGGGTCAAGGCGAACCTGTTCTACCGGGGCCTGACCTTCTACCGCTATCCGATCATCGGCGACACCCTGTTCACCCGCACCGAGGTCGTGGGGTTGCGGCAGAACACCGCCAAGCCGGGACGCGCGCCCACCGGGATGGCGGCGCTGCGGATGACCACCATCGACCAGGTGGGCCGGCTGGTGCTGGACTTCTACCGCTGCGCGATGCTCCCGCTCAGTCCCGGTGCCGCCGACACCGGCCACGCCGACGACCTCTCGCAGATCGGGACGGACCTCGCAGGCGCCCCCGACCCGACGGTCGAGTGGAATGCGGCGGCGTTCCGGGAGCGGGTTCCCGGTCCGCACTTCTACCCCGACATCGCCGGTTCGGTGCTGCGCAGTACCGGCGACGTGGTCAGCTCGGCACCCGAGCTGGCCCGGCTCACCCTGAACATAGCTGCCACACATCATGATTCACGCGTCGGCGGTCAGCGGCTGGTGTACGGCGGGCACACCATCGGATTGGCGCTGGCCCAGGCCGGCCGGCTGCTGCCCAACCTGGCGACCGTGCTCGGCTGGGACTCCTGCGATCACACCGGGCCCGTGCACGAGGGCGACACCCTCTACAGCGAGCTACATGTCGAGTCGGCGGACCCGCTGCCCGACGACCGCGGCGGCGTGCTCACCCTGCGGTCGGTGGTCTACGCGGCCGCCGAGGACGGGACGGACCGCCAGGTGCTGGACTGGCGGTTCACCGCGCTGCACTTCTAGGCGACGCCGACAGTCACCCGAGGGTGGCGGATCGGCGGTTTCACCGCCATGGCGTCACTCTCGGTCCGCGCTGCACCTCTAAGCGCGACAATGGTCGGGTGAACGACTCCGGCGGCAGGTGGGCCCGTAGCGGCCTGGCCTGGCTGACCGGTCCGGCCGACGGGTCGCCCGACTACTCCCGCGCGGCCATTCTGACCCGCGCCCGGGCCGTCGCCGCCGAGCTGACCACGCGACTGGGGGTCACCGTCGACGCCACCGCCGCACTCACCGGCCGGGCTGCCCTGCTGGGCCTGACCCGCCGGGGCCGGATCTCGGCGGGCGGTGCCACCCGTCTGATCGCCACCCGCGACGGCTGGTGTGCGTTGACGCTGTCCCGGCCCGACGACGTCGCCGCGGTACCCGCCCTCGTCGAAGCCGACACCGTGCCCGACGATCCATGGCCGACGGTCGTCGACTGGGCGGCCCGGCACTCGAGCGCCGAGGCCATGGAGCGCGCCGTGCTGCTCGATCTGCCCGTGGCGCGCCTCGGTGAGAGCAGGGCCGAGGCGCCGCGCGTCACGGCCGCCGGATCACCCACGCAGCCGCGCCCCGTCGCCGGGCTGGTGGTGGCCGACCTGTCCTCGATGTGGGCCGGCCCGCTGTGTGGGCAGATCCTCGCCGCGGCGGGCGCCACGGTGGTCAAGGTGGAGAGTCCAGTCCGCCCGGACGGTACCCGATCCGGCGACAACGCCTTCTACGACTGGATCAACCACGGAAAGCTCTCCTATGCAGTCGGTTTCGACGACGACCGGCTGCGGGCGCTGCTCTCGATCGCCGACGTCGTCATCGAGGGTTCCCGGCCTGCCGCGCTGGCCCGGCGCGGTGTCAGCCCGCAGTCGGTGCCAGGTCCCCGCGGGCGGGTCTGGCTGCGTGTGACCGGCCACGGCGCCGAGTCGACACGGGTGGCCTTCGGTGACGACGCCGCGGTGGCCGGCGGACTGGTGGGCACCGGCCAGGACGGTCCGGTGTTCTGCGGCGACGCCGTCGCCGATCCGCTGACTGGTCTGGAAGCCGCTCTGGCCGTGGTCAATTCAGTGCACCGCGGCGGCGGTGAGGTCATCGAGGTGGTGATGGCGCGGGTCGCCGCCACCTACGCCGCCCTGCCTCTCGAGCCCGCCGCCGGACCGATGGACGTGCGCCCACCGAGACCGCCGCCGGCCGCCCCGTCCGCGGCCGTCCTCGGTGCGGATAACTACCGCGTGGATGCCATTGTCGCGCAACGGCTCTCGGTCACATGCTGATCCAGCGCGCGGCCCTGATGGACGGGCGCACCGTCGACATCCGGCTCCGCGACCAGATCGAGGAAGTCGCCGAGGCGCTGGCGCCGCAGCCGGCGGAGACGGTGTTCGATGCCGCGGGCGGCGCTGTCATACCGGGACTGCACGACCACCACGTGCATCTGCGCGCCGCCGCAGCGGCGGCGGGTTCGGTCCAGGTCGGCCCGGGGCAGGTGCACAACCGGGCGCAACTGGCGGCGGCCCTGGCGGCCGCACCGGTCGGCGGCGACGGCTGGATCAGGGCCGTCGGCTATCACGAGTCGGTGGCCGGCCCGCTGGACCGGTCGGTCCTCGACGAACTCGTGCCCGGGGTGCCGGTACGCGTCCAGCACCGAAGCGGTGTGCTGTGGATCCTCAACTCGCTCGGGCTCGCCCAGGTCGGGCTGGGCGATCACCCCGACGGCAGGCTGCGCAGCCATGACTCCTGGGCGGACGCGGTTGCGCGCCGGGACACCCCACTGGCCGAGCTCAGCGGGCGGCTGAGCGGCTACGGCGTCACCGGCGTCACCGACGCCACTCCCGATCTGGACGTCGACGCCATCGTCACCCTGACCCAGGCGCACCGGCACGGCGAACTGCACCAGCGGGTGTCCTGGCTGGCCCCGGGCAAGCGCATCCTGCACGAGGATGCGCTGGACCTCGACGAGCTGACCGCGTGGATCCGGACCCGGCACGTCCACGGTCCGGTCGCCGTGCACTGCGTGACGGCGGCTCAGTTGGTGGTCACCCTGGCCGCGCTGCGCGCCGCGGGCCGCCATCCCGGCGATCGCATCGAGCACGCCGCGGTGGTGCCGCAGGACAGTCTCGCCGAGCTCGCCGAGTTGGACCCCGTGGTGGTCACCCAGCCGAACTTCGTCGCCGAGCGCGGCGACCAGTACCTGATCGACGTCGACGCCCAGGACCAGCCCGGACTGTGGCGGCTGGCCTCGCTGCGGCGCGCCGGTGTGCGCGTGGCGCTGTCGACGGATCTACCGTTCGGCGGTGCCGACCCGTGGGCGGTGATGCGCGCGGCGGTGCACCGCACCACCGGTACCGGAGCAGTGCTCAACGCCGACGAATGTGTCACGGCAGCAACGGCATTGGGCATGTTCACCGGTCATGCCGAGCGCCCCGATGTCCCGCGCACCGTCGAGCCGGGCCAGCCGGGCGACCTGTGTGTCCTGGCCGCGGGGCCCGCGGACGTGCTCGATGCCCTCGACGCCGAGTTGGTCAGGGCGACCGTCGTCGGCGGCGAGGTGCGGCTCAGCTCAAGCCGGTGACTAGTGCGGCAGGTCGCGGAACGCGGTATTTCGGTAGGGCTCGGGCTCTTTCGGGAGTCCCAGCACGCGTTCGCCGACGATGTTGCGCTGGATCTGGTCGGTGCCGCCGCCGATCGAGGTGAAGTAGGCGTTGAGCGTGCGGAACGTCACCGCGTCGCCGACCGGATGGTCCGGACCCGCAAGCATCGACTCCGGCCCGACGATCTCGGTCTGCACCCGTGCGGTCTCGTGCAGGATCCGCGACATGGCGATTTTGCCGAGCGCGAGCAACGTGGCGGCCTCGGCCCGGTCGGTGGTGGCCTTGGCGCGCTGGGTGTTCCACCGGTTCACCGCCGCATAGCCCTCGACGCGGGCGATCTCCTGCCGGATGCGCGAGTCGCCGAGATTGCCGGCGTTGCGCGCCATCGCGACGAGGCTGTCGGTGTCGGCCTGCGGCTTGTGGGCCGATCGGGACGTGCGGGCGAGATCGCCCATCAGCCTGCGCTCGTAGGCCAGCGCGACCTGCAGCACCGACCAGCCGCCACCGGGCTTGCCGACCAGATTCGCGTGCGGCACTGTGGCGTCGGTGATGAACACCTCGTTGAACTCCGACTCGCCGGTGATCTGGTGAATCGGCCGAATCTCCACGCCGGCCTGGCGCATGGGGAACATGAAGAAGCTGATCCCGTTGTGTTTGGGCACATCCCAGTCGGTGCGGGCCACCAGCAGCCCGTAGTCGGCGGTCTTGGCGAACGACGTCCACACCTTCTGGCCGTTGACCACCCATTCGTCGCCGTCCCGGTCGGCCCGGGTTCGCAGACCGGCCAGATCCGATCCCGCTCCCGGTTCGGAGTACAGCAGGCACCACTTGGTCTCGCCGCGGATCGACGGCGGGATCAGTCGGTGCTTCTGTTCGTCGGTACCGAGGTCGTGCAGGGTGGTCGCGAACAGGTTCGCCCGGTCGTGTCCGGTCCCCGGTGCGCCGACTGCGGCGAATTCCGCTGCCACGATCCGGGATTGGGGATCAGTCAGGCCGCGTCCCCACCACTCGGGCTCCCAGCTCGGCACCGCCCAGCCGGCGTCGAACACCAGTTGAGCCCAGCGCCCGCGATCCATGCCGGGATCCCAGTTCGCCGCCAGCCACTGCCGGACCTCGTCGCGCACACCGTCGTCGGTCATGACTGTGCCTCCCGCAGTCGGACGTAGCGTTCCCGATGCCAGGCCGGATCGCCGAAGATCTGTGCGTCGGTGCGCGCCCGGCGCAGATACAGGTGCGCCGGATGCTCCCAGGTGAAGCCGATACCGCCGTGCACCTGAATGTTCGTGGCCGCCACCGACACGAAGGCGTCCGAGCAATATGCCTGGGCCAGAGCAAGATCGGCGTACCGGTCCGGATCGGCCGCGTCGAAGGCGGCGGCCACGTGCCGGGCCGCCGACAGCGCCGACTGCGCCTCCAGCAGCATGTCGGCGCACATGTGCTTGACCGCCTGGAAGCTGCCGATGGCGCGCCCGAACTGCAAGCGGGTCCTGGCGTAGTCGGCCGACATCTCCACAGCCCGCAGCGCTGCGCCGGCCTGCTCGCCGAGCACCGCCACCGAGGCCCGGTCCAGCGCCTCGTCGAGCGCGGCGGCGCCGGCCCCGATGGCTCCCACCAGCCGGGCCGGGGTGTCGTCGAGGGTGAGGCGGCCCTGCTTGCGGGTCTGGTCGACGGTGGCCAGCGGGGTGATGGTCAAGCCCGGCGCACCGCACTCGACGGCGAACACACCGGAGCCTGTCGTGACGTACAGCCGCTGGGCGGTCATGGCGTCGAGCACGAAGGTCTTGGCACCCGACAGCCGCCACCCGGAGCCGTCCGGGCGCGCCGTGGTGCGGGACTGCGCCGGTGGCCGCGCCGAGCCCGGCTCGGCAAAAGCCACGGTGGCGATCAGGTCACCGGCGGCGATGCGGGGCAGGATCTCGGCGCACTCGGTCGTGTCATCCAGGGCGACAATCAGATTCGACGCGAGAGCCGCGGTGGACAGATACGGCGCGCACAGCAGGGTCGCGCCCATCTGCTCCATGACCACACCGAGTTCGACCGACCCGGCGCCGGCGCCGCCGTACTCCTCGGGTATCGCGAGGCCGAGCAGGCCCATCTCGGCCAGTTCGGTCCACAGCGCCGGGTCGTAGCCGGCGTCGTCGGCCATCAGGCGGCGCACCTCGGACTCCGGCGAGCGCTTGGCCAACAGGTCGGCGACCGCCTCGGCGAGGTCGCGCTGTTCGGTGGTGAGGATCGCTGCCACGGCGCTCACTCCGATGTCAGGTACTGGCGCAGGCTCGCGCACTGGCTGTCGAAGAAGCCCTTGGAGATGTGGGCCTTCGGCACCACCCCGTCGAAGCCGTGGAACGCACCTGGCACCACGTGCACCTCGCACGGCACACCCGCGGCCTGCAGCCGCGCGGCGTAGTCGAGGTCCTCGTCGTGGAACAGGTCCAGCGTGCCGACGCCGACCCAGGCCGGCGGCAATCCGGCCAGGTCGGTGCGCCGCCCCGGTGCCGCCGTGTGCGGGTCGGCGCCGCCGAGATAGGACTGCCACCCGAACCGGTTGCTGGTCGCGTTCCACAGCCGGTGTCCGGGGTCGTCGAGGTGCCTGCCGACGCTGCGGTCGTCGAGCATCGGATACACCAGCAACTGGAACACCGGTGTCACCTCGGCCCGGTCACGCGCCAGCAGGGCCAGAGCCGCGGCCAGCCCGCCCCCGGCGCTGGCACCGCCGATGGCGATCCGGTGGCCGTCGAGGCCGGGGAGGCCGGCCAGCCACGTCAGAGCGGTGTAACAGTCCTCGAGTGGCGCGGGGTAGGGGTGTTCGGGGGCCAGGCGATAGTCGACGGAGGCGACAGTGATGCCCAGGGTGTCCACGAACCGGCGGCACAGCAGGTCGTCCTGTGCGGCGGTACCGAGCACGTAGCCGCCACCGTGAATCCACAACAGGGCGGCCGTGGCCGAGGTTGTTCCGGCCGGCCGGTACAGCCGCACACCGACGCCCGACGGGCAGGGTCAGCACCTCGACACCGTCGTTGTTGACGCGCTGCAGGCCGGTCAACCGGCGCAGCACCGGAAGCGTCCAGCCGTAGATCAGCTTGCGCGGGACGAATCGCGCAGCACTGCGCAGTTCGGGGTGGATGGCGGTGTCAGACACGACGACAGTATGGCCCGGCCGCAGGTCCGGTCGGCGATCGACCCTGACGGGACGGGCCTTGATCCGCACCCGCGGCGACAGTATCGTGAGGTCCGCTATTACGGAACTGCGCGTAGCGTAATTGCCGATCGGTGAGAGGACTCCGGTGTGACGCACAATCCCTATGCCGGCCAACCGTTCACATCGTCGGACGCCGAGATCGCCGCCGCGTTGGAGCAGGTCAGTGTCCCCACGATGCTGCTGTCGCTGGTGCACATCACCGGCGACCCGCGGTACATCCGCGAGTTCAAGCAAGCCGGGGTGTTCCTCAACGAGGTGCAGGGCTTCATGTCCGAAGAGGACAAGGCCAAGGCGCGCGCCCTGGCACTGCCGGTTCTCGCCGACTATCGGGACCGAGGCTGCCCCGGCCCGGTGCCGCTGAGTCGCGAGCTCGTCCAGGAGATGCTCGACTGGGCGGCCTGCGAGCACGTCGACGACGAGTACCAGCCGATGGTTCTCGAGGAGATGGACCTCGAGGGCGTCGACCCGCGCCGGCCCGCCGCTCTGGACCCGGCGCTGTCGTCGGACTTCCCGGTGGTGGTCATCGGCTGCGGCGAGTCGGGTCTACTGGCCGGAATTCGGTTGAAGCAGGCCAACATTCCGTTCACGATCGTCGAAAAGAACGCCGGGCCGGGTGGAACCTGGTGGGAGAACAGCTATCCCGGCTCACGGGTCGACGTGGCCAACCACTTCTACTGCTACAGCTTCGAGCCCAGCAACAACTGGTCGCACTACTTCGCCGAGCAGCCCGAGTTGCGCGCCTACTTCGAGTCGGTTCTGGCCAAGCACCGCCTGAACGACGACGTCCGCTGGGAAACCGAGGTGGTGTCGGCGCAGTGGAACGACGAAGACGCCACCTGGCTGGTTCGGGTGCGGGGCAGGGACGGGGCCGAAACCGCGATCACCGCTCGCGCGGTCATCACCGCGGTCGGTCAGCTGAATCGGCCACATCTGCCCGACATCGACGGCGCCGAGACCTTCGAGGGCCCGTCCTTCCACTCCGCGGCCTGGGACCATTCCGTCGATCTGACCGGCAAGCGGGTCGCGCTGATCGGAGCCGGGGCCAGCGGTTTCCAGATCGCCCCCGCG
This sequence comes from uncultured Actinomycetota bacterium, assembly GCA_963716465.1. GTDB lineage: Bacteria > Actinomycetota > Actinomycetes > Mycobacteriales > Mycobacteriaceae > Mycobacterium. The sequence continues at coordinate 235,309 of CAVQTS010000008.1, forward strand.
ATCGCCGACACCGTCTCGCATCTGACGGTATTCCAGCGCACGGCGCAGTGGATGTTCCCCAACCCGATGTATCACGACAGCGTGCCTGCCGGAGTGCGCTGGGCGATGGACCACCTGCCGTTCTACGGCCGCTGGTACCGCTTCCTGCTGATGTGGCCCGGCGCGGACAAGGGCTTGGACGCGGCACGCTCGGATCCTGACTACACCCATCCCGACGGCCCCAACTATGCGGTCAGCGAGATGAATGCCATGGCCAGGCTGATGTTCACCGACTGGATCACCACCCAGGTCGGTGAGGACCGGGATCTGCTCGACAAGGTACTGCCCGACTATCCCGCGACGGGCAAGCGCACATTGCAGGACAACGGAACGTGGCTGAAGACACTGCGCCGCGACAACGTCGAACTGGTCCGCACCCCGATCAAGCGGATCACCCCGCATGCGGTGGTCACCACCGACGGCGTCGCCCACGAAGCCGACGTCATCGTGTACGCCACCGGCTTTCGCGCCACCGAGGTGCTGTACCCGCTCAACATCACCGGCCGCGACGGCGCTGATCTGCGCACGGCGTGGGGCGAGCGGCCGGTCGGCTATCTCGGCATGACCGTGCCCGGGTTCCCCAACTTCTTCATGCTCTACGGACCCGGCAACCATCTGGCTCACGGCGGCAGCCTGATCTTCAACTCCGAACTGCAGATGCGCTACGTCAACGCGCTGCTGGCCGAGATGATCGGCACGGGGCTGAGTTCCATCGAGCCCACGCCCGCGGCCACCGACGAGTGGCATCGGCGGCACCAGAGCGAGATCGCCACGATGGTGTGGGCGCACCCGTCGATCAAGCACTCGTATTTCAAGAACGCCGACGGCGAGATCCACACGGTCAGCCCGTGGCGGCTTCCGGTGTTCTGGAAGGCGGTTCGTGAACCGGACTGGTCGAACTTCATCGTGAAGAACTGAGGAGTCTGCATGCGCGCGGTCGTCATCGACACCCCCGGATCGGTTCGCGTCGACACCCGGCCCGACCCGGTGCTGCCCGGACCCGACGGCGCCGTAGTGCAGGTGACCGCCGCGGCGATCTGCGGCTCCGATCTGCACTTCTACGAGGGCGACTATCCGATCTTCGATCCCGTGTCACTGGGGCACGAGGCCATCGGCACCGTGGTCGAGGCCGGGCCCGACGTGCACACCGTGAAAGTCGGCGACCTCGTGCTGATTTCGTCCGTCGCCGGCTGCGGGGCGTGCGCGGGGTGCGCGACCAAGGATCCCATTCTGTGCGCGTCCGGCCCGCAGATCTTCGGCTCCGGGGTACTCGGCGGCGCGCAGGCCGAACTCCTCGCCGTCCCGGCGGCCGACTTCCAGTTGCTGAAGATGCCGGAGAACATCAGCACCGAACAGGCGCTGCTGCTCACCGACAACCTGGCCACCGGCTGGGCGGCGGCCAAACGCGCCGACATCCCCGTCGGTGGCACGGCGGTGGTGATCGGCCTGGGCGCGGTAGGTCTGTGCGCACTGCGCAGCGCGTTGTTCCTCGGGGCAGCAAGGGTTTTCGCGGTCGATCCGGTTGCCGCGCGGCGCGACCGCGCCGCCGCACTGGGGGCGGTCGCGATCCCGGCCCCGGCGGTGCAGGCGGTCATGGAGGCCACCGGTGGCATCGGAGCCGACTCGGTGATCGACGCGGTGGGCAACGACACCTCGCTGGATGACTCACTGGCCACCGTGCGCGCCGGCGGCACCGTCTCGGTGGTCGGCGTGCACAACCTCAACCCCTACCCCTTCCCGGCACTGACCGCGTTGCTGCGCAGCCTGACCATTCGGCTCACCACCGCACCGGTACAGCAGACCTGGCCCGAACTGATCCCGCTGCTGCAGAACGGCCGCCTCGATGTCGAAGGGATCTTCACCACCCGGCTGTCACTCGACCAGGCGGCCGACGGCTACGCCGCCGTGGCGTCGCGGTCCGGCGATCACGTCAAAGTGCTTCTCACGCCCTGAGATCAAGCCCGGTAGACGGTCTCGCCGTCCTTGATGGTCTCGACCACCCGGATGTCCTTGATCGCCATCGGATCCACCGTCAGCGGATTACCATCCAGGACAACGAGATCGGCGATCTTGCCGACCTCCAGCGAGCCCTTCTGGTCGGCTTCGCGGTATTGACGGGCCGCATTGATGGTGATCGCCTTCAACGCCTCCAGTGGGGTCACCCGCTGATCCGCGCCGATGATCGCGCCGCTGCGCGACACCCGATTGACCGCCGTCCACACCACGAACATCTGGTCCAGCGGCGTCACGACGAAGTCGGTGTGATTGGTGGGCTGCAGTCCGAGGTCGATCGCCGCGCGCATCGGCGACAGGAAATCCGCCTGAGCCTTACCCCGCAGCTGCACATGGGCATCACCGAAGTAGAACGTGTGCTGGGTGAACAACGACGGAATGATCTTGTACTCGACGTAGCGCTGCAACTGGTCGCGGCGGACGAACTGGGAATGCACCATGACGGTCAGCCGGTCCCTGCCGAGGTCGTCGGCGGCGGCGAACTCGTGGGCGGCCAGCGCGACGTCGATGGCGGCGTCGCCGTTGGCGTGGATGTCCAGCGGCAGCCCGAGGTCGTAGACCTGTTTGAACCAGCCGTTGACGATGTCCTGGGAGAAGCCGAGCTCGCCACGCCAGTTGTGCTGGCCGTCCGGTCCGTCGACCAGGTAGGGCGTGGTGAAATACGCGGTGCGGCCCTGCGGCGAGCCGTCCAGGGTGACCTTGACCCCGCCCAGCTTGACCCGGTTGCGGTAGCTGCCGAACTCCTGCGGCGGATGCTTGCTCAGCACCTCGTCGAGTTCGAGGATGAACGGATAGGCCACCACGTCGATCAGGTTCGCCCCGCCTTCGGCCGCACGGTAGATCAGCTCGACGTCGGCGGCGTGGGTGAGGCCCTCATGGGCCGTGGTGATGCCGGCTGCGGCATACAGCATCTGGCCGGCCCGGCTCCACGCGATCTCCTGCGAGGGTGTGGGTTTGGGCATCGCGGCGAAGATCGGCAGGAAGGCGGTCTCCATCACCAGCCCGTCGGGCTCGGTGGAGCCCTCCTTGCGGACGATCACTCCGCCCGGCGGTGTCTTGGTCGCCGCGGTGATGTCGAACATCCGCATGGCCGCGGAGTTGAGCACCGCGCCGTGCATCGACACGTGCCCGACCAACACCGGGTTGTCGGGGAAGTCTGCATCGAGGTCTTCCTTGTGCAGGGTTCGCCCGCCCGGCATGAGGGTGTCGTCGTAGCCGTAGGCGACGATCATCTCGCCGGCCGGAATGTGCTGCGCATCCCGAAACGACTTGAGAGCGTGCACTATTGCGCCCACGTCGGCTCCGGGTCCGGCGGGCGGGGCGAACACGTTGACCTGGTTGGCGACGGTCAGCGAGTTGATGTAGTGGCTGTGCGGGTCGAGGAAGCCGGGCAGCAGGGTCGCGCCGTCCAGATCGACCATCCGGGTGGCCGGTCCGCGCGCAGCCGCCAGCACGTCATCGCGACTGCCCACCGCGGTGATCCGGCCGCCACCGACGGCCAGTGCCTGGGCGGCCGGATTGGCGTCGTCGATGGTGATGATGTCGCCACCGGTGTAGATGGTGTCCGCGGCAGCGCCCATGCTGACCTCCTGAGGTGTCGACCGAGTCTAGGCACAGTACTGCCGCCGGAGAACGTCGTTTCCGGCCTGCGTCTGCGGGGTACGCTCGCGCCATGACGGCACATCTGGATCGTGCGCGCTGGTTGTTGCAAGCCGGTCCCGCCGACTACGCGCTGGCGCTCAGCGTCGCCTCAGCCCGGCTGCCGGTGATCGGCCGCCATCTCGAACCGCTCGGCGCGGCGACCGCGATGAGCGTGTGGGGCTACCGCCATCTGCCCGACTTCATGAACTCGACCGCGCGCTCCTGGCTGAGCCAGGACGCCGCGGGTGTCCGCAAGAGTCAGCGGGCGAGCACCAACGCGGTGTCCGAGGCGGCGCTGCGCGGCGTCGTCGGTGCCGAGCATCTGCCGCTCGAGTGGCCGGCGCCCGACCGGATGCCGCCGCTGTGGAAGGCGTTCGAGCACCGCCGCCACCTGTACCGCGCCTCCGTGCGATACGGCACCCACCCGACCCAGCGGCTCGACGTGTGGCGGCGGCGCCACCTGTCCGCCGAGCCGGCTCCGGTCCTGGTGTTCGTCCCCGGCGGGGCCTGGGTGCACGGCAGTCGAATCCTGCAGGGCTACGCTCTGATGTCCCATCTGGCGGCCAAGGGCTGGGTGTGCCTGTCGATCGACTACCGGGTCGCCCCGCACCACCGCTGGCCGAACCACATCAACGACGTCAAAGCTGCCATCGCGTGGGCGCGGGCCAACGTCGACCGGTTCGGCGGCGACCGGGATTTCGTTGCGGTGGCCGGATGTTCGGCCGGCGGGCACCTGGCCGCGCTGGCCGGCCTGACCGCGGACGACCCCGAGTACCAGGAGCACCTGCCCGAGGGTTCGGACACCTCCGTCGACGCCGTCGTCGGGATCTACGGGCGCTACGACTGGGAGGACAGGTCGACCGCCGAGCGGGAACGCTTCGTGGACTTCCTGGAACGCGTCGTCGTCAACAAGCGGCAGGACCGTGACGGTGAGGTGTTCCGCAAGGCCTCGCCGATCGCGCAGGTCCACCCCGACGCCCCGCCGTTCCTGATCGTCCACGGCTCCGCCGACACCGTGATCCCCGTCGAGCAGGCCCGCAGCTTCGTCGAGGAGCTGCGGGCGGTGTCGCGGTCCCCGGTCAGCTTCATCGAGTTGCCCGGCGCCGGTCACGGGTTCGACATGATCGACGGTGCCCGCACCGGGTCGGTGGCCACCGCGATCGGTCTGTTCCTCAACCAGATTCACCGCGACCGCGCCATGATGTCGGCCAAAGAGGTCATCTGAGCGGTCGCCGATTGTGTGGTCCCGGACGGGGAGGTGCAGCGGTGAAGAGATTGAGTGGCTGGGACGCGGTGCTGCTCTACAGCGAGGCGCCCAACGTGCACATGCACACCCTCAAGGTGGCGGTCATCGAACTGCAGGACCGTGGCTGGGCGCAGCTTCGGGGTCGAGGAGTTCCGTGAGGTCATCCGCGGCCGGCTCTACAAGCTCGAACCGTTCCGCTATCAGCTCGTCGACATCCCGCTGAAGTTCCACCACCCGATGTGGCGGGAGAACTGCGATGTCGACCTCGACTACCACATCCGCCCGTGGCGGCTACCCGCACCTGGCGGCCGGCGGGAACTCGACGAGGCCATCGGCGAGATCGCCAGCACACCACTGGATCGCAGCCGCCCGCTGTGGGAGATGTATTTCGTCGAGGGCCTGGCCGACGACCGCATCGCGGTGGTCGGCAAGATCCACCACGCCCTGGCTGACGGTGTGGCGTCCGGGAATCTGATGGCACGCGGCATGGACCTGCAGCAAGGTCCTGACCCCGACCGGGAGTACGAGACCGATCCCGCCCCCGGTGGTGGTGAACTGATGCGCTCCGCGTTCGTCGACCACCTGCGCCAGATCGCCCGGGTACCCGCCACCGTCAAGTACACCGCCGACGGACTGGCCAGGGTCCGGCGCAGTTCGCGCAAACTCTCACCAGAGCTGACGATGCCGTTCACCCCGCCACCGTCGTTCCTCAACCACGTGCTCACCCCTGAACGACGCTTCGCCACAGCGACATTGGCGTTGTCGGACATTAAGGAAACCAGTAAGCACCTCGGCGTGACGATCAACGACCTGGTGTTGGCCACCGCGGCCGGGGCGCTGAGGTCACTGCTGCTGCGCTACGACGGCGCCGCCGACCATCCGCTGCTCGCCTCGGTGCCGGTGAGTTTCAACTTCGACCCGGACCGGGTCTCGGGCAACTACTTCACCGGGATGATGGTGGCCCTGCCGGTAGAGATCGCCGAGCCGCTGGCGCGGGTACGCGCCACCCACGACGCCGCGATGTCGGCCAAGGAGACCCACCAGCTCGTCGGGCCCGAACTCATCAGCAGGTGGTCGGCCTACCTGCCGCCCGCCCCCGCGCAGGCGCTGTTCGCCAGGCTGGCCAACAAGGACGGCCAGAACAAGGTGATGAACCTGCCCATCTCCAACGTGCCCGGTCCCCGGGAGCGGGGCCGTGTCGGCGGTGCACTGGTCACCGAGATCTACTCCGTCGGTCCGCTGACCGCGGGCAGTGGCATGAACATCACCGTGTGGAGCTACGTCGACCAGCTCAACATCTCGGTGCTCACCGACGGCGCCACCGTCGACGACCCCCACGAGGCCACCGACGCGATGCTCGCGGCCTTCTCTGAGATTCGTTCGGCGGCGGGTCTTTCCGGTGAGCTGACGGTCATCGAAACGGCGATGGCGCAGGCCTGAGCCGACGCCGATCAGTCGTCCGGATCGGATTCCTGCGGGTCTTCGACGGGGACGTGGTGGTCGCCTTCGGGTGAGACGAGCCGCGCCTCGGCGTGCTCGATTGCCATCTGATGGCGGAACCCGATGATGATGCCGGAGATCAACGACAGCGAGATGATGGCTTCGGCGATGAAGAACGAGCCGAAGTCGATGACCGAGCCGATCGGGGGGTCACCCGGCACCGCGTTTCGCAGTGGGATCAACGCGAACAGGATGCCCGCCAACATCGAACACGCCCCCCAGACCAGGCCGCGCTTCCAGTACAGGACGTAGTGAGCGGCGACCGCGGCCGCCGCGGCCAGACCCAGCATCAGCACCATGATGAAGACGGCGAACACCAGAGTCGGCATGCTGCGGTGGATGCCGAGGTTGATCACCGTCCCGCCCGAGGGCGCATCGGCAACCGACGTCGAGACCCGGAAGAACGAGTCGGTGTTCAGCACTGTGACGGCAGTGGGCAACTCCTTCCCGTCGGCGCCGACCACGTGCAGTTCGATTTCGGAGGCATAGTGATCGAACGGATAGTCGGTGGCGGTCCCGGTCACGGCAATGCGTTGTTCGACATCCGGAGCGGAGTCGCCGCCGGTGATCGGGGCCCTCCAGTTGCCGAACGCATTGGTGAACAGCGTTGCGTCCTGGGCGAAATTGCCCTCCGAGTCCGCCAGTGACCCATGGGGGCGGACGTCGGTGATCGTCATCGAGAACGCCTGTGCCGAGGTGTCGACCCGGGTGATCCAGGCGGTGACGTCGACCCGGTCGGGGCTGTCGAAGTCACCGAAGTAGCTCTCCTGATTGGTGCTGTGCCGGCTTGCGAGATATCCGCTGACGCTGGCTGCGATGACGACGAGCAACAACACGAAGCCGATGAGCACACGTCGCACACTGATGCTTCGCACCCGGTGCGGCTGAGTCTCTCTGGTGGTCAACTGTTCACGCGGCTCGCGTATACCCAGGACAGGAACTCGCCGACGGCTTCGGCGGAGTTGTGCGCCCGCGGCGAGGAGAAGATGTCGAACGCGTGCTGGGCACCGGGCAACTCGGCATACAGCACCGGCGACTGGGACACCTCGCGGATGGCGGCGACGAACTCACGGGCCTCGTCGACCGGGATCAGCGAGTCGTGCTCGCCGTGCAGGACGAAAAACGGTGGCGCGTCGGCCCGCAGCCGCCGAATGGGTGAGGCCTCGACGTAGATGTCGCGGAACCGGGTGAACTGCCGCTTGACGACCAGACGCTCCAGATAGCCGATGAACTCGCGGCGGCCGTTGCCGTGAGTGGTGTACCAGTCGTAGCGGCCGTACACCGGCACCGCCGCGACAACCGATGTGTCGGCGTCTTCGAACCCGGGCTGGTACGCGGGATCGTTGGGGGTCAACGCGGCCAGCGCGGTCAGGTGGCCGCCGGCCGAACCTCCGGTGATGGCAACGAAATTCGGGTCGCCGCCGTAGTCGGCGATGTTCTCCTTGACCCACGCCAGCGCCCGCTTGACGTCGATGATGTGATCCGGCCAGCTGTGCAGCGGGCTGACGCGGTAGTTCATCGCCACACAGATCCATCCCCGGTCGGCCAGATGGCTCATCAGCGGGTAGGCCTGCGGGCGGCGCCAGCCGATCGCCCACGCCCCGCCGGGCACCTCGAGCAGCACCGGGGCCTTACCGTCGCGCGGCAGGTCGCGCCGGCGCCACACGTCGGCCAGGTTGGCCCGGCCGTGCGGGCCGTAGGTGACGATGTTCGTCTTCTCGACGAACTGACGCCGAGCCCACGTGGTACGCCAGGCGGTGGGCCGGCCCGACGGTGAGGGTGTGCTGGGCAGGGTGTCGAGCACGTCGGCGAAATGTTCCCCGAGCCCCTCCACCAGGGCTTTGCGCAGTACCGGCCGGGGAGTGGTGAGGTTGCGACGCTGGATGGCCGCCAGAAACCCCCACGATGCCGCGGTCATTGCGAGCGCCACGATGCCGCGCCGGCCGCGGAAGTCGCCGCGAAGACCGCGGCGGACGGCGTCTAACATCGAGCCGGCGGCGTAGAAGGCGGGCAGCTCCGAGGTGGGCCAGCCCACCCAGAACACCGCCAGGGTCGGGTAGCCCTTGCGGGCCAGCGGACGAAAACCGTTGGCGGCGTTGGCGAGTTCGGCGGTGGCGCGCAGCAATGGGCGCGGCCGTCGCAGCGCAGCCATCAGCCGATCACCGGAAGACGACGTCCGGCGGCGAGGTCGTCGAGTGCGCGCTGCATGACGCCGCGCACGTAGGCGTCCACGGTGTCGATATCGGGGTCGTGACCGAACTCCCCACGGATGTCGATCGGCTCGAGCACCTGCATGACGATCTTGGTCGGCAGCGGAACGTTGACGGGCAGCACGGCGCTCAGGCCGAACGGGAATCCGAACGAGATCGGCAGGATCTTGGACCGCATCAGCCTGTCCAGGCGCAGCAGCTTGGCCAGGCCCGTCCCGCGGGACAGGTAGATCTGGTTCTCCTGGCCGCCGATGGCCACCGTGGGCACGATCGGGACCCCCGCGTTCAGGGCCGCCTTGACGTAGCCGGTGCGACCGTCGAAGTCGATCTTGTTCTCGGCGAAGGTGGGGCGGTACACGTCGTAGTCACCGCCGGGGAAGACCACCACCACGCCGCCGGAGCGCAGCGCCTCGTCGGCGTTCTCGCGGTTGGCGCGGATGAAGCCGGTGCGGATCAGGAAGCTCGCGGTCGGGCCCGTCATCAGCATGTCGTGACTCAGGGTGAACACCGGCCGGTCGTAGCCGAAGGTGTCGTAGAAGCCCAGCGCGAAGACCGGCACGTCCATCGGGAACAGGCCGCCGGAGTGGTTGGCCACCACCAGGGCGCCGCCGGGCGGGAAGTTCTCCAGGCCGCGCACCTCGCTGCGGTGGTAGAGCCTCAGGAACGGGCGGAGCAACCCGATGGTGCGCTCCACCAGGTGCGGATCCCACTTCGCGGTCTGGGTGCCGGTCGACTCTGGTCTGCTCACATCTTCTCCCGGGAGCAAATTGGAACGTGTTCTAGTTTTGATCGTACCGGCCTCGGCGCGGCCGGAAACCCGCGGTCGTTACGATCAGCCGCGTGAGCGAAGAAGCCAGCACCGAAGAGCCCGCCGTCCTCACCGAGCAGCGCGGCCGCATCCTGATCATCACCATCAACCGTCCCAAGGCCAAGAACGCGGTCAACGCCGCGGTCAGCAACGGACTCGCGGCCGCGATGGACCGCCTCGACGACGAGCCGGGGCTTTCGGTCGGCATCGTCACCGGCGCCGGCGGCTCGTTCTGCGCGGGCATGGACCTCAAGGCTTTCGCGCGCGGTGAGAACGTCGTGGCCGAGGGCCGCGGGCTGGGCTTCACCGAGCGCCCGCCGGTCAAACCGCTCATCGCCGCCGTCGAGGGCTACGCGCTGGCAGGCGGAACCGAGCTGGCGCTGGCCACCGACCTGATCGTGGCCGCCAAGGACTCGGCGTTCGGCATCCCGGAGGTCAAGCGCGGACTCGTCGCCGGTGGCGGCGGGCTGCTGCGCCTGCCGCAGCGCATCCCCTACCAGATCGCCATGGAGCTCGCACTGACCGGCGAGAACCTGCCCGCCGAGCGCGCGCACGAGCTGGGTCTGGTCAACGTGCTGGCCGAGCCGGGTCATGCGCTGGAGGCCGCGATCGCGCTGGCCGAGCGGATCACGGCGAACGGCCCGCTGGCGGTGGCCGCCACCAAGCGGATCATCACCGAGTCGCGCGCGTGGAGCCCTGAGGAGCAGTGGAAGCAGCAGGCCAAGATCCTGATGCCGGTGTTCGCCTCCAAGGATGCCCAGGAAGGTGCGATCGCGTTCGCCGAGAAGCGCGCACCGAACTGGACGGGCAGCTGAGCCAGGCGCGCGCCCCACTCGTGGCCGAACGGCCAAGCCTGACTAGGCGCCGACGACGACGTCCCACGGGTCGCCGTCGCGCGCGGCGGCCAACGCCATCTGCCCGAGCCGGCGGGCATGGAACCCGGTGTCGCCGAACTCGTCGGTCCAGCTGCGGGCCCGCATGGTCGCCAGCCACAAGCGGTGCTCGATCGTGACGCCGATCGCGCCGTGCAGTTGGTGGGCGGCGGTGACGACGGTGGGCACGACGCGGCCGAACACGACCTTCGCGACGGTGACGGCGTACTCGGTCTGCGGGCTGTCGAACCCGTACTCGGCGGCCGCCGCGACCGCGAGTTCTGCTGCAGCCCTGGCCCGTTCGACGTCACCGGCCATCGAGGCCAGCGTGTGCTGCACGGCCTGGAACGCACTGAGCGGACGGCCGAACTGAACCCTCTCCCGGGTGTGCGCCACCGAGTACTCGACAGCGGCGTCGAGTGCGCCCAGCGACTGCACGCACCGGGCCCAGGCGCCTCGTCGCTCCAGTTCTGCTGCCGCGTCGACGACGACGAAGGCGTCGGCGGGCAGATCGACGCGCACGGTGTCGCGCGGTTCACCGCCGAGGTTATGTCCGGACGCGATGATCAGGTCGGCGGGCGACGCCACCGCGACCTGCAGCGACTCACCGTCGCGCAGTGCGACCACCATCGCGTCGGCGTCGCCGGCGTACGGAACATCTATCCAGCGCTGAGGTTCCCGCGTCACCGAGTGCCAGGGTCAGCGGGCCGGTGCCGGGAACCCCGATGCCCGCTCTGGCGGCAAGCCAGCCGGCCAGCACATCGGTCTCGGCCAGCGGGACGCTCACCGCATGTCGGGCCAGCGCGCGCAGCACCAACGCGAGTTCACTTGGGCCACCGCCGGATTCGGGGTCGCTGGTCAGGCGGGTCAGTCCGGCGTCCTCGAGGTGGCGCCACGCCGTGCCGTCGAACCGATCGGGCAGGCCACGGTGCCCGATCCGCTCGTCGAAGCTGCGCATCCCGATGTCCTCGGCCAGTCGCCGCAGGTCGGCGAAATCATCTCCCGCGTTGGAGGTTCCGAACACGCCGCCGGTCAGAGCCCTCATCGCAACCCCATTCCGCGCGCCACCACGCCGCGCAGCACCTCGTTGGTCCCGCCGCGCAGCGTGAACAACGGCGAGTGCAGCCTGCCGACTTCCAGCAGGGCGGCGACCCGGTCGCGGCCCGGGGTGTCGGCGTCGACGTAGGAGAACAGGTCGGCCGCCAACTCCACGGACTCCTGCTCGAAGCGGGTGCCGAGGTCCTTCACCAGCGCTGCCTCGTTGACGGGCGAGTGGCCGTCGGCCAGCGCCCGGGCCACCGACACCGACAACTGCCGCAGTGAGATCAGCCGGGCCACAAGGTCACCGAGTGCCGCGGTGGTGTGGTCGTCGACGGCATCCTGCTCGGCCAGCACCCGGATCAATGCGGTCAGCAGCGGAGCGGTGGTCAAGATTCGCTCGGGGCCACTGCGCTCGAAGGACAGCTCCGCGGTCACCTGGTGCCAGCCCGCGCCGACCTCGCCGAGCAGGTTGGTGTCGTCGATGAAGACCTCGTCGAAGGCCACCTCGTTGAAATGGTGCTCTCCTGACATCAGCACGATCGAACTGATCGTGATGCCCGCCGAGTCGGTGGGCACGATGAACTGGCTGAACCCGGCATGGCGCCGGTCGGGGTCGACCGGGCTGGTGCGGGCAAGCACGACGATCTGGTGCGCAAGATGCGCTCCGCTGGTCCACACCTTGGTGCCCGACAGCAGCCACCCACCCTCGGTGCGGGTTGCCTTCGCGGCGGCGGCCGCCAGATCGGACCCGGCCTGCGGCTCGCTCATCCCGATAGCCGAAAAATACCGGCCCGCAGCGATTCTCGGCAACAGCCGCTGCCGCTGCTCCTCCGATCCGTAGGCCAGTAGGCCCGGCGCTACCTGACGGTCTGCGATCCAGTGCGCGGCCACCGGGGCGCCGGCGGCAAGCAACTCCTCGGTTACCACGTAGCGGTGCAGATGGCTCAGACCGTGGCCGCCGTACTCCCGCGGAATGGTCAGACCCAGGAACCCGGCGTCGGCCAGCCGGGCACTGAACTGGTCGTCCCAACTCGACAGCCACGCGTCTACCGCAGGCTCCCAACCGAATTCGGCGCGGTCGGCAGCCAGGAACTCGCGCACCGAGGAGCGCAGGGCTGCCAGCTCGGGTTCGTTGGCGCACAGCGCCGCGAAGCCGTCGGTCATGTTGCTCACCGGTATCCCGTGATGCGGGCCATGATGGCGGCCTTGCCGTCGTCGCCCACCGCTTGTGCGTCACCGATCGCGGAGTTGCGGCCCACCCGCACCGCCGCTCCCTCGTAGCGGGATCGCTCACCGGCGAAGAAGGGCCGCAGGAAGTTGACCCGGATCGACGCGGTGCGAAGCGGTTCGGACTGGCCGTGGTTGATCGCCGCCGACGCGACCAGTTCCAGCCCCGTGCTGCTGACACCGCCGTGCACGATCCCGATCAGGTTGTTGATGATCGAGTCCGGCCGCTGCGCCAGCAGGTAGGTCCCGCCCTGCGGCGCCTGCGCATCGGCCGACATGAGTTCGACGAGGGATGTCTGCGGCGTGCGCACCAGGCCGTCCTGCCCGCGTGGAACAGGTCCGTCGGGGCCGCCGGTGATCGCGACGGTGCGCACGGTGCCGACCCCGATCGTGGTGCCCCGGTGCGTCAGCGTGGCGATCGCCAGCAGGGTCGCGCCGTGCGGCCCCAGCGGACTGCCGCTTGCCACCACCGGTTCGTCAGGGCCGGCCAGGATGCTGTCGATGCCGTCGGGGCTCAGCTCGACGGTCAGTTCGCTGGACACCGTCCACTGTCCTGAGCCGCGCCGGTGGAAGTTGGCTCGGCCTGCGACGTCGTCGACCAGGATGGCCAGCGCGCCGATGGTCGGCATCCCGGTGAACGGGTTGAGCATCCCTCCCACCGGCATCGACGCAACCACTGTGAAGTCGGCGAAGTTCTCCTCGAGCGTGACGATGCCGAAGCGGGTCAGGACGCTTTCCGGGGTCTCCGGGTCTTGCTTACCGGCCTGCGGGGGAGACGTGGTCACGTTTGGTATTCCAACACGGCGGCCATACTGGACCGACATGGCATGCGTCTACTTCACTGCCGCCAGCCTCGACGGCTTCATCGTCGACGACCGGGGAAGCCTCGATTGGCTGACCTCCCGGGAGATCGACGTCGACGGGCCGTTCGGCTACAAGGCCTTCGAAACCGGCGTCGGCGCATTGGTGATGGGTTCGGTGACCTACGAATGGCTGTTGGCCAACGAGCCCGGCGAGTGGATGTACAGCCAACCCACCTGGGTGCTGACCCACCGTCCGGACATCGTCGCCGCCGGGCATCCGGTGCAGGTGTTCAGCGGTGCGGTGACCGAGTTGCAGCCGCGGTTGATGGCAGCAGCCGGTGACAAGGACGTGTGGGTGGTCGGCGGCGGAGACGTCGCCGCCCAGTTCGTCGCTGCCGGCCTGGTCGACGAGATGATCGTGTCCTACGCGCCGTGCAGCCTGGGCTCCGGAGCGCCCGTACTGCCGTTGCGTTCCGAGTGGACGCTGGCCGAGACGGGCGTCAACGGCGATTTCGTCTGTGCCCGTTGGCGAGTCAGGCGTTGAGCGTCGGAACGCCGAACTTTGTCACGAATTCCTTTGCCTTGATCAGGAATTCGAGTTGATGCGCCACGTCGTAGAGTGGCTCCAGGCTGCGCACGGATCTGCACAACACCGCCGCGCCCTCGATCGCCGCAATCGTCGTGTCGGCCAGCGAGGTGGCCTCGGCCGGCTCGAAACCGTCTCTGACGTAGGCCTGTTTGGACGCTTCGCGCCACCGGCTGAAGATGTCGGCGGCGACCGCGGTCAGCTGATGCTCGTCCTCACCGGACCCGACAGCGGCGGCCAGGACCGGACATCCCGCGGTGTAGTCGCTTGCGGTCAAGGCGTCTTCCCACAACTGGACGAATCTGCGCAGCAGCACTGTGGCACTCTCGCCGGCCGCCTCGTCGATGCTGGCGGTGATCTCGTCACCGGCGAAGTTCAGCGCCTCTCGCAGAATCTGGCTGCGTCCGCCGGGAAAGTGGTGGTAGACCGACCCGCGCGGGGCGCCACTGCGGGCCAGCACCTCGTCGATGGTCACGCCCGCCGCGCCGCGCTCACGTAGGACCTCGACGGCGCTGACCAGCATCTTGGTCCGCGTCGCACCGCGGGCTTGACGGACGGTCCCGATGTTGGGGTTCTCGGTCATTCAGGCCGCGGGGGAGTGGGGGACATGCGGACCCCGCCAGCTCAGCACGCGGGCTCCGCGCCCGAAGAGTTGCCTGCGCTTGTCAGGCACCTGCCGCGTGAAGCGGCGACCGGCGATGTTGATCTCGATCAGCCACATGTCTCTCTCCTCGCAGGCCGGACCGATGCCTGTCCCATAAGTATGCTTATGGTCATAAGATTAGACAAGCTTAGATGTGGTCGGCGACGTGAACATGGGGTTAATGGCCGGAATTCGGGCCGCCTGACCTGGGATTTCACGGCAGCCCGCCGCGATTCTATGGTGTAGATCATATTTCTGGCTGGCGGTGGAACTCGCTGATCAGCGCGTCCGCAGCGGTTAGGCTTCTACGCAGCCGCAATAGGAGGCGCAAGCGATGGGCCATTACAAGAGCAACGTGCGCGACCTCGAGTTCAACCTTTTCGAGTTGCTCGACCTGGAGAAGGTGCTCGACGGCGCCGAGTACGGCGACCTGGACGCCGACACGGTCCGTCAGATACTCGCCGAGGCCGCGCGCCTGGCTGAGGGACCGGTCGCCGAGTCCTTCGCCGAAACCGATCGCCGTCCGCCGACCTTCGACCCCGAGACGCACACCGTCTCGATTCCGGACCCGTTCAAGAAGTCCACGCAGGCCTGGCTGCAGGGTGAGTACTTCCGCGTCGGCCTGGACGAGGAGGTCGGCGGGATGCCGGCGCCGGCCATGGTCAGCTGGGCGGTCAACGAACTGGTCCTGGGCGCCAACCCGGCGGTCTTCATGTACCTGGCCGGCCCGGTCATGGCCAACATCGTCTACCACATCGGCAACCCCCAGCAGCGCCACTGGGCGCAGGTCGCCGTGGAACGCGGATGGTGCGCCACCATGGTGCTCACCGAGCCGGACGCCGGCTCCGATGTGGGTGCCGGACGGACAAAGGCCGTCGATGCCGGTGACGGCACCTGGCACATCGAAGGCGTCAAGCGGTTCATCACCAACGGCGACACCGACGACTTGTTCGAGAACATCATGCACCTCGTGCTGGCCCGGCCCGAGGGGGCCGGACCGGGCACCAAAGGGCTCAGCCTGTTCCTGGTGCCGAAATTCCTGTTCGATGCCGAGACCGGCGAGCCGGGCGAGCGCAATGGCGCGTTCGTCACCAACCTCGAACATAAGATGGGCCTGAAGGCCTCTGCCACAACCGAACTCAGCCTCGGTCTGCACGGCACCCCTGCTGTTGGTTACCTCGTCGGCGATGTGCACAACGGCATCGCCCAGATGTTCAAGGTCATCGAGTACGCCCGGATGTTCGTGGGCACCAAGGCTATTGCCACCCTGTCCACCGGTTACCTCAACGCCCTGGAGTACGCGAAATCCCGGATTCAGGGCGCCGACATGACGCAGATGACCGACAAGACCGCGCCGCGGGTCAGCATCGTCCACCACCCCGACGTGCGCCGCGCCCTGATGACGCAGAAGGCTTACGCCGAAGGGCTGCGCGCGCTGTACCTCTTCACCGCTGCGCACCAGGATCCCGCCGCAGCCCTGGTGATCTCCGGCGCTGACGCCGATCTGGCCGAGCGGATCAACGATCTGTTCCTGCCGATCGTCAAGGGCGTCGGATCCGAGCGGGCCTATCAGTGTCTGACCGAGTCGTTGCAGACCTACGGCGGATCGGGCTTCCTGCAGGACTATCCGATCGAGCAGTACATCCGCGACGCCAAGATCGACTCGCTCTACGAGGGCACCACCGCCATCCAGGCGCAGGACTTCTTCTTCCGCAAGATCGCCCGGGACCAGGGGGTGGCGCTTTCGCACGTCGTCGCTCAGATCGAGAAGTTCATCGACAGCCCCGACGGCCGTTCCGAACTGGCGACCAGCCGCGCGCAACTGGCGGAGGCGCTGGACCACCTGCGGGCGATGGTCGCCACCATGACGGGCTATCTGCTCGGCGCTCAGAAGGACGCGCGCGAGCTGTACCGGGTTGGGCTGGAATCGGTCTCGTTCCTGATGGCTGTCGGCGATCTGGTGATCGGCTGGCTGTTGTTGCGGCAGGCCGAGATCGCCCTGATCGCACTCGACGGCGATCCGGATCCGGCAGAGCAGGCCTTCTACAGCGGCAAGGTCGCGGTCGCGAACTTCTTCGTCCGCAACGTCCTGCCCAGGCTGGCCGCGGAGCGCCACATCGTCGAGGCCGTCGACCTGGCGATCATGGACCTGAGCGAGGACGCGTTCTGAGCGTCGGTCAAGATGGCGGGGAACCCGGATTGAGAAAGGTGACCCCATGAAGGTGATCAAGTCCATCGGCGACGCGCAGTCTCTGATCGGCGAGGAACTGGGCGTCAGCGAGTGGCTGGAGATCGACCAGAAGCGCATCAACGACTTCGCCGACGTCACCGGCGATCACCAGTGGATCCACGTCGACGTCGAGCGGGCCAAGGCCGAAAGTCCTTACCGCACACCGATTGCCCATGGATTTCTCACGTTGTCGCTCATTCCCGCGCTGAGCAAGGACAACTTCCGCGTCGAGAACGCCAAGCTGGCGATAAACTACGGGCTCAACAAGGTTCGCTTCCTGGCCGCGGTCCCGGTCGACAGTCGCGTCCGCGTCCGCTCCGAACTGGCCGACGCCACCAAGGTCGACGACGACACCGTCAACCTCACCGTGCGCCACACCATCGAGATCGACGGAGTGGACAAGCCCGCCGCCGTCGCCGAGATGATCGTCCGCGCTATCTTCTAGCGCGCCGAAATCGCTAGATCTGCGGGGTGTAGCCGAACGGCAGCAGCACGCTCTTGGCCTGCGTGTACTGCTCGATGCCCTCCGGGCCGTTCTCCCGGCCGATGCCGGAGTTCTTGTAGCCGCCGAACGGGGCACCCGGGTCGAACGCGTACATGTTGACCGCGTAGGTACCGGTGCGGATCTGCGCCGCGATCTTCATCGCCTTGTCGTTGTCGGTGGTGTACACGCTGCCGGCCAGGCCGTAGACGGAGTCGTTGGCGATGCGGACGGCATCCGCTTCGGTGTCGTAGGGGATCACCGCGAGCACTGGGCCGAAGATCTCCTCCTGGGCGATGACCATCGAATTGTCGACATCGGCGAAGACCGTCGGTTGCACGAACCAGCCGCTGTCCAGGCCCTCGGGCCGGCCGCCGCCGGTGACGATCCGCGCGCCCTCCTCGACGCCCTTCTTGATGTAGCCCTCGACGCGCTCGCGTTGCCGCTCGCTGATCAGCGGGCCGATCATGGCGCCCGCGTTGTCGGGCAGCCCGATCGGCATCGCCGCCACCGCCGCGGACAGCTTGTCCACGACCTCGTCGTACCGCGAGCGCGGCGCCAGGATGCGGGTCTGGCCCACACAGGCCTGGCCGCAGTTCATCAGGCCGGAGAACACCAGCATCGGCAGCGTCGAGTCCAGGTCGGCGTCCTCGAGGATGATGGCCGCGGACTTGCCACCCAGTTCCAGCGAGCACGGCTTGAGCTTCTCGGCCGCGATCTTGGCGATCTCCTTGCCGACCGCGCTGGACCCGGTGAAGGTGAACTTGTCGATCTCCGGGTTGGCGGTCAGCGCGCGGCCGGTCTCCGGGCCACCCGGAACGACCGACAACACACCCTCGGGCAGCCCGGCCTCGGCGAAGATCTCGGCCATCGCGAACAACGACAGCGGCGTCTCGGCGGCGGGTTTGACCACGATGGTGCAGCCCGCCAGCAGCGCGGGACCGAGCTTGTTGGCGGCCAGGAAGAACGGCACGTTCCAGGCTGTCACCGCGGCCACTACGCCGATCGGCTCGCGCACCACCATCGTCGTGCCGTAGATGCCCTCGCGGAAGTCGCGCCAGGTGAACTTGTCGGCCGCGCCCGCGAAGAACTGGAAGGACGACATCGCGGCGCCGTACTGCATCATCTCGATGATCGTCGGCGGCTGCCCGGTCTCGGCGGCCAGCAGGAACTTCAGCTCCTCGGCCCGCTCCTCCAGGATCTTGACTGCTCGGCCGAGGATCTCGGCGCGCTCCGTCGGCGACATGTGCGGCCACGGGCCTTCGTCGAAGGCCTTGCGGGCGGCGGCGCAGGCGGCGTTCACGTCGGCCTCGGTCGCCAGTGGCACCTTGCCAACCAGCTCACCGGTGGCCGGCGAGTGCACCTCGATGACCTCCGTCGTCGCCGGCTGGACCCACTTGCCGCCGATGAACAACTTGTCCCATTCGGTCTTGAAGGCGGTGCTCTGTGTCATGAGCGTCACATTACCCATCGAAGCGCCAAACGAGAACCTGTTGCAGTTCGCTGGTTCAGTGCGGGCGCAACACGAGCACCAGATTGCTCACCGCAAGCTCCCGCACACCCGGAACCGACGTGAGCCGCCACGCCCATCGCGGGTGGTAGCGGGGAAACGCCGCGACCAGCGCGCCGGTTCCGGCGGCCCACCGCAGCCCGTCGGCGACCGATACGGCGAACAGCGACGACCCGTAGTTGTTCTTCGGCGGATGGCCATGCCTGCGGGTGTAGCGGACCGCCGCCCGTTCCCCGCCGAAGTAGTGGGACAAACCCGTCTCGTGACCGCCGAACGGGCCGAGCCACACGGTGTAGGACAGGATCGCCAGCCCGCCGGGACGAGTCACCCGCAGCATCTCCTCCCCCAGTTGCCACGGCCGCGAGACGTGCTCGGCCACGTTCGACGACAGGCACACGTCGACGCTGTCGTCGGCGAATGGCAACGCCATCCCGGAGGCGCGGACGAAGGCTCCCGGCCCGTCGCGGCGTACGTGCTCGGCGGCGTGCATCTCCGAGGGGTCCGGTTCGACACCGACGTAGTCCCAGCCCGCCTCGGAGAAGGCCGAGGCGAAATAGCCCGGGCCGCCGCCGACGTCGACGACGGTGTGGCCGGCCGGCCCGTCGCCGTGGCTGGCTCGCCAGAGGTCACCGAGCATCGCCGCGGTGTCGGCGGCCAGTGCCCCGTAGAACCGGTCCGGGTCGCGTTGTTCGTAGCGGAACTCAGCGAGCAGGCGTGCCGACCGGCCCAGCGTTGCGCGCCGGGCGAACAGGTCGGTGACACGCATCGGTTCACCCTAATGACAGGGATAGGCTGAACCCGATGTCCGCCAACGTTCGCTCCGTCCTGCTGCTGTGCTGGCGTGACACCGGCCATCCGCAGGGCGGCGGCAGCGAGACCTACCTCCAGCGCATCGGCGCACTGCTGGCCGAGTCGGGGGTCGACGTCACCCTGCGCACCGCCCGTTACCCCGGCGCCCCGCGCCGCGAGGTGGTCGACGGCGTGACGGTCAGCCGCGGCGGCGGGCACTACACCGTCTACATCTGGGCCGGCCTGGCGATGGTCTTGGCCCGCGTCGGCCTGGGTCCGCTGCGACGGGTGCGCCCCGACGTGGTGGTCGACACCCAGAACGGGGTGCCGTTCCTGGCGCGCCTGGCCTTCGGCCGGCGGGTGACGGTGCTGGTGCACCATTGCCATCGTCAGCAGTGGCCGGTCGCCGGCCGGTTCGTGGGCCGGCTGGGCTGGCTCGTCGAGTCGTGGCTGTCCCCGCGGATGCATCGGCGCAACCAGTACGTGACGGTGTCGCTGCCGTCGGCCCGCGACCTGGCCGACCTCGGCGTCGACGCCGCACGTATCGCCGTCGTCCGCAACGGCCTGGACGAGGCGCCCACCGAAACCCTCAGTGGTGAGCGGTCCGCGGAGCCGCGGGTGGTGGTGCTTTCGCGGCTGGTGCCGCACAAGCAGATCGAGGATGCCCTCGATGCGGTCGCGCGGCTGCGGTCCCGGGTCGCCGGATTGCATCTGGACATCGTCGGTGGCGGATGGTGGCACGACCGCCTTGTCGAACGCGCCGGCCGGCTGGGGATCGCCGACGCGGTGACGTTCTACGGCCATGTCGACGACTTCACCAAACATGCTGTGGTGCAACGGTCCTGGGTTCACCTGCTGCCGTCCCGCAAGGAGGGCTGGGGCCTGGCGGTCATCGAAGCCGCCCAGCACGGCGTGCCGACCATCGGCTACCGATCCTCCGGCGGACTCACCGACTCGGTGATCGACGGGGTGACCGGTGTACTGGTCGACGACCACGGCGAACTGGTGGACCGGCTGGAGCGGCTGTTGACCGACCAGACCCTGCGCGACGAGCTCGGTGTCAAGGCCCGGGCCCGCAGCCAAGACTTCTCCTGGCCACAGAGTGCGGCGGCCATGCGCAGCGTGCTGGAGTCGGTGCACACCGGAAACCGTGTGAGCGGGGTGATCTAGGAACTGATGAGCGACAAAGCCCGCCCAAACCCGCTGCAGTACGTCGCCTACTGCTATGGCAAGGTGCTGCCCCCGTCGATGCATGACTGGGTCCGAAACGATCTGGCGGGCAAGGGTGCCCGCCGTCGGACGCTGATCCGCGTCACCCTGCCGGCGCTGCTGCTCATCGCGCCGCTGTGGCTGATTCCGACGACGACCGCCATGCACCTGGCGATGTCGGCGCTGCTGTTCCTGCCGTT
Source organism: uncultured Actinomycetota bacterium (assembly GCA_963716465.1). Taxonomy (GTDB): domain Bacteria; phylum Actinomycetota; class Actinomycetes; order Mycobacteriales; family Mycobacteriaceae; genus Mycobacterium. The sequence continues at coordinate 256,357 of CAVQTS010000008.1, forward strand.
CCTCTACTTCGCTCACGCGCTGGACAAGATTTGGCGCACACACCGGTTGCGGCAGCACAACCTCGATCCCGAACTGGTCGACCAGCGGGCCCGCGAACGCGACGCCCACATCCGTGAGGCCTACCGGAAACGCCACGGCCATCCCGACGATTGACAGCTGATTCACGGGTTCAGCGTGTGATGATCCGCGGATGTCAAACATTTATGAGTACGTTCGCCATCCGCGGCTCGCCGAGTTGCAAAACAGAAAGCCATTGACCACCGCCGAGATTCGCGGCGTCAAACACGACAACTGGATAGTCCGCTTCAATGCCAAGTTCGGTCTGAAGATCACCGTGATCGTCGGCACGATGTGGTGCGCGTACCTGTTCACACTGCTGGCCCTGTTCGCCCTGCCCGATGCGATCAAGCAGGGCACCTACTTCGTGGTGGTCTGGCTGTCCAGCAGCTTCCTGCAGTTGGTGCTGCTGCCCATCATCATCGTCGGCCAGAACATCCAGGCCAAGGCCAACGACACCCGCGCCGACTCGACCTACAAGGATGCCGAGGCTGTACTCAAGGAGGCCTCGATGATTCAGGACCACCTCACCAAGCAGGACGAGCTGATCTCCACGATTCTCGAGCAGCTCAAGCCGCTCGTCGCGAAGACCAGCTAGTGTCCTGAGTCGCCCGGCCAGGCCGAGCCGTGCGTTGTCGCGGCCTGTCTGCGCTTGCGCCAGCCAGCCGTCGACTGCCCCGGGAAGCATTGTCGTGAAGGGCTTCTCGCCGCGGGCTGCGCGCAGTTCCGGCCTGCGTAGGTGTGCCCACATCTCGGCGGGCGGTCGTAATCATGCACCAACTGGTACATCGCGGCGGCGATGACGGGAACCCACCGCCAGAGCTGTTGCGCTCGCCGACAGCAGCGCGACCCAGACCAGGTGGGCCAGCACCATCGCGATCCGTTTACCCTGTGCGGCAACAGGACTGGAACCACCCACCCGATACAGGGTGAGGTCCGCGTCGTGGTAGCTCACCGGCAGCCGCTGCAGGCTTGCTTGGGCATTTCCCATCGCGCCCGCGCTGCCGCCCTCGATGACCACCCATCGGACTCCGGCTGCGGCCAACCTCTGCGGCGAAGCGCCGGCCAGCAGCATGCGCTGCACCTCGCGCGCGCGGCCGCCCTCACCGGGAACCGTCTGCCCCGAGATGGTCAGGTCCCCGGTCGTGAGCACCTCGGCGCGAACCCAGCGCGGCAGCGGGTCCAGCACCGGTGCCGGCCCGGCCCAGCCGAATCGCCGCATGCTGTCCGCGGGCAGCACCGCGACCGGGCCGGGGTCGGCGTCGATCGCCTCGGCCACCGCAGGCCACCCCGGCGGATACCGCACCGGCGTCAGTGTGTTCCACGCACCCCACGCCAGGTCGGGGAGCACCGCGATGAGCGCGATCACGCACGCCAGCGCGACCAGTCCGGGCCGGAGCCGCCCCTTGGTCGTCACCACCGCCCCCGCCGCGGCCACCGCATAGCCGGGCATCGCCAGCGCCACCCACTTCTGCCCGTCGCGTAGGACGCCGAGCCCGGGTGCGGCCTCCACCACCGCACGCAACGCCGCCAACCCCGGCCCGGTGGCCATCGCGGCGGGCAGGACGATGCTGAAGGCCGCCAGAATCAGCAGCGGCACCGCGGCCGGGCGGCGGACCGCCGTCGGCAACCCGATCGCGACCACAGCGAGCAGCACCGCCGTCGCGACCAATGCCAGAAGTGTTGTGCGCGAGGACGGTACGGCCTCGGCATTCCAGATGCCACCCAGCCCGGCCAGGCTGCCGAAGGTGCCCAGGCCCGGCTCGGCCCGGGCGGCGAACGCTGCCAGACCGGACGACGGCGACGTCCCGAGCGCACCGCCGAGCACGGCCGCGGCCAGCCACGGCGTCGCCGCGAGCACCGACGCCACCCCGATCCCGGCGGCGCAGCGCGCACGCGGCACACCGGGACCGGCCACCGCCACACACACCAACGCCACGAGGGCGGCCAGCATCAGGCCGGTGGGCGTCAGCCCGGCCAGGGCGATCCAGAACACCACCGCCGCCCACCCCACCCACCGCGGGGCGGTCTCGCCGGTGCGCAATCGCACCACCGCGGCCGCCGTCCACGGCAGACAGCCGTACCCCACCAGCAGACTCCAGTGGCCCTGCAACAATCGCTCGGCGACGTAGGGATTCCACACCGCGAGGGTGGTGGCCACCAACTGGCCGGCCACCCCGGCGTCGGGCACCACCACCGCGGCCAGCCGCGCGGCACCCCAACCGGCGAGGAACAATCCACCGATCAGCAGCACCTTGACCACCAGCCCGCCGTCGAGGACCGTCGTCAGCGCGGCGATGAGGAAGTCCTGCGGCACCGCGCGGGGAGCGGCCTCGGTCAGACCCAGCGCGGCGTCGGAGAAGAAGGATCGCGGCGTGGACACCGCGTCACGAAGCAGTAGATAGCCGGGCGCGAACAGTGGAGCCGTCACCGTGACGGCCAATATCAGGGCGTATCCCGGCACCAGCCACCGGACTGCCCGGCGGTGTGCCTGGGTCATGCCGCGCTCACCGGTCCGGTGGGGGCTCCAGATCAGGTCTCGCCGCGGGCAGCTTCTCGGTGGCTGCCTCCGCGGCGGGCATCGGCCCCGTCTCGTCCTTGCCGAAGAATCCGTGGTCGGCGGTATCCAGGCCGGGATCGATCAGGGCTGCCTCGGCGCGCAGACTGAAGGTGCCCAACAGGGCCCCGCCGATCAGCGCGACCAGACCTGCGGCGGTGAAGCTGATCGGCAGCACCCGCGACCACAGGCCCACCCGGTCGCGCTCGTCGCGAGCGGCGGCAACCTGAGACTCGACGGTCTGCTCGGTCGAGGTGACCTTGTAATCCGCCAGCGCCATCTCCGGCTTGAGCGGGTCGCGCGCGTAGTAGTGGTTGGCGTGCTCCTCGGCCCGCACGATCGTGCCGGACACCGGGTCCACCCAGAACGTGCGCTGGGCGGCGTAGTAGCGGGTCATCGTGATCGGCTCGTCCGGCGGCCCGGGCAGGCCCCACAGCGACGCCCGCGCGGTGACCTCGCCGTCCGCGTTGTCGTCGTAGAGCGAGGCGTACTTGATCGGCTCGACCAGCTTGCCGTCGGCGTCATAGCCGATGTTCTGGGTGAACCGGTAGGTCGTCAGTCCGTTGACATCTTCTTCACCGTCGTAGTTGGCGTCGAAGGCCTTCTGCGCGATCGGGTCGAAGTAGGGGTAGGTCTTCTTCTCGGTGTTGAACGGGAACCGGTAGGACAGCCCGTCGTGCGGTAGCGCGACGTTGGTCGACGGCTTCTCGTCCCCGATGCTGCGCGGCTTCTGCACCGATCCGCCGGGGTGGGTGTCGTCGGAGACCGCCATGGCAGTGCTGCGGTTGAGCGTGACGGTGTCGACCATGGCCAGCAACAGACCGTTGTCCTGCTGCTTGTCGCTGCGGCGCACGGTGGTACCGACCTGCAACGTCACCACGTCGGCGTTGGCCGGCGACTCGACGGTGATCTGCTGCTGGGACACCAGCGGGACGTTCTTGTCGACGATGAAACGATCACCCGCCAGCGAGGCGGGGTCCAGCGCGGTACCGGTGCCGTCACTGGCAAGTGACTCGTCGATGGTCAGCGGGATCTTCTTGATCTTGCCGGAGGTATATGTCGACAACAGCAGCGCGGCGATCAGCAGGGCGGCTCCGAGCCCGATGATGCCGCATGCCGCGATTCGCAACATGCCTGCGCGGTTCACGCTGCCGTGGCCTCCTTCTCCGGATCGGATCCTGCACCGCCTGACGGCGAAGCAAACCGGGTCTGACCCTAACAGCAGAAGCCGAGGCACTGACTCATTAGGACGTCATCACCGCACCTCGGTGTACCCACTTTCGCCAGGCAACCGTCCACCGGCAGACTGGCGGTCATGAAACCGGCGGAGCAGGTGGGCGGCACTCGCGGCTTCCTGCCCGCCGTCGAGGGAATGCGGGCCTGCGCGGCCATGGGAGTGGTGCTCACTCACGTCGCATTCCAGACCGGAACCTCCAACGGTGTGCTGGGCCGGCTGCTGCACCGCTTCGACCTCGCGGTCGCGGTGTTCTTCGCGCTGTCGGGCTTCCTGCTTTGGCGCGGTCATGCCGCGGCCGCCCGGGAGCTGCGCCACCGCCCGCCGACGGGGCACTATCTCCGGTCCCGGCTGGTGCGCATCATGCCCGGCTACCTCCTGGCCGTTGTCGTCATCCTCACCCTGCTGCCCGACGCCAACCACGCCAGCCCGACCGTCTGGCTGGCCAACCTCACGCTCACCCAGGTCTACGTCCCCCTGACGCTGACCATCGGGCTGACGCAGATGTGGAGCCTGTCGGTCGAGGTGAGCTTCTACCTCGCGCTGCCGATCCTGGCCTTCCTGGCCCGCCGACTGCCGGTGCGGGCGCGCATCCCGGTGATCGCCGCGGTCGCCGTGGCCAGCCTGGGCTGGGGACTGCTGCCGATTCACACCCCGCAGGGCGTCAACTTCCTGAACTGGCCGCCGGCCTACGCGTCCTGGTTCGCCGCCGGCATGCTGCTGGCCGAGTGGACCGTCAGCCCGCCGTCCTGGGCGCACAAGCTGGCCCGCAACCGCTGGGCCATCACCGCGATCGCCCTGACGGCCTACCTCATCTCGGCCTCTCCGCTGGCGGGCCCCAAGGACCTGGTCCCGGCGACCCTGGGACAGTTCGTCATCCGCACGTCGATGGGGGCGATAGTGGCGTGGGCGCTGTTGGCGCCGCTGGTGCTGGACCGTCCCGACACCCCGCATCCGCTCCTGGGCAACCGGGTGATGGTGACACTCGGACGCTGGTCCTACGGGCTGTTCGTCTGGCACCTGGCCGTGTTGGTGATGGTCTTCCCGATGGTCGGCAAGTTCATGTTCAACGGCGATCTGGTGGCGGTGCTGATCCTCACGCTGATATTCGGGTTCGCGATGGCGGCGGTGAGCTATGCGCTGGTGGAGTCCCCGTGCCGCAATGCGCTGCGCCGCTGGGAGTACCGCAGCAAGGCGCCGATCCCGCCGCTGGACAGCTCGGTAAGCGATGCGCCCGAGCCAGTCATTGCGCGATGATCTGTGCCGGATGTGTCCGCGTCTGAAGGGTCTGAAGGGATCGTTATGGCTTCTGAGGCACTGACCATCATGTTCTGGCCGGAGTCGGCCTACGGGCCGACGAACCAGTGCATCGGTCTGGCCGCGATCCTGCGCGAGCGCGGTCACCGGATCGTCTTCGCCGCCGAGAGCTCGTGGGCCGGAAAGCTGGCACCGTTCGGGTTCGTCGAGGAACTCGTCGATCTGGCCGAGCCCGCCGAGGGCGCGGCCGACGAGGACCCCGGCAAGTTCTGGACAGACTTCATCGCCGCAGACGTCACCGGAGTTCCGCAAGCCGACGGTCGACCAGCTCGAGAGCTTCATCCTGCCGACCTACCAGGCACTCATCGACGGCGCGAAGTTTTGCGAGCCGCGGCTGCGCGCGATCATCGCCGAGCACCAGCCCGACGTCATCGTCGAGGACAACGTCGTCCTCTTCCCGGCGCTGGTGACCGCCGGGGCGCCGTTCGTGCGGATCGTCTCCTGCAGCCCGCTGGAGGTCTCCGGCCCCGGCGTGCCGCCGCCGTTCTCCGGGCTGCCCAGTGCGGATCGCTCCGACTGGGACGCCTACCGCGCCGAGTTCGACCGCACCCACCGGGCGGTGTGGGCCGAGTTCAACGCCTGGGTGCAGGAGCGGGGCGCCGCGGCGTTGCCGGAACTGGAGTTCATGCCGCGCGACAACGCCGCCAACCTCTATGTCTATCCGGCCGAGGCCGACTACCTCGACGCCCGCCCGCTGGACGCCACCTGGACCCGAATGGATTCCAGCGTCCGGGAGACCGACGCCGAGTATGTGTTGCCCGCCCGGCTCGCCGACCGACCCGAGGGCAGCGCACTGGTCTACCTGTCGCTGGGCTCCCTCGGCGGCGCGGACGTCGAGCTGATGCAGCGGCTGGTCGACGTCCTCGGCACCACCCGGCACCGGTTCATCGTCAGCAAGGGGCCGCAGGCCGACCGAATCACGCTGGCCGACAACATGGTTGGCGATCAGATGGTGCCGCAGACCAGGGTCATCCCACAGGTCGACCTGGTTATCTCACACGGCGGCAACAACACCGTCACCGAGACGCTGCACTTCGGCAAGCCGCTGATCGTGCTGCCGCTGTTCTGGGACCAGTACGAAAATGCCCAGCGCATCGACGAATTGGGCTTCGGAGTGCGGCTGAACACCTACGGCTTCGCCGACGCCGAGCTGACCGATGCGGTTGAGAAGATCCTCGCCGACACCGAGCTGCGCAGCCGGCTCGAGGAGATCGGCGAGAAGATCCGCGCCCGCGACGGGCTACGGGTGGGTGCTGACGTGATCGAGCAGGTGGGGCACCGGAGCCGGAAGGCCGGCGACATCGGGCACCGGAGCCGGAAGGCCGGCGACATCGGGCACCGGAGCCGGAAGGCCGGCGACATCGGGCACCGGAGCCGGAAGGCCGGCGACTGAGTCGTGCTCGACGCCTTGGATCTCGCCGACGGCAAGCGGCTCGCCGTGGTGGCGCGCGACGACGGTCTGGCCGCGCTGCCGCAGGTTCGCTGCCAGGACGGGTCGTGGCGACGGGCCCGGCCCGGCGACGGGGCGGCCGAGGCGCTGCTGGCCTTGATGAACGGCGCCCCCGGAACCAGCCGGCGCGGTCGGTTCACCGTGCACGCATGGGTGCCGCCCGCCGCGGTGGGCGAACGCGCGGTCACCGTCGACCAGACCAACGAGTCGGTGATCGTCGGTGACACCGCGGTGGTCAAGTGGGCCACCCACCTCCAAGAGGGTCCACACCCCGCGCCACGCCGACTCGAGGTGCTGCGCACCAACGGGTTTCGCTTCATGCCCGCTGCATGGGGCCTGATCACCTGGCGTCCCGACGGGGCTGCCGAGACGCTGGTGGTCAATGTCGACGAGTACCTTCCGGGCGCGGTGGACGGCTGGACCTGGGCGGTGGATCTGGTGGTCGACGCGGTGCGGACCGGCACCCCGGGGCCGGTGCTGTCGGCGGCCGGCGACGTCGGCGCCGTGGTTGCCGAATTGCACTCGGCGCTGGCCGGCACCGCCACGACGGCATCGGCGGCCGACGCCGACCGATGGCGGGATGCGGCCTCCGCGACGCTGAAAGATGCTCGGGCGCTGGCAAGTCCGCAGTTGCGGGAACTGCTCGACGCCCGTAAGGGAGAGGTGGAGCATACGCTGGCCATCCTCGGTGGGTTGGCGGGCTGCCCGGTCATCGAAGGCCACGGCGACCTGCATGTCGGCCAGGTGTTGCACTGCGCGGGTCGGTTCGTCGTCACCGACTTCGACGGCAACCCGGTGCTGCCGCCACGGCAGCGGGTGCTGCCGATCCCGGCGGTGCTCGACGTCGCGGGGATGACCCAGTCCCTGGCGCACGTCGCCATCGTCGCCCGCCGCCACAACGACCTCGACGCGGCCGCCCTGACTGCAGTCGACGCCGGCGCGCGGCAGGCATTCCTGGATGCCTACGCACGCCGGCTCGCGGCACTGGGGCATGCCGACCTGTACGACCCCGCACCGCTGCGAGCCTTCCGGCTGCAGCAGGTTCTGCGCGAAGTCGTCTATGCGGCAAAGCATCTGCCGCGCTGGATGTATGTACCGGATGCGGCGCTGCCCGCGCTGCTCGACGAGAGGAGCCCGGGTGAACCCTGACGGTTTCGCCGCCGACCTCGGGCGCAAGCCCGAGGCGCTGGGCCGGCTGGCCGGCACGCTGGCCGCCGAGAACCCGTGGGCGTCCGTGGTGCCCGACACCACCCGGCGGGTGGTACTGCTGGGCATGGGCTCATCGGCGTACGCCGGCGGGGTGGCCGCCGCGCGGATGCGGGCGCGCGGTCTCGTCGTGGTCTCCGAGCTGGCGTCCTCGGCGCTGCTGCCGGACTGGGGACCGGGCACACTCGTCGTCGCCACCTCGGCCACCGGCGGATCGGTGGAAACCCTCGACGCGCTGAGCAGGTTGCCCGCCGGAGTCGCCACCGTCGCACTCACCAACACCGCCGGCTCGGCCGTCACCGAGCGGTGCGACTCCGTGGTGGAACTGCGAGCCGACCTCGAGGGCGGCGGGGTGGCCTGCCGCAGCTTTCAGCACACCGTGGCGCTGCTGATCGCTCTCGAGCTGCACCTGGCCGGCGCCGACATCAGCTCGCTGACCGACACACTCGGTAGGGCCGCGACGGCCTGCGCTCACCTGCTCGACCGCGAATCCGATTGGCGGCCAACGGCGTCCGAGTTGCTAATCGGGCCGTCCGGTACATATCTGGCCGCTCCCGGTCAGCGGTTCTGCTCGGCACAGCAGGGTGCGCTCATGCTGCGCGAGGGTCCGCGCCGCCCCGCCGTCGGTTGCGAGACCGGCGACTGGAGCCATGTCGACGTCTACCTCACCAAGACCACCGACTACCGGCTGCTGGTGTTCGCCGGATCCCCGTGGGAGGAACAGATGGCCGAGTGGACGACGGCGCGCGCCACTACCGTCGTCGGCGTCGGGGGCACCGTTCCGGGTGCGGGATTCGAGGTGCGCTACCCCGGTGACGACGATGATGACGTCCGCCTGCTCACCGAGGTTCTGGTCCCCGAACTCGTCGCCGCCCGCGCCTGGCAGGCGGCCGAAGCCTAGCTTCCCAGCCGCGCGATGACCTCGTCGCGCACCGCCGACCGCCGGGCCTTTCCTGCGTCGTCGCGCAGTGGGGTGTCGACGAACTCCACACTGCGCGGGACCTTGTAGTCGGCGAGCCGCGCGGCCACGAACGTCTGCACGCCGGACACGTCGAGGCTGTCACCATCGGTGTGCACCAGCGCATGTGGCACCTGACCGAGGTCCTCGTGCGGCACCCCGACCACCAGACACGACAGCACTGCAGGATGCTCGGCCAGGGCGTTCTCGATCTCCGCGGGGTACACGTTGCGGCCCCCGACGGTGAACATGTCCACCCGCCGGTCGCACAGGTACAGGTAGCCGTCCTCGTCGAACCACCCCAGGTCGCCCAGCGAATCCCAGCCGTCGCGGGTCTTGGCGGTGCTGCCGATGTAGCGGTAGGTGGGTGCGCTGCCGGGACGGGGGCGCATGTAGATCTCGCCGAGCACGCCGGGCGGGCACTCGTTGCCGTCGTCGTCGAGCACCTTCATCTCGCCGGCGACCACCCGGCCGACCGAGCCGCGATGGCCCAGCCATTCCGTGCCGCTGATGAATGTCAGGGCCTGAAGTTCGGTGCCGCCGTACAGTTCCCACACCGCCTCCGGGCCCAGCAGCTCGATCCACGCCTCCTTGATGTTGGGCGGGCAGGGCGCCGCGAGGTGCCACAGCCGGCGCAGCGAGGAAAGGTCGTAGGCGTCCGGATTGGCCTGATACACCGGCAACAGCCGCTGCATGATCGTTGGCACGGTGGCCAGGTAGTTGACCCGGTGCTCACCGATCAGCCGGAGGAACTCCTCGGGCTGGAAGCGCCGCATCAGCACCAGGTGCTGGCCGCTCAGCAGTGCGATGCTCGCCGAGGTGAAGCCGGTGTTGTGGCTCAGCGGCACCGGCACCATGTGGGTGTCGGTGGGTAGGTTGCCCATTCCCATGGCGACCACCTCGGCCGGAATGCGGCCTTCGCCGCCGGCTTCGATCAGCTTGGATCGACCGGTGCTGCCGCCGGAGGCCATCGACTTCCACGCCGGTGAAACCGCCTCGGGCAGTGGCGCGTCGGACAGTTCCGGGCTGCCGGTGAAGTCGGCCCCGACCGAGGGCACCACCCCACGCGGGTCGGCACGGCCCACCAGCAGGGCCCGCGGCTTGAGGTCGAGCAGGCCCACGAACTCCGCATCGGGCAGGCGCGGCGAGAGCGGCTGCGGAATCGCGCCGAGCTTCCACACCGCAACCGTCGCCTGCACCCATTCGATCGAGTTGGGGACCGCGATCGTCACGTAATCACCTTGGCGCACACCGAGTTCGGCATAGGCCCGGGCCAACCGGTTGGACGTCGAGTCCAACTCGCCGCGGGTGACAGTGCGCCCGTCACAGCTGACAGCTGGTTTGTCGGGCGCCTCGGCGGCGAGCTGGGTCAGCTTGGTCCCGATCGGGGGGATCTCGTCAGACATAGGCACCTTGCTTGGAGAAGATGGCCCGCGGGTTGTCCACGAGCATCGTGGTGATCTGGTCCTCGGTGACACCGCGTTGCCGCAGCGCCGGCAGGACGTCGTTGTGGATGTGCAGATAGTGCCAGTTCGGCAGCACCAAGGGCAGCGCCGCCTCCGGAAGCCAGTCGATGTAGCACGAGGCGTCGTGAGCCAGCACCATCTTGTCCGCGTGGCCTCGTGCGCACATCTCCGCCACGGTAGCAACCCGATCCTCGAAGCTGAGGATGTTGTCCAGACCGAAACGGTCCATGCCGAGGTAGGAACCCGCGGCGATCAATTGCTCGAGGTAGTCCAGGTCGGTGGTGTCACCGCTGTGCCCGATGATCACCCGGCCCAGGTCGACACCTTCCTCGGTGAAGATCCGCTGTTGCTCCAGACCGCGGCGGGTGCGCGCGTGGGTGTGGGTGGTGATCGGCACGCCGGTGGCGAGATGCGCCCGCGCGACTGCCCGCAGCACTCGTTCGACGCCCGGGGTCACACCCGGTTCATCGGTGGCGCACTTGAGGATTGCGGCCTTCACGCCGGTGCCGGCGATTCCCTCGGTGATGTCCCTGACGAACATGTCGACCATCGGCTCGGGGCCGTCCAGCGCTGTCCCCGGGCCGGTGAAGTGGAAGTACATCGGCACGTCGTTGTAGGTGTAGACCCCGGTGGCCACCACGATCTGCAAGTCGGTCTGCGCGGCCACCCGATCGATGCGCGGAATGTAGCGCCCCAGCCCGATGACGGTCGGGTCCACGATGGTGTCCACGCCGACGGCTTTGAGTGAGTTGAGCTTGTCGACGGCGTCGGCCTCCCGGGCGGCCTCGTCGCCCCAGCCCTCCGGGTAGTTCGCCATGATTTCGGGGGACAGCACGAAGACGTGCTCGTGCATCAGTACGACGCCCAGGTCACCGGTCGCGATCGGGCCACGGACGGTCTGGACCGTTGACGGCTCTGTCATGGCTCGACCCTAGCGGGATACTGTTGGGGGCTCACTGTTTTCGGGAGAAGGCCGAGGTCCGGGAACGACGGATGCGGCGAGCGCGCCGAGTGCGACCAGCGCAGGCAACTGCACCCACGGGGAGTGCCCGATGTAACCGTCGAACGAGCGCCAGGGATAGCGCGCCAGCACGGCTCCGGCCAGGATCAGGCCACCCGAGGCGGCCCCCAACGTGAGCCGGTCACTCAGGCGCCGCCGGTTGCGCAGAGCGTAGACGGCGGCCAGCCAGCCGCCGAACACCAGCATCCCGCCGATCCCGGCGACGACGGCCCCTGCGGCCAGCACCGCGGCGGACGCCAGCAGGGGCACCGCCCAGGGCCGGGCCGGATCGCGGACCTGCGGCGGCCCGCGGCGCGGTAGGAGGGCGAGCAGCAGCAGCACCGGCAGCAGTGACAGCCCCACCGCCAGGCCGGTCCGGTAGGCGGCGTTGGAGGGGAAGGTCAGCGTGATCGTGCCCTGCTCGCCGGCCGGCACCACCCAGCCCTGCTGCCAGCCGTTGACGATCACCGGGGTCAGCGTCACACCGTCCGGGGTGTGGGCGACCCACCCCGGGTTGACGCTTTCGGGCACCACCAGCACCCGCGCGACCGGTGCCCGGTTCAGGGTGATCTCGCGGCGGTCGGGTCCCCAGGTCGTAATGTTCGCGGGTGTTGTTGTCGCGGTGGGGATCTGGTCCGCCAGCGGGCCGGTCAGCGCCGCACCGTCGACGAAGAATGCCGAACCGGGGCTGATGAGCAACTCCTGTTGTCCGGCCGGTAACACGATCGGCGTCGCATCGCAGGCCTTGGCCGGGATCGGCTCGCCGTCGAGCAACGCCGCGACCGTCGTCGTCACCGAGGTCTGCACGAACCGGCCCGACACCGCGACGATCGGCCCCTCACCGCAGGGGATCTCGATGGTGCGTCTGTCGTTGCGGGCCGCGTCGGCCGGGGCAACCGGTTTGCCGTCGGGACCGAGCACCGCGACCTCCGCCAGCCCCGGCGGCTTGATCTGGTCGAAACCCAATGCTGTGCGGTCGATTACATCGTCCCAGTTGAGCAGGCTGATGCGCACGGTGTCGGTGACCCGGGGGTGCAGTGCCACCGTCTGCGCGTCGGCGTCGTCACCGGACTTCAGTCTGCGGACCTGCGGTCCGTCCCCGAGGTCGACGGCGACCATCGTGGGATGTGTCGGCAGCGCCGAGGTGCTGGGAGTCAGGCGCAAGCCGGTCACCTCGGTGGCCTTGGGCAATGTCACCGTCAGCGTGGGCGGGCTCTTGTGCTGCACCACGTTCTGCGGTGCGGTCCAGGCCGTTCGGGGATCGCCGTCGGTGGCCGCATACGCCGAGCCGTCGACGTCGATCAGGTCGGAGTCGCCCCGTGCCCGGGTGGTGCCCGGCTCGGCGATCAGGTCGGCCAGGTGCGGTCCCTGCCGGCCGCGCACCCACACCGTGGCCCCGACTGCCATCGGGGCGGGCACGGTCAGTGTGCGGCTGAGGTTCACCGGCTCTTCGGGGGTCTGCGCCATCGATGCCGCGCAGTGCACACCGTCGGGGGAGTCCGCACAGCCCGGCCTGCCCAGCAGCTCCGACCCCAGATCCCAGGCCGCGACCGCCGACCCGACCGGCGGTCCGGGCACCACGACAGTGTGTCGCAGATCGACCGGATGGGCGTAGCCCGAGGCGTCGTACTGGGTGATCGACAGATCGGTGATACCGAACTGGACGCCTGAGGAGCCGTCGTCGGTGCCGACTGCCGTGATCCTGACCCAGGAGGTCTCCCCGACCGGCAGGGCTACGGTCAGTGGTTTGCCCGGCTCATCGAAACGCACTGTGGTGGTGCCATTTTCGGTGGAGACCTGCAGCCGGCGCACCTGGGCGCCGACCGCGGTGGCGCTCGGTGTCACGGTCAGTGTCGCGTTGGTGATCGGGCGGGTGAAGTCGACCTGCAGCCACTGCCCGATCGCGGGCTGCAGCGAGTTGGACACCCAGGCAGTGGCCGAGTCGCCGTCGACCGCTGCCGCCGGTCCGCTGGCCGGTGCGACACTGGGCAACGCCGTCGAGTCCGACGACGAACTCGAGGCGGTCAGCCGCCCGCCGGTCCATCCGCCGTGCACCTGCCGGGCGCCGGGAGCGGGGTAGTCCGGAACCCGGTTGAAGGTGTTGCGCCGATCGCCCGGGGCGCGGACGGCCGACGAGTGGTCGTCCACCCGGCCGTAGTCGGTTTCGCGGTCGACCGGGGTGTCGGTGACCGTGACGACCGGCACCGGCAGCCCGGCGCGCTGGGCGTCCTCGGTCAGCAGCATCGGGCCCAGTGGCGGCTGGCTCAGCAGCCGGCGCCGCTCGTCGAGTCGCAGCAGCACCTCCGGGCCGCCGTCGACCCGGGCCATGCGGCTGGCGTCGGTCAGATACGGCGCGCCCGGATTGCCTTGACCGCCAACGTGGTAGATCTCGATCGCCGGGTAGCGCGGGCGCAGTCCACTGTCGCTGATGAACCCCGACAGGGTGCCGGGTCCGACCGGATCGCCGAACTGGGCCACCTTCTGCAGTCCGGGTGAACCGTCGATCGCCCGGTGCACCAGCAGCGGACGTGCCGACCGCGACGTGTCCGGGTCGAGATCGTTGCGCACCACCACATACGAGATACCTTGCCGCGCAAGGGTGTCCGCCAGACCGGCGGAAGGCCGGCCGGCCGCGAACAGCCGCTGCACGGAGTCCAGCGCCCGGATGGTCTGCGGTGGAGTGAGCGGGATGGAATCCCTTACCCCCCAGGGTACTTCGCTGAGCACCTGAAGGGGCTCATCGTGGCTGTTGCCCCACACCTGGGTGGCGAATGGGGCGCCCGGAACGACCAGGACGCGCCCCGGCGTCGGCGCACCCTTGTTGTGGTCGGCCAGCCAGGACGCGGCCTGATGCCAGTAGTCGGGGATCGCGCGAAACGCCCCGGGCGGAGTCAGCCGACCCGTCCAGGCCATCGACGTGGCCACCGCAAGCGCCGCCAGCACCACGATGCCCACGGCCACCCGTTTGTCATCCTCGGGATGGGCGAAGGCACGGATCCACACCGACCGTGGCGCGCTGCCGGGCAACGGGATTCGGCTGAGCAGGTGCGCCACGCCGAGGACCAGCGGGATGCGGATCACCGGTTCGAGTTTGTGGACGTTGCGCAACGGCGCGCCCGCCGCGTCCAGGAATATCTGCACCTGGTGTGCGAGCGGCGAGCCGAGGCCGCCCGAGTAGCCCACGCCCAGCAGGACCACCCCGATCAGCAGCATTGTCACCAGGCGTCCCCGCGCGGGCATCGACCGCAGCGCCAGCCCGGCCATCCCGCCTGCCGCGACGAGCATGGTCGCCAGCACCATCACCGGCTGCGTCACCAGTGACGTGGCGGCGGTGGCACTGGGCGCCACGAACGGCGTCCAACTGTCGGTGCCGCGCAACATCTCGGTCAGCGACGTCCACTGCGTGGTGACCCCGGAGGACTCGATGAAGTCCAGGAACGGCGGGCTGACCCGGCCGAGCAGCAGCAGGGCGACCACCCACCAGGTGATCGCCAGCGCTGAGGCCAGTGCCCACCAGGCGCTGAACCGCAACCAGGTCCGGTTCGGCCGGTGACAGGCCCACCAGATCACCGCGGGAAGACATCCGGTGATGGTGGCCACCGCGTTCACCGCACCCATCAACGCCAGGGCGATCCCGGCCTGGGCGGCCAGTACCCGCAACGGACGGGACCCCTCTGTGGCTGACGTCGCCGGGCCGGCGGCGGCCCGCAAGGCCAGGATCACCGGCAACAGCACCCACGGCGCCAGCATCATCGGCAGCGTCTCCGAGGAGATCGAACCCAGCGTCGTCAGCACCCGCGGCGACAGGGCGAACGCGAGCGCGCCGATCAGCCGCGACGGGGTGGTGCCGATGCCCAGCGCCTCGGCAACCCGCAGCAGGCCCCAGAAGCCGGCGGTGAGCAGCAGTGCCCACCACAACCGTTGAGTGATCCAGCCGGGCAGGCCGAGGGTGTCACCGAGCAGGAAGAACGCCCCGTGCGGGAACAGGTAGCCGTACGCCTGGTTCTGCGCCTGGCCGAACGGCAGGTCGCTGTTCCACAGGTTGGCGGCGCGGGCCAGGAACCGCAGCGGGTTGGCGGTCAGGTCGAGTTTGGTGTCGGGCGAGATCATCCCCGGCGACTGCACGAAGCACAGCGCCAGCGCCGCGGCGAAGACAACGGTCAGCCAACGCCGGCGGAGCGTCGGGGTGGTGACGGGTGGCTGCGTGGCCGCGAGAGGGGCGGCGGTGAGCGTGCTCAGGCTAGCCGCGGTTGCCGTACTCGACGCGGTTGAGCACCGACGATGCCGGGTCGCCAGGCGACAGCGGCGGCTTGGTGTCCTGCTGGATCATCAGCGTCACCCCGAAGATGGCGGCGGCCCCGAGTAGCAGGCCGACCACGATGCTGGCGGCGGCGGGAACCACGAACCGGGTCATGATCGGGTCTCCTTGGCTGGTATGCGGATCGGGAGGGTCGCTTCGGGGGGTACCCGCTGGTCAACCTAGCACGCGTGGAACCGGCGTTGGATGACGGCGGCGACCGTGACAGCATGTGCGGATGGCCAGACGCCTGTTCTCCTTGCGCGGGTTCGCCGCGGTCTCGACGTTGCCGCTACTCCTGCTGGGCTGCTCGGTAGCCCACCCGAAGAGTGCGCCGACGACCTCCGCACCGGCCGGCTCCGCGACGCCTGCCAGCATCGCGCCACTCAAGGCCCCGGCCCCGGCTGCCCCGGCTGCCCCGATGTGTGGTGATCCGACCACCCTGCCCACCCGCGACAAGCTGGCCCAATTGCTGATGGTCGGCGTCCGCGACGGCGCTGACGCCCGCGCGGTGGTCGAGAACTACCACGTCGGCGGCATCTTCATCGGCAGCTGGACCGACCGGTCGATGCTGACCGACGGCTCGCTGCCCGACTACGCCAACGCCGGCCCGCTGCCGCTGGCGGTCAGCGTCGACGAGGAAGGCGGGCGGGTGGACCGGCTGTCGTCACTCATCGGCCCGGCCCCGTCGGCTCGGGTGCTGGCGCAGACCCAGACGCCCGACCAGGTCTACCAGCTGGCCCTGGACCGCGGCCGCCAGATGAAGGGCCTCGGCATCACGGTGGACTTCGCGCCGGTGGTCGACGTCACCGCGGCCGCCGACGACTCCGTCATCGGCGATCGATCCTTCTCCAACGATCCCGCGGTGGTCACCACCTACGCCGGTGCCTACGCGCGCGGACTGCGCGATGCGGGGCTGCTGCCGGTGCTCAAGCACTTCCCGGGCCACGGCCACGGCTCGGGTGACTCGCACACCGCCGGGGCGGTCACCACCCCGCCGCTGTCGGATCTGATGGCCGACGACCTGATCCCGTACCGGACCCTGACCGCCGAGGGTCCCGTCGCGGTGATGATCGGCCACCTCGAGGTGCCCGGCCTGACCGGCGACACACCGGCCAGCCTCAGCTCGGCCGCGGTGGACCTGCTGCGCAGCGGCGGGTACGGCGGCCCCGGCTTCAACGGCCCGATCTTCACCGACGACCTGTCCAGCATGGCCGCCATCTCGTCGCACTACGGCGTCGCCGAAGCGGTGCTGCGCGCCCTGCAGGCCGGTGCCGACCAGGCGTTGTGGGTGACCACCGACGAGGTCCCGGCGGTCCTGGACCGGCTGGAGAAAGCCGTCAACGGCGGCGAGCTGTCGATGCAGGCCGTCGACGGATCGTTGTTGCGGATGACGGGCATCAAGGGTCTCAGCCCGCGCTGCGGCGGCTAGCCTAGAGCAGTTCCGGCGGGCAGGAGCGAAGCGACCGGGGGATCAGCCGCGGCGAAAGGCGACGACATGGCAGGTGGCACCAAGCGGCTGCCTCGCGCCGTGCGCGAGCAGCAGATGCTCGACGCCGCCGTGCAGATGTTCTCGGTCAACGGCTACCACGAAACGTCGATGGACGTCATCGCCGCCGAGGCGCAGATATCCAAGCCGATGCTCTATCTCTACTACGGCTCCAAGGAAGAACTGTTCGGCGCCTGCCTGAGCCGGGAACTGGGCCGCTTCATCGAGGCGGTCCGCGAGGACATCGACCTCAAGCAGAGCCCGCACGATCTGCTGCGCAGCACCATCTTGTCGGTGTTGCAGTACATCGACGCCAACCGCGCGTCGTGGATCGTGCTCTACACCCAGGCCACCAGTTCGCAGGCGTTCGCCCACACCGTGCGCGAGGGCCGCGAGAAGATCATCGACATGGTCGCCCGGTTGCTCGAGGCGGGCACCCGTCATCCCGAGCCGGACACCGACTTTCACATGATGGCGGTCGCGCTGGTGGGTGCCGGCGAGGCCGTCGCCGCCCGGGTCAGCGCCGGGGACGCCGACGTCGACGAGGCAGCCGCACTGCTGATCAACCTGTTCTGGCGCGGACTGAAGGGGGCGCCGGCCGAGAAGGAGACCTCCTCGGCCATCGCGCAGTAGCCGACTCTGCGCACGGATCGCGTTTTCGGCCGGGCTGACGATCTGCACGCAGACTCGGCGCCGGGAGTGCAGACTCGGGGTTTACAGTCCTCGCACCGTCGCCGTCAGATGGGGATAGCCCTTGGCGAGATTGCGCAGCGCGATGTCCCAGCCATCGGCCACCCGATCGACGTAGAGCCCGGCGCTGGCGGGCAGCACCACCGGCTTGCCGAACTTGACCGAGTACTGCACGGCGTCGGGCAGCTGGCCCTCGATGTTCGCCAGAACCGCTGCGGCGCTGAACATTCCGTGCGCGATGACGGTCGGAAACCCGAACAGCTTGGCGCCGACCACGTTGGTGTGGATCGGATTGTGGTCGCCGCTGACCGACGCGTAGCGACGGATCTGTCCGGGGGTTATCCGCAGAATTGCGTTGGGCGGCGGTAACTTCGGCTGCTTGGGCGGCTCCGGACGGGCTTCACCGGAGAGGCCGGTGCGCTGCTGGTGCAAGAACGTCGTCACCTGGTGCCAGGCCAGTTCGTTGCCGACGCTGACGTCGGTGACCAGGTCCACCAATAGGCCCTTGCGGTGCTCGCGCAGGTTCTCCGCGTGCACCTTGACGCCGACGGTGTCGGTGACCGAGATCGGCCGGTACTGGGTGATGTGGTTCTCCACGTGCACGGCACCCATTGCCGCGAAGGGGAAGTCGAACCCGGTCACCAGCGCCATGACCGTCGGGAATGTCAGGGCGAACGGGTAGGTCAGCGGGACGGTGTCGCCGTAGCGCAGGCCGGTGACCGCCGCGTAGGCCGCTACGTTGGCGCGGTCGATCGACAGTTCCTCGACGGTCAGCGTCCGCGTGGGCAAGTGCTCGCTGCGCGGGATGAACGGCAGCGAGCCGGCTGCGGCGCGCAGCATGTTGCGCAGTCCGCTGGGCTGTTCGGTCACAATGCTCAAGCCTTTCCCCACCGAACTATGCCCCCAGCATCGCCTGGCCGCACACCCGGATCACATTGCCGGTCACCGCGTTCGACGCCGGGCTGGCGAAGTAGGCGATGGTCTCGGCGACGTCGACGGGCTTGCCGCCCTGGTACAGCGAGTTGAGCCGGCGACCCACCTCCCGGGTGGCCAGCGGGATCGCGGCCGTCATCGCGGTCTCGATGAACCCCGGCGCGACGGCGTTGATCGTGATCCCCTTCTCGGCGAGCGACGGGGCCAGCGCCTGGGTGATACCGATCATCCCGGCCTTGGTGGTGGCGTAGTTGGTCTGCCCGCGGTTGCCGGCGATACCGGCCATCGACGACAGCCCGATGATGCGGCCACCCTCACCGATGCTGCCGTTGCCCACTAGACCTTCGGTCAGCCGTTGTGGCGCAAGGAGATTCACCGCGATCACCGCATCCCAACGCGCGTCGTCCATGTTGGCCAGCAGCTTGTCGCGGGTGATGCCGGCATTGTTGACCAGGATGTCGGCCCGGCCGCCGTGGTGCTCGCGCAGGTGCGCGGTGATCTTCTCCACCGCGTCCTCGGCGGTGACGTCGAGCGGCAGGGCTGTGCCGCCCACCCTGGCCGCCGTCTCGCCGAGCGCGTCGTGGGCCGACTCCACGTCGATCGCGACCACCGTCGCCCCGTCGCGGGCGAACACCTCGGCGATGGTGGCGCCGATGCCGCGGGCGGCGCCGGTGACGATGCCGACCTTGCCCGCCAGCGGCTTGTCCCAGTCGGCGGGCGGCGTCGAGTCGTCCGCGCCGACGTAGAACACCTGGCCGTCGACGTAGGCCGACTTGGCCGACAGGATGAACCGCAGGGTCGACTCCAGTCCGGTCGCCGCCGGCTTGGCCGCGGGGGACAGGTAGACCAGGGCGGCGGTTGCTCCATCGCGCAGTTCCTTGCCCAGCGAGCGGGTGAAGCCCTCCAGGGCGCGCTGGGAGATGCGCTCGTCCACTCCGGCCGCTTGGTCCGGGATGGTGCCGACGACCACGACGCGGCCCGAATGCCCGAGGTTGCGCAGCACCGGGGTGAAGAACTCGTAGAGGCCGCGCAGCTTGATCGGGTCGGTGATGCCGGTGGCATCGAAGACCAGGCCACCGAACGAGTCGGCCCAGCGCCCGCCCAGGTTGTTGGCGACGACGGTGTAGTCCTCGGCCAGGGCGGCGCGCAGCGGCTCGGCCACCCGGCCGTCCCCGCCGATCAGCAGCGAGCCCGCCAGCGGCGGCTCGCCCGGCCGGTAACGACGCAGGGTCTCCGGTTGCGGAACGCCCAATTGCTTGGCCAGAAACGAGCCGGGGCCGGAGTTGACGACTTGGGAAAACAGGTCGGAAGCCACGAATGTGCCTTTCGAGTTTGGGTTGGCAGGGGACCGGGAACGAACTTACTCGAAAGTAAGAACGGTGCGTACTATGGGTGTCCTATACCCATCCCGAACCGACGACAAAGCGGAGATTGACGTGGCCCCCAACAGCCAGAATGCTCGCCGGGTTGCCGTTCTCGGCGGCAACCGCATCCCGTTCGCCCGCTCTGACGGCGCCTACGCCGAAGCCTCCAACCAGGACATGTTCACCGCCGCGCTGGACGGCCTGGTGGACCGCTTCGGCCTTGCCGGCGAACGCCTCGGCGCCGTGATCGGCGGCGCGGTCCTCAAACACAGCCGCGACTTCAACCTGATGCGCGAGAGTGTGCTGGGCAGCGCGCTGTCGCCCTACACCCCGGCCATCGATCTGCAGCAGGCCTGCGGCACCGGCTTGCAGGCGGCGATCGCGGCCGCCGACGGAATCGCCGCGGGCCGCTACGAGGTGGCCGTCGCCGGCGGCGTGGACACCACCTCCGACGCCCCGATCGGCCTTGGCGACGAACTGCGCCGCACCCTGCTCGGATTGCGGCGGGCGCGGTCCAACGTCGACCGGCTCAAGCTGGTCGGCAAGCTGCCCGCCTCCCTCGGGGTGGAGATCCCCACCAATGGCGAACCCCGCACCGGCCTGTCGATGGGTGAGCACGCGGCGATCACCGCCAAGAAGATGGGCATCAAGCGGACCGACCAGGACGAGCTGGCCGCGGCCAGCCACCGCAACATGGCCGCCGCCTACGACCGCGGCTTCTTCGACGATCTCGTCACACCGTTCCTGGGCGTCTACCGCGACAACAACCTGCGAGCAGACTCCAGCGCCGAGAAGCTGGCCAAGCTCAAGCCGGTGTTCGGCGTCAAGAACGGCGACGCCACGATGACGGCCGGGAACTCCACCCCGCTGACCGACGGGGCCTCGGTGGCCCTGCTGGCCAGCGAGGAGTGGGCCGACTCACACTCGCTGACGCCGCTGGCATTTTTCGTTGACTCCGAGACCGCCGCGGTGGACTACGTCAACGGCGCCGACGGGTTGCTGATGGCGCCCACCTACGCCGTACCGCGGCTGCTCGCGCGCAACGGTTTGACTTTGCAGGATTTCGACTTCTACGAGATCCACGAGGCGTTCGCGTCGGTGGTTCTGGCGCACCTGCAGGCCTGGGAGTCCGAGGAGTACTGCAAGGAGCGACTGGGCCTCGATGCCGCCCTCGGCGCCATCGACCGGTCGAAGCTCAACGTCAACGGCTCCTCGCTGGCGGCGGGTCACCCGTTCGCAGCGACCGGCGGACGGATCGTCGCGCAGCTGGCCAAGCAGCTCGCCGAGAAGAAGGCCGACACCGGACGACCGGTGCGCGGTCTCATCTCGATCTGTGCTGCGGGCGGCCAGGGTGTGACCGCGATCATGGTCGCCTGAAAATTCGCGGAAATTTTTCTCCGTGGGTTTGTAACGAGCGCTGTGGGGTATCCGATGTACCGGATAGCTCCGTGTTGCCGTCTGACCCCCCGACCCGACGGCAACACGGGGCATCCTCTTTCTTCGTGTCTCATTGACGCGAAGGAAGGACCGCCGCTGGTGAGGAGGGGATTCCAGCGGCGGTCACTTTTTTGGAATCGCGCCCGCCGCAACAAGTCCCGACCGAATCAGGGCCGCGTCGACGAAGCGCTGAACCGGGCGGGCTTGGAAGAAACCGGTGTGGCCGCCGTCATACCAGCCGATATCCGGGCGTCCCCAGTGTTCCCACAGTTGCAGCACCTGCTCGCGTGGATGCACGATGCGGTCGGCGACGCCGGCGTAAATAAACCGGCCACCGGGCGGCAGTCTCGGTGGCAGCGACAGCGGCGAGATCATCTGGCCGATGGGTGCGGCGAGTTCGAGGGTTCTGCGGCGCGGGTCGTCCTTGCCAAGGCCGGCATGGCGACCGAGGATTTCGACCAGGTTCGACGGCGGCACACCGAGGATGGCGCACGTCAGCCCGTCCTCGAGGCCGGCGACGAGGGCCGCGATGTAGCCGCCCAACGAGATGCTGTTCAACCCGATCTGTGCGTCGGGCTCTTCTGAGCGGATCCAGGCGATCACCCGGCGGATGTCCCACACCGCCTGCGCGGTCGCGTGAACGTCGTCCATGACGTCCTCACCGGGATACACGGCGCCCTTCGGCAGTCCCTTGGCTCGCGGCCCGTGCATCGGCAGCACCGGCAGCACCACGTTGAGTCCGAGGTCCTCGTGCAGATGCCAGGCCCGGAACAGGGTCAGGTCCAGTCCGGCGCGGCCCATCTCGGTTCCGTGGACGCACACCAGCCACGGCCGTGGCTCGGGGTGGCGCAGCATCAGGGCGTACTCGCGATGGTTTCCGGAGTAGCTCTGCCAGCGATCGCGGCCCGGGTCGTCGACAGAAGGCTGGTAGCCGCTCTCGAAGGACAGCCGTTGGTGCGTCCGATTGCGGCTGGTGAACGACCTGATGCTGACGTCGGTGGGGGTCGGCGGCGCAGCAAAGAACGTCGCGGGCTTCTTCAGCCAGCCCTTCTTGCGGTAGAGGGTCAGCGCATCGCTGACCTCGCCGTTGATCCGCTCGTAGACTCTCGCGTCGCCCAACGGCCGCCGCCAGCGCAGACCCACCAGCACGATCTCGTCTCGGAGCGCATGGGTGGCCAGCGACAGGGTCGGGCGCGCGACGGGCAGTTCGCCGCCCGCGCCGTCGAGGTAGGCGCCCCAGGAGCGGGCGTAATAGCCTCCGGCCCTGGTGAAAGGGGCCACGATGCTCGCCAGCGATCCAGGGCCGCCCTGCTTCCCACCGCCGTCGACGGCAGGCTCGGGTTCAGCTCCATTGCTGTCCAGCATCGCCATGCCTCGAACCTATCGACTGGCGGCTGTGGTGCCAGGGCCCAAGGTCCCGGAAAAAGGACTTTTATTGACGCTGTTATTCAGGCATATGCCGACTCACGTGCTCTGCAACACATGTCAGGGTGCATGGCCAGCAGCAGCGGGTGACACGGCAAAGTGCGGGGACTCGCGGCATTGTTTGCCGTCGCCGCCATCAGCATCGCCGCATCCCCGAATGTCACCAGCATGTTTTTGGGTCGGGGGCACCAGCGGCTCAGCCGGCGGGCTCCTTCGGAACGTTCGACGATCTGCTCGGCGGCGCCTACAAGGACGCCAGGACCACCACCATCGACTATCCCGGATCGCTCTGGCCGATCACCGGATTGCTGGATCCCACCCTCGGCAGTTCCGTGCGCACCGGCACCATGAGGTTGGACCAGGCTGCCAGCAACACCAGGGGCCCACTGCCGCTGGTCGTCATCGGCACCTCGCAGGGCGCGATGGTGATACAACAGGCTGAAGCCGACCTGACCGATGACCCCCGCGTGTCGTCCGATACGACATTCATCCTGATCGCCGATCCCAATCTCGGCGTCGGTCGGGCTCTGTACGGGATTCACATTCCGGTTCTGGGCTATACGCCCGAGGCGCTGCCGGAGACGCGGTTCAACACCATCGTAGTGATCAACCAGTATGACGGCTTCACCGATCCCATCACGCGCCCGTGGAACGTGTTGATCGATCTGAACGCGTTGATGTGGGAATCGTGTACGTCCACCCCTACGCACAGAATGCCGAGTTGTCGACGGTGCCTGCCGAAGACATCACGGTGACGACCAACGCCCAGCACGGCACGGCGACGGTTTACCATGTGCCCACCGAGCATCTTCCCCTCACAATGCCGTTGCGGCAGTTGGGTATACGGAGAAGATCGTCGACGGCATCGACTCGGTGCTGCGTCCGAACATCGACCGGGGTTGCCAGGATGTGGGTGCAAAGCCGTTGTCCGCGAAGCACTCCGGGGTTGCCAGCGTCATCGCTGCGGCCGGCCGCAGCCGCTGCCGGTGAATCGAGTGCCGCCGACCGGTCCGATCGGGTCAGCCCAAGCCGGCGGCCGTCCCGGCACTGAAGCCCGAACTGAACGTGAACGGCCCAGAGACCCAAAGGTCCCGGGGCCGTTCGCGCTGACGGTCTAGAAGGCCGCTTCGTCGAGCTCCATGATCTCGTTGTCGATCGTCTCGATCACCTGACGCGTGCTGGTCAGCAGCGGCAGCATGTTCTTGGCGAAGAACGAGGCGACGGCGATCTTGCCCTCGTAGAAGGAACGGTCGGCGCCGGTGGCGCCGGCGTCGAGAGCCTCGATGGCGACGGCAGCCTGACGCTGCAACAGCCAGCCGATGACCAGGTCGCCGACGCTCATCAGGAAGCGCACCGAGGCCAGGCCCACCTTGTAGATGGACGCGGAGTCCTCCTGCGCGGCCATCAGGTCGCCGGTCATCGAAGCCGCCATGGCCTGGACATCCTCCAGCGCCTTGGCGAGCAGCTCGCGCTCGGTCTTGAGGCGGCCGTTGCCCGACTCGTTCGTGATGAACTCACCGATCTGGCCGGCCACGTGGCCCAGTGCCACACCCTTGTCGCGGATGATCTTGCGGAAGAAGAAATCCTGCGCCTGGATGGCGGTGGTGCCTTCGTAGAGAGAGTCGATCTTGGCGTCGCGGATGTACTGCTCGACCGGGTAGTCCTGCAGGAAGCCGGAGCCGCCGAAGGTCTGCAGGCTCTCGGTGAGCTTGGCGTAGGCCTGCTCCGAGCCGAATCCCTTCACGATCGGCAGCAGCAGGTCGTTGACCCTGGCCGCGAGCTCAGCATCAACCCCTTGCACTGTCTGCGCCAGTGCGGCGTCCTGGTAGCTCGCGGTGTAGAGATACAACGCCCGGCCACCCTCGGCGTAGGCCTTCTGGGTCATGAGGCTGCGACGGACATCGGGGTGATGGGTGATCGTCACCCGCGGCGCCGCCTTGTCGGTCATCTGGGTCAGGTCGGCACCCTGTACGCGCTCCTTGGCGTACTCGAGAGCGTTGAGGTAACCGGTCGACAGGGTGGAGATTGCCTTGGTGCCCACCATCATTCGGGCCTGCTCGATGACCTCGAACATCTGCGCGATGCCTTCGTGCACCTCGCCGACCAGCCAGCCCTTGGCCGGAACGCCGTGCTGGCCGAAGGTCAGCTCACAGGTGGCGGAGACCTTCAGGCCCATCTTGTGCTCGACGTTGGTGACGAAGACGCCATTGCGTTCGCCGGGCTCGCCGGTCTCGAAGTCGAACAGGAACTTCGGCACCAGAAACAGTGAGAGGCCCTTGGTGCCCGGACCGGCACCCTCGGGGCGGGCCAGCACCAGGTGCAGGATGTTCTCGAACAGGTCATCGGAATCGGCGGACGTGATGAACCGCTTCACGCCGTCGATGTGCCAGGAGCCGTCGTCCTGCTTGACGGCCTTGGTCCGCCCCGCACCGACGTCGGAGCCGGCATCGGGCTCGGTCAGCACCATGGTGGAACCCCAGCCGCGCTCGGCGGCGAAGTTTGCCCATTTCTGCTGCTCTTCGGTGCCCAAGTTGTGGGTGATCTGTGCGAATCCCGCTCCGCCGCCGTACATCCAGACGGCCGGGTTGGCACCCAGCACGTGCTCGTGGATGGCCCAGACCAGAATCCGGGGCATCGGCATGCCGCCAAGCTCCTCGCTAACACCGACTCGGTCCCAACCGCCCTCGATGAACGCCTTCACCGACTTCTTGAAGTTCTCGGGCAGAGTTACCGAATGGGTTCTGGGGTCGAAGACCGGCGGGTTGCGATCGCCCTCGACGTAGGAGGCGGCCAGTGGGCCCTCCGCAAGGCGGGCCGACTCGGTGAGCATCTCGTGCACGGTGTCGACATCGAAATCGCTGTACTCGCCGTGGCCGAGCGCCTTGTCGAGGCCGAGTACCTCGAACAGGTTGAATTCCTGGTCGCGTACGTTGCTCTTATAGTGGCCCACTGTTCCTCCTCGATGAGAACGCCACTTTAGGGTTGGGTACTTGGCCCTAAGTTACCCACCAGTAACGCGTTAACTATACCGCTCGGTAACTTCAACGCAAGCCGTTGTGGCGTGATGCCCGGCCGACTGCTGTTGTGCTGGACAATTGCACTTCTGAACTGGGCCTTTATCGAACTGTGATTTCTGCCACGACCATCGGTCGGACGCAGTGGACGGGGCTGCCGCAGCGGCGATGTCCAGCTGGTCAATTCACTTGGGTGGGGCGCCTTCGGGCTGTTTCGGACCTGCCCGTGCGCAGCCCAGTTCCTGCAGCAGGGCAGGCATGGCTGAGCGGGTGGAGATTTCCACGGGGTTGACCGGTCCAGACGATGAAAGCCTGGCCGTCCGCGTGTAAGTTTGTCGCAGTATGAATACTGGCACGAACCTCAGCGCACAGGCGCTGCGTGAAGCGTTCGGTCACTTCCCGACTGGCGTGATCGCGATCGCCGCCGAGGTGTCGGGCGCGCGGGTGGGGCTGGCGGCGTCCACGTTCGTTCCGGTCTCGCTGGATCCGCCGCTGGTGTCGTTCTGTGTCCAGAACACCTCCGAAACCTGGCCCAAGCTTCAAGGCGCGCCGGTTCTCGGTATCAGCGTGCTCGGCGAGAGCCACGACACTGCTGCCCGCGCACTGGCGGCCAAGACGGGTGATCGGTTCGCCGGGCTGGAGACGGTGTCCTCGGACGGCGGGGCGGTCTTCGTCAAAGGCACCTGCGTGTGGCTGGAAAGCGCCATCGAGCAGCTGGTCCCGGCCGGCGACCATACGATCGTGATCTTGCGGATCAGCGACATCACGGTGCACGACGACGTGCCGCCGATTGTCTTCCACCGCAGCACTTTCCGCAGGCTGGGCGGCTAGCCCAGTCTGCATGTCCGGCCGGTGTCAGGGCCGCGCGGCGAGTTCGTCGCGGTAGCCGGCGATGCGCCCCTCGAGTTCGGCGGCGTCATCGGGCCGGCCCTCCTTGCGGGCCAACTCGGCGCGGGCCGACAGCTCGCGGATCGCGGTGCGAATCTCGTTGGTGCTGCGGGTGGTTCCCATACTCGCGAGGCTACCCAGATGCCGACGAGCGTGAACCCTCTGCGAAAAATCAACGAAGATTTCGCAGCGGATTCACACTCGTGAAAAGGCTTACTTGTCCCGTCGGCTCTGCTCGATGGTTCCGCTCACTTCGTTCGCCGGAACAGCTTGTTGCCGAGCCACACCACCGGGTCGTACTTGCGGTCGACCACGCGCTCCTTCATCGGGATCAGCGCGTTGTCGGTGATCTTGATGTGCTCCGGGCACACCTCGGTGCAGCACTTGGTGATGTTGCAGTAGCCCAGGCCGAAGTCCTCCTGGGCCGAGTCCCGGCGGTCGAGGGTGTCCAGCGGGTGCATGGACAGCTCGGCGATCCGCATCAGGAAGCGCGGTCCGGCGAACTCCTTCTTGTTCTCCTCGTGGTCACGCACCACGTGGCAGACGTTCTGGCACAGGAAGCACTCGATGCACTTGCGGAACTCCTGTGAGCGCTCGACGTCGATCTGGGCCATCCGGTACTCGCCGGGCTGCAGATCTTTCGGCGGCGCGAACGCGGGGATCTCGCGGGCCTTCTCGTAGTTGAACGACACATCGGTGACCAGGTCGCGGATCACCGGGAAGGTGCGCAGCGGGGTGATCGTGATGGTGTCGGACTCACCGAAGGTCGACATCCGGGTCATGCACAGCAGGCGCGGGCGGCCGTTGATCTCCGCCGAACACGATCCGCACTTGCCGGCCTTGCAGTTCCACCGCACCGCGAGGTCGGGGGCCTGCTCGGCCTGCAGCCGGTGGATGATGTCGAGGACGACCTCACCCTCGTTGACCGCGACGGTGTAGTCGTGCAGCCCGCCGCCCTCGTCGTCGCCGCGCCAAACCTTCAGCTTCGCCTGATAGCTCACTGGGTCCTCCGTCCCGGATGCTGGGCCAGCTCCTCGTCGGTGAAGTACTTGCCGAGTTCCTCGACCTCGAAGACCTCCAACAGATCCTCGCGCATCGGCGGCTGGACTTCCTTGGTCACCGACACCTCAGGCACCACGTCGTCGTTCGTCGCGCGGCACACCAGCAGCGTGCGCCGCCACTGGGGGTCCATCGCCGGGAAGTCGTCGCGGGTGTGCCCGCCCCGGCTCTCGGTGCGCGCCAGCGCGGCCTTCGCCACGCACTCGCTGACCAGCAGCATGTTGCGCATGTCGATGGCCAGATGCCAGCCCGGGTTGAACTCGCGCCGACCGTCGGACTCGATGTTGCTGTAGCGGACCTTGTACTCGTCGATCTTGGCCAGCGCCTGCTTGATCTCCGCGTCCGTGCGGATGATGCCGACCAGGTCGTTCATCGTCTGCTGCAGATCGGCGTGCAGGGTGTACGGGTTCTCCGGCTTCGCCTGGCCCTGCGGGCCCTTGAACGGCTGCAGCGCCAACTCGGCGGCGGACTCGAGGGACTCCTCGGCGACCTTCGGCCGGCTGGCCAGCGCCCGTACGTAGTCGGCGGCGCCCAGACCGGCGCGACGGCCGAACACCAGCAGGTCCGACAGCGAGTTGCCGCCGAGGCGGTTCGAACCGTGCATGCCGCCCGAACACTCGCCGGCGGCGAACAGACCGGGGGTCGCCGCGGCACCGGTGTCCGGGTCGACCTCGATGCCGCCCATGACGTAGTGGCAGGTCGGCCCGACTTCCATCTCGTCCTTGGTGATGTCGACCTCGGCCAGCTCCATGAACTGGTGGTACATCGACGGCAGCCGGCGCTTGATCTCCTCGGGCGTCATGCGCGTCGCGATGTCGAGGTAGACACCGCCGTGCGGGGTGCCCCGGCCGGCCTTCACCTCGGTGTTGATGGCGCGGGCCACCTCGTCGCGGGGCAACAGGTCAGGGGTGCGGCGTGCCGAGTCGTTGTCCTTGAGCCACTGGTCGGCTTCTTCTTCGGTCTCGGCGTACTGGCCCTTGAACACCGAAGGGATGTAGTCGAACATGAAGCGCTTGCCTTCGGAGTTCTTCAGAACGCCGCCGTCACCGCGCACACCCTCGGTCACGAGGATGCCCTTGACCGACAGCGGCCAGACCATCCCGGTCGGGTGGAACTGGATGAACTCCATGTTGATCAGCGCCGAGCCGGCCCGCAGCGCCAGGGCATGCCCGTCGCCGGTGTACTCCCAGGAGTTCGACGAGACCTTGAACGACTTGCCGATGCCGCCGGTGGCCAGCACCACGGCCGGGGCCTCGAACAGGATGAACTTGCCGGTCTCACGCCAGTAGCCGAATGCGCCGGCCACCCTTTTTCGTCCCCGGCCCCGTCTAGTATCAGCTCGGTGATCGCGCACTCGTGGAAGACCTTGATCCGGGCCTCGTAGTCGCCCAGCTCGGCCTTGTCCTCCTGCTGTAGCGAGACGATCTTCTGCTGCAGGGTGCGGATGATCTCCAGGCCGGTGCGGTCACCGACGTGGGCCAGCCGCGGGTAGGTGTGGCCACCGAAGTTGCGCTGGCTGATCCGGCCGTCCTTGGTGCGGTCGAACAGTGCGCCGTAGGTCTCCAGCTCCCACACCCGGTCGGGTGCCTCCTGCGCGTGCAGTTCGGCCATCCGCCAGTTGTTGAGGAACTTGCCGCCGCGCATGGTGTCACCGAAGTGCACCTGCCAGCTGTCCTTGGTGTTGACGTTGCGCATGGCGGCCGCGCAGCCGCCCTCGGCCATGACGGTGTGGGCCTTGCCGAACAGCGACTTGCTCACCACAGCGACCTTCAGGCCACGCTCGCGGGCTTCGATGACCGCGCGTAGACCCGAGCCGCCGGCACCGATCACGACAACGTCGTAAGAATGCCGCTCGACCTCAACCGTCATGTGTCCTCGCTCAAACTATTTGTATGGAACTGCTTGTCAGCCAATGAATCTCAGGTCAGAGATGGTCCCACTGGCCACGAGCATGATGTAGAAGTCGGTGAACATCAGGGTGCCCAGCGTGATCCACGCGAACATCTTGTGGCGCGTGTTGATCTTGCTGACCTGGGTCCAGATCCAGTACCGGACCGGGTGCTTGGAGAAGTGCTTGAGGCGTCCGCCGGTGACGTGGCGGCAGGAGTGGCAGGACAGCGTGTAGATCCACAGCAGCACGACGTTGGTCACCAGGATCGACGTTGCCCAGGCCGAAACCGAAGCCGCCGGGCCCCTTGTCGGAGTGGAAGGCGACGATCGCGTCGTAGGTGTTGATCAGCGAGATGATGCCCGCGATGTAGAAGAAGTACCGGTGGCTGTTCTGGATGATCAGCGGAAGCCGGGTTTCCCCAGTGTATTTCGCGTGCGGCTCGGCCACGGCGCAGGCGGTGGGGGCCTGCCACACCGAGCGGTAGTAGGCGCCGCGGTAGTAGTAGCAGGTCAGCCGGAACAGCAACAGGAACGGCAGCGACAGCAGGGCGAACGGCAGCAGCGACAGCGGCCCGGTGGCGGGCAGGATCTGCGGCCAGAAGTCACTGGCCTCCCCGCACGCCTTGCTCAAGCACGGCGAGTAGAACGGCGTGAGGTAGTGGTACTGCGGCACGAAGAAGTTGGCACGCTGGAACGCCCGCACGGTCGCGTAGATGATGAACGCGGCGAAACCGAGGTCGACCACGATGGGCGACTTCAGCCAGTTGTCGGTGCGCAGCGTGCGCTGCGGAATCTCGGCACGACCCGGTGAGAAGACACCGGTCTTAGGGCGGTTAGCCGCAGGTGCGCTCATCTACTGTGATCCCCTTCGCATGAACTGATCGGAGGGTACCTAGATCACGGCACCCGGTGTTAAGCGGGTCAGCGACGGTTGTGCCCGCCGACGCCTTCGTCATCGACGTCGCGCCAGAAGGCGGTGTCGTACGGGGTGTCCGGAATCGGGATCTTCTCGCCGGAGAACACAATGGTTTGCTGAGCCAACTCGAGCTCATGGGCGTCGATATCGAGAAGCTCGACGTCATTGAGGATTCGCTCGGCGTCGTTGACAATTCGGCGCATTGCCGGGGAGTCGCCGTACTTGGCCTTCATAGCCGTCACGCACCGCTGCAGTCCGCCGATGAGGTGGTGAAGTTCGGTCAGTTCGGGTGTGCTGGACAACAGACCTCCTCGAGGCTGAAGGTGTTACGGATCACAGTACGACACCCGATGCTAGCCACGTCCGGGACCGAACGTGAGAGAAGTCACGTCCGGTAAGAGTCTCGAGGCAGCTGTGTTGCAGCGCGAAAGGCCCAGTCTGCAGACGGGGTGGCGCGGATCAGCTTCGGAGCTACCGCAGATCGGCGCAGAGCAGGACGACCGAATGGGCGTCGGCGCGATAGGTCAGTCCGTGCAGCGGTGGTCCGGTCTCCAGGTCTGAGATGTCGTCGGGCGGATCGAGTGCGGTGTCCACGATGCGGCGCCAGGGCAGCGTCGGGCTGGACAGGGGCGGCAGTTCGAAGTCCAGGGGATGCATCCAGCTGTTGAGGATCGCGTGCACCATGCGGGTGCCGATCACGCTGCGAACGGTCAGCGCCAGCGCGTGCGAGTCCGCCGACCAGTCGGGCTGGTGCAGATGCACGCCGTGGAACTCGACCACCGATCGGGTGAGGAACTCCCGCAGTGTCAGGCCGTGCATGACTCTGGTCATGTCCAGTTCGAGCCGGACGTCGATCAGCCCGCGCACGAATCGTCGGATGTCGGCGTACTTCTCGGGCAGCGTCCAGTCGAACCAGCTGATCTCGTTGTCCTGGCAGTAGGGGTTGTTGTTGCCCAACTGGGTTCGCCGCACTTCGTCGCCCATGCCGATCATCGGCACGCCCATGGCGATCAGCGTGATGCCGAGCATGTTCTTCACCAGCCGGGTGCGCATGGCCTCGACCGCCGGGTCGGCCGACGGCCCTTCCACGCCGCAGTTGATGGAGAAGTTGTCGTTGCTGCCGTCCCGGTTGTCTTCGCCGTTGACCCAGTTGTGTTTGTGCGAATAGGACACCAGGTCGTTGAGGGTGAACCCGTCGTGGCAGGCGACGAAGTTGATGCTGTGCTCGACTTCGGCCGGCCGGCCGCCGAACAGGTCCGGACTGGCCAGCAGCCGGTTGGGGAGTAGTTCGACGGTGTGGCGGTCGCCCCGCACGAAGCGGCGGATGTCGTCGCGGAACTTGCCGTTCCACTCCCGCCAGCGATCACCGGCGAAGGTGCCGAGCTGGTAGAGACCCGCGGCGTCCCAGGCTTCGGCGATCAGCTTGGTGCCGGCCAGCACCGGGTCGGTCTCGATCTGGAAGAGCACGGGCGGTTCGGCAGTGGGCGTGCCCGCGGTGTCGCGGGCCATCGCCGAGGCCAGGTCGAAGCGGAAGCCGTCGACGTGCATCTGCTGCACCCAGTGGTGCAGCGCGTCGACGGCCATCCGGCGGAACACCGCGTTGTTGGCGTTGGTGGTGTTGCCGCAGCCGGTGTAGTCGAGGTAGTGCGCCGGGTTGGCCGGGTCCAGCAGGTAGTAGGCGCGGTTGTCGAATCCCCGCCAGCAGAATGTCGGTCCGTCCGCGTCGCCTTCGGCGGTGTGGTTGAAGACGACGTCGAGGATGACCTCGATGCCGGCCTTGTGGAGTTCTTTGACCATGGTGCGGAATTCGTCCAATGCGTCCAGCGGGTCGCCGGTGGATGCGTAGGCGGCGTGCGGGGCGAAGAACGACACCGGGCTGTAGCCCCAGTAGTTGGGCAGCCCGTTCGGCGCGGACTGCGGGTCGAACGCTTGCACCGGCATCAGCTCCACCGCGGTGACGCCCAGCGATTGCAGGTATGGGATCTTGTCGATCAAGCCGGCGTAGGTCCCGGCGAGGCGGCGGTCCACGCGGGAGTTGGGGTGCGCGGTGAAGCCCCGGACATGCAACTCGTAGATGACGGTGCGCCCGAACGAGAGACCCAGGGGTTTGTCGCCTTCCCAGTCGTAGCCGGAAAGGTCGGCGACGACGCTCTTCATCGCGGTGCGAATCCGGTAAGGGTCCGGTCGGCGTGCCGGCCATCCGGTCGTATCCCTTGGGAACCGCGACCGCGAGGCCGTACGGGTCGAGTAATACCGCCGAGGGGTCGTGCCTCAGTCCGGCGGCGGGGTCGAAGGCGCCGTGTACCCGCCAGGTGTAGACCTGCCCGGAGCCCACGTCGGGGACGAACACATGCCAGAAGCTGGAGGTGCGGTTCTCCGCCGGATCGAGCGTGATGGTGCGTGCCGGCGCAGCGTCGTCGACGTCGTCGAACAGCAACAGGTCGACCTCGGTGGCGGTACGCGACCAGACCGAGAAGTTCGTGCCGCCGTCGCCGGCGTGGGCGCCGAGCGGGCTGGAGCTGCCCGCGCTCACACGTTTGTCGAGTCTCATCGCGCGGCTACCAGACATCGCCGTCGCGCCAGTCGCAGACCAGCTCCGCGTTCGGGTCCATGTGCACGTCCACCGGCAACACGAAGATCGAGCCGTCGTCGTCGGGGGTACGAATCGGCCCCGAAGGGGCGAGCACGGAGGTCAGGCCTTGCCAGTGCAGCCAGCCGCGGGGCCGGTAGATCCGTTCCCCGGCGGGGCTGGCGCTCAGCGCCCCGACTTGGTAGGCCCCGCGGATCACCTGTTCGATCGCGTCCATCACGGCGTGTGCCAGGCCCTGACCGCGCCAGTCCTCCCGCACGGCGACCCCCTCGACGTAGCCGCACCGCAGTGCTGCGCCCTGGTGGAGCAATCGCCGCTGCACCACGGATGCGTGGGCGATCAGCGCGCCGCGGTACTGGATGATCGCGTGCATCCCGCCGAGCGCGTGCTCCCAGTCGGAGTCGGTGTAGTCGGTGAACGCCTCGGTGACCATCTGATGGGCATGCTGCCGGGTCTCGTTGTCCAGGTCGCTGGTGTGGATCAGCCGGGCGGTGTGGACCTGCGCTTGCACACCGTCAGCTCTACCAGCCCGCGAGCCGCCCCGCGGCAATACGCGGCCGCGTCCAGTGCAGCCGCACGGTCTGGCCGGGCCGGATCTGGGCGACCTTGTCGGCGTCGGCGTCGGTGACGACCCCGATGACGGGATATCCGCCGGTGACCGGGTGATCGGGTCCCAGGATCACGGGCTGGCCGTTGGGCGGTACCTGGATCGCGCCTCTCGTGGCGCCCTCGCTGGGCAGTTGCCGATCAGGCCGGCGGTGCGCCAGCGCCCTGCCCTCCAGCCGCATGCCGACGCGGTCACTGCGATCGCTGGCCACCCAGTCGGTGTGCACGAGCGCGTCGGGGTCGGCGAACCAGTCGTCACGCGGACCGGGTACCACCTGAAGTTCGATCAGGTTCTCGGCGATCGCGGACACCGGCGCCTGGTCGAGCTCCGGATAGCCGCCGGCGTTGGCGCCGACCGGCAGGATGTCGCCGGCCCGCAGGGGCCGCGGCCCGATCGCCGACATGACGTCATAGCTGCGCGAGCCCAAGACCGCGCGCACGGCGATACCGCCGCGCACTGCCAGATAGCTGCGCAGGCCGGTGTGCGGTGCGCCCAGCGACAGCACCTCCCCATCGTGGAGGCGGTGAATGCTGTTGATACCGAACGGAATTCCCCCCACTGACGGGTCGACGTCGGCTCCCGTCACCGCGACGTCGACGTTGCCGCCGTGGACGCGAGCGGTGAAACCGCCGAAGGTGACCTCGACGGTGGCGCGGTCGTCGGGGTTGGCCACCAGACGGTTGGCCAGCCGGTGTGACCAGCGGTCGGCCGCCCCGGACCGGGTCACCCCGACGTGCGCCAGGCCCGGCCGGCCCAGATCCTCGACCAGGGCCAGCGGCCCGGTCCGCAGGACTTCCAGCGTGATCACGTCGCCCCTCAGACCGCCCGGAACTGCACCCGCATACCGGGCATGAGCAATGCCGGCTGGGGGCGGTCGACGTCCCACAGCACCGCGTCGGTGTGCCCGATCAGCTGCCAGCCGCCGGGTGACTGACGCGGGTAGACGCCGCTGAACTCCCCGGCCAGGCCTACCGATCCGGCCGGCACCTTGGTGCGCGGCTCGCTGCGCCGCGGCACGGCCAGCCGCGGGTCGCCGCCCACCAGGTAGGCGAAACCCGGCGCGAATCCCCCGAATCCGCACCGCCACGGCATTTCGGTGTGGGCCTCGATGACACCGGGCACGTCCAGCCCGGTGAGTTCGGCTACCTCGGCAAGGTCAGCGCCGTCATAGCGGACGTCGATCACCACGTCGACGTGCCCGTCGTCGACGGCGGCAGTGCCTGCGGGGTCGACCTGCAGCCGGGCCAGCAGCTGCCGGGTCGGCTGCAGGTCGCGCGGGCCGGCGAGCTTGAGCAGGACCGTCCGCGAGGCCGGCACGATGTCGAGCACGCCGGGAATCCGTGCCCGGTTCAGTGCCGCGGTGAGCGCGAGCACGGCGTCGGTCGACTCGCATTCCAGCAGCAGCGCCGCGTCGCCGTAGTCACGGATCACCTCTCCGGTGCGCCCAGTGTGGACTTGTTCCACGCGTGGTGCGGTCAAACCGTGCCGGTAATCCACGTTCGGCGCACTCAGACCATGGCCGTGTAGGTCGGCTCGTGTCGCTTGATGTAGGCGATCACGCGGTAGGTGATGGGCAGCATCACCACTTCGACGCCGGTTTTGTAGACCCAGCCCAGGACGGTGTAGGTGGCGAAGTCACCGAAGGTCGTGATGCCGATCGCGCCCGCCGCGATGCTGCAGAACACCAGGGTGTCGCCGAGTTGGCCGGCGAAGGTGGAGCCGACCAGCCGCGCCCACAGGTGCTTCTCTTTCGTGCGTTCCTTGATCTTCACGACGGTCCAGGCGTTGATGGTCTGTCCGACGATGAAGCCGGCCAGCCCGGCGACGATCAACTGGGTGTAGGCGTGGACGACGTTCTCGAAATGTTCCTGGTTGGTGTAGAAGTCGGCGGACGGCAGATAGATCGTCACCCAGAACGCCAGCGCCGCCAGGATGTTCATCGCGAAGCCCAGCATGATGGCGCGCCGGGCGGCCTTGAAGCCGTAGACCTCGGAGAGCACGTCACCGATGACGTAGGTCAGCGGAAAGACGATGAATCCGCCGTCGGTGATGATCGACCAGTTGCCGACGATGGGTCCGAACGCCACGCCCTTGGTCGCGGTGACGTTGGAGATGATCACCAGTGCGGTGAACACGGCGACGAGGATCGGATAGTAGAGCGAGCCGACTTGGGCGAAGCCCGGGGTCGGGGCGTCCTGTCGTGCGGAGTCGGTTTGGCTGCTGGTCACGGTGTCATCCAAACACGCGCGGTCAGTCCAGCGCGCGGGTGAGCAGTGGGGGCAGCTGCTCGGCAACGACCGGATAGGACAGCGGCGAGGAGAACGCGATGGCTCCGGCCAGGTCTAAGCCGGTGAACACGTTGCGGTTCTGTTTGGTCGCGGTCAGCGCGGCGACGGCGGGATCGGCCAGCAGCGCAGCCTGGTCGGCGTCGCTCTCGGTGGACCAGATCAACACGTCGGCGCCCTCGAGAGCGTCGCCGAGCTTGTCGCGCGGGATGGCGGCGCGGTGGTCGTCGACGCCGAAGGCGGAGATGCTGTCGGGGATCTGGAAACCCATCTCGGTCAGGAACTCGGTGCGCCAGCCGCGCAGGGTC
The DNA here is from genome assembly GCA_963716465.1 of uncultured Actinomycetota bacterium. Taxonomy (GTDB): domain Bacteria; phylum Actinomycetota; class Actinomycetes; order Mycobacteriales; family Mycobacteriaceae; genus Mycobacterium. The sequence goes on from CAVQTS010000008.1 coordinate 292,795, forward strand.
GCGGTGAGGGTGTCGGCGTAGAAGCTCCCGGCCAGCAGGATCGCCTTCTTGTCTTTGAATCGGGCGTTGTTCTTGGCCACGTCGGCGAACTTGTTGTCCACGTCGGTGATCAGTTGCTTCATCTTGTCGGCCTGGAAGACCGCGGTGGCCACCGCTGCGGCCTGGTCCTTCCACGGTTCGAAGAAGGCGTCGCCGCCGGACTGGGCGATGGTGGGCGCGATCGCGGTGAGCTTCTGATAGGTGTCGGCGTCCAGCCCGGCATTGACCGCGACGATGAGGTCCGGTTTGAGCTTGGCGATCTGGTCGACCTGAATTCCGTTGTCAAGATTGAGGAGTGCCGGCCGCGCGCCGCCGAGTTGGGGCGTCGCCCACGGCCACACCCCGAACGGTTGGTCGCCGAACCAGTTGGTGACGGCGACGGGAACGACGCCGACCGCCAGGAGATCGTCCTGTTCGGTGAAGCCGGCGCTGACGACCCGCTTGGGGGGCGCGGGGATGGTGGTCTCACCGAAGATGTGCTTGACGGTGACCGATTTCGGAGATGAGCCACCGGAGTCGTTGGACGAGCAGGCCGCGGCGAGCAGCAGTCCTGCCGCGCCGGCGATTCCGAGGAACTCACGCCTGCTCTTATGCGTGCCCACGGCGCGACATTAGCTCAATCCAGGGTCAGACCAGACTCCAATACGTCCATGGCCTGATCAACGTTGTCGAGGGAGAACGGCCCGCGGTTGCCCAGCGCCATGACCGCGCCGATCACGGCGCCGGCGAACGCACGGATCTCCAACTCGTGCGGTCCGCGCTGAAGCCGCCGTGCCATCGCCTCGGCGACACCGGCGACCAGCGAGTTGTATTCCTCGCGTAGCGCCGGCTGGAGCTCGGGCAGTGAGTAGATGAGCCGCTGGCGGGTCTTCTCGGTGTCCCACTCGTCGGCGGTCATGTTTTCGTAGGAGTGGTGGACGGCCTGGCGGAAGGCGGCGAGCGGCGTCATCTCCACGGGCTGGCCGGCGAGGGCCTCGAGCATGACCATGCTGAGGTCGTCGGCCAGCAGCACGGACTCCTTGCTCGGGAAGTACCGGAAGAAGGTGCTGGGCGAGATGTCGGCCGCGTCGGCGATTTGCTCGATGGTGGTCTCGGCGTAGCCGCGCTCGTCGAACAGCCGGAAGGCCTCCCGGCGGATGGTCTCCCGGGTCCTGACCTTCTTGCGTTCCCGCAAGCTCGGCGAACGTACGGGCTCGGACATGCACCGATTGTCGCCCATGAAGGTATTGACGCGCCCGTCGACACGGATATTCGTTTTCAGGATATGACCAGCGAGGCGCCCAGGGCGATCATCGTCGCCGCGATCAGCCCGTCGAGGATGCGCCAGGTCAGCGGCGTGGCGAACAGGCCGGCCAGGCGTCGCGCCCCGAATCCGAGGCAGAAGAACCACACCACGCTGGCCGTCACCGCGCCGACGCCGAACAGCCACCGGCCGTCGGCGTGCTGGTTGGCCAGCGTGCCGAGCAGCACCACCGTGTCCAGATAGACGTGCGGATTGAGGAAGGTCAGCGCGAGGCAGGTCAGGACCACCGAGACCAGCCGGGCCGGGACGTCCTCGGTGGGAGCCATGCTCGACGGCCGCAACGCCCGGCGCGCGGCGAGGGCTCCGTAACCGAACAGGAACAGCGCACCGCCGACCTTGGCGATCGTGACGGTCTGGGGGTGGGCGGTGATGAGCGCCCCGATGCCGGCGATGCCGGCGGTGATCAGCAGCAGATCCGAGACCGCGCACACGCTGACCACGGCGAGGACGTGCTCTCGCCGGATGCCCTGGCGCAGTACGAACGCATTCTGCGCACCGATCGCCGCGATCAGCGTGAACGAGGTCAGGAATCCGACCAGCAGTGGCGAGGACATGTCCTGACCGTAGGGAAGCCACGCATCATCAGTCCAGCTAATACTTTTTTAGTTGCATTAGCATTACTAATGTGGCGATGGACCGGGAGCAGCTGACGGCTTTCGCCGCGGTGATCGAGTTGGGCAGTTTCGACGCGGCCGCACAGCGCCTGCACGTCACGCCGTCCGCGATCAGCCAGCGGATCAAGGCTCTCGAACAGCGGGTGGGGCAGGTGCTGGTGGTGCGGCAGAAGCCGTGTGCCGCGACGCCGGCCGGGGTTCCGCTGCTGCGCCTGGCCGCCCAGACCGCGCTGCTGGAGGCCGAAGCGCTGGCCGAGATGGCCGGCGGCAGCGCCCAGGGCGTGCGGGTCGCGGTCGCGGTCAACGCCGACTCGATGGCGACGTGGTTCGGTGCCGTGTTCGAGCATGCCGCGGAGGTCTTGTTCGACGTCCGGATCGAGGACCAGGACCACTCCGCGCGGCTGCTGCGCGAAGGAACCGTGATGGGTGCGGTCACCACCGAGCGCACACCGGTTCCGGGGTGCCGGGTGACTTCGTTGGGGGTGATGCGCTACGTGCCGGTCGCCAGCCGGTCCTACATCGAGCGGCATCTACCTCAAGGATTCACCGCACGCGCGGCCGCGGTCGCGCCGTCATTGGCGTGGAATCGCGATGACGCGTTGCAAGATCTGTTGTTGCGCAAGGTCTTTCGCCGCGACATTTCCAGGCCGACCCACTATGTACCGACGGCGGAAGGCTTCGGCGCCGCGGTTCGGGCCGGTCTGGGGTGGGGCATGTTTCCCGAGTCGCTGGCCGCACTGGACATCGCCGACGGGGTGTTTGTCCGGATTTGCGATGCCTACCTTGATGTTCCGCTGTTCTGGCAGTGCTGGAAGCTGGACAGCCCGCTGGTCCACGCCGTCACCGACGCGGTCAGGTCGGCGGCCGAGAACCTTGGCGGCACCCGTTCGCGCTTGCCTGCGGATCTAGACGACAGTTTGCGACGCGGCGTCTAAACCTATTGTTGCTGAATGTAATTCATCGAAAGCCGAGAGTATCCGCCCGGTGTAGATCTCGGCGTCGGGTAGCGTGCGCGAGCATCCGTACACGGTGAAGTTGAGCAGCTTGTCGTAGCTCCAGATGGTGGTGTTGACGCCGGCAGCGTATTTCAAGTGGCCGCACGACAGGAAGTTGTCGATGCCGATTTCGCCGATGTAGCGCTTCTCGCGAGGACCTTTGACATTGGAGATGATCACCGCGCCGTTGACCTTCCGGGCGGCCAGTCGGGTCAACCTCAGCGCCGGTCGCAACAGAGCCGGCGGCGAGAAGTCGAACCAGTCCTCCATGTGCACCGGCCGCGTGGCCACCTCTGCCTTGACCATCGCGGTCTGCGCATGAGCCGCGTGCAGACGCGCCAGCGGGTCGGACAGATGTGTCGGCAGCTCGAAGGGCAGTGCGGTGACGGCCGTGCCCCACAGCCGGGTATCGCTGTCCTTCCGGGTCCGAACCGCGGTGTTGGCGACCACCGGACGATCGGTCAGCATGTCCTCCTCGACCAGGAACTGCCGCACCGCACCGGCGACGATCGCGAGTACGACGTCGTTGACGGTTCCGGGAATCACCCGGGCGATCCTTTTGACCTCGTCGAGCGGCACCGAAACCCAGGAGAAAGACCGCTCCGGCGTCAATGGGCCTCGCCATGGCACCGCGGGCGCGCCGAACCGCGATGGCGGCCGCTGCGCGGTCTGCTGCTTGTCACGGGTGTAGGCGCGCAGAACCGCCCAAGTCCGCCGCGGCAGCTCGTGCCGGACCGCCTGCCAGAGATCGTGGGTGCCTTCCTGCATCGCCGCGCGACGGCTCGCCGGTGTGGCGGCGCGTGGTATCGCGAGGGTCACCGGTGGCGCGCCGGGTCCGGGGCGGGTCACCAGGTCGAGAAGGTCGGCGAATGTGCCGCCGTCGGCCAGCGCGTGGTTCATCTTGAGCACCGCGACCACCCGGTCGCCCTCGAAGCCCTCCAGGAACCACAACTCCCACGGCGGCCGGTCCGCGGGCACCGGTTGGCTGGCCACTTCGCCGATCTTCTTGCACAGATCCGGTTTTCCGCCGGGTTCGGGCAGTCGGGCGCGCCGGAGATGGTTGCGCACGTCGTAGCCGGGATCGGGGATCCACACCGGGTGACCGAGACCGAGCGGCACGAAATGTGCCCGCCACTGCATCTGCGGAAGTATCTCGACGGCTCTGCCGAGCGCCTCGGCGACGCGCTCGAAGTCGAACGCGAGGCTCGACTGCTCGTCGAACACCGCGATCTTGAGAGTGTGCTGCGGTTCGACCGCTTCGTCGAGGACGAACGTCGCATCACTGCCGGACAACCGGATCGTCGTTTCCGAGGGTCGATCGACCACCATGGTTCCCGTCCTCTCCGGGCGGAGGCGCCCCGAGGGGCGATGTGCGGGTGCCGGTCACGAGGTGACGTGGCTCACAGCCAAGTTAACCGACCGGCGAGGGCCGCCACATCAAATTCGCTGACGGCGACGAAAATTATGCCGAGTCTCGATACCCTTGCGCTTACAAGACGCGGAGGTCCGGTGTGACAGGCGACGACGCTGCTCCCGCTCGGCCCGGGGAGTTCACCGGTGACTGGGATGCCTCCGTGATGCGCTGGCTGGTGACTCTTGCCCGTCCGCTGTACAAGCTCTGGTTTCGCTCCGAAGTGCGTGGCCTCGACCAGTTTCCGGACGGCGGAGCGCTCGTGGTGTCCAACCACTCCGGCGGCGTCAATCCGCCCGACGTGCCGGTCTTCTGGATCGACTTCTTCGCGCAGTTCGGTTATGACCGCCCGATCTACACCCTCGCCCACGACATCATCTTCCGCGGGCCGGCCAACGGGCAGTTGGCGCGGCTCGGCATGATCCGCGCCACCCGTGACAATGCGGTGAAGGCATTGCGTTCGGGTGCTTCGGTGATCGTCTTCCCGGGCGGGGACTACGACTCGCTGCGGCCGACGTCGAAACAGAGCACGATCGACTTCGCCGGCCGGACCGGTTATGTCGCGACCGCGATCGCGGCCGGGGTGCCGATAGTCCCCGTGGTGTCGATCGGCGCGCAGGAGACCCAGCTGTTCCTGTCCCGCGGCCAGTGGCTCGGGAGACGGATTGGGCTCAAACGACTGCTGCGGGCCGACGAGGTTGCTCTGGCCATCGGCTTCCCCTTCGGTCTGAGCGTGGGGGCGTACAACCTGCCGCTGCCCTCCAAGATCGTCACCCAGGTGCTGCCACCGATCGATCTGACCGCCACCTTCGGCGAGCACCCCGATGTCGCCGAGGTCGACGAGCACGTTCGCGCCGTGATGCAGACGGCGTTGAGCGAACTGGCCGCCCAGCGCCGACTGCCGATCCTCGGGTGATCGCAGTGCCAGCGTCGGGGTCGGCATTTTCGCAACGTCTGCGCGACGCCCGGGACTCCGTGCGCACGCTGCGGACGGCCGGGATGATCGTGGGGCTCCGGCCGGACAAGTACCTGCGGATGGTCGCCGCCGCGCGACACGAAGGCTTCACCAACACCGTCGGCATTGCGTTGTCGGCCCGTCGATGCCCGGATCGGCCGGCCCTGATCGACGAATTGGGGATGCTGACCTACCGGGAACTCGACCTGCGCGCCAACGCATTTGCCGTCGCTCTACAGCAACAGGACTCAGCCGCGCCGCAGATGGTGGCGGTCATGTGCCGCAACCATCGCGGCTTCGTCGACGCGGTCGCCGGCGCCGACCGAGTCGGCGCCGATGTGCTCCTGCTCAACACGTCGTTTGCCGGGCCCGCCCTCGGGGACGTGGTGGTTCGCGAATGTCCCGACGTGATCGTCTACGACCAGGAGTTCAGTGCCGTCGTCGAGCACGCCCTGGCGAAGCGGCCGGAAACCCGGGGCATCGTGGCCTGGACCGACGAGCCCGCCGGTCTGACTCTCACGGTCGAGACGCTGATCGCGCGGCATGCCGGACAGCGTCCGGCCCGGCGCGGCCGCAACGGAAAGGTGGTCCTGTTGACCTCAGGGACCACCGGCACCCCGAAGGGTGCGCGGCGGGCGCCCGGCGGTGGCGGCGGCCAAGGCGTCGCGCTGCTGTCACGGCTGCCGTGGCGGGCCGAGGAGACGGTCGTCGTTGTCGCGCCGATGTTCCACGCTTGGGGGTTCGGCCAACTGATCATGGGCTCGATGTTCGCCTGCACATTGGTGGTGCGCCGGATGTTCGACGCCGCGGCGACGATGGAGTTGGTCGACCGGTATCAGGCCACCGGCCTCAGCGTGGTGCCCGCGATGCTGGACCGGATCGTGGAGCTGCCCGACGCAGTCCGCAACGAGTTCAGCGGGCGCTCGCTGAGGTTCGTCAGCGCGGCAGGGTCGCGGATGCGCCCCGACGTGGTGATCCGATTCATGGACCAGTTCGGCGACGTCGTCTACAACAACTACAACGCCACCGAGGTCGGTGTGATCGCGCTGGCCGGGCCTGCCGATCTGCGCGCCGCCCCCGACACCGCCGGATCGCCGATGCCCGGCGCCGAGATTCGCATCCTCGGAGAGGACCAGCGCGAGCTGCCCCGCGGACAGATCGGCCAGATCTTCGCCCGCACCGGAACCGAATTCGACGGCTACACCTCCGGACAGACCAAGCTGATCCGAGACGGCTTCATGGCCTCGGGGGACCTGGGATACCTCGATGCCGACGGCCGACTGTTCGTGGTCGGCCGCGACGACGAGATGATCGTCTCAGGCGGGGAGAACGTCTATCCGATCGAGGTCGAGAAGGCGTTGGCCAGCCACCCCGCGGTGGCTGAGGCCTGCGCGCTGGGTGTCGACGACGAGCGGTTCGGGCAGCGGCTCGCCGCTTTCGTGGTCCTTCGGCCAGGCGCGTCCGCCACACCCGAAACGCTCAAACAGCATGTCCGGGAGAACCTGGCGAACTACAAAGTGCCCCGGGAGATCGTGGTTCTCGACGAGCTGCCCCGCAACGCCGTCGGCAAGATCATCCGTGGCGAGTTGCGGGCGCGTCTCGCCGGAGCGGTGACTAGCCGGACAGATTGAATCCGCCGCCACGGCCATAGATCGACAGCGACACCAGCAGCGTCACCGACACCACGACGACCAGTGAGGTTCGGACCGCGTCGCCGGTGGCGATACCGACACCCGAGGGTCCGCCTGAGGCGAAGAACCCGAAATAGGTGTGGATCAACAGGATTGCCAGCGCCATCAAGATGGCCTGCACGAACGACCACAACAGGTCCATCGGGTTCAAGAACGTCGAGAAGTAATGGTCGTACAACCCCGATGATTGTCCGAGGAGAGCCACCGTCGTATAGCGGCTGGCCACGAAGGACAGGATGACCGCGATCGCGTAAAGCGGTGTGATCGCCACCATCCCGGCGACAAGCCGCGTGCTGATCAGGTAGGCAACCGGCCGGATGGCCATCGACTCCAGGGCGTCGATCTCCTCGTTGACCCGCATCGCGCCCAGTTGGGCGGTCACGCCGGCGCCGAATGTGGCCGCCAGGCCGATCCCGGCGACGACCGGCGCGGAGATGCGCACGTTGATGAAGGCGGCCAGGAAGCCGGTGAGGGCCTCGATGCCGATGTTGCCCAGTGAGCTGTAACCCTGAACGGCCAGGGTGCCGCCGGTGGCGATGGTGAGGAAACCGACGATCACCAGGGTTCCGCCGATCATCGCTAAAACGCCTGCGCCCATGCTGATCTCGGCGATGAGGCGGATGATCTCGGTCTTGTAGGTGCGAAGCGCGTAGGGAACGCCGGCAATCGCCTTCGTATAGAACAGCGCCTGGTCCCCGATCCGGCCCAGGACCAGCCATGGCCGCTCCAGCGCGTGCGCCAACCGCGGATACACGGCGCGGTGGGGAGCGGCTGCCCGTCGTCCCGGGAGTTCGTGCACGATCGGTGTCAGGCGCTAGGTGACGCTGTCGAGCCGGTGCAGGTCATCGAACATTCTGTTCTGTGCCTCGACAATCGGACCCGGCCGCAGGTTCGGATCGATGTGATAGGCGCCGGGAACCTCGTCGACGAGGTGGAACATCCCCTCCGACTCCGCGATGCTTCTGTTGGTCTCGGCGTTGAAGATCGCGGACTTGCCCAATACGAGCAGCCCGACCTTGATCCCTTTTTGTTTCGCCGCCTCCAAGTGCGGTCGCATGTCTGGATTTCGAAGCCCGATGATCTCGCGGAGTGAGAGCACCGGATTGTCGGCGACGTGGCGAACGACGTTGCGCATCGTGTTCTGCGGCATGTTGTCGAGTCCGAGAAAATGGGACATGGCGGGCCTCAGCTCTTTTTCCCAGAGCTCGCCCAACTTCAGGTCGTGCGGCGCGATTCCGGACGGGTCCTGCAGCACCATGCTTTCCAGGTGTTCACCACAGAACGCCGCCATCTGTGACAGCGTCATCCCGGCGTACGAGTGGCCGCTGGCCCGGACCTTGTCGACGCCGGTGCGCCTGATGGTGGCCAGGACGACTTCCCGGCCGTTCTGTGCGGTGCGCAGGTAAGGGCTGTTGCGATGCCGATGGTCCAGCAGCTGCACCCGCAACGGCAGGTGGCGGTGCGTCGTGAACGTGACGAAGCGCCGACCCGACTGTGCGGTCGCGGCCGCCTCCCCCGTGTAGAGATTGCCCGTCGTCCACAATCCACCGAACTTGACCGTGGGAATCTCCGACTCCAAGCACACGTCTTCGGTGTCGGGTTCGTAGAGGAACACATCCCGCATCGTCTTGCCGTTGATCGTCACCGACAACCGCTCCCGGTAATACGCCGGCGTTCCGTCGCGGGGAACGATGTGCTCCCGGCTCGTCTCAGCCGTCGGATAGGAACGTGTGCCACGGTGGTCGACGGTTTCGTAGATCATGCGGCTTCTCCCTGGATACCGGGAAATGAGAATGGTGTGGGCATTGGATGGTCCCCTAATTCATCGAAATGCTTATTCATTTGTCCGGTTGCGGGAAGTCGCACGATGAGATCGGAAATCCGACGGGCGAACGTCGCGGTATTCAGTGGTGGCAGATGCGTATCGGAGATAGGCGGCTGAAGCGCAGCCTCACACCCGCATGTGCAATGTGCGGCCAACGTTACGCTTCGCCGAGGCAAAATTTAACGCCTAGGCATATTTGTGATCTGCAGTGTTGCTGACGTCAAGGAGTGCGCGCACGCTCGGCGCGAGATTCCTACGCCGCCCGTTACTGGATGCTGAGCGCTTGTGTCGGGCAGTCCTCGCAGGCCTGCTCGACATCGGCGCGCCGAGACTCCGGCACGTCGTCTTGGAAGGATGTGCAGCGCGCCGGCGGGCCCGATCTCGAACAGATCCGGCGCGATGGCCTCGCACATCCCGATCGACGAGCACCTGCTGCGGTCGACGACGACCTTCATCGCGTCTCCGGAGTGAACCGTGCGGTCATGGACATCACGGTATGGAAGAAGTTGCCGTTGCCCAACTCCGGTTCGCCGACCACGTGGATGTCGGGCAGCCGGGTCAGCAGTTCGCGGAACGTCGCGTTGAGCTGACGACGGGCCAGCTGCGCGCCGAGGCAGTGGTGGATACCGCCGCCGCCGAACGCCACGTGCTTGTTGGGTGAGCGGGACAGGTTCAGCTTCTCGGGGTGGTCGAACACCTCGGTGTCCATGTTGGCCGAGGAGTAGAACATGATCACCTTGTCGCCCTCGGTGATGAGTTGTCCGCCCAGTTCGGTGTCGTGGGCGGCGGTGCGGCGGAAGGTCATGATGGGGGTGGCCCAGCGGACGATCTCCTCGACCGCCGCGGGCATCCGGCCGTCGAGATCCTCCATCAGCCACGCGCGCTGGTCGGGAAAGTCGGTGAGCGCCTTCATGCCGTGCGCGGTGGACTGCCGGGTGGTGTCGTTGCCGGCGATGATCAGCAGCATGAAGAACGACGAGATCTCGTCGTCGGTCAGACGCTCCCCGTCGACCTCCGCCTGCACCAGCGAGGTCATCAGATCGTCTTGCGGATCACGACGCCGCGCGGCGACCAGTTCGTCGGCGATCGCGCGCACGGTGGTGATGGTCTGGACCAGCCGCGCCAGCGGATCCGCACCCTGCAACAGCCGCTCGTCGCGCCACCCGTCGGCGAACTGCGACTCATAGGCGACGGTGCGACGGTGTTCCTCGGGGATGCCGACCATGTCGCAGATGTTGTGCATGGGGACCAGAGCGGCCACTTCGGTGACGAAGTCGACCTCGCCCTTGTCGGCGATGTCGTCGACGATGCGCTTGGCGTTGGCGACGATGTGGCTGTCGATCCGGGCCAGCTGCTTGGGGGTGAAGGCCGAGGCGAGCAGGCGGCGGATCTTGGTGTGTCGCGGCGGGTCCATCGCGATGAAGCCCTGCGCCGCGTCGAGCAGTTCGTGGGGAATCGACTCGAAGGTGATGCCTTCGCCGGAGAGGAAGTCACCGGGGCGGCGGGTGACCTCCACCAGGTCGGCATGCCGCACCACGGCCCAGAAGCCCTGGTCGTTGGGGTCCTCGAACATTCCGTTCCGCACCGGGCGGTGCCAGGAGATGGGCCGATGGGCGCGGAGCTCGGCGAACACCTTCTCGCGGTCCTTGGCCGTACCCGACCAGAACTCCAGCGATGAGATGTCAGCGGGGTCATATGGGCGCTCTGCCCGGGTGACGGCTGCAGTCATGGTTCCTCCAAGCGCGAGATCAGACACGAGCATCTGACAAAAAATAGAAAATGTCAACCAGCAGCGACATGATCATGAAAATGTCGGCAACAAGCTAGACTCGCTGCCGTGACCGCCACCGATCTGCGAGCCGAGACCCGTGCCTTCGGACGTGCCCGGCTGCGGGAACTGGCCCTCGACGCCGCACGCGAGGTCGTGCTTCGAGCGGGGATGGTCAGCCGTCCGGATGGGCTCGATCGCCACCGCCGTCGGGATCAGCCGTCAGAGCCTGCACGCCGAGTTCGGCGCCAAGGACGACATGGGCGAGGCCCTCGTGATGCGCGAGGTGTCGATCTTCTTCGACGGGATGCTGGCACGCCTCGAACACCATCCGGGTGACCTCGCCGGAGCGGTGCGCGACGCGAGCGGCTACATACTGGATGCCGCCCGCGACAACCCGCTCCTGCAGACCATCCTGACCCGGGCCCCCGCGGAGGGCGACTTCTCGCTGCTGCCGTTGTTGACCACTCGCGGCGAACCGCTGGTCGACCGAGCCGTCGCGATCTTCGGCGACTGGGTGACCGCACAGTGGCCCGAGACCGACGCCGACGATGCGCAACTCATGGTCGAAACTGTTGTGCGCCTTGCCCTCAGCCACATCCTGACGCCCATCCTACCGTCGCCGGAAGTGGCCGACCGGTTGGCGTTGCTGGCATGCCGGTGCCTGCGGTGGCCTGATCCGCCTGCCCAGAGCTGATCCCGAGATTGCCTACGGGCTAGGCGAATTCACCTCGACTGCGTCGCCCACCCGGATCGTCCCGGAACTCAGCACCCGGCACGCCGAGCCCGCCCGGCGGCGCAGCGCGGCGGCCGCACCCGGGCCGACGCTGTCGTCGAGCAGCCGACACGGTGCGGCCACCCGCACCACCTCCAGCTCGACGTCACCGACGCGCACCCGCGTGCCCGGCTGGGTGGGGATCTCCCCGGAGTCGACCGTGATGTTGCGACGCGTCGCTCCGCTGTCGAAGGCATAACCCAGGTCCTCGGCGGCGCGGTCGAGGAACTCCTGGGACTGGATCGTGACGTGGCGGTGCCGGGTTCCGTGGTAGCGATCGCCGACCAGACCCTTACCGGCTTCGGCGTCCACCGACTCGACGGCGCGCACCGGTAACCGCGTGGCCGGGGCGAGATGGATGGCAACGACTTTCACGACGGCAGTCTATTCGCGGGCCCGGCGTGGCAAGGTAAAACCCATGGCTGAACTCGCTGAGCGCACTGACCAGCCGGCACCGCGGATGATCTTCGGACATCCGATCGGTCTGGCGAATCTGTTCGGGGTGGAGTTGTGGGAGCGGTTCTCGTTCTACGGGATGCTCACCATCCTCGGCTACTACCTCTACTACTCGCTGACCGACGGGGGCCTCGGCCTGCCGAAGTCCACGGCCACCGGCATCGTCGGCGCCTACGGTGGGCTGGTCTATCTGTCGACGGTCCTTGGTGGTTGGGTCGCCGACCGCCTGCTCGGGATGGAACGCACGGTCTTCTACGGCGGCGTGGTCGTCATGTTCGGGCACATCGCCCTGGCCCTGTTGCCCGGGCTCACCGGCGTCGCAGTCGGTCTGGTGCTGATCGCGCTGGGGTCCGGTGCGTTGAAAGCCAATGCGTCCTCGCTTCTCGGCACGCTCTACCAGGAGGGTGATCCGCGCCGCGACGGTGGGTTCACCCTGTTCTACCTCGGCATCAACCTCGGTGCGTTCATCGGTCCGCTGATCACCGGCCTGCTGCAGACACACCTGGGCTTCCACTACGGGTTCGGTGCCGCGGCGATAGGCATGGCGCTCGGTTTGGCCCAGTACGTCGTCTTCCGCCGCAACCTCGGTGAACACGGCCGCACCGTCCCGCACCCGTTGTCCCCCAAGGCGTTCTGGCGCACCGCCGCCGCGGCCGCCCTCGTCGTCGCGGTGGTCGTCGTCGCCTTCCTCGCCGGCTTCATCAAGCTGGCCAACCTGTCTCAGGTCACCACCGGGATCATCATCGTCGCGTCGATCAGCTACTTCGCCGTGATGCTGAAAAGCCCCAAGGTCGACGCGCTCGAGCGCACCCGGGTGCGCGCGTTCATCCCGCTGTTCATCGCCAACGCGGTGTTCTGGTCGCTGTTCCAGCAGATCTTCACCGTGCTGGCGGTCTACTCCGACGAGCGGATGAACTGGTCGATCTTCGGCTGGACCGCACCGTCGAACTGGATCGGCTCCATCGAGCCGGTGTGGATCATCCTGCTCTCACCGCTGTTCGCCCTGATGTGGACCAGGCTCGGGCGGCGGGCACCGACCACCCCGCGCAAGTTCGCCTACGGCGTCATCGGCATGGGCGCGGCGTTCCTGCTGTTCCTGCCGATGGCGGCGACGACGGGACGCAGCGTGCCCGCGCTCGTCGTGGTCGCCATCATGGCGGTGTTCGCGGTATCGGAACTGATGCTCTCGCCGATCGGACTGTCGGTCACCACACAGTTGGCGCCCAACGCCTTTCGCGCACAGATGATGGCGCTGTACTTCTTCTCGGTCGGTTTGGGCACCGCGCTCTCAGGTGTGCTGGCTCGCTACTACGACGCCGACCACGAGGTTGCCTACTTCGGCATCCTGGGCGCGGTGGCGATCCTGGTAGGCCTGATCGTCTGGGTGCTGGCACCGCGGATCAGCCGGCTCATGGAGGGCGTGCACTAGCCTGGCCGGTATGTTGCAACGGCTTGTCCACGGTTTCCGCCGAACCGGGGCGGACGTGCCCTTCGGCGATCCGCTGCCGTCCCACAGCACGGAGATGGAGGGCTGGTTCTGGCGTGTCACCGAACCCTCGACGGGCCGGGCGATCGTCGCGCTGTGCAGTGTCAACCGCCACCCCGAGGGTGACTGGTCGACCACCGCCGTCGCGCTGCATCCGGGCGGCATCGTGCGAGCCGCCGCGCTCGACGGAGCGGTGGCCACGCATCCTCCGTTCAACGTGGCCGCCGGTTCTGGAGCGTCGAGCTTCTCCGCGGGTGCCGAAGGCGTCGACTTCCAACTCGACGACGTGCATCTCAAGATGGAGTTCAGCGAACCGTTCATCTGGCCCAAGGCGTTCGGTGGTGGCGGCGTGTTCTCGTCGATCCCGTTCCTCAACCAGTACTGGCATCCCTACCGCCTCGGTGGACGGGCCACGGGATCAGTCGAATTCGAGGGACAGCGGTGGGACTTCACCGACGCGACCCTCTACGCGGAGCGGAACTGGGGCGCAGGCTTCCCGCAGCGATGGTGGTGGGGTCAGGCGCACGACTTCGACGGAGCCGACGTGTCGGTGACGTTCTCCGGCGGCCTGCTCGAACTCGGGCCATTGAATCGGGAGGTGACGGGAGTGGTGGTGCGGTTGGGCCGCAAGGTCATTCGTCTGACTCCGCCGATGCCGGTGCGTTCGGTCATCGGCAACAACCACTGGAGCATCCGCGGCCGATCGCTGCGATACCAGATCGAGTTGGAGGGGGACGGTGCCGGCCTGGCGCCGCACGTGTTGCCCGTGCCGCTGCCGGCCGAACGCCGCAACGTCGACACCGACTTCGAGCACCTGGGCGGCCGGCTTCACATGACCGTCAAGGAATCGGGCCGGGTCATCTTCTCCGGCACCTCCGAACTCGCGGGCCTGGAGATCGGCAGCCGCCCACCGGGCTGAGCCGGCCTACGTCCTGATCACCGACGGGCCGAGCGCTTCGTAACTCCTCGCCTCGGCGGTGCTCAGCTCCGACCCGGTGACGATCGCCTCGAAGTCCGCCACCTCGGCGAACCGGCAGAAGCTGTTCGCGCCGAACTTCGAATGGGCCGCGACCAGAATGCGGCGGCGCGCGACCTTGACGGCGGTGTGCTTGACGGCCGCGACCGCCGGGTCCGGTGTGGTGAGCCCGTGTTCCAGCGAAATCCCATTGGTGCCAAGGAAAGCCACGTCGATGACCAGGCTGCTCAGCATGTCGGTAGCCCAATGGTCGACGGTCGCCAGGGTTCGCCCCCGCATCCGGCCGCCCAGCAGCAGAACGGTGGCCGAGTCGCTGCGCGCGAGCACCTCGGCGGCCAGTAACGAGGAGGTGACCACCGTCAGTTCCCGGTCGACGATACGCTCGGCGATCAGCCGCGGGGTGAATCCCTCGTCGAGATAGACGGTTTCGGCGCCGTGCAACATTTCCACCGCGCACCCGGCCAGCCGGTGCTTCTCGGCGAGGTCCACCTGGCTGCGGTACTCCACGGTGGACTCGAACGCCGCCGTCTCCAGCGGGATCGCCCCGCCGTGCACGCGTTTGAGAAGCCGCCGCCCGGCGAGGACCTTCAGGTCGCGGCGGATCGTCTCCGCCGCGACGTCGAACTCCTCGGCCAGGGAGACGACCTCCACCCGGCCCCGGGTCCGGGCGAACTCGACGATCCGGCTCTGACGCGTTTCGGAATCCACGACCGACATTCTCACTTGTCGTTGTTGCCCAGCACCTCTCGAACGGCGTCGGGAGTCTGCGCCTCTCGCAGTCGGGCCACCTCGTCCTTGTTCAGGAAGACCCCGGCGATCTTGGTCAGCAGCGCCATGTGGTCCTTGCCGGCGCCGGCGATGCCGACGACGAACTCGGCGGGCTTGCCGTTCCAGTCGATCGGCTCGGCGTAGCGCACGAACGACATGCCGCTGCGTTTGATCGAGGACTTGGCGTCGTTGGTGCCATGCGGGATGGCCAGACCGTTGCCCATGTACGTCGACACCGAGCCCTCGCGCTCGTACATCGCCTCGACGTACGCCGGTTCGACGGCTCCGCAGGCGACCAGCAGCCGCCCGGCCTCACCGATCGCCCCGTCGCGGGTGGTCGCCGTTCCGGCCAGCACGATGGACTCCACGCCGAGCATGTCCTCAGCCGGCGCGTCCACGGCCTGTTCTGCCGGGGCGGGTGCAGCACCGTTGCCGCCGTTGACCTTTCCGAGCAGTTCGACGATCTCGTCGTATTGCGGGGCGTTCATGAAGTTGTCCACTGAGACGTGGACCGCCGACGGCGTCCGCTGCCGCGCGCGGGCGGTCAGATCCTGGTGGGTGACCACCAGCCCGTAGGTGTCGCTGAGATTCGCGATCGACTGGTTGGTGACCTTGACGTCGGAAAAGCCGGCGCCCTGAACCTTTTTGCGCAGTACCGAGGCGCCCATCGCCGACGAGCCCATACCGGCGTCGCAGGCGAAGACGATGTTGGTGATCGGGCCGCTGTCCGTCGAGCCGACCAGGGCCGCCGACACACTGGACTTCTTTCCCTTCAGCGCCTCCATCCCCGCGGTCGCGGCGGCGAGATCGCCCTCGTCCTCACTCCGGTCGGTCTTCAGCAGCAGAGAGGCCACCGCGAACGACACTGCCGCGGCACCGAGCACCGACAGCGTGACGCCGAGGAAACTGCCGGAGGCGGTCTGCGCGTAGACGGCGATGATCGAGCCCGGTGCCGCCGGTGCGCGCAGTCCGGATCCGAACAGCACGTTGATGAAGATGCCGGTCATGCCGCCGAGGATGGTGGCCGCGATCAGCTTGGGCTTCATCAAGACATACGGGAAGTAGATCTCGTGGATGCCGCCGAAGAACTGGATGATCGCCGCGCCGGGAGCCGAGGCCTTGGCGGCGCCGCGGCCGAAGGCCATGAACGCCAGCAGGATTCCGAGTCCGGGACCGGGGTTGGCCTCCAGCAGGAACAGCACGGACTTACCGGTTTGGAGAGCCTGCGTGGTGCCCAGCGGCGTCAGGACCCCGTGATTGATGGCGTTGTTGAGGAACAGGACCTTGGCCGGTTCGATGAAGATCGAGGTCAGGGGTAGCAGGTCGTGGCCGACCAGAAAATCCACGACCCTGCCGGCTCCGTGGCTGAAGCCGGACACGATCGGCCCGATTCCGAAGAAGCCGAAGGCGGCCAGGAGCAGGCCGACGATGCCCGCGGAGAAGTTGTCGATGAGCATTTCGAAGCCGGGCCGCACCTTGCCGTCCCAGATGGCGTCGACCTTCTTCATCACCCAGCCGCCGAGTGGGCCCATGATCATCGCGCCCAGGAACATCGGGATGTCCGTGCCGGCGATCACGCCCATGGTGGCGATCGCCCCGACCACGCCACCGCGGATCCCGTACACCATCCGGCCGCCAGTGGCTCCGATCAGGATCGGCAGCAGGTAGGTGATCATCGGCGAGACGATCCCGCCGCTGGCGAAGTCGCCCCAGCCGCCGATCCTGGCCACCCAGCCGCCCGGGTCACGCAGTCCCGCGAAGATCCCGGTCAGCCACCCGTCCTTGATGAACAGGGCGGTGATCAGGCCCCAGGCGATGAACGCCCCGATGTTGGGCATGACCATGTTCGACAGCGACGTGCCCAGTTTCTGCACGTGCACGCGTGCCCCGGCGCGCGGGGTGGCATCGGTGGTGGTCAACTCATGGCCTCCGATCAAATCCGTGGTGATGCGAGTCACATCAGAACGTCCAGTAAAACCCACAAACGGGCACTAGTGCAAGCAATCGGGCATAAATGGGCAAAAATGCTCGTGGATTTATGCCCGATTTAGCGCTAGAGTGCTCAGTGGCGCGGCCGCGCCGACGCCGGTCCGAGGAAGGACGAACACCATGAAGGCACTGCGTTTCTATGCGCCCGAGGACGTCCGCCTCGAAGACGTTCCGGAGCCGGAGTGCCGTCCCGACGAGGTCAAGATCCGGGTGCGCAACTGCTCGACGTGCGGCACCGACGTCAAGATCCTCCACAACGGGCACCAGAACCTGACTCCGCCGCGAACCATCGGCCACGAGATCGCCGGCGAGATCGTCGAGGTGGGCGCCGAGGTCAACAGGACCTATGGCAGCGACTGGAGGGTGGGCGACCGCGTTCAGGTGATCGCCGCCGTCCCGTGCGGGGAGTGCCACGAATGCCGCAAGGGCTGGATGGCGGTCTGTCAGAACCAGACCTCGGTCGGCTACCAGTACGACGGCGGATTCGCCGAGTACATGATCGTGCCCCGGCAGGTGCTCAAGGTTGACGGCCTCAACCGCATCCCGGACAACGTCGGCTTCGACGAGGCCTCGGCCGCCGAACCGTTCGCGTGTGCCATCAACGCCCAGGAGCTGCTCGGCATCGAGGAGGGCGACACCGTCGTGGTGTTCGGCGCGGGCCCGATCGGCTGCATGCACATCCGCATCGCCCGCGGCGTGCACAACTGCGGACCGGTCTACCTCGTCGACGTCAACGACAGCCGGCTGAAGATGTCGGCCGACGCCGTCCATCCCGACGAGGTGATCAACGCCGCCGACGTCGACGTCGTGGAGAAGGTCATGGAACTGACCGGTGGCCGCGGCGCAGACGTGATCATCACGGCCACGGCGGCCAACATCACCCAGGAGCAGGCGATCGCGATGGCCGCCCGCAACGGGCGGATCTCCTTCTTCGGCGGCCTGCCGAAGACCAACCCGACGATCACGTGCGACTCCAACATTGTGCATTACCGGCAGCTGCACATCCACGGGGCCAACGGCTCGGCGCCGGAACACAACAAGCGGGCCCTGGAGTACATCTCCTCCGGTCAGGTGCCGGTGAAAGACCTGATCACCCGGCATGTTTCGCTGGACGACGTGCTCGACGTCTTCGACATCGTCGCCAGCGGCGAGGCCATCAAGGTGACCGTCGAGCCCACGTAACTCCGCCGGTTCGACACTCGTCACGCGCCGGGTTGGCCGCCGCGCAGATACACCGTGGTGGTGTGGGTGAAGAACTCCCGCGCCGCCTGCCCCTGCTCCTTGGGGCCGAGCCCGCTCTTCTTCGCACCGCCGAACGGAACGTGCGGATCGGCGCCGGCTGACTCGGAGTTGATGTGCAGCACGCCCACGTCGACGTGCTCGATCGCCTGAAGCACGCGGGTGAGGTCCTGGGTGAAAACCGCTGCCGACAAGCCGAACTCGCTGTCGTTGGCGAGGTGGAACGCCTCGTCGGCATCGGCGGCGCGCCGCACCGCTAGCACCGGCCCGAACAGTTCCTCGGTCCAGATGTCGGCCGGCGTGCCCAACTCCACGACGGTCGGCGCGATGAAGTAGCCCTGCGCCAGCGGTCCGTCACTGTAGGCCGCGCCGCCGGCGAGCACCTGACCGCCCTGGGCGAGGGCCGAGTCGATCCCGGCCTGGATGCTCTTGCGGGCCGATCCGCTGACCACCGGACCCATCTGCGTCGCGTCGTCGGTCGGGTCGCCCACGACCAGCGCCTCGACCCGGGCCGCCAGGGCCGCCAGGAAACGATCGGCAATCTTGTCGGTGACGATCAAACGTGAAGTGGCGGTGCACTTCTGGCCGGTAGACCGGAACGCGCCCAGCATCACCTGCTCGAGCGCCAGGTCGAAGTCGGCGTCGTCGAGGACCACGGCGGCGTTCTTGCCGCCCATCTCGGCTTGCACCGGCACACCGCGCGCCGCCGCCGCGGCGGCGATCCGCCTGCCCACCCCGGTGGACCCGGTGAAGGTGACGGCGTCGATGTCGTCGTGGTTGACCAACCCGTCGCCGATCGCGCCGTCCCCGACGATCAGGTTGAGCACACCCGCCGGCAGGCCCGCGGTCCTCAGTGCCTCGGCCAGCCTGACCGCCAGCAGCGGAACGGTGCTCGCCGGCTTCCACACCACGGTGTTGCCATACACCAGCGCAGGCGCGATCTTCCAGGCCGGGATGGCGATCGGGAAGTTGAACGGGGTGATCACCGCGACCACGCCGATCGGCTTGCGGGTCACCAGGATCTGCTCACCGGGCCGCGGGGAGGCGAAGATCTCGCCGGCGGACCGGTCGCCCTCGTTGCCGTAGTACCGGAGGATCTGCGCGGCGCGCCGCACCTCCCCGATGCCTTCGGCCTTGGTCTTGCCCTCCTCGATCGCGAGCTCGAGGCCCCAGTCCTCGGCATTGCGGTCGATCACCGCCGCGGCGGCGATCAGGATCGCGCCGCGCTCGTGGATCGGGGTGTGCGCCCAGACCTCCCGGGCCGCCCGCGCGGCGGCCACCGCGTCGTCCAGGTCCACGGCGGTCGCCGAAACACCTTCTGCAACAACGACATCAGGACGCGCAGGATTGAGACTGGACAACACCGAGCCGCGGCCGCGCTGCCACTCACCGGCGATCAGGTGCCGCAGTTCGACGGCTCCGGTCATGTCAGCGGAACGCCGCCTGCCCGGTGAGAGCCCGCCCGATCGACAGCAGGTGCATCTCGGAGGTGCCCTCGTAGGTCAGGACCGACTCCAAGTTGTTGGCATGACGCAGCGGTGAGTACTCCAGAGTGATCCCGCTGCCGCCCAACAGGGTTCGGCATTCCCGCGCGATCGCCAGGGACTCGCGCACGTTGTTCAGCTTGCCCAGGCTGATCTGCTCGGGCCGCACACCCTCGGCGTCCTTCATCCGGCCGAGATGGATGGCCAGCAGCATGCCCTTGCCCAGCTCGACCGTCATGTTGGCCAGCTTTTCCTGGGTCAGCTGGTAGCTGGACAGCGGTCGGTCGAAGACCTCACGCGACTGGGTGTAGGCGATGGTCGTCTCCAGGCTGTCCCGGGCCGCGCCGAGTGAACCGAACACGATGCCGAAGCGCGCCTCGTTGAGGCACGACAGCGGGGCACCCAGACCCTCGGCGAGCGGCAGCTGCGCCGACGCCGGAAGACGGACGTTGTCGAGCACCAGCTCCGAGGTCACCGAAGCCCGCAGCGACAACTTCTTGTGAATCGCGTTGGCGGTGAAGCCGGGGGTGTCCGTCGGCACCAGGAAACCCCGTATGCCGTCGTCGGTCTGTGCCCACACCGTGGCCACGTCGGCGAGATTGCCGTTGGTGATCCACATCTTGGTGCCGTTGAGCACCCAGTCGCTGCCGTCGCGGCGAGCCCGAGTCCGCATGCCGGCCGGGTTGGAGCCGAAATCCGGTTCGGTGAGGCCGAAACAGCCGATGGCGTCACCGGCGGCCAACCGGGGCAGCCATTCGTTCTTCTGCTCCTCGGAGCCGTACCGGTAGATCGAGTACATCGACAGCGAGCCCTGCACCGACACGAAACTGCGGAACCCGCTGTCGCCGGCCTCGAGCTCCAGACAGGCCAGGCCGTAGCTGACGGCGTTGGTGCCCGCGCAGCCGTAGCCCTGCAGGTGCATGCCGAGGACGCCGAGCTCGCCGAACTCCTTGGCCAGTTCCTTTGGCAGCGTGGCCGATTCGAACCAGTCCTCAACGTTGGGACGAAGCCGGGTCTCGACGAACTTGCGCACGGTGGCGGCGATGTCGCGTTCGTCGGAGTCGAGCAGTCGGTCGATACCGAACAACTCCAGTGGGCCATAGGTATCAGACCCTGTGGTGTTCTTCTTGGGCGGTGCCGCGGTGGTGGTCATGGTCATCCGATCCTGATCAGCTTCTTGTTGACGAACTCGTCGATGCCGAACCGGCCCAGCTCACGTCCGTAACCGGAGCGCTTGACGCCACCGAACGGCAACTCGGCACCGTCGGCGCCGACCAGGTTGACGTAGACCATGCCGGCGTCGATCTTGTCGGCTACCCGCTTGGCCTGCTCGGTATCCGTGGTGAACAGATACGAGCCGAGCCCGAACGGAATGTCGTTGGCCAACTCCACGGCCTCGTCCTCGGAGTCCACCTTGAACACCATGGCGACCGGACCGAACAGCTCCTCGCGGTAGGTCGCCGAGTCGGCGGACACACCGGTGAGCACGCCGGGCGGGAAGTAGGCGCCCTTGCGCTCGCCGTGTGACACCAGCTTCGCGCCGTCGGCCACCGCGCGGTCGATCTGCTCGGCAAGCCGCTTGGCGGCGCCCAGCGAGGACAGCGGCGCCAGGCCGTCGCCCGCCTCGAGCACCTTCTTGGTGAACTTGTCGAGGAACTCGTCGTAGAGGTCGGCGGCGACGATGAACCGCTTGGCCGCGTTGCAGGCCTGGCCGGTGTTCTCGAAGCGGCCGGCGATGGCGGACTCGACGGTCGCGTCCAGGTCGTCGGTGCTCAGCAGGATGAACGGATCGGAGCCACCGAGCTCGAGGACCACCTTCTTGAGGTTGCGGCCGGCGATCTCGGCCACCGCCGCACCGGCGCGCTCGGAACCGGTCAGCGACACGCCCTGCACCCGCGGGTCGGCGATCACGTCGGCGATCTGCTCGTTGGTGGCGTAGATGTTGACGTAGGCGCCGGCGGGGAAGCCGGCGTCGTCGTAGATCTTCTGGATGGCCTCGGCCGACTCGGGGCACTGCGGCGCGTGCTTGAGCAGGATGGTGTTGCCCAGGGTCAGGTTCGGTCCGGCGAAGCGGGCCACCTGGTAGTACGGGTAGTTCCACGGCATGATGCCCAGCAGCACGCCGACCGGGCCGCGCTTGATCACCGCGCTGCCTTCGCCGTCGAGCAACTCGATCGGCTCGTCGGCCAGGAACTTCTCGGCGTTGTCGGCGTAGTACTCGTAGATCGCGGCGCTGAAGTCGACCTCGCCGAGCGCCTGCTCGACCGGCTTGCCCATCTCGCGGTGGATGATCTCGGCCAGCTTGTCGCGGCGTTCGGTGTGCAGGGCGGCGACCCGGCGGATCAGGTCGGCGCGCTCGGCCACCGTCGACTTCTTCGACCACTCCCGATAGGCCTTGCTGGCCGCGGCCAGCGCCTGCTCGATCTGCTCGTCGGTTGCGGTCGGATACTCCCGCACCACGTCACCGGTCTTGGGGTCGACCACTGCGTACAGACTCATGTCCCATCCTGATGGTTTAGTAGTGTAAAACTTACAGAAGTTATATACCGCTAAACTTTGACTGCGCAAGGCCCGGCGGTCGAACGGGTGAAGGTGAGGTGTGCCGATGTCCCAGAATGCAGCCGCCGCTGACGACATCGCGGGCAGTACCGACGGCTGGATGACCCGCCTCGGTCCGAAGTTGCGCGCTCTGCGCAAGGAGCGGGAATTGACGCTGGAGGCAGTGGCCGACCGCGCGGGGCTGACCAAGGGATTCCTCAGCCTGGTCGAACGCGGCCAGACCACCATCTCGGTGCCCAACCTGCTGAAGGTGTGCGAAATCCTCGGCGTCTCAGTCGGTTCGCTGTTCGACTATCCGGAGTCGGCGGTGGTGCGCAGTGGACTCGGAGCACCGGTCGAGATGGGCGGCAGTGGAATTCGCGAGTACGTGCTGACCCCGGAAACCGAACGCCACCTTCAGGTGATGCGCTCGGTCCTCAAGCCCGGCGGGGGCACCGGCGGGGCCTACACACTTGACTCCGAAACCATCTTCGTCTTCGTCGTGCGTGGCTGTCTGCGTCTTGACGGTCGAAGGCAACGAGTCGTTGCTGAAAACCGGCGACAGCTATACGTTCTCGGCCCGTACCGTGCACTCCTGGGACAACCCCGGGCCGGAGGAATCGGAAGTGCTGTGGTCGATCGTGCCCCCGATACCGAGGATTTCCAGCGCGAATCGGCTCTGAACGTGCTGTACTGGCGAAACTGAATCCCGAGGGGGAGGAGAAGCCAGGATGGCGAAATCGATCAAGGTGTTGCGGCGCAAGGACGGCGAGCCGTCCATCGCCGTCGATCAGCGTGTGCGGGTGTATGTCGACACCGACGGCGAAACTCGCGGTCTGGTCGTCGAGGACTTCGGTGACATGGCGGGCCACAGCGTGGACCTGGGGGACACGCACATCGCGGATGCGGCGCGGCGTTGGGCGGTGTTGTTGGACGAGGGCACACTCGTTTTCGTCGACAGCCACCAGGTGGCTCCCGAGTAGACCTCAGCGAACTGCGGCGGGCAGTGTGTCGCACACCGCCTGAATCTCGCGCCCGGCGACGGCAACGGTGCGGTCTGGCCTGACGAGCGCCACATGCGCGCGCCCGCGGCGCAGCCATTCCGCCAGTTCGCTGCCCGACTCCGCGACGTGGACTGTGAGACCCCGTTGTTCGACGAGGGTTCCCTCGGGTGGACTCAGGGGCCGGTCCACGACGACGGCGAACCCGATGCCCAGCTGATCGTCGAGTCGCCGCCCGTCGGGCAGGACGGCGTTGGGGCACAACGTGCCCGCGAGTTCGTGCGGTCGGAAAGACCTGTGCACCAATGCCGAGCGATGCAGCGACGGTGTCCGGGAGTCCATGACCCGTTCGCGCAATCCGGGTAGCAGGTGCATGCGGGGCACCAGGGTCCGGCGCGCCAGGTCGCCGATCCGTCCACCGGCCGTCATCGCCCGCCCCACCATGAGGGCCAATCCGATCATCTTGCGGGCGTGGGGCTTTCGCTCCTGCTCGTAGGTGTCCAAGATGTCCGGGCCCAGGGTGCCGTCGAGAACACCGGCCAGTTTCCAGGCCAGGTTCATCGCGTCGCGCACTCCCGCGCCCATGCCCTGGCCGACGAACGGCGGCGTCAGGTGCGCGGCGTCACCGAGCAGGAAGGTGTTGCCGGCGCGCCAGCGATCGGCGATCTTGGCGCGGAAGGTGTACTCCGCCACCCGGATCACCTCGAGTTGATGGTCGGGCGCCTGCCCGATCCACGGCGCGATGAGCGGACGCAGGGCGCTGATCGCGCGGAAGTCGTCTGCGGTCTCGCCGGGCAGCAGCCGAAACTCCCAGCGATAGCGCACCTCGCCGATCTGCATGAAGGTGCCGGCTCGATGCGGATCGCAGAGTTGGTGGACGCCTGCCCACTGACCGAGGTCGGCCGTGGTCGCGACGTCGACGACCAGCCACCGCTGCTCGAAGTTCAAGTCCCGCATGGTCGATCCGATGTGGGAGCGCACCAGGCTGTTGGCGCCGTCGCAGCCCAGCACGTAGGCGGCCTCGACGGCATGGGTGCTTCCGTCGCCACGGTCGGTGTAGGTGATGCGGGTGCGCCCTGCGCCGATGTCGGTGAGGTCGGTGACTTCGGCGTTGCCGCGCAGGGTGGCCTGCGGGTGGCGCTCGAGGTTGGTGCGCAGCAGCGCCTCGAACTCGGGCTGGTCGAACATGTTGGCCTCGGGGTGACCGTGCCGGGTGCGGGTCGGATCGCGCTGGAACTCCGCCAGGACCGTCATCCCCGGATCCAGCAGTCGCAGTCCGAGCGCCGGACGGGAGATCTTCGCGAACTCGTCGGCGATGCCCAGTCGGTGGACGATGCGGTACACCTCGTCGTCGAGGTGCACCGCGCGGGGCTGGGGGTAGACGTCGGCCCAGCGGTCGAGGATGAGGCTTTCGACGCCGTACTGGGCGAGCAGGGTGGCGGCGGTGATGCCCGTCGGCCCGGCACCGACGATCACGACCGATGCGTCCGTCGACCCGATCATCGCAGCTCCCTCCCGTAACTGACGAAATCGTCACATATGGACCGGAGGTCAGTCAAGAGGTATTGAGGAAATCCTCAGTAGTGAGTTTCGCCCGGTAGGATCGACACGTGCCCGAGGAGCCCGAATTCCGAGTCAACCGGCTCGAGCGTCGTAAGCAACGCACCCGCGCCGCGCTGATCCGGGCGGCGCAGATGCTGATCGCCGAGGGGCGGCTGAATGTTCCGGTGCTGGAGATCACCCAGGCCGCCGACGTCGGAATGGGCTCGTTCTATAACCACTTCGACAGCAAGGAGCAGCTGTTCGAAGCCGCAGTGGCCGACGTCCTGGACAGGCACGGGGCGGTCCTGGACCACCTCACGGCTGACCTCGAGGATCCCGCCGCGGTCTTCGCCTGCAGTTTCCGCCTGAGCGGGCGGTTCTTCCGGGAGCGACCACAGGAGAGCCGGATTCTGCTGGCCAATTGGGGGGCGCTGCTGTCATCGGACAAGGGCCTGGCTCCGCGGGCGCTGCGTGACATCAAGGCCGCGGTGGCCGCCGGGCGCTTCAGCGTTGATGACCCCGAACTCGCGTTGGCCGTCGCCGGGGGCGCACTGATGGGACTTGCTCACCTGCTGCAGTCGCAGCCGCAGCGCGACGCCGGCACCACCAGCGATGCCGCGACCGAGAGTGTTCTGCGGTTGTTCGGAATGTCGGCGGACGACGCGCGCGAGGTGTGCGCAATGCCGCTGCCCGACTTCGAGTTCTAGACGTAAACCACCGTCATGCGCTGAGTGCCGAGATCGATCGCACCGTCGTCGGTGCTCACCGAGGCCTCGATCACGTCACCGCTGTGTAGGTACTTCGGGTTGCGGGCCTGACTGGAGAAGAAGGCCTTCCACTTCACCGCGGGCGGCAGCAGCGAGGCGATGATCTCGACCGGCTTCGGCGGTGCACTCAGCGCGGTGCCCACCGGCGTGCCGGTGAGGATCACATCGCCGGCCGCGAGGTCCTGGAAACGAGCCAACGACTGCAACGCCTGCACCGGGCGGTACAGCATGTCGCCGTCCACCAGCGCGTTCTGTCGCTCCTCGCCGTTGACCCTCAACCGCAGCCGCAGCTCGCCGAAGCGCGCGAGCTCGTCGGCGTCGAGCAACACCAGCGCGGGGCCGGTCGGGGTGAACGTCGGGTAGGACTTGGCTTCGTAGAACTGCGTCTGCGGAAGCTGGATGTCCCGTGCGGAGATGTCGTTGGTCACCACGAGGCCCGCGACGTAGTCGGACAGGCCCGATTCGGAAATGCTTGTGCCGACCGGGATGTCGCGTCCGATGACCAGACCGATCTCCACCTCGTAGTCGAGGAATCTGACGTGGGCCGGCTTGACCACCGGGGCGAACGGCCCGCTGATGGACGCCGAGGACTTGCGGAAGAACGTCAGCGGGATGGTCGCGGGATTCATCCCCGCGTCCCGGACGTGGGAGGCGAAGTTGGTCATCTGGGCCACCACCCGGCACGGCGCGGTCACCGGTGACAACAGGTCGAGCTCGGCCACGGCAATGGTGTCGGTGCTGCGGGTCGCCGCTTCGACGGCCGGTCGATCGGCGAGCAGCTCGGCGGTGGTCCGCGCGGCGGTGGTGATCTTCGCGGCGCCCGCGGGAGTCGCCACCCACCAGGCATCGGCGGTGCGAAGGACGGAAAGGGTCATGAGGTGGCAACTTTCAGCAATCCGATGAGCCGGGTGAGGTCGAACTCGTTTTTCTCGCGCAGCGCGGTGATCATCGAAAATGCTTCGTGCCGAGCATTTTTCGCATCGGTACCGAGAAAGTCTCGGGTGGCGTGCGGACCCCACTGCGCTAGGCCCGTGGCGGTGAAGGGCGCCCATCCCGGCTCGAGGGTGTTGTCGAACATGTCGCCGTCTGCGAAGTGCTCCACGAGGAACCCGTCGGGGTCGCGCCAGTAGTCGAACAGCTGGCTGCCCTGGATGTGCCTTCCGATGCCCCAGGACCGGAGATAGCCGCTCTCGCGCAGGTGTTCTCCGCCGGCCGCCATGGCATCGAGGTCGCTGACCTGGTAGGCGGAATGGACGTAGCGGTTGGTCGGCCCCAACGCCATGGCCAGAGTGTGGTGATCGCTCGGCGTCGAGCCGCGATCGCAGCGGATGAAACTCATCGTCGGTCCGCGATGCCGCTGCCCGGGGTAGTACAGGAAGTCGCTGACGATCAGCCCGAGGTGGTCGAGGTACCAGTTCAGCGCCTCGATGTACTTGCTGGACTGCAGCACCAGGTGTCCCAGCCGCTGGATCGCGGCGGGCGCCCGCGGCGGACGCTGGGTGGTGTTGGTGCGACGGAGATCGTGGCCGAAGTTGAACTCATGCGGAAGCTGGCCGGACAGTTCGGGCAGTTCGTGCATGCCGGCGACGACCTTGACCGGCGTGCCGCTGGGGTCGGTGAGCTCGACCGCCACGCCGCCGAGCGACTCGGGCAGCGCGCGGGTCGGGGCATTCGTCTTGTCGGCCAACCTCAGGACGTCGATCTCGTCCTGAGCCTTGAACGCGACCCCGCAGAACCGGGTGCGCTCGCCGCGCCGCACCAGCACGCAGGGTGAGCCGGCGTCGGTTCCGCGCAGTTGGAGTTCGTCGGGGGTGCGGTGGACCACACCGAAGCCGAATGCCCTGGCGAAGGTTTCCGCCCTGCTCAGGTCTGGCTTCTCGAACTCCAGCCAGGCCAGGTCCGCCACTTTGATGACCGGGTTGCGGGAGCGTCCGGGATGCTCGCCCCTCACCGCGCCCTGCGGGCTGTGCAGCTCGTTGTGGGCGCCGACGACGTCGCTCATCCGAACCTCCTCGATCTCTGACTGACGAAATCGTCACATACGACGGATGAATCAGTCAAGATGCCGGTGGGGCCGGCTAGCCGAAGAACCGCGTGCGCTTGCGCGTGGGCGGCCGCCGCGTGGCATACGGCCAAGGGTTGTGGCGCTCGCGGAACGGCCTCGGTGCGGACCTGTTTCAGTTGCGTCCGCAGGTGCTGCCTCAACTCGTGCAGATCGGGATCGTCCCACCGGTTGACCGCTTCGATGGGATCGGCGGTCAGGTCGTAGAGCTCCCACTGGTCGTCGAGCGGGGTGGTCCGGTACACCTCGCCGCCGGGACCGTTGGCCGCGAGATGACGCACGCCGGGCTCGGTCCAGGTACCGGGATCGTCGAAGGTGCGGACCAGCTTCCACAGATGCCCCGCCCCGCCGGACCCGTCGACTTGGACGACGAGCCCTTCGAAGTTCGCCGCCGTGTGCGCCGGAATCCGGATCCTAAGGGGCGCAGGCGGATTGACCGTTCGCTTCAATCGGCGGGCCAGACCCGAGGCCCCGGTGTCGCCTTCGAGCATGTTGTCGCGGGTCATCAGATACACGGCGCGACGGTCGTCCTGCGGCGCCCCGTCGACGACCGGCATGAGGTTGCGGCCCGGCAGCGGATGCACCTCGGAGAACGATTCGGCCAGCACCGCCGCCGTCGACTCCACGTCGATGCCCGCCGCGCCGAGCAGTGTCGGCACCAGGTCGACGTGGGAGGTCGGTGACGTGATGACGCCGGCCGCGGTGGCTTGCTCGCCGATGCGGGCGACGACGAAGGGTACCCGGGTGGCCTCGTCGTAGAGGTTGAACCACTTCTGGTGCAGGCCGCCGTGTGCGCCCAGCAGGTCGCCGTGATCGGCGGTGCGCACCAGCACGGCGTTGTCCGAGCCGCCCTCGGTGACCGCGCGGCGCACCCGGTCGATGGGTGCGTCCACTTCGGCGTGCAACCGGTAGTACAGGTCGCGGTAGCGCTGGGCGTTGCCGTCGTAGATGCGCTGGATCGCCGCGGCGGGGCCGTAGCCGGAGTAGTAGGCCTCGCGGAAGGCGATCTGCGCGGCCGGCTTGGTGCGCAGGTCTTCGTCGGCGGTGGGGGCGGCGGGCACCGGCGGCGGATCCAGAGGTGACGGCTCCTGCAGTGGGGTCCGGCGCACCCAGGTGGGGAACAGCACGATGTCGTGCGGGTTGACGAAGCTGGCGACCAGCAGGAAGGGCCGCATCGCCGCGGTGTCGCCGGCCCGCCGGCGGGCATAGCGGTCCTTCAACCAGCAGACCACCCGGTCGGCGATCAGCGGGTCGCGCCGGGTGCCGCTGTTGGCCAAGCCGGCGCCGTGCGGTTCGGGGCCGACCCAACCCGAAAACCCATACGGCGCAAGCGGATCAGCGTCGAGATAGCGCTGCACGGCGGCGGGATCGACGGTGCCGTCGGCGTCGTTGGTTGCCAGCGGACCGCCGTCGTCGTCGGGCAGATCGGCGTGCGAGATGTGCCACTTGCCGTCGTAGTGGGTGTCGTATCCGGCGGCCCGGAACCAATTGCCGAGGGTGGGCACCTCGCCCCGGCGCAGCCAGCGCATGCGGCTGTCGTCGAAGACCTTGCCGATGCCGTCGGTCTGGGTGACGCCGTGCAGGTCGGGATACTGCCCGGTGAAGATGGTGGGCCGGCTCGGTACGCACGCCAGCGAGCCGGTGTAGTGGCGCTGGAAGCTGATCCCGTTGTCGTCGAACCATTTTCGCCCGGTCAAGGTGCGCTGCCGCCAGGCCAGGACGGCATCGGATTCGTACGGGGGGATGGCGCGTTCCTCATCGGTCATGACGATGACGATGTCCGGGCGGTCAGACATGGGAGCCTTCCAATCGGTGTGCGAGTCCGGTGAGCATCGCGTCGAGTTGTTTGGCCAGGAAGCGGGCGAGCGCGCCCTCGGCGAGCCGCTGCAGGCGATTCTGCCCGATCTCGACGGTCGTGGTCAGGCTGACGACGGTGCCACCGGTGGTCGGGTCCAGCGTCCAGCGGCTGTTGAGTCGCCGAATCTGACGTGGGAAACCCTGGACGTCGTAGGCCATCGTGTGCGGTGGGTCGAAGTCGGTGATCCGCTCTACCAGGGCGTCGCGCCTGACCTGGACTCGTCGGGCAGTACCGACTCCGACTCCCTGGGCGGCAGGACTCAGCAGACAGGAGTGCTCGGCGATGTCGACCCACGAACTGATCGCGCCGAAGTCAGCGAGGACATCCCAAATCGCTTGCGCCTCCGCCGCTATCGTGCGGCTTCGGCGAATCTCGGCCATCTGCCCATTCAACCGGACAGCGATCGCGCTGTCAGCGAAGTGACGCCTAGCCGATCAACTTGCGATGATGGCGGCGACGAGACCGACCGCACACAGTCCCATGATCACGGTGATCGCCCACCCCAGCCCATTGGCCAGGCGATGGTTGACCTGGTCTCCCATCACCGTTCGGTTGTTGCCGATGAGGACGATCATCGCCATCAGGGGCGGTGCGACGATCCCGTTGAGTGCGGCCGCGTAGTACAGCATCTGAAAGGGTCTGACGCCCACGAAGTTGAGGGCCATCCCGACGACCGTCGACAACGCGATGACGATGTAGAAGGTCGGCGCCTGACGGTAGGTGTAGCCGAGGCTCGCCCTCTTGCCGATTGCCTCAGCCAGCGCATACGACGCCGAACCGGTGAGGATCGGAACCGCCATGAAGCCGATTCCGAGAATGCCGGCCGCGAACAGCGCGTAGGTGAAGTCGCCGGCCAGTGGCCGCAACGCCTGGGCGGCCTGGTCGGCGGTCTGCACGTCGGTGATGCCGTTGACGTGCAGTGTGCTTGCACAGGTCAACACGATGAAGAACTGGATCACATTGGAGAACCCCATGCCCACTGCGGTGTCGGCACGCATCTCGCGGATGTCACCTTTGGCCAGAACGGGTACGCCCTGACCGAAGAACTGCACCCGCCCCCGGGCGAAGTCCTCCTCGGCCTCCTGGTCTGCCTGCCAGAAGAAGCAGTAGGGCGTGATGGTCGTGCCCAATACCGCCACCACATTCAGCAGGTAAGCCTTCGACCACTCGAAGTGCGGAACCACCGCGCGCCACGCGACCACCCCCCAGGGATGGCTGACCATGAACGCGACGACGACGTAGGCCAACAACGACAAACAACCCCATTTGAGAAAACGGGCGTAGACCGGGTAGGGCACCAGGATCTGCAGGAGCAGTGTCACCACGACGATGACCGCCAGCCAGGCCAGAAACGGGAGGCCGAGCAACAGTTGCCCGGTGGCCGCCATCGCCCCGAGGTCGGCGCCGACGTTGACCGTGTTGGCCACCACCAGAAGCATCACCGCGGAGTGGAGCATCGGCCGCGGGTAGTGCTCACGCAAGATGCTCGACAACCCGCGGCCGGTCACCATCCCGATGCGTCCGCAGATTTCCTGGATCGCCGCCATGAAGGGGAAGGCCCACAGCGCCAGCCACAACTGGTTGTAGCCGAATTGCGCCCCGGTCTGGCTGTACGTGCCGATTCCCGAGGGGTCGTCGTCACTCGAGCCGGTGACGAATCCGGGTCCCAGTACCCGCCAAACGGAGCCGG
Organism: uncultured Actinomycetota bacterium; assembly: GCA_963716465.1. Taxonomy (GTDB): domain Bacteria; phylum Actinomycetota; class Actinomycetes; order Mycobacteriales; family Mycobacteriaceae; genus Mycobacterium. The sequence continues at coordinate 324,027 of CAVQTS010000008.1, forward strand.
CCCGGGTCCGCAGCGACATGCGTCATGGTTGCATGCAGCGCAACAGATCCCCGGTCACCTCGCCGGTCCCGGCGTGCCGGATCCGGGATGACCGTTGTACCGGCAATACTGTGCTCTCCAATGGAGTCCTGTTAGTCCGGAGATGCGTGTGTCGGTGAAAAACCACGTTTCCACCCCACCCGTGGCGGCTCGCGGGGCGACGGCAGGCCGGGTGGCGGGGGCACTGGCGGCGGTTGGCGTGTTGACGCTGACGGGCCTGGGTTGGGCCGGCGTGCACGACGCGCTGGGCGGGATCATCACGTCCGAGGCGCTCCTCGGCGGGTCGACGTCGGGCGGCGGTGCCCAGAACATCCTCATCATGGGGCTCGACAGCCGATTGGACCAGCATGGCAACCCGCTGCCGCAGGACGTCTACGACGCCCTGCACGCGGGGGACGAGACCGTCGGCGGCTACAACGCGAACGTGCTCATCGTGGTGCATATCCCGGCCAGCGGGGCGTCCACCGCGGTGTCGATCCCGAGGGACGACTATGTCGACCTGGCAGGGTGCCCGACCGGCATGTGTCAGGGCAAGATCAAACAGGCGTACGGGTTGGCCTATCAGCATGCCCTCGACGTGATCGGTGCCGACTCGGCTGCGAGCAACGCCCTGGCTCCCGAGGCCAAGGAGCAGGCCGGGCGCGAAGCCGGTCGCAAAGCTGAGATCGCGACGGTGCGCCAGCTGCTCGATGTGCCGATCGACCACTTCGTCGAGGTGACCCTGGGTGCGTTCTTCGAGATCGCGAAAACCGTCGCGCCGATCACCGTCTGTCTCAACGAGGACACCTCAGATGACTTCTCCGGTGCTGATTTCCACCAGGGGATCCAGCAGATCGACGGCGCCCAGGCAATGGCGTTCGTTCGGCAGCGCCGCGACGCCAACAACGGGGATTTCACCGACATGGACCGCACCCGCCGCCAGCAGGCGTTCATCGTCTCGCTGGTCAGCGCACTCCGCCACAGCGGAGGTCTGGACAACCCCATCACCATGCACCGACTGCTCGATGTCGCCAAACAGAACGTCGCCGTCGACACCGACTTGGATCTGGCCGAGTTCGTGCAACACGCCTCGGCGCTCACGGCGCAGCCGCCCTCGCTCTACACCCTGCCGATCACCGAGTTCGGGCAGGATCCGGCGGGGGAGGACGTCAACATCGTCGACGTGACCGCCATCAGGTCGATGGTGCACGATCTGTTCAGCTCTGACACGGCGGCGACGAGTTCATCACCCACCGACACCGCGTCGGACGGACGGGTGGACGGGGCGGGCGCGATGCTCGACGTGGTCAATGCCTCCGGGCATGACGGGCTGGCCGTGCAACTGGAGAACATGTTCGTCACCGAGAACTTCAGGCGGGGCGAAACCACCACCGCCGAGGCACTTTCGGACACCAGCGCGGTGGACTACGGCCCCGGCGGCGAGGGCGCAGCGAAATCACTTGCCGCCAAGCTGAACCTGACTGCCGCCGAATCCGACACACTTCCCGCCGACACCGTCGAGGTCGTCGCCGGAACCGACTTCCCGGCCGGAGAATATCTGCGCGACAGCGACATTGCCTCGGCCGCCGATTCCGCAGCGCCGTCCTCGACCGCCAGCGGTCCGACACCGGTTGCGACGGTTGACGCGACGGCGACAGGCGCGGCATCCCCGGCGCCGACCGACCTGAGCCGCATGACGGGCCAGGGCGTTCCTTGCGTGAAGTGACGAGCTACGTGTCGGGATTCGCTGCCCGCATCTGGTGACCCGAATAGCCTTCCCAGGGGCTGTAATCCGCGATCAGGTCCTCCTGCGCGGGACGCTGCGGTTCCGGCACGTGCTCGAGGTTGATGCGGATGCGGTACCAGATCGAGCTCGGCCCGCGCATCCCGTCGACCAGGACGTCGGTCGGTTGCAGCGCCGCGGCGGCCTTCGGATGGCGCGACCGCCACACGTCGAGAGCTTCCATCGCCTCGTCCCGGGTCTTGGTGCGGGCCACTTCGATCAGCGGCTTGCTGCCCTTCGGCGGCTTCTCGGCGGGCCCGAGTTCCTCGGCCAGCCGCAGCAGGCCGTCCAGCGATCCGACCGCGTCGTCCATGGCCGCCCAGGGGTCACCGCGTTCGGCGAACCGGGCCGGGACGGTGGCGATGGTGAACGCCGCGGGCCGACAGCCGGGAACCTCGTCCCACGTCAACGGCGTCGAAACCCGGGCGTCCGGCGTCGCCCGCACCGAATAGGCGGAGGCGACCGTGCGGTCCTTGGCGTTCTGGTTGAAGTCGACGAACACGCCCTGCCGGTTTTCCTTCCACCATCGGCTGGTGGCCAACTCCGGGGCGCGGCGCTCCACTTCGCGGGCCACCGTCTCGGCGGCCAGCCGCACCTGCTTGAACTGCCAGTGCCCAGCGATGCGGGCGTAGATGTGGAAACCGCGCGATCCGGAGGTCTTGGGCCAGGCGGTCAGGCCGTGGTCCTCGAGCACCTCGCGCGCCACCTGCGCCACGTCGAGGATCTGCGGCCAGTCCACCCCGGGCATCGGGTCGAGGTCGATGCGCAACTCGTCGGGATGGTCCAGATCGCCCGAACGGACCGGATGCGGGTTGAAGTCGACGCAGCCGAGGTTGACCGCCCACACCAGGCCGGCCGGTTCGTGGATCACCGCTTCCCTGGCCGAGGTGCCCCGCGCGTAGCGCAACTCGGCGACATCGATCCAGTCCGGGCGTTTCTCCGGGGCGCGCTTCTGGAAGATCGCCTCCTCGGTGATGCCCTTGACGAACCGTTTGAGGATCATCGGGCGGTCGACGACGCCGCGTAGCGCCCCGTTGGCCACCGAGAGGTAGTAGTCGACGAGGTCGCCCTTGGTGACCGGGTCGCGGCCGTCGACGGCGGGGAAGACGACTTTGTCGGGGTGGCTGATGGTGACCTGGTGGCCCCCGACGTCCATAACGCCCTCCATGGACCCATCGTAAGGAGTCAGCGCGACGTCACCCGGAACACCGGATAGCGGTCCGCGATCTGAGCAAGGTCGGCCAGCTCGGCGCCGGGCGGCAGCGGAATGTGCGGCCGGCCGCCCGGCACCTTGCGCAGATAGCGCCGAAGCACTTCCGCCCGGTCTGCCTCGGGGACTTCCTCGAGATGGCATCGGCGCACCCGGTGGCGCCGGAGCGCCACGTCACCGTGCGCGGCACGCACGTTGCGCACCCAGTTGCAGTTGGCGCCCAGCATCGACACCAGGAACCACTGCCCGCCGACGTCGGCCATACCCAGCGGAAATCGGGTGGACCGCCCGCTGCGCCTGCCCGGCACCTCGAGCACCACCCAGCGCTCGGGCAGCAGTCCGGTGGAGATGATGCGAATCCAGAACCGGGCGTAGCGGCGCGCCTCGGCATTGCCCCGCGACCCGTCGTACATGCGCCGAAGGTCCTCGGCGGAAGGCCGTCGCCACCTCATGTGCCGATCGTAGGTTCAGTGCGACCTGCGTCACCTAGGGTGACGGGCATGGATAGTCTCCTCGACCTGCCCGCCAAGGCCTTGGCGAGAGCTCAGCACTTCGCCGAACGCGGGGCGGCGGAGCTGCACTACCTGCAGAAGATGATCGAGTCCGGCGCCTTCCGGCTCGAGCCGCCGCAGAACCTGGCGGGGATGGTCGCCGACATCCGTCGCTGGGGTGAGATCGGAATGGTGCCCGCGCTCAACGCGCGCCGCACGCCCACCCGGCTGGCGGTCGTCGACGACGAGGGCTCGCTGACCTTCAAGGAACTCGACGACGCGGCCAACGCGGTGGCCAACGGTCTGCTGGCGATGGGCGTCAAGGGCGGCGACGGGGTCGCCATTCTGGCCCGCAACCACCGCTGGTTCGTGATCGCCAACTACGGCTGCGCCCGCGTCGGCGCGCGCACGATCATGCTCAACACCGAGTTCTCCGGGCCTCAGATCCGGGACGTGTCGGAGCGCGAAGGCGCCCGGCTGATCATCTACGACGACGAGTACACCGAGGCCGTCAAGTTGTCCGACCCGCCGCTGGGCAAGCTGCGGGCGCTCGGCACGAACCCGGACAAGGAGGAGCCGTCGGGCAGCACCGACGAGACGCTGGCCGAACTCATCGCCCGCAGCAGCACCGCGCCCGCGCCGAAGGCGACGAAGCGGTCATCGATCGTCATCCTCACCAGCGGCACCACCGGCACACCGAAGGGCGCCACCCGGCACACCCCGCCGACGCTGGCGCCGATCGGCGGTGTGCTCTCGAGTGTGCCGTTCAAGGCCGGCGAGGTGACCTCGCTGCCGTCGCCGATGTTCCACGCGCTGGGCTACCTGCACGCCACGATCGCGCTGACGCTGGGCACCACGCTGGTGCTGCATCGGCGGTTCAAGCCGGCGACTGTGCTCGAAGATGTTGCGAAGCACAACGTGACGGCGATCGTGGTGGTCCCGGTGATGCTCTCCCGGATGCTGGACGCCCTGGAGAAGATGGACACCAAGCCCGACCTCTCGTCGCTGCGGATCGTGTTCGTCTCGGGTTCGCAGCTCGGCGCCGAATTGGCGACTCGCGCGCTCAAGCACCTCGGTCCGGTCGTCTACAACCTTTACGGCTCAACGGAGGTCGCGCTGGCCACCATCGCCGGGCCGAACGAGCTGCAGAAGAATCCGGCGACCGTCGGAACGGTGGTCCGTGGCACGAAGATCAAGATCCTCGACGACAACGGCCACGAGGTGCCGCAGGGTGAGGTGGGCCGTATCTTCGTCGGCAACAGCTTCCCGTTCGAGGGCTACACCGGCGGCGGCAACAAGCAGATCATCGACGGGCTGCTGTCGTCCGGTGACGTCGGCTATTTCGACCACAACGGGCTGCTGTTCGTCAGCGGCCGCGACGACGAGATGATCGTCTCGGGCGGGGAGAACGTCTTTCCCGCCGAGGTCGAGGACCTGATCAGTGGGCATCCCGACGTCATCGAGGCAACCGCTCTCGGTGTCGACGATCCGGAATGGGGCGCGCGGCTGCGGGCCTTCGTCGTCCTCAAGGAGGAGGCCGAGGTCACCGAGGACGCGATCAAGACCTATGTGCGCGAACACCTTGCGCGCTACAAGGTTCCGCGTGAGGTGGTCTTCCTCACCGAACTGCCGCGCAATCCCACCGGCAAGATTCTCAAGCGGGAACTGCGCCAGATCGAAATCCAGTAGCGCCCCTGCCCCGAGCAGACGCAAACGTCCCCGAACACTCGGCGTGTCGGGGACGTTTGCGTCTGCTCGCGGAGGAGGCCGACCCTTACGGGTCTCGGGGCAGGCCGAGCAGCCGTTCGGCGATGATGTTGAGCTGCACCTCGGAGGTGCCGCCGTAGATCGTGGTCGCCCGGCTGGCCAGCAGGTACTCCGCCCACTTGCCTTGTGCGTGGCCGGTATCGGCGATCGCGCCGTCGATTCCGAACGAGGACACCGCGAATTCGGCATAGCCCTGGCCGGTGCGCATCGACAGCAGCTTGGAGATCGCCGCCGAGGGCATCGCGTCCCCGCCGGCCAGCGTCAAGAGCGTCGAGCGCAGGTTCAGCAGCTTGGCCGCGTGCCCCTCGGCGATCAGCTCGCCGGCCCGGTGATGGCCGATCTGGTCGAAATGGCCACCGCTGATGAACTCGACGAACACGTCCAGATTGGCAAGGAAGCCCGGCTCGCTGCCGCCGATCGAAACCCGTTCGGCGGTAAGGGTGTTGCGGCTGACCTCCCAGCCCCGGTTCACCTCGCCGACCACGCAGTCGTCGGGGACGAACACGTCATCGATGAACACGGTGTTGAACATCGCATTGCCGGTCAGTTCGCGCAGCGGCTTGACCTCGACACCCTCACTGTTCATGTCGAGCAGGAAGTAAGTGATGCCATTGTGTTTCGGCGCACTGGGGTCGGTACGGGCCAGCAGCGCCCCCCACTGGGAGAACTGCGCGGCGGTGGTCCAGATCTTCTGACCGGTGATGCGCCAGCCGCCGTCGACCTTGGTGGCCTTGGTGGTCAGGCTCGCCAGGTCCGATCCCGCTCCCGGCTCGGAGAACAGCTGGCACCAGATCATCTCGCCGCGGAAGGTCGGCGGTAGGAAGCGTTGCTTCTGAACGTCGGTGCCGAAGGCGACGATCGACGGGATCAGCCATGCCGCGATACCCATCTGCGGACGTTTCACCTGACCCGTCGCGAACTCCTGGGCGATGATGATCTGCTCGACCGGAGAGGCCGACCGGCCCCACGGCTTGGGCAGGTGCGGTTGCACCCAGCCGCCCTCGGCGATCGCGATCTTGCGTTCATCACGCGGAATCGCTTTGAGTGCTTCGACTTCGGCGCGGATCTCGGCGCGCAGCTTCTCGGTCTCGGGGTCCAGGTCGATGTTGACCGGACGCATGCCGGTGGTGGTCGCGGTGTCGAACACCTTGCGCGGGTATTCGGTGGACCGGCCGAAGGAGGCGACCAGACCGAGCGCCCTGCGGTAGTAGACGTTGGTGTCGTGCTCCCAGGTGAAGCCGATGCCGCCGTGCACCTGGATGCAGTCCTGCGCGCAGTGCTGGGCGGCGACCGGCGCGAGGGTGGCCGCCACGGCTGCGGCGAACTCGTAGGCGGTTTCCTCGTTGTCCCAACTCTTTTCGGCAGCCTCGTCGAGCGCACGGGCGGCGTCCCACACCGCGGAGGTGGCGCGCTCGGTGGTGGCGATCATCTCGGCGCACTTGTGCTTGATCGCCTGGAACTGACCGATCGGCCGGCCGAACTGCTCGCGGATCTTGGCGTAGGCCGACGCGGTGTCGGTGGCCCAGCGCGCGATGCCGATCGCCTCGGCGGACAGCAGTGCGGTGACGATGGCCCGGCCCGCGGCCTGCGACAGATTCGACAGCAGCTGGTCGGTGCTCACCTCGACGCCGTTGGCGCGCACGTGGGCGACCGGTCGCAGCAGGTCGACGGACTTCACCGGCTGGATCTCCAGGGTGGCGGCGTCGAGCACCGCCCATTCCACACCGCTGCCGATGGCTACCGGCAGCACCAGGATCGAGGCCTGGGCGGCAGCCGGCACCGACCGGGCCTCGCCGCGGATGACCAGTTGGTCGCCCTGCTCGCTGGCGGTCAGGTCGGACTCCAACGCATAGGCGCCGATGAGGTCTCCGGACGCAAGCTGGCTGAGCACCTTGGTGTTCGGGTCGTTGGCCGCGATCAGCGCGCTGGCGATCGCCGACGGCACGAACGGCCCGGGCACCGCCCCGTAGCCGAACTCGGCGATCACGACCGCAAGCTCGAGCAGCCCGAAGCCCTGGCCGTCGACCGACTCGGCCAGGTGCACACCGTGCAACCCCTGTTCGGCGGCGGCCCGCCAGTACGGCGGCGGGTTGGGGATCGGGTTCTCCAGCGCCTCGTGCAGTACCTCTGATGGCGCCACCCGCGCCACCAGGGACTTCACTGAGTCCGCGAGATCGTTGTGCTCGGGGGTGATGGCGATGGGCATTCCGCGGCGCTCCTCTATCGGCTGACCTTGTCGATTAACCGGTGGGTTGGGACCGAGGGTACCCGCACTCTTACCTGTTCGAATCGGGGGTGGCGCGCAGTACGACGACAACCACCGCCGAGATCACCATGAACACACCGACCGCCCACATGCCGGCCTTGTGATTGCCGGTGATCTGGTTGAGCGCGCCGGTGGCGTAGGGGGCGGCGAAGCCGCCGAGGTTGCCGATCGAGTTGATCAGGCCGATGCCGCCCGCCGCCGCGGCGCCGGTGAGGAACTGGGCGGGCAGCGCCCAGAAACTGGGGATGGCGCTGAACACTCCCATGGCGGCGATGCACACCGGGATCATCACCAGTAGTGGGCTGTGCAGGTACAGGGCGACCGGAATCGCCAAGCCGCCCAGCAACATCGGGATGGCTACATGCCAGACGTGCTCGCTGTTGCGGTCGGCGTGCCGTGACCACAGATACATGGCGACCGCCGCGAAGGTGTACGGGATGGCGGTGATCAGGCCGACCTGGACTATCGACAGTTGTACGCCGAAGGTCTTCGTGAACCCACTGATGATCGAGGGCAGGAAGAAGGCCAGGGCGTACAGACCGTAGGCGACGCCGAAGTACACCAGCGACAGGGCCCAGATCCGGGGACTGGTCAACGCCCGCCGCAACGAGAAGTCGAAGGCGCCGGCCACCGCGCGTTCCTCGGCGGCCAGCACGTCGATCAGCCACTGCCGCTCCTCGGGCTGCAGCCAGCGCGCGTCGGCGGGGCGGTCGGTCAGATAGAACCAGCAGATGACGCCGAGGACGATGGCCGGAACCCCGACGGCGATCATCATGAACTGCCAGCCCGCCAGCCCGAACTTGCCATCCCCCACCGCGATCAGCCACGCCGACACCGGCGTCCCGACGGCGGCGGCGATCGGGCTGGCCATCATCAGCATCGCGACGATGCGTGCCCGGTAGGCGCCGGGAAACCAGCGGGTGAGGTAGAAGATGACACCGGGGAACAACCCCGCCTCGGCGACGCCGAGCAGGAACCGCAGCGTCAGCAGGGTGGCGGCGTTGGGCGCGAAACCGATTGCTACCACGACGATTCCCCACGACACCGCGATCCGGGCCAGCCAGCGTCGGGCGCCGAACCGCTCCAGAGCGAGGTTGGACGGCACCTCGACCAGGACGTAGCCGATGAAGAAGATGCCCGAGGCGAGCCCGAACATGGTCGAGGTGAGTTGGAGGTGCTCGCTGATGTCGGCCTTGGCGATGCCGAGGTTGGTGCGGTCCAGATAGTTGACGAAGTACAGCGCCATCAGAAATGGAACGGCGCGGATGATGACCTTGCGCAGCGTCCGCGCTTCCAGCGACTGCTCATCCGTGGATGCGACGGACATCCTGCCTCCCGTTGACGACGTTGACCAGATCCTGACCGTTGTACAGCCGGCGGCAGTTGTCGACGGCCTCGGTCAGGTACCGGCGCATGGTGTCGACGGTGACCCAGGTGACGTGCGGGGTGACGACCACGTTGTCCAGTCGCAGCAGCGGATTATCGGCAGCGACGGGCTCTACGGCGAAGACGTCAAGTCCGGCCGCCGCCAGCCGGCCGTCGCGCAGGGCCTCGACCAGGGCCGGTTCGTCGACGATGCCACCGCGAGAGGTGTTGACCAGCAGAGCCTCTGGCTTCATGTGGTCCAGCGTGGCGCGGTTGATCAGTTTGTCGGTATCCGGCGTCAGGGGCAGGTGCAGGCTGACGATGTCGCTCTGGGCCAGCAGGTCGGGTAGGCAGCGCCAGGTCGGGGTGCCGTCGTCGGAGGTGTTGGTGTGCAGCACCGTTGCGTCCATCGCGAGCAGGATGCGCTCGACGCGTTTGGCGATGTTGCCGTAGCCCACCAGACCCACGGTGCAACTTCCGATGTCGCGCACGGTCTCGGCCAGCCCCGGGTCGGTCGGCCAGCCGCGACCCTCGCGGGTGGCGCGGTCGAGCGTGGGCAGTCGGCGAAGCGCGGCCAGCATCAACAGCACGGCGCCCTCGGCGACCGAGGGCGCGTTGGCGCCGGGCATGTTGGCCACCGCGATCCCCAGTCCGGTGGCGGTGTCCACGTCGATGGTGTTGACGCCGGCGCCCAGCTTGTGCACCAGGCGCAGTTTCGGTGCACGCCGCAGATCCTCACCGGGCAGCGGGCGCAGGACGTGCCAGATCACCTCGGCGTCAGCCAGTTCGCGGTGCAGGGTCTGGTCGTCGTCCTGGTGGCACCAGCGCACGTCGAGCCAATCTGATTCGGCCGCAACGATCCCCAGTACCGTCTCGCCGGGCAGGAAATGCGCGAGAACTCTCACCGCCACCGCTTGGCGATCCACTTCGCGATGGTGTCCGCCTGCTCGCTGCGCGCCCCCGGGGTCGTGAAGTAGTGGTCGGTGTCGATGGCGCGCATGGTCTTGTCGGTGCTGGCGAGCCCGTCGTAGATCCGCTTGGCGTCCGACGGGAACACCCCGGTGTCCTGCTCGGCGTTGATCACCAGGGCGGGGCAGGTGATGCGGGCCAGGTGCGGCTCGGCGCGGGTCTGCGCGGTCTTCAGACTCCACATCCCCAGCCAGTTACGCAGGGTGCAGGCGGCGGCGATGCCGTGTGCGGAGCGGTTGGCCTTCACCGGCACTCCGGCATAGCACAGGTTGGGCTGCCGCTTGGTGGGCTCGATCGCCGGATCCACCATCCGCGGGTCGGCCCAGGTGCGCATGACCGTGAAGGGGCGGTCGGAGAAGCCTGCGGCCTGCACCCGTTTGAGTTCGGTCTCGGCCCAGTCGGTGATCGCGTGATTGCGCGCGATCTGGGCGGACCGGTAGCGGGTGACGAACTCGGCGGAATAGGGCGGGCCGTTGCGCTCGTCGAAGAGGTCGAGATCGGGATCGGTGGCCAGTGGGTCGCCTTCGTCGACCACGGCGCCGTCCATCCAGTTGGTCAAGACGTCGGGCCGGCCCGGGTGTGCCGCGCTGGCGATGTAGCCGTCGGCGGCCGGCAACTCGCCGAGACCTGCGGCCGGGCGCATGCCGTCCAGCGGGGTGACGTTCGGGTCGACGGCCTGCGACTGGTAGGCGGCCATCAGCGATCCGCCACCTGAATTGCCCAGCAGCACTATGGTTTCCACGCCCTGAATCTCGCGCAGCCACTTCACGCCCACTCCGATGTCGACCAGTGCGTGGTCGAGCAGGAAGCTGCTCTCGAACCCGCGGAAGCGGGTGTTCCAGCCGAGGAAGCCGATGCCGCGGGTGGCGATGTAGTCGGCGAGGTAGTGCTCGGAGAAGTCGATCTGATAGTGGGTGGCGATGATCGCGACCTTGGGCTTGCGTCCCACCCCGCGGTGGTAGAGGCCCTGGCAGGGATGGCCGCCGGCGCCGGCACGGCGGGCGGTCGGAGACGACATGCCGATGAACTCTCGAACGACTCCGGGCGTGGGCATGTTCAGCTGGCCTCCTTGGGAGTAGATCGCTGAAAAGACGATATTCGCCAGCGCCATGATGCACGCCTGATCGCCGAGATGTTTTCGTTGTCTTGCTTCTCGAATCAAGGATCTGACACGGGCGATCGGCGGGTGGCGGAGTGTTAGGTTCAGATCATGGTCAGGCCGAATTTCACCAATACCGAGTTCGAGCTCGGTGGGATCAACCACGTCGCGCTGGTGTGCTCCGACATGGAACGCACCGTGGATTTCTACACCAACGTGCTCGGGATGCCGCTGATCAAAGCGATCGACCTGCCCGACGGCATGGGCCAGCACTTCTTCTTCGACGCCGGCAACGGTGACTGCGTGGCGTTCTTCTGGTTCACCGAGGCACCCGATGGCGAAGCCGGCAGCACCTTGCCCGCGGCGCTGCCCGGCCTGGGCTCGATCGTGAGCGCGGTGGGCTCGATGAACCACTTGGCGTTCAACGTTCCCGAGGAGAAATTCGACGAGTACCGCAAGCGTCTCAAGGAGAAGGGCGTAAAGCTGGGGCCTGTGCTCAATCACGACATGAGCCCCTCGCAGGTCGCCGCCAAGCTATACCCCGGTGTGTACGTTCGATCCTTCTACTTCACCGATCCCGACGGCATCGTACTGGAGTTCGCCTGCTGGACAAAGGAGTTCAGCAAAGAGCCGATGGCCAAGCCCAAGACCGCGGCTGACCGGCGGCCCCGGGTACCCGCAGCGCACTAGTCGCGGAATAGCCGCGGCTTCCCTAGCTCGTCGATCATCGCGCTGATCTGGTCGACCAGTTCGGCCGGTGAGAGGGCGACTTCACCGGCCAGCCAGGCACTGATCGTCTGCCCCACCCCGCCGACGACGAAGTGGGCGAACGCCTTGATCCGCTCGTTCGCCGGACGGTTCAGCGTCGTCTCGACATGCTGGCCCCCGAGCATGGCGAACAGCGGGCCGAGTTCTTGGCGCTTGCGAACCACCGTGGAGTTGGACAGCTGCGCGCTGAACAACAGACGGCCGACCCGGGGATCCTGTTCGACGGTGCGCACCATGTTGGCGATGCCGGCGCGGTTCTGTTCGGCCGGCGGGGCGGCGGCCACCGAAGCCTGGGTGGTCGCGGCCAGGCCTGCGACCACCCAGTCGAACACCGCGCCGACGAACTCGTCCTTGTCGGTGAAGCTCTCGTAGAAGTAGCGGGTGGCGACGCCTGCCTGCCGGCAGATGCCTCGTACGGTCAGCTCCGCGGGGTCGGTGTCGCCGCCGAGCAGCTGCAGCCCGGCCTCCAGCAAGCCGGCTCTCCGCCGGGCCAGCCGGGCGGCCCCATCTACGCCGCCGTACGGCCGCGCCTGCGTCACGAGCTCATCTTGACACTGCGGATACGCAACCGGCAATATCAGGAAACGTACGTTCTCAGATCAAGGCTCCAGGTGAGGCACCAGTGACGATCAGTGAACCGATCAGCCATGTCGAGCGCCCGGTCAGCGCGCCGGCATTTGCGCAACGTCCGATCAGACGCGGTCGGCCGAAGGATGACCTGATGGGTGTCGCGCTGCTGGCCGGCCCCGCCAACGTGATCATGGAGCTCGCCCGGCCCGGGGTCGGGTACGGGGTCATGGAGAGCCGGGTCGAAAGCGGCCGGGCGGATCGTCACCCGATCAAACGCGCCCGCACCACGTTCACTTACCTCGCAGTCGCAAGGCGCGGTTCCGAAGAGCAGAAGAAGGCGTACCGACGCGCGGTAGGCAAGTCCCACGCTCAGGTCTATTCGACCCCGGACAGCCCGGTGCAGTACAACGCTTTCGACAAGGACCTCCAGCTCTGGGTGGCGGCCTGCATCTACAAAGGCGGTGTCGACGTCTATCGCATCTTCATCGGCGAGATGGACGATGAGACCGCAGATCGGCACTACCGGGAAGCAAGCACGCTTGCCACCACGTTGCAGGTGCCGGAGGAGATGTGGCCCGCCGACCGTCGGGCGTTCGATCGATACTGGCAGGAGTCGCTGGACAAGGTGCACATCGACGACGCGGTGCGGGAGTACCTCTACCCGATCGCCGTGTCGCGGATCCGGGGTGTGCGGCTCCCCGGGCGGATCCAGCGGGCCACCGAACGGCTGAACCTGCTGATCACCACCGGCTTCCTGCCGCAGAAGTTCCGCGACGAGATGCACTTCGAATGGAACGCCGACAAACAGCGCCGCTTCGACCGGCTGATGCGTGGCATCCGGTTCGCCAACAACCTGGCGCCGCGATTCATCCGAGAGTTCCCGTTCAATGTGCTGCTGCACGACCTCGATTGGCGCATCCGCACCGGACGCCCGCTGGTCTGAGAGCAGTCAGGATCGGCGCGTACGCTCGCGGACGTGCGATCTGACAATGACACCTGGGACATCACCACCAGCGTCGGCTCGACCGCCTTGTTCGTCGCGGCCGCCCGCGCACTGGAGGCACAGAAGCCCGATCCGCTCGCCGTCGACTCCTACGCCGAGGTCTTCTGCCGCGCCGCCGGCGGCCAATGGGCCGCCCTGCTGGACGGGACCGCGCCCGAGCATCCGCTGAAGACGCCGGACTTCGGACGGCACTTCGTCGACTTCCAGGCCGCGCGCACCCGCTACTTCGACGCCTACTTCGGCGACGTCGCCGCCGCCGGTGTCCGCCAGATCGTGCTGCTGGCCGCCGGCCTGGACTCACGCCCATACCGGCTCGACTGGGCGCCTGGCACAACCATTTTCGAACTCGACCAGCCGCAGGTGCTGGATTTCAGGCGCGAGACGCTGGCCGCTCACGGTGCCGTGCCCAGGGCCGAGCGGCGCGAGGTCGCCGTCGACCTGCGCGTCGATTGGCCACAAGCACTGCGGGACAGCGGTTTTCGTCCCGAAGAACCTTCGGCCTGGATTGCCGAAGGTCTCTTGATCTATCTTCCGGCGACCGCACAGGAGCAGCTGTTCACCGGCATCGACTCGCTGGCTGCAAGCGGTAGCCATGTCGGCATCGAAGAGGGCAGGCCGATGGACAAGGACACGTTCCTGGCAAAGCGTGAGGAAGTCAAGGACATCCCCGACCACCGCGGCGAATGGTGGCAGATGATCTACAACGAGCAGCACGCCCCTGCCGCACAGTGGTTCTCCGAGCGAGGGTGGACCGCCGCCGAGACAAGGCTGAGCGACTACCTGGTGTCGAACGGACGCGCTGTCCCGGCGGCGGAGGCCGAGGAGAGCAACATGGTCGACAGTGTGCGGCTGGTCAGGGCGGTCAAGAACTGAGGCGAGTCTCCGCCTGATCCCACATCAGCGGACGCAGGAACCGGTTGGTGCGGCGCAGGTATTCCGGCTGGCTGACGTGCAGGATGTGGTTGCCCGGGAACCAGTGCAGCGCACAGCGATCCCAGTGTTCCCACAGCGCTTCGGATTGTTCGGGCGGAGCCAGGCGATCACCGAGTCCGGTGATGATCAGCCGGCGGTCCCGGGGCACCAACGGCTGGTAGTTCAGCGGGCAGTGGTAGGCCGACGCGGCCGCGGAATCCTCGCGACTCATGCCGCTGAAGGCGCGGCCGAGGGCAATGAGCTTGTTCGCGGGCCACCACTGGTCGAACGCCGACTCCGGGGTCACCACCGGGACGTTGGGGATAACCGCCTCCAGTCGGTCGTCGACCGAGGCGACCAGAGCCGAGGTGTAGCCGCCCAGCGACATGCCGGTCAGCGCGATCCGCTCGACGCCGGTGTGCCGCAACCAGTCCAGCACCGAGCGGAAGTCGTGCACGGCCTGGGCCATCGTCTCGGCGAACCCGGCCATGCCCTGGGAGAAGAATCCGTAACCGCTGAAGGGCGAACCCTTTTCGGCTCGGCGGCCGTGGAACGGCAGTGTGTAGAGCATGACGTCGTAACCGGTGCGGTAGAACCACGGCAGCGAGAAGAACAGGCCGTTGAACATGTACGCCGATCCCATGAACCCATGGATCACACACAGTGTCGGGCGCGGTCCGTCGTCGTGGCGCCAGTGCTGTGCCCAGACAACGTTGTTGCGCTTCAACCGCTTCCACTGTGGGCGCATGTCCGGGTTGACCGGCTCGAAGTTGCTCTGGAACGAGATGTTGTGGACGTTGCCGTGCGCGATGTACTCCGCGATCGCGTTCGCCGGGCGGCTGGACACCTCGGGGACCCGCGTGGGTGCCGGGAAGGATAGCGCGGGATCGTGGTGGGAAGCCAACTCGGCGTAGAACTCCAGGTTCTTGCGTTCGCGCTTCATATCCGATCCGCGGACGATCCCGGTGGCCACCGTCGGCAACATGCTGACGCCGACGAGGGATGCGATAGCGGTGCGCAGGCCCAGGTCGGCGATCGCGGAGGTGTCGACGATGGCCCGCTGAACCAGCGTCAGATCAGAGCGGTCGGGAAGCCCCCCGCGACCGGCATCGGCGCCGGGAACGTCCGGCATCGGAATCGGCATTTCGACATTCGACGTCATTGTCGTGGAGCCCTTCCCGGGCCGATGTGACAGCTCGCAGCCCCTCATCGGCGATGCTAGCCGTCCGGCGGCTCACAACAGGCGGAATACCGTCGTCCCGCCGACCTTCGTCGGCCGGTAGTTCCGGACCACCCATTCGGCGATCTGGGCGCCGTTGCGATCGTGTGCGCGCAGTCGGCCGCTGACGACGTAATAGCTGATCTTTCCGGCATGCACCGCGGCGATGAACTGGTCGAGGGCGGGGACGGGATCGCTGCTCCATCCGCCGATCGCCATGACGGCGGTGTCGCTGGCGATCTCCAGCGATGCCGCGGCCTGCGAACCCGAGGTCGCCGCCGACCAGGTGGTGTGGGTGGAACGCAGCAGGTCGGCGAGCTCGGGGGCGATGTGAGCCGATTCCGCACCGATCATCGTGGTCGGCTCGAATCGGCGCCCCACGGTGGGCCAGACGTTCGCGGTGTGCGCGGCGTTGGGAATCGAGCCGTCGTGCGGCGTGGCGGCGGTGGCCACGGCGAAGACCGTGGTGCCGGCCAGGGCGGCGGCGACCGCGACGGCCGCCGCGACGGGTGTCAGCCGTGGCCATCTGGTCAGTGCGGCCACCAGCATCGCCGCTCCGGCCACTGCGGCGAGCCCGATGGCCCAGCGACCCCACGCCGGCCCCAAAGCCGCCCGGTGCAGCAGCGCGATGCTCCAGGCGGCCGCGGACAGTGCCATGACGGGACCGGCCGGCTTGCTCCAGACCGCGGCCAGGCCGATCAAGGCGCCCATGGCCGGGGCCAATGCGATCGTGTAGTACGGGTGGACCATGCCCGACATGAGGCTGAACACCGTGGCGCTGACGACGAACCAGCCGGTCCACATCACCAGGGCGGCCTTCGCCGTGCGGTCGAGTCGGCCGCGAACGGCGAGGTAGCCGCCGACGACGATGGCCACCACCACAGCGGGCAGCAGCCAGGACACCTCGTAGCCCATCTCCCCGGAGAACAGGCGTTGAATTCCGGCGTGGATGGCCCAACTGCCGGCGTGCGCGTCCGGTTCGGTGGCGCGCTCGCCACCGCCGCCGACGATGCGGTCTACGCCGTTGTAGCCCAGCGCGAGGTTGAGCACATTGTCGTCGGTCGAACCGCCGATGTACGGCCGTGAGCGGGCGGGCCACAGTTGGACTATGGCGATCCACCACCCGCTCGAGACCACCAGCGCCGCAACGGCTCCCAGAAGGTGGATGGCGCGCAGACGCCACGTCGTCGGAGCGAACAACAGGTAGGCAAGCGCAAATGCGGGCAGCACCAGCAGCCCTGCGAGCATCTTGGTGAGGAAGGCGAAACCCAGTGCGACACCCACCAGGGCCAGCCACCGCCATGAGGCGGTGGCCACCGCCCGCGTGAAGCAGTACGCCGCCGCGGTGATCAAGAGAACCATCAGCGCGTCGGGATTGTTGTACCGGAACATCAGCGTGGCCGCCGGAGTGACGGCCAGCACCGCCCCGGCGATCAAGCCCGCGACCGCACCGCGGGCGGGATCGGTCACGGCGCGGCGCACGGTGGCGTAGAGCACCGCGACGGCCGCGACGCCCATGATGGCCTGCGGGGCCAGAACAGCCCAGCTGTTCATGCCGAAAAGGCGGACGGACAGACCGCTCAGCCACAGCGAGGCCGGTGGCTTGTCGACGGTGATGAAGCTGTTGGGGTCCAGCGAGCCGAAGAACCAGGCCTTCCAACTCTTCGCGCCCGATTGCGCCGCGGCGGCGTAGAAGGTGTTGCCATAGCCGTTGATCGAGAGATTCCACAGGTAGAGCACTGCGGTGGCGATGAGCAGCCCAACCAGCGCAAAGCGGGGCCAACGCAGGTTCACGGCAATACGGTGCCGGATGCGGCTGGCAAGTTGCTGTGGGTTCCATGCTGGTCCCGGTTGTGGTGAAGTGGCGGAATGTGGAATCCACAGACCTACCTGTCGTTCGCCGATGAGCGCTCGCGGCCGTTCTTCGATCTGCTGGCCCGGGTGGGCGCGGAGCAGCCTCGGCGGGTCGTCGACCTTGGCTGCGGACCCGGCAATCTCACCGAGGCACTGATTCAACGCTGGCCGGCGGCGGTGGTGGAGGCATTCGACAGCTCACCGGAGATGGTCGCCGCTGCCCGGGACCGAGGCATCGACGCGCATGTGGGTGACGTGCGCGACTGGACACCCGCGCCCGATACCGAGGTCCTGCTGAGCAATGCGGTGCTGCAATGGATACCCGGACACCCCCAACTTCTGGTCCGCTGGGCCGGTCTCCTGCACCCCGGCGCCTGGATCGCGGTGCAGGTGCCGGGAAACTTCGACGCGCCGTCGCATGCCGCGGTGTGGCGGCTTGCCGGCCGCGAGCCGTGGTCAGACGTGCTGCACGACATCCCGTTTCGAACCGGAAAGGTCGTGGAGACGCCTGCCCGGTACGCGGAGTTGCTGACCGATGCCGGTTGCCGTGTCGACGCCTGGGAGACGACTTATCTTCATCAGCTCACCGGAGAGAACGCGGTGCTGAACTGGATCACCGGCACCGCGCTGACCCCGGTGCGGGACAGGCTCGACGACGACCAGTGGCAGGAGTTCCGCTCCGAGTTGATCCCGATGCTCGACGAGTTGTACCCGGCGCGTGCCGACGGAGTGACGTACTTTCCGTTTCGCAGGATATTCGTTGTTGCTCAGGTGATTTCAGGTCGGTAGACCCTGCTGTTCGGCATCGGCGCGGTAGCGGTCGACCCACTCGTCGGAACGCTGATCGGCCTGGCGTTCCAGGACGGGCGCGGGCGCCAGTCGGGGGTCGAGGCCCAGTGCTTCGAGAACCTGGGCGACCACCTGGGTGAGGTTGCGCCACAACACCGGATAGGGCACGTCCATCGGCTCGACGTCCTCTTCGGCGAACCAGGTGCGCCAGCCCTCCTCCTGGGCGCGCAGCATCGTGACCACGTGTGCAATCGCACCAGCGTGGTACTCGGCGCGTGCGTCGCGGACCGGATCCGGGCGGCCGCGCCAGACCCGGGTCTGCACCGCTCTCCAGAACGAGACCGCCTGGGACACCACATCGGGCCGGTAGACGTGAATCAGGACGGGGTCGCTTCCTACGACGTCGCGGATGGCCGACAGCAGGCCGGCACCGGAGCGGTTCGGCAGGTCCTTGGCGCGGCTAAGCAGCAGCGGGGTTTGGTTCCACATCAGCTTGCCGCCCCAGATGCCGTTGGGAGTGCGGCCGACGGTGCGGATGTAGTCCCGCCAGATCTCGGCGGGCGCAAGGTCCGGCTTGCCCTCGATCAGCGGGTCGAGCAACCGCAGGATCGAGTGGTCCTCGACCTCGGAAAACCATTCCCGGGGCTGTGGCGACATGCTGGTGTCCGGCAGGTACTGGAAGAACTCCTGGGGTTCGCCCGCCACGCCGGTGGACCGCAAGGACTCGACCAGCAGCGTGCTGCCGCTGCGTTGGGAGGCGAGCACCAGGTACGCGCGGCGAGGGTCGGCCATGTGGTGAGCCTAACCGTGGCGCCGCGCGGTCGCCCGCACAGTGAAGTTAAACTCGACGTGACCAAAACTATTGTGCGGAACCAACTTCGCCGTCGATGCCACGGTCGGCGGCGGTGGCCGCCCTGCTGGTCAGGGTCAGGCCATGGAGTGCGAAATAGGTCTCGGTGTAGCGGGCTGCGATCCGGCTTCCGGCGAACTCGGAGGGGATCACGTCGCCGGTCTTCTGCCGCCAGTCGTTGAGTTGGGCCGCGAGCTCGTCGGCGATAGCCACGGCGTCGTCGTTGGTGTCGTCGGCGAGCAGGTTCGTCGACTCGGTGGGATCGGCGATCAGGTCGTAGAGCTCCCGCGCGGGTCTCGGCGCGGTGATGAACGGCTCCACGGCTTGGCCCGACGGACTCTCCTCGATGTCTAGCGGAAGATCCAAAAGCGGCCGCTGGGCGTAGTTTTCGATGTAGCTGTACTTCTTGGTGCGGATGGCGCGGATCGGATCGAAGGAATCGTGGTAGGTCTTCTCGGTATAGACGTGGTCGCGAACTTCGGTCGTAATGGGTTTGACCCCAATGAGATTGGGGGCGTGGGACAGACCTTCGATGTCGTCGCCAGGTGTGATCCCGACCAGGTCCAAAAGAGTCGGAAGCAGATCCACGCCGCTGAACAGTTCGTCGTAGACGATGGGGCCGAGACCCAGCCGGCGCGGCGGGCGGATGATCAGCGCGATGCCGGTGCCGGCGTCATACAGGGTGGATTTCGCGCGGGGGAACGCCGGGCCGTGATCGGTCATGAACACCACCCAGGTGCTCTCGTCCAGGCCGTTCGCGGCGAGGGTGTCGAGCAGTCTGCCGACGGCGTCGTCGGCGGCGGCGATCGAGCCGTAGAAATCGGCGAGGTCGCCACGGACTGCCTCGGTGTCGGGCAACGAGTCGGGCACCTCGACGTCGGCGGTGTCGGCGGGCTCGTACCGGTCGTGCGGGTAGGGCCGGTGGGTTTCGAAGAAGCCGGCCGTGAGCAGGAAGGGACTGCCCTGCTCGACGGGGGCGCTGTCGGTGAGCCACTCCTGAGCGCGGTCGACGACGTAGTCGCAGTAGGAGTTGGACACGTCGAATTCGTCGAAGCCGAGCCGGGCGGGGAAGGCGGTCTCGTGCTGCATGCCGAACAGTGCGGAATACCAACCGTGCTGATGCAAGATCTGGGGGAGTGTGCGGACGCCGGGGCGGTATTCGAAGCCGTGGTGCGCCAGGCCGACCAGACCGTTGCTGTGCGGGTAGCGACCGGTGAACAGCGAGCCCCGGGACGGTGAGCACAGCGGCGCGGTGGCGTGCGCTCGGGTGAACAGGATGCCCTCGGCGGCGAGCTGGTCCAGGCGGGGGCTCGATATCCCCGGGTGCCCGTAGACGCCCAGCGAACGGCCCAGGTCATGCCAGTGGACGATCAGCATGTTGTCCGGTTGCGGCTGGCTCACGCCGGTTGGCTCCTTCGATTTCTTCGCGGTCTAGCTTCCCCCGCCGTTGCACCGTGCCCGCAGGCGGCATCCGACGCAAGGGTTCGGCTCGCCTGGATCGGCGATGGTCCGCCACCGGCGCGAGGGTAACGCCATGCCGGTCCCAGCCGGAATCTTCGCCCTGGAGTTACTTTCGTGAAGCGGCACAAAGTGCGATACGCCCCCAACGGCATTCGTGCCCAGCCGACCAAAGGTCTGTTATTGAGTCAAGAGCGTCGCGGCGGTAGACGGTGCCGACTCGATTTCGCTAGCGAAAGGCCTGTTCGGAGAGGTCCTTCAATCTTTCATACCCAAATGATTATCTCGTTGCGGCGCCAAAGTCCCGCTGCTAGCCTCCTGGCGAGTTTCTTGAGGTGTTGGAAAAACGTACTCTCGGATGTTTATCGAAACGGATCTGAGTGGGCGTTATCGTGCGGATCTTGATCGCGACGGAATCGCGGCCATCACCACCACTGCGGTGGTCTCGCTGCGTCCAGGCCTTCGGGAGGGACGACTGTCTGGATCAGTCGGGGTGATCGCGCATGCGGACGGCATCATCGCCGCTGGCCGCGAAGCCGCAGTCGATGAGGCCGCGTCCGGTGCCTGACCCCCGGCACTTCTCTAAGTGCAAAGACATCTGCAGTAAGTGGCGTCACCCTTCCGTGGTAGTTCTGGAGAGATGAACTCACGACGACCCAGTGTGATCGCCGCCGCGGTGGCAGCGGTGATCATCTACGCGGCGATGTGGGTCGGCTACGTTCAGAACTGGGCTTGGCTGGACGCCATAGACACCGGCCTGCTGCGGGTCTTCCATGACTTCGGTGTCACCCGGCCCGGCTGGGTGTCATCCTGGGTGCTGTTTTGTATTGTGTTCGGGCCGAGCGGGTTTCGGGTGATCGCCCTGGTGCTGATCATCGTCGCCTTGCTTCGGCGCAACCTGCAGACGGCACTCTTCCTGGTCATCAGCGTCGAGCTGATGGGCTTCGTCACCGAGGTGGCCAAGCGGATCGCGGGTCGGCCGCGGCCGGCCACCGCACTGAGCGGCGCCGCGTCGTCGTCATTCCCGTCCGGGCACGCGCTCGGCGTCATGGTGGGAGTCCTGGCGCTGCTCACCGTCGCATGGCCGCTCATCGGGCAACGCCTGCGAATGCCGCTCGCGGTGCTCGGCGCGGCGCTGGTGTTCACCGTCGGTTTCTCGCGGGTGGTGCTCAACGTCCACTATCCGTCCGACGTCGTCGCGGGATGGGCGCTGGGCTTCCTGTACTACCTGCTGTGTGCGCGGTTGGTGCCTCCGCGCCCGCTCACTTCAGTGGCCGAAACACCGGCAGAACTCGATACCGTGCAGTGAAGCTCGCCTGACTGTAGGCGCCGCCGACCTCGCCGTCACGGGCCACCGGCGTGGGTCCGTCGACCGCCTCGAAGGTGAACTCCGGTACCTGCATCTCGTGGTAGAGCGGACTGCGTTCCAGCCGGCCCAGAGCCAGCGCGCTGAGAATGCGCAGCCGGCTCAGCCGCCGCCCGGTCTCCAGAATCCGGACGTCGATCAGACCGTCGTCCATCCGCGTCCGCCGCGCGGGTGCGAAACCCGATGGGAGGTAGAGGGAATTACCCAGGAAGAACAATCGTGTCTCGAGGGTCTTGTTGTCGTAGCGGATGCGCACGGGCCTCTCCCGGCGCAGGGTGTGCAGCATCGCGTAGAGCCCGGCGAGCGGCTTGCCGATCTTGTGCTCGAGTTTCTCCCGGGTTCGAACGAACTGCGGGTAGGCGCCGATGCTCGCGGTGTTGATCACCGTCTGCTCCTCGTTGAGGCACACGAGGTCGACGCAGGAGACGCTGCCCGAGCGGATCGCCGACACCGTGCGCTCGACGGTGTCGCAGCCGATGTCCTTGGCGAAGTGGTTGAACGTGCCGGCCGGGAACACCGCCAGCGGCAGTCCCTCGGCCACCGCGACGGCGGCCGCCGACGACACCGTCCCGTCACCGCCGCCGACCGCCAGCACCTCGGCCCGCTCGGCGGCCTCACGTAGCGCGGTCTCGGGATCGTCGCCCTCACCGAGTTCCACGATCTCGGCCTTGGGCAGCTTCTCCCGCACCTCGTCGATGACGCGCGCTCCGTTCCCGCTACCCGAGGCGGGGTTCACCACCAACACCACGCCGTCGCCGTCGGGACGTTGCGGAGCGTCGACGCGCAGCGGTTCGGTGGTCGGCAGTTTGGTGGGAACGACCGGCGGCACCATGCGTCCGCCCAGGACCGCGATGGCCGCCCCGATACCGAATCCGGCGAACACGTCGCCGGGATAGTGCGCGCCGGTGGCCACCCGGGACAGCCCGACCAGTCCGGCCAGTAGAGCAAGGCCCAATCCCAGCGGTGGGCTCTCCAGCCCGACGCCGACCGCGAACGCTGCCGCGCTCGCGGAGTGCCCCGACGGCAGTGAGTTCGACGTGGGCATGCGGCGAGCGCGGCGCACCAGTGGGACCAGGCTGCGGTTCGGGCGGGGGCGCTTCCACACCCGCTTGGCGACCTGGTTGGTGACCAGACTTGTCACCGCCAGCGTGGCCACGCCCCGGCTGGCGCCCCTGCGCGCCGATGGCGAACCCGTCGCCGTCAGGACGGCGGCGATCGCAAGCCACAGCTTCGAGTGGTCGGCCGCACGGGTCAAAACGGGCATCGCCTTGTCGAGCAGAACGCTGGGCGATTCGGCGACGGCTTCGAACACCTCGCGGTCCAGAGTCCCTAGCCCGGCCGTGATCTGGCGGATGCCCCGACCCTCAAACACGCTTCGCGACGTCATCAATCCAAACTAGCGGGGACGTAATACCGGCGTCGTTGTCAATTCCACCGATCTGGAGCCCGAAGGTGTTGTCCAATCGCAATGGAAGCGGGGCGGCGGCGAAGGGAAACCAAGATGAGTTGTGCCAGGTATGTCGGTCGCGTAGGCGGATTGGCAGTGGCGTTGGGTGCGGGCATGGCGATCGCCCTGGCCACTCCGGCCGTGGGTAACGCGGATTCGGGATCCTCGACGGGTGCTTCGGCCAAGGCGTCGACTGATCACGCGTCGTCGTCGGGTGATGGCGCGTCGCGTGCGGTGCGGAGGGCAGCGAATTCGTCCTCGTCCTCATCCTCGGCGCCGACGGCGACTGCGGTGGTCAGCCGTCAGATCGTCACGTCGACGCGGCTAGCCGGTAGTGCGACGGGAACTCCGCAGACCCCTGCCACGCCGGCGCAGGCGGTTGCCGCCGCACTCGCCGAAGTGGTGCGCCGCGAGACTGGTCAGGCGGCGCGAGTTACCTCAGCGGGCGGGATCAGCACCGCCGCCGTCGTCGCGACCCCGACCCCAGTTCTCGCCAGCGGCAACCTGTTGGCCAACGGGGACGCGCAGAGCGGAGATCCGTCGTTGTCGGGGTACGCCTCGGTGACCATTCCCGGCTGGCAGGTGACGGGCACACCGACGGTGATCCAGTACGGCACGCAACGCCGTCTTCCGGGGCTGTTCGGAAGCAAGGGCCTGTTGCTCCCGAAGTTCCTGAGCTTCCCGCAGCAGGCTCCGGCTGGCGGTGGCACCCAGTTCTTCGGCGGCGGCAACGTCGCGACGGCCACGATGACTCAGACCGTGAACCTCGGCTCGAATTCCGCGGGACTGGCCTTTGCGCTGAGCGCTGATCTCGGTGGCTACCTGATTGACCCGTCGCGCGCGTCGGTGAAGGTCAACTTCCTCGATGCCAACAACGGCTACATCAGCAGCGCCGACACCGGATCGGTGGGCGCACTCGGCCGCTTGCTGCAGACCGGATTAAGCCCCGCAGCGTCACCGGTACCGTTCCGGTCGGTGCGACGCAGGCGCAGATCGTCGTCACCTTCAAGGACCACAACCCGGTCCTCAGCAGCTACAACAACGCCTACGCCGACAACATCTCGTTCAGCGTGGCCAACAACGCCCTGACGCCGAATGTGGTTGCGGTGCCGACCTCGACCGTCGGCACACTCGATCACGTCTTCCTGATCTACATGGAGAACAAGGGTGTCGGTGACATCATCGGCAGCCCAAATGCCCCGTACATCAACAGCTTGGTCAATGCTTACGGGTATGCGCAGGACTACTACGCGCTGACCCATCCGAGTGACCCGAATTACTGGCCGATCCTCGGCGGGTCAGACTTCGGGCTCAACTACAACTGCGCCTCGCAGTGCTTCAACGAGAACAAATCTGATCAGTGCGAATCCGAACTTGACGTGGGCGGCCTACCAGCAGGGTGGCGGCGGTTACAGCACCCCCAACGACCGCACACCGTTCCTGGCCTTCGACAACATCTACAATGACACCGCCGCCGTTAACAACGACATTCGCGACATCTCGGCCCTTGGAACCGATCTCAACAACGGCAACCCGAGCAGTGTCGCGCAGTTCAACTGGATCGCCGCTGACGAGGCGAGCAACATGGAAGGCCCGATCAACACCCTCCAGGGCATCCTGCGGTTCGCCATCAGCCAGCTGACCAACCAGCAGTACAACGTGGCCGCCGGTGACCAGTTCGTGCAGCAGCAGATCTCGACCATCATGAATTCGGAACTCTGGAAGTCCAGCGATACCAGCGCCATCGTCCTGACGTGGGACGAGGACAACAACAACATCCAGCTGGGCTTCGGTAACGAGGGCAATCATGTTGTCACCGTGGTGATTCCGTCGCCGGCAGCGATCACGACGGGTAGCGACCCAATGCGCAGTGGCGCGTTCGTGGCCACCGACTACTACAACCACTACAGCCTGGAAGCCACCATCGAAGACGCGCTGGGCCTGCAGCCGCTAACCAACAATGACAAGTACGCCCAGCCGATGAACGAGTTCTGGACGTAGCTCAGGACGTCCTCTGGTCATTCTCTCCCGGCACGATGATGTGTTTGGTGGCCACCGGCTTGCCGTCGACCTTCTTCACGACCTGAGGCGGCGCCGGCGGAAGGGCGGTGATGCGGCCCTGCACCGGGGCACCATTCTTCACGGTCGGTACCGACACGCGTTTGGTGTCGGCCTTGGCGTCCTTCTCCGATCCGGCCGCACCGTGCATGGCTCCGGGGGGAACCATTGGCATCCCGGACATTCCGCCGGTCACGGTTGATGGGGGCGCGGGGGTCACCGGCGAGGGCGTCGCCATGACGGGTGCTGACGAGGGTGACGTGCCGGCGGACGGGACGGGGGGCGGGCCCAACATGGCCGTCGGTGAGGTTTCGCCGAGCCCCCCGCCGCCGCCAACTCCTGCTTCGCCGCCGCCACCGCCTAAGCCCAAATCGCCTATATCCTCGCTGAATTCGTCTAGAGGAAGCTCGTCGAGGCTGGCTTTGTCGAGCTGGGCCGCCGAACCGCCGACTTGCTGCATCATGCCCATCCCGGCCTGCATGGCCTGCTGGGCCCCTTGGGCGACTTGTTGAGGAATCTGGGCGATGGGTTGCAGCGTCCCGCCCAGCGCGCCGGCCAAAGCACCGGCGATACCCGAGGCCATCTGCGGCAACTGTTGCGCCATCTGGCTTGTGTCGCCTTGTCCGGCAACGCCTTTCATCTCTGTGGCTGCATTCTCGTCTTGGGCGGGGAACTTGGCCGCGGCCTCGGCGGTCTTGGCGTCGCGTTTGGCGTGTTCTTCCAGACTCTCGCTGTTGTCCTTCGGATCGCCGAGGTTGGCGGCCAGGCCGAGGACGCGCAGGAGTTGTTCGATCGGTACCGCTCCCGCCACCAGCGGATCCGACGTGATCGGCGGCGGGGGTACGTTCATGCCGTTCGCTTGCAGGTACTGCCCTGCGCTTGCGCTCAGCCGTCCTTCGGTCATCGGCGTTGCTCCCCTCTGACGGCCAGGTTCAAAGCCTGGAACCAGGCCAAGTGGTAGTTGGCAGAGGTCCTTTCGCCCTTGATCAGTGCGTCGATGGTGGCCAGCAGTTGCCAGTTGCCGACCGTAGCGCGGTCGACCGTGCCGGGGTAGTCAGTCAGGACCTGCTTGGCGACGGCTGCGAGGTGCTCGCGCAACAGGTCGACCTCGGAGTCGAGATATCCCGTGCGGGTCGATGCGGCTTTGGCGAGGGTGTGAGCGAGGCGGGGCAGACCGTCGCGCCACTTGGTGGCCTGGGCGAGTTCCCAGCCGAGCTCATCGACGTCGGGTGTCTGGCGCGCGCGGATGGACATCGAGACTGGGTCGGCGTCCTCGGCGGCAGGTATGTACTGGCCTGGGGTGTACGCCGCGGTGAGGGTGGTTTCGCCGAGCATGGTGGACAGGTCCGGGCGTCGGTGGCCTGGGGGGAGAAGTGTTACGCCCGTGGGGATTTTGACATGCGGTGGAACCCAGCCACTAGCGAGGTCTGTCGCGAGTACGGTGGTGCCGTCGTCGCGCTCGCCGATGGCCCAGCGCAGCTTGGGTTCTTGGCGGGCGACGGCGTCGAGGAGTCGTTGTAGACGTTGCACGGCCTGGGTCTGCGCGGCGCCTGCTCCGGCAGCGACGCCGGTTGCTGTTGCAGCAAAGGCATTTTCGGTCAACCCGGACGCGGACGGTGTCTGAGTTGATGTGGGTTGCTGCCGGACGACGGCGGGCTGACTGAGCGAGTTCGCGTTGGCCGGACTGACCGGTGCGGAGCTGGGGGTGGCCGATGGCATTGGCGCCAGGCCGGCCGGAGTGGTTGCGGCGACCGGACGAAGGTCGGCACCGTAGGCGGGTAGCGGGCCCGCCGGGGCTAGTGGGTGAGGCGGCGGCGGGCGTCGGCATGACCGGTGCTGCCGATGCGGCGGGGGTCGCGACTACGGTCTGTATGGCGTCGGGCGGGGGAGCGACGGGTGGTGGTGTCTCGACCGGCGTTGCAGCGTGGGCGGTTTCGAAGAGGGGAACACCGCTCGTTGGGGCGGTTGACGCTATCGGTGCGGATGCCATGCCCTCGGTGTGAAGCGGGGCCTGCGGCTGCATGGCGTGCATCGCGCCGGTGGACAGGGCTTCGGTGCCGGCCGACATCGGGGCGCCGGAGTGATTGCCAGCGTTGAAGTTCTGGGCGAGGCCTTCGGGCGAAAGGGCGTTGGTGGGAGTGGAGGGACCGAAGGTGTGAACGGGGCCTGCGCCTGAGGCGCGAGCTGGTTGGGGATCGCTGTCGGAACTCCGCTTCCGACAACTGATAGCCCGGGCGAAGGGACTGATCGCGTGGTACTGGCGCAACGGCGGATTCAGTCGGAGTGATGCCGCTACTCCGAAATTGGCAGCGTTGGTCTGCATCAGTACTGTTCCTGCTGCAGTGAATCTCGCAGGCGTATCTCCGTTGCGAGGGACGGTTGCGATGTGCGCGTTTACTCCTGCGGTGGGAGCTGTACCGCTTCTGGTGGCAACCGTGGTGTGGTTGCCGGGCTGGGCGGCTGTTCCCTCTCCTGTTGACAGTGTCTTGAACGTTGTCTGCGGTCGTACCGTTGTGTATGGCCTCGGCGAATCGAGTCATGCTTCTCTCCTGACGTGGAACTGTCGAGCATCGTTGTCAACTTGCTGCCGAATGTCTTCTCTGTTGCCAGACCTCGACGCATCGATATCAGGTCCGTGCCTTGGGCTGCTGCGAACTGGCGAGCAGGGACGCCGAATCCTTCCCTGATCAAGAATCGCCTGAATAGCGGAGTACAGGTCGCCACTGTGAATTCGCGCTTTTTCGTTTGCGTCGGATCTGTGCTGAACCACGACGTCGACGATTTTGCCGACTTTATGGCGTCGGGCGCCTCTGAGCTCTGAATGTCCTCGATTTCCGAGTTGCCGCGCGCTGCAATGTCGGTGAGATCTGAACGAAATCGAGATCCGATGACTCGTGCTGAGCGGTATCATAGCCTTTCCGGCGCTTCTGTTTGCGACATATCTCTGCGCTTGCTGCTCCCCCTTGGAATGCGTCCCGGGCATCGTCAGCCGTGGCACCTTCTTGATCCGCCAGTGGTCCCGTACGCGTCGATTGAAGGGCGTCGGCATATGCGTCGAACGCGAGCTGATCCGCTTCTGTTCGTTGAGGCGGCCGCCAGTACAGCTAGCGAAAATGTCGGCCATTGATGCCCAACCAAGCAGCGGAGACCACTGCCCGGGCGGTAGGTCCCTCACTCGCAGGCCTTTCGATGATGGCGATCTGCGGTCAGCGGGGTCGCTATTGGGTCCAGGTCGGATGCCCTGTCTGCGCCTCCTATTTGGTTCAACGACCATCTGTTGGTAGCGGTGAGCAGGCTTACAGGCGCATGACCAAATCGTCCGGGGTAGCGGGTTCGCTAACTGAGGGTCATAAAGCTAGTGGTCCCAGCAGCTGTATCGCTATACCGGGAGATGAATGATCCACTGGGCTTCACGCCGGAATTCTGCTTCGGCGACTGTTCGACAGTCGCGCTCACGTTCGGCCGTATGCATCGCACACAGCCTTCTTCGCGTCCGCGATCTCTTGCTCGCTGTAGGTCTTCGCCGCAGGCGCCTCAGCCTTGGGTGCAGGCCGGAACCAGGCAGCGATGGCAACAGCGACGGCGAGCAGCGCGATGACGATCGCGATGATCGTCGGCAGCCGCGACGGTCCACTTGATGAAGGCAGCGGGCCTGGTTGCGGCCAGGCAGATGGCGCGGCGGGGCCGGGTCCATGCGGCGCTTGCGACATGCACGCGATGGTATCGCTTGTGTTTGCCGGTGCGCTATTCACCTTTTCATCGGCCGACCCAGTAACGCCGCCTATTTCCGCAGATCAGAGGCTAATCGACCAGCGGCGCAGACCCTCAGCGGGTGAGGTCGCACCGCATGGATTGCATAGCCGCCCGCGAACCGTTAGCCGGCCCAGACGAAACCGTGGCCCAACCTTGACTTGACCCCACGTAAACCCCGACGACACCATGAACCATGCGTCGACTTCTGCTTGCGATGTGTGCTGCTTTCAGTGCGGCACTCGTCGCGCTCACCTCGGCGCCCCCGAGTTTCGCCGAGACGCCCTGGTTTGAGGCCAATGTCGGCAACGCCACCCAAGTCCTCTCCGTCGTCAGCACCGGCGGGTCAACCGCCAAGATGGATGTGTGGCAGCGCGACGCCAACGGGTGGGAGCCTGTCGGCACGGGCATCCCCGTCCATGTCGGCTCCGCCGGGATGGCGCCTCAGTCCCGTGATGACGTCCCCGCCACTCCGATGGGCATCTTCACCCTCGACTCGGCATTCGGCACCCAGCCCAACCCCGGCACCGCCCTGCCCTACGTCCAGGTGACGCGCGACTACTGGTGGGACGGCGACATGAAGAGCCCGACTTACAACACCATGCAGGTTTGCAAGAAGGCCGACTGCCCGTTCGACACCGACTCCAGCAGTGGCACCGAGAACCTCTACATCCCGGAGTACGCACACGCCATCGTGATGGGTGTCAACAAGGCCCGCGTCCCCGGCAACGGCGGCGCGTTCTTCGTCCACACCACCGACGGCGGACCCACGGCCGGGTGTGTGGCACTCGACGACGACACCTTGGTCAAGATCATGCGCTGGCTACAGCCCGGCGCGCTGATCGCCGTCGCCAAGTAGCGCGACCGGTCAGGCCAGTGCCGCACCCGGTGTTGCCTTGAAGTTCAACGCCTTCAACGACATCGTCGCCTCGTAGGTGCGGTCGTAACCCGTCGAGCAGATCTTCCAGCCGTCCGGCGTCTTGCGGTAGCGGTCGCGGTAGAACGCCGCGCCCATGAGCATGAAGTCGAACTCCGGCACGATGACATGGTCCTGCAGGTACCAGGTGGCCTCGGCCTCGTCGCCGTCGACGGTGATCTCGGGATGCGTCACCCGATGTTCGGTCAACACGCCAGCCGGCATCGACTTGCGCATGAACTCCACCAGATCCTTGCGGTTGGTGAAGTGGTGCTCCTCGCCCAGCGACGAGCCGTAGTCACCGACGATGTCATCGGTCAGGGTGTCGGCGAAGTCGTCCCAGTGTTTGGTGTCCAGCGCCCGCAAATAGCGGTACTTGACCTGCTTGATCGCCTCGATCGCTTCCGCATCAGCCATGCCCGACATTGCAGCACAACGGTCGGCGGCGCGGGGCTGGTTGTCTCGCTGGATGCGACCGCCCGGATACGAGGAAGCCGGCGACCCGTTCGGATCGCCGGCTTCGACTCGTCGTTAGATCAGCGGCCGTTCTCGTACCGCTGGGCGATGGCCACGAGTTCGTCGCGGACGGTCGACTGCGGCATCGCATTGATGCGCGCGTGTAGACGGCGACGGTTGATGGCCCGCTTCATATCCTTGCGAAAGCGTGCGATCGACATTTGTTCTCAACTCCTCTATGACCCCCGGGTCATCAGGGGCTTGTTTGCTGCTGGTGTTTCACCGGGCAGGGATCACCAACCTGGGGAACTACTCGATGGTCCTTGTTAATTCCAGGTAAATCAACTTTCCCCGTGTGAGTTTGGCGACAGACCCATCCTGACCAGCGGCGCTGTCGAGGCCGCTGTGACGGCCGACACCCCGGACGTCGGGGCCGTCAGTGAAGTTCGCTGGGGGACTGCAGATAGCGCGTGACCATGTCGACGAGTAGCCGCCGCTCTCGCTCCCATTCCAGGTGGGTGTTGACGATCATCTCGACGAGCACCATTCCGCGCAACGCCGACCAGATGACCTCGGCCACGCCCGGGTCGTCGGAGATCAGCCGGCCCAACTGACTGATTGCCTCGTTGATCTCCAACAGATGCCGCCGGGCGCTCTGGCCGTGCGTGCCGCGGGTCGCGCGCAGAATTTCGAAGGCCGCCAACGAGGTTGGGCTGCTGTAGCAGCGGAACGCGGTGTCGACCACGATGTCGATCCGCTCGCGCAGGGGGCGGTCCCCGACCTCGGCCGCCGCCAGGCTGTCCACCAGCCGGGCCACCCCCTCGTCGACAACCGCCATCAACAGCCCGTTGCGATCCCCGAAGTGGTACTGGATGACGCCCCAGGTGACACCGGCGCGTTCGGCGACGTGCTTGGCGGTGGCGGCCTCGAACCCCTCTTCGACCACGCAGCGCACCGTCTCGTCGATGATCCGCGCACGGGTGTCGTCGCCCCGCTTGCGCGGCGCCTGGGTCTGCCGCGTGGGTGGGGTGCCGACCGCCTTCACATCGTTGACTTTATAACATTGAGCCGACTATGTTTCGGATGTGAGCGAATCGCGCAGCCGCTATGCCCGATTGTCCCGGGCGCAACTCGCCGTTTTGGTGCCCGAACTCCTCCTCATCGGACAGCTCATCGACCGATCCGGAATGGCGTGGTGCATCCAGGCATTCGGCCGCCCCGAGATGCTCCAGATCGCGATCGAGGAATGGGCCGGCGCCAGCCCGCTCTACACCAGGCGCATGCAGAAGGCGCTGAAGTACGAGGGCACCGACATCGTCACCATCTTCAAGGGCCTGCAGCTCGACATCGGCGCTCCACCGCAATTCATGGACTTCCGCTACACCGTCCACGACCGCTGGCATGGTGAATTCCACCTCGACCACTGCGGCGCCCTGCTCGATGTCGAGCCGATGGGTCCCGACTATGTCAAGGGCATGTGCCACGACATCGAGGACCCCACCTTCGATGCCACCGCGGTGGCGACCAACCCCAAGGCGCAGGTCCGCCCGATCCACCGCCCGCCGCGGACGCCCGTCGACCGCCAGCCGCACTGCGCCTGGACCGTCATCATCGACGAGTCCTATCCCGATGCCACCAGCATCCCCGCGCTCGACATGGTGGCCCAAACACGCGCCGCCACTTGGAAACTCGAGCCGATCGACGAGGAGGACGACGGCCAGTCCGACTACTCCGGGCCGCTGCTGTCCGACGTCGACTTCACTGCCTTCTCGCACTCGGCTCTGGTGCGCATCGCCGACGAGGTGGTGCTGCAGATGCATCTGCTGAACCTGTCGTTCGGCATCGCGGTGCGGGCGCGAGCCAAGGACGACACCGAACTGGCCACCCAGATCCGCACCAAGCAGCTGATCGGTATCGCCGGGGTCGCCGCCGAGCGAATCCAGCGAGCCCTCAAACTGCCCAACGACTTCCACGGTCTGTCGACGGTGCTCGAGTTGCACCCCCTGCTGAACCCCGCCGGCTATGTCGTCGCCGAGATCGAAGGTGGTCGGCTGCACGTCCATCCTTCGCCGGCTCATGACGACGGATCCTGGATCTCGCTGTGTTCACCGGGGTCGGTCGCGCCGCTGCAGGCCATCGCCACCGCCATCGACCCGCACATCGCGGTGCGCATCACCGGCACCGCCGACGACTGGACCGCGGAGTTCGAGAAGTCCGACACCGCCGCCAAGGTCTCCCCCGAGGTCGAGGTCACCAAGTTCAGCCTGGGCGCCACCTTCGAGTTCGAGGAACGCCGCTCGCTGCCGCTGACGGTCGTCTGAGCGATGACCTACCGCGTGCTGCAGTGGGGCACCGGCGCGGTGGGCATGGAAGCGATCCGCCAACGTGTAATCGACCGACAGGGTCGACTGTTCGGCTGACGTTTCGCTCCACGCGAACCCCGGGCCATCGACGCCGCGGCAAACTGCGCGCACACTGTCAGTTATGGAGAACAACGGACCGTTCGGGTTCGACCCCGACGAATTCGATCGTGTGGTGCGTGATGCGAGCGAGGGGCTGCGCGACGCCGTCGGTCGGTTCCTGGGCGGCGCGCAGGAGCGTGCCGGCTTCGGCATGCTGTTCGACGAGTTCACCCGGCGCAGTCGGCCTCGGCCCGAACCGGAGACCGCGGGCGAGGCCGGTGACGGCGTGTGGGCCATCTACATCGCCGGCACCGATGGCAAGGCCCACGTCGAGCAGGTCTACAGGGACGAGCTCGAAGCCCTGCGGGCCAACAAGCACAACACCGACCCCAACCGCAGCGTGCGGTTCCTGCCCTACGGCATCGACGTCAGTGTCCTCGATGCCGGGCCGGACAAGGCCGACCAGGCCGACGACGCCGACGACGACCGAGTAGCTACATCGTCAGGACCATGCGGTAGCGCGCGCGGCCCTGGTCCATCGCCTCGTAGGCCTCGGCGGCCTGCGCCAGAGCCACCTCCTCGATGCGTGCCCGCACGCCGGACTGCACCGCGAAGTGCATGGTGTCCTCGATGTCCGCCGAGGTGCCCGACGGGTGCCCGATCACGCTGAAGTTGCCGAACAGCAGATCGCCCGGGGCGATCGGCAGCGGGTCGAACGTCGCACCGATGATCACCAGCTCGCCCTGCGGCGCCAGGCCGCCGACGGTGGCCGCCATGGCCGCCGAGTTGGCGGCCGTCGCCAGCACCACCTGGGCGCCGCCCAACCCCTGCAGCGCCTCGGCGACGTCGCCGGCCGTCGAGTCGACGTAGTGGTGGGCGCCGAGTTCCTTGGCGTCCGCGGCCTTGCCCGACCCGCGGGCGATCGCGATGGTCTCGAAGCCCATCGCCCTCGCCCACTGCACACCGAGGTGGCCCAGCCCGCCCAGGCCCAGCACCGCGACCCGGTCACCGCCCGTCGCGCGGGTGTGCCGCAGCGCGTTGTAGGTCGTCACGCCCGCGCAGCCCATCGGCGCCGCCTCGGCGAACGACAGCGCGTCAGGGATGCGGGCGATCGCGGTGGCAGGCACCGTCACCGACTCGGCGTAGCCGCCCGGATAGTTCCAGCTGGGCACCTGCAGGTTCACGCACTGCATGAACTGGCCTTTGCGACACGGCAGACAGCGGTTGCAGTTACCGCCGAACCAGCCGACGGCCACCCGGTCGCCCACGGCGAAGCCCTCCACCCCCGAGCCGAGCTCGGCGACGGTGCCGGCGATCTCGTGTCCGGGCGTGATGGGCCAGGTGAGGTTGGGGAACGCGCCGGCGACGAAGGCATGGTCGGTGCCGCAGACACCGCATGCGTTGACGGCGATCCGGACGTGGCCCGGCGGGGGTGAGTCGGTCTCCACCTCGACAAGCTCGAGCGGTTGTCCGGCGGCCTTCACGTGTACAGCGCGATGGGTTGCCATTGTTCTCCTCGGCTTCGCTTTTCGGACTGCTGGGTTTATCAAACCAGACTCAGCATATAAGGGTCTTTTACCCCTAGCTACCCCCGCGAAGCCGAACATACGATCCCCACGACGCTGGGAGGGCACGGCTATGACCGGGACATTGGACACAACACAAACTCAGACCGACGACATCCGCACGGGCGAGATCGACGCGATCGTCGACGCCGCGGCGAACGCGGCAACGGAATTCCGCAAACTCGACCAGGAACAGGTCGACCGGATCGTCGAGGCGATGGTCCGCGCCGGGGTCCGCGCGGCCGGTGAACTCGCCGCGCTGGCCATCGAGGAAACCGGCTTCGGTGTGTTCGAGGACAAGGTCGTCAAGAACTACGTGGCAACCGAGTTCCTCCACGACTACCTGCGCGACAAGAAGTCGGTCGGCGTGGTCGACGAGGACGTCGAGCACAACATCGTCTACGTCGCCGAACCCATCGGCGTCGTCCTGGCACTGACGCCGGTTACCAACCCCACCTCGACGGTGTTGTTCAAGGCGATCGTCGCCGCCAAGACCCGCAACGCGGTGCTGTTCCGGCCGTCGCCGTACGCGGTGCGCTGCTGCGAGCGCTCGGTGGAGATCCTGCGGGAGGCCGCCGAGGCCGCCGGTATGCCGCCCGGCGCGCTGCAGGTGATTCCCGACGCCGCCCATGACGTCACCCACCACCTGTTCCACCATCCCAAGGTCGACTTCATCTGGGTCACCGGCGGACCCAAGATCGTGAAGCTGGCCAACCAGGCCGGAAAGCCGTCCCTGAGCGTCGGTCCCGGCAATGCCCCGATCTACATCCACAAGACGGCCGACGTGCGCGGTGCCGTCGTGGACATCCTGATATCGAAAACCTTTGACTCCTCGGTCATCTGCCCCGCCGAGCAGACCTGCATCATCGACGACGAGATCTACGACGCGATGATCGCCGAGTTCGAGCGGATGGGCGCCCGGATGCTCAGCCCCGAGGAGGCCGACAAGATCACCGAGTTCGCCTTCGGCTGCGGGGACGAGAAGGTGTCGATGGACGCCGTCGGGCAGAAAGCCCCGGAGTTGGCCGCCCGCGCCGGTTTCGGCGTTTCCCCGACGACGAAGATCCTGCTCGCCCCGCTGCCGTCCGACATCGACGAACTGGCGGTGCACCCGCTGGTCCAGGAGAAGCTGATGCCGGTGCTGGGCGTGGTGCGCGCCCGCGACGTGCAGCACGCCATCGACGTGGCGGTGTTGGTGACCGAGCACGGCGGGCTCGGGCACACCTCGGCGATCTACGCCGAGGACCAGTCGGTGATCGACGCCTACGCCCTGGCCGTTCGCACCGGCCGGATCCTGGTCAACGCCCCCACCGCCGTCGGCGCGCTCGGCGGCGTGTACAACAACCTGACGCCGACCTTCTCGTTGGGCTGCGGGACCTGGGGCGGGTCGTCGACTACCGAGAACGTCAACTACAAGCAGCTGCTCAACATCAAGACCGTCTCCCACCGGCGCACCCCACCGCAGTGGTTCCGGGTGCCGGCCAACACCTACTTCAACGCCGGCGCGCTGGACAACCTGCGTGAATTGGACTGCGAGACAGTGGTGATCGTCACCGACAACCTCACCGACGAGCGCGGGGTGGTGGACTTGCTGCGCAGCAAGCTGCCCACCCGGCACGTGCACGTGTTCACCGACGTGACCCCTGAGCCCGACGAGGAGACCATCCAGCAGGGGGTGGCACTGCTGGACCGGGTGCAGCCTGATGTGCTGATCGCCGTCGGCGGCGGATCGGTGCTCGATGCGGGCAAGGCGATGCGGCTGTTCTACGAACACCCGGAGAAGACGCTCGACGAGCTGACGATGCCGTTCCTGGATCCGCGCAAACGGGTCGCGGACTATCCGACCGACCGTCACAAGGTCCAATTGATCGCCATCCCAACGACATCCGGCACCGGCTCGGAGGTGTCCCCGGCGGCGGTGATAACGATGGGGCCGCGCAAGCAGACCCTGGTCGACTACAGCCTGGTGCCCGATGTGGCGATCGTCGACCCGCTGCTGACCTCGTCGATGCCGCCGAAGCTGACCGCCGACACCGGTGTCGACGCGCTCACCCACGCTCTGGAGGCGGCGGTGTCGATCTTCGCCTCGCCCTACACCGATGCCCAGTGCGCGCAGGCCGCCCGGTTGATCTTCGACGCGCTGCCGCGGGCCTACCGCGACCCCGACGACCTCGAGGCGCGCACCCAGATGTCCAACGCGGCGACCCTTGCGGGGTTGGCGTTCTCGAACGCATTCGTCGGCACCAACCACGCCTTGGCGCATGCGACCGGCGCGGCCTTCGGCATCCCGCATGGCCGGGCCAACGGCATCTTCCTGCCGTATGTGTTGCGCTACAACGCAAGCCTGCCGAGCAAGTTCATGCCGGCACCGGGCTACTCGGCTTACATCGCCCCGGAGAAGTACGCCCAGATCGGCTCGCTGATCTTCGGTGGTCACACCCCCGAGGACAGCCGCAGCCGGCTGTTCGCCGGGGTGGACCAATTGCTGGAGGAACTCGACATGCCGCGCTCGCTGCGCGAATTCGGGGTGGCCGAAGACGAGTTCCTCGAGGCGCTACCGACGCTGGCGATGACGGCGTTCGAGGACCTGAGCAACCGGACCAACCCGCGCATGCCGCTGGTGAGCGAGATCAGCGACCTGCTCCGGCAGGGGTACTACGGCACAGCCGACTGATCGAGATCGTCCTCGCCGCGTTGCGGATCTGCAACCCGCCGAAATCACACAGTGCGGGGGTGGTGGCAGGCCACCACGTGGCCGTCGTTGCGCGTGGTCAGCGCCGGCTCCTCGGTGCGGCACACGTCGGTGCTCCACCCGCACCGGGTGTGGAACCGGCAGCCGGTCGGCGGATCGATCGGGCTGGGCACGTCGCCTTCGAGCGTGATGCGTTCCCGGGCAGCGTTTTTGCGCGGATCCGGCACCGGCACCGCCGACAAAAGGGCATTCGTGTAGGGATGCAGCGGAGTGTCGTAGAGCCCGTCGGAGTCGGAGTTCTCCACGATCTTGCCGAGGTACATCACCGCGACGCGGTCCGAAACATGGCGCACCACGCCGAGATCGTGCGCGACGAACAGGTAGGACAGGCCGAACTCCGTCCTGCAGTTCCTCGAGCAGGTTGATGATCTGCGCCTGCACCGAGACGTCGAGCGCCGACACCGGTTCGTCGGCGATGATGAGCTTGGGCTGCAACGCGAGAGCGCGGGCGATGCCGATGCGCTGGCGCTGGCCGCCGGAGAACTCGTGCGGATAGCGGTTGTAGTGCTCGGCCTGCAGACCGACCCGGTCGAGCAGTTCCTGCACCCGCCGCTTGAGCTTCGGCGCCGCCGGCCAGGCCGTGCAACTCCAGCGGCTCGCCGATGATCTGGCCCACCCGCTTGCGCGGATTCAGCGACGCGAACGGGTCCTGGAAGATCATCTGCATCTCGCGGCGCAGCGGGCGCAGGCTCGCGCCGCGACCGGCCGACGAGTTCGTGGCCGTCGAAGCGGACAGAGCCCGACGGTCGGCTCGCACCAGCTGCAGGATCGCCCGGCACAGCGTCGATCTTGCCGCAGCCGGATTCGCCGACCAGCCCAAGGGTTTCGCCTTCGTGCAGGGTGAAGCTGACGCCGTCGACCGCGTGCACCCGGGCCACTTCGCGGTCGATGATGATGCCCGACTTGATCGGGAAGTGCTTGACCACGAGGTCGGCGACCTCCAGCAGCGGATCGCCTTTCATCGCCTCGCCAGCTTTTCCGCCGGTGTGCAGCCAGCAGCGATCCAGGTGGGCGCGGTCGCCGAGGCGGGCCTCCAAAGCCGGCGGCTGCGTGCACTTGTCGAAGGCGTACTTACAGCGCGGCGGCGAAACGGCATCCCGTCGGCGGGTTCAGCAGCGACGGCGGCTGGCCGGGAATCTGCGGTCAACCGCTCCGGGCGAGGCTCGTCGAGTCGTGCGATCGAGCGCAGCAGCCCCCAGGTGTAGGGATGCTGCGGGTTGTAGAAGATCTCGTCGAGCGGCGCCTCCTCGACGATCTGGCCGGCATACATCACCACCACCCGGTCGGCCATCTCGGCGACGACGCCGAGGTCGTGGGTGATCAGCACCACCGCCAGGTTGCGGTCCCGGTTGCAGGTTCTCCAGCAGCAGTCGAGGATCTGCGCCTGGATGGTGACGTCGAGCGCGGTGGTCGGCTCGTCGGCGATCAGCAGCTCCGGATCGCAGCGCGAGCGCCATCGCGATCATCACCCGCTGCCGCATGCCGCCGGAGAACTGGTGCGGATAGTCGTCGGACCCGCCGCTCGGGGTTGGGGATGCCGACCAGCCGCAGCAGTTCCACCGCGCGGGACCGCGCCTCGGCCTTGCGGCACGTCGCGGTGCGCGCGGATCATCTCGGCGATCTGGTCGCCGACCCGTGTACACCGGGTTCAGCGAGGTCATCGGATCCTGGAACACCATCGCGATGTGTTCGCCACGCACCGAGCGGAACTGGTCGTCGGGCAGTTCGACCAGATCGGCACCCTGGAACATCACCGATCCGGTGGATCGTGGAGTTGGGCGCGCGGGTCAGCCCGATCAGCGTCTGCGCCGTCACGCTCTTGCCGCTCCCGGATTCACCGACCACGGCCACGACCTCGCCGGGGGAGACTTCGAAGGACACCCCGTCGACCGCGTGGACCACACCGTCGTCGGTGCGGAAGCTGACCTGCAGATCGCGCACGGTGAGAATCGGGCTCATACCGGCGCCGCCTCTCCCAGCCGGATCCGCGGATCGAGCACCGCATACAGGATGTCGACGATCGTGTTGAACAACACGATGAAGAACGCGCCGAACATCGTCACCGCCATCAGCGGTGGAAGGTCCAGCTTGCCGATCGCCTGCCCGGCATAGAGACCGACGCCGTTGATGTTGAACACCGTCTCGGTGAGGATCGCCCCGCCGCCGACCACGGCGCCGAAGTCGAGGCCGAACAAGGTGACGATCGGGATCATCGAGTTGCGCAGGACGTGGCGGATGCGCACCTGCCGTTCACTGACGCCCTTCGCCCGTGCCGTGCGGACGTAGTCCTCGTTCATCGAGTCGAGCATGTTGGAACGCAACACCCGGCTGTAGAAACCGACGTAGAGCACCGCCAGGGTGAACCACGGCAATATCAGGTGGTACGCCCACTGCAGTGGATCCTCGGTGAGCGGGACGTAGCTCCCGGTGGGGAACAGTGGCGCTTTGAAGCTCAAGTAGTACAACAGGATTGCCGCGAGCCAGAACACCGGCATCGAGATGCCGACCAGAGCCAGGATGGTCAGCGCCCGATCTGTGAAGCCACCGGCCCGCACCGCGCTGAGGTAGCCGAACCAGATGGCCAACGCCATCCACAGCACCGCCGCGCCGATGGTCAGCGACAGCGTCGCCGGCAGACCCCGCCAGATCTGGTCGGCCACATTCTGGTCAGTGGCATACGAGGTGAGCTCACCGGTGAAGATCTGTTTCATCATCGTCAGGTACTGGACAGGCAGCGGCCGGTTCGAGACCCAGATCCGCACTGACGCGGGCGATCAGGGCCGGGTTGGCATTGCGGCCGGCGATCCGCGCCGCAGGGTCGGAGTTGGGGATCACGTTGAAGATCAGGAACACGATCACCGAGATCGCGAACAGCACGGCGATCATCCCGATCAGGCGTCTGGCGGCGAAGCGAAGCATGGCTAGTGCTCCAGCCGGATCTTGGCGCGCGGATCCAGCGCATCGCGCAGGCCATCTCCGAACACGTTGAGCGACAGCACCGTCAGCACGATCATCAGGCCGGGCACGATGGTCAGGTGCGGCGCGGTGTAGATGGTCTGGTAGCCGTCGGCGATCATCGTTCCCCACGACGCGTTGGGTGGCCGGACACCCGCGCCGAGGAACGACAGCGCGGACTCGAGCAGCATGTTGTTGGCGATGTTGAGGGTGAAGAACACGATGATGGTCGAGACGATGTTGGGCAGCAGTTCGGAGACCATGATCCGTACCGGTCCCTTGCCTTGTGCCACAGCGGCTTCCACGAACTCCTTCTCCCGCAGCGCCAAGATCTCACCGCGGACCGGGCGGGCCATGTACGGCACGTACACCAGACCGATGATCAGGATCGGGATCCACAGCGAGTCGCCGGCGACCTGCAGGCCGCCGATGCTGATACCGCCGAGAGCCAGGGTGGTGCCCAGCGCGATGCCGAGCAGCAGCACCGGAAAGGCCCACACCACGTCCATGATTCGCGACAGCACCGAGTCGATCCAGCCGCGGTAGTAGCCGGACAGCATCCCGATCACCACCGCGAACACGGTCGTGATGACCGCCGCCAGCACGCCGATGTAGATCGAGGTGCGCCCGCCGTACATCAGCCGTACCATCACGTCGCGACCGTTCTGGTCGGCTCCGAGCGGATACCGCCCCCGCAGGCCGGGGCCCAGTGGGATGCCGTCGGGTGAGACGACGTAGGTCTGCTGGCCGCCGATCACGATCTTGTCGGTGATGTGGTTCTGGTTCGGTCCGGTGTGCGCGATGTGGTCGGCCCACAGTGGGGCGGCCAGGCAGAACAGCACCAGAAGGACGAACAGAACCCCGAATGCCAGCGCAACCCTGTTGCGCCGCAATCGCTCCCATGCCAGGAACCAGGGACTGCGGCCCTGGACGGTGGCGAGCATGGCGTCGTCTACTTCAGCGCGAACGAGGTGTAGTCCTGGTTGAACAGCAGATGGTGATACGACTTGTCGAAGTCCATCCGGTTGGACAGGAATGTCGTGTACTGCTCGTTGCCGTACGGCGCCCAGACGGCCTGCTCCATGTAGGCCTTGTCCAGTTCGGCGTACTGCTTCTTGACGTCGTCGGTGAGCTGCTGCTGCAACAGGTCGTTCTGCTTGGCGTCGAGATCGGGGATTTTGATGTGCGAGAAGTTGTTGCTGTTGGTCGGCAGGATGTTCGCGCCGTTGAGCAACGGGCGGAAGAAGTCGTCCGGGTGCGGGAAGTCCTGGAACCAGTCGCCGAACCCGGTGTCCAGATCAGGTGTCGACGCGTTGCCGATGGTCTGAAAGTAGGTGTCCCCGGAGATCACCTTCAACGTGGCGTTGAACCCCAGCTGGGTGAGCAGATCGTGGTAGTACTCGCCTATGCGTTTGCGGTCCGGCTCGTCGTCGGTCCACACCGTGATGTCCTTGTCCGTCGGATTCGCCTCGGCGATCAGGGCTTTGGCCTTCTCCATATCCGGACCCGGGTACAACTTGTACTCGTCGTAGCCGGGCATACCGGGCGGCAGGATCTGCTGGGTCGGGTGCAGGCGTCCGCCGAACACCCGGTTGAGCGCCTCCGGGTCGATCGCGTAGTTGATGGCCTGGCGAACCTTGAGATCGTTGAACGGCGCCTTCTGGGTGTTCATCCAGAAGTAGTAGGTGTTGATCGAGTTCTCCAGGCGGAATCTGTCGGCGAACCTGGCCTTGATCTCGGGAAGCCGGTCGGAGTCCGGCGGGTCGGTCATGAAGTCGATGGTGTTCTGCTGGACTCCGGTCACCTGAGCGGAGTTGTTCTTGTTCTGGGTGATGGTGATCTTGTCGACCTGGGCATCGGTCACCTCCGACGCGCCGGCGTCCTTGACGGTTTTGAACTGCGGATTACGCTCCAGCGTAAGGGTATTGGGCGCGTTGACTTTGGTGATTACGAACGGTCCGCTAGACGGCGGCGGGTTGTTGGTGGTGTCTTTGTCCAGCGGTGTGGTCGGCGGAACCGGTGCGGCGAACATCAGCCCCAGCACGTTGTTGAACGTGCCGTTGGGCTTCTCCAGCTCGACGGTGATGTCACCGGTGGTGTCGTCGGTCTTGATTCCGCTGATGGTGTCGGACTTGCTGTCGGCGAAATCCTTGGCGCCGACGATGCCCTCGTAGAACACCGAGCCACCCGAATTCGCTTTGAAGAGCCGCTTTATCGCGTAGGTGAAGTCCGACGCTTTGATCGGCGTTCCGTCGGAGTACTTCATGTTCGGCCGCAGCGTGAGCTTGTAGGTCTTGCCGTCCGCGGAGATCTCCGGCATGGCATTGGCCAGGCCCGGAACCACCTCGGTGCCGGGGTCACCCTTCTGGTGCTTGTAGGTCAGCAGGGGGGTGTAGGTGTTCCACAGCACCTCCCAGCCTTCGAGCGTGTACGACAGTTGAGGGTCGACGTAGTCGGGGAACGACGTCATGGTGATATTGATGTCCCCGCCCTTGGCACTGCCTCCGCCGCCGCTTTTGTCGCCCCCGCAGGCGGCGACCCCGAAGGTGGCCACTGCGGTGAGGCTGACGATGCTGATGGCGCGTTTCAGCTTGCCCATACCGCTCCTCAGTCGGTCGCGCTCGGTTACGAGCCGTCAAGGTTCAGGTCACTCTGCCGTAGTCCCCTTGATCTTGGGGGCAGAACCGATGACCTGCAGTCCGGAAGC
This sequence comes from uncultured Actinomycetota bacterium, assembly GCA_963716465.1. Lineage (GTDB taxonomy): Bacteria > Actinomycetota > Actinomycetes > Mycobacteriales > Mycobacteriaceae > Mycobacterium. The sequence goes on from CAVQTS010000008.1 coordinate 366,792, forward strand.
GGTGCGGAGTGCGTGTTGTCAGGCGATTCCGGACTGGCCGGGCACGTGCAGCAGGCCCGAAGGATCGAGGCTGTTCCACAGGCTGGCGACCAGGTCCTGGCGCGCGGTGTCCGCGGCGTCTTCTTCGTTCAACAGGTCGGCCACTTCGTCAAAGCCCCAGTAGAGCAGCGAGATTGGGGGGGTTGCGAGCAGCAGTTGGTTGATCGCGATCTGGGCGTCGGTGCGGTCACCCTTCAAGGCCTCCAGCAGTGCGGGAAGGAACTTGGTCGCCGGGACTACGACGTTGAGCCCCGGAACGATCTGAGACGCCCGGTACGCCGCCTCGTAGGCCTCACGGAACACCGGTTTCAACGACTCGAGTGACGCCGGCCACGCCGCGAGGAGCTTCTCCTCCGTTGCCAGGACCGCGCTCGGGAAGGTGACCGGCAGCGGGTCGTCGGCCCGGAACGGGTTGTGGTCGACGGCAGAAGTGTCCGCCGCAGTGGCGGTGGTGCTGCCGGTGCTGGCACCCGCCGGCGCGGCGACGGCCGCCAGTGCCACCGAAGCAGTGCCGGTCGGCGGGTAGGCCGGCGGAGTGGTGGTCGACAACGGCAGACCGGACTGGCCGCGGTTGTGCAGCCACGCGAACGGATCAAGCACGTTCCATGCCGTCTTGAACACCCAGTTCTGCAGATTCAGCGCCGGCTGCTCGAGATTCAGCAGGTCGGCGATCTCGTTGTAGCCGTAGTAGACGACCGCGACCGGCTGGATGGTGATGATCAGGTTGTTGACGATGCGCTGAATGGCGTTCTTGTCACCGTTCAGCGCGGCCGGCAGGTTGGCCCCGATGTTGGAGAACGGCACCACGATGTTGACCCACGGGATCATCTGGGAGACGCGGTAGCCCGCCTCGAAGACCTCGCGGGGCAGTGGCTGGATCCAGGTGGGGAAGATTTTGACGACAGCCTGTTCCAGGCTCCACACCGCGCCCGGCATGTCGTTAGGGGCCGGCTCGGGCGGCATCGGGCGGAACGGGTTGGGGCTCCATGGCACCGTCGGCGTGGTGTCGCTGGCCTGGGCGGTGCCGGTGTGTGTCGTGGTGCTGGTGACGGCGGCGGCCGGGGCGGTGCGCTGACTACCGCCGAACAGGCCCTGCAGCTTCTGGACCTGGGCGGCCTCGAACGCCGCTGCGCTGGGTTTGGCGACGCTCGACAGGGTCGACGCCGGGGTGCTGGTCACCCGGTCACCGGTTGCGTCGGTCTTGTCGCCCAGCGTGGACTGCGGCTTGGCATGCGCGGTGGACCGCGCTTCGGACCGCTTCGGTCCGGCGTCCACCTGCGAGGAGTCCGCCGCCTTGGTGGAATCGGCCTTGCCGTCGTCGGCGTTGGCCGTGCCCTGGCCGGCCGCGGCGATGGCCGCACCCACACCCACCGCGACCGCGACACCGCCGACATAACCGACGTACTTGCTCGACACCACCATTAATGACCCCTTCGTTAGATCTAGGGAATCGTAAGGGGTGGGGTTGGTCAGAACCAGCCGGGGAGCATTTCGAGCGTCGTGCGGTCCAGCGCCTCGAGTAACTGGAGCTGCGGAGTCGTGCGCGGCAGCTCGTAGCGGAAGAAGTAGCGGGCGGCCTGGCGCTTGCCGTCGTAGAAGTCGCCGCCGTGACCGTCGGTGGCCAGGAACTGCTCGAGCCACATCCAGGCGATCACGATGTGACCGAACGCCTCCAGGTAGATGGCACTGTTGGCCATCGCGGCCTCGACGTCACCGGAGGCGAACATCGACAGCGTGACCGCGACGAGTCGCTTCCAGGAGGCGTCGAGTTGGGCGGCGAGGTCGGCGGCCTCGCCGCCGGCCGTCCCGGCGGCGGCCACCGATTCCGCGATCACCGCGCCGAGTGCGGACAGACTCGCACCGTTGCGTTGAGTCACCTTGCGACCCAACAGGTCCAAGCTCTGAATGCCGTGGGTGCCCTCGTGGATCGGGTTGAGCCGGTTGTCCCGGTAGTGCTGCTCGACGTCGTATTCGCGGGTGTAGCCGTAGCCGCCGAGCACCTGGATGGCCAAGCTGTTGGCCTCCAGGCACCATTGCGACGGCCAGCTTTTGGCGACCGGCGTCAGGATGTCGAGCAGCAGCGCCGCGGAATCACGCTCGGCGTCGGATTCGGCGCTGTCCTGCCAGTCGACCAGTCGCGCGCAGTACAGTGCAAGCGCCAGCGCACCTTCGACATACGACTTCTGCGCCAACAGCATTCGCTTCACGTCGGCATGCTCGACGATGGGAACCTGGGGTGTGGAGGGGTCCTTGCTCGTGATCGGCCGGCCCTGGGGACGTCCGAGGGCGTACTGCACCGATTTGAGGTACCCGGTGTAGCCCAGTGAGACCGCGCCCATGCCAACGCCGAGGCGGGCCTCGTTCATCATGTGGAACATGTAGACGATGCCGCGGTGCGGTTCGCCAACCAGGTATCCGAGCGCCCCGTTGAAGTTGAGCACGGTGTTGGTGATGCCGCGCTGGCCCATCTTGTGGTTGAGACCCGAGATCGCGACGTCGTTGCGCTGCCCGATCGATCCGTCGGCCTCGACGAGGAACTTCGGCACGGCGAACAGCGAGATGCCCTTCGTGCCGGGCGGTCCGCCCGGAATCTTGGCGAGCACCAGATGCACGATGTTCTCCGACATCTCGTGCTCGGCGCCGGATATCCACATCTTCGAGCCGGACAGCCGGTAGGTCCCGTCGTCCTGCGGCTCGGCGCGGGTGACGATGTCGGCCAGCGACGAGCCGGCCTGCGGCTCGGACAGGGCCATGGTTCCGGTGAACCGGCCGGCCAGCATGGGCTTGACGAATGTGTCGATCTGCTCGGGACTGCCGAACTTGGTCAGCAGGTTGGCGTTGGCGACGGTCAGCATCAGATAGCCGGACGTGCTGATGTTGGCCGCCGAGAACCACGAGAACCCGGCCTGCGCGATGGTCGCCGGCAGCTGCGCCCCGCCGAGTGACTGATCCATGCCCATGCCGATGAGGTCAGCGGCCGCGAACGCGTCGAGCGCCTGCTTGACTTCGGGAATCACCGTGACCGTCGTGCCGTCGAACGACGGCTCGTTCTGATCGCTCTTCTTGTTGTGCGGGGCGAAGTAGCGGGTGGCCAACTCCTCACACAGATCGAGCACGTCGGAGAACGTCTCGCGGGAGTGTTCGGCGAACCGCGGCCGCTTGGTCAGCTCGTCGACCCCCAGCCATTCGAACAGCAGGAAGTCCAGATCGCGCCGAGACATGATGGTTGATTTCATCGACTACCCAGGCTACGCGGCGATGTATCCGTCGCCGAAGGTTCCGGCCCCCGGCTGCTGCCGCATCGTCGGAGTCGAGGCGACGCACCATTCCGCGGTGCGTGTGACGGCAGCCCCGTTCGGCGCGCATGCGACACAGCCCGTTCGGGTCGCCATCTCAGGCGACCCAGCCCGTCCATACTTTTGCCTGGTGAAAGGCTTTTTTACGGCGCATCGAGGCCGCAGCAAAATCAGCGCGTGCGTAGATGTGACCCCGGTGGGGCCACGGCGGGGTATTCCGCTTTATGGTTTAGCCGTGCCTGAGATGGATCGACGCAGCCTGATGTTCCTGGCGGGTTTCGGTGCGATCGCAGCCGCGCTGCCCACGCCCGAGGCCGCCGCCAGCCCTCCGCGCCCGCAAGCCCCGGCCGACCGAACGCCGCTGCCCGCGGCACCGGCGGCCAATACCGCGGCGCCCAATTACCTCTTCCACGACGAGTTCGACGGCCCGGCCGGCTCGGCTCCGGACCCGTCGAAGTGGAATATCGCCCAAGCCCGCGAGTTGATCAAGAACCCGGTGTTCTGGGATCGACCCGAGAACATGGGCCAGTACCGCGACGACCGCGAGCACGTGTTCCTCGACGGCAACTCCAATCTGATCATCCGCGCGACCCGCGACGACGGCGGCAAGTACACCAGCGGCAAAGTGCTCGGCACGTGGTGGGGCGGAATCAACACCACCTGGGAGGCGCGGATCAAGTTCGCCTGCCTGACCGCTGGGTGCTGGCCCGCTTGGTGGTTGATGAACGACAGCCCGGACGTGGGCGGCGAGATCGACCTGGCCGAGTGGTACGGCAATGGCGATTGGCCGGCCGGAACCACCGTGCACGCCCGGCTGGACGGCACCTCGTTCGCCACCCAACCGATCGGCATCGACTCCAACTGGCACACCTGGCGAGTCACCTGGAACGACTCCGGGATGTATTTCTGGCAGGACTACGTCGACGGCAAGGAGCCGTACTTCACGGTGCCGGCCTACTCCCTGGACGACTGGCCGTTCAACTTCCCCGACTACCGGGTGTTTCCGGTGCTCAACCTCGCGGTCGGCGGCTCCGGCGGCCGTGACCCCCGGCCGGGCCACTACCCGGCCGACATGATCGTCGACTACGTGCGGGTCTGGTAAGACTCCTCGCGGCTGAGCTCGCGGCGTTCGATGTTCTGGCTCAACACATTCAGCATGATCGCGAACTGATGCGCGGCCTGGCTGGTTCCGTGCGAATAGGGCTGCCAGCGGTCGATCGCCGTGCCCGCGCGTTCGATACTGAGATGGATCCGGTGATCGTGGTGCCGGCGCACCGGTGAGCCCGTCTCCTCCAGGTCGACGTTGAGACCGTCGAGCGGAATTCGCCGGGCGCCCTTGTGGTATCCCATCACCAGCTGCTGGCGCGTGGCGCGCAACCCGGCCCAGGTGGCCACCACGCCGTCGACCCGGTCCCGGCGCTCCTGGGCGATGTCGGCGGCGATCGCGCCGACCATGGCGACGAGGATCGGCACGGTGATGATCGCGACGGCGATGAAGGCCGGACTGACGTGTGATCCCATGGTGTCCCCCGGGTGAGGCGAACGAACCCTTGGCCGAACTGTAAAGCGGGATAGCACATTGCGCGGGGGATAATCGAAATCTGGCGTCGGTGCGTCCAATTCTGTTGGCGCCCGGTAGATCTGGTGTCCTACCGGATTCGGCTGCGCAGTTACCGCTCGGACCGGAGCGGAAGGCCCCGTTTTTCTCGCTCTAGTGCAAGTGCTTGCAGTTTCAGCAATCTTATGGAGGCTGGCTGCGCTACGGGCGTGCCCAGCTCTAGACTGCCTAACTAATGAGCGCGCCCACGATCGATCCCGTCGCCGCCGCCGAGCAGCCTCGGCGCAGCGGCGTGGCCAAGTGGATCCGCCGGCTGGCGGTTCCGATCATTCTCGGCTGGATCGGGCTGATCGTCGTCCTGAACATGACCATCCCGCAGATGGAGGTCGTCGGTCAGATGCGGGCGGTGTCGATGTCGCCCAAGGACGCCCCCTCGGTGATCGCCATGATGCGCGTCGGCAAGGTCTTCGAGGAGTCCGACTCCGACAGCTCGGCGATGATCGTCCTGGAAGGGCAGCAGCCGCTGGGCGACGACGCCCACCGCTTCTACGACGACATGGTCGCCAAGCTGCGGGCCGACACCAAACACGTCCAGCACATCCAGGACTTCTGGGGGGATCCGCTGACCCGGGTCGGGGCGCAGAGCGGGGACGGCAAGGCGGTCTATGTTCAGGTGAACCTGGCCGGGAACATGGGCGAGACCCTCGGCAACGAGTCGGTCGGCGGCGGTGCAGAAGATCGTCGCGGGACTGAGCCCACCGCCTGGGGTCAAGGTCTTCGTCACCGGCGGCCCGGCGCTGCAGGCCGACCAGCAGCACGTCAGTCAGAAGAGCGTGCGGCTGATCGAGTTCGCGACCGTCGGCGTCATCATCTTCATGCTGCTGTTCTTCTACCGGTCGGTACTGACCGTCGTGCTGGTGCTGACCATGCTGATACTGGGTCTGTCGGTGACCCGGGGCGTGATCGCCTTCCTGGGCTACCACGACCTTATCGGGTTGTCGCCGTTCGCAACTCAACTACTGGTGACTCTCGCGATCGCGGCGAGCACCGACTACGCGATCTTCCTGATCGGCCGCTACCAGGAGGCGCGCACGGTGGGGGAGGACCGGGAGTCGGCCTACTACACGATGTTCCGTGGCACGGCACACGTGGTGCTGGCCTCGGGTATGACGATTGCCGGAGCCACGTTCTGTCTCACGTTCACCCGGCTGCCCTGGTTCCAGACTTTGGGCGTCCCACTGGCGTCCGGGATGGTCGTTGCCGTACTGGTTGCCCTGACCCTCGGGCCGGCCATCATCACCGTTGCGAGCCGGTTCGGGCTGTTGGAGCCCAAGCGCGCCATGCGAATTCGGTACTGGCGGCGGCTGGCCGCCATGGTCGTCCGCTGGCCGGGTTGGGTCCTGTTCCTGACGATTGCCGTCGCGTTGATCGGCCTGATCATGCTGCCCGGCTACCAGCCGAACTACAACGACCGCAAGTACCTGCCGGCCAGCCTGCCCGCGAACGAGGGATTCGCCGCCGCCGAACGGCATTTCCCGATCGCCAGGATGAACCCGGAGATCTTGCTCGTCGAGTCCGACAAGGACCTCCGCAACTCGGCAGACTTTCTGGTGATCGAGCGGATCGCCAAGGCGGTGTCCGAGGTGCAGGGGATCGGGCGGGTGCAGTCGATCACCCGGCCCGAAGGAAAGCCGTTGAAGTACAGCACGATTCCAGCGCAGTTCAGCATGGGCAACACGATGCAGAGGCTGAACCGGTCCTACCTCGAGGACCGGATGGCCGACATGATCGTGCAGGGCAACATGATGCAGGACACCATCAACACCATGACCCAGATGATCGGGTTGATGGAACAGATGAGCGCCAACATGCACAACATGGTCGGCCAGATGGACCAGACGACTCAAGACATGTACCAATTGCGAAATCACATAGCGGATTTCGACGACTTCCTGCGCCCCGTTCGCAGCTATCTGTACTGGGAGCCGCACTGCTATGACATCCCGGTCTGTCAGACCGTGCGCTCGGTCTTCGACAGCCTTGACGGCATCGATGCCATGACCGACGACATCCAGCGACTGCTGCCTGACATGCACAAAATGGATGCCCTGATGCCCCAGATGGTTGAGATGATGGGGCCCACCGTCGAGAGCATGAAGAGAATGCGCGTGATGATGCTGACCATGCAGGCCACTCAGGCCGGTCAGCAGGACCAGATGAAGGCGATGGACCAGAACTCCACCGCCATGGGTGATGCGTTCAATGACGCCCACAACGACGACACGTTCTATCTGCCGCCGGAGATCTTCGACAACGCCGACTTCAAGCGCGGCATGAAGAACTTCATCTCGCCCAACGGCCACGCGGTGCGGTTCATCATCTCCCACGAGGAGGACCCGCTGTCCGCCGAAGGCATCAAGCGCATCGATGCCATCAAGGCCGCGGTGTTCGAGGCCATCAAGGGCACGCCACTGGAGGGTTCCCAGGTCTACCTGGGCGGCACCGCCTCAGCCTTCAAGGACATGGAACAGGGCAACAAGTACGACCTGATGATCGCCGGTGTCGCCGCACTGACGCTGATCTTCATCATCATGTTGCTGATCACCCGGGCGATCGTCGCGGCGGCGGTGATCGTCGGCACGGTGGTGCTGTCGCTGGGGGCGTCGTTCGGGATGTCGGTGCTGCTCTGGCAGCACCTGCTGGGGATGGACCTGCAGTTCATGGTCATGGCGATGGCGGTGATCATCCTGCTGGCGGTCGGCGCCGACTACAACCTGCTGCTGGTCGCCCGGATGAAGGAAGAACTCCCGGCCGGCATCAACACCGGGATCATCCGCGCCATGGGTGGCAGCGGATCCGTCGTGACCGCCGCCGGCCTCGTGTTCGCGTTCACCATGATCTCGATGTCGGTCAGCGCCATGGTGGTCATCGCTCAGATCGGGACGACGATCGGGTTGGGTCTGCTGTTCGACACCCTGGTCATCCGTGCGTTCATGACGCCGGCGATCGCCGCCCTACTCGGCCGCTGGTTCTGGTGGCCGCGGGTGGTGCGGCAGCGGCCGGCCCGGGTGTATCAGCCGTCAACTCTGAGCTCAGAGCGAGAAACGGCAACGGTGCGCGACTCGTCGGGTTAGGGAGTTCGCGCCGTCGGCGCCGGTTCGGCGGTGGTGGCGGGGTCGTCGTCGTCCCAGAGCAGGAGTTGGCGTACGGAGTGGCGTGATCCGTAGGGTTGCAGCATTTGGCTGGCGGGGCGGGGGCGGACGCGTTGGGGCCACCAGAACCAGCGTCCGAGTAGTGCGGCGATCGAGGGTGTCATGAATGAGCGCACGATGAGGGTGTCGAAGAGCAGGCCGAGTGCGATCGTGGTCCCGATCTGCCCGAGAACAATCAAGTCGCTGAAGACGAATGACGCCATGGTGAAGGCGAATACGAGACCGGCGGCTGTCACCACCGAGCCGCTGCCGGCCATCGCGCGAATGATCCCGGTGTTGATGCCGGCCGGGACTTCCTCCTTCATTCGGGAGACCAGCAGCAGGTTGTAGTCCGATCCGACGGCCAGCAGCAGGATCAGGGCCAGCGCGAGCACCACCCAGTACAACTGGATGCCCAGCAGGTATTGCCACACCAAAACGGACAGGCCCAGCGAGGCGCCCAGTGACAGCGCGACGGTGCCGACGATCACCAGCGCGGCGACCAGACTTCGGGTGATGAACATCATGATGAGCAGGATCAGGCTCAGCGCGGCGATGGCGACGATCATCACGTCGTACTTCGCCATCTCCTGAATGTCCTTGTACGTGGAGGCCGTGCCACCTATGTAGATTTTGGATCCGGCGAGTGGGGTGCCTTTGATGGCTTCTTGGGCGGCGTGGCGGATGGCGTCGATGTGTGAGATGCCTTGTGGGGTGGCGGGATCGACGTCGTGGGTGATGATCATGCGGGCGGCTTTGCCGTCGGGGGACAGGAACAGTTTGAGGCCGCGCAGGAATTCGGGGTTGGTGAAGGCTTCGGGTGGTAGGTAGAAGGAGTCGTCGGTTTTGGAGGCGTCGTAGGCCTGGCCGAGGGCGGTGGCGTTTTGCAGGGCGGCTGCGCTCTGGTCGTAGAGTCCGGAGGTGGTGGCGTAGTTGGTCATGGTCAGGTCGCGGTTGGCTTGTTGGGTGGCGATGTTGGGGGGGATCAGGGCGAGCAGTTTGGGTTGGAGTTCGTCGAGTTTGGTGATGCTGGCGGCGACGTTGCCCAGTTGGTCGGTCAGGGCGTCGATGCCGTCGAGGGAGTCGAACACCGAGCGCAGTGCGGCGCAGATGGGGATGTCGAAACAGTGGGGTTCCCAGTAGAAGTAGTTGCGCAGTGGTCGGAAGAAGTCGTCGAAGTTGGCGATTTTGTTGCGCAGGTCCTGGGCGGTGGCCACGGTTTGTTGGAAGGCTTTGGTTTGTTCGTCGGTGGCGGCGTTGGCTTGTTGTTGGAGGGCGTATTGCTGGCGCAGGATGTCGATGGATTTGTCGATGTTGTTGACCTGGCTGATCAGGTCGGCGGCGCGGGCTTGTTGGAAGGGCAGGTTCTGGATCTGGCCGGCGCTTTGGGCGCTGATCTGGAATGGGATCGAGGTGTGATCCAGGGGGGTGCCCAGGGGGCGGGTGATGGATTGGACCTGGGCGATGCCGTCGGTGTGGAAGACCGCTTTGGCCACGCGTTCGAGCAGGATCATGTCGGTGGGGTTGCGCAGGTCGTGGTCGGACTCGATCATCAACAACTCCGGATTGAGCCGCGCTTTCGAGAAGTGGCGTTCGGCGGCCGCGTAGCCGACGTTCGACGGAGCGTTGTCGGGGAGGTACTCGCTGACGTCGTAGCTGGTCTTGTAGCCGGGGAGCGCCAGTAACCCGATCAGCGCAATCCCGATGGTGGTCAACAGGATTGGGCCCGGCCACCGCACGATCGCCGTCCCGATCCGCCGCCAACCGCGTTTTGCGGTCTTACGTTTGGGCTCCAGCAGACCGAACCGTGCGCCGATGACGATCACCGCCGGAGCCAGCGTCAACGAGGCGGCCAGTGAGACGAGAACGCCGATTGCGGCCGGCACACCCAGACTCTGGAAATACGGCATGCGGGTGAAGCTCAGGCAGTAGACCGCGCCGGCGATGGTCAGCCCGGAGCCGAGTATCACGTGGGTCGTGCCGTGGTACATGTCGTAGTAGGCGGCTTTCCGCTCGACACCGGCGTTCCGCGATTCGTGATAGCGGCCGAGCAGGAAGATGACGTAGTCCGTGCCTGCGGCGATAACCAGCAACGTGAGGATGTTGGTCGAATACGTTGACAGACCGATGAACCCGGAGTTCGCCAGGAACGAGACGACCCCGCGGGCGGCGGACATCTCGATGAGCACCGTGACCAGTGCCAGGACCATGGTGACGACCGAGCGATAGACGATCAGCAGCATCAGGGCGATCACTCCGACGGTCAGCAGGGTGACCTTGGTGGTGCCCTGGTTGCCCACCTCGAACTGATCGGTGATCTGCGGAGCCGCGCCGGCGACGTAGGCCCGCACCCCCGGCGGTGCCGGCGTCTTGGCGACGATCTCGCGCAGCGCGTCGACGGACTCCAGGGACTTGGCCTCACCCTGGTTGCCGGCCAGGAACACCTGGACGTAGGCGGCCTTGCCGTCGCTGCTCTGCGAGCCCGCCGCGGTCAGCGGATCGCCCCAGAAATCCTGGACGTGCTGGACGTGCGTGGTGTCCTGCTGGATTCGCTTGACCAGATCGTCGTAGTAGTGGTGGGCGTCGGCACCGAGTGGCTGGTCACCCTCCAGTACCACCATGGCCGAACTGTCGGAGTTGAACTCACCGAACTTCTCGCCGATCCGTTTGAAGGCCTGCAGCGAGGGCGAATCCGGTGAGCTGAGTGCGACGTTGTGGGCTTCGCCAACCACCTCGAGTTGGGGAACGAGGACGTTGGTGAGGGCGGCGACGGCTACCCAGAACAGCACGATGGGGACTGCGAACAGTCGGATGGTGTGGGCGATCCGGCTCGGCGCGGTCCCGGGAGGCGCCTGGTGGCTTGTCGTCATCCCGACTTGTCCAGGCAATAGGTGAAGGCGTTCAGCGTGTTGACGGTCCGCTCGTCCTTCACGACGTCGTCGATCTTGATTCGGCAGCCGATCGAGTCACTGTCACCTTGCGCCTGGACGTTGACGAACACCGCCGGCTGCGTGGTCGTGGCGTCATAGGACCAGGGCAGGCTCGCGTTGTCGACGTGTTGCGGTTGAGCGTTGATGTCCAGGTAACTGATGCTGGCCACGGTGCCCGGCGCACCGAAGACCTCGAGGACCACATGCTTGGGGTTGAACGGCTGGGTCTGGTCCAGGCCGGCGCCGTTGGTGGCCGTGACGTCGTGGGAGCCGAAGATGCCGTGCAGCCGGTACACCGCGAACGCAGCCACCGCGACGACCGCGACGGCCACGACCAGCATCCAGCGCCGGCTCAGAACGCGACCGAGCGAAAGCCGCGGCATCCGTGACCCTTTCGACGAGCTGTGGCGCGTTCACTGGACCGAAGAATCGCATCCGGGCGATTCCGTGGATATCAACCAAGTTGAGAGTACGGTACTGAACCGGACGCCACAACAGATCCGTCATCCCCTGTGACATATGAGGCCAGGGAGAATCACGTTGTCGGTTCGGACGTTCATCGGGTGATCGCCATGCTGACCTCGATAGACCTCGCCGTGCAGCTTCGCCGACGAGCTGACCGTCGCCTAGTGGTGCTGACGGCTGCCGGTGGTGGCGGGGTCGTCGTCGTCCCAGAGCAGGAGTTGGCGTACGGAGTGGCGTGATCCGTAGGGTTGCAGCATTTGGCTGGCGGGGCGGGGGCGGACGCGTTGGGGCCACCAGAACCAGCGTCCGAGTAGGGCGGCGATCGAGGGTGTCATGAATGAGCGCACGATGAGGGTGTCGAAGAGCAGGCCGAGTGCGATCGTGGTCCCGATCTGCCCGAGGATCCTCAGATCGGCGAACAGGAACGAGGCCATGGTGGCCGCGAACACCAGGCCTGCGGCAGTCACCACCGCACCGGAGCCGGCCATCGCACGGATGATTCCGGTGTTGATCCCGGCCGGCACCTCCTCTTTGAACCGGGAGATCAGCAGCAGGTTGTAGTCCGATCCCACCGCCAACAGCAGGATGACCGCCAAAGCCAGGACTATCCAGTACAACTGGATGCCAAAGATGTACTGCCAGATCAGCACTGACAGCCCGAACGAGGCGCCGAGTGACAGCGCGACGGTGCCCACGATGACGATAGCCGCGACCACGCTTCGGGTGATGAACATCATGATGAGCAGGATCAGGCTCAGCGCCGCGATCGCCACGATGATCAGGTCCCAGCGGGCACCGTCCTGAATGTCCTTGTAGGTCGCCGCAGTACCGGCGATGTAGATTTTGGATCCGGCGAGTGGGGTGCCTTTGATGGCTTCTTGGGCGGCGTGGCGGATGGCGTCGATGTGTGAGATGCCTTGTGGGGTGGCGGGATCGACGTCGTGGGTGATGATCATGCGGGCGGCTTTGCCGTCGGGGGACAGGAACAGTTTGAGGCCGCGCAGGAATTCGGGGTTGGTGAAGGCTTCGGGTGGTAGGTAGAAGGAGTCGTCGGTTTTGGAGGCGTCGTAGGCCTGGCCGAGGGCGGTGGCGTTTTGCAGGGCGGCTGCGCTCTGGTCGTAGAGCCCGGAGGTGGTGGCGTAGTTGGTCATGGTCAGGTCGCGGTTGGCTTGTTGGGTGGCGATGTTGGGGGGGATCAGGGCGAGCAGTTTGGGTTGGAGTTCGTCGAGTTTGGTGATGCTGGCGGCGACGTTGCCCAGTTGGTCGGTCAGGGCGTCGATGCCGTCGAGGGAGTCGAACACCGAGCGCAGTGCGGCGCAGATGGGGATGTCGAAACAGTGCGGTTCCCAGTAGAAGTAGTTGCGCAGTGGTCGGAAGAAGTCGTCGAAGTTGGCGATTTTGTTGCGCAGGTCCTGGGCGGTGGCCACGGTTTGTTGGAAGGCTTTGGTTTGTTCGTCGGTGGCGGCGTTGGCTTGTTGTTGGAGGGCGTATTGCTGGCGCAGGATGTCGATGGATTTGTCGATGTTGTTGACCTGGCTGATCAGGTCGGCGGCGCGGGCTTGTTGGAAGGGCAGGTTCTGGATCTGGCCGGCGCTTTGGGCGCTGATCTGGAATGGGATCGAGGTGTGATCCAGGGGGGTGCCCAGGGGGCGGGTGATGGATTGGACCTGGGCGATGCCGTCGGTGTGGAAGACCGCTTTGGCCACGCGTTCGAGCAGGATCATGTCGGTGGGGTTGCGCAGGTCGTGGTCGGACTCGATCATCAACAACTCCGGATTGAGCCGCGCCCGGGAGAAATGCCGCTCCGCGGCGGTGTATCCGACATTTGCCGGTGCGCTCGACGGGATATAGGGACGGGCGTCGTAGCTGGTCTTGTAGCCGGGGAGCGCCAGTAACCCGATCAGCGCAATCCCGATGGTGCTGACCAGAATTGGGCCCGGCCACCGCACGATCGCCGTCCCGATCCGCCGCCAGCCCCGGGTGCGCATCGCCCGCGCCGGCTCGAACAGACCGAAATGGCGGCCGATACTCAGCACCGCCGGCGCCAACGTCAGCGCGGCCAGCAGCGCAACCGACACCCCGATCGCAGCGGGGACGCCCAGACTCTGGAAATACGGGAGCCGGGTGAAGGTCAGACAGAACACCGCGCCGGCGATGGTCAATCCCGAACCCAAGATGATGTGCGATGTTCCCCGGTACATCGTTTCGAACGCCGCGACCCGATCCTCGCCGACATACCGTGCCTCGTGATAGCGGCCCAGAATGAAGATCGCATAATCCGTTCCGGCCGCGATGACCAGCAACGTCAGAAGATTCGTCGAATACGTCGACAGCCCGATGATGCCGGCGTTCGCCAGCACGGCGACGACTCCGCGGGCCGCGGTCAGCTCGATCATCACCGTGAAGATCACCAGGATCACCGTGGTGAAACGGCGGTAAAGCGAGAACAGCATCACCATGATCACGCCGATGGTGATCAGCGTGGTCTTGAGAGTGCCCTTGCTGCCCACCTCGAACTGGTCGGTCACCAGCGGGGCCGGGCCGGTGACATAGGCCCGCACCCCCGGCGGCGCCGGGGTCTGGTCGACGATGTCGCGCACCGAATCGACGGACCGATTGGCCAGCGACTCGCCCTGATTGCCGGCGAGGAACACCTGCACCAACGCCGCCTTGCCGTCGGTGCTCTGCGAGCCCGCCGCCGTCAGCGGATCCCCCCAGAAATCCTGGATGTGCTCGACGTGTGTGGTGTCGCGGGAGAGCTTCTGGACCAAGCCGTCGTAGTAGTGGTGGGCGTCGGCGCCGAGCGGCTGGTCGCCCTCCAGGACGATCATTGCCGAACTGTCGGAGTCGAACTCGTGAAACACCTTGCCGATGCGTTTACTGGCCTGCAGCGACGGCCCGTCTTTCGGGCTCAATGAGACGTTGTGCGATTGGGCGACCTTCTCCAGCTGCGGCACGAACACGTTCGTGACCACTGCGAGCCCCAGCCAGAACAGCACGATCAGCACGGAGAACCGTCGGAGCAGAGGTGCCACGCGGTCGGCAGCGGCGTGGCGCTTGACGTCGTGAGCGCTCATCGGTGTCCTCTTCCGAGTGGAAGCCGCGGCATCCGGACCCTTTCGACGAGCGGCGACATGCGGACGGTGAGGTCTCCCCGACGGACGGTCTATATCAACCAAGTTGACAGTACGACACGCGACCGGTCACCACAACATATCGGTCGGCCCGACCCGGGTACACGCTGCCGAGCGCCGCCTATATTGAGCGCATGAGCGAGGTCAAGATCACTGCCCTGGAGAACGGGCCCCTGCAGGTCGACGGTGACTGCAGCGTGCTGGCCAGTGATGGCACCGTCGTCAAGGAAGCCGCGAAGGTCTTCCTGTGCCGGTGTGGCCACTCCGCCAACAAGCCGATGTGCGACGGCTCGCACAAGCGTGAGGGCTTCGTCGCGAGCTGACCCCCGGCGCAGTGTCAGTATCGGTGCCACTCCCGCGGTGGATGAATCACCCGAAACAATTGACGCTGGTGTCATCATTGCAGGTGCCGCGATCGCACGGCTTGTCGAAGCAGTGCTTGTGAGGGTCATGGACGACGCCGCGCAGTCCCAGCGCCAAACGATCCGCGACGCCGCGATGGCCGAGCTGCTCGCTCGAGGCATCGATGGCTTCTCCCTGAGTGGCGTCAGCAGTCGGGCCGGGGTGGACCTCGGCGTGATCACGCGCATCTGGCGGGACCGGCGCGTGCTGTTGATGGCAGCCCCAGCTCGGCCTCATCCAGGAGCTCGCTCCCACGCCCGATTCCGGGAAGCCCTGCCTGCCGACCTCGCGGCACTCTGTCATTCACTGTGTGAGCCGGCGGAAACGGCGCGGGGGCGGACGTGGTTTCAGTTGCTGCTCCCGGCGAGCGGAGATGCAGACCTGTCCGAAGTCCGGTCTGACTTCTGGGCGCCGAGTTGGACCGGCAGTCGGTGATCGTTCGGCGGGCGATCGAGCGAGGCGAGTTGCGCCCCGGTATCGACCCGGTGGATTCGATGGGGATGTTCGGCGCCGCCTGCTACTACGACGTGATCTTCGCGGGATCTGCCGTCAGGCCCGAGTACGCCGCACAGGTGATCGACATCTTCATCCACGGCATCGCCGCTTGACCCAACGTTGCGCGCAAATCTTGGGATCGGTAGCAACACCGGGGGTGTGGACTCCTGCCGAGACGCAGCTCGGGCTGCCGAAAGGAGTCGCCATCAAGATCGCCGCCCTCGCACTCGCCGGTCTGGCGGTCACCGCTGTCTTGATGGCCAGCACCGCACAGGCAGACGTGATGGCCGCGCCGGCGCCGTCGCACTTCTAGTCGCTGCAACCACCGCCTGGTCCGGTCATCGACCCCGACCCGGTGGTGGCGGTGCAAAACTTCCAGGGGCAGATCGCCGAACTGCACGACACGTGGGGAACCCTGAGCCAGGACGATCGCAGTCAGCGACTCAAGACCCTGCAGCAGGTGGCTCCCCTGATCGATGCGGAGACCCGCAACCTGGCGCCGGGTCAGCAGCTTCAGGTCGAGGGCATGCTGCTGGCGGCGACGTTCCAGCTGGCGGATTTGCTGCGGCAGTTGTGATGGCGATGTTGTCGAGCCGATGACGTGGAGCCGATGACGGGAATCGAACCCGCGTATTCAGCTTGGGAATACGGTCGGATGAGTATCGGCGGGTCCTGGTGCATCCGTGCAATTGTCCTGCCTGCGGAAAGGCACTAAGAGATACTCACCGACACTCACGGAAACGTGTGGAGGTGTGACCCTGCCGTGACCCTCCCGTTTCAGACGCGGTGCGCATCACCGTTGACGCCATTTGTTGCGCCGCCACAACCGGGCTGAGGACTTCGTTCTCTGCGACCTACAGAACGTTGCAGCCAAGACCGCTAATGGTTACCAACGCCCCAGCCTCCGGGGCTACTAGCTCAAAGAGTTAGGACCACAAGCGAAAGGCATACAACAGTGAAGAAGACAGTACTAACCCTCGCCGCAAGCGGAGTTGTTGCGGTGACCCTTATCGGGGCCAGCCAGCCAGCGCGGACACCTACGGCTGGACGAGCTCCAACGCGTCCTCCTCCGGATCGTCCTACGTGGGGTCGTCCTCCGCCGGCAACGGTGCGTTCAGCGGTCCCGCCGGCGACCGCGACGCCAGCGCGCTGTGGGTCGACGTGAGCCCTATCCTCTCGGATTGGTCAGCCGCGAAGGATGCGCAGCTCGCGGGCATGATTTGTTCTCGGCTTGCTGCCGGTGAGTCCGAGGGTCACTTGGCTGCTGAGGTCGCCAAGGGCGATCCTTCGATCCTGTCAGACATCACCCTCGTTCTGCACGCGGCCGAATGGCACTACTGCCCTAGCTACTACTGAGGGGCATTACGCATCGAGGTAGCAGCGCGTAGCACCGCCCGGGTGGCCGATCTCGTAGCTCGGGCGGCGCTGGCTGCACGTCATTCTCGCGCGTCGGCACCACATTCCGCGCCGACAAACGGCGGTCACGCAAACACGATGCCGTCCCGCTTGCCCTCAGCCCACCAGCGCGGCGCAATAACCCTTCAGACATCCGCCTCTGGGCTCGGCGTATATACGCGCCGATTCAGTCTCGGTGCAGCTGGCTCATCCCAACCCAGCTCCCTACGCGGCGCTCAGCGTTCTCCCGGTGAAATGCGAAATACTCATTTTCTAAACACTTCTCACGCAAAACCTCTGGATCGACACCACCTCCAGTAGCAGCAGTACCCGGAGCAGCCACGGGGTGGCCCTAGACACCACAACCCAGCGATCAAAGCGATCTTCGAGGGGATCCCTAGTATCGTCCTGCGGTAACTGGTGGGCGAAGGAGTGCCGCGGGTCTGTGATACGGGCGGCCAGCGTTGTTATCGACACCCCGACCTCCGGAACAGCGGCGCAGACCTTCGCAACGATTTCTTCGGCGCGTTCGCGAAAGCTTTTGTCGCCGAGATGACTCATTGCATCCATCACGCTCGTTCCCACGATTTGGAGATCAATGCCTTCCTTGCGAGCTTGGTCGACGGCGGCCTGGACGGCCGCCTCCCGGATCCGGCTCAGAGCCGGCGTCGTCACATAGGAAACCTTTTCTGGTCGCGCGGTGGAGTCAGTCGCCGATGAAACCCCTCGACTAATGAGGTGATGAGCTGCACCTGGAGCTGAATGGGAACGTCCATGCGTCGTGCCACCGCCCACGCCAAGCCGTCGAATGTGTCGTTGAGGGCGATCCACTTGGCGAACCGCTCAACAGTAAGCTCGGTGCGCGGCAACAGGGTGTCCAGACGCGGGTCGTGAGGCTCACAACTGAACGCAGGCCCGAGTACCCTCAGCCACGGGCTTTCGGGATCGATGCGCAGTTGCGTATCGCACGTGACCAGGTCGCGTTCCGGATCGGGGAACAGGGCCAATTGCGCCAACGCGAGACAGCCATTGACCACGCGAATGTCAAGTCGCCGCAACGTCGCTGGAGTCGACGACGCGTACACCATCCAATTCCCCTCTTCTGACGCTTCGACACTCAGGATGGAATGGTCATCGTCGACTGCGGTGGATTCGCCGGCGGTCAGGTGCTCCAGCCAGTACCGATGGTCGAGGTGGAAGCGAACTGAGCTATAGAGCTGCTCGCTGGTCACGTGTGCACCGAGGACGGCGGTGGACGCGACGTAATCGGGCAGCTCTGAGTAGCCGACGTTGTTCGCATCAAGCACGCTGACAAGTTCTCCGTTGCCGAGGTGGCCCCAGAGCGTGACGGCTCGGAACTTGTTGACCGAGATGGTTGCGTGCGCCCGCATGGCGCCAGCCATGTTGCCAGGTTCAAACACGGGCACCGGCGCCGCCGTGCTATTAGGAAGCAGTGGGTAGTGCAGCCTCCAGCGTCGCATGCACCTTCTGTCCGATATCGGCAGTCAACTCACCAGGTATAGACACATCTGGCTGCTCTGGAATCCAGAACTCGCCGCGGATCCGTATGGCGCTCATAATCGCTGAGCCTAGTCAGCACAAGTCATGGGCAGTTGCTGCGGATGACCCATTCAGTCCGCGAAAAGAAATGCGCACCGCATCTACGAGGCCCGCACCTCACCAACGCGATCGACGTCTGCGTTCTGGCAACCTCTTCCGACCGGACTCTGCGTCCTGCTACGAAACGCCGGAAAAGCCACTCAGTTCGAAAGCATCTCGGCTAGATTACGTTTCGGGTCGGGTTTCCAGGGGAGGGCTAATCGGTATGGCCATGATTCGGGCCCTACTTGTCGTAGCAGCTATCACCGCGCCCATCGCTACGCCTGTAGCAGTGGCGATAACTGCGCCGGCGGCGCCAGTTATCGCCGCCGACGATCAATGTGGTGATGGCTACGAGTGGAGCAACACTATTGGCCGCTGCATACCTGTCCCGACAGCCGCACCGACGGCACCGCCGGGGGCGACATTTCTATGCAATGACGGGGACTACTCCTACGCGAAGACCTCCGAGGGGGCATGCTCTCGACACAGCGGTGTAAAGATGGCTCTCGGTCAGTAGACGGTAGTGAAAGCGACTTCCGCCCTGGGCGCGCTCGGGCTGACCACATTGGTGATGCTTCGCTGCGGCGCCGGCGACGCGGCGGCTGACGTAGCAGTCGGGCCAGGCCCCACCAATTACACCGAGCAGCTCCAGCCCGCACCCGGCAATTGCCACTACCGCGCCGCAGCTAACGGTGAAGTGTTGCCGGACCCGGCCTGCACCCCTGGTGCAATCAGTCCGAAAGTCACCGAGGACGACCTCGACAGCACGGTCTGTCGGACCGGCTATACCAAGTCGATTCGACCGCCGAAACAGATCACTGCCGCCGAAAAGGAAGCCAACGCCGCCACCTACGGCTACACCGGAGAGTTGTCACAGGTCGAGTACGACCACCTCATCCCGCTTGAAGTGGGGGGCGACCCCAACGACCCTCGCAACCTGTGGGTCGAACCAGGACAGTCTCCGAACCCCAAAGACAAAGTCGAGTCCGAACTGCACAGCTTGGTCTGTTCGGGACGTGTTTCCCCTCGCTGCTGCCCAGGCGGCGATTGCTACGGACTGGACGACAGCCGTGGATGTCGTCACCCACCAGGGATGATCGCGATGTGATGTCGGTCTGCCAATCAAAGCCACGAAGGGTGTTCGGAATGAAGGTAATTGGAACGGCGACGATTCTGGCGGTGATGGCGATGGGATTAGCTGCGCCCTGTCACGCCGACGACGATCCCGACTCGGACCGCACCTTTGCGATGTTGCTGGATAACCACGGTGTCTTGTTCAACTTCCGTCTGGAGAGGCTTGAAGGCCAGCAATACTGCGAATCAGTGATCGACGGTCAGTCGCCCCTGGATGCGACCCATGACCTGATGCGCGACGGTGATTACTCGTTTGATGTTGCCAACGCGATCACCTCGGCCGCGGACGTGGCCTACTGTCTGTGCGCATCGGACACGGGAAATGGGATTTCGGCACCGCCCAGCTTGTGCCGTCCGTTCGAACTCAATTACCGCCGCAGTGGCGACTAACTGCTTGAGAAAAGAGCGAACAAGATTGCTTCGGCGGGGTCACTGTCGATCCAATTCGCCACCGAGATTGTCGAGACGCTCGCGCGAACGATTTCGACGACATGTCCCAACTCCAGTTGGCGGACTGGCAGCTAGGCATAGCATTCCGCCATGTTGAGTCCGGGTGACCGCTTCGCTGGGTACACCGTGATCCGGCCACTTGGTGCTGGCGGCATGGGTGAGGTGTACCTCGTCGAGCACCCGCGCCTGCCTCGCCACGACGCTCTGAAAATTCTTGGAACAGACGTCTCGAGCAACGAGGAATATCGCCAACGCTTCATCCGTGAAGCGGACCTAGCCGCTCGGTTGTGGCACCCCAACATCGTTCGGGTCAATGACCGCGGTGACGACGACGGTCAGCTGTGGATCGCGATGGATTACGTCGCCGGCACCGACGCGGCTAGCTTGCTACGGGACCGCTATCCGGCTGGCATGCCAGTTGGTGACGTCTTGGAGATTGTCACCGCGGTCGGTAGTGCCCTCGACTACGCGAATCAGCGCGGTGTTCTCCATCGCGACGTCAAACCCGCGAATATTCTGCTTGCTGACGGCCGTGACGAGGACGGGGAGCGGCGAATCCTACTGAGCGACTTCGGGATTGCTCGTCAGCTGGGAGAGATCAGCGGATTGACCGCGACGAACATGACGATGGGTACCCTCCCGTATGCCGCGCCCGAGCAGCTCATGGATGAGCCGATCGACGGACGCGCCGACCAGTACTCACTCGCGGCGACCGCGTACCACCTATTGACCGGATCGCCGATGTTCCCCCAATCTAACCCCGCCGTCGTAATCAGCCGCCATCTCAATACTCCGCCACCCCCCCTGGCAGCCACCCGCCCCGAGCTCGCCCCACTTGACCCCGTGCTGGCCCGCGCTCTTGCGAAGGACCCACCGCCCGCTTCGCGCGATGCACCGATCTGGCGCGCGCTCTCGCAGGCGCAGCGGAACCTACCGCCGGAGCCGCCACGGCGCCCACTATGGAGGCGCCCGTAACCAGGGGTTCGACCTCTAACGCCGGAGTCCGGCCGGAGGCTACGAAACGTGCTCACTACTCACGGACGCGATTGCTTACAGCCGTCGCGGTATCTGCTGTCGTATTGACACTTCTTGCTGTTGCGTTCCTCGTACGACCATGGCAGCACAACCGGGGCACGAACGAAGCCGCAGGCACAGCTCCGTCGGTCACACCATCGCTCACCTATGATTCCATGCGCGACTTTGTGACGGCCTATTACAACGACCTTCCGGCAAAGCCCGACGAAGCATGGAAAAAACTGGATACCCACTGCCAGAACCAGACTGGACTCCGCCAGTACCTCGACTTCTGGTCGACGGTCCAATCGGTGAAAGTCATTTCCGTGATTCCACGCGACGCGACTAGCGTAGTTGCCCGGCTCGAATACGTCCGAGGCGATGGACAGACCGCTACCGAAGACCGTTGGTTCAAAATCGCATTGGTCGACGGCGTGACGCTTCGATGAGTCTCAACCGAGCGACTCTGTGCACTCGACGAGCACGCCCGCACCCCCGCCTCCTGTCGCCGCCACCGCGTCAACTCAGGTCGTTACCGCAGTGGCAGTAGTAAACGGCCAACTCGCGAACGGTTACCACGAAGAGGCGTCGATACCTTCATCGAGCAACATCACCGACGTCTTTGAATGCGACGCGTCGCCGGCGGCCGTCGACTCCAACATTTACCGTTGTGCGCCTTCCGCAGCTGCTGCCGGCGTGTGTTGGCTATCCAATGCAGCGACTCTCTTGTGTGGCGATGATCCCTGGGGCAAGGAGCTTCATCGCGTGGCTTACACCGATCCATTGCCGGTCGTCCAGCCGCCGGCAACACCGGTGCCGTTTGCGTTGCTTCTCGATGACGGCACCGAATGCCACCTCCGCAACGGCGGCGCCTGGGGCGGCCGCGACGACGGCCTGATTCCCGCCTACGGCTGTAACTCCAGCGACAACATCGCTGTCCTCGAAGCGGCCAACGCACCACCTATCGACCGGTCTCAGCCCCTCTGGACCGTGAAAGTCAGTTCTTTCGGGGCGAACCTCCACTACCCACCCCCTCAGACGCACGGAGTGACTACCGCCTGGTTTGCAGGAAACTGAGTGTCCTCCCGGACCAGCCAGTGCTTGATCTGCGGGTGCTACTCCCTATCCTCGGGCAGCACGGGCCGCTCGCTTTCAACTTCCCTCCATCGCAACGCCGCTGACGTTTGCGAACCAAACTGCCCGTCCTGCGGGCAGTACCGGGTGTCGGCCGGCCGACCTACGATGACGACATGAGAAGCGGGGGTGGTTTCTTCTTCACTGGGTTCGTCATGCTCGGCATCATCGTCATGCTGAAGTGGGTGCTGCTCGTCATCGTCGGCGTCATCGCCGCGACGGCACTGCTCATGTGGGGCGTGATGGCCGCGGCCCGCATGGTGGACCGGCACCAGGATCGTCGGCTGGCCATCGAAGCCCGCGCCGACCAGCAGCACGCGTGGGTCATGGCCGGCGACGACCGCGGCATCTACGGCATGTACCCGCCGGCGGCGGTGGCCTGATGGGCGCCGAGCAAGGCTGGATCGCCGATCCGCCGCCAGATCCGCCACGCGACTGGCCATCCGATGCCCACAAGTGGCGGGCCATGCACGGCCTCAACGGCCTCACCCGCGACCAGCTCGCCGGCATGAGTGACGCCGAGCTGCTCGCCTACCAGCGGGCCAAGCACGCGAACCCGTACATGAGCCTCCGCAAGGCGCAGGCGTTGCGGGACATCGCGCTGCGGTTCTGGCACCTCCGCCGCTGATGGCCGACAAGGTGCCCGTCAAAGTCCTGTACCAGTCCTGGTTCAAGGATGGCCGGTTCACGGTCTGGTGGGACTTGCAGGTCGATCTCCCGCCCAGCGGCATCGCCGGTCTGCTGCCAATCCTGTTTGAGCAGTTGACCACAGCCAACCCCACCGAAGAATGGGCGATCAAGCACCGCGAGCGGTTCCTCCGGTCACCGCGGGTCGGTGACGTGTTGATGGTCGGCGAAACTACCTGGAAAGTCACCGGACCATACGAATGGGAACGGGTCTGGTTGCAGGCCAATCAGGTCGTGCTGATACCCGGTTTAACCCGGATGCGTGAACGGCAGTCGATGTGCAACCGGTGGCGCGGCAACTGGCCGGCCTTCGTCGCCCGCGACCTGGCTATGCAGGCCGCCGGCGACAACGGGCCGCGGCTCCCGATACCCCCCGGGGGTAATGTCGCAGACCCGTAGGCATCCCGAGCCACAGGGCGTTCCGGTGTCGGGCCCACGGCCCCGGAGGGGGTGGTCCCCTGGGGGTTGGTATGTCGACTTGCGGAACCGGCAACGGGCGCTCTGCCATAACGGCGGTGGAGGTGATCGCGGCGTGGTGCGCCCGGCGCCGCGGCGCACGATAATCCTCCAGCTTCTTCGGAAAAGGAACAGTTTCGACGCCACCGCTTCGCCGCCACTTTCGTCAGCTCATCCCTTACGAGCGGTGATGCGCGACTTCTGTGGACGCGATCGCGTCGATCACAGCACGCAGCGCCGCCGCCGCGCCGAGCGCGAGATCGCCGACGCAAACTCAGCTCCACAAAGCCGCCTGCGGAATGTTGTGAGGAGTTTCTGTTAGGAGAACGACACCGGCGCCTCGCGATGCGGCGTAACTATTGCGGCGCAATACGACGTGTGAGGTGTTGCCTTACGCAAGTAGAATTGGGGTATAGCCATACTCGATTGGCATCGAGAAAACTAATGCATGCTGGTCAGATGGCTATCGAATTCAACCGACGCGAGCAACCGCCACCTGTGAGCGAAGCGCAGATGGCGACGGTTGTGCCGCCGGTGAGCATGTTGGCACGGGCCCGCACTGTCCTGGGCTACCAGCTCGGCGCGGCGGCGCGCCGAGCGGGTGGGGTGCTGCCAGGCCTTCGTGAGCGGTTGGATGTGCCGCGGCTGCAGCCGTTGCGCAGCAGCAGCCTGGCAATGTATCGGTTTTGGAAGCTGCCCTACGGGGTGGCCGAAAAGCCGCACTCGCTGGCCGATGTGCCGTGGGATTACGTACGGGCCAACTGGGACAAGATCCCGTTCTTGGGGTTGCGGGAGTACTGGTACCCCGCGCTGCAGACCCGCCAGCTGAAGAACAATAGCGTGGTGCCGGTGACACTGGCCGGGGACAATCTGGTGTTTTTCCGGGACGGCGATGGGGCGGCGCGGGCGTTGGAAAACCGATGCCCGCACCGGTCGGCTTTGTTGTCGCTGGGGCAGGTGGGGGTGTTTCGCCCGGGCACGCTGACCTGCCGCTATCACGGGATGACTTTTGACGGGGCTGGCACCTGTGTGGCGTATTTGGCCGAGCCGAACAGTCCGGCGTGCGGCAGGATTCGTGCGCGCGCTTATCCGGTGCAGGAGATAAATGACATCGTCTGGGTCTATATGGGCGACAACACGCCAGACCCAGTCGAGCAGGCCGTCCCGCACGCCGCCGCCTGGCTCACGCAAAAAAACCTAGTGATCTTCCGAGCGGTACTCCCTTACAACTACCTCAATCAGAGTGACGCCGCCGCCGATCTGGCGCACTTCGGTGTGTTGCACCGCAACTGCCTTCCCTTAGCCGACCAGAAGGGCTGGGGCGACATCGACTGCCAGATCCTTCCTGGCGGGGGGTTACAGGCCTACCTGACCGAACCCGATCGGCATCCCGGCCCGCTGCACGTCGACCAACTCACCTACTACTTGCCGGGGCTCATCTACGTTGGTCCCGGTGAAGGATACGATTCCTTCAGCGAACACTATTACTTTTGGGCTGTGCCCCGCGACATCGGCAGTTTCGAAGCCTGGATAGTGTTTTCCGGGCCCAGCGGCCGCGTCAGCGGCGGCTTGGTGCGCACCCTGATCCGCGCCTTCATTTCTACGCCGGTGAGCCGCAACATACCGGGGGCTGATTGTGTCTACGGCGGGGACGGCCCTATGCAAATGAGCCAGGGGCGGGTGGTCCGCTGGGACACTGACCAACTGACCCGCATCGACTGCGCGGTCAGCAAGACGCGATTGCTGCTGCAGCAGGCGCATGCCCGCGAACTAGGCGACCGCGCGAGACGCGGTCAACCGTCACGCCCGGCGCCGCATCAGGAGTCTGCTGCGCCAATGCTCCCTCGCTGACTACGGCGGCTCGGCGTCGGCCCAAACACGGAAGGGGAAGCCATGAGCACCAATCCGTTCGACGATGAGGATTGCGCTTTTTTCGTCTTGGTTAACGATGAGGAGCAACACAGCCTGTGGCCGGCCTTCGCTGACGTTCCAGCCGGCTGGCGGGTGATTCATGGCGAAGCGGACCGCGCTGCGTGTGTGAACTACATCGAACAGCACTGGACCGATATACGGCCGAGGAGTCTGCGAGAAAGGCTGGCTTCGGGCCGGGCTCTTGGTGCCTAACTGGTTTCGTTTGGAGGGTTCGAATGAAGCTTGACGAGCAGGCGCTTCCGCTGACGCAGGGACAGCTGGACGTATGGCTGGCGCAGGAAATTACTGGCTCGGGTACGGAGTGGCAGATGGGCCATTTCGTGGTAATCGAGGGCACGGTAAACCCGGACTTGCTCGAGTCGGCGATCTGCCAAGTGGTCCGAGAGGCCGAACCGATCAGGGCGACCTTCTTCCAGGTGGACGGTCAGGTTTTTCAAAGAACGATCGGTTATCCGGATGTCGAGCTGGCCCGCTATGACCTGAGCTGTTCGCAGGATCCCGTGCGGGAAGCCTACCGGCTAGCGTCGTCGATCCAGCGCTCGCCGATGCCGTTAACTGGCCCGCTATTCAAATTTGCGTTGTTCCAGACGCGGCCGGATCAATTCCGCCTCTTCACGTGCATTCATCACATCGTCATCGACGGATCCGGCATTAAGCTCATTTGTAATCGGATTGCGGAGATCTACTCTGCGCTCGCTTCTGGCGCGCCGGTGCCTCCTGCTTTCTTCGGGTCGCTGCAGGACTTGGTTACTTCCGAGTTAGAATACGAATCGTCCTGCGATTATCTCGAAGATCAGGCCTATTGGTCCAGTAATCTTCCATCGGAAAATGCGCTGAATTATCGGTTGCCACAGGCGGCGGGCGAGCGTGATCCGTATTCGCCGTCAGCACCGGTTCGGTTGGACCCGGCGATCCTTCGCCGGATTCACGAGCTAGCCGAAGTGTGGAAGATGCCCCCAGTCATCGGTGATCACCGCGGCGTGCGCACTCTTACTAATTGGCTGGGGCGCTTGGTGCGCCGAAAAGGACCGGAGGCGGTCCTTGACTTCCCGGTCAGCAGGCGTAGTGCGCCCGGAAGTCGAAACGGCTTCCCGCGATGGTTGCCGGGGTGGTGCCGCTGGTGTTGACGATTGCGCCGGGATCTTCGATTGCCAGTTTTTGTCAGTATGTTGATGGACGGATCCGAGAAGCACTGCAACACCAGAGGTTTCCGGTACATGTTCTGGAGCAGCGAAAGCCCGCCTGCACGGCGCGGTCGGGGGCCCTGGGCAGCCGGCTGAGCGGGTAAGCGTCAATTTCCAGCCGGCTTCAAGGATCACTCTCGAACTCGGTGGTCTCGAGGGGTCGGCTTCGCATTGTCTGGAACCATGGTTTGTCGTGCGGGCCGGGTTTCGGGCTGATCTTATTCACGGGCGCCGGTGACCAGCTCTCGCTCAGCACGGCGGGCGTCGCGCAGCCATTTTCGAATTTCGACGTTCCTGATTTAGCGAAGACGGGTGGAGCGGGTATTGGCGGCGATGACCGCCGACCCCGGGGCGGCGGCTGGCATCGGTGGATTTGCTGGACGGGGCCGAGCATAAGCGGCTGGAAGGGTGGGGTAACCGGGCGGCGCTGGCCCTGTGGTCGACCACTGGGCGCGGTCGATTCCGGCGTTGTGGGCCGCCCAGGTCGCCCGCACCCCCGCGGCGGTGGCGCTGACGTTCGAGGACCTGTCCATGACCTATCGGGAGGTGGACCAGGCCCTAACCGACTGGCGCACCGGTTTGCCTGCCACTGGCGCGGGCCCGGGGCAACGGGTGGTGCTGCCGTTCACTCGGTCGGCCCAGGCCATCACGGCGATTTTAGCGGTGCTCAAGACCGGGGCTGCGTACGTGCCGATCGACCCGGCGCTGCCGTCGGCGCGGATCGAGTTCGTGCTCGGTGATGCCGCGCCGGTGGCCGCGATCACCACCCCGGATTGGCCGAGCGGCTCG
The DNA here is from genome assembly GCA_963716465.1 of uncultured Actinomycetota bacterium. Lineage (GTDB taxonomy): Bacteria > Actinomycetota > Actinomycetes > Mycobacteriales > Mycobacteriaceae > Mycobacterium. The sequence continues at coordinate 394,079 of CAVQTS010000008.1, forward strand.
CCGGCCACGACCTGCCGGTCATCAGATATCGCGGATCCCGCCGTCGCCGCCAACCCAGCACGGCCCTGCCGGCGCCGGCCGCGGACGACATCGCCTACCTGATCTACACGTCGGGCACCACCGGTACCCCCAAAGGGGTGGCGATCACCCATCGCAACGTCACCCACTTGGCGTCACTGCATGCCGCATCTGCCGGCGACCGGGTGTGGACGCAGTGTCATTCCTATGGCATTCGACGTCTCGGTGTGGGAGATCTGGGTGCGCTGTTGCACGGCGGGCGGCTGGTGGTGGTGCCCGAGTCGGTGGCACGCTCCCGGACGACTTCCACGCCTTACTCGTCGCTGAACAGGTCAACGTGCTCAGCCAGACCCCGTCGGCGGTGGGGCGCTCTCGCCCAGGGCTTGGAGTCGGTGGCCCTGATGTCGGCGGCGAGGCTGCCCGACCGAGGTGGTGGATCGGTGGGCGCCGGGCGGGTATGATCAACGCTACGGCCCACCGAGACGACGGTGATGTGGCGATCAGTGCGCCCTTAACAGCGGGCTCGGCGTGGTGCCGATCGGCGCGCCCGTGCCCGGGGCGGCGTTGTTCGTGCTGGACGGTGGTTACGGCCGGTGCCGGCCGGGGTGGTCGGTGAGTTGTATGTGGCCGGTGCCGGGGTGGGGTGTGGGTATTGGGCCGAGCCGGGTTGACCGGGTCGCGGTTTGTGGCCTGCCCGTTCGGCGGGGTGCGCGGGGACACGGATGTATCGCACCGGGGACCTGGTGTGTTGGGGGGTTGACGGGCAGTTGCGGTATGTCGGGCGCGCCGATGAGCAGGTCAAGATCCGCGGCTATCGCATCGAACTCGGTGAGATGGGCGGTGCTGGCCGCCCATGACGGGTCGAGCAGGCGGGGTGATCGCCCGCCAGGACCACCCCACTGATAAGCGCCTGATCGCCTATGTCGCCGGGACGTTAGACCCGGCCGAGGTCCGCACCCCGCTGGCCCACCGTTTCCCGGCCTACATGGTCCCGGCAGCGGTGGTGGTGGGTGCCCGCGCTGCCGCTGACGGTCAACGGCAAACTCGACCAGCGGGCGTTGCCTGCGCCGGAGTATCAGGGCGGTGATCGCTACCGGCCACCGGTCACTCCTGACCGAGGAGATCTTGGCCGGCATCTGGACGCTCAGCTGCTGGGGCTGGAGCGGGTCGGGGTGGATGACTCGTTCTTCGATCTGGGTGGGGATTCACTTCTGGCGTTGCGGGTGATCGCCGCGGTCAACAAATCTTTGGATGCTGGCCTATTGGTGGGCGCTGTGTTCGAGTGCGCCGACAGTTGCCCAGCTGGCGCCCCGCGTCTGTGATTCGGGTCGGCTGGCTTCGTTGGTGGCAGGTGAGCGGCCCGAGGTGGTTCCGCTGTCGTATGCCCAGAGCCGGTTGTGGTTCCTCAACCAGTTCGAGGACGGGGTAGCGACCTACAACATACCGACGGCTTTCCGGATTCGCGGGCCGCTGGATGTTGAGGCGCTGGGGGCCGCCCTCGATGATGTCATCGCCCGCCACGAATCGTTGCGCACGTGTTTTCCCGACACGGACGGCGTGCCCTCCCAAGAGGTGTTGCCGGCTGGGGCCGGGATGTGGCTGCACGGTGGCGCGGCGGTGGTGTCCCTGCCGGAGCAGGAGGTGGCCGGCGAATTGGCGGTGCTGGCAGAGTGTCGATTTGATTTGTCGGCGGACATCCCGATTCGCGCACAGGTCTATTCGGTAGGCCCCGAGGAGCATGTGGTGGGGATTGTGATGCACCACATCGCTTTTGATGGCTGGTCTATGGCTCCGATGGTCCGGGATATGAGCCAGGCGTATCGGGCGCGGCGGCAGGGCCGGCCCCCACAGTGGGCGCCGTTGCCGGTGCAATATGTGGACTACACATTGTGGCAGCGCCAGTTGCTGGGGCAAGAGTCCGATCCCGACAGCGTGATCGCTGGGCAGTTGCGGTACTGGCGTAATGAGCTGGCTGGGTTGCCCGCGGTGGTATCGCTGCCCCTTGATCGGCCCCGCCCGCCGGTGCCCAGTTACCGCGGTGATGCAGTGGAGGTGCGCCTCGACCCGCCGGTGTGGTCGGGTGTCAAGGCTCTGGCGGCCGCGCATAACGCGACCGTGTCGATGGTGCTGCAAGCGGTGGTGGCGGTGGTGTTGCACCGGGCCGGCGCGTGCGAGGACGTTGTAATGGGTGCACCAATTGCCGGGCGGCGCGATGAGGCTCTCGATGATCTGGTCGGGTTCTTCGTCAACACCTGGGTGTTGCGGGTGGACGTGAACTCCCAGCACCGGTTCAGTGAAGTGCTTGAGCGCGTGCGTCGCAAGGCGCTGGATGCCTACAGCAACCAGGATGTGCCATTCGAGCGGCTGGTCGAGCAGCTCAACCCGCTGCGCTCCACGGCGCATCATCCGCTGTTTCAGGTGCTCATGGTTTTCCAGAACAACGTGCGCTCAGACATGGCGCTCGACGGCGCTAGCGTCGATCAGATTCCGGTGTCCACCCGAACCGCGAAATTTGACCTGGATTTCCAGCTGAGCGAGGTGCCCACCTTGGACCCCGCCGAACCGATGGCCGTCGCGGTGGTCTCGTATGCCACGGATCTGTTTGATCGGGCCACCATCGAGCGGTTCGTCTGCTGGTTTGGCCGGGTGATCGAGGCAGTGGTGTCCGATGCGTCGGTGAAGGTGGGGGCGGTGTCGCTGCTGGATGACGATGAGCGTGATCTTGTGCTGTCGGGGTGGTCTGGTGCTTGTGTGGGCGGGCCCGTAGGGGTGACGCCGCAGTTGTTGGCTTCCGCGGTAGCCGCCGCGCCGGATGCGGTGGCGGTCGTCGACGGTGCGCGGGAACTGTCGTATCGCGAGCTCGATCAGTGGTCGACGCGGTTGGCGCGGTTGCTGATCGAGGCGGGGGTGGGTCCGGAGCGCGCGGTCGGTGTGGCGATGGATCGGTCCGTTGAGTTGGTGGTGGCCTGGTGGGCTCTGATGAAGGCCGGCGGGACGTATGTTCCGGTGGATAGGGCCTATCCCGTTGAGCGGATCGCCATGGTGTTGGACGCAGTGGACGCGATGTGCGTAATGACCTGTGGCGCCGATACTTTGGACGGGGCCAGGGCGCGCCGCCGTGCTGCGCGTCGACCGGCTGGATGTGTCCGGGCGGTGCGCCGATCCGATCACCGACGAAGACCGGCTGGCGCCGCTGGGGGTGGACACCACCGCCTACGTGATGTTCACGTCGGGGTCCACCGGCACCCCCAAGGGGGTCGCGGTCAGCCACGCCGGTCTGCTGGGGGCGGCGGCGCTGGGCGAGGTGATCGGGTTAGGCGCGGATGCGCGACTGCTGATGGTGGCCGCGCCGAACTTTGATGTGTCGGTCGGCGAGATGTTGTTGGCGGTGAGGGCCAGGGGCGACGTTGGTGGTGGTGCCGCCGGAGGCGTATGCCGGGGAGGCGTTGACCGGGTTGATGCAGCGCCAGCAGGTCAACGCCGCGGCACTCACCCCGACGGTGCTGGCGACGCTGGACCGGACCCGTCTGGACGGGTTGGACACGCTGATCACCACTGGGGAGGCCTGCCCGACTGAATTAGCGACCGTCTGGGCGCCCGGCCGGCGGATGTTCAACGCCTACGGCCCGACCGAGACCACTATTTGGGTCACGTGTGCGCCGCTGTCGGCGGGACAGCCGGTGGATATCGGCGCCCCGATCCCGGGGGTGTGCGCGCTGGTACTGGACGCGCGGCTGAACCCTGCACCGGTCGGGGTGGTGGGCGAGCTGTATCTGGGCGGGCCTGCGCTGGCGCACGGCTATGTTGGGCCGGCCGCAGTGGACCGCGGAGCGGTTCGTGGCCAACCCCTACGGGGACGCCGGGGCACGCATGTACCGCACCGGGGATTTGGTGCGCTGGACACCGGGACGGCGCGCTGGACTGTCTGGGCCGCGCAGATGCCCAGATTAAACTGCGCGGACAGCGCGTCGAACTCGGCGAAATCGAAAACACCCTGCTGGCCTGCCGGCACGTCAGCACAGGCTGCCGCCAGTGTGCACGGTAACGACAGCGGCTCCCACCTGGTCGCGTACATCACGCTCGAGGACACGGCGACAGCCGACCACGACGCCGACATCGTCGAACAATGGCAACACATCTACGACGACCTGTACGGCAATGACGGGGTGTCGGGGTTCGGCGCGGATTTTCGAGGCTGGAACAGCAGCTACACCGGTGATCCGATTCCGCTCGAGGAGATGATGGAGTGGCGTTCGGCCACGGTGGACCGGATCATGGCACTGCGACCACAGCGGGTGTTGGAGATCGGGGTGGGCTCGGGACTACTGCTTGCGCACGTAGCCCAGGCGTGTGCCGAGTATTGGGCTACGGACTTCTCCGCGAAGGCGATCCAGGCCTTGCAGGCGGCGGTGGCTGCGCAGCCGTGGAGGGATCGGGTGCGCTTGCAGGTGCAGCCGGCGCATGTCAGCGAGGCGCTGCCGCCGGCCTACTTCGACACCATCATTCTCAACTCGGTGGTCCAGATACTTCCCCAGTGCGCGCTATCTGGCTGATGTCCTCGACAGCGCTATCGGCCTGCTGGCACCGGGTGGGTCGTTGTTCGTCGGCGATGTGCGCAACCATAGCCTGCAGCGAGCGTTTCAAACTAGTGTCGCGATCGCCCACGCCACTGACACCGCCGAGATCCGCCAGCGAGTCCACCGCGCAATGGTCAGCGAACCCGAATTATTGTTAGCCCCAGAGTTTTTCACCACCTGGGCCGCTGCCCACCCATCCGTGGCCGGACTAGACATTCAAGTCAAACGCGGATCGGCCGACAATGAACTGAACCGGTATCGCTACGACGCCACCATTCACACGACCCCCACTCCGGTACGATCGATGGCCACCACGCCCAGCTGGACTTGGACCCAGTGCGCGGGCCTAGGCGGACTGCACGACCTGTTGGTGTCCCAGCGCCTCGCCGCGGTTCGCATCACCGCGATCCCGCGCACCGGGCTGATCACCGATGTACGTATCGAAGAGGCCCTGGCCGCGGGGCTACGGCTGGCCGATGCACTCGTCCAAGCCCCCGGGACCGCGACCCCGGACCAACTGCACCGCCTGGGCGAAACCACTGGATACCACGTTGCCGTGACCTGGGGCGCCCAGGGCGGCACACTCGACGCCGTCTTCACCGCCCCCACCGATCCTGGTCCCCTGACCGACGTTTACCTGCCCCCCGCCGGGGCCCAACAAGGCTTAAGCCACGCCAACGACCCCCAAACCGACACAAAGATCAGCGCGGTGCGTCAGCGATTGAGCGCACGGTTGCCCGACTACATGGTGCCGACCCAGATCGTGGTGCTCGACGAGTTCCCGCTGACCTCATCGGGCAAGATCGACCGAAAGGCCCTGCCGGCACCGGTATTTGGTGTAACCACCTTCCGGGCGCCTGAGACCCAGACCGAAGAGGTCCTCGCTGGCATCTACGCCCGGGTGCTCGGGCTCGAGCGCGTCGGGGTCGACGACTCATTCTTCGACCTGGGTGGGAATTCCCTTTCCGCAATGCGAGCGATCGCCGCGATAAACCACGCCTTGGATACCCAACTGCCAGTGCGTATCCTGTTCGAAGCTCCATCCGTCCGTTGCCTGAGTCAGCAGTTGTGCGCAGATGTCCCTTCAGTCGAAATCGCTCCGGTTGAGACCCTCAAGCAAGGGACAGGCGCTCCGCTGTTCTGTTTTCATCCAGCCGGTGGGCTTGCCTGGCCATATCAGCCTCTCGGTAACTACTTGGACTGCCCCATCATTGGCATTCAACAGGCCCACGACGACGAGCCTGAATCAATTCGCGGCATGGCGGCACGGTATGCAGACCGGCTTCAAGCGGTTCATCCAAGTGGGCCCTACAGCCTTCTCGGCTGGTCTCTTGGAGGTGTCATTGCCCACGAAGTCGCCATTGAGCTTTGTCGACGCGGATGCGAAGTTCCCAACCTCGTTTTGCTCGATGCTGTGCCGGGTGGGAACAACAGCCTCACAAGAGAGCAAATACTCGGAACAATCGGTGAAAGTTACGTGCTGGAACTAATGTTGGGATACCTTCATATAGGCAATCCAGAGCCGTCGGAACCTCTTATTTACGAACGCGTGGAGAAACTAATCCATAACCAAATACCGCTTCCAATCCCACAACTCCGGACATTCTTGAAGTTCTTCATGCAGAACATGAAAAATGGCGTTTGGTATCAAATGGAGCACGTTCCCGGGGTATTTCATGGCGATATGGATATATTTTACTCGACACAAAATGAGACGAGTTGGGATCCATCTCTACAGTGGCGCCCGTATCTCACCGGCAAGATCACCAAGTACCCGGTCGACTGCGGGCATCTCGAGATGTTATCTCCCGAGTCCATCGCTATGTACGGGAAGCAACTCAAAACTTGCTTTAGAACGTAACCTAAATCGGCCTCTCTAGCATTTCAGCAAACAACATAGCTGCCGACTACTCCCTACGCTCGACAGGCAACGCCGACCCGGCAGGAGGCACAAGATGTTGGAGAAAATCGCGCGACTGGCCGTCTCGCGACCCAAAACCATTGTCGCGGTGGCCCTCCTGATAATGATCACCGCGTTGGCCTATGGCGGTCAGGTGGCCGATAGACTCTCCGGCGGTGGATTCTGGAGTGCCTCGTCTGAGTCAAAACGTGCCGCGGCGCTGCTGTCGCAGCGATTCCACGCCGGCAAGCCAAACCTCGTGATCCTTGCAACCGACAACCGCGGCCGATCCGTCGACGATCCTGACGCCATTGCCGCGGGGCGGTCGATCACCCAGAAGCTCGGCGCCACTCCCGGTGTCGATGCTGTGATGTCGTACTGGGGTCCCGATACCTCGGAGTTGTTGCGCAGTCGCGACGGCTCCCGAGCGCTGATCTTGGCCCACATCAAGGGCGATGAGCCTGCTGTCAATAAGGTCGCAAAGCACCTTATCGAGACACTCCGCGATACCCGCAGCGGCCCTTTGACTATCGAGATGGGCGGCGAGTCGATAAGCTATCTGGACGTCGCCAAAAAAACTAAAGACGATCTCTCCCTGAGCGAATCGTTCGCTATGCCGGTGATCCTGCTGCTGCTGTTGTTGGTGTTCGGAAGTCTTGTTGCGGCCGGGCTGCCCCTCATCATCGGAATCTTTTCGATCGTCGGCACGCTTGGTCTGCTGACCGCGCTGACACACTTCACCTCGGTGTCGAACTATGCGCTGAGCCTAACCACGGCGCTGGGCTTGGGTCTTGGGATCGATTACAGCTTGTTTATCGTGACCAGGTTCCGCGAAGAGTTTGGCGCCGGGCGCGACCTCGAATCCGCCATCGTCATCTGCGTGAGAACCGCCGGGCGCACCGTGCTGTTCTCGGCGGCAACCGTCGCACTGTCGATGTTGGCTATGCTCGCCTTTCCAATTATGTTCCTGCGCTCAACCGCCTACGCGTGCATCTGCGTCGTCACACTCGCCGCCCTCTGTGCCATCGTGGTGCTGCCAGCCGGTGCTCAGTATCCTTGGCGCACGAGTCGAGTCGCTGGACGTTCGCCGTTCGATTCGACGCCTCATCCGGCGGCCAGCCCGAACTGGCACAGTGCCAGTGGAGAATGGGTTGTGGTTCCGCAGCGCGCGACTGGTGATGCGACGGCCGGTGCTCTTTGGAGGGGCCGTCCTGATCCTCGTCTCGATCTTGGGCATGCCATTCGCCGGAATCCGCATCGGCTTTCCCGATGACCGCGCAATGCCGACGACGGTGGGAAGCCGGCGAGTGGGAGCACGCACCTAACGAATTCCCGGCCAAGCCTACCGCGGCCATGGACGTGGTTAGGGACGGCTCGGTGGCGCCGGATCGGCTCGACGAATATGCGACGGTACTATCACGGTATCCGCACGTGGTAACGGTCACCACACCTTCGGCTAGCTACGCGGAAGGCCGACGATCGCGGGAATCCCGGCACCCCCTGCCGACGGCGCACACCTGACGGTGCTCCCCGACGTGGATCCGTATAGCGAAGAGGCGGATCGGCTGCTCAAGCAGATCCGTCATACCCCAGCACCCGCAGCCCTCCTGGTTGGCGGACTCACCGCCGAAAACGTGGACACCAAGGACGCCCTAGCTCGGACGTATTCCGCTGGCCGCCGCGGTGATCGCGCTCACCATGTTTGCACTGCTGTTCGCCTTCACGGGCAGCGTCGTGCTACCGCTTAAAGCGCTAGTACTCAACCTGATCAGCCCGTCGGCGACTCTCTGGCGCCATGGTATTCATATTTCAAGAGGGCCACCTAAAGTGGTTGGTCGGCGACTTCACCGCGATCGGGACACTCGCCGCACCGATGCCGGTGGTCATATTCTTTCTGACGTTCGGTCTGTCGATGGACTACGAGGTGTTCCTGCTGTCGCGAATAACCGAGGAATATCGCGTCCATCGCGACACCAACGCCGCGGTGATGTACGGGCTGCAACGCGTCGGCCCAATCATCACAGCGGCCGCGCTCATCATGTCGATCGTGTGCATCGCGATGGCCGCGTCCCAGGTGTCGTTCATAAAGGCGTCCGGCGTTGGGATTACGCTGGCAATCCTAATTGATGCCACCCTAATCCGCGCAGTGCTCTTACCCGCCGCGATGAGGCTACTGGGCAGCGCGAACTGGTGGTTACCAGCGCCGTTCCATGCCTTGAGGTCGCGCACCGCGTCTGATAACGCAAGGCGCTTCCCCGCAGGTACCCACGATGCGTCCCCAGAGCAGACTCCTGCTGTTGCGAGGGCGGAAGGAAGTTCGAAGTAACGGATGCTGACGCCGTGCGCGACGCGGGTTATGGCAAGTCGTCCGATCTGTACCGGATAGGCACGGGTCACGATCGCCGCGCCGATTACGCCTTCTATTCTGCCCAACGCCGTTCCCGTTACGGCTCGCGGCGCGTCGAGGCCGGCCGAGTATCGCCATCCGTAGCAGAGTTACGGCAGTTGAACATGACGGCCGAGCCCGTACTGCGGCGTGGTCATCGAAGCCTCGGCCGAAGAGCTCGCCCTGCGCCTGGCTGCCCTCGGCAGCCACTTCAAACCGGCCCCCGCCGCCAGCCTCACCCGCAGGAGGCCCGTGCCTGGGATCGATTGCGGCACAGCAGACCTGGTACCACGGCGCCACGGCGGCCAACGCAGCGGACAAGTTGGGATTCACGCGTACTCGGTCCTTCCAGTCAATTGGGCATGGTTGCCATTCGGTGATGCCCGTGGTGGCGGGGCAGCCGTCGTCATGCCAGATGTCTGCGCGGTGGGATCCGTTGGGTAGGGCGGTGATGGTTGCTTCAGCGTGGCAGTCCATGCACGCGTCGGCAAGGCCGTAGATCGTCCAGGGTTCGCCGTCACGTTGGGCGGCGTCGGTGATGTAGTCGATCTGTTGGCGCATGCGGTCGAGGCGGCGTTGGTGTTGGCGGCGTTGGTGTTGGCGGCGTTGGGCGCGATTCACTTGTCGGCCTTTCTGGGCTGGCAGCACGTCGGAGCAGAAGGAACGGAAGGGACCAAAGGAGTTTGTGCATCGACTCGGCTGATTCGATCGGTCGAGTGCGGACAGCCGTCGAGTGTGGGACAGAAGGAACCAAAGCAACAGAAGGAGAACCCGGGTCACGGTTCTGTCCCTTCAGTTCGTTCTGTGGCCAGCCTGTAAATGCGGTAGCGCGGCGAGGCCGGTCGACCACCCGTCGGCCCTGAAGGGGGTAGAGGACTTAGGTAGCCGTGATCCACAAGGCGCTCGATCGCCGGAACCAGGTCGGCCTTCTTCTTGAACCGGGACTTGCAGGCCACATGGAGATCCCGTTCGGAGACGTCGTCCTGGCTGAGACGTTGGATCCGCTCCAACAGATAGATCGCGTCTGCGGTGACTGGGTCGCTGCCCATCTCACTGAACGCGCGGATCGCGCACGCCTTGAAGTACTCGCCGGTCCGGCACGCCGCGCGGATCGTCTGCGCGTTGACCGGCGTCTTAGGACCAGCCTCGGCGCCGTGTTCCGCCAAGTGCAGGATCCCGGCGATCCGGGCGATCGCACCGACGTATTTAGCTCCCCAGTCCGCCAGGGCAGCCAGCTCGCCATCTCCTGCGAGGGTGGGTTCGACGGCCGTTTCGATGGCGACTATTGCCTCGTGTGCAGTTGGGTGGCCGATCTCGTCGCTGGTGGAACCGTCACGGCGAAGGGCCGTACACGGCGAGCGTGGTCGCCGATAGCGGTCAACAAGGTGATTGCCACCGTCGCCCAAGTGCTCGACGACGCTCAGGAGCAGGGCATCGTCACGTCTAATGTAGCGGCCAAAATCGCGCGGGTGTACAGCGTCCATAAGGACGTGCCGACCTACACCGCCTCCGAGGTCGACCAACTACGCGCTCAGTTCGGCAAGGACCGCATCGGCCACGCCTGGGAACTTGCGCTGTAGGGCTGCGGCGGGCGAGATCGCCGGGCTCCGGTGGTCCGACGTCGATCTGGACGGCGAAAACGCTGACGATCATCAACAACCGCGTATCGGCCGGCGGGGACACGGTAGAGGACGATCCGAAGTCGCAAGCGTCGCGCCGGAAGCTTCCGCTGCCTGATCGGCTGGTGACGGTGCTGCAGGCCGCCAAGCGTCGCCAGGCCGCGGAGCGGCTTGCCCTGGGGGAGCACTACAGGGCAGGCGAGTACGTGGTGTGCAACGAGATCGGCGATCCGTACAACCCGGCGGTGCTGTCGCGGTACTGGGCGAAAGCGGTCAAGGTTGCGGGGGTTCGTCACATCAAGCTGCACGGCGGCCGGCACACCGCGGCCACCCTGATGCATCTCGACGGCGTGCCGGTGGCTGTGATCGCGGCGTGGATCGGGCACAAGGATCGCGACGCTTACGATGCGGCTATACGCGCACTCCCAGGGCGACGCTTTGAAGGCCGCTGGGGCGGCGCTGGACCGGCCGCAGAAGAAGAGTTCTATCTGAGTTGTGACCCTTGGTGACCCTGACCAGTCCAATCGAACCGCTCGAACAGCATTCGCGCTGGTAGGCGTGGAGCCGATGACGGGAATCGAACCCGCGTATTCAGCTTGGGAAGCTGATGTTCTGCCATTGAACTACATCGGCATGTGCTGCTGAAGGATACCAAGGCCGTCAGGGCAGCGATTCGTTGACGTAAGTGCAGTCCTGCTCGAGGCTGTCCAGCATGTCGGGAATGCTGACGTTCAGCCGGCGCAAGGCTCTGAAAGCAAGGTTCTGAGTGTTCCGGGGTCCCTGGTCGGTCTCGAACGAGCTCTTGCGATAGCCGGTGATCTCAGCGTCGAGGTCGCGCAACCGCGTGCAGTCGAACCCCTTCTTCGCCGCGCTGTATTCCGCGACGACCTTGTTGTACCGGTCGATGAAGCCCTTCATGTCCGCGGCCATCTGTGCGCGGTCGAAGTTCTCCGGCTGTTGCAGAGGCTTTTCGAGCCACGCGTTGTTCAGGATGGAGTACCGCCCGATGCCGGGTACCCGCTCTGCCTCCGGGCCCTCTGCGAAGAAGTGGACTTCCAGCGGCAGACCGTAGAAGTGGATGTGGCCCTCTTGGAGCTGTTCGATGTTGCTGTTGAGCAGCCTCGTGCTTGCCGAAAGCTGTTGCGGTGCTGTGCTATCGGCGTGGACGAACACGTGCACATCGAAGTCCGATGTGTCGTTGTACTCATACGAGGCGATGCTCCCGACCAGGGTCACGTCGTCGACCTTGAGGCCGTCGATGCCGCTCTCACGCGCGATTCGATCCACGATCTCGAGGGCCGCCTTGCGCACTTGCGGTCGCACTTGTGCACCGTCCCAGATGTGCGGCTGGAGCTCGGTGTTGAACGTCGTGACGGTGGCGATCGCTTTGTCGATCGCTGCCGCGGAATCGTCGGCCAGCGGCGCGGACGAGGGTTGGCGCCCGTCGCGTCCGCACGCAGTCCCGGTCAGCGCGACCGCCACCACGAACCCTAACGGCAACGCGAACTTCGCGAACGTGTTCACCCGACCCCCGTCCACCCACCAGAGCGGCACGGCCGGTCGGCCGCGGCTATACGCTCGTCGCGTGCTGCTCTCCGATCGTGACATTCGCGCCGCCATCGCCGACGGCCGACTCGGCATCGACCCGTTCGACGACACCCTGGTGCAGCCGTCGAGCGTGGACGTCCGGCTGGACAACCTGTTCCGGGTGTTCAACAACACCCGCTACACCCACATCGACCCGGCCAAGCAGCAGGACGAGCTGACCACGCTGGTCCAGGCCGTCGACGGGGAGCCGTTCGTGCTGCATCCCGGCGAGTTCGTCCTGGGCTCCACCCTGGAGTGCTGCACCCTTCCCGACGACCTCGCGGGCCGGCTGGAGGGCAAGTCCTCGCTGGGCCGCCTCGGGCTGCTCACGCATTCCACCGCCGGCTTCATCGACCCCGGCTTTTCCGGGCACATCACGCTGGAACTGTCCAACGTGGCCAACCTGCCGATCACGCTGTGGCCGGGGATGAAGATCGGCCAGCTGTGCCTGCTGCGGCTCACCAGCCCGGCCGAGCACCCCTACGGAAGCGCCAAAGTGGGCTCCAAATACCAGGGTCAACGTGGCCCTACGCCGTCGCGTTCGTATCAGAACTTCGTCCAGTCTCCGGCGAGCGAGTAGCCTCGGAACCTCAGGGTCAGCAGCGAGGCACCAGCTAAGCCGACCGGCTGTAACACCGCCACGACGTGCGGCGATGGAAATATAGGCCGAGCGGCTCTCGCCGGATGAATCGCGGTAGCGGGTCGGGGCGAGCCAGCAAACAACCTTGGAGGGGTAGTGGACATCGTACTTGGTGTGTCTATGACACCCACGGCGGTCCGCATGGTGCTGGTCGAAGGGGAGAAAGCCGACGGGGTCACCGTCGACAACGACACCTTCGACATCACCGCCGCCGAAGGCACGGCAACCAGCGCGGCCGACCAGGTGGTCGCCGCCATCCTGGGCACCCGGGAGAGCGCCGTGGAAGGCGGCCACCGTCTGGTGGCGACCGGAGTGACGTGGACCGACTACGCCGGCGCGGCTGAGCTGCGCGAGGCGCTGACGTCGCGCAAGATCCACGACGTCCTCCTGGTCTCCGAATTGCACGCCGCGGGCGCGCTGGCCCAGGCGGTCGGACAGGCCGTCGGCTACGAGCGCACCGCCCTGATGTTCCTCGAGCGCGACACCGCGACGCTCTCGGTGGTGGAGACCGCCGGCGGCGCGATCGTCAAGGTCGAAAGCAAGACGCTGCACGCTCCCGACGCGGTCGCCGAGATGACCAGCATGGTGGCTGGGCTCGAAGGACTCGATCAACCCCCGCAAGGCCTGTTCATGGTCGGTTCCGGTGTGGACGTGGCGGCGGTCAAGGCACAGATCTCGCAGAGCACCACCCTGCCGGTCCACGCACCCGAAGAAGCCGATCTCGCGCTGGCCCGTGGAGCCGCCCTGGCGTCGGCGGCCGCACCGCGCTACGAGGCCGCCACCGTCGGCCTCGGGTCCGTGCACGACGGCGAGGGCACGACGGCGGGGGCGGCGTATTCCGCGGGCGCCGACACCGAGATGTCCGCAGGCGCCACGCAGCTGGCGGCCGCGGGTTATATGGCGCCGCTGGGCTATAGCGAGGTTCCCGACGAGGACGCCGGCTATGACGCCGTGCCCGCCGACGTCGACGTCGGGGACGACGTGGTCGATGAGCCGGGGCGCAAGCCTTTCCTGCTCGTCGGCAGCGCGCTCACGTCGGTTTTCGTCGTCGGCGTTGTGGCCCTGGTGATCTCGCTGGCGGTCAGCATCCGGCCGACCGTGGATCAGCGGCCCAACCCTGGTCAGGGTGTCATCGTGCCGAGCAGCCAGGCTCCCGCCCCGGCCGCCCCGCAAGCCCAGGTGCCCATGCCGGGACCTTCGCCTGCCGAGACCATCCAGGAGCCGGTGCCGGTGGTGCAGCAGGCACCGCGGACGGTGTTCGTGACCCCTGCGCCGAAGGCTCCGGCCGTCGCACCAGCGCCCGCCGCGCCGGCTCCGGCGCCGGCTCCTGAAGCGCCCCCGCCCGCCCCGGCGCCCGCCCCGGCGGCACCGGCTCCGGCTCCCGCCCCGGCGGCCCCAGCGCCCGCGGTTGCGCCGCCCGTCATCGCTCCGCCGGTGATCCTCTTGCCGCGACTGCTGCCGCCGTTCCTGCGGCCGCGCGCACCGCAGTACCCGTCATATCCATCGGCCCCGGCGTACACCCCGCCGCCCACCTACTCGCCTTCTCCGCCGCTGGTCGAGGCGCCGAGCAATCCCGCTCCGCCGGCTGGTTCGGGCGGTGGCTACGGTTCGGGCGGTGGCTACGGTTCGGGTGGCTACGGTTCGGGCGGATACGGCGGTGGGTCGCACGGCGGCTCGGGAGGTAACTCACCGTTGTGGCCGTGGCCCTCCTTCGGTAACTGAGCGCTTTCCGAGTTCATCCGACGTTAGCCTCGCGCTTGGTGTCGCGATGCAGTTAGCTCATCGCCGCTGCCTATAGATGCAGTATGCGATGCACAGTCTTCGGCACCGGCTATCTTGGCGCGACGCATGCGGCCGGCATGGCCGAGTTGGGCCACGAAGTGGTCGGTATCGACATCGATCCCGGCAAGATCGCGAAACTGTCCTCCGGCGACATCCCGTTCTACGAACCAGAGCTGGCGAAGATGTTGCAGGACAACCTGTCTGCGGGCCGGCTGCAGTTCAGCACCGACTACCAGCTGGCCGCGGAGTTCGCCGACGTCCACTTCCTCGGCGTCGGCACACCGCAGAAGAAGGGTGAGTACGGGGCAGACCTGCGCCACGTGCACGCGGTCATCGACGAACTCGTGCCCCGGCTGACCAGGCCCTCGGTGATCGTCGGCAAGTCGACGGTGCCGGTGGGCACCGCTGCGGAACTCGGCCGTCGGGCAAGGCAATTGGCCCGCGACGGTGTGGACGTCGAGGTGGCGTGGAATCCGGAGTTCCTCCGCGAGGGCTTCGCGGTGCACGACACGCTGCATCCGGACCGCATTGTCGTTGGCGTGCAAACGGATTCGGTTCGGGCCGAAGAGGCGCTGCGCGAGCTGTATGCGCCCCTGCTCGACGCGGGTGTGCCGTTCCTGCTCACCGACCTGCAGACCGCTGAGCTGGTGAAGGTCTCGGCGAACGCCTTTCTGGCCACCAAGATCTCGTTCATCAACGCCATCTCGGAGGTGTGCGAGGCGGCCGGCGCCGACGTCCGCGTACTGGCCGATGCGCTGGGCCACGATTCCCGCATCGGGCGGCGTTTCCTCAACGCCGGGCTGGGCTTCGGCGGTGGCTGCCTGCCCAAGGACATTCGCGCGTTCATGGCCCGCGCCGGTGAGCTCGGCGCCAACCACGCGCTGACCTTTCTGCGTGAGGTGGACAGTATCAACATGCGCAGGCGCACCCGCATGGTGGAGCTCACCACGACGGCGTGCGGCGGTTCGCTGCTCGGCGCAAACATCGCGGTTCTCGGTGCGGCCTTCAAACCCGAGTCCGACGACGTGCGCGACTCCCCGGCGCTCAACGTCGCGGGCATGCTTCAACTCAACGGCGCGACGGTCAACGTGTATGACCCCAAGGCGATGGAGAATTCGCAGCGGCTGTTCCCGACGCTGAACTACTCGACGTCTGCGCTGGAGGCCTGCGACCGGGCTGATGCGGTGTTGGTGCTCACCGAGTGGCGCGAATTCCTGGAGCTGCAGCCGCAGACCCTGGCCGGCACCGTGCGCGCCAGAGTGGTTGTCGACGGCCGCAATTGCCTTGATACCGACCGCTGGAACAATGCTGGATGGAAGGTTTACGCGCTGGGGCGCCCGCTGGCGGCGTAGGTTGTCGACGTGGACTACGCCCAGTCGCTGATCGCCGAAAATGCGGCCTTCGCCGAACTCTTCCGCAATGCCGATCTGTCGATCCCGGTGCCGACGTGCCCGGAGTGGACGCTCGGACAGTTGATGCGTCACGTTGGGCGCGGCGACCGCTGGAGCGCGCAGATCGTGGCCGAGCAGTCGATGGATTACATCGACCCGCGCAACGTCGCGGGTGGCAAGCCGCCGGAGGGCCGCGACGAGGACATCGCCTGGCTGCACCAGGGCGTGCAGCAGTTGCTCGAGGCCGTCGGCCGGACCGGCCCGGCGACCCAGGTCTGGACCTTCCTCGGGCCCCGGCCCGCCGAATGGTGGATGCGCAGGCGCCTGCACGAGACCGTCGTGCACCGCGCCGACGCCGCGCTGGCCCTGGGCGCCGGCTTCTACCTCGACCCCGCGCTGGCCGCCGACGGCATCACCGAGTATCTCGAACGGGTGGTGGTTCGTTCCGACGAGGAAGGCCCCGGCTGGGGCGACCGGCCGCTGTTCGAGGGGCAGTCGCTGCACCTGCACGCCACCGACCCCGGCCTGGGCGAGGTCGGCGAGTGGACGATCCTGGGCCGCGCCGACGGCATCGCCGTCGACCATGAGCACGGCAAGTCCACCACCGCGCTGCGCGGCCCCGCCCGTGACCTGCTGCTGGCCGTCGTGCGGCGGGGGACACCGGCCGAATTGGGCGTCGAGATGTTCGGCGATCCGCAGCTATGGGACACCTGGTTGGCCCGCACACCCTTCTGAGCCGGTAACTTGAGCGATCATGAGCACTTCGGAGATCGCCACCGTTCTCGCCTGGCATGACGCGCTGAACTCCGCTGACCTCGACACCCTGGTGTCGCTGTCCAGCGACGACATCGAGATCGGGGACTCCCACGGGGCCGCTCAGGGCCACGCCGCGCTGCGTGAGTGGGCGCAGCGCAACACCGCCGACATCGAGGTGGGCCAGATCTACTACCACGACGGGGTCGTCGTCGTCGAGGAGAAACTGACGTCGAAGACCGATCCCGCCGACACCGGAACGGCCGGTTCGGCGTTCCGGGTGGTCCACGACCACGTCACGTCGGTGTTCCGCCACGACGACCTGGCCGCTGCGCTGGCCGCCACCGAACTGACCGACGAAGACCTCCAGGTCTGACGTCGCGCGCGGGATCATCTTGGCCGGGGGATCGGGCGCCCGTCTGTACCCGATCACCAAGGGCGTCAGCAAGCAGCTGCTGCTGGTGTACGACAAGCCGATGATCTACTACCCGCTCTCGACGCGGTTGATGGCCGGAATCCGCGAAATCCTGGTGATCACCACCGCCCAGGCGTTCATCGTCGGCGCCGATCACATCGGGACCGAGCCGGTGGCTCTGATCCTCGGCGACAACATCTTCTACGGCCCCGGCGTTTGTACCAGCCTGAGCCGGTTCCGAAACATCCAGGGCGGCGCCATCTTCGCCTACTGGGTGGCCAACCCGTCGGCCTATGGTGTCGTCGAGTTCGCCGCCGACGGCACCGCACTGTCACTGGAGGAAGACAACCAGGGTCGGCTCGCCGTCGAGGTACTGCCCCGAGGCGCCGCGTGGCTGGACACCGGGACATTCGATTCCCTATTGGACGCAAGCGATTTCGTCCGCACGATCGAAGCCCGCCAAGGGCTGAAGGTCTCCTGCCCGGAGGAGGCGGCCTGGCGGGTGGGCCTGATCGACGACGATCAGCTCGCCGAACGGGCGCATGCCCTGCTCAAGTCAGGCTGTGGCGGTTACCTGCTGGAGCTTCTGGAACGCCACTAGCGGGCGTGGCCAGCACGGCGGCGATCGCGGTGGTCAACGGTACCGCGAGTGCCAGTGCGATACCGCCGACCGCCGAGCGGGCGATCTCGATGGCCACGCTCTCACTGGTCAGCACATCGCCCAGCGAGCGGTTGGCCACCGAGAACAGCAGCAGCAGCGGACAGCGAGCTACCTGCATAGGCCAGTATCAGGGTGTAGACCGTGCTGGCGATGTGATCGCTGCCGATCCGCATGGCGCGCAAGAAGATCTGATGCCTCCGGAGGGCAGGTACGGCGCGACCCGGGAATTCGCCCGGACCGTGTCCGAGGTGGGCCAGTTCGAAGACCGCCGAGGCCTGGGTGATGGTCACGTCGTTGAGCACGCCCAGTGATCCGATGATGAAACCGGCAAGTAGCAGACCCTTGATCGAGACGTGCCCCATGGAGGCGGCCACGACGTTGTTCTGGTCTTCGGACAGCCCGGTGAGGTGTGCCAGTTCGATTGCGCCCCAGGACAGTCCGGCGGACAGCAACATCGCGGTGAGCGTTCCGAGCAGTGCCGCGCTGGTGCGCAGGCTCACTCCGTGCGCTAGGTAGAGCACCGAATACAGGATCGCCGCCGATGCGACCAGCGTGACCGGCAGAGCGGGTGCGCCGTCGCGGAGTGCGGGCAGCATGAAGGCCACCAGCACCACGAACGCCACCACGATGCCGACCAGTGCCCGCAGCCCGCGCCAGCGCGCTACGGCGACGATGACGACCGCGAACGCCGCCGCCAGCGAGGATCAGCGGCCAGGTGCGCTCGTAGTCGTAAAACCCGTAGCTGGTCGCGCCCTGCTGGTCGACCTGCCGGAAGATACGAATGTTGTCCCCCGCCAACAGGTTCGGCTGGCCCGGTCCGGGGGAGAACTCGAGCAGCGTGGTCGCACCCCGGTTGGGTCCGGTGTCGATGGCGATGATGTTCTGCACGCAGCGTCCGCTTCCGGAGAGACCGGGTGCCGGCGAGGCGGTCAACACCTGGCCCGCAGACGGGCTGCCGCAGTCGGCCAGGCTGGTGGACACCACGTGGCCGCCTTCGGTGGTGACCGCGCCACCGGCGCCGTTCTGGAAAGGCAGCGGGATGTCGACCTTGTTGCCGTTCGGCCACAGCAGCACCGCGCCGATGACGACCGCCAGACCGATCACGGCCAGTGCCACGACGACGACGCGCGCCGCCCACGGGCTCAGCGGCGCCGGACCGTGCGGATGAGAGTGCGAGTGCGTCACCCGCACAGGGTAGAGCGGTGAGCTTGGGCGGTTACTGGCGGTAGCTTGCCAGGAAGTTACCCAGCCGCTCGATCGCATTGGACAGGTCCCGCGACCAGGGCAGTGTGACGATCCGCAGGTGGTCGGGCGCGGGCCAGTTGAAGCCGGTGCCCTGAGTGACCAGAATCTTCTCCTGCAGCAGCAGATCGAGTACGAGCTTCTCGTCGTCGACGATGTCGTGCACCTCGGGATCCAGCCGCGGGAACACGTAAAGCGCCCCCTCGGGCTTGACGCACGAGACGCCGGGGATCTCGTTGAGCTTGCTCCAGGCCACGTCCCGCTGCTCGAGCAGCCGGCCGCCGGGCAGCACCAGGTCCTCGATGCTCTGGTGTCCGCCGAGCGCAACCTGAATAGCATGCTGCGCAGGCACATTCGGGCACAGCCGCATGTTGGCCAGCAGGCTGATGCCCTCGATGAAGCTGGTCGCGTGGTCGGTGGGGCCGGTGATCACCAGCCAGCCCGAGCGGTAGCCCGCCACCCGGTAGGCCTTGGACAGTCCGTTGAACGTCAGGCACAGCTGGTCGGGCGCCACGGTCGCCAGCGGGATGTGCTTGGCGTCGTCGAACAGGATCTTGTCGTAGATCTCGTCGGCCAACAGCAGCAGCTGATGCCTGCGGGCCAGATCGGCCATCTGCTGCAGCACCTCGTGGCTGTAGACCGCGCCGGTCGGGTTGTTCGGGTTGATGACCACCAGCGCCTTGGTGCGATCGGTGATCTTGGACTCCAGGTCGGCGATGTCGGGCTGCCAGCCGTTGATCTCGTCGCAGAGGTAGTGCACCGGGGTGCCGCCGGCCAGGGACGTCGACGCCGTCCACAGCGGATAGTCCGGCGCGGGAATGAGCACCTGGTCGCCGTTGTCCAGCAGTGCCTGCAGCGTCATCGTGATGAGCTCGGAGACCCCGTTGCCCAGGAACACCGAATCCACGTCGAAGCGGGGGAAGCCGGCGACCAGTTCATAGCGGGTGACCACCGCACGCCGGGCGCTCAGGATGCCCTTGGAGTCGGAGTAGCCCTGCGCGGTGGGCAGCGCCTGGATCATGTCGCGCATGATCACGTCGGGCGCCTCGAAACCGAACGGCGCGGGGTTGCCGATGTTCAGCTTCAGGATGCGGTGGCCCTCGGACTCCAGCCGCGCGGCGTGGTCGTGCACCGGGCCGCGGATCTCGTAGAGGACGTCTTGCAGCTTGGTCGACTGCGCGAACGTGCGCTGCCGAGGCTGCTGGCTCGTGCTGTGCCACGGCAGCTGGTGCGTATTCACGTGAAGAATTGTCCCATCCCGGTGCAAACCGTTTTACCCATGCGGCGTCGTCGATTTTGCTGGGTCCACGTCACCATCGGCGATCGATTGGGCGACATCCTGGACACAACCGGGCTTTGGGCTGCGGCTTACCGAATTCCCTGCGGAAAGGCTGCTAATTTGCTGCATCAAGCAGGAGGCGCAGAAATGAAACGATCAATCACGGGTGCAGTGGCGGCGACGTTCGTCTCGGCGACGGTCGCGGCCGCCATTCCGATGGGCTTCATCGCCCCGGCGAACGCCGACCCGTCATCGCTGAGCGGTAGATACGCCATCGTCGGCGGGGCCGAGGGGCTCTACGTGAACGTGACATCGAACTGCGACACCCCAACCGAAGGTTGCACCGCCAGCCTGGCCAGCAACCGCGGCTGGACCAGCGTCGCCACCCTGACCGACGGCCGCTGGAACTTCACCGTGACCAAGCCCGACGGCGCCGTCTGCGACGACGGAAGCTACGCGCCGGTCTCCATCGCGTACTCGGTCGATGCGGCGACTCTTTCGGGGACCGTCACCGCCGATTCCAACGGTGACTGCCCGGGCGGCCAGGTGACCCAGGCTGCGTTCCAGCTGCAGAAGATCGGCTAGCGCTTCTTACCCGGCGGCCGTGCGCCGCCGGCGATGCCCAGACCCTTGACCTCGACCGCCGGGGCCGCCTTCGGTGCGGCCGGTTCCGGTGCGGATTCAGCCGCGGCAGCCGGTTCGGCAGCAGCTGCGGATGCGGCGTCAGCCGGGGCAGGCGCGGCCGGTGCCGGTGCCGTTGCCGGAGCCTTCTTGGCGCCGGGCCGGCGCGCACCGGCGGCGATGCCGAGACCCTTGACCGGCTCAGCGGCCTTGGCAGGTTGCTCGGCGGCCGGAGCCGCCGGCGCAGATGCCTCGGCTGCGGGCGCTGCTGCGGCGGGTGCGGCCGGGGCCGTAGCCGTCTTCTTCGCGCCGGGACGCTTTGCGCCAGTGGCGATGCCGAGACCCTTGACCGGCTCGGCCGCCTTGGCGGGCTCCTCGGCCGCGGGAGCCTCGGTGGCGGGAGCCGCCGCCTGAGCTGCCGGTGTCGTCTTTTTGGCACCGGGACGCTTGGCCCCGCCCGCGATGCCCAAACCCTTGACCGGCGCGGCTTCCTTGGCCGGTTCGGCCGATTCCGTGGGAGCGGCGGCGGGGGCAGCGGCTTCGGCTGGGGCCGGTTCCGGTTCGGCCTTGGGCGCCGGTGGCGCCTCGACCGGTGCCGCCGCGGCGGCTGCCTTGGCGGCCGTACCCTTCTGCGGCAGCGCGACCGCGCTCAGGTCCAGCGACCCCAGTAGCAGCTGCGCGACGTCCAGCACCTCGACCTCGTCGGCCTTCTCCCGGTCGCCGACACCGTCGGTGATCATCACGCGGCAGAACGGGCAGCCGGTCGCGATCTTGGCGGCGTCGGTGGCCAGTGCCTCGTCGACGCGTTCATGGTTGACCCGCTTGCCGATGTGCTCTTCCATCCACATCCGCGCGCCGCCCGCGCCGCAGCAGAAGCCGCGGTCGGCGTGGCGCGGCATCTCGGTGAGCGCTCCGCCTGACGCCTCGACCAGTTCCCGTGGCGCTTCGTAGACCTTGTTGTGCCTGCCGAGGTAGCAGGGGTCGTGATAGGTGATCGAGTTTCCGCCTTCGACCGGGGAGACCGGGACCAGCTTCTTGTCGCGGACCAGCCGGTTGAGCAACTGGGTGTGGTGCAGCACCGTGTAGGTGCCGCCCACCTGCGGATACTCGCGGCCCAGGGTGTTGAAGCAGTGTGGGCAGGTCGCGACGATCTTGCGGTCGACCCGCTCGACACCCTCGAACAGGTCGTTGAGGGTCTCGACGTTCTGCGAGGCGAGCTGCTGGAACAGGAACTCGTTGCCCGAGCGGCGGGCCGAATCGCCGGTGCACGTCTCGCCGTCGCCGAGCACCAGGAACTTCACACCCGCCGCGGCCAGTAGTTCGGCGACGGCCTTGGTGGTCTTCTTGGCCCGATCTTCGTACGCGCCGGCGCAGCCGACCCAGAACAGGTACTCGAAGCCGGCGAAGGAGTCGACGTCCTTGCCGTAGACCGGGACGTCGAAGTCGACCTCGTCGATCCAGCTGAGCCGCTCCTTGGCGTTCTGGCCCCAGGGGTTGCCCTTGCTCTCCAGATTCTTGTAGAGCACGCCGAGCTCGCTGGGGAACTCGGACTCCATCATCACCTGGTAGCGCCGCATGTCGACGATGTGGTCGATGTGCTCGATGTCCACCGGGCACTGTTCCACGCACGCACCGCAGGTGGTGCACGACCACAGCACGTCGGGGTCGATGACGCCGAGCTGCTCGGCGGTGCCGACCAGGGGCCGGGCGTCCTGCTCCGGGCCGCTGCCGGGCACTCGGCCGAAGCCGGACTCGGGCACGTGGTGGGCCTCTTCGTGGGTGGTCTCGAGGTTCAGGCCCTCGAGCGGTTCGACGGGCTTGCCGAGGATGTAGGGCGCCTTGGCGAACAGGTGGTCGCGCAGGTCCATGATGACCAGCTTCGGCGACAGCGGCTTACCGGTGTTCCAGGCCGGGCACTGCGACTGGCAGCGACCGCACTCGGTACAGGTGGCCATGTCGAGCATGGCCTTCCAGGTGAAGTCCTCGATCTTGCCGCGTCCGAGCACCGCGTCCTCGGCGGGATCCTCGAAGTCGACCTTCTCGCCCTTGTACTCGACGGGCAGCAGCGGGCCCAGCGCGTTGGGCAGACGCTTGACGGTCACGTTGACCGGTGCAAGGAAGATGTGCAGGTGCTTGGAGTGCAGCACGATGAGCAGAAAGATCAGCGCGACCGCGATGTGCGACAGCAGCGCGACGGTCTCGATCCACTCGTTGGCATGCAGCCCCAGCGGCGCCAGCAGCCTGCCCATCGCGTGCGAGAAGAACGCGCCCTGACCGTAGGGGAAGTTGCCGGTGTTGACGGCGGCGCCGCGGAAGATGCCGTAGCTGAAGATGACCAGGAAGATCATGAACAGAATCAGCCAGGCACCGCCGGTGTGCGAGCCGTAGAAGCGCGACGAGCGGCCGTATTCCTTGGGCTCGGAACGAAGCCGGATGATCGCGAAGGTGATGATGCCGGCCAGCACCGCCAGCGCGATGAAGTCCTGCAGGAAGCCCAGTGCGTTCCAGCGGCCGACCAGCGGGATGTGGAAGTTTGGCTGGAACAGCGTTCCGTAGGCCTCGATGTAGACCGTGATCAGGATGAAGAAGCCCCACATCGTGAAGAAGTGGGCCAGACCGGGCAGCGACCAGCGCAGCAGCCGGGTCTGCCCGAAGACCTCGACGATCTGGTTCTTGATGCGCTCGCCGAGGTGGTCGGTGCGCCCGCTGGCGGGTTGCCCGGTTCGGATGAGCGTGAACAGCCACAGGACACGTCGCAGGGCGAAGAACGCCACGATGGCCGTCAACGACAGCCCCACCACGAGTCTGATCAGCGTCTGCGTCTCCACGGGGTGCCTCCAGGTCGCAAGTTACCCAAGGGTAACTTATCGTTGTTACTGGCCGGTAACTTATGTCTGCTGCCTGTTCATACTGGCACCCCACCTATCACCGCCGCGACGTAGGTTGTCCTAACCTCGCTAGGAGGGGGATTCCCGCCGGAACTTCGGGGGCCAGGATCGCCCGCAGCATCGACAGCATCTCCGAACGGGATTCGGCGCCGAGACGACGCCGGATGCGTGCGACGTGGTGTTCAACGGTCTTGGCGGAGATGAACAACTGGGCGCCGATGTCGCGGTAGGGCATCCCGAGCAACAGCAGTTCGGCCACCTCCCGCTCACGGTCGGACAGCGGCGACGACGCGGGGCGTCCCCCACTGGGGGCCGGTCTGATCTCCTGGGCCCCCGGGTCCCCGGCGCCGTCCGCGGAGCTGTCGGCCGCCGACAGCTTCAGATCGCGGGCGATCTGCAACATCAGCCCCGACACCTTCGGGTCCGACGCCTGCAGCGCCGCCTGCCCGGCCAGCCGGGTGGCATCCGAGGTGAGCCCGAACCGCGCCAGGCCGCCCGCGGCGGTGTTGACCTCGTCGGGCACGACCTGCCCGGCCAGCACCCGCAGCCAGGTGCGTCCGGCCCCGGCCAGCGCCCTGGCGAACGGATCGTGGGAGGCCGCCGCGGTGAGGGCCTGACCGTGCGGGGCCACCGCGGCCGGGTCGTTGGCCAGGATGCCCGCGTGCACTCCGGCCCAGTGCAGCGGAGCCGACCAGGCCGGCGGATCACCGAGTGCTTCGAGCAGTCCGAAGGCCTGCCCGAGCACCGGGGCGAGCCGGTCCTGCTGGCGGATTCGCGCCGCGGCCATCCACAGCTCACCCAGCGGCAGCAGCGAGAAGAGGTCCACCGAATACTCGGCGAGCACCTCCATCGCGGCATACCAGTGCTTGTGCACGGCGCCGGCGTCACCGCCGCGGCGCGCGATGGCGGTGCGCAGCGCCGCCGCCCACAGCGCGTCGCGCCGCTGCAGCGCGCCCTCGTCGATGCCGGCCAGGTCACTGCCCGCCCCGGACAACTGGCCGTCCTGCATCTTCGTCCAGGCGAGCAGCAGCCGGTGACGGTGGCCATGGAGCCCGTTCCCGCCCGCGTCGGTGCGCACTGCCCTGCTGATCACGCTGCGGGCCCGCACCGGGTCACCGCCGTGCAGGGCGGCCAGGGTGACCAGCGCAGCCGGACTGTCGGGCAGCACCTGCGTAGGCGAGAATTCCGCGGCCATGGCCTGCCCGAGCTTGGTCGCCGCGGCCGCGTACGGTCCGTCGATTGTCGCCAGCAGGCCGTCGGCCAAGGTGCGCGCCGCGCGCGACGCGGCCGTCGGCGGTCCGGCGTTGTCCACGGCGAGCGCGGTGCGGGCGCCCCCCACGTCCCCGACCGCGGTCAGCACGACCGCGGCGGCGGCGCTGACCACCGAGTCGGGATACGGCCCGAGCCAGGTGAACAATTCGGCCGCTTGCGCGTAGTTGCCGTTGTGCGCCGCCACGCTCGCCGCGACACGCACCGCAATGGCACGCTCGCCGGGATCGGCGGAGCCGAGCAGGCCGTCGGCTTCGCTCGCGGCGGCCTGGCTGTCCCCGCACAGGGCGAGTGCGTCGGCGAGTTGCGGGCGCACTCCGGTGGCGCCCGCGTCGACGGCGGCGCGGTAGAGACGAGCGGCCGCTGCAGGTTCGGAGCGCACTGCGTCGGCCTGCTTGCGCAGGATCTCAGCCAGTCCCGCGTCACTCATCCCGTGTTCGGCCAGGCGCAGCGCGAGTGCCGGCGACATCGTGGACATCGCGACCTGTGAACGCAGCAGCGCGGATTCGATGTCGCGGTGGCGGGCGTTTCCGGCGATCTGCGCTACCGCGCGGTGCACCGAGCGCAGGAAGTGCGGGCTGTGGGACGGCTCGATGAGGCCGGTCGCGCGAGCCCGGTCCATCAATGTCTGGGCCCGCTCGGCGGACACGTCGAGGGCCGCTGCGATGTCGGCCGCGCCCAGATCCGAACTCAGCGAGGCGATCAGCAGAGTGTCCAGATCCGCTTCATCGAGCCGGTGCAGGCGTTCGATGAGGGCGAAGAACGCCGACTGAGCGATCGACTTCGCCGATAACGGGCGGACCGAGGCCAGCACAGCCGAGACGAGGAACGGTATGCCCGCGGTGGCCACCATGACGTTGGTGACCACGTCGGTGCGGGGCGGGTGGCCGGACGGATCAGCGAGCAGCCGCGAAACCTCGCCGCCTTCAAGGGGTTCCAATGCGATACGGGGTCGCTCCCGTTCGATCGCGGCCAGCAGGACACGAAGGTGCTCGTCGTGATCACGAGGCTGCGCGGCGACGACCACCGTCGACGACGGGTCACCGGCCAGTTCGGTGAGATAGGCGAGTTCGTCGGCGGACAGCTGGTGGGCGTCGTCGACGACGACGGTCACGACCGAATCCGCGGACCCGGTCGGCCGGGATGCCACCGGCACGCCGGCCTCGCTCAGCGAGTCGCGGATTGCGTTGAGCACGAAGGTTTTTCCCGTTCCAAGGCCACCGGTCACCACCAGCTTGATCGGTGTCGGCGGCGTGGCCGTCATCAGACGCACCGCGGCCCGCACGGCGGGCGGAAGACTCGGCGAGGCTGCCGGATCGGCCACGGCCCGGCCTAGCTATGCGGGGTGGTGACGGCAGGGATCAGCGTCTGCGTCGTGACCACCGCCTGCGTCGTGGGCGCTGCATGAGTGGTCGGCACGGCCGCCGTCGTCGTGACCGGGACCACCGTCGTTGTGATCGGTGCCACCGTCGTGGTGGTGATCGGCTGCGTCGTGGTGGTGATGGGCTGCGTCGTGGTGGTGATTGGCTGCGTCGTGGTCGTCGGCGGTGTGGTGGTGGTGGGTTGTGTGGTGGTTGTCGTCGTTGTGGTGGGCGGCGTGGTGGTAGTCGTGGTGGTTGTCGTGGTTGGTGGTGGTGGTCGTCGTCGTGGTCGTCGTCGTCGTGGGGGTGGTCGTGGTGGTCGTCGGTGCGGTGGTCGTCGAGGACGGCTCGGTGACGGTCGAGGGCGGGATGGTCGACACCGTCGGAATTCCGTTGTTCCCGGTGACGGTGACAGTTTGTGGCGGAACCACACTCGTGGCCGGCACATCGCTGTTCTGCTCACCAGGCTTGGTTACCCGGGTAGTGGTCGTGGACGGCGAGCTGTCGCTACTGGTCAGGGTGATGGCCAACCCGCCGACCGCCATCGCCGCCACAACCGCGGCGAGGCCGAACAGCAGCGGTGGCCGTCGATACCAGGGCACCGGAGTGTCGACCACCCCGGTCTCGTGCGCCTCCGGCTCGAACTCGACCATCGGGCGCGCGCCGGAGGCGCCACCCTGCGCCTGCTGGGCGTAGTCGAAGGTGTAGTCCTCGCCGGAATACGGCACCGGCTCCTCGCCGGGTGCGTCGTCCTGCGACCAGGCCAGCGCCCGGAACGTCGCGGACGGCGAACCGTCGCTGGCCGACTCGGTTGCCGCCGCGCCTGCTGTACCGGCCGCCCAGGCCGCCGGTGCCAGACCCGTCGGCGCGTCGGCGGCTGCGATCGCCATGCCCGTCGGCGCATCTGGGGCCGATCCGCGCGCGGCGAGCACCGCTGCGCCGATCGCCGCGTTGAGCTCCGGGCGCGGTGTGGTGATCACCGGCACTCGTAGCTCTTCTGAAAGTCGTTGGGTGATAATCGGTATGGCTGCACCGCCGCCGACGGTTGCCACCGCGGCGAGGTTCACTGCCGGAATCCGGTTGCGCTCCAGCGCATCTCCCAGCGCGTCGAGGAAACCGGCCAGGGGTTCGGCGATCAGGTTCTCCAGCTCGGCCCGGGTGACCCTGATGTCGGAGCTGACGCCGGGAAGTTCGGCCGGCACCGCGGTGGCCGTCTCCGCGGACAGCCGCTCCTTGGCCAGCCGGCACTCCTCGCGCAGCCGGGTCAGCGCCCCGACCGCCGCCGTGCTGGCCGGATCGGCGTTCGACGCCTCGCGGACCGCCGCCAGCACGTGGGTCAGCAGCGCCTGGTCGATCTGCTCACCGGAGAACTCCGCGAAACGCAGGGTCTCACCGATGGGCTGCAGGTTCGCGCCCGCGTCGGCCAGCGTGATGTTGGTGCCGCTGCCGCCGAAGTCGCACAACGCCACCACGCCCTGGGTGGGCAGGCCGGGATCGGCCTGCAGAGCGGCCAGGGCTGCCGTCGCGTCCGAGATCAGCATCGGCGGCACGCCGCCGGGAGCCAGTGTCGACTTGGCCCGCAGTGCTCCGCGCAACGCCCCGACCGCGCCCGCACTCCAGTACGCCGGCACCGCGATGACCACGGTCGCCGGGGGCTCGCCGTTGTCGACCGCACGGGCCATGGATTCCAGTGCCTCGGCGGCCAGATCCTCGGCGCGGTGCGGTGAGCCGTCGGCGGCGACAAGCGGAACCGGATCGCCCACCCGCTCGACGAAGCCCCGCAGCACCAGGCCCGTCGCGGTCAGGTTGGGACTCGTCAGCTCCGGGTTCTGCGACGGGACGCCGACCTCGGAGGGACGGTTGCCCCACAGCGTCAGCACCGATCGGCGGCTGACCGGCTGGGCGCCCGGGCGGGCCGCCACCAGATTGATCGTCCCGATCGACAATCCCAGCGAATCGCTCATTGGCACATCCCTTCGGCGTCGCTCGGCGGCCGTTCTCACCATAGTGGCTGACTGCCCCGACGCCCGGCAGAAACCCCCTAACGCGGCATGATCCCCTAAGGACACACCCCCTAACACAGGTTATGGCGGGGTGGGTTCGGCACCGATCACGCTGAGGTGTTCGGCCGATAGCATTCTTGGCATCAGCTGGTATTCCGCTGTGACTATCGGCGGTAGGGGAGAAGGCATGACATGGCAAACTCGTTGCTCGACTTCGTGATGTCGCTGGTGCGTGATCCCGATGCCGCCGCCCGGTATGCCGCCGATCCCGCCGGCACGATCGCCGACGCGCATCTGCCGGACGTGAGCAGTGCCGATGTCAACCACCTGATCCCGATGGTCGCCGATTCGCTGTCGATGGGCGCCCCCACCATCGGCGGCGGGCATGTGGCGGACGGCAACGTGTGGGCGAGTGGTGCCGCGACGGCCGCCTTCGACGCGTTCGACGCGCACCCACCCACCGTCACCCCGGATGCGCACCCGGTGATCGCCGACGTCATCGACCACCCAGCCGAGGCCGCGCACTCGGCGATCAGTGCTGCCGGTATCGACCCCGGGGTAACCGGGCTCGAACCGGTGGACACGACATACCAGGTCACCGAACCCGGTGTCGACCACCTGCCGGGTGGCGAGGTGCTGGCCGGCTGGCCGGATCACGCCGGCTTCGAGCACTCCCACCTCGACGATTCCCATCCGTCCGCGGATCACCTCGGCTTCGACATCTTCTAGGGGTCCCCTAATCCCCTAACAGCCATGCCCCAATCGCCCCTAGTGGGGATGCTCGACGACGGGTGTGCACCCCGTTTCCGGGCACTTCCGGCGCTCATACCGTGACGTGCAGACCGCCGGACAGTCCGGCGAGCCGTTTCCTGCGCATACCGTAGTAGTCGCGAGCACTGGGAGGACATGTGACGCAACCGGACGACCCGCGCCGGGTCAGGGTGATCGTCGAGCTGATCGAGCACACCAGCGCGATCGCCGACCTCAACGACCGCGGCGATCTGGTGGCTCGTCTGGCGGTGGCCAAGGAGCGGATCTGCGACCCGCAGATCCGGGTGGTCATCGCCGGCCAGCTCAAGCAGGGCAAGAGCCAGCTGCTCAACTCGCTGCTCAACGTGCCGGTGGCGCGCGTCGGCGACGACGAGACCACCGCGCTGGTCACCGTCGTCACCTACGCCGAGCAACCCTGCGCCCGGCTGGTCGTCTCGGCCGGCGAGGGCCTGGAGCCGCAGACCATCGACATCCCGGTGGACGACATCCGCCACGATCTGCGGCGGGCGCCGCAGGCCGCGGGACGCGAGGTGCTCAGGGTGGAGGTCGGCGCCCCGAGCCCGCTGCTCAAGGGCGGGCTGACGTTCATCGACACCCCCGGCGTCGGCGGACACGGCCAGCCGCACCTGTCGGCGACCCTGGGCCTGCTGCCCGACGCCGACGCCATGCTGATGGTCAGCGACACCAGCCAGGAGTTCACCGAGCCGGAGATGCGGTTCATCCGCCAAGCCCACGAGATCTGCCCGGTCGGGGCCATCGTGGCCACCAAGACCGACCTCTACCCGTTCTGGCGACAGATCGTGACCGCCAACACCGCGCACCTGCAGCGCGCCGGACTGGACCTGCCGCTGATCCCGGCGTCGTCGCTGCTGCGCAGTCACGCCATCGCGCTCAACGACAAGGAGCTCAACGAGGAGTCGAACTTCCCCGAGATCGTAAGGTTCCTCTCCGAGAAGGTGCTGTCCCGGGAAAGCGACCGGGTACGAGACCATGTGGTCTCCGAAATCCGTTCGGCTGCAGAGCATCTGCGGCTGGCAGTGGATTCCGAACTGGCCGCCCTGAACGACCCCGAGGAAGCCCGCAGGCTCACCGAGGATCTGGAGCGGCGCAAGCAGGAGGCGCAGGACGCGCTGCAACAGACCGCACTGTGGCAGCAGGTCCTCAACGACGGCATCGCGGATCTGACCGCCGACGTCGACCACGACCTGCGGGCCAGGTTCCGGGCCATCACCCAGCACGCCGAGCAGGTGATCGACACCTGCGACCCGACCCGGCACTGGGCCGAGATCGGCGGCGAGGTGGAAAACGACGTCGCCAACGCCGTCGGCGACAACTTCGTGTGGGCCTACCAGCGGGCCGAGGCACTGGCTGCCGACGTCGCCCGCACCTTCGTCGAAGCTGGACTGGACGCCATCAAGATGCCGGAGGTCAGCGCGCGCGAGATGGGTGCCGGTGTGGGCAGGCTGAAGTCGCTGGCGCGCCTGGAGGCCAAGCCGATTGGCAAGGGCCACAAGGTGATCACCAGCATGCGCGGCTCATACGGCGGGGTGTTGATGTTCGGCATGTTGACCTCGGTGGCCGGCCTGGGCATGTTCAACCCGCTCTCGCTGGGTGCCGGTCTGCTGCTCGGGCGCAAGGCCTACAAGGAGGACATGGAGAACCGGATGATGCGGGTGCGCAACGAGGCCAAGACCAACCTGCGCCGCTTCGTCGACGACGTCCTGTTCGTGGTGACCAAGGAGTCCCGGGATCGGCTCAAGAACGTCCAGCGTCAACTGCGCGACCACTACCGCGAGATCGCCAACCAGACCACCCGCTCACTCAACGAGTCACTGCAGTCCACCATCGCCGCAGCGCGGATGGAGGAGACCGAGCGCAACAACCGCATCCACGAACTCGAGCGCCAGCTCAACATCTTGGGCCAGGTCATCGACAACGCCGAAAAGCTCGTTCCGGCAGGCTGATCCGCGCCACGAGCCGGCTCAGTGCCCCGGCTTCGTGGGTCCGCGAGTGCCCGGCGGATGGGTCACCCGGGTCGGGAACGTGCCCGGGAAGGTCGGCGCGACGGCCGGCGGCGGTGTCATCGACTCCGTCGCGGTATCGGTTCCCGACGTCGTCGACGGTGGCGTCGTGCCGGTGCTGCTGGTGCCGGTCTCCGTCGGCAGGCCGATGTCGGTGGTCGACACGTGCACGGTGGTGTAGGTGGTCGACGAGCCGGCGGTGGTGCCCGCGACGTGCGGGGCCTCGGGCAGATGCGTGCCGGGTGGCAGGACGACCTCGGGATCGCGGACGTTCCACTGCCCGGACATCGTGATCACCAGCATGACCAGACCCGCGATCAGCCCCAGCCCGAGCAGTCCGGCTGCGAAGGTGGCCCCCGACGAGCGGTACCACGGCTTCTGCTCCCGAGCCATGGCGGCTGATCCTAGCCGCCGGGTGTCGAGCGCGCCGAACCCCTAGACTCGTCCCTCGATGAGCACCAGCGATCAGGTCCGCGCCATCCTGGCCGGCACCCGTCGCGCGTACGAGACCGAGCCCGCCTACCGCGAGCGCCCGGACGTCTTCAACGAGCTGGACCGCATCGCCGGCCGGCTCAACCAGCCGATCCGGATCGCGCTGGCCGGCACCCTCAAGGCGGGTAAGTCGACCCTGGTCAACGCGCTGGTCGGGGAGGCCATCGCGCCCACCGACGCCACCGAGGCCACCCGCATCGTCACCTGGTTCCGGCACGGTCCGATCCCTAAGGTCACCGCGAACCACCTCGGCGGCCGACGGTCGAACGTGCCGATCGCCCGCGGCCTGAACAACTGGGCCGGTCTGACGTTCGAGTTCGGCAGCCTCGACGCCGACGACGTGGTGGACCTCGACGTGGAATGGCCAGCCGCCGAGCTGATCAACGCCACCATCATCGACACCCCGGGCACCTCGTCGCTGTCCCGAGACGTCTCTGAGCGCACACTGCGGCTGCTGGTCCCCGACGACGGCGTGCCGCGGGTCGACGCCGTGGTGTTCCTGCTGCGCACCCTCAACGCCGCAGACATCGCCCTGCTCAAGCAGATCGGGGAGCTGGTCGGCGGCTCGTCCGGTGCGCTGGGCGTCATCGGAGTGGCCTCGCGAGCCGACGAGATCGGCGCGGGGCGCCTCGACGCGATGCTGTCGGCCAATGATGTGGCCAAGCGGTTCACCGAAGAGCTGGACCGCACCGGCATCTGTCAGGCCGTGGTCCCGGTGTCCGGGCTGCTGGCGTTGACCGCGCGGACGTTGCGGCAGAGCGAGTTCGCCGCGCTGGAGAAGCTGGCCGCCGTCGATTCGGCCCACCTGAACAAGGCGATGCTGAGTGTCGACCGGTTCGTCCGCGAGGACGTCGAGCTGCCCGTGGACGCCGGCACCAGGGCTGCGCTGCTGGACCGGTTCGGGATGTTCGGAGTGCGCATCTCGATCGCCGTATTGCGTGCCGGAGCCGCTGGGCCGGCGAAATCAGACGGGGGGGTAACGGATTCGGCCGCGCTGGCCGACGCGCTCCTGGAACGCAGCGGACTGGTGTCGCTACGTGACGTGATCGACCAGCAGTTCGCGCAACGCTCGGAGTCGCTCAAGGCCCACACCGCGCTGGTGTCGCTGCGCCGCTTCGTCGAGGCCCACCCGATCGCCGCCACCCCCTACATCGTGGCCGACATCGACCCGCTGCTGGCCGACACGCACGCCTTCGAAGAGCTCCGGCTGCTCAGTCAACTACGTTCGCGGCCAACGACATTGACTGACGACGAGATGGCCTCACTGCGGCGTGTCATCGGTGGGTCCGGCACTGACGCGGCCAGCCGGCTCGGATTGACCCCCGAGGCGCCCTATGACGGACCCCGGGCGGCGTTCGCCGCGGCGCAGCGGTGGCGCCGCCGCGCCGAGCATCCCCTCAACGACCCGTTCACCACCAGGGCATGCCGGGCCGCGGTGCGCAGTGCCGAGGCACTGGTGGCGCAGTACGCGACCCGGGGCTACTGAGGCGCTGCCGAACGTGGGCCCTGTGCAGGTGAAAGTCGCTGAATACCTGCATAACCCACACGTTGGGCGGATGTCCGCCGGCTACTGACCCCCCGGTCGCGGGAACAGCGTCGGAAACAGTCGCTGCGTGGTCGTCACGGTTTGGGTGACGGTGCTGACCGAGGTGGACACCGACGTGCTGGTACTCGTGCTCGTCGACGTGCTGGTGGACGTGCTGGTGGACGGAGCCTCGGTGGTGGTCGTGGTGGGGGTGGTCGTGGGCGTCTCGGTCGTGGTGGCCGGCGCCTCGGCACTGGTCGAGGGTGACTCGGTCACCGTCTGCGTCGTGCCACCCGGGCCCGGAGCCGGCGCCGCCGACGAGTTCGCCGCCGACGAGTTCGTCCGCCGACGAGTTCGCCGTCGACGAGGCCGACGATGTCGTGGACGTGCCCGCCGGGCTACTGCCGCTGTTGCCGGTGAACTTCACCACCGCGTAGACGAGCAGAGCCAGCACGATCGCGGTAAGCACACCGAGGCCGACCAGCGCGGCCGGCTTGCGATACCACGGCGTGGGCTCGGGTGGCGGCGCCTGCCCGTAGCCGGTCGGCGGTCCGTAGCCGGACTGTTGGTATTCGCTGTAAGCGTGACCGCCCGTGCCGCCGTAGTTGGCGTACTGGGTGGGGTCGCTCTCGGAGTAGTTCGGGTCGTCGGGGGAACCGTCACGCGCCACGGGAGTAGATAGTAGCCGTCAGCCCCCGCCGGGTTGGTTAGGGAACGCCGGGCGGTGCGTGGGTCGCACGCTGATCTGCGGTGGCCTGGTCTGCGGCGTGGTGATGTTGGGCCGGTCATCGCCGTTCGGCGCCGGGGTCTGCGAGTAGTGCGGCGCCGAGGTGCTGCGGGGTTGCGCCGACTCTGGCGCGCTCTCCGGCGGGCTCTCCGGCGGGCTTTCCGGCGGCGGCGGTGGTGGTGGGGCTTCTGGCGGCGGGGAACTGGTGAGCGGCGTCGTCGACGGCGCGCTGCTCTCCGGCGGCGACGTGGTGGCGTCGATGGACTGCCCGGACTCACCGGAGTCGCGGCTGACCAGCAGCACCGCAGCCACCACCATCGCGACCACCGCGACGCCGATCGCCGCGAATGCGACGGTGGCCGAACTCTTGCGATACCAGGGCCGCTGCGGGAACCGGAACGCGTCGGCGGCGAACGGGTCGAAGCCGTCGTCGAACGCCACCGGCGCCATTTCCGGGTCGGTGGCCGGGTCGGCGTCCTCGGAAGCCTGCGGTGCGTCGGTCGCCGCCGTCACGCCCGGATACGGCTCGGCGGGATAGGGCCCGAAGGGGTCCGGGAAGGGGATCGGCGGGGCCGTGTCCTCGACGTCCTCGACGTCCTCGGCGTCACCGGCGGAATAGCCCGTGGCTCCGTAGGGGTCGTAGTTCGCCACGGCTACGAATGCTAGCGGCCTCGCCAGGGCAAATGCGGCGTTCCGCTATCACGCAAGCTGGCGGGTCACTTCGGTGGCGAACAACTCGATGTGGTCGAGGTCGGACAGATCCAGCAGCTGCAGGTACACCCGCTGCACGCCGGCCTGGATGTAGGGCGCCAACCGGTCGACGATCTCCGCGGGCGTACCGACCAGCGGCGTATTGGCGCGCAGCTCGTCGGCCTCGCGCGAGATCGCCGCGGCCCGCCGCCGGACCTCGGCATCGTCACGGCCGGCGCACACCACGAACGCGGCCGAGTAGACGATGTCGTCAGGGTTGCGGCCGACCTTCTCCAGCGCGGCGCGGACCCGGCCGTACTGCGGCTCGACGAAGTCCAGCGCCGGGAAGGCCAGGTTGAACTCGGCGGCGAACCGCGCGGCCAGCGCCGGCGTCCGCTTGGCGCCGCCGCCCCCGATGATGATCGGCGGGTGCGGTTCCTGCACCGGCTTGGGCAGCGCCGGCGAGTCCTTGACCGTGTAGTGGGTGCCGGCGTAGTCGAAGGTGTCACCGGCCGGCGTGCTCCACATCCCGGTCAGGATCTCGAGCTGCTCGCCGAGTCGCTCGAATCGCTCGCCGAGCGGAGGGAAGGGGATGGCGTAGGCCAGATGTTCGGCTTCGAACCAGCCCGCTCCGATTCCGAGGTCGACCCGGCCCGCGCTCATCGCGTCGACCTGGGCTACCGAGATGGCCAGCGGTCCGGGGTGGCGGAACGTCGCCGAGGTCACCAGCGTGCCGAGCCGGATCGACGAGGTCTCGCGGGCGATGCCGGCCAACGTCACCCATGAGTCAGTCGGGCCCGGCAGTCCGTCACCGCTCATCGCTACATAGTGGTCGGAGCGGAAAAACGCTGAATAGCTTAGTGATTCGGCGGCCTGAGCGACGGCGAGCTGGTCGTCGTAGCTGGCGCCCTGCTGGGGTTCGACGAAAACGCGAAAGTCCACCCTCGCCAGCTTAGAAGACGTCGACCTCGTCGGTGCTGACGAACATCCCGTGGCCGGTGCCGTCGTTGGTGAACCGGGTCCCCTTGTCGCTGGCCTCGATGGTCCAGCCGACCGCGTGATAGGTGGCGTAGTCGATGGTGGTGGTCGGGATGTCGCCCAGGTTGCCGGTGATCCACCGCATGCTGCCGGCGGCGGTCACCTCGACACCGTTGGCGGGTTCGCCGTCGACGACGGGGGAGTTGGTGAAGTTCGATTCGCAGCCGACTTTGTCGGCCGAAATCTGGCACCGGGTCTGGCCGGACTTGGTCGCGATGAAGACGAAGCCGCCGGAACTGGGTGGCAGCGTGTCACCACCGGGTGACGGGGTGGCGGGCGCCGGCTCGGTGGTCGTGGCCGTCGACGGTGGTGAGACCGTGGGCCGGCTGGTGGGGAAGTTCGGCTCACCGCCGGACCCGCAGCCGGGACAGGTCGCCGCCCCGTCGACGGTGGTGCTGCACCCGGCGGCCGTCGCGCCGGCCGCGAGCAGCCACACCACCGCCAGGCCGGTCTTCAGGCCGTTGGCGATGCGCACGTCCGCCAGGGTACGCACCGAGTGACGGATGTGGCTCGAGTGACTCGCGGGGGTCGGGCCGCAAGGTGGCGACGACATGCGCGTTCGCCGCCGGGACGGATCGCGCTAGATTCGACGCCTGACCGACGAAAGGACCCGCCATGGCGAACTCCAGCGGCCTGATCTTCAACCCGAACACCTACGACCCCCGGAAGTTCGATCCCGAGACGCGCCGCCAGCTGCGTGCCCTGATCGACTGGTTCGAGGCGCGCGGCAAGACCAAGCTGCTGCAGGACGACCTGGAGGCGACCTGGGTCTCGGATTTCCTGGACTTCATCGGCAAGGAGCGCATCTTCGCGACATTCCTCACGCCGTCGGAATTCGGCCTCGGTGACGACAACAAGCGCTGGGACACCTCCCGCAACGCCGCGCTGAGCGAGATCCTCGGGTTTTACGGTCTGGCGTACTGGTACGCCGAACAGGTCACGATCCTGGGCCTCGGCCCGATCTGGCAGAGCGAGAACATCAAGGCCAAGGAGCGCGCCGCCACCCAGCTGGAGAACGGCGGGGTGATGGCGTTCGCGCTGTCCGAGCGCGATCACGGCGCCGACATCTACAACACCGACATGGTCCTGACCCCGGCCGAGCCCGACGACGAGGGCGTCGTCTTTCGTGCGACCGGGGAGAAGTACTACATCGGCAACGGCAACGTGGCGGGCATGGTGTCGGTGTTCTCCCGCCGCGCCGACGTCGAGGGTCCTGACGGCTACGTGTGGTTCGTCGCCGACAGCACCCACCCGGCATACACGTTGATCGGCAACGTGGTGCACGGCCAGATGTACGTGAGCAACTTCCGGCTCGAGGACTTTCCCGTTCGTGAGGAAGACATCCTGTGCACCGGGCCGGAGGCGTTCTCGGTGGCGCTCAACACCGTCAACGTCGGCAAGTTCAACCTGTGCACGGCATCGATCGGGATGTGCGAGCACGCGTTCTACGAGGCGATCACCCACGCCAACAACCGGATTCTCTACGGCAACCCGGTCACCGACTTCCCGCATGTGAAAGCGAGTTTCGTCGACGCCTACGCTCGTATCGTCGCGATGAAGTTGTTCAGCGACCGGGCGATCGACTACTTCCGCAGCGCGAGTCTGGAAGACCGGCGCTATCTGCTGTTCAACCCGGTGACCAAGGCCAAGGTCACCTCCGAGGGTGAGACCGTCGTCAGGCTCCTCTGGGACGTGCTGGCCGCCAAAGGGTTTCGAACGCAATAGTTACTTCGCCGCAGTGACCCGGCTCATCGGGGCACTGCCTCGGCTGGAGGGCACGGTGCACGTCAACGTCGCACAGATCCTCAAGTTCATGCCGAACTATCTGTTCAATCCGGCGGCCTACCCCGAGATCGGCACCCGCGACGACCCGGCCGACGACGTGTTCTTCTGGGCGCAGGGACCGGCCCGGGGTGCCTCCAAGGTGCAGTTCGCCGATTGGGC
The DNA here is from genome assembly GCA_963716465.1 of uncultured Actinomycetota bacterium. Taxonomy (GTDB): domain Bacteria; phylum Actinomycetota; class Actinomycetes; order Mycobacteriales; family Mycobacteriaceae; genus Mycobacterium. The sequence continues at coordinate 431,679 of CAVQTS010000008.1, forward strand.
CGGGATCTACGAGAAGGCCTCGGCCATACCGAATGTCGGCCGGTTCCTCGAGCAGGCCCGGGCGCTGCAGCAGTTGCTCGTCACTGCCGCACCGGATGCCGAACAGCAGCGCGACCTGGACTTCATGCTCGTGGTGGGGCACCTGTTCACGCTGGTGGTCTACGGTCAGCTGATCCTCGAGCAGGCCGAGATCCTCGGACTCGAGGCCGATCTGGTCGACCAGATCTTCGATGTCCAGGTGCGCGACTTCTCCGCCTACGCGGTCGCCCTGCACGGCAAGTCGAGTTCGACCGCAGCACAACAGGAATGGGCTTTGGGCGCGGTGCGCAAGCCGGTGCCGGACGAGGATCGCTTCGAGCGGGTCTGGCAGCAGGTCAAGGGCTACGACGGCGCCTACCAGATGCGTCCGTAGCTGCTCAGTGCACGGTCACTGCGGCGCTGAAGGTCCACGCATCCTTGGTGCCGCCGGGCCACGGCTGGCCGTAGCTGGTGATCACGGTGGCCGATCCGGGCTTGATCGCGTCGAAAGTCCACACCTCGGTGCCCGCCGCGCCGGGCTTGGCGTCGGTGGGCGCGACGGTCTGATGGCTGGTCTGGGTGAGCACGCCGGGGTCGCTGATCTTCGCCTCGGCGGTCCACTGGTAGCCGGTGGACGCGTTGGAGGCCAGCACCACGCGCAGCGTGTCACCGGCGGCCAGACTGACCTGGCGGGCGACGTTCTTCTGGTTGAGCAGATCGTCGTAGGAGACCTCGACCGTTGTGCTCTGCGGGGCCCGATTGTCGGCGTGGGCGCAACCCGGAAGGGTAAGCCCGGCCGCAATCACGAACGCCGTCAACGCAGCTTGCCTGTTCACTGCGCGGGGACCTTCATGCGACGCCGATAGGGCCGCCACACCATAGGTCCGAGAGCCACTGCCTCCACCGTGATAACGGTTTCAGGCCAGGTGGAGGGCGCAGGAGCAGCTGACGCCGTCATGAGCGAACATCTCCTGCTGCTCGACGGCCGGATGCTGGGTGCCCTTCCTGACAGCTCGGGTGCACACGAACTCGTGGAGGATCGTGCGGAGCACGCGGAAACCATCCCTCACTGCGTTGAGGTTGCTTGCGCCGTGAATGCGGTTGCCCTCGAAGCTGGGGACTTCGGCGATCTGGAAGCCGGCCGCGGCAACGCGTGCGTTGATGAGTGTTTCGATCTCGAACCCGTCGCCCCACTGCGGCCGCAATGCGTGGATGTCGGGGAGCTCGATGACGTCGAGGGCGCGCCGCCAGAACGCGTTGTAGCCATAGCAGAGGTCGGTGAACTTCGTCGGGAACAGCACGTTCACCAGGCCGTTGAGGCCACTGTTGCCCAGACGCCGGAACGGGGTGATGTCGGCGCTGCCGCCACCCAACACGAAGCGCGAGCCCTTGGCGAAGTCGGCACCGGCGAGCAGCGTAGCGACGAACAGCGGGATCTCGGCCGGGTCGGTACTGCCGTCGGCGTCGATCATGACGATGATGTCGCCGGTGGTGACGGCGAATCCGCACGCCAGCGCGTTGCCCTTGCCTTTGCGGGTCTGGTGGACGTGGACGGCCCGGGGCCACAATTCGCGGGCCACTTCGCCGGTGTTGTCCGTGGAGTTGCCGTTGACGAAGACGATCTCGTCGACGCAGTTGGGCATCCGCTCGGCGATGTGAGGCAGGTTCTTCGCCTCGTTCAGCGCGGGGATGACGACTGAAATACGGGGGCGGGTCGCCTGGGAACCGGTGTCCCAGATGGAGGCCAGAGGTACCACGTGCGTCGCTCCTTGATTGACGACCGAGTGTCCGTTGGTGCCCCGTCAAACGACGCCGGCCCATCTTTCATAGCAAAGTTCAAAACATTTGCGCAATATGTCGGCGGATGTCGATTTTGGCAGATGCACCGTGCTGGGATCGGCCGGGCGAGGCCCGGGGTTAACTCAGCATCCGCCAGCGCCACCCTTAATTCTTCCTAATCAATCGCTATTTAGGTGCCACCGGCAATGCAGATGATCTGACTACCAGTCCACCGAATGCCGCCCTTTCCAGGGAAAACGTCCGATTTCGAGCGCGGGGCCATAAAAGTTTGCTGAAACTGAATCGGCAGTGATGTTGTCGCCGCTTCGCGATGGGCACGGGTCGCATTTCTTCGCTGGGGCACGCTTGCCGCCCGAGTTCACACCGGGCTTACGAAGCCGTGTGATCAACGCCACTGCTAGCCGCGGTATGGCTTGAATCGCTTCATTCGCCACAGGTAGGACAGCACCCGGCGGGCCGGAACCGGCTTGGGCCAGTCGTCGGCGCGGAAGTATGCGTCCGAACCGCCGTCGACGAACAGGACGCTTCCGCACAGGAAGTCCGCAGAATCGGACAGCATGAACACCACCCAGTCGGCCAGATGGCCGGGGTCGCCGAAGCCTCCGATCGGAACCGGGAAGGACTCGATGAGCTTGGCCTCTTTCGGCGTGGCCAGTTGTGTCTCCAGCAGCGGAGTCAGGATCGCCCCCGGCGCCAGCGCGTTGAGCCGGATTCCCGCGCCGGCCCACTCCCGGGTCACCGCGTGCCGACGAACCCATCGGCTTACCGCGATCTTGGACGCCGCGTAGGCCATCGTGGGCGCATTTCGGCCGAAGAACCGCAGCGAACGCACCGCCTTCTCGGCCTCGCCGGCCAGCAGGGCCCGAACCGCGCGGTTCGGGACGGCGGGCACGGTGGTGGTCGAGTTACTGGAGAACACAACGACTTTGGCGCGGTCGGCGCCGGCCAGGGACGAACGCCACGCCTGCAGGAGGTCCACCACGCCGAAGTAGTTGACCTGAGTGATCAAGTGCGGGCGCTCGGCGCCGGGGGCGGGACCGAGTCCGGCCGCCAGCACCGCGCCGTCCAGCCGTCCCGCGCTCGCGGCCAGCACCGCATCGGCCGCCGTTCGGCGCCCGGCCGGGGTGGACAGGTCGGCGACGACATCGGCCTCCTTGATGTCGACCCCGATCACGGTGTGACCCTCGGCGCGAAGCCTGTCCGCCACGGCTTTTCCCATTCCCGAAGCCGACCCGGTGACCGCGTACGTTCGCACGTCCCAACCTTATGTGGTCGCGTACTGTCCGCACCGTGCACGTCGACGTGATGACCACCGCGCTTCCACTCGGCCAGATCGGCCCCCTCGCCGCCCGCACGCAGGCAGCGGGATTCGCCGGAATGCTGTTCACCGAGACCGGCCGCACCCCATACCTCAATGCGGCGGTGGCCTCGCAGGCCGCGCCGGGCCTGCAGCTGTCGACCGGCGTCGCCGTCGCCTTCCCGCGCAGTCCCTTCGTCAGCGCGGCCACCGCGTGGGAACTGCAGGAGGCGACCGGGGGGAACTTCCGCCTCGGCCTGGGCACCCAGGTCCGCACGCACGTGGTCCGGCGCTACGGTGTGCCGTTCGAGCGACCCGGCCCACGGATGCGCGACTACGTCCTGGCCGTGAAGGCCTGCTTCTCGGCCTTCCGCAGCGGGACGCTGGATCACCACGGCGAGTTCTACGACCTCGACTTCATCACCCCGCAGTGGAGTGCCGGCCCGATCGACGCACCCGATCCCAAGGTCGACATCGCCGCGGTCAACCCGTGGATGTTGCGGATGGCAGGCGAGGTGGCCGACGGTGTCCATGTCCATCCGATCGGTGAGCCGGGGTACATCGCCAGGCATGTCATCCCGAAAGTTGCTGAGGGAGCGTCGAAGTCGGGCCGGTCCCCGTCAGACATCGCGCTGATCGTGCCGGTGATGACCATCGTCGGCGACACCGATGCGGAGCGCGACGCCGAACGTGAGCGGGTGCGGTTTTCGATGAGCTTCTACGGCAGCACGCCGAACTACGCGTTCATCTGGGACGAGGCGGGCTTCGAGGGCACTACGGCGCGGATCCGGGAGAAGCAGAAGGCCGGCGACATCAAGGGCATGGCCGCCCAGATCACCGACGAGCACATCGCCACCTTCGCCACGGAGTCGACGTGGGACGGCCTTGCCGACGCGCTGGCGGCCAAGTACGACGGCGTCGCCTCGCGCATCGTGCTGTACAACGTCGTCTCCGGGGCCCCGGGCGATGACGAGCGTTTCGAGCGTTATGGCGCCGTGGCGCAACGCCTGTCGCGGTAGCCTGCGGCCATGCGCAGCGTCGAAAGCGTCGTCGGATGATGAGCGCGCACTTAGCCGTGCTCGCGACACTGGCGCTCGCGATTCTGTTCAGCCCCGAGACCTTGGTGCTGGGGCTGGTCATCGCCAGCGACAAGAAGGTGCCCCGGCAGGCGGCCTTCGCGTTCGCGGTCGGCGCGATCGTCGGCATCACCTTCGCCACCGGCATCGGTGTGTGGATGGCGCACCTCGCCGGCGCCGGGTCGGCAACGGCCCACCACAACTCGTGGCCCGGCTTCATCGTGCGGATGCTGATCGCCGGCGCGCTGCTGGTGATCGGCGTCCACCGCGCGATCGGCGCCATCACCCACAAGCCGATCGACGACGTCTCCGAGCCCGGGCACAAGCCGAGCAGGCTGCGGGCCCGGCTGACCGAACGCTTCCCGACGGTGATGCACCGGCTCGATCCGGGCGCCGACCTCTCGACGCGCCAGCGCATCGCCCGGGCCGCGGTGGCCGGCTTCGCGATCTGCGGCCTGCATCCCAAGGTTTTCCCGATCGCCATCGCCGCCGGACATCAGATCCTGGAGATCACCGATCGTCCCGAGCGCACGCTCGGAATCGTCGTCTTCGCGGTGATCTCGGTGTTGCCCGCGCTAGCCCCGGCAGTCATCGAGTTCGTTCGGCCCGGCGCGTCGAGTCGCATCAAAGACGGCTATGAGCGGTTCATGAAGGTTCACGGCCGCTGGGTCGTCGCGGTCCTGCTGCTGGGCGCCGCCGCGTTCGTCGGCCACAACGCGTTGACCCACCTGCCCGGACATTGAAACGCCATAGTCCTGCCGGGCGGGGCGCGGTCGGGAAAGATCTCCCGGGATGAGTCTCGCGGCTCCCGGCACCAACGCGGTCCGTCTGGGTGGATTGCTCAGCGGCGTGTTCGTCACGCAGATCGTCAACAGCGCGGTGCATCTGGCGCAACCGCTGCTGATCGCCGACCTGTCGGGATCGCTGGGCAGCGCGGCGTTCTTCTCCGCATTCGGCACGGCCGTACACATGCTCGGCACGTATCTGGGCGGCTGGCCGACCGAGCGGTTCGGCGCGCGCCGGGTGCTGGTGGTCTCGACCCTCCTGCGCGGCGTCGTCCTCGCCGGCCTGCCGCTCGCGATGGCGTTCGGTTTCCTCAGCCTGTCCTGGGCGATGGCCTGCTACACGGTCGAGGCGCTGATCCGCGGATATGTGGACACCTCGGTGCACACCATTCCGCTCGAACTCGCCGGGCACCGCTCGGAACTGCTCGACAAGATCAACTCTCGCTACGAGCTGGCGTTCGAGGTCGGCGCGGTGGTGGGTCCGCTGATGCTCAGCGGCCTGATGGTCTGGGCGGCCGGCATCGTGTCGCACATCGTGATCCCGATCGGGTTCGCGCTGTCGGCCGCGTGCTACCTGCTGATCCCGGAACGATCGGCCATCCCCGCCGAGGATCGACACCGCGCCCACGGCGGGGCCTGGGCCGGGGTGAAGTACATCCTGGCGAACCGGTACCTGCTCCTGGTGGTTCTGGCGCTGATGCTGTTCCACCTCTACGAGCTGCGCAAGGACCTGAGCGCGTTCTTCGCCAAGGGTTTGCTGCACCATCCTGCGATGGCCGGCCACATCGGATCGGCGTTCGCCCTGGGCGGGGTGGCCGGGGCCCTGCTCTACACGGTCAGCCAGCGCCGCGGGTCGGGACGCGGCTGGGTGCTGGCCGGCGTGGGCGGCACGCTGCTGCTCGCGGTGGGCTGGGTGCCGGTGAATCTGTGGGTGATGGTGGTGGCGGTCTTCCTGTTCGGCGTCACCAACGTCTGCGCGCGACTGGTCCTGACCCGCTGGCGTCAGGAACTCACCCCGCTCGAGCATGCCGGCGGGGTGACCGCTGCCACGGAGTTCGGCCGCACGGCCGCCTCGGTCGGGGTGGACAGCCTGGTCGGCGGCGCCTTCGCCTCGGGAGCCGGCGCGTACGGCTCGTTCGGGATCGTCGGCGGCGTGCTCGCAGTGTTCGCCGCCGCCCAGTTGGTGCTGGCGCGGTTTCTCATCCCTGGGCCGGGAACAAAACCGGATCACCCGCCGTTGACCAGTTCGACAGTTGAGTGAATCAGGCTCAAGTCTGGGTTGACAGGAGACTGTCGGCGGAGCAGGCTTGAGCCTGGTCCGCTCAGACCCAAGACGTAACTATTCAGGACTATTCAGGAGGAATACAACATGGCTCGTGCGGTCGGAATCGACCTCGGGACCACCAACTCCGTTGTCGCGGTACTGGAGGGTGGCGACCCGGTCGTGGTCGCAAACTCCGAAGGGTCCCGCACCACACCGTCGGTGGTTGCCTTTGCACGTAACGGCGAAGTGCTGGTCGGCCAGCCCGCCAAGAACCAGGCAGTGACCAACGTCGACCGGACCATCCGTTCGGTCAAGCGCCACATGGGCACCGACTGGTCCGTCGAGATCGACGGTAAGGACTACACCGCGCAGGAGATCAGCGCCCGTGTGCTGATGAAGCTCAAGCGCGACGCCGAAAGCTACCTCGGCGAGGACATCGCCGACGCGGTCATCACGGTGCCCGCCTACTTCAACGACGCCCAGCGTCAGGCCACCAAGGAGGCCGGCCAGATCGCCGGCCTGAACGTGCTGCGCATCGTCAACGAACCGACCGCCGCGGCCCTGGCCTACGGCCTGGACAAGGGCAGCAAGGAACAGACCATCCTGGTCTTCGACCTCGGCGGCGGCACCTTCGACGTCTCGCTGCTGGAGATCGGCGACGGCGTCGTCGAGGTCCGCGCGACCTCGGGCGACAACCACCTCGGTGGCGACGACTGGGACGACCGGATCGTCGAATGGCTCGTCGACAAGTTCAAGGCCTCGGCGGGCATCGACCTGACCAAGGACAAGATGGCCATGCAGCGGCTTCGTGAAGCCGCCGAGAAGGCCAAGATCGAGCTCAGCTCCAGCCAGAGCACCTCGATCAACCTGCCCTACATCACCGTCGACGCCGACAAGAACCCGTTGTTCCTCGACGAGCAGCTGACCCGCGCGGAGTTCCAGAAGATCACTCAGGATCTGCTGGACCGCACCCGGGCGCCGTTCCAGTCGGTCATCAAGGACGCCGGAATTCCGGTGTCTGACATCGACCACGTGGTGCTGGTGGGCGGTTCGACCCGCATGCCCGCGGTGTCCGATCTGGTCAAGGAGATGACCGGCGGCAAGGAGCCCAACAAGGGCGTCAACCCCGACGAGGTCGTCGCCGTCGGCGCGGCCCTGCAGGCCGGCGTGCTCAAGGGCGAGGTCAAGGACGTTCTGCTGCTCGACGTCACCCCGCTGAGCCTGGGTATCGAGACCAAGGGTGGGGTGATGACCAAGCTCATCGAGCGCAACACCACCATCCCGACCAAGCGGTCGGAGACCTTCACCACCGCCGACGACAACCAGCCGTCGGTGCAGATCCAGGTCTATCAGGGTGAGCGCGAGATCGCCTCGCACAACAAGCTGCTCGGCAGCTTCGAGCTGACCGGTATCCCGCCGGCTCCGCGCGGCGTGCCCCAGATCGAGGTCATCTTCGACATCGACGCCAACGGAATCGTGCACGTCACGGCCAAGGACAAGGGCACCGGCAAGGAGAACACGATCAAGATCCAGGAAGGCTCCGGCCTGTCCAAGGAGGAGATCGACCGGATGATCAAGGACGCCGAGGCCCACGCAGACGAGGACCGCAAGCGCCGCGAGGAAGCCGACGTCCGCAACCAGGCCGAGTCGCTGGTCTACCAGACGGAGAAGTTCGTCTCCGAGCAGCGTGGGGCCGAAGGCGGATCGAAGGTCCCCGAGGACACCCTTGCCAAGGTGGACGGCGCGATCGCCGAGGCCAAGACCGCGCTCGAGGGCTCCGACATCGGCGCGATCAAGTCGGCGATGGAGAAGCTGGGCCATGAGAGCCAGGCTCTGGGCCAGGCGATCTATGAGGCCGCCCAGGCCGAGCAGGCCGCTGGCGGCGGTGCCGCGGGTGGGTCGTCGGCCGACGACGTGGTGGACGCCGAGGTCGTCGATGATGATCAGGAGACCAAGTGAGCGAAGGGCATGCAGACGAACCGGTGACCGTCACCGACAAGCGTCGCATCGACCCCCGCACCGGAGAGATCCGCGAGAGTGCCTCCGGTGGGCAGGAGCGAAGCGACCGGGGATATGCCTCCGGTGGGCAGGAGCGAAGCGACCGGGGATCTGCCTCCGGCCCGGCCCCCAGTGGGCCGGCGCCGGGGGCCTCCGCGCCGGCGGGTGGCGAGCTGGCCGACAAGGTCGCCGAACTCACGTCGGACCTGCAGCGGGTGCAGGCCGACTTCGCCAACTACCGCAAGCGCGCGTTGCGCGACCAGCAGGTCGCCGGCGAGCGGGCCAAGGCCGTGGTGGTGAGCCAGTTGCTCACCGTGCTCGACGATTTCGACCGCGCCCGCACTCACGGTGACCTGGAATCCGGGCCGCTGAAGTCGGTGGCCGACAAGCTGACGTCCGCCCTGACCGGGCTGGGACTGACCGCGTTCGGCGCCGAAGGTGACGAGTTCGACCCGTCACTGCACGAAGCCGTGCAGCACGAGGGCGAGGGCTCCAAGCCCGTCATCGGCACCGTGATGCGACAGGGCTACCGACTCGGCGACCACGTGCTGCGGCACGCCCTCGTCGGGGTCGTCGACACAGTCGAGGGTGAGGCCGGTGACGCCGACACGCCGCACAACGCGGGGGAGTCGGGCGGTCAGAACGCAGAATCAGATCAGTAACCGCAACGACATGGTGAGGAGGTGACGCGGCATGGTTCAACGAGAATGGGTCGAGAAAGACTTCTACAAGGTGCTCGGCGTCTCCTCTGACGCCGACGAGAAGGAAATCAAGAGCGTCGCGCGCAAGCTGCTCGCCGAGAACCATCCCGATCGCAATCCCGACAACCCGCAGGCCGAAGAGCGATACAAGGCCGTCGGCGAGGCCAAGGACGTGCTGCTGGACCCGGCCAAGCGCAAGGAGTACGACGAGACGCGGCGGCTGTTCGCCGGCGGTGGCTACGGCCGCCGATTCAACGGCGGTGGCGGTGGCGGCGGCGGTGGTGGCGGCGGCTTCGGCGGCTTCGGCGGCGACGGGGCGGATTTCAACCTCAACGATCTGTTCGGCGCGGCCGGCCAGGAGGGCGGCGCGAACATCGGCGACCTCTTCGGCGGCCTGTTCGGGCGCGGCGCTCAGACACGTCCCAGCCGGCCGCGCCGCGGCAAGGATCTCGAGACCGAGACCGATCTCGACTTCCTGGAGGCCACCAAGGGCGTGGCCATGCCGCTGCGGCTGACCAGTCCGGCTCCGTGCACGAATTGTCATGGCAGCGGGGCTCGCCCGGGCACCAGCCCGAAGGTGTGCGCCACGTGCAACGGCTCGGGCATGATCAACAGCAACCAGGGCGCGTTCGGCTTCTCCGAACCGTGCACCGACTGTCGAGGCAGCGGCTCGATCATCGAGCATCCCTGCGAGGAGTGCCGGGGCACCGGCGTGGCGACCCGGACCCGAACCATCAACGTGCGGATCCCCCCGGGTGTCGAGGACGGTCAGCGCATCAGGCTGGCCGGTCAGGGTGAGGCTGGTCTGCGGGGCGCCCCGTCGGGCGACCTGTATGTCACCGTGCATGTCCGGCCGGACAAGGTGTTCGGCCGTGACGGCGACGACCTGACTGTCACCGTGCCGGTGAGCTTCACCGAACTGGCTTTGGGCACAACGCTTTCGGTGCCAACGCTGGAGGGCAAGGTCGGCGTCCGGGTACCCAAGGGCACCACTGACGGACGCATCCTCCGGGTGCGCGGACGTGGCGTGCCGAAACGAAGTGGCGGACACGGTGACTTGTTGGTCACTGTCAAGGTCGCTGTTCCGCCCAACCTGGAGGGTCAGGCGCTGGAGGCACTCGAGGCCTACGCGGCCGCCGAGAAGGCCAGCGGCTTCGACCCGCGAGGGGGATGGGCAGGTTATCGGGCATGAGCGCTTCAGAGAAGTCGCGCACGTTCCTGATCTCGGTGGCCGCCGAGCTGGCCGGTATGCATGCGCAGACGCTGCGCACCTACGACCGGCTCGGCCTGGTCAGCCCGCAGCGCAGTTCCGGCGGCGGACGACGCTATTCCGAACGCGACGTGGAACTGCTGCGCGAAGTGCAGCGGCTGTCCCAGGACGAGGGCGTCAATCTGGCCGGGATCAAGCGGATCATCGAGCTGACCAATCAGGTCGAGGCGCTGCAGTCCCGCGTCCAGGAGATGAGCCGGGAGCTCGAGTCGTTGCGCGCCAACCAGCGTCGCGATCTGGCGGTGGTGCCGAAGAGCACCGCGCTGGTGGTCTGGAAGCCCCGCAAGCGCTGAATCGTCCGGCGCGCGAGATCGACGAAATGGCCGCGATCACTGCCGAGCGTTGCGCGGACTTTTCGTCTGGCTTGCGGCGGAAGCTCAGCGCAGCCGGATGCTGAACACCGACACCGCGGGCTGTTCCGGTGTCGCAATGCTGTAGCCCCCCGTACGTAATGCGTTGGTGGGCGCGGCCATCGGCTCGACGGCCACGACGTCCTCACTGGCCGGGGCGAAGATCTGCGCCGCGGGGTAGCCCTTCTCGAAGACCACGTCGATGCAGCGATCCCCGCCGGACAGCGCAAACACCGCACCCGGTGGAACGTCGTCGAAACCGTCGTCGAACGTCTTGTCTCCCAACGGCTCTGAGATGGCCGGCCATCCCTCGGCGTCCCCGGTCGGGATGCCCCGGTCGTCAACCGGCAGGTGGCGCATCGGCGGCGTCTCGAGTGTCCACTGCGCGCGCGGCACGCCCGGGATGGTCAGGTAGGGATGAAAGCCGTAGCACAGCGGCACCGATGCCGCGGTGGTCGGTGTCACCCTCGTCGCAATCGTCAGCGTGCGGTTGTTCAGCGTGACGTCCACGGTGAGGATGTGGGGGAACGGAAAGCTCGCCAGCAGTCGCGGCTGATCACCGAAGTCGAGGACCGCGGTCAGCCGGGTGGCGGACTGGTCGGTGACCAGCCAGCCCGGATAGGCCGCGAGCACGCCGTGCATCGGCAGGCCGTGCTCGTCGGTTCGCACACCGCCCTGTCCCGGGGTCAGCGTCACCATGCCGCCGTCGACCGGATAGTTGTTGGCGCTCAACCGGTTTGCCCACGGGTAGAGGATGGGAATACCCATCGTCTTGCCGTTGTCCAGATAGGCCTGCAGGCCGCGTCGCTGCCCGAGCAGCTCGACACCGTCGTCGCGAAGTGAGGTGCACACCATGCCGGCCGACGGCACGAAGGTGGCCGTCAGCGCCGAGGTGGGATCCTGGAGGACGGCGGACGGCAGCTGGGCCATCGCCGAAGTCTATCGGTGGGCGTCGATGTAGCTCGTCAGATCGTCAATGGTGCGCAGCGACTTGTACTCCGACTCGGGGATGTCGACGTCGAAGCGCTTGTGCAGCCGCACCAGGAAGTTCAGCCAGTCCATCGAGTCCAGGTCGACCTGGTCACGCAGGAGTTCGCTGTCGCTGAGGTCCCCTTCCTCGACCTCGGGGGCGATCTCGAGCAACTCGGCGACCACCTCGTTGCGGATGTCGGCTCTGCTCATGTCGTCTCCTTCTACAGCTCGTCGGGCTGCTGAAGCAGCCGGTTGATCTCGGCGAGGAACAGCGCGCCCCGTGCGCCGTCGCTGGCGCGGTGGTCGGCGGCCAGGCTGCTCTGCACCGTGGTGGCCACCCTGATCCCGCCGTCGACCACGACGACCCGCTGGGCGGGCTTGCCGAAGCCGACAATCGCCACCTGTGGCGGATAGATGACGCCGAAGACGGCGTCGACGCCCTTGTCGCCGAGGTTGGTGACGGTGATGGTCGGGTCGGACATCTCCGAGCTGCGTAGCGATCCCGCCCGGGCCCGGGCGACCAGGTCGGTGAGGTCGCGCATCAGCTCGTCGAGCTTCTTCTCGGCCACGTCGTGGATGGCGGGGGCCACCAGTCCGCCGCCGCGCAACGAGATCGCCACGCCGACATGCACTGCGGGCGCCGGCTGGTAGCCCTCGTCGTGCCAGAACCCGCTGAACTCGGGGTACCGCTGGGCGGCCAGCGCGACCGCCTTGAGCTGCAGCACCGCCGGCAGCATCCGCTCGGTGATCGGCACGCCGGCGTTCTGTTCGGTGAGCCAGCCCAGCGCCGTGTCGAGGATGATCTCGTCAGCCAGGTAGTAGTGCGGGATCTCCCGTTTCGAGCGGCTCATCGCCGCGGCGATCGAGGCGCGCATGGCCGCGCCGCGTTCGCGGGCCTTTTCGGCGGCCGACTTGGGTTCGGCCGAGGCCGCCGGCTTGGGTGCGGGTGCCGGCTTGGGCGCCTCGTGGTGGGCCGTGGCGGCGGCGTGCTCGACGTCGTGCAGCGTGATCGCGCCCTGCGGGCCGGTGCCGCTGAGCGTCTTCAGGTCGACCCCCAGCGAGGTCGCGGTCCGCCGTGCCACAGGGGAGACCCACTGCCGGTGCCCGACCGGCGATGGTGCCGCGGCCTCGGGTGTGGCTGCGGAGAACTGCTCGTGGGCGGCTTCCGCGGGGGGAGCCTGGGTGACGGGCGCGGCCGCGCGCGGCTCGGCTTTCTCACCGGCCTCCAGGATCGTGGCCAACGGGGTTCCGACGGCCACCGTCTGCCCGATCGGGACCAGCAGCTCGCCGACGACCCCGTCGTGCCAGCATTCGATTTCGACTGCGGCCTTGGTGGTTTCGACCACCGCGACGATCTGGCCGCGGCTGACGGTGTCGCCGGGCTTGACCAGCCACTCGTTGAGCGTGCCCTCGTCCATGTCGGCACCGAGGGCCGGCATGTTGAACTCGATCATCGTTCGTCCATCCCGGGTCGCTCCTGCCCGCCGATGTCGTCCCCGAACAGGCCGCGGACCGCGGCCACAATCGTGTCGGGCTGCGGCAGCGCCGCCTGCTCGAGATGCTTGGCGTAGGGGATCGGCACCTCAATGGTGCAGACGCGTGCGATCGGTGCGTCGAGATCGTAGAACGCGCCCTCGACGATGCGGGCGCTGACCTCGGCGGCGAGACTTCCGGTGCGCCAGCCCTCGTCGACGATCACCGCGCGGTGTGTTTTGCGCACCGACTCCAGAATCGTCGCGTCGTCGAGCGGCCGTAGCACCCGCAGATCGATGACCTCGCAGTCGATTCCGCTCTGGGCGAGATGTTCGGCGGCGTCGAGTACCTTGGGTAGGCTGCCGCCGTAGGTGATCAGCGTCGCGTCAGTTCCGTTGCGGCGCACTGCAGCCCGCGCGATGTCGGTCGGTTCCAACACCTCGAGATCGGTTGAGGTGTTGTACAGCCCGACGTGCTCGAAGATGATCACTGGGTCGGGGTTGTCCAGCGCGGTGCGCAGCATCCCGTAGGCGTCGGCCACCGTGGCAGGCGCCAGCACGGTGATACCGGGGATGTGGGCGTACCAGTTCTCCAGGCTGTGCGAGTGCTGGGCGGCTAGTTGCCGTCCGGCACCGGTGGCCATCCGGATCACCAGCGGGACCGAGAACTGCCCGTTGGACATGTGCCGAAGAGGGGACGCGGTGTTCACGATCTGATCCAGCGCCAGCAGGCTGAAGTTCACCGTCATGATCTCGACGATGGGGCGCAGTCCGTTGAGGGCGGCGCCGATGCCGATGCCGACGAAACCCAGTTCCGAGATCGGGGTGTCGCGGATGCGGTCGGGCCCGAACTCTTCGAGCAGGCCCTTCGACACCGCATACGTCCCGCCGTAGCGGCCGACGTCCTCACCGAGCAGGACCACCCGTTCGTCGGCGCGCATCGCTTCGGCGATCGCGTCGTGGACGGCGCCGCGATAGTTGGCCTTCACGAGAGTGCCTCCGCCACGGGGGATGTCACGATGGGTGTCATGACGTCGCGGGTGAGGTCGTCCACGCTCTCCAGCGTTCCCGCCTCGGCGTAGGCGACCGCGTCGGCGACCTCAGCGGCCACCGCTGCCTCGATCGCCTCGACGTCCTCGGCGGTCAGCAGCCCCTCGGCCTGGCATCGTTCGGTGAACGAGGTGATCGGGTCATGCTCCCGCCACTTCTCCACCTCCGCCTTCTCGCGGTAGAGCTCCGGATCGAACATCGAATGCGGCCGGAACCGGTAGGTCTTGAACTCGAGGAAGAACGGCCCGCCCTTGGTCCGGACATGCTCGACGGCCTGTTGCATGGCCTCGTGGCAGGCGAGCACGTCCATGCCGTCGGTGCTCGCCGACGGCACGCGGTAGGACTCAGCCAGCACCACCAGGTCGACATCGGAGAGTTCCCGGTCGATCGACGTGCCCATGGCGTACCGGTTGTTCTCGCAACAGAACAGCACCGGCAGCTTCCACAGCTCGGCCATATTCATCGTCTCGTGGAATGCGCCCTCGGCGATCGCGCCGTCACCGAAGTAGCAGGCGGACACCTGATTTCGCTTCAGCTGTAGGTCGGCGAAGGCCAGCCCGGCAGCCGTGGGCAGCCCGCCGGCCACGATCGCGTTGCCGCCGTAGAACCGCCGGCCGGCGTCGAACAGGTGCATCGAACCGCCGCGTCCGCCCGAACAGCCCTCCTGCTTGCCGAACATCTCCGCCATGATCTTGGCCATCGGGATACCGCGCAGCAGCGCGTGGGCGTGTTCGCGGTAGGTGGCGATCACCGCATCCTGCGGGCCGAGCACCCGCAGCGACCCCGCCGCTACTGCTTCTTCGCCGACGTAGAGATGCAGGAAGCCGCGGATCTTGCCCGCGCTGTACATCTCGGCGCACTTCTCCTCCATGCGCCGCACCCGGATCATGTCGGTCAGCAGGGCGCGGGCCAGACCCGGGTCGGTCACGCCCTCACCCCCGCCGGGCTCTCCACGGTGGAGATGTCGCCCTCGGGTAGCCCGAGCTCACGTGCCTTGAGCAGCCGGCGCATGATCTTGCCGGACCGGGTGTGCGGCAACGAGTCGACGAAGTCGATCTCCTTGGGCGCCACCGCCGCTCCGAGGCGCTTACGCGCATGCCCCATCAGGTCGCGGCGCAGCGCGTCGTCGCCGGTGTATCCGGACTTGAGCGTCACGAAGGCCTTCACCAGTTCGCCGTAGGTCGGGTCGGGCTTGCCGATCACGGCGGCCTCGGCGACGGCGGGGTGGTCGGTCAGGACGTTCTCCACCTCGAACGGCCCGATCAGGTGTCCCGATGCCTTGATGACGTCGTCCGCGCGCCCGACGAACCACAGGTATCCGTCGGCGTCGCGCTTGACCAGATCACCGGATAGGTAGAGGTCCCCGTGTGGGTCTGAGTGGAAGCACTTGCGGTAGCGCTCATCCTGATTGAGGTACCCGCGGAACATCGACGGCCAGCCGAGTTTCAGCGCCAGCTCCCCCTCGACGTCGGGTTCGTCGATGACGGTCACCGCGCCGGTCTCCTGGTCGTGGTCGACCACGCAGGCCTCCACACCGGGCAGCGGGCGGCCCATCGATCCGGGCTTGATGTCGAACGCCGGGGTGTTGGCGACCATGATGCCGCCGGTCTCGGTCTGCCACCAGTTGTCGTGAATCGGCAAGCCCAGCACTCGTTTTCCCCACCACACGGCCTCGGCGTTGAGCGGCTCGCCGACGCTGGCGATGAACCTCAGCTTCGGGAAGCTGTACTTGGCCGGCAGCTCCGGGCCCGCCTTGATCAGCATGCGGATGGCGGTCGGCGCGGTGTACCAGACGCTCACCTCCTCGTCCTGCAGGATCCGGTACCAGCGTTCGGCGTCGAACTCGGCCTCGTCGATGATCGAGGTGACGCCGTGCAGCAGCGGTGCGATGATTCCGTAGGAGGTGCCGGTGACCCAGCCGGGATCGGCTGTGCACCAGTAGATGTCGCCGTCGTGCAGATCGAGGGCATAGCGTCCGGTGATGTAGTGCATGGCGACCGCGCCGTGCACGTGCTGGGCGCCCTTGGGAGTTCCGGTGGTCCCGCTGGTGAAGTGCAGCAGCGACGGGTCCTCTGGTCCGGTGCGCTCGATCGGCGCGTCCTCGGGCGCTTCGTCCATCAGCCGGTGGAAGTTGAGGGTGCCGGGGAGTTCGGTGTCGTCGTCGCTGACCACCAGGACGTGTTTGACCGAGGTGAGCTCGTCGCGGATCTTGGCGATCTTGCGCTTGTAGATCGCGGCGGTCGTGACGATGACGTCCGCCGAGCCGATGGTGACGCGGGTGGCGATCGGCTCGGGCCCGAACGCGGAGAACAGCGGCGAGACCACGCTGCCGTTGCGCAGCGCGCCGAGCATGCTGATGTAGAGCTCGGGGACGCGACCCATGATGACGAAGACCCGGTCGCCCTTGCCGATCTCCAGTCCGCGCAGCACGTTGGTGAACTTGCGGGTCAGCCGGCCCAGTTCGGCGTAGCTGACGTCGTGGGTGGACAGCTCGGTGGCGTCGGGGTCGTCGGCGATGAACCGCAGTGCGGTCCGGCCCGCCTCCGGTCCCTCGGCGTGGCGGTCGACGGCGGCATAGGCGATGTTGCATCCGCCCTCGCCCATCCCGGCGCACACGTCGGGCACCGCCGACCAGTCGAACGACGCACGGGTCTGCTCGTAGTCGGTGAGATTGGGGGTGACCAACAGGTCACCGGGCCCCTTGTGGATGACGTCCATGTCCCCCCTAGGCATGCGGCGGGGCCAGCACGCCGTCACGGCGGGCACGCCCCAGATTTGCCATCACCCGCTCGACGACGACGGCATAGGCAGCGCCGTCGTTGAGGATGTCCTCGCGGTTGTGATGACGAAGGTAGGCGTCGAGCCGTCGCTCCAGCGGCCAGTCCCAGTACTCCCTTTTGGTGAAGGGCGAACACAGGAATTGCCAAGCGATGGTGTCGAGTCCACGGTCACCGGTCTCTTCGACCGGACCGGTAGTCGTCATCCCAGCCCCTCACTGCCCTACCTTCGGCACATGTGATGCTCGTCGCACAGCCGACTGTTTGAAAGGGACGAAAGTCACCGAACTGGTAGTCGCTGTCCTCAACCCTCGAGCGGGTCGTGCTGGATGCGCTCCGGTGGCGCTTTCTTGGCGATCAACGCCTCGCGGGTGGTGCGCACCATCTGAGGTCCGCCGCAGATCAGGATCTGACGGTCGCCCCACCCGCCGTACTGGGTGACGACCTCCGGCAGCCGGCCGGTCTGGCGCACGTGCAGTCCGCGGGGCGGCTGGACGTCGGGGTAGTCGGCGGCCCACGGCGGGTCCCCGGCGTACTCCGACACCGGGGACACCGACAGCCACGGGTTGGCGGCCGCGATCTCCCACAGCGTCCGCAGGTCGTACAACTCGCACGGGTAGCGCGCGCCGAAGAACAGGTGCACCCGCGGGTTGTCCGCGAAGTGGCAGAGATCCATGATGATCGCGCGCAGCGGCGCCAGCCCGGTGCTGCCGGCCACCATCAGCACGTCACCGCCGGTGCGGTCGACCTCCATGGCCCCGTGCGGGCTGGACAGGCGCCACCGGTCACCGGGCCGCGTCTCGGCGACCATCGAGTTGCTGACCATGCCGCCGAGCACGGAGCGGACGTGGAATTCGATGAAGCCCTCGGGATCGGCCGGCATGGCCGGCGAGAGGTAGCGCCAGCGTCTGGGCCACTGCGGTATCTGGACGTTGACGTACTGGCCGGGGTGATACGGCATCGGCCGGTCGAGTTGCAGGCGCACGACGGCGAGGTCGCGCGAGACGCGGTGATGCTCGAGGACGGTGCCCTCCCACCAGGCCGGGCCGTCCTCGGCGTCGGCCGCACCGGACATGATCCCCGTGATGAGGTTGATGGCCTGGATGGCCGCGTCGTCGACGGCCTCGGTCCACTCGTCGATCAGGCGGCTGCGCATCTCGGCATACCAGGCGCGCCGCATGCTGTCGTAATGCTGTTGCGTCACACCGTATTTGCGGTGATCACGACCGAGCTGGGCCAGGAAGGCCACCGGGGAATGCGCGCGTTGCGCCACGAACTCGCCGAACACCCAGAACATGGCCTGCCCGAATGCGGTGCGCTGGTGGTCCAACTCCGGTGGGAACAGGTCGCGCACGCCGGCGTCCAGGGCGAACCAGCGGTTGTAGAGCCGTCGGACCAGTTCGTCGGAGCCGGCCTTGGGGTCCAGTGCAGCCTGCAACACCCGCAGTGCGTCACGGTCCTCGAGGCCCATGGCGGCGATTCTAGGGACGCCGACGGTCCAGACCGGTGCCGAGTCGGATTGCCCACGGCCTACAGGCCGTGAATGCCCTTGTAGAGCACCATCAGCCCGAGGATCACCAGGATGGCGGCCACCAGGGCGGCGTGCTGCTCCTCCATCCAGTTCTTCAGCTTGGTCAGCGGGCCGTCCAGCCTTTCGCCGGCCACCAGGTAGGCCAGTGCCGGTAGCGCAACCGAGGAGGCGGCCACCGCGGTGAACACGATGTCGGCGGTCCAGGCGCCGGTGGTTCCCAGCCCTGCCGACCCGATTGCCAAACCCGCTGCGGCGCACATGAACAGGACCTTGGGGTTGATCACGGCCAGCACCAGCGCGGTGACCAGGGCCCGACCCGGGCCGATCGACGTCATCGACGTCAACCACCCAGGGGTGTGCGCGGAGCGGCTGCGGGTGAACCACCGGTACAGGCCGAACAGGATCAGCGCGGCACCGATCACGATGCGGACGTAGGGCGCCCACGTCGGCTGTTTGTTGAGCCCGCCGAGCGCGTTCGAGATGGCGACGAAACCGGCCGTCAGCCCGCCGATGCCGACCGCCCAGCCGACCAGGAACGCGACGCTGGTCGCGCGCGGCTTGGGGGTGTGCAGCATGAGGATGCCGGGGATGACCGACAGGGGCGAGAGTGTGATGACGAGCGCCAGCGGAATGAGCTCGGGGAGCTCTGAGGTCAGGGTGCTCGTCACGCGAAGAACCTACCAAGTTCGGCGGTGACCGTACTATCTGTGCGCGTGGACCAAGACAGCCGTCAGCGCGCGTTGCTCTACGCCTCGGGCGCCGCTGCCGTGCTGCTCCTGCTGATCCTGGTGTTCGCGGTCATCCACACCGCGCAGAGCTCCCGTCATCAGCCGTCGGCTCCGGTCGTGCCGGCGCAGCACACCACCTCGGCGTTCACGCCCACCACGACGACCCCGTCGACCACCCCGACCCCGTCGTCCCCACAGACCACCACCACGACGACCACCACGACGAGCGAGACGACGTCGTCACCGACCGAGAGCGCGGCCCAGATCGTGCCCCCGGCGCCGTCGTCGACGACCTCCGAAACCACCACGGAGACGACCACCACTCCCACCTCGGCGACCACCACCACCTCGTCGTCCAACGCCGGGGCGTACTGACCGCGTCGTCGATGAGATCCTGACGGTCATGAGCTCTGCGACCGTCGTCACGATCTTCCACCCGACGAACGACTCGTCGGCGTTCGTCGACTGGGTGGACGACTTGCGGGCAAGTGCACCGAACACGACCGATCTTCAGGTGTCCGTCGTCGGTGAGCCGCATCTGGACTGGGGTGTGGCGGCGCGGTTCGCCGACGAGCAGGCGCTGCACCAGTGGCTGGACAGCCCGGCGCGCCAACGCGCGCTCGACGACGGTCGGCAACGCGGAATTCTGCGTGCCACAGCTGATTTGGTGATCAGCGACGACGATGGAGTGCCGCACGGCGTCGGGGTGTTCCGGCACACCGTGGTGCCGGGCCGGGAAGCCGAGTTCGTGACGGCGGAGGCCCAGCTGGCTGAAGCGAGTTCGAGGTTCAGCGGATTCGAGGGATGCTGCACCTTCGCCCCGGCCGCCGGCGGCGACTCGTTGTCGGTGCTGCGCTTCCGCACCGAACGTCAGCTGGCGACGTGGCTGGGCTCACCCGAGCGAGTGGAGGCGCTCGGCGCGCTGCGGCGCAGTCTGTCCCGCGAGTTCTCGCTGGTGTCTTCGACGACGGCGTTCGGCACCACGGTGCGCACCGAGAACGGTCGCACCGCGGTCACGCCGAAGTGGAAGACGGCCATGTTGATCCTGCTGGTGCTGTATCCGACGGTGATGCTGCTGTCGCGGTTCCTGGGACCGGTGCTCAGCCACGCCGGTGCCCCGCCGTGGCTGGCGATGTGGCTCAGCCAGGTGGTCAGCGTCGCCGCCCTGCAATGGGTGCTGATGCCCTGGGCGGGGCGCCGATTCCGGCTCTGGCTCGATCCGGTCGACGGCGCCGGAACGGGCACCAGTGCGCTGGGGGCCGCGGTGCTGGCCGCCGGGTATCTGCTGACATTGGTCCTGTTCGCCGCCGTCCAGTGGCTGCAGTACTGGGACTACGCGCGACGGTGATGATTGCGCCTCACCGTCACCCCCGGCCGTGACGTTTGAGCGTCCATGCCGGCACCCAGTGCGTAACGGTCTTCTGCTTGGAGCCGTAGGCGATCTCGTAGGTGACCAGGCCCCACCAGTCGCCCTGCTCGCACAGGCCCCAGCAGCTCAGCCTGCCCTCGACGACCTTGTGCATCTGCAGGCCATGCGGGTGATAGCGGCCGGTGCGGTGCGGTTCACGCGGGAACAGGATGGTCAGGTCCACCAGGACAGCCAGCGGCGGGCGCACCAGCCGAAACGGCGGCCGGACCGGCTGGCCGTTGTATCCGATGGACGTAAGGTCACCCACCGATCGATCATATGTTCGAATGAGAAGGGAAAACAGATGCCGGAAGGCCCTATCGAAGGCGCGGGAGAATTTCGTAGACTTGAGCGGAACAGACTCAACATTGGCGGCGTTGTAAACCTCGACAAGCTTTTCTAGAAGAAACGGAGGTGTCGTGGACTCTTTCAACCCGACCACCAAGACCCAGGCGGCCCTGACCGCCGCGTTGCAGGCTGCCAGTGCGGCCGGTAACCCGGAGATCAGACCCGCTCATCTGCTGTTGGCGTTGCTCACGCAGGCCGACGGCATCGCCGGGCCGCTGCTCGAGGCAGTCGGCGTGGACCCGGCGACCATCCGGCACGACGCGCAGCGTCTCGTCGACCACTTACCGAGCAGCAGCGGCGCGACCTCGCAGCCGCAGCTCTCGCGTGAATCGCTCGCCGCGATCACCGCGGCTCAGCAGCTGGCCACCGAGATGGACGACGAGTACGTCTCCACCGAGCATCTGATGGTCGGGCTGGCCACCGGCGACTCCGACGTCGCCAAGCTGCTCACCGGTCACGGCGCGTCCCCGCAGGCGCTGCGTGATGCGTTCGTCAAGGTGCGCGGCAGCGCCCGGGTCACCAGCCCGGATCCCGAAGCCAGCTATCAGGCGCTGGAGAAGTACTCCACCGACCTGACGGCGCGCGCCCGCGAAGGCGAACTCGACCCGGTCATCGGGCGCGACACCGAGATCCGTCGCGTCATCCAGGTGCTGAGCCGCCGGACCAAGAACAACCCGGTGCTGATCGGCGAGCCCGGCGTCGGCAAGACCGCGATCGTCGAGGGCCTGGCCCAGCGCATCGTGGCCGGCGACGTGCCGGAGAGCCTGCGTGACAAGACCGTGGTCTCCCTGGACATGGGCTCCATGGTGGCCGGCGCCAAGTACCGCGGCGAGTTCGAGGAACGCCTCAAGGCCGTTCTCGACGACATCAAGAACTCGGCCGGCCAGATCATCACCTTCATCGACGAGCTGCACACCATCGTGGGCGCCGGCGCGACCGGTGAGGGCGCGATGGACGCCGGCAACATGATCAAACCCATGCTGGCCCGCGGCGAGCTGCGCATGGTCGGCGCCACCACCCTCGAGGAGTACCGCAAGTACATCGAGAAGGACGCCGCACTGGAACGCCGCTTCCAGCAGGTGTTCGTCGGCGAGCCGTCGGTCGAGGACACCGTCGGCATCCTGCGCGGGCTGAAGGACCGTTACGAGGTGCACCACGGCGTCCGGATCACCGACTCCGCACTGGTGGCCGCGGCCACGCTGTCCGACCGCTACATCACCAGCCGCTTCCTGCCGGACAAGGCCATCGACCTGGTCGACGAGGCCGGATCGCGGCTGCGGATGGAGATCGACTCCCGGCCCGTCGAGATCGACGAGGTCGAGCGCCTGGTGCGCCGGCTGGAGATCGAGGAGATGGCGCTGTCCAAGGAGGAGGACGCCGCCTCCAAGGAACGCCTGGAGAAGCTGCGCGCCGAGCTGGCCGACCACAAGGAGAAGCTGGCCGAGCTGACCACCAGGTGGCAGAACGAGAAGAACGCCATCGACATCGTCCGCGACCTCAAAGAGGAGCTGGACCACCTGCGCGGTGAATCCGAGCGGGCCGAGCGTGACGGCGATCTGGCCAAGGCCGCCGAGCTGCGCTACGGCCGTATCCCCGAGGTGGAGAAGAAGCTCGACGCGGCGCTGCCACAGGCCGAGGCCCAGGCCAACGTCATGCTCAAGGAGGAGGTCGGACCCGACGACATCGCGGACGTGGTGGCGGCGTGGACCGGCATCCCGGCCGGGCGGCTGCTCGAAGGTGAGACCGCCAAGCTGCTGCGGATGGAAGACGAACTCGGCAGGCGGGTCGTCGGCCAGAAGAAGGCCGTGCAGGCCGTCTCGGATGCGGTGCGCCGCACTCGGGCCGGTGTTGCCGACCCGAACCGCCCCACCGGCTCGTTCCTGTTCCTCGGTCCGACCGGCGTGGGCAAGACCGAGCTGGCCAAGGCGCTGGCCGACTTCCTGTTCGACGACGAGCGGGCGATGGTCCGCATCGACATGAGCGAGTACGGCGAGAAGCACTCGGTGGCCCGGCTCGTCGGTGCCCCGCCCGGGTACATCGGTTACGACCAGGGTGGTCAGCTGACCGAGGCGGTGCGGCGGCGGCCGTACACGGTGGTGCTGTTCGACGAGGTCGAGAAGGCCCACCCGGACGTGTTCGACGTGCTGCTGCAGGTCCTCGACGAGGGCCGGCTGACCGACGGCCAGGGCCGCACGGTGGACTTCCGCAACACCATCCTCATCCTGACCTCGAACCTGGGTTCGGGCGGAACCGAGGAGCAGGTGATGGCAGCGGTACGCGCGGCGTTCAAGCCGGAGTTCATCAACCGCCTCGACGATGTGCTGATCTTCGAGGGACTCAAGCCCGACGAACTCGTCCAGATCGTCGACATCCAGCTGGAGCAGCTGCAGAAGCGGCTCTCGCAGCGCCGCCTCGAGTTGGAGGTGTCGCTGCCGGCCAAGAAGTGGCTGGCCGACCGCGGGTTCGACCCGGTCTACGGTGCCCGGCCGCTGCGGCGGTTGGTGCAGCAGGCCATCGGTGACCAGCTGGCCAAGCTGCTGCTTGCCGGTGAGGTCCACGACGGTGACGTCGTGCCGGTGAACGTCTCGCCGGACGGCGAATCGCTCATCCTCGGATGAGCGCCGGCGTGAATACCTTCGGTTTGGCATGAGGAAGAAGACCCCGCACGCAGGTGTGTGCGGGGTCTTCTTTTTCGACGCAGGTGTGATGCGGTTGTGACCTGGAGAGATTCTCTGTAACTGGCAGTGAGCAGATAGGCTACGTCTAATGGTTCCGTTCTGGTTCACGCTGTCCGCGCTCTGCTTCGTGGGTGCGGCGGTGCTGCTGTACATCGACATCGGGCGTCGGCGTGGCTTGGGCCGCCGCCGCAAGTCCTGGGCGCGGTCGCACGGGTTCGACTACGAGCCCGAGTCCGCCGAGATCGTCAGCCGCTGGACGCGCGGGGTGATGTCGACCGTCGGTGACGTCACCGCCCGCAACGTGGTGCTCGGCCAGATCCGCGGCGAGGCCGTCTACATCTTCGACCTCGAAGACGTCGCCACCGTGATCGCGCTGCATCGCAAGGTCGGCACCAACGTCGTGATGGACCTGCGGCTCAAGGGCATCGCCGAGCCGCGGGAAAGCGACATCTGGCTGCTCGGTGCGATCGGTCCGCGGATGGTGTACTCCACCAACCTCGACGCCGCCCGCCGGGCCTGCGATCGCCGCATGGTCACCTTCGCCCACACCGCGCCGGACTGCGCCGAGATCATGTGGAACGAGCAGAACTGGACGCTGGTGTCCATGCCGATCACCTCGAGTCGGGCGCAGTGGGACGAAGGACTGCGCACCGTGCGGCAGTTCAACGATCTGCTGCGCGTCCTGCCGCCGCTTCCCCAGCAGGGGGCGCTCGCCCAGTCGGCGGGCCGGCGCAGCGCGTCGCCAGGCCGCCCGTTGGCGCCCGCCGCCCGCCGCGAACTGCCCACCGGCCGCACCGACGCGCCGCCCCCGTTGCGGCCCCAGCAGCCGCGCAACGGCACACAAGCACCCAACTTCCAGCGCTGAAACCGATAGGGTCTCGGCGTGCCCCGTCCCGTCGCCCTCATCACCGGGCCCACCTCAGGTCTCGGCGCCGGCTACGCCCGGCGCTACGCCCGTGACGGATACAACCTGGTCCTCGTCGCCCGCAATGTCGAGCGACTGGACGACCTCGCCGCCGAACTCGGAGCCGCCCACGGCGTCGACGCCGAGGTGCTGCCTGCCGACCTCACCGCGGCCGCCGACCGGGCCAAGGTCGCCGAGCGGCTGACCGCCGGCGTGCAGGTGCTGGTCAACAACGCCGGATTCGGCACCTCCGGCGAGTTCTGGGCGACCGACCCGGCCGTGCTGCAAGCCCAATTGGACGTCAATGTCACCGCGGTGATGCAACTTACCCGGGCGGCGCTGCCGTCGATGATCGCGGCCGGACAGGGACACGTCATCAATATCGCCAGCGTCGCCGGGCTGGTCTCCGGGCGCGGCTCGACCTATTCGGCCTCGAAGGCCTGGGTGGTCTCGTTCACCGAAGGCCTGGCCAACGGTCTCGGCGGATCCGGGGTCGGCATCCACGCGGTGTGCCCCGGCTTCGTGCGCACCGAGTTCCATCAGCGCGCCAACATCGACATGAAGTCGATCCCCAACTTCATGTGGCTCAATGTCGATGACGTGGTCGCCGAGAGCCTCGCCGACGTCGCGAAAGGACAGGTCGTCAGCGTTCCCGGGTTGCAGTACAAAGCGCTGACCACCGGCGCACGACTTGTTCCGCGCGGTCTGGTCCGCGCGCTGACGAAAGGATTCGGACGTGGCCGTGACCGCACCTGAACTCGATGCCGCCGAACGTGCCGAACTCGCCGCGCTGGTGCGCGAACTGTCGGTGGTGTTCGGCCGCGTCACCCTGTCCTCGGGCAAGGAGGCCGACTACTACGTCGACCTGCGTCGGGCCACGCTGCATCACCGCGCCGCTCCGCTGATCGGGCGGCTCATGCGCGAGCTCACCGCCGACTGGGATTACTCGGCCGTGGGTGGGCTGACCATGGGCGCCGACCCGGTTGCGGTCGCGACCATGCACGCCCCCGGCCGGCCGATCGATGCCTTCGTCGTCCGAAAGGCGATCAAAAGCCATGGGATGCAACGACTTATCGAGGGCGCCGAGGTGGCGGGCAAGCGTGTTCTGGTGGTCGAGGACACCAGTACCACGGGCGGTTCGGCGCTGACGGCCGTGCACGCCGTGCGGGATGCGGGCGCGACGGTGGTCGGTGTGGCGACCGTGGTCGACCGGGCTACCGGTGCCGCCGAGGCGATCGAGGCTGAGGGCGTGCCATACCGCAGCATTCTGGGTTTGGCCGATCTCGGGCTGTCCGGGTCCTGACGCATGGAGCGGCGACAAGGACGGTCGGGCCAGTCCCCTCTCGAGACTCTTCAGCAGTTGCCTGCGCTGGTGGTGCTCGACCGGCTGCCCGTGCCAGTGCTCGCGGTGGCGGAGGACGGCGCGATCCTGTTCGCCAACGCGGCTTTCGGCGCGATGCTCGGCCATCCGGTCGACCATGTGCTCACGATGAAGTTCCACGACGTGTTCGAGACGCCGCCCGATGAGTCGGTGGTCTCGGTCGTCCGGGCCAACGCCGAGCAGCTGGTGGCCCTCAAGCATGCCGACGGGTCGACGGTGCGTGCGACCCTGAGCAGGTCGGCGTTGTTGCGCGGTGACGACCCGGTGGCGCTGGCGACGTTTCAGGATCTCACCGAGCGACTCTGGGAAGACGAGAACTAGGCCGTCAGTTCGACGGAGGGTCGACGTCGTTGAAGCGCACGGACTCCCGGGACAGGTACTGCTCGAAGTACTCCAGCGAGTCCTCGTTGGCGATCGAGGGCAGCAGCATCTGCCACGCCCGCGCCAGCCGCGTCAGCATGTCCGCGCCGCCCGAGAGCGCTGTGGACAGCTGCTCGACGCCCAAGAGGATGGCGATGATCGTGTCGGCCAACGACGTCCGGGTCGACGCCGTCTCGCAGATCGCCCTCCTCGGCGGCTTTGTGGGCCTCGGCCGAGACAACGATGGTCCAGTCCCGGTACGTCTCGGCGCCGACCTCGGTGAACTGACCCAGCGCGCGAGCCAGCTGACGGCCGATGCGGGCCGGCTTGTCGTGGGCGATCATGGCGAGCACCACGAAGGAGCCGTGCACCATGTTCTCCAGTGCGGGTGACGACGACCCGGCGATCTCGCGGAAGGCGCCGATCACCCGGTCGGTGGCCTCCTCGATGATCGCGGCGGCGAGGGTCTCCTTGGAGTCGAAGTGGTAGTAGAGCGCACCCTTGGTGATCTCGGCTTGCTCGATGATGTCGCCCAAACCTGTTGCCGCGAAGCCGTTTTTGTCGAAGAGCTCGACGGCCGCGTCGATGATCTTGCCTCTGGTGGCTTCCGCTCTAGCTTGACGTCCCATTGTCCTCCGATTCCCAGTTCTTGATCGCCTGAATGGTGCGG
Organism: uncultured Actinomycetota bacterium; assembly: GCA_963716465.1. Lineage (GTDB taxonomy): Bacteria > Actinomycetota > Actinomycetes > Mycobacteriales > Mycobacteriaceae > Mycobacterium. The sequence goes on from CAVQTS010000008.1 coordinate 458,517, forward strand.
CGGTGGATGAACTGGGTGAAGTACTTGATCCGGTCCGGGGCGGTGAATCCGGGCAGGATGAAGTTCCAGCTCTTCTCCATGTTGCGCAGGAACTGCTCGGCGTTGTTGAGCTCGGTGGTCAGGCGGGTCCCGGTGTAGACCGCGATGATCAGCCGGGCCACGTCCTCGGGGTCGGCACCGGCGAGGACGTCCCCTTCATCGACGGCCCGTGCCACGGCCTGCGACATTCCGCTGACCCACTCGTCGAGCCGCTGGGCCTGCACACCTTCGATACGCCCCACCGAGTCCATCAGGTTCAACCCGGCCCGGCCCACCTCGGTGGTGTAGTCCTGGGCGCCAACCAGGTAGACGATGTCGATGATCGTCTCGAGCCCGGACATCTTGCGGGCCATGATGCCGGTGATCGCGGCACGGGTCATCGCCGAGCGTTCGTCCATGATGGCCTCGGCGAGGGCGTGCTTGGAGCGGAAGTAGAAGTACATCGCGCCCTTGGTCACCTCGGCCGCCGCCAGGATGTCGTCGAGGCTCACCGAGCTGTATGCCTTGGCGGCGAACTGGTGGCACGCCGCACGCAGGATCTGCGCACGCGTCGTGTCGGTCGACTTGTCGCTCAGCTCGCTCACCAAATCCGTTCCCTCGCTGCCCCGCGGATGTGCGCGATTATCGCAGCACCTCAGACGTTTCACCTGTTTCTTCATGGATTCCCCGCCCGCTACCAGGCGATCAAGACCAGTCTGCGACTGACAGTAATATGGTCTCCAGTAAATAAGCGAAAAAGTATGTAACGACGGTTCAGGCATACCATCAGTTCAGGCGCTCAGGAGGTGATCACCCGAGGTGGCGACGCGTACTGGCATCTTTGACGACGTGGACGACGAGTTCGGGCACCCGACGGAGCTGTACTGGGACGATGTCGTCGACGTCATCTGCGCCGGCACCGGTCCCGGCGCGCTGGCCCAGGCCATCGTGTGCAGCGACCTCGGCCTCAGCGTCGAACTGGCCGAGGTAGTCGCACCGTCGGAACTGTCCGACCCCGACACGGTGGCCTACCTGGAGTCCATGACGGAGGACCTGGGCACATTGGACCCGTCGTCCGCGGGACTCCAGTTGCCGGTGGTCCACGCCGCACCGGTCGCACCTCGAACCGATCGCCGCACCAGGATCGAGCCGTTCGTCGGGTCCCGGCTGCGGGACTGGTCCGCCCAGTGCGTGGTCTCTCCGTTCGGTGTGGTCTACAGCGGCATAGCCGAGGCCGGAGTCGCCGCGATGCGCACCGACTCCGGCGAGTCCATTCGGGCTGCCGTGCTCGGCCCCTACCGGCCTGACGCCGACCGTCCGGGTGGGGCGCTGGCCGACTGGCTGGCCGACCAGGCGTGGGACAGGAATGTCGCCGGGCATGGTCTGGGTCTGCAGCGGTTGATCTTCGAATGGGGACGGGTGGCCGGCGCCGCCATCGACACCGCGTCGGGAACCAGACTTGTCCGGGCGAGGGCCGGTGTGGCCCTGTCCACCGGTGCGGTGCCCGTCGATGCGACGTGGCCGGTGCAACCGGAATTGCGTGACGTGGTGGCGCAGGTCGCCATCGTGAGCCGGATCGGCAGCAGATTCGGCCGGGTCGAGTTGCTCTTCGCGACCTGACTCAGGAGTCGGCGGCTGTCGAGAAGTTCACCGGTACAGCCTTTTTCGTGAAGAGCTCGGCCATCTGGTCGGCAGGCAGCGGGCGTGAGAGCAGGAACCCCTGGGCGCGGTGGCACCCGTGCTGCAGCAGCGTCGCACCCGCCGCCGCCGACTCCACTCCCTCAGCGACCAACTCGAGGCCGAATGCTTCGGCCAGTGCGATCACGGCACGCACGATCGCGAGGTCACCGGGGTTGCGGCCGAGGTCGAGGACGAAGCTCTTGTCGATCTTCAGGGTGTCCACCGGGAGCGACTTCAGGTGTGTCAGAACGCTGTAGCCGGTGCCGAAGTCGTCGATGGCGACCTGGACCCCCACCTTTTTGAGACCTGCGAGCGTGACGCGGGTGGTCTCGATATCTTGCACCACAACGCTTTCGGTGATCTCCAGGCACACCGACTTGCCTTCCAGGCCGAAATCCGCGATGGCCTCCGCGACGGACTCGACGAAGCCGTCGGTGACCAACTGCACCGGTGAGATGTTGACCCGCAGTACCGCGTTCTCGCCGATACCCTGGGCACGCCATTGGCTGAACTGCTCGCACGCCGCCCGCAACACCCAGCGGCCCAATTCACCTGCCAGGTTGATGGATTCGGCCACGTGAATGAACGAGTCCGGCAGCAGCAGCCCGCGGGTCGGATGCTGCCAGCGCACCAGCGCCTCGGTGGCCAGCACCTCGCCGGTGCGCATGTCGAACTCGGGCAGGTAGTGCAGGATCAGCGATCCGGTCTCGATGACACCCTGCAGGTGTAGCTCGATGTCGTTGCGGAACTCGCTCCTCAGTGACATCTCGTCGGTGAAGACGGCGATCTTGTTGCCGCCGGCGTTCTTCGCGTTGAGCACCGCCTGATCTGCACGGCGCAGCAGATCCGATGTCGTGTCACGACCCGGAACTCCCAGGGCGACACCGACACTGACCGTACGGGTGAGCATCTCCCCGCCGATCGGAACCCGCTCGCGCAGCAGCGCCTGCAGACGGTGGGCGAGCGCCTCGGCCTCGTCGGCGGTCATCGGCGCGGCCGGCACCACGACGAACTCGTCGCCGCCGAGGCGGGCGATCAGGTCGGCCTCGCAGGTCTCTTCGCGTAGCCGTTCGGCGAAGGTCCGGATGAACCAGTCGCCGGCGTGGTGTCCGAGGTAGTCGTTGATGGCTTTGAGCCGGTCGAGGTCCAGGAACAGTGCGGACACCGGGCCGGGACGGCCCGGCCGCAGCCGCTCGTCGAGGTGGGCGAGCAGCGCGCGGCGGTTGTGGAGGCCGGTCAGGTCATCGTGCTCGGCGAGGTAGCGCAGCTGGTCCTCGGCGACCACACGGGCCTGGGCCTGGGCGAACAGCGAGGCGATCGCCTTGAGCGCGTTGAGTTCTTCCGGTGACCAGTCCTTGATTCCGAACTTGATGAAGCCCAGGGCGCCGGTGGTGACATCCCCGGACAGCAGCGGCACCGAGGCCAGCGAGGGCAGGATCACCCCGCTGGCCTCGGTGACGCGGCGCTGATAGTCCTCGGCGTCGTCGGCGACCGGTTCGGGGGAGAAGAAGACCGGTTTCTTGGCGTGCTTCGGCAGCCGCGAAAATCGGGTCGGCGTCGGCGAAGTAGACCAGGCCCGAGCGGGTCTGGGTCGGGAATCTCCGGGCGCGGCGGCCACTCGGCGACGAGTCTTGGTGGCGCGGATGACGTGGTCGTTGTATCGCAGGAAGCTGACGTCGACCCCGAAGGACTGCACAAGCTCGGCGAGCGCGTCGCTGGCTGACCGCGCGCCGTGGGCCGAGTCGCGGCCATCAGCTGGGTGGCGACAGTGGTGACCACCAGGTCAAGTGTCCAGGCGCTGGGTCTGCGCGGCCATTTGCCCAGCAGCTTAATGGGTCTTTCGGCGAGCCGCCTGCGACGGCTCCACCGATGGTGCTGGCACGTGGACGTCAATCTCAGCACCAAGATCTCGGGCTTCGCTGGCTCCGAACCGATCAGGTCGCGGAACTGCTGCTGCAGTAGCGCCAGCGCGGGCACGTAGTCGGGCGCCAGCTCGGCCAGGCCGGATCGTTACGGGCGTAGAGGAAGACCGGGGAGACCGGATGCAACCCAACGCCGTGCTGCTGCGCGGCGATCCAGATGGCCTCCAGGGCTGACCCGCCGCGCGCATAGTCGATCAGACTCTCCCCATCGACCATGACAGACGCCGAACGCCGAACTGCTGCGGAGCCGGGCGGGGACGTCATGGCCCAGTGCCTGGCCGGCATCCCATGCGGCCAGCTGTGCCATGACGTCGGGGCGGCGCAGGATCTCGATGGCTTGCAGCCCGGCTGAGCGACCTCGAGCCCACTGATGTCGATGCCGGTCTCGAGATGATCGTCATCCGGCCAGCGAAGCTCGGAGACCATTTCCGCATGCAGTCGCGGATTCCAGGTAGCGGATCCGGTCGGATGGCGGCGAGGATGTCGGCGATTCGGTCGATGCGGTCTCGGTGGTCACGAGCCGAGCCGTGCGCCGTTGGGGCGCGACCGGCCTGCAGCAGTGGAGCCGGTCGCCTCGTCGATGGGAGTGGCGCGGCGAGACCGCGATGCCGATTGGTCTGCCGGTCGAGCACGGCCGGTACAGCTCGGCAAGATCGGTGTCGCCCCTGACCGTCAGCCGGCGACGGCGCCGAAGCGGGGCGCGCGTCTGAATCTTCGACGATGGTCGACCGGCCCAGGCACACCCGGGCGGCGGCCGCGGCCCGCGGCATTGAAGGCGCGGCGCCGATCGCGACCGCGCTGCCCCGGTAGGCGACGTCCATCGTCGAGGTGTACTTCGGTGCCAGCGCGACGGTCACCGAATGCCGTGCATTGGTTGTGACTCGCCACGGTTGCATGTTCCCCCCCGACGGGGCACGTTGCGCGGCGGCCGCGACGACGGCTCGCGGCACCGGTGTAGAGGACTCGGTGTCGCCATCGCCGTTGGCGGCTGCGGGCTTGGGCTTTCGCGGCCGCACGGGATCGCCGAGTGCTCGAATGCCGTCGACGTCGATGCGTACCCGTCCGGATGGCAGATGTTCGGCGAGGCCGATTCGTTGGACGGCCTCGGCCACGGCGGCTGCGCCGAGCAGCGATGTCACCGGCGAGCTGCGGCCAGGTCGACAAGGAGTGGCCCACCTCGACCAGTGAGGCCGCGCCGCGGTCCGAAAGGCTTGCGGCGTCGACGATGCGCAGCACATGCGGGACCTTGTCGCGGGTACTAAGCGTGCCAGGCGAGGTCGGCGGTGCGACGTCACTGAGAAGGCCATGCAGGATCGGGCGGCCGGGTCGAGGTCGTACCGTTCCACGTCGATCAGGCCGCGGTCGCTGCTGGCCATCAGGACTGGCATTCCGCGCGTCCGTGCCGTTTCCCGCACCGCGACCTTGATGTCGAGGGAGTCGCACTCCTCCACGACGATGTCGAGTCCGTCGAGGAACCCTCCCCGATTCGGGGCGTCAAGCCGAAGTGTCATGATCTGAACGTCAGATAGGGGTCGAGCTCGGCGATGCGCTGGGCCGCGACGAGGGCCTTGTTCATCCCGATGTCGAAGAGCGTGGCGGGCACGCTGTTGAGGTTGGACAGTTCCAACGCGTCGAAGTCCGCCAGCCGCAGTTGCCCGCATATGCCCTCGGCGGCCAGCGTATGGGCGATGGCGTGGCCGACCGACTGGCCACCACGAGCCGATCCGTAGTCCGGCCAGGTCGCTGCTGCTCCTCAGGGTGATCATGTTCCTGTTGCGGTCCAGTCGCAGCCGGCGAAACGACCGGGGGCCGAGGACGCAGACTAGTGCCGCCGCCACGGGTAGTAAACCCAGCGGCATGGCTCAGTCACGAGGCTTTCGTCCGGCCGTGGCAGCAGTTTCTCGAGGTCGCGACGTTGTTCGGCCAGTCGGTCGAACACCGTGATCTCGGGGCACGCGCGTAACCGGTGAAGAACTTCGAGGTCGTCGGGATCGTTCGGGTCGATGACTGTTGCACCGGCCGGTCGCAGTCCGGTCAACGAGGTGTCCTTGGTCAAAGGGCGGTCTCCAGGGCCGGCGACAGGATGCCGCTGTTGTAGGCCAGCTCGCTGACGTTGGACATCTCTGCGAGGATCTTGGCAACCTGATCCGGCTCACCATGATGGGCGAAAGTCCTTCGGTCCCACCACATCATCTTGGTGTGGTAGGTCTCCGTGGGATACGGAGCGGCGGGTATCGGCGCCACGACGCCGCCCGAGGACTTCCAGCGTTCCAGTACGTATGCAGCCGCCGTCGCCATGCAGAACTGCACATCGAGCACCGCCATTGCCCAGAAGCCGGTGCGGGCCAGCATCTTGGCGACCGCAGCGCTGTCGGTGTCCTTGGCGCAGACCCAAGCCGCCTTCATCTCCAAGATCCCGAACGGCACGCGGTCATCGATCATCTTGCGGACGGCTGCCTGGCCGGGGTGACCCGCCCACTCGACGAGGGCGTGCGACTCCTCGGCGGACTCCAGCGGACCCTTGGCTCGAACGCCCCCGATCATCTGTCCGGAGTCGTCGAGTATGGCGAAGAAGATGGCGGTGCCGTTGCCATCGCGGATGGATTCGAGTTCGAGTGCGTCCTCGACTCCGAACTTCCGGTAGCTGCGCCGGGCACCGCCGAGATACTCCAGCCACAGTCGCGGCTCGGCACTCGGGGTTGCCATCACCACCGTGCAACCCGCGTCCGGGTCGTCCCATCGCAGCGAGAACTCGCGACGTTCCGTGTTGGCGACTTCGCGTTCCATCAGAAGTGCGTTCACTGTTGAATCCAATCCGTGTCGTCGAGCAACTTTTGGCGACTGTCTGGGTGTGTCGTTTGCTTGCCGTGATTAGTATCGCGCCAAAGGTGGCCGGATTGTAGTGCTTGTCATCCTTCGGTAATGGTGGTTACTCGCTGGTAGGCTCGCCGGCAAATTTTCCTTATCAAACTTCTCCGCCATGGCAAACGAATCCAGGTACATTTTTGCTAGTTATAAGCCGATTCGCAAAAACGGGCTATTTCACCAGACGTACAACGGCAAATTTCGTGTCTGTAATCCTCGGAGAAAATCATGTTTTCGGAAACACGCCCAGCGGCCTGATGTGTGCCGCGCCGACTTCGAGCGAGGGTGTGAGAGACGATGCGTGCCCGCGTCGCGATCGCCACGGCGGCTGCCGCGGTGATCGACAGCGGTTGCTCCGAGACATCGGTTGAGTGGACCTTCGGGGCGATCCAGGCCCGGGTGGGGGAGCCACAGGTTGTTGCTGGCTGGAACGTCTCGGTGGCCAACTTGCCCCGGACAGTGGCTGGGTGATCCGACGGTGTTCACCGTTAAGGTGACATGCTGCTGGGGTTTGCGGGTCGACGCGCCCGCGGCGCAGTACCGCCCCCCAGTGCGCTTGCACCGGGAGTGAACGCGGGCCTGCGCCGCATATGGTGCTTCGGTGCTGGTTCTGCCCGATGCCGCCCTGGACGCGGTGCGTCTCTACGCCACCGTGTCGGTGGTGGGCACCCCGCCGCGCGGTGGGTGACCTCGTGACTGACGTCGGGCCCACCGAATGGGCAACGGGCGCCCAGGGTGTCGGGCCGTGGCCCGGTGCGCTGCCCGACGACCCGCGCTACGACCCGGAGTTGTTGCGCGACGGGGACTCCCGCAACGTCGTCGACGCCTACCGGTACTGGACTCGTGAGGCGATCGTCGCCGACATCGATCGCCGCAGGCACCCGTTGCACATCGCCATCGAGAACTTCGGCAACGACGCCAACATCGGCGCGGTGGTCCGCACCGCCAACGCCTTCGCGGTCGACACCGTGCACATCGTCGGACGCCGGCGCTGGAACCGTCGCGGCGCCATGGTCACAGACCGCTACCAACACTTGAGCCATCACGACAGCACCGAGGAGCTGCTGGCCTTTGCCGCCGACGCGCGGCTGACGGTCGTCGCCGTCGACAACATCCCCGGCTCGGTGCCGTTGGAGACCACCGTGATGCCGCGCGACTGCCTGCTGGTGTTCGGCCAGGAGGGCCCGGGCATCTCCGAGGCGGCGCGCACCGGTGCGGCGCTGACGGTGTCGATCGCCCAGTTCGGGTCGACGCGCAGCATCAACGCCGCGGTCGCGGCCGGTATCGCGATGCACGCGTGGATCAGGCAGTGGGCTGACCTTTCCCAAGCTTGGTAGGGCAGGATTGGGCACCATGGACCAGTTGTGGGCGAACCGCGCGGCCAGCGCCGAGACCGCCATCGTGAAGCGACATCTGCGACGCCTGTGGCAGCTGCCGGGCACGCAACTGGGAGTGGTGGGCTGGCCGCCCACCCGCCGCGACTCGGCGTTCGGGACGTGGCACTACTGGTGGCAGGCTCACCTGTTGGACTGCCTGGTCGACGCACAGGTCCGCGACCCTGCGCCGCAGCGGCTGGGCCAGATCACGCGGCAGATCCGCGGTCACCGGGTGCGCAACAACGGCCGATGGACCAACAGCTACTACGACGACATGGCCTGGCTGGCGCTGGCTTTGGAACGCGCCGACCGTCTGGTCGGCATCGAACGGGCGGGGGCGCTCAAGACGCTCTCGGAGCAGTTCGTGAATTCCTGGGTTCCCGAGGACGGCGGCGGAATCCCGTGGCGCAAGCAGGATCAGTTCTTCAACGCCCCGGCCAACGGGCCGGCCGGGATCTTCCTGGCCCGCTATGACGACCGGCTGCGGCGCGCGCAGCAGATGGCGGACTGGATCGACGAGACGCTCATCGATCCCGAGACCCATCTGGTGTTCGACGGGATCAAGGGCGGCTCGCTGGTGCGCGCCCAGTACACCTACTGCCAGGGCGTCGTGCTGGGCCTGGAAACCGAGCTTTCGGTGCGGACCTCCGACGAGCGGCATCCGGCGCGGGTGCGGCGGTTGGTCGCAGCAGTCGACGAGCACATGGCACCGGGCGGGGTTATCAAGGGGGCAGGCGGCGGCGACGGCGGGCTGTTCGCCGGTATCACCGCGCGCTACCTCGCGCTGGCCGCGACCGCGCTGCCGGGTGACTCCGACGAGGACGCCGCCGCGCGCGACACCGCACGCAAGATCGTGCTGGCCTCCGCGCAGGCGGCGTGGGACAACCGCCAGACCGTCGAAGGGCTGCCGCTGTTCAGTGCGTTCTGGGACCAGACGGCCGAGATTCCCGCTGGCGGCGGCCAGGGTGCGCAGTTCATCGAAGGTGCGGTCCAGTCGTCGGCGATGCCGGAGCGCGACCTGTCCGTGCAGCTGTCAGGATGGATGTTGATGGAGGCCGCACACACGGTGTCCCCGTGAACCGAACCCGCCTCGGTCGCGACCCGACCGCCAAGCGCTTCGGTGAGAACGCCGCGGCGGCGCTGCTGCTGACGTTCACCGTCGTGGCCATTCTGTGGGCCAATTCGCCATGGGCGCAAACTTATTCGGAGTTCTGGACCACCCCGGTGGGGCTGAGCTTCGGGAGCAGTCATGCCGAGCTGACCGTGCGGGAACTGGTCAACGACGGGTTGATGGCGTTCTTCTTCTTCATCGTTGGGCTGGAGGTCAAGGCCCAGTTCACCATCGGTGAGCTCACCGAGCGTTCCCGCGCGATGGTGCCGGTGGTCGCCGCGATCGCCGGGCTGACGCTGCCGGCCGTGATCTTCCTGCTGTTCAACCCCAGCGGTGACGCGGCCCGGGCCTGGGGTGTGGTCATCTCCACCGACACCGCGTTCCTGGTCGGGGCGCTGGCGATCATCGCGCCGAAGTATCCGGCGCGGCTGCGCACCTTCCTGCTGACGCTGGCGGTGGTCGACGACGTCGGCGCGCTGGTGGCCATCGCGGTGTTCTACTCCGAGAAGATCCGGATCGTCGCCCTGCTGGTGGCCGTCGTCCTGCTCGCCGCTCTGCTGGCGGTGCGCCGGCTGCCGGCGGCGGCCCGCGGTGCGGCGTATTCGATTCTGGCCGTTGGGCTGTGGCTGGCCCTGTTCTTCGGTGGGGTGCATCCGACGCTGGCCGGGGTTGCCGTGGCGCTGGTGATCCCGGTGTTCACTCCGGAACGGCAGCGGGTCGAGGCGGCGATCGACGTGATCCGGGCATTCCGGCAGTCACCGAACTCGGAGTACGCCCGCGCGGCGACCCGCAGCCTGCGGGACTCGATCTCGATCAACGAGCGGTTGCTGACGGCCTTCAGCCCCTACGTCTCGTTCGGGGTGCTGCCCGTCTTCGCTCTGGCGAATGCCGGTGTGCGCCTTGACATGAACACGGTGCTGGCAGCGGCGGGCTCGACGTTGACCTGGGGTGTGATCGTCGGCCTGGTGGCGGGGAAGCTGGTCGGCATCACCGGCGCGACGTGGCTGGTGCAGCGCACCGGCCTGGGCCGGCTTGCGCCCGGACTGACGTTGCGGCGGGTGGCCGGCGGGGCTGCGCTGTCCGGCATCGGTTTCACCATCGCGCTGTTCATCGTCGACCTGGCCATCCACGACCCGCATTCGCAGGACCTGGCCCGGGTCGGTGTGCTTGCCGCCTCCGTGGTGGCATTCGCGTTGGGATGGGCGATCTTCCGGCTCACCGACCGCTTCAGCCCACCGGTGCCGGTCGGGCTGAAGCTGGTTCGCGACATCGACGCGGGACGGGATCACCTCCGCGGCCGCGCCGACGCGCCGCTGACGCTGGTCGAGTACGGCGATTTCGAATGCCCGTTCTGCAGCCGCGCCACCGGATCCATCGATGAGGTGCGGGCCCACTTCGGCGACGAATTATGTTACGTGTGGCGCCATCTGCCGCTGGAACGGGTGCATCCGCGGGCGCGGGACGCCGCCCGCGCCAGTGAAGCGGCCGCGCTGCAGGGCAAGTTCTTCGAGATGGGCACGAGGATGTTCGAGTTCCAGGATTACCTGGAGTGGCAGGACATCTACCGGTATGCCGACCAAGTCGGCTGCGACATAGCGCAATTCGATGATGACCTGCATTCGCCGAAGGTGCTGCACCGCGTCGAGGACGATGAGCAGGACGCCGAGGTGATGGACCTCAACGGCACACCGACGTTCTTCGTCAACGGGATTCGGCACAAGGGACCCTGGGACTCGGCCAGTCTGATCCGCGCGCTGGAGGCTTCGCGCCGAGATCGCTGAACCTGCCCTTGCGCCGGGCAGGCGAAAATGCGTGAGTCCGACCAACTAATGCGATCTGCGTCTGCTGTGAGGCGACGGAAGCGCCGTTGAGTCAGCTCCACAGCGTCACGTGCACCTTCGGGCGGAACCGGGTGACACCCACTCCGGTGCCGCGGATCATCGCCTGCGTACACCGTGGCGTGGTGATGAAGTTCAGCAACTCGGTCACGGCCGGCTGACGCGCGGCCGGCGACAGCGTCGAGGCCGACCACTCGCCGGACAACTGCAGCCCCGGGCCTTTGACATGCTTGAGCCGCCCGGCCGAAAGGTCCTTGGCCACAGCGAATCCCACGGCTACCGACACACCGCCCACCCGCTGCACCTCGTCGAGCGCCGCGGCGTCGCTCTGGAAGATCCGCTGCGCGGATTCGGGAATCGCCAAAGACCGGAGCAGGCTGGCGATTTCACCGTCGACGCCGCCGGCCGACGGGCCGAGCATCCAGTGCTGCTCGCGCAGCAGCGACGGGCTGGGGGTGCCTGAGGTCAACGGGCTGTCGGCAGAGGCCACGGTGATGATCTGGTACTTCAGGAACGGCCGCACCGTGATCGCCGCGTCGGCCTCGACGGCGGCCGGACCGAGCGCGACGTCGACGGCCCGTGACTCGATCAGGTCGCGGAACCGTCCGGTCGGGTGCACGCTCAGCTCCACGGACAGGTCGTCGGCCCGCGAGGAGAACAATTCGATCAGCCCGGGCGCGGCGTGCTCGGCGAACGCACTCGACGCCGCGATCCGCAACAGCCGCCTGCCGTGCGCCGCCTCGGTGACCTCGATCGCGGTCTGCTGCTGCAGTCCGAGGATCTCGATGGCCCGGCTGGCCAGCCGCAACCCGCCCGGCGTGAACGCCAGGCCGGCCGCGGTCCGGCTGAACAACGGGTCGTCGAGTTCCTTGCGCAGCTGCGCGACGTGCATCGAGACGCCGGCGTCGGAAACGCCCAGTTCCTCGGCCGCGGCGCGCACCGAACCCAACCGCACGACGGCCGAGAAGGCCCGAAGCTGCGCCGGTGTCACGAATTCAGCCTACGTTTGATGCCGTGCAGGACGTCCTCGCCGAACTGGCCGCGATCTGGCGGGCCGGCGGAACCGCCGGTGTCGGCACCGTCGTGCGCACCTTCTCCTCCGCGCCCCGCCAGCCCGGCGCCGCGATGGTGGTCGCCCCCGACGGCTCGGTCAGCGGGTCGGTGTCGGGTGGTTGCGTGGAGGGCGCGGTCTACGAGACGGCCCTCGAAGTCGTGGAAACCGGCATACCCCGTCTCGAGCGTTACGGGGTCAGCGACGACGACGCGTTCGCCGTCGGACTGACCTGCGGGGGCATCCTCGACGTCTTCATCGAACCGTTGTCGCACAACACCTTCCCGCATCTCGACCATGTCGTGGACGCGATCAGCGGCCACCGCCCGGTCGCGGTAGCCACCGTGATCGCCCACCCCGACCCGGCCTGGTTGGGCCGTCGGCTGGTCATCGATTCCGAGCGCGCCGACGGATCCCTGGGATCGCGGCGCGCCGACGACGCCGTCACCGACGACGCTCGCGGGCTGCTGGCCGCCGGCCGCAGTGAGGTCCTGACCTACGGCCGGGACGGGCAGCGCCGAGGCGAGGGGATGGAGGTCTTCGTCGCCAGCCACGCGCCGCGGCCGCGGATGCTGGTGTTCGGCGCCATCGACTTCGCCGCCGCGGTGGCCCAACAGGGCTCGTTCCTCGGCTACCGGGTCACCGTGTGCGACGCCCGGCCCGTCTTCGCGACGAGCGCGCGGTTCCCCACGGCCGACGAGGTCGTCGTCGACTGGCCGCACCGCTACCTGACGGCCCAGGCCGACGCCGGTGCCATCGATGCGCGCACCGTCATCTGCGTGCTCACCCACGACGCCAAGTTCGACGTCCCACTGCTGGAGGTGGCGCTGCGCCTCGATGTCGGCTACATCGGCGCGATGGGGTCGCGCCGCACCCACGACGACCGGCTGGCGCGGTTGCGTGACGCGGGCCTCACCGACGCCGAGCTGAGCAGGCTCGCCAGCCCGATCGGACTCGACCTGGGGGCCCGTACGCCGGAGGAGACGGCGGTGTCGATCGCCGCGGAGATCATCGCCCGCCGCTGGGGCGGTGGCGGGCGTCCGCTCACGGACATCGGCGGCCGGATTCACCACGACGCCGACGCTAGCCCCTCGCCGCCAGCGGAGTTAAGCGATCGCTTAACTCGGTATTGACGGCGCCGGCGGACCGACCCACACTTGGTTCCCCGCTACCGATGTGAGGTCCGTCACATGCAAGTACCCGGTCCCTTCGAATACGAGCGCGCCACCAGCGTCGACCACGCGGTCGGGCTCCTCGACAGGTTGGGGGAGGGAGCCTTCATCGTCGCCGGCGGCCACAGCCTGCTGCCGATGATGAAGCTGCGCATCGCCAACCCCGAGTACCTGATCGACATCAACGACCTGGCGGCGAACTCGGCTACATCAGCTCGGAGCCGCCGGGGCGGCGACATCGAACGGAGCGCCCACCCTGGTGCGGCTCGGGGCGATGACCCGCCACCGCGAGGTCCTCGAGGATGCCGCCCTGGCCCGGACCTGCCCGATCTTCGCCGACGCCGAGCGGGTGATCGCCGACCCGGTGGTGCGCAACCGCGGCACGATCGGCGGGTCGCTGTGCCAGGCCGACCCCGCCGAGGATCTGTCCGCGGTGTGCGCGGTGCTCGGCGCGGCCGTGGTGGCTCGCGGCCCGTCCGGTCAGCGTGAGATCGCCATCGATGACTTCCTGCTCGGCCCCTACGAGACCGCCGTTGGCGCACAACGAGATGCTCATCGAGGTGCGGATCCCATTGCGCCACGATACCTCGAGCGCCTACGCGAAGGTGGAGCGCCGGGTGGGCGACTGGGCGGTGGCCGCCGCCGGCTGCCGCGGTGACCCTCGACGGCGGCCAGATCGCCGCGGGCCGGGTCGGGCTGACCGCCGTCGGCGCCGACTCCGAGGCGCTGGCCGCGGTCGCCGACGCCCTGCGCGGTTCACCACCCACCGAGGAGACGTTCGCCGAGGCCGGCCGGCTCGCCGCCGAGGACTGCGAGCCCGTCACCGACCAGCGCGGCACCGTCGACTACAAGCGCCACCTGGCCGGCGAACTGACCAACCGCGCGCTGCGCACCGCGTGCAGCGGGTCCGCGACATCCCTGACCCGAAGGGCAGACTGATGCACGTCACCATGACCGTCAACGGCGAGCAGGTCAGCGCCGAGGTCGAACCGCGCACGCTGCTGGTCCACTTCCTGCGCGATCAGCTGCGGCTCACCGGCACCCACTGGGGCTGCGACACATCCAACTGCGGCGCCTGCGTGGTGTCGATGGACGGTCAGCCGGTCAAGTCGTGCACCATGCTGGCGGCGATGGCCGCCGGTCACGAGGTGCGAACCGTCGAGGGCCTCGCGGTCGACGGACAGCTCGACCCCGTGCAGCAGGGCTTCATGAGTGCCACGGCCTGCAGTGCGGCTTCTGCACGCCGGGCATGATGATGACCGCCCGCGCCCTGCTCGACGAGAACCCCGATCCCGAGCGAGGACGAGATCCGCGAGGCCATCTCCGGCCAGATCTGCCGCTGCACCGGCTACAAGAACATCGTCCGCGCCATTCAGTGGGCGGCCGAGCATGCCACCGCACGGCAGGTGCAGGCGTGACCACGATCGAGCCGTCCCGAAGACACCGCCGAGCACGACCAGAAGCCCGATCGGCTTCGGCCGAATGCTGCGCAAGGAGGACGCGCGCTTCATCCGCGGCACGGGCAACTACGTCGACGACATCCGGCTGCCGGGGATGCTGCACGGGGCCATCCTGCGTCAGCCCTACGCGCACGCGAGGATCGTCACGCATCGACACCACCGCCGCGCAGGCCCACCCGAAGGTCAAGGCCGTCGTGACCGGCGCGGACCTGGCGACGAAGGGCCTGGCCTGGATGCCGACGCTCTCCAACGACATCCAGGCCGTGCTGGCCACCGACAAGGTGCGCTTCCAGGGCCAGGAGGTGGCGTTCGTCGTCGCCGAGGACCGCGTACTCGGCCCGCGATGCCTGGAGCTCATCGACGTCGAGTACGAGCCGCTGCCCGCCGTCGATCGACGCCCGCACGGCGCTCGACCCCGACGCGCCGGTGATCCGCGACGACCTGGACGGCCAGACCGACAACCACTGCTTCGACTGGGAGGCCGGCGACGAGGCGGCCACCGACGCGCGTCTTCGCCGAGGCCGACGTCGTCGTCGAGCAGGACATCGTCTACCCGCGCGTGCACCCGGCGCCGATGGAGACCTGCGGTGCGGTCGCCGACTTGGACCCGGTGAGCGGCAAGCTGACGCTGTGGATGCACCACGCAGGCCCCGCACGCCCACCGCACCGTGTACGCGCTGGTCGCCGGACTTGCCCGAGCACAAGATCCGGATCATCGCACCCGACATCGGCGGCGGCTTCGGCAACAAGGTGCCGATCTACCCCGGCTACGTCTGCGCCATCGTCGGCGTCGATCGTCGCCGGCAAACCGGTGAAGTGGATGGAGGACCGCTCGCGAGAACCTGATGTCCACCGGCTTCGCCCGCGACTACATCATGCGCGGCGAGATCGCCGCGACCAAGGACGGGCAAGATCCTGGCGATCCGCGTCAACGTGCTGGCCGACCACGGCGCGTTCAACGGCGTCGCCGCAGCCGACCAAGTTCCCGGCCGGCTTCTTCGCATGTGTTCACCGGCAGCTACGACACTCGAGGCCGCCTACTGCCAGGTGACCGCCGTGTACACCAACAAGGCGCCCGGCGGGGTGGCGTACGCCTGCTCGTTCCGCATCACCGAGGCGGTGTACCTCGTCGAGCGGATGGTCGACTGCCTGGCCTACGAGCTGAAGATGGATCCCGCCGAGCTGCGGCTGCAGAACCTGTTGCGCGCCCGAGCAGTTCCCGTACAAGACGCAAGACCGGCTGGGTGTACGACTCCGGCGACTACGCGAGCCACCATGCGGCTGGCGATGGACATCGCCGGCTACGACGAGCTGCGCGCGCGAGCAGGCCGAGAAGCGCGCGCGCGGTGAGCTGATGGGCATCGGCGATGTCGTTCTTCACCGAGGGCGTCGGCGCCGGCCCGCGCAAGCACATGGACATCCTCGGCCTCGGCATGGCCGACGGCTGCGACCTGCGCGTTCACCCGACCGGCAAGGCGGTGCTTCGGCTTTCGGTGCAGACCCAGGGTCAGGGCCACGAGACGACGTTCGCCCAGATCGTCGCCGAAGAGCTCGGCATCCCGCCCGAGGACATCGAGGTCGGTCCACGGCGACACCGACCAGCACCCCGTTCGGCCTGGGCACCTACGGCAGCCGCTCGACGCCGGTCTCCGGGGCGGCGGCGGCGTTGGTGGCGCGCAAGGTTCGCGACAAGGCCAGGATCATCGCCGCCGGCATGCTGGAGGCCTCGGTGGCCGACCTGGAGTGGGAGAAGGGCTCGCTTGTACGTCAAGGGCGACCCCTCGGCAGTCGGTGACCATCTCCGGACATCGCGATGCGCGCGCACGGCGCCGGCGATCTGCCCGAGGGGATCGAGGGCGGTCTGGACGCCGAGGTCTTCTACAACCCGCCGAACCTCACCTACCCGTACGGCGCCTACATCTGCGTCGTCGACGTCGATCCCGGCACCGCGGTGGTCAAGGTGCGCCGCTTCATCGCGGTCGACGACTGCGGCACCCGGATCAACCCGATGATCATCGAGGGCCAGGTGCACGGCGGCCTCGCCGACGGCGTCGGGCATGGCGCTGATGGAGATGATCGCCTTCGACGAGGAGGGCAACTGCCTCGGCGGCTCGTTGATGGACTACCTGATCCCGACCGCGCTCGAGGTGCCCGACCTGGAGACTCGGGCACACCGTCACACCGTCCCCGCACCACCCGCATCGGCGCCAAGGGCGTCGGCGAGTCGGCGACGGTCGGGTCACCGCCCGCGGTCGTCAACGCCGTGGTCGATGCGTTGGCGCCGTTCGGAGTTCGGCACGCCGACATGCCGCTGACCCCGTCGAGGGTGTGGGAGGCCATGCAGGGCCGGGCCACCCCACCGATCTAGCGAGACGATGAGCATCACCGAGCGGGCCAAGCAACTGCTGCACGACCGACAACCGTTCGTGCACGCGACGGTGGTGCGCGCCCAGCAGCCCACCTCGGCTCGCGCCGGCGACGAGGCGATCCTGCTCGCCGACGGCACCATCGAGGGCTTCGTCGGCGGACAGTGCGCCCAGAGTTCGGTGCGCAAGGCCGCGCTGGGGGCGCTGCAAGCCGGCGAGAGCGTTCTGCTGCGCGTGCTCCCCGACGGCGAGGTGCACTTCCCGGACGCTCCCGGTGCGTGCGTCGTGGTCAACCCCTGCCTGTCCGGTGGAGCGCTGGAAATCTTTCTGGCGCCGCAGTTTCCGGCACCGCTGGTGCGGATCTGCGGTGCGACGCCGATCGCCGAGGAGCTCGCCCGGGTGTGCGGTGTGCTCGGCTACGACGTCAGCCGCGACGGAGAGCGAGGGTTCGACGGTGCCACCGCCGTGGTGATCGCCACTCACGGAGGCACCGAGGCCGACACGATCCGCGCCGCGCTGGACGCCGGCGTCGGCTATGTCGGGCTGGTGGCCAGCCGGGTGCGCGGTGACTCGGTGCTCGGCACCCTCAGTCTCTCCGACGACGAACGCGCGCGGGTGCATACCCCTGTCGGCCTGCCGATCGGCGCCAAGACGCCTGCCGAGATCGCGGTGTCGATCGCTGCGGAGGTGATCGCGGGGATCCGGACCGGTGGGCTGCCCGTCGCCCCTCCGGTCAGTGCACCTCGTGCCGACATGACGGCGACCGATCCGGTGTGCGGCATGACGGTCACGGTGGGCCCGGACACGCCGCACCTGCGAATCGAGGGACTGGACTACTGGTTCTGCTGCCCCGGCTGCCGCAACGGTTTCGCGGCGGCGCGTGCCGACGCATGACCCGGGTCGCGCCATGACCTTCGCCGACGTCGCCGACGTCATCGCCCGGTTCGACGAGCACGGCTATCTCCTCGACGAAGGCACCGCGTCGGCCTTCTACCTGGCCGGGGCGCTCAGGCGTCCGCTGCTACTGGAGGGCGAGCCCGGCGTCGGAAAGACCACGGCCGCGAAAACGCTTGCCGCCGTACTCGATACGCCGCTGATCCGGCTGCAGTGCTACGAGGGGTTGACGGCAGCCGAGGCGCTCTATGACTGGAACTACCAACGCCAGCTGCTGGCCATCCGCCTGGCCGAGGCCAGGGGAGCGGGACTCGACGAGTCCGACCTCTACACCGAAGACTATCTGGTGGACCGTCCGATCCTGGCCTGTGTGCGACATCGCGGACCGACGCCGCCGGTGCTGCTCATCGACGAAATCGACCGGGCCGACGACGAATTCGAGGCGCTTCTGCTGGAATTCCTCGGCGAGGCCACCGTCACCGTGCCGGAGCTGGGCACCTTCCATGCTGCGCAACCCCCGCTGGCCGTGCTGACCTCCAACCGCAGCCGCGACCTGCACGACGCGCTGCGCCGCCGATGCCTCTACCACTGGATCGACTACCCGGACCCGGTCCGGGCCGCGGCGATCGTCCGGCGCAGCGTGCCGGGCGCGACCGCGCCGCTGATCGAACACGCGACCCAGTTCGTCGGCCGCGTACGCGAACTCGATCTGGACAAACCGCCGGGAGTGGCGGAAACCATCGACTGGGTCGCCGCCCTGGTGGCCCTCGGGGTCGGCGACCTGGTCGACCCGGCCGCTCTGGCAGGCTTGAGCGCATTGGCCAAGACCCCCGACGACAGCGCGGGGCTGCGCGAGGCGTTCACTGATTACCGCACCGAATTGACCGATGAGGAGAACCCATGAAGATCGCCAACGAGTTCACCGTCAGCGTCCCGATCGACAAGGCCTGGGCCGTGCTGACCGACATGGAGCAGGTGATCCCGTTGATGCCCGGTGCCCAGCTGGTCGGACAGGAAGGTGAGGACTACCTCGGCAAGGTCAAGGTCAAGGTCGGTCCGGTCACCAGCGAGTTCAACGGCAAGGCCCACTTCGTGGAGCGGGACGAGACCGAGCACCGTGCGCTGATCGACGGCCGCGGCAAGGAAGCCCGCGGCACCGGCAACGCCGCCGCCACCGTCACCCTTCAGTTGCACGAGGCCGGCGACCACACCCGGGTCACCGTCGACACCGACCTCAAGATCGTCGGCAAACTGGCCCAGTTCGGCAGCGGCATGCTGCAGCAGGTGTCGGAGAAACTGCTCGGTCAGTTCGTCGACGCGCTGGAGGCCAAGCTCGCCGAGGGCAAGGCGCCGACGGCCGCCGACGACGCCGTCCCGTCGACCGCGGCACCTGCCACCGAGGCCGCCGCACCCCGCCTGGCGCCGGCCCCCGAGCCGGAGCCGATCGACCTGCTGGAGCTGACCGGTGGAGGCGCGATCGCGAAGTACGCCGCGGTGGGCGGCGCCGCCCTGGTCCTGCTGATGCTGATCCTGATCTTCCGGCGGCGGCACACCGCGTGAGCCCGCCGGCGCTGCTGCGCGGGGTAGACCTGGCCGCTTTCGCGGTCGCCCTGGTCGCGCGGCTACGCGCAGGCGGTGTGACGGTGTCGGCAAGCGGGCCGGCCGCTTTCGTCGCGGCGATGCGCGAGCTGGTGCCGTCGTCGCGAACGCAGTTGTACTGGGCGGCGCGGCTGACACTGGTCAACCGCGCCGGGGATCTGATCGCGTTCGACGCCGTCTTCGAGGCCGTCTTCGCCGACGCGGTGCTGCCGGTGGATCCGGTGGCGCTCAGGACGCAACGGGGGACCGCCGCCGCCGCCGTGCCCGCGGCCGGACGCCAGGACGAGACAGGCCCCCAGAGCGATGGTCTGCCCTGGACCACCCGACCCCCGTCGCTGCGAACAGCCGAAGCGGCCGCGGACGCCACCGCCATCCCCGATGTGCTGCCAAGCCGGATCGTCGCACGCGACGAGGAGCCGTTCGACAGCTTCGACGCCGCCGACCTGCGTCTGATCGGAACCTGGCTGGAGCGATCGGCGGCGCGGTGGCCGACGCGACGGAGCATGCGCACCGAACCCGACCGGCACGGCAAGCGGATCGACCTGCGGGCGACCATGCGCGCCTCGCGCACCACCGGATGGGAACCGGTCCAGCTCGCCCGCACCCGGCCCCGTCGGCCGCGCCGCCGGCTCGTGCTGGTCTGTGATGTCAGCCGCTCGATGCAGCCCTATGCGGGAATCTATCTGCATCTGATGCGCGCAGCGGCGTTGCGGCAGGCCGGTTTTCGCCCGGAGGTGTTCGCGTTCTCGACCACGCTGACCCGGCTCACGCCGGTCATGGCGCACCGGTCACCGGAGGTCGCTCTGGCCAAAGCCAACGCCAAAGTCGTCGACCGCTACGGCGGAACTCACCTCGGCCGGTCGGTCGCCGAGCTGCTGGGTCCGCCATATGGCAGCGCGTTACGCGGGGCAGTGGTGGTCGTGGCCTCCGACGGCTGGGACAGCGACCCACCCGAGATCCTCGATCGAGCGCTGGCCAGGTTGAAACGCCGTGCGGCGCATCTGGTTTGGCTCAATCCGCGTGCGGGCGCGCCGGACTTCCAGCCGCTGGCCGGTTCGATGGCTGTCGCGTTGCCGCACTGCGATGTGTTCCTGCCCGCCCACTCGCTGACCGGACTGCGGGACCTCTTCGAGGCACTGGCGCGGTTGTAGCCGCTCAGCCCAGGATCGGAGGCACCAGTTCGCACGGCACCTCGCGCGGGCCGTGCGCCGGATCGGCACTGCCGTCGAGGGCGTTGAGCACCATGGTTGCCGCCCGCCGGGACCCGGCGATGGCCAAGTGGTCGCTGAAGTCGTCGGCGCAGGTGTCCTGAACGACGACGTTGACGACGACGTCCTTCGGCCCGCCGGGAACCTGCCCGCTGGTGTAGGGCCGGACGAACTCGTCGTACCGGGTGGAGATGTTGACATAGCGGATGCCCGGAACATATGGTCCGCCATCGGAATTGAGCTTCTTGATGAACTCCGACCCGCGGATCATCTGCCGTGCGGAGGCGAAGTGCACGTGGTGGGCTGCCTCGAGTGCGACGTGGAACTCGACCTGCCCGATCAGTTTGTTGGTGAACACCTCGGTGCCCTGCCACAGCGGTGCCAGGGAGACGTAGGTACGGATCTTGGCCGCCCCGCCGAGGAACTTCGCGTAGTAGCCCGGGACGATCGTGCCCTGCGAATGCCCAACGACGTCAATCTGTTTCGCCCCGGTGGCGCCGAGCACCTTGTCGACGAACGCGCCGAACTCGGCCGCCGAGTCCTCGATGGGCGCCATCCCGCCCAGTGCCGACAGCGGCCAGGGTGCGCCCGCGACCGCGCCGAACGTCATCGTGAACGGTGAGAAGCCCTGTTCGACGAGCAGCGGAACGTAAGCGCCCCAGTTGGTTTGGGCGCCACCAGCGGTGCCGTGCATGAGAACCACCGGGTTCGGGTGTGCCTTCGACAGCGGACGGTCCCACTCGTTGGCGCCGGGCAGCGTTCCACCCGGGTTGAGGATCTCCGGTGTCACCCCGGCGAAGAAGTCGTAGTCCACCTTGGTGCCGTCCGCGGTCAGTACCGAGTCGGCCTCGATTCCGGCGGCGCGCATCGCAGCCACCGCGGGGCGTTCCACCTCCTCGCCGACCTTCACGCCGGCCGTCACCACCCGTTCACCGAGATGCAGTCCGGTTTCGACTCCGCTGCGAGCGGCGTGCGAGCCGATCCGCAGCGGGAATTTGGCGATATCGGTCAACACGTGGGCCGCGGCGGACTCTGAGGTCACGAGCGCTCACCGCCGGGGCTGGGCGTCCTGATGGCCTGGATTGGCATTGGCTATGACCTCCGATCGGCGCCAGCGTAGTTGACGACCTCGTCAATCCAAGCGGGGTCCCTCGCCGCTTGCTGGGTGATGCCCGTGAGTCTCACTCATCAAGCCCATGCGGACAAACGCCCAAGTGCCGCATTTGCTGCCCGATCTGGTTGCGCCCGCGTGGTCATTGCCTATGCAAGCACGCGGATTCATCAGCCGGAATTCGGCGAAAGACGTGCCTATTGTCTGGCTCAGCAATGCGACCGAAGGGGAAATCGTCCGATGAAGAACATTGCGGCCGTGGCGACAGTGGGGCTGGCGACCGTTTCGGTGAGTCTCGTGCTGGTCGGCTGTTCCTCCGGTACGAAGACCGACAAGACCGAGACGACGTCGGCCTCGACAAGTGTGGTGGCGTCGTCGACTACAGCGACGTCGAGCTCGGCCGCGGCGGCGGGCGGGGCCAAGACGATCAACGACTACATCACCGAGAACAAGATCGCCGAGACGCCGATCAAGCCGAACGACCCGGGTACGCCCACCTTCGACTTCCCGTTCCCGCCCGGCTGGAGCCTGGCCGGCGACAAGACCCCGGACTGGGCATACGGCGCAATCCTCTACGACAAGCCCGAGGACCCGTCCGATCCGCCGGCGATGATCGCGATCGCATCGAAGCTGGCCGGGAATGTGGATCCCGCGAAGATCCTGGAGTTCGCCCCCGGCCAGTTGCAGAACCTGCCGGAGTTCAAGCCGCTGGGTGATCCCGAGAACACCAAGCTGAGCGGGTTCGACGCCATCCAGTCCGCCGGGACCTACAAGTACAACGGCGTGGACCGGGTTGTCGCCCAGAAAACCATCGTCATCCCCGGCAAGGATGCACTGTTCGTTCTCCAGCTCAATGCCGATGCGCGTCAAAGCGAGGAGAGCGTCGTGATCGACGCCGCCAAGATCATCGATGACCAGACCAAGATCACCCCGTAGTCACCGACGGAGAAGCATCGACATGAAAATCGGAACCAGGGCGACCAAGCTCTTCGTCGCGTTCGTCGGCACCTGGATGCTGGCGCCCGCTGCGCTGATGGCGGCACCGTCGGCGTCGTCCGCGAACTGCCCGGGCGGCCAGATCGCGGACCCGATCACCGGGCTCTGTTGGTCACAGAACGCCCCGAGCAACAGCTACGGCGGCTCGGGCAACATCCCGTGCCTGCCGGGCCGGCTGGGTCTGTGCCTGGGTGCGCTGCAGAACACCCCGATACCGGGAGCTGCCCTGAAGCCGCAGCCGCCGGCGGGACCTGCTCCGCGCACCAGCTGGCCGTGACGGCCGGCTGCGGTTAGCCGTTGGTGGAGTGGGCCTTGTCCTGCGGGGTGGCAACCATGATCGGACCGGTCTCGGTGCCGTCCATCGCCTGCTTGTAGGTGCCCTGGGTGCCGTCGGAGTCGATGGCCGCGCCGTCTTTACCGCTGTCGCCGTCCTGGACGGTCAGGGTGCTGCTGGGGCTGGTGGCGAAGGCGACGGCGTTGCCGCCGAACAGGCTCGCCAGGGCGATGCCGCCGGCGACGACCGTTGCCTTGAGAATAAACTTCATGAAACCTGTGTCCCTCCGTACAGTTTCCTTAAGATACAGAGGTTTCCTGGCAGTTTTGCTGTCAGTTTCCTGAAAGCGAGCTGGAGGCGGGTCAGTCGCCTTGGGCCGGACGGCGCCGCGCGAGCAGGTTGCGACCGACGGTGATGAGCCCTGGAATGATTGACAAGAAAACGATCAGCAGGATCATCAGCTCGATGTGGTTCTTGACGAACGGCACATTGCCCAGGAAGTAGCCGAGCAGCGTCACGCCGGCGCCCCAAGCGACGCCGCCGATGATGTCGAAGCCGAGAAACAGCGGGTAGCGCATGGTGGACACGCCGGCCAAGACGGGCGTGAAGGTCCGCACGATCGGCACGAACCGGGCCAGGATGATGGTCTTCGCGCCGTGCTTTTCGAAGAACGCGTGCGACTCGGTGACGTAGTGCTTCTTGAAGAAGCGGGAGTCCTCTTTGTCGAACAGGGCCGGGCCGATTCGCCTGCCGATGAAGTAGGCGCACTGATCGCCGAGCACCGCGACGACTGAGACGGAGATCACCAGCACCCAGATGTTGACCGGGGGGTGCGGAGCCGCCGCCAGCAACCCGCCGGTGAACAGCAGCGAATCGCCTGGCAGCAGCGGGAACAGCAAGCCGGTCTCGATGAAGACGATGACGAGAATGCCCGGCAGTACCGCGGAGGCGAACAGCCCGCCGTCGCCGAGCCAGTACATCGGATCCATGATGTTCGGCAGGGCCATCACGGTGGTGGTCATGAGGCCCGACCCTACCGTTCAGCGGTGGCAGCACCGTAACCGCCGCTCTTTGCGATACTTCTCCAGACAGCCGGTTCAGCGGAGAGGAAGAGCCATGCCCATCGCCACCCCCGAGGTCTACGCGGAGATGCTGGCCCGTGCCAAGGAGCACTCGTTCGCATTCCCGGCGATCAACTGCGTCGGGTCCGAGAGTGTGAACGCCGCGATCAAGGGCTTCGCCGACGCCGGCAGTGACGGCATCATCCAGTTCTCGACCGGCGGGGCCGAATTCGCGTCCGGGCTCGGCGTGAAGGACATGGTGACCGGCGCGGTCGCGCTGGCGGAGTTCGCCCACGTGATCGCCGAGCGCTACCCGATCACCGTCGCGCTGCACACCGACCACTGCCCCAAGGACAAGCTCGACACCTACGTGCGCCCGCTGCTGGCGATCTCCGCCGAGCGGGTGGCCAAGGGCCGCAACCCGCTGTTCCAGTCACACATGTGGGACGGCTCGGCGGTGCCGATCGTCGAGAACCTCTCGATCGCCCAGGAACTGCTGAAGCAGGCCGCCGCCGCCAAGATCATCCTCGAGGTCGAGATCGGCGTGGTCGGCGGCGAAGAGGACGGCGTCGAGGCCGAGATCAACGACAAGCTGTACACCAGCTCCGAGGACTTCCAGGCGACCATCGACGCGCTCGGCGCCGGTGAGCACGGCAAGTACCTGCTGGCCGCGACGTTCGGCAACGTGCACGGTGTGTACAAGCCAGGCAACGTGGTCCTCAAGCCCGAGGTGCTCGCCGAGGGTCAGCGGGTGGCGTCAGCCAAGCTGGGACTCGCCGAGGGCTCCAAGCCGTTCGACTTCGTCTTCCACGGGGGCTCGGGCTCGCTGAAGTCCGAGATCGAGGACTCGCTCAAGTACGGCGTGGTGAAGATGAACGTCGACACCGACACCCAGTACGCGTTCACCCGGCCGATCGCCGCGCACATGTTCAGCAATTACGACGGCGTACTCAAGATCGACGGCGAGGTCGGCAACAAGAAGGCCTACGACCCGCGCAGCTACCTCAAGAAGGCCGAGGCCGGCATGTCCGAACGCGTGATCGAGGCCTGCAACGACCTGCACAGCGCGGGCCGGAGCGTCTCAACCGGTTAACCAGTGACTTCGGCGCGCTTACCGTCGCTCAGCGACGAAAAGCGCGCCGAAGTCGCTAGCCGGGGACGCCTTGGATGAGTCGTCGCCGGTAAGCAGGATGACTGCGATGATCGCGACCGCGGCCAGCACGGCGATTGCCGTGATCACCGCGATGACCAGGCCCCAGCTGCGCCGGCGCGTCAGCGGCAGCCGTGCGGGAATCTCCTGCGGGGTGGCGAAACGAAGCGGGGAATCGGAAACCGGGAACACCTCGGTGGGAGTCGAGAAGATCTCAGTCTCCGGGTCGGGGGTCCGATCGATGATCTGCGTGGACCCTGCGTCGAAACCCGGTGCCGTGTAACGCCGTTCGGGCGGGGGTTCGGAGGCCGCGATCACCTCGGTCTCCGAGTCGGTTTCCGTAGGTGGCTCGTGGCCATCGTCTCCTACGACGGGTTCGGCTGCGTCGTCGTGGTCGGTCCCGGAAGGGTTCGACATGGCGTGCTGCGGTCCTCCTCGAGTGCTGGTGCTAATGACCCTACGACCCGAGGGCTCCACCTGCTCGCGGCGGCACGGCACAATGGGCAGATGACGTCCTTTGGGGATCTGCTCGGACCACAGCCCGTCCTGCTACCCAGCGACATCGAGGCCGAAGCGGAACTCGAGGCCGGCGAGAAGCCCGCGATCGTGGCCGCCGCCCATCCGTCGGCTTCGGTGGCGTGGGCGTGCCTGGCCGAGGATGCGCTGGCCGACGACAAGGCGATCACCGCCTACGCCTACGCCCGCACCGGATATCACCGCGGACTGGACCAACTGCGTCGAAACGGGTGGAAGGGCTTCGGGCCGGTTCCCTACGGCCACGAACCCAACCGCGGCTTCCTGCGCTGTGTGGCGGCGCTGGCCCACGCGGCCGACACGATCGGTGAGACCGACGAGTTCGCCCGGTGTCTCGACCTGCTCGACGACTGCGATCCGTCGGCGCGCGCCCAGCTGGGTCTGTCCTGAGCTACCAGTCGGTCTGACCGGGGCAGTCGTCGGCGCAGCCGGGCGGCTCGACCTGCACGGTCGCGTGTTCCAGGCCGCGGGCGGCGAGTACGGCCCGGGCGTCGTCGAGCACCCGGTCGGAGTCTCCGTTACTGGTCAGGTGGGCGGTCACCATGTCCTTGCCGGGCACCAGGGTCCACACATGGAGATCGTGGACCTCGGTGACACCGTCCACGGCGGCCAATGCCGAGCGCAGTTCGTCGACGTCGATGTGCTCGGGTGAGGACTCGGACAGGATCCGCAGTGCCGCGCGGGCCAGCGACACCGCCCGCGGGAGCACCCACAACGCGACGAAGACCGCGACGACGACGTCGGCGTAGGGCCAGTGGGTGGTGACCGTGACGATGCCGGCGATCAGCACGCCGATGCTGCCCACGGTGTCGGCCACCACCTCCATGTAGGCGCCCTTGACCGCCAGGCTGCTCTCGGACTGTGATCGCAGCAGCAGCACTACCGCGGCGTTGGCGATCAGACCCGCCACCGCCACGACGATCATCGGCACGCCCGGGATCTCCGGCGCGTCGCCGAGGCGCTCGAACGCCTCGTAGAGGATGAAGCCGGCGACACCGATCAGCAGCACCGCGTTGGCGACGGCGGTGAAGACCTCCGCGCGATGCCAGCCATAGGTGCGCGCCGCCGACACCGGACCGTGCCGGGCCAGCAGCACCGCGCTGAGCCCCATGAACATGGCCACCAGGTCGGTCAACATGTGCCCGGCGTCGGCCAGCAGGGCGATCGACCCGATGAGCAGGGCGGTGCTCAGCTCGATGGCGAAGAAGACGGTCAGAATCGCCGCGGCGATGACCATCCGGCTCACGCGCGTGTCACCGCCGTGGCTGTGGTCGTGTCCGGCACCCATCCGTGCAATCTATGCGCAAACCCGCATATGTCGCAAGTGGCTCTCGAGTGCCTGGAATCGTTCCCCCGTCGCCGGCCACATTTACGTACCATGTGGAATGTAACTTCCCATCGAAACAAACCGTTAGTAGGCTTCAAGCCGTGACCACGTCAGCTCCCCAACCTCGGCGCAGCCAGGGGGAGCGCAGTGCGTCCACCCGCGCCCGGTTACTCGACGCAACCGTCGACTGCTTGACCAGGTACGGCTACGCCGGGACCACCACACCGCGGATCGCTGAACTGGCGGGGCTCACCCGCGGCGCCCAGGTGCACCACTTCGGGTCCAAGCACGAACTGATGTCGGCCACCATGCACCACATGACGGCGAAGACCGTCGCCACGGTGGTCGCCGGGTTCAAGGACGGCTACACGAAGGTCGCCGATCCTCTCGGCGCCATCTTCGACCTGATCTGGGACGTGCACGTTGCACCGGGATTCGTTCCGGTAGTTGAACTTTGGGTAGCCGGCCGGACGGATCCCGAGTTGGGTCGCGAGGTGGCCAAGTTCGCCCCGATCGCGGCCAGCGCGGTCACCGCGGCCATCCTCGAACCGGTGCCGCACCATCTGCACGGCGCCATGCTGGAGTTCGTCTACACCGCGATGGACACCCTGCGCGGCATCCTCATCCCCAGCTTCGTCGACAGAGACACCCAGCAGGCGCGCCGCCGGTGGGAGACCGCAGCGGTCGCTCTGCGCCGGATGGCAAACCCCGACTTGGCCGCCTGGCTGGCCGGGCAGGGTTAATAACGTCCCCGTAAATAGGGCACTAGGTCACTTCACAAATCACATACATACCGTTATGTTTGTGATGCCTACCGGGGCATTTGGACTGAGTCGGAAGGGCAGCGATAGAGGGGGTCGCTGCAATCCGACTCAGTCCTTTTTCACATCCAGGCCGACCAGAACCTGGTCAACTGAGCGCCGATCGAGGCGAGTCCGCCCGAGACCCCGGACAGGTCGAAGAACCAGTACACCACCGAGAAGAACCATCGGTTCGGGCCCGGTGCCAGCAGCAGGACCAGCAGGATCAGGAAGCCGAACTGTTTGGCCGGAGCCACGGCGCGCTGCGTCTCGGGGCTCAGATGCGGTTCGAGCGCCCCGTATCCGTCCAGGCCGGGAATCGGCAGGATGTTGAGCAGCAGCGCCGTCAGCTGCAGGAATCCCAGGAACGCGACGGCCGACCAGAACACTCCGTGGTCGGGGTCGTAGAACTGCCGGGTCAGCAGGAGCAGCAGCGCGCCCAGGATCAGGTTGGCCAGCGGGCCCGCCAGGCTGACGAGGGTGCGCTGACGCGGGGTCATGAACCCCGTGCGCACGTAGACCGCCCCGCCGGGCAGTCCGATGCCGCCGAGGGCGATGAACAGCAGCGGCAGGCCGATCGACAGCAGTGGGCTGGAGTACTTGAACGGGTTGAGCGTGAGATACCCGCGGACCGCGACGTCGTTGTCACCGAACCGCCAGGCGGTGTAGGCGTGCCCGAACTCGTGCAGGCACAGCGACACCAGCCAGCCGGCGATCACGAAGATGAACACGCCGACGTAGGCCAGCGGCCGCACGGTGGCCGCGGACAGCCACGCCAGCACCCCGCCGAGCGCCGTGATCGCGACGATGACCAGGAAAATCGGACTCGGGCGCACCGACTGGTGCAGCGGGCGCACACTCACGCCACGAAGCTTAGACGCGTAGCCACCCCGTGACGTGCCGATAAAACGCCGAGCGCTTCATCTCGCGCGGCACAGGTACCCCGTCGCGAACCACCCGCGCACCGGTTGTGCCCAACTGCACCGCCCGGCCGCTGAGCCATCGTCGGCGCAATCCGCCCGACAGCACCGCCGCCCGCAGCCCCGGTACGGACGACGTCGGTTCGACCCGGATCCCGGTCGCCTCGCCGTCGAAGAGCACCGCGTCGTCGACGACGGCCTCGCCGTGCACGACGCGGGCATCGCCGGGCGGCAGCCAATAGGCCGCTCCCACCAGCGCCGTGCCGGTCTCGTCCCGGATCAGCGGAACGCGTTGCGCAGCAGCAGTTATTGCCCGCCGCGCGCCGAAGCGTCCCGGTAGGTGGGCCACCTCCACATCGAGCCGTTCCAGGCGCATCAGGCGGGTCAGCACCGTGGCCAGGTCCGCGTCGTCACCCACCACCACCATCCGGCGGACGCCCTCGACGGCGGCATCGACGTCGGCCCCGGCGGTGACGTCCCGGCACGGCAGTGAGGCCAATTGACGGGCCAGTCGGCGCTCCCCGAATCGCAACACAACGACCTCTGTGTTGGTCAACGACACTCCTCGCGGTGCGCTCCGATAGGGTGGGTCACCGGCTGGACAGAATTTATGCAGATCAGCGGGAGATTACGCCATGCCGGCAATCGTCCTCATCGGCGCCCAATGGGGCGACGAGGGCAAGGGTAAAGCCACCGATCTCCTCGGTGGGCGCGTGCAGTGGGTGGTGCGCTATCAGGGCGGCAACAACGCCGGTCACACCGTGGTCCTGCCGACGGGCGAGAACTTCGCCCTGCACCTCATCCCGTCAGGCATCCTGACGCCCGGCGTGACCAACGTGATCGGCAACGGCGTGGTGGTCGACCCGGGGGTACTGCTCACCGAGCTGTCCGGCCTCGACGACCGCGGCATCGACACCTCGCGGCTGCTGATCTCGGCCGACGCGCACCTGCTCATGCCCTATCACGTGGCCATCGACAAGGTCACCGAGCGCTACATGGGCAGCAAGAAGATCGGCACCACCGGGCGCGGCATCGGTCCCTGCTACCAGGACAAGATCGCCCGGATGGGCATCCGCGTCGCCGACGTCCTCGATCGTGACCTGCTGGCCGCCAAGATCGGCGCATCCCTGGAATTCAAGAACCAGGTGCTGGTCAAGATCTACAACCGCAAGGCGCTGGACCCCGACGAGGTCGTCGAGACCCTGCTGGCGCAGGCCGAGGGCTTCAAGCACCGCATCGCCGACACCCGGCTTCTGCTCAACACCGCGCTGGAGGCCGGCGAGACCGTACTGCTGGAGGGATCCCAGGGCACGCTGCTCGACGTCGACCACGGCACCTACCCCTACGTCACCTCGTCCAACCCCACCGCGGGCGGCGCGGCCGTCGGCTCCGGTATCGGGCCGACCCGGATCACCACGGTGCTTGGGATCCTGAAGGCGTACACCACCCGGGTCGGGTCGGGTCCGTTCCCGACCGAGCTGTTCGACGAGTACGGCGCCTATCTGTCCAAGACCGGCGGCGAGGTGGGTGTCACCACCGGGCGGGCCAGGCGCTGCGGCTGGTTCGACGCCGTGATCGCCCGGTACGCCACCCGGGTCAACGGCATCACCGACTACTTCCTGACGAAGCTCGACGTGCTGTCCAGCCTGGAGACCGTGCCGGTGTGCGTCGGCTACACGGTCGACGGCAAACGCACCAGCGAGATGCCGATGACCCAGAGCGACATCGCCCACGCCGAGCCGATCTACGAGGAGCTGCCCGGCTGGTGGGAGGACATCTCCGGAGCCCGGGATTTCGACGAACTGCCCGCCAAAGCCCGCGACTACGTGCTTCGCCTCGAAGAGCTTGCCGGAGCCCATGTTTCGTGCATCGGCGTCGGGCCAGGCCGCGATCAGACGATCGTGCGGCGCGACATCCTGGCCCCGCGGGTATGAGCGACCCGAACCAGGCCGATCCGGAGTATTACCGGCACGGTGGCTTCCCGAAGTTCGAGCCGGCCGATCCGGGTCCGGGCTTCGGCCGGTTCCTCGAAGCGATCCGCCGGGTGCAGGACTTCGCCGTGTCGGCCGACCCCGACCGCGACACCTGGGAGGCCGCCGCCGACCGGGCCGAAGAACTAGCGGCGCTGCTGGCCCCGTTCGAGGCGCCCGAGGGAGTCGGTCCGGCCAACCGGGTGCCCGGCCTTCCCGCTGCGGGCAGCCTGCTGATGGCGCCCTATCGCGTCACCAAGTTCGAGGCGGACGGCGTCGAGTTCAGCGTGCAGTTCAGCCGGTTCCACGTCGGCGGCAACTACGCCGTGCACGGCGGCGTGCTGCCGTTGATGTTCGACTCGATGTTCGGCATGGTCATCCACGCCACCGGCCGCCCGATCAGCCGCACCGCGTTCCTGCACGTCGACTACCGCAACGTCACACCCATCGACGTGCCGCTGACCGTGCGGGGCTGGCTGGACCGCGCCGAAGGGCGGAAGGCGTTCGTCAACGCCGAGATGACCAGCCCGGACGGGACATTGCTCGCCGAAGCTCATGGCCTGATGGTGCGTCTGCTGCCCGGTCAGCCCTGACATCTGTCACCATGACGGCGTGGTGGAACAGCGATCCAAAACACTCAAGGCACTGACCGCACCGCGTGCTGCTGCCGCCGCCGGTGTCCTGTTCGCGCTGCTCTTCGGCGCCGCGATCATCCTGATCCGCTCGTCGCTGCCAGAGGGGGCCCATCCGGGCTCGCAATGGCTCGACGCCGGAAGTGTCAAGATGCGGGTCGCAGCCGAGCTGATGCCGTTCGCGGGGATCAGCTTCTTGTGGTTCATCGGTGTGGTGCGTGACGGCCTGGGACAACTCGAGGACCGCTTCTTCGGGACGATCTTCCTGGGGAGCGGGCTGTTGTTCCTGGCGATGACTTTTGCATCCGCGGGGATCGGCGCCGGCCTGGCGGCCAGCAACACAGCGCTCGGTGGCGCCGAGGCCCACACCGATGTCGCAGTGTTCGGGCAGATGGCGGTGCTGGTGTTGTCCAAGACCTACGCTCTGCGGATGGCGGCCGTATTCATGATGTCGCTGGCCACCATCTGGCTGCGCACCCGGCTGATGCCGCGCTGGCTGGTGATCGTCAGCTACGTCATGGCGGTGACGTTGTTGATTGCGAGTGACGTCAGCATGTGGCTGGCGCTGGCGTTCCCGAGCTGGGTGCTCATCGTCAGCGTGCTCCTGCTCACCCGCGCCGGAGTGTTCGAGCGGCACCGCGACGAATACCAGAATTCGCTACGCGCCTAAGACGTTTCGATCTCGTCCCGCTTGAACGCGGGCCACCAGATCCGCGGGCCGATCAGTGTGAACAGCGCGGGGATGACCACGGTGCGCACCACGAAGGTGTCCAGCAGGATGCCCAGGCCCACGATGATGCCCAACTGGGTCAGCACGATCAGCGGCAGCACGCCGAGAACGCAGAACACCGCTGCCAGAACGATTCCCGCGCTGGTGATCACGGCCCCGGTGGCCGAGACCGCGCGCACGATGCCGCCCCGGGTGCCGTACATCGGAGTCTCCTCGCGGGCGCGGGTCACCAGGAAGATGGTGTAGTCCACGCCGAGTGCCACCAGGAACAGGAAGGCGAACAACGGTGTGGTGATGTCCAGTGCCGGGAAGCCGAGCAGATGCACACTGACCCAGCCACCCAGGCCAAGTGCGGCCATCGTCGACAGCACGGTCGCGGCCACCAGCACCAGGGGTGCCAGCGCCGCTCGCAACAGGAGGTAGAGAACCGCGAGCACCACGATCAGGATCGCCGGCACCACCACCCAGCGGTCGTGGATGGCCGCGTTCTTGGCGTCCAGCGCCTGCGCGTCGGACCCGCCGACCAGGGCGCCGGGATCTGCCTTGTGGACCGAACCGCGAAGGGCGGCAATGGTTTCAAAGGCCGACTGCGATGCCGGGGCGGCGTTGATGACGACCTGCCACTGTGTCAGGCCAGCGTCGGACTGGCCCGCCGGATTCGCCGACACGACGCCGGGTGTTCCCTGGATGGCCCGGGTGAGGGCATCGGTCTTGTCGGTGCTGCCGATGACCCGGGTGGGGTCGGTCAGCCCGCCCGGGAAGTGCGCCGACAGCGTCTTGAAACCGGTGACGGAGTCCGCGCTCACCCGGAACTGGTCGATCTGGTTGAGCCCCACCGGGGTTGCCAGCAGTCCGGTGGCCAGGACGGCCAGCACCGCGATCGACACCACGGCGACCCGGGTGGCGTGCTGGGACACCCAGTCGGCCACCCGGTGCCAGGCGCCGGTGGTGGTGATCTCCTCGGTGCCGGGCTTGGGAACGAAGGGCCAGAACAACTTCCGGCCGAACAATGCCAACAGCGGAGGCAGGACGAGCAGCACGAACACGGCGGCGACCAGCAGTCCGGAGGCGGCCTGCACGCCCAGGCTCCTGGTGCTGGGCGACGAGGCGAACAGCAGTGTCAGCAGGGCCAGGACCACGGTGGCGTTGCTGGCGAGGATCGCCGGGCCGGCATGGCGCACCGCGGTCTGCAGGGCCTGGCGGTGCTCGGCCGCATGTCGGCGGCCCGGCGGCTCCGGTGCGGTGTGGCGCAACTCCTCGCGGTAGCGCGAAATCAGCAGCAGCGCATAGTTCGTGCCCGCACCGAAGACCAGCACGCTGGTGATGCCCGAGGTCGAGCCGTCGGCCGCCATGCCGCTCGCCTCGGCGATCGCCGACCCCAGGACGGCCGCCACCCGGTCGGCGAAGGCGATCACCAGCAGCGGCACCAGCCACAGCACGGGGGAGCGGTAGGTGACGATCAGGAGCAGCGCGACGACCGCGCCGGTCACGGCGAGCAGGGTGATGTTGGCGCCGGAGAAAGCGTTCGCAATGTCCGCGCCGAAGGCCGGGCCGCCGGTGACGTTGACCACCAGATCGGCGGGCAGCCCGTCCTTGGCGGCGTCGCGGAGCGACTTGACCATGTCGTTGAGGGCGAATCCGGACAGCGTCGAGTCCAGCGGAACGGGAGCCAGTGCGGCCTTGCCGTCGGTGGAGGGGACGACCGGTATCGGCGGGCCGCCCGCGCCGGCGACCGAGAGCATGCGCCCGCGTGCCGCTTCGGCGGCGGCCAGATCGCCCGACGACAGCACGTCGCCGTCCGAGCGCGTGACGACCAAGATCACCGGTGCCTGGCCGCCGCCCGGGAATTCCTTCAGCAGGGCGGCCGCCCTGGCCGACTCAGCGCTCGGCGGCAGTGACACCGGCGACTTGTCGGCGGAGGCGCTCTGGCCGAGTACACCCATCAGCCCGCCGCCGATCAGCACCACGAGCAGCGCGATCACCCAGGAGAAGCGGCCGGTCAGCAGCCCACCGATGCGATCCCACAACGGACGGTCGAGGTCAGGTGCGCGATGCATGCCCCCAGCATAGCTTCAGTTACTTAACCTTTCATCTAGTGAACAGATACGCTGATGTCATGGACGACCGGACTTCGCTGGAGTCGGCTGTGGTCGCCGACGTCCAGGCGCTGTCGGCCGAATCGGACCAGATCGGCCGGGTCTTCGCCGGTGTCCACGAGTTGTCGGCGAACGACTTTCGCGCATTGGTGCACGTCATGGTGGCGGAAAACGCAGGCACTCCGCTGACCGCGGGCGAATTGCGCAGCCGGATGGGGATGTCCGGAGCCGCAATCACCTACCTGGTCGAGCGGATGATCACCTCGGGTCATCTGCGCCGCGAGTCCGATCCCGCCGACCGGCGCAAGGTGATCCTGCGCTACGCCCAGCACGGCATCGATGTCGGACGCGCCTTCTTCGGCCCGCTGGCCGAGCACACCCACCGCGCGCTGGCCGATCTGTCCGACGACGATCTGGCGGCGGCCCACCGGGTCTTCGCCGCGGTGCTCGCCGCGATGGGTGGCTTCCGAACCGATTTGTCGGCACCGGATGGTTAAGGTGGCGCCGTGCTCGACACCGTCGCCGTGGAGAACTATCGATCCCTGCGCCGGCTCGTGGTCCCGCTGCGCCCCTGCAACGTGGTCACCGGAGCCAACGGCAGCGGCAAGTCGAGTCTGTACCGGGCGCTGCGCCTGCTCGCCGACTCCGCCCGCAACGGCGCGGTCAACGCGTTGGCCCGCGAGGGCGGGCTGAGTTCGACGATGTGGGCTGGGGAGGGGAAGAAGGGCCCGGTGAGCCTCAAGCTCGGCTTCGCCGGTGACGACTTCGGCTACGCCGTGGACTTCGGACTGCCCAAGGACGCCGACACCGCCTTCCACCTCGACCCGGAGATCAAGTCCGAGGCGGTGTGGGCCGGTCCCGCCCTGCGCCCGTCTACGCTGCTCGCCGACCGCTCCGGGCCGGCCGTGCGGCTCCGCGACGCCGAGGGCGGGTGGCGTGTAGGGGCCACCACGTTGCGGCCCTTCGACAGCATGCTCAGCGAACTCGCCGACCCGCAGGCCGCACCCGAACTCCTCGCCCTGCGCGAACGGGTACGGTCCTGGCGGTTCTACGACCACGTGCGCACCGACGCGTCCGCACCTGCGAGGATGCCCCAAATCGGCAGCCGCACAACAGTTTTGAGCCATGACGGCGCGGACCTTGCCGCCGCCTTGCAGACCATCGTCGAGATCGGCGACGCCGCCGCGCTGGCCCGGGCCGTCGACGACGCCTTCCCCGGCAGCCGGGTGGAGATCCGCACCGGTGATCCCCGCTTCGAAGTCGCCCTGCGGCAGCCCGGAATGCTGCGCGCCCTGACCGCCGCCGAGTTGTCCGACGGGACATTGCGCTACCTGCTGTGGACGGCGGCGCTGCTGACCCCGCGCCCGGCCGAGCTCACGGTGCTCAACGAACCAGAAGCCAGCCTGCACCCCGACCTGCTGCCGGCGCTGGCCGGCCTGATCACCCGCGCGTCGGAGGGCTCGCAGATCGTCGTCGTCACCCACGCCGCCGGACTGGTGGCCGCGCTGCGCGACCGGCAGAAGGTCAACATCATCGAGCTGAGGAAAACAGCGGGCCAAACCGCGATCGTCGGCCAGGGTCTGCTCGACGAGCCGTCCTGGCACTGGCCGACCCGCGGCTGAGCCCACCTATCCTTGGGCATCATGCGCGTGATGCTGGTCGGGTCCGGGGAGCTGAGCCGTGAGCTGGTGCTGGCCTTCCAGCGCCTGGGCGCGGCGGTGATCGCCGTCGACCGCTACGCCGACGCCCCGGCCCACGACGCCGCCGACGAGACCCTGGTCGTCAAGATGACCGACCCCGAAGAGCTGGGCGCCGCCATCGCTCGCGTGGCCCCCGACTACGTCGTCGTCGACACCAACGCGGTGGCGATCGACGCCCTGCGCGCGGCGGCCGACGGTGGATCCACCCAGGTGGTGCCCGCTGTTCACGCCACCCGGCTGAGCCTGGACCGCGAGGGCATGCGCAGGCTCGCTGCCGACGACCTCGGCCTGCCGACGGCGCCGTTCTGGTTCGCCGGGTCGGTGGCCGAGCTGACCGCCGTCGCCGAGCACGCCGGCTTCCCGCTGGTGGTCAAGCCGGTGGTCGGGGTGCCGGGTCAGGGAATGTCGGTGCTGTTGCGTCCCGAGGACGTCGAACCGGCGTGGCAGCGAGCCGTCGACGCCGGCGGACGGGTGCCGCACAACCGGGTGCTGGCCGAGACGGTCGTCGAGATCGACTACGCCGTCACGCTGCTGACCGTGAGCACCGAGGGGCCGACGGGCCCGGCCCTGCACTTCTGCGAGCCGATCGGGCATCGTCAGGTCGACGGCGGCGTGCTGGAGTCCTGGCAGCCGCAGCCCATGAGCCAGGCCGCGCTGGGCGCGGCGAAGTCGGTGGCCGCCCGCATCGTCCGTGCGCTCGGCGGACGCGGCGTGTTCGGGGTGGAGCTACTGGTCCGCGGCGACGAGGTGTACTTCTCCGATGTCAGCGTGCGGCCCTACGACAGCGGGCTGGTGACGTTGCGCACCCAGCGGCTCTCCGAGTTCGAGCTGCATGCCCGTGCCGTGCTGGGATTGCCGGTCGACACGATCATGATCTCGCCGGGAGCCGCCGAGATCACCTATACCGACGAGGCCGACGGGCGGCCGACCCCCCGGCCCGAGTCGGCCGCGGTGCTCGCCGAAGCGCTGACGGTTCCGGAGAGCGACGTCCGGTTGTTCGGTCGCCACGAAGGCGCGCCGCGGGTGCGGTTGGGGCTGGCGCTGGCCACGGCCGCCGACGTCACCGTCGCTCGGGACCGGGTACGCCGGGTCTCCACGACACTGCGGAGGCTGTGGCAGTGACGAACGAGCGCGCGAACGCCGGGGCGAGCCCGATGCCCATTCTGATCGCGCTGGGCGTGGTTGTGGTCGTCCTGATCGGATTGGGAATCTCGTGGCTGGTTCGCGGTGACGGGCTGAGCGAGGATCAGCGCGTCGGCCGCGCGGCGGTCGGGCAGAACGACGCCCTGCAGCGAGAGAACTATGCCGACTTCCGCAAGTTCACCTGCGCCGCCCAGCAGGGCGCCGAGGCCGAAGTCATTGCCCGCCAGCAGCAGTCGAAGTCCGCACACGGGGCGCGCTTCGTCGATGACATCACCGGAGTGAAGATCGACGGTGAGCAGGCCACCGGCACCGTCGTGTACCACTTCGAGCGCACACCGGACAAGCGCATCCAGAGCCCGATGACGTTCGTCCGCGAGGGCGGGGACTGGAAGGTGTGCTCGGCCGGTCCCGTCTAGCCCGTGATGATCTCAGGCGTGTGTGCGAGACTCACGGCCGTGAGCTATGCAGGAGACATCACGCCCGAGGAAAGCTGGAAACTGCTCAGCGAGAACCCCGAGGCGGTCTTGGTGGACTGCCGCACCGACGCCGAATGGCGCTGGGTCGGGGTTCCGGATCTGACCACCCTCGGCCGCCAGGTGGTGTTCGTGGAATGGAACCACGGCAACGGGCAGCACAACGACAACTTCGTGTCGGATCTGGTCGCTGCCGGCGTCACCCCCGGCGAGCGCCCGGTGGTCTTCCTGTGCCGGTCGGGTAACCGGTCGATTCCGGCGGCCGAGACGGCCACCGAGGCCGGGATCGCGCCGTCGTACAACATGCTCGACGGGTTCGAGGGTCAGCTCGACGAGCAGGGCCACCGCGGCGGCAACGGCTGGCGCGCGCTGGGCCTGCCGTGGAAGCAGTCATGACCGATCAGGTGCCCTCGGTGCGGATTCCCGCGCCGCTGCCCGACGGCGTCAGCCAGGCCACCATCGGGGTGCGGGGCGGACTGCTGCGCTCGGGTTTCGAGGAGACCGCCGAGGCGATCTTCCTGACCTCCGGCTACGTCTACTCCTCGGCAGCAGAGGCCGAGAAGGCGTTCACCGGCGAGATCGACCGCTACGTCTACTCCCGTTACGGCAACCCCACCATCTCGATGTTCGAGGAGCGGCTGCGGCTCATCGAGGGTGCGCCCGCGGCGTTCGCCACCGCGTCCGGGATGGCCGCGGTGTTCACCTCACTGGGCGCGCTGCTGGGCGCCGGCGACCGGCTGGTGGCCGCCCGCAGCCTGTTCGGCTCGTGTTTCGTGGTGTGTAGCGAGATCCTGCCGCGCTGGGGTGTGGAGGTGGAGTTCGTCGACGGCGACGACCTCTCGCAATGGGAGCAGGCGCTGAGCAAACCCACTCAGGCAGTGTTCTTCGAGACCCCGTCCAACCCGATGCAGTCACTGGTCGACATCGCCGCGGTGTCCGAGCTGGCCCACTCCGCCGGTGCAAAAGTGGTGCTGGACAACGTCTTCGCCACTCCGCTTCTGCAGCAGGGCTTTCCGCTGGGGGTGGACGTCGTGGTTTACTCCGGCACCAAGCACATCGACGGTCAGGGTCGGGTTCTGGGCGGGGCGATCCTCGGCGACAAGGACTACATCGACGGGCCGGTGCAGAAGCTGATGCGCCACACCGGGCCCGCGCTGAGCGCGTTCAACGCCTGGGTGTTACTGAAAGGCCTCGAGACGCTCTCGGTCCGGGTCAACTACAGCAACGACTCCGCACTGCGGATCGCCGAGTTCCTGGAGGCTCATCCGGCGGTGAGCTGGGTGCGCTATCCGTTCCTGCCGTCGCATCCGCAATACGACCTGGCCAAGCGGCAGATGTCGGGCGGTGGCACCGTGGTGACCTTCGAGCTCGACGCACCCGGGGGCAAGGCGAAGGAGCGTGCCTTCGAGGTGCTCGACAAGCTTGCGTTGATCGACATCT
Organism: uncultured Actinomycetota bacterium; assembly: GCA_963716465.1. GTDB lineage: Bacteria > Actinomycetota > Actinomycetes > Mycobacteriales > Mycobacteriaceae > Mycobacterium. Next base: position 497,434 of record CAVQTS010000008.1, read on the forward strand.
CCAACAACCTCGGCGACGCCAAGTCGCTGATCACCCACCCGGCCACCACGACCCACCGGGCGATGGGGCCGGAGGGCCGTGCGGCGATCGGCCTCGGTGACGGCGTGGTGCGGATCTCGGTGGGACTCGAGGGCACTGAGGACCTGATCGCCGACCTCGATCGCGCGCTGGGTTAGCGTGTCACGAAAGTCCGACGCCAAGAAGGCCCGCCGCAAGAAGCGGCAGGTGGGCCGGGACGCGCGCTGGATTCCCGATCAGGTGATGGATTCGCTGTTCGGCGACGAGACCGAGGACGGCACAGCCGAACTCGAGCAGGCCGTCGAGACGTTCAACGAATGGGTCACGTCGCGCGGGTGGACCTTCGACACCGATTTCACCGGCGACGGGCTGGCCAGCTGGTACTACGGTCCGTCGGCCACCGAGTTCGACGACGAGCGGCTCGAGCCGGTGACGCGGATCTGGTTCAAGCTCGTCGGTGACGATGACGACTTCCCGAACACGGTGAGCGCGGTGCTGGTCGGTACCGGTGAGGACACCGGCGCGACCTACGCCGTGGAGCCCGAGGTGCTCCTCGAGCACATCGGCGCGGTCGAGACCTACCGGGCCGGTGACGCCGTCCCGGTGCTCGCTTAGTCGCTCGTCGGCGGCTCGAGCACGCCGGTGGCCGTCTGCGCCCGCTGCTCGTAGGCGGCCCGCGCGGTGGTGTCGAAGTCCAGGAACACCCGGTCGGTGCCCATCTTGGCCGACAGCCAGCGCCGTCCCCGCGGCGGCAGGAACGCGGTCGCGGCCGCCATGAATCGTCCGTAATAGGGAACGGAGACAGCCGATTTCGGCTTGTCGAGGGTGTTGACGACGGCGGCGGCGATGTCCTCGGGTTGCACCGGCTTGGTGGCCGCGGTGGTATTGGTCCCGGTGATGAGCTCGGTGTTGGTGAACGTCGGCATGATGCAACTGATCTGCACGCCCTGTGACACGAACTCGTCGGCGAGCGCGGTCGACAGTCCGACCACCGCGAATTTGGTTCCGGCATAGAGTGCTTGGCCCGGGACGGCCAGCATCCCGGCCAGTGAGGCGATGTTGACGATCTGCCCGCTGCGGCGCCTGACCATCTCGGGCAGCACCAGCCGGCAGCCGGTCAGCACGCCGTAGAAGTTGACCTCCACGGCGGTGCGCACGGCCTGCTCGGAATGGTCCAGGAAGGGCCCGACCGGCATCACGCCGGCATTGTTGATGAGCACGTCGATGTGGCCGCCGCCGTCGGCGCGGGCCTTGTCGAGGAACGTCGCGAACGACTCCGGGTCGGTGACGTCCAATGGGTAGCCGGACACCGTGCCGAGCTTGCTCAGTTGGGCGACGGCGGACTCCTCGAACGCGACGTCGCGGTCGCCGATCACCACCCGCGCACCGCGCTGCAACAGCGCACGGGCGGTGGCGAAGCCGATGCCCCTGGCCGCGCCGGTGATGGCGATGGTCTTTCCGCGGATGTTGTCCATGGCCGGAAACTTTACAAGTGTCAAGTTCGTCGGAGAAGGGGTCGCCCGCCCGGCCCGCCGACGCCGCCGAGCACAATGGATCGGTGCAGCGGCCGCGTTTCGTCCCCGTCAACCAGGACGACGAACTGGCTCAGCCGCTGATCGCCGAGTTGGCGGTCGAGTACGCCACCCGGTACAACGGCACCGAGGCCCGGGTGCTGACGTGGCTGCGGGGATACCCGGCCGAGGAGTTCAGCCCGCCCGCCGGCGGCATGCTCATCGGACTGGTGGACGACCGGCCGGTCACCGGCGGGGCGTTTCGCCGCTTCGACGCCGACACCGCCGAACTCAAGCGAATCTGGACCGACAGCGGCCACCGGCGGCGCGGCTACGCCAAGGCGCTGCTGGAGACTCTGGAGTCCGAGATCGCCCGGCGTGGATACCGGCGGGTCTACCTGACGACCGGGGACCGCCAGCCCGAAGCCGAGGCGCTCTACGAGAGTGCGGGCTACACCCGGTTGGAGGTGCCACTGCCTGCCGAGGGCGAGGTGTATCCGATAGCCTTCGTCAAGGTACTCTGAGCGCTGCCGGACAGCAGGTTTGAAATCATGATGAACGGAACCCCCGGTTCCGGAATGCCTTGTGCGGCCGCACGTTAGACAGTTGAGTGATGGCCCCAACCCCCTGCATCTCGGTGTCGCCCTCGACGGCTACGGCTGGCATCCGCAGGCCTGGCGATCCGCCTTGGCGGCCGACCCGGTGACCGGCGGCCGTTACTGGGCTCGGCTGGCGACCATCGCCGAAGGCGGACTGCTGGACTTCCTCAGCGTCGACGACAGTCTGGATCTGCGTGGCCCGACCCCCCGCGCGGATGCGGTCCTGGTGGCCGCCCGGATCGCGCCGGTGACGCGGCACATCGGAGCTGATCCCGGTGGCCACTGTGACGCACACCGAGCCGTTCCACGTCTCCAAGGCGATCGCGACGCTGGACCACATCTCGCACGGCCGCGCGGGCTGGCAGCCGCGGGTCAGTTCGACTGCACCCGACGCTGAGTTGTTCGGCCGCCGGGGTGAGCCCGGAAGAGATGAATTATTCGACGAGGCAGGCGATTTCGTCGAGGTGGTCCGCCGGCTGTGGGACAGCTGGGAGGACGACGCCGTGATCCGCGACGTCGCGACGGGACGCTACGTCGACCGCGACAGGCTGCACTACGTCGACTTCACCGGCCGCTACTTCTCGGTGAAGGGACCGTCGATCACGCCGCGGCCGCCGCAGGGCCAGCCTGTGGTCGCCGTACTCGCGCATGCCGGAGCGGGTCTACCAGTTCGCTGTCGGCGGCAGCCGACGTCGTCTTCGTCACGCCGAAGGACGAGCAATCGCTGACCCGCATCCTCGGCGAGGTCGCCGCGGCGGGCGGCCGGGATCTGAAGGTGATCGCCGACCTGGTCGTCGCCTTCGGCGGTGACACCGACGTCGAATCCGACGCCCTGGTCTGGGGTGGAACGCCGGCTGCGTTGGCGGAATTGCTGCTCGCCTGGCATGACCTGGGTGTCGACGGGTTCCGGCTGCGACCGGCCGTCAACGCACACCGACCTGCCCGCCATCAGACGACCACCTGGTGCCGGCGCTGCAGCGGGCCGGCCGGTTCCGCACCGGCTACCGCGACGGTGAGACGTTGCGCGAACGACTCGGGCTGCCGGTGGCGGCCAACCGATACGCACCTGTGAGGTCGTCATGAACGTTCCGCTGTCGATCCTGGACCTCTCGCCGATCAGCGCCGGCTGCGACGCGACGACGGCGCTGCGGAACACCGTCGACCTCGCGCGGCACGCCGAGCAGTGGGGCTACAAGCGCTACTGGGTGGCCGAACACCACTTCGTTGCCGTCGCCGGCTCCAACCCCGCGGTGCTGATCGGGCAGATCGCCGCCGCCACCGAATACATCCGGGTGGGGGCCGCGGCCGTCCAACTCGGATACACCACCGCGTTGGCGGTGGTCGAGAGCTTCGGCATTCTGGAGGCCTTCCATCCCGGCCGCATCGACCTCGGCCTGGGCCGCTCCGGTCAGCGCCGGCGCGAGGCCGAGAAGTCGGTGAGCTGAGGAGCCACGCGGACACAGTGCGGGTGGACCAGGGCAGGACTGGCGCACCGTCGACGGCGTGGTGGTGCCGCCGCCGTTCGACGTCCGCACGCTGTTGGCCAGCCCGCGAATGCGTGCGCTCGCCACGGTGCCTGACCCAACCGCAGGCGGTGCCGCCGGAATTCGCCGAGCAGGTCGGCGACATCCTCGCCCTGATCGACGGAACCCACACGGCAGGCAGGTTTCCCGTGCACGCGGTACCCGGCGAGGGCACGGGCCTGACGCCGTGGATCTTCGGCAGCAGCAAGGGGCAGAGCGCCGCGGTGGCCGGCGCCCACGGACTGCCGTTCGTCGCGAGCTACCACAGCACGCCCGGCACCGCACTGGACGCCGTCGACGCCTACCGGTCCGCGTTCACTCCGTCGCGGACGCTGTCCGCCCCCTACGTCGTGGTCTCGGCCGACGTCGTGGTCGCCGACGACACCGCCACCGCCCGTCATCTCGCCGGCCCCTACGGGCACTGGGTGCACTCGATCCGGGCGCTGGGCGGCGCCGTGCCCTACCCGGACCCCGACGACTGCCCGCCGCTGACCGACGAGCAGCGCGCCGTCGTCGAGGACCGGATCGCCACGCAGTTCGTCGGCGACGCCGACGAGGTGGCCGAGCAGCTGTCCGAGCTGCAGCAGGTCACCGGGGCCGACGAGCTGGTGGTCACGACAGCGACCTTCCGTCACGCCGACCGGCTGCGCTCACATGAACTGCTCGCCAAGCGCTGGGGACCGCCGGCATGACCCGGGAAGGCAAGTACCGCAAGCAGGTTCACCTCGCGGCGCACTTCCCGGGAGTGAACAACACCACGGTGTGGTCGGATCCGACCGCGGGCAGCCAGATCGACTTCGACTCGTTCGTCCACCTCGCCCGCACCGCCGAACGTGGGCGGTTGGACTTCTTCTTTCTCGCCGAGGGCCTGCGACTGCGTGAGCATCGTGGCCGCATCCACGACCTCGACGTGGTCGGCCGCCCGGACACGTTCACCGTGCTGGCCGCCTGGCCGGCGGTCACCGAGCGCATCGGCCTGGCCGGGACCATCAACACCACCTTCAACGAACCCTTCGAAGTGGCAAGGCAATTCGCGAGCCTCGACCATCTCTCGGATGGCCGCGCGGCGTGGAACATGGTCACGTCCTCCGATGCCTTCACCGGGGCGAACTTCCGCCGCGGCGGATTCCTCGATCACGCCGACCGTTACCGGCGGGCCGAGGACTTCGTCACCGTCGCGCGCGAATTCTGGGACAGCTGGGACCTGAGCGGGCTGGCCGGTATTGGGCCGGGATCTACGCCGACTGGCTCGGCTCCCGTCCATCACCGGTCCCGCAGTTCGACGTCCGCGGAGTCGCCACCCTGCCCGCCGGGCCGCAGGGCCATCCGGTGCTGCTGCAGGCTGGCGACTCCGACGAGGGCCGTGACTTCGGCGCCAGGCACGCCGACGCGTTGTTCACGCTGCACGGGGCGCTCGAGGCCGGGCAGCGGTACTACGCCGACGTCAAGGCGCGTGCGGCCGCGCACGGCCGCGATCCCGACCAACTCAAGGTCTTTCCCGGTGCGACGTTCGTACTCGGCGACAGCGCCGGCCGACGCCGACGAGAAGGCGCACCACATCCGCCGCCAGCAGGTGAGCCCGCAGACCGCGATCGCGATGCTCGAGCAGGTCTGGCAGACGCGACCTGTCGGGCTAAGACCCCGACGGTCCGCTGCCCGACGTCGAACCGGTCGACGACCCGACGGTCACCCAGGGCCGGGTGCGCCACGGCGACCCGAAGGCGCTGGCCGCCGCCTGGCGCGAACGTGCTGAGGCCGACAACCTGTCGATCCGCGAACTCGTCATCGCCGTCACCAGCCGCCAACAGTTCGTCGGCACCGCCGAGCAGGTGGCCGCGGAGATCGACCGCTACGTCCAGTCCGACGCGTGCGACGGTTTCATCCTGGTGCCGCACCTGACTCCGCACGGGCTCGACGAGTTCGTCGACACCGTGGTGCCGCTGCTTGCAGGAGCGGGGGTGTTCCGCACCGAGTACGGCGGGGACGCTGAGGGAGAACCTCGGGCTCAGCCCGGTGTTGCCTGGCGCACGGCTTCCCGGATAGGCCCGATCCACAGCTCACCGTGGCCGGGGATCAGCGTGTCGGTCTCCAGCATCGCCAGCGCGGCCAGGCTGCGCACACAGCCCCGCTCGTCGTGGTTGAACACGGCGGGCAGCAGCTGTGGCCCGGCTGATCGGGCCAGCGGATGGCCGGTCACCAGAGCGTCGCCGCTGACCAGAACACCGTCGACCACATACGAGCAGTGTCCGCCGGTGTGTCCCGGCGTCGGGATGGCCAGCGGCCGGCCGGGCAGGGTCTCTGCGACGGCCTCGGTGAGGGCCTGCGTCGTCGGGATGCCGCCGCGCACCAGCGCGCCCTTGCGGGCGATCTCCAGCGACCACTTGATCCAGCGCGGCTGCCAGGCGTGAGCCAGCAGGTCGGCCGGTGAGGCCTGCTGCAGGTACTCACGTTTGGAATGGCCGACCTCGTCGGCGTGGCAGTACACCGGTGTGCCGTGGGTCTTGGCGAACCAGATCGCCGACCCGAAATGATCGACGTGGGCGTGGGTCAGCAGGATCGCCCGCACGTCGTCCGGCCCGAAACCCAGCTGGCGCAACGATGTCAGCACATCTTCACGACTGCCCGGAAATCCCGCGTCGATGAGCATCACGCCGCTGTCGTCGGCGACGAGGGTCCAGTTCACCAGGTCGGTCCTGGCGAGGTGGACCTTGTCCGTGATGGCGATGAGGTCCGCGGGCATGTCTCAGTCTATGAACTCCGAGCCCCGGGTCCCCGACCATTGGAGTAGAAACGAAGGCGTGGCTGAACTCAAACTGGGATACAAGGCGTCGGCGGAGCAGTTCGCGCCGCGTGAGCTCGTGGAGCTGGCGGTGCTCGCCGAGGCGCATGGCATGGACAGCGCAACGGTCAGCGACCACTTCCAGCCGTGGCGCCACCAGGGCGGCCACGCGCCGTTCTCGTTGGCCTGGATGACGGCGGTGGGCGAGCGCACCAAGCGGATCACGCTGGGCACCTCGGTGCTGACGCCGACGTTCCGCTACAACCCGGCGGTGATCGCCCAGGCGTTCGCGACCATGGCATGCCTGTACCCCGATCGGGTGTTCCTGGGGGTGGGCACCGGTGAGGCGCTCAACGAGATCGCCACCGGCTACATCGGTGAATGGCCGGAGTTCAAGGAGCGCTTCGCCCGCCTGCGTGAATCGGTCCGGCTGATGCGGGAGCTGTGGCGCGGTGACCGGGTGGACTTCGACGGCGAGTACTACCACCTCAAGGGCGCCTCGATCTACGACGTCCCCGAAGGCGGTGTGCCGGTTTACATCGCGGCGGGCGGGCCCGCAGTCGCCAAGTACGCCGGCCGGGCCGGTGACGGGTTCATCTGCACCTCGGGCAAGGGCGAGGAGCTCTACACCGAGAAGCTGCTTCCCGCGGTCAAGGAAGGTGCTGAGGCCGCCGACCGCGACCTGGACGCGATCGACAAGATGATCGAGATCAAGATCTCCTACGATCCGGATCCCGAACTGGCGCTGAATAATACGAGGTTCTGGGCACCGCTGTCACTGACAGCCGAGCAGAAGCACTCCATCGACGATCCGATCGAGATGGAGAAGGCCGCCGACGCGCTGCCCATCGAGCAGGTCGCCAAGCGCTGGATCGTGTCCTCCGATCCCGACGAGGCCGTCGAAAAGGTCGGCGACTACGTGAAATTCGGGCTCAACCACCTGGTGTTCCATGCCCCGGGTCACGATCAGCGCCGCTTCCTGGAGTTGTTCGAGAAGGATCTGGCGCCGCGGCTCCGGAAGCTGGGCTAGTCCCGGCAGGCCCGCCCCGATTGGCGGGCGCGATGACCTTGTACAGCCTGAACCGCTCGTCCCCGGTCGGCACCGTAGATCGAGTACTGAAGTTCCCCGATTCCAGCCCCGTCGTACCACATCGACGGGTAGCGGACGTTGATCGCGTCCGCGTCCGTGATCTCGGGATTACTGACCAGAATGTATTTGACTCCACGCTGCCACGGCCGGTTCAGAGCGGACTTGAAGTCGTAGTCGCTGGTGACGATGAATTGCTTGGGCTTGTCCGAGTTGAGCCACACGCCCCAGGTGTTGAACGTATCCATCAGGATCGAGCTGTCGGGCAGGGCCATGCTGTCCAGGTAGTGGGCCAACAACCGGTCATTGACCATCAGCCTGCGATACCACTGCTCGCGGGCGGGATAGCGGTACGGGTGTAGCAGTGAGTTGAAGCCGAACTGTAACTGCTGGTTGCCAATTCGTTCGTTCAGCGATGCCGCGATTGTCACCGGGAAGCCGATCACGATCGACATGGCCACGAGCGCTGCGCCGAGGCGTGCGGCGAGAGTTTCGGCCTGCCAGGGCGTGCGGAGTGTCTGCGTGCGTGACCAGCAGACCATCGCGATGCACAACACCAGCGGGATTGCCAGGAGATAGAACCGGAACCAACCGAAAGTGGAGGAGCTGAACTGCCCCCACGCCGCGAACGCCAGGATCGGTCCAAATATGACCAGAGGCACCAGCACTGCGGCCCTGCGGGTAACCGCGGCGTAGAACAGAGCCACGGCGGTCGCGACGCCAACGAACGGTTGCATCCCGAAGACCCGTGCTGAGACCACCACCCAGTCGGCAGAGGCCGCTCGGGTCAACGGTCCACCGCGTGCCGCGGCCCCGGCCACCTGACTGTAGTTGCCGTATCTGGATGTCAACGTGGCGAAGAGTTCCTGGTTGACCACCCACCCGGCAAGCGCCCATAGCAGCGTTGCGATCGCGATCGGGAACAAGATGACGGCGACATGCGCTGCGGCGGTGTAGAACCGAGCCTCGGGTTGGAGGCGGGTGCGGGCGGCCAGCACGGCGACCAGCACTGCGGCGCCCACGGCCGCAGGAACCACCTCATAGCGCGCTAGGTAGCCGATGCCTAGGGCGAGCCCGGCCCAACCAAGGTCGATGATGTTGCGGTCCTCGACCCAGCGCAGGAGATAGCGCACGCACCACAGCATGCAGAAGGTCTCAGCGGCCTCGCTCATGCCGGAGGCGCCGTAGATCACGATCATCGGCTGCAGGGCGAAGCAGACGACCGCGAGGCGCCGCCAGCCTGCGCCCACACCCCGATCGAGCGCGATGCGTCGCACCATCACAGCGGCGCCGGCCATGAACAGCGCGCTCTGGACTACGGCGGCGACACCGTGGGTGCGTAGCTCGGGCCACCAGCAGGCAAACTGCAGAATGGGGATCTCGGTGAGGCTGGGCAACGGATTCCACACGAAGCCGACCGCCGACAGGTGTGGGTCCCGACTCCTCGTCACGTAGTCGGCGTTGGCGACCCGGCTAGTGGCGTCGGGATCGAACAGGTTGTAGCGCATGATCAGGACGTAGCCGACGGTGAAGTACAGCGCGGCCACGGTCCAATACACCGCGACACCACTCCACCGGCGCGGTACGGGCGGTGGAGTGTCAGCTGGCGCCGGAGCGTACTCGGCGGCGTTAGGGAGCAGCGCGAGTGTGGTCACCGGCTCACTCGTGGGGTACCTGGACGTGCGGTAGTTGCTCCAGCGGTATCTGACGGCGTCGCCGACGCCAGATCATGATGACTGCCGCTGCAGCCAGTGCGACGGCTATCGCGGCCGCGCTGACGTAGGCCCACCATTTCCATCCGTCGCCCGGATACTCATTGATCAGCGGGCCGCCTTCACGCAGCGTCATGTTCACGGTTTGGCTCGCTGCACCCGTAGCCACCACGTCACCGGTCAGTGAGGCCCACCGCGAGTCGAGCGAGCGGATGTAGTCGAAGCTGCGCTCGACCAGCGACCAGTCGTCGGTTCCGTTGACCGCCAGCACCATTCGGTCACCCTGCGAGAAGGCCTGAATTACACCGAGCGGCCCGTTGAGGTCGATATCGGTGTTCAGCGTGCCGTTGATATCGGCTGCGCTGCCCTGCTCGGGCAGCACGGGGGGGTCGAGACCGGCACGCTTCAGGTCATCGCCACGGGCCACCGCGAGCAGTCCGCGGCCGCCGCCGGCCGCGGACTGCAACGTAGTCACCTTCGGATGCAGCAGCGCGTCAGTCTGCTGGCCGAGCAGGTTAATCGCCTCACCGGCGAATCGCAGGTGGTCGGCCTGGTCCAAAGCGACGTCGAAGTCGGGAGTGAAAGCCATTGGAAGAACCGGGAACCCGCCCCGATTGTGCATACCGGGAGTGACGGCGACAGTGGACCCGGGGTCAAGCGTGAACTGGATCCGGTCGTTGAGTGGAGCGCACTGCTGGCTGGGCAGGTAGCGCAGTTCCAGGGCGATGCCCACGTTGGACTGGACCGATTCGGGCGGGATGGTTCCGGTGATGTCCACGGTGCCCGATTCGTCGAGGCGGCGAGAGGCGATCACCGTGCTGCCGGAGCGAACCACCAGCGAGGCCTCACCGCCAGTGATCGGCGTGTAATGCCCCATCAGGTGCAGCGTGGCTTCCTGGATCGGCCCGACCCCGAACTGGCTGACGTCGAAGCCCACATACAGCGTCGCGGTGCCAAGCACCGAGATCTGCCCAGTCATGCCGAGTTGAGCGAAGGTCTTGATGTTGGTGGCCTTCGGCGCATCGGTCGTCGCGGTCATGACGGTCGCGGACTGCGTCTGCGCCAGCTTGATTCGCCGATCGGAGAACACGTCGACCTGACGCTCCAGATCGTCGCCCTTCCCCGAGATCACCAATAACGCGTCCGGGGTACCTGGATTTTGCACGGTCAGGCCGGCCGGCATGGACTCCCTCAACTCGATCACCCGGCGGGTGGGCGAGCCGGGCGGTGCCGGATCGGCGGAGGTGTCGACGTCGATGCGGACCGGCATCGGCCGGTACTGGTGGGTCAGCTGGGCGACCAGATCCAGGGCGGCCTGCTGCTGTGCCCGCGACGGTGTCGGTCCGGTGCGAATGAGAATCTCGTCGGTGTAGCCGGGCTGGAAGTCCGACACCAGCACGGGGTACGGCGTCTGTCCGAGGTACGTCGCGGCCAGTTGGCCAAGCGTCAGCGACGGTGGCTGGGTGCAGCTGTTGCCCGGTGGGTTGCGGTCTCGCAGAACGAAGCTCAACTTGGCAGTGCCGTCTACTATCTGCGCGTTGGAGATGTCGACGGTGAACGGTATCGAACCTTGGTCGGCGGGAGCGGGAATGCTGCCGAGCAGTACGCCGCGGCCGTCGAGCACGTCGACGCGGCCGTCGGCCACGTTGACAACCGACCCGATCTGGCCCGTAAGCAGGCCGGGAACGATGCCCTGCGGCACCGGGATGTCGCTGTCGACGACCTGGTCGGAGCCCAGGATCTCGATGCGATCCGATTTGCCGAGCTGCGTCCAGGCGATTGGCGGAGTGGTGCCCGGGCCAGGCGGAGTCGCGACCTCCTGCGTGCCTGGGTCTGCTGACGCCAGCGGCCGGATGCCGGCGCCAGCGGACACATCAGGACAGCGGCGAGTACGAGCGCAAGGACGCGGGCGAGAGCCTTCATGCAGCCTCCGCCGCGGGGTTGATCGCCTTCGTCAGGCTCAATCCATGCACGGTCTTCTCCCAGTAGAAGGGTCGGAAGAACAACTGATACAACGCCTTGAACGCGGCGACCGACTGCAGTGCCCAATAGACCGGGGCCAGCAGAGCCGCCCACCACAACTGCGGCTTGCCCAGCGCGATGACCGTGATGAGGCCGGCGAACATCGACAGCGGCGCGGCAAGAAGGAATAGCACCAGACACAGGTAATAGGTGAGCAGGGGGGAACATCACGGGTGACCGCGTCGGGGCGTCCGATGATCCACAGCAGCATGGTCGACCCAGGATCAGGTTGCTGGCGTTGGCCAACGGGATCGCACCGGTCATGTTGACCAGGCGCAGAGTGGCCTTGAGGCCGATCTCCTTGCGCAACCGACCGGGCGTACGCAGGTGCACGAGCATCGTCTGCAGGTAGCCCTTGTACCAACGCGAGCGCTGCCGGATCCAGTTGATCACATCCGAGTTGGCTTCCTCGAGCGTCAGCGAGTCCAGGATCAGTGTGCGATAGCCGTGCCGTGCCAGCCGGACACCGAGGTCGGCGTCCTCGGTGACGTTGTGTTCGTCCCAGCCACCGATATGTCGCCACACCTGTAGGGGCATGTGATTCGATGTGCCGCCGAGTGGCACCACGCAGCGTGCCTGCTCGACGGCCGGCAGCACGCAGCCGAACCACTGGTCGTACTCCATCGAGAACCACCGGGTCAGCAGGTTCTGGGATTCGTTGAAGTAGCCGAGCCGGGCCTGTAGGCATCCGACGTCGTCGGGTGCGCGCCGGAACGCTATGACCGCGCGGCGCAGTTGCAGGGGATCGGGGATGTCTTCGGCGTCGTAGATGGTGATCATCTCGCCACGAAGGCCGGGCAGCGACATGCCGTAGTTGCAGGCCTTCGGCTTGGTCTTGGGCAGGCTGTCCGGCACGATCACCACCCGGACACTGCTGATCGGCATTCCGTGCAGCGCGAACTGGGTTTCGAGGTCGTCTTCCTCGACGAGAACCAGTATTTCGAGCTTGTCCCGCGGGTAGTCGATTCGGCCGACGCCCTCGAGCAGGTTGAGCACGATCTCGGGTTCCTGATAGACCGGCAGCAGCACCGTGTACACCGGCAGTTCGTCGTCGGGCACTGTCAGTGCGTCGTCGTCACTGACCGACACCATCGATGACGACCCGATGCCTCTGAGCATCAACATGTTCCGGTCGATCGTCGAGATCAGGTAGAGGAGCGCACCCGTGAGGGTCAGCGCGGGCGGCGCCTGGTGGGGAAAAGCGATGATCAGCCATACAAGGACGCCGACGATCAGCACCAGTGCCAGGATGATCCGCGGGCCGAGTGCGTGACGCGCAGAGAAGTGCGAGGGGAGCGTGGCGCCGGAGGGTTCATCGGTGCCATTTGCCGCGACCTGGTCAGTCACGTCGTGGTGCTCCTGCGTTGACGATTTGATCGACGATGTGTTGGGCCCACTTGGAGATGGCGTCGTCGACCTTGCCGGACGGAGTGGCCTGCTGCCGCGTCATCCAGAGCGCGGGCGCGGCCACCGTGTCGTGAAGGGACAGTGGTTCGGGGCCAGCAGGGGGGGCCTTCGCGGAGAAGTCCTGATCTACCACGACGAACACCTGTTGATACTTGTCACCCACCCGCCAGACCCAGGTGATGCTGTGCCAGTTCTCGGCGTTGGCGGCGGTAGCCGCCGAGGCGTCGGTCGCCGTTGCCCTGGCATCGGTGATAGCCGGGTTGGCCACGGCGAACGGCGCATAGTTCGGCATCGTCGACACCGGATACCAGATGACGTCACGATAGGCGCGCAGGGACGCGAGGTTGTCGGTGGTGATGACGTCGACGGCCGCCGGCGGGTAACCGTCGACGAGCGGGGCCTGGTAGCGGACGAACGTCGCACCGGGGCCGAGGTATCGCCGGATGAAGCCGAACTGCTGGGTCTGGGTGAGTCCAGCCCGCTGCTCCCAGCCGGCGGTCGCGCTCGGCGGCGTGGGGAGTGCGGCAGCGTTGGGGGCATTGGCCACCATCAGCATCGCCGCCACCCCGGCCAGCAGGGCCAGCGAAAACGGAGACCGATGCGGCAAAGGCGTCTCGTCGGAGCGCAAGTGCCAGGTGTTCCGTCCGCCGAAAGCATCGAGGAGGATGAACACTACGAGGGGCACGATGCCGGCGGACACGACGACCGAAACCAGCAGCGGCTGCGCTGACAGCGCGACGGCGGAGCCGATTCCGGCGAGTGCACACATCGCGGTGGCGGTCAGCCGCCAGTGCAAGGCGTTGCGCTTACCGGCCAGGAAGATCGCGACGGTGCCGATCATCGCGGCGACCGACGAGGCTGCCAGGTTCGACCCGCCGAGCCATTCGGTGACCATCAGGTACGGCAGTGGTGTCGCGGTATTGAGGGCGAACAACCACATCGGCCACTTGTTCCTGTTGGCCACGCGGCGGATGCCGAACAGGATGGTGGCCGCGAAGCCGGTCCAGATCACGGCCCCGACCAACTGCTGGAACCACAGGCCTGCGAGCGTGGGCAGCCGGGCCTCCATGAGGAAGTTCAGAATCAGTCCGAAGCCGCCAATGATGGTTGCCAGGATCCAGTCCGACTCGGGGTCGGCCACTCCGCGCTGCGGTGCGGAGGAGCCGAGCGCGATCATCGCGATAAGCAGGGGCACTACGGCCAGGTACGCCAGCCGGGAACCGTCGGCGATCGAGGTTGCCACTTGGTAGAAGATGCCGCCGTAGGCGATCAGGATGAACACGGCCAACAAGGCCAGGCGCAGCGGAAATCCCCAGGAAAACCGGATGCGCTTCCGACGATGAGCTGGCGGGCGGTCATTACGAGCGCTAACTGGCGCCGTGCTGAGCGGTTCGCCTTCGCTCTCGGAAAGCGGTGGCGTAACTAGATCCGGGGGTGCCATCCCGAGGTCGCTACTCACACCAGCTTCCTTCGCCCCGTCCTATTGGCGTTGCGCCCGAACTTTGACCCAGCGACGAACGCCTAGACTGAATTGCGCCATTGCCCGGTGTCATCGACGTCTGAGCATATATTTCCTTCGTCCGAACTGCATGAAATGGCGCGCCCGTAAAAATTTGCCAAAGTTGCAGGATATCGACAACAAGCCTCTTCGGTAATGCCGCGCTATTTAGCGCGATATATCGCGCTAAATACTGATATAGTGCATGTCGCACTGAGGACTCGCTTAGCTGCGTGGTCGCTGTCGCTGAAATCGAGTCAAGCTGCAAAGAATCCTGTCAGTTGTCTGTCTACTCCCTACGCCAACCCGCTGTCGCGGCGAACATGCCGCTTGTCGTGATGGGTAGTCCCGAGTCCTGATCATAAGCCAAGCTGTTGAGGTGACCGCCGCGCGCACCGCCACCGCCATCTACGTCGCCTCCCCCGAAGGCGACACCGGCAAGTCCACCGTCGCACTCGGCATCCTGCATCGGCTCACCGCCACCGTGCCCAAGGTGGGAGTGTTCCGGCCCATCACCCGCCGGGAGGACCGCGACTACATCCTCGAGCTGCTGCTGGCACACAGCAACGCCGGCCTCGCCTACGACGACTGCGTCGGAGTGAGCTATCAGCGGCTGCACGAGGACCCCGACGGCGCCATCGCCGACATCGTCGACCGCTACCACGCGATGGCCGCGCGCTGTGACGCCGTGGTGATCGTCGGCTCCGACTACACCGACGTCGCAACCCCCACGGAGTTGAGCGTGAACGCCCGGATCGCGGTGAACCTCGGCGCTCCCGTGGTGCTCTCGGTGCGGGCCAGGGGCCGCACCCCCGCAGAGGTCGTCCAGGTGATCGAGCTGTGTCTGGCCGAACTGGCTCTCCAGCACGCCCACACCGCCGCGGTGGTGGCCAACCGATGCGACCCGGCCCAGATGCATGCCGTCGCCGAGGCGTGCAAAGACCTCGGGCCCTACGTGTACGTACTGCCTGAGGAGCCGCTGCTGGTGGCACCCACCGTCGCAGACCTCAGCGCCGCCGTCGGCGGTGTGCTGGTGCACGGGGACGAATCGCTGTTGGGTCGCGAGGTGATGGGGGTGCTGGTGGCAGGCATGACCGCGGAGCACTGTCTGGAGCGTCTCACCGAAGGCGTCACTGTGATCACCCCCGGCGACCGCTCCGACGTGGTGCTGGCGGTGGCCAGCGCGCATGCGGCCGAAGGCTTTCCGTCACTGTCGGCCGTCATTCTGAACGGCGGTCTGCCCCTGCACCGCAGCATCGCCGAACTGGTGACCGGTCTGGGGCTTCGGCTGCCGATGATCGCCTCCGAGCTTGGCACCTTCGAGACAGCCAGCGCGGTGGCCGGCGCCCGCGGACGGGTGACAGCCACCTCGCAGCGCAAGATCGACACCGCGATCGCGCTGATGGACCGCTACGTCGACATCGGCGACCTGTTGGAGCGGCTCGCGATTCCGATTCCCACCGTGACCACGCCACAGATGTTCACTTACCAGCTGATGGAACGCGCCCGCGCCGACCGCAAGCGCATCGTCCTGCCCGAAGGCGATGATGACCGCATCCTGCGCGCTGCAGGCCGGCTGCTGCGACGGTCAGTGGCCGACCTGACGATCCTCGGCGACGAGGGCCAAGTGCGTTCCCGCGCAGCCGAACTGGGCGTTGATCTCTCCGCCGCCACCGTCCTCAATCCACGCACCAGCGATCTGTGCGACCAGTTCGCCGCGCAGTATGCCGAACTGCGCAAGAAGAAGGGCGTGACGCTGGAGCAGGCCCGCGAAATAGTGCACGACGTCTCCTATTTCGGAACCATGCTGGTGCACAACGGCATCGTCGACGGGATGGTCTCCGGTGCGGCCCACACCACCGCGCACACCGTGCGGCCGGCCTTCGAGATCATCAAGACCCAGCCCGACGTGTCCACGGTGTCGAGCATCTTCCTGATGTGCCTGAGCGATCGGGTGCTGGCCTACGGTGACTGCGCGATCGTGCCCGACCCGACCGCCGAACAGCTCGCCGACATCGCGATCAGCTCGGCGCGCACCGCCGCCCAGTTCGGCATCGACCCGCGGGTGGCGATGCTGTCGTACTCCACCGGCGACTCCGGTAGCGGCGCGGGTGTGGAAAAGGTCCGCGCGGCAACGGAACTGGTCCGAACTCGGGACCCCGACCTAATGGTCGAGGGACCGGTCCAGTACGACGCCGCCGTCGACCCGACGGTGGCCGCGGCGAAGATGCCCGGATCCAAGGTCGCCGGTCGCGCCACAGTGCTGATCTTCCCGGACCTCAATACCGGCAACAACACCTACAAGGCGGTGCAGCGCAGCGCCGGCGCCATCGCGATCGGGCCGGTGCTGCAGGGTCTGAACAAGCCGGTCAACGACCTGTCCCGCGGGGCGCTGGTCGAAGACATCGTCAACACCGTCGCGATCACCGCGATCCAAGCCCAGGGGGAGTGATGACCGGAGCCGCAGGGCCGGCGACATCGGGCACGACCGTTCTGGTCCTCAACTCCGGTTCGTCGTCACTGAAATACCAACTCGTCCAGCCTGATACCGGGACCTCGCTGGCACACGGCATCGTCGAGCGGATCGGGGAGGAGACGTCGACCGCGGCGCTGACCCTGGGCGACCGGGAGATCCGCCGCGAGGGCCGCATCGCCGACCACGAGGCGGCGCTGCGCACCGCTTTCGACCTGTTCGCCGAAGCGGGCCAGCGTCTGGACAATGCGGGCCTGGTGGCGGTCGGACATCGGGTGGTGCACGGCGGGCAGCGGCTCTACCGCCCCACCGTGGTCGACGATTCGGTGCTCGACCAGTTGCGCGAGCTGGCCCCGCTGGCGCCGCTGCACAATCCGCCCGCGGTGCTCGGTATCGAGGTGGCCCGCCGGGTCCTGCCCGACCTGCCGCATGTCGCCGTGTTCGACACCGCCTTCTTCCACGACCTGCCTGCCGCGGCGTCGACGTACGCGATCGACCGAGAGCTGGCCGCGCGCTGGCAGATTCGCCGCTACGGCTTTCACGGAACCTCCCATCAGTACGTCTCGCAGCAGGCCGCCGAGTTCCTGGGCGTCCCGCTGGAGTCTCTCAACCAGATCGTCCTGCACCTGGGCAACGGGGCGTCGGCGTCGGCGATCGCCGGCGGACGCCCGGTCGACACGACCATGGGGCTGACCCCGATGGAGGGCCTGGTCATGGGAACGCGCTCGGGGGACATCGACCCGGGTGTGATCAGTTACCTGTGGCGAACCGCGGGGATGGGCGTCGAGGACATCGAGACCATGCTCAACCGGCAGTCCGGGATGTACGGGCTGGCGGGGGAGATCGACTTCCGAATCGTCCACCGGCGCATCGAGGCCGGCGACGAGGACGCCCGCCTGGCCTACGAGGTGTACATCCACCGCTTGCGCAAGTACATCGGGGCCTACCTGGCGATCCTCGGCCACACCGACGTGGTGGCGTTCACCGCCGGCGTCGGGGAGAACGACGCGCGGGTGCGCAGGGACGCCCTGACCGGGTTGGCGCCGCTGGGCATCGAACTCGACGAACACCTCAACGACAGCCCGGCCCGAGGCGCGCGCCTGATCTCCGCGGACAAGTCACCGACCACGGTGCTGGTGATCCCGACCAACGAAGAGCTGGGGATCGCGCGGGCCTGCCTGACCGTGGTCTAGTTCTGGTTCCCAGGTAGTCCGCGTAGCGTCATCGGCCATGGTGTTGTTGGCGTGGACGCTGGACGTCGCCGCGCTCGCGATCATCACGATCGTCGGCGCGGGCTACTTCCGTTGCTTCCGGCGGGCGCGCGCCGCCGGAACGGCCACCCGGGGTCAGGCCTGGTGTTTCGGTTTCGGTCTGGCGCTGTGGGCGCTGGCGACCTTCACCGCCGTGGGCGTGTACGCACCGGTGCTGTTCTGGGTGCGGGCCCTTCAGGTCCTCCTCCTGCTGTTCGTCGCGCCGTTCTTCCTGGCACTCGGGCGCCCCCTGGCGACGGTGTCGGCGGGCTCGGCGGCCGGCCGCACCATCGTGGACCGCGTTGTGCGGTCCAGGCTGATGCGGGTGGTGACCTCGCCTCTCGCGACATCGGTGGCCATGCTGGCCACCCCGTGGCTGCTGTACCTGACTCCCTGGTACGTCGCGTCGATGACCGGCCCGCTGGCGGCGCTGACCCGCGTGCTGCTGGTGGTCATCGGCTTCGGCTACTTCTATGCCCGCCTGCAGGCCGACCCGGTGCCGCGGCGGTTCTCCCCGCTGATGTCGATCGGGATCAGCGTGGTGGAGGCCCTGGCCGACGGTCTGCTCGGCGTGGTGCTGTGGCTGGGACCGCTCGTCGCTTCGGAGTACTACGCGTCCCTGCACCGTGATTGGGGGCCGAGTCCGCGCGTGGACCAGTCGATCGGAGCGGGCATCCTGTGGATTCTCGGCGACGTGGTGGGTATCCCGTTCGTGCTCGTCCTGATGCGGGCACTGGGCACCGACGAACGCCGCAAGGCCGCTGAGGTGGACGCCGAACTGGACGCGGCGGCGTCATCGGGCACACCGTCCTCGACACTCTGGTGGGAAAACGATCCGCAGCTTCGCGACCGCTTCGGTCGGCACTGAGGGCTTTGAGACTGCGCCCAGCGCGAACTGCCGACGGAACGCTCGCTCCGGCTGCAGTCTCGACGCTCTGGCTGCACATCGACGCGAGCTAGAACGTGCTTGTCGGCCGGACGTTGTTGGCCATGTCCACCAACGCGTAGCGGTGCGCCTGGCTGGTGGCGACCCTGGCCAGGTTGCGCAACGCCGCCTCGACGCCGAGCCGCAGACCGTGGTCGGTGAACGGGAAGCCGAGGATGTGATTCGTACTTGCTTCGTGCTCGGCGATCCAGTCCATTGCGGTGCCGAGCACCAGTGCGCGGATCTGAAGCACCCGCGGCTCGGTGTCCGGCAGCGCCTCGACTCGCCGGGCGGCGTCGCGGATCTGCTCCTCGGTCAGCTCGTGGGCCGACCTGCCCGACAACAGGGTGACCGCGCTGGTCAACCGCGCCGTGGTGAAATGTCTTGAGGATGCGGGCACTTCGTCCAGCGTTCGCACCGCCGACTCGCGGTCACCCTCCACCGACTGTGCGCGCGCCAAGCCGAAACCCGCCGAGATGATGTTGTTGTCGGTGTGCCACACCGTCTGGTAGAACGGGCGCTCGTCGGATGTCCCGGCCAGTTCCGCGGTCGCCGCCAGCGCCAGCTTCGGCGCGAGCTCGCCGGGGAACAGGTCCAGCACCTCCGTGAAATGCTTTGTTGCCGAATGGAAATCGGCCGTCAGCAAATCCGATACCGCCTTGAACCAGATCAGCCGCCAGCGCCAGCCCACCCGATCGGAGAGGTCGTCGAGCTTGCGATTGGCCTTGGCCACGTCGCCGAGGTCCAGCAGCGCGCGCACCTCCATCAGCGGAAGTTCCACCGACTCGGTGAGGTCGACGCCCTCGGAGTCCAGCCCGCCGTGCCGGGCAGCCCGCAATGAATCCAGCGTCTGGACCGGCTGGGACAACACCGTCGCCGACAGCACCGTCGCGGCAACGTCGGTCGGGTCGACCAAGGGAACCGGCAGCGCTGTGACGATCTCGGAGGCGGTCAGCTTCTCGGCGTGTGCCAGCCCGTCGAGGTACACATCGGTATGCGCGACAAGCAGTTCCACGCCGAAGGTCGACCGGGTGCGGGTGAACACGTTCGACAGGCCGGGCCGCGGGGCGCCGGTGTCCTCGGCGACCACCTCGCGCAGCACCCCGAGCAATTGAGACGACATCTCCTCGGCGCTGGCGAAGCGGCGCCTGGGATCGGGGTCGATCGCGCGGCGCAGCAACCGGCCGAACGAGTCGTACTTCTTGAGCACCGGATCGTCGTCGGGCAGCCCGTCGACATAGCGGCCCTTGCGGGTTCGCAGATCCAGCGTCAACGCGGCCAGCGTGCGGCCCACCGTGTAGATGTCACTGGCGACGGTCGGTCCGGTGCGGACGATCTCGGGCGCCTGATAACCGGGTGTGCCATACAGGTAGCCGAACGAGTTGATCCGTGACACCGCACCGAGGTCGATCAGCTTGAGCTGCTCCTCGGTGAGCATGACGTTCTCCGGCTTGAGGTCGTTGTAGCACAACCCGATCGAGTGCAGGTAGGCCATCGCGGGCAGGATCTCCAGCATGTAGGCGATCGCCTCGGACACGGCAAGCTTCTCGCGCCGGGGCAGCTTGAGCGACTTACCGCCGACGTACTCCATCACGATGTAGCCGACCGGCTCGCCATGCTTGTCGGGGTGCTCGACGAAGTTGAAGATCTTCACGATCGACGGGTGGGCCACCTCGGCCAGGAACTGCCGCTCGGCCATGGCGATCGCCTGTGCCTCGGCGTCCCCGGAGTGCACCAGCCCCTTGAGCACGACCGGGCGTTCGTTGACGTTGTGGTCGACGGCGAGGTACACCCACCCCAGTCCGCCGTGGGCGATGCAGCCCTTGATCTCGTACTGGTCGGCCACCATGTCGCCCGGAACCAACTGGGGCACAAAGGAGTAGGCGCTGCCGCAGTGCGGGCACCATCCCTCGGAGGTAGCTTCGTGCTCGTCGGTCAAGCGGCCGACGGGCTGGCCACAGTTCCAGCAGAATCGCTTCGACTCGGCGACAACGGGATTGACCATCAAGGCGGCGAGCGGGTCGATCTCGGGGACCCGCGGGATCTCCACCAACCCGCCGCCGAGCCGCCGGGTGGGCGAGAGCTTGCGGGCCACGGTCACCTGGTGCACATCTTGCGGTTCGGTGCCGACGCTGCCGACGGAGTCCTCGTCGTCGTCGTCGAAATGCGGCCGGAAGATCGCCTGGGTGGCCATCGGCCGCATCGTCGACACCGAATCCATGCCGAGGTCGTCGATGCTCGCCGGCTGCGTGCCGACGTCGACCTCTGGCTGATCCGGCGTGTCCATCAGTCCAGATACCTCGGTGTCGGAGGTGCCGGCGCCGGGCCGAGCACCGTCAACCACTTGCGGTACAAGGTGTTCCACGTACCGTCGCGACGGATTCGCTCCAGGGTTCCGTTGACGAAGCGGACCAGCCCGGCGTTCTCCAGGTTGATGCCGATGCCGTACGGCTCCTCGGCCATGTTCGGCCCGATGATGTGCAGGTACGGGTCCTGCGCCACCAGACCGGCCAGGATCGAGTCGTCGGTGCTGACCGCGTCGACTTCACGCTGTTGCAGGGCCACCAGGCAGTCCGCCCAGGTCACCACCGTCACGATGATCGGCGGCGGTGCGATCTCCTGCACCCGCTTGAGCGAGGTGGTGCCGCGAGCCACGCACACGCGCTTGCCGGACAGATCCGCGGCCTGTGCGATCGGCGACTCCCGCGCGGCCAGGATGCGTTGGTAGGCGGTGAAATACACCGTCGAGAAGTTGACCTGTTTGCGGCGCTCACAGGTGATCGTCATCGTCTTGACCACGATGTCGACGGCGTTGCTCTGCAGCGCGCTGATCCGGTCGGCCGACGACAGGATCCGGTACTCGACCTGTGACGGAGTGCCGAAGATGTCGCGGGCGACCTCGCCGGCGATGTCGACGTCGAAACCGGTGATCTCCCCGGTGATCGGGTCGCGGAACGAGAACAGATTGCTGCCGATGTCCAGGCCGACGATCAGCCGGCCCCTGGTCCGGATCGCGGCGACGGCGGCGTCGGCGTCGGCCTTGTTGGTGAACGGCCGCAGGCTGGCGGTGCGGTCACAGTTGTCGTCGCCCGGGTTGGGCGGCTGCGGCGGCTCGGGCGGCATCTCGGCCATCCCGGCCGGGGTGGGCGGCGCCAGCGTCGGCACCGCCGGCGCCATCGTGTACTCGGTTCTGCCGCAGCCGGCCAGCACGGTCGCTGTGACGACCGCGATGCAGGCCAGCGCGCGCAGCTTCATCGGCCGTCTGTTCTTCGCGCGAGCGCTCATCACCGGCCGTCTGTTCTTCGCGCGAGCGCTCATCACCGGTACTCGCTCAGTCTCGGCCACAGGCCCAGCGCCACCGCCAGCGCCGCGCCGACCGACAGCACCGCCCCGCCGACCGTCGTACCCGACAGCACTCGCCGGGCCGACAGGATGTCGTTGCGCAACTGATTGCGGCTTTCCCGGATGCCGCTGGACAGCGAGGCGTCGAGCTTGTCGAACGCCGGCGTGGAGTCGTCCTCGCCGGTCCCCAGCGCCACCTGGGTGGCGGCCTGGTAGTTACCCACCGAGATGTAGGCGTTGATCCGCTCGTCGGCCTGCCGCCACTTGACCAGCAGCTGGTCGGCGTCGGCCAGGTCGCCCTTGTCGATGGCGTCGTTGCGGGCCAGGTATTCGGTGAGCTGCTCGTGCATTGTTTCCACGCGCTGGTAGTAGGACCGTTTGCGGACGTCTTCGTCACCGCGGCGGATCAGGGACAGCGTCTCGTCGGCGCGGGCCTGCTGCGCGGTGATCGCCAGGTTAGTCACCGTTTTCAGTGACTCGGCCGCGGTGTCTTTGGCGGCCCGGCTGCCCGCGGTGGAAATCGCCAGGGCCGAGCCAACCCAGATGATCATGACCAGGATCGCCAGTCCGCCCGCGATCAGGCCCACATTGACCCGGCGCTTGGTGTGCGCCGCCAGCCATCGGTGCGCGAAGGCACCGAATGCCAGCGTCATCGCCACCACCACGATCACCGGCGCGGGGATCCGGGTTGAGGCCGTGGTCTCGGCGTCGACCCGGGCCGAGGTCTGCTCGTAGAGCTGCTGCGCATCCGGCAGGATCTGCTGCTGCATCAGCGCCGAGGCTTCCGACAGGTAGGACGATCCGACCGGGTTGCCCATCCGGTTGTTGGTTCGTGCCGTCTCGATCAGCCCGGTGTAGACGGCCAGCCGCGCGTTGATCCGGCCGAGCAACTGCACCAGCGGCTCGTCGGTCAGCCCGCTGGCGGCGCGGGTGACCGCGACGGCCGCGTCGGTGATCGCCTGCTCGTAGCGCTGGCGGACGGCCCGGGGCTCGGAGCCGGCGATGAACGCCGTGGCCGCGGCGGCGTCGGCCACCGAGAGGGTGGTGTAGAGCTGGCCGGCGGCGAATGCCAGTGGTTCGGTGTGGTTGAGCACCGTGGTCAGCTGTTCCTGACGATTGTTGATGGTCGTCGAGGTGGCGAAAGCGCTGAGAATTCCCAGGGTGGCCAGGATGACACCGATGGTCAGGATGCGGCCGGGGGTGCTGCGGAAGAACCACCTGCGCGGGTGAGTGGGCTCAGTCGGCGACCGCCAAGCCAGCGGCTCGGTGGACGGGTGCGCCAACTCAACGGTCACCTTGCGCGGACCTCATTTCCTTCGCCCGGATCCCTCTCGAACTTCCTGAGTGAATTCTAAGAGCACCTGTGACAGATGGGGTGGGATCGACCGACGAGCATCGGCGTGGCGCGCCTATCCTGAACGCGTGCGAGGCGACGGCGACGGGTGGGTGGTCTCCGAGACCGGCGCGCACTACTGGGGACGGCACGGCGCCGCCGGGCTGCTGCTGCGCGCCCCGCAGCCGGACGGCAGCCCCGCGGTGTTGCTTCAGCACCGGGCCCCGTGGAGTCATCAGGGCGGCACCTGGGCGCTGCCCGGTGGCGCCCGCGACAGCCACGAGACATCCGAGCAGGCCGCGGTCCGCGAGGCGCACGAGGAGGCCGGGCTGCCTGCCGAGCACCTGCAGGTGCGCGCCACCGTCATCACCGCCGAGGTCTCCGGGCAGGGCGGCACCTCGTGGAGCTACACCACCGTCGTCGCCGACGCCCATCAGCTGCTCGACACCGTCCCGAACCGGGAGAGCTCCGAGCTGCGCTGGGTGGCCGAGGACGAGGTGGCCGACCTGCCGCTGCACCCGGGATTCGCCGCCAGCTGGCAGCGGCTGCGCATCACCGCGATGCTGCGGCCCGACGAGCACGACGAATGCGGGTTGTCGGTCCCGCACACCGTCGAGATCCAGACCGGGGTGTTCGCCTGGTGTTCGCCCGCCGGCATCGACGTCACCCGGCAAGTGCAAGCGCCGAACTGAGCCGGCCCGCGGCTGCGGCAGGATCGGCGGCCGCGGTGATGGCGCGGACCACCACGATGCGCCGCGCCCCGGCCGCGAGGACCTCGGTCAGGCGCGACTCGTCGATACCGCCGATGGCGAACCACGGCTTGTCGCAATGCATACCGGCCACCGACCGCACCAGATCCAGCCCGGGCGCGGGCCGGCCCGGCTTGGTCGGCGTCGGCCAGCAGGGGCCCACGCAGAAGTAGTCGACGTCCTCCATCAGCGCCCGCGCGGCCTCGCCCGCCTCGTGGGTGGAGCGCCCGATCAGAGTGTCGCGGCCGACGATGTCGCGGGCCGCCTCCAACGGCAGGTCGTCCTGGCCCAGATGCAGGACGTCGGCGCCGGCGGCGCGGGCGATGTCGGCGCGGTCGTTGACGGCCAGCAGCGCGCCGTGGCGGCGGGCGGCGTCGGCCACGATCTCCAGCGCGGCCAGCTCGGCGCGCGCCTCCAGCGGGCCGAACCGCTGCTCACCGGGCGAGCCCTTGTCCCGCAGCTGGATGATGTCGACCCCACCCGACAGCGCCGCGTCGGCGAACTCGGCCAGGTCACCGCGCTCGCGGCGGGCGTCGGTGCACAGATAGAGCCGCGCGGTCGCGAGCTTGGCGTGACGTTCGTGCACACCGCGACGGTAGCGGCTAGCGTGGAGAGTCGGCACGGGAGTCCCGGGAGCGGGGACTGAGAGTGGAGGCGACACACCCTCCAGACCGTCACCACCTGATCCGGGTCATGCCGGCGAAGGAAGCGAAAGGGACATGTCAGACGAATCACTGGCCGTCATCGGAGGCGGCGTCATCGGCCTCGCGGTGGCCCGCCGCGCCGCACAGGCCGGGCTGTCGGTGCGGGTGCACCGCACCCGCCAGTCGGGTGCGTCGTGGGTCGCCGGTGGGATGCTGACCCCGCACAGCGAAGGCTGGCCGGGGGAGGAGCAGTTGCTGCAGATCGGCCTGGAGTCGCTGCGGCTGTGGCACAGCGGGTTCCTCGACGGGTTGCCCGACGACGTGGTCACCGCCCGTGAGTCGCTGGTCGTCGCAGTGGACCGCGCCGATGCCGCCGATCTGCGCACGGTCGGCGACTGGTTGACCGCACAGGGCCATCCGGTGGCCATGACCACTGCCGCCCGCGACATCGAACCCCTTCTGGCCCAAGGTATTCGGCACGGATTCGTGGCCGCCGACGAACTCGCGGTGGACAACCGCAAGCTCGTCGAGGCGCTGGAAGCACACTGCGAACAGCTCGGTGTTCGCTGGGTGGGCCCCGTCGAGAGGGTCTCCGACGCTCGCGACGGCGTCGACACCGTGGTGATCGCCAACGGTATCGACGCGCCCGCGCTGTGGCCCGGTCTGCAGGTCCGGCCGGTCAAGGGTGAGGTGCTGCGGCTGCGGTGGCGGCGCGGGTGTATGCCGTTGCCGCAGCGGGTTGTTCGCGCGCGGGTGCACGGCCGTCCGGTGTATCTGGTGCCCCGCGCCGACGGTGTGGTGGTCGGCGCGACGCAGTACGAGCACGGCCGCGACACCGCGCCGTCGGTCACCGGGGTGCGCGAACTGCTCGACGACGCCTGCGCGGTGATGCCCTCGCTCGGAGAGTACGAGCTCGCCGAGTGCGCCGCCGGACTGCGCCCGATGACCCCGGACAACATGCCGATCGTGGGACGACTCGACGAGCGCACCCTGGTGGCCACCGGGCACGGCCGGTCGGGATTCCTGTTGGCGCCGTGGACTGCCGAGCGCATCGCCGCGGAACTTCTGGTAGGAGCACAGGCGTGAACCTGACGGTCAACGACGAAGAGGTCGAGGTCCCCGACGGCATCTCGGTGGCGACGCTGCTGCAGCGCCTGGACTTCCCGGAGCGCGGCATCGCGGTCGCGGTCAACTGGGCGGTACTGCCTCGCTCGCAATGGAACTCGGAGCTGCCCGCGGGCGCGCGCGTGGAAGTGGTGACGGCGGTGCAGGGTGGCTGAACCCGGCATCAAGCCGCTGACGATCGCCGACCGCACATTCGGCTCCCGGCTGATCCTCGGCACCGGCGGCGCGCCGAACCTCACGGTCCTGGAGGAGGCGCTGGTGGCCTCGGGCACCGAGTTGACCACCGTGGCGATGCGGCGGGTGGACGCCGAGGGCGGCACCGGGGTGCTCGACCTGCTCAACCGGCTGGAGATCACCGCGCTGCCGAACACCGCGGGCTGTCGCGGCGCCGCCGAGGCCGTCCTCACCGCCCAACTTGCCCGAGAGGCGTTGGGCACCGACTGGGTCAAGCTGGAGGTCATCGCCGACGAGCGGACGCTGCTGCCCGACGCGGTGGAGTTGGTCCGCGCCGCAGAACAATTGGTCGACGATGGCTTCGTGGTGCTGCCCTACACCAACGACGACCCGGTGCTGGCCCGTCGGCTCGAGGACACCGGCTGCGCGGCGGTGATGCCACTGGGCTCGCCGATCGGCACCGGACTTGGCATCTCCAACCCGCACAACATCGAGATGATCGTCGCCGCCGCGGGTGTGCCGGTGATCCTGGACGCCGGCATCGGCACCGCGAGTGATGCCGCTCTGGCGATGGAACTGGGTTGTGACGCAGTGCTGTTGGCCTCCGCGGTGACCCGGGCCGCCGACCCGCCCGCGATGGCCGCCGCGATGGCAGCCGCCGTGACCGCCGGACTGCTGGCCCGCCACGCCGGGCGCATCCCGAAGCGGTTCTGGGCTCAGGCGTCCAGCCCGAGCATCGTCTGATGGCGACCAAACGCTATGTAGCCCTGGGCAGTTCGATGGCTGCCGGTCCGGGTATCAGGCCCCGCGCGGCCGGCTCGCCACTGCGGGCCGCCCGGTCGGCCCGCAACTACCCGCACCTCGTCGCCGAACGACTGGGGTACGACCTGGTCGACGTCACCTACTCCGGTGCGACGACGGCCAACGTGCTGCGCGACCGCCAGCACGGTGCTCCGCCACAGGCCGACGCGCTGGACGGCTCCGAGCACCTGGTCACCGTCACGATCGGCGGTAACGACGTCGGCTACGTGCCACTGCTGTTCGCCGCCACCGCACCGCCGCTGCTGCGCGCGCTGCCGGTGATCGGCAACGCGCTGCGCGAGCTGCTCGACCCGGCGGCGCGCGAACGCGCGCTTGCCACCATCGGCGCATCGCTGCGCGAGGTCGGCCAGACAGTGCGCACCCGCTCGCCGCAGGCCCGAATCATGTTCGTGGACTACCTGACTCTGCTGCCGCCGGCCGGCACACCCGCCCCACCGCTGCCCGACGACGTCGCCGACCTCGCTCGCCATGTCGCCGACCGGCTCGCTTACAGCACCGCCGAGGCGGCGCGCGACACCGGCTGCGAAGTGGTGCCGGCCGCGCAGGCCAGTCGCGACCACCACGCCTGGTCGGCCGATCCGTGGACGGTGGGGGCCGGATCACTGCTGCCGTGGCGGCCGAAACCGTTCCACCCCAACGCCGACGGTATGCGAGCGGTCGCGGACCTGGTCGTCGAGGCGGTGTCGCGACCCTGACCGTCAGCGGGGCGGGTCCCCCTGCCACTGGAAGCTGTTGACATAGCGGCCCATGTCCTCGGCGATCTGGACGTTGGCCGGCGACGGTCGGCCGGGACCGAACTTCGGCCCGAACTCGTGGAAGGGACCCACGCCGGCGGCGACCAACGCGAGATCGTTCTTGACCGCGACGATCACGATCACCCGCATCCGGGTGAAGCTGGTGTCGAGGTCCAGCGGGAAGACGTCGTCGACCTCGCCGTAACCGGGCTGAAAGCCAACCATGGCGTTGGGTATCTCGAAGGACTTGCGCGCGGTGGGGAATGTCGCGGCAATGAACTCCTTGGCGACTTCCCGGGCCGGCCGCCCGGTTGCCGGTCTGGATGTCAGCCGCAGTTCTCCGCCGTCGCCGCCGACGAACCGGGCGGTGACGCCGCTCTGGTCGGTGTTGACCACATAGGCCGAACCCGGGCCGGGATAGGCCACGGAGAACGATCCGCCCGGCGCGGTGAACCGCGGGTTGGTCGACACCGGGAAGCTCGACATCGGGGTTCCGCAGTCCGGTGGGCAGTTGTAGCGAGGAGCCGGCTTGACGGTGAGTGCGGGCAGTCCGATGAAAATCGCGGACAACACCGTCAATCCCGCCAGCCACGTGGCCAACACCGGTATCGGTGACTGTCGCGACACCCGCGCGGCGGTGTAGGTACGTGCCGGTGCCGCGTAACCCGGCCACACCGTGGCGCCGGCCTCGTTCGAATCATCTTGGTGGGCAGCGGATTCAGGCCTGACTCGGCGGCGTTCGCGCAGTGACCGCTGCGGTGTGGCGCGGGTGACGGCGCCGCAGGACGGGCAGAAGGCCATCTCCGGAACCACGTGACGGCAGTGCAGGCACAACAGGAATGCACCGCTGGCCGGCTCGGCCTGTTCATGAAGCAGCGCCACCTGAAGACCGATCCGCAGGCAGATCAACGCGACCAGTGCCATCGCGACATGCCATGACAGCACGTACAACTGTGAGACGCCTTCGATGTCGGCCCACCCGACCGCCGCATAGACACCGAGAACCGTCAGCGCGACCAGAACCAGTGCGAGCGGTACCTTCCATCCGGTGAACGGGCTTGCCGCCCTGGGCCGGTGGAACCACAGGGCGATGCCGACCAGTCCGCCGGCGCACGCGGCGGTGAGCGGCACGGTCACGCCCCGGACGGTGGCTTCGAAGAACAGCCACTGCACCGGTTGGCTCCGCGCGACCGGGGCGGTGCTGAACTGCGGCGCCAGTCTGGTCAACGTCGCCGCCGCGGTGAACACCGACGCGCTCAACACCCCGATGACGAAACCGTCCAGGCTCTCCCGGCTGGACCGCCACATGAGGCGGGTGATGGCGGCGGGTATGAGCATCAGGATCGTGCCGCCTTCGGCGACGCCGAGTCCGTCTCGCAGGACCCGCTTTCCGGCCGACCCCGCTTCGAACGGCGACCCCGCCTCGCGGATGACGAGGTCCCCGGTCAACAACACCCACCCGACTGCCAGTGCCAACGCCAGTATCACCGTGACCACGACGGCGCGCCGCGGAACGTCGTCGAGGATCCCGGAGCGCTGCCAGTAGATCAGCAGTAGCAGCGGCAGGCCCAGCGAGGCCACGGTGATCAGGCCGCCCGGCAGTTGCAGCTCCACCAGGACCGCCATCGCGACGACGATCAGGACCAGGCCCACGTTGAACGGCCGCCGAGTCAGCTCGGACAGCTGAGGCAGCAGGGAACTGGCAAGGGAAGGTCGCAGCACCGACTCGTGTGGTGCGGCGCAGAAGACACCCGGGCGCAACCAGGCCGAGCCGTCGCCGGGCCGCGGTGTGAGATAGGCGCCGCAGTGCCCGCAGAAGGCACCGGGCGGCACGGTGCTGCCGCAGTGGTGGCACTGCATGCTCGCCTCGACGAGCCGGGGATCGGACTCGGTCATCCCACCCCGATCCACGTCTTCTGGATCGCCAGCAGATCCTCGGCGAGGTTGGCGACCTGGGGTGTGCCCAGTCCGGTGACCAGGTCATAGGTCAGCATCGACCGATCCACGGCGTTGGCGCCCAAGGCGACATGCCGAAAACCGGGCAGGCGAGCGCCCTGGGCGACCTCGTAGAGCAGCGGGTTGATGTCACCGAGTGGGCGGCCGCCGTGTTGGGCGAGGTACTGGTCCATGACCGCGGTGATGCCGGCCCACAGCGGCGCGGACAGCGACGTGCCGCCTGCGGCCAGGACCATCTGACGGAACACGAACTTCACCCCGGTGTGCGGGTCGGCGACCGCCGCGATGTCCGGGGTGAGGCGCCGATTCTCGCCCTTGCCCACGTCGAGGTGTTCCTGCCATTCCGGCCGGCCGAACAGATTCGACACTCCACCGCCGGTGCCCTGCACCAGCGGTATGTCGAACCAGACCTGTTCGGAGACCCAATTGCCGTCGGGGTCGGTCGACAGGCTGGTGCCGCCCACATCGGTCATCTCCGGAACCGAGGCCACCGCGTCCAGACCGATCTCGTCGGGTCCCGGTGGTGTCGACCAGTTCTCGCCGCCCTTGCATTCCAGGCCGGCCAGGTCTCCGCTGGCGTCGTATGCGGTGGTGCCGCCGGCATGCGCGGCTCTCAGCGCCGCGCGGATCGGGGCGAGATCTGCCGTGGTGATCAGCTTGTCGCAGCCCCATCCGATGGACAGGCTCCAGATCGCTCCCGGGTAGCGACGCTGGGCGTCCTCCATCATCGTGGCGATCTTCTCGTAGGCACCGGATCCTTCGACGGTCGGCCGGGCGTTGACCAACACCGTCTTCGCGTCCGGCGCCAGCGCGTGGATCGCCTCCAGATCCATCGTGGCTTCACCGCTGCGCTGAGAGGCCATGCCACCGACCACTTCCGGAGTGAACTTGGGCAACCCGAACGTCGACGCGAACAGGTCGAGGTCCGGTTGGTCGAAGCCGTCGAAGGCGAACACCACGACGGTCTGTCCCTTGCCGGTGAAGCCGCTCTTGGCCAGCGAATCCACGCCGTAGGTGCGCAGCAGCGCCTCCGGCGACAGGCCCTGGTCCGGGACGTCGCGCGGCAGCGGCGCCGGGCGCGCGTCGTGGAACGGCGTGAAACCGAGGATGCGGCCCAGATCGGTGATCTCGGCGCGCAGTGAGTCGGGGACCCGGGGCTGTGCAGGTGAGGCATAGAACAGCTGCCCGAGCCGGCCGCGGTACTCGTGCACCGCGAGATCGAAAGCCGTCGCCAGTGCCGAGGCAGAGCCGGTGATGACAGCCCAGTCATCGCCGGGCCGCCAGCGCACGGACAGCTCCCGGCCGCTCGCCCAGTCGATCAACGCCGTGGGACGGTTGCCGCTCCGCAGTTCCGCGGTCACCTCGACGGATTGGGTGCCGGACGTGCCGAGGTCGGTGGACGCCGACAGCAGCGATGCGTACGGACCGGTGATGATGCGCGGATCCGCCGGGGCGCGCTGCGGGTGCACTGCGATCGCCAGCGCGGCGACAACGGCGACGGCCGCGAACAGACGCAGTACCGGCCTGCCTCGGCGCAGTGTCGGCGTCACGTTCATCACGCTCCCCGGGTGGTGCACCCGCGTGCACGCCGCACGAAACTAGCAAAGATTCGCGGTAAGAGACGTGCTTCAGGAGCCGTACGTGTTGGCGGGCGGATCGATGCGCACCACGCTGGACACCTCCAGCGTCGGCAGCGAGTCCGTCCCTGAATAGGTCTGCCCCGGGGGAACCACACCCTCGACCCGCACCCAGGTGTTCTCCGGCAGACCCGCCGCCACCGAGGCGGCCGGCCCCGACAGCTGTAGCCGGGCCAACTGGGCGTCAGCCGCACAGCAGACGATGACGATCTTCGCCAGATACAGTCGCTCGCCGTCACGCATCGTGAAGCCGGTGACCGTGATGGCCCTGCCGTCCAAGCCGCCGACCCGTCCCACGGCGATGCGCATCAGCACTTCCGGCAGTGACACCGTCGGCGCCCGGCCGGCAGGCAGTGGGGGAAACGAGCGGGCATTCGACACACTGATCGTCGCGGGTGTGGTCGCGCGGGCGCTCAGCGCCGGCGGCACCACGAAAATCAACAGCACCACCGGCACGATCAGGAGCCAGACGATGCCGTTGCGGTGGGTGTGCCCGGCATGGTCGTGGGCCTGCCCGCCGCGGATGTCGCGCGCGATCGCGATGAGCGCCAGCGCGATCAGGGCGGCTGCCGACGCGGCGAGCCAGGGCAGCATCGCGACTTTGACGTAGCGGGTGTAGGCACCGGTGACAGTGACCATCACCAAGCTGATTCCGACGATCAGCAACAGCGTGTTCTCGGTCTCGCGCCTCATAGCAGCACCAGGCCCACCGCCGTCGCCACCACGGTGGCGACCACCAGCGTCACCGGCGCGAAACGCATCGCAAACCCGCGACCGAACAAGCCCGCCTGCATCGCAACGAGTTTCACGTCAACGGCAGGCCCGACAACCAGGAACACCAGCCGTGGCACCAGCGGCACCAGGGTCAGGCTGGCGGCGACGAATGCATCGGCCTCCGAGCACAGCGCCAGCACGAACGCCAGCAGGGCCATGGCGACCACACCGACCAGCAGATGCCCGGCCAAGTGTTCGAACACCCATGGCGGCACCAGGATTCGCAACGTGGCAGCGGCTGCGGCACCAATCACCAGATAGGAACCAGCCTGTAGGAAGTCGTGTCGGGCGGCCTCGGTGAACACCGTCCACCGCGAGTCGTTCTCATCGTGAGACTGCGGCAGTCGCCGGCTCACCCACCCCGGCCGTCCCCATCGTGACCACAGCACCCCCATCACGACCGCGGTCGCCAACGACGCCAGGCAACGCGCCAGCACCATCGCGGGATGGCCGGGGAAGGCCACCGCCGTGGCCACCAGCACCACCGGGTTGATCGCCGGCGCACTGAGCATGAAGGTCAGTGCCGCCGCCCCCACCGATCCGTCACCGAACAGTCGCCGCGCGACCGGCACCGAGCCGCATTCGCATCCC
Organism: uncultured Actinomycetota bacterium; assembly: GCA_963716465.1. Classification (GTDB taxonomy): domain Bacteria; phylum Actinomycetota; class Actinomycetes; order Mycobacteriales; family Mycobacteriaceae; genus Mycobacterium. The sequence goes on from CAVQTS010000008.1 coordinate 530,119, forward strand.
GGCAGCGCCGCCCCGGCCACTCCGGCGGTGAGCACCGCGGCCGCGGCGTTCTTCGGCAGCCAGCGGGCCAGGCGCTCAGCCGAGACGAAGGCGGCGATCAGGCCGCTGATCACCACGCCGAGCACCAGGAACGGCACCGCCTGCAGGAACACCCCACAGAACACCGTGCCCGCCGTGGCCAGGCGCGCGCTGCCCGCCACCCCGTCGCGCATCCAAGTACCCGCGAGGGCACAGACCAGCAGACCGGCCACCAGCACTTCGGTGGAGGTCACGTGCGGGCGGCGCGGGGCGGCAACGGTCACTGCCGACATGCTGCCAGCCCAACCTGCGTATCCGCTTCAGCGCCTACCCTGGCGGCGGTGAAGCGCACACGCGCCGTCGTGACGGCCTGGTTCACCGTGGTGGCCGCCGTCGTCGCCATCGCCGGATGCAGCCGGCCGGCCACCACCGCCGAGCCGGTGGCAGGGGGCCAGGCGGCCAGCGAGTTCGCCGACGCGTTGCGCAAAGCAGTCACCACCGACGCGATGGTGGCGCACCTGCAGAAGCTGCAGGACATCGCCGACGCCACGACGGCACCAGGGCCGTCGGCACCCCGGGCTTCGACGCCAGCGTCGACTACGTGGTGGGCGTGCTGCGGGCCAAGGGCTTCGACGTGCAGACCCCCGTGTTCTCCACCCGGATCTTCCAGACCGGCCAGACGGAGATGACCGTCGGCGGTGTCACCGTCCAGGCCCGCGCCCTGGAGTTCAGCCTGGGCACCTCACCCGAGGGGGTCAGCGGACCATTGGTCGCCGCGCCCGCCGACGAAACCCCGGGCTGCGTGCCTGCCGACTACGACGGGCTGCCGGTGCGCGGCGCGGTCGTGCTGGTCGACCGAGGCAGTTGCCCCTTCGCGGCCAAGGAGGCGATCGTCGCCCAGCTCGGTGGGGTCGCGATGATCGTCGCCGACAACGTCGACGAGGAACACATGGGCGCCACCCTCGGTGAGGCCACCGACGTCAAGATCCCGGTGGTGGGGGTGACCAAGGCCGACGGCGCGCGGCTGCGCGCCCAGCCCGGGCCCACCAGGCTCGTAGTCGAGGCGACCACCAAGAACGTCAACGCCCGCAACGTGATCGCCCAGACCAAGACCGGATCCACGCGGGACGTCGTGATGGTCGGCGCGCACCTCGACAGCGTTCCCGACGGCCCCGGCATCAACGACAACGGCTCCGGTGTGGCCGCCCTGCTGGAGACCGCCACACAACTGGGCTCGGCACCGCAGGTGAAGAACGCGGTGCGGTTCGCGTTCTGGGGCGCCGAGGAACTCGGCACCGTCGGCTCCAAGAAGTACGTCGAGTCGCTGAACGTCGAGCAGCTCAAGGACATTGCGCTGTACCTGAACTTCGACATGATCGGATCGCCCAACCCCGGCTACTTCACCTACGACGGCGACCAGTCCACTGCGCCGGGCCGCAACCAGAGCGTGCCGCGGGTGCCGGAGGGCTCACCGGGCATCGAGCGGACGCTGGTGGCTTATTTGAACTCGGCCGGAAAGACCGCCGAGGACACCTCTTTCGACGGGCGATCCGATTACGAGGGCTTCACCCTGGCCGGAGTCCCCGCCGGCGGGCTGTTCTCCGGCGCCGAGGAGAACAAGTCCGAGGACCAGCAGAAGCTGTGGGGCGGTGCGGCCAACGCCCCGTTCGACCCGAACTACCACAAGAGCACCGACACTCTGGACCACGTCGACCGCGACTGTCTCGGCATCCAGGGCGGCGGCGTCGCGTTCGCGGTCGGCTTGTACGCCCAGGACATCAGCGGCCGCAACGGGGTTCCAGTCCGCGAGGACCGTACCCGCCACGTCATCACCGACTCCTGAGTCAGCCGCCTGTCTGCACGGCCCACAGGTCATGGGCTGCAGTGCAATTCGCGTCCCAAAGACGGGTGCCGATGATCGGCTGGCGCAGCCACTCGAGGATGACCGGCTTGACCGCGGGCTCGGTCGGCTCCCGGGTGTAGGAGATGTACTCGAGGAGGTCGGCGAGATGTTCGGCGGCCGCCATGGTGGTCAGCGACTGCCAGCGCTGCAGTTGGGGATCGAGTGCCTCGTCGCACCAGTAGGTGAAGTCGACCAGGGTTGGACTGTCGGAGAAGTAGCCCAACTCGGCCGGGAAACCGGCCAGCAGTCGTTGCCAGAGTTCGTCGACGAGGTCGTGCACGGCGGCGCGTTCCGCCTCGGGCCAGGTCGGCACCCGTCCCCGCAGCCGGGCCAGATCGAAGGCGAACACCGGCGCCTCCTCGGTGAGGAGCAGTTCGATCAAGCGCGGGAAGAAATGCCGAAAGTCGTTGTCGTCCAGCGACATCAGGTGGATCGCCTCCAGCTGCAGCAGCGACAGCGAGCGCAGCGGGGTGGCCCGGATGTCCTGTGCCGTCCACTCCGGGCCGCACTGCTCGCACACCTCGAGGTCGGCGGGCAGTCGATAGCGGGCGAAGATGGTGTAGAGCCGCTCTAGCATCAGGTCCGCACCTGATTTCGGCGCAGGCCGCTCAATCCGCGCATCCCGTGGTAGACCACGAGGGCGGCGATCGAGCCGAGCGCGATGCCGGTGAACGTGAGAGTGCCGATCTTCCAAGTGAAGTCGGCGATCCCGATGATCAACGCGATCGCGGCGGTCATCTGGTTGATCGGCAGGCCGAAGTCCACGTGGTTGGTCAGCCAGATCCGGACACCCAGCACGCCGACGAGCCCGTAGAGCACCACCGTGGCCCCGCCGAGCACACCGGCCGGGATCGCCGATATCGCCGCACCGACCTTGGGGCACAACGCCAGAACGATCGCCGTCATCCCGGCCACCCAGTATGCGGCGGTGGAGTAGACCCGGGTCGCCGCCATCACGCCGATGTTCTCGGCGTAGGTGGTGGTCGCCGACCCGCCACCGAGCCCGGCCAGCACCGTCGCCAGCCCGTCGGCGGTCAGGGCGCGCCCGGTCAACGGGTCGGTGTCCACCCCGGTCATCTGGCCGACCGATTTCACGTGGCCGATGTTCTCGGCCACCAGCGCGATCACCGCCGGCAGGAACATCGGCAGCACGGCCAGGCTCAGCGTCGGGGTTTGGAACTTCGGCAGACCCACCCAGCCGGCGGCGGCGATCCCCGAGGTGTCGACCTGACCCAGCGCCAGTGCCAGCAGATAGCCCGCGGCGACCGCTACGAAGATGGCCAGCCGGCCCAGGATGCCGCGGAAGAACGCCAGCACGACGACTAGCAACACCAGGGTGACGATGCCGACCAGCGGGCCCTTCTCGAAGTTGGTCTTGGCCGCCGGGGCCAGGTTGAACCCGATGAGGGCGACGATGGCGCCGGTGACCACCGGCGGGAGCGTGACCTCGATCCAGTGGGTGCCGACCAGTTGGACGGTCAGGCCGATGAGGATCAGGACCGCGCCGACGGCCACCAGCCCACCCAGCGCGCTGCCCGCCCCGTGCGAAGCCACCGCGGCCGTCACCGGCGCGATCACCGAGAAGCTCGACCCGAGGTAGCTCGGCAGCCGGTTGCCGGTGATCACCAGGAACAGCAGCGTGCCCAAGCCCGAGAACAGCAGCGTGGTGGCGGGCGGGAAACCGGTCAGCACCGGTACCAGGAAGGTGGCCCCGAACATCGCCACCACGTGCTGGGCCCCGATGCCGAGCGTGCGTGGCCAGCTCAGCCGCTGGTCGGGACGGACCACGAAGTCCTCGTCGGGATGGGTGTCGACGCGCGTCCAGGTCAACGGGATCACGGTCTGCAACTCAACCCCATCGCGCTGCGGCGCGCACCCCGATCGGAGCAGAGGGGGAGACCCGCGGTCGACGCCTACCGCGACCGGCGCACCGCGTAGATCACCGCGCCCACCGCCAGCACCGCCACACCTGTGAGCACCGATGCCGGCGGCAGCGCGAACGCCAGCACCACGCATCCGGCCAACCCGGCCGCCGGGATCAGTCGCCGGCCCAGCGTCCACGCCGAGGCGTTGGCGATCGCGTAGTACAGCAGCACCGCGAACGACGAGAAGCCGATGACGCCGCGAACGTCGGCGACCGCGGCCAGGGCGGCGACCACCACGCCGACGGCGATCTCGGCCCGGTGCGGCACACCGAACCTCGGGTGCACCGCGGCCAGACCGACGGGCAGGTGCCGATCGCGCGCCATCGCCAGCGTGGTGCGTGACACCCCGAGAACCAGCGACAGCAGTGAGCCCAGCGCGGCCACCGCCGCCCCCACCCGCACCACCGGCTCCAACCCGGCGGCCCCCGCGGCGCGTACGGCTTCGACCAGGGGCGCGGGCGCGCTGGCCAGCCGGCCGGGGCCCAGCACGCTGAGCACCGCCACCGCGACGATCGCGTAGACCACCAGCGTCAGCCCCAGCGCAATCGGGATCGCGCGCGGGATCGTGTGCGCCGGGTCGCGCACCTCCTCACCCAGGGTGGCGATGCGGGCATAGCCGGCGAAGGCGAAGAACAACAGCCCGGCGGCTTGCAGCACACCGGTCGGCGCACCACTGAGGGTCAACCGAGCCAGGTCGGCACGACCCGAAAAAGCCACCGCGACAACCACTCCGGCCAACACTGCCAGCACGAGGGCGACGATCACCCTGGTGAGTACGGCCGACTTCTGAATGCCGCGGTAGTTGACCGCGGTCAGGGCGGCCACCGCGGCCACCGCGACGGCGTGTGCGTACTGCGGCCAGACGTAGAACCCGACCGTGAGCGCCATCGCCGCGCAGGAGGCGGTCTTGCCCACGACGAAGCTCCAGCCGGCGAGGTATCCCCAGAACTGGCCGAGCCGTTCGCGGCCGTAGACGTAGGTCCCGCCGGACTGCGGGTAGCGGGCGGCCAGCCGTGCCGACGATGTGGCGTTGCAGTAGGCCACGATTCCGGCGATGCCCAGCCCGACCAGCAACCACGAACCGGCGGCCGCGGCAGCCGGGGTGAGGGCGACGAAGATGCCGGCGCCGATCATCGAGCCCAGCCCGATGACCACGGCGTCGTGAATCCCGAGGCGGCGCTGCAGGGGGTTCACCCGCGGCATGTTAAGCCCCGGAGATGAATGCGGACCGGCGATGGGAGCGGAAATCCGCGCCCACGCCGGCCCGGCACGGTCCCCCGACCCTGATCAGCGGTTGGCATCCTCACAAGCCAACGACCAAACGGCGTCGCCGTGCCCGCCCAGATTAAGCGAAAAATCTGACGTCGTCGTAAACCTTGTTGGATTTGTGACTTTTACCGATCAGCGGTTCCGGGCGACGTTGAGCCCCAGATAGGCGCCGTAGGCGAGCAGTCCGGCGACGGCGAACTTGCGGGTCTTCGGGGCGATGAGCCCGAGCCCGAGCGCGGTTTCGATGCCGCCGTCGATGTAGGTGTGCTGAAGGGTGTTGGTGGGGAACGCCGACGCGGTGAGCGGCTCGTAGATCTGCGGGCGCACGAAGTGCGACAGCCCGGTCGCCGCCATGGCCGCCCCGGTCAGCTTGATCAAACCCTCTGCAGACATCGACATCCTCTCGGTTCAGCTGAAGTGGTAGTCGGTCACCGGGTAGGTCGACGCCTCGCGTATCGCGGTACGCGTGGACGAGGGCCGTAGCAGGGTTGCTTCTCCACTGGGATTGAAATAGTACGACCGCGCCGTCGCGCAGTTGCCGAGGGTGAACAAGGAATCGCCCAGCAGTTCGGTCATCCGCTCCAGGAAGCGGTCGTTGGCCTCCTCGGTGATCTCGAACGTGCTCGCTCCGCGGCGCTGCACCTCCCGCAGCAGCCGGTCCATGTGCCGCATCTGGTACTCCATCGTGTTGAAGAAGTTCAGGCCCAGAAAGGCGTACGGGCTGGCCAGGCTCCAGAAGTTGGGGAAGTGCGGCACGGCCATCCCCTGATAGGACTGGAACCGTGTCTCGCGCCACCACTTGCCGAGGTTGCGGCCGTCACGGCCGATGATCTCGAAGGCCGGGAAGTTGGCCTCCCACAGGTCGAAACCCGTTGCCAGGACCAAGGTGTCGACGACGGTCTTGGTCCCGTCGCGGGCCACGATGCCGTCGGCCTCGACATGGTCGATCCCGCTGGTCTGCAGGTGCACGTTCGGTTTGGTGAGGGAGCGGTAGAACGAGTTGGAGAACGTCGGCCGTTTGCAGCCGAAGTCGTAGTCCGGGGTCAGCTTCCGGCGCAGTTCCTTGTCGCGGATCGTGGCGAAGCGCCACATCTTCGACAGGTCGGCGGCGGCGATGTTGAGTCGAGGGAAGTAGCGGTGGTGTACCACGCCGACCAACACCATGAATTCGTAGATCGCGTCGGTGACCGCGCGCACGGCGCGCTGGGTGAGCGGGACCCGGGCGAAGAGCCGCTTGGCCCGTGCCGAGAACCGGATGTCGACCTTGGGTACCACGTAGATCGCCGTGCGCTGATAGACGGTCAGGTCGGCGGCGTCCCTGGCCAGTTCGGGGATCAGCTGGACGGCGGTTGCTCCGGTGCCGATGACCGCGATGCGGCGGTTGCGCGGGTCGTAGCTGTCGTCCCAATCCGCGGTGTGGACGACCGTGCCCTCGAAATCGTGGATGCCGGGGATGTCCGGGGTGCGTGGCTGGGACAGGAAACCGGTGGCGGTGATCAGATGACGCGCCGTCAGCGGGTCACCGTCGGCCGGTGTGACGCGCCAGACCGCGGCATCGGAGTCCCAGCGGGCGCTCTGGACCCCGGTGTTGTACCGGATGTGACGGCGCACGTCGTACTTGTCGGCCACGTCGTCGGCGTACTGCTTGATCTCGGGACCGGTGCTGAACAGCCGCGACCAGTTCGGGTTCGGCTCGAAGAAGTACGAGTAGGTGGTGGTGGGAACGTCGACGGCCAGGCCGGGGTAGTGGTTGACGTACCAGGTGCCGCCCAGGTCCGCCTCGCGTTCGAGGATGACGAAATTCTCATAGCCCAGCCGCTTGAGCTGGATGGCTGCCCCGATGCCCGCAAAACCTGCGCCCACGACAATGAAGTCGTACTCGGTCATGAGCCGACCGTACCGGAGCGGGTCAATTCTCCTGAATCGCCGGACGGGCGGCCAACTTCGGCTCGTTGCTAAGGCAGTGTTGACAGCGCGGCGTCCACCGCGATCACCGGGACGTCGAGCACTTTCGAGCCGAGGTCGTGCCGCGCGCCGACGACCTCGACGATCTCCACCGGAGCCGGAATCAGGCTCACGGCAGTGCGCAGCTCGTCGAGGGTGCCGAACGGGTCCGCGGTTCCCTGGGTGAACACCGTCGGCGCGGTGATCGCGGGGAAGTGCTCGGTGCGCAGCCGGTCCGGCTTGCCCGGCGGATGCAACGGATACGAGAACAGGGTGAGCACGCCGACCAGGCCGGGGTTCTCCGCGACGACCATCGACGTCTGCCTGCCGCCGTAGGAGTGCCCGCCGGCGATCACCGGCCCGTCGGCCAGGGTTCGGGCCACCGCGATCGCCTCGAGGATGCCGTCGCGGTCACCGGCGGCCGAGCCCGACGGCGGTCCGTTAGGGCGGCGCCGGCGGTAGGGCAGGTTGTAGCGCACCGCCAGCCAGCCGCGGTGCGCCCATTCGTCGCAGATCCGGATCAGCAGCGGGGACTCCCGGCTTCCGCCGGCGCCGTGGGTGAGCACGACCACACCGGCCGGCGTCCCGGTCGGCCGGTGTGCCACCCCGGCGATCTGCTCGAGGCCGGCGTGGCTCATGCTCATGCGCGATCCGCCTGCGGCTCCTCGCTCGAAGCCTGCAGCCGCCACAGCGCCGACACCGGGCCGTGGCCACCGCCCAGCGGGTAGGCGGCGCGCAGGCATTCGGTCACCCACGCCTTGCCGAACGCCACGGCGTCGGGCATCGAATAGCCTTGCGCCAGCGCGCATGCCGCGGCCGCACCCAGAGTGTCGCCGGCGCCGTGGTCGTGGATGGTGTCCACCCTCGGCGCGTCGAACTCGAGGAACTCGCTGCCGTCGTAGAGCAGATCCGGACTGTGCGACGAGCCCCGCAGGTGACCACCCTTGACCAAGGCCCACTGCGGCCCCAGCGCGTGCAGAGCCTTGGCGGCGTCGCGCTGTGTCCGCTCGTCGACCACGTCGATGCCGACGATCAGCCGGACTTCGTCGAGGTTGGGCGTGACCAGGCTGGCCAGCGGGAACAGTTCGGTGCGCAGGGTGTCCAGTGCCGACGGGTGCAGCAGCGGGTCGCCGTGCATGGAGGCGCACACCGGGTCGACCAGGAACGGGGTGGTACCGGCCAGGCCCAGATCGCGCCAGGTGCCCGCCACCGTCTCGATGATGTCCGACGACGCGAGCATGCCGGTCTTGGCGGCCTGAAGCCCGATGTCGGTGGCCACCGCCCGGATCTGCCCGGCGATGACGTCGGTCGGAATCTCGTGAAATCCCTTGACGCCCAACGAGTTCTGGACGGTGACAGCGGTGACGGCGACCAGTGAGTGCACGCCGAGAAGCGCGAAGGTGCGCATGTCGGCCTGGATGCCGGCACCGCCACCGGAGTCGGAACCGGCGATGGTCAGCACTCGCGGCGGGGTCTCGCCCGGTCGGGTCAGCGGCAGGAAGTTCACGGCTGTGAGTGTCCCAGAGCGATGTTCAACTTCTCACTCCCTACGCCGGCATTACCCGGTCAGGTTCGTACGGTCGACGGCGCCGTGCGAAAGCCGTCCTCTCAGCGCACTCAGGTGTGCGCTCCCGTGTGGTTGGTGATGCGGTTCCCAGGCTAGCAGCGGTACGGGAATACCGATTGGCCTGAGATGATTTGTATAGCTAACATATGCGTTATTGCGCCCTCGGCGCCCGATGCTGATACCGACTGATTGCCCACGAAACGAGACGCGCCCGTGACGACCGAGATCGACGTTGCCCAGACCGAAACCGACCGCCGTCGGCGCCGGATGGACCACGACCACCCGCACTACAAGTGGGTCGTGCTGTCCAACACCACCCTGGGCATCCTGCTGGCGTCGATCAACGCGTCGATCGTGCTGATCTCGCTGCCGGCCATCTTCCGCGGCATCGGCTTGAACCCCCTCGCTCCGGGCAACGTCAGCTATCTGCTGTGGATGCTGATGGGCTATCTCGTGGTGACCGCCGTGCTGGTGGTGCCGTTCGGCCGACTCGGCGACATGTTCGGCCGGGTGCGGATGTACAACATCGGCTTCGTGGTGTTCACCCTGGCGGCCGTTGCGCTGTCGTTCGATCCGTTCCACCTCGACGGCGGGGCGATCTGGCTGATCGCCTGGCGGGTGATCCAGGGCGTCGGCGGCGCGATGCTGATGTCGTCGTCGTCGGCCATCCTCACCGACGCGTTCCCGGCCAACCAGCGCGGTATGGCGCTGGGCGTCAACATGGTCGCGGCGGTCGCCGGCTCGTTCCTCGGTCTGCTGATCGGTGGGGTGCTCGCCGGGATCCACTGGCAGGCCATCTTCTGGGTCGGTGTGCCGATCGGCATCATCGGCACCATCTGGAGCGTGCGTTCGCTGAAGGAACTCGGGGTGCGCACACCTGGGCGGGTGGACTGGGCCGGCACCTTCGCCTTCGGGATCGGACTGACCGTTCTGCTCATCGGCATCACCTACGGCATCCAGCCCTACGGCGGCCGCAGCACCGGCTGGACCAACCCACTGGTCCTCGGTGCGATCATCGGTGGGCTGCTGCTGCTGGTGGCGTTCTGCCTCATCGAACTGCGGGTCCCCCAGCCGATGGTGGACATCAGGCTGTTCCGCTCGGCGGCGTTCGGCATGGGCAACCTCGCCGGACTGATGTCGTCGATGGGTCGCGGCGGACTGCAGTTCATGCTGATCATCTGGCTGCAGGGCATCTGGCTTCCCTTGCACGGCTACAGCTTCGAGTCGACACCGCTGTGGGCGGGCATCTACCTGCTGCCCGCGACGTTCGGCTTCCTGGCCGCCGCGCCGATCGCGGGCTCGCTGGCGGACCGGTTCGGCGCCCGGCCGTTCACGGTCGGCGGGATGGTCTTGATGGCGGCGTGTTTCGTGGCGCTGCTGCTGATCCCGGTCGACTTCAACTACTGGGTCTTCGCGGTCCTGGTCTTCCTCAACGGCCTCGGCGGCGGCATCTTCACCGCGCCGAATACCGCGGCCATCATGTCCAGCGTTCCGGCCGCCCAGCGCGGTGCGGCCTCGGGGGTGCGGGCGACGTTCTTCAACGCCGGCTCGTCGCTGTCGATCGGAATCTTCTTCTCGCTGATGATCGTCGGGCTGGCCCACACCCTGCCCGCTGCGATGAGCAGCGGACTGCAGGCGCAGGGCGTGTCGCCGTCGGTGGCTCAGGAGGTGGCCAACATGCCACCGGTCGGCAGCCTGTTCGCGGCGTTCCTCGGCTACAACCCGATCGGCGAGCTGCTGGCCCCGTTCAACGCGCTGCACCAACCCGGAGTCAACGCCGAGGTGCTCACCGGCAAGACGTTCTTCCCGAACCTGATCATCGAGCCGTTCCACTCCGGTCTGGTGGTGGTGTTCGGCGCCGCCGCGCTGATGATGGTGATCGGGGCGATCGCCTCGCTGTTCAACCCCGGGCGCTACGGGGTGGAGATCACCGACTAGCCACGAAACAGCCGGTGCCTCCGGTAGTTTCACTGTCCGTGCCAGAGCTGAGGAACCGCCAGATCCTGCTGCGACGACGCCCGACCGGCCTCGTGCAGCCCGATGACACCGAGCAGGTGACCAGTCCGGCGCCCGAACTCGCCGAGGGCGAGGCGCTGCTGCGCACCACCTACGTCGGTCTGGACGCCGCCGCGCGGACATGGCTCAACGACCAGCCGGGCTACCTGCCGCCGGTGCAGATCGGTGAGGTCATCCGCGCGGCCGGGATCGGCGAGGTGGTCGAGTCGCGCTGTGACGCCTTCGCGGTGGGCGACGTCGTCACCACGCTGACCGGCTTCCAGGACTACAGCGTCATCCGCGACGACATCTTCGCCACCCCGGTGACCGCCGGGAGCGACCAACTGGCGGTGATGAGCATCTACGGTCCCACCGGCGCCACCGCCTACTTCGGCATGACCGACATCGGCCGCCCGCAGGAGGGGGAGACCGTGGTGGTCTCGGCCGCGGCCGGGGCCACCGGATCGGTGGCCGGACAGATCGCCAAGATCGCCGGCGCCCGGGTGGTCGGAATCGCCGGCGGTCCGGAGAAGTGCAAGGCGGTCGTCGAGGACTTCGGTTTCGACGCCTGCATCGACTACAAGAGCGACAACGTGCCCGCCGCCCTCAAGCAGCACTGCCCCAAGGGTGTCAACCTCTACTTCGACAACGTCGGCGGCCCTATCCTCGACGCCGTACTGGGCCGGCTCGCGCCCAAGGCGCGAGTTGTGTTGTGCGGCGTCATCTCAAGCTATCTGACCGGTGAGCACCCCGGGCCGGCGAACTACGTCAACCTGCTGTCCAAGACCGCGTCGATGCAGGGCTTCAACGCCCTGGACATGTGGGACCGCTTCGAGCAGGCCTACGCCGACCTACGGCGGTGGGAGGCCGAGGGCAAGCTGGTGCACCGCGAGACCGTCTTCGAGGGACTGGAGAGTTGCGTCGATGCGCTCAACGGATTGTTCACCGGAGCCAACATCGGCAAGATGCTGGTGAAGGTCAACGAGCCGAGCTGATTTCAGCGGCGCAGGTCCACCAGCACCGGCGCATGATCGCTGGGCGCCGGATCGCCCTTCTTGCCCGGGCGGCGTTCGTCCTTGACGATCTCGGCGTGCACCACCCGCTCGGCCAAACCCGGTGAGCCGAGGATGAAGTCGATCCGCATGCCGCGGCGCTTCTGGAACGCCAATTGCGTGTAGTCCCAATAGGTGTAGACCCCGGGACCCGGGGTGAACGGCCGGACCACATCGGTGAACCGGGTCTCGACGATCGCGTTGAACGCCTTGCGTTCCGGCTCGGAGACGTGCGTGGCCTCGCGGAAGACCGCCATGTCCCAGACGTCCTCGTCGGTGGGCGCGATGTTCCAGTCCCCGACGAGCGCGATCTGCGCGCCCGGATCGCGTTGCAGCCAGACTTCCGCCGTATCACGAAGGGCGGCAAGCCATTCCAGCTTGTACCGGTAATGCGGATCGGTCAGGGTGCGCCCGTTGGGCACATACAGGCTCCACACCCGCACCCCGGCGCAGGTGGCCGCCAGAGCGCGGGCCTCGGCCTTGGCGTCGGTCCCGTCCTTGCTCCACGACGGCTGGCCCTCGAAACCCACCTGAACGTCGTCGAGGCCCACCCGGGACGCGATTGCCACCCCGTTCCACTGGTTGAACCCGCAGTGCACCACCTCGTAGCCGGCCTCGAGGAACGGCATGGTGGGGAACTGGTCGTCGGAGCACTTGGTCTCCTGCATGGCCAGCACGTCGACCTCGCCGCGCCGCAGCCAGTCGACCACCCGGTCCACCCGCGCGCGAATCGAGTTCACGTTCCAGGTGGCGATGCGCAGGACGTCGTCGGGCATGGGCTACAGGGTACGACCGACCAGCGACAGCGCATCGACGTAGCGGTGGTGGTGGTGCAGCACGAAACCGAGTCGGCTGTACAGCGCGATCGCCGCGGCGTTGTCGGTCAGCACCTGCACGTAGGCGCGGGTCGCGCCGCGCTGCGCACCCCAGGCGATCAGCGCCTGGCAGAGCACGCGGGCGTGGCCCCGTCCGCGGTGGGCGGCGGCCACGTGCACCGCCGAGATTCCCAGCCACACCGTGCCGTCGGGAGCGGTGGTCACCGCGCCGCGCGGCCACCGCCGCGGGTGGTCGCGGCGAAACGGCCACCGCCGCTCCTGCCGTCGACGCGAACACCACTTCACCGTCGATGACCGCGGTCAGCACCGGCACCGGCACGTCGCGTTCGTAGCTCGTCAGCCACGCGGGGTCCGGGCGGTCGAGCAAGCTCACCTCCGGATGGGCCGCACCGCCGGAGAGATCGCCGACCATCACCCGGGTGTTCTTGATGCCCGCCGCGCGCACCGGCACCAAGCGTTCGGGCAGTGCCAGCCACGGCGCCAGGCCGCGCCGCTCATACCAGTCGATGACTCCCGGCAACGCTGCGATGTTGGCTGAAAAATCCAGTGGCACAGCCGAGTTCGCCCGACTGGTGTAGCCGCCGCCGGCGCGCAGCAGCCAGCCGTCGTGCCAGTGCTGTTCGGTTCCCGGCCAGGCCAGCGCGGCGGCGTGCTCCAGCGCGCGGATCTCGGCGGCCCGCACCGGCGCGTGACTGAGCTCGCGGACCGCGAGCACGTCGGCCGGGGCGATCTCGACGAGCTCACCGGACTTGGTGCGCAGCACCACCGGGTCCAGCGACTGCACATGGCCGATCACGTCGGTCATCGGCGGTGCGCTGCCGGCCGGCAGCCGGTAGCGGATGCTCACCCGGGAACCGACCGGCGGCACGGTGACCATCGGATCAGTGGCCGAACGGGTCGGGTACCTCGCCTGGCGTCCACGACAACCCGGGCACCCCCCAGCCGTTCTTCTTGACGGCCTTCTTGGCCGCCCTGGCGTGGCGGCCGACCAGCTTGTCGACGTAGAGGAACCCGTCGAGGTGCCCGGTCTCGTGCTGCAGCATGCGGGCGAACAGGCCGTTGCCCTCCAGCGTGACGGGCTGGCCGTCGGCGTCCAGGCCCGTCACCCGCGCCCACGTCGCCCGCCCGCACGGGAACGACTCGCCCGGCACCGACAGGCAGCCCTCGTCGTCGTTGTCCGGGTCGGGCATCGTCTCGGGAACCTCGGAGGTCTCCAGCACCGGGTTGATCACCACGCCGCGGCGGCGCGAGGCCTGGCCGCGGTCGTCGGCGCAGTCGTAGACGAACACTCGCAGCCCGACGCCGATCTGATTGGCGGCCAGGCCAACACCGTTGGCGGCGTCCATCGTGTCGTACATGTCCTTGATGAGGTCGGCCACATCGGCGGGCAGTGAGCCGTCGGCGCCGACCGGCACCGGGGTGGTCGGTTTGTGCAGAACGGGATCACCCAGGATCACAATTGGTCTGACGGCCATGAACGGCAAGCTTAAGTCAGCCGACGCGCGGGCTCGGCTGCCGTCCCAACACACGCGGGCGTGATTGAATGACGCGAGCACGGGATGTCAATGGTCAGCACTCGGAAGGGCCCACAGATCGAAATGGACGGCGCCATGGCACGGGCCGAGCGGTCTAACAGCGACGCCGACCTGCCCGCGGGGCTGACTCGCCGCGAGTACGACATCCTGGCGTTCGAACGGCAGTGGTGGAAGTACGCCGGCGCCAAGGAAGAGGCCATCAAGGAGCTCTTCTCGATGTCGGCCACCCGCTACTACCAAGTGCTCAACACCCTCGTCGACCGCCCCGAGGCACTCGCCGCCGACCCGATGCTCGTCAAGCGGCTGCGGCGGCTGCGGGCCAGCCGGCAGAAGGCGCGCGCCGCCCGCCGGCTCGGCTTCGAACTCTCCTGATTTTCCTGGTTGACCAGGGGTCGGCGATGAGCGCTTGCGCGAAGAGCGTCAGGCCGGCGATGAGCGCTTGCGCGTTGAGCAGCACGCCACGGTTACAGTGGGCGCGATGAACGAGCGCGTACCCGACTCCTCCGGCCTGCCATTGCGGGCCATGGTCATGGTGCTGCTGTTCCTGGGCGTGATCTTCCTGCTGGTCGGATTCCAGGCGATGGGCTCGGGCGGCAACGACAGCACCGACGACTCGTCCTCGACGGGGACCGTCACCTCCACCACCGTCAAGACCTCAGCGGCCCCCGCGGCCAAGGCTGACGTGCGGGTTTTCAACGTCGGCGGCGAGGAGGGCGGGGCCGGGCGCATCGGTGACCGGCTTCGCGAGGCCGGCTGGAATGTCACCGAGACCAGTAATCTCGCCGTGCCGGGGGTGACCGCGACGACGGTGTATTTCGGCACCGCTGATGGCGAGCAGGCGGCCGCCGAGGCGGTGGCCAAGGTGCTCGACGTGCCGGTGCAACCACGAATTCCGGAAATCGCCGAGCAGCCACCGGGCGTGATCGTTCTGGTGACGGGATAGAGTTCGGGGCATGGTTAAGCCGCTCAGCCATCTGAAAACTGCCACCGCCCTGCTCTTCGTCGCGCCGGTCGCGTTGCTGACCGCATGTTCTCCCAACGAGCCGATCGCGACGCAGCCCGGCACCCCGCCGCCGATCTGGACGGGTTCGCCCAACCCGTCGGCAGAGGCCGCGCCGCAGAACGCGGAGGTGACCGTGGAGAAGAAGACCATCAACGCGGTGATCACCGGCCCGGATGGAGCCCAGCTCGCTGCGGCCACCATCGACTTCAGCGACAAGTTTGCCACCGTCACCGTGCAGACCACCGGCGCCGGCAAGCTCGCGCCCGGTCTGCACAACCTGCAGGTGACCTCCGTCGGCAAGTGCGAACCCAACTCGGTGGGCCCCGCGGGCGGAAACCCCGGCGACTTCCTGTCCGCCGGTGACCCGGTCGGCGGGTCCGGCCCGAGCAGCCCGCTCGTCCCGCTGCAGATCCGCGGCGACGGCACCGGGATGCTGGTCACCACCACCGACGCGTTCAAGGAAGACGAACTGCTCGACGGCGACAAGTCGGCGATTGTCATCTACGACAAGTCCGACACCATCGCAGCCGACGCGACCGGCGGTGCCGCCAAGCGCGTGGCGTGCGGTGTCCTCAGCGCCGACTAGCACACCAGCCGGCAGGCGCTCGGCCGCGCGGATCGATTTCGCGGGCTCGCCGCACCCGACGCTCGGCGTGGAATGGGAGTTCGCTCTCATCGACGCCGAGTCGCGCGACCTGAGCAACGAGGCCGCCTCGGTGATCGCCGACCTCGGCGAGAACCCGCACGTGCACAAGGAACTGCTGCGCAACACCGTCGAGATCGTCACCGGCATCTGCGACACGGTCGACGAGGCGATGGCCGACCTGCGCTCGACGTTGCGCGACGTGCGCGAGATCGTGCACGAGCGAGGCATGGAGCTGTTCTGCGCGGGCACCCATCCCTTCGCCGAGTGGTCGACGCAGAAGCTCACCGACGCGCCGCGCTACGCCGAGCTGATCAAGCGGACCCAGTGGTGGGGACGGCAGATGCTGATCTGGGGCGTGCACGTCCATGTCGGCGTCTCCTCGGCGCACAAGGTGATGCCCATCATCTCCGCACTGCTCAACCAGTACCCGCACCTGCTGGCGCTGTCGGCGTCCTCGCCGTTCTGGGCGGGCGGGGACACCGGGTATGCCAGTAACCGGGCGATGATGTTCCAGCAGCTGCCCACCGCCGGGCTGCCGTTCCAGTTCGAGACCTGGCGGCAGTTCGAGGAGTTCGTGCACGACCAGAAGAAGACGGGCATCATCGATCACATCAACGAAATCCGCTGGGACATCCGGCCTTCCCCGCACCTGGGCACCATCGAGGTGCGGGTCTGCGACGGGGTGTCCAACCTGCGGGAGCTCTCGGCCCTGGTGGCGTTGACGCAATGCCTGATCGTCGACCTGGATCGTCGGCTGGACGCCGGTGAGGAGCTGCCGGTGATGCCGCCGTGGCATGTGCAGGAGAACAAGTGGCGCGCGGCGCGCTACGGACTGGACGCCATCATCATCCTCGACGCCGACAGTAACGAGCGGCTGGTCACCGAGGACCTCGACGACCTGCTGACCCGGCTACAGCCGGTGGCCGAATCACTGCACTGTGCCGACGAACTGGCGGCAGTCGCCGAGATTCCCCGGCTCGGGGCGTCATATCAGCGCCAGCACCGGGTAGCCGAGGAGAACGGCGGCGACCTGCGCGCCGTCGTCGACTCGTTGGTGCACGAACTGGAGCTTTGATTGGCAGGGAGGCGCGAGATGGTAATCCGCCGACTGGGACTGGCGGCGCTGGCGGCGCTGGTTGTCGTAACCGGCGCCGGTTGTGCCGAACCCATTGCCGGGAGACCGGTGGCCGCGCCGGGCCAGGCGGGTAAGCCGCTCGTTCCGGCCGATCTGGCCAGTGCGACCTGCCGCGAGTATCTGGCCATGGACGAGGCCACTCGCCGCGAGGTGATCAAGGCGATCGGTGACAAGGGCAATCAGCTCGTCACGATGAACCCCGAGATATGGGCGGGAGTCGCCGGCGCGCTGTGCACCTTCGTCGATCCCAGCGCCCCGGTCCGCGACATCCTCGTCGGCCAGGGCCTGCGATGAGCCCCGCCGGGCAGCCGATGTTCCCGCTGCAGTCGGCGCTGCTGCCCGGTGAGGTGTTGCCGCTGCGGATCTTCGAGCCGCGCTACTCAGATCTCGTGCGGGACTGCCTGCAGATGGACGACCCGTCGTTCGGCGTGGTGCTGATCACCCGCGGCCGCGAGGTCGGCGGCGGGGACATGCGCGGCGACGTCGGCGCGCTGGCCCACATCGTCGAGTACGCCGACCTCGGCATGGGGCTGTATGAACTCAAAGCCGTTGTCGGCGAACGTATCCGGATCGACGATTGGCTGCCCGACGATCCCTATCCGCGGGCCTCGATCCGGCCCTGGCCGGATGAGCCGGGCCCACCGGTCACCCCGGAGCGGATCGGTGAGGTGGTCGACCGGATCCTCGCGCTGTTCGAGCGGATCGTCAGTTCCCGCGGCGCGCAGTTGCGCTCGGATGCGCTGGCGGTCGAACCCGAGATCGCCGACGACCCGTCGCGGCACATCTACGCGCTGGCCTCACGGGTCCCGATGGGCCAGGCCGATCGCTACGCCGTGCTGGCCGCGCCGACCCTGGCCGAGCGGGTGGACGTGCTCACCGACGCGCTGGAAACCGTTGCGGCGATGGTGGAGTTCCAGATCGCCGAGGAGCAGTGACCTGCGGCACGGTGAAGCGGTGATCAGCCCTTGCTCGCCTGGACGAACACCGTGTCCGGCACCGCGTCCTCGAGGCCCTCAGGCGCGGGGCGCTGGTAGTGCTTCATCAACTCCGCGGCGCTGATCGTGCTGACCTCCCAGCCGGCGTCGGCCAGCCACTGCGCGACGTCGGTGCGCGGCTCGAAGTACCACAGCCGCGACGGGTCCGGTATCGGCTGGCGGCCGGCGTCCTCGGCCGCCTTGCGGGCTTTCTCCATGCGCTCGCGTCGGCGGGCGAGTAGTTCGGCGGAGTAGAAGTCAGGTCCGAACGCCTCCACCGCGATGCGGCTGCCCACGGCGCTCAGGTCGTCGATCCGTTCGAACAACCGATCCTGGTCGGCTGACCTCAGATACGGCAGCAGGCCTTCGGCCGACCATGCGGTGGGTCTCGAGCGATCAAAACCGGCCTGCTGCAGAGCTTCTGGCCAGTCGTGCCGTAGGTCGACAGGCACCGGGCGATATTCGACGGCCGGGCGCGCGCCGTGTCCGGCGAGGACCTGCTCCTTGAACTCCAGCACCTTGGGCTGATCGAGTTCGTAGACGCATGTGCCGCTGATCCATGGCAGCCGCCAGGCGCGGGTGTCCAGACCCGCGGCCAGGATGACCACCTGGTCGATGCCGTTGGCGCCGGCGGTGGTGAAGAACTCGTCGAAAGACTTTGTGCGCGAGGCCATGTAGGCCGCCATGCCCTGCATGCGCTCCGGATCGTCGCCGAACGGCGACTGCCAGCCGGACTCGGCGGCCGCTTCCAGGAAGAAGTGCGCGTACGGGTCGGTGTAGAGCGGGCAGTCGGCCGCCGTCTCGGCCACCCGTGCCCGCGCCACGCTCAGCGCGGTGGCGCCGACGCCCTCGGTGATGTCCCAGCTGTCGTCGTCGGTACGGCTCACGGGTTGTCCTTGGTGTAGTCGTTCATCTCGCGCATCTCGTCCAGGGTCAGCAGGTCGTCGCGGATGTTCTGTTCGCGGTATGCCAGCTGACCGACCCGGTGTGCCACCACCGGCGCGGTGATCAGGGTGAACATCGCCGTCAGGACGATCATCCCGATGTCGACGTTGCCGCGCAGGCGGATCGCCGCCCCGCCGAGGACCAGCAGCAGACCGAGCACCTGGGGTTTGGTCGCGGCGTGCATCCGGGTCAGCGTGTCGGGGAAGCGCACCACCCCGATCGCGGCGGTCAGCGCGAGCGCCGAACCACCCAGCACCAGCACCCCCGTGACGATGTCGAGGACGTTCATCGCGGCTCCTGCCCTTCGATATCAGGCACGCGGAAGCGGGCCACGCTGACCGAGCCGACGAAGCTGATCAACGACAACGCCGCCAGGCTGTAGGTCACCGTGGTGTCCAGCGTGAAGGCGGCCCAAGTGCCGATGCTGCACATCGTCACCGCGACCAGGGTGTCCACGGCCACCAGCCGGTCCAGTGTGCTCGGCCCGGCCAGCAGCCGGATCATCGTCACCGCCGCGGCCGCGGTCAGCAGCACGCCCGCCACAACCCACACGATCGTCATGCCGTCACCGCCGAATGTGGAGTTGTTGTCGCGTGGCAGCCGCTGCGGGGGCAACAACTGCACGCTCGGCGGTTGGAGAGGCTCATTGTCCGACCTCGGATTCGCTTGGTGCGGGCTGCCATTCGGATTCCCGCTCGAACGATGCCACCAGCATCCGCTCCAGCTTGGTCACCTGCTGGTAGAACCGGTCGACCGACCGCTTTGAGCCGACGTCGAGCACATGGACGTAGACCAGCCGGCGGGCCTGGTCGATCTCCAGCACGATGGTGCCCGGTGTGAGGTTCATGATGTTGACCGCCAGTGCCAGGACCAGATCGGACTTCAACGCCAGCCGTGCTCGCAGCACCGCCGACAGCGGCGGCGGCCCGGGCCGCAGCGCCAGCCAGGCCACCTGCGTCGAGGACACCACCAGCCACCACGCGACGTTGATCGCCAGCCACAGCAGCGACAGCGGGTGCAGCCTGCCCTGCACCGGTACCGCGGGCAGCGGCAGCAGCACGGTGATCAGCAGCGCGACCGCCAGGCCCGAGAGCACGTTGGCCGCAGATACGCTGCCCCACAACAACAGCCACACCAGGGTCAGCCAGACCAGCACCCAGATCCGGAGCATCCATGTTCTCATAGCCGTGTCCCCAACACCGCGCTGATGTACTGACCGCGGTCGAGCACCTCGTCGGCCGCGCGATCGCTGTAGCCGAAGATCGGGCCCGCGGCCACCGTGAGCGCCAGGCCGACGGCGATGAGACCCATTGTCGGAGCGACCATTCCGATGGGCATCCGGCCGACGTCGCCGCGGTCGTCGAAGGCGACGTCCTGGGAGTAGTCCGCGAGCAGCGCCGAGGGAGCGGAGTCGGACATCGCCCCCTCCGGGGCATCGGCGCGGGCCCGCCAGAACGCCTTGGTCCATACCCGGGCCACCACGTAGAGTGTCAGCAGGCTGGTCACCAACGAACCGGCGACCAACAGCCACGCCAGCACCGACCCGTTCTGGGTGCCCGCCTCCAGCAGCGCGACCTTCCCGATGAAGCCCGAAAAGGGCGGTATGCCGCCGAGATTCAGTGCCGGCACCATGAAGACGAATGCCAGCAGCGGGCTGGCGGCGGCCAGGCCGCCGAGGCGGCGCAGCGTGGAAGCGCCCGCCTGTCGCTCGATCAGCCCGACGACCAGGAACAGCGTGGTCTGCACGACGATGTGGTGGGCCACGTAGTAGATCGCGCCCGACATCCCCAGCCGGCTCGACAGCGCGATGCCGAACACCATGTAGCCGATGTGACTGATCAGGGTGAACGACAGCAGGCGCTTGATGTCGCTCTGCGCGATCGCGCCGAGGATGCCCACGAGCATGGTCAGCAGCGCCGCAACCAGCAGCACGCGGTCCAGGCCACCGGCGGGAAACAGCAGCGAGTGGGCCCGGATGATCGCGTACACACCGACTTTGGTCAGCAGGCCGGCGAACACCGCGGTCACCGGCGCCGGCGCGGTGGGGTAGGAGTCGGGCAGCCACGCCGAGAGCGGGAACACCGCGGCCTTGATGCCGAAGGCCACCAGCAGCACCGCGAACAGCGCGCTGCGGGTGCCACCGCTGACATCGTGCAGCCGCAAGGACAGCTCGGCCATGTTGAGCGTGCCGGTGGCGGCGTAGATCAGCGCCAGGCCGATCAGGAAGATCAGCGACGACACCATCGAAACCATCACGTAGGAGATGCCGGCGCGCACCCGCTCCTGGCTGGCGCCGATGGTCAGCAGCACGAAGCTCGCCGAGAGCAGCACCTCGAAGCCGACGTAGAGGTTGAACAGGTCACCGGCCAGGAACGCCGTGCACACACCCGCCGACAGCACGAGGTAGGTGGGCAGGAAGATCGACACCGGCTGACGGTCGTCGCCGTCGCGGATGCCCTGGCCGATGGCGTAGAACACCACTGCCAGCAGGATGATCGCGGACACCACCAGCATCAGCGCGGAGAGTCGGTCGACCACCAGCGTGATACCCAGCGGGCCGAGCCCGGCGTTCGTCGGCCCCCAGCCGCCGACGTGCAGCGCCTGGGTGCCGTCGCGATCGGTGAGATACACCAGCACCGCGCACACCGCCAGCACCGCGCTGAGCGCGACCACCGTGATCAGTCGCTGCAGCCGCGGCCGCCGTCCGGCGATCAGCGTCAGCGCCGCGGCGGTCAGCGGGATCAGCACCGGCAGCGGCATCAGAACACCTGCGGTGCTCATCGCGACCCCTCGTGCCCGGGCAGCGCGTCCAGTTCGTCGGGCTCATCGGTGTCGCGGGCGGCAACCGGCACCGGTGCGTCCTCGTCGATCGACGACGCCTCCTCGTCGGACAGCTTCGATACCCGGGTGTCCTCGGGGTCGTTGCCGACCTCCTCCTCGGTGGTCAACCGGAACGAGCGGTAGGTCAGGGCGAGCACGAACGCCGCGATGCCCATCGTGATGACGATCGCCGTGAGAATCATGCCCTGCGCCAACGGATCTGCCGTCGTGGTTTGCGAACCGCTGGTGCGCCCGTGCACCGGCGGATTGCCCGACGGGCCGCTCATGGTGAGGATCAGCAGGTTGACGGCGTTACCGACGAGCAAGAGCCCCAACAACATTCGCGTCAGGTTGCGAGACAGCAGCAAGTACACACCGCAGCTGGTGAGCCCACCGATGATGACCAGCGGAACGAGGTAGGTGATCACGAGGTCCGCGCCTTCAAGGCGGCGGTGGGAGTCTCGGCCATCTCGACGTCGATGCGCGCCCCGAGGCTGCGCAGCACGTCGAGCACCAGGCCCACCACGATGAGGTACACCCCGAGGTCGAAGAACAGGGCGGTGACGATCTTGACCGTGCCCAGCAGCGGCAGGTGCAGCGAGATCACGGCCGACGACAGCGCGGGCGCGCCGAGCAGCATCGAGCCCACCGCGGTGCCTGCCGACAGAGCCAGCCCGGCACCGAGGATCTTGCCGGCGTCCAGCGGCAGGGTCTCGCCCAGCTCGTAGCGGCCACCGGCCAGGTAGCGCAGCACCAGCGCCAGCCCGGCGGTCAACCCGCCGGCGAACCCGCCGCCGGGGGTGTTGTGCCCGGTGAAGAAGAAGTACACCGACAGCACCATGATGAGCGGGAAGATCATCCGGGTGGCGACCTCGAGCACCAGCGAGCGATAGCGCGGGTCGCGCAGTTCGCTGCCGCGCAGCCACGTGGTGTCGCTGACCGACGGGCTGTAGGGGACCGCCGGCAGCGCGCCGATGTCGGGCTGGTTTGTGTCCGACCGCTCGCTCCTCCTCGGGCCGCGGGCGGCCCGCATCGTCAGCTCGCCGGCATCGGAAACCCTTGGCGCCGAACCGAACCGGCGGTTTCGGAACACCAGCGAGGCCACCCCGGTGGCCGCGACCACCAACACCGAGATCTCGCCGAGGGTGTCCCAGGCGCGGATGTCGACCAGCAGGACGTTGACGGTGTTGGCGCCGTGACCGCGGTAGTAGGCGGCGTCGGGCAGCAGGTCGGCGATCGGGGTGGTTCTGCGGGCGGCGGCGGCGAACACCGCCAGGGTGGTGACGGTCGCGCCGACGGCGACGGCGAGCAGCGCCTTGGGCAGCCGGTGGCGCTTGATGTTGGCCTCTTCGGCCTCGGGGGGCAGAGTTCGCAGCACCAGCAGGAAGATGACCAGGGTCAGCGTCTCCACCAGGAACTGGGTGAGCGCCAGGTCGGGGGCGCCGTGCAAGGCGAAGATGACGCCGCAGCCGTAGCCGGTGATGCCGACCAGAAGCACCGCCGCCAACCGGTTGCGCATCACGGTGGCGGCCACCGCGGCGGCCAGGATCAGCAGGCCGACCACGGGTTGGACGAGTGAGTCCCACGGCCGGAAGTCCGGCTGGTCACGTGCTCCCAGCACCAGAACCGCGATGGGCAGCAGCACCAGGGTCGACAGGATCACCGACTGAGTGACGGGGATCGAGCCGCGCTGGGTGACGGCCGTCAAGCGGACCGACACCACGTCGGCGCCGCGGATGATCGCGTCGTAGACCCGGTCGGCGTTGGCCAACGGGTGGTAGTTGCTGATCCGGGCCCGGCTCAGCCGGTCGCGGCCGAAGAACGCCGCGGTGCCGGCGGCCAGCACCGCGATCGACAGCAGGACCGGCAGTCCGAAGCCGTGCCACAGTTCCAGGCTGTAGTGGCCGTCGGTGGCGCCGGCGGCGGGCAGGGTCTCGGCATAGTCGTCGAGGGCGTGGTCGAGCCGGCTGGGCACCAGACCGAAGAACAACCCGGCCGCCGCCAGGATCGCCGGTGAGACCAGGAACACCGCGGGCGGCCGGTGCAGGTTGGCGACCAGGGTGGTTGGACCGTGAAAACCCTTGCGCGCGAACGCACCCCACAGGAACCGCAGGCTGTAGATGGTGGTGAACACCGAGCCGGAAACCACTGAAGCCAGTACCACCGGCGCCCACGAGCCCAGTGACTCGCTGTGCGCGATGGTCTCGAAGTCGGCCTCCTTGGCGACGAAGCCCAGGAACGGCGGCAGCGCCGCCATGCTCGCCGTCGCCGCGGCCGCGATGACGAACAGTCCGGGCATCCGCCGGCCCAGCCAGGCCAACCTGCGGATGTCGCGGGTGCCGGTGGAGTGGTCGATCACGCCGACCACCATGAACAGCGTCGCCTTGAACAGGGCATGCGCGCACAGCATGGCCAACCCGGCCAGCATCAGGTCGCGCCCGCCGCCGCCGACCATCACGGTGATGAAGCCCAGCTGGCTGACCGTGCCGAAGGCGAGGATGAGCTTGAGATCGTATTCGCGCACCGCGCGCCAGCCGGCCAGCAGCATGGTCACCAAGCCGAGGGTGATGACGGTGGGGCGCCAGCCGGGGGAGTCGGCGAAGCCGGGTGCCAGCCGCGCGATGAGGTAGACGCCGGCTTTGACCATGGCCGCCGCGTGCAGGTAGGCGCTGACCGGGGTGGGGGCGGCCATGGCGCCGGGCAGCCAGAAGTGGAACGGCACGATCGCCGATTTCGACAGTGCGCCGACGAGCACCAGCACGACGCCGACGCCGACGGCCACGCCGTGCGGGGGTGCGAGCACCAGTTCGGAGAGCAGGTAGGTCCCGGAGTAGTGGCCCAGGATGACGATGCCGGCCAGCATGGCCAGCCCGCCCGCGGTGGTGACCAGCAGCGCCTGCATGGCGGCCCGGCGGCTGGTGGCCCGCTCGGCGTAATGCCCGACCAGCAGGAACGACAACACCGTCGTCAGCTCCCAGAAGGTGTAGAGCAACAGCATGTTGTCGCTGACCACCAGGCCGAACATCGCCCCGGAGAACGCGACGAGCTCGGCGGCGAAGCTGGGCAGCCGGTTCTCGGTGTGGCCGTCGCGGTGGTGGAAGTACTCCGCGCAGTAGAACAACACCAGCGCGCCGATGCCGAGCACCAGCACGCTCATCACGGCCGACAGCGTGTCGAAGCGCAGCGTGATGTTCATCGACAGTTCCGGCACCCACGGGATGTCAACGACGGGGGTGGGACGGCCTGCTCGCGGCCAGTTGAGTGCCACCCAGATCAGCGACGCCGCGGGCACCAGCGCCAGCGGGTAGAAGGCCGGCCGTCCCCAGCGCCGCACGAGCACCGGCGCCACGGCAGCGGCGATCGCATGCGCGAGCAGGATGACGAGCACGGCACTCCGATCTGGTGGTCGGTCGGGGTGTCAGCCAGGGCTTTCGGCTAGGTCTTGCCGGCCAGTCTACGTTGTTGACCCGGCCGCGGAGATGCCGCCCGTGGCGCGACTGGGTTCAGGACTCCGGCGTCGGCGCTGAAACAGTTTGCGCCGCAATTCTTCTCGACATCCCGGGTGATGGGGTCACGTGTCATCCGCCGTCATCCCCGTCGTCCAGCAATCGCTCGGGGTGGTGGACGTTGTTGACGCTCGGCGGTCCGGTGCCGTCCGACCAGGCGATGCGGCCGTCCTCGGTGACGGTGGTGCGGTAGATGCCGTCGGTGGCGGCGGCGTGGTCGCAGCCGCAGCCGAAGTAGAGGTTGTCGGCGTCGGTGGGGCCGCCGGCGCTCCAGTCCAGGGCGTGGTGGATTTCGCAGTCGTAGCCGCCGACGAAGCAGTTGGGTTTGGTGCAGCCGCGGTCGCGCGCGTGGCAGATCATGCGGTGGTCGGCGGTGGCCAGGCGCTTACTGCGGCCGAGGTAGAGCGGGCGTGCCGAATGGTCCTCGAAGACCGCGAGGTAGTGGACGGCTCCGCTGGCCAGCCGGATCAGGTCGCGCATCGGCAGCCGGCCGGTTCCGCCGGTTCGTGCCGACGCCGGCATCGGCAGATCCGGGTCGGCGACCGCGCGGGCAGCTTGTTCGAGTTCGGCCAGCGTGGTGGTGACGACGACGGTGACGGGTGCGCCGCGGTGCTGGCCGAGTCCGCCGGAGTCGATCGCGGTCTTCAAGGCCAGTTTCAACGCGTCGTGGCAGCGTTGCTCGGGGCTTCGGCGATCGCTTTGGCCGTCACCTCCGGGTTGATGTCGGCCCGGGCGTACCACCGCGGTGACCGCCTCGAGGTACGCGCGCGCTTCGGGGTCCAGCCAGCCGGTGAGTCGGCTCATGCCGTCGCGCCCCTGTCGTCCCAGCACCACACCACGGCGGCGCGCGCGATCCTCGTCGGTGAAGTTGCCGTCGGGGTTGAGGCAGTCGGCGATCACTGCCCCGATCGCGGTGACGAACTGCGCATCCTGCTCCTTGGCGTGGCGGACCAGGGTTCGCTCGGCTTTCTCCTTGTCAGTAGCGCTGACCGCGGCGGGCAGGTCGTCGAGTGCCCGGACGACCGCACCGATGTGGTCGTCACCGACCTCGCCGGCCTCCACGGCGGCGGCGAGCTCGGGGAGTTCCGGTGCAAGCGATGGTCCGGTGAGGGATCGGCGTGGGCGGATCCGCGCAGCGACCCGGAACCGCCGCTTGACCTCGGCTGCCGTCAGTCGCAGTCGCGAGGCCAGAACATCTCGCACCTTGACGCCGGCGGGTAGCCGCGGATCGTCGGGCCCGTCGACCGGCGCGGCGATCTCACCGAACATCCGGTAGGACAGCCCGCGGTTGGTGCGGTGCTGGGTCTCCAGGCGCCCGGCCATCTCGATGCGAAAGGCGTTGCCGGCCAGATCCGTGCACGTCGCGCGCAGGCGGTCGTAGGCGGCGTCGACCGCGTCGAGTTCCGTGCGGACGGCCGCCTGGACCGCCTCGGCGGTCAGCAGCCCGGGGGAACTCATGGCCCAATCCTATCGAACACCAGTTCGATAACCAGCCCGCTCGAGGTCCGCTGTGGATGAATCCGACTCTGTGGATAACCGTGCCGGCCGGCGCCTACCGGCAGTAGGTGCGCACCGGAAGGGCGTGCCCGACAACGCCGATGGCCCCGCCGAGGATCGGCCAGATCGGCCAGAAGTACCAGGCGCCGGCGGTGAGCCCGACGGCAAGCCAGACGGTCAGCACGATGACGACCATCGCCGTGTAGGCGCCCAGGTGTAGGCGCACCGAGGCGCGCGCGGCGTTCTTGCGGGCGGCGATCCGGCGCGGATCGGTGCGGCGCAGATGCGCCACCGGCAGGTCTGCGACGATCTGCCGCAGTTCCTCAGCCGTCTGTGCGGCGAATGCCGCCTGGACGCGGGTCTCGTACTCGGCGAGGTCGAAATAGCCCTGGGCGAGGGCCTGAGACAGGACGTCTGCGGTGGCGGTGCGGTCGTGATCGCCGACGCGGGTGATGGTGGAGGTCATACCTTCCGACATTGACATGTCACTATAGGAATGTCAAGAGTTGTGCTGGTATGGGCGGACGTCCGAAGAACGGGTGGTCTGGCCGCACGCTGGTGATCCACACCTACGACTGGACTCGGCTGACCGACCCCAAGCGGCTCGAGCGCGCAACACCACCGCGGACAACCTCCGCGCGTCGATGAACCGGCTGGCGGTAATCGCCGAAGGCGCCTCACCCGCTAGTGCCCGGCGGCGAACTCCCGCAGTGACTCGACCTGAACCGGATCCAGTGACGGGCGCACGTTTTCGCGGGCCTTGGCCACGTCGGCGGCGGTGACGTCGGCGGCGTCGATCGACCGGCGCATCGCCGTCAGCGCGGCTTCGCGCAGCAGCGCCACGCAGTCCGCGGCGCTGTAGCCGTCCAACTCGTCGGCCAGCGCGTCGAGGTTCACCTCGTCGCTCAACGGCACCGACTTGCCGGCGGTGCGCAGGATCTGCCTGCGCGCGTCGGCATCGGGCGGCTCGACGAATACCAGCTTCTCCAGGCGGCCCGGCCGCAGCAGTGCCGGGTCGATCAGATCCGGACGGTTGGTGGCGCCGAGCACCACGACGTCGCGCAGCGGTTCGATGCCGTCCATCTCGGTCAGCAGCGCGGCGACCACCCGGTCGCTCACTCCGGCGTCGGAGCTCTGGCCGCGTCGCGGCGCGAGTGCGTCGAGCTCGTCGAGGAAGATCAGCGACGGTGCGGAATCCCTTGCCCGGCGGAACAATTCGCGCACCGCCTTCTCCGAGGCGCCGACCCACTTGTCCATCAGCTCAGCGCCCTTGACGGCGTGCACGCTCAGCCGGCCCGAGCTGGCCAGCGCCCGCACCACGAACGTCTTTCCGGTGCCCGGCGGACCGTAGAGCAGCACACCCTTGGGCGGGTCCACGCCCAGGCGGGCGAACGTTTCGGGGTGTTGCAATGGCCACAGCACCGCCTCGGTGAGGGCCTGCTTGGTGGCGACCATGTCGCCGACGTCGTCGAGGGTCACCGATCCGACCGACACCTCTTGGGTCGCCGACCGGGACAGCGGGCGTATCACGGTCAGGGCGCCGGTCAAGTCCTCCTGGGTAAGCGACGGCGGCTTACCGTCGTCACTGGCCCGAGCGGCTGCCCGCAGCGCCGCCTCGCGCACCAGGGCCGCGAGATCGGCGCGCACGAAACCTGGTGTGCGATCAGCGATCTCATCGAGCTTGAGGTCGTCGGCCGGTACGTCGCGAAGCAACACCTCCAGCAGTGCCTTGCGGGTGGCGCCGTCGGGCAGGCTCAGGCCGAGCTCACGGTCGCACAAATCCGGGGCGCGCAGTCGCGGGTCGAGCTCGTCGGGCTGTTGGGACGTGGCCACCAGCGCCACCCCGGGAGCGGCGACCGCCTTGCGCAGTTCGGCCAGGATCATCGTGGCGACCGGTTCGGCCGGGGTGGGCAGCAGCGCGTCGATGTCGGAGACCAGCAGCACACCGCCGCCGTTGCACACCGTGGCCACCCCGTCGGACACGGCCTTCTGCCGGTCCGGTGCCGCCAGCGCACCCACATCGGGACCGTCCAGTTCGACGAGCCGGCGGCCTGCGCACACCGCCCGCACCAGCGTCGCCTTGCCCACCCCGGCCGGTCCGGTGATCAGCACACCCAGATTCGGTTTGGCGCCAAGCTTTTCCAGCAGCGCGGGCTCGTCGAGGGCCAGCTTGAGCCACTCGGTGAGGCGGCCGGCCTGCACGTGCTGACCCTTCAGGTCGTCGGTGGACACCGGCGGAGTCTCCGGCCACACCATGGGCGGACTCACCTCGGCCGCCGGGCCGGCGCTCCCGGTTGTGGAAGCCACGCCGTCACCCCAGGTGACCGACGAATTCGGTTGCACGCTAACCGGTCCCGCCGGATCCGTGCCGGTGACCGTCAGAAGTTCGGAGGTCCAGGTGATGCCGACCGAGGACGCCAGCGCCGAACTGGCCTGCGACGTCGACGTGCCCGGGCCGAGGTCGCGCGGCAGCAGCGACACCGTGTCGCCTACCGTCATCACCTTGCCGAGCAGGGCCTGTCGCAAGGTCGCCGACGACACCGACTGGGTGGCCAGCGTCGACCCGCGCAGTGTCACCGACCGCGCCCCGTACACCGTCACCGGCGACACCAGCACCGTGGCGTCCTCACGCAGGCCGGCGTTCGACAGCGTCACGTCGTCGAGCAGGGCGGTGCCTGCCGGGGTGTCCGGAGGTGCCACACCGGCCACCGCTGCGGTGGTGCGAGAACCCGTGAGCGACACCGCGTCCCACTCGCGGATACCCAGGGCGGCGATGGCCTCCGGATGCAGCCGCACCACACCGCGACGCGAGTCCATGGCCGAGGTGTTCAGCCGCGCCGTGAGCGCCAGGCTGGAGGCCGGGGGCGGCGAGCCGGCGAGGGTCTGATCGGTCATCGCTCAGTTCCCCGGCTTACGCAAGCCCAGCCGGGCCACCGACCGGCGGTTCGGGTGTGCCGCGCGCCGGGTCGCCCGCCGCGCGGCACGCTGCTGGCGCGGCCGGTCGTTCCACGACTCGGGGTGCGCGGCCACCCAGCGCTGGCTGCGCACCGCGAACGGGATGTGGATGACGTAGGCGGCGATGATCACCAGGATCACCAGATAGGGGAAGACGAAGGCCGCCGCGACGCCGATGGCCAGCAGCGCCAACAGCGGTGCCACCATGTTGGGCCGCACCGCGAAGGTGTGGATCTTGCGCATCGGGATACGGCTGACGACCAGCAGCGAGACACCGACCATCCATATCGACACCGCCCAGTACGAGGTCCACCAGCCGTCGCCCCACTGCATCTTGGCCGCCAGCGGGCCGATGGCGCCGATGGCACCCGCCGGGGCGGGCATGCCGACGAAGTACTCCTTCGTGTAGGCGGGCAGGTCCGCGTCGAGCAGCGCGTTGTAGCGGGCCAGGCGCAGCACTATGCAGACCGCGTAGAGCAGGACCACGATCCAGCCGACCCTGGTGTTCGACAACAGCAGCGACCACACGATGAATGCCGGCGCCACACCGAAGTTCACCGCGTCGGCCAGCGAGTCGATCTCCTCGCCCATCCGCGAGGTGGCCTTGAGCACGCGCGCGATGCGTCCGTCGAGCGCGTCGAGGATCGCCGCGGCGGCCAGCAGGGCCATCGACTCGGTGGGCCGGCCGTCGAGCGCGTACTTCACCGACGTCAGGCCCAGGCAGATGGCCAGCACGGTCACCGCACTGGGCAGCAACCGCGTACTGATGAGCGGGCGGGGACGGGGTTTGATCACGGCATTTGCGCCAATACCGTCTCGCCGGCCAGGGCGCGCTGGCCGGGTTCGACGAGAATCTGCGAGCCCGCGGGCAGATAGGTGTCGAGCCGGGAGCCGAACCGGATCAGCCCGTAGGTGTCACCGATGGCGACCTTGTCCCCGGCGTGGACGTCGCAGATGATGCGACGTGCCACCAGCCCGGCGATCTGTACGACCACCACGTCCCGTCCTTCCGGAGTGCGGATGAGCACACTGTTGCGTTCATTGTCCTCACTGGCCGCCGCGAGATCGGCGGAATGGAAGGTGCCGGGGCGGTACTGCACGTCGACCACCTCGCCGCCGATCGGCATGCGCTGCACGTGCGCGTCGAGCAGCGACAAGAAGATGCTCACCCGGGGAACCGGCCCGGGGTTCAGGCCGAGTTCGGCCGGCGGCTCGGCTTCCTCGATCAGGCAGATCAGGCCGTCGGCGGGGGCCACGACCACACCGGGGCGGCTGGGCGGTTTGCGCGGCGGATGCCGGAAGAACCCCGCGTTGGCGGCCGCGGCGGCCAATCCGGCGCCGCGCACCCAGCGGTTCTTGTGGCCCACCGCGGCCACCACCAGACCGGCCGAGATGAACGGCAGACCGGCGGGGTGGACCGGCGGAATCGAGGAGCGCACCAGGGCGACCAGCCGCTGCGGGCCGGACTCAACGTTGTCGTCCGCTGGGCGGGGGCGTCTGGCCATCGGCGTGATTGTACGTGCGGTCCGCTAGGAAAGGTCCCATAGCTGGACCTGTTCGCCGGCGGCCATCTCGGTGACGTCCTCGGCGATCTCCAGCAGGCAGTTCGCCGAGGCCAGCCAGCGCAGATGGTGGGAGGCCGGCGGCCCGTACGTGGTGACGGTCCCCCTGTCCGGGTCGTACACGCCGCGACGGAACTGGCGCTTGCCCTTCGGCGAACTCAGCCCTTCGGTGAGTACCGCGCTGCGGCGTGGCCGCTGCGGGTGCGGCAGGCCCATCGCCGCCCGCAGGGCGGGCCGCAGGAACACCTCGAAGGACACCAGCGCGCTGACCGGGTTGCCCGGCAGGGTGACGATCGGGGTGCCGGTGCCTGATATCCGGCCCGCGCCCTGCGGCATGCCTGGCTGCATGGCGACCTTGACGAACTCGACGGCACTTGCGGAGCCGCTGGGCCGGCGACCTTCGGCCGAGCCGAAGGCGTCCTTGACCACCTCGTAGGCGCCGGCGCTCACCCCGCCGGAGGTGATGATCAGGTCGGCCTGCCCGGCGTACCCGTCGAGCACCGTGCTGAACTGCGCGACGTCGTCGCTCGACGTCGGGGTGGCTACCACCTCGCCGCCGGCTTCGCGGACCGCGGCGGCCAGCATGATGGCGTTGGACTCGTAGATCTGGCCCGGCTTGAGTTCGGAGCCCGCCGACACGAGTTCGGAGCCGGTCGACATCACCAGCACCCGCTGGCGCGGCAGCACGGTCAGTGAGCCGAGCCCCAGCGCGGCGGCCAGGCCCAGCGCGGCCGGGGTGACCAGCTGACCGGCGCGTAGCACCGTCGTCCCGGCGGTGACGTCCTCACCGGCGTGCCGCAGGTGCTGGCCCGCCTTGGGCGTCGTGCGGATCTCGACGGTCTCGGTGCCGCCGTCGGTGAGCTCCACCGGGACCACCGCCGTGGCACCGGCCGGCAGCGGCGCCCCGGTCATGATGCGGTGCGCGGTGCCCGGCGCCAGTGTCAGCGGGTCGGTTCGCCCGGCCGGAATGTCTTCGGCCACAGGCAGTTTGACGGGGTTGCGGTCGTCGGCTCCGGCGATGTCCTCGGCGCGCACCGCGTAGCCGTCCATCGCGGAGTTGTCGAACACCGGTAGCGACAGCGGCGCGGCAACGTCCTCGGCGAGTACCCGACCCTCGGCCTCGGCCAGCCCGACGCGCACCGGGGGCCGGGCTGCGATCAGCTCGGCGACGACCCGCTGATGTTCCTCGACGCTGCGCATCAGATTCCGTAGGTGACGCCGGTGAGTTCTTCGGACACCGCCCACAGCCGCTGCTGCAGTTCGGGGTCGTGCGAGCGGGGGCTGGACTCCACGAGCTTGGGGTTGCCGCGCTGCTCGCCGATGCCGTCGGGGCCGTAGTACTGACCGCCGCGCACGCCGGGGTCGGTGGCCGCCCGCAGCGTCGGCAGGGCGCCCATCGCCGCGCTCTGGAAGATCAGCGGCCCGACGATGCGGTAGGCGGGATGCAGGATCGTCGGGACGTTGCGGGCCAGCTCGGTGTAGGAGCCGCCGGGGTGGGCCGCCACCGCGATGGTCTCCGCCTCGGCGCGCTCCAGCCGGTGGTCCAGCTCGTAGGTGAACAGCAGGTTGGCCAGCTTGGACTGGCCGTAGGCGGCGATGCGGCTGTAACGGCGCTCCCACTGCAGGTCCTCGAAGTGGATGTCGCCGAGCATCTTGTGCGCCAGGCTGGCGACCGTCACCACCCGTGAGCCGGGCACCGGCAGCAGGTTGTCCAGCAGCAGCCCGGTCAGCGCGAAGTGACCGAGGTGGTTGGTGCCGAACTGAAGCTCGAAACCGTCCTTGGTGGTCTCCTTCGACGTCCACATCACGCCGGCGTTGTTGACCAGCAGGTCGATTCGCGGATAGTCCGCGCGCAGCGCGTCGGCTGCGGCGCGCACCGAGTCCAGCGATGTCAGGTCCAGCGGCTGCAGCCTGAGGTCGGCGCCCGGGCTGGCCGCCAGGATCTGGTCACGGGCCGCCTGCCCCTTCTCGAGGTTGCGCACCGCCATCACCACTTGGGCGCCCCGGTCCGCCAGTACCGCGGCGGCCGCGTAGCCGATGCCGGAATTGGAGCCTGTGATGACGGCGACGCGCCCGTTCTGTTCGGGGACGTCGGCCGCGGTCCATCTGCTGGCGCTCATGGGTCCGACGATACGTCGGTCCAACTTGCGTACCTGCCGCGGCCGTTTACTGTCGCGGTATGGCTATCGGTGGGGTGTTGTTCGACATCGATGGCGTGCTGGTGACCTCGTGGAAGCCCATCGCCGGCGCCGCCGAGGCGCTGGCGGTGCTGGCCGACCACCAGGTGGCACGGTCCTACCTGACCAACACCACCACCCGAACCCGTCAGCAGATCGCCTCGGCGCTCGGCATGGCCGGCATCGACGTGCGCCCCGACGAGGTGATCACCGCGGCGGCGCTGACCGCCGACTACGTGCGGGCCAACTACCCGGGTGCACGATGTTTCCTGGTCAACAACGGCCAGATCGCCGACGACATGCCGGGCATCGACATCGTGGACTCGGTGATCTACGACGACGGCATCGCCCCCGACACCCCGGACGTGATCCTGCTCGGCGGCGCCGGTCCCGAGTACAGCCACCTGACGCTGAGCCGGGTCTACGAATGGATGGCCCAGGGCGTCCCGGTGGTGGCCATGCACCGCAGCACCGCGTGGACCACCACCGAGGGGTTGCGCATCGACACCGGCATGTACCTGCTCGGGATGGAAGAGACCTCCGGGCGCAAGGCCACCGCGGTGGGCAAGCCCGCGCCGGCCGGGTTCCTGGCCTCGGCGGCGCGGCTGGGCGTGGACCCCGACGAGATGTACATGGTCGGCGACGATCTGAACAACGACGTGCTCGCCGCGCAGGTGGTCGGCATGACGGGTGTCCTGGTTCGCACCGGCAAGTTCCGGCAGGACACCCTGGACCGCTGGGCGGCCGACGAGTTCGCGATGCAGCCCAACCACGTGCTGGATTCGGTCGCCGACCTGCCGGGGTTGTTGGGCCTGTCGCGATGAGTTCCGCGGCGCCGCGCGGTCTGTACCGACATGACTGAAACCCTGATTGAGACCAGCACCGTCGAGGCGCCCGCAGGCGCGGTGTTCGCGGTGCTGGCCGACCCGACCACCCACAAGGACATCGACGGCACCGGTTGGCTGCGGGAGGCGCTCGACAACGAACCGCTGACCAGCAGTCGGGCAGATCTTTCGGATCGCGATGTACCACGACAAGCATCCCGACAAGCACTACGAGATGGCCAACAAGGTTGATCGCGATCGAACCCGATCAGGTCATCGCCTGGGAACCGGGATCGGCGGCCGAGGACGGCACTCTGGAGTTCGGTGGCTGGACGTGGCGTTATGACCTGCGGCCCGTCCGGGACGACCAGACCGAGGTCACGCTGACCTACGACTGGTCGAACGTCCCGGCGGAACTGCGCGAGCACATTCAGTTCCCGCCGTTCCCGATGAGCCACCTGGAGAACTCGCTGGCGAACCTCGCTCAGCTGGCGATGGTCAGGACGTGAGGCCACGCACCGCATTGATGCGTTCCCTGAGCTGATCGGTGGTGGCCGCCGCCACCGGCGGTCCGCCGCAGATCCGGCGCAGCTCGTTGTGGATCTGCCCATGTGTCTTGCCGGTGCGGTGATGCGCCAGCGACACCAGGGCGTTGAGTTCGCGGCGTAGATCGCGCAGCTGGCCGTGCCGCGACGGCCGCGCCACCTCGCCACTGGCGGTCCGCTTGGTCAGCTGCTCTTCTTGCCTGCGCCGCAACAGATCTCGCATCGACGCGGCGTCGAGCAGGCCCGGGATGCCGAGGTAGTCGGCCTCCTCGTCGCTGCCCGCGGGCGTCGCCGTCCCGAACGACGACCCGTCGAAGATCACCTGATCGAGCTCGGCGTCGGCGCCCAGGTACTCGATCTTGTTCTCCTGGTCGTCGGCTTCGTCGCGCTTCTGCGCGGCGAGCTCCGCCTCCAGCGGGTCGTCGAGGGTTTCGCGGTGCGGCTTGCCGAGCACGTGGTTGCGCTGCGCTTCCATCTCGCTGGCCAGCAGCAGCAGGTTGGGTACCGACGGCAGGAAGATGGAGGCGGTCTCGCCGGGCTGACGGGACCGGACGAACCGGCCGATCGCCTGGGCGAAGAACAGCGGCGTCGACGCGCTGGTCGCGTAGACACCGACCGCCAGCCGCGGCACGTCGACCCCTTCGGACACCATCCGCACCGCCACCAGCCAGCTCGACGTGCCGTCGGTGAACTTCGAGATGCGCTCCGAGGAGCCCGGGTCGTCGGAGAGCACCACGGTCGGGGCCTCGCCGGTGATCTTGACCAGCAGCTCGGCGTACGCGCGGGCGGCGGTCTGGTCGGAGGCGATGATCATGCCGCCGGCGTCGGGCACGTGCTCGCGCAGGCCGCGCAGCCGGGTGTCGGCCGCGGCGATCACCGCGGGCATCCACTCGCCGGCCGGGTTGAGCGCGGTCTTCCACGCCCGGGCGGTCTGCTCGGCGGTCAGCGGCTCGCCGAGCCGGGCGGCGTGCTCCTCGCCCGCGCTGTCGCGCCAGCGGGCCTCCCCGGAGTAGGCCATGAACATCACCGGCCGCACCACGCCGTCGGCCAGGGCATCGGAGTAGCCGTAGGTGTGGTCGGCCTGCGAGCGCGCGAAGCCGTCGGGTCCCGGCTCGTAGGTGACGAACGGGATCGCGCTGTCGTCGCTGCGGAACGGGGTCCCGGTCAGCGCGAGCCGTCGGGTGGCGTCGTCGAACGCCTCCCGGATGGCGTCGCCCCAGCTCTTGGCATCCCCGCCGTGGTGGATCTCGTCGAAGACGACGAGCGTCTTGCGGTTCTCGGTGCGCACCCGGTGCCGGGTGGGGTGGCTGGCCACCTGGGCGTAGGTGACGACGACGCCGTGGTACTCGCTCGACGTCTGGGAGTTGGAGTTGGAGAACTTGGGGTCCAACGCGATGCCCATCCGAGCCGCGGCCTGCGCCCACTGGTTCTTGAGGTGCTCGGTGGGCACGACCACGGTGACGGTCTCGATGGTGCCCTCGGCGAGCAGCTCGGCGACGATGCGCAGGGCGAAGGTCGTTTTACCGGCGCCGGGCGTGGCGACGGCCAGGAAGTCACGCGGCTTGGCGGTCAGGTACTTGACCAGCGCCCGCCGCTGCCAGCCCCGCAATGCCTGGGTGCTGGGCGCATCCATTGCCCGCACCCGTGGGACTCCTCTCCGACCGAGATGGACTCTAGCCCAAGCGGATCCGCCGACGCACTTCGATCCGGCGTGTCGTCAGACGAAGAAGTTGTCGTTGCGGATGAAGAATTCGCGGCGTTCGTGGTCGGAGAGTTCGCCGAGCGTTGCCAGGCCCTCGAAGTAATACTCGCGCGGGGCGCCCGGAGCAAACAGCATCAGGATGGACGCCGGCTTGTCTGCCTCGTTGCGGAAGCCGTGGACGCCACCCGGTGGCACATAGAGGTAGTCGCCGGTCGCGCCGTCGACCCAGTCGTTGCCGTCATAGAGCCGCATCCGGCCGGACAGCACGAAGAAGGACTCCGACATCGCCCGGTGGAAATGCGGGCCCGGACCGCCGGCGGCGGGTCCGAGGTCCACCCGGTACAGGCCGAAGTCGCCGTCGGTGGACTGCTGGCCGGCCAGGTAGCTGTACTTCACGCCGTAGCTCTGGAAGTCCGGCGGGGTGTCGGCCTTGCGCAACGTGGCACTGACCTCGCCGGTGTCACCGGTGTAGCGCGGCGGGGGATAGGGCGGCACGTGCAACGACATCACTTCCAGTGTGCCCGCGTCAGGCGGAGTCCACCATGGGCGAACAATCTTGCACTCGCCATGGTCGAGTGCTAAGAATGACGTTGGCACTCGCGACCAGTGAGTGCTAGGTCGGGACAGTGAGACCGAAGCCGAACACAGCAGCGGTCGTCCGTCGCGGGCACTGCGTCCGACCAAAGACGTGTCACCCCCTAATCGGAGGATTCACTTCGCAATGTCCAAGATTATTGCGTATGACGAAGAGGCCCGCCGCGGTCTCGAGCGGGGCCTGAACGCCCTCGCCGACGCGGTGAAGGTCACGTTGGGCCCCAAGGGTCGCAACGTCGTTCTGGAGAAGAAGTGGGGCGCCCCCACGATCACCAACGATGGCGTGTCCATCGCCAAGGAGATCGAGCTGGAGGACCCCTACGAGAAGATCGGCGCTGAGCTGGTCAAGGAAGTCGCCAAGAAGACCGACGACGTCGCGGGCGACGGCACCACCACCGCCACCGTCCTGGCCCAGGCTCTGGTTCGCGAAGGTCTGCGCAACGTCGCTGCCGGCGCCAACCCGCTCGGCCTGAAGCGCGGCATCGAGAAGGCCGTCGACAAGATCACCGAGACGCTTCTCAAGAGCGCCAAGGAGGTCGAGACCAAGGAGCAGATCGCGGCCACGGCCGGTATCTCCGCGGGCGACCAGACCATCGGCGACCTGATCGCCGAGGCCATGGACAAGGTCGGCAACGAGGGTGTCATCACCGTCGAGGAGTCCAACACCTTCGGCCTGCAGCTGGAGCTCACCGAGGGTATGCGCTTCGACAAGGGCTACATCTCGGGCTACTTCGTGACCGACGCCGAGCGTCAGGAAGCCGTCCTGGAGGATCCCTACATCCTGCTGGTCAGCTCGAAGATCTCGACCGTCAAGGATCTGCTGCCGCTGCTGGAGAAGGTCATCCAGTCCGGCAAGCCGCTGCTGATCATCGCCGAGGACGTCGAGGGCGAGGCCCTGTCCACCCTGGTGGTCAACAAGATCCGCGGCACCTTCAAGTCCGTTGCCGTCAAGGCGCCGGGCTTCGGTGACCGCCGCAAGGCGATGCTGCAGGACATGGCGATCCTCACCGGTGGCCAGGTCGTCAGCGAAGAGGTCGGGCTGTCTCTGGAGACCGCCGACGTCTCGCTGCTGGGCCAGGCCCGCAAGATCGTCGTCACCAAGGACGAGACCACCATCGTCGAGGGCGCCGGTGACCCGGAAGCCATCGCCGGTCGCGTGGCGCAGATCCGCGCGAGATCGAGAACAGCGACTCCGACTACGACCGCGAGAAGCTGCAGGAGCGCCTGGCCAAGCTGGCCGGCGGTGTTGCGGTGATCAAGGCCGGGGCTGCCACCGAGGTGGAGCTCAAGGAGCGCAAGCACCGCATCGAGGACGCGGTGCGCAACGCCAAGGCCGCCGTCGAAGAGGGCATCGTCGCCGGTGGCGGCGTGGCTCTGCTGCAGTCGGCCCCGGCGCTCGATGAGCTGAAGCTCACCGGTGACGAGGCCACCGGTGCCAACATCGTGCGCGTTGCGCTCGAGGCTCCGCTGAAGCAGATCGCCTTCAATGCCGGCCTGGAGCCGGGCGTTGTCGCCGAGAAGGTGCGCAACTCCCCGTCCGGAACCGGCCTGAATGCGGCCACCAACGAGTACGAGGACCTGCTCAAGGCCGGCGTCGCCGACCCGGTGAAGGTCACCCGCTCGGCGCTGCAGAACGCGGCGTCCATCGCGGCGCTGTTCCTCACCACCGAGGCCGTCGTCGCCGACAAGCCGGAGAAGGCGTCCGCACCTGCGGGCGACCCGACCGGTGGCATGGGCGGTATGGACTTCTAAGTCTGTCCAACGAAAAGCCCGGTCCCTCAAGGGGGCCGGGCTTTTTCGTTATCCCCACTGTGGGCTTTATGCACAGATTCTCGCGAATCCAGCTGCAGGAGGCCCACGTTCGTCCGCTTGGTCAGCCAACATCCCGGCCATGGAACTAGGACCCACACTCAGCGGCGTTCGAGGGGCAGGCAGTCGTCCGTGCAGCCGGTGCGCGACGGCGGGGAGTCCGCAGTCGCCTTCCGGTGCAGCACCGCCCGGCCCGGAACGACCACCAGCGGTGCCTCGTCCGACGTGAACGACCCGCGGCCGTCCACGATCAGGCTGTACCCGCCCGGCTCGGCCGGCGGCCACACCAGTGTGACTTGGGTATGCGCGGTGGCATTGCGTCGGGTGCTGCGCCCCACCGCGCCGACTTCGAAGACGCCGCCTTCCAACGCCGGGTCGACGGCCACCGCGTGCGCGCTGAAATCGTCGCCGACGGTGATCAGATAGGCAAACGTGAAGTCGGACAACGCCTCCGCGAGTTGCTCCAGGTCGACCGGGACACTCATGCTCAGTCCGCTCCCCGGCTCGCCGCGCTCCTGGCCTCCGCCGGCGCGCTCTGGCGGCCGCGGATCAGCTTGCCCGGTCGGGCCGACGTCGGCACACCGTTCTCGGCGATCACCTCGCCGGAGACGACGGTCGCCACGTAGCCGTCGGCGCTCTGGTCCAGCCGGCGGCCGCCGCCGGGCAGGTCGTGAACGATCACCGGCTTGTGCAGCGTCAGCCCTGCGTGGTCGATGACGTTCAGATCTGCCTTGTAGCCCAACGCAATTCGCCCGCGGTCGGACAGTCCCCCCACCCGAGCGGGCACCGCGGTCAGCATCCGGACCGCCTCGGCAACGCTGAGCCGGCCGGACGCACGGTCGCGGGCCCAGTGCGCCAGCAGGAACGTCGGATAGCTTGCATCGCAGATCATTCCGTAGTGTGCGCCGCCGTCGCCCAGGCCCAGCACCACGTCGTCGCGGCGAATCAGATCGCCGATGGTGTCCAGCGAATTGTTGGCAAAGTTGCTCAGCGCCACGAACATCATCGCGTGCCCGTCGTCCTCCAGCAGTCGGTCGTAGGCCTCCTCCTGCGGGCTCACGCCGCGGGCCTGTGCGCGCGCCAGCACGCTGTCAGCCGCGTCGGGCTCGTAGTTGGGCGGGTCGCCAAGCGGGAAGATCCACTGCCACGCCTGCGCGAGGTACATGAAGGGATGCCCCTCACCGGGCTTGTCGGCCAGGATCCGCGCCCGTACTTCCGGCTTTCGCATCTCCGCAACCCGTTGCGCCAGCGGAAGATCGGCGATCTCCTGATAGCTCGGATACAGCACGAACGGGTTGGCGGTCAGCTCCAGCCCGATCACCAGCCCGATGGGCCGCGGGTAGACCTGCGCGGTGATGTCGGCCCCGGCCGAGTTGAACTTCTCGATCAGGTTCACCGCGCTCGTCCAGATCGCGTCCCCGCCGTTACCAGGGGTCAGCGAGAAGGTGACCGGAAGGCCGGCGTCGGTGG
The DNA here is from genome assembly GCA_963716465.1 of uncultured Actinomycetota bacterium. Taxonomy (GTDB): domain Bacteria; phylum Actinomycetota; class Actinomycetes; order Mycobacteriales; family Mycobacteriaceae; genus Mycobacterium. Next base: position 570,327 of record CAVQTS010000008.1, read on the forward strand.
CCGCCTCGAACACCCTCTGCAGAACGTTCTCGTACCCGCCCGCCGGGATGTCGGGGATGAACTGCATCAGTCCGCCACCGGCGTCGGCCACCCCCGCGGCGATGGCGGCGATCTCCTCGTAGCCCGCGTCGTAACTCGGGATCGGCGCGCCGCTGCCGGTCTTGTGGAACGCGAACCGCGAGGACGCCACGCCCAGCGCACCGACCTCGATCGCCTCGGCGGCCAGCTTGCGCATCAGCGCCAGGTCCTCCGGCGTGGCCGCTTCGCGGTCGGCGCCGCGCTGACCCATGACGTACACCCGCAGCGGCGAGTGCGGCAGGTAGGCCGCCACATCGATGTCGCGCTGGCGCGACTCCAGGGCGTCGAGGTATTGCGGGAACGTCTCCCAGTCCCACGGCAGGCCGTCGGTCATGACGACTCCCGGGATGTCCTCCACCCCGGCCATCACGTCGACCAGGACGTCGTGGTCCTCGGCGCGGCACGGCGCGAAGCCGACGCCGCAGTTGCCCATCAGCGCGGTGGTGACCCCGTGCGACGACGACGGTGACATCCGTTCCGACCAGATGGCCTGCCCGTCGTAGTGGGTGTGGAGGTCGACGAATCCGGGGGTGACGAGGAGTCCGGTCGCGTCGATCTCGCGGGCGCCTTCGCCGTCGACGGTGCCGACCGCGACGATGACACCGTCGGACACGCCGACGTCGCCCCGATACGGCTCGCCGCCCAGACCGTCGACGATGGTGCCGTTTCGGATGACCAGGTCATAGCTCATGGAACGAGATTACGTCGCCGACGCCTGCCACGATCGATCACTTCGGAATCAACTGTGCCGACTACCCCAAGTCGCAGGAGTTCTACGGCGCATTCGTCCGGACCCCGATGGCAACAAACGTTTCACGGGGCTCAGCCCCGGGCTGAGGCTCCGACCAACTCCGCGTAGCGTCTTCGGACATGGCTGACTCACTGACGGATGCCGAAGCCGCCCGCGAACTGCTGCGCGACTCCTTCACCCGCATCATCGAGCACGTCGACGACCTGACCGACGACCTGACCGACGAGGTCTCCTTCTTCCGCCCCACCTCGACGGCCAACAGCATCGCGTGGCTGATCTGGCACAGCGCCCGCATCCAGGACGCCCAGCTCGCCGCCATCTGCGGGATCGAACAGGTGTGGTTCAGCGGCGACTGGGTGGACCGCTTCAACCTGGATCTGCCCCGCGACGCGCACGGCTACGGCCACAGCCCCGAGGACGTCGGCAAGGTACGCGCACCCGCCGATCTGCTGGCCGGCTATTACCACGCCGTGCACAAGATGACGCTTGAGTACATCGCCGGCGTCACCCCCGAGGAACTCGCCCGCGTGGTCGACGAGAACTGGGACCCGCCCGTGACTGCGAGCGCCCGCCTGGTCAGCATTTTCGACGACTGCATGCAACACCTCGGCCAGGCCGCCTACGTCCGGGGTATCTCGCGCTGACCGGCCGCGCTCTGCTCTGGTGGCCGGTGGTCGGCCTGTCGTTGACGATGCTTCTCGGTCTCGCGGTGCGCGGCGGAGCCACCCCGGTAGACGACTGGTTTCAGCGAGGCCGCGGAAGCGGACTCGGCTGGCTGCTGTTCTTCACCGACGACCGCACGATGCTGGTGGCACTGGCCGTCGCCCTCGGGTTGGCGCTGTATCGGCAGCGCTGGACCCTGGCTGCCGTCGTCGTCGCGACTCCGGTTGCCGCCGTGTGGCTTTCGCGTCTGGGCAAGCAACTGTTCGGTCGACACAAGGACGCCGCGCTTGCCTACCCGAGTGGGCACACCATGTTGATGGTGACGGTGCTCGGAATGCTGATCCTGGTTCTCGGTGCGCGGCTGTGGGTGGTCCTGGCGGCGGTCGGCTGGGCGTTGCTGGGCATGATCGGGCAGGCCGTGACCTACCACTACTTCACCGACACGGTCGGCGCGCTGCTGCTCGGTTCGTCGGTGGTGTGCATCGCGGCGGCCATCGTGCACCGGGCGTGGCACCGGCCGTTCACCGAGGTGTCACCGCGACGTTGATCGCAGGCGATATTTTGCCCGCGTGTCACTGGAACTGAACGGCTACACGGTTTACGACGATGACGATGACGACCCGGTTCTGCTGGACGCGGCGGGCTTGTCGATCGACACGTGGCGGGAGAACTACCCGTATGACCAACGCATGTCGCGCAACGAGTACGAGGAACACAAGCGGCTGCTGCAGATCGAGCTGCTGAAGCTGCAGAAGTGGAGCCAGGCCCACGGGCACCGGCACGTCATCGTGTTCGAGGGCCGCGACGCCGCGGGCAAGGGCGGCACGATCAAACGGTTCATGGAGCACCTCAACCCGCGGGGCGCGCGGGTGGTGGCACTGGAGAAGCCGACCGAGAGGGAACGCACCCAGTGGTACTTCCAGCGCTACGTCAACCACCTGCCGGCCGGCGGGGAGATCGTGCTGTTCGACCGGTCCTGGTACAACCGCGCCGGAGTGGAACGGGTGATGGGCTACTGCACCCCCAAGCAGCACGCCGAGTTCATCCGGCAGGCGCCGCTGTTCGAACAGATGCTGGTCAACGAGGGCATCAGCCTGACCAAGCTGTGGTTCTCGGTGTCGGCCGCCGAACAGCGCACCCGGTTCACCATCCGCCAGGTCGACCCGGTCCGGCAGTGGAAACTCTCGCCGACCGACCTGGCGTCGCTGGACAAGTGGCACGAATACACCGCGGCCAAGGAGGACATGTTCACCTGGACGGACACCGAGGTCGCGCCGTGGACCGTCATCAAGAGCAACGACAAGAAGCGTGCCCGGATCAACGCCATGCGGCATGTCCTGAGTAGGTTCAACTACGACAACAAGGATCATGAGGTGGTCGGCAATCCTGATCCGCTGATCGTGGGCCGCGCCACGTCTCACTCCGACTGACCGGCGCGTCCCCAATGAGGAGGACGCGTGCGGTTCGTGGCGACGCTGCTGATGTGGCTCGTCACCACGGTCTTGTTGGCGCTCGCCGTCCCGGCGGCGTGGGTCCAGCAGAACCTGGTCGACGCCGACGGGTATGCGGCGCTCGCGCAGAAGGCGGCGGCCGATCCTGGGCTCCAGGCGGCGATGGCCTCGGAGTTGACGACGCAGGTGGCTCACTTGGGCACGGGCGTCAACACCGGCACCGTGAGTCTGGTCGCCGCCACCTACACCGCGAGCTCGACGTTCCCAGGGCAGTTCGCCCAGGCGAATCGGTTCGCCCACCGGTGGTTGTTCACCGACTCGGTGCGCTCGAGCGTGGACCCACAGGGACGCTGGGTGATCGACTTCGCGCCGATGCTGTCTGACGCTTCCTTCAAGGAAACGTTGAGCGATTACAACATCACGGTGCCGACATCGGTGCCAATTCCGTTGACCGACAACGCTCCATCAGTGTTGCGACCCGGTGCTCTGCGGGTGGCCGCCACTGTTGGACCGTGGGCCAGTGTCGGTCTGGCCGTCCTGGCCGGGCTGTCGGCTTTGTTCACGCTGTTCATGGCGCGCAGCCGGGGCAAGATGTTGGTGGCCCTGGGGGTGTCGGCGCTACTGGTGGGCGCCGGCGGTTGGGCGGCAATCGAATTCGGACGCCGCCACCTCAACCAGGCCTTGGACAACACCTCGGGCGGCATCCGCCGAATCGCCGAGGTCATGGTCGACACGGCTGAGGCCAGCATGCATCAGTGGCTCAACATCTCGCTGATCGTCGGCGGTGGGCTCGTGGTCATCGGGGTGATCGTCACGCTGTTGGTGGGTCTGGCCAAGTCGAGTTAGCGCTCATCGCTGCGTGACGGGTGCGGCGACGTCGGCTACTTCACGCTGGCCGGTATTGCGACCGTCGCCGCGATCGACCCGAAAAGCCCTCCGCCCAGTCCGGTCAATTCAGTCGATCGCCGAGCATCCGGTGCAGGAAGGAGTAGCTCAACGCCGACTTGAACGCGGTCTGGGAGTTGTCGGCCGCCCCGGCGTGGCCGCCCTCGATGTTCTCGTAGTACCAGACATCGTGGCCGGCCTCCTCCAATGCCGCCGTCATCTTGCGGGCATGTCCCGGATGCACCCGGTCGTCCCGCGTCGACGTCGTGATCAGCACCGGGGGATAACGCTTGTCGGTGCTGATGTTCTGGTAGGGCGAATACTCGGAGATGAACTTCCAGTCCTCGGTGTCGTCCGGGTCGCCGTACTCGGCCACCCACGAAGCCCCGGCCAGCAGAAGGTGGAACCGCTTCATGTCCAGCAACGGCACCTGGCACACCAGTGCGCCGAAGCACTCAGGGTACTTCGTGAGCATGATGCCCATCAGCAGTCCGCCGTTGCTGCCGCCCTGCGCCCCGAGTTGCGCGACGGTGGTGATTCCGCGGTCGACCAGGTCGCGCGCCACCGCGGCGAAATCCTCGTCCACCTTGTGCCGTCGCTCGCGCATGGCCTGGGTGTGCCACGTCGGTCCGTACTCGCCGCCGCCGCGGATGTTGGCCAGCACGTAGGTGCCGCCGCGGGACAGCCACAGCCGGCCCAGCACGCCGTCGTAGCCGGGTGTTCTCGACACCTCGAATCCGCCGTAGCCGCCGAGCAGGGTCGGTACCGGCGCCTCGTCATGCTTGTGGCCGACCACGAAGTAGGGGATCGCCGTACCGTCATCTGATGTCGCGAAGTGTTGCGCCACTTCGAGATCCGCGGCGTCGAAGAACGACGGCGCCCGCTTGATCTCGGTCAGTTCGCCCTCGGCCGTGCCGTACAGCAGCCGCGACGGGGTGATGAAATCACTGGAATCCAAGAAGATTTCGTCGCCCGTGTCGTCAGTCGCGACGATGACGGTGGTCCGGAGGGCCGCAGCGGAGCGACCGGGGAACTCGGAGTCCGTACTGGCTTCGATCCCCGGCAGCGGCCGCCGCCGCCACGTTCCCGGCGTCACGACCTCGACGCGGCTGGCGACGTCGGCCAGCGTGACGATCAGCAACCGATCGCGGGTCCACGCGTACTGGTGCAGGCAGGTGTGCTCGTCCGGTTCGAACACCACCGCCAGTTCTGCTGTGCCATCGAGGAATTGCTCGTAATCGGCGGCCAGCAGCGAACCGGCGCGGTAGGACGCCGTGCCGGTGAGCCAGTCGGTGCGCAACTCGATCAGCAGCCAGTCCCGGTGCACCGACAGCGAGGCGTCGGTGGGTGCGTCGATGCGTACGAGCTCACCCGAGCGCAGTTGGTACACCTGCTCGTTGAAGAAGTCGACGGCGCGGTGCAGCAAGGTGCGCTCGTAGCCCGGCGTGCGGTCCACCGACGCCGACACGATCACGTCGGTGGGAGGCCCGGTGAACACGGTCGCCGCCTCGCTCAGCGGCTGGCCCCGTTGCCACCGCTTGACGATCCGCGGGTAGCCGGACTCCGTCATCGAGCCCGGTCCGTAGTCGGTGCCCACCAGCACCGTGTCGGGACCTTCCCAGGACACGTTCGACTTCGCCTCCGGCAGCTCGAAACCGCCGGCAACGAATTCCCGCTTCGCCATGTCGAATTCGCGCACCACGGCCGCATCGGACCCGCCGCGGGAGAGGCTGATCAGCGCTTGACTGTGGTCGGGTTCGATGACGTCGGCGCCGGCCCATACCCAGTTCTCGCCGTCTTCGCGGGCCAGTTCGTCGACATCGACGATGACGTCCCAGTCCGGGTCCGCACTCAGGTAGCTGTCCAGCGTGGTGCGCCGCCACAGCCCACGGGGGTTGGCGGCGTCGCGCCAGAAGTTGTAGAGGTATTCGCCCCGGCGGCGGACGTAGGGGATCCGGGCGTCGGTATCGAGCACCTCCAGCGCCTCGGTCCGCAGCTGCTCGAACCGCTCGTCGCTGAATTCCTCGATCGTGGGCTCGTTGTGAGCGCGGACCCAGTCCAGCTGCTCCTCGCCGGCGATCTCCTCGAGCCACAGGTACGGGTCGTCTGCCATGGCTGCCATTGTCACCTGAGCGGTAGTGTGAGCTGTGTTACACCGTGGATCGACGAGGAGTCATTGATGACCGTCTTTGCCCGCCCCGGTACCTCCGGGTCCGCCATGTCCTTCCAGTCCCGCTACGAGAACTTCATCGGTGGGCAGTGGGTACCGCCGGCCGGCGGGCGGTATTTCGAGAATCCGACGCCGGTCACCGGCGAGGTGTTCTGCGAGGTGGCGCGTTCGACGGACGTCGATATCGAGAAGGCCCTCGATGCCGCGCACGCCGCGGCGCCGGGGTGGGGTAAGACCGCGCCGGGGGAGCGTGCGGTGCTGCTCAACAGGATCGCCGATCGCATCGAGGCGAATCTGGAGGCGATCGCGCTGGCCGAGTCGTGGGACAACGGTAAGCCGATCCGGGAGACGTTGGCGGCTGATATTCCGTTGGCGGTGGACCATTTTCGGTATTTCGCCGCCGCGATCCGCGCGCAGGAAGGTGCGCTGAGCCAGATCGACGAGGACACGGTGGCTTATCACTTCCACGAGCCCCTCGGTGTGGTCGGGCAGATCATTCCGTGGAACTTCCCGATCCTGATGGCGGTGTGGAAGCTGGCCCCGGCGCTGGCCGCGGGTAACGCGGTGGTGCTCAAGCCGGCCGAGCAGACCCCGGCCTCGGTGTTGTATCTGATCTCGCTGATCGCCGATCTGTTGCCGGCCGGGGTGATCAACGTGGTCAACGGTTTCGGGGTGGAGGCGGGCAAGCCGCTGGCCTCCTCCAACCGGATCGCCAAGATCGCCTTCACCGGGGAGACCACCACCGGGCGGCTGATCATGCAGTACGCCTCGCAGAACCTGATCCCGGTCACCCTGGAGTTGGGCGGCAAGAGTCCCAACATTTTCTTCTCCGATGTGATGGCCGCCGCCGATGACTTCCAGGACAAGGCGCTGGAGGGCTTCACGATGTTCGCCCTCAACCAGGGCGAGGTCTGCACGTGTCCCTCGCGCAGCCTGATCCAGTCCGATATCTACGACGATTTCTTGGCGTTGGCCGCGATCCGGACCAAGGCGGTGCGCCAGGGTGATCCGCTGGACACCGAGACGATGATCGGCGCGCAGGCCTCCAACGACCAGCTCGAGAAGATCCTGTCCTACATCGAGATCGGCAAGAGCGAAGGCGCCCAGATCCTCACCGGCGGCGAGCGCGCCGAACTCGGTGGCGATCTCAGTGGCGGCTACTACGTGCAGCCCACGATCTTCACCGGTCACAATGCGATGCGGATCTTCCAGGAGGAGATCTTCGGGCCGGTGGTCTCGGTGACCTCATTCACCGATTACGACGACGCCATCCGCATCGCCAACGACACCCTCTACGGCCTGGGGGCCGGGGTGTGGAGCCGCGACGGCAACACCGCCTACCGCGCCGGGCGTGACATCAAAGCCGGCCGGGTCTGGACCAACTGCTATCACGCCTACCCCGCCCATGCCGCGTTCGGCGGCTACAAGCAGTCCGGCATCGGCCGGGAGAACCACAAGATGATGCTCGATCACTACCAGCAGACCAAGAACCTGCTCGTCTCCTACAGCAACAAGGCCCAAGGCTTCTTCTGATGAGCGACTTCGGCGCGCAACCCGTCGGTGAGCGACTGCAAACGCGCCGAAATCGCGAGGCGGAGGCGCCGCCGCGGGCATTGATCACCGCGGCGGCCGCCGAACTCCTGCACCGGCTGCAAAGCCGCCACGGCCCGGTGATGTTCCACCAGTCCGGCGGCTGCTGCGACGGCTCCTCGCCGATGTGCTACCCGGACGGCGAATTCATCGTCGGTGACCGTGATGTCCTGCTCGGAGTGCTCGAAGGTGCGCCGGTGTGGATCTCCGGCCCGCAGTTCGAAACCTGGAAGCACACCCAGCTCGTCATCGACGTCGTGCCTGGCCGGGGCGGCGGGTTCAGCCTTGAAACCCCGGAGGGCATGCGGTTCCTGAGCCGCGGCCGGGCGTTCACCGATGCCGAGAACGGCTTGCTGGCCGCTGCACCGCCGTTGACCGGCGCCGACTACGAGCGCGGCGCCCGCCCGCCCGGACGGACCGACGTGGTGGTCGCCGAGGCCGCTGACGCATGTGCAATCCCAGGTCGGCGCGCCGGAGTCGGTCAGCCGTAGTCGCCGACTGGGGACGTATCGTCTTAAGGGTGATACCCCTGCCTCGGGCATGGCTGCTCACAAGCGCGTTGCTGGTCGGTTGTGTAACCGGCCTGGTCGCCGCGGTCGTCACTACAGTGCTGGTCAAGGCATCAATTCGGCCGGACCTCGTGGTGGCCCTTGTGGTCGGCGTTCCGAGCTCGGTGGGGATGCTGACCATCTTGTTGTCCGGGCGGCGTTGGCTCACCACGGTTGGCGCGTTCATCGTGGCCATGGCTCCCGGGTGGCTGGGAACCCTCGTACTCATCCAGGTGGTGTCCAGTGGCTGAGAAGGCTTCCCTACCCTCGACCGAGCCCCACTACGCGCCGGTCTTCGACACCGGCCCTCACCCCGGTCCGCTGCGACCGCGCGACGGTGGCGACGAGCCCGAACTCAAGAAGCAACCGCACCCGTCCGAGCCGCAGGCGTTCAGTCAACTGGAGAACTTCGACACCGACGCCTTCATGCAGCCGCTGAGCGGATTCCTGCACGCCGAGCCGACACTCGTGCCGCCCGCGCAGGCGGCGGTGGACGAGTCGTATCTGTCCGTCAAGCGGTGGCACTTCGTGTTCATCGTCGCCGCGGTGTGGGTGCTGGCCGCCGCCGGGGGGCTGGGTTTCTACTTCTGGTGGTACACCTCGTTGCACAAGACACCGGCGGTGTTCGGGGTGCTGATGTACCTGATCGTGTGCGCGGTGGCGAGCATGCTGGTCTCGATGGTGCCCAATCGGCCCTCCGTGACGGCCCTGTCCATCGCGTTGATGTCGGCCCCGCTGGCATCGATGGCCGCCGCCGCCGTACTGCACGGGGCCTATTACTTCGAATGGATTGCGCGACCGACGATAGGCTGATTGCGCGACTCCTCCTCGGGCGTCCCGCCCGCATCGTCGTCACGCTCAGGTCTGATTGCGCGACTCCTCCTCGGGCGTCCCGCCCGCATCGTCGTCACGCTAGGGTAGGCGGCGTGACCCACTATGACGTCGTCGTCCTCGGAGCCGGACCAGGTGGATACGTCGCGGCGATCCGCGCGGCCCAACTCGGGCTGAACACCGCCATCGTCGAACCCAAGTACTGGGGCGGGGTGTGCCTCAATGTCGGCTGTATCCCGTCGAAGGCGTTGCTGCGCAACGCCGAGCTGGCGCACATCTTCACCAAGGACGCCCAGACGTTCGGCATCAGCGGCGAGGCAACCTTCGACTACGGCGTCGCGTTCGACCGCAGCCGCAAGGTCGCCGAGGGCCGCGTCGCCGGCGTCCACTTCCTGATGAAGAAGAACAAGATCACCGAGATCAACGGCTACGGCAGGTTCACCGATGCCAACACCCTCTCGGTCGAGCTGAACGACGGCGGAACCGAGACCCTCACGTTCGACAACGCCATCATCGCCACCGGCAGCAGCACCCGGCTGGTGCCGGGGACGTCGCTGTCGAAGAACGTCGTCACCTACGAGGAGCAGATCCTGTCGCGGGACCTGCCGAAGTCCATCGTCATCGCCGGCGCCGGCGCCATCGGCATGGAATTCGCCTACGTGATGAAGAACTACGGCGTCGACGTCACCATCGTCGAGTTCCTGCCCCGCGCCCTGCCCAACGAGGACGCCGAGGTCTCCAAGGAGATCGAGAAGCAGTACAAGAAGCTCGGGGTCAAGATCCTCACCGGCACCAAGGTCGAGTCGATCACCGATAACGAGGCCGACGGGTCCGTCGTTGTGGTCGTCAGCAAGGACGGCAAGACCGAGGAGATCAAGGCCGACAAGGTGATGCAGGCCATCGGTTTCGCACCCAATGTCGAGGGCTACGGCCTGGAGGCCGCCGGCGTGGCGCTCACCGATCGCAAGGCCATCGGCATCGACGACTACATGCGCACCAACGTTCCGCACATCTACGCAATCGGCGACGTCACCGGCAAGTTGCAGCTCGCCCACGTCGCCGAGGCCATGGGCGTGGTCGCCGCCGAAACCATCGCCGGGGCCGAGACCCTCGCCCTCGGCGACTACCGGATGATGCCGCGCGCGACGTTCTGCCAGCCGCAGGTCGCCAGCTTCGGTCTCACCGAGGAGCAGGCCCGCGACGAGGGCTACGACGTCAAGGTGGCCAAGTTCCCGTTCACCGCCAACGGCAAGGCGCACGGGCTGGCCGATCCGACCGGCTTCGTCAAGGTCATCGCCGACGCCAAATACGGGGAACTACTGGGTGCCCATCTCATCGGCCCCGACGTCTCCGAGCTGTTGCCGGAACTGACCTTGGCACAGAAGTGGGATCTGACGGTCAACGAACTGAGCCGCAACGTGCACACCCACCCGACGCTGTCGGAGGCACTCCAGGAATGCTTCCACGGCCTCGCCGGCCACATGATCAACTTTTGAATCCCTCGACAATCGTCGCCGCCATCGGCGGGTTCGTGATCGGGCACATCCTGTGGCTGATCGGTATCTCCATTGCGACATCGGCCTACCGGGTGAACTTCTGGGTGCTGATCCTCGCCGCGCTGATCGCGGTGGCCGCCGTCGTGGTGGGGCGGTTGGCCTGGCAGATGTATCAGCGAAAGCGCTTGGTATGGGCGGCTTTTCTGGCCTTCCTCCCCGTCCAGCCGGTGATCCTCACCCTGATCGTGCTCGGCGTCACCTACCTGTAGCGGCCCGAGCCGATGGACCGAAGTCCTCGAATCGCATGACTCTGGTTGCCGGGTGCATGTGTTTCTGACCAGAATTCCGAGTTCAGCGTCTACCCGGCGCCGTGATGCCGACCTGACGCGTTTCAGTCGGGGAAGTCCATCCGAATCCGCAGTGTGGCCAAGGTCGCGGCAATCGCGTCGTAATGACCTGCCAGCGAACAGAATTCGATGATCTGCTCCCGGCTCAGGTGTGTCGACAACGCATCGAACGTCGCGTCGGACAGATCGCGGTGCAGGATGAACTCGTCCACCGCCGTCAGCAATGCGCGCTCGCGGTCGGTCAGTCCTTCGGCGGTCGGCCCGGCAAAGATCTTGTCCTGCAACGCCGAATCGAGCCCGCGGGATCGAGCCAGCCGGCGATGCTGCTGCAGTTCGTACTCCGAGCCGCGTAGATGACCCACCCGCAGGATCACCACTTCCTTGTCCGTCTTGGGCAGCTTGCCCCAGTTGAGCAGCACGCCGGAATACGGCAGGAATGACCGGAACAGCAGGCGATGCCGGCCCATCGTGGTGAACAGGTGCATCTCGGGTGCCCTGATGGAGCGAGCGGCGAACCGTGAGATCGCCCAGTTGATCAATCCCAGCTCGCGACGGTCACCGGGCGGAATACGTTGTGCCATCACGACTCCTTGACCAAATAGGGTGACACAGTGCTGCGGTGCTCGTCGATGTCGAGAGCGCGGCCCAGCGCCGGGAAGGCCCGCTGCGGGCAGTTGTCGCGCTCGCACACCCGGCACCCCGCACCGATCGGCGTCGCGCTGTCCGACGACAGGTCCAGCCCTTGCGAGTAGATCAGCCGACTGGCGTGGCGCGCCTCGCAGCCGAGTCCGATCGCGAACGTCTTGCCCGGCTGCCCGTATCGGGATGCCCGCCGTTCCACGGTGCGCGCCACCCACATGTAGTTGCGCCCGTCGGGCATCTGCGCAATCTGCACCAGGATCTTGCCCGGATTCGCGAAGGTCTCGTACACATTCCACAGCGGACACGTCCCACCGGAGGAGGAGAAGTGAAATCCTGTGGCGGACTGCCGTTTCGACATGTTGCCCGCCCTGTCCACCCGCACGAAGGAGAACGGCACACCACGCATCGACGGACGCTGAAGCGTCGAGAGACGATGGCACACCGTCTCGTAGCTCACTTGGTAGAACGCTGACAACCGTTCGATGTCGTAGCGGAAGTTCTCTGCGACGTCATGGAATTGGCGATAGGGCAGCACCGTGGCGGCCGCGGAATAGTTGGCCATCCCGAGCCGGGCCAGCCTGCGCGACTCGTCACTGGTGAAGTTGCCGTCGGTGACCATCGATTCGATGAGGTCGCCGAACTCCAGGTACGCCAGCTCGGCTGCCATCCTGAACACCTGCTGACCGCCTGACAGATGTGCGCTCATCTCCAGCGTCTTGCTCTCCGGGTCGTAGCGGTGCAACACCCGGTCGCCGAGGTCGATGCGTTTGACCAGCCGCACGCCGTGGACCTGCGCCAGCCGCTGGCCGATGTCGCCGGCGAGGTCACCGCGGTGCAGCCGCATCCGCACCGTCAGATCCTCAGCGGCGGTGTCCAATTCGTGCAGATAGTTCTGCCGCTCGTAGAAGTAGTCGCGCACTTCTTCGTGCGGCATGGTGATGGCGCCGCTGCCGCTGGCGTCGGTGAAGCGGTCCTCGGTGACCGCGGCCAGCTGCGTGGTGGTCATCCGGTAGCGCCGGTGCAGGTTCACCATCGCCTTGGCCAGATTCGGATGGGAGTTGACCACCTCGGCGACCTCGGCCGGGTCGATCTCGACGCCGAGGTCACGGTCCAGCGCGACTTCGCGCAGTTCGGCGATGAGCCGGGTGTCGTCTTGGGAGGCGAAGAAGGTGGCGTCCACCCCGAACACCTCGGTGATCCGCAGCAGCACGGCGACTGTCAGCGGCCGGACGTCGTGCTCGATCTGGTTGAGGTAGCTCGGCGAGATCTCCAGCATCTGTGCCAGCGCAGCCTGGCTGAACCCACGTTCGCTGCGCAGTTGACGCACCCGGGAGCCGACGTACGTCTTGGCCACGTTGCAAGGCTACCCAGCATTGCGAATTGCGGCTTCGCAGCGTTGGCAACGCAGGCCGGTTGGCATTCCCGAAGCCCTTTGGCATGATCGCGCAGGGGGGAGGACCGGGAGAGGACATCATGGGCAGCAGCGACAAGGCCACCGCCGCGACCGGCCTGGCGAAGGTGCTGATGCCCGTACCCGATCCGCACCCCGATGTGTTCAACCGGGAGTGGCCGCTGCGGGTCGGCGACATCGACCGTGTCGGCCGGCTGCGGCTGGACGCGGCCTGCCGCCACATCCAGGACATCGGCCAGGACCAGCTCCGCGAAATGGGCCACGAGGAAACCCATCCGCTGTGGATCGTCCGGCGCACCATGGTCGACCTGATCCGCCCGATCGAGTTCCAGGACATGCTGCGGCTGCGCCGCTGGTGTTCGGGAACGTCGAACCGCTGGTGTGAGATGCGGGTCCGTATCGACGGCCGCAAAGGCGGGCTGATCGAGTCCGAGGCGTTCTGGATCAACATCAACCGCGAGACCCAGGGTCCGGCCCGCATCTCCGACGACTTCATGGAAGCCCTGCAGCGCACCACCGACGTCAACCGGTTGCGGTGGAAGTCCTACCTGACCGCCGGCTCTCGCGAGGATGCCGCCGAGATCCGCGATTTCCCGATCCGGGTCAGCGACATCGACCTGTTCGACCACGTCAACAACTCGGTGTACTGGAAGGTGGTCGAGGACTTCCTCGCGCCGTACCCGGAATTGTTCGACAATCCGCTGCGGGTCACCATCGAGCACGACGCCCCAGTCGCGCTCGGCGACAAGCTCGAGATCCTCGCGCACGTCTATCCCCCCGGATCCACCGACAAGTTCGGTGAGGAGTTGACCGACCGCACTGTTAGAACGCTCACATACGTGGTCGGCGACGAGGTCAAAGCTCTCGCGTCGATCTTCCCGATCTGACCTCAGCGGTTTAAACAGTACGAGCGTACTGACCTGCGAAAACTCGTTACCCGACGGTAACTTCTGAACCGGTTCAGCATTCAGCTGTCTTTGCAAAATTCGCAAACCCTCGGGCCTCGTTGGCGAAAATTGGCATTCGCAACGTCTTGAACTGCACTAACAGTGCGAGGCATGCTCGTGTGAGAACACCAGTGAAGCTGCATTGACGTTAACAATCACTTGCCGTCAAGGTGGCGACGATGACAAGTTAAGGAGCAGGCGATGTCCAACGTCGGCAAGCCGAAGACCGCAGAACAGATCCAGCGCGACTGGGACACCAACCCCCGCTGGAAGGGCGTCAACCGCACCTACACGCCGGCCGACGTCGTCGCGCTGCAGGGCTCCGTCGTCGAGGAGGCCACCCTGGCCCGCCGCGGCGCCGAGGTGCTGTGGAACCAGCTTCACGAGATGGAGTTCGTCAACGCGCTCGGCGCGCTGACCGGCAACATGGCCGTCCAGCAGGTCCGCGCCGGTCTCAAGGCCATCTACCTGTCGGGCTGGCAGGTCGCCGGCGATGCGAACCTGTCCGGCCACACCTACCCCGACCAGAGCCTCTACCCGGCCAACTCGGTGCCGCAGGTGGTGCGCCGTATCAACAACGCGCTGCTGCGCGCCGACGAGATCGCCCGGGTCGAGGGCGACACCTCGGTGGAGAACTGGCTGGCCCCGATCGTCGCCGACGGCGAGGCCGGTTTCGGTGGCGCGCTCAACGTCTACGAGCTGCAGAAGGCCATGATCGCGGCCGGTGTCGCCGGCTCGCACTGGGAGGACCAGCTGGCCTCCGAGAAGAAGTGCGGCCACCTGGGTGGCAAGGTGCTGATCCCGACCCAGCAGCACATCCGGACGCTGACCTCGGCCCGCCTGGCGGCCGACGTCGCCGACGTCCCGACCGTGGTCATCGCCCGCACCGACGCCGAGGCGGCCACCCTGATCACCTCCGACGTCGACGAGCGCGATCGTCCGTTCATCACCGGTGAGCGCACCTCCGAGGGCTTCTACCGCGTCAAGAACGGTCTGGAGCCCTGCATCGCCCGCGCCAAGGCCTACGCGCCCTACTCCGACCTGATCTGGATGGAGACCGGCACCCCGGACCTCGACCTGGCCCGCCGCTTCGCCGAGGGCGTCAAGGCCGAGTTCCCCGACCAGATGCTGGCCTACAACTGCTCGCCGTCGTTCAACTGGCGCAAGCACCTCGACGACTCGACCATCGCGCGCTTCCAGAAGGAGCTCGGAGCGATGGGCTTCAAGTTCCAGTTCATCACGCTGGCCGGTTTCCACGCGCTGAACTACTCGATGTTCGATCTGGCCTACGGCTACGCCCGCAACCAGATGAGCGCCTACGTCGAGCTGCAGGAGCGCGAGTTCGCCGCCGAGGAGCGCGGTTACACCGCGACCAAGCACCAGCGTGAGGTCGGCGCCGGCTACTTCGACCGGATCGCCACCACCGTGGACCCGACCTCGTCGACCACCGCGTTGGCGGGCTCGACCGAAGAGGGCCAGTTCCACTAGAACTCTGCGCGAGCAGACGCAAAGGTCCCCCACGTCTCGGCGTGTCGGGGATTTTTGCGTCTGCTCGCGGTGAGAGTAGAAAGTGTCAGCGTGAGCATTGAACGAGTGGGCGTCGTCGGCGCCGGGCAGATGGGGTCGGGCATCGCCGAGGTGGCCGCCAGGGCCGGCGCGAACGTCGTCGTCTTCGAGCCCACCGAAGAGCTGGTCAACGCCGGCCGCAAGCGCATCTCCGGGTCGCTGGAGCGCGCCGCCAGCCGAGGAAAGCTCTCCGAAGCCGACCGCGACGCCACCCTGGCCAGGTTCACGTTCACCACCGACCTCGCCGATCTGGCCGATCGGCAGCTCGTCATCGAGGCGGTGGTGGAGGACGAGGGCGTCAAGGGCAGGATCTTCGCCCAGCTCGACGAGCTGATCACCGATCCCGACGCGGTGCTGGCGTCGAACACCTCCAGCATCCCGATCATGAAAATCGCTGCGGCAACCAAGAACCCGAGCCGGGTGCTGGGCCTGCACTTCTTCAATCCGGTGCCGGTGCTGCCGTTGGTCGAACTCGTCAGCACCCTGGTCACCGCCGAAGAGGCGGCCGCGCGGGTCGAGCGCTTCGCACGCGACGTCCTCGGCAAGCAGGTGGTGCGCTGCGGCGACCGCTCCGGCTTCGTGGTCAACGCGCTGCTGGTGCCCTATCTGCTGTCTGCGATCCGGATGGCCGAGTCAGGGGTGGCCACCGTGGAAGACATCGACACCGCGGTCGTCGCGGGTCTCTCCCACCCGATGGGCCCGCTGCGGCTGTCCGATCTGATCGGCCTGGACACCATGAAGCTCATCGCCGACTCGATGTACGACGAATACAAGGATGCGCACTACGCCCCGCCGCCGTTGTTGTTGCGCATGGTGGAAGCGGGGCAGCTCGGAAAGAAATCCGGCAAAGGGTTTTATACATATTGAACGCGCTAGCGCTTTGTGCATTCACAGGCTTGATTGACTAAGCTGCATGCCGATAGACCTACGGGTCTTGGTCGGGGGACCGTTTGGTGAAAGTCCGTTTCTCACCGGCTACCCGACCACGCGAGCGAAAAGCTGAAGGGTAGCTCTTGATGGCAGACGTGGATACTGACCTCACGCCGTACTACGAGGAGTCTCAGTCGATCTACGACGTCTCCGACGACTTTTTCGCGCTGTTCCTCGGCCCGACCATGGGATACACCTGCGGCTACTACGAGCGCGAAGACATGACGCTCGACGAGTCGCAGACCGCGAAGTTCGACCTGGCGCTGGGCAAGCTCAACCTCGAGCCCGGCATGACCCTGCTCGACGTCGGCTGCGGCTGGGGCGGTGCGCTGGAGCTCGCCGTGCAGAAATACGACGTCAACGTGATCGGAATCACGCTGAGCAAGAACCAGTCCGAATTCGCCCGCAAGCGGCTGGCCAAGCTGGACACCCACCGCTCGATCGAGGTGCGTCTGCAGGGCTGGGAGGAGTTCGAACAGCCCGTCGACCGGATCGTCAGCATCGGCGCCTTCGAGGCCTTCAAGGTCGAGCGCTACCCGCTGTTCTTCGAGAAGGCCTACAGCCTGCTGCCCAGCGACGGCCGGATGTTGCTGCACACGATCTTGGCGCACACCCAGCAGTTCTTCCACGACAACGGGATCAAGCTGACCATCAGCGACCTGAAGTTCATGCAGTTCATCGGCACCGAGATCTTCCCCGGCGGCCGGCTGCCCGCGGTCGAGGACATCGAGGACCTCGCGCAGGACTCAGGGTTCACCCTCGAACGCACCCACCTGCTGCGCGAGCACTACGCGCGCACCCTCGACATGTGGGCGGCCAACCTGCTGGCCAGCCACGACGAGGCGATTGCGATCACCTCGCCGGAGATCTACGACCGCTACATGAAGTACCTGACCGGCTGCGCGGACTTCTTCCGCCGCGGCATCACCAACGTCGGCCAGTTCACCCTCGTCAAGGACTGAACCGGCCGGTCAGGCCTTCGCCAGCTTCTTCTTCTCCGCCTCGACGTCGAATTCGGCGGGCGGCCAGGTCAGCTTCATGCCCTTGAGTGCTTCGATGAGCAGTTCGGTGATCGCCAGCCGGGTGTACCACTTCTTGTCGCACGGGATGACGAACCAGGGCGCGTGCTCGGTCGAGGTGCGGTCCAGCACCGTCTGATACGCCTCCTGGTAGGCCGGCCACAGCTTGCGCTCGTCGAGGTCACCCGGGTTGTACTTCCAGTACCGGTCCGGGCGCTCCAGGCGTTCTCCCAGTCGGCGCTTCTGCTCGTCGAGTGAGACGAACATGGCGCACTTGACCAGGGTGGTGCCGGAGTCGACGAGCTCCTTCTCGAAGGCGTTGATCTCGTCGTAGCGCGGCTCCCAGACCTCGCGGGGCACCAGCTCGTGCACGCGCACCACCAGGACGTCCTCGTAGTGCGAGCGGTCGAACACCCCGATGTGGCCGGCGGAAGGCAACGCCTTGCGGATGCGCCACAGGTAGTGGTGGGCCCGCTCCTCCTCGGTGGGCACCCCGAAGCCGGTGTACTGGATGCCCATCGGATTGCCGGCACCCACGACGTGCTTGACGATGCTGCCCTTACCCGCGGTGTCCATGCCCTGCAGCACCAGCAGCAGGGAGCGGTTGTTGCTACCCGCCTTGCCGTTGGCGTAGAGCATCTCCTGCAGGCCCGCGAAGCGCTCATTGCGGTCGGCCTGGACCTCGGCCGACCCCTCTCTGTCGCCGGTGTAGCCGGGACTGGCGTCGGTGTCGAGGTCGGCGATCTTCTCGCCGGGCCGAAAGGCGAGGATCTTGCGCGGCTCGTGGGTCCACTCTGACGGCAGGTCGGGCATAGCCGAGAAGCCTAGCCAGGCTCGAGCGCGGTCGGCAGCATCGGCGACGGATGCGAGTCGGAGTTGAACCGTTCCAGCGAGCCGCCGACCTCGACGATCCCGCACAGCGCGTTCCAGCACAGCATCGTCAGGTAGTCGATCAGGTCATCGCTGCTCATCCGCTGGTTGGACATCCACGAGTGGGTGGCCAGCTGGACGCCGCCGACGATGAGATATGCCCACGGCTCCACCCCGCGGGTGTCCATCCCGGCCCGCTGCATCCGCCGGCGCAGCACCACCGCGAGCATCCGCGCGATGATCTGCTCCGAATCGGCGATGACTTTGTTTTTGCTGGCCGAACTGTTTGCCATCACGAATCGGTAGGGCTCGGGCTCGTTCGCAACGGTCTCGACGTACACCCGGATGATCTCGCGGGTGAGGTCGAAACCGTCCAGGTTCGACGACAGCGCACCGGCCATGTTGGGGATCAGGGTGGTCTGCGCGAAGCGCATCATCACCGCGGTGGTGAGGTCGTTCTTGTCGACGAAATAGCGGTACAGCACGGTCTTCGAGACGCCGATTTCCGCAGCTATCTCGTCCATGCTGACGTCGCGGCCGCGGCTGCGGATAGCCTCGAGCGCACCATCCACCAACTCGGTGCGGCGTTCTACCTTGTGCTGATGCCAGCGTCGCTTGCGACCATCGGTCTTGGCGACCCCATGGCCAATCTGCTGTGCCACTATCGCGGAGTCCGTTCCCCTTGTCCCGGCCGATTCTACGGGCAGTTTTGATGGCAAGGTCACATTAACTGGGGGCGTGCATAGCGGATGATGGTGGAGTGGTAGCAAAACATCGCCTCCCGGAGTTGCCGACGGGGGTAGTCCGCGCGGGTGCATCCCTTGCGGAATCGTTCGCCGGAGCGGACCCGGAAGCCGACGCCGAGCGGCGCCGCGGCCTGCGCCGGATGAAGGCGGTGGCGCTCAGTTTCCTGATCGGCGCGACCGTCATCTTCCTGGTCTGTCGCTGGGGTCAGGCCCAGGGCGGACCCCCCTGGATCGGGTATGTCGGCGCGGCCGCCGAAGCCGGGATGGTCGGCGCGCTCGCCGACTGGTTCGCCGTCACCGCGCTGTTCCGCCATCCGCTGGGTCTGAAGATTCCCCACACGGCCATCATCAAGCGTAAGAAAGACCAGCTCGGCGAGGGTCTGGGCAGCTTCGTGCGGGAGAACTTCCTGTCCCCGGCCGTGGTGGAGACCAAGCTGCGCGACGCCGAGATCGCCGGGCGGCTGGGCAAGTGGCTGTCCGAGCCGGACCACGCCGACCGGGTGGCCGGCGAGGCGTCCACCGTGCTGCGGGCCGTGGTGGAGTTGCTCAACGACGAGGACGTCCAACAGGTCATCGACCGCACCATCGTCAAGCGGCTCGCCGAGCCGCAGTGGGGTCCGCCGGTGGGCAGGGTGCTTGCGCAGTTGCTCGCCGAGAACCGCCAGGAGGCCCTCATCCAGTTGCTGTGCGACCGCGCTTTCGAGTGGGCGCTCAACGCCGGCGACACGATCGAGCGGGTGGTCACCCGGGATTCGCCGAGTTGGTCGCCGCGGTTCGTCGACCAACTCGTGGGCGACCGGATCCACCGCGAGCTGATGGACTTCACCGACAAGGTTCGCCGCAACCCGAATCACGAACTGCGGCTGTCGGCGACCCGATTCCTCTTCGAGTTCGCCAACGACCTGCAGAGCGACGACGCCACCATCGCGCGCGCCGAGGCCGTCAAAGAGCAGCTGATGGCGCGCGACGAAGTGACCCGGGCGGCCGAGACCGCGTGGAAGACGTTGAAGCGCTTGGTACTTGAGGGTATGGACGACCCGTCGAGCGCGTTGCGCACCCGCATCGCGGATTCGATCGTCGTGATCGGCGAGTCGCTGCGCGACGACGTCGAACTGCGCGACAAGGTGGACAACTGGATCGTGCGCGGAGCGCAACATCTGGTCGGGCAGTACGGCGGCGAGATCACCACGATCATCACCGACACCATCGAACGCTGGGACGCCGAAGAGGCCAGCAGGCGCATCGAACTGCACGTTGGACGCGACCTGCAATTCATCCGGATCAACGGCACCGTAGTGGGTGCTCTGGCCGGCCTGGTGATCTACACAGTGGCGCAAATCATATTCTGACCTGCGCTAACTAGTGCTTGCAAAAGTTAGCACCCCCGCGTAATGTTGTCCTCGTACGCACCGGACAACCACGCGCAAGGAGGTGGACCATGGCACAGGAAGCTGATATCCAGGCCGTCGTCACCAACGCCGCGCATGACATCGGTGGCTTCATCAGGGCGCAGCGTGAAGCCGCTCAGGTGTCGGTGCGGCAGTTGGCCGAGAAGGCCGGCGTCAGCAATCCCTACCTCAGTCAGATCGAGCGGGGGCTACGCAAACCTTCTGCGGAAGTGCTGAGCCAGATCGCCAAGGCACTGCGTGTGTCGGCGGAGGTTCTCTACATCCGCGCCGGAATCCTGGAACCAAGCGAAGGAAGCCAGGTGCACGACGCGATCATCGGGGACACCGCCATCACCGAGCGCCAGAAGCAGGTCCTGCTCGACATCTACACCTCGTTCTGTCAGCAGAACGATGCTGCCCGTGAGGAGTTGACGTCTGATTAGCCGCACTCCAACCGCCACTGAAAACCCATCAATCACAACCTATTTGGACAACCTGAAAGGAGCCATTCAAATGGCCGAGAACCCCACCATCGAAGAACTGAAGGCCCCTCTGCTCGCTGCAGTCGGAGCTGCCGACCTGGCCCTGGCCACCGTCAACGAGATCCTGGCCAACCTGCGCGAGCGCGCCGGTGAGGCCCGCACCGAGGCCGCTGAGCGTGTCGAGGAGCGTCGTGCCGCGCTGACCAAGCTGCAGGAAGACCTGCCGCAGCGCGCCGAGGAGCTCCGTGGCCGGCTTTCCAGCGAGGAGCTGCGCAAGGCTGCCGACAGCTTTGTCGAGGACGCCACCGCGACCTACAACAGCCTTGTCGAGCGCGGCGAGGCCGCCCTCGAGCGGCTGCGCAACACGCCGGACTTCAAGGAAGCCGCCGCGCAGGTCGAGGGTTACGTCGACCAGGCGGTCGAGCTGACCCAGGAAGCGCTGGGCAACGTGTCCTCGCAGACCCGCGCCGTCGGCGAGCGCGCCGCCAAGCTGGTCGGCGTCGAGCTGCCCGCTGCTGCCAAGAAGGCTCCGGCCAAGAAGGCCCCGGCCAAGAAGGCCCCGGCGAAGAAGGCTCCGGCCAAGGCTGCTGCCAAGAAGGTTCCGGCCAAGAAGGCCCCGGCCAAGAAGGTCACCCAGAAGTAACTCGGAGGGCAGGAGCGAAGCGACCCGGGAAGTAAATCGACGATCGGGACGGTACCCGCCTAGGCTGGTTCATTGTGAGCCAGCTTGTGGGTACCGTCCTTTTCGTTTTGCAGCTAGCGGTGCTGGGCACCACGCTGTACGCGTTCGTCCACGCCGCGATGCAGCGGACCGACGCCTACACCGCAGCGGAGAAGCTCACCAAGCCGGTCTGGCTGGTGATCCTGGGCGTCGCCGGCCTGCTGTCGCTGGTCCTCGGCATCACCGGCGTGGCCATCGCGGCGGTCGCCGCGGGGGTCTACATCGTCGACGTCCGTCCGAAGCTGCTCGAGGTCCAGGGGAAGTCGCGCTGACCGCACGGCGGCCCCTGCTTTTTGCGTTCGCCGGGTTTCCGGTGGCGCTGATCCTGGCCGCGCCCGCGTCGGCCGACACCGCCCCCGCGCCGCCCTTCATCGACCACACCCAGTGGCAGCACTGGGGTGATCTGGTCAGCCTGCGCGTCTATCCAACGGCCGCGGGCCGCGCAGGCGGCCGGCCAGCTGTTCAAGCCGCCCTGGGAGGCTGACGAAGCCTGGGGCGAAGTGCTCGCCATGGCACCCGACGCCGACACCCCGGGCATGCGGGAACAGTTCGTCTGCCACTTCCGGTTCGCCGAACTCGCCGAGCCCGGCAAGACCAGCTGGAACCTCGAACCCTGGCGGCCGGTGGTCGACGACAACACGATGATCGCCACGGGATGCAATCCCGGCGGGTCGGAAGAGCCGTTCTGATGGCCTACTCGAGAGGAGAGGTGGCCGGCCTCGTCGATCACACGTTGCTCAAGCCCGAGGCCACCGACGCCGACGTCGCCGCACTGGTGGCAGAGGCCGTCGAACTCGGGGTGTTGGCGGTCTGCGTGTCGCCCTCGATGGCGTCCGCCGCGCACAAGTCCGCGGGGTCGCATCCCGAGGACCTCGTGATCGCCGCCGTCGCCGGATTCCCGTCCGGCAAGCACTTGCCCGTCATCAAGGCGCAGGAGGCCGCGGCGGCCGTCGACTCCGGTGCCACCGAGGTCGACATGGTGATCGACGTCGGGGCCGCGGTCGCCGGTGACTTCGCGGCGGTGGCCGCCGACATCGCGACGGTCCGTGCGGCCGTCCCCGGTGCGCTGCTCAAGGTCATCGTCGAGTCCGCCGCGCTGCTGAGCATCGCCGGTGAGCGCACGTTGATCCAGGCGTGCCGGACCGCCGAAGACTGCGGCGCCGACTTCGTCAAGACCTCCACCGGTTTCCATCCCGCAGGCGGTGCGTCGGTGACCGCCGTCGAGATCATGTCCGCGACGGTCGGCGAACGGCTCGGGGTCAAGGCCAGCGGCGGGATCCGCACCGCCGAGGCCGCCGTGGCGATGCTCGACGCAGGTGCCACCCGGCTCGGACTGTCCGGGACGCGCGCAGTGCTCGACGGGCTCGCCTGAGCGCACAGTCGTGCTCGTGCTGGCTAGACGCCCGCGAAGCAGGGATCGGTCTGACCGGTGGGGATCGTCGCGTTGCGGGTGATGAACTTGGCGGTCACTCCGGTGTCGGTCACCGCCACGCTGTCGGCGTGGATGCCCATCGGCAGGTTCTTGGTCAGCGTGGTGGTGAACGCGTCGAGCGCCGGCTGCACCGCTTCCCGCGGCAGCATGAAGCCCAGCCCGCTGAGGCTGACGACCTCGAGATTCAGGCTGCCGTTGGACACCTCCGGCTTGGCGGTGATGGTGCCGATGCCACCCTGCAGCTCGATGGTGCCGTCCGACGGCGAGGTGCTGACCCCGGTGACCAGACCGCCGACGATCGGGATGATGTCCTGCAGCGTGTTCTTGATGCCGTCGCTGGACCACGTGATGGTGGCGTCCAAGGCGCCGAGGGTGCCTGAGGAATCGGCGGTCTTCTGAAGCTTGATGTCGTCGAGCACCAGGTTGAGCTTCATGCCCTTGGCTTCCCGGATCTGGTTGCCCGCGGTCACGACGTTGATGTCGGTGTAATGCCCGCTCAGATGCTGCAGCAGGAAGGGCCGCATACCGAACGAGACGTCGGCCTTGTCCTTGACCACGCATTCGACGGCCTGGGCGACCACCGAGTCGGCCCGGTGGCGAACGTAGAGCTCGACACCGAGCAGGCCGGCGATCACCAGCGCCACCACGATCACGAGCGTCAGGACGATAGACAGCGGATCGCGCAGGAAGCGGGACTTCGGCTCCTCGGGCTCCTGCGGCGGCGGTGCGCTCGGTGGGGCCTGGTGCGGGATGTACTGCGTCGGGGCGTCCGTCGCGGCTGGTGGCCGCGGGATGTGCTGGGTGGGCTGCTCGGGTGCGGCCGCGGGCCAGGCAGGGGCCGTCGGGTCCCCGGGTCCGACGGGCTGATTCGGGCCCTGTGGCGGATACGTCACCCGCGCGATTCTGCCCTATCAATCTGAGCGAACTCTGAGCGGTTGCGCAGCACCCCGAGCGTTTCGCGAACCGAGGGCACGCTGTCGATGTCGACGTCGGCCACCACGAGTTCGGGGTCGGGGCCCGCCGACGCCACCACCTCGCCGAGTGGGGAGGCCACCAGGCTGCCCCCGACGCCCGTCGGCGCCTTCGTGGCGTGGGCCAGTTCGTCGCCGGGATATCCCTGCCCCGCAGCGGCGACGAAGCAGGTGGAGTCCAGTGCCCTGGCCCGCGCCAGCAGCGTCCACTGCTCGAGTTTCCCCGGCCCGGCGCCCCACGAGGCGCTGACAGTGATCAGCTGTGCGCCACGGTCGGCCAGTTCGATGTAGAGGTTCGGGAAGCGGATGTCGTAGCAAAGGGTCAACCCCACCCCGACGCCGTCGATGGTGACGACGACCGGCTGACGGCCCGGCGCGACCGCGTCGGACTCGGCGAACCCGAAGGCGTCGTAGAGGTGGATCTTGTCGTAGTGGGCCTCGACGTTCGGTCCGGTGGCCAGCAGCGTGTTGGTGACCCGGCCGTCGGGCGTGGGTGTGAACATGCCGGCCACCACGGTGATGCCGGCGCCTGCGGCGATGCCGCGCACGCCGTCGGCCCACGGCCCGTCGATGGGCTCGGCGACCGGAGCAAGCGGCACCCCGAACCGCGACATCGTTCCCTCGGGGAACACCACCAGCCGCGCACCGGCCTCGGCGGCGCGCCGCGTGTACTCCCCGACCAGCAACAGGTTGGCGGCGGGATCGGTGCCCGCGAGGATCTGAGCGAGGGCGATGCGCATAGGCCCAGCTTAGGCGCGCGAGCGGGGAGCCACCGTCGACCACGGCACGGTGAGTACCGCATCACGCGCGGTCCGCCGCTGCGGCTCGAATTCGACGCCCGCGGCCCGCAGATCGGCCAGCATCGCCCGCCACCGGTCGCGCGGACCGAACACCGAATGCCCCGCGGCGACCGCCCAGGCGCGATCGGCCGTGGCGAGCAGCTCGTGGATCGGCTGGCCCGGAATATTGTGGTGGATAAGGACTTTGGGTAGCCGCTCAGCCAGATCCGACGGGCGCTCGATATGCCGGGGATCGCAGGCCAGGGTCAGGCTCACCGGGCCGTCACCGTCGAGCAGCACCCAACTGCACAGCCGGCCGAGTTCGTCGCACGTCCCGTCGAGGATCAGTCCGCCCGGACCCAGCCCCGCACGCATCGTGGCCCAGGCCTCGGCCACGGCGTCCTCCGGATACTGGCGCAGCACGTTGAACGCCCGCACCAGAATCGGGTGCAGTCCGGCGAGTTCGAAACCACCTACGCCGAACTCCACGCCGTCGGCGCCGGGGACCACCCGTTCGGGGTCGATCTCCAAGCCCACCACTCGCACGTCGGGGCGCACCGCGCGAAGCCGGGACGCCAATTCCATTGTGGTGACCGGCAATCGGCCGTAACCCAGATCCACGACCACCGGATCGGTGGTGGACTCGATTGCCGCGCGCACCCGCGGCGAATTGATCATCCAGCGATCCGCCCGCCGCAGCCGGTTGGTGTTCGTGGTCCCGCGGGTCGGAATGCCGACCGGTCGCCTCGGCCTAGTAATGACTGGCGATCCAGTCACGGGTGAAATCGCGCTCGGCGTCGAACAGGTGCCGTAGTCCGTCGAGGATCAACTGCTCGATCTTGCCGCCGATGAGTGGCACTTTGACGGTGCACAGGCTGTTGAGCCGCAACTCGCTGCCGGTTGGGGTCTGTCCCAGGACGTAGTTGCCGTTGAAATCCAGCGGGGCGGCCGGCACCAGGGCGCAGTAGTGCCCCGTTGCCGACCTCGACTCCGGGTTGAACGCGTCGAAATGCTGTTTACGGGTGACGACGATCTTGATGGGCACGACCGCGGAGGCGATCGGCGGCAGGTTGTGGCGGGACATCGTGTGGGTGAACTCGATGTCGGTGCCGTTCTCGTCGTGGGAGAACTCGACGATCTCGGTGAGGGCGTTGGCTTCGTGGATCGTGATCAGATCGTCCCAGTACTGCCGACTGGTGAAGCTCTCGTACAACGCCTCAGCGGGCTTGTCGAGATCGATGACGTAGTCCATACGGCGGGACATGAGGCAACGGTACCTGCGGGCTCAGTGGTTCTCGGCGATCCACATGGTGGTGAAGCGCTGCTCGGCGATCAGCAGTTCCACCAACTGATTTCCGATGAAGTTCTCCACCTTGCCGCCGACCAGCGGAATCCGCACCTCCACGGTGGCGCGAAAAGCCAAGCGCGCGTGACGATCTGACGGAGCAAGGTGCGCGTCACCGCTCAGCGAGACGGGCGCGCCCGCGATGGCGCCGGTGACGGCGGCCTTGGCCGCGCCGTCGACCAGGCCGGTCCAGCTCTCCACCCGCTGGATCTGCAGATCGCCGCGGTGGAACTGGGTGACGATCCCGGGCAGCCGGTCGGCGCGCAGGATCTGGGTGGTCGCGACCGAGACGCCGCCCTGGTCGTCCAGACGCATCGAGTCCAGGCTCGCGTCGTCGGCACCGGAGTCGGCGAGCCGGGCCAGCCAGTACTGCTCGTCGCGCAGTGCCCGGTGGACCTGTTCGACGCTGCCCTCGTAGTCGGTGGCCATGTCGAATGAGCGCGGCATAGCTGGTGAGGCTACCGTTACGGGCCGTGGATTCCAGCGGGCAGGAGCGAAGCGACCCGGGGATCGGGCCCAGCGGGCAGGAGCGAAGCGACCCGGAGGATTTCGGCGGCGCGGTGGTCACCGAGCAGGTGCCGCTGGCTTCCCTGACCACCCTGCGCGTCGGACCCGTCGCCCGCCGCGTCATCACCTGCACGACCAGCGACCAGATCGTGGCGACCCTGCGCATCCTCGACCAGCACCCCGGCGGGAACGTCGTGGTGCTCGCCGGCGGGTCCAACGTCGTGATCGGCGACGACCTGACCGGGCTGACGGTCGTGCGGCTGGCCAACGCGGCGATCACCGTCGAGGGCGACCTGCTGCGCGCCGAAGCCGGGGCGGGGTGGGACGACGTGGTGGTCAACGCCATCGAGCACGGGCTGGGCGGTCTGGAGTGCCTGTCGGGCATTCCGGGCTCGGCCGGGGCCACCCCGGTCCAGAACGTCGGCGCGTACGGCGTCGAGGTGGCCGACACCCTGGCCCGGGTCCGGCTGCTGGACCGCCGCACCGGCCAGGTGCGCTGGGCGCCGGCTGCGGAGCTCGGATTCGGCTACCGGCACAGCGTGCTGAAGAACTCCGCGCGATGCGGTGGTGCTCGAGGTGGAGTTCGCCCTGGACCCGGCCGGGCGCTCCGCGCCGCTGCGCTATGCCGAACTCTCCAGAGCGCTCGGGGTGGCGGCGGGGGAGCGCTGCGCCCCGGCCGACGTCCGTGCGGCCGTGCTGAGCCTGCGAGCCGGCAAGGGGATGGTGCTCGACGCCGTCGACCACGACACCTGGAGCGTCGGCTCGTTCTTCACCAACCCCGTGGTGACCGGCGAGCAGTTCGAGGCGCTGCAGGCCCGCCACGGCGGTCCGGTCCCGCATTACCCGGCCCCCGACGGGGTCAAGCTGGCGGCCGGCTGGCTCGTGGAGCACGCCGGGTTCGGCAAGGGCTACCCCGGGCCCGACGCCGCCTGCCGGCTGTCCACCAAGCATGCGCTGGCGTTGACCAACCGCGGCCGGGCCACCACCAGCGACGTGCTGGCCCTCGCCCGAACTGTGCGCGACGGTGTGCGCGACGTGTTCGGCATCACCCTGCTACCTGAACCCGTGCTGGTCGGCTGCGTGCTGTAGCTAATCCATTTCGCTGTCGACCGGGCGATTCCGTATCTTGGATTGTCGTGAGCCCCGCCGACAGACTCCCGCCGGTCAACCGCCGGCGCGCATTGACGGCGTTGGCGCTCGGGGCGGTGGCGCCCAATGTGCTGGCCGCCTGCTTCGGTGGCTCCGGCAACGGCTCCCAGGCCCCGGCACCGCCGCCCAAGCCCGTCCTGACCTTCACCCCGGCCGACGCGGCCAAGGACGTCCTGCCGACCAGCCCGGTGGGCCTGCAGGTCAAGGACGGCTGGTTTCAGCGGGTGAGCCTGACCAACGCCGACGGTAAGCCGGTGGCCGGTTCGCTCAACCGCGAGCGGACGTCCTTCACCACCACCGAGCCGTTGGGCTTCGGCGGCGTCTACACCTGGTCGGGTTCGGTGGTCGGCCACGACGGCAAGGCCGTCCCGATCGTCGCAACGTTCGCGACCATCAACCCGGCCAAACAGGTCAACGGGCAGTTCCAGCTTTCCGACGGGCAGACCGTGGGCATCGCAGCGCCCATCATCATGCAGTTCGACGCCTCGATCGACGACGCGCACCGGCCCGACGTGGAGCGGGCGCTGACCGTCGTCACCGACCCGCCGACCGAAGGCAGCTGGGCCTGGCTGCCCGACGAGGCGGAGGGTTCCCGGCTGCACTGGCGGACCCGGGAGTACTACCAGCCCGGCACCAAGGTGCACGTCGATGCCCGCCTGTATGCCCTGAAGTTCGGCGACGACGCCTATGGCTCCGCGGACTCGACGCTGGACTTCGACATCGGCCGCCGCCAGGTGGTCAAGGCCGACGCCACCTCGCACCGCATCCAGGTGCTCACCGACGCCGGGGTCGTCATGGACTTCCCGTGCAGCTACGGCGAGGCTGACAAACCGCGCAACGTCACCCGCAGCGGCATCCACGTGGTCAGCGAGAAGTACTCCGACTTCTACATGTCCAATCCGGCCGCCGGCTACAGCAACGTGCACGAACGCTGGGCCGTCCGGATCTCCAACAACGGCGAGTTCATCCACGCCAACCCCAACAGCGCTGGCGCGCAGGGCAACACCAACGTCACCAACGGGTGCATCAACCTGTCCACCGGCGACGCCGAGCAGTACTACTACACCGCCGTCTACGGCGACCCGGTGGAAGTCACCGGCACCTCGATCCAGCTGTCCTACGCCGACGGCGACATCTGGGACTGGGCGGTGGACTGGGACGAGTGGACTTCGATGTCCGCGTTGTCGGCGCAAAAGCAGGAGTCGAACATCCCCAGCAGCGCGCCGGCCACCCCGACCGATGCGCCGACGCTGTCCGGCACCCCCACCACGACACCGTCGACGACTGCCACGACGACGTCGACCACACCGCCGACGAGTTCGGTCAGCCCCGGCGGTTGAACCGGCTGGCGTTGGCCTGATCCCGCGGCCGCATCACGACCTGGTCGATGTCCACGTGCGACGGGCGCGACGCGACGAATCCGATGACCTCGGCGACGTCCTCGGCCACCAGCGGGGTGATCCCGTTGTAGACCGCGTCCGCGCGGCCCTCGTCGCCGCCGAAGCGCACCAGCGAGAACTCGGTCTGCACCGCGCCGGGCGCGATCTCGGTGAGCCGCACGGGTTTTCCGAGAAGTTCGCCGCGCAGGGTCCGGTGCAGCGCGCCCTGGGCGTGCTTGGCCGAGGTGTAGCCGCCGCCGTTGTCGTACACCTCCAGTGCGGCGGTCGAGGTGACGGTGACGATCAGTCCGTCGCCCGATGCGATCAGCTTGGGCAGCAGCGCCCGGGTGACCCGCAGTGTGCCGATGACGTTGGTCTCCCACATCCAGCGCCAGTTCTCCAGGTCGGCCTCGGCGATGGGCTCGAGACCCTTGGCCCCGCCGGCATTGTTGACCAGCACGTCCACCCGCGTCAGGCCGGCCGCCAGCGCGTCCACGGCTGCACCGTCGGTGACGTCGGCGACAACCGCGGTGCCGCCGATCTCGTCGGCCAGCCGCTGGATGCGGTCAGCGCGGCGGGCCACCGCGACCACGTGAAAGCCCTGCGTGGCAAGGGTTCTGGCCGTCGCCTCCCCGATGCCGGCGCTCGCGCCGGTGACAACGGCCACCCGAGAATGGGCCTCTGGACTCGTCATCAGTCCAACTCTAGTAAGTGTGCTAAGTTCTTCGGCGTGATCCGTCTCGGTCTGACCAGCTGTCTGGTCGCGCACACCGCGTGTTGTTGTCGCGCGATTCGCTGCGCCTGACCAGACCGGACACTTTCTCGTCCCGCTCAAGTCGCCAGGCGTGGCCTCCGGACCCGCCCCGACTCGAGAAGGACACCTCCCATGCGAACCACCGCCCTTTCGGCCCATAGCCCGGCCCGCGCCGTCGCGGCTCGACCGCATCCGCTCCGGGCCCGCCACCACATCATTGCGCCGTCGCTGCGCATTCCCGACGCCGCGGCAGCCTCGGTCTTCTTCGCGGTCCGCCAGCGTGGCGCGATCGCCCGCGACGTGATCGCTCAGATCACCAAGCTGTCGATCGCGACGGTCAACCGTCAGGTCACCGCACTGCTGGACGCCGGAATCCTGCGCGAACGCGCCGACCTGGCCGTCTCCGGGGCGATCGGCCGGCCCCGCGTGCCCGTCGAGGTCAACCACGAGCCGTTCCTCACCCTGGGCATCCATATCGGCGCGCGGACCACCAGCATCGTGGCCACCGACCTGTTCGGCCGGACTCTCGACGCCGTCGAAACGCCGACCCCGCGCGGCGGGCAGACCCAGGCGCTGGCCTCGCTGGCCGACAGCGCCCGCCGCTACTTGAGTCGCTGGCATCGCCGTCGTCCGCTGTGGATCGGCGTCGCCATCGGCGGCGTGGTCGACAGCGTCGCCGGCCACGTCGATCACCCGCGGCTCGGGTGGTCACAGGCCCCGGTCGGCCCGGTGCTGGCCGAGACGCTCGGTCTGCCGGTCTCGGTGGCCTCCCACGTCGATGCGATGGCCGGTGCCGAGCTTCTGCTGGGAATGCGCCGGGCGCCGCAGCCGTCGTCGAGCAGCCTGTACGTCTACGCCCGCGAGACGGTCGGCTTCGCGCTGGTGATCGGCGGACGCGTGCACAGCCCGGCCAGCGGGCCCGGCACCATCGCCGCGCTGCCGGTGCAGTCGGAGATCCTCGGCGGCAGCGGTCAGCTGGAGTCCACGGTCAGCGACGAGGCCGTGCTGGCCGCCGCCCGCAAGCGCGGGATCGTCGCCGCCTCCGGGCCCGGCGCGTCGATGGCCGCACTGCTGCGCACCGCCCGGCAGGGCGACCAGCCCGTCGCGGTCAACGCCCGCGACCTGCTCGGCGAACGCGCCCGCGTGCTCGGTGAGACGGTGGCGCTGCTGCGCGACATGCTCAACCCCGACCAGGTCATCGTCGGCGGCCAGGCCTTCACCGAGTACCCCGAGGGCATGCAGCTGGTCGAGGCTGCCTTCGCCGCGCGATCGGTGCTGGCGCCCCGCGACATCCGGGTGACCGCGTTCGGCAACCGGGTGCAGGAGGCCGGCGCCGGAGTGGTCTCACTCGGCGGGCTCTACGCCGACCCGATCGGCGCGCTGCGCCGTTCGCACAACCGCCGCCCGGAAGTGTCGGCCTGACGGGCTGATCAGGCCCCGAACGCCGTGGGTGTAAAGATGGAGGCGTGCGGCACGCCCCGGATCTGACCGACGTCTCGTCCGACGTGCTTCCCCGGCGCGTGGCGGTGCTGTCGGTGCACACCTCGCCGCTGGCCCAGCCCGGCACAGGTGACGCCGGCGGGATGAACGTCTACGTGCTGCAGACCGCGCTGCACATGGCCCGGCGCGGCGTCGAGGTGGAGATCTTCACCAGAGCCACGTCATCGGCCGACGAACCGCTGGTTCGCGTTGCCCCCGGTGTGCTGGTGCGCAACGTGGTGGCCGGCCCGTTCGAGGGTCTCGACAAGTACGACCTGCCGACGCAGCTGTGCGCGTTCACCGCCGGCGTGCTGCGCGCCGAGGCCAACCACGACGCCGGCTATTACGACATCGTGCACTCGCACTACTGGCTGTCCGGACAGGTCGGCTGGCTGGCGAGGGATCGCTGGGCGGTGCCGTTGGCGCACACCTCGCACACGCTGGCCGCCGTGAAGAACGCCGCACTGGCCGACGGCGACTCCCCGGAGCCGCCCCTGCGCGCCGTCGGCGAACAGCAGGTGGTCGACGAAGCGGATCGGCTCATCGTCAACACCGAAGACGAAGCGCGACAACTGGTTTCGCTGCACCACGCCGACCCGGCGCGGATCGACGTCGTCCATCCCGGCGTCGACCTCGAAACCTTCACCCCCGGCAATCGGCAGGTGGCCCGCGCCGCGCTCGGGCTGGCCGCCGACGAGAAGGTGGTCGCCTTCGTCGGACGCATCCAGCCGTTGAAGGCGCCTGACGTGTTGTTGCGGGCGGCGGCCCTGCTGCCCGGGGTGCGGGTGCTGGTGGCGGGCGGCCCGTCGGGAAGCGGTCTGGCCGCACCGGATGTCCTTGTCGGGCTGGCCGCCGAGTTGGGCATCACCGAGCGGGTGACGTTCCTGCCGCCGCAGTCGCGGGACGACCTGGTCAACGTCTACCGGGCCGCGGATCTGGTGGCGGTCCCCAGCTATTCGGAGTCGTTCGGTCTTGTCGCGGTCGAGGCGCAGTCCTGCGGGACGCCGGTGGTCGCCGCGGCGGTCGGCGGATTGCCGGTGGCGGTGGCCGACGGGGTCAGCGGCAGTCTGGTGCCCGGCCACGAGCCCCGGCAGTGGGCCGACGCCATTGCGGCGCTGCTGCGCCGCGACCCGGAGGAGCTCAGCCGCGCTGCGGTCGAGCATGCGCGAAAGTTCTCCTGGGACAACACCGTCGACGGTCTGCTGGCCAGCTACGGCCGGGCGATCACCGACTACGCCAGCACGCACCACCGCAGCGCCGCCGGCGATCTGCTGACCCGGCGCAACGGCAGGCGGTGGACGATGCGCCGCGGGGTGCGCGCGTGAAGCCCAGCGAGAAGCCGAAGGCGGATCGCGCATGAAGCCCAGCGAGAAGCCGAAGGCGGATCGCGCGTGAAGCCCAGCGAGAAGCCGAAGGCGGATCGCGCGTGAAGCCCAGCGAGAAGCCGAAGGCGGATCGCGCGTGAAGCAAGCGGACGTTCAGCACATCATCGAGATGACGCTGATCGAGAACGGACTGGCCTACTCACTGTTCGAAGGTGCGCACGGGGGCCTGCCCGGCCTGATCGTCGAGCTGCCCGGCGAGCGCAAGCTCAAGACCAACACCCTGCTGAGCATCGGCGAGCATTCGGTGCGGGTCGAGGCCTTCGTCTGCCGCCAGCCCGACGAGAACCACGAGGGCGTCTACCGCTTCCTGCTCAAGCGCAATCGAAGGCTCTACGGCGTGGCCTACACCCTGGACAAGATCGGCGACATCTATCTGATCGGGCGGATCGCGCGGGATGCGGTCAGCGCCGACGAGCTCGACCGCATCCTCGGGCAGGTGCTCGAGGCGGTCGACACCGATTTCAACAAGCTGCTCGAACTCGGCTTCAAGTCCTCCATCCAGAAGGAGTGGGCCTGGCGGGTGGCGCGGGGTGAGTCGCTGAAAAACCTCGAGGCCTTCGAGCATCTGATCGACGACGAGGACGACTGACCCCGGTCGTGAGAGACTTCCGGTCATGGCTTCGGATTCTTCTGCGACGCTGATCCTGCTCCGGCACGGCGAGAGCGAATGGAACGCGCTCAACCTGTTCACCGGCTGGGTGGACGTCGACCTGACCGACAAGGGCCGCGCCGAGGCGGTGCGCGGGGGCAAGCTGATGGCCGAGCAGGGTCTGCTGCCCGACGTGCTCTACACCTCGCTGCTGCGGCGGGCGATCACCACCGCGCACCTCGCACTCGACGCCGCCGACCGGCTGTGGATCCCGGTGCAGCGGGACTGGCGGCTCAACGAACGGCACTACGGCGCGCTGCAGGGGCTGGACAAGGCCGAGACCAAGGCCAAGTACGGCGAAGAGCAGTTCATGAAGTGGCGGCGTAGCTACGACACCCCGCCGCCGCCCATCGAGAAGGGCAGCAAGTACAGCCAGGACGCCGACCCGCGCTACGCCGACATCGGTGGCGGCCCGCTGACCGAGTGTCTGGCCGACGTCGTCGCCCGGTTCGTGCCGTACTACGAGGAGACGATCGCGCCCGACCTGCGGGCCGGCAAGACGGTGCTGATCGTCGCGCACGGAAACTCGCTTCGGGCGCTGGTCAAATACCTCGACGACATATCCGAGCAGGACATCGTGGGCCTGAACATCCCGACCGGCATCCCACTGCGCTACGACCTCGATGCCGACCTCAAGCCGATCGTGGCCGGCGGCACCTACCTGGATCCGGAGGCCGCCGCGGCCGGCGCGGCGGCTGTCGCCAGTCAGGGCGCAAAGTAGCCCCGCGTCAGGATCTGTCGGGCAAACGCCGAGTGAACAGCGGCGGAATACCTGCGCGCTGCGGTGTGACATGTCCCGAAATGGCCTCACGCTGCTGGGATGACGTTCACCCGATGCGTACGATTTTCGCGTGAGTGTTGTTTCGGTGGCCCTGCTGGCCACCGTCGCGGCGCTGGTGACCCTGGCCCTCGGGTTGGTCATCGGGGCCAGACTCGCCCCGCGCGTCGTCGAGCGCAAGGAGCGCCGGGCGATCACCGAAGCGGGCATCACCGTCTCGCAGATGCTCCAGCACGTGGTGTCTCTCGCGCCGATCGGCATGGTCGTCGTCGACACCCATCGCGACGTGGTGTTCATCAACGACCGGGCCGTGGAGTTGGGTCTGGTACGTGACCGGCTGCTCGACGACCGGGCCTGGAAGGCGGCCCAGCGCACGCTGGCAACAGGTGAGGAGGTCGACGTCGACCTGTCTCCGCCGCGGCGGGCGGCCGCAGGCCGTTCGGGGCTCTCGGTGCGCGGTCACGTGCGGCTGTTGAGCGAGCAGGACCCGCGCTTCGCCGTGGTCTACCTCGACGATCAGTCCGAGCAGGCCCGCATGGAAGCAAGCCGGCGCGACTTCGTGGCCAACGTCAGCCACGAGCTGAAGACCCCGGTCGCCGCGATGGGGGTGCTGGCCGAGGCCCTGCTGGAGTCCGGCGACGACCCCGAGACCGTGCACCGCTTCGGCGAGAAGATCCTCACCGAGTCCCAGCGCCTGGCCAGTATGGTCGGCGAGCTGATCGAGCTGTCCCGGCTGCAGGGTGCCGAGCCGTTGCCCGAACTCGAGTCCGTGGACGTCGATACCGTTGTCAGCGAGGCGATTTCGCGTCACAAGGTGGCTGCGGACAACGCCGAGATCACGGTCACCACGGACGCGCCGAGTGGGTTTCGGGTGCTCGGCGACCAGGCGTTGCTCGTCATGGCGCTGGCCAACCTCATCTCCAACGCCATCGCCTACTCGCCCGACGGTTCGAAGGTGTCGATCAGCAGGCGCCGTCGCGGCGACAACATCGAGATCGCGGTCACCGACCGCGGTATCGGCATCGCCCGCGCCGACCAGGAGCGGGTGTTCGAACGTTTCTTCCGGGTCGACAAGGCGCGCTCCCGCGCCACCGGCGGCACCGGCCTGGGGCTGGCCATCGTCAAACACGTGGCGGCCAACCACAACGGCAGCATCCGGCTGTGGAGCCAGCCGGGCACCGGCTCGACCTTCACCCTGTCCATTCCCGCCTATCCAGAGACCGACGACGACGTGGCCAACCAAGAGGCCCGTGACGAGGAGGCAGTACCCCAATGACCAATGTGCTGATCGTGGAGGACGAGGAGTCGCTGGCCGACCCGCTCGCGTTCCTTCTCCGCAAGGAGGGATTCGAGGCCACCGTGGTGGGCGACGGACCGTCCGCCCTGGCCGAGTTCGACCGGGCCGGGGCCGACATCGTCCTGCTCGACCTGATGCTGCCTGGGATGACCGGGACTGACGTCTGCAAGCAGTTGCGGGCCCGATCCAGCGTGCCGGTGATCATGGTGACCGCGCGGGACAGCGAGATCGACAAGGTCGTCGGCCTCGAACTCGGCGCCGACGACTACGTCACCAAGCCGTACTCGGCGCGCGAGCTGATCGCCCGTATCCGGGCGGTGCTGCGGCGCGGCAGCGAGACCGACGACACCGCGATCGGAGACGCCGTCCTGGAGGCCGGCCCGGTCCGGATGGACGTCGAACGCCATGTGGTCACCGTGAACGGCGAGCAGATCACCCTGCCGCTCAAGGAGTTCGACCTCCTGGAGTACCTGATGCGCAACAGCGGCCGGGTGCTCACCCGCGGTCAGCTGATCGACCGGGTGTGGGGCGCGGACTACGTCGGTGACACCAAGACGCTCGACGTGCACGTCAAGCGACTGCGTTCGAAGATCGAATCCGACCCGGCGAACCCGGTGCACCTGGTGACGGTGCGCGGGCTGGGCTACAAGCTCGAAGGCTGACCGCAGCCGCGTCGGCGGGACCTACTGGGCGGCGCGGGTGGCCGGGTGCACGGCGATCAGCGGGATGCTGCTGCGCCGCTTGCACATGGCGGCCAGTTCGGCATAGGCCTTGTCGCCGAGCAACTCGGTCAACTCGGGCGCGTAGGACTGCCAGACCTGCTTCTTGCCGACGTGCGCGGCGGGATCGCCGGTGCAGTACCAGTGCAGGTCTGCACCGCCCTCACCCCAGCCGCGGCGGTCGTACTCGGTGATCGTGGTCTTGAGGATCTCGGTGCCGTCAGGTCGGGTGACCCACTCCTGGGCGCGGCGGATCGGCAGCTGCCAGCACACCTCGGGCTTCATCGTCAGCGGCTCGACGCCGAGCTTGAGTGCCTTGGTGTGCAGCGCGCAGCCGATGCCGGCCGGAAAGCCGGGCCGGTTGAGGAAGATGCAGGCGCCCTTGTACTTCCGCGTGCGTAGGTTGGGCTTGCCGTCGTACTCGTCCATCTCGAGATAGCCCTTGCGGCCCAGGCCCTTGTCCCGGAACTGCCAGTCGGCGTCGGTGAGGTGGGTGACGGCGTCGTCGAGTTTGGCGCGGTCGTCGTCGTCGGACAGGAACGCACCGTGTGAGCAACAGCCGTCGTCCGGGCGTCCTTCCACCGTGCCCTGGCAGGCCGGCGTGCCGAAAACGCACGTCCAGTGGGACAGCAGCCAGGTCATATCAGCCGCGATCAGGTGCTCGGAATTGTCCGGGTCGTAGAACTCCACCCACTCGCGGGGGAAGTCCAGTTCAACCTCGCCGGAGTGCTCATGCGTCACAGCGCCAACGCTAGCTGAAATGTCGCCGCTCCAAATCTTGGCCGCGCTCCTCCTCAGTCCGTTCCGGCCTGCATCTCCGCTGCGCCGAGCGCCTGCATCGTCGCCAGCTGGGCAAATTGCGCGCTCCTCCTCAGTCCGTTCCGGCCTGCATCGTCGCCACGCTAGGTTTGTCGGGTGCGACTAGGCGTGCTCGACGTGGGCAGCAACACGGTTCATCTGCTCGTGGTGGATGCGCATCGCGGCGGACACCCGACCCCGATGAGTTCCACCAAGGCTTCACTGCGGCTCGCCGAGGCGATCGACGACTCCGGCAAGCTCACCCGCCGCGGCGCCGACACTCTGGTCGACACCGTCGACGAGTTCGCCAAGATCGCCGCCAGCTCGGGCTGCGCGGACCTGATGGCGTTCGCCACCTCGGCGGTCCGCGACGCCAAGAACTCCGAGGACGTGCTGGCCCGGGTGCTGGCCGAGACCGGGGTGAACCTGCAGGTCCTCTCCGGTTCGAACGAGTCGCGGCTGACGTTCCTGGCGGTACGCCGGTGGTACGGCTGGAGCGCCGGACGCATCATCAACCTCGACATCGGCGGCGGCTCGCTGGAGCTGTCCAACGGCGTCGACGAGGCACCCGAGGTCGCGCTCTCGCTGCCGCTGGGCGCGGGACGTCTGACCCGGGAGTGGCTCCCGGACGATCCGCCGGGCCGGCGCCGGGTGGCCATGCTGCGCGACTGGCTGGACAACGAGGTCGCCGAGGCCAGCGCCGCCGTGCTGTCCGCGGGTGTGCCCGACCTGGCCGTGGCGACGTCCAAGACGTTCCGCTCGCTGGCGCGGCTCACCGGAGCGGCCCCCTCGGGTGCCGGGCCGCGGGTCAAGCGAACACTGACGGCCAACGGCTTGAGGCAACTCATATCTTTCATCTCTAGGATGACCACGGCTGATCGAGCCGAGTTGGAAGGAGTCAGCGCCGAACGGGCGCCACAGATCGTGGCGGGTGCCCTGGTGGCGGAGGCGAGCATGCGAGCACTGTCGTTGGAGTACGTCGACATCTGCCCGTGGGCGTTGCGGGAGGGCATCATCCTGCGCCGACTCGACAGTGAAGCCGATGGAACCGCCTTGGTGGAAACATCCGTGGGGGATGCTGGAAGTAAGGATTCAGGTCGGTCTACTGGCGGCCGATCGAGAGGCACACGATGACTGAAGACGAAACTCCCAGCCGGCCGATCTCGGTCGCCGAGCTGCTGGCGAAGAACGGCACGATTGGCTCGCCGCCGGTCGGCGGTCGCCGGCGCCGCAGGCGCGGCAACAGCGATTCCGTGACGGTGGCTGAGCTCACCGGCGAGATTCCGATCATTCGCACCGGTGAGATTCCGATCATCCGTGAGGAGACGATCACCGAGGAGACGATCGCCGAAGAGACTGCCGCGGAACCCGTCGCCGCGGAGCCGGCCGTCGAAGAGCCGGCCGAGGAGACCACCGGGCGTCAACCCGTCGTGGAACCCCCCACCCTAAACGGCTCGGCGAGCGTCACCTCGGCCCCGCCCGCGTCGCCACAGCGGCCCTTCGAGGTTCCGCCGCAACGCTCCGAGGCGCCCACCCCGCGTCGCGAGCGGGGACCCGAGCGCAGCCACGACCCGCGCCCCCTTCGTCGGCCTGCGACCAAACGGGCGGCCGTCGCCGCGGACAGTTCAGACGCCGAGCACATGACGTTCGACCCGGTCGACGAGTCGGCACCGGTACTGGATCTCGCCCCCGACGAGCAGGTCGAGGAGGCCGCCGAACTGCAGTCCTACCTGCGGTCCTCGAGCGGCACCCTGTTCGGCGGCGAGACGGTGGCCGACGACAGGGCCCGCCGCGGCCTGGTGAGCGACCACGAGCACGAGGCCGGGTCGGTGGCGGTGGCCACGGAGACTGCGGCAGCTCAGGAGCAACGCCCCCGTGAGGGCAAGCTCACCGCGCTCTGGCGCGCCACCCTGGTGGTCCTGCAGTCGATCCTCGCGGTCGCCTTCGGCGCCGGGCTGTTCATCGCGTTCGATCAGCTGTGGCGGTGGAACAACATCGTGGCCCTGGTGCTCTCGGTACTCGTCATCCTCGGCCTGGTCGTCGCCGTTCGTGTCGTCCGCAAGACCGAAGACATCGCCAGCACGCTGATCGCCGTGGCGGTCGGTGCGCTGGTAACTCTCGGGCCGCTGGCGTTGCTGCAGTCGACCTGATTCGTTCGTGCGCCCAGCCATCAAGGTCGGTCTGTCGACGGCCTCGGTCTATCCGCTGAGGACCGAGGCCGCGTTCGAGTACGCCGCCGAACTCGGGTACGACGGCGTCGAGCTGATGGTGTGGGCCGAGGCGATCAGCCAGGACGTCGGCGCGATCGCCAAGCTGTCCCGGCGCTACAGCATGCCGGTCCTGTCGGTGCACGCGCCGTGTCTGCTGATCTCCCAGCGCGTGTGGGGAGCCAACCCGATCTCGAAGCTGACGCGCAGCGTGCAGGCCGCCGAGCGGCTCGGCGCGCAGACCGTCGTGGTCCATCCGCCGTTCCGTTGGCAGCGCCGCTACGCGGACGGCTTCAGCGATCAGGTCGCCGAACTCGAGACCCGCAGCGACGTAATGGTCGCGGTGGAGAACATGTTCCCGTTCCGCGCCGACCGGTTCTTCGGGTCGGGTCAGCCCTCGATCGAGCGGATGCGCAAGCGCGGCGGCCGCCCCGGTGTGGGGGTGTCGGCGTTCGCGCCGTCCTACGACCCCCTGGACGGCAACCACGCGCACTACACGCTGGACCTCTCGCACACCGCCACGGCGGGCACCGACGCGCTCGAGATGGCCGACAGGATGGGCGACGGGCTGGTGCACCTTCATCTGTGCGACGGCAGCGGCGCGTCCACCGACGAGCACCTGGTGCCGGGGCGCGGCAACCAGCCCACGGTCGAGGTGTGCCAGATGCTGGCAGTCAGTGACTTCGCCGGCCACGTGATCCTCGAGGTCACCACGTCCGGGGCGCGGACCAAGGCCGAACGCGAGGCGCTGCTGACCGAGTCGCTGCAATTCGCGCGCACCCACCTGCTGCGGTGACAGAAAGGCTTCGATGACCCCCCGGTTCGATGACGCGATGGCGTTGCATCCGATGGACCACGGTTTCGAAGGAAACCTCAACGAGCACTGGACCATTGGCCCCAAGATTCACGGCGGCGTCATGCTGGCGCTGTGCGCCAAGGCGGCCCGCGAGGCGTACGGCACCGGCGGGCTGGAGCGAAGCGACGCGGGGATTGGCGCCGGCGGGCTGGAGCGAAGCGACTCGGGGATCGGCCAGAGCGGCTTCGAGCCGGTGGCGGTGTCGGCGGACTTCCTGTCCGCGCCCGATCCGGGCTCGGTCCAGTTGGTCACCACGGTTCGCAAGCGCGGCCGTCGCATCGGTCTGGTCGACGTCGAACTCGACCAGGGTGAGAGAACCTGCGTGCGCGCCGTGGTCACTCTCGGCGAGCCGGAACATCTGGCCGAGCCGCTGCTGTCGGCCAACCCGGTTACGCCGCTGATGGCAGCCGAACCGCCGCCCGGCGTCGAGCCGATCGGCCCGGGGCACCCCGCCGCGGCGATCAACAACCTGGCCCGCGGCTGCGACATCCGCCCGGCGCTCGAGGAAAGCTACACCGCAGCCGGTGCGCCGGTGTTCAAGATCTGGGTGCGTCCCAAGGACGGTCCCGTCGACGTGCTGTTCGCGCTGATGTGCGGCGACATCTCGGTGCCGGCCTGCTTCGCCGTGAACCGCCGCGGCTGGGCACCCACGGTGCAAATGACCGCCTATCTGCGGGGCCTGCCCGCCGACGGCTGGCTGCGGGTGGTCTGCACCACGGCCCAGATCGGGCAGGACTGGTTCGACGAGGACCACACCGTGGTCGACAGCACCGGGCGGATCATCGTGCAGACGCGGCAACTGGCGTTGGTGCCCGCTGAGTAGCGTGCCGTCAACGGCACGTGTCGCTCGGCCGATAGGGTTCTGCCCATGGCCAGAATCGCGATCATCGGCGGCGGCAGTATGGGTGAGGCGCTCCTTTCGGGGCTGCTGAGGGCGGGCCGTCAGGTCAAGGATCTCGCAGTCGCCGAGCGGATGCCCGAGCGCGCCCGCTACCTCGCCGACACCTACGCGGTGCGGATGACCACCGTGGCCGAGGCCGTCGAGACCGCGAGCTTCGTCATCGTCGCGGTCAAACCGGCCGACGCCGAGTCTGTGGTCGGCGAGGTCGCCGAGGCGGCCGCCCGGGCCGAGAGCAACAGCGTCGAGCAGGTCCTGGTCTCGGTGGTGGCCGGGGTGACCGTCGGCTTCTACGAGTCGCGGCTGCCCGCCGGCTCCCCCGTGGTGCGGGTGATGCCCAACGCCCCGGCGCTCGTCGGCGCCGGCATCAGTGCGCTGGCTCCGGGCCGGTTCGCGACCCCCGAGCAGCTCGCTGACGTTTCGGCGCTCTTCGAGTGCGTGGGCGGGGTCCTCACGGTGCCGGAAAGCCAGCTCGACGCGGTCACCGCGGTGTCCGGTTCGGGCCCCGCGTATTTCTTCCTTTTCGTGGAGGCATTGGTCGACGCCGCGGTCGCAAACGGGCTCAACAGGGCGGTCGCAACCGATCTGGTGGTGCAAACGATGGCCGGTTCGGCGGCGATGCTGCTCGATCGCATCGACAGCGAGCGAACAGCCGGTGCCGACGTCGGACTGGACACCACACCCGCCCGGCTGCGGGCCATCGTGACCTCCCCGGGCGGCACCACGGCCGCTGGCCTGCGCGAATTGGAGCAGGGTGGGTTGCGGGCCGCAGTCGCCGCGGCCATCGACGCCGCAAAAACACGCTCTGAGCAGCTAGGAATTACATCAGAGTAGTTCTAGAATTTTCAAACGGATCTACCCACACCCGTCGCAGTAACCCCATTGGCCACGCTATTCTCCTCGTGTAAGCACGGGTGGGTGCCAGTGGTGGGGAAGCCGCTGGAGCCTCCCGTGCCTGACGGATTGGGTTGCGATGACGTCTATGAACGGGCCATCGGCGCGGGACGCGGCTGGCGGAAAATCGGCGCGTGATGCCGGTGGCGCTGACGGTCAGCCACCCGCCAGAGCTCAATTTCTCACTGTCGCCGAGGTGGCCTCGCTCATGCGGGTCAGCAAGATGACGGTCTACCGGCTGGTGCACAACGGCGAACTGCCGGCCGTCCGGGTGGGCCGGTCGTTCCGCGTGCACGCAAAAGCAGTGCATGACCTGCTGGAGACGTCGTACTTCGACGCCGGCTAGACCCGGCCGTTTTCCCTTCCCCCTGCTCGCTTGGGTAAGGTGTCCGGGATACAAGGACACCCGCCGCAGTGCGGGCACTGCGAGGACTTAGGTAACGGATTTCATGGGTTCAGTCATCAAGAAGCGGCGCAAGCGCATGTCGAAGAAGAAGCACCGCAAGCTGCTGCGTCGTACCCGGGTTCAGCGCAGAAAACTCGGCAAGTAGTCACCTGCCGGGTCGCTGCCCGGCAGCGTCGAGTCCTGCCGGGGCACGTCCAGCCCGATAGGCTGTCCAGATGGTTTCCGGCGGCACCGATACCGATGCACCGCACTACCCCAAGGTTGTGCTGGTCACCGGTGCCTGCCGATTCCTCGGCGGCTATCTGACCGCTCGGCTGGCGCAGAACCCGATGATCAACAAGGTCATCGCGGTCGACGCCATCGCGCCGAGCAAGGATATGCTGCGCCGGATGGGCCGCGCGGAGTTCGTCCGCGCCGACATCCGGAACCCCTTCATCGCCAAGGTGATTCGTAACGGGGACGTCGACACCGTGGTGCACGCCGCTGCGGCGTCCTACGCCCCGCGCTCCGGCGGGCGCGCCACCCTGAAGGAAATCAACGTCATGGGCGCGATGCAGCTGTTCGCGGCCTGCCAGAAGGCGCCGTCGGTGCGCCGGGTGATCCTGAAGTCGACCTCGGAGGTCTACGGCTCGCACCCGCACGACCCGGTGGTGTACACCGAGGACAGCAGCAGCCGTCGCCCGCTGGCCGAGGGGTTCGCCCGCGACAGCATCGACATCGAGGGCTATGCCCGCGGCCTGGGCCGGCGCAGGCCCGACATCGCGGTGACCATCCTGCGGCTGGCCAACATGATCGGTCCGGCGATGGACACCGCACTGTCGCGGTATCTGGCCGGCCCACTGGTGCCGACCGTGCTGGGTCACGACGCCCGTCTGCAGTTGTTGCACGAACAGGACGCGCTGGGCGCCCTGGAGCGGGCCACGATGGCAGGCAGGTTGGGCACGTTCAACATCGGTGCGGACGGCATCATCATGATGTCGCAGGCGATTCGCCGCTCCGGGCGGATTGCGCTTCCCGTGCCGAGTCTGGGGGTCGGGGTACTGGATTCGTTGCGAAAGGCGACCAGGAACTCGGACCTCAACCGCGACGCCATGCAGTGGCTCAGTTATGGCCGGGTGATGGACACCACCCGGATGCGAACGGAGTTGGGATTCGCTCCGAAATGGACCACCATGGAGGCATTCGACGACTATGTGCGCGGCCGTGGTTTGACTCCGATCATCGACCCGAAATGGGTACGCTCAGTGGAGAGTCGCGCCGTCGCCGTCGCGCAGCGCTGGGGTAGCTGAGATATTTCATGTTGGGGAGAAGGTGCTGAATTGGCGGGTGAATCGAAGGCGAAAGTGATTCCGCTGCATTCGAATTCGAGTCGAGCAGCGGCTGCTCGGCGCGCCTCGCAGCGCGCCGAGGCGGCGCGCCGACATCCCTCGCTGTCGTCTGACCTCGGTTCGCGCGCGTCGGCGGAGGACATCGCCGCCGTCGTCCGGGAAATCGACGCGCGCCGCGGCGCAGCGGGCATCGGCCGCGCTCAGGATGAGCCGAACGAGCTCGCGCAGCGGATTTCCGCGATCGCGGATTTTTTCCGCAAGCGAATCACCGGTGATTACACCGTCGACGAATTCGGGTTCGATCCGCAATTCAACAACGCGCTCGTCATGCCTTTGCTGCGGTTCTTTTTCGACAATTGGTTCCGGGTCGAAGTCAGCGGCATCGAGAATTTGCCCGAAGACGGCGCCGGGCTCGTGGTCGCCAACCACGCCGGGACCCTGCCGTTCGACGGGCTGATGCTCTCGGTGGCCGTGCACGACCACCATCCCGCCCACCGCGACCTGCGTCTGCTGGCCGCCGACATGGTCTTCGACATGCCGATGCTCGGGCCCATCGCGCGCAAGGCCGGTCACACCATGGCC
Organism: uncultured Actinomycetota bacterium; assembly: GCA_963716465.1. GTDB lineage: Bacteria > Actinomycetota > Actinomycetes > Mycobacteriales > Mycobacteriaceae > Mycobacterium. The sequence continues at coordinate 614,451 of CAVQTS010000008.1, forward strand.
TGCACCATCGACGCGCACCGGCTACTGGCGGGCGGCGAGCTCACCGCGGTGTTTCCGGAGGGCTACAAAGGCCTGGGCAAGCACTTCCGGGACCGCTACAAGCTGCAGCGGTTCGGCCGCGGCGGGTTCGTCTCGGCGGCGCTGCGCACCGGCGCCCCGATCATCCCGTGCTCGATCGTCGGGTCGGAGGAGATCTACCCGATGCTGGCCGACGTCAAGCTGCTGGCACGGGTTCTGGGGCTGCCGTACTTCCCGATCACCCCGCTGTTCCCGCTGGCGGGTCCGGCCGGGCTGATACCGCTTCCGTCCAAGTGGCACATCGCATTCGGCACCCCGATCGAGACCGCCGATTACGACGAATCCGCGGCCGAGGATCCGATGGTCACCTTCGAGCTCACCGACCAGGTGCGCGAGACCATCCAGCAGACGCTGTATCAGCTGCTGACTCAGCGCCGCAACATGTTCCTGGGTTAGCGCCGCATGGCGGCCGCGGCGATCGCGGCGACCTGAGCGTTGGTCTCCTCGTCGCCGTCGGCTTCGCCGATCATCGTGACGACGGTCGTCATCACCGGTTTGCCGTCGGCGTCGGTGACTTCGCTGCGCAATTCGCTGATGACCGTCCCGTGCGATTCGATCACCGAATCCAGCCAGGAGTCGAAGAACAATTTGTCGCCGGCGACGATCGGGCGGTGGAATTGGATCTTCTGGTCGCGGTGAATGACCCGGGCGATGTTGATGCCGACATCGAAGTTGCGGAAGATCTCGAGCTGAACCTGGCGGCCGGCGATCGCGATGAATGTCAACGGCGCCACCAGATCGGGATAGCCGGCGGCCTTGGCCGCGTCCTCGCTGAAGTGCAGCGGATCCTCGCTCTGGATCGCCTTCGCGAACTCACGAATCTTCTCCCGCCCCACCAGGTAGTAGTCCGGGTAGCGGAAGTGAGTTCCAATGATCTCGCTGGCGATGGACATGGCTTTCGAGCCTAGCAGCGGCTAGCGCGGCCGACTGTGGGGCATGTGCGGCCCAAATCGCGATCTGGCCTGCGCAAGGCCCACAGCGCTAGCGGTGTTCGCGCCGGGACACGGCCGCGGCCAGCGCGCCGCCGATCGCCCCGAGCGCCAGCGCCGAGGGCACCCCGATCCGGGCCGCCTTGCGCGCGGTCCGGAAATCGCGGATCTCCCAGCCCCGCTCGCGGGCCAGCTCGCGCAGGTCGGCATCGGGGTTGATGGCCACCGCCGTGCCCACCAGCGACAGCATCGGCACGTCGTTGTAGCTGTCGGAGTAGGCCGTGCAGCGCTTGAGGTTGAGCCCCTCGCGGATGGCCAGCTGCCGCACCGCGTGCGCCTTGCCGAGACCGTGCAGGATGTCGCCCACCAGCCGCCCGGTGAACACGCCGTTCTCCGATTCGGCCACCGTGCCCAGCGCGCCGGTGAAGCCCAGCCGCTTGGCGATGGTGGCGGCCAGCTCGTAGGGCGTCGCGGTGACCAGCCACACCTGCTGGCCGGCGTCGAGATGCATCTGCGCCAGCGCCCTGGTGCCGGGCCAGATCTTGTCGGCGATGATGTCGTCGTAGATCTCCTCGCCCAGCGCCATCAGCTCGGCCGTCGACCGGCCCTCGATGAACGCCAGCGCCTTGCGCCTGCCCTCGGCCACGTCCTCGCTGTTCTCCCGGCCGGTCAGCTGGAACTTGGCCTGGGCGTAGACGAACTTCCACATGTCGGAGTAGGTGAAGTACTGGCGCGCGGCCAGGCCCCGGCCGAAGTGCACCAGTGACGAGCCCTGCACCAGCGTGTTGTCGACGTCGAAGAACGCCGCCGCGGTCAGGTCGGTGGGCGGGGGAACCGGCTCGTGGACGGCGTCGGGCACCGGCTCGCGATTGGCCGCGATGCTGGCCTCGCGCGCCACGGCGCTGGCTTGCTCGGCAACCAGGTCGTCGGCCGCGCGCTGTGCGCTGGCCCGGCCGGCTTCCAGGTCCGCGAGCTCCTCCTGGTCCCCGGAACCCATGGCTCTCACCCTAACTGCGACACTGGCTCGGGTGAGCCGCCGACATGTCGAACTGCTGACCCGCGCCGGATGCAGCCTGTGCGAGCGGGCCTACGGCCGCCTCGGCGAACTGGCCGCCGAGCTGGATTTCGACCTGTCCAGCACTGACGTCGACGCCGCCGCGGCCGCCGGGAACTCCGCGCTGCGGGCCGAGTTCGGCGACCGGCTGCCGGTCGTTCTGCTCGACGGCCGGGAGCACAGTTACTGGGACCTCGACGAGCCGCGGCTGCGGGCCGATCTGGCGGCCGGATGAGCACCGCGGGAATTTGGTGAGCTGCCTGCGCGGGGATTACCGTGGAAGTAAGTTTCACTAACGGACATTGGCGTGACAGCAAGGGAGCGGGCCAGGTGATCGTGCCGTGAGCGTCCTGCTCTTCGGGGTGTCGCACCGCAGCGCTCCGGTCTCCGTGCTCGAGCAGCTGTCCACCGACGAGTCTGACCAGGTCAAGATCATCGACCAGGTGCTGCAGTCGCCGCTGGTCACCGAGGCCATGGTGCTGTCGACCTGCAACCGGGTCGAGGTCTACGCGGTGGTCGACGCCTTCCACGGCGGCCTGTCGGCGATCGGCCAGGTTCTGGCCGAGCACTCCGGCATGTCGATGGGCGACCTGACCAAATACGCCTACGTCCGCTACAGCGAGGCCGCCGTCGAGCACCTGTTCGCCGTGGCCAGTGGCCTGGACAGCGCGGTGATCGGCGAGCAGCAGGTGCTCGGCCAGGTCCGTCGCGCCTACGCCAACGCCGAGGCCAACCGCACCGTCGGCCGGGTCCTGCACGATCTGGCCCAGCGCGCCCTTTCGGTGGGCAAGCGGGTGCACACCGAGACCGCGATCGACGCCGCCGGTGCCAGCGTCGTGTCGGTGGCGCTGGACATCGCCGGCTCCAGGATGAACGGCCTGGCGGGTCGCGCCGCGGCCGTGGTCGGCGCCGGCTCGATGGGCGGGCTGTCCGTGGCGCATCTGGTGCGCGCCGGGGTCAGCCACATCCACGTCGTCAACCGTTCGCTGCCGCGCGCCCAGCGGCTGGCCGAGAGCATCCGCGAGCAGGGCGTCGGCGCTGAGGCCCTGACGCTCGAGGACCTGCCCATCGCGCTGGCCGCCGCCGACGTCGTGGTCAGCTGCACCGGCGCGGTCCGCCCGGTGGTGTCGCTGGCCGACGTGCACCACGCACTGGCCAACGCCCGGCGCGACGAGGCCGCCCAGCCGCTGGTGCTGTGCGATCTGGGCATGCCCCGCGACGTCGATCCGGCCGTTGCCGGGCTGCCCGGGGTCTCGGTGGTCGACATGGATCGCGTGCAGCGCGAGCCGTCGGCCCGGGCCGCCGCCACCGACGCCGAAGCCGCCCGCCAGATCGTCGCCGGTGAAGTTGCTGCCTACCTGGCCGGCCAGCGGATGGCCGAGGTCACACCGACCGTCACCGCCCTTCGTCAGCGGGCCGCCGACGTCGTCGAGGCCGAGCTGCTGCGCTTGGAGAACCGGCTGCCGGGCCTGGATGAGGGCCAGCGCGTCGAGGTCGCCAGGACCGTGCGCCGCGTGGTGGACAAGCTGCTGCACGCCCCCACCGTGCGGGTCAAGCAGCTGGCCAGCGCGCCCGGCGGCGACACCTACGCCGAGGCGCTGCGCGAACTGTTCGAACTCGATCCGCAGGCCGTCGACGCCGTGGCCGCAGGCGAACTTCCGCTTGTGGCAACGGAATTCGACGCCAGCCTGACCGAACACACCGAGTAGGGCGATTGGCCGGCAGCAACGACGCCGTCATCAGGATCGGCACCCGGGGCAGCCTGCTGGCGACCACACAGGCCGGGACCATCAGGGACGAACTCATCGGGCGCGGGCGTCGCGCTGAACTGGTCATCATCAGCACCGACGGCGACCGCTCGCACCAGCCGGTCGCCGAGATCGGCGTCGGCGTGTTCACCGCCGCCCTGCGCGAGGCCATCGCCGACGGCCGGGTCGATATGGCCGTGCACTCATACAAGGATTTGCCGACCGCCGCCGACGACCGGTTCGTCATCGCCGCGATACCCCGCCGCGAAGACGCGCGTGACGCCCTGGTGGCTCGCGACGGGCTGGTTCTGGGGGAGTTGCCGGCCGGATCGGTGATCGGCACGTCGTCCGTGCGCAGGGCGGCGCAGCTTAAAGCACTGGGTCTCGGTTTGGAAATTCGCCCCCTAAGAGGCAACCTAGATACCAGGTTGAACAGGGTAAGCAGTGGTGATCTCGACGGCATCGTCGTCGCCCGAGCGGGACTGGCCCGCCTCGGACGGCTCGGCGATGTCACAGAGACGCTGGAGCCGGTGCAGATGTTGCCGGCGCCGGCTCAAGGTGCGCTCGCGGTCGAGTGCCGCGCAAGCGATACCGGGCTCGCGGAGCTGTTGGCGGAGTTGGACGATTCCGACACCCGCGCCGCGGTCACTGCGGAGCGAGTCCTGCTGGCCAAACTGGAGGCCGGTTGTTCGGCACCGGTGGGCGCGATCGCCGAGGTGGTCGAGTCCATTGATGACGACGGTCGAGTCTTCGAGGAGCTGTCACTGCGCGCATGCGTGGCGGCGGCAGACGGATCCGATGTGATCCGCGCGTCCGGAGTCGGAACGCCCGGCCGGTCCGCAGAGCTTGGGCTCTCGGTGGCCGAGGAGTTGTTCGAACTCGGTGCGCGCGAGGTCATGTCGCACAGGGCTCCGCAATGACTTACAAGGCGGAGTAGAGCGGGAGTGAAGCGATGACTGGCCACGGTAGTGGGCGACGCAAGGCGAAGCCGGGACACATCACGTTCGTCGGCGCGGGTCCCGGTGACCCGAACCTGCTGACGACGCGCGCCCGCACGGTTCTCGCCAACGCCGCCCTGGTGCTCACCGACCCCGACGTGCCGCAGGCGGTGCTCAACGTGGTCGGCATCGAGTTGCCGCCCGCGTCCGGCCCGGCTCCCGCCCCGGAGAAGGGCGCGCTGCGCGAGCGGATCCTCGGCCACGACTCCGACGGCCCCGTCGCCGACGAGATCGCCCCGCCGGTCGTCTCGGTCGGCCCGGACATCCGGCCCGCGCTCGGCGACCCGGCCGAGGTGGCCAAGACCCTGCTGGCCGAGGCCAGGGCGGGCTTCGACATCGTGCGCCTGGTCGCCGGTGACCCGCTGTCGGTCGACTCGGTGATCACCGAGGTCAACGCCGTCGCCAGGACCCAGATGGAGTTCGAGATCGTCCCCGGGCTGCCCGCCACCAGCGCGGTGCCCACCTACGCGGGCCTGCCGCTGGGCTCGGCGCACACCGTGGCCGACGTCCGCGGCGAGGTCGACTGGGCCGCCCTGGCGGCCGCTCCCGGCCCGCTGATCCTGACCGCGACGGCCTCGCACCTGCCCGACTCCGCCCGCACGCTCATCGACTACGGCCTGGCCGAGAACACGCCCTGCGTGGTCACCTGCAACGGCACCACCTGCGGACAGCGTTCGGTGGAGACCACACTGGCGGGCCTGACCGACCGCGCCACGCTGGCCGGCGGCAGCGACCCGGCGGGCCCGCTGACCGGCACGCTGGTGGTCACCATCGGCAAGACCGTCGCCCACCGCGCCAAGCTGAACTGGTGGGAGAGTCGCGCCCTGTACGGCTGGACCGTGCTGGTGCCGCGTACCAAGGACCAGGCCGGCGAGATGAGCGACCGACTGGTCGCCCACGGCGCGCTGCCGATCGAGGTGCCGACCATCGCCGTCGAGCCGCCGCGCAGCCCGGCCCAGATGGAAAGGGCCGTCAAGGGTTTGGTCGACGGTCGCTACCAGTGGGTGGTGTTCACCTCCACCAACGCGGTGCGCGCGGTGTGGGAGAAGTTCGGCGAGTTCGGTCTGGACGCGCGGGCGTTCTCCGGTGTGAAGATCGCCTGCGTCGGCGAGTCCACCGCAGACCGGGTGCGCGCATTCGGGGTGAGCCCCGAAGTGGTGCCCTCCGGCGAGCAGTCATCGCTGGGCCTGCTCGACGAATTCCCGGAGTACGACAGCATTTTCGACCCGGTCAACCGGGTGCTGCTGCCGCGCGCCGACATCGCCACCGAGACGCTGGCCGAGGGTCTGCGCGAGCGCGGATGGGAGATCGAGGACGTCACCGCCTACCGCACCGTGCGCGCGGCCCCGCCGCCCGCCGACACCCGCGAGATGATCAAGACCGGTGGGTTCGACGCGGTGTGCTTCACCTCGAGCTCGACGGTGCGCAACCTGGTCGGCATCGCCGGCAAGCCGCACGCCCGCAC
>CAVQTS010000009.1:0-41145 GCA_963716465.1 uncultured Actinomycetota bacterium
CCGGCACATTGACCTGCGCGTTCAGCTGGTCGGAACTGCCTCGGTACGCAGTCGGTCCGCAATAGATCCAAGCACCAGTCAATCGCTCCCGTGTGCGGTCGTCAGAATCGGGCCACAGGTGGCTGTAGGTGTCCAGCGTCTCGACCGCACTGGCGTGACCGAGACGCGCTTGAACTGTCTTCACGCTCTCCCCGTGCCGGATGAGCAGACTGGCGTATTAATGGCGAAGCGCATGGAATCCGGTGCCGGCCGAAAGCTCCGCCGTCTGTGCCGCTGCCCTCCACTTGTGCCCGAACACCGACCGGGTGATCGGCTTCCCCGACAAGGTGAACACCAGCCCGTCAGGGTCCGCGGAGAACTCCGCCAGATGTGCCGCCACCGCGTCCACAACCACCTGAGGCAGGGGAATAGTCCGGTTGCTCGCCCTCGTCTTGGGCGTTGCCAGATCTGGTGCCTGCCTCGCCAGCGTGACAAGCTGCCTGTCCACGGTCACCGTGCGCTCAGGGAACCGCACCAGGTCCACCGTCAACCCGAAGCATTCGCCCTGCCGCATTCCTGTACCCGCAGCCAGCGTGACGAGCGCCTGCAGTATCGGCCCATCGCCGCGCACGCTAATAGCACTGTCGGTGTCAAATGACCTCCGAGCCCGCGGCTCGCGGTTCGGCTTCGATGGACGGGCATCGCTCAGGGGCGCGGCAGCTCGTCGTATTCGCTGTCGGCGACGTCGGAGTGCCCATAATGAGCCGCGTTCGGGACCGACCTAGCCTCTATGGTGTCGCGGCGGCCCACCTGGTGTTGATCAGCATCGCCAACACCGCGAGGCAGGCCACGGCCGCAGCCCATTCCAACGTGGTCATGGTCGACCTTCGCCAAGCCTCGCAAAGTCGAGGGACTGAGGGGCCGGGTTTCGGACCCGGGGGAGGAATCCCGCCGACCCCTCGTCCACTGCGTGCTGGGGCATCGGGGGGGTGTGCCCTAGCAAAAACGACTCTACTGCCAGCGCGTCCATAGTCTGGACTAATGGTGATTCTTGTGAGGCACCGCACATCTGATGAAGATGCCTCGTGTGCTGGCCTTGGCAGGTTATCTAGGCCTGGGAATAGCGGGAACGCCTGCACTCAGGACATGTCCACCAGGTCTGTCTGGTGTACAGCTCGGACACGGTGTGGTCGTCCATGCGCTTCATCGCGGTGGCGCAGTGCGGGCACGTGCGGGTTGAGATCTCCGCAGAGGGCTTGATCAGTACACGAGACATAGGCCCACCACCCCCAACAATCTGAGCACTCAAATTCATTACTCCCCCGGTAGACGTCGACACGAGTGTAGCCGATCTGTGCCCTGGGCCACACCGACAAATGAAGCTGCTCGTCCTGTTGGGCCTGCTGCTGGGCCAGTTCGGTCTGCTCCTCGGCCTGCTGCGCCTGCTGCTCGGACTGCAGAATTTCCTGCTCGGCCAGCTGTTGCTCGAGTTCGTCCTGGTCCTGCTGGGCCTGCTCGTCCTGTTGGCGGCCTCGGCCCCCGCTGGCATCGAACGACCGAGACCTGCGGGTGGATCCGTTTAGGGCGCAGACATATGTTGTTGACAGCGTCGCCCGAGGATCGTCATAGGCAGCCGCCCTAGCTTTGGTTATGGAGGGTGACGAGGGTTGCACATGAAAACGACGAAATTCATTGCCAGCGTGGCTCTTACAAGCGGGCTCGCGACGAGTTGCCTCGGACTGGTCACAGGGATAGCGAACGCCGACGCAACCCCGCTTCCCGCCGGTTCCCCTCAGTTCGGGCTATTGCCCATGGCACCAAGTGATCCCGGGTCGTCATCCGCAGGCTCAGGCGGATCGGGGTCGTCATCGTCAGGCTCGAGCGAATCAGGATCGTCGATCTCATCGCCGATCATTCCCAGCGAACCCGAGCCGTCAGCCCCGATTAGTGAGGCTCCGGCTGGTCCAAGCGGACCTGCACCGGACCTGGGTGGTGGTCCTAGTGGTTCGCCGCCTAGCGAAGGTCCCGGTGGTGCTGCTGGACCGTCGCCGTCGGTGCCCGGAGAGCCGCCACCCAGCGAAGAACCCAGCGGTGCTGGCAGTCCTTCGCCCACGGGTCCCGGGGGGCCGCCACCGATCGAAGGTCCTGGTGGCCCGGGGGGGCCGCCATCGAATGAAGGTCCCGGACGTCCCCCGCCGAACGAGGGAGCTGGTGGTCCGGGTGGGCCGCCGCATGGGGGTCCTGGTGGCCCCGGCGGGCTTCCGGACCAGGGCCCTGGTGGGCCACCAGATCAGGGCCCTGGCGGTCTTCAGCCGTGGCACCGCCCACCCGTGCCATTCCCGCCGTGGCAACCGCAGTGGTGGTGGTGGCAGGTGCCCGCGGACTCCTCGGACCCCGGACCGACGTGCCAGGGATCGCTGTTGCCGCCCGATGCTCCCCCTCCGCCTCCGTTCCAGTACCAGGGCCAGACGGTCAACCCGGTTTTCGACCCGGTCGCGCAGCAGTGGGGGTTCAGGTTCAACGGAAAGTGGATTCCCCTGTTCGAGTCCGGATGTTGAAGACCTCCCAAGGTGATTGGTAGTCAAGCCCCTGATGACCCGGTCTGGCGGTAGGCGCTACCCGAAAGTTGGCCTAGTCGGGCTGGTGCCCTTCGGCGATAAGGTTCTACGCCCCAGCCCCCAGCCGGCCTGGTGTGCTCGGTGCAGTTCTTGTATGGCGGATCGGCACTGGTGCTCCAAGGACCCCGATGCCGACGAACAGCGACAAGCTGACGAGTGCTCCGCGCACCATGAATTGATCTCCCACGTTGCGTTTGCTTCTCCCGGACCCGACGCCGACTTTAGCGTATGCGCAGGTTTTTGGCAGCTAGTTCACAGCAAAGGATTGGTCTCCGTGTTTTGCGGCCCGTGAGTCGAATCGCGTTGGGGGACTATAGGTCTGTAGTGCACCGCAGCGAGTGAACACGACGCGAAGTAGGCGGCGATTTACGGGGGTCATGGGCGGATGGGTCATAAGCCCCTTGCTTGTTCGCTGTAGCTGGGTGAATTGTCGACGGGGGTCGGAAGTCGGGGGGTTTCGCGCATGTCAGTAATTCGTGATGGTGTGGGCATTGGTGCGGCGGCGTTCGCGTTGGGGTTGTTGGTCATCGGGCCGCAAGCCGCCGGGGTGGCTTTCGCCGATGCGGGTGCTGCGTCCTCAGTGGGGTCCGGACCTACCAGCAGCGTCAGCAAGCCTGCCTCGGCAGGATTGACGACTACAGCGAGGGTTCATAAGCGAGCAGCAAGCAGCCCGGTGCACCCGGCGGCTACCAGTGCAGGTGCTGCGCAATCGGTAAACCGTACCCCGCCCGGTGACAAGGTGATCCCGATGCGCACCAGCGGCAGTTTCGGCTCGGTGACCCACAAGCCGGTCGTCCTGGACAGCGCCGTGCCTGGCTCGTCGGCTTTGGTGCCCATACCGGGGGTGAGTGTTCAGTCACACCCGACAGCAGCCATCAGCCCGGTAACCGCCAGTGCACAGTCGGTGTCGGCCCCAGTCGACGGCACACCCTCAGACACCGGTTACACCTCACCTCAGAAGCCCACTCTGGGTCCAGCGGGTTCAGACGGCGATTTATGGCTTCCTTGACGCCGTCTCGACCTGCTTGTCGAAGCTCCCGTCTAATCCGGTCACCGAGTTTCTGCAGGGGGCGTTCTTGTGGGTGCGGCGCACCTTCTTCGACCAGGCCCCGACTCTCAACCCGGCGCAGACCACCGGCCAGGTGAGCGGGCCGATTACCGGCACCCTTGGCGCGGTCGATCCCGAAAGCGACCCGATGACCTACAGCGTCGTCCAGGCCCCCCAGGACGGCGCGGTCACCCTCAACCCCGACGGCACGTTCGACTACGCCCCCGGATCGGGCTTCACCGGTCGTGATGTGTTCGTCGTTGCAGCCAGCGACAAATCCGGGCCATCGTTTAACGTGCTCGCCCCTTTCAGGGCCGCTAGCACCGACGCCCTGGTGATTGTTCAGCAGGGCAACGCACCCCTGGTGGACTACAAGTTCACGTTTGAGCAAACCCGGTACCCGCTTTTTGTTCAGCGGTGGAGTCCAGACGCTGAATTCGGGTTGGAATGGGCCGCGTATAGCCTGGCCGACGAAGTCGTTCCCGCAAAGACCGTCACGCTGACCATCACGGCTACCGCTGAGAATAACAAAAATGACAATTTAGCGTCGGCCTCGAGCCCCCTCACCGCCGAGACCCCCGGCTTTTTCCCAACCGTGGTGCAGTCCCGAATCCAAACAGGCTCACCCTCGGTGATCAATAAAGACGGCCAAGCAGTCCCCGACGCCACAGTGACGGTCAACTTCAATAAGGACTGGGGATACTACGGTGTAGTGAAAAAAATATACGACGCCGCCGGCGAAATAACGGGGCAGTACGACTACGACTCCGTAATGATGCACGAGATGATGCACGCCTTCGGCTTCATCTCCACCCTTAGTCAACCCGGCTGCAACGTCTACGAATGCAACAAAAACGGAGAACCCACCAAAACCCCCAACAACAACTGGTCCATTTTCGATAAGTTCATCACTGACAGCACGGGTAACACGAGCGCCATAAATCCGACCACCTTCGCGTGGAACACCAACTTCGAATCGAATCTCACCGGAGGAAACGGCGGTCTGTACTTCACCGGAACCAACGAAAAAGCTGCATTCGGCGACAATCCCGTGCCACTATTCACACCAAACAAGTGGAGAAGCGGCAGTTCCACAACCCACCTTGACGACACCTATTTCAATAACACAACCCAGCCCACCAATCCGAGATACATACAGTTGATGAATGCTGACGACACACCAGGAATAGTGGCCCCCGACTATCTAAGCCCGATTGAAATAGGCATCCTCAAAGACCTCGGATACACCATGGCCGCAGCCGCTACAGCGTCACCGCTCTAACGCGAAGCCCTTACCGCAGTTAGTCTGCCGCCAGCACCGGGGCTATCTCGTTAACGGTGTTTCCGGCGGTTTCCATCAGTAGGTCTCGGCTGCCGGGAATCGGTCGCCGAAAGTGATCGCGAACGCGTTGAGCGCTGGCTTCCACCGCATCGTCCATCGTGCCCTGCCGACACCGGTCGGGTCCAGGGATCGGGTCACCAGGTACAGGCATTTCATCGCGGCCTGCTCGGAGGGGAAGTGCCCGCGTGCCTTGATCGCCCGGCGGTAGCGGGCATTGAGGGACTCGATGGCGTTCGTGGAGCAGATGACCTGGCGGATCTCCACGTCGTAGTCCAGGAACGGGATGAACTCGTTCCAGGCGTTGTCCCACAGGCGGATCACCGCCGGGTAGCGCTTTCCCCATTTCTCGGCCAACTCGTCGAACGCGACGCGTGCCGCGGTGGCATTGACCGCGGTGTAGATCGGTTTGATGTCGCGTCGGATCTCGTCCCAGTACTTGCGTGAGGTGAGCCGAAAGGTGTTGCGGATCAGATGAATGATGCAGGTCTGCACGATCGCTTGCGGCCAGACGTTGCCGACCACCTCGGGCAGCCCTTTGAGCCCGTCGCAGACCACGAAGAAGACGTCCTTGACCCCGCGGTTACGCAGGTCGGTGAGCACGCTCATCCAGAACTTGGCGCCCTCCCCGCCGTTGCCGGCCCAGAGCCCGAGGATGTCGCGTTCCCCGGCCAGGGTGACGCCGATCGCGGCGTAGAACGGCCGGTTGGCGACCTGGCCGTCGCGGACCTTCACCACGATGGCGTCGATGAAGATCGCCGCGTAGGTCTCATCCAAAGGCCGCACCGCCCAGTCGTTCATCTCCTCGATCACCTTGTCGGTGATCCGGCTGATCGTCTCCTTGGACACCGATGCGCCGTAGATCTCGGCGAAGTGCGCCGAGATCTCCCCGGTCGTCAGGCCCTTGGCATACAGCGACAGCACCACCTCATCCACGCCGGACAGCCGTCGTTGGCGTTTCTTGACGATCTGGGGTTCGAAGGTCGCCGCCCGGTCCCGCGGCACCTCGATCTCGACCGCGCCGGTGGTCTCGGTCAGCACCGTCTTGGCGCGGGTGCCGTTGCGGATATTGCCCGTCCCTGCCCCGGCGGGGTCGTGTTTCTCATAGCCGAGGTGTTCGGTCATCTCCTCGTTCAGCGCGGTCTCCAGGACCGTTTTGGTCAGCTGCTTGAGCAGCCCGTCCGGCCCGGTCAGCGCCAAGCCCTGTTCCTGGGCCAGCCGAACCAGCTCGACCGCAGCCTGCTGCTCAGCGGTCTGCTCAACCTGCTTCTTCTTCGCCACATCATCCAGTGTCGTCATCACGGCACCTTCCTCGCCGAGCATCGCTCAGCGCGTCAGGCCGGAAACACCGTTAAATCCACAGTCCCCCAGCACCCCGTAGACCGTCGCCCGACCGGCACAGGGGGACCTGCCAATGCAGTGTTCCCGGGTCCTGCGCCGGATGCCGCGGGGGTGTGGATGCAGATCTGGGTGCCGTTGCACGAGTAGACCCGGGTGCCTAATCGCAAGACGGTGTTGATATTACGGAGGAAGGTGAGCGATGTGAGATAGAGCGATCGGAGAAGGGAAACAGCCATGAGGACGCTGGAAGGCATTCTCGCTGAGCATCCGTTCTTTAGCGGGTGGGAGCCGCGTTATTTTCAACTGGCAGTTGGATGCGCGTCGAACGTCCGCTTCACCGCTGGTGAGTTGCTCTGTCGTGAGGGCGACGAAGCCAACACGTTCTATCTGATTCGCGCCGGGAAGGTCGCACTGGAGGTCTATTTCCCCGGTCGCGGCAACGTCACCATGGAGACGGTGGAGGGCGGCGAGATGCTCGGATGGTCGTGGTTGATACCTCCCTACCGCTGGGGGTTTGACGCCCGGGCAACGGAGATGACCCGGGCAATCGCCTTCGACGGCAAGTGCCTGCGCACCAAGTGCGAACAGGATCCCGAGATGGGCTACGACTTGGTCAAGCGGGTGGCGTCGTCACTGGGGCAGCGCCTCGATGCGACACGGTATCGGCTCTTGGACATCTACGGCACCGCCTAAGCCCGGCGCGCCTGTGTCATTGCACCGATCAATTCGGAGCGAGCACTCGGCCCGATGCGGTGTGTACAACGAGTTCAGACGGACGGCTTGTCCCACTTGGCGTTCCGCGCTGAATTTTGCATTCTGATACCGACCCACCAGGCTGTTTGTTGAACAGCCAACCCTGATTGAGGGTACAAACGCCCAGATAACGAAATCCGGCTTACAGGCCAACTCGTCCGCCCGTCGCCCGTAGATTGTGGCGGTGATCGCGAAGATCGTGATCTTGATAATCTCGGCCGGCGCGGTGCTCGCCGGTTGGGGTTTCGTCCGGGCCACCCGGCGCATGCGGTCCTACCAGACCACCCGCGGAACGGTGATCGGCCGCGAACTCGCGGCCATGCCGCTCGACACCCGCGAGGGCCGGTGGGGCAAGGGCGGCGGGTACCAACCCAAGGTGACCTACGTCTATACCGTCGGGGGAGTCAGCTACACCTCGGATCGTTGGAGCTACGCCGCCGCCGGCCTCCGGCACGACCTGGCGCAGAAAACCCTTGACGCCGTTCCCGATCAGGTCGATGTGCACTATGACCCGCGAGCCCCGCAACAGGCGTGCCTCCAGATCCAGTCGCCGGGGCGCGGCTACCTGGTGCTGATAGGCGGAGCACTGGGGATGCTGGCGGCACTCGCGGCGCTGGTGTGGTGACCGGCCGCGCCATCACTAGTGCGCCTTGCGGACGCTGCGCCTCAGTGCGCTGAGCGCGTCGTCGAGTTGGTCCCTGGACCGGCGCGCCAGGTCGTCCTCCTGTTGGTAGAGCAGGCCGTAGGTGAACGCGTCCTCCCCGGCGGCGTAGGCGATCTCGGCCTGCTGACTCAGGTGGGTGCGGCTGACCACACTGTCCTGGTGGTCGCCGAGCAGGGTCTGGATGACCTTGGCCCGCTCGGACACCTTGGGCTCGCCGGTCGCCGCGGCGACGTAGCGAAGCCGCTTGGCGCCCTTGCGGATTCGGTGCAGCGCCTCGTCCTTGTGCTCCTCGACGGCCTGCTCGGCGGTCTTGGCGGCCTTGCGCACCCGCTTGTACGCCGAGCCGATGCTCACCGGCGCGTGTTCCTCGCCGGGCGCCGGCTCGGGGGGCTCGGCGGCCACCAGCGACTCCAGGGCGTCGAGCAGCCGGAAGTAGCGCGGCGAGCGCATCGCGGTCAGTGAGCGCCGCAGCCCCGCCTGGTAGCGCTGGTTGGCGCCGTCGACCAGCCGTTCGCGGACCGGACCCCGTACGAGTTCGGGCGGCAACAGGTCCAGCGCGCGCTGGTAGCGCTCGGCGAGCACTTCGGCGTCGCGGGCCGTCCCGAGCACGCCGGCCAGTTGCCGCAACTCGTCCAGGATCCAGGCGTCGTCGGTCAGCCCGAACGTGTCCTCGGAGGCCTGTAACAGGCTGCGGATCTTGCGGGTGATCACCCGCATCTGGTGCACGGAGTCGTAGACGTCGGCACGCACGGCGCGGTCCCACTCGACAAGCTCGGCGACCTGTTCGGCGACCGCCCGGTGCACCGGATCCGACGGCGGTTCGGGGCTGCCGGCCCCGGTGACCTGGCCGTCGGCGAGCACTTTGGCCAGCTTCGAGCCGTGGCCCGCCGGTTCCGCGCCGGCGTCGAGCAGCCGGTTGCCCAGCCGGTCGAGCAGCTCGGCGCCATCGTCGCGCTCGCCGTCGGTCAACTCCAGTTCCCACTCGTGCCAGTGCTGTTCCTCGCCGGGACTGCCGTCGGGGTTCATCGCCCAGGCGCTGACCTCGTCGTCGGCGAACTCGGCCAGCTCGGTGTCGTCGGCGGCGTAGAGCTTCACCACGCTTCGGGTCGTCGCGATGCGGGCCACCGGCACCAGCGCCCGGTCCCGCACGATGGCCAGCACGATGTCGACGAGTTCGGCGGGCACCTCGGTGGGCTCGGCATGTGCCCCACTGCCCAGTGGCGCGTGCACCTCGGTGCGGGCATCGGCGCCGGCCGGCAGTTTCAGGTGCCAGCCGGCGTCCGCGCCGCCGGTCCGGCGGCGCAACGTGATGCGGTGACGCGCCAGGTCATGGTCGGATGTGTCGAAGTACACGGCGTCCAGAGACTGTGACGGATGCCTCTCGACGCGAGCCACGGTGGAGATGCCGTCGAACGACGGGAACACCGTCGGCCCCGGGATGTCGAACTTCCGCTCGACCTCGACGTGGCGGGCCGTGCCCGCGGATTTAGCACCCATCTCCACCTTCACCAGCCATTGACCCGGACTGCATGCGATCGACGCACAGGCTGCCATATCCAAGTGAACACGAAGTCGCATCGCCGCACGTCGGGCCACTCGTGAGGTGACGGTCCCGTAAAGGAATTTGCGGCGCGCCCCGGCCTTGTGTGCGTTACGTGCCCGCCAACTCTTAGAATCCGCTTATGCGTCCCGGACCGAACGACACCGCTGGGCGAAGTAATCGATTAAAGCTGGAGGATTACCTCGACGCTGCGGGCAACATCGCTCTGCCGTCGGATGTCACCATCACTTCGTTCCTCGACCACAACGTCGCCGAATTCGGCGACACCCCGGCGTACCGCTACATCGACTTCGAGCACGACTCGGCAGGCCGACCCATCGAACTGAGCTGGCACCAACTCGGCGTCAGGCTTCGCGCGGTCGGTGCGCGGCTGCAGCAGGTGACCCAGCCCGGCGACCGGGTGGCCATCCTCGCGCCCCAGGGCGTGGACTATGTCGTCGGCTTCTTCGCCGCCATCCAGGCCGGCACGATCGCGGTTCCGCTCTTCGCCCCCGAGCTTCCCGGCCACGCCGAGCGCCTGGACGCGGTGCTGGCCGACGCCGCCCCCACGGTGGTGCTGACCACGTCGGTGGGCGCCGAGGCGGTGCAGACGTTCCTGCGCAAGCTGCCCCGGGACCGGCGGCCGCGGGTGATCGCGATCGACGCCGTACCCGACTCGGTGGGGGCCACGTTCGTGCCCGCCGACCTCAAGAGCGACGGCATCGCCTACCTGCAGTACACGTCGGGATCCACCCGCAGCCCGGCCGGAGTCGAGATCACCCATCGGGCGGTGTGCACCAACGTCGTCCAGATGATCATCTCGGTGGGCCTGGACTGGGACACCGCCAGTATCAGCTGGCTGCCGCTGTTCCACGACATGGGCCTGCTGATGATCATGTTCCCGGCGCTGTTCGGCGCCCATCTCACGCTGATGTCGCCCACGGCGTTCGTCCGCCGGCCGCATCGCTGGATCAAGGAACTCGCCGTCGAGGCCAAGCGCGGGCGAACCTTCGCGGCCGCTCCGAACTTCGCCTTCGAGCTGGCCGCCGACCGCGGCCTGCCGCCCAAGGGCGAGGACCTCGACCTGAGCAACGTCGCCGGCCTGATCAATGGCTCGGAACCGGTGAACATCGGTTCGATCGACAAGTTCAACGCCGCGTTCGCCCCCTACGGCCTGCCGCCGGAGGCGATCAAGCCGTCCTACGGGATGGCCGAGGCCACGCTGTTCGTCTCGACGATCGGCCCCCATGCCCGGGCCAGTGCGGTTTACCTGGACCGGGGGGAGCTCGGCGTCGGGCGCGCCGTCCGGGTGGCGCCGGACACCCCGAACGCGGTCCCGCAGGTGTCCTGCGGTCGGATCTCGCGCAGCCAGTGGGCGGTGATCGTCGACCCGACCGCGGAGGCCGAACTGCCCGACGGCCGGGTGGGCGAGATCTGGCTGCACGGCGACAACATCGGCCGCGGCTACTGGGGCCGCGAACGCGAAACCGAGCTGTCGTTCCACAACAAGCTGCAGGTGCGGCTGGAGCAGGGCAGTCATGCCGAGGGCGTCGCCGTCAACGCCACCTGGTTCCGCACCGGCGACATGGGCGTCTTCCTCGACGGCGAGCTCTACATCACCGGTCGGATCAAGGATCTGGTGATCATCGACGGCCGCAACCACTACCCGCAGGACATCGAGGCCACCGTGGCAGATGCCTCGAAGTCGGTGCGCGCCGGATTCGTCGCGGCGTTCTCGGTGCCCGCCGCCGAACTGCCCACGTCGGCCGGTTCGTCCGACATCGCAGGCGAGCGGCTGGTCATCGTCGCCGAGCGCGGGCCGGGCGCGGGCAAGGCCGACCCGGGACCGATCGTCGATGCGATCCGCGCCGCGGTGTCGCGGCACCACGCGCTGCCGGTGGCCGACGTGCGCCTGGTCGCTGCGGGTGCGATTCCGCGGACCACCAGCGGCAAGCTGGCCCGGCGGGCCTGCCGGGCGGAGTACCTGGCCGGGGTGCTCGGGCAGCGGTAGCTTCGAGCAGGATCGGAGAAGCGTGCGGCGGATCGTGACCCATACGGTGGTGAGATGACCGTCACCGTCGCAACCGTGTTCATCTCCGTTCATGATCCTGACGCCGCCCTCGGCTTCTACCGTGACGCGCTCGGGCTCGAGGTCCGAAACGACGTCGCCGCCGGCGGCTTCCGTTGGGTCACCGTCGGTGCTCCCGGTCAGGGACTGGACGTCGTCCTGTCCCAGCCGCACGGTGGACGTTCGCAGGTCGAAGGTGATGCCCTGCTGAGCCTGGTGACCAAGGGTTCCCTGCAGGCCGCGATCTTCAGCACCGACGACCTCGACGCCACCTTCGAGCGGGTGCGGGCCTCGGGTGCCGAAGTGTTGCAGGAGCCGGCATCTCAACCATGGGGTGCGCGGGACTGCGCATTTCGGGATCCGTCCGGCAACCTGGTGCGGATCGCTCAAGGATGACGCCGGACGAGATCGCGGAGCTGGCGCACCTGCGTCGGGCGCGTGATCTCATGGACCGCCACTATGCGCGCCCGCTGGACGTACCGGCCATGGCCCGTGCCGCCCTCATGTCACCGGCGCACTTCTCGCGCAGGTTTCGTGCCGCCTACGGCGAGACGCCTTATTCGTACTTGATGACCCGTCGCATCGAACGGGCCAAGGCGCTACTGCGGCAAGGATTTTCGGTCACGGATGCATGCATCGCCGTCGGCGGCACGTCGCTGGGCTCGTTCAGTTCCCGCTTCACCGAGGTCGTCGGCGAGACCCCGTCGAGCTACCGAGCCCGTGACCACACGGCGCTCGAGGCCGTCCCGGCTTGCGTATTGATGGTCGGCACCCGGCCGCAACGCAAACCGGTCTGCGTCGCTGGACCGGCCTAACTCGCCAGCGGGCTGGCGAACTCGCCGGACTGGTCCCAAGCCTGCCGTTCGGCGGAAAACGCCTCGGCCTGCTGGGCGCGGAAGGCCGCGATGTCCTGGTCGTGGCGGGTCAGGAAGCGTTCGTATTCGGCCATCGAGAACTCGCCGTCACCGATCTCGACGTCGCCGCGGCCTGCGGCCATGTCGGCCCGCAGGTCCAGCAGTTCCTCGGCGCTGACCGGATAGAACCCGATGCGGTCGAAGTAGCGCAGCAGCCACGGGGTGCCCGGCTCGAACGATCGGGCGTCGTTGGGGTGTTGGCGGTTCCACACCTGCGTGGTGCGGCCGACGAACTGATACCCGCCGGGCCCCTCCATACCGTAAATGCACAAGTAGGCGCCGCCGATGCCGACGGCGTTCTCCGGCGTCCAGGTGCGGGCCGGGTTGTACTTGGTGGTCACCAGCCGGTGGCGCGGGTCCAGTGGGGTCGCCACCGGCGCACCCAGGTAGACGTCGCCGAGACCGAGCACCAGATACTGGGCGTCGTAGACGATGTCGTGGACTTCGCCGACATCGGCCAGCCCGTTGATGCGGCGGATGAACTCGATGTTCCATGGGCACCACGGCGCGTCAGCCCGTACCCCGTGGATGTAGCGCTGGATCGCCTCGTGGGTCGACGGGTCGTCCCACGACAGCGGCAGCCGCACGGTGCGGCTGGGCACGATGAGTTCGTCTGTGGCCGGTAATGATTCGTCGGCGCGGGCCAGCAGGTCGACGAGTTCGGGCATCGACAGCACGGCCGGGTCGAACTGCACCTGCAGTGACCGCACACCCGGGGTGAGCTCGCTGATTCCCGGTATGGCGCTGCGCTGCAGCGACTCGTACAGCACGTGCACCCGCGCCCGCATGGCCAGATCGAGCATCATCGGCCCGTACTCGACCAGTACGCCGCCGTCGCCGTCGCGGCGCACGGTGACCGCGGTGTCGTCGCTGCCGGTGAACCGGGTGAGTACACCGTCGTCCTGGTCGCCGGCAGTCGAGATCACCAGCGGCAGCGACGCGCGCCGTCCGGCGTCGATGGCGCCCAGCGACGGGGCCCGGTCGGCGCGCACCGGGACGAACCGCACGGTGTCGCCGGGGGCCATCTGCCCGAGCTTCCAGCGGTCGCCCCGCACGACGGTGACCGGGCAGACGAAGCCGCCCAGGCTCGGCCCGTCCGGCCCGAGCAGGATCGGGGTGTCGCCGGTGAAGTCCAAAGTGCCGACACAGTAAGCGTTGTCGTGAATGTTCGACGGGTGCAGGCCGGCTTCGCCGCCGTCGGTGCGCGCCCACTGCGGCTTGGGCCCCTCCAATCGCACGCCGGTGCGATCGGAGTTGAAATGCACGCTGTAGTCGGTGTTGATCAGCGTGTCGATGTCGGCCCGAGTGAAGAACTCCGGGGCGGCGTGCGGACCCTCGGTGACCGCGATCTCCCAGCGGTGGCCGATGGCGGGCTGATCCTCGATGGCGGCGCGGGCGGGGCGACTGGAGGCCGCCCCGGGATCGGGACCGAAGGCGAGTTCGTCACCCTGTCGTAGCGGCCGGCCGCCGTGGCCGCCGAAGCTGCCAAGGGTGAAGGTGGCTGTGCTGCCGAGGTATTCGATCTCGCTCAGGCCGCCTGCCACGAGAATGTAGCTGCGCATGCCCGGACCCTCGACCATGCCGACGTCGACGACGCCGCCGGCGGGCACGGTCACCGACTGCCATCGCGGGACCGGCGTCCCGTCCAGGGTCACCGGCGCCGCGGCCCCGGTGACGCAGACTCGTCCGCCGTCGGGAAACCGAAGGGCTGGGCCGGCTTTGGTGCATTCCAGCCCGGCGCTGCCCTCCGGGTTGCCCAGGACGCGGTTTCCGATACGGAACGACAGGTCGTCCATCGGGCCCGAGGGCGGGACGCCGACGTGCCAGTAGCCGACCCGGCCGGGCCAGTCCTGGACCGTGGTCAGCATTCCCGGCCGGACCACCTCGATGGTGTTCATGCGCCGGTGATCACCATCCGTACCGGTGTGGGGTCGAATCCGTTGCACGGGTTGTTGATCTGCGGACAGTTCGATACCAGCACCAGCGTGTCGGTGTCGGCCCGCACCGTCAGCGACTTCCCGGGCGCGGACAGGCCGTCGACGATGCCCAGGGTGCCGTCAGCCTCGACCGGCACGTTCATGAAGAAGTTGATGTTGGACACGATGTCGCGCTTGCCCATTCCCCACTTGGCCGCCTCGGCGAGGAAGTTCTCCGCACAGGCGTGTTGGTGGACGGTGTGGTGGCCGTACCGCAACGTGTTGGACTCCTTGGAGCAGGCCCCGGCGATGGTGTCGTGGTTGCCGACCTCGTCGGCGACGATCGTCACCAGCGGCCTGCCGTCGGCGGCTCGCAGTACCGAGCCGGTGGTCAGGAAGATGTTCTGCTGTGCCGCGACCGTGGCCTGGGCGCAATAGCGGCCTGCCGGGTCGACTGTGTCGCCGTGGACGGCGTAGAACAGCGTGTCCACCGCCTGGTTGCCGTGTAGGTCGACGATCTGCAGCGACTGGCCGGTGCGCAGGATCGCCGACCACGGCGAGCAGGCCGCAACGACTTCGTCGGCGATCACCGTCGAAAGGGCGCTTGTCATCTCAGTGCCTCACTGGATTGTGCGGCGGCCCAAGTTGATTCGGTGTTTAACAGGGCCCTGAGGTATTCCGGCTCGTCGTTGACCGGGGCGGTGAGCTCTTCCGGCGCGCGCCAGGCCACGATGTCGAGGCCGGTGACCGCGGGTTGCGGGTCGAGCGGATGGGCGGTGTTGACCACGGCGACGACCACGGGCAGATGGATCAGCAGGTCGACAGCGGCGTCGGGGCCGGCCGAGCCGGTGTAGGTCAGCGCCCCCGAATCCTCGACACGCGCACCCTTGAACAACGTCGCCGAGGGTGCAACGTCGCGAATGTCCATGCCGTGCTTGATCACCGCGAGCAGCATCTTCTGTTGTCCGGCGTGCGGCAGGCCGCACAGCATGTCGTGGTGGCCCGAGGTGTCGGCCACCACTGTGGCCAGCACCCGGCCCTGGTCGGACAGCAGCGGATGGCCGACGCTGAGGTAAGCCTGCCACGGCACTTTCATCGTGTCGGCGACGTTGAGGCGCTCCCAGGAGGCGTCGGCCCGGAACAGCAGCAGGTGCGCGCACGCGCCGCCGTGGGGGTCGGCGAAGCGCAGGCGGGTGCCGCGACCGAGCACCCGGGTGGCGTAGGAGTCGGCGGGCACCGACTCCGACCACACCAGCCGGCTGCCGTCCACGCCGTCCGGCAGGGCGGGGATGCGCATGGTGGCGCCGCCGGCCTGGGACCGGGCGTGCGAGCGTGCCCCGTCGGTGGACGCGGTGGTCATGGTGTCACTCCTGTCTGGGGCAAGCCCGATTAACTGTCAACTGAAAGTTTTCTGCGACCCCGTTCCCGGTGGGTGTCACAGGTGTAACGACTGCGTTGACTCTATTTCTATCAAATGATAGGTATTCGGGCATCCAGTGGATGCGACAATGACGTATGCGCAGCGAGGGCCGGGGTCGACCCCGGCTCGAACAGTCCCGCCGACCGGGTAACACCGCCCGTGAGGAGATCCTCGACGCCGCCGCCGAGCTGTTCACCAAGATCGGCTACGCGGGAACCTCGACCCGGCGAATCGCGGACGCGGTCGGGATGCGGCAGGCCTCCCTCTACCACCACTTCGCCACCAAGGACGACATCCTGGACGCGTTGCTGGCCGGCACCGTCGACGACGCCCTCGCGCTGGCCGCCGAGTTGATCGCCCAGCCCGGCCCGGCTGCCGAACGGCTCTACGCACTCGTGGTCGGTGACGTCTCGCAGCTGTGTGCCAGCCGCTGGAACCTCGGTGCGCTCTACCTGCTGCCGGAGTTGCGCATCGACCGGTTCGAGCAGTTCCGGCTCAGCCGGGAGCAACTGCGCACCCGCTACCGGCAGCTGGCCGCTCAGGTGGTCAGCGAGTGCGACGGCTTCTGTGACGCCGACGACCTTCCGTTCCGCCTCGTGGAGTCGGTGATCAACCGCCGCTCCGACGACGATGCGTGCCCGCCCGAGATGCCCTGGGTGATCGCCGACGGCGCGCTGCGAATCCTTGGCTGGGACGGCGACTTCGCAGGGTTGCGTCAGCGCACCGCCACGCGCCTGGAGACCCCGCGCGAGGAGCCCGCGGTCACCGGATAACGTTCCGGGCGTGAGCGAATACGACACCCTGGGCTTCGAGCGCAGCGGACCGATCGCACGGATCGTCCTGAACCGGCCCGACGCCGCCAACGGGATGGACGACGTAATGACCCGCGAACTCGCGGCCGTCGCGGCACTGTGCGACGCGCCCGAGATCAAAGCCGTGGTGCTCACCGGGGCGGGCCGCTTCTTCTGCGCGGGGGGTGACCTCAAGGCGATGGCCGCCTCGCCACTGGGTGCCGGGCCATTCGTCAAGGGCATCGCCGACGACCTGCACCGGGCCATCTCGACGTTCGCCCGGATGGATGCCGTACTGATCACCGCGGTCAACGGCGTGGCCGCGGGGGCCGGCTTCAGCCTCGCGGTCGCGGGCGATCTGGTTCTGGCCGCCGACAACGCGTCGTTCACAATGGCCTACACCAGGGCCGGGCTGAGCCCGGACGGCAGTTCGTCCTATTACCTGCCGCGCCTCGTCGGTGTGCGCCGGGCCCAGGAGCTGATGCTGACCAACCGGACGCTGACCGCGGCCGAGGCCCTCGACTGGGGTCTGATCAACGACGCGGTGCCCGGCGCCGAGCTCGAAGCCAGGGCACAGGCGCTGGCTGAGCAGATGGCTTCTGCGGCAAAGGGTTCCAGCGGTGCGGTCAAGAAGCTGCTGCTGGCGTCGTTCGGCTCCGGGCTCGAGGAGCAGATGGAACTCGAGGGCCGGCTGATCGCGGAGTGTGCCGACAGCGCCGACGGCCGCGAGGGCATCGACGCGTTCCTGAACAAGCGCAAGCCGACGTTCAGCTAGCGCCGAGATCGACGAATGGCGCAATCCAGTCGCACTTTCGCGCCCGTTCGTCCGTTTGGGCGCAGGGCGGGCTAGAAGCTGTGCTCCTCGGCCGGGAACGCCCCGGTCGCGACCTCTTCAGCGTATTGCGTTGCAGCGCGGCGCAATTCGGAACCAACATCGCCAAAACGCTTGACGAACTTGGCGGTCTTGCCGCTGGTGAGCCCGGCCATGTCCTGCCAGACCAACACCTGGGCATCGCAACTGGGGCCCGCGCCGATACCGACCGTCGGGATGGTGAGCTTGCCGGTGATCTGGGTGGCCAGCTCGGCGGGCACCATCTCCATCACCACCGCGAACGCGCCCGCCTCCTGGACGGCGATCGCGTCGTGGACGGTCTGCTCGGCGGCATCGCCGCGGCCCTGCACACGGAAGCCGCCGAGGCTGTTGACGCTCTGCGGGGTGAAGCCCACATGGGCCATCACCGGAATACCGGCCGCAGTCAGGGTCGCGATCTGATCGGCGACCCGCTCGCCGCCCTCGAGCTTGACCGCGTGCGCGCCGGCCTCCTTGAGGAATCGGGTCGCGGTCGCCAGGGCCTGAGCCGGGCTCGACTCGTAGCTGCCGAACGGCAGGTCGGCCACCACCAGCGCGTGCTCGGCGCCACGCACCACGCCGCGGACCAGCGGGATCAGCTCGTCGGCCGTGATCGGCACGGTGGTGTCGTAGCCGTAGACCACATTGGCCGCGGAATCGCCGACCAGCAGCACCGGGATGCCGGCCTCGTCGAAGGCGCGCGCGGTCGAGTAGTCGTAGACCGTGAGCATGGCCCACTTGTGGCCTTCGGACTTCCACTTCTGAAGGTGATGAGTGCGCACCTTGGTGCGAGCAACCGTGGGCGTGCTACAGCCACCGTAGACAGTCTGTTCAGACATCGTTGTCCCCAGCAATCGTCTTGGTCGATCCTCGTGGCCCATCCGGGTCCCCGGGTTCTTCTGACCTGTTCAGTCTGCCATCGAGGTGTGGCGAAAACGAAGGCCGAAGGCAGTGGATTTGCTCACACCGGCGCCCGTGGGCTGACGCCGACGGTTGTGCGATTCCGGCTCGGCTCACATCCGGCGGACATACGATCGGCGCATGGTCCAACACCTTCAGCGGCTCAGCGGACTCGACGCCAGTTTCCTGTATCTCGAAACTCCTTCTCAGCCATTGCATGTGTGCTCGGTGCTGGTGTTGGACGCCTCGACGATCCCCGGCGGCTATACCTTCGATCGGCTGCGCGAAGCACTTCAGCTGCGCATCAAGGCGATGCCGAACTTCCGCGAGAAGCTGGCCAACAGCTTCCTCAACCTCGACCACCCGGTGTGGGTCGAGGACGAGGACTTCGACATCGACCGGCATCTGCACCGCATCGGACTGCCCGCCCCCGGCGGCCGGGTCGAACTGGGGGAGATCTGCGGGCACCTGGCGTCGTTGCCGCTGGATCGCCGCTACCCGCTGTGGGAGACGTGGGTGATCGAGGGTGTCGACGGCACTGACGCCCGCAAGGGCGGCAAGTTGGCGGTGCTGACCAAGGTCCACCACGCCGCGGTCGACGGCGTGACCGGAGCGAACCTCATGTCGCAGCTGTGTTCCACCGAGGCCGACGCCCCACCGCCGGACCCGGTCGAGGGTCACGGCGACACCAACCCGCTGCGCATCGCGATCGGTGGCCTGGGCCGGTTCGCGACCAGGCCGCTGCACCTGGCCACGAACGTCCTGCCGGCGACGGTGTCCACGGTGTTCGACACCGTACGGCGCGCCGCGGGCGGGCGAACCATGGCCGCTCCGTTCGCGGCCCCACAGACGCCGTTCAACGCCAGCGTCACCGCCCACCGCAACGTGGCGTTCGCCCAGCTCGACCTCGAGGACATCAAGAAGGTCAAGAACCACTTCGGGGTCAAGGTGAACGACGTGGTGATGGCGCTGGTGTCCGGCGTGCTGCGGCACTTCCTGCTCGAGCGCGGCGAACTGCCGGACTCCTCGCTGGTGGCGATGATCCCGGTGTCGGTGCACGACCGTTCCGACCGCCCCGGCCGCAACCAGGTCTCGGGCATGTTCTCCAAGCTGGAGACCCAGATCGAGGACCCCGCCAAGCGACTGATGTCCATCGCCGAAGCCAACACCACGGCCAAGGAGCACAGTTCGGCCATCGGGGCGACGCTGCTGCAGGACTGGAGCCAGTTCGCCGGGCCGGCCGTCTTCGGTGTCGCGATGCGGGTGTACGCCCGAAGCCGGCTGACCGAGTCGCGGCCGGTGCACAACCTGGTGGTCTCCAACGTGCCCGGCCCACAGATTCCGCTGTACTTCCTGGGTGCCGAGGTCACCGCGATGTACCCGCTCGGGCCGATCTTCCACGGCTCGGGCCTGAACATCACCGTGATGTCGCTCAACGGCAAGCTCGACGTCGGTCTTATCTCGTGCCCCGAGCTGCTGCCGGACCTGTGGGACCTGGCCGACGACTTCGCGGTCGGCATGAAGGAACTGATCGACGCCGCCAAACCCGCCGCCAAACACGGACGCAAGTAAGCCGGTCGCGACCCGAACAGCCCTTGTCGGCGGGTCGGTGCGCGAGTCACCCCCGCAGGACGTGGCAGCATGTTTGCCATGAGGCAGTACCCGCGTTCGCGCATCGTCCGCACCGGCCTGGTGCTTTCCGCCGTGGTCGCGCTTGCCGCGAGCGCCGGCTGCAGCACCATGGTGTCGGGGACCGCCGTCATCGCCGAGCCCAGGCTCGGGCAGCCGGTGCAGTGGGGGCCTTGTCGGGCTGCGGGCGGCGGCGGTGGCACCGCGCTGCCCATTCCGGCGGGCGCGCAGTGCGGCAAGATCGCCGTGCCGGTGGACTACGCCAAGCCCGACGGTGGGGTCGCCAGCCTGGCGCTCATCCGCTTCCCGGCTACCGGCGACAAGGTCGGTTCGCTGATCATCAACCCCGGCGGCCCCGGCGAGTCGGGCATCGAGGCGGCGACCAGCATCGTGGAGAACCTGCCTGCCGACGTGCGCCAGAAGTTCGACCTGGTGGGCTTCGATCCCCGCGGTGTCGGGTCGTCGACGCCCGCGCTGTGGTGCAACTCCGACGCCGACAACGACGCGATCCGGGCGGACCCGCAGGTCGACTACAGCCCCCAGGGCGTCGAGCACATCGAGAACCAGACCAAGGCCTTCGTCCAGCGCTGCATCGACAAGATGGGCAAGGAGTTCCTGGCCAACATCGGAACCGCCAGCGTCGTCAAGGACATGGACTCGCTGCGCGCGTCCCTGGGCGACGACAAGCTGACTTACCTCGGCTACTCGTACGGCACCCGGATCGGCTCGGCGTACGCCGAGGCCTACCCCGACAAGGTTCGGGCGATGATCCTCGACGGCGCCGTCGACCCCAACGCCGACCCGATCCAGGCCGATATCGACCAGGCCGCCGCATTCCAGCACGCGTTCAACGACTACGCCGCTGACTGCGCCAAGGATCCGACCTGCCCGCTGGGCACCGACCCGGCCAAGGCCGTGGACGTCTATCGCAGCATGGTCGACCCGCTGGTGGACAAGCCGCTGCCGACCGCCGATCCGCGCGGCCTCGGTTACAGCGACTCGATCATCGGCACGATCATGGCGCTGTACTCGCCGAACCTGTGGCGGCACCTGACCCAGGCGCTGACCGAGATGGCAGCCGGCCGCGGCGACACCATGCTGGCGCTGGCCGACATGTACATGCGCCGGGATGCACAGGGGCACTACAGCAATGCCACCGACGCCCGCATCGCGGTCAACTGTGTCGACCAGCCCCCGATCACCGACCGCGACAAGGTGATCGACGAAGACCGCAGAATGCGCGAAGTCGCGCCGTTCATGAGCTACGGCGACTTCACCGGTGATGCCCCGCTGAGCACGTGCGCGTTCTGGCCGGTGCCTGCGACCAGCACCCCGCACTCCGCCTCGGCACCCGGGCTGCCGCCGGTGCTCGTGGTGTCCACGACCAACGATCCCGCCACGCCGTATCAGGCCGGGGTGGACCTGGCCAAGCAACTCGGCGGGGCGCTGCTGACGTTCAACGGAACCCAGCACACCGTGGTGTTCCAGGGCAACACCTGCGTGGACAACTATGCCGCCGCATACCTCGTCGACCTGAAGGTGCCGCCGCCGGGCGCTACCTGCTGAGCACCGATTCGCGCACTAACGCAAGGGATTTACGCTGGCGTCAGCCCATCGTTATTGATCTCGCGCGGTTCTGAGATCGACGCGTGACCCCTCGGGGTCACGGCGGCGACACCGCCGTGCGACGATGACAGCCATGGGACGCACGAGTCGGATCGGCTCGGCTCTGCTTCTCTGCACCGTGCTGACTGCCGGCAGCACGCCCCCGCCGGCCGCTGCCACCGAACCGGGAACCGGTCAGCCGACGGTTCCCCAGGTCGCGTGGGGGGCGTGCGCCCGGTTCATCGGCGATGCCGCCGCCGACCTCCCCACCGCTCAGTGCACCACGGTTTCGGTCCCGATCGCGGACGCGAATCCCGCTGGGCCACAAGCACAATTGGCCGTGATCAAGATTCCGGCCAGCGGCCAGCGCATCGGGGCGCTGTTCGTCAATCCCGGCGGTCCGGGCGCATCGGCGGTCGACGCCGTCGCGGGGATGGGATACTCACTGGCGGGCAGCCCGATCACCGAGCATTTCGACCTCGTCGGATTCGACCCGCGCGGCGTCGGCTATTCGACCCCGGAAGCGCGTTGCCGCACCGACGCGGAGTTCGACGCGTGGCGGCGCAACCCGATGGTCGACTACAGCCCCGCCGGAGTGGCCGCCATCGAGCAGGTCTACCGCAACTACGCCGCCGAGTGCGCCGACAAGCTGGGCACCGCGTTCCTGGCCAGCGTCGGAACCGATTCGGCGGCAAAGGATATGGACACGATTCGCCAGCTGCTCGGCGATGACCAGATCAACTACCTGGGTTTCAGCTACGGCACCCAGCTGGGCACCGAGTACGTCGATCGCTTCCCGGACCGGGTTCGCGCGATGGTTCTCGACGGCGCCATCGACCCGGCCGAGGACACCGTCGACTCGATCATCCAGCAGATGGCCAGCTTCCAGACGGCCTTCACCGACTACGCCGCGGACTGCGCGAAGTCGGCGGGCTGCCCGCTGGGAACCGATCCGGCGCAGTGGGTCAACCGTTTTCACCAGCTCGTCGACCCGCTGGTCGCCAGGCCGGGCCTGACATCGGAACCGCGCGGGCTCAGTTACCAGGATGCGATCACCGGAACGTTCAACGCGCTCTACACCCCGCAGTACTGGAAGTTCCTCACCAGTGGCCTGCTGGGGCTGCAGCGGCAGAACGACGCGGGGGATCTGCTGATGCTCGCTGACGAGTACAACGGGCGTGACCCCTATGGGCACTACAGCAGTGGCCAGGACGCCTTCAACGCCGTCCGCTGCGTCGACAACCAGACGCCCACCGACCCGGCGGTCTGGGCCGACGTCGACAAGCGCACCCGCGAGTCGGCCCCGTTCCAGTCCTACGGTCAGTTCACCGGCTTCGCGCCGCGCGACGTCTGCGCCTTCTGGCCGGTGCCTGCGACGTCGAGCCCGCATCCGGCGTCACCGGCGCCGCCGGGCAGCGTTGTCGTGGTCTCGACCACCCACGACCCGGCCACCCCGTACGAGGCCGGGGTGAGCCTGGCCGGCCAGCTCGGTGCCGCGCTGGTCACCTTCGACGGGACTCAGCACACGGCCGTGTTCAACGGCGACCAGTGCATCGACTCGGCGATCGTGAAGTACTTCGTCGACCAGGTGGTGCCGGACAACCTGCACTGCTGAGCGCCGAGGTCAGGTCAGGGCGCCTGATTTCGAGAGGCAGCAGCGCTGTAACACTGAATTAACACGCGGTGCATACGCTCGCGTCATGGACCGCCAGAAGGAATTCGTGCTGCGCACGCTGGAGGAACGGGACATCCGATTCGTCCGGCTGTGGTTCACCGACGTGCTCGGGTTCCTCAAGTCGGTTGCGATCGCCCCCGCCGAACTCGAGGGCGCCTTCGAGGAGGGCATCGGCTTCGACGGCTCCTCCATCGAGGGCTTCGCGCGTGTCTTCGAATCCGACACCGTTGCCCGGCCGGACCCGTCCACCTTCCAGGTGCTGCCGTGGACCACCAGCTCCGGTCAGCATCATTCGGCCCGGATGTTCTGCGACATCACCATGCCCGACGGTTCGCCGTCCTGGGCCGACAGCCGCCACGTGCTGCGCAGGCAGCTGGCCAAGGCCAGCGATCTCGGCTTCTCCTGCTATGTGCACCCGGAGATCGAGTTCTTCCTTCTCGAGCCCGGGCCGTACGACGGCTCGGTGCCGATACCCGCCGACAACGGCGGCTACTTCGACCAGGCCGTGCACGACTCGGCGCCCAACTTTCGCCGCCACGCCATCGACGCTCTGGAGCAGATGGGCATCTCGGTGGAGTTCAGCCATCACGAAGGCGCGCCGGGTCAGCAGGAGATCGACCTGCGCTACGCTGACGCGCTGTCGATGGCCGACAACGTGATGACGTTCCGCTACGTGGTCAAGGAGGTCGCCC
This sequence comes from uncultured Actinomycetota bacterium, assembly GCA_963716465.1. Classification (GTDB taxonomy): domain Bacteria; phylum Actinomycetota; class Actinomycetes; order Mycobacteriales; family Mycobacteriaceae; genus Mycobacterium. Next base: position 23,743 of record CAVQTS010000009.1, read on the forward strand.
TCGGCGAGGGTGCGCGGGCCTCGTTCATGCCCAAGCCGTTCGCCGAGTATCCCGGCTCGGCCATGCATACCCACATCAGTCTGTTCGAGGGCGAGAACAACGCGTTCCACAGCCCGGACGACCCGCTGCAGCTCTCCGACGTCGCGAAGTCGTTCATCGCGGGCATCCTCGAGCACGCCAGCGAGATCAGCGCGATCACCAATCAGTGGGTCAACTCTTACAAGAGGCTGGTGCACGGCGGCGAGGCGCCGACTGCGGCGTCCTGGGGCGCGGCCAATCGCTCGGCGCTGGTTCGGGTGCCGATGTACACCCCGCGCAAGGCGTCGTCGCGGCGCATCGAGGTGCGCAGTCCCGACTCGGCGTGCAACCCGTACCTGACGTTCGCGGTGCTGCTGGCCGCCGGGTTGCGCGGCATCGAGAAGAACTACGTGCTGGGCCCGCAGGCCGAGGACAACGTGTGGATGCTGACTCCCGAGGAGCGCCGCGCGATGGGCTATCGCGAGCTGCCGTCCAGTCTGGGCATTGCGCTCTCGGAGATGGAGAACTCCGAACTGGTGGCTGAGGCGCTCGGCGAGCACGTCTTCGATTACTTCCTGCGCAACAAGCGCAAGGAGTGGGAGGACTACCGCGCAAATGTCACGCCCTTCGAGCTGAAGGCCTATCTTTCGCTGTAGCCGGTCGCTGTAGCGACGCTGCACTGGGCAACCAGGCCGGTGCGATACGGTCGTGAGCGTGGCGAAACCGGCGACGCAGCGCCCACGCGTTCCCAGCGTGGGTCGACTCGGGCTGGTCGAACCGTCGGCGCCGGCCGACCTGGCGCGCCTCGGCTGGGACACCGACGCCCACGTCGAGTTGATGTGGTCGCTGTCGCGGGCGCCCAATGCGGATGTCGCATTGCAGACGATGGTCCGCCTCGCCGACGCGCTGGGCCCGGACTGGCAACAGCTCAACACCGCACTGGTCAAGGATCGCGGACTGCGCGGACGGCTGCTGGCGGTGATCGGATCGTCGCTGGCGCTGGGGGATCACCTGGTGGCCAACCCGCGGTCGTGGCATCTGCTCGAGGGCGCCGTGGCGCTGCCGACCGCCGCGCAGCTGCGACAGATGTTCTCCGAGTGCATCGCCGAATTCGGCACCGCCGCAACCACTGTCATGCCGAAGCTGCGCACGCTCTACCGCGACCAGCTGCTGATCCTCGCGGCGCTCGACCTGGCCCCGACCGTCGAGAACGAGCCGGTGCTGCCGTTTCCCACCGTCGGCGCCCATCTTTCCGACATGGCCGACGCCGCACTGGACGCCGCGCTGAAGGTCGCTGTCGCCACCGTCTGCAAGGAAGACACCCCGCCGCCGCGCATCGCGGTGATCGCGATGGGCAAGTGCGGCGCGCGGGAACTGAACTACGTCAGCGACGTCGACGTAATCTTCGTCGGCGAGGATGCCGGCCCCGTCACCACCCGCGTGGCGGGGGAGATGATGCGGCTGGCGTCGGACACCTTCTTCGAAGTCGACGCCGGATTGCGGCCTGAAGGCAAGCAGGGCGCGCTGGTGCGCACCCTGGACTCCCACGTCGCCTACTACCAGCGGTGGGCCAAGACCTGGGAGTTCCAGGCCCTGCTGAAGGCCAGGCCGGCAGTGGGTGACGCAGAGCTCGGCGAGCAGTACCTGGCCGCGCTGATGCCGATGGTCTGGACCGCTTGCGAGCGTGAGGATTTCGTCCCCGAGGTGCAGGCTATGCGGCGCAGGGTGGAGTCGCTGGTACCTGCCGACGTGCGCGACCGGGAGATCAAGCTCGGCACCGGTGGACTGCGTGACGTGGAGTTCGCCGTGCAACTGCTGCAGTTGGTACACGGCCGCACCGACGACTCACTTCATGTGTCATCGACGCTGGAAGCCCTGGTGGCGCTTGGATCCGGCGGTTACATCGGCCGTGACGACGCCGCCAACCTGACCGCGTCCTATGAGTTCCTGCGACTGCTCGAACACCGGCTTCAACTGCAGCGTCTCAAGCGGACGCACATGCTGCCCGCGCCGGACGACGACGAGGCGCTGCGCTGGCTGGCCCGTGCGGCACACATGCGGCCCGACGGCACCCACGACGCCCTCGGCGTTCTGCGCGAGGAGATCAAGCGGCAGAACCATCGGGTCTCGCGATTGCATGCCAAGCTGTTCTACCAACCGCTGCTTGAGTCCGTCGGCCCGTCGGTGGGCTTCGCACCGGGTCTGACCCCGGCCGCGGCCGAAAGACAGCTCGCCGCACTGGGTTACGAGGGGCCGCAGAGTGCGTTGACACATCTCAGCGTGCTGGTCAACCAGAGCGGGCGACGTGGTCGCGTGCAGTCGGTGTTGCTGCCGCGGCTCCTGGACTGGCTGTCGGACACCCCCGACCCGGACAGCGGTCTGCTGGCCTACCGCCGCATCAGCGAGGCGCTGTCCGACCAGCGCTGGTATCTGAGCACGTTGCGCGACGAGAGCGCGGTGGCCAAGCGACTGATGCGGGTGCTGGGCACCTCGGCGTTCGTGCCGGAGTTGTTGATGCGGGCCCCCGAGGTGATCCAGCAGTACGCCGACGGTCCCACCGGACCCAAGCTGCTCGACGTCGACCCCGACGCGGTGGCCCGTGCGCTGATCGCCTCCACCGCGCGACATCCCGACCCGGTGCGGGCGATCGCGGCCGCGCGAACCCTGCGCCGCCGCGAACTGGCCCGCGTCGCCTCCGCCGACCTGCTCGGCATGCTCGAGGTCACCGACGTCTGCGGGGCGCTGACCTCGGTCTGGGTGGCGGTGCTGCAGTCGGCGCTGGACGCGGTGATCCGCGCCAACACACCCCCGGACGGGACGGTTCCGGCCAAGATCGCGGTGATCGGAATGGGCCGTCTCGGTGGGGGCGAGCTGGGTTACGGCTCCGACGCCGACGTGATGTTCGTCTGCGAGCCCAACGCCGGTGCCGAGGAGTCGCGCGCGGTCAAATGGTCGGTGTCGATCGCCGAACAGGTGCGGGCGCTGCTGGGCACACCCAGCGCCGACCCGCCGCTGGAGGTCGACGCCAACCTTCGCCCAGAAGGCAGGCAGGGCCCACTGGTACGCACCCTGGCCTCCTACGAGGCCTACTACGACCAGTGGGCACAGCCATGGGAGATCCAGGCGCTGCTGCGGGCCCACCGGGTGGCCGGCGACCTCGGTCTCGGGCACCGGTTCCTGTTGATGACCGACAAGACGCGGTATCCGGCCGGGGGTGTGTCGGCCCAAGCGGTACAGGAGATCCGGCGGATCAAGGCCCGCGTCGACGCCGAGCGGCTGCCGCGCGGTGCAGACCCGAACACGCACACCAAGCTCGGCCGCGGCGGGCTGGCCGACATCGAGTGGACCGTACAGCTGCTACAGCTGCGGCACGCACATCAGCTTTCCGCCCTGCACAACACCTCGACGCTGCAGTCGCTGGACGCGATCGCTGCCGCCGAACTGCTGGACGCCGATGACGTCGACCTGCTGCGACAGGCCTGGCTGACGGCGACACGGGCGCGCAACGCCCTGGTGCTGGTGCGCGGCAAGCCGACCGACCAGCTGCCAGGGCCGGGTCGTCAGCTCAACGCCGTCGCGGTCGCCGCGGGCTGGCACAGCGACGACGGCGGGGAGTTCCTGGACAACTATCTGCGGGTCACCAGGCGCGCAAAAGCAGTGGTACTCAAAGTCTTCGGAGGCTGAGTGAATTTGGATTTCGAGGTCATCAGTGCCGAGGAGTGCGAGCGGCTCGAGTCTCTTCACGAACCGCTGGCCCAGGCCATCCGCAGGCTCATCGACGCCAGCATCCGCACCGGAGCCGATGCCGAGACGATCCTGCAGGCGCAGTTGGCCGTCGAGGCGGTCAGCACGAGCCTGGAGCGCACCGAGACCGACCGCCCTCGTACGCTGCGCCATGCCGAAACCGGCCGGCCCGTGGTCTGGACCAATCCCGCTGTCGGCCGGCACAATCCGGTCGCCCCGGTGATGAGCGTTCACCACGAGCCCGCGGGAAGATGCTGGAGCGAGTTCACCCTCGGGCCTGTCTACGAGGGTCCGCCGGGTCTGGTGCACGGCGGCATCTGCGCACTGGTTCTCGATCAGATCCTCGGTGAGGTCGCGACCGACGGCATGAGCAAGCCGCGATTCACCGGGACGATCACGCTGAAGTACCTACGCGGGACGCCACTCGGGGCGTTGCGCGCCGAGTCATGGGTCGAGCGCATCGAGGGTCACAAGACTTATGCGCGTGGATTTCTCAGTGACGGGCAGGGACCGACCGTCGAGGCCGAAGGGGTATTCATCATGCCGGCGTGGGCACGGGATGCCGGATGAGATTTTATGTCAGCTGCGCTTTCCTGAAGACCAACGAGGTCGTCGAAATAGCCAAGGCCGCAGACGATCTGGGGTATGAAGGCCTCGGCATCCCCGACCATGTGGTGAACCTCGAGACGCTGGCCACCCCGTACCCCTACACCGACGACGGTGAGCGGCGGTGGCAGCCCTTTACCGACTGGCCCGACCCGTGGGTGCTCGTCGGCGCGCTGGCGCAGGCCACCGAGCGGCTGAAGTTCCTCACCACCGTCTACATCCCCGCGATGCGCGACCCGTACTCGGCGGCCAAGGCCATCGGGACGGCGGCCTACCTGGCCGACGGCCGAGTCGAACTCGGCATCGGCGTGGGCTGGTGTGAAGAAGAGTTCACGCTGATGGGCCAGCAGTTCGCCAAGCGCGGCAGGCGAACCGACGAGATGATCGAGTTGATGCGGGCGTTGTGGCAACCCGGCTGGACGGAGTTCGACGGCGAGTTCTACCAGACCCCGCGGCTGGAGATGACGCCGACACCTCCGCCCATCCCGATCTACAGCGGGGGTCTGTCGGACATCGCATTGCGACGCGCGGCGCGGCTCGACGGCTGGATCGGTGACCTGATCACTCTTGACCAGGCCATCGAACGCGTCGAGAAGGTGCGCGCGCTGCGCGCCGAAAAGGGACTGGGCATGGACGGCTACCGAGTGGTCACGCCGTTGGCCGATGCATTTCTCCCCGAGCACTACGAGCGGGCGGCGGCCGCCGGCATCGACGGCATCATCACGATGCCCTGGGTGTTCTATTGCGCCCCGGACGCCTCGGTATCGGACAAGATCGACGGGATGCGGCGGTTCCGGAAGGACCTGGGACTCGACTCCTAGCCCGTACTCGGCTCGTGCAGCACCGACAGGATCTCGCCGATGCGGTGGCCGCGTTCGACCGGGTGCCGCAGCGGGCGGTCGGCCTTGACCCGGTAGTAGTTGCGCCTGCCTTCGCGGAGCCGATCCAGGTAGCCCGCCTCGACCAGGTCGCTCACGATGCGCTGGGCGGCGCGTTCGGTGACGCCCACCCGTTCGGCGACGTCGCGCAATCGGATCCCGGGATCCCGCGCGATGCACAGCAGCGTGTGAGCGTGGTTGGTCAGGAACGTCCACTCCGCCATCCCCGAAGTCTAGTTCCGCACTGTCATGACCGGAAACACGCCGCGCCCGTCGCCGTGGCGGTCATCATGCGACACGTGATTCCAGAAGATTGACACACGAAACAAAACACATGTAATTTGTGTCGCATGTTGGACGGAATCGCGATGACGACCGGCAGCCCGGTCACGAGCGCGTTACTGGTGGCAATGCTGGTCGGGCCGGTAGCGACGGCGGTGGCGGCGTTCGCCGTCGGCGGGCGTCGGCCTCGGCTGGCAGCACGGCTCGGCGCGGGCACTGCCGCAGTCGGCTTCCTCGGTGCGGCGGTGCTGGCGGTCGGAGCCGATGCGTCGGTGTCGGTCGGCTCCGGCGATCACCCGATGTTCGTCGTCGCGGCGGACCGGCTGGCGGTGGTGCTGCTTCTGCTGGTCTACGGGGTCAGCGCGATCGTGCAGACCTTCGCGATCCGCTACCTCGCCGAAGATGACCGGGCGGGCTGGTTCAGTGCCGGTGCCGGGCTGCTGACCGGCGCCTCGGCCACTCTGATGACGGCCGGCACAGTGGTGGTTCTCGGTGTGGGCTGGACGGCCTCCGGTCTGGCGCTGTGCCTGCTGCTGGCCACCTACTGGCGGCTGCCTTCGGCCCGCGACGGGGTGCGCCGAACCGCCCTGGCCTTCCTGATCGGCGACCTCGCACTGTGGTCTGCAGTCGCTTTGACCGCGGCGACTCAGGGCACCGTCGACCTGCACGCGCTGCCGACCGCGCCACTCGGCGGCCCGATCGTCGCCCTGGCCGCCTGCCTGGTGGTTGTCGCCGCGCTGTCACGGTCGGCCCAGATCCCGTTCCATCGCTGGCTGCCCGCCACCCTGGCCGCGCCCACGCCGGTCTCGGCGCTGCTGCACGCCGGGGTGGTCAACGCCGGCGGCATCCTGCTGATCAAGCTCAGCACACTGGTGACTGCGGCCGGTCCGGCCCAGGCCCTGACCATCGTCGCCGGTACCGCCACGCTCGCCTACGGTGCGGTGGTCATGTCGGTCAAGCCCGACGTCAAAGGTGCACTGGCACATTCGACCATGGCTCAGATGGGCTTCATGATCCTCACCTGCGGACTGGGGCTCTGGGCCGCGGCGGTGTTCCACCTCGTCGCGCACGGCTTCTACAAGGCCACCCTGTTCCTGTCCTCCGGATCGGCGATCTCCTACCGGCGGCGCAGCCGGGCGCTGCCTCCGGCCGCACCGCGGACCCGGGCCTCGATCCCGGCCGTGCTGCTGCCGGCCGGTGCCATCGCCTTCGCGCTCACCGTGGTCCCCATGGCGGCCGGCGACCACACCGCCGAGTGGGCCCTGCTCACCTTCGCCTGGGTGACCGGCGCGGCAGCGACGAAAGGCTGGCTCGCCCGCCTGCCCGGTGCGGGCGGTGTCCTCGCGGCGGCAGCCTTCCTGGTGCCGGCCACTCTGGGTTATGTCTGGCTGGTCGCCACAGTCAGCGGATTCCTGGCGCCGAGCCTGCCCGCCCGTGCGTTGCCCACCCCGGCGGCCTGGCTGATCACCGGCGCCGCGCTGGCGATCCTCGGCGGCCTGGCCGCAGCGGTCCGCACCTCGGGCACCGGCCGGCTCCGGCGCGTGCTCTACGCCCGGGCGTTGAGCGCCGGTCACATCGCGCCTGCGCCGCCGTCCCTGCCCACCCGACTGACAGGAGCACGTTCATGACGATCGCCTACGCGGAAAATGTTGTCGCCGAACACCGCTCGCGGTTACGGAGCGATATCGCGCTTGCTGCGCGGGTGCTGCCGACCCATTACCCCCTGGAGACGTTCATCGCGGTCAACCCGCTGGCCGGATTCGAGGCACTGCCCTTCGAGCAGGCGGTCCGGCGCGCCGGCGATCTCTACGGCACCCGGGGGACCCTGTCGGAGAGCGCATTCCGCGACCTGTACCGGGCGGGGCGCATCACCGACACCGATCTGGACAAGGCACTGGCCCGCCGGTATCCGAATCTGCTCGCCGGGCCGAGTCTGCGCTTCGGCGACCGAGACGTCACACCCGTCGACCTACTGCGCGGTGACCTGCTGTACGGGGCCGGCACACCGCAACCAGTGCGCCGTTACCGCACCCATGCCGAGCGGGTTGCCCCCGAGGTTGCCGGGACCGTCGACGCGCAGGCAGCCAAGTGGTGCGCGGCGTTCTTCGGCGCGGCCGCCTGGCCGATGCCGGGCCGCGAGGCCGGGTTCTATGCCGCCTGGCGCGAGTTGGCGTCGGCCGATCCGGCCCTGCCCCGCGGAATCCGGGCCAAGCTGCGGTCGGTCCCCGGGCGCCCGGACGATGCCATCCTGGCGGCATTGGCGTCGCTGGGGGTCGACGAGTCCGCGCGCACGACATATCTGCAAGCCCACCTCACCCGGCTGCCCGGCTGGGCGGCGCACATCCAGTGGCGTGCCGGCCGGCGCGCCGGGATCGATCTGCTCGACTACCTGGCGATGCGGCTGAGCTACGAGGCGGCCCTGCTGCCCGCGAGCCCCGGCCGACAGCAGGAAGAGCCGCCTCCGCCGCACACTCCCTCGGCCCGGCAACGCGCGGCGCACCTGGCGCAGGTGTGGAGCATCGGCGCGGTGACCGAGACGGGTATGGCCGCGGCCGCCCGAGTTCTTGCCGCGCTACCGATTACAGCGCGAGAGATGCTGTGGCAGAACGCCTTCGAAGGTCATTACCGCGACGGACTGCTCAGCACCCTGTCCGGCACGGATCCGTCGCCGGAGATCCGTGCAGCCCACACCCAACTGGTCGCCTGCATCGACACCCGCTCGGAAGGCCTACGGCGACACCTCGAGGCCCTCGACGGCTACCAAACCTTCGGCTTCGCCGGCTTCTTCGCAGTCGCCATCCGGTTCAGCGGCCTGCTCGGCGGCGATCCCTGCGACCTGTGCCCGGTCCTGATCGCACCCGGTCACGACATCCGGGAGACACCCGCCCCCGACGCCGCGCCTGCCGCGGCCCGCATGCTGGCAGGCGTCCGCCGCCTGGCCGGTGCCGAATCAGCCTTCCACGCCGCCAAAGATGCTGTGGCAGCGCCCTTCACGCTTGCCGAGGCAGCCGGCTGGGCGGCGGCACCGCTGGCGGCGGCCAAGACCCTGACGCCGACGGCCAGCGGCAAGCTCCGCCACCGGTTGCGCGACCTGGTGGCCCCGGTCGCCCCGACCGAACTCAGTGTGGATCAGCTCCCGTTGGACCAACGAGCCCTCTTCGCCCAGGTGGCACTGACCACCATGGGGCTCACGGGCGGATTCGGCCGGCTGGTGGTGCTGTGCGGGCACGGCAGCACCACCGAGAACAACCCGTACCAGGCCGCGCTGGACTGCGGAGCCTGCGGCGGCCAGGCCGGTGGTCCCAACGCGCGCACCGCCGCGGCGATCCTCAACCAGGCCGAGGTCCGCTCCGAGCTGCGGGCGCTGGGCATCGACATCCCTGCCGAGACGTACTTCCTTGCCGCCCAGCATGACACCGCCACCGACCGGGTCACGTTGCTGGACACCCATCGGGTGCCGGCCACCCACCTCGACCAGGTCGGGACGCTGAAAGCCGACCTGGCCCGCGCCGGTGCGACGCTGGCGGCCGAACGCAGCACACTGCTGCCCGGTGCGCCGCGCGAGATGTCCGCGAACCGCGCGGCGCGGCACGTGACGGGCAGGTCGTTGGACTGGGCCCAGGTGTACCCCGAGTGGGGGCTGGCCGGGAACGCCGCCTTCCTGATCGCGCCACGAGAGGTGTCCCGGGGAATCAATTTGCAGCGCAGAGTCTTTCTGCACTCGTACCAGGCCGACGTCGACCCGGACGGCAGCGCATTGGAAACCATCCTCACCGCTCCGTTGGTGGTCGCCCAGTGGATAAACTGCCAGTACTACTTCTCCACGGTCGCACCGGAAGTGTTCGGAGCCGGCACCAAGACGATTCACAACGTCGTCGGTGGCGCCGGTGTCATCGCCGGACACGAAGGGGACCTGCGCCTGGGCCTGCCGTGGCAGTCGGTCGCGACGGGTCAGCGGCTGGTGCACGAACCCATGCGACTGCTCGCCGTCATCCAGGCGCCGCTGGCCCGGATCGACATGGTGATCGAGCGAAACCCGATCCTGCAGCGGCTCTTCGGCAATGGCTGGGTGAGCGTGGCCGCGCGTGAGGACACCGGCCTGCAATGGCAACGATGGACGCCCGGCGGATGGCGCTCCTGGTCCGAAACGGGCTGCAGTCCAGAAGTTCCCGACAAGGAGGAGATGGTTCGATGACAGCACCAGTACTGACCAAGATGATCAAGGTCGAGGTAGTCGTCGCCGGCAGTGACGCGCCGGCGGTACGCGATCTCATACAGAGCGTCGGTGCGACCGGTTTCACCAGCCTGTCCGGGGTGTCCGGACTCGGGCACCACGGCTATCACCAGGGCCGGCTGCTGTTCAACCAGCAGGCCACCTTGGAGCTGCTGATCACGGTGGTGCCCGAAGGCAAGGTCGATGCCCTGCTGGCCGGTCTGCGGCCGCTGCTCGACGCCTCGTCCGGCGTCATGTTCGTGACCGAGACCTACGTCAGCCGTCCCGACTACTTCTGCTGAACCCCGAAAGAAAGGTGCACCGAAATGTCCGATCCGATGAGTGCCTGGCAGCGACTGCGTGCCGGCAACGAGCTGTTCTTCCTGCCGGTGCGGGGCCGGCGGCGGACCCTGCACGAGGGCGCCCCGGTGGCCGCGGTGTTCCGCTGCGCGGACACCGACGTCGCCGGCGAGATGGTGTTCGGCCAGAGCTGGGGGTCGCTGCTGGACGTGAGCACCTGGGGTCACGTCGTCGACACCGGCGTGCTGGCCACCCTGGAGCACGCCGTCCAGACCCTGGAGGTGCCGCTGATCGTCGTGCTCGGGCACCACGAGTGCTCCGCCATGCGAGCGGCGCTGCGTGCCTGGCAGCATGCGGAATTGCCGGACGGCGCCAGCCGGGTGGTCGTCGAGCAGGCGCTATCCTCGATCGTGCGGCGAGGATCGGCGGCCGACAGCGTCGATGAGATCAGTTCGGCCCATGTGGTCTCGGTCGGGATGTCACTGCTGGAGCGTTCACCTCTCATCGCCCGCCGCGTCGACGCCGGCAAGTGCGGAATCGTATGCGCCACAACCGATGACGACGGTCGAGTGCAGGCTTACGCCACGGTGGGCGCACTCGGTGAGGCCGGCGATTCGCTTCTCGAGTGCGTGTGAGGCTCAATGCCTCTTGCGGCCGTGGATGGCGAAGGCGCCGGCGCCGGCGAAGGCGATGAGGAAAAGCGAGAAGCAGTACAGCACCGCGAGTTCGCCGCCGTTCTCGATGGGCCACAAGCCCTTCGGCTGGTGCTGGGTGAAATACGCGAAGGCCATCTCACCCGAGCCGAGCAGCGCCGCGATGCGGGTGAACAGGCCGACCAGCACCAGTAGGCCTACGACGGTCTCGATGAGCCCGGCCCACCAGAACGGCCAGGCGCCGACGGGCGCGACGCCGCCCTGGGAGATCGGCCACGCGAAGAGCTTGACGGTGCCGTGGATGGTGAACAGCAGTCCGATGACGATCCGGAAGATGCCGAGCACAGGGGAGTGGTAGGTGTCGAGGCGTGCGTCCAGTCGCTGGGTCATGGCTGAACCCTACTATTCGGACCGCGGTCCGGATAGGGCTACCTATCGTGGCCGTCGTCGCCGTCGACGTCAATGATCATGCTGACATCAAAGCCGTTCACCGACGCGCTCGGGCTGCTCCTTTGTTGCCAGGAGAATTCGTCTGTGCCTTGCCGACTGTCGAGCCCGTGGCTTGACGTTGTCGCTTGCCCTGGGGGGCCAGTGTTTTGGTCGCAATGACTTTGACGGCACCGGCTGAGGATGTGGGTGCGGCCGCGCTCTGGACCGCCGGGCTTGACTCGGCGGTCACCGCCGAAGCGGTGGTCGGCGCCGACGTGGTCGCCGCCGCCGCGCTCGCCTGCACGATCTGGTGCCCGGTCCAGGTCCGGATGTATGCGGAATCGATGATCGGCCTGAGTATTTTGTCGAGGGTCGCGACTTCGGACGCGGGCATCCCTTTGTCGAGCAGCGGTTGCAACAGGGGGAGGACCGCCGTGGGAACCACATAGGTTGTCGTGGTGCCGCCCTTGGCATTCTTGACGACCGTGATGTCCTGTGCCGGCACCTGCGATAGATCAGACGTGAACGCCGCGGAGGTATGCAGTTGCTCGGCGCCCATGACGGCATTGACATCCGCCAGCAGGTTGAGCAGATTGTCCGGTGCGTCCGCTATCCCGTCGTATTCGGCCTTGACGACGGTGAGGTCGTACTGAGTGACGGGTAACGGCCGGTAGGGCGGGCCGAAGAAGTAGAACAACGGGCCGGGGTTGCCGTACACGATGGCATTGAGCTGGTCCGGGGGCGGCGCATTCGGGTCGCTGGCCAGTTCACGCAGAACCTCCAACACGGCCGGCGCCCCTTCGGAGGCACCGCCGATGGTGATGCGACCACTGGTGGCGTCGACCGCGGCGAGAAGGTTCTTCGCGCCTTCTGAAATGGAATACGCGAAGGCGTTACCGTCGCCGGGAAACGGCACATTGACCCGGGTGTAGTCGGCGAAGTATCCGTGGAGAACGGTCGCCATCTGCTCGTCGGTCAAGGTGGCGAAAGCACCTTCCCCGCCTACGAGCAAAGCGGTCGGCTTGGCCGAGTCCTCAGCTCGCGCAACGCCGCATGAGAGCGTCAGCAGACACAAAGACACTGTTAGCAAGACACGATTCATAGCACCCTCCCGTTGTTACTCAGGATAATCGGCACGTACTTCGCGTGAAGCCGGCTGTGGAAAGACGAACAAAAATCTTCCGCCGCCGGTCCGTTCTCCACGTCGGGTGTTACGCGCCCGTCAATCTGCTTTTAACCAAGTGCTGCAACGGAATTGATCGATGTTGTACCAGTGACCGCCGACTCGCTGCCGTGCGCTTTCTGCCGCACTCGATTGTTGCGATCGGCAGCTTACGGTGTGTCGTTGTCGCGACCGGATGCCGACGAGCCCACTACCGCAAGGGTTTACACGTCGTAAGCTCAGGTCGCGCTGGAAAGTTTGGTTTCGCGAGCGTAAAAACAGCGCATTACCCCATGGAACGATACGGTCCGCACACCGCTCGTCGGATTCTGGCTCAGCGGATCGTCCGCATGGCGCGGCGTCACGTAACGCAGACGAGCCCACCCGCGGCGCGACTTCGGATCGCGGAGCGGATGGGCTCGGCCGGCCAACTACGACAAGGGTTTACACGTCGTAGTACAGGGCGAACTACCTGCTGGGCGTTTGTTCTGGTTGGCTGTTTTGGACGGGCGGCATCAGCGCAGGTCACAGAGTTGGATCTCGTTGGTCCTGTTGGCGGTCGATGAAACTACTGCGGTCCCCCTGCGGTCCCACTGCGGCATCAGCGCACCGCAGCCGCACCAAACAACACAACAGAGTGCATGTCGGGTCGGTGGGCGGCCAATAGCACGTGGCGCCACACACGCGGCATGTCCAGCCCATGTGGCTTCCGGGGCAGGTGCACATCTGGTTGCCCACGAGAATCTGGCTGGGTCCGAGCGCATGCCCGTTGACGCACTCGGTTTGCGCAGTGACCGCCCAGCCGCCACCGCGAATCTGGTACAGGTCGCCGATCATGGGGCTGAGGGTAGGCGCCCGTTTGCTGTAAATGACGTCCGGGCCAATTGTTGGTGGATTCGGCCGCGACGGCTGGCGAACGGTGTTAATTTCCCTCGCAAGGTGCCGGACACGGTTATCTGCAACGCCAGGAGAGGGATACGCGATGGCTCAACACTCAACATGGGGAGTCCGGCGCGGTTCGCGTCGGGCGGGCACCGTCCTGGCGGGCGTTATGGCCTCGGGTGCGGTCGCTGTGGCGGCGGGGTTGGGGTCAGCCCCGACCGCCAACGCCACCTGCGTGTCGTTCTGGGGCATCGGTAACGGCGGGGGCTGCACGAGCCACCTGTTCAGCGCCGCGATCGCGATCGGCACCGGCGCAACCGCGACAGCCGATGGACTCTTCGGCAACGCCTTTGCGATCGGAAACGGCGCGATCGCCCTGTCGACGGGTGCACTCAACCTGGCCTACGCGGGCGGCGAGGGTGCGTATGCCAGAACGTTGGGCACCCTCGAGTTCGCCGCTGCGCAAGGCAAGAACAGCTCTGCGTATGCAGGCACCGTGTCCTCTGATCTTGGCAACACCGCCATCAACATCGGCACCGCCGACGCATTTGGCAACAACCAGGTGGCCGCCGGGAAAGGCATTGGCAACCTGGCGGTCAACCTCTTCGGCCACGGTAGTGCGGCCAACCCAAGCGTCGTTGACGGACTTGGTTTCTTGAACCTGGCCACCAATCTGTTCGGCAACGGGAACCACGTTGTCGCAGTGGGCGTCCTCAACAACGCCGCTAACCTCGCCGGGGACAACAACACCATTGCGGCAGGTGACATTCCGACCCCATCGGCAACGGTGAGCTTGGCGTTCAACGTCTTCGGCAGCGGCAACGGCGTGTTTGCGGGCCCGGGTCCATTGGCGGTCGCAGGGGCGATCGCCCAGACCGGCAAGGACGGTCCTAACGCCATCAAGAAAGCCGGCCCGGGCTTCAACATCAACGGCTTCGTAGTCGGGGGGGCCGCCGCAGTCCACCCCGCCGCCTCTGCAGCGACCAACGCTAGCCACAGCAAGCGGTAAACCCACAGCGCCACAAGCTAAATGAGGCTGTCGTCCCAGGGCATGTCGTCGTGTATGTCGAGGTACATCCCGCCGTGCGCGGCTGACCACGCATCCCGTTCGGCTTCCCAGTCCCCCCACGATTCCACCGCCTCGGCCATCGACGCGGGATTAGACGGCTTGCCGTAGGCGCGCCGACCGTACCGCTCACACCAGGCGATATAGCTCAACAGCTCCACCGGCGGAGTCGGCGGAGCATCGTCCCGGCGGCGGCGCATCACGCACCACCAATCGAATAGACACCGCGAACCCCGCCCCGACGCTGAGGCCGGCGGCGCTGCAACTCCTGGTCGTCTTCGTCGCCACTGGGCAGCCGCAGCGCGGCCACCAGGCGCGCCATCACTAAGCGAAGCTGACGGCTCTCCACAAGAGCAGGGTGAGCCTTGCCGTCGAGCATTGGGCCTTCAGCCAGAACCACCTCAGCCAACAGGTCGAGCTGGTCGGCGGTGCGGACAGCTTGCCGCAGAAGTGTCAGTTCGTGCTGCTCAAGTTCGTAGTGGGTGAGAACGTCGTCCCACAAGGAGCCGCCGCTCGGCCCGGTGCCATGCGGCGGCTTCGGGTGCTTAACGGCCATTAATGGCCTCCTTTCGTCGAAATCCCGAATCGTTTCAGCTCGCACGGATAAATCCGCGAAGGATTGAGGCGTCGCGGTGACGGCAACGAAAAAAATCCGAACGTCACGCGGCTGTTGCTGGTCTCCTTGGGTGCATGGGTGTGGACGTTGTCGGTGTGGTTGTCGGATGCGGTCCCGGCGCGCTGGTGCTGGCTACGGGTTAAAGGTTTCCGATGATGACCAGCCCATACGTCCTGCGGCCCATGAGCGCGCAGGTGAGCTTGACGCGCGGGGACCGTTATCGCTTTGGCGGCTGTGCTTGCGGGTCGTCGTGCAGCGGCTTCGGTGGCGCGGCGTTCCTGGGCTTCCTCGGCCTCGAAAAGCGCTTTCCAGCCGTCGAGGATGGCGCGGGCTTTTTTCGGAGTAGTGCGGCCTCGGTTGTCGAAAAGGCTGTGGGTCTGCCCCATGCTGGCCAGCGTGGCGACCTGATGGACAGGGATGCCGCTGCGGCGGGCCAGGATTCGCTGCTCTAGCGGGAAGTCGTAGTCGTCGTTCATTTTTACTTGCTCCTTCGGGTTTGTGGGCTAGGGATGCTTAGACGAGTCCCTTGGTGGACGGCTTTTCGGCGGTCCATCAAACGGTGACGGGGTACCAACCAGCGGGCACGTCGCCGTCGTAGAGGTCCCAAACTTCGATCTTCCCGGCGGGGTTGGCGACGCTGATGGGGTCGACGGGGAAGCAGTGGGGCGGCGGTGTCGGGGTGCTGGAGGCGCGGAGTTTGACTCTCAGGGCGGCCAAGGCTCCCCATCGTCCGGTGCGGCCTTCCTTTTTGTTCCACGCGGCCCAAACTTTGCGCCTGTGTGCATTGCCGGGTTCGCACGCGAGGCTGATTTGTAGCTCGGTGGTGGCTTGGTCGGTGGCGACGTTCCCGAATGCGACGTCACCCCGGGCACCGTTGAGTGCGGCGGCGGCGAACAGGACGTTGCGGGCGTCATCGAGTGCGGCGGCCAAAGTCGGTGCGGCGAGCCAGGCTTCGCGCTGGGCGGCCCTGGCGTGGACAAGGGCGTCTGATCCGGCTTCGGGGTCCATGCGAGTCGCGGCGGCGGTGAACGCTTTGGCGGCGGCGTCGTATCGGTCGCAGGCGAGGCGATAGTTCTTGGCCGCCTGCGGCGCGTACAGGCTGTGCAGCTGGTCGTAGACGCGCTGCTGAACTTTGGTGTTGACGGTGGCGTCGGCTTCGCTGGTCGCCAGTGCCTCGGTGACGGCGGCGGCGCGGAGTTGGGTCAGGTCTGCTTGGCCGCCGATGACGGCTCGGGCGAGGCGGTCGGCGGCGTGGTCGCCCAGTTCGATGAACCTCGTGTAGCTGTCGCGGACGGCGGTCCATTCTCGAGGCGGGGTGATCCCGGCGATGCTCCGCGTTTCGACGGCGCTGATGTGGCAGCGGAAGGCGTCACGACTGTATGAGTGTGTCGAGTCGCCGGTGTCCGGGTGGCTGCGTTGCCGTGGGCGAAGAAGAATCCCATTCACTTTTCCGTTCGTTGTTCGTGTTGTCGGATGGCGTCGTCGTCGAGAAGCCAACGTCCGCCGATCTTTTGGCCGCCGAGTTCGGTTGCGCGTCGCCGGGTTGGGCGTTGCGATCTGTTGAGCCGCGGGTCGGCTTCGGCGATGGTCACTGTGGAGTTGTCTGAAATACACAGTGCTACAACGGTTTCGCTGCCGACATGTTCGTGTCCGTTGTCGGCCATGGCTTGGGTGAATGCCGTGGCCAGGGCGGTGTAGGCGGGGCTGTCGCGGACACCGTTGAGTCGGCCCTGGCGTGCGGCGATGAGCACGGCCCGTAATGCCGGCTCGAGTGCGACACCAGACAGCACGACGACGGGGCCGTGGCGGTGTAGCCCATCCAGCTCGGTCACGACGCCACCTCGTCAACCGTTGCCCCGTAGATCTTTCCGGCGACGACACCTGGCGGGCGCTGGCTCGGCGGCAAGCCTTCGACGTAGTCGCGGCAGCGATTCAAGGCGAGGCAGCCGGTGCAGGTGCGGATTGCTGCGGCGGTGCGGTAGTGGGCGGTTCGGCAGCCTGCGAGTCGCCGAGGTCTCCGGACTGCGGGTGGCCGACGTCGACCTCATCAGGGGAGTGGTTCACCCGAAGTTGCAGTGGCCCGGCGTGGATCTCAAAACCGAGGGCAGTGATGCGCCGATCCCGATCCCGAACGATCTTGCCCTGATGTTGTCGGCGTCGGTGCAACAGTGGCCGAGCGAGATGATGGTCACCAACGGACTCGGCGAACCGTGCGGCCCGTGGATCATCGAGCGAGCCGTAAGTGAAGCCAAGCCGAAGATCGACGGACTGCCCGAGCAGTTCAGCTTCCAAGACCTACGGCACTACTTCGCGTCGGTCTTGATCGCGGATGGCGCCGACATCAAGACCGTCCAGGCCCGGATGCGGCACGCGCTGGCGTCGACCACGTTGAGCACCTACCCCCACTTGTGGCCGGACGCAGACGAGTCCACCCGCTCGACAATCGGTGCTGTGATCGCCAAGCGGATGGACTCGACTAAAACTACTGCGGTCCCACTGCGGTCCCGAGGGCCGAATATCAGCGGTTAGTGCAGGTCAGCGGGTTAGCTGACTT
>CAVQTS010000010.1:0-68104 GCA_963716465.1 uncultured Actinomycetota bacterium
CTCGGCGGCCCCGAACACGCCGTACCCGGCGTTGTTGATCGCGACGTCGATCTTGCCGAGATCGGCGACGGTGCGCTCGACGACGGCGCGCAGCGCCTCGGTGTCGCGGACGTCGAACACTTCGAGCCAAAGAAGTCGGGGAACTTGTCCTGAAGGTCAGCGACGGACTCCGGTCTGCGGACGGTGCCGACGACGTGGTCTCCCCGGTCGAGCAGCTGCTCGGCGAGGTGTCGGCCGAAGCCGCTGCTGATGCCGGTGATGAGCCAGACGCGTTGCGTCATTGTTGGATTCCTTCTCGAGGTGCGACCTCGTTGACGGCGGCGAGGGCGTTGAGGGTCCGGGGGTAGCCGATGAACGGAAGCAGCTGGGTGATGACGGCCAGCAGGGTCTGGCGGTCGTTGCCGACCTTCAGGTTGCCTGCGACGTGCCCTTTCAGCTGGGTGTCGGCGCCGCCGAGGGAGAGGAGCATGGAGAAGGTCAGCAGTTCCCGCGCTTCGAGGTCGAGCCCGCCTCGGCGTGAAGTAGTCGCCGAAGCAGTTGGCGGAGAGGTAGCGCTGGAAGTGCGGCTCGTTGTCGGCGGCTGCCTCGTACATGGCCTGTCGATCATGTCGGCTCCGAAGATCCGCTTCTGCACGGCCAGGCCACTTCGGCCCGGGTTCCGGGGTGGTGGTCGACTGGCCCTCGAGGGGCAGGTCGACGCCGCGGTCGGTGAGGACCTCGTTGGCGGCGTGCAGGAAGTCGAAGACCCTGGCCATGCCCGACATAGGGCACGGCCTGGTAGACGATCTCCTTGACCTCCACCGGCGTGACCCCGACGTTCAGCGCCGCACCGAGCATGACCCTGTATTCGCCGAGCGCCTGCGCAGGCGATCATCGCCGCGAGTGCACCATGAGCCGGGTGCGGGTGTCGAGGTCGCCATAGCTGCAGGACCTCGTCGAAGGCGAAGTTGTCGAACACCTCGATGAGCTCCGGGATCGGTGACCTTCAGCCTCGACACGTGGCCGGGGAACAGTTGGTCGTGATTGCGCTGCGCGGACGGGCTGATCGTCACGGTGCGACACCGTCGGGAACGCGGTACTCGGCGTCGGTGACATGCTCGCCCCACTGGGTTTCGGCTTGGCCGGAGGCCGGATCCGGGGCCTCCCAGATCGCCAGGTGTGTCATGAAGTGGGTGGGAGCCGCTCCGTGCCAATGCCATTCACCGGGCGGGGTGTACACGGTGTCACCGGGGCGCATGACGACGACCTCGCCGCCGCGGGACTGGACCAGCCCGATGCCGTCGGTCACGTGGAGTGTCTGCCCGCACGCGTGGGTGTGCCAGGCGGTACGTGCGCAGGGGGCGAACCGCACGGTGTTGACGCGGATTCGTGACGGTTCGTCACCACTGGCGATGACGTCGAAGTACACCTCGCCGGTGAACATTTCGGCGGGCCCCTTCGTGGAGTTTCCCTGGGGGATCGTCTGCATGGCTGGTCCTAATCAGCTTGATGGGGAATCAGTTTCAGCGTCGTCGACCGCGCCGTCGGGCTGGTGATGGACTCGACCGGCCCGGGATAGCGGACGTACTTGCGGGCGTACTCCCGGTCGAGAGCGTCGTCGGCGTCGGCACTGACGACGAAGTCGACGTCAGCGACCACGCCCCCGGCGGACAGCTGTCCTTGGTGGTGCGCCTGCACACCACGGAACCAGGCCGCGCCGGGGCCGTTGACCGATCGGGTGTAGAGATTATCGCCAACCCGCACAATCCACACGATCACCGATGATCGCAGCGACCCGTCCGGGCGCAGGCCGGCCACCCGCACCTCCTGTGCATCGCCGAAGTGGCGGAGCTCGTCAGCGCTCCAGTTCGTCATGAACGACCTCCCTATTTGCGAATCGACGTCAGAGCTGGATCAGGACTTTGAGCGATTCCCGCTCAGCCATGGACTTGTATCCCTCAGGCACCTCGTCCAGACCGATGGTCCGGTCGAAGACGCGGCCCGGTTCGACGGTGCCGTCGAGGATGCCGGGCATCAGCTCGTCGATGTAAGCCCGGGCCGGGGCGGCGCCGCCGGTGAACCTGACGTTGCGAAAGACAGTGTCGAAGCCCAGCGGTCCTTCGGTGTACTGCGGAACCCCTATGCGGCTGATCGCTCCGCCGGTGCGCACGATCTTGACGGCCGTCTCGATCGAGGGCAGGGTCCCGACGCACTCCAGCACGGCATGGGTGCCGTCGCCGTGGGTCAGCTCCAGAACGCTTTCGATGCCTTCCTCGCCGCGGGTGGCGACGACGTCGGTGGCCCCGAACTCGCGGCCGAGGTCGGTGCGGTCGCTGTGCCGACCCATCAGGATGATCTGCTCGGCGCCGGCCGCTTGGCGGCCAGCACGCCGCACAGTCCGACCGCACCGTCGCCGATGACGGTGACGGAATGTCCGGGGCGGACCCCGCGGTCACCGCGCCGTGATGCCCGGTGCAGTACACGTCGGACAGCGTCAGCAGCGACGGCATCAGCGCCGAGTCCGGCGCGACCGGGAGCTTGACCAGGGTGCCCTGGGCCAACGGGACCCGCACCTCCTCGCCCTGGCCTGCGTCGACCCCGGGCGAGCCCCACCCGCCGCCGTGGCGGCAGGCGATCTGTAGCCCCTCGGTGCAGAAGTCGCAGGTGTTGTCCGACCACACGAACGGCGCCACCACGAGGTCGCCGACCGCGAAGCCGCTGACCTCGGCACCGAGTTCCTCGACGATGCCGATGAACTCGTGCCCCATCCGCCGGCCCTGATCGCTGTGCGGCATGGATCCGTACGGCCACAGGTCGCTGCCGCAGATGCAGGCGGAGGTGACGCGGACGATGGCGTCGCTGGTCTCGCGCAAGACGGGGTCGGGCACGGTCTCGATGCGGACGTCGCCCGCTTGGTACATGACGGTTGCTCTCATGGACACCAGCCAACGCCTGTTTTCCGCGGGGTGGCAGTACCTATCGTTCCAGGTACCGGCAGTACCCCTCAGCCCTTGCCGGGCGCGGCTTCAGATGGCAGATTCTCCTGGCTGGCGGCCCAGGAGGCGAGCAGCTTGAGCCCGTCGGCTGTGGGGGTGTTGGCCGCCGCGGTGTAGATATTCAGCTGGAGGCCGGGTTCGGACGGTAGTTGCATCGCTTCGAAGTCGAGATCGAGTTGACCGACCACGGGGTGGTTGATGCGCTTGCGGCCGGAGCGGTGGAATCGCACGTCCTGCGAGGCCCACCGTTGTCGGAACAGTTCGCTGCGCGTGCACAGTTCGCCGACCAGTGCGATCAATTGATCATCGTGCGGATTGTTTCCGGCTTCCAGCCGCAGCATCGCGGCCGCGTCGCGAGTGATCTGGTCGTAGTCGACGAAGAACCGCTCGGCTTCCTGCGGATTGAGATACACGAACCGGGTGGTGTTGGCCGGACGGCGCGGGTCGGCGAGGACCGGGGCGTAGAGCGCGCGGGCGAGCTGGTTCATCGCGAGTACGTCATGGCGGCCGTTGCGAATCCAGGCCGGAGCGTCTGTGATGGCGTCGAGTATCTGGTGCAACGCAGGTCGCAGGGTCCCGGTGGTCTTGCGCTTGCGGCGGCTGCCGGGAGGTCCGGACTCCCGCGCGAGGGCGAAGAGATGGTCCCGCTCGGCCTCATCGAGTTGCAGCGCCGAGGCGAGGGCGTCGAGCACGGTCTCGGAGGCGCCAGCCAGGCTCCCGCGCTCCATGCGGACGTAGTAGTCGACGGACACGCCGGCCAGCATCGCGACCTCCTCGCGGCGCAGCCCTTTCACCCGTCGGTTACCGCCGTAGGCGGGCAGGCCGGCCTGCTCGGGGGTGATGCGAGCGCGCCGCGAACGTAGGAACTCGCGGATCTCGCTGGGTACATCCATGCCCGTCATGTCTTTACGGTAGGTGCGGACGGCCAGTCCTGGGAGGCACTAGCGGTACCCCGAACGACCAGCGCCCTGCTCGGGACGGCTCTCCTGGCGACCGTAGAACTACGGTCGTGGTAGTAGAACTTCCTGTAGGTCAGATCGAAATCTGATGGTGCGCGGATGCCGTCAGAGCTGCTCGAACTGATCGGCCTACCGCCCCATGCGCGTACGCAGGCAATTGGTCGCGCGGCGAGAGCGAGCTGCTTTGGCCGGGCTCGATGCCCCCGGTGTGATGATCATCGCTTCTTGGTCTTCTGACCCTGTTTTTTAACGCCGTTCAGGCGTTCGGAGGAGGTAGGTGTTCCAGGGGTGCGGAGATACCGGCGCCTGGCTCAAGGGATTTGATCCTGGGTCGGAGTCCTCACCTCGGCGCCAGCAGCAGGAGTCCGTGGTCCAGCGGTCGGGATACGGCGATCGTGGTTTTGCCGCTCGAACCCTGTAAGTCGCAGGAGTCCCCGCCTTAATGGGTGACACCACCACCCGGAGGTGTCACAACCCCCTCATTAAGGAGGAAAATATGTACCCCGACACCTTCCGTCCCGAACCCCGCTGCCATGTCTGCCGCGACGAGCAAGTCATGGTTCAGGTCAACGAGATGCTGGCCACCGGGTCGTCCCTTGCCGGGATCGTCCGCGCCCTCGCCGCCCACGGCTACGACGTGAGCCTGGACAGCGTGCGCAATCATGCGAACCGGCATTTCCCGGCCCAGAACGTCGCAGGGGCGATCTACCGCGAGATTGTGGAGCGGCGCGCCGCTCAGTGTGAGATCGACTTCGAGAACGGGGTGGCCACGGCGCTCACTCCGATCGCCTACATGGAGGCGATGATGGTCAAGGGTTTTCAGAACATGGTCCGAGACGACACCGAGGTCAGCCCCGAGATGGGGTTCAAGGCCGCGGAGAAGCTCCACAAGGCCATCGGCGGCACTGAGGACACTGGTGCGAAGATCTTGGAAATGCGGGTGCAGGTGGGCCGGCTCATTGAGGTGGTGAAGTCGACGGTGCCCGAGGAGTACTGGCCCGCGATCGCCGCCAGGCTTGAGGAGCCCGGGCCGGGCAGGTTCGACCTGGGTGGGTCTGAACCGGGCGAGCCGGACGAGTCGTGCGGTCCCACCGATGAGGTGATCGTGGTGCCGATCGATCCCGGCGAGGGCGACGACGACTTCTGATCGGCGCGGCGGCCCGGCCACCTCGGTGGTTGAGCAGTGGCCGGTGTGCGGCACATCGCCGTACTTACGCGGTACTTACTCGAACTTACTCAGTCCGCGTACCTCGACGTGCCGCACATCGGCCCTGCTTCGACGACACCCCTGACGACAACGCCGACGACAACCCCTCCGCGGGCGACGGTGCGGCCGGCTGGGGTGGCAGCCTCCCCGACTACGGACACTTGTTGACGACCTCGGACAGTGCATAAGAGCCAGATAGCGCATCGAATAGCGCATCGGGGATCCGGCGTAGCGAGTGGGCACAACAGAAAACCGCCCCTGAACAGGTCAGGAGCGGTTCTCCGCTTCCGGGTGGCTGACGGGACTCGAACCCGCGACAGCCAGGATCACAACCTGGTGCTCTACCAACTGAACTACAGCCACCATTGCCGGAAACCGGCCCGTCGATACTAGCCGCTTTCCCGCTCGAGGGCCGAATCGGTTCCGTCGACGCCATCGATCTGCACCGCCGCGGCGGCGATCTCGCTGGTAGACGGCCCCGGCGGCGGGACGAACGCGGTGCGGCGGTAGTACTTCAGCTCGCGGATCGACTCGCGGATGTCGGCCAGCGCCCGGTGCGCGAGACCCTTCTCCGGCTGGCCGTAGTAGATCTTGGGATACCAGCGCCGGCACAGCTCCTTGATGGAGCTGACGTCGATCATCCGGTAATGCAGGTAATTGTCCAGCGCAGGCATGTCGCGGGCGATGAAACCGCGATCGGTGGCGATGGAATTCCCGGCCAGCGGCGCGGTCTTGGCCTGCTTGACGTGGGTCGCGGATGTAGTCGAGGACCAGCTGCTCGGCGGCGGCCAGGTCGACGGTCGACTTGCGCACCTCTTGGGTGAGGCCCGACCGGTGGTGCATCTGCGCGACAACCTCGATCATGCCGTCCAGCGCCTCGTCGTCGGCGTGGATCACCACGTCGATTCCCTCGCCGAGCACGTTGAGCTCGGCGTCGGTCACCAGGGCTGCGATCTCGATGAGACGGTCGGTCCGCAGGTCCAGCCCCGTCATCTCACAGTCGATCCACACCAGTTCTTCGCGCACAGCGCTCAAGAGTATGCCCACTCGGGCACGGGCGGCCCGTTCCACCCATCCTGAGGGCGCTGGGCCAAGTAGTGTCTTACCGGCCAACGCGCAAGGAAACACGGAGGATCGGGCCATGACGAGCGAATCGACAGCGACACCTGCCCAGCAGATCGCGGCCGGCTACGCCACCACCGGAGAGGCGCTCGACCTCGGCTCGGTCGTCGTTGGCGGTGTGGTGGATCCCGCGGCGCAGATCCGCATCCCGCTGTCGATGATGAACCGACACGGCCTGGTAGCCGGCGCCACCGGTACCGGCAAGACCAAGACGCTGCAGGTGATCGCCGAGCAGCTGTCGGCCGCGGGCGTGCCGGTGATGATGGCCGACGTCAAGGGCGACCTGTCGGGCCTGTCCCGACCGGGTGAGGTCAACGATCGCACCGCCCAGCGCGCCAAGGACACCGGCGACGACGGCTGGACGCCCACGGCGTTCCCGGTCGAGTTCCTGTCGCTGGGCACCGGCGGGATCGGGGTTCCGGTCCGCGCGACGATCTCCGCCTTCGGGCCCATCCTGCTGTCGAAAGTGTTGGGGCTCAACGCCACTGGGGAGTCCACCCTCGGGCTGATCTTCCACTGGGCCGACCAGCAGGGGCTGCCGCTGCTGGACCTGAAGGACCTGCGCTCGGTGATCAGCTTCTTGACCAGCGACGAGGGCAAGGAACAGCTCAAAACCGTCGGCGGCGTCTCATCGCAGACCGCGGGCGTCATCCTGCGGGCACTGGTCAACCTCGAGGCCGAGGGCGGCGACACCTTCTTCGGCGAGCCCGAGATCGAACCCGCCGACCTGCTTCGCCTCGACGCCCAGGGCCGCGGCGTGATCACCCTGCTCGAACTGGGCGACCAGGCCGCCCGCCCGGTGATGTTCTCCACGTTCCTGATGTGGGTGCTGGCCGACCTGTTCACCTACCTGCCCGAGGTCGGCGACGTCGACAAGCCGAAGCTGGTGTTCTTCTTCGACGAGGCCCACCTGCTGTTCACCGACGCCTCGAAGGCATTCCTGCAGCAGGTCGAGCAGACCGTCAAACTGATCCGGTCCAAGGGCGTCGGCGTGTTCTTCTGCACCCAGCTGCCCACCGACGTCCCCAACAACGTGCTCTCCCAGCTGGGTGCCCGCATCCAGCACGCGCTGCGCGCGTTCACCCCGGACGACCAGCAGGCGCTCACCAAGACGGTGCGCACCTACCCCAAGACCGACTTCTACGACCTGGCCACGGACCTGACCTCGCTGGGCATCGGTGAGGCGATCGTGACGGTGCTCTCCGAGCGCGGCGCGCCGACACCGGTGGCCTGGACCCGCCTGCGGCCCCCGCAGTCGCTGATGGACACCATCGGCCCGGACTACATCAAGGCCGCCGCCCAGGCCAGCCCGCTGTTCCTGAAGTACGGCCAGACCGTCGACCGTGAATCGGCCTACGAGATGCTGGCGTCCAAGCTGGCGCCGCCGCCCGAGGCGGCCGACGGCACCGACCTGCCGCCGATCATGCCGACCGGCATCGACCTGCCGCCGATGCCCCGACAGGCCCAGAAGCCAGAGCCCGGCGTGCTGGAGAAGATGATGGACAACCCGGCGTTCAAGAGCGCAATGCGCTCGGCGGGCACGGTCATCGGCCGCGAGATCTCCCGAAGCATCTTCGGCACCGGCCGGCGCCGCTAGTCGCCGCCCAGCTTCTTGTACACCGCGCCGACGATCGGGGTGACGATCGCGCGCGGCGCATAGCCGGAGGCCACCGACATCGCCTTCGACGTCACGCCCGGGACCACCCGCATCTTGTTGCGCTCCAAACCATCCAGCGAAATCCGCGCCGTGTACTCGGTGTCGATCCACAGGAAGTCTGGGATCAACCGCTCCACCAGTGATTGCTCTGCCGGGTCGGGCAGCTCGGTGCGCACCGGACCCGGCGCCAGCAGCGTGACGTGGACGCCCGAGTCCTTCAATTCGCCGCGCAGCGACTCGCTGAACGTGTTCACGAACGCCTTGGTCGCCGCGTAGGTCGCATTGTTGGGGATGGGCGAGTTGCCGGCCGCCGAGCCCGAGATCAGGATGCCGCCGGCCCCGCGGGCCACCATCCCCGGCAGCACCGCGAGCACCAGGTCGTGCACTCCCAGGACGTTGAGCTGAACCTGGGCCCGCTCGCCGGCCGGGTCGAGATTGGCCACCGGCCCGAACGTCGCGGTACCCGCATTGGCGCACAGGATCGAGATGTTGCGCTCGGCCAACTCGTCGGCAAGCGCTGCGCGAGCCGCGGGGTCGGCGAGGTCGACGGCGCGGACCTCGACGGTGACGCGGTAGCGCTCGGTCAGACGTGCGGCCAGATCGGTCAGGACCTCCCCGCGGCGCGCCGTGACGATCAGGCTGTGGCCGCGGGCGGCGAGTTCGGTGGCCAGCGCCTCACCGATGCCCTGGGAGGCTCCGGTGACGACGGCTCGGCTGTCCGGTGAGGGTGCAGGGACTGGCATGCGGACATCGTAGGGGGGCTGGATACTCTGGCCCATATGAGCGGACCCCGGGCGGCTCCCGAAACCGTCCCGCGGTCGAAGATCCTGGCGTGGGCGCTGTGGGACTGCGGCGTGACCGGGATGACCGCCATCGTGGCCACTTTCGTCTTCTCGGTCTACCTCACGAGCACGGTCGGCGTGGGTCTGGCCGGCGGCACCTCACCGGCCAGCTGGCTGGGCCGCGCGCTGACCATCGCCGGCCTCACGGTAGCGGTCCTGGCTCCGGTCACCGGAGTCGTGGTGCAGGAACCGCCGCGACGCCGGGCCGCGCTGACGATCCTGACCAGTCTGGCCGTGGTGCTGACCGGCGCGATGAGCCTGATTCGCGCCGAGCCCGCCTACTTCGCGATGGGCCTGGTGCTGCTGGCATCGACCGCGGCGTGCGGTGACCTCGCGGCGGTGCCCTACAACGCGATGCTGCGCCAGCTGACCACCCCGCAGAACTCCGGGCGCATCTCCGGCGTCGGGGCGGCTGCGGGCTACCTCGGCAGCGTCACGCTTCTGCTGCTGGTCTACGTCGGCTTCATCGCCGGTAGCGGACCCACCCGCGGTCTACTCGGAATCCCGACCGCCGACGGGCAGAACGTGCGCGACGCGATGCTGATGGCGGCCGCGTGGTTCGCCGTGCTCGCCGTCCCGCTGCTGTGGACCGCTCATACTTTCGCGCCCGCGGCCGAGGCGCGGGTCCGGGCGACCGGGCTGTTCGGGGGCTACCGGCAGCTGGGGGTGGACCTGCGCGCCGAATGGCAGCGCGACCGCAACTTCGTCTACTACCTGGTGGTCAGCGCGGTCTTCCGGGACGGGATCGCCGGGGTGTTCGCCTTCGGCGCGGTGGTCGGCGTCAGCGTCTACGGAATCTCGCAAGCCAACGTGCTGGTGTTCGGTGTCATCGCCAGCACGATGGCCGCTCTGGGCGCCGTGCTCGGCGGCCACCTCGATGACCGGATCGGGGGCAAGCCGGTGATCGTCGCCTCGCTGTCAGCGCTGATCGCCGTCGGGCTGACCTTGATGACACTGTCGGGTCCGGTCGCGTTCTGGGTCTGCGGACTGCTGCTGGCGCTGTTCGTCGGACCCGCGCAGTCGGCGTCGCGCACGGTGTTGTTGAAGATGGCCAGCCACGGCAAGGAGGGCGTCGCGTTCGGGCTCTACACGATGACCGGGCGCGCGGTCGCCTTCCTGGCGCCGTGGCTGTTCTTCGTCTTCGTCGACGCGTTCGGAACCGACCGGGCGGGGTTCGGCGGTCTGTGCGTCGTGCTCACGGCGGGCCTGGTGGGGATGCTGATGGTCCGGGTGCCGGCGGCTGCCTAGCCGGCGCCGGTGCAGATCGTCAGCCCCCGGCCGGTGCGCTGACGCACCTGGACACCGTTGACCGACACGCTGCAGGTGACGTCTTGCCCGACATTGACCACGGCCACGCTGGCCGAGCCGCGGGCCGGTGACGACAGGCTCACCTCTTTGCTCCACGGCAGCATCACGTTGAACTCGGTCTGCATGATGCCGCCGGTGTCGACGTAGGTGATGTTGATCGCCCGGCCGTCACCGCCGACGTTGTAGACGACGGTGTCGGTGCCGCTGGGACTGGTGGTGTCGGCGGGCGGCACCGGGGTGCCGGGAGCCTCGGTGCTGGTCGGCAGCGGCGACTCCGACGTGGTGGGCAGCGGGAACCGGGACGTGGTCGTCGGGATCGAGGGCTCAGTACTGGTCCCGGTCACCGGCGGTACCGGCACTGCGACCGTGGATTCCCTCGACGAACTGGTCACGATGACCAGGGCGATGACCAGTCCGACCACCAGGAGCACGGCGACGGCGGCGAGGATCCACAGCCAGCGCGGTGACTTCGGGGGGCCAGGCGGGGGCTGGGGCGGTTCGGTGGGCTGGTAGCCGCCCTGCTGCCAGGACGTCGGCAGCTGCTCGGTGGGCTGAGTCGGTGGAGGCACGTAGCCGGGGCCGGTGTACGGGGCTCCGTACCCGTAGTACTGACCTGCGTAGGCGGGGTCGGGGTTCGGTGGATAACCATTGCCGGCCTGCTGCGTCGGGTCGGACCACTCTGTTCGACGCGGATCGTTCATTCCCACCTCATGCCTGCAGGCTACCGCCTACCGGCAACCACTCGTTTCTGCCCCGTTGGCCCAGCAACTTGTTTACCACCGGTTGGCTGCGTGGAACGAAGTACGGGTGGATCGGGACGTTCGGGCGACGTATGGCGCTTCCCTGTCGCCCGATGGCACCGCGTTCGCCCACCTGGTCGACGACGGCGGCTACCCACGGGCAGTGCAGCGGTTCCTGCGCGGCCGGCGAGCGTCCTCATCGCGCGACGTCGAACTGCCGGTCAAAGGACCGGTGACCAAGGTCGTCCACTCCGCCGACGGTCACTGGCTGGCCTGCCAGGTGGCGCCCGAGGGCAGCACCCGCACCCAGATCTGGGTGGTGACCACCGACCCGGACGACCGGCTGGCTCGCCGCATCGACGGCATGCACGCCGGTACGGCGGAATTGATCGCCTGGGACGGGGACCTCGTCTGCGCGATCCTCACCGGCGAGGACGGCATCGGTCAGTCCACACTCATCGACCCCGCCACCGGCGCGGTGACGGTTCTTGACCGCCGCTCCGGGGGTCGGTTGGTCGACGCGTGGGCGGGCGCGGCGCTGATCCGAGTCGGGCCACGCGGCTACCGCGAATTGATCATGCTGCGCGGCAGCACCGAAATAGCTTTGCTCCCTTCAGATCCCGGCTCCAGTACCGAGACCGGAGTGATCCTCGACGACCACGCACCGCGACGGCTGCGGTGCGGTCACGACGGCGAGCACACAGCGCTGTATCGGCCGGGGGAGTACGTGCGCGCCCTCGTGCGCAGCGACAACGGCGCACGGCACACGCGACTGCTCGAGGTCACCGTGACCGCCGACGGCGTCGCCTACCACGTGGTCGCCGAACGCGACGGAATCGACCTCGACGAGTTCGCGGTGAGTGACGACCTGTCCACCGTGGCGCTGTTGTGGAACATAAACGGCTGCAGCCAGTTACAGATCCTGGCATACGCCGACAACTCCCTGGGCGAGCCCATCCCGCTACCCAACATGGTGGCGAGCGAGCTGTCGATCAGCGCCGGCGGGTCGATGGTCGCGATGACCGTCGAAGGACCCGACCTGCCACGCACGGTCGAACTCGTCGACCCACGCACGCGACAGTGGGAACGCATCGACCGCAAGCCGAGCACCGGGCCGGTGTCGGCCCCGCCGACACCGCACACGGTCATCGCGCGCGACGGCATGCGCCTGCCGTGTTGGCTGTACCGTCCACCGCCGCGCGTCGAACAGATCGGCGCGATGATCTACCTGCACGGCGGCCCGGAAGGACAGGCACGTCCCGGTTACAGCGAGATCTTCCCGCTGCTGCTCGACGAGGGCATCACCGTGTTCGCGCCGAACGTCCGCGGGTCGGGCGGATCCGGACGCGAGTTCTGCCACGCCGACGACAGGGAGAAGCGGTTCGCCGCCATCGACGACGTCGCCGACTGCGCCCGCCACCTCGCCGAGACCGGGATCGTCGAAGCGCACCGGATCGCCTGCGCGGGTTGGTCTTACGGCGGATATCTCACGATGGCGGCGCTGACCTTCCATCCAACCCTGTTCGTGGCCGGCATCAGCATCTGCGGGATGAGCGATCTGGGCACGTTCTACCGGAACACCGAACCGTGGATCGCCGCCGCGGCCTACCCCGAATACGGCCACCCGGTGGCTGACCGTGAACTGCTCGAGGCACTGTCGCCGTTGCAGCGCGTCCAGTCACTGACCGCACCGTTGCTCGTGGTGCACGGCGCCACGGACACCAACGTTCCGGTCAGCGAGTCCGAGCAGATCGTCGAGGCCCTGCAAGCCCTGCGCCGACCGGTGCGCTACCTGTTGTTCTGCGACGACGGACACGAGATCACCCGACGGGAGAACCATGCGGTCCTGGCGGGCACGGTCGCGGACTGGGTGCGGGCGGCGTTGGGGTCCGATGTTTAGAGAACTGTCGGACGGGTAAAACCCTGTGCGCCATGTGGTGCGGATTATCAAGGGAGGCTCACCATGCGAGGCCGCGGAATCGTGGGTGTGATCGTGGTCGTGTGGCTGCTGATCGGCGTGTTCGCTACCTGGCAGCGCGGTTACTTTTCGGGCAGCGAAGCCAACTGTGCTACGGCAGGGTCCATCGCACTGACCGTCGTGGTCGGTCCGTTGAACTACGCAGGGGTCAACCCAAAGGTGACCAACTGCAACCTGCCGCGACCCAGCCAGTAGTGGAGCGAAAACAGTTCAGCAAGTTACATTTTGGAGGAAGCAATGATCGTGCTCGGAGCAATTCTGCTCATCCTCGGGTTCGTTCTGAAGATCCAGATTCTCTGGACCATCGGAGTCATCCTGCTGGTGGTCGGTGCAGTCCTGTGGCTGCTGGGTGCGGTGGGCCGCCCCGTCGCGGGACGCCGCTACTGGTATTGACCGATCGCGCGGGACTGACGGTCGCCGGCCGACGACACCGCGGCCACCGTCATCGCCCGTAGTACGTCGCGTGAATGCCCCGGGTCGGACGCCCGGGGCTTCATGCTGTGTGGAGTCGAATTGAGCAGACCGAAGACGGCGTGCGCCATCAGACGCGCGTCGGCCTCGTCCAGGTGTGGGTCGAGGTCGCGCAGCGTGCTCACCCAGACCTCCACGTAGCGGCGCTGCGCGCGGCGCACCTGGCGTTGCGCGGGGGCGGGCACGTTGTCCAGGTCGCGGTCCTGGATGCGGATCAGGTCCGACTCGCCCAGCGCGAAGTCGAGATGGAACTCGATCAGGCCGTCCAGCGCTGCCGGCGGGTTCGGTGCCTCGGCCACCACCGCCTGGGCACCGGCCAGCAGTCGGGTGCTGATCCCCACGAGCAGTTCGACCAACAGCGCTTCCTTGTTGGGGAAGTGCCGGTAGATGGCCGGTCCGCTGACGCCCGCGGCCGAGCCGATGTCCTCGAGCCGGACGGCCAGGAAGCCCCTCTCGGCGATCAGCCGTTCGGCGGCGGTCAACAGAGCCGAGCGGCGGTCGGACTTCTGCCGGCTGCGCCGTGTGGCTTCCTCTGACATCGGACCCTCCGGCAACGCGTCTGGACGTCTCGGTTAATCTTCACTAACCTAACACGAGTTAGTCGTCATTAACTCAGACGGGACTGCGACGATGACTTCACCGGCTGCGAACCGTGAGGCGCACCTGCAACTCGTCGATCAGTTGCGCGCCAAGCTGGCCGAGGCGGCGCTGGGCGGATCGGAACGGGCTCGCGAGCGCCACGTGGAGCGCGGGAAGCTGCTTCCCCGTGACCGGGTGGACGGACTGCTCGACCCGGGCAGCCCGCTGCTCGAGATCGCGCCGCTGGCCGCCGACGGCATGTACGACGACGACTGCCCTGCCGCCGGGATGATCACCGGTATCGGCCGGGTCTCCGGGCGCGAGTGCATGATCGTCGCCAACGACGCCACCGTCAAAGGCGGTACCTACTACCCGGTGACGGTCAAGAAGCACCTGCGCGCCCAGGAGATCGCGCTGCAGAACCGGCTGCCCTGCATTTATCTGGTCGACTCCGGCGGCGCATTCCTGCCCCGCCAGGACGAGGTGTTCCCCGACCGCGACCACTTCGGCCGCATCTTCTACAACCAGGCCACCATGAGCGCTCAGGGCATCCCGCAGATCGCGGCGGTGCTCGGATCGTGCACCGCCGGCGGCGCCTACGTGCCCGCGATGAGCGACGAAGCGGTGATCGTGCGCAACCAGGGCACGATCTTCCTCGGCGGGCCGCCGCTGGTGAAGGCCGCCACCGGAGAGGTGGTGACCGCCGAGGAACTCGGCGGCGGCGATCTGCACTCCAAGACCTCCGGCGTCACCGACCATCTGGCGCACGACGACCGCGACGCGCTGCGCATCGTCCGCCGCATCATCGCCACCCTGGGCCCACGCGAGCAGCGGCCCTGGGCCGTCCGGGCTAGCGCCGACCCGATCGTCGACCAGCACGAGCTCTACGACGTGGTGCCGGTCGACGCGCGGGTGCCCTACGACGTGCACGAGGTGATCACCCGCATCGTCGACGGCGGCGAGTTCACCGAGTTCAAAGCCGAATACGGTACGACACTGGTCACCGGATTCGCCCACATCCACGGCCACCCGGTCGGCATCGTCGCCAACAACGGCGTGCTGTTCGGCGAATCCGCGCTCAAGGGAGCACATTTCATCGAACTGTGCGACAAGCGAATGGTGCCCCTGGTGTTCCTTCAGAACATCACCGGCTTCATGGTCGGCCGAGACTACGAGGCCAGTGGCATCGCCAAGCACGGTGCCAAGATGGTGACCGCCGTGGCCTGCGCGCGGGTACCCAAGCTGACCGTGGTCATCGGCGGCTCGTACGGTGCCGGCAACTACTCCATGTGCGGGCGGGCCTACTCTCCGCGCTTCCTGTGGATGTGGCCCAACGCCCGCATCTCGGTGATGGGCGGCGAACAGGCCGCCTCGGTGCTGGCCACGGTGCGCGGCGAGATGACCGCCGAGGAGGAAGAAGCCTTCAAGGCGCCGATCCGCGCACAGTACGAAGAACAGGGCAACCCGTACTACTCGACCGCCCGGTTGTGGGACGACGGCGTGATCGATCCCGCCGACACCAGAACAGTTCTGGGACTGGCGCTTTCGGTGACCGCCAACGCGCCCGTCGAATCGGTGTCCTACGGCGTGTTCAGGATGTGACGATGTTTACCAGTGTCCTTGTCGCCAACCGGGGCGAGATCGCCGTGCGCGTCATTCGAACACTGCGCGCGATGGGCATCCGCTCGGTCGCGGTATACAGCGACGCCGATGCCGGTGCGCGCCACGTCGCCGAGGCCGACGTCGCGGTGCGCATCGGGCCGCCGCCCGCGCGACAGAGCTATCTCGACATCGAGGCGGTGGTGGAAGCCGCCCGCAGGACCGGCGCGCAAGCCGTCCACCCGGGTTACGGATTCCTCTCGGAGAACTCCGATTTCGCCGCGGCACTCGAGCGCGCCGGAGTGACGTTCATCGGGCCGCCCAGCGGTGCGATCCGCACGATGGGCGACAAGATCGCGGCTAAGGCGGCGGTGTCCGCGTTCGGGGTTCCGGTGGTTCCCGGCATCGCCCGGCCCGACCTGAGCGATGCCGACCTGATCGCGGCGGCCGACGACATCGGCTTCCCGATCCTGGTCAAGCCGTCCGCCGGTGGCGGTGGCAAGGGCATGCGTCGGGTCGATCGTGCCGGGGATCTTCCGGCCGCGTTGGCCGCGGCCCGCCGGGAGTCCGGTGCGGCGTTCGGCGACGACACCCTGTTCCTCGAGCGATTCGTGCTGCGGCCCAGGCACATCGAGGTCCAGGTCCTCGCCGACGGCTACGGCACCGTTCTGCACTTCGGCGAACGCGAGTGCAGCCTGCAGCGCCGACATCAGAAGGTCATCGAGGAGGCTCCGTCGCCGCTGCTGGACGCGGCCACCCGCGCCCGCATCGGGGCCGCCGCCTGCGACACCGCCCGCAGCGTCGACTACGTGGGTGCGGGCACCGTCGAGTTCATCGTGTCCGCCGACAAGCCCGAAGAGTTCTTCTTCATGGAGATGAACACCCGACTGCAGGTCGAGCATCCGGTCACCGAACTCGTCACCGGTTGGGACCTCGTCGAGTGGCAGGTCCGCATCGCGGCGGGGGAGAAGCTACCCGCCGGCCAGGACGACATCACGATGCACGGGCACGCCATCGAAGCCCGCATCTACGCCGAGGACCCCGCCGCCGGCTTCCTGCCGACCGGTGGGCCGGTGCTGGGATTGCTGGAACCGTCCGGCCCGCACGTCCGGGTGGATTCCGGCCTGGCGGTGGGGATGACGATCGGCAGCGACTACGACCCGATGCTGTCGAAGGTGATCGCCTACGGCCCGGACCGCGCAACGGCATTGCGGACGCTGGACCGCGCGCTGTCCGACACCGCCGTGCTCGGCGTCGGCACCAACGTCGAATTCCTGCGGTTCCTGCTGGCCGACGACGACGTGGCGGCGGGACGGCTCGACACCGGCCTGATCGACCGGACGGTCTTCACCGCTGAACCCCCCGGTGACGAGACCTTCGTCGCGGCAGCCGCATATCGATGGCTCCAGCTGTGGGCCGACGCCGACGCCGACCTCTGGGACGTGCCGACGGGCTGGCGCCTCGGCGAACCAGCGCCCACCAGTCTTCGGCTGCGGTCAGGCGCACGCACCGATCACGTCCACATCACCGGCACGCCCGGGCATGCTGTCGCGCGGGTCGAGGACGGTGAAACCCGTTCCCTGTCAGCCCAGTTGAGCGGTGATGTGCTGGCGGTGACCATCGACGGGCTTCGTGCCACCTACACCGTCGCCACCGCCGGGCATCAGATCTGGCTCGCAGCTGCGGGCCCGACGGTGATGGTCGAGGAGGTCCGCGAAGCGCCGGTCCGCCCCGACGACGCCCACAGCGGAGATGCCGAGCTGCTCAGTCCCATGCCCGGTTCGGTTGTCGCCGTTGGTGTTTCCGACGGGCAGACCGTGACCGCGGGGACGGTGGTGGTCGCCGTCGAGGCGATGAAGATGGAACATTCGCTGACCGCGCCGGTCGACGGCGTCGTAGAGCTTCTGGTCGCCGTCGGCGACCAGGTCAAGGTGGGCCAGCTGTTGGCCAAGGTCATAGCCGCCACGAAAGAGAAAGCAACATCCGATGAGTGACCTCCTGTCCACCGGACTCCTTCCCGAGGAGTACGAGCAACTGGCCAAGACCGTGCGGGACTTCGCACGCTCGGTGGTCGCCCCCGTCTCGGCCAAGCACGACGCCGAACACTCCTTCCCCTACGAAATCGTCTCGGGCATGGCCGACATGGGCCTGTTCGGTCTGCCGTTCCCCGAGGAGTACGGGGGCATGGGCGGCGACTACTTCGCCTTGTGCCTGGCCCTGGAAGAACTCGGCAAGGTCGACCAGAGTGTGGCGATCACCCTGGAGGCCGGTGTCTCGCTCGGCGCGATGCCGGTCTACCGGTTCGGTAACGAGGTGCAGAAGCAGGAATGGCTGCCGCAGCTGACCAGCGGCGCGGCGCTCGGCGCGTTCGGCCTCACCGAGGCCGGCGGCGGCACCGACGCCGGCGCCACCAAGACCACCGCGCGCATCGACGACGGCCATTGGGTGATCAACGGCTCCAAGCAGTTCATCACCAACTCGGGCACCGACATCACCAAGCTGGTCACCGTCACCGCTGTGACGGGAACCGTCGGCGACCGCCGGGAGATCTCCTCGATCCTGGTGCCGGTTCCCACCCCCGGCTTCACCGCCGAACCGGCCTACGACAAGGTCGGCTGGAACGCCTCGGACACCCACCCGCTGACTTTCGAGGATGTCCGCGTCCCCGAGGAGAACCTGCTCGGCGAACGGGGCCGCGGCTACGCCAACTTCCTGCGCATCCTCGACGAAGGCCGCATCGCGATCGCCGCGCTGGCGACCGGTGTCGCTCAGGGCTGCGTCGACGAGAGCGTCAAGTACGCCAAGGAGCGAACCGCCTTCGGCCAGCCGATCGGGCGCTTCCAGGCCATCGAGTTCAAAATCGCCCGCATGGAGGCGCGGGCGCACGTGGCCCGCACCGCGTACTACGACGCGGCGGCTCTGATGCTGGCGGGCAAGCCGTTCAAGAAGGAAGCCGCGATCGCCAAGATGGTCGCCAGCGAGGCCGCGATGGACAACGCCCGCGACGCCACCCAGATCCACGGCGGCTACGGGTTCATGAACGAGTACCCCGTCGCGCGCCACTACCGCGACAGCAAAATCCTCGAAATCGGCGAAGGGACAACAGAAGTGCAGCTGATGCTCATCGCAAGGGAGTTGGGCGTCGCATGAGTGAGCCGGTCGGGGAGAAGGTCGTCGAGCAGCGCGGCCTGTGGTTCGAGGAGTTCGAGCCGGGCGTGCGCTACCTGCACCGGCCCGGGCGCACCATCACCGAGGCCGACAACGTGCTGTTCACCACGTTGACGATGAATACCCAGGCGCTGCACCTGGATGCGGCGTTCTCCGACGCGCTGCCGCCGTTCCACCAGCGACTCGTCAACTCGATGTTCACCCTCTCCACCTTGGTGGGTCTGTCGGTCGCCCAGTTGACGCAGGGCACCATCGTCGGCAACCTGGGCTTCTCCGAGATCGCCTTCCCCAAGCCGCTGTTCCACGGTGACACGCTCTACGCGGAGACCGTCATCACCGAGAAGCGCGAGTCCAAGAGCCGCCCGGGAGAGGGCATCGTGACGTTCGCCCACACCGGGCGCAACCAGCACGGCGACATCGTGGCGACGGCGAGCCGCAAGACCATGGTTCGGAAGAAGCCCGTCTGATGGCACTTGAGAATCCCGGGCCGGCCTGGCTGTTCTGCCCCGCCGACCGTCCGGAACGCTTCGAAAAAGCGTCGGCGACAGCCGATGTCGTGATCCTCGACCTCGAGGACGGGGTGGCGGCCAAGGATCGTGCCGCCGCACGGGAGGCGCTGCTGGCCACTCCGCTCGATCCCGGTCGCACCGTGGTGCGGGTCAATCCGTCTGGCACCGAGGACCACCCCCGCGATCTCGAGGTGCTGGCTCGCACGCCGTACACGACGGTGATGCTGGCCAAGACCGAGTCCGCCGGACAGGTTGCCGCGCTGGCCCCGCTGGATGTGGTGGTCCTCGTCGAGACTCCGCTCGGTGCGCTGGCCGTGACCGAAACGGCGCGGGTGGCCAACGCGTACGCGGTGATGTGGG
The DNA here is from genome assembly GCA_963716465.1 of uncultured Actinomycetota bacterium. Lineage (GTDB taxonomy): Bacteria > Actinomycetota > Actinomycetes > Mycobacteriales > Mycobacteriaceae > Mycobacterium. The sequence goes on from CAVQTS010000010.1 coordinate 19,475, forward strand.
GAGCCGAGGACCTGTTCGCCGTGACCGGCGGCACCAACAACCGCTTCCCGGACGGCACCTACCGCGACGTCGCCCGCCACGTGCGGTCGCAGAGCCTGCTGGCTGCGAAGGCGTTCGGCAAGCTCGCGCTCGACTCGGTGTTCCTCGACATCAAGAACCTCGACGGCCTGCGCGCCGAGGTCGACGATGCCGTCGCCGTCGGCTTCGACGTCAAGGTGGCCATCCATCCCAGCCAGGTCGCCGTCATCCGCGACGGCTACGCGCCCACGGCCGATCAACTCGGGTGGGCACGACACGTACTGGCCGCCGCCCGCGATGAACGCGGTGTGTTCCAGTTCGAGGGCATAATGGTAGATGCCCCGGTGCTGCGGCGAGCAGAGCGCATCGTCCAGCTCGCGCCCGATCCCGGCCGTTAGCTGGCACTCCGCCACAACGGATCTTGCTCTGACCGCCTCCGCACTGAGCAGACTTGAGGTCGTGACGGCCAAACATGCCGTCGACGTGGCCATAAGGAGGCGGCATGGGTCGATTGGTGCAACACATCGCACCGGACGGAACCGCGAATGCGGACTCCGACTATCGCCTGCCGCCGGAAACCTTGGCCTGGCTCTACGAAAACCTGATCGTCACCCGAGATCTCGACGGCGAGTTCGTCAACCTGCAACGCCAGGGTGAACTGGCCCTCTACGCGTCGTGCCGTGGTCAGGAAGCCGCCCAGGTGGGCGCGGTGGCCTGCCTGCGCAAGACCGACTGGCTCTTCCCGCAATACCGCGAACTCGGCGCCTTCCTGGTGCGTGGCATTGCACCCGCGCAGATGGCCGCGGTATGGCGCGGCGCGTGGCACGGCGGCCTGCAGTTCACCCGGAAGTGCTGCGCGCCGATCGCGATTCCGATCGCCACCCATGCCCTGCACGCCGTGGGTGCCGCGATGGCGGCTCAGCGGCTCGGTGAGGATTCTGTGACGGTGGCCTTCCTCGGTGATGGCGCGACGAGCGAGGGCGACGCCCACGAGGCGATGAACCTGGCCGCCGTCGACAAGGTGCCGTGCGTGTTCTTCGTGCAGAACAACCAGTGGGCGATCTCGGTGCCGGTGAGCCGCCAGCACGCCGGACCGTCGATCGCGCACCGCGCCTCCGGCTACGGAATGGCCGGAGTCATGGTGGACGGCAACGACGTTCTGGCCTGCTATGCGGTGATGAGCGAGGCGGCCGAACGGGCCCGCGCCGGTGAGGGGCCCACGCTGATCGAAGCGGTCACCTACCGGATGGGTCCGCACACCACGTCTGACGATCCCACCCGCTACCAGCCCGCAGAGGAACTCGACGAGTGGGCCGCGCGGGACCCGATCACCCGCTACCGCAGCTACTTACAGCGCATCGGGGTGCTCACCGACCGGCTCGAACAGCGGGTGAGCGCCCGCTCCGCACGGCTGCGCGCCGAACTTCGCGACGCCGTGGTCGACGCTCCGGATCCGGACGTGGGCGAGCTGTTCGACACCGTCTATGCCGAGATCACGCCGCTGCTCGCGGCCCAACGCGAGCAGTTGCTCGCCGAGATGGCGAAGGAGATCTGAGATGACCCAGATCATCGAACGGCCCCCGAAATTGACCGACCTGCCGGCGATCACAACTCTGACCATGGCACAGGCGATCAACCGCGCACTGCACGACGCGATGGCTGCCGACGAGCGCGTGCTGGTGTTCGGCGAGGATGTCGCGACATTGGGCGGGGTGTTCCGAGTGACCGAGGGACTGTCCGAAACATTCGGCGCTCCAAGGTGTTTCGACACTCCGTTGGCCGAGTCCGCGATCATCGGCATCGCCGTCGGCCTGGCTATCCGCGGGTTCGTGCCGGTACCCGAGATCCAGTTCGACGGCTTCTCGTATCCGGCGTTCGACCAGATGGTCAGCCACCTGGCCAAGTATCGGATGCGCACGCGAGGCGAAGTCGACATGCCGGTGACCGTGCGCATCCCGTCGTTCGGCGGCATCGGAGCGGTCGAGCACCATTCGGAATCGACCGAGACCTACTGGGCCCACACCGCCGGGCTCAAGGTCGTGGTGCCCTCGACTCCGTCGGACGCGTACTGGCTTCTGCGGCATGCGATCAGCTCCCGTGACCCGGTCGTCTACCTCGAGCCCAAGCGCCGCTACTGGACCCGCGACACCGTCGACTTCGCCGATCCGGCACCGCCAATCGGCCGGGCCGCGGTTCGCCGGTCGGGCGGGGACCTCACGGTGATCACCTACGGCGGTCTGGTCGCCACCGCGCTGAACGCCGCCGAGATCGCGGAGTTCGACCTGGAGGTGATCGACCTTCGATCACTGAGCCCGCTGGACTTCGACACCGTCGCGGCCTCGGTCCGCAAGACCGGCCGGGCGGTGGTCATGCACGAGGGGCCGCGCACCCTGGGTTTCGGCGCCGAACTGGCGGCGCGGATCTCCGAGGAACTGTTCTACGACCTGGAGTCACCGGTGCTGCGCGCCACCGGATTCGACACACCGTATCCACCGGCGCGCATGGAGAAGGTCTGGTTGCCCGGGGTCGACCGGCTGCTGGACTGCGTCGAGAAAGCGATGCGACGGCCATGAGCGACTTCCTGGTTCCCGACCTCGGTGAGGGCCTGCTGGACGCCACGATCACCCGATGGGCCGTCTCGGTCGGCGACGTCGTCGAACTCAACCAGACGCTGTGCACCGTGGAGACCAACAAGGCCGAGGTCGAGATCCCCAGCCCGTACGTCGGCCGGATCGTCGCCTTCGGCGGTGCGGAAGGCGAGACCCTGGCCGTCGGAACGTTGTTGGTGCGCATCGACACCGGTGGAGAGGAGAAACGCACGCCAGTTCTGGTCGGCTACGGAACCGACAACGGCATGGACCGCAGTCGACGGCCGCGTGCCGCACCGAAGGTCCGCAAGCTCGCCGCTGAGTTGGCCGTCGAGCTGTCCGGCCTGCAGCCCGGGTCGGGCGCCGACGGCATCATCACCGACCAGGATGTGCTGGCGGCTGCGGGGTCTGATACTGAAACCATTGCAGTACAGGGTGTTCGGGCCCGGATGGCTACGCAGATGACGCTGTCGCGCAGCCGCATCCCCGACGCGCACGCCAGTGTTCAGGTGGATTGCTCTGCGCTACTGCGGTTGCGGGATCGGCTGGAGGTGACCCCCTTCGCCCTGACGTTGCGGATGCTCGTCATCGCACTGGGCCGTCATCCGGTAATCAACGCCACGTGGCTGGAAACCGAAGACGGCCCGCGGATTCAGCTGCATCGCGGCGTTCGGCTGGGCATTGCGGTGGCCACCGATCGGGGACTCGTGGTCCCGGTGATCCCCGACGCCGATACGCTGACCACGCGGCGGCTCGCGGCCGCAGTCGACGACACGGTCGAGCGGGCCAGGAGGGGCGCCCTTTCTCCAGCGGAACTCGGCGGGTCGACGTTCACGGTGTCCAACTTCGGTGCGCTCGGACTCGACGAAGGCGTTCCGGTGATCAACTACCCCGAAGCGGCGATCCTCGGAATGGGTTCGCTGAAGCCGAGGGCGGTGGTGGTCGACGACGCGGTGGTTGCCCGGCCGACGATGACCTTGACATGCGCCTTCGATCACCGCGTCGCCGACGGCGCGCAGGCGGCGGCGTTCCTCGCCGACCTTCGTAGCCTGATCGAGGAGCCGGCGATCGCGCTGCTGGAACTCTAGGCCTGCGGGTAGGGCGCATAGCGCTTGTCGTAGGCCAGTTTTCGGGCCGCGAGTTGAGCCTGGCGCTCTGCTTCGGTGACGGTGGGGAGACCGCTGAGTTCGTTCAGCTTCACGACCTGAGAGCTGACGGTCGGGTCGACGTCGGAGGCCGGGTCGAAGTCCTGGAACCGGATCGAGATTGTGCCCTGGTTGAGGCCGCCGGTGGACACCCAGTTCGCCACACCGGGATCGGTGGGGGAGACGACGATCGTGTATGTGCCGTCGGCGTTCTTCACGGACTGGGCGATGTTGAGGCTGGTCTGCTGGTCCCAGTAGTTGCTGGTGATAGTCCAGTCATTGGTGACCGGAACGCTGAAATACCCTGCGTTGCCGGGATTGATCGTGATGACCAGTGCCTCGTCGTCGGCAAGCTGGAAGTAACCGGCGCTCTGCAACTGGGTTGCCAGGAACGCCGCGTTGTGGTCGGGGCTCGACAGGACGTTGGGCGGCTGTTGCTTGCCGGTCACGGAATCGTTGGTCGCGACACCCATGTACTGGTTCTCTCCCTTGATGCCGAGAAGCAGCATGATCGCGGCGGTCTCGACCGACTGCAGCAGTCGGGGGGCGGGAAGCGGCGGGATGATCGAGACCAGGCGGGTCAGCAGCGGGCTTTTCGAAACCAACGTGCCGATTCCCGGGAAGGCGAAGCCGCCGAACTGGCTGAACAGGCTGTCGGGGGGTCCGCTGACCCGCTGGATCGATAGACTCATCGGATCTTGAGTGGTCCAGTCCGACAATGTGTTTCGGGTGGTGATCAACGTCGCACCCGGCGCCAGATAGAGATGGTTGGTCTGCCCCGGCGCGGTCGGCGTGGAGTCGACGGTGATGCTGAACGAATTGTCCGCGTTCAGCACGAGGTCCTTGCCGTTGATGTTGTCGGCGGTCGCGCCGTTCAATCCGGTCAGGACGCTGAAGTTGGTGTCCGCCGGCATTCCGCCGCTGAACTTCCCGGTGATCACATAGGACGAGACGGTGTTGACCCCGACGAAGCGGTAGATGGTGTCGGGGTTGTCGTACCAGATTCTGGAACCGGCGAAGTCCTGGCCGTACCAGCTGTGCGTCGGCGCAACCTGCTGAAAGATCTTGGGGTTGTTGGAGTCCAGCAGCTGAACCTCCATCGCGGCCTGATCCGCGTACTCGTCGACCGCCTGGTCCAACTGCGCGAGGTTCGCCTGGTCCGGGCCGCCGACGGCGGCGAAGTTCTTGTTCGCCGCTGCCCGCCAGCCGATCTTGAGTACTGCCTTGGAGAGCCGCACCGGCAGTGAGTTGGCGAGCCGCGTCGCGGTCTGCTCGCCGGCGAGCTGATCGGGTGTGGCGAGCACGCTGACGTCCTGGGCGTTCTGCGAAGCCTGGACCTGTTCGACTTCGCGGCGCGCGTAGGCGAGCGCATCGGAGACCGTGGCCGCCCCGGTCGGCTGCGCCGGGCGGGTCGGGGTCGCGCTGGCCGTCACGTGCACGGTCCCGGTGGGTTTGGCTGGGTTTCGGTGCGCGCTCGCGCCGGCGGAGCTGCCGGTGTCGGCCGCCGCGACAGCGGTATTGCTGCCCACCGCGACGCCGACCCCGAGCGCGAATGCGAGCGCCCCGATCCGCCCGACATACCGTGCGTGGCGACTCTCTGTGGTGCGGCTCACACAGCGGACTCTAAGTGTCCGGGGTGTCCATTACTATCGAACACATGTTCGAATTATTGTTGGATATCGACACCGGTGCCGATGAGTCGGCGCTGGTCGAGCGCATCGCCGCCCTCGAGCGGCTCAAGGCCGCGGCCGCGGCGGGGCAGGCGCGGCTGGCGGCCGCTCTGGACCAGGCGCGTCGGTCCGCCGAGGCGGCGGCCGGTGTTCCGGCCGCCCGACGCGGGCGAGGGGTGGCCACCGAGGTGGCTTTGGCGCGGCGGGACTCACCCGCTCGCGGTGGACGGCACCTGGGGTTCGCGAAGGCACTCGTTAACGAGATGCCTCACACCCTGGCCGCACTGGAGGACGGCGTGCTGTCGGAATGGCGCGCCACCATCGTGGTGCGGGAGTCCGCCTGCCTGGACGTCGAGGATCGCGGACGGCTGGACGCCGAACTGTGTTCGGGCCCGGCCGCGCTGGAGGGCCTCGGCGATGCGGCGTTGGCGGCGGCGGCCAAGGCGATCGCCTACCGGCTGGATCCGCATGCGGTGGTCGACCGTGCCGCCAAGGCGGAATCCGAGCGGACGGTGACCATCCGCCCGGCGCCCGACACGATGACCTATGTGACGGCACTGCTGCCGGTCGCGCAGGGGGTGTCGGTGTACGCGGCGCTCAAGCGGGAAGCCGACGTCTGCTTCGACGGGCGTTCTCGCGGCCAGGTGCTGGCCGACACTCTCGTCGAGCGGGTGACCGGCCGGCCGGCCGGCCAGGCTGTCCCGGTCACGGTCAACGTGGTGATCTCCGACCAGGCGCTCTTCGGGGTGGAGTCGGCATCGGCGGCGATCATGGGTTACGGCTCGGTGCCCTCGACGGTAGCGCAGAAGTTGGTCATCGACGCCGTCGCCGACGGGCGGTCGCGGGCCGCGCTGCGCCGGTTGTATGCCAGACCGGGCAGTGGAGCGCTGGTGGCCATGGACTCACGGTCGCGGCTGTTCCCCAAGGGCCTGGCCGACTTCATCGAGCTGCGCGACCAGCGCTGCCGGATGCCGTACTGCGACGCGCCCGTCCGGCACCGCGACCATGCCCAACCGCATCGCCGAGGCGGCTCCACCAGCGCGCTAAACGGCCTGGGCACGTGCGAAGCGTGCAACTACGCGAAGGAGGCGGCGGGCTGGAAGGTGGCGACGAGTATCAGCGAAAGCGGCAGGCACACAGCTGAATTCACCACACCGACCGGGTCTAACTACCAGTCAGTAGCACCGCCGGTGCCAGGCACAGCACCCGCGGCCGGAGAGTTCGAGGAGCTGAGCGTCGCCTGAGCTCACTTCTGCCGGGCGGCAGCCAGCCGGGCCTTGAACTCCGGTGACTCGATCGACGCGGCCTGCGGGCCGAGCTCGATGTTCTTGGCGGCCTCGTGATGGTCAGTGTCGAAGAAGCCGGGGACAGCGGTGGCGCGCATCGACGCCTTGGTGGCCAGCACCACGTCGCGCGGCGCCGACGCGGGAGCTGCCGCGAGTTCGAGGGCCGCGGCCACCGGATCCTCGGCGACGCGCAGGGCCAAGCCGTGCCGCACGGCGGACTCGGCGTCGAAGCGCATGCCGAACAGCAGGGCCGCGCGGGCGACCTGCGGTCCGACCGCGCGTTGCAACATCCAGGTGGCCCCGCCGCCGGGGTGGATGCCGAGCTTCTGGAAGCGCGGGTCGAACATCGCGTAGGGACCGGCGATGCGCACGTCGGCAGCCAGGGCAAGGTTGAGGCCGGCGCCGACCGCGGCGCCGTTGACCGCCGCGATGGTCGGCAGGGTGCAGCGGCCGACGGCCATGAAGCCCGCGTAGATGCGTTCGAGGCCCTCGGTGGCGGCGGCGCCGAGCGCGGACAGGTCGGCGCCTGCGCAGAACGCCTTGCCGGCGCCGGTCACCACGACGGCGTGCGCCTCGGCCTCGGCGGCCTCGACGGCGGACCGCAGCTGCTGCGACATCGCGTCGGTGACCGCATTGCGGCGGTCCGGATCGTTGACGGTGATCAGCGCGACGCGATCGCGGACTTCATAGAGAACCAAATCAGCCACAACCGAGAGGCTAACAATCATCGCCCCTTCGATGTTGGGGCGGTTGCCGGGCAGGGCGGCGGCACGACGGTGCCACGCCAGCTCCTGAATTTCTGGTGTCAATTTGGCTAAACGCACCCATATTTACGGAGGCGCAGATTTGATGAATCCGATTGAATTGAGCGGCGCGTTTCGGTGCCTGTCAGAAGGGACGTTGGATGGCCACGATCGATGCAGAACCCTTCCCCCTGGACTTCGATGTCGACAGCACCGCGCTGCTCATCATCGACATGCAGCGCGATTTCGTGCTGCCCGGCGGCTTCGGTGAAGCCCTGGGCAACGACACCTCGCTGCTGCTCGCCGCCGTCGAGCCCATCCAGCGGGTGCTCGAACGTGCTCGCGACATCGGCATGTTCGTGATCCACACCCGCGAAGGCCACCGGCCGGACCTCACCGACTGTCCAGCGGCGAAACTCACCCGCGGCGGTAAGACCTTCATCGGCGAGGACGGCCCGATGGGCCGCATCCTGGTCCGCGGCGAGCAGGGCCACGACATCATCCACCAGCTGTATCCCATCGAGGGCGAACCGGTGATCGACAAGCCGGGCAAGGGCTCGTTCCACGCCACCGACCTGCAACAGATCCTCTTCGATCGCGGCATCAAGACGCTCGTGGTGTGCGGCGTGACGCTCGAGGTCTGCGTCCACACCACCGTGCGCGAGGCCAACGACCGAGGCTACGAGTGCGTGGTCCTGTCCGACTGTGTGGCCTCCTACTTCCCGGAGTTCCAGCGAGTCGGCCTGGAGATGATCAAGGCCCAGGGCGCGATCTTCGGCTGGGTGTCGGATTCCGAGCGCTTCCTGGCCGCCACGTCCTAGCAACCGCGCGCCGAAGGGGGTTGTCGGCGAACGGATTCGTCCTCTCTGAGCAGAAGGCCACAGCATGAGCACCAACTCGCGTTTCTACCCCAACCTCTACAAGGACTCCGTGTCCTTGATGACGGTCTCGGCACAGGTGACGTCCATACCGGGCATCGAAGCAGCGTCGGTGGTGATGGCCTCGGCCACCAACGTCGACAACCTCGCCCAAGCCGGACTGGGCACCTTCGACGTCCGGCCCAACGACCTGGTGGTCGCCGTCTCCGGCACCGACGAGGCCTGCGAGGAAGCTCTGGCGCTGGCCGACCAACTGCTCTCCGCGGCACCCGGTGGCGGGGGCGAGGAGACCAGCGCGGCCGCGCCGACCACCAGCATCCAGATGGCCGTCACCAAGGACCCCGCTCTGAACCTCGCCTTGGTGTCGGTGCCCGGCGACTACGCCGCGGCCGAGGCCATGAAGGCGCTGCGGCTGGGCCTGGACGTGATGATCTTCAGCGACAACGTGACTCCCGACGCGGAACTGGCGCTCAAGGAGTACGCCCGCGAGGTCGACCTGATGGTCATGGGGCCCGACTGCGGGACCTCAATCGTCAACGGCATCCCGCTCGGCTTCGCCAACGTGGTGCGCCGCGGACCGATCGGGGTGGTCGGAGCGTCCGGAACCGGCACCCAGGAGGTCACCGTCCGGGTCCACCAGAACGGATCGGGGATCTCCCAGGCTCTCGGCACCGGCGGACACGACCTGGCCGACGCCATCGGCGGCATCTCGATGCTGCACGGCCTGGCCGCCCTCGACGGCGACCCGGGCACCTCGGTGATCGTGCTGGTGTCCAAACCCCCGTCACCGGACGTCGCCGCCAAGGTGCTCTCGGCCGCCGAGGCCAGCGACAAGCCGGTCGTCGTCATCTTCCTCGGCGCCGATCCCGCCTCGATCACCCGCAACGGCGTCTACGGTGCGGCCTACCTGGCGCAGGCCGCGGACATGGCGGTGGAGTTGGCCCGCGGCGAAGAGCCGCACTCCGGTGAGATCACCGTCTCGAACGAAATGCGGCGCACGCTCAAGGATCTCGCCCGGTCGATGGCCCCGAGTCAACGTCATGTGCGCGGCATCTTCTCCGGCGGCACGTTCTGTTACGAGGCCCAGCTGGTGCATCGCGCCCGAGGCATCTCCGCCTACTCCAACACCCCGGTGAAAGGCAACAGCGCGCTGGACGACATCCGCAAGAGCCTGGAGAACACCATCGTCGACATGGGTGACGATGAATTCACCCAGGGCAGACCGCATCCCATGATCGACCCGTCCCAGAAGGACGCCCGCATCCGCGACGAAATCGCCGACCCCACAACGGCTGTCGTGCTGTTCGACGTGGTGCTGGGTTACGGATCCGCCGATGACCCGACGGCGGAACTGATCTCGATCATCGGGTCGTCGAAGGCCAAGGCCCGCGCCGCGGGCAGAAACGTGGCGTTCATCGGTTACGTCTGCGGCACCGATCTGGACCCGCAGGACCGCGCGAAAGCCGTGGCCGGCCTCAAGTCGGCCGGTGTGCTGGTCGCCTCGAGCAACGCCGAGGCTGCCGTCTGGTCGGCGGCGCTGATCGCCGAGCGAGAAGGAGTCGGCAAGTGAAGAAGCTCTTCGAAGAAGACCTCAAGGTCGTCAACATCGGCCTGCAGGGATTCGCCAACAACATCACCGCGGCAGGTGGTCAGGTCACCAACATCACCTGGGCCCCGCCCGCGGGCGCCGACGCGGCGCTGGGCTGGACGCTGGCCAACCTGGTGGGCGACCCCCGCATCGCGGAGGCCAACCGGGTTGCCTACGACCGCTACCTCGGCGCGCAGCCACGACTGGTCGACCTCGTCCGCGCCACCGAGGCGATCCCCGGACTTGGACCGGGGGAGCGCCGCATCCTGCATTCGGGGCCGCCGATCGCCTGGCCCGACATGTGCGGCCCGCAACGCGGGGCGATCGCGGGCGCCATCCTCTACGAGGGCTGGGCCGACGATCTCGAAGCCGCTGAGAAGCTCGCCGAAAGCGGTGCGGTGGCGCTGGATCCGTGCCACGAGCACGGCGCCGTCGGACCGATGGCCGGCATCATCAGCCCGTCGATGCCGGTGTGGGTGGTGGAGAACACCGCGGCGGGAAACCGTGCCTACTGCAACCTCAACGAAGGTCTGGGCAAGGTGCTGCGGTTCGGCGCCAACTCCCCGGAGGTGCTGGACCGGCTGCGCTGGCTGGGTAGCGACTTCTTCGAGACCATGCAGGTCGCGGTGCGCGGGCTGGCCGACCCCGACCTCAAACCACTGATGGCGCAAGCGCTGCACATGGGCGACGAGCTGCACAACCGCAACGCCGCAGCCTCGGCGCTGCTGTTCAAGCGGCTGACCTTGTCGCTCCTGGCCTCGGACCTGCCCGCCGACGCGGTGCGCCGGGCGCTGGAGTTCGTCGCCGGCAACGACCACTTCTTCCTCAACGTGTCGATGGCGGCGTGTAAGTCGATGACCGACGCCGCCGCCGGCGTGGCGGGCAGCAGCATGGTGACGGTGATGGCCCGCAACGGGGTGAACTTCGGCATCAAGCTCAGCGGAACGGGTGACCAGTGGTTCCAGGCACCTGCCAATCCCGTTGACGGCCTGTACTTCCCGGGTTACACGGTCGAGGACGCGGCGGCCGACCTGGGAGACTCGGCGATCACCGAGACCAACGGCCTGGGCGGGTTCGCGATGGCCGCGTCACCGGCGATCGTGCAGTTCGTCGGTGGCACACCCGCCGACGCGACGGCCAACAGCCGCCGGATGCTGAGCATCACCCTCGGCGCCAACCCGGCATTCACGTTGCCGCCGTTGAACTTCGGCGGAACCCCGGCGGGCATCGACGCCCGGCTGGTGGTGGACTCCGGGGTGTTGCCGATCATCAACACCGGTATCGCTCACCGGCTGGCCGGCGTCGGGCAGATCGGCGCCGGCATCACCACCGCCCCGATGGAGTGTTTCAACGAAGCGCTCGCGGCGCTGGCCGCCGACCTGGGAGCGGGCAAGTGAGCACCGCGATCGTGGCCTTCGGCGGCAACGCACTGGTCACCGACGCCGAGCACGATTCGATCCCGCAGCAGTACGAGACCGTCAGCCGCACGGTGCCGCCGCTGATCGACATGGTCGAGCAGGGTTGGAAACTCGTTGTCTCCCACGGCAATGGACCCCAGGTGGGATTCATTCTGCGCCGCTCCGAGCTCGCCGAGGACGAGGTGGATCCCGTCCCGGTCGACTACGCCGTCGCCGACACCCAGGGCGCGATCGGCTACATGTTCGTCAAGGCGTTGCGCAACGAGCTCGCCCGGCGCGGGTTGTCCCGGCCCGTCGTGGCGGTGGTCACCCACTCTGTGGTGAGCCTCGACGATCCCGCGTTCCAGAACCCGACCAAACCGGTCGGGTCCTTCCTCGAGGAGGCCAAGGCCAAGGAGATGGCGGCCACGCTCGGCTGGACCATCGCCGAGGACGCCGGGCGTGGATGGCGCCGTACGGTCGCTTCGCCACAACCCACCGAGATTCTTGAGACCGACCTGATCCGAAGTCTGCTCGACGACGGGGCGATCGTGGTGGCGGTCGGCGGTGGCGGCATCCCGGTCGCGGTGGAATCCGACGGGACCGTGGTCGGCGTGGAAGCCGTGGTGGACAAGGACCTTGCCTCCGGTCTGCTGGCCCACGACCTGGGCGCCGACCTGCTGATGATCCCCACCGGCGTGCCGCGGGTCGCCATCGGCTTCGGCACCCCCGAGGAGAAGTGGCTGGACTCGATCACCGTCGAGGAGGCCCGCGACTACATCGCCTCCGGCCAGTTCGGCAAAGGCTCGATGGAACCCAAGGTCGAGGCCGTCGCCGACTTCGTCGCCACGACGCCGGGTGCCACCGGCGTCATCGGTGCCGCCGAGGAGATCCCGGCGATCCTGGCCGGAACATCCGGAACCCGGATCGTCGGCGACAGCGCAGCCGCCAAACCGGCTGCGCAGCACACCGATAGCGGGGCAGTGCTGTTGGCGGTCAACGGCACCTTGATGCGCGGGCTGAAACTCTCGCCGAACATGGCGGCCGCAGGCGCCTCGTTCGTCCGGGAGATTACCACCGAACCGGTCTACCGGATCTGGACCGTCAACGACGACCACCCCGCGATGATTCGGGTAACCGACGGCTCGGGAGTGGCTGTCGCCGTTGAGGTCTGGTCGGTCCCGGCCGCGGGTCTGGCCGGAATCCTGCTCAACGAGCCCCCGGGGCTGTCGATCGGCAAGGTCAACCTCGCCGACGGATCGACGGTGCTCGGCGTGATCGCAGAGCCGGCCCTCGTCGAAGGCCAACGCGAAATCAGTCACCACGGCGGTTGGCGGGCTTACACCGCCGCGGAGGGAGTTTCGTCATGACCATCATGGGCAAGAACGTGTTGCCCGAAGCGCAACTCGGCAGCCTTCCGTTCTGGCGGCAGTACCTGAGGGGCTTCTCGCAGTGCGCGTTTCAGGCCAACGAGATCACCGGCCTGCTCTTCGTCATCGGGGTGCTGACCTATGACTGGCGCATGGCGGTGTTCTACGTCATCTCGGTGCTCATCGCGACCGTTGTGGCGCGGCTGCTCAAGGCCGACCGCACGCTACTGGATCTCGGGCTGTTCGGTTTCAACTCCGGCCTGATGGGCCTGGCTATGGGCAACTTCTACCAACCTGGCATAGCGCTGTGGGTGTGGGTGATAGTGCTGGCCGCCGTGGTCGCCGTGGTCGCGGTCGCGATGTCCAAGTTGCTGCCGTTCCCGTTCCTGGCGGCGCCTTTCATCGTGACCTTCTGGCTCATCTGGTTCATCGCCGACGCCCGCCCGGAACTGGTCAAGCTCGACTTCGGACCGTGGCCGGTGGAGAACGTGCGGTGGGGCACCGCGCTGATCGACGCCTTGGGTGCAACATTGTTCGCACCGGCAATCCTGACCGGGGTGTTCTTCTTACTCGGTGTACTGGTCAGCAACTGGCGCCACGCGGTGATCGCCGTGGTGGCCGCCTTCATCGCCGTCGCGATCGCCGCCCATGTCGGCACCGCGGGAGGGGCCATCAACACCGGGTTCGTCGGCTTCAACGCCGTGCTGGCCGCGCTGGGCGCCGCCGCTGTGCTGGATGGTGACCTGCGTCTGGCCATCCTGGCCGCACTACTGGGCACCTGGTTCTTCAGCTACATCAATCGCAACGCACCGGTTCCGGCACTGGCGTCGGGATTCGTTCTCGCCGTCTGGGCGGTGATGGTGCTCGACTGGCTGCACCGGCGATTCGGCCCTGGGGCGCATCAGGATTCAGCGCCACCGGCAACCGAGTCGGTCAGCGCTTGAGCGGGCTGTAGAAGACGATGCCATTGCCCTTGGTGTCGTAGACCACGGCGCGACGCTCGTGCGCGTCGTCATACGGGCCTTTGACGATGCCGCCGCCGCTTTCCTCCACGGCTTTGGCCGCGGCGTCGACGTCGGCGGTCTTGATGCCGACCACGACCTGTCCCGGAATCGGATGGTCGATCTCGGTGGCGAGCGCCAGGGTGACCGGGCCACCGTCGAGTGCTGCGAAATGCGTTCCGTCCCGAAATTTCAGCGCCATTCCCAAGGTGTCGCTGTAGAACCGGATCGACTCGTCCAGGTCGTCAGTGGACAGGATGACCATCTTGACTTCGTGGTCGCTCACGGGTGCCTCCTCTGGCTGAATCCAGCGCCCTCGACAGGTTGGCTGGCAGCGCGATTGTAACGACTGCGTTCACGCGGGCCCCGAGGCGATGAACCCCGGACGGGTCGGCCGCGGGCTGGCGGTGAGTAGAAGCGTTTCCCACAGTCTGAAGTCCCTGCCCGGCCCCAGAATCAGCGCAATCGGCTCGGTTCCTTTAATCTCCTTGAATAGTCAATCGCTGACCACGGGGATCTGGTGATGGATAGCGACGGCCCGCGACGAGAGGCGGACGTAATGAGCACCGCCGGATCGGCACGTGGCGCGGCGCGCCGGACGGTACTTGGCACACTGGTGTCCGCTTCAATAGCGACGGCAGTGAGCTCGGCCGGCGTTGCCGATGCTACGTGCACGTTGGTGCGCGGCACCGGCGCGGACGCGCGGTGCAGCAGCGCCCCGTCCAGCTTCGCAGCCCCGCTCGACTCGAGATCGTCGGTGTCGGCCCAGGGCAGCCTGGACGGCACCGCCGCGGGTGCCAGCAGGAGTAATGCCGCCGCGGGTGTTTCGCCCAGCCCCAGCAACGTCGCCACCGCCAGCGCGGGCGGTAATCCTGTGATGGTCGCCGAGAGCATGTTGGGCACGGACCAGTTCGGCGCCTATGGCTGCGAAGATTTCGTCGACGCCGCCTATGGCCTCACCACCGCCACCGGCATTGGTCACGACGCGGCATTGTCCTTCTACCAGTCGCTGGCCGACCGCGGGCTCGACCATCACGAAATGCCCGTCCCGCGCGGTGCACTGGTGTTCTCGGCAGGTCCCGATGGGAACCATGTCGACATCTCTCGGGGCGACGGCACGTATGTTTCCGGCGGCGTACAAGGACTTTCGCCCGGTTACGGGGACGGCCACGACGTGCAGATCCTGCCCAGCCCCAACCTTGGCTCGTGGACGATGTACGGCTGGGTCTACCCCCCTTGGTAGGACGGTGTCGGTAGGCGCGCCGGCGTGTATCCGGCGGGCTAGGGCCGCCTCGGTGGGGTCAAGGGACGTCGGACGACCAATGGACTGACCGCGGGCGCGGCGGGCCTTGCGGGCTGCGCGCGCCGCGCTCGGACGGTCAAATCATCACCAAGACGAACCCCGGTATCGCAATCAATGGCTTCCGGGTGGGTGGGGCCGGAAAGTAGGCCCAGCGCCTTGGCGTCTACTCACCGCGCAGCAGCAATACCGTGCGGCCGTCACGCGGCCCCTCATTCACCCGGGCCATGCGCAAGACGTGTCCGGTCACGGCAGCAGGAGCGCAGTCAGTCCTGGACCCTCGGATCAGTAGTTGGTGCAGGTGTTGGCCACCTGCATGATCTCCTGCTGGCCCTGCGGTCCGATCGCCGAGGCGATCATCTGTTGCATCTGGGGGTTGTTGGCCTGCTGCTGGGCGATCAGCGCCTGGCGCTGATCGATCGGCAGGGCCAGGAACTGCTGCAACCTGGTCTGCATCTGCGGCCGGTTGTTGAGCATGGTGGCCAGATCGGGTGCCTGCGCATTGAGCGCGGAGGTGATCTGGGCGTAGCTGCAGGTGGTGGTGGCCAATGCGGCCGTGATCGGATCGGCCGATGCCTGGCCGGCTGCCGGTGTCAGGACGATCGCGGCCAGCAGGGCGCCGCCGACGGCGACACCGCCTAGCAGACGTACAGATGTCATGAGACACGTGCCCTTTCTTCCGATGAGGAATAAGCCGTCGAGAGTGTGAAGGTAAGTTAACCATCGACGGCGGGATTTTGCGAGTCCAACTAGCAACAGTTTCGAAATATTACCGGTCGAGTAAGTGAGCGAACGCCAATCCGCGTCAGGTGGAGTTCTCCTGTGAGTAGCTGTTGTTGAGGTTGTCCTGTAGGACGTGCGCGCTGGTCGTGGTGGTGAGGACATCCAGCGGTGCGGACAGGGTCCGGACGTCGTATTTCCATCCGGCCGGCAGGGTCAGTCGGGACGCCAGGCCCGGCAGATCGGCTTGCGAGAGTGTGGGGTCCGTCTTCTGGCTCCAACTCTGCATGACCCAGCGTGTCCCGTTCGGTTCCACCAGTTCGTAGACCTGCTGTCCGGCGTCGAAGGTGAACTCGGCTCCGCGATTCACCGCGTGCGGGGTGTAGGGCCGCGCCGCCGTCACCGGATTGCCGATGTCCACCGTGGCTTCCTTGCGCATCGCGATCCCGCCGAAGGTCGTGGTTTGGCCCGCCGCACCGTCCTTGGCGATGGAGTCCATCAGCCAGTACCGCGGTCCATTGAGCACCGCGGTGAGCGCGCCGTTGTCGTCGGCGATCTTGTCGGCATCCAGCGCCGCCCACTGCGGCTGCGGGCAGTCGTTCAGCCCATAGGAGTTGTACACATCGGCGCTCAACCCGCTCAGGCCCGCGTGGACGAGAAGGACCTCGCAATACCGTTTGCCCCGCAGGTCGGTGGCCACAACGTGGGTTGTGACCGATGTCGTCGGGGCGGGCGCCGGCCCGGTGCCGCACGCCGCGCCGGTCAGGATCGCCGCGACGATCCCCAGGGTCGCGGCGAACCGGTGCCGGTGAGATCTCATGGCGGCAAGTAAAGCACCGCCGGCGATATTATGCGAGTGCGACTAGCAATATCTCCGGTCGGCCTCTACCCTGTTCGACGTGAGCGCAGAACCCGTTGACGTCAGTGGCGATGTGGGCGTGCAACCGGACGGACGGCGGGCGCGGCGCGAGCGCGGCAGGCAGGCGGTGGTCGACGCGGCATTCGCGCTGATTCTGGAAGGCAAGATCCCCCCGTCGGCGCAGGATGTTGCCGAGCGGGCCGGGGTGTCGGTCTCCTCGGTGTTCCGCAACTTCGATGGCCTGGCCGACCTGCAGGGTCAGGCCTTGGATCGATTCCGTTCCCGCTATTCGCATTTCGTCGCCGCCAGGCCCGCACCGGGTGCGGATCTTGACTCGCGAATCGGATTTCTTTGTGCGCCAACGGGTGAGCCTCTATGGGCAAGCCGGACCGTTGTTGATGCTGGCGCGGACCCGCGCATTGGACCACAACACCATGGCAGAGGCGGTCGCCCACAACCGTGCCGCCCTCGCGGCCCAGACGCAAGAGTGCTTCCGGGCCGAAATCGCCTCGCGGACAATGACAGCCGCATCAGATCTGGTATCACTGCTGGACGCGCTGACGTCTCCGGAGGCCTTCGAACTGATGACCAGGACCCATGGCCGGTCTGCCCGACAGATCACCCGGTCGTGGCGGTTGGGGCTGCGGGAGTTGATCGCCGGGTGGCCACACGTACGGCCACCGCACTAGCCGCCGGCGACAGGATCGTCACCGGATGAGCCCAGCCTTAGATTTCGCGCCGAACGCCTGAGGGGAGACCGTCGATGATGTCCGGGTGGTGGGTGTGGCTGGTGGCGGCCGTGCTCTACGGTGCCTTTCGATTGTTCTATGACAACTGGCGTGGCAGGCTGACGCCGGTCGAGATCGAGGCCCTGCTGGCCCAAGCCGAGGCACAGGGCGCGGGCGAGGTGAATGATCTGTCGATCGTGCGCACCTTCCTCGAAGAAGACGACGGCCGCGAATTCATCATGGTCAATCTGGTCCGGGTGCCCGACACCACGGTCACTGATCCTGACACCGGGGAACAGGTGCCGGCGCGGGCGATGATGCAGGCCTATTCCAAAGCATTCATGCCGCTGCTGCTGCGACACGGCGGCCATCCGGCGCTGGCGACCCGCAAAATCGGCGGCTACGTCGATTCCTGGCTGGTGGGCCCCGATCCGGGCTGGAGCATCGTCGGCTTCATGCGCTACCGCTCGCGCCGCGACATGCTCAAGATGGTGCTCGACCCCGCCTTCGAGGCCGCCCACAAATACAAACCGCTCGGGGTCGCCGAGACCTTCTCCTTCCCGACCCAGCCCTTCCTGCGCACCTACGTCAGCCCGCGCATCTCGGTGTTCCTGATCCTCGCCCTGGCCGCCGCGCTCGCGCAGTTGGCGATCATCGCCACCACCGGATGTGTTCTGTGAGCACCGGGACCGCCCCGCTTCATGGTGGGCCGCGCCGGCACGTCGTGTGCGGCGGCGATCTCTCAACGACTATGTGACAGCAGTACTTGCAATGTCTCGCGCAAGGCGTCCAGGCGGTGTTGCCCGAGGATCTCTTGCCACAGGTGTTCGCGATCGACGGCGTTGGAGCGCATCACATGTAGCGCTTGGTGGCCGCGCGGTGTCAATGCGATACCCAGAGCCCGCGCGTCCTCGACGTCGGGTGATCGCGCGACGTAGCCGTGCCGTTCCAGCACTTTGACGGCCTGGGCTACGGCTTGTCGGCTGACGCCGAGCCGGTCGGCGAGTTCGGAGGCATGCAGTGGGCCCGCCGCGAGCGGCACCAGGGCCATCGCCTGTGCTGGGCGAATACCGTCGAGGCCGGCGGCGGCGAATGCGGCCCGCAGGCCAGGTCCGCCGCCGGCCGCCAGCATCTGCACCAGCGCGGGCACCGTCGGCTGCCACTCTCTATCGGAAACATCGCCCATGAATCACGAGTCTGTCACCCGCCACCGAATTGACAAGATACTTGTCAAAATTGGTTCGGAGGCCCATGATGGGCGACATGGCCACCCGAGCGATGCAGCTACTTCTCAGTTGCGTGATGAGCGTCCTCGCCATGCTCATCAGCAGCTGTCTGGGCGGAGGCCATGCCGTCGGTGCCCCATCCCCGCCTGGAGCTATTCCGATCGGGCAGTCCACCCAGTCGCTGCAGTCCGGCGGCCTGACCCGGACGTTTCATCTGTACCGACCTGACGGTTTGACCGGCGCGGCCCCGTTGGTGGTGATGCTGCACGGCGGCTACGGCGACGGCGCACAGGCCGAACGGGCCTACCACTGGGACGCAGAAGCCGACACCGGGCATTTTCTGGTTGCCTATCCCGACGGAGTCGATCGGGCCTGGAACGCAGGCAGCTGTTGCGGGCGCCCGCAGCGCGCCAACATCGACGATGTGGGCTTCCTGACTGCCATGGTCAGCAGCGTCGAGCAGCAGCTCCCCATCGACACCACCCGGGTCTACGTCACCGGCATGTCCAACGGCGCCATGATGGCTCTGCGCCTCGGCTGCCAAACCAACCTCTTCGCCGCCATCGCCCCGGTGGCAGGCACCCTGCTGACCGACTGTTCACAAGCCCAACCCACCTCGGTCCTACAGATCCACGGCACCGCCGATGACCGCGTGCCCTACAACGGCGGACCAGGCAAAGCCCTCTCGGCGACCGGCGCCCCCAATGTCGATGGGCCCTCGGTGGAATCCGTCAACGCCACCTGGCGTGCCATCAACGGCTGCCCAGCGCCTACGTCCACCACCAATGGCGACGTGACCACCCAGATCGCGGACTGCCCCGACGGACGCACTGTCGAACTCATCACGATCGCCGGCGCCGGTCACCAATGGCCCGGCGGCGTCCCCAGTCCCCTGGCGCAAGACCTCGGAGACCTCCCACCTCCCTCGACAGCACTGAACGCCACCGACACCATCTGGGGCTTCTTCAGCCAACACCACCGCTGATAGTCGCCACTGAATGAAAGCGACCCGGGATTGGACGCTGTCGGCATCTACGCTCGGCCTCAGGCGACCTCGTTGTGCCGGATGATCGCCAACCGGCGTCTTAGACCACATTTGCGCCCCCGGCAGGAATCGAACCTGCGACCTAGGGATTAACAGATGAGTCTTCATGATGGTTGCCGAATGGTGTTGATATCTCCACGTTAGAGGGTATTTTACGTGCGAAAATGAGTTAGCTGACTTCAGTCGATTTTGACCAATTTTCACTCATTTTCGATGAATAAACGATGGCTCCAAGATGCACGTGTAGGAGTCACGAGCACGGGCGGTCGGTGCTGACCCGTGCAGAGTTCAGCGTCGCTGTCGTGCAGACAGGGGTCTCGGTTTCAGCGAAGCCCGGGACAAGGGCGCGTTACGAACGCTCGGCCAGTTCGCCGTAGCGTTCCTGAGCGGCCTGGCGGCTGGTGCCAAGCATGGCTGCGATCTGAGTCCAGGTGTGTCCGTGCACGCGGGCCTCGGCCACCGCATCGGCCAATTCCGCCTGGCTTTTTGCAACAGCGCACACGGCATCGCCGATGCGGCGCAGCCGACTGGCATCGGCGTCCGGGGAGGCAACACTCGCCGGGTCAAGCGAGTCGAGCCACCGCTCGGCGGCCTCGGCTGCTTGCTGGAGCTGTTCGCGGGTTCGGGGCATGTCCATCACCTCTATAAGTGCTCGTAGAACTTGGGGCGGAGCGGCATCGCGTGGATCGCAACGAGTTGTCCGTCGTCATCGAGAACGACGACCTCAAGGAGCCGGCCGGTTCGGTCGGCACCGATGTAGAGATCGCGATCGCCCTGGCCCACAACGCGGATGGCGTTGCGGACTGCGTGCTTGATGTCCTCGTCGTCAACACCGTGCTTGCGGGCGTTGTCGGCGACCTCCACCTATGCAGGTTATCTTGCCTCCAGTCGCGGTGCAAGTTACCTTGCGGGGTCAGGAACGGGACCAGGGGAGTCGTCGTACGGACCGCGGTCGAAGCGTAGGCAGGATCTGAACCCTCCTGGCGGGGGGACCTGCCGGAGGCGGTGCTGGCGACGCGGCCGTCGTTCGCAGGCTGCGCGAGGCGCTTCCCCAACGGGGCTGCAAGCTATTACCAACAGGCTATTACCGCTGGTAACAGGCCTGCTAATAGCGCGCGGCCCCGACACCCTGCGGGTGTCGGGGCCGCGTCGGGTCTTTGGCCCTTCTCGGGCCAAAGCCCCTCCCCACCCCCAACTTTCCCGCCATAGTGTCGGGGCCGGGAGGGCGTGCTTTACTCTCACCGCTGCCCCGCCCGCGGGGCAGCGGGCCGGGGTGGGGTGGGTTGCCCCTTTCACCGGTTGGCGGCCTCCTCGCCTACGGGGTTTGATCTCCGCGGGTGTCCTGATGGCGTGGATTGCAGGCGCCTTGGAGGTTCTCGAGATGGTTGGCATGTCTGCGGTCGACGCTCAGTTTGCGGACGGCGACGATCCGGTCAATTTCTTTCGTCGAACAGGTGGCGTTCGGCCAGGGCGTGGGTGGCCGCTTGTCGCTGTGCCTCGGTGCGCAGGTCGTGCTGCACAGCAAACGTGTCTCCTTCTGTCATGGCCTGGTACTCCCGGTTGGGGCGGTCCAGTTCCCGCGCCAGCGTTCCTGTCATCCCACCTGATGTTTTGGAGCGATTTCTTCGTGCGGGGGGTGGGGAGGTGGGGAAATCCCCACTCAACATATGTACAGTTCAGGATGGTTTTCGAGGGGGTGGGGAGAGGGTGGGGACCCCACCCCGGGTGCCGGCTAGTTGGATTCCATTCGGTACTTGGGGGCACGGCCTTCCATCTCCTCGCAGCAAACAAGGAATCCTGTGTCGAAGAGGAGATCGAAGACGGGTGCGAAGTCCTGCCGGATGGTCGAGTCGCACGCCTGAAGCAGGTCCTTCCTGCTCGCTGCCCCGACCCGCTGGAGCTTTCGGCTGATGGCCTTGGCGACCCGCTGCTGACGTTCCTCAGTCAGACGTTCGGCGATGATCGCTTCCCTGTCGGCTTGGTTGTGAGCCTTCGCCACGTTTGCATTGCGGCGGCGGTCATCTAAGACGAATCGGACGTCGTCACGGGCACGCTTGGACACCGCCAGCAGTTCCCCTCCGATCTTCCAATCGAACTCGTCGATGTCCCGTCGCCCCTCCAGCAGCGCCAGCCCGAATGCGACCTTCAACCTGGTGAGCATCAGGTGACCGTCAAGCGGGTCGATGTCGGTGGAACCGGTCAGGACGAGGTGGCGGTGGGCGAGGATCTCGTCGGTGACCGACTCGGGCACCGAGACCAGGTACTCCTCGTCGCAGCCGAAGTCAGGGACGATCACGTCGACCGGAGTCACTGGCTCGGGTCGGTCGGCCGGGGCGTACGGGTCGATCGTTGGCACCCACAGGAATCGTTGCGGGAACCCGTCCTTCTCCCGGTCGAGGAAGAAATCGCAGTTCTCCGGTTGGGAACTGATCCCCAAGCAGAGGCGATACGAGTGGGCCGGGACCGCGGTGGTGGTCTCCTTCTGCGCGTTGTGAAAGCCCAACGGTTGTCCCATGTAGGCCTTCAAAAGCTCCCCGGCCAGCGTGGCACCCTGGCGGCCCGCCAGCGCGGCCAGTGTTGAGACCTCGGGCACGGTCAGGTGCGCCCGCATCATGCCCGGCTGGTTCTTGGAGCCCTTGAAAAGTCGGGCCAATCCTTCCCCGGTGCCGATACTCGGGCGTTCGGCGTCAAGGGGTATCCCGCCCTCGCCGGGGAAGGACACAGCCGAGAAGCCGGCCGCGTCAGCGGCGTCCTTACCCTGTCCAGATCGGCCCACGGCGACAGTGTTCAGGTTGACCGAAACCGCGCCACCAACGATCGGCGGCAGCTTCACCTTCGGGTCAACACAGGAGATCGCCCGCCGCAGAACACAACCCAGTACCGGGTAGGGTGCGACCGATCGGGATCGGGCGAATCGGTGGATGTGGATGAGGATGTCCCGTTGGGTCCAGAACCCGATATCGGGGTCGGACTCCTCGGCACTCATCGGTTCGACGGTGCTGGCATCGATCACGGAATCTCCTGCAGTCGTAATGCTCTGGCGGCAGCAGACATATCTCCCCCATGGTTCAGGACTGCGTACGCGCGGAATTTCGTGTAGCCCTTAGGGTTATCGGGCTCGGTGGCCTCGAAGTCGGTCGATGTTGAGTAGACGAACAGGCAGCCGTTCCGGACCGTGGCCGAACAGCTCGACGTCGCGGCCGGGTGCAGCCACACCGCACCATCCGACTCTGGGTCGTTCGTGACGCAGCGCCAGCCGCGCGGCTGCAGGATCGACGCCCAGGTGCTGGTGGCGCAGAAGTCTTCGGCGATCGACCGGCCCCAAGTGTGGACGCTGACCAGTCGGCGCGTCGACCTTGGGGCGGCTTTGACCGTTTCGAGGCACAACAGATTCACCAGCCATGCGGGAGGCGTGGCGACCGGCCCCTCAACCCGCGTGTAGCGGTTACCGGTATCGGGGTGGATCGACGGCGGACCCACGACATAGCCGGTCGAGGTCTTGATCTCGATGCCCTTGGGCAGCTTCATGACCGACAGCTCCCCGTGCGGCCGCCGGAAGTACAGATGCCGTCCACCGGTGGCGCGGCCGGTGACCGTGGTCAACGTCTCGGGCAAGGTGCCGTACCGGTTCTCCATCGCCCTTAGGGCGTCAAGGTTGTCGACGTCAAGGACGAACATTGACTCAGGCACCCTGATCCCGATATTGCAGCCGGCCCACTGTCTGCCCCACCACGAGGCGACCGTGCGGATGTCGGTCGTGGCGTCGTAGAGGCCGTGGCCGAACTGCCCGCACTCGCCGCGGCAGTTCTTCCTCTCCTTGCTGCCCTCCGGGTGGGGGCTGGCGATCACGGGGCACTTTCCCCGCAGAGGGAAGACCGGCCACTTGTTCGCCGCGTACTCGACCGCGTAGGTGCCGATGCCGCTGGCGGCCGACTGGGCGCGGAGAAGTTCCTCACCTTCCCGCTGCTGTGCCACGATGGCTTTAGACCTGCTCTCCCGGATGGATGGTTGGTTGAACGGCTCCCGGCTCGGTGGTGGTGCATCGAGGACATCGGGGGCCGTTTTCTCATGCCGCATCACCACCGGTGAACTGGGCGTTCTCCCACGCGATCACGTCGGACAGCCGGTAGCGGACGTGCCGGCCGAAGCGGGCATAACGCGGCCCCACGCCGTGGTGTGCCCACTGGTCAAGGGTCGACTTCCTCACCTTCAGCCGTTCAGCGACCTCAAGGCGCGTTAGCCACTCGTCAACCAGGGGAGCGAAATGTGGGTCAGAGCCACACTTAAGACCGTTAATTGATTCCATGTCGGCAACCGTAGGGTCCACTCGCGACACTTCTCAAGAGGGATGCGTTAGTTCGAAGAGAATGCATTAGATTTTGCGTGTGTCACACACATCGATGTCTTGGGACGAGCAGGTCGTCAAGCGGATCGCCTCTCAAATACGCGCGCTGCGAACAGCAGAGGGCATCTCGGCGCAAGGACTGGCCGACAGGATCACCGAACTGGGGCACGCGATGTCCCGATCGACACTGGCCGACATTGAGAACGGCCGGCGGAAGTACATCACCGTCACCGAGCTGATGATGCTCGCTAGGGCTTTGAACACCGCCCCGATTCTGCTGATCTACCCCGGCCCCTACGGAGACGCCACCGAGGTTCTCCCCAACATCAACTTCACTCAGATGCAGGCGCTCAAGTGGTTCACGGGAGACTTGACGGGTTCCGCCGATGCCGCTATTTACGGCGAGGCTAGGTCCGACGACCGCGACATCTACCAGTCCACTGTCCGCCGGCAGCGCTTGGAGATGGCGCTCTGGGACCTCGAAGAAAAGCAGGCCGCCATGGAGGAGCTGATCCGCCGTCTTCGACCGGGTGACGAGTCGACGATCAAAGCCATCGAAGAATCCGTCGAGATGGCCCGGACGATCGAGAGTTACAAGCTGTATGGCGGGTAGACCACCACTGAGGATCGGGCACCACGGGAAGATCACCCGGATCCAGGTGGCCGATGGAATGTGGTTGGCGCGGTGCCGATTCCGCGACTCTGACGGAATCACCCGTATCGTGGAGCGTCGAGGCCCGCCGGGGGACCAGCACGGCAAGCTCGCCGAGGATGTTCTGGTCGCCGCACTGGCTGACCGTCGGCCCCCAGGGGTCGACCAGATCAGACTGGACACCCCGGTGATGACGTTGGTCGGCATGCACATCGAACGTCTTGCCCAGGACGGCAGGTCAATCCGCACTCTCGACACCTACCGTTACGACTCCGAGAAGCTCAAGAAATTTCTCGCCGGGGTGCGGGTGGGGGAGTCCACCACGGCCCGCATCGATGCCGCCCTGCGATCCATGCGCGCCAGCCATGGCTCGACCATGGCCCGAAGATCCCGCACAGTCCTACGCGGAGCCCTCCAGCTGGCGGTCCTTAACAACGTTCTCGGTTCCAATCCCGTCCGCGATGTCCAGATGATCCGGTCGAAGGCAAGGCCCAAGGGTGCGGCCGCGCTGACCGCCGACGAATTAGGAGCGCTCCTCGACAAACTCCGCGCCTCCGAGGTGTGCCGCAAGCATGACCTTGTCGACCCGATCACCATCCTGATGGCAACCGGCCTGCGCAGGTCGGAGCTGCTGGCCCTGCGCTGGACTGACTTCAGTCCGACGGCTCGCACACTGACGGTGCGCGCCAAGGTGGTGCGGCAGAAGGGTGAAGGGTTGAAGCTGGTCGAGGAACCCAAGACCGCAGCCGGATGCCGAACAATCCCGTTGCCGCCCTTCGCAATCCGCACATTAACCGAACGCCGCAAGCTGCCCTACCTCGGCGAGCAGAAGGTTATCTTTCCGTCGACCGCCGGAACCCTGCGGGACCCGGACAACTTCGGCTCCCAATGGCGGGAAGCCCGCGACGAGTTGGGTGTGCCCGACGTCTCATCACATTCGTTCCGCAAAAGCCTCGCTACGTTGATCGATTCGGCCGGCCTGTCAGCCCGGATCGGGGCCGATCACCTGGGCCACGCCAAGGTGTCGATGACGCAGGACCGCTACATGGCCAGGGGCCGCGTGCATTCCGAAGTGGCCGAGGTGGTGGAGCGGTCGATCATCAAAAACGATGAATAAACGATGGATCGGTACTAGAGAAACATAACATAAATAGGCCCTGAGCTGCGCCCCCGGCAGGAATCGAACCTGCGACCTAGGGATTTGTGATTTCGGGTGCCGACGAGTTCCGGAAAAGTGCTTGTTTGTGCTGGTAGAGGGCAGTTTTGGTTTCCGGGTGATGGGGTCTCGAACCGGCTGAATCCGGTCGATTCTTGGTCATTAGCACCGAATAAACGGCAACGCGGTTCGAGGCAAATGCGGGCTGGAATATCGGCAGCTGTTCATTGCGTCCGGTAGGCGTCTGCGCGGCTGAATACACCCACGACCGTGACGCGTCGGTGCTCGTCGTCTATGCGGTAGATCACGCGGTACGTTCCCCGTCGGGCACTGTGGCGATCCTCCAGTGGCGGCCGCAATCGTTTGCCGACCCGATGTGGGTTGTCCAGCAGTGGTCCCGTGATGAACTCATACGCGGCGAACGCCACTGCCTCCGGTAGGACTTCGGCCAGCTGTCGCCTCACGATCGGGGCGATGACCAATTTGTATCGCTGGTCGGTCACTTTCCGGCTCGACGAGCTTGCATCGCCGCGGCGAGATCGTCCTCGTTCTCGCCTTCGCCTCTGGCCAATTCAGCGTCAGCCTCGCTCAGTGCGCGCAGCGCAGCAGAGTCGGACAGGATCGCAATGGTCTCCTCGAGTGACTCCAGATCGTCGACAGCGATAAGGACCGCGGTGGGGCGCCCATGGACCGTGACGGTGATCCGTTCGTGTTGCTCTCCGACCCTAGCGACCAACTCAGAGAGGTGGGCTTTTGTTTCAGCGAGTGAGCTGATTTCAGTCATGGTCATAAGTATGACCATAAATTAGGTCCTTGTCCAAGCTCTTCAGGACGGGGTTGATCGGTCTCATTTCGCGAAAAAGTGTGCAGTCCGCGTGGTCGGAACCTGGGTCAAAGCGTCGAAACCCTCTCGCCGGTGCTGGGGTTATGCCGCGTCAACTGAAGTCAACCGCTCCTATTGACTTCATTTAATCCAATAACTGAAGTTAAACTCGACGCGTGACTTCACTTCGTCCGATCGCCTACGAGGACGTTCGTTGGGAACCGCAAGGCGGGCGCCACGCGAGCCAGGCGCGAGCTCGGTACGGCACCTATCACCCCGCCGTGCCGGCCAGCATTGCGGACCTGGCCCTCGATTTGTCACCGTCGGTGCTGGCTGATGCTGAGTCCGCCAGTCGCGAGATCGCACGTTTCGACGCCGAACTAGGCGGCGAGATCGCACCATTTGCTTCAGTGTTGCTGCGGTCGGAATCCGCCGCGAGCTCGCAGATCGAAAACTTGACCGCATCGGCGCGCGCGATCGGCGAGGCCGAGTTGCCCGGTGGCAAGGCAAAGCGCAACGCGGAGGTGATCGTCGCCAACACAGCCGCGATGCAAGCAGCGGTCGCTCTGTCCGACACCGTTGATGCCGACGCAATTCTGGCGATGCACCGCGCGCTGATGGTGAACGAGCCACGCCATACGCCAGGTGAATTCCGCACCGAGCCGGTGTGGATCGGCGGTGGCTCCACACCGATCGGTGCGACGTTTGTCGGCCCGCGCCACGAGTTGATCCCTGGAGCGATCGCCGACCTGATCGATTTCGCGCAGCGCACTGACCTTCCCGCGCTACCGCAGATCGCACTCGGCCACGCCCAGTTCGAGACCATTCACCCCTTCACCGACGGCAACGGCCGTACGGGCCGCGCACTGGTACAAGCGATGCTGCGCAACAAAGGCCTCACCCGTCAGGTCACGGTGCCAGTCTCCGCCGGGCTGCTGGCCGACACCGGCGCATACTTTGCTGCCTTGACGAACTATCGCGACGGTGACGCCGCGCCGATTGTCGAGCGCTTCTCGCAGGCCACTGTCTTGGCTATCGCCAATGGGCGGCAACTGGTCACCGATATCCGTGATATCCGGGAGACCTGGAACGGTGTGATCACCGCGCGGTCTGACTCGGCGGTGTGGAAGGTCGCCGATTTGTTGACCCGCCGTCCAGTCGTCAACGCCGTACTCGTAGGCCAGGAACTAGGTATCGAGTCCACAAACGCACACCGCTATCTCAACCCGCTCACCGAGGCGGGAATCCTCATCGAGTCAACCAATGGACCCCGTAACCGAGTGTGGCGTTCTCCGGAAGTACTTGCCGCGCTGGACGCTTTCGCCGAACGCGCCGGCCGGCGAGGCTGATCGATCGTCATATCGCGCCTCTCCATCCGCGCCGCGCGGCGCGGATGGAAGTCCGATGGTGGAGGCGGCCCCCGGCTGTCGGGATTGCTATTGCCACTGAAGCGCTCGAACCCCTTTCCCTTCAATCTTTCAGGCTCATTCATCTCATCAACCCCCTATACACTCCCGGCAATCCCCGACATCTCCTCATCAATCTCACTCCATACCAAAACCATTGCACCACTACATCTCTCACTGAATCAGCACCCAAGAATCTGTTGGCACATTGGCACAAGGATGTGCAACACTGGTTCCAGCCGCGCGGGGCGCGTCTGGAACCCGAGTCCTCAAGTCGCCCAGTGGTGTTGAGGCTTGTGGAGGTGGTTGGGTCGGTGTTGACGATTTCGCGGTTGCGTCGCTGGAGTATCGACTATTACAACCGCACCGCCGATCAAGCCCGGCGGTCGGCGATGGATCGTCAGGCCGCCAATGGCGGGTTGGGGGAGTACTACGCCGAGGCTGATACCCGCACCCCGACGTGGGTGCTGGCCGGCGATGTCGCGGCGGTGGCAGCCTTGACCGGTCTGGACGGCGCCGCGGTCGCGGGCGGGTTCGCCGACACCACCCAGGTGGCGCGCTGGCTCGATGACGGCGTCGCCCCCAACGGGGCCAGCGGGCGCGGGTTCGGGCGGGAGTCGGTGCACGGTTTTGATCTGGTGTTCGCCGCCCCGAAGAGTGTGTCGCTGGTGCGGGCGCTGTCCGCCGATGGTGTGAATGAGAAGGCGGTCGCCCAAGCTCATGCGATCGCGGTCGGGGCGGCGATGACCTATCTGGCTGAGCATGCCGGCTACACCCGGGTGCACAACCCGGTGACCGGGATGAAGGATTTGCAGCGGCTTCCCGGTCTGGTCGGCATCGCCTATCAGCACGAAACCAGCCGGTGCGGTGATCCGCACCTGCACACCCACCTGATCGTGCCCAACCGCCAGCCCCGCGCCGACGGCGTGCTGGTGGCCCTTGATTCCAAGTCGCTGTATCACGAGGCCAAAGCGGCCGGGGTGATCTATCAGGCGGTGCTGCGCCACGAACTGCATGCTGCGCGCGCCATGGAGTGGGAGCCGGTCGATCCGCACTCGGGGATGGCCGAGATCGCCGGGGTCACCACCGAGTGCATCACCGCCTATTCGCGGCGTTCCACCCAGTTGCGGGACTGGGCAGCTAACCGGCTGGTCGTGGTCGACGGGGCGCCCACGGCCGCCCAGTTGGCGGCAGCGCAGAAAGCCACCCGCCCGGTCAAACCCGAATCACTGTCGTGGGAGCAGCTCACCGAGGGCTGGCGTGCTGAGGGGCGCGGCCTGCAGATCGACCCCGAAGCCCACTACCGCGCCCGCACCGCCCGCCAATCCATGCCACCCACGTTCCGCGACCACAACGTTCACCAGGCCAGTGACCAGTCAGTGTCACCCACTTTCGGTCAGTCACTTTCACCCACTTCCGGTGGCTGGTCAGTTCCACCCACTTCTGGTCAGTCAGCTCCACCCGGTTCGGGCGGGTGGTCGGTGTCACCCACTGTCGGTCAGATGGCCGGGCGGATCGGCAAGGCGGTGTTCACCCGCGCGGACATGGTGGAACTGATCGGCGCCCAGCTACCGGTGGACGCCCACGGTGATCCGCGCAGGCTGATCGAACGTGCGGTGGATGCGGTCAGTGTGCGGGTATCGGGCCCGCGGGAGGCCCATCACCGCGAAGGCCACGTCACGTACACGGTGGCGGCGGTGATCGCCGAAGAGGAACAGATCCTGGGCATGCTCGACACCACCGAGGGTGGCTCCCAGTTGTGGCCCAAACCCGAGGACCTGGCCGGGTTGTCGGCAGGCCAAGCGCGCGCGGTCGCCGCGATCGCCGCCTCGACCCATCTGGTGCAGCCGCTGCAAGCCCCGGCCGGGGCCGGCAAGACCCACTCCCTGCAGGCCCTGCGCGCGGGCGCCCACCGGGCGGGTAAGGACGTTGTGGTGGTGGCCCCGACCGGTAAGGCTGTTGATGAGGCGATGCGCGGCGGGGCGGGGGACCGCGGCCTGACGGTGGCCAAAGCGCTGCACCTGCTTGACACCGAGCGGTTGGCGTTCACCCGCGCCAGCGTGGTCATCGTGGACGAGGCCTCCATGCTGGCCACCCCGGACCTGGGCAGACTGCTGGCCCACGCCACTGTGGGGCGGGCGAAGATGGTGCTGGTCGGGGACCCCTATCAGCTGGCCCCGGTGCGGGCCCGCGGCGGGATGTTCGAGCAGCTGTGCACCGAGCTGCCCTGGGCGCAGCGCCTCGGTGAGGTGTGGCGGATGCATGACCCCGCCGAACGCCACGCCTCCCTGGCCCTGCGCTGCGCGCGCGGCAACCCTCTGCGCACCGCGGTCGGCTGGTATCGCACCCAGGGCCGGCTACACACCGGGGATCCCGTCGCGATGGCCGCCGATGCCCGCGACGCCTACCGGACCGCCCACGCCGACGGCGCGGACGTCGCCATCCTCTGCGACACCTGGGAGATGGCCGATGCCATCAACCGCCAACTGCACGACACCTACACCCAAGCCGGCGCCCCGAGCGTGCCCGCCGCCCGGGGCCAGCAGCTGCGGCGCGCCGACCTGATCATCACCCGCCACAACGACACCAGCGTCCAGGTGATGCCCGGCCCGGACCACACACCCAACCAGCACATTGACCAAGTCCGCAACGGCAACCGGTGGCGGGTGGTCGGCGTCGACGAAACCTCCGGGCGCATCGGCGCCGAACGGATCAGCGACCGGGCCAGGGCCGTCTTCGGTGCCGAGTATGTGCGCGAGCACATCACCTGGGGCTACGCCACCACGGTGCACTCCGCCCAGGGCATCACCATCGGCACCAGCCGCCGCCGCGGGGTGTGCTGGTCGATCCTGTCCACCCACGCCACCCGGGCCATGGCCTACGTCGCGGCCACCCGCGCCACCGACGACAACCACCTCGCCCTCTACCAACCCAATTCGGGTGAAGCCGACCACGACCACACCCCGCCGACCGGCGACACCCTGCACATCGCGCACCGCGGCACCACATACACCGCCGCCCACCACCTGCACACGATCTTGGGCAACGACGACCGGCCCCACACCCTGCACACCGAAGCCGAACACACCGAACGCCACCACCTGCCCGCCGAGGTCGCCGAGGCCCTCAACCGCAACAACGAGCGCCGCACCGCCCGCCGCGCCACCTGGCGCCACGACAAAGCCCGCGAACGCGCCCACGCCCAGGCCTACGAACAGATGGTCAACCGATTCCACAGCGCCGAACAGTCACGCGAGCAGGGCCGGGCCCAAGAGGCCGACGGCCTAGAATTGTGAGACGACGGCGGCTGGCGCGCGTTCGGCACAGACGAAGACTCCGAGACGTTCTCGTCGGTGGAAGTGAGCGCCGCAGTGCGCTTAGCGTTTCGCAGAACCCCATCCGGTCCGACCGCCACATCTTCCAGCAGCTTTTGGAATATCCGGTCGCCGCCACCACCGAGGCCTGCGCCCACCAACGCGTCAACGCGCTCATCATCGTCAACGCACACGGCGGTAACGCCGTGCTGGCCAACGTCGCTCAAAAAGCTGACGTTCACGGTCCGCTGCGTGTCGGGCTCTACCCCAGCCGCGAAGACTTGGCGGAGGCCCGCACCGCCGCGCGCATCACCAGCAGCAACCACGACGACATGCACGCTGGCGAGCTCGAAACGTCCATCCTGCTCGCCGCGTACCCGGACTACGTGCGCGACCGTCGTTACACCACCGACCAGAGCGCACACCTCTTCGACCTGGCCCGTGCCGCCAACGCGGCGCCGCGGACCCGACGACGGAGCAGCGCGGCGGGGGTGCGGCCCAGCGTGCAGCGGGTGCTCGACGCCATGTCCGGAGCGCCGGCCTGGGTGCACAATGACCGGCTGGATTTCCTCGCCGCGAACCGGCTCGGGTACGCGTTGTATTCGGAGTTCTCCACCGATCCGATCCGCCCGGCCAACAGTGCCAGGTTCATGTTCCTCAACCCGCGCTCGCGTGACTTCTACCCGGATTGGGAGCAGATAGCGGACAACACCGTCGCGACCCTGCGAGGGGCGGCAGGCCGCAACCCGTTCGACGACAAACTCACCAAGCTGATCGGTGAATTATCTACCCGTAGCGAGGATTTCCGCACCCGATGGGCCGCACACAACGTGCGTCTGCATCGCACGGGTGTGAAGCGTCTGCACCCCCCGTGATCGGTGACCTTGAGCTCAGCTACGAGGGGATGGAGCTACCGGCCGATCCGGGACTGACGTTGTTCGCCTATACCGCCGAGCCCGGGACAAGGTCCGAGGACGGGCTCAAGCTGCTTGCCAGCTGGGCCGTCACCCAAGAACTCGAGGATTCGGTGCAGGCCAGTCGTGCGACGAAGGTTCGTCCTGGCGGCTCCGACGAGTGACGCTCGTGGAGATCCCGAAGTGGCTAGGTCGATGGCGCGAAGCAGCTCAAGGACCTAGGCTCGGACAATTCCACGTCGAATCAGTGTGCCCTCCAGGTCTGGCTGAGAGAGGTCGCGCGCAACCATCCTTGCCTGGCCTCGTCGGTGCGGCCTGCAACAAGCGCGGTGCGCTACCTGTCCCGTTGGATGAGATCCGCAGCGCGCCAAGCCATCGCCATCATCGGCCCGTTGAGGTTGCCTGCCACCATGATGGGCATCACCGAGCAGTCGACGACGCGCAGATGATCGATCCCGCGGACCTTGAGTTCGCTATCGACCACGTCATCCTCGCCTGGTCCCATCGCGCAACTGCCGACGGCGTGGTAGCCGCAGTATCCTCCGTCCAACGCGGCGTCGGCGAGTTCCTCGTCACTCTGCGCTGACGGTCCTGGGTAGGTCTCGTGGCTGATGCGCTCGGCGATGGGGGACTGCTCGAAGATCGAGCGCATCTTGCGCATGAGGTTGGCCGTGGTCTCGCGGTCGTGGTCGCTGCCCAGATAGTTGGGATCGATCCGCACCGGTGCGTCCGGGTCGTTGGCGGTGAGCTCGATACTGCCCTGTGCGGTCGGGCGCAGGACCATCCCAAGGCAGGACAGGCCGGGCTCGCGTTCGATGGCGACCGGCTCGCCGGTGTTGTAGGGCGGAATCGTCCACGGCCCGAGCAGCAACTGCCCGTCGACGCGTTCGGCATCCGGCCTGGACTTGACGAAGGCCATGATGTCGAACGAAGGAGTGGCAAGTGGCCCTTTGCGGGTAGCGAGGTAGCGGGCTCCGGTGACGGCCTGGGCGAAACTGCTCGACAGCTTTCGGTTGTATCCGAGGTCCGCGTTGAGCCGGTATCGCAATGTGGCACAGCGGTGTTCACGCATCTTGCGGCCGACGTTGTCTCGTTCCACCTGGATCGGCACGCCTGCGGCCTGTAGCACCTCGCGCGGGCCGATCCCGGACAGTTGCAGCAGCTTGGGACTGTTGAGGCTACCGAGTGAGACGATGACCTCGCGGGAGGCGCGAATCTCGCCGGTTCCCCTCTTGCCGGCGATCTCCAGCCCCACCGCGCGCCCGTTCTCGAGCAGGATGCGGCGCACCGTGGTGTTGGTCAGAACTGTCAGGTTCGGCCGGCGCAGTACGGGTTTCAGGAATGCGGTGGCGGCGCTGACCCGCCGCCCGCTTTTGATGGTCGACGTGGCGTAGCCGATGCGCTCGGCGTCGCTTTCGTTGATGTCCTGGACCTGGATCAGGCCGACTCTGGTGCCCGCGGCCATCATCTCCTCGCACAGCGGGTCGGGATCGCGCGGAACCGAGATGTGCAGAGGGCCGCCGACACCTCGGGTCGGGGAGGAGCCGAACTCGTTATCCTCGAACCCTTTGAAGATCGGCAGGATCTCGTCCCAGCCCCAGCCCTTGTTGCCCAGACGTTCCAGTTCGTCGTAGTCGGCGCGGTTGCCCCGGTTGTAGACCATGCCGTTGATCGAACTGGAGCCACCGATGACCCGGCCGCGCATCCACATCTCGGTGTGTGGGTTCGGCCCGAACGGGGTGGTGGTGTGGTGCCACATGTACTTGTCGTTCTCGAACAACATCCCGGACCCCTTCGGGATGTGGAACAACGGGTTGCGGTCACCGCCGCCCGCTTCGACCAGCAGCACCGAGACACCCGGATCGGCCGACAATCGGTTGGCCAATACACAACCCGCCGAGCCGGCGCCAGCGATGATGTAGTCGTAGGCGGTCATGCGGCATTCCCTCGAACGAAGTTCTCTGGCACGGGGCTATACGATCGTATAGTATGGTCAACGGGGGGATCGGCACGTCGAGTCATGCCGGGTAGCAAGATGAGCGAATGACGTCTGCGGGCGCACGCCGAACCGAGAAGCTCCAGGCCATCCTTGCCGCCACTGAGCAACTCATGCTCGAGCAGGGCTATGGCTCGGTCACCTACCGAAGCATCGCCGCGAAGGCCGGGGTGGCCGCCGGCCTGGTGCAGTACTACTTCCCGTCGCTGGACGACCTCTTCGTCGCCGTCCTTCGCAATGGCACCGATCGGGTGATCGAAGGCCTCGAGGACGCCGCACGGTCCGAGCATCCGTTGCGTGCGCTCTGGGAGTACGCCAATGACGGGAGCGGCACGGCGCTGTTGATGGAGTTCATGGCCCTCGCCAACCACCGACCGGTCGTCCGTGGCGTCATCGGCGAGGGTGGTGAGCGGGTCCGCAGGGTCGTCGTGGAGGCGGTCTCCGAGCGCTGGCCCGCCTACGGCCTCGACGAGGACGAGTTGCCTCCGACGGCGCTGGTATTCCTGTTGGGGGCCATTCCGCGAATGGTCCACCTGGAAGAAGGTCTGGGCACGTTCACTGGGCACGCGGAGACGGTCGCACTGGTCGAGCGATTCCTGAATCGGATCGAACCCGACGTCGCCGACTGACCCGCAGCGCGCCCAGTTCGACTCCCAGGCTTGCGCTCTGCCTGCGGATATGATGTTCTTGTACAGATCACCAAACATCTTCGGAGGTCGGCATGTCTGGAACTTCTCGTCCGATCGCTCCGGCCTTGGGCCTCGAAGTCACCGGTTTGACCACCGATGAGCTGGTCACACCGGAGGGCGCCCGGAAGGCTCAGGAAGCGCTCGATCGATACGGCGTCGTGGTCTATCGCGAGATCAACATCGACGATGACGACCTCCTCGCCTTGAGTCGGATGATGGGCACCCTTGTGGTCCAACCGACGGGTGAGCACAAGCACCCCGAGATCCAGACCATCACGCTGGATCCGACGAAGACCAACGCGCTGTTGGCGTCCTTTCGGCAGGGCAACTTCCACTGGCACATCGACGGCGCCACCGACGAGCGTCCGCAGAAGGGAACGCTGCTGACTGCGCGTGAGGTCGACCCCGCCGGCGGCGACACTGAGTTCGCCACCACCTATGCCGCCTACGAGGCGTTGTCAGATGGCGAGAAGGACGAGATCGACTCGCTCCAAGTGGTGCACAGCTTTGCCCACGCTCAGTCCCTGGCCAATCCCGACCCCTCCGCCGAGGAGCGTGCCGTCTGGAACCGGGTTCCTACGCGGGTGCACCCGCTGGTCTGGCGGCGCCGTAGCGGGCGCAAGTCTCTGCTACTGGGCGCGACCGCGGCCGAAGTCGTGGGCTGGCCCGCTGACAAGGGGCGGGAGTTGCTGGACCGGTTGCAGGATTGGTGCACGCAGCCGCGGTTCACTCTGCAGCACAAGTGGCACCGAGGTGATTTGGTGATGTGGGACAACACCGGAATGTTGCACCGCGCCTTGTCCTTCGAACCGTCCTCGGTGCGGCTGATGCACCGCACCACCCTGGTCGGCGAAGAGCCCGTCGCCGTCGCCTGACCTCGGGGTGCTACTGCGCCTCGGCGGAAAGTTCGGCGACGACCGCGCGAACCTTGTCTGCCAGTTCTGCGTGTTCCCGCGGATGTACGCCGTTGAGTGTCTTCAGCGGAACCGAGAGCTTGATCGATTCGACAACTCGAGGGCCCGCGATTGCGAACGACTTGCGCGTCTCGTCGTGCGCCCAGGTGCCGCCGTATGACCCGAGCGAGGCTCCGATCACGGCGAGTGGCTTGCCTTTCAGCGCGCCCTTACCGTAGGGGCGCGACAGCCAGTCGATGGCGTTCTTGAGCACACCGGGGATGGTGGCGTTGTACTCCGGCGTGACGACCAGGACGGCGTCGGACTGCGCCGCGGCACGCCGCAGCGCAGTCACCGGTTCGGCGACATCTTCGCTGTCGATGTCCTCGTTGTAGAACGGCAACTCGCCGAGCCGGTCGAACAGTGTCAGCGTCACCCCGTCGGGGGCCACCTCGACGGCGAGTTCCGCCAGCTGCCGGTTGACCGACGCCGCGCGCAGACTTCCCAGCAAGACGAGGACGTGGGTCATGGCGTGCTGAACATGCCTCGGTAGCCGAAGGCCGGGTGATGCCGCGAGATGTCCGGAGTGTCCGTGTCGAACAACTTCTGTCGCAACGTTCCCGGCCGGTACTCCTTCTGCATCAGGCCCTTCTCCTGAAGCGCCGGAACGACGTGTTCGAAGAATTCGTCGTAGCTGCCCGGCATCAGAATGTTCATGATCTGCACGCCGTCTACCCCCGCTGCCTGGTACTCGGCCAGCCGCGCGGCGATGGTCTCCGGAGACCCGACAACCATCTGGGGCAGCGACATTGTGGTCAGGAAGTCGTGGATCGTAGGCTTGGCCCCTGCCGGCCACGCGTTGATGATCGATCGGAAAGCGCCCTGAATGCCGGGGATTTCGTCGACCAGGTCCTCCAGTGGGGTTTGCGGAGCGTAACGTCCGAGGTCGGTGCCGGAAAGGCCGGCGAAGTAGGCGATCTGACCTTCCTGGCTGCGGTACTGCTCGAGGTCCTGCCACTTGCGGAAAGCCTCTTCGTCGGTCGATCCGACCACGAACATCAGGCCCTGCAGAAACAGAATGTCGCCGTCGCGTCGACCGTGCTTGCGCGCCATGGTGCGCACCGTGTCGATCTGCTGGGCGATCGTCTCAGGGGTGTACGCGGACAGGAACATCAATTCCGCATGCTTGCTGGCGAAGTCCAGTCCGACAGGCGACCCGCCGGCCTGCGCCAACACCGGCGTGCGTTGCGGCGAGGGCTCCATGAGGTTGAATCCTTCGACGCTGTAGCGCTCTCCTTTGTGGTGGATGTCGTGGATCTTCGATGGATCGGTGTAGACGCCGCGAGACGGGTCGTCGACCACGGCGCCCTCATCCCAGGAGCCCTCCCAGAGTTTGTAGACGACGTCGACATACTCGTCGGCCCACTTGTAGCGTTCCTCGTGGGAAAGGTTACTCGGTAGTCCGAAGTTGCGGAACGCACGCTCGTTGGCCGATGTGACGATGTTCCAGCCGACCCGTCCGCCGCTGAGTTGATCCAGGGTCGAGACCTGGCGGGCGAACATGAACGGGTGCTGGGAGATGACCGAACTGGTGTAGAGGAATCCGATATCGGAGGTTTCGTGGGCTAGCGCCGGCACCAGCGTGGTGCAATCACCGATCGGGACGTTAACCGCCTGCTCGAAGACGATGTCGCGAGATTGGTTGAATTCGCCCTGGATTCCCAGGACATCGGTGAAAAAGAAGGCGTCGATCTTGGCCTGCTCGGCCTTCTTAGCCAGTTCCACCCAGAGATCGAACTTCTTGTATTCCCGATTGCGCGCCTGCGGATGCCGCCAGATCCCGTGGAAGTTGTGGCCGACGGAGTCCATCACCAACAAGGTGAAGATCATGCGTTTCGTCATACGGTGACCTTCTGTCTCGTGTTAGGCGATCTCGACTGTACGACTGTATAGCAAAGAAGTGCAAGCATGGCCAAGACGGGAATTTCCTTTGAGATCGCTTGCGTGCCAGATCTTCACACCACTGATGGGGGCTTGATAGTCCATCGCCTGTGCTACAGGCCTAACCGCCCGTGATTCGTTGTTCCCGGTAGAAACGGGCTGCTTTGCGCACGGACTCTTCGACGGGCTTCGGACTCCAACCCAGTTCGCGTTCTGCCTTACTGTGATCCAGCGGTGACATGACATCGGCCATGCGGATTCCGACGGTGGCGAACTTCAGGTCTTTACGCACGAGTCGCGCCGCGAAGTCGTTGACGCGGGCTGCGGCGTACACGGCCTTCATCGGGACTGCGATGGTCGGAGGCCTTGCGCCGACGGCTTCGGCGGCGACTTGATGTAGCTCGCGCTGGCTGACCATCCGGTCGGAGATGATGTACCGCTCTCCGATTCGGCCTTTGTCACCAGCCAGCACCATCGCGTGTGCGGCATCTTCGATACCGACGATCTCCATCGAGTTCTTGAAGTAGAAGGGCCATCTGCCGGCCGCGACGAGTGCCAACAGTCCGCCGTGCGGCGTCGGTTGCCAGTCCCTGGGACCGTAGGTGGTGGAAATGCACAACGCCACCGCCGGTAAGTCTTTGTCGCGGGCATATTGCAGGACGAGGCTTTCCGCCGCGACGCGCGACTCGACGTAGGGCCCGCCACCGTGCCAGTCAAAGCGATCTGCCTCGGTGACCGGGGACCCATCGCCGATCGCAAGCGTGGCGATGGTGCTGGTGAACACAAAACGCTTGAGGTTGGCCTCGCATGCCGCGTCGAGGACGTGGCGCAGACCCTCGACGTTGGTGCGGAACAAAGGTGAGGGGTCACGAAGCCAGGCCCTGGCATCGACCACACAGTAGTAGACGACATCGCAGTCGACCATCGCCGTCTGTAGTGCTTCGTCATCGAAGACGTCCCCGTAGACGCGTTCGACGTCGAGGTCGTCGATGCCGCGGGTGGAACTCGTTTTTCGGAGCATCACGCGGACATCGTCGCCACGCTCGACGAGCTGCCGGGTGACGTGGGAGCCCAGAAACCCGCTGGCGCCGATGACCAACTTCTTCGACGTCAACTTTTCCCCGCTCACTTCTCGCCTGAGGAGGCAGGATCGGGCAGGGGGTTGACGAAGAACGTGCTTTCCTCTCGGAGTTCCTTGCTGCGCCACCCCTCAGGGGTTCGGACAAGGACATGGTGGTAGTAGCCGCCGCAACAACTCAGGCCGGGGTTGCCGGGCAGCTGCATGGGGTTGAGGAACATGGCCCGCACATGTGCAGTGTCACCGCGGATTTCACTTTCGATGTTGGTGATGTAGTGCTGTTTCATCGGTAGTAGGGCAAGCGAAACACTCAGCCATTGGGCCACGTCGTCTCGGGTACCCGCGATCCCGCCGGACGCAACGTAGTCGACCGTGGCGTCTTCGGTGAACAATGAGCGCCACAATTCCCAGTCTTCGGTGTCGACCGCCCGGGCATAGCGTGCAAGCAGTGCGGCGATGTCAAGCTGATCTTGGACATGCTGAATATCCATGGGGTTCCTTCAGTGCAGTAGGGATGAATCGACCACCACGTTGGATCTGGTGGTCGAGATTGGGAACGAGCAGATTGCGCGCGTCAGCGCGATCGGGCGCGGAGCTTCTTCGATGCAGCGGCGCCGCGGAAGAAACGCCCTTCGATAAGCAGCTTCAATGCTTGAACGGTGGCGTGATATTCGGCGGTTGGCGCCAGGGCTGCATGGTCGTTGAGGCCCCGGATTATCGTGTAGATGGCGTTCGAAGCGCTCTGTACATCGAGTTCTGGTGCCAGTGTGCCGTCTGCTTGCGCTTCTTCGATGATCTTGACGATCAGGGTGTGCAGGGTGACCGTCATCGACATCGCGTCGCTGTTGAGCAGCTCGATGTCTGATTTGCGTTCCGTACGCAAAGCCCGGTCGAAGGCAGCGACGTACGGATAATCGCTCACCACCGCGTCGCATTCGTCGAGCACGGCCATCAACTTCTGCAGCGCAGTGCCACCGCGCCCAGAGGCTCGTACTAACCGTGGAACAGTCAGCTCGGCGAATTCGGCGACTGTCACCTTCATGAGTTCGGACTTGTTCGGAAAGTAGTGGTAGAGACTGCCACTCGTCATCTGCGCGACACGTGCGATCTCGCGGATGGTGGCCTGCGAGTAGCCGACCTCTGCCACGCAGCGCATGGTGGCCTCGATGATGCGCTGCCGTGTTTCCTCGCCGCTGGAGCCGACCGGCCTGCCCAGAAGGGCTGGGGTGGTGGACACGGTTCCCCCTAGGTCGGCGTGCGTTCTCAGTACATTTTGTCATGTGGTCGGGGGTGTGGGTGAACTAGCTGGCCGGGTTCGCCACCGGGCGTTCGCTGGCGGACATCGCCGCATGCTCGCCCGCACGTTTGCCGGAGAACACGCAGTCCGCCAGTGCCAGGCCGCTGACATAGCTGTTGGAACAGATCCCCACCGCGGTACGTCCCGCGGCGTACAGCCCTGGGATCGTGTCACCGCTGGCGTTCAAGACCAGACCGCTTATTCCATCGACCTTCAGTCCGCCGAGCGTGAGCCCCGGCACCGGGTAGGTGAGGGACGGGCGGATAGAGATATCGATGCCGTAGAACGGCGCCTGCACGATGGGTGCGCATAGCTCCGACGCCTTGTGGGCGGGATCCTCGGTACCTGAGGCGATGGCGTCGTTGTAGGCCTTGACGGTGGCCGCCAGTCCCGACGTGGAGATCCCGAGTTTGCCGGCGAGCTCGGCGAGGGTGGCCGCCTTGCGGTGACCCGTGGTGAACAGCGCCGCTATCTGCAGTCTCAGAATCGATTCGGCCTGGTCCAGCGCTTGAGCCCGTGCCCGGTTCCAAATATCCGAATCCACGATCAGAAAGCCTTTGCCGCCGAACTTATGGATCATGACATCGAAATGTGTTGCTCCATAGAGATCCTCGTTGGCTATCCGGTCTCCGTTGATCCCGACGGTGATCCCCTCGATCAGGGCGGATGGTGGAGTCAGCAGGCGCCAGCCGGTGACACGGTCGAGTTTGCCCGTGGCGCCGCCCGCGGAGACTCCCAGCTCGATGCCCGCACCGTCGTCCGCCCGCGTGCCGAGCGGGCGGATCTGTTGGAACGCAGGTGCATAACGCCGAAGCATGTCTTGGTTGAACGCGAATCCACCGGCCGCGAGAATGACACTCGTCGCGGTGAAGGTCCGCGGTTGCGCGCGTCGTTGCCACATCTTGTCGGCCAGATCGGTGATGGGGTGGCCGATCGGCGGCATCCAATTGGTGAGTTTTGCTCCCACTGCCGTCGTGCGCCCGTATAGCGCCTGCGCAAGGCGATCGCCATCGGACCATGTCCGGCAACGGATTCCGCAGACTCGTCCGTCGACGATCACCAGCTCATCCACCAGGGTTCGCGGCAGGAACGTAACACCGAGGCGCAGCGCGGAATCGCGGAGACACCGCCATAGATCCCGTCCCGATTTCGTCCCGGTGGCGATCTGCCGATGACCACGCGGGGCGGGTCTGGCGTGCAACTTGTACGGGTACGCCTTCTCGTTTCCCGAGAAGTACAGGTAGTGCTTGGTCGGGTAGGACGTCTTGTACGGGCACAGCGAGGATTCGAACTTGGCTCCATGCGCCTCGAGCCAGGCAAGCTGGTTGGCGCTGTGCTCGCAGAATCGCCGTAGGGTCGCATCATCGACGACGCCCTGTACCTCTTGCCGCAGATAGTCGAACATGTTGTCGGCGTCGTCGTCATAGCCGGCAGCCACCTGATACGGCGTTCCACCGCCGGCGTAGACGACGCCGCCGGACACCGCCGACGCGCCGCCTCCGAGCGCCCGGTCGACGACGAGCACTCGTGCGCCGGTGCTCGGCTGCTGCTATGGCGGCGCACGCTCCGGCGGCCCCGAAGCCAACGACGATGACGTCGAAGTCACGATCTGGAGTGGCCATCAGCATCTCCTTGGTCATGGTTGTCGGGTGTCTTGGCCACAGTGACGCCCGGCTTGCGCACGGTGATGGTGCCGTTGCTCCGCAGTTGGCACGCTAGCCGTATCCGGCGGGGATCCACCCGCCGGACGCGGCGGCGTGAGAGGTCGGCCAGTAACCGTTCCTCGGGCTCGGTACGGGGGGAGAGCAGATGCGCCCCCTCGAGCACCTCGCAGCTGCAGGCGGTACACTCGCCTACTCCGAAACATAGTGTCGGCCAATGGTATCCGCATCGCCACGCCGCCTGGATGAGTGTCTCGCCGGGCCGGATGTCGATGACGAGACCGGCGGGATCCACCCGTGCCAGGGTCGGGGAACCGGCCGATTCGTCATCGTCGGTGCTGCGTGGGTCCACAGATTCAGTAGACGGCGAGGTATCGGTCGATCTCACTGTGCAGGCTGTAGATCATCGGTTCGAAGAGTGGCGACATGATGGTGTGCGTGATCGCGCCGGAGCGAAACCCGGCCTGCTGACGTGAGACGTTGTCCATGTCCTGGCGTAGGACGAACGGCCAGTCATCGAGAGCCAGGGGCCCTTCTGGGTGTGGCGCAGCGTTGTCCATGTCAGCCTGGCGGGGAACCTGCATGGCCAGCGCCTCGAAGATCGCCGAGTTCGGGTCGGTGCCGTTGGGGCGAACCCGGTAGAACAGCAGGTTTCCCGGCATGCCGAGGAACGCCATGTTCGGGAAGACGAATCCGTACCCGGATGCGTTGGGATCGATTGGGGGCATGGGGATGTCGGCCTCAGCGGCGTATTCGTAGAGTTCCTGGTAAAACCGCCCCAGCACCTCGTCGTCGGACAGGTTGCGTACCCGGTCGGCGATGTACTCGTCACGCGCGGTGGCGAATCCGTCGGTGCCCTCGAAGAGCACCCGGTTCTGCTCGATGATGTAGCGCGAGACGCTCATGCCCTGGATCGGTGAGGCGGGCATCGAGAAGCTGCTCGGGTCGGCGGGATCGAAGCGGGGTGTGCTGTCGACGTGTCCCATCCCGTGGGGGTAGTACTTGATGCCGTCGACGTTGTAGTCCTCTCCGGTGGCGCCCAGCGTCAGTTCCGGGTGGGTCTGCATGACGTGGTAGGCCTCGAGGAATGCCTCCAGGGCGACTTTCCAATTGGCCGGCACGATCGTGTACTTCCACCAGCGCAACCGCATGCGGTCCATGGCAATCGGGGCCAGGTGCACATCGTAGTCGCCGAGGAACTCCTCCAGGGTGGGCGCGTCGTCGTCGAAGTTGATCCACACGAACCCGTACTTGACCGTGCTGCGGACCTCTTTCAGTCCGATGTCGGCCGGATCCAGCGAGCCGGCGACGAAGCCGTGACGGGCGTAGATGTAAGACGGCGTTCCGTCGGTGTTGAAACGCCAGCCGTGGAACGGACACACGATCTGGCCGCCGCCGAAGCTACCGCAGCTTCCCGGTTCCACGAGTTGCGTCGCGCGGTGCGGGCACACGTTGTGTAGGACCTTGATGCTGAGGTCGGCCTGCCGCACGACGATGACGGTTCGATCGACGATGGTGTACTCGATGTAGTCGCCCGGGTGTGGAACCATTTCTTCGCGAGCTGCCCACTGCCAGGTGTGCGACCACATCTTGGAGTTCTCCAGGTCGGCGAAGCTCTGGTCGTAGTACCGCTCGACGGGCAAGTGGATGCCGTCGACCAGAGCGAAGGGAACCTGCGAGGTGTCGACGGTATGGCTCGGGACGTAGGGCGCGGCCTCCTCAGAAGCCGCCGGGGATGCCGGTGGAGTGAGTTGCGTTGTCAAAATGAACCTTTCATCGTTCTACGGTGCGTGATCATTCGATCGTGGCGACGACGGCGCCGACCGGGTAGCTGGTCTCGGCCTCGCCGATGATCGAGATTCGGCCGCGAATGGGACTTTCGATCTCGGTTTCGGTCTTGTCGGTTGCTAGGGTGTAGAGCGGCTGGCCGGCCTCCACGAAATCGCCGTCGGCGCAGAGCCATTCGGTGATCTCACCTTCTTCAACGGCGACGCCGAGCTTGGGAATCCGTACTTCTTCTGCCACGTGAATACTCCCTCAGTTCAGGAAATCAGCCGTTGCACGGCCGCTTCGATCCGCCCGGTCGGCAAGAAGGCCTGCTCCAGCGAGGATGCATACGGAACTGGTGTGTTTGCCCCGCCGACCCGTGCCACGGGTTGGGCCAGTTCGTTGAACAGCTCGGCATGGATCTGCGCCGAGAGTTCGGCACCGAATCCTCCGCGCGTAACCGCTTCGTGCACCACGACCGCCCGCCTGGTCTTGCTGACGGAGTTGAACACCGTCGCGGTATCGAGCGGTTGCAGGCTGCGCAGGTCGATGACCTCCAGCGAGATCCCCTCTGCAGCCATGGTTTCTGCCACCGCCAGGCAGTCGAGCACCTGGCGGCCGTAGCTGATCATTGTCAGGTCGGTGCCCTCGCGGGCGATGCGCGCCTTACCCAGCGGGACACGGTAATCACCGGTGGGGACTTCGTCGCGGGCGGTGAAGTAGAGGCTGTTCATCTCGATGAACACGCATGGGTCGTTGTCGAAGATGCACGACAGCAATAGGCCCTTGGCATCGGCGGCGGTGCTGGGCACCACGACCTTCAGGCCGGGGGTGTGGATCAGCGCGGCTTCCAGCATGTCGGAGTGTTGGGCCCCGAAGCCGGCGCCGGCGCCGGTGGTGGTGCGCACCGTCAGCGGGACCGGTGTGACGCCGCCGGACATGTATCGAAGCTTGGCTGCGTGGTTGAACAGTTGGTCGGCGGCCACCGAGATGAAGTTCATCAGCATGATCTCGGCAACGGGGCGCATCCCGGCTATCGCCGCCCCGATCGCAGCACCCATGATCGCCTGCTCCGAGATCGGGGTGCAGCGGACCC
Source organism: uncultured Actinomycetota bacterium (assembly GCA_963716465.1). Classification (GTDB taxonomy): domain Bacteria; phylum Actinomycetota; class Actinomycetes; order Mycobacteriales; family Mycobacteriaceae; genus Mycobacterium. Next base: position 64,065 of record CAVQTS010000010.1, read on the forward strand.
GATCGGAGCCGTACTTGGTCTCCAGGCCCTTGTGGATCCCGAAGCCGCCGCCTTTGGGATCCTGGATGTCTTCGCCCAACTCGAACACCGATGGGTCCATGCCCAGGGCGACATCGAGGGCGTCTCGAATCGCGTCCGTCATCATCATTGTGGGCGACACGGTGGCGGTACTCATTGAACAGTCTCCTGGGAGTAGACATCGGTAGTCAGTTCGCGCGGGTCCGGCAGCGGCTGATCGAAGGCCCAGTCGGCGGCGTCGTCGACTTCGTGGCGGGCGAGGCTCTCGATCTCATCGAGATCGGCGGCAGCGACTCCTGATTCGATCAGGTGTGCACGGAAGCGCGGGATCGGATCGGCAGCGGTCGCGGCCTCGAACTCTTCGGTGGGGATGTACTCGCCGGGGTCGCCGAAATAGTGCCCGCAGAACCGGTAGGTCACCGCCTCGAGAAGCGTCGGGCCTTCCCCGCGCCGGGCCCGGCCGATCGCCTCGCCAGCCAGCGCGTACAGGGCCAACGGATCATTGCCGTCGACGGTCACTCCGGGCATGGAGTAGCTCGTCGCACGATCGGCGATATTGGCGACGGTGGTGCCGTTGGCCAGCGAGGTGTACTCGGCCCATTTGTTGTTCTGGCAGACAAATACCACCGGCAACTGCCATAACGATGCCAGGTTGAGGCTCTCGTGGAAGGCGCCGATGTTGCTCGCGCCGTCACCGAAGTTCACCACGGTGACCTGGTCGGTGCCGCGCAACTTCGCGGCCAGTCCGAGCCCGTTGGCGATCGGCAACCCAGAGCCGACTACCCCGGTGGTGACCATCAGGCCGTGTTTGGGTGAGGTGACGTGCATCGGCCCACCCTTGCCACGGCAGGTACCGCTCGCCCGGCCGAGGTACTCGGCCCACAGGACGCGCAAGGGGATGCCCTTGGCGATCTGGTCGTGGAGTCCCCGATACGTCGTCACGACGTAGTCGCTGGCGCTCAGATGGGCCGACACCGAGGCCGCGGCGAACTCCTGACCACGCGGTGAGTAGTACATTCCGGCGAATTTTCCGCTCATCATCGACGCTCGGTACTTCTCGTCGAAAGCCAGGATCCGGAAGGCTGTTCGGTATAGCGCCACCTGGGTGTCCAGATCGACGCTGAGTTCGCTGGTTGTCATAGACGGCAGTTCCTCCTATCCACGCGCATGGAATCGCCGCGGGGGTTTGAATTAATCAATCGGATTGATTAGATACACTATGACCGGCGTCACGGTGATGTCAATCCTCGAACGCCGAACACAAGCAGCGCGGATGCGCGCGGGAAGGTGTGGTGGCTCGATGCGCGAGATACCGGTGGAGTTGAGGCAGCGTTACCGCGAACACGGTTGGTGGACCGATGACACCCTCGGTGAACTTCTGTCCCGAGGCCTGGAGCAACACTCCCGCAGTGCCTTTCGTGTGCACTCCGACACCCGGCCGTGGCAGGGGACATTCGGTGAAGTCGAGCACACCGCCCGGCGCCTTGCCACCGGGCTACACCGGCGCGGGATCGGCCCCGGCGACGTTGTGGTGTTCCAGTTGCCCAACTGGATGGAGGCGGCCGCGACGTTCTGGGCCGCGGCATTCCTGGGAGCAGTCGTTGTGCCCGTCGTGCACTTCTACGGAGACAAGGAGCTCAGCCACATCCTGCGGGCCAGCAAGGCGAAGGCGTTCATCACCGCCGAGCAGTTCGGCCGGATGCGGTTCAACCCCGACATCTGCGGCGACGTCCCGGTCGTCGGAGTGGTGGGGCGCGATTTCGAAGACTTGCTGGCCGAGACGCCATTGTCGGGCACACTTGACGCCGACCCCGGCGCGGCGGCGCTGATCGCCTTCACCTCGGGTACGACGAGCGACCCGAAGGGTGTCATCCACAGCCACCAGACGCTGGGCTTCGAGACCCGGCAATTGGCCGCGATGTTCCCCGAAGACCGCGGAGATCAACTCACCGCCACACCGGTCGGCCACTTCATCGGAATGCTCAGCGCATTCCTGATCCCCGTGCTCGACGGCACCCCGGTCAACCTGGCTGACACCTGGGACCCGGCACTGGCGCTGCGCCTGATGAGCACCGACGGTCTGGTCGTCGGTGGGGGGCCGCCCATCTTCGCCACCAGTCTGGTTGACCATCCCCACTTCACGCAGCACCATCTCGGACAGCTGAAGTACATGGGCCTGGGAGGCGCGTCCGTCCCCCCCACGATCAGCCGTCGACTCACGGATCTGGGTATCACCGTCTACCGCTCCTATGGCAGCACCGAACATCCCTCGATCACCGGTTCGCACCCTAGCGCCCCAGAGGCAAAGCGGATCCTCACCGACGGAAATCCGCTGGGCGGAGTCGAAATCCGGATCGATACAGACGGCGAAATCCTCAGCCGGGGACCCGATCTGTGTCTGGGCTACACCGACGAGGCCCTGACGAAGAAGGCGTTCGACGACGAAGGCTGGTACCGCACCGGTGACATCGGCGAACTCGACGACGATGGCTATCTCACCATCACCGACCGCAAATCCGACATCATCATCCGCGGCGGGGAAAACATCAGTGCCGTCGAGGTCGAGGAGGTCCTGCTCGGCATACCCGGCATCGCCGAGGCAGTTGTGGTGGCCGCGCTCGACGACCGCCTCGGCGAACGCACCGCCGCGGTCCTGCGACTCAAGGCCGGCGTGGAAGAACCGTCATTGGACAGCGTCCGCGCACATTTCGACCGCAGCGGCGTCGCCCGGCAGAAGTGGCCGGAACTGGTGCTAGTCGTCGACGACTACCCACGCACAGCAAGCGGGAAGGTGCAAAAGCACCGGGTGCGCCACCACGTGAGGACCCAGGCGCAAATCAACTCTGAACTCAAGGAGATCCGATGAGCAAATCTCTGGAGGAGCGTCTGAGCCTGATCGAGGACCGTGACGCCATCGCCGCGCTTCAGGCGCGCTATGTGAACCTCAATGACGGTGGGTGGGGTGAGCAGCCAACGCACCGTGATCCCCACGCGGTGGCTGATCTGTTCACCGACGACGGAGTTTGGGACGGACCATTGGGGGCCTTCCGCGCCGTCGGACGGTCGGCCATCGCGGAGCTCTTCACCCAATTCCAAGCCATCCCGTTCATCGTCCACAACGTCATGAACCCACTGATCGAGGTGGACGGCGATCAAGCACGTGCAGAGTGGCACGCCATCGTGGCCACGACGCTTCCTGGCGGCCAAGCATTTTGGACTATGGGCAGATATCACAACGAGTACCGCAGGGACGTCGGGGGCTGGCGATACACCTCAATGTCCTTCGAAGCCGCCGCGATCACCAGTTACGAAAAAGGCTGGGGTGCTGAGCAATTTCTCGGTACACAAGCCAGTGTCGCCGAGACAGTGAAGTGACCACTCGAGAAAGGTAGATCAGTGTCCGAAAGACCGAAAACCGTTGACCATGAGGTAGATCGAACTGAGACGTCGGCTGGCATCAACATTTACACAGGTGCTTCGCTCGGCGATGTCAGCGAAATGATGAGTCCTCCTGATCTGCCTGCGGGAATGCCGCTCGACTTCGATGCCTCCGCGATGATCAGTGGCACAGTCGTGGATATCGTCTTCCGCGAGAGCCGACCAGACGGCTTCAGCCTCACCAATGTTCGGTTGGCGCCTGACTACATCCTGCCTGCACACCACCACAACGTCGACTGCTTGTATTACGTCCAGTCGGGTTGGATCGTCCTAGGGCGTAGGCGCATCGATCCCGGGGGTGGGTTCCTGGTCTTAGCGGAGCGGCCCTACGGATATCGGGCGGGCCCAGAGGGGGCAACGGTTCTCGAGTTCCGCAAATCGACCAGCTTCAACATGGTCGTCACCGAGACGAGTCCCGCGAAGTGGCAGGAGATCGTACAAGTGGCCAGCGAGCACGATGGTTGGCCGGGCTTTGTCGAGTCCGTCGCTCTACCCAAGCGATAGCGCGACCGACTCTGAGGGTCTTGCTGCCAAGGCTTCCTCGCACATATCGGGGGCGGCGGCGACCTATCTTGTGGCTGAGG
>CAVQTS010000011.1:0-208338 GCA_963716465.1 uncultured Actinomycetota bacterium
GAATACGCAGGCGGCCCGCCACCGATTCCTCGGTGACGGGCCGCCTCGACTGATGGTTTAGCGGATGCAGGTGCTGCCGACGATCTCCTTGCACACGGGACCTGGCGGAGCCGCCGGGACGGTGGGCGAGAACGAGTTCGCCCCACCGGGGCCGACGGCTTTCTCGGTGGGCGACGCCGACGGCGCGACCGAGGTAGACGACGGAGTGGTGGTCGTCGAGGGAGATTCCTTGGCGTTGGAGCTACACGCGGTCAGTGCGCCCATGCCGACAATCGCCGCACCGCCAGCAAAGAGAGCGATCTGACGAGTCAAGCGACCAGTCCTCATAGTTGTTCCTATCCTTGTGTGCCGAAGGGCGGATCGTCCCAATTGCCGGCTCGGCGAATTCACCAGCGGCCCCGTGAGGCTGGACGATCGCTGAACGTGACGTTGCGTCGCATTGTGCTGGGGAGCATCCGGTGACGGATTCCGCAGCGGCTCAGCCGGAGGCGGCTGACACGACTTTGCAGCCATCGATCATCCCCCACGCTGATGCGACCGCCCCCGTGACGGTCCAACAAACAGAGTGTATCCCGTCAAGCAAATTTTGGCGATGCGCTTTCGGGTGGCGCCCTGTGGTTCTCAGTACAGGTCGACGCGCCGATCGGTGAGCAGGTGAACGTGCTCGGTCAGCGTCTTGTCGTGGGTGATGCTCAAGTCGATGTCGGTGACCGCCAGCGCTGAGCCTGGCCCGGCGGTCGCCGCGACCCAGCCGTACGGGTCGACGATCGCGGTGCCCGCCGTCCACACCTGCCCGCGCTCCACCCCGGCCCGGTCACAAGCCGCGATCGCGACCTTGTTGGTCCGCGCGGTCGACATCGCGGTGATAACCTCGCCAGGCCGCTCCCCTTCCGGGCGCGGGAACAACGGCCAATTGACCGGTGCGGCAATCAGTTCCGCGCCATCGAGAGTCGCGCGTCGCGTCAGCTCTCCGAATTCCAGGTCGTAGCAGACCATTACGGCGATCACGCCGTGGCGGGTCGGCACGACCGGTGGCAACTCGCCGCCAGGGGTGAAGATCAGTTTCTCCCGATCCCACAGATGGGTCTTGCGGTAGCCGGCGATCACCCCGGCCGCTTCGAGCACCAGCGCGCTGTTGTAGAGCAGTCCGTCGTCGCCGAGTTCGCAGTACCCGCCGATCACCACGGCATCGCCGGCGACCGACCGCCAGGCGTCGAAGGCCTGGTCCTCCGCTGTCAGCGAAAGCGACCTGGCCTCGTCGGCGTCGGCGAACATGTAGCCCGAGGTCGCCAACTCCGGCAGGACCACGATCTGAGCCCCGGCGGCCACTGCATCGGCGATCGCGGCGCCCGACAACTCCAGGTTGGCCTGCAGATTGCCCACGATGGGCGCAATCTGGGCGCACGCGATGCGGGTCACGCGTTCAGGCTAGCGTCACCGCACCGGCGACATCGTCGGTCAAGTCGAGGCGACCAAGCCTCCGCGCCCCGCCGGGCCTTCGACAGTCGCAGGCTGTGGATGCGTCACACGGGCCACTAGCGCCACCCGGGGTTTGGCCCTTGACCGGGCCGGGAACACCGCCGCCATGTTGATTCGCAGAGTTGCCCGTCCCATGTTGGCGGCCGTATTCATCGGCCAGGGTCTCGACGCGCTGAGAAGTCCGAAGCTCGCCGCCGATGCTGCCCGCCCGACCCTCGAGGGCCTGCAGAAGCTCCCCGATCCGGTGGGCAGCGGGGTGCCGACGGACGCGGAGACATTCGCGAAGGTCAACGCCGCTGTGCAGGTCGGCGGCGGCCTGCTGCTCGCCACCGGGCGGCTGCCCCGCTTCGCGTCGGCGGCGTTGGCCGCCACCGTGATTCCCGCCAACCTGGGTGCGCACATGTTCTGGTCGGAGACCGACCAGCAGCGCAAGGCGCAGAAGCGCCGCGACTTCCTGACCGACATCAGCCTGCTCGGCGGCCTCATCATCGCGTCGGCGGACACCGCGGGCAAACCCTCACTGGGGTGGCGCGGCCGCCGCGCCGCGCGCAAGGTCACCGAGGTGGTATCCGACCGTCTGCCGGGCTCGAGCTCGGCGGTTCTGGACAGCGAACTGGCCGACAAGGTCGGTCACGGTCTGCAGGTCGGAGCCGAGCGCGGACGCGAACTCGCCGTCGTCGCCGGGGAACGCACCGGTCCGCTCCTCGAGGCGGCCCGCAAGCGCGGGGCGGTGCTCGCCGACGTCGCCCGCGAACGCGGCGCCGAACTGGCGGAGGCGGCGCGCGATCTGGCCAGGGAGCAAGGCGGCGAACTTGCCGACACCAGTCGCTCGCAGGCCAAGAAAGCCAGCAAGAAAGCCAAGAAGCTCACCAAGCGCTGAGGGTTCGGATCGCACCGCGGCGAAGCCGCGACCGCTTGCGGCGATCGGGGTAGATTGGGCGCGTCAACTTCGGCGCGAGGAGCGATCTGATGACCACGGGTGACTACGATCCCAACGCGTACAACCAACCGCAGGGATTTCCTCCGCCACCGCCACCACCGGCGGGACAGTACGGCCAGCCGGGCAGCTATCCGCCCCCGCCGAACCCGTACGGCCAGCCGGGATACCCGCCGCCACCCGTTCCGGGCGGTCAGCAGCCGGGCGGACTTGGTGTACGGTTCGCCGCCCGGTTGATCGACGGCATCTTCGTCGGCATCGTGGCGTTCCTGCTCGCATTCCTGTTCCACGCCAGCAGCAATATCCTTGTCACCGGCCTGTTTTCGGGTCTGTTGACGTTCATCTACTTCGTCGCGTTCGAGGTGACGCAGGGTTGGACTCCGGCCAAGAAGCTGCTCGGACTGTCGGTGCACGGGCCGGGTGGAGCACTCAAGCCCGACGTGCAGCAATCGGCGATCCGCAACTCGTTCACCCTGTTGTCGGTCGTTCCCTATATCGGCGGTCTGCTGGCGTTCATCGCCTACATCGTCATCGCGGTCACCATCAACAACAGCCCGACCAAGCAGGGCAAACACGACGAACTGGCGGGCGGCACTCAGGTGGTCAAGGGCTGACCTCCGCGGTCAGACCACCAGGCCCAGCAGCAACACCACGATCAGCCCGGTCACGGACAAGATCGTTTCCATGAGCGACCAGGTCTTGAGGGTCTGACCCACAGAAATTCGGAAGTACTGGTTGACCAACCAGAATCCGGCGTCGTTCACGTGCGAGAAGAACAGCGATCCCGCACCGACGGCCAGCACCACCAGCGACACCTGTCCGGTGCCGAGCCCTTCCACCAGGCCGAGGACCAGTGAGGACGCGGTGATGGTGGCGACGGTCGCAGATCCGGTCGCCAGCCTGATCAGCACGGCCAGCACCCAGGCCAGCAGGATCACCGAGATGTGGGCCCCCTTGGCCCAGTCGGCGAGCAGTGTGCCGATGCCGCTGTCGACCAGGACCTGCTTGAAGCCGCCGCCGGCGGCGACGATCAGGATGATCCCGGCGACGGGCGGCAGGCCGGATTCGACGCATTTCATCAACTGATCTCGCGTCATCCCCGCGCCGCGGCCCAGGGTGAAGATTCCGACGATCACGGCCAGCAGCAGCGCCACCAGGGGTGTGCCGAGTACGTCGAAAACGACTCGGAACCAATAATTTTCGTTGTCGATGAAGATGTCGACCAGCGCCTTGCCCAGCATCAGTGCGACCGGCAGCAGCACGCTGAACAACGTCATCCCGAACGACGGGCGGCGCGGGTTGCCCGTCTCGTCGGGCATCACCTCGGCCTCCGGCCCGGCTAGGCGCAGCGCCTCGGCGCCTGTCCCGAAGGTGTCGGGGGCCTCCACCACGACCCAGCGTCCGGCCAGCTTTCCGAACAACGGCCCGGCGACGATTATCGTCGGGATCGCGACGGCCACACCGAGCGCGAGGGTCAGCCCCAGGTCGGCGCCCAGGAGGTTGATGGCGGTCAGCGGGCCGGGGTGTGGCGGCACGAAGCCGTGCATCGCGGAAAGCCCTGCCAGAGCGGGAATTCCGACCGTGATCAGCGACAGTTGCGAGCGGCGCGACACCAGATAGATCACCGGCATCAGGAGAACGAGCCCGATCTCGAAGAACATCGGCAGGCCGATGATGGCTCCGACCAGTGCCATGGCCCACGGCAGTGCGCGCGGCGAGGCATGTCCGACGATGGTGTCCACGATCTCGTCGGCCCCACCGGAGTCGGCCAGGAGTTTGGCGAACATCGCGCCGAGGGCGATCAGGATGCCGACGCCGGCGGCGGTCGTGCCGAAACCGTCGGAGAACGACTTGAGGACCTTCTCCAGGTTCTCGCCCGCGACGATGCCGACGGTCATCGCCCCGAAGATCAATGACAGGAACGGATGCAGCTTGGCGATCGTGATCAGGACGACGATCACCGCGATGCCGGCGAGGAAGGCCAGGATGAGCTGCCACCCGGACGCGACGGGCGGGGCGAGCTTGGGCGCGTCGGCCAGGAGGCTGGGACTCATTCGTTCTCTCCTGTCGTGCTGGAAACGTAGTCCTCGACGATGGTGTCGATGCTCTGGTCAACGTCGATGGTGACTCCGGGCTCGTCATCGTCGAGCGGTTCGAGAGTCTCGAACTGGGAGGCGAGCAGCGAGGCCGGCATGAAATGCCCTGGCCGGCTTGCCTGTCGGCGCGCGATCACCTCGGGCGACCCACTGAGGTGCAGGAAGCTGATGTCGGCGCAGTGCCGCCGGAGCTGATCGCGATACTTGCGCTTGAGCGCCGAGCAGCTCATCACCCCGCCGTCGCGGTGGTCGGCGAGCCACTCGCCGATCGCCTCCAGCCACGGGCGACGGTCGTCGTCATCGAGGGCATGACCGGCGGTCATCTTGGCGATGTTGGCAGGCGGATGGAAGTCGTCGGCATCGGCGAACGGCACGCGCAGCCGCTGAGCCAGGGCCGCGCCGACGGTCGACTTCCCCGAACCGGACACCCCCATGACCACGATCGGTGAAGTCATGCCTGCGTCTACCCTGCCGTGTTGCATGTCACACAGCATCGCATCAATCATCATACTTAATCAAGACTTGATCGTGATGAATCCGTTTTATACGTGCGGCCGCGGTATATGAGAACATGTATGAGTGACCCCGGAGCCAATCGTCGGCGAGTTGCACGCCGGCGTGCTGACCGCACTGGGTCAAGGCATCGTCTCCCGGCACTACGCAGCGGGCCAGGTGCTCAACCTCGACGGGGTCAGCGCCACCTACGGCGTGTCCCGTTCGGTCGCCCGGGAAGCCATCCGGGTGCTGGAGTCGATGGGGATGGTGGCTTCCCGTCGACGGGTCGGCATCACGATTCAGCCGTCGACCAACTGGAACGTCTTCGATCCGCGAGTTATCCGCTGGCGCCTGGACTCCGGAGACCGAGCCGCCCAACTGGTTTCGCTCTCTGAGTTGAGGCGCGGGTTCGAACCCGCCGCCGCCGCGCTGGCAGCGCGCCGCGCCGATCCGCACCAGTGCCGCATCATGGCAGCCGCCGTCTCCGACATGGTGGTCCATGGCCGGTCCGGAGATCTGGAAGCATATCTGTTGGCGGACAAAGTTTTTCACCGCACGCTGCTGGAAGCCAGCGGCAACGAGATGTTCCGGGCGCTCTACGACGTCGTCGCCGAAGTGCTCGCCGGTCGCACCCACCACGGGATGATGCCCCCCACACCCAACCCGGCGGCCATAGAGCTGCACGACGAGGTGGCGCGTGCGGTACGCCTTCGTGACGAGGCCGCCGCCGAGCGAGCCATGCGCGCGATCATCGACGAGGCCGTGACCGCGGTGGCCGAAGAGCTCTGACCGTCAGCCCGCGGGCAGCAGGTCGATCAGCGACTGCGCGTCGGCGATGCTGCGCAGCAGATCGTTGAGGTGGGTGCAGGTGCCGGTGCCGTGCAACTCCCGGCGCACCCGGGAATGCAACTCCGGCAACGTCATTCCGGTGATCCGCGCCGCGCTCTGCGCTGCACCGGGGCACTCCTGCCACGGCAGGACCCGCGGCGTGGCGCATGACTCGAGGATCCGTCCGGTGGCGCGTTCGACGGTCGCGAGCAGGGTGTACTCGTGGACGATCGTCGGCACCCCGTCGGCGCGGACGTAGGTGTCCCGGAACATGGCGTCGATCTGGATTTCGGCGCCGCCGGGTAGGGCCGCGACATCGACGCGGCGGGCACGCCGCATTCCATGCACCGGCAACGCGCCGGTCTGGTGCCAGGCCAGCGGGTCGTCCGGGTCGCTCAGGTCCGGCGCCTCGGGACCGGTGACGATCGCCGGCTCGCCGGATTCGAACGACGACATCAGCAGGCCGCCGGTGACGAAGCCCGCGCACTGGTCGGCCATCGGCAGATACCCGGTGCGCACCGCGTCGATTTCACCGCAGGCACCGAGCGCATGTCCGGAGATCAGGGTGCAGCCGGGAACGTCGTCGATGAGCGTGAAGAGCACGTCCCGGTCGCGCCGAAGCTCGGGCATCACGGCGTCGGCCGCGGCCCGGAAACCGCCCATGGCCGGCGCGCCGACCAGTCTGGCCAGCCCGCGGATGGGCGGATCGGTTTCGATACGACGAACCACCTGCGTCATCATCTCGACCGTCGCCGACAACCCCACCGCTCGGGCCACCCGCGCGGTGCCGTCTTCGGCGGTGACCAGGTCACGTCCGCGCCCGAGCAGGTACACCGGGTCCGGCGCACCGGGTGTCCTGGTGATGTCCATCGACGTTGTCCGGCGCACCGAGTCGGACCGGCGCGCCGGGGTGGATCGTGTCGGCTCGTGAATCCCGTGCAGCGGGTGCAGGGCGTAGCCCGGCGTTCCCAGGTCCGTCAAGCGAGCGTCACCCCATCAGGCCTTGGGCGCGTAGTTGAAGTTGATCCGGTCACCGTCGACGCTGCTGACCGTGAGTGTGAAGACCTGGGTCTGTTGGCCGGCGACCACGGTGCAGTCGATGGTGCTACCGGGCGTGCCCTGCAGATCGGTCGTGCAGTCGGCGGAGTCGGGCCGCTGCCCCAGCTGGGCCTGCAGCTGATCGAGAAGTGAACTTTCGACCTGAGGCTTGGTCAGCACCGGGATCACCGTGAAGTTCATCAGCAGGCCGTCGACCTTGGTGACGTCGACGGTGCGCTTGAGCGTGACGCCGCCCGCGGTGACGTCGCAGTGCGCTTCGGCACCCGTCTTGCCCTCCAGGCCCGACTCGCAGCTGACCGAGTCGACGGTCGTGCCCGAGGACTGCGACAGCAAGCCTGAGACCGCCTTCTGGAGCTGCTCCTTGGATACCGCCGGTGCCATGTCGTAGCTGACGGTCGAGCCGTCGACCTTGGTCACCGTGACGACCGGCTCGAAGACGTTGGTGTCGCTGAGCGCAACCTCGCAGGTGACCGACTTGCCGACCACGCCTGTCAGATCGTCCTTGCAGTCGACGGACTGCGGTTTCTGGCCGGCCTTCTCCAGTCGCTGCGAGATCTCCTTCTGCAGATCCGCTTTCGCGACGACGGGAGGCCCGCCGCTGCCGATGCTGAACGAACAGCCCGTCAGTGTCAGCCCGGTGACCGCCATCGCCGCCAGCACCGCGCCAGTCCGTCGCATCACGATCTCCCATGGTTGCCCAAGCCACGCCGTACGCGCAGGTCCGCGAGCAAGATACCAAGCGGGCATCGCCGGATTCGGTCAACGGCGCGTGGTTGACTGCGCAAGTGAGCAGAACACCGCTGTTGGCCAGACGTTTCTTCGACCGCTTCGAGCCTGTCCACGCCGTCACCTACTTCACGTCCGAGGTCCAAGCCGGCGTGGCCGCCATGGGTTTGACCGGGTTCTGGCGTGGCTACTTCGCCTTCCGGTCGGCGCCGCTGGGCCGGGTTCCCGCCGAGGTGGTCTCCGCCGTCTTCTACAACTTCTCCGCCGCTCGCGTGCAGCGGGCGTTGCCCGCCGTGTGGGAGGTCGCGACCCCGGCCGAGGCACTGCGGGTGCGGCAGGACACCGCGGTGGCCGCGTTGCGCCGCTACGGATTGAGCGATGACTCCCCCGGTGTGGCGCAGGCCGCCGAATTCGCCGGACTCGCCGCACGCGGCGCCGCCCTGGACGGCAGGCCGCTGTTCGCGGCCAACCGGGCACTGCCGTGGCCCGAGACTCCCCTGGCCGCGCTGTGGCACGCCAGCACACTCCTGCGCGAGCACCGCGGCGACGGGCATGTGGCGGTGCTGGTGGCCGAGGGAGTCGGCGGCCGGGAGGCCAACGTGCTGCACGTCGCTGCCGGCGCGGTACCGGCCGCCTTCATCAAACGCAGCCGGGACTACACCGACGAGGAATGGGACGCCTGTTCCGAAAGTCTGGCCGCGCGCGGATTACTCACCGCTACAGGCGATTTGACGAATAAGGGCCGGGCACTCAAGGACCGCGTCGAGGAGCGTACCGACACCCTGGCTCTGACGGCCCTGGCCGCCCTCGACGACGCGGCGGTCGAGAAGCTGTTCAGGGCGCTCACACCCCTGACCCGCGTAGTGGTCGCCGGGGGTGACATCCCGGTGGCGACCCCGATGGGGCTGCGCCGCGACGACCTCGACGACGACTCGGCACACCTGTAGTCAGAGGTTGCGGTTCCACTCCGCCCAGCCGACACCGTGCCGGCCGTCAGCTGTCTCGACCTCGACCCAGGCACGCGGGAACTGGCTCACCCGTCCGTCCGGTCCGACCAGGCGCACCGGTGCGTTACCGCGCACCCGGATCGTCGTGTCGACGGGGCCGGGCTCGTAGACGATGTGGGTCTGCACGGGTAATCCGTTGTCGGCGAACGTCGCATCGGCGGTCACCGCCGTCGTCTCGACAACCGGCTCGCCGTCGCGTTGGATGTAGCCGACGCTGAGCGGGGGCAGATCGGGGATCCGGAGATCGACACCGTGCAGGTGCGTCCCGTCGTCGAGATGCAGGGCACTCCACACCCAGTCCATGCTCCACCAGTCGCGCACGCCGTGGGAGTGGTCGCGCTGCCCGGGGACCGCCTCGATCCGATAGGTGCGGCCGTCGACGGTGACGGTTCCGGTGACGGTGCAGGGGATCTCGTAGCGGGTGGTGATCCGGTATGCGTACGGGGTGCCCGTCGTCCTCCACGACAGATCCATCGCGAGCTGCGCCGGACGGCCCTCCTCGTCGCTCAGAAGCGCCGAGGGGTCGTCGTATGCCAGGGCGGCGCCGCCGACTTCGACGCGGTAGGTCTGCAGCGGAACCGTTGCGCTGTGCCGCATTTCCATACCGTCGCCGGTCACCACCGCCGGATCCTCGGGCAGCGGCGCCTCGAAGTCGAGCAGAGCCACGGTGGGCATGTCCGGTCCGCACACCAGCGCGTTGATCCACGCGACCTTCTGGTTGGGCACCAGCCCGAGCCGGATCCAGCCGCCGATCCCCTGCTCCGGATCGGCGAAGTCCCAGTACCAGCTTTCGTTCCACAGCGGCTCGTCGCCGGGCTCGTGCGCGCCCTCGTCGACCGGGTCGGGGATCAGGGCCTGCTGGGAACTGACGGGCAGGATGTCCAGTGCGCCGGTGTCCAGGACATGGCTGCTGTGGCGTTCGAGCATCGTCAGGAACATCTCGTCGCCGCGCTCGGTGCGTTCCACGAGCATCGCCGACACCACGGCCATCATCACCCCCGCGAAGCTCTGATGCCGGACGCCCTCGCGGACGTCCTCGAGGCTGACCGGCGAATCCGGGCCCAGCCCTTCGTGATACGCGCGCAGCAGCTCCTCGTAATGAGTGCGGCGATCTTCGACCGGGAGCGCGCATCCGATGAAGTACGCCACGTCGGTCATCGCCGGTCCCCAGCCGACGGTCTGCCAGTCCACCACCGTCAGATCGCGCCGCGAGCCGCTCCGGCCGAACAGCATGTTGTCCAGCCGGTAGTCGCCGTGCACCAGGCCCTTGATCCGTTCGGGTGCGGCTTCGCCGGCCAGGTAGGCGTCGAAGCTGTCGACCAGACGCTGACAGACCAGGCGCTGCTCCGGGGTGATGGCCTCGCCGTAGCGGTCGGCGAACCCGGCATACAGCTGGGTGATCAGGTCTTGGTTCAGCGGGGCGTCGCGGTTGAGCCAGTCCGCGTCGGCGAAGGTTTCACTACCGATCACCGGGGCGTGCAGCCGGCCCAGCGCAGTCAGCGCCAGCCGGGCGTCTTCTACTGTGGCGCCCCGGATTTCGTCACCGACGACGGCCGGCGCGGCGTCGTCGATCAGCAGCGCGAAGATCCCGGTCGCGGGATCGTAGGAGGTGTGGAAGCACTCCGCGATCGGCCCGCCGAGCCGCGGTGCCACCTCGGAGTAGAACCTGACCTCGCGTTCGTAGAGGCCGAGTGCGAGCCCGGTCTGCCGGCTCATGGGATCGGTGGCGGCGACTTTCAGGATGACCGTCGCCGGACCGTCCTCGCCGGAGGCGTAGGTCAGGCCGATCCGATAGCACTCGCTCATCTGGCCGGTGCCGATGCGCTCGACGGTGAATTCGGTGACCGTCCCCGCTCCGATGGCGGCGGTCAGCCACTCGGGGGTGAGGTCGCCGGGACGTTCGACGACGATGTCATTGGTCTGCACCCGATCAACCTAGGACACGCCTGCCACCGGGCGATAGAGGTTCGGGCCAGCTTTTTGACGGCTGTCAACTCGCTAGCGGTTGGCCAGTGAGAATCCCTCCCACGCCTTGCGCCGCTGCGGGTGCGGATCGTTTTCGACCCGGGTGTGCCGGTCGAAGACCATGACCGGGCGTTCCGGGTGGGTGTAAGTGGGCCAGTCGTCACCGGGCACGCCGGTGCGGCTGAAGCTGCGCCAGCGGCGCTGCACCTGATTGCTCACCTTCAATGCCGGGGGCCGGTCGATGCCCATCGTCAGCGCGCCGCCCAGACGGGTCCGGTAGACGTCGAACACCGCGAGCAGTTCCATGCCATGGGTGGCGCCGAGTCCGGACCAGTGCAGCGTGCGCGGCGCATAGTCGTAGCGGTAGACGTAGGTGGGCGCGTGGGCGCCGTGCGCCTCGGCGATCTGCCAGGCCGCCGTCCCGAACGCGAAGTCGCCGCCGAGCTGGACACAGGCCTCGGGGTGCGGGTAACCCGGGTAGGCGGCGGTGATCCGGTCCCTGGTCTCGGGTTCGGCGAAAGCCAGCAGCCGCTCGATCGCGTGTTCAGTGGTCGGCAGCAGCTTCATGAACCGCGTGAACAGCTTGCCTTCGTCGGCGTTGGTTCCGACGATCAGCGGCACCCGGTGCGCCTCGCCCTTCTTCATCGACTCGATCGGATCCAGCGGCAGGACGTCGTCGCCGTGGGTGGGACCGACCGCGAACGCGCCGTCCATGTCATGCACGCTGCGCTCGAGCAGACCGTCGAGTGTCTTGACCAGGTCCGCAGGCCGGGCCCGCATCAGGGTGTCGGCAGCATCGTTCCGGTCGGCGCCGAGCGCGGCGGCGAACTTACCTGCGATCGTCGCGGCGGTCTCTCCCGTGCTGACCAATCCCGACGCGGGACTCTCCGAGATTGCTTGCTGGAAAAGGCCTTTGGCGGCGGGAACGGTGAGCAGTGTCGCGACGGCGTGCGCTCCCGCGCTCTCGCCGAAAATTGTGACGTTGCCGGGGTCGCCGCCGAATGCGGCGATGTTGTCACGGACCCAGCCCAGCGCCATGACGAGGTCGCGTAAAAACAGGTTGCTGTCGATCCGGACCGCGGGCGTCGAGAGCGACGACAGGTCCAGACAGCCGAGGGCGCCCAGGCGATAGTTCACCGACACATAGACGCAGCCCCGGCGGGCCAGCGCGGCCCCGTCGAAGAGCGGGGTGGCCGAGCTTCCCAGGATGTAGCCGCCGCCGTGGATGAAGAACATCACCGGCAGCGGCTCCTGGTCGGGTTGCGAGCCCGACCACGACGGCGTGACCACGTTGAGCGTCAGGCAGTCCTCACCCATCGGCTGGTACTTGCCCAGGCCCAGCATCGTGTAGCGCCGCTGTTGCGGGGCACAGTTGGCGAAGCTGTGGCAGTACCGAACTCCGCGCCAGGGCTGCGCCGGCTGGGGCGCCTGGAACCGCAACGCGCCCACCGGGGGGCGGGCATAGGGAATGGACCGCCAGCGGTTTACACCGTCGCGGACGAATCCCTCCACGACGCCGTTCGTGGTGGTGGTGCGGACGGTGTGCTCGTGCATGAGTTGACGGTAGCGAAGAACTGGTCCGCCGACGTGCCTGACGGCCGCTTCGACGCGGGACAGCTAGCCTGGCGGGATGCGGATCGCCCGGTCACTTGCTGCGTCGCTGCTGGTCGCAGGATGCATCGCGGCATGTTCGAGCTCGACGGGCGGCCAAGCACACCCGACAGCACTGACCCCGATCACCCCGTCCCGCACGGGTGGCTCGACGTCGGCCTCCGCGCCCACGTCGACGCTGGCGGCACCCCCCACCGGAGTGCCGATCGCGCAGGCCATCACATGGATCGAAGCCGGCGCCCCGGTCGACTCCGCGCAATACCACGTCGCCCTTCGTGGCGGCGTCAGCACCGATCTGGGTGACGACGTGGCGTTCACGACCCCGGCGGGCACCACCTGCATGACCGACGCCAAGCACAACGCCGCTGGCCTGGCCTGCCTGGTCGACCTGACCAACCCTCCCCCGCAGCCGCCGGACACCTACGGCCAGTGGAAGGGCGGCTGGGTCGATTACGACGGCGCCAATGTGCTGGTCGGCTCCGCACACGGCGATCCCGGACGGTTCGGCACCGGGCAGGGCCCCGAGCTGCCTCTCGACAAGTCGGTGTCGTTCGGCGACTTCCGTTGCCGCACCGACTCCGAAGCGCTGTACTGCGTCAACTACGCGCACCAGTCGGCGGTGCGGATGGCCGCCGACGGCGTGGACACCTATGCCTGCGCGCAGCAGGCGACGCCGCCGGCCGGAATCGGTGTGAAGTACGTCTGCTAGCTCGCCGGATAGGCGTGCACAACGGCGGTGTCCAGTTTCGGGATGGCATGCGCCAGAGCGTGTTCAGCCTGATGGGCCAGCTCGTGGGCTTGCCGCAGGCTCAGCTGCGGACTGACGTCCAGCTCCACGTCGGCGTCCAGGCGCAACCCGACCCAGCGCATCCGGACCCGTTGCACACCAAGCACTCCGGGCTGTCGTGCCAGGGTGTCGTAGGCGGTGTCGACGAGCGCGGGATCCACACTGTCGAGCAATCGCGCGAACACGTCACGGGCGGCGACAACCATGACCACGACGATTGCTCCCGCGATCAGCAGGCCCACGATGGGGTCCGCCCGCGGGAATCCGAGTGCCACCCCCGCCGCGCCTGCCACCACCGCGAGCGATGTCAATCCGTCTGCGCGGGCGTGCATTCCGTCGGCCCGCAGGGCGGCGGAACCGATGCGGTTGCCAACGCGGATGCGGTAAAGGGCGACCAGTTCGTTGCCGAGGAATCCGACCAGACCGGCCGCGGCCACCCAGCCGAGGTGGGACAGCGGGGCCGGGTGGATCAACCGGTGGACCGCCTCGGCTGCGGCGACGATCGCCGACAATCCGATGACGCCGACGACGAACAGACCGGCAAGGTCCTCGGCGCGGCCCAGACCGTAGGTATAGCGCTTGGTGGCATGTCGCCGGCCCAGCGAGAAGGCGATCCACAGCGGGATGGCGGTGAGTGCGTCGGAGAAGTTGTGGATCGTATCAGCAAGCAGCGCAACCGATCCCGATGCGAGGACGATCGTGACCTGGAGGGCGGCGGTGACGGTCAATGCCACCAGACTGATCTGGACGGCGCGAATCCCGGCGTCGCTGTCCCGCAGCGCGTCATCGACGCGACCGGCGTGGTCATGGCTGTGCCCGTGACCGTGTTCGTGACTGTGTCCCATCACGCTCTGCCCTTACATGGCAGCTCCGCGATACCCCCGCGATGGTGTGCGGGTACTCCACCCGCGGCGTGTTCGGCGTTGAACACCGCGTCCCCGACAACCTGCGTGCCCTCGCGACGGGTGCGGACCAGCCGGGCCATTCGGAGCTTGGCCCGGTGCCGGGACACCGACGGCGCGGACCACAGCAGTTGGACCCGGGTGGCGTCGGCAAGCACGCGAACGACCCCGACGAACAGGTCGGCGTGATCGTCGGCCAGGCGGCGGTGCATGCCTATCTGCATTCATACGCAGATAATAGCGGATGGCAAGAGCGACCGCATCTGCGTCTTCCGACACGCTCAGACGCAGTCAGAGGCTCCGTCCACGACGAAAAGCGCACCGCTGGTGTAGGAACTTTGTTCACTGCACAGGAACGCGATGGACGGTGCTATCTCGTCGACGGTCCCGAATCGGCCGAGCGGAATGTGGGCGACCTCGGAGTCGAGTATTTCCGGTACCGCGTTCATCGGTGCGGTCATCGGGGTGTCGACGGTTCCCGGCGCTACGGCGTTGACCCGGATACCGTCCTTGGCCCACTTGACGGCGAGCAGTCTCGTGAGAGCGATGGTTCCAGCCTTGGCCGCGCTGTATCCGGGCACCATCGTCACGGCCCTCAGTGCCGACATGGAGGCCAGGTTCACCACTGATGCGCCGCCGGTTGCGCTCGACGCCTTAAGTGCGCGACGCAGCGCGACCGTCAGGCGGTAGGAGCCGTTGAGGTTGAGTGCCACCGAGGCGTCGAAGCCGTCGGGAGCGGATTCGTCGAGGCCGCCGGGGAAGTTCGCGCCGGCGTTGTTGACCAGCACGTCGAGGGTGTCGACATCGGCAACGACGGCCTCAATTGAGGCTGGGTCCGTGAGCACGAGCTGCGCGTAGGTCATCCCGGACAGGTCGGTGTCGTAGTCTTCGGCGCGTGGCCGTGTGCCGGTGATGATGAGGTCGGCGCCTGCGTCCCGGAACAGTAGCGCGGTCGCGTGCCCGATTCCGCTGGTGGCTCCAGTGATCAAGGCGCGGGTGCCGGTGAAGTCGAAGGTGACGCGGGCGGTCATTCGTAGCTCGTGATCTGCTTCTTGAGCCACGAGGTCTCCCAGAAGTTGTTGCTGTCGGCGAGCAGTTGCTCATGGGCAGCCTTGAGAACCTGCCGAGCGCCAGCATGACCCTTGTCGGTGTCGATCACCTTCTCCGCGAGGTGAATCGCCTGCACCGGACGGTCTGCCTTGAGATGGACCTGTGCCCGGGTGACGAGCGCGTCGGCGCCGGCAAGTTCAACGAGGTCGGCACTGATATCCGTGGGATCGACGGGATACAGCTCGGTGGTGGACCGGTGGTGGAACCAGCCCGAGTAGTTCTCCCAGATCGCCCGAACTCCCCAGGCCACCTTGCCGTAGCCCTGGCCCAATTCCAGATGCGCGGGCAGGGCGATCTCGCGCATCAGGGTGCGGACGTCCTTGCCGGAGTTCATCCCCTCGACCGTGGCGTCGTGCACGTACTGGACGGCGTCACGCAGGCGGGTCAGTTCGAACTGAATGCGGTCAGCGCCGGTGATCGGCCAGAAGTGGCCGGTGAGCAGGACTTCGGGCTCCAGAGCGCGGATACGCTCGACGGTGTCGATCACGGTGAGCGCGTCGCGGTAGCGGTCACCGCGCATCGTCACCAGGTTCGGCATGTGGCCGAACAGCGCGCCGAAAACGTTGCCGCACAAACATATTTTCTCGTCGGGCAGCCAGACGACCAACGAGTCGGTCGTCTCACCTCCCGGTGTGGCAATCAGCTCAAGCGTGCGTTCCCCCACGTTGAGGGTGAGGGTGTCCTCGACGACGATGTCAGCGGCAGGGGTGCTCTGGCCGGGCAACTTCTTTCCGAACCGTTCCTGAATCTTGGCAATGCCGGTGGCGAGGGTGTCGGAGAATGCGAATGCACTACGCGAGGATCGATAGCGGGCCAGCCGTTCGTTGTCGTCGCGCCACTGCTGCCAGTTGGCTTGCGCCACGATCTTGGTGCCGGGATCGCGCACACTGTCCAGGCCGCCGACGTGGTCGTAGTGGCCCTGGGTGACGATGAGGTAGCGCACCGGCGAGGAGTCGACGGAGTCGAGAGTTGGCGCGGTGCACCGGACCTTCAAAGCCCATGCCCGCGTTGAGGATCACCCGACCCTCCGAGGTCGGCAACAGGTAGACGTTCGACAGGCCCGGTGAGCACCAGATCCCGGGACTGACCTCCTCGACCTGGTCGGGAGCCGCCGGCAGCATCGCCTCGGCGCCCGGGCGGGTCAGGTATGCGGGTTCGAAGTCGGTCATGGGCTGCTCCTTCTAGTTCTCGCCTGCGCGGCTGCTGACTTCGGGCCGGATGTCGAAGCGGTCGAAGTAGAAGTCGAACCGGGACCGGAGATCCTCGGGTGTGACCCCGAAGTGACGGTGCAGGTCGTATCGAATGCTGCCGTGCTTGCCCCGAGGATTTTTGCCGACATACTGCCGAACCGCTTGCGGACACCCGGAGTCAGCTCGACGCCCGCGCGTTCGTAGCGCGATCGAGCACAGGGGATCTCGTGGCAGCCCAGTTGGTGGAATCCGATGTCAATGCTCTGGCCGGCCGGTACCAGTTCACGATCGCGCACACACGCGCTCAGCAGCCGATGTACGCGATCGCTCCAATAGTCGATCAGCCAGTCGGGATCGATGGCGGTCCGGCGCAGGCGGTCGGCGTAGGCCATCATCGTGATTGCCGACTGGATGACGGCGACCGGATCGCGGTGGGTGAACGCCACGGTGGCGTCGGGGAAGGTGGCCATCAGCGCGGTGAGCTGCTCGGCATGCTGAGGGGACTTCAGCACCCAGGTACGCGGTCCACGGAAGAAGGTGAGCGCTTGCAGAACCGTCTTCATGTATGCGTAGTGGCGGGTCTGATCGAGCTCCAGGTAGGCATCGCGCCATCCCGGGACACGGGCGAGCCATTCCAGGATGTAGCTGGCGAAGTCCAGATCGAGCAGTTCGACTTCTTCCTCGATCGCCTCGGGAAACTGATCGTGCATCGCCGCGACCAGCGGGGCGTTGGCCATCATTGCGTCGTGCTCGTTGCGGGCACGGGTGTAGCGGGGGTCGATGCCGAAGATGTCCGGCCCGTGTCCACGGGCCGGGATGGGCTCCTGGCTCTCCCAGTACGGCAGCGCCCGCCGACGGCGGTCGGACGCGATCAGATTCACCAGGTGTGTGGTCCCCGACCGAGGCATGCCAACCACGATGATCGGCTTCTCGATGGGGATCGATTTGATCTCCGGGTAGCGCTTCAGCAGATCGGTCAGCGACAGCCTGTTTCGCAGCAGCCGAACAACCCGGCCCCGCAATGTGTTACGGCTCAGCTGAGTCAACCCCGTGTCGGCTTCGATGGCTGCCACATGGGCATGAAGCCGATCACCGAAATCGTCGGTAAACGCAAGGTCGTCGACGCCCGCTTGGGCGATGGCCTCCTCGAGCATGCGGTCGATACTGAACGACACCGGCCGCGCCTCGGTGTACTCGAGGATCTGACGCTGGACGTCGGTCAGTCGCGGTGAGGTGAGGTCCTCGAGATCGATCGCCTCGGCCGATGAACCCATAGCGGCGTCTCCTGCCCTCTTGCACTTGTCGATCTTTCGACATATCGTTCGATATTATGACGCCGAAGGTAGACCTGGATGTGTCACAGAGTCAAGCGCCCTCGCCGCCCACCGAGCGGGTAGTAGCCGTCATGGGATTGCTGGGAAGCTCACCGGCACGGCAATTCTCGCTGGCGGAGATCTGTCGCAGCCTCGACATCAGCCGCGCCACCGGCCACGCGATCCTGACGACGCTAGCCGCCCACGACTGGGTCGCCCGCGACCCAACCACCGCCGGCTACGCATGGGGGCCGGCCATCGCGAGCCTGGCCAAACCGGCGAACGCGCTCATGTACCGGGCCGACCTCCAGGCGTTGGCAGCGGCGACGGGAACCCAGGTCTCCCTGACCCGCCGGGAGGGGACCACACTCGTGGTCACTGAAACCGCGGGCGAGTGTTTGACCGGGCCCCGGATCGGCCCGGGCATGCGCACACCGCTGGTCGCACCATTCGGCCGCGACTACGTCGCGTGGTCCAGCAGCGAGTCGCAGAAGGCATGGCTGGAGGCCATCGGGCAACCAAGTCCCGCACTTCGGAAGCGAATGACTGCTGTTCTCAAGGAGATTCGTCATCGCGGCTTCGTCGTCGAACGCCTGACTCGCGAGTACGTCCGCGTCTACACCGCCCTGCGAGCCCTCAGTGGGGATGGCGAAGTCGATGTGATCACCACTCAACTGGCCCGGGCATTCGCCGACCTCGCGGTCATCGACTTTCTACCCGACGAACTCGCGGGCAATGCCACCCATAGGGTCGCCACCGTCTCAGCGCCGATCACCGATGTCGATGGCGCGGTCACCATGTCGGTCACCGCCGCGGCGTTCACCACTCTGGACAGCGAAGCCATCGGATCCGTTGGCGAGCAGGTTCGAAGCACCGCGCAGCGCATCGAACAACACATCGCCCGATATGGCAACTCCGCCACGATCTGATTGGAACAGCTAGATGAGTACCATCGCCCAGGTCCGCATCCACGCGCCAGGACAAGTCAACCTCGACCGGGTCGACCTAGCGCCGTGCGGACCACGTGACGCCATCGTCGACGTCCACGCCTGCGGGATCTGCGGCAGCGACCTGAGCTACATCCGACTAGGTGGACTCGCCGGGCCCAGCGGCGAACCGATGCCACTCGGCCACGAACTGGCCGGCGTAGTACGGACGGTTGGCACCGAGGTCACCGACGTCGTGCCGGGTCAACGAGTGGTCGTGCACCCGGGCGAGGAAATCGGCACCGGGTCCAATGAAGGCGGACTGGCCGACGCGGTCTTCGTCCGGGAGGCGGCCCGGGGCGGACGGCTGTTTCCCATTCCCGACGACATGCCACTCACCGTCGCCGCGCTGGCCGAACCTGTCGCGGTGGGCATGCACGCGGCGGAACAGGTGGACGTCGGCGTCGACGACAAGGTCGCGGTCTTCGGTTGCGGACCGATCGGTCTAGCAGCGATCGCGAGCCTGGCCGACCGTGGCCTCACGGACATCGTCGCAATCGACCTGTCTGACACCCGGCGCCGACTGGCCTTGGAAATCGGCGCGGCAGTCACCATCGATCCCGCCACGCAGAAAGTCTGGCGCGAACTAGAGCGAATCCACGGCACCGCACCGCTCATGTTCGGGCACTCGGCGGCGACGAGCGGCTTCATCGAAGCTTCAGGCGCTACAAAGGTTCTCACGGACATCGTCGACCGCGCTGGCGCCGGCGCCCACATCAGCGTCGTTGCGCTGCACTACAACCCTGTTCCGGTCAACTTCCTCAACGTTCTCATGAAGGAACTCGTCATCCGGGGCTCGATCAACTACCCGGCCCGCTTCAGCGACGCGATCGAGTTGTTACAGCGGCGGGACCTGTCGGCGCTGATCACAGATCGCTTTCGCCTGAGTGAGATCGACAAGGCGCTCGAGGTGCTGGCGGGCAGCAAGGAGTGCGGCAAGGTCATGATCGAGATGCGGTCGGTTTAATGATGTTGAACCTCAACGAGATCTCCGACCGGCTGGAGATCCAGCAATTGCTGGCCGAGTACTCCACCGCGATCGACGCCGGAAGATTCGACGACCTCCACGAGTTGTTCACCGACGACGCGTATGTCGACCTGTCCGCCACGGGAGGGGCCCACGGCCCTTATCGTGAAGTGATTTCCTGGCTGATACCGACGCTGAGCAGCATGGCCGGATACGCACACCATGTATCCAACACCGACTTGCGACTGGCCGGCGAGACCGCGACCGCACGCACGCTGTGCCTGAATCCGCTGCTGCTGGATGCCGACACGAACGCCGTCTACCTGATGTGCTTCTGGTACGACGACGAGTTCGCCAAGACCATTGAAGGCTGGCGATTCCGTCGGCGTACCCAGATCAAATGCATTGACAAAATCCTGTAGGCACGTGCCTTACATGTGACCGCCGCCGTCGACACGGATCTCGGTCCCCGTCACGAAGCTGGCGTCCGGGCTGCCGAGCATCGCGACGACTGCTGCCACCTCGTCCGGCTTGCCGAAGTTGACCCCGCCCCCCCGTTGCAGGGCCGGGGTCATCTTTCCGAACAACGCGAAGTCGACGTCTGACGGCAATCCCGGTCCGTTGTTCTCCTTCGACGTTCCGCTGCCATCGGTCATTCCTGATGAGATAGAGCCCGGCTGAACGGAGTTGAACCGGACACCCTGCTTGCTGAACTCCATGGCCATCGCATGCGTCATCGCCTGGACACCGCCCTTCGACGCGGCGTAGGCGGTCATGTAGGGGTGGGCGAACTGCGAAGAGGTCGAACTGAAGTTCACCACCGCGGGAGCCACTCCCTCGAGCAGAGCAGGAACAGCTTCACGAATCATCAGGAACGTGCCGATCAGATTGACTCTGATCACCTGCTCGAAGTCAACGAGTGCAGTGTCTACCAGATGCGACGACCGCAGGATTCCGGCCGCATTGACCAACGTGTCGAGGCCGCCGAGCTCCGCCACCGCGGCGGCCACACCGTCGCGCACGGATTGCTCAGTGCCGACATCTATCTCGACGGTGCTCAGACGCCCGGAATGGCCATCGGCTTTCACTGTCGTGGCCTCAAGTCCTTCACGACTGATATCCGCCGCAACCACCCTGCCGCCCTCCGCGAGGATGCGCAGTACGGAAGCTTGGCCTATGCCCGAGCCTGCGCCCGTGATAAGCACGCGGCGATCGCGATACCGTTCCAAACCCGACATGTCAGTGGCTCCTGTTCCCTTGCTGCGGCCTTGTCACTTTGGCGTAAAACGTGCGGAGTACTCGGCGAACAACGGTCGCACCGTATGCTCGTCGATCCCGAATACCTCGGGGCCGGGCCGATGGAGGATCTCCCGATTCTCCGCAGATCGCTTCCACCACTGCCTCATTCGACGTTCGAATTCCGGTGATACCTCTTGGCCCAGCCAGTCGTAGAGGGATCCGACGGCGCCGATCGGGTCGGCCTGCATGGCCCGGAAGTCGATGTCGAAGAAGCGGTCCCCGTGGTCGGCACGGTAACTCATCGTGCGTTGGATGCCGGTGCACCAATGCTCGATGTTGAGGCTTCCGAGGTAGTGCAGGTCGAGGTCGTCGGTGAAGACCTTGGTGAGTTCGGTGTACAAATCGGCGACCGAGGGAAGTACCTCCATCACGTCCCGATGCGTCATCACGAATTTGGCATCCGGGAACTCCTTGGCCAGCGCTTCGATCCCGAGCATGTGTGCAGGTGCCTTCAACCGCCAGGGGCGGGCCGGACTGCCCCACTGCAGCAGCCGCAAGACCCGACGCTCGTACCGGTAGGTCGGTGTGAAATCGGCCTCGTGGAGCAGCCAGGACGAATAGGACGGAATCCGAGCGTAGGCATGGAAACTGTGCGACTTGAAATCCAGTGCCATAAGGTCCAGGCACTCCGCCGGACCCGTTGGCGAAACCGGAACGAGATGCTTGATCCGCGGCACCAACTCGTCCTGCGCCGCCATGGCCGACTCCATGCGTGTCACGCGCGGATCGTCCCCGACGACGGTCGACGGCGGTGGGCACGGCCGATTCGCCTCGAACAGTCGCAGCGACCGCACGTCGGGATCTTCGGCCAGCAGAGCCGAAAGCGCCGTCGAACCGGTGCGTGGCAGTCCCAAACCGATCAGCGCCGGCATAAGCCGCTCACCGTCAATCTCGGGGTGTCTGCGGTACCAGTCCTCGACCTTGAGGCGTTGGATGAGGTGGCCCACCACCTGCCGACGCATCGCTATCTCACCGAGGGAGTTCAGCCGCGCTTCCGTTCGCAGCGAGTCGACGAGAATCTCGAAGCCCTCGCGAAACGAGTCATCGCCGAAATCGTCGAGGCCGCTCGCCGCTACGGCCTCGTCGAGCAGATCCTTTGGCGCGCCTACCACCTCACTGGGTCTCGACCTCGAGGGGCAGTCGTGCGAGTCGACGCACCATCACGCTGGGAATCCACGCGGGCGGCTCTGTAGTCGAGATCGCGCTGGTTTCGGAGAGCAGGCGCGTCAGCGCGGTCCGTACTTCCAACCGGGCGAGTGCCGCGCCCATACAGAAGTGGTCACCTCTGCCGAAGCCGAGGTGCGCCTTGCCACTCGGCCGATCCAGGCGCAGCTCGTCGGGCACGTCGAAGGCCGCAGGGTCACGATTGGCTGATCCCCACAGCAGCAACAGATGCGAACCTCCGGGAAGATCGACCCCGCCCAGTGTGGTGTCGGCTAGAACATGGCGGTAGTGACCCCGAAACGGTGACTCCAGCCGCACGACCTCTTCAATGAACGCCGGCAGCAACTCGATATCGTCCCTCAACTGGTTCGCGATGTCATGGCGACCGGCTAGCATCAGCGCTGAACTTCCAAGCAGTCCGGCCGTGGATTCGCCTCCGGCACTGACTAATTGGATCAGCATGATCACGGCGGTCTCGGCCGGAAGGTCACCGGCATTGCAGTATCGCGCAAAATCACCGAGCAGGTTCTCGCCGGGATCCTTTCGCGCCCGGGCGAACTGCTCAGCAAGATAGCCGGCGAGTTCGGTGGCGGCGCCGATCGCCTTCTGGAGCTGATCGGGAGTGATTGCTCCGTCGAGCATCTGGGCGGTGGCATACGCACCCGTGACAAGCCATTCCATATCGACGGATGGCAGTCCGATCAGACGACTGACGAGAGTCATCGGCAACCGATTAGCCATCGCGGCCACCCAGTCGATGGAACCGTCCTCATTCAGGCCTTCGTTCCACAGCTTCTCCACCGTCATGGTCACCAGCGGTTCCAGAGCGCGGACCCGCTTGGCCACAACGGTGGGCAGCACCATCTTGCGATGCACTGCGTGGACTGGATCGTCGGCGGTGCCCAGGACATGACCGGGATCGCCAGGACCTGCCATCGTGAATGGGGTGACTCCGCCCTCGGGGTCGAGAACCATTGTCGCGGTCAGGTTCGATGAGAAATCACGCGGTCGGGTGACTGCCTCGTTCACCAGCTCCCACGTCGACACCAAGTAGAAGTCTGAATCGGCAACGCGATGCACCGGATCGGTCTCGCGCAGGCTCGCGTAGAACGGGTACGGATCGTCGAGTGCCAACATGAACCCAGGCTGACCTGCACAATCAACCGGGTCAAGGCGTTACTCGAAAGTTGATTACAACCCCGCGGCGCGTTCGGGCCGGCGATGTCTCACCCGGCGTCCCCAACAGGCCAAACATTGACTCATTCCGTAAAATATGTCTCATACTGCAACAGTGAGTAATGACTGGCTTGCCGGCGGCGACCGCCATGAGTTGGCAGCTGAGCGCATCTACGCCGCAGCTGCGGAGTTGATCGCTCGACGCGGACTCGACCGGTTCGACCTCGATTCACTCGCACGTGCCGCACATTGCTCGCGAGCGACGCTGTACCGGCATGCGGGGGGCAAGAAGCAGATCCGTGACGAGGTTCTGGAACGTTCAGCCAAGCGCATCAGCAACGCAGTGCTGGCGTCGGTGCAGAACTTGACCGGCGTCGACCGCGTCGTCGAGGCCATTATCGTGGCGCTGCGGGAGATCCGTTCCGACCCGGTCGCCTCCCAGGTTTTCACCCCCGGTCGCCCAGGCAATGCGGCGTTGCTGGCCGATTCGAGCACGCTCGCGCGGTTCGCCGCAGAATCGGCCGGAGTCGATCCGGACAACGCCGCTGCCGCCCAGTGGATCAACCGCGTTTCGCTGTCGCTGCTGTTCTGGCCCGGCCCGGACGAGGCCGCCGAAGCCCAGATGCTGAGGGCATTCGTCGCCCCGGCCTTTTCTCGATGAGAGACTCCTCGGCACCGACAATGACGAGTGGTACTCCCAGATCAGCTTGGCGACCTCTTCGTGACTTCCGACGAGCGTGGTACCCGCACCACCGCGGACCAGACTGACGACAGCCGACAAACGGGTTCGGCGGCTCGGACATCCGGCCGTCCTTGATCGTGTAGACCTCGCCGATGAAGTCGAGCGACTCGTTCTCCCAGTTGTTCGGAGTCGTCACCGCCACTGAAAGGTTGAGCAGCAGCCGTCCGTCGGAGAACCGCTGGAAGGCCGCCGCCTGCTGGGCAGCCAGCGTCGGCGGCACCAGTCCGGGGCGGAAAGCCACCAGGAACTTGAGTCGTTCGGTTTCGGCGAGCAGGGCCGAGGCCGTGAGCCAGGCGTCCTCGCGCCAGGTTCCCGTCGGCGTCAGGACTCCTTCGTAGCCCAGTCGGTCTGCCGCCCTGCCGATTTCGGCGAGATAGCGCCGGTTCCGGGCGCGGTATCCCTCCGGGATGGTGTGCTGCGCCGAGGCGTGCGACGCCCCCACGATCGAGCGGCTCTCACCGTCGGTCGGCAGGAACCAGAAGATTTTCGCAGGCACCGAAGCCCTCCTCAGTTGGCGCTGATGAGGTTGGGCGCAAGGGCATCGCCGTTACCGGCGCAGCCGCGCGGCGGGCGATGGGCATGCGGCAGCACACAGCCGACGCGTACCTCGACCCTACAAATCCGCCGCCACCGGCTAAGGGTTCGAGTCGCCATGAAGGAATCGCGGGCACTCGACGGCGCGTCAACGCCACCCGTCGGCGGCCTTCGCGGCCTGCATCAACGCGTCGCACAGTTCCCGCAGCTCCTTGGGATCGGCACCCTCGTCGACCGCGATCGCGACGTCCTCGGCGGCGCAGCGCACCTGATAGACCCGGTCGGACAATTCGGCGGCTTCGTCGGCGCTGAGGACTACCGCGTCAGCGGGTACGGAAGTGCCCTTCACCTGGGCACGCTGCTCATACGCGCGCTGCCGGCAGGACTGGCGGCAGTACTGCCGGCGGCGGCCCATGCCGGAATCGGCGACGTCGCGGCCGCACCACCGGCACGGCTGCGAGCGGGTACGACGCGTCACGCCTTGAGACTGTAGACCGGTCCGCGGAGTGATCCCGGTATCATTGGCAGTCGAGTCGGGAACCGCGGACGCCGCCCTTGCGTTCTTCATCCGGACTGAATATTGCGTTATTGAGGAGAGTTGACGATGGCTGATCGCGTCCTGAGAGGCAGCCGGCTCGGAGCCGTGAGCTACGAGACCGACCGCAACCACGACCTGGCGCCGCGTCAGGTTGCGCGTTACCGCACTGAGAACGGCGAGGAATTCGACGTTCCCTTCGCCGATGACGCCGAGATTCCCGGCACCTGGCTGTGCCGCAACGGCCTGGAGGGCACCCTGCTCGAGGGTGACTTGCCCGAGCCCAAGAAGGTCAAGCCGCCGCGCACCCACTGGGACATGCTGCTGGAGCGGCGATCCGTCGAGGAGCTCGAGGAGCTGCTCAAGGAGCGCCTGGACCTGATCAAGACCAAGCGTCGCGGCAGCAGCTAGCGGACAACCCCGCGGGCCCGGTCCAGGCGCCCGCCGATCCCCCACCGGGCGACCTTCACCATCGCCTCGCGGATGTTCGACCCGCTCATCTTCGACACACCGAGTTCTCGTTCGCTGAACGTGATCGGCACCTCCACCACGGAGAATCCGTTGTTGATGGTGCGCCAGGTCAGGTCGATCTGGAAGCAGTAGCCCTTGGAGTCGACCGCCGACAGGTCGATCTTCTCCAGCACCTCGCGCCGATAGGCCCGGTAGCCGGCGGTGATGTCGTGGATTCCGACGCCGAGTAGCACTCGGGAGTAGGTGTTGGCGGTCTTGGACAACACCAGCCGCCGCGCCGGCCAGTTGCGCACCGTTCCACCCTCGACGTACCGCGAGCCGATCGCGAGGTCGGCCCCGGCGTCGATGGCGTCGAGCAGCCGGTAGAGCTGCTCGGGGGCGTGGCTGCCGTCGGCGTCCATCTCGACCAGAACGCTGTACTGCCGATTCAGGCCCCAGGCGAAGCCGGCCAGGTAGGCCGCGCCCAGGCCGTCCTTGACGGCGCGGTGCATGACGTGGATCCGGTCGGGATCGGCTAGCGACAGCTCGTCAGCGAGCTCACCGGTGCCATCCGGGCTGCCGTCGTCGACGATGAGCACGTGGACGTCGGGACGGGCTTTGTGCACCCGGCCCACGATCAGCGGCAGGTTCTCCAGCTCGTTGAACGTGGGGATGATGACCAGCGACCGTTGGCTGGGGCGCTCGGAGCCGGGTTCAGAGCCCTTCTTGCCCTGCTCGCTCATGAGTCTCCTTTGTCGTGCTGTCCGGCCAGGGCCGAGGAGGTGTCACCCTCATCTGGCGGGTTGTCGTCGTCATCTCCGCCCCCGGACATGCTGGACTCGGCGTCCCCGGCCCGTCGCCTGCGGCGTAACGGGCGCATGAACCAACCATTGTGCAGTATCGCCGCCACGATGACGGCAACGGCGGCTCCGACCAGGACCCACTGCACCAGCGGTCCCCATCGTGTGGCGGGCGTCTCCGCGGTCTTGAGCCGGATCGGAACGTCGAGGTAGGCCGGGGTGAAGAACTCGGTGCGGGCGACTTCGCTGCCGTCCGGCGCGATGACGGCACTGATTCCGGTGGTGCCCGCGACGAGCACGTAGCGGTCGTGCTCGACGGCACGGGCCCGGGCGAACGCCAGCTGCTGCTCGCTCATGTTCTGGTCGAAGGTGGCGTTGTTGGTCGGCACGGCCAGCACCTGGGCGCCGTTGCGCACAGACTCGCGCAGGGCGCGGTCGAAGATGACCTCCCAGCAGGTGGCCACCCCGATCGGCACGCCGGCCGCGTGAACAACGCCGTCGCCGGTGCCCGGGACGAAATAGCCCGCCCGGTCGGCGTAGGAGGACAGGTGCTTGAAGAAGCTGCGCCACGGCAGGTACTCACCGAAGGGCTGCACGATCTGTTTGTCGTGGCGTTCGCCCGGCCCGGCGACGGGATCCCAGACGATGACGGTGTTCGACGCCCTCGGGTTCTCCGGCGTCCAGTCGGGCCGCGCCAGCACGGTGCCGACCAGGATCGGCGCACCGATCGCCTGAGCGGCGACCACGATCTGCTGGGCCGCGTCGGCATTGGTCATCGGGTCGATGTCCGAGGAGTTCTCCGGCCACTCCACGAACTGCGGCTGGGCCGCCCGCCCCGCGCGCACGTCCTCGGCGAGCTGGACGGTTTCCCGAACGTGGTTGTCGAGGACCGCGCGCCGCTGGCTGTTGAAGTCCAGACCCAGTCGCGGCACGTTGCCCTGGATCACCGCGACGGTGACGGTCGGCTCGTTACCCGCCCCGGCCCGGCGCACCTGCGGTGCGGCCAGCGCGGTGGTCAGCAGTACCGCGGTGATGCACAGCCCGGGCACCAGCAGGGCAGGCACCGACGGCGCCGCGGCGCTCTTGTCCGGACCGCTGGGCCGCCACCATCGCGCGATCTCGATCACAAGCGCGCACAACGACGTCCCCAGTAGCGCGATCGCGAAGGACAGCAGCGGCACGCCACCGAATTGGACCAGCGGCAGGAACGGCCCTTGCGTCTGCCCGAAACCGACTACGCCCCAGGGGAATCCACCGAACGGCACACTGGATTTCAGCCACTCCTGCATCGTCCACAGCAGCGCCAGCCACAGTGGCCAGCCAGGCAGCCGGCGCACCACCACCGCGAACATCCCGAACACGGCGACGAACAGCGCCTGCAGCGCGGCGAGCATCAGCCACGGGACCGGGCCGACGAGTCCGCTGATCCACGGCAGCAGCGGAATGTAGAAACCCAACCCGAACAGAAAGCCGTAGCCCAAGCCGCCGGCAAGTGTCGTCTTGGGATGCACCAGCACCCAGCTCAGCAGCGCGAGGCTCAGGACCGCCGACCACCACCATCCGATCGGCGGGAAGCTGATGCACATCATCAGACCTGCCGTCACCGTGACGAGCAGCCGCATCGCGCGGGGCGGGAAAGCGCCGGCGAAGCGCCTCAGCCACCCGGGCATGCCGTCAGCCATGAAGCACGACACCCCGGTGCACGGTCTGCCTGCAGACGGGGAGCGGGTCGCCGGGATCCAGGCGCGGCAGGGCCGGCACCCGGGACCGCGGATCGGTCGACCAGCGCTGAACGCCGTCGGCGGGGGCGCTGACATCGAGCAAGCCGGCCTCCCAGACCGCGTACGAGGCGGGCGCCCCTGGCACGAGCGTGCCGGTGATGCCGTCGCGGACCCCGCCGGCGCGCCACGCGCCGCGGGTGGCGGCCGAGAAGGCGGCGCGCACCGAGACGGCGCTTCCCGGGGTGTGGTGGTGGCTGGCCGCGCGCACCGTCGCCCAGGGATTGATGCTGGTCACGGGAGCATCTGAGCCGAACGCCAGGGGCACGCCTGCCGATGCTAACAGCGCCAGGGGGTTGAGCAGGGCGGCTCTGCCGATCCCGAGGCGGCGGGCGTACATTCCGTTGCTGCCACCCCATAGCGCGTCGAAATTGGGCTGCATGCTGGCCACGACACCCCACTGGCCCAACTTGGCTGCCTGCTCGTCGGACACCATCTCCAGATGTTCGAGGCGGTGACCGCAGCGGGCCACCGTCGGCGCACCGAACTTCTCGACGACGCGCTGAAGTGCGTCCACCGCGGCGGTGACCGCGGCATCGCCGATGACGTGGAAGCCGGCCGTCACGCCGGCCTCGGTGCAGGCGATCAGATGCTCGGTGATGGTGTCCGGGTCGAGGTGGCAGTTGCCGCAGGTGTCGGGGGCATCGGCGTAGGGCTGGCACAGCCACGCGGTGTGCGAGCCCAGCGCGCCGTCGACGAACAGGTCGCCGGCCAGCCCGCACGCGCCGGTCTCCTCGATGAGGTCCAGAGCCTGCGCCGCGCTGGACACCGCCTCGCCCCAGTAGCCGACGACCTCCACGCCGTGCTCGGTGGCACGCAACTCCTGCCAGTCCTCGGATCCGCCGATCTGCGGCCCGGCGCACTCGTGGACGGCGACGATTCCCGCGGCGGCGACGGCGTCCAGTGCCGACCGGCGGGCGTCGTCACGCTGCTTCCAGGTCAGCAGGCGGCGCGCTTCGGCGCGCACCAGATGGTGGGCGTCGCCGGACAGCGGTCGCTGCGGGTCAAACCCGGCGACTGCGGGCAGGCCCGCCACCAGAGCACGCAGCGCCGTCGAGGCCAGCGCCGAGTGGACGTCGACCCGCGCCAGGTAGGCAGGCACCGCCCCGACCACGGCGTCGAGTTCCTCGGTGGTGGGCGCGGCGTCCGCGGGCCAGCCGGTGTCATCCCAGCCGTGCGCCCAGATCGGCTGTGCGGGCTGGGCGGCGACATGCTCGGCGACCAGCGCGAGGCAGTGCCGCTTGGAGGTGGCCGCCGTCAGGTCGAGCCCGGTGCTGAGCAGGCCGGTGGAGGTCAGGTGGATATGGCTGTCGACGAACGCCGGCGCGACGAAGGCCCCGTCGAGGTCGACGATGTCGGCGTCACCGAACTGGGCGCGGCCCACGTCGTCGCTGCCCAGCCAGGCGACGACGCCGTCGCGCACGGCCATTGCGGTGGCATCCGGGTGCGACGGGCTGTGAATGCGCCCGTTGAGCAACAGTGTGGTCACGTCGGTCAGTGTTCCGCGCAGGTGAGAGGAGGTGAAAGCGGGTGCGGCTAGTTGTAGCGCCGGACGATGTTGGCATCGTGGACGCGGCTGTAGACCTGCTCGTCGATGACCTCACCGTCGATGTAGTCGCCGTAGCCCGCGGGGGCGAACCTGCGGCCCGGTGCGGTCAGGTTGACCACGCCGGCCCGGCGGGCGATCCCGCGGGTCAGCAGCATCCCGGCCAGGGGACGCATCGCGCCGCGGGTCGGCGGCGTCAGCATCAGGGCGCCCAGCGCGGTGGTGACCAGACCGGGGACGAACACCAGGAAGGTGCCGAGGGCGACCAGCATGCCGTCGGCGACCGCGCCCTGCGGGTTGGTGCGGGTGCGCTGCAGCCGCGCGAGTTGCCGCTTGATCTGGGAGCCGGCCAGCGCCACGCTCACCACCGAGGTGGCCAGCAGCACCAGCAACGTCCAGCCCAGCCCGATGGACCAGGTCAGCGCCGCCAGCACGGCCAGCTCGACAAGGGCGTAGACGACAAACGTCCGCATCACCATGAAGTGCCAACGACTCGCGCGGCAGACGGGTTCCGCGCGGGTCTGAAAAGACTCTGTGATTATTCGGGCGTGATCGCGGTGATTTCCAAGCCGACGTGGACCTTGTCGATCCCGCCGCGGACCAGCGTGTGCGCGTAGAACCACCACGAGTGGTTCCAGTACCGGCGCAGCACCTTGGCGTAGACCTCGCGGGTCTCGGACTTGGGCAGCACCCGCGCGACGGCTTCCACCGGTTCGCCCTTCGGTTTGCCCAGCACGCCGCACGCGGCGATGGTCACCCGAGGGGTGTTGCGAATCCGTTTGACCTTCCACGAGCCGTCGTCGGTGATGACCAACAGGCGGTTTCCGTCGGGCACGCCCCAGATCGCGGTCGGCTTGGGCCTGCCGTCCTTGGTGAACGTGGTCAACAGCAGATACTTGGCCTCGGCGACCTTGTCGAACGTCGGCGCCACCGTCAGGCCGCGCGCAGTTCCAGGCCAACCGTGCGCTTGGCGCCGCCGCGCAGCTTGCTGAAGAAGTTGAACACGTGGCCGATCAGGCCGTAGCGCTTGCCGATCGCCTCGTAGACCCGCTCGGTCTGGGCCTCGTCGAGGACGGTGGCGACAGCCTCCACTGGCTCGCCTTTGACCTTGCCCGCGCGGT
Organism: uncultured Actinomycetota bacterium; assembly: GCA_963716465.1. Taxonomy (GTDB): domain Bacteria; phylum Actinomycetota; class Actinomycetes; order Mycobacteriales; family Mycobacteriaceae; genus Mycobacterium. Next base: position 30,604 of record CAVQTS010000011.1, read on the forward strand.
CACAGACCGCCAGCGTGACCCGCGGGGTGTTGCGGATGCGCTTGACCTTCCAGGAGTCCTTCCCGGTGATCACCAGGGCGCGATCGCCGTCGGGGGCGATCCAGATCGCCGTCGGCTTGGGCCGGCCGTCCTTGGTGAAGGTGGTGAGCGAGACGTACTTGGACTTGATCACGTCGGCGAAGGTGGGAGCCATGCCGTCAATCTGAACCTCCCGGGTCGCTTCGCTCCTGCCCGCCGCATCTAGCTGGTTATCTGGCTTCAAGATCACCCTCGGTTTCCAGGAGCACCTGGCGCAGGCCCCGCAGCGTCTGCGGATCGGGCTCGGCCCACATCCCGCGGCCGACGGCCTCCAGCAGTCGCTCGGACATGCCGTGCAGCGCCCACGGGTTGGACTCGTCCATGAACTTTCGGTTCTCCGGGTCCAGCACGTACTGCTGGGTGAGCTGTTCGTACATCCAGTCGGCCATCACGCCCGCGGTGGCGTCGTAGCCGAACAGATAGTCCACCGTCGCGGCCATCTCGAACGCGCCCTTGTAACCGTGCTTGCGCATCGCCGACATCCAGCGGGGGTTGACCACCCGGGCGCGGAATACCCGGGTGGTCTCCTCCGACAGCGTGCGGGTGCGCACCGCGTCGGGGCGCGTGTTGTCCCCGATGTAGGCCGCCGGCGCCTTGCCCGTCAGCGCGCGCACGGTGGCGACCATGCCGCCGTGATACTGGAAGTAGTCGTCGGAGTCGGCGATGTCGTGCTCGCGGGTGTCGGTGTTCTTGGCCGCCACCACGATCCGGCGGTACTGCATGGACATGTCGTCGGCGGCCGGCTTGCCGTCCAGTCCCCGCCCGTAGGCGAAGCCGCCCCAGGCGGTGTAGACCTCGGCCAGGTCGGCGTCGTCGCGCCAGTTGCGGCTGTCGATCAGCTGCAGCAGCCCCGCCCCGTAGGTGCCCGGCTTGGAGCCGAATATTCTTGTGGTGGAACGTCTTTGGTCACCATGCTCGGCGAGGTCAGCCTGAGCGTGGGCGCGGACGAAGTTCTGGTCGGCGGGCTCGTCGAGGTCGGCGACCAGGCGCACCGCGTCGTCGAGCATCGTCACGACATGCGGGAAGGCGTCGCGGAAGAAGCCGGAGATCCGCACCGTGACGTCGATGCGCGGCCGGCCCAGTTCCTGCGGGGAGATCGCCTCGAGGTCGACCACCCGGCGCGACGCGTCGTCCCACACGGGCCGAACCCCCAGCAGGGCAAGCACTTCGGCGATGTCGTCACCGGAGGTCCGCATCGCCGACGTGCCCCACACCGACAGCCCAACCGAGCGAGGCCAGTCACCGTAGTCGGCGCGGTAGCGCTCCAGCAGCGAATCAGCCATCGCCACACCGGTTTCCCAGGCCAGCCGAGAAGGCACCGCCTTGGGGTCCACCGAGTAGAAGTTGCGCCCGGTGGGCAGCACGTTGACCAGACCGCGCAGCGGCGAGCCGGACGGCCCCGCTGCGATGAAGTGGCCGTCCAGCGCCCGTAGCACCTGGTCGATCTCGGCGGCCGTGCCCGCCAGCCGGGGCACCACCTCGGTGGCCGCGAACCGCAGGATCGCCGCCACCTCGGGCTCGTCGGTCAGCTCGTCGAGCTTTTCGGCGTCCCAGCCGGTGGCCTGCAGCCCCGCCAGCAGTTCGCGGGCGCGACGCTCGGCCTCATCGACGGTCCCGCGTTCGTCGGTGCCGTCCTCGGCCAGCCCGAGCGCCTGGCGCAGACCGGGCAGGTGCTGTTCCCCGCCGAAGAGTTGGCGCGCCCGCAGGATGGCCAGCACCAGGTCGAGTTGGCCCTCACCCTCGGGCGCGACACCCAGGATGTGCAGGCCGTCGCGGATCTGGACGTCCTTGATCTCGCAGAGCCAGCCGTCGACGTGCAGCAGCATGTCGTCGAAGCTGTCGTCCTCGGGCCGGTCGGCCAGACCCAGGTCGTGGTCCATCTTCGCGGCGCGCATCAGCGTCCAGATCTGCTGGCGGATCGCCGGCAGCTTGCCGGGGTCCAGCGCGGCGATGTTGGCGTGCTCGTCGAGTAGCTGCTCGAGGCGGGCGATGTCGCCGTAGGTCTCGGCCCGCGCCATGGGCGGGATCAGGTGGTCGACGAGGGTGGCGTGCGCCCGCCGCTTGGCCTGGGTGCCCTCCCCGGGGTCGTTGACCAGGAACGGGTAGATCAGGGGCAGGTCGCCGAGCGCTGCGTCGGGCCCGCATCCGGCGGACATGCCGACGGTCTTGCCGGGCAGCCATTCGAGGTTGCCGTGCTTGCCCAGATGTACCGCGGCGTGTGCCCCGAACTCGTGGCGCAGCCACAGGTAGGCGGCCAGGTAGTGGTGGCTCGGCGGCAGGTCCGGATCGTGGTAGATGGCCACCGGGTTCTCCCCGAACCCGCGCGGCGGCTGGACCAGGATCACGACGTTCTCGGATTGGATTGCCGCGACGACGATTTCGCCGTCCGGGTCGCGGCTGCGGTCGACGAACAGCTCCCCCGGCGGCGGGCCCCAGTGCCGCACCATCGCGTCGGTCAGGTCGTCGGGCAGGGTGGCGAACCACTCGCGGTAGCGGGCCGCGGGCACCCGGATCGGGTTGCCGGCCAGCTTGGCGTCGGTGAGCCAGTCCGGGTCCTGCCCGCCGCGTTCGATCAGCGCGTGCATCAGGGCGTCGCCATCGCCGGCGTCCACGCCGGGGATCTCGCCGATGCGGTAACCCTTGTCCCGCAACGCCGTCAGCAGCGCCACGGCGCTTGCCGGGGTGTCGAGACCGACAGCGTTGCCGATCCGCGAGTGCTTGGTCGGGTAAGCCGAGAACACCAGGGCCAACCGCTTGTCCGGCGCGGCGACCCGCCGCAGCATCGCGTAGTTGACCGCCAGGCCCGCCACCCGCGCGCAGCGCTCCGGGTCGGGCACGTAGGCGATCAGCCCGTCGCCGTCGATCTCCTTGAACGAGAACGGGACGGTGATGATGCGGCCGTCGAACTCGGGCACCGCCACCTGGGTGGCGACGTCCAGCGGGCTCAATCCATCGTCGTTGCCCGCCCAGGTTGCCCGTGAGCTCGTCAAGCACAACCCTTGCAGGATCGGGACATCAAGGGCAGCAAGGTGTTTGACATCCCAGCCGTCGTCGTCGTTGCCCGCCGTCGCCGTCGCCGGACGCGCCCCGCCCGCGGCGAGCACGGTGACCACCATGGCGTCGGCGGTGCCCAGCAGGTCGAGCAGTTCGGGTTCGGGGGTGCGCAGCGAGGTGCAGTACACCGGCAGCGCCCGTCCCCCGGCCTGTTCGATCGCGGTGCACAGGGCCTCGATGTAGGCGGTGTTGCCGGCCAGGTGCTGGGCGCGGTAGAAGAGCACCGCGATGGTCGGTCCCCCGGTGTCGCGGGCGTCGCGCTCGAGTACCCCCCACACCGGGGTGGGGGCGGGCGGGTTGAAACCGAAGCCGGTCATCAGCAGGGTGTCGGCGAGGAAGGCGTGCAGCTGGCGCAGGTTCTCCACGCCGCCCTGGGCAAGGTAGATGTGGGTCTGCATGGCGATGCCGGCGGGAACGGTGGAGCGCTCCATCAGGTCCGCGTCGGGGGCCTGCTCGCCGCTGACCACCACGGTGGGCAGGCCGCTGGCCACGACGGCGTCGATGCCGTCCTGCCAGGCCCGGTAGCCACCGAGAATCCGCACCACCACCACGTCCGCATCGGCCAGAAGTGCGCTCAGCTCACCGTCGATCAGCCGCGACGGGTTCGACCACCGGAATTCAGCGCCGCTGGCTCGGGCCGCGATCAGGTCGGTGTCGGACGTCGAGAGCAACAGGACGGCGGGCTGGGGCACCCGTCATTCGTACCGTAGACGATCGCTCTACGCCCATGCGGACCTCGATCGGTCCTCGCCGAACAGCGTGTTAAGGCATTCGCCTTGACACGCTAAGGCGATCGCCTTAGCGTGGAGTGATGACACGGCCCGATGCACGAAACGCGATGATCGACGCCGCCGAGGCGATCGTCGCCGACCGAGGTTTGGCGGCGATGTCGTTACGCGAGGTTCAGGTCCGGGCCGGTCAATTGAACAAGAACGCCGCTCAGTACTACTTCGGCAACCGCGAAGGTTTGATCGCAGCGGTCGTCGAGACGCGGATGGCTCCGATCAACGAGCAGCGCAAGCGGTTGCTCGCTCAGCTCGATGCGGGCGCCGCGGCATCGCCCCGACAGTTGGTGGAGGCATTGATCTATCCGCTCGCGGAGGCGATCTCGGGCCGCGCGGGCAGCCGTTACGCCCGCTTTCTGGCCCAGGCAGCCTTCGATCCGCAGCTGTCGTCGATGATCTCCGATCATGTCCGCGCTGACAGCGCCCGTGAAGTCTTGAATCGGCTGGCCGGCAGCACCGGCCTGCCGGCCAACCTCGAGATGTCGCGTCTGCAGAGCATTTTGACCACTGCCATCACCACCCTGGCGCGTTGGGAGGCTGCTCCGGAGCTGTTTGCCGATCCGGCCCTCGTGGTCGACTTGATTGATACCGCGACCGCCGCCCTGTTGGCTCCATCGTCGCGGCCGTCGTCCGAAACCCAATTGTCCTGTCAGCCAAGCTGACCCAGACGTCCCAGGAGAGAATCCATGTCCACCTCGAAAACACCCGCGCATCCCGACGTGAATGTGGTGAAGCTCGGCGAGCATATCGGCGCGCGCATCGACGGGCTCCGACTCGGTGCCGACCTGGACGCCGACACGGTCGCGGCGATCAACCATGCCCTGCTCACTCACAAGGTGTTGTTCTTCCGTGGCCAGCACCATCTCGATGACGACACCCAGTACGCGTTCGCCGAGTTGCTCGGCAGGCCGACGACACCGCATCCACTTCTGAAGGGCGACGGTCCGGCCATACTCCCCATCGATTCCGATGCCGGCTTCAATGCCAACAGCTGGCACACCGACGTCACCTTCGTCGACCGGGTCCCCAAGGCGTCGATCCTGCGGTCCGTGGACTTGCCGGCTTACGGCGGAACCACGCTATGGGCTTCGACCGTCGCTGCCTACCAACAACTTCCGGCAGCTCTGCGTCATCTGGCCGACGAACTGTGGGCTGTGCACACCAACTCATTCGACTATGCGCAGTTCGACATCGAGGATGCCGCGGCCCGCACACACAACGGCGAGCCGGTGGACGCGGCGCAACTGCGAAAGCACGCTGAGGAGTTCGGATCGACGCAGTTCCTGACGCAGCATCCCGTCGTGCGGGTACACCCGGAGACCGGAGAGCACGCTCTGCTGCTGGGCGGCTTCGTGCAGCACCTGGTCGGGGTCAACCGCAGCGAGTCGAAAGTGCTGTATCGACTCTTCCAGGACAGGATCACAGTGCCCGAGAACACCATCCGGTGGGACTGGCAGAAAGGCGACCTCGCGATCTGGGACAACCGGGCGACCCAGCACTACGCCGTCGCCGACTACGGCACCCAGCACCGGCGGATGCACCGAATCACGCTGGCCGGCGACATCCCCCTCAGCGTCACCGGTGAATGCAGCCGCGTCCTGTGCGGCGACGCCTCGCAGTATTCCGTCATCGACGAGCCCCGGCACGCGCTCGTCTGACGACGACCCGAAGGATGGGCCCCCGTGGGCAACAGATCTCATGGGGGCTACTGCGAATAGCTCGACGCGGCTGTCGACTCAGCACTGCGCTCCGCTGCCGGGAACGGCGCCATCAGCAACAGGAACACCACAACGGCGGCCACCGGGGCCAGCAGCGGCAGCCAGGACAGCCCGGCCGTCCCCGCGGTCGTGGCGACCACGCCCAGCGCCGTGAAGGCGACGAGCCCGATCACCGTCGGGCGCGTCATCGTGGCGTGGCGCAACACCAGGTAGGCCGCCGCCGACAGCCCCGCCAGGGCGGCGAGCATCGGTTGCGGCTCGGACAGCGCGATCGCGCACACCACCGCGAGCACCGCCGCGGTCGCGGCCGCCCGCACGTTCAGGCCGACCAGCACGGCCACCCCGGCGGCGGCTGCCGCGATCAGCGCGAGTCCGCGGGCATCGACGGCGGCCGCCGCGGTCATCACCACACCGAAGGCTGCCGAGACGAACCTGTTGGAGGTCATGACACCCGCCGCCTGGCCGGCCGGCGACCGCGCTGCGGCACCAGATGCATCGCCTGATCCAGGGTGATGTCAGCAGGCCACGACACCACGTCGACGCCGATGACCCTCATGTCGCGATACATCGAGGACCGCTGCAGCGCCCACATCCGTTCCAGGATCGGATCCTGCCCGGCCTCGAACGGCGAACCTTCCAGGATGTCCACCGCGACGACGGTGTGGCCGCGCTTGCACAAGTCGATCAGGGCCAGCGCGAACCCGGTGTCGAGCATGGTCGAGAACGCGACCACCACCGCACCCGGCGGGACGGCCGCACGAGGCGCCAAGCTGCTTGTGCTGCTTTGGTATTCGTTGCCCACCCCGAGCGCGACGTCGAGCACCCGGTAGAACTGGCGCCTGCCGATGTCGGCACCGAGCCATCGGGGTCGCCTGCCACCGAGGCCGACGATGCCGGCCCGGTCACCGTTGCGCAGCGCGCTCTGCACCACCTGGGCCGCACCGCGCAAAGCCCGCTCGGTGACCGCCGTCGCCGGGCCGGCGGGCTGTGCACTCATGTCCACGACCACCACCACATCGGCGGCGCGGTCGGTCAGCCGCTCGGTGACGTGCAGGCTGCCGCGGCGGGCGCTGACCGACCAATTGACCGCGCGCAGTTGATCTCCCGGCAGGTATGCCCGGATGTCGGCGAACTCGACACCCGGCCCGAGGTACCGGGTCAGGTGCGTTCCGAGGCGGTCGGGCAGTTCGGTTCGCGGTATCCCGGTGGGCTGCGGCGGCGCCACCGGGAACACGAAGATGTCGGCGACCTCGACGCTCGCCGTGCCGGTCATCAGGCCGCCTGGCGCGAGGACCTGCACCGCGCTCCGCAACGGATAGCGGCCCCAGCGTCGCGCCGAGGCGGTGATGCCCTTGCGCGTCGCGGTTGCGCCGTCGAGCGGCTCGACGTCCATGCCTGCCGCCGTGGACAGCTCGAGCGCGGCGACCGCGTCGTCGCCGTCGGAGGTCAGCTCGGCGACCATCTGCACCTGTTCGTTCTCGAAGCAGCGCACCATCGCAGGACGGGCTTGCACCGTGATCTTCGGTGCCGGCCGCTGCCAGGCGATCGAGGACAGCACGCCCACCAGCGGCGCCACGAAGGCGATCAGCTGCCAGCGCGATCCGATCACCGCCACAGCCAGCGCCACACCCACACACGTCGCGATCGCCCGCGTCAACGGTGAAGCGCTCCAACGCAATACGACCTCGGTGCGGCGAACATCGTCCATTCCGCCGCCGCCTGTCATTGCCCTTGCCCGCGGGTGCGCGGCACCGGCAGACGCTTCAGTAGCTGCTCCACCACGTCCGACCCGTGCACGCTGCGGACCCACATCTCCGGTCGCAGGCTGATCCGGTGGGCAATCGCCGGGACCGCGAGGGCCTTGACGTCCTCGGGGATCACGTAGTCGCGGCCGGACACCAGCGCGCGGGCGCGGGCGAGCTGGACCAGGTCGAGTTCGGCCCGCGGGCTGGCGCCGACAGCCACCTGCGGATGGCTACGGGTCGCCGTCGCCAGCGACACCACGTAGTGCAGGACGTCCTCGTGGACGGACACCTCCTCCACCGCCGCGCACATCGCGAGCAGGTCGTCGGCGTTTACTACCGCACCGATGGTCGCCTCGGCCGATCCCCGGTCGAGGCGACGGCGCAACATCGTCGTCTCGTCGCGCTCGGAGAGGTACTTCAGCTCCACCTTGACTGCGAAGCGGTCGAGTTGCGCCTCCGGCAGCGGATAGGTGCCCTCGTACTCGATAGGATTGTCCGTCGCCAGGACGATGAACGGCGAAGGCAGCCGGTGGGTTTGGCCGTCGATGCTGACCTGGCCTTCGGCCATCGCCTCGAGCAGAGCCGCCTGCGTCTTGGGTGGGGTCCGGTTGATCTCGTCGGCCATCAGCAGGTTGGTGAAGATCGGACCCGGGCGGAACTCGAAGCGCCCGGACTGCATGTCGTAGATCGTCGAGCCGAGCAGATCGGCCGGCAGCAGATCGGGGGTGAACTGCACCCGGGTGAAGCGCAGGCCCAGGGCCGCGGCGAACGACCGCGCGATCAGTGTCTTGCCCATGCCGGGCAGGTCCTCGATCAGCACATGACCGCCGGCCAGCACGGTGGTCAGGATCAGCGTGAGCGCGGCGCGCTTGCCGACCACCACGCGTTCGATCTCGTCGAGCACCGCCTCGCAGTAGGCCGTCGCGGTCGGGGACGGCATCGTCATAGACGTTCCATTCGTCGCAGGATCTCCTCCAGAGTCGCCGAACCCGGCCCCGGCTCACGGCTCCCGGTCCGCGAGATGTCGCTCGGATCCACCCAGCGCCAAAGATCGTCTCCGAACACGATGCGACCCGTCGCCTTCAACGCGGTCGGATCCCTGTGCCGGGTCGCCAGGATGAACTCCGCCGCCAGCTTCGGCCTCAGGTGCCGGTCCCAGTCGGCGCGGGTCGCATCCGCCCACCGGATCGTCGACTCGGTGCGAGACTTCCAGCGCTGCAACGATTCTGCGGCGTCGTCGGTGATTACTTGGGTCGCGCCGTCGTTGCGGCCGTCGAGGACCATGCGCGCGGCGATCAGGACCAGGGCCGCCGCGGCACCCGCGGCGGGCAGGAGCCACCGATGTGCCCCCAGGACCATGACCAGGACCTCGACTCCCACGACCACAACGAGCCCGCCACCCCACAGCCTGGTCACACCGGACTCCGCAGTTCGTCCAGAACCAGGCGCAGCGCGCGCTCGGCGGCCTCGCGATGGCCCTCGTTCATCACGTGCGTGCTGAAGCGGGCCTCGGCGAACAAGGTGACCAGTTCGGTCGCGCTGCCGGACTGCAGTGCCTGGTGTTGCACCGCACGAGCCAGCACCTCCGAGGGCGTGTCCGAGTCCTGCGGCGCCGCGCCCGGCGCGTTCGCCAGTGCGTTCTCCATCGCGGCGTAACAGGCGATGATCGCCTCGCGCGGTTCGCGGCTGAGATCGCCGACCTCGGCCAGCCCGCGTTCGGCGGCCAGGGCCAGCGACTCCGATCCCGACGCCGACTCCGCGGCAGCGGCCTCGTCGGGCGGGGCCGCAGCCGGGAGGGGGACGGCGTCGCGGCGTCGGCGAACCCGAATCACCACCGCGGCGGTGAGTATCAGCAACGTCAGAACGGCGGTGCTCACGGCGAGAAACCAGAAGACGTGGTCTTCGGCACTTCCCGGCTGATGCGCCGGCGGGCGCGGAACGGATTGGCCGTTGGGCGCCGGGGTGGGTGCCGTCTGCGACGACGGCACGTCGCCGGCGTGCGGCCAGGGCAGTTGCGTCAGCAGCGCGTTCAGCAGCACCCAGGCCAGTATCGCGGCGAGTCCGATCAGCAGGACGCGCCAGCTTCGGCGGCCCCGCGCGGCCCCGCCGCCCGGCACGTCGTAGCGCGCCGTAGGCATCGGGCGTCCGGGCTCGCGGATCGACATGACGACGGCGACCGCGACCACCAGCATGGCGGCGGAAACCAGGGCGATCACGCCGATCAGAGGTGCCGGACCACCGGTCGGACGATCGGGTTCGGCCTGCTGCACCCCTGGCAGTTTCCCGCGCAGCGCGACACCGAGGACGATCAGCAGTACGCCCAGCGCGATCACTCGCGCCATCGGCCCCTTGGTTCGCGGCATCGGCACGTCACTCGGCGTGATACTCACCCCAACTCGGCGTTGTCTGGCGCCATCCCTCATCGTGGCACGCGCCGGTTACCCGCTGGGCGGGAAAGCCGCAGCCGTCAGGAGTTGTGCACCTCGAAGTCGGCGACCACCGGGCTGCGAAGGAGTTCGCGGTGGCGGTTCGGTTCCCACGGGAACAGCTCCGGCAGGCCGTCCTTGCCCAGATACCAACTGCTGCAGCCGGTCAGCCACACCGTCTGCGGCATGGCGGCCTTGATCTCCTCGTTGTAGAGCTTGGTGGCCGCCACGGTCGGGGCCGCCGCGGCCACCCGGCCGTCGCGGACCTGCTTGATCCACCACAGCGCGTAGTCGGCCTGATCCTCGGCGATGGGGATCAGTGACTGATTGCCGATCGGCGAATGCGGACCCATCAGCATGAACAGGTTGGGAAAGCCGGGTACCGCGACCGAGCGGTAGGCATAGGCGCCGTCCTCCCACACCTCGTCGAGGCTGCGGCCGTCGGCGCCGATGATGTTCATCGGCGCGACGTAGGCCCGGGCGTCGAAGCCGGTGGCGAACACCAGCACGTCGAGCTCGTGCAGGACTCCGTCGACGGTGACCACACCGCGCGGCTCGATGTGGTCGATACCGTCGGTGATCACCTCGACATCGGGCTTCTGCACGGCACCGTAGTAGCCGCTGGAGAACACCAGCCGCTTGCACATCGGCTGGTCCTTGGGCGTGAGTTTGTGCTTGAGCGCCCGGTTGCGCACCGAGAGAGCGAGGTTGGCGCGGCAGGCGACCTGGAAATAGCGCCGCGCCAGCCCCGGCTGGACCGGAGCCCGGCCGAACACCGAGCACACGAACCACGACCAGAACGCATAGCCGGGGCGGGCAAGCGCCGGGAACCTGCTGACGATCGCCCGTCGGGTCCGGTAGTGAAGGTTGGGCCAAGGCGCCACCCACTGTGCGGTGCGCTGGAAAACCTTGAGCTGCTTGACGTTTCCGCCCAGGGCGGCGGTGATCTGGACACCGGTCGAGCCGGTGCCGATCAACCCGATCCGCTTGTCCGGCAACGTGACCGAGTGATCCCAGCGCGCTGAGTGGAACGCCGGTCCCGCGAAGGTGTCACGGCCCCGGATGTCGGGATAGCGCGGCACGCGCAGCACGCCGGTGGCGGTGACCAGTACGTCGAATTCGTCGGCGCCCTTGTCGGTGGTGACGGACCACTTCGCGTCGCCGTACTGCGCGGAGAGGACCGCGGTACCGAACCGGATGTAGGGCCGGATCCCCCGCGGTCGGCAACCCGGCGCAGGTACTGCTGGATCTCCCCGCCGGGCGGCATCAGCCGGGTCCACTCGGGATTCGGAATGAACGAATAGGTGTAGTACGGCGACGGAATGTCGCAGTGCAGGCCGGGATAGGTGTTGTCGCGCCAGGTGCCACCGACCTCGTCGGCCTGCTCGTAGATGACGAACGAGTCGATACCCTCGTCCAGCAGCTTCATCGCCATGCACAGCCCGGACATGCCCGCGCCGATGATTCCCACCCGTGGTGTGGCTGCCGTCGCCATTGCCTGAAGATACGCCCGTACGGTGGACGGGGTGAAGACATTGCTGGTGACTCTGGCTGCCTGCTTGGCGCTGGCCACCTGCGCAAGCGCGGCCGCAGACCCGACACCGCTGACCGACACCGGATGGCAGTTGGTGAGCATCGATTCAGCCGACGGCCCGACGCCCGTCGAGGGTCCCTCGACGTTCACGGTGACGTTCGGCGCCGACGGCCACGCCGCCTTCCTGCTCGACTGCAACCGGGGCAGCGGCAGCTGGCAGGCGACCGCCGCGACCCCCGATACGGGCACGCTGTCCTTCGGGCCCATCGCCGTGACGCTGATGATGTGCCCGCAGCCGTCGCTGGACACCCGCGTCGCCGCAGCACTGTCAGGCGTCGGGGGCTGGCGCATCGAGGGTGGGCGACTGACCATGACCCCGGCCTCGGGCGACACTGCCCTGCACTGGGCTCCGCTGCCGGATCGCCCCTGACCGTACGGTGAACCGGTGAGCAGAACCCGCGACGACGACGCCTGCCCCGGGGCACTGCAGGTGTACCAGGCCGCCGACGGCGCGCTGGCCCGCGTGCGTCTGCCCGGTGGGATGATCACCGCCGGGCAGCTGGAGGCGCTGGCCAACGCGGCGACAGAGCACGGCAACGGCACGATTGAGCTCACCGTGCGGGGCAACGTCCAGCTGCGCGGCGTCCGGGACACCGCCGCCGTCGCCGACGCCGCAGCCGGCGCAGGCCTACTGCCCTCACCTGACCACGAGCGAGTGCGCAACATTATCGCCTCACCGCTGTCGGGGCGGCTCGGCGGGCTCGCCGACGTGCGGCCCTTGGTCGCCGACCTGGACCTCGGGATCCAGTCCGACCCCGAGCTGGTGCGGCTGCCCGGCCGGTTCATGTTCGGACTCGACGACGGGACCGGCGACATCTCGGGGCTGCGCGCCGACGCCGGGGCACACATCCTGGGCGAACGGGCGGCGCTGCTGCTGGCCGGCCGCGACACCGGTGTCCGGCTCGGTGTCGACGAGGTGGTGCCTGCCCTGCTTGCGGTGGCGCGCCGCTTCGTGTCTGTGCGCGGAAAGGCCTGGCGGGTGAACGAATTGGATGATCCAACGGTCCTGGTGTCGGACTTCGAAGCCACGGAGCCCGGCGGGACGACCTATCCCCCGATGCTGCGGGCGCCGGTCGGCTGGATCCTGCAGGACGACGGGCAGGTGGCATTGGGGGCGGCGGTGCCGTTGGGTGTGCTGGCGGCCAGACAGGCGCACTTCGTCGCCGCGATCGAGGCACCGGTGGTGATCACACCGTGGCGGTCGCTGCTGGTGTGTGATCTGGCCGAGGGCGTGGCCGACACGTCGCTGCGGGTGCTGGCACCGCTGGGCCTGGTGTTCGACGAGAATTCGCCGTGGCTGCGGGTGAGCGCCTGCGTCGGCAGCCCGGGGTGTGAGAAGTCGCTGGCAGACGTGCGCGCCGAGGCCGGCCGCGTCGTTGCCGAGGATGTCGGGGACCTTCCCGCCGGGCAGGTGCACTACGTCGGCTGCGAACGGGCCTGCGGCAGTCCGCTGTCCGGCGAGGTGCGGGTGGCGACGGGCGAGGGTTTTCAGCGGGTGACCCGAGCCGACGATGCGGGCCGCCCAGCGGCACGAGGAGGAGGCGAGAAATCAGTCGAAGCCAGGTCGTAGGGTGATCGGGTGCTCGACTACACCCGCGACGCGGCCGAGATCTATCGGCAGTCGTTCGCGACGATCCGGGCCGAGGCGGACCTGACGCCGTTTCCCGAGGACGTTTCGCGGGTGGTCGTGCGGCTGATCCACACGTGCGGACAGGTCGACCTGCCCGAGCACATCGACTTCACCCCCGGCGTCGTCCGGGCGAGCCACGCCGCATTGCTGCAAGGCGCCCCGATCTTGTGCGACTCCTCGATGGTCGCCGCCGGAATCACCGCCGCCCGGTTGCCAGCCGGCAACGAGGTTGTGTCGCTGGTGGCCGATCCGCGCGCGGCCGAGTTGGCGAAGCGCCGGGAGACGACGCGATCGGCGGCCGCGGTGGAGTTGTGGTCCGAACGGCTGGCCGGTGCCGTGCTCGCGATCGGCAACGCCCCCACCGCACTGTTCCGGCTGCTGGAGTTGATCGACGAGGGTGTGCCCGCACCGGTGTCGGTGCTCGGCGGACCGGTCGGGTTCGTCGGCTCGGCGCAGTCCAAGCAGGAACTCATCGAGCGCCCGCGCGGGATGGAGTATCTGGTGGTGCGGGGCCGCCGCGGTGGCAGTGCGATGGCAGCCGCCGCGGTGAATGCGATTGCGAACGAACGCGAATGAGTCCCGCCAGCGGCACGCTGTACGGCGTGGGCCTTGGCCCGGGCGACCCGGAACTGGTGACGGTCAAGGCCGCGCGGGTGATCGGCGAGGCCGATGTCATCGCGTATCACAGTGCGCGCCATGGCCGCAGCATCGCCCGCCGCATCGCCGAGCCGTATCTGCGGCAGGGCCAGATCGAGGAACATCTGGTCTACCCGGTGACCACCGAGACCACCGAGCATCCCGGTGGCTATGCCGGCGCGATGGAGGACTTCTACCGCGAGGCGGCCGAGCGGATCGCCGCCCACCTGGAGTCCGGGCGAGACGTGGCACTGCTGGCCGAGGGCGATCCCCTGTTCTACAGCTCCTACATGCACATGCACAGCCGGCTGACCGCGCGGTTCAACGCGGTCATCATTCCCGGGGTGACGTCGGTGAGCGCGGCCTCGGCGGCCATCGCCACTCCCCTGGTGACCGGCGACGAGGTGCTATCCGTCCTGCCCGGCACCATGCCGGTGCGGGAGCTGGCCCGCCGGCTCGCCGACGCCGACGCCGCGGTGGTCATCAAGCTGGGACGCACGTATCCGCAAGTGCGCGAAGCGCTTTCGCTGTCAGGTCGGCTGGAAGAGGCGTTCTATGTGGAACGGGCGAGCACCGACGCGCAGCGGGTGCTTCCGGCCGCCGAAGTGGACGCGGACGGGGTGCCGTACTTCTCGCTGGCAATCCTGCCCGGAGCCGGAAGGCCGGCGACATCAGGCACCGGCGGTGGCCGTCAACACAAGGCGGTCACCGGCGGCGTCGCGGTGGTGGGCCTGGGTCCCGGCGACGTCGACTGGATGACCCCGCAGAGCCGCTGCGAGCTCGCCGAGGCGACCGACCTGATCGGCTACGGGCCCTATCTTGACCGGGTTCCGTTGCGCGCCGGACAGATTCGTCATCCCAGTGACAACACCGACGAGCCGGCCCGGGCCCGTCTGGCATGCGAACTGGCTGAGCAGGGCCGAGCGGTGGCCGTGGTGTCCTCCGGTGATCCGGGCGTGTTCGCGATGGCCACCGCCGTGCTCGAGGAGGCCAAGCAGTGGCCGGATGTCGCGGTGCGGGTGATCCCTGCGATGACGGCCGCGCAGGCCGTCGCGAGCCGGGTCGGCGCGCCGTTGGGCCACGACTACGCGGTGCTCTCGCTGTCCGACCGCCTCAAGCCGTGGGACGTCATCGCTGCCCGCTTGTCAGCGGCCGCCGCGGCCGACCTGGTGCTGGCGATCTACAACCCGGCGTCGAAGAGCCGCACCTGGCAGGTCCCAGCGATGCGGGATCTGTTGCTCGAGCACCGCGATCCGGGGACGCCGGTGGTGATCGGGCGCGATGTGTCCGGCCCGGACGAGTCGGTGACGGTGGTCCGTCTGGCCGATCTCGATGAGGCGAGTGTGGACATGCGCTGCCTGCTCATCATCGGGTCGTCGCAGACGCAGTGGTACACCGCGTCCGCCGGCGACACGGTGTTCACCCCGCGACGCTACCCGGGCTGAATTCGCTGCAATCGGTTTGCTTGTCTGTCAACGCGGGCACTTCTCCCCAAGCCGCTCCACCTGATTGTTGCGTGGGTAGCGCGGCGCCTACGCGACAGGTGGAGAGCCATGAACCTCACACGCACGAAATCCGTTGAGCAGTCGATCGCCGACACCGAGGAGTCCGAACATCAGCTGCGCAAGGAACTGGGCCCGCTTCAGCTGACGGTGTTCGGTGTCGGGGTGGTCATCGGAACCGGCATCTTCGTGCTGACGGGTGAAGCGGCCGGGGAGAAGGCCGGCCCCGCCATCGCGGTGTCGTTCGTGTTCGCGGGCATCGCGTGCGCACTGGCCGCGCTGTGTTACGCCGAGTTCGCGAGCACCGTCCCGGTGGCGGGCTCGGCTTACACCTTCTCCTACGCCAGCCTCGGCGAGCTCGTCGCCTGGATCATCGGCTGGGACCTGATCCTGGAGCTCGGGCTGGGGGCGAGCACGGTCGCCGTGGGGTGGTCGAGTTACTTCGCCGATGTGATGAAAGGGATCGGAATCACCATCCCGGACTTCGCATATGGCGACGGGCACAACCTCGTCGCCGCCGCGATCGTGCTGATCCTGACCGCGGTGCTGTGCCTCGGGATCAAGATCTCCTCACAGGTCAACCTCGTGTTCGTGGTCATCAAGGTGAGCATCGTTCTCCTGGTCATCGTGGCCGGTGCGTTCTTCATCAAGGCCGCCAACTACTCGCCCTTCATCCCGCCGTCCGGCTCGCCGGCCGCTGCGGGCGCGACAGCCACCCCGTCGCTGCTGCAGGACCTCGGACTGGCGCCGGGCGCGTTCGGCGTCAGCGGCATCTTCACCGGAGCCGCGCTGGTGTTCTTCGCCTACATCGGCTTCGACATCGTCGCCACCGCAGCCGAGGAGACCAAGAACCCCCAGCGCGACATGCCGATCGGGATCTTCGCCTCCCTGGGCATCTGCACCATCCTCTACGTAGCGGTCTCGCTCGTCGTCACCGGAATGGTCAAATACACCGACATCAAGGTGGATGCCCCACTGGCGGAGGCATTCCGGTCGGTCGGCCACCCGGGCTACGCCAATGTGGTCTCGGTCGGCGCCCTGCTCGGGCTGACGACGGTGATGATGATCCTCATGCTCGGCCAGAGCCGGGTGTTCTTCGCGATGAGCCGCGACCGACTGCTGCCCGCGACGTTCGCGAAAGTCAGCCCGCGGTTCGGCACCCCCGTGCGCACCACCCTGCTGACCGGGATCGTCGTGGCGCTGATCTCCACGTTCGTGCCGTTGACGGCGCTGGCCGAACTGGTCAACATCGGCACCCTGTTCGCCTTCGTGCTCGTCGCCATCGGGGTGATCGTGTTGCGCCGCACCCGGCCTGACCTGGAGCGCGCGTTCCGGTGTCCCGGTGTGCCCGTGGTGCCGGTGCTCGCCGTCCTCGCGGCGTTCTACCTGATGCTGAATCTTCCGGCCGCGACCTGGATCCGGTTCGGCATTTGGATGGTGCTCGGCTTGGTCGTCTACTTCCTCCACGGCCGCCGCAACAGCCGCCTCGCGACGGACCCGAACTACTCCCGCGAGGCTGACGCGGAGGCTGCGCGGAAGCGCAACTCGGCCAGCGTCTGACGCCGGGGCATCCGGTCGACGAGCTACGACAGCTGCCGCACCCAGTCCACTGCCTCCTCGACGGTGCTGACCGTCCGCACGCCTGCAGGCAGCGGTGGACGTTCGATCATCACCACGGCCACGTCGAGCTCGGCGGCGGCATCCAGCTTGGCCGCGGTCAGCTCTCCCCCGCTGTTCTTGGTGACCAGGACGTCGATCCTGTTGTCCCGCAGGATCTTGTACTCGTCGTCGTAGCTGTATGGTCCCCGCGACAGCAGCACCTCGTGACGGCGTGGAAGCAGGCCGGGATCGGGCGCAGTGACGACCCGGATGAGAAACCAGGCGCCGCTGTCGGTGAACGACGCGACACCGGAGCGGCCCGTGGTCAGGAACACTCGCGAATAGCCTTGCCCGCCTACGATATCCGCGGCCTCGGTGTCGGAACCGACCACGGTGGCCTCGCCCGGATCCCACGCCGGCCGGGACAGCACGAGGTGCGGCAGCGCCAGGTCGGCGCATGCGTGCGCGGCGTGCGCGGTCATCGTGGCCGCGAACGGATGGGTGGCGTCGACGACCGCGTTGACGTCGTTGTCGCGCAACCACTGTCGTAGGCCCGCGACACCGCCGAAGCCACCGATGCGGACCGGGCCGGCCGGCAGTGCGGGGTCGGGGACGCGTCCCGCGAGCGAACTGACGACGTCGGTGCCGGGGTACAGCCGCGCCGCCAATGCTCTGGCCTCCCCCGTCCCGCCGAGCAGCAGAACGCGCATCAGTGTCTGCTGCCGCGGGTGCGATCCGCGGAGTAGAGGTAGCTGTCGGTGAAGCCTTCCGCGGCAAGCACATCCCCGACGATTATCACCGCGGTGCGGGTGATGTCCGCGTCGTGCATCTGCTTGGCGATGTCGGCCAGCGTGCCGCGCAGCACGACTTCCCGGGGCCAGCTCGCGAAGGCGACCACGGCCACCGGGGTATCCGCAGGGTAGCCGCCCTCGAGCAGTTGCGGCACGATCGCGTCGATCCGGTGCGCCGCCAGGTGCAGCACCAGCGTGGCACCGGGTTTCGACAGCGCGACCAGATCCTCGCCGTCCGGCATGTCGGTCGACAGCGTTGCCACCCGGCTCAGCGTCACCGTCTGTGCCACACCCGGCACGGTCAGTTCCCGGCCGAGCACCGCGGCCGCGGCGGCGAACGCCGGTACACCGGGCACGATCTGATAGGCGATGCCCAGCGCGTCGAGACGACGGCACTGTTCGGCGATCGCGCTGTAGATCGAGGGGTCACCGGAATGTAACCGCGCCACGTCGCGGCCGGCGGCGTCGGCGGCGGCGAGTTCGTCGACGATCTGCTGCAGCGTCAACGGGCCGGTGTCGACCACCTTGGCATCTGGTGGGCAGAGCGTCAGCAGGTCCTGCGGCATGATCGACCCGGCGTACAGACAGACCGGGCAGCGTTGGAGCAGCCGCTGGCCGCGCACCGTGATGAGGTCGGCGGCCCCGGGCCCGGCGCCGATGAAGTAGACGGTCACAGCGTGCTCACCGCCCACTGGGTGATCGGCATCGCCGGACGCCAGCCGGTGAACCCGCCCAGCGGCTCACCCCGGTAGTGCTGGAAGCGGCGCAGCTCGCCACCGAGACGCGAATGCCATTCCACCAGAAGCGCTTCGGACTCCGCGGTGACGGCGTTGGCGACCAGCCGTCCACCGGCCGGCAGCCGGTCGACGCATGACGAGAGCAGTCCGGGGTTGGTCAGGCCGCCGCCGACGAAGATCGCGTCGGGTACCTCGGCGTCGTCGAAGTCCTCCGGTGCGTGGTCGCGGATGTCGACCTCGACGCCGAAGGCCCTGGCGTTGGCGGCCATCCGCTCGCGGCGCTGGGGGTCGGCCTCGTAGGCGACGGCCCGGCAGCCGGGTGCGCTGCGGCACCACTCGATTGCGATGCTGCCGGAGCCGGCACCGACGTCCCACAGCAGCTCGCCGGGCCGCGGCGCGAGTGCGGCGAGGGTGACCGCGCGGATGGTCTGTTTGGTGATCTGCCCGTCATGGTGGAAGACCTCATCGGGCAGGGTCTGGGCGACCCGCTCGTCGGGCAGGTAGCGGACCGCGATGACGTTGAGGTCGTCGACATCGCCGGCAGGCGCGGCGGCCCACGCGTCGGCCGCGCGGCTGCGTAGGCGTTCGCTGCCGCTTCCGAGTTGTTCGAGGACGGTGAATTCCGAAGACCCGCGCCCGGTTTCGACCAGCAGGCGAGCCAGCTCGGCGGGTGTGTCGGCGCTGCGGGACAACACTACCGCCTGTCCGCCGCGGCGCACCGCGGTGTGCACGGGCGCGGTGACCAGGCTGATGACCTCGGTGTCCTGCGCACTCCAGCCGAGCCGCGCGCAGGCCAAGGTGACCGACGACACGTGCGGCAGCACCCGCACCTTCTCGGCGCCGTGTAGGCGGATCAGCGTGGTGCCGATGCCGTGCAGCAGTGGGTCGCCACTGGCGACCACGTGGATGTCAGCGGCCGGGTTGTCGCCCGGCAGGCGTTGCAACGCGGGCAGCATCGGTGAAGGCCAGCTGTGGCGCGGTGCGCCGACGGTGTCGTCGAGCAGGTCGAGCTGGCGTTGCGATCCGTAAATGACGCTGGCGGAACGTAATTCGTGCCTGGATTCCTCGGACAGCCCGGCCATCCCGTCGGCGCCGATGCCGACCACCACGATCGTCATCCCAGCTCCATTCGGCTCTTCACTCCCGCGCCTGCGGCGCTCTCGTTCATCACCGCGGCAACCTCCGCCACACCGCTTGGGGCAACAGCTTCATCCCGAAGAACATCGGCCGCAGCGCCCAGGGCACCCAGAGCGTCCGACGGCCCTTCGCCAGCGCAATGGCCGTCGCGTCGGCCACCTGAGCGGGCGTGCTGGACAGCGGCGCGGGATCCATACCTTCGGTCATCCGGCCGATGACGAAGCCGGGCCGCACGATCAGCAGCCGCACCCCGCTGCCGTACAGCGCGTCGGCCAGGCCGGAGGCGAACCCGTCCAGACCCGCCTTGGCCGAGCCGTAGACGTAGTTGGCGCGGCGCACCCGCACCCCCGCCACCGAGGAGAACACCACCAGCGCGCCCCGGCCGGCCGCCCGCATCGCGTTCGCCAGGTGCGTCAGCAGGCTGATCTGCGCGACATAGTCGGTGTGCACGATCGCGACGGCGTGGGCGGCGTCGCTCTCGGCGCGGGCCTGGTCGCCGAGGATGCCGAACGCCAGCACGGCGGTGCCGATCGGCCCGAACTCGCCGACGATCTTGTCGATCAGCGGGCCGTGGGAAGCGAGGTCGTCGGCGTCGAACTCGACGGTGTGCACCGCGGCGGCCCCGGCGTCACGAACCGCGGCCAGTTGGGCGGCGAGCCGGTCGGCACCGCGGGCGGCCAGCACCACCGTGGTCCCAGGCGCCAGCCGCGTCGCGAGCTCGAGGCCGATCTCGCTGCGGCCGCCGAAGATCACGACCGGTCCGGGCCCCGTGTCATTCACGGCTGTGATTATTCACTGCGCTAGCGTGGAGGTTGATGGCGAACTCCACTACCCGGCTCACCAGCGATGCCCTGGCATTTCTCACCGAGCGCCACCTCGCGATGCTGACGACGCTGCGCGCCGACAACTCGCCGCACGTGGTCGCGGTCGGCTTCACCTTCGACCCCAAGACGCATATCGCGCGGGTCATCACCAGCGACGGCTCGCAGAAGGCGATCAACGCCGAGCGCTCCGCTGTCGGGGTGCTGTCCCAAGTCGACGGCGCGCGCTGGCTGTCGCTGGAGGGCGCAGCGAGCGTCAACCGCGACCCCGCGGCGGTCCGCGACGCGGAGTTGCGCTACGCCCAGCGCTATCGCACCCCGCGGGTCAATCCGCGCCGCGTGGTGATCGAGGTCCACGTCACCCGCGTACTCGGCTCCTCCGGCCTGTTGGACCGCTCCAAGGCCTGAGCGGGTAGGCCCTGGCGTGGGCGTCCCGGCATTTCTTGCCGAACGTATTCGGGTCCCGTACCGTCGCCTCGGTGAACCCGACGGTCACTGCCTGTTTGCCCAGCTCCGGCAGCCGGGTGCGGATCCGACGCACCCATACCGGGCATGCGGACGTCGTCTCCAGTATCCAGCGCGGGATTCCGGCGCGCGGATACACGGCCTTGCCGGTCTCCGCGGGCAGGCTCCCGTGAGGCCTTGATGCACGTCGCTTTTTTCACAGATTTGCATCCGGCGAGCTTCGGCGGAGCGCAGATATCGGTGACCACTCAGCGCCGCGCCCTCGAGCGACTCGGGCATACCGTCACGGTCTTCACTGCGCCGCACACGACGACTCCTGATCCCGACCCGTGCGTCATCGAGCTCAAACCTGTGCCTGTTCTAGCCCGGCTTGCGCGGATATTGGGCGGGTATGACGACTACGTCTTCGTGTGGCCGTCCCGGGCGAACCGCGAACTGATCGATCGGGCCTTGCTTGCCCGGCAGCCTGTTGACATCGTGCACACCCAGGGCGACCTGGGTGTGGCAGTAGCCGGTATGGAAGCCGCCCGCCGCCATGGCATTCCCGTCGTCCAGACCAAGCACACCCGCTACGACGCGTACTTCGGGCAGGCCACGCCCGCTCCACTTTTTCTCGCAACGGTCGTAAGCCGGATGCAGAAACCACATTTCGCAAGCCCGTTCACGTTTGTGGCCACAAAAGAAAGCGCAGCCACTCGCATGGCCTGGCGCTTCATGGTGGCTCACGCGCAAGCTGTCGACCACCAGATCATCCCGACCAGACACTTCGCGCGGTCGCTGGCCGAGCGCGGAGTTAATCGCCCGATAACGGTTATCTCCAATGGTATTGACGACGACGCCATCGACCGGGCCATGAACGCCGACGTCATCAGGTCGCCCGACACCGAACCGCTGCGATTGATCTGGTGTGGCCGGCTGTCCTCAGAGAAGAGAGTCCAGGCGGCCATCGAGGCCGCCGCGCACGTCGATCACTGCACCCTCGACATCTACGGTGAAGGTCACTTGGAGGCATCGATCAGAAAGACCATCGACTCCGCTGGTCTCTCCCACCGGATCCGACTCCGCGGCCGGGTCGATCACGAAGAATGCCTCACGATCATGCGGTCGAGCGGCGCCCTGCTGTTCACGTCATACGATTGCGACACCCAGGGACTGGTGCTGCTGGAAGCCGCGGCGATGTCGTTGCCGACGATCTACTGCGACCCTGACCTGAGTGAGACAGTGCCAGAACGTGGCGGACTTCTCAGCGCCGACCCTTCCCCTGCCGCGCTGGCCGAGGCCATTCGGACCGTCGTCGAGGATCGGGACCAGCTCAGGCAGATGAGCGACATCGTCACCGCTCACGGCGACATTCCGCGGCAATCCCGGCAAACCGAAAAACTTCTCGCCATCTACCGTGACCTGGTCGAACGGTCGCCTGCCCTTGGGCCCGCGCTGGACTGACACAACTGGTCGTCGACCACTAACCGACCGCGACCACCGTCAGATCGTGCGGCCGATCGTTGACCGCAAGCGCTCCGTCGGCGGTGACGATCACGATGTCCTCGATGCGCGCACCCCAGTTGCCCGGGAAGTAGATGCCGGGTTCGACGGAGAACGCCATCCCCTCGGCCAGCGGCAGATCGTTACCGGCCACGATGTATGGCTCCTCGTGCACCGACAACCCGATCCCGTGTCCGGTGCGGTGCACGAAGTACTCCGCCAGTCCGGCTTCGGCCAGCACGTCGCGGGCGGCGGCGTCGACCTGCTCGGCCGTCACTCCGGGGCGCACCGCGGCGACGCCGGCGGCCTGCGCCCGCTGCAGCGTCGCGTACCGCTCGGCGATCTCGGCACTGGGCTCGCCGAGGCTGTAGGTGCGGGTCGAGTCCGAGTTGTAGCCGGGCTCGACCGGGCCACCGATGTCGACGACGACGACGTCTCCGGCCTGCAGCACGCGGTCCGAGCACTCGTGGTGCGGGTCGGCACCGTTGGGGCCGGAGCCGACGATCACGAAGGCCGCCTCCGAATGTCCCTCGGCGACAATGGCTTCGGTGATGTCGGCGGCGATGTCGGCTTCGGTGCGGCCGGGCACCAGGAACTCCGGCACCCGGGCGTGCACACGGTCGATCGCCGCGCCGGCCACGCGCAGCGCCTCGATCTCGGCGGCATCCTTGAGCATCCGTAGGCTCGCCATGATCCCGGTGCCCAGAACCGGGACCGCGCCCAACCGGTCGGCAAGCGGCAGCAGGTGCAGCGCGGGCATCGAGTCCGTCACCGCGACCCGGGCATGGCCGCCGAGGGCGACGGCCACGACATCGTAGGGGTTCTCGCCGTCCACCCAGTCCTGGACCACCAGGCCGAGGTCGCCGGCCGCGGACTCCCGAAGCGCCGCCAACTCCAGGCGCGGGACCACCACGACGGGCGCGCCGGCGGCGGGGATCACCAGCGCGGTCAGCCGCTCGAACGTCTGCGCGCGCGAGCCCAACAGGTAGCGCAGGTCGTAGCCGGGCGTCACCACCAGTCCCTCCACCCCCGCCCTGTCGACCGCGGCGGCGGCGGCTTTCAGCCGGCGGGCGTACACATCGCTGGGGAATCGGCTGGCGCTCATATCAGCAAGATTAGCCGCGGGCTTACGATCACACGGTGCTGCGCGACATCCGCGAACTCGCCGGTGACCCCGAGGCGTACGCCGACGAACTGAACCGGCGCTGGGGTGGTCTGCTCAGTTACCGCTACCTCGGCCGCAGCTACTCGTCGATGGACGTCGGCGCGCAGGACACCGTGGCGATCCGCCACGACATGCGTAACCCAGCCGGCGGGCTGTACCTGGCGGTCCTAGGCATCGTCTCGCCCGACAGCGGGCTGGTGTCCGACCTCGAGGCGGTGCCCAACCCGGTGATCCACTCGATTCAGGTGCTCGACTCGGGCTGCGACGTGCGCCGCATCGAGATTCGGTCCGAGGACCTCAAGCGCGGGCGGCAGATGGCCTACAGCCGCTCGACGATCGTCGACGCCGACCACCCGGACCGGGTACTCGCGCTCAACGAGGGCCAGGGCGTGAGCATCGGGGTGCCGCCCGAGGGCCTGGGACGCATGGAGCTCAACCCGATCGAGGTGGTCGACTCCCCCGACCTGCCGCCGCTGTGGCAGGTGTTCGGCGCGCGCCGTCGGCCCGACGGCGCCTGGGCGTTGCCGGAGCTGACGGTCGAAGTGGCCTCACCGGACGCGGCGCTGCACGTCGGCCCGCAGTTCGTCGTGCTGGAAACCGCGGCCCTGGACGCGGCGGCCGCACTGGTGGGCACCGACCGGCTGCAGGGTGTCAGCTCGCACGTGATGTTCCTGGCCCGCGGGAAGGTCGGTCCGTTCCGGGTTTCCGCGGAACCCATCCGCGGCGCCGACAGCACGGTCGCGGTCCGAACCGTTCTGCACGACGAGGGGGCCGGCGCCAAGCCGATCACCACCGGGTCCTATCTGTTCAAGGTGCAGCGCTGATGTCTGCGCCGATATTGCTGCTCGACGGCGCCAGCATGTGGTTCCGGTCGTTCTTCGGGGTGCCGTCCTCGATCACCGCGCCGGATGGCAGACCTGTCAACGCCGTTCGCGGGTTCATCGACAGTGTGGCGACGTTGATCGCCCGGGAGCGGCCGCACCGGCTGGTGGTGTGCCTGGACCTGGACTGGCGCCCGCAGTTCCGCGTGGATGCGATCCCCTCCTACAAGGCGCACCGCGTCGCGGAGGAAACCTACGGCGGGGAGCCGGATTTGGAGGAGGTGCCCGACGATCTGAGCCCACAGGTCGAGATGATCATGGAGCTGCTCGACGCGTTCGGGATCGCCACCGCCGGCGCGCCCGGCTTCGAGGCCGATGATGTGCTGGGCACGTTGGCCGCCGCGGAGCGGCGCGACCCCGTCGTCGTGGTCAGCGGCGACCGGGACCTTCTGCAACTGGTGGCCGACGAACCCGTGCGCGTGCGCGTGTTGTACCTCGGGCGCGGACTGTCCAACGCGGTGATGTTCGGTCCCGCCGAGGTCGCGGAGAAGTACGGCGTGCCCGCGCACCGAGCCGGGCAGGCCTACGCGGAACTTGCTCTGCTGCGCGGTGATCCGTCCGACGGGCTGCCCGGCGTGCCCGGTGTCGGTGAGAAGACCGCGGCGACCATGCTGGCCCAGTACGGCTCGCTGGAGGACATCCTGGTCGCCGCGCACGATCCGAAATCCACGCTGTCCAAGGCTTTTCGGGCCAAGCTGCTGGCCGCCACCGACTACATCGAGGCGGCCGGCCCAGTGGTGGCGGTGGCCCGCGACGCTCCCGTCGAGATGTCCACTGCCAGTGACGCATTGCCGTTGGCGGCGGCAGACCCGGCGCGGGTGGCCGAACTCGCGAAAGCGTACGGCGTGGGTTCGTCGATCGGGCGGCTGCAGAAAGCGCTCGACGCCCTGCCGGACTAGCCCGTCTCGAGGCGGGCGCGCACCGCCCCGAGCCGCTGGCGCAGTTCGGCCTCGTCGATCACACCGCGGGCGATCAGCGAGTGTGCCAGCGACACCAGCTGACTCTCCGGGTACGGCAGGTCCGCGTACCGGGTGGCCGACAGCTCGTCTTCCTCGTCGCGGCGCTCCTTGAACGTGAAGTTCAGTTCGTCACCCCTGCATGACTTATCGAGGACGTCACACAGACCGTCCAGACTGGTCTTCCACGGCGGCACCGGGTTCTCCACGCCGTACTTGGCGGCCATCACCGGCCATACCTGGTTGCGCTGCACGATCTCGTCGAGGACGACGAAGTCCTCCCCGTTCACGACTCGACCACCGGCCGGACAGCGGAGCGGCTCGCCGTGTACACGTTCGAGGTGACGCCCGGTTTGGGCACGGCGACCCCGATCAGGCTGTCGCGGGTGATGATCTCGGCCAGTTGGTCCTCAGTCCAGCCTTCGGTGCCGTCGGGCCGCATCGGCATCACCATGAACCGATGCTTCTGGTTGGAGTCCTCGACGCGCACCTCGACTCCATCGGGCAGCTGTAACCCGAACTCGGACAACACCTGTCGCGGCCAGCGCACCAGACGGCGGCGGTAGTTCGGCGTGCGGTACCACTCCGGGGAGTTGCCGAGGATGGGCCGCGGGTAGCAGGAGCACAGCGCGCAGACGATGACGTGGTGCACCGTCGGGGTGTCCTCGAGGATCTTGAACGCCACGAAGTCGCTGGGTGTGCCGAACCCGGTGGGATCCAGCCAGTCCACGCCCACGTCCTTGGCGGCGGCGATCGCGTCGGTCACCGCGAGCGTCTTGAACTCCGGGTCCAGCCACGCCCTGGCCACCAGCCGGGCAGCCGGCGTGGGGCCGATCTGTTCGGCGTACTCGGTGAACACCCGATGCTCGTCGGCGGTGAAAAGACCCTTCTCGATGCACAATTCGCGCAGCGCGATCTCGAGCACCTCGAAGTCGGTGATCTCGTCGACCATCGGCTTGACGGTGCGCGTGTGGTCGTGGTCATGGTCGTCGTGGTCGTGCCCATGGTCGGACATGTCGGCGGACTCCTTCTCAGACGGCTTGCAGCCAGCGTTCGGGGATTTCGGTCTGCAACGTGTCGTTCCCGGGTCCGGTGTAGGTGTCCCAGAGATCGCTCTGCCGGAAGCGGACGATGTAGAACCACTCCGGTTTGGCGTCCTCCCGGTCCCACGCCTCGTCCTCCGGAGCGGGGCTTTCGTAGGTGACTTCGGCGATCACTCCGTGCGCGCCGCGGCAGTACTCCGGCGTGCGGGTGTAGTACATCGTCGGCAGATCGCGCACCAGGACCTTGTCGCCGACCTTGAACTTGGCCGGATCGGCCTTGCCGGCATAGATCTGCGGATCACCGATGCCGACGGCCTTCGTGTGGTGGCTGTTGCGCTTGACGTTCGTGCCGTCACCTTCGAACTTCGGTTCGGCGTCGGGCGAGCGGCCATCGAGTCCGCCCGCATAGCGGGACTGCACCTCGGCCAGTCGGTCGGTGAGCTCACCCCAGCTGATGTAGCCCTTCTCGATGAGCAGCCGGCCGACCGACCACAGCCATCGGCTGTAGTACGGCAGCCCGAGATAGATGGCGCGCCCGACGTCGACGTTGCCGATACGGCGCCGCTCCTCGGACACCCAGATGCCCCGCCAGCCGAGAACCTCGCAGAGCACGTAGGTCATCAGCTCCCACTGCTCTTCTTCTTTGTTCTCGTACGGCAGCGGCACCTGCATCTCGCCGCCGACGTCGTGGACGGTCTTCAGATACGCCAGATAATGGTCGTGGGTGACCTGATCCGGCGTCGGCCACTCCTCGATCTCCGGGTAGGTCGTCTTCAGCCGGGACACCAGTGCCAGCTGTTCCGCACGCTCCGCCGCACTACTCATAAGCTCTCCTCGAGTATGAGCAGACGGTAGCACCGTGCGGCAACGCCCAGGTGAAATTACCCTATCCGGATTTGGTGTTGGCGCACAGGATGATTCAGCTGCGCAACCGCCAGTTCACCGGCTATTTGGGCCGGCCGACCTCGTAGGTGCCCTTGTCGTCCTGGAACGTCACCGTGACCTGACGCTTGGTGCCGTCGATGCTGACCTCGCAGGTGAACGTGTCACCCTTCTTGACCGTCGGGTTCTGGCCGTTGTTGCACTTGACGTCCTTGACGTTCTTCGCGCCGTAGCCGTTGGTCTCGTCGGTCAGGATCTGCTGCACACCCTGTTGGGCCTTGTTGATGTCCAGCTTGGTGGTGACGAAGAAGCCGGGCTTCCAGAACCCGAGCACCAGCACCACGGCCAGGACGATCGCCGCCAACACACCGATGACCGTGCCGATGAGAGCCGCCGACTTCTTCGAGGACTCCTCGGTACCGGGCTGCTGCGGGTACGGGGCGTACTGGCCGGGTTGCCCCGGCTGTCCCGGCTGGCCGGGCTGGGGGTACTGACCGTACTGCGGCTGGCCGGGCTGACCGTACTGCGGCTGGCCGTACTGCGGCTGCCCGTACTGCGGCTGGCCGTACTGCGGCTGGCCATAGGCGGCCGGGTTGTACTCGGTGGGCTGCTGGTACGGCTGCTGCTGCGGGTAACCCGGCGCCTGCGGCTGGCCGTACTGCGGGTACTGACGGGGTGTAGGCGGGCGGCTGCCAGGCCGGCGTCTCGCCGGTGGGCGGCCAGGCTGCGGTCTCGGTCCCCGGCTGCTCCGGGGCGGCCGGGGGCTGCCAGGACGGCGTCGCGGCCGGGGGCTGCTCCGAGCCCGGGGCAGGCTGATCCTCACCCTGGGCGGGCTGCTGAGCCTGCCAGGGGTTGGGGTCAGATCCCTGCGGTCCGCTCATCGTCTCTCCTTGGTCTGGTGGCGATTCGCCGCTCCCACCGTAGCGTTTGCATCACCCTACCCGCTATCAACAGCGACGACGCCGCGCCGGACGTCGTCGATTGCGCGTTTCGCCGCACTGCGCAGGGCGGGGTCGGGTCCGGCGTTGCGAACCTGGTCGAGCAAGTCGAGCACCTGGCGGCACCAGCGGACGAAGTCACCGGCGGGTAGCGGCGAGCCCGACCCGGTGACGTCGGAGGCGGCCAGCGCCGCCGCCAGGTCGCCGGTGGTGGCCCAACGGTAGACGGCGGCGACGAATCCCTCGTCGGGCTCGCGCGACGGGTTGATCCGGTGCCGGTTCTCGTCGGCGCGCAATTGGCCGGACAGCCGGCGGGTCTCTGCCAACGCCCGGCGGACCCCGTTGGTGGGCGTGTCGACGCTGTGGGTGGGCGTCGGGCCGTCGCCGCCTCGCGTCTCGAAGACCATCGCCGAGAGGACCGCGGCCAGTTCGGCGGGCTGAAGGCCCTTCCAGACGCCCGTGCGCAGACACTCGGCGACCAGCAAGTCGCTCTCGCTGTAGATCCGCGCCAGCAGCCGGCCGTCGGGAGTGACCTTCGGTTCGCCGTTCTCGCCCCCGCCGGCCTCGATGAAGCCGCGTTCGGTCAGCAGACCCACGATCCGGTCGAACGTGCGGGCCAGCGAGTTGGTGGCCGCGCTGACCTTCTTGCGGATCAGCTCATTGTCGCGCTCTACCCGCAGGTAGCGCTCACCGACGCGGACCTTGTCCTCCCGGCCGGCGATCCGGTGCGCGGGGTGCCTGCGCATCTCGTCGCGCAGCGACGTCAGCTCCGGATCGATGTCCGGTTCCTCCGCGCCGGGCCGTCGTTTGCGACCGGACGCCACGACCAGACCCGAGGCCGCCGAACGCAGCGCCGACGCCAGGTCGCGACGCACTCTCGGCTGACGATGCTCGACCCGCTTGGGCAGCGACATCGACCCGAGCGGCGCGGCCGCCCCCGGATAGTCGGCCGAGGAAATCCTTCCGGCCCAACGGTTTTCGGTCAGCACCAGCGGCCTCGGGTCGTCCTCGTCGTTGGCTGCCTCCAGCACCACGGCGAGCCCACCCCGCCTGCCCTGGGTGATGTTGATGATGTCGCCGCGGCGCAACGAGGCCAGCGCGTCGCCTGCGACCTGTCTGCGCTGCAGCCGGGACGCCCGGGACTGGGCGCGCTCGCGCTCGCTGATCTTCGCGCGCAGCCGGACGTAGTCCAGGATCGCGGGTTCGGGCACCGGCTCGGCGCGGCGGTCCCAGCCCATCTCCGCGGCGATCTCGTCGAGCATCTTCTCGCCCCGCTCGACCCCGCGGACCATCCCGACCACCGACCGGTCGGCCTGGTACTGGGCGAAGGAGCGCTCCAGCAGCCGATGGGCCTGCTCGGGCCCCATCTGGTTCACCAGGTTGATGGTCATGTTGTAGGACGGCGCGAAGGAACTCTTCAGCGGGAAGGTCCGGGTGGACGCCAGTCCGGCGACCTCGGCGGGTTCCACGTCCGGAACCCAGATGACCACCGCGTGGCCCTCGACGTCGATGCCGCGGCGCCCCGCACGGCCGGTGAGCTGCGTGTACTCCCCCGGTGTGAGTGGCAGATGCTGCTCGCCGTTGAACTTGACCAGCTTCTCCAGCACCACGGTTCGGGCCGGCATGTTGATGCCCAGCGCCAGCGTCTCGGTGGCGAAGACGGCCCGCACGAGGCCCGCGGTGAACAACTCCTCGACGGTGTGGCGGAACACCGGCAGCATGCCCGCGTGGTGGGCGGCCAGCCCGCGCAGCAGACCCTCCCGCCACTCGTAGTAGTCCAGCACCGCCAGGTCGGCGTCGGCCAGTTCGCCGCAGCGGCGGTCGATCACCTCGGAGATACGGGCCCGCTCGGAGTCGGTGGTCAGCCGCAGCGGGCTGCGCAAGCACTGCTTGACGGCGCCGTCGCAGCCGGCCCGGGAGAAGATGAACGTGATCGCCGGCAGCAGGCCCTCGCGGTCCAGGGTGGCGATGACGTCCGGGCGCGACGGCGGCCGGTGGCTGCCCGGACCGCCGCCGGGGCGGCCTGCGCCGCGCCGTCGCGGCTGCCAGTCCGCGAGCCGGTCTGCCTCGCGGCGGTTGGCGATGTGCCGCGTCAGGTCCGGGTCGACCAGGTGCTGCTTGCCCTCCCGGTCATAGTCGAACAGGTCGAAGAGCCGCTTGCCCACCAGCATGTGCTGCCACAGCGGCACCGGCCGGTGCTCGTCGACCACGACGGTGGTGTCGCCGCGCACGGTCTGCATCCAGCCGCCGAACTCCTCGGCGTTGCTGACCGTCGCCGACAGGCTGACCAGCCGGACGTCATCGGGCAGGTGCAGGATGACCTCCTCCCACACCGCGCCGCGCATCCGGTCGGCCAGGAAGTGCACCTCGTCCATCACGACGTGCGAAAGTCCTTGCAGCGCATTCGAACCCGCGTACAGCATATTGCGGAGCACCTCGGTGGTCATCACCACGATCGGGGCGTCACCGTTGATCGACTGGTCACCGGTCAGCAGCCCGATTCGTTCCGGGCCGTAGCGGCGGACCAGGTCGCTGTGCTTCTGATTACTCAGTGCCTTGATCGGCGTGGTGTAGAAGCACTTTCGGCCGGCCGCCAGCGCGAGGTGCACCGCGAACTCGCCCACCACGGTCTTGCCGGCACCGGTCGGCGCGCACACCAGCACACCGTGGCCGCGCTCGAGGGCCTCGCATGCCTCGACCTGGAACGGGTCGAGACGAAACGTCAGAGCGTCGACGAACCGAGCGAGTTGGGTACCCGGGTCGCTCCGCTCCTCCCCGCCGGACTCAGGTGATGTCGTCATGCTGTGCCCCAAGCTCTGCGGGGGCGGCCACCGGTGTCGGCGGCTCGATGGGCGCGGCCTGGTCGTCGGGGATGGCCGCCTGCGCCGCCTCCCGCTTGGCCTTCCGGGTGTCGTTGAGGTGGGCGATCTGGATCGCGAATTCCATCAGCAGCGACAGCGCCATTCCCAGCGCCAGCATGGAGAACGGGTCAGACCCCGGCGTGGCGAACGCGGCGAAGACGAACACGCCGAAGATCAGTCCCCGGCGCCATGACTTGAGCTTCTCGTACGGCAGCACCCCGATCAGGTTCAGCATGATGATCAGCAGCGGGAACTCGAAGCTGACGCCGAAGACCAGCAGCAGGTTGATCAGGAAGCCGAAGTAGCGGTCGCCCGACAAGGCGGTGACCTGCACGTCGTTGCCGACGGTCAGCAGGAAGTGCAAGGCCTTGGACAGCACGACATAGGCCAGCAGCGCGCCCGAGACGAACAGCATCGCGGCGAAGGTCACGAACGCCATCGCGAAGCGGCGCTCGTTGCGGTACAGACCGGGCGTGATGAACGCCCACAGCTGATAGAGCCACACCGGGCAGGCCAGCACGATTCCGGCGGTCAAGCCGACCTTGAGGCGCAGCATGAACTGGTCGAACGGTGCGGTGGCCAACAGCCGGCAACCGCCGTCGGCGGTGATGTCGGCGCGAGCCGATGGCGGCAGCGAACAGTACGGCTCGCGCAGCCAGTCGCCAAGGCTCTCGACCCCGAACATGCCGTGGCTGTACCAGAAGAAGCCGACGATGGTGGTCAGCGAAACGGCACCCACCGAGATCAGCAGCCGGGTCCGCAGTTCCCGGATGTGGTCGACGAGGGACATGGTCCCGTCAGGGTTGGTGCGGCGTGCGGCGTTGTCGCGGGTCGAGCCGCGACATGAACTTAGGGGTGCGCACGGCAGCGTCTGACTAGGGGCGCCTGGGCGCCTGACTGTGGTCGGTTCAGGCCGGTCGCGCGTCAGTCGGGTTCGGCGCCGGGGGCGGTGTCACGGGCGCCTCGACGCGTTCGGACTGCACCTGGGTTGGGGGCTGGACGGGCTGGACGGAGGTGTCCGTCTTGCCCTCGTTCTGCAGCTCCTTGACCTCTGACTTGAAAATGCGCATCGACTTGCCGAGCGAGCGTGCGGCATCAGGCAACCGCTTCGACCCGAAGAGCAGCACGATCACCGCGATAAGGATCAACCAGTGCCACGGTTGTAGAGCACCCAATTTGGTCACCTCCAGATGTCTGTTCGATGCTACCGCAGGCGGCCCCCTGTCAAGCCTGGGCGCCGATTCAGCCGTCCAGTACGGCCAGATCTTGGTAGGCCGTCAGGGCTGCCGCCGCCGATTCACGCACGCGGGTCACCAGAGACTCCGGCTCGAGCACGCGGACGTCGGGGCCCAAGCCCAGCACCAGCCGGCTCATCCACTCGTCCGAGGCATAGGTCATCGCGGCCTCGCAATACCCGTCGGGCAGCTCCTTGCGCACCCGCATCGGGTAGTACTCGAGCATCCACGACGCCGTCGGCGCCAGCAGCAGGGTGGCTGCGGGCAGGGCGGGATCGGCGTCGAACAGCGAGGTGTCCGGTCCGGCCTGCACGGCCGGTGCCGGCGGCGCGGACGGTTCCTCGAGCACGTCGGCCTCGACGATGCGGTCGAACCGGAACAGCCGCACCCCTTCGGCCTCGCGTGACCAGGCCTCCAGGTAGCTGTGATCACCGACGAGCACCACGCGGATCGGGTCGACGATGCGGGTGGACAGCATGTCGCGCGAGGCCGAGTAGTACTCGATGCTCAGAGCGCGCCGGCCGCGCACCGCGGAGCGGACGGCCGCGGCGGCGTCGCTCTCGATCGGCGCCTGCTCCTCGACGGCGGCCGCGGAGTGCGTCTGGTCGTGGGCGATGGTGCCCGCCGCCGACTCGATCTTGGCGATCGCGCTGCGCGCGGCCTCCGGGTCGACGACGCCGGGAATGTCGACCAGCGCGCGCAGGGCGACCAGCAGACCGGTGGCCTCCGGCGAGGTCAGCCGCAGCGGAGCGTCGACGCCGGCGGTGAACGTCACGTTGATGCTGTCGCCGGAGAACTCGAAGTCGATCAGGTCGCCCGGCCCGTACCCCGGCAGCCCGCACAGCCACAGCTGGTCGAGGTCCTGCTGGAGCTGCTTGCGGGTTACACCGAGATCGGCGGCGGCTTCCTCGTAGCTGATCTGCGGGTTTGCCTTGAGGTACGGAACCATGTTGAGAAGCCGCACCAGCCGAGTCGAAACAGGACTCATCCGCGGCCTGCCTGAGCCGTCAGCCGTGCCACCACGTCCTCGCGCAGCGAGGCCGGTTCGAGGACCAGCGCGTCGGCCCCGTAGCCGGCGATCTCGCGGGCGAGGCGGTCTCGGGTGCCCAGGTCGAGTTCGATGACGTCGCCGGCCCGGCCGCCGACGATGCGCGGGCCCTTCGACGTCCCGGCGCGGCGCAGGGCCGTGGCCCGCCCCTCGGCCACCCACACAACCGCCGTCAGGCCGGTGGGCGCCTCCCCGATGGCCTTCTCGACGATGTCCCGCAGGTTCACCCCGTCGGGACGGGTGACGGATCCTTCCGGCCCAACGGTTTCCACGTCCGCACCGATGCGAGAGAGCCGAAACGTCCGGGTGGCGTTGCGGTCCCGGTCGTGGCCGACCAGATACCAGCGCCCGCGCGCGGTGACCACGCCCCACGGCTCGACGGTGCGCTCGGTATAGGGCTCGGTGGGCAGCGGCCGGTGCCGGAAGCGGACAGCCTGCCCGGAGTTGATGGCGGACAACAGGATTCCAAGCACGTCTTCGGAGCCGCGCAGCCCGGACGGGCCTGATGCAGTGGTGATCGCGACGGCGGCGTCGGCGTCGACGTCCACTCCCGCGGCCCGCAGTTTCAGCAGCGCGCCCTGGGTCGCGGTGATCAGCTCGGGTGACTCCCACAGCTGAGCGGCGACCGCGACGGCGGCCGCTTCCTCCGCGGTGAGCTCGATGTCGGGCAGCGCGTAGGCGTTTCGGTTGATCCGGTATCCCTCGGCGGGGTCGAACGACGAGACCCGCCCGGTCTCCAGCGGGATGCCGAGGTCACGAAGCTCGTTCTTGTCGCGTTCGAACATCCGCGAGAACGCTTCGTCGCTGGGGCTTTCGGCGTACCCGGCGACGCTGGAGCGGATGCGTTCGGCCGTGATGAAGCCGTGGGTGGACAGCAGGGCGATGACAAGATTCATCAGCCGCTCGACCTTGGATGTCGCCACTCGCCCAACCTTAGCGGGAAACGCGCCGCCGTCCCTGCGGCGCGCGCAGCGGCTACATGCTGGCGATGAGCCGCTTGACCCGCTCGTCGACGGACCGGAACGGATCTTTGCACAACACCGTGCGCTGGGCCTGGTCGTTGAGCTTGAGGTGCACCCAGTCGACGGTGAAGTCGCGGCCGGCCTCCTGGGCAGCGGCGATGAACTCGCCGCGCAGCTTGGCCCGGGTGGTCTGCGGCGGGGTGTCGACGGCAGCCTCGATCTCCTCGTCGGTGGTGATCCGCGCGGCCAGCCCCTTGCGCTGCAACAGGTCGAACACCCCGCGCCCGCGCTTGATGTCGTGGTAGGCGAGGTCGAGCTGGCTGATCTTGGGGTCGGACAGCTCCATGTTGTAGCGGTCCTGGTAGCGCTGGAACAGCTTCTTCTTGATCACCCAGTCGATCTCGGTGTCGACCTTGGCGAAGTCCTGGCTCTCGACCGCGTCCAATTGGCGGCCCCACAGGTCGACGACCTGGTCGATCTGGGTGTTGGGCTCGCGGGTCTGCAGGTACTCCACGGCGCGCGCGTAGTACTCGCGCTGGATGTCCAGTGCGCTGGCCTGCCGTCCGCCGGCCAGCCGGACGGGCCTGCGGCCGGTGAGGTCGTGGCTGACCTCGCGGATGGCGCGAATCGGGTTGTCCAGGGAGAAGTCCCGGAAGGCCACGCCGGCCTCGATCATCTCCAGCACCAGCGAGGCCGTGCCCACCTTGAGCATGGTGGTCGCTTCGCACATGTTGGAGTCGCCGACGATCACGTGCAGACGCCGGTACTTCTCGGCGTCGGCGTGCGGCTCGTCGCGGGTGTTGATGATCGGGCGGGACCGCGTCGTCGCGCTCGAGACGCCCTCCCAGATGTGCTCGGCGCGCTGGCTCAGGCAGAACGCCGCCGCCTTCGGCGTCTGCAGCACCTTGCCCGCGCCGCAGATCAGCTGGCGGGTGACCAGGAACGGCAGCAGGACGTCGGAGATCCGGGAGAACTCCCCGGCCCGCACGATGAGGTAGTTCTCGTGGCAGCCGTA
Organism: uncultured Actinomycetota bacterium; assembly: GCA_963716465.1. GTDB lineage: Bacteria > Actinomycetota > Actinomycetes > Mycobacteriales > Mycobacteriaceae > Mycobacterium. The sequence continues at coordinate 65,790 of CAVQTS010000011.1, forward strand.
GGAGTTTCCGGCGGAGTCGGTGTTGTTCTTGAACAGGTAGATGTCGCCGCCGATACCCTCGTCGGTCAACCGCTGCTCGGCGTCGATGAGCAGGTCCTCGAGGACCCGTTCACCCGCGCGGTCATGGGTGACCAGCTGGACGAGGTTGTCGCACTCGGCGGTGGCGTACTCGGGGTGGCTGCCCACGTCCAGATACAACCTCGCGCCGTTGCGCAGGAATACGTTCGAGCTGCGGCCCCACGACACCACGCGGCGGAACAGATACCGCGCAACCTCGTCCGGGCTCAGCCGGCGATGGCCGTGGAACGTGCAGGTGACACCGAATTCGGTTTCGATGCCCATGATCCTTCGCTGCACACCGTCGAGCCTACTGGTTGCTGTGCGGTCGCGGTGGGCAAGCGGTGCGTGAAACGGCTTCGGGTCGCTGCGGATTGCCCTGTGGAGCGCCGAAATCGCCAGGCCGCGGTTCATGCCAGCATCAGCCATGCCCGAACCCGTCGGCCTGGACACCGCATCGCTGAGCAGGCTGACCGCCCACGTCGCCCGGGCCGCCGGCGAACTGACGGCCGTGGCGATACCCGCAGTGGTCGGCTGGCCCGGCTCGGCTCTCGCCGCCCTGGACGGGCCCGTGCAAGCCACCGTTGACGTGCGCAGACTGGGCGCGACGGTCCAGTCCTGGGTGGTCGCGGCCCGCCGCTCGGTCGACGAGCTGGTCGCCGCGGACGGGACCAACGCCGACCGTCTGGGGTCCAGATGACACGTCCCGGCGTAGCCCAGGCGACGGCCTGGCATCCCGAGGCGCTGACCGACCTGGGCGCCGAGTGGGACGCGGCGGCGGGCCGATTGCAGGCACACGCCGACATCGTCGAAGGCGCCCTGCGGCCGAACGGCTGGACGGGCGCGGCCGCGCGGGCCGCGGGCGAGGCGATCTCCCCCGCCGTCGACGAGCTGCGACAGATGTGCCGGGCGCTGGTCATCGCCGCCGCAGAAGCCCGCGACGCCGCGCTGACGGTCGGCCAGGCCCGCGATCGGGTGATGGCGGTGCTGACCGAAGCACGGCAGGCAGACTGCGCGGTCGCCGACGACGGCACTGTCAGCGCACCGGACACCGCCCCTGAACTGCTGGTGGCCTGCAGCGGCGGCTCGCCGAGGGCCGCGTCGGCGCTGCTGGAGGTTCGGGCAGCCGAGCTGACGTGCCGCCTACAGGACGCGCTGACCCGGCTCGGTGACGCCGACCGCGAGTCGGCACAAGCCATCGACGCCGCGTTCGGCATCGCACCTGAAGCCGAGGCGGTGCGGCCGGCAGGCACGGATGAGCCCGCGGTTGCCGACTGGCCCGCGCTGAGCCAGGACAGCATCGCCGGGCAGATCGCGGCGATGTCACCCGAGGAGCGGGAGCGCCTGATCGAACAGCGACCTCACCAGGTCGGCAATACCGACGGCGTGCCGTGGGAGATGCGGATCGCGGCCAACCGGATCAACATCGCCGGCGCGATCCTGACCGAGCGGCGCACCCTGGACCGCCCGGTCGAGGACAAGTTGCGCGCCGCCGTCCCGCCGACTCTGAGTCCTGCCGACGCCGAACGGCTCTGGGCGACGTTGCACGCCGACCCGGCGCTGCGGGCAGCGACGATCGCCGCGCACGACCGCGATGCCCGCCGCCGGATCACCTACTACGAGACGCTGCTGGCCGACGTCCACGACCCGGTCGACCGCGAGCGCCGGGTGCCACGCCAGATCCTGGCGTTCGATCCCGCGCGGGCCTCGCTGATCGAGCTTTCCGGCGACCTCAACCGGGCCCGCGCCATCGGCGTGCTGGTGCCGGGGCTGAACACGACGTTCGACGGCTCGGCGGACGACGTGGCCACCGCCCGCCGGTTCGTCGCGGGCTCAGGCGGGACCGTCGCGATGATCACCTACCTCGGCGGACGGTTCCCGACCGGCGAACTGGTAGCCGGCGTTGCCGATGCGGCCGACGCCCGCTATGCCCTCGAGATGGCGCCTCGGCTGGTGGCTTTCAGCGAGGACGTCGAACGGCGCGCGGGACACCGGGCGGTGACCTACATCGGCCACTCCTACGGGGGCTCGATCGTCGGGACCGCGGAGCGGTTCGGGTTGACCGCTGACCGGGTGATCTACGTCGAGGCCGCAGGAGCCGGGGTGGGCGTGCACGATCCGGCCGACTGGCACAACCGCAACCCCGCGGTGATCCGGTTCAGCATGACCGCGCCCGGCGACCCGATCAGCGCGGTGCAGGGCATCCCGTTCGGCTCGCACGGCGCCGACCCGGACCGGATGGCGGGCGTCGTCCCGCTGGCCACCGGGCGGCGCCTGACCGGTGGACCGATGATCGGACCGTCGACGCACAGCGACGTGCTCACCGAGCCGTCCGACGCGTGGCACAACATCCTGGCCGTCATCGCCGGCGACCGCGAACACATCCGGGTAGGCACGCTTCAGCACTGGTGATCGACAACGCGGCGTGGTTTCGGACACCCCGGCGAGCTTCTCACTAGTCTGCTGCTGTGGATCAGGACAAGCCGGCCCCGAAACGGGCGGCGATGTACATCCTGGTCCTCGGTGGCATCGTGGCCGTGACGTTCAGCTGGCTCACGCCCGAGCCACAGCCCACGGGGCACACCCCACCGGTACCGCCGCAAGAGGGCCTGTACGTGCAGTGCGCCGACAAGCGGTCCGATCCGGAGCCCGTCTACGGCACCCGAGGGACGCCGAACGACGGACTAATCGGGGCTGTCGCCCTCGGCGGCAGCTGCTGATTCCGGAAGATCTTTCGGCAACAGGCCTTCGAGCGCCGCGCCGATGATCCGGCGGAACGCCCGCCGCGGCCGGTTCGCGTCCAGGATCGCCACTTCGAGTGTGGACGGCCCCAACACCCGCGGCTCGCTGGGCGGGGTGGCGTTGTTGCTCGCGCTGCTTATCCCTGCGCGCAGTGCGTCCACGGCCACCTTGACCGCGTCGGCGAGTTCGGCGTTCTCCGAATAGGACTCGTTGAGAGCGGTGATGATCGGCTCGGTGGTGCCGCCCATCACCACGAAATGCGGCTCGTCGGCGATCGACCCGTCGTAGGTGATGCGGTACAGCTCAGGGGGTTTCGTCTCGCCGAAATGCGCGACCTCGGCCACGCACAACTCGACCTCGTAGGGCTTGGCCTGCTCGGTGAAGATGGTGCCGAGGGTCTGGGCGTAAACGTTGGCCAGCTGCCGCCCGGTGACGTCGCGACGGTCGTAGGCGTAGCCGCGGGTGTCGGCGAACTGGATGCCGCCCCTGCGCAGGTTGTCGAACTCGTTGAAACGCCCGACTGCGGCGAACCCCACCCGGTCGTAGAGCTCGCTGACCTTCTGCAGTGAGCGAGATGGGTTTTCGGCGACGAACAGCACTCCGCCGGCGTACGCCAGGGCCACCACGCTGCGGCCCCGGGCAATACCCTTGCGGGCGAGCTCCGAACGCTCACGCATCGCCTGTTCGGGCGAGATGAAGTATGGGAAGCTCACTAGTCCACCCGCGGTGCTTCGTTGCTCGGTCCCTTGCCGGGTCCGAATGTGTTTGTCCGGGAACGTGCTTCGATCACCTCGCGGGCCAGACGGGAGATCCGTTCTTCGGAGACCTCCGCGGCGCCGTCGGCTTCGATGGTCACCGCGGTCGGGAAGATTCCGCGGACAAGGTCCGGTCCACCGGTGGCGGAGTCGTCGTCGGCGGCGTCGTAGAGCGCCTCCACGGCGGCGCTGAGGGCCGAATCCGCATCCGTCACATTGGAATACAGCTTCTTGATCGACGACTTGGCGAAGATCGAGCCGGAGCCCACCGACTGGTATCCCTCTTCCTCGATGTTCCAGCCGCCTGCGGCGTCGAACGACACGATTCGGCCGGCGGCGCGCGAGTCCGGATCGTCGAGGTCGTAACCCACCAGAAGCGGGAGCGCGATGAAGCCCTGCAGTGCCGCACCGAGGTTGCCGCGCACCATCGTCGAGAGCCGGTTGACCTTCCCGCGGAACGTCAGCGGAACGCCTTCGACCTTCTCGTAGTGCTCCAGTTCGACGGCGTAGAGCCGGGCGAACTCGACGGCGATGGCCGCGGTACCGGCGATGCCGGTCGCGGTGTAGTCGTCGGTGATGTACACCTTCTGCACGTCGCGGCCGGCGATCATGTTGCCCTGCGTCGAACGCCGGTCGCCGGCGATGAGCACACCACCGGGGTACCTCAGCGCCACGATCGTGGTGCCGTGCGGCAGCGCGTCACCGGCGGACATCGTGCCCGAGACAGCCGTCGTCGGCAGCAGTTCGGGTGCTTCCCGCCTCAGGAACTCGGAGAACGAAGACAGATCCGATAGGGATGAACTAGTGGCCAGGCGATCAGAGAACGGCCAGGTCACTGTCCGCCCTTTTGGACGTATGCGCGCACGAAGTCCTCAGCGTTCTCCTCGAGGACGTCATCGATCTCGTCCAGCAGGTCGTCGGTCTCCTCGGCGAGCTTGTCGCGACGCTCCTGTCCGCCACCCGCGTTGCCGGAGACGTCGTCGTCTTCGCCGCCTCCACCGCCACGCTTGGTCTGCTCTTGAGCCATCGCTGCCTCCTGCTCGTCATCGGCGACCGTGTCGTGCCATCCGGTACGGGTCGCCGGTTCCTCCACACTACCGGTCGGGTCCGGTATTGCTCGCTCTAACGATTGTCAGGTCGTCAGTTGTTCCACCAGTTCCGCGGCACTGTCGACAGAGTCGAGCAACGCACCGACGTGGGCCTTGCTGCCCCGCAGCGGCTCCAGTGTCGGGATCCGGACCAGCGAGTCGCCGCCCAGATCGAAGATCACCGAGTCCCAGCTCGCCGCGGCGATGTCGGCGCCGAACCGGCGCAGGCATTCACCGCGGAAGTACGCGCGGGTGTCGGTCGGCGGGTTGTCCACCGCGTCGATCACCTGTTGTTCGGTGACCAGGCGCTTCATCGAGCCGCGGGCGACGAGCCGGTTGTAGAGGCCCTTGTCCAGCCGCACGTCCGAGTACTGCAGGTCCACCAGATGCAGGCGGGGCGCCGACCAGCTGAGGTTCTCCCGGGTGCGGAACCCCTCGAGCAGGCGCAGCTTGGCCGGCCAATCCAGCAGCTCCGCGCACTCCATCGGATCGCGCTCGAGCAGGTCAAGGATGTGGGCCCAGGTTTCGAGCACGTCGGTGGCGCGCGGGTCGGGGTCGCGCGCGTCGACTAGTTTGGCCACCCGGTCGAGGTAGATGCGCTGCATCGCCAGGGCCGTCAGCTCTCGCCCGTCGGCCAGCGCGACGGTGGCGCGCAGCGACGGGTCGCGGCTGATCACGTGGACCGCGTGCACCGGCCGGGCCAGCACCAGGTCGGACAGATCGAGGCCGTGCTGGTGGCCCTCCTCGATCAGGTCGAGCACCAGCGACGTGGTGCCCACCTTGAGGTATGTCGACGTCTCGGCCAGGTTGGCGTCGCCGATGATGACGTGCAGCCGGCGGTACTTGTCGGCGTCGGCGTGCGGCTCGTCGCGGGTGTTGATGATGCCGCGCTTCAGCGTCGTCTCCAGGCCGACCTCGACCTCGATGTAGTCGGAGCGCTGGGAGAGCTGGAACCCGGGCTCGTCGCCGGACGGTCCGATGCCGACCCGGCCGGAGCCGGTGACGACCTGGCGGGTGACCAGGAACGGGGTCAGCCCGGAGATCACCGCCGAGAACGGAGTCTGCCGGCTCATCAGGTAGTTCTCGTGGGTGCCGTAGGAGGCGCCCTTGCCGTCCACGTTGTTCTTGTAGAGCTGCAGCTTGGCCGCACCGGGGACGCTGGCCACGTGGCGCGCCGCGGCCTCCATCACCCGCTCGCCGGCCTTGTCCCAGATCACGGCGTCCATCGGGTCGGTGACCTCGGGGGCCGAGTACTCGGGGTGGGCGTGGTCGACATAGAGCCGGGCGCCGTTGGTCAGGATCATGTTGGCCGCGCCGACCTCGTCCGCGTCGACGATCGGCGGGGGGCCCGACGCACGGCTCAGGTCGAAGCCGCGGGCGTCCCGCAGCGGCGATTCCACCTCATAGTCCCATCGGGTCCGCTTGGCCCGCTGGATGCCGGCGGCCGCGGCGTAGGCCAAGACCGCCTGAGTCGAGGTCAGGATCGGATTGGCGGTCGGGTCGGACGGCGAGGAGATGCCGTACTCGACCTCGGTCCCGATAATCCGTTGCATGGTCGCAAGCCTAGCGGGGCGACGATGCCCGCCCCGGGCGGGAGGAGGAGCCGCGCCATCCAGCAGAGCGGGGCGACGATGCCCGCCCCGGGCGGGAGGAGGAGCCGCGCCATCGAGCAGAGCGGGGCGACGATGCCCGCCCCGGGCGGGAGCACCGGCGATGGGACTAGGGTGACCTCACCTGTCAGCCTCCACAGCGGAGCCGCCCACCGATGACGTCACCTGACCGTTACGCCGCCGAGCACTGGTTTCTGACCCACGGACTGCCAGCGGTCGTCCGGCGGCGCGCCTTGGTCCGCCGGGTGTGGAGCCGTTCGGCGCCGGCCCTGGCCGGGTTCGCCGTCGTCGCGGCCAACTCGATCCTGGTGGTGGCGCTGACCGGCGCGCACACCGTCGACATCGCCGGTCGGCCGACCGTGACCGAGGGGTTCGTCCTGGCCTTGCTGGTGTTGGTTCTGCCGGTCGCTGTCCTGGTGGGGTGGCTGGTGTCCCGGATCGGCCCGTGGTTGCGACGGAGGATCGCCGCCGCCGTGTCGGTGGCGGTCATCGTTCTGGGCGCGATCTTCGGAGGCCCCACCTCGGGGGTGATCGCAAACCTGCTGTGGTTCGGTCTCATCGTCGGCATCATCGTGGTGTTGACCGCAACCGGCCTGGGCTCGATCCTCGGCTGGGCGGCCCGCGACACCGCCAGCAACCTCGCGCTCATCTCCGGGATGTTCGTGCGGGCGTTGCCGGTCGTCCTGCTGACCTTCCTGGTGTTCTTCAACACCTACGTCTGGCTGATGGCGGCGATCGTGAGCCGGGCGAGGCTGTGGCTGGCGATCGGCTTCCTGTTCCTCATCGCAGCAGCGTTCCTGGTGTCGAGCACGCTCGAGCGAGTGCGCCCGATCCTCGACGACCCCGACCCCCAGCCGACCGACCAGCAGCGCCTGGCCGGCACTCCGTTCGAACACATGCCCGACGAACCGGGCACCGACGCACTGTCCCATCCGGAACGGGCAAATGTCGTGTTCGTGGTCACCTCCTCCCAAGTGGGCCAGGTCCTCACCATCGCGCTGGCCACCGGAGCGATCTTCTTCCTGCTGGGCCTCATCGTCGTGAGCCCGGAGTTGCTCGACTCGTGGACACGAGGCGCAGGCCGCACCGACGGCCATTTCCTGGGGATGATCCTGCCCGTGCCGAATGCACTGATCCAGACGACGATGATGCTGACCGCGATCACGTTCATGTACCTGTCCGCAAAAGCGGTGACCGACAAGGAGTATCGCTCCCAGTTCGTCGATCCACTGCTGGACGACGTGCGGCTGACCCTGGTGGCCCGCGACCGGTACCGCACCTCGCTGCCGAAGCGATAACACTTGCACAAGAACATTTTTCGGGTCTAGGAGGGGACGTCATGGCCGGGCAGATCGAGGACTTCTTCGGCAAGCGGTACGGCGAGGTGCTTCTGGTCACCGTCGGCGAGTCCGGGCCGGAGGCGACCGTGTACAACACCTTTCCGCTCAATGACTGCCCGGCGCAGCTGTGGGACAAGCTCGACGCCGAGGCACTGGCGAAGGAGAACGGCGCGGTCGCGGCACTGTTGAACGGTCCGCGCTACTGGCTGATGAGCAGCATCGACAAGGTCGCCGGCGGGCCGCAGGAACACAAGACCTTCGGCGGCATCGAGATGATCGGGCAGGCGACCGTGCAACTGGCGTCACAGAACCCGGCGCCCTACAGCGTCAACAAAGTGGCCCGCCACACCGTGTTTCACTTCGACGCCGGACGGCCGGTGTTCGAACTCGTCGACCCGAACGGACAACGCTGGGTGATGCAGACCTGGAGCCAGATCGTCGACAAGAAGTTGGGCTTGGCGGACCTGCCGGGACTGGGCCGTCGCCTCAACTTGCCCCAGGGCTGGCGCTACGAAACCCGTGTTCTCACAGAGCGGTTGAGTGTGGACACCTCGACGCAGGACGCCCACGTGATACAGGACGACCTGACCAACACGTACTCGCTGGAGGTGTGAGCGCAGGCCGAACGCAAAAACCCCCGACACGTCAAGCGTGCGGGGGCATTTGCGCCATCTGGCGGGTTTACAGGTACTGACCCAGGTTCGACTCGGTGTCGATCGCCCGCGACGCACTGGAACTCTTGCCGGTGACAAGCGTGCGGATGTAGACGATTCGCTCGCCCTTCTTGCCCGAGATCCGAGCCCAGTCATCGGGATTGGTGGTGTTGGGCAGGTCCTCGTTCTCGGCGAACTCGTCGACGATCGAGTCCAGCAGATGCTGGATGCGCAGACCGCGTGACCCGGTTTCGAGAACCGACTTGATCGCGTACTTCTTCGCCCGGTCGACCACGTTCTGGATCATCGCGCCGGAGTTGAAGTCCTTGAAGTACATGACTTCCTTGTCACCGTTGGCATAGGTGACCTCCAAGAACCGGTTGTCGTCGATCTCGGCGTACATCCGGTCGACGACCTTCTCGATCATCGCCTTGATGCACGCACCGCGATCGCCGTCGAACTCGGCCAGGTCGTCCTCGTTCACCGGGAGGTTCTCGGTGAGGTACTTGCTGAAGATGTCCTGTGCCGCTTCGGCATCCGGGCGTTCGATCTTGATCTTGACGTCCAGGCGGCCGGGCCGCAGGATGGCCGGGTCGATCATGTCCTCGCGGTTGGAGGCGCCGATCACGATGACGTTCTCCAGGCCTTCGACGCCGTCGATCTCGCTGAGCAGCTGGGGCACGACCGTGGTCTCCACGTCCGAGCTCACACCGGTGCCGCGGGTGCGGAAGATCGAGTCCATCTCGTCGAAGAACACGATCACCGGCGTTCCCTCGGAGGCCTTCTCGCGGGCCCGCTGGAAGATCAGCCGGATGTGCCGCTCGGTCTCGCCGACGAACTTGTTCAGCAGCTCGGGGCCCTTGATGTTGAGGAAGTAGCTCTTGGCCTCACGAGCGTCGTCGCCGCGCACCTCGGCCATCTTCTTGGCCAGCGAGTTGGCGACCGCCTTGGCGATCAGTGTCTTGCCGCAGCCGGGCGGACCGTAGAGCAGCACGCCCTTCGGCGGGCGCAGCGAGTACTCGCGGTAGAGCTCCTTGTGCAGGAACGGCAGCTCGACGGCGTCGCGGATCTGCTCGATCTGCCGGGTCAGGCCACCGATGTCGCTGTAGGCGACGTCGGGCACCTCTTCCAGCACCAGATCCTCGACCTCGGCCTTCGGAATCCGCTCGAAGGCGTAGCCGGCCTTGGTGTCCACCAGCAGCGAGTCGCCGGGGCGCAGCTTGCGCGGCCGCAGGTCGTCGTCGACGCCCTCCTCAACCTGGGAGGGCATGTCCTCGATGAGCACCAGCGGGTCGGCCAGCCACACGATGCGTTCCTCGTCGGCGTGCCCGACCACCAGGGCGCGGTGCCCGTCGGACAGGATCTCGCGCAGCGTGCTGATCTCGCCGACGGCCTCGTAGTGGCCCGCCTCGACGACGGTCAGCGCCTCGTTGAGCCGAACGGTCTGGCCCTTCTTGAGCGACTTGACGTCGATGTTCGGCGAGCAGGTCAGGCGCATCTTGCGGCCGGAGGTGAACACGTCGACGGTGTCGTCGTCGTGGTAGCCCAACAGAACGCCGTACCCGCTCGGCGGCTGGCCGAGCCGATCGACCTCTTCGCGCAGCGCCAGCAACTGCTGGCGCGCCTCCTTGAGGGTGTCCATCAGCTTGGCGTTACGAGCCGCGAGGGAGTCGATCCGCGCCTCGAGCTGGTGCACGTCCCGAGCGCTGCGGGAGGTTCCCCCCGCACCGATCGTATTCTCCAGCTGTTCGCGCAAGATGGACGCCTCTCGGCGCAGTTGTTCCAGCTCGGCAGCATCTTCGCTGGACAGCTGAGGGTCTTCGTGGGACTCAGACATGTTGCGCTCCTTTCCCACACCGAGAGTTGGTGCGGCGGATACCTCAACGCTACCGGCCAATGGGCGATCGTGTGCGCTCGGGCAATTTCGACACACTGGCAACACTGTTAACCTCTTGAGAGAGTCGGGTTGATCGAAAGGACAGTCGTGACCCTGAAACACCTAGCCACGGGCATGGCGGCCGCCGCAATCATCGGTGGCGTCGCTGCCGGTGTGACCTCGGTTGCATTCACTACGCCGATGGCCTCGCCTGCGGTGCAGCCTGTCGTGTTCGGCGCCCCGTTGCCCCAGACGCCCGCGCCTGAACTGCAGAGTGCGCTGGTAGCAACCCTTGACGGCCTTCAGGGCGGCGGCTCGTTCTCCGGTGCCAAGGCCGCCTACATCGAGGGCGGTCTCGGCCGCATCGAGGGCATCACCGCCGACCGCGCGTTCAGCAACGCCTCCGCCAAGGGCTACTTCCCGCTGAGCTTCACCGTCGCCGACATCGACCAGCAGGGCCCGACCGCGACGGCGAACGTCACCGCGACCGGGGCCAACGGTGCGGTCGCCAGCCAGAGCATCCAGTTCATCGCAGGTCCGAGCCCCACCGGCTGGCAGCTGACGAAGTCGTCAGCGCTGTCGCTGATGTCCGCGGCCGGCTGAGCCGCCGCTGGATGCCCCGCCACCGGTTCTCGATGCTGAGCGCCGCCACGGTCGTGGCGGCGCTCGCGTTGTCGGGGTGTTCCAACCACGACGAGTCGAAACCGGCGTCCGGCCCCGTCACACCGCAGCCCTCGGCGGTGGCGATCGCGCCGTCGGACCCCGGTGCCGCGCTGCCAGCACCCGAGGCCCTGGCCGATGTGATCTACCGGCTGGCCGACCCCGCAGTCAAAGGCTCGGACAAGCTGGCCCTCGTGGAGAACACGACGCCCGACGACGCGGTGACGATGGACCGGTTCGCCTCCGCCCTGCACGACGGAGGTTTCACCCCACTGACGGTCACCGCGACCGACCTCAGGTGGTCGGACCGTGCACCTGGCGACGCGCTGGCCACTGTCAACATCACGACGACCAACCCCGCCAACCCCAGTGGGTTCACCTTCCCGATGGAGTTCCGCCCGCACGACGGCGGCTGGCAGCTGTCCAGGGAGACCGCGGACATGCTGCTGGCATTCGGCAACGCGCGGACCGAAGCCAGCGGCGCCAGCCCGAGCCCGGCCGGTCCGCCGCCCGCGAGTCCCGGCCCGGTCAGCCCCGCACCGACGCCGCCCGCTCCCCCTCCGACGCCCTGAATGTGGATCGGCTGGCTCGAGTTCGACATCCTGCTCGGCGACGTCCGCTCGCTGAAGGAGAAGCGCTCGGTGGTGCGGCCGATCGTCGCCGAGCTACAACGCCGGTTCAGCGTCTCGGCGGCTGAGACAGATTCCCTGGATCTGCACCGGCGGGCCGGGATCGGCGTGTCGGTGGTGGCCGCCGACTCAGCCCATGCGGTCGAGGTGCTCGACGCCGCCGAACGCCTGGTCGCGGCGCGGCCGGAGATCGAGCTGTTGTCGGCCCGGCGCGTACTGCACCGCAGCGACGACTGGGCCTAGCCCAAATCAGCTTGGGAGCCGCTTGCGGCGCAGCGGGGTCGGGGTGATGGTGCCCGGGGCCAGGCGGCGGGCGGAGATCAGGAACGCGGTGTGGCCGCGCATGTTGTGGTCCGGGCGCACCGCGAGCCCGACGACGTTCCAGCCGCGCTGCAGCGTCTCCCAGGCCCTCGGCTCGGTCCAGCACTGTTGCTCGCGCAGCGCTTCCACGGTCTTGGACAGCTGGGTCACGGTCGCCACGTAGATGATCAGCACGCCGCCGGGGATCAGCAGCCGGGCCACGGTGTCCAGCACATCCCACGGCGCCAGCATGTCGAGCACCGCCCGGTCGACGGAGGCCTCCGCGAGTTCGGAGTCGACGACGTCGCCGACGATAAGCCGCCAGTTCTGCGGCGTCTGCCCGAAGAAGGTCGCCACGTTGCGCTGGGCGTGCTCGGCGTGGTCGTCGCGGACCTCGTAGGAGATCACCTCGCCGCCGGGCCCCACGGCGCGCAGCAGCGAGCAGGTCATCGCCCCGGAACCCGCGCCGGCCTCCAGGACGCGGGCGCCCGGGAAGATGTCGCCCTCGTGGACGATCTGGGCGGCGTCCTTCGGGTAGATGACCTGGGCGCCGCGCGGCATGGACATGACGTAGTCGACAAGCAGCGGACGCAGCACCAGGAAGGAGTCGCCGTTGGTGGACTTGACCACGCTGCCCTCGGGCAGGCCGATCACCGTGTCGTGGGCGATGGCCCCGCGATGGGTGTGGAACTCGCTGCCCGGCGACAGGATCATCGTGTAGTGCCGGCCCTTGGGGTCGGTGAGCTGGACACGGTCCCCGACGACGAAGGCACCGGTCCTTCGCGGGGCTTCGGCGGATGCCTGCTCACTCACAGCCGTTCAGCCTGCCATAGCGGACTCGCCGCCTGGCATGCCCTCACCATGTCGGTGTCCCGGCCTAGGCTCGGGGCATGCCTGATGAGGGGGCGCTGGAGCGACCGCGTCCGGCCCTGTCGCCGTCGCGGGCCGCGGATTTCAAGCAGTGCCCGCTGCTGTACCGCTTCCGCGCGATCGACCGGCTACCGGAGCCGCCGTCCACCGCGCAGCTGCGCGGATCGGTCGTGCACTCCGCTCTCGAGCAGCTCTACGGCATGCCCGCCGCCGAGCGGGGCCCGCAGACTGCGCTGTCCCTGGTCGACCCGGCGTGGGAACGCGTACTGGCCACGCACCCCGATCTGGTCGACGGCCTTGGCGCTGACGAGCGCGTTCAGCTGCTGACCGAAGCCCGTCGGCTGCTCTCCGGCTACTACCGCCTGGAAGACCCGACCCGCTTCGACCCGGAGAGCTGCGAGCAGCGCATCGAGGTCGAGCTCGCCGATGGCACCCTGCTGCGCGGATTCGTCGACCGCATCGACGTCGCCGGCACCGGTGAGGTCAGGGTGGTGGACTACAAGACCGGCAAGGCGCCGCCGGCGGCGCGGGCGCTGGCCGAGTTCAAGGCGCTGTTCCAGATGAAGTTCTACGCGGTGGCGCTGCTGCGCTCGCGGGACGTGTTGGCGACCCGGCTGCGGCTGATCTACCTCGCCGACGGTCAGCTGCTGGACTACACGCCCGACCTCGACGAGCTGCTGCGCTTCGAGAAGACCTTGATCGCGATCTGGCGGGCGATCCAATCTGTCGGTGCCACAGGCGATTTCCGGCCCAACCCGTCGCGGCTGTGCGGCTGGTGCAGCCATCGGGCGCTCTGCCCGGTCTACGGCGGCACACCGCCGCCCTACCCCGGCTGGCCGGAGCGGCTGCGCGAGCCCGCCGCATGACCGCCCGACCAGAGCGAGCAGGAGCCGAGGCGTGAGAGGAAGCTACTACCGGCGCCTCGGCGCCGACGGCGACGCCGCGGTGTTCGAGTCCACCGATCACACCCGCAGCAACTGGACTCCCGAGATCCAGCACGGCTCGCCGCCGCTGGCATTGCTGACAAAGGCCATCGAAGAGCAACTGCGGCCCGGGATGCGCATCGGGAGAATGACTTTGGACATTCTGGGGGCGATCCCGGTGACCGAGGTCCGGGTGCACGCCCGCGTCGACCGGCCGGGCAGCCGCATCAGCCTGCTGTCGGCTGAGATGTCCGCGCACCGTCCGGTGGCCCGAGTCTCGGCGTGGGCGCTAGCGACCTCGGACACCGCCGACGCCGCCACCGACCGCTTCCCACCGATGGTCGAGGGCGAGACCGCCCCGCTGGCACTGCACTGGAAGGACGCCGGCGGCTACATCGATTCGGTGCAGTGGCGGCCGCAGTTCAAGCCGGCGGCGGGCGCGGCGGTGTACTGGCTCAAGCCGTTGGTGGGGCTGGTCGACGACGAACCGACCACCGCACTGCAGCGCCTTGCGATGGTGGTCGACTCCGCCAACGGCGTTGGCGCCGCGATCGATCCGGGGACGTTCGTCTACATGAACACCGACACGTCAGTGCATCTGCACCGGCTGCCGGCGGGCGAGGACTTCGCGCTGCGCGCGCGGGGCTCCATCGGCCCGGACGGGATCGGGGTGACCACCGCGGAACTGTTCGACCGCGACGGGTTCATCGGGACCTCGGCGCAGACGCTGCTGGTCCAGCGGCGCTGACTCAGAGCACGTTGGCCAGCACGGCGATCGCCACCCCGCCGACCGCCGCGACGACGTCCTCGAGCACGCCGATCGGCAGGTCACGGCCGCCGCTCGCCCGCACCAGCCGGGTGCGCGCCTCGTAGCCGCCGATAGTGCCCAGCACCGCCCCGATGATGCCCATGCCCAGGCTGCTCCACGGATAGCCCCACGCGGTACCGAGCACCGCTCCGGCGAAGCCGCCGGTGATCAGCCGCGTCACGAACTGCACCGCGGTCTTGCGGCTGGGGGTCTGCTCCATCTGGTCGGAGACCAACTCGGCGACGGCGATGATCGTCAGGACCGTCACGGTGGCCCAGTGGCCGACCCACGACGCCCACGTTCCGGACAGGTTGATCCAGTGCAGGAGCGCCGCCCAGGCCATCACCGCGGGGGCGGTGAACGCCCGGAGGCCGGCGATCACCCCGATCAGCAGGGCCAGCAGCAATACAAGTGCGTGCGTCACATGCGGACGCTAGCACGACGAATCTGGCCTATCTCAGAAGCGGCAGAACCTGATGTCGGAGGCCAGAATCGCCTTGGCGCCGATGGCGGCCAGGTCGTCCATGATCGCGTTGACCTCGCGGCGCGGGACGAGTGCGCGCACAGCCACCCAGTCCGCGTCGGCCAGCGGCGCGATGGTGGGCGACTCCAGGCCGGGCGTGATCGCGGTGGCGCGCTGCAGCACCGAGCGCGGGCAGTCGTAGTCCAGCATCAGGTATTGCTGGCCGAACACCACACCCTGCACCCGCGCGGCGAGCTGGTCGCGAGCCGCGCGATTGGCGTCCGCGCCGTCGTCGGTGCGCTCGACGAGCACAGCCTCCGAATCGCACAGCGGATCACCGAATGCCACCAGGTCGTGCAGGCTCAGCGTGCGGCCCGAGCCCACCACGTCGGCGATCGCGTCGGCCACCCCGAGCTGGATCGAGATCTCGACCGCGCCGTCCAGCCGGATCACTGTTGCATCGATTCCCCTGTCCCGCAGGTCTTTTCGGACCAGATTCGGGTAAGCGGTGGCGATTCGCTTGCCGGCCAGGTCGGCGACGGTCCAGTCCCGCCCGGCCGGGGCGGCGTAGCGGAAGCTGGAGGACCCGAAGCCGAGCGCCAGCCGCTCGTGCACCGGCGCCTCGGATTCGGCGGCCAGGTCCCGGCCGGTGATGCCGAAGTCGAGCTGGCCAGAGCCGACATAGATCGCGATGTCCTTGGGCCGCAGGAAGAAGAACTCGACACCGTTGACCGGGTCGATGACGGTGAGGTCCTTCGGGTCGCTGCGCCGACGGTAGCCCGCCTCCGAGAGGATCTCGGCAGCGGACTCGGAAAGCGCCCCCTTGTTGGGAACGGCGACGCGCAACATGGCAGCCATCTAGAGCTTCCGGTAGACGTCGTCGAGGCTCAGACCGCGGGCCACCATCAGCACCTGCGTCCAGTAGAGCAGCTGGCTGATCTCCTCGGCCAGCGCCTCGTCGGGCTCGTGCTCGGCGGCCAGCCACACCTCGCCGGCCTCTTCGAGGATCTTCTTGCCGAGGGTGTGTACGCCGGCGTCGAGCGCGGCGACGGTGGCGCTGCCCGCAGGCCGCGTGCGGGCACGCTCCCCCAGTTCGGCGAACAGCTCCTCGAAGGTCTTCACGGGCAGCGATTGTTCCACGGCCACCGATGCGCCGTCACTCCGGTTTCCCCTCGGCGATTAGGCTGCAGTCCCGTGCGAGCATCCCGGATCACCACGATCGGCGCCGTCGCCCTGCTGGCCGCGACCGGTTGCTCGAGTCCGATCTCGATCAGCAACGACACCAACCAGCAGCTCCCGCCCGGGACTGCCCCCGCGTCGTCGACCCGGCCCAGCAACGACAAGCTGGTCAACGCGTTCGACTACTACACCAGGACCGACGAGGACCACGCCGGCTACTACTTCATCAGCCCGAGCGGAAGCTGGCGGTGTGTGATCGTGCCCCGCACCTGGGCGGGCTGCCAGTCCTCCGGCGGCGGCCTCGGTGTGACGGGCGCACCGCAGACAGTCACCGATGACAGCGGCCAGAGCGTCGCCCCGAACACGATCCTGGTCCGCACCGAGGGCGACCCGCAGTTCGCGTCGGTCAAGGCCGAGGAGTTCAAGCCGCCCACCGGCGCCGCCAGGACGCTGCCGTTCGACAAGATCCTCGCCGCCGCAGGGTTCCGCTGCAACGTTCAGCAACAGGCCGGCATCTCATGCACCAGCGACGAGACCAGCAAGGGCTTCACGTTCTCGACATCCGGGGCGGGCTGGCAGTACACCGACGTCCCCTGAGGCCGGTCGTTCAGGCTTTGGCGGTCTTGTTCTCGTGCAGGACCTCGGCGTGCATGTCCTCCAGCGACACACCCTTGGTCTCCATGACCCACTTCCACACGAAGAGTCCGGACAGAATCGCGCATAGGGCGTAGAAGCCATAGGCAAGCCCGAGGTAGTTCGCGCAGTTGCGGGAACGAAACGGTGATCGCCCAGTTGGCTGCCCACTGCGCAGCGGCAGCAAGGCCAAGTGCGGCTGCCCGGATGCGGTTGGGGAACATCTCGCCGAGCAGCACCCAGACGACCGGACCCCACGACATGCCGAACGCGATGACGAAGACGTTCGCCGCGATCAGTGCGATCGGTCCGGCAGCGCCGTCCAGACTCGGCTTGCCATCGACGAGTGGCGCGGTGCCGAAGATGATCGCCATCGTCGCCAGCGAGACCGCCATGCCGGTAGGATCCGATGAGCAGCAATGGTTTACGCCCGATCTTGTCGATCAGTCCGATCGCGATCAGGGTAGTCAGGATGTTGACCACGGACGTGATCACGGTGATGACGAACGACGAGCTCTCGTCGAAGCCCACTGCCTCCCAGAGCACATTCGAGTAGTAGAAGATCACGTTGATACCAACGAACTGCTGGAACACCGAGAGCCCGACTCCGACCCAGACGATGGCGTAGAGGCCCCCCGTCGGTTTGCGCAGATCCCGCCACGACGGCTTGTCCTCACGCTCCAAGGTCTCCTGGATCCGGCTGATGGTGATCTCCAGATTCTTCTCGCCCAGCAACATAGTCAGCACCTTGCGGGCTTCCGGGATCTTGTGGCTGGCCACCAGATAACGCGGCGATTCCGGGATGGTGAATGCCAGCGTGCCATAGACGACCGCAGGTATAGCCATCACCAGGAACATCCACCGCCACGCCTCCAGCCCCAGCCACAGATCCTTGCTGGCGCCACCGGCGATGTGCGCCAGCGTGTAATCGACCGCCAACGACAGGAAGATCCCGGTCACGATCGCGAGCTGCTGCAGCGATCCCAGCCGACCACGAATGCGCGGTGGTGAGGTCTCCGCGATGTAGGCCGGCGCGATCACCGATGCCACGCCGACACCGATGCCGCCGACGATTCGGAACAGCACGATCATCCACACGCTATTCGCCAGGCCGGTGCCGAAAGCGCTGATGAAGAACAGCACGGCGGCGATCTTCATGACCGAGATGCGGCCGATCCGGTCGGCGATCCGGCCGGCGGTCATCGCGCCTGCGGCGGCGCCGAGCAGTGCTGAGGCCACGGCGAACCCCAGCGCGTAGTTGTCGATTCCGAAGTGGTTCTGGATCGAAGCCACCGCGCCGTTGATCACCGCGCTGTCGTAACCGAACAGGAAGCCGCCGAGTGCGGCCACCGACGCGATCCGGACAGCTGTCCCGCCCGAGGAGAAGTCTTCATCGGTGATTACCGACGGTGTTTGGTCGATGGGGCCCTGCCCGGCCATGAGGCGTCCTTTCCGCAGCACTGCGAGAATTTAGTGAGGACTACCTTCCCACAGTCAAACCACCCACAGGACGGTATTGACCAGCAGCCTCAGGCTGAGCGCTCACCGAGCCCTAATTGCAACTCCGCGTAAATTTCCCGCAGCTGCCGAATGCCCACCTGTGCCAGCGACGAAACGTGCCGTCGCCGCGGTGTCACCGGAACCTCGACCTCGTTGGGCACCACCAACACCGGGCAGCCCGCATCCTCGGCGGCAGCGCTACCGGTGATCGAGTCCTCGATCGCCAGACAGTCACCCGCGGCGAAGCCGAGAAGTTCAGCGGCCCGGAGGTAGATGTCCGGAGCAGGCTTCCCCTCGGGTACCTCGTCGCCGCAGACTGTCACCGAAAAATATTGCCTTCCAATGCTATTCAGCGCATTCTCGGTCAGGGCGCGGCGGGTGTTGGTCACCAGTGCCATCGGGACGTCGGCGGCCAGCAGCCCGTCGAGCAGTTCCCGAGCGCCCGGACACCACGGCAAACCGGTCGTGAACAATTCCCCGACATAGTCGTGCATCCAGTCGGCCACCTCTGCCATGTGCGCCGGGTTCGGGTCCAGACCCAGATCGTCGAACACGATGCGGATCACGCCGTCGGCCGAACCACCCACGGTGGCGTCGCGGACCTCGGGTGCCAGCACACGACCACGACGGCTGTACAGCTCATTGATCGCGACATCCCATAGCTTTTCAGAGTCGACGAGGGTGCCGTCCATGTCCCACAAGACCGCTCGCACCGCACGATTGTGCCATGCAACAGGCGACGACTTCGAATCGTCACGGAAAGCGTTGGGGCCGTGGGGCTCAGTCCTCGGGGTTGTAGCCCAGGTTCGGGCCGAGCCAGCGCTCGGCCTCGGCGAGGGTCCAGCCCTTGCGCTTCGCGTAGTCGGCGACCTGGTCCTGGGCTATCCGGCCGACCACGAAGTACTGCGACTGCGGGTGCGAGAAGTACCAGCCGCTGACGGCGGCGCCGGGCCACATCGCCATCGACTCAGTCAGCTCGATGCCGGTGCGCTCTGTGACGTCCATCAACTCCCAGAGCGTCTTCTTCTCGGTGTGCTCCGGGCAGGCCGGATAGCCGGGGGCAGGCCGGATTCCCACGTACTTCTCACCGATGAGAGCCTCGTTGTCCAGCTGCTCGTCAGGCTGAAATCCCCAGAACTCCTTACGGACCCGTTGGTGCATCCGTTCGGCGAACGCCTCTGCCAGCCGGTCTGCGAGCGACTCCAGCAGGATCGCGCTGTAGTCGTCGTTGGCTGCCTTGAACTCGTCGATCTTGACGTGGCTGCCGAGCCCCGTGGTGACGGCGAAGGCGCCGACGTAGTCAGCCAGACCGGTCTGCTTGGGCGCGATGAAGTCGCCCAGCGATCGGTTCGGGATGCCGGACCGATGCTCGCCCTGCTGACGCAGGTTGTGCAGCGTGGCCATCACCTCGGTACGGGTCTCGTCGGTGTAGACCTCGATGTCGTCGCCGACCGCGTTCGCCGGGAAGAACCCGATCACCCCGTTGGCGGTCAGCCACTTCTCCTTGATCAGGGTGTCGAGCATCTCCTGGGCGTCGTCGTACAGCTTGCGGGCGGTCTCGCCCGATGCCGGGTTGTTGAGGATGTCGGGGAACCTGCCCTTCATCTCCCAGGCGTTGAAGAACGGCTGCCAGTCGATGTATTCACGCAGCTCGGCGAGGTCGTAGTCCTGAAATTCTCGTACTCCCACACCCTGTGCGGGCACTGGTGGTGTGTAGCCGGCCCACTCGATCGGCGTCCGGTTCGCGCGGGCCTTCGCCAACGTCAGCATCGGCCGCTCGTTCTTCTGAGCGTGCCGTTCACGCAGGGATGCGTAATCCTTCTCGGTGGCCTCCAGGAGGGCTGGACGCTGCCTGTCGTCGAGCAGCGCGGCAGCGACCGGCACCGAGCGGGAGGCGTCCTTGACCCAGACCACCGGGCCGCTGCGGCGTGGCGCCACCTTCACGGCCGTGTGGGCACGCGAGGTGGTCGCGCCACCGATCAGCAGCGGGATCTGCAGCCCCTGACGCTCCATCTCGACGGCGAAGTTGACCATTTCGTCGAGGGACGGGGTGATCAGGCCGGACAGCCCGATGATGTCGGCGTCGTGCTCCTTCGCCGCGTCCAGGATCTTCTGGGCAGGCACCATCACGCCGAGGTCGATCACTTCGAAGTTGTTGCACTGCAGGACGACTCCGACGATGTTCTTGCCGATGTCGTGCACATCGCCCTTGACCGTCGCCATGATGATCGTGCCGTTGGTGTCCTTACCTCCACCTTCAGCTGTGGTGGCGCCGCTCGATATTTTCTCGGCCTCGATGTACGGCAGCAGATACGCCACCGCCTTCTTCATCACCCGGGCCGACTTCACGACCTGGGGCAGGAACATCTTGCCCGCGCCGAAGAGGTCACCGACGACGTTCATGCCGTCCATCAGCGGGCCCTCGATCACCTCGATGGGCCGCCCTCCCGCGGCGGCGATCTCGGCCCGCAGTTCCTCGGTGTCGGCATCGACGTGGGCGTCGATGCCCTTGACCAGAGCGTGGGTGATCCGCTCGCGAACGGGCAGGCTGCGCCACTGCGCCGCCGCCGGGTCCTCGGCCTTGTCCGTACTGTTGAACCGCTCGGCGATCTCCAGGAGCCGTTCGGCCGCATCCTCGCGACGGTTCAGGACGACGTCCTCGATGCGGTCCCGTAACTCGGGGTCGATCGAGTCATAAGGCACCAGCGCACCGGCGTTGACGATGCCCATGTCCAGACCGGCCTTGATGGCGTGGAACAGGAACACCGAGTGGATCGCCTCGCGGACCGGGTTGTTGCCGCGGAAGGAGAACGACACGTTCGAGATACCGCCCGAGATGTGCACCCCGGGGAGGTTTTCCTTGATCCAGGCGCAGGCCTCGATGAAGTCGATGCCGTAGGTCGCGTGCTCCTCGATACCGGTCGCCAGTGCGAAGCAGTTCGGGTCGAAGATGATGTCCTCGGCCGGGAAGCCGACCTCTTGGGTCAGGATCCGGTAGGCACGCCCGCAGATCTCCTTGCGCCGTTCCAGGTTGTCGGCCTGGCCCTGCTCGTCGAAGGCCATGACGACGACGGCGGCGCCGTACTTGCGGCACAGCCGTGCCTCGCGGATGAACTTCTCCTCGCCCTCCTTCATGGAGATCGAGTTGACGATCGGCTTGCCCTGCACGTTCTTCAGGCCCGCCTCGATGACCTCCCACTTGGAGGAGTCGATCATCACAGGGACGCGGCTGATGTCCGGCTCTGCCGCGATCAGCTTGGTGAACCGGTCCATCGCGGCGACACCGTCGATCATGCCTTCGTCCATGTTGACGTCGATGACTTGCGCACCGACCTCGACCTGCTGCAGGGCCACCGAGAGAGCGGTGTCGTAGTCCTGCGCCTTGATCAGGTTGCGGAACCGGGCGGAGCCTGTGATGTTGGTGCGCTCACCGATGTTCACGAACAGCGAGTCGTCGGTGATGTTGAGCGGCTCCAGGCCGGCGAGCCGGGTTGCCACCGGGATCTCCGGCACCTTCCGTGGCGGCTTGCCCTCGACGACCTGTGCGATTTCTGCGATGTGCGCCGGTGTCGTTCCGCAGCAACCACCGACCAGGTTGACCAGACCTGCCTCGGCGAATTCGGCGACGTAACCGGCCTGACGCTTCGGGGACTCGTCGTACTCGCCGAAGGCGTTGGGCAGGCCGGCGTTCGGGTAGCAGGAGACGAAGGTGTCCGCGATCCGCGCTATCTCGGCGAGATACGGCCTCATCTCCGGCGCGCCCAATGCGCAGTTAAGGCCTACCGCGATCGGCTCGGCGTGCCTGATCGAGTTCCAGAACGCTTCGGTGACCTGACCGGACAGCGTCCGTCCGGATGCATCGGTGATGGTGCCCGAGATGATCACCGGCCAGCGGCGTCCGCGTTCCTCGAATAGCGTCTCGATGGCGAAAATCGCCGCCTTCGCGTTCAGCGTGTCGAAGATCGTCTCGACGATGAGGATGTCGGCGCCACCGTCGACCAGGCCGTTGGCGGCGTCGAGATAGGCGGCAACCAGTTGGTCGTAGGAGACGTTTCGCGCTCCCGGATCGTTGACGTCCGGTGAGATCGAGGCGGTCCGCGTCGTCGGCCCGAGGGCGCCGGCGACGTAGCGGGGCCGCTCTGGGGTGCTGAACTCGTCGCAGGCCTTGCGGGCCAGCGCAGCGCCGGCGTAGTTCAGTTCGTAGCTAAATTCCGCCATGCCGTAGTCGGCGAGCGAGACCGCGTTCGCGTTGAACGTGTTGGTCTCCAGGATGTCGGCGCCCGCTTCGAGGTACTCGCGGTGGATTCCGGAGATGATGTGCGGCTGGGTCAGGGTGAGCAGATCGTTGTTGCCCACGAGATCGCTCGGCCAGTCTTTGAACCGCTCGCCGCGGTAACCGGCCTCGTCCGGCCGGTCCCGCTGGATGGCCGTGCCCATCGCACCGTCGATCACCACAATCCGCTGGTTCAAAGCAGCCGTCAGCTCGTCGCTGCAGTCGGGGCGGATGTTCGGCTCCCAAGCAGTCACGTGCACTCCTTCCGTAGCGGAAGGCGTCCTTGACTCTGCCGAGCGTGGCGGATACCGGCACGGACCCGGAACCGTTGCAACGCCTCTCGACCAGAAAAGTCTACGTCGTCACCATCCGACCGACGTCTGGACGCCCAGCTCATCGCTGCCATCGACACCGACCCGCGTGGCGGTTGCGGTGCCAGTGAGCGACGTGTCGGCAATGTAGTAGTCACCAGGTTAACCAGATTGCAGCCGAACGTATTTCGCCTCGATGAAGTCGGAGCGGGTTTGGTAGTCGTCGAGAGTCAGATCGGCGGCCTGCAACCGGGTCCCCATGGCGCCGCCACCGACCATCACACGCTGGGAAAGAACGTCGAGGAGGTCGGTGTCGAAACGAAGATCGTCAGCACCAGTCACCACACCAGGGTAGTCGGTCGGAGAAGGCTCATCGCAGCCGCGCAAGCCTTACCCTGAACTCGTGACCCCGTCCAGCTACAGCGGCGCCAAGGGCCCGGACCTGCCCGAACTCCACAACACGATCATTGTTGCGGCGTTCGAGGGTTGGAACGATGCCGGCGACGCCGCCAGTGATGCGCTCGAGCACCTGGACGCGATCTGGGAGGCCGAAACGATCGTCGAGATTGACGATGAGGCCTACTACGACTACCAGGTGAATCGTCCGGTCATCCGCCAGGTCGACGGTGTCACGCGAGAACTGGTGTGGCCGTCGATGCGGATCGCGCATTGCCGCCCGCCGGGCTCGGATCGCGACATCGTGCTGATGCACGGCGTCGAGCCCAATATGAGGTGGCGCACATTCTGCGCCGAACTTCTCGCGATCGCCGACAAACTCAACGTCGACACCGTCGTCATCCTCGGAGCGCTGCTCGCCGACACCCCGCACACCCGGCCGGTGCCGGTGTCCGGCGCGGCCTACTCCCCCGAGTCGGCGAAGTTCTTCGGACTCGAGGAGACCCGCTACGAGGGCCCCACCGGCATCGCAGGGGTGTTCCAGGACGCGTGCGTGGCCGCCGGAATCCCTGCGGTGACCTTCTGGGCCGCCGTCCCGCACTACGTCTCGCAGCCGCCAAATCCCAAGGCCACCGTCGCGCTGCTGCGCCGCGTCGAGGATGTGCTCGACATCGAAGTGCCGTTGGGTGATCTGCCCGCGCAAGCCGAGGAGTGGGAGCAGGCAGTCACCGAGATGACCGCCGACGACGAGGAGATCGCCGAGTACGTGGCCGCCCTCGAGGAGCGCGGGGACGCTGAGGTCGACGTCAACGAGGCGCTGTCGAAGGTCGACGGCGACGCGATCGCCGCGGAGTTCGAGCGCTATCTGCGCAGGCGGGGTCCCGGCTTCCGGGGCTGACTCAGGGGTCGTCCGCCTCGTCGGGAAGCAGCCGTTCGGGGTGGTGGTAGGTGTTGACCCCGCCGATCAGCGGCACGCCCGGTGGCGGGATCCACTCGGTCTGGCCGTTGGGCAGCTTGCGGGTACCCCAGCCGTCGTTCTCCGCATGCAGGTTGTCGCGCTTGCAGGCCAGCGCGAGGTCGTCGATGTCGGTATTGCCGCCGTGCTTCCAGTCCTTGGCGGCGTGGTGGACCTGACAGTCGTAACCCGACGCGGTGCACCCCGGCGCGGTACAGCCACGATCCCTGGCCAGCAACATGATTCGCTGCTCGGCCGAGGCGAGGCGTTTCTTTCTCCCGAGCCACAGTGACTTCCCCGTCACCTTGTCGAACACCGCCAGATAGTTGTAGGCGTGGGCGGCCATCCGGATCACGTCGGGAATCGGCACCAGGGTGCCACCCGCGGTGACAGCATGACCGGCTTGGGCCTGCAGATCCTGCACCGTCGCGGTCACGATGACCGTCACCGGAAGCCCGTTGTGCCGGCCCAGTTTCGGGTCGCCCAACTGGCCACGCACCAACTCGGCCAACGCATCATGCTGACGCTGACCATGCCCGCGCGCGTCACGCTCGGCATCCTGGCCATCGGGGTGGCACATACCGGGCGCGGCGAACTTCGCCAACCAGGCATCCAGCATCGAACGCAACTCCGGCGTGGCAGTCAGCTTGCCCACGCTCATCCCGTCCACCCGCTGCCCGCCACACCACAGGAAGCCGCGCTTGCGGGCCCGGTCCTGTTCGGAGAACTTCCCATCCGGATTGAGCTGGGTGGCCAGCCGTAGCGCCACCTTCTCCAGCTGATCAGGCCGCAGATTCTGGGCATGCTCGGCCAGCGACCGCTCGGCCTTCTCGACCTGTGCCGCAGGCACATGCTCGGGCAGCTCGCGGAAGAACTTCTGGATCACCCTCAGGTGTTCGATATCGAGCAGTCCGCCGTCCCACGCCTTGGCCGTAGCCGCCAACAGCGGCGGGAGTTCTTCCCCGCTCAGCGTGGCCCGCGGCGCCAACTGCTCGCCATCACGCAGCCGACGCTTGGCCTCGCGGCGACTGATCCGCAACATGTCGGCCAGCACGATGTCCACCGGCGGGCAGCCCGGGTACCGCTCGAGGTGGGTGATCTGCTCCCGCGAGATCGCCACCACCCGACGCAACGCCGTCTCCAACCGATCGACCGCGACGAACCGCTCCGGCGCCGACAACTCCCGCACATCGGCAGCACCCAACCGTTCGACCGCCGCATCCAGCGCATCCAACGCCGCAACAATCGAACTCATGTTCGAAACATTACGCTGCCCTACCGACAGAAAATCGTGTCGAAAATCTGACCGACGGGGGGTGGTCCTGCCGACCGGTTGGTGGGCTGAGATACCGTTCAGACCGGATACTGACGAGTAACCGACATGACGAAGTGAGGTCCCAATCGTGAGGCTGGCACTGAGCGACGACGACGCGAAATTCCGCGACGAGTTGCGCGAGTTCTTCACCACCGAGGTCCCGGCTGAGATCCGGGATCGAGCTCGCAACGACAAGCTCGAGTGGCCCGACGACATCGTCACCACGATGCGCATCCTGAACAAGGCCGGGCTCGCGGTGCCGAACTGGCCGGTGGAGTGGGGCGGCAAGGATTGGTCGCCGCTGCAGCGCCAGATCTGGGCCGACGAACTGCGGATGGCCTGCGTGCCCGAGCCACTGGCGTTCAACGCCAGCATGGTCGGCCCGGTGATCGCCCAGTTCGGCTCGCAGGAGATCAAGGAGCGCTTCCTGCCCGCCACCGCGAACCTCGACATCTGGTGGTGCCAGGGCTTCTCCGAGCCCGAGGCCGGCTCCGACCTGGCCTCGCTGCGCACCGTCGCGGTGCGCGACGGTGACGACTACGTCATCAACGGCCAGAAGACCTGGACCACGTTGGGCCAGTTCGCCGACTGGATCTTCGTGCTCGCCCGCACCAACCCGGACGCACCCAAGAAGCAGGCCGGCATCTCGTTCATCCTCGTCGAGATGAACACCCCGGGCATCACGCTGCGGCCGATCAAGCTGATCGACGGCAGCTACGAAGTCAACGAAGTCTTCTTCTCCGACGTCCGGGTGCCCGTCAACCAGCTCGTTGGCGAGGAGAACCAGGGCTGGAGCTACGCCAAGTTCCTGTTGTCCAACGAGCGCACCGGCATCGCCCGGATCGGTACCACCAAGGTGTGGCTGGCCGACGTCAAGGAACGCGCCGCCAAGACCGCCGTCGGCAGCGGCACCCTGCTGACCGATCCGCTGTTCGCGTCGCGGGTCGCCGAGATCGAAAACGAGTTGCTGGCACTGGAACTCACGCAGCTTCGGGTCAGCGGCGACGAGGGCACCGGAAAGCCGAACCCCGCCTCGTCGATCCTCAAGCTGCGCGGCAGCCAGTTGCAGCAGGCCGTCACCGAGCTGCTGGTCGAGGTCGCCGGACCGGACGCGCTGCCGTTCGACGGCGGCGACGCCATCGACTCACCGCAGTGGGCGCAGCACGCCGCGCCGCGTTATCTCAACTTCCGCAAGACCTCGATCTACGGCGGCAGCAACGAGGTTCAGCGCTCCATCATCTCTTCGACGATCCTGGGACTGTGAGGGCCGGCCATGAACTTTGACCTGACCGAAGAGCAGCAGCTGCTGGCCGACACCGCACGCGAGGTGCTGTCCCGCAGCTATGACACCGAAAGCCGGAACAAGATCGTGGATTCCGAGCTCGGCTGGAGCCGCGACGTCTGGCGTCAGCTGGCCGAAATCGGCATCCTGGGACTCGGTTTCGAGCCCGAGGAGTCCGGCCAGATCGAGATCATGGTCGTGATGACCGAGATCGGCCGCCGGCTGGCGCCCGAGCCGGTGGCCACCGCCGCACTCATCCCGGGCGGTGTGATCGCCGAACTCGGCAGTACCGAGCAGCGCGCACTGCTCGACGAGGTGGCCGGCGGAGAGAAGCTGCTCGCCCTGGCCCACCTCGAGCCGGGCCTGCGCGGCTCCGACGAACTGTCGACGCGCGCCGCCCAGCAGGGCGACGCATGGACCATCACGGGCCGCAAAAACCCTGTGCTGGCCGGTGATTCGGCTGACGTCCTCGTTGTCACCGCGACGCTTCCCGGTGGCGGAGCCGGCCTGTTCCTGGTCGACGCGGGCGCGACCACCCGCCACCCGTACCGGACCTTCGACGGGCAGCGCGGAGCCGAGGTCGTCTTCGACGAGGCGGCCGCGCAACCGCTCGGCGACGGTGGCGACGTCAGCGACCGCATCCACGCGACGCTCATCCGGTACTCGTCGGCGCTATGCGCGGAGGCGGTCGGGGCGATGGACGAGTCACTGCGCCTGACGACGGATTATCTGAAGGCGCGCAAGCAGTTCGGCGTGCCGCTGAAGACCTTCCAGACCCTGACGCAGCGCGCCGCCGACATGTACGTCTCGCTCGAACTGGCCCGCAGCATGAACTACTACGCGGCCATGTGCATCTCCGACGGGCGGCTCGACCCGCTTGTCGCGGCACGGGCCAAGCTGCAGATCGGCCGATCGGGACGCCACATCGCGCAGGAGTCGATCCAGATGCACGGCGGTATCGGCGTCACGGCCGAGTACCCGATCGCGCACTACGCGGCACGGCTGACCGGGATCGAACAGACCCTGGGCTCGTCGACGGATCAGCTGCGCTACCTGTCCAGCCAGGTCGGCACCTACGACATCGCCGCGCTGTAGCGGATTACTTCCTCTCGAGCTCTTCCAGTCGCGAACTCGTCGAGCGTCCGAGGGCGGCGACCTCGGCGTCCATCTTCGGCAGGATGGTCGGGACGAGTGCGGTGATCGGCTTCTCCCCGACCCTCGTCGACAGCACCGGCCGCAGCCAGCGGAAGGCGCCGACCCAGCCGGGCACGTTGACCCGCCGCTTGCGGCCCTCGATGCCCTTGACGAACGCTTCGCCGCACTTGTCGACGCTGGTGGTCTTGCCGAGCGGGTTGGGCAGGTTGGACAGCATCTCGCCGAAGCTGCCGAGGTCCTTCTTGGCGTCCTGCACCATCGGGGTGTCGATCCACGACATGTGCGCCGATCCGACGTCGACGCCGCGGTGTGCGACCTCGAGGCGCAACGCGTTGGCGAAGTGCTCGGTGGCGGCCTTCGAGGCGTGATAGGCCGCGAGTCCGGGCGCGGCGCTATAGGCCGCGAACGAGGACACGATGAGCACGTAGCCGCGCCGGTCGATGATCGACGGCAGTGTGGCGCGCACGGTGTGGAAGACCCCGTTGACGTTGATGTCCATCAGCCGCTTGAAGGCCTCCGGATCGACCCGCAGCACCGAGCCGTAGGTCGCGATGCCGGCGTTGGCCAC
This sequence comes from uncultured Actinomycetota bacterium, assembly GCA_963716465.1. Lineage (GTDB taxonomy): Bacteria > Actinomycetota > Actinomycetes > Mycobacteriales > Mycobacteriaceae > Mycobacterium. The sequence goes on from CAVQTS010000011.1 coordinate 94,131, forward strand.
CACCACGTCGATGCCGCCGAAGCGCTCGACGGCACGGTCTGCGACGGCCTGCATGGCGGACAGGTCGCGGACGTCGGCCACCGCGGTCAACACGTGGTCCTCGCCGAGTTCGGCGGCCAGTTCGGCCAGCGGCGCGGCGTCGATGTCGGTCAGGACGAGCTTGGCGTTCTTGCGCCGCAGGCGGCGGGCCACGTCGGCGCCGACGCCCCGGGCGCCGCCGGTGATGAAGACAACCTTGCCGTTGACGGAACTCATGGCCGCCAAACGTACCGGATCCCTACAGCGGCACACCCAACAGTGCGTTGACGGCCGCCGCCACCGCGGCCGGTGCCGACGCGTCGTGCCCGCCATACTCCAGCGCGTCGGTGCTCCAGCCGTCGACGGCGGCCAGCGCCCTGGGGGTGTCGAGGTCGTCGGCCAGGTATTCGCGCAGCCGGCCGACGAGGTCTCCTGCGTCCGGCCCGGCAGGCAGGGCGGCGGCGCTGCGCCACCGGTGCAACCGGGCGCCCGCCTCTTCGAGCACCTCGTCGCTCCAGAACCGGTCGCTGCGGTAATGACCGGCGAACAGGCCCAGCCGGATGACCGCGGGGTCCACTCCCTGCTCGCGCAGCCGCGACACCAGCACCAGGTTGCCGCGACTCTTGGACATCTTGTGCCCGTCCCAGCCGATCATCCCGGCATGCACGTAGTGGCGGGCGAATCTGCGCTCACCGGTGGCACATTCGGCGTGCGCGGCGGAGAACTCGTGGTGCGGAAAGATCAGATCACTGCCGCCGCCCTGCACGTCGAATCCAAAACCCAAGCGGTCCAACGAGATTGCCGAACACTCCACGTGCCAGCCCGGCCGGCCGGGGCCGAACGGCGAGGGCCAGCTCGGCTCGTCGGGACGGGCGGCCCGCCACAGCAGGGCGTCGAGCGGGTCGGCCTTGCCAGGACGGTCCGGGTCGCCGCCGCGCTCGGCGAACAGCCGCATCATGGTGTCGCGGTCGTAGCCGGACTCGTAGCCGAACTGCGAGGTGGCGTCGGCGCGGTAGTAGACGTCGGGGAACTCGGGATCGTCGACGACGTAGGCCGCCCCGGAGGCCAGCAGCTTTTCGACGAGCTCGACCACCTCGACGATCGCGTCCGTCGCGGCGACGTAGTCGCGTGGGGGAAGCACCCGCAGCGCGGCCATGTCGTCCCGGAACAGCTGGATCTCCCGGGCGGCGAGGTCACGCCAGTCGATGCCGTCCCGGTTGGCCCGCTCGAACAGCGGGTCGTCGACGTCGGTGATGTTCTGCACGTAGTGCACCTGGTGGCCGTTGTCGAGCCACACCCGGTAGACGAGGTCGAACGTGAGGTAGGTGGCGGCATGACCGAGGTGCGTCGCGTCGTAGGGGGTGATGCCGCAGACGTACATCGTCGCGGTCTTGCCGGGCGCGGTGGGGCGGACCTGACGGTCGGCGCTGTCGTAGAGCCGCAGCGCCGGGCCGCGCCCGGGCAGCTGCGGGATCTCGACGGCCGGCCACGACTGCATTCCGTCGACTCTAGGGGGTTCGCTGTTCACGACGCTCCGGGGTGGTGAGGGGGACCGGGACCTTCGCCACACTGCGACAACGCGGCGGTCCCTTCCATTCCCAACGCTGCTGGACCTAGCTGGCCAACCACATGGCGTCGAGCAGCAGGTCGGCCATCTCCGGCCGGCACATCAGCAGATCGGGCAGATAGGGGTCGGGCTGGTTGTAGCGCAGCGGCGAACCGTCCAGCCGGGAGGCGTGCAGGCCCGCCGCCTGCAGCACACCGGCCGGCGCGGCCGAGTCCCACTCCCACTGCCCGCCGGCGTGGATGTAGGCGTCGGCGTCGCCGCGTACCACAGCCATGGCCTTCGCGCCGGCCGAGCCGATGCGGATGAAGTCGATGTCGAGCCGGTCGCGCAGCCGCCAGAGCACGGCGGGCGGGCGGTTGGAGCTCGCGGTGATGCGGATCGGTCCGGAAGGCGGCGCCGCGGGCGCGGTGACCGTGTCGCTGCGGTGCACCTCGCCCATCGCCGGCAGCGCGACGGCCGCGTCGGTGATGGCACCCTCGCCGTCGCCGGTGCCTGATGTCGCCGGCCCTCCGGCTCCGGTCCGCTGCCACAACGCCACGTGCACGGCCCAGTCCGCCCGGCGCGGCATGGAGAACTCCCGGGTGCCGTCAAGCGGGTCGATGATCCAGACCCGGTCGGCCCGCAGCCGCTTGAGGTCGTCGTAGGCCTCTTCGGACAGCACCGCGTCATCGGGCCGCTCGTCGCGCAGGCGGCGCAGGATGAGCGCGTTGGCGCGGACGTCCCCGGCGTCGCCGAGCGCGGGCGGAAAGTCGTGGCCGACTTCCTCGCGGACCCGCAGCAGCAGCCGTCCGGCCTCTTCGGCCAGTTCGGCGGCCAGCGCCGCGTCGGTCAGACTCACCCTGTCAGTATCGCCGCATCATGATCGGTCCCGCCCGTCGCCCCGCGGGTAGATTGCAGCGGATGCGCGTCTTGTGGGTCCTCGGTGGCGTCGTCCTGGCCCTGGCCGCGTGCGGGTCCACGGCCGAGCCGCCGCACCCGCTGGACGGCACCAGCTGGCGGCTGCTCAGCCTGGAGTCGATGAGCGACGAGCAGGGCACCACCACCGTCGACGATCCGTCGAGGTACACCGTGGAGTTCGGCACCGACGGCCGGGCCGCGTTCCGCATCGACTGCAACCGGGGCAACTCGACCTGGCAGGCCGGCGCAGCGTCGTCGGATTCGGGAAGTCTGTCGTTCGGGCCGATCGCCACGACCCGGATGGCTTGCCCGCAGCCGTCACTGGAGCACGAGGTGTTGACCGCGCTGGGATATGTGCGGGGCTTTCTGATCAAGGACGGCCGGCTGCACATGTCGCTGCTGGCCGATGGCGGCATCCTGCACTGGGAACCGTCGAAGACCTAGAACGCCGGCCAGGGAATGGGCCTGCGCCGGTCCGGCCCCGGCATCACCGGTTCGTTCAGCAGCGCACGGACCCGCCGGCGCAGCGCCGCCAACTCGGCATCGGTGATGTGCTCGCACAGTTCCTCGGCCAATGGCCCGGCCAGCTCGTCGCCGAGAGTCGTTATAGCACCAAGCGTTTCGTCGTCGATCGGCTTGCCCGCCCACCCCCACAGCACCGTGCGCAACTTGTCCTGAACGTGCAGCGACACACCGTGGTCGACGCCGTAGACCCGGCCGTCCACCCCGGCCAGGATGTGACCGCCCTTGCGGTCGGCGTTGTTGACGATCACGTCGAACACCGCCATCCGCAGCAACCTCTGGTCGTCGGCGTGTACGAGGGTGACCTCGTTGCCGGCGTAGTCGTAGGCATTGAGCACCGAAAGATAGCCTGCCGGAATCGATCCCGGGGGGCACAGGTCGACCAGTTCGCGTCCGGGCGTCTCGGTGCGCTCGTCGTCGCCGGGTTGGTCGACCCACTGCTGGAGCATGCCGCGCCCGGCGGGCCCGTCGCGAATGATGGTGAGCGGAACGATGTTCCAGCCCAGCGCAGTCGACACCAGATAGGCTCCGAGCTCGCGGCCGGCCAGGGTCCCGTCCGGGAAGTCCCATAGCGGCTGCTCCCCCGCGACCGGTTTGTAGACGCAGTGCAGGCTCTTGCCGTCCCAGGTGGCCTCGCACAGGAAGGTGGCGTTGCTGGCCGAGCGAATTCGCCCGAGGACCTCCAGCTCGCCGCGCAGCAGCACCTCACGGGCCACGGAGTCGTCGGCGGCCGTCACGGGTCCAGGTCGTCGTCGGCCCCGGCGAACGCGCCGCGTCGGTATCCGTTGGTGCGCACGCAGATGTGCCCTTCGGGGTCGAGCGGTTCGTCGCACAGCGGGCATGGCGGGCGGCCGGCCGAGATCACGCGGTGGGACCGGGACGCGAACTGCCGTGCGTCCTCCGGGGTCAGGAACACCCGCACCGCGTCGGGCCCCTCTTCGGCGTCGTCGAGCACCACCGATGCGTCGAACTCGGTGTCGGTCACCGCGAGCAACTCGACAACCACGGTCTGGGCCTCGGAATCCCACCCGAGTCCCATGGTGCCCACCCGGAATTCGGCGTCCACCGGGGTGACCAGAGGGCTCAGGTCCTCGACCTCGGTCTCCGGCGGCAGCGGTGTCCCGAACCGGCGGTTGATCTCCACCAGCAGGGCGGCGATCCGCTCGGCCAACACTGCGACCTGCTGTTTTTCCAGGATGACGGAGATGACCCTGCTGTCGTGCACGGCCTGCAGGTAGAACGTCCGGTTTCCGGGCTGCCCGACGGTCCCGGCCACGAATCGGTCGGGAGTGCGGAAGACGTGAATTGCGCGGGGCATGTCAGTTCCAAAATACCGGCAGAAGCAGCTCAGCCGTAATCGGCGGGGCGCGCGGCCGAAGGCCGATGTCGCCGGCCCGGCGGCTCCGGAACCGGAAATCTCTAGTCGGTGGAGCCGCCGACCACCGCGTCGTCGGCGGTGTCGGTGCTCTCCGCGGGCGGTGGAGCGGTCAGAACCGACGCCAGCTGGCCGCCGGTGTGGTTGACGTGGATGACGAACGGGCGGATCGGGGTGTAACGGATCACACTCATCGACGCCGGGTCGGCGGTGATGCGCTGGAAGCTGTCGAGGTGCGTGCCGAGCGCGTCGGCGATGACCGCCTTGATCACGTCGCCGTGCGTGCAGGCCACCCACAGCGTGTCCGCGCCGTGCTCCTCGGCGAGGCGACGGTCGTGCTCGCGGACCGCGGCCACCGCGCGGGCCTGGACCTGGGCCAGTCCCTCGCCCCCGGGGAAGACCGCCGCGCTGGGCTGATGCTGCACCACCGACCAGAGCGGCTCCTTGACCAGATCCTTGAGTGCGCGGCCGGTCCACTGCCCGTAGTCGACCTCGGCGAGCCGCTCGTCGACCAGGGGCTCGAGGCCCAGGGCCGCCGACATCGGTTCGAGGGTCAGCCGGCAGCGCAACAGCGGGGAGCGCACCAGCGCCTTGATCGGCAGGCCGTCGACCCGCTCGACGAGCGCGTCAGCCTGGGCGCGGCCCTTGTCGTCGAGTTCGACGCCTTCGGTGCGCCCGGCCAGGGTGTGGGCGGTGTTCGACGTCGAGCGGCCGTGGCGCAGGAGGATGACGGTCATCCGGCGGCCACCACCCCGGTGACCATCAGCGCCATCACCGCGAGCGCCACCACCACGCGGTATCCCACGAACCAGTACATCGCGTGGTGGGCGATGAAGCGCAGCAGCCAGGCGATCGCCGCGTAGCCGATGACGAACGTGATGATCACCGAGACGATCAACTGCACACCGCTGGCACTCATACCCTCGGTGACGGGGTGGAAGGCGTCGGGCAGCGAGAACAGCCCGGAGGCGAACACGGCCGGAATGGCAAGCAGGAAGCCGAATCTCGCCGACAGCGGCCGGTCAAGCCCGAGGAACAGGCCGGCGCTGATGGTCGAGCCGGACCGCGACACCCCCGGCACCAGTGCCAGGCACTGCGCGATACCGACCACCAGGCCGTCCCGCCAGGTCAACTGTTCGACGTGCCGGTTCTGCTTGCCGACGTACTCGGCAGCGGCGATGACGGCGGAGAACACCAGCATCGCGGTGGCGACCACCCAGAGATTCCGGACGCTGGAACGGATTTCGTCCTTGAAGAGCACGCCCAGCACCCCGATCGGGATGCTGCCGATGATGACGCACCACCCCAGCCGGTAGTCGGCGTTGTCGCGGTGCGCCTTGACGAAGACTCCGTTCAACCAGGCCTTGACGATCCGGACGATGTCACGCGCGAAGTAGACGAGCACGGCCGCTTCGGTACCCAGTTGGGAGACCGCGGTGAAGGAGGCGCCGGCGTCGGCGGAGAAGAAGACTCGGGACACGATCGCCAAATGCCCCGAGGACGAGATCGGCAGGAACTCCGTCACCCCCTGGACGATCGAGAGAACGACTACCTGCAACCACGACATCGATGCGACGGTCACGCGCCGACCGTACTGGATGGGCCTCGAGTTTCAGCGCGCCGGGCGCGGCACGGGGTGGGCAACGGCCACGGCGTCCCGCAGGGCGGCGATCAGGCTGCGCTCGTCGTCGACGTCGAAATCGGCGATGCTGCGGGCGGCTGTGGCGACCACGTCTTCGGCGTGCGGCACCGGGCCGGCCAGCCGCGGGTGGTAGATCTCGACCACCAGTTGACCGCGGTGCACGTGGAAGGAGAAGCTGCGACCGTCACCGAGGTGACCGAACCCGCTGGCGAAGACGCCGGTCGAGATGTCCTCGACGGCAAACTCTTGTCCCTCGGACTCTGGGGTTGCGGCCAGCGTCATGAGGCCACCATAACGCGACTTACGCGATCGGAGTAGACAAACACTGCGGATTGTCTTGTCGTCAGACACCTAGACTCTGTGATCGACAGTGGGCGACTGCATCGCTCGATCTTGAACACGTCCGAGAGCTACCCGTTGCCAATGCATGTAAACAAAGTCGGTTTGCGCAGCTACGCCGGCGTGTTTGCGGCTGTCATGGTGATCGCCACGGGGTGTTCATCGAACCCGTTCGACGCTCCGCCGGCGACCATCGAAGCGGCCGCGGCCGCGGTGTCCCCGCCGGTGACGACCGCTCCCGCCGGTGCGGTGATCCCCCTGGGCGGTCGTCCACAGGCCGCGCTGTTCGACGCGCGCACCGCCTCGCTGGTGGTCTTCGCCCCGGGTCCCGACCCCCGCGCAGCAGCGACGCTGACCGTGTTCGGCCCGTCCGGACCCCCGCGACCCGTCCCGCTGCCTGGCCCGGCCAGCGCGCTGACCGGCGACGGCCAGGGCACCGCATACGTTTCGACGCGGGGCGGCTACTTCGCCGTCGATCTGGTGGCCGGCACGGCCAGGCAGGTGGCGGTCGCCGACGCCGCCGGCACCGACTTCACCGCGATCGCCCGGCGCGCCGACGGGCGTCTGGTCCTCGGCAGCGCCGACGGCGCCGCCTACACGCTGGCCACCGACACCACGGTGGCCGAGAAGCTCAAGATCTTCGCCCGGGTGGACGCGATCGTCACCGAGGGCGACAACGCCGTCGTCCTCGACCGCGGACAGACGTCCGTCACGGCGCTGAACAGCGACGGCAAGATGCAGCAGGCCCTGCGGGCCGGTGAAGGCGCCACGACGCTGGCGGCCGACCCGCTGGGCCGCGTCCTGGTGGCCGACACCCGCGGCGGACAACTGCTGGTGTTCGGGGTGGACCCGCTGATCGAGCGGCAGGCCTATCCGGTTCCGCAGGCACCGTACGGATTGGCCGGATCGCGAAAACTCGCCTGGGTCTCGCAAACCGCGGCGAACGTGGTGATTGGTTACGATCTCGCTACAGGAATCCCCGTGGAAAAGGTGCGCTACCCCACCGTGCAGCAGCCGAACTCGCTGGCCTTCGACGACAAGTCGGACACGCTCTACGTCGTGTCGGGGTCAGGTGCCGGGGTCCAGGTGATCCGCAACGCGGCCGGTGACCGATGAGCGCGGCGTACCGCGGCCGCATGCCCGCGAGTTGGGAAGTCGACCTTTCCGACGACTACGAGTGGATTCCGCTGCGCCTGCCGCCCGAGGTGACCCGCATCAGCGCGTCGACGCGGCTGTCCATCGAAGCCGAGTACCGCGGCTGGGAGCTCACCCGGGTGCGGCTCTACACCGACGGGAGCCGACGGGTTTTGTTGCGGCGCAAGAAGTCCCGCATCAACAGCTCGACCGTCGACCAGCCCGGACCCTGATGTACGCCGCACTGCGGCGGGCGCTGTTCCTGGTGCCCCCCGAACGTATCCACACGCTGGTGTTCGCCGGGCTGCGCGCCGCGACGGCCACCGGGACCGCACGCAGCCAGCTGAGCCGCCGGCTCGCCCCGCACGATCCGGTTCTCGCCAGCACGGTGTTCGGGGTGCGACTTCCCCGGACCGCTCGGGCTGGCCGCCGGGTTCGACAAGGACGGCCTGGGCCTGGACACCTGGGGCCCGCTGGGCTTCGGCTACGCCGAAGTCGGCACGGTCACGGCCGTCCCGCAGCCGGGCAACCCCGAGCCGAGGCTGTTCCGGCTGCCAGAGGACCGGGCGCTGCTGAACCGGATGGGGTTCAACAACCACGGGGCCGGCCAACTGGCTCTGCACCTCGCCCGTCACCACCCCGACGTCCCGATCGGGGTCAACATCGGCAAGTCGAAGGTCACCCCGCCGGAGCAGGCCGCCGACGACTACCGCTCCAGCGCGCGACTGCTCGGCCCGCTGGCCGACTATCTGGTGGTCAACGTCAGCTCCCCCAACACGCCGGGGCTGCGGGACCTGCAGGCGGTCGAGTCGCTGCGGCCGATCCTGAGTGCGGTGCTGGGCGAGACGTCGACGCCGGTGCTGGTCAAGATCGCCCCCGACCTGTCCGACTCCGACGTCGACGCCGTGGCCGATCTGGCCGTCGAACTCGGCCTGGCCGGCATCGTCGCCACCAATACCACGATCTCCCGGGCCGGGCTGCGCACCCCCGGCGTCGAGGACCTCGGTGCGGGCGGCATCTCCGGACCACCGGTGGCGCAGCGCTCGCTGCAGATCCTGCGCCGGCTCCATGCACGGGTCGGCGACACGCTGGTGCTGGTCAACGTCGGCGGCATCGAGACCGTCGACGACGCGTGGGAACGGATCACCGCGGGTGCGGCACTGCTCCAGGGCTATACCGGCTTCGTCTACGGCGGAGGCTTGTGGGCCAAGCAGATTCACGACGGCATCGCCGCGCGGCTGCATGCCGGCGGGTTCGCGTCGTTGACCGACGCCGTCGGCTCGGCGGCGCGCTGATCTCCGCGCGGGTGTGAAACCTCTGCGAGTTTCGGCGCGATTTTTCGCAGAGGATTCACACTCGCGAGGAAAGTAGCCTACTTCTGCTCGTAGGTTCCGTGGATGACGGCGCGGGCGATGGCGCTCATGAACAGATTGAAGCCGAGGTAGGCCGGGCTGGCGTCCTCGGTGAGCTCGAGCTTCTCCACATTCAGCGCGTGTACGGCGACGAAGTAGCGGTGATAACCGTGGCCGGCGGGCGGGGCGGCGCCCAGGAAGCGTCGGATTCCCGCGTCGTTGACCAGAGTCAGCGCGTCACCGGGCAGCAGCGAGCCGTCGCCGACGCCGGACGGCAGCTCGGTCACGGTGGCCGGCAGGTTGGCCACCGCCCAGTGCCAGAAGCCGGACGCCGTGGGCGCATCCGGGTCATAGACGGTGACGGCGAAGCTGCGGGTCTGCTCCGGGAATCCCGACCAGCTCAGCTGCGGTGAGACGTCCTCGCCACCGGCGCCCATGATCCCGCTGACCTGAGCGTTCTTCAGCGGCTTGCCGTCGGTGATGTCGGTGCTGGTCAGCGTGAAGCCGGGCAGCTCGGGCAGGAAGTCGTAAGGGTTGTAATCAAATGCCATGTGAAGCAATTCCTTTCGTTGTCCGGTCAGCAGCTTGTCAAGAAGTGCTCGAGCACCCGGGTGCCGAACTGCAGCGCGTCCACGGGTACCCGCTCGTCGACCCCGTGGAACAGCGCGGCGAAGTCCAGTTCCGGCGGCAGTCGCAGCGGGATGAACCCGAAGCACCGGATGCCAAGGCGGGCAAAGTGTTTGGCGTCGGTTCCACCGGAGAGCATGTAGGGCACGGTGCGGGCTTCCGGGTCGGTGGCCAGCAGCGCGGCGTTCATCGCCTCGACGAGATCGCCGTCGAACTCGGTTTCGTAGGAAGGCAGTTCGGTGATCCACTCCCTGGTGATGTCGGGGCCGATGATCTCGTCGACCTCGCGCTCGAAGGCGGCCTGGCGCCCCGGGACCACGCGGCAGTCGATGACGGCTTCAGCGGTCGCGGGGATCACGTTGGCCTTGTAACCGGCCTTGAGCATCGTGGGGTTGGCCGTGTCCCGCAGGGTGGCACCCACGATGCGGGCGATCGGGCCCAGTTTCGCGATTGCGCCGTCGAGGTCGGGCCCGTCGAGGTCGAAGGTGTAGCCGGTCTCCTCGGCGACGGCGGTCAGGAACTCGTCGACAGCGGGGTGCACCACGATGGGGAACTGGTGGCGGCCCAGCCGGCCGACGGCTTCGGCGATGGCCGTCACGGCGTTGTCGTCGTGGATCATCGAGCCGTGCCCGGCCCGGCCGCGGGCCTTCAGCCGCATCCACAGCATGCCCTTCTCGGCGGTCTCGATCAGATACAGCCGGCGTTCACCGCCGTCCTTGCGCGGCACCGTCAGCGAGAAACCGCCCACCTCGCCGATGGCCTCGGTGATCCCGTCGAACAGGTCGGGCCGGTTCTGCACCAGCCAGCCCGCCCCGTATTTCCCGCCGGCTTCCTCGTCGGCGACGAAGGCGAACACCAGGTCCCGGGGCGGGACGATGCCGGCGCGCTTGAAGTGCCGCGCGACGGCGATCATCATGCCGCACATGTCCTTCATGTCGATGGCACCGCGGCCCCATACGTAGCCGTCCGCGACGGCACCCGAGAAGGGGTGCACACTCCAGTCCGCCGGTTCGGCGGGGACCACGTCGAGGTGGCCGTGGATCAGCAGGGCGCCTCGGCCGGGGTCGGCGCCGGCGAGCCGGGCGAAGACGTTGCCGCGCCCGGGCGCCCCGGATTCGACGTACTCGGTCTCGTAACCGACCTCGCGGAGTTGCTCGCCGACCCACCGGGCGCAGTCGGCCTCGCCCTTGGTGGTCTCGAGTTCGCCGGTGTTGGAGGTGTCGAACCGGATGAGGGCGCTGACAAGGTCGACGACCTCGTCCACGGGTTCTGTCACAGTCACCTTTCCTACCACTGGCGCCCCGACACCGGTGGAGCGACGCCGAGGCTATACCACATGTTTCTCTTGAACCACATGCGCAACACGCCGGGATGGGGTTTGATTTACCGGTGACCTACCGCCTCCCCGCGCTCGCGGCTCTGCTGTGCCTGGCGGTCAGCGGCTGTGCGGCCACCACCCCGGGCACCGCGCTGCCGGCCGAACGCGCTCCGCTGACGACCCCCGACGCGCTGCCCACCCTGCTGCTGTCGGCCGGTGACGTGGGTACGGCCCTGGCAAGCGACGATGTGGTGGTCACCTCCGATGTGGCCAAGGCCTGGAACGACAGCGCCCGGCTTGCCGACGTCAACTGCCTGGCCATCGCCGGCGCGGCGCAGCAGAGCGTCTACGCCGACAGCGGCTCGACCGCCGTCCACGGGCAGGTGCTGCGGGATCCGCCGACGGCACCGGCATGGTCGCACTTCGCGGTGCAGGCGGTGGTGTTGTTCCCGACCGCGCAGGCGGCCGCCCAGTTCTTCAGCACCTCCCAGCAGCGGTGGTCGGGTTGCTCGAATCGCGAGCTCACCTACCCGCAGCCGATGGGCCCCGCACAGGTGTGGTCTGTCGGCCAGACCAGCACCGACCACAACGTGCTGGCGGTGTCGCGGGTGCAGGAGAGCCCGGAGCGCTGGGCCTGCCAGCGGGCGCTGACGGTGCACAGCAATGTCGCGGTGGACGTCGAAGCGTGCAGCCTCGACGGACCGACGGCGGCCGCGGCGGCGATCGCCGGTCAGATCGCCCAGCGGCTGCCGGCGACCTAGTTTGGGGCTGGGGTCGTCGATCCGATAGCCTTAGCTGCCCTGAGTCCGAGTGGCGGAATGGCAGACGCGCTAGCTTGAGGTGCTAGTGCCCTATTAACGGGCGTGGGGGTTCAAGTCCCCCCTCGGACACTTCTTGCGAACGGCCCCGGTCCCCCGGGGCCGTTTCTCATTCCGCGGCCACCTCGGGTGCCGGTCGGCCGCGGGTTCGCAACAGGCTGGCGACGGTGGTGACCAGCAGGATGACACCGATCACGCCCAGTGACATGCCCGTCGAGATCTCCGGGACCGTGACGTGCCGGCCGCCGTTGATGAACGGCAGGGTGTTCTCGTGCAGCGCGTGCAGCACGAGCTTGACGCCGATGAACGCCAGGATCAGCGACAGTCCGTAGGACAGGTACACCAGTCGGTCCAGCAGGCCGCCGATGAGGAAGTACAACTGGCGCAAGCCCATCAGGGCGAAGGCGTTGGCGGTGAAGACTATGTAGGGCTCCTCGGTCAGGCCGTAGATCGCCGGGATGGAGTCCAGGGCGAACAGAATGTCTGTGAACCCGATTGCGATGAGCGCCAGCAACATCGGGGTGACGACCCGCTTGCCGCCGACTCGGGTGAGGAACTTGTCGCCGTGGTAGTCGTCGGTGGTGGGCACGAACCGCCGCACCAGAGCCACGATGCGACTGTCGCGTTCAACCTCGACCTCCTTCTCGTGGCCCGCCTCGCGCGCGAGCTTGACGGCGGTGAGCACGAGGAAGAGTCCGAAGATGTAGAACACCCAGCTGAACCTGCTGATGGCTGCGGCACCGACGGCGATGAACGCCGCCCGCATCACCAGCGCCATGACGATGCCCATCAGCAGCAGCTTCTGCTGGAACGCGCGCGGCACCGCGAACGTCGCCATGATCACGGTGAAGACGAACAAGTTGTCCACCGACAAGGCTTTCTCGGTGACGTAGCCGGCGAAGTACTCACCGGCGAACTCCCCGCCCCACTTCCACCAGACCACGAGTCCGAAGACGGCGGCCAGGCCGATGTAGACCGACGACCAGATCGCCGACTCCTTGAAGGTCGGTTCGTGCGGAACCCGGACGTGGGCGAAGAAGTCGAACACGAACAAGCCGAGTATCACCAAACAGGTGACGACCCAGACCGCTATCGACACGTCCATGACGTCAAGTATTCAGTATCAGCCGGGTTTAACCGCGAGAACGGGTTTCGGGCGTTCGACCAGTCGGTGCAGCACGACGCTGCCGAGCACCAGCTTGCCCACGGGGGCGAAACCCATCCGGTGTTCGACGGTTTCACGTTCGGCAACCGGTCTGACCCGGGTGATCGATGAGCCGCGTCTGATCCACGCTGCCAACCGCCCTACGCCACAGTCGGTTTCGGCGGAATCCAGCCAGCGTCGCCGCGGGGGTGAGAGCGGTGGGCCGCGAAGGATTCTCGCGCGATCAGCACACCACAGCTCAATCGCGCTACCTTGCGGGTACTAGCCGAGGCCCGCGCCGAACAGCAGACCCAACACATAGGTGATGGCCGCGGCGCCGTAGCCGATGAGCAGCTGGCGCAGCGCCCGGCGCACGGGTGGCCCACCGGACAGCAGACCGACGACTACGCCGGTGGCCAGCAGCGCAACGCCGACCAGGACGGCCGCGACGGCTTGGGCGAGCACGCCCTGAAGCCCGAACAGGTAGGGCAGCACCGGAACCAGCGCACCGGAGGCGAAAAAGCAGAAGCTGGACACCGCGGCCCCCAGACCGGTCCCGACCGCATCGTGCCCGTCGGTGTCCGAGGCCGGGCCACCGAAACCCTTTGTGGTGCTGGCGGAATCGTCGGTGAGGACCCGGACGGCGGCCTCGTCGGCCTCCGCGTGGCTCATCCCCCGGGCCCGGTATATCAACGCCAACTCGTTGGCGTCCACGTCGAGTGAGGGCAGCACGGTTCCCGCTTGCGGATTGGGGGTCGAGGCGTCGAGCAGTTCGCGCTGCGAACTCACCGACACGTACTCACCGGCACCCATCGACAACGCCCCGGCCAGCAGCCCGGCGATCCCGGTGAGGAGCACGGTGTGGCTGGACACCCCGCTGGCGCCGATCCCCACGATCAGCGCCAGGTTGCTGACCAGGCCGTCATTGGCGCCGAACACCGCGGCCCGGAAGCTTCCCGATAAGGCATTGCGGCCCCGGGTGGCCAGCGCCCGCACCACTTCCTCGTGAATGCGCTCATCGGCGGCCATCGTGGCGGTGGCGTCGACGTCGGCGTCATAACTCGAGCGGGCCTCGGCCCGCTGGGCAAGGGCGAGGATGAACACCGAGCCGAAATGCCGGGCCAGAAACCCCAGGACGCGAGTACGCAACTGAGGACGATGGGGCTTGCCGACGTGCTCGCCGAGCAGCGCGAGCCAGTACTGCTCGTGGCGGCCCTCGGCGGCTGCCACCGCCAGCAGGATGTCGCGTTCTTCCCCGCTGCGGCGCCTCGCAAGGTCGCGGTACACCGCCGCCTCGGCCCGTTCATTGGCCAGATGCTGACGCCACCGGTTCAGATCGGCCCGGCTCGGGCCGCCATCCTGGGACGGCCCGTGCTGTCCCTGGATTCCGCTCCTGTCCATGGTGGCATCATTCCCCGATCGCGGCGAGCGCGCTGTCGCCCCGTCAGTTCAGGGCTGAGCCGCAACCGATCGGGCGTTAGCGGATTCCTCGGATCAGGTCGTTGTGGTCCCGGTGGGACAACTCTTCACCGGTGCCCGGGCCGATCAGGTTCCGGAAGGTCGTGACACTGCTGAAGGTTTCGATAAGTTCGCCCTCGTTGGGAAAGTCACCCGTCCACCGGGAGTACACCGCACCGCCTCCCCCGGCGGCTTCGTGAACGGAATGCCGGTCAGTCCTAGTACACCAGTAGCCCTTTGGCGAAGTGCAATAGCAGAACTTGGGCCTGGCGGCGAACCGTCGTCTCACCATTCCATTCTGCTCCGCACCGCCCACCACTGACCAGTCCGCGCAGTCGAAATGGGCATCGTGGAGGGATGGTCGCGATCGGCGTCTGTGCAACCCCCTGAACCGGTACGCGCACGTCTCGCTGCGGCAGATCGGCAGTTGGACGCGGACTTGCGACACCTGCGCCGACCGGAGGGTTCACCGCAAATCCTCGGTGAGAGCAAGCGAGCGCCTCAAATGCGTGACAGCGGGTGCGGGGTGCGGCATCGTTGTGCACATGTCACCAAAGGCGTCGAAACCGAAGGTGCCCACGCCGAGCGATATCAGATCGGCTGCACAAGAGGCGGTCGACACCGCGCAGGCGGTCGCCAGCGGCGCCCTGCGTATTCCGGGTGCGTCTGCTCGGCTCGCCTCGCAACTGCCCGACTTACTGGAGAACCTGGCCGCGACCACTGAGCGTCTCAACACCGCGATGGACCGCCTCGACAGGTATCTGACGCTCGCCGAGCCCACGCTCCGAACGATGGACCGTCTGCTGCCGCAACTGGAAGCGCTCGCCGCCACTGGCAACGAGATATACGGGGCCCTGTCCCATATCCCGGGGGCGTCCACGCTGAGCCGGTTCGCAGGCGGGCGGTCGTCAGACGACGACTCACCCGGCAAGCGTAAGAAATCGTAAGAAATAAGATCCGGCACCGACCGGAATAGCCGGAATAGCCGGCCTTCCGCATCCAGGTCCGGTGATGGGCTCAGCGCCGGATCGAAAGATCGCCAGCGCCAAGCCCGCCTATCGCGTTCCGCCGCCGTCGGAAACGACCGAGCCCGCATCCCAGGTCCCCGCGGTCGCCGCTCGCAGGCGCCGTCCCGTCACGACGTAGGCGATCCACGACACCAGCACGGCGCAGAACGCCGCGCCCTGGGCATACCCGGTCCCGCCGGTGGGGTATATGACCCCGGTGATGTAGTGGTCGATGAAGCCGGCCGAGCCCAGCGGCGGCAGGCCCGCACGCGGGCGGGCCCACTGCTCGAGCGCGGTCAGCGGACACCAGAAGTGCAGGACCACACTGCCGATCCCCCACAGCACCACCGGGACGTGCAGCCAGATCGAGCGCCGCCAGCGCAGCGCCAGGAAACCACCGCTGGGTAGGTAGAGCAGGAAGGCGAAATGCGCGGCGACCACCAGCCAGACCACAAGGGTGTAGAAGGCGTTCATGTCCCACCTGTCGCGCGACGGGGTTCCCGCGAGTCAGGATACCTGTGGATCCGGTACCGCCCCGCGAGCCGACGCGAGGCGATTAGATGGTGGCGTGCAGACGGCGTCACCGCAGACCCTGAACCTCGACGACCTCACCTCCCCTGTGCTCACCGACCTCCAGCGCCAGATCCTGGATTACACCGAGTCCCGCGACGTCGTCCTCGACCTCAACGCGATGCGGCAGGAGGCGATTCTCCAAGCCGGCGCCGACGATCTTGCTGACGGCGACGGTTTCGCCGACCGGCTCGCCACCCACGTCGCCGCCATCGAATCCGACACCGGCTTGCGCCAACTCAGCCGAAGCACGCTGCGCGCCAGGGTAGTTCGGCTGTTGCGCAACCGGCTGTCGCTGACCGACCTGCTGAAGCGCTACCCGGAGATCGAGTCCGTCGAAATCGAGCAACCGCTGATCGTCGTCGGCATGCCGCGGTCCGGCACGACGCATCTGGTCAATCTGATCGCCGCTGACCCGCGCCGCCGCGCCCTGCCGTACTGGGAGAGCCAAGAACCCATCCCGGCACCGGGGCAGGGGCCCGACGCAGTCGGCGTAGACCCGCGCTACGCCCGCGCCAAGGCCGAGCACGAAGCGCTGATGGCCAGCACCCCGTATGTGGCCGCCATGCACGACCGGTTTCCCGAGGCCATCGAGGAGGAGGTCGAGCTGCTCGACCTCGACATGGCCGGCTATGTGCTGGAGTGGCATGCCCGGGTGCCGGGCTGGCGAGACTTCTACCTCGGCCTCGACCACACGCGGCACTACGCCTACCTCAAGAAGGTCCTTCAGGCGTTGACGTTCCTGCGCGGCCCGAGAACCTGGGTGCTCAAGTCGCCACAGCACGCCGAGCAGCTCGGGCCGCTGATGGCCACCTTCCCGGACGCCACCGTCGCGTTCACCCATCGCGATCCCGTCGCGGTGATCCAGTCCGCGATCACGATGATGGCCTACTCGGATCGGCTTCGTCGCACCAGCATCGACCCGGAATGGCTTCTCGGCTACTGGACCGACCGGATCCACCGCCTGCTCAGCGCCTGCGTGCGCGATCGTGAGCTGGTGCCCGCCGAGCGCAGTCTCGACATCTCCTTCCACCACCTCAACGGCAACGAGATGCCCGTGCTGCAGGAGCTCTACTCGCGCGCCGGCATCGAGATCACGCCCGCGGTGGCCGACCGGTTCCTGGCCTACATCGACGGCAACCGGCGCGGCGGCAAGGGCCGCATCCCCTACGACTTGCAGGGCCACTTCGGCGTCAGCCCGCACGAAGTGCGCTCCGAGTTCGGCTTCTATTTCGACCGATTCGACGTCCGGCCCGAGATCTAGGGGACTGAAGTGGAACCCATCTACCGCAGCCGTCCCGGTGCCGATGCGATGGCGCCTGCCGCCGCCGAGCACGCCGAGCAGGTGGCCCCCGGCATCTGGTGTTCACCGGGCCTGACGAACACCTACCTGCTGACCACCTCGGCAGGGCGGGTGGTGGTCAACACCGGCATGGGATTCGAAAGCGGGGTCCATAAGGCCAATTTCGACGCCGTCGACGACTCCCCGGTGCGCTACATCGTGATCACCCAGGGCCACTACGATCACGTCGGGGGAATCGAGACTCTGCGTGACCCGGACACCCAGGTTGTCGCACAGGCCAACTGGCGGCAGTGGCGCGACGACAACGAACGGCTGCTGCCCTACCGCGCCAACCGCAGCGCGTTCGCGTTCTCCGACCGGCTCACCGGCGGGATCGCGGCGATCCAGAAGCGATTCGGTAAGAAGCTGCCGCCGCAGAGCAGCGCGACCGCCGACATCGTCGTCGAGAACCGGTTGACCCTCGAGGTCGGGGACCGCCGCATGGAGCTGATCGCCACCCCCGGCGGGGAGACCACGGACTCCATGGTGGTATGGCTACCCGATGAGCGAGTATGCCTGTGCAGCAACACCTTCGGCCCGATTTTCGGCCATCATCCCGAACCTCGTCACGATCCGCGGCGACCGCTACCGCGACGCGCTGACAGTCATGGACACCGTCGAGCGCGTCCGCAGCCTGCGACCCGAGGTGCTGCTGACCGGGCACTTCGACCCCATCGTCGGCGCCGAGGCCATCGACGCCGAGCTGACGCGGCTGCGCGACGCCATCGCCTACATCCACGACCAGACCGTGGCGGGCATGAACGCGGGTAAGGACGTGCGCACGCTGATGGCCGAGATCACCCTGCCCGACCACCTGGAGGTGGGTCAGGGCTACGGCAGGGTCGCCTGGGACGTCCGCGCGATCTGGGAGAACTACTCCGGCTGGTTTCACCACCGATCCACCACCGAGCTCTACCCGGTGGGTCCCGACGCCGTCAGCGCCGACCTGCTCGACCTGGCCGGGGCTGACGCGGTCGTCACCCGGGCCCGCACCCACCTGGACGCGGGCCGTCCACTGCAGGCGATCCACCTGACCGAGATCGTCACCGACGTCGATCCCGACCACTCCGAGGCCCGGGCGGTGCTGCGAGCCGCCCACGAGCGGCTGCTGGCCGGCAGCGTCAACTTCTGGGAGACGGCCTGGTTGACCAAGCAGATCGAGAGGTACTCATGACCGCCACGGCCGGATTCGACTTCACCGGAACCACGGCGCTGGTCACCGGGGCGACGAGCGGCATCGGTCATGCCGTCGCCGTGCTGTTGCGCGACGCCGGGGCCGATGTCACCATCACCGGTACCAAGCCGAATGCCGGGGACTACGACACCGACCTGTCCGGGATGACCTACCGCCAGCTGGTGCTCACCGACGACGACTCCATAGACGCTCTGGCACAGACTGTTTCGGTGCTCGACGTGCTGGTCAACAACGCCGGTGCCAACTTTCCCGGTGGCCTCGACGAGTCCGCCCCGGACGGATTCGCGGCATCGGTGGCCCTCAACCTCACCGGGCCGTACCGGCTCACCGTGGCGCTACGCACGGCGCTGAGGGCATCGACCGCGGCCGGCGGTGCCAGCGTGGTCAACCTCGCATCGATGTCTGCGCTTCGGGCCGTCCCGCTGGTGCCGGGCTACAGCGCGGCCAAGTCCGGGATCGTCAACGTCACCCGCAACCTGGCCGTCAAGTGGGCCAAATACGGCATCCGGGTCAACGCCGTCGCACCGGGAGCCATCGACACCCCGATGACCGCGCCGATGCACGGCGCACCTGAACTCGTCGCTAGCGAAATCAGCCACATCCCCGCCGGGCGGATGGGCAGGGTCGACGAGATCGCGCCGACCATCGCTTTTCTGTGCACGGCGCAGTGCAGCTACACCAGCGGGGCGGTGTTCGTGGTCGACGGAGCGTCCGACTGCGTCTGAGCGACAGCCGATCCTGCCGTACCGTAATCGGGTGCCGCGCAAGGTCCTGTTCATCTACAACGATCCGATCGCGCCCGAGGCGCTGCTCGGGGAGACGTTCACCGAACTCGGCTTCGACGTGGACACCTTCGAGGTGGTCCCGGCCCATACGCCCGACGACCCAGTGGTCGAGGTGACCTTCCCCGACCCGACCGGTTACGACGTGATCGTGCCGCTGGGCTCGCGCTGGGCGGTCTACGACGAGCGACTGCCGTGGGTTGCCCACGAGATCGACACCGTGCGGTGCGCCGTGGACGCCGGGCTCGGGGTGCTCGGGGTGTGTTTCGGCGGCCAACTGGTGGCCACCGCTCTGGGCGGGTCCGTGCAGCGGTCCGAGGTACCCGAGGTCGGCTGGCATCACGTGCGCAGCAGCGACCACGACCTGGTGCCCGAGGGTCCGTGGTTCCAGTGGCACTTCGACCGGTTCACCCCGCCCCCCGGCGCAACCGAGATCGCCCGCACCGACAGCGCCTCACAGGCTTTCGTCAAGGGCCGCGCCATGGGCCTGCAGTTCCACCCCGAACTCGACCACGAGCTGCTCGAGCTGTGGATCACCGACGACCTGCGCGGTGACAGCGACGGCGACCTCGCCCGGCTCGGGCTGCGACACGACGATCTGCGCGCCAACACCACCCACCACATCGACGACGCCGCACGCCGGCTACGGAAGCTGGTGCGGGGATTCGTCGACCGGGTCACCGGCTAGCTCTGCGCGCATAGGACATTAGTCGCCAACCTAGGGACCTTTGACCCCACTCCCTCCGCTCGGCTGACGAGCAAGCTCGACACGGGGGTCGAGACGGTCGAGGAGACGACGATGAGCCAGGTTGCCGAATCCGACGCCACCGAACAGGTGACCGAGCATCTCTCAGCCCAGGAGCAGGCCATCGCCGCGGGCCGCACCACCATCAACGGCACTGTCACCGACCGGGTGCTGCGACTGTACGAGGCCATCCGCGACTACGGGCCACCGAGGGTGTCGCTGGACCGCGCCGTACTGTTCACCGAATCGTTCGCGCAGACCGAGAACGAGCCGCTGGTGCTGCGCTGGGCCAAGGCGTTGCGGCACTTCGTCGCCAACGTCCCCGTCACCATTTATCCCGATGAACTGATCGTCGGGAGGCCGAACAGCTGGCTGGGCCGGTGGGGCATCGTCTACCCGGAGCTGGATGGCAGCGTGATGCCCGCCGGCGTCGAGATGTTCCTGGCCAACAAGGGCAAGGTCGGCGAGGTGGTGGTCACCGACTCCGACGCCGACGTCATAAACAACGTGCTGACGCCGTACTGGAGCGGCCGCGACTACGCCAGCGCGTTCCCCCGTGAACTGCCCGAGGAGACCCGCTACCTGCTTTACGGCCCGGACAAGGACAACGTGCTGAACTGGACGTGCGTGATCGCCGCGACGTCGCCGATGCGGCACTCCCAGAACTGGACTCCCGACTTCAGCAAGCTGCACACCCGCGGTGTCGGGAGCATCCGCGCCGAAGCCCAGGCCAAGCTGGACAGCCTGACCGAGCCACGCGACCTGGTTTACAAGAAGCCGTTCCTGGAAGCGGTGATAATTACCTGCCAGGCGATGACGGCGTGGTCGTTGCGCTACTCCGTAGTCGCCGGCGAAATGGCGCTGTCCGAAAGCGATCCCGAGCGCCGCGCCGAGCTCGAGGAGATCGCCGAGATCTGCCGCCGGGTGCCGGAGAGTCCAGCGCGGACATTCCGCGAGGCGCTGCAGGCCCAATGGTGGGGCCGCGTGTTCAACCTCGCGGAGCAAACCAGCAGCGCGCTCGGCTCCGGACGCTGGGATCAGGTGCTGCTGCCCTACTACCAGAAAGATCTGGCCGAAGGACGACTCACGTCCGAGTCCGCCACCGAGCTGCTGCAATGCATGTGGCTGAATTTCTGGCAGTGCATCGAGCTGAAACTCAACCCGGTGGCCGCGGCCGGTACCGAAGGCTTCTCCAAGTACGACGACCACTGCCTGGGCGGCAGACAACCGATTGTGACGCCACAACGATCTGACCACCTGATCCTGGACTCGACCCGGGCGCTGGCGATCACCAGTCCGGAGCCCTGCGTACGCATCCACGCCGAGTCGCCCGATCACCTACTGCACCACGTGGCCGAGGTGATCAAGGACGGCAAGGGCTTTCCTAAGCTGCTCAACGACGAAACTGTGATTCCGTTCTATCTGGCCGCCGGAGCGACGTTGAAGGAAGCGCTGGACTGGACAGTGTCGGGGTGTTGCGAGAACCGGTTGATCAACCGGGAGACCCACTGCTCGGGAAACGGCGCGCTCAACTACGGTGCCGCCATCGAAATGACCTTACGAAACGGAAGAATGAAGGTACTCGGAGATCTCAAGTTCGGGGTCGAGACCGGCGACCCACGGCAGTGGACGAGCTTCGAGCAGGTGTGGGATGCATTCGGCGCGCAGATACTCCACCTTGCCGAACACGTGCTGACCCAGCAGTACGTCGCGATGCGGATCAAGCCGCGCTACTTTGCAGCACCGGCGACCTCGATGCTGCACGACCTGGCCATGGCGGAATGCCGCGACCTGCACACCCACGGCGACTACATCCCCGGCTCGATCGACCATTCGTGTTTCGAGGCCATCGGTAAGGCCACCGCGATCGACAGCCTGGCAGCGGTGAAACACCTCATCTACGACACGAAGACCCTCACCTGGGACGAGCTGCTCACCGCGGTCGAGGACAACTGGGAGGGCCACGAGGCCGTCCGCCAGATGTGCCTGCAGGCACCGAAATACGGCAACGGGATCGACTGGGTCGACGCCATCGGCTTCGACATCGAGACCCTGATCCTCGACTTCCTGCACGCGCACCCGAAGCCGCACGACCAGTACTTCCTGATGCGCCAGATCCCGGTCACTTTCCACGTGCCGCTGGGCAAAGTGACCTGGGCGACACCCAACGGGCGGCAGGCGAGT
The DNA here is from genome assembly GCA_963716465.1 of uncultured Actinomycetota bacterium. Classification (GTDB taxonomy): domain Bacteria; phylum Actinomycetota; class Actinomycetes; order Mycobacteriales; family Mycobacteriaceae; genus Mycobacterium. Next base: position 116,167 of record CAVQTS010000011.1, read on the forward strand.
GAGTACCTCAGCGAGGGCGTCTCAGCTTCCCACGGCATGGACACCAAGGGCCCGACCGTCGCGCTGACTTCCATTGCCCGAGGACGCAACCGCAGCTACCGGGAGAAGGGCGGCGACCTGATCAACCTCAAGTTCTCTCCCGCCACACTGGCCGGCGAGAACGGAACCCGCCGGCTGATGCAGGTGATCCGGACCTGGAGCCGCCTCAAGCACTGGCACGTCCAGTTCAACGTCATCAATAAGTCGACTCTGCTTGCCGCGCAGAAGCATCCAGAGCAGTACCGAGACCTGATCGTACGGATCGCCGGCTACTCCGCCTTCTTTGTCGACCTGTCACCCATGCAGCAGGCCGAAATCATCGCGCGCACAGAGGAATCGGGAGTTTGAGTATGGAACTACAGAACAAGACGGCGATCGTCACCGGGTCGGGGCGCGGAATCGGCGAGGGTATCGCCCGCGTGTTCGCCCGCGAGGGCGCCAACGTGGTGGTCATGGGCCGCGGCGCCGGGGACCTGAGTCGGGTCAGGGAGGAGATCACCGCCGCCGGCGGTACCGCGATCGCCGTCGAGGCCGACGTCACCGACTCGGCGTCGCTGGACGAAGTGGTCGCCCGGACGCTGGCGACGTTCGGCGGTCTCGACATTCTGGTCAACAACGCCGGTATCGAGTCGACACCGATGATGGTCAAGGACATCCCGGAAGCCCAGTGGGACAAAGTCCTCGCGGTCAACCTCAAAGGTGTTTTCCTGTCCTGCAAAGCGGTCTTGCCGACGATGATGGCTCAACGCAGCGGGCGAATCATCAACATCTCATCGCTGGCGGGAGTGCGGATGAGCTTCTTCGGCAGCGCCGACTACACAGCGTCCAAGCACGGCGTGATAGGCCTGACCAACCACCTGGCCTGGGAGGTCGCCGACTTCGGCATCACGGTTAATGCGATCTGCCCGGGTGCGGTGACGACGCCACTGGCCGAGCAGACCAGCACGCCCGAGTACCGCGAATTTGTCGCGCATCGCCTCATCCCGATGGGGCGCTGGTGCACGACCGACGACATCGCCGAAGGGGCGGCGTTCTTCGCCAGTGACCGCGCCGCCCTGGTCACCGGGCAGTCGATGGAGATCGACGGCGGAGTGATGACCGGATACGGCGAGGACCTGCGTCCGGTCATCCGCCAGCGCATGGAGCAGTTGCAGGCCTCGCACAAGGGCACCCATGGCTGAGGCCCGCCGAATCGCCGTCAACGTCGGCGGTGACTACGTGGCGGGGAGCAATACCGTTGTCGCGGGCGTGGTTTCCGCAGCGGGGCGCCTCGGCTGGGACGTGGTCGGAATCAGGGACGGGTTTGACGGAGTGTTGTTTCCCGAAAAGTATCCCTACGGCGGACTGGTCCCGCTGACGGCGGATCCGAACCAGGCCGACCTCGGGAACGCCACTCGCAGCGATCCGTTCCGAGTGCAGGAGCTCACCTGCGACAACGAGGTCGTCGAGACCGACCGGTCCGACGATCTGCTGGCGGCGATCGCCCGGGAGAACATCCACGCCGTGGTTTCCATCGTCGACCAAGGTGCGCTGTCGCTGTTGTTCCGGCTCAGCCGCAAGGGGTTGCGGTCGATCTGCATTCCCAAGTCGGTCGAGAACGACATCGCGTCCACGACGATGTCGTTCGGGTTCAACACAGCGCTGGGCTACACGGTCGACATCCTGGACCGGGCCGGCCGGGCTGCCCGGTCCACCGGGACGATCGGGGTGGTCGAGGTGCTCGGCGCCCGCGCGGGGTGGCTCGCCCTGCAGTCCGCTCTGGCGGTGCACGCCGACGCCGTGCTGATCCCGGAGATCGACTACGACCTTTCGGTGGTGTCCGCGGCATTGCGCGAGAGACTCGACTCCGCCGGCCATGCCCTGGTCGTCGTGGCCCAGGGGGCATCGCCGGCCCGTGGGCCCGCGATCGAGGAACCGCCGGCGCCGCCGACCGCACTGCAGGCCGCGCTGTCACCGATGTCGACCGGCCCCAACAGCGGGCGGGTGATCCGCACGGCGGGCCATGCGGCGGAAAGCGTGGCCCGCGAACTCCAACGGTTGACCAACCATAGAACCTACCCGCTGGTGCTCGGTCAGCTGTCGCGGGCTGGGACGCCATCGGCCGCGGATCGCCAACTCGGCCTGGCTTACGGCGCCAACGCGGCTCGAGCCGTGGTCGACGGTGTGGACGCCGCCATGGTGGTGTTCCAGCCGCCGACCTTGTCGTTCCTGCCGCTGGCCGAGGCCATCAACAGCGTGCACCGGTTGACCTCGGACCATGTCCTGCTCGAAACCGCTCGCGCAGTGGGCATCTCGCTCGGGGACAAGGAGTGCACGTGAGTGAAACCAGCGGGATGGTTGTCAACATTCAGCACTTCTGTACCGATGACGGACCTGGCATCCGGACCACCGTGTTTCTCAAAGGGTGCTCGAACCGGTGCAAGTGGTGCAGCAATCCGGAGACCATCCGTCGTCGGCCCGAGTTGGCCTTCAATCCGGACAAGTGTCTCGGTAGAGCGAAATGTGGTCGTTGCCTGGATATCCCGGGCCACGAGGGTGCCTTTTACGTGTTGGACGGTGCCGATGACACGGTGCACGTGAACTGGGACCTGGCCCACGACTGCGGGACGGAATCGGTGTCAGCGTGCCCCACCGGAGCACTGTATGTGTTCGGCCGGATGATGACCGTCGCCGAAGTGCTCGAGGAGGTAGAGCAGGACGGCGCCTTCTACGACGAGTCCGGCGGTGGCATCACACTCAGTGGTGGCGAATGCCTGCTGCAGCCGGAGTTCTCGGCCGCGCTGTTGGCCGGCGCGCACGAGAGGGGGTACACCACCGCGATCGAGACCGCCGGGAACGTCCCCTGGGACAACATGGCCAGGGTCCTTCCTCACGTCGAAGTGATGATGCACGACCACAAGGTCACCGATGACACCCGCCACCAGTTCTGGGTCGGTACCCACAACGGCCGAATCCTGGAGAACTTCCGGCGCGCCTACCACGAATTCCCCGACGTGCAGTTCATCGCCCGCACGCCTGTCATCCCGGGAGTCAATGACGACGAAGATCACATTCGCGCAGTGCTGGACTTCGTCTTGCCTCACCCCAATGTGGTTGCCTACCAGCTGCTTCCCTACCACCGCTACGGCGAATCCAAATACGAGTTCCTTGGCAAGATTTACGAACTGGAGGACTTCACACCGCCCGCGTCAGACGTGATGGACCGCCTCAACGCCATCATCGCAGAAGCGTTCGCCGCACGAGGTTCAGGATAGTTCCTCGTCGAGGATCGGCAGGCCCAGATTGCACGCTGCCACTCCGTGCGCAACGCAGATCTTGAGCACCTCCATGACCTCGCCGGGCATCGCCCCGGCGCCGAGGGCTGCCCGGATGTGGCGACGCACTCCAGGTTCGTAAAGGTGTGTGACCGACGCGTCGATTGCGACGCTGAGCAGTTCGAGCTCCTTCGGGGTCAGCACGCCGCTGCGGTAGATCCCGACGCCCACCGTCATCATCTCGTCGGTCCACGCCGGGTCCAACGCCAGGAACGAGTCCCAGGCCGAATTCCATTGCCCCGCAGCTTGCATACCATCAACAGCCGGTGTGGGTGGGGTGTCGACCGAGGTGGCATCGAGACCGGCTGCGCGCGCCTCCTCGACGAGAATGGGCGCCCCGAGGCTGGCAGAATGCAGGGACACCACCGTCGCGCACTTCAGCACGAAGAGGATCTGGTCGCGGGTTGCGCCGGCGTCCAGTGCTGCGCGGATATGATGTCGCGTGGCCCCGGCGTCGGACGTGGTACAGCAAGCGCAGATACCGACGCTGAGCAGTTCGACGAGTCGAGTCTCCAGAATGCCGCTGCGCCAGGGGTTGGTGCTCATCCGCGTACATGCGTCTGCCCACAGCGGATCCCACTCACGTAGGAGTGGCAGTGCGGGCCCCCATGGACCTGTCGGCTCGGTCACGGGCTCACACTCCCGTCAGCTCAGCGCGCACCAGTGACGCCGCACGCCCAACAGACCGTGCGACTTCAGGAGTCAATCCCTCGCCATGCCCCAGGTCGACGGCGCCGACGCTGACCACCACGACCCGATTCGGGGCGCGATCAAGAACGCGCGCCAGCTCGTAGGTCTGGACGAGGTCGAGGTCGTGCGAGGTCAGCGCACCGCGGCCGGCCACCTCGTCGATCGTGCAGCGGCGCACCCGGCCGCCCACCACGTCGTCACCACCGGCGGCGTCGATCACCACCGCGAGGTCGGCACCGTCCCACGCGTCGAGGAGGGCGGTGGGCTCCGCGACACACGTCACCACTCGAACACCGGCCGGGCAGTCCGCGAACACCTCGGCGGCGACCGCCGGGCCGACGCCGTCGTCGCGGCGGTGGGTGTTGCCGACACCGATGACGACCCTCATCGGCGCTCGACGGTCAACGTCAGGAAGTGGGTGGCGCACGAGATGCACGGGTCGTGATTGCGGATGGCGCGCTCACACATGGAGGTCAGCTCCGCATCGTCGAGATCCGCCCCGGCCACCACCACCCGGGTCAGGTCGTCCTCGATCGCGGCCTGGTTCTGCGCGGTCGGCGGGACGATCACCGCCGAGGCGATCAGCCCGTCCCGGTCGATCTCGTAGCGGTGGTAGAGCAGCCCGCGGGGCGCTTCGCTCACCCCGTGTCCGACACCGGGCCGGGCCGGCACGTCGACGAACGGCCGCGCAGGCCGCTCGTAGGCGTCGATGATGCGCAACGCCTCGTCGACGGCGTACACCGCCTCCACGGCACGAACCACGATGCTGCGAAACGGGTTTCGGCACTCGCTACCCAGTCCTGCCGCTGCGGCAGCCTCCCGCGCCACCGGCGACAGCAGCGCGTGGTTGAGCGAGTACCGGGCCAGCGGACCGGTCAGGTGCCGTCTGCCGTCCAGCGTCGCGTGCAGCGCGGTGGAGTGCGGCACCTGTGTTTCGCGGACGTGGTCGCTGAACTCGGCGATGTCGAACGGCGCCCCCGCGCTGCGGGCGATCCGGCCGTTCTCGATGGGGTAACGGTCGCCGGTCAGCGCCAACAGCTCGTGGTCGACGGTCAGATCAGGGAAGTCGAACCCGGCCACCCAGGCCACGGTGGCCAGTGCATCGTCGAGCGCGGCCCGCAGTTGCTCGGCCATCGGCTTCAGGTCGGCCTTGGTGGGCACCGAGTAGAACCCGCCGAGGCGCACGTTGATCGGGTGGATGGAGCGCCCGCCGACCAGCTCCATCAACCGGTTGCCGGCCTTCTTCAGCGCCAGACCGCGTTCCACCGCCGCGCGATGGTTCCTGGCGACCGCGATCACGTCGGGCTCACCGAGGAAGTCCGGGGCGTGCAGCATGTAGATGTGCAGCGCGTGGCTGTGGATCCACTCCCCGCAGTACAGCAGCCGGCGCAGCGCCACCAGCTGCGGGTCGAGCGTGACACCGCAGGCGTCCTCCAGTGCGTTGCAAGCACTCATCTGGTAGGCCACCGGGCAGATCCCGCAGATCCGGGCGGTGATGTCGGGTGGTTCGGTGTGCGCGCGCCCGCGCAGGAACGCCTCGAAAAACCTCGGCGGCTCGTAGATGTTGAGTTCGACGCGCTCGGGCACCCCGTCGCGCAGCTCCACGTGCAGCGCGCCCTCCCCCTCTACGCGGGTCAGGGCGCCGACGCGAATGGTGCGGGACTCAGTCATGGGGGGCGTTCCGTTCCGCACTGAATTGGGCGACGTTGAACGTCTCGAACACCCGGTCCACCTCGGGTCCCGACAGGCCGTCGCGGTGCAGCAGCGGGATCAGTGCCGGCATGTTCGGCGTGGCCGTTGCGCCGAAGCAGCCGTAGCACCCGCGGTGATGGCGCGGGCACAGCGCACCGCAGCCGGCGTGGGTCACCGGGCCGAGGCACGCGATCCCCTCGGCCACCGTCACGCACGTCACCCCGGCCCGTTTGCATTCGGTGCACACCGTGGCCGCGGGCAACCGTGGCTTGCGACCCACCAGCAGCGCGGCCAGGGTGTTCAGCAGCTGGCGCCGGTCGATCGGACACCCCCGCAGCTCGTAGTCGACGGTGACGTGCGCCGACGCCGGCGTCGAGGTCGCCAGCGTGTGAATGTAGTCGGGGCGGGCGTAGACCACCGAGGTGAACTCGGCAACGTCGGCGAAATTGCGCAGCGCCTGGATACCGCCCGCGGTGGCACACGCCCCGATGGCCACCAGAACGCCTGACTGTTCCCGGATTTCGCGGATACGGCGCTCGTCGGACAGTGTGGTGACCGACCCCTCGACCAGCGACACGTCATACGGGCCGCCCATGATCGCGCTGGATGCCTCGGCGAAGGTCGCGATCTGCACCTGCTCGGCCAGCGTGAGCAGCTCGTCCTCACAGTCCAGCAGCGTCAGCTGACATCCGTCGCATGAGGCGAACTTCCACACCGCGAGGCTCGGCATCTCAGAGCTCCTTGCAGTCGAGAAGCGGCAGCGCCACGTCGTAGCCGACCACCGGACCATCCCGGCACACCAGCAGCGGGCCGAGCTGGCAATGCCCGCACCAGCCGAGGCCGCACTGCATGTTCCGCTCCAGCGACACCCGGATGTCGGTGGGTGCGACCCCTTTGACGAGCAGGGCCTGCGCACCGAACCGCATCATCGGCTCGGGGCCGCACAAGAACGCCGTCACCCGGTCCGGCACCAGCGACAGACGCCGCAACGGTTCGGTGACGAAGCCCGTCTCGCCGAGCCAACCCTGGATCGGAACGTCCACGGTCTGGTGTAGCTCGAGACGCGAATCCTCTTGCCAGCGTTGCAGTTCCGCGGCGTAGAGGAAATCGCGATTGGCGCGCGCACCCGCGACGACGATCACCCGCCCGTACCGGTCCCGGTCGGCAAGGGCGCCGAGGACCACCGGGCGAAGCGGCGCCAGGCCGACGCCGCCTGCGACGATCACCAGGTCGCGGCCGGCGGCCTCGTCCAGCCCCCAGCTAGTGCCGAACGGCCCGCGCAGACCCAGCGCGGACCCGGGTTCGGCAGCGCACAGCGCGGCGCTGACCGCACCGACCGAACGGATGGTGTGGGTGATGGTCCCGTCGGCCACCGACGGGTCACCGCTGACCGAGATCGCCACCTCCCCGACTCCGAAGGCGTAGATCATCATGAATTCGCCCGGCCGGGGCGCGGACAGCTCGGTGGCGATCGGCTCCAGGCACAGCGTCACCGAGTCGGCGTTCTCGATCACCTTCGAGCGCACCCGGTACGGCACCGGGGCCATGGCCGACGAGTCCGGCGCCCAGCCGCGCGTGGCCGCCTCACTCATCGTCGTTCTCCGCCAGCCGCGCGAACGTGGCCATCTCCTCGGTGATGTCGATGCCGGTGGGACACCACGCGATGCACCGTCCGCAGCCGACACACCCCGAGGTGCCGAACTGGTCGTGCCAGCTGGACAGCTTGTGGGTCAACCAGTGCCGGTAGCGCGACGGGCCCGACGTGCGCACCGACCCTTCGTGGACGAAGGTGAAGTCCAGTTCGAAACACGACGCCCACTCCAGCCAGCGTTCGGCGTGCTCGCCGGTGAGGTCGGTGACGTCAGAAGTGCTGGTACAGAAGCACGTTGGACAAACCATGGTGCAGTTGCCGCAGGTCAGACAGCGGCTGGCCACCTCCGACCAGTGCGGCGACTCCCGCGAGGAGACCAGCAGGTTACGCAGATCGCCGTCGGGCATCTGGCGTCCCATCTTGGATGCGGCGTCGCGGACCTCGTCGGCGGCGGCCGCGGTCTCGGCGGCCTCGGCGCAGCGATGCGGCACCGCGGCCAGAACCTCGGCGCCCGCGGCACTTCCGGCCGCGACGACGTAGGTCGGGTCGTCGGTGTCGAGGCGCTCGGTGAGCACCAGGTCGTAGCCGGAGGTGCAGGCCGGGCCGGTGTCCATCGAGGCGCAGAAGCACAGCCGGCCGGGTTCGGTGCAGTTGACCGCGACCACGAAGACCTGTCTGCGCCGCCCGACGTAGGAACCGTCGGGATGCGCGCCACCGGACAGGACGCGGTCGAGGACGCCGATGGCCGCCAGGTCGCAGCCGTGCACGCCGAGGAAGGCGTACTTGGGCTCGGGTTCGTCGGCCGGGTCGACGCCGTCGGGTCCGCACGACCACAGCTTCTGGCGCGGCGGGTGCAGGAACTGCTTCCAGGACTGCGGTCCCGACGAATGACCGAACGCGGCCTGGTCGTCACGGCGGCGCACCTGATAGGTGCCCGGCGCCACGTCGACGCCCCACCCGCGCGGCAGGTCGTCTGCGCTGTCGATCTCGGCCAGCACGATCGCGTTGTCGCGCAGCGTGGGACCCACGACGCGGTAGCCGCGCCCGCTGAGTTCTTCGATCAGCCGGTGCAAACCCGCGCCGTCGAGCACGACGGGGTCGCTGGTTGCCATGCCACCATCGTGGCCTACCAACAGTCCATCGCGCGCGGGTAATTCGGGACAGCACAAAAGGCCTAAAGTCACATCGGCGCACAGTTCACTTGCCGGACACCTGACCTGGCTAGCGTCGGGCCAGTGTTCAGGGGTGGAGCACCAACTCGAGCGGCTGCAGACCGAGGTCGGCGCGCTGCTGGACCGGCTGACTGACGCCGAGAAGCGGTGGCGGCCGTGGATCTCACCTGTTACGCCCGAACATCGTTGCAGCGCAATTAATCTGGTGCACTACTGGGCGTTGCGGCAGGTCGATCTACGTGATCTGCAGAGCCGGTTGGCCGGGTTCGGCCTGTCCTCGCTGGGCCGCAGCGAAGGCCACGTCGCAGCGACGCTGCGCTCGGTGTCGGCGGCGATCGGGGCGATGCGCGGCAATGGCTGGACTCTCGACGAACAGGTGATCGCCGACGTCAACCAGGGCGCGCCGCTGCTGGAGCGCAATGCCACCGAACTGCTGGGCCCGGCCCCCGAGGACCGCGCCGCCCGGATCATGGTCACCCTGCCGCCGGAGGCCGCCACCGACGCCGGGTTGGTGCGCACGTTCATCGACTCCGGCATGCGGATCGCCCGGATCAACTGCGCCCACGACGACGCGGCGGCGTGGAAGGCCATGGCCGCCAATGTCAGAACCGCGGCCGCCGCCGCCGGACGGCCCTGCCTGGTGGCGATGGACCTCGGCGGACCCAAGCTGCGCACCGGCCCGCTGCAGCCCGGACCGCAGGTGGTGCGGCTACGACCGAGCCGCAACGCGCGCGGTCAGGTGGTGGCGGCCGCGCGGGGCTGGCTGACCAGCGCGCGCCGGCCGGCCCGTCCGCCTGAGCCCGGACTGATCGCCGTGCCGGTCGACGCCGGCTGGCTGGCCCGCCGCACCGAAGGCGACGAACTGGTGTTGCGCGACACCCGAGGCTCCAAACGGCGGCTGCTGCTCGCCGCCGCGGCTCCCGGCGGGTTCATCGTGACCACGGAGAAGACCACCTATCTCGGAACCGGGACCGTGCTGGTGCCCGGCGGGCAGGGGCGAAGCGACCCCGGGGCGGAGAAGGGCTCGGCCGACGCCACCGAGGTCGGCGACCTGCCAGCCGTGGAGCAGAGCATCCGGCTCACCGCCGGCGACGTATTGCGGCTGACCCGGGACTGCACCCCCGCGCCGGTCGGGGACGACGAGCCGCCCCGGATCGGCTGCACGCTGCCCGAGGTGTTCGACACCGCCGAGGCGGGCGAACGAATCTTCTTCGACGACGGCAAGATCGGCGGCGAGGTCGTGGCCGTCCACGCCGACAGCCTCGACGTGCGCATCGACCACCCGCTGCACGGCATGGCGAAACTGCACGCCGGACGGGGCATCAACGTCCCGGACACCGACCTGCTCATCTCGGCGCTGACCGACAAGGACCTGGATGATCTGGCCACCGTGGTCGAACTCGCCGACATCGTGGCGCTGTCCTTCGTGCGGGAGCCCGCCGACGTGATCCGGTTGTTCGGCGAGCTCAGCCGGCTCGGTGACACCGATCTGGGCGTGGTGCTCAAGATCGAGACCCGGGAAGGGTTCGAACGGCTGCCCCAGCTGATACTGACGGCGATGCGCCGCCGCCGGGTCGGGGTGATGATCGCGCGCGGCGATCTGGCCGTGGAATGCGGCTACGAGCGGATGGCCGAAGTACAGGAGGAGACGCTGTGGCTGTGCGAGGCGGCGCACGTGCCGGTGATCTGGGCGACGCAGGTTCTCGAGCAGCTCGCCAAGACCGGGCTGCCGTCGCGTGCCGAGATCAGTGACGCGGCGATGGCCGAGCGGGCCGAGTGCGTGATGCTCAACAAGGGGCCCTACATCACCGATGCTGTCACCGCGCTCGACGACATCCTGGGCCGGATGGCAGGCCACGAGTACAAGAAGAACCCGCTGCTGCGCAGTCTGGGCTCCTGGCACGCCGCCGCGCCCTAGGCACGGTCGAGTCAGAGGACTCCGGGGGCGGGATCTCCCCCGAGCTGGTGGGCCAGTGCGTCGTCGACCGTCTGGTGGCGGAACCGGTGCCCGATCGCCTGCAGCTTGGTCGGCAACACCCGCTGGTCGGCTTCGGCGAGCTCGCGCGCGCCCTGCTCGCCCAGCAGGAGCCGGGGCCCGATCGACGGGACCGGCAGCAGCGCGGGCCGGTGCAGTGTCCTGGCCAGCGCCTTGGTGTATTCGCTGTTGCGCACCGGGTTCGGGCCGACGGCGTTGACCGGTCCGGACAGCCTGCTGTCGTAGAGGGCGCGGTAGTAGACGTCGAGCAGATCGTCGATGCCGATCCAGGACAGCCACTGCCTGCCGCTGCCCAGCCGGCCGCCCAGCCCGGCGGCGAACAGCGGGCGCAGCAGCTTCAGTGTGCCGCCGGCGGCGGCCTGCACGATGCCCGTGCGCACGACGACGGTCCGCAGGCCGGCCGCGGCGGCGGGCGCGGTGGCGGCCTCCCAGTCGGCCACCACGTCGGCAAGGAAGCCGTCGCCGCGAGCGCTGTCCTCGCACAGCAGCGCGTCGCCGCGGTCGTAGCCGTAGACGCCGACCGCGGAGGCGCTGACGAACGCGCTCAGGCGACTGCCCGACGCGGCGGCCAGTTCAGCGAGCCGGCGGGTCGGTTCGATGCGGGACTCGCTGATGGCCACCCGATGGTCCTCGGTGAACCGACCGGCGATCGACTCACCCGCCAGGTGCACGACGGCGTCGACTCCGTCGAGCAGGTCCGGCGCGGGATCGCTTGGGTCCCAACGGCGTTCGTCGGCGTGGGTGGGCTGGTGGCGGACCAGCCGGATCACCCGGTGCCCGCCGGTGCTCAGGAATGCGGTCAGCGCGGTGCCCACCAGACCGGATGACCCGGTCATCGCGACCACCAGCGGGCCGGCGCCGGCCTGTGCGGCGTCGCGGTGCGCGGCGAGGTCGTCGGCGAGCTGGCGGTGGCGGTAGGCGAAGGTGGAACGCAGCGCCTTGCCCGGCACGGTGGTGTCGACCAGGTCGTGCACCCGGGTGGTGTCGTCGCCCGCGTCGCTGAACCGGTGGGTGTGGCGCCACCAGCCGATGATCCGCGGTGGCAGGGTCATCGGGCCGTCCGACGACAGGGCGTCGACGAACTGGTACGGCGGGTCGTAGCCGGCCGGGTCGTGGCGGGCGATCCAGCGCAGCCCCGCGGGGAGCCCGAGAACGGCGACGCCGTCGGCCAGCGACTGCGTTTCGGCCACCACTCGCATCGGCTGCCACGGCGGGACCAGTCTGCGCATCGCGCCGGGCCGGGTGTGCCAGGCGAACACCTCGTCGATCCGATGGTCGACGATGCTCGCGTATTCGATGCCCATGCTGTCCTTAGGTGTCCCTGGCGATGTCATCAGGGATTCGGAGCCGACGGGCTGCCGGATTGCCCGGGGATCAGCGCTTGTCGGGCTCCTCGGCCGCGGCGGCGTCCTCGTCGACCGGGGGCTCGTTCTCGTCGACGGTGTGCAGCGCGGCCTCCTCGGCCGGCTCAGGCAGCTCGGGCTCGTCGTCGCTCGGAGTGTCGGACTCGGGATCGTCGGAGACCACCTCCTCGGGGTGGTCCTCGGCCGCGACCTCTTGCTCCAGCGACTCGTCGGGGTAGTCGGCGTCGAACGTCGAGTAGGTCGAATCGGCCGCCTCCTCGTCCGAGTACGCGACGGCGTCGGCGGTGGCCGATTCCGCGGGCTCATCGGGCACCGTGGCCGGTGCAGGGGCGACGGCTTCGTCGGCAACGCGGCCCTGCCGCTCCCGGATGGCGTCGACGATCAGCAGGATGACGCCGAGCACGCTGGCCGCGATGCACACCCAGGCGACCAACTCATTGCTGGTGACGACGGCGGTGACCAGGGCCGCGAGGCCGATCACCGCGAGCACCAGCGCAACGATCAGCATCGATCAACCTCCGGCGACACGAAGCAGGTGGATTTCGGGCCGTACGGCCCGACGGACCTTAGTTGGTAGGCCGGCTGAACTGGTTGAAACCGCCGCCGTCGCTGGTCGCACCGGAGTCGACCGGGGCAGCCGAGCCACGCTGGCCCAGTTCCTCCAGCTGCGACTCGAGGTAGGTCTTCAGGCGCGTGCGGTATTCCCGCTCGAAGGTGCGCAACTGCTCGAGACGGCCCTCGAGGACGGTCCGCTGCTGATTGATGGTGCCCATGATCTCCGAGTGCTTGCGCTCGGCGTCGGCCTGCAGCGCATCCGCCTTCTCCTGCGCCTGACGAAGCTGGGTCTCGGAGCGGGTCTGAGCATCGCTCAGCATCGCCTCGGAGCGCTGCCTGGCATCGGCGACAGTGGTCTCGGCGGTGTGCCGGGCCTCCGACAGGATCTGGTCGGCATTGGCCCGCGCGTCCGAGAGCAGCTTGTCGGCCTCGGCCTTGGCGGTCCCGGTCAGCCGGTCGGCGGTGTCCTGGGCCAGGCTGAGCACGCGGGCGGCCTTGATGGCCTGCTCCTCGGTGACCGACGACGATGGCGCGGGCGCCACCTGCTGCACGGGCGCGGGTGCGGGCTCGGGTTCCGGCTCGGGCTGGTAGAGCGGAATCGCCTGCGTGGGAGCGGGTACGCCACCGCCGGCGCGTGCCGAGGAGAGCTCCTGATCGAGCTCGCTCACCCGCTGACGCAGGTCGGAGTTCTCCTCGATCAGGCGGGTCAGCTCGTTCTCAACCAGGTCGAGAAAGGCGTCAACCTCGTCCTCGTTGTAGCCACGCTTGCCGATCGGTGGCTTGCTGAACGCCACGTTGTGCACGTCGGCCGGTGTAAGTGGCATTGTCTGCCCCCTCGGGTCTGGGACGGTCGAACCGATCTCAAAGTGTAGAACGCATGTCGCGTCCATCGTGCCGTACTGTAACTGGCGTCCATCCTGTCACACCAGAACCGCCGGTTGCGGCTGAGACCGATAATTAAGAGCGAATTTCAATGTTTCGGTACCTTTTTTGCGGCGTGGCGAATCCTGATCCGACGCCCGGTGAGGTAGGTTACGCCGCCCCCTGCCGACTCGTCAGGCGGCCGACGCAGCGGCGTTGAATGCCAGCTGCATCCCGATGAACGCCACCAGCAGCAGCACCATGATCGACAGATCGAATCGCACGGCGCCGATGGTGAGCTGGGGAATCAGCCGGCGTAGGAGCTTCACCGGCGGATCGGTGAGCGTCATGATCGCCTCGAGGATCACCACCGTGATGCCGCGCGGGTGCCAGTCGCGGGCAAACGAGCGGATGAACTCCACGACGACCCTGGCGATCAGCAGCAGCCAGAAGATGAACAGCGCGAAGCCCAGGATTTCGAAGAACAGCGCCAACTAAAGCCGGTCCTTACTAGCAGCGGATGTGACATTGCCGACATCGCTGGCTTGAGTCCAGCGCGACGCCGCCAGCCTACCCACTGGGCTCCGGAGCCGCCGGTCCGGCGACCTCAGATGAGGCGGGCGACACTCCGCCGCCTCACTGGTAGCTGTAGAAACCCGCTTCCGCGATCCGGCGACGCTCCTCGGCGCTGACGTCGACATCGGCCGGCGAGAGCAGGAAGACCTTGGTGGCCACCTTGTCGAACGAGCCGCGCAGGGCGAAGGCCAGCCCTGCCGCGAAGTCGACGAGCCGCTTGGCATCGGCGTTGTCCATCGACACCAGGTCCATGATCACCGGCTGGCCGTCGCGGAACCGCTCACCGATGGTGCGGGCCTCGCTGTAGTCCTTGGGGCGCAGCGTGGTGATCTTCGACAGCGGGCTGCCGGCCTCGAACAGCTCGGCCATCCGCCGGGGGTCCATCGCCAGTGCGCCGCGGGTGGAGCCGCGCAGGGCGCCGAAGCGCGACGGCCGCGGCATGTCGTCGAATTCGCGGGGGCGGAAGCGGGGCTCGTCGGCGTAGCCACGGAAGCCACCGGTTGCCGGTGCGTCGTACTCGGGGCGCGGGTCGTCGTATTCGCGGGCGGCGCGCGGATCGCGGTCGTCGTAGCGCGCGCCACGCTCGTAGCCGTCGTCGGCGAAACGCTCACCGCGACGGGCATATCCGGCGCGGCCGGCGCCGCGGTCGTCGTCGTCGTAGTACTCGTCGTCGTAATCGTCCATCGGAGCCATACCGAAGTAGGCCTTGACCTTGTGGAGAGTGCTCATCGCTGGACCCTTCTTGAGCGTGAAGTTCGGTGTCTGTGATGAAGATGTGACTGGAGTGACTACTCAGGGAGACGTTAGAGGACGATTTCCCATAAGCGCCGTACCGACACGCACACACGTTGATCCGTGTCGCACCGCGGCTTCCAGGTCACCGGACATCCCGGCCGACAGCTGTGTCGCGCCGGGGTGGATCGTCAGCACGCGGCGGTGTTCGGCCGCCAGTGCGGCGAAGGCTTGGTCGGGGTCGACGCCCAGGGGCGGGATCGCCATCAGCCCGACCAGCCGCAGCCCGTCGGCCCGCGCCACCTGGGCACAGATTGCGTCCACCGCCTCGGGGTCGCCGACGTCCACCCCGCCGCGCTCGGTGTCGCCATCCAGGCTGAGCTGCACGAACACGTTCACCGGGCCGGTACGCAGGCCGTCGTCGATCGCCTGCAGGGCACCGCGGTCCAGCGCGGCGGCGACCTTGGCGGTACTCAGCGAGTGCACCGTATCCGCCCATACCGCAATGTGTTTGGCCTTGTTGCGCTGAATCTGCCCAACCATGTGCCAAGCGACGTCGGTGGCGCCGGTCAGCGCATGGAACTCGGCGATCTTGGCCGAGGCCTCCTGCTCGCGGGACTCACCGAAGCTGCGGCAGCCCAGCCGCCACAGGATCGCGACGTCGGAGGCCGGGAAGAACTTGGTGATCGGCAGCAGCTCGACGTCGGCGATGTCGCGGCCGGCGGCCTGCACCGCAGTGGCCAGCCGGTCGCGCAGCGCCACCAGCGCCGTGGCCAGTTCGGATTCCCGCTCGCTCATTCCATCCACACCACTGATGCGAGCCGGCCGGTTGGCGCGCCGCGGCGGTGGCTGAACAGTTTCGGGTCGGCGACGGTGCAGCGCGGGTCGGCGTCGATGGCTTTGATGCCCGCGCCGATCAACTGCCGGGCGATGCCGGCGCGCAGATCCAGCCCCGGCGTGCCGCGCGCGGTCCTGGTGCGACTGCCCGGCAGCTGGGCTTCGACCTCGGCGGCCATCTTGGCGGGCACCTCGTAGTTGGCGCCGCTGACGGCCGGTCCCAGCAGCACCGAGATATCGCCGATGTGCGCCCCCTGGGCCAGCATCGCCTCCACGGTCCGCAGCACCACGCCTTTGGCGGCGCCGACCCGCCCGGCGTGCACGGCCGCCACGACGCCGGCGCGCGCATCACCCAGCAGCA
Organism: uncultured Actinomycetota bacterium; assembly: GCA_963716465.1. GTDB lineage: Bacteria > Actinomycetota > Actinomycetes > Mycobacteriales > Mycobacteriaceae > Mycobacterium. The sequence goes on from CAVQTS010000011.1 coordinate 131,947, forward strand.
CCGGGACACAGTCGGCGGTGACCACGGCCAGTGCCAGCCGCGGGGTCGTCGTCACAAGCGCGTCGGTGTCCTCGACAGGATCGGTGCGCGGACCGGTGACCACCTCGACGTGGTCGCCGTGCACCTGGTTCATCCACAGCACGTGGTCGCCGGGCAGCCCGATCGCACTCGCCAGCCGGGCCCGGTTGGCCGCTACCGCGGCAGGGTCGTCACCGACGTGGTCACCGAGATTGAACGTGTCGAACGGCGGCGCCGAAGCCCCGCCGGCGCGGGTCGTGGTCACGCGGCGGATGAGAGTCACAGAACCCAGTATCCGAATCTGCGCGAGCAGTCATCAAAGTCCCCGAGACGCCGGGTTTTGGGGCACATATGCGTCTGCTCGCGCAGAAAAGGGATCAGTGCCGCATGAACGGCGGGACGTCGACGTCGTCATCGGCGATGCCGCCGTCGTCGCCCCCGATGCGGACCGTCGCGCCGTTGGTCGGCACCGGCACGCTCACCGCGTCGATCGGATCGAACAGCGACGAACTGAGCTTGCCCGCGGCTCCCGGCGAGATCGAAGGCCCGGCCGCGCCTGCGGCTCCCACCACCGGCTTTCGGCTCGGCCCGGCGGCGTCGAAGCCGGCGGCGATGACCGTCACCCGGACCTCGTCGCCCAGCGAGTCGTCGATCACGGTGCCGAAGATGATGTTCGCGTCGACGTGGGCGGCGTCCTGGACCAGCGAGGCGGCCTCGTTGATCTCGAACAGCCCCAGGTCGCTGCCGCCGGCGATCGACATCAGCACGCCCTGGGCGCCTTCCATCGAGGCCTCCAGCAGCGGGGAGTTGATCGCGATCTCGGCGGCCTTGAGGGCGCGACCGTCGCCGCGCGCCGAGCCGATGCCCATCAGCGCGGTGCCCGCGCCGCTCATGATGCCCTTGACGTCGGCGAAGTCGACGTTGATCAGGCCCGGGGTGGTGATCAGGTCGGTGATGCCCTGCACGCCGTTGAGCAGCACCTCGTCGGCGCTGCGGAAGGCGTCCATCAGCGAGACCTGGGCGTCGCCCATCTGCAGTAGCCGGTCGTTGGGGATCACGATCAGGGTGTCGCAGCTCTCGCGCAGCGCCTGGATGCCGGCTTCGGCCTGGTTGGACCGGCGCTTGCCCTCGAAGGAGAACGGCCGGGTGACCACGCCGACGGTCAGCGCGCCGAGCTTGCGGGCGATGGTGGCCACCACCGGTGCGCCGCCGGTTCCGGTGCCGCCGCCTTCACCGGCGGTGACGAACACCATGTCGGCGCCGCGCAGCAGCTCCTCGATCTCGTCCTTGGCGTCGTCAGCTGCCTTGCGGCCGACCTCGGGATCAGCACCGGCACCGAGACCGCGGGTGGAGTCGCGGCCGACGTCGAGCTTGACGTCGGCGTCGCTCATCAACAGCGCCTGGGCGTCGGTGTTGATCGCGATGAACTCGACACCCTTGAGTCCCTGCTCGATCATTCGGTTGACGGCGTTGACGCCGCCGCCGCCGATGCCAACGACCTTGATCACGGCGAGGTAGTTATGCGGGGGGGTCATCGTCTGGGTCTTCCTCCCTGTCGGGCTCGGGTGGCGCTACTGCCTGTGGCAAACCCTCAACCTCAACCTCAGGCTTAGAGTTATGTCAAGTAGTTCCGCGCAACCAGAACGATATGGACGGTCCTCGCGGGATTGGGGAGGCGCGCCGACGTGTCGCAGGGATTTTCCCGCGATCTACTTGACCGTCGGCAGATCCGGACTCGACACGTCATAGGTGTGCCCGGGCTGGGTCAGCAACGCCCCCAGTTTCTCGGCCTTCTCGTCGGTGCGGTCGGTGGTCCCCCACACCACCGTGCGGCCGTCGGTGAGCGTCAGCGTGATCGAGGCCACCGAGGGCGCGGCGATCCGGCTCACCTGTCCGACCACGTCGGGGCTCAGCGAGGTCATCACCTGGAGGGCCGCCCTGGTGGGCGGATCGTTGGGGCCGGGGTGGTCGACGTCGATGTAGGCCAGCCCAGGTGGCGGGGGCGCGGTGGCGAAGTCGACCCCGTCCTTGTCGAACAGGTGCGGCCCGTCGGGATAGTCCTTGACCACGATCGGAACCCGCTCGACGATCGTGATGCGCAGGGTCGACGGGTATTCGCGCTGAACCCTGGCGCTGGCCACCCGCGCTATGCCGGCCACCCGGTCGGCCACCTCGTCGGTGTCGATCTGCAGCAGCGGTGTCCCGAGCGCCACCTTGGCCGCGGCAACCACCTCCTCGCGGGTCACCACGCCGGTGCCGGTGACGACGAGCGAGCGCGCGGACATCAGCGGGGTGAAGTAAAGGACCAGTCCCAGCCCGACCCCGATCACCGTGAGCACGACCAGCCAGGTCAATAGCTTCAGACCGCGGACACCCCTGCGGCTCAACGCTTTCGGTTCATCGGACTGCTCGTTGCGAACCCGCCGTTTGGCGTCCCGGCGGGCGTCCTCGATCGCCGTCGCGCGAGCCTGCGCGGCGCGGCGCTCCTCGCGTTCCCGGCGGGCGCGCCTGCGTGGGCCCTCGAAGTCGGGTTCCTCGGGTTCCTCCGGCGTTGCCTCGGTCTCGAGGAGTTCGGCTGCGGGAGCGGGTTTATCGTCCACCGTCTCGCCGAGATCGACGTTCTGCACGTCGGCACTCGTACTTTCGCGGCCAATCGTCGGTTCGGGCGGGGTGGCTTCCTCGACGGGCTCGGACTCCGGCCCGTGCCCCGGCGTCGTCACCGCATCTCCCGGGCGCGCTCGGCCTTGGCCTGCAGGGCCGCGATGATCTCGGCGCCGAGCATCGTCACGTCGCCGGCGCCCATCGTGACCACCACGTCGCCGTCGCCGGCCACCGCGGCCACCCGCGCGGCGACGGCCGAGAAGTCCGCCACGTAGTGCACCGGCACGCTGACGTGCTCGGCCACGGTGGCACCGCTGACCCCGGCCATCGGCTGCTCGCGGGCGGCGTACACGTCGAGCACGAACACCACGTCGGCGGTGTCCAGCGCGCTACCGAACTCACGCGCGAAAGTCTTTGTCCGCGAATACAAGTGCGGCTGGAACACGACGATGCTGCGGGCGCCCGCGATCGTCGGGTGACCGGTGCGGTCCTGCCCGGCGATCGCGCGCAACGCGGTCAGCGCCGCACGCACCTCGGTCGGATGGTGGGCGTAGTCGTCGAAGACCCGCACCCCGCCTGCCGTCCCGACCAGCTCGAAGCGGCGGCGCACCCCCTCGAAACCGGCGAGGCCGTCGATCACGTCGTCGACCGGCGCACCGGCCTCGCGCGCGGCCAGCAGCGCGGCGAGCGCGTTGAGCGCCATGTGCCGGCCCGGAACCGCCAGCCGCATCACCCGCGGGTGCGGCTCGCCGGCGAGCTGGATATGGGCCACCGCGCCGGTGCCCTGCTGCTCCCAGTCGACCAGCGCCCCGGCCAGCTCCGCACCGGGCCCGCCGCCATACCGCAACACCCGAACACCAAGGGCCGCACTGCGGTCCGCCAGCGCCGCGGCGCCGGGATCGTCGACGCACACCACCAGGGCGCCGCCCGGCCTCAGCCGCTGCACGAAGGCGTCGAACACCGCGCTGTAGGCCTCCGGGGTACCGAAGAAGTCCAGGTGGTCGGCCTCGATGTTGGTCACCACCGCGACGTCGGGGGCGTACTCGAGCAGCGAGCCGTCGCTCTCGTCGGCTTCAGCGACGAAACAGTCGCCGCTGCCGTTGTGCGCGTTGGTCCCGGCCTCGCCCAGGTCCCCGCCTACGGCGAACGACGGATCCATCCCCGCGTGCTGCAGGGCGACGATGAGCATCGAGGTGGTGGTGGTCTTGCCGTGCGTGCCGGTGACCAGCAGGGTGTGCTGACCAGCCATCAGCTTGGCCAGCACCACCGGCCGCAGGATCACCGGGATCCCGCGCTGCGCCGCCGCGACGAGTTCGGGGTTGGTCTTCGGGATCGCGGCGTGGGTGGTGATCACCGCGGTCGGCCCGCCTGGCAGCAGGTCGAGGTTGGCCGCATCGTGGCCGATGTTGATCACCGCGCCGCGGGCCCGCAGCGCGACCACGCCGCGCGACTCCTTGGCGTCCGATCCCGACACCAGGCCGCCGCGGTCCAGCAGGATCCGGGCGATGCCCGACATGCCGGCGCCACCGATGCCGACCATGTGCACCCGCGCCAACTCGGGCGGCAGCGCCTTCGGCGCGTTCACCGGGCGGCCCTGCGGCCCGCGCGGGCGACCTCTAGCGCGACCTCGGCGACCCGGCGCGCAGCATCGCGGTGGCCGACCTGCGCGGCGGCCGCGGTCATCGTCTGCAGCCGCGGGCCGTCGGTCAGCAGTCCGACGACCTCGCGGCCGATGTAGTCCGGCGAGAGGCCGGCGTCGTCGACCAGCAGCCCGCCGCCGGCGTTGACCACCGGCAGCGCATTGAGCCGTTGCTCGCCGTTGCCGATCGGCAGCGGCACGTAGACCGCGGGCAGCCCGACGGCCGACACCTCGGCCACCGTCATCGCCCCGGACCGGCAGATCGCCAGATCGGCCGCGGCGTAGGCCAGGTCCATCTCGTAGAGGTAGGGCACCGCGAGGTAGGGCGGGTCGCCCGGCTCGGGGGTGCGCAGGTCGAGGGTGTTCTTGGGGCCGTGCGCGTGCAGCACCGAGATGCCGGCGGCGGCCAGGTCGGCCGCGGCGGCCGAGACGGCCCGGTTGATCGACGCCGCGCCCTGCGAACCGCCGAAGACCAGCAGCACCCGGGCATCCTCGGCGAAGCCGAAGTGGGCGCGGGCCTTCCCGCGCAGGGCGGCACGGTCCAGGCCGGTGATCGACGCCCGCACCGGCATGCCGACCACCTCGGCGTGCGCGAGCCCGGAGTCCGGCACCGCGGCGAGCACCCGCCGCGCGGTGCGCGCCCCCACCCGGTTGGCCAGCCCGGCGCTGGCGTTGGCCTCGTGCACCACGACCGGGACCCGCCTGCGATGCACCGGCCCGCCACGGGCGGCGATGTAGGCGGGCAGAGCGACGTAGCCGCCGAACCCGATCACCACGTCGGCGTCGACCTCGTCGAGCACGGCCCGGGTCTCCCGCACCGCTTGACGCACCCGCAGCGGCAGGCGCAGGAGGTCGCCGTTGAACCTGCGCGGCAGCGGCACCGGGGTGATCAGCTCGAGGTGATAGCCACGGTCGGGCACCAGCCGGGTCTCCAGGCCGCGGGCGGTGCCCAGCGCGGTGATGCGGACGCCGGGGTCGAGGGCCTTCAGCGCGTCGGCGACGGCCATGGCCGGTTCGACGTGACCGGCGGTGCCGCCACCGGCCAGCACGACCGACACCGATGCGCCCCCGTCCTTCTCACCGCTCCTGCTGCCCGAGTCGCCGCGTTCCGCACCGCCGCCGACCCCCGAGACACTCACCCGTAACGCTGACCTTCCAATGAGCGCCCTCGCCGTGCGTGGCCGCTGTCATGTTGTCCGTACCGTTGCGCCCCGTCGGGGTAATCCTGACGGGAAGCGCCTCCATGATGCCCTGCGCGCCGGGTGGGTCGCTGGGCCGTCCTGGTTTTGGCGGGCAGTGCGGCGCGGCCGCGGGCCGGTTCGGGATTGCGGGCCGACTTCTTGGCCGGTTTCTTCGCGGGCTTCTTCGCGGGCTTTTCGGACGTCCTGGCGGGCTTGGCCGATGTGGCGCCCGGCGACTTGGACCGCAACCTGTCGCGAAGCGCCTCCACGCGGGTCGGCACGTAGGGCTCGGGCAGCGGAAGCCGCAGCAGCCGGTTCATCTTGTCGTCGCGGCCGGCGCGCAGGGCCGCGACCGCCTCAGGCTCGTGACGGGCCGCGTTGGCCATCAGTCCGATCATGAAAAGTGTTGTCGCCGTTGATGTCCCGCCAGCCGAAATCAGCGGCAGCTGGATCCCGGTGACCGGCAGCAGCCCGATGACGTAGCCGACGTTGATGAACACCTGGCCGACCACCCACATCGCGGCGGTGGCGGTCAGCAGCCGCAGGAACGGGTCCGCCGAGCGCCGCGCGATTCGCATGCCGGTGTAGGCGAACAAGCCGAACAGCGCCAGCAGCCCGGCCGCGCCGACGTAGCCGAGTTCCTCACCGATGATGGCGAAGATGAAGTCGTTGTGGGCGTTGGGCAGGTAGTTCCACTTCGCGGTGCCCTGGCCGAGGCCGTCACCGAAGACCCCGCCGTTGGCCAGGGCGAACTTGGCCTGCCGGGCCTGATACCCCGAGCCCTGCGCGTCGGCATTGGGGTCCAGCCACGACCGCACCCGGTCGGATCGGTAGCCGGCGGACACCGCGAGGACCGCGGCCGCCGCAATCGCGGCGGCCAGCGAGCTGACGAACACTTTCAGCGGCAGGCCGGCATACCAGAGCAGCGCCAGCAGGATGATGCCCAGCGACACGGTCTGGCCCAGGTCGGGCTGGGCGACGATGAGCGCCAGCGCGATCACCGCCGCGGGCAGCAGCGGGACGAGCAGCTCCTTGAGCGAAGCCCGCTCCATGCGCCGGGTGGCCAGGATGTGCGCGCCCCAGATGGCGAACGCGATCTTGGTCAGCTCCGACGGCTGCATCGAGAAGCCGGCGACCACGAACCAGCCTCGGGAGCCGTTGGATTCGTGGCCGATGCCCGGGATCAGCACCAGCACCAGCATGACGATGGTCAGCGCGAAGACGGAGAAGGCGGTGCGCCGCAGGAAGTTCACCGGAACCCGCAGCGCCACCCAGAACCCGACGAGTCCGACCAGGGTCCACAGCACCTGCTTGGCGAAGATGACCCACGGCGAGCCGTCCTCGTCGTAGGAGTGCACCCCGGAAGCGGACAGCACCATGATCAGCCCGAGGCTGACCAGCAGGGCGGACACCGAGACGATCAGGTGGAACGACGTCATCGGCCGGCCCAGCCAGGCGCCGAACTTCTTGCGCGGCTCGAATTTGGGCTTCGCGGGCGCGTCGGCGGTCGCCACCGCCACCGGCGCGGTGCCGGTCTCGTCGGCGCCTTCGGCGTCGGGGTCGGCCGTGGCGCCCCGGCGCCGGAGCCGGTTCAGGATGTTGCCGCCCACGGCCACTACCGGGCCGCGGCGCGCACGGCGGCGGCGAACGCGTCTCCGCGGTCGCCATAGCCGGCGAACTGGTCGAACGATGCACCGGCAGGGGCCAGCAGCACCGTGTCACCGGTCCGCGCCAGGCTGGCGGCGGCAGCGACGACCTCGGTCATCACCCGCGCACCCAGGCCGGAGCCGGAGTCATCGACCACTCGAGTCTCATGAGCAACATCTGACTCATTTGTCCCATGCACCTCACGATCCTCCCCTGTCACAACCTCGATGACGGGGACATCGGGCGCGTGTCGCGATAACGCCTCGGCAACCACCGCCCGATCGCGACCGATCAGCACCGCACCCACCAGCCGGTCGGCCACCCGGGCGACCATCTCGTCCACCGAAGCGCCTTTGAGCAGGCCACCGGCCACCCACACGACCCGCGGATAGGCCAGCACCGAGGCCTGGGCGGCGTGCGGGTTGGTGGCCTTGGAGTCGTCGACGTAGGTCACCCCGTCGACGACGCCAACGGATTCGGCACGGTGCCGGCCCACCCGGAAGCCGGCCAATGCCGACGCGATGGAATCGGCGCCGACGCCGACCGCGCGCGCCAGTGCGGCCGCACCCAGCGCGTCGAGCACGCCGACCGGACCCGCGACCGGAATCGACGCCGTCGGGGCCAGTGCGAGGTCCTCGGCGAACGCCCGGTCGACGAGCATCCCGTCCCGCACCCCGAGCTCCCCGGCAGCCGGCTCACCGAGCCGGAAGCCGACCTTGACCCGGGCGCCGGCGGCGGGCAGCAGTGCGGTCGCCGGCGCGTCGTCGAGGCCGACGACGGCGACCCGGCCGTCGAGCGCCCTGGCCTTGGCGGCCGCGTAGGCGTCGAACCCGCCGTGCCAGTCGAGGTGGTCCTCGGCGACGTTGAGCACCGCGCCCGCCTCGGGGCGCAGCGAGGGCGCCCAGAACAGCTGGAAGCTGGACAGCTCCACGGCCAGCAGATCCGCCGGCTGGGCGAGCACGTCGAGCACCGGGTCGCCGATGTTGCCGCACAGCACCGCACGCCGGCCGTCGGCGACCAGCATCGCGTGCAGCATCGACGTCGTGGTGGTCTTGCCGTTGGTGCCGGTGACCACCAGCCAGCGCCGCGGCGGGCCGTAGTGGCCGGCTGCGTCCAGCCGCCAGGCCAGTTCGACGTCACCCCAGATCGGCACCCCGGCCGCGGCCGCTGCGGCCAGCACGGGGGCGGTGGGTGGGAAGCCGGGGCTGGTGATCACCAGGGTGATGTCGCCGATCGCCACGACGGCATCGGCGGGGCTGACGGTGGCCACGCCGTCGGCAGCCAGCCTCGCCAGCGCGTCGGCGTTGTCGTCGCACACCTGGATCTCGACGTCCCACGACGCCAGCGCGGCGACCACCGCACGGCCGGTGATCCCCGCGCCGGTCACCAGGATTCGCGCGCCGGGCGCCAGCGGCTCGAGCCCGGCCGGCATGTCAGGCACCGATGGCCCCGTCAGGCACCAATGGCACTGAGCCACTCGCCGTAGAACAGCGAGACCCCCAGACCACAGGCGATGGCGGTCAGCAGCCAGAACCTGATGATCACCGTCGTCTCGGCCCAGCCGACGAGTTCGAAGTGGTGATGGAACGGCGCCATCCGGAACACCCGGCGCCCGGTGGTGCGGAAGGCCAGGATCTGCACCACCACCGAGGTCACCTCGGCGACGAACAGCGCGCCCAGCACCACGGCGAGGACCTCGGTGCGACTGGTCACCGACAGTCCGGCGATGACGCCGCCCAGCGCCAGTGACCCGGTGTCACCCATGAAGATCTTGGCCGGTGCGGCGTTCCACCACAGGAACCCGATGCAGGCGCCCGCGGTGGCGGCCGCGATGAGCGCCAGGTCCAGCGGATCGCGCACGTTGTAGCAGCCCAGGCCCGGGGCGGTGGCGCAGGCATTGCGGTACTGCCAGAAGGTGATCAGCACGTAGGCGGCGCTGACCATCGCCATGCTGCCGCCGGCCAGCCCGTCGAGGCCGTCGGTGAAGTTCACCGCGTTGGACCAGGCGCTGACAACCACGACGACGAACAGCACGAACAGCGCCGGAGTGAGCGTGACGGTGGCGATCTCGCGCACGTAGGACAGCTGGGGGCTGCCCGGTGTCAGCCCGTCGGAGTTCCGGAACTGCAGCACGAGGATGCCGAACAGCACCGCGGCGGTGATCTGGCCGACGGTCTTGGCGGTCTTGTTCAGGCCCAGGTTGCGGGAGCGCCTGATCTTGATGAGGTCGTCGGCGAACCCGACCGCGCCGAGCGCGGTGGCCAGCCCCAGCACCAGCAGCCCGGAGGCCGACGGGCCGCTGCCGTCCAGCATCAGGCCCACCAGGTGCGTGCCGAAGTAGCCGGCCCAGATGCCGGCGATGATCGCCACCCCGCCCATCGAGGGCGTGCCCCGCTTGGTCTTGTGGCTGGGCGGGCCGTCCTCGCGGATCTCGTGGCCGAAGCCCTGCTTGGTGAACAGCCGGATCAGGACCGGGGTCAGCAGGATCGACACCGCCAGCGCGATCGCGACGGCGATGAGGATCAGTCTCATTCCGTCACCAGCGCTTCCGCCAGGGCGCCCAGACCCGCCGCGTTGGATGCCTTCACCAACACCACGTCGCCAGGCTGCAGCTCGGCGCGCAGCAGCGCCAGGGCCGCGTCGGCATCGGGGACCATGGTGGACTCCGAACCCCAGGAACCCTCCATGACCGCCCCGTGGTGCATGGCGCTCATAGGCCTCCCGGTTCCGACGACGACAAGTCGACTGATATCTAAGCGCACGGCCAGCCGACCGACACGATCATGCTCGGTAATCGACTCGTCGCCGAGCTCGCCCATCTCGCCGAGAACCGCCCAGCTGCGCTTCTGCTGCTGACGCGCCATCACCGCGAGAGCCTGCAGCCCGGCGCGCATCGAGTCCGGGTTGGCGTTGTAGGCGTCGTTGATCACCGTGACCCCGTCGGCGCGCACCCGCACCTCCATGCGGTGCCGCGAGGCCGGGCCCGCGCCGGCCAGGGCGGCGGCCACCTCCGGCAGGCTGGCGCCGCACTCCAGGGCGATCGCGGCCGCCGACAGTGCATTGCTCACCTGGTGCTCGCCGTGCACGGCCAGCGCAACCTCGGCGGACCCGGTGGCGGTGGTGAGCGTGAAGCGCGGCCGGGCCAGCTCGTCGAGTTCGACGTTCTCGGCGCGCACGTCGGCGTTCTCGGCCCGCCCGACCCGAACCACCCGCGCGACCGTCTTGACGTCCATCGCGGCCACCATCGGATCGTCGGCGTTGAGAATCGCCACACCGGAAGCCGGAAGCGCTTGTACCAGCTCAGATTTCGTCTCCGCGATGACCTCGCGGGAACCGAACTCGCCGAGGTGGGCGGTGCCGACGTTGAGCACCGCGGCGATCGACGGCCGGGCGATCGCCGCCAGCGCGGCGATGTTGCCGGGGTGGCGCGCCGACATCTCCAGCACCAGGAAGTCGGTGTCTTCGGTGGCGCGCAGCACCGTCCACGGGTGGCCGAGCTCGTTGTTGAACGAACCGGGTGGGGCCACCACCTCGCCCAGCGGACGAAGCACGGCGGCGATGAGGTCCTTGGTCGACGTCTTGCCCGACGAGCCGGTGACGCCGATGATCGTCAGCCCGCCCTCGACCAGTTCGGCGGCCACCGCCGACGCCAGCTTGGCCAGTGCGGCCAGCACCGCGGCCCCGGACCCGTCGGTGTCGTGCTCGAACACCCCGGCCTGGGCATCGGAGGCCGGCGCCGGCGGCACCACGATCGCCGGTACACCGACCGGGCGCGCGGCCAGCACCGCCGCCGCCCCCGCGCCGACCGCGGCCTTGGCGAAGTCATGGCCGTCGGAGCGTGCACCGGGCAGCGCCAGGAACAGCCCGCCTGGGGTCACGGCCCGCGAGTCGAACTCCACAGTGCCCGTCACCCGGCACTCGGCGGCCTCGGCCGGGCTGATGTCGGCGAGTTCGCCGCCGACGATCTCGGCGATCCGGGCCAGGGTCAGCGGAATCATCTTCTGCTCCCCGATGACTCGAGCGCGGCGGCCAGTTCCTCGCGATCGTCGAAGGGCCGGGTGTGGCCGGCTGCGGTCTGCCCCTTCTCGTGCCCCTTGCCCGCGATCACCACGACGTCACCACGCCCGGCCCAGCCGACGGCATGGCGGATCGCGGCGCGGCGGTCACCGATCTCGACCACTTCGGCCCCGCCGCCGGCCCGTGCGGCGCCGGCGAGGATGGCCGCGCGGATCACCGCCGGATCCTCGTCGCGCGGGTTGTCGTCGGTGACCACCACGAGGTCGGCGAGCTCAGCGGCGATGCGCCCCATGGGTTCTCGCTTACCCGGGTCGCGGTCTCCCCCGGCGCCGAAGACCACGGCCAGCCGCGCGCCGGGCCTGCGCAGCGTCTCCAGGACCGCCTGCAGTGCACCGGGCTTGTGGGCGTAGTCCACCACCGCCAGGAAGTCCTGACCCCGTTCGACGGCCTCGAGCCGGCCGGGCACCGAGGCCTCCCGCAGGCCGGGCGAGGCCTGCTCGGGTGAGACGCCGACGGCGTCGAGCATCGCCAGCGCCAGCAGGGCGTTGGCCACGTTGTAGCGGCCGGGCAGCCGGATCCGCAGCCGATGGTGCACCCCGGCCGGGTCGACGGCGGTGAACTCCTGCACGCCGCTGTCGAGCACGACGATGTCCTCGGCCCGCCAGTCCGCCGGGTGACCGTCGGCGCTGACGGTCACCGCAGCGTCGGCACGGCGGGCCATCGCCCGGCCGGCGTCGTCGTCCACACAGATGATCGGGACGGCGGCATGAACCGGGGACGACGGGTCGAAGAGCCGGGCCTTGGCGTCGAAGTAGGCCTCCATCGTCGGGTGGAAGTCGAGGTGGTCACGGGACAGGTTGGTGAATCCGCCTGCGGCGAAGCGGATTCCGTCCACGCGGCCCAGCTCCAGGGCGTGGCTGGACACCTCCATCACCGCGGTGTCCACGCCGCGTTCGGCCATCACCGCCAGCAGGGCCTGCAGCGCGGGCGCCTCCGGTGTGGTCAGTGCGCTGGGCACGTCGGCGCCGGCGATGCGGATGCCGACCGTGCCGATCAGTCCCGGGGTGCGTTCGGCCGAGCGCAGCCCCGCCTCGATCAGGTACGTCGTCGTCGTCTTGCCGGAGGTGCCCGTGACGCCGAGGACCACCACCCGGTCCGACGGGTGGCCGTAGACCGCGGCGGCGAGCTCACCGAGCACCGACCGGGGTGCGGGATGGACCAGCACCGGCACCGGCGCCGGGTTGCCGAGCTCGCGATGGATGACGGCCACGCCTTCGGCGTCGGTGAGCACCGCGACGGCGCCGCGCTCGACGGCGTCGGCGGTGAAACCTGCGCCGTGCGAGGACGAGCCGGGCAGCGCGGCGAACAGATCACCGGGGTTGGCGTCCTGCCCGCGCAGGGTGACACCCGTGATCCGGACCTCCGGGACGGCGCCGCCGTTGGCCGGCACGGCGCCGATGCGGCCGGCCAGCGTGGGCAGCGCCAGAGCTGGTGTCGTGCGCGGCCGCAAGACATCGGTCACGCCCGTCACCTCCATCAACTCCCGGGATCGAGTTGTCACCCTACCGAGCAGCGGCGGTCGACCTTTTACGTGGCCTGCAGGGTCAGCGGCGGGCCCGGGTCCGGCGAGAGCGGGACGTTCTCCCGCTGCAGCAGCCAGGCCGCGATGTTGTGGAACAGCGGCGCCGCGGAGTGACCGGCCGAGCCGTCGGCATTGCGCTGCGGGTTGTCCATCATGATGCCGATGACGTAGCGGGGGTCGTCGGCTGGTGCCATCCCGGCGAACGTGATCCAGTAGACGTCGCTGTAGTAGCAGCCGCAGGCCGGGTTGATCTGCTGCGCCGTGCCGGTCTTGCCCGCGACCTGATAGCCGTCGACGGCGGCGGCCGGGCCGGTGCCCTGCTGGTAACCCATCGGGTCGCGCTGGACGACGGCGCGCAGCATGTTGCGCACCGTGCGCGCGGAGTCGACCGAGACCACCCGGATGCCGTTGGGCCGGGGCTCCTCGGCGGCGGTGCCGTCCGGGGCGATGGTGGCCTTGACGATGCGCGGCGGAATCCGCACCCCGTCGTTGGCGATGGCCTGGTACATGTCGGCCATCTGCAGGAGGGTCATCGAAAGGCCCTGTCCGATGGGCAGGTTGGAGAAGGTGCTGCCGGACCACTGGTCGATCGGCGGGACCAGCCCGGAGCTCTCGCCGGGCAGACCGACGCCGGTGCGCTGGCCGAGCCCGAACTTGCCGAGCATGTCGTAGTAGCGCTCCGGGCCGACACGCTGGGCCAGCATCAGGGTGCCGACGTTGGACGACTTACCGAACACGCCGGTGGTGGTGTACGGCATCACACCGTGGTCCCACGCGTCGTGCACGTTGACCCCGCCCATGTCGATGGAGCCGGGCACCGACAGCACCTCGTCGGGGTTGGACAGGCCGTACTCGATCACCGACGAGGCGGTGACGATCTTGTTCACCGATCCCGGCTCGAACGGCGAGGTGACCGCGAGGTTGCCCATCTGCTTGTCGGCCTGCCGGCCGATGTCCTGGCTGGGGTCGAAGGTGTTGTCGTTCGACATCGCCAGTACTTCACCGGTTTTCGAGTCCAGCACCACCGCAGAGACGTTCTTGGCGCCGGAGGCGTCCTTGGCCTGCTGCACCTGCTGCTGGACGTAGAACTGGATGTCGTCGTCGAGGGTCAACTGCACCGTCGAGCCGTTGACCGCGTCGTGCTTGTTGCGGTAGCTGCCGGGGATGACCACGCCGTCGGAGCCGCGGTCATAGGTGATCGAACCGTCGCTGCCGGAGAGCACGGAGTCCATCGAGTCCTCCAGACCGAGCAGGCCGTGGCCGTCCCAGTCGATACCGCCGACGATATTGGCCGCCAGCGCCCCGCCCGGGTACTGGCGCAGGTCCTGGCGTTCGGCGCCCACCTCAGGGAACTTCTTGGTGATCGCCTCGGCCACCGCGGGATCGACGGCGCGGGCGAGGTAGACGAACGTCTCGTTGCTGCGCAGCTTCTTCAACAGGGTCGCGGCGTCCGGGTTGTTGTCGAGCTTGGCGGCGACCTCGGTGGCGATCTGCGTGAGCCGCTTGTCCGGGTCGGGGGCGGCCGGGGATTTCTGCTTGGCCTCCGTCAGCTGCTTGCGGATCTTGGCCGGCTGGAAGGTCAGCGCCCTGGCCTCGATGGTGAAGGCCAGCTTGTCGAAGTTGCGGTCGACGATGCTGCCGCGCACCGCTTTCTCGACGTCGGTGACCTTGAGCTGGCTCGCCGCCTGGGCGCGCAGCCCGGCCGCCTGCGGGACCTGCAGGTTGAACAGCTGGGCCGCGGCGATCAGCAGCGCGAGCAGGATGATGACGTTGCCCGTCCGGTGCCGGAATACGAATGACCCTGTGCGCGAAACACTTTCGATGGGTTCACGGATGCGGCGGGACTTCGCCGGGCGTCCAGGACCTGGATCAGGCAGGCGCTTGCCCTTGGCGGCCCTGGTCTTGTCGGTGCGGCTCACTGGGCAGCTCCGGCGACCGGCGCGGCGGGCGCGACGTCCGCGGGCGCCGGCAGAACAGGGGCCGGCGGCGGGACGGCGGCCGGCGGCGCGGGCGCCGGGGCCAAGGGTGCCGGCACAATCGCGGCCGGCGGCAGGTCGGTGGCCGGTGGTCCGCCGACGGGCACGGGCACCAGGTTCAGGCCGGGAGCGAGCGCCGCGCCGGGCAGGGTGGCCGCCGGAAGGTGCACCGGCACTTCAGTTCCGGCCAGCGGGACGGCCCCGGGTGTCAGCGGGGTGAGGCGAGTCGGCACCTCGGGTGCGCTGCCGGGCTTCGGGTTCGGCACCGCCGGTGCGGCGGGCGCCGGTGGGGCGGGCGGCTTCTCGTCGGGCAGCTTGTTGTTCAGCGGCGGCGGAGGCGCACCTTCTGCGGGCTTGGGCTTGCCGACGACGATCCAGTTGCCCATCGGGTCCTGGACCAGGTGGGCGGTGTCCTTGGACGGGATCATGCCCAGGTTGCGGGCGGCCTCGGCCAGCGCCGGCGCCGACTCCGCCTCCAGGACGTCCCGCTCGAGGGCTTCCTTCTGCTGACTGAGCGCGTCATTGGTGGCCCGCGCGGTGGACAGCTGGTAGGAGCGCTGGGCGGCTGCGGTGGACAGCCAGAGGGTGACACCCAATCCGACGGCGAGCGCGCCGATGATCAGGACCACGAACGGCACCTTGGCCATCAGAGTCTGCGGGCGAAGGTCGATCCGCCCCAGCCGGGCGATCAGCCGCTCGCGCAGTGGCGGCCGGACAACCTTGGGCGCCTTGGCTTTCCGGGCCTTGGCGCGCGCCTTGGCCTGGCTGGTGGTCTTGGCCCGGGCCGGACGTTCGACGGGCCGCGGAGTGGGGGCGGTCTGCGGCCCCTGGCGCAGGCCGCGTGGCTCGTGCGGGCGGCGCGCCGACGTGCCGGTGCGGGTCCTGGCGCCGCGGGCGGCGGTCTCGCCTGTGCGGCGTCGCGTCGCGGTGGCTCCCTTACCCTTACCGTCGTTCTCGCGATCCGCGGGATCGGCTGCCTTGCGTCCGACCTTCATCAGTTCGTCCCTCCCCGTTGCACAGCTCGCAGGCGTACCGGTGCGCTGCGCGGATTGCGTTCGATCTCGTCGGCGTCGGCACGTTCGGCGCCCCGGGTGATCGCGATGAATTCCGGCTCGTGGCCGGGCAGTTCGATGGGCAGACCCGCCGGCGTGCGCGACGCCGTCGCGGCAGCGAACGTCGTCTTGACGATCCGGTCCTCCAGCGACTGGTAGGCCATCACCACGATGCGCCCACCGGCGCGAAGCGCGGCCATCGCGGCGGGCAGTGCGGCGCTCAGCGAGTCGAGTTCGGCGTTGACCGCGATCCGCAGCGCCTGGAAGGTCCGCTTGGCGGGGTGGCCACCGGTGCGCCGGGCCGCCGCGGGGACCGCCCGGTAGATGATCTCGACCAGCTCGCTGGTGGTGGTCAGCGGTGCGCGCTCACGGCGTTCGACGACGAATCCGGCGATGCGGTGGGCGAACTTCTCCTCGCCGAAGCGGCGGAGGATGTCGGTGAGCTGCGCGCGGTCGTAGGTATTGAGGATCTCCGCTGCGGTCAGCGGGGCCTCCGGATCCATCCGCATGTCCAGCGGGGCGTCCTGCGCGTAGGAGAAGCCGCGCTCGCGCTGATCGAGCTGCATCGAGGACACACCGAGGTCGAACAACGCGCCGTCGATCGAATCGGTTGTGGCGTAACCCGCCTCGGCCAGGGCGTCGGCCAGCCCGTCGTACCGGGTTCGGATCAGCGTGACGCGATCGGTGAACGGCGCCAGCCGCTGGGCGGCACCGGCCAGGGCGTCGGGGTCGCGATCGAGCCCGATGAGACGTAGCCCGGGGAACTCGGTGAGGAAGCGTTCGGCGTGGCCGCCCGCGCCCAGGGTGGCGTCGACCAGCACGGCGCCGGATCCGTCGGCCGCGCGGCGGGTGAGCGCCGGGGCGAGGAGTTCGACGCAGCGCTCCAGCAGAACCGGAATGTGTCCGTGGTCGGCGGGCTCAACCACGACGGAACCTCCCGATGGATCTGACGGCGCCCCTGCACCGAGGTCCCTGTCCGAGTTGGCGAACCTGGCGTTGGGGAAGTACGTCAGGGTCGGTTCGGGCAGAGGCCACGATGCACGGGCCACGTGCGACTGGGCGGGGTCAGATGATGTCGCTGAGTGCTTCATCGCTGGCCGCGGAGAAGTTCTCTTCGTGGGTCTGTTGGTAGTCCTGCCAGGCCTGGGCATCCCAGATCTCGAGGAAGTCGACCGCGCCGATCACCACGCAGTCCTTGGACAGGTTGGCGTAGCGGCGGTGGTCTGCGGACAGGGTGATCCGGCCTTGCGAGTCAGGGTGCTGCTCGTCGGTGCCGGCCGCGAGGTTGCGCAGGAACGCGCGGGCTTCCGGATTGCTCCTGGAGGTCTGCGCGGCCCGCCGGGCCATCTGCTCGAACTCCGCACGCGGGAAGACCGCAAGGCTGTGATCTTGGCCCTTGCTGACCATCAACCCTCCTGCCAGTGCGTCGCGGAACTTGGCGGGCAGCGTCAGCCGCCCCTTGTCGTCGAGCCTGGGCGTGTAGGTACCGAGAAACATCCCCGCACCTCCTACGCCCCGGAGCCTTCCTTCACTCCGTTAGGCGCCACGATACCCCACAATCCCCCACTCTGCGCCACCTTGGGTCGGCATTTCGGGGTGAGTCCGCCACCTTGACCCACCAGGGTCCGCTCCGGCCCCGGCATCGGTGGCACCGGAGGGTACAAAAGGCCTGCTCAGCCACCAGTGGGGCGATGTGGGGGGCGTCGAGAACCTCGCCCGAATGAGCGTTCTACGGCGTGGCGTCGATTCCGCGCCGATCCCACCTCGGGTGCATAACAAAAACGGGGCAGCCGCGGCTACCCCGTCATCGTGCTGCTACGTCATTCGTCGAAGCGACGCCGGAACCGATCCTCCATGCGGCTGGTGAACGACCCACCGCCGGAACCCTTGACCTTGCGCTGACGCGAGCCCGCAGGCCCGGAACCGGCGGTGTCGCGGCCGCCCGGCAACCGTGGACCGGTGACGGCGAACACCACGCCACCGAACATCACGAGGAAGCCCAGCACCGACAGGATCGGGAAGCTCCCGATCATCGTGGCCTTGAACGCCACCCCGGCGACCAGCATCGCCAAGCCGATGACGAACAGTCCGGCGCCCTGCAGTCGCCTGCGCGTGGACGGGGCCCGCAACGTTCCGCCTCGCACACTGGAGGCGAACTTGGGGTCCTCGGCATAGAGAGCGCTCTCGATCTGATCGAGCATGCGCTGCTCATGATCGGAGAGTGGCATTCGTCCCTCCTTGCCGACGCGGCCGGTCACTGCCGACATGAGTGGCTGCCCAGCTTTTACGGGGCAACACCAAAATGATACGAGGTGAAAGTGCGCCGTACCACCTAGTTGGTCCACCCGATTGTACGACGTCAGACCGCCGTCACCGGTCGGCCTGCTGGGCCGCAGGCGAGCACACCGATAATGGCGGTGGACTCATGACTAATCCGCAGGCGAAGAAGGGCACCGGGGCGTTGGCGACTTTCCTCATCGATCTGTCGCCCAACGACATGCAACAGCGCCTGCACGACGCCCTGTCGGTGTACGTCGACGCCATGCGCTACCCCCGCGGAACCGAGAGTCAGCGGGCCTCGATGTGGCTCGAGCACACCCGGCGCCACGGCTGGAAGGCGGTCGCCGCCGTCGAGACCGACACCGACACCGCCACCGGTGAGGAACCCACGCCCGCCGCACTGGAGGCCGCGCCGCTGCTGGGTATCGCCTACGGCTACTGCGGCGCGCCCGATCAGTGGTGGCAGCAGCAGGTGGTTTCCGGGTTGCAGCGCGTTGGCGTCCCACCGGATGAGATCAACCGCTTGATGAGCAGCTACTTCGAGCTGACCGAGTTGCACATCCATCCGCAGGCCCAGGGCCGGGGCCTCGGCGAGGCTCTGGCCCGGCGGCTGCTGGCCGGCCGCGGCGAGGCGAACGTGCTGCTCTCGACCCCGGAGATCAGCGGCGAGTCCAACCGGGCATGGCGGCTGTACCGCCGGCTGGGCTTCACCGACGTCATCCGCGGCTACCACTTCGCGGGCGACCCGCGGGCCTTCGCCATCCTCGGGCGCGCACTGCCGCTGTAATCAGCTGGCCTCGCAAATCCGCCGGGTCTGGCACGATACCCCTCGTGCGCGTCCGATCCCGCCTGCTGCGCCTGCGCGCGGTGGCCCTGTTGCTGCTGTTCGTGGCGCCGCTGGCGGTCGGCTGCGTTCGCGTGCACGCCTCGATCACGGTGTCCCCCGACGACCGGGTCTCCGGTCAGATCGTCGCCGCGGCGAAACCTCGCGACGACAACGACCAGGGCCCGCAGTTCGACCTCAACGTGCCGTTCAGCCAGAAGATCGCCGTCTCGAAGTACGACTCCGACGGTTTCGTCGGCTCCGAGGCCGTGTTCTCCGACCTGAGCTTCGCCGAGGTGCCGCAGCTGGCCAACCTCAACCGCGACGCCACCGGGGTGGACATCTCGCTGCGCCGGGCCGGCAACCTGGTAATCCTAGAAGGCCGCGCGGACCTGACCAACGTCAACGACTCCGACGCCGACATGCAGCTCACCGTGGCCTTCCCCGGCGAGGTCACCTCCACCAACGGCGACCGGATCGACAGCGACACCGTCGAATGGAAACTCAAGCCGGGTGTGGTGTCCACGCTGAGCGCGCAAGCCAGGGTCACCGACCCCAGCACGCGCTCGTTCACCGCCGCCGCACTGTGGCTGGCGCTGGCCGCGCTGGTGGTCGCCGGGGTGATCGGGTCGCTGGCCTACAACAACCGCGACCGTTCGCCACGCTTCGCCAACGCCGACGGGTCCGACGACTGACGAGGGCCTCCCGCCGGCCAAACCCTCGATAGGGCTAAACCGCTGCCAGGCTCTACTCTGGTTTGCACCACCGGGCCGTCGGATCGAACACAGAAAGGGGCGTCGCGCTGAGCGTCGAAGCAACAGCTCCGTCAGCCGTCGAGCTGGCCGGCGCCGTCACCGATCAACTGCGCGTCTACCTGGCAGACCGCCGCGCGCAGGCCGCCTACATCGGCGTCGACTACGACGGCCTGATCGCCGCCCTCGAGGACTTCGTCCTGCGCGGCGGCAAACGTGTGCGCCCCGCCTTCGCCTACTGGGGCTATCGCGCGGTGACCGCCGAGCCCGACGCGCCGGTGGGTGATGACGCCCTGCTGCTGTTCTCGGCGCTGGAACTGCTGCACGCCTGCGCGCTGGTCCACGACGACGTGATCGACGACTCGGCGACCCGGCGCGGGATGCCCACCGCTCACATTCATTTCACCGACCTGCACCGCGGCCGCGGCTGGAGCGGCTCGCCGGAGCAGTTCGGGCGGTCGGCGGCGATCCTGCTCGGTGACCTGTCGCTGGTCTGGGCCGACGACATCGTCACGACCGTCGATCTGCCCCGCGAGGCCCAGTTGCGGGTGCAGCGGGTGTGGTCCGACATCCGTACCGAGGTGCTCGGCGGGCAGTACCTCGACATCGTGGCCGAGTCCAGTGGCGCGGAGTCCATCGCCTCGGCGATGAACGTCAACACCTACAAGACGGCGTCCTACACGATCTCGCGCCCGCTGCAGTTCGGTGCGGCCGCCGCCGCGGACCGGCCCGACGTGCAGCGGCTGTTCCACGAGGTGGGCACGGATCTGGGGGTCGCGTTCCAGCTCCGCGACGACGTCCTGGGCGTGTTCGGCGACCCCGCGGTCACCGGCAAGCCCTCCGGCGACGACCTGCGCTCGGGTAAGCGCACCGTGCTGCTGGCCGAGGCCCTCGAACGCGCCGACAGCACCGACCCGGCCGCCGCGACGCTGCTGCGCCGCGGGATCGGCACCGACCTCAGCGACAGCCAGGTGCGCGAACTGTGCCGGGCCATCGAGTCGGTCGGCGCGCTGGCCGCGGTCGAGGAGCACATCGAGGCGCTCACCCGGCGGGGGCTGGCTGTTCTGGAGAGCGCCGCGATCAACGCGCCGGCCAAGGCCGGTCTGACGGAGCTCGCCAGATTGGCCGCCAACCGGTCGGCCTAGACCCATGCCCAGCACCACACCGACGACGCCGACGCCAGCCCTGACCGGCCTGGCGCGGTTGGCGGCATTCGCCTCCGGCGACGACGGCCGGCCCGCGCTGCTGGGTTTCGCCGGCGCGGTGTTGATCACCCTCGGTGGTCTCGGCGCGGGCAGTACCCGACTGCACGACCCACTGCTGGAGTCGATGCACCTGTCCTGGCTGCGGTTCGGCCACGGCCTGGTGGTGTCCTCGGTGCTGTTGTGGGGCGGCGTGGTGGTGATGCTGCTGGCCTGGCTGTGGGTGGGCCGCAGGGTGGTCTCCCGGCGGGGAATTGTCAGTGAGTGGGCGATGATCGCCACCACGGGGTTCTGGCTGGCGCCGCTGCTGCTCAGCGTTCCGCTGTTCAGCCGTGACACCTACTCCTATCTCGCCCAGGGCGCGCTGCTGCGCGACGGCTTCGACCCGTACGCCGTCGGACCGATCGAAAACCAGAACTCGTTGCTGGACAACGTGAGTCCGATCTGGACCACCACCACCGCGCCGTACGGCCCGGCGTTCATCCTGGTGGCGAAGTTCGTCACCATGCTCGTCGGCAATCACGTGGTGGCGGGCACCATGCTGCTGCGGCTGTGCATGTTGCCCGGGCTGGCGCTGCTGATCTGGGCCGCGCCCCGGGTGGCCCGCCACGTCGGCGCCAACGGCGCTGTGGCGCTGTGGATCTGCGTGCTCAACCCGCTGGTGATCATCCACCTGATGGGCGGTGTGCACAACGAGATGCTGATGGTCGGCATGATGATGGCCGGTATCGCGCTGACGTTCGGGCGCCATCACGTCGGCGGCACTGCCCTGATCGCCATCGCCGTCGCGGTGAAGGCGACGGCCGTGCTGGCCCTGCCGTTCATGGTGTGGGTGTGGATGCGTCACCTCCGCGACGACCGGAACCAGTCCACCGCGCGGGCTTTCGTCACCGCGTCGGCGGCATCGGTGGCGATCTTCATCGCGGTCTTCGCCGTGCTGTCCGGCCTCGCCGGTGTCGGGCTGGGCTGGCTGACCGCCTTGGCGGGGTCGGTGAAGATCATCAACTGGCTCACCGTTCCGACCGCCATCGCCAATCTCACCAACGCGATCGGCGGGCTGCTGTTCCCGGTGAACTTCTATGCCGTCCTGCAGGTGACCCGCGTCGCCGGCATCGGCGTCATCGCGCTGTCACTTCCGTTGCTGTGGTGGCGGTTTCGCCACGACGACCGACAAGCGCTGACCGGCATCGCGTGGGCGATGCTGGTGGTCGTGCTGTTCGTTCCGGCGGCTCTGCCCTGGTATTACACCTGGCCGCTCGCGGTGGTGTCGGCGCTGGCGCAGTCGCGGCCGGCCATCGCGCTGATCGCCGGGTTCTCCACCTGGATCATGGTGATCTTCAAACCGGACGGCTCGCACGGCATGTACTCGTGGCTCCATGTGCTGCTGGCCACGGCGTGCGCGGTGGCCGCGTGGTACTCGCTGTACCGCACCGACGAACCGCCGCCGCGGAAGAACGCCGAGGACGCGGCCGGCGTGCCCGCAGGCGCCTGATCAGTACGCCATGGCCTGAGCGCGCCGGACGATCTCGCGGGCCTGATGGGCGTGCAGCGCGTCGACCGGGCGGGCGTTGCTGATCTGATCGCGTACCCCGTCGCGGGTCAGCGTCAGCGACGGGTCTGCGGCGAACAGCCAGCGCAGGATCTCGGTGTCGCGGTAGCCGCCGTCGCGCAGGACCGCCAACAGGCCGGACAGCGACTTGACCACCTGGCCGCTGTCGGTGAAGAAGATCTGCGGGACCATCGGCACACCGCCGCGCCGGACCGCGACCAGATGGCCTTCCCGCAACTGCTGATGCACCTTGGTCACCGGCATGTGCAGCAACTCGGCCACTTTCGGCAGGTCATAGAGGGGCTCGTCGGGATCGAGGACGTCATCACCGGCAGGAATGCTGCTCACCGCGCCAGTCTAGGACCGCGAGGGCCACTCTGACACGCACTGGCCACGAGAATCGGGAGACGGTCGCCGCCACGTACCATGTGGCGGTGACGTCGGACCCGCTCGACGGCGCGTTGCTGGACGGTCGGTACCGCGTCGAGGACAAGATCGCCACCGGCGGAATGTCGACGGTCTACCGGGGTCTCGACATCCGTCTGGACCGTCCGGTCGCGCTGAAGGTGATGGACGCGCGCTACGCCAACGACAGCCAGTTCCTCACCCGGTTCCAGCGCGAGGCCAGGGCCGTCGCGCGGCTGACGGATCCCGGCCTGGTGACGGTGTACGACCAGGGCCTGGACGCCGCACACCCGTTTCTGGTCATGGAGCTCGTCGAGGGCGGCACGCTGCGCGAGCTGCTCCGCGAGCGCGGCCCGATGCCACCGCACGCCGCCGCGGCGGTCCTGCGACCGGTGCTCGGCGGCCTGGCGGTCGCGCACCGGGCGGGCCTGGTGCACCGTGACATCAAGCCGGAGAACGTGCTGATCTCCGACGACGGCGAGGTGAAGCTCGCCGACTTCGGGTTGGTGCGCGCGGTTGCCGAGGCCGGCATCACCTCCACCAGCGTCATCCTGGGCACCGCGGCCTACCTGTCCCCCGAGCAGGTCAGCAGCGGCATCGCCGACCCCCGCAGCGATGTCTACGCCGTCGGGATCCTGGCGTACGAATTGATCACCGGCGCAACACCGTTCAGTGGTGACAACCCGCTGGCGGTGGCGTATCTGCGGATGGATCACGATGTGCCGCTGCCGAGTTCGGCGATCAGCGGCGTGCCGCCGCAGTTCGACGAGTTCGTCGCGCGGGCCACCGCCCGCAACCCGGCCGACCGCTACGCCGATGCCGGTGAGATGGCCGAGGACCTCGACGCGATCACCGCCGAACTGGCCCTGCCGAAATTCCGGGTGCCCGCGCCGAAGAACAGCGCGCAGCACGCGGCGGCCACCGCCCACCACAGCCGGCTGGCCGCGGCGCCGACCACCGATCACCGTCAGCCGGTGAAGAACCCGACCCGTCAGCTCGTCCGCGAACCCGAGGACTGGCAGCCCGACCCGCAACCGGTCGCCTACGATGACGAATACGACCAGGCGCCAAGGCAATTCGCCGGTATCGACATCAACGACTTCGCGTGGGCGCGCCAGCGGGCCCGCCGCGCCGTGGTGTTCTGGGTGTTGGCCGTGCTGATCCTCACCGGCCTGGTGGCCGCAGGCGCGTGGACCCTCGGCACCAACCTGCCGGGGCTGATCGGCTGACGATCAGTCGCGCAGCATCTCCGCGACCAGGAACGCCAACTCCAGGGACTGCTGGGTGTTGAGCCGCGGATCGCACGCCGTCTCGTAGCGGCCGGCCAGATCGGTGTCGGAGATGTCCTGCGCGCCACCCAGGCATTCGGTGACATTCTCGCCGGTGATCTCGACGTGAATGCCGCCCGGGTGAGTGCCCAGCGCGCGGTGCACCTCGAAGAAGCCCTGCACCTCGTCGACGATGCGGTCGAAGTGGCGGGTCTTGTAGCCCGTCGAGGACTCGTGGGTGTTGCCGTGCATCGGGTCGCACTGCCAGATCACCTGGTGTCCGGTCGCCTGCACCTTCTCGATGATCGGCGGCAGCAGGTCGCGCACCTTGTGGTTACCCAGCCGGCTGACCAGGGTCAGCCGTCCCGGCTTGTTGTGCGGGTCGAGCCGCTCCACGTACTCCACCGCGACCTCGGGAGTCATCGTCGGCCCGATCTTCACCCCGATCGGGTTGGCGATCACCTCGGCGAAGGCGACGTGCGCGCCGTCGAGCTGGCGGGTGCGCTCACCGATCCAGACGTAGTGCGCGGAAAGGTCGTAGAGCCGCGGCTCGCCGAACTCATCGCTCAGCCGCAGCATCGCCCGTTCGTAGTCGAGCACCAGCGCCTC
The DNA here is from genome assembly GCA_963716465.1 of uncultured Actinomycetota bacterium. Classification (GTDB taxonomy): domain Bacteria; phylum Actinomycetota; class Actinomycetes; order Mycobacteriales; family Mycobacteriaceae; genus Mycobacterium. The sequence continues at coordinate 156,548 of CAVQTS010000011.1, forward strand.
GTGGCTGGCGTAGATCTCGGCGGTGTCCAGGTTGCGGTCGTTGACCCCGCAGGCGCTCATGAACCGCATACCGCGGTCGATCTCGCCGGCCAGCTGCTCGTAGCGGGCACCGGCCGGGGAAGTACGGACGAACTCCCGGTTCCAGTCGTGCACCAGGTGCAGCGAGGCCAGCCCCGAGGAGGTCAGCGCCCGCACCAGGTTCATCGCGGCGCTGGCGTTGGCGTAGGCGCGCACCAGGCGCGACGGGTCGTGGACCCGGACGGCGGCATCCGGGGCGAAGCCGTTGACCATGTCGCCGCGGTAGGACGTCAGCCCGAGCGCGTCGATGTCCGACGAGCGGGGCTTGGCGTACTGGCCGGCGATGCGGGCCACCTTGACCACCGGCAGGCTGGCCCCGTAGGTCAGCACCACGGCCATCTGCAGCAGAGTGCGGATGTTGGCGCGGATGTGCGGCTCGGTGTTGTCGGCGAACGTCTCGGCGCAGTCGCCGCCCTGCAGCAGGAACGCCTCGCCGCGGGCGACCGCGGCCAGCTGGTTGGAGAGCTTCTCGATCTCCGACGGCACGGTCACCGGCGGGACGCTCTCCAGGACCGTCCGCATCGCCTTGGCTTGGTCGGCATCCCAGCTGGGCTGCTGGGCGGCCGGTTTGGCCAGCGCGGTATCCAGGCGCGCGCGCAGGTCCGACGGCAACGGCGGCAGCGACGGCAGCTGCTCGATCGGTACGTCAACGGTCCAGTTCACCCGTCCATGGTAACCGCGCGAGACGCTGTCTTTTACCAGCCCTTTACCGCCCGCTAGGCGGGCTACCTGCGGGAAGTGGTGTCGCTGGGCGCCGGACCGAGGTCGACACCGGTGGTCATCAGTACGAAGCGCCGCATGTTGTGCCGGGCGTCGACGAGGGCATCGTGGGTGTCGTGCGGCCGCGGCGGCATCCGGGGACAGCCCCGGTCCTCCCAGAACTGGCGCAGCTCGCGGGTGAACCGCGGGATCTGAGGCGGCAGGCTTGTCATCGGTCCCCACAGCTGGCACAACGCGACGTGGTCGTAGGCGGCCACCCAGGCCCACAGTTCGATCGGTTCGTCGCCGTCGATTTCGAAGAAGCTCTCCAGACCCTCCCGGATCTGGCGCCTGGACTGCCAGAGCTGCGAGGACGGCGACGGCAGCTTGGGCAGGACGTTGGTGCGGACCCACCGGCCGGCGGACTCGGGGTCGAACTCGGTGGAGATCGCGTAGTACTCGCGACCGTCCTCGGCCACCACCCCGATCGAGATCAGGTCGATGATGCGCCCGTTGTCGATGAACTCCGTGTCGTAGAAGTACCGCACCGGGCGAACCCTATCCTGCGGAATCCTTCGCCACCTGCGGCGTCGCGTCGACGCTGGACTTCGGGGCGGGGGCGGCGTGGATTTCGCGGTCCAGTTCGGCATCCACCTCGGAGTCGGCGGGGAAGCTCGGCTCGCCTGCGATGATGTGCTGCAGCCACAGCTTGGCCTGGACCACCGGCCTGCGCAGGTAGCGCTCCCGCTCCAGCGCCTTGCGCATCTTGCGGGGTTTGTCCTGGTAGTGCCAGCGTGCCCACGGCGCGTGCGGCCGCGAGAGCCGGATGGCACCGACGAACAGCAGCGGCGTGATGAACATCCCGATCAGCCCGGTCCACACCTTGCCCTTGAGCAGTACGACCACCGCCAGCGCCAGGGTCAGCAGCGCCAGGACGATCACCGAGGTTCGCGCCAGCACCGAGGTGTCGTCGCGCCAGATCCCGATGTCGAAGAACGACAGCGGGTTGAACCCGAGGATCAGCAGCCCGGCGACGGCGACCGCGGCGAAGACGGCATCCACCGACGCGCGGCCGTCCTCGGCCCAGTACACGTCCTCCAGATGCAGGATGAGCGCGAACTCGTCGAGCACAAGGGCCGCACCGATGCCGAAAACAATTGCAGCAGCAGTGAATTCGCCTATTCCGCCGTCGACGGCCAAGGTGATCATGGTGACTCCGGAGAGCATCACCAGCACGACGCCGATGACGACGTGGTGGATGTGCAGTCCGCCGTGGCCGGAGATGTTGCGCGGCTGCCACCACTTGCGGGGTTTGGTGTTGTCGGCGTTGTGGCGGATGTAGCGCACGATGGTCCGCGTCACGAAGAACGTGACGATGAACGCGATCAGGCACCACATCAGCGGAATCCGCCCGGGGGCGACGACGTCGAAGTGCACAGCGAGGGGCACGGGGAGAGAACTTACGCCCAACCGCCACGCCGGAGTTGCGGAGAGACATTTCGCGTCGCGCCGCCGCGCCCCGATAGGCTGGTTTGCGATATGAGTACGTGGCAGCCGCCCGAAACGGGCAGTGTGTTCGGGCGGGCCCTGGCTTCACCCAGGGTGGCGCCCTGGCTGACCGTGGGCTGGCGGGCCGCTCAGTTGTTGATCGTCGCGGGCCTGGCGTACGCCGCCTGGACGCTGCTCGGGCACATCCCCTACCGGATCGACATCGAGGTCTATCGGATGGGCGGCCAGGCCTGGCTGGACGGCAGGCCGCTGTACGCGGGCGATGCGACGTTCCACACCCGCATCGGGCTGAACCTGCCGTTCACCTATCCCCCGCTGGCGGCCATCCTGTTCAGCCCGTTCGCCTGGCTGAGCCTGAACGCGGCCAGCGTCGCCATCACGGTGATCACGCTGGGGCTGCTGCTGCTGTCCACCTGGATCGTGCTGACCCGCCTGGACGTCTGGCAGGACTCGGCGTTGACCCGCGAACCGGCCTGGCTGCGCCGCTGCTGGCTGGCCGCGGGCATTGTGGCTGCCGCGGTGATCTACCTCGAGCCGATCGCCGCCAACTTCGCCTTCGGCCAGATCAACGTCGTGCTGATGACGCTGGTGATCGCAGACTGCGTGCCGCGCCGCACCCCGTGGCCACGGGGGCTGCTGCTCGGCGTGGCGATCGCGCTCAAGCTGACGCCCGCGGTGTTCCTGGTGTACTTCATGCTGCGCCGCGACGGCCGCGCCACGCTGACCGCGTTCGGCAGCTTCGTGGGAGCCAGCCTGCTGGGGTTCGTGCTGGCCTGGCGTGACTCGGTGGAGTACTGGACCACCACGGTGCGCCACACCGACCGGATCGGCAGCGCGGCCCTGAACACCAACCAGAACATCGCCGGTGCGCTGGCCCGGCTGGGCCTGGGCCAGAGCACCCACTTCGTGCTGTGGACCCTGGCCTGCTTCGCGGTGCTCGGCCTGACCATCGGGACGGTTCGACGCGTCCTGGCCGCCGATGAGCCCACGCTGGGGCTGATGTGCGTGGCCCTGTTCGGTCTGGTGGTCTCACCGGTGTCGTGGTCGCACCACTGGGTGTGGGCGCTGCCGGCGGTCGTCGTGATGACGGTGCTGGCCTACCGGCGGCGCAATCTGGCGCTGGCCGCCGTAACGGCGGCCGGGGTGGCGCTGATGGTCTGGATTCCGCTCGAACTGCTGCCCAAGCACCACGAGGAGACGGCGTCGTGGTGGCGCCAGCTGCTCGGGATGTCCTACGTGTGGTGGGCGCTGGCCGTGCTGATCGTGGCGGGGCTGACGGTGCGCAGCCCGGCGGTCAGCCCGCGGCGGTCTCCGGGATCCGCGCCGGTGGCTGACCTGGTGCACCGGGCTTAGCGTCCTTGCCTTCCTTGATCGACGCGGCGTAGATGTCGACGTACTCCTGACCGGACAGCTTCATCAGCTCGTAGATCACCTCGTCGATGACGGCCCGCTCGATGAAGCGGTTACCGGCCAGGCCGTCGAAGCGGGAGAAGTCCATCGGCTTGCCGAAGCGGACGGTCACCCGACCGAAGCGCCACATCTTGGACCCGGGCGGGTTGACGACGTCGGTTCCGATCATCGCGACCGGAATCACCGGGACGCCAGTCTCCAGCGCCACGCGCGCCAGACCGGTCTTGCCCTTGTAGAGCCGGCCGTCGGGCGAGCGGGTGCCCTCCGGGTACATGCCCAGCAGCTTTCCCTGCTGGAGCAGGCGCTTGGCGGTTTCCAGCGCGTTCTGGGCGGCGTCGGCGTCGGTGCGGTCGATCGGCACCTGGCCGGCCGCGGTGTAGAACCACCGGGTGAACCAGCCCTTGAGGCCGGTTCCGGTGAAGTACTCCTGCTTGGCCAGGAAGGTGATCCGCCGGCGTACCACCAGCGGCAGGTAGAAGCTGTCCGCGACCGCGAGGTGGTTGCTCGCCAAGATCACCGGGCCGGAATTCGGAACATATTCCAGCCCTTCGACTTTCGGCCTACCGAGCAACGACAGCAACGGTCCCATGAAGATGTACTTGAACAGCCAATACCACATGGAGCCTCCCGATCGGGCACGCGCGCTTTGGGCCAACTCTACCCAGCAGGTGTTGGACCGACCACAGGTCGCCGGGGTTCACACCGGATCGCAAGGCCCGGGTTCATTCCTCGACGCTGATCGGTATGTGTTGGTAGCGACCCTGCGTGGGCGGGGCGGCGTCCGGACCGTCGTCGTCGGGTGTCGGCGGTTCGTCGGGACCCCGCTGCGTCGAACCGTCTCCCGCCACCGTCCGGATGAGCGTCAGCAGCGCGACGCTGTGCTCGGCGATCACGTTCAGCAGCGGATGCTGTTCGCCGTTGACCAGCGCGGCCAGCGCGCAGACCGGGCACCACACCTGCTGGCACTTGCCGGGACCGTTGCCGGCGCCGGAGGCCATCGCGGCGGCGGCGCGCACGGCCGGGTCGAGCCGGTCGAGGATCGCCTGGGCCATGGCGCGCAGTTCGGGCCCGATGTCGGAGTGCGGTCCGGTCACGCGGGCCACACCTCCGGGTTAGGTCTGAAGCGCACGGTCAACTCGGTGCCGCGCAGCGCGGCGTCGATCACCACGCACCGGCGCAGGACCGATGCCAGCCGCACCCGGCGCCGCATTCCTGCGACGCCGATGATCAGGTCGTCATCGACCCGGCCCAGCGCCAGCGAGCCGGAGTCGATCTGGGGCAACTCTAGCCGCATGCGGTAGACCGCTTCGAGCCCGGAGCCCGACTCCTTGTCGACGACCGGTCGCAGCGGACCAGGAGGTGGCGAGCCGTCGCGCCGGCGCACGCTGTCCAGAAGCTGCCCAAGTGCCTTGGGGCCGATCGGCTCGCCGGCCAGATGCGGCGCCAGCGCCAGCTCGACGTCACCGATCGTGCCGGTGAGCTCGTCGAGCACCGACTGCTGTTCGGAGATCCGCTCGGCGTACCAGCCGAACGCCGGATGATCCGGCAGGTTGCGGTACTCGTACGAATCATCCTGAACCAGAACCTGGTTGACGATCAGCTCGGCGACCCGCACCCCCATCAGGGCCAGCGACCCCAGGGTGCGTACGGCCTCGGCGGCCACCACGCGCTCGGCGGTGAGCACCAGGTGCGCACTGACCCGCTCACCATCGGCGAGCAGGGCCGACAGACCCTCGACCCCGGCGCTGATCGACTCGACCACGGCGACCGTGGCGGCACCGCGGATGTCCTCGACTGCCGAACTCAGCCTGCGGTGGCGCGGCCAGGCCCGCTCGAGGTACATGGCGAACGCGGCGGGCAGGGTCAGCATCCGCATGGCATCGGCGGTCGAGGCGCAGTCCACCACCACGTAATCCCAGCGGCCGGAGGCGGCCAGCGTGGCGACCTCGGACAGACCCAGCACCTCCTGGATACCCGGAAGTGCCGAGAGTTCTTCGGGCGCAACATTTTTCAAATCCGACTCCGGAAACCGGGCGGCCAACACGGGTGCGACCTCGCGCCACCGCACTTCCAGCAGTGCCAGGGTGTCCAGCGCGAGCGCGTCCAGGTACCCGCCGGCGCTGTCGTCGGTCTCCTCCTCGGTCAGGATGCGGACCGGCTCGCCGCCGCCGGTCGGCGGCACCGGCACGCCGAGGACGTCGCCCAGCGAGTGCGCCTGGTCGGTGGAGACGGCGAGTACCCGGTCGCCGGCCAGGGCCGCACGCACTGCGGTCGCCGCCGCCAGGGTGGACTTGCCCACCCCGCCTTTGCCGACGAAGAAACCGATCCGGGCCCGAGCATCGGAGCCCGCATCGCCGGCGGGTGCGTCATCGGGCTTCACTCAGCCCTCGACCCGTTTCTTCAGGTCTTTGAGTGCGGTGTCGGTCAACCGCCGTTCGGCCTTGCGCTTGAGCAGCCCGATCATCGGGATCATCAGGTCGACGGCCAACTCGTAGGTGACGTCGGTCCCGGATCCCTTGGGCGCCAGCGTGTATGCCCCGTCGAGCGCCTTGAGCAACGAACTGGAAACCAGCGACCAGCGCACCGACTTGCGGTCCTTCGGCCACTCGTACTTGAGCACCATGGTGTCCTTGAGCACCGCGGCGTCGAGAAGCAGCCTCGCCGTCAGCGGATAGCCTTGTTTGTCGGACTCGAGAACCTCGGTCTCCTTGTATTCCGACACCCACTCCGGGTAGGAACCGATATCGGCGATGACGTCCATCACGGTGCGCGGGTCCGCGTCGATGTAGATGGTCTGCGCCGTCTTGTCAGCCACTTATGCCAAGCCTCCTTGGCCACAAACGGTACCCTTCCGGCCCGAGGTGTGACCTGATATCACCTGCCGGGTGCGACGCCCACCGGACGCGATGCCTCGAGCGTGGCCTTAACCTCGAAGGCCATCCGCTTACCCGCGACGCGGCGCTGATGGGTCAGCTTGGCGAGGTTCATCTTGGCCAGTTGCCAGGCGGCGACGCCGCTCGGTTCGGCGTGCAGGAAGTAGTGCAGCAGCACCCCGTCGAGCACCGGTTCCAGCCAGATCTCCATGGTGCCGGCCAGCGGTCCGGTCACCGTCCACCGCATACCCTTGTCGGCCCGGTCCTCCACGACCTCCAGCCGCAGATCTGGCCACCACCGCCGCCAGCTTGCCGGGTCGGCGACCGCACGGCCGACCGCCGCCGGGTCGGCGGCGACGAACATCTCGTCGGCGATCTGGATGCTGTGCACGGGACAAGCTTCACATATGCCGATCCGAAGCCGATCCCGGCCCGGCGGGTGAAGGCCGTCACCGCCGGGCGGTGCCGTTTGGCTAGGCTGGGCTGCATCAAGCGCTATTCCACTAGGGGTTCATGTGCGTGAATACAGCGTTCCGGCGCCGTTCACCATCGGTGAGCACGACAACGTCGTCAGCTCGGTCTACGACCATGAGCGCGACGATCCGGACTACGTCATCTTGCAGCGGCTGATCGACGGCGCCTGGACCGATGTGACGTGCGCGGAAGTCGCCGCCCAGATCCGCTCTTCGGCGCTGGGATTGATCGCCCATGGCGTGCAGGCCGGTGACCGGGTGGCGATCCTGTCGGCGACCCGCTTCGAGTGGATGATCCTCGACTACGCGATCCTGTCGATCGGCGCGGTCACGGTTCCGATCTACGAGACGTCCTCGGCCGAGCAGGTGCGCTGGGTGTTGGAGGACTCCGGGGCGGTGCTGGCGTTCACCGAGACCGAGGCGCACGCCCAGATGGTGAAGGAGTTGCAGGACGAGCTGCCCGCGCTGCGCAAGGCGTTGCAGGTCGAGGCCCTCGACGAGCTTGCCGAGGCCGCGGCCGGCGCCGACGCCGCGGAGCTGGGCCGCCGGCTCGAGGGCTTGCGCTCGAGCGACCCGGCGACGTTGATCTACACCTCGGGCACCACCGGCAGGCCAAAGGGCGTTCAGCTGACGCACTCCAACATCCTGCACGAAACACGCGGCGCGGCAACATGTTTCCCCACCCTGCTGCGTCAGCACGAGCGGCTGCTGGTGTTCCTGCCGATGGCACACGTGCTGTCGCGCGCCCTGTCGATGACGGCCTTCGCCAACAAGGTGACGTTGGGCTACACCAGCGACATCAAGAGCCTGGTGCCGATGCTGCAGCTGTTCAAGCCCACCATCGTGGTCTCGGTGCCCCGCGTATTCGAAAAGGTCTACAACACAGCCGAGTTGAATGCCCGGGACAGCGGCCGGGGCAAGATCTTCGAGCTGGCCGTCAAGACGGCGATCGACTACAGCGAGGCCCTTGAATCGGGTGGCCCCAACCTGATACTCAAGGCTGGGCACGCGGTGTTCGACCGGCTGGTGTACGGCAAGCTGCGCGCCGCCCTGGGCGGGGATTGCCATGCGGCGATCTCCGGTGGGGCTCCGCTGGGCAAGCGCCTCGGCCACTTCTACCGCGGTGTCGGGCTGTCGATCTACGAGGGTTACGGCCTGACCGAGACCAGCGCCGCGATCACGGTGAACCGCATCGGCGAGCTCAAGGTGGGCACCGTGGGCAAGCTGGTACCGGGCAACGCCATGAAGGTGGCCGAGGACGGCGAGCTGCTGGTGAAGGGCGGCGTGGTGTTCAGCGGCTACTGGCACAACGAGAAGGCCACCGCCGAGGCGATCGTCGACGGCTGGTTCCACACCGGCGACCTGGCCAGTGTCGACTCCGAGGGCTTCCTGTCGATCACCGGGCGCAAGAAGGAGATCATCGTCACCGCGGGCGGAAAGAACGTGGCCCCCGCGGTGCTCGAGGACGCATTGCGGGCCCATCCGCTGATCAGCCAGGCGATGGCCGTCGGCGACAAACAGCCGTTCATCGGTGCGCTGATCGCGATCGACCCGGAGGCCTTCGACGTCTGGAAGCAGCACCACGGCAAGGGCGCCGACGCCTCCGTGGGCGATCTGCGCGAAGACCCGGATCTTCTCGCCGAGATCGAGCTGGCCGTCAAGGACGCCAATCAGCATGTCTCCCATGCCGAATCGATCCGCAAATTCCGGATCCTGCCGTGCGACTTCACCGTGTTGACCGGTGAGCTCACCCCGACGCTGAAGGTCAAGCGCAACGTGGTGGCGCAGAAGTTCGCCGAGGAGATCGAGGCGATCTACACCAAATAGGCCGACCAGGTGTGGACCGCTCTGGTCGCCGACAGGCTCTATCAGGTCAAACGCGCCACGGTGACCGAGGAATCCGGATATCTTCCCGTTGGGGACCACAGCCGTTTCATGGCTGTGCTGGAGACGGGGGATCCAGATGATCACGTGCGGCTCTCGCCCTTCGGGGATTTCCATCTGGCTGGGCGCAGGCGTCTTGAGCCTGTGCATAGGCGGCGGACTCACAACAGGACCCGGGACAGCCCACGCCGACGGCGCGGCGTCCGGCACCGCCGCAGCGTCCCCCGGCCGTGTCGACAGCCCGTCGGCGACAAACGGTAAGACCGCCGGTCCTGCCACGTCTGGTCAACCGAGCAAATCGGCAGCAACCCCTGCGGCTTCCCCAACCGCAACGGCGTCCTCGTCCGCCGATCGGTCGGTCAAGCCGGCGGCAACAACCTGGACCTCGGCCCCGAACCGCCAAAATGTCCACTCTCGGCAGCGCAGCGCGCCGCAGTCCACGGCCGGTCCCGCAGCCGTCTCGGGCTCTTCCACCGCGAGCGCTGCCGGTGGCGGCAGCTCCGCGCCGGCCGAAGCCGCGAGCACGCAGCTCGCGGCCACAGCGAGCGCCCGGGCCGGCGGTCCGGCCGGTCCCGCAGCCGCCAAGCCCGCCACCAGTACCTCGCAGGGTGCGCCCTCGTCATCCGTGCCCGCCGTCTCCGCGGCGGCTGCGCCTGCGCCGGTGAACCTGCTGAGCGTCGCATCGAGGCTGTTCTCAGGGTTGTTGGGCCTGCTGGGCGCGACTCAACTCGCCGCAGCCCACCCGGGGATCAGGACCGCTTCGACGTCCAGAGCGACTCGCATCGCCACCAGTTCCACGACGGCCGCGCCGCCGGCGCCCACCAAGGTCGTCGGCTCGGCGGGGCTGACGATCAATCTCGTCTGGGATTCCAGCGTCGCGAAGGCGCCCGCAACCTTCAAGACCGCCATAGTCCAGGCCGCGACGGAGATCGGAGCGGTCGTCACCAACAAGATCACGGTGAACATCGATGTCGGATACGGGGAGATCGCCGGCCAGCGCCTCGGGTCCGGCACCGCCGAGACGGAGACCCTGGGCGACAAACAGGAGAGCTACGCGACGGTCAAGCAGCAGCTCACCAAGGCCGACACCACGGCGATCGGCAAATCGGTGGTCGCCAACCTGCCGGCGACCAGCCCGTTCGGCAGTCTCACCTACGACGTGGCAGGCGCCCAACTGCAGGCATTCGGCGTGCTGCCGGCCATCGGCACCGCAGCGGACGCAGCGGTCGGCTTCTCCACCGACTGGTCCGGCAACCAACTGCTCGCCGCGGCGCTCCACGAACTTACCCATGCGCTGGGACGCAATTCGGGCTGGGGATCGGCGGCCAACGGCTACGACGTCACGCCGATGGACCTGACCCGCTTCTCGGCCCCCGGCGTGTGGGCCGACGACGGCTCCCCCGGCAAAACCAGAACGAAACTGCAGTATTTCTCTGTCAACGGCGGCAAGACGGTGCTCGCCGACTTCGACAACACGTCGGACTACGGGGACTGGACGACCAATAGCCTCACACCCACCGATGCGCTCGACGCGTACATCGCCGTGAATCCCCTCACCACGCTGAGCACCGTCGACATCGATGTCCTGGACGCGATCGGCTACACCACTATCTGAACAAGCTTCCGCGACGACGGGCGGTGAGCCGGCGCAACACCCACGCCAGGGGGACCGTGACGGCCAGCGTCGTGACGAACAGCCCGGTCAGCGATCCGGTGAACAGCGGCCAGCGCAGCACTTCGCCGAGCACCACGGCCATCACCAGCACGTGCAGCAGGAAGATCTCGTAGGAGAGCTCACCGAGCCACACCATGGGCCTGCTGGAGAGCATGCGGTCGACGAACCCGCGGTCACCCAGCGCCGCGGGCGCGACGGCCAGTGCGGCGATCACCGCGTAGAGAACGGTTTTGGTCAATGGCTCCCACACCCGCACCGGCCCCATCGTCACCGTGCCGGCCAGCGGGCTGGACACCACCAGGAAGGCGCCCAGCGCGATGGGCACCGCCACCTTCGCCGGGCAGCGCACCCCGGTTTCGGCCAGCACGGCCAGCGCCATGCCGCCGGCGAACGACGCCAGATGCGCGGGTAGCCACATTCCCGCAGAGTTCGGCAGCCAGTCGGTGGTGATCAGCACGACCTGCCACACCAGGCTGACCGCCGCCAGGCCGCCCAGCCCGGCCAGCAGACGCGCGGGGCGCCACCGGTCGCCGCACAGGACCACCAGCAGCAGGTGGGCCAGCAGCGGCAGCACGGCGTAGAACGCGACCTCGACCGCCAGGCTCCAGGTCTGCGACAGCCCGCGGTGCAGGTAGGTGAAAAGATAGTTGTCGGTGTAGGTCTGGGTCAGCGTGAGATGGCGCAGCAGGCCGGCCCAGCTCTGGCCGGGGTTGGGTCCGGTCGAGTAGAACGAATACACGCCGTAGGCCAGCAGCACCGTCGCCACATACGCGGGCATGATCCGCCGCACCCGCCGGCGGGCGTATTCGGTCGCCGACGGGGACTGCGAGCCGGCGGCGGCCGCCGTCACCCACGGCCGGAACAACAGGAAACCGGACAGCGCAAAGAAGATGGCGACCCCGATTTCCAGCCGGGCCGCCATCACGCCGACGTAGCCGTGGGTGAGCTTGCCGGTCGCGAACGCCGCGTGGGTGCCCACCACCAGCAGTGCCGCCACCGCGCGCAGTCCGGTCAGGGACGCGACGCGGGAACGCAGGCCCTGATCGGCGACGGGAGTCAGCAACACCGGCGCGAGGGTAGCCGCCGAAGCCAAGAAACCGCTGAGCCGCTAGAGCAACCCGGCGAGAAAGGCGGCGGCCTGCTGCGGGTACGGCGGCAGCTCATAGGCGCTGTGGGCGGCGCGATCGCGGCCCGCGGAGCAGATCGGATCGCCGTCGACGCACACGTCGATGGCCCGGCCCGCGAACGCGCCGGTGGTCGACAGCGGGCTGCCGAAGCGCGCGCCGGGGTTGCCGAAGACCGCCACCGCGGCGACCTGACCTGCAGCGGCGGGCGGCAGCGGGGGCGCCGAACCGATACTGCCGATTCGGTCGCCCACCGGGGGCACCCCGGCCAGCATCGACACCGCGGCCGCGCCCTGGGAGAAGCCGCCGAGCACCAGGCGGGTCTGCGGGCAGCGCGCGCCCATGTCGGCGATGCGCGCGGCGGCGTCGGCGGCGCCTGAAGCCGCGGCCAGGAAGTTCAGGCTCGCCGGGTAGTCGACCCCGTAAACGTCCAGTGATCGTCCGCCGAGCTGCGGGCCGAGCGCATCGGCGAGAGCCTGGCCGACGCGCCCCACCCCGGGCGGCTCCCCGGTGCCGCGGGCGAAGATCAGCTCGACGTCCGGGCAGTCGTCGGCCGCCGCAGGACCCGCGGGCACGCCGGCGATCACCGCTGCGGCGGCCAGCAGACCGGCAGCCATCGTCCTCATCAGTGCCGGCTTGTTCATCCGGACATGGTCACACGATCTCCTCGCCAGGACACACGAGTCCGGACAGCCGCGCGGTCTGAGTCGGCCAGGACCAGTCGCTGCTGATCCAGGTGCGTCCGGCCGCACCCATCCGCGCCGCCAGATCGCGGTCGGCCAGGATCGAGCCGACGGCCTCGACGATCTCGTCGTGCGAGCGGCCGTCGACCAGGAGCCCGGTCTCGCCGTCGCGGACGGTTTCCGGCGCGCCGCCGGACCGGCCCGCCACCACCGGCACACCGCTGGCCGAGGCCTCCAGGAACACGATCCCCAGGCCCTCCACGTCCATTCCGTAACCCCTTGTGCGACAAGGCATTGCGAACACGTCGGCCATCGCGTAGTGGGCAGGCAGCTCGGCGCTCGGCACTCCCCCGGTGAACACGACGTGCTCGGCCACACCGGCCTCGTCGGCCAGCCGGTGCAGCTGCTCGCCGTGCGGGCCGCCGCCGACGATGACCAGTGCGGCGCCGTCGACCCGGCGCCGGATGTCGGGCAGCGCCTTGATGAGCATGTCCTGGCCCTTGCGCGGGACCAGCCGCGATACGCACACCACCGTCGGCCGCTGCCCCAGGCGATAGCGGGCGCGCAGCTCCGCGCGGGCCGCGGCGTCGGGGCGAAAGCGGTCGACGTCGACACCCGGCGGCAGATGCTGCAGGTGGGCTTTGGGCCCGAACGCGGAGGCGAACCTGCCGCGGGTGTAGTCGCTGACGAAGGTCACGACGTCGGTCGTGTCGCCGATCCGTCGCAGCGCCGAGCGCGCGACCGGAAGCATCGACCATCCCACCTCGTGACCGTGGGTGCTGGCCAGCACCCGCCGCGCGCCGGCGTGGCGGGCGCGGCCGGCCAGCAGTGCCAGCGGGGCGGCCGCCCCGAACCACACGGTTTCGACCTTGTCCTCGGCGATGAGCGCTCGCATCCGGCGCTCCACCCCGGGTTGGGGCAGCATGAGCGTGCCGGGATGGCGGACGATGCGGTAGGCCGCGGCGCTGTCGTAGTCCTCGCAGCCCTTCCAGCGCGGCGCGTACACGGTCACCTGGTGCTCGCCGGTGGCGGCGAGCCTGCCGACGAACTGCTCGAGGTAGGACTGGATGCCGCCGGGGCGCGGCGGAAAGTCATTGGTGACCAGCAGGACCCGCGTCATCGCCCCACACGCTATCTGTTCAGCCAGTGTGCCCAGCGCGCACGCAGGTCCGCGGGGTCCGTGTCGAGCACACGCCGCACCGCGGTGTCGAAGTCCGCGTGGTGGGGACCGGCGGCCGCGACGTAGAGCTTGCGCAGCGCGTCGACACCATAGGTGTCGGCGACGAACCGGGCGAACCACCAGGCCCGGTCATAGCCCATGGCTCGTTGCGGGCCGGCGGTGTCCAGTTCGGCGTCGGTCGGCAGCGCTGTGTCGCTCGCGGTGCCCGCGGGCAGTGCGGCCGGTGGCCGGGCGACGAAATCGGCGACCCCCTCGAGGAGCCAGCGCGGGGCGTCCGCTGCGGTGTCGGCGCGTGCGGCAAAGTGAAAGAGCTCATGAGTCAGCACGATTCGCAACGACGCGTCGCTCATGGCCGCCGCGCCCGGAGCGAACACGATTCGCTGCCCGCTGGCGCTGTGCTGCTCGAGGTTGACGTGGTCGGCGACCGAGACGGCGGCGATGTCGGTCCACTGCAGCCATGGGTCCAGGCCGGCTTCGGCGACGAACTGCGTTTCGGAGTCGGTGGCGATGACCACGATGTCGTGTTGCCAGTCGGTGCCCCAGAACTTCTCGACGGCGCTCACCGCGTCACCGATGTCGCCGCCGATCCGGGCGAGCAGTCCGTCGGTGCGCGGGCCGCCCAGGCTGATCAGGTGCACCGTGCGACCGTCGCCGACGACGAGCGGCGCCGACACGGGCGCGGCGGTGGGGCTGGTCGGGGGCGCCGTGTCCGGATTGGCGGGCGCGACGAGCAGGACGGTGGCGGCGACGAGCTGGGCGGCGAAGGCCACCGCGAGAACGGCCGTCAGCCGGCCGCGAGTGCGACGGTCGATCAGTAGCGACGGATGTTGTAGATCGGCGCTTCGTTGACCGGCGCGACGCGGACTGGGACGCCGAACGTGGAGGCGTGCACCATCATCCCGTCACCGATGTAGATCGCGGTGTGCGAGGCGTCTGAATAGTAGTTGACGACGTCACCGGGCTGGATCTGATCCATGCTGACCGGTTGGCCGCCGGCGGCGAGCGCCTGGCTGGAGTGCGGCAGGTAGATGCCGGCCTGCTGGAAGGACCACATCACCAGGCCGGAGCAGTCGAACTGGTTCGGTCCGCCGCCACCCCAGACATACGGGTCGCCGATGCGGGTGAGCGCGGCCTGGACCGCGATGGCGCCTTCGTCGGTTCCCGGACCCGGGGTCGGCACGGCGGCCATCGGGATCACCTGGGCTTCGGCCGGAGCCTCCGGCGGCGCGTCGATCGGCGGCAGCGCATCAGGTGCCGGTGCGGCGAGGATCTCCGGCGGCGGGACCGGGCCGGGCGCGGCCAGCGCGACCCGCTGATCCGGCGTCAGCATCTGGTAGCGCGACTTGACGATCGCGATCTGAACCTGCAGCTGCGATTGCTTGCGCTGCAGGTCAGCCCGCACGGCGGCAGCCTGCTCGGCGGCGGTCTTGGCGTCGGCGGCGGACTTGGCCGATTCGGCCTCGGCCTTGGTGGCCGCGTCACTGGCGCCGCGATAGCTCTGCATCTGGGCCGCCATCTCGGTGGCCATCACCTTCTGCACGGCCATCTTGTCGATCAGGCCCTGCGGCGACTCGGCGGTCAGAATCGCATTCAGACCGTCGGTCCGGCCGCCCATGTAGACGGCGGCAGCAAAGTTGTCGACGGCGCCCTGGTAGGTAGCCAGCTGGCCTTTGGCCGCGTCGACGGCAGCCAGGTCGTCGTTGTGCTTCTTTTCGGCCGCGGCCTGCGCCTGCAGCTTGTTGTCGAGGTCGAGCTGGGCCGTGTGCATCGACTCCGTGAGCTGCTCAGCCTGCCGGGACAGCTCGTTGATCTTTGCCACACCGTCGTCACCCGGATCGGCGTGCACAGAGCCGTTTATAACGGCGGAGAACACCGCGAGGCCAGCAATCCCGCCCACCACATAACGCCGAAGTACGCGTTTAGCCAGGGACCTGCTGTCAAACCTCAAGATTGCGCATCCTTTAAGTGCCGTCGACGCCTTCTGCATCGAGCTGCCTTAGGTCTCGAACAGGTTACGAAATGGCATCGGCATTGTCCAACGATAAGAGCCAGATTTAACAAATGGCCAGTCACGCACGCCACACCAGTCACAACCTGACGACCAACCTACCAGGACGTCAACTCGCCAGACCCGAACCCCCGTGCCGACGGATCGGAACCAGCCGCAGGCGCGGCGCCAAACCGGCCTCCGCGAGCACCTCCAACGCGGCCCGCTCATCGGAGAGCAAAGTCTCAGGCACCCCCAGCAAAACACTCACCACACAGTCGTGGCACCCAGGGCCACGTGCCGCACAGTCGTCGCAATCAATGACGACCGGCTCGTCGGGCTGTGTTCCCATCTCGGGTCTCCTCTCGTGGGTACGGCCGCACGCTATCGGGGGGCACCGACAAGTACGCCTCGGCCGCGGAGTGGCTGCCCGATCCTGTCGGTGCGGGTGCCTACCGTCGACAGCTGTGGCCGGCTCACCGACTGATGCGCAGCTCAGTTTCGCCGATGTCGATCCGGCCGCCGACATCTCACTACGTGAGACAACCTTCGTCGTCGTCGACCTCGAAACGACCGGTGGGCGGGCCACCGCGTCGGCCAACGGGGCCCGCGACGCCATCACCGAGATCGGCGCCGTCAAGGTTCGCGGCGGGGTGGTGCTCGGCGAGTTCGCGACCCTGGTGGACCCGCAGCGCGCCATCCCGCCGCAGATCGTCCAGCTGACCGGGATCACCACCGCGATGGTCCACGACGCGCCGACCATCGCCGCCGTGCTGCCGATGTTCCTGGAGTTCTCCCGCGGCGCCGTGCTGGTGGCCCACAACGCCGGCTTCGACATCGGGTTCCTCAAGTCGGCCGCCGAGCAGTGCGGCATCGGCTGGCCGCGCCCGCCGGTGCTGTGCACGGTGCGCCTGGCCCGCCGCGTGCTGACCCGCGAGGAGGCGCCCAGCGTCCGGCTGGGCACCCTCGCCGCCCTCGTCGGGTCGGCCACCCGGCCCACCCACCGGGCCCTCGACGACGCCCGCGCCACCGTCGACGTGCTGCACGCGCTGATCGAACGGGTCGGCAATCAGGGCATCAACACCTACAGCGATCTGCGCGAGTACCTGCCCAATGTCTCCAACGCCCAGCGCAGCAAGCGGGTGCTGGCACAGAAACTCCCGCACCGGCCCGGGGTCTACCTGTTCCGCGGGCCGACCGGCGAGGTGCTCTACATCGGCACGGCCACCGACCTGCGCCGCCGGGTCGGCCAGTACTTCAACGGCGCCGACCCGCGCGGCCGGATCAAGGAGATGGTGGGCCTGGCCGCCGTCGTCGACCACGTCGAATGCGCCCACCCACTGGAGGCCGGGGTCCGCGAGCTGCGACTGCTGGCCGCTCACGCCCCGCCGTACAACCGCCGCTCCCGCTTCCCGCACCGCTGGTGGTGGGTGGTGCTCACCGACGAGGCCTTCCCCCGGCTCTCGGTGGTCCGCGAACCGCGCCACGACCGCGCCATCGGCCCGTTCCGGTCGCGCGCCGACGCCGTCGACACCGCCGAGCTCGTCGCCCGGTTCACCGGGGTGCGCACCTGTACGGCGCGCATCGGCCGCACCGCCGAGCACGGTCCGGGCTGCCCCGAGCGTGAGGTCGCGCCCTGTCCCGCGCCGCGCGGGATCTCCGCCGCGGAGTACGGCGCCGCCCCGCAGCGGGCCGCGGCGCTGATCGAGGGGCTCGACAACACCGCCCTGGCCGCGGCCGTGCAGCGGGTGACCGAACTCGCCGGGCGGTCGCGCTACGAGAGTGCCGCCCGGCTGCGCGACCAGACCGCCGCCGGAGTCGACGTGCTCTGGCGCGGACAGCGGCTGCGCGCGCTGGCCGCGGTCGAGGAGCTGGTGGCCGCCGCACCCGACGGCGCGGGCGGCTGGCAACTGGTGGTGGTCCGGCACGGACAGCTGGCCGCCGCGGGCACGGCACGGCGCGGTGTCCCGCCGATGCCGGTGGTGGACGCGCTGGTGGCCGGGGCCCAGGCGATCCTGCCGCAGGCCGCACCGCTGGGTGGCGCGCTGGTCGAGGAGACCGCGCTGATCGCCCGGTGGCTGGCCGTACCCGGCGTCCGGATCGTTTCTGCCACAACGGGTTTCGCGTCTTCGGTCGGCTCGGCCGGCCCGTGGTCGGCGTGGGCCGCGACAGCACGCTCGGCGCGGCTGGCCGCCGAACAGGCGCAGCGGCTGGACTCAGAGCTCCTGCGTGAACCGCACCCAACGCGCGAGGAGTTGCTCGGCCGCCCCGGAGTCGATCGCTTCGGCAGCCCGGCCCAGCCCCTGCTCCCAGGACGGCAGCCATTCGGCGTGGCTGGATAGCCCGGCATGGGCGACCATCGCACCGGCGGCGTTGAGGATCACCGCATCGCGGACCGGTCCGGTGGCGCCGCCGAGCACGCTGCGCGCCTCCGCGGCGTTGAATTCGGCCTCGCCACCGACCAGCTCCTCGATACGGGCCCGGGGAAACCCGAAGCCCAACGGGTCGAACGTCAGCTTGTCGATGGTGCCCGCCTGCACCCGCCAGATGGTGCTCGTGGTCGTCGTGGTCAGTTCGTCCAGGCCGTCGTCGCCGTGCACGACCAGAACGCTGCAGCGGCGCGCGGCGAACACCCCGGCCATCACCTCGGCCAGGTCACCGAAGGCACAGCCGATCAGTCCGGCCCGCGGTCCTGCCGGATTGGTAAGCGGCCCAAGCAGGTTGAACACCGTCGGAACGCCGATCTCCCGGCGCGGTGCCCCCGCGTGCTTGTAGGACGGATGGAAGACCGGGGCGAAGCAGAACCCGATACCGACCTCGGCCACGCAGCGGGCGACCTGGTCGGGCCCCAGGTCGATCCGCACGCCCAGCGCCTCGAGCATGTCGGCGCCGCCGCTCTTCGACGACGCCGCCCGGTTGCCGTGCTTGACCACCGGCACGCCGGCCGCTGCGACCACGATCGCGGCCATCGTGGACAGGTTCACGGTATTGGCGCCGTCGCCGCCGGTGCCCACGATGTCCACGGTGTCGGTGCCGATGACGTCGGTCGGTACCCGCAGCGCGTAGCGCAGCATGGTGTCGGCCAATTCCCGGACTTCGGCGGCCGTCGGGCGCTTCATCTTCATCGACACGCCGAAAGCGGCGATCTGGGCCGGGGTCGCGGCTCCCGTCATGATCTGGTCCATCGCCCAGCCGGCCTCCCCGGGCGCGAGCTCCACCGCGGCCGTCAACCGGCCCAGGACCTGCGGCCATGTCGAAATCGGGGGGTCGGAGGCGGATGGCGAAACGGGCGGGGTCACGCGCCGATATTCGCATGCCCGACGGGAACTTCACAGGGCTCGGCACGGACACTTATGACTAATTCGGCCCCTGGCTGTACCTCGACAACTACAAAGCGTCATACTTCTTGATGTGACGAGCGCTGTTGGCACTTCGGGAACTGCGATCACATCGCGCGTTCATTCGCTGAACCGGCCGAATATGGTCAGTGTTGGCACCATCGTGTGGCTTTCCAGTGAGCTGATGTTCTTTGCTGGACTGTTCGCGATGTACTTCACTGCCCGTTCTCAGGCCGGTGGCGTATGGCCGCCGCCACCGACCGAACTGAACTTGTATCAGGCGGTGCCGGTGACGCTGGTGCTGATCGCGTCGTCGTTCACCTGTCAGATGGGTGTGTTCGCGGCTGAGCGCGGTGACGTCTTCGGACTGCGCCGCTGGTACGTGATCACGTTCTTCATGGGCCTGTTCTTCCTTCTCGGCCAGGGTTACGAGTACTACCACCTCGTGACCCACGGCACGACGATCCCGGGCAGCGCCTACGGCAGCGTGTTCTACCTCGCAACCGGCTTCCACGGCCTGCACGTCCTCGGCGGTCTGATCGCGTTCGTGCTGCTCCTCATCCGCACCCGGATGAGTAAGTTCACGCCGGCGCAGGCCACCGCGGCGATCGTTGTGTCCTACTACTGGCACTTCGTCGACATCGTGTGGATCGCCCTGTTCGCGACGATCTACTTCATCCGTTGATGAGAAGGGGTTCGATGCTCAAGAAAGCGGGCCGGACGACTCGGATGAGCGACAAGTCGCGGCGTCGACTTCGTCGTCGCCTGACCGGCGCGGTACTGCTGCTGGTCGGCCTCGGAGTCGCCGGAGGCCTCGCCGCCACCCTGACTCCCACACCGCAGGTCGCCGTCGCCGACGAATCACAGTCGGCGCTGCTGCGCACCGGCAAGCAGCTCTACGAGACCGCATGCGTGACCTGCCACGGCGCCAACCTCCAGGGCGTCGAGGGTCGCGGGCCCAGCCTGATCGGTGTCGGCGAGGCCGCGGTCTTCTTCCAGGTCAACACCGGCCGGATGCCGGCGATGCGCGGCGAAGCCCAGGCTCCTCGCAAGGCGCCGATCTTCGACGAGGCCCAGACCGATGCGCTGGGCGCCTACATCCAGGCCAACGGCGGCGGACCGCTGACACCCCGCGACGCCAACGGGCAGATCGCCAACGAGTCGCTGATCGGAACCGACCTGGCTCGCGGCGGCGACTTGTTCCGGCTCAACTGCGCGTCGTGCCACAACTTCACCGGTAAGGGCGGCGCCCTGTCGTCGGGCAAGTACGCGCCCGGCCTGACCGACGCCTCGCCGGCGCAGATCTACACCGCGATGCTGACCGGTCCGCAGAACATGCCGAAGTTCTCCGATCGCCAGCTGTCGCCGGATGAGAAGAAGGACATCGTCGCCTACGTCCGGATGGCGGCCCACACACCGAATCCCGGTGGATACGGGCTCGGCGGGCTCGGCCCCGCGCCGGAAGGTATGGCGATCTGGATCATCGGCATGGTCGCCGCCATCGGTGTGGCGCTGTGGATCGGGGCAAGGGCATGAGCGCCCAGCGAGTAGCGGAGGCGGATCGCGCATGAGTGAGGTCAACAAGCCGACTGACGAGCAGCTCGCGGCGATGTCGCGCGAGGATCTGGTCGAACTCGGCGGCCGCATCGACGGCGTCGAGACCATCCTCAAGGAGCCGCGCTGGCCGGTCGAGGGCACCCGCGCCGAGAAGCGCTCCGAGCGCCTGGTGGCGTTCTGGCTGCTACTCGGCGGCATCAGCGGTCTGCTGCTGCTGGTGGTCTTCCTGTTCTGGCCGTGGGAGTACAAGCCGGACCACACCAAGGGCAACTTCCTCTACACCCTGGCCACCCCGATGTACGGAATCACCTTCGGGCTGTCGATCCTGGCGATCGGCATCGGCGCGGTGCTCTTCCAGAAGCGGTTCATCCCGCAGGAGATCTCGGTTCAGGACCGCCACGACGGGGCCTCCTCGGAGTTGGACCGCAAGACGGTGGCGGCCAACCTCACCGACGCGCTCGAGGGCTCGACGTTCAAGCGCCGCAAGGTGATCGGGATGTCGCTGGGCATCGGCATCGGCGCCTTCGGCGTCGGAACGCTGGTGGCCTTCGTCGGCGGCCTGATCAAGAACCCGTGGAAGCCGGTCGTGCCCACCGCGCAGGGCCTCAAGGCAGTGCTGTGGACCTCCGGCTGGACCCCGCGGTTCACCGGCGAGACCATCTACCTGGCCCGGGCCACCGGCCTGCCGGGTGAGTCGCCGTTCGTCAAGCTTCGTCCGGAGGACCTCGACGCCGGCGCCATGGAGACGGTGTTTCCGTGGCGGGAGTCAGACGGCGACGGCACCACCGTGGAGTCGCACGAGAAGCTCAGCGAGATCGCGATGGGTGTGCGCAACCCGGTGATGCTCATCCGCATCAAGCCGGTCGACATGTCGCGAGTGGTCAAGCGCCAGGGCCAGGAGAGCTTCAACTTCGGCGACCTGTTCGCCTACACCAAGGTGTGCTCACACCTGGGCTGCCCGGCTTCGCTGTACGAGCAGCAGACCTACCGCATCCTGTGCCCGTGCCACCAATCGCAGTTCGACGCACTGCATTTCGCACGGCCGATCTTCGGTCCGGCCGCCCGCGCACTGGCGCAGCTGCCGATCACCATTGATCAAGAGGGCTACCTGGTCGCCAACGGCGACTTCATCGAACCCGTCGGACCGGCATTCTGGGAGCGCACATCATGAGTTCCTCCAAGGTCGCTGATCGCCTGGCCAAGCAGGGCGACGAAATCGACTCCCGCTATCACCCGTCGGCGGCGGTCCGGCGGCAGCTGAACAAGGTCTTCCCCACGCACTGGTCGTTCCTGCTGGGCGAGATCGCGATGTACAGCTTCATCATCCTGCTCCTCACCGGCGTCTACCTGACGCTGTTCTTCGACCCGTCGATGACCGAGGTCACCTACAACGGCGTCTACCAGCCGCTGCGCGGAATCGAGATGTCGCGGGCTTACGAGACCGCGCTCAACATCAGCTTCGAGGTGCGCGGCGGTCTGTTCGTCCGCCAGGTCCACCACTGGGCCGCGTTGTTGTTCGCCGCCTCGATCATGGTTCACCTTGCGCGCATCTTCTTCACCGGGGCGTTCCGCCGACCGCGCGAAGCCAACTGGGTCATCGGCTCGCTGCTGCTGATCCTGGCGATGTTCGAGGGCTTCTTCGGCTACTCGCTGCCCGACGACCTGCTCTCCGGCACCGGTGTCCGGGCGGCGTTGTCGTCGATCACGCTGGGGATGCCGATCATCGGGACCTGGCTGCACTGGGCGATCTTCGGCGGCGACTTCCCAGGGGAAATCCTGCTGCCGCGGCTCTACGCCGTGCACATCCTGATCTTCCCCGGCATCATGCTGGCGCTCATCGGGATTCACCTGGCGATGGTGTGGTTCCAGAAGCACACCCAGTTCCCCGGCCCGGGACGCACCGAGAAGAACGTGGTCGGCGTGCGGGTCATGCCGGTGTTCGCGGTCAAGTCCGGGGCGTTCTTCGCGATGGTGCTCGGCATCGTGGGCCTGATGGGCGGTCTGCTGCAGATCAACCCGATCTGGCAGCTGGGTCCCTACAAGCCCTCGCAGGTCTCGGCGGGCAGCCAGCCCGACTACTACATGATGTGGACCGACGGTCTCATCCGCCTGTTCCCGCCGTGGGAGCTGTACTTCTGGCATCACACAGTGCCCGCAGCGGTCTGGGTCGCTCTGATCATGGGTCTGGTGTTCATCCTGCTGACCATCTATCCGTTCCTGGAGCGGAAGTTCACCGGCGACGATGCTCACCACAACCTGCTGCAACGCCCGCGTGATGTTCCGGTGCGAACCGGCATCGGGGCCATGGCGATTTCCTTCTACATGTTGCTGACGCTGGCCGCGATGAACGACATCATCGCGCTGAAGTTCCACATCTCGCTCAACGCGACCACCTGGATCGGTCGCATCGGCATGGTGGTGCTTCCCCCGCTGGTGTTCTTCATCACCTACCGCTGGGCGGTCGGTCTGCAGCGCAGCGACCGCGATGTGCTCGAGCACGGCGTGGAGACGGGCATCATCACCCGCCTGCCGCACGGCGCCTACATCGAGCTGCATCAGCCGCTGGGCCCGGTCGACGACCACGGCCACCCGATTCCGCTGGAGTACCAGGGCACAGCGGTGCCCAAGCGGATGAACAAGCTGGGCGCCGCCGGCGCACCGGGCCGCGGCAGCTTCCTGACCGCCGACCCGGCCAGCGAAGCAGACGCACTCACCGCAGCCGCCCACTCCACCGAGGTGAAGGCGCTCACCGCGCTGAAGGAGTGGCAGGACGACGAGTCCGGCCCGAACGGCAACGGCCAGCACTAGGAGTCACGACGAAGCAAGCCCCGGGCCTCAGCCCGGGGCTTGCTTCGTTTGCGGGGTGTGCGGGGCGCATCGAGTCGTGCACAGTCTGCTTTGAGCGCCGAGCATGCGCCCGGATCGCGCTGCCGGCCGCAACCATGCGCGGGCGCACCAACCGCCTACTCGGGCGTTTGAGCCTCGTCCAGGGCCGCGCGCAGCTGACGCAGAAAGAACACCGGGATCACCGGCATCGCGACGGTGACCACCGCGGCCACGCCCAGCGCCACCCACGCGCCGGTGTCGTTGGCCGTGGCAAGCAGATAGGTGGCGAGCGAAACACCGATCAGGGCAAGCCCGATCGCGCCCATCAGCGTCGCGGTGCCGCGAAGCCACAGCCGATCCAGCTCGGTCGCCGGGAGCAACAGGTCGCTCCGGCGCGACGCCGACGACTGCGCGAACGCGGGCTGATACGGCTCGTAGGGATCGACCGTCGCCCCGAATACCTTCAGCTTCTCCGTCGGCGCCTCTGTGGGCCGTACAGGGGTGCGCGCGGGCGTCTGCGGCGCTGCCGCAGCAGCCTTGGCTGCGGGCTCGCCGGCGGGCAGCACGGGTTCGGCCTGCGCCGCGCGGCGCGCCCGGATCAGCAGCGGGATGGCGCCGACGATGATCAGCGCCGAGATCGCGATGACGGTGTAAAGCACCCACGGGGTGTGCTTGCCCGCACCCGCGAGGGTGTGCCCGCGGCCGAGATCCACCAGCGCGACCACCGCGATGACGGTCACCGCCAGCAGCACCAGCCAGATCGCCCCGCACACCCCGACCAGGATGCGATCCACCGTCTGCGGTGAACGGTCCTCGTCGTCTTCTGTCACGCCTGCCACGGTGACCTCCGATTCGCGCGCCATCAGCAGCTCGTCTGCGCGGAGTTGCTCTGGTTAGACGAGAGTACGGTCCCGTCGCTGGTCGTGATCGAGCAGTTGAGTCTGCTGACCAGGAACAGGCTGGACGCCTGGACCGAGCCGACGTCGGAATCGGAGATCGGGGTCACCGTGAGCGACCACGGGATGTAGACGTTGCGCTGGGTGCGGCGACGCCCCGAGGCGTCGACATACGTCACCGTGATGATGTCGCCGGGAGCCTTCGTGCCGGTCACGGAATAGGTGACCTGCCGCGGCCCGGCCGGTGTGGTGGTGGTGGTGGTCGTCGTCGTCGTCGTGGGCGGAGCGGTCGTGGTGGTCACTGGCGCTGGCGCCTCCGTCGTAGCGGGCGGTGGTGGGGGTGGCGGCGCTTCCGGCGTCACCGTCACCGTCTCGGTGGGTGGCGGGGGTGGCGGCGGTTCCTCTGTGCTCGGCGGCGGCGGAGGTGGGGGCGGTGGCGGCGGCACAGTGGTGGTGATCTCGTCCTGCACCGGCGGAAGTGCGACGGTGGTGGTGGTCTTGGGAGTGGCAAGCTTGTTGGTGTCTGTGCTGGTGACCAGCAACGACACCGAGACCACCAATGCGATCGCGGCGATGATCGCGGTGACACCCACCACCCACGGCCATTTGGGGGGTTCGCCGTCCTCGATGACCTCGGGTGCCGAGTCGTAGGTGTCGTAGTCGTAGAGGCGAGGGTCGGGTGCGACGTAGGGGCCCGCGGTGTACTGCTCGACCTCCGGGGCGGAATACGCGCGATTGAAGCCGGTGTCGGTGACCAGGTCGTCCTGGTACTCGTCGGTCGGCTGACCGCCCGGCTCCTCGTCTGGCGGATTCGGCCCGCTCATCCTCGCCTGTCCTCTTTCGACTACATCACCGCAGCACGCGGGCCAGGGACTGGCGCGCGGCGTGCCGACGGCTCGCACTGTCCTGGCGAAACCCTACCCAACAGGTGAGCGGGGCGCGTCGCAGCACACCGTTGGGCGTCAAGTACCGCCTCGATTGTGACCTGAGAACGCTCAGTGCTTCTCGGGACCGACGTAGTACTCGAAGACCAGCCCGGAGACCGCGGCCAGCACGAACACGACGCCGGCGAAGATCAGCCAGGGCAGCCACAGTGCGGCACCGACGGCAGCGGTCGAGAAGGCCAGCGCGATCAGGATCGGCCACCAGCTGTGCGGCGCGAAGAAGCCCAACTCCCCTGCGCCGTCGCTGATCTCGGCGTCCTCGTAGTCCTCGGGCCGGGTGTCGAGCCGACGGGCGATGAAGCGGAAGTAGGTTCCGATGATGAGCGAGAGGCCGGCGGTGAGCACCAGCGCGGTGGTGCCGGCCCATTCGATTCCACCGTGCCCGTAGAACGCGGTGAGCACGCCGTAGACGACAGCGGCGAGAACGAAGAACGCGGTCAGGATCTCAAACAACCTGGCTTCGATATGCATGAGCGGTCCCCTACTTGCTCGCCTGCGGAATTACCTGCTCGCCACGACGCGTGTCGAACGGGTGGGTACTGATGGCGACCGGCGACTGGTTGATCGCCTGCAGCGCTTCGGCGTTGGATTTGCCTGCGATGCGCGCGTCCATGTAGGTCTTGAAGTCGGCGGCCGACACCACCCGGACCTCGAAGTTCATCATCGAGTGGTAGGTGCCGCACATCTCAGCGCAGCGCCCGACGAACGCGCCGGTCTGGTCGATCTCGGCGACCTGGAACTTGTTGTCCGAGTGGTTGGCTTCCGGATCCGGGAAGACGTCGCGCTTGAACAGGAACTCGGGCACCCAGAACGAGTGGATGACGTCGGCGGAGGCCACCTGGAACTCGATGCGCTTGCCGACCGGGACCACCAGGACCGGGATCTCATCGCTGGTTCCCAGCGTCTCGACCTTGTCGAAGTTCAGATAGGTGCGGTCCTCGGGGTTCAGGCCGCGCACCGCGCCGACCTTCTCCTCGCCGCTGCGGGCGTCCATGCCCTCGGGCTTGGAGGCCATCGCGGCCTTCCGGGCCGGGTCGGCGCCGTCGTAGTTGAAGGTGCCGTCTTTGAAGGCGATCTTCTGGTAGCCGAATTTCCAGTTCCACTGGAATGCGGTGACGTCGACGACGACCTCGGGGTTCGGCTCCTTGTGCAGCATCTTCTGCTGCACCACGACGGTGAAGTAGAACAGCACCGAGATGATGATGAACGGGATGACGGTCAGCACCAACTCCAGAGGCATGTTGTAGCCGAACTGGCGGGGCAACTCGTCGTCGCCCTTCTTCTTGCGGTGGAAAGTGATGGTCCAGAAGGTCAGGCCCCACACGATCACGCCCACCACGAGGGCGGCGGCGACAGAGCCGACGAACAGGTCACGGTTGGCGTGCGCTTCCGGAGTGATGCCCTTGGGCCAGCCCAGACCCAAGACCGTCTGCCAGCTGCACCCGCTGAGCGACAGCGCCAGCACCCCGAAGGTGACCGCCAGCGCTACCCTACGGAGCCGGGAACCGCGGGTCTTCACTTTGGCGCCTCCTGTTTCAGGTCCTGCTCATGGCCCTAATGAACCGCTTTTTTCTCATCGCGAGAGCATTTTCGCGAATCGAATACTACGCAGCGTAGACCACGCGTGATCACCTAGCCCGACACACCTCCATTTCCGTGGCCGAGTCGGGAAGCCGCCGCAGCACGCAGCCCAGAACGTGCGGCATACTTGGCCGCGTGTGCGGACTGCTTGCCCTGGTTTCTGACCCGGCAAGCCCCATCACCCCCGAGACGGTCGAGGCGGTGGCCGGCGCGTCACCGCTGATGCGCCACCGGGGCCCCGACGAGCCCGGCACCTGGGCCGATGAGCAGGTGGTGCTCGGTTTCAACCGGCTTTCGATCATCGACATCGCGCACTCGCACCAGCCCCTGCGGTGGGGCCCGCCGGACGAGCCGGACCGCTACGTGCTGGTGTTCAACGGCGAGATCTACAACTACCTCGAGCTGCGTGCCGAACTCGCCGAACACAACGGCGCCGTGTTCGCCACCGACGGTGACGGGGAGGCGATCCTGGCCGCCTACCACTACTGGGGCACCGAGGCACTGAGTCGGCTGCGGGGCATGTTCGCTTTCGCGCTGTGGGACAGCCGCGACCTCGAGTTGTTCTGCGCCCGGGACCCGTTCGGCATCAAACCGCTGTTCATGGCGACCGGGCCGGGCGGCACGGCCGTCGGCAGCGAGAAGAAATGTCTGCTCGACCTGGCCCCGGCGCTGGGCTTGGACACCCGGATCGACGAGCGCGCCGTCCAGCACTACACGGTGTTGCAGTACGTGCCCGAACCGGAGACGCTGCATCGCGGGATCCGGCGGCTGGAGTCGGGCTGCTACGCGGTCATCCGCCCGGGCCGGGCGCCCAAGGTGCACCGCTATTTCGTGCCGCGGTTCGCCGCCACCCCGTTCGCCCCCGGCAGCGAGCAGGCCCGCTACGACGAGATCACCGCGGTGCTCGAGGACTCGGTGGCCAAGCACATGCGCGCCGACGTGACGGTCGGGGCGTTCTTGTCCGGCGGTATCGACTCGACCGCGATCGCCGCGCTGGCGATCCGTCACAACCCGCGGCTGATCACCTTCACGACCGGCTTCGAACGCGAAGGCTTCTCGGAGGTCGACGTGGCGGTGGCCTCGGCGGAGGCGATCGGCGCGCGACACGTGGCCAAGGTCGTAAGCCAGTCGGAGTTCGTGGCCGCGCTGCCCGAAATCGTCTGGTATCTCGACGAACCGGTGGCCGACCCTGCCCTGGTGCCGCTGTTCTTCATCGCGCGCGAGGCCCGCAAGCACGTCAAGGTGGTGTTGAGCGGAGAGGGTGCCGACGAGCTCTTCGGCGGCTACACGATTTACCGGGAACCGTTGTCGCTCAAGCCTTTCGAGTATCTTCCGCGCCCGGTGCGCAAGTCGCTGGGCCGGGCGTCGCGGCCGCTGCCCGAAGGCATGCGGGGCAAGAGCCTGCTACATCGCGGCTCGCTGACTCTCGAAGAGCGCTACTACGGCAACGCGCGCAGCTTCTCCGACGAGCAGCTGCGCGCTGTGTTGCGGGGATTCCACCCGGACTGGACCCACACCGACGTGACGGCCCCGATCTACGCCGAGTCGTCAGGCTGGGATCCGGTGGCGCGCATGCAGCACATCGACCTGTTCACCTGGTTGCGCGGCGACATCCTGGTCAAGGCCGACAAGATGACGATGGCCAACTCACTCGAGCTGCGGGTGCCGTTCCTGGATCCCGAGGTGTTCGCGGTCGCCTCCCGGCTGCCGTTCGACCAGAAGATCACCCGCACCACCACCAAGTACGCGCTGCGGCGCGCGCTGGAGCCGATCGTGCCGGCGCACGTGCTCAACCGGGCCAAGCTGGGATTCCCGGTGCCGATCCGGCACTGGTTGCGCTCGGGTGAGCTGATGGACTGGGCCTACGGCATGATCGACGCCTCGCAGGCCGGCCAGTTCGTCGACACCGCCGCGGTGCGCACCATGCTCGACGAGCACCGTGCCGGCGAGAGCGACCACAGCCGTCGGTTGTGGACGGTGCTGATCTTCATGCTGTGGTACGCGATCTTCGTCGAGCACAGCATCGTGCCGACGATCAGCGAGCCGCAGTACCCGGTGCAGCTCTAAGCCAGCGCTTGGGCGATGTCTTCGGCCGCCGCGGCGCCGTAGGCGCCGGCCAGCCGGGTCTTGGCCACGTCGGGGCTCCACGTCCAGTTCTGGGTGCCGGTGGTCTCCAGGACCAGTACCGCTACCAGGGAGCCCAGCTGGGCGGCGCGCTCCAGGCTCAGACCGGCGCTGCGGGCGGTGAGGAAGCCGGCCCGGAAGGCGTCGCCCACCCCGGTCGGGTCCACCTGGGCGGTCTCCGGGACGACGTCGACGTGAATGTTGGTGCCGTCGGCCGCAACCAGGTCGACGCCCTTGGCGCCCAGTGTGGTCACCCGGAGCCCGACCTGGGCCAGCACGTCGGCGTCGGTCCAGCCGGTCTTGGACAGCAGCAGGTCCCACTCGTAGTCGTTGGTGAACAGGTAGGTGGCGCCGTCGATGAGTTGCCTGATCTCCTCACCGGACAGCCGGGCCAGCTGCTGGGAGGGGTCGGCGGCAAAGGCCAGCCCGAGCTTGCGGCACTCGTCGGTGTGCAAGAACATCGTGTCCGGATCGTTGGCGCCGACGATGACGAGCTCGGGCGTACCGATGGCCTCGACGACCTTCGCCAGCTTGATGTTTCGCGCCTGCGACATCGCGCCCGGGTAGAACGAGGCGATCTGGGCCATGTCGGTGTCGGTGGTGCAGACGAAGCGCGCGGTGTGCGCGGTGTCGGAGATCAGGACGCTGTCGCAGTCGACGCCGGCAGCCTCCAGCCATTCGCGGTAGTCGGTGAAGTCCACCCCCGCCGCTCCGACCAGGGCCGCGCGCCCGCCCAGCACGCCGATCGCATAGGCCATGTTCCCGGCGACACCGCCGCGATGCACGACGAGATCGTCGACCAGGAAGCTCAGCGATACCTTCTGGAGGTGCTCGGCGAGAAGTTGCTCGGAAAACCGCCCGGGAAAGCGCATCAGGTGGTCGGTGGCAATGGATCCGGTCACCGCGATGGTCACGAAGCGTCCGCCCTTCATTTGGTAGCTGATCTAGGTAACGATAGCCGGGCAAACGCCGCCGTTCATCTCGGACCCGGTGCGCTAGCCTGCGTACAAGAGCCGACTATATGGGCCGACAGCGGCGTCGACGTGGCCGGTACTTCCGTATTCCCCTCCGAAGACCTCAGGAGACGTATCGATGGCTGACCCCTTTCCGCCGCCCCAGCAGGCCGGCGCCGAGGGTCAACCCTTCCCCGGCCCACGTGCGTACTCCGAGCCGTATCCCGACGACCGGTTCGGCCCCGCCGCCGCCCCGCCGCCAGGTGTCCCCTACCCCGGCGCGTATCCGGGAATGCTGCCGCCGCCGGTGGGATACCCGCAGTCGAAACCGCGCCGTCGCAAGGTGCTGTGGCTGAGCTTGCTCGCGCTCGGAGTGGTGGGCGCCTTGGTGGCTGCCATGTTGGTCATCCGATCCACCCGGCCCGCCACCGGCGCCGGTGTGTTCACCGAAGCCGCGACCGAGTCGGCGATCCAGAGCTATCTCAGCGCGCTGTCCAGCGGCGACACCGAGACCATCGCGCGAAACAACCTGTGCGGCATGTACGACGCGGTCAAGGACCGCCGCGGCGATCAGGCGCTGGCGCGGCTGGCCAGTGACGCGTTTCGCAGGCAGTTCACCCGGGCGGAGGTGACATCGATCGACAAGATCGTGCTGTCGTCGTTGTATCAGGCTCAGGTGCTGTTCAGCATGAAGGTGGCGCCCGCGTCGGGCGCGCGGAGCAGCCGGGGCGAGGAGCAGGGTGTCGCGCAGGTGCTGCGCCAGGACAACAACCAGCTGCTGGTGTGCTCCTACTTGTTGCGAACGACCGGCCAATACTGAGACCGGGCGGCCGTCGCGGAGGCTGTTACGTCAGTTGAACGAGTCGCCGCAGGCGCAGGAGCCGGTGGCGTTCGGGTTGTCGATGGTGAAGCCCTGCTTCTCGATGGTGTCGACGAAGTCGATCGTGGCGCCCTGCACGTAGGGGGCGCTCATCCGGTCGACAGTGAGATTCACGCCGCCGAACTGCGCGGTGAGGTCACCGTCGAGAGCGCGGTCGTCGAAGAACAGGTTGTAGCGCAGGCCGGCGCAGCCACCGGGCTGCACGGCGATGCGAAGGGCCAGGTCGTCACGACCCTCCTGGTCGAGCAGCGACTTCGCCTTCGAGGCCGCGGCGTCGGTCAGGGTCACGCCGTGCGTGGCGGTCGTCACGCCCGCGCCATCGGTATGCGACTCGTTGGAAACAGTCATTGCGTCTCCCTCATGCGGATGTCTGTCGTGGGTTCCCGTGGGGGTTAGGCCCACCTCATCAACGGTACCTTGTCCGGCGCCTATTCCCGACTCAAGCCGTCCCCAGACCGGCTGCCGTGCGGCAGGCCAGCCCGGCCAGCTGGTTGGCGGCGTCGTCGATGGCGGCCTGCACCGAGCCGGCATGGTCGGCGATCGCGTAGGCCGCGGTGACACCCGCCTCGGGCAGCGCAGCGGGATCGAGTGTGACCTGGCCGGCGAGCACGATCACCGGAACACCGCGCGGGCGCGCTCCGGCAGCCAGGGCGCTGACCACCTTGCCGTGCAGCGACTGGTCGTCGAAGCGGCCCTCGCCGGTGACGATCACGTCGGCCACGGCGACGTCGTCGGCCAGACCGGTGTGCTCGGCGATGACGGCCGCTCCCGACTCCCGGACGGCACCGAGCGCCAGCAGTGCCGCGCCCAGCCCGCCGGCGGCGCCGGCCCCCGGCAACGGGCTGACCGGGCGGCCGGCCAGCGCGTCGAGTTTGGCCGCCCAGGCCGTCATCCGCTGTTCGAGGATCTCGACGGTCGACGGGTCGGCACCCTTCTGCGGCCCGAATATCCGCGCGGCACCCATCGGCCCCAGCAGCGGGTGCTCGACGTCGGTGGCCGCGATCAGCCGGATTCCGTCCAGTTCGTCGTGCGCCTCGCGCAGTCCGCCGAGCGCCTCGATCAGCCCCCGCCCGCCGTCGGTGCAGGCGCTGCCGCCTAGGCCGACGACGATCGTCGTCGCTCCCGCCTTCAGCGCGGCGTCGACGAGCTGGCCGACACCGCGACTGTGCGCGGCCACCGCGGCCTGGTCGTTCGGCGGGCCACCGAGCAACGCCAACCCGCAGGCCTGGGCGCACTCGATGTAGGCGGTCGAGGTGCGCGGGTCGTAGACCCATTCGGCGTCGACCTCGCTGTCCAGTGGCCCGGACACCCTGGTGTTGCGGACCTCGCCAATCCGCCCGGCCAGCACACCGACGAAGCCCGGGCCGCCGTCGGACTGCGGGGCAAGGACCAGCCGGTCGGACGGGCGCGCCCGACGCCAGCCCGCGGCGATGGCCTCGGCGGCCTCGACCGCGCTGAGGCTGTCGCCGTAGCAGTCCGGGGCGATCAACACCTGCAAGGGCGCGTCCGAACCCGTCATTCCTGCAGGGTAGAGCCACCCATGTCGAGGTGCATGCCGGGCCGGCGCGGGGGCGAAGTAACCTGGCAGGCGTGAAACTGCTGGGCCGCAAGAACGACGACGGAGACGCGCCGGAGGCCGAGCCGACGGCGCTCGATGAGTCCGCGGCGGTCGGCACGACCGCGCCCAAGGGCAGGCCGACCCCGAAGCGCAGCCAATCCGAGAAGCGGCGCGGCCCGGTGGCGCCGGCGCCGATGACGACCTCCGAGGCGCGCAAACGCCGCAAGGAGATGCGGGCAACCCTCACCAAGGAGGAACGCCAGGCCGAGAAGCTGCAGCGGCGCGCGTCGATGACCGACCGCCGCGAGAAGATGATGGCCGGCGAGGAGGACTACCTGCTGCCGCGCGACAAGGGGCCGGTGCGCCGCTACGTCCGCGACATCGTCGACTCCCGGCGCAACCTGCTCGGCCTGTTCATGCCGGCGGCGCTGTTCATGATCTTCGTCATGCTCGCGGTGCCCAAGGTTCAGCTGTTGATCTCCCCGGCCATGCTCGTACTGATGGCGATCATGGGCGTCGACGCGGTCCTGCTGGCCCGCAAGGTCAACAAGGCGGTCGCCGCCAAGTTCCCCGACAACGCCGAAGGTCCTTGGAAGCTCGGACTTTACGCCGCGGGCCGGGCTTCGCAGCTGCGCCGCATGCGCGCGCCTCGACCTCGGGTCGAGCGCGGCGCCAAGGTGACCTGACCGAACCCGGCACGGTGCGCACGCTGGTGCTCGGCGGAATCAGGTCGGGCAAGTCACGATGGGCGGAGATGGCGATCGACAGCGACGGTGGGGTGCGTTACGTGGCGACCGGCACCGCGCCGCAAGCCGATCCGTCCTGGGCGGCGAGAATCGCCGCGCATCGCGACCGCCGTCCTGAGGGCTGGGACACCGTCGAGACCGTCGACGTGGCAGCGCAGTTGCGCGCCGCACCGCACACCGCGACCCTGGTGGACGACCTGGGCGGCTGGTTGACCGGCGTTCTGGACCGGCGCGGCTGGGATGACGGTCCGGCCGGCGGCGAGGTCGACGAATTGGTCTCGGCCGTCGAGGAATTCAGCGCCCCACTGGTACTGGTCAGCCCCGAGGTGGGGCTGACCTTGGTGCCGGCCACCGCATCCGGGCGCCGCTTCGCCGACGAGCTGGGCACTCTCAACCAACGACTCGCCCAGCACTGTGAGCAGGTGGTCCTGGTGGTGGCGGGGCTACCGGTCTGGGTCAAACCGACGGAGGCCTTGTGACGGAATTCCCCGCGATCACCCCGCCCGATTCCCGTGCGGCCGCGGCGGCACGCCGCAGGCAGGACATCCTGACCAAGCCGGCGGGCGCACTCGGCCGGCTCGAGGACTTGTCGGTGTGGGTGGCATCATGTCAATCACATTGTCCGCCAAAGCAATTCGAACGGGCACGAGTGGTGGTGTTCGCCGGCGACCATGGCGTGGCCCGCACCGGCGTGTCGGCGTACCCGCCGGAAGTCACCGCCCAGATGGTGCTGAACATCGAAGCCGGCGGCGCGGCGATCAACGTCCTGTCCGAGATCGCCGGGGCGACGGTGCGGGTGGTGGACCTCGCGGTGGACACCGACGGGCCCGCCACCGAGTACAAGGTGCGCCGCTCCAGCGGCAACATCGCGGTCGAGGACGCGCTGAGCGAGGACGAGGTGCTCGCCGCCCTCGACGCGGGCAGGCGCATCGCCGACGAGGAGGTCGACGCGGGCGCCGATCTGCTCATCGCCGGTGACATGGGGATCGGAAACACCACGGCGGCAACGACGTTGATCGCGACGCTGACCGACACCGAACCGGTGGCCGTGGTGGGCCGCGGCACCGGAATCGACGACGCCGGCTGGTCCCGGAAGACCGCAGCGGTGCGGGACGCGATGTACCGCGGACGTCGCTTCCGGTCCGACCCGGTTTCGCTGTTGCGGACGTGCGGTGGTGCGGACCTGGCCGCGATGGCCGGTTTCTGCGCACAGGCAGCGGTACGGCGCACTCCCCTGTTGCTCGACGGCCTGGTCGTCACGGCAGCGGCGCTCGTCGGTGACCGGCTGGCGCCGGGCGCACGGGCGTGGTGGCAGGCCGGCCACCGCTCCACCGAGCCGGCCCATACCCTGGCGCTGGACCAGTTGGGCCTGGATCCGATCGTCGACCTGGGCCTGCGACTGGGCGAGGGCACCGGCGCCGCCGTGGCGCTGCCTCTGGTTCGTGCGGCCGTCGCGACGTTGTCGTCGATGGCCACCTTCGAGGACGCCGGCGTGTCCGAGAAAGCCTCCGACTGATCGTGATGCGTTCGCTGGCAACGGCTTTCGCGTTCGGAACCGTACTTCCAGTCCCATCGCGCGGGCCGGGTGTCGGGCGGGCGACCATGACCGCGCTACCGGTCGTCGGCGCCGTGCTGGGCCTACTGGCCGCCGGTGTGCTGTGGGCCGGGCAGTGGGCATTCGGTGCGCACAGCGCGCTGGCCGGGGTGCTGGCGGTGGCCGCCCTGCTGCTGGCGACGCGGGGACTGCACATCGACGGACTCGCCGACACAGTCGACGGGCTGGGCTGCTACGGACCACCCGAGCGCGCGCTACAGGTGATGCGCGAGGGCTCGGCGGGGCCGTTCGGCGTGGCGGCCGTGGTGGTGGTCCTGGCCGCCCAGGCGCTGGCGTTCGCCGCCGTCCCGGCGGGGCTGACCGGTGCCGCCGCGGTGATCACGGCGGTCACGGCAGGGCGGGTGGCCGCCGTGCTGGCGTGCCGGCGGGGCGTGCCCGCGGCACCGGGCAGCGTGCTCGGCACCGCGGTCGCCGGCAGCGCGCCCGCAGCGGTGGTGGCGCTATGGATCGTGGTGCTCGCAGGCGTCTCGGTGCTGGCGACGTCTCGCCCGTGGCAGGGCCCGGCGGTGGTGCTGGCCGCCCTGGCGGTGTCGGCTGTGCTGGTGGCCCACTGCGTGCGCCGTTTTGGTGGTCTCACCGGAGACGTCCTTGGTGCGCTGATCGAGTTGACGACGACGGCAGTGGTGATCGGCCTGGTCATTCGCGCCTGACGCCGCATGGCTCGGGCGCTCACCGTTACTCTGTCGTCAATACGTCGCCGTCAAGACGGGGGGTGCGATGGACGGGGCTACCGGAGCGCCGGCGGGTGACTGGTTCCGCCGGATGGCCGACCGCAGCGCGCTGGTGTTCTTCGTCCTGCGGGTGCACCCCGATGTGGCGTTCGAGTTCCTCAACGATGCGGTAGAAACCCAGGTCGGTGTGCCGGCCGCCGAAGGACTCGCCGACGCCTCCGCGGTACTGACCTTAATTGCTCCCGACCATGCCGACCGGCTCGCCGAGGCGATGACGTTGGCGCCCGGCAACGAGGCGCTGCTGGAACTGGCCTGGCGGCATCGCGGCGACGGACGACCGGTGTACAGCCGCGTCTTTTATCAGTCGGTGCGGCGGGAGGACGGCGCGGTCGTTCTCGAGGGCACGGTGCGCGACATCACCCGGCTGCACGAGGCCGAGGCGGACCTGTGGCAGTCCGAGGAGCGCCACAGGCTGCTGGCCCAGAACGCCTGGGATGTCATCTGGACCATGGCGCTCGACACCACGATCACCTATGTCAGCCCGGCGGTCGAACGCGTTCGCGGGCTCACCCCCGAGGAGGCGACGAGCCAGCCGCTGGAAGAGATCCATCCCCCGGAGTCGGCGGCGAGCGTGCGTGCGTACTACGAGCGGCTGTTCGCCGCCATCGCGGCGGGCACCGATCCGCCGGTGTTTCACGGCGAGCTCGAGTACTACCGCAAAGACGGCTCCATCATGACCGGCGAGCTGCAGGTCATTCCGCATGTCGACGCCGGCGGGCAGGTGGTGCAGATCCTCGGCGTCACCCGCGACATCAGCGAGCGCAAGGGGTTCGAGGCCGAATTGCGCCGCCTGGCCATCACCGATTCGGTCACCGGCGTGTGGAACCGGCGACACGGCGAGGACCTGCTCGCCGCGGAACTGACGCAGTCGC
This sequence comes from uncultured Actinomycetota bacterium, assembly GCA_963716465.1. Lineage (GTDB taxonomy): Bacteria > Actinomycetota > Actinomycetes > Mycobacteriales > Mycobacteriaceae > Mycobacterium. The sequence goes on from CAVQTS010000011.1 coordinate 192,744, forward strand.
GCCGGACCGGCCGGCCCCTGACGCTGCTCATGCTCGACATCGACCACTTCAAGTCGATCAACGACCGGCACGGCCACCAGGCGGGCGATCACGTCCTGATCGAGATCAGCCGTCGGCTACAGGACAGTCTGTCCAGCACCGATGTGGTGGCGCGCTGGGGCGGCGAGGAGTTCGTGACCCTGCTTCGCGGTTACCACCTCCATGACGGGGTCACCATCGCCGAGAAGATCCGCGGCCGGATCGCCGACACTCCCTTCGACGACTCGGGTTTTGCGACGGTCAGCATCGGCGCGGCCGAACTCAACCCCGACGACGACCTCGACTCGTGGCTACGGCGCGCTGACGAAGCGCTGTACAAGGCGAAGCGCTCCGGCCGCAACGCCGTGCGGACCTACTGAGCCGGTGGTCCATGCTGGGTGAACTCGACGATCAGCACATCGAGGACGTCTTGCGCAGCGAGGTCATCGCGCGCATCGGCTGCCTCAGCGACGACCGCGTCTACGTCGTGCCGGTCACATACGTGTACGACGGCACCTACATCTACGGCCACGCGATGGACGGCGCCAAGCTGCGTGCGATGCGGGCCAACCCGCAGGTCTGTGTCGAAGTCGAGCAGGTCGACGACCTGTCGAACTGGCGCAGCGTCATCGCCTGGGGAACCTTCGAGGAGTGCGACGGCCCAGACTGGGATGCCGGCTTCGCGATGCTGGCCGAGCGCATCATGCCGCTGCTGACTCTGCCCGAACACCAGCCGGCGCCGGACTTGTCGGCACTGCGGCGCGGATCGGTGTACCGGATCCGGGTCGAGCACATGACGGGACGATTCGAAGAAGTCCACGCCGACTGACGGGCTACCCTGAGTTAGCGATGACGTCAATTCAATCGCTTGTCCGGGGGTGGTGATCTATGGAGGCCTCGCAGAGCCCGCCCGACGCCGAGTGGTTTCGGCAGATGGCCAACGGCAGCGCGGTGGTGTTCTTCATCCTGCGCGTGCAGCCTGATCCCGCCTTCGAGTTCCTGACCGACGCCGTGGAGAGCCAGATCGGCGTATCGGCCGCCGAGGGCCTCGCCGATGCCGCAGCGGTGCTGGGTCTGGTCGATCCCGCGTACGGCGACCAACTCGCCGCGTTGCTCGGCCTGACCCCGGGCCAGCACACGACGAGCGAGATGACCTGGCGCCACCGCGATGGCCACCCCGTGCACGCGCGGGCCTGGGTGCGATCGCGGCAGCGCGAAGACGGCTCGGTCATCCTCGAGGGCTCGATCCGCGACATCACCCAACTGCACGACGCCGAGACCGAGCTGCGGCTCTCCGAACAGCGGTACCGCCTGCTCGCGGAGAACGCCTGGGAGATCATCTGGACCGCGAAGCTGGACGGCACGATCACCTACATCAGCCCGGCGGTGGAGCGGGTCCGCGGATTCACGCCCGAGGAGGCGATGCATCTCACGATCGATGAGACGCACCCGCCGGAGTCGGCGGCCCGTGTCGTCGACTTCTACCGCAGGCTGTTCGCCGCGATCGAAAAGGGCGAGGAGACGCCGGTGTTCCGCGGGGAGCAGGAGTACTACCGCAGGGACGGCTCGATCATGGAAGGCGAGCTGCAGGTCATCCCGCATGTCGACACCGACGGGTCGGTCGTGGAGATCCTCGGCGTCACCCGCGACATCAGTGAGCGCAAGGCTTTCGAGGCCGAACTGACCCGGCTGGCCGGCACGGACGCGGTGACCGGGGTGTGGAACCGGCGCCACGGTGGGACCCTGCTGGCCGCCGAATCGGAGCAGGCCCGCATCGACGGCCGGCCGCTCTCGGCGCTGATGGTCGACATCGACCATTTCAAGCCGGTCAACGACATCCACGGCCATCAGACCGGCGATCGGGTGCTGGCCGAGACCGCCCGTCGCATGCTGGAAGCCGTCCGCGGCACCGACATCGTCGCGCGCTGGGGCGGCGAGGAATTCGTCATCATGCTGCGTGACTGCGGCCTCGGCGAGGCCATGGCCCTCGCCGAGAAGATCCGGACCCAGGTCGCCAACACGCCCTTCCGCCACGTGGGCACGGTGACGGTGAGCATCGGCGCGGCCGAACTCCGAGCAGACGAAGGCCTCGAGCCATGGCTCGCTCGCGCCGATGCCGCTCTCTACGAGGCCAAGCGGGCCGGACGGAACGCGGTGCGGGCGTCTAGCTGAGGCGAAGCTAGCTGAGCCGGGCCATCCAGCCTTCGCTCCGGCGAAGCTAGCTGAGCCGGGCCATCCAGCCATGAGTGTCGGCGAAGGTGCCGCGCTGAATTCCGGTGAGCGTGTCGCGCAGCGCCATCGTCACCTCGCCTGGTTCGCCGTCGGCGATGGTGAACTCCCCCTCGCCGTACTTCACGTGCGACACCGGCGTGATCACCGCGGCCGTGCCGCAGGCGAAGACCTCGGTGATCTCCCCGGTCGCGACGCCCTTCTGCCATTCCTCGACGTCGATCTTGCGCTCCTCGACGGCGAATCCGGCGTCGCTGGCCAGCTGCAGCAGCGAGTCGCGGGTGATGCCGGGCAGCAGCGAGCCGGACAGCTCCGGGGTGACCAATCGGGCCGAGCCGCCGCTGCCGAAGACGAAGAACAGGTTCATCCCGCCCATCTCCTCGACGAATCGGCGTTCGATCGCGTCCAGCCACACCACCTGGTCGCAACCGTGCTCGGCGGCCTCGGCCTGGGCCAGCAGCGAGGCGGCGTAGTTGCCGCCGAACTTGGCTGCGCCGGTGCCGCCCGGGCTGGCGCGCACGTACTCCGTCGACAGCCACACGCTGACCGGCTTGATGCCGCCCTTGAAGTAGGCGCCGGCCGGTGAGGCGATCACCAGGTAGCGGTACTCCGAGGCGGGTCGTACACCCAGCCCAGGCTCGGTGGCGAAGATGAACGGCCGCAGATACAGCGACGCCTCGCCGCCGGCGGGCGGCACCCACTGCGCGTCGACGGCGATCAGCCGGCGCAGCGATTCGATGAACAAGCTCTCGGGCAGCTCCGGGATGGCCAGCCGGCGAGACGAGGTCCGCAGCCGGGCGGCGTTGGCCTCCGGCCGGAACGACACGATCGACCCGTCGGCCCAGCGATAGGCCTTCAGACCCTCGAAGACCTCCTGCGCGTAGTGCAGGACGATCGCCGACGGGTCCAGCTCGATGGGGCCGTAGGGCAGCACTTCGGCGTGGTGCCAACCCAGCTCGCGGGTGTAGAGCACCGACACCATGTGATCGGTGTGGTAACGGCCGAAACCGGGGTCCGACAGGATCTCACCGCGTACATCGTCGCTCGCCGGATTCGCGTTGCGCTCAACCGTGAACTCGAGGGGCCCGATGGTCATACGGCGATTGTAGACCGGGCCGCTAGCGAGTTTTGACGTCGACGAACGGGGGTTTGACCACCTCGCACTCCAGGGCGCGGCCACGCACGTCGACGTCGACCACCGCGCCGTCCTCGATCCCGGCATCGGAGTCGATGAGGGCAAGCGCGATACCGACTTTCAGCGTCGGCGAGAACGTCCCGGAGGTCGTCACGCCCACCGGCTCGGAGCCGTCGAGCACGGTGAGATCCGGACGAAGCACCCCGCGACCCACCGCCCGCAGACCGCGCAGCAGCCGCGTCGGGCCGGCCTGCTTTTCGGCCAGCAGCGCCTCCCGGCCCCAGAACGCGTCCTTCTTCCAGCCGATCGCCCAACCGCAGCGGGCCTGCAGCGGCGAAATGTCCAGCGACAGTTCGTGGCCGTGCAGCGGGTAGCCCATCTCGGTGCGCAGCGTGTCGCGCGCGCCGAGGCCGGCCAGCTGACCCCCGGCGTCGCCGACCGCGCCCACCAGTGCGTCGAACACGGTCGAGGCGGACTGCCAGGGCGGCAGCAGTTCGTAACCGTGCTCACCGGTGTAACCGGTCCGGCACACCCGAACCGGCACACCGGAGTACTCGGCGTCGGCGTAGCCCATGTAGTCCATGTCGGTGGGCAGGCCCAGAGCGGTCAGCACATCGGTCGAGCGCGGCCCCTGCACGGCCAGCACCGCGTAGGAACGATGTTCGTCGGTGATCGAAATACCTTGTGGTGCATGCCTTTTCAAGGCCTCCACCACGGCCGCGGTGTTGGCGGCGTTGGGCACCAGAAAGATCTCGTCGTCGCTGACGTAGTAGGCGATGAGGTCGTCGATCACGCCGCCGTCCTCGGTGCAGCACAGGGTGTACTGCGCCTTGCCCGGCCCGATGCGGCGCAGGTCGTTGGTGAGCGCGGAGTTGACGAACTCCGCGGCGCCCGGGCCCACCACCAGGGCCTTGCCCAGGTGGCTGACGTCGAACAGGCCGACCGCTTCGCGGGTGGCGGTGTGCTCGCCAACGGTGCCGGCGTAGGACACCGGCATCAGCCATCCGCCGAACGGCGCGAACGTGGCACCCAGCTCGCGGTGCTGACTCTCCAGGGGGCCGTGCAACAGGTCTGTGTCGGTCACGGCGCTCAACACTAATGCCCGATCGATAGGGTTGATCCCCGTGAGCACCGAACCCGGATACACCGCACCCGCCGTCACCGTCGCAAACTCCCTGCCCAAGCGGGGCCTGGGATCAGCGGTGCTGATCGTCCCCGTCGTCACCGGATCCGACAGCGACGGCTCGCCGAAGGTGGTCGGCGGACCGTTCCTCGACGCCGAGGCCATCGGCGAGATCGAGGTCGGCTTGCAGGCGCTGGGCGCAAAGGGCGGCGCCGAGCAGGTCACCCGGTTGCACGTGCCGTCGCTGCCGGTGGCCAGCGTGCTGGCCGTCGGGCTGGGCGCCGCGCGCGACGAGTGGCCGGCCGAGGTGATCCGCCGGGCCGCAGGCGTGGCGGTCCGCTCACTGTCCGGTGTCGAGGCGGTCGTCACCACGATGACCGAACTGCACCTGGAGGCCGCGATCGAGGGCCTGATCCTGGGCAGCTACCGGTTCACCGAGTTCCGCAGCGCCAAGACCGCGCCGAAGGACCCGGCCCTGGTCAAGATCACCGCGCTGAGCACCGCCTCGGGGGCCAAGAAGGACGCCGCCCGCGCCACCGCGATCGCGGTCGCGGTCAACACCGCCCGCGACCTGGTGAACACCCCGCCCAGTCACCTGTTCCCGGCCGAGTTCGCCAAACGGGCAAAGGCTTTGGGCGATGCCGCCGGACTCGAGGTCGAGGTGCTCGACGACAAGGCGTTGGCCAAGGCCGGCTTCGGCGGCATCGTCGGGGTGGGCAAGGGATCCTCGCGTCCGCCGCGGCTGGTGCGGCTGACCTACCGCGGTGCGAAGAACAAGAAGGGGCCCAAGGTCGCGCTCGTGGGCAAGGGCATCACGTTCGACACCGGCGGCATCTCGATCAAGCCGGCCGCCTCGATGCACCATATGACCTCCGACATGGGCGGCGCCGCCGCGGTGATCGCCACCGTCGTGCTGGCCGCCCAGCAGCAGCTCCCGATCGACGTGATCGCCACCGTGCCGATGGCCGAGAACATGCCGTCCTCGACCGCGCAGCGTCCCGGCGACGTGCTGACGCAATACGGCGGGATCACGGTCGAGGTGCTCAACACCGACGCCGAAGGCCGGCTGATCCTGGCCGACGCGATCGTGCGGGCCTGCGAGGACAAGCCGGACTACCTGATCGAGACCTCGACGCTGACCGGCGCGCAGACCGTCGCACTGGGCGCGCGCACGCCGGGTGTGATGGGCAGCGACGAGTTCCGCGACCGGGTGGCCACGCTGTCGCAACGCGAGGGCGAGAACGCCTGGGCCATGCCGCTGCCCGACGAGCTCAAGGACGACTTGAAATCCTCGGTGGCCGACCTGGCCAACGTCAGCTCGCAGCGCTTCGCCGGCATGCTCGTCGCCGGGGTGTACCTGCGTGAGTTCGTCGCCGACGGGGTGCAGTGGGCCCATGTCGACATCGCCGGCCCGGCATACAACACCTCGGGCCCGTGGGGCTACACCCCCAAGGGCGGCACCGGTGTGCCCACCCGGACGATGTTCGCGGTCCTCGAGGACATCGCCGCGAACGGCTGAGCCCCCTTTTTCTCCGCGAACGTGGATTACCGGCACGCGCGCGCTGCATTTCGCGTGGGGGTAATCCACGTTCGGCGCGAGCGGGCTAGAGGACCTTGCCGCGCGCGGTGCTGCGCAACGCCTGCGGCGCCAGCCGCGAGGTCCCGTACAGCAGGTAGGCCTCCGGGGTGACGGGCCGGACCGGCTTGTTCTTCTTGACCGCCGACACGATCGCGTTGGCCACCTTGTCGGGTCCGTAGCGGCGAAGCTCGAACATCCGCTCCAGCTGGGCCCGCCGGCCCGGCACCGCGGTGCGCTTACCCTCCGGCGGGTGGAAACCCGTGGTCGAGACGATGTTGGTGTTCACCACGCCGGGGCAGATCGTGGTGAGGCCGATTCCGGCGGCGTCGAGCTCCGCGCGCAGGCAGTCGGAGAACATGTAGACCGCCGCCTTGGACGTGCAGTAGGCATTGAGCGACTGCAGCGGCGCGTAGGCCGCCATCGACGCGACGTTGACGATGTGTCCGCCGGTGCCGCGTTCGACCAGACGCCGGGCGAAGGACCGGCAGCCGTTGACCACACCGCCGAGGTTGACGTCAAGGACCTTGTCGAACTGCTCGGCCGGGGTGTCGAGGAACGCGCCCGCGACCCCGATGCCGGCGTTGTTGACGACGATGTCGGGCACACCGTGGGTGGCGCACACCTCACCGGCGAAGCGCTCGACGGCCTGCGCGTCGGATACGTCGAGCAGGTAGGGGTGCGCGACGCCGCCGCGCGCGCCGATCTGCGCGACGGTCTCCTTGAGGCTGGCCTCGTCGATGTCGCTGGCGATCAGTTCGGCTCCCTCACGTGCGAACGCCAGCGCGGTCTCCCGTCCGATGCCGCTGCCCGCGCCGGTGACCGACACCAGGGTGTCGCCGAACTCCTTGCGCGGCCGGCCGACCTGGGCGCGCAGCAGAGCGCGACCTGCGGGCTTGCCGTCGAGGTACTCGGCCAGTTCGGTGACGGCGGTGGCCAGCACCTGCGGATGCGAGAACGGCGACCAGTGCCCGGCGCGGATGTCGCGACGCCACAGCCGTGAAACCCACCGGGAGGTTTCGTCGTAGACGTAGGGGCGCACGTAGGGGTCGTCGAGGTTGACGATCACCTGCACCGGGACGTCGATGTAGCGGTCTCGGCCGGATCTGCGCAGCGAGCGGAAGAAGTTGGCGCGGTAGATGTTCATCCCGTTGGCCGCGTCGCTGACGAAGGTGCCGCCGTGGTGCACCTTCTCGGCGGGGATCCCTCGAACCAGCAATCGGCGCACCCGCTTTGCCCCGGCCCGCATCAATGCCGGCGCCAGGACCGGCACCGAGAAACCGGCCATGTAACTCAGGTGCCCGGCTTGAGACAGCGCATGGGAGAAGCGCTTTGGCCGATACGGCTGCTTGATGCCGTCGCGGACGTAGCGGCTGAAGTGGTCGGCGCTCGGGCCGGACACCGAGGTGAACGACGCGACCCGGTCAGCTGCTTCCGGCCTGGCGACGTACTCCCACATGCCTGCCGATCCCCAGTCGTGGGCGATCACGTGCACCCGTTGGCCAGGGCACAGTTCGGTGATGACGGCCGCGAAGTCGTCGGCGAAACGGGTCATCGCGTACGACGACGACGTCGCCGGCACCGACGAAGCGCCGGCCCCCCGGTTGTCGTAGCGGATGACGCGGAACGTGTCGGCGAGCAGGGGCGCCACCCCGTCCCAGAGCACGTGTGAGTCGGGCCAGCCGTGCACCAGCACGAGCGCCGGTCCGTCGGGGTTGCCCTCCTCGTACACCGCGATGCGTGTTCCGTCGCTGCTCTCGACGTAGCGCGTGGTCATCACACTTCTCCCAGCCGCGATTGCTGTAACCAGCAGTAGCTCATACCGTTGGTACCGAACAGCTTTGACCCTGCCTGCGCGAGCGCCGGGGTGTCAAGGCGCTCAGCGGCCCTCGAGGTCGTCGCGCAACGCCCGGCGGCGCTCGATGCGGCGTCGTGCGTCGTAGTCGCGCATCCGCTGCGGGTACCCGACTTTCTGCACGTCGTAAACGGGTATGCCGAGTTGCTCGCCGAGTCGGCGGGCACCGGCGGGCCCGCCGGCCGGACGGCGAGTCCATTCGCCGTCGGCGGCCACGAGCACCACGGTCAACGGCGTCACACTGGTCTCCGGCTCGACGAAGGCCTCCACGCCGGTGCGCTGCGCCGCCCAGTCGCGCAGATGTCTGTGATCGTCGGAAGAACCGGGTGCGTTCCGTCGAGCGGACCGGAACTTGTCGAACAAGCCCACCTTGTGTCGAACTCCTCTCAGCGTGGTCTTTCTTCGATGGTGCCAGAGAGAAAACACCCTTCGCCCTGAGTGCATACAAGCGGCCCGGTGATGACAGGATGGACACCGAACCGCACGACTGACCGTTCGAGGGAGCCAAGACCTATGGCCGTGTCCGTCCAGATGCCCGCACTCGGTGAAAGCGTCACCGAGGGGACCGTCACTCGATGGCTCAAGCAGGAGGGCGACACCGTCGAGGTCGACGAGCCACTGCTGGAGGTCTCGACCGACAAGGTCGACACCGAGATCCCGGCCCCGGCATCTGGGGTGCTGACCAAGATCGTCGCGCAGGAGGACGACACCGTCGAGGTCGGCGGCGAGTTGGCGATCATTGGCGAGGCGGGTGAAGCCGCCGAGTCCGCACCGGAGCCGGCCCCAGCCGAGGAAGAGAAGCCCGCCGCAGAAGAGGTCGAACCGGAACCCGAGCCCGAGGCCGAGCCGGAACCGGAACCGCAACCCACGGCCAAGCCGGCCGCGCAGTCGTCGGGCTCGTCGACCCCGGTGCTGATGCCCGAACTCGGCGAGTCGGTCACCGAAGGCACGGTGACCCGGTGGCTGAAGAAGGTCGGTGATTCGGTCGCCGTCGACGAACCGCTGGTCGAGGTCTCCACCGACAAGGTCGACACCGAGATCCCCTCACCGGCGGCCGGGACGTTGATCAGCATCACCGCCGAGGAGGACGTGACCGTCGCCGTCGGCGGCGAGCTGGCCAAGATCGGGGACGCCGGAGCCTCGCCTGCCCCGGCACCCGAACCCAAGGCCGGAACCGAAGCCAAGCCGAACCCAAGCCGAGCCGAAGCCGAACCCAAGCCCGAACCCAAGCCCGAGCCGAAGCCCGAACCGGCACCGGCCGCGGCACAAGCCCCGGCAGCAGCGCCGGCCGAAATCGGCGACGGCAGCCCGTATGTCACCCCGTTGGTGCGAAAGCTGGCCGCCGAGAACGGAATTGACCTCGGCAACGTCAAGGGCACCGGCGTCGGTGGCCGAATCCGCAAGCAGGACGTGTTGGCCGCCGCGGAAGCCAAGAAGGCGCCGCCGGCCCCGGCGCCGTCGGCAGCTCCCGCGGCCGCGGCACCCGCGCCGGCCGCCGCGGGACCCTCGCCGCTGGCCCACCTGCGCGGGACCACGCAGAAGGCCAACCGGATCCGTCAGCTCACCGCGAAAAAGACCCGCGAGTCGCTGCAGGCCACCGCGCAGCTCACCCAGACCCACGAGGTCGACATGACCAAGATCGTGGCGCTGCGGGCGCGGGCCAAGAACGAGTTCGCCGAGCGCGAGGGGGTCAACCTGACCTACCTTCCATTCATCGCCCGCGCGGTCATCGACGCGCTCAAGGCCCATCCGAACATCAACGCCAGCTACAACGAGGACACCAAGGAGATCACCTACTACGACGCCGAGCACCTCGGGTTCGCCGTCGACACCGATCAGGGTCTGCTCTCACCGGTGATCCACAACGCCGGCGATCTGTCGCTGGCCGGGCTGGCCCGCGCCATCAACGACATCGCGTCCCGGGCCCGCTCCGGTGACCTCAAGCCGGACGAGCTGTCCGGTGGCACGTTCACCATCACCAACATCGGCAGCCAGGGCGCGCTGTTCGACACCCCGATCCTGGTACCGCCGCAGGCGGCGATGCTGGGCACCGGCGCGATCGTCAAACGTCCACGCGTGGTGGTCGACGACACCGGCAACGAGTCGATCGGCGTTCGGTCGATCTGTTACCTGCCCCTGACCTACGACCACCGGCTCATCGACGGCGCCGACGCCGGCCGATTCCTGACCACAGTCAAGCGCCGACTCGAAGATGGAGCGTTCGAGGCCGATCTGGGACTCTGAGGCATGGGCGGCTCGGTAATCGCCATCGCCGGATCTTCCGGTCTGATCGGTTCGGCATTGGTCTCCGCGCTGCGTGCTGCGGACAACCGGGTGATCCGCATCGTGCGCAGGGCCCCGGCCAATGGCGACGAACTGCATTGGAATCCGGAGAGCGCCGAGTTCGACCCGGCCGGCTTGGAGGGCGTCGATGCCGTCGTCAACCTGTGCGGCGTCGGCGTCGGCGACAAGCGGTGGTCGGGCGCCTTCAAGCAGAGCCTGCGCGACAGCCGCATCGCGCCGACCGAGGTGATCTCCGCAGCGGTCGTCGACGCCGGGGTCCCGGTACTCGTCAACGCCAGCGCGGTGGGCTACTACGGTGACACCCGCGGCCTGGTCGTCGACGAAACCACCCCTGCCGGAACGGGTTTCCTGGCCCGGTTGTGCGTCGACTGGGAAAACGCGGCAGCGACGGCCGAGGACGCCGGAGTGCGGGTGGTGCTGGCCCGCACGGGGCTGGTGCTCTCCCCCGGTGGCGGTGTCCTGGGCCGGCTGCGCCCGCTGTTCGCCTTCGGCCTGGGCGGACGGCTCGGCGGCGGCAGGCAGTACATGCCGTGGATCAGCCTCGAGGACGAGGTCCGCGGCCTGCTGTTCGCCATCAACAACGACGACCTCGCGGGTCCGGTGAACTTCACCGGACCGGCGCCGGTGACCAACTCCGAGTTCACCGCCGCACTGGGCCGCGCGCTGAACCGGCCGACGCCGTGGCTGGTTCCCGGAATCGCGTTGCGCACCCTGCTCGGCGAGTTCGCCGACGAGGGCCTGCTCGGCGGGCAGCGAGCCATCCCGGCCGCCCTCGAGCGGGCGGGTTTCGCGTTCCACCACAACACCATCGGCGAGGCGTTGGCCTACGCCACCGCGTCCGCCCAGGGGTAGTTTGGTTTGGTGCGGCAGTCCATCCGGTCCAGCCCCGCCCCCATCCAGGTGCGGCAGCTGGACACCGTCGACTACCTCGACGCCTGGCAGCTGCAACGCGACCTGGCCGACGCTCGGGTGGCAGGCGGTGCCGATACCCTGCTGCTGCTCGAACATCCTCCGGTCTACACCGCGGGCAAGCGCACCGAGGCGCACGAACGTCCGGTGGACGGCACGCCCGTCGTCGACACCGACCGGGGCGGCAAGATCACCTGGCACGGGCCGGGCCAGCTGGTGGGCTATCCGGTGATAGGCATGGCCGAACCGCTCGATGTGGTGAATTACGTTCGGCGCCTTGAAGAATCGTTGATCGATGTCTGCGCGGCCTTCGGCGTGACGGCAGGTCGGGTGGAGGGCCGGTCCGGGGTGTGGCTCCCCGCCGACTCCGCCCGCCCGGCCCGCAAGATCGCGGCGATCGGGATTCGTGTCGCCCGCGGCACCGCGCTGCACGGGTTCGCGCTGAATTGTGACTGCGATCTGACGGCGTACTCGGCGATCGTGCCGTGCGGCATCACCGACGCCGGGGTGACGTCGTTGACCGCTGAACTGGGCAAACATGTCGGAGTCGAGGACGTCCGGGCCCGTGTCGCCGCGGCGGTGTGTGACGCGCTCGACGGCCGCCTGGCGGTGTCGACTCACGTAGCATCGACTCTGTGAGCGTCGACCCCGGACAGCGCAAGCTGCTACGCCTCGAGGTCCGCAACGCCCAGACCCCGATCGAGCGCAAGCCGCCGTGGATCAAGACCCGCGCCCGGATGGGCCCGGAGTTCACCGCGCTGAAGAGTCTGGTCCGCCGGGAGGGCCTGCACACCGTCTGCGAGGAAGCCGGCTGTCCCAACATCTACGAATGCTGGGAAGACCGCGAGGCGACGTTCCTGATCGGCGGCGAGCAGTGCACCCGCCGGTGCGACTTCTGCCAGATCGACACCGGTAAGCCCGCCGACTTGGACCGCGACGAACCGCGCCGGGTCGCCGAGAGCGTGGCCGCGATGGCCCTGAAGTACGCGACGGTCACCGGGGTCGCCCGCGACGACCTGCCCGACGGCGGCGCCTGGCTCTACGCCGAGACCGTGCGCGCCATCAAGGCACTCAACCCTGCGACCGGCGTCGAACTGCTGGTTCCCGACTTCAACGGCGAACCGGATCTGCTGCGCGAAGTGTTCGATTCTCGTCCAGAAGTGTTGGCGCACAACGTCGAAACCGTGCCGCGCATCTTCAAACGAATCCGGCCCGCTTTCCGCTATCAGCGCAGCCTCGACGTGCTGACCGCGGCGCGAGAGTTCGGTCTGGTCACCAAGAGCAACCTCATCCTCGGCATGGGCGAAACCATCGAGGAGGTCCAGACCGCGCTGGCCGACCTGCACGGCGCGGGCTGCGACATCGTCACCATCACCCAGTACCTGCGGCCATCGCTGCGCCACCACCCGGTGGAGCGCTGGGTGCATCCCGACGAGTTCGTCGCACTGGCGTCCTACGCCGAGGGCCTGGGTTTCGCCGGTGTGCTGGCCGGGCCGCTGGTGCGCTCGTCCTACCGGGCCGGACGACTGTATGCGCAGGCGATCGCCGCGCGGCCTTCGGGAGCCGCCGCCGCGGCCACATCTGACTCCGTATCCTGATCCAATGGCAAAATCCCGCTCCGCCGCCGAGACCAAGGCGGCCAAGGCCGAGGCGAAGGCCGCCAGCAAGGCGGCCTCCAAGCAGCGCCGCAGTCAGCTCTGGCAGGCCTTCCAGATGCAGCGCAAGGAGGACAAGCGTCTTCTGCCGTACATGATCGGCGCATTCCTGCTGATCGTGGCGGCCGCGGTGGCCGTGGGCATCTATGCCGGCGGGTTCACGATGTACATGCTGATCCCGCTGGGCGTGGTGCTCGGCGCGCTGGTCGCGTTCATCATCTTCGGCCGGCGCGCGCAGAAATCGGTCTACAAGAAGGCCGAGGGGCAGACCGGCGCGGCGGCCTGGGCGCTGGAGAACCTGCGCGGCAAGTGGCGGGTCACCCCGGGGGTGGCCGCAACCGGTCACTTCGACGCGGTGCACCGCGTGATCGGTCGGCCGGGCGTGATCTTCGTTGCCGAGGGCGCGGCGTCGCGGGTCAAGCCGCTGCTCGCCCAGGAGAAGAAGCGCACCGCGCGGCTGGTCGGCGACATCCCGATTTACGACGTCATCGTCGGCACCGGCGAGGGTGAGGTGCCACTGTCCAAGCTGGAGCGCCACCTGACCAAGCTGCCGGCCAACATCACCGTCAAGCAGATGGACACCCTGGAGTCCAAGCTCGTCGCCCTTGGCTCCCGCATGGGGCCGGCCGCGATGCCTAAGGGCCCGCTGCCTGCGCAGGCCAAGATGAAGGGCGTGCAGCGCACCGTCCGCCGCCGTTAGCCCTCCCTGTCAGCTCTGAGTCAGCGCCGCACGACGGCCGTGGCGGTCAGGCGGTCGTGCACTCCGCGGCCGTCGGCGTCGGTGAACAGCGGCGGGATCACCAGAGCGATCAGCAGCCCCCGCGCGATCGCCCGACCCGCGCCGACGTGTAGCCGGTTGTCGACCGGGACGACCATCAGCCCCAGCGCGTACTGGCCAGGGGTGAAGCCGAACAGACGCACCGAGATGACGCCGAGCAGGAACCAGATCACCAGCACCGCCGTGGACAGTGTCGACGTGGTCACCAGGCCCACGGTCATCGCCAGGCCGGCCAGCCCGTAGCTGATGAACCAGTCGACGATGAGCGCCGCGAACCGCCTGCCCATCCGCGCCAGCGACCGTGAGCCGCTCTCCGGAAGGCCCAGCCGCCGACCCGGATACCCGGCGTCACCGCCGGCCCTCGCCGGTTCCGGTCCGGACAGCCAGGATCCGATCTCACGCGCCATGGCCCAAGGATAGGTGTGCGCAGGAAGAACCCCGGCGCCGGAGATGCGTAACGTCGGCGCAACATGAGCTTGACGGGCAGGCAACATCGGCTCCATAGCGTCAGCCGCGGGTTTGACAACCCGCTGTGCCCCAACATGCGCAAAACTGGCTGCACCGAAGGAGTTAAGTAAGTGGCAGAAAAGAACGCTGACGACATCTTCAAGCTGATCAAGGACGAGGACGTCGAGTACGTCGACATCCGATTCTGCGATCTGCCCGGCGTCGTGCAGCACTTCTCGATCCCGGCCTCCGCGTTCGACGAGAGCGTGTTCGAGGACGGCCTCGCGTTCGACGGTTCGTCGGTGCGCGGCTTCCAGTCGATCCACGAGTCCGACATGATGCTCTTGCCGGACCCCGAGACCGCGCGTATCGACCCGTTCCGGGCCGCGAAGACCCTGAACTTGAACTTCTTCGTGCACGACCCGTTCACCCGTGAGGCCTACTCGCGCGACCCGCGCAACGTGGCCCGCAAGGCGGAGAACTACCTGGCCAGCACAGGCATCGCCGACACCGCCTACTTCGGCGCCGAGGCCGAGTTCTACATCTTCGACTCGGTGGCCTTCGACTCGAAGATGAACGGCACCTTCTACGAGGTCGACTCGGAGTCGGGCTGGTGGAACACCGGTGAGCCGTTCGAGGCCGACGGCAGCGCCAACCGTGGCTACAAGGTCCGCCCGAAGGGCGGCTACTTCCCGGTCGCGCCGTACGACCACTACGTCGACCTGCGCGACGAGATGGCCACCAACCTGCAGAACTCCGGGTTCACCCTCGAGCGCGGCCACCACGAGGTGGGCACTGCCGGCCAGGCGGAGATCAACTACAAGTTCAACACGCTGCTGCACGCGGCCGACGATGTGCTGCTGTTCAAATACATCATCAAGAACACGGCCTGGGCCAACGGCAAGACGGTGACATTCATGCCCAAGCCGCTGTTCGGTGACAACGGCTCGGGCATGCACGCCCACCAGTCGCTTTGGAAGGACGGCAAGCCGCTGTTCCACGACGAGTCCGGGTACGCCGGCCTGTCGGATCTGGCTCGCCACTACATCGGCGGCATCCTGCACCACGCCCCGTCGCTGCTGGCGTTCACCAACCCGACGGTGAACTCCTACAAGCGTCTGGTGCCGGGCTACGAGGCCCCGATCAACCTGGTCTACAGCCAGCGCAACCGCTCCGCCTGCGTGCGTATCCCGATCACCGGCAACAACCCGAAGGCCAAGCGCCTCGAGTTCCGTTGCCCGGACAGCTCGGGCAACCCGTACCTGGCCTTCGCGGCCATGCTGATGGCCGGCATCGACGGCATCAAGAAGAAGATCGAGCCGCTGGCTCCGGTCGACAAGGACCTCTACGAGCTCCCTCCTGAGGAGGCCTCCAACATCCCGCAGGCGCCGACGTCGCTGTCGGCGGTGATCGACCGGCTGGAGCAGGATCACGACTACCTCACCGAGGGCGGCGTGTTCACTCCGGACCTGATCGAGACCTACATCGCCTACAAGCGTGAGAATGAGATCCTGCCCATCCAGATCCGGCCTCACCCGTACGAGTTCGCCCTGTACTACGACGTGT
>CAVQTS010000012.1:0-97679 GCA_963716465.1 uncultured Actinomycetota bacterium
GCGGACGAGTTGGCCTGTAAGCCGGATTCTGTTCCGCCCTGCCCCGGTTGACCGCGGCAGGGCGGCGGCGACCATCCATCTGGGCACACCGTCACCGGGTGCCTCGAGCGGCCTACCCGCAGGCTCGGGCGAGCAGCCCTCGGACGCCTGCGCAGCCGCACCAGGTGCGACCTTTTGGCCTTGCTTCGGGTGGGGTTTACCGAGCCATCCCGGTCACCCGGGATGCTGGTGCGCTCTTACCGCACCGTTTCACCCTTACCACCCACGAAGGGTGGCGGTCTGTTTTCTGTGGCACTGTCCCGCGAGTCACCTCGGATTGCCGTTAGCAATCACCCTGCTCTGTGAAGTCCGGACTTTCCTCGACTCACCAGGTGAGCCGCGGCCGCCCGGCCAACTCGTCCGCCTGAACAAGGTACCGCTATTTGCGGTGCACCTCGATCACGTTGTCGACCAGATGGGCGTGTTCGCCCTCGGGGCCGACGGCCTCGCGTTCGGCGGGCCCGACGCGCACCGGTTGCCACTCGGCCATATCGAGCGCCAAGGAGGCCAGCACGTCCTGGGCGCTGGGGAACTCGTGGTGGTGGTCATGGCCGAACTTCGCCCAGGGCGGTGCCTCACCGTGGTCGACGACCAACAGCGTGCCGCCCGGGGCCACCGCGTCGGCGGCACGGCGCAGGACCGCGGTGCGGTCCATCTCCAGCGGGGTATGGAAGAACTGCGCCGATACCAGGTCGAAGGACCCCTCGGGGAACGTCCGCTCCAGATCGTGCTGCTGAAAGTCGATGCGGGACAACACGCCACGGGTCTCCGCGTCCTCGGCCGCGCGGGCCAGTGCCGTGGTGGACACGTCCACCGCGACCACCTGCCAGCCGTGCTCGGCGAGCCAGATGGCGTCGGCACCCTCGCCGCAGCCCAGATCCAGTGCCCGGATGCCGCTCAACCGGGGCACGACCTCGGCCAGCCGGGTGTTGACCCGCCCGCTCCAGACCCGCGGCTTGGCGCCGTAGTGCTCTTCCCAGTGGGTGTGCGATTCGGACATGACCTCAGCTCAGGTACGACGTCTGGTTGACCAGCCGCACCGAGGACCCCCCGTCGGGGTAGAACTCGGCAATGCTCAGCGAGGCCAGGTCCAGGTGCAGGCGGTGCAGGATGCTGGCCCCCGCGTCCAGTGCCAGCCGAAGCAGGGTCTTGATCGGTGTCACGTGGGAGACCACCAGCACGGTCTGTCCCGGGTGAGCGGCAATGATGCGGTCCTGGGCACGCCGGATCCGACGGGCGACGTCGTCGAAGCTCTCCCCGCCCGGCGGGCGCAGGGTGGTGTCGCGCAGCCAGCGCCCGTGCAGGTCCGGGTCGTGTTGGGCGGCCTCGAGGAAGGTCTTGCCCTCCCAAGCGCCGAAGTCGGTCTCGATGAGGTCCTCGTCGACCGCGACGTCCAGGCCCAGCGCCTTGGCCGCGGCGGCGGCGGTGTCGTAGGCGCGCTGCAACGGCGAGGTGATCACCGCGGCGATGCCGCCGCGCTCGGCCAGGTAGCGCGCGGCCGCGTCGGCCTGGCCCCGGCCGGTGTCGGTGAGTTCGGGGTTACCGCGTCCCGAGTAGCGGCGCTGCACCGAGAGTTCGGTCTGGCCGTGGCGCAGCAGCAGCAGTCGCGTCGGCTCGCCCCGGTTGCCGGTCCAGGCCGAGGGCGGCACCGCGACCGCACCGGCCGGTGCGTCGGCGATCGAGGCGGGCGGGTCGGCAGCGGCGTCCATCGCCTCGTTGGCCAGCCGGTCGGCGTAGGTGTTCTCCTCGCGGGGGATCCACCGGTAGGTCACGGAGTCGAACGTCGAGGCCAAGGCCCTGGCCTGCTGATGCAGCTCGGCCATGCCGGCGTGCTTGACCTTCCACCGCCCGCTCATCTGCTCCACGACGAGCTTCGAATCCATCGACACCGCAACCTCGTTGGCGCCCAACCGACGCGCCTCCTCGAGCCCGGCGATCAGACCGCGGTACTCGGCGACGTTGTTGGTGGTGACTCCGATCGCGGCGCTGTGCTCGGCCAGCACGGCGGCATGGTCCTCGGACCACACGACACAGCCGTAGCCTGCCGGACCGGGATTTCCGCGCGACCCGCCGTCGACTTCGACCAGGACCTTCATCACTGGGATCCGTTGACGCGCAGCAGGATCGCGCCGCACTCCGGGCAGCGCAGCACTTCGTCCTCGGCCGCCGCAGAGATCCTGGCCATCTCACCCTGGTCGATCTCGATGCGGCACGCCCCGCACCGCCGGCCCAGCAGCCGGGCCGCCCCGACTCCGGACGACGAGCGCTGGCGCTCGTAGAGCTTCACCAGTTCGGGGGCCAGGCCGGCGACCACCTCGTCGCGGCGCCCGCCCCGCTCGGCGCGCAACTGGTCGATCTCGGCGATCGCCTCGTCTCGCGCGTGTGCCGCGGCGGCCAGATCCTGTTCGAGCCCATCGACTTTCGCCGACTCGGCGGCCTGCTCGGCGGTCAACTGCTCGCGGCGTTCCATCACCTCGAGCAGCGAATCCTCCAGGTTGGACTGCCGGCGCTCCAGCGTCTCCAGTTCATGCTGGAGCTCTTCGAGCTGCTTAGGGTTGACCGAGCCGGAGTCGAGCAGCTTGCGATCGCGGTCCTCACGCTGGCGGACGCCGTCGATCTCGGACTCGAACCGCGAGATGTGCGCGTCGAGGTCCTCGATCGCAATCGACAGGGCGGCGAGCCGGTCGACGGCGGCACGGTGTTCGGCCTGGACCTGAGCGAGGTGCTGCTGCTCGGCGAGGTTGGCCACCCGGTGCGCGGCGCGGTTCAGCTCGGCATCCAGCTCGGCGACCTCCAATAGTGAACGTTGCTGTGCTACTTCAGCTTTCACAGGGTGCCTTTCGAGGATTGCCGCTCGATGTTCCACGGGTCGGTGCGGATGTCGCTGACGGTGACCGGCAGCGCCGGGCCGAAGTGCGAGGCCAGCAACTCGGCGACCTGAGCGCACCACGGTTGTTCACTGGCCCAGTGCGCGACGTCCACGAGGGCGACGCCACTGGCCCGCCGGTGCTCGTCGGCCGGATGGTGCCGCAAGTCGGCGGTGACGTAGGCGTCCACCCCGGCCGCCGACGCGGCGCCCAGCAGCGAGTCACCGGCACCGCCGCACACCGCAACCCTCGACACCGCGGCGTCAGGATCGCCCGCGGCGCGCACGCCCCAGGTGGTTTGCGGCAGAACGGCATTCACGCGCGCGACGAAATCGGCGAGCCGCATCGGGCCTGCCAGACTCCCGACGCGGCCGATGCCGACGCCTGCAGGCAGCGCTGCCAGGGTGAGAACGTCGAACGAAGGTTCTTCGAAGGGGTGGGCGGCCCGCATCGCGGCAAGCACCTGCCCGCGCAACCGCGACGGCGCGACCACCTCGACGCGCACCTCCTCGAGGTGCTCCACCGATCCGACCGTGCCGATCGCCGGCGACGCGCCGTCCAGCGGCAGGAACTGCCCGCGTCCGGTGACACTCCAGGAGCAGAGCGAGTAGTCGCCGACGCGGCCCGCGCCGGCATCGAACACCGCCGACCGCACCGCCTCGGCGTGCTCCGGCGGCACCAGGATCACCCACTTGTCGGTGTCCTGGACGCCGGCGGCCGGGTCGAGAACTCCGTCGACGCTCAGCCCCAACACCTGCGCCAGCGCGTCCGACACCCCCGGGTTGGCCGAGTCGGCGTTGGTGTGGGCGGTGAACAGCGCCGCACCGGAGCGGATCAGCTGGTGGATCAGTGCCCCCTTGGGGGTGTCGGCGGCCACGGTGTCCACCCCGCGCAGCAAGAGCGGGTGGTGGGCCAGCAGCAGCCCGCGCTGCCCCACCGTCGCCACGACCTCGGCGGTGGCGTCCACGGCGACCGTGACCGACTCGACGGCCTCGTCGGGATCTCCGCACACCAGTCCCACCGAGTCCCAGCTGTGCGCCAGCCCGGGCGGGTAGGCGTCGTCGAGCACGGCGATGACCTCGGCGAGTCGCACGCTCATCTCGACACCTCCACCACGTCAAGCACAGTAGTGCGCGAGCCGGACCGGCAGGCATCCGGCGGCACCAGAGGGCCATCGGGAACAATGGGTACGTGACACCCACGGCCGCCGACACCCACCCGCAGTTGGTGATCTTCGATCTCGACGGCACCCTGACCGACTCCGCCGACGGCATCGTGTCCAGCTTCCGCCACGCACTGGGCGTCGTGGGCGCCGAGGTTCCGGCCGGCGACCTGGCCGGGCGGGTCGTCGGGCCACCGATGCACATCACCCTGCAGGGAATGGGACTCGGCCACCTCGCGGACGAGGCGATCGCCGCCTACCGGGCCGACTACACCAGCCGCGGCTGGTCGATGAACACCCTGTTCGACGGGATCCCACAGCTGCTGAGAGACCTGCGCGAGGCCGGGGTGCGGCTGGCGGTGGCCACCTCGAAGGCCGAGCCGACGGCCCGGCGGATCCTCGACCACTTCGGCCTGACCGGCCACTTCGACGTGATCGCCGGCGCCAGCGTCGACGGGTTGCGATCCAGCAAGGCCGAGGTTCTGGCCCACGCGCTGGACCAGTTGAGCCCGCTTCCGGATCGGATGGTGATGGTCGGCGACCGCGCCCACGACGTGGAGGGCGCGGCCGAGCACGGCATCGACACCGTGGTGGTCGGCTGGGGCTACGGCGCGTCCGACTTCACTGACCCGCAGGCCGCCGCGGGTGCGGCCGCTCACGTCTCGACGGTCTCGGCACTGCGGGAGGTGCTCGGTGTCTAGCCTGCTGCACGTCACGTTCGTGTGCTCGGGAAACATCTGCCGCTCCCCGATGGCCGAGAAGATGTTCGCCCACCAGATCAGCCAGCGCGGCCTGGCCGACGTGGTGCGGGTGACAAGCGCGGGGACCGGTCACTGGCATGTCGGCGACGGCGCCGACGAACGCGCCAACGCCGTGCTGCGCCGCCACGGCTATCCGACCGAACACCGCGCGGCCCAGGTGGGCGACGACCATCTGGGCGCCGACCTGGTGGTGGCACTCGGCCGCAACCACATGCGGATCCTGGCGCACCTCGGCGTCGACCCCGTGCGGCTGCGGATGCTGAGGTCCTTCGATCCCCGCTCGGGGGCGCATGTGCCCGACGTCGAGGACCCCTACTACGGCGACCACACCGACTTCGAAGAGACGTTCACCGTCATCGAGGCCGCACTGCCCGGACTGCACGTCTGGGTGGATCAGCGCCTCGCCGGTGAAGGGCTGGCGGGATAGATGAAGCGCTGGGCGTTCCTGCTCCGGCCGGGGTCGTTGGCCCTGGGGCTGGTGGTCATCGCGTTCGCCTACCTGTGCTTCACCGTGCTGGCGCCCTGGCAACTCGGCAAGAACACCAAGACCAATCGGGAGAACAACCAGATCGAGGCTTCGCTGAGCGCAGACCCGGTGGCACTGACTTCACTTCTGCCGCAGCAGGATTCGGCCGCTCCCGACGCACAGTGGCGGCGGGTGACCGCCACGGGTCACTACCTGCCGAAGGCCCAGGTGCTGGCCCGGCTGCGGCTGGTCGGCGGCGCGCCCGCCTACCAGGTGCTGGTGCCGTTCGCCGTCGACGGCGGCCCGACGGTGCTCATCGACCGCGGCTACGTCAATCCGGTGCAGGGCACCAGCGTTCCCGACATCCCGCCCGTACCCACCGGCACGGTGACCGTCACGGCCCGGCTGCGCGAGTCCGAGACCGCGCCGCCCGACAAGCCGGCGTTCACCGAAGGCGGCCACACCCAGGTCTACGCGATCGACACCCGGGCGGTGTCGGCGACCACCGGCATACCGCTGACCCGCTCGTACCTGCAGCTGGTGGAGAACCAGCCCGGGGTGCTGGGTGTCGAGGAGCTGCCGCATCTGGACAGCGGGCCGTTCCTTTCCTACGGCATCCAGTGGATCGCGTTCGGCATCGTCGCCCCGGTCGGCCTCGGCTACTTCGCCTACTCCGAGATCCGGGCCCGTAGAAGGGAAGCCGCGGCAACCAGCGCGCGGTCGCCGGAGGCGCCGGTCACCGTCGAGGACAAGCTCGCCGACCGCTACGGCCGGCGACGCTGAGTCCCACGGCGACCCCGGCCGCGGCCGTCTGAACCAGCCGCGACAGCCGCACCGAGCGGTGCAGGTCCGCGACACCCGGCACCCGCCCGTCCCCGAGGGTGGGCCGGATCTCCAGCTCGTGGCGGTACTGGGTAGGGCCGCCGAGGCGCACCCCCAGCGCCCCGGCGAAGGTGGCTTCCACCACACCCGCGTTCGGGCTGGGGTGGCGGGCGGCGTCGCGCCGCCAGGCCCGCAGCGCGCCACCGGCCGACCCGCCCACCGCCGGGGCGCACACCACCACCAGCGCACCGGCCACCCGCGCCGCCACGTAGTTCGCGACGTCGTCCAGTCGCGCTGCCGCCCAGCCGAATCGGTCATACCGGGGCGAGCGGTTGCCGATCATTGCATCCAGCGTGTTGACCCCGCGGTACACCAGAACGCCCGGCACGCCCCCGGCCGCCGCCCACAGCAGCGGCGCGACGTGGGCGTCGGAGGTGTTCTCGGCCACCGATTCAAGCGCCGCGCGGGCCAGGCCGTCGGCGTCGAGCGCCGAGGGGTCCCGGCCGCACAGCGACGGAAGCAACGTCCGGGCGCCCTCGATGTCGCCCGCGTCGAGCAGATCGGCCATCCGGGTGCCGGTGCGGGCCAGCGTGGTGCCGCCGAGCGTCACCCAGGTTGCCGCGGCCGTCGCGGCCGCCAGCGCGGGACCGCGGCGCGCACCGCGCTGCACCGTCGCGCCCAGCAGCGCCAGCCCGCCCAGCAGGATCGCGACGTGCAGCACCCCGGCGGCCCGGCTGTCCCGGTAGGTGGCGCGTTCGAGTGCGGCTGCGCACCAACCGAACCCCGCAACCGGATGGCCGCGAACCGGGTCGGCGAAGACGGCGTCGGCAAGGTGGCCGACAAGCACTCCGGCGCCGCGCCACGGTCTGCCCACAAACACCCCGGCACTCTCTCACACGTGGTGTACTGCCCCCATGAGGCCGCGATGACGCGACACCCGACGCGGGTTGCCGACCTGCTCAACCCGGCCGCGGTGTTGCTGCCCGCGGCCAACGTGGTGATGCAGCTGGCCCATCCCGGCGTCGGGTACGGGGTGCTGGAGAGCCCGGTGGACAGCGGCAACGTCTACAAGCACCCGATCAAGCGCGCCCGCACCACCGGCACCTACCTGGCCGCCGCGACCATCGGCAGCGATCACGACCGCGAACTGATCCGGGCGGCCGTCGACACCGCCCACGCACAGGTGAAGTCGGGCCCCGACAGCCCGGTCTCCTACCGCGCGTTCGACCCGAAGCTGCAGCTGTGGGTGGCGGCCTGCCTGTACCGCTACTACGTCGATCAGCACGAGTTCCTGCACGGCCCGCTCGACGATCCCGCAGCCGACGCGGTGTACGCCGACGCTCGGCGGCTGGGCACCACGCTGCAGGTGCGCGACGACATGTGGCCGGCCGATCGGCTGGCGTTCGACGAGTACTGGAAACGCTCGCTGGACGAGCTGCAGATCGACCCGCCGGTCCGCGAACACCTCAAAGGTGTTGCGTCCATGGCCTTTCTGCCCTGGCCGATCCGCGCGACGGTGGGCCGGTTCAACTTGTTCGCCACCACCGGATTCCTGCCTGCGGAGTTCCGCAGCATGATGAAGCTGCCATGGACCGGCGCCCAGCAGCGCCGCTTCGAGTGGCTGCTGAGCGCCCTGCGGCTGGCCGACCGGATGATCCCGCACAGCGCCTGGGTTTTCGGCTACCAGCTCTATCTGTGGGACATGCGGGCCCGCGCCCGCCGTGGGCAACCCATCGTCTGACCCAATTCCGACACTTCGCACAGGGGGGAACATGTCCAGCCAGATTCTCAAAGCCGGCACCGTGATCACCATGGATCCGCGGGCACCGCGGGCCGAGGCCGTCGCGGTGACCGACGGCCGCATCACCGCGGTGGGATCACTCGCCGACTGCCAGGAGGCGTCGCCGGACGCCGAGATCGTCGACACCGGGGCGGCTGCGCTGCTGCCGGGGTTCGTCGAACCGCACAGCCATCCGGTGATGAGCGGCCTCGCCACCCAGACACCGGCCCGGTCGATCGCGCCCTGGGACGCTCCCACATGGGAAGACGTAGAGAAGATCTTCGCCGACGCCATCAAGACCGCCGACCCGGGCACACCGCTGCTGTTCGCCGGCTTCGACGCGCTGCTGCACCAGCGGCCGTCGCCCAAGGCCGACGAGCTCGACCGGATCTTCGGCGACCGGGTCGCGGTGATCACCGACAACTCCGGGCACGGGGCGTACTTCAACACCGCGCTGATGAAACGCAACGGCTGGGACGTCGACCCGCCTGCCGACCCGGTCGGCGCGCATTACGGCCGCAACTCCGACGGCAGCCTGAACGGGCAGGGCTTCGAAACCGCCGCCATCATGGCCGTCGCCGCCCCGGTGCTGGCGCAGCTGGGGGGCAACCCGCTGGTCAGCGCGGCGCAGTACTACGCGTGGATGTCGCGGGGCGGCTACACCTCCACCTCGGACATGACCTACGACCGCAAGATCAAACCGGCCTACGAGGCGCTGGCCGCGGTGCCGTCCTGCCCGCTGCGGGTGAGCATGTGGGAGATGTCGACCTCCGAGGGCTTCACCGAGCCGGAGAGCTTCGCCGCCGGTGAGCCCATGTTGGTCAAACGGGGCGTCAAGCTCTGGACCGACGGCTCGCCGTGGATCGGCAACATCGCGATCTCGTTCCCCTACCTGCGCAACGAGACCACCAAGACGGCCGGGATCGACCCGGCGGTGGCCGGCGGTGCGCACTCGATGAACTACACCCGCGAGCAACTCGACGCCACCCTGGACCAGGCCGCGCCGGCCGGCTGGCAGATGTCGTTTCACGCCAACGGCGACCTCGCGATCGAGCTGGCGCTCGATGCCTACGAGGCAGCGCTGCAGCGCCACGACCTGATCGGCACCGATCACCGCTGGCGTCTGGAGCACCTCGGGGCAGGCACCCGCGCGCAGTTCGAGCGGGCGGCCGGCCTCGGGGTGTACGTCTCGATGGCCCCGTTCCAGTACTACTACTGGGGCGATCTGCTCGACGGCCGGTTGTTCGACCACGAACACGGCAGCCGCTGGCAGGCATTCGGTGACGCGGTGGCCTCCGGCGCGGTGGTGTCGCTGCACAACGACGGTTCGGTGTCGCCGCCGACGCCGGTGCTCAACATCCAGACGGCAGTGAGCCGGCGCACCCGCGCAGGAAACGTCCACGGTGCGGATCAGGCGATCTCACTGGATCACGCGTTGCGTGCCCACACCATCGACGCCGCGCGCACACTGCACCGTGACAAGCTCGTCGGCTCGATCGAGGTCGGCAAGCTCGCCGACTTCACCGAGCTGACCGCCGATCCCTACACGGTGGACCCGGCGCAGCTGGCCGACACCGCCCGGGTCAGCGGAACGTGGCTGAGCGGCAACCGGATCGACCTGGACGCGTTCGTCGGCGCCGTCCGCGGAGCCGACGCCGCCCCGCACGCCCACCTGGCCGATCAGGCTCCGCACTCCTGTTGCTGAGTCAGACCAGGGTCGTCTCCATCAGGGCCACGTTGTAGTCGCCCCACTGCGACAGGTTCCAGTAGATGTCCTGGCCGGTGGACCAGGGGTCCATCATGGGCGCGTAGAGCCCCGGGTACTGGACCGAGGTCACCAGTGGCGTCGCATCCGACCAGGTGCCCTCTGGTGAGTCGGCGGTGCGCATCACCACGGTGCCGGTGCCGTCGGAGTACATCGTCACGTACTTGTCCAGATAGGTGTTGTACTGCACGGACATCTCGCTGACGTGCCCGTTGGGGCCGCCCACCCCGAAGACGCCGCCCACCCAGCCGCCGAAGAACAGCCCGAGCTTGCCGAGGAATCCGCCGGCGTTCTGGCTCTTGGTCGTCGGCGGCAGGATCGGCACGGCGGCGGCGGGGTCGTCGACGGTCCACGAACTGCCGTTCCAGTACTCGTATTTGGTCAGATCGAGGATGTCGGCCTGGGGCACCCGCGAGACGTATGCCGAGCCCATCCGCCCCGACGGCGTCCCGAACGAGTAGACGTATCCGGCGTCCGGCGAGTCGGCCGGCGGAACGACGAAGGCGCCCTGCTGGAAGTTCTGGTCGCCGTAGACGAACGGCGTGCTCGAGCGCAGCCAACTGGCGGCCCGGATGGTCTGCGGCGCAACGGTCCAGTTCTGGCCGTTGTCGTCGGAGTAGGCGATCGCCGAGTAGTTCGTGGTCCACGCGCCGCCGAAGTCCCACGAGCGCACCGACATGAAGTTCACGTATTGCCTTGCGCCGTAGGCATTGTCGTACGGCACCGAGATCGCCGCGGTGGGGATCACCGTCACCTCGGAACCGAACAGGCCCAGATAGCTCGGGCTGCCGGTGATCACCTGTTTGGACATGCCGGGTGCGCTCAGCGGAGAGCCGGCGAACGGGTCGGTCAGCGAGCCGGGCGCGAAGTTGCGTGCGATCGGGTCGGTGGTGCGCAACAGGACGTTGGAGCGCCACACCCCGGTCTTGTTGGCGCCGCTGAAGGTGTCCCCGAAGATCGTCAGCACCTGATGGTTGTCACCGGTCATTCCGTTGTCCCACATGATGCCGACGTCGGTGCCGGCGATGCCGAACCGCGTCGGCGTCACCGTGCCCGGTCCCGTCACCCAGCCGACGCGGGTGGTGACCGGTGAGGTGGCAACGGCCGCCTGCGAGGTGGTGGCCGCGCTGACGTTGGCCCTGGGCGTGTCGTTGACCGGCGTGCCGGTAGTGACCCGGACAGCACTGGGCGCCAACGCTTTCGACGCTTTTGCCGCGGCCGGTGAGCTTACCGCTCTCTCCTGCTGGCGAGGCGCACTGGCTTTCGGGCCCGAGTCGGTGGAGTCGGCCGAGGCGATGCCGCACCCGGCGGCCACCGCGGTGCCGATGCCCAGCGCGATCGCCAGACCACCGATCCGGCCCACGTACGCCGCTGAACGCATTCCCGCCCCCCTTGATCGCCCGTCCAGTATCGGTCCGGCGGATCACGATCAGGGACCGATTGCCGAACGTGTCAGAGACAGTTCCGGGGCTGTCGTGACCGCCCAGGGCTAAGAACCGCTCTATCTGCAGAAATACATCACAGTGACTCGCGATCGAACACACACTTTCGTGGCTGGCCGCAGGTGTGGCGGTCAGGAGGGCGTGGGCCTGGCGCGGAACCCCGGGGTTTGGGCGTTGACGAAAGAGGTAATTCCGCCTGCCTACAACGAAATCGACAGATCGGACCCCACCATGATCATCCTCGGCGTGATACTCCTGCTCATCGGCTACTTCACCGGGCTGTCCCTGCTTTACGGGATCGGCGGCATCCTGGTGGTGGTCGGCGTGGTGCTGTGGCTGCTCGGCGCGGTGGTCCCCCGATCGGTGGAAGCAGATCGTGTACTAGCCCCTGCAGGGGCCGCTTGGCGTGCCCCCGTTAGTTCAGATCGCCGGTGAGGTAGCGCTGCAGGGTGGGTCCGACGGCGTTGACGATGGTCTCGTCGTCAGCCTCGGCGAGCGCGTCGATGCCAATCATGAACCGGAGCATGGCGATTCCGGCGATCTGGGAGGCCACGAGGGCTGCTCGCAACTGAGCGTCGGGGCGCCCGGTCGTTTCGGCGAAGGCGTCGAGCAGTTCCCGCGTGAACAGGTTGCGCAGCATGTCCGCGGCTCGATCGTGAGAGATGCCCACCCGCAACAATGCTTGGAAGTGCTCGCGCACGCCGGGATGGCGCCAGGCGGCCAAGGCGCGCCGGATGAGTTCTGCGCCTTCGCGTCCAGGGTTGTCGTGTAGCGCCGCGGTGATGAAGCGCGGGTCAATGGGCAGATCCAGGGTGGCCCCGAGCAGTTCGTCCTTGCTGCCGAAGAAGTGATAGATCAGCGCCTGGTTGACCCCGGCGCGGGTTGCCACAGCCGCGCAAGGTAGTGCGCTCATAACCGAGTTCGGCGAACATCGCCCGCGCCGCGGCCAGGATGTCGGACCGTGTCGTCGACGGACCGGTCCCGCTGGCCCGTACGGGCCGGCGGGTCGCACGGCCGCTGCGCGCCCCGATCACTGACGGAGATCCCCATCGTCGAAACCTACCGCGCCTTCCCGAACGGACAACCAGAAGTAAACGCTTGAACTAATTAGATTCTGCCGCGACATAGTCGACCTGTCACGGTGGGCCCGCGCCTGTGGTCCGCCCGGCAGAAAGGGACCACCATGTCGAGTGCTGTCCGTGTCTTGGTGGCTGCGCTGGCCGTGGTGCTCGGGGCGGCGATGATACGGCGGCTGCGGATCGCGGCGGGGATGCGCCGGGGAGATCAGGCGGTCATCGACGCCAAGCGCAACCGCACCAAGCGCTTCGCCAACAAGATGGTGCGGCGGGTCGGTCGAGCCGGCCGCCCGCACAGCGTGCTTCGCGATCATCGAGGTCACCGGCCGGCGCACCGGGCGCCACTACAGCACTCCGATCCGGGTGGTCGAACAATCCACGGACTTCGTCGTCCCGCTCACCTACGGCGCCTACGACGAACTGGTTCGTCAATCTCCAGCACCATCCCGGCACACTGCACTGGCAGGGCCAGCAGATCCCGGTGGGCAACCCGGTCGCCGTCCCCACCAGCACCGTGGCGCGACTGCTTCCCCCGCCTTCACGGTTCCTGCTCTGGCTCGACGGCACCGACCAGTGCGTGCGGATTCAGAAACTCCAACAGCCACCGCTTGCCGGACCGCCCGAGCCCACCAGTCCACCGGACCACCCCACATCCTGAACGGTGCGCCTACGACGACCGGGCACCAGGACGGTCGACGGCCCTTTCCCGACAACTCAGAGGACGCCGCGATGACAGCACCACACATGACAACCACGTGCGCGGTCGTCGGGGGCGGTCCGGCGGGCATGACGTTGGGACTGCTGCTGGCTCGAGCCGGTGTCGAGGTCACCGTGCTGGAGAAGCATGCAGATTTCCTCCGGGACTTCCGCGGAGACACGGTGCACCCGATCACGATGGAACTGCTCGACGCGCTCGGACTGGGACGTGAGTTTGAGGCACTGCCGCACAGCGTCGTCGACCACGCCGACTACGACCTGCATGGCACGCCGGTCACCGTGGTCGACTTTCACCGCCTACACCGACCTCACCCCTACGTCGCGATGGTCCCGCAGTGGGACCTGCTGGACCTGCTCGCCGAGGCCGCCCGGCGCGAACCCACCTTCACCTTGCTGATGGAATCCGAGGTCACCGGACCTGATGCACCAGGGCGGGCGAGTCAGTGGGATGAGGTTCACCGGGCCGGGATGGCCCAGCTTGCCTGCAGGCCGACCTCACCGTCGCCTGTGACGGCCGCTGGTCGACCGTGCGCCGCGAGGCAGGTTTAGACCGCGGGTGAGTATCCGGTGCCGTTCGACCTGTGGTGGTTCCGGCTTCCCTGCTCCGCGGACGCGGTGTATTCCCTGATCCCGCATACCAAGCCGGGCCGCGCCCTAATCATGATCCCGCGCGTCGGCTATTACCAAGTGGCGTACCTGATTCCCAAAGGCAGCGACACCCGACTGCGCGAGCGCGGGCTGGACGCCTTCAAAGCCGAACTGGCGCCGATGATTCCAGAACTACCGCCGAGCGTTCGACGCCATCGAATCCTGGGATGACGTCAAGACACTCGATGTCCGGATGGATCGGCTACTCCACCTGGCATCGCGACGGAGTCCTGTGCATCGGCGACGCCGCCCATGCGATGTCGCCCGTGGGCGGGGTGGGCATCAATCTCGCCATCACCGGTGCCGTCGCCGCGGCGAGGCTGCTGGCCGCAACCGCTGCGAACGCGCCATATCACCAACAAGCACCTGAGCCGCGGTGCAACGCCGCCGCACACCTACCCACGGTCGTCACCCAGGGCCTGCAGCGCATCCTGCACCGCCGGCTGTTGGCTCCAGTCATGAGGGGCAAGCAAGCCACCCCGCGGGCAGCGATGCTGAAACTGTTGCAGCGAGAGCCCGAGCTTGCGGTCGTCCCCGCCTACTTGATCGGGGTCGGTCTGCACCGCGAACACGCGCCGGGATTCGCCCGACGCGGCAGCGAACCGCAAGGGGCGCAACAGCTTCCGAGCAGCGAAGGTGATCTGCCATGACGCATCGCCAATCGGAGCGCCGAATTGAACGGGCCACCACTTCTGGGGCGGCCGCGGCGAGCGCTGCACCGCTGGCGCCGAGCCACCGCTGGATGGTACCTGGCCGTCGTGGGCGTCGCCCAGCTGATGGTGGTTCTCGACACCACCATCGTCAACATCGCACTTCCCTCGGCGCAAAAGGATTTGGGCTTCTCGACTGAGAATCGGCCGTGGATCATCACCGCCTACGCCTTGGCGTTCGGCAGTCTGCTGCTGCTGGGCGGCCGACTGTCCGATCTGGTCGGGCGTCGCCGCACGCTGCTGGTGGGTCTGCTGGGCTTCGCCGCCGCCTCCGCTATCGGCGGAGCCGCAACCGGGTTCGCGATGCTGGTGGGCGCCCGCGGCGCCAGGGCGTTTTCGCTGCCCTGCTGGCACCTGCGGCGTTGTCGACGTTGAACGTGACCTTCACCGACGCCAAGGGTCGCGCCAAAGCGTTAGGGGTGTATGCGGCGATCGCTGCCAGCGGGGCGGTGGTGGGTCTGCTGCTCGGCGGCGCGCTCACCGAGTGGCTGTCCTGGCGATGGTGTCTCTACATCAACGTCGCCTTGGCCGTTCCCGCCGCCGCGGGCGTATTGGCGTTCGTCGCCGGCCGCGAGCGTCGCGATTCCTCGATAGGGCTGGACCTTCCCGGCGCTGTGGCAGTCTGTCCGGCCTGTTCTGTCTGGTCACGGTCTGTCCAATGCCGAAACACACGGCTGGAGCGCACCACTGACCATTGCGATGTTCATCGCAGCTGCCGCGCTCTGGTTGCCTTCGCGGTGATCGAAGCGCGGGTGGCCAACCCGCTGCTTCCCCTGCGCATAGCTGGCCGACCGCAACCGGGCGGGGCTCTACCTCGCCATCGCCATCGCGTTCTGCAGCATGTTCAGCGCTTTCCTGTTCCTCAGCTACTACCTCCAACAGAGCCTCGGATACAGCTCGTTGAAAACCGGGGGCGGCCTTCCTACGGTTGGCCGCCGGCATCGCCGTGGCAACCGGCGCCTCCAACGCCGCGCAGGTGCCCGGGTCGAGTCTCGCCCGATCATTCCGGTGGGGATGCTCATCGCCGCTGCGGGCATGTGGTGGCTCGGTCGGCTCACCGTCGACTCGACCTACGCCCACGACGTCGCTGCCCCGCTGTTCATCCTCGGATTCGGCCTCGGGCTGACGTTCGCACCAGCCATCAGCGCCGCGACAGCCGCGGTCGAACATCGCGATGCCGGCATCGCCTCGGCCATGGTCAACACCAGCCAACAGATCGGCGGGGCGGTCGGAACCGCCGCACTGTCAACAATATTCACGTCCGCACTGACCTACTACATCACCACGCATCAGCGCGGACCACAGCTGCGCGCCGCGGCATCAATCCACGGCTACACCGTCGCCTTCCACCTCAGCTGCGCTCTCTTCGCCGCCGGCGCCGTGATCACCGCGCTGCTGCTGCGCAGCGGCCGCCTGCCCGAGGAAACCGATCCCTAGCATCGGCGGTAGCTGAACCGACCGATGAGCAGGAGCGAAATGCGGTATCCGGAAAGTGGACGTTGAAAGAGCGGGTCACACGTCACGTCGCGATGCGCCCGCCGTCGACCGGCAGAATTGCGCCGTGGATCTGGCTGGCAGCGCGGGAGGCCAGGAACACCACGGCGTTGGCGACTTCGACGGCAGTGCCGACCCGGGTGGAGGGAATGGCACAGGTTCGTTCATGCACCGTGAACCGGCGATCTCAGGCAGATGACTCCGATCTCGGATTCGTCGGGCATATGACGCCGGCCGACCGGGTTCAGAAGCCGAAACCGAAACCCGAATCCCGAGTGATTGTCCGACGGACACGACACGTCGACATAGACGGTGGTGGAATTCATCGGCACGGCGTCGGGCGAACGGTCGGGATTATGGATGGCCGTCACCGAGCACCGCGACAGGGCGGTGCGATCACCGGCGACCAGGTTGATAGCGACCGTGTAGCCCTGATCTCGGAGGTCGTGATGGTTGCGGCGGCCGACTCGGCACCAGCGACCGGCCACGTCGAGTCCGCAGCCGCTGTCTGCGGGGCGGCACCGGCCACGATCGACACCATGGCGATGGATGCCAACAGAAGCCGCACTGCAAGCACCCCCTTCCAGCCGTATCTGCTTCCCTACTAACAGGGATACCCGCAAGTGCCCGCATCGAGCAGAAGTGCTGAAGCCGTCAGCGCCGAGCTCGCCAGCTAGCGGACCGGAACTGGCGGGGGGATAACTCGTCGCCGGGACGAGTAGTCGGCGGCCTTCGGCGACAACGGGACCCTGAAATGTTGCCGGACGCTGGCGGGAGTCCTGAGCGGTTACGGGCGGTACCTACCCCTTGTGCACGGGCGGTGGGCGCCATCACCCGGCAGCGTTGGCCTCCCGGCTATCGCAGCGCTACCTCGACGAGGCCGCCTGTTCACTCGCAACCCGTAATCGTCGACCGGCAGTGCCGCCCGACCCGCACCAGGAGCCCCGTGAACAGACATGTGAGACATGTGATCTGCGTGGTCGCCCTCAGTCTCACGGTGGCCAACTGCGCCGGCACACAGCGCCAGCCGCCGCAGCCGGTCACCGCGGCCGCGCTGGACACGATGTTGCTCAGCGCCGACGAGATCAGCGCCGTCATGGGCACGACCGTGACACCCCACCCGCGCAGCAGCGAGATGAACGACCATCGCGAAATGCTGCAGAACCGCAACTGCCTGAGCATCTGGCAGACCGACGAAGCAGTCATCTACGACAACAGCGGCTGGACCGCGGTACGCAGGCAGCTACTGCGGGCTCCGGACATCGATCAGTGGACCGACCGCGTCGTGCAGTCCGTGGTTTCGTTTCCGTCCGCCGCGGCGGCTCGGGCCTTCCTCGCCGCGTCCTCGGACAGGTGGTCCAAGTGCACCAATCACCGCCTCAACATCACCGTCAATGACCAACGTCAGCCTTCCTGGATGTCGGGGGAGCTGACCAAGACCGACACCTCGCTGACCATCCCGGTCACCCGCGGAAGCGGCGATCAGGCCGAGTCGTGCCAGCGCACCCTCGCCGTCGACAACAACGTCGTCATCGACGTCGAGGCGTGCAGCGCCCACGGGACGGGGCAGGCCGGCGCCATCGTGCGCACGATCGAAGCGAAGGTGTCCGGGTAGCGGGGCCGCTGTGCTCGCGGCGGGAACCTGCTGTACTCGTCGCCGACTGCACTAGTCATTCGGAGCCGTCGGCACGCTGGAATCGGCCCGTCGGTCGAAGCCTCGTCGACAATGTTGCGCAGCGCCGGGCGCGCCACCGGGCACCGATGCTGGCAGACCACCACCGCTGACTTCGTCAGCGGGTTCTGAGCCCCGTGGTAGCGTGGTCGCGGAGACCCCGATCGGCGAGACCTGGGAAGAATGCGCGTGTCTACGCCGCCACACCTCGTACAAAGATGTCAATCAACTCGGCGGCGTATTCCGCATTGATTTCAGTGTCATTGAAGATCACGTCGAAAAGGCAACTGCTGGTGAACATCCGGATTGCATCTCCGGGTTTTACACTGCTGCGTAAATCGCCCCGGTCGGCAGCTCGCTCCATGATCGGCACAAGGTCACCGAAGCGGACCTGCCAGAAATCGGATCGGATCTCGGACAAGTCAGCGTCCCGGCTGGCCGGAAGCACTCGGGCGAACCACGCTCGCCACTGCGGCGACGTAGCCTGCTCTGTCAGGGATGCGGTGAAGGCGAAAAGATCATCACGCAACGTGCCCGTGTCGGGTGTCGGAATCACCTGGCGAGCGCGGCTGAGCAGCGCATCCATCAGCAGCACCCGACGATCTCCCAGTGCCTCGATGACCGTTGCCGGGTCACCACCGATTCGGGCGGCGACGCCGCCGAGGGTGAAGTCGTCGATTCCCATGGCGACCAACTCTTCAAGAGCGGCGTCGCGAATCGACTGCAGCCCCGGTACGTCAATGCCCATTGGGCACCCCTTGTTCATTCGGGACTAATTCCCCTAGACCCCTGGTCCCGTGCTTCCACTAATATACTGACGCTAACGATAATAAGTGGGCGATGGTCACTGGCTCAACTGTGATTGCGGAGACCAAGGCGGTCCAGGCCAGGGCAGCGGCCACCCGGCAGAAGATCATCCAGACCGCGACCGACATGTTTCTCGAAGTCGGCTACGGCAACAACGAGGCTCGCCGACATCATCGCGGTGGGCAAGTTCGCAGTCCGTCCGCGGTGTTCTGCGCGAAAGCCATTCGCCGCCAACACTTCCAACGCGTCATCTGCGAATTTCCAGCATTACCAACGCCGCAATACGCTGGCCTGGCTCACTTGTGGACCCGTCCCGAATATGGTGGCGCGCTAAACATTGATCACGTTGACGTCGTTGTAGTCGGCGACGTAAAGCTGGGTGCCGTCGGGACTGACCGCCACCCCATCTGGTGAGTCGCCGGCGGGGAGGGTGGCGATGACCTTGTCGGTGGCGGTGCTGATCACCGACACCGTGTTGCTGATGAAGTTGCTGACGTACACGACGCTGCCGTCGGGACTGAGCGCCACCCCACCCGCGGGATCTTGGCCGACGGGGATGGTGGCGATGACTTTGTTGGTGGCGGTGTTGACCACCGACACCGTGTTCCCGTCCACATCGCCCTGGTTGGTGACGTAGAGGCGGCTACCGTCGGCGCTGATCGCCACCCCGGATGGCTGATGGCCGACCGAGATGGTCGCAGTGACGGCGTTGGTAGCGGCGTTGATCACCGACACCGTGGCGCCGCCCCCGTCCGTGACGTACACACGGCTGCCATTTGGGCTGACCGCCACCCCCTCCGGCGAGTTCCCGGCTTGGATGGTCGCAGTGACGGCGTCGGTGGCGGTGTTGATCACCGATACAGTGCCCGCCAAGTTGGCGACGTAGACGAGGCTGCCGTTCGGGCTGACCGCAATCCCTTGCGGCTGCTGCAGATTGCCGACGGGGATGGTGGCGGTGACGGTGTTGGTGGCGGTGTCGATGACCGACACGGAGCCACTGCCGGTGCCGGTGACGTAGGCGCTGAGGCCGTCGCGACTGACCGCCACCCCGTACGGGTCGGTCCCGGCCGGGATCGGGGCGCTGGCGGTATCGGTGGCGGTGTTGATCACCACCAGACCGCTGAAGGTGGCGTCGTAGACGGCCCGCCCGCTGGGGCTGACCGCCACCGTCTCAGAACCGGCAGCGGGGATGGTGGTCGGGGCCAGGGTCAGGATCGCGGGGTTGACCGTGGCATTGATGATCTGGTTGGTGCTCTGCACCCCGTTGTAGCCGGTGATTCTGAGCGGAACGGTGCCCCCGCCGGCGGGGACGCTGAACCGCTCGGCAGTCGTCGGGGTGAACGTGTAGACGCCGTCGGCGTTGACGCTGACCGTGCCCAGAGTGGGGTCCACACTCACCTTGTAGGTCAACGGTGCCCCGGCGGCGTCGGTGAATACCGGCCGGAAGGTCAACGCCCCAGTCGTCGGATCAGGCGTGCCCACCGTCGGGGTGCCCGCCTGCGGGATGCCGCCCGGGTTGAAGGTGTCCTGCAGCCAGCGCGCTGCCGAATACAACGCCAACTGCACCAGGTTGCCCGCCGCCGGGGACGGCGTCGTCGTGTTCAAGCCACCCAAACTCAGCAGCGCATTCGTCACTACATTGAGCACAGAGTGCCGCGGGGAGACCGGCACACCGGCCGCCGGAGAAACCACCGCCGCCGCCGGCGCGCTCACCGCGGACCGGACTGCGCCCGCCGGTGTCGCCGCGCCCACCGCCGCCGCGGTGAGCACGCGCGATGGCCCATCGCCGGCACCGCCGCCGCCACCGTCACGGCTGGGGCGGGTCGAGGCTGTCACGGTCGGTGCGGTGGCCGACGGCACAGCGGCGACACCGGTCTTGACATGCGTTGCGCCACCACCGATCCCGGCAGGCGCGCTCACCAACCCCGCACCGTGGGCCGCGACCACCTTTGGTCCGGTGGTGCTGTCGGTGCTCGACGGCCCCGGCCGCCCGGCATGGGCCGAGTCGGCATAGGCGATCCCCGACCCGCCGGCCAACGCCGCCGCACCGACCCCCACACTCAACGCCCCGGCACCCAACCAGGCGCTCACCGGCAGGGGTCGCCGGCCGCGGCGGCGGCCCGCACCGAGCCGAGCTTTCTCGGAACTCAACGAGGTCGTGGTGTCGGTGCGGTTCATCGCCGGCCTTCCTGGTTGGTGCGGTTCATACATGTTGGCGCGGATCATAGATTTGCGCGGTCAAACGGACGATAGGTACGAATTATTCAGACGTTGAGCACCGACACGTTGTTGTCATATGGGTTGGCGAGGTAGAGCTCGGTGCCGTCGGGGCTGACTGCCAGCCCCAACGATTGAAACTGTGTCCGCCCGGCGAAGCGGCGCGGGACGCCCATTGGATTCTTTGGCCATTAGGGAAACAACCCGCACGGTACGAGGCCGCACATCCGCGGAGTGAAGGCCGGAGGGTTGTCGCCGTCCCAGATAGTGGAGAAGCCGCCATGCAGTCGGGGAACGTTACCTTTGTCGCCAGCGACGTAATAGTAGGTGTGGCAGACAGTCATGTCCCACGGCACATAGTCGTTGAGGAAACCGGCGGGTTGCCCTGGGCACCACTGATGTGGGCCGTTGGCGGCCTGGGCGGTGCCTGCGCCCAGGCCCAACCCGGCCACCGCGACGCCGCCCGACAGCAGCGCTCCGACAATGATCCGTTTGATGTTGGTAGTGGTGGTCATCGTGGTTCCTTCACGGTGGTCGCAGCCCCGGTCGCGCCGCTGTCACCGATAAGAGGATCGACCCCGGCGGGGCGTGACACTTTTCTCGGAGACTTTTCGGATCGGGTGACGACACAGGTGCAGCATTCCGCGTCTCGCAGGGTGACTTGTGCGACGGTCGGTAGACCGAGCCGACGCCATCTCACCGGAGTGGTATCGATCTCCGGCAGGAAGCGAGTGAGCCACAATGAAGCGCCGCGACCATTTAGCTCGTCTGCTGCGAGTGGCTCTTGGTCTACCGATTGTGCTGGCTGTCGCGGCTGTGGCGGTGTATCTGCTTTTGCTCGCCCACTCGCTGCTGCTGCGGGTGGGGTGGTCGATGGACATTCTGCGCCAGTTCAGCAAGAGGGCGAATCGGCTAGGGCGCAGGATCGCGGGCACCCGCCTGGGAATGCTCTACTTCAATCTCGGCGCGCTGCATCACGTCGGCCGGCGCAGTGGGCGAAGCCATGTAACGCCCCTCAGTGCCTATCCGCTCGGCGACGGGTTCGTTCTGGGGCTGGCATACCCCCATGTCGACTGGTGCGAAAACGTATTGGCTGCCGGGAAATGCACACTCACCTGGAATGGAAAAGATTACGCCCTGGACAGACCTGAGGTGATCTCGCCCGCGGACGCGATGACGGCTTATCCGTTGCTGGTAAAGCCATTTCTCATCGCCGGCGGAACGAAGACTTTCGTCTGGCTGCACCGTGCCGGAATCGCCGCAATCCGGACCGCCGATATCGACCGCTAACGTGAATCCGCTGAGCAACGGCAGCCACGAGTCGTCTAGCCGGCCGGTACGCCGGGCCCGAGTATTTGTGGGTCCGAACCCTACAGCCCTGGCGGGCCGGCACCTCGCCACGCAAGCTTTGGAATTGGTTCTGTAGGAGGGCGATGTGTCTGAGAACGAGAACGTCGAAGTGGTGCGGCGGTGGGTCGACCTACTCGGTCGCTGGGGCGAAGATCCCGGCGACGTCGTCCGCGTGATGGAGTTGATCGACCCGGCTTGCGAGTGGGTGTTGATGGCCACGGGAGAGCGATACTCCGGACACGAGGCAATCACGATGATCGGGCAGAAGTCGTGCCGCCGGATGGGTAGTCAAGATCGGTCAACCGTTACTGTCGCTGACTTCTCGAGTGGGCGCGGAGGGTTTCGAACCCCCGACCGCTGGTGTGTAAAACCAGAGCTCTACCACTGAGCTACACGCCCGTGCCCGGGCAGATTACCGGCAAGCCGCTGGTGCAGGGAAATCCGGTTCAGGCCTTCACCGCGCTCAGCGCGGCCGTCCACACCGACTGATCGCGGGCCTCGCCGGGCTCCTTGCATTCGGCGAAGCGGATGACGCCGGAGCGGTCCACGACGAAGGTGCCGCGGTTGGGGAACCCGGCGCCGGCGTTGAACACTCCGTAGGCCTGCGCTACGGCGCCGTGCGGCCAGAAGTCCGACAGCACCGGGAACAGGAACCCGCTCTGGGTCGCCCAGATCTTGTGCGTCGGCGGTGGTCCGACGGAGATGGCCAAGGTCGCGGTGTCGTCGTTCTCGTAGACCGGCAGATGGTCCCGGATCACGTCGAGCTCCCCCTGGCAGATGCCGGTGAACGCCAGCGGGAAGAACACCAGCAGCACGTCTTTCTTCCCGCGGAAGTCACTGAGCGTGACCGGCTGGCCGTTCTGGTCCTTGAGCGTGAAGTCGGGGGCTTCGGCACCGACCTCAGCGGTCACGAATGCCTCCCGGCCGCCTTCGACTTGGGCTGCACCAGCCGGCTGGCACTCCAGTCGCCCAGATTGGCCGACGAGGTCTGCATCAGCCCGGCGGTCGGCGCGGACTCGGCGATCTCGGCCGGAACCACGTGGCCCGGCTTTCCGGTCTTGGGTGTGAGCACCCAGATGACGCCGTCGTCGGCCAGCGGAGCGATCGCGTCCATCAGCCGGTCCACCAGGTCGCCGTCGCCGTCGCGCCACCACAGCAGGACCACGTCGACCACCTCATCGGCGTCGTCGTCGAGCAGTTCTCCGCCGCTGGCGTCCTCGACGTCGGCCCGGATGTCGTCATCGGTGTCGTCGTCCCAGCCCAACTCCTGAACGACCTGGTCTCTTTGTATACCCAGCCTCTGGGCATAGTTCGGGGGGTCACCCGCCGCGGCCACCGTCGGGCCCTCCTTAATCGTCAGGGTCGGCTTTCTAGGGCTATCGTCGCACGACACGCCTGATTACTCGCCGCGCGGTGCGTTTTCTCAGTACGTCGCGTCGCACAGGCCCAGGGCGTTGGACCTCGTGTCGTTCAGGTCGCCGATGGTCTTGTTGAACTCGTCGGCGGGCGCCTTGCCGCTGATCGCCTTGGCCGTCGCGCGCGCGCCGTCGACCCAACTGGTCAGCGCATCCTTGAGTTCGGGCGGGATGGTGTCGGTCAGGCTGCCCTCGACCGCGTCGGCGCTCTGGTTGAGCGCGTCGACGGCCGGGCCCTCGGTGGCATCGGCGTTGCCTGCGCCTTTGTTGAAGGCGTCGACGTAGGCGTTGACGGCGTCGATGGCGTCTGCGCTGGTGGTCGACAGCGTCTCGCAGGTGTCGTGCATGGCCTTGGTGGTTTGCGACGCCTGGCGCTCGGACTCGCGGGCACTGGAGGACGCTGCGGACTCCGACAGCGACACCGAGACCGACGTCCGGTAGGCCGGCGCGTCGCCGGCGTCGACCCTCGCGGTGCCGTCGCTGACGGTCGTACACCCCACGACCGCCATCATCACCGCGGCGGCACTGCCGGCCAGCAGTCCGCCAACCCGCAGCCCACGCGCACTTCTGATCAGCACAGCCCGAGAGGTTACCGGGAAACCGCCCTGCCCGGCGCGGTGCAGAAATTTCACTGTTCCTGCACCTGGGACTAGTCGTCGCCGGAGGCGCAATTGCGGCACGATAGACAGGTGAGGGTGCAAAACCTGCACCAGCCACCAAGGAGCTGATGTTGACCACCGAGTTCGCGCACCGTGATCTGGCCCAAAACTCAAGCGGCCCAAGCGATCCTGATCGAGTTCGGGTCATCCGCGAGGGTGTCGCGTCCTACCTGCCCGACATCGACGCCGAGGAGACGGCCGAATGGCTGGAGTCGTTCGACGATCTGCTGTCGCGCTCCGGACCGGCTCGAGCCCGTTATCTGCTCCTCCGGATGCTGGAACGGGCCGGTGAGCAGCGGGTCGCCATTCCCGCGCTGACCTCGACCGACTACGTCAACACCATCCCCACCGAGCTCGAGCCCTGGTTTCCCGGCGACGAAGAGGTCGAGCGCCGCTTCCGCCGCTGGATCCGGTGGAACGCGGCGATCATGGTGCACCGCGCACAGCGCCCCGGGGTCGGCGTGGGCGGGCACATCTCCACCTACGCCTCGTCGGCGTCGCTCTACGAGGTCGGGTTCAACCACTTCTTCCGCGGCAAATCCCACCCCGGAGGCGGCGACCAGGTGTTCATCCAGGGCCACGCCTCCCCCGGCGTGTACGCCCGGGCCTTCCTCGAGGGCCGGCTCACCGCCGACCAGCTCGACGGCTTCCGCCAGGAGCACAGCCATCCCGGCGGCGGCCTGCCGTCCTACCCGCACCCGCGCTTGATGCCGGAGTTCTGGGAGTTCCCGACGGTGTCGATGGGCCTGGGCCCGATGAACGCCATTTATCAGGCCCGGTTCAACCACTACCTGCACGACCGCGGCATCAAGGACACCTCCGACCAACACGTGTGGGCGTTCCTCGGCGACGGCGAGATGGACGAGCCGGAAAGCCGGGGGCTGATCCAGGTGGGGGCCAACGAGGCCCTGGACAACCTGACCTTCGTCGTCAACTGCAACCTGCAGCGCCTGGACGGCCCGGTGCGCGGCAACGGCAAGATCATCCAGGAGCTGGAGTCGTTCTTCCGCGGCGCGGGCTGGAACGTCATCAAGGTGGTGTGGGGCCGCGAATGGGACGCCCTGCTGCACGCCGACAAGGACGGCGCGCTGGTGAACCTGATGAACACCACGCCCGACGGCGACTTCCAGACCTACAAGGCCAACGACGGCACCTACGTGCGGGACCACTTCTTCGGCCGTGACCCCCGCACCAAGGCCCTGGTCGCCAACATGTCCGACGCCGAGATCTGGAACCTCAAGCGCGGCGGCCACGACTACCGCAAGGTGTATGCGGCCTACCGGGCGGCGATGGAGCACAAAGGCCAGCCCACCGTGATCCTGGCCAAGACCATCAAGGGTTACTCGCTGGGCGCGCACTTCCAGGGCCGCAACGCCACCCACCAGATGAAAAAGCTTGCCCTGCAGGACCTCAAGGACTTCCGCGACGCCATCCGCATCCCCGTGAGCGACGCCCAGCTCGAGGAGAACCCCTACCTGCCGCCGTATTACCACCCTGGCCCGGAGGCGCCCGAGATCCGCTACCTGGTGGACCGGCGACGGGCGCTCGGCGGGTTCCTGCCCGAGCGGCGAAACAAGTCCAAGGTGCTGGCATTGCCGTCGCGTGACGTCTACGCGCCGCTGAAGAAGGGGTCGGGCAACCAAGAGGTCGCGACCACGATGGCGACCGTGCGCACGTTCAAGGAATTGTTGCGCGACAAGGAGATCGGGCATCGCATCGTGCCGATCATCCCCGACGAGGCGCGCACCTTCGGCATGGACTCGTGGTTCCCGAGCCTGAAGATCTACAACCGCAACGGCCAGCTCTACACCGCGGTCGACGCCGATCTGATGCTGGCGTACAAGGAGAGCGAGATCGGGCAGATCCTGCACGAGGGCATCAACGAGGCCGGCTCGACGGCGTCGTTCACCGCCGTCGGCACGTCGTACTCCACGCACAACGAGCCGATGATCCCGCTCTACATCTTCTACTCGATGTTCGGCTTCCAGCGCACCGGCGACAGCTTCTGGGCCGCCGCCGACCAGATGGCCCGGGGTTTCGTGCTGGGCGCGACGGCGGGCCGGACCACTCTGGTCGGTGAGGGACTTCAGCACGCCGACGGCCACTCGCTGCTGCTGGCCTCCACCAACCCCGCGGTGGTGGCCTACGACCCGGCCTTCGCCTACGAGATCGCCTACATCGTGGAGAGCGGGCTGTCGCGGATGTTCGGCGAGAACCCGGAGAACGTCTACTTCTACATCACGATCTACAACGAGCCCTACGCCCAGCCGGCCGAACCGGCCGACTTCGACCCCGAGGGCCTGCTGCGCGGGATCTACCGTTACCGCGCGGCCAAGGAGAAGCGCTCCAACGTCGCGCAGATCCTGGTCTCGGGTGTGGCGATGCCGGAGGCGTTGCGGGCGGCCGACATGCTGGCCGAGCGCTGGGACGTCGCCGCCGACGTCTGGTCGGTCACCAGCTGGGGCGAGCTCAACCGCGACGGCATCGAGATCGAGAAGGAGCTGCTGCGCCATCCGGACCGTCCGGCCCGGGTGCCGTACGTGACGCAGGTCCTCGGCGCCACCGCCGGACCGGCCGTCGCGGTCTCGGACTGGATGCGTGCCGTGCCCGAGCAGATCCGGCCGTGGGTGCCCAACACCTACGTCACGCTGGGCACCGACGGGTTCGGCTTCTCCGACACCCGGCCCGCGGCGCGGCGCTACTACAACACCGACGGCGAGTCGGTGGTGGTGGCAGTCCTCGAGGCGCTGGCCCGCGACGGGGAGATCGACCCGTCGGTGGCGGTGG
This sequence comes from uncultured Actinomycetota bacterium, assembly GCA_963716465.1. Classification (GTDB taxonomy): domain Bacteria; phylum Actinomycetota; class Actinomycetes; order Mycobacteriales; family Mycobacteriaceae; genus Mycobacterium. Next base: position 26,657 of record CAVQTS010000012.1, read on the forward strand.
CCGCGGCCCGCGAGTACCGGATCGACGACGTGATGGCCGCGCCGGAGCAGACGAGCGACCCCGGAGTGGCCTGATCTTTGATGCCGAACGTGGATTACCCCCACGCATGATGGCGATCTGGCGTGGATCAACTCCACACTCGGTGGCAGGGCATTTTGGTGAGATCATCCAGAAAAGCCGCGTAGCTTTTAGGAATGAGCAACAACCCGTCGTTCGAGGTGCCCCGGTCGCCCCTTGAACTGCTCAACGACATCCCAGAGGCCACGCTGCGCCGCCTCAAAGGCCGCTCCGGCCGGCTCGCCACCGACGCCGTACACGCCATGCAGGAGCGACTGCCGTTCTTCGGTCACCTGGAGGCCTCGCAGCGGGCCAGCGTACAACTCGTCGTACAGGCGGCGGTCGTCAACTTCGCCGAGTGGGTGCGTAACCCGGAGAGCCAGGTCGGCTATACCGCGCAGGCTTTCGAACTGGTTCCTGCGGACCTCACCCGCAAAATCGCGCTTGCGCAGACCGTCGACATGGTGCGGGTCACCATGGAGTTCTTCGAGGAAGTCGTGCCAATGGTGGCCCGCAACGAAGAACAACTCATCGCGCTGACCATCGGGATCCTGCGCTACAGCCGTGACCTCGCATTCGCCGCGGCCGCCTCCTACGCCGACGCGGCCGAGGCGCGCGGCTCCTGGGACAGCCGGATGGAGGCCAGCGTCGTCGACGCCGTCGTCCGCGGCGACACCGGACCCGAACTGCTGTCCCGGGCGGCGGCGCTGAACTGGGACACCACCGCACCGGCGACGGTGCTGGTCGGCACGCCGCCGGCCGGGCGGGAGGAGACGGCCAGCGAGGACGTCCGCGAGATCGCCCTTCGCCACGACCGCGCGGCGCTGGCCGACGTGCACGGCACCTGGCTCATCGCGATCCTGTCCGGCCCGCTCTCACCCACCGACAGGTTCTTCAACGAACTGCTCCAGGCCTTCTCCGACGGCCCGGTGGTGATCGGGCCGACCGCGCCGATGCTCACCGCGGCCTATCACAGCGCCACCGAGGCCATCTCGGGCATGAACGCCGTCGTCGGCTGGACTGGGGCGCCACGGCCCGTGCTGGCCCGCGAACTGCTGCCCGAGCGGGCGCTGCTGGGTGACAGCTCCGCGGTCACGGCACTGCACACCGAGATCATGCGACCGCTGGCCGACGCCGGTCCCGCGCTCACCGAGACCCTGGATGCCTACCTCGACAGCGGTGGAGCCATTGAAGCTTGCGCCAGGAAACTGTTCGTTCATCCAAATACCGTGCGGTATCGCCTCAAGCGGATCGCCGACTTCACAGGCCGCGATCCGACCCTGCCGCGCGACGCCTACGTTCTGCGGGTGGCCTCCACGGTCGGCCGACTCGGTTATCCGGCGCCGCCCCAGACCATGGCAAACGGTTCTGTCGCACAGCTCACAGCACCCCTGGTGGGAACTAACGGGATCAAATAAGAGCCTCGGTAGATCGCGGCGAGGTATCGGAGAAGTCGCATAACATGCACTTTTGTGGAGAACCTCCAAAAACATAAGACAAGGTTCATAATCTCTTACACCCCGCAAAACCGCTTTCACAATGTTTTCTTAATGAGTGCCTCCCGTACCCGTGATTGCGTTGCTGGCTCCTGGCCAGGGATCGCAGACCCCCGGCATGCTCGCGCCCTGGCTCGAGTTGCCGGGTGCCGCCGACCAGATCGCCACATGGTCACAGATCAGCGGACTGGATCTGGCCCGGCTGGGCACCACCGCGACCGCTGATGAGATCACCGATACCGCGGTCACTCAGCCCCTCGTCGTCGCGGCGACCCTGCTGGCCAACGCCGAACTGGTCAAGCGCAGCGACGTGAGCGCCGGCGGGCAGGAGCGCAGCGACTCGGGGATGAGCGCCGACAAGAAGACCGTCGTCGCCGGCCACTCGGTCGGCGAGATCGCGGCTTACGCGATCGCCGGTGTCATCTCCGCTGACGACGCAGTCAAGCTTGCCGCCGTCCGCGGAACCGAGATGGCCAAGGCCTGCGCCGCCGAGCCCACCGGCATGGCGGCCGTCCTCGGCGGCGACGAGTCCGAGGTGCTGGCCCGTCTCGAGGCACTCGACCTGATCCCGGCCAACCGCAACGCCGCCGGCCAGATCGTGGCCGCGGGCGCCGTCGCTGCGCTGGAGAAGCTGGCCGAGGATCCCCCGGCCAAGGCCCGGGTGCGCCAGCTGGCCACCGCCGGCGCCTTCCACACTCACTTCATGGCCTCCGCGCTGGACGGCTACGCCGCCGCGGCCGCCGGGGTCGCCACCGCCGAGCCGACCACCACGCTGCTGTCGAACGCCGACGGCCAGCCGGTCGCCTCTGCCGCCGACGCGATGGAGAAGCTCGTCGCGCAGCTGACCCGACCGGTGCGCTGGGACCTGTGCAGCGCATACCTGGCTCAGGCCGACGTCACCGCGATCGTCGAGTTCCCGCCCGCGGGCGCTCTGACCGGGATCGCCAAACGAGAACTTCGGGGCGTCCCGACGCACGCCGTCAAGACCCCCGCAGACCTGGACGGACTGACCGAGCTCTGATGGGCCGCCAGCCGTACGGGACAACCACATAACGCACGTTCTCATCTGTTTCACGAAGTAGCACAACCGATTAGGAAGGGAGCCACACTGTGGCCGCCAGTCAGCAAGAAATCATCGCCGGTCTCGCCGAGATCATCGAAGAGGTCACCGGTATCGAGCCGTCCGAGGTCACCCCGGAGAAGTCCTTCGTCGACGACTTGGACATCGACTCGCTGTCGATGGTTGAGATCGCCGTGCAGACCGAGGACAAGTACGGCGTGAAGATCCCGGACGAGGACCTTGCCGGCCTGCGCACCGTCGGTGACGTCGTCGCCTACATCCAGAAGCTCGAAGAAGAGAACCCCGAGGCCGCTGCTGCGCTGCGCGAGAAGTTCGCACAGTGACCAGACCTTCCACTGCTAACGGCGGTTTCCCGAACGTTGTGGTGACCGCGGTCACGGCAACGACTTCACTCGCGGGTGACATTGAGAGCACGTGGAAGGGTCTGCTGGCTGGGGAGAGCGGCATCCGCGTTCTCGAGGACGACTTCGTCACCAAGTGGGATCTGCCGGTTCGCATCGGCGGGCACCTCAAGGATCCGGTCGACGATCATATGGGTCGGCTGGATTTCCGCCGGATGTCCTACGTCCAGCGGATGGCGAAGTACGTGGGCGCCCACCTGTGGGAGTCCGCGGGCAAGCCCGAGGTCGACCCGGACCGGTTCTCGGTGGTCATCGGCACCGGTCTGGGTGGCGGCGAGAAGATCGTCGAGACCTACGACCTGATGAACGAGGGCGGACCCCGCAAGGTCTCGCCGCTGGCCGTTCAGATGATCATGCCGAACGGTGCCGCGGCGGTCGTCGGCCTGGAGCTCGGGGCGCGGGCCGGGGTCATCACCCCGGTCTCGGCCTGTTCTTCGGGTTCGGAGGCCATCGCCCACGCATGGCGGCAGATCGTCATGGGCGATGCCGACTTCGCCGTCTGTGGCGGCGTCGAAGGCGGGATCGAGGCGCTGCCCATTGCGGCGTTCTCGATGATGCGCGCTATGTCGACCCGCAACGACGATCCGGAGGGCGCGTCGCGCCCGTTCGACAAGGATCGCGACGGGTTCGTGTTCGGTGAGGCCGGCGCGCTGATGATCATCGAAACCGAGGAACACGCCTTGGCCCGCGGTGCCAAGCCGCTGGCCCGGTTGCTCGGTGCGGGCATCACGTCGGACGCCTTCCACATGGTGGCGCCGGCGCCGGACGGTCTTCGGGCCGGCCACGCGATGAAGCGCGCCATGGAGACGGCGGGACTGTCCCCCAAGGACATCGCCCACGTCAACGCCCATGCCACGTCGACGTCCATCGGTGACGTGGCCGAGGCGAACGCCATTCGGGTCGCCGGAGTGGAGCACGCCGCGGTGTACGCACCGAAGTCGGCTCTGGGCCACTCGATCGGTGCGGTCGGTGCGCTCGAGTCGATCCTGACGGTGCTGACGCTGCGCGACGGCGTGATTCCGCCGACGCTCAACTACGAGACTCCGGATCCGGAGATCGACCTGGACGTCGTCGCCGGCGAACCCCGCTACGGCGATTACCAGTACGCGATCAACAACTCGTTCGGATTCGGAGGCCACAACGTGGCGCTCGCCTTCGGGCGCTACTGATTTCGTGTTCCGGGGGGAAAGGACGAACCAGAAAGAATGGCAGGGTTGACGCAATTGTCAACGGGGAACGGCTTCCCCAACGTGGTCGTCACTGGCGTTGCCATGACGACCGCCCTGGCATCTGATGCCGACAGCACGTGGAAAGCGTTGCTGGACGGCCAGAGCGGCATCCGTCTTCTCGAGGACGAGTTCGTCGAGAAGTACGACCTGCCGGTCCGCATCGGCGGTCATCTCGTCGAGGAATTCGACGGCGAGCTGAACCGGGTGGAGCTGCGGCGCATGTCGTATCTGCAGAAGATGTCCACCGTGCTCGGCAGGCGGGTCTGGCAGAACGCCGGGTCGCCGGAGGTGGATCCCCGCCGGTTGACGGTCTCGATCGGCACTGGCATGGGGTCCACCGAGGAGATGCTGTTCGCCTATGACGGCATGCGCGAGCGGGGTCTGCGCGCGGTTTCCCCGCTGGTGGTGCAGATGTACATGCCCAACGGTGCGGCCGCCGCGGTGGGCCTGGAGCTCAAGGCGAAAGCCGGTGTGATCACGCCGGTTTCGGCTTGCGCCTCCGGTTCGGAGGGCATCGCCCAGGCCTGGCGGCAGATCGTCCTCGGCGAAGCCGACATCGCGGTGTGCGGTGGCGTCGAGACGAAGATCGAGGCGGTGCCGATCGCGGGCTTCGCCCAGATGCGCATCGTGCTGTCGACGACCAACGACGACCCCGCCGGGGCCTGTCGTCCGTTCGACCGGGACCGCAACGGGTTCGTGTTCGGCGAGGGCGGTGCGCTGATGGTCATCGAGACCGAGGAGCACGCCAAGGCACGCGGTGCCAACATCCTCGCCCGCATCATGGGCGCGGCGATCACCTCGGACGGCTACCACATCGTGGCCCCCGACCCCAACGGTGAGCGGGCCGGGCACGCGATCACCCGGGCGATTCAGCTCGCGGGTCTGCAGCCTGCCGACATCGACCACATCAACGCTCACGCGACGGGCACCCAGGTCGGCGACGTCGCGGAAGGAAAAGCGATCAACAACGCGCTCGGCAGCCACCGGCCTGCGGTCTACGCGCCCAAGTCGGCGCTGGGCCACTCGGTTGGTGCCGTCGGTGCGGTGGAGTCGATCCTCACCGTGTTGGCGCTGCGGGACGGCATCGTGCCGCCCACACTCAACCTGCGCAACCTCGATCCGGAGATCGATCTGGACGTGGTGGCCGGCGAGCCCCGGCAAGGCAACTACCAGTACGCGATCAACAACTCGTTCGGATTCGGTGGTCACAACGTGGCGATCGCCTTCGGGAAGTACTGACAACCCAAGGCGTCCGGCCGCATTCGAAAGTGCAATCCGGCGCACCAAGGAGGTTTGAATGACCATCATGGCCCCTGAGGCGGTCGGCGAAACGCTCGACCCGCGTGACCCGCTTCTGCGTCTGCGCACGTTCTTCGACGACGACACCGTCGAGCTGCTGCACGAGCGTGACCGCTCGGGTGTGCTGGCCGCCGCCGGCACCGTCAACGGCGTGCGCAGCATCGCCTTCTGCACCGACGGCACCGTGATGGGCGGCGCCATGGGCGTGGAGGGCTGCCAGCACATCGTCAACGCCTACGACACCGCCATCGCCGAGCAGAGCCCGATCATCGGCATCTGGCACTCCGGCGGTGCCCGGCTGGCCGAGGGTGTCCGCGCGCTGCATGCGGTCGGCCTGGTCTTCGAGGCGATGATCCGGGCGTCCGGTTACATCCCTCAGATCTCGGTGGTCGTCGGCTTCGCCGCCGGCGGCGCGGCCTACGGGCCCGCGCTGACCGACGTCGTCATCATGGCGCCCGAGGGCCGGGTGTTCGTCACCGGACCCGACGTGGTCCGCAGCGTGACCGGCGAGGACGTCGACATGGCGAGCCTCGGTGGACCGGATACCCACCACAAGAAGTCCGGTGTGTGCCATATCGTCGCCGACGGCGAGATCGACGCTTACGCCCGCGCCCGTCGGCTGGTCGGATTGTTCTGCCAGCAAGGGCATTTCGACCGCAGCAAGGCCGAGGCGGGCGACAGCGACCTGCACGCCCTGCTGCCGGACTCGCCCCGTCGTGCCTACGACGTGCATCCCCTGGTCGAAGCGCTGCTGGACAAGGACGAGGACGGCGCATCCACGTTCGAGGAGTTCCAGGCCAAGTGGGCGCCGTCGATCGTCGTCGGCATCGGCCGGCTGGCCGGCCGCAGCGTCGGGGTGCTGGCCAACAACCCCCTTCGCCTCGGCGGCTGCCTGAACTCCGAAAGCGCGGAGAAGGCAGCACGTCTGGTGCGGCTGTGCAACGCCTTCGGCATCCCGCTGGTCGTCATCGTCGACGTGCCGGGCTACCTGCCCGGTGTGGACCAGGAATGGGGCGGCGTGGTCAGACGCGGCGCCAAGCTGCTGCACGCGTTCGGCGAGGCGAGCGTGCCGCGGGTGACGCTGGTGACGCGAAAGATCTACGGCGGGGCCTACATCGCGATGAACTCGCGGTCACTGGGTGCCACCGCGGTGTTCGCCTGGCCGGACGCCGAGGTCGCCGTGATGGGTGCCAAGGCCGCGGTCGGCATCCTGCACAAGAAGAAGCTGGCCGCCGCGCCGGACCACGAGCGTGAGGCGCTGCACGAGGAGCTTGCGCTCGAGCACGAGCGGATCGCCGGTGGTGTGGACAGCGCCATCGAGCTCGGCGTGGTCGACGAGAAGATCGACCCGGCGCACACGCGCAGCAAGCTGACCCAGGTGCTCGCCGAGGCGCCCTCCCGCCGCGGCCGTCACAAGAACATCCCGCTCTAAGTCGGCTTCTGTAATTCAAGCCATTTCGTCGATCTCGGTGTCAGCCGGGACCGCGCGTTCTGTCTCGCCACGGTTGGCGTTGAACCGCCTGGTCACGAAGTACAGGGCCACGACGACCGCCCACGACAGCAGGCTCAGCATCAGCTGGGAGCGGAGCTTGTCGTCGAGGTACATCTGCACCAGGATCGCCAGCATCGCCGCGATCGTCAGGATCGACAGCACCGGGAACAGCCACATCTTCAGCCGCAACTGGGCGCCTCCGTTGCGGTAGCGCAGCACGATCTGTGAGACGGCGATCAGCAGGTAGACGAACAGGATGATCGCGCCGCTGGAGTTGAGTAGGAACGCGAAGATCGTGTCCTCGGCGAACGCCGCCGCTACGACGCAGGCGAAGCCGACGATCGACGAGAACAGAATGGCGTTGGCCGGCACGCCGCGGCCCGTCACCCGGACCAGACGAGCCGGGGCCTCACGCCGCGCCGCCAACACGAACAACATCCTTGAGGCCGTGTACATCCCGGAGTTCAAACAGCTCAGCACGGCCGTCAATACCACCGCGTTCATGATGTCGTCGGCGTAGGGAATGCCCATCTTGGTGAACGCGGCGACGAACGGTGAGGCGGCCAGCCCCTCGTCGTTCCACGGCACGATCGTCACGACCAGGAACACCGAGAGCACATAGAAGACCAGGATCCGCATGATCACCGAATTCGCCGCCCGCGCCACGGCTTTCTCCGGATCCGACGACTCGGCTGCCGCGATGGTGGCGATCTCTGGTCCGACCATCGAGAAGATGACGGTCACGATGCCGACCGTGACGACGCCTGCGCCCATCGGCATGAACCCACCGTGGCTGGTGAGGTTGGAGAAGTCCGCGGACTTGTTGGGCCACAGGCCCAGGACGAAACAGGCCCCGATGGCGATGAACGCCAGGATGGCGGCGACCTTGATCCCGGCGAACCAGAACTCGAACTCGCCGTACGACTTCACCGAGAACAGGTTGGTCGCCGTCATCAGCACCATGAACGCCAGCGCGGACAACCACAACGGGAGGTGGATCCAGTACTGCACGATCTTCGCGCCCGCGATCGCCTCGAATCCGACCACGATCACCCAGAAGTACCAATAGAGCCAGCCCACCGAGAATCCCGCCCAATGACCGAGCGCGTCGCGGGAGTAGTCGGCGAAGGACCCGGTCGAAGGGTTGGCGACCGCCATCTCGGCGAGCATCCGCATGACCATGACGATCAGCACGCCGGACAGCGCGTAGGTGATGAAGGCACCGGGACCGGTATCCCCCATCACCACACCGGATCCGACGAACAAGCCGGCGCCGATGACGCCGCCGATCGCGATCATCCGCAGCTGCCGTTGATTGAGAGCTTTCTTGAGGGCTGGTGTCGCTGCCATGGCGTCCTCCGCTTCGGGAATGGACGTGGAGTGCCCACTCTCAGCGCAGTTAAGCCATCACCGGCCGGGGTATTTCGGCGTCAGCTTGTCGCGGCAAGGAACTCCTGTGCCGCGGTGGCCGCGCGCTCGCGCTCGGCCGCGACCAGGCCGATCCTGGTGCGACGGTCCAGGATGTCGTCGACGGTCAGGGCGCCTTCGTGGGTGACGGCGAACTCGAACTCCGCGCGGGTGACGTCGATGCCGTCGACCACCTGCTCCGTCGGTCGCTCGCAGCGCGCCGAGGCGATGACGTTCGGCGACTCGGCGCCGTAGCGGGCCACCAGCGATCCGGGCAGGGCGGCCGGGGTGCGCAGCGTGGCAACGGGATTGGCGGGCGCACCGACCAGCGGCAGGTTGCGGGTGCGGCAGGGTCCCGCGGTGACCGCCCTGGCGGCGAGCGCACGGTCCAGCGTGTCCTCGGCCATGTGCCGATACTCGGTCAGCTTGCCACCTACGACGCTGAACACTCCCGAGCCCGATTCGAGCACGGCGTGGTCGCGGGACAGGTCGGAGGTTCTCGGCTCATTCCCGGGTCGCTTCGCGCCTGCCCTCCGGTCCTCGCCGGTGTCGATCAGCGGACGCAGGCCCGCGTAGGCGCCCGTCACGTCGTCGCGGCCCAGGGCGGTGCCCAGTGCGGTGTTCACGGTGTCGAGCAGGAAGCTCACCTCGGACGGCGTCGGCTCCGGCTCGTCAGGAATGGGTCCGGGCGCGTCTTCGTCGGTCAGCCCCAGGTAGACCCGGCCCAGCTGCTCAGGCATGGCGAACACGAAGCGGTTGATCTCGCCGGGTATCGGGATAGTCAGTGCTGCAACGGGATTGCCGAAGCTGGCAGCATCGAACACCAGATGCGTGCCGCGGCTGGGCCGCAGTTTGATGGCGGGGTCTACCTCACCCGCCCACACTCCCGTCGCGTTGATCACCACGCGGGCGGCCAGTTCCAGCGTCTCCCCCGTCAGCTCGTCGGTCAGCTCCACCGAACTGCCGGCTGCCGAGGTGGCCGACACCCGGGTCAGGATCCGGGCGCCGTGCTGCGCGGCGGTGCGCGCCACCGCGGTGACCAACCGGGCGTCGTCGATCAACTGTCCGTCGTACGCCAGCAGCGCACCGTCAAGCCCCTCCCGGCGGACGGTAGGCGTCATCTCCACCGCCTGCTGCACGCCGATTCGCCGGGAACGTGGCAGCGTCGAGGACTTGGTGCCCGCGAGCATGCGCAGACCGTCGCCGGCGACGAATCCTATTCGCACCAAAGCCCGTTGAGCGCGGCTCATGGACGGCAGCAGCGGAACAAGTTGCGGCATGGCGTGCACCAGATGGGGAGCGTTGCGGGTCATCAGGATTCCGCGCTCCACGGCGCTGCGCCGCGCGATGCCGACGTTGCCGGTGGCCAGATAGCGCAGACCGCCGTGCACCAGCTTGGAACTCCAGCGGCTGGTGCCGAAGGCCAAGTCATGCTTTTCGACCAGCACGACCGACAGTCCGCGGCTGGCGGCGTCCAGGGCGATCCCGGTTCCGGTGATGCCACCGCCGATGACGACGACGTCGACGCGTCCGATGTCGCCGAGGTCGGTCAGGTCCCCGGCCCGGCGGGCGGCGTTGAGTGCGGTGAGGTCGCTCATGGTGCGAGGTATCCGTTCAGTGCGTGGGCCAGTTCCTTGGCCAGCGAGTCGGCGTCGAGGATGGACTCGACGATCGGGCCGGACTGGATGGTGGATTGCGCGATCAGCAGGACCATCGCCGACATCTGCCGCTCGTTGCCTGTCCGGACGCTGCCGTCGGCCTGGGCGGTGCGCAGTTCGTCGGCAACCAGGTCGATCAGGATCTGCTGGCTGGTGCCCAGGCGCCCCGAGATGTAGACCATCGCGAGGTCGGGTGCCGAGCGCAGCACCGAGGCGATCAAGCCGTCCGTGCGCAGCCGACCGGCGACCTCAACGATCCGAGCGACCAGGCCTTCCCGGCCCGGCGGACCGGCCGGGACGGACCGCCAGGCGCCGGTGACCCGGTCGGTGAGCAATCCGGCCAGGATCGAGCGGGTGTCGGGCCAGCGCCGGTAGACGGTCGGCCGGCTGACACCGGCACGCCGGGCGATCTCGGCGAGCGTGACGCGCTCGACCCCGAAGTCCCGCACGCAGCTGGCGGCGGCGGCCAGGATCCGGTCGCCGATGTCCACCGACTCGTCGTTACTGATTGACAGCATATGTAATACTGTAACGCATGGTCGACAACGACGCACCCAACCGCCTGCTTCCCCCGATGGCGTGGAACGCCTGGGGCGATCCGGACGCCGCCAAACCACTCTCCGACGGCATCCGCGGACTGCTCGAACAGGCCCTCGGCGTGACGCCCGCCACGATCCCCGCACCGCGCATCGACGAGGTGCGGCTGCGGTCCTCGGCGCTCACCGACATCCACCGCGACGGGCTGACCGCGATCGTCGGCACCGACTATCTGCTCACCGGCGACCATGAACGCCTGCTCTACGCGGGCGGCAAATCCACCCCGGACCTGTTGCGGCGCAAGCAGACTCACCAGGACGCCCCGGATGCCGTACTGCTGCCCGCCGACGAGGACCAGATCGCGGCCGTGCTCGCCTACTGTTCCCACCACCGCATCGCGGTCGTGCCCTTCGGCGGCGGCACCAGCGTGGTCGGCGGATTGGACCCGATCCGCGGCGAGTTCGCCTCCGTCATCTCGCTGGACCTGCGTCGGCTCGACGAACTGCACTCGCTGGACGAGACCTCTCAGGAGGCCGAACTCGGCGCCGGTGTCACCGGACCCGACGCCGAGCGGCTGTTGGGCGAACACGGCTTCTCACTGGGCCACTTCCCGCAGAGCTTCCGGTTCGCCACCATCGGCGGTTTCGCGGCCACCCGTTCCTCGGGCCAGAACTCCGCCGGTTACGGGCGGTTCAACGACATGATTCGCGGGCTGCGGGTCATCACCCCCGCCGGTGTGCTCGACCTCGGTCGTGCCCCCGAGTCGGCCGCCGGGCCCGACCTTCGCGAGCTGTTCACCGGCTCCGAGGGAGTGTTCGGCATCATCACCCGCGTGCGACTGCGGGTGCATCCCACACCGGAGACCGCGCTGTATGAGGCATGGTCGTTCCCGGACTTCGCCACCGGCGCCGCCGCGCTGCGCGCGGTGACCCAGACCGGCACCGGCGCCACCGTGCTGCGGCTGTCCGACGAAGCCGAGACCGGCGTCAACCTGGCCACCACGAGCGCGATCGGCGAGCAGACGATCACCGGCGGGTGCCTGGGCATCACCGTCTTCGAGGGCACCCCCGAGCACGCCAAGAGCCGGCACGCCGAGACCAGGGCCGTGCTGGAGGCCAACGGCGGGACCTCGCTGGGCGAGGGTCCGGCCCGGGCGTGGGAGCACGGCCGGTTCGACGCGCCGTATCTGCGCGACTCGCTGCTGGCGGCGGGAGCGCTGTGCGAGACCCTCGAGACCGCGACCACTTGGGCAGGCGTCCCGACGCTGAAGGCGGCGGTGACCGAGGCGCTGACGACCTCGTTGGCCGAAACTGGCACGCCGGCATTGGTACTGTGCCACATTTCGCACGTGTACCCCACCGGCGCATCGCTGTACTTCACCGTCGTGGCGGGACAGCGCGGCGACGTCGCCGAGCAGTGGCGGGCCGCGAAAGTGGCCGCCTGCGAGGCGATCACCCGGGTCGGCGCCACCATCACCCACCATCACGCGGTAGGTGCCGACCACCGCCCGTGGATGACCGCCGAGGTCGGCGAGCTCGGCGTCAAGGTGCTGCACGCCGTCAAGCACGCACTCGATCCGGCCGGAATCCTCAACCCGGGCAAGCTGATTCCATGATCGTGACGGTGCTGACCAACCCGATGTCGGGTCACGGCAATGCGCCGCACGCCGCGGAGCGGGCGGTGGCCCGATTCCAGGAATTGGGCATCGATGTTGTCCAGATCGTCGGGCGGGATGCCGCACACGCCCGCGAGCTGGTCGACGAGGCGCTGAGCCGCGGCACCGACGCCTTCGTGGTGGTCGGCGGTGACGGCGTGATCCGGCTGGCGCTGCAGGCGTTGGCGCGCAGCGGCGTTCCGCTGGGAATCGTGCCGGCGGGCACCGGAAACGACCACGCCCGGGAGTACCGGTTGCCGACGGCCGACCCCGAGCGCGCCGTCGACATCATCGCCGCCGGGCACCTCGAGACCGTCGACCTCGGGCTCATCAAGGGCTCCGACGGCAGCAGCACGTGGTTCGGCACCGTCGCCGCAACGGGTTTCGACTCCCTGGTCTCCGATCGTGTCAACCGCATGAGCTGGCCGCACGGCCGGATGCGTTACAACGCCGCGATTGTCGCCGAGCTGTCCAGGCTTCGGCTGCTGCCGTTCCGCCTGGTGCTCGACGGGCAGCGCGAGATCGTCACCCAGCTGACACTGGCCGCGTTCGGCAACACGCGCACCTACGGCGGCGGGATGCAGATCTGCCCGGGCGCCAACCACTCTGACGGCATGCTCGACATCACGATGGTGCATTCGGCCTCGCGCACCAGGCTGATCCGGTTGTTCCCCAGGGTGTTCAACGGCACCCATGTGGACCTCGATCTGGTGACGGTGGACAGGGCGCGCACGATCAACGTCGAGTCGCCCGGGATCAACGCATACGCCGACGGCGACTACGTCTGCCCGCTGCCCGCCGAAATCTCCGCGGTGCCCGGTGCGCTGAAGATCTTCGTCCCGGCCTAGGGCTCCAGCGCTTTCGCGCAGGCCTGCAGGATGGCGCTGAAGTTCCACGGGAGCAGCCGGGAGGTGAGTACCTCCATGGCCCTACCCCCGCCGCGCAGCGGATGGGTGTAGCGCGAATCCCAGTCGACGTGCGTCCCGCCGGGCGCCGGCGTGAACGTCAGCGTCCCGCCCTCGTGGTCGAATGCCGGAGTGGAACCGATGATCAGGTACGAGTAGCTGCGCGGCGGGTCGTAAGCCGTGATCTCCTCGCGGAACCACATGCCGGTCGCGACCGCCTTGCGCACTGCGCCGACGCGCGGTTCCGAGAATCCCCTGACCCAACCTGCCTGCAGCAGCAGCGGTGCGGTCGTCAGGTTGGCCGGGTCCGCCAGCCACGCGAAGACCTGTTGGGGCGGTGCGGCAATGGTGCGTTCGACGTGAATCTGGACCATGACCTACAGGCTAGGCGCGACGACATTCTTGTCGGCGGCCTGGATATAATCGAACACATGTTCGACGCACACATGTTCGACGAAGGTCTCCGGTCTGCGAGCGATGCCGCCGTCGTGGACGCGATCGAGCAGTGGGCTCGTGAGGAGGCCGGCGCTGCCGCGCGGCGCCTGGCCGCGGTCGCCGAACTGGTGCGTCGCCGCTGCGGGGACGGCGAACACGCGTACTGGGCATGCGACTCCTGGGATGCCGCCGCCGCTGAAGTCTCGGCGGTTCTGGGTATCACGCACGGCCGGGCTTCCGCTGAGATGGACCTCAGTCTGTCGCTGCGCTACCGCCTACCGCGGATCGCCGAGCTGTTCATGGACGGGCTGCTCAGTTATCGGGTGTGCGCCGCGATCGCCGCACGCACCGAGCTCGTCCAAGACCAGGCACTGCTCGCGCGCATCGACTCCGTGGTCTCTCACCACGCGCTGACCTGGGGGCCGCTGTCCGACCACAAGCTCGAGAAAGCCATCGACACCTGGGTCGACCGGTACGACCCGGGCGCGCTGCGCCACACCCGCACGCGCGCCCAAGACCGCGGTGTTCACGTTGGCTCCCGCGACGACGGGGCGGGCATCACCGGCATCACGGGTCGGCTGTACTCCACCGACGCCGCGATCCTGGACCGCCGTCTCAAGCAGATGGCCCACGGAGTCTGCGATGACGACCCGCGGACCATCGCTCAGCGTCGCGCCGACGCACTTGGCGCATTGGCAGCCGGCTCGGACCGGCTCGCCTGCACATGCGGTGCACCCGAGTGCCCGGCGTCCGAGGTCGACGGGCGCGCTGCCAGCGTGGTGGTCCACGTCGTGACCGACGCCGATGCGGCGACCATCGCGCCGGACCCCGCTATGTCGGGTGACGTGCTGCCGCCAGATGACCAGCCGGCCACAACGCGGCCGACCGCGACCCTCACCGGCCGCGGCGGCATCGTGCCCACCCCGCTACTGGCCGAGCTCATCGCAGCCGGCGCCAAGGTCCGTCACCTGCGCCGCCCCTCCGACGAGCCGGAGCCGGGCTACCGGCCGTCGACAGCGCTTGACGAGTTCGTCCGCTTCCGGGATATCACGTGTCGGTTCCCGAACTGCGACACACCCGCCGAGTTCTGCGACGTCGACCACACGATCCCGTGGCCACTCGGCCCCACACACGCGTCGAACCTCAAGTGTGTGTGCCGAAAGAATCACTTGCTCAAGACATTCTGGGAGGGATGGTCGGACCGGCAGCTTCCTGACGGGACAGTCGAGTGGACGTCACCGACCGGCAAGACGTACGTCACGCACCCGGGTAGCCGACTGCTGTTCCCGCACTGGAACGTCACAACGGCCACGCTGCCGCCACCGCCGACGACAACGGACACACCTCACGCGCGCACGCTGATGATGCCGACGCGACGGCGAACCAGGGCCCAGGACCGGGCCTACCGGATCGTGTGCGAGCGGGCGCTCAACGACGCCTATGTGGCGGAACGCAACCGCCCGCCGCCGTTCTGACGGGCTAGCCGACTCCCCGACTCAGCCAGCTGACCTCACCGCTGTCGCCGCCGTCGCGATAGGGCTCCAGAGCCTCGTCCCAAGCGGTACCCAAGACCGAGTCCAACTCGGAAGCCAGCGTGTCCGCGCCCGCGGCCATCAACGTCCGCAGCCGCATCTCGCCCACCAGGGTGTCGCCGTTGGCGCTCATCGAGCCGCTCCACAGACCCAACTGCGGCGTGTGGCAGAACCGCTGGCCGTCCACGCCCGCACTCGGATCCTCGGTGACCTCGAAGCGCAGCACCGACCACGAGCGCAGCGCATTGGCCAGCCGGGCCCCGGTTCCGACGGGACCAACCCAGTTGGTCACCGCACGCAGCTGACCGGGCATGGCCGGTTGCGGCGTCCACTTCAAATTCGCCCTGGCATTCAGGGTCGACGACAACGCCCACTCGACATGTGGGCACACCGCCGCAGGCGAAGCGTGGATATACACCACGCCATTCGTCGCGTCGGCAAACTGGTTCGACGCACGCATCACTTGCTCCTTCGGCTCCACTAGGGACGTCTTCCCCAACGACCTGGTGTGTCCAAAGATGCAATTGTTTCGTGCGTGCTTATTGTGCCTCTTGTGGCCTGTGTTGCGCTAGTCCGGCCCGTACTCTCTCAGAACTTCATCAGACAATGACGGCCACAGGGGTTTGGCCCACTCGTCGAAATCGCGGTCGGTCAACACCACCAGGGCCAGGTCACGGTCGGGATCGACCCAGATGAACGTGCCCGTCTGGCCGAAATGGCCGAACGTCCGCGGCGAGTTGCCGGTCCCCGTCCAGTGCGGGGACTTGTCGTCGCGGATCTCGAAGCCCAGACCCCAGTCGTTGGGCCGCTGGACGCCGAATCCGGGCAGCACTCCGGTCAGGCCCGGGAACTGCACGCTGGTCGCCGCCTGGTGCAGCTGGGCCGACACCGTCCGGGGTTCCAGCAGATCCGCGGCGAACAGCGCCAGGTCAGCCACCGTGGACACGCCGCCGTACCCGGCCTGCGCCGCACCGCGCGACAACTGCGAAGCGGCCATCCCCAGCGGCTCGAACACGGCCTCCGCCAGATAGCGGCCGAACTCGATGCCCGACTGCTGCTCGACCGTCTCGGCGAGCACCTGGAAGCCATAGTTCGAGTACACCCGGCGCGCGCCGGGCTCGGCCATCACCTCCGCGGAGTTCATCGACAGCCCCGAGGCGTGCGCCAGCAGGTGGCGGACGGTGCTGCCGGGCGGGCCGGCCGGGGTGTCGAGGTCCACCACCCCCTCCTCGACCGCCACCTGGGCGGCGCGGGCGACCAGCGGCTTGGTCACCGAGGCCAGCCGATACTCCGCGTCCAAATCGCCGTATCGGGCGAGCACACCGGCTCGGCCCACCACCGCGGCGGAGGCAGCGGGGACCGGCCAGTCGGCGATCAGGTCGAGAGGCGAAGGCATCGGGTGCAGGCTAGCCGCCGCCGTGCAGGCTCGCAGCGGCCTCGTCTGCTGCGGCCAGGTCCTCGGCGCCCAGCCCGCGGTGCGCCGCGGCCATCCACCGGTAAGCCTCGGCGGCCTGCTGCTGCGACCCCCGCATCCGGTACTCGCGCAACGCCGCCCGCAACACAACGAGCGCGTCGTTGAACCGGCCGCGACCGATCAGCAGCCGGGCTCGCAGGAGCGGATCTGCGGCCCCGGCTGCCTCCAGCTCGCGAAAGTGGTGCTCGGCCTCGTCGACATCGCCTCGGGCGAGCGCGATCTCGACCGCGCCGCGCAACAGCCCTGGCCGTTCGCGCTCGTCGGCCGCGGCGATCGCCGCCTGGATCTCGGCCCACGCCGTGTCGACGTCACCCAGGCTGCACCGCAGCAGCGCCTCGCCGGGCTGCGGTGCGACACCCATGTCGAATGCTCGGGCGTAGGCCGCCATCGCGCCGTCGACGTCGCCACGGCGCCGGCGAACCTCGCCGAGCTGGTAGTACGCCTGACCCGCGGCGCGGGAGTCGGCTCCCTCCAGTGCTCGTCCCAGAGCGGCCAGCCGCCCTTCGTCGAGCAGCTCGCCGAGGTCGAAGGCCACCGGCTCGGACTGCGGCACCCGGGTCGACACCTCGCGCAGCGCCGCCGAACGCTCGGCAACCTCCTCGGCGTCGTCGGTGAGCACCGCGACCACGGTCTCCAGGTAGGTCAGCCGGACCAGCACGGAGCTGTCGGCCGCGCCGACGAGCAGCCCGCGGGCCCGTCGAATCCAGCTGTGCCCGACGGTGACTTCACCGCGGGTGAGCCACGCGGCGCCGAGTTCGACAGCCTTGGTCGCCGCCGAGTTGGGGTCGGTTCGGGTCAGCCGGACGTAGACGAGTTCGCCTACGCGCATCGCCTCGCGGTCGTGGCCCGAGCGCCACGCCGCACCGGCCATCGCGTCGAGGTCGTCGACGCTCAACGGGCCGATCGCACCGGCCCGCGAGAACGCGGCATAACTGGTCTCCCAGTCGCCGCTGCGGAAGGCGCTACGGGCGGCGGCCAGGAGGTCGGCCTGGGTATCTGGTCTCGCGGTGAGCAAGTCTCCACCGTATCGCTCAGCGGAACTGCCATGGGGCGTTCCGGGGCCCTCACGCTAAGGTTTGACTCATGAGTCAAACAGTGCGCGGTGTGATTTCTCGCAAGAAGGGCGACCCTGTCGAACTCGTCGAGATCGTCATCCCCGACCCCGGCCCCGGCGAGGTGGTTGTCGACGTCACCGCGTGCGGCGTATGCCACACGGATCTGACCTACCGCGAGGGCGGGATCAACGACGAGTACCCGTTCCTGCTCGGCCACGAGGCGGCAGGCACCGTCGAGTCCGTCGGCGAGGGCGTCACCAGCGTCGAGGCCGGAGACTTCGTCATCCTCAATTGGCGCGCCGTCTGCGGACAGTGCCGCGCCTGCAAGCGCGGCCGGCCGTGGTACTGCTTCAACACCTTCAACGCGACCCAGAAGATGACGCTGACCGACGGCACCGAACTCACCCCGGCACTGGGCATCGGCGCGTTCGCCGACAAGACCCTGGTTCACGAAGGTCAGTGCACCAAGGTCGATCCCGAGGCCGACCCCGCCGTCGCCGGTCTGCTGGGCTGCGGCGTGATGGCAGGCCTGGGCGCGGCGGTCAACACCGGCAACGTCGGCCGCAACGACACCGTCGCGGTGATCGGCTGCGGCGGCGTCGGCGACGCCGCAATCGCCGGCGCGGCACTGGTCGGCGCCCGCACGATCATCGCCGTCGACACCGACAACACGAAGCTGGACTGGGCCCGCGAGTTCGGTGCCACCCACACCATCAACGCCAAGGAGTTGGACCCGGTCGAGACCATCCAGGACCTGACGGGCGGGTTCGGCGCCGACGTGGTGATCGACGCCGTCGGGCGCCCGGAGACCTGGAAGCAGGCGTTCTACGCCCGCGATCTGGCCGGAACCGTTGTGCTGGTTGGTGTTCCGACCCCCGACATGAAGCTGGAGATGCCGCTGGTGGACTTCTTCTCCCGCGGCGGCTCGCTGAAGTCCTCCTGGTACGGCGACTGCCTTCCCGAGCGCGACTTCCCCACCCTGATCAGCCTGTACCGGCAGGGCCGCCTGCCGCTGGAGAAGTTCGTCTCCGAGCGGATCGGCTTGGAAGACATCGAGGCCGCCTTCCACAAGATGCACGCCGGTGAGGTGCTGCGCTCGGTAGTGCTCCTGTGAGCGGCACGAGCGGCATCGAACGCGTCGTCACCCACGGCACCTTCGAACTCGACGGCGGCAGTTGGGAAGTCGACAACAACATCTGGATCGTCGGTGACGACTCGGAGGTGATCGTCATCGACGCCGCCCACGACGCCAAGGCCATCGAGGACGCCGTCGGCAACCGGCACGTCGTCGCGCGTGGTGTGCACACACGGCCACAACGACCACATCACCGTCGCGCCTCAGCTCAGCAAGGATTTCGACGCTCCCGTGCTGTTGAACCCCGCCGACGAGATGCTGTGGCGAATGACGCACGGCGACAAGCAGTTCCGCACGATCGAGGACGGCCAGGTGCTCAAGGCCGACGGCATCGAACTGCACGCCATCGCTACTCCCGGCCACTCCCCCGGTTCGACCTGCCTCTACGCTCCGGCGTTGGGTGCGGTGTTCTCCGGGGACACCCTGTTCCAGGGTGGGCCGGGCGCCACCGGGCGTTCGTTTTCCGACTTCCCCACCATCCTCTCCTCGATCAAGGACAAGCTGGGCAAGCTGCCCGCTGACACCGTGGTCTACACCGGCCACGGGGACACCACCCGCATCGGTGACGAGCTGGTCAACTACGACGACTGGGTGGCCAAAGGCAGCTGACTACGGCGCCGTGGCGTCGCTGCGGGGATCGATGAGGATCTTCGCGTGGGTTTCCGGGTCGCCCAGCGCCTCGAAGGCCGCCGCGACGCCACCCAGCCCCACCTTGCCCGTCACCAGCGGCGCCGCCTTGAGCTTGCCGTCGGCCAGCATGTGCAGGGTGTCGCGGAATTCCAGTGGCGTATAACCGAACACGAACCGCAGGTCTACCTCTTTGGCGATCGCCATCGCCGGACGGATCTTGTCGTCGCTCATGCAGACGCCCACGACGACCACCCGGGCGTTCAGCGGCACGGCGGCGATGACACCGTCGATCATGCCCGGCACGCCGACGCATTCGAAGACCACCTGACGCTTGGGTCCGGCCGCGCCGAGCGCATCGGCGGCGCGGTAGACGTGCTGCCAGCCCGGCAGCTTGCGAAGCTTCTCCATCGAACCGACGGCAAGGTCGGCCAGCCCGGAGAAGTCGGTGACCATGCCCTTGCCCACCGCCCTGCCGTAGGGCGAGTCGACCTTCGGGTCGACCACGATGTCGGCGCCGCACCGCGTGGCCAGGGCACGCCGGCCCGGCGAGAAGTCACTGGCGACGATGGTCTCGACACCCAGCGCCTCGAGCTGAGCGATGACCGCCAGCCCGACCGGTCCGCAGCCGATCACGATCGCGGTGTCGCCCTTCTTGATCTCGCTTCGCCGCACCGCATGCAACGCCACCGCCATCGGCTCGGTCAGCGCCGCGATGTCCATCGACAGCCCGTTCGGCACCGGGAAGGTCATCGCCGCCTCGACCAGGACCTGCTCGGCGTAGCCGCCGGGCGCCAGCGGTGAAAGGCCGGTCATCTGCACGCCGCCGTGCGCCCGCACCATCGGGAACGACACCACCCGGGTGCCGACCTTCAGCGACTTCGGGGTCTTGGCGCCGCGCTCGGCTACCTCGCCGGAGAACTCGTGGCCCATCACGGTCGGAGTGCCGCGGCGGATGCAGTCGTGGTAGCCGACCTCGTCGAGCACGTCGGCCAGGTCATCGCCATGGTCCTTGGCGTGCAGGTCGGACCCGCAGATGCCGCAGCTGTGGACGTCGAGCACCAGTTGCCCGTCCGCGGGCCGCGGCGCGGCCATATCGACAACCGACAACGTCCCGTGCACACAACTGACTGCCTTCACGTCCGGCAGTCTAGACGCCTAACCGCCGAGGATCCGGCGCTTCTCGGCTTCGAATTCCTCGGCGCTCAGCGCACCCGAATCCCGCAGTGCGGAAATAGTTTTCAGCTGCTCCAGCCGGACTCTCTCGTCCGTCGGGGTGTAGGGGTCCACGGGCACGACCGGCGGCGGCATCTCCCGCAGTCCCACCACAGCCGACCGCCCGCCGCCACGTCTCCTCGCGAACACCAGCGACATGATCAGGTCCAGCAGGCCCACGCCGAACAGCCCGGCGAATGCCCAGTGCAGGTAGCCGTAGCTGCTCCCGTGGCCGAACGCCAGCCGCGGGTTGATGTATCCGTTGACCTCGCCATCGGTCCGGATCCCGTAGACGCCTGCCACCGGGACCTGTGCAGTCCAGATCCGGACGTGGGTGTCGCTGTTGACCGTCGTCGTGGTGCCGCGGTTTTCGGTCAGGACCGGCTCCGGCGCCCCGGCGGGCGGGTCGATGCCCAGCTTCAGCGCCGGTATCGGGAACGAACCCGAGGGCGAGCCGGTGACCGAGGTGTGGAAGCTGATCTGCACCTCACCGGCGGGCAGCTGCACCTGGCCGGAGCCGGGGATCGGGACCTGGCCGTAGGCGTCGAACGCGTCGAGGACGAACGCGTTGAGCATGATCACGACCAGGAACCCGACGCCGCCGACGACCATCGCGATGATCCCGGAGACGGTGAGGATGCGTGGCACGGTCCAGCGGCCCTTCATGGCAGGAAGTGTGTCACGACGGGCTCTGCGCGGCAGCCCCGATCAGCCAGGTCGTCAGGCCGGTGCGCAGGCCGTCGAGGAATCGGCAGTGCGGGTCGGGAAAGTCCAGCTCCGCCATGGCCTGGCGCACCGGTTCGGTCGGCACCGAGAACGGATACATCCCGGCCGCCAGCGTCAGGATCCCCTCCCCGATGAAGCCGACGAACTCGGCGGGCAACCATGGCAATTGCCGGCCGACCAGTCCGGACAGCGCGGCGATGTTACCCATGGCGCGAACCTTGAAGTCGCGGGCGAACTCCACCGATATGTTGCGCTCCAGCACCCCGGCCATCGCGCCGAGCAGCTCGCACATCAGCCGTCGCTCGGCCAACGTCTCGGCGACGATGTCGGCGATGCGGATCTCGTTGGCGTATGCGGTTTTTCGGGGGCATGGCGTCCCGAATCCGACCTCGAGCTCGGCCAGCCAGGCCCGGCACTCCTCGTCGAGCAATTCCAGGAAGATCGCTTCGCGGCTGTCGAAGTAGCGCAGCACGTTGGACTTGGCCAGTCCGACGCCTTCGCTGATGTCGCGCAGCGTCACCTCGTCGATCCGTCTCGACTCCAGCGCCGCGCGCGCGGCCGCCAGAATGGCCGAGCGCCGGGCGGCCAGCTGCTCGGGCCGACGGGCCCGCTGGAACGTCGACGTCACACCCGATAATTTAGCAGACCAGCATTCTATTGTTATCAGACCGTTGTTCTGTTAGCGTTTCGTGTCATGGCTGATCTCTCCCTCACCGTTCCCGACCTGTCCGGAAAACTCGCCGTCGTCACCGGCTCCAACAGCGGGCTGGGCCTCGGCGTGTCCAAACGCCTGGCCGCCGCCGGCGCCGACGTCGTCATGGCGATCCGCAACCGCGCCAAGGGCGAGTCGGCGGCCGCCGAGATCCGGGCCGCCGTCCCCGACGCCAAGCTGACCCTCAAGAGCATCGACCTGTCCTCGCTGGCCAGCGTCGCCGCACTGGGCGAGGAGCTCAACGCCGAAGGACGCCCGATCGACATCCTGGTCAACAACGCCGGCGTCATGCAGCCGCCGCAGCGCGACACCACCTCCGACGGATTCGAGCTGCAGTTCGGCGCCAACCACCTGGGCCACTTCGCACTCACCGCGCATCTGCTGCCGCTGCTGCGTGCCGCAGGCACCGCGCGGGTCGTCTCGCTGAGCAGCCTGGCCGCGCGGTTGGGCGGCATCAACTTCGACGACCCCAACTTCGAGCGGTCGTATTCGGCCAACGCCGCCTACTCCCAGTCCAAGAGCGCCACGCTGATGTTCGCCATCGAGTTGGACCGGCTCAGCCGCGAGGCCGGCTGGGGCCTGGTCTCCAACGCCGCGCACCCCGGGCTGTGCAAGACCAACCTGCAGATCAGCGGTCCCTCGCACGGTCGCGCCAAGCCGACCGCACTGGCGCGGTTCTACCAGTTCAGCTGGCGTTTCATGCCGTTCATGTGGCAGGAGGTCGACGAGGGCATCCTTCCGGTGCTCTACGCGGCGGCCGACCCGGACGCCCGCGGCGGGGTCTTCTACGGGCCGCGCGGCTTCATGGAGATGGCCGGCGGCGGGGTCACCGAGGCGAAGGTCCTCGGCCGCGCGTCCGACCCGGCGAACTGCCGCCGGCTCTGGCAGCTCTCCGAACAGCTCACCGGGGTGAGTTATCCGAAGAATTGAGCCCGGGGCGACTACCGTCACCTGCTGAGGCGCAAGTACGGGAGGTCGCCATGTCCCCAGACGAACTCAAGCCCGCAGGCGGGGCAGTGCAGCGCTTCGCGCTGCGCTACTGGCTGGCCATCCTGCTGGTGGTGCTCGCGGCGGTGTTCATCGGTCAGAACCGCGCCCGCCAGCAGGTGCACGTCCTGTGGATCACCGTGGAGTCACCGATGTGGCTGCTGCTGACCGCGATGCTGGTGGTCGGCATCGTCGTGGGTCTGTTGCTGCACCGGCGCCGCCGCAACTGACGTGCCCGAGTCCAGCAAGGTGGTGCGTCCAGAACCGATGGACAGCGCCACCTACAGTGCCTCCTCGCGCCTCCAGGCCGCCGGATTACAGCCCGCCCTAACGCTTTTCGAGGAGGCGGCGCGAACCGTGCCGCTGCCGAGGGCACCGCAGCCGATCGCCATCGCCGACTACGGCGCGGCCAACGGATACAACTCGCTGCTGCCGATCGGCGCGGCGATCGCCATCGTCCGCGAGCGCACCCGGCCCGACCACGCCATCCTGGTCGCCCACAGCGACGTCGCCGAGAACGACTTCACCGCCCTGTTCCGCACACTGGACGAGGACCCGGACAGCTACCTCGACAAGGATGCCGCGACGTTCGCCTCGGCTGTCGGACGCAGCTTCTACACCCAGATCCTGCCCTCGCACAGCATCGCGCTGGGCTGGAGCTCGTGGGCGGTGCACTGGCTGAGCCGGATCCCGATGCCGATCCCCGACCACGTGCAGATCTCCTACAGCTCGGATGAGGACGCCCGCAAGGCCTACACGCGGCAGGCCGCCGAGGACTGGCACGAGTTCGTCGCGTTCCGCGGTCGCGAACTGGCCCCGGGTGGCCGGCTGGTGGTGCTCACCCTGGGCCTCGACGCCGACGGCGGTTCCGGTTTCCGCGCCGCGTTCGACGCGATCGTGAGGGCACTGTCCGCGCTGGTGGACGACGGACTGGTCAGCGCCGAGGAGGCGCGGCGCATGTCGATCCCCTCGGTCGGCCGCGACGAGAAGGCCTTCCGGGCGCCGTTCGCCCCGTCCGGACGGTTCGAAGGCCTGTCGATCGAGCACTTGGAGATGTTCAACGCCGAGGACCGGTTCTGGTCGCAGTACCAGCACGACGGCGACCCGGTGGCATTCGGCGCGAATTGGGCTGCGTTCCTTCGTGCTTCGGTCTTCCCGACACTTGCCGGGGCACTCGACGACGGCATCGCCGACGACCGCGCGCAGCAGTTCGTCGAACGGTTGGAGGCCGCGGTCGCTGAACACCTGGCCGCCGCGCCGGAACAGATGACCATCCCGCTGGCCAAACTGGTCCTGGTCAAGAAGACCGGCTCAGCCTGACGCCTGCGGCTGCGGGAAGAACTGCGGCAGGCCGGGGATCGTCGGAATCGGGGGGATCCTCGGGATCAGCGGAGCCTGCTGAGTCGGGAGTGCCTGCTGGGTCGGGGGTGCTTGCCAACTCGGCGGCGCGGTGGCCGTCTCGGTCACCGGCGGCGGCGTGGACACCTCGGTGGTGACGACCGTCGTCGTCTCGGTCACCGGCGGTGGCGGCGGGGCCTCGGTGGTCACCGGTGGCGCCTGAACCACCTGGGTCTGGGTGACCGGGTCGGGTGCCTGCACGACGGTGGGCGGGGCCTGTACCGGCTGGGATTCGACCACCTGAGCAGGCGGTTCGGCAGATGCCGGCGGCGATCCCGCCGCGGGGGTCGGTGTGGCCTCCGGAGTGGTGGTGATGCTCGGGGCGGGTGCGGTCGGGGCCGCGGCGCTGCTGTCGTTGCGCAGGGCTACGAAGGTTCCGGCCCCGGCCACGAGGATCACCAGCAGCGCCGCGGCAACCACCGACAGCGGCCGCCGATACCACGGCACGGCGTCGCCGACCGGTTCGTCGGGCCTGGGCTCGAAGTCGAGCACCGGGCGCGCACCGATCACCGGAGCCGACTCGCGCAGCGGGGGTGCCAGGTCGGGAACGTCGGCGGCTTCCGACCAGGCCAGCGCCCGGCCGGTCGCCGGGGCGGGCTCGGGGTGGCCCGCCGCCACCGCTGCCACCGCGGTGGCGTTGTCGTCGGCCGGTCCGCGCACGACCCGCAGTGCCGCGCCGATCGCCGCGGTGGTGGCCGGTCGCGCCGTGGTGATGACAGGCACCCGCAGATGCTCCGAGAGGGTCGTGGTGACCACCGGGATCGAAGCACCGCCACCGATCGAGGCCACCGCGGCGAGGTCGGCCGGGCGCACCCCGGCCCGGGCCAGCGTGTCCTGCACAGCGGCCACCAGATCGGTCAGAGCGCGGCGCACTGTGTCGTCGAGTTCGGCGCGGGTCAGCCGGACGTCACCGCGGAAGCCCGGCAGTTCCGCGGGCACGGCCGTCACGGTGACCGTCGACAATCTCTCCTTGGCGGCCCGGCAGTCCGCGCGCAACCGGCTCAGCGACCCGATCGCCGAAGTGCCGGTGACGTCGAGCGGGCCACCGGCCGACAACTCCGCCACCACATGGGCGAGCAGACCCTGGTCGACCAGATCACCGGAGAAGTCCAGATGCCGCACGGTCGGGGCGATCGGCCGGTAGCCGGCGGCGTCGAGCAGGGTGATCGAGGTTCCGCTTCCGCCGAAGTCGCACAGTGTGATCACTCCGCGGGTGGGCAGCCCGGGATCTGCCTGCAGCGCGGCGGTCGCGGCCGCGGTGTCGGCGATCAGCAGCGGCGCGTCGGCGGCCCACTCCGGAACGCGGCACAGCGCCCGGCGCAGCGCCTCGACGGCCCCGGGGCGCCAGTGCCCCGGATGGGTGATGGCGGTCGCCGCGGGCAGCGGCCTACCGGCGGTGGCGGCGTACGCCAGCGCCCGCAGCGCGTCGGCCAGCAAAGACTCCGCGGGGTGCACCGAGCCGTCCGGAGCCACGATGCCGACCGGGTCGCCGACCCGGTCGACGAAGTCGGTGAGCACCAGACCCGGTTCATTGATGCCCGGGTTCTCCGAGGGCAGTCCGACCTCGGGCGGCCGGTGCCGGAAAAGCGTGATCACAGGCTTGCGGGTGACGGTGCGGTCGGCCGTCACGGCGGTCAGTGTGGTGGCCCCGACCGACAGGCCGAGGGCCGGTTTAGTTGGGTCCGTCATGTCGTCCTATCCGGGTTCCCACGGCATGCGGATACCCGAGCACCCGATCTTTGAATCCACCAGAGATGTCGGTGCGGACGCCGGAGGCGTTACTCAGCGAATGGTTCCGCGGCCCGCGATCAGCGGCAGGTCCAGCGGTGTGACCCAGCCCGGGGACAGGTCGTTCACCGCTGGGACGGCATTGAGGGCGCGCAGCCCGGTGGACAGGCAGCCCGCGGCGGCGGCGTCGCGGCCCGAGCCGTCGGTGAACCGGAACGCCGTCTCCTGGAAGATGCTCGGCGTCCCCTCGATGTCGACGCGGTAGACGTCGTCCTGATCGCCCGAGGGCCAGTCCGGGGCGGCGTCGTGACCGATGCGGTTGACGTGCTCGAGCTGGATTCGGGTCTCGCCCTGGTAGACGCCGTTGATGGTGAACCGCACCGCGGCCACGTGGCCCGCCTCGATCACGCCCTTGACCGTCTTGCGTTCGGTCGGCGTCACCCACTTGTCCCAGGTGGTGGTGATCTCGTCGAGCTCAATGCCCGCCGCGTGGGCGATCATCGGCACCGTCGCGCCCCAGGCGAACACCAGCACGTCGGAGTTCTGCAGCAGCGGCTTGAACTCCGGCTCGCGGCCGATACCCATCTCGAACTCGTAGTCGCCCTCGTAGTTGGTGTAGTCCAGCAGTTCGGAGGCCCGTACCCGGCGCACCTGTGAGCACAGACCCATCAGCGTCATCGGGAAGAGGTCGTTGGCGAAGCCCGGGTCGATGCCGGTGGTGAAGCACGACGATCCGCCCGCCTCGCATGCGTCGGTGATCGGGTCGATCCAGTTCGGCGGGTTCAGGTGCATCTTGGGCCACACCCACGGCGTCATCGCCGTCGAGCACACGTCGATCCCGGCGCGCAGGAACCGGCTGATCAGGTCGATATTGGCATCAGCGTGCGCGGCGGTCGGGCCGTAGTGCACCAGCGCGTCGGGCTTGAGCGCGATCAGGGCGTCGACGTCGTCGGTGGCGGCGATGCCCACCGGCTCGGAGAGGCCACAGATCTCGCCGACGTCGACACCGACCTTGGCCGGGTTGCTGACGCCGACCCCGACGAGTTCGAACTCGGGGTGGTCGAGCACCTCCGGGATCACCATCTTGCCGACGAAACCGGTACCCCAGATCACGATGCGCTTGGCCACGCCAGGCAGCCTAACTGGATGAGTTGGCGCGCAGGTGATATCGGCGTTCGGCGTAGGCGAGGTCGTCTCGCCACAGCCGGGTGGCCGCCACCCGCATCAGCGGAGTGATCAACGGAGCGGCGCGCCGGGCGTGCTTGAACCCGGTGCGGTCGGACTGCGCGATGACGGCCTCGATCACCGCGGTGCGCGGCCGCCCGTCGGGACCGGGCCCCATCGGGGTCGCGTGGGTCTCCACCACACTGCCGGCGCCCTCGCCGTCGACGATCCGCATCACGATGGTCCGTGGCTCGGGGCAGGTGAACTCCGCGATCACCGGCACGCCGACGCGTCCCATCCGGAATGTGACGGCGACCAGGAATCGGTCGTTCTCCTCGTCGGCGTCGACCGCCGGGGAGCTGAGCACCTCGAGCTGGGTGAACGAATACGGGTGGAACCATCCACCGTGCCAGGGGTCGAGCCGGTTGGCGATGACGTCGGAGGGCTCGCAGATTCCCTCGAGCCGCGTCACCGCCGCCAGCCGCGCGCCGGCGGGCCGCGCCGGAATCACCGGGGCGTCCAGCGGATCGCTGTGGCCCACCTTGTCCAGCCGGACCCACACCAGCACGCCATCGTCGAAGGCGGGCAACGGTTTCCAGCCGAACTCACGGCCACCCTCGAGGCGAAGCCCGTGCCACGGACAGATCAGCGCACCGCAGTCCAGCGTCCCGGTCGCAAGGTCGGCGCCCAGGTGCGGGCAGGCCGCGGGTCCGACGTACAGCCGGCGTTGCCGGTCGCGCCACGCCACGATCTCGACGCCGCCGACCGTGGTGCCGAACGGTTTGTCGGTTCGCACGTCGGTGCTCGCGGCGAAGACGTACCAGTTACCGCTGGGCCGTCCCTCGGCGCGGCGCAGCGCCGACTCGATCAGTCTCGGCTGCGCGTCTTGGAAGGTGGGCTGCTGGTTCACCCAGTCCGACTTCGGAATGATCTGCAGCGGAATGTCTTTGGGCCACCTGGCGGCAATTCGCGATCTCAGGCTCATGCGCGCGCCCTTTCTCGAGTCGCCAGCCGACGCAGAACCGGCGAGCGACCCTGCACCGGAACGGTGTGCAGGGTGTGCCCACTGACCCCCCAGCCGGCAAGCAGCCTGTTGGCCGCCGTCCACCCGGTGGTGGCGGCCCGTTCCATCAAGGCTACCGGCAGGTCGATGCGAATACCGTCCCCGGCGAGCATCAGGCCGGCCACCGGAGTGTCGACCGTGGGCCTGCTCTGGTAGGCGCCGGGAGAGAACAGCGGGCAGTCGTCGCGCAGCAGCAGGGTCTCCCCCACGATATTCGCCGCCGCGGTCTCCGGGTAGAGCTGATGCAGGCGGTCCAGCATCCGCTCCCGCAGGCCCTCGAACGGCGGCGGGTCGACCACCGAGTAGGAGTGCACCTCGACCACCGAACCATTGTGCGCGCGAGCCCATTCCGCCGCTTGGCGTTCGTAGTTGCTGACCACGCTGATGTTGTCGACGGGCTCGAGGCCGCCGGTCCCGAGGAACGCCGGACGGCCCGCGTCGACCGGACGGTCCAGCCACAGCCGCTGCACCACGAACGGCGGCGCGGTGCGAAGGCCCGCCACCCGGGCTCGCCACCCGTCATCACCGAGACCGGGTGAGGCCTCGATGATCTTCTGCAGTCCCGTCGGGTCGGTGGCCAGCACCACGCCGTCGGCGTCGATCGTGGTTCCGTCGGAGGCGCGGACCTGCAGCACCTTGGCACCGCCGACGGTGATCGACTCGACGGACAACCCGGTCCGGATCTGCACACCGCGTTCGATCAGATAGTCCCGCAACGGATCCCACAGCGCGGTGTTGAAGTTCGACTCGGCGACGTCGAACACCAGTCCCTCGCTGGAGCCCAGGAAGTAGATGTGGAACATCGCTGCCAGCTCAGCGGCCGAGAGACGTTCGGGCCGGGCGAAGAAGCTGCGGGCGAACACTTCGAACGCCAGGTGCCGGGCGGCGATCGGGAAGTTGATGTTGGTCAGAAACGTTCCGGCGTCGATGTCGTCGAGCTGTTCGTAGATCTTGGGCACCGACACCGCGGCCAGCGGCGCGGCCGCAACAGCGTTGAGCCGCAACAGATCCCGGAACCGGAAGGTGGGGCTGCGCAGTGCGAACACCAGCGCGTTCCACGGCGGGGTCTTGGGCAGGCCGCGGAAGGTGTCCTTGCGGCCCTCCCCGTCGACCAAGGGGTAGTCCTCGACCGCCCGCAGCCGGTCCAGGCCGGGGTCACTGCGGCGCAACAGGGCGCGCAGGTTGTAGTACTGGCGGAAGAACGCGTGGAACCCGCGGTTGTTGGCGACTTCGGTTCCGTCCGGCAGCTTCTCGGTCCAACCCCCGACGCGGCCGCCCAGGTAGTCCTGCCGTTCCAGGACCTCAACAGTTACCCCGCGTTCGGCGAGTCCGGTGGCGGCCGCCAGCCCGGCGATACCGCCGCCGACGACGACCACGTGCGGGGTGTTGGGCAGGGCGTTGGCATGCGGCAGCCCGGAGGGGGCCGGGTGGCTGACTCGGCGGGGATCGATCATTGCGGCGCGTCCGCCAAGAACGTGTGCACGATGTCGCGCTGCCAGCCGGGCATGGTCTCGCTGTGCACGCCGGTGAATCCCGCTGCCACGAGCCGGCGCTGGAAGTCCTTGGCGCCGTCGAAGGTGTTGACGCTGCGCCACAGGTGACGGTACAGAGTGCTGTCGTGGGTCTGCCGCCAGCCGGCCGGGATGATGATCCCCCAGCACACCGCGTTCCAGATCGCCCTGGCCGCACGGGAATCGCGCACCGAGTACTCGTGCACGGCCAGGGTGCCCCCGGGCCGCAGGAGGTCCCGGAAGCGCCGCAGCTGGGCGTCCGGGTCGGCGAGGTTGCGCAACAGGTAGGCGGCCAGGATGCCGTCGAACGGCCCGTGCACCCCGGCTTCGGCGATCTCCTCGA
This sequence comes from uncultured Actinomycetota bacterium, assembly GCA_963716465.1. Taxonomy (GTDB): domain Bacteria; phylum Actinomycetota; class Actinomycetes; order Mycobacteriales; family Mycobacteriaceae; genus Mycobacterium. Next base: position 56,978 of record CAVQTS010000012.1, read on the forward strand.
CGGGGCTGTGCACGAACTGGACGGTGTCCGGCCACGACTTTGTTCTGGCTTCGGCCAGCATGCCCGCCGAGGCGTCGATGGCGATGATCTCGGCGTGCGGGGCCGCCTCGAGCAGGGCGGCCGTCGAGGCGCCCGTGCCGCAGCCGGCATCGAGCAGTCGCAGCCCGCGGCCGCCGTCGGCGATCCGCATCCGGCGCGTCGAGATCCTCAGGTGGTCGTGGTAGCCGGGGTTGGCACCGACCAGCCGGTCGTAGGCCCGGGCGCCGACGTCGAAGGCGCCGGGCACCTGCTCGCGCTGCAATCCCTTGCTGCCGACGCTCACCACTGCCGGTCCTTTCGGTTGTTCGATCGTGGCCGCTGCTTCTCCCATAACAGCAGCACGGCGGTCACCAGGGACCAGCCGAACAGGAAGTCCTCGACCGGGATGTCGAACGGGAACCGGATGCCGATGCTGTGCTGCTCGTTGTAGATGACGATGGGAGCCGACAGCTTGGTCAACCAACCGTCGACGACGGCCTGGAAGGCAAAGACGATCCCCATCGAGATCCAGTATTCGACCTTGCGGAACAGTCCGGTGTGCAATACCGCCAATTCCAGCGCGATCACGATGAACACCGACACCACCGCCGGCAGCGTGTAGCCGAGGCCGGTCATCGGCGCACCTGCTCGTCGCGCACAATGACCCGGCGCCGCACGAAGCCCAGGATCGTGCTCACCGCGGAGTAGGTCAGCAGCCCGCACACCGGGATGACGATGAAGAACAGCAGCTCCTCGAGCGGGATCGAGAACCCGACGTCGATACCGGTGATGTACCGCGGGTTGTAGGTCCACACGTCCCCGGCGATCGCGATCGCGTCCCAGACCAGGAAGACCAGCGCGACCGGGAGCACGGACAGCAGCAGCCGCACCGGCTGGCGGTACACACCCGCACCGAACACCTCCAGCGGCGCGGTGATCAGTACGCACCCGCCCAGGACGATCAGGTACTGCCACTGATCCATCAGGCGGCGCCGTACCTTCGGGCCCGCCTGGCACGGACCAGTCCGCTTGCGAAGACCCGCACGCGCCGGGCGGTGCCCACCGTGGCGCGCTCACTGAACACCTCGAAGTCGAGCGCCTCGATGCGGTCCAGGATCTCCGAGTACAGGGTGAACGCGGTGGTGACACAGGGCCGCGACTGCGGGGCGAGCAGCGCGATGCCCTTGCGCGCCTCGCGGTAGATGCCGCGGGTGATGTCGTGCTGGGCGGCCAGCGCCTGTCGCACCCGCTGATCGGTGCGGCGGCTGCGGTGGCACCAGGTCAGCAGGTCGCGGTCGACCCCGAAGGCGGCCAGTTCGTCGGCAGGCAGGTAGACGCGGTTGCGCTCCAGATCCTCGTCGACGTCCCGCAGGAAGTTGGTCAGCTGGAACGCCCGGCCCAGCGCCTCGGCGGCCGGCTCGGCCTCGGCGACCGGCCCGACCGTGCCGAGGATGGGCAGCATCTGCAACCCGATGACCTCGGCCGACCCGCGCATGTAGTGGTTGAGCGCGGCCCGGTCGGGATAGTCGGTGACCGTCAGGTCCATCCGCATCGAGGTCAGGAAGTCGTCGAACAGGTCCAGCGGGATGCGGTAGGTGCGGGCGGTGTGCAGGACGGCGGGCAGCACCGGCTCGCTGGGGTCGGCGGTGCCGCTGAAGAACTTCGCCGACAGGGTGTCCAGGCGGGCCTCCCGTTCGGCGACGGTGGCCGTCGAGTCCAGGTCGTCGAGGATGTCGTCGGCGTAGCGGGCGAACCCGTACAGGGCGTGCACCGCAGGACGCTGCGACGGTGCCAGCAGGCGGGTGGCCAGGAAGTAGGTGCGCCCGTGCTGGGCGTTGAGCCGTCGGCAGTAGCGGTAGGACTCGCGCAGCCGTTCGTCCTCGATCCCTGCGGCGTGCAACTCGGTGTGGATCATCGCTACCTGCTTCCCGACCTGGTGATGGTCCGCTTGGCTGAGACGTCGTCGACCGGCCCGGTGATTCGCTCTGCTGCCAGCTTGCCCGACAGCAGCGCGGTGGGCACCCCCACGCCCGGCACGGTGGAGCCGCCGGCCAGCACCGCGTTGTCGATGCCGCGCACGGTGTTCGCCGGCCGGAACGGGCCGGTCTGGGAGAAGGTGTGCGCCAGCGCGAACGGTGAGCCGGCGGCCATGCCCTGCCGCCCCCAGTCCGCCGGTGTCACGATGTCGAGCACGTCGGCGTCGTCGGCCAGGCCGGGCAGCAGCCGCTCGGCCGCCTTGGCGACCACCTGGTGCGCGTACGCCTCGCCCTCGGACTCCCAATCCACAATGCCCACAGCGAGATTCGGCGACGGCGCCAGGATGTAGAGCAGGTCCCGGCCGGCCGGGGCGAGGCTGGGGTCACCGGCGGTAGGTCGGGTCACCAGCAGCGAGGGGTCGCTCATCAGCTTGCCCTCGCGGATGATCTCGTCGAACGTGCCCGCCCACTTCTGCCCGAAGCTGATGTTGTGGTGCACCAGCTTGGAACCGACAGCTGGACAGCCGACGTGGACCACCACGGCCGACGGTGCGGGACGCACCTTGATCGGACGCCTCGGGGTGCGGCCGAGCAGCTCGTAGGTCAACGGCAGCTCAGTGGTGAGAACCACTGCGTCACAAGCGATCCGCTCGCCGGAGTCGGTGCATACGGCGGTGACCCGCGAGCCGGAGCGCTCGAGTGCGGAGACCGACGAGGAATAGCGGAACTCCACACCGGCGTCGGCCGCGGCGGCGGCGAGCGCCTCGGGCACCGCGCGCATGCCGCCGCGCGGGAAGTACACCCCGGCAACGGTGTCCATGTAGGCGATCACCGCGTAGGCGGCCAGCGCCTGCTGCGGCGGGACACCGGCGTAGAGGGCCTGGAAGGTGAAGACCCGTTGCAGCCGTTCGTCGGTGATGAACTTGCTGACCATGCGCTCCCAGCCGCGGAACCCGCCGATCGCGGCCAGCCGCGCCAGTTGCGGGGTCAGCAGCGACAGCGGCGAGTCGAAGTTGGACGAGATGAACCCGTTCATCTCCAGCTTGTAGAGCTCGGTGAGCCAGTCGCGCAGCCGCTGATAGCCGGCGGCCTGCTGCGGGCCGGCGAACTGCTCGATCGCGGCGGTCATCGCGGCGGCGTCGGTGTGGACGTCCAGTGAGCTGCCGTCGGCGAAGTTGGCCCGGTAGGCGGGGTCGACCAGCGCCAACTCCAGGTGATCATCCATCGAGGCGCCGACGGCGGCGAAGGCGTCCTCGATGATGTCGGGCATCGTCAGCACGGTCGGACCGGTGTCGATGCGGTAACCGCGGATGTCGGCCTGCCCCATCCGTCCGCCGGGGAACGGGTAGCGCTCCACGACGGTGACCGAACGCCCGCGGCCGGCCAGCTGCAGGGCCGCAGAAAGCCCGGACAGCCCGGCTCCCACCACCACGACGTGGTCGGTCGCCCCTGGGACGGTACGCATATCGACTCCTCTAGCTTGAACTCAGGTCACGCGCAGTGTGCAGGCCGCGGCCATGTTGGCCAGCGTCGACTGCACCCAGTCGTCAATTCGGTTGTCACTCAAATGGTCTTGGGCCGCGGCGACGCGCTCGGCGATCATGTCCTCGATCCACTCCACCGCTCCGGTGGCCACGATCAGGTTGCGCCAGCGAGCGATGTCGGCCTCGTCGAGGCCCTCGGCGTTCATCAGCTCGACGAACTGACGGCGGATCGCGGTGTCGGCCATCTGATGGGCGGCGACCACCACGCTGGTGGCCTTGCGCTCGGCGAGGTCGCCGCCGATGGGCTTGCCGGTCACCGTCGGCGACCCGAAGACGCCGAGGACGTCGTCGCGCAGCTGGAAGGCTTCACCGATTGCACTGCCGTATCCGCCCAGGGCATCGATCAGCTCCTCACGGCCCGACATCGCCACGCCGATCTCCAGTGGCCTGCGCACGGTGTAGTTGCCCGACTTGCGGCGGGCCACGTCGAGCACCGCCTCCAGGGTGGGCAGCGCGCCGTAGTCGTTGGCGACGTCGGCGAACTGGCCGACCGCCAACTCGACGCGCATCGCGTCGTAGCGCCGCCAGGCCCGCGCCAGCGCGTCCTGGGAGACGCCGCTGTCGCGCATCATCTGCTCGGCCCACACCAGGCAGAGGTCGGAGAGCAGGATCGCCGCCGACGCGCCGAACCGGCGGCGGGACCCGGACAGGCCGTGGTCTCGGTGCCAGTCGCCGAACTGGACGTGTGCGGCGGGCTGTCCGCGGCGCATGTCCGAGTCGTCCATGACGTCGTCCTGCAGCAGGGCGAAGGCGTGCAGCAATTCCAGGCCGGCCGAAGCGCGCAGCGCGGCGTCGTCCTCGTCGGCCCCGCACAGCCAGCCCAGGTACATGAACGTGGAGCGCAGGCACTTGCCGCCGCCGACGAACTGGACCAGCACGTCGGCGGCCACGTCGATGCCGGTAGCGGCCAACTGCGGGACGCAGTGGTTGTCGACGAAGTCAGCGACGTGGGCCAGCGCGGCGTGCCGTACGCCGTTGCGCCAGATCTCGAATTGCGCATCGTGTTCGACCCCCACGCCGGCAGTCGTCGGGATGCGCGCGCCGCTCAGCGAGACGGCATCTAGTGCGCGCAATGGCTGCTCCTTCCCCGTAGCGGGCTGCGAAAGCCCAGGCCGAGCACCGTGCATGCGATACCCCCTGATCGAGAATGCAATCAGACGGCGGTGCTCTTGGGATCAATTCAAGGCGACCAACGCCCTCGGCGCCTTCCAGGAGGGCACATGGTCACGTACGCGTAATTTTCTAACTGTGCATCCCGAACTGGTCGCGGTACCACGAAAGCCGAGGTGAAGGGTGTTTTCGTCAGGCCGGCGGCAGGTGCGCGCGTGTCCCTCGCCGGTATGGCCCCGTCCCGAGTCGGGCATCGGACATGCTGGTGCCGTGGTGACCGATGCACCGAACTCAGTGGCCGTGGCGGGATCTCTCGCGACGGCGCGAAGCGCGGCGGTGGCGGGGTCCATCGCGACCGCCGGCAGTGCCGCGGTCGCCGGCTCCGTCGCCACCGCGGGCAGTGCGGCAGTCGCCGGATCCGTCGCCACCGCGGGCAGTGCGGCAGTCGCCGGATCCGTCGCCACCGCGGGCAGTGCGGCCGTCGCCGGCTGTGTGATCACGCTCCTGTCGGTGCTGATGGGCGAATGTGTTGCGTGCGCAGCGTGTTTCGCATGCCGTCGCTGTATAGCGTGCCTGGCGTGTGCGCGGTGCACCGACTGTGTCGGTTGCGTGGGGTGCTACAACTGCTCGGGATTGCGCAACGCGGTGGGGGTCCGCAACGTCCACGCCGAGAGAGGTCGGGCATGACACAGCTGAACGGAAAGGTCGCCCTGGTGACCGGGGCCTCCTCCGGACTGGGCGCCGCGGTGGCCCAGGTGTTCGCCGAACGCGGCGCGACGGTGTTCGGGATCGCCCGGGACTCCGAGCGGATGGCGACGGTGTTCGGGTCCGTCCCAGGTGGGGCCTACGCCCCGGTCGACATCACCAGCGCGCAGGCCTGCCGGGACGCGGTCGCCGGGTGCGTCGAGCGCTTCGGCCGGCTCGACGTCCTGGTCAACGCCGCCGGCTTCCACCAGATGCGGCACACCACGTCGGTGGCCGACGCGGACTGGGACTACGACCTGGCGGTCAACCTCAACGGGCCGTTCTACCTGTGCCGTGCGGCACTGCCGCACCTGCTGGAGGTCGGCGGCAACATCGTCAACGTCACCTCCATCGCCGGGGTGGAAGGCGAGGTCTACTCGGCGGGGTACTGCGCCGCCAAACACGGGCTGGTCGGGCTGACCCGCGCGCTGGCCATCGAGTTCACCAAGGACCGGCTGCGGGTCAACGCGGTGTGCCCCGGCGGCATGCTCACCCCGCAGGTGACCGACTTCGTCGCGCCTGACGACGCCGACTTCAACCTCATCATGCGGATCGCCGCGCCGCGCGGAATGATGGCGCCGGCCGACGTGGCCAAGGTGATCGCATTCCTGGCCAGTGACGACGCGGCCGCCATCCACGGCGCGGTCTACAACGTCGACAACGGCAAGACGGCAGGTTAGCCCCGGTCCGCGAAGTGGCGGCGGATGCCCGCCAGCATCTCCCTGTGGGCGGCGACCGCCTGCCGGGCCGTCATCCCCAGCAGCGGCCACGGGGCGCTGATCCGGATCCGCTCGGTCAGCCGGGTGCCTGCCGGGATCGGATCGAAGGAGACGACGCCATCCAGGCGCACCGCGGGGAACTGCCGGGCTTCGGTGAGCACCGGGCCGCTTCTGGGCACCTGCAGGGTGGCCGTGTAGCTGATCGGCAGGGTCGCGAAGCCCAGCGGAATCCGGTCCGAGACGCGGTAGGTCTGCACGTACCCGTCATCGGAGTCGCTGCGGTGCAGGGTGACGACCGCGACCACCAGCGGGTGAACGTCCTTGATGTTGTCCAGGTCGACGTAGTGGTCGCGGACCTGATCGGGGGTGGCGGGCACGTCCTCCGAGACGGTGCGCTCGACGGAGCCGGCCATCAGCGGCCCCTTACTGGGCGGCGGCCCTCTGCAGCACGCCGATCTGATCCGGGCAGTATGTGGTGATCGCGGCGCCGAGGAACTGCACCGCCTGCGCCTGGGTGGATCCGTGCTGCAGGTTCGTCAGGATGAACTTCGCCGACGCGTAGGCGTCGCCGTCCAGGCCGGTGGCCAGCCGTTTGCAGACGATCTTGCCGATCCAGGCGTTGTAGTCGCGCGGACCGTAGATGCCGTAGGTGTGTAACTGGTTGGCGAAGTCGGTGTCCGGATCGGCGTGTGACGGTGCAGCCAGGACAACCGGCGCCGCGACGGCCGCCGCGGCAACCATGGCAAGCCTCGCGAGGTTCATGAAACCAGATTGTAGGCCAGCTAAGCAGTTGCGCACCAGCCGCCCGGGCAGAACGCGCCGAAGCTACCGCGGGGTATCGTCCGATCAGTTAAGTGAGCTAATCTCTCGGTGAAACCGGCTAAGCGGTCACGGCGCGAGAAGATGGGTTTGAGATGGCACGAACAACCACCTTCACGATCGGCGCGGAAGCATTCCGCGCGGTGTCCGTGACGGGATCCTAGGGTCGTCGACAGAAACGGGTCGCTGGGAAAACCTATGGTCAAGGCAATGCGGCGGGCATGGATACCGCTGGTCATCATCCTGGTGGTGGCCATCGGTGTGTTCTCCGTTTACCGGCTGCACGGGGTGTTCGGCAAGACCGAAGTCACCCGCGCCGGCAGCGGCCTGGCCAATGACACCAAGCCGTTCAACCCCAAGCAGGTGACCTACGAGATCTACGGGCCGTCCGGTGCGGTGGCCACCATCAACTACCTCGATCTGGACGCGAAGCCGCAGATCGTCCGCGACACCACGCTGCCGTGGTCGCTCACGCTGACCACGACGGCGCCGGCCGCCAGCGCCAACATCGTGGCCCAGGGTGACACCGACACCATCGGCTGCCGGATCTACGTCGACGGTGCGCTGAAGGACGAGAAGACATCCGACGGCGTCAACGCCCAGACCTTCTGCCTGGTGAAGTCCGCATGACCCCCCAGCACGGCGTGCACCCGCTGATTCCGCGGTTCGTCCGGATGTTCTCGCTGCCCATCGTGCTGTTCTGGATCGGGCTCGTCGCGGTGCTGACCCTGGCCGTGCCGTCACTGGAGAAGGTCAGCCAGGACCACACCGTGTCGCTGGCGCCCGCAGATGCGCCGTCGATGCAGGCGATGAAGCGGATCGGCAAGGATTTCAAGGAGTTCGACTCCAACAGCAGCGCGATGGTCCTGCTGGAAAGTGACCAGCCCCTCGGCCCCGAGGCGCACCACTACTACGACGGCCTGATCCAGAAACTGCGCGACGACCCCAAGCACGTCCAACACGTCCAGGACTTCTGGGGCGACCCGCTGACCGCCGCCGGTTCGCAGAGCGCCGACGGCAAGGCCGCCTACGTCCAGATCTTCCTGGCCGGTAACCAGGGCGAGAGCCTGGCCAACGAGTCCGTCGACGCCGTCCAGCAGATCGTCAACGCCAATCCGCCGCCGCCGGGGCTCAAGGTATTCGTCACCGGCCCAACGGCATTGAGCCACGACCAGCACAACGTCGGCGACGCGGCGGTCAAGACCGTCGAGGCCCTCACCATCGCCGTCATCTTCGTGATGCTGCTGTTGGTCTACCGCTCCATCAGCACGACGATCCTCGTGCTGTTGATGGTGTTCCTGGAACTCACCGCGGCCAGGGGCGTCATCGCGTTCCTGGCCAACCTCGAGCTCATCGGCCTGTCGACGTTCGCGGTCAACCTACTTGCGACCCTGGCCATCGCCGCGGCCACCGACTATGCGATCTTCCTGATCGGGCGCTATCACGAGGCACGGTTGGACGGCGAAGACCGCGAGACGGCCTACTACACGATGTATCACGGCACCGCGCATGTGATCCTGGGCTCGGGCCTGACGATCGCCGGCGCGACGTTCTGCCTGCACTTCACCCGGATGCCGTACTTCAAGTCGCTGGGCTACCCGTTGGCCATCGGCATGCTCGTCGTGGTGTTCGCGGCGCTGACCCTGGGCGCCTCGGTGATCGCCATCGGCAGCAGGTTCGGCCTGTTCGAGCCCAAACGCAAGATGAACACGCAGATGTGGCGCCGGGTCGGCACCGCCGTGGTGCGCTGGCCGGCTCCGATCCTGGCCGCCTCGACGGCGCTCGCGCTGGTCGGACTGCTGGCCCTGCCGACGTATACGACCAACTACAACGACCGCAACTACCTGCCCAAGACCATCCCCGCCAACGTGGGGTACGCCGCCGCCGACCGGCACTTCCCGCAAGCCCGGATGAACCCCGAACTGCTGCTCGTCGAGACCGACCACGACGTGCGCAACCCGTCCGACATGCTCGTCATCGACCGGATCGCCAAGAGCATCTTCCACATCCCCGGCATCGGGCGGGTGCAGACCATCACCCGACCGCTGGGCACGCCGATCGAGCACACCTCGATCCCGTTCATCATCAGTATGTCCTCGACCAACCAGACGATGAACATGTCCTATCTGCAGGACCGCATGAAGGACATGCTCAAGATGGGTGACGAGCTGCAGATCACCATCGACACGATGGAAAGCATGCTGGCCCTGACCAAGCAGATGGTCGGCATCACCCACAGCATGGTGGTCTCGACCAAGCAGATGGTGGCCGACACCAACACAATCCGGGACCACCTGGCCGACTTCGACGACTTCTTCCGGCCGATCCGTAATTACTTGTACTGGGAGCCGCACTGCTTCGACATCCCGATCTGTAACGCGATGCGCTCGGTATTCGACAGCCTCGACGGAATCGATTCGCTCAGTGACGATCTCGCGAAGATGGTCGTCGACATGGACAAGCTCGACACCCTGATGCCGAGGATGGTCGAGATCATGCCGCCGATGATCGCCACGATGAAATCGATGAAGACGACCATGATGACGATGCAGTCCACGATGAGTGGATTCCAGAATCAGATGCAGGCGATGCAGAACAACGCGACCGCGATGGGCCAGGCCTTCGACGCCTCGAAGAACGACGACTCGTTCTACCTGCCGCCGGAAGTGTTCGACAATCCGGATTTCAAGCGCGGTCTGAAGATGTTCGTCTCGCCGGACGGAAAAGCGGTGCGGTTCATCATCTCCCACGAGGGCGACCCCGCCACGCCGGAGGGCATCTCACACATCGACAAGATCAAGAACGCCGCGTTCGAGGCGCTCAAGGGCACCCCGCTCGAAGGCTCCCGGGTCTACCTGGGCGGTACCGCGTCGGTGTACAAGGACATGCAGGAGGGCGCGAACTACGACCTGCTGATCGCCGGTGTCGCGGCGCTGTGCCTGATCTTCATCATCATGCTGGTGATCACCCGAAGTGTGGTGGCGGCCGCGGTGATCGTGGGCACGGTGGTGTTGTCACTGGGCGCCTCGTTCGGCCTGTCGGTGCTGCTATGGCAGCACATCCTGGGCCAACCGTTGCACTGGCTGGTCCTGGCGATGGCGGTGATCATCCTGCTGGCGGTGGGTTCTGACTACAACCTGTTGTTGGTGGCCCGGTTCAAGGAGGAGATCCACGCCGGGCTCAACACCGGGATCATCCGGTCGATGGCCGGCAGCGGTTCGGTGGTGACCTCGGCCGGCCTGGTGTTCGCGTTCACCATGGGGTCGATGGCGATCAGTCCGCTGCGCGTCGGCGGTCAGGTCGGCACGACCATCGCGCTCGGTCTGCTGTTCGACACGCTGGTGGTGCGGTCATTCATGACACCGTCGATCGCCGCGCTGCTCGGCAAGTGGTTCTGGTGGCCACAACGGGTCCGTCAACGCCCGGTGCCACAACCCTGGCCGGAGCCTCTTCCCGAGCCCGAGCCCGAGACGGACACGGCCGACCCACTTGCCGTCGGAGCGGGCCGACACGCAGACTCGTCATGACGGCTCGGGTTCAGACACGTTGTGTTCGACACATGTTCGACCGCCGTTTCCCGATCGGCTACGGATAACAGGACTTAGCTGTCATTCTTGACAGGCGCCATCAATCCGGCCGCCCGAGGAAGGACCCAGATGTCACTCCACCTGCGCTACGTCGCCCCATTCTTGATCGCCGCCGGCGCCTCGATTGCGTTGTCCCCCTTGGCCTCTGCCGACCCGCCTAGCATTCCGGAGCCGGGTTCGGAGTCGGCGGCCGCCACCATCCGCGATCTCGATTCGGCGGGCTATGACGTCAACCTGCAGTTCGAGAACGGCGCTCCCAACGTGGGTCTGTCCGAGTGCACCGTGACCGACATCAACACCGCCGGGTCTGCGGGCAGCCAGCCGGTCGCCTACGTGACCATCAACTGCCCCAAGTAGTTTCACCTCCGTCCACGCGTGCACAGATAGTCGAACACCGTGACGCAGCCCTGTCATCGAATCCGGGCACACCGACGGTCTCGACGAGACGATCGCCGAGGACGCGGCGTGCGACTCCCCCGCGGTGTTCACCCCACAGCGCCACAACTTCTGCTACAGCCGACGGTCGAAGGCTGAAGGCCCTGCCGGCGCTCCTACTCGGCTGCTGATCCTCACAATGTTTGCGACACACGTGACCAGAGTTACACAAGAGGTTAGTCGGTTGGGTACCGTCAAGGTCAGCGTCCATGCGCGGGCGGCCGAGGCGCTGGCCGAAAGTTTGCGATCAAGCGACTGACGAAGTGAACCGACAGGGGTGGAGTTGATGAGTCCCTCGATGAGTGCCGCCGCGCACGTAGGCCGGCTGGGCGCACTGGCGGTGGCCTTGGGCGTGGGGGCCGCCATCGCCTCCAGCACCGCTGTGGCCTGGGCCGATGCCTCCGGGAGTGCAGGCTCGCCTGGGAAGACCACGTCCGCTTCGGCGTCCCACAGCCGGGCCTCGCGGCCGTCCACCGCTGCGGCATCCGGCGCGGCGTCGCCGTCGAAGGCAGCCCAACGCGTCGCGGCGCCGGCGACAGTCAGCGCGTCCCTGGTAAGCGCGCCGGGAACGGGTGTGGGAAGTTCTCCCACCACTCCCGCCACCACGCCCGCAGTGTGGGCCCTGGCGGCGTGGGCGCGTCGGGAATTCGAGCCCACCACGTCGACGTCGCAGATCGCGTCCGCCACGACCTCTCAAACGGTGACGCCGGCGGCGGCGGTGGTGACCTCGCCGAGCACGCTGACCTCGACGCCGATCGGCTGGGTGACCGGTCAGGCCAACAACGCCTACCCGGGCGCGAACTGGCCGCAGACCAACAACACCGCCGGCTTCAACATCTGGGGTACCGACGTCGGCGTCATGTGGGAGAACGGTCTGACCGGAAACATCCAGGTGGCCTTCGGCGACACCTTCAGCGGCCCGAACCAGACCGGCGACTGGCGCTCCAACGTTCTGCTGCTCAGCAATAACATCGACCTGGTCCACGGTCTGAAGCTCTTGCAGACCGGGCCCGCTTACCAGTTCATCCCCAGCGCGCCGAGCGCGCTGTTCCCGATCCTCAGCTCCGAGGTGACCGTCATCCCGACGTCGGCCGTCTCGGTGAACGACCAGCAGTACGTCAACTACATGTCGGTCAAGTCGTGGGACAGCCCCGGCCGGTGGACCACCAACTACTCAGCCATCTCGATGTACGACCAGGCCACCGACAAGTGGGTGCTGGTGCCTTCGACCATCCGCTCGGCCAGCTGGTTCGGGTCCTCGACGCCGTACCAGGCGGGCGACCAGAACTTCCAGCAGGCCGCCTACGTCCTGGAGCCCGCCGATCAGGTTCCCGCCGGCGGCACCCAGTACCTCTACGCCTTCGGCACACCGTCGGGCCGGGCCGGCTCGGCCTTCCTGTCGCGGGTACCGGTCGGCTCTCAGACGGACCTGACCAAGTACCAGTACTGGAACGGCACTACATGGGTGACCAACAAGCCAGCGGTGGCGGTAGCGGTCCTCGGCGACTCCACCAACTCGGCCGGACTGTTCGGCTTCATCAAGGACATCGCGAACAACCCGAAGTTCTTCGGCGGCTACTTCGCCGGCCTGACCGGCGCCAAGACGGGCGGCAACGTCAGCGAGATGTCGGTGCAGTACAACGACTATCTGGGCAAGTATGTGGTGCTGTACGCGAACGGCAGCAACAACGTGGTGTTGCGGACCGCGGATACGCCCGAGGGCCCGTGGTCGGATCCGGTGACCATCGCCACCTCGGTCCAGTACCCGGGCCTGTACGCGCCGATGATTCACCCGTGGTCGGGCACCGGCATTCTCAACTCCGAGGCCGACGGCTCGGGCACGCCGGATGTGAGCAACCTGTACTGGAACATGTCGATTTGGGGCAACTACAACGTCGTGTTGATGCAAACCGACCTGAGCTCGCTGAAGACCACGGTGGTCTGATCCCGTGAGTCTGGTGGCGGGCCGGGGCCCACTCGGCCCGGACCGCGCAGGCCGGTTCTCCGAACCGGTGCCCGATGACGTGGCCTACATCGAGCCGCATCTCAGGCGAATCCAGGCAATCCGGAACGGCCGCACGGTGATCGACACCGAACGCGCCCTCATGGTGCACCGCGCGGGCCGCCCGCTGAGCTACGCCTTTCCCGAGGACGTGGTCGGCGACCTGCCCCACGAACCCGAACCGCTGGCTCCCGGCTACGTCCGGGTCCCCTGGAACGCGGTGGACACCTGGGTGGAGGAAGGCCGCACGCTGGTGCACTACCCGCCCAATCCGTACCACCGCGTCGATTGCCGCCCCACCACCCGGCGGCTGCGAGTCGACGTCGCCGGGACCACGCTGGTCGACACCACCGACACCGTGATCGTCTTCGAGACGGCACTCGAGCCGCGACTGTACGTGTCGCCCAAGCACGTTCGCACCGACCTGCTGACCACAAGCGACACCGGCAGCTACTGCAACTACAAGGGGACGGCCACCTACTGGTCGGCGAAGATCGGCGACGTCGCGGTCGAGGACATCGCGTGGAGCTACGACGACCCGCTGCCGGAAAGCCTGGGCATCAAGGGGTTTCTGAGCTTCGACGCCGCCAGAGCCGACGTTCAGGCCGAGCTTCCCGCCGGCGGAGCGTAATTCGGCCGGCCCAGGCCCAGCCTGTGCTGGGCGATCATGTTGCGGAAGACCTCAAGTGTCCCGCCGTAGACGCCCATCGGCCCGGCGAGGCGGAACAGGTACTCGGCGGCACCGTCGTCGGCGCTGCCGTCGGTCTCGACGGCCAGGCTTCCCGCCGAGCCGAGGACATCCATCAGGTCCGGGGAGATCTCTCGCATGGTCTGGGCGATGGCGACCCGGCCGTACATATCGGCGGTGCTCAACGCGGCCTCCGTCCGGGCGATGCTGCGCCCCAGGCGATGTGCCACCGAGTCGTCGTCGATGCGGCGCCGGCCGTCCGGGCCGTCGCGGCCGACTAGACCGGCCACCGTGTCGACCGCTTCGGCCATCAGGAGCCCGTGCTCGGTCATGGTGCACAGTCTCTGCAGGCCCTGTGCGCCCCGTTCGCCGACGCCGTGTTCGGCGTCCAGAGCCATGCGCATCACCGTCCAGCCGCCGTTGATCTCGCCGACCCGGTAGCGGTCGGCGACCCGGACGTCGCTGTAGTAGACGATGTTGGTCCGGTCGCCGTCGACCGTGCGGATGCCCTGGATCTCGATGCCCGGGGCGTCCAGCGGCACCAGGAACATGGTGAGGCTCTTGTGCTTTGGCGCCTGGGGATCGGTGTTGGTCAGCAGGAAGACGTACTGGGCGTTGTGCGCATTAGAGGTGAACATCTTGGCCCCGTTGATCACCCAGTGCTCGCCGTCTGGAACCGCGCGGGTCTTGCAGGTCGCCACATCGGAGCCGCCCTCGGGTTCGGTGTAGCCCAGGCACAGTCGGATGCTGCCGTCGAGAACGCCGGGCAGCACTTCGGCAATGACATCGGGGCGGCCGAACTCCTCGACCATCTTGGCCACCTGCGCGGTGGTACCCCAGTGAAACCACGGCGTGTGCGCGCGGCCCACCTCCAGGTCGAAGATGCGCCGGCGCACCGCGCTGAACCCGCCATCGGACAGCGTCTTGTAGTCGCCGGCCAGATAGCCGTTGGCACCCAGCGCCAGGTGCACACCCTCGTCGAAGTTCTGCCCGGTCTCCCGGTCCCGGCGGATCACCTCCTCGGTGACGATCTCGCCGAGAAATCTCCGTAACCCGTCCTGGAATTCGCGGTCCTCTTCAGAGAGTTCGACAAGCGAGAAGTCCACGCCCGAAGCGTGACAGTCCTGGCCAGAGTTGTAAAGCGGTAGGTTGGTCACATGAAATACCTCGAGGTCGACGGAGTCGGTCGAGTCAGTCGAATCGGTCTGGGCACGTGGCAGTTCGGCTCCAGCGAATGGGGCTACGGCGACGAGTACGCGGCGGGAGCAGCCCGCGACATCGTGCAGCGCGCGCTGGCCATGGGTGTCACGCTGTTCGACACCGCCGAGATCTACGGGTTCGGCAAAAGCGAGCGGATCCTGGGCGAGGCGCTCGGCGACGAGCGGGCCAACGTGGCCGTCGCGAGCAAGATCTTTCCGGTGGCGCCGTTTCCGCCGGTGATCCAGCAGCGGGAGCGCGCGAGTGCCCAGCGGTTGCAGCTCGACCGGATCCCGCTCTACCAGGTTCACCAGCCCAACCCGGTGGTGCCCGACTCGGTGATCATGCCCGGCATGCGCAGCCTGCTCGACAGCGGCGCCATCGGCGCGGCCGGAGTGTCCAACTATTCACTGGCGCGGTGGAAGAAGGCCGACGCCGCCCTGGGCCGGCCGGTGATCAGCAACCAGGTCCACTTCTCCCTGGCCCACGCCGGACCGCTCGACGATCTCGTCCCGTTCGCCGAGCGGGAGAACCGGATCGTGATCGCCTACAGCCCGCTGGCCCAGGGACTGCTGGGCGGCAAGTACGGCGTCGACAACCGGCCGGGCGGGGTGCGCTCGTTGAACCGGCTCTTCGGTACCGAGAACCTGCACCGGATCGAGCCGCTGCTGCAGACGCTTCGCGGCGTCGCGACCGACGTCGGCGCCAAGCCGGCCCAGGTCGCGCTCGCCTGGCTGATCAGCCTGCCCGGCGTGGTGGCCATCCCCGGCGCATCGAGCGTCGAACAACTCGAGTTCAACGTCGCCGCCGCCGACATCGAACTGCCCGCCGAGTCCCGCGACGCACTCACCGCCGCCGCCCGGGCGTTCCGCCCCGCCTCGTCGGCCCGCTTCCTCACTGACATGATCGGTGAGCGGCTACGACGCCGCTGACGCAACCGGTTCTGGCCGCACGGCCCTGCCCCACGCGAAGGGGTTCAGGTTCCGGTACGGGTCCGTCTCGCGCAGTACTTGCAAGTCGGCCAGGATGGTTTCGAGCGCGGTCTGGGTCTGTTCCTTCACGTCCACTTGCCATTTCGCTGCTTGGGCGCGAGGCGGTTTGGTGGTCTCGATCGGTGTGCCGAAGCGCAGGTACATCCGCTTTGGGTCGGGAAAGAGAGTGGGCCCCAGGCCCCGAGTCGGTGGAATGGCCATATCGGGTCGCCCGCCGAGGCGGCTCCCCACGAACTGACTCACTCGGCCCAGCGGACTGTCGCGCTCGACCAGACTGTGGTAGACGTCGTCGCCGCCGACCAGTCCGACCGGGACAATCGGATAATCGTGGGCGATGGCCAGCCGCGCGAATCCGAAGCGGCGTTCCCAGCGCAGCCGGTACTCCTCACCCTTGAACTTCGGCATCTCCCGGCCACCCCCGGGGAAGACCAGCACCGTCTCGTCGTTGAGCATCAGCTCCGCCCCATTCTCCGGCTCGCCGATCACGGCGCCCGCGGCCGCCAGCACATCCGCGGCCAGGCCGCGCATATTGCCGAAGTTCCGGTCGGCGAGACCACGAACACGAACCCCGAGCTCGCGGTGCACGAAGTAGGGAATCATGACGATTTCGGCCATCCCGAATGTCGTGTGGTTTCCGACGAGCAGGAAGCGCCCGTCGCGCGGCAGGTTCTCCAGTCCGTCGACGTAGGGGCGCGAAAGGTCGACGATCGGTTCCAGGCGATCAGCGACGGCGAAGATCGCCTTCGTGAGCGCCCGGACGCGGCCGGGCTCATCGATGAGATTCTGGGCCGTCCTGCGCATCGAGTCTCCTGTTCTGAGGACCCCACCTGTCTCCGATGGTAGCGCAGATACTGACCAACCGACTATTTCGGTCAGTTTGTTCATTCAGGAGGCGGCCGAGAGGGCCGCCGATATAGTCACGTCGGTGGACACCTCCGTCGGGGAACTGCCCGAGAAGCACTCGGCGAAGGCGGCGCGCCTCCTCGAAGCGGCCGGCGAACTGCTTGTCGGCCGCGGCGCCAAGGGCTTCACCGTCGCCGACGTCGCCGCGCGGGCCCACGTCGGAAAGGGCACCGTCTACCTCTACTGGCAGACCAAGGAAGACCTCCTCATCGGGCTCATCGGCCGCGGCTTTCTCACCCTCATCAGCGACCTGATCCAGCGGCTCGACGACGAGCCCGAACTAGCCCGCCCTTCACGCTTCTGCCCCACGATGCTCACGGTCGCGACCGGTCAGCCACTGATCGCAGCACTGCAGCGCCACGACGAGGACCTGCTGGGCATCCTGGCCCGCCATCCGCGCTCGATTTCGTTGCACGACACGCTTGGCCCCAGCGCCGTGCTGAACGCGGTGCTGCCCATCTGGCGCCGCCACGGGCTGGCCCGCACCGACTGGGACAGTGGCGATCAGACGTTCGCACTGCACGCACTCATCACCGGTGCGGCAATGTCACTCATCGGCTCCGCGCCGGGACCGGTCAGCACGGACGATCCGATGGCCGTGCTGGGTGCCGCGGTCACCGCGTTGCTGGGGCCGGAGCGTGCCAACCAGAAGCAGATCCGTTCCGCCGCAACGGAAATCATCAGCTTTCTGCGCGAGGGCCAGGCCGCCGCGCTCCACGTCATCGACCCACCCCGTGAATGAGTGCTGTCGAAGGTCCTGACGCGGATCGGCAGGCGGGCCCGCCGCCGCATGTGCGCGGTGGCCGGCCGGCGTTTCGTCCCCGGCGGTCTGGTGCGTCACGGCGGGCCCGCAGCCGATAATGGGCGGGTGGATGATCGCAACGTGCTCGGTGGCGAGCTCGAACCGTGTGGCACCGACCCGGTTACCGGCTTCTACCGAGACGGCTGTTGCTCCACCGGGCCCGAGGATATCGGCCTGCACATCATCTGCGCCGTCGTGACCGCGGACTTCCTCGAGCATCAGCGCTCCATCGGCAACGACCTGTCCACACCGATGCCGCAGTACCGATTCCCCGGCCTGGTGCCCGGCGACCGGTGGTGCGTCACCGCGCGGAACTGGCTTCGCGCTCATCAGGACGGCTGCGCCGCACCGGTCGTACTGGCCTGCACGCACGAACGCACTCTGGAGATCGTCCCGCTCGAGACGTTGCGGAAACACGCGGTCGACGTGCCGGACGACCTCGGCGGATTATGATGCGCGGCAACGTGTTCAGGTCGCTGCGCCGTCAAGCCCAGCCAGCCGCCACCGGACGAGTTGCCGAGGTCGTAGACCACGTCGTAGGTTGCGCACTCGAGCTGTTGAGGTTACCGACCGGCCCGAGCCTTGCTCGCTGACCGCGAACTGAGAGCCTGGCCGCTATGCGCGCGCCGGTCCGCGGATGGCGTGCTCGCCGTTGCCGCCGAGGCAGCCGTCATAGGTCGCCGCTGACTCGCCGCGTTGGACGCCGCCACCGTGGCCGGCGATGTCGCGGTCGCCTGCACCGCCGAGATGGTCAACGGCGTGGGCGGTCCATAGGGGTCCACCGAGCCGCTGTCGACCGGTGGGCCGCCGACTCCGTACGGTCCGGGGACGGCGGTGCCGAACGGCCGGTTCGCCGGGTTGCCGGTGATCTCGGCGATGGCGTTGTCCCATCCGGTCGGGATCGCGACGAGGAAGTTCACCGCCGTCTTGATGAGGTTGGGAATGTAGAGCCATTTCGCCGGCGTCGGCTGCCCCGGGTTGATCGTGCGGTCGTAGGCCGCCTCGATCAGGACGCGCAGCGGCGGATCGAGTGCGGCGGCGATCGGCGGGCCGATGATCGGGATGCTTTCCAGCGGCATGAGCAGAGGCACAGTCTTGGCGGGTTCGAGGTAGTAGGTGGTGTCCTGGTACTGACCTTGTAGCTCGATGTCATCCGCTGCGAAGTATGACGGCTCGGGATGGAAGTAGATGAAACCCAGCAGACCGTTGAGGTCGGCGAGGAGGTTCAACGGATTGGTCGGGAAGTCGGAGATCAGATCGTACTGATGCGCCACGTCGACAGTTGTCAGCGTGTAATTCGGGACGTCCGGCGAGTTGGTGGTCATCGCGCCACTGAACGTCACGCCGAGGATCGGGATGTAGGCGCCGACGAACCGCTCGAGAATTCCGCCGTTGGGCCGGTTGGGGTTCGCCATCACCACGAAGCTCACGCTCCTGCCCGTTGCAGGATGAGCGATCAGGTCGTACTTCTCGAATGCCGCGATGGGGGCGCTCTCGGAGTAGCCGAACACCACGTATGAGGTGTCGGTCAACGTGTCCGGGCCGGTCGACGTGAACGGCGGCTCGGTCACGGTGCACGCCGTCCCCCGCACGCAGGCGTCCAGGTTGTTCAGCCCGATTGCCACCGACTCGTCGAACGTCATGGCCGGAAGCCCCGTCGCAAACGGAAACTCCTCGGGGGTATAGACGGCGACCGGGGCGCAGCCCTGCTGCCCTCCGGCGCACAGGCCGGTGGGCGCCACATACTTGCCGTCGGCACTGTCGACGAACTGCGTGATGTATTCGGTGGTGTCCTGGGGAATGCTCAGCGGGTGTCCCGCTCCGCCCATGAACAATGCCGTCGCAGTCAGCGCCACGACCACCGACGAAAGCGGTGTGAGGGCCAACAGCAGCACCCCGCCCAGCGTCAGGACTGTGCACGCAATCGACAGGCTCACCTTGCGCATCGCAAGGAGCCAGGTCCCCCGTTTCGGCCGTCGGCGACGGCGCAATCTCATCACCACGGCTAACCCTGGCAAACTTCCGTGCGGGTGAATACGGCCTTTGGTCACCAGCTGGACAGACCTTGGACAACTGGGGCCTGTGGGTTGTCTGTCAGATGCCGTTGCTCGACCGCCCGCCTGGGGCGACCTGTGCGAGGGTTCAATGATGGGTCGGTGCGGGCTGGAACGGTTGTCTCATGACTGAGCGCGTGGTCGACCAACGCGACTGGCACCTGAGCCCCGGCCAATATGTGTTGCGCAAACTACCCCATATCACCGCGCTGTTCTGGGCGCAGAAGATCCTGGCCACCACACTGGGCGAGACAGCCGGTGACTACTTCTCCCAGACACTGGGCCTGGGCACCCTGCACTCGGCGATGCTGCTATTGAGCGTCTTCCTCGTCGCCGTGACAATCCAGTTGCGCGCCAGTCAATTTCATCCGACGCTGTTCTGGATCGTGGTCGTGCTCACCAGCACCGCCGGCACCACGATCTCGGACTACATCAATTACACCTCCCACCTGGGGCAGTCCACCGGCGTGCTGATCCTCGGCAGCGGCTTGGCTGTGGTGATGCTGATCTGGTGGCGCAGCGGCCAGACCTTCAACGTCGAGAACGTCGCCACCCTCACCGGCGAGATCCTGTTCTGGATCGCCGTCGTCTTCTCCAATAGCCTTGGCACGTCGACCGGCGACTACTTGGCGGGCGGACTTGGCGTGGGACTGCGACCCGCCGCGTTGGCGTTGACCGCAGCGATGCTACTGCTGTTGGCCGCGCACTATTTCACCAAAATCAACACCATGCTGCTGTTCTGGATCGCTTTCATCCTCACCCGCCCCTGGGGTGCTGAAGTCGGAAACATCTTGAGCAGGAGCAGCGATCACGGCGGACTGGGCTGGGGTAACGCCGGCGCCTCAGCGGTTCTCATCGGGGCACTCGTGTTGTTGGTGGCCTACGAGACTCTGCACATTCGGCGTCATCCCCTCCAGCCTCTGCCGCTGCCGATGAACCGCAAAACGGGCCAGCCGCAGCGACCTAACGGCGCGGTCGTCAACGTCCTGCCGGACTGACGACCAACACCCTGGACCGGCGAGCGAAGAATTCGGCGCCGAGAGTTTCGACACAAGAATGCGTCTGGGCGCTAGTGTGTTTTGGGACACACTCGAAGATCGTGAGCAGAGGGGGCTCGGCACATGCTTTTTCTTGCAATAACTTTCGCGACCCGGTCACGTGAATCATGAACGCTTCGAGATGCATCGGTCGTGTGGGAGGGCTGGCGGTCGCGCTCGGGGTGGGCGCCGCGATATTGACGACCTGCGGAATGGCTTGCGCCGACGACGGTTCCTCGAAATCGTCGCATCCGTCAACAACCAGCTCGACGACCGGGAGCACCGACCACCCAGCCGCAGCGCGCGCTTCCAAACGGTCTGCTGCCCAAACCAAGACTGCCCCAAGTGCTGTCGCGTCGGTGGCGCCCACCACGAACACCGTCGATACACAGTCCCCCTCGACGACATCTGTCAGCAGCGTGCTCGGCAAGCTGATCGGTCAACACTCGAAACCCGCAGTGGAGTCACCGACGAGCGAAACGGCTGCGCCTGACGCGGCCGCAATTTCGACGCCGGCGTCCCCGGTCTCGACCGCAAAGTCGACGGCGTCGTCAGTATCGACGGTTAGTCTTCGGGCCGTGCCCGCCGCGACTGTGCGAACGGCTGCCGTCCCGTCCGGCGTCTTGGGCCTCGTCCTGACTGGTGTGGCCGAACTCGGTCTGGCCGCAACCGTTTCCGTCGTCAGCGCGATCGTGCCGAGCCCGACCGCGCCCAGCCCGACTCTCAGTCTCAACGGCTACAAGGTCGTTCCCAATTCGCCTGAAACCGTCACGTCGTTATACGGGAAGTGGACCTATCTGCCGGGTGCGCCGAGCCTGGTTCAGGGCACACAGCAATTCGATCTCGTCGACCCGAAAACCAATACGACGGTGGGCACTTTCAATGCTCTGGTGAGCCGCGGTGACGGCTACAACTACACCGAACTCATCGTCACCTCGAACGGCGGAACCAACGTAGGTACCGCAGCAGGTCAAGTTCCACCGGTCGGATCGGTGGTCTCGGCATTCAGCATCGGCGGGTTCGGGATGTCATACACCTCCATCCCGTCGACCTCCAAGGACGTGGTCTCGTTCAAATTGGTGACGCCGTTCGGGGATATCCCGCTTCCGATGCCGTTCGACGGTGCCAAGGGTATCGCTGACCACACCGTGGACAACAGGCCCGTCCAGCTCACAAACGGCTACTACATCGCTCCCGCCGACCCCCAGGGCGAAACCCTCACCGGGACAAGCGGAGTCCTACCGTTCTTCTCGACCGTTCAGGGAAACCAGACATACAACATCTACAACGCGGCCGGTCAGCCGGTGGGAAGCTTCAAGGGCATCTTCACCACCACCGCGGACATAGTCGGCGACTACACCCAGGCAATCCTCGTCACCTCCAACGACGGAACGAACGTCGGGACGGGTGCGGGCCAGGTGCCGCCGGTCGGCTCGGTGTACAACGTCTCCTATGCCGGTAACGACCAGAACTATGTCCTGTACTCCTCACTGCCCTCGCCCTCCGGCGACGTGGTGTCGGTGTCACAGGTGACTCCGACCGGAGTCACCAACAGCGGCCAAACCTTCATTGACGCCTCGGCACCGCCGTCCACCCAGACGCTCACGGGCCCCAACGGTTACAAGTACGTTCCCACTTCCCCACTGCAGCCCGTCGGAGTGAACGGGCTGCCGCCAAGAGAGGTGCAGATCCAGGGGTACCAGCAGTTCGACGTCTACGACTCGGCCGGCAAGCAAATCGGGAGCGTCGATGCCGACGTGTACACCCAGTGGGATCTGTTCGGTATTCGCAGCAACGCGCTACTCATCACAAACGTGACCGACGGCACCGCCGGCACCGGTACCGGGGACGTGGCGCCGGTTGGTTCGGTGTTGAACTTCGTCAACTTCGGCAACGGCTTCGGGACCGCACAATCCGTCACGCCGACGGCGACGGGTGATGTGAGCTTGTTCAACGTGACGACGCCCCTCGGGAGCATTCCGCTCCTGCCCTACTACGCCCCGGTTCCAACTCGCACCGAAGTCGACTTCTTCGATCCCTTCACGAGCATTTGAGCAGACCCGAAGCCGCCACCGCCGTGAGCACCGCCCGCGTCGAGGACCGGTCGCCAACGGTGATGCGCACGGCCCCGTCGTCGTAGTGGCGAACCCTCAACCCGGTGCTGTCGAATACCTCGCGCCACGGCTTGCCCGCAGCGGGCAGATACACGAAGTTTGCGTGTCCGTCAGTGGCGTAAACCCCCATCGCACGCAGTCGCGCCCGCAATAGCCGGCGCTCGGCGGCGATCGCCCGAATACGTTGTTGCAGTTGGTGTTCAGCGTCATAGGAAGCCGCGACGGCCACCAGACTGGCAATGCCCATCCCGAACGGCAGCTGCATCCGCCACAGCTTTCGGGTCAGCTCGGGCGAGCCGAAGCCATAGCCGATCCGCAGACCCGCCAGGCCGTAGGCCTTCGAGAACGTGCGGACCACGAGCAGGTTCGGAAAGCGGTGGATCAGCGAGAGCCCGTCCAGCCGGAACTCCGGTGCCACGAACTCGATGTAGGCCTCGTCGAGCAACACGATCGTGTCGCGGGGGACGCGGCGCAAGAACTGCTCGACCTCGGCCGCCGACTCCAGGGTGCCGGTCGGGTTGTGCGGTCGGCACAGCACCACAACCCGGGCCTGGGCGGCGGCGCCGGCAAGAGCGTCCAGATCGTGCCGTCCATGCTCGTCCAGCCCCACAGTCAGCGGCTGCAGGCGCGCCATCCTTGCGAAGATCGGATAGCCGTCGAAAGTCGGCGCTGCCATTGCGATCCGGTCGCCCGGGTCGGTGGTGGCGTGCAGCAGCTGCATGGTCACGCCCGTCGCTCCCGCGCCGAGCACCACCTGGTCCTCGGCCACACCGACCCGGTCGGCGATCAGCCGGCGCAGACTTTCGGGCAGGAACTCCGGGTAGCGATTGACCGAGTCGATCGCCGAGACCAACGCCGAGCGCACCGTTGGCAGTGGCGAGAACGGATTCTCGTTGAGCGACAACGCCAATGGGTCGACTGCTTCGGGCAGCGCCGCGACGGCGGCTTCGGCCACGCGGTTGAGCGACGTCATCAGCGCGCCCGCCCACCCCAGCGGATCGCGGCGGCGCCGGCGAAGTCACCTGCATGCGCGAAAGCCGCCATCAAGACGGTGTCGCCGGCCGAGACCCGCCCCGCGTTGATCGCACGGTCGAGGTTGATCGGGATGGCGGCGCCGAACAGGTTCCCGCATTCGTCGAAGGTGTCGACGTGACGCTCCTTGGGCAATTCGAGCGCATCCCGCCAGTTGCGCAGGAACACCCGGTTGGGCTGGTTGGTGACGAAGAGGTCGACATCCTTGGACTTCATCCCGATCCGGTGGCAGACCGCCAGCGCCACTTCGGGCACCTGCCGGTTGCCGCGCGCCAGGACCTTGGTGATCTTCGACTCGGTGAAACCGATGTAGGCCTCGCCGATGCCCGGTTGCCACCACTTGCGCGGCGGATCCATCGAGATCGTCATGTCACCGGCGAACTCACCGTAGGTCCGGGTTTCGACGTCGAGTATCGGGGAGTCCTCCGACAGCGTGACCAGTCCGACAGCGGCGCCGTCACCCGGCACCGCCGCCTGCGCCTTACGCCGAACCGTGGGCTGATCGAAGATCTGTCCGGCCGCGTTCTGCGCTACTGCGATCACCGCGGTGTGGCCCGCGCCCGAGGACAACAGTTGGCGGGCGATCTGCAGACCGAGTACGAACGCCGCGCAGCCGCCGTTGTGCAGATCCAGAACCACGTTCGGACGCATCCCGAGTCGGTGTGCGATAGCGCCCCCGCCGCCGTAGAACGGCATATCCGGCAACTGGGTATGGGTGATCAGCACATCGGCGCCGGCGATCACGTCGTCGCCGTGGCGCTCGATCAGGCCCGCGGCGGCCCGTTCGATCATGTCGGTCGCACTCTCGTCCGGCGCGACGTGATGGCGGAACTTCGGCGCCCGGAACATCAGGTTCTCGCGCAGGTCGTCGGAGTCGGCGAACTGCGCGTAGTAGTCGGCCGACACCGGCTCGCCGGGCAGATAGCTCGAGACGTCGAGCAGGCTGACGGTGGGTTGGCTCATCGCTGTACTCATCTCATCCAGTCCGGGGTCACCGACAGTCCGTGTCGGTGGCGGTATTCGGCAATTGCCTTGAGGTTCTTCATCTCCAGCCCGTGGCCGGCGCCGAACATGTCCCAGAAGTCGCCGACCCAGACCGGGCGTTCCTCCGGCGCCGTCTCCGGGTAGGGGTTGTCGTCGTAGAACGGGTGATGGCAGTTGGTCCACAACACCACCGAGCCGGGCTTGTCCAGCACCACCTGCGCGTCGACGACGCGCATCAGGTAGACCATCCACAGATGCTTGCCCTGGTCCCAGGCGCAGTGATAGTCCACTGTGCGGGCGTCGGGGTTGGCGACGGTGCGGGTGTAGATCTTGGTCTCCGAGCCCAGCCGGTCGTACGCCACCCACAGCCCGGGCTCATCGGTGGTCTCGAAACCGCGCAGGCTGTAGGTCCACTCCTCCAGCGAGCGGGTGTCCGAGAGGTACTCGTAGAGCTCGTCGGGCGGGCAGTCGACGTACTCGTTCACCGTGCAGTACTGGCCGAAGACCTCGTCGTGCGGGTAGACCGACCGCATCATCTCCATGATGACCGGGGTGGCCTTCTCCCGTGGCGAGGTCTCGATCCTGGTGACCCCGGCGATCGGGTCGGTGGACCCGGTGTGGGCGGCGATATCGTCAAGCGCGGGCAGCGACATCTTCTGTGTTCTCCTTCGGTGCGGGCACGGAGCCGGAACTGGCATCGGCCGACTGCTGCAGTGCGGCCAAAAATGGTGCGAAACGGCGGGATTTCGTCGGCGGAGCATTCGATGCTGACCACCGACGGGCCGTCGGCGGCCAGTGCCTGGCTCAGCGCCGTCGGTAGCTGGGCGAGTTCATCGACGTCGGATGCCGATAGGCCCGGGAACATCGCCGCGAGCCCCGCGCCGATCCTGCTGTCGTGAAACCTGTTGTAGCTGTACAGGTCGTCGTAGTACAGGCGCTCGCGGGTCACACACATCGCGTGTGCGTTGTTGTTGAACACCACGAAGGTGATGGGCAGCCGGTACTGCAGCGCGGTGTGCATTTCCATCCCGTGCATGAAGAAGGCGCCATCGCCGGCCACCACCACGATTCGGTGCGCCGGGCCGGACCCACTGTTGCGCCCGAACGCCATACCGATGGCGGCGCCGAAGCTGTAGCCCATACCGCCCATACCGAGGGCGACGACGAACCGGCCGCCGCGCCGCACGGGCAGGTTGTGAATGGCCGCCGCCCCGGTGTTTCCGGCGTCGACGACGATGTCGACCGAGTCCGGCAGCACAGCATCGAGTGCGGAAACCGCATCGCGGTAACGGATTCCGTCTCCGTCGTACTGCGGCGGGGTCAACCCGGCGTGCCCGACGGTGGCCGGCACCCGCACCCCGGACGGCCGCCCCTTGCCCGACAACACCATGGCCAGCTGTGCTAACGACGCGCGGAGGTCGTCAGTGTGAATATGCGTGCACGGCAGGAACGGCGCAGCCGAACCGAGCGACATCACGGTGGTCGACGCCAGCGCGTCATCCAGGCCGGCGCGCGCGGTCACGTTCAGCCGGGTGCCGATAAGCAGGCACAAGGCACTGCCTTCGATGGCGTCGGCCACTCCCGGATGACCCATCACACCGGTGACGCCGAGAGCGGACGAGGAGCCAAGGCCCGGCGATCCGCTGACGTCTTTGGCGTCGGGAACGGTGGCAACCCGGGCGCGCAGCAGTGTACGCAGTCGCTCCAGCTCAGCGCGGGCGTCGTCGCGGGCCAGCTGCTCGCCGGCGATGATCGTCACCGGTCCCCGAGCGCGGCGCAGCGCGCGGGCGATCGGCCAGGGATCGCCGGCGATCGTCGGCGCAGGCGCGGCCATGACGTAGCCGTTGACCGGTAGTGCTGCCTGCTGAATATCCTTGGGCAGCAACAGAACTGCTGGTCCACCGCGCCATGCCGCGGCAATCGCCTCGGGTAACGCGGTCACGATCTGCTCGGGCGAGGTGATGCGCCGGCAGTACACCGAGACCGTCGAGAACAGTGCCTCGGCGTCCAGTGCGCCATTGCAGCCGCTGGTGTCCTGAAAACTGCCGCGGCCGTCGAGTGCGGTCGGAGCCTGACCCACCAGTGCCAGCACCGGAACTCGGCTGGCCAGCGACTCCCCCAGGCCGGGAACGAGGTTGAGCGCGCCGCCGCCGGAGGTGGCCATCACCACCCCGAGACCGCATCCTGCACGGCTGTACCCGTCGGCCATCGTGGCCGCGGAGAACTCGTGCTTGGCCAGGACCGCGGTGACACCCTCGTGAAAATGGGCTGCGTCGTAGAGATCTTCGATGTTGGCGCCGTCGACACCGAACATGTACTGGCCGCCTGCTGCGGAAAGTTGATCGACGATGTGGTCGACTACGCGATATTGCGTAACCATCTGACTAACCTGTCCTCGCGTGACTGACAGTGACACGATCGATGGGTCACTTCGGTTCACAGTCGGTACCGAAATGCACTTGGCGAGCTAGCCGAGTCATGTTCTGGCAAGAGCGATAATTCGTTCGTTGTTCTATTGACGCGACGGTCTCGTTTAAACATTCGGAGCCGCGGCGTCGTTGGATTGCTCGCGAAGGACACTTCGAACTTGTCGGTCGCCACGATCGTTCTAGGGGTGTGACCTCCGCCACGACCTAAGGGGCCAACCATGCGCGATCTCGTCCGATCAACCGTCAACACCGGCGTTGCGCTGGCCGTAGCAGGCGCACTTGCAATCACCCAGACGGCGCTGCCCGCCGAACAGCATTTACCGCAGACGGCAATTGCCAGTGTCAGACTCTCAGCGGCAACGACAGTGATGCCCGCCACTCCGCCGCTGGGGGCGCTTCTGCGGCAGTTCCTCAGAAATCAAGCCACCGACTGTTCACTGATCTGCCCGTTCATCGCTCAGTTCGCCACCCAGCCGCTGATCAAGTTCGCAGTCATCCCCGCGACATTCATGCGCGAACTGCAGGCGGGCGAACCGTTGCTCCAAGCGATCGCCCTGACGGACGCAACGGTGAGCGGGGCCGCCAACGAGGCACTCACCGGCGTCATCACCAACGACCTCGCGGCGGCGCTTCCCCGCGCGCAACATTCCCTGGAGATAGCGGTGATCGGGCTGATCGACATCGGCACGACCGCCGTGACGGCACCCGGCCGTCTCCTCGGGGCGATCACCACCGCACGCGCAGATCTCTTCTCGGCGCTCCAACAGCAACCCGGACCGACGCCCCCGGCGGTGCACAACGTCCTGGAGGACCGCGGCGGTGCGGGTGATCGAGGTTGCCTCCGCGCTCACTTTCCAGGCCCCGGAACGGCTGCTTCTCGGCATCACCCAGGCGGCGAATGCCCTGTTCACCACTCTGGGCACGACCGGCCACGTCGCAACGGCACTGGCCGCGGTCGGCGCGTCGGTCAGATCGACGGTCAAGGAATCCGTTGACTTCGTCCGTCAGGCGCTGAAGGAGCCGATCCCGCGAGCACTTGCTGCCAAGGCGTCGAACGGCGCCGCGGCGGTCACGAGCGGGAAGAAGCGCCCCGCCGGTCGCAGGAAGACGGCGGGGAGGTAACCGAGAGACCGGTGAGCCGCCGCCGCCAGTAGTGTCGACACACCAACGTCGGTCCGGGGGCCACTATGCACAACGCATCAATCAGGTACTACGCCGTGCTCGCAATCGTCGCGATGACCGCACTGTCGGCCGTCGCCTGCGGTTCGCCCAACAACAGTTCGCCGAGCGCAACCTCAACCGGGGCTAACACCACCTCCGCGGTGGCGGCGTCCCAGCCGCCGGAAAAGGTCAATGGTCAAGACGAGGTGAGCGGGTCCATCGCATCGGTGTCGGGCACGACGATCGAGGTGAGCGGACCGAAGGGATCGGCGACGGTGGCATTCTCGCCGTCGACGAAGGTCATGGAACTGACAGCCGCCAAGCTGACCGACATCGCCGCCGGCCAGTGCGTCACCATCCGGCCCGCGAGCGGAGCAGAAGGCGGCACCGTCACAGCAGACGCGGTGGTGGTAGGCGCATCGAGTGGCGGTGAGTGCAAGAAGACCGGCGGCGCTGACAACGCGGGGCTTCCAGCCAGTCCGCTCGGGGGCTTCCGCGGCAACGTCGATTCGGTCAGTGAAAAGACAATCGTCATAACCACCATCGGCGCCGACGGCACTCAGACGAAAACCACGGTTGAAACCAACGAAACGACGTTATTCGCCGATCGGCACAAGGTGACCGCCGCCGCCATCGTCGAGGGCAAGTGCATCATCGCCGGCGGGACGAACGACAGCGGTGGCACGTTGCAGGCGTTGACAATCAACCTGCCGTTTGCCGTCGAGGGCAAGTGCCCGCAGCCAAAGGGCAGCTGACGGTCGCTATCGTCGGCCCACGCCGATGGGCCCGACAGGTCCCACCACCGGACCGACGCCGCCTACCCCGACAGGCCCGACCGGTCCCACGACCGGGTTGGGGCCGACACCGATGGGGCCGGCCGGTCCGAGAATGGGGTCGACGTACGGGGTCGGGTCAATGGGGAAACACGTATTGACGTCGTAGCTCCAGTACATGACGGCGGTATCGCAGAACTGGCACTGGTTGGTCGCCGTGTTCAGGAAGTAATTGAAGTCGCAGTTGTCGTCGGCGCGGCTGACCGCCGGGGAGACGACGCTGGTCAGCGGAATGGCTGCAACCGCAAGGGCGAACGCGCCCAAAGCACCGGAGAACTTCGGCCAGGTGCTCATGGGCACTCATCTCTGTGGTCGATACAACGAACTCAGACTAGAGGGCTGAGACCGGCGCTTTCCCCCGTTCGGGATTGCTACGAGCATGTTCGCGTCGGCGGACAGGTTCGTTACCCGCCATTGCAGTACACCGATCGGTCTACTACGGTAGCGTGGTAGACCAATCGGTCTAGCGACGGAAGGGCTGACAGGCATGCCGAAGACAGACGACAAAACCCTGCGGAAGTTCCGCCGAGAACGCGCACTCGGGCACTACCTGCTCAACCCCGCGGTGAAAGGGTTGGGCAGGCTCGGACTGCGAACCGCACTGGCCACCGAACTGGAGACCGTCGGCCGCAAGACCGGCCTGGTGCGCCGTGTTCCGGTGTCGGTGCAGTTCGATGACGACGGCGCGTGGTTGATCAGTCAGCACGGCACGCGCTCCGGGTGGGGCCGCAACATCGTCGACAACCCCAAGGTCTCTGTGCGGCAGGGGAATCGGTGGCGCACGGGAATCGCGACCCTGAGGCCGGATGACGACGTGGTCGCGCGCGGCCGCAAGTTCGGGCGGTTAGGGGCCAAAGTCGTACAGGCCCTGGAAACGACGCCCATCTCGGTACGGATCGACTTCACCGACTAGAGCGAAAGTTGTAGGGCGGGCGGGGCTCGAACCCGCGACCTACGGATTATGAGATCGCCGAATTCCCGCTGACCAGCACAAACGGTGCGGACTGAAGTCGGACGGGATTCGTTGGAATGTGCCGGGAAAATTCCACTTGACCACCGAAGATCGTTGACGAGATCCGACGGTCCTTCGCGGTTGTTGATGAGACCGCTGCGGACTGGGCTGCGGACTGTCGCAACTCCCCCGACCTACCGTCTCGGGCCAAGTCACGCAAGACTGCCATCGTTCGCTGTAGGGACCCGGTTCGCTCGCCACGGGTGCCTCCCACCGGGACGGGTTGCGCCCACACGTCGGTTGCGCCGGCGTCGAGCAGGGCGGTCAACTGCCGGTGCACCGAGGACTCGTCGCCGGTTATGGCCACGTCGGCTGCGGTGGTGCCCCCACCCGCGAGGATGATGCGCCGGTAGTTCTCCATCCCCGCATACGCGGACGAGGCCGCGGCCACCGCCGCTCTCGCCTGGTCGAGGTCGTCATGAACCACCACCGGCAGGCCGGCGACAATCCGCGGCGCCGGGCGGCCATGCGCGGAGGCCACTTCCGACAGGACGGGAGCGATGCGCGACCCGATTGCCGTCGCCGAGGCCATCCAGAGCACAACACCGTCGGCGAATTCACCGGCGATGCGCAGCATCCGGGGGGACAAGGCGGACAACAAGACTGACACCGGCTGTTCCAAACGCACCATCCGACCGGCGCTGTGCGTCGTCCAGTCCGCCCCGTCGAAGTCGACGTCCACGCCGTTCAGCAGATCGCTGACGATGCGCAGATATTCCTCGGTGTTGCGGCCGGGATGGTCGTACGACAGCCCGAGCACGTCGCGCACCACCGGTTCGTGCGACGGTCCGAGACCAAGCGCGAAGCCCGGCCTGCCCATCGCATTGGCGGCCGCTGCGACACGATTCGCCTGCAGCAGCGGATGACAGGGGTAGGTCTGCAGCACCGCGGTGCCCAGTTCGATGGTCGTGGTGGCACGCCCCGCGATTGTCATGGCCACCAACGGATCTCCGGCAACAGAGCTGGCATACCACAGCGAGGTGAAGCCGTCGGACTCCGCCTGTTGTGCCTGCTGCACGATCTTGTCGACGGAGGACGCACCGCCGGTCAATCCGATCCGCATCGTCGGACTCCTCGCGATCAGCGCATCACGTGGGGGTACTGCTGGTGCGGATGCACATCGAACAGTTCGCGGTAGGACGGCGGTTGGCGGTCCCCCTCGTCCGTGATCCCGTATTTCACCGCCAGTTCCGCTCCGATCAGCGTCTGGCCGGTGACCTCCATGAGCTCCGGATCGTTGTACAGCGCCCAGATCACATGCCCGGTCAGCTCCGGCGTCTCCGCGGTGTCCAGTATTCGGCCGAACTTATCCGGATTGGTCGCGATGATGGCGCGGACGCGATCGGTCAGCAGCGATCCCATCCATATCGAGACCGCCGCGATTCCGAACTCTTTGAAGTCCAGTGCCATGTCGGCGGCCATCTTGTCGGTGCCTGCCTTGGGAACGCCATAGGCTGGGCCGAACGCGTAGTGGACGGCTCCCGACGACGACGTGAAGACAACGAGACCCTTGCGCTGCGGAAGCATCAGCGGCGCCGCATAGACGGTCGCTACGTAGCTGCTGCGCAGCCCGACGTTGAGGGTGTCGACGACGTCGAGCGGCTCCTCCCAGAATTTGGTCCGCCCCATCATCTCGTCGCGGATGATGGCGGCGTTGTTGACCAGGATGTCCAGCCGACCCTGTTCGTGCCCGATTCGCTCGAACAACGCCTTCACCTGCTCGTCGTCGCCGTGATCGACACGAACCGCGATTCCCGTGCCGCCGGCTTCTGTCACACGCTGGGCGGTCTCGTGAATGGTGCCCGCCAGTGCGGCCTCACCGGCGTTCTCGGTGCGCCCCGTGACGTACACCGTGCAGCCGTGACTGCCTAGCGCATGGGCAATCCCGGCTCCGGCGCCGCGACTGGCTCCGGTGACCACAGCGACTGGTCCGCTATCCGGCATGCGCGCCTTCCTGTCGCTCGTGACGCCGCTCTCGCGGCCACCTTGAATGTGCTATACAAATGTACAACACACCGGGATCAACTTCTCGAGGGAAGGGCAACATCAATGACGGACTCCGTTGACCTGGAACGGCTGCACAAGCGCGTGCAGTACCTCGAAGACCGCACGGCGGTCCTCGACTGCGTGATGAATCAGTCTCGTGGTCACGACCGACACGACGCCGAGCTGATGGGCAACGTCTACTGGGAGGACGGTGTCGACGAGCACGGTCCGGTGGTCAAGCTCGGTCCGGAGTACGGCGAGTGGGCCAACGCCGCCCACAGCCACGTCTTCGAGGACCATCTGCACAACATCACCACGCACACCTGTGAGATCAACGGCGACGAGGCGCACGCCGAGAGCTACGTCATCGGTGCCATGCGCGCCAAGGGCGGCAAGGTCGTGTCCCTGATGGGCGGCCGCTACATCGACCGCCTCGAGCGGCGTGACGGTGTCTGGAAGATCGCGCTGCGGCGATGCACTCTGGAGTGGATGATGAGCGGTGACTCCTCGGTGATGAAGTCCGGTGCGGTGCAAGGGTTCATCAAGGGCAAGTGGGATCGCACCGACCCGTCCTACAGCCGTCCGTTGAGGCTGGACAGCGAGCCGGTCGACCGCTGGTAACGGCTCGGCGTTTCGGCCTCAGACTCCCGCCGGGCCGGGGCCACCGTGCATGTAGAGCGTTTGACCCGAGCAGTAGCTCGACGCGTCGGATGCGAAAAACAGAACTCCATAGCCGATCTCGTCCGGCTCTGCGATCCGACCCGATGCGTTGGACTGGCCGATCATGTCGATGTCGACGCCCTGCCGCTTGGCCTCGGCCTCGAGACCTGGGGTACGGACGGCGCCGCAGGCGATGCAGTTGACCCGAACACCCTTCCGAGTCCACGCGGCAGCCATCGATCCAGTCAGATTCTGCAGGCCGGCTTTCGCGGCCCCATAGATCGGTGCCTGCGGCATGGCCAACAGTCCGGCGCCCGAGGAGATGTTGACGATCGCACCCTTCTTCTGCTCGATCATCGGCTTGACGGCCGCCCGCGAGAGATACCAGGCGCTGGACAGGTTGAGGTCCAGGACCTCGTGCCACTCGTCGTCGGTCCACTTCATGAGCGGCTTGGTTTCGCCGCCGCCTGCGTTGTTCATCAGTACGTCGAGCCGACCGAACTCGGCAATCGTGGTGTCGATGAGCGCGCGACACTGGTCGGCATCGGTCACGTCGGTCGGCACGACGATGGCGCGACGGCCGAGTGCCTCAATCTCACCGGCCGTGGATTCGAGAGGCGCGAGCCGTCGTCCTGCCAGAACAATGTCGGCGCCACGCTCGGCAAGGACGAGCGCCGCTGCCCGCCCGGTGCCGACTCCGCCGCCGGTGATCACGGCAACGCGCCCATCCATCGAGAACCTGTCCTTCACAGCAACACTTTCCGTCCCTGCCGTCGCTTACCGAATGCAATACGAATGTACGACACGTCGCGCCGCCGGGAGTGCTTATGACACTGCGCATGTGCTGGATCATCATCAGATGACCGCGCCACCGTTGACTCCGATCACCTGGCCGGTTATGTAGCTTGCGGCCTCCGAGCACAGAAATCCGCACAGCGCTGCGATGTCCTCGCCGGTGCCCAGCCGGCCTGCCGGAATGGCCTTCACGAGGTACTCCGCAGAGGGAAGTTTGTTGTCCCGCTGCTGTTCTCGCAACATCGGTGTGTCGACCACGAAGGGCGGCACTGTGTTGACGGTGATGCCCTGGGCCGCATAGTCCAGCGCCACGGACTTCGTAAGCGCGATCACGCCGCCCTTGGTGGCCGAATAGTGCCCCTGGCGGGAGGCACCGTTTTGGCCCGCAGCCGACGAGATCGTGACGATACGGCCCCAGCCGGCGTCGACCATGTCAGTCAGTGCCGCTTGCATGCACAGGAAGGTCCCGGTGAGGTTGACCGCCAGATACCGGTTCCACTCCTCGAGGGTGATCCGGTCGAAGCGGGCGAAGCCGCCGAGTGCCGCGCTGGTGACCAGGATGGTGACCGGCCCCAGTCTGTTACGTGCGGTCTCGAAAGCCTCTGTAACGGAGTCAGGTTCGGCAACGTCGGCCTGAACCGCCAGAGCTTCCCCGCCGTCGGTGCGTATCTCGGCGGCTACCTTCTCGGCGGCTTCGCCGTTGATGTCCAAGACCGCCACGCGATGGCCGTCGCGACCGAGTTGCAGAGCGATCGACTCGCCGAGCCCTGATCCCCCTCCGGTCACCACCGCTACCCGATCCACTGATCAATCCCCTCACGCGCGGGCCCGCGCCGTCGGCGCATCTGCTGCTATGCAACTGTATAGCACAGGAGGGCGGAGTCGGTCACCCCTAGATCTCGATGCCCATTCAGCGCCGGCGGGTTGTGGTGGATGCCTTGTCGGGCTTGCGCTTGCGTCGCACGCCGGGTTCGGCCGCGTCGAGGTAGCGTTCCACCGCCCGCACCACCTCGGCGTGAGCGGTCTCGACGCCGACGCCCTCTTCCAGACTGAGGAACTTCGGGATGCCGGTGATCAGGAGAACCAATGCACTAGGTGATAGGTCGCCATCAAAGCGTGCGTCCGTCCCGAACGTCTGTTTGAGCACCTCGATCTGAAGCTTCCTCATTCGCTCGGTGACGCCGGCGATCTCGGATTGAATCGACTTGCGGTGATTACCCAGAGCCATGAACTCGGTGATCAGCGCGCCGGTGGCCTCGTCCCAGCTGTACTCCCACATGGCGTGCAACGGATCGTCGGCCCTCTTCTGCAGGGCGGTGCGCAGGTGCTCGAGATTGCGCTCGGAATAGCGCCGGATGGCAGCGAGGAAGATGTCGTCGAGCGACGGGAAGTAGTACTGGACGAGGCTCGCCGTGACACCGGCTTTGGCTGCCAGGGCGCGGTAGCTGATGCTGGCGTACCCCTCCTCCAACATCATCTTCTCGACGCAGCTCAGCAGGGCATCGCGGGTCTTCGACGTCTCTGCGCCGACGCGGCGCGGTGCTGCGGCCATGATTTCCTCATTCTTGCAGACCAATACCCGATTCCGGTCGAAGACACTACTGTACGACTGTACAGCAGTGCTATATGCTCGTACAGGCTGGCAAGAATGGAGAATGCGTGAGCGAGCTGTACTACGACCCCTGGGACGTCGAGATCGACCTTGATCCCTACCCGACGTTCAAGCGACTCCGCGACGAGTCGCCGGTGTATTACAACGAGCGCCATGACTTCTGGGGGTTGAGCCGCTACGCCGACATCGATCTTGCATTGCGCGATTCCAACAAGCTCAGCTCGGCCAAGGGCGACATCCTCGAAGTGGTGAAGGCCGATCCCGTGATGCCGCCGGGAGTGTTCATCAACGAGGATCCGCCCCTGCATACCATCCACCGCGCATTGGTGTCGCGGGCGTTCACCCCCAAGCGAATCCGGGAGATCGAGGACAAGGTCCGGACGTTCTGCATCGCGTGTCTGGACCCGATCGTCGGTGGCGACCGATTCGATTTCGTTCAGGACCTCGGTGCCGAACTGCCGATGCGCACCATCGGCATGCTAGTCGGCATACCCGATTCGGACCAGCCATCCGTTCGCGCCCACGCACACGCCGTCCTGCGCAACGAACCGGGTAAGCCGCTGCCGGTCAGGAAGGACCACTACTTCGACGGCAACATGTTCAGCGACTACCTTGCCTGGCGAACCAAGAACCCGTCCGACGACCTGATCACCGAACTGCTCCACGTCGAGTTCGAGGACGAGACCGGTGCGACGCGCTGCCTGAGCACCGAGGAACTGCTGATCTTCCTCGCGGTCGTGGCCGGCGCAGGCGTGGAGACCACGGGTCGACTGTTCGGCTGGATGGGCAAGGTGCTCGGCGAAAACCCGGACCAACTCGCAGATCTCGCCGAGAACCCCTCGCTGGCGCCCAACGCGATCGAGGAGCTTCTGCGCTACGAGCCGCCGGGGCCGCATGTGGCCCGCTGGGTCGCCGAAGACGTCGAGTTCCACGGTCAAACCATCCCGACGGGCAGCGCATTGCTGCTCATGCTCGCCTCAGCGAATCGCGACGAACGCCACTTCGACGACCCCGACCGCTTCGACATCCACCGCCGGCCCGGCGGTCTGCTGACGTTCGGCCGCGGCGCCCACTTCTGCCTCGGCGCCCCCCTGGCACGGCTCGAAGGCCGCGTTGCCCTGGAGGAGGTGCTGAAGCGATTCCCCACGTGGGAGGTCGACATCGACAACGCCCGCCGCTCAAGGACTTCCACAGTGCGCGGCTGGGACTCGATGCCCGCCATCATCGGCTGACTTGGAGCTACCGAGAGTGACAACCGTCATGCGACGGCGACGGGCTCTTCGCCGGCCAGGGTGGTGCGGTGCATCAGCCGCACCGACGTCGGCTCGAAGGGCAAGGCGCGGTGCAACATTCCGGTGTTGTCCCACATCACCAGATCACCGCGGTGCCACTTGTGCCTCAGGGTGAAATGCGGCTGGGTGCACCAATCCTGCAAGCGGTCGAGCAGTTCCCGCCCCTTGTCGGCGGGCCAGCCCACGACTTCGGCCGCGGTCGCACCCAGTAGCAGGGACTTGCGCCCGCTGCGGCGCCGCCAGACCAGCGGGTGCACCCGCGTGGGAACCCGGTCCCAGACGGCACGCTCCTCGGCGGTGGGGTCGGGATTGGCCAGGGACTGGGCGTGGGCGAAGCTGTGCACCACTCGGAGAGCGTCGATCTCGTCCTTCTCGCCCTCCGACAACGCCTCGTAGGCGGCGTAGGTTGTGGCGAACTCCGTGTCGCCGCCGGCAGGGTCGACCTCGCGCGCAGTCAGCAGCGTTCCCTTCTGCGGGAGTTCGTCGGTCGCGCCGTCGATGTGCCAGTGGAAGTTGCCCTGCCGAAAGGACGCCAACAGCGCGTTGGTCTTCGTCGGATCCAGCGTGATGGTCTGAATCTCGGGGTGCTTGTGCTCACCCGTCGGTTGCACGACCAGGGTGCCCATCATCCGACTCAAGGCGAGCAGGTCGTCGTCGTCGATGTTGATCTCGCGATACACCACGACGCCGTGTCGATCGAGTGCTTCCTGGGCCTTCTGGGCACCCTCCGGTGTGACCAGTTCATCGGTGCTCAGCCCCGTGACTTCTAGGCCCAAGGTGGAGGTGATCGGACTCGAAGTTGCCGGCATGTCGCCCTCCTGCGGAATTTGGTGATTTGTACAAGAACACCATATCCGCAGGCAGAGCGCAAACTCCAAAGCCGAAATGGGGTGTGAGCTGCGGGTCAGTCGGCGCCGCGGGGTTCGACACGATTCAGGAATCGCTCGACCAGTGCGACCGTCTCCGCATGCCCGGTGAACGTGCCCAGCCCTTCTTCCAGGTGGACCATCCGCGGAATGGCGCCTAGCAGGAACACCAGTGCCGGCGGGGGAAGTTCGTCCTCATCGAGGCCGTAGGCGGGCCAGCGCCCGGAGACCGCCTCCACCACGGCACGGCGGACCCGCTCGCCACCTTCGCCGATGACATCTCCCACGACCGGACGGTGATTGGCCAGGGCCATGAACTCCATCAACAGCGCCGTGCCGGTCCGGTTGTTGGCGTACTCCCACAACGCACGCAGCGGATGCTCCGAACGGGAGGCCGCCTCCAGCCCTTCGATAACGCGGTCCGTCCCACCGCGAAGCACAGCGACGAACAGTTCGTCCAACGTCGGGAAGTAATACTGCACAAGGCCGGCGGCCACCTCCGCCTTTGCCGCGACGCTGCGGTAGGTGATCGACCCGTAGCCCTGTTCGAGCATGAGTTGCTCGGTGACGACGAGGATAGCCTGGAGCTTCTCGGTTCGGCGTGCGCCAGCAGACGTCATTCGCCCATCTTGCTCCCACGGCAGCGGAATCCGGTGCTCCAAAACCCCCTCGAGCTGTACTGTACGATCGTATAGCTCGTGCTAGGGACTTCGTTCGAGGGAATGCCGCATGACCGCCTACGACTACATCATCGCCGGCGCCGGTTCGGCGGGTTGCGTACTGGCCAACCGGTTGTCGGCTGATCCGGGTGTCTCGGTGCTGCTTGTGGAGGCAGGTGGCGGTGACCGCAATCCGCTTTTCCACATCCCGAAGGGCTCCGGGATGTTGTTCGAGAACGGCAAGTACATGTGGCACTACACCACCACCCCGTTCGGGCCGAACCCGCACACCGAGATGTGGATGCGCGGCCGGGTCATCGGTGGCTCCAGTTCGATCAACGGCATGGTCTACAACCGGGGCAACCGCGCCGACTACGACGAACTGGAACGTCTGGGCAACAATGGCTGGGGCTGGGACGAGATCCTCCCGATCTTCAAAGGGTTCGAGGACAACGAGTTCGGCGCCTCCCCGACCAGAGGTGTCGGTGGCCCCCTGCACATCTCGGTTCCGCGCGATCCCGACCCGCTGTGCGAGGAGATGATGGCCGCGGGCACCGGGGTCGGCCTGATCCAGGTCCAGGACATCAACGAAAGCGATGCCGAACGTATCGGCTACGCCACGTCGACCATCAAGAACGGACGGCGGGTCAGCGCCGCCACCGCATTCCTGAAACCAGCATTGCGTCGACCAAACCTGACGGTCCTAACCAACACCACAGTGCGCCGGATCCTGCTCGAGAACGGGCGCGCGGTGGGGCTGGAGATCGCGGGCAAGACGGGAACCGGCGAGATCCGAGCCTCCCGCGAGGTCATCGTCTCACTCGGCAGCCTCAACAGTCCGAAGCTCCTGCAGCTGTCCGGGGTCGGCCCGCGCGAGGTGCTACAGGCCGCTGGAGTTCCGATCCGGATGGATCGAGACAACGTCGGCCGTAGGATGCGTGAACACCGCTGTGCCACATTGCGATACCGGCTCAATGCGGACCTCGGATACAACCGGAAGCTGTCGAGCAGTTTCGCCCAAGCCGTCACCGGAGCCCGCTATCTCGCCACCCGCAAGGGTCCACTGGCCACTCCCTCGTTCGACATCATGGCCTTCGTCAAGTCCACGCCCGATGTCGAGCGGGTCGATGGGCAGTTGTTGCTGGGCCCGTGGACGATTCCGCCGTACAACACTGGCGAGCCGGTCGCCATCGAACGCGAGCCCGGACTGTCCTGCCTCGGAATGGTCCTGCGCCCGACGGCACAGGGCAGCATCGAAATCACCGCCAAGGACCCGGACGCACCGGTGCGAATCGATCCCAACTATCTGGGCAGCGACCATGACCGCGAGACGACGGCCAACCTCATGCGCAAGATGCGCGCGATCTTCGAGCAATCCCCCATCGCCGAACGCATCAGCCACGAGACCTATCCCGGACCGTCGGCGCAGAGCGACGAGGAACTCGTCGACGCCGCACTCGACGACGGATACTGCGGCTACCATGCGGTCGGCAGCTGCGCGATGGGACCACGCGAGGACGATGTGGTGGACAGCGAACTCAAGGTCCGCGGTGTCGACAGACTACGGGTGGTGGACTGTTCGGTGATGCCGATCATGGTGGCCGGCAATCTCAATGGCCCAATGATGGCCATGGCTTGGCGTGCTGCAGATTTCATCGCAGCCGACCGCTGAGCGAACTGCTGGACGAATCATCAGTGTGATCGGCGCCGAGCGCAGTGGCGGACGTGACGGACCCAACCGTCGGCCTCAAAGATGACTCCGCGGGTCGATGGATGGAATCGGGGTCGCATGGGATCCGCACGAATCCGGCTGATGCTGGTCACATTCGGCGAATGACCGATGCCCCGTTAGCGGGCTCAGTGGTCGGGACGACCCCCGAGATCCGGCCCTCTCATTAGCGCAGCGGCGCATTCCAAAGCTTCCGCCTTCATCATCCGCGCCGCTTCCTACTCAAGGTCGAAGGCATTCTGGATTGCCGTGGACAGTGCGGGTTCCTGATCGGGAAAGAGGAAGCCGATCTGGTGGCCTAGCGCGGCGACAGGGATCGTGACGATGTTATCGACGCTGACGACGGACTCACTGTGGAGTCCGTTTCGCAGGCCGACCGGCAGTTCGGTGGACAAACCACGGATCGTGCTTGTGATTGGAGCGACGGTGACGCGGGTGAGATGAGGTCGGACCAGCTCCCTTGTGAGAATCACTACCGGCCGCGTCTTATCTAGTTTGGCGAGGTGGATCGGCCTCATTCCAGTCCGCTGTCCAAGTCTGCCGCGTACGTGGCGAGGTTATCGAAGCCTTCCGGGTCGCCGGGCTGTGTGGACAGGAGGGCCGCGTCACGGGCGGCAATCACCCGGCGCCGCTCCCGCTCGAGAGCCACTTGGACAAACGCGGCTCGACTGGCGACATGTCGCCGACGTACCTCGCCGTCGATGAACTCGACAACGTCATCAGGAAGCCGAACTGC
Source organism: uncultured Actinomycetota bacterium (assembly GCA_963716465.1). Taxonomy (GTDB): domain Bacteria; phylum Actinomycetota; class Actinomycetes; order Mycobacteriales; family Mycobacteriaceae; genus Mycobacterium. The sequence goes on from CAVQTS010000012.1 coordinate 97,505, forward strand.
GATCTGCTTGCTCACGCAGCTATGGTACCAGTTTGGGATGCAGAACGGTGGTCGCCGGTGGTGAGGCCGAAAAGCCCCTCACCAGGAAATTTTTGGGTGTTGTGGGGCGGGCGGGGCTCGAACCCGCGACCAGCGGATTATGAATCCGCGGCTCTAACCAACTGAGCTACCGCCC
>CAVQTS010000013.1:0-308447 GCA_963716465.1 uncultured Actinomycetota bacterium
CAGGGCCAAAGGACCCTAGCCGCAGATCCGACCGGGAGCGGAATCTGGTGAGAAGTCGAGCTGCCCCAACGCCGACGGCGAACTGTTACCGGGGCACCCGTGATGGGTCAGTCCGAGACGAAGGAGTAAACGATGAAAGCCAAAGTCGGGGACTGGTTAGTGATGAAAGGCACCACCACTGAGCTGCACGATCAGCGCGGACTTATTACTGAGGTGCACTCCGAAGACGGATCGCCGCCATACGTGGTGCGCTGGCTGGCCACTGACCACGAGGCCACGGTGTATCCCGGCTCGGATGCCATCGTGGTGACTGCCGAGGAACAGCGGAAGCCGACGAACGGGCACGCGCCCGAGCCGCGGCCGTGCAAAGCGCGATCACGCACCCCACGGGCCAATAGACCTCGCAGCCGACGCTGAAGCGAGCAGCACTGCACCGAGAGACCTGCACCGCTAATTCTTTCTCATCACCGCGACATCCCCGATATCCGGGGCATTGACCGCTTCCACACTGCCGGTTGGAAGGAGAGTGAGATGTCCACTCGTGCAACGCATCGGGGAATCGTCGTCGGTGTCGACGGCTCGCCGGCCTCGAAGGTCGCCGTTGACTGGGCGGCACGCGATGCGGCCATGCGCAAGGTTCCCCTCGCGGTGGTCAGCGTGCTCGAACCGTCGATGGCGACGACGATCCGCGGCATCCCGATGCCGATGCCACCCGAATTCACCCAGTGGCAGCGCGACGAGGGGCGCACAGACCCTGCACGACGCACTCACGACCGTCGAGGACAGCACGAAAGAACTCGGTCCGGTCGACGTCAGCAGTGAGTTGATGATCGGAGCGCCGGTGCCGCTGCTGGTCGATCTATCCAAGAATGCCGCGATGGTCGTCGTCGGCAGCCACGGCCGCGGCGCGGTGGCCCGGCGCCTGTTGGGATCGGTCAGCACCGGACTGGTCCATCACGCGCACTGCCCGGTCGCGGTGATCCATGACCAAGACCCCCTGACACCCCATCCGTCGCAGGCGCCGGTGCTTGGTCGGCATCGACGGCTCCCCGGCCTCGGAGTCGGCCACTGCCATCGCCTTCGACGAAGCGTCGCTGGCGCGGAGTGGAACTCATCGCCCTGCACGCCTGGAGTGACACGGCAATGTTCGAGTTCCGCGTTCCCGACTGGTCGCGAGTGCGATCGGAGGCCGAGGAACTGCTAGCCGAGCGACTGGCCGGGTGGCAAGAACGCTATCCCGACGTCGACGTAGTCCGCGTCGTCGAGTGCGACCAACCGGCGCGCCTACTGGTCGAGCAGTCCAAGTCCGCGCAACTGCTCGTCGTCGGCAGCCACGGCCGCGGCGGGTTCAGCCGGGATGCTGCTCGGGTCGGTCAGCACCGCAGTAGTCCACGCCGCCCGAACACCGGTGATCGTCGCCCGGCAGCATTGATGTCCCTGCTCTCGGGTATCTGACCAAATTGCCCTCGCTGTTAATTCTTGTTGCATTCTGCGATTTTCCGAAACCCGTCGCCCGCCGGCGAACTTTTACATAGGAATTGAAAGTTTTGGTTATTCCTGGACTGGTTGACGGAGCGAAAGCGGGTGAGATGAGTCCGGACGATGTGATGACGGCGCAAACGCCGGTGATGGCCGACGGGCAGGCGGCGGCGGTGGAAACGCTGCGCCGGCGGCGCCGGATGGACCGCGACCATCCGCGCTACAAGTGGGTGGCGTTGTCCAACACCACCTTGGGCGCACTGCTCGCCTCGATCAACTCCTCGATCGTGTTGATCTCGCTGCCGGCGATCTTTCGCGGCATCGGCCTGAACCCGCTCGCGCCGGGCAACGTCGGCTATCTGCTGTGGATGCTGATGGGGTACCTGGTGGCCACGGCGGTACTGGTGGTTCCGTTCGGCCGTCTCGGCGACATCTTCGGCCGGGTGCGTATTTACACGTTGGGATTCGTGTGCTTCACCGCGGCTGCTATAGCGCTGTCCTTCGACCCGTTCCATCTCGGCGGGGGAGCGGTCTGGCTGATCGGCTGGCGTGTGGTCCAAGGTGTCGGCGGCGCGATGCTGATGGCCTGTTCGGCGGCCATTCTGACCGACGCGTTTCCCAGTCGGCAGCGGGGAATGGCGCTGGGGGTCAACCAGGTTGCCGCGATCGCCGGGCAGTTCCTGGGCCTGCTGATCGGCGGCCTGCTCTCACAGTGGGACTGGCGTGCGGTGTTCTGGGTGGGCGTTCCGCTGGGCTTGGCCGGGACCGTTTGGAGCGTTCGGTCGTTGCACGAGGTCGGGGTGCGCACGCCGGCCAAGCTGGACTGGCCAGGCACCGCGCTGTTCGGGGTTGGTTTCACCGTGCTGCTGGCGGCAATAACCTACGGCATTCAGCCTTACGGGGGGCATTCCACCGGGTGGACCAACCCAATGGTGCTGGGCGCGATCGGATTCGGAGTGCTGTGCCTGGCGGTACTCGGAATCGTCGAGGCGCGCGTCCACGCCCCGATGCTGGACATCGAGTTGTTCCGGTCCAAGCCGTTTGCGCTCGGTAACCTCGCCGGGCTGATGTCCGCGGTCGGACGGGGCGGCCTGCAGTTCATGTTGATCATTTGGCTGCAGGGCATCTGGTTGCCGCTGCACGGCTTCAGCTTTGAGTCGACCCCGCTGTGGTCGGGGATCTACCTGTTGCCGATGACGTTGGGTTTCCTGCTGGCGGGTCCGGTGTCGGGAACGCTGTCGGACCGGTTCGGCTCGCGGCTGTTCGCGATCACCGGGATGGTCTTGATGGCGGTCACTTTCGTTGCACTGGTGCTCATTCCGGTGGATTTCGACTTCTGGGTGTTCGCGGTGTTGATCTTCCTCAACGGCCTCGGCGGCGGTATCTTCACCTCGCCGAACACCGCGGCGATCATGTCGGCCGTGCCGGCTGCCGCCCGCGGAGCGGCCTCGGGGATCCGGGCGACATTCACCAACGCCGGCATGTCATTGTCGATCGGGATCTTCTTCTCACTGATGATCGTGGGATTGGCCGACTCCCTACCTGACACGCTGAGCACCGGCCTGCAGCAACAGGGTGTGCCGCTGACCGAGGCCCACCGGATCGCCGGGTTGCCACCGGTGGGCAGCCTGTTCGCGGCATTCCTGGGCTACAACCCGATCGGTGAACTGCTCGGGCCGTCCGGAGCGTTGGCGCAGCCCGGGGTGCAGGCTTCGGTGCTGACGGGCAAGGAGTTCTTCCCGCACCTGATCGCCGGCCCGTTCCACGCCGGGCTGGTGGTGGTGTTCAGCGCTGCGGCGGCGATGATGCTGATCGGAGCGGCCGCCTCCTGGGCCAATCCCGGCCGCACAGCCGACCTCGACGCCGGCTAGGCCCGATCGTCGGTACGCATTGGGCCACAGTCTCATTCGGCCTGTGCCACCGACACCGCCGCGCGGGGGTTGGCCTTTACAGCGGGATCCACTGGCCGAGGAACCAGAAGCCCCAGCCGGCACCGTTACCGGCGGGCAGCGGGTCCACCCGTTGCCCGCCCCACATGAACGACTGGTGATCCTGGCGGCCTTGGTCGATACCGCGCTGCTGCCAGTCGTCAGGGGCCGGCTGCCAGTTGTCGGGGCCGCGCTGCCAGTCGTTGTCGCGTTGCCAGTTGTTGCCACCTTGCCAGTCGTTGTTGCGCTGCCAGTCGTTGCCGTCGGGCCGTCCCGCTCCGGGCCCCTGCTGCCATTGCCCCTGCTGGCCGGGCCCCGGCTGGCCGGGCCCTGCTGGCTCGGCCCGCGCTGCCCAGGCCCGCAGGCGGGCGCATTCGGCGCCCCGCATTGCGGTCCCGGATCGGCGCCGGCGGTTCCGAGTCCGACACCGAGCAAGCCGGCGATCCCGACACCTGCCGCCAGCGTGGACACACCCAGAATACGCATGGGCCTCATAGCATCAACTCCCTGTTCGGTTGCGGCGCGGGCGGATTCGCCGTACCACAATCGACGCTAGGCAGACCGCCTTGGCCCGCTCTTTGGCGGGCCTATGCGCGACATGTGCATCGGGTTGTGACAACGGCCCTCGAGTCGCGCATGCCCTGCGCGATGTTGGCAGACTGACGGGCCGACACTGCAGCCGATGCTCGGCGACCCGAGGCACGGCTGATCATCGTGATCGAAGGGCGCGGTGAGCCGACGGCCAGAACGGCAGTCCAGCCACCACGGTGCCGCCGGCGGCGATCATCGTGATCGCCACGTCCACACTCTTGCGACCGTCGTTGGCCCAGTACACGTCTTTGAGGTCAAGCAGCAGCGCGAGCTCGTCGACGACCATTGCCAGAGCTGACCCGTAGGCCAGTGCGGTGACGGGGTGGCGGCGGTGGCGTTCGGAGCCGCGCAACCCGACCGCGCCGACCCCGGCCAAAAGCCCGATACCGAGATTGTAGTGATGAAAGTGCTCGCCCCCGAGACTCATTCCGCCACCTCGCGGTCCGTGGCCGTCTCGGATCCAGTGGGTCAGCAGCCGGATCCCGCCGAATGTTCCGGTAAATGCCGTCCACGACAACACCACCGCCTGACCGCCGGGATCAAGCCGCCTGTTCCACTGCGCTTTCAATCTCGACCAGCGCCGCGCTGACCTCCCGCCGAATTCATCACAACCGGCCGGTACGTCTGGCTCGCCCGGCGGCGGTGCCACCTCCGCAGATGCGTCATTGACCATGATCGCTCCTCCCGAGGACCAGATCGGTGCCCGCGTCGATCACGGCCGGCACCGCCGGACGATGAGCGGCCGTGGAGGCCACCCCTATTACGAGCGGCGAGCTCCGGCCCAAGAGTCGCCGGAGCGTAACTGGTGGCGTGGTGGGTGTGCTGGGCTGATCGACCACCATCTACCTCCCGGCCACCGGTGGCAACCATCACCCAGGTCGGGCGGTGGCGCGGACGTCGGTGGATTGACCACAAGGAGTACCCGCTCCATGAACAGCTCAATCGGGGACCTAGTCGGGGACTCGTCACGACGGCTGGCATTGACGCCATCGTCATCGGCGCCGTTGGTCGACGGGCCCTGTCGCCGGGTAGTGTTGGGGCATCTCGCCGGTATCGGCGAACTGGGTCTGAGCCCCTTCCAGCAGCGCGGAGGCACGCCCCACAGCCACCTCCGACGGCGGAAAGCCATGGTGACCACTCAATTCTCGGCGCACTCGGCCGATGCTGTAGAAGCTGAACGGCTGCGCGCGCTGGAACGCTACGCCATCCTCGACACGCCGCCCGACGACGTCTTCGACCGGATCGTCCGCGTGGCTGCGCGTTCCCTCGACGTCCCGATCGCGGCGATCAGTTTCGTCGACCGCGACCGCATCTGGTTCAAGGCGGTGCACGGCGTGGAGGGCGTCTCGCAGGTCGAGCACGCTGCCGGGTTGGCGCCGCTGGTCATCCGCGACAGCCGAACGTACATCGTGCCCGACACCGCCGCTGATCCCTACGTTGCCGAAAATCCCTTGGTGACAGGCGAACTGGGGATCCGCTTCTATGCCGCCGCGCCGATCACCACCGCTGACGGCCATCACCTGGGTGCGGTCAGCGCGCTGGACACCCGCCCCGGCAACGCCACCGATGCCCACATCGCCACCCTCGAGGACCTCGCGGCGATCGTCATGAACGAGCTCGAGCTGCGCCTCTCGGCGCTGACCACCGTGCGTGCCGAGCGGGACCTGCGCGACTCCGCGCAGCGCAGCCAGGCCACCGTGGAGGACTACGCGGCCGTCCTGCAACGCTCCCTGCTGCCGCCGGCGCTGCCCGTCATTCCCGGCATGTCGATGGCAGCCCACTATCACCCCGCGTCGGCCGGCCAGATCGGCGGCGATTTCTACGACGTCTTCAGCCTCGGCGCCAACCGGTGGGCGTTCTTCCTCGGCGACGTCGAGGGGCACGGCGCGCCCGCGGCGGCGGTCACCTCGCTGGTGCGCTACACCCTGCGCGCCGCCGCGCTGCACCACGACGATCCCACCGACGGCCTGAGCGAACTCAACTCCGTTCTGGTCGGGGACCCCAACGAGAAGAAGTTCTGCACGGTGCTGTTCGGGAAACTGGCTCGCGACCGCGATACCGGTGAGTTTCACATCGCGCTGGCAACCGGTGGCCACTTGCCCGCCCTGCTGCTGGACAGCGACAGCGGGTCGATCCGGCCCGTCCGGTCGGTCGGCGGGATGCTCATCGGCGCGATCTCCGACGCCTCCTTCGAGGCCTGCGATGTGTCGCTGTCGCCCGGACAGACCTTGCTGCTCTACACCGACGGCATCGTGGAGGCCCGCCCCGACGGGGCGACGACGTTCGGCGAGTCCGCCCTTCGGGTTTTTCTCTCCGAGCGGGTCGGGATGCCGGCCGCCGAGCTCATCTCTGAGCTGGCCGAACTAGTCGAAAGACTCCGGCCCGACGACGACGTCGCCCTGCTCGCGTTGACCGCCAAACGCCCGTCGGCCGACCAAGTGCGTTAGCCTGGAATGGTCACGCCGACCGGTCAACGGGGCGTAGATGCGGCGTCGCAAGCAGATCGACGCAGAACTGTAGTGAGTTCTTGCCAGGTTCAGACGGCAGCCTTGCAGGCATGACCTAACTCCGAGCGCGCCTCTTGGGCGCGCGCAAGTGAGGTGAATCTTGGACGAACAAGCCACAGCCACCAACAGCATGACCACCACAGCCAACACCGGCTGCGTGATCAGCGAAGAATGGTTCGGCCGTACCGTTGTGTTGGGGGCGTCTGGCGTCATCGACATGCTGACGTCGCCGCAACTCGAAGTGAGTATCGCCACATCGCTGACGAAGAATCCGACCGCGATCATCGTCGACCTGACCGATGTCGACTTCCTGGCCTCGGCCGGGATGGGTGTCCTGGTCGCCGCCCGCGACCAGGCATCTCCGGACATCCGGTTCGGTGTGGTCGCCAGCGGACCGGCCACCAGCCGGCCGCTCAAGCTGGTCGGCCTGGCCGAAATCGTCGGCCTGTATTCCACATTGGACGAGGCGCGCGCCGCACTGGGTGAGTAATTCGAGCGAGGTGGGTATACGGCTTTCGCCATGATGACACCGAGTTACCAATGTGCGGATGACGGCGACAGGTTCGCCGACAATGGCGTTGCCGCCGACGCGCACAACGCGGGGCGGGTTCGCGAGGAGTTCGCCGGTTGGCTACGGGCCCGCGTCGAACTCGATGATGTCCGGTTCAGCGACATCGTGCTCGCGGTCAACGAGGCGCTGGCAAACGCGGCCGAGTTCGCCTACCTGCAACAGCGCGGAACGGGCACGATCGACGTGGAGGCGGTGCAAGACCGCGCTGCTGCCATGTTGACCGTGACCATCACCGACCAGGGCTGCTGGCGCGAGCCTGACCCGGCCAAGCAGAGCCGCGTGCGCGGTCGCGGGATTCCGCTGATGCGTGCGCTGGCCGACGACGTGACCATCGATACCTCGGCCTTGGGCACCACCGTGTGCCTGCGGTTCGACAACGTTCACGCGATAGCCGACGCCAAAGTCGGCTGATCTCAAGCCGGTTCGTATCGCAGCATGGTCACCCCGTCGGCGGGGTAGTCGAAGAACACCGGCCGCAGCCGCATTCCGACGGAGATATCGTCCGGTTCGGCGTTGACGATCTCGGTGGAGAACCGGGGACCCTCGTCCCATTGCACGACGGCGAGGATCTGCGGCAGATCGCCGGCGAAATGCGGTGCCACCGGCCGGTAGGCGACGGTGTAGGTGTACAGCGAAGCCGCTCCGCTGATCTCGCGCCATTCCAGGTCATCGGCCAGCGTGCCCGGTGCCAGCACCCGCGGATAGAAGACGTACCGATCCGTCGACGGCGAGTACTGGATGCGAATCCTGTGCTCCGCCAGGCTGTCCCAGAACGGCTCGGCGGTCGGCGTCGGGATCGGCATCGGTTTGGTGAAGCCCATGGCTAGTCCCCTTCCAGCACGAGAGTGGTCTGCTCGGAAAGGATCCCGCCGTTGCCCGAGACGAACGCGCGGTTGCAGTCGGCCACCTGGGTGGCGCCCGAACGGCCCATGATCTGGCGGGTGGCGTCGCACACGTGGTGCATACCGCCCGCGAGTCCGGCCTGGCCGTAGCCGAGCTGCCCGCCGGAGGTGTTCATCGGGAAGTCGCCGCGGAAAGTCAGGTCGTGCTCGGTCACGAACTGAAGGCCCTTGCCCTTCTCGCAGAACCCGGCGTCCTCCAGGCTCAGCAGGGCGGTGATGGTGTAGCAGTCGTAGATCGACACCATGTCCATCTCGGCCGGGGTCAGACCGGCCATCGAGAACGCCGACGCCGCCGCCTTGATCATCGGCGTCTGCAGCAGCTCCTGGGCGTAGGTAGGCGTCTTGTAGGGCACCCGCTCGCCGAACCCCTTGATCCAGACCGGACGGTTGCGCGAGCGCCGGGCCAGGTCGGCGCTTGTGACCAGTACCGCCGCACCACCCATCACCGGCATCACGATCTCGAGCATGTGCAGCGGCGAGGCGATCACCGGGCTGTTGACGACGTCGTCGATGGTGATGAGGGTGTCGTGGAAGATCGCCCCGGGCGTGTGGTTGGCGTTGACCCGCTGGTCGACGCTGATCTTGGCCATCGCCCGCTCGTCGTAGCCGTAGGTGGCGCCGTAGAGCGTGGCGACCTGCCCGTAGGGGCCGTTCTGGCCGAGGTTGCCGTAGGGGATCTCGAACTCGGCCTGCGGTGAGCCGTACCGGTTGCTCGAGGCGCCGAAGTACAGCATGTCGCCGAAGTCGGGCGGTCGCTTCTCGGTCATCGGTGTCAGTGGCGTCGCCGGAACCACGCAGAGCACGGCGTTGCACAGTCCGAGTTCGATCGCCGCCGCCGCACGCCACACCATCGCCACCGCGCTGGCGCCGCCGAGGTCGACCAGTTCCGCGAAATTGGCCTTCACGCCGAGGTATTCGATGACCGTCGACGGTACGAAGATCTGCGACTCCTGGACGTGGCTGGTGCAGATGCCGTCGACCTCGGTGGCCGACAAGCCTGCGTCATCCAGCGTCGCGGCGGCGAGCCTGGCCCACTGCTCGAGGGTGAACTCCAGCGGTCCCGTCGGCTTCTTGGTGGAGGGCAGTTCGGTGTACCCGACGATGGCGGCGTCTCCGCGCAGACCCATGCGGCTGCCTCTCAGTCATTGCTCAATAACATTGAGCATGTAATCATATTGAGCGCTCAATGAAAATCCGTGACCGCGAGAGGACGCAACATTGTGAGCGACGTCTCAGTGTTGGACGGCAAGATCGCAATCGTCACCGGCACCAGCAGGGGCGTCGGGCTGGGGATCGCCCACGAACTCCTTCGGGCCGGCGCCACCGTGATCGGCTGCTCGCGGGGACAGCTGGAGACCATCCCCGGCGTCGCCGAGCACCCGGGCTGGCTCGCGCGCTCGTCGCAACGGGTGTGCGACCAGGGCGACCCTCGGGCCATCGACGAGTTCGTCGCCGGGGTGGTCGCCGACTACGGCCGGATCGACATCCTGGTCAACAACGCCGGCGGCACCGTACCCACGCCGCACGTCGAAGACGTCCCCGAACTCGTCGCGCGTATCCAGGGAGCCCCGCGGGCCGCCGACGACTTCGAGCGCACGGTTCTGTTCCACCAGTTCGCCATTCAGATGAACCTCATCAGCCCGCTGTGGTTCGCCATCCGGGTCTACCGCCAGATGCGCGAGCAGCACGGCACCGGCTCGATCATCAACATCTCCAGTGGCGCGGGGCATCCCGCCGGCTCGCCCACGCTGGTGTCCTACGGCGCGGCCAAGTCCGGGCTGAACCACATGACCCGCTCACTGGCGCAGGAGTGGGGCCCCAGCGGCCCGGGTCAACTGCCTGGCGCTGGGCCCCACGATGACTGACAACTTCAAGTCCTTCGTCCTGCCCAAGGACGACCCGGGCGGAGAGAAGTACTTCCGCGACATCCCACTGCACCGCGCCGGTGAGCCGGCCGAGGTGGGCCGCGCCGCGGTGTTCCTGTGCAGTGGCGCAGCCGACTTCATCAACGGCACCACCATCGAGATCGACGGCGGGATGCTTCCCGGCGTCCTCTACGAAGCGGGCCTGGCGACCATTACTGACCTGCTATGAAAACCGTCATCCAGTTCTCCACCGGCAACGTGGGCCGCCACGCCCTGCAGATGATCATCGAGCGGCCCGACCTGCGACTGGTGGGCGTGCACGCCCACGGTGCGGACAAGGTCGGCCGCGACGCAGCGGACCTGTGCGGGCTGGACGAGCCGACCGGTGTGCTGGCCACCGACGACCTCGAGGCGCTCGTCGCGCTGGAAGCCGACTGCGTGGTCTACACCTCGCAGGCCGAGATGCGCCCGCAGCAGGCGATCGAGGAGATCTCCCGGTTCCTGCGCACCGGCGCCAACGTCGTCGGCACCTCGATGGTCTGGCTGGTCGCCCCACACCAGGCAGACCACTGGATGCGCGATCCGCTGGCCAAGGCCTGCCAGGCCGGTGGCACGTCGCTCTACATCAACGGCGTCGACCCCGGGTTCTCCGGAGACAGCCTGGTCTACACCGCCTTGACGCTGGCCGGGCGGGCCACCGCCGTCACCGTGTCGGAGATCTGCGACTACGGCAGTTACGACGACGCCGAATTCACCGGTGTCAGTTTCGGTTTCGGCACCACGCCGGATCACACTCCGATCATGTTCGCACCCGGGGTGTTGGCCTCGCTGTGGGGCGGGCAGGTCCGGTCGCTGGCCGACCTCCTCGACGTCACCATCGACGAGGTTCGCGAGCGGCACGAAAGCTGGGTGACCCCAGAGCGGATCGAGTGCACGATGATGACCGTCCCGCCCGGCCATGTCGCCGCGGTCCGGTTCTGGGTCGAAGGCCTGCGCGACGGGCAGCCGGTGATCACCATGGAGCACGTCAACCGGCTCACCGCCGCGGCCGCGCCGCACTGGCCGTCTCCGCCGGACGGCCGGCCCGGTGTGCACCGGGTGGTGGTGCGCGGCAATCCGGGGATCGAGATCAACACCCACCTCGGCCTCGACGGGGTCGACCACAACGAGGGTGGGGTCATCTCAACCGCGGCCCGCGCGGTCAACGCGATCCACGACGTGTGCGCCGCACCGCCCGGACTGATGGCCGTCAAGGACCTGCCCGCGACCCACGCCGACACTGTGATGTGGTGAAAGACCTTGGCGCCCAAGATCGCACCGCGTCGCCCGGCCAGCGGAAGCCAGGTCCGCGCTGAGCGCACCCGCGAAAGGGTGCTCGACGAGACGGTGCGCTGCGTCATCGACGAGGGCTTCGCCGCCGCCAGCGCCAAACACATCGCCGAACGGGCCGGGGTGACCTGGGGTGTGGTGCAGTACCACTTCGGTGACCGCGACGGTCTGCTGATGGCCGTGGTCGACCGGGGGCTGGCCGAGTTGCACGGCGTGCTGCGGGCATTGCCCGCACCGTCGGAGCGGATAACCCGCGAAGAACGGGTGCGCCGGGTGATCGACGCCGCATGGAAGGTGTTCTCCAGCGACGACTCTCGCGCGTCGTTGGAGATCCTGATCGCCACGCGGGCGATGCGCGACAAACGGGCGACCCGCCATCTCGGCCAACTGCAGCAGGCCATCACCGACCTGAGCCGGGACCTCGCCGAAGGACTCGACAGCCCGCAGGCCACCGCCGTCGCAGACCTGATCTGGGCGACCATGCGCGGTCTGGTGGTCTCCCAACTCGTCGCAGGCAGACCCGTGGACACCACCCGCGAGCAACAGGCACTGGTCGAGGTGATCAGCGCCTACCTTCGCGATGGTCAGTGACCTGTCGAACTACCCGCTGCCGAAGTGGTGCTGGTCGGCGTGGAGACCAGCGCGGTTGCTTGCGGCGCCGGCGTCGGGAACGTCGAATACGGACCGTTGCCGGCCATGATGCCCACCGTCGACTGAGTCGGCGCGCCGTAGATGATGCCCGAGACTGCCAGCAGAACAACTGCGGTGGAACCCACGACACCAGCCACAACTTTGTTGCGTTTCATACAAGGCCCCTTCCTTACAGCGATCGGACTGTTCGATTCGAGGGTAGGTCGCGACGGCCTCGACTGCGGTCGGCGCCGCCGATCGGCAGAGGTTTCGTTGCGCTCGCACAGCTTTCCTTCATCTGTGCGGCGCATTGCGGCCGGAAACAGCACCGTTCACAGCCGATTCCAAGCCCCGTGCCAGGTGCGCTCACAGGAATCTTTCAGGTTCAACCCGCCTCGGACTGCGCGGAGTCCACGATCTGTGTCGCCACCTCCACCAGGGAGGTGGCGGTGTCGTGAGACAGCCTGCGCAACAATTCGAATGCCTGCTCGGCGCTGACGGCGTAACGCTCCATGATCATGCCCTTGGCCTGCCCGATGATGTCGCGGCTGGCCAGTGCCTCACGGAACTGCCGCTCGCGGCGCGCGGAATCCCACACCAGTGCCGAGTGGGTGGCGAAGATCAAGCCGAGCTTTCTGGCCTGCTCGTCGAATGCATTCGGGCGCTCGGCGAACACGTTCAGCGAGCCCATCGTCTTGCCGGAGGCGAACAGCTGAAAACCCATGATGCTTCGCGTCGGCGTGCTGGCGAGTGCCTCGGCGCGGAATCTGGGCCAACGCGTGTCGGTTTCGAGGTTCTGGACGTGAATCGTCTTCTTACGCCAGGCCGACGACAGACACGGGCCCTCGCGGTGCCTGCGCTGAATCTCCTCGAGCTTCACCGCGCACGGATGCGTCGCCGACGGCGTGTCGACGTCATAGCGGCCCGAGGTCACGGTGACGTTCGCGTAGTCCACTCCGGGCAACTCCGCCGCTGCGTACTCGACAAGCTCGGCGACCACGCTGCCGTCGGCATTCTTGCGTTCGTAAAGGGTGCGGGCGATATCGGCGATGCGCCTGGCCGCATCCGCAGGGTCTGGGCGATCATCGACCGACATGGCAATGCCATACCCGCCATGATCAGCAGCCCAACCACCTGCGAGCGGAGTTCCGATGGACGATCACAGCCGGCCCCGGCGCGGCCCCATTACCCGCAACGCCGTCGGGCCGGCGTCTGCGGAAGCCTTCGTCATCATCGCCATCGCGACGATCCTGTTGACCCGGCTCTACCTTCAGCTCACCGGTTACCCCCAGATCGGCGGCGGCGATCTGCACATCGCGCACGCGCTCTGGGGCGGGGCCCTGATGATGTTGGCGCTGCTCACCGGCTGGATGGCGCTCGGGTTCGGCGCCCGGGTGCTCACCGTAGTGATGGGCGGCATCGGGTTCGGCTTGTTCCTCGACGAGGTCGGAAAGTTCGTCACCAAGGACAACGACTACTTCTACGGGCCGGCGGCCGAGATCATGTACATCCTGGTGTGCCTGATCCTCGTCGGGGCCCGCCTGATCCGGGTGGTGCGCCCGCTGTCCGCCCACGAGTCCCTGGCGTCGGCGGCGGCGATCGCCGCCGACGGAGTGGCCCGCGGGCTGGCCGACCACCGTCGCGAGATCGCGCTGCGGCTGGTCGAGCAGGCCCGGGCCGGCGGAGCGCCGTCCGCCGACGTCGACCACGTCCGGTCGTTGCTGCTGTCCGCGAGCCACGCCAGCGACCGTCTCTACCGCCTGCTGCGGTGGGCGCCGCGGTTGATCCCGGGCTTCTTCCGCAGCCCGAAGGTGGTGCCGTGGGTGGGCTGGCTGCTGGTGGCCGGCGCGGTATTCGGCCTGTCCTTCCACGCGCTGGGCATCGCCTTTGGCAACCACTTCTACCAGGACGAGCACGTCAAGATCCACCTTGCCGGCAAGAGCCCGGCCACGATCATCCTGCTGGCGAGTGCCGGGCTGACCCTGTCGATGGCGCTGCCGGCGATGATCGCACTGCGGCGCACCACCGCGGTGTGGCCGCTGCGTCTGCTGCGCGACGCGGCGCTGCTGTTCACCTTCCTCAACGCCCTGGTCGACTTCGCCACCGAAGGGGCAGCCGCCCTGATCAACTTGTCCATCGGCCTGTTCGGCCTGGCGATCCTGTCCTACCAACTCGACGTCGCCGACCGGGGCACCGCGGATTCGTCGGCTACAGCACCGACAGGTAGCGCCGGGTGACCACCCGCTGGATCACCGACGCGACGGGCGCGCCGATCTGGCTCCACCACGTCGCCGGCCGGGAGAACGCCACGACCTCGGCGTGCACCGAGTCGTCGGCTGGGTCGTAGCGCACCCCGAACATCTCCTCGCCGGCGACCGCATGTCCGGGCAGGCTGCCGTAGGCGAACCCGCGCCGGTTCGATTCGTCGACGACGTAGACCACCCGGCACGGCGCGGCGAACGGACCCAGCTTGCCCAGCACGTCCGTGCCCACCTCGGCCACCTCCGTGGTCGCGGCGACCCGAAGTCCCGCCCCGCGCAGCATCCCGTAGCGCATCACCGCGGCGCCTGCCTGCTCGAACCGGCTGCGGCCGGTGCCGATCGGCGACGACAGCCGGACGTGGTGGTACCCCTCGGGAAGGCGGCCGGCCGTCGCGCCCACCTCGGCGTAGGTGAACGGCCGGCCGGCGAGGTCGCTGAGCTTCACCGGTCCACCATGCCACCGCGACATCTACGCTCGTGGTCGGGTGCCCGACGGGCGGCATACGGTAACCAGGTGGCAGACGACATGACGGTGCTCGGCGCGACCCACGCCGGCGGCGGGTTCAACCCGCCCGTGCCGACCGGCAAGGGCGGCCCCGACTACGGGCGGTTCATCGACGCCGTCCGCGACATCCAGGACCGTGCCCGCGCCGTCGACGCCCCCGACCACGTCATCACCAAGGCCGCCGACCTACTCGAACGGGTGTCGGCGCTGTTGTCGCCCTACGACGCCGACGAATGGAGCACACCTTCCGGGCGGCGCACCGACCTGCCGATGCGCGGCAACATCCTGAGCATCCCGAACGAGGCGGACCCCTGCGAGGACGGCCGGTTGCGCGGCTGGGCGCGCTTCCGCCGCTACCACCTGGGCCGCAACGGCGCGGTGCACGGCGGCATCATCGCCCACCTCTTCGACTCGGTGCTGGGCAAGACCTCGTTCCTGCTGACCGGCGGCCCTTACCAGCGCACCGCCTACCTCCACGTCAACTACCGCAAGATCGTGCCCATCGAGAAGGAGTTGCAGGTCGACGCCGGCGTGCTGCGCACCGAGGGCCGCAAGATCTTCGTCGACATCCGGCTCAGCGACGGTGACACGCTGCTGGCCGACGGGGAAGGACTGTTCGTACTGCTCAAGCCGGGGCAACCGTGACGGCCTTGGAGGGCCCCATCGGCCTCGGCGCCTGATCAACGCACCGATAGCATGGTCGCGACTGACCGCGAGCCCTCGCGGCGGTCATCCGCGTCCCCGTCAGTCGAAAGAGATCCCGTGATGAGCGCCCCCGCGACCACCGCCCCCGCAGCCCCGATCCGGGTTCCTGCCGGGACCACCGCGGGCGCCGCCGTGCGCGAGGCCGGTCTGCCGGGTCGCGGGGAGGCCGACGCCGTGGTGGTGGTGCGCGACGCCGACGGGAAACTGCGCGACCTGAGCTGGGTGCCGGAGGCCGACGCGGAGGTGGTCCCGGTGGCCGCCAACACCGACGAGGGCCGCAGCGTGATCAGACACTCCGCCGCCCACGTCCTGGCGCAGGCGGTGCAGGAGCTCTTCCCGCAGGCCAAGCTCGGCATCGGCCCGCCGATCACCGACGGCTTCTACTACGACTTCGACGTGCCCGAGGCGTTCACCCCGGAGGACCTCGAGGCGCTCGAGAAGCGGATGCGCCAGATCGTCAAGGAAGGGCAGCTGTTCGACCGCCGGGTCTACGAGTCCAAGGACCAGGCCCGCGCCGAGCTGGCCGGGGAGCCGTACAAGCTCGAACTCGTCGACGACAAGTCCGGTGACGCCGACATCATGGAGGTCGGCGGCGACGAGCTGACCGCCTACGACAACCTCAATCCCCGCACCCGGATGAGGGTTTGGGGCGACCTGTGCCGCGGGCCGCACATCCCGACCACCCGCTATATCCCCGCCTTCAAGCTGACCCGAAGCTCGGCAGCCTACTGGCGCGGCGACCAGAACAACTCCAGCCTGCAACGCATCTACGGCACCGCATGGGAATCGCAGGAAGCCCTCGACCACCACCTCGAACTGCTCGAGGAGGCGCAGCGCCGCGACCACCGCAAGCTCGGAGCCGAGCTCGACCTGTTCAGCTTCCCCGACGAAATCGGTTCGGGCCTGGCGGTTTTCCACCCCAAGGGCGGCATCGTGCGCCGGGAGCTCGAGGAGTACTCGCGGCTCAAGCACATCGAGGCCGGCTACGAGTTCGTCAACACCCCGCACATCACCAAAGAGCAGCTGTACATCACCTCCGGTCACCTGGAGTGGTACGCCGAGGGCATGTTCCCGCCCATGCACATCGACGCCGAGTACGACGAGAACGGCGCGCTGCGCAAGCCCGGCCAGGACTACTACCTGAAGCCGATGAACTGCCCCATGCACCACCTGATCTTCCGGTCGCGAGGCCGCTCGTATCGCGAACTTCCGTTGCGGCTCTTCGAGTTCGGCACGGTGTACCGCTACGAGAAGTCCGGGGTGATCCACGGCCTGACCCGGGTCCGGGGGATGACGCAGGACGACTCGCACATCTACTGCACCCGCGAGCAGATGCGCGACGAGCTGGCCTCGCTGCTGCAGTTCGTGCTCGACCTGCTCGCCGACTACGGCCTCAACGACTTCTACCTGGAGCTCTCCACCAAAGACCCGGAGAAGTACGTCGGCTCCGACGAGGTGTGGGACGAGGCCACCGAGACGCTGCGCGAGGTGGCCGAGGCCTCCGGACTGCACCTCGTGCCCGACCCGGGCGGGGCGGCGTTCTACGGACCGAAGATCTCGGTTCAGGTCCGCGACGCGCTGGGCCGCAGCTGGCAGATGTCGACCATCCAGCTCGACTTCAACATGCCCGAGCGTTTCGAGCTGGAGTACACCGCGGCCGACGGCACCCGCCAGCGCCCGGTGTTGATCCACCGCGCGTTGTTCGGCTCCATCGAGCGGTTCTTCGGCATCCTCACCGAGCACTACGCCGGAGCATTCCCGGCCTGGCTCGCGCCGGTGCAGGTGGTGGGAATCCCGGTGGCCGACGACCACGTGCCTTATCTGCAGGACGTCGCCGCCGAACTGCGGTCGCACGGCGTGCGGGTGGATGTCGACGCCAGCGACGACCGGATGGCCAAGAAGATCGTCAACCACACCAACCAGAAGGTGCCGTTCATGCTGCTCGCGGGTGACCGCGACGTGGAGGCCGGGGCGGTGTCGTTCCGGTTCGCCGACCGCAGCCAGATCAACGGGGTACCCCGTCAGCTGGCGGTCGCCACGATCCGCAAGTGGATCGCCGACCGCGAGAACGACGTCCCCTCAGCGGAATTGGTGAAGGTCGACGGTGACTGAGGAACGGGAGCCGCTGATCGATCGGGGCGTGGGGGAGCCCGACCGGCTGCAGCGGCTGTGGACCCCGCACCGCATGAACTACATCGTCGAGGTCCCCAAGAAGAAGTCCGCGGAGCCCTCGCGGCCCTTCACCGACATCCCCACCCTTCCCGACGAGGACGGCCTGGTGGTCGCGCGCGGTGAGCAGGTCTACGCGGTGCTCAACCTCTACCCGTACAACCCGGGTCACCTGATGGTGGTGCCCTACCGGCGGGTCTCGGAGTTGGAGGACCTCACCGAAGCGGAGAGCGCCGAGCTGATGGCGTTCACCCAGAAGGCGATTCGCGTCATGAAGGCCGTCTCGAATCCGGACGGTTTCAACGTCGGGCTCAACCTCGGCAGGTCGGCGGGCGGCTCGCTGGCCGAACATCTGCACATGCACGTGGTGCCGCGCTGGTCCGGCGACGCCAACTTCATCACCGTCGTCGGTGAGACCAAGGTCATCCCGCAGCTGCTGCGCGACACCCGCACGCTGCTCGCCACCGAATGGGCCAACCAGCCGTGAGCGACTTCTACCTGATGACCCGGGCGGCATACGCCAAGCTCAGCACGCCGGTTGCCAAGGCGGCGTTGAAGATCGGGCTGACCCCCGACATCGTCACCATCATCGGCACCGCCGGCTCGGTATTGGCCGCCCTGACGCTGTTCCCGATCGGACAGCTGTGGTGGGGAGCGGTGGCGGTCTGGTTCTTCGTGCTCGCCGACATGCTCGACGGGGCGATGGCGCGCCAGCGGGGCGGCGGCACCCGGTTCGGGGCGGTGCTGGACGCCACCTGTGACCGGATCAGCGACGGTGCGGTGTTCTGCGGCCTGCTGTGGTGGGCGACGTTCGGCCTGCACAGCTCGTCGCTGATGGTGGCCACGCTGATCTGTCTGGTGACCTCCCAGGTGATCTCCTACATCAAGGCCCGCGCCGAGGCCAGCGGCCTGCAGGGTGGCGGCGGTCTGATCGAACGACCCGAACGGCTGATCATCGTCCTGGTCGGGGCGGGGTTCTCGGGACTGTTTGCGGTGCCGATCCTGCTGCCCATCGCGATGTGGCTGCTGGCGGTGGCCAGCCTGGTGACCGTGGGCCAGCGCGTGCACAGCGTGCGCAGCTCGCCGGGGGCCATGGACAAGATCGAACCCGCACCCGAACCGGGAAGCGCCGAGCCGTGATCACCACACCGGCGGGGCTGTTGACGGCCGGCCGCAAGCGGCTGCCGTCGGGAGACGATCTCGCCGACTGGGGGTACGCCGCGGGCTGGCGGCTGGTCCGCACGGTTCCGGAGTTCTTCGCCCGCAACGCTTTCGGCGCCGGCGCCCGCTACGCGGCGCTGGGCGGCGGTCCCGAGCAGCTGCGCAAGAATCTGGCCCGGGTGATCGGCACCACCCCCGCCGAGGTGCCGGACTCGCTGATTCGTGCTTCGCTGGCCTCCTACGCCCGATACTGGCGGGAGGCGTTCCGGTTGCCCACGATGGACCTCGAAGCCCTTGCACTGCGCCTCGACGCGGTGGTCATCGGCAAGGAGAACGTCGACGCCGCCTTCGCCGCCGGCCGCGGTCTCATCCTGGCCCTTCCGCACAGCGGCAACTGGGACATGGCCGGGGTGTGGCTGGTCCACCACAGCGGCACCTTCACCACCGTCGCCGAGCGGCTCAAGCCGGAGTCGTTGTACCGCCGCTTCCTCGAGTACCGGGAAAGCCTCGGCTTCGAGGTGCTGCCACTGGACGCCGGAGCCGCAGAGTCGGCGACATCGAACAAACGTGAGCGCTCCGCCTACGACGTGCTCACCGAGCGGCTGCGGGCCAACCGGGCGGTGTGCCTGATGGCCGAGCGCGACCTCACGAGATCCGGTGTGCAGGTGGACCTCTTCGGCGAGCCGACGCGAATGCCAGCCGGGCCGGCGAAGCTGGCGATCGAGACCGGTGCCGCGTTGCTGCCCGCGCACGTCTACTACCGGGGAGAGGACTGCATCGTCGATCTCCAGGCGCCGCTGGACTGCTCGAGCGGCGACGTCGGCGTCGTCACCCAGGCGCTGGCCGACCGGTTCGGTGAGAACATCGCGGCCCATCCCGCGGATTGGCACATGCTGCAGCCGCAATGGCTGGCCGACCTGTCCGACGAAAGGCGCGCCCGAATCGAGGGCACCTGATGCGGATCGGCATGGTGTGCCCCTACTCGTTCGACGTGCCCGGCGGGGTGCAGTCACACGTGCTGCAACTCGCTGAGGTGATGCGCGAACGCGGGCACGAGGTCAGCGTGCTGGCGCCGTTCTCGCCGCATGTCGACCTACCTGACTACGTGGTTTCCGGCGGCAAGGCGGTGCCCATCCCGTACAACGGCTCGGTGGCGCGTCTGCGGTTCGGCCCGGCCACCCACCGCAAGGTGAAACGGTGGCTCGCGGACGGCCAGTTCGACGTGCTGCACCTGCACGAGCCCAACGCGCCGAGCCTGTCGATGCTGGCGCTGCAGGCCGCCGAGGGTCCAATCGTGGCGACGTTTCACACCTCGACCACAAAGTCGTTGACGCTCAGCGTGTTTCAGGGAATTCTGCGGCCCTATCACGAGAAGATCGTCGGTCGCATCGCCGTCTCCGATCTGGCGCGGCGCTGGCAGATGGAGGCCCTGGGCTCCGACGCCGTCGAGATACCCAACGGTGTGGACGTGGCCTCGTTCGCCGGTGCGCCGCGGCTGGACGGCTATCCGCGGCCCGGCGGGTCGGTGCTGTTCCTCGGCCGCTACGACGAGCCGCGCAAGGGGATGGCGGTGTTGGTGGGCGCCCTGCCCGCCCTGGTGAAGCGGTTCCCCGACATCGAGGTCCTGATCGTGGGCCGCGGTGACGAGGACGAGCTTCGCGAGGAGGTCGGCGAGTTGGCCGGACACCTGCGTTTCCTGGGTCAGGTCGACGACGCGACCAAGGCGTCGGCCATGCGCAGCGCCGACGTCTACTGCGCCCCCCACACCGGCGGGGAGAGCTTCGGCATCGTGCTGGTGGAGGCGATGGCGGCGGGCACGCCGGTGGTGGCCAGTGATCTCGACGCGTTCCGGCGGGTGCTGCTCGACGGGAAGGCCGGCCGGCTGGTGCCCGTCGACGATTCCGACGCACTGGCCGAGGCGCTCATCGCCGTGCTGGAGGACGACAAACTGCGGGCGAGCTACGTCAAGGCCGCGTCGATGGCCGTGCGGCGCTATGACTGGTCGGTGGTCGCCGACCAGATCATGCGGGTCTACGAGACGGTCGCTGGGGCGGGCGCCAAGGTGCAGGTGGCCGGCTGATGGGAGGGCCGCTGTACTGGTCGTTGACCGCGGTACTGGTCGTCGTCCTGCTGCTGATCGCCGTCTGGGCTTACCAGACCGCCACCCGGCTGGACCGCCTGCACGTCCGCTACGACCTGTCCTGGCAGGCGCTGGACGCCGCGCTGGCCCGCCGCGCGGTGGTGGCCCGCGCGGTCGCCGCCGACGCCTACCGCCACCGTCCCGAGGGCCGGCGGCTGGCCGCGCTGGCCGACACCGCCGAACGCGCGCCGCGTGCCGGGCGCGAGGCAGCCGAGAACGAGCTGTCGGCGGCGCTGGCGATGGTCGACCCGTCGGCGATCCCGGTGGCCCTGGTAGCCGAGCTCGCCGACGCCGAGGCCCGCGTGCTGCTGGCTCGCCGGTTCCACAACGACGCCGTGCGCGACACCCTCGCGCTGCGGGAACGCCGTCCGGTCCGGTGGCTGCGCCTGGGCGGAACCGCTCCGCTGCCGACCTACTTCGAGATCGCCGAACGGGCTGACACGGCGGTGGGCCCGCCGGACGAAGGCCTGGTGGACCGGCGCACCTCGGCGCGGGTGATCCTGCTCGACGACGACGGGGCGGTGCTGCTGTTCTGCGGTTCCGATCCGGCGATCACCGACGGCACCGCACCGCGGTGGTGGTTCACGGTCGGCGGCCAGGCCCATCCCGGCGAGCGGCTGGTCGACACCGCCGTGCGGGAGATCGCCGAGGAGACCGGGCTGCACGTGGAGCCGGCCCAGATGGTGGGCCCGGTGTGGCGGCGCGACTCCGTCATCGACTTCAACGGCACGGTGATCCAGAGCCAGGAGTTCTACTTCGTGCACCGAACCAGCCGGTTCGAGCCGACCACGGGCGGGCGCACCGCCCTGGAACTGCGGTACATTCACGGCCATCGCTGGTGTGATTCCGCCGCGATCGAGAAGCTGGCCGCGGACGGCGAAGCGGTGTACCCGCTGCAGCTCGGTGAGCTGCTGGCCGAGGCCAACGTGGTGGCCGACGATCGCGGTGGCGGGCCGCCGGCAGAGTTGCAACCGATCCGCTGAACAGCGGAATTATTCAGTTTGAAGGCGCCCTTTACACTGGATCCGTATCAACGGAAGGGACCGACAGTGGAAAACGGAGCTACCGCTTCCGAACTCAACGGCTCGGGCAGCCACGCGCAGACCGGTACGGCCCGGGTCAAGCGCGGCATGGCTGAGATGCTCAAGGGCGGCGTGATCATGGACGTCGTCACCCCGGAACAGGCGCGCATCGCCGAAGGCGCCGGCGCGGTGGCCGTCATGGCCCTGGAACGTGTTCCCGCCGACATCCGCGCCCAGGGCGGTGTAGCCCGGATGAGCGACCCCGACCTGATCGAGGGCATCATCTCGGCGGTCACCATCCCCGTGATGGCCAAGGCCCGCATCGGGCACTTCGTGGAGGCGCAGATTCTGCAGAGCCTCGGCGTCGACTACGTCGACGAATCCGAGGTGCTCACCCCGGCCGACTACACCCACCACATCGACAAGTGGAAGTTCACCGTCCCGTTCGTGTGCGGCGCGACCAACCTCGGCGAGGCCCTGCGCCGCATCACCGAGGGTGCGGCGATGATCCGCTCCAAGGGCGAGGCCGGCACCGGCGACGTCTCCAACGCCACCACCCACATGCGCACCATCGGCGGCGAGATCCGGCGGCTGTCGTCGCTGTCGGAGGACGAGCTCTACGTCGCGGCCAAGGACCTGCAGGCCCCCTACGACCTCGTCGTCGAGGTGGCCAGGGCAGGCAAGCTGCCGGTGACGCTGTTCACCGCGGGCGGTATCGCCACCCCGGCCGACGCCGCGATGATGATGCAACTCGGCGCCGAGGGCGTGTTCGTCGGCTCCGGCATCTTCAAGTCCGGCAACCCCGCCCAGCGGGCGGCCGCCATCGTCAAGGCCACCACCTTCTACGACGACCCCGACGTTCTGGCGAAGGTGTCGCGCGGGCTGGGTGAGCCGATGGTCGGAATCAATGTGGAGGAGATCGCGGAGCCGCACCGACTCGCTCAGCGCGGCTGGTAACCAGCCGTGATGAGCCGCGTGCGCGAAGGACAACCGGTCTAGTGGCGATCGAGGAGATCCTCGACCTCGAGCAACTCGAGGTCAACATCTATCGCGGTGGTGTCTTCAGCCCCGAATCGGGTTTCCTGCAAAGGACTTTCGGCGGTCACGTCGCCGGGCAGTCACTGGTGTCGGCAGTGCGAACCGTGGAGCCGAGGTTCCAGGTGCACTCCCTGCACGGGTACTTTCTGCGCCCCGGCGATGCCACCAAGCCCACCGTCTACCTCGTCGAGCGGCTTCGGGACGGCGGATCGTTCGCCACCCGCCGGGTCAACGCGATCCAGCACGGCGAGACGATCTTCTCGATGTCGGCGTCGTTCCAGACCGACCAGAGCGGCATCGAGCACCAGGACGAGATGCCCGAGGCGCCTCCGCCGGACGGCCTGCCGGGGTTCATCTCCAGGGGAGGGGTGTTCGACGATGCCGGGTTCTCCCAGTTCGCCGAGTGGGACGTGCGCATCGTCCCGCGCGATCAGGTGACGCTGACCCCCGGCAAGGTCTCCCAGCAGCAGGTGTGGTTCAAGCACAAGGATCCGCTGCCCGACGACCATGTGCTGCACATCTGCGCACTGGCCTACATGAGCGACCTGACGCTGCTCGGCTCGGCACAGGTCAACCACATCGAGGAACGCAAGCATCTGATGGTGGCCTCGCTGGACCACGCGATGTGGTTCATGCGGCCGTTCCGCGCCGATGAGTGGTTGCTCTATGACCAGTCCTCGCCGTCGGCGTGCGGTGGCCGCGCGCTGACCCACGGCCGGATCTTCAACCGGTACGGCGAGATGGTGGCGACCGTCGTCCAAGAGGGGTTGACCCGCTACCAGCGCGGTTACCCCGCCAAGCCATGACCCTTCGCATCGGTGTGCTGGCCCTGCAGGGCGACACCCGCGAGCACCTGGCCGCGCTGCGCGAGGCGGGCGCCGAGGCCTCCACCGTGCGGCGGCGAAGTGAGCTCGACGCGGTCGACGCCCTGGTGATTCCCGGTGGGGAGTCCACCACCATGAGTCACCTGCTGCGCGCGTTCGACCTGCTCGAGCCGCTGCGCGGCCGGCTGGCCGCCGGCATGCCGGCCTACGGCTCGTGCGCGGGCATGATCCTGCTGGCCAGTGAGATCCTCGACGCGGGCGCCCCCGGCCGGGAGGCCGTGCCGCTGCGGGCCATCGACATGACGGTCCGCCGTAACGCGTTCGGCCGCCAGGTCGACTCCTTCGAGGGCGACATCGAGTTCGACGGTCTCGACGGGCCCGCCCACGCGGTCTTCATCCGCGCACCGTGGGTCGAGCGCGTCGGGCCCGACGTGCAGGTGCTCGCCCGCGCCGACAACCACATCGTCGCCGTCCGCCAGGGCGCCGTGCTGGCCACGGCATTTCACCCGGAGATGACCGGCGACCGGCGGGTGCACAAGCTCTTCGTCGACATCGTCCTGGGCGCGGTCTGACCCGAATTCGTCGACTGACGTTTACCTGACGTCAATGCGGGCAGTCGCGTTCTGCCAGTTGTATTTCCCATACTTGTGTGGGGGCGCGTGGCGTGAAGGGCTGGAGGTCGTGATGATCTCACGTTGGGTGAGGCGGCATCTTCGCCGTGAACGTGACACCGAGCAGATGATCCGCGCGGGGGCGGATACCGTGTGGCGTCCCGCAGTGCAGTTCGATCCCGCGGTCCGGCCGATCGCCTGGTGGCGGGCGCTCTGAGACACTGCCGTCGCCGATTCGTGTGGTGGCTTTCCGCAAACATGGTTGTGGTTCACCCACCCATCTCCTAGCCTTTGCTGACAGAGCATGTAGCCGGCGGGGGGAGGATCGTGGCAAAGCAACGATCGCAACGGCGAAGCCCGGTAAATCCCCGGGGCGCGCCACCCGGATAGCTGCGGGTATCGATCACCGGGCTGCTGCTCGGCAGTGTCAGCGTGCTGTCCGGCGAGCAGTTGCGTCGCCTGCCCCGCCTCGCCGTGCACCCACCTCGCGCAGCCCGAGAATGACACCGTGCTCGATCTCATCAATGACCGCTCGGTGTACCCGGCGACGATGGGGGTGGTCGACGGGTTGAAGGCGCCGAGCTCGAAACGCATCGATCACTGACGGTGAAGTGGCGATGCACGCTGAGATCGAGAAGGAACTCGCCGCCGGCGACAGCCCCGTCACGGGGGTCGGATACTCCCTCGGCGCCAGCGTCGCATCGCACGAGGTCTCCCAGTGGCAGACCGGCGGACCAGTCAGTTTTGTGCTGATCGGTGATGGTGAACGGCCCAATGGGGGACTGGCCGCGAGGTTCCCCGCTCACACCTTCATTCCGGGAATCGGGACGACCCTGGGCCACGCCACCCCGGCCGACGCGGCGCCGGTTGTCATGGTGACTCTGCAGTACGACGGTATCGCCGACTTCCCCGCCTACCCGGCGAATCTGCTGGCCGTGGTCAACGCGGTGATGGGCGCTGCACTGATCCACGGCAACGACTATTACGGCGTGGACCCCAACGCCCCGGGCACCGTCGTGACAACCTCGCCCGACGGCAACATGACCGACATCCTCGTGACCGCCGCCCCGGGCGAGCTGCCGATGTTCCTGCCGCTGGCCCACATTGTGCCCCAACCGATTCTGGTCGCCCTGGACCCGGCCTTCCGCGCGATCATCGAGACCGGCTATCTCCGCACCGCCGATCCGTCCAAACAGGTGAGGTTCGGGCTTCTGCCACCGGTTTCGATGTGGGGGACGGACGTCCGGTCCGTGGTGGCCGGGGTTGCCACGACCGTCGAGGAACTGCCCGGCGCCGTCATCGCCAGCCTCACGCCGCACCCGGCGACCACTGCGCCGTCGACCGACACCACCGTCACCACGTTGGCGCAACGAAATACCGATAGCGCTGCCGCACAAGACAATTCGATCGCAATTGGACCGGCCCACCCGGCGTCGGGAACCACCCCGAAATCCGCGCCGGCAACGACGCGGAACGACGTCGCGAAGCCGGTGCACAAGGTGACCGTGCGCACGGCTCAGAACGCCGCCGCTCACGCCGCGGCGTGAGACACCGCCGCGCTGTTCAGCCGAGCACCGGCAGCACCAACCGCGACGAGGACCGCACTCGCCGCCCCGCGCATGCCGACGCCGACGTTGAGATCGTGGCGTGCCCCGTACCGGGGGTCGCTGAGGTTGCGGTGGGTGCGCCCAGTGGTCTAGGACCGTTGAGCTGGCGCTGGACGCGATGGCGCCGGCATTGCAGCACTATGTCGACGTTGACCTCGACCCCAGCACGTAGACTCGTCGGGTTACGAGGAGTTCGGCAGGTATCGGCAAGGAAGAGGAAGTACCACGATGAGCGGCCATTCCAAATGGGCCACCACCAAGCATCAGAAGGCCGTCAAAGATGCGCGCCGCGGCAAAGAGTTCGCCAAGCTGATCAAAAACATCGAGGTCGCTGCCCGCACCGGTGGTGGGGACCCGAACGGCAACCCCACACTGTGGGACGCCATCGCCAAGGCCAAGAAGACATCGGTGCCCAACGACAACATCGAGCGGGCCCGCAAGCGGGGGGCCGGTGAGGAAGCCGGCGGCGCCGACTGGCAGACGATCATGTACGAGGGTTACGGCCCCAACGGTGTCGCCGTGCTGATCGAGTGCCTGACCGACAACCGCAACCGCGCCGCCGGCGAGGTGCGAGTGGCGATGACCCGCAACGGCGGCAACATGGCCGACCCCGGCTCGGTGGCCTACCTGTTCGCCCGCAAGGGCGTGATCACCCTGGACAAGAACGGCCTGAGCGAGGACGACGTCCTGCTGGCCGTCCTGGAGGCAGGCGCTGAAGAGGTCAACGACCTGGGCGACAGCTTCGAGATCATCTGCGAGCCGACCGACCTGGTGACCGTGCGGACCGCACTGCAGGACGCCGGCATCGAATACGACTCCGCCGAGGCCAGCTTCCAGCCCTCGGTGACCGTCCCGGTCGACCTCGAGGCGGCCCGCAAGGTGCTCAAGCTGGTCGACGCGCTCGAGGACAGTGACGACGTCCAGGACGTCTTCACCAACATCGACATCCCCGACGACGTCGCGGCGCAGCTCGACGAGGACTGACGGCTCGCGAGGAAAGTCAAGGGCGGCAACGGTTCTCGGGGGCAATGGTTACCGGCAGGCCCGAATAGCGGGTCATGCCGGTCAGCGGGTCGACGTCGTTGTGGTCGGTCATCCGGTTGACGTTGGCCGCGGTGTAGCCGTGCGGCACCGACACCGCGCCGCGCCGGATATCCGTTGTGAGACAGGCGATTCCGGTCACCGCCCCCAGCCCGTTCCGGACCGTGATCGGCTGCCCGTCCTCGATCCCCGCCGCCGCGGCGTCGTCGGGATGGACGAGGACCTCGACACGGTCTCCGAGGAAAGTCAGCTGCGAGTTCAGGTGGCGCTTCTGCCGTCGCGGCACCAGCACGAGCTGGCCCGGGCGCGGTCAGGGCATCCAGCTGGTCGACCAATGCCTGCGGAGCCAGCCGCCAGCCGCCCAGCCGGTCGAGGTGCGCCTCCACCCACGCGGCGGGCAACTCGCGGGCGGCCTCTACGTAGCCCTCGGTCACCAACTCGTCGAAAGTGCCACGCGCCCTTCCCATCATCTGCGCCAGCATGCGGTCGTCGTCGTCAGCGTCAGCGGTGTCGGCCAGCGAATACCCGAGACGGCGGCCCAGCTCGGCCAGGATCCACCACGTCGAGCGCCGCTCGCCCGCCGGGCTCACCACGGCCGGGGTGTGCTGCGCCGACACGCGAGTGCTCAGGATGTCCCAGAGTGTCACGTCGGCCCGCTCGAGCTGATCCTTGGCCGGCAGCACGTGAGTCGAGATCGCGGTGATCTCGGTGGGCAGGATCTCCAGAGTGGCAAGAACGTCGAGGCGACGCAGCGCATCGGCCAGCACGCCGGCGTTGGGGAAGGCGGTCAGCAGCCCGCCGCCCAGGTTCAGCAGGGCGCGGATGTTGCCGGCATCGATCTCGTCCGCCAATGCCGCACAAGGCCATTCACCGAGGAATGAACGGGTCGCCGGGCGGCTGGCCGGTCCGGGGCCGAACGAACCTGCCGGGCCGGACAGCGGAAGCTGCGGGAAGGCCTCGAGCTGATAGGTGAAGCCGGGGTGGAACCACGCACCGCCGGGGCGGTTCATCGAGTCGGTGAGGATCATCAATGCCCACGCCAGCCACTGGGTGACGTTGGCGCTGCGGGCCATGGTCACACCGGTGCCGGTTTCGACGGCGATCCGCCCGGCGCCGCGGATCGCGTCGCGCAGGCGGACGAGGACCTCCGGATCGACGTCGGCCAGCCGCGCCGCGTGGTCCAGGTTGAAGGGGGCGACGGCTTCGGCGAGCCGGTCGGCGTCGGCGACCCGGCCCGCCAGGATTGCCGGGTCGGCCCCGTCGGTGAGCAGCTCGGCCACCAGGTAGGCGAGCACCGCGTAGTCCGTTCCGGCCCGCGGTGCGATGTGAGCTGTTGCCAGCCTTGCCGTTTCGGTGTACCGCGGGTCGATCACCCACACTTGGCCGCGGCTCGTGATGTCGCGGATGGTGCCGGTCGGGTTGGGCATCGCCAGGGCATGACCGTGCGAGACCACCGGGTTGCTGCCGACGCACAGCAGGAACTCGACGCCTGCGTAGTCGGCCCGGCAGCTGAGTCCCACGAAGCCGCCCATCAGGTCGGCCACCAGTGGCTTGGCCGTGCCGTCGATGGTCAGCGGGCTGAACTTCGCCGGGGTGCCGATCGCCGCGTGCAGTGCCTCGGCCATCCGGTAGCCGGCCGCGTCCATGCCGATCCCCGAGCCGAAGAAGATCGCCACCGACCCCGGCCCGTGCTGGCCGATGACCGATTCCAGCCGAGCGGCCAGATCGTCCAGGACGGTGTCCCA
Organism: uncultured Actinomycetota bacterium; assembly: GCA_963716465.1. Lineage (GTDB taxonomy): Bacteria > Actinomycetota > Actinomycetes > Mycobacteriales > Mycobacteriaceae > Mycobacterium. The sequence goes on from CAVQTS010000013.1 coordinate 28,632, forward strand.
GGTGCTGTCCTGCAGAACCTCGTCGGCGCGGATCTGCGGGTGCTCGAGGCGGTCCGGGCGGTGGTGCAATTCGGGCAGCGCCCGGCCCTTCGGGCAGGTGTAGCCGGCCGACACCGGATGGTCGCGGTCGCCGCGTACCCGGATCACCCGCTCGCCCTCGACGTCGACCAGGATGCCGCACACCGATTGGCAGACCCGGCAGAAGCTTCGGACCGTCCGTACCTCAGACTCCGGCATATCGGGAACCGTAGCGCTATCCGGCGCCGCTCTGCCGAACGATTGCGGCGAATTCCTCGCGGTCGCCGGCGTCGAGTTTGGTGCAGCCGCGGTAGATGTGCCCCTCGACGGTGCGAACGGATACCGAAAGCCGTTCGGCGATCTGACGATTGGTCAACCCCGTACTGATGAGGGCGGCGATCTCGCGCTCCCGTGAACTCAGCGGCAACGGCCGGACCGTGGCCACGATGGCCGGTGTGACGAACCCGCCGCCGCGTTCGGCCAACCGGGCGGCTCTGGCGACCGATTCGGCGCTGCGCCTGCGGCTGCCATCCCGATCGTGAAAGGGCGCGGCCTGGGCGGCGGCATCGGCCGCGGACAGCAGCAGTCCGGCCCGCTCGAACCGCTCAGCGGCCGCGTCGAGGGCGGTGCCGTCGCCCTGGGTCAATGCGGCCGCGTGGCGGGCGTACAACTCCGCCGACGTTCCCTGCACATGGCCGGCCAGCCAGCTCAACCTGGCGCTGACGGCCCGGTCACCGAACCGAGCGGCGTCGTGCAACGACTCGGCCTCCACCGCGTACTGGCCGGCTTCATGCGCGGCCTCGGCTGCCTTGCGCGCCAACGTGATCGCCGTCCTGTCCCCGCCCCGGGCCGCGGCCACCCAGGCATTGGCCAGGATCACCTGTGGACCGTAGATGGCCATGTGCTCACCGGTGTGCCGGGCTGCCTCGACCATCACCCGGTCGGCTTTGCCGGGCCGGCCGAGTGCCGCGTGCGCGCGGGCCAGCAGCAACTGCGCGGGCAGCTGCCAGGGCAGGCTGTCTTCGCCGACGAGTGCCGCCAGCGCCTGCTCGATCGGGGAGATCACGTCGTCGAAGCGTCCCCGGTAGCCGGCGACCACGGCGGCCATCACCTTCGTCAGTGCCCACCCGACGTACTGTCCGGGGCTGGAGAACTGGGCGTAGGCGGCGGCCTGCGTCTCGGCGCGGTCCAGGTCGCCGGTCATGCTCAGGGCCAGCACGTCGGTATAGCGGGCGAGGATCCCGATGATCGCTTCCGGGTTCTCGGTTGCGCGGACACGCCGCGCGATGGGCTCGAAGTCCCTGCCGCGGCCCATCATCGGCATCGCCTGCCCGGCGGCGAAGCATGCCGCCTCGATGGCCAGCGCGGGAGCGTCGGGGTTCGACAGGATGGCCTCGGCCGTCAGCAGACCGCGCTCGAGATCGTTCTCCTGCACCGCGAACGCGGCGTCGTACGCGTCGACGATCGCCATCATCGCCGGGTCGGATGACCCGGCTGCGCAGAATCTCCAGCACTTCGTGGGCCTCCGCCACCTCGCGCGTCGCGAAGAACCGGATGCCCATCAACGGCGCACCCCACCACCGCACCAGCTGCACGTCGTCATCGGGGTCCTCCGGTGTCATCGCGTTGACGATCGCCTTGGCCTCGACGCCGCGGCCCTGCAACATCGCCGACCGGAACAGCATCAGCCGGGCGCCCAGCAGGAACGGTCCCCGTTGGCCGTGCGGTATCTTCTCGGCCTGCCGCAGTGCCGCGCCGGCCAGACAGCTCGGCCAGCGGAAGGTCGGCCACCGACAGCGCGTCCTGGCCGGCGGTGAGCAGGAGGATCACGTCGGCGTCCTGGTCGCTGTCGGCGTACAGCTGGGCCAGCTGGATACGGCGCGCCGCCGAACTGAGGTCGCGGGTGCGCAGCGCTTCGGCGATCCGGCCCCGGGACTCGCGCGCCGAGGCGGTGCCGATCCGGCGCCGCATCACGTCGCCGTAGAGGGGGTGGGCGATCCGGACCCGCAGCGTCCCGCCGTCATCGGCGATGCGAATCAGGTCGGCCTGTTCGGCGGCGTCGACCGAGCCGACGCCGACCAGCTCGACCAGGGCATCGAGGTCGAGTGGCTCACACAGCGCCAGCAATTTGAGCACGCTGAGCGCAGGCGTGCCTGCATCGTCGAGACGGGTGTCCAGGAGGGCCGCCAGGCCGGCCGATACCTGGGCGCGCCCGCGGAGCTGCCACACGCCGTCGGCCTCACGCAGCGTGCCCGCTTCCAGCGCCCCGGTGACCAGGTGGCGCAGGTACAGCGGATTGCCTTCGGAGGATTCCCAGACGAAGTCGGCGCTGAGTTCTTCGACGGTGCCGCCGAGCACCGATTCCAGCAGCGCGGTGGTCTCCTGCCGGGTGAAGGGCTGCAGCTCGAGCCAGTGCAGGTAGCCGTCCTTCCACAGCGACATCAGGGTCTCGGGCACCTGTTCGGTGTTGCGGATGGTGGCCACGATGCGCGCGGACCGGTCGGTCGCGATGTTGTGCAGCAGCGTCGCGGAGAGCGGGTCGAGCAGGTGCGCGTCGTCGACGCCGACGACGACGTTTCCGTCGGCAAGCAGGGCGCGCCGCGCGGCGGCGATCTGCCCGGCCGGGTTGTCCGCGGCGCTCTCGCCCACCCACTGGGCGAACGCGCCGAGCGGAATGTCGCGGGAGGACTCGGTGCAGGCCACCCAGTGCACTCGTGCGGCGGGCAGGGTCGCCGTCACCGCCCGCGCGAGCGTCGTCTTGCCCACTCCCGCGGGGCCGACCACAACGACGCCGCCGCCCTCGTCACCACTCAGCGCGGCCCGGATGATCTCGTCCTGCGGTGGGCGGGCGAGGATGCGCCAGCCCCGGACCATGGATGCAGAGTAGTGGTCACGGCTCGTTCTCTCGCGGTATGTCGTTGCACCGTGCTGTCCGCGTCAGCCGCTAAGGTATCGAACAGCTGTTCTACGACCGGCGAGAGGCGAGCTGTTGCGGGTGATGGGAGTCGATCCAGGGCTGACGCGCTGCGGTCTCTCGGTCATCGAGAGCCGGGGTGGTCGCCAGGTCATCGCGCTGGACGTCGACGTGGTCCGCACGCCCGCCGATCAGCCGCTGCAGAAGCGGCTGCTCACCATCAGCGAAACCGTCGAGCACTGGCTGGACACTCACGTACCCGAGGTATTGGCCATCGAGCGGGTGTTCGCCAACCAGAACGCGAACACCGCCATGGGTACCGCGCAGGCGGCGGGCGTGATCGCCCTGGCCGCCGCCCGGCGAGAAATCGACGTCTACTTCCACACTCCCAGTGAGGTCAAGGCCGCCGTCACCGGCAACGGCCGGGCGGACAAAGCGCAGGTCACCGCGATGGTCACCAGGATTCTGCAACTGCAGCAGAAACCCACCCCCGCCGACGCCGCCGACGCGCTGGCGCTGGCCATCTGTCACTGCTGGCGCGCGCCGATGATCGCCCGGATGGCGCAGGCCGAGGCGATGGCCGCCGAGCAGAAACGGGCGTATCAGGCCCGGCTGAAGGCGGCGAGATGATCGCCTCGGTTCGCGGTGAGGTGCTCGACATCGCACTCGACCACACCGTGATCGAGTGCGCCGGAGTGGGCTACAAGGTGATGGCCGCCCCCTCGACGCTGGCCACCCTGCGCCGGGGACAGGAGGCGCGGCTGATCACCGCGATGATCGTCCGCGAGGACTCCCAGACGTTGTACGGGTTCGCCGACGCCGATGCCCGTGACCTGTTCCTCACCCTGCTCGGGGTGTCCGGGGTGGGGCCGAAGATCGCCCTGGCCACCCTGGCGGTCTACGACGCGACCGCGCTGCGCCGGGCTCTCGCCGACGGTGATGTGACGGCGCTGACCCGGGTTCCCGGGATCGGCAAGCGCGGTGCCGAGCGGATGGTCCTCGAACTGCGCGACAAGATCGGCCCGGTGGCCACGTCGGCCGGTGTGGCCGCGGCATCGGGGCACGGCGTTCGCGGGCCGGTCGTGGAAGCCCTTGTCGGACTTGGCTTTGCGGCCAGACAAGCCGAGGAGGCCTGCGACAAGGTGCTGGCCGACGATCCCGAGGCCACCACATCCGGTGCACTGCGCGCGGCCCTGTCGCTGTTGGGTAAGACCACATGAGCCGGTTCGAGGACGACGACGTCGAGGACGAGGGCCCCGACCGTGACGTCTCCCCGATGCTCAGCGTCGGGGAAGGCGACATCGACGCCAGCCTGCGGCCCCGCTCGCTACGCGAGTTCATCGGCCAGGCGCGGGTGCGCGAGCAACTCCAGCTGGTCATCGAAGGCGCCAAGAACCGCGGCGGCACACCGGATCACATCCTGCTGTCCGGGCCGCCCGGCCTGGGCAAGACGTCGCTGGCGATGATCATCGCCGCCGAACTGGGCACCTCGCTGCGGGTCACCTCCGGCCCGGCGCTGGAGCGGGCCGGCGACCTGGCGGCGATGTTGTCCAACCTCGTCGAGCACGACGTGTTGTTCATCGACGAGATCCATCGGATCGCCCGGCCCGCCGAGGAGATGCTGTATCTGGCAATGGAGGACTTCCGGGTCGACGTCGTGGTGGGCAAAGGCCCGGGCGCGACGTCGATTCCGTTGGAGGTCGCGCCGTTCACCCTCGTGGGTGCGACGACCAGATCGGGTGCGCTGACCGGGCCGCTGCGGGATCGCTTCGGCTTCACCGCGCACATGGACTTCTACGAGCCGGCCGAGCTGGAACACGTGCTGGTCCGCTCGGCCGGCATCTTGGGCATCGAGCTGGGCCGCGAGGCCGGAGTCGAGATCGCCCGCCGGTCGCGGGGCACGCCACGCATCGCCAACCGGCTGCTGCGCCGGGTGCGCGACTACGCCGAGGTGCGCGCCGACGGCGTGATCACCCGTGACATCGCCAAGGCCGCGCTGGCCGTCTACGACGTCGACGAGCTGGGCCTCGACCGGCTGGACCGCGCGGTGCTCCTGGCGCTGACCAAGAGCTTCGGCGGCGGCCCGGTGGGGGTGTCCACACTGGCCGTCGCGGTCGGGGAGGAGGCGACCACCGTCGAGGAGGTGTGCGAGCCGTTCCTGGTGCGCGCGGGCATGATCGCGCGAACGCCCCGCGGCCGGGTGGCCACCCCACTAGCCTGGACCCACCTCGGCATGGTGGCGCCACCACGCGCCAGCGGGCTGGGCCAGACCGGGCTCTTCGAGTGATCCCGCCATTTGAGGAACGGAGCGCCACATGACCGTCGCCGCGCTGGTTTTCGCCGCCCTCGCCGCGCTGCTGCACGTGTACATCTTCGTCATGGAATCGCTGACCTGGACCACGCCGCGCACTCGTAAGGTGTTCGGCACCAGCGCGCAGGAGGCCGAGACCACCAAGCTGCTGGCGTTCAACCAAGGGTTCTACAACCTCTTCCTGGCGATCGTGACCGCCGTCGGCATCGCGGCTATCGCCATGGGGCACAAGCAGATCGGTGCCGCGCTGGTGTTCGCCGGCGTCGGCTCCATGCTGGCCGCCGCGGTGGTGCTGCTGGCCTCGTCGCCGGACAAGGCGCGCGCCGCCGTCACCCAGGGCACCTTCCCGCTGATCGCCGCCGCGCTGCTGGTGATCGCGCTCGTCTAGAGCAGACCGAGCAGCTCGAGGTCGCTGGCGTATTTGACGATGACCTCCGCCGACACGTGCGGAATGTCCTTGTCGGGGCCGATCTTCGCCTCCTGCACCGCGGCGCGGAACCGGTCGGTCGGGGCGATCGACCCGCGCACCGGGCGCTCCGGCCGCTGGTAGTTGTGCAGCAGTGGCAACAGTGAGTACTGGCGCTGGCGCTCGGGCAAGCCCCGCATCGCGGTCTCGAACCGCTGCAGCCAGCTGCCGTAGTCGGCGATGCGTCGAATGGGGTAGCCCGCCTCGATGAGCCAGTCGACGAACTCGTCGAGCCCGATGCCGTCGTCGTAGGGGTTCATCACGTGGTAGGTCTCGAAACCCTCGGTAACCTGCGCGCCCAGGATGGAGACCGCCTCGGCGATGAACTCCACCGGCAGGCCGTCGTAGTGCGCGCGCTGGCGCAGGCCGTCGGCGTCGAGCTCGTAGAACGAGGCCGGTGCGATCCCGGTGGCGATCAGGCTCAGCATCATCCGGGTGAACATGTCAGGCAGGTTCAGCTGGCCCGCGTAGCTGGTGTCGGCCAAAATCATGTCGCAGCGGAACACCGACACCGGTAGGCCGCCCAGGTCGTGTGCCTCGCGCAGCAGGACCTCGCCGGCCCACTTGCTGTTGGAGTAGCCGTTGGCATACGAGGCGTCGACCGCACGGGTCGCGCTGATGGTCCGGATGTCGGCGTCCTCGACGAACTGTCCCGGTGTGACGCCGGCCCCGACACCGATGGTCGAGATGTAGACGTAGGGCTTGATCTTGGTGGTGAGCGCGATCCGGATCAGCTCGGCGGTGCCCAACACGTTGGGGCCGAACAGTTCTCGATAAGGCAGCACATGGTTGACCAGGGCAGCCGGGTCGACGATCACATCGACGGTGTCGGCCAGTCGCTGCCAGTTCTGCGCGTCGAGTCCGAGATTCGGCTCACCCTTGTCGCCGGCGATCACCTCGAGGTGGTCGGTCGCCAACTGCCGATAGTGCGCCGTCAAGACCGGATCGCCGCTGTCGAACGTGGCGTCCAGGCGACGCCGCGCATCCTCGTCGGAGCGGGCGCGAACCAGGCAGACGACCTTGCCGTCGACCAGACTCATCCGCTCCAGCCATTCCAATGCCAGGTAACGGCCGAGGAATCCGGTCGCGCCGGTGAGCAGGACCGTGCGGATCTCGCCGCGCGGCCCCGGCAGATCCGGTGCCCCGGCCAGAGTCGCCGGATCGATGAACCTGTCCAGGGTCAGGTCAGCGGCGTGCGCCTCGGTGGCACCGGCGCCGTGGACGGCGGCGAATGTCGGCCGGGCGGTGGCGCCGGCCCGCTCGGTGTCGATGTAGGCCGCCACGGCCCGCAGGTCGTTGGCCGGGCTGACGATCACCCCGACCGGGACCTCGATGGCAAAGATCTCATTGAGCAGGTTCGCAAATGTCAACGCGGACAGGGAATCTCCACCGAGGTCGGTGAAATGGGCGTCGGCGTCCACGTCGCCGGCCGCTGCGCCGAGCAGCGCCCCCACCGCGCGCAGGATCGTCGGCAGCGTCGCAGCGTCGGCGCCACTCTGCCGGATCGCCCTGAGTTCGTCGGCCTGACCCTGGGCCAAGTCGGCGTAGAGCTGTTCCAGCGCCGGACCGTAGCGCTCCTTGAGCCGCGGCCAGGCCAGCTTCCGTATTCCGGTCAGCAGGCCGTTCGCCAGCGTGAACGGCGTGGTCTCGATGAGGAAGTCCCGCGGGATCTCGTATGACCTCAGTCCCGCGGCGCGGGCGACGTCCTGCAGCGACTCGGCGATGAGTGACTTGAGTTCGGCCTCGCCATGGTCGGCGGCCGCCTCGCCGGCCGGCACGACCACGGCCAGCAGGTAGGGCCGGGAACTGTTGCCGTACAGGTAGATCTGGCGGACCAGTGGGCTCGCGGTGAAGGCGGCTTCCAGCTTGGAGACGGTGACGAACTCACCTTGCGACAGCTTGAGGACGTTGTTTCGCCGGTCGACGTACCGCACCTGGTCGGGCCCGACCTCGGCGACGATGTCACCGGTGCGGTAGAAGCCGTCGTCGTCGAACACCTCGGCGGTGACGTCGGGCCGCTTGTAGTAGCCCGGGAAAACCTGCTTCGACTTGACCATCAGCTCACCGCGCGGATGTGGCAGATCGGTGCTGAAGTAACCCAATTCGGGGACGTCGACCAGTTTGTAGTCGATGACCGGGGGCCGGCGGATCTGACCGTCGACGAACACCGCGCCCGCCTCGGTCGAGCCGTAGCCCTCCACCAGGTGCATGTCGAGGAACCGCTCCACCCACGTCTTGAGTTCGGCGGCCATGGGCGCCGACCCGGTCATCGCCGAGACGTATCGGCCGCCCATCAGGCCCAGCCGCTTCTCGGCCAGCACCTGCTCCTCGGTCACGTCGGTGCGACGGTCGACCTCACTCTGTACCTCCTGGCGGATCATGTCCCACACCCGCGGCACCAGGTTGAGCTGCGTCGGGCGGGTCAGCGCGAGGTCTTCGAGGAACGTCGACAGGTCGGGGCGTGCGGCGAAATACACTGTGCCGCCGCTGCTCAGCGTGCCGTAGAGCGCTCCTCGGCCCATCACATGGCTCATCGGCATGAAGCTCAGCACGATCGCAGGGAACGCGCCGTGCTTGTCATCCCAGAGTCCGGCCGCCGAAGTCCACATGTCGGCCACCTTGTGCGCGGGGTACATCGCGCCCTTGGGCGCGCCCGTGCTGCCGGAGGTGTACACGAGCAGGGCCAGCGGATCCTCCGCCCCGGTGTCCCGGGGCTCTGCCGGAGACGCTGCGGCGATGTCGCTGTCGAGGGTGTGCACGGTCACGCCGGTACCGGCAAGCCGGGTACGCGCGGCGGCCAGCGCCTCGCGGTGGTCGTCGATGTCGGACCGAAAGTCGAACAGCACCAGCTGTTTCGGTGCAGGGCCGGCCAACACGAGTTCGATCGCGTCATCGACGTAGTCGACACCGGAGGCGATCAGCACCGGCTCGGTCTCGGCGATGATCGGGGTCAGCTGCGCGACGGCGCCGGTCTGCAACGGCACGCATACCGCGCCGAGCCGGGTCAGCGCGAGGTCGACCGTCGTGTAGTCGACGCTGGTGAACCCCAGGACCGCCACCCGGTCGCCGGGGTGCACCGGGTGGTCGGCCCACGCGCCGGCGACCGCGCACACCCGGTCCCGCAGCTGCCGATAGGTGATGGTCTCGAACTCGGGCACGAGTTCGGCCGTGGTGCGGTGGGTCTGCGGGTCCTCGACCAATCGGACTTTTCGCTGGCCCAGAGCGGGCCGCTCGGCATATGCGGCGAAGACGGTCTCGATGAGATCGGGGAGCCGCAGGCCGGGCTGTCCGGCGGCGGCGGTGACATCGGCGCGGGGCCTCGCGGCGGCGAACTGCGCGTCGGTGGCGTACAAATCGGCGACTCGTTGGGTGAAGCGGTCCTCAGTGGTTAGCGGCATGACACATCTCCAAAGCAATGAACAATCGGTGTCGAAATCTCCGGCGCAACGCTGCGCCCAATGAGAACTACGTTAGCGAAGCTAACGGTATTCCCGGGTTCTCCACGAGAAAACCCAGGTCGGTTCTGTGAGTTTCCTGTTCGACAGCGCCGAGATCGACATTCTGGGGGTTTCAACTCGAACTTTCGCGCCCGAACGTCGGTTTGGGCGCGACCGAGGGGAGGGGGTTAGCCGCCGGTGTAGGCCATCACGTGCTTGATGCGGGTGTAGTCCTCAAGGCCGTACATCGACAGGTCCTTGCCGTGACCGGAGGCCTTGTAACCGCCGTGCGGCATCTCGGCGACCAACGGGATGTGGGTGTTGATCCACACGCAGCCGAAGTCCAGTGCGGCCGACACCCGCAGGGCCCGCGACACGTCCTTCGTCCACACCGAGGAGGCCAAGCCGTACTCGACGCCGTTGGCCCAGGCGATGGCCTCGTCCTCGTCGGCGAACGACTGCACGGTGATGACCGGGCCGAAGATCTCCTCCTGGATGTGGCGGTCGCCCTGCAGCAGTCCGCCGATGACGGTGGGCTCGATGTAGAAACCCTTGTCGCCCTGGCGGTTTCCGCCAGCGGCGACCGTCGCGTGCGACGGCACGTCGGACAGGAAGCCGAGCACCCGCTCGAGCTGGTTGGGGTTGTTGACCGGCGGCACCCAGGCGTCCTCGTCGTCGGCGGCCCGGCCGAACGTGGTGGCCGCGCCCTTGGCCTGCTCGGCCAGTGCGGCGGTCAGTTCCTCGGCCACCCCGGCGCGGGCCAGTACCCTGGTGGCTGCGGTGCAGTCCTGCCCGGCGTTGAAGTAGCCTGCGACCGCGATTCCCTCTGCGGCGGCGGCGATGTCGGCGTCGTCGAAGACGATCACCGGCGCCTTGCCGCCGAGCTCGAGATGGGTGCGCTTGAGGTTGCCGCCCGCGCTGACCGCCACGGCGCGGCCCGCGGCAACCGAGCCGGTGATGGAGACCATCTGGGGGGTGGGGTGGGCCACCACGCCGGCGCCGGTGACCCGGTCGCCGCAGACCACGTTGAGCACGCCGGGCGGGAAGTGCTTGGCGGCGATCTCGGCCAGCATCACGGTGGACACCGGGGTGGTGTCACTGGGCTTGAGCACCACCGTGTTTCCCGCCGCGATGGCCGGACAGAACTTCCAGATCGCCATCATCATCGGGTAGTTCCACGGCGCGACCTGTCCGATTACGCCGACCGGTTCGCGGCGGATCCACGACGTGTGGTCGGCCATGTACTCCCCGGCGGACTTGCCCTCCAGAATCCTGGCCGCACCGGCGAAGAACCTGATCTGGTCGAGCATCGGCGGGATCTCTTCGGCCAGCGTCACGTGGTTGGGCTTGCCGGTGTTGCGGCCCTCGGCCGCCACCAGGTCGGCGGCCGCCTTCTCCACGTCGTCGGCGAACCCCAGCAGCGCCTTCTGCCGCTGCGAGGGGGTGGTGCGCTTCCACTCGGCGAACGCCGTGGCCGCCGCCGCGTAGGCGTTGTCGATGTCCTGCTCGTTGGAAATCGGTGCAGTGCCGTACTTTTCACCGGTCGATGGGTCGACTATCGGCATGGTCGCGCCGCTCACGGAGTCGACGAGTTCGCCTCCGATGAAGTTCTTCACGGTGGTCATCGCGCGGCCCTTCAGATCTCGCCGAGGAGTCCGGCCAGGACGTCGAGTCCCTCCAGCAGCAGGTCGTCGCTGATGGTCAGCGGCGGCAGGAAGCGCAGGATGTTGCCGAACGTGCCGCAGGTGAGCACCAGCACGCCCTGCGAATGCGCCTTGGCGGCAAGGGTTTTGGTCAGTTCCGGATCCGGGTCGGCGGTGCCGGACTTCACCAGCTCCACCGCGATCATCGCACCGCGGCCGCGGACGTCGCCGATGCGGTCGTCGTCGGCCTGCATCCGGCCGAGCTTGTCCTTCATCACTTTCTCGATGTGCTTGGCCCGGTCGAGCAGACCGTCGAGTTCGATGGTCTCGATGGTGGCCAGCGCCGCCGCGCAGGCCACCGGGTTGCCGCCGTAGGTGCCGCCGAGACCGCTGACGTGCGGGGCGTCCATGATCTCGGCCCGGCCGGTCACCGCGGCCAGCGGCAGACCGTCGGCGATGCCCTTCGCGGTGCACGATCAGGTCCGGCTCGATGCCCTCGTCCTCGCAGGCGAACATCGCTCCGGTGCGGGCGAACCCGGTCTGCACCTCATCGGCGATGAACACCACGTCGTTGTCCGCAGCACCACGCGCGCAGCGTGGGCAGGAAGCCGGGTGCCGGGACGATGAACCCGCCCTCGCCCTGGATGGGCTCGATGATGATCGCGGCCAGGTTGGCGGCGCCGATCTGCTTGTCGATGACCGTCAGCGCCCGCTCGGCGGCGAGTTCGCCGTCGGTGGCCCACTCCTTGTCGATCAGGCCGTCGCGGTAGGGGTAGGACATCGGCGCGCGGTAGACCTCCGGCGCGAACGGGCCGAACCCGCTCTTGTAGGGCATCGACTTGGCGGTCAGTGCCATCGTCAGGTTGGTCCGGCCGTGGTAGGCGTGGTCGAAGGCCACCACCGCGGTCTTGCGGGTGAAGGCCCGGGCGATCTTGATCGCGTTCTCCACCGCCTCGGCGCCGGAGTTGAACAGCGCCGAACGCTTCTCGTAGGACCCCGGCGTGAGCCGGTTGAGCTGCTCGGCGACGGCGACGTACTCCTCGTAGGGCGTCACCATGAAGCAGGTGTGGGTGAAGTCGGCGACCTGCGCGCGCACCGCGTCGATAACCCGCGGCGAGGAGTTGCCGATCGTCGTCACCGCGATCCCGGAGCCCAGGTCGATCAGCCGGTTGCCATCAACGTCCTCGATGATGCCGCCGCCGGCCCGCGCGGCGTAGATCGGCATCGTGACACCCACGGCGTGCGACACCGCGGCGATGCGGCGCTTGGACAGTTCGACGGACCCGGGTCCCGGGATCTCGGTGAGGAGTTTGCGGCTCTGCTCGACGGTGGTCACGACTGTTCTCCTAGACGACGGCGCTGAACTAAGCGGGCGATCAGAGCCTAGCCGGGGGCCTAGGGGGTGCAACTGATTACCATGGTCTGGGGAGTGGCCTGGAATGGATTACGTCGCCGACAGACCCATCGTCGGCGTAATCGGTTGCCCTCAGCCGGGGAATGGGGCTCCGCCGACGCGGTCCACCGTGGTGAACGCTTCGACCGGATTGCGGCGCAGCCTTCGCGGCTGGTGCACCGGGTGACCCAGGGCGATCACCGCGCCGAGCGCCAGCGACCCGTCCGCCCCGAGCAGCCGCTTCACCTCGTCCTCCTGCCGGATCAGCATGGTGGTCAGCACACCGCCCAGGCCTTCGGCGCGCGCGGCCAGCAGTACGTTCCACGCGAACGGGTAGACCGACGCGCCGCCGGCGAACGAGTAGCGGTCCAGGTCGCGGTCCACGGCGGCCAGCTGCGCCAGGTCGGCGAACACCGCCAGTAGCACCGGCACCTCGTCGAGGTGCCCGGCCAATCCCTGGGCCGCCGCGTCGACCATCGGCTTCCCGACGGCGGCCACGGCGGCGCGTTCGGCGGCGGGGTCGTTGACCGGTGACCAGGGCCGCAACCCCGCGGCGCTCATCGCCAGGTACTCGGTCCAGCCCGGAAGGTAGAGGTCGCGCAGGCGGGCCCGGATCGCGGGATCCTTGACCACGACCACCCGCCAGGCCTGGGCGTTGGCGCCGCTCGGCGCGAACCGGGCGGTGTCCAGCACGCGCGCCAGCACGGCGTCATCGACGGGTTGGTCGGTGAACTCACGCACCGTGCCGGTGCTGCGCAGCGTCTCGATCAGGTCCATTCGACCATTTTCCATCCGCGGTCGGCGGAGGGCGCGACCGGCGCCGGGGCCGCCAATGGCAGACTGGTCAGCTATGAGGCCCGCGACCTGCCGGTCGTGGAGCGTTGTTCCCGCACCCGATATGAAAGTGCTGTCATGGATCTAGTCGTCTTCCTGCCCCTGATCATCATCATGGGCGCGTTCATGTGGTTTGCCTCGCGCCGCCAGCGCAAAGCCATGCAGGCCACCATCGACCTGCAGGAGTCACTGCGCGTCGGTGACCGTGTGCACACCACCTCCGGTCTGCAGGCCACCATCACCGCTATCCACGACGACACCGTCGAACTGGAGATTGCCCCCGGCGTGGTGACCACCTGGATGAAGCTGGCCGTCCGCGACCGGATCGAGCCGGAGACCCCGGAGATCGAGGAGTCGGCGCCCGCTTCGTCGCCGGCAGCGGCGGTGGAAATCACCGAAAGCGACGCGGACCGACTGACCAAAGACTGATCGCCATTCTCGCCCCGTACCCTCTAGCGAGAACCGACGGCGGATCTCGCACGTATCTTGCGGAGCGGATCGCGGCACACACCTAGGAGTGACAACAACGTGGCATCGTCTTCGGCGCCGGTGCATCCGTACCGCTATCTGGCGCTGTTCCTGGTCCTGCTCATCGGGGTCTACCTGCTCGTCTTCCTCACCGGAGACAAGCACGCCAAGCCCAAACTGGGCATCGACCTGCAGGGCGGCACCCGCGTCACGCTGACCGCGCGCACCCCGGACGGCTCCAGGCCCACCCGCGACGCGCTCAACCAGGCGCAGCAGATCATCAGCGCCCGCGTTAACGGCCTCGGCGTGTCGGGCTCGGAAGTGGTCATCGACGGCGACAACCTGGTGATCACCGTTCCGGGCAACGACGGCAACGAGGCGCGCAACCTGGGCCAGACCGCGCGGCTGTTCATCCGCCCGGTGATCGGACAGCCCATTCCGGTGGAGGCGATCAAGCAGCAGGAGCAGCAAGCCGCCGGCCAGCGTGGCGTTCCCGGTGGTCCGCCGCCCGGAACGCCCCCGGGCGTTCCGCCAGGCGCTCCGCCCGCCGGCGTCGGCGCGCCTCCGGCCGAGCCGCCCGCGGCGCCCGCGCCGGAGAGCCCGGCCGCCCCGGCTCCTCAGCCGCGTCCCTACCCGCTCGAGCCGACGCCCACCCCGGGCGAGCCCAGCCCCGCCGAGCCCGCCCCGGCGCCCGCGCCCGGCCCGGGTGATCAGGCACCGCCCACTGCGGTCCCGGCACCGGCGGCACCCGGCCAGCCCGCGCCGCCGCCGCCCGGACCGCCGGACCCTCGCAAGGACCTCGCCGCGCGGATCAAGTTCGAGAAGGAACTGCGGCAGAGCACCAACCAGAACCTGCTCCTGCTGGCCGTGCAGTACATGGCGGGCAGGTGCGACCAGGAGGACGTGCTCGCAGGCAACGACGACCCGAACCTTCCGCTGGTGGCCTGCTCGCAGGACCACAAGTACGTCTACGTGCTGGACAAGTCGATCATCAGCGGCGACCAGATCAAGAACGCCTCGTCGGGCTTCGACCAGCAGAGCGGCGCCTACGTCGTCGATGTCGAGTTCAAGGACAAGGCGGCCACCACGTGGTCGGACTTCACCGCCGCCAACATCGGCACTCAAACGGCGTTCACGCTCGACTCGCAGGTGGTCAGCGCCCCACAGATCCGGGAGGCCATCCCGGGCGGGCGCACCCAGATCAGTGGCGGCAACCCGGCGTTCACCGCCGAGACCTCCAAGCAGCTGGCGAACGTGCTCAAGTACGGCTCGCTGCCGCTGTCGTTCGAGTCGTCGGAGGCCGAAACCGTCTCGGCGACACTGGGATTGACGTCGCTTCGGGCGGGCCTGATCGCCGGAGCCATCGGTCTGGCCCTGGTGCTGGTGTACTCGCTGTTCTACTACCGGGTGCTGGGGCTGCTGACCGCGCTGTCACTGGTGGCCTCCGGAGCCATGGTGTTCGGCATACTCGTGTTGCTCGGCAGATACATCAACTACACCCTGGACCTCGCCGGCATCGCCGGTCTGATCATCGGTATCGGCACGACGGCGGACTCGTTCGTGGTGTTCTTCGAACGCATCAAGGACGAGATCCGAGAAGGCCGTTCGTTCCGCTCGGCGGTGCCGCGCGGTTGGGCGCGAGCGCGCAAGACGATCCTGTCCGGCAACGCCGTCAGCTTCCTGGCCGCTGCGGTGCTCTACTTCCTGGCCGTGGGCCAGGTGAAGGGCTTCGCGTTCACCCTCGGCCTGACCACCATCCTCGACGTCGTCGTGGTGTTCCTGGTCACCTGGCCGCTGGTGTACCTGGCGTCGAAGTCGCCGACGCTGTCCAAACCGGCGTTCAACGGCTTGGGCGCGATACAGCAGATCGCCCGAGAACGCCGGGCCGCGGTCGGCGGGCAGGAGCGCAGTGACCGGGGAGTCGACCGCGTATCGACGGGACGGGAGTAACCGATGGCTGACACGACCGACACCGCGGGCACCGGCGATACCGTGACCGAGGCGACCGAACTGGAGCCCACCGCGGTCGAGGCCGCCGACACCCAGTTGCCGCGCCACAATTTCTTCACCCGCCTCTACACCGGCACCGGAGCATTCGAGGTCGTCGGCAGGCGCAAGCTGTGGTTCGCGATCAGCGGCCTGATCATCGCGATCGCGGTGGCCAGCATCCTGCTGAGGGGCTTCACGTTCGGCATCGACTTCGAGGGCGGCACCAAGATGTCGTTCCCGCGTGGGGACGCCAGCGTGACCCAGGTCGAGCAGGTGTTCCAGCAAGCCACTCGGCAAGAGCGCCGAATCGGTGGTCGTGGTGGGCAACGGCTCGTCGGCCACCGTGCAGATCCGCTCGGAGACGCTGAACAACGACCAGACCGCCAAACTGCGCGACGCGCTGTTCCAGAAGTTCCAGCCCAAGGGTCCCGACGGCAAGGCCAGCCCGACGGCGATCAGCGACTCGGCGGTGTCCGAGACCTGGGGTGGCCAGATCACCAAGAAGGCGCTCATCGCGCTCGCGGTGTTCCTGGTCCTGGTCGGCATCTACATCACCCTGCGCTACGAGCGCTACATGGCGATCGCGGCACTGACCTGCCTTGGCTTCGACCTGCTGGCCACAGCGGGGGTCTACTCGCTGGTGGGCTTCGAGGTCAGTCCCGCGACGGTGATCGGCCTGCTCACCATCCTGGGCTTCTCGCTCTACGACACGGTCATCGTGTTCGACAAGGTCGAGGAGAACACCCACGGGTTCGAGCACACCACCCGGCGCACCTTCGCCGAGCAGGCCAACCTGGCCATCAACCAGACCTTCATGCGCTCGATCAACACCAGCCTGATCTCGATCCTGCCGGTGCTGGCGCTGATCGTGGTGGCGGTCTGGCTGCTGGGCGTGGGCACCTTGAAGGACCTGGCGCTGGTGCAGCTCGTCGGCATCATCGTGGGCACCTACTCCTCGATCTTCTTCGCCACCCCGCTGCTGGTGACACTGCGGGAGCGCACCGACAAGGTGCGCACCCACACCCGCCGGGTGCTCAACCGCCGCAAGCCGGCGGCCGCGGTGACCGAAGCCACCGAGGCGACCACGGAGGACGGCGCCCAGGCGGTCCCGGTGGCTGTCGGCAACAAGCCCGCGCCGGGTGCCCGCCCGGTCCGGCCGTCGGGCTCGCGCACCGGCCGGCCAACCGGCAAGCCCAGCCGCCGCGAGCGATAGCGGGTCATGGTTCTCGGGCGCCGGCGCGCCGCCGCTGTCGCAGTGGCGGCCGTCCTGAGCGTGCTCGCTCCGCTCACCGCGTGTACGGGTAGCGCCGCCGAGCAGGTCAACTACGCGGTGGACGGCACGCTGAGTACCTACAACACCAACACGGTCACCGGCGCGGCCTCGGCAGGCCCGCAGGCCTTCGCCAGGGTGCTGACCGGTTTCACCTTTCACGGTCCCGACGGGCAGGCAGCTGGCCGACCACGACTTCGGCTCGGTGGCGGTGGTCGGCCGCGAACCCCTGGTCCTGGACTACCAGATTGCCGACAACGCGGTGTACTCCGACGGCAAGCCGGTGACGTGTGACGACATGGTGCTGGCGTGGGCGGCCCAGTCCGGGCGGTTTCCGGGCTTCGCGGCGGCCACCAACGGCGGTTACGCCGACATCGCGGGCATCGACTGCCAGCCGGGCCAGAAGAAGGCTCGGGTGACATATGCGCCCGGGCGCGCGGTCACCGACTACATGCAGCTGTTCACCGCGACGTCGATGATGCCCTCGCACGTGCTGGCCGACGAGCTCGGGATCGACGTGACCCAGGCGCTGCTGTCCGGTGACCCCGGCGCCGTCGACCGCATCGCGCAGGCCTGGAACACCACCTGGGACCTCAAGCCCGGGATGAAGGGCGACGACCTGAAGAAGTTCCCGTCCTCGGGCCCCTACAAGATCGATTCGGTGCTGCCCGAGGGCGGTGTCGTCTTGACCGCCAACGACCGCTGGTGGGGCGCCAAGCCCATCACCAAGCGGATCACCGTGTGGCCGCGCGGTGTCGACGTGCAGGATCGACTCAACAACGGCACCTTCCAGGTGGTCGACGTGGCCACCGGCTCGTCGGGCACGCTGACCACCCCCGACGACTATCAGCGCCTCGAACTCCCGTCCGGTGGCGTGGAGCAGCTGATCTTCTCCGCCCAGGGCCCGCTGGCCGCACCGCCCGCACGGCGCGCGGTGGCGCTGTGCACCCCGCGCGATCTGATCGCGCTGAACGCCGAGACCCCGATCTCCAACGCGCGGCTCAACCCGGCCAGCGACGACGCGTTGAGCGGCGTCGAGGGCATCGGCACCGGCGACCTGTTCGGCGCGGCCAACCCCGACGCGGCGCGCGCCTCGGTCAACGGGCAGCCGCTGACGGTGCGCATCGGATACCAGGCGCCCAACCCCCGGCTCGCGGCCACCGTCGGGGCGATCACCAAGGCCTGCGCGCCGGCCGGCATCACCGTCGTCGACGCGACCTCCGGCGACACCGGCCCGCAGACGCTGCGCGACGGCCAGATCGACGTCCTGCTCGCCAGTACCGGCGGTGCCACCGGCAGCGGCTCGACCGGATCCTCGGCGATGGACGCCTACGCCCTGCACACCGGCAACGGAAACAATCTGCCCGGCTACTCCAACCCGCAGATCGACGGGATCATCGCGGCTTTGGCGATCACCACCGACCCCAAGGAACAGGCCCGCCTGCTCGGCGACAGCTCGCCGATCCTGTGGGGCGACATGCCGACGCTGCCGCTGTACCGTCAGCAGCGCACGGTGATCGCGGCGAAGAAGATGTATGCCGTGGAAGGCAATCCGACCAAGTGGGGCGCGGGCTGGAACATGGACCGATGGGTGTACGAGCGGTGAACACCGGAGCCGGACGGCCGGCGACATCAGGCACCTGGCGAATCCGTCGCCGACGTCATCGCGGCGCTGACCCGCGAGGTGCCCGACTTCCCCGAACCCGGTATCCAGTTCAAGGACCTCACGCCCGTGCTGGCCGACACCCACGGTTTCGCCGTGGTCACCGGGGCACTGGCCGAGATCGCCGAGGGCGCCGACCTGGTGGCCGGCATCGACGCCAGGGGCTTCCTGCTCGGCGGTGCGGTGGCCCATCGGCTGGGCATCGGCGTGCTGGCCATCCGTAAGGGCGGCAAGCTGCCGCCGCCGGTGCACAGCCAGACCTACGCCCTGGAGTACGGCACGGCGACCCTGGAGATCCCGGCCGACGGGATCGACCTGACCGGACGCCGGATCGTCATCATCGACGACGTCCTGGCCACCGGCGGCACCATCGCCGCCGCCCGCGACCTGCTGGTCACCGGCGGCGCCGAGGTCCCGGTGGCGGCCGTGGTGCTCGAGTTGGCGGCGCTCGGCGGGCGCGACCGGATCGCGCCACTGCCGGTGAGCAGCCTGCACACCATCTAGAGGCGATATCCTCGCTGTACAGGCGCGGCGGCAGGAGGTGACCATGGCGGACGAACCGGGCAGCGGCGCGGCGGTCCAGCCCCTGCCGGTCGCCGAGATCCCCCCGGCCGAGCCGCGGGCGGAGACCCCGAAGACCACCAGCAGCGCGTCGCGGCGGGTCCGCGCCCGGCTGGCCCGCCGGATGACCGCCCAGCGCAGCACCCTCAACCCGGTGCTCGAACCGCTGGTGGCGGTCCACCGCGAGGTCTATCCGAAGGCCGACCTGGCGATCCTGCAGCGCGCCTACGAGGTGGCCGAGACCAAGCACGCCGACCAGCTGCGCCGCTCCGGAGACCCGTACATCACCCATCCGCTGGCGGTGGCCAACATCCTGGCCGAGCTGGGCATGGACACCACCACGCTGGTGGCCGCTCTGCTGCACGACACCGTCGAGGACACCGGCTACACACTGGCCGCGCTGACCGCCGACTTCGGTGAGGAGGTCGGCCATCTCGTCGACGGTGTCACAAAGCTCGACAAGGTGGTGCTGGGCAGTGCCGCCGAGGGCGAGACCATCCGCAAGATGATCATCGCGATGGCCCGCGATCCCCGGGTACTGGTCATCAAGGTGGCCGACCGCCTGCACAACATGCGAACCATGCGCTTCCTGCCGCCGGAGAAGCAGGCCCGAAAGGCCCGCGAGACCCTGGAAGTCATTGCGCCGCTTGCTCATCGGCTGGGCATGGCCACCGTTAAGTGGGAGCTGGAGGATCTGTCCTTCGCCATCCTGCACCCCAAGCGCTATGACGAGATCGTCCGGCTGGTCGCCGACCGGGCGCCGTCGCGCGACACTTATCTGGCCAAGGTGCGCGCCGAGATCAACAGCGCGCTGGGTGGGATGAAGATCAACGCCGCCGTGGAGGGTAGGCCCAAGCACTACTGGTCGATCTACCAGAAGATGATCGTCAAGGGCCGCGACTTCGACGACATCCACGACCTGGTCGGCGTGCGCATCCTGTGCGAAGAGATCCGCGACTGCTATGCCGCTGTGGGCGTGGTGCATTCGCTGTGGCAGCCGATGCCGGGCCGATTCAAGGACTACATCGCCCAGCCCCGCTACGGGGTCTACCAGTCGCTGCACACCACCGTGGTGGGCCCGGAGGGCAAGCCGCTGGAGGTGCAGATCCGCACCCGCGACATGCACCGCACCGCCGAGTACGGCATCGCCGCGCATTGGCGCTACAAGGAAGTCAAGGGCCGCAACGGTGTTCCGCACCCGCAGGCCGCGGCCGAGATCGACGACATGGCCTGGATGCGCCAGCTGCTGGACTGGCAGCGGGAGGCCGCCGACCCCGGCGAGTTCCTCGAGTCGCTGCGCTACGACCTTGCCGTCCAGGAGATCTTCGTGTTCACCCCGAAGGGTGACGTGATCACCCTGCCTGCCGGGTCGACGCCGGTGGACTTCGCCTACGCCGTGCACACCGAGGTCGGCCACCGCTGTATCGGCGCCCGGGTCAACGGCCGGTTGGTGGCGCTGGAACGCAAGCTCGAAAACGGGGAAGTGGTGGAGGTTTTCACCTCCAAAGCACCCAACGCCGGCCCCTCGCGGGACTGGCAGACCTTCGTGGTGTCACCCCGCGCCAAGGCCAAGATCCGGCAGTGGTTCGCCAAGGAGCGCCGCGAGGAGGCGCTCGAGGCGGGTAAGGACTCGATCGCCCGCGAGGTGCGACGCGGCGGACTTCCGTTGCAGCGCTTGGTCAACGGCGAGGCGATGTCCGCTCTGGCGCAGGAACTGCGCTACGCCGACGTGTCCTCGCTCTACACCGCCGTCGGCGAGGGTCACGTCTCGCCCCGGCACGTCGTGCAGCGTCTGCTGGCCCAGCTCGGTGGCGCCGACAGCGCCGAAGACGAACTCGCCGAACGGTATACGCCTGCCACCATGCCGATGCGCCAGCGCAGCACCGATGACACCGGTGTCGCGGTTCCCGGTGCGCCGGGCGTGCTGACCAAGCTGGCCAAGTGCTGCACGCCGGTACCCGGCGACAACATCATGGGGTTCGTCACCCGCGGCGGCGGGGTCAGCGTGCACCGCACCGACTGCACCAACGCCGGATCGCTGCAGCAGCAGTCCGAACGCATCATCGAGGTGACGTGGGCGCCGTCGCCGACGTCGGTGTTCCTGGTCGCCATCCAGGTCGAGGCACTCGACCGGCATCGGCTGCTGTCCGATGTCACCCGCGTGCTGGCCGACGAACGGGTCAACATTCTGTCGGCGTCGGTGACCACCTCCAACGACCGGGTGGCCGTCAGCCGGTTCACGTTCGAGATGGGCGACCCCAAGCACCTCGGCCACGTCCTCAACGCCGTCCGCAACGTCGAGGGCGTCTACGACGTCTACCGCATCACGAGCGCGGCCTGACCCATGGCGACACTGATCACCGGGGCATCGGCCGGGCTCGGGGCGGAGTACGCGCGCAAATTCGCCGCACTGGGTCACGACCTGGTTCTCGTCGCGCGCAGGCAGCAGTCGCTGGAGCAGCTGGCCGCCGAACTCCGCGCCGACCACCACGTCGAGGTCACCGTCATCGCCCTGGATCTGGCCGCGCCGACCGCAGGCGCGGAGCTGCTGTTGCGCACGGACTCGGCCGGTATCGCGGTCGACGTCCTGGTCAACAACGCCGGCTTCGGCACCCACGGCGACCTGATCGACGCCGACCCGCAGCGGCTCGCCGACGAGATCCAGCTCAACTGCGCCACGCTGGTCGACCTCACCGCGCGCTACCTTCCGGGCATGCGCTCGCGCGGCAGCGGCACCGTCGTCAACATCGCCTCCACCGCCGGTTTCCAGCCCGTGCCGCACATGGCCGTCTACGGTGCGACGAAGGCCTTCGTCCTGTCGTTCAGCGAGGCGTTGTGGGCCGAGGAGAAGCCGCACGGAATCCGCGTGCTGGCGGTCTGCCCTGGCGCCACCGACACCGAGTTCTTCGACGTCGCAGGCGAATCGGCGGCGCTGGGCAAGAAACGCTCCGCGAGTCAGGTCGTTGAGCGCACCATCCGCGAATTGTCCGGCAGCAAGCCCAGTTTCGTCGACGGGCTGGCCAACGCGGTCACCGCGCACGTCCTCACCCGGCTCACGCCGCGCCGGCTGCTGATCACCGTGACGGGCCGGTTGATGGGCGGCCGGAACTGACCGCACCCTACCCTTCTGACCGCGGGATCCGGGACAGACGTGACGCTAGACGGTTGACCGTGAAGCGAACTCAGTCCAGCCGGATCGAGGTGACGGTCACCGGGTCTTTGGGCTGGCCGTCCTCGGGGTCACCGGTGATGCCGGCCGCAACGATCTTGTCGACGGTGGCCATGCCGGTGTCGTCCACGGTCCCGAACACCGTGTAGGTGGGCGGCAGCATCGAGTCGCGGTAGATGACGAAGAACTGGCTGCCGTTGGAGTCGGGCCCGGCGTTGGCCATCGCCAGTGTGCCGCGCGGGTACCGCACGGACTGCTGAAGTGCCGGATCGAACGGCCGGAACTGGTTGGTGGGGTACTCGTTGGCGAAACGGTAGCCGGGCCCGCCACGGCCGGTGCCGGTCGGGTCGCCACACTGCAGTACCGCCAGCTCCGCCGAGGCGGTGAGCCGGTGGCACGGCGTGTTGTCGAAGTAGCCCTGCTGGGCCAGGCTGACGAAGCTGTTGACCGTGCACGGGGCCTTGGCGTTGTCCAGCTGCAGGCCGATCGGGCCGTCGTTGGTGACCATCGTCGCGTTCACCGTCGCCGGGACGGTCGGCACGGTGCCCGGACGCGGCGGCGTGGCGGGCTTGTCGGCCGGTGTGATGGTCGCGGGATAGACGCAGTTGGCGCCGAGGCCGGCCGGCGGGCGGAACGGCGGCAGCTCGGTGCTGACGGGCCCGGTGGCGCTGCGCGGGATGCCCGCACCGCCGTTGTGCAGGGAATCCTCTTTGAGCACCCGGGCCATCCAGGAGAACAGCACCACACCGGCCACCAGCGCCACGATCGTCACCGCCGTCACCAGATAGCTCACCACCAGCCCCGCCACCGCCAGGCCCCGGCCATCCTCGCCGGTGCGTTTGATCTGCGACAGCGCGATGTGACCGAACACGATGCCCAGCGGCGCGAAGATGAACGCACAGATCAGCGAGGCGACCGCCATGCCGTTGGTCTGGGCGGGCTGCGGGTACGGGTAGGGCGCCGGACCATACGGCGAGCCGTACGGTGGCGGCCCGCCGTAGGGCGGCGGGGTTGGGTAGTACGGCGGCTCCGTCATCGCCGGTCAGTCAAGAAGCACCGACTTGATCTGCACGTCGGTCGCCGGCTTGCCATCCTGGCCACCGCCCGCGACGCCGCCGGCGGCGATCTTGTCCAGTGTTGCCAGGCCCGTCGCGTCGATGGTGCCGAAGGCGGTGTAGTTCGGCGGCAGCTGCGAGTCCTTGTAGACCAGGAAGAACTGGCTGCCGTTGGTGTCGGCGCCGGCATTGGCCATGGCGAGCGTGCCGCGCGGGTAGGTGATCGGCTGATCCAGGCCCGGATCGCCCTTGGGGTACTGATCGGTCGGGTACTCGTTGGCGAATTGATAGCCCGGACCACCCGAACCGCTGCCGCTCGGGTCACCGCACTGCAGCACCGCCAGCGACGGTGAGGTGGTCAGCCGGTGGCAGGGCGTGTCGTTGAAGAAGCCCTTCTGGGCCAGGCTGGCGAAGCTGTTGACGGTGCACGGCGCCTTGGCGTTGTCCAGGATCAGCCCGATGTTGCCCTGATTGGTGGTCATGCTGACGCTGACGGTCGCCGGATCGGTGGGCACCTTGCCGCTCCTGGGCGGATCGACCGGCTTGCTGGCCGGCTCCGCGGAGGCCGGATACTGGCAGTTAGCGCCCAGGTTCGCCGAAGCCTTGAAGGGGGGCAGCTGGCCGTTGGCCGGTGGGGCCGAGGTGGGTCCGTCGGATGCCGAGGGCGCCGCACTGGTGGACGACGACGCGGCAGTGCCGGACTTGGTCTTGTCCTTGTCCTTGTCGGTGAGGACGAACGTGACGACCAACGCCACCGCCGCCGCGACCGCCACGAGTCCGGCGACGATGGCCAGCAGGCGGCGTCGCTTGGCCTGTTGTTCCCGGCGCTCCAGCTGCCGCTCGAGTTTGCGCTTCGCCGTCGCACGTCGCTGTTCGTTGGTGGGCACCGCGGTGAGCCTCCGTGTCCTGCAGTCGGTCGGGTTGAGTCGGCACCGAGTGTGCCAGCTATTCCTGAGGCGAGGGGGCGCGACCCACACGAACAGGGGATGGGAGACTGGATGACGTGTTGCTCACGGGGTTCCCGGCCGGCATGTTGGCGTGTAACTGCTACGTGCTGGCCCCGCGCAAGGGTTCGGACGCCATCGTCGTCGACCCCGGTCAGCGCGCGATGGGAACGTTGCGGCGCATCCTCGACGAGAACCGGCTCACGCCGGCGGCGGTGTTGTTGACGCACGGCCACATCGACCACATCTGGTCGGCGCAGAAGGTGGCCGACACCTACGGCTGCCCGGCGTTCATCCACCCCGAGGACCGCCAGATGCTGTCCGACCCGATCCGGGGCCTCGGCCCCCGGATCGGCCAGATGGCGCTCAGCGCGCTGTTCCGCGAGCCCAAGCAGGTGGTCGAACTCGACAGCGACGGCGCCGTCCTCGACTTCGGCGGCCTCGCCGTCACCGTCGACCACACACCTGGCCACACCCGCGGTTCGGTGGTGTTCCGGGTGGACAACGCCGGCGGGCTGGAGCGCAGCGGCCCGGGGATGAGCATGGCGTTTACCGGGGACACCCTGTTCAAGCAGTCGGTGGGACGCACCGACCTGCCCGGCGGCAGCGGCAACGCGCTGCTGAGCTCCATCGTCGAAAAACTGCTGGTGCTCGACGACGACACCCTGGTATTACCGGGGCACGGTGAATCGAGCACCATCGGGCTCGAGCGCCGTACCAACCCGTTCCTCGAAGGTCTGACGCTGTGAGCGAATTTCAGGCGCCCAAAGGTGTCCCTGACTACCTGCCGCCCGAGTCGGCCGAGTTCGTCGCCGTCCGCGACGGGCTGCTGACCGCCGCCCGCCTGGCCGGCTACGGCGACGTCGAGCTGCCGATCTTCGAGGACACCGCGCTGTTCGCCCGCGGGGTGGGCGAGTCCACCGACGTGGTCTCCAAGGAGATGTACACCTTCGCCGACCGCGGCGACCGGTCGGTGACACTGCGGCCCGAGGGCACCGCCGGAGTGATGCGCGCGGTCATCGAGCACGGCCTGGACCGCGGCGCGCTGCCGGTCAAGCTCTGCTACGCGGGCCCGTTCTTCCGCTACGAGCGACCGCAGGCGGGCCGCTACCGGCAGTTGCAGCAAGTCGGCGTGGAGGCCATCGGGGTCGACGATCCCGCCCTGGACGCCGAGGTGATCGCCATCGCCGACGCCGGCTACCGCTCGCTGGGGCTCGACGGCTTCCGGCTGGAGATCACCTCGCTGGGCGACGACACGTGCCGGCCGCCGTACCGCGAGCTGCTGCAGGAGTTCCTGTTCGGACTCGACCTCGACGAGCCGACCCGCCAGCGTGCGGAACTCAACCCGCTGCGGGTGCTCGACGACAAGCGCCCGCACATGCGTGAGCTCACCGCCGACGCGCCCGTCATGCTCGACCACCTCTCCGATACCGCCAAGCGCCATTTCGAGACCGTGCTGGCCAACCTCGACGCGCTCGCGGTGCCTTACGTGATCAACCCGCGGATGGTCCGAGGGCTGGACTACTACACCAAGACCACGTTCGAGTTCGTCCACGACGGGCTGGGCGCGCAGTCGGGCATCGGCGGCGGGGGCCGCTACGACGGGCTGATGAGCGAGCTCGGCGGCCAGGACCTGTCGGGGATCGGCTTCGGCCTCGGTGTGGACCGCACCATGCTGGCGCTGCGGGCGGAGGGCAAGACGGCGGGCGACACCAGCCGCTGCGAGGTGTTCGGGGTGCCGCTGGGGGAGGCGGCCAAGCTCGAGCTGGCCAAGGTGGCGGCGAAGCTACGGGCAGCCGGGGTGCGAGTGGATCTGGCCTACGGCGACAAGGGGATCAAGGCCGCGATGCGTGCCGCCGACCGGTCCGGTGCCCGCATCGCGCTGGTCGCCGGCGATCGGGACATCGAAGCGGGAACCATCGGCGTCAAGGACCTGTCCAGCGGCGAGCAGGTCGATGTCCCCGCGGATTCCGTTGTCGCCGAGGTGCTTTCGCGACAGGCGTGATCAGTTGCCGGCGCTGGCCGACAGCGCCTCGACGGCGGCGTCGATGCCGGGCACGATCACCTCGCCGTACTGGGTGACGATCTGGCCGAGCGCGCGGCTGATGTGCGGGCCGACGATCGCGGCGTCGAGTGTCTCTTCGGCGATCACGATGCCGTGCACCACATGTGCGGCCCGCAGCCGCCCGTCGCCGGCGACCTCGTAGCGCCAGTCACCGATCTGGATGTGTTCGGGCCGCGACCTGGAGAACATGCCACGCTGTGCGGGGGTGTGCACGACACCGGGAAGTCCGGCGAAGACCTTGACCACCAGCGCCACCCCACCGGGCCCGGAAAGTGCGGTCGCCACTGCCCTGCTGACGCGGTCGTGATCGAGGGTCATCAGTCGCTCATCGGCAGGACGAACTGGGGAGCGATGGTCTCGGTGTGCCCGGTTGGTCGCACCGCGGTGCCGGCCGCGTAGAACTCGACGGTGTGGAAGCCCCACGCGTAGTTCTCGATCGTGAAGTGCACCCCGACCACACCGCCCGCGCCGTCCCGTTCTGCCTCGGCCTGCATCCGCGACATCGCGAGTTCGCGCGCCTGGTAGTTGCCCTGAGTCCACTGCGGCATCTCGGTGTTCTGGCCGACCTGCTTGAGGGTCTGCATCAATCCCTGGACGGCGATGTGGAACACGCAGTTGCCCATCACGAACGCCAGTGGCGAATAGCCCGAACGTAGCAGCGTGACCATGTCCTGGCCGGACAGATGGCTGCTGAACGCCTGCCCGTTGGGCCGGCGGTACGCGCCGGGCTTGGCGGTGTAGCGCACGGCGGTGCCCACCGCGATGAACTCCAGGTGCTCGCCGGCCTCGCCCTGGTTGCGCCACTGCAGCCGGACGCCGACGATGCCGTCGGCCCCCAGCGCGTCGGCCTCGGCCTGCATGCGGCCCATGGCGTTCCACCGCGCCCGGTAGGTGGCCTCGGTCAGCACCGGCAGCTCGGCCTGCTGGCGCAGACCGCTGGTCTGGAAGCCGACGTGGTAGACCGAGACGCCCATCACGAGGTCGATCGGTTCGAAGCCGGCCCCCCGCAGCAGTGCGAACTCGTTGATTGACAGGTCCGAGGTGAACAGCTTGTCGGCGTGGGACAGGCGTTCGCTTGCCACCGCGTCGAGTGGGTTTGGTTGCATGGGGCACCGCCTGTCTGAGGAATCGGACGTCGCTCACCATAACGATCACGGCCCGGTCACGGCGCGCGTCGGGTTCAGCAGAT
Source organism: uncultured Actinomycetota bacterium (assembly GCA_963716465.1). GTDB lineage: Bacteria > Actinomycetota > Actinomycetes > Mycobacteriales > Mycobacteriaceae > Mycobacterium. The sequence goes on from CAVQTS010000013.1 coordinate 56,021, forward strand.
TCTCACCAGATTCTTGGTTGCGGCTTGGCTGTTCCGGGAACCGGGGCATGGTCGCGGTCCGTTTGTCCCTCATGACCATCGAGTCCGGCGCCGAGCTGATCGAACGCTATCTGCGCACCCGGCAGGTGCGGTATTTCCGCGGCCACCACGACGACGAGTTCTTCTTTCTCGTCAACGCCTACCACGGGCGACTGCACGTGCACCTCGAGCCGTGCGGGGCCGACGGCGAGATGGTCAAGGTCAGCGCGACCGCTGAGCGGTACTACCCGGCCAGTTCCCGCACCAGGGTGGCAGCGCTGGCGGCCCAGTGGAACCAGGCCGCACCGCCGGCAAGGGCCGTCGTCTTCGCCTCGTCGGATCCTCGGCTGGTGGGCGTGGCCGCCGAGAGCCGCTACAGCGATTCGGCCGGCACCGATTTCGGCACGTTCGTCGATGCCACCATCCAATCGTCGATCGACCTGTTCGGCCGGATGAAGGCCTCGGTCAGAGCGCAGCCGGACGGAGAGCACCTGCTCGACGCGGGCTGAACGGGTCGGTAACGAGGTCGGTAGCGTTGTCGATATGGCTGACATGCGACTAGTCACAGCAAGAGTGGCGGCGGCGCTGGTGATGGCGGCTGCCGGTGTTGCGGCCACTCACGCCGTTGCCGGCGCCGATCCGGCCGCTCCGCACCAGGTGACCTACACCCTGAGCACGGGCGGTGGCGCGGACTTCACCGTCACCTATCTCACCGCCCAGCCGCCGAGCAAGGACGCCTACAACGCCGATTCGTACAGCTACATGAAGCGGGAGACGATCACCGTCTCACCGGATGCGCCGTGGACGTTCACCACCACGTTCGCCGACCCGCAGTGGGCGTTCCTTCAGGTCGGCAGCACCACACACGGCGGGCAGGCCCCTCCCAACGCGCACTGCGAGATCAGCATCGACGGTCAGGTGGCCATTTCGCAGGACGCGCCGTACAGCCCGCAGTGCTTCCTGTCGCAGTGGTGATCGGGCTAGTCGCGTCCGGCGAACACGTACACCCACGCCGTCTGCCCTGAGCGCAGCGGAACCGCGACGCGCACATAGTCGTCGACCTCGTAGGCGTCGGCGGCCGCCAGTTCGGCTTCGCTGATCGAGTAGACCGTGCCCTCGACCGCCGCCGTCGGCCCGCCCGGCTTGAGGATCGGGTGGCGGTCGCTGCCGCTGGTGGCGATGACGTGCGGGTCGGTGATCGTCACGTGATCGAGGTCGTAGCCGACGATGGCATCCGGGCGGCCCTCGAGCTCCCGCCCGAACGTGGCGAGCTGAACCTCGGGCTGGCGCAGCGTCCCGTAGGAGAACAGCAACTCGGTCTGCGGCATGACGGCCATCATGCCAACACAGACGGATGGCATGCTGGCGGTGTGGGCATGATCTTCCGGCTGGTCGAGCTGTTGCTCGTGCTGGTCCCGCTGGCCGGTGCGATCTACGCAGCGGTGCGAGGCATCTCGGCGATGTCGCGGCGCCAGCAGGAGACCCACGCCGAACCCGTCGCCGAGCCCGCCCACCGCGACACACCGAAAAGCCAAGCCGCGCAATGGCGCACAATCACCCGCGTGCTCGACGAGCACAGCCGCACCGACTCCCGCTGGCTGGACTACGAGCTCGATCCCGCCAAGCTCCTCGACTTCCCCGCGATGACCGACATGCGCGATCCGCTGACCGTGGCGTTTCACCGGGCGAAGCTTCGCGCTGACCTGTTGCGGCCCGGCAAGGCCGAGGATCTGCTCGACGATCCCCAGGCCGCCCACGAATACCTCGACGCCGTGGAGGCCTATTCGACGGCGTTCAACGCCGCCGAGGCCGAGGCGGTGCGCCGCCGGCGCGGCGATTTCAGCCGCGCGGACCAGCAGCGCCTGGCCCGCGCCCAGAGCCTGCTGCGCGTGGCCGCCGATCGCGGCGCCACCCAGCAGGAGCGCGAGCACGCCTATGACCTGGCCCGCAGCGAACTCGACGGGTTGGTCGTCCTGCCCGACCGGACCAGGGCCGCCCTCGAGCGGGGCATCGTCGGGGAACTCGGCGACTGAAACCCATTGACAGGATATCGAACGTGAGTTCGAATAGATCTTGTGCGGTGGTCGGACCAGGGAATACGGGTCGACGACGGAGCGCTGCCCGGGCTGCAGCGCATCGGTTTCGTGCGAACCGTCCGCACCCCGCAGTTCGAGGGCATCACCTTCCACGAGGTGCTGTGCAAGTCCGCGCTGAACAAGATTCCCACCGCGGCGATGCTGCCGTTCCAGTTCACCGTCAACGGCTACCGCGGCTGCGCGCACGCCTGCCGCTACTGCTTCGCCCGGCCCACACACGAATATCTCGAGTTCGATCCGGGGACCGACTTCGACAGCCAGATCGTCGTCAAGACCAACATCGTCGGCGTGCTGCGCCGTGAACTGGGCCGCCCGTCCTGGCGGCGGGAGACGGTCGCGCTGGGCACCAACACCGATCCGTACCAGCGTGCCGAGGGTCGCTACGAGCTGATGCCCGGCATCCTCGGTGCGCTCGCCGAGTCCGGCACTCCGCTGTCCATCCTGACCAAGGGCACGCTGCTGCGCCGCGACTTGCCGCTGATTGCCGAAGCAGCACAACAGGTTCCGGTCTCAGTGGCCATCTCGCTGGCCGTCGGCGACGCCGACCTGCACCGCGACGTCGAGCCGGGGACCCCGTCACCGCAGGCCCGGTTCGGCCTGATCACCGCCGTGCGTGACACCGGTCTGGACTGCCACGTCATGGTCGCTCCGGTATTGCCGCACCTGACCGACTCGGTCGACCACCTCGATCACCTGCTCGGGCAGATCGCGGCGGCGGGCGCCACCGGGGTCACTGTGTTCGGGCTTCACCTCCGCGGCTCGACGCGGGGCTGGTTCATGGGCTGGCTGGCCCGCTCGCATCCCGAACTCGTCGCCACCTACCGGCAGCTGTACAGCCGCGGCGCCTACCTGCCTGCCGACTACCGCGAGATGCTGCGCCGGCGGGCCGCACCGCTGATCGACAAGCACCGGCTCGCCGCGCCACGGAGCCGCTCCGGCGGCGACATCGGATCCCCGCCGACCGCGCCGGCCGCCGAACCGCAGCTCAGCTTGTTCTAGCCGCGGCCGCGCTTGACCTGGTTGAACGGCACGCCCTTGTCGGCGGCGAGCTCGCGGGGGAAGCCGAGCACCCGCTCGCCGATCACGTTGCGCCCCACCTCGGTGGTGCCGCCGCCGAGGGAGGCGGTCTGGCGGGACAGATAGCGATCGCCGATGGCGAACAGATCGTCACCGGTGTCGACCACTCCGGCACTGCCGGTGATCGCCAGGGTGGTGTCGAGCTCGGTGTTGATGTTCTCCGCGTGCGAGATGCGGATGATGGTGCCCGCCGTCGGCGGCAGGGAGCCGTCGTTGACGCCGTGATAGACGTGATCGACGAGCTGCTCCTGCACGGCGCGATGCACCAGGGCGCGGCCCGCCATCTCCTGCAGCCGCTCGTTGTCGGGCTGGCCGACCCGCTCCAGCAGTGCGACGTAGTCGGTCGGCTTGTCGGTCTTGCCCTCCGCGCCGATGCCGCTGGCGAACTCAGAGCCGCCGCCCACCGCACGGCGCTCGTGGTAGAGCTGGCGTGACGCCACCGCCCAGCCGTCGTTGACCTCGCCGACCACCGTGTCGTCGCCGAGTTCGAGTCCGTCGAAGAATTCCTCGCAGAACTCGACCGATCCGTTGACCTGCTTGATGCGGCGCAGGGTGATTCCGGGGGCGTTGATCGGTACCAGGAACATGGTCAGCCCCTCGTGCTTGGGTACCGCCCAGTTGGTGCGGGCCAGCATCAGCCCGTAGTCGGCCGCGAAAGCACTTGTGCTCCAAGTCTTCGCGCCGTTGACAATCCACGTGTCGCCGTGCCGGTCGGCGCGGGTGATGACGCCGGCCAGATCGGAGCCGCCGCTGGGCTCGGAGAGCAGCTGGACAAGGACCTCGTCGCCACGCAGTGCGCCGGCGATGTGCGTGCGCTTCTGGTCCTCGCTGCCCATGTCGAGAATCGTTGCCGCGCAGATGGTGAACGTTGGCGTGTTGAGGATGATCGGCATCTCGTAGCAGCGGGACTCGATGTCGAAGGCCCGCTGATATTCGATGGGCAGACCCAGCCCGCCGTACTCGCGCGGGAAGCAGATCCCGGCGAACCCGCCTTCCCAGAGTTTGCGCTGCAGTTCGCGCGCCCGCAGCCACGGAGCTTCCTCGCCGCGGTCGGCATCGGGCGGGTCGTTCGGGTCGATCGACGGCATGTTCTCGGCCAGCCACTTGCGGGCGCGGGCGGCGAACTCCTGGACTGATTCGGTTTGTGTTGCTGCGGGAGCGGTTTGGGACATCAGGCGGACTCCAGCTCTTTGGTCATCCGGTAGACCAGCAGGTTGTGCTCTTCGGGGGTGCCGTACATCGAGCGGTACAGCGTGACCCGCCGCAGATACAGATGCAGGTCATGCTCCCAGGTCACCCCGATACCACCATGCAGCTGCACACACAGCTGCACCATGTCCGGGGCATGTTCGGCCACATAGGATTTCGCGATGCTGACGGCCAGGTCGGCGTCGGCTGCACGGTCGCCGACCTTGGCCACTGCCGCCTTGGTCGTCGCCCGGCAGGCCTCCAGCCAGATCTTCAGGTCCGCATACTTGTGCTTGAGTGCCTGGTAGGAGACCAGGGGACGGCCGAACGAGTGCCGGTCGAAGCCCCACTGCACAGTCATGTCGAAGACGGTGTCGAGAATGCCGACGGTCTCGGTGCACTGCAGCACCAGCGCGACCTGGGTCTGCCGCGCGATCAGCGCCGGGGTCTGCTCGGCGGAGCCCACCGCGGCCGACTCGTCCACCTCGACGCCGTTGAACGTGATGCGGGCATAGGTCTTGACCAGGTCAACCGAGCGCTGAGTCTCCACCTCGACCCCGGGCGCGTCGGTGCGGACCAGGAACTGCCGGGGGCTGCCGTCGGCGTCCGCGACCACCAGCAGCAGGTCGCTGTCGGCACCCGCCTCGACCCGGTCCTTGACGCCGTCGATGCGAAACCCGCGTGCCGTCGGTGTGGCGGTCACCCCTGGCTGCAGGGGATTCCAATGTTGGCCCGGCTCGTAGACCGCCCACGAAGCGACGGCCTCACCGGAGACCAGCGCCTCGATGACGCCGGCATGGCGGTCACCGTCCTGCGCGTCGGCCAATCCGGCGAGCACCGCGCTGACCGGATGCAGCGGGCCGGGTGCCACCGTCTTACCGGTCTGCTCGGCCACCAGCGCCAGATCGTCGACGCCGTTGCCGGACACGCTGCCGCCGCCGAGCTCCTCGGGCACGAGCAGGCTCACCCAGCCCAGTTCCGTTGCGCGCCGCCACCATTGGCGGTCGAAGGCGATGCCCGCCTGGTGCAGTTCGCGTACCCGGCTCAGTGGCACCTCCTTCTCCAGGAAGGACTGTGTGGTGGAGGCGAACAGCAGTACCTCTGGGGAGGCAGCCGCGGTCATGGCGCCGTCCTCTCTTTCGCTAAACGGCGGACGTGCGCGCCGGTGTCCCGGCGCGCACGTCCATCATGACTCTCGGATCGGGTCAAGCGATGACCAGTGCGGGTACGTCGGGCTTGTGCACCGATACGTTGGGGACCTTGAACAGGTCAACCAGGTTGCCGCCCATCACCTTTCGCTGTTCGTCCTCGGTGAGGCCGTGGGCCGCGAGATCGTCGACCAGGTTGATCGGGTTCGCCAGGCCTTCCGGATGCGGCCAGTCCGAGCCGAAGATCACCCGATCGACGCCTATCAGGTCGGACATCTTCTTGAAGTTGTCCTCCCAGAACGGCGCGACGTAGACGGCCCGTTTGAAGTCCTCGACCGGGTCCGCCGCGAACTCGGTGGGCAGTTTGGCGTAGACGTCCTCGAACTGGTGCAGCAGGTAGGGCACCCAGGACGCGCCGTTCTCGACGGACAGCACGCGCAGATCGGGGTTGCGGTGCAACGCGCCGTGGCAGACCATCGCCGCCATGGTGTCCTCGATGGGGCGCTTGCCCATCGCGACCATCCGGAAGGCGGTGGGCTTGAACGGCAGGTACTCGTCGGCGGGCTCCCAGTCATCGAGGTACTGGGCATAGCCGCTGTCCGAGGCGTGCATGCACACCGGGATGCCGGCCTTCACGCAGGCTTGCCAGAACGGGTCGAACTCGGGCAGGCCCATCGAGCGGGTGCCGCGGAATCCCGGGACCGGCGCGGGACGCACCAGCACTGTCTTGGCGCCGCGCTCCAGACACCACTCGAGTTCCTCGAGCGCACGGTCGACGATGCTCAGGTTGATCACCGGCGTGGAGAAGATCCGGCCCTCGTAGTCGAACTGCCACGTCTCGTACATCCACTGGTTCAGCGTGTGGATCATGTCGAGGATCAGTTCGGGGTCGTCCTTCATCCGCTCCTCGACCAGGCTGGCCAGCGTCGGGAACATGATCGTGTAGTCGAGAGCCATCCCGTCCATCACCTCGAGGCGCGCCTCGGGATTGCGGAACGCGGGGATGGACTTGATCGGCTTGCCCATCACCTCGCGGTAGGACTTGCCGTGGGCGCCGGAGCGGAAGTACTCCTCCTGGGCGCCCGGGCGGGCGACCACCTCGAAGGTCGGGTTCGGGATGTAGTCGGTGATCCGCTTGCGCACGACGATCTTGGTGCGCCCGTTGATGTCGATGTAGTCGATGACGCCCTTGCGGTTGTCGGGCAGGAACTGGGTGAGCGCTTCCTTGGGCTCGTAGAAGTGGTTGTCGGCGTCGAACACCGGGTAGGGAAGCTCGCGCGAGGGCATGCCGCCTCCTGAGTCGTCTGATTTGTGCTTGCGGTAATGACGTTACCACGCGGTTAGCTGGGAAAACACCCGCCGTTTTCGGGTCGGCTCAGCTGCGCTTCTACCTGCGCGAACGATTCACTTCGCGGGTCCGGGCAGCAGGCCGCGCACGCAGAAGTCGTATATGTGCTCACCGTCGATGGGCACGCCGTTGAGTTCGACGCCGAGGCTGCGCAGCCGCATGGCGCCGAGCACCGCCTGCATGATCAGCGCGGCGGTGGTCTCCACCTCGACGTCGGGCCGGAAGACCCCTTCGTCGATGCCGCGCTCGAGGATCTCGCCGATCAGCTGGTGCAGTGGGGAGAGCACGCGGGCGTACTCCTGCGGCAGGCTCTCGGCGAGGTGGTCGTTGTAGTAGGTCAGGCCGCGGTTGATGCTGTCCTGCTTGGTGGTCTCCGCGGGCGTGCAGATGCGCTCGATCAGCACCCGGATCGCCTCGGCGGCGGGCAGGGTGCCGACCTCCTCGCGCCAATGCCTGGTCGACTCGGTCATGATCGTGTCGATCAGGGCGAGCAGCAGTTCGTCCTTGGTGGAGAAGTGTTGATAGAACGACCGCAATGACGTCTTGGACCGCTCGACGACCTCCAGCACGGTGAAGTCGGTGCGGCCGGTCTCGGCCAGGATCGACAGCGCGGAGCGCATGAACCGGCTGACGCGGGACTCCGGATCGGTGCTGACAGCCTCGGAGGATTGTTCGGTGGCCTTGGCCATGGAATTACCTTATCGTTCGACCTACCCGGCGAGAACGACGTTACCGCTCTGGTAGAACGTCCGTGGGGGATGTCGCCATGTGTTGCACCGGCGGCGCCGCCGACCAGCCGTCCGCCAACCCGACGAGGTGAGGAAACCCATGACCGCCGAACCGCAGCCGACCCCCTGGACAGTCGGCCTTCTGCTCGACCTCTTCGACGTCGAGCCCGACGGCCAGGATCGGTTCATCGGCCAGACCGGCCTCGCGGGTGGCGCCGACGAGCGCCAGGTCGTCGAGGGCACGCAGGTGCTGGCCCAGGCGATCGTGGCGGCCGCCAAGCGGTTTCCGGACAAGTCGATTCGTTCGGTGCATTCGGTCTTCACCCGCGCGGTCCTGGTGGGCCCGCCGATCGTCCTCGACATCGACGTGGTCGCCGAGGGGCGCAGCACCGCCACGGCGATCATCACCGCCTCGCAGAACGACAAGAGGTGCATGACGTTCACGGTGTTCACCGACGTTCCGACGCCGGACGTGATCCGCCATCACCTGGCCAAGCCGGACGTCGCCGGCCCGCAGGAGGCCAATGAGTGCGAAATGCCCATGGCGGGAAGGCACATCAAGCTGGTCGACGTCGTCGACATCAACAGCCCGGACGAGGTCGGCCCGCCGGAGGTGTACGCCTGGGTGCACTACGAGCCGATCCCGACCCGCGATGACGTCGCCAAGGCGCTGGTCGCCTACTTCACCGGGCACCTGGGCATCTCCACGAGCATGCGCCCACACGAGGGCATCGGCACCGCGCTGTCGCACATCACCGTGTCGACCGCTCCGATGACGGTGACAGTGACCTTCCACGAGCCGGTGACGTGGAGCGGCTGGCTGCTCTACACCCACGAGAGCACCCAGGTCGGCGGCGGAATGTCCTACATCCGCGGGGCAGTGCACACCGAGGACGGCGAGCTGATCGCCTCGTTCAGCCAGGACGCGATGATCCGCCCGATGCGCACCACGGACACCTCGATCGCCGTCGAGGCCAGGCTCTAGCCACGGAAGCTAGCCGAGGTTGGCGGCCTTGAACGTGTCGCACTGGTTCGGGTCACCGGACTGGTAACCGACGGTGAACCACTTCTGCCGTTCGGCCGACGAGCCGTGGGTCCACTGCTCGGGATTGATCCGGCCGGTGGCCTGCTTCTGGATCCGGTCGTCGCCCACCGAGGCCGCGGCCGACAGTGCGTCGGCAATGTCCTTGTCGCTCAACGGCTCCAGATAGGTCACGTCGGTACCGGGCTGCTTGGTGATCGCCGCGTAGTGCGCCCAGACGCCGGCGTAGCAGTCGGCCTGCAACTCGGTGCGCACACCGTTGCCGGTGGCGCCGGTGGCGCCCTGCTGTGCCTTGCCGAGCACGCCGAGCAGGTTCTGGACGTGGTGGCCGTACTCGTGGGCGACGACGTACTCCTGCGCCAACGGCCCACCGCTGGAACCGAATTGGTTCTTTAGCACAGCGAAGAAGTCGGTGTCGAAATAGGCGGTGCGGTCGACTGGGCAGTAGAACGGCCCGACGTCACTGGTGGCCGGGCCGCAGCCGGTCTGCACCGAACCCTTGAACAGCATCATCTTCGGGCGGCTGTATCCGCGCAGCAGCTGCTCCCAGACACCGTCCACCGAGTTGCCGGTGGCCACCACCCGGCACTCGACGTAGTTGTTGGCGTCGGCGCCGGTCTTGCACTTGCTCAGGTCGTAGCTCGCAGACGACTGCTGGGCCCCCGGTGGCAGCGCCGGCTGCTGGCTGACCACCTGGCCCGGGTCCACCCCGAGGAACAGCGCCAACAGCACGATGACCAAGCCACCGACACCGCCGCCGATCGCGATGCCGCGACCGGCACCGCCGCCACCGGTGGAGGTGGTGCTCGTGTCGATCCGCATACCCTGGTTGAACGTCATCGCCGCTCCTTGAGATTGACCGTTCAGGCTGGCAACCAGCCGCGTTCAGCTTGCCACACTACGATTCGCTCGTGTCCGTCGTCGTCGATCCGCCGACCGTGGCTCACACGTCGCTGGGCGCACTGCGCGGAGCCACCGAAGGCGGGGTCCGGGTGTGGCGGGGCGTCCCCTATGCCGAGCAGCCGGTCGGCGATCGCCGGTTCCAGGCCCCTGCGCCACCGCAACCCTGGTCCGGGGTGCGCGACGCGATCGAACACGGCCCGGTGCCGCCGCAGGGCCGCTCCTTCGTCGGCGGCGGTCGCGACGACCCGAAGATCCGCGACGAGGCCTGCCTGACCGTCACGGTGTGGTCGCCGCCCCGCGAGCCCGGATCGCTGCTGCCGGTGATGGTCTGGATCCCCGGCGGCGCGTTCGTCTACGGCGCCGGCCAGTTGCAGCTCTACAACGGGTCGAGGCTGGCCGCCAACGGTGATGTCGTGGTGGTCAACGTCACCTACCGGCTCGGCGTGTTCGGCGGGTTCGAACTCGGCGATCTGGGCCCCGGGTTCGCCGACAACCTGTGCCTGCGCGACCAGCTCGCCGCGCTGGCCTGGGTGCAGGACAACATCGCGGCGTTCGGCGGAGATCCGCGGCGCGTCACCATCTTCGGCGAATCGGCCGGGGCGACCTCGGTGCTGGCGTTGCTGGCCAGCCCGAGGGCGCGGGGCCTGTTCGCCCGCGCCATCGCGCAGAGCCCCGCGCTTCCCCTGATCGCCGACCGCGAGACCCGGGCCCGGCGGGCGCACGAGTTCGTCGACCTCGTCGGGTCCCCGCCTGCCGAACTCAAGGGCCTGCCGCAGCGCGTGCTGCGCCGTGCCGCCGGTGAGGTCCAGCGCCGCAGCGCCACGACGTCGCCGACGCTGGCCTACGGGCTGACCTACGGAGTCGAGCTGCTGCCGGTGCACCCGATCGAGGCCGCCCGTTCCGGTGCGGTGAACCCGATCCCGCTGATCGTCGGCACCAACAGCCACGAGGCGTCGATGTTCGCCTTCTCCAAGCCGCCGATGCTGCCGACCACGGTCGCCGGTATCGACGACTACTTCGGCCGGGTGGCGCCCGAGGCGCGGGACCGGGTGCTGGGCGCCTATCCCGACTACCCGCGGCGGCGGGCACTGATCGCGGTGGGCTCCGACGTGATGTTCGGCGCGCCGACGTGGTCCTTCGCCGACGCCTACAGCGCGCACGCACCCACCCACGTCTACCGCTTCGACCACGCCGCCTGGCATCTGCGCGCACTGGGACTGGGCGCCACGCACGGCAGCGAGATCGTGCACATCCAGCACAGCTACGGCTCCTACATCGGGCGCAAACTGCATCCGCTGGGGCGGCGCGTGCTGCCGTCGGTGGGCCGCCGGATGCAGCGCACCTGGCTGGACTTCGCCACCGGGCCGGGGCTCGAGGACTGGCCGCGCTACGACGGCGCGCGGCGGGCCACCCGCGTCATCGGATCGTCGCGCGACGTGTCGGTGGACGATCCGGACGCCGTCCGCCGCGCGGCGTGGGCGGGACTGTACTGATCAGGCGTACCGCTTGGCGGTATAGCGACGCAGGTTGGCCAAGAACCACTTGAGGGACAGATTCATCAGCGGGCCGCCGATGACCAGGCCCCACCGCGCCGGCCCGTTCGGCTTCTGCGCCAATGTCCAGGTCAGCCGGCAACCGCCGGGTGTCTCGACCACCCGGTACTCCTCGGCGAACGCGGCGACCGCCGTGTTCGAGCAGCTGTTGAAGCGGAACGCCAGATAGCTGTACGGCTCCCAGGCCAGGAACTCCTCGTCACCGGTCAGCCCGCCGCGCATGTCCACGATGCGGGTGGTGCCCACCCCGTAGGGCTCCGGGCTGGTCCAGGTCACCTTCGTGATGACCTTGGCCCACCGCGGCCACGCGTCGGCGTCGGCAAGCACGTCGAAGAGCTGCTCGGGTGTGATGGCGAGGTCGACGGTGTTGGAGAACCGGAACGGCGCGGACCGGATGAAACTCTCATCGACGCGCTCGCAGGGATACATCGTGGTCATCGGGGTCACCTCCGCGCCGACCATACATCGAGGCGTCGACCGTGCGGTCGGGCCGACCTCATAGACTGAGCCTTCCCGAATCGTCAATCCCCAGGAGTCTTCCAGTGCTGCGCAGTCATGCCGCCGGTTCGTTGCGTGCCACCGACGCCGGGCAGAGGGTCACCCTGGCCGGGTGGGTGGCGCGGCGCCGTGACCACGGTGGCGTGATCTTCATCGACCTGCGCGACTCGGCCGGAGGGCTGGAGCGCAGCGACTCGGGAACGGGGCCGAGCGTGGCCCAGGTGGTGTTCCGCGACGCTGACGTCCTGGCCCAGGCCCACCGGTTGCGTGCGGAGTTCTGCGTCGCCGTCGAGGGTGTGGTCGAGATCCGCCCGGAAGGCAACGCCAACGCGGAGATCGCCACCGGCGAGATCGAGGTCAACGCCACGTCATTGACGGTGCTGGGGGAGAGTGCGGCGCTGCCGTTCCAGCTCGACGAGCCCGCCGGTGAGGAAGCCCGCCTCAAATACCGCTACCTCGACATGCGCCGCGAGGGCGGTCCCGGTGACGCCCTCCGGCTGCGCTCGAAGGTCAATGCCGCCGCCCGGTCGGTGCTGGCCGGCCACGACTTCGTCGAGATCGAGACGCCGACGCTGACCCGGTCCACCCCGGAGGGGGCGCGCGACTTCCTGGTGCCCGCCCGGCTGCAGCCCGGCTCCTTCTATGCGCTGCCGCAGAGCCCGCAGTTGTTCAAGCAGCTGCTCATGGTCGCCGGCATGGAGCGCTACTACCAGATCGCGCGCTGCTACCGCGACGAGGATTTCCGTGCCGACCGCCAGCCGGAGTTCACCCAGCTCGACATGGAGATGAGCTTCGTCGGCGCCGATGACGTCATCGCGGTGGCCGAGGAGATCCTGGCCGCGCTGTGGGCGCTGATCGGCTACCAGCTGCCCCGGCCCATCCCGCGGATGACCTACGCCGACGCGATGCGCCGCTTCGGCTCGGACAAGCCGGATCTGCGCTTCGGGCTCGAACTCGTCGAGTGCACCGACTACTTCAAGGACACCCCGTTCCGGGTGTTCCAGGCGCCCTACGTCGGGGCGGTGGTGATGCCCGGCGGCGCCTCGCAGCCGCGCCGCACCCTCGACGGCTGGCAGGACTGGGCCAAGCAGCGCGGCCACCGGGGCCTGGCCTATGTGCTGATCGGCGACGACGGCACGCTGTCCGGCCCGGTCGCCAAGAACCTCTCCGATGCCGAGCGGGACGGCCTGGCCGCCCAGGTCGGCGCGAAACCGGGGGACTGCGTGTTCTTCTCGGCCGGTCCGGCCAAGACGTCGCGGGCGCTGCTGGGTGCGGCCCGCGGCGAGATCGCCAAGCGGCTGGACATGATCGACCCCGGCGCCTGGGCCTTCACCTGGATCGTCGACCCGCCGCTGTTCGAACCGGCCGGCGATGCGACGGCCGCCGGTGACGTGGCGGTCGGGTCGGGGGCGTGGACCGCGGTGCACCACGCGTTCACCTCGCCCAAGCCCGAGTACCAGGGCTCGGTCGACTCCGATCCGGGCGCCGTGCTCGCCGACGCCTACGACATCGTGTGCAACGGCCACGAGATCGGCGGCGGTTCGATCCGTATCCACCGCCGCGACATCCAGGAGAAGGTGTTCGCGGTGATGGGCATCGACCATGCCGAGGCGCAGGAGAAATTCGGATTCCTGTTGGACGCCTTCACTTTTGGCGCCCCGCCACACGGTGGTATCGCGTTCGGGTGGGACCGCATCACCGCGCTGCTGTTCGGCGCGGACTCCATCCGCGACGTGATCGCGTTCCCGAAGTCCGGCGGCGGCGTCGACCCCCTGACCGACGCGCCGGCGCCGATCACGGCTCAGCAGCGCAAGGAATCCGGAATAGACGCCAAACCCGAGAGGCTTGAGAAGGCATGACCGATTTCACCGACAAGTCGTCACTGGATGCGTTCAACAACGCCATCATCGAGGAGTTCCGCGCCAACGCCGGCGTCGTGGGCGGCCCGTTCGAGGGCGCGACGCTGCTGCTGCTGACCACCACCGGCGCCAAGTCGGGCCAGCCGCGGCTGAGCCCGCTGGCCTGTCTGACGATCGACGGCAAGACGATCATCGTCGGCTCGAAGGCCGGCGCCGACACCAACCCGCACTGGGTGCACAACCTGCGGGCCAACCCGCGAGCGCATGTCGAGGTCGGCACCGACGCCTACGACGTCATCGCCCGCGAGCTGCCCGCCGACGAGCGGGACGAGACCTACCCCAAGATCGTCGCGATCGCCCCGGGTTTCGGCGACTACCAGTCCAAGACCGACCGGGTCATCCCACTGTTCGAGTTGCAGCGCGCCTGACTCCGCCGGTCACCCGGGTGGCCAACGCCGCAATCTTGGCGTCGAGTTCCTCGGCGGCACCGAGCAGTTCCGGGTTGGGCTCCACGACCATCAACGACGACGGCTTGACGTAGGTGAGACTGCTGCGGCCACCGTCCTCGTCGAGAAGCAACAGCTCGACGGGGGCGAACAGACCTGCCGCCACGTCATGGCGCAGCATCGTGATGGCGATCAACGGGTTCCCGATGATGACACGCGCCGCCTTGCGCTCGATGCCGGCCTTGCCGAATCCAGGCGCCATGGTCGAGTAGCCCGAACAACATGAATCCACTTGGTGTCAGGTACTTTTCGACCTGCCGCTGAAAGGATGCCCAATCGCCGGTCGTCGTCGCGATCTCCTCGATGGGCAGGCGCTGCGCGCCGATCTCGTCGAGCAGCGCGGCCAGCAGTTCCTCGTAGCTCTTGGCGCTGTCGTGGCGCACCCGCACCCCGTCGAACCGAATCTCGGCCATCGGGCTAACCCAGCCGTTCGATGATGGTGGCGTTGGCCATGCCGCCGCCCTCGCACATCGTCTGCAGGCCATAGCGCCCGCCGCGCTGTTCCAGGGCGTTGACCAGCGTGGTCATGATCCGCGCACCGCTGGCGCCCAGCGGGTGACCGATCGCGATCGCGCCGCCGTTGACGTTCGTCTTCGAAAGGATGGCGTCAGATCGTCCGCCGATTTCTTTGGCCCAGCTCAACACCACTGGCGCGAACGCCTCGTTGACCTCGAAGAGGTCGATGTCCGCCAGCGACAGCCCGGCCTTGGTCAGCGCTTTCTCGGTCGCCGGGATCACCCCGGTCAGCATGTAGAGCGGGTCGGAGCCCACCACGGTGGTGGTATGGATCCGCGCCAGCGGCCGCCACCCGCGTTTGCGCGCCACCTCGCTGCTGGTGATGAGCAGCGCGGCGCTGCCGTCGGAGAGCGGCGACGAGTTGCCCGGCGTGATGGTCCAGCCGATCTGGGGGAAGCGCGCGGCGACGGCCTCGTTGTAGAACGCCGGCTTGAGCCCGGCCAGGGTGTCGACGGTCGTGCCGGGACGGATGATCTCGTCGGTGGCCAGTCCCGCGATAGGGACCAGTTCGTTGTCGAACAATCCGTCCTTGGTGGCGCGGGCCGCCTTCTCATGGCTGCCCGCGGAGAACTCGTCGAGTTCGGTTCGCGAAAGGTTCCAGCGCGCCGCGATCAATTCAGCGCTGATACCCTGTGGCACAAGGCCTTCGGAGTAGCGGTGGGCGAAGCCGACGCCGAACGGATCGCTGCCGGGCAGTACCGAAGACCCCATCGGTACGCGGCTCATGGACTCCACGCCTGCGGCGACCACGATGTCGTACGCGCCGGCGATCACGCCCTGGGCGGCGAAGCTGACGGCCTGCTGGCTGCTGCCGCACTGGCGGTCGACCGTCGTCCCGGGAACCGATTCCGGGAAGCCGGCGCCCAGCAGGGCGCTGCGGGCGATGTTGACCGCCTGGTCGCCGACCTGCGTCACGGCACCTGCGATGACGTCGTCGACGTCCGCGGGGTCAACTCCGGCCCTGGACACCAATTCGGAAAGGCTGTGTGCGAGCAGGTCTGCGGGCAGCACGCCGTGCAGTGCCCCGTTGGGCTTGCCCTTTCCGACGGGGGTGCGGACCGCCGCCACGATGACGGCGTCACGTCCTGATTGAGCGGTCATGAGTCCTCCTGGACTGCCATCTGAGTATTGCGTTATATACCCAGCTATACCACCTGGGTATACTCGTAACAACTCAGATGCGAGGTGACTTCGGTGACAGTTCTGCAGGGCCCCCTGGCCGACCGGGACAGCTGGTCGGCCGTCGGGAAGTGCCCGATCGAGAAGACGATGGCCGTGATCGGAACCAAGTCGGCGATGCTGATCCTGCGGGAGGCGTACTACGGCACCACCCGGTTCGACGACTTCGCACGGCGGATCGGCATCACCAAGGCGGCGACCTCGGCACGGCTGACCGAGCTGATCGACGCCGGGCTGCTCGCCCGGCGCCCGTACCGGGAGCCGGGGCAGCGGGTCCGCGACGAATATGTGCTGACCGAGGCCGGCACGGATCTCATGCCGGTGGTCTGGTCGATGTTCGAGTGGGGCCGCCGTCATCTCGGTGACGACACCCGCCTGCGGCTGACCCACCTCGACTGCGGCGCTGATGCCACGGTGGAGATCCGCTGCGCCGCCGGGCACCCGGTGCCACCCGACGAGTTGGGCGTGGCATACCGCCGCCGGTGAGGGGTCCGAAGCGCTCGGCACCGCGAACCGCCGTGTGAAGTCACTGAGCCTTCGCTGCCCCATGACGCTGATCACAGGGGTTAGGATGGTACAACCGTTAGTCGTACTATGTAGCGGTGCTAACTGCGGCGGCGGCAACTCGACGGGCTGACCTGCACGATGCGGAAGGGGGACGATCGTGACGCTTGACAGTGAGACCCGCGGCGCCGGCGCACCCGCCGCCCGAGCGGCCGATTCGTCGCCCGCCACGCAGGACGCCAAACCCGCCACCAAGCGCCGCAAAAGTAGGCGCGGCTGGTCGATGCGGCTGCTCCGAAAGGTGTGGCTGCCGCTGGTCATCATCATCGTCGTCGCGATCGCGGCGTTCGGCGTCTACCGTCTGCACGGCGTCTTCGGCAAAACCGAGATCACCCGTCAGGGCAGTGGCCTGGCCAACGACACCAAGCCGTTCAACCCCAAGACCGTGACGTACGAGATCTACGGCCCGCCGGGAACCGTCGCAACGATCAACTACCTCGACTTGGACGCGACCCCGCAGATCGCCCGCGACGTAACCCTGCCGTGGTCGCTCACGCTGACCACCACCGCACCTGCCGCCTCGGCCAACATCGTCGCCCAGGGTGACAGTGACACGATCGGCTGCCGCATCACCGTCAACGGCGAAGTCAAGGACGAGAAGACCTCCACCGGCGTCAACGCCCAGACCTTCTGCCTGGTCAAGTCCGCATGATCACCCTGAACAAGGGCGATCGGCCACAGGTCGACGAGCACGGCAACCGGCCGCACATCGCGCACTGGATCCGCTGGCTGTCCGTTCCGATCATCCTGGTGTGGCTGGCGCTGACGGTGTTCACCAACATCGCGGTGCCCCAGGTCGAGGTCGTCGGGCAGGAGCAGTCGGTTCCGATGGCCGCCCCAGACGCGCCGTCGACCATCGCGATGAACCAGATCGGAAAGACCTTCCAGGAGTTCAACTCCAACACCTCGGTGATGATCGTGCTCGAGGGCCAGCAGCCGCTCGGTGATGCCGCCCACCAGTACTACAACGAGATCATCAGCAAGCTCAACGCCGACAAGAAGCACGTCGAGCACGTCCAGGACTTCTGGAGCGACCCCCTGACCGCGGCGGGCTCTCAGAGCGAGGACGGCAAGTCGGCCTACGTCCAGGCCTATCTGGCCGGCAACATGGGCGAAGGCCTGGCCAACGAGTCGGTGGAGGCGGCCAAGGAGATCGTCGCCAGCGTGCCCGCACCGGCGGGGGTCAAGGCGTACGTCACCGGTCCCTCCGCGCTGATCGCCGACACCCACATCGCCGGTGACCGCAGCCTCAAGATGATCACCGGGCTGACGTTCGGGGTCATCTCGGTGATGCTGCTGTTCGTCTACCGCTCGGTCATCACCGTGGTGCTGGCGCTGTTCATGGTCTTCCTCGAACTTGCGGTCGCCCGTGGTGTGGTGGCGTTCTCGGGTCACTATCACCTGATCGGGCTGTCGACGTTCGCGGTCAACCTGCTCACCATGGTGGCGATCGCCGCGGGCACCGACTACGTGATCTTTCTGTTCGGGCGCTACCAGGAGTCGCGGAGCAAGGGGGTGGACAAGGAGGACGCCTACTACGAGATGTTCCACGGGACGGCGCACGTCATCCTCGGCTCCGGCCTGACCATCGCCGGCGCCATGGCCTGTCTGCACTTCACCCGCAGCCCGATGTTCAACTCGATGGGCATCCCGCTGTTCATCGGCATGGTCGTCGTCGTTCTCGCCGCGATCACGCTCGGGCCCGCCGTCGTCACCTTGGCAAGTCACTTCGGCGCTCTAGAACCCAAGCGTGCCATGCGGATCCGGTTCTGGCGCCGCATCGGCGCCGCGGTCGTGCGCTGGCCCGGCCCGATCCTGATCGCGACGACAATGCTCTGTCTGATCGGACTGCTCGCGCTGCCCGGGTACCGCACCGACTACAACGACCGGCATTACCTTCCGCCCGACATCCCGGCAGCCGAAGGTTTCACCGCAGCCGAACGGCATTTCCCCGCGGCGCGACTGAGCCCTGAGTTGCTGATGATCGAGAGCGACCACGATCTGCGGAACTCAGCGGACTTCCTGGTCATCGACCGGGTGGCCAAGAGCATGTTCCACCAGCCCGGCATCGGTCGCGTGCAGACCATCACCCGGCCGCTGGGCACACCGATCGAACACAGCTCGATCCCGTTCATGCTCGGCATGAACGGGACCACGCAGACGATGAACCAGTCGTACCTTCAGGACCGCATGAAGGACATGCTGAAGATGGGTGACGACATGAACGTCTCCATCGACACCATGACCCAGATGTACAACCTGATGGGCGATCTCAACGGCGTCACCCACGACATGGTCGGCAAGATGGACCTCACGCTGGCCGACATCCAGAACCTCCGGAACCACATCGCCGACTTCGACGACTTCTTCCGGCCGATCCGCAACTACTTCTACTGGGAACCGCACTGCTTCGACATCCCGGTGTGCTGGTCGATCCGCTCGGTGTTCGACACCCTCGACGGCATCGACACGATGACAGACGACTTCCAGCAGCTGGTGCCCAGCCTGCACCAGCTGGACATGCTGACCGCTCAGATGCGCACACTCATGCCGCCGATGATCGAGACGATGCGCTCGATGCGCACGATGCAGCTGACCATGCAGAGCACGCAGTCCGGCATGTACGACCAGATCGCGGCCATGCAGAACAACCAAAGCGCGATGGGCAAGGCGTTCGACGACGCCAAGAACGACGACTCGTTCTACCTGCCGCCCGAGGCGTTCGACAACCCCGACTTCAAGCGCGGCATGAAGATGTTCCTGTCACCGGACGGAAAAGCGGTGCGGTTCATCATCTCTCACGAGGGTGACCCGATGTCGCCGGAGGGCCTCACCCACGTCAACGTCATCAAGAACGCCGCGTTCGAGGCCATCAAGGGCACCCCGCTGGAGGGCTCCAAGATCTACCTCGCCGGCACCGCAGCCAGCTACAAGGACATGCAGGACAGCGCCAACGACGACCTGCTGATCGCGGGAATCGCCGCGCTGTGCCTGATCTTCATCATCATGCTGATCCTGACCAGGGCCGTGGTGGCCGCGGCGGTCATCGTGGGCACCGTGCTGCTCTCACTGGGCACATCGTTCGGCTTGTCGATCCTGATCTGGCAGGACCTGCTGGGCCACCCGCTGCACTGGATGGTGCTGGTGATGTCGGTCATCATCCTGCTGGCGGTGGGATCGGACTACAACCTGCTTCTGGTCTCGCGGTTCAAAGAGGAGATCCACGCCGGGCTCAACACCGGCATCATCCGCGCGATGGGCGGCAGCGGCTCGGTGGTCACCTCGGCGGGTCTGGTGTTCGCGGTCACCATGGGCTCCATGGTGTTCAGCGAGCTGCGCGTCCTGGCCCAGGTCGGTACCACCATCGGCATGGGCCTGCTGGTCGACACCCTGGTGATCCGCTCGTTCATGACGCCGTCGATCGCGGCGCTGATGGGACGCTGGTTCTGGTGGCCGCAGCGGGTGCGTCAGCGCCCGGTGCCCAGCCCGTGGCCGGAGCCGACGACTGAGGCGCAAGACACCGAACCCGTCGCCGCGCCCGCGCAGTCCTGAGACCGGCGCTCGCCGTCGTCGCGCCCAAATGATCGGTACGCCAACGCAATAACGCGTTCACCTCATGGCGTTGTGGGCGCCATCGATACAGCCGTGCTCGTACTTCCCGGCGGTGTGCTGGGCCGCGGCCCGGTCGCGGCAGTATGCGGCGATGGACTCCTCGTGGGCCTGATAGCCGCCCTGGTGAACCCAGCGCTGGCCATCGGCGTAGCCCGCCCAGTACGACGAATCCTTGCGTTCGGAGGCCAACATGAAGACCACCGCGAGCAACGCGAATACGGCCAGCACCAGCACGGTCTGGACCCACCGCTTGCTCAGCCACGGCCGCAGCCGGCTCGGCACCCAACTTGGCTTCGGCGGGTTCACGCCCGCATTCTCGCACCGAAGGCTCCCCGGGGCGAAAGTAGTCTCGCGGTGGTGTCGCATTTGCCAGTGATCGCACCGGTTGGGCTATTGTCTATCCCCTGTGGGGGCAATGGTGGACGTCGCGAAGTTCAAAGACCGTGTATCGCTCCGCGGGATCGTGATGACGATCCTGACCGTCGTGGTCGCCGGCCTGGCGATCGCGACGTTGCGCTACCAGCCCAGTGCTCCCGACCAACAGTCGATCTATTCGCCGACCAGCACGACCGTTCCCGCGGGGCCCTGGCTCGCCCCCGGGCCCGCTGCCGCGACACCGTTTTCCAGTTCCGCACCTACGCCGCCCGTTCCGTCGCCGCGTCCGGCGCCGAGTGCCACCAGCCGCCGTACGGCCACCCAGACGTTCGTTCCCACCCAGACGTTCGTTCCCGCCCAGACCCCCACCCAGACGCAGACACCTAGCTCCAGTGCGTCCCCCAGTACCAGTGCGCCGTTCACGCCTACCAAGGACACGAACCCCACCGAGCTTCCGAACGGTGGGCGGCGTTTCGGAACGGTCCAGTAGGGACGGTGACCACCGGCTAGCGGCGTACACTGCCGATTTCCGGGTCGCTGGATAATGACCCGGTCGGGCGTGCGGCCTGCGCTCCTCATTCTCGTGTGATGGGATGGCGGCCTATGGGTATCAAAGTCGCGCTGGAGCATCGCACCAGCTATTCCTTCGACCGGTTGGTCGAGGTGTACCCGCACGTCGTCCGGTTACGCCCGGCACCGCACTGCAGAACGCCCATCGAGGCGTACTCCCTGGAGGTGGAACCGGCCGACCACTTCGTCAACTGGCAGCAGGACGCGTTCGGCAACTTCCTCGGCCGGCTGGTCTTCCCCAGCCGCACCCGCGAGCTGACCATCAAGGTCGGCCTGATCGCCGACCTCAAGGTGATCAACCCGTTCGACTTCTTCATCGAGGACTACGCCGAGACCTATCCGTTCACCTACACCAAGGCGCTCAAGGATGATCTCGAGCCGTATCTGCGGCCCGTCGACGAAGGAGAGGGGGGCTCCGGGCCCGGTGAGCTGGTGGCCTCGTGGGTGCGCGACTTCAGCGTTCCGCCGGGAACTCGCACGATCGACTTCCTGGTCGCGCTGAATCGGGCCGTCAACGCCGACGTCGGCTACAGCGTCCGCATGGAGCCGGGCGTGCAGACCCCGGACCACACGCTGCGCAGCGCCATCGGGTCGTGCCGCGACTCGGCGTGGCTGCTGGTGTCGATACTGCGCCAGCTCGGCCTCGCCGCCCGGTTCGTCTCCGGCTACCTGGTGCAGCTGTCCTCCGACATCGAGGCACTCGACGGGCCGTCCGGCCCGGCGGCCGATTTCACCGACCTGCACGCCTGGACCGAGGTCTACATCCCCGGCGCAGGCTGGATCGGGCTGGACCCGACCTCGGGACTGTTCGCCGGAGAAGGGCACATCCCGCTGGCGGCCACCCCGCACCCGTCGTCGGCCGCGCCGATCACCGGCGCCACCGGGATCGCCGAGTCCACGCTGGAGTTCTCCAACACCGTCACCCGGGTCCACGAGGACCCGCGCGTCACCCTGCCCTACACCGACGCGGCCTGGGCGGCGATCAACGCCCTGGGAGCCCAGGTCGACCGGCGGCTGGCCGACGCCGACGTCCGGCTGACGATCGGCGGCGAGCCGACGTTCGTCTCGGTGGACAACCAGGTCGACGAGGAATGGAACACCGCCGCCGACGGCCCCCACAAACGGGAGCGGGCTTCCGTGCTGGCCGCCCGGCTGAAGGCGTTGTGGGCGCCGCAGGGGCTGGTGCAGCGCAACCAGGGCAAGTGGTATCCCGGCGAGCCGTTGCCCCGCTGGCAGATCGCGCTGTACTGGCGCCGCGACGGCCAACCGCTGTGGACCGACGCCGCGCTGCTGGCCGACCCGTGGAGTGGTGACCGCGTCGAGGCCGACCCGCAGGCCGCCGAGCAGCTGCTGTCGGCGATCGCCGGCGATCTGGGGCTGCCCGACGGCCAGGTCCGACCGGCCTACGAGGACCCGCTCAGTCGGCTGGCCACCGCGGTGCGGCTGCCGGAGGGCGAGGCCGTCGTCGTCGACGACGACCTGGCCACCGACACGGCGGCGGCCCGCGCAGGTCTGCTGGCCCGGCTCGAGGAGTCGGTGGGGGAACCGGTCGCCTACGTGCTGCCGATCCACCGCCGCGAGGACGACACCGGCTGGGCCAGCGCCGACTGGCGGCTGCGCCGCGGGCGCATCGTGCTGCTGGACGGCGACTCGCCGGCCGGGCTGCGGCTGCCGCTGGACTCGATCAGCTGGGAGCCGCCGCGCACAACGGTGCCCAGCGACCCGCTGGCCACCGGAACCGCAGAACTGCGGGCCGGCATCGAGGATGCCGACGCGGTCCTGGAGGACGCGGAGACCGCACCGACCACGGCCATGGTCGCCGAGATTCGCGACGGGCTGCTGTACGTGTTCATGCCGCCGACCGATGCGCTGGAGGACTTCATCGATCTGGCCGGCCGGTTGGAGGCCGCGGCCGCGAAGGTCGGCTGCGCGGTGGTGGTCGAGGGCTACGGGCCGCCGGCGGACGCCCGGCTGGTGTCGATGTCGATCACCCCTGACCCCGGGGTCATCGAGGTCAACGTGGCGCCCAGCGCCAGCTTCGCCGAACAGCGCGAGCAGTTGCACACGCTCTACGAGGAGGCGCGCCAGGCACGGCTGTCGACCGAGTCCTTCGACTTCGACGGCACCCACGGCGGCACGGGCGGCGGCAACCACATCACTTTGGGCGGGCTCACCCCGGCGGACTCGCCGCTGCTGCGCAGACCCGACCTGCTGGTGTCGTTGCTGACCTACTGGCAGCGCCATCCGGCGCTGTCGTATCTGTTCGCCGGTCGCTTCATCGGCACCACCTCGCAGGCGCCGCGGGTCGACGAGGGGCGCTCGGAGGCGCTCTACGAGCTGGAGATCGCCTTCGCCGAGATCGCCCGCCTGACGTCGTCGGGGGCCACTCGGCCACCACATGGTCGCTCCGCAAGCTCCGCTCCCGCAGATGGTCGCTCCGCAAGCTCCGCTCCCGCAGATGGTCGCTCCGCAAGCTCCGCTCCGTGGGTCACCGACCGGGCTCTGCGCCACCTCCTGACCGACATCACCGGCAACACCCACCGCGCCGAGTTCTGCATCGACAAGCTCTACAGCCCGGACAGTCCCCGCGGCCGGCTGGGCATCCTGGAACTGCGCGGGTTCGAGATGCCGCCGCACTTCCAGATGGCCATGGTGCAGTCGCTTCTGGTGCGCGCGCTGGTGGCGCGGTTCTGGGACGAGCCGCTGCGCGCGCCGCTGATCCGCCACGGACTCAACCTGCACGGCCGATACCTGTTGCCGCACTTCATCATTCACGACATCGCTGACGTCGCCGCAGACCTGCGCTCCGCCGGCATCGACTTCGACACCAGCTGGCTGGACCCGTTCACCGAGTTCCGCTTCCCCCGGGTGGGCACCGCGGTGTTCGACCACGTCGAGATCGAACTGCGGGGCGCGATCGAGCCGTGGAACACCCTGGGTGAGGAGTCCACCGCTGGCGGCACCGCCCGCTACGTCGACTCCTCGGTGGAGCGCATCCAGGTGCGCACCATCGGCGCCGACCGTCAGCGCCACGTCGTCACCTGCAACGGATATCCCATCCCGATGCTGGCCACCGACAACCCCGATGTCCAGGTCGGCGGGGTGCGCTACCGCGCCTGGCAGCCACCCAGCGCGCTGCACCCCACGATCACCGTGGACAGCCCGCTGCGCTTCGAACTGGTCGACATCGCGACCGGCGCGTCCCGCGGCGGGTGCACCTACCACGTCTCCCACCCTGGTGGCCGCGCCTACGACAGTCCGCCGGTCAACGCCGTGGAGGCCGAGTCCCGCCGGGGGCGGCGGTTCGAGGCCACCGGCTTCACCCCGGGAATCGTCGACGTGGCCGACATCCGAGAAAAACAGGCCCGCCAGTCCATCGACGTCGGCGCGCCGGGGATCCTCGACCTGCGCCGGGTGCGTACCGTGCTGCAGAACTGATGGGGTCGCCGACCCGGCACACGTGCGGGCCGGAGCGATAGGTTTGCAGGAGTCGTCAGTCAGGAGGTGGGGCCGTTGTCGCTGTCGGCTGCCGGTTCTGACCTGAGGCCCTCCCATGACCCCGACCGCCTGCTCGCCGGCTATCGCTCCGCGCGGGCGCAGGACACGCTGTTCGACTTGCGCGGCGGACCCGGGCCGGGAACGTCGGGAACCTTCGGCGGCACCGGGTACGACGAGTTCGTCGACGCCACCGGCACCGTCCGTGCGTCGTGGCAGGAACTCGGCGATCTCATCGGCGAACGCGGCCGCGCCGGCCTGGAGCGGCTGCGCAGCGTGGTGCGCGGGCTGGTCGACAACGACGGCATCACCTACATCGAGGTCGACCGGCACGGCGAGGCCGTCACCAACGGACAGGGCATCTCGATGCCCGGCCCCTGGCATCTGGACGGCATCCCGCTGCTGCTGTCGGCGTCGGACTGGGAGACGCTGGAAGCCGGTGTGGTGCAACGCTCCCGGTTGCTCGACGCCGTCCTGACCGATCTGTACGGGCCGCGCCGTGCGATCACCAGCGGGATTCTGCCGCCCCAGTTGCTGTTCGGCCATCCTGGCTACATCCGGGCGGCGCGTGGGATCGAGAACCCCGGTCGCCATCAGCTGTTCATGCACGGCTGCGACGTCAGCCGGGCGTCCGACGGCCGCTTCCTGGTCAACGCCGACTGGGCGCAGGCTCCGTCGGGTGCCGGGTACGCGCTGGCCGACCGCAGGGTGGTCGCTCACGCCGTCCCCGACGTCTACGAGCGGATTGGGCCCCGGCCTGCCTCGCCGTTCGCCCAGGCACTGCGGCTGGCGCTGATCGACGCCGCCCCGGAAGCGGCCGAGGACCCGGTGGTGGTGGTGCTCAGCCCGGGCATCCACTCCGAGACCGCGTTCGACCAGGCCTACCTGGCGTCGGTGCTGGGCTTCCCGCTCGTGGAGAGCGCCGACCTGGTGGTCCGCGAAGGCAGGCTGTGGATGCGGTCGCTGGGCACCCTCAAGCGGGTGGACGTGGTGCTGCGCCGGGTCGACGCCGACTACGTCGATCCGCTCGACCTGCGGCCGGACTCGCGGCTGGGCGTGGTGGGCCTGGTCGAGGTGCAGCGGCGCGGCGCGGTCACCGTGGTCAACACCCTGGGCGCGGGTATCCTGGAAAGTGCTGGGCTGCAACGGTTTCTGCCACAGCTGGCCGAGCGGCTGCTGGGGGAGAAGCCGCTGTTGGACACCCCTGCGCTGTACTGGGGCGGGTTCGACAGGGAACGCTCGCATCTGCTCTCGCGGCTGCCCTCGCTGCTGATCAAGTCGACGGTGGGAGGTCCGACCGTTGTGGGCCCGGCACTGTCGGCCGCTGAGCGCGACGAACTGGCCGGCCGCATCGAGGCCGCACCGTGGCAGTGGGTCGGCCAGGAACTGCCGCAGTTCTCCTCGGCGCCCACCGACCATTACCCGGGCACACTGTCGGCGGCCAGCGTCGGGATGCGATTGTTCACGGTCTCGCAAAGTGGCGGCTATGCGCCCATGGTCGGCGGCCTTGGCTATGTGCTGGCGCCGGGCAACGCCGCCTACAAGCTGAACAGCGTTGCGGCCAAAGATATTTGGGTGCGCCCACCGACGCGGGTCAAGGCCGAGACGCTGACCGCGCCGTCGGTGGAGCTGCCCAGCGGCACCCGATTCATCAGCTCGCCGCGCGTACTGTCCGACCTGTTCTGGATGGGCCGCTACGGCGAGCGTGCCGAGCACCTGGCTCGAATGCTCATCGTCACCCGAGAGCGCTATCACGAGTACCGCTACCGCCAGGACATGGAGGGCAGCGAGTGCGTCCCCGTCCTGCTGGGCGCGCTGGGCGGCCTGACCGGAACCGACGCCGACACAACAGGTTCCTATGCCGACGCGGTCGCGGGTGCGCAGCGCACGTTGTGGTCGCTGACCGTCGACCGGCAGCGGCCCGGCTCGCTGGCGCAGTCGATCGAGGGCCTCGGGCTGGCGGCCCGATCGGTGCGCGACCAGATGTCCAACGACACCTGGATGGTGCTCGGCGCCGTCGAGCGCGCGCTGGCCCAGCAGGCCGGCTCGCCACCCAGTGTGCAGCGCGGCTCGCGGGTGGCCGACGACACCCAGCTGGCCGCCGCCCAGCAGCAGACGCTGGCCGGCATGCTGGCACTGTCGGGTGTGGCCGCGGAGTCGATGGTGCACGACGCGGGATGGATGATGATGGACATCGGCAAGCGCATCGAGCGCGGGCTGAGCCTGACCGCCCTGCTGCGTGCGACGCTGACCATCGAGCGCAGCCCGGGTGCTGAACAGACCATCACCGAGTCTGCACTGGTGGTGTGCGAGTCCTCGGTGCTGTACCGCAGGCGCAATTTGGGCAAGGTCAGCGTCGCGGCCGTGGCCGACCTCGTGCTGTTCGACGGCGAGAACCCGAGATCGCTTGTCTTCCAACTGGAACGGCTGCGGACCGACCTGCGGGCGCTGCCGGGCTCCTCGGGGTCCTCGCGTCCGGAGCGGCTGGTCGACGACATCGGCATCCGGTTGCGCAGGCTCGACCCCGCCGAGCTGGAAGAGGTCGACGACGACGGCCGCCGCGTCGAGTTGGATGGCCTGCTCAAGGGTGTGGAGGTCGGGCTGCGGGAGCTGTCGGACATCATCACCCGCACCCAGCTGTCGCTGCCCGGCGGCATGCAGCCGCTGTGGGGACCCGACCAGCGCCGGGAGGTGCCGTGAGCAGCCCAGCGAGGAGCGAAGGCGGATCGCGCATCGGCCGCGTCTACCGGGTTACCCACCGCACCGAGTACAGCTACTCCGACGTGGTGACGAGTTCCTACGGCCGCGGTCATCTCACCCCGCGCGACACTCCGCGGCAGCGTTGCCTGACCAACGCCCTGGAGATCGACCCCGATCCCGCCGACCGGTCCACCGGCCGCGACGCCTACGGCAACATCAGCTCGTACTTCCACATCACCCAGCGTCATCACGCGCTGACGGTGACCAGCAGCTCCGTCGTTGAGGTCGACCCGCTGCCGGCCGGGTTCTACAGCGGCGGTTCGGCGCTGGCGCCGTGGGAGTCTGCTCGGCCGGTCGGCCGCGACGGGGTGCTCGCCAGCGAGTTCGCCCTGGACCTGCGCCCGCCGGAGATCACCGACGCGGTGCGCGAGTACGCCGCGCCGAGCTTCGAGCCGGGCCGCCCGCTCATCGAGGTGCTGCGCGACCTCAACGCTCGAATTTTTTCCGATTTCACCTATAAATCCGGTTCCACGACGGTGTCTACCCAGGTCGGGCAGGTTTTGAAAGCCCGAGAAGGGGTATGCCAGGACTTCGCCCGGCTGGCGATCGCCTGCCTGCGCGCCAACGGATTGGCGGCGAGTTACGTGTCGGGATACCTCGCCACCGACCCTCCGCCGGGAAAGGAACGGATGTTCGGCGTCGACGCCACACACGCCTGGGCCTCGGTGTGGACCCCACGGGACCATTGGCTCGGTCTTGATCCGACCAACGATGCGCTGATCGACGAGCGCTACATCATCGTCGGCTGGGGCCGCGACTACGCGGACGTGCCACCGCTGCGCGGCATCATCTACACCGACTCCGAGCACAGCGTCATCGACGTGTCGGTCGACGTCGCCCCGTTCGAAGGCGGCGTGCTGCATGCGTGACTTCATCTGCCCCAACTGCGGTCAGCATCTGGCGTTCGAGAACTCGGTGTGCTTGTCGTGCGGCAGCCGGCTGGGGTTCTCGTTGGACAAGATGGCCTTCCTCGTCATCGCATCGGGGGAGGGCAGCGAGCACGGCGGTGCGGTGGATGCCAGCGAGTACCAATTGTGCGCGAATCTTCATGCCGCCAAATGTAATTGGCTCGTCGAGGTGGCCCCCGTACGCCGGCTGTGCGAATCTTGCGTGCTCACGCGCACCCGCCCCGGCGACTCCGACACCGACGCGATGGCAGCCTTCGCCGTCGCCGAGAAGGCCAAACGCCGGCTGATCGCCGAATTGCACGAACTCAAACTGCCGATCGTGGGTCGAGACGCCGATCCCCGGTACGGGCTGGCCTTCGATCTGCTCTCCAGCGCTTTGGAGCAGGTGTTCACCGGCCACGAGGACGGGTTGATCACCCTCGACCTGGCCGAGGGCGACGACGTGCACCGTGAGCAGTTGCGCGTGGAGATGGACGAGCCGTACCGCACGCTGCTCGGTCACTTCCGGCACGAGGTCGGCCACTACTATTTCTATCGCCTCATCGGCACGAATCAGGGCTACCTGCGGCGGTTCAACGATCTGTTCGGCGATCCGGACACCGACTACCAGACCGCGCTCGACCGGCACTACAGCCATGGCGCCCCGCCGGGATGGAAGCAGAACTACGTCTCCTCCTACGCCACGATGCACCCGGCCGAGGACTGGGCCGAGACGTTCGCGCACTACCTGCACATCCGCGACACTCTCGACACGGCGGCCGCGTTCAGCTTCGCGCCCGCGAACGCCACCTTCGATCGACGTCAGCTGGGCCCCAGCGGATTCGACACCATCATCGAGATGTGGCTGCCGCTGGCGTGGTCGCTGAACATGGTGAACCGGTCGATGGGCAAGGACGACCTCTACCCGTTCGTCCTGCCGGTGCCGGTACTGGAGAAGATGCGCTTCATCCACACCGTCATCGACGAGATGACCTCCTCGCCGGACAAACTCGAGATCGCTGCCGGCGGCCGGCAGCAGTAGATCTCCCGCAGACGACAGTGGCACGGACCGGCGTTGCCGACCCGTGCCACTGACCCCTCGTGGGCCGTTGTCAGCCCTTGGACTTACTCCGCTTGACGACGGCGCCGACCACGGCGGCCAGCACCGCGCCCACGACGCCGCCGCCGCCGACCTGGCTGGCGATCTGGGCGACGTCCATGCCGCCGCCCATCACGCCCTGCAGTAGGGCGCCGGTCAGACCGCCGCCGACCGCGCCGGCGATGCTGTTACCTGCCACACCGAGACCGTTCTTGGCCCCGGCCGCGTTGCCGCCCAGCAGTCCGCCGAGCAGTCCCAGAATCCATTCCATTTCGTGTTCCTTCCGAACTACAGTCGGCTGCTCTTGTCGGCAGCGCTCTCCTGATTGACTCCCACGGCGTTGTTCTCGTAGGTCACCAGGACCGTCGATTCCGCGGCAGCAGTGGAGTTCTCGTACTTGACGACCGGACCCTCGGTGGTTGCGGTCGCCCCGTTGGTTCCGTCGCGGTGCCCGTCCGCCGTCGGCGCAGTGCTGTTCGTGAACGACATCACCTTCGCGGGGACGGTGTCTTTCACCTCTGGCTCAACCGCCTTCGGTTGCACCACAGGTGCTTTCGACTTCACCGGTGCCGACGCTGCCTTCACCGGCGGTGGCGCTGCTTTCACCTGCGATGCGGCAGCCTTCACCGGTGCGGGCGCTGTCTTCACCTGTGCTGCGGCAGCCTTCGCCGGTGCGGGCGCTGCTTTCACCGGTGCGGCCGTGGCCTTCACCGGTGCGGCCGGAGCCTTCGCAGCGGCGACTCCCGCCGCGACCTTCGCCTTCTCCTTCTCAGCCGGCGCCACGAGGCGCGACACCGCGACCGGTGCGGCGTCCTCCTCGGCCGGACGCCGTCGGGTCACCAGCCTGATCAGCCCGGCAAGGGCTGTGACGCCCACGAGTCCGATCGGGATCCACCACCACTTGCTGCTCGTGTGCTCGACGGCGGCCGTACCGGAAGCCGCGGATTCGGATGTGGACGGCGGTGTCGGCATTGGCTGGGTCCCTTCTGAAGGCTTTGCGCCGCTGGTGAATCCGGACAGCGTGGCGGCAAGCGAGGCGGGGACGGTGATCAGACCGCCGGCATCCGACCACTGGATCTCCGTCCCGCCCGGACCGACGAACTTGCTGGTCTGCACCCCGTCGATCGCGGTGGTGTCGGTGGTCGGGTAGCCGAACGGCCCGGTGACGCCACCCGAGGTGCGCCATGCGTCCAGAACCTGGCCCTTGATGACCGCGGCGCCCCACTCGGGGCTCCAGTAGATCGACGCGCCGCCCGGCTCGGTGAAGTCGTTGAAGCGGCCGACACCGTTACCGACATCGGATTCGTCGTTGGTCGGGAAACCGAGCTCGCCGCCCGGTCCGCCGAGCGCCTTGTAGCGATCCAGGATTGCGCCGTACATGATCTTGGCGCCGGTCTTGGTCGAGTAGAAGATGGCACCGCCCTGGTAGTCCCTCTCGGCGCCGCCGGCGATGTCGACGGCGTCGCCGATCGGGGTACCGAGCAGCGACTGGGTGCCGCCAAAGGTGTTGTAACGGGCGTTGATCGCCTCGTTCGCTTCGACCGACGGGGTGGCGCCGGCCGCCGCCGGGTGCATGAGAATTCCGGATGCGGCGAGGGCAAGCCCGCTGAAGCCGAGGGCCATGGACTTGGTGAACGTTGAGGTCCGGCGCTGCGCGCGCGCAGACAGAAGCAGGGTCACGACAGACTCCTAGAACTGAGAAATGGGGTGAGAAGGAATACGTGAGGGGAGACGCCGGGGCTTGGGGGGGTGTGCCCCGGCGTCTCAGCTCACTGGCCCACCGTCAGGGACGGCGGTGCTTGGGATCGGCGGCCTGGTTGTGCTGCTGCAGCGGCTGCTCGACCATCTTCGACGGCTGCACCAGATAGGCCTCGCGAGCCCTGAACTCGGCCGAATCGTCACCGGCGATGTTGTCCTCGGGGTGCTCGCCGTTGGACCGCTCCACCCACGGCACGTTGCGTACGCCGTCGTCGTGCAGGAACTTGGCGCCGACCTCAGCGCCCTTGGCCATCTCCCGGCGGTTCACCGTGGTGGTCTCCCGGTACTGCTCGACCACCTTCTCCACCGGCCGTTCGACGAACTTGTGCACGATCACCGGCTTTTCGACGACGACCTCGACGATCTTCTCGACCGGCTTCTCGACGATCTTCTCGACCTCTTTGTAGACCGGACGTTCCACGATGCGCTCGACGACGGTCTCGATCGGCCGCTCGACGATCCGCTCGTTGACGTACTCCACGTCCCTTTCGACGAGCCTCTCCACCAGCACCGGGTTGGTCACCATCTTCTCGAGCACCTTCTCAGCCGGCCGCTCGACGACCTTCTCCACGATGCGCGGCCGCTCGACGACTTTCTCGACGACGCGGTCGACGGGTCGGTCGATGACTTTCTCGATGATGTTGGGCTTTTCGATGATCTTCTCGACGACGCGGTCGACGGGTCGGTCGATGACTTTCTCGATGATGTTGGGCTTTTCGATGACTTTCTCGACGACGCGGTCGACGGGTCGGTCGATGACTTTCTCGATGATGTTGGGCTTTTCGACGATCTTCTCGACGACGCGGTCGACGGGTCGGTCGATGACTTTTTCGATGATGTTGGGCTTTTCGACGATCTTCTCGACGACGCGGTCGACGGGTCGGTCGATGACTTTTTCGATGATGTTGGGCTTTTCGACGATCTTCTCGACGACGCGGTCGACGGGTCGGTCGATGACCTTTTCGATGATGTTGACCTTCTCGATCACCTTCTCGACCACGCGGTCAACCGACTTCTCGACCGGCTTCTCCACGATCTGCTCGACGGTGACCTCGCGGACCTTCTCCACGACCTTCACGATCGGCTTCTCGACCACGATCTCGACGATCTTCTCGACCGGCTTCTCGACGGTCTTGTAGACGATCTTCTCGACCGGGATCTCGATGATCTTCTCGACGATCTTCTCCACCGGCTTCTCGACGATCTTGGTCGATGATCCTGTCGACCGGCTTCTCCACCACCCGCTCCACGATGCGTTCCACCGGGATCTCGACCACCTTGTCGACGACGGTCACCACCGGCTTCTCCACCAGCCGTTGCACGGTGACCGGCTTGTCGACCACGTTGTCCTGGATGTCGACGAGCAGCTTCTCCACCAGCCGCTGCACCTCAGCCGGCTTCTCGACCACCTTGTCGACCACCGAGACCACCAGCTTCTCGACCAGCCGCTGGACGTCCATCGGCTTGTCGGTGATCTTGTCGACGATGGTGACGACCGGCTTCTCGACCAGGCGCTGCACGGTGGCCGGCTTGTCAACGACGTTGTCGTGCACGGTCACCACCGGGCGCTCCACGAGCCGGTCGACCTTGACCGCCTTGTCGACGACCTGATCGTGCACGGTCACCACCGGGCGCTCCACGACGCGGTTGACGCTCACCGGCTTGTCGACGACCTTGTCCTCAATGGTGACAACCGGGCGCTCGACGAGGCGCGAGACGGTTGCCGGCTTGTCGACGACCTTGTCCACGGTGTCGACCACCAGCCGCTCGATCACCCGTTCCAGGGTCACCGGCTTGTCGACGACCTTCTCGACGGGCCGCTCCACCAGTCGCTGAACGGTGTAGGGCTTGTTCACCACATTGTCGACGACGTTGAGGGGACGGTTGGGATACTTCTCGGCCACGGGTTCTCCTTCGGGCCCCGGGCCGGAGTCGCTCCGGCACCGGGATTCGACACGGTGCATGGCAGCGACCGCGTGTATGTCAGCTTTTGGGCAGGCTGCTAGACCGTGACATACACGCGGTTACGTATCAGAGAGTGGCGGTAGCAGCCGCTCGGTGTCAGTAGCAGGGTGATCCCGGCCACTCACTGCGAGCGCTTCAGAACATAACTTACGGAACCGAGTTCGCGCAAGTCTTTCTGAAAAGTATTTCCGCCCAATATATTTCACCTCACAGCGCGACGGGTCGCCAAAGTGCAACATGAAACACGCAGTGAAGCAACGTGTTTCGGTGACAATCTGACGTGACGCCCTACTGGCGATCGTTCTCAGAAAGGAGCTGGCGCGCTCAGAGTGTCTTCGTGGGTGAACAGCGTTCGCGGCCGGGGCGGCACTTCCTGGCGAGGCGCCTCGACCAGCGCGGCTTGCTGCTGGCCCCGGCGCAGAACCAGTCGGGCAGCCGTGGCCACGACGAGGCCGACGGCCAGCGCGGCCGGCATCCACCACCACTTGCTCGTTCGGACCGCGTTGATGGCATGGTCCTTCGCCGACGGGAGCGAACCGGCGAGCGCCGCGGGAACCGTCGACACCCCGCTGTTGCTCGACCACTGGATCCGGGTTCCCCGCGGGCCGATGAAGCTTCCGGACTCGACTCCGTTGACGGTGGTGGTGTCCGCGTTGGGATAGCTGAACGGTCCGATCGCGCCGCCGGATGCACGGTAGGTGTCGAGCACCGCACCGGTGATCACGACCGACCCCCACTGCGGGCTCCAATAGATGGAGGCTCCGCCCGGCTGGCTGAAGTCGGCGACGTGGGCGACACCGTTGCCGGCGTCGGCCTCGTCACTCACCGGGAAGCCGAGCTGTCCTCTTGGGCCGCCCAGCGCCTGGTAGCGACCGAGTACCGGGCCGTACAGCGCCTTCGCCCCGGTTTGCGTCGAGTAGAAGATCGCCCCGCCCTGGAAGTCGCGCTCTGCGCCGCCGGCCACCTCGAAGGTGTCACTGATGGGGTCGCCGAGCCTGGACTGCGCCCGGCCGAGCATCTCGTAGTGGGTGTCGATGGCGGCGACGGCGTCGGCGGACGGGTCCGCGCTCGCGATCGGTGCCGTGACCAGCAGGCTGACTGCAGCCAGTCCACCGGCGGCGAACCGCGTGAGGGTGTGAGCCATGGGGCCTTCCTTCGCCCACGACGGCATGACTCCGTCGCGGGCATTCCCACGGTGCATGGCTGCTACCGCGTGTATGTCTGATTTGGGGTATGGCTGCCGCACCCCTACATACACGCGGTTTCGAATCAAAATCCAAGTTGGGCGGCAGTCGGCCCGCGGTGCTGCGCCGTTTCGGGCGCGTGACTCCGTGAGCCGGATGCAACATAACCCAAACTATGTTCTCTATGCAACAGTCAGCAAAGAACTGTGCTTGGGCGCACATGGCACGTCCCCGCGACGCGCCGGGCGGGTTGAGCCCTCGACGGCTGCACGGGTCCCTACGATCGCCGGGTGGCTGATCGCTATGGCGCCGACGTGCTGGCCAACGACCCGCACCAGTCCCGCGGGGTCCGCTCCACCGAGCAGCCCGTGGCGATCGGCATGGTCGTCGAGGATCCGCAGTCCGGTTACGTCGGTGCCGTCGTCGGCGTCGAGGGCGGGCGCGTTGAACTCGAGGACCGCCGCGGTGGCAGGCGGGTCTTCCCGCTGGGCCCCGGATTCCTGTTCGAGGGCCGGCCGGTGATCCTGACCGCGCCGCGCCCGTCCGCCCCGGCCGGATCACAGCGCACCAGGTCCGGTTCGGTGAAAGTGGCGCAGGCCCGAGCCCGCACGGCGCTGGCCGGCCGGATCTACGTCGAGGGCCGCCACGACGCCGAGCTCGTCGAGCAGGTCTGGGGAGACGACCTGCGAGTCGAGGGTGTCGTCGTCGAGTATCTCGGGGGAGTTGACGACCTGGTCGACATCGTCGCCTCGTTCCGGCCGGGCCCGGGGCGCCGGCTCGGCGTGCTGGTCGACCACCTCGTCGCGGGCTCCAAGGAGGCGCGGATCGCCGAGGCGGTCCGGCGCGGCCCCGGCGGCGCGCACACCCTGGTGGTGGGCCACCCGTATGTCGACATCTGGCAGGCGGTCAAGCCCGGCCGGCTCGGACTGCCCGCGTGGCCCGACGTGCCGCGCAGCGTGGAGTGGAAACACGGGATCTGCGCCGCCCTCGGCTGGCCGCACCGCAATCAGGCGGACATCGCCAGGGCGTGGCAGCGCATCCGGTCGGCCGTCCGGGACTGGACCGATCTCGAGCCGGCGCTGATCGGCCGCGTCGAAGAGTTGATCGACTTCGTGACCCAGCCCGTCTGACCGCGGCCGGGCTTACGGCCCCAGATCGGGTGCCCAGGCCACGCCGTTGATGTGGCTGCCGCCGTCGACGAACAGAGTGTTGCCGGTCAGGTAGCGCGAGCCCTCACCGGCCAGGAACACCGCGACAGGCGCGATGTCGTCGTACGGGTCGCCCATCCGGCCCATGGGATTGGCGGCGTCGGCCATCGCGGCGATCTCCGGGTGGTCCGCAGTGAGTTTCAGGAACGCCGCGCTCTTGGCGGCGGGGCAGATCGCGTTCACGGTCACCCCGGTCGGCGCCCACTCGCGTGCGGCTGTGCGGGTCAGCGCCCGCAGGGCCTCCTTGGCGGCGTTGTACTCCAGCGATCCGACATGCGCGTTCACGCCGTTGAGACTGCACATGTTGATGACCCGGCCCCAGCCGCGTTCCTTCATCTGGCCGAAGGCTGAGCGCATCGCCCAGAACGGTCCGTAATAGCCCATCGCGACGCCGTGCTCCAGGTCGGTGTCGGTCTTGTTCTCCACCCGACCGATACCGCCGCCACCCCAGGCGTTGTTCACCAGTACGTCGAGTGCGCCGTACTCGGAAATGGCTGCCGCGACGGCGTTTTCGACCTGCTCCCGTTTGGTCACGTCGGTCGCGACGAACAGGCCTCCGATGTCGTCGGCGACGGCTGCGCCGGAGTCGGCGTCGAACTCGGCGACCACCACCCGCGCGCCCTCGTCGGCGAACCGGCGGGCGATGCCGGCGCCGATGCCCGCGCCCGCGCCAGTGACCAGAGCGACTTTGCCGTCCAGGGCGCCGCTCATGACAGCTCTCCCTCGACTCCGGTGGTGATCAGGTCGAAAGCCTCACCGCTGCCGTCGAGTTGGCGAGCGACACGGCTGACGATCTGCCAGCCGTGCGCGGCCCGGCGCAGCCGGATCAGGTGGACGCCGGCGCGCATCACGTGATAGCCACCTGTCTCGCGGCGCACCAGGATGGTGGACTGGCATACCGCCTGGGCGGTGTCGCCGTCGACGGTCACCACCGGGGGGCCGAAGAAGTGGCAGCATCCGCGGGCCATCAGCCCTTGGTGCGCATCGGACTTCACCATCGCGTCGACGTCGGCGCGGCTGGACATCACCCAGTCGCCGACGTCGTAACTTCCGTCAGGTGCCCAGAGGGAGGCCACGGCCTGCGCCTCGCCGGCGTCGACGAGCGGCCCGTAGGAGGCGATCAGCCGTGCGATCGCGCGTTCGTCCTCGAGGAGGTTCAAGCGATGTTCGAGGGCGGCCAGTCTGTCGTCGCTCACAACGTTCTCCTCACATGTCGACCAGGTCGCGAAGTGCGGCGAGCTGATCACGGTAGTGATCGGCGGATTCGGCGGACACCGTGACCGTGACGGCGGTGGCGCCGACGTCGCGCAGGGCGGTGAGCCGCTGCGCGACGCGGCGCCGGATCGGCGAGGGGATCGAGCGGACCCGCGGGCAGCACCGTCTCGAACCCTGCGGGGACGTCCACTCGTGCGAGCATGGCTTTCAGGTCGGTGCTGTTCAGTCCGAAGGGCATCCATCCGTCGGCCAGGGTCACCGCGCGCCGCAGCGACCGCAGCGTGCGACCGCCGACCCAGATGGGCACCTTCTCCTGCGCCGCGCAGGGCTCGACGGCGAAGCCCTCGAACCGGTAGTGGGTGCCCTGGTAGGAGGGTCGGGTGGTGGACAGCGAGGCCCGCAGCGCCCGGATCGCGTCGTCGGCGCGCTCGCCGCGCCCGTCGAACTCCGCACCGAGCAGGTCGAACTCCTCGGCCAGTGAGCCCACTCCGACGCCGAGGACCAGCCGGCCGCCGCTGAGCCGGTCGAGGGTGCCGAACCGCTTGGCGATCTCCAGTGGGTGGTGGTAGCCGAGCACGATCACAGAGGTCGCCAGGCGGATCCGGCTGGTGTGTGCGGCCAGAAACCCGAAGGTGGACAACGGATCCCAGTAGGTGAGGCCACGCTGGCCGCCTTCGTCGACGGGGACGGCGACGTGTTCGGCGCAGGTAAGGTGGTCGAAGCCCAGTTCGTCGGCGGTCTGGGCGATGCGGGCCAGGTCGGCGACGGTGGCCGAGCGCTCCCATGGGGAGGAGACCCCCGGCAGCTGCATCACCAGCGGGGTGGACAGTCCGATCCGCACAGTGCTGTTCTAACCGCCGCCACACCGGGCCGATGCTTGCGTCCCGGTGATCGGGACCGCTACGGTGAGGTAGAACGAATTCTCGTCTGCTGGACAGGAGTGCTGATGACCGCGGCGCTGACCGACACCGCCCCGGCATCGATGCTGGACCGGTTCACGGCCATCATCGATGCCTTCGAGGACGCCTCTGCGGCCCTGACGCTCGATCAGATCTCGGCCCGAGCGCGCCTGCCGCGGTCGACGACGCACCGCATCCTCGATCAGCTGGTGCGGCTGCGCTGGCTCACCCACTCGGGCCGGGGTTACCGGCTCGGTGCGCGGACGTCGTCGTGGGGGACGGGTGAGTCGGCCGATGCGCGGTTGCGCTCGGTGGCCGCCCCGGTGCTCCACGACCTGCACATGCGCACCGGTGCCGTGGTGCACCTGGGCCTGCTCGACCGCGGTCACATCATTCACCTCGACAAGCTCGGCGGCCCCTCGGCGCGTCAGGTTCCGACGTCGGTCGGCGGTCGCATGCCTGCGCATCGACTCGCATTGGGTGTGGCCGCGCTGGCGGGCCTGTCGCCTGAGGACGTCGTGGCCGAACTCACCCACATCCGCGGATGGCAGCCCGACCCCAGCTGGTGGGGCGAGCTGCACAACGTCCGCCGTCGCGTCGCGGTGCGTTCCGGCGACTATGCGGAGTCGTTGGTGTCCGTCGCGGCCACCGTAGGTTCCCGTGCCGCGATCGGGGTCGTGACTCCGGACCGGATCCTCGCCCAGCGTTGCCAACCCCTTGTCGCGGCGGCCGCCGCCGGCATCGCCAGAGCGCTGGCGGGCACCACCAACTGACCGTGTCACGGCCCGGCCGCCGATCCGCTGCGTTAATACTGAGCCTCGGCCCGCGCGGCCAGGTCCCGAGATGTGGCGGCGGCTCTGGCTCTGGGTCCATCGCAAGCCGGGCTTGTGGGGTGCCTCCAGCCATCGATGAGTGCGACGTTCTCGCAAGCTATTAGGGCGGACACACCGAACTGACGGCGGCGTCTGGGCCTAACTACGGGCGCATTCGTAGCTGTGCGGGGCGAACTTATTCGCTCAAATCGACCACAGGCGCGTCTATCTTGATCGACTCGATGCCGTTGAGCGCGCTCGCTTTTTTCACCGTTGCCAGCCTTCAGGTGAAACCGGAATTTACCACGCTTGTTTTTGCTGATCTAGAACTTGCCCCGCCATTGGTCCTGCTGTACTGGTCGATTATTGGCGCGCTGAGAATAGTCAGTCCTAGTGGGAAGGTCGTGACGAACGGTGATCGGCACAGTTGTTAAATCCCCACGAACGCAACAGAATCGCCTCTGTGTTGGGAGACGAGATGCTGAGACGGTCGGGACCCCTCGGGGGTGAGGCGTTTTGCCCCGACCGTCTCAGCGCGCACACACCGCAACGGGGGGTATGCGGCGCGGGCGGGTCAAATCAGACGTGGACTGCTATGTCTGACTGATGAGCCATTCTGCCACCTTCGCGAAGTTATTCAAGGTCTGGTGCGCCTTGGGGCATCCTGTGGAATTTGCTGCTAAACATCTAGACAACCCATTAGATGTGCGAAAAATTGAGATTTTCGTCAAAATGAAAACCTCTTCCACTTTTGTTGTAACCTAATGCCGCAGAACCATTCACACCTCTCCTGAGGGTTCTCGCGCCTCGGGGAGCAAGGCTCTAGTCGCGAGATGTTAGGGGGACATATGTCCCGTGTGCTGGCCAAGCCCTTCGCGGAGACTTCAACGCGTACGTGCCTGCTTTGCGCCGCCTCGATGAGGCTTTTGGAGGAATGCGCCGTTTCCGAGCAATACACCCGACAGACGTGGTGGAAATGCACCGGCTGCGGCCGTATCCGCCATGACAATGCGTAGTTCAACAGCTCGAAAGGCCAACAGCCGCAACGTCAAAACTCAATGCGTATATCAGAATAAGGGGCGACATGATTGTCTTAGGTGTCATCTTGCTGTTAGTCGGATACCTCCTGTTGCCAAGGCTAACCGGGATACCATTCAACGTTGAGACGATATGCATCTGGGGAGGCTGGATTCTGCTCATCGTCGGCGTTGTCCTGCTCGTCCTGGGCAGGTCAGGCCGAACCGTCGGCGGTAGACGCAACTGGTACTGACTGGCTGAGCGCCGCAGAACTAAGCTCAACCATCGAAGTCGGCCCGTCATCCGTTTGGGTGGCGGGTCGACTGCTACCTCGTCGAGGACGCTCACCCGACGTCGCAGTCCGGCTGCACCAGTACCTTGTTCACTGCTTGGGACAGACTGCGGGGTATTGGCCGACACGACAACCAAGGCCCTCGGGAATGTGGGCGTTCAAGGCTTTGGCAGCGGTAACAATGTGACAGCCAGCCCGGGTCCGTTGGCGGTCCCGGGGGCTTAGGCCAGCACAACGTGACCGTCACCCAGTCAGCCCCGGGCATCAACGTCTACACCAGAGTCGCGCTCGGGGCCGCGTCGGTTGGTAGCGCCAAGATCGCCGCCCTGCCAGCGGCGGCAAGTAGCCGCAGCCGCGCCAACGCAGCAGCGGCCAGCGGTAGCCACAACAAGCGGTAGACCCCGGCTCGACGTTCCTCCCCCTTTGGGACGTCGTGCCGATCGCTGTCTAGGTGCTAGGGCAGTCGGCAAACGCCCCGCTTCTTGAGTACGCCACACCGACCGCCCCAGCGACTCGCTTTGGCTTGTAACGGGAGGAAACCAGCCACGGCGAGCGACGCCGCAAAGCGTCAACTACGAAACTAGAGCTGAGGCAAATACGGGCACTCGTGGCGGGCCGCCAAAGAACTCGACCGGTTTGTCTCGCCATCACAATCACCGAATCCAGCAACGATTGTCATCGCCGACCCGCCTAGTCCGCCGACAGGCCGCTGACACTGCTGATAACTCACGTCGTGGGTCACCACGGTAAGACGGCGGACGGATTTCTCGGTCAGAGCCGCCAGGTGCAGCAGAGTCCCCGGAGTCCAGCTCACTCAGATCGAGCTTCGCGACCGTGTCGAAACCGGCGCTGATCGCCGCGAATGCCTCAGTGACGTCCTGCAATAATGTTCGAATCACATCTGGCCCCACCGACACGAACGACTGTCGAACCCGCTCTGTGGGTGACCGCGGGTCAGTGGAAAACCCAACTCCTACTTGGCAAGTCCCATCAGCCGCTGCATCATCCGGTGGGCCCCGACGACCACCTTGGCACGGTCCGGGTCGCTGCGCCGAGCGACGTCCTCGGCGTTGCCGCCTGCGACGTGGACCGGTCCGTCCCCGAGGTGGTCGAGGCCCTCGCGCGCGACGTCGGCCGGTTCGGCCACCCGCATGCCGGGCACGTCGAAGTTCAGCCCCACCCGCTCCATCGCGGGGGTGCGCGTGACACCCAGAACGAGCTCGGTCACGTCCACGTTGTACTCGCGCAGTTCGAGCCACAAGCCTTCAGCGAAGATCCGCCCGTAGGCCTTCACCCCGCCGTACACCGTGTGGCGCACCGAGCCCAGGTAGCCCGCCATCGACCCCACGAGCAGGATGCCGCCATGACGGCGTTCCCGCATGGCACGGCCGTAGTGGTGAACCAAAGCCATCATCGTCGTGATGTTGAGGTCGATGACTTTCTGGAACTCCGCCAGCCCGGCGTCGAGAAACTCTGCGCTGCAGGTGTTGGCGCCCGCGTTGTAGATCAACAACCCGACTTCCAGACCCTCGGTAAGCGACCTCAACTCGGCAACCGCGGAGGGCTCCACGAGATCGATTGCCAGCGTGCGCACTTCGACTCCGTCCTCGCGGCAGTCGGCGGCCGTCGCCTCCAGCGGTTCGGCCTTGCGGGCCACCAGAACGAGATTGACGCCCGAACCCGCGAGCAGGCGGGCGAACTCGGCTCCCACACCTTCCGAACCACCGGCCACGACGGCCCACGGCCCGTATTTCGCATACGACACCCGGTGATCGTCGCTCGTCGCCGGCTGCGCCGTCGCCGTCGTCCCGCTGATCGGTACAGCGCCGCCGCGGGGGATCCGATGCCCGATACTGAGGATGTGCCACGGATCGGAGAGCCCCGGGCACCGGCGATGCCGGCGACCGACGACCAGGAGAACCGCCGTGGCGCGATCCTGACCGCCGCGGCGCGACTCGGCGCGACCAAGGAACTCGACCGCATCGGTGCCCAGGAGATCGCGGCCGACGCCGGTGTGGCACTGCGCACGCTCTACCGTTACTACCCGTCCAAGCACCACGTCTTCGCGGCGGTGCTCACCGAGCAGGTGTCGCGGTTCCGCCCGCCGGCGCCGACCGGTGACCGGGTCGACGACATCGCGGCACTGATGGTGGCGGCGTGCCGTAATCTGTTGCGTTACAAGCATCTTGCCCACGCGATGATCACCTCCACCCAGGTGGTCCGGGCTCAGGTCGACGCACCCGAGGATCCAACGCTGCGTGAGTTGATGCTCAAGGTCGCCGGCACCGACCACCCGACCGAGGAACAGCTGCGCCGGATCCGCCTGGTCCAGCAGGCGACGACCGGGATCCTCACCTGGACAGTGGGCGGGGCGATCACGCCGGAGGAGGCACTGGCCGACGTCGATGTTGCCTGCCGTCTCCTCGTCGCCGGCGCATTCTGAGCCGTCCGCGCGACGCAGTGTCGCGAAAACGTTGCCGCAGAATAGAAGTAGCAACGCCGGCGAACCCTGCGGAGGTCAACGTCATGGAAAGGAGGGGGCCGTCGTCTGCCCAACGACCCCTGCCGGGCGGGTGGCCAACACCGAACCGGCCAGGATCAGAACCAGGCCGGCGATGTTCCACCACGTCAGCGGCTCGCCCAGAATGAGCACGCCGGCCAGCAGTGCCACTGCGGGGTTGACGTAGGTGAAGATCAACGCCCGAGTCGGACCGACCTCCCGGATCAGCGCGAAGAACAACACGAACGCCAGTGCCGTGCAGATGCCGGCCAGCCCGGCGATGGCCCAGTAGGTGCGCCCGGCCAACGCGTGTGTCGGCAGGGTCAGCGCGGCAGGCACGACGTACACCACCGCGGCCAGGCTCAGGCAGGCGGCGGTGAGCGCGGGGCCGGGGACGTCGGCGAGGTAGCGGGCGGCGATCAGCGGAGCGATCGCATAACAGGTCGCCGTCAGCAGCACCTCGGCAACCGGCCAGCCGCTGCCGCCGGTCAGTCCCGGTCCTGCGAGCACCGCCACGCCCGCCAGGCCGACGCCCAACCCCGCGCCGCGCAGCGCCGACAGTCGCTCCCCGCCGGTGAACCGGTCGAGCACCGCCGCGATGATCGGTGCCGCGGCGATGAGCAGACCGGTGAGCGAACTCGTCAGGTGCCGTTCGGCATCCGACAACATCAGCCAGGCCGCGATCATCTCGAAGAACGCGAAGCCCGCCACCGCTTTCCAGTGCCTGCGCAGCAGGGTCCGGGACTGGCGCGAGAACGCCAGGGGCAGCAGCAGGGCCGCTCCGACCGCCGAGCGGGTGAAAATCAACAGCGGCACCGACACTTCCTCGACAGCCACCTTGATCATCAGGTACGGCACGCCCCAGATGACGCTCATGGCCGCGAACAGGACCCAGCCGCGTGCGCTCACGACGACCACATTACGAACGTGGTAAGCCTGTGGTCGTGGCCGACAGCCTGTTCGACGTCCCCGACGGTGAGGACCGGCGCGGTCTGGACGTGCCGCCGTCGGCCCCGCTGGCGGTGCGGATGCGCCCGGCCACGCTCGACGAGGTGGTCGGTCAGGACAACCTGCTTCGGCCCGGATCGCCGCTGCGGCGGCTGGTCGAGGGTTCGGGCGCGGCGTCGGTGATCCTGTACGGCCCACCGGGAACGGGTAAGACCACGCTGGCCTCGCTGGTGTCGCAGGCCACCGGACGCCGGTTCGAGGCGCTGTCCGCCCTGAGCGCGGGCGTCAAGGAAGTCCGGGCGGTGATCGACAACGCCCGCCGCGCGGCGGCCTACG
The DNA here is from genome assembly GCA_963716465.1 of uncultured Actinomycetota bacterium. Lineage (GTDB taxonomy): Bacteria > Actinomycetota > Actinomycetes > Mycobacteriales > Mycobacteriaceae > Mycobacterium. The sequence continues at coordinate 99,176 of CAVQTS010000013.1, forward strand.
GCGAGCAGACCGTGCTGTTCATCGACGAGGTGCACCGGTTCTCCAAGACCCAGCAGGACGCCCTGCTCGCAGCCGTGGAGAACCGCGTCGTGCTCCTGGTCGCCGCGACCACCGAGAACCCGTCGTTCTCCGTCGTCGCGCCGCTGTTGTCGCGGTCCCTCATCCTGCAGCTGCAGCCGCTGACCGCCGAGAACATCACCGCCGTCGTGCGCCGGGCCATCGAGGACCCGCGCGGGCTGGGTGGAAAGGTGACCGTCGACGACGACGCCGTGGACCTGCTGGTGCAGCTGTCGGCCGGTGACGCGCGGCGCGCGCTGACCGCGCTGGAGGTGGCGTCTGAAACAGCGGGGACGGCCGGGCGTGCCATTTCCGTCGACGTCGTCGAACAGTCGCTGGACAAGGCCGCGGTGCGCTACGACCGCGACGGCGACCAGCACTACGACGTCATCAGCGCATTCATCAAGTCCATCCGCGGATCTGATGTCGATGCGGCCCTGCATTACCTGGCACGGATGCTGGTGGCCGGCGAGGACCCGCGGTTCCTGGCGCGCCGGCTGATGATCCTGGCCAGCGAGGACATCGGGATGGCCGACCCGACGGCGCTGCAGACCGCGGTGGCCGCCGCGCAGACGGTCGCGCTGATCGGAATGCCAGAAGCCCAGCTGACGCTCGCCCACGCCACGGTGCACCTCGCCACCGCGCCCAAGTCCAACGCGGTGACCACCGCGCTGGGCGCGGCGATGAACGACATCCGGGCCGGCAAGGCCGGTCTGGTGCCGGCGCATCTGCGCGACGGGCACTATTCAGGGGCTGCGAAGCTGGGCAACGCCCAGGGCTACCGATATCCCCATGACGACCCGGATGGTGTTGTGCCGCAACAATATCCGCCCGACGAGGTGGTCGGGGTCGACTACTACAAGCCGACCGGCCACGGCATGGAGCGCGAGATCGCCGGACGCCTCGACAAGCTGCGGGCGATCATTCGCCGCAAGCGCTGAGTGCGCCGGGGGAGAGCCTTAAGCCACCGCGCCTCAGGCCATCTCGGGCACGCGCAGGTTGGCGATGACCAGTTCGAACTCGCCGACGTCCTGCTGATCGGCCCCGAGGTCACGCAGCAGCGACGTCCGCAGCGATCGGGCCTGTTCCCGGGTGCGTTCCATCGCGTCCTGGGTGTCGTAGGTCACCGAAACCACCACCCGCCCGGAGTCGCGGTCACTCATCAGGCTGCTGCTGCAGAAGCCCTCGAGCCCCTCGATCTCCGGAAGCACCGAGGTCTTGTAGAACTCGACGGCACGGTCGAACTGGTCGGGCCGGACCTTGAGCCAGGTGGCCCGCACCCGGGCGCCCTCGCGCGAATGGTGGTCGCGATGCACCGCCGCCAGCTTCCACTCGTCCACGGTCGTGGCGGCCTGGAACACCTCGGCCGCCCGGTCCCGCACGCGTGACACCTCGGCGGCGCCGGCCTGCATCGCCGCTTTGGAGTCCCAGGCGCTGGTGGCGATGCAGCGGCCGGACTCCCGGTCGGTCAGCAGGGAGACGCCGACGCAGCCGGTCATGCCCTGCAGTGCGGGCATCACCTCGTCGCGGAAGTAGGCGGTTCCGGCGTCGATCGATTCTGGGCGCGCGTCAAACGTGGTAGAGCGTGCGAGCACGGTCCACCTCCTCGGACTCGGGGCAGCGCCCGGTGGCGCCACCGGCTCTTCTCACCTTCCTCCGCCGGATCTGGCCTGGCAATGGGTCGCCTAGGCTGGAAGTCGTGGAGACCGATGTGCTCGACGTCGACACGGCGCGACGTCGGATCGTCGACCTCACCGATGCGGTGCGGTCGTTCTGCCGTGGCCGCGGTGACGGTCTGTGCAACGTCTTCGTCCCGCACGCCACCGCCGGTGTCGCGGTCATCGAGACCGGTGCCGGGTCCGACGACGACCTGCTCGACACTCTGGAACGGCTGCTGCCGCGCGATGACCGCTACCGCCACTCGCACGGCTCGCCGGGGCACGGTGCCGACCACGTGCTGCCGGCCATCGTGTCCCCGTCGGTGACGATCCCCGTCGCCGGGGGCGGTCCGCTGCTTGGCACCTGGCAGAGCGTCGTCCTGGTCGACCTCAATCGGGACAATCCGCGCCGCTCGGTGCGGCTGAGCTTCCTCGGCGGCTGAGCCGACGCAGGTCACCGGACCGGTAATGTAATGCGGTCGAAGAGACAGAAGAGACAGTCGAGCCGCAACCCACAAGCAAGGACAGCCACCCAGTGCAGACACACGAGATCAGGAAGCGGTTCCTGGATCACTTCGTGCAGGCGGGCCACACCGAGGTGCCCAGCGCCTCGGTGATCCTCGACGACCCGAACCTGCTGTTCGTCAATGCCGGCATGGTGCAGTTCGTGCCCTACTTCCTGGGCCAGCGCACCCCGCCGTACCCGACGGCGACCAGCATCCAGAAATGCATCCGCACGCCCGACATCGACGAGGTCGGCATCACCACCCGCCACAACACCTTCTTCCAGATGGCGGGCAACTTCTCCTTCGGCGACTACTTCAAGCGCCGGGCCATCGAGCTGGCGTGGACCCTGCTGACCAACCCGGTCGAGGAGGGCGGCTACGGGTTCGACCCGCAGCGGCTGTGGGCGACGGTCTTCTACGACGACGACGAGGCCGAGCAGCTGTGGCAGGAGATCGCCGGGCTGCCGCCGGAGCGCATCCAGCGCCGCGGCATGGCCGACAACTACTGGTCGATGGGCATCCCGGGCCCGTGCGGGCCGTGTTCGGAGATCTACTTCGACCGCGGGCCCGAGTACGGCATCGACGGTGGGCCGGAGGCTAACGAGGACCGCTACATCGAGATCTGGAATCTCGTGTTCATGCAGAACGAGCGCGGTGAGGGCACCAGCAAGGACGACTTCGAGATCCTCGGGCCGCTGCCGCGCAAGAACATCGACACCGGCATGGGCGTGGAGCGCATCGCCTGCCTGCTGCAGGACGTCGACAACGTCTACGAGACCGACCTGCTGCGCCCGATGATCGACAAAGTTGGCGAGTACTCGCCCCGGGGCTACGGCGCGGGCAGTCATGACGACGACGTCCGCTACCGGGTCATCGCCGACCACAGCCGCACCGCGGCGATCATCATCGCCGACGGCGTCACTCCGTCCAACGAGGGCCGCGGCTACGTGCTGCGCCGCCTGCTGCGTCGCATCATCCGCGCCGCCAAGCTCCTGGGCATCGAGCGCCCGATCGTCGGCGAGCTGATGGTGACGGTGCGCGACGCGATGGGCCCGTCGTACCCCGAGCTGGTCACCGACTTCGACCGGATCAACCGCATCGCGGTCGCCGAGGAGAAGGCGTTCAACCGGACACTGGCCGCCGGCTCCAAGCTGTTCGAGGACGCCGCCGAGTCCACCAGGGCCGCAGGCAAGACAGTGCTGGGCGGCTCGGACGCGTTCGCCCTGCACGACACCTACGGCTTCCCGATCGAGCTGACCCTCGAGATGGCTGCCGAGGCCGGCCTGACCGTCGACGAGCTCGGCTTCCGCGAACTGATGGCCGAGCAGCGCCGCCGCGCCAAGGCCGACGCCGCCGCCCGCAAGCACGCCCACGCCGACCTGTCGGCCTTCCGCGAGCTGGTCGACGCCGGACCCACCGAGTTCACCGGGTTCGACGAGCTGAGCTCCGAGGCGCGGATCCTGGGCATCTTCGTCGACGGCAAGCGGGTTCCGGTGGTCGGCCACCAGCCGCGCGTGCACTCCGAGACCCCGCCGCCGGAACGGGTCGAGATCGTGCTCGACCGCACGCCGCTGTATGCCGAGTCCGGCGGCCAGATCGCCGACGCCGGCTGGATCTCCGGCACCGGCGGCAGCGAGTCGGCCAAGGCCGCCGTCACCGACGTGCAGAAGATTGCCAAGACGCTGTGGGTGCACCGCGTCAACGTGGAGTCCGGCGAGTTCGTCGAGGGCGACACGGTGGTCGCCGCGGTCGACCCGAAGTGGCGCCGCGGCGCCACCCAGGGCCACTCGGGCACCCACATGGTGCACGCCGCGTTGCGACAGGTGTTGGGGCCCAACGCCGTTCAGGCGGGTTCGCTGAACCGGCCGGGTTATCTGCGGTTCGACTTCAACTGGCAGGGTCCGCTGTCCGAGGAGCAGCGCACCCAGGTCGAGGAGGTCACCAATGAGGCGGTTGAGGCCGACTTCACGGTAAACACCTTCACCACCGGCCTGGAGAAGGCCAAGGCCATGGGCGCGATGGCGATGTTCGGCGAGCAGTACCCCGACGAGGTGCGGGTGGTCGAGATCGGCGGCCCCTTCTCCCTGGAACTCTGTGGTGGCACCCACGTCCACAACTCGGCCCAGATCGGACCGGTCACCATCCTGGGCGAGTCATCGGTGGGCTCCGGTGTGCGGCGGGTCGAGGCCTACGTCGGGCTGGACTCGTTCCGGCACCTGGCCAAGGAACGCGCATTGATGGCCGGACTGGCCTCGTCGCTGAAGGTTCCCTCCGACGAAGTGCCGGCCCGGGTGGCCACCCTCGTCGAGCGGCTCAAGGCCGCCGAGAAGGAACTCGATCGGGCGCGGCTGGCCACGGCCCGCTCGGCGGCGGGAAATGCCGCCGCGGGCGCCGAACAGGTCGGTAAGGTCCGTCTGGTGGCGCAGCGGATGTCGGCGGGAATGACCGCGAACGACTTGCGTTCCCTGGTCGGCGACATCAAATCGAAGATGGCCTCCGACCCCGCAGTGGTGGCGCTCATCGCCGAAGGCGACGATGCGACGGTGCCGTTCGTGGTGGCGGCCAATCCCGCCGCCCAGGAGGCCGGCCTGCGCGCCAACGACCTGATCAAGCACATCGCGACGGCGGTCGATGGCCGCGGTGGCGGCAAGGCAGACCTGGCCCAGGGCTCCGGGAAGAATCCGGGCGGCATCGACGCCGCGCTGGCCGCGCTGCGCGCAGAGATCGCCCGGAGCTAGCGTCAGTGCTCTCCGCGCAGAACCGCGTGCCGGATCGGCCCGGGTCAGATGATCCAGGGCGGGGTAGGCGCCTCGGCGTGGACGTGGGCACGGTACGGATCGGGGTGGCAGTCAGCGACCCGGACGGCATCCTGGCCACCCCGGTGGAGACGGTCCGGCGGGAACGCACCGGCAAGCACCTGCGCCGGCTCGCCGCGCTGGTCGACGAGTTCGGCGTCGTGGAGGTGATCGTCGGACTGCCGCGCACGCTGGCCGACCGCTCGGGGGCCTCCGCTCAGGACGCCGTCGACGTCGCCGACGCGCTGGGCGCGCGGATCGCCCCTGTTCCGGTGCGGCTGGCCGACGAACGTCTGACCACCGTCGCCGCCCAACGATCGTTGCGGGAAGCCGGCGTGCGGGCCAAGGCCCAGCGCGGCGTCATCGACCAGGCCGCGGCTGTGGGAATCTTGCAAGGCTGGCTTGACCAACGCCGCACCGCGGCACCGACGCGTGCGGAGAGCGATGATGTCTGACGAATTCGATTACGAACGAACCGAATCCGGCCGTGCGGAGCCGGTGGCCGTAGGCGCGCCGCGGCACCGGATGAGCCGCCTTGACCGAATCCGGGCGCGCCGCACCCACTCTCGGCGCCGGGCCGTCGCCGGGGCGGCAATCGCCCTGCTGGTGGCGGTTGTTCTCGCGGTGGTCTTCCTGGGCACCAAGATCTTCCACGGCGGCAACAGCAGCGACTATTCCGGTAACGGCAAGGACGACATCGTCGTGCAGATCCACGACGGCGACTCGACCACCCAGGTCGCGCAGACCCTGCACGACCAGGACGTGGTCGCCAACGTCAAGTCGTTCGTCGACGCGTCCAAGGACAACGCCGCGATCGCGGCCATCCAGCCGGGCTTCTACAAGATGCGCACCGAGATGTCGGCTTCGGCGGCCGTGCAGCGGCTGACCGACCCCGGTACCCGGGTGGGCAAGCTGGTGATTCCCGAGGGCAGGCAGCTCGACGACGTCAAGGCGGTCGGCTCCGACAAGACCACCGACGGCATCTTCACGCTGATCGCCGATGCCAGCTGTGTCGAGCTCAACGGTCAGCGCAAGTGTGTCTCGGCCGACGACATTCGCAAGGCCGCCGAACAGACCGACCCGGCCACGCTCAACATTCCAGACTGGGCGATGAAACCCGTTACAGCACTCGGCAACAACCATCGGCGGCTCGAGGGCCTGATCGCCCCGGGCGCCTGGAATGTCGACCCGTCGGCATCCGCGCAGCAGATCCTGGCCACTCTGCTCGCCCAGAGCGCCGACCACTACGTCAAGGGTGGCCTGCTCGACACCGCCAAGGCGATGAACATGTCGCCCTACGAGATCCTCGTGGTCGGCTCCCTGGTGCAGCGCGAGGCCAAGCCGGCCGACTTCGCCAAGGTCGCGCGCGTCATCTACAACCGGCTGGCCGCGCCGCAGCGCCTCGAGTTCGACTCGACGGTCAACTATCCGCTCGACCGCCAGGAAGTGGCCACCACCGACGCCGACCGCGCCAAGGTGACTCCGTGGAACACCTACGCTTCCGACGGCTTGCCCGCGACTCCGATCTGCTCGCCCGGTGACGAGGCGCTGGCCGCCGCCGAGCGGCCCGATCCCGGCGACTGGCTGTACTTCGTCACGGTGGACATGGACGGTACGACGCTGTTCACCAAGGACTACCAGCAGCACCTGGCGAACATCGAGCTGGCCCGCCGCAATGGTGTCCTCGATTCCGCGCGATGAACGACAGTGAAGAGCGCAATTAGAGTCGGGCAAGGCAGGGGCCGTAAGGCGGCCGTCCTGGGTTCGCCTGTCGCGCATTCCAAGTCACCGCTGCTGCACCTAGCGGCCTACCGCGCGCTGGGCCTGACCGACTGGACCTACGAGCGTATCGAGTGCACGGCTGAGCAGCTGCCATCTCTGGTCGGTGGCTTCGGGCCCGAATGGGTCGGAGTGTCGGTGACCATGCCCGGCAAGTTCGCCGCCCTGCAGTTCGCCGACGAGCGCACCGAACGCGCCGAACTCGTCGGCTCGGCCAACACCCTGGTGCGCACCGACCGCGGTTGGCGGGCCGACAACACCGACATCGACGGCGTCGCGGGCGCGCTGGGTCACCACCGTCACCTGCGCCACGCGATCGTGCTGGGGTCCGGCGGCACCGCGCCGGCTGCGCTCGTCGGCCTGGCCGAACTGGGGGTCACCGAGCTCACCGTAGTCGCGCGCAACCGCGACAAGGCGGCCCGACTGCTCGACCTCGGCCGCGACGTCGGGGTCACCACCCGGTTCTGTGCGCTGGGCCATCCCGGGCTCCCGGCCGTCATCGCCGGCGCGGACGTCATGGTCAGCACCATCCCCGCCGCCGCGGCGGCCGAGTACGCCGACATCTTCGCCGCCGTGCCGCTGCTGCTCGACGCGATCTACGAACCGTGGCCGACGCCGCTGGCCGCGGCCGTCGCGGCGGCCGGCGGTGAGGTGATCGGCGGTGCTCAGATGTTGTTGCACCAGGCCTTCAGTCAGGTCGAACAATTCACAGGGCGCCCGGCGCCGTGCACCGAGATGGCCGCCGCTCTGGGTTAGCCTGCGGCACATGCGCTTTCTGGCATCTGCCGCCGTGCTGGTGTGGGCGGCCGCACTGACGGTCCACGACGTCCGCCGGCGACGGTTGCCCAACGCGCTGACGTTGCCCGGTGCCGTTGTGATTCTCGCGATCGCCGCCGTCCAGGGGCGCGGGCAGGCCGCGCTCTGCGGGGCGCTCGGCCTGGCCACGCTGTACCTCGCCGTTCATCTGATCGCCCCCCGCGCGATGGGCGCAGGCGACGTCAAACTCGCCGTCGGCCTCGGTGCGCTCACCGGCGCGTTCGGGGCCGACGTGTGGCTGCTCGGCGCGTTGGGAGCACCGTTGTTCACGGCGGTGTTCGGTGTGCTGGCAAGGGTAAGGACGCTGCCGCATGGTCCGTCGATGTGCGCGGCCAGTCTGGCGGCCACCGCACTCGCGGTGTTCTGAGGCCGTCAGCCGCCCTCACTGTCGCTGCCCGAGGACGCCGCATCGGTCAGCAGCTGGCGCAGCCGGTCCAGCGGAGCCCCACCGGACGGATCGAGCCGATGTTCACCCGGTGGCTGCGCCCCGGGACTGGGCAGCCGGTCGGGTGCGATGTCGCTGAGCCCGGCGCCGGTCGGGCCGAGGGCCGGGGGAGCGGTGTCCGGTTGGCCGCCCACCATTCCCGCCAGCGGCGGCGGCGGGGGCGGCGGCGCGTTCGGTGCTGCCGGCTCTTGTGCCGGGACAGATTGCAGCGCAGCGATCTTCGCTCGCAGCCGGGCGGCGGCGTCCTGTCGCACCGCACGCCGGTCGGCGAGCGGGTCGGAGTTGCCCTCGAAGCAGTTCTCGGGTGCGTCGCCGACGACCCCCAGCGCGCTGCGGTAGCGCTCCCCGGCGGGGGCGGTCCGGCCCGCGGCGGCCTGGACGTCACCCTGCGTCTCGCGGACCAACTCCACGTTGATCCGCACGTCGCACGACCGCGCGGCGGCCGTGCGGGCCAGTGCCTGCGAAAAGTCGGCGTCGGCGTCGGTGAGCCTGCCGTCCAGGACGTCGGCGCCCCCGGCCGCGAACGGCGCCCTCGCCGGTTCGAACAGGTTGAGCACACCCAGCCTGGAGGCGTCGGCCCGCAGCGCCGCACCCTCACCGCGGGCGAAGTCCGACATCGCCGAATCACCCACGACCGCAAGCGACATCATCTTGACCGCCGCGACCACGAGCAGTAACACCACCGGAGCAGACAACACCAGTAGCCTGCGACGCATCCGCAGCCGCCCCGGCTCACGACGAAGCATCATCGGCGCACCGTCCTGTCCCGCCGTAACTCCCGCACCAGCAAGTGGATCTCGGGCAGCAGGAGTGCGGCCGCCAACAGTGCGAGCATCCAGTACAGCTCGAGCCGCCGCGGAAGCGGGGTCGCGGTGAGGACTGCCGCCTCGGCGCCGGTGCCCGCGCGCGGCGCGGGAAGGCCGGTCAGCGGTAGGCCGGGTTCGCGGTGGACGTAGGGCACACCGAGATCGCCTGCCACGCGGCGCAACCCGGGCTCGTTGATGGCCGAGATCACCAGTGCGCCCGACCGCGAATCGGCCAGGTACGTCACCGCATCCCCGACGTAGGCGCCGGGGATCGGGGCGCCCGCGGGGGTGCCGTAGCCGAACACCGCACCGCCCGTCACCCGGCCGCCGACGGAGAACCTGCCCTGTGGAGCCGTCGAGCCGCCCGCACCCTCGCCGAGGTAGAACACCAGGTTCTGCGCGCCCGGATACTGCTGGGCGGCCTGGATGAGTTGGTAGCGAAGCACATTGGCGGCAGCGGCGGCATCGACCCGGTATGCCGCGTCGGGGGGCACACTGACGTACGGCGACAGTCCCCGACGACAGCTTTCAGGCTCCAGGTGTCCTCGGACAGCGGCCAGTCCACCGAGGGCCGTGCAGCGAACCCGATCATCGCGAACCGGGCCTTCGGATAGGTGTCGATCACCGCGGCGATGTCGTTGCGAATACCGGTCATCCGCGACGTCCCCTCGCCGTAGTCCGTCACGCGAGAGTCCACCGAGCGGTCGACGACGAAGAAGACGTTGACGTTCGCCCCCTGGCTGGTCGCGGTGAGGTCGCGGTCGTGCTGACGGGCACCGGGCGAGTCCAGGCCGGGCCGCGCGGCGGCAAGCACGAGCAACAGCACCGCCGCGGTGGTCGCACTCCAGCCCACCAGCGCCGATCTGCGGTGCGGTGAACCGGACCGGGCCAGGACCGCGGACAGCACGATGGCGCGGGCGGCGACCAGGACCGCTGCGATCAGGAGCAGAACCGCCAACGGCACAACGGGACGGTAGGTTGCGGCAAGGCGCGGGCCCAGCCGGGCTGCGCCGGGGACGAAGCGCCCGCTGGCGACGTCGTAACCGTCGACGTCGCCGCTGACCGCGGGCATGTCGGACACCATCGCCCAGAGCACCTCGTGGCGGGCGGCGACCCGGGCGACCACCTCCTCGAGGCGATCGTCGACGTCGGGCTCGTCGGAGACCATGACCACGAGCATCGGATGCCGGTAATGGGCTGCCACATAACGCAATTGGCTGACGACGTCACTGCGGTCCGGACGGTCGGTGACGTGCAGGTAGAACCGGTCGAGCATGCCTTCGACATGGGTTTCGCCGCGCCGGTTGCGGACAGTGGCGCAGCCGCTCGAGTCCCCGTAGACCATGCCGATCTCATCGGCGCGGCTGGCGGTGATCAGTCCGAAGGCGCCCAAAACAGCCAGCGCCACATCGGATTTGACCTCACCGCTGGGGGCCAGCGCGGTCATGTTCCGCCCGGCGTCGGCCACCAGGAGGATCTTGTGGTGACGCTCGGAGACGAACCGCTTGATCAGCACCGTGCCCGACCGTGCGGTGGCTTTCCAGTCGATGTCGCGGACGTCGTCGCCGGGCACGTAGGGCCGTAGGTCGTCGAACTCCATGCTGCGGGTGTGCAGCAGCGGATATGTTCCCTCCTGGTCGACGGGGTTCTGGGTGGCGACCACCAGGAACGGGTCGGGAATCCGGTGGACGGTTCCGGCGATGGTGGTCTGGCGTTCCTCCATCGCCTCGAGCATGCCGCTCTGGGTCTTGGCGCTGGAGCGGTTGATCTCGTCGAGCAGGACGATGTTGGTGTGCACCGGGCCCAGCTGGGTGACGAAGGTGTTGGTCGCCGACTCGTACACCTGGGTGCCGATGATGTCGCTGGGCAGCAAGTCCGGGGTGCACTGAATGCGGGCGAAGCCGCCGTCGATCGACTCGGCGATCACCCGCGCTGCGGTGGTCTTGGCCAGGCCGGGGACGCTCTCGATCAGGACGTGGCCGCCCGCGAGCAACCCGACCAGCAGCGATTCTCGCAGGTTCTGCTGCCCGACCACCTTCGCCGAGAACGCGGCCGACACCGCGTCGACGGTGCGGCGAAGACGGTCCAGAGCGGGCTGATCGATGGGTAGTCGTGCCGTGGTCATCACTGCCTTTCACCCCGCCCAGCCCAGCGGGGTACCCGCTGACCGGCTCCGGGACACCCGGCGCCCGTCCGCCGGGCCCCGAGCAGATTGGGTCCCGCGTGACCGACGTGGGAAGATGGGACGCGTGTTGCGATGGACGACCGCCGGTGAATCCCACGGCCGCGCGCTGGTAGCCGTGGTCGAGGGGATGGTCGCCGGTGTGCGGGTCACCTCCGACGACATCGCCGCCCAGCTGGCCCGGCGCAGGCTGGGCTACGGCCGCGGCGCCCGGATGAAGTTCGAGCAGGATCAGGTCACCGTGCTGGCCGGGGTTCGGCACGGCAGTCACTCTCGGCGGCCCCATCGCCATCGAGATCGGCAACAGCGAGTGGCCCAAGTGGGAGACCGTGATGGCCTCCGACCCCGTCGACCCCGACCAACTGGCCAGTGAGAGCGCCCGCAACGCGCCGCTGACCCGGCCCCGGCCGGGGCACGCCGACTTCGCCGGCATGCTCAAGTACGGCTTCGACGACGCCCGGCCCGTTCTCGAGCGCGCCAGCGCACGTGAGACCGCCGCGCGGGTCGCCGCAGGCACCATCGCCCGCGAGTTCCTGCGCCAGGCGCTCGGGGTCGAGGTGGTGTCCCACGTCATCTCGATCGGCGGGTCGGAGCCCTATGACGGCCCCCCGCCCGGCGCGACCGACCTGACCGGCATCGACGAGAGCCCGGTCCGGGCCTTCGACAAGACCGCCGAAGCGAACATGATCACCGAAATCGAGGCCGCCAAGAAGGACGGCGACACCCTCGGCGGCGTCGTCGAGGTGGTCGCCCACGGACTGCCCATCGGACTCGGCTCCTTCACCAGCGGTGAGAACCGCCTCGACAGCCAGCTCGCCGCCGCGGTGATGGGGATCCAGGCCATCAAGGGCGTCGAGATCGGCGACGGCTTCACCACCGCGCGCCGCCGCGGCAGCCAGGCCCACGACGAGATGTACCCGGGCCCCGACGGCGTGGTGCGCTCCACCAACCGGGCCGGCGGCCTGGAAGGCGGCATGACCAACGGCCTGCCGCTGCGGGTCCGCGCCGCGATGAAGCCGATCTCCACCGTCCCGCGCGCGCTGGCCACCGTCGACATGAGCACCGGTGACGAGGCTGTCGCGATCCACCAGCGCTCCGACGTCTGCGCGGTGCCCGCCGCGGCCGTCGTCGTCGAAACCATGGTGGCGCTGGTGCTGGCCCGCGCGGTGCTGGAGAAGTTCGGCGGTGACTCGCTGGCGGAGACGCGGCGCAACATCGACAGCTATCTGCAGTCGGTGGCCCAGCGCACGCCGTCCGGAACAGCCGTCCGGGCATCGGGGTAGCCGAGATGGCGCCCAAGGCCGTGCTGATCGGCTTGCCCGGCTCGGGGAAGTCCACCATCGGGCGGCGCCTGGCCAAGGCGATGGGCCTGACGATGCTCGACACCGATGCCGCGATCGAGGAGAAGACCGGCCGCACCATCGCCGAGATCTTCACAGGAGACGGTGAGCAGGAGTTCCGCCGCATCGAGGAAGAGGTCATCCGCGAGGCGTTGGCCACCCACGACGGAATCCTGTCGCTCGGCGGCGGCGCGGTGACCACCCCCGGCGTGCGGGAGGCGCTCGCCGGCCATGCCGTGGTGTTTCTGGAAATCACTGCGGCCGAAGGTATTCGGCGCACCGGCGGCAACAGCTCACGCCCCCTGCTTGCCGGTCCGGACCACGCCGAGAAATACCGCAAGCTGGTCAACGACCGCGTCCCGCTGTACCGGCGCGTGGCGACCATCCGGGTCAACACCAACCGCCGTAACCCCGGCGCGGTGGTGCGCTACATCATCTCGCGGCTGGAGAACTCGACGTCGCCGCGGCGGCGCCGTCCACCATGGCGCAGATCGTCGCCGCCGCAGGCCGAAAAGCGGCCCGCGGCAACACCGTCGGCGCCGACGCCGAGCCCCGTCGAGTCCGCACCGGTCACCCCCGCCACGCCGGCGGCGCTGGCCGCCCGTCGCGCTGGAGTCCGCAAATGACCAAGACCACGCCGGCCGCCCCGGTGACCATCGAGGTGGCCGTCGATCCGCCGTACCCGGTGATCATCGGCACCGGACTGCTCACCGAGGTGGGGGAGTTGCTCGGCAGCCGCCACAAGGTCGCCATCCTGCACCAGCCGGTACTGGCCGGCACCGCCGAGGCCGTCCGCGCCCACCTGGCCGACAAGGGTGTCGACGCGCACCGCATCGAGATTCCCGACGCCGAGGCGGGCAAGGACCTGCCGGTCGTCGGGTTCATCTGGGAAGTGCTGGGCCGCATCGGAATCGGCCGCAAGGATGCCGTTGTCAGTCTCGGCGGCGGCGCGGCCACCGACGTGGCCGGCTTCGCCGCGGCGACGTGGCTGCGCGGCGTCGACATCGTGCACATCCCCACCACGCTGCTGGCCATGGTCGACGCCGCCGTCGGCGGCAAGACCGGGATCAACACCGACGCGGGCAAGAACCTCGTCGGCGCCTTCCACCAGCCTGCGGCGGTGCTCGTGGACCTGGCCATGCTGCAGACCCTGCCGCACAACGAACTCGTGGCCGGCATGGCCGAGATCGTCAAGGCCGGCTTCATCGCCGACCCGACGATCCTCGACCTGATCGAGGCCGACCCGGTCGCCGCCGTCGACCCGGCGGGTTCGGTGCTGCCGGAACTGATCCGGCGCGCGATCGCCGTCAAGGCCCAGGTCGTCGCCGCCGACGAGAAGGAGTCGGCACTCCGCGAAATCCTCAACTACGGACACACTTTGGCGCATGCCATCGAACGCCGCGAGCAGTACCGCTGGCGGCACGGTGCGGCGGTGTCGGTGGGACTGGTGTTCGCCGCGGAACTCGGCCGGCTGGCCGGGCGGCTCGACGACGCGACCGCCGACCGGCACCGCTCGGTGCTCACCGCGCTCGGTCTGCCCGTCAGCTACGACGCCGACGCGCTGCCGCAGCTGATCGAGACCATGGCCGGGGACAAGAAGACCCGGTCGGGAGTGCTGCGGTTCGTGGTGCTCGACGGCCTGGCCAAGCCGGGCCGACTGGAAGGCCCGGACCCGTCGCTGCTGGCGGCGGCATACGCTGAGGTGGCGGAGCGATGAGCCACTCGGGCGACGAGCAGAGGATGACGCCCATGACCACTGTTCTGGTTCTCAACGGACCCAACCTCGACCGCCTCGGACGTCGCGAGCCCGACGTCTACGGCAGCACCAGCTACGACGACGTGGTCGCCCTGATCGAGGCCGAGGCCACCGAACTCGGGCTGAATGCCGTTGTGCGGCAGAGTAACAGCGAGGCGCAGCTGCTGGACTGGCTGCACGCCGCCGCCGATGCCGGTGATCCGGTGATCATCAACGCCGGCGCGCTCACTCACACCTCGATCGCGCTGCGGGACGCCTGCGCCGAACTGCGCGCCCCGTTGATCGAGGTGCACATCTCGAATGTCCATGCGCGCGAGGAGTTTCGGCATCACTCGTACCTGAGTGCTGTGGCGAGCGGCGTGATCGTCGGACTCGGTGTCCAGGGTTACCTGCTGGCCCTTCGCTACTTGGCCAAGACCGCGGAGCCCGACACCGCTGTGTGACCCTGCCCTACGACGGCCCTGCTCAGCGGGTCAGGCTTTGGCGCTTCCCTTGCCGTCGCCCTCGGGGTAGTCGATGGCCTCGGTCGGCTCGTCGCGCTCGGCGGTGGCGACGGCGGAGGTCTGCTCCTGGGCGGCGGATTCGCCGGCCCCGTGCCCGGCGACCGCGACGGTCCTGTCGTCCTCGCTGGCGGCGTCGAACACGTCGTGCGCCTCACCGTATCGACGGCGGGGTTCGTCGGGACGGCCGCGGTCCACCAGCCAGCGACCGATGGCCACCGCGGCGATGGCCGGCAGGAAGACGACCAGTGCGGTGAACGCCGCGAACGTGCTCACCTCGCTGATCAGACCCTCGACGTAGACGTTCTTGTAGAACAGCGAGATCAGCCACGCGACGAAGCCGCTCACCACACCGGCGACCAGTCCGGCGAGCAGCCAGGTCATCGCCAGGTCGCGGCGGCGGTCCGGATCGCGATTGGCGTTGGCGTCGGAACGGCCGTCCAGATAACCCCAGAGGAAGGCGGCGATGGCGAACAACGCCACGAGCACGATGCTGATCAAACCCGCCTTGGTCGCGTACTGGTTGATCAGCGTTCCCTGCACCAGGCGGACGATGACCATGCCGGCCGCGAACGCCAGCCCGCGCAACAACCAACTGTTCATGGGGCATCAGCGTAGCGAGTACCGTCGGCGACCGTGACACATTCCCAACGCCGGGACCGGTTGGCGGGCCGGCTGGTCGCCGACGGGGTGGACGCGATGCTGGTCAGTGACCTGGTCAACGTGCGATACCTGTCCGGTTTCACCGGGTCGAACGCTGCGCTGCTGGTGTTCGCCGGCGACACGCCGACGGTGTTGGCCACCGACGGCCGCTACCGCACCCAGGCCGCCCGTCAGGCCCCCGATCTGGAGACGGTGATCGAGCGGGCCTGCGGCCGGCATCTGGTGGCGCGTGCGGTCGCCGACGGGGCCCGCAGGATCGGCTTCGAAAGCCATGTCGTCACCGTCGACGGTTTGGACGCGCTGGCCCGTGAACTCGGCGACCCCCCAGCCGAGCTGGTGCGGGCCTCCGGTGTGGTGGAGGCACTGCGGGAAGTCAAGGACGCCGGCGAGGTCGCGCTGCTGCGGTTGGCGTGCGAGGCCGCCGACGCGGCCCTGGAGCAGTTGGTCAGCCAGGGTGGCCTGCGGCCGGGCCGCACCGAGCGGGCGGTCGGCCGCGAGCTGGAGGTGCTGATGGGAGAGCACGGCGCCGACGGACCGTCATTCGAGACGATCGTGGCGGCCGGCGCGAACTCGGCGATCCCGCACCACCGTCCGACCGACGCGGTGCTCGCGGCGGGTGACTTCGTCAAGATCGACTTCGGCGCGCTGGTCGGCGGCTACCACTCCGACATGACCCGCACGTTCGTCCTCGGCAAGGCGGCGAGCTGGCAGCGGGAGATCTACCAGCTGGTCTCGGACGCCCAGCGGGCCGGCCGCGAGGCGCTCGACGTCGGGGCGACCCTCAGTGACGTCGACGCCGCCGCCCGCCAGGTCATCGCCGACGCCGGCCATGCCGAGAACTTCGGCCACGGGCTGGGTCACGGCGTCGGACTGCAGATCCACGAAGCGCCGGGAATCAACTCCGCGGCCGCCGGTACACTGCTTGCTGGCTCCGTGGTGACCGTGGAACCGGGTGTCTACCTGCCTGACCGGGGCGGTGTACGCATCGAGGACACCCTGGTCGTCGCCGAGGGGGGTCCAGAGCTGCTCACCCGGTTCCCCAAGGAACTGGCCATTCTGGCCTAGCCAACGCTGTGCTCTAACCAACAAAAACAAGGTCAGGGGAGCGCGCTGTAGTGCGGATTATCTTGGGGACCAGCTAACCCCACCAACATCACACCCAACGAGCTGTCGCACATCGTCGGGCGGCGAACGCACTCCGAACTCAATGCCGGGCTTGCATATCGGCCAGGCTTGCCGACATTCGAACGCGAGGCTTAAAGATGATCCTTCTCGGTGCGGTCGATAAGGGCGAGCTGCTTCTCAAGGGCTTTGATCTGGGCGCTGAGCTCGTCGGCCTTCTGAGTCAGGACGCGGAGTCGCCGCTCGGCCTGGGCCCGCTGGTTTTGAAGGCTGTCGGCGAGCCCATCCAACAAGTAGCTGGAGTGCCGATGGTGGTCGCTGCTCGTCACGGTGACTACCCCCTTCGAAAATATTGCCATCTATGTATATACGGTGCGTATTTAACAGGTCAAGTGTGCTATCGATGAATTTCCGATGATTTGCTAACGTAAGCGTAAATGGCAGAAAATGCGTGTGTGACGGCTGTTAACGCTGTTAACTCTGCTGTGCCGTACGCGTGGCTTCTCATCCCCAGATCGTGGAGCCCAGCTCGGCCAGGGCGATCCCCGCTGGAACCCATTCGATTGAGTCTCTGTGCGCAGAGGTCGACGTGTCCATTCCGCGCCCAGCAGAGGGTGATGGTGACCGTGCTCGGTGGCGACTGCGGCTGAGCCTGAACAAGTAGCGGCATCGGCCCGCACGCCTACCCCTGGAGCGGCGGGCCGTTTGCTCTAAATGACTTGCGGGCCAATTGGTTGGTGGATTCGGCCTCGGCGGCCGGCTGGCGGTGTTAATTTCCCTCGCAAAGGGTGCCGGTCACTGCATCCACACGCCAACGGAGGGATACGCCGATGTCTCAACACTCAACCGCAGGAGTCGGGCGTAGTTCGCGTCGGGCAGGCACCGTCCTGGCGGGCGTTGTCGCCTCGGGCGCAGTCGCCGTGGCGGCAGGGCTGGGGTCAGCCCCGACCGCCAACGCCACCTGCGTGTCGTTCTGGGGCATCGGTAACGGCGGGGGCTGCACGAGCCATCTGTTCAGCGCCGCGATCGCAATCGGCACCGGCGCAACCGCGACAGCCGATGGACTCTTCGGCAACGCCTTTGCGATCGGAAACGGCGCGACCGCCCTGTCGACGGGTGCACTCAACCTGGCCTACGCGGGCGGCGAGGGTGCGTATGCCAGAACGTTGGGCACCCTCGAGTTCGCCGCTGCGCAAGGCAAGAACAGCTCTGCGTATGCAGGCACCGTGTCCTCTGATCTTGGCAACACCGCCATCAACATCGGCACCGCCGACGCATCTGGCAACAACCAGGTGGCCGCCGGGAGAGGCATTGGCAACCTGGCGGTCAACCTCTTCGGCCACGGCAGTGCGGCCAACCCAAGCGTCGTTGACGGACTTGGTTTCTTGAACCTGGCCACCAATCTGTTCGGCAACGGGAACCACGTTGTCGCAGCTGGCGTCCTCAACAACGCCGCTAACCTCGCCGGGGACAACAACACCATTGCGGCAGGTGACATTCCGACCCCGTCGGCAACGGTGAGCTTGGCATTCAACGTCTTCGGCAGCGGCAACGGCGTGTTTGCGGGCCCGGGTCCATTGGCGGTCGCAGGGGCGATCGCCCAGACCGGCAAGGACGGTCCTAACGCCATCAGGAAAGCTGGCCCGGGCTTCAACATCAACGGCTTCGTAGTCGGCGGGGCCGCCGCAGTCCACCCCGCCGCCTCTGCCGCGGCCAAGGCTAGCCACAGCAAGCGGTAAACCCAGAGCGGCACAAGCCAAATACGGCGCGCGCAGCTCTACTCCAGCACGTTGTCGGGCAACGAGCCTAAAACCCTTGATAGCCAGACAAACCGTTCAGGACTCCACGTCGTGCGGCATCGCTGGCACTCGCAACCCTTCGGCCCGATTTGTAGCGCGGCGGTGCGTACCCGCTCACCATCCTGTATCCGATGAACAACCGCCGTCCCACAGGCAGGGCAGGGATTCGGCAAGCTCCAGCGGGCCGGCGGATTCAACAGGGCGTCAATTTGCGCCCGCCACTGTTCCAGGGCGTCACACAGTTGGCCTATGCGTTTGCAGTCCTCCACCTTCCACGTCTGCCCGGTCAACGCGAACAGCCTTGCGGCCGTAGAGCTTCCACGGCTCCAGCACAAGCTGGCGGTAGTGATTTCGTCGGCCAGCTGGAGGGCATCTATCCACACGGGTGGGGTGCGGCCGGGACGGCCACGCTGAGAGTCACCCCCACTCCCGGGAAACACGGCGTCTTCGAGCTGTGCAAACATGCTGGGCGCGGTCAAGATTCGCCCGTCCACATATTCGACAACCTCGCCGACTAGACGGTGGACGGCGTCTTCCAAACGCGCACGTGCGGCAGGCAAGTGGGCGTAATCAGCATCGGACTCAACAAGCGCCGTCACCCGCAGACCTCCGTATTTTGGTGACCACTCCCGGCAGCCGGAAGGTTGTGGCTGCCGGGAGTGGAGTTCTGGTTAAAGGTGGTGGTCCCGGCGTCCCGGCTCCTCAACGCAGGACGCCGGGACCACCCGAGCGGACTGTGGCGGCGAATTGAGACCCCACACCTAAATCTCAACGCCACCGAGGTCCGCTCACGCGCGCACGTGCTCGGCCCAGTCGGGTAAACCGAGCGCGTGCGCGACTTCTATCAGGACCCCCAGGTCGGCGCGCCAAACGGACCAACCTTGGCAACCGACGCCGGATACCGGCCCGCGGTAAAGGCCAGGTAGCTAAATGCCTGGAGCAAGACGGTGAGGGTCGATGCATTAGTCTCAGGCAGCACCCGAGTCCTGATACCACTTTCCCAGAGAATCAAATCTGTCGTGCGTGCCACATAAATATAATCTTGGCCGCCGTTAGTCGAAATCGACGGGTCGACAATTACCGGCAAGCCGTGCACGGTGCCGACCATTGCCTGCGCATCCACGCGGGAAAGAACACCGGCAACATTCACCGGCCCATTCGCGTACGGCAGAAACAGCGGGCGGTCATGAGTATCCAAAAGGGATAGGAGCCAGCCCCAACGACGGGGGTGCATAATGACCGCTGTCGGTGCCGCAAAGCGCGTCGTGTAGACGCTCTGAATCGCATTAGCGATTGCCGCATAGACGTAACTGATGGTGGCGCCGCCGGCCGGAATGGTCGTAATACCCGACTGACCATCCAAACCCTGAACCTGACCATTCGACCCGGAACCATACAACACCTGCAAATCGACCTTCGTCGCATGATCCGCAATTAAGTCGCGGAAAACGATTTCGTCAAACGCAATCGGGCTCTGATCCAGAAGCTGAATAGACAGGTTCTGCTGACCGGCAATAGTGACCACATTCGCCTGCACACTGGTATCCGTGAGGTTCGTCTCGGACACCGCGGTATTCTGCACAGCCTGAATCGCCGTGGTCGTTCCCGTCAGCAGCTTAGGAATGTTCAGGCTATTGGTTCCGGCCGGAAGCTGCTGATTCGTCACCGCATCGGCAGTCGGGCGGCCAGCGCGGGCCAGGGCGATGTACTGATCCATCAACCACGCGGGGGGCACTGCGTAACCACCAGTGCCCTGTGTGGCGTTGATGGCCCGGTATTCGGTGAGGGTCGAAACGTCCTGGGCGTGGCGGCGCAAACGCTCCGCAGACTCACCGTTCGGGTCCTGACCGGGCGTACCGGCCTTAATCAAATCGGCGAAATAGGACCGCTGGGCGTACTCAGCGGCATCCTTCGAATACGTAGAAGGTTCACGAACTTCAAACATTGCTTTAGTCCTTTGGGGATTCTTTTCGGCGGCGATAGCACCGATTTTGCGTGCGAGTGGGGAATCGGCGCGGGCGTGCTCAGCCCGCAATTCATCGAGATGGTTTTGAAGGCCAGAAATATCTTCGGTGAGTTCTGTGAAGCGGCGTTGCTCTAACTCACTGAGGTACTTCTGACCATTCTGTTCGGCAATGTCCACGATGCGCTTACGGTCGGCCTTGACCGCTGCAAGCTGACTTTCGAGACGCCGAATGAAACTGTCATCCATGCGCGAAATCTTTCGATTGAGGGAAATGGCTAGGAGAACCCTGGCGGGTCGGGGGTTCCGTTGCGCGCCTAGGGTTGAAAGGTTGATCTCGTTTACACGGACACCCCGGCCGGAGCCGGGGGCCGCAACACAACAAAAACAACCTGAAAGGAGATGCGGGTGGCAATTGTCGTCAGCGCGCAGGTCGGGGGTCCGTTGCGTGCGTCCATGCTTCAAACCGTTGCCCCGCCGCGAAAGAACGTCTTCTTCGCCGCGGTACCGCAATTCCAATTATACCCCAGCGGGTATAGCAACTCGCCGCCGCGAATAACGCCGAACGATCACGATGATTCCGGCCAAAACCGCCAATCTCAATAAGCAGACACCATTCATTCGTCCAACCCATCAATAAGTGCGCGGATCTGATCGACGGCCCCTAGTTGGCTCACTGTGGCCCTGTCGAGCCAGATCGCGACGTCGCCCTCGACAGCCTGTTTCAACAGATCGAGGAGCACCAGGACGGCACCGACGAGGACGCCCGGAGCGCGGTCCTGGTCAACAATCCCGGCCAGCACTTCGACCGGGTTATCAGCCGCGAACGCCGAGGCCAGCCGCAGAGCATCAACGCGGTCTTGTGCATGCTCCAGCAGTCCACGAAGCTGTTCCCGCTCGCTCGGTGGCGGTGGTAATTCCTCAATCACTTGTTGTCGTACCTTCCTCGATCACATTGCCTAGTGCGTCCGTCTGAACCCCGCACAAGTCGCAAAATCCGAATTGACGTTGCAGCTCTGGCAGGCGCGGCAGCCCCAGCTCTTCGGCGGCCCGTAGCCGCGCCGTGTGGTACTGCCCATGCCACGGAAACCGAGACCGGTCCCACCGCTGCAGCTCCTCGGGGAAATCTGTGCCTTCAACACGTCGCTTGCCCATCACGCGCCCCCTCGGAATGCCGTGAGTTGCTGAATCAGGGGTAAAAGCTTGTACTGCCTAAACCCCTGCGCCCGCGCCCATTTCACCCGCACAACTTCCCAGGCCCAGCGAGACGGCCAATCCTCAGATCGGAACTCGGCCAGATCCGGCGGCCGCACCGGCTCGACGCCGTGCCTCTGCTTAGCCATCACGCCCCCACACTCGGCAGCCGACCCCGCCGCGTACTTGAATTCCAGCGCGACTGAGCTGCCTGCTTAGCCTGGGGAGAACGCCGCCGCCCAACCTGCTCCCCATCCGCCGGCAGAGCCAACGACAACATCAGCCGATCCAGAAGCGTCCGATGAGTCGTCAACTGTTGATAGATCGGATTCAACACACGCTGCCCACGCGAACCCACGATCAGCGGACCCGTCTCCGTCAGCACCTTCTCCAGCTCGGAGATTTCGTCGATCGTCTTGCACAAATGACGCAAAATCTCCAGCTCCCCAGTGTGAAACTCAAACTGGCCCGCAATCGACCTCCACGCCGCAACCCCAGCCTTATTCAAACCATTCGGCGGCGCCGGAATAACAGGTTTCTCCGCTACCACAATTCACTCCCAAACAAATTCACCGTGACCTCCATTTACCATTCCTCCGTTTATTCCGTGCGCCGAATTAGTGCAGTAATTGAATAGGAATTCGTGTTTAAGCCATTAAATTCGCCAATTACCCCAGGACGGGCCCGCGCCGGCCTCGAGACGGGTGGCCCGAATATGGCTCTGACCAGCATGTTTAGCGGTGAAACGGCCCCCAAAATCCTTGGATACCGAGGGGGTTCGCATTCGGTTCCAATCAAAACCGGACCCTCCCGAGGTGCCAATGGGGTGCTTTGAAGACGCGACCCACCCCCCTGGTGTGCGAATTGTGTTTATCATTTCCACTCTATTTCTAATTGGTGAGGGGGTGACGCCATTGTTTGTCGTCGGCCTTTTATTTGTTTGTCTTTATCGAATACCATTCCTGCGACAATTCCGTGCAATTTCTTTTTATTCGAATTCGCATATTCGGTGCAATTCGATAAACACCTGCATTGAGAACAAAGCGCCTGAGCGGGAGCAGGATCGGCAACGTCGTCGAACACGTCGTGTAGGCCGATGCAAAGGCCACGACTGAGATCCGGGATGCCGCGCAACGCTGCGACCAACCTGGCGAGCTGATCGGCGCTCACGAGTCCACCTCGTCGGTGCTGAACTGATGGATCGCGGTCTGATTCGCTTCGTATCGACACTCAGCGCACATGCCGGTGTGGTTGCTCTGAAGTAGTTGTTCACCACAGCCGCAGACGCGCGTGGGAGCGTTTTTATCGGTTACACCGGTTACACCGGTTACGGCTGTAGACGTTGTAACCGATGTAACCGCAAAATCCGGTCTGGCGTGGGTGCCGTCCTGGTCGCTGTTGTCGTCGGTCAAGTACCGCTTCCAGGCGTCCTCGAACTGACTACGCGAGTAGCCCTTGAACACCACCTCGTCCACCCGCAACGACTTCGAGCCGATTCCGTACTTCCCCAGCCGCGATGACAGACCGCGTGAGTCGATCTTGTCGCCGCGCCGGATCGTCGCCCACGGTGACTCGTCCATTTCGGCCAGTGCGTCGAGAAGGTCAGCGGTCACCATCTTGTCGTCGGTGATGGCGTCGAAGACCTTCTTGATGTCGCGGAGGAGCTGGACTCCGATACTTGGGGTGTTGCGCTGCGATGCGGTGACAAGTGCGACTGCGGCGTTACGGGCCTTTGTGGGCCACGGTCCGCCGGCTAGGTCGGCAACGGCGAGCAGTGCTTCCCATACGTCAGCGTTGCGGTCCTCGACACCGTCAGGCATGTGTGGCCAGAAGTCACCGGCGAGTTGACCACGTACATATGGTGACGATGACCATTCGGCCAACCGGTCATGCAGCTGTTGTGCGGCCGGACCGTTGATGCGTGGACGCCAGGGTTGCACTCGTTCATCCGGTGCTCTGCGCCGCATCCTCACGATCACACTGCGGGACATGATGGTGTCGGGTAGATCATCGAGTCCGGCCAGTGCGACAGCGCAGTACGCCGGGAGTTCTTCGGTCTCAACGATTTTCCCGCGGATCACGCACCGGCCAGCGGTCGCGCCTTTGCGATGCCCTGCGTTGAGCATGCCGCGGATATCTTCGTTCTCCTTAGCCTTCGGCCCGAACACCGTGTCGATCTCGTCGTAGAGGATCGTCGGCGGGCCGTTCTCGTCGGACACCTTTCTGAACAGGTACGCCGACGTGGTGTTGACCGCATGGACGGGGCGCGGTACCAGCGGCTCGGTCACCTCCAGCGCACGCGACTTCCCCGAGCCGGGCTCCGGTGAGAGGAACGCAATCCGGGGTGTCGATTCCCAGGCGTCCATGAGCCACGTGTGTGCGATCCACAGCACGTGGGCAATGAGTGCGCTGGTACTGGGGTAGACCACGAAGCGGGCTAGGAACAAACTCACGTCATCGAGCAGAGCGGCAGTAACAGAGGCGAACTCCACCTCGAACCCGTGATCGGTTCTATCGGTTACATCGGTTACAAACGCTTCGTTCGAACCTGCCGGATACTTTCCGCTGTGCGCGATCTGCTTACCGAGTTCGATGTCATGGGTAATGCTCACGCCGCCTCCCCGCCGCTGGAGAAGGAGAAGGTCTCGGCGGCGATCCGGTGATGGCCGGATCTCCACATCGCCCGACACAGGTCGACGGAGAAGATCCCCGGCGTCCCCAGAGCCCGAAGATGTTCGGCAGCCGCTACGGCACCCTCGGCCATCCGGTCGGTGATCTCGTCGCCGCAGCCGCAGCGGTGCCGGTCGGTGTCGGGATCACGGATATCGCAGCACGTGCTGATGGGCGGCATCCGACGTGACGCGGTGCGCCGGCCGAGAAGATCACCATGCCGCCGGTCGGCCTTATACTGGATGTCGAGTGCGGTGGTGTGGTGACCAGAAGCCTCAAGCGGAGCCGGGGAGTTGGTGCCCCGGCTTCCCGCATGTCTGGGGGGCGGATCATCACCGGGGTACGTCGTGGTCACGCGGCATCACCAGTGCGGCGGCTGCGGGCCTGCGCGGACTTCAGGGCCATTCGCAGGAAGTGGGCCTTCCGCGCATGTTGGGCGCGGACAGCCCGCTCGGCGGGAGTCAGTTCTCCGTTGGGGTCGACCTGCTTCTCGAACCGCTCATCGGCCTTCTTGCGGGCGTTGGCGGTGCGGGCGGTGCGGTCAGCGGTGTTGGCCCAGGATTCGTGGGCGGCGAGCGCGGATCGGAGACTACGTTGCTCCGGAGTTAGTTCAGGCATCGGTTGCCGTTCCCCCTTCGGGGTTCGGCTCGCGGCCCTAGATCAAGGCGAGCGTTCGCGGTCTCTGCCGCGTGACCTTACTTAGAACAGTGTAACGGCTATGGGGGACAGTGACCGTCTCCTCACCGCCGTCACGTTTCAGGCGCGCCGCGCTGTATCGGGCTGCGGGTCACACCGTGGTTGATCAAGTCGTGGATATCGCTGGCCTTCACCACATAGGAGCCGTCGCGGCCCATCATCACAAAGCGGTGATCGGGGTCGTCCGTGAGTGGTTCGACAGCAGGGCGTCGTCTGCCTTGTCGGAAAGAGTCATCGCCAGACTCTTCGTCACCGTCCTGCCATGATGTGCGGGCAGTAGCGCGGTAGACGATGACTGGGCCGTAGAAGGTGCGGAATACCTCCGCGATAAGCTCGCCGCCTCGCGCGGTGTGCAGCTCTAGAATCCGAAAGCGTTTGCGGCTCTTCGGGCTGTTCATCAAGACCGTGACAGCGGTGGTGATCTCTTGATGGTTCTTCAGGAACGTCTTGGGGTTCATCCACTCACTCATATGTCCCCCAACCCGAGATTGCGGGCCTCGGTGGCGGCGCGCTCGGAAGCACTAGCGCCCGTGTAGCGGTCGATCATGTCGCGGGTCGACCATCCGGCGACGGCCATTAGACCGCCCTCACTGCCTCCTGCACGCAGCCAACGGGTAGCGGCCGTGTGACGCAGTAGGTGAAGGTGGAAGCCGTCGATGCCGGCGCTCTTGGCCCGGTCCCGTAGTGAGTCGTTCAGCCCGAAGTAGCCGAACGTTTTGCCGCCGACGCCGAGCCACAGCGCGTCGGTGGCGGCGAGTTTGTGGCTGCGCCGTAGCCGCATGTACCGGTCCAGTGATGCGGCGGTCTGCGGGCCGAATGGTGCAACCCTGCCCTTGCCGCCCTTGCCCTTGCGGACGGTGACCAGTCCTCGGGTCAGGTCGATGTCGGTGACCGCCACGCCGATCACCTCACTGGCCCGTAGACCGGTCTCGGCCATCAGCCGCACCGCGGCTTCGTCGCGGCGGTCCCGGAAGGACTTGCCCTGGCAGGCTTTGATGAGGGCACGGAGCTGGTCGTCGGTCAGCGCCTCGACCACCTTGGCGTCGAGCTTCGGCGGCTTCAGCCCGACAAGCGGATCTTCGGGGAGTTCGTCCTCCTCGACTAGCCACTTGGAGAACTGCCGCAGCGATGCCTGCCGCAGCCGCACGGTGTTGGCCTCTTTGCCCTGCTCGATGAGGTCGGCTGTGTAGGTCTGCACTTGGGCGCGGGTAAGCTCCTGCGGGTGTCCAGCCCGTTCACACCATTCGAGGTACAGCCGCACGCAGCGGCGGTAGCTGGTGATGGTAGTGGGGGATTTGTTCTGCGACCTCAGAATGATTTCCCACGACTTGAGCAGCCCGGTGAGGTCGGGCGGTTCAGGCGCGGGCGAATACTTTGGCATACCCATTATCTTGGCATGAAACGCTGTGCAACCGTGTTATCTTTGACTTGGCCTGCAAACCCGCAGGTCAGACAAGGACCGGGTGTCGCGGAGTTCCCCAAGGAACTGGCCATTCTGTAAAGCGAAGCTAGGAGAACGACCGACCGTGGCAACAACTGCCGATTTCAAGAACGGCCTCGTGCTGAACATTGACGGCCAGCTCTGGCAGATCACCGAGTTCCAGCACGTCAAACCCGGCAAGGGCCCGGCCTTCGTGCGCACCAAGCTCAAGAACGTGCTCTCGGGCAAGGTCGTCGACAAGACTTACAACGCCGGCGTGAAGGTGGAGACGGCCACCGTGGACCGCCGCGACGCCACCTACCTCTACCGCGACGGCACGGACTTCGTGTTCATGGACTCCGAGGACTACGAGCAGCATCCGCTGCCGGAGGCCCTGGTCGGCCGTGCCGCGGGCTTCCTACTCGAGGGCATGCCCGTGCAGATCGCGTTCAACGAGGGCGCACCGCTGTACCTGGAGCTGCCGGTCACCGTCGAACTCGAGGTCAGTCACACCGAGCCCGGCCTGCAGGGCGACCGTTCCAGCGCGGGCACCAAGCCCGCGACGCTGGAGACGGGCGCCGAGATCCAGGTCCCGCTGTTCATCAACACCGGCGACAAGCTGAAGGTCGATTCCCGCGACGGCAGCTACCTGGGCCGAGTCAATGCTTGATGGCCTACGCGTGAAGGCCTGACATGGCCGATCGCAAGGCCGACAAGGGTCGGCACCAGGCGCGCAAGCGCGCCGTCGACCTGCTCTTCGAAGCCGAGGCGCGAGGACTGACGCCTGGCGAGGTGGCCGACTCGCGGATCGGGCTCGCCGAGACCAACGCCGACGACGTGTCTGTGCTGAACCCCTACACCGTGACGGTGGCGCGCGGGGTCAGCGAGCACGCCGCGCACATCGACGAGTTGATCGCGTCCTACCTGCAGGGCTGGACGCTGGAGCGGCTACCCGCGGTGGACCGCGCCATCCTGCGGGTGGCGGTGTGGGAGCTGCTGCACGCCGACGACGTCCCGGAGCCGGTGGCGGTCGACGAGGCCGTCGAGTTGGCCAAGGAACTGTCCACCGACGAGAGCCCCGGTTTCGTCAACGGCGTGCTGGGCCAGGTCATGCTGGTCACCCCACAGATCCGGGCCGCGTCCGACGCGGTTCGGGGGGCCGCGGGCGGGACCGCTCCCGACGCGTAACGTCGCGGCTGTGGCGGACGGGCGATCGCGCCGGCTGACGGTGTCCGACTGGGTGGAAGCGGGCTTCACGCTGCTGGCAGGGGAGGGCGTCAAGGCTCTGACCCTCGACCGACTCTGCCGCCGGGCCGGTGTCACCAAGGGCAGTTTCTACTGGCATTTCGCCGACCTGGGCGCCTATCGGTCGGTCCTGATGGACGCCTGGGCCGACTTGCACGACGCCGAGCGCGCCGAATTCACCGCGATGAGCGACCTCGCGCCCCGGGAGCGGCTGGGCCAGATGATGCAGGTGCTGCTCGGCGAGCGCCTCTGGATGCTGGAGCGGGCCATGCGGGAGTGGGCCCGCTCGGATGCCAAGGCCGCCGCGGCGGTGGCGACGGCGGATCGCCGGGTGTGGCGTGCGGTCCGCCAGGCCTACCTCGACGACGGCTTCACGGCGCAGGAAGCCGCGGTCCGCGCCGACGCGACGTTCGCGGTCGGCGTCGGAATCCTGCACCTGTCGGCCTCCGCGCCGAACGCCGGTACCGCCGAACAGTTCCTCGATATCATGTTGCGGCACTGAGCTTTTCGCAGTATCGAATTACATACCGAAAAGTATTGTAGGGTGGCGACATGGCTGGGCTCACCGACGATTTCGTCGACCGGCTGGCGCAACGGGCGGCCGAGGCCGAGGACCTGCGGCGGCTGCCGGACGCGACGATCGCCGACTTCCACGACAGCGGGCTGAGCCGGCTGCTGCTGCCGGCCCGCTACGGCGGTGAGCAGGCGCCGTTCAGCGCGATCCTCGATCCGGTGCGCCGAATGGCGCACGGCTGCGCGTCGTCCGCCTGGACGCTCGGGTTCTACATTTTGCACAACTGGATGCTGGCGCTGTTCGGCGAGCAGGCCCAGGACGAGGTCTTCGCCGACGGGCCGGTGCTGTGCCCGGCACCGCTGGCGCCGACCGGGCGCGGTGTGCCCGTCGACGGCGGGGTGCGGCTGAGCGGTCGCTGGTCCTGGGCGACCGGCATCATGGCGGCGGACTGGGTGATGGTCGGCGCGCTGTGTGGACTCGACGGAGCCGCTGGGTCGGCGACACCGGGTAGCCGGGACTTTTATCCCGCCCTGGCGCTGCTGCCTGCCGATCAGGCGCGCGTCGAAGACGTCTGGCACACCGCGGGCATGCGGGCGACCGGTTCCAACGACGTGGTGGTCGACGACGTGTTCGTCCCCGAGCACCGGCTGGTGAAGGTCACCGACATCTACGCGGGCACCGCCCCGGGCGCCGCGCTGCACGACACCGCGACCTACCGCTGGCCGATGGTGCCCGCGCTGGCGCTGGTCGCGTCGATGCCCGCGCTGGGTGCGGCCGAGCACGTCGCCGACGTGTTCGCCACCCGGCTCGGCGAGCGAGTGCTGGCGTACTCCGGTGTGGCGCAGAAGCAGCAGCCGGCCGCCCAGATCCGGCTCGGGGACGCCCGGGTTCGGCTCCGTGCCCTCGACGGGCTGTTGCGGGACACCGTGGCCACGCTCGAGACGATGGTCGCCGACGGTGTCCGGATCTCCCGTGCGGTGCGCGCCGGGGCCAGGGTTGCCGCAGCGCATATCGTGCACGAGTCCCGATCGGTCATCGCCGATCTCCTCGAATCATCCGGTGCCAGTGCGCAATTCCTGACCAGCCCGCTGCAGCGGGCCAAGCGCGACGTCGATGTCATCTCCGGCCACGTGGTCTTCGACTACGACGTCAGCAGGGAACTCGCGGGTGCGCTGGAGGCCGGGGTGCCCATCTCGCCCATCGCGATGGTCTGACTACAACGCCTCCAGCGCCGCGTAGGTGCGCCGGACGAACCGCGGCTGCACCGACTGCAGCTTGGCCAGCGAGGTGTTGCCGGCCACCGCCGCGGCGGCCGACGTGAGGTCCGGGTAGTTCTGGATCTTGTAGATCAGGATCAGGTCGTTGGACGGGTCGGCCTGCCACCACGTTCCGTAGGCGCCGGGCCAACTGAAGGTGCCCAGGCCGCCCGGCCCGAACAGCTGCGTCGACTTGGCCGGATCGGTGACCAACGATAGGTTCAGCCCGAAACTGCGGCCCACCCAGTACGGCATGCCCAGGAACGGCTGGCTCTTCTGCTCGTCGGTCAGCCGGTCGCTGCGCATCTGCGCGACCGACGCCTCGGCGAGCACGCGGGCGCCGTCGACTTCGCCGCCGCCCAACAACATTCGGATGAAGCGCAGGTAGTCGTCGACCGTGGAGACCAGCCCCGCGCCGCCCTGACAGAACCGGGGCTCGGTGACCGGGATCGGGCCCATCGCGTCGTGCTGAAGGCCGCTCTGCTCGTCCAGGCGATACATCGTCGCGGCCCGCGCCCGCTTGTCCGGGGAGATGAAGAACCCGGTGTCGGGCATGCCGAGCGGCTCGAAGATCCGTTCGGAGAGCACGATGTGCAGCGGCTTGCCCTCGATGCGGGACAGCGCGATGCCCAGGACCTCGGTCGCGTGGCTGTAGGTGAGCCGCTCGCCGGGCTGGTGTACCAGCGGCAGCGCGGACACCTCGGCCAGCCAGTGGTCCTGGTCCTGACGCAGCGACACCTGGCCGTAGGCGCGGCTCAGCGGGCCCAGCACGGAGAACACGTAGGCCAGCCCGCTGCGGTGGGTCATCAGGTCCTCGATGGTGATCGGGCGGCGAGCGGGCACCGTCCGGTCCAGCGGGCCCCTCGGGTCGACCAGCACCTGCATGTCGGCCAGCTCGGGCAGCCACCGGCTCACCGGGTCGGACAGCGCGAGCCTGCCCTCCTCGACGAGGGCCATCGCGGCGGCCACCGTCACCGGCTTGGTCATCGAGGCGATCCGGAAGATCGTGTCGCGCTGCATCGGGAGCCCGGCCGCGACGTCGCGCGAACCGATCTCGTTGACCTGCAATATGTTTCCGCGCTGCCACACCAGGGTGACGGCGCCGGCGAGCAGGCCGGCGTCCACCGCCTGGACGATCGAGGTGCGGTTGTCCGCGAGATTCACCGGGCCGAGTCTACTGTTGCGCGTTCGGCCGCAACGAGCCAGAAGGCCATCACCGCGCCGGGGACGTCACCGGGCCGTCGGACCGTGACGGGCTCCAGCGAGGTGACCGTCCAGCCCCCGCTGGCCAGGGTGGCGCGCAGGGCTGATTCGCCGACCCCGATCTCGCGGTCGGTGTCGGCGTCGGAGAAACACGACATCAGCAGGTGCGCTCCCGGCCGGGCGGCCCGGTGGGCGGCCTCGACGTATGCGGCCCGTGCCCAGTCGGCCAGGCAGTGGAACATGCCGCTGTCCACGATCGTGTCGAAGTCGCCGTCGTAGCCGGTCAGCTCCGTGGCGTCGGCGACGGCGAACCTCACGTCGACGTGGGCGTCGGCGGCGCGCCGCTCAGCTGTGATCAACGCGGTCGGGGAGATGTCCAGCGCGGTGACGCGGTGGCCCTGCTGCGCGAGGTAGATGGCGTTGTCGCCCAAGCCACAGCCGATGTCGAGGACGTCGCCGCGGATCAGTCCCTGTTCCTGCCAGGCGACGACGTTTTCCTTGGGCGCCTTGGAATCCCACGGCACTGAGGTGACGGGGGGTACGCCCGCGGCGGGGCTTTCGCCGCGGTAGAGGGCGTCGAAATCCCAGCGGTGGGACTCATGCGCGGTCATCTTCTCCACGCTAGCGCGGCGGGCGGTGGCGCCGTCGAACCCGCGGACGGGGTGCTAAACTCCCGACAGTTCGACATCCTTTAACGATCCGTCCGGCGAGGCGGAGAAGGAGGTCTGGTCAGCTCGTGGGCTCCACCGACCGGGAATTGATGTCCGCCGCGGACGTCGGCCGTACCGTCTCCCGCATCGCCCATCAGATCATCGAGAAAACCGCCCTCGACGGCCCCGACGCGCCGCGCGTCGTTCTCCTCGGCATTCCGACCAGGGGCGTCACGCTGGCCGACCGGCTGGCCGCGAAGATTCACGAATTCTCCGGCGTCACGGTGGCCCGCGGCGGCCTCGACATCACGCTGTACCGCGACGACCTCGACTTCAAGCCGCCTCGCGCGCTGGAGGAGACGTCGATCCCCGCGGGCGGCATCGACGACGCCCTGGTGATCCTGGTCGACGACGTGCTCTACACCGGACGCTCGGTGCGCTCGGCCCTGGATGCGCTGCGCGACATCGGCAGGCCGAAGGCGGTGCAACTGGCGGTGCTCGTCGACCGCGGCCACCGCGAGCTGCCGCTGCGGGCGGACTACGTCGGCAAGAACGTACCCACGTCGCGCAGCGAGAACGTCAAGGTGCGGCTGGTGGAGGACGACGATGTCGAAGGCATCTGGATCGCACCGGACGGGGGTCCGCAGCGATGAGCGCTTGCGCGAAGAGGAGACGGCAGCGATGAGCGCTTGCGCGAAGAGGAGACGGCAGCGATGACGATCAGGCATCTGCTGTCGGCCGGCGACCTGAGTCGCGGCGAGGCCACCGCCATTCTGGACAATGCCGACCGCTTCCAGCAGGCGCTGATGGGCCGGGAGGTCAAGAAGCTGCCGACCTTGCGCGGGCGGACCATCATCACGATGTTCTACGAGAACTCCACCCGGACCCGGGTCTCGTTCGAGGTCGCAGGCAAGTGGATGAGTGCCGACGTGATCAACGTCAGCGCGTCGAGCTCCTCGGTCTCCAAGGGGGAGTCGCTGCGTGACACCGCGCTGACGCTGCGCGCGGCCGGTGCCGACGCACTCATCATCCGCCACCCCGCCTCGGGCGCGGCCCAGCAGCTGGCCGAGTGGACCCTGGAGCCCGACGGCAGCGGGCCCAGCGTCATCAACGCCGGCGACGGCACCCACGAGCACCCCACCCAGGCCCTGCTGGATGCGCTGACCCTGCGCCAGCGCCTCGGCGACATCGAGGGCCGCCGGGTGGTCATCGTCGGCGACATCCTGCACAGCCGGGTGGCACGCTCCAACGTGACATTGTTGGACACTCTGGGCGCCGAGGTCGTACTGGTCGCCCCACCCACGCTGCTGCCGGTGGGCGTCTCGGACTGGCCGGTGACGGTGTCGCACGATCTGGACGCCGAACTGCCCGCCGCCGATGCCGTGATGATGCTGCGCGTGCAGGCCGAACGGATGAACGGCGGATTCTTCCCGTCCACCCGGGAGTACTCGGTGCTCTACGGGCTGTCCGACAAACGACAGGCGATGCTGCCCGGCCATGCGGTGGTGATGCACCCGGGCCCGATGCTGCGTGGCATGGAGATCTCGTTCTCGGTGGCGGACTCATCACAATCCGCTGTGCTGCAACAGGTTTCCAACGGTGTGCACGTGCGGATGGCGGTGCTCTTCCACCTGCTGGTCGGCACGGACGAGGCGGTGACGGTATGAGTCCGAGTGTCCTGATTCGCGGTGTCCGTCTGTACGGCGAGGGCGAGGCGGTCGACGTGTTGGTCGCCGACGGCCAGATCGCCGAGATCGGCCCGAAGCTGGCCGTTCCCGACGATGCCGACGTGATCGACGCTACCGGCCAGGTGCTGCTACCGGGCTTCGTCGACCTGCACACCCACCTGCGTGAGCCGGGCCGCGAGTACGCCGAGGACATCGAAACCGGCTCGGCGGCAGCCGCTCTCGGCGGATTCACCGCGGTGTTCGCGATGGCCAACACCGACCCGGTGGCCGACAGCCCGGTGGTCACCGACCACGTATGGCGGCGCGGCCAGCAGGTCGGGCTGGTCGACGTGCACCCGGTGGGTGCGGTGACGGTAGGCCTGGAGGGCAAGCAGCTCACCGAGATGGGCTTGATGGCAGCCGGTCTGGCGCAGGTGAAGCTGTTCTCCGACGACGGCATCTGCGTGCACGACCCGCTGGTGATGCGCCGGGCGCTGGAGTACGCGAAGGGGATCGGCGTATTGATCGCACAGCACGCCGAGGAACCGCGGCTGACCGCCGGCGCAGTGGCACACGAGGGTCCCAACGCCGCGCTGCTGGGCCTGGCGGGCTGGCCGCGGGCGGCCGAGGAGTCGATAGTGGCCCGCGACGCGCTGCTGGCCCGCGACGCCGGGGCGCGGGTGCACATCTGTCATGCCTCGACCACCGGGACGGTGGAGATCATCAGATGGGCCAAGCAGCAGGGCATCTCGATCACCGCCGAGGTGACGCCGCACCACCTGCTGCTCGACGACAGCCGGCTGGCCACCTATGACGGGGTGAACCGGGTGAACCCGCCGCTGCGCGAAGCCTCCGACGCGGTGGCGCTGCGCCAAGCCCTGGCTGACGGTGTGATCGACTGCGTGGCCACCGACCACGCCCCGCACGCCGAGCACGAGAAGTGCTGTGAGTTCTCCGTCGCGCGCCCGGGAATGCTGGGGCTGCAGACCGCGCTGTCGGTGGTGGTGCAGACGATGGTCGGGCCGGGGCTGCTGGACTGGCGCGGGATCGCGCGGGTGATGAGCGAGAACCCGGCCCGCATCGTCGGCCTCGACGACCAGGGCCGGCCGCTGGAGGTCGGCGAACCGGCCAACCTTGTGGTCGTGGACCCCGAGGCGACGTGGATCGTCGACGGCGCCGAACTGGCCAGCCGCTCGTCCAACACGCCATATGCGTCGATGACGTTGCCCGCCACGGTCACCGCAACGCTGTTGCGGGGCACGGTGACCGCGCGGGACGGGAAGAGTCCGGCGCGGTGAATACCGGCACGGCGGTTGCGACGTTCGTCTTCGCGTTTTTCATCGTCGTGATCATCGGCGCGGTGATCCGTCGGATGCTGGGCGGCTGGCGCAACCGCGCGCTGCGGCAGACCCAACTGCTCGGCGAGTTCCCGCCGCTGCCCGACATGCTCAGCCCGGCCATCGTCGCGCCTACTCGCGGCCTCTACGTCGGCAGCACCCTGCCCAAATCCAATGCTCTTCGCGCAACCGGCTCATCGTCAGATTGGCTCGAACGCATCGCCGTGGGGGACCTTGGTTTCCGCTCCAAGGCCGTGCTGACCCGCTACCCGGAAGGAATCCTGCTCGAACGCTCTGGTGCCACCCCGATCTGGATCCCGCAGGATGCCATCACCGCGATCCGCACCGAACGGGGCCTGGCGGGCAAGGTCATCCCGGGGCGCGGCAAGACCGAGACGTCGGCCGGGATTCTGGCGATCCGCTGGCGGCTGCCGTCGGGCACCGTGATCGACACCGGCTTTCGCGGCGACGACCGCAGCGAGTACGCCAGATGGATAGGAGAGGCAGCGTGACGGGGACAGCCCATCTGGTCCTGGAGGACGGCCGGGTTTACACCGGCACCGAGTTCGGCGCGGCCGGCGAGACCCTCGGTGAGGCGGTGTTCTCCACCGGCATGTCCGGATACCAGGAGACGCTGACCGACCCGAGCTACCACCGGCAGATCGTGGTGGCCACCGCGCCGCAGATCGGCAACACCGGCTGGAACCACGAGGACTCCGAGAGCCGCGGCGACAAGATCTGGGTGGCCGGCTACGTCGTGCGTGACCCGTCGCCGCGGGCGTCGAACTGGCGCGCCACCGGGACACTCGACGACGAGCTCAAACGCCAGCACGTCGTCGGGATCGCCGGTGTCGACACCCGCGCGGTGGTGCGGCACCTGCGTGATCGCGGCTCGATGAAGGCCGGCGTGTTCTCCGGCCCGGCACTGGCGGACACCGACGAGCTGCTGCGCAGGGTGCGCAGCCAGCCGGCGATGCTGGGTGCCGACCTCGCGGGCGCGGTCAGCACAGCGCAGACTTACATCGTGGAACCCGAAGGGCCGCAGCGGTTCACCGTGGTGGCACTCGACCTCGGGATCAAGACCAACACCCCGCGCAACTTCGCGCTGCGCGGGATCCAGACCCACGTGCTGCCGTCGTCGGCGACGTTCGACCAGATCGCCGACCTGGCGCCGGACGGGGTGTTCCTGTCCAACGGACCCGGCGACCCGGCGACCGCGGACCAGGTCGTCGGCCTCACCCGCGAGGTCCTGGGCGCCAGAATCCCGCTCTTCGGAATCTGTTTCGGCAACCAGATCCTGGGCCGGGCGCTGGGCCGGTCCACCTACAAAATGGTCTTCGGCCATCGCGGCATCAACGTCCCGGTCATCGACCACGCCACCGGCAACGTGGCGATCACCGCGCAGAACCACGGCTTCGCCCTCGAGGGCGAAGCCGGCGAACGGTTCGACACCGACTTCGGCCCGGCGATCGTCAGTCACACCTGCGCCAACGACGGGGTCGTCGAAGGCATCAAACTCGTTGACGGGAGGGCCTTCTCGGTGCAATACCATCCCGAGGCCGCGGCCGGTCCGCACGACGCCAATTACCTGTTCGACCAGTTCGTCGAGCTGATGGAAGGAAACAAGCCGTGAGTGTGCGGATCCATACGGCCGAACCGGCGTGTTGCGTACGACATCGCACACCGGACGGGGGGAGACGCTAGATGCCACGGCGCACCGACCTCAACCACATCCTCGTCATCGGCTCCGGGCCGATCGTCATCGGCCAGGCCTGCGAGTTCGACTACTCCGGCACCCAGGCCTGCCGCGTGCTGCGGGCCGAGGGCCTGACCGTCAGCCTGGTGAACTCCAACCCGGCGACCATCATGACCGACCCGGAATACGCCGACTACACCTACGTCGAGCCGATCACCGCGGCGTTCGTCGAGAAGGTCATCGCCCAGCAGGCCGCTCGCGGCAACCGGATCGACGCCCTGCTGGCCACCCTGGGCGGGCAGACCGCGCTGAACACCGCGGTGGCCCTCTACGAGAACGGTGCGCTGGACCGCTACGGCGTCGAACTCATCGGCGCCGACTTCGAGGCCATCCAGCGCGGCGAGGACCGGCAGCGGTTCAAGGACATCGTCGCCAAGGTGGGCGGTGAATCCGCCCGCAGCCGAGTCTGTTTCAGCATGGCGGAGGTCCGCGAGACGGTGGCCGAACTGGGTCTGCCCGTGGTGGTCCGGCCCTCGTTCACCATGGGCGGCCTCGGCTCGGGGATGGCGCACTCGCTAAAGGACGTCGAGCGGATGGCCGGCGACGGCCTCGCAGCGTCCCCCTCGGCCAATGTCCTGATCGAGGAATCCATCTACGGGTGGAAGGAGTACGAGCTCGAGCTGATGCGCGACGGGCACGACAACGTCGTGGTGGTCTGCTCGATCGAGAACGTCGACCCGATGGGCGTGCACACCGGCGACTCGGTGACCGTCGCGCCGGCGATGACGCTGACCGACCGCGAGTACCAGACGATGCGCGATCTGGGCATCGCGATCCTGCGCGAGGTCGGCGTGGACACCGGCGGCTGCAACATCCAGTTCGCCGTCGACCCGAAAGACGGCCGCCTCATCGTCATCGAGATGAACCCGCGGGTGTCGCGATCCAGTGCGCTGGCCTCGAAGGCCACCGGCTTCCCGATCGCCAAGATCGCCGCCAAGCTCGCCATCGGTTACACCCTCGACGAGATCGTCAACGACATCACCAAGGAGACCCCGGCCTGCTTCGAGCCGACGCTGGACTACGTGGTCGTCAAGGCGCCACGATTCGCCTTCGAGAAGTTCCCCGGCGCCGACCCGACGCTCACCACCACCATGAAGTCGGTGGGCGAGGCGATGTCGTTGGGCCGCAACTTCGTCGAGGCGCTCGGCAAGGTGATGCGCTCACTGGAGACCACCAAGGCCGGTTTCTGGACCGCCCCCGACGACGACGGCTGGGTGTCCGACGTGCTCGAGCGGCTGCGGACACCGACCGAGGGCCGCCTCTATGACATCGAACTGGCTCTGCGGATGGGCGCAAGCGTCGAGGACGTCGCTGAGGCCTCGGGTGTGGACCCCTGGTTCGTCGAGCAGATCAACGGACTGGTCGCGCTGCGCCGCGAACTGATCGACGCCGCGGTTCTCGACGAGGACATGCTGCGACGAGCCAAGCACAACGGCCTGTCGGATCGCCAGATCGCCTCGCTGCGACCGGAATTGGCCGGTGAGGCCGGCGTCCGCACGCTGCGCCAGCGGCTCGGCATCCACCCGGTGTTCAAGACCGTCGACACCTGCGCGGCGGAGTTCGAGGCCAAGACGCCGTACCACTACTCGACCTACGAGCTCGACCCGGCGGCCGAGACGGAGGTCGCCCCGCAGACCGATAAGCCCAAGGTGCTGATCTTGGGCTCCGGCCCGAACCGCATCGGTCAGGGCATCGAATTCGACTACAGCTGCGTGCATGCCGCGACCACGCTCAGCGAGGCCGGCTTCGAGACCGTCATGGTCAACTGCAACCCCGAGACGGTGTCCACCGACTACGACACCGCCGACCGGCTGTACTTCGAGCCGCTGACCTTCGAGGATGTCCTGGAGGTCTATCACGCCGAATCGCAGTCCGGCCAGGGCGGTCCGGGTGTGGTCGGGGTGATCGTGCAACTCGGCGGGCAGACCCCGCTCGGGCTGGCACAGCGGCTTGCCGACGCCGGGGTACCCATCGTCGGCACCCGCCCGGAGGCGATCGACCTGGCCGAGGACCGCGGCCGGTTCGGCCAGGTGCTGGCCAACGCGGGCCTGCCTGCCCCGAAGTTCGGGCTCGCGACCAGCTTCGAGCAGGCTCGCGAAATCGCCGCCCGGATCGGCTATCCGGTGCTGGTGCGACCCTCCTACGTGCTGGGCGGCCGGGGGATGGAGATCGTCTACGACGAGAAGACGCTGCACGGCTACATCACCCGCGCCACCCAACTGTCGCCCGAGCATCCCGTCCTGGTCGACCGTTTCCTCGAGGACGCCATCGAGATCGACGTCGACGCACTCTGCGACGGCACCGAGGTCTACATCGGCGGCGTCATGGAGCACATCGAGGAGGCCGGTATCCACTCCGGCGACTCCGCCTGCGCGCTGCCCCCGGTCACGCTGGGCCGCAGCGACATCGAGGCGGTCCGCCGGGCCACCGAGGCGATCGCGCACGGGGTCGGCGTCGTCGGCCTGCTCAACGTGCAATACGCCTTGAAGGACGACGTGCTCTACGTCCTGGAGGCCAACCCGCGGGCCAGCCGCACCGTGCCGTTCGTGTCGAAGGCCACCGCGATTCCGCTGGCGAAGGCCTGCGCGCGGGTCATGTTGGGCGCCAGCATCTCTCAGCTGCGCGAGGAGGGGTTGCTGGTGCGCACCGGCGATGGCGCCAGCCCGTCCCCGAACGCCCCGATCGCGGTCAAGGAGGCGGTGCTCCCGTTCCACCGGTTCCGGCGGGCCGACGGTTCGGGTATCGACTCGCTGCTCGGTCCGGAGATGAAGTCCACCGGCGAGGTCATGGGTATCGACCACGACTTCGGCAGCGCGTTCGCCAAGAGTCAGACGGCGGCCTACGGGTCGCTGCCCATCGACGGGACGGTGTTCGTGTCGGTGGCCAACCGGGACAAACGTTCCCTGGTCTTCCCGGTCAAGCGGCTCGCCGACCTCGGATTCCGGGTGCTGGCCACCGAGGGCACCGCGGAGATGTTGCGCCGCAACGGTATTCCGTGTGATGTGGTGCGCAAGCACTTCGAGGAGCCGGGGGAGGGCCGGCCGGCGATATCGGCGATCGACGCCATTCTCGCCGGCGAGGTGAACATGGTCATCAACACGCCGTACGGCAACTCCGGGCCGCGCATCGACGGCTACGAGATCCGGTCGGCGGCGGTGTCGATGAACATCCCGTGTATCACCACCGTGCAGGGCGCGTCGGCAGCCGTGCAGGGCATCGAGGCCGGCATCCGCGGCGACATCGACGTGCGCTCATTGCAGGAGCTGCACGCCGCCCTGGACAAGTGACTGAGCCTGTGCCGACCCCCGAGTCGCTTCGCTCCTGCCCGCCGAGCTTCGGCGCCAGGCTGGCCGCCGCGATCGCCACCCGAGGCCCGCTGTGCGTGGGCATCGACCCGCACCCCGAGCTGCTACGGGCCTGGGATCTGCCGGTCGCCGCCGACGGTCTCGCCCGGTTCTGCGACATCTGCGTGCAGGCCTACGCCGGCTTCGCCGTGGCCAAACCGCAGGTCGCGTTCTTCGAGGCTTACGGATCAGCGGGTTTCGCGGTGCTCGAGCGCACCATGGCCGCGCTGAAGGACGCCGGCGTGCTGGTCCTGGCTGACGCCAAGCGCGGCGACATCGGGTCGACGATGGCGGCTTACGCACAAGCCTGGGCCGGGAACGGCCCGCTGGCCGCCGACGCGGTCACCGCCTCGCCCTACCTCGGATTCGGCTCGCTGCAGCCGCTGCTGGACCTGGCCGCCGTCAATGGCCGCGGCGTGTTCGTTCTCGCCGCGACGTCTAATCCGGAGGGTGCCAGCGTTCAGCGCGCGCTCGCCGGCGCCCGCACCGTCGCGCAGTCGATCGTCGATGACGCCGGTGCGGTGAACCGGGCCGGCTCTCCGGAGCCCGGTTCGGTCGGCGTCGTCATCGGCGCCACCCTGGAGCAGGTACCCGACGTCAGCCAGCTCGGCGGTCCGGTTCTGGTACCCGGTGTGGGCGCCCAGGGCGGGCGGCCCGACGCACTCGGTGGTCTCGGCGGTGCCCGGCCCGGTCAGCTGCTTCCCGCGGTGTCCCGCGAAATACTGCGCGCCGGACCGGATTTCGCCGCGGTCCGGCGCGCAGGGGAGAAACTTCGTGACGAAGTTGCCTACCTGGCCTAGCGAAGGCTGAGCCAGGTCAGACCTTTCAGACCTTCGTCTTCTCGATCTCGTGGTGGTGTTCGCGACCGACGTGGGCCTCGGCCCGCATCCGGTCCACCATCTGCGGGTAGTGCAGCTCGAACGCCGGCCGCTCCGAGCGGATGGTCGGCAGCTCGGTGAAGTTGTGCCGCGGCGGCGGGCACGAAGTGGCCCACTCCAGGGAGTTGCCGTGCCCCCACGGGTCGTCGACGGTGACGACCTCGCCGTAGCGCCAGCTCCTGAACACGTTCCACACGAACGGAATCATCGAGACGCCCAAGATGAACGCTCCCACCGAGGAGATGATGTTCAGCGTGGTGAACCCGTCACTGGGCAGGTAGTCGGCGTAGCGGCGCGGCATGCCCGCGTTGCCCAGCCAGTGTTGCACCAGGAACGTGACGTTGAAGCCGATCAGCGTCAGCCAGAAGTGCAGCTTGCCCAGCCGCTCGTCGAGCATCCGGCCGGTCATCTTCGGGAACCAGAAGTAGATGCCGGCGTAGGTGGCGAACACGATCACGCCGAACAGCACGTAGTGGAAATGCGCCACCACGAAGTAGGTGTCGCTGACGTGGAAGTCCAGCGGCGGGCTGGCCAGCAGCACACCCGACAGACCGCCGGCCAGGAACGTCACCAGGAAGCCGATGGAGAACAGCATCGGCGTCTCGAACGTCAACTGGCCTCGCCACATCGTGCCCAGCCAGTTGAAGAACTTGATGCCCGTCGGAACGGCGATCAGGAACGTCATGAACGAGAAGAACGGCAGCAGAACAGCTCCCGTGACGTACATGTGGTGCGCCCACACCGCCACCGACAGCGCCGCGATGCTGATCGTCGCATACACCAGGGTGGTGTAGCCGAAGATCGGCTTGCGGGCGAACACCGGGAAGATCTCCGAGACTATGCCGAAGAACGGTAGCGCCAGCACGTACACCTCGGGATGACCGAAGTACCAGAACAGGTGCTGGAACAACGTGATTCCGCCGTTGGCCGGGTCATAGATGTGCGCCCCGAGTCGACGGTCGGCGGCCAGGCCGAACGCGGCGGCGGTCAGCAGCGGGAAGATCAGCAGCACCAGGATCGACGTGACGAAGATGTTCCAGGTGAAGATCGGCATCCGGAACATGGTCATGCCTGGGCAGCGCATGCACACGATCGTCGTGATCATGTTGACCGCACCGAGGATGGTGCCCAGACCACCGACCGCGACGCCCAGGATCCACAGGTCGGCGCCGGCGCCGGGGCTGTGGACCGCGTCGGACAGCGGCACGTAGACCGTCCAGCCGAAGTCGGCCGCGCCACCGGGGGTGATGAATCCCGACAGTGCGATCAAGGCGCCGAAGACGAACAGCCAGAACGACAGCGCGTTCAGCCGCGGGAAGGCGACGTCCGGCGCGCCGATCTGCAGCGGCAGCACCAAGTTGGCGAACCCGAACACGATCGGCGTCGCATAGAACAGCAGCATCGCCGTGCCGTGCATGGTGAACAGCTGGTTGTACTGCTCGTTGGACAGGAACTGCAGACCCGGCAGCGTCAGCTCGGCGCGAATGAACAGCGCCATCAGCCCCGCTATCGCGAAGAAGATGAAGCAGGCAACCACGTACATGATCCCGATCAGCTTGTGATCGGTCGTCGTGAGGATCTTGTAGATCAAATTGCCTTTTGGACCAACCCCCTGGGGGGTCGGCCTCTTGGCCTGCAAAAGGGCAGCCTGGGGCGCCTCAGAAACCACGATGTCTCCCAACATCTAGTTTTCCTACAGCACCCTGGGAAGCACTCTAGACCGTCCTGGCCGATTCCACGACGGATACCCCCGCCTCCGAGAGTGTCGGCCGACACAGTTTCCGGCCCTTGTTTGTCTAGCCGGACTACACAACTGCTCAGGTCGGGCCGCGTGTCCGCCATTCCCCGCGACCGGCCGCCCGACACGCCCGACACGCCGTCAAGGTGCCCGACGCCTGAAAATTGGCCAAGATCCGGGCGCGACGGGTGCTGCACGGGTCCGGCGGAACTGCAGTCGGCCGGAAAAGTCCAGTCAGAGCTGGGCTTTCGCGTCGGCAGCGGAATCTGCGGGCCGTTGAGCGAGGAGTCCGAATCTTTGCTTCGCGGTGGTTCGTGCGCCCACTTGTTCGGCCATATCCTGCGGGTTTGCACCCGTAAAGAGGGGGTGGGGTTAGATTTCGTCAGACAGCGTGGGTACGGTCGTCGTCGCTGGCTGAAGAACCCGGCCCAGGCAAAACAATGATGGTGATGAGACGGAGGAACCCGTGGCCCTTCCCCAGTTG
Organism: uncultured Actinomycetota bacterium; assembly: GCA_963716465.1. Taxonomy (GTDB): domain Bacteria; phylum Actinomycetota; class Actinomycetes; order Mycobacteriales; family Mycobacteriaceae; genus Mycobacterium. The sequence continues at coordinate 141,415 of CAVQTS010000013.1, forward strand.
ACCGACGAGCAGCGCGCAGCCGCGTTGGAGAAGGCTGCCGCCGCACGTCGAGCACGAGCTGAGCTCAAGGATCGGCTCAAGCGTGGTGGCACCAACCTCAAGCAGGTGCTCAAGGACGCTGAGACCGACGAGGTCCTCGGCAAGATGAAGGTTTCCGCGCTGCTGGAAGCGTTGCCGAAGGTTGGCAAGGTCAAGGCGCAGGAAATCATGACCGAGCTGGAGATCGCGCCGACGCGCCGTCTCCGCGGTCTCGGCGATCGGCAGCGCAAGGCACTGCTGGAAAAGTTCGACTTCACCGCATAGGGAGGTCGATGGACGCCGGCAGAAGGCCGGACAGCGGGGGCGGTGAGCCTGGCCGTCGCGTGACCCATGGTCGCGTGGTGGTGCTGTCCGGGCCTTCTGCGGTCGGTAAGTCGAGCGTCGTCCGCCGCCTGCGTGAGCAGGTGCCCGACCTGCATTTCAGCGTGTCGGCCACCACCCGGGCCCCCCGCCCGGGCGAGGTGGATGGCGTCGACTACCACTTCGTGTCCCCCGGGGAGTTCCAGCAGCTGATCGACAGCGGTGACCTGCTGGAATGGGCAGACATTCATGGTGGCCTGCATCGTTCCGGCACGCTGGCCGCCCCGGTTGCCGGGGCTGCCGCCGCCGGTCACCCGGTGTTGATCGAGGTCGACCTGGCCGGCGCGAAGGCGGTTAAGAAGGCCATGCCGGAGGCCGTCACGGTCTTTCTGGCCCCGCCCAGCTGGGAGGCGCTCGAACAGCGCCTCCTCGGCCGGGGGACCGAGACGCCCGAGGTGATGGCCCGCCGACTGGCCACCGCGCACGCCGAGTTGGCCGCCCAGGGCGAGTTCGACGCGGTCGTCGTGAACAGCCAATTGGAGTCGGCGTGCGCCGAATTGGTATCCTTGCTGGTGGGCAACGCGCCGGAGCCGGCGTGAGAGGTCGGCAGCGACCGCAGCACAGCCCGTCAGACTCAGCCTTCAACCCCGCCAGGAGAGTTTCTACGTGACGCAAGCCAGCACGGATCACTACGACCCGGCCCCGGGTGCCGCTACCGCATACGACACGCCGCTGGGCATCACCAATCCGCCCATCGACGAGCTGCTCGACCGTGTGTCGAGCAAGTACGCGCTGGTTATCTACGCGGCCAAGCGGGCGCGTCAGATCAACGACTACTACAACCAGCTCGGCGACGGCATCCTCGAGTACGTCGGGCCGCTGGTCGAGCCGGGCCTGCAGGAGAAGCCGCTGTCGATCGCGCTGCGCGAGATCCACGCCGACCTGCTCGAGCACACCGAAGGCGAGTAGCCGTACCGGCCCGGGTTTTCAGATGAACCCGAAGCGCATCATCGTCGGCGTCGCCGGTGGCATCGCCGCATACAAGGCGTGCTCGCTGGTTCGTCAGCTCAGTGAGGCGGGCCACGACGTCCGCGTCGTTCCCACCGCCTCCGCGCTGCGTTTCGTCGGCGCCGCCACGTTCGAGGCGCTGTCCGGCCACCCCGTTCGCACGGGGGTGTTCGAGGACGTCGACGAAGTCCCGCACGTCCGGCTCGGCCAGGAGGCCGATCTGGTCGTCGTCGCGCCCGCCACCGCCGACCTGCTGGCCCGAGCCGTCGCCGGCCGTGCCGACGACCTGCTGACGGCGACGCTGCTGACCGCACGGTGCCCGGTGCTGTTCGCGCCGGCCATGCACACCGAGATGTGGCAACACCCGGCGACCGTCGACAACGTCGCCATACTGCGGCGGCGCGGGGTGGTGGTGCTCGAACCCGCCTCCGGCCGCCTCACCGGTGCCGACAGCGGCGCGGGACGGCTGCCCGAGCCCGAGGAGATCACCACCTTCGCCGAGCTGCTGCTGGCCCGGCACGACGCGCTGCCCCATGACCTGAGCGGAACCCGGCTGCTGGTGACCGCGGGCGGCACCCGGGAGGCGATCGACCCGGTTCGGTTCGTCGGCAACCGCAGCTCGGGCAAGCAGGGCTACGCCGTCGCGCGGGTGGCCGCCCAGCGCGGCGCCGAGGTCACCCTGATCGCGGGGAACACCGCGGGCCTGGCCGACCCCGCCGGCGTCGACGTGTTGCACATCACCTCGGCGGCACAGCTGCACGAAGCGGTGACCAAGCACGCGCCCGATGCCAACGTGCTCGTCATGGCCGCCGCGGTGGCCGACTTCCGGCCTGCCACCGTCGAAACCAGCAAGATCAAAAAGCAGCCGGGCGTCCAGGAAGGGCCTGCGATCGAACTGATCCGGACCGACGACGTCCTGGCCGGGGCGGTACACCAGCGCGCCGACGGGCAGCTGCCGAACATGCGCGCCATCGTCGGATTCGCCGCCGAGACCGGCGACGCCAACGGTGACGTGCTGTTCCACGCCAGGGCCAAGCTCAAGCGCAAGGGCTGTGATCTGCTCGTCGTGAACGCGGTTGGCGAAGGCCGGGCGTTCGAGGTCGACAGCAACGACGGATGGCTGCTCGGGTCCGACGGCACCGAGGTCGCACTGGAGCACGGGTCGAAGACCCTGATGGCTAGTCGTATCGTGGACGCGGTCGCCGCGTTCATGCGCGGAAGCGGTGCGTAGCGGTCGGGGGATCACTCGTACGGATGGCACCGGTTGGGTCTTGACCGGAAACGATTATGATTTGCTGGACTAAGTATTTGGAAGGGATAACACCGTGAGCGATAAGGGTCGGCTGTTCACCAGTGAGTCGGTAACCGAAGGGCACCCCGACAAGATCTGTGACGCCATCAGCGACTCGGTGCTCGACGCACTCCTGGCGCAGGATCCCGATTCACGTGTCGCGGTAGAGACGCTCGTCACCACCGGTCAGGTTCACGTCGTCGGCGAGGTGACGACGTCGGCGTACGTCGACATTCCGACGATCGTGCGCAATCGCATCCTCGACATCGGCTACGACTCCTCCACGAAGGGCTTCGACGGCGCCTCGTGCGGCGTGAACGTGGCCATCGGCGCCCAGTCGCCCGACATCGCCCAAGGCGTCGACGCCGCCTACGAGGCCCGGGTGGAGGGCGAGCGCGACCCGCTGGACGCCCAGGGTGCCGGCGATCAGGGCCTGATGTTCGGCTACGCGATCCGGGACACGCCAGAACTGATGCCGCTGCCCATCGCGCTGGCGCACCGGCTGTCCCGGCGGCTGACCGAGGTCCGCAAGGACGGTGTGCTGCCCTACCTGCGGCCCGACGGCAAGACCCAGGTCACCATCGAGTACTCCGGCAACACCCCGATCCGGCTGGACACCGTTGTGCTGTCCACCCAGCACGCCGCCGACATCGACCTTGACAAGACGCTGACCCCCGACATCCGGGAGAAGGTCGTCAACACCGTGCTCAACGACCTGGGTCACGAGCACCTGGACACCTCCGACTACCGGCTCCTGGTCAACCCGACAGGCAAGTTCGTCCTCGGCGGCCCGATGGGCGACGCGGGGCTGACCGGCCGCAAGATCATCGTCGACACCTACGGCGGGTGGGCCCGCCACGGCGGCGGCGCCTTCTCCGGCAAGGATCCGTCCAAGGTGGACCGTTCCGCCGCGTACGCGATGCGCTGGGTGGCCAAGAACGTCGTCGCAGCGGGCCTGGCCGAGCGGGTCGAGGTCCAGGTGGCCTATGCCATCGGCAAGGCGGCCCCGGTCGGGCTGTTCGTGGAGACCTTCGGCACCGAGATCGTCGATCCGGCCCGCATCGAGAAGGCCATCACCGCGGTGTTCGATCTGCGGCCCGGCGCGATCATCCGCGATCTGGACCTCAAGCGCCCGATCTACGCGCAGACGGCCGCGTACGGCCACTTCGGCCGCACCGACATCGATCTGCCGTGGGAGCGCCTGGACAAGGTCGACGATCTCAAGAACTCGGTCTAAACGCTGAGCGTCGGCTTGTTGTCGCGTCGGGAGTCAACGCGCGACAACAAGCCGACGCTCGTGGAGCTGTAGCCGTCCTCAGACGTCCAGAGTCAGCCCATGAACTGGTCGAACGCCCACTGGAACTGAGCCGGGATGACCTGCACGCCGCACTGCTGCTGCAACGTGCCGAGCGGCGCGATGATCGACTTGAACTCGGCGGACTCCTGCGGGTGAGCGGTGGTGTAGTCGCGCACCGTGGCCACGGCCTCCGTGCGCGGCTGCAACGCCGCCGTCATGAGGACCTTGTTGGCATCGGGATGGTCGGCCAGGTACTCCCGGGCCTGCGCGGTGATCGCGTCGCTGGCAGTGGAGACGCCCTGCGGGCTGCAGTCCGGCGCGGCGAAGGCCGACGGCGCGGCGACCACGGCCAGAGCCATCCCACCGACCAGCGAGCTCAGAACGATGCTGGCCGTTCGCCGGGTTGCGGCAGCGTTAGCAGTTTTCATGTGGATAAGTCCTCCATGTCGTGACCAATGGTGCCATTGTCGCCTGCCGCGACGGCCGCGACAAACTTTGCTGGTCAGCCGTGCAGCGCGGCCCGCAAAGCGGCCAGACCACGTTGAGTGGCCTCGGTGGCCGCCGGGACCACACCGGTGTACCCGAGATAACCGTGCACCAGTGTTTCGGCATTGTGCAGCTCTACCGTTACACCGGCTGCTGCGAGCAACTCGGCGTAGCGGGCACCGTCGTCGCGCAGCGGGTCATGGCCGGCCACCGCGATGTAGGCCGGCGGGAGCCCGGACAGGTCGTCGGCCCGGCCCGGCGCCAGGCCCGTGGGCGGGTCGTGTAGGTCCAGGTGGCCGGCATACCAGCGGGTGAAGGCCGCGATGGCGGCAGTGTCGAGCACCGGTGCGTCGGCGTTCTGGGCGAACGACGGCAGCGAGGTGTCCCACATCGCGGACGGGTACCAGAGCAACTGGAACGCCAGCGGCGGGCCGCCCTCGTCGCGGGCCAGCTGGGCGACCACCGCCGAGAGGGTGCCGCCGGCCGAGTCGCCGGCCACCGCCAGCCGCGTGGCGTCGGCGCCGAACCGGCCGGCGTTGTCGGCCACCCAGCGGGTGGCGGCCCACACGTCGTCGACGGCCGCGGGATAGGGGTGCTCGGGCGCCAGTCGGTAGTCGACCGACACCACCAGGGTCCCGGCGGCCACGGCGTGTTCGCGGGCCGTCCCGTCGTGGGTGTCGAGGTCGCCGATGGCGAAGCCGCCGCCGTGGAAGTACATCGTGACCGGCGGTGGCTCCACCACGTTCGCGGGCCAGTACACGCGCACCGGGATCGGACCCGCCGGGCCGGCGATGTCGTGATTCTCGACCCGCAGGCCGGGGTGGACCGGTCGACGGGGAAGCTCGCGAAACCGGCGGCGGGCCTCGTCGATTCCGCCGTCGACCGACAACTGGAACGGCACCGCGTCCAGTACCTTCTGCAGGATGGCGTCCACCGGCGGTCTGTCGTCCAAGCTGGGCATGCGCCCACCGTACGCACGCGCACTGACCGCGTGGTGGGCAGCGGGCGGCGCAGTGGCGGTCTGCTACGGCACCTTCCTCATCGTCACGGCCCTGCGGCTGCCCGCCGATTCCGAACTGACCGGACGGTTCCCGGGCCAGCCGGCAGTCAAGGCGCTGATGGCCGTGCTGCTGGCGGTGGCCGCATTGCTGCACCCGATCGCCCGCGAGCGACGCTGGCTGGTGGCCGCGCTGCTGTTCTCCGCGGGCGGCGACTTCTTGCTGGCGATGCCTTGGTGGAAACCGTCGTTCGTGTTGGGGCTCGGCTCGTTTCTGGTGGCACACCTCTGCTATCTGGGCGCGCTGCTGCCGCTGCGCGGTCGCAGTCGCCCGCGCGCGATCGCCGCGGCCGTGATGGTGGCGGCCTGCGTCGGTCTGCTGATCTGGTTCTGGCCCAAGCTGGTTGTCGCCGGGCTGACCGTCCCGGTGACGATCTACATTGCGGTGCTCGGCGGCATGGTCTGCGTGGCTTTGCTGGCCGAGCTGCCCACACCGTGGACGGCGCTGGGCGCGGTCTGCTTCGCAATCTCCGACGGCATGATCGGCATCGGGCGCTTCGTTCTCGAGTCGCACGCGCTCGAAGTCCCGATCTGGTGGGTATACGCCACATCTCAGGTTCTGATCACCGCGGGCTTCTTCTTCGGCAGGGCCCCAAACGACTGAGATTTTTTGTCGGTGGTCCTCGCTAGGTTTGAGTCAACCGAGTTCAGAGGAGTCACCATGACCAATCCCGACATTTCGCTGATCGCCGCACTGCTGGACCGTTCGGGTTCGATGGCGGCGATCGCCGACGACACCCGCGGCGGCTTCGACGCCTACATCGCCGGCCAGCGCGGCCAGTCCGGCACCACGCTGGTGACGCTGGCGCAGTTCGACAACGACTACGACGTCGTCTACCAGAACCGGCCCGTCGACGACGTACCGGCGCTGGTGCTGGAACCGCGCGGCTCGACCGCGCTGCTCGACGCGATCGGCCGGTTCGTCACTGAGGTGGGCAGCGGCCTTGCCGCCCTGCCCGAACAGGACCGCCCGGGTGACGTCACCGTGCTGGTGATGACCGACGGCCACGAGAACTCCAGCGTGGAGTGGACCAAAGATGCTGTGCGGGAACTCATTGCGCAACAGGAGACGGTCTACCAGTGGGACTTCGTCTTCTTGGGCGCGAACATGGACGCCATCGACGTCGGGACAAGTCTCGGGTTCGCGCCCGGTAAGTCGCTGACCTACGACGCATCCGGGGCCGGTGTCGGTGGCGCCTTTTCGGCGGTGACCGGCTACACCTCCCGCAAGCGATCCCGGGGGGATCGCCCGGCTGCCTCGGTAGTCTTCGACGATGCCGATCGCCGAGGGGCGCAGGGTCGTCGATGAGCCGGGACCGGACGGGAGCAGGTGAGCACATCCCGCAAGCAGGCCGCTGAACACGAACCCATCGCCCGGGTGCTGCCGATGCTGTCGGTGCCACACCTCGACCGCGAGTTCGACTATCTGGTGTCGGCCGAACAGTCCGACGACGCCCAGCCCGGTGTGCGGGTGCGGGTGCGGTTCCACGGCCGGCTGGTCGACGCCTTCGTGCTCGAACGGCGCTCGGACACCGACCACGTCGGGCAGCTCGGCTGGCTGGACCGGGTGATCTCGGCCGAGCCGGTGCTGACACCGGAGGTGCGGCGACTGGTCGATGCGGTCGCGGCCCGCTATGCCGGCACCCGTCCGGACGTGCTGCGGCTGGCGATCCCGCCGCGGCACGCCAGGGCGGAGAAAGACGACGGCGTGACGCCGATGCTGCCGGTCATCGAGCCGGTCGATCCGGCGGGCTGGGCCCGCTACGGCCGCGGTGAGCAGTTCCTCGGCGCGCTACGCGAGGGCCGGGCGGCCCGCGCGGTGTGGCAGGCCCTGCCGGGCGAGCAGTGGTGCGACCGGATCGCCGAGGCGGCCGCTGCGGCGGTCAGCGGCGGGTACGGGGTGCTGGCCATCGTCCCCGACCAGCGCGACATCGACGCGGTGTGGCGCGCGGCGACCGCGCGCATCGACCAGGCCGCCGTGGTCGCGCTGTCCGCGGGCCTGGGGCCGTCGGCGCGCTACCGGCGCTGGCTGTCGGTGTTGCGCGGCCACGCCCGGCTGGTGATAGGCACCCGCAGCGCGGTGTTCGCACCGGTCGACCGCCTCGGTCTGGTCATCGTGTGGGACGACGGTGACGACACCCTGGCCGAGCCGCGGGCCCCCTACCCGCACGCCCGGGAGGTCGCGATGCTGCGCGCCCACCAGTTGCGCTGCGCGGCGGTGATCGGCGGGTACGCCCGCACGGCCGAGGCGCACGCCCTGGTCCGCAGCGGCTGGGCCCACGACCTGGTGGCCGCCCGCCCGGTGGTGCGGGCCTGCGCGCCCCGGGTGGTCGCGCTGGAGGACGGCGGCTACGCCGAGGAGCGCGACCCGGCGGCCCGCACCGCGCGGCTGCCGTCGGTGGCGCTGCGGGCGGCGCGGACAGCGCTTGAGAGCGACGCACCCGTCCTGGTCCAGGTGCCCCGGCGCGGCTACGTGCCCTCGGTGGCGTGCGCGCGCTGCCGCACGATCGCCCGCTGCCGGCACTGCATGGGACCGCTCTCGGTCTCCGATCGTGACGCCGCCGGAGCGGTCTGCCGGTGGTGCGGCCGCATCGACCCCGCGCTGCGGTGCCGGAGCTGCGGCTCCGACGCGATTCGCGCCGTCGTGATCGGCGCCCGCCGCACGGCCGAGGAGATGGGCCGGGCGTTTCCGGGCGTGCCGGTGATCACCTCGGCGGGCGACGCCGTGCACAGCGAGATCGGTCCAGGGCCGGCGCTGGTCGTCGCCACCCCGGGCGCAGAACCGCACGCACCCGACGGATACGGCGCGGCGCTGCTGCTCGACAGCTGGGCAATGCTGGGCCGCCAAGACCTGCGCGCCGCCGAGGACACGCTTCGGCGGTGGATGGCCGCCGCCGCGCTGGTCCGCTCCCGTGTCGACGGCGGAGTGGTGACCGTCGTCGCCGAGTCCGCGATCCCGACGGTGCAGGCGCTGATCAAGTGGGATCCGGTCGGCCACGCCGAGGCCGAGCTCGAGTCCCGCGCCGAGGTCGGCCTGCCGCCGGCAGTGCACATGGCGGTTGTCGACGGCGCCGCCGAGGCGGTCAACGCGCTGCTCGAACAAGCCGAGCTGCCCGAAGACGCCGATCTGCTGGGCCCCGTCGACCTGCCGCCCGGAGTGCGGCGCCCGCCGGCCACCCCGGTCGACGAACGCGTGACCCGGATGCTGGTCCGGGTCCGCCGCGACGAGGGCCTGGCGCTGGCCGCCTCGCTGCGGCAGGCCATCGCCGTCGAAAGCGCCCGCCACGATCACGACGCGGTTCGGGTACAGATCGATCCGTTACACATAGGGTGAGTCGGGAAGCAACAGACGACGGAGGCGCCATGAAGGGATTCGGCCGTGTCGTTGCGTGGTCGATCTCGTTGGTGCTCATCGCCATTGGGCTGCTGTGGCCGGTGTTGTTCAGCTTCGCGCCCAGGGCCGGCGCGCCGTCCGACCCGGTCGTCATCACCAGCTATCGCGCGAACTTCGTCGTCGACCGCGACGGCCGGATGGACGCGACCGAGACCATCACCGGTGAGTTCCCCGGCGGCCGGCACGGCATCTTCCGGTACTGGGACATCGCCAACCAGAACAACTCGCACGTGCGCCAGATCCCCCAGATCACCGAGATCTCGATGGACGACCAACCCGTGCCGTACCAGATGCTGTGGGAGAGCGGCGAGCGCTACCGGGTCGCCAAGATCGGCGACCCGGACCAGTTGTTGAACTACGGCACGCACGTCTTCCGGATCCGCTACACGATCGACGGGGTGCTCGACCCCGGAAGCACCGGAGTGAACCGGAGGTTCGCCTCGTCGACCGGTGACCAATCGGCGCCGTCGGCATTCTTCTGGAACGTGATCGCACCGGCCTGGAACAACCAGATCGACCGCGCGGACATCACCATCACCCTGCCCGGCGGGGTGCCCGGCGCGCAGTGCTCGATCGGTTACGGCGAGGGCCGCGCCTGCGACGGGCTCACCGTCGCCGGCGACACGGTGCAGGTGTCGGCCATCGGCCTCGCGCCGCGTACCCCGGTCACCGTGCGCGCGGCCGTGGACGTACCGACCCCGCCGCGGGCCGAGCTGCCGTGGTCCTACCGGTGGGACCCGGTGCTGGGCCGGTCGGTACCGACGGCGCTGTGGCTGCTCGGACTGACCGCTACTGCGGGTCTGGGCGCCTTCCTGTGGTGGCGCACCACCGTGGAGCCCTCACCGGGTTTCCCCGTGCAGTACGCGCCGCCCACGGGCCTGGGGCCGGTGCAGTGCGAGTTCATCCGCACCGAGAAGGTCCCCTCCAACGGCCTGACCGCGACGCTGTTCTACCTCGCAGACCGCGGACTGGTCTCGCTCAATCAGGTCGGCAAGAAGAATTGGACCATTCGCGCGACCGGTGAGCCGGGGGCGTGGGCCGACGTCGACACGGTCAGCGTGGCGGTCGGCTCGCTGCTCAGCCTCAACAGACCGGGCGCGGAGTTCGACGCCGATGGCACGGTCTCCTCGGGCCGAAAGCTGACCACGGCCAAGGAGGTCATGGCGACCTCGGTGAGGAAGTGGGCGTTCGAAGAGGGCCTGATCGTCAAGCGCAGCAGCGAGTTGTGGCTGCGGTTCGCCAACGTCGTCGCACTCGTCCTGGCCGTCTGCGGGTTCCTCCGCTGGTTGTTCCCGATCACATTGTGGGGCCTGCCGTTCGCGGTGTTCTTCGTGCTGTCGGCGGCTGGGTGGAGCAGCGGCGTGGGCAGCCGGCGCTCGCCGGCCGGCCGTGAGCTGTGGTCGCAGGTCGGCGGTTTCTACCGCATGCTGTCCACCGACTCGGCCGAGTCGCGGTTCGACTTCGCCGCCCGCAAGGACCTCTACACCGCCTACATCCCGTTCGCCGTGGCAGGCGGGGTGGCCGCGATGTGGGCGCGCAAGTACCAGACCGCCACGAGCCAGGTGCCCCCGGATCCGGGGTGGTACCGATCCTCGTCGGGCACCGGCTGGCATTCGGTATCCGGTGGCGGGGGTGCTAGCTTCGACAGCTTCGAGTCGGCATTGTCGTCGTCTATCGGCGCCTACTCCGCATCGCAGGCCTCCTCGTCGTCCGGCGGCGGCGGAGGGTTCAGTGACGGCGGCGGTGGCGGGGGCGGGGGAGGAGGAGGCGGTTCATGGTGACCTTCGTGCTCGTGCTGGTACTGCTGATCGCAGTCCTGGTGTTCGGCGGATTCGTGTTGGGCTACAACAAGGTTCGCGGTGCCGACGTCCGGGTGGACGAGGCGCTCGGCGGCATCGACGTCCAGCTGACCCGGCGAGCTTCGCTGATCCCCGGCCTGGTCAGCACGGTGCAGACCTACGCCGCCCACGAGAAGGGCATCATCGACCACGTCGCCGACGCCCGGGCCGCGCTGGCCGCCGCGACCGCGGGCACGTCGGTCGCCCAGCGCGGTTCGGCGGAGAAGGAGTTCGACACCGCGGTGGGCCAGGTGCTCGCACTCGGTCAGACCTACCCGCAACTGAACTCGTCGAACAACTTCCTCAACCTGCAGCAGAACCTCGCCGATACCGAGGACAAACTGGCGTTCGCGCGGCAGTACTACAACGACGCGGTGGCGACAGTGAACCGGCTGACCACGACCATTCCGTGGATGTTCGTCGCCGGAATGGCCGGGGTGAAGCAGCGCGAGTTCTACCAGGTGCCAAAGTAGAAGCATGCGAATCGTTTTCGCCGGGACACCGGAACCGGCGCTGCCGTCCCTGCAGCGGCTCGTCGACTCGCCGCGCCACGACGTCGTCGCGGTGCTGACCCGGCCGGACGCCGCGGCCGGGCGGCGGGGCAAGCCGGCGCCGTCACCCGTCGCGCGGCTGGCCCTCGACGCCGGCATCCCCGTGCTGCGGCCGGACCGGCCGAACTCGGCCGAGTTCATCGCCGAACTGACCGCACTGGCGCCGGACTGCTGCGCCGTGGTGGCCTACGGCGCGCTGCTCAGCGCGGACCTGCTGGCGGTGCCCGCGCACGGCTGGGTCAACCTGCACTTCTCGATCCTGCCTGCGTGGCGTGGTGCCGCGCCCGTGCAGGCAGCCATCGCCGCGGGCGACACCGTCACGGGCGCAACGACTTTCCTCATCGAACCGAGTCTGGACTCCGGTCCGGTGTATGGCGTGGTGACCGAGACGATCAGCCCGGCCGACACCGCCGGTGATCTACTCGACCGCCTTGCGGTGTCCGGGGCGGGCCTGCTGGAGACCACCCTGGACGGTATCGAGGACGGCGCGCTCACACCGGTGCCGCAACCGGCCGAGGGGATCAGCCTGGCCCCCAAGATCACCGTCGAGCAGGCGCGCGTGCGGTGGGAGTTGCCCGCGCACGTCATCGATCGGCGCATCCGGGCGGTGACGCCCAACCCCGGCGCGTGGACCATGATCGACGACATGCGAGTCAAGCTCGGCCCGGTCACCCTCGACGAGACCGCACAGCCGTTGGCGCCGGGACAGATCCGGATCGAGCGCGCGGCGGTCACGGTGGGTACCGGTTCACACCCGGTGGCGCTCGGCCAGCTGCAGCCCCCGGGCAAGAAGGCGATGAGCGCCGCAGACTGGGCCCGCGGTGCGCGGCTGGCCGACACGGTGCGTGCGACGTGACCGAGCGACCACCACGCCGCGGCGGCAACGATCGCGGAAAAGGACACGGCGGCAAACCCTTCGGCGGCCGTGATCGGGGCGCGAAGCCCGGCGGGCCGCCGCGGCGTGCTGCCGAACAGCAGCGTCCGCCTCGGCGCCCGCGCCGCGCCCCGCTGGATCCCGGCCGCCAGGCCGCCTACGACGTGCTGCGCGCGGTGTCCGAACGGGACGCCTACGCTAACCTCGCGCTGCCCGCCCTGCTTGCCGAGCGCGGCCTCAGTGGCCGCGACGCGGCGTTCGCCACCGAGCTGGCCTACGGCAGCTGCCGCACTCGCGGACTGCTGGACGCGGTGATCGCCTCGGCGGCGGGGCGCCCCGTCGAGCAGATCGACCCGGTGCTGCTGGACCTGCTCCGGCTGGGCACCTATCAGCTGCTGCGCACCAACGTCGCCCAGCACGCCGCCGTCGCCACCACGGTCGAGCAGGCCGGTATCGAATTCGACAACGCCCGAGCAGGTTTCGTCAACGGCGTACTGCGGACCATCTCCGGGCGCGACGAGGCATCCTGGGTGGCCGAGCTGGCCCCCTCGCGCACCGAGGACCCGGTGGGACATCTGGCTTTCGTGCACGCCCACCCGCGCTGGATCGCTCAGGCGTTCACCGACGCGCTGGGCGCCGACGCAGGCGAACTCGACGCCGCACTGGCCGCCGACGACGCGCGGCCCGGCGTGCACCTGGCCGCGCGGCCCGGTGTGCTGAGCGCCGAGCAGCTGGCCGAGGAGGTGGACGGAACGGTGGGGCGCTACTCGCCCTACGCGGTGTACCTCGGCGGCGGCGACCCCGGCCGACTGTCGGCGGTGCGGGAGGCCAGGGCACTGGTGCAGGACGAGGGCAGCCAGCTGGTCGCGCGGGCGCTGACCCTGGCGCCGCTGGTGGGCGACGACGGCGGCCGCTGGCTGGATCTGTGCTCGGGCCCGGGCGGCAAGACGGCGCTGCTGGCCGCTATCGCCGCCCAGCAGGGCGGCTCGGTCACCGCGATCGAACCGGCACCGCGCCGCGCCGACCTGGTGGAGGAGAACACCCGAGGACTGTCCGTCCAGCTGCTGCGGGTGGACGGCCGCGAGTCCGGGCTGGAGCCGGGCAGCTTCGACCGGGTGCTCGTCGACGCGCCGTGCACCGGTCTCGGCGCGCTGCGCCGGCGTCCGGAGGCCCGCTGGCGGCGCACTCCGGCCGATGTTCCCGCGCTGGCCAAGCTGCAGCGCGAGCTGCTCGCCGCCGCGATCGCGCTGACCCGCCCCGGCGGTGTGGTGCTCTACGCCACCTGCTCGCCGCATCTGGCCGAGACCGTCGGTGTGGTCTCCGACGCGCTGCGCCGCCAACCGGTGACCGCCCTGGACGCCCGTCCGCTGTTCGCGCCCGCCGCAGACCTCGGACCCGGGCCGTACGTGCAGTTGTGGCCGCACCGGCACGGCACCGACGCGATGTTCGCCGCCGCCCTGCAAAAGAATGTCTGACGACGGCCTTTAGGCTGGCATCCATGGCGACCCCGTCCCGGCCGATGATCGCGCCGTCCATCCTGTCCGCCGATTTCGCCCGGCTCGCCGACGAGGCCGCGGCCGTCGAGGGCGCCGACTGGCTGCACGTCGATGTGATGGACGCCCACTTCGTGCCGAACCTCACCCTCGGCCTGCCGGTGGTGGAGAGCCTGCTGGCGGCCACCGACATCCCGATGGACTGCCATCTGATGATCGAGGACCCGCACCGCTGGGCTCCCGGCTACGCCGAGGCGGGCGCCTACAACGTGACCATCCACGCCGAGGCGGCCGAAGACCCGGTCGCGGTGGCCCGCGACATCCGTGCCGCCGGGGCCAGGGCCGGACTGTCGGTCAAGCCCGGCACACCGCTGGATCCTTACCTGGAGATCCTCCGTGACTTCGACACCCTGCTGGTGATGTCGGTCGAGCCCGGCTTCGGTGGCCAGAGCTTCATCCCGGAGGTGCTTGCCAAGGTCGAGACCGCGCGCCGGCTCGTCGACTCCGGCGAGCTGACGATCCTGGTGGAGATCGACGGCGGGATCAACGCCGAGACCATCGAGTTGGCCGCCGCGGCCGGAGTGGACTGCTTCGTGGCCGGCTCGGCGGTCTACGGCGCGCAGGATCCGGCCGTCGCCGTCGAGGCGCTGCGCCGCCGGGCCGGTGCCGCCTCGCCGCACCTGATGCTATGACGGACCCGGGGATCGTCGACGCCGCGATGGGGCTGGCAATCGCCCATGCGCAGCGGGTGAAGGGCACGACGTATCCGAATCCGCCTGTGGGAGCGGTCATCCTGAGCCCGGAGGGCGAGGTCGCCGGGGTGGGCGGCACCGAGCCGGCGGGCGGGCCGCATGCCGAGATCGTCGCGTTGCGGGCGGCGGGGGAGCGGGCTGCCGGCGGCACCGCCGTCGTCACCCTCGAGCCCTGCAACCACCACGGCCGCACCCCGCCGTGCGTCGACGCGCTGATCGGGGCCGGGGTGGTCGCGGTGGTCTATGCGGTCGCCGACCCCAACCCGGTGGCCGCCGGCGGAGCGGACCGGCTGCACGCGGCCGGCATCGCGGTCACCGCCGGGGTGGCCGCCGACGCGGTGGCGAGCGGTTCGCTGCGGGAGTGGCTGCACAAGCAGCGCACCGGAAGGCCGCACGTCACATGGAAATTCGCCACGAGCGTCGACGGACGCAGCGCCGCCGCCGACGGGTCGTCGCAGTGGATCACCAGCGAGGCCGCCCGTGCCGACGTGCACCGGCGCAGGGCCGCCGCCGACGCGATCGTGGTGGGTACCGGCACCGTCTTCGCCGACAATCCGACCCTGACCGCCCGACGGCCCGACGGGGCGCTCGTTGGCCGCCAGCCTCTGCGGGTGGTGGTCGGGATGCGCGAGATCTCCTCGGAATCCAATGTCCTCAACGATGATTCGCGCACCATGATCATCCGTACCCGCGATCCCGGGGAGGTCGTCCGAGCGCTGTCGGACCGGACCGACGTCCTGGTCGAGGGCGGCCCGACACTGGCGGGGGCTTTCCTTCGGGCGGGTGCGATCGACCGAATCCTGGCCTACGTGGCCCCGATCCTGCTCGGCGGCCCGATCGCCGCGGTCGACGACGTCGGCGTGCCGAGCATCGCCCGTGCTCTGCGGTGGCGCTACGACGGTGTCGAGTCCCTCGGACCGGATGTCCTGCTCAGTCTGGTTCCCGGCTAGGGGTTCCGTCGCCACTGAGCGGCCGGTGCTCGACGATCTCGCGGGATCCCGTCGCGCCCAGCTTCTCCCGGAACGCCTGCACGGTGTAGCCGACCACGGTCGCGGCGGTCAGTGCGCGCACGGTCGCCGAACGGGGCAGGCCGAACACCGGGCCCATCTCGCCGAAGTAGTCGCCGGGCCCGGCAACCTTGATCACTTCCTCACCGCCACTTGCCAATTCGCGGACGATCTCCAGCTCTCCCTCGGAAACCACGTAGATGCAGTCACCCATGGTGCCCTGTTCGAACAGCGTCTCGCCGGCCTGCATTTCCACCGTGTCCGGCTCGTGCTCGGTATAGGCGATGTGCGGCATCAGTTCGACCACGCGATCGGCCAGCGGCAGCATCCGGGTGTCGTGGGTGGCGACCACCACCACGCGTTCGCCGGAGGCCAGCTCGCGGATGAGCCGCAGGACCTCCTCGACCTGGATGTAGTCGAGGTGCGCGGTGGGCTCGTCGGCCAGGATCAGCGGCGGATCGAGCGCGATCGCGCGGGCCACGGCCACCCGCTGCTGCTGGCCGCCGCTGAGATCGCCGGGCCGGTGCCCCATCCGGTGGGCCAGCCCGACGCGGTCCAACAGCTCCTCGGCCCGCTGACGGGCCTCGCGGCGCGGCACCCGTGCCGCCCGCAGCGGGATCATCACGTTCTCCAGGGCGGTGAGGCTGGACACCAGGTTGAACGCCTGGAAGACGATGCCGACGGTGTTGCGGCGGTAATGCGACAACTCGCGCTCGTCGAGCTTGGTCAGGTCGATGTCACCGAACTCGATGCGACCCGCCGAGGGGCTGAGAATCCCGCCCAGGCAGGACAGCAGGGTGGTCTTGCCGCATCCGCTGGGCCCCAGCAGGATCGCCAGCGATCCCTCGCTGACGTCCAGGCTCAGCCCGTCGATCGGGCGCACCCGGTACTCGCCCTTGGCGTACTCGACGACGAGGTCCTTGATCCGCAGGTCGGCCATGGCTCAGGGCCCCCCGAATGCCAGCGCGGGATCGACGGTCACCGCGCGGCGCAACCCGGCGACGCTGGCCAGCAGGCCGATCCCCACCGCCAGGACCGGCAGCGAGATGAACGCCAGCCGCGGGATGTCCACCCGCATCGGGAACAGCGGGCCCAGCAGCACCGAGAGGCCTGCGCCCAGTAGCGCCGCCAGCAGGGCGACGATCACCGCCTGCATCGCCAACCCGCCGAGGATCGACCGGGTCGGCACCCCGACGGCCTTGAACACCGCGAAGTCGCGGGTGCGTTCCAGTGCCGAGACGTAGATCATCGACCCGACGATCAGCGCGGCGACCACCCACAGCAGACCGGCCATCAACGTCATGGCCTGCCGTGCGCCGTTGAGCGCCCGCGACAGGTCCTCGACCGCGCCTGCCCGGTCGACCACCCGATAGCCGTTGGGCGGCTGCGCGGGCACACCGAGCACGCCGATCGAGGAGATCAGCTGCTGGCCGGAGAACAACAGTTGCTGGGCGCCGGTAACGGTGAGGAAGATGTTGGGCTGACCGGCCAGTGCCGTGGAGTCGTGCACGATGCCGACGACGTTCAGTGTGCGCGAACCGATTTCGACCCGGTCACCCACGGCCTTGCCCATCGTGCTCGACACCGCGACCTCGTCGGGGGCCGTGGGCGGCCGGCCACTGCTCATCACGGGCATGCCCGGGCCGGGCTCAGGCGCACCGAACACGTTGACGTTGCGGGCCGTGCCACGATCGGGCATCGTGGCACTGCCGTAGACCAGCGGGACGGCGACCTGCACACCCGGAAGCCTGCTCACCTGCTGGACTTCGGCGGGCGGGAACGGCGACGATCCCAGGAACGGGCCCGGCGCGCCGTTTTTCACGAGATAGGTCTGCAGGCCCAGAGCGTCGACGGTCCGATTGGCCTCGACGCCAAACCCGTTGGCCAGTCCGGTCAGAACCAGGGTCATGGCGAACACAAGCCCGGTGCCGACGATCGCGATGACGAATCGCCGCTTGCGCCACTGCAGGTCGCGCAGCGCCGCGATCAGCACCTCGTCGTTCCCGGCATGGGGCGAGGGTACCGACCCGCGGGGCTATCCGGAGAAGGCTTCCACCAATTTCGCGCAGAAAGCGGGCAGGTCGTCGGGCTTGCGGCTGGACACCAGCGTGTTGGGTCCGCCGGTGCAGACCATCACCTCCTGGTCCACCCAGTTCGCACCCGCGTTACGCAGGTCGGTCTGCAGGCTGGGCCAGGACGTGATCGTGCGGTCCCTGACGACGTCGGCCTCCACCAGGGTCCACGGTCCGTGGCAGATCACCGCGACCGGCTTGCCCGCGTCGAAGAAGCCCTTCGTGAAGCCGACGGCGGCGGGCTTGGTGCGCAGGAAGTCGGGGTTGGCCACCCCGCCGGGCAGCACCAGCGCGTCGTACTCGGCGGCTGAGACGTCATCGGCGGTCTTGTCGGCCTCGAAGGTGTCGGCGGGGGTGAGGTGGTTGAACGCCTGCACCTTGCCGACCTCGGTCGACACCAACTCCGGTGTGCCGCCCGCCTGCTCGACGGCCTCCCACGGTGTGGTCAACTCGACCTGCTCGGTGCCCTCGGGGGCGACCAGGAATGCGATTCGCTTGCCGGAAAGTTCGTTGCTCATGCCCGGTGGCATACCCACCGGCCCGGCGAATCAACATCACGGGGCGGACAGCGGGACCACCGACCAGTTCGGCGGCTCCGTGCTGCCCAGGATGCAGTGCCGGGTGGGCCCCGCGGTATAGAACGTGAATTGCGAAGCGCAATAACACCGTTCGAAGCAGCGCAAGGCCTTTCCGTCGGCGTCGAAAGTCACTCCGCGCACCCGCACGATCGGTTCGGTGGCGGCCACCCCAAGCTGGTCGGCCTCCCAGCTGCTCGGGGTGTCGACCTCGATCGCCTGCTCGGTGTAGTCGTCCGTGAGGTGGTAGCGCTCCTCGATGAAGCGGCACAGCGAGCCGCCCTCGGCCAGCAGCCTGCGGTCGATGGCGGGCACCCGGCGCAGCGGTAAGACGGCGCGCTCGACGATGTTGTCCCTGGTGCCGATGCTGCGCTTGCGCCAGATCTCCCACACCGGCTGCCCGGAGTCGATGCCGAGGGCGGTGGCGATGGTGGCGCTGGGCAGCCCGACGCTGATCGAGATCAGCGACGTGCTGACTGTCGGCAGGTCGCCGTGCGTGTCGAGGAGGGTTTGCAGCAGCTCACCGGGACGGGCGGGGTGGCCGGCGACGCGGGACTCGGCGACGAACGTGCCGAGCCCCTGGCGACGGGTGATCTTGCCCGCCCGCTCCAACTCGTCGAGGGCGCGACGCACGCTGATGCTGCTGACCTCGGCGATAGCGGCCAGCTCCACGGTCGAGGGCAGCCGGTCGCCGGGCTTGAGGTCGCGTTCGGCCATGATCGCCAGCACCAGGTCATAGACGTGCTGATAGCGCAGCTTGCGCTCCAGCTGCGACCTGACCATGACCTACCCCTCCCCGCTCCTCGACCGGCTACCCGGGAGCCGGCCGGTCTAACTATGCGGAGTCGTCAACGTCTGGGGTGACCTCCGGCCAACGCGGCTCAGCTCGCAGGGCCCGCAATAATTGGCACTGCTGTGTATGAGGAGGCGAGCAGGGAGGCGACATGAGCGATGCGGGAGTGCTCGGCCTGTTCCCACCGGGCAGCCGGCTCGACGAGGACGGCAGCCTGATGGTCGGGGGCTGCCGGCTGGATGCGGTCGCAGCCGAGTTCGGCACCCCGGTGATGGTGGTCGACGAGGTTGCATTGCGGCGCCGGGCGCGCGAGTACCTGGCGGCCTTCCGCGACCGCTGGCCCCGATCGGACGTGGCGTTCGCGTCGAAAGCGTTTCCCTGCACGGCGATCCAGCGGCTGATGAGCGAGGAGGGCCTGCACCTCGACGTCGCGGGCGGGGGAGAGGTGGTCACCGCGCTGGCCTCCGGAGCGGACCCGGCCCGAATGCTGTTGCACGGCAACGCCAAAACCGACGAGGAGCTGGAACTCGCTGTCGGCAACGGGGTCGGCCTGGTGGTCGTCGACAATTTCGACGACATCGACCGGCTGGAACGCATCGTCGAACCGGGCCGCCGCCAGGGGTGTCTGGTGCGGGTGGTTCCCGGGATCGGGGCCGACACCCATGCGGCGATGGCCACCGGGCATACCGGCTCGAAATTCGGTCTGTTGCCCGAGGATGCACGCGTCGCGATAGACCGGATCAGGCGCAGCCGGGTGCTGCGCTGCGACGGTGTGCACACCCACGTCGGTTCGCAACTGCTCGACGTCGGGCAGCTCGCGGCGGCGGTGCAGCCGGTCGCCGAGCTGGGCAGCTTCGACGTCTACGACTTCGGTGGCGGGCTCGGCGCGCGCTATACCTACGGCGACCACCCTCCGTCGGTGGCCGAGTATGCGCAGACGATGATCGACACCGCCCGCGCGCTGATTCCCGCCGACGCCCGCGTCATCGTCGAGCCGGGCCGGTCCATGGTCGCCGCCGCGGGTTGCACCGTCTACCGGGTCACCACCGTCAAGCGCGGGCCGGTCAACCACGTCGCCGTCGACGGCGGGATGGGCGACAACCTGGAGGTGTCGCTATACGGCCAGCGGTTCGAGGCGACGTTGGTCGACCGGGTGGGCGGCGGCGAGACCGTGAGCGTGGTGGGCAGGCACTGCGAATCCGGTGACCAGCTGATCGACGCTGTGCCGCTTGACAATCCGAGAGTGGGCGATCTGCTGGCCGTCCCCGTCACCGGGGCGTACTGCTACACGATGTCCAATCACTACAACGGCGCCCGGCGCATCCCGGTGGTGTTCGCCGCCGACGGTGACGTCTGCCTGGTGGTGCGCCGCGACACCTGGGCGGACCTGCTGGCCCGCGACGTGCCGCCGTCAGCGCAGGGCGGGTAGCGCCGACTCGATGTCGGTCTCGTCGGCGTGGGCCTGCTTGCCGCCGATGAACAACGCCAGCGCGGCACCGACCAGACACACGATCACCGTGATGAAGAAGATCGAGCCGTACTGCATGGCGAAGGCCGTGCGGTATCGGTGCGCCTCCCCGGCGATCTTGGCGGCCAGGCTGTTTCCGCTCGCGGCGGGCAATGTCGCGAGGATCTGGTTGAACCGGTACAGGCCCCACGCGGTGAGCGCCGCGACCCCGATCAGCATTCCGGTCATGCGGGCCACCACGACGAGCGAGGACGCGATGCCGTGCTGCGCCGACGGGACCACCCGCAGTGCCGCCGAGGTGAGCGGCCCGATGACCAGGCCGAGACCGACACCGGCCAGTGCCAGGTCGGTGTCGAGCGCAGGCAGCGACACCGGGCCCAGGTGATGGCGGGCCGACAGCACGTCGACCCCCCACTTGGACACCAGGTAATAGGCACCAGCGGCGATGAGCATGCCGACGACGGCCACCAGCCGGTCGCCGACCTTGGTGGCGATCCAGCCGCCCACCAGGGCGCCGATCGGCAGCGCAATCAGGAAGTGCAGTAACAGGAATGCGGCCTCGGTCTGGTCCTTGCCCAGCACGCCCTGCCCGAACAGCTCGACGTTGACCAGCGTCACCATCAAGGCCGCGCCCGCGCACATCGAGGTGCCCAGCGAGGACAGGAACGGGCCGAACCGCACCCCTGCCGGTTCGATGAGCCGGGTACGCGCGAAGCGTTCCCAGACCGCGAACGCGATCGCGGCCAGGACCGCCCCACCGACCAACGGCAGGCCGTAGCTCGGCAGCACCTGCTTGCCGTCGGGTGCGGGGTTGTACAGGCCGATCACGGCCAGGCCCAACGCGATCGCAAGCAGCACACCGCCCACCACGTCGACGCGCTGCGGATGAGCGCTGCGGTCATGGGACGGCAGGCTGAAATGGATCAGCACCATCGCGACCGCCGTGAGCGGCACGTTGATCCAGAACACGTCCTGCCACTTCGAGAGCAGCAACACCACGCCGATGCCGTACAGCGGGCCGAGTACGCTGCCGAGTTCCTGGGCCGCGCCGATCCCGCCGAGCACCGCCGCGCGGCTGCGGGCCGCCCACAGGTCGGCGGCCAGCGCGAGGGTCACGGGGAGCAGCGCGCCGCTGGCCACGCCCTGGATGAGCCGGCCGATCACCAGCATCG
Organism: uncultured Actinomycetota bacterium; assembly: GCA_963716465.1. Lineage (GTDB taxonomy): Bacteria > Actinomycetota > Actinomycetes > Mycobacteriales > Mycobacteriaceae > Mycobacterium. The sequence goes on from CAVQTS010000013.1 coordinate 162,882, forward strand.
TCAGGTCGGTGGACAGGGCGGTCACCACCGAGCCGACTGCGAAGGTCGCCAGGCTGAGCTGGAGGATCAGTTTGCGCCCGAAGCGGTCGGACAGCCGGCCCAGCAGCGGCATGGCCGCGATGTAGCCGAGCAGGTACCAGGTGATGATCGGGGTGACCCGCTGAAGCTTGTTGATCGGGATGCCGACGGTTTGCATGATGTCGGTCATGATCGTCACGACGACATAGGTGTCGAGCGCGCCGAGCAGCACGGCCAGGCTGCCGGCCCCGATCGCGATGCGGCGGCTGCGGCCGCTGGAGTCCGCCCGTTCGGCGGCGGTTTCGGCGGTGTCCTGTGCTTCTGACATCAGAGTGCGGCGCCGCTCAGACTGCGGGCTTGGTGACGGTCACCGGCTTGTCCCAGTCCGACAGGGTCAGCTGGACGCTGTTGCCGTCGCTGGGGTCGACCTTGGCCTGCACCAGCTGGTGCGGATCGTCCTTGCCGACCCACACCGTGGCGGGGATCGGTCCGGTGGCCTTGATCTGCGGGATGAGCTTGTTGACGGCGTCGGCGGTGACCGTGCCTGCGATGCGCACGGTGTTCACGCCGTTGATGGTTTCACTGGCCTGCGACTTGGCATCGCTGATGCTGGCCAGCATGTTGGCCAGCCCGGTGTCCGGGTTCAGGATCACCGAGGGGTCGTAGATGTCGGCGGCCGGTCCCATGTCGAGCCAGCTGTTGGGGGTCAGCGCGGCGTAGAGGGTGCCCTGCAGGACCACCAACTGGATGTCGACGTCGGAGCCGCCCATCGAGATCGTGGAGTTGCCCGAGACGGCGACGCTGGGCACGTTGGTCAGGTCACCGCTGAGTTTCTTGACGGGCAGGCCTTCGATTTTGCCACTGACCGTGATCTCCAGGTGGGCGCTCTTGAGTGCCTTCGTGGTCTGGATGGATTGCTGCAGCAGCCCCGCGGCGTCCGGGAGCGATTCGGCTGGTTTCGACGAGCACCCCGAGATCACGAGGGCGGCCATGGCGAGCAGGGCGGCAAGGACGGCGAACATTCGGCGGCGCGTCGGCATAGGTGCATCGTAGTGGTCGGCGGCGGCTGACCCTATTGGCCGTGGTGGTCGGCGGCGGCTGACCCTATTGGCCGTAGTGGTCGGCGGCGGCTGACCCTATTGGCCGTGGTGGTCGGCGGCGGCCGACCCTATTGGCCGGAGAGGTCGGCGCGGACTGGCCCTGTTCGCGCGTCGGGGGTTGCTCAGGCGTTGCCGGGTCGGTATGAGTGTCTGCATGGGCAGCGACCTGCAGTTTCGGCATGTGCCGGTGAGCACCGGCGACGGCGCCGCGATGGTGGCCGCGATGGTGGCCGAGATGCGCGAGCTGTACTGGGACATTCGGGGTGGACTCGACATCGAAGCCCCGGACATGCCGAAGGCCGGCGCGGCCGAGCTGGGGCCGCCCGGCGGAACCTTCCTGGTGGGCTATCGCGACGGCAGGCCGGTGTGCGGAGGTGGGATCAAACGGCTGCCGGACGGTGCCTGTGAGATCAAGCGGATGTACGTCGCGCCCGACGAGCGGGGAAAGGGCCTGGCCAGGGTACTGCTCCACGCGCTGGAGGACTCGGCACGCGGGCTGGGCTACCAGATCGCCCGGTTGGACACGGGGCCTCGCCAACCGCATGCCCAGGGCCTCTACGAGGCCGAGGGTTACCGGGCGGTGCCGAACTTCAACGGCAACCCGGTGGCCACCTTCTTCGGGGAGAAACGGCTGTATCCGGCCGGGGACTAGATTGGGGCCGATGTTCACCGGAATCGTCGAGGAGCTGGGCGAGATCGTCGGCAAGGACGAGCTGGGCGACGCCGCCCGTTTCGTCATCCGCGGGCCCGTCGTCACCACCGACGCCCGCCACGGCGACTCGATCGCCGTCAACGGCGTCTGCCTGACCGTGGTGGAGGTGCTGCCCGACGGGCGGTTCAGCGCGGACGTGATGGCCGAGACGCTCAACCGGTCCAGCCTGGCCGCCGTCGACGTCGGCGGCGCGGTGAACCTCGAACGGGCGGCGGCGGTCAACAGCCGGCTGGGCGGCCACATCGTGCAGGGGCATGTCGACGGCACCGGGACGGTCATTTCCCGCGCGCCGTCGCAGCACTGGGAAGTGGTGCGCATCGCCCTGCCCCCGCAGTTGTCCCGCTATGTGGTGGAGAAGGGCTCGATCACCGTCGACGGCATCTCCCTGACGGTGTCCGCGCTGGATCGGGACTGGTTCGAGGTCTCGCTGATCCCCACGACCCTGGCCCTGACGACGCTGGGCCGGGCGCCGGTCGGCACACCGGTCAACCTCGAAGTGGACGTGATCGCCAAGTATGTCGAACGGTTGCTCGGCGAGCGGCATTAACCCTTCGGGGCGATGTGGTAGCTGATCTGGCCATCGGTGACGTCGGTGACGGTCAGCGTGTACGCCTGCTTCTGCTGGTTGGCCAGCACTGTGCAGTCGACACTCTCGCCGATCTCGCCGACCAGATCGCCGGAGCACTGCGCCCAGGCGGGCCCCGGGCCCGTCGCCAACTGGCCCACCAGAGACTCCTCCACGCGTTCCTTGGGCACCTGGGTGGTCGCCGCCGCAGCCGCCGCCCGGCCCTCCGGGCTGGCCGCGGAGTTGCCCGGCACGCCGGCACTGGCCAGCGGCGCGTTGCAGTTCAGTGTGAGCAGCGTCTGAGTGCTGTTCGAGGAGCTCGAATGCCGGTCCTGCTGTCGTGTCACGACGCAGTCGGACCGGCCCAGTGTGGCGCCGATCGTGCTGACGACGACCGGCGAGTACCCGGCCGAACTCAGGGTCGAACTGGCGTCCGCGAAGGTCTTGCCGCTCACATCCGGCGAGGCGTGGGCCACGCCGCATGTGGCGAACGCCACACTCACGGCGACCGGTCCCGCAGCGAGCAGGCTCCGCATTCTGATCACGTCACAACCTCCCGGGCAGCGTTGGCCTGAGTTCCGGACCGGACCACCGGGACGGGCCGCCCCGGTGACTCGAACCCCCGATGATCTGCATGTCACAGCAAACTATCAGCGATCCGTACAGGAAAATACCAGGTGTCGAAATCGATACCGGCTCGGCATCCGGGGTTCACCCGCGGGCGGGGCGGCACCGACCCGAAGGTTGGGCGCAATATCCGGCACTCTGCGGTGGTTCATACTGTGTGCAGCAGCAGCACTTGGGACAGGCGGGCACGATGACGAGGCTGGACACCGTCGAGCGGGCGGTCGCCGATATCGCGGCGGGCAAGGCCGTCGTCGTCATCGATGACGAGGACCGCGAGAACGAGGGCGACCTGATCTTCGCCGCCGAGAAGGCGACGCCGGAGTTGGTCGCCTTCATGGTCCGCTACACCTCGGGTTACCTGTGCGTGCCACTGGCCGGCGAGATTTGCGACCGGCTGGGACTGCTGCCGATGTACGCGGTGAACCAGGACAAGCACGGCACCGCCTACACCGTCACCGTGGACGCCAAAAACGGTGTGGGGACCGGTATTTCGGCCTCCGACCGGGCGACGACGATGCGGCTGCTTGCCGATCCGTCCAGCGTCTCCCAGGATTTCACCAAGCCCGGCCACGTGGTTCCGTTGCGCGCCAAGGACGGTGGCGTGCTGCGTCGCCCCGGTCACACCGAGGCCGCCGTCGACCTGGCCCGGATGGCCGGCCTCCAGCCCGCAGGCACCATCTGCGAGATCGTCAGCCAGAAGGACGAGGGCGCGATGGCCCAGACCGATGAGCTGCGGGTCTTCGCCGACGAGCATGGACTGGCCCTGATCTCGATCGCCGACCTCATCGAATGGCGGCGCAAGCACGAGAAGCACATCGAGCGGGTCGCCGAAGCCCGCATCCCGACCCGGCACGGCGAGTTCCGCGCGGTGGGCTACAGCAGCATCTACGAGGAGGTCGAGCATGTCGCCCTGGTCCGGGGTGACATCGCAGGCCCGGAGAACGACGGCCACGACGTGCTGGTCCGGGTGCACTCCGAGTGCCTCACCGGTGACGTGTTCGGCTCGCGGCGGTGCGACTGCGGACCGCAGCTGGACGCCGCGATGGCAATGGTCGCCCGGGAGGGCCGCGGGATCGTGCTCTACATGCGCGGGCACGAGGGCCGCGGCATCGGGCTGATGCACAAGCTGCAGGCCTATCAGCTGCAGGACGCGGGCGCCGACACCGTCGACGCCAACCTCGAGCTGGGGCTGCCCGCCGACGCCCGCGACTACGGGATCGGCGCCCAGATCCTGGTGGATCTCGGTGTGCGGTCGATGCGGCTGCTGACCAACAACCCGGCCAAGCGCGTCGGTCTGGACGGCTACGGGCTGCACATCATCGAGCGGGTACCGCTGCCGGTGCGCGCCAATGCCGAGAACATCCGCTACCTGATGACCAAGCGCGACCGGATGGGCCACGACCTGACCGGCCTCGAGGACTACGACGAGGCGGTGGGGCAGCCCGGAGATCTCGGCGGCGCCCTGTGAGTGGAGCGGGCGACGGCGTACCGGAACTTCCCGAGATGGACGCCTCGGAACTGTCGCTGGCGATCGTGGCCAGCACCTGGCACGCCAAGATCTGCAACGCCCTGCTCGACGGCGCCCGCCGGGTCGCCGACGACTCCGGGATACCCGACCCGACGGTCGTCCGAGTGCTCGGCGCCATCGAGATACCGGTCGTCGCACAGGAACTCGCGCGCACGCATGACGCGGTCGTCGCACTGGGAGTGGTGATCCGCGGACAGACTCCGCATTTCGACTACGTGTGCGACGCCGTCACGCAGGGCCTCACCCGGGTCTCGCTGGACGCGTCGACGCCGGTGGCCAACGGCGTGCTGACCACCGACACCGAGGAGCAGGCGCTCGATCGGGCCGGGCTTCCCGGCTCCGCCGAGGACAAGGGCGCGCAGGCCGCGGCCGCGGCGCTGTCGACCGCGCTCACGCTGCGGCATCTGCGAGCATGAGCCGATCCACCGGCGAATGGGATGTCGTGTTGCGGCCCAGGCTGACACCGCTGTTCGCCTACATCGTCGCGTTCGTCATCGCCACCGCGTCGATCGTCGTGGGCTTCCTGTTCAATCTCCGCTACACCGGCGCCATCATCCAGCCCGCCGACCAGGTTGCCGTGGCGTCTCTGGGCCTGATCATCGCCGCGGCCGTCCTGCTGCTGGCCCTGCCGCGGGTGCGGGTCGGACCGGCCGGGATCGCCGTGCGCAACCTGGTGCTGGAACGTCTCGTCCCGTGGAATGAGGTCGTGGACGTCTCGTTCCCGGAGGGCTCACGGTGGGCGCGGGTGGACATCGCCCACTACGAGTATGTTCCCGTGGTCGCCATCCAGGCCGTAGACGGGGAGCGCGCCGTCGACGCGATGGACACTCTGCGGTCTCTGATGGTCAAGTACCGACCCGACCTCAGCCGAAGCTGAGCTCCATTCCCACCCCACCCGGATCGTCGCCGGGCAGCTCGGTGAACCCGAATCCCTCGTAGAGCGAGCGTGCCACGTTGTTGTCCGGCGCCATGCGCAGTGTCACGGTGCGAACGCCGCTGCGGCGCGCCCAGTCCAGGGCGGCCCCGACCAGCCGGCGCGCCAGGCCGCGGCCGCGCACCCGCGGATCGAGCCACAGCGAGTACAGGTAGACGGTGTCGGGACGTTCGCGGTGGGCGGCGACCAGGCCGGCCGGCCGGTCGGCGGTGCCCGATGTCGCCGACCCGGCGGCTCCGACGAACAGGGCGAACTGGGCGTGGTCGCGCAGGCGCTGCTGCCAGGTGGCGGGCGTGAACCCGGACTCGGTCAGGTAATGCGCGCCGCCTGTGCCGAACGCATCCGAGAGCGCCCGTAACCGGAGGTGAGCGAACTGCTCCCAATCCGATTCGGTCAGGCGGATGATCCGCGTCCGCCGGCTGGCGATGCTGGGCACGTCGTCACGGTAGCGGCTGCCGGGCCTGGCCGTCCGACCCCGGTACTAACCTGAAGACCGTGCCCGATCCCGCGACGTACCGCCCAGCGCCCGGGTCCATTCCCGTCGAGCCGGGCGTCTACCGCTTCCGGGATCCGCACGGCCGGGTCATCTACGTCGGCAAGGCCAAGAGCCTGCGCAGCCGGCTGACGTCCTACTTCGCCGACCTCGCCAACCTGCATCCGCGTACCCGCCAGATGGTGACCACCGCCGCGAAGGTGGAGTGGACGGTGGTCAACACCGAGGTCGAGGCGCTGCAGCTGGAATACAACTGGATCAAGGAATTCGATCCGAGATTCAACGTCCGCTACCGCGACGACAAGTCCTACCCGGTGCTGGCCGTGACGCTCAACGAGGAGTACCCGCGGCTGTTCGTCTATCGCGGACCCCGGCGCAAGGGAGTCCGCTACTTCGGCCCGTATTCGCACGCCTGGGCCATCCGCGAGACCCTTGACCTGTTGATGCGGGTGTTCCCTGCGCGCACCTGTTCGGCCGGAGTTTTCAAGCGGCACAACCAGATCGGCCGGCCGTGCCTGCTGGGCTACATCGACAAGTGCTCGGCGCCGTGCGTCGGCCGGGTCAGCGCCGAGGAGCACCGCGAGATCGTCCTGAACTTCTGCGACTTCCTGTCCGGCAAGACCGACCGGTTCGCCCGCGAGCTGGAACACCGGATGAGCGCCGCGGCAGCCGAACTCGACTTCGAGCGCGCCGCCCGGCTGCGCGACGACATCGGCGCGCTCAAGCGGGCGCTGGAGAAGCAGGCGGTGGTGCTCGGCGACGGCACCGACGCCGACGTGGTGGCCTTCGCCGACGACGAACTCGAAGCGGCCGTTCAGGTTTTCCACGTCCGCGGCGGCCGAGTCCGCGGACAGCGGGGCTGGATCGTCGAGAAGCCGGGCGATCCCGGCGAGTCCGCCGAGGCGCAGCTGGTCGAGCAGTTCATCACCCAGTTCTACGGCGACCAGTTCGAATTGGGCAGTGCGGCAGACGAATCCACCAATCCGGTGCCCAGGGAGGTGCTGGTGCCCTGCCTGCCGCCCAATTCCGACGCAGCTGGCCAGCTGGCTGTCCGGACTGCGTGGCTCCCGGGTGGCACTGCGGGTGCCGCAGCGCGGTGACAAGAAGGCGCTGGCCGAGACCGTGCATCGCAATGCGCAGGAGGCGCTGCAACAGCACAAGCTCAAGCGCGCCGGCGACTTCACCGCCAGATCGGCTGCGCTGCAGAATATTCAGGAATCGCTGGGCCTGGCCGCGGCGCCGCTGCGCATCGAGTGCGTCGACATCAGCCACGTGCAGGGCACCGACGTGGTGGCATCGCTGGTGGTGTTCGAGGACGGACTGCCGCGCAAATCCGACTATCGGCACTTCGCCATCCGGGAGGCCGCCGGTGAGGGTCGTTCCGACGACGTCGCCTCGATCGCCGAGGTAACCCGGCGCCGCTTCCTCCGTCACGTGCACGAGCAGCAGGACCCGGACTTGCTAGCCCCAGAAGGCAAGTCGCGAAAGTTCGCCTACCCGCCCAACCTCTACGTCGTCGACGGCGGCGCGCCTCAGGTCAACGCGGCACAGGCCGTGCTCGACGAACTCGGTGTCGACGACGTGGCGGTGATCGGGCTGGCCAAGAGACTCGAGGAGGTGTGGGTGCCCGCCGAACCAGACCCGCTGATCATGCCGCGTAACAGCGAAGGTCTGTACCTCTTGCAGCGGGTTCGCGACGAGGCACACCGCTTCGCGATCGCCTACCACCGCAGCAAGCGGTCCAAGCGGATGACGGCCTCGGCGCTGGACTCGGTGCGCGGGCTGGGGGAGGCCCGGCGCAAGGCGCTGGTTACCCACTTCGGCTCGCTGACCCGGCTGCGGCAGGCCACCGTCGAGGAGATCACCGCAGTGCCCGGGATCGGGGTCGCGACGGCCGCCGCGGTGCTGGAAGCGCTAGGGGTATCGGCGGATTCGGAGGGATCGGCTGCGCAAGCCGACGAGGTCAGCGATGATCAGACTGCGCAGCAGGTATCCCGATGACAGAACACACCACAGGCGAAGACGTGCAGACCCAGACGGTGGGCGAACCCGAATCGGGCATCGACGTCGTATTGGTCACCGGGCTGTCCGGCGCCGGCCGCGGCACCGCGGCCAAGGTACTGGAGGACCTCGGCTGGTATGTGGCCGACAACCTGCCGCCCGAACTCATCGCCCGGATGGTCGACCTCGGGCTGGCGGCGGGCTCGCGTATCACCCAGTTGGCGGTCGTCATGGACGTTCGGTCCAAGGGGTTCACCGGCGACCTCGACTGGGTGCGCAATGAACTGGCGACCCGCGACATCCACCCGCGGGTGCTGTTCATGGAGGCCTCCGACGACATCCTGGTGCGCCGCTACGAGAACAACCGGCGTAGCCATCCGTTGCAGGGCAACCAGACCCTGGCCGAGGGCATCGCGGCCGAACGGAGCATGCTCGCCCCGGTGCGGGCGTCGGCCGACCTGGTCATCGACACCTCGACGCTGTCGGTGCGCGCGCTGCGCGAGAGCATCGAGCGGGCGTTCGGTGGCGAGACGGTGGCGCAGACCAGCGTCACTGTCGAATCGTTCGGTTTCAAGTACGGCCTGCCGATGGACGCGGACATGGTGATGGATGTGCGGTTCCTGCCCAACCCGCACTGGGTCGACGAGCTGAGGCCGCAGACCGGCCAGCATCCGGCCGTCCGCGACTACGTGCTGAGCCAACCCGGAGCGACGGAGTTCCTGCAGACCTACCATCAGCTGCTGAAGCTCGTCGTGGACGGCTACAGCCGGGAGGGGAAGCGATACATGACCGTGGCCATCGGCTGCACCGGGGGGAAGCACCGCAGCGTCGCGATGGCCGAAGCGCTCGCCGCCCTGCTCGGTGGCAACGAGCAACTGTCGGTGCGGGTGCTGCATCGGGATCTGGGCCGCGAATGACCTGGCCGGCGGGCAGAAGCGAAGCGACCGGGGGAACGAGCCCCCGCATCGTCGCCCTCGGTGGCGGTCACGGCCTGTACGCGACGCTGTCGGCTGCCCGGAGGCTGACTCCGCACGTCACCGCGGTGGTCACCGTCGCCGACGACGGCGGATCCTCGGGCCGGCTGCGCAGCGAGCTCGACATCGTGCCGCCAGGTGACCTGCGAATGGCGTTGGCCGCCTTGGCATCCGACAGTCCGCACGGTCGGCTTTGGGCGACCATCATCCAGCACCGGTTCGGCGGCAGCGGCGCTCTGGCCGGCCACCCGATCGGCAATCTCCTGCTGGCCGGGCTCAACGAGGTGCTCGCCGACCCGGTCGCCGCGCTCGACGAAGTCGGCCGCATCCTGGACCTCAAGGGCCGGGTGCTGCCGATGTGCCCGATCGCCCTGCAGATCGAAGCCGACGTGGCCGGGCTGGAGAGCGATCCGCGGATGAGCCGGGTGATCAGCGGGCAGGTCGCCGTCGCCACCACGCCGGGCAAGGTCCGCCGGGTGCGGCTGCTCCCCGGTGATCCGCCGGCGACCCGGCAGGCCGTCGACGCCATCATGGCCGCCGATCTGGTGGTGCTCGGACCGGGCTCGTGGTTCACCAGCGTCATCCCGCACGTGCTGGTCCCGGAGCTGGTGGCCGCGCTGGAAGCCACCCGCGCGCGGCGGGCCCTGGTGCTCAACCTGGCCGCCGAGCCGGGGGAGACCGCCGGGTTCTCGGCCGAGCGTCACCTGCACGTCCTGGCCCAACATGCGCCCGGTTTCTCGGTGCACGAGATCGTCGTCGACGCCGCCCGGGTGCCGTCGGACCGGGAACGTGATCAACTTCGCCGTACCGCGAGCCTGCTGGAAGCGTCAGTTCAGTTTGCTGACGTGTCCAGACCTGGTACACCTTTACATGATCCGGCGAAGTTGGCCGCAGCGCTCGACGGTGTGCGCACACGGGGAGTTGCTCCCTCGCCGCCCACCGCCCCGACTGCCGCGCCGATGGAGGCCGGGGCGATGCGACAGGGGGACGGGTGACGGGACTGAGCGGACCGAGAGGTGACGACTCGTGGCGATGACTGCCGAGGTGAAGGACGAACTGAGCCGGCTGGTCGTCAACTCCGTGAGTGCTCGCCGAGCGGAGGTGGCCTCGCTGCTGCGGTTCGCCGGAGGTCTGCACATCGTGTCGGGCCGTGTCGTGGTCGAGGCCGAGGTGGATCTGGGCGTCATCGCCCGCAGGCTTCGCAAGGACATCTACGACCTGTACGGCTACAACGCCGTCGTGCACGTGTTGTCGGCGAGTGGGATCCGAAAGAGCACCCGCTATCTGGTCCGGGTCGCCAAGGACGGTGAGGCGCTGGCGCGCCAGACCGGACTGCTCGACCTGCGCGGCCGTCCGGTGCGCGGCCTTCCTGCCCAGGTGGTCGGCGGCAGCGTCGGTGACGCCGAAGCCGCTTGGCGCGGAGCGTTTCTCGCGCATGGCTCGCTGACCGAGCCGGGCCGCTCGTCGGCGCTCGAAGTCAGTTGTCCCGGACCGGAAGCCGCGCTGGCGCTGGTCGGGGCGGCCCGCCGACTCGGTGTGAGCGCCAAGGCGCGAGAGGTGCGCGGCATCGACCGGGTCGTGGTGCGCGACGGCGAGGCCATCGGCGCGCTGCTGACCAGGATGGGCGCCCAGGACACCAGGCTGATCTGGGAGGAGCGGCGGATGCGCCGCGAGGTCCGGGCCACCGCCAACCGGCTGGCGAACTTCGACGATGCCAACCTGCGCCGGTCCGCGCGTGCCGCGGTGGCCGCCGCCGCCCGGGTGGAGCGCGCGCTGCAGATCCTGGCCGACACCGTGCCCGAGCACCTGGCCGCCGCGGGCAGGCTGCGGGTGGAGCACCGGCAGGCGTCGCTGGAGGAATTGGGCCGCCTGGCCGATCCGCCGATGACGAAAGATGCTGTTGCAGGCCGTATTCGGCGGCTGCTATCGATGGCGGATCGCAAGGCCAAGCAGGACGGCATCCCGGACACCGAGTCCGCCGTCACCCCGGACCTGCTCGAAGACGCCTAGGCGTCGCTCGAAACCTGCTCCACGGCAGTTATTTCCGGCTGATTGGCGGTGAGTGCCCAGCGGATGCCGCCGACCGCCACCCGTCCGGCGAGCCGGATCCCGGTGGCCTCCACCGGCGGTAGGTACGGCAGCCGCAACGGCATTCGGGCCCAAGCCGGCAGCATGGCCACCGAAGCCGATGCCAGCACTCCGTAGGGCACCCGCGCCAGAAGCGGCAGCGGCGGCGTCAGCAGCAGGAAGCGCGCCGCCTCGCGGGCGGCATCGGTGCCGTGTAACTCGTTGCGATATGCGGTGATTCGTTCGGCCAGCTGGGCCTCGGTGCGCGGTGGGTCGGGCACCCCGAGTGCATGGGCGATCCGTGCGGTGTCGGCGACGTAGGCGTCGCGACCGTCTTGGTCGAGCGGCTGCGCGCCGTAGAGCTGATGGGCGAGCAGGAAGCTGTCGATCTCGGCGATGTGGACCCATTCGAGCAGGTGCGGGTCGTCGGCCCGGTACGGGCTGCCGTCGGCTGCGACGCCGTTGACCCGGCGGTGGATGCCGCGAACCCGGTCCACCGCGCGCTGCGCGTCGGCGGCCGTGCCGAAGGTGGTCACGGCCAGGAAGGTGCTGGTGCGCTGCAGCCGGCCCCACGGGTCGCCGCGGTAGTCGGAGTGTTCGGCGACCCCGGCCATCGCCAGCGGGTGCAGGGACTGCAGCAGCAATGCCCGCAGACCGCCGACGAACATCGACGCGTCGGCGTGCACTCGGCGGATGGGCCGGTCCCCGGCGAACCAGCGCGGTCCCGGGGTGTTGTGGATCCGGTCGCGGTTCTGCGGGCCCTCCGGGCCGGCGACCATCGCGAACAGCCCTTGCCCGAGGCGTTTTCGGACCGCACCGAGGTCGGGGGTGCTCACCATTCCCCGACGCTACGCGTTGCGCGGAGTCGGTGTCGAACCCCTCGCGGGTTCGTTACGGTTTCGCCATGACCGGCGATGACGTGCTGCGCGTCGGCGCCGCGTTCCCCGACCCGCCGTTCAACTCCGCCGAGGACGACTCCGGACTCGACATCGAGCTGATGTCCGCGATCGCAGGACTTCTCGGCCGCGCCGTGGAATTCGTCCGGTATTCCGGTCGCGATTTCAACGGAATCTTCGACGCCCTGGATTCCGGCGAGTTCGACTGTGTCGCCTCGGGCACCACCATCACCGGCTCGCGTGCGCTCAAGGCCGCGTTCTGCGAGCCGTACCTGATCTCGGGTCAGGCACTGGCGGTGGACACCGCGCGGCTACCCGAGGTCCGCTCCGTCGATGACCTCGAGGGTCTCACCGTCGGGGTGCAGCAGGGCAACACCAGCCAGCCGATCGCCAACCGTCTGATGGCCGACGGGAAGGTCGCCCGGGTCCGGGTGTACGCGTACGGCAGCATCCGCGCCGCACTGCGCGACCTGACCACCGCCCGCTGTGATGCGCTCCTCAAACTGGCCCCGGTGCTGGACGAACTGGTGGGCTCGGTGCCCGGTGTCGAGGTCGTCCAGCGCGGCATCACCACCGAGAAGATCGGGATCGCCGTGCCCACCACCGACGCCGCGCTGCTGGCCCGGATCAACGTCGCACAAACCCAACTCGAGGAGAACGAAACTTTGCCGATGATCCGGCAACGGTGGACCGGCTCGCCCCGGCTGGACCAGAGCGGCACGTGATCGGAATCCATCCGACCGAGATTGCAACCGGTCGCGCACGCCGATGCGACCGCCACTAGGCTGACCTCGAGTACCCGAAGCAATTCAAGGAGACAGACGTGACGATCCGGGTTGGCGTTAACGGCTTCGGCCGCATCGGCCGCAACTTCTACCGGGCCCTGGCCACCCAGCAGGCCGAAGGTAAGGCCAAAGACATCGAGATCGTGGCGGTGAACGACCTCACCGACAACGCGACTCTCGCGCACCTGCTGAAGTTCGACACGATCCTGGGCCGCCTGCCCGAGGACGTCAGCCTCGAGGGCGAGGACACCATCGTCATCGGCAGCACCAAGATCAAGGCGTTCGAGGTCAAGGACGGTCCGGCCGCCATCCCGTGGGGCGATCTCGGCGTCGACGTCGTCGTCGAGTCGACCGGCATCTTCAACGACGCCCGCGCGCGCGGCCACCTGGAGTCGGGTGTGAAGAAGGTCATCATCTCCGCGCCGGCCAAGGACGAGGACATCACCATCGTCATCGGGGTCAACGACGACAAGTACGACGGCAGCCAGAACGTCATCTCCAACGCCTCGTGCACCACGAACTGCCTCGGTCCGTTCGCCAAGGTGCTCAACGACGAGTTCGGCATCGTGCGCGGTCTGATGACGACCATCCATGCCTACACCGGCGACCAGAACCTGCAGGACGGTCCGCACAGGGACCTGCGCCGTGCGCGGGCCGCCGCGGTCAACATCGTGCCCACCTCGACCGGCGCCGCCAAGGCGATCGGGCTCGTGCTGCCCGAGCTGAAGGGCAAGCTCGACGGCTACGCGCTGCGGGTGCCGATCCCCACCGGTTCGGTCACCGACCTCACCGTCGAACTGAGCAAGGAGGCCAGCGCGGCCGACATCAACGCCGCGATGAAGGCCGCAGCCGAGGGCAAGCTCAAGGGCATCCTCAAGTACTACGACGTCCCGATCGTGTCCAGCGACATCGTCACCGACCCGCACAGCTCGATCTTCGACGCCGGGTTGACCAAGGTGATCGGCAACCAGGCCAAGGCTGTTTCGTGGTACGACAACGAGTGGGGCTACTCCAACCGGCTGGTCGACCTGGTCGCCCTCGTCGGTAAGTCGCTGTAACGGCGATGGCCGTCAAGACTCTGTCCGATCTGCTCGCCGACGGCGTCGAAGGTCGGGGCGTGCTGGTGCGCTCCGACCTGAACGTCCCGCTCGACGAGGACGGTGTGATCACCGATCCGGGACGCATCATCGCCTCGGTGCCGACGCTCAAGGCACTTTCCGACGCCGGTGCCAAGGTCGTGGTGACCGCGCACCTGGGCCGGCCCAAGGGAGCCCCGGACCCGAGGTTCTCGCTGGCCCCGGTGGCCGCCGCGCTCGGGGAGAAGCTGGGCAGGCACGTGCAACTGGCCAGTGACGTGGTCGGCACCGATGCACTGGCCCGCGCCGAGGGCCTGACCGACGGCGACGTCCTGCTGCTGGAGAACATCCGCTTCGACCCGCGGGAGACCAGCAAGGACGAGAGCGAGCGACTGGGGCTGGCGAGAGATCTGGCGGCGCTGGTGGCCTCACCTGACGGGCAGGACGGTGCGTTCGTCTCCGACGGCTTCGGCGTGGTGCACCGCAAGCAGGCGTCGGTCTACGACGTGGCCGCGCTGCTGCCGCACTACGCGGGCACGCTGGTGGCCGCCGAGGTGAAGGTGCTCGAGCAGCTGACCCACGCCGGCGAACGCCCGTATGCCGTGGTGCTCGGCGGGTCGAAGGTGTCCGACAAGCTGGCCGTGATCGAGAACCTGGCGACCAAGGCCGACAGCCTGATCATCGGCGGCGGCATGTGCTTCACCTTCCTTGCCGCACAAGGTTTTTCGGTCGGAAGCTCGCTGCTGCAGGAAGAGATGATCGACACCTGCCGCAAGCTGCTGGAGACCTACGGTGACGTGATCCACCTGCCGGTCGACATCGTCGTCGCGGAGAAGTTCGAGGCGGACTCTCCACCGGAGACGGTGGCCGCCGACAAGATCCCGGCCGACAAGATGGGCCTGGACATCGGACCGGAGTCGGTCAAGCGGTTCACCACGCTGTTGTCCAACGCCCGGACGATCTTCTGGAACGGGCCGATGGGCGTCTTCGAGTTCCCGGCCTTCGCGGCGGGAACCAAGGGCGTGGCCGAGGCCATCATCGGTGCGACCGCCAAGGGCGCGTTCAGCGTGGTCGGCGGCGGCGACTCGGCGGCCGCGGTGCGTCAGCTGGGTCTGCCTGAGGACGGTTTCTCGCACATTTCCACCGGCGGCGGAGCCTCGCTGGAATACCTTGAGGGCAAGGTCCTGCCCGGTCTGGAAGTACTTCAGTAGTTCTCAAATTAGGAGTCGTGTGTCCCGTAAACCGCTGATCGCGGGCAACTGGAAGATGAACCTCAACCATTTCGAGGCCATCGCCCTTGTCCAGAAGATCGCGTTCTCGCTGCCCGACAAGTACTTCGACAAGGTCGACGTCACAGTCATCCCGCCGTTCACCGACCTGCGCAGTGTGCAGACCCTGGTCGACGGCGACAAGCTGCGGCTGACCTACGGCGCGCAGGACCTCTCGCAGCACGACTCGGGTGCCTACACCGGCGACATCAGCGGTGCGTTCCTGGCCAAGCTGGGCTGCACGTTCGTCGTCGTCGGGCACTCCGAACGCCGGACGTATCACCACGAGGACGACGCACTGGTCGCGGCCAAGGCCGCCGCGGCGTTCCGGCACGGACTGATCCCGATCGTGTGCATCGGTGAGCACCTCGACGTCCGCGAGGCCGGCAACCACGTGGAGTACAACGTCGCGCAGCTGCGGGGCTCCCTGGCCGGCCTGACCAACGAGCAGCTCACCGACGTGGTGATCGCCTACGAGCCGGTGTGGGCCATCGGCACCGGGCGGGTGGCCAGCGCGGCCGATGCCCAGGAGGTGTGCGGCGCTATCCGCGCCGAACTCGCCGAGTTGGCGAATCCGCAGATCGCCGCGGGTATCCGGGTGCTCTACGGCGGTTCGGTCAACGCCAAGAACATCGGCGAACTCGCCGGTCAGGAGGACGTCGACGGCGCCCTGGTGGGCGGGGCGTCGTTGGATGGGGAGCAGTTCGCCACCCTGTCGGCGATCGCCGCGGGTGGGCCCCTTCCCTGACCCAAGCCGAGACCGGTCCTGCACACCAGGTAGGCTGACCGGCATGGTTTTGGCTCTGCAGATCACGTTGGTGGTCACCAGCCTCCTCGTGGTGCTGTTGGTCCTGCTGCACCGCGCCAAGGGTGGCGGCCTGTCGACCCTGTTCGGCGGCGGTGTCCAGTCCAGCCTCTCGGGCTCGACGGTGGTGGAGAAGAACCTCGACCGGCTGACGCTGTTCGTCACCGGCATCTGGGTGGTGTGCATCATCGGGATGGCACTCCAGATCAAGTACTCCTCCTGATTTCTCTCAGTCGGGGTAGGTCCAGCAGGACTTCTGGAGTAACCGGCTGATCTCGTGGGCGGTGGTTTTCCGGCGAGCGGCCGACCGCGGCGAACTGCGCGAGGGATCGATTCACTGTCCGTCACCGAGATGCTTGCTGCCGCAACGAGTTTCGACGTGTTGTTCGCCGACAGGCCCATCCGCCCAGAGTTCGTCGAACAGGTTCTCGACATCTTCATCCGCGGTGTCAGCCGCAGGGGGTTCATCGCAATTGTGGTGCCGGGTGCAGCCGTCCCTCGTAGACGGTGCCCAGTATCTCGATGTCGTTCAGCCGTAGCGGATCCACCGCATAGGGGTCGTCGGCAAGCACCGTGAAGTTCGCCAGCTTGCCGGGGGTGATGCTGCCGATCTCGGCTTCCATCCGCCATGAATAGGCGGCCTCGATCGTCACCGCGCGCAGTGCGTCGTGCACCGAGATCCGTTGCTCGGGTCCGGCCGTCCGGCCGCTGGGCGTCTGCCGGTTCACCGCACACCAGGCCAGCGTCAGCGGCGCGGCCGGTCCCATCGGCAGGTCGGAATGCAGCGACAGCGGGATGCCGCGGCGTAGCACCGAGGCCGCCCGCACCATCGTGTCGGCGCGCTCGGCGCCCAGCCCGTGCGCGGTGTACTGGTCGGCGAAGCCGACGGGGTAGTAGGGATTGGCCGACACGATGCATCCCAGCCGGGCGATCCGGTCGATCTGCTCTTCACTGGAGTTGGCGAAGTGCACGATGACCGTCCGGTGATCGGTCCTCGGTTGGGCGGTGATGCACTCCTCGATGGTGTCGAGAACCATATCGAGCCCCGCGTCGCCGTTGACGTGGATGTGCAGCTGCCAGCCGGCCGCCCAGTAGACCTTCGCGAACTCCCGGAAGGCCGCGGGCTGCATCATCCACTCGCCGTGGTGGCACAGGTCGGGGTGACCGGCGTCGTCGAGGTAGGGCTCGCGCATCTGCATCAGCTGGCTGATGATCGCGCCGTCGGCGAACAGCTTGACCTGCTTGGGCAGCAGCCGCACCTTGCCCGTCGACGCCCGGGCGACCTGTTCCTCGGCGTCGGCCACCGCGTCGGCCGGGTCCATGCCGGAGTCGGCCTGACTGCGGGCATCCACCAGAAACGTTGAGCCGAAGGGCGTTTCGGCATCGCCGAGGATCTGCTGGTATAGCGGCCACGGCTCGACGTCCCACATGATGCCGGGCTCGTTGATCGCGGTCACCCCATTGCGGTGCAGGTACTCCACCAGCTGCTGCAGCCCGGCAGTCAGCCGCTGCGGGCTCATGAACACCGGCGAGAGGCTCGGCAGCAGCAGGTTCATCCCGGTTTCCCACCAGTGCCCGGCCTCGAAGTCCACCATCTCGCTGGCCGGGCCGTGGCCGGCCATGTCCACGGCCGTCAGCCCGAGCGCCTCGATGGCCGCGGTGTTGAGAAACCATTCGTGGCACGAGCGCTGCCACACCACGATCGGACGGGATGTGCTGATCGCATCCAGCGCAGCCCGGTCCAGCGGGCCGTGCCACAACTTGTGGTAGCCCCAGGAGAAGAGCCACTCGTCGGGTGCCAGCGCCCGGTGCGCGGCGGTGAGCCGGTCGCGGTACTCCTGCGCCGAGTGGGCCGCCGGGTACGTCCGACCCGGCAGCGGCCAGTCCTCGATGGCGATCACCTCGGTCATCAGCGTGGTCGCGCCCAGGATCGGGTGCAGATGCTGATCGATCAGACCCGGACAGATCACCGCTTGGGCGAACGTGTCGTCGACAATTCCCGTGCTGCGCAGGTCTTCGATGTCACCAACCGCCGCGATCCGATTCCCGCGTACCGCCACCGCTGTGGCAGGGGGCAAGTCGGGGTCCATCGTGATCACCCGGCGTGCGGTGTACACCGTGGTCTTCTCGCCCGCCATGGACGTGATCCTGCCGCACCTCACCCCGAGCCGTGCTCGTCATCGAATAATCGCTCTGGATGGTGGACGTCGTTGACCCGCGGTGGTCCGGTCCCGTCCGACCAGGTGATCCGGCCGTCGTCGGTGACGGTGGTCGTGTACGTGCCGTCCGTTGCGGCGGCGTGATCGGTGCCGCAGCCGAAGTAGAGGTTGTCCGCGTCGGTGGGGCCACCGGCGCTCCAGTCCCGTGCGTGGTGGACCTCGCAGTCGTAGCCGGCCACGAAGCACCCGGGTTTGGTGCAGCCGCGGTCGCGGGCGTAGCAGATGATCCGCTGGTCGGCGCTCGCGAGCCGCCGGCTCCGGCCCAGGTAGAGCGCTCGCTCGGAATGGCCGTCGAACACCGCGAGGTAGTGGATGCTCTCGCTGGCCATCCGGATCACGTCGCGCATCGGCAAGCGGCCCGTGCCACCGGTTCGCGCCGCGGGCGGCATGGGCACGGCCGGATCGCGCGCCGCCCGCGCCGCCTGCTCCAACTCGGCCAGCGTCGTCGTCACCACGACGGTCACCGGCGTGCCGCGGTGCTGCCCGAGCCCGGCGGAGGCAATCGCCGTCTTGAGTGCGAGCTTGACCGCATCGTGGCAGCGCTGCCCGGGGCTTCGCGAATCTCGCTCGTCGGCGTCGGGTTGATGCCGGCCCGGCCGCACCACGGCGGCGACCGCCTCGAGATACGAGCGGGCCTCCGGGTCCAACCAGCCGCTCAGCCGGCTCATGCCGTCGGGCCCCTGCCGTCCCAGCATCAGCCCGCGCCGCCGGGCGCGATCCTCGTCGGTGAAGTTGCCGTCGGGGTTGAGGCAGTCGGCGATGGTCTGCCCAACCGCCGTGACGAACTGCGAATCCTGTTCTCCGGCATGGTGAACGAGTGCGCGTTCTGCCTTGTCCTTGTCGGCGGGGGACACCGAGGCAGGCAACACGTCCAGCGCTCGGCACACCGCGGCGATGTGGTCGTCACCGACCTCGCCGGCCGCCACCGCGGCGGCCAGTTCCGGCAGTTCCGGCGACAGGGTGGGTCCGGTCAGCGATCGCCGCGGACGAATCCGCGCTGCCACCCGGAACCGCCGTCTGACCTCACCGGTAGTCAGCCGCAGTCGTGACGCCAGCACGTCGCGCACCTTGACCCCCGCGGGCAGTCGCGGATCGTCGGCGCCGTCCACCGGTGCGGCGATCTCGCCGAACATCCGGTAGGACAGACCACGGCTGGTGCGCAGCTGGGCTTCGAGGCGCTCGGCAATCTCGATACGAAACGCGTTGCCGGCCAGATCGGTACACGTCGCGCGCAGCCGCTCGTAAGCCGCGTCCACGGTATCGAGCTCCGCCAGGACTATCGCGTGCACCGCCTCGGCGGTCAGCGGTCCAGCGGAGCTCATGACGCCACGCTATCGAACATACGTTTGATGAACGGACCCGCGAAAGCCATCTGTGGATGAATCAGGGTCTGTGGATAGCCTCACCGAGGCTCGCTCTGCGCGCTGCTCTGCCCGCACCGATACTGGACACATGGCTGAGGTCTCTGAGGTGACGCTGGCACCGATCGGCGCCGTCCGCCGCACGCAGGTCGGGCGGGAGGCCACCGAGCCGATGCGCGAGGACATCCGGTTGCTCGGCACGATCCTGGGCGACACCGTGCGGGAACAGAACGGCGAGCAGGTCTTCGACCTCGTCGAGCAGGCCCGGGTCGAGTCGTTCCGGGTCCGGCGCTCCGAGATCGACCGGGCCGACATGGTGCGGTTGTTCGACGGCATCGACATCCACCAGGCCATCCCGGTGATCCGCGCGTTCACCCACTTCGCGCTGCTGGCCAACGTCGCAGAGGACATCCACCGCGAGCGGCGGCGAGCCATTCACGTCGCGGCCGGGGAACCGCCACAGGACAGCACGCTGGCCGCGACCTATCAGAAGCTCGACGCCACCCAACTCGACGCCGGTACCGTCGCCGAGGCGCTGCGCGGCGCGCTGGTGTCGCCGGTGATCACCGCCCACCCCACCGAGACCCGGCGCCGCACGATTTTCGACACCCAGCACCACATCACCCAGCTCATGCGGCTTCGGCTGCAGGGAATGAGCGAAACCGAAGACGGCCGTCCGATCGAAACCGAGCTTCGCAGACAGATCCTCACGCTGTGGCAGACCGCCCTGATCCGCTTGTCCCGCTTGAAGATTCAGGACGAGATCGAGGTCGGACTGCGCTACTACCCGGCGGCGTTGTTCGAGGTGATCCCGAAGGTGAACGCCGAGGTGCGTCACGCGCTACGGTCCCGCTGGCCGGGTGCCGACCTGCTGGCCGAGCCGATTCTGCGTCCGGGCTCGTGGATCGGCGGCGACCGGGACGGCAACCCTAACGTGACGGCCGATGTGGTGCGGCTGGCCACCGGCAGCGCCGCCTTCACGGCGCTGGCGCATTACTTCGCCGAGCTGACGAAGCTCGAGCAGGAGCTGTCCATGTCGGCCCGGCTGGTCAAGACAACCGGTGAGTTGCTGGCCCTGGCCAGTGCGTGTGACGAGCCGGTCCGCTCCGACGAGCCGTACCGCCGGGCGCTGCGGGTGGTGCACGGCAGGCTGACTGCCACCGCCGCGCAGATTCTGGACCGCAGGCCCGAACACGTACTCGAACTCGGTATGACGCCGTACGCCACTCCCGACCAGGTGCTGGCAGACCTCGACATCATCGACGCCTCGCTGCGCGACAACGGCAGCGCGCTGCTGGCCGACGACCGGCTGGCCCGACTGCGTGACGCGGTGGACGTCTTCGGCTTCCACCTCAGCGGCCTGGACATGCGGCAGAACTCCGACGTGCACGAAGAGGTGATCGCCGAGCTGCTGGCCTGGGCCGGCGTGCACCCGGACTACGCCGCACTGGCCGAGCCCGAGCGGGTCGAGGTGCTGGTGGCCGAGTTGTCCACCCGCCGTCCGCTGATCCGCGACGACGCGGAGCTCTCGGAGCTGGCGCGCAAGGAACTCGACATCGTCTTCGCGGCCGCGCGGGCGGTGCGCGTGTTCGGGCCCGAGGCGGTACCCAACTACATCATCTCGATGTGCCAGTCGGTGTCGGACATGCTGGAGGCCGCGATCCTGCTGAAAGAAGCCGGCCTGCTGGATGTTTCGGGGGAGGACGTGTACGCCCCGATCGGGATCGTGCCGCTGTTCGAGACGATCGACGACCTGCAGCGCGGCTCGTCGATCCTGGAGTCCGTCCTGGATCTGCCGCAGTACCGGGCGATGGTGCATGCCCGAGGGGAGAGCCAGGAGGTCATGCTCGGCTACTCCGACTCCAACAAGGACGGCGGGTACCTGGCGGCCAACTGGGCGCTGTACCGGGCCGAACTGGACCTCGTCGAGTCCGCCCGCAAGACCGGAATCCGGTTGCGGCTCTTCCACGGTCGCGGTGGGACGGTCGGCCGCGGCGGCGGCCCGAGCTACGATGCGATCCTGGCCCAGCCGCCCGGGGCGGTGAACGGGTCGCTGCGGCTTACCGAACAGGGCGAGGTGATCGCCGCCAAGTACGCCGAACCGCGGATCGCGCATCGAAACCTCGAGACACTGCTCGCGGCGACGCTGGAGTCGACCCTGCTCGACGTCGAGGGCCTCGGCGACGCGGCCGGCCCGGCCTACCAGGTGCTCGACGACCTCGCCGCCCGGGCGCAGCGCGCCTACGCCGAATTAGTGCACGAGACACCGGGATTCGTGGAGTATTTCAAGGCCTCCACCCCGGTCAGCGAGATCGGTTCGCTCAACATCGGCAGCCGGCCCACCTCTCGTAAGCCCACCACCTCGATCGCCGACCTGCGCGCAATCCCGTGGGTGCTGGCGTGGAGCCAGTCGCGGGTGATGCTGCCCGGCTGGTACGGCACCGGCACGGCCGTCGAGGAGTGGATCGCCGAGGGTGACGGCCGACTCGAGGTGCTGCAGGACCTTTACGTCAAGTGGCCGTTCTTCGCCACCGTGCTGTCCAACATGGCGCAGGTGCTGGCCAAGTCGGACATGGGACTGGCGGCGCACTACTCGGAACTTGTCGCCGATGAGGAACTGCGTCACCGGGTGTTCGACAAGATCGTCGCCGAGCACGACCGCACCATCCGCATGCACAAGCTCATCACCGGCCAGGACGACCTGCTGGCCGACAACCCGTCGCTGGCGCGTTCGGTGTTCAACCGGTTTCCATACCTGGAACCGCTGAACCACCTGCAGGTCGAACTGCTGCGCCGGTACCGATCGGGCGACGACGACGAACTCGTGCAACGCGGCATCCTGCTCACCATGAGCGGCCTGGCTTCAGCGCTGCGCAACAGCGGCTGACGACGGAACCTGAAACCGGTAGGCAGCCGTCCAACCCGGTATGACGCAACCGGAGTACCAGGTGTCCAGGTTTCCCTGGCCAACACCGCCGAGCTGATCGGGCCACTGCCACTCGTCGCGCCGCCCGTGCTGGGGGACTGGTCGGCGGCGGACCCGGCCGACGTGTGGTGGTGAGGACTATCCGCGGTCGAGCAGCCGCTTGAGGACCTTGCCGCTGGGGTTGCGCGGAAGGCTGTCGACGAACACCACATCGCGTGGCACTTTGAAGCGCGCCAGCCGTTGTGCAACATAGTGTTTGACATCGTCAGCGCTCAGCGCGGCGCCGGGGCGGGTGACGACGAAAGCGCGCAGCCGCTGGCCGAACTCCCGGTCGTCGACCCCGATCACCGCGGCTTCGGCGATGTCGGGGTGATCCTCCAGCGCATCCTCGACTTCGCCGGGAAAGACGTTCTCTCCTCCGGAGACGATCATCTCGTCGTCGCGTCCGTCGATGAACAGCCTGCCCTGGGCGTCGAAGTGCCCGACGTCCCCGCTGGCGAGCATGCCGTGCACGATCTGCTTGGTCCCGCCACCGGTGTAGCCCTCGAACTGCAGGCCGTTGCCCACGAAGATCCGTCCAGGCGTGCCGGGCGGCACCGGGCGGTTCTCGGCGTCGAGGATACGGACCTCCGACCCGGCGACCACACCGCCGACGCAGCCGGGCTCGGCGGCGAGGTCGGCGGGGGTGGCGATCGTCGCGAATGCCACCTCGGTGGAGCCGTACATGTTGTACACCACCGGACCGAACACCTCGGTGGCGCGACGGCACAGTGGGGCACCGAGCTGAGAGCCGCCGACGAAGATGACTCGCAGGGCCGGCAGCGCCAGCTGCTGCGGTACGACATCGAGCATGCGGCGCAACATGATCGGCACCACGACCAAGGCGGTCGCCGCGTTCGCGGCGAGACTCTCCAGCGTGCGGCGCGGGTCGAACTCCCGCCGGATCACCAGCGTCGAGCCCAGCACCATCCCGATCATGGCCTGGCTGAAACCCAGTGAGTGGAACAGCGGTACCGGGCACTCGGTCACCTCGCGGGCGCGGAACGGCACCTTGCCGAGCAGCCCGCCGACCGGAATGAGCGAGTACGGCTCGGAGCGCTTGGCGCCCTTGGGCGTTCCGGTCGTGCCGCTGGTGAGGATGATGATCTTCGGCCTGCCGCCGGGGGCGGGCGGCGGGGCGCTGTCACCTTCGGCGATCAGGGCGTCGAGGCCGTCGGTGCCGTCGCCGTCGTTCCAGGCCAGCATCCGGCCTAATCGCAGCGGGATACCCGCGGTCAGGCCGGTGAACTCCTCGTCATGGACGAGCAGGTCCACTCCTTCGCGCGAGGCCACGTCCGCGAGCTGCTCGGCTCCGAAGCCGGTGTTGAGCAGGATGATTCGCGCCCCGCACTTTCCGGCCGCGTACACGGCATCGAAGAAGCCGCGGTGGTTGCGGCACAGGATGGCCACTCCGGTACCGGCCCGGACCCCGCGGCGGCGCCAGCCGTTCGCGACGGCATTGGCCCGGGCATCGAGTTCGCGGAAGGTCAGCGTCCCGCGCTCGTCGATGAGCGCCACGCCGTCGGGATCGCGCACCGCGGTGATGGTGCTGGCCGCCCCCAGCAGTCCGTAGGTCCTGACCGCCGAGGCCATCCCGGTCAGCTGGGCCGGCGTCAGCGGTTTGACGACGCCGGAGCGCGCGAGCAGCCCGGCAGACCACAGTTCCAGTCCGGCGCGGTGGGCGAGGCCGGTGAGGCGGTCGATCAACGGCCCGCGCGTCGCACCGCGTTGACCACGCCGCGCACCGCCGATTCGGTGGCAGCCAGCGGCGACATCACCACCTCACTGAGCCCGACTATGCGTTCGACGCGCTCGACGATGCCCTCGAGCCGGTCGACCACCGCGTTCAGCCGCGGCGCCAGTTCGTCGATGCGGCTCAGCGTCTCGTTGAACACCTGGAGGGTCTGCTCGAAGTACTCGAGGGTGCCCTCCATTCCCGACATCGTCTTGTTGAGGTCGGTGAGGGTGTCGCTCATCCCGGTCAGCAGGGTATCGAGCTGGTCGACGGTCACGTCGGCGTTCAGCGCGGCCTGGGCGAGAGTCTTGATCCGCTCGCGGCTGCTGCGGGGTGTTGGCGCCTTGTCGACCATGGGTGTCAGTCCGGCAACGTGCTCGCCGCACCGGCGTCCAGGAGCCACACCGTGGCGTCGCGCCCCACCGCGCCGGCGGCGGGAACGTCGGCGGGTTCGGCGCCACCGATGGCGGCGGCCACCGCGTCGGCCTTGGCCTCGCCGGAGACCACCAGCCACACCTCGCGGGAGCGCTGCACTGCGGGCAGGGTCAGCGTGATCCGCCGCGGCGGCGGTTTGGGGGAGTCCTCCACACCCACCACCAGCCGTTCGGCCTCCAGCGTGGCAGGGGAGTGCGGGAACAGCGAGTTGATGTGTCCCTCCCCACCCATGCCGAGCAGATGGACGTCGAATGCTGCTGCAGCAGAGCCGAATTCGGTGGTCCGGGCCAGCACCTCGGCGTAGTCGGCTGCCGCCGCGTCGAGGTCATCGCCGAACTCGCCGTCGCTGGCCGCCATCGGGTGCACGTTGGCTGCGGGGATGTCGATGTGATCGATCAGGGCCTCGCGGGCCTGCTTCTCGTTGCGTTCGTCGTCGTCGGCGGGCACGAACCGCTCGTCACCCCAGAACAGGTGCACCCTCGACCAGTCCACCCCGTCGCCGTGGGCGCGGACATGCTCGAGCAGTCCGATCCCGGTGCCGCCGCCGGTGAGAACGATCAGCGCCTTCCCGCGGGCCGCGATGGCACCGGTGATCGCCTCGACTAGCCGGTCGCCTGCGGCGGTGACGAGTGCGGAGGTGTCCGGGTAGGTCTCGACCACAACGCTCACATCGACCCCTTCTCGTTGCTCAGATGTATTGCACCTTGTCGATACCCGCCAGCGCCTCGTGGTAAATCTCGTCCGCGTCGAGCCTGCGCAGATCCTCGGCCAGGCACTCGCGGGTCTCGCGACGCGGCAGTGGCAGCAGGGCATCCGGCCGGGCTGTGCGGGTCAAGGTCGCGGTGACCCCGTCCTGCGGACGGCTGAGCGTCACCGTCTCGGAGGGACGGACCAGTTCCACCTTCAGCTCGCCGACGGCTCGCTGCACCGTGCCGTCGATCCGGCTGGCCAGCCAGCCCGCCAGGATGTCCAGCGCCGGCTCGGTCTTCAGACCCGACACCAGCGCCGAGGTCACCTGCTCGTACGGCGGCTGGTCCAGGGCCGAGGCGAGCAGCGCCCGCCAGTAGGTGATTCGGCTCCAGGCCAGGTCGGTGTCGCCGTTGGTATAGCCCTCCAGCCGACCCTTGATCGACGCCAGCGGATCGGCCGCGCCGGTGGCATCGGTGATCCGGCGAAGTGCCAAGCGGCCCAACGGGTCCTGGGCGGGAACCGCCGGCGGCACGCCCGGCCACCAGGCGACCACCGGAGTGTCCGGAAGCAGGAACGGCAGCACCACGCTGCTGGCGTGCGCCGACAGCGGTCCAGAGATCTTCAGCACCACGACCTCGCCGGCGCCGGCGTCGCCGCCGACCCGCAACTGGCCGTCCAGGCGAGGGTCGCTGGCCAGTCGGTCGTCGGGCACCACGACGATGATGCGGCACGGGTGCTCGCGGCTGGCTGAGACGGCGGCGTCGACGGCGTCCTCGACGAGGTCGAGGCTGTCCGGGGCGATCACCAGGGTCAGCACGCGGCCCAAGGTGATCGCACCGCCCTCCTCGCGCAGCGCGGTGATCTTCTTGTTGAGTTCGTTGGTCGTGGTGTTCGGCAGATCGACGATCATCGCTCTCGGTTCCTCGGACTAGTGCTCGTCACTTCTGCTGTCTCCGCTCTTCGCTGGCGCTCATCACGGGCGTCTCCATTCGCGGCCGGAACGCTGCAGCATCTCGAACGCCGACTCCGGGCCCCAGGTGCCCGACTCGTAGGGATCGGGCTTTCCATGCTCGGCCCAGTAGTCCAGCACGGGATCGAGTATCTCCCAAGATAATTCGACCTCTGCGTTACCAGGAAACAGCGACGGTTCGCCCAGCAGGACGTCGAGGATCAGCCGTTCGTAGGCCTCCGGGGAGTCCTCGGCGAACGCCGAGCCGTACGAGAAGTCCATGTTGACGTCGCGCACCTCCATCGCACTGCCCGGCACCTTGGAACCGAACCGCAGTGTGATGCCCTCGTCGGGCTGCACCCGGATCACCAGGGCGTTGGTCCCGAGCTCCTCGGTCATGGTGGCGTCGAACGGAAGGTGCGGCGCGCGCTTGAACACCAACGCGATCTCGGTGACCCTGCGGCCCAACCGTTTTCCGGTGCGCAGGTAGAACGGCACCCCGGCCCACCGCCGGGTGTCGACCTCGAGCTCGATCGCGGCGAACGTCTCGGTGGTGGAGGTCTTGGAGAACCCCTCCTCGTCGAGCAGGCCGACGACTTTCTCGCCGCCCTGCCAGCCGGCGGTGTACTGGCCGCGCGAGGTGGTCAGGTCCAGCGGCTGGGCCAGCGAGGTGGCCGACAGCACCTTGATCTTCTCGGCCCTGACCTCGCTGGGGTGGAAGCTCACCGGCTCCTCCATGGCGGTCAGCGCCAGCAGCTGGATCAGGTGGTTCTGAATGACGTCGCGGGCCGCGCCGATGCCGTCGTAGTACCCGGCACGTCCACCGAGGCCGATGTCCTCGGCCATGGTGATCTGCACGCTGTCGACGTAGTGGCTGTTCCAGATCGGCTCGTAGAGTTCGTTGGCGAAGCGCAACGCCAGGATGTTCTGCACCGTCTCCTTGCCCAGGTAGTGGTCGATGCGGAACACCGACTCCTCCGGGAAGACGCTGTTGACCACCTTGTTGAGTTCGATGGCGCTCTCCAGGTCGTGGCCGAACGGCTTCTCGATCACCACCCGGCTCCAGCGGCCCGCCTGCTGGCGGGCCAGACCGGACTTCTTGAGCTGCTCGCAGACCTGCGGGAAGGCCTTCGGCGGGATCGACAGGTAGAACGCATGGTTGCCGCCGGTGCCGCGATCGACGTCCAACTTCTCCAGCGTCTCGGCGAGGCGGGTGAAGGCGGCGTCGTCGTCGAACGTGCCACACACGAAGCGGATTCCCTCGGCGAGCCGGTCCCAGACCTCCTGGCGGAACGGAGTGCGGGCGTGTTGTTTGACCGCGTCGTAGACGATCTTCCCGAAATCCTCGTCAGCCCAGTCCCGTCGGGCGAACCCGACCAGTGAGAACGACGGCGGCAGCAGCCCGCGGTTGGCCAGGTCGTAGATGGCCGGCATCAGCTTCTTGCGGGCCAGATCTCCGGTCACCCCGAAGATCACCACGCCGCACGGCCCGGCGATCCGGGGCATCCGCTTGTCCCGCTTGTCGCGCAGCGGGTTTCGGTAACTTGCCGGGGCCGGTGCCACCACTCCGGGTACGGGATCGTCGACGGCGCCCGTGCCGGGCAGTTTGGTCGAGGTCATTTCGCGGCGGCGTCGAGCTGACCCTGAGTCGCCTCGAGCAGTTCCTGCCAGGACTTCTCGAATTTCTCCACGCCCTCGTTCTCGAGGACCAGGAACACGTCGCGCAGGTCGATGCCCACGGCCTCGAGTTCGTCGAACACCTTCTGGGCGTGTGCACCAGTGCCCGTGATGGTGTCGCCCTTGACCGCGCCGTGGTCGGCGACCGCGTCCAGGGTCTTCTCCGGCATGGTGTTGACCGTGTTGGGCGCCACCAGTTCGGTGACGTAGAGGGTGTCGGAGTAGTCCGGGTTCTTCACCCCGGTCGATGCCCACAGCGGACGCTGAACCCAGGCACCCGCCTCGGCCAGTGGCACGAACCGCTTCCCGCCGATGAACACCTCCTCGTAGGCCGCGTAGGCCAGCCGCGCGTTGGCCACCCCGGCCTTGCCGCGCAGCGCCAGCGCCTCGTGCGAGCCGATCTGCTCCAGCCGCTTGTCGATCTCGGTGTCCACCCGGGACACGAAGAACGAGGCGACCGAGTGGATGGTGTTGAGGTCGTGGCCGGCCTTCTCGGCGGCTTCCAGGCCGGCCAGGTAGGCGTCCATCACCAGGCGGTAGCGCTCGACCGAGAAGATCAGCGTGACGTTGACCGAAATCCCTTCGGCCAGAACGGCGGTGATCGCGGGCAGCCCCGCCTCGGTGGCCGGGATCTTGATCAGCAGGTTGGGCCGGTCGACGATCTTCCACAGCTCGATGGCCTGCGCGATGGTCTTCTCGGCGTCGTGGGCCAGCCTGGGGTCCACCTCGATGGACACCCGACCGTCGACGCCGTCGGAGGCGTCCCACTGCGGCCGCAGCACGTCGCAGGCCTCGCGGACGTCGTCGGTGGTCACGGTGCGGATGGTGGCGTCGACGTCGGCACCGCGTTCGGCGAGTTCGGCGACCTGCGCGTCATACGCGTTCCCCTTGGACAGGGCGGCCTGGAAGATCGACGGGTTGGTGGTGACGCCGACGACGCTTTTGGTGTCGATCAGCTCCTGCAGGTTGCCCGACCTCAACCGGTCGCGGGATAGATCGTCGAGCCAGATGGAGACTCCCGCGGCGGCGAGCGCCGCGAGGTTGGGATTCTGTGCCATGACGGTTTCCTTATCAGTTGTCGATTGCGCGTTCGGCGGCCGCGGCGACAGCCTCGGGGGTGAAGCCGAACTCGCGGAACAGTGTCTTGTCGTCGGCGGATTCGCCGTAGTGCTCGATGGAGATGATCTCGCCGGTGTCGCCGACGTACTTGTACCAACTCTGTGCGATCCCGGCCTCGACCGCAACGCGGGCCGAGACGTCCGGCGGCAGCACGCTGTCGCGGTACTCCTGCGGCTGCGCGTCGAACCATTCCACACACGGCATGGACACCACATAGGCGCGGATGTCCTTGTCCGCCAGGATCTTCTGGGCTTCCACGGCCAGCTGCAGCTCCGAGCCGGTGGCGATGATGATCACGTCGGCGTCGTCCGCCGGATCGCCGCCGCCCAGCACGTACCCGCCGCGCTCGACGCCCTCTCGGCTGGTGCCCTCCAGAACGGGGATGCCCTGCCGGGTCAGGATGAAGCCGACCGGGCCGCTTCCGCTGCCGCGGGCGATGATCGAGCGCCACGCGTACGCGGTCTCGTTCGGGTCGCCCGGGCGCACCACCGACAGCTTCGGGATGGCCCGCAGCGCCGCGAGGTGTTCGATCGGCTGGTGGGTGGGGCCGTCCTCGCCGAGCCCGATCGAGTCGTGCGTCCAGATGTAGATGGTGTCGATGTCCATCAGCGACGCCAGTCGCACCGCAGGCCGCATGTAGTCGGAGAACTGCAGGAACGTCCCGCCGAACGCGCGGGTCGGTCCGTGCAGCACGATTCCGGACAGGATCGAGCCCATCGCGTGCTCGCGGATGCCGAAGTGCAGAACCCGGCCGTACCAGTCGGCGGTGTAGTCCTTGGTCGAGATCGACGGTGGACCGAACGACTTGACACCGTTGATGGTGGTGTTGTTGCTACCAGCGAGATCGGCTGAGCCACCCCACAATTCGGGCAGCTTCGGCGCGACGTCGTTGAGCACCTGGCCGAAGGCGGCGCGGGTGGCCAGCGGTTTGGACCCCGGCTCCCAGTAGGTGATGTCGGCGTCCCAGCCGTCAGGCAGTTCCCCTGCCGTGAGCCGGTCCAGCAGCGCCTTGCGTTCCGGTTCGCGCTGGGCCCAGGCGTCGAAGTCGCCCTGCCACTTCTCGTGCGCCTCGCGGCCGCGCTCCACCAGTTTGCGGGTGTGCTCGATCACCTCGTCGCGCACCTCGAACGTCTTGTCCGGGTCGAAGCCCAGCACCCTCTTGGTGGCGGCCACCTCCTCGGCGCCCAGCGCCGAGCCGTGCACTCCGCCGGTGTTCATCTTCGTCGGCGCGGGATAGCCGATGATGGTGCGCACCGCGATGAACGACGGCTTGTCGGTGACCTTCTTGGCCTCGGCGATGGCGGCCTCGATGCCGACGACGTTCTCGCCGCCCTCGACCTCCTGGACGTGCCAGCCGTAGGCCCGGTAGCGCTCCAGGGTGTCCTCGGACAGCGCGATGTTGGTGTCGTGCTCGATCGAGATCTGGTTGCGGTCGTAGAACACGATCAGGTTCCCGAGCTGCTGGGTGCCGGCCAGCGACGAGGCCTCGCTGGTGACGCCCTCCTCGATGTCGCCGTCGGAGGCGATCACGTAGATGTAGTGGTCGAACGGGCTGGTGCCGGCGGGCGCGTCGGGATCGAACAGGCCGCGCTCGTAGCGCGAAGCCATCGCCATCCCGACCGAGGAGGCCAGGCCCTGTCCGAGCGGGCCGGTGGTGATCTCCACGCCGAGGGTGTGCCGGAACTCCGGGTGGCCCGGGGTCTTGGAGCCCCAGGTGCGCAGCGACTCGATGTCGGAGAGCTCAAGCCCGAAACCGCCCAGGTACAGCTGCAGGTAGAGGGTGAGGCTGCTGTGCCCGCAGGACAGGATGAACCGGTCGCGGCCCAGCCAGTGGGTGTCGCTGGGGTCGTGCCGCATCACCCGCTGGAACAGCGTGTAGGCCAGCGGTGCAAGGCTCATCGCCGTGCCGGGGTGCCCGTTGCCGACCTTCTGCACCGCATCGGCCGCCAGGACTCGCACCGTGTCGACGGCCAGCGAGTCGACGTCGGTCCAGTCTGCCGGGTGGTGCGGTTGGGTCAGCGCGGAAATGTCTTCGAGTGTGGTCACTAACTCACTCCTGGCATCGTCAGAACTGCTGGCAAGCTGGGTCCTCTTAACCCTAGTGCCGGATGGGCGGTTGTCGCAGGGTGCGCTATCTGCGTTACCCGCAGTTGAAGATTTACGCCTCCGACTGCGTCACGGAGGTGGAATCGCCGTGAATCGACCCTTCAGTAACGGTCCGGGGCTGCGCGGTCTACCATCGCCTGTAGTAGATCGCCGGTTTCGCCGCCGTTTGTCAGGAGTCAACTGCGTGAGAGTTCGCGAAGTGCGCCTCGTCGAGGGTGCGCCGGTCCGGTTCCGCGACACGCTGCTGGGCTATCTGGCGCTGACCAAGCCGCGGGTGATCGAGCTCCTGCTGGTTACCACCATTCCGGCGATGCTGCTGGCCCACCGTGGCACCGTCGACCCGCTGCTGATCCTCAACACCCTGTTCGGCGGCATGCTCGCCGCAGCGGGCGCGAACGCCCTGAACTGCGTGGCGGACGCCGACATCGACAAGGTGATGAAGCGCACCGAGCGCCGGCCGCTGGCGAGGGCCACCGTGCCGCGCAGCCACGCGCTGGTGTTCGGGCTGGCACTGTCGGTCGCCTCGTTCTTCTGGCTGTGGTGGACCACCAACATGCTCTCGGCGCATCTGGCCGCCGCCACCATTGCGTTCTACGTGCTGGTCTACACGCTCGTGCTCAAGCGCCGCACCTCACAAAACGTCGTGTGGGGCGGGGCTGCGGGCTGCATGCCGGTGATGATCGGCTGGTCCGCGGTGACCGGCACCATCGGCTGGCAGGCGCTGGTGATGTTCGCGATCATCTTCTTCTGGACGCCGCCGCACACCTGGGCGCTGGCGATGAAGTACAAGGACGACTACCGCGCCGCGGGCGTGCCGATGCTTCCCGTGGTCGCCACCGAGCAGCAGGTGACCAAGCAGATCGTGATCTACACCTGGCTGACGGTGCTGGCCACGCTGGCGCTGATCCCGGCCACGGGCTGGCTTTACGCGTCGATGGCGGTGCTCGCCGGGGCGTGGTTCCTGGTGATGGCCCACCGCCTGCACGCGGGCGTGCGCCGGGGTGAATCCGTCAAACCGCTGAAGCTGTTCCTGCAGTCGAACAACTACCTCGCCATGCTGTTCCTGGCGCTGGCGATCGACTCGGCGATCGGCCTGCCGACGATCCTCGGCTGACCGTCACGGCAGCAGGACGATCGATCCGGTTGTCTTGCGTCCCTGCAGATCGCGGTGCGCCTGCTCGGCCTCGGCGAGCGGGTAATGTCCGCCGACGGTGATCGTGATCGAACCGTCTGCGATCGCGTCGAGCAGTTCCCCTGCGCGCCAAGCGAATTCGTCGGCAGTCCGGGTGAAGTGCGCGAGGTTGGGCCGGGTCAGGTAGACCGATCCGGCGGCGTTGAGTCGCTGCGGGTCCACCGGCGGCACCGGCCCGCTGGACGCGCCGAACAGCGCCAGCGTGCCGCGCACGGCCAAGCTGGCGAGGCTGGCGTCGAACGTCGTCTTGCCCACTCCGTCGTACACCGCGGCGACGCCGTGGCCGCTGGTCAGTTCGCGGATCGTGGCGCCGAACGCGGCGGGGTCCTCGGGGTAGTCGAGCACCTCGACGGCGCCGGCCTGCCGCGACAACTCTGCCTTGTCCGGGGTGGAGGCCGTGGTGATCACCCGCGCGCCCAGGCTGGTGGCCCACTGGGTGAGGATCAGCCCGACGCCGCCTGCCCCCGCGTGCACGAGCAGGAAGTCGGACGGCTGCACGGCGTAGACCGACTTGATCAGGTAGTGCGCCGTCATGCCCTTCAGCAGTGCTGAGGCCACCGCGTCGGATTGCACGGCATCCGGCACGTATGCAACGAAATCTGCTGGTGCTGTGCAGAATTCGGCGTAGGCGCCGGTCGCGTTTGCGGTGACCACCCGGTCGCCGGGCTTGATGGCCGCGACGTCGTCACCCAGGGCGGCCACCGTGCCGCAGACCTCGGTGCCGAGCACGAACGGAACCTCGCGCGGATACAGGCCGGACCGGAAATAGGTGTCGATGTAGTTGACGCCGATCGCGTCGGCCTCGATGAGCACCTCGCCGGGGCCCGGTTCCGGTTTGGGCGTCTCGACGTAACTCAGGACCTCGGGACCACCGGTTCGGGCGACTTCGATTGCGTGCATGTCACTATCATCCCCGGGGTGAAGACGCCCGTGATGCTGGCCCGCCCCGATGTGTTCCATCCCAAGATCGTGCTGGCCGGCTGCCCGCAGCTGGTGGACGGCGACGGCGACGACGCCGGACTCATCGAGGCGCTGCGCCTGCGTGGCCTGCACGCGCGGTGGATGTCGTGGGACGACCCGCAGACCGAGGATGCCGATCTGGTGATCCTGCGGGCCACCTGGGACTACGCCGAGCGACGCGAGGAGTTCCTGGCCTGGACTGAGCGGGTGCGCAACCTGCTCAACGCGCCGCAGGTGGTGGCCTGGAACAGCGACAAACGCTACCTGGACGATCTGTCCGCCGCCGGTGTGCCGACGCTACCGTCGTACTTCTTCGCGCCGGGGGAGAAGGTGCGCCTGCCCAAAGGCTCGACGGGCGACGTCGTCGTCAAGCCGGCGATCGGTGCCGGATCGATCGACACCCGCCGCTTCACCGATCGCTCCGCCGCCCGCGATCACGCCGCCGCGCTGCAGGACAGCGGCCGCACCGCCCTGGTGCAGCCCTACGACGCGCGGGTCGAGGCCGGTGAGACCGCGCTGGTCTTCCTCGGTGGTGAACAGTCGCACGCCTTCACCAAAGGGCCGATGCTGCCGCCCGAGGGCGAGCTGCCCGGCCTCGACGACTCGGGAACCTTCGCCGAGGAGAAGCTGACGCCGGCCGACCCGGAGTTCGAGATGTGGGACGTCGGGCACGCGGCACTGCAGGCCGCTGCCCGGCACCTCGGCCTCACCGCCGCCGACCTGCTCTATGCCCGAGTCGATCTGATCGGCGGCGCGGACGACCCGCTGCTTCTCGAACTGGAACTGATCGAACCGTCCTTGGGCTGGCGCCAACTCGACGAGGACGCCCGGCAGTTGCAGCAGCGCACGTTCGCGCTGTGCGTGGAGTCAGCTCTCGAGCGTCTTGGGCTCGGTCCGCTGTCGCATCGACGCCCATAGCGCGGCGGTCGCCGCAGTGCAGGCCGCCGCACCCGCGACGTGAAAGGCCACCAGCACGGCGGGCACGCCGGTGAAGAACTGCGCGGCTCCGAGCAGGCCCTGCGCGACCACAAGCGCGATCACCACCGACAGCCGCCGCATGATCACCCGCGGAGCGTAGACGGCCAGCAGGCCGGCCCCCAGGCCGATCAGCAGCGAGAGATAGATGAACAAGAACGTGGAGTGCGCGTGCACCAGCGTGATGATCTCCACCTCGAGCCGCGGCACGATCCGCTGCGGGCTCTTGTCGCCGGCGTGCGGGCCCGCCCCGGTCACCGTGGTGCCGGTGACCAACGTCGCGGACAGCGCTAGACCCGTCAGCAACGTCAAGCCTCGCAACGGTTTCGGCACCAGCGCGGTGGGGATGCCGTCGTCGGGCTCGCCGATCTTGACGTAGAGCAGAGTGGCCAGCCACACCATCACCATCGAGGCGAGCAGGTGCACCGCGACCGTCCACCACAGCAGGCCGGTGAGCACCGTGATGCCGCCCATCACCGCCTGCAGGACTGTCGAGGCCGGCATCAGCCAGGCGTAGACCAGGACCTCGCGGCGGCGGCGTGCCCGGGTGACGGCCAGCACCGCGAGGATCGCCGTGATCACGACAAGGAAGGTGATCATCCGGTTGCCGAACTCGACCGCCTGATGGATGCGCGGGACCTCGGCGTGCGGGACGGGCGTGAAGCTGCCGGGGAAGCACTGCGGCCAGGTGGGGCAGCCGAGCCCCGACGAGGTCACCCGGACGATCGAGCCGGTGACCGAGATGCCTGCCTGCGTGAGGACGACCGCGGCGGCGATGATGCGCTGCACGCGCAGGCTGGGCAGTGGAAGCAGGTCCACCAGCCGCAGGAAAAACCGTCCGACGGGCACGGCCCGATCGTAGAGGAAGGCTAACTACGCCCTGTAGTAGGGCTTCGTTTGAATTGCACGCCGCTCAGGTGAAGCGGAACCAGCGCAGCGCGGCCAGCGCCGACAGCCCGCCCCACGCCGCGAGGACCGCGATGCCGAACCAGTCGACCGACAGCGTCATCGCCTGCGACAGCGCTTCGGTCAGCGCCCCGGACGGAGTGAGCCGGGCCACCAGCGCGACGGCGCGCGGGACCGCCTGGGTCTCCAGGGTCAGCGCGCCGAGGCCGGCGAAGACGAACCACAGCAGGTTGGCGACCGCGAGCACGATCTCGGCGCGCAGCGTTCCGCCGAGCAGGAGTCCCATCGCGACGAACCCCGCGGTGCCCAGCGCAATGATCACCGCGCCGAGCAGCAGCCCGGCCGGGTGCGGCCGCCAGCCCAGGACCAACCCGATGCCGCCGAGCAGAAGCGCCTGCAGGAACACCACCGTGACCACGGCGAGCGCCTTGCCGGCGATGATGCCCCACACCGGCAACGCGGTGGCGCCCAGGCGTTTGAGTGCGCCGTAGCGACGGTCGAACGCGACCGCGATGGCCTGCCCGGTGAACGCGGTGGAGATCACGGCCAGCGCCATGATGGCGGGGACGAACACACCCACCCGGTGCTCGCCGAACGAGCCCAGCGGCAGCAGCGTGAGCCCGATCAGCAGCGTGATCGGGATGAACATCGTCAGCAGCAGCTGTTCGCCGTTGCGCAGCAACAGCTTCAGCTCCAGGCCGTACTGGGCGGCCAGCATCCGCGGCACGCTGTTCGGGCGCGGATCGGGCCGGAATGTGCCCGCGGGAAAGAGCTCTGTCATGGCCGCAACTCCCTGCCGGTCAGGTCCAGGAACACGTCCTCGAGGCTGCGCTGCTCGACGCGGACGTCGGTGGCGAGCACGTTGAGCCGGGCGCACCAGGCGGTCACCGTCGCCAGCACCTGCGGGTCGATCTGCCCCTCGACCAGGTACTCACCCGGCGAGACCTCCCTGGCGGCGTAGTTCTCGGGCAGTGCGGACACCAGCAGCGACAGGTCCAGGCGCCGGGGCGCGGTGAACCGCAGTTGCCCTTCGGCGCCGCTGTTCATCAGCTCGGCGGGTGTGCCAGCGGCGACCGACGAGCCGTGGTCGATGATGACGATCCGGTCGGCCAGCTCCTCGGCCTCTTTGAGCTGGTGGGTGGTCAGCACCACCGTCACACCGTCGCGGCGCAGGGCGTCGATGAGCTCCCACACCACCAGCCGCGCGTGGGCGTCCATACCCGCGGTCGGCTCGTCGAGGAACACCAGCTCCGGCCGGCCGACCAGTGCGCAGGCCAGGGCCAGACGTTGCTGCTGTCCACCGGAGAGCCGGCGATAGGTGGTGCGGGCGGCATCGGTGAGCCCGAGGGTGTCCAGCAGCCAGGCGGGGTCGAGCGGGTCGGCGGCGTAGGAGGCGACGAGTTTGAGCATCTCGCCGGCGCGAGCCGCCGGATAGCCGCCGCCACCCTGCAGCATGACGCCGATCCGCTCGCGAACGCGGGCGTTGTCGGCCACCGGGTCCAGGCCCAGCACCTCGATGGTGCCGGCGTCGGGCCGCACGAATCCTTCGCACATCTCGACGGTGGTGGTCTTGCCGGCGCCGTTGGGGCCGAGCAGCGCGAGCACCTCGGCGGCGTGCACGTCGAGGTCCAGGTCCGAGACTGCCGTCGTCGGCCCGTAGCGCTTGGTGACCCCGCGCAGCCGCACGGGGGTATCGGAGCCGGGACTCACGGGGACTCAGCGTAGGCGTCGTCCGGCGTCGGGCGTGGCGCGGGCGGTTCGGTCGGTGCCGGCTCGGGGTCCTGACCGCTGAAGGTCTCGGCGGTGCCGGGCACGGTACGCCACGGCAGTCGGTGCAGGGTCAGCGCGATCAGCAGCAGCACGATCACGGTGCTGGCGACGGTGGCGTCGACGATCTGGAACAGGGCGAACCGGTCGCCGTTGGCGGTCGGCCCGAAGATGCCGACGATGAGGGTGACCGCAATCGTGGCGATGCGGAATCCGGGCCGGGTGGCCCAGGCGGCCAGCGGGATGATCGCCCACAGCAGATACCACGGTTGGACCACCGGGAACAGCAGGACGGTGGCGCCCAGCGCGACGCCGAGTCCGCCCACCGGATGCAGGCGCCCGCGCAGCACGGCCAGCAGCAGCCAGGTGACGGTGATGGTGATGATCAGCACGCCCATGGCGCGGGTCAGCGACAGCACGGCGGTGGTGTGGTCACCGAGGCCCAGCAGGATGCCGACCTGTCCGGTGCCCAGTGCCAGCAGCGTGGGTGGCGACATCCAGCTGCGCACGACGTTGGCGGTGCCCAGCGTGAAGATCCAGCCGAAGCCCAGCCCGCTGGCCCACCCGATCAGCGCCATCACCAGCATCGAGATGCCCATCATCAGGACACTGGCCAGCAGGAACGGCTTGAACGTGCCACCCCAGCGATGGGCCAGCGCCATGGCGACGAACCCCAGCGCCAGCAGGCCCGGCAGCTTCACCTGCGACGACATGGTGATCAGTACGGCGCCGCCGATCAGCATGCCCAGCGGTGCCCAGGCCGCCCACTGCTCGCGCCCGTGCGGCCAGTGCAACGGACGGGGCAGCAGCGGGTCCGCGGCTCTGCCCGACGTCGCCGCCCAGGCGGTTCCGGAGATGCCGCGCAGCGCGAACTCGGTGCCCGTCAGCATCAGGCCCAGCATCAGCGCCTCGTTGTGAATGCCGGCCACCAGGTGCATCAGCAGCAACGGGTTGGCGGCGCCCAGCCACAGCGCGCTCACCTCGGCCACTCCGCAGCGCCGGGCCAGCCGGGGCACGGCCCACACGATCAGCCCGACGCCGATCAGCACCACGACGCGATGGCTGAGCACGGCGGCGACAATGTTCTCGCCGGTCAGCGCCGAGATGCCGCGCCCGATCCACAAGAACAGCGGCCCGTAGGGCGCCGGCGTCTCGCGCCACAGGCTGGGCACCGACAGCGTGAACACGTGGTCGAGGCCGAGACCGGGCGCGGGACCGACCTTGTAGGGATTGAGCCCGATCCGCGAGATCTGGCTCTGGGCGAGGTAGGAGTAGACGTCCTTGCTGTACATCGGCGGCGCGATGAGCAGCGGCACCATCCACAGCAGCAGGGTGTGGTCGAGCTGGCTGCGCGACATCCGGCGCGGGCCGAGCGTGAAGCGGCCCAGCATGAGCCAGGCCAGCGCCATCATCACCGCACCGGTGGTGGTCATCGTGAGCGAGACGGTCTGGATCCGTGACGGCAGGTTCAGCAGCCGCACTCCGAACGTCGGGTCCTGCACGACCGGCCGGGCTCCGGCGCCCAGCGCACCGATGCCCATCAGCACCGTGCCGGTCGCCCCGAACAGCCGGGTGCGCCGCATCGCGCGTACTTCGGCGTCATTGA
This sequence comes from uncultured Actinomycetota bacterium, assembly GCA_963716465.1. Taxonomy (GTDB): domain Bacteria; phylum Actinomycetota; class Actinomycetes; order Mycobacteriales; family Mycobacteriaceae; genus Mycobacterium. The sequence continues at coordinate 201,393 of CAVQTS010000013.1, forward strand.
GGGGTGCGGCGACGGTGCGTTCGTCGCCGTGCAGACGGGCGATCGACGAACTCAACGAGTGTTGGCGGGCTGCCACCACAGCACTCTAACCGCCGGACATCCGGGCGCCGGCGCTGCTGAGGGTGCCCTTGCTGGACACCGCCCGAGGAATTGCGTCACACTGGTGTTGTGAAAATCCCGTCCGACGTCTATCCGGTCGCCGCCGCGGGCCCGGTTGCGCACGACGGCCAGACACGCCGCGCCATCGTGCGCCTGCTGCTGGAGTCGGGGTCGATCACCGCCGCCGAGATCGGGCACCGGCTCGGCATCTCCGCCGCTGGGGTGCGCCGTCATCTCGACGCCCTCATCGAGGCCGGTGACGCCCAGGCCAACGCCGCCGCGGCGTGGCAGCAGGTCGGCCGCGGCAGGCCCGCCAAGCGCTACCGGCTGACGCCCGCCGGCCGGGCCAAGCTCGAGCACACCTACGACGACCTGGCCTCGGCCGCGATCCGCCAGTTGCGCGAGATCGGCGGCGAGGAGGCGGTGCAGAAGTTCGCCCGCCGCCGCATCGACACCATCCTGGCCGGTGTCGCCGACGGCCCCGACGACGTCGAGTCGACGGCGGAGCGGGTCGCCGAGGCGCTGACGAAGGCGGGTTACGCGACCACCACGACCAAGGTCCGCGGCCCGATCCAGGGGATCCAGATCTGTCAGCATCACTGCCCGGTTTCCCATGTGGCAGAAGAGTTTCCGGAGCTCTGCGAAGCAGAGCAGCAGGCCATGTCGGAGATTCTGGGCACCCATGTGCAGCGGTTGGCGACGATCGCCAACGGCGACTGTGCCTGCACCACCCATGTACCGATGAATCCGGTACAGCCCTAACGCAACACCTTCGGTGCACAGCCCGCACCGAAGCCACCACGACCGCCAAAGGAGCGTCGCCATGACACTCACACCGGACGCGAAGCCGGCCCCGCCGCTATCGCAGGACGAGACCATCGCGTCGCTGGGCACCTACGGCTACGGCTGGTCGGACTCCGACGTAGCGGGTGCCAGCGCCCGCCGCGGGCTGTCCGAGGCGGTGGTGCGCGACATCTCGGCGAAGAAGAGCGAGCCGCAGTGGATGCTCGACATCCGGCTGAAGGCCCTTCGCACGTTCGAGAAGAAGCCGATGCCGAACTGGGGCTCGAACCTCGAGGGCATCCACTTCGACAACATCAAGTACTTTGTGCGCTCCAGCGAGAAACAGGCCGCGACGTGGGACGACCTGCCCGAGGACATCCGCAATACCTACGACCGGCTGGGCATCCCGGAGGCCGAGAAACAGCGCCTGGTATCCGGTGTCGCCGCGCAGTACGAATCAGAGGTGGTCTACCACTCCATCCGTGAGGACCTCGAGGCCCAGGGCGTGATCTTCCTGGACACCGACTCCGGCCTGCGGGAGCACCCGGAGATCTTCAAGCAGTACTTCGGAACCGTGATCCCGGCCGGGGACAACAAGTTCTCCGCGCTCAACACCGCGGTGTGGTCGGGCGGATCGTTCATCTACGTTCCGCCGGGCGTGCACGTCGACATCCCGCTGCAGGCCTACTTCCGGATCAACACCGAGAACATGGGTCAGTTCGAGCGCACCCTGATCATCGCCGACGAAGGCTCCTACGTGCACTACGTGGAGGGCTGTACGGCTCCGATCTACAAGAGCGACTCGCTGCACTCGGCGGTGGTCGAGATCATCGTCAAACCGCATGCACGGGTGCGGTACACGACCATCCAGAACTGGTCGAACAACGTCTACAACCTGGTGACCAAGCGGGCGCGCGCCGAGGCGGGCGCCACCATGGAGTGGATCGACGGCAACATCGGCTCCAAGGTCACCATGAAGTACCCGGCGGTCTGGATGACCGGCGAGCACGCCAAGGGGGAGGTGCTCTCGGTGGCGTTCGCCGGCGAGGGGCAACACCAGGACACCGGCGCCAAGATGCTGCATCTGGCGCCGAACACGTCGAGCAACATCGTGTCCAAGTCGGTGGCCCGTGGCGGCGGCCGCGCCTCCTACCGGGGCCTGGTTCAGGTCAACAAGGGCGCGCACGGATCACGCTCGAGCGTGAAATGCGATGCGCTACTTGTCGATACGATCAGCCGCAGCGATACCTACCCCTACGTCGACATCCGCGAGGACGACGTCACGATGGGCCACGAGGCCACCGTGTCCAAGGTGAGCGCCGATCAACTGTTCTACCTGATGAGCCGAGGCATGACCGAGGACGAGGCGATGGCGATGGTGGTCCGCGGCTTCGTCGAGCCCATCGCCAAGGAACTGCCGATGGAGTACGCCCTGGAACTCAATCGGTTGATCGAGCTGCAGATGGAAGGCGCGGTCGGCTAGTGGCGCAGAACCTCACAGCGACCCTCGAGGGCCGCAATAAGGGCGAGCAGTTCGCCTCCTTCGACGTCGACGCCTTCGAGGTTCCCGGCGGCCGTGACGAACTGTGGCGGTTCACTCCGCTCAAGCGACTGCGCGGTCTGCACGACGGCTCCGCGCCGGCCACGGGAAGCGCGACCATCAGCGTCTCGGAGCAGCCCGGCGTCACCGTGGAAACGGTCCGCCGTGGCGACGAGCGGCTCGGTCAGGGCGGCGTGCCCGCCGACCGTGTTGCCGCGCAGGCGTTCTCGTCGTTCAACGCCGCGACTATCGTCACCGTCTCGCGCGACACCCAGATCGCCGAGCCGATCGAGATCGTCGTCACCGGACCGGGTGAGGGCGCGACCGCATACGGCCACCTGCAGATCCGCGTCGGGGAACTCGCCGAAGTCGTCGTGGTCGTCGACCACCGTGGGAGCGGAACCGTCGCCGACAACGTCGAATTCGTGGTCGCCGACGCCGCGCGGCTGACCGTCGTGTGGATCGCCGACTGGGCCGACGACACGGTACACGTCAGCGCCCACCACGCCCGGCTGGGCAAGGACGCGGTGCTGCGCCACGTCGCGGTGACCCTCGGCGGCGAGGTGGTGCGCATGTCGGCCACCGTCCGATACGACGCCCCCGGCGGCGACGCCGAACTGCTGGGCCTGTACTTCGCCGACGAAGGCCAGCACCTGGAGTCGCGCCTGCTGGTCGACCACGCACAGCCCAACTGCAAGTCCAACGTGCTGTACAAGGGTGCGCTGCAAGGTGATCCGGACGCCAAGAAACCCGACGCGCACACCGTGTGGGTGGGTGACGTGCTGATCCGGGCCGAGGCCACCGGCACCGACACCTTCGAGGTGAACCGCAATCTGGTGCTCACCGACGGCGCCCGCGCCGACTCGGTGCCCAACCTGGAGATCGAGACCGGCGAGATCGTCGGCGCCGGACACGCCAGCGCGACAGGTCGCTTCGACGACGAGCAACTGTTCTACCTGCGGGCCCGCGGCATTCCCGAGGAGCAGGCCCGCCGGCTGGTGGTCCGCGGATTCTTCGGCGAGATCATCGCCAAGATCGCCCTGCCCGACATCCGCGAACGCCTGACCGACGCCATCGAACATGAACTGGCCATCACCGAATCGAGAACACAGTGAGCACTCTGGAAATCAAGGACCTGCACGTCAGCGTCGCCAACGAGGACGGGACCGAAAAGGAGATCCTCAAGGGCGTCAATCTGACCGTGAACTCGGGGGAGACCCATGCGGTCATGGGCCCCAACGGATCCGGCAAGTCCACGCTGTCCTACGCGATCGCCGGACACCCCAAGTACCACGTGACATCGGGGTCGATCACCCTCGACGGCCAGGACGTCCTGACGATGAGCGTCGACGAACGCGCCCGTGCCGGCCTGTTCCTGGCCATGCAGTACCCCGTCGAGGTGCCGGGTGTCTCGATGTCGAACTTCCTGCGCACCGCGGCCACCGCCGTGCGCGGCGAGGCGCCGAAGCTGCGGCTGTGGGTCAAGGAGGTCAAGGCCGCGATGGCCGACCTCGACATCGACCCGCAATTCGCCGAGCGCAGCGTCAACGAGGGCTTCTCCGGCGGCGAGAAGAAGCGCCACGAGATCCTGCAGCTCGGCCTGCTCAAGCCCAAGATCGCGATCCTCGACGAGACCGACTCCGGTCTGGACGTCGACGCGCTGCGCGTGGTCAGCGAGGGTGTCAACCGTTACGCCGAGGCCGAGCACGCCGGCGTGCTGCTGATCACCCACTACACCCGCATCCTGCGCTACATCCAGCCGCAGTTCGTCCACGTCTTCGTCGACGGGCGCATCGTCAAGTCCGGCGGACCGGAGCTGGCCGACGAACTCGAGGCGCACGGCTACGAGCAGTTCACCCACCAGGCCTCCGCGGCTGGGGCATGACATGACCGCCTCGGTGGACCTCGACGTCACGGCCATCCGCCAAGACTTCCCGATCCTGAGCCGGGTGATGCGCGGCGGACACCAGCTGGCCTACCTGGACTCGGGCGCCACCTCGCAGAAGCCGCTGCAGGTCCTCGACGCCGAGCGATACTTCCTGACCCACCACTACGGCGCCGTGCACCGCGGTGCCCACCAGCTGATGGAGGAGTCCACCGACGCCTACGAGCTCGGCCGCGCCGACATCGCCGCGTTCGTCGGGGCCGGGGCCGGCGAGCTGGCCTTCACCAAGAACGCCACGGAGGCGCTCAACCTGGTGTCCTATGTGCTCGGCGACAGCCGATACCAGGGCGCCGTCGGGCCGGGCGACGTCATCGTCACAACCGAACTGGAACACCACGCCAACCTGATTCCCTGGCAGGAGCTGGCTCGCCGCACCGGCGCCACCCTGAAGTGGTACGGCGTCACCGATGACGGGAACGTCGACCTGGACTCGCTGGAGCTCGACGAGCGGGTCAAAATCGTTGCCTTCACCCATCATTCGAATGTGACCGGGACGGCACCGCCGGTGGCCGAGATGGTCAAGCGGGCCAAGGCGGTCGGCGCGCTGACGGTACTCGACGCCTGCCAGTCCGTGCCGCACCAGAAGGTGGACTTCCGGGCCCTCGACGTCGATTTCGCGGCGTTCTCCGGCCATAAGATGCTGGGCCCCACGGGGATCGGCGCGCTCTACGGCCGCGCCGAGTTGCTTGAGACCCTCCCGCCATTCCTCACCGGTGGATCGATGATCGAGACCGTGACGATGGAGGGTGCCACCTACGCTCCGCCGCCGCAGCGGTTCGAGGCCGGTACCCAGATGATCTCGCAGGTGGTCGGATTGGCCGCGGCCGCGCGCTATCTCGACGGCATCGGCATGCACGCGGTGGCCGCGCACGAACATCAACTGGTCGCCGCGGCGCTGGAGGGTCTGAGCACCATCCCCGGTGTGCGGATCATCGGCCCGGCGAACGCCGCCGAGCGCCGGTCGCCGGTGGCCTTCGTGGTCGACGGCGTGCACGCCCACGACGTCGGGCAGGTGCTCGACGACGACGGGGTCGCGGTGCGCGTCGGGCACCACTGCGCGTGGCCGCTGCACCGACGCTTCGGCGTGGCCGCCACCGTGCGAGCATCGTTCGCGGTGTACAACACCCTCGACGAGGTGGACCGTCTGGTCGCCGGCGTGCGTCGGGCGATCGAGTTCTTCGGCAGGTAGACGTGCGGCTGGAGCAGATGTATCAGGAAGTGATCCTGGATCACTACAAGCACCCGCACCACCGCGGGCTGCGGGAGCCCTTCGGCGCCGAAGTCCACCACGTGAACCCGACCTGTGGTGACGAGGTGACACTGCGGGTGGCCCTGTCACCGGACGGTGAGCAGGTCGAGGACATCTCCTACGACGGCCAGGGTTGCTCGATCAGTCAGGCCGCCACGTCGGTCCTGACCGACCAGGTGATCGGCCAGACGGTGGGCGATGCACTCAAGACTGTGGCGGCGTTCACCGAGATGGTGTCCTCGCGTGGCACCGTCGAGGGCGACGAGGACGTGCTCGGCGACGGCGTTGCGTTCGCCGGGGTGGCGAAGTATCCGGCGCGGGTCAAGTGCGCACTGCTGGGCTGGCTGGCTTTCAAAGATGCAGTGGCGCAGGCCTCGCATCGAAAAGACTTGGAGGACAAGAAATGAGTGACACACCGACGGGCGGGAGCGAAGCGACCCGGGAGTTGGCACAGCCGGACGAGCTGCTGGCCGACCTCGAAGAGGCTATGCGCGATGTGGTGGACCCCGAGCTCGGCATCAACGTCGTCGACCTCGGCCTGGTGTACGGCATGGATGTGGAGAAGAGCGACACCGGCACGGTGGCGCTCATCGACATGACGCTGACCTCGGCTGCCTGCCCGCTCACCGACGTGATCGAGGACCAGACGATGACCGCACTGGTCGGCGCCGGACTTGTCAACGAGGCCCGGATCAACTGGGTGTGGAATCCACCGTGGGGTCCGGACAAGATCACCGAAGACGGCCGCGAGCAACTGCGCGCGCTCGGTTTCACCGTCTAGGTCACTTCGGCAACTGGCCCGAGCCCATCTTGGATACCGACGTCCGCACCGGTCAGCGCGTCCCAGAACGCCGACGCGCCGATCGTGCAGCAACGACGGCGATGCAGTTCATCGATTATCACGAGAAGGGGAGTTCGGTATGACGGAGTCGATAGTCGCGACCAGGCGTCAACTGCACGGCATCGCCGAGTGCTTCGTCGCCGGGCCGCAGTACCGCACCGCGGGGACGATCCGTCTGGCCGTGCGCCCGGACGGCTTCACCGGGACAGCGGTTCCCATCGCGGTACACGGCACCCGGCTGGAATGGCCGGACGGCGCCGTTGCGCTGGCGGGTCCGGTGAGTGGGATCGTGCAAGCGTCCGGCCTGGATTTCGGACCGCCGCCCGAAGACGTCTACCACCCGGTCGCACCGCTGGTTCTCGACACCGTGCTGGATCTCGACGAGCGCGCGGCCGAGGCGGTCAGCCGAAGTCTCTACGCCGGCGGAGCCGCCCTCAAAGCCGTTCTGCCCGAGAGGCATCCGGTGCTGTGGCCCGAGCACTTCGACGTCGCGGTCACCGACAACGAAGTGAACTACGGCGTCTCGGCCGGTGACGACGAGAACCCGCTGCCGTATGCCTATGTGGGCCCCTGGGATTTCACCGCGAACGCACGCACCGGTCCATTCTGGAACGCCTCCTTCGGCGCGCTGTATCCGCTCGACCTGTCCGCCGACGTCGATACGCTGACCACGGACATCGCGGAGTTCTTCAGCCGTGGGCAGGCACATCTATAGATGCGGTGACTTCAATTCCCGAGGCCCCCGGGAATGAGCGCGGCGGTGACCGGCGTTTAGCATTTCCATGGTGGATGACGCTCGACTGCAGGACCTGTTCACGCCGCTGACAATCGGATCGCTGCGGTTACGCAACCGCTTCGCGATGGCGCCGATGACCCGGGGCGCCTCACCCGGGGGAATACCGGGACCGGATGTGGCCGCCTACTACGGGCGCAGGTCAGCAGGCGGGACGGCGCTGATCATCACCGAAGGTGTTCGCATACCGCATCCGGCCGCCGGCTGGCCCGACGCCGTCCCCGAACTCGACGGCGCCGAGGTGCTGCGGGGCTGGCGAGCGGTGACCGACGCGGTGCACGCCGGTGGTGGCGCGATCGCCGCCCAGCTGTGGCACCAGGGCGCCGCGCGCGGCCAGCACGATGGTGACACCGCCGACCAGCTGCCGGTCAGCCCCTCGGGCCTGGACGTGGCGGGCAACCCGGTCGGCCGGGCGCTGCGCACCGACGAACTGCCCTCGGTCGCCGATGCCTACGCCCGAGCCGCCGCCAACGCCCGCGACGCGGGATTCGACGCCGTCGAGATCCACGGCGCCCACGGCTACCTGCTCGACCAGTTCCTCTGGGCGGAGACCAACCACCGCACCGACGGTTACGGCGGCTCGCTGGAGGCCCGCACCCGCTTCCCGGCCGAGGTCGTCGCCGCGGTGCGCGCGGCGGTGGGGCCGGAGTTCCCGATCATCTACCGCTTCTCGCAGTGGAAGATGAACCGCTACGACGCGTCGATCGCAGCTGATTCCGCTGAGCTCGAGCGGATACTCGGACCCCTGGTCGACGCAGGGGTGGACGTGCTGCACCCGTCGACCCGGCGCCACTACCTGCCCGGCTTCCCGGACGAGAATCCGCAGCTGAGCCTGGCCGGCTGGACCAAGAAGGTGACCGGCAAGCCCGTCATCGCCGTCGGCTCGGTGGGCTTGGCGACCGAGTTCAAACCGGGCGAGCCCGGCGGCCCCATCCCGGCCGCACCCGTCGACCGGCTGCTCGACCAGTTCGACGCCGGGGAGTTCGACATCATCGCCGTTGGGCGCGCCCTTCTCGCCGACCCGAATTGGGTCAACCACCTGCGCGACGGCCAGCTCGACGAGTTCGGTGGTTTCGATGCGGCCACCGCCCTGTCCCGTTTGTACTGATACCGACAGGGAACACACCGGATAACCCCGACGTTAGGACTTTCGTGGCTACTCGAGACCTCACCGCACAGGACTTCAACGACACTCTCGCCGGCAACGACATCGTGCTGGTCGACTTCTGGGCGTCGTGGTGCGGTCCCTGTCGCGCCTTCGCCCCGACCTTCACCGCCTCGTCGGAGAAGCACCCCGACGTCGTCTTCGGCAAGGTCGACACCGAGGCAGAGCAGCAGCTCGCCGCCGCCGCGGAGATCCGCTCCATCCCGACGCTGATGGCGTTCAAGAAGGGCAAGCTGATCTTCAACCAGGCCGGCGCACTGCCGCCCGCCGCGCTGGAGGACCTGATCCGTCAGGTCAAGGAGTTCGACGTCGACGCCGCTGTCGCGTCGCAAGGTCAAGCCGAGGACGTCTAGCTTCGGCCATCCCCGAGTCGCTTTCGCTCCAGCCGACCGGCCCGCACGCGATAGCGTGCAACGGTGAATCGTGACTCTGGCTTCGTCCTCGTCGACAATCCGCAACCGCATGTCGCCCTGGTCACCCTGAACCGCCCGGAGCGGATGAACTCAATGGCGTTCGACGTCATGATCCCGCTCAAGGAGGTCCTGACCGAGCTGAGCCACGACAACTCCGTGCGGGTTGTGGTCCTCACCGGCGCCGGGCGCGGCTTCTCCTCGGGGGCCGACCACAAGTCCGCCGGCTCGGTTCCGCACGTCGCGGGTTTGACCCGGCCCAGCTACGGCCTGCGGTCGATGGAACTCCTCGACGATGTGATCCTCGCCATGCGCCGGCTGCACCAGCCGATCATCGCCGCGGTCAACGGTGCGGCGATCGGGGGCGGCCTGTGCCTGGCGCTGGCCGCCGATATCCGGGTCGCCGCCGCCGACGCCTACTTCCGTGCGGCCGGCATTAACAACGGCCTGACCGCCAGCGAGCTGGGACTGAGTTACCTGCTGCCGCGGGCGATCGGGTCCTCTCGCGCCTTCGAGATCATGCTCACCGGACGCGACGTCGACGCCCCGGAAGCCGAGCGGATCGGGCTGGTGTCCCGGCAGGTGCCTGCCGAGGATCTGCTGCCGGCCTGCTACGAGATCGCCGCACGGATCGCGGCGTTCTCCCGTCCCGGGACCGAATTGACCAAGCGGACGCTGTGGACCGGGCTCGACGCCAGTACCCTGGAGGGGCATATGCAGGCCGAGGGCCTCGGGCAGCTCTACGTGCGCCTGCTTACCGCCAACTTCGAAGAGGCGGTCGCCGCGCGTGCCGAGAAGCGCGCCCCGGTCTTCACCGACGAGAAATAGCACAGGAGAGCAGCGCGCGCTGCCGACGATGCCGAGCGAAGCGAGGAGGAGGAGCAGCGGCCGTGATTACCGCAACGGACCTCGAGGTCCGCGCCGGCGCGCGCACACTGCTGCTCGCCGAAGGTCCCGCGCTGCGCATCCAGCCGGGCGACCGCATCGGTCTGGTCGGCCGCAACGGCGCGGGCAAGACCACGACCATGCGGATCCTGGCAGGTGAAGGTGAGCCCTACGCCGGAACGGTGATTCGCACCGGCGACGTCGGCTACCTGCCGCAGGATCCGCGCGAGGGCGACCTCGACGTGCTGGCCCGCGACCGGGTGCTGTCCGCCCGTGGTCTCGACAGCCTGCTGGCCGACCTGGAGAAGCAACAGGTGCTGATGGCCGAAGTGGTCGACGAGACCGCGCGGGACAAGGCGGTGCGCCGCTATGGCCAGCTGGAGGAACGCTTCGCCGCACTGGGCGGCTACGCCGCCGAGAGCGAGGCCGGCCGCATCTGCGCGAGCCTCGGGCTGCCCGACCGGGTGCTGACCCAGCCGCTGCGCACCCTCTCCGGCGGCCAGCGCAGGCGGGTCGAGCTGGCTCGGATCCTGTTCGCCGCCAGCGACACCGGCTCCGGCTCGGCCACGACGCTACTGCTCGACGAGCCGACCAACCACCTGGATGCCGACTCGATCGGCTGGCTTCGCGACTTCCTCAAAGCGCACAATGGCGGACTGGTGATCATCAGCCACAACGTCGAGCTGCTCGCCGAGGTGGTCAACCGGGTGTGGTTCCTCGACGCCGTGCGGGGCGAGGTCGACGTCTACAACATGGGCTGGCAGAAGTACCTCGACGCGCGTGCCACCGACGAGCAGCGCCGTCGCCGCGAGCGGGCCAACGCCGAGAAGAAGGCGTCGGCATTGCGCACCCAAGCCGCCAAGATGGGGGCCAAGGCGACCAAAGCCGTTGCGGCACAAAACATGTTGCGCCGCGCCGAGCGCATGATTTCGGCCCTCGACGACGAGCGGGTGGCCGACAAGGTCGCCAAGATCCGGTTCCCGACGCCGGCGCCGTGCGGGCGCACCCCGCTGGTGGCCAAGGGGCTCACCAAGAACTACGGCTCGCTGGAGGTCTTCACCGGGGTGGACCTGGCGATCGACCGTGGATCGCGGGTGGTGGTGCTCGGACTCAACGGCGCGGGCAAGACCACCCTGCTGCGACTGCTGGCGGGCACGGAGATCCCGGACGGCGGCGGCCTCGAGCCCGGCCACGGCCTCAAGATCGGTTATTTCGCACAGGAACACGACACCCTCGACAACGTCGCGACGGTGTGGGAGAACATCCGCCACGCCGCCCCGGACACCGGCGAGCAGGAGTTGCGCAGCCTGCTCGGCGCTTTCATGTTCAGCGGCCCTCAGCTCGACCAGCCGGCGGGCACGCTGTCCGGCGGCGAGAAGACCCGACTGGCGCTGGCCGGTCTGGTGGCCTCGACGGCCAATGTGCTGCTGCTAGATGAGCCGACAAACAACCTCGACCCCGCCTCCCGCGAACAGGTGCTCGACGCGCTGCGCAGCTATCTCGGCGCGGTGGTGCTGGTCACCCACGATCCGGGTGCCGCCGAGGCTCTGGAACCGCAGCGCGTCGTACTGCTTCCGGACGGCACCGAGGACTACTGGTCGGACGACTATCGGGACCTGATCGAACTCGCCTGACAACTGGCACAAACCATTTCGGTCATTCCCGCCACACCGCCGTCGAGCGCTCTTACTCTGTGGAGCAACAGGGGGGCCGCTCAACCGGGGAGGGTGTCGATGAGGAAAGTCAGCCAGGGCCGTGACCAACTGCTGCACGAGCTGCGCAATGCCTACGAGGGGGGCGCCAGCATCCGCACCCTGGTCGCGACCACGGGCCGGTCGTACGGCTCGATCCACTCGATGCTGCGCGAATCGGGGACCACGATGCGCAGCCGCGGTGGGCCCAACCACCGCACCCGCGTGCGCTAGTCGACGCCTCCTCGGGCCGTCCGGCCCGCATCGTCGGCGCCACTGCCTATGGCGCGCCTTCTCCTCGGGCCGTCCGGCCCGCATCGTCGGCGCGCACCGAGTCCTCGACGACATCGAGCACCGCCGAAAGCCGCCTCGGATCCTCTCCCGCGGCCAGCCGGGCCACCAGTCCGTCGAGCACCAGGTCCAGATAGCACTGCAACACGTCGCTGGGAACATCGTCGCGTAGTCGGCCTGCCTGCTTCTGTCGCAGCAGCCGGTCGGACGTCGCGGCCGAGAGCTCCGCCGAACGCTCCGCCCAGCCCCGGTTGAACGCAGGGTCGTTGCGCAGCTTGCGCGCGATCTCCAATCGCGTTGCCAGCCAGTCGAATTGGTCGGGCGCGGCGAGCATGTCGCGCATCACCTGGATCAGGCCCTCGCGGGATGCCACCTCGGCCATCCGCTCGGCGTCTTCACGGGCCAGCTCGAAGAACAGGGTGTCCTTGTCGCGGAAGTGGTGGAAGATCGCACCGCGCGACAGCCCGATCGTCTGTTCCAGACGTCGCACGGTCGCCCCTTCATACCCGTACTGGGCGAAGCAGCGTCGCGCGCCATCGAGGATCTGGCGTCGGCGGGCCGCCAGATGATCCTCGCTGACCCGTGGCATGTCCTTTCGACCGCGTCCGGCTAGCCGGCACGCAGCATGTTGCGCAGCACGTACTGAAGGATGCCGCCGTTGCGGTAGTAGTCAGCCTCGCCGGGGGTGTCGATCCGAACCACCGCGTCGAACTCCACCGCGCTACCGTCGGCCTTGGTTGCCTTGACGTGCACCGTCTTCGGGGTCTTCCCCGTGTTGAGCTCCTCGATTCCGGTGATGTCATAGACCTCGGTGCCGTCGAGCTTGAGCGACGCCGAGGATTCCCCTGCGGGGAACTGCAGCGGGATCACACCCATGCCGATCAGGTTGGACCGGTGGATGCGCTCGAAGGACTCGGTGATCACCGCCCGCACGCCCAGCAGGCTGGTGCCCTTGGCCGCCCAGTCCCGCGAAGAGCCCGAGCCGTACTCCTTGCCGCCGAGCACGACCAGCGGAATGTTCTGTGCCGCATAGTTTTGCGCCGCGTCGTAGATGAACGCCTGGGGGGCGTCCGACTGGGTGAAGTCACGGGTGTAGCCACCGGAGACGTCGTCGAGCAACTGGTTGCGCAACCGGATGTTCGCGAAGGTGCCGCGGATCATCACCTCGTGGTTGCCGCGCCGCGAGCCGTAGGAGTTGTAGTCCTTCTTGTCCACGCCGTGCTGGTCGAGGTACTGCGCGGCGGGCGTGCCCGCCTTGATGTTGCCGGCGGGCGAGATGTGGTCGGTGGTCACTGAATCACCCAGCAGGGCAAGCACTCTCGCCCCGGTGATGTCAGTGACCGGAACGGGCTCGGCGGGCATGCCGTCGAAATACGGGGGCTTGCGCACGTAGGTCGACTTCGCGTCCCACTCGAAGGTGTCACCCGACGGGGTGGGCAGGTTCCGCCAGCGCTCGTCGCCCTTGAAGACGTCGGCGTAGTTCTTCCGGAACATCTCCTGGTTGATCGCCGAGGCGATGGTGTCGGAGATGTCCTTCTGCGTCGGCCAGATGTCCTTGAGGAACACCGGGTTGCCGTCGGAGTCCGTACCGAGGGGGTCGGACTGGAAGTCGAAGTCCATGGTGCCCGCCAACGCATAGGCGATCACCAGGGGTGGGGAAGCCAGGTAGTTCATCTTCACGTCTGGGTTGATGCGGCCCTCGAAATTTCGGTTGCCCGACAGCACCGCCGTCACCGACAGATCGTTCTCGTTGATGGCGGCCGAAATCTCGTCGGACAGCGGACCGCTGTTGCCGATACAGGTGGTGCAGCCGTAGCCCACGAGGTAGAAGCCCAGCTTCTCCAGGTACGGCCACAGCCCGGCCTTCTCGTAGTAGTCGGTGACCACCTGCGAGCCCGGCGCCATGGTGGTCTTGACCCACGGCTTGGAGGCCAGGCCCTTCTCGACGGCGTTGCGGGCCAGCAGGGCGGCGCCGAGCATCACCTCGGGGTTGGAGGTGTTGGTGCATGAGGTGATGGCGGCGATCGCCACGGCGCCGTGGTCCAGCACGAACTCACCGCGGTCATCCGAGCGCACCCTCACCGGCTTGGTGGGCCGGCCCTCGGCCCCGACAGCCGCCGAGTGCAGCGGCGCGGAACCGTTGTCGGCGAAGGTCAACACCGCCGAGTCGCTGGCCGGGAAGGATTCCTCGATGGCCTCGTCGAGCTTGGTTTCCGGCGCCGGGTGGTTCTCTTCGACGTAGTTGTGGATGTCCTTGCGGAAGGCCGACTTCGCGTCGTCGAGTGCGATGCGGTCCTGCGGACGCTTGGGCCCGGCGATCGAGGGCACCACGTCGGACAGGTCGAGTTCCAGGTACTCGGAGAACTTCGGCTCGCGGCTCGGGTCGTGCCACATGCCCTGCGCCTTGGCGTACGCCTCGACCAGCGCCAGTTGCTTGTCCTCGCGGCCGGTCATCCGCAGGTAGTCGATCGTCACCTCGTCGATGGGGAAGATGGCCGCGGTGGAACCGAATTCGGGGCTCATGTTGCCCAGCGTGGCCCGGTTGGCCAGCGGGACCTCGGAGACGCCCGCGCCGTAGAACTCGACGAACTTGCCGACCACGCCGTGCTTGCGCAGCATCTCGGTGACCGTGAGGACCACGTCGGTGGCGGTCACGCCGGGCCGGCGCTCGCCGGAGAGCTTGAAGCCGACGACGCGGGGGATCAGCATCGACACCGGCTGGCCGAGCATGGCGGCCTCGGCCTCGATGCCGCCGACGCCCCAGCCCAGCACACCCAGGCCGTTCTCCATCGTGGTGTGGCTGTCGGTGCCCACGCAGGTATCGGGATAGGCCACACCGTCGCGGTTCATGACGACCGAGGCCAGGTACTCGATGTTGACCTGATGGACGATGCCGGTGCCGGGCGGCACCACCTTGAAGTCGTCGAAGGCGCCCTGGCCCCAGCGCAGGAACTGATAGCGCTCGCCGTTGCGCTCGTACTCGATCTCGACATTGCGTTCGAAGGCGTCGGCGGTGCCGAACAGGTCGGCGATGACGGAGTGGTCGATGACCAGGTCGGCCGGCGCCAGCGGATTGACCTTCTGTGGGTCGCCGCCGAGGTCACCGACCGCCTCGCGCATGGTGGCCAGGTCGACGATGCACGGCACGCCGGTGAAGTCCTGCATGATCACCCGGGCCGGGGTGAACTGGATCTCGATGCTCGGCTCGGCCGAGGGATCCCAGTTGGCGATGGCCTGGATGTGGTCTTTGGTGATGTTCGCGCCGTCTTCGGTGCGCAGCAGGTTCTCGGCCAGCACCTTGAGGCTGTAGGGGAGCTTCTCCGTGCCGGCGACCGCGTCGAGGCGGTAGATCTCGTAGCTGTCGCCGCCGACCTTCAGGGTGTCGCGCGCTCCGAATGAATTCAGTGAATCTTTGCTGCTCACATCAACTCCCGGCGTTGGTGGCGATGTCGACGGGCTGTGCCGACATCCGCCTCGATACTAACAGTACGGTTGTCCTGCTAAGCGGGCGGTCCGCGTCGGAATGCGACGGCAGTCCTCGGCTGTCCAGTCTTGTCTTACTCGGCGCGTGGTGCCACCCCCGGTTGGCGCCTCGCGGTACCGTCTGGGATCGTGACGACTCCGCACGCGCCGACCTTCATACCGGTGGAAGTGTGCAGCAGCGTGGGCCTCGATCCGGCCACGCCGCTCGACCAATGCATGAGCACCGTCAAGGCCGATGTGGCCAAGGACGGCGTCGCCGCGCCGGCTGCCGACACCGCGGGACTGCTGAAGGTGGTCGAGGGCGCCAAGGCGCACGGCATCGACCTCAAGGTGGTCGTGATGGAGAAGAGCCCGCCCATCGACACCCCGCTGCGTGACATCGCCACCGAGATCGGCCACGCCAACCCCGGCTCGACGGTGCTGGTGCTCAGTCCGGGCTGGGCCGGCACGTACAGCACCACCTACGACCGGGTGCTGCTGGAAGCGGGGCAGGACGTGGCCAAGACCGCCCCCACACCGGTGGTCGGCGCGCAGGCATTCGTCGACCAGTTACAAACGCCCGACTTTCCCTGGATCGGATTAACGATTGCACTCGTGCTCGGGGTCGCTACCGCGGCAGTTTTGACCCGAGTTCTCCAGCTGAGAGCCAGGCGATCGCAAAATACCGAAACTGCTGCTGAGCTGGGTAAATAGTTGATTTTGGCAAATCAATAAGATTACTATTCGGCAACATCCCGTAAATGACAAAGATGTAATTCTTGCCTGAAGTTTCCTCTGCGACAAATGTGACGTACGGTGCAACTGGCGCCATTGTTATTGGTGTGACTGATGTGACATCTGTGACTCGCGTGACTGTGTGTGAGCAAAGGGGACCAGAGTCGAATGAGAAGTTCCGATCGCGGCTCTCTTTTCCAGCCGGCCTACCGAATCGCCAAGCCGGTATGCCCGCTGATGCTCAGCGTCGTCCTGACCCTGAGCACTCCGGGACTGGCGCTGGCCGAACCCGCGCCGGCACCTAGTAATCTCGCCGCGCTCGTCGCTGACGTCGCCGATGCCAACCAGCGCCTGCAGGACGTCGGCGCCCAGGTTCAGTCCGAGCAGGAGGCCGTCAACAAGGCCCTGGTCGATGTGCAGGACGCGCGGGATGCCGCTGCCGCCGCGCAACAGCAGGTCGACGCGAGCGGGCAGGCCGTCAAAGACGCGGACGCGGCCATCGCCGCGGCGCAGAAGAGGTTCGACACCTTCGCCGCGGCCACCTACGTCAACGGTCCGTCGGGCGCACTGGTGATGGCCACCAATCCCGATGAGATCATCTCCACCGAATCGGCCGGGCAGACCCTCGCGGTCAGTGCCGAGCAGGTGATGACCGATCTGCAGCAGGCGCGCACCGAGCAGGTGAACAAGGAGTCGGCAGCGCGGCTGGCCAAACAGAAGGCCGACCAGGCTGTCCTCGACGCCCAGACCAGCCAGAATGCGGCGGTGTCGGCACTGACCGAGGCGCAGCAGAGCTTCCGCGATCAGCAGGCCGAGATCGACCGGCTCGCCGCCGAGCGCAAGACTGCGCAGGAGAAGCTCGACGCGGCGCGTCAGTGGTCGGCTCCGGCCGCCGCGCCCGCGGCCGCTCCCGCAGCCGTGCCCGCCCCCGCAGCCGCATCCGCGGCCGTGCCGCAGTCGGCTGCGCCGGGCGCCAGCACGTCGGGGGACCGCTGGGATCCGGCCGCGCCGGGCTCGAGCGCCGCACCGGCGGACGTCAAGGTGCCCTACGGCAAGCCCTCGGAGTGGGACCTGACCCTGCCCGCGGTGCCGAGCGCCTTCGTCTCCGGCGACCCGATCCAGATCATCAACGCGGTGCTGCAGATTGGGTCGACCTCGCTGCAGACCACCCAGCAGCTAGGCAAGAGCTTCCTGCAGAAGCTCGGCATCCTGAAGCCGGACGACACCGGGATCACCAACGGCCAGATCCCTTACGTCTACGGCTCGCAGGCGATCGAGTACGTCATCAAGCGCGGCGAGTCGCAGATCGGCGTGCCGTACTCCTGGGGCGGCGGCACCGCGTCCGGTCCCAGCAACGGCATCGACGACGGTGCGGGCACGGTCGGGTTCGACTGCTCCGGGCTGATCATGTACGCGTTCGCCGGGGTCGGTATCAAGCTTCCGCACTACTCGGGGTCGCAGTACAACCTGGGTACCAAGATCCCGACGGCGCAGATGCGTCGCGGTGACGTGATCTTCTACGGCCCCGGCGGCAGCCAGCACGTCACGCTCTACCTGGGCAACGGCCAGATGCTCGAAGCCCCCTACACCGGCTCGGACGTGAAGGTCTCCCCGGTGCGCACCAGCGGCATGACACCGTTCGTCGTTCGCTACATCAACTAGTGACGGAGTTGTTTCCCATGTCTCGCAACGCTTCTCGACGGCTCTTCGTCGGGACGGTCCTGACCGCACTGGCGCTGGCGTTCGGCTTCGCCAGCCCGGCGAACGCCGATCCCGGCGAATGGGATCCGACGCTGCCCAAGGTCCTCAGCGCCGGCGCGCCCGGTGACCCGGTGGCCATCGCCAACGCCTCGCTGCAGGCGACCGCGCAGGCCACCGAGGCCACCATGAACCTTGGGCGCCAGTTCCTGGCCGGCCTCGGCATCGGCGGTGGCGGGAGTTCGGCGATGGCGGTGCCCGGCGGCCGCGTCAGCGGACCGCAGGCCATCGAGTACGTGATCGCCCGCGCCGGCTCGCAGCGTGGCGTGCCCTACTCGTGGGGCGGCGGTGCGGTGAACGGACCGAGCGCCGGTGTGGACGAGGACGCCGGCAAGATCGGCTACGACTGCTCGGGGCTGGTTCGCTACGCCTACGCCGGGGTCGGCGTGCTGCTGCCCAAGTACTCCGGGGACCAGTACAACGCGGGCCGGCATATCGCCCCCTCGCAGGCAAAGCGCGGCGACCTGATCTTCTACGGACCCGACGGCACCCAGCACGTGACCATCTATCTGGGCAACGGCCAGATGCTGGAAGCCTCGTCGGCGGCCGGCCAGGTCACCGTCAGCCCGGTGCGCACGGCGGGCATGACGCCGTACCTGACCCGCATCATCGAGACCTAGACGGGTCGGCGCCGGACTCGTCTTCCGACGCGCCAGCGAACGGGGCACGTCGACGGATTCCAGAACGCCTGGAATAGTTGTGTCAGGGCGCGCCCTGCGTAGTGGCGGAGCCCGAGTAATCCAACAGCTGTGGAGGAAGTCGATGACGTCACCAGGTGGGTCGCCCGCGGGCCCCGGGGGTTTTGCCGGCCCGAGCGGAGGCCCGGTCCCTGCGCCGTCCGGCGGTAACGGGCTGGCCGGTGAGGTGCACACCCTGGAACGGGCGATCTTCGAGGTCAAACGCATCATCGTCGGCCAGGATCTGCTCGTCGAACGCATCCTCGTCGGCCTGCTCGCCAAGGGCCATGTGCTGCTCGAGGGTGTGCCCGGTGTGGCCAAGACGCTGGCCGTGGAAACCTTCGCCAAGGTCGTCGGCGGCACCTTCGCCCGCATCCAGTTCACGCCCGACCTGGTGCCCACCGACATCGTCGGTACGCGCATCTACCGGCAGGGCCGCGAGGAGTTCGACATCGAGCTCGGCCCCGTGGTGGTCAACTTCCTGCTGGCCGACGAGATCAACCGCGCGCCGGCAAAGGTTCAGTCCGCGCTGCTCGAAGTCATGGCCGAGCGCAAGATCTCCATCGGTGGCAAGACCTACCCGCTGCCGAAGCCGTTCCTGGTGATGGCCACGCAGAACCCGATCGAGAACGAGGGTGTCTACCCGCTGCCCGAGGCACAGCGCGACCGCTTCCTGTTCAAGATCAACGTCGACTACCCGACGCCCGAGGAAGAGCGCGAGATCATCTACCGGATGGGTGTCACCCCGCCGGAGCCCAAGCAGATTCTCGAAACAGGCGACCTGCTGCGCCTGCAGGACGTGGCCGCCAACAACTTCGTGCACCACGCATTGGTCGACTATGTCGTTCGCGTCGTGACGGCCACCCGCCGTCCCGAGCAGTTCGGGATGAGCGACGTCAAGTCCTGGATCGCGTTCGGCGCCTCGCCGCGCGCCTCGCTGGGCATCATCGCCGCTGCCCGCGCCCTGGCACTGGTGCGCGGTCGTGACTACGTCATCCCGCAGGACATCATCGACGTCATCCCGGACGTGCTGCGCCACCGGCTTGTGCTGACCTACGACGCGCTGGCCGACGACGTCAAGGCCGAGACGGTGATCAACCGGATCATGCAGACCGTCGCGCTGCCGCAGATCAATGCCGTTCCGCAGCAAGGACATTCGGTGCCGCCGGTGGTTCCCGCCGCGGCAGGTAACAACGGTCGGTGAGCGAGTCCGAAACCGTCCACCCGCCCTCCTTCCAGCGCGGTGAGATCGGTGACGCCAAGCTGTCGGCCGCGCTGCGGACCCTCGAGCTCACCGTCAAGCGCAAGCTCGACGGTGTCCTGCAGGGCAATCACCTCGGCTTGATTCCCGGCCCCGGTTCGGAGCCGGGGGAGTCCCGGATGTACCAGCCGGGCGACGACGTCCGTCGGATGGACTGGTCGGTGACCGCCCGCACCACCCATCCGCACGTCCGGCAGATGATCGCCGACCGCGAACTGGAGACCTGGTTGGTGGTCGACATGTCGGCCAGCCTCGACTTCGGTACCACCGGCTGCGAGAAGCGTGACCTCGCGGTGGCCGCGGCCGCGGCCATCACCTACCTCAACAGCGGGGGCGGCAACCGCATCGGCGCCATCATCGCGAACGGCGATCAGGTGGTGCGGGTGCCGGCAAAGTCCGGCCGTCAGCACGAGCAGACGCTGCTGCGGGCCATCGCCACCTCGCCGCGGGCGCCGCTGGGAGTGCGCGGCGACCTGGCCGCCGCCATCGACGCGCTGCGCAGGCCCGAGCGCCGGCGCGGGATGGCGGTGGTGATCAGCGACTTCCTCGGCCCGATCAACTGGATGCGTCCGCTGCGCGCGATCGCCGCCCGCCACGAGGTGCTGGGCGTCGAGGTCCTCGACCCTCGCGACGTCGAGCTGCCCGACGTCGGCGACGTGATCCTGCAGGACACCGAGTCGGGCGTCACCCGCGAGTTCACCATCGACGCCCAGCTGCGCGACGACTTCGCCCGGGCCGCGACGGCCCACCGCGAGGAGGTGGCGCGGACGTTGCGCCGGTGCGGGGCGCCCATCATGACTTTGCGGACCGACCGCGACTGGATCGCCGACATCGTGCGGTTCGTCGCGTCGCGTCGCCGTGGCGCACTGGCGGGCAGCCAATAACCAACCCAATGACAGGTCTGTTATGACGTTGCCGTTGCTTGGGCCCATGACGCTGACCGGCTTCGCGCACCCGTGGTTCTTCCTGTTCCTGCTTCTCGTCGCTGCAGTGGCGGCGCTCTACGTCATCGCCCAGCTGGCCCGCCAGAAGCGAATACTTCGGTTCGCGAACATGGAGCTGCTGGAAAGCGTTGCGCCCGCCCATCCCAACCGCTGGCGTCACCTGCCTGCCATCCTGCTCGTCGCGTCCCTGTTGCTGCTGACCGTCGCGATGGCCGGGCCCACCCACGACGTGCGCATCCCGCGTAACCGTGCGGTGGTGATGCTCACCATTGACGTCTCGCAGTCCATGCGTGCTACCGACGTCGAGCCGAGCCGGCTGGCCGCTGCCCAGGAGGCCGCCAAGCAGTTCGCCGACCAGCTCACGCCCGGCATCAACCTGGGGTTGATCGCCTTCGGGGGCACCGCCACCGTGCTGGTCTCGCCCACCACGAACCGGGACGCCACCAAGGCCGCGATCGACAAGCTGCAGCTGGAGGATCGCACCGCCACCGGCGAGGCGATCTTCACCGCGCTGCAGGCCATCGCGACCGTCGGCGCCGTCATCGGCGGCGGCGACACCCCGCCCCCGGCGCGCATCGTGCTGATGTCGGACGGCAAGGAGACCGTGCCGTCCAGCCCGGACAACCCCAAGGGCGCCTTCACTGCGGCACGGACCGCCAAGGACCAGGGCGTGCCGATCTCCACGGTGTCGTTCGGCACCCCGTACGGCTATGTGGAGATCAACGACCAGCGCCAGCCGGTACCGGTCGACGACGAGACGCTGAAGAAGATGGCCGAGCTCTCGGGCGGCAACTCTTTCAACGCCTCCAGCCTGCAGCAGCTGAAGGAGGTCTTCACCTCGCTGCAGGACCAGATCGGCTACGAGACCGTCAAGGGCGACGCGAGCACCGGCTGGCTGCGGCTGGGCTCGCTGGTACTGGCGCTGGCCGCACTGGCGGCTGTGCTGATCAACCGCCGCCTGCCCGGCTGATGTCCGGCCGCGATACGCCGAGATCGACGACGGGGTCGGCCATCGGCCTGCGAGCACAGCCGTGGTGTCGATTTCGGCGTGCCGCTCGGCAGGCATTAGGTTGACGGGCATGACCGACACCTCCGCCACCGAGACGGCCCCCTGCGCCGCGGCAGGCAAGCCGCCGTTCGTCTCCCGTTCGGTGCTGGTCACCGGCGGTAACCGGGGGATCGGATTGGCCATCGCGCAGCGGCTGGCCGCCGACGGACACAAAGTGGCCGTCACCCACCGCGGCTCCGGGGCGCCCGAGGGGCTGTTCGGGGTCGAGTGCGACGTCACCGACAACGACGCCGTCGATCGGGCCTTCAAAGAGGTCGAGGAGCACCAGGGCCCGGTCGAGGTGCTGGTCTCCAACGCCGGCATCTCCGCGGACGCGTTCCTCATGCGGATGACCGAGGACCGCTTCGAGAAGGTCATCGACACCAACCTCACCGGAGCGTTCCGGGTCGCCCAGCGCGCCTGCCGCAGCATGCAGCGCAAGCGGTTCGGCCGGATCATTTTCATCGGCTCGGTGTCCGGTATGTGGGGCATCGGCAACCAGGCCAACTACGCGGCAGCCAAGGCCGGCCTGATCGGCATGGCCCGCTCGATCTCCCGGGAGCTGTCCAAGGCCGGCGTGACCGCGAACGTCGTCGCTCCCGGTTACATCGACACCGAGATGACCCGTGCGCTCGACGAGCGGATCCAGGCGGGCGCCCTGGACTTCATCCCCGCCAAGCGGGTCGGCACCGCCGAGGAGGTCGCCGGCGCGGTCAGCTTCCTGGCGTCTGAGGACGCGAGCTACATCGCGGGCGCGGTGATCCCGGTCGACGGCGGCATGGGCATGGGCCACTAGGAGATAAGGACTGATATGACAGGGCTTCTCGAAGGCAAGCGCATCCTCGTCACGGGGATCATCACCGACTCGTCGATCGCGTTTCACATCGCCAAGGTCGCGCAGGAGGCCGGCGCCGAGCTGGTGCTAACCGGGTTCGACCGGATGAAGCTGATCCAGCGCATCGCCGACCGGCTGCCGAGTCCGGCTCCGCTGCTGGAACTCGACGTGCAGAACACCGAGCACCTCGACTCGCTGGCCGACCGCGTCACCGCGGTGATCGGCGACGGCAACAAGCTCGACGGCGTGGTGCACTCGATCGGCTTCATGCCGCAGACCGGTATGGGCATCAATCCGTTCTTCGACGCGCCCTACGACGACGTCGCCAAGGGCATCCACATCTCGGCGTACTCCTACGCCTCGCTGGCCAAGGCGGTGCTGCCGATCATGAATCCCGGTGGCGGGATCGTCGGCATGGACTTCGACCCGACCCGCGCGATGCCGGCCTACAACTGGATGACGGTGGCCAAGAGCGCACTGGAATCGGTCAACCGGTTCGTCGCCCGGGAGGCAGGCAAGTACGGCGTGCGCTCCAATCTGGTTGCCGCAGGCCCGATCCGGACGCTCGCCATGAGTGCCATCGTCGGGGGCGCGCTCGGTGAGGAGGCCGGCGCCCAGATGCAGCTGCTCGAAGAGGGCTGGGATCAGCGCGCGCCGCTGGGTTGGAACATGAAAGACCCGACGCCGGTGGCCAAGACGGTGTGTGCGCTGATGTCGGACTGGTTGCCGGCCACCACCGGGACGATCATCTTCGCCGACGGTGGCGCCAGCACCCAGCTGCTGTGATGAGCGCTTGCGCGAAGAACCGACTGCTGTGATGAGCGCTTGCGCGAAGAACCGACTGCTAGACGAGCGCTTGCGCGAAGAACCGAACGGTCTGAGCATGGTCTCCTCCGGCCCGATCGACGCGCTGCTGGTCCTGTCGTTCGGCGGACCAGAGGGTCCCGAGCAGGTGATGCCTTTCCTGGAGAACGTCACCCGCGGACGGGGGATACCGCCGGAGCGGCTGGCCGGCGTCGCCGAGCATTACCTGCATTTCGGCGGTGTCTCGCCGATCAACGGGATCAACCGCGCGCTGATCGACGAGATCGGGGCCGAACTCGCCGACCGCGGCGAACAACTGCCGGTGTACTTCGGCAACCGCAACTGGCATCCGTTCGTCGAGGACACCGTGGCCGCCATGGCGTCCGACGGGGTCCGGCGTGCCGCGGTGTTCACCACCTCGGCCTGGGGTGGCTACTCCGGCTGCGCCCAGTACCAGGAAGACATCACCCGCGCCCGCGCCGCCGTCGGCGAGCAGGCGCCGGAGCTGGTCAAGCTGCGGCAGTTCTTCGACCACCCGCTTCTGGTGGAGATGTTCGCCGAGGCGGTCACCGCCGCTGCCGCCACGCTTCCGGAGTCGTTGCGCGACAACGCGAGACTGGTGTTCACCGCGCATTCCATCCCGGTGCGCGCGGCCAACCGGTGCGGACCCGACCTGTACTCCCGCCAGGTCGACTACACGGCCGGGTTGGTCGCCGCGGCGGCCGGTTACGACGACTACGACCAGGTGTGGCAGTCACGGTCTGGCCCGCCGCAGGTGCCTTGGTTGGAACCTGATGTGGCCGAACACCTTTCGGCGCTGGCCGAAGCCGGCACCAAGGCGGTCATCGTCTGCCCGGTCGGGTTCGTCGCCGACCACATCGAGGTCGTCTGGGATCTCGACAACGAGTTGCGCGAGCACGCCGACGCGCTCGGGATAGCGATGGCCAGGGCGTCCACCCCGAATGCCCAGCGCCGATTCGCCCGGCTGGTGCTGGGGTTGCTCGACGAACTGCGCGAGGGCGGGAAACCGCTCAGAGTGACTGCCGCACAACAGGTCCCGGGTTACGGATCGAGCCTCAACGGTCAGTTCTGCACTGCCGAGTGCGTGGCCAGTGCCGCGGCTGCCGCCGCTAGTGCCAGGCCGACTCCAGGACCGCGTTGACCGCCGCGATCCGCGCCGAGCGCACCACACCGGAAAGCGGCCGCAGCGCCTCGTTGGCGATCTGAGCCTCCGACGCACTCTGCGTGCCGATCGGCATCAGTCCGGAACTGACCGTGATGATCGCGTCGACACGTGAGGCGTTCTCCAGCACGCGAAGCGCCCGTGTCGGCGCGTGGTCGGGCGCGCGGTGGTGCCGGTTGGCCTCGAGTACCTGCTCGACGAGTCCGCGCGGGTCGTCGACGCCACCGCTGGAGCCCAGTTGCAGGGCGCCCAGTGCCTCGGCGGCCGAGCGCACCGCCGAGCGCAGGGCGTACTCGGCTTCGCCCAGGTCAAGGTGGTCCAGCGGGGGTGTTGCGGGCAGCGAGTAGACCGTCCACGACAGCGCGCACAATTCGGGCACCCGGTCACCGTCGGGCAGTTCGTCCTCGGTGTCGTCGTACTCGAAATCGGGGACCAGGCCCACGGCTTCGGCGTCCGGACCGGTGATGATGATCGCCTCTCCGGAGGTCAGTGCGTCACGCTGGAACTGGCTGCCCGGTGCCAGACCGCGGACGTCACCGGGAACCGGTAGGACGAGGCTGATGCCGGCGCGCGCGGGCCAGGCGATGTCGGAACGCCGCCCGGAGGCGGTCCGGACCGTCTGCAGCAGCGACACCGCGCCCGCGTCGTCGACATCGGGCCACGGCAGCCCGGTTCGGCCGGCCGCGACCGCATCGTAGGCGAGGACGGAATGTGTTGGGGCCCAGGATGATAACGCGTCCAGGACGTCGTCCGGCGCGGCCTGGCCCGCCAGCCAGGCGTTGGCCCACATCGACAATGACACACTCGGGCACCACATGATGCTCGCAGTGTAGTAGTTAGGTCCCCAACCAGCCGACTGCCACCGCATTGTCGTTTCCCGCGATATCCTGGCCTCATGCCCGCGGCGCTGATCTGGCTCGTGTTCGCCCTGGGCCTCGCCGGTGCCGAGGCGCTGACCGGAGACATGTTCCTGCTGATGCTGTCCGGGGGTGCGCTGGCGGCCGCCGGATCGAGCTGGCTGCTGGACCTGCCGTTGTGGGCCGACGGCGCGGTGTTCCTGGTCGTCTCGCTGCTGCTGGTGGTAGTCGTGCGTCCCGCCCTGCGCCGCAAGCTCACCGCGGGCAAGGGCCTGCCGGAGCCGGTCAAGGCCCTGGAAGGCAAGCCCGCCCTGGTGCTGGGCCGGGTGTCGCAGCATGACGGCCAGGTCAAGCTCGACGGCGAGGTCTGGACGGCCCGCCCCTACAACGACAACGATGTCTACGAGCCGGGCGATTCGGTCACCGTCATGCACATCGACGGTGCCACCGCCGTGGTCTGGAAGAACGTGTGAGCAGTGAGGTTCAACCCTAAGGAGAACCCGTCATGGACGGTGCCATAGCCGGTCTGGTGTTACTGGCGGTGCTGGTGATCTTCGCCATCATCGTCGTCGCCAAGTCCGTCGCCCTGATCCCGCAAGCCGAAGCCGCGGTGATCGAGCGGCTCGGCCGCTACAGCAAGACGGTCTCCGGGCAGTTGACCCTGCTGATCCCGTTCATCGACCGCATCCGTGCCCGGGTGGACCTGCGCGAGCGGGTGGTGTCGTTCCCGCCCCAGCCGGTGATCACCGAGGACAACCTGACGGTCAACATCGACACCGTCGTCTACTTCCAGGTGACCAACCCGCAGGCCGCGGTCTACCAGATCAGCAACTACATCGTCGGTGTCGAGCAGCTGACCACCACCACGCTGCGCAACGTGGTCGGCGGTATGACCCTGGAACAGACGCTGACCTCACGTGACCAGATCAACGGGCAGCTGCGCGGCGTGCTCGACGAGGCCACCGGCCGCTGGGGTCTGCGGGTGGCGCGCGTCGAACTGCGCAGCATCGACCCGCCGCCGTCGATCCAGGACTCGATGGAGAAACAGATGCGCGCCGACCGGGAGAAGCGCGCGATGATCCTCACCGCCGAGGGCAGCCGCGAGGCGTCGATCAAGCAGGCCGAGGGCCAGAAGCAGGCGCAGATCCTGTCCGCCGAGGGCGCCAAGCAGGCCGCGATCCTGGCCGCCGAGGCCGACCGGCAGTCCCGCATCCTGCGCGCCCAGGGCGAGCGCGCCGCGCAGTACCTGCAGGCGCAGGGCCAGGCCAAGGCCATCGAGAAGACGTTCGCCGCCATCAAGGCGGGCCGGCCGACTCCCGAGCTGCTGGCCTACCAGTACCTGCAGACCCTGCCGCTGATGGCCAAGGGCGAGGCGAACAAGGTGTGGGTGGTGCCCAGCGATTTCGGCTCGGCGCTGCAGGGGTTCACCAAGCTGCTGGGCGCCCCGGGCGAGGACGGGGTGTTCCGCTACACGCCGTCGCCGCCGGACACCGATCTGCCCAAGCCCGAGGACGACAGCGACGAGGTCAAGGACTGGTTCAACACCCAGACCGATCCGGAGATCGCGCAGGCGGTGGCCGCCGCGGTCGCCGACGCGCGGTCCAGTGACCTCAGCGCGATCGCGGCGCCGACGCCGGACCCGCTGCCCGCGATGC
This sequence comes from uncultured Actinomycetota bacterium, assembly GCA_963716465.1. Taxonomy (GTDB): domain Bacteria; phylum Actinomycetota; class Actinomycetes; order Mycobacteriales; family Mycobacteriaceae; genus Mycobacterium. The sequence continues at coordinate 228,304 of CAVQTS010000013.1, forward strand.
AGTATCCGCCGCTGTCCCAGCAGCAGTCGTACTCGCCGTCCTCACCGCCGGAGTCGCCGGGACCGAGGCACGGATCCACGGACACCTAGCCGGTTGTCGCCGGCTCGGTGTCGGGTTCGACGTCCGGCGTCCCGTGCGCCGGGCCGTGGTGGCGCCGGTGCTGATGGACCTCGTAGACCAGCCCCCCGATTCCGAGGGCGGCGGTGCACAGTGAGACCAGCGCCAGCAGCGGGCTGACGTTGCCGGTCAGCGCGTCGCCGAGCACCACCACCGCGGCGGTGCCTGGCAGCAGACCGACGAGAGTGGCCAGCAGGTACGGGGTCAGCCGCACCGCAGAGGCGCCGGCGGCGTAGTTCAGCACGGAGAACGGCACCGCCGGGATCATCCGCAGCGACAGGATCGCCGGCCAGCCGCGGGCCCGGAGCCGCGCATCCACCGACGCGACGGCCGGGTGGCTGACCAGCCCGCTGAGCTGCCAGCCGAGGGCGCGCACCAGCAGTAACGCGATGACCGCGCTGAGGGTGGAGGCCACCACCGCGATCGCTATGCCCAGGGCGGGGCCGAACAGCAGCCCGGCGGCCAGGGTGAAGGCGGTGCGGGGGAAGGGGAACACCGTGACGACGACGTGCGCGGCCAGGAACGCAAGCGGGAACCAGGGGCCCACCGACGATGCCCAGTCACGCAGCTGGACCGCGGTGGGCAGCGGCACCAGAAGCGCGAGTGCGATGAGGATCACAGTGACCGTCGCGGTGAGGATGATGCGGGTACGGGACACCTGGCGCGCGGTGGCCACCACCGCTGACAGCACACTGCGTAGCGCGTTGATGGCCTTCGACGTCACGTTTATCAAGATTACGGGCACTTGATGACCTGCCCGCGGACGCAAAGCGAATTCCGCAGCGCGGGACCGCACTCGCCGACACCGCCCCGGGGGCCATCATTTAGCCTGAGTAGCTGATGGCGTATCCCGCCACGGGCTGCAAGCTGCGACAACAGGAGTTGCCGGTGTCAGTAGAGGTGGAGGAGCAGCGCGCCCGCTGGCGCACCGCGGTGGCCGGTGTGCTGGCCAAGAGCAGCCGCCGCGAACCGGCCGAGCTCGGCCCCGAGCCGGAACGCCTGCTGGACTCGCCCACCTACGAAGGTTTTCCGATCCGGGCGCTCTACACCGCGCTCGACGCGCTGCCCGAAGCGCCGTTGCCCGGCACCTGGCCGTTCGTCCGCGGCGGCGACGCCCATCGCGATGTCATCGCGGGCTGGAAAGTGGCCGAGTCCTTCCCGGCCCCCGACTACAGCGGCACCGTCGCCGACGGCAATGCGGCCGTGCTGGACGCGCTCGCCGACGGGGTGAGCGCCCTGGTGCTGCGGGTCGGCCCGAGCGGGGTCGCGGCCGCCGACCTGGACCGCCTTCTCGAGGGTGTCTACCTGGAGTTGGCGCCGGTCCTGCTCGACGCCGGCGCGGACCTTCCGGCCGCGGCCGAAGCGATCCTGGCGCTGGTGGCCGGCGCCGATGACGCCACGCGGGCGTCGATGTCGATCGACCTGGGCGCCGACCCGCTGACCGCACCGCTGAGCGGTCGCGACGCGCCTGCGGTCGAGGACGTGGTGGCACTCGCCGCCGGACTGGCGCCCCGGCCCGGGGTGCGGGCCATCACCGTCGACGGCCCCGCCTTCCACGATCGCGGCGCCAACGCGGCATGGGAGCTGGCGGGGGCGATGGGCGTGGCGGTGAGCTATGTGCGTCTGCTGGTCGACGCCGGCGTCGAGGTCGGCGAGGCGTTGCGCCAGATCAGCTTCCGGCTGGTAGCCGACGACGACCAGTTCATGACGATCGCGAAATTCCGTGCGGCGCGCCAACTCTGGGCGCGGATCGCCGATGTGCTGGGCGAGCCCGACAGCGGTGCGGTGCCGCTGCATGCGGTCACCTCGGCGCCGATGATGACCCGGCGCGACCCCTGGGTGAACATGCTGCGCACCACGTTGGCGGCGTTCGGTGCCGGCGTCGGGGGAGCCGACACCGTCCGGGTGCTGCCCTTCGACGTCGCGATCCCCGGCGGTTACCCGGGTATCGGGGCCAATTTCGCCCGTCGCATCGCGCGCAACACGCAGCTGCTCCTGCTGGAGGAGTCGCACATCGGCCGGGTGCTCGACCCGGCGGGCGGCTCCTGGTACGTCGAGGACCTCACCGAAGACCTCGCCGCCCAGGCCTGGTCGAACTTCCAGGAGATCGAGTCACTCGGTGGCTTCGTCGCGGCCCGCGACCACGTCGCCGAGCAGATCGAGCAGGTGTGTGCGCGCCGTGCCGACGACGTCGCCCACCGCCGCACCGCGATCACCGGTGTCAACGAGTACCCGAACCTCGACGAGCCACCGCTGGCGCCGTCGTCGGCGGACGCCGTCGCCGGCTACGCGGCCGGATTCGAGGCCCTGCGCGACCGTTCCGACGCCTACCTGGAACGCAGCGGTGCCCGGCCCGCGGTGCTGCTGCTGCCGCTGGGCCCGCTGTCCGAGCACAACGTCAGAGCCACCTTCGCCGCGAACCTGCTGGCCTCCGGCGGAATCGAAGCCGTCAACCCCGGCACCGTCGACGCCGCCGGGGTGGCCGACACGGTGCGCACCGCCGGCGCCGCGGTGGCGCTCATCTGCGGAACCGACGCCCGCTACGGCAGCGACGCCGCGGCAGTCGTCGCGGCCGCCCGCGCCGCGGGCGTCGATGCAAGTCCTGCTGGCCGGCTCGGAGAAGGCTGTCGCCGACGTGCCTGCCGAGTCCCGGCCCGACGGCTATCTGACCGCGAAAATTGATGCGGTCGAAGCGCTTTCGTCCCTGCTCACCAGATTGGGGGCATGACATGACTTCCTCCGATGTCGCCGCAGGTGCGGCTCCGGTGTCCGCTGTCGCCGCCGCAGCGGCTCCGGTGTCCGCCGGAACGGTACCCAGCTTCGCCGACGTCCCGTTGCACGGCGAGCGCTCCGCGGCGGCCCCCACCGAATCAGACGTCACTCGCCATGTCTCGGAAGCCGCTGCAGCCCATGGTTATTCGGCCGAACAGCTCGAGTGGCAGACCCCCGAGGGCATTGCCGTCAAGCCGGTTTACATCGGCGCCGACCGCGACGCGGTGGCGGCCGAGGGCTACCCGTTGGACAGCTTTCCCGGTGAGCCCCCGTTCATCCGCGGGCCCTATCCGACGATGTACGTCAACCAGCCGTGGACCATTCGGCAGTACGCCGGGTTCTCCACCGCCGCGGACTCCAACGCCTTCTACCGCCGCAACCTGGCCGCCGGCCAGAAGGGCCTATCGGTGGCCTTCGACCTGGCCACCCACCGCGGCTACGACTCCGACCATCCGCGGGTGGCAGGCGACGTCGGCATGGCCGGTGTCGCGATCGACTCCATCCTCGACATGCGGCAGCTGTTCGACGGCATCGACCTGTCGGCGGTGTCGGTGTCGATGACCATGAACGGCGCGGTGCTGCCGATCCTGGCGCTGTACGTGGTGGCCGCCGAGGAGCAGGGTGTGCCACCGGAGAAGCTGGCCGGGACCATCCAGAACGACATCCTCAAAGAGTTCATGGTCCGCAACACCTACATCTATCCGCCCAAGCCCTCGATGCGGATCATCTCCGACATCTTCGCCTACACCAGCGCCAAGATGCCGAAGTTCAACTCCATCTCGATCTCGGGCTACCACATCCAGGAAGCCGGCGCGACAGCCGATCTGGAGCTGGCGTACACGCTGGCCGACGGCGTCGACTACCTCAAAGCGGGCCTCGATGCCGGCCTGGACATCGACAAGTTCGCGCCCCGGCTGTCCTTCTTCTGGGGGATCGGGATGAACTTCTTCATGGAGGTCGCCAAGCTGCGGGCAGGCCGGCTGCTGTGGAGCGAGTTGGTCGCCGGATTCGGCGCCAAGAGTGCGAAATCCCTGTCGCTGCGCACCCATTCGCAGACCTCCGGCTGGTCGCTGACCGCCCAGGACGCGTTCAACAACGTCGCGCGAACCTGCATCGAGGCGATGGCCGCCACCCAGGGCCACACCCAGTCACTGCACACCAACGCCCTCGACGAGGCGCTGGCGCTGCCCACCGACTTCTCGGCCCGGATCGCGCGCAACACCCAGCTGCTGCTGCAGCAGGAATCGGGTACCACCCGGCCCATCGACCCGTGGGCCGGCTCGTATTACGTGGAGTGGCTGACCCACCAGCTGGCACAGCGGGCCCGTGCCCACATCGCCGAGGTCGCCGAGCACGGCGGCATGGCCCAGGCGATCGACGACGGCATCCCGAAGCTGCGCATCGAGGAGGCCGCCGCGCGGACCCAGGCCCGCATCGACTCCGGCCAGCAGCCGGTCATCGGGGTCAACAAGTACCGGGTCGACGAGGACCAGGACATCGAGGTCCTCAAGGTCGAGAACAGCCGGGTGCGCGCCGAGCAGCTCGCCAAGCTCGCGGAGCTGCGCGCCGGCCGCGACCAGGCTGCCGTCGAGGCCGCACTGGCCGAGCTGTCCAGGGCGGCCGCGGCGCATGGCGGCGATGGTCTGGGCAACAACCTGTTGGCCCTGGCGATCGACGCCGCCCGGGCCAAGGCCACGGTCGGTGAGATCTCCGACGCCCTGGAGAAGGTCTACGGCCGGCACCAGGCCGAGATTCGCACCATCTCCGGGGTCTACCGCGACGAAGTGGGGGCGGGAGGAACCATCACCGGACTGAGCGAGGCCACCCGCTTGGTGGAAGAGTTCGCCGAGGCCGACGGCCGCCGGCCGCGCATCCTGGTCGCCAAGATGGGACAGGACGGCCACGACCGCGGCCAGAAGGTCATCGCCACCGCCTTCGCCGACATCGGGTTCGACGTCGACGTGGGGTCGCTGTTCTCCACTCCGGAGGAGGTCGCCCAGCAGGCGGCCGACAACGACGTGCACGTGGTCGGGGTGTCCTCGCTGGCCGCCGGACACCTGACTCTGGTGCCGGCGCTGCGCGACGCGCTGGCCGCGGTGGGCAGGCCCGACATCATGATCGTCGTCGGCGGGGTCATCCCGCCGGGCGACTTCGCCGAGCTCTACACCGCCGGAGCCACCGCGATCTTCCCGCCCGGCACCGTCATCGCCGATGCCGCCGTCGACCTGCTGCACAAGCTGGCCGACCGGCTGGGCTACGACCTGTCCTGATGGCCGACGGATCCGACGTCGCCGCTCTGGCAGAAGCCATCCGCGCGGGTGATCGCGCGGCGCTGCCGCGGGCCATCACCCTGGTGGAGTCGACCCGACCCGATCACCGCGAACAGGCCCAGCGCCTGCTCCTGGAGCTGATGCCCGGCGCGGGGAAGGCCTCGGAGCCGCCGGGCAGGCGACCTCAGTCTCTGCACGTGGGCATCACCGGGGTGCCCGGGGTGGGGAAGTCGACCACCATCGAGGCCCTGGGCATGTACCTGATCGAGCAGGGACATCGAGTCGCGGTGCTGGCGGTCGATCCGTCGTCGACCCGCACCGGCGGTTCCATCCTGGGTGACAAGACCCGGATGGCCCGGCTGGCCGTGCACCCCGACGCCTACATCCGCCCGTCGCCGACGTCGGGAACGTTGGGCGGCGTGGCCCGGGCGACCCGGGAGACGATCGTGCTGCTCGAGGCCGCCGGCTATGACGTGATCCTGGTCGAGACCGTCGGGGTGGGCCAGTCCGAGGTCGCGGTGGCCAACATGGTCGACACCTTCGTGTTCCTGACCCTGGCCCGCACCGGGGACCAGTTGCAGGGCATCAAGAAGGGCGTGCTCGAGCTGGCCGACATCGTGGTCGTCAACAAGGCCGACGGCGAGCACCTGACCGAGGCGAAGTCAGCGGCTCGCGAACTCTCAGCCGCGATCCGTTTGATCTATCCACGCGAAACACTTTGGCGGCCGCCGGTTTTGACGATGAGCGCATTGGATGGTACGGGTCTGCGCGAGCTGTGGGACACCGTGCTCGAGCACCGCGATGTGCTGACCGCGGCCGGTGAATTCGACGCCAGGCGGCGCACGCAGCAGGTGGACTGGACCTGGTCGATGGTTCGTGACGCGGTGCTCGACCGGGTCCTCACCCATCCGGCCGTCAAGTCCATGCGAGCGGAGATCGAGCGCCAGGTGCGTGCGGGGGAGCTCACCCCCGCGTTGGCCGCCCAGCAGATCCTCGATGCCGCTGAGCAGCGAAGTTAACAGATCGGCAACATTGTCGTCAGCGCTTCTACGGACGAGTAAATTTGATCTGTGACCCAGGTGACTCGAGATCCGTCAGCGCTGCCCCACGGGGTGCAGGGCGCGGCTGATCCGAGCTTCGGGTGCGCGGTGCGCAGCTTCGCCGCCCTCTTTCCCCACCCCAGGTTTGGCGGCGGGGCACTGGCGGTCTACCTCGACGGCGAGCCTGTGGTCGACGTCTGGACCGGATGGTCAGACCGCCGCGGCAACAGGCACTGGTCGGCCGACACCGGCGCCATGGTGTTCTCGGCGACCAAGGGGGTGGCCTCGACGGTCATCCACCGCCTGGTCGACCGCGGTCTGATCGACTACGACGCGCCGGTGGCCGAGTACTGGCCCGAGTTCGGCGCCAACGGTAAAGCCCAGATCACCGTCCGCGACGTCATGCGCCATCGCGCCGGGCTGGCCCACCTGCGCGGTCTGCGCAAGCGTGAGCTGCTCGATCACCTGCACATGGAGGAACGGATCGCCGCAGCGCCGGTGGGCCGCCACTTCGGCAAGCCCGCCTACCACGCCCTCACGTACGGCTGGCTGCTGTCCGGGCTGGCCCGCGCGGTGACCGGCATCGGTATGCGCGAGCTGTTCCGCATCGAGGTGGCCGAGCCGCTGAACACCGATGGGCTGCACCTTGGGCGGCCGCCCGCGGGCGCGCCGACGCATGCCGCCCGCATCATCGGACCCCAGCACCGGATCCCCAACCCGGTGTTCAACGCCGTGGCTCCCCGGATCGCCGCCCTCGAGGTGTCGGCGATCTTCGGGTCCATGTACTTCCCGGGTATGCGGGGCGTGGTGCAGGGCGACATGCCGCTGTTGGACAGCGAGCTGCCCTCGGCCAACGGCGTGGCCACCGCCCGCAGCCTGGCCCGGATGTACGGCGCGATCGCCAACGGCGGCGAGATCGACGGGCGCCGGTACCTGTCGGCCGAACTCGTCGCCGGGCTGACCGGCCGGCCCAGCCTGATCCCGGATCGCAACCTGATCCTGCCGATGAGCTTCCACCTGGGTTACCACGGGCAGCCGCTGCCCGGTGTGCTGCCCGGCTTCGGGCACGTGGGGCTCGGCGGATCGCTGGGCTGGGCGATCCCGGAGAAGGGTTTGTCCTTCGGCTTCGTCCACAATCGGCTGCTGACACCGTTCGTCCTGACCGATCAGGCCGGTTTCATCGGCACGGCCGCGCTGATCCGGCTGGGAGCCGCAGAAGCCCGCAGACGTGGGTTCCGGCCCGTCCAGGAGTTCGGCGCCCCCTACGCGCCTGACGAATCGGGCTTCGTCTCGCAGGCCAGATAGCCCGTCCGTACGCGCACCCAGCACCTGCTCCAGAGCGGGGCCGTGTCATAGCCGGCTCTGGCCACCCCTTCGACACGCCGTCAGGCGCTCTGAACCTCGCCCTGCGGCGTGTCGTGAGCCATCGGCGTGTCGCATCAATTAGTCCGGCCAGCGCGGGTCCGACACGCCGATGAGCGTCCCGCCCAGCTAACTCCGACCAACGGTATGCACTGCCCCAGCAATGGTGACTTAAGTCACTTCACGGCCAATCACAGTGCCCCGCTGGGGGAATTGACAGCTGAAGTTCGCCAATTACTGAACACTGCCAGGTGGTTAATAGAACCTCATTTGCTGACCATCGGCAACGTCCCTGCATTCGGATGTAACCACAGTCTCGGCCGTGACGAATTAGTGGTGTGAGTCACGTCGGCCGGGAGGCGTTCTATTCGCTCTCAGCGTATTCTCAGTCTCGTTGCCATCTGCTGTGTGCGATCGTCGGACTTCGCAGATGAGAGCGATTTTTTATCCTGAGTGTCAATTGCGGAAACTCTCAGGAAGGGTCCCGGCCGAGCGTTCGCAATGCGCGGTTCAATGTCGGCAAACGAATGGCGTTTCATTAGCCGATGCAGCTAATTCAATTGCAGTAATTTACACGCGAGTCACTTACCGCGATTGCGAATTTGCTGGAAAAGCATATATCCGAATTTGCGTCGAGAATGGCGGTAGAAAAGGCACTGCAACGCCGTGTGAGGCCCGGCTGGCGGTGCTCCAGCGCCGGTGAAAGCTGGGCCGGGGCGAGCCCGATCTGACGATCATAACTGCTGTTCAAAGGTATTTTTTGGAGAGCTTCGAAAGTGCGCGGCGGATCATGATTATCTCGCGAGTTGCGGAAACCCCAGCTACCAGGTATCAGCGTCGGTAACGGAGGGCGTGGTGGGGACGGTAACATTGCGTATTCGCTAATACAACCGGCCGACATTTGTCGCTTTCGTCAACAAGACCAGCTAAGCTACGGGCAACATTGGCAACTTCAGATGGACGCCGGTGCACCGCGCTCTGACGCGCGGGCCCCACTCGGCATCCGTCTAACGCTTAGCGAGTATGAGGAAGACCGAGGTGAGCGACGTGTCTGTCACCCCCGTGGCCGTGATCGGCATGGCATGCCGGCTCCCGGGTGGCATCAACTCGCCCGAGCGGCTATGGGAGGCGCTGCTGCGGGGTGAGGACCTCATCACCAAAGTTCCCTCTGATCGCTGGGATGCCGAGGAGTACTACGACCCCGAACCCGGGGTGCCCGGCCGGTCGGTCTGCAAGTGGGGCGCTTTCCTCGACGACGTCGGCGGCTTCGACGCCGAGTTCTTCGGCATCAGCGAGCGCGAGGCCATCGCGATGGATCCGCAGCATCGCCTGCTGCTGGAGACCGTCTTGGGAGGCCGTCGAGCACGCCGGCATGAACCCGGCCGAGCATCGCTGGCACGCTCAGACCGGGGTCTTCATCGGTCATGACTCACAGCGACTAGCGTATGCTGGCCGCCGACGCCGAGCGCCATCGAGGGGCCGTACGGCTTCACCGGCACCAATACAGCCTCGCCTCCGGGCCGCATCTCCTACGCGCTGGGCGCGCACGGCCCCGCGGTGACCGTGGACACCGGCATGCTCGTCGGGCCTGCTCGGCGATCCACATGGCCTGCCGCAGCATGCACGACGGTGAGAGCGACCTCGCGCTCGCCGGTGGCGTCTCGATCATGCTGGAGCCGCGCAAGATGGCCTCCGGCTCGGCCCAGGGCATGCTGTCGCCGACCGGTCACTGCCATGCCTTCGACGTCGAAGCCGACGGCTTCGTCTCGCGGCGAGGGTTCGTGATGTTGCTGCTCAAGCGTCTGTCCGATGCCAGCGCGATGGCGACCGGATCCTGGCCGTCATCCGCGGCACCGCGGCGAACCAGGACGGTCACACCGTCAACATCGCGACGCCCTCGAAGGACGCCCAGGTCACCGTCTACCGGGCCGCGCTGGCCGCCGCTGAGGTGGACGCCGAGCACAGTCGGCATACGTTGAGGCGCACGGCACCGGAACGCCGGTCGGCGACCCGATCGAGTTCAACAGCCTCGCGCAGGTGTACGGCACCACCGGACCGTGCGTGCTCGGCTTCGGTCAAGACCAACTTCGGGCACGGTCAGTCCGCCTCCGGCGCGGTCGGCATGATGAAGGCCATCCTGGCTCTCGAGCACGGGATGGTGCCGCAGAACCTGCACTTCACCCGGCTGCCCGAGCAGCTCGCCGCGGATCCAGACCGGGCTGTTCGTCCCCGAGGCCGTCACGCCCGTGGCCGGCCGATGGAGAGCACCCCCGCCGCGCGGCGGTGTCGTCGTACGGCCTGTCCGGCACCAACGTGCACGCCATCCTCGAGCAAGCGCCGCACTCGAAGGCCCCCCGCACGGTGGCGCAGGACGACGACGCGAGCAGCGCCCTGAGCGGCGCGCTGCTGTTCCCGCTGTCCTCGACGTCGGCCGACGAGCTGCGCCGCACCGCGGGCCGGCTGGCCGACTGGGTCGCCGCGCACCTCGACAACGACGGTGTCGACGACGCCGAACTCGCCGACCTCGCCTACACGCTGGCGCGCCGTCGTGCCCACCGCCCGGTTCGTACGGCCGTGCTGGCCGGAGCAACCAAGAGCTGATCAAGGCATTGCGTGAGGTCGCCGACGGGACTGCTCCCTACCGCCTGCGGTCGGTAACGACGACCGCGGTCCGGTGTGGGTGTTCTCCGGGCAGGGCTCGCAGTGGGCGGGATGGGCGCGGCCCTGCTGGCCACCGAGCCGGCTTTCGCCGCCGCGATCGCCGAGATCGAGCCGCTGATCGCCGCGCGAGTCCGGATTCTCCGTGACCGAGGCCATGTCCGCCCCCGAGAAGGTGACCGGCATCGATCGGGTTCAGCCGACCGTCTTCGCCGTGCAGGTCGCGCTCGCGGCGACGATGAACGCCTACGGGGTTCGCCCCGGCGCCGTCATCGGACACTCGATGGGTGAGGCGGCGGCTGCCGTCGTCGCCGGAGCGCTGTCCCTCGACGACGGCGGTGCAAGGTCATCTGCCGGCGCTCGCGCCTGATGGCGACGCATCGCCGGCTCCGGCGCGATGGCGTCGGTGGAACTGCCTGCGGCACAGGTTCTTTCAGAGCTCGCCGCCCGCGGAATCAACGACGTCGTGCTGTCGGTGGTGGCCTCGCCGCAGTCGACCGTCGTGGGCGGCGCCACCGAGTCGATCCGCGAGCTCGTCGCGGCCTGGGAACAGCGCGGTGTGATGGCCCGCGAGGTCGCCGTCGACGTCGCGTCCCACTCGCCGCAGGTCGATCCGATCCTCGACGAGCTGTACGAGGCGCTCGAGGACATCACCCCGATGGAGCCGACGGTCCCGTATTACTCGGCGACCCTCTACGACCCGCGCGACGAGCCCTACTTCGACGCCGACTACTGGGTGGACAACCTGCGGCACACCGTGCGGTTCGCCGCGGCGGTGCAGGCCGCTCTCGAGGACGGCTTCCGTGTCTTCGGCGAGCTGCCCCGCACCCGCTGCTGACCCACGCCGTCGATCAGACCGCGCGCAGCCTCGACATCACGGCCTGGCCGCTCTGGCCGCGCTGCGGCGCGAGCAGGAGATGCCCTACGGCCTGCGCAGCTTCCTGGGCGACCTGTACAGCGCGGGTGCCGCGGTCGACTTCGCCGTGCTGTACCCGGGCGGGCAGCCTGGTCGACGCGCCGCTGCCCAGCTGGACCCACGTCCCGCTCATGCTCGACCCGCGACACGCTCGAGGCCCACGGCCAGGGCGGGCCGACGCTGGCGGTGCATCCGCTGCTCGGCGCCGCACGTGCGGCTGCCGGAGAACCCGGAACGCCACGTGTGGCAGGCCGACGTCGGTACCGACATCCACGAATGGCTGGCTCGATCACCAGATCCACAATGTGGCCGCCCTGCCGGGTGCCGCGTACTGCGAAATGGCACTCGCGGCGGCCGCACCGCTGTTCGGCGAGCACTCCGAGGTCTGCGATGTGACCTTCGAGCAGATGCTGCTGCTCGACCGAGACCCCGGTGTCGGCGGTCGCAAGGTCGACCGGGCCGGATGCCGCCGGGTTCTGGGTCGAGACCTTCCAGGAAGGTGAACACGTTCGGCGTTCCACGGCGGTGCTCCATGCCGGCGAAGAGGCCGACCAGCCCAAGCCTTATGACGTCGCGACGCTTTTCGGCAGCACCCGAACAGGGTGGAGGGCGACGAGCTGCGCGCCTGGTTCGCCGACGTGGCGTCCAGTACGGCCCGGCGTTCGCCGGCCTGGGTCGGCGTACACGGCCGAGGGTTCGAGCACGCGGTGCTGGCCGAGGTCGGGCTGCCCCGCGACCTCGCGCTCGCAGCAGGGCGCCTACGGGGTGCACCCGGCACTGCTCGACGCGTGCTTCCAGTCCGTTGCGGCCGCCCCGGCCGTGCAGGCCGACGACAGGGCGTCCTCATGCTGCCGCTGGGTGTCCGCGGATCCGCGTTTCGGCTCGGCCCGCAACACGCACTACTGCTACACCCGGGTCACGAACGTCAGCACCGAGAGCGTCGAGGCTGACATCGATGTTCTGGACGAGCACGGCAACGTGCTACTGACCGTCGAGGGCCTGCGCATGGGTAGCAATGCGTCGCCGACGGCGCGCCGCAGCCAGACCCTCAACGAGCGGCTGCTCGCCGTCGAGTGGCACCGGCAGGAACTGCCCGAGCCCGAGCAGATCGTCGGTCGGACCGTGGCTAGTGGTCAGCACCGCCGACTCCACCGATCTGCGGGTCAGCGAACTCGGCGACGCGCTGAAGCTGCAGGGGGCCGAGGTCTCGACGATGTCGTGGACCGCCGACGCCCCCGGCACGGTCGGCGCCGAGAGCCTGGCCGCGGAACTCGGCTCGGCCCACTTCGGCAGCGTGGTGGTCTTCGTCGGAACCGCCAACGGCGGTGGTGGCAGCCGACCGCGCGCCGTGGCGAGGAGCAGGTACATCACCTGGTCCGGGTGGCCCGACAGGTCCAGGACGGCCTCAGGAGCCCCCGCGGCTGTTCGTGGTGACCAACCAGGCGTTGAATGTTCCCGACGATGATGTGGTCAACCTCGGCAGGCCGGTCTTCGCGGTCTCGTCCGGGTCATCGCCACCGAAGATCCGCACATGCGCGCGACCCAGATCGACGTCGACGAGCGACGCAGGTCGACCAGCTGGCTTCGCAGCTGCTGGCGGGCTCGGACGAGGACGAGACGGCATGGCGCGGTGAGGACTGGTACATGGCCCGGATGTGCCTGGCCCCGCTTCGTCCCGAGGACCGGCTGACCACCGCCGTCGATCCGGACTAGCGACGGCGTGCGGCTGCAGATCCGCACCCCGGGTGATCTGGAGTCTATGGAGCTCATCACGTTCGACCGTGTTCCGCCCGGCTCCGGGCCAGATCGAGGTCGCGGTCAGTGCGTCGAGCATCAACTTCGCCGACGTGCTTGTCGCGTTCGGCCGCTACCCGAGCTTCGAAGGACGGCTGCCCGCAGTTCGGCACCGACTTCGCCGGCGTCGTGACCGCTGTCGGACCCGGAGTGACCAGCACAAGGTGGGCGACCACGTCGGCGGTATGTCGGCGAACGGTGCCTGGGGCACATTCGTCACGTGTGATGCCGATGTCGCGGTCGACGCTGCCGCCGGGCATGACCGAGGACCAGGCCGCGGCGGTGCCGACGGCGCACGCCACCGCCTGGTACGGCCTGCACACGCTGGCCCGGATCTCGGCCGGCGACAAGGTGCTGATCCACTCCGCGACCGGCGGCGTGGGTCAGGCCGCGATGGCGATCGCCCGGGCCGCGGGTGCCGAGATCTTCGCGACCGCCGGTAGTCGCGAAGCGCCGGGAACTGTTGCGCGAGCATGGGCATTGAGCATGTCTACGATTCGCGCAGCACGGAATTCGCCGACCTGATCCGCAGGGACACCGACGGTTACGGTGTCGACATCGTGCTCAACTCGCTGCCCGGTGCGGCGCAGCGGGCAGGGTTGGAACTGTTGTCCTTCGGCGGCCGGTTCGTCGAGATCGGCAAGCGGGACATCTACGGCGATTCCCGAATGGGCTTGTTCCCGTTCCGGCGCAATCTGTCCTTCTACGCAGTCGATCTCGCGTTGTTGACCCTGACGAATCCCGACGTCGTGCGCGAATCTGCTGAGCAAGGTGTATCAGCAGATCGCCGACGGCGTATTGCCCCTGCCCGAGATGACGCACTACCCGCTGCAGGACGGCGCGACCGCCATTCGCGTGATGGGCGCCGCGGAGCACACCGGCAAGCTGGTGCTCGATGTTCCCCACACGGGGGAGTTGAGCGTCGTCGTTCCGCCCGAGGAGGTTTCGGCCTTCCGGTCCGACGGTTCCTACGTCATCACCGGCGGACTGGGTGGTCTCGGCCTGTTCCTGGCCGAGCAGATGGCTGACGAGGGGTGCGGCCGGATCGTTCTGAACGGTCGTTCGGAGCCGGGTCCGGCCGCGCGGAAGTCATCGAGCGGATCCGTTCGCGCGGTGTCCAGGTCGAGGTCGAGACCGGTGACATCGCCGATCCGGCGGTCGCCGACCGCCTCGTGGCCGCGGCCACCGCGACCGGGCTCCCGCTGCGCGGCGTGCTGCACGGTGCCGCGGTGATCGAAGACGCCACGCTGGCGAACATCACCGACGAACTGATCGAACGTGACTGGGCGGCGAAGGTGTACGGCGCGTGGAATCTGCACCAGTCCGCGGCCTCGCTCGAACTGGACTGGTTCTGCCTGTTCTCGTCGGCCGCCGCGCTGGTGGGCTCGCCCGGCCAGGGCGCCTATGCCGCTGCCAACAGCTGGCTCGACGCCTTCGCCAATTGGCGGCGCAGCCAAGGGCTTCCGTGCACCGCGATCGCCTGGGGCGCATGGGCTCAGATCGGTAAGGGGCAGGGCCTCGCCGAAGAGGCCGGAATGGCGATCCTTCCCGAAGACGGCGGGTACGCGTTCGACGTGCTGCTTCGCCACAACCGCGCCTACACGGGGTATGCGCCCGTCGCCGATACGCCATGGCTGACCTCGTTCGCGCAGACCAGCAAGTTCGCCGAGTCCTTCAAATCGAGCGGCGGACGAAGCGGCGCAAGCCAGTTCCTCACCGAGCTGCACGAGTTGCCGCACGAGGAATGGCCGGGGCGGCTGCGCCGGATGCTGTCCGACCAGATCAGCCTGATCATGCGCCGGTCAATCGATCCGGACCGGCCGCTATCGGAATATGGCCTGGATTCGCTGGGCAACCTCGAATTGCGTACCCGTGTCGAAACCCAGACGGGCGTCCGGATCACGTCAACCGACATCACCACGATCCGTGGTCTTGCCGACGCGATCACCGGAAAGCTTTTGGCCACGGAGGTGTCCGCATGAGGATCGATGTAACGGCAGAGGTTCGCACCGCGACCTTCATTGAGATGACGAGGAGCTGATCATGTTCGCAGGTGCATTGGACATCATGCGCTTCAACCAGTGGAGCGCCGGTTCGGGATCTGTCGTGTCGTGGCATGCCTCCAACGCTTCGCGTCTGAAGGCCAAAGAGGCGCCGGTGAACCAGGTGCCGCCCAGCTACATGCAGGCGCAGCATCTCCGGGGCTTCTACGAGCACGCCGAGCGGGGTACGGACTACTCGCGCGTCGTCGCCGTCTCGTGGGATAGCCGGGCACGTGCGACGTCCGGGCCATGACGCACGTCATCAACGCTCACCTTCGCCGGCACGACACATATCACAGCTGGTTCGAGTACTCAGACCAGGGCAAGATCGTGCGCCGAACCCTGGAGAACCCCAACGACATCAAGTTCGTCGCGACCAAGCACGGCCAGTTGGCCGACGAGGAGTTCACGACTTGCTGCTGGCCACCCCGAACCCTTTGGAATGGGACTGCTTCAGCTTCGGTCTGGTTCAGCACGCGGACCATTTCACGTTCTACGTGATCGTCGACCACGTCCACACCGACCCGATGTTGATGGCACAGTTGTACGTCGAGATCCACCAGATGTACGAGACCCTGGTGGGCGGTGGGGCTCCGATTCAGATGCCCGCGCCGAGCGGTTACGAGGCGTACTGCACCAGGCAGCACGAGTACACCTCGAGCCTGACGGCCGACTCCCCACAGGTGAAGCGGTGGATCGACTTCGCCGCCACCAACGAGGGCACTCTGCCCGACTTCGGTCTGCCACTTGGTGATCCGACGAAGCCCTGTGGTGGTGACGTCCTGTTCGTGCCGATGATGGACGCCGCCAGACCGCGCGATTCGAGGCGGCGTGCATGACGGCCGGATCTCGGTTCATCGGTGGGGTTTTCGCGGTTGCCGCGCTTGCCCAGCAGCAGTTGACGGGCATCGACGAGTACTACGCGCTGACTCCGACCGACATGCGAATCTCCCCGGAAGAGTTCATGACGGCAGGCTGGTTCACCGGCATGATCCCGGTCGGGGTCGACGTGGATCCGATGTCCTTCGCCGCGACGGCGCGCTCGGCACAGGAATCCTTCGACGCGAACACCGATCTCGCTCAGGTGCCCTTCGACCGGGTGCTCGAACTGGCGCCGTGGCTGCGGCGCAACGAGCGCGGTTTCCCGATGCTTGCCTACCTGGACGCCGGTCTCCCGCCGCTGTCCGCGGTGGTCGCCTCGCATCTGGACGGCATCAACGCCACCACCTACTGCGACGGCAGAACTCCGGCCCACATCTGCATGTGGGTCGGGCGGTTCCGCGACGAGACCGCTCTGACGGTGTTCTTCCCGGATAACTTCACTGCGCGCGAGTCGGTGAACAGCTACGTCGAGGCAATGAAATCCCTTTATGTCGCGGTGGCTGACGGCATCGACGCGGTGGTTCCGTTGCGCGAGTCAGCCTGAGTCCTCGCTCTTCGAGCGGGTGTAGCCTTAGTGAGTGTCGGGGCCGATGAACACCCAACATCCCGCCACTGGAGGGTTATTCCAGCGCGTCGGTAATGTGGTGGTCCAGTCCCGCTGATCGTCATCGCGTTGTGGATCGCGGTTGCCGCTGGACTGACGTTGACGATCCCGCCGCTGTCGCAGGCGAATCAACAGACCGAGCTGCTGCCACCGGATGCCCCAGGCAACGTCACCAGCAGGGAGATGGCCGCCGCCTTTCACGAAAAGGGCACGGAGAACATCGTTCTGGTCCTTCTCACCGATGAGAACGGCCTCAGTGCGGCAGACGAGCAGACCTACAGCACCCTGGTCGGCAAGCTTCGCGCGGACAAGCAGAACGTCGAAAGCATGGAGACTTCCTCTCCACACCTCCACTTCGTGAAATCCTCACGAGCGCCGACAAGAAGGCATGGAACCTTCCGGTCACCCTGACGGGGCAGTTTGCGTCGCCGGAAGCCATCAAGGCCTACAAGAGTGTGGCCGACACGGTGAAACAAACCGTCAAGGGCACCACGTTGACGGCGAACCTGACGGGACCGGGAGCCACCGTCGCCGACCTCAGCGACATCGTTATCGCGATCTGCACGTCGTCGAGATCGTCACCGCGACCATGGTGTTGCTCATCTTGCTGATTGTGTATCGCAACCCGGTCACCATGGCACTGCCGTTGATCACGATAGGTGTTTCGCTGGTGACCGCCCAGGCTGCGATCGCCGGATTGGTCGCGATGGGCCTGGGGATCTCGGCCCAGACCATGGTCTTCATGACCGCCATTATGTTCGGCGCCGGAACCGACTACGCGGTCTTCCTGCTCAGCCGGTATCACGACTACATGCGCATGGGTCAGGATTCCGACCAGGCGATCAAGAGCGCGCTCGCGTCGATCGGCAAGGTCCTCGCGGCGTCGGCCGCCACCGTCGCCGTCACGTTCCTTTCGATGATCTTCACCCGCATGCTGGTGTTCAATTCGGTGGGTCCGGCGTTGGCCGTATCAGTCGTCGTGGCGTTCGTCGCGAACGTCACGTTCCTGCCGGCGGTCATGACGCTCGTGGGTCGTCGTGGGTGGATCAAGCCGCGACGCGACCTGACGTCCCGCTTCTGGTGGCGGTCAGGCGTGCGGATCGTCCGGAAGCCGAAGGCGCATCTGGCCGCGAGCCTGATCGTTCTGATCGTCCTTGCCAGCGCTTCCGCCCTGCTCAAGTACAACTGGGATGAACACAAGCCTTTCCCGCAATCGGTGGAGAGCGCCAAAGGCTATGTCGCGGTGGAGCGTCATTTCCCTTTGAACACAACGATTCCGCAATACCTCTTCATCAAGTCACCCAACGACCTGAGGACTCCGGAAGCCCTCGCGGATCTCGAGGAGATGGCCCGGCGGGTCACCCAGGTGCCAGGCGTGGCACTGGTGCGAGGTATCACCCGCCCGACCGGGGAGTCGCTGGAGCAGGCGAAGTTGAGCTACCAGGCCGGAGAGGTGGGTGGCCGGCTTCAGGACGCCTCTAGCCAGATCAGTGGGCGCTCAGACGATCTGGACCGCCTCACCAACGGCGCCGACAAGGTTGCCGACAGTCTCGGCACCATCAACGGGCAGGTCTCCACCACGATTGCGACCGTGCGCGGACTCGTGGAGGCACTGGATTACTTGGAGAACCAGTTCGCGGAACCAAGACCTGGACCAACTAGGCGACGCGGGCAAGCTGGTGAAGACCATGCAGTCGCTGGGCGCCGCGCTGGGAATGAACCTCACCGACGCCACTCACAACTTCGACTGGATCGACCCCGTCGCTCAGTCCCCAAGAACAGTCCGATCTGCAACGCTGATGCGTCCTGCACGCAGATCAGCGACCAGTTGCAGCGACTCCAGGCAGCCCGCGATGATGGCACTCTGTCCAAGATCGAGGACCTGGCTCGCCAGCTGCAGGCGACACAGGCAGGCCAGACTCTGGATGCGACCGTGAATCCTCTGCGCAAGAGTTTGGATTCGGCGGCCAAGGCGTTGCAGTCGCTGGGTCTGGACAACCCCGCGGGTATGCGGTCGCGGCTACTGGAGGTCCAGAAGGGCGCGAGCACTCTCGCGGATGCCAGTCGCCAGGTGGCCGACGGCGTCCAGTCGTTGGTGGAGCAGACCCGAAAACTCGGCAACGGACTGGGGGACGCATCGGCGATCCTGCTCGCCATGAAATCGGACGCGACCACCGACACGATGGCGGGCTTCTACATTCCGGCGCAGATTCTCACTCAGGACGACTTCAAGAAGGCCGCTCAGGCATTCATCTCGCCCGACGGACACGCCGTGCGCTACCTGGTGCAGACGAATCTGGATCTCTTCAGTACCGAGGGCATGGACCAGGTGAATGCGATCGAAGACGCCGCCCGCAGTGCCCGGCCCAACACCAAGCTCGAGGGTTCGTCGATCTCCATGGCCGGCATCGCTGTCGGCCGCCGTGACAGCCGCGACTACTACTTCGCCGACATGCGCTACATCTTCGTGGCGACGATCTTGGTTGTGCTGCTCATCCTGATCATCTTGCTGCGTGCCATCGTCGCGCCGGTGTACCTGATCCTGTCGGTGCTGATCTCATACCTCGCGGCACTGGGCATCAGTGTCATCTTCTTCCAATTCATCCTCGGGCAGGGAATGGATCGACCGTGCCCGGGCTGACCTTCATCCTGTTGGTCGCGGTAGGCGCGGACTACAACTTGCTGCTCATATCGCGCATCCGAGAGGAGTCCCAGCACGGAGTTCGTCTCGGTGTGATACGCACAGTGCGCTCGACCGGTGGCGTAATCACTTCTGCGGGACTGATATTCGCTGCCTCAATGGGCGGACTGCTGTTCGCCAGCGTCACGATAATGGTTCAAGTCGGCTTCGTGATCGGCGTGGGGATTCTGCTCGACACCTTCCTGGTCCGAACGCTCACGGTTCCCGCGCTGGCCGCCGCACTCGGCGAGGCCAACTGGTGGCCGAACTTCTTTCGGCGGAAGAGCGCGGTCGCCCCGAACTCCGCACCGCCCCCGGTGGAACTCGTCGAGTGATCAGGCGTCGAGGCGGGTGAATTCGCCGTTGCGGTACATCTCGCCGCACGAGGCTCGGCGGACCTTGCCGCTGGTGGTGATCGGGATCGAACCGCGTGCTGCGAGAACCAGATCGGCGGCGACCAAGCCGTGTGCGTTGGCGATCGCGGTGACGATCTCGCCCCTCAGCGTCTGGAGGTAGGCCTTCTTCTCCTCGTCGGTCTCACCGCGAGGTTTGACCTCGACGATGGCCACGAGCGCCTCGTCCTCGCCGTCTTGAACCGCGATCGCGGCGACTCGCGCGCCGCTGATCTCCTGGATGGTGATCTCGATGTCGTCGGGGTAGTGGTTGCGGCCGCGGACGATCAGGATGTCCTTGATCCGGCCCATGATGAAGAGCTCGTCGTCAGACATGAAACCCAGATCGCCGGTCCTGGGCTACGGGTCGTCCTGGCCCTCGCCGGTCGGATCGACAAGGGTGGCGCCGAAGGTGTACTCGGTGAGCTCGGGCTTCTGCCAGTACCCCAGACAGACGTTCTCACCCTGCACCCAGATCTCGCCGACGGCTCCTGCCGGACATTCCGTCCGCGCTTCGGGATCGACGATCTTCACCTTCGGGGAACGCGGCGTGCCATAGGCGATCAGAGGCGTGCCCCTGTCGCTCCCGCACGGCTTGGCGTGGCCCGCCGACAGTTTGTCCGGCTCGAAATGGACTACCTTCGCCGGTTCACCCGGTTGCCGCATCGCAACGTACAGCGTCGCCTCCGCCAGTCCGTAGGACGGCCGGATGACCGACTCACGCAGGTTGAATCGGGCGAACCGCTGAGCGAAGCGCTTCAGAGTCGTTTCGTGGACCCGTTCGCTGCCGCTCATGATCTCGACGACGCCGCCGAGATCGAGCCCATCCATGTCCTCGTCGGAGGTGCGGGCCGCCGCCAGTTCGAAAGCGAAATTGGGTGCGGCGGTGAGAGCGTGGGTGCTGATGCCCATCTGCCGCACCCAGCGGGCCGGCCTGGCGAGGAAGGACAGGGGTGTGGTGAAGACCGTCGGCCAGCCGCCCAGGATCGGCGTGCACACCCCCAGCATCAACCCCATGTCGTGGTAAAGCGGCAGCCATGTGACCGATGTACTTCCAGGCGGGGGAACATTGCCGAACTCCGGGAAGATGTCGGCCATCATCTGCTCGAAGTTGGCCGCCAGATTCCGGTACGACACCATCACGCCGGCGGGCGGCCGCGTCGAGCCCGACGTGTATTGCAGGTAGGCGGTTTCGGGCAGCGTGAGCCGCCGCGAGATCGAGCCCTTGCGGCCGTCGAGTTCCAGCCGGTCGACTTCGATGACCGTGGGCTTGGCCTGATCGCCGTCGAGGTTGGCGTACTCGGCAACGTCGTCGACGATCGCGGATGTGGTCAGGATGACCGTCGGGGCGGCGTCGCGCATCACCGCGGTGATGCGCTCGTCGTGCTGGCCTGGGATCGGCATCGACAGCGGAACGGCGATCAGCCCGGCCTGCAGTGCTCCGAGGAAGCCGACGAGATAGTCCAGCGTCTGCGGCGCGACGACGACGGCGCGGTCACCGGCCGACGCGACGTTGCCGAGTTCGAGGGCCAGATTGACCGATCGGCGGTAGACCTGTGCCCAGGTGAGGGTCTCCGGGACGCCTTCCCAGTCCTTGTCATAGTCGATGAAGGTGAACGCGGCGTCGTCCGGCTGCAGACTCGCGCGTTCACGCAGGATCGCGGGAATGGAAGACGAAATCACAAAGCTAGCCTCTCGCACAGCAGACCTCAGGGCAATCAGATGAGCTTAGGCCACGCTGAGGCCCGCTCGCGAGATGGTGGCGCAGCGTCGAAGCCTCAGCTCGACGCCCGGGTGAACCACTTGGTTTTGATCCGCCAGGAGTGCGCAGCGGCCAGGGCGAACCCGGCGCCACACGTGCAGGCGAAGAACCACACCAGGCTGCCGCCCTCGAGGTGTTGCAGACGGGGCACGTACGCCGTGATGATCCGGATCGAGCATGCCACCATGCCGCTCGCCGAGGACAGCAGATAGATGTTGGCGATCCGTCGCGAGCGGGGATCTCTGCGCAGGATCAGCAATGCTCGGGAACCGTAGACCAGCAGGTAGATCAGCGTGCTGCAGAGCAGCAGCCAGTAGGCGGACAGCCAGAAGTCGGTCGGCACCTGGAAGAAGTCGGGGCGGTAGATCGTCGCACCGTTGCCCATCGAGAAGGTTGCCAGCAGCAGTGGGATGCACAGCGTTGCCGGCCGCTCGACGTACTGCCTGAACGCCTCCTGCATGGCCGGGTCCTCGTGCAGTCGGCCCAGGGCGTTGTAGACGATCGCCGAGGCGGCCACGACATAGCAGTCGTGACCGATGTAGTCCTCGAGGTTCCACATGCCGGTGAGGCGGTGCAGGACCTGCCCGACGGTTTCGGAGGCGAACGGTGACATCAGGAACACGGCGGCGCCCTGCAGCGCAATGTTGAGGGTCGCGGCCACCTCCCAGCGGCAGCCCCAGGTGACGCGCCGAATCCACAGGCTCCACGCAATACAACAGAGCGTGATGATGATGAGCGCACCAAGACTCATAGAAGCCGCCTTTACCCCCGAATAACCTCAGCAAATACTACAAGGGGGGCGCATCTTGCCGGGGTTGCAATTCGGATAGTTTCGGTGAAATGCGGACCGCCGCGGGCCGATCAATTGTCGCCACCGTAAATGGCGTGGATTCCACATAGTTCCACACCTCCCGGCGGCTCATCAGCCCGAACCGGATCTGCAGGTCGGGGTAGCTCAGGTCGAATCGGGCTGAAACCAGCCGCAGTTCCTCGGCGTTGGGATAGTCACCGTCTTTGATCCGCCGATAATAGGTGCTGCTTGAAATCCCGAGCGCATCGTAGATGTCCTTGGCTTCGATATCGCCGTCGAGCAGGTATTCGAGCAGGGCCTTGAGCTGTCTGCCGTTTTCATCGGTCCGGGGCATGGGTTCACGATAACTCGAACTCCAGGTAATGGGTACTGGCAACCTCGCTCGGTAAATAGACGAATAAATTGACAGTGCCGTCACAGTTACGGGAATGGTCTCCCATTATTGGGAATCGCCCGCTACGGTGGTGGCATGGTTGCTCCCCCGTGACCAACCCGCCGAGAAACGTGCGGGTAGTCGACGATGAAATTGCAGGCCGTCCGCGACCGGAAGATCTGGTCCGGTTGTCGGCGCCACTGACCCGCGAGCTCACCGCCGAACTCGACGGCACCGTGGCGATCGCGGCCGCCGGCGTCGAGGAACTGCTCCTCGCGGCACTGGGCCGCGCGATTGCCCGGACCATCGGCGTCGGCGTGGTCACCGTCAGCGGGCTGACCACGGTGGCGCCGATCCGCCTTTGCTGCGCAACCGAGCATGATCTGGACGCCGACGGCCTCCTCGCCGACGTACGGTATGCGCTGTCGGTCCCGCAGCAGTCGCCCTGGCGCCGGCCGAGGTCGTCTTCTGTTCCTGGGGATGCCGCCCGATCCCACGCTCGGACCGCTGCAGGTGACCGACGGTCCGGCACTGGGCGTGCTCGCCTACCGCTGCGACGACGCGATGCAGATGGACTGGTGGTACGACACCCGCCGGCTGGACGCCTGCACGGTCGAGGAGCTGGCCGGTCAGTTCCGGCTCGGCCTGATCAGCCTGACGTCCGAGGCCGGCGCGGTCGAGGGCGCCGCCGAACGACCGCGCTGGCGGCGACGCTAGAATCGCGTCAACGGCGTCGATCCGGCCATCACCGGGGAGCCTTCGGAAGAACAGCCCGACTGTCGTCGGCCCAGTAGAACCGAACGGGTGGGCCCGTCACAGCCTGCAATGAGCGACGCACGGCACGTGCGTAAGCGGGGTGGTACCGCGGCGCTCGCGCACCGCGCGTCGTCGTCCCCGTGCTGTCACCGGCACAGGAGACGAACGCGCATCGTGACCGAGAATGGCTATCCGAGGCCGGCCGGCGGCTCGCCCGACTTTCCCGCCCTCGAACTCGAGGTTCTCGACTACTGGGCGGACGACGACACCTTCCGCGCCAGCATCGCGCGCCGCGACGGCGCGCAGGAGTACGTCTTCTACGACGGGCCGCCGTTCGCGAACGGCCTGCCGCACTACGGCCATCTGCTGACCGGCTACGTCAAGGACATCGTCCCGCGCTACCGCACCATGCGCGGCTACAAGGTGGAGCGCCGGTTCGGCTGGGACACCCACGGGCTGCCCGCCGAACTCGAGGTACAGCGTCAGCTCGGCATCACCGACAAGGCCCAGATCGAGGAGATGGGCATCGAGAAGTTCAACGACGCCTGCCGGGCCTCGGTGCTCAAGTACACCGACGAGTGGCGCGCCTACGTCACCCGTCAGGCGCGCTGGGTCGACTTCGACAACGACTACAAGACCCTGGACCCGTCGTTCATGGAGTCGGTGATCTGGGCGTTCAAACAGCTGTGGGACAAGGGCCTGGCCTACGAGGGCGTGCGGGTGCTGCCGTACTGCTGGAACGACGAGACGCCGCTGTCCAGCCACGAGCTGCGGATGGACGACGACGTCTACCAGAGCCGGCAGGACCCGGCCATCACGGTCGGGTTCCGATGGTCGCCCGGGCAACGAGCTCGACGGCGCCTATCTGCTGATCTGGACCACTACGCCGTGGACGCTGCCGTCGAACCAGGCGGTGGCGGTCAACCCCGAGGTCACCTATGTGCTGGTGCGGGTTGAGGATCGGCCGCTCGTGCTGGCCGAGGCCCGGCTGGGCGCCTACGCGCGCGAACTGGGGGAGGACCCGGAGATCCTGGCCACGCTCCCCGGCGAACAGCTGCTGGGCCTGCGCTACCTGCCGCCGTTCCCGTACTTCGCGGACTCCGCCAACGCTTTTCAGGTGCTGCGCGGCGACTTCGTCACCACCGAGGACGGCACCGGGATCGTGCACATGGCGCCGGCCTACGGCGAGGACGACAAGGCGACCACCGACACCGTCGGCATCGTGCCCGTCACTCCGGTGGACGCCAAGGGCCGCTTCGACGCCACGGTGCCGGACTACCAGGGCCAGCACGTCTTCGACGCCAACCCGCAGATCATCCGCGACCTGAAGAACGGCACCGCGGGCGCGCGGCCAACTCGCCGGTGCTGATCCGGCACGAGACCTACGAGCACTCCTACCCGCACTGCTGGCGGTGCCGCAACCCGCTGATCTACCGGGCGGTGTCGTCGTGGTTCGTCAAGGTCACCGAGTTCCGGGACCGGATGGTGGAGCTCAACCAGCAGATCACCTGGTACCCCGAGCACGTCAAGGACGGCCAGTTCGGCAAGTGGCTGTCCGGTGCCCGGGACTGGTCGATCTCACGAAACCGCTACTGGGGCACGCCGATTCCGGTGTGGGTCTCCGACGACCCGGCCTACCCGCGGATCGACGTCTACGGCAGCCTCGACGAACTCGAGCGCGACTTCGGGGTGCGCCCGGACAACCTGCACCGGCCCTACATCGACGAGCTGACCCGGCCCAATCCCGACGATCCGACCGGCAAGTCGACGATGCGCCGCATCGAGGACGTCTTCGACGTGTGGTTCGACTCCGGGTCGATGCCGTATGCCCAGGTGCACTATCCGTTCGAGAACGTCGAGTGGTTCCAGACGCACTACCCCGGCGACTTCATCGTCGAGTACATCGGTCAGACCCGCGGCTGGTTCTACACCCTGCACGTGCTGGCCACCGCGCTGTTCGACCGGCCGGCGTTCAAAACCTGTGTGGCGCACGGCATCGTGCTGGGCAACGACGGCCAGAAGATGAGCAAGTCGCTGCGCAACTATCCCGACGTCAACGAGGTCTTCGACCGCGACGGCTCCGACGCGATGCGCTGGTTCCTGATGGCCTCGCCGATCCTGCGCGGCGGCAACCTGATCGTCACCGAGCAGGGCATCCGCGAGGGTGTGCGCCAGGTGCTGCTGCCGCTGTGGAACGCCTACAGCTTCCTGGCGCTCTACGCGCCCCAAGTCGGTACCTGGCGCACCGATTCGACGCACGTGCTGGACCGCTACATCCTGGCCAAACTGGCCGAGTTGCGCGACGACCTGACCGAGGCGATGGACGTCTGCGACATCTCCGGAGCCTGCGAACAGCTGCGCCAGTTCACCGAGGCGCTGACGAACTGGTATGTGCGGCGGTCTCGTTCGCGGTTCTGGGACGAGGATCCCGACGCCATCGACACCCTGCACACGGTGCTGGAGGTGACCACCCGGCTGGCCGCGCCGCTGCTGCCGATGGCCACCGAGGTGATCTGGCGCGGCATCACCGGCGAACGCTCGGTGCACCTGACCGACTGGCCCGAGGCGGCCGTGCTGCCCGGCGACCCCGAACTGGTGGCCGCCATGGACCAGGTGCGCGAGGTGTGCTCGGCGGCGTCCTCGCTGCGCAAGGCCAAGAAGCTGCGGGTGCGGCTGCCGCTGCCGAAACTGACTGTGGCGGTGGATGATCCGCAGCGGCTGGCGCCGTTCACCGACCTGATCGCCGACGAGCTCAACGTCAAGGCCGTCGAGCTGACCGACGATATCGCCGCCTACGGCCGCTTCGAGCTGACCGTCAATGCCCGCGCCGCCGGACCGCGGCTGGGCAAGGCCGTGCAGGACGCGATCAAGGCGGTCAAGGCCGGCGAGGGCGTGCTCAACCCGGACGGCACGCTGAGCGCCGGTGCGGTGGTGCTCAACCCGACGAGTACAGCTCGAGGCTGGTGGCCGCGGATCCGGAATGGACCGCGGCGCTGCCGGGCGGGGCCGGGCTGGTGGTGCTCGACGGCACGGTCACCCCCGAACTGGAGGCCGAGGGCTGGGCCAAGGACCGTATCCGCGAACTGCAGGATCTGCGCAAGTCCACCGGGCTTGGACGTCAGCGACCGGATCCGCGTGGTGATGGCGGTGCCGCCGGAGCAAGCCGACTGGGCCCGCACCCATCGCGACCTGATCGCCGGCGAGATCCTGGCGACGAGCTTCGAATTCGGCGAGCCCGAGCGACGGGGTGGAGATCGGCGACGGCGTGCGGGTCGCGATCATCCGAGCGGAGTGAAGGCGGTTGAATTCCGAACGGGTGCAAATGGCCGCGATTTCGGAGCGAATTCACCGGCAATCGGTTTTGAGTTGGTGCAACGCCCGCACTACACTCCGACGTTTATCGCATATTTTTCGTAACGTGCCGAGGAAGTAATGAAATTTGCTGTAGCCGTCCACGGCACTCGTGGGGACATCGAACCGTGCGCGGCGGTGGCCCATGAGCTCGTCCGGCGCGGGCATGAGGTTCGTCTGGCGGTGCCGCCGAACCTTGTCGACTTCGTCGCGTCGACGGGTCTGTCACCGGTTGTTCCGTGGGGCCCCGACTCGGAGTCGAGGGTGCTGTCCTGGGGCCGCGAGTCGATGGAACGCTGGCTGGCCAGCCGCGACGAGGCAGCTGTTGAAGCCGGGCGCGAGCTTCCCCCCAGTTCGGGCAATCGGAGGCCGGTTCGCAGTCCTTTGACCATGCTTCGGCAGTTCCGCGACTACCTGTGCGACGGCTGGGCCGAGATGAGCGAGACGCTGGTCCCGTTGGCCGAGGGTGTCGATCTGATCTTGACCGGCATGACTTACGCCGAAGTCGCTGGCAACGTCGCCGAGTACTACGACATTCCTCTTGCGGCGATGCATTGGTGTCCGCTTCGCGCGAACAGTTATCTGCTGCCTGTGCGGTTGCCCTTGCCGGTAATTCACCCGTTGTTCGCCGTCGAGGAATGGGGATACTGGCGGCTGCTGAAATCGGCGGAGGACCAACAGCGGCTCGCATTGGGTCTGCCGAACGCCACGACGGCCTCGGGGCGCCGACTCGTCGAAAGTGGGACGCTGGAGATCCAGGCATATGACGGAGCATTGTTCCCCGGGCTGAACGAAGAGTGGCACGGCACCAGACCCTTCGTCGGCCGGTTGGGTACAGACTTCGAGACGCACAACGACGCCGAAATACTGGCGTGGATCGGAAAAGGCGCCGCACCAATCTATTTCGGTTTCGGCAGCAATCCCGTTGATTCACCGCAGGAGCTTCTCGCCCTGATCGAGTCGGTGTGTGCCGAACTCGGCGAACGAGCGCTGGTCAACGCCAGCGGCTGGGGACTGGAAGCGCTTCCTGAGAGCCCCGCGCTCAAGGTCGTCGACGTCGTCAACTACCCGTTGGTTTTCCCCAAGTGCCGGGTCGTGGTTCATCATGGTGGCTCGGGCACGGTCGCCGAAGGCATCAAAGCCGGAGTGCCTACCGTCGTGCTGTGGTCGACGTTCGACCAGCCGCTGTGGGGCAGGCAGATCGAACGCCTCAAACTCGGCACTTCGCGGAAGTTTTCGCGGACGACGCGGGCTTCCCTCATTGCCTCACTGCGAAAGGTGCTGGCTCCTGAGTACACCGAGAACGTTCGTCGTTTTGCATCTCAGATGACCAAACCCAGCGACGGCATCGCGCGGGCCGCAGATCTCGTCGAAGGTGCCGCGGTCGCCTCGCGGCATCACGATCGCCCGGCCGGCTAGCCAGTCGTCCATGTGGATCACGGTCCTGATTCTCGCCATTGCGATCACCTTCGAACCTGCCAGGCCGACCCTCGTTCCGCTGATGCTGTCTCGGCCTCGCCCGGTGACGCAGCTCTCGGTGTTCCTGGCCGGCAATATCGTGTCGGGCTTGGTCTGGGGCCTGCTGATCCTGTTCGTGTTCCACCACACCCCCATCATCGGTGGCAGGACGGATGGCGCAAAGGTGCAGATCGGCATCGGAGTGGTGACGCTGGTGATCGCGGCGCTCATGGTGACGAACTTCTCCTGGATCAAGCGCACGTCCAAGGTCCGCCAGTCGGCGGTCGCCGGCGAGCGCAAGGATGACGGGGCTGCGCCGCAGCGACCCATCGACAAGGCGTCCGCCTATGCGCGAGCGCTTCTGCGAAAAGGCAACTCTCCGTGGCTGTCCGGATTACTCGGGCTCGGGACCGGGCTGCCCTCGGTCGACAGCCTGGCTGCGTTGGTCGTCATCGCCTCGTCGGGCGCACCGCCGCTGGCGCAGGCCTGCGCGCTCGTGATGTTCCTCGTCATCGCCAACATCATCGTCGTCGTCCCGATAGCCACCTATCTGATCGCCCCCCACAGGACCCGGGCGCGGATCGAGACATTCCAGACCTGGATCAGAGGCCGCAGTCGCCACCAATTCGCCGCTTTGCTCGCAGCCGCGGGTCTGTTGCAGATCGTGATCGGCTTCAGCCGGATCTGAGCGGTTCCGTGCGCCGGCTTTCACCCGGCGAAGTCATAACATCGGGTCGTGGAGCGTTGGGTCTTGCATTTCGACATGGATGCGTTCTTCGCATCCGTCGAACAGGTGACCCGACCGACGCTACGGGGCCGGCCGGTGCTCGTCGGCGGTCTCGGCGGCCGGGGCGTGGTCGCCGGGGCGAGCTACGAGGCCCGGGTGTTCGGCGCCCGCTCGGCGATGCCCATGCACCAAGCCCGCCGCCTGGTCGGGGCGGCCGCGGTGGTGCTGCCGCCGCGCGGGGTTGTCTACGGCGTGGCCAGCCGGCGCGTGCTGGACACGGTGCGCACCATGGTTCCCGTCCTCGAGCAGCTGTCCTTCGACGAAGCCTTCGGTGAACCCGCCGAACTCGTCGGCGCCGGTGTCGACGAGGTGGAGCGGTTCTGTACCCGACTGCGCCAGCGGGTGCACGAGGAGACGGGGCTGGTGGCCTCGGTCGGGGCGGGGTCGGGCAAGCAGATCGCCAAGATCGCCTCGGAGCTGGCCAAGCCGGACGGGCTGCGGGTGATCCGGCGCGACGAGGAACGCCCGCTGCTCGACGCCCTTCCGGTCCGACGGCTGTGGGGCATCGGGCCGGTCGCCGAAGACAAGCTGCACCGCCTGGGTATCGACACCATCGGCCAACTCGCCGCGCTGAGTGACGCCGAGGCGGCCAACATCCTGGGCGCCACCATCGGGCCGGCCCTGCACCGGCTGGCCCGCGGCATTGACGACCGGCCGGTGGTCGAACGGGCCGAGGCCAAGCAGATCAGCGCCGAGTCGACCTTCGCCGTCGATCTCACCACGGTCGAGCAGCTGCGGGACTCCATCGGCCCCATCGCCGACCACGCGCACAAACGCCTGGAACGTGACGGCCGCGGTGCCCGCACGGTCACCGTCAAGCTGAAGAAGTCCGACATGAGCACCCTGACCCGGTCGGCCACCCTGCCCTACGCGACCGCCGATGCGGCCACGCTGACCTCCACCGCGCGCCGGCTGCTGCTGGATCCCCGCGACGTCGGCCCGATTCGCCTTCTGGGCGTTGGCTTTTCAGGCCTCTCCGATGTCCGCCAGGAGTCGTTGTTCCCCGATCTGGAGCAACAGGAGGCCGAACTGTCCGACACCCACGTGCCGGTGCCCGAACCGGTGCCCGAGGCGGGCGGCTGGCGCGTCGGTGACGACGTCAGGCACCCCGAATTCGGCCACGGTTGGGTGCAGGGAGCGGGCCATGGGGTGGTGTCGGTGCGGTTCGAGACCCGCGCCAGCGGGCCGGGGGTCATGCGCACCTTCCACGTCGACGTCGTGGATCTGTCCCGCGCCAACCCCGTCGACAGCCTGGACTGGCCGCAGTACGTCGATGAGCTGGCGAGCTCAGCCCCAGCGGGCAACGACGTCGACGACGGATAGGTCCAGAGCCAGCGCCGCCATCAGCAGCACCCGGGCCTGGCTGGCCCGCAGCCGCGGCACCATCACCGCGCCTGCGGCGACCAGATCGTGTCCCGGTCCGTAGGCGGCACCGGCACCGCCGCCCGGCACCCGCGTGCTCACCACGACCACCACGCCGCGGGCGCATGCGCGCCGCGCCCCCTCGACGACCGGCGCACCGGCATTGCCCGCACCCGTCGCCTCCAGAACCAGACCGCACGCGCCGGCGTCGACGAACGCGTCCACGCCGACACCGTCCGCGCCCGGGTACGCCGCGACGATGTCGACTCGGCATATGTCGCGGGCCCGGCCGAGGTAGGGCCGCTGCTTGGTGCCGGTGAGCGTGAACTCGCCGTCACGCACCACGCCCACCGGCGGCCTGCCGCCGAACAGTGCCGGACCGCCCAGCTTGGTCACCCCCAGCGCCGGCAGGACGGAGCCGGCGAAGCAGATGAGCACGCCGAGACCGCGGGCGGCCGGGCTGGCCGCCACGGTCAGCGCGTCGCGCAGGTTGGCCGGGCCGTCGGGGTCTGGTGCGTCGGCGGAGCGGGCCGCGCCGGTCAGCACCACCGGCGCGTCGCCGCCGTAGGTGAGGTCCAGCCACAGCGCGGTCTCCTCCATCGTGTCAGTGCCGTGGGTGACGACGATCCCGTCGGCACCCCGGCCCGCCGCATCCTCGGTGGCCGCGGCGATGCTCAGCCAGTCCGCGGGCGTGAGCTGGGAGCTGTCCACGTTGAGCAGGTCGACCACTTCGGCGCCCAGCCCCGAGGCCAGCTCCGCGCCACCGTGCGCGGGCCTCAGCACCCCCTCGGTGTCGGTGCTGGTCGCGATCGTCCCACCGGTGGTGACGACGACGAGTCGGGGCATCCGGTCATCATGGCAGCACTGGCCGGGGCTCGTGGCAGCACTGGCCGGGGCTCGTGGCAGCACTGGCCGGGGCCACGCCCGGTGACGGCACTAGGGAATGATGGGGGAGTGACCGACGAAACCACGGGAAACACCGGACCGGTGACCGAGGCGGGTGCGCAGGACGGCGGGCCTGCACCGCGCCGGCTGCGGCTGCTGCTGTCGGTTGCGGGCGTGGTGCTGGCCCTCGACGTGGTCACCAAGGTGCTCGCGGTCAGGTTGCTGACACCCGGCCAGCCGGTGTCGATCATCGGCGACACGGTCACCTGGACGCTGGTGCGCAACAGCGGTGCGGCGTTCTCCATGGCGACCGGCTACACGTGGGTGCTGACGCTGGTCGCCCTGGGTGTGGTGATCGGGATCTTCTGGATGGGCCGCCGGCTGGTCTCGCCGTGGTGGGCCGTCGGGCTGGGCATGATCCTGGGCGGGGCCATGGGCAATCTGGTGGACCGGTTCTTCCGCTCGCCGGGCCCGCTGCGCGGACACGTCGTCGACTTCCTGTCCATCGGGTGGTGGCCGGTGTTCAACGTGGCCGACCCGGCCGTGGTCGGCGGGGCGATCCTGCTGGTGGTGTTGTCCCTGTTCGGGTTCGACTTCGACACCGCCGGCAGGCGGACGCCGGGGCGCGAGACCACCGACGACGCCGAGACTCCCTGATGACCGAGCGATCGATGCCAGTCCCGGAGGGCCTGGCCGGTATGCGCGTCGACACCGGCCTGGCCCGACTGCTCGGGTTGTCCCGAACGGCCGCGGCCGCGGTAGCCGAGGGCGGCGGCGTCGAGATCGACGGCGTCGCAGCGGGCAAGTCCGACCGTCTCGAGGCCGGGGCCTGGCTGACGGTGACCTTGCCGGAAGCCCCTGCACCGCCGGAGAACAAACCCGTCGAGATCGAGGGCATGACGGTGCTGTACGCCGATGACGACATCGTCGCGGTGGACAAGCCGCCCGGGGTGGCCGCCCACGCCGGAGTGGGCTGGCGCGGCCCGACCGTGCTCGGCGGGCTGGCCGCAGCGGGTTTCCGGATCAGCACGTCGGGAATCCACGAACGACAGGGCATCGTGCAGCGTCTGGACGTCGGCACGTCGGGGGTGATGGTGGTCGCGTTGTCCGAGCGGGCCTACACCGTGCTGAAGCGGGCGTTCAAGCAGCGCACCGTCGACAAGCGTTATCACGCTGTGGTGCAAGGACATCCGGATCCGTCCAGCGGCACCATCGACGCGCCGATCGGCCGGCACCGCGGGCACGACTGGAAGTTCGCCGTCACCGAGGACGGCAGGCACAGCATCACCCATTACGACACCGTCGAAATGTTCAGGGCGGCAAGCCTTCTGGACATTCACCTGGAGACCGGCCGCACCCACCAGATCCGGGTCCATTTCGCCGCTTTGCACCATCCGTGCGTGGGCGATCCGACCTACGGCGCAGATCCGGTGCTGGCCAAGCGGCTCGGTTTGGAGCGGCAGTGGCTGCACGCGCGCTCGCTGGCGTTCGCGCACCCCGCCGATGGCAGACGCATGGAGATCACCAGCCCTTATCCGGCCGATCTGCAGCACGCACTGGATGTGCTGCGCACCGACTCGTGACGGCAGCGTCGCGCAGCACCGTTGACGTCAAGGGCGGTGGGTTGCTGTTCGGCATCGGCGCCTACGGCTCGTGGGGCCTGTTCCCGGCGTTCTTCCCGTTGCTCAAGCCGGCCGGGGCGCTGGAGGTGCTGGCACACCGAATCGTGTGGACGCTGGTGTTGATGGCCGGGGTGCTGGTGGTCATGCGCCGGCTGTCGGACATCGGGCGCATCGACCGGCGGACCTGGCTGCTGCTGGTGTGCGCCTCGGTGCTGGTGTCGGGCAACTGGGTGATCTACGTGTACGCGGTCAACAACGGTCACGTCGTGGACGCTGCGCTCGGCTATTTCATCAACCCGCTGGTCAGCGTCCTGCTGGGGGTGGTCATCTTCGGCGAGCGACTCAACCATGCACAGTCGGTCGCCGTGCTGATCGCCCTGTCGGCGGTGCTGCTGCTGGCCGTCGAGGTCGGCGAATTCCCCTTCATCGCACTGGGTTTGGCGTTCACCTTCGGCTTGTACGGCGCGGTGAAGAAGGTGGTGCCGACCGATCCGCGGGTCAGCGTCGGGCTGGAGGCGGCGATAGCGGCCCCGTTCGCCGTCGCCTACATCGCCGCGATCCAGCTGACCGGGCACGGACAGTTCACCAACCACGGCGGCGGGCACATCGCACTGACGATGCTCTCCGGGCCGATCACGGCGATTCCGCTGCTGATGTTCGCCGCCGCGGCGCAACGCCTGCCGCTGGTGACGCTGGGCCTGCTGATGTATCTCACCCCGGCCATGCAGATGACCTTGGGCGTGGTCGTCGACCACGAGCCGATGCCCCCGGCACGCTGGATCGGCTTCGCGCTGATCTGGCTGGCCCTGGGAATCTTCAGCGCTGACGCGCTGCGGCGGGCGCGCGCCGAGCGCAGTGTGCCGTGAGGGCCGGCGACTCCGGTAGCTTCACGGGTCAGCCCCCTGTGCCGAGCCCGAGGACCCCATGACCGACACCGCCCGCCGAAACCGGCGGATTCTGATCGCCATCACCGCCGCCCTGGCGGCGGTGGCGATCATCGTCCCGGTGATCGGCGTGCTTCTGGCTCCCGCCATGATGAAGAACCAGGCCAGCGCACCGATCACCACCACCAGGACCCAGCCGGTCCTCACCATAAAGCCGCTGGCGCTGCGACCGGTCGTCTCGGCGTTCGTGACCACTCCCGATCAGTGCGTGCCGCCGCCACCGACGCCCCCTGATCAGCCGTTGCACACCTGCGACATCACCCAGACGGCGGTGTACGACCTCGGACCGGAGGACCTGCGGCTGCAACTGACCGACGTCGACTCGTTCCTGAACCCGCTGACCGGCAAGCAGCTGGTCCAGGTCACCCTCACCAACGAGTCCACGACCGCCTTCGCGCAGTACACGACGGCGCACGTCGGACAGCAGGTGGCCTTCGTGCGTGCCGGGACCGTGGTCTGGGCGCCCAAGATCACCGAGCCGGTCGACGGCCAGGTGCTGCAACTGTCCGGTGACGTGACCGCCGAGCAGGCCAAGGAGATCGCCCGGATGTTGCGTGACGAGGCGTGATGCGCCGGGTCGCGAAACCGGCGCCGGACTCGGCCCGGGACACGATCCGCGACACGCCGAAGCGTGTCGGCCGCCGGCCCTAGACTGACGGGCCTATGGACGGTCAGTCTCCTCTTCGCGCAAGCGCTCATCGCGGCTTCGTGCACCTGCACAACCACACCGAGTACTCGATGCTCGACGGTGCGGCGAAGATCAGCCCCATGCTGGCCGAGGCGCAGCGTCTGGAGATGTCCGCGATCGGCATGACCGACCACGGAAACATGTTCGGCGCCAGCGAGTTCTACAACGCCGCCACCAAGGTCGACATCAAGCCGATCATCGGCGTCGAAGCCTACGTCGCGCCGGCGTCTCGATTCGACACCAGGCGGGTCTTGTGGGGCGACCCGGGCCAGAAGGCCGACGACGTGTCGGGCAGCGGCTCCTACACCCACCTGACGATGGTCGCCGAGAACGCGACCGGCCTGCGCAACCTGTTCAGATTGACCTCACGTGCATCATTCGAGGGGCAGCTGGGCAAGTGGGCCCGGATGGACGCGGAGATCATCGCCGAGCATGCCGAAGGCATCATCGCCACCACCGGCTGCCCGTCCGGTGAGGTGCAGACCCGGCTTCGCCTGGGCCACGAGGCCGAAGCACTGGAGTCCGCTGCCAGGTGGCGCGAGATCTTCGGCCCCGACAACTACTTCCTGGAATTGATGGACCACGGGCTGTCCATCGAACGCCGGGTGCGCGACGGCCTCCTCGAGGTCGGCCGCAAGCTCGGCATCCGCCCGCTGGCCACCAACGACTGCCACTACGTCACCCGTGAAGCGGCGCACAACCACGAAGCGCTGCTGTGCATTCAGACCGGCAAGACGCTGTCCGACCCGAACCGGTTCAAGTTCGACGGCGACGGCTACTACCTGAAGTCGGCATCCGAGATGCGCCAGATCTGGGACAGCGAGATCCCGGAGGCCTGCGACTCGACGCTGCTGATCGCCGAACGGGTGCAGTCGTATGCCGACGTGTGGGCCCCGCGCGACCGGATGCCGATCTTCCCGGTGCCCGACGGGCACACCCAGGCCACTTGGCTGCGCCACGAGGTGGACCGTGGGCTGGCCCGTCGGTTCCCCTCTCGGGTGCCTGCCGACTACACCGAGCGTGCCGGCTACGAGATCGAGGTGATCTGCGACAAGGGTTTCCCGTCGTACTTCCTCATCGTGGCCGACCTGATCAACTACGCCCGGTCGGTGGACATCCGGGTCGGCCCCGGCCGCGGTTCGGCCGCCGGTTCGCTGGTCGCCTACGCACTGGGCATCACCGACATCGACCCGATCCCGCACGGCTTGCTGTTCGAGCGGTTCCTCAACCCCGAGCGCACGTCGATGCCCGATATCGACATCGACTTCGACGACCGCCGCCGCGGTGAGATGGTGCGCTACGCCGCCGACAAGTGGGGCAGCGACCGGGTCGCGCAGGTGATCACCTTCGGCACCATCAAGACCAAGGCGGCGCTGAAGGACTCCGCGCGGGTGCACTACGGCCAGCCGGGCTTCGCGATCGCCGACCGCATCACCAAGGCGCTGCCGCCGCCGATCATGGCCAAGGACATCCCGCTGACGGGGATCACCGATCCCAACCACGAGCGGTACAAGGAGGCCGCGGAGGTCCGCGGCCTGATCGACACCGACCCCGACGTGCGCACCATCTACGAGACCGCCCGCGGACTGGAGGGCCTGGTCCGCAATGCCGGCGTGCATGCCTGCGCGGTGATCATGAGCTCCGAACCGCTGATCGACGCGATCCCGCTGTGGCGGCGGCCGCAGGACGGCGCGATCATCACCGGCTGGGACTATCCCTCGTGCGAGGCCATCGGTCTGCTGAAGATGGACTTCCTGGGGTTGCGCAACCTGACGATCATCGGTGACGCGCTGGAGAACATCAAAGCCAACCGCGGAATCGACCTGGTGCTGGAGTCGCTGCCGCTCGACGATCCACCGACCTACGAACTGCTCTCCCGCGGCGAGACGCTGGGGGTGTTCCAGCTCGACGGCGGACCGATGCGAGATCTGTTGCGCCGCATGCAGCCCACCGGGTTCGAGGACATCGTGGCGGTGCTCGCGCTGTACCGCCCCGGCCCGATGGGCATGAACGCCCACAACGACTACGCGGACCGCAAGAACAGCCGCCAGGCCATCCGGCCGATCCATCCCGAGCTGGCCGAGCCGCTGCAGGAGATCCTGGCCGAGACCTACGGCCTGATCGTCTACCAAGAGCAGATCATGCGCATCGCGCAGAAGGTGGCCAGCTACTCGCTGGCCCGAGCGGACATCCTGCGCAAGGCCATGGGCAAGAAGAAGCGCGAGGTGCTCGAGAAGGAGTTCGAGGGCTTCTCCGACGGAATGAAGGCCAACGGCTTCTCCCCGGCCGCGATCAAAGCGTTGTGGGACACCATCCTTCCCTTCGCCGACTACGCGTTCAACAAGTCGCACGCCGCGGGCTACGGTCTGGTGTCGTACTGGACGGCCTACCTCAAGGCCAACTACCCGGGCGAGTACATGGCCGGGCTGCTCACCTCGGTGGGTGACGACAAGGACAAGGCCGCGGTCTACCTGGCCGACTGCCGCAAGCTCGGCATCACGGTGCTGCCGCCCGACGTCAACGAGTCGGGGCTGAACTTCGCCTCGGTGGGTGCCGACATCCGGTTCGGGCTCGGCGCGATCCGCAACGTCGGCACCAACGTCGTCAGCTCGCTGATCGCCACCCGCTCCGAGAAGGGCAAGTTCACCGACTTCTCCGACTACCTCGGCAAGATCGACATCGCGGCCTGCAACAAGAAGGTCACCGAATCACTGGTCAAGGCAGGCGCTTTCGACAGTCTCGGCCATCCGCGCAAGGGACTGTTTCTGGTGCACACCGACGCCGTCGACTCGGTGCTCGGCACCAAGAAGGCCGAGGCGATCGGGCAGTTCGACCTGTTCGGCGGCGCCGAGAGTGATGGCGCCGATACTGGCGATTCTGCGTTCACCATCCGCGTGCCCGACGAGGAATGGGACGACAAGCACAAGCTGGCCCTCGAGCGGGAGATGCTGGGACTGTACGTCTCCGGCCACCCGCTCAACGGGGTGGCGCACCTGCTGGCCATGCAGGTCGACACCCAGATCCCGGCGATCCTCGCCGGTGACGTCCCCAATGACACCCAGGTGCGTGTCGGCGGCATCCTCGCCGGCGTCAACCGCCGGGTGAACAAGAATGGAATGCCCTGGGCCTCAGCTCAACTGGAGGACCTCACCGGTGGTATCGAAGTGATGTTCTTCCCGCAGACCTACTCGATGTTCGGTGCCGAAATCGCCGACGACGCGGTGGTGATCGTCGGCGCGAAGGTACGCGTCCAGGACGACCGAATCTCGTTGATCGCCAATGAACTTGTGGTTCCTGACTTTTCGAACGCCCAGGTCGACCGGCCACTGGCGGTGAGCCTGCCGACCAGACAGTGCACCATCGACAAGGTCAGCGCGCTCAAACAGGTGCTGGCCCGTCATCCCGGGACGTCACAGGTACATCTGCGGCTGATCAGTGGTGATCGGATCACGACGCTCGAACTCGACCAGTCGCTCCGGGTGACTCCGTCCTCGGCGCTGATGGGCGATCTGAAGGCGTTGCTCGGGCCGGGCTGCCTCGGCGGCTAGGTTTCCATCGACGCAGTGTCTGCGCCACGATGGTCTGATGGACGATGACACAACAGGGGAGTCCCGCCACATCAGCGCGTGGATCAATCGCTCAGCCGCCGATGTCTACCGCTACGCGTCGAACCCGTCAAACCTGCACGAGTGGGCGGCCGGACTGGCCCAGGGACAGCTGACCCGGGTCGGCGACACGTGGGTGGCCAAGTCTCCGCTGGGGGAGATCACCATCGAGTTCACCCCCGCCAACGATCTCGGGGTGCTCGACCACGTCGTCACCATGCCGTCGGGCGAACCGGTGTTCAATCCGCTGCGGGTCGTGCCCGCGGGCGACGAGTGGAGTGAGGTGGTCTTCACGCTTCGGCGCAGGCCGGGGACGTCGGATGACGACTACACCAAGGACGCCGCCGCGGTGACCGCAGACCTGCTGACGCTGAAGCGGGCCCTGGAGCACTAACCCCGCGACGGACGCCGCGCGGCGAAGCCCACCCAGATCACGGTGGTGATCGCCGCGGCGGTCAGAACCGCGGGCGCGGCGCTGCCGGTGACCAGGAATACGACGACGAGCGCGACCAGCCCGACGGCCAGTGCGACCAGCTTGTACAGCGGCCACGGGACGCCGGCGATCGGTACCTGCGCGCTCAACGTCGTCATCTCGCCAGCATAGCCCTCAACTTTGTTTTCGGGCAGCCGAAACCAGGGATCCGGCTAGGCGCTCGCCGCGGGGTGCGCGGGCAGGACCGCGAGCACGAAGATCGCACCGACCAGGCAGACGGCGGCGGCGGTGAGGCAGCCGGCGTGCAGGCCGGACATGAAGGCGTCGCTAACCGTGTCGCGCAGGGTCTGCGCCACCGAGGCAGGTGAGTGCGCGGCGACCGCCAGGCCCTGGGCCAGGCCTTCGCGGGCGGTGGCCTGTGCCGCTTTCGGCGCGGCGCGCAGGATCGCGCTGTCGGACAGGTGGTGGATGTAGAGCGTGGAGAAGATGCTGCCCACCACCGCGACCCCGAGCGTGCCGCCGATCTGACGCGTCGCGTCATTGACCGCCGAGCCCGCGCCGGCCTGCTCCGGGCGGACCACCCCCATGATCGAGTCGGTCGCCGGAGCGGTGGTCAGCCCGAGTCCGCCGCCTAGCAACACCATCTGCAGGGCCACCTGGAGATAGGACACGTCGACGTCGATTGCGGCGACCCAGGCAAAGGCGGCGGTGAGCATCAGCAGCCCGACGAAGACCACGGCCTTGGTGCCGACGCGGGTCACCGAGAGCCGGGTGCCGAGCACCGAGCCGACCGCGATGGACAGCGCCACCGGCAGGATTCGCACGCCGGTCTCGAGGGGTCCGTAGCCCTGCAGCAGCTGGAAGAACTGGGTGATCAGGAAGATGAAGCCGAACAGGGCGAAGAACGCGACGGTCACCGCGCCGCTGGCCGCGCTGAACCGCAGGTTGGTGAACAGGCTGACGTCGATCAGCGGATCATCCCGACGGCTCTCCCACCATACGAAGGCCACCGCCGCCGCCAGCGCCACGGCGAAACCGGCCAGCGTCCGCGGCGCCGTCCAGCCGTGCCCGGGTGCCTCGATGATGGTGTACACCAGCGCCCCCAGCATCACCACCGACAGCAGCAGACCGCCGCGGTCCAGGCGGGCGTTGGCGTCGGGGGTCGATCGCGGCACGAACATCAGTGCACCGAGGGCGGCGACGAGCGCGATCGGGACCAGCGCCAGGAACAGGCTGCCCCACCAGAACGACTCCAGCAGTGCGCCACCCATGATCGGTCCGACCGCCACGCCGAGGCCGGTGACCGCGCCCCAGACCCCGATGGCGGCGGCGCGCTGCTTCGGGTCGCGGAAGGTGTCGGTGATGATCGCCAGTGTGGTCGGGTAGATCAGCGCCGCCGCGACCCCCATCACCAGGCGCATCCCGATCAGCGGTCCGGTCGAGGTGCACAGCGCGGCCCCGACACTGCTGGCCGCGAACAGCGCCAGCCCGGCGATCAGCGTGCCGCGGCGGCCGAACTTGTCACCGAGGGTGCCGCCGGCCAGCACCAGCGCGGCGAAGGCCAGGTTGTAGGCGTCGACGATCCACTGCAAGCCGCGGGTCGAGGCACCCAGTGCCGAATTCAGCGTCGGCAGAGCCACATTGACGATCGTGGTCTCGACGTTGATGGCCAGGGCGGCGACCAGCACGACGGCGAGCACGAGGATCGGGCGCACCCGCGGTGGTGCCGCGTGGGCGGCTCGGGGCGGACGGGTATCGAGGGTCATAGGATCTACCACCTAAATGTTGACGCCGTTAACATGACGAGCATGACATGCCATGTTAGTGCTGTCAACATTGGGTGGCGCTCAGCGCAGCCCGACGGCGATGACGTCGAGCAATCGTTCGGTGATCAAGTCCTTGCGGGCGGCGTCGACCTGGCCGAGTGGTCCGTCGAGGAACAGCGTGGACAGGCCGTGCACCGCGGCCCAGGCGGCTTCGTCGAGGCCGTCCCTGCGGTCGGGGGAGAGCACTCCGGTGGCGACCAGATCGTCGATTGAGCGGATCAGGATCTGGAACGGATGATGTTCGGGCACTTCGTCTTTGGCACTGTCCGGTGGTCGGGCATGAGCGGTGTGGGCGGCGTCGGTCTGGGCGAACGCCGTCCGGAACAGGCCCGGCTCGGCGAGCGCGAAGTCGATGTAGCCCTGCCCCGTCGCGCGGAAACGGGAAATCGCGCGCCTGTCCTCGGGTCCGTTGTCTGGCACCGCATTCAGACGTGCGAGCATGGCGTCGGCAAGCCGTGCCTCGGCGTAGTCGGTGACCGCGGCGAGCAGGGCGCCGCGGTCCGAGTAGTGCCGGTAGGCCGCGGAGTTGCTGACCCCGGCCAGGCGCTGGACGTCGCGCAGCACCACCGCGTCCGGGCCGCCCGTCCTGGCCAGTTCGACGGCGTGGTCGAGCAGAGCTTGGCGCAGATTGCCGTGGTGATAGCTGTCGACGGCCATGTTGACAAGTCTTACATCGACCGGGCTGCGGGGGCGGCAACTAGGCTCGATGGCATGCCAATCACCGGAGAATACGAACCGAGCACATCCGACTGGGCCCGCGACAACGCCGAGCTGTACATGGCCTCGGGCGGCAAGGAAGGTACCGAACTCAAGGGCAAACCCGTCATCCTGCTGACCACGATCGGCGCCAAGACCGGCAAGGTCCGCAAGACCCCGCTGATGCGCGTGGAACACGACGGCGAGTACGCCGTGGTGGCCTCGCTGGGCGGCGCCCCGAAGCATCCGGTCTGGTACTTCAACATCAAGGCCAACCCGCGCGTCGAGTTGCAGGACGGCACCGAGACCCACGACTACGAGGCCCGCGAGGTGTTCGGCGACGAGAAGGCGACCTGGTGGGACCGCGCCGTGCAGGCCTGGCCCGACTACGCGGATTACCAGCGCAAAACCGACCGCGAGATCCCGGTGTTCGTGCTGACCCCGATTCACTGATTCGGCCCTGGTAGTGGCACCATTGTTCGGTGTCCGCCGAACTGAGCCAGAGCCCTCGAACGTCGCCGCTGACCGCGGCTGACATCGACGAGGCCGCCCGGCGAATCGACGACTTCGTCTCGGTCAGCCCACTGCAGCACAGTGATCGGCTGTCCGCGGCCACCGGCGCCGAGGTCTACCTCAAACGCGAAGACCTGCAGACCGTCCGGTCCTACAAGCTGCGCGGCGCCTACAACCTCATCAAGCAGCTGTCCGACAAGGAGCTGCGCGCCGGAGTGGTGTGCGCCTCGGCCGGCAACCACGCGCAGGGATTCGCGCTGGCCTGCCGGTCGATGGGCATCCATGGCCGGGTGTACGTGCCGGGCAAGACGCCCAAGCAGAAGCGCGACCGGATCCGCTATCACGGTGGCGACTTCATCGAGCTCATCGTCGGCGGCGCGACCTACGACCTGGCCGCCGCTGCGGCGATCGAGGACGTCGCCCGCACCGGGGCGACGCTGGTCCCGCCGTACGACGATCCGCGCACCATGTCCGGCCAGGGCACCATCGCGGTCGAGATCCTCAGCCAGCTCGGAACCGAGCCCGACCTGGTCGTCGTGCCGGTCGGCGGCGGTGGGTGCATCGCCGGGATCACCACCTACCTCGCCGCCCGCACCACCAACACCGCGGTACTGGGCGTCGAGCCCGCCGGGGCGGCCTCGATGATGGCCGCGCTGGCCGCCGGGCAGCCGGTCGACCTCGACCACGTCGACCAGTTCGTCGACGGCGCCGCGGTGAAGCGGGCGGGGACGCTGACCTACCAGGCGCTGGCCGCGGCCGGCGACATGGTGTCGGTCACCACCGTCGACGAGGGCGCGGTGTGCACCGCGATGCTGGACCTCTACCAGAACGAGGGCATCATCGCCGAGCCCGCAGGCGCGCTGTCGGTGGCCGGACTGCTGGAAGCCGACGTCGCACCCGGCTCGACGGTGGTGTGCCTGATCTCCGGCGGCAACAACGACGTGTCGCGCTACGGCGAGGTGCTCGAGCGCTCGCTGGTGCACCTGGGCCTCAAGCACTACTTCCTGGTGGACTTCCCGCAGGAGCCGGGCGCGCTGCGCCGCTTCCTCGACGAGGTGCTCGGGCCGAACGACGACATCACGCTGTTCGAGTACGTCAAGCGCAACAACCGCGAGACCGGCGAGGCGCTGGTCGGTGTCGAGCTCGGATCGGCCGCCGACCTCGACGGGCTGCGCGCGCGGATGGATGTATCCGGGCTTCACGTCGAGGCGCTCGAACCCGGATCACCGGCTTACCGCTACCTGACCTGACTTCGGCGCGCGACTCACCGGCCTGACAAGGGCTCCCAAAGTGGCTTTCAGGACGTGCGCACGATCAGCACGGAATGAGAGGGCAGGGTCCCGGCCTCGGCGTCGACGTCGGGATCACCCCAACCGAGCAGTACCTCGCCGGTGGCCGGGACGCGGACGCGTTGCTCGCCGAGGTTGCACGCGATCGCGATCCTGCCGCGGCGCATGACGATCCAGCGCTGGTCTTCGTCGTAGTCGACGATCAGGTGCGGCAGCCACGGGTCGGCCAGGTCGGGCTCGTTGCGGCGCAACGTGATCAACCCCCGGTAGAAAGACAGCAGCGCCGCATGGTCGGCCTCGTTGATCTCCTCCCACTCCAGCTTGGAGCCCAGGAAGGTCTGAATGTCCTGCGGGTCGGGGATGTCGTCGGCGTCCCAACCGTGGTCGGCGAACTCGGCTTTTCGGCC
Organism: uncultured Actinomycetota bacterium; assembly: GCA_963716465.1. Lineage (GTDB taxonomy): Bacteria > Actinomycetota > Actinomycetes > Mycobacteriales > Mycobacteriaceae > Mycobacterium. Next base: position 271,401 of record CAVQTS010000013.1, read on the forward strand.
CTCCGCCGTCGCCGCGGCAAGCTCGGGCTCGGTATGCGAGCTGAAGAACTGGAACGGGCGCGAAGACCCCCACTCCTCGCCCATGAAAAGCATTGCCGTGTAGGGCGATCCGAGTGCCAGGGCAGCCTTGATGGCGAGCTGACCGTAGTCGAGGTTCTGTGACGGGCGGTCCCCGACGGCACGGTTGCCGACCTGATCGTGAGTGCAGGTGTAGGCCATCAGCCGGGTCGCCGGGATCAGCGACTTGTCCAGCGGACGACCGTGCCTGCGATGCCGGAATGACGAGTACGTCCCGGCGTGGAAGTAACCGTTCTGCAGCGTGGTGGCCAGCGTGGCCATCGTGCCGAAATCCGCGTAGTAGCCCTGTCGCTCGCCGGAGACCGCGGTATGGATGGCGTGGTGGATGTCGTCGTCCCACTGCGCGGTCATCCCGTACCCGCCGCGGTCGCGGGGCGTGATCAGCCGGGGATCGTTGAGGTCGCTCTCGGCGATCAGCGACAGCGGACGGCCGACTTCGGCTGCCAGCGCATCGGTTTCGGCGGACAGCTCCTCCAGGATGTGGATCGCGGTGTTGTCCACCAGGGCGTGCACAGCGTCGAGCCGCAGTCCGTCGGCGTGGAAGTCGCGCATCCAGCGCAGCGCGCACTCGATGATGTACGCCCGCACCATGTCGGCATCCGGTCCGGCCAGGTTCACGCCTTCGCCCCACGGATTGCTCACCGAGGACAGATACGGTCCGAACTTCGGCAGATAGTTGCCCGACGGCCCGAAGTGGTTGAACACCGCGTCGATGAGCACCCCCAGCCCGCGGGCATGGCATGCGTCGATCAGTCGCACTAGACCGTCCGGGCCGCCGTACGGTTCGTGCACGGCATACCACAGCACGCCGTCATAACCCCAGCCGTGAGTGCCGTTGAACGCGTTGACCGGCATCAGCTCGACGAAGTCGACACCGAGGTCCACCAGGTAGTCCAGCTTGCCGATGGCGGCAGTCGAACGTGCCCGCGTCGGTGAAGGTGCCGGTGTGCAGTTCGTAGACCACCGCGCCGTCGAGGGGACGGCCCGGCCACTGCTGGTCGGTCCACCGGTTGCGGCCGCGGTCCCACAGCTGTGATCGCTCGTGGACACCGTCGGGCTGCCGGGGAGACCGGGGATCGGGCAGGACGGTGGGATCGTCGTCCAGCACGAAGCCGTAGCGGGCGTCCGGAGCACACTCCACCGTCGCGCGCCACCAGTCGTCCTCACCGCGGGCCATCTCGTGGAGGGTTCCCTCGACGTCGAGCCGTACCGACTTCGGCAGCGGCGCCCACACCGCGAATTCAGCCATCTGACCTCTCCAGCAACGCGACGGGCAACTGCGTGAACAGGCCGGCGGCCGGGACCGCGCCGGTCCAGACGTCCCCGGTGATCCGGTCGGTCCACGTTCCCTCGGGCAGCGGCAGAACGGTGTCGTTCCAACCGGATTCCTGCAGCCGCACGCTCCAGCGTGACACCGCGACCAGGACGTCGTCACCCCGCAGGAAAGCGATCAGGTGCTCGGCGGCGTCACCGTGGGGCAGCACCGGCAGGTATCCGCCCGCGAGGAAGGTGTCCGGGCGGTCGCGGCGCGCCCGCAGCGCGGCGCTGACCACCCGGATCTTGGGGTGGGCCAGCCGGTCCAGCTCGGCGCGGTGTGCGGTGTAGTCGACGAACCTGCGGTTGTCCGGATCGACGAGGCTGTCCTCCCACAACTCGGTGCCCTGATAGACATCCGGCACGCCCGGCACCGTGAGGGCAAGCAACTTCTGGCCCAGCGCATCGTTGTGCGCGTGTGCCTGCAGCTGCGTCACCAGCTGCGTCAGCTCCCCGGCCACCGGACCGTCGAGAACGGCGTCCAGCCAGGCGTGCACGGCATCCTCGAACGCGGTGTCCGGATCCGTCCACGTGGTCCGCAGAGCCGCTTCCCGGATCGCCTTCTCGGTGTAGCCGTGCAGCCGCCGGCGCAGCTCGTCGGTCACCTCACCTTTCGCCGGCCAGATCCCGAAGATGTTCTGCCACAGGAACAGTCCGGTCAGTGAATCTGGGGAGGGCGTGGCCTTCTCCCAGCGGGTGACGAATTGGGCCCACAGCGATGGCACCTGGGACAGCACCCCGATCCGGGCCCGGACATCCTCGCCGCGCTTGGTGTCGTGCGTGGACAGCGTGGTCATCGTCTGCGGCCACAGCCGGCCCCGAATTGTGTTGCTGCGGTGGAACTCCGCGGCGCTGACGCCGAAGCTCAGCGGTTCGCCGCCGACCTCGTTCAGCGACACCAGCCGCGCGTCGCGGTAGAAGTAGCAGTCCTCGACGGCTTTGGCCGTCATAGCGCCGCACAACTGCTGCAGTCGGGCTCCCGCCTCGTCGGAGGCGGCCAGTGCGGTCGACACGATCTCGAGCGGAGCCGCCAGTTCCGGCTGCTCGACGATGGTGCGTGCCAGCGCCGCGGACAACAGCTGCGAGAGGTTCTGGTAGTCGCACCGGTACACGCCGATGTTGGTCAGCAGCGCCGTCACCGCCCCGGGCAGCTGCCCATGGTCGACCCCGGCACCGGCCGCGATGGTGCGGCAAACCCGGGTCAGCTCGCTGGCCAAGGTCTCGGTGGTCACCTGGATCTTCAACTCGCGCAACAGTTCCGGCGCTTTTGCTTGGTCGAACCCTGCCGAGCTCGCCAGTTCGGTGAGCGCCTCGGCGCCGCCGGGATCGACGAACAACCCGCCGATCTCGCGCAACACGTCGTAGCCGGTTGTCCCCTGGATGGGCAGCGACGGGTCCAGCGGCTCGCCGACGGCCAGGATCTTCTCGATCACGATCCAGGCTCGCGGTCCGACCAGTTCGCGCAACCGGACCAGGTAGCCGGCCGGGTCGCTCAGGCCGTCGGGATGGTCGATCCGCACGCCGTCGACCAGTCCGTCGGCGAACCAGCGGGCGACCTCGGCGTGGCTGGCGTCGAACACCTCCGGGTCCTCCTGGCGCAGACCCGCCAGCGTGGTGACCGAGAAGAACCGTCGGTAACCGCACACCCCGTTGCGCCAGCCCGTCAGCTTGTAGTGCTGGCGGTCATGCACCTCGGTGCCCGAACCCACGCCGGTTCCCGGGGCGATCGGGAACACCAGATCCCCGAGCCGCAGCGTGTCACCGTCGACGGTGAGCTGGTCGGCATCCTCGTCAGAACCCAGCACCGGCAACACGATTCGGCCACTAGGGTCGGCGGCCCAGTCGATGTCGAAGTATGAGGCGTACCGCGATGTCCGTCCGTGCTGCAGGACATCCCACCACCACGGGTTGTGCGCGGGGCGCTCGACGCCAAGGTGGTTGGGGACGATGTCGACCACGACACCCAGCCCGCGGGCCCTGGCCGCGGCCGACAGCCGGGCCAGGCCGTCGGCGCCGCCGAGTTCCTCCGACACGGTGGTCGGATCGACCACGTCGTAGCCGTGCTCGGATCCCGGGGCGGCAGTCAGGATGGGGGACAGGTACAGGTGCGTGACGCCGAGGTCGTCGAGGTAGTCGACGAGCTTCTCGGCGTCGGCGAAGGTGAACTCGTCGCGAAGTTGCAGGCGGTAGGTGGACAGCACCGGGGAGGCCATAGCTGTCCCTGTTCCCGCTAGGCCGTCTTTTGAAGCACGAGAACCGAGCGCGCCGGCAGCGGTACTTTCTCGCCGGCGGTGACGACGAGACCGGTGGCCCCACTCGGCTCGGCGGTGGACAGCACGGCCGTCCACTGCTCGGCGTAGTCCCCGTCCGGCGTGACGAAGTCGACCGTCTCGTCATGGGAGTTGAAGCACAGCAGAAACGAGTCGTCGACGACGCGCTCGCCGCGGGCGTTGGGAGCCGTGATGGCCTCACCGTTGAGGTACACCGCGACGCACTGCCCGAACCCGCTGCCCCAGTCCTCGGGCGTCATCTCCTGGCCGGCCGGGGTCAGCCACGCGATGTCGCGGGCCTGGTCGCCGCTGCGGATCGGCTTGCCGTCGAAGAACCGCCGCCGCCGGAACACCGGATGTTTCTTGCGCAACGTGGTCACCTTGCCGGCGAACTCCAGCAGATCGGCATTCTTCTCCCGCAGGCTCCAGTCCATCCACGAGATCTCGGAGTCCTGGCAGTAGACGTTGTTGTTGCCCAACTGCGTTCGGCCGATCTCGTCGCCGTGGGCGATCATCGGGGTGCCCTGCGAGAGCATCAGGGTGGCCATGATGTTGCGCATCTGCTGATGGCGCAGGGCCAGGATCTCCGGGTCGTCGGTCGGGCCCTCGACACCGCAGTTCCACGACCGGTTGTGGCTTTCGCCGTCGCGGTTGTCCTCGCCGTTGGCCTCGTTGTGCTTCTCGTTGTAGGACACCAGGTCGGCCAGCGTGAAGCCGTCGTGGCAGGTGACGAAGTTGATGCTGGCCGACGGCCGGCGGCCGGTGGCCTCGTAGAGGTCCGACGAACCGGTCAGCCGGGAGGCGAACTCGCCGAGCGTGGCGGGCTCGCCGCGCCAGTAGTCGCGCACGGTGTCGCGGTACTTGCCGTTCCACTCGGTCCACAGACCGGGGAAGTTCCCGACCTGGTAGCCGCCTTCGCCGATGTCCCACGGTTCGGCGATGAGCTTGACCTGGCTGACCACCGGGTCCTGCTGAACCAGGTCGAAGAACGCCGACAGCCGGTCGACGTCGTAGAACTCGCGGGCCAGGGTCGAGGCCAGGTCGAAGCGGAATCCGTCGACGTGCATCTCGATGACCCAGTACCGCAGCGAGTCCATGATCAGCTGCAGTGTGTGCGGATGGCGGGCGTTGAGACTGTTGCCGGTTCCGGTGAAGTCCTTGTAGAACCGCTTGTCGTCATCGAGCAGCCGGTAGTAGGCCGCGTTGTCGATGCCGCGGAAGTTCAGTGTCGGCCCCAGGTGATTGCCCTCGGCGGTGTGGTTGTAGACCACGTCGAGGATCACCTCGATACCGGCCTCGTGAAACGAGCGCACCATCGTCTTGAACTCGGCCACGGCGGAACCGGCGTGCTGGGTGGCCGCGTACTGATAGTGCGGGGCGAAGAACCCGAATGTGTTGTATCCCCAGTAGTTTCGCAGACCGAGGTCCATCAGCCGGTGGTCGTGCAGGAACTGGTGGACCGGCATCAGCTCGATGGCGGTGACGTTGAGGGACTTGAGGTGGTCGATCACGGCGGGATGGCCCAGACCTGCGTAGGTGCCCCGCTGTTCCTCGGGGATGCCGGGGTGGGTTCGGGTCATCCCTTTGACGTGGGCCTCGTAGATGATCGTCTCGTGGTACGGGGTGCGCGGCGGGTGGTCGGAACCCCAGTGGAAGAACGGGTTGATCACCACGCTGGTCATGGTGTGGCCGAGCGAGTCCACCATCGGCGGGACTCCGCCCGTCGCGAGATCCGCGGCGTTCAGATCGTAGGAATACAGCGCCTGGGAGAAGTCGAAGTCGCCGTAGAAGGACTTGCCGTACGGGTCGAGCAGCAGCTTGCTGGGGTCACAGCGGTGTCCCGAGGCCGGGTCCCAGGGGCCGTATACCCGGAACCCGTAGCGCTGGCCTGGGCTGACGGTCGGCAGGTAGGCGTGCCAGACGAAGCCGTCGACCTCGTCGATCTCGATCCGCGCCTCGGTGCCGTCCTTGGCGATCAGGCACAGTTCGACCTTGTCGGCCACCTCGGAGAACAGCGAGAAGTTCGTGCCCGCGCCGTCGTAGGTGGCACCGAGCGGATACGCCGCGCCGGGCCACACCGTGGTCCGCGTGGGTTCGCTCGACGACATGGTTCGACCTTATCGGCGCACGCGCCGGGATGCGCGGGCAGTCACCACCAACCGGTGGCAGGCCCCAGCTGTCGCGCGAGCTCAGGGATCAAGGTCCGCATGTAGGTCGCCGAGATGTGATGAGAGTCGTGGTAGACCAGCACATTTCCCTCGACGGCGCGACACCAGTCCGGACGGCACACCGCATCGCTGAGGTCCAGCACCCGCATCAGCGGGAACTGGTCCAGGAAGTCCAATGTCTGGTTGCGATCGGAAAGTACGTCAGAGCGCTTGATTCCGCACGAAACGGAGTCCCCGCCTTTGGCCAGGCAGTCGGATGGGAAGAACGGCCGGCCATTGCGCACCAGCCATGGCGTGTCCCGCATCGCCAGAATCGGAATCTTGTTGTCCGACAAGGTCTGCCAGATACCGATATAGTTCGAGGGCATGACGTCGCCCGGCTTGATGTTCCACGGCCGGGTGGAGGTGGTGAACACGAAATCGGGATGGTCGCCGATCAGCTTGGCCATCACCCGCTCGTTCCACGTGTGGCACTGGGGGTAGGGCCGGTTGTCGCCCATTACCAGCGGAACCTGCTCGGTGGTCAGCGGGCAGCCCATCTTCAGATACGTGACGACCTTGAAGTGGTAGGTCTTGCCCAGCTTGTCCAGCGCGGTGATCCAGTGCTCGGCGTGCGAACCGCCGGCCAGCGCGATTGTGCGGGGGGCGGCGGCATCCCCGTAGGTGCAGTTGATGATGCCGACATTGTCGAAATCACTGATGCACCCGTCGCTGGTCGACTCGGGCAGGTCGGCCTGGGCCTCCAGCACGGTCGGTCGCATCGGCAGCTGGGGGAACCGGACGTGTTCCGTCAGTGCCCGCGCGCCGGGGTACTCGGCGGGCGACAGCCCGGCCAGTTCCTTGCCGCTGGCGCGCTCCATCGTGACGTGTTCCCGCCAGGTGAACGACGTCACCGTCAGCGCCACCCCGAGCAGGCCCACGGTGGTGCCCAGCGCGATCGTCGGGCGCCGCCACCGGGTGGGCCACGGCACCGCGACCGGCTGCGGGCGCACGGAGGGCGTGGGGCGCCGGTAGCGCAGCGGTTCCTCGATGAACCGCATCGTGAGGTAGGCCAGGCCGCCCGAGACCGCCAGGATCGCGGCGCCGGGAACCAGGCCGGCGTGCACCTCGCCGGTGTAGGCCAGCCAGAAGATCAGCAGCGGCCAGTGCCACAGGTACAGCGAGTAGGCCATCGATCCCAGCGTGACCAGCGGGGCCGCGGCGAGTAGCCGGCTGGGCCAGGGCAGCCGGTCTCGGGTGGACGGGTGGGCCTGGCGGTTGGCCGCGGCCAGGATCATCAGCACCGCCGCGCCGACGGGAACCAGCGCCCACGGGCCCGGGAACTGCCTGACGCCGTCGATGAGCGCACCGCACGACACGATGGCGGCCAGACCGAGTGAGGCCAGCGCGGTGCGCAGCCACATCGGCCACGCGATGTAAGGCACCAGCGCGCCGACCAGAGCGCCCAGCAGCAACTCCCAGGCTCGGGCGAAGCTGTTGTAGTACGCGGTGGTCTGGTCGGACTGATGGGCGAACACGGCAAAGACAAACGACGCCACCGTCAGCACGGTCAGCAAACCCACGAGGGTGGCGCGCAGCCGCTTGCCGAGCGGACGGCGCAGCGCGTAGGCAAACAAGAAGACAAGAACAAGGAAGGCGATGTAGAACTGTCCCTGAACGGACATCGACCAGATGTGCTGCAGTGGGCTGACCGCCTCACCGGCGCGCAGGTAGTTCGACGCCGTCGCCGACAGTTCCCAGTTCTGGTAGTAACCGAGGCTGGCCAGGCTCTGGTCAGCAAATGTCTCCCAGCGGGTCACCGGCTGCACCAGGATGGTCAGCACCGCGGCGGCGGCAAGCACCACCACGAGGGCCGGCAGAAGTCGGCGCACTAACCGGATGATCTCCGGCCACGGCGAAAGTGAGGATTCCGGATTCAGCGCCGTGCGCAGCAGCGAACCGCCGAAGAAGAAGCCGGAGAGCACCAGGAACACGTCGACGCCACCGGAGACCCGCCCGAACCACACGTGGAAGACGGCCACGAGCGCGATCGCGACACCGCGGAGGCCGTCGAGGTCATGGCGGTAGAACCCGGACTTCCGCGAGCCCATCGCGGCGGGCGAAGCAGGACCCATCGGAGTCGTTGTCGCCGGTCGGGTCGGGGAGAGGGTCAACATGATCAAGCAATAATCTACCGAACACATCCCGCCTGCTCACCCTCAGCGAACCCACCACGGCGACCCGCGCCCCCGGTGAGCAAATGCCCCCGCCACGACTAGGCTCTCCAAGCGTGTCCGCGTTGACCCCGCAGCAGATCAGCGCGATCGATGGGGCACACATCTGGCACCCCTACAGCACCATCGGCGCCGAGGCCGTGGCGCCGATGGTCGCGGTGGCCGCCGATGGTGCCTGGCTGACCCTGGTCCGGGACGGCCGCGAGGTCCGCGTGCTCGATGCCATGGCGTCCTGGTGGACCGCCGTGCACGGACACGGCCACCCCGTTCTGGACGCCGCCATGACCCGCCAGCTCGCGGTGCTGAACCACGTGATGTTCGGCGGCCTTACCCACGAACCGGCCGCCCTGCTGGCCCAGTTGCTCGTCGACATCACTCCGGCCGGCCTGGAGACCGTGTTCTTCTCCGACTCGGGCTCGGTGTCCGTCGAGGTCGCGGTGAAGATGGCGCTGCAGTACTGGCGCAGCCTGGGCCGGTTCGGCAAGAACCGCCTGATGACGTGGCGCGGCGGCTACCACGGCGACACGTTCACCCCGATGAGCGTCTGCGACCCCGATGGTGGCATGCATTCGCTGTGGACCGACGTCCTGTTCCCGCAGATCTTCGCTCCCGCCGTGCCGTCGGACTACGACCCCGCCTACGTCGAGGCCTTCGAGGCGCAGCTTCGCGAGCACGCCGACGAACTCGCCGCCGTCATCGTCGAGCCGGTGGTGCAAGGGGCCGGCGGGATGCGGTTCCACGACCCGCGCTACCTCGCCGACCTGCGCGCCGTCTGCGACCGCAACGACGTCCTGCTGATCTTCGACGAGATCGCAACCGGATTCGGGCGCACCGGCGAGATGTTCGCCGCGGACCACGCCGGCGTCAGCCCCGACATCATGTGCGTCGGCAAGGCGCTCACCGGCGGCTACGTGACGCTGGCCGCCACGTTGTGCACGCTGCAGATCGCCCGGACCATCAGCGGCAGCGACGCGGGCGCCCTGATGCACGGCCCGACGTTCATGGCCAACGCCCTGGCGTGCGCGGTGTCGGTGGCATCGGTGGAACTGCTGCTCGGTCAGGACTGGCGTGGCCGGGTCGCCGAGATCGCCGCCGGGCTGGCCGAGGGGCTGGAGCCTGCCCGCGAACTGCCCGGTGTTGTCGATGTCCGGGTGTGCGGCGCGATCGGCGTCATCGAAACGCGCGAGCCGGTCGATCTGACGACGGCCACCCCGGTGGCTCTGGACAACGGCGTGTGGCTGCGGCCGTTCCGCAACCTCGTCTACGCCATGCCGCCGTTCATCTGCACACCGGGGGAGATCGCCCAGATCACCTCGGCGATGGTCGCCGTCGCCCGTGCATTAACCTGAACGGTGTTCAAGTCCCTCCCGAGGAGCACCCCGTGACCCGCCTAGGCCTTTCACCGCTGGCCTGGCTCGACACCGTCGAGCAGCAGCGCCGGCAGGCCGGCCTGCGCCGCTCGCTGCGCGCGCGTCCTGCGGTGGCATGCGACCTCGACCTGGCCTCCAACGACTACCTCGGCCTGTCCCAGCACCCCGCCGTGATCGACGGCGGGATCAGCGCGCTTCGCACCTGGGGGGCGGGCTCCACCGGCTCGCGCCTGGTCACCGGCAACACCGAGTTGCACGAGCAGTTCGAAGCCGCCCTGGCCCGGTTCGTCGGCGCCGAGTCCGGCCTGGTGTTCTCCTCCGGCTACACCGCCAACCTCGGCGCGGTCGTCGCGCTGTCCGGTCCCGGGTCGCTGTTGGTCTCCGACGCCTTCTCGCACGCCTCGCTGGTCGACGCCTGCCGCCTGTCGCGTGCCCGGGTGGTCATCACCCCGCACAACGACGCCGATGCCGTGGAAGCCGCGCTGGCCGCCCGCGACGAGGAGCGGGCGCTGGTCATCACCGACTCGGTGTTCAGCACCGACGGCGCGCTGGCGCCGCTGCGTCGGCTGCACGAGGTCTGCCGCAAGCATCGGGCCCTGCTGCTCGTCGACGAGGCTCACGGCCTGGGCGTACGCGGTACGGGTGGCCGGGGGCTGCTGCACGAGGTCGGCCTTGCCGGTGCGCCGGACGTCGTCGTCACGACGACCATGTCGAAGTCGCTCGGCAGCCAGGGTGGGGTGGTGCTGGGCCCGGTCGCGGTGCGGGACCACCTGATCGACGCCGCCCGCCCGTTCATCTTCGACACCGGACTGACTCCTGCCGCCGTCGGCGCAGCCGGTGCCGCCCTCGAGGTTCTGATCGACGAGCCGTGGCGGGCCGGGGCCGTCATCAGCCGCGCCCGCGAGCTGGCCGACATGTGCGACGTGCCGGATGTTCCCGAGTCCGCCGTGGTGTCGGTGATCCTCGGCGATCCCGACGTGGCGGTCGCGACGGCCGCCGCCTGTCTGGACGCCGGTGTGCGGGTCGGCTGCTTCCGCCCGCCGACCGTCCCCGCTGGGACGTCGCGGCTGCGCCTGACCGCCAGGGCTTCGCTGACCGCCGATGACATGGAGCTGGCCCGTCGGGTCTTCTCCTCGGTGCTCGGTGGCGAGCGGCCATGAGCGTCGTCGTCATCACCGGCACCAACACCGGTGTGGGCAAGACCGTCGCAACGGCCGCGCTGGCGTGCAACGCCCGCGTTGCCGGCCGGCCGGTGGCGGTGTGCAAGCCCGTGCAGACCGGAACCGCGGACGGCGATGACGATCTGGCCGAGATCGGCCGGCTGTCCGGGGTCACCGACCTGTTCGGCGTGGCCCGCTACCCGCGGGCGCTGGCGCCGGTCGCCGCGGCCGCAGACGCCGGCCTGCCGCTGGCGTCCGGTTCTGATCTGCTGGCCGCCATCCGGGCTGTCGACGGGCCGGGCCGGCTCACGTTGGTCGAGGGTGCGGGCGGCCTGCTGGTGGAACTCGGTGCGGACGGTGTGACGCTGCGCGATCTCGCGGTCGGACTCGGCGCGCCGGTGCTGATCGTCGCCGAGGCCGGACTGGGAACACTCAACCACACCGCGCTGACGCTGGAAGCCCTTGCCGCCAAGGGTCTTTCGTGCGCCGGCTTGGTCATCGGCTCATGGCCGGCGCAGCCGGGCGCGGCTGAGAAGTCCAACCGCGACGCGCTGGCGGGGCTGGCGCCCGTGCGCGCCGCGCTGCCCGCCGGGGTGGCCACTGTGTCCATCGCCGACTTCACCTCGCTGAGCGCAAGGGCCTTCGACCCGGACTGGGTCGCCGGCCTCTAGCCCCGATGGCACACTCGATCGAACTGCTTCTCGACGACCGCAGCGACGCCGCCGTCCGCACGCTGTGGCATCGGCTCGACGACGCCGGGCTGCCCAGCCAGCTGCGGGTCAGGTCCGCCACCAACCGCCCGCATATCACCTTGCTGGCGGCCGATCACGTCGCCGAGGACGTCGACGCCGGACTGGTGCGGCTGCGGGCACGCTTCCCACTTTCGGTCGTCCTCGGCGCGCCGCTGATCTTCGGCGGCGGCGGCAAGCTGACGTTGGCGCGGCTGGTCGTCGCGTCGGCCGAACTGCTGGACCTGCATCGTGACGTCGTCGACCGCTGCCTGCCCTCCCTGCCGCAGGAACCCTTCGCCCACAGCGCGCCGGGACACTGGACGCCGCACGTCACCCTCGGTCGGCGGTTCACCCCGGAACAGGTGGCCCAGGCGCTCGACGCCATCGAGGGGCTGTCGGCCGACATCGACGCGCAGGTGGTCGGCTTGCGCCGGTGGGATGGTGACCAACGCGTCGAACAGGTGCTGATCGGCTAGTGCGACTCGGCGGCGCTCATCCGCTGCGCGGCGAGCCCGTCGGTGAGCAGCCGCAGTCCGAACGCGAATCCGGCGGACGGGTCGGCGGTCAGGATCGATTGCCGTTCCGGCAGTGCTCCGGCCGCGTCCCACTGCAGCCGGGACTGCTCGTCGGCCGTCGCGCCCAGCACGTAGTGCAGCACCGTGCGGGCGGCCTGCAACCGGTGGGGGCTGTCGACCCCGGCCTCGCCGGCCGCCTCGGCCAGCACGCCGAGGATCTGCTCGACAGCGCGCGACTGCCCGGCGGCGAAGCTGGCTGACACCAGTTCGGCGCCGTCGGTGTGGGACAGCAGCGCGTCGCGCAGGGCGCGGCAGACGACCTCGATGCGCTCCCGCCAGCCGCCCGGGGCCGGATCCGCACATGCCGGTGCCAGCACCTGATCGGCCACCGCGCCGAGCAGTTCCTGCTTGTTGGCGAAATGCCAGTACAGCGCGCCCGGCGTCACGTCCAGTTCCCGGGCGAGCCGGCGCATGGTCAGGTCGGCGATCCCGTAGCTGTCCAGGATCGACGCCGCCTTGGCCACCACGTCGCGTTTGTGCAGTTGCACGACGGCTACACCCCTCCCCGGGTCGCTTCGCTCCTGCCGCAGTACTCTAGCCTGAACAGTGTTCAAGTTCGATGATCGGTAGGAGGGGCGCCGGTGACCCAGGCAGCCGTGAGCGTGTTGGCATCCGCCCGTGAGCAGGTGCTCGAACGCGGTCAAGGCCTGTCGCAGGAGCAGGTGCTCGAGGTCCTGCAGTTGCCCGACGACCACCTGGAGGACCTGCTCGCGCTCGCTCACGAGGTGCGAATGCGCTGGTGCGGTCCCGAGGTAGAGGTCGAGGGCATCATCAGCCTGAAAACCGGTGGCTGCCCGGAGGATTGCCACTTCTGCTCGCAGTCGGGCCTGTTCTCCTCGCCTGTGCGCAGCGCGTGGCTTGACGTGCCGAGCCTGGTCGAGGCGGCCAAGCAGACCGCCAAGACCGGCGCCACCGAGTTCTGCATCGTGGCGGCCGTCCGCGGTCCCGATGAGCGGCTGATGGCCCAGGTCGCCGCCGGCATCGAGGCGATCCGCAACGAGGTCGAGATCCACGTCGCGTGCTCGCTGGGCATGCTGAACCAACAGCAGGTCGACCGGCTGGCCGAGATGGGCGTCCATCGCTACAACCACAACCTGGAGACCGCGAAGTCGTTCTTCCCCAACGTGGTGACCACCCACACCTGGGACGAGCGCTGGGACACCCTGCAGATGGTGCGCGAGGCGGGCATGGAGGTGTGCTGCGGCGGCATCCTCGGGATGGGCGAGACGCTCGAGCAGCGCGCCGAGTTCGCCGCCAACCTCGCCGAGCTCGACCCGCACGAGGTGCCGCTGAACTTCCTCAACCCGCGCCCGGGCACCCCGTTCGGGGACCTGGACGTCATGCCGGCCGCCGAGGCGCTCAAGGCCGTCGCCGCATTCCGGCTGGCGCTGCCGCGCACGATGCTCCGGTTCGCCGGCGGGCGCGAGATCACCCTCGGCGACCTCGGTGCCAAGCAGGGCATCCTCGGCGGCATCAACGCCGTGATCGTCGGAAACTACCTGACCACCCTGGGCCGCCCGGCCGAATCCGACCTCGAGTTGCTCGACGATCTGCAGATGCCGATCAAGGCACTCAACGCCAGCCTGTAGAAAAGCAGGTGATGGTTCAACAGCTCCCCGCGCCCGTCGGCGCCGGCGTTTACAACGTCTACACCGGGTCCGTGGCGGGCACTGCGCTGCCCACGGCGGCGCAACTCGGCCTCGAACCGCCCCGGTTCTGCGCCGAGTGCGGTCGGCGGATGGTCGTGCAGGTCCGCCCGGATGGCTGGTGGGCGGAGTGCTCGCGGCACGGGCACGTCGATTCCAAGGATCTGGAGGCGCGGCGATGAGCCTCTCGGGCGAAGAGCAACGGGCGGCGATGAGCCTCTCGGGCGAAGAGCAACGGGCGGCGATGAGCCTCTCGGGCGAAGAGCAACGGGCGGCGATGAGCCTCTCGGGCGAAGAGCATCCGGCGGCGATCAGTGCGGCCGAGCAGGCCGCGCCGCGGTTTCCCCGGCGTGCTGCGGTCCTGAGTATCGTCGCGGGCCTGGCGGCGGCGGGCGCGGCGGTGGGCGCACTGTGGGCCTGGCTTGCCCCGCCCGCGCACGGGGTGGTGGCGCTCACGCGGTCGGGCCAGCGGATCCGGACCTATCTGGGCAGCGAGTCCGATCACCTCTTCGTGTCCTCCGCGATGCTCATCGGCATGCTGGTTCCGCTGGCGGTGATCGCGGCCGTGCTGGTGTGGCAGTGGCGTGCCCACCGCGGGCCGGTCATCGCCACGGCGTTGTGGGTGGGGTCGGTGGCTTCGGCAGCGGCCGCCGCCGGCGTCGGCGCGATACTGGTGCACTGGCGGTACGGCACGGTTCCGTTCGATACAGCACCCGTGAGTCCGCAGAACCGGGTCTATTACTTCACCGAGGCCCCGCCGGTGTTCTTCGCCGACGGTCCGCTGCAGATCGCGACGACGCTGCTGTTCCCCGCCGCGGTCGCGGCCCTGGTGTACGCGTTGATGGCGGTTGCCACACCGCGTGACGATCTAGGGGCGTGGCCGGCGCAAGTGCATGCACTTGCCTTGCAGCCCTAGGGATTACAGCGGCCGGAAGCCGACCCTGCCACCCGATACGACGCGGCTCACGATGCCGCCGAGGCGCCACATGCCGGCGTAGGTCATCGGGTTGAGCAGGGTGGGCCAGTGCGTCCGGATGATGTGCGCTTCGAGCGGGCGGCCGGCGAACCGGTCGGTGAGCCAGCGCAGCGTCATCGGGGCCGACATCGGGTGCAGCAGCATGTGTTCGCTGAACAGGTCGCGGTGGTAGGTCACCTTCGCCCCGCCGGAGTGGTAGGTGTGCGCCAGCTCGTCGATGTCGTCGACGGCGATCACCGAGTCGTGCACCGCCTGCACGATCAGCACCGGCGGGCTGGGCGTGGTCCCGCCCAGCTTGATCCGGTCGAAGACGTCCTGGACCTCGGGCATGGCCAGCACCTCCTCGAGCGGGGGGCGGACCAGGTCGTCCATGTCCGTCTTGAACAGCCGGATGACCGCCTCGATGGTGGTCATGCCCTCCAGCCGGGCCAGCAGAGTGCGGCCCTCGTCGGTGGCGTGCTCCTCGATCACCCGGTTCAGGTCGGGGAAGGTCTTGGCCAGCGCGGTCACCACCAGCGCGGGCAGCGCCGCCAGGTGGGAGCCGTTGAGCCGGCGGAACGTGTTGCCCAGGTTGCCCACCGGCGAGCCCAGCACGGCGCCGACGATGTTCAGCTCGGGGGCGTACTCGGCGTGTACCTCGGCTGCCCACGCGCTGGCCAGCCCACCGCCGGAGTAACCCCACAAGCCGACCTGGCAATCCTTAACCAGGCCGAACCGCTCGAAGTTGAGCGTGGCGCGCAGACCGTCGAGGACGCGGTAGCCGGGTTCGTGGGGTGCGCCCCACATGCCGTCGGGACCCTCGTGGTCGGGGACGGAGACCACCCAGCCCTCGGCCAGTGCGGCGGCCACCAGCAGGTATTCCAGCTGGGCCAGCGATCCGACCGCTTTGGCGCGTCGGCGCATCGCGTACGAGGGGAAGCAGCGTGAGGACACCGCATCGATGGCGCACTGGTAGGACACGACGTGCCGGACGTGGTCGGGCGCGTGGCCGGCGGGAATCAGTACGGTCGTGACGGTGGCTTGGGGGTCGCCGTTCATGTCCGTCGAGCGGTACAGCAGCTGTGTGGCCTTGACCCGTTGCGGAATCAGGCCGAAGAAACCGAGTTCCACGTCGCGCGAGCGCAGCACCGTGCCGGGCTCGGCGTGCTGGAAGCCGGCCGGGGGCTGGTAGAAGGGGTCCTCGCTGGGCAGCACGGGACGGCCACCCCGCTCGAGTTCTTCGTGCGGTGCGCGGCCGATCCATTCGGGACCGACGGTCCCGGCAGCAAGAGTCATTGCAAACCTTCATACCTTAAGAAGGGTCTAAGAAGCCAGTCGACTCACCCGGGCGGCCGCAGCGCAGCAAACTCGTCGGTGACCCGCAACCGGGAGTCGGTGAAGCGGTAGAGGGCGGCCGGCCGGCCGCCGCTGCGACCGGGGTGGGCGGTGGTCCCGGTGGGGCTGATGACCCCGCGGCGGCCGAGCACCCGCTGCAGGTTGGTGGCGTCGACCTGGTGGCCCAGTGCGGCGCCGTAGATGTTCCGCAGGGTCGACAGCGCGAATTCCTTTGGCGCCAGAGCGAATCCGATATTGGTATAGGACAGTTTGGCGACCAGTCGGGCCTGGGCGTAGGCCACCATCGGGCCGTGGTCGAACGCCATCGGCGGCAGCGCGTCGGCCGGGTGCCAGCGGGTGTCCGGCGGTAGTTCGGGGCGCGCGGGGGAGGGGACCAGGCCCAGGAACGTCGAGGCGATGGTGCGGACCCCGGGAACCCGGTGCGGATCGGAGAAGACGGCAAGTTGTTCCAAGTGGGCGATCTCACGCAGGTCGACCTTCTCGGCGAGTTGACGGCGCACCGAGGTGGTCAGGTCCTCGTCGGCGCGCAAACGCCCGCCGGGCAGCGACCACAGGCCGCGTTCCGGCTGCATCGCGCGCTGCCACAACAGCACGTTGAGAGTCGGTTTCCGGGAGGTGGCGTCACCCACCTGGAATACGACGGCGAGCACCTCGTGTTCAGTGCTAGTATGACTCATGTTTTCGATTATAAGTCGAAAACCTCGGAACCAAACAGGGAGGCGGCGATGACCGTCCTGGATCGTGCGGGTGCCGTCGACAACGGCTTGGCCGCCCAGATCACCGACGGGCCCGGTGGTTACACCGGTGTGATCGGCGACGAGGAGTGGGCCGCCGAGGTGCGCCGGCTGGCCGCCCTGCGGGGCGCCACCATCCTGGCGCACAACTACCAGCTGCCCGCCATTCAGGATGTCGCCGACCACGTCGGTGATTCGCTGGCGCTGTCGCGGATCGCCGCCGATGCTCCGGAGGACACCATCGTGTTCTGCGGCGTGCACTTCATGGCCGAGACCGCCAAGATCCTCAGCCCGGACAAGACGGTGCTGATTCCCGACCAGCGGGCCGGCTGCTCACTGGCCGACTCCATCACCGCCGAGGACCTGCGGTCCTGGAAGGACGAGTACCCCGACGCCGTCGTGGTCTCCTACGTCAACACCACCGCCGCGGTGAAGGCGCTGACCGACATCTGCTGCACTTCGTCCAACGCCGTCGAGGTGGTGGCCTCCATCCCGGCGGACCGCGAGGTGCTGTTCTGCCCGGACCAGTTCCTCGGCGCTCACGTTCGCCGCATGACCGGCCGGGAGAACCTGCACATCTGGGCGGGCGAATGCCACGTGCACGCCGGCATCAACGGCGACGAGCTCGCCGATCAGGCCCGCGCTCATCCCGATGCCGAACTGTTCGTCCACCCTGAATGCGGTTGCGCCACTTCGGCGTTGTATCTGGCCGGTGAGGGCGCATTCCCGGCCGACCGGGTCAAGATCTTGTCCACCGGCGGCATGCTCGACGCGGCCAGGGCCTCACACGCCAAGCAGGTGCTGGTGGCCACCGAGGTCGGCATGCTGCACCAGTTGCGCCGCGCCGCACCGGGAATCGACTTCCGGGCGGTCAACGACCGGGCGTCGTGCAAATACATGAAGATGATCACGCCCGCCGCGCTGCTGCGCTGCCTGATCGAGGGCGCCGACGAGGTCGAGGTCGATCCGGAGACGGCCACGCTGGCCCGTGCCAGCGTGCAGCGGATGATCGAGATCGGCCAGCCAGGCGGCGGCGAATGACACGTCGCGCCGCCTGCGGCCTCGGCGGCGGCGGGGCCGACTGGCAGCAGCGCGCGGACGTCGTGATCATCGGCACCGGTGTCGCCGGCCTTGCGGCGGCGCTGGCCGCCCACCGAAAAGGCAGTCGCGCAGTCATTCTGAGCAAGGCGACCGAGACGGCGACGTTCCACGCCCAGGGCGGTATCGCCGTGGTGCTGCCGCACACCGAGGATTCCGTGGATGCCCACGTGCGGGACACCCTGGCCGCCGGCGCGGGCCTGTGCGATCCCGAGGCGGTGCGGTCGATCGTCGCCGACGGCTACCGCGCGGTAGCCGATCTGGTCGCCGACGGTGCCCGGTTCGACGAGAGCGCGCCCGGTCAGTGGGCGCTGACCCGCGAAGGCGGCCACTCGATCCGGCGCATCATCCATGCCGGCGGCGACGCGACCGGTGCCGAGGTGCAGCGCGCACTGGACCACGCCGCAGCCACGCTGGACATCCGACGCAACCACGTCGCACTGGAGATCTTGCACGATGGCTCGGCCGTCACGGGCGTGCTCGTGCGCAACGCCGACGGTCTCGGCGTGGTGCACGCGCCGTCGGTCATCCTCGCCACCGGCGGGCTGGGGCATCTCTACAGCGCCACCACCAATCCGGAGGGGTCGACGGGCGACGGCATTGCGCTGGCGCTGTGGGCTGGCGTCGGCGTCAGCGACATCGAGTTCATCCAGTTCCACCCGACCATGCTCTTCGACCGCGACGCCGCCGGCCGGCGCCCGCTGATCACCGAGGCGCTGCGCGGTGAAGGCGCGGTGCTGCGCGACGCCCGGGGCCAATCGGTGACCGACGGCGTGCACCCGATGGGTGATCTCGCACCGCGCGACGTCGTCGCCGCGGCTATCGAGGCACGCCTTCGCGAAACCGGCGACGAGTGCGTGTATCTGGACGCCCGTTCCATCGACCGATTCGAGCAGCGATTCCCGACGGTCACGGCGGCCTGCCATGCCGCAGGCATCGACCCGACCACCCAGGCGATCCCGGTCGTGCCCGGTGCCCACTACAGCTGCGGCGGCGTGCTGACCGATGTGTACGGGCGTACCGAACTGGCCGGGCTGTTCGCGGCGGGCGAGGTGGCTCGCACCGGGATGCACGGCGCCAACCGACTGGCCTCCAATAGTCTGCTCGAGGGCCTCGTGGTCGGCGGCCGAGCCGGCCGGATCGCGGCCGAGCACGCCGTCGGCGCCGGGTCTCCGATGGCCAAAGCCGAACCTGCACAACGGGATACGCTCGACCGCCGGATACTGCAGACCGCGATGACGCGGTGGGCCTCGGTGGTGCGCGACGCCGACGGGTTGGGCAGCCTGGCCGCGGCGCTCGGCGAGGCGCACCCGCGCGCGATGAGCAGCCGCGCCGATTTCGAAGACGCTGCGCTCACCGCCACCGCCCGGGTGGTCGACGAGGCCGCGCGCGCCCGCACCGAGACCCGCGGCTGCCATCATCGCAGCGACTATCTCCAGACGGATCCGGCGCAGGCCTTCAGTCGCACGGTGCACGCCGAACCCGCGGCCGCCTGCCTGCCATGAAGCTGACCGACGGCGAGCGGTCCGAAGCGCTCATCACGATTCGTCGCGGCCTCGACGAGGACCTGCGCTACGGGCCAGACGTCACCACCCTGGCGACCGTGCCGGAGGACGCCACGACGGTGGCCGCACTGGTCACCCGGGAGCCCGGCGTGGCCGCCGGCGTCGACGTGGCCCTGCTGGTGCTCGACGAGGTGCTGGGGCCCGACGGCTACCGCGTCCTCGACCGGGTGGAAGACGGCACCCGGCTGGAGCCGGGAGCGGTCCTGCTGCGGGTCGAGGGTCCGACGCGGCGACTGCTGACCGCTGAACGCACGCTGCTGAACCTGGTCTGTCACCTGTCGGGCATCGCGACGGCGACCGCGGCCTGGGTGGACGCCGTCGAGGGCACCGGCGCCAAGATCCGCGATACCCGCAAGACGTTGCCGGGCCTGCGTGCGCTGCAGAAGTACGCCGTGCGCGTGGGCGGCGGGGTCAACCACCGGATGGGTCTCGGCGATGCCGCGCTGATCAAGGACAACCACGTCGCGGCGGCCGGATCGGTGGTGGCCGCCCTGCGCGCGGTGCGGGCCGCCGCACCCGATCTACCGTGCGAGGTCGAGGTCGACACCCTCGAGCAGTTCGACGAGGTGCTCACCGAAGACGTGCAGCTGATCCTGTTGGACAACTTCCCGGTCTGGGAGACCCAGATCGCGGTCCAGCGGCGCGACTCCCGCGCGCCCGGTGTGCGGTTGGAGTCCTCCGGCGGACTGAGCCTCGACTCGGCCGCGGAGTACGCCGGTACCGGCGTCGACTACCTCGCGGTCGGTGCGCTGACGCACTCGGTGCGGGTTCTCGACGTCGGCCTGGATCTGTAAGCGGCTCAGGCGATATCGGCGGCGAACGCGCCGACGCCGCGCCGCAACTGGGCCCGGGCCATGCGTGGCAGGCCGGGATCGTCGGTGCCCGCGGGCAGCACCCGCGGATTGACCAGGTGCAGGTCCTTGCCGCGGATGCGGATGTCGGCCTCGCCGGCGGCCAGGATGTTCTTGACCCAGTTGGTCTTGCCGTGGATCAGCAGAAATGACGACGGTGTCGCCCTTGCGGTAGGGGGTCACGACCGTCTCGTAGACGGCGCCCGACGTCCGGCCGCGGTGGGAGATTATCGCCATCCCCGGGAGGTACTTGGCGATCGGCTGGATGATCGGGTTCAGGTACTTGATCTGGAAGTTCTCCGCCCAGACCGGGACCTTCATGGGTACGCCGGGCGCATTGTTCGGATGGTCTTTGGTCGACATGGTGACCATCCTGCCAACCCTCAGACCGTCACGCCGCGGCGCACCAGTGAGAGCGCCACGGCCGCGGCGGCGAAGAAGCCCGAGAACGTACGGTTGAAGTTCGTCTGCTGCGTGACCACCAACTGGGCTGCTGCCGCGCCCAGGCCGACCGCACCCGCCGCCAGCTGCGCCAACAGGCCGATTTCCAGCCCGGTGATGCTCCAGTGACCGCGGCGCAGGCCGTAGCTGAGCCCGGTGGCCATGGACTGGATCGCGCCGGCACCGGGGGAGACACTGATCGCGATCGAGGCCCCGATGAACACCAACCACACGGCCCATTGCATTCGTGCAGGATCGGGCCGGTCGGAGCCCGTGCCCGATCGATTTTTATTCGGGTGCGCCGATACGGGACAATTGAGTTGATGACCAGCTTCGCGATGTCCCGAATCGACCTGCGTGGCCTTGCCCTGACCGCCGCGCAGCTGCGCTCGGCGCTGCCGCGGGGCGGGGTCGACGTCGAGGCCGTGGTCCCCACGGTGCGCCCCATCGTCGATGACGTCATCGAGCGGGGCGCGGTCGCGGCGCTGGAGTACGGCGAGAAGTTCGACGGGGTGCGTCCGGCAGCGGTCCGGGTCCCGGCGGCCGATCTCGCCGCTGCCCTGGCCGGCCTCGATCCCGCGGTGCGCAGCGCGCTCGAGGTCGCCATCGACCGCACCCGCGCCGTTCACGCCGACCAGCGGCGCACCGATACGACCACGCTGTTCGACTCCGGCGCCGCGGTCACCGAACGCTGGGTTCCGGTCGAGCGCGTAGGCCTCTACGTGCCCGGCGGCAATGCGGTCTACCCGTCCAGCGTCGTGATGAACGTCGTCCCGGCCCAGGCCGCAGGTGTGGAGTCCCTGGTGGTGGCCAGCCCGCCGCAGGCCCAGTTCGGCGGCCTGCCGCACCCGACGATCCTGGCCGCCGCGGCGCTGCTCGGCGTCGACGAGGTGTGGGCCGTCGGGGGTGCCCAGGCCGTGGCGCTGCTCGCCTACGGCGGCACCGACACCGATGGCGGCGAGCTCGCGCCGGTCGACATGATCACCGGACCGGGCAACATCTACGTCACCGCTGCCAAACGGATCTGCCGGTCCGAGGTCGGCATCGACGCCGAGGCGGGCCCCACCGAGATCGCAATCCTGGCCGACCACACCGCCAGCCCGGCGCATGTCGCCGCCGACATGATCAGCCAGGCCGAACACGACGTGATGGCCGCCAGCGTCCTGGTCACCGACAGCGTCGCGCTGGCCGACGCCACCGACGCCGAGCTGGCCACCCAGCTCGAGACCACCGTGCACCGGGGGCGGGTGACCGAGGCGCTGTCCGGCAAGCAGTCCGCGACCGTCCTCGTCGACGACATCGACACCGGAGTGCGGGTGGTCAACGCCTACGCCGCCGAACACCTGGAGATCCAGACCGCCGACGCCGTCGAGGTCGCCGGCCGGATCCGGGCCGCGGGCGCGATCTTCGTCGGGCCGTGGTCCCCGGTCAGCCTGGGCGACTACTGCGCAGGCTCCAACCACGTGCTGCCCACCGCCGGGTGCGCCCGGCACTCCAGTGGCCTGTCGGTGCAGACGTTCCTGCGCGGTATCCACGTCGTCGACTACACCGAGGCGGCGCTGAAAGACCTGTCCGGACATGTGATCACGCTCGCCAAGGCCGAGGACCTGCCGTCGCACGGCGAAGCGGTGCGCCGCAGGTTTGAGCGATGAGCGTCTCGCGGAGCGAGGGGATGAGCTCTCGCGCGAAGAGGAGGACGGCAGCGATGAGCGTGCCCGGGGCCCGCGTCACGCTGGCCGACCTGCCGTTGCGTGCCGACCTGCGCGGCAAATCTCCCTATGGCGCGCCGCAACTCGACGTGCCGGTCCGGCTCAACACCAACGAGAACCCGCACCCGCCCAGCCAGGCGCTGATCGACGACGTCGCACGGTCGGTCCGAGGCGGCCGCCGCCGAACTGCACCGCTACCCCGACCGTGACGCGGTCGAGCTGCGCGCCGACCTGGCCGCGTATCTGCGCACCCAGACCGGTATCGAGGTCGGCACCGAAAACGTCTGGGCGGCAAACGGATCCAACGAGATACTGCAACAGCTGCTGCAGGCGTTCGGCGGACCGGGCCGCAGCGCGATCGGGTTCGTCCCGTCGTACTCGATGCACCCGATCATCTCGAACGGCACCCAGACCGAGTGGATCGAGTCCGCACGTGCCGCCGACTTCAGCCTCGACGTCGCCGCCGCGGTGGCCGCGATCGGCGACCGGGAACCGGACGTGGTGTTCGTCGCGAGCCCCAACAACCCGACCGGACAGAGCATTCCGCCGGCTGACCTGAGGCGGCTGCTCGAAGTCATGACGCACGGCATTCTGATCGTCGACGAGGCCTACGGCGAGTTCTCGTCGCAGCCCAGTGCGATCGCGCTGATCGACGAGTACCCGACCCGCCTGATCGTCACCCGCACCATGAGCAAGGCCTTCGCCTTCGCCGGTGGCCGGCTGGGCTACCTCGTCGCCGCGCCGGCGATCATCGACGCGGTGTTGCTGGTGCGGCTGCCGTACCACCTGTCGGTGGTCACGCAGGCCGCTGCCCGCGCGGCCCTGCGCCACGCCGACGACACCCTGGGCAGCGTCGCCGAGCTCATCGCCGAGCGCGAACGCGTCAGCGCCGCGCTGAGCGAACTCGGCTACCGCGTCATTCCCAGCGACGCCAATTTCGTGCTCTTCGGGGAGTTCGCCGATGCCGCGGTCGGCTGGCAGCACTACCTCGACAACGGCATCCTGGTCCGCGACGTCGGTATACCCGGATACCTGCGCACCACAATCGGTTTGGCCGACGAGAACGACGCCTTCCTGGCCGCCAGCGCACGCCTGGCACCCACCGAACTGGCTCACATAGGAGCGACATGACCGCTATCGCCACGCCCACCCGCCGCGCCCGGGTCGAACGCAAGACCAAGGAGTCCGACATCG
Organism: uncultured Actinomycetota bacterium; assembly: GCA_963716465.1. Classification (GTDB taxonomy): domain Bacteria; phylum Actinomycetota; class Actinomycetes; order Mycobacteriales; family Mycobacteriaceae; genus Mycobacterium. Next base: position 294,829 of record CAVQTS010000013.1, read on the forward strand.
TCGTCGAACTCGACCTCGACGGCACCGGTGACGTCCGCGTCGACACCGGCATCCCGTTCTTCGACCACATGCTGACCTCGCTGGGCACTCACGCCAGCTTCGACATGACCGTCACCGCCCGCGGTGACGTCGACATCGAGGGCCACCACACCATCGAGGACACCGCGATCGTGCTGGGCACCGCGCTGGGCCAGGCACTCGGCGACAAGAAGGGCATCCGCCGCTTCGGTGACGCCTTCATCCCGATGGACGAGACGCTGGCGCACGCCGCCGTCGACCTGTCCGGGCGGCCGTACTTCGTGCACACCGGGGAACCGGAGTTCATGGTCGAGTTCACCATCGCCGGGTCGGGCGTGCCGTACCACACCGTGGTCAACCGGCACGTCTTCGAGTCGATCGCCTTCAACGCGCGGATCGCCCTGCACGTGCGCACGATCTACGGCCGCGATCCGCACCACATCACCGAGGCGCAGTACAAGGCGGTAGCCCGCGCACTGCGCCAGGCTGTGGAGGCCGATCCCCGGGTGGCAGGCGTGCCGTCCACCAAAGGCACACTGTGACAGTTAAATCGGTCGTGGTGCTGGACTACGGCTCAGGCAACCTGCGCTCGGCGCAGCGAGCGCTGGAACGCGTGGGTGCCGATGTCGAGGTCACCGCGGATCGGCAGCGCGCCCTCGACGCCGACGGCTTGGTGGTGCCCGGCGTCGGAGCGTTCGAGGCCTGCATGTCGGGACTGCGCGGCATCGGTGGCGACCAGATCATCGCCGACCGGGTCGCCGCCGGACGGCCGGTGCTCGGGGTGTGCGTCGGGATGCAGATCCTGTTTGCCCGCGGGGTGGAGTTCGGCGTGGAGTCCGACGGCTGCGGCCAGTGGCCGGGGTCGGTGACCCGGCTAGACGCCCCCGTCATCCCGCACATGGGCTGGAATGTCGTCGAGGCCGCGCCCGGTAGCTTGCTGTTCAAGGGGATCGACGCCGACACCCGGTTCTACTTCGTCCATTCCTATGCCGCCCAGAAATGGCAGGGGGCACCCGATGCGCTGCTGACCTGGGCCAGCCATCACGTCCGGTTCCTGGCCGCCGTCGAGGACGGTCCGCTGTCGGCGACACAGTTTCATCCGGAGAAGAGCGGCGACGCCGGTGCGGCGCTACTCGCGAATTGGGTTGAGGGGCTGTAGAGAGTGGCACTGATTCTGTTGCCCGCCGTCGACGTGGTCGAGGGCCGTGCGGTACGTCTGGTCCAAGGCAAGGCCGGCAGCGAGACCGAGTACGGCTCGGCGCTGGACGCCGCGCTGACCTGGCAGCGAGACGGTGCCGAGTGGATCCACCTGGTCGACCTGGATGCGGCGTTCGGACGCGGCTCCAATCGCGAGCTGCTGGCCGAGTTGGTCGGTTCCCTCGACGTGAAAGTCGAACTGTCCGGAGGAATCCGCGACGACGAGTCGCTCAAGGCCGCACTGGCCACCGGCTGCGCCCGGGTCAACATCGGCACGGCCGCGCTGGAGAATCCGCAGTGGTGTGCCGCGGCGATCGCCGAGTTCGGCGACAAGGTCGCCGTCGGACTGGACGTGCAGATCGTCGACGGCGAGCATCGGCTGCGCGGTCGCGGTTGGGAGACGGACGGCGGCGACTTATGGCATGTGCTGGAACGTCTTGACAGCGAAGGCTGTTCGCGGTTCGTCGTCACCGACGTCACCAAGGACGGCACCCTGACCGGCCCGAACCTCGATCTGCTCGAGGGCGTGGCCGAGTGCACGGACGCCCCCGTCATCGCCTCCGGCGGGGTGTCGAGCCTGGCGGACCTGCGGGCCATCGCGACACTGAACGACAGCGGCGTGGAGGGTGCGATCGTCGGAAAGGCCCTCTATGCAGGCAGATTCACGCTGCCCCAGGCGCTGGCCGCGGTCAGCCAGTAACCGAGATGACATTGCAGTCGGCGGACCTCGAGGCACTGGTGGCCGAGGCGGCGGTGATCCTCGACGAGGCGGCCAAGCCGTTCATCGCCGGGCACCGGGCCGACTCCGCAGTGCAGAAGAAGGGCAACGACTTCGCCACCGAGGTGGATCTGGCCATCGAACGTCAGGTGGTCGAGGCGCTCGAGTCGGCCACCGGCATCGGGGTGCACGGTGAGGAGTTCGGCGGCGCCGACATCAACTCGCCGCTGGTCTGGGTGCTCGACCCGATCGACGGCACGTTCAACTACGCGGCCGGCTCACCGATGGCGGCGATCCTGCTGGGCCTGCTGCGCGACGGCGAGCCGGTAGCGGGACTGACCTGGCTGCCGTTCACCGATCAGCGCTACACCGCGGTGCTGGGCGGTCCGCTGTACTTCAACGGTGTCGCACAGCCGTCGATCGGGCGCGGCGACATCGGGCAGTGCGTCATCGGGATCGGAACCTTCAACGTCGACTGGGGCGGCCGTTTCCCGGGCCGGTACCGGCTTGCGGTGTTCGAGAACCTCACCCGGGTCTGTTCGAAGCTGCGGATGCACGGGGCCACCGGCATCGATATCGCCTACGTGGGTGCTGGAATCCTCGGTGGGGCAATCAGTTTCGGTGACCACATCTGGGACCACGCGGCCGGCGTGGCGCTGGTGCGCGCCGCAGGCGGCGTCGTCACCGACCTGTCCGGCGCCGAGTGGACCGCCACGTCCCGCTCGGCACTGGCGGCGGCTCCGGGTGTACACGAGCGCATCATGGAGATCCTGGATCGGCTCGGCTCCCCGGAGGACTACCGGTAATGGACGTAGCGGTGCGCGTGATTCCCTGCCTGGACGTCGATGCCGGCCGGGTGGTCAAGGGAGTCAACTTCGAGAATCTGCGTGACGCTGGCGATCCCGTCGAACTCGCCGCGGCCTATGACGCCGAGGGTGCGGACGAACTGTGCTTCCTCGACGTCACGGCCTCCTCGTCGGGCCGTGCCACCATGCTCGACGTGGTGCGGCGCACCGCCGAGCAGGTGTTCATCCCGCTCACCGTCGGTGGCGGCGTGCGTTCGGTGGCCGATGTGGATTCGTTGCTGCGCGCCGGTGCGGACAAGGTGTCGGTGAACACCGCGGCGATCGCCCGCCCGGATCTGCTCGCGGAGTTGTCGCGCCAGTTCGGTTCGCAGTGCATCGTGTTGTCGGTCGATGCGCGCACGGTGCCGGCGGGCTCGGCCCCCACGCCGTCGGGCTGGGAGGTCACCACGCACGGCGGCCGCCAGGGGACCGGTATCGACGCGGTCGAATGGGCAACCCGCGGAGCCGAACTCGGGGTCGGCGAGATCCTGCTGAACTCGATGGACGCCGACGGGACGAAGGCCGGCTTCGACCTGACGATGCTGCGGGCGGTGCGCAAGGCGGTGACGGTGCCGGTGATCGCCAGCGGCGGGGCAGGCGCGGTGGGCGATTTCGCGCCAGCCGTCGAAGCGGGCGCCGATGCGGTGCTGGCCGCCAGCGTCTTTCACTTCCGTGAGCTGACGATCGGCGAGGTGAAGGTGGCCATGGCACGCGAGGGGATCACCGTCCGATGAGCCTCGACCCCGACATCGCCGCGCGGCTCAAGCGCGACGCCAACGGTCTCTTCGCGGCTATCGCCCAGGAGCGCGGCACCGGCACGGTGCTGATGGTGGCCTGGATGGACGACGAGGCCCTCGCGCGCACGCTGGCCACCCGGGAGGCCACCTACTACTCGCGGTCCCGAGGCGAATACTGGGTCAAGGGCGCGACATCCGGTCACACCCAGCACGTGCACAGCGTCCGGCTCGACTGCGACGGCGACGCGGTCCTGCTGGAGGTCGACCAGGTCGGCGCGGCCTGCCACACCGGTGACCACAGCTGCTTCGACGCCGATCTGCTGCTCGGCGAGCAGTGACTAGCCTTTCGTCGACTTTTCCGCCCGCAGCGCCTTGAGTCGTCGTTCCTCGCTCAGCACGCTCTGGTAGTTCTCGCGTTCGGCGACCAGCCACTGCGGCTTGTCCTCCAGCAGCGTGGTGATCTGCTCGGAGGTGAGCGCTTCGGTCACCCCGCCGCGGGCCAGGCCCGCGATCGAGACGCCCAGCTTCGCCGCCACGAGATTCTTCGGGTGCGGCCCGTTCTTGCGGAGATCCTTGAGCCACTGAGGCGGGTCGGACTGCAGGGCGGCCAGCTCGGTGCGGGTAATCGGGTTCTGCTGAAACTCCGTGGGCGTCGCGGGCAGGTACACGTCCAGCTTCTTCGCCGCCGTCGCCGGCTTCATGGACTGCGCATCAGGCCTGCTCATGCCGTCAAGGGTATCGGTAGCCTGATCCGGTGACCGCGCTCTCCCTGATCGTCGGGTATGTCCCCGGTGGGACGCCCACGAAGTGGGCGCGGAACTGGGCGCAGCGCCATCCTGAAGTGCCGCTGACGTTGACGACCGTTGCCGCGGCGGATGCGGCCGATGCGGTGCGCAGCGGTGCCGTCGACGTCGCGCTGGTGCGGCTACCGGCGGACACGTCCGGGCTGGCGGTCATCCCGCTGTATGAGGAGATGACGGTGGTCGTGGTGCCGGTCGATCACTTTCTCAGCGCGGCTGATGAGGTCACCGCAGCGGACCTCGACACCGAACCGACGCTGGTTCCCCTCGACGATGTCGTCGACTGGCCAGACGCCCCCGGCATCCCCGTCGAGCACCGGCCCGAAACCACCGAGGCGGCAATGGAACTCGTCGCTGCGGGGCTCGGCGTGCTTATCGTTCCGCAGTCATTGGCGCGCCTTCACCACCGCAAGGACCTGACATACCGCCCGATCACCGACGCGCCCGGATGCGCGGTGGCCCTCGCTGTGCCCGAGGGGCCGCAGCACGAGCTGGTCGAGGAGTTCATCGGGGTTGTGCGGGGCCGCAAGCCGGGTTCGTCGCGGGGGCAGGTTGAGCAGGCACCCAAACGCAGCGCCCGGGAGAAGGCCCTCGCCAGGCAAGCCGCTCGCGCCGCCGCGGGGAAGGTCGCCCGCAGGCCGGGGCCGGCCAAGCGTGGCCGACGCTGAATCAGTTGGCGTCAGGCGGTCTTCCGCGCCCGTAACACCTCGAGCGCTTTGTCGGCGTGGCTGTCCATGTTGACCTCGCTGGAGATCACCTCGAGCACGGTGCGGTCGGTGTCGATGACGAACGTCGTTCGCTTGACGGGCAGGAACTTGCCCAGCAGCCCGCGCTTGACACCGAACGCGGTGGCGACCGCGCCGTCGGCGTCGGACAGCAGCGGGTAGTCGAAGCGTTGCGAGTCGGCGAACTTGGCCTGCTTGTCCACCGCGTCGGTGCTGATGCCCACCCGCGAGGCGCCCTCGGCGGCGAACTCGCCTGCCAGGTCGCGGAAGTGGCAGGCCTCCTTGGTGCATCCCGGGGTCATCGCGGCGGGATAGAAGAACAGCACGATCGGCCCGTCGGCGAGCAGGCCGGTCAGCGAGCGCACGGTGCCGGTCTGGTCCGGCAGTTCGAAGTCGGCTACACGATCACCACGTTTCATGGGTGCCCAGGCTACGCCGGTCAAAGCACCTCGTCGGGTCTGGGAGGATATAGCCGTGCAATCCACCCTCGCCGTCACCACCACGCGCGACGAGTTCCGGGCGCTGGCTGCCGAACACCGCGTGGTACCGGTGACCCGCAAGGTGCTCGCCGACAGCGAGACACCGCTGTCGGCGTACCGGAAACTGGCCGCCAACCGGCCCGGGACGTTCCTGCTGGAGTCCGCCGAGAACGGGCGGTCGTGGTCCCGCTGGTCGTTCATCGGGGCGGGGGCGCCGTCGGCGTTGACGGTGCGCGACGGCCATGCGGTCTGGCTGGGTAACGCACCGAAGGACGCGCCGACCGGGGGCGACCCGCTGCAGGCGCTGCACCGGACCATCGAGCTGCTGTCCACGGGCCCGCTCGCGGGGATGCCGCCGCTGTCGGGCGGCCTGGTCGGGTACTTCGCCTACGACTTCGTCCGCCGCCTCGAGCGCCTGCCCGAGATCGCCGTCGACGATCTCGGGCTGCCGGACATGCTGCTGCTGCTGGCCACCGACCTGGCCGCCGTCGACCACCACGAGGGCACCATCACGCTGATCGCCAACGCGGTGAACTGGAACGGCACCGACGAGCGGGTCGACTGGGCCTATGACGACGCCGTCGCTCGCCTCGATGTGATGACCGAGGCGCTCGGCCAACCGTTGCCCTCCACGGTCGCGACTTTCTGCCGTCCCGTGCCCGCACCTCGCTTCCAGCGCACCCTCGACGAGTACAGCGCGATAGTCGAGCGCCTGGTCAAGGAGATCGAGGCCGGCGAAGCCTTCCAGGTGGTGCCGTCGCAGCGATTCGAGATGGACACCGACGTCGACCCCCTCGACGTCTACCGAATGCTGCGGGTGTCCAATCCCAGCCCTTACATGTATCTGCTGAACATCCCCAATGAGACTGGGGGAACGGCATTTTCGATCGTCGGTTCCAGCCCCGAAGCGTTGGTCACGGTGCAGGACGGTTGGGCCACAACGCATCCCATCGCCGGGACGCGCTGGCGCGGCCAGACCGAAGAGGAAGACCAGCTGCTGGAGAAGGAGCTGCTGTCCGACGACAAGGAACGCGCCGAGCACCTGATGCTGGTCGATCTGGGCCGCAATGATCTGGGCCGGGTGTGCGTACCGGGCACCGTGCGCGTCGAGGACTACAGCCACATCGAGCGATACAGCCACGTCATGCATCTCGTTTCGACCGTCACCGGGCTGCTGGCCGAGCATCGCACCGCGCTGGACGCCGTGACGGCATGCTTCCCGGCGGGCACCCTGTCGGGCGCGCCGAAGGTGCGGGCGATGGAGCTCATCGAGGAGGTCGAGAAGACCCGGCGTGGCCTCTACGGCGGCGTGGTCGGCTACCTGGACTTCGCCGGCAACGCCGACTTCGCGATCGCGATCCGCACCGCCCTGATGCGCGACGGCACCGCCTATGTGCAGGCCGGTGGCGGGGTGGTCGCCGACTCCAACGGTCCCTACGAGTACAACGAGGCCGCCAATAAGGCCAAGGCCGTCCTGAACGCCATCGCGGCGGCCGAGACATTGAGCGCCCCGTGATCCGCGGCGGGCAGTTGATGCTGGTCATCGCGGCCATCGGACTGTGGGTGGCCGCGCGGCTGACGTGGGTCACCGTCACCTCGGCCGACGGACTCGGCCAGCCGAAGACGACGACGCTGTCCGGCGGAACCTGGTCCAACGCCCTGATCCCGCTGGCGGTGCTGCTGCTGGCGGCGGCGATCGCCGGTCTGGCGGTACACGGCTGGGGCCTTCGGGTGGTCGCCGTGCTGGTGGCCCTGGTGAGCCTGGTGCTCGGCTATCTGGCGGTCAGCCTGGTCGTCATGCCCGACGTGGCGCCCCGGGCGATCGAGCTGGCCCAGGTGCCGGTGACGGCGCTGGTCGCCAGTGAGCGCCATTACCTGGGCCCGGGTCTGACGGCGGCGGCGGCGATCCTCGCGCTGTTGGCTGCGGTGCTGCTGATGCGCTCGGCGGGCGCGGCGCGGCAGACGGCGGCCAAGTACGCCGCCCCGGCGGCCCGGCGGACGGCGGCTCGAACTGGGGACGCGGTCTCCGAGCGGGGCATGTGGGACGCGATCGACGAGGGCCGTGACCCGACCGAGAACGACACCGAGGGTCGGTGACGGATGCTGCGGGCGCTGCGGCTAACCTTCCAGGAACACAAACGCGATTGCCAGACGGCAAGAAGGGATGCGGTTGGCATGAGTTCGGCAACTGTGCTCGACTCCATCATCGAAGGAGTCCGTGCTGACGTTGCCGCCCGTGAGGCGATCGTGAGCCTGGCTGAGGTCAAGGCCGCCGCCGAGGCCGCTCCGCCACCACTGGATGCCCTTGCCGCGCTCAAGGCCCCCGATATCGCGGTGATCGCCGAAGTCAAGCGCGCCAGCCCATCACGCGGCCAACTGGCCAACATCGCCGACCCGGCGGAGTTGGCGCGGGCGTATCAGAGCGGCGGTGCGCGGGTGATCAGCGTACTGACTGAGGAGCGTCGTTTCCACGGCTCGCTGGCCGACCTCGACGCCGTGCGGGCCGCGGTCCGGATCCCGGTGCTCCGCAAAGACTTCATCATCCGCCCGTACCAGATTCACGAGGCCAGGGCGCACGGCGCCGACATGCTGCTGCTTATCGTCGCGGCCCTCGAGCAGCCAGCGCTGGAGTCGATGCTGGAGCGCACCGAGTCGCTCGGGATGACGGCGTTGGTCGAGGTCCACACCGAAGAGGAGGCCGACCGGGCACTGCAGGCCGGGGCCAAGGTCATCGGCGTGAACGCACGGGACCTCAAGACCCTCGAAGTCGACCGGGACTGCTTCGCGCGCATCGCGCCCGGTCTGCCGTCCAACGTCATCCGCGTCGCCGAGTCGGGTGTGCGCGGCCGGGCCGACCTGCTGGCCTACGCCGGTGCGGGCGCTGACGCGGTGCTGGTCGGCGAGGGTCTGGTCACCAGCGGTGATCCCCGCGGTGCGGTGGCCGATCTCGTGAGCGCGGGAGCCCATCCGTCGTGCCCGAAACCCGCACGCTGAGTCGTGGCTGACACCTCGACTCCGAACGTGCCGCGTACCAGTGCGGCCGTCGCCGAGCCCACCAGTCATGACCCCGACGCGCGGGGCCACTTCGGCGTGTTCGGGGGCCGCTATGTGGCGGAGGCGCTGATGGCGGTCATCGAGGAAGTCACGGCCGCCTACGAGAAGGCCCGCACCGACCAGGAGTTCCTGGATCGCCTCGACAACCTGCAGACGCACTACGCCGGACGGCCGTCGCCGCTCTACGAGGCCACCAGGCTCAGCGAGTACTGCGGTGGAGCGCGGATCTTCCTCAAGCGCGAAGACCTCAACCACACCGGGTCGCACAAGATCAACAACGTGCTCGGTCAGGCCCTGCTGGCCAAGCAGATGGGCAAGAACCGGGTGATCGCCGAGACCGGTGCCGGTCAGCACGGCGTGGCCACCGCCACCGCGTGTGCGCTGCTCGGCCTGGAGTGCGTCATCTACATGGGCGCGGTCGACACCGCGCGCCAGGCGCTCAATGTGGCCCGGATGCGGTTGCTCGGGGCCGAGGTGGTCTCGGTGGAGTCGGGTTCCAAGACGCTCAAGGACGCGATCAACGATGCGTTCCGTGACTGGGTCACCAATGCCGACAACACCTACTACTGCTTCGGCACCGCTGCGGGGCCCCATCCCTTCCCGATGATGGTGCGGGACTTCCAGCGTGTGATCGGTATGGAGGCGCGGGCCCAGATTCTGGCGCAGGCCGGCCGGCTGCCTGATGCCGTGACCGCGTGCGTGGGTGGCGGGTCCAATGCCATCGGCATCTTCCACGCCTTCATCGATGATGCCGACGTGCGCCTCGTTGGTTACGAGGCGGCCGGTGATGGTGTCGAAACTGGCAGGCATGCGGCAACTTTCACCGGCGGCACCCCGGGCGCATTCCAGGGGTCGTACTCCTATCTGTTGCAGGACGAGGACGGCCAGACCATCGAGTCCCATTCCATATCGGCCGGGCTGGACTATCCCGGCGTCGGCCCGGAACATGCGTTCCTCAAAGACATCGGTCGCACCGAGTACCAGCCGATCACCGACGTCGAGGCGATGGACGCCTTCCGGCTGCTGTGCCAGCTGGAAGGCATCATCCCGGCGATCGAGTCGGCACACGCCATAGCCGGCGCGGTCAAGCTGGCCGCCGAGCTCGGTCCCGGTGCGATCATCATGATCAACCTCTCCGGTCGCGGGGACAAGGACGTAGAGACGGCCGCCAAGTGGTTCGGACTGTTGGACAACCCGGCCAAGGGGGTCCAGTGACCGTTCAGCACAGCCAGCCCGGGCGGCTGGGTCCCGTCTTCGCGTCGTGCCAGGCACAAGGCCGCGCCGCGCTCATCGGCTATCTGCCCACCGGCTATCCCGACGTCGCGACATCGATCGACGCGATGGTGGCATTGGTCGAATCAGGTTGCGACATCGTCGAAGTCGGCGTTCCATACTCCGATCCCGGGATGGACGGCCCGGTGATAGCCACCGCGACCGATGTGGCGTTGCACGCCGGGGTCAAGGTCCGTGACACCCTGCGTGCGGTGGAGGCCATCAGCGCCGCCGGCGGCAGTGCCGTGGTGATGACGTACTGGAACCCGGTGCTGCACTACGGGGTTGACGCTTGGGCGCGCGACCTCGCAGCGGCCGGCGGCCTCGGCATGATCACACCGGACCTGATTCCGGACGAGGCCGACCAGTGGCTCACCGCCTCCGACGCCCACCACCTGGACCGGATCTTCCTGGTCGCCCCGTCCTCGACGCCGGAGCGGCTGGCGAAGACGGTCGCGGCGTCACGGGGCTTTGTCTACGCGGCGTCGATCATGGGTGTCACCGGAGCGCGCGACGTGGTCGCGAACTCCGCACCGGAACTGGTGCGGCGGGTCAAGGATGTCTCCGACATTCCGGTCGGAGTGGGTCTGGGTGTGCGCTCGCGTGAGCAGGCAGCCGAGATCGGAAGTTTTGCCGACGGGGTCATCGTCGGGTCCGCCCTCGTTTCGGCGCTGACCGACGGGCTGCCCGCGGTACGCGCTTTGACCGAAGAACTGGCTGTAGGTGTGCGACAGAAGGTGCCTGCCACGTGACGACAACTGTCCTCGCCTATTTCCCGAGCCCGCCGCAGGGCGTCTGGCATCTGGGTCCTATTCCGCTTCGGGCGTATGCACTGTGCATCATCGCCGGCATCGTCGCGGCCCTGATGATCGGCGATCGGCGTTGGGTGGCCCGCGGGGGCGAGCGCGGGGTCATCTACGACATCGCCCTGTGGGCAGTGCCGTTCGGCTTGGTCGGTGGCCGGCTCTATCACCTGATGACTGACTGGCGAACCTATTTCGGGGAAGGCGGTGCCGGTATCGGCGCGGCCCTGCGGATCTGGGACGGCGGCCTCGGGATCTGGGGCGCAGTGGCGCTGGGTGGTGTGGGCGCCTGGATTGCGTGCCGGCGCAGGGGGATTCCGCTGGCGGCTTTCGGTGATGCGGTTGCGCCGGGAATCGTGCTTGCACAGGCGATAGGCCGGCTCGGCAACTACTTCAACCAGGAGCTCTACGGGCGTGAGACGACGCTGCCGTGGGGGATGGAGATCTTCTACCGGCGCGATTCGTCCGGCATGATCGACGTGCACTCCCTCGATGGAGTGTCCACGGGCCAGGTTGCTGCGGTCGTCCAGCCCACGTTCCTCTACGAGTTGTTGTGGAACGTTTTGGTTTTCGTCTTCCTGATCTGGGCGGACCGCCGCTTCAAGCTCGGCCACGGCCGGTTGTTCGCGCTGTATGTCGCGGCCTACTGCGTCGGCCGGTTCTGGGTGGAACTGCTGCGCGACGACACCGCGACGCATATCGCGGGAATCCGGATCAACTCGTTCACGTCGACGTTCGTATTCATCGGCGCGGTGGTGTACATCCTGCTGGCGCCGAAGGGTCGCGAAGATCCGAAGACGCTTGGTGGCACGCACGCGGGCACCGGGCCTGAAGAAGAGTCACCGATCGAAGAGTTGGCCGAGGAGTTGGTCGCGGCCGCGAAAGGCAGTGGAATCGTGGCGGCCGCGAGGGTGGCCGGCTTGCACGAAAACGAAGACGCCGCGGCGGTCGGCGATGTGGAACTCGAGCATGAGGATGAGGCCGAGTCGGCGGTAGAAGTTGAGGCTGAGCCCGCGGCCGAAGCTGAGCCCGAGCACGAGGCCGAGTCGGCGGTAGATGTTGAGCCGAGTCGAGCCCGAGGCCGCGGCCGAAGCTGAGCCGCGAGCACGAGCCCGAGTCGGCGGTAGATGTTGAGCCCGAGCACGAGGCCGAAGCTGAGCCTGAGCACGAGGCCGAGCCTGAGCCCGAGTCGAGCCCGAGTCGAGGGAGTTGAGGCTGAGCACGAGGCCGAGCCTGAGCTGCGGCGACGAGGCCGAGCCTGAGTCGGCGGCTGAAGTTGAGCCTGAGCCTGAAGCGCAGGCTGAGCCGGAGGTTGAAGCTGCCGCCGAACCTGAAGCCGAGCCAGCGGCAGAGGCTGAGCCCGAGGTGCAGGTCGAAGCGCATGCCGAGCCAGCGGCAGAGGCTGAGCCCGAGACGCATGTCGAAGATGTTTCGGAGGCGGCGGAGCCCGGAGCGTACGCGGAGTCAGAGGTAGAACCCGAGCCCGAGACGTATGTCGAAGATGAGTCGGAGGCCGAGGAGCCCGAAGCGCACGCCGAGCCAGAGCTGGAAGCCGAGCCCGAAGCTGCAACCGAGCCAGCGGCAGAGGCTGAGGCTGAGGTTGAGCCGGAACCTGCGGCCGTTGAGCATTCCGAACCGGAGTCCACACCCGTGTCCAGAACCAGAACCCGAGTTGGCACCTGAGCGACGTGGTTTCACAGCCAGCATCCGGCGTGTGCTGTGGGGTGTTGAGATCCGCCGGGACTGACCTCCCGCCGCAGGTCATCTAAGCGACGAAACGTGTCGTGGGGTAGTGGCATACTCGAACATATGTTCGGTAGTCCGGTTCATGACTATTGGGAGCCGCCGGTGACGGCGGAGTCGGGTGTTTTGCTTGAGCGGTTGGCGGTGGCGTCGCGGGCGGAGAGTCAGGCGGCGGCGGCGCGGCTGCGGGCGGTGTGTGAGTTATTCGAGTTGCGGCGCCGCCAGCGCGGTGAGCGGGCGGACTGGGCGGTGGACACTTGGGCGGCGGTTGGGGCGGAGATCGCGGCGGCGTTGCGGATCAGCCTGGCCAAGGCGGGCAGCTACATGAACCTCGGGTTGGCGATGCTGCGGCTGCCGGCGGTGGCAGCGGTGTTCGCCGCTGGCGACATCGACTTGGGGGTGTTCCAGACGATCGTGTATCGCACCGCGTTGATCACTGACGAGGCCGCGATGGCGGCGGTGGACGGTGAGTTAGCGGCACGGGTGGCGCGCTGGCCGTCGATGACGCGGGGCCGGCTGGCCACTGAGATCGACCGGGTGATCAGCCGCCATGATCGTGATGCGGTGCGCCGGGCGCGCGAACGCGCTCTCGATCGTCGCGTCACGGTGTGGGATCAGGGTGATGGCACTGCCGAGTTGGGTGGGTTGCTGGTCAGTACCGATGCCGCCGCTTTGGATTCGCGTCTCGATGCGTTGGCGCGCACGGTGTGTGAGGGCGATCCACGCACCGTCGAGCAGCGCCGCGCTGATGGTTTGGGGGCGCTGGCGGTGGGGTTGGATCGGTTGGCGTGCCGTTGTGGGCAGGCGCACTGCCCGGCCGGGCAGCGCCCGTCGAACCCGGCGGTGGTGATCCATATCGTGGCTGAGCAAGGCACCGTGGAGGGACGGTCGGCCAAGCCGGCCTACCTGCTGGGTCCTAACACGTTGATCTCCGCCGAGTTGGTGGCCGAGCTGGCCAAAGACGCACGGAAGCGCCCGCTATCAGACTTCACGACGGCCGGCGCAGAGGCCGGGTATCGGCCCTCGCGGGCGTTGGCCGAGTTCGTGCGGGCCCGGGATCTGACGTGTCGGGCGCCGGGCTGTGATCGGCCGGCCACGCTCTGCGATATCGACCACACGATTGCGTGGCCGGCCGGGCCGACCCATGCCGGCAACCTGAAAACATTGTGCCGGCAATGTCACCTGCTCAAGACGTTCTGGGGCTGGCGTGACGAACAGCTACCTGATG
>CAVQTS010000014.1:0-160977 GCA_963716465.1 uncultured Actinomycetota bacterium
CGGCATGATCTGCGCCGACCATCTGATCTTTCCACGTGAACTCAACTCACCGTATCCCTCGCCGTCGGGGAAACCCGGCTGGGCCCCGGAGACGCCGTGGCCCGACACCTGGGTGCTGATCGGCGCGATGGCCGCCGTGACGACCCGGCTGCGGTTTTCCAACGCGGTGTACATCGCACCAGCGCGCCCGCTACTCGAGGTCGCCAAGCAGGTGGCTACCGCGGCGTCACTCGCCGAGGGAAGGGTGTCATTGGGCGTCGGAATCGGTTGGATGCGTGAGGAATACGAGCTCCTGGGCCAGGATTTCTCCAACCGTGGCAAGCGTCTGGACGAGATGATCCCCGCGCTCCGCGCACTATGGCAGGGCGGCTGGGTGTCCTGGGACGGCAGGTACTACCAGGTGCCGGAGATGATGATCGAACCCCATCCCCCGCAACCCGTCCCGATCCTGTGCGGCGGCGAGTCCGAGGCGGCCCTTCGCCGCGCGGCACGGCTGTGCGACGGCTGGATCGGAACCGCCTACAGCTGGGACGGTGCGGTGGCGCATGTCGACAAACTGACGGCACTGCGACGCGAATATGGCCGCGCCGGAGAGCCTTTCGAGATCAAGGTGGCATTGCTGGAGCGGCCGAGTCCGGACCTCTACAAACGCGCCGAGGACATCGGCATCACCGCGGTGATGTGCGCGCCGTGGGCCGCCGAGGCCGGCATCGACTCCGGCACCGACGTCGAACGTTTCCGCCCCTCGATCGAACGCTTCGCCGAATCCGTTGTGGCCAAATGCCGTTGAGCCCGGCTACCACCAGACCGTGGCGTCGTCGTCGCCGACTCGGGCAAGCGGGTGCGCCGGGCCGAGAAGATTCTTGGTGATGGTGGCGCAGAACCGGTACATCGGCAGGTCGAACACGTTGTTGCCCATCGGTTCCTCGATGAAATGGCCAACCCGTTCGGCGATCACGAACAGCGCCATCACGAGCACACCGATCACGATGCTGGTGACGTGATGACTGGTGGCATCGAGTCGGTTGAAAGCCATGATGCCGAAGAGCCAGGCCATCGCGCGGATGAACATGTCGTAGTGAATCGGCACCGGCTGGTTGCGAACTCGTTCCAGCCCGCTCTGCGCGGTGACCACTCCGGTGTTGGCCGCCATCAACATCACCCGCGCCTGGTCGTCGACATACCTTCCGGCACGCAGCCTTTGGACGTCGTCAGCCTGATACGCCATCAGGTCGGTGGCGCTGGCGTCGGCGGGATATTCGGGGGTCAGCTCGGCCACTCCGGGTACCGCTGGGGTGCCGCGCATCTCGGCGGCCAGTTGCCAGGCGTGGCGAACCTGGCGGCGGCGCATCCGGTCCACGATCGGGGCCATCGCCGCCGCCCCGGTATCGACGGAGCGCAGCCCGTTGTGCAGGGCACGGCAGCTGATGATGATACCGCCCCACAGGGTTCGCGCTTCCCACCAACGGGCGTAGGCGTTGCTGTTGCGGAAGCCGATGAAGATCGAGGCGGCGATGCCGATAACCGACAGCACCGCCAGCGCGTTCTCGCCCTGTACGGCATCGGGAATCGGCACCATCACCGCCGCGATGATCACCACCGCCAGCAGGTCCCAGCGCAACTGCCAGGCCAGCAGACCCGCAACCTGACCGGTCCGGCCGCCCCGACGCTTCGGATCATCGCGACAGCGTAGTGGGCAACCCGTCAGAGAACGTGGCCAACGAGCATTCCGACCAGGTACGTCGCGGCGATCGCAACGACTCCGAACACGAGTTGCCGTCCCGCGCCGAACCACGGTGAGCCCTTGGTGAACCGGGCCGCGACCGCCCCGGCCGCCAGCAGGCCCACGCCGCCGAAGACCAGGCCCGGCCACAACGCCTGCGCGCCGAACACGTAGGGCAGCAGCGGAACGATGGCACCGACCGCGAACATCAGGAACGACGACACCGCGGCCACGATGGCCGACGGCTTCTCCCGTGGATCCACGCCGAGCTCCTGGGAGAGGTGGAAATGCACGGCCTTTTCCTCGTCGAGGTGGATTTCGTCGGCGGCGCGCCCGGCGGTCTGCTCGGTCATGCCCATGTCCATGAGCATGGCGATGAGTTCGACCTTCTCGGCGTGCGGATGACGTTCGAAGGCCAGTCGCTCGGCGCGCACCTCGGAGTCGATCTGTTCGTTCGCGGTCGTGACGGACGTATATTCGCCGAGCGCCATCGAGAACGAGCCGGCGAGCAGGCCCGCGACACCGGAGAGCACGACGGTTTGCGTGCTCGCGGTAGCGGCCACACCGGCGATGAGGGCGGTGTTGCTGACCAGTCCGTCCATCGCGCCGAACGTCGCCGCACGCAGCCACCCGCCGGTGACGTCGGCGTGCGAGTGGTCGATCTCGTGGGGAAGGGCAACCGCCGGCGGCTGCGCGGTGCCCCCGTCGTAATCGGGCATGACAGCCATTGAACCCCAGTCGATCGGGGCGCAGCGACTCAGGTTCACCTGTGTTTGCCGAAGCGGCGTTTGCCCGGAGAGCAAGGTGGCTATCTAGACGTATGACTACCACTGCGGAGTATCTGCGGAATGCCCTCGACGGTCGCTGGCGCGACGTGAAGAACTCGATGCGCGCGGAACTGTCCACCGAGGTGTTCCGGCCGCATTACACGCCCAACACCGTCATCGCCCGGGCCAAGGTGGCCGAGCAGATGAAGATCATGGCGGCCGCCGGCGCGGCCGAGGACGGATTCAAGAAGGAGCACGGCGGAAACGGCGACGTCGGTGCCGCAGTGACCCGCATCGAGATGCTGGCCATGTCGGACCTGTCGCTGATGGTCAAGGCGGGCGTGCAGTGGGGACTGTTCGGCGGGGCCGTGGAGAACCTGGGCACCGAGCGCCACCACGAGGCGTATGTGCGGCGGATCATCGACCTCGACCTGGTGGGGTGCTTCGCCATGACCGAGACCGGCCACGGCAGCGATGTCCAGTCGCTGGAGACGACGGCAACCTACGACCCGTCCACCGAGGAGTTCGTGATCGACTCCCCCACGCCGTCCTCACGCAAGGACTACATCGGCGGGGCGGCCGAAACCGCCCGGGTGGCAGCCGTTTCGCACAGCTGATCACACAGGGCGAGTGTCACGGAGTGCACTGCTTCATAGTGCCGATCCGCGATGCCGACGGCAACGACCTGCCCGGGGTGTCCACCTCGGACTGCCAGTACAAGGGTGGCCTGCCCGGCGTCGACAACGGCCGCATCCTGTTCGACGACGTCCGCGTGCCGCGGGAGAACCTGCTCAACAAGTACGCCGATGTCGCACCGGACGGCACCTACTCCTCGCCGATCGAGAACCCCAACCGGCGGTTCTTCACCATGCTGGGCACGCTGATTCGTGGTCGGGTGACCGTCGGCGGCAGCGCGGCGGCCGCCGCGCGGGTGGCGCTGGACATCGCGGTGCGGTATGCGTTGCAGCGCAGGCAGTTCAGCGCCCCTGACGACGACGGTGAGGTGCTGGTCATGGACTACCTGGTGCATCAGCGCCGTCTGTTCCCACTGATCGCCCGCTCGTATGCGCTGGAGTTCGCCCAGAACGAACTGGTGGCCAAGCTGCACGACCTGCAGACCGCCGACACCCCCGACGCAGAGGAGCAGCGCGAACTGGAGTCGCGGGCCGCGGGCCTCAAGGCGGCCAACACCTGGCATGCGAGCACCGCGATCCAGGAGGCCCGCGAGGCCTGCGGCGGTGCAGGCTATCTCGCGGAGAACCGGCTGATCGCGCTGCGCGCCGACACCGACGTGTTCACCACATTCGAGGGCGACAACCACGTGCTCACCCAACTGGTGGCCAAGGAGCTGCTGACCGCCTACGCCGACGACATCAAGGGCATGAGCCCGGTCGAGTGGGTGCGCTTCGCCGCCAACTTCGCCGGCGACCGTGTGCTGAAACGCACTGCGGCAGAAGCGATCATGCAAACCATCCTCGACTCCCGCCAGGACAACGAAGAAGAGGGCAGCCTGTTCAACCGCGGTACCCAGGTCAAGATGTTCGAGGACCGTGAGCACTACCTGCTGTCCTCGGTCGCCCGCCGGTTACAGGGCAAGTCCAAGGAGATGCCGGCGTTCGACGCCTTCAACGCCGTGCAGGACCACGTGCTGCACACCGCCAAGGCGCACATCGACCGCATCGTGCTCGAGGCGTTCGTCGCCGGCATCGACGCCTGCGAGGACGAGGAGGCCCGCCGCATCCTCGAGGTGGTGTGCGATCTGTACGCGCTGTCGGTGATCGAAGAGGACAAGGCCTGGTACATCGAGCACCGGTTCCTCTCGACCGAGCGGGCCAAGGCCGTCACGCGGGGCATCAACGAACGCTGCCGGGCCCTGCGGCCCTATGCCGAGACGCTGGTCGACGGGTTCGGCGTTCCCGAACAGTTGCGATGTGCCGAAATGCTGCATCCCGTGGCGGCGCCGCCGAGCGAGTAGCGCTGGGGAACAACAGGATCGGAGCGCGTTGGGCGTCCGCGCCAGCGCGCCCACGGGATTCTGGGCCGCGTTGGTCGACGGGACCCACGCGACACGCGGTGAGCTATCATCGCCGTGCATAGCCACGCGCCGGCAGGGGGCCCGCATGCTCGGTGAACCTCCTAGTACCAGTGCGCGTTGACGACTGAGACTGTCGTCCCTTTGTCAGCGCCACCCATTTTGCTTCTCGGTTCTTCGCGCTGACGCAGCGCGTTTCTAGCCGGAATCCCCTCGTCGGGTCTGACGTCTCCGTCTGGTCCATCAGGGAGGGAGAGGTGTGATGTCATGGTTGGAGTGGGGGCAGCCGGCGATGCCCTGCGCCGCCGGGGAGCCGTGCGCGCTCGGCGGCTATCCCAGCGCCGTGTCGTGCAGCAGGTACTGGTCTCGGTTGCCTGCTTGATCGGCGCGGCGGTTTCCAATCAGGCCGGAGAGCAGGTCGGCCGGGTGGCCGACCTGATCGCGCGCATGCGTTCCGACGACAGTTACCCACCCCTGACCGGGTTGATGATCAAGGTGGGAGTCGATTGGCCCTGATTTCTCCGGCGACTGGTCTACGACTATCCGACGCCCAGCGCGATCCCCGGAGACGGCCCGCCATTAACGTACTGCGACAGACACAACGCTCGTAACGCCTGGCTGCCGACACTGCAGTTGAGAATCGCAGTCTGGTCCGGCGCCGCCCCCAGGATGTGGTCCGGGCGCGACGGAATGGCGCAGTTGTCGACGTAGGGGTTGAACGGGGTAACACCGTTGTAGCAGGGAGCCGACGGCACCGGACCGGGGTCGGCCGATGCCACCGGGGTCGCGGAGACGACAGCGACCGCCAAGGCGGCGGCGCCGAGGACCACAGCGGCTGCTTCGCGGAGAGTGGTCATTGCGGAGACCTCCTCATCGACAGCGCTCGACGTTGAGCGCACCTCTAACGGTACTCGTCGGACCCGCACCGGTGATGCCCGAACCGCAGGAGGGAATTCAGGTGGGCTCCCCCGGATGGACTAGATAGGGAGGTGTTAGCTGTAGTGTTTGTTAATGCTGCGATGCTAACATAACTACATGGCGTAGTGGCGTAATCACGCTACAACGCTACATGTGTCGACAGATAGCACGGAGATGTTGTGATTAGGTTTAGGACTGGTTTTCGGCAATGCATTGCATAAAACCTCAAGGGTGCGAAATTCGGTCGTCGGCTGAACGATGGGAACCACATGGTTGGGAAACGAGGGCGGCGCGGCTGGGGCGCGTTAACGGCGGCTGCTTCCGAACGGCTCAGGCGTCTACGAATACGAAGGCGTGCGCACGCGCACCCCACACCTACACCAAGCGCATGGACGCGAACGGTGGCTGTCCGACGAACGCCGCTCATCGAACAAGAGTCGTGGACGCCGCGGCATGCGGGCGCGCGAAGAAAGTCAAAGCCGTCACGCTCGCGAGTACAGCACACAGTGGGTGGAGCAACGAACCTGAAGCCGCTCACCCCGAGACCACTACGAGACCCTGCTGAAGAAATACCTCGCGCGAGCTGCTCGGCGTATGCCGTCCGCAACATCACCCCCGACGCGTGCGCACCTGGTATGCGATGACCCTGACGGACAAGCCGACCATGCGGGCGCACGCCTACGGACTGCTTCACGGCATCCTCGCCACCGCGGTCACCGACGGGTTACTGGCCGCAACCAGCTCACATTCCGGGCGCATGAAGGTGCGGCGGAAGAAGGAACCCGTCATCTTGACGGTGACTGAAGTGGCGGCGCTGGCCGATGCATCGAGGCCCGCTTTAGAGCGATGGTGCTCATCTCCGCGTGGTGTGGCACGCGCTGGGGGGAAACTACGGAATTGCGCCGCAAGGACATCAGCGACGATGCAGCGTCATCACCGTGGCCCGTGGCGTCACCACCGCAACGGCTGCCACATCTCGACACCGAAGAGCGGTCAGGGTCGCGCGGTGGTTGTGCCGCATATCCGCGCCGACATCAGAACCCACCTCGACACCTTGTGGGAGAAAGCCCAAGTCGCTGCTATCCAGCCGCACGCGGCGGATGCCATCTCAATGACAAAGTGTTCCGCGAGCACTCACCGCCGCGCTCAAGAAGGTAGGCCGCGACGAGACGGTCACCATCCATGCGATGCGCCACTCACGGGCACCACCACAGCCGCGTGGGCAACTTCGTTGAGACGATGAACTGGCTCGGACACTCCACGGTTCAGGCTTCGCTGCTCTATCAGTTCATCGTGTTTGGTTGTGACGTCGAAATCGCTGAAGCTCTGTCGAAACTCGCTGCGAATACCGAACTAGCGCTCACAGATCCGCTAGAAACGCTGGAAACGGAATCTTAAGAGGAATTCTAATCTGAGTTTTTGCTGTGTTTGCTGCGGACTCTGCTTACTCACTGTTTGCTACTTTGCTGGGAGTGAAGTTCCAAAACGGACCGGAACGGACCGCTGAGTAGCACCTGGTAGCACTGGCGAGCACTGGCGAGCAAATCGGTTCAGCGCGAAATGACGTGAAACTACGCGAAAAGGCTGCTGTGTCACTGCTGCTCTAATTAACTATCCACAGGTAATCCACTAGCGCATCTCCGCGACACGCTAACAAAACGGTTGCTTTAGGTTGATGGTTGTCGCTGTTTCTTGCTACACTTGTTTACAGCGGGATACGGCAGAACTAATCTCGCGTGGGGTGCGTAACAACTTCGCACTAAAACTAGGCGGTAGTACAGCGCTTGGCTGTGAAAGCTCAAGCACGGCAATAGGTGTAATCGTTGCGCTCAAAAACAGGAGAAGGAGAAACTATGTTAAGAGAAAAACAAGGCGACGGAGATTTCAAAGTCTCCACTCTCGCAACTCGGTGGGAAACTAGCTAGAAGTACATAGGAGACCGAATCGCGGTTGGCAATCTCGAGGCGTACCGGCTCGCTGGCTCTGAGATCATCCGCATTCGCTGCGAATCTGTCGAAGCAATCGAACGACTCCTCACCCCCACCAACGAGGTTGCTTAAATGCGCTCGGTTACGGTTGCTGGACTCGCGCTATCAAGTGTTCCAGATGGAACACTTGATGAGACTGATGGGATGACCGCTGAGCAGGCTCGCAAGCTCACCGACTGCATCAAGGGCGCGGTGTTCATCGTTTGGGATCTGATCGTTAAGGCGTACACCGAACGCGCGTGGAGCGCTCTTCGGCTACGAGTTCTGGGACGACTACTGCGCGAGCGAGTTCAGCACCTGCTGGCTGCGGTTGCTCCGCGAGGAACGAGCGGAAGTTGCTTCATCGCTGCGGGATTCAGGGCTGAGCTTTCGAGCTATCGCAGCAGCGACTGGAATCAATCACCAGACAGTGTCGAATCACCTGTCTAAAAGTAGACACCTGACGTTCGTTTCTGGGCTGTGCGACTTTGATGAAGATGCGCTTGCTGAAGAGATGATTGCTGCTGGGGCGGCTATTGCTGACGCTCGCAGAGATGCAATCTCAGTCACTGGCTTCGACGGCAAAACGTACGCGCTTAGCTGGAAGCTCTTCGCTCAGTCACCGACAACGACAGACGGCGCTTTGAACTCGACGAGATCGCACGCTGGGCGGCTACTCTCTACGGTAAGACCATCGCTCTGCACGAGCAGATGAAAACGTGGGAAAAGAAGTGGAGTTACACCACATACGACTACGAGCTGGAGGAGATCGACTGCATCAGCGACAACTTCGCTCAGATGCAGGACCTTCTCGCTGAGATGGGCAGCTCCACCGAGGGGTTGACTGGCGGTGACTATGCGTTCGACTGAAAAGCGAAAGCTCGGGAGCGAGTACGCATCTCGGGCTAACGCGGATGATTTCGGCTATCACACCGAATCCACCACCACAACACCTGCTAACGCTTACCACGAAAACGGCGCTGACCTTTTTGATTGTAGTGGATGCGGTGCGTGTGTGCACGTAGACAGGCTGCAGTTGTGGCACGCGGATCTCGGTTTGGTGGATGGCGATCTCGCTGGCGGTGACCGCTGATGGTTGACAAGAGTTTCCGGTACTAGTGGGCGCAAGCTGTGGCGGCTACCGGCGGATGACGCTGGGTTAACGCTTGGTTCTCTCGCGCATCGCAATGTTTTACGTGACGTTCGGCACTGACACCTTCAAGGTTCGGCAGAAGACCATCGCTGCGCGGTGCGGGGTGGACGTTGCGACTGTTAAACGCGCTTTCGACAAAGCGCGACAATACGGTTGGTTTGTGTTGAGTGAGCTGCGTAAGCGCGGCTCCGGCGGTAATGACGGCAACGGTTACTGACTCGTTATCTCCGGCGAGTAGGGGTTAATTTTGCTACTCGATTCTCCGATAATCTGGGCGCAGGATTCCGATAATTGGGGCGCAGGATTCTCACAATTGGGGCGCACAGCTAACGCGCTTACCAGCGGTAATGGCGTTCCTATTGTTCTTAGGGGTTCTAGCAGTGGTTCTGCGTTGCGCTCTGCTGACGCAGACGCTCACTCGAAGCTCTAATCGAAGAACAAGAACTGCTGCGGAAATTCTGTTCCAGGCATCTCACAGGGCTAACGCGCTACTGCTCCTCCTGCGTTGAAGCAGAAGAAGCATGGAAGGCTTACGAACGCTGACGCTGTGACGCTCGCGCTACAGCACGCGCTGCAGCTATCTAAGCTTGCTGGCACTGCGACTTCGGCTGGCTTCTCGGCGACGACGGAACTCCGTTAGAACTTGCTACTCGCTGCTCTCACTGCACCGCTGACCAACTCAGGGAAGGCACATGACAGTTATGCTTCAACACGACGACTGCTCCAACGTTGGCATCTACGGGTACGGGTGCTGACTCTGCGGCAATTCCACTCTCGCTTGGCAGCTAGAGCTATACGAACTCTGCGACGTTTGCGGCGAAATCCGCTTCGGCGACACCACCGGACTGCGCACTGACTCACAAGTTCTGCGGCGAAGCTCTCGACCGATGGATACGCGCGGACGACTACGAACACCTCATGCAGCTCGGTTAGTGGCGGCGCCCAAGGCGGCTAATGCATGACCTACAACGACCACCCCATCGCTGACGCTTACGCTGACGCTTACATGGACCGGCAATGCTCGCTTGCTGCGCTCACTCCCACGACTGGTGCTAGCGCGACAACGGCACTCCAAAACGAACTCCGTGCATCAAACGAACCCCCACCGACTGGAAGCTATCTCCATCCGATGACGACTGACTCGCAATCCCCACTCGATTACTCCGGACGGGCTGAAAGTGGCGCAGCGTCACAACTAGACGCTCCTACGGCTATCTCAGCAGCACGCGCTACACACATCTTCGACTCACTCGACGCTGACGAACTCCGCACCATCGTTCGCCACTCGAACGACTGCTCACTCAGAAGTGTTCACGGCTGTGAACAATTGCGTTCGCTTCCACTCGGCACTCGACTCTGCTGCGGATGCGGACGCGTTTCAGTACGACGCGGGATGAGGCTCTGTAACGCTCGGCGGAAACTCCGTAACGGCTGCTCTGTTCGCGGGTGTTCGTTCTCTGCAAGCTGCTCCGACCATCTCGACGACTATCAGCTGCACGACCTCTCACGCGCACAGATCGCAGGACTCACGGCGCTCATGTTCAGCTGATGGACAAACAGCAGCTCCGCGCTGCTGTGCATCGAAATCATCCGCAGCGTTTACAGCAGACACGGCTGAGACTCGCTGCTCGGTATGCGAATTCGGCGCTCCATACCTCCGCGGCGACGTTGACTCCACGCAACGCTCGCTAATCACGCTGACCACTCGTTTGGTGCGGTAACCGAACTACGGCGGCGATAAGGCGTTAAGTGAACATGCTGTTAACTTGAAAACCAGCGACCTGGCTAACGTTTCAATCCGCAGATGTGACCGTTGCTAATGCTCACGCTTCGCTGACTGCTCACTCGGCTGCTTAGCGCTCGACAAAAACAACGCTGAGAGCTGGCAGCTATGCTAGAACTGATCTCTCTGCTCGGAGCCTCACCGGTTTGCTCGCAATGCTCGACGCTGCTTGTAAAAACGACGCACCCGCTTGGGACACAACTGATCTCGACGACGCTGCTGACCTCGCTGACATCTGCTTCAACAGATGCGGTGCATACCAACGGTGCTGCGAGTGGGTTGACAGCTTACCGAAGCGGCTGCGGCTGAACGGCGTTGTGGCTGGCGAAATCTACACCGGCACTACTGAACTCAAGAAGCGGAGGAAAACAGCTGAGCAGTAACTACGGAAAGCGTTGGCGGATAGTTAGAGACCGATACTGTGCGGAGTGCGCACGCTAGAACTTACTCTGCTGGCTCTGCTGACAGCTCATACAGTACGAACTGCGCTACTCGCACCGGGATGGAGTGGGAATGTGACCACGCTATCCCAATCAGCTGAGGTATCAACTCGTGCGACGTTTCAAATTTTCGTTCGGCGCTGCATCGTGTAACCACAGCTGCTGCGACGAGAAACACGACTCCACCAAATGGGCTAAACCCGACTGGTGACCACGATAGGTGTTACTCAAAGTATCTGTTACCGCTCTGACCTGCACGTTTACATAACCGCTGGTTAGAGGCACGCGGACGCTGTACTCGCTCCCCCTCCAAACTTGCTACGATCAAGGCTAGCTGGCACACCGACCAGACCGATTCGCACGGAGGTTGTTCGCTAACGTTGCAGGTTAGCGCTTTTTTGGGAGGGCTGCGGGCGAATGTGCTTGTTCAGCGGGCGTATTCGTTCTCATGTCAGGGCAAATAACTCGCTGAAGAACGTTATAGGGGCAGTTATGTGTTACTGCTCTGACCTGCACGAATAGGAAACGCTGTGACCAGCGGAAATAACAATGGAAGGAAAACTCAGTGATTGATGATGATCTCACCCCGGAGGAAAAGCGCGAGCACCTGGCGCGGTGCTGGCGGACACCGCACAGCACTGAGGTTCGTCTCTGCGATGGCAACAGCTGACCGTGCGGTGCTGGCGCGAGAGGTTGCGGAGATCGCGGTGTCGCTGAGGGCGATGAACGTTCTGGCCTCTCTGGCGACGATGACCGTTCGGTTAGCGGAGGCGCTGGCGCGGTACAGAACGATGGTGATGTGCAGGACTGGCTCGATACGGCGGCGGCGGGGCTGCTCGACGACGTGGAGAAGCGAAACGGGACATCGACGAATGAATGGGCTTCGTTTTCTGCGGCTGGCAATTCTCGTGGGTGTCGTTGTGGTCATCGCAAGTATTCGCGGGCACGTGCGTTAGGTCGGTTTGATATACTTAAGGTAGAGGTATCAAGTTCAGTCTGCTGACTCGGCCTGGTAGCCGCGCGACAGACCCTCGCTGAACTGGCCTCGTATAACCGTCAATGTTCGTAACGCTTTGGTCACGAGCCGACACCGACGTGTGGATCTCCCTTTCGGATTTGATGGTTGTTGTTGGTCGCGACCCCGGCTGGTTCACTCGGCCGGGTGTTCGTGTAGACAGCGCAACTCGCATCTTTACCTAAGGCACGCAACGGTTCTGCTCGACTTGCCAGGTTCCCCATTCAATCAACAGAAAAGATTCCCCCTTATGGATAACTCACTGTTGAATCGGCTTGTCGCACAGCGCGACGAGCTGGTGAGGCGGCGGAGTGCGGTTACTTGACGTGTGCCGAGGCGGCCCACGGCTCAATGGGAACCTTACCTGATGACGAGGACAACCCAGTTCCGCAGCTTGACCACGCGATATCGATGAACTGGCGTCGCGCATTTCGGATGAACGCGAAGAACTCGAACGCTCCGGCGTTAATAACCCCCTTCTACGGTCGGTCAATGCAGTCGCCGAGACGAACATCAACTTCAAGGACTACCTCTATGTTTGAAAACCGAATTTCTAATCCCGACGGCGGGGTCTATAACGAACGCACCGCCAGGGAGGGCCGCTCGTTTTGGCGTGATCTGGTGCAGTTCAAGACCGGCGATGACGCGACTGGTGAGGCTCGTGCGCGGCTGAATGAGCATTCCCAGCAGGAGCAGCGGCTGGGTCTGAATTCGACCGGCGGCGACGGCGCCTCGTTTATCCCCCCGTGTTATTTGGAGGACCGCTGGATTGACGCTGCGGTGGCGGCGAAGCCATTCGTGTCGACTATTCCGCAGTTTGATGCGCCAAAGGGTCACACAATTTATGTGCCGAAGATTTCGGCGCCGGGAACTGTCGGTGTTCAGGCAACTGAATTGACGACGGTCACGAATACCGATCAGACGGATCAGTTTCTGTCGACCACGCTGACGACGATTGCCGGCCAGCAGCTGATCTCCCGGCAGCTCCTTGACCAGGCGAGTCGTGGATATCGACGCCATTGTGTTCAAGGGCCTCAGCCAGTCGTGGGCGGCGCAGCAGGACTATCAGGCGCTGTACGGCAGCGGTAATAGCGGCCAGTACACCGGTATTTCGAACATGTCGGTATTACGACGCTGGGCTGGAGCTGGTAATACCATCAGCGCAAGATCTATAGCGGTTTGACGACGGCGATTAAAACGCACTGGGCGAACCGTTACCTGGCGCCGGATACGCTGCTGGTGCATCCGAATACGGCTGCGGAGTGGCTGAACAAACTGGATACCACGAACCGTCCGCTGTTTACGCCGTCTCAGGGTGCCTACAATCCGGCCGGGATTATCGATAACACCAATGCGCAGGGTCCGATTGGAAAGATTTTGGGTCTGAATCTGGTGCTGGACCCGAATATCAGTTCGGCGGGCGGTGTGGAATCGGCATTCGTATTCCGTGCTGATGATCTGATGTTCTTCACAGCGGTGTTCGCGCCCAGGTGCATTACGACAGCTACGCGACGTCGCTTGGTGTGCTTTTGAGCTGTGGAGCTATGACGGTTTAATTGCGAGATACTCCGAACTCAATTATCCGGTTGGACGGATTCCCGTACGGCAGTCTGAGATAGGCTCGCTGCGCCGTGGTCTGGTTGCCGGGCGTCGCTTCATGGCACTGCGGCGCGGCGGTGTGCGGGTGTGGGCGGTGGCGGATTGGTGCAGATCCTCGGGCTGGCTAGCGGCCGTCCGCGCTTGGTGCCCCTTGGGATGTGGGTTTGGTTGGGGCCATTGACATTCCGAGGGGGCAACCCTCCCCGGATCATCACCCCGTGGCGGCCGGTCTCCCCGAGACGGCCGCCACGGGGTCACCAACGTGAAAGGTCTGTTGTGACGGCTGTTTGGCCGACGAGTTCGATTCGCTGCGGTTGCGCGGCGCTGGCTCACGGACTGTGTGACCCGCTTGGTCGGCGATGTAGTTGAGTACGCGGCGGCAAATTGTGTGCGGCCCGAGCTTGTTTGCGAATCTCGAGAAAAGGGCTGATCCAGTGGTGCTCGATCTGGTCGACGCCATCACCGTGAAGTCGTTGAGCTGGTCCCGCGGTAGTGACACCAGCAGACTCATGGCCTCACCGAAGTTACGGCGTCAGCGATTGCCGGTGGCCGAGAGAGCCAACGGGGTATGCGACCCACTCGAGGGGCTGATTATGCTGGCGCAACGCTGCGGACATTATCGAGCAGCTAGCGGCATTGGCGCTGATTACGACCTCGTCGACACGATTATCAAGTTGTACATTGTCCACTCGATTGTGTCTGGTTCGTCCGTTCGGTCGATGTGACGCGCCTGATCAGAGCGGTTGATGAGCAGCGGCTATCGAGGTGGTCACGACGGCGTTGCCGTGTTCGTGGCTTTCCGTGATTTTACAGCAAGGCGACGGCTACAGCAGCGAGATTGGCGCCGCGGCTATCACTGCGTTGCGGGCCTAGTTGTTACTGGCGCAGCAGCCTCCCCAGCGGACAGCAGTCCACTTGCCGGTGTAGTCGTCGCGCATCGCTACAGGTACGGGTGTCCACCGAATCAACGCGGCGAGCATGTCGGGATGGCGGTGCGGTCACCGTTAATCAAATGCACCTCGACGTACCGGCCGGCGGGATCTGTTCAGCGGGTAGGTCGTCGTCGTCGCTGTCGTCAAGCGGTGCGCCCTCCGGGTCGAAGTACATCACCGCCAACGCCGCCGCGCCCTGTTCCGGTTCGGCAAACCACGCACCCGTTAGGCCCCATCTCGACGCTGCCGGGTGGGTAGCGTCGCCACTGCCACCCTCCGGCGCGTCAATCACTCGCCGCACGGCGTCCACACGGCGCGGGGGTCGACGGGTTCACAGAACCGCAGCACCGTTGTCATGCTCACGACGATTCCCCCTCGCCTGGCGCGATGATGGTCACGACACGATTCAGCCGGGAGACCATCATCGGCCACGACCTGGTGGAGCATGGGCGACAACTGCAGAAGGCGACTCGGCAGATGCGCCACGGAGATGCCTGCGTAGTGACTGTCCGTATCCCGGTGTCGCGAGGCCGGTGCGTAAGCAGGACGCCACCGCGAGCCGGCCCGACGACAGTGGTTCGCGATGGGCTGTGCCGATAGCGCTCACTGGTCCGACAACCTATAGATGATGTCGGCGCGCCCATCAGCAGGCGTGCCAGGGCGCGGGCTTGTGCGCGGTGATCGGCTCGTCGGGGTGCAGCTCGCCGACTGACACGCCCCGTTCGATGCTGCCGTCAGCCGTTGGATCCCGTCGACCTGCACCAGATCGGCGCTCTGTCGCGTCACGCTCGACGATCGGCGAGCACCCCGGAAGAAACGGAACGGTGAGGTTGTGGTGTCGCACCAGGCGAGACCTTCTCCGCGTCGGACGGGGGTGCGATATCGGGCAGGTTGTGGTGTGGGATGAGTTGGGCATGGTGTTCCTCCTGTTGGGGTGGTGTTTTGGGAACACCAGTCCCGGAGGAAAACGAGATGGTACGGAGGTTGCACGCCGCTTGACTCGAACCATCAACCGTCCGATTAACAGTCGGAAGCTCTGCCAATTGAGCTACAGGGGACTACCTGTCCGGCCAGGCGCGCTTGCGCCGACGCGGACCGGGAAGTGACTCTAGCCTACCGGGGTCCCTTGACGCCAAAACGGGCGGCGGGCGGCGACATGATTGCGTCAGGCAGGATGGTGGGGGCAGATATTGATGAAGGGAGCGCAGTGATTCGGTTTCTGGCCGTACTCGGCGTCGGCTACGTCTTGGGCACCAAAGCCGGTCGTCAGCGCTACGAGCAGATTGTCGGCACCTACCGCGCCGTGACCGGTAATCCCGCCACCAAGTCCGTGATCGACGCCGGACGCCGCAAGCTTGCCGATCGGGTGTCGCCGGATGCGGATCCCAAGATGGTCACCCTGACCGAGATCGACTCAGAGACCACCGTGGTCGAGCCACGGCAGCCGGGAGTGAAGTAGAAGACCCCGGGACTCAGCCCAGCGGGATGCTGATGGTCTGCCCAGGCAGCATCGGACCGGTGGTCACACCGAGACCCGGGCTGCCGCTGTTGGGGCCGCCCAGACCGACCTGCGGCGTCCCGATGTAGGTCGGGCTGCCGTTGGACCACGAGATGCACTGGCCGTCGTTGCGGGAGCCCACCCATGCCAGGCAGGTGCCCGAACCGGTGGCCGAAGTGGTCGGGGTGCTGGAGTCGGTCAGCGCGGCCAGTGCCGGCACCGCGGCCGCAGCCACGGCAAGGGCGCCGATGGCGGCGATTCGCCGTGCACGAGAATTCGCGGTAGTCATATCTGGCCTTTCGCTGGAAACAGTCAGCACGTTAACCATACCGTGGTCACAATTTTCACGCAGTCAGGTCGTCGCCGCTGGCCTGTTCGAGCAGGCTGCGGCGATAGGACTCCAGGGCCACCAAATCGCCGAACAGTGCGTGGTACTCGTCACCCTGCTCCACCGGGGACATCCGCTGCAGCTTGGACTTGACCTCGGCGACCTGCCGTCCAACCCATACTTCCTGCATCCGGGCCAGCACACCGCCGATGTAGCGGGGCAGTTTCTCCTCGTCGTCGACCCGGATGCCCTCGACGCCGAGCTCGGTGATCATGCCCTGGGTGGCCGCCGCGGTGGTCTGCTCGCGGACCGTGTCGATCCACTGCGCACCGGTGATACCGGACGACGTGCCACCTGCGGCCTCGATCGCGGCGCGCACCGCCGCGTAGCCCGGATGGGTGAAACTCTCCACCGCCAGCGAGTCGAACACCGGACCGGCCAGCGCCGGGTACTGCAGCGCGGCCTTGAGCGCCTCGCGCTGGGGCCACAGCGTCGGGTCCCGCGGGTCGGGTCGGCTGGCGGCGCCCTCACCGACCGTCCTGGGTCGCCCGGCAGGTGCCCGACGGCTGTCGGCGCGGGCGCCCGGCTTGTGGCCGGCTTCCTCGCGAACCCGGGCAATCACCTGGGCCACGTCGTCCCACCCGACCCAACCGGCGAGCTGGCGAGCGTACTCGTCGCGCAGTGTGGGGTCTTTGATCTGGGCGACCATCGGCACGCAACGGCGCAAGGCAGCCACCCGGCCCTCGGCGAGGTCCAGGTCGTGCTCGGCCAGCGCGGTGCGGATGGCGAACTCGAACAGCGGCGTGCGGCGGGCCACCAGATCGCGCAGCGCCCCGTCACCGCAGGCCAGCCGCAGATCGCAGGGGTCCATGCCGTCGGCGGCCACCGCGACGAAGCTCTGCCCCGCGAGGTTCTGCTCACCGGCGAAGGCCTTGAGCGCCGCGGCGCGCCCGGCCGCGTCGCCGTCGAAGACGTAGATCAGCTCGCCGCGGAAGAACTTGTCGTCCATCATCAGCCGCCGCAGCATCGACAGGTGCTCGTCGCCGAAGGCGGTGCCGCACGAGGCCACCGCGGTGGTCACACCGGCCAGGTGCATCGCCATCACGTCGGTGTAGCCCTCGACGACGACGGCCTGATGCCCCTTGGCGATGTCGCGCTTGGCCAGGTCGATGCCGAACAGCACGTTGGACTTCTTGTACAGCACCGTTTCGGGGGTGTTGACGTACTTGGCTTCCATCTGGTCGTCGTCGAAGATCCGGCGCGCGCCGAAGCCCACGATCTCGCCGCTGGCGGTGCGGATCGGCCACAGCAGCCTGCGGTGGAACCGGTCCATCGGACCGCGCCTGCCCTCGCGGGACAGCCCGGCCGCCTCGAGCTCCTTGAACTCGAAGCCCTTGCGAATCAGGTGCTTGGTCAACGAGTCCCAGCCCGACGGGGCGAAGCCGCAGCCGAACTTCCGCGCTGCGGCGCCGTCGAAGTTGCGCTCCGTCAGATACTTTCGCGCGGGCGCGGCCTCGTCGGATTCCAGCGCGGCGGCGTAGAACTCCTGGGCCGCGGCGTTGGCGGCGATCAGCCGGCTGCGGCTGCCGCGGTCGCGCTGCACACCGGTGCCCCCGCCGCCGCTATAAGTCACCGTGTGGCCGATGCGGTCGGCCAGCATCTCCACGGCCTCGACGAAGCTGACGTGTTCGATCTTCTGGATGAAGGCGAAGACGTCGCCGCCCTCGCCGCAGCCGAAGCAGTGGAAGTGGCCGTGGTTGGGGCGCACGTGGAACGACGGCGACTTCTCGTCGTGGAAGGGGCACAGACCCTTGAGTGAGTCGGCGCCGGCGCGGCGCAGCTGGACGTAGTCGCCGACGACGTCCTCGATGCGGACCCGGTCGCGGATGGCGGCGATGTCGCGATCGGGGATGCGCCCTTTGCGATCCCCGCTCCCGCTCACACCGGCCATCGGCACAGTCTAGAGCGCGCTCGGATCGCCGATGCCGGCGTCGATGCGTTCGAGCCGGCCCTCGGTGAAGGAGGCGATCTGGTCGACGACGACGCGCGTGCGCGCGGCGTCGTCGGGCGCGGCGGTGAACGCGGGCGCGAACACGGCGTCCAGGCAAGCCGGCGATCCCTCGAGCAGCCAGTGCGCCACCCGGTGGATGCGGTCCCGTTGCCGCGCCTGCAATTCCAGGTGCCGGGGGTCGGACATGATGAACTGCAGCGCCAGGGTCTTGAGCACCGCGACCTCGGCGCGCACCGTCGCCGGCACGTGCAGGTCAGCCTGGTAGCGCACCAACGGCTGCGGCCCGGCGAACTGATGGGTCAGCGCGATCGCCGCCGAGGCGAACCGCCCGACCAGCTCACTGGTCAGCCGCTTGAGGGCCACCGAGGCGGCCAGCGTGCCGTCGTACTTGCCGACGTCGGCGACCACCGGCAACCGGGACAACCGGCGCGCCGCCTCCTCGAGGTCACCGGCGCCCAGTCCGCGGCCGGCGTCGATCGAGCTGGACTCCCCCAGCCTTCCCAGCGCGGCGGCGGCGTCGTCGTCGGCCAGCACCCGCAGGTCGATGCGGCCCGACACCACACCGTCCTCCACGTCGTGCACCGAGTAGGCGACGTCGTCGGCCCAGTCCATCACCTGCGACTCCAGGCACGGCCGCTCGGCGGGCACACCGCCGCGCACCCACTGCGCCAGCTCGCGGTCGTCTTCGTAGAAGCCGAATTTGCGCCCGCGCGCGCCGCGGAACCACGGATACTTCGTGACGGCGTCCAGGCCGGCCCTGGTCAGGTTCAGCCCGACGCTACGGCCCTGGGAATCAAGCACTTTGGGCTCGATGCGGGTCAGGATCCGGAAGTTCTGGGCGTTTCCCTCGAACCCGCCGAAGGCGGCGGCGAACTCGTCGAGGGCACGCTCACCGTTGTGTCCGTACGGCGGGTGACCGATGTCGTGGGCCAGCCCGGCCATGTCCACCAGGTCGGCATCGCAGCCCAGCGGCACGGCCATTCCCCGGCCGATCTGGGCGACCTCCAGCGAGTGCGTCAGCCGGGTCCGCGGGTTCTCGCTCTCCCGCGGCCCGACCACCTGGGTCTTGTCGGCAAGACGGCGAAACGCCGCGCAATGCAGCACGCGGGCCCGGTCGCGGGCGAAGTCCGTGCGGTGCTCGGCAGTCGTTCCGGGCAGCCCGGCGGTCTTCGGCGTCTCCGCCACCACCCGCTCACGGTCGGCCTCGTTGTAGCGGCCCTGCTGAATCGTCGTCACCGAGGCACAGTCTGCCAGCTACATTTGACGCTCATGCGCCTCGCTCGTCTGTTCAGCCTGCTCGCCGCCATCCTGACGGCCGCGGTCCTGGTGGCCCCGGCCGCCACGGCCGAGCCCCCGTTCCGGCTGCCGGACTACGTCACCGACAACGCCGGTGCGCTCAACGACAAGCAGCTGTCCGACGTGCAAAAGGCCGTCGACCAGCTCTACGCCGACCGTCATGTGCGGCTGTGGGTGGTCTTCGTCGACTCGTTCGCGCCCAAGGGCGCAGTCTCCTGGGCCCAGGACACCAGCCAGGTCAGCGACTTCAGCAGCGAAGACGCCATCCTTGCGGTGGCCACCAAAGACCGGTCCTATGCCTTCCTGGTGCCGCCGGCGGCGGCCGGCGGCAGCTCCACCAAGGTCGACGACATCCGCCGCGACCGGATCGAGCCCGCCCTGCGGAGCAGCGACTGGGCGGGTGCGGCGGTCGCGGCGGCCACCGGGCTCGCTGCGGTGGGCGGCGGCTCTGGCGGCGGCGCGGCGGCCAGCATCTCCTGGGTGCCGGTCCTGATCATCGGCGCAATCCTTCTGCTGGCGATCGCGCTGCTGATCCTGTGGAGCAGGCACCGCAAGCGCAAGCGCCACGAGGCCGAGGTCGCCGCCGCCAAGCGGGTGGACCCCACCGATCCCGCCGCGCTGGCGTCGGTACCCGTCGACGCGCTCGACGACCTGTCCCGATCGATCGTCGTCGACGTCGACAACGCGGTGCGCACCAGCAGCAACGAGCTGGAGCTGGCCGTCGAGGAGTTCGGCCCGCACCAGACCGAACCGTTCGCCACGGCCGTCGAGACCGCCAGGGCCGCCCTCACGCAGGCATTCAACGTTCGCCAACAGCTCGACGACGCGGTGCCCGAAACCCCCGCGGAACGCCGCGATCTGCTGACCCGGGTGGTGGTCGCCGCGGCCCGCGCCAACCGGGAACTGGACACCCAGACTAAGGCTTTCCACCAACTGCGCGACCTGGTGATCAACGCCCCCGACCGGCTCGACGCGCTGACCCAGCAGCTGGTGGACGTCACCGCGCGCATCGACCCCGCGCAGCAGAAGCTGACCCAGCTGCACAGCGAGTTCGCCGATTCCGCGCTGGCTTCGGTGGCCCGAAACGTCAACGCCGCCAAGGAGCGGCTGGGCTTCGCCGACGAGTCGATCACCCGCGGGCGCGAGCTGGTGGCCAAGCCGGTCGCCGGGGGGCAGACTGAGCTTGTCGACAACGTCCGTGGCGCGGAATCCGCTCTGCAGCAAGCTAGTTCGATGCTCGACGCGGTGGACAGCGCGGCCAGCGACATCCGTAAAGCGGTGAGCACCCTGCCGGCGTCTATCACCGACATCCAGAACGGCATCAACCAGGCCGCCGCCCAGCTGGCCCAGGGCGACCTGACCAACGCCGCCGAACTGTCGGCGGCGCGCGATGCGGCGGTCAAGGCCGTCGCCGCGGCACAGAGCACCGGAACTGCCGACCCACTGGGCGCATTCACCCAGTTGACCGAGGCCGACGCCCACCTCGACCGGCTGCTGGCCGCCGTCGCCGAGGAACGCGAGGCCGCCGAGCGGCTCGGCCGGTCCTATGACCAGGCGCTGTTCACCGCGCAGTCAAGGGTGCGCTCGGTGTCGGACTACGTCGACACTCGCCGCGGCAGCGTGGGACCGGAGGCCCGCACCCGGCTCAACGAGGCGGTGCGCCAGCTGGAGGCCGCGCAATCCAAGAAGAAGTCCAACATCACCGAGGCCATCGCCCACGCCAACGGCGCCTCGCTGCTGGCTTCGCAGGCCCAGCAGTTGGCCAACAACGACGTGCAGGCTGCGCAGCGGGTCTACATGAATCGCTCTGGCGGCGTTGGCCGTTCGTCGGACATGGGCGCGATGATCGGCGGGATCATCCTCGGCAACGTCCTGCGGGGCGGCATGGGTGGTGGCGGATTCGGCGGCGGTGGCGGCGGATGGACGTCGACCAGCTACGGCGGGTCGCAGGGCGGTGGCGGCGGGATGCTCGGCGGCGGCGGCCGGTTCTAGCCCTTGAGTCGGGTGGCGAGGTAGTCGACCACCGCGTCGATGCCGATGCGTTCCTGCGTCATCTCGTCGCGCTCGCGTACGGTGACCGCGTGGTCCTCGAGTGTGTCGAAATCGACTGTCACGCAATAGGGTGTGCCGATCTCGTCCTGACGACGGTAGCGCCGGCCGATAGCACCGGCGTCGTCGAACTCGATGTTCCAGTACTTGCGGAGTTCGGCGGCCAGGTCCTTGGCCTTGGGGCTGAGGTCCGCGTGCCGGGACAGCGGCAGCACGGCGGCCTTCACCGGGGAGAGCCGCGGGTCCAGACGCAGCACCGTGCGCTTGTCGATGCCGCCCTTGGCGTTGGGCGCCTCGTCCTCGGCGTAGGCGTCGACGAGGAAAGCCATGAACGAACGGGTAAGTCCCGCTGCGGGTTCGATGACGTAGGGGATGTAGCGGGTGTCGGTGGCCTGGTCGTAGTACGACAGGTCGACACCGGAATGCTCGGAGTGGGTCTTGAGGTCGAAGTCGGTGCGGTTCGCGACGCCTTCGAGCTCACCCCACGGGTTGCCCTGGAAGCCGAACTTGTACTCGATGTCGACGGTGCGATCCGAGTAGTGCGACAGCTTCTCCTTGGGGTGTTCGTAGAGCCGCAGGTTGTCATCCTTGATACCGAGGTCGATGTACCACTGCAGCCGGGTGTCGATCCAATACTGATGCCAGTCGCGCGCGGTGTCGGGCTCGACGAAGAACTCCATCTCCATCTGTTCGAACTCGCGGGTGCGGAAGATGAAGTTGCCGGGCGTGATCTCGTTGCGGAAGCTCTTGCCGATCTGTCCGATACCGAACGGCGGCTTCTTGCGCGAGGTGGTCACCACGTTGGCGAAGTTGACGAAGATGCCCTGCGCGGTCTCGGGCCGCAGATAGTGCAGTCCCTCCTCGGTCTCGATCGGGCCGAGGTAGGTCTTGAGCATCATGTTGAAGTCGCGCGGCTCGGTCCACTGCCCCTTGGTGCCGCAGTCCGGGCAGGTGATCTCGCTCATCGGCACGGTATCTGGATCAACGGCAGTGTCGCGCGTCCCCTTCTTCTCGGCGTAGGCCTCCTGCATGTGGTCCTGGCGGTGACGCTTGTGGCAGTTCAGGCACTCGACCAGCGGGTCGTTGAACACCTCGACGTGGCCGGAGGCCACCCACACCTCGCGCGGCAGGATGATCGAGCTGTCCAGGCCGACGACGTCGTCGCGACTGGTGACCACCGACCGCCACCACTGCCGCTTGATGTTCTCCTTGAGCTCGACGCCCAGCGGGCCGTAGTCCCACGCCGACTTGGTGCCGCCGTAGATCTCGCCGGACTGGTAGACCAGGCCGCGTCGCTTGGCCAGGTTGACGACGGTATCGATCACGGACGCCACGATGGGTGCCACTCCTGTCTGTCGATGAACAACAGCCACACAGCCTAGCTACCCGCCTTTGACATGCGTGATCGTGCATGGAACAGTGGAAGGCGCAAGTGGAAATGATTTCCAATAACGTCCCCGCCTGGTCAGGAGGTGATGACATGACCACCACCACCGAGCTGTCCGCGGACATCCTCGAGCGCGCCGGTGAGCTGCTGCGCGCGCTGGCCGCGCCGGTGCGCATCGCCATCGTGATGCAGCTGCGGGAGTCGCAGCGCTGCGTGCACGAGCTCGTCGACGCCCTCGACGTCCCCCAGCCCCTGGTCAGCCAGCATCTTCGGATTCTCAAGGCTGCCGGCGTGGTCGCAGGCGAGCGGTCCGGGCGAGAGGTGATGTACCGGCTCGTCGACCACCACCTGGCCGAGATCGTCGTCGCCGCGATCACCCACGCCGAAGAGGACCGCGAGTGACCGGTGCCGAGGTCCGCACGCCCGGCACCGGGGTGCGCGCCACCCGCCAGCGGGCGTCCATCATCGCGCTGCTGGACTCCGTCGACGAGTTCCGGTCCGCCCAGGAGTTGCATGACGAGCTTCGGCGCCGTGGCGAGAACATCGGGCTGACCACCGTCTATCGCACTTTGCAGTCGCTGTCGGCGGCCCATCTGGTGGACATGGTGCGCACCGACACCGGTGAGTCGGTGTACCGGCGCTGCTCCGCACCCGACCATCACCATCATCTGGTGTGCCGCCGCTGCGGCTCGGCCGTCGAGGTCAGCGGCCGCGAGGTGGAGTCCTGGGCCGCCGAAGTGGCTGGGGCACATGGGTTTTCCGACGTCAGCCACACAGTCGAGCTGTTCGGCACCTGCGCGGACTGTCGGCGCGCATGACCAGTGCCCGCCTCCGAGCGACTCTTGGCCGTTTCGCCTGCCGGCCCTCCACCGAGATCGACGCCAGCGTGACCCTCACTCGAACTTCTGCGCGCTAGAGTCGATTTCGGTGAAGTAGCCGGTGCACCTGCTCGAAAGTCGCTGTGAGGCGGGCAGCTGACCCCTAGTCCGTCAGCGCGCGGCGGGCGTCGACGCCCGCGGCAAGCACCATCAGCACCAGCGTGCGCAGCGCCTCCTCACCCAGCCCGTCACCGGGAAAGTTGTAGCGCAGCAGCACGTCACCGCGCTTGGTCGGCTGCTCGACCAGCGTCACGGTGCCCAACATGGTCGCCTGTGCTTGTGCCGCAACGCGTTTGCGAAGGTCGGCATTCAGAGGCAGATCCCAGGCCAGCACCTGGGTCATCGACACCATCTGGATGTCGTCGGCGATCGTGACGGTGCGCAGCGACGCGAAAGTGCCCTCGTGCCGCACGGTCAGCGCGCCGTCGTCCTCGACGTCGACGGGCATGACGTCGCGCAGTGCATCGGCCAGTCGCGCAGCGAGTTCCACGGGAATCAGGCGCGCCCGAAGCGCCGGTTGCGCTCGGCGTACTCCTCGCACGCGGCCCACAGGTCGCGGCGGTCGTAGTCCGGCCAGAGCTTGTCCTGGAACACGTATTCGGCGTAGGCGGCCTGCCAGAGCATGAAGTTGCTCGACCGCTGCTCCCCCGACGTCCGGATGAACAGGTCGACATCGGGGATGTCGGGCCGGTGCAGGTGCTGCTCGACCATCGCCTCGTTGACCCGCTCGGGGTCGATGCGCCCGGCCGCCGCGTCCCGCGCGATCTGCCTTGCGGCTTCGGCGATTTCGGCGCGACCACCGTAGTTGACGCAATAGTTGACGGTGATGACGTCGTTGTTCACCGTCATGTTCTCGGCGACGTCGAATTCCTTGATGACGCTGCGCCACATCCGCGCCCGCGAACCCACCCAGCGCATCTGCACACCCATGATGTCGAGATTCTCCCGGCGGCGGCGCACCACCTCGCGGTTGAAGCCCATCAGGAAGCGGACCTCGTCCGCGCTGCGCCGCCAGTTCTCGGTGGAGAAGGCGTACACGGTCAGGTGCTTGATGCCGATCTCGATGGCCCCGCAGGTGATGTCGATGAGGACCGCCTCGCCCATCTTGTGGCCCTCGGTGCGGCTGAGCCCACGCTGGGTGGCCCAGCGGCCGTTGCCGTCCATGACGACGGCGACGTGCTTGGGCATCTGGTCGGCCGGGATCGCCGGCGGCACGGCCTTGGAGGTGTGCTGGGGTGGACGGCGCGGGCCGCCGCCGGGGGGCGCCGGCAGCGCAGGGAAGACGACCGGCCACACCGAGGTGTCGGGGAACACCGGATAGTCCGCGGGCGCCGGGGGGAGCTGGGGGAACTGTTCCCTCCGCCTGCGCTCAGCCCCCCGCCACGAGCTGGTCACCCGGTCCATCGCCATGGGGCACATCCTGCCTGAACATCTCCTTACCGTGGTCAGCGGGCTGCCGGTAGACACGCTCCACCAGCGGCAGCGTTCGCAGCTGGCGTTCCAGGTGCCACTGCAGGTGAGCGGCGACCAGACCGCTGGCATGGCTGCGGTGTGACGATGACGACCCTTCGGCGACCTCCCAGTCGCCGTCGTTCAGCGCCGACATCAGGTCCATGACTGCCTGAGGTGGAGTGGTCGACCCGGACGGGCGGCAGTGCATGCAGACGCTGCCACCAGCACCGATGTGGAAGGCGCGGTGCGGCCCGGGTGCCGCGCACCGGGCACATTCGGTCAGGGCGGGCGCCCAGCCGGCGATCGCCATGGCCCGCAGCAGATAGGCGTCGAGGACCAGCTCGCGGGGGCGGCGACCGTCGGCGACCGCGCGCAGCGCCCCGACCGTGAGCCGGTGCAGCGCGGGGGCCGGGGCGTGTTCCTCCCCGGCCAGCCGCTCGGCGGTCTCCAGGACGGCGCAGGCGCAGGTGTAGCGGCCGTAGTCGCTGACGATGTCGGTGGTGAAGGAATCGATGGAGACCACCTGGGTGACGATGTCCAGATTGCGGCCCGGGTGCAGCTGGACGTCGATGTGCGCGAACGGTTCGAGCCGGGAGCCGAACTTGCTGCGGGTACGCCGAACCCCCTTGGCGACGGCACGGACCAGGCCGTGGTCGCGGGTCAGGAGGGTGACGATGCGGTCGGCCTCACCGAGCTTGTGCTGGCGCAGCACGACCGCCCGATCCCGGTACAGCCGCATCACGCGAGTTTCCCACTGCAATGCGACATCCACGCGGACCCGCGCCGTTAGTCTCGACGTCGCAATGACTGTGAACGTCACTCCGGGCCGGTCCAACCGGTTTCCGACCCTCGGCGAGCAGCTGTACCAGTTGGCCAGTGGCGCGGTGACCTCGGGCGAACTGGTCCGGCGGTCGCTGCATGCCATCACCGTCAGTCAGTCGACGCTCAACGCCTTCCGGCTGGTGCTCACCGAGGACGCGCTGGCCGACGCGGCCGAGGCCGACCGCAGGCGGGCCGCCGGCGAAACCGCCCCCCTGCTGGGCATCCCGATCGCGGTCAAGGACGACGTCGACATCGAAGGCGTGCCGACCGCGTTCGGCACCGCAGGCCGCATCCGACCGGCGAGCGAGGACTCCGAGGTGGTGCGCCGGTTGCGGGCCGCGGGCGCGGTCATCGTCGGCAAGACCAACTGCTGTGAGCTGGGCCAGTGGCCGTTCACCAGCGGAGCGGCCTTCGGGCACACCCGCAACCCGTGGTCACGCAAGCACACCCCGGGCGGCTCGTCGGGCGGCAGCGCCGCCGCGGTCGCCGCCGGGCTGGTGGCCGCGGCCATCGGTTCCGACGGTGCGGGCAGCATCCGGGTCCCCGCGGCGTGGACGCACCTGGTCGGCATCAAGCCGCAGCGCGGCCGCATCTCGACCTCGCCGCTGCGCGATCCGTTCAACGGCATCGCCGTCAACGGTGTGCTGGCCCGGACGGTCATCGACGCCGCGCTGGTGCTCGACGCGTGCGCGGGCAACGTCGACGACGATCCCTACCAGCCGCCGCCGGTGCGGATGTCGGACTACGTCGGCGTCGCCCCGGGACCGCTGCGGATCGCGGTGTCGACGCGCTTTCCGTTCACATTCTTCGGCGCCAAGCTGCATCCCGAGATCCGGGCGGCGCTGCAGACCGTCGCCGAGCAGTTGACCGACCTGGGCCACACGGTGATGGCCGGCAATCCCAACTACGGGCTGCGGCTGTCGGCGAGCTTCCTGCCCCGTTCGACGGCGGGGTTGTTGGACTGGGCCGACCGGCTCGGCGAGGACGTCACGTTCGACCGCCGCACCGAAGCCAACATGCGGATGGGCCAGCTGCTCTCGGGGTCGATGTTGCGCTGGGCGCGTCGCAGCGAGCCGGCGATCCAGCGCCGGGTGGGCCAGATCTTCCAGTCCATCGACGTCGTGCTGGCGCCCACCACCGCGCAGCCACCGCCGCCCGTCCGCCGGTTCGACGACCTCGGCCCCACCGGCACCGATCGCGCGATGATCGCGGCCTGCCCGGTGACCTTCCCCTGGAACGTGCTCGGCTGGCCCTCGATCAACGTCCCGGCCGGCTTCACCGCGAACGGTCTGCCGATCGGTGTGCAGCTGATGGGTCCGGCCAACAGCGAGCCGCTGCTGATCTCGCTGGCCGCCGAGTTGGAGGCGATCAACGGCTGGGCCGACAAGCAGCCCACCGTGTGGTGGAACACACCGACGGTTAAGGACTAGAAGCCCAGGCGCCCAAGCTGTTTGGGGTCACGCTGCCAGTTCTTGGCGATCTTGACCCGCAGGTCCAGGTACACCTTGGTGCCGAGCAGCTTCTCGATCTGGGTGCGCGCGGCGGTGCCGACGTGCTTGAGCCGGGCGCCGCCCTTGCCGATGACGATGCCCTTCTGGCTGTCCCGCTCGACGTAGAGCACGGCGCGGACGTCGATCAGGTCCCCTTGTTCGGCTGAGCGGCCTTCGCGGGGCTCGATCTCCTCGATGACGACGGCAAGCGAGTGCGGCAGTTCGTCGTGCACGCCCTCCAGCGCGGCCTCGCGGATGAGCTCGGCCATGAGGACCTCCTCCGGCTCGTCGGTGAGCTCACCGTCGGGGTAGAACGCCGGGCCGGGCGGAAGCTGGGCGGCCAGCACGTCGATGAGGACGTCGACCTGCTCGCCCTTGGTCGCCGACACCGGCACGATCTCGGCGGCGGTGTCGCCGACGAGCTCGTGGACCGCGATGAGCTGTTCGGCGACCTTCTCCTTGGTGACCTTGTCGATCTTGGTGACGATGACGACGAGGGTGGTTCTTGGCGCGACCGCCCGGATCTGCTCGTAGATCCAGCGGTCACCGGGTCCGATCGTCTCGTCAGCGGGAATGCACAGCCCGATGACGTCGACCTCGGAATAGGTGGCGCGTACCAGCTCGTTGAGCCGCTTGCCCAGAAGCGTGCGCGGCCGGTGCAGGCCGGGCGTGTCGACGAGGACGATCTGGAATTCCTCGCGGTGCACGATGCCGCGAATGGTGTGCCGGGTGGTCTGCGGGCGGTTGGAGGTGATCGCCACCTTGGACCCGACCAGCGCGTTCGTCAGCGTGGACTTGCCGGTATTGGGCCGGCCGACGAAACACACGAAACCGGAACGGAATTCATTCACTGTGCAATCCTGCGTCGAGTGTGCGCCGAGGGTGGGGTTTCGGCCGGATTGCCGCCCTGGATGCACTCGATGCTCACAGCGGTGTCCCCGCGCGGTTGGTGACGATGATCGCCGCGTCCGGAGACAATTCCCTGACCGCCCGCACCCCGGCGTCGTCGGCAGTGCCGCCGACGAGGACGGCGGCCTCGAAACCTGTTGCACCGCTGGAGATCGCGGCCGCGACCGCGGCCTGCAGGGCAGTCAGCCGCAATGCCGACAGCCGGACGGGCGCGCCGGCGTAGGTGCGCCCGTCGAGTTCGCGCACCGCCGCCCCTTCGGGCGCCTCGGCGCGGCCCATCGCGCCGCGGGCGAGCACCACGAGCTTGGCGTCTTCGGCGTCGAGTTCACTCATCGGCCTGCCGGTTCTCCAGCTCGGTGCGGCTGACCAGGACCGTCTCGATGCGGACCCGGCCGCGATGGTCGCGGCGGCCCTCGGCGCGCAGCCGCAGCCCGTGCGACACCACCTCGGCGCCCGGCAGCGGCACCCGGCCCAGTTCGAGGGCCACCAGACCGCCGACGGTGTCGACGTCGAGGTCGTCGGCGAACTCGATGTCGTACAACTCGCCGACGTCCTCGATCGGCAGCCGAGCCGAAACGCGGAACTTGTTGTCGCCCAACTCCTCCACCGGCGCCACTTCGTCGGTGTCGTACTCGTCGGCGATCTCGCCGACGATCTCCTCGAGCACGTCCTCGATGGTCACCAGGCCGGCGATGGCGCCGTACTCGTCGACCAGCAGCGCCATGTGGTTGCGGTCGCGCTGCATCTCGCGCAGCAGGTCGTCCAGTGGCTTGGAGTCCGGCACGAACACCGCCGGACGCATGACCTCGGCCACCGAGGTGTCCCGGCCGCTGTTGGTGGAGTAATAGGTGCGCTGCACAAGGTCTTTGAGGTAGACGACGCCGACGATGTCGTCGACGTTCTCCCCTACCACCGGGATGCGGGAGTGCCCGC
This sequence comes from uncultured Actinomycetota bacterium, assembly GCA_963716465.1. Classification (GTDB taxonomy): domain Bacteria; phylum Actinomycetota; class Actinomycetes; order Mycobacteriales; family Mycobacteriaceae; genus Mycobacterium. The sequence continues at coordinate 29,383 of CAVQTS010000014.1, forward strand.
TGCGCACCGCCAGCGAGGTGGCCTGCCCGGCGGTCTTGTCCGACTCGATCCACACCATCTCGGTGCGCGGAACCATGACCTCGCGCGCAGGGGTGTCACCGAGTTCGAACACCGACTGGATCATCCGGCGCTCGTCGTCGGCCACCACACCGCGCTGCCCGGCCAGGTCGACGACCTCGCGCAGCTCGATCTCGGAGGCGAACGGCCCGTTGCGGAAGCCGCGTCCCGGCGTCAGCGCGTTGCCCAACAGGATCAGCAACCGGCTGATCGGCGTCAATAGCACCGAAATGGCCTGCAGCGGAATGGCCGAGGCCAGCGCGATCGAGTAGGCGTGCTGGCGTCCGAGCGTGCGTGGGCCGACGCCCATCGCCACGAAGCTGGCTACGGTCATGATCGCCGCGGCGGCCACCAGACCCCACTTCAGCCCCAGGTCGTCCCACAGGAAGGCAACCAGCAGCACCGTCGCCGCCGTCTCGCACGCGATACGCAGCAGCACAACGAGATTGATGTAGCGCGGCCGTTCGGCCATCACCCGGGCGAGCCGTAGCGCGCCCGGGCGCTCGTCGCGTACCAGTTCCTCGACGCGAGCCACGGAGACAGTGCTGATGGCGGCGTCGATGGCAGCGAAGAGGCCACCCAGGGCGATCAGCGCGATGGCACCGAGCAGCGGAGCGATTCCGGTCACGGTTCGTCGAAATACCGAGACTTGTCGAGCAGTCGCCGGTCCTTCTCGTTCTGGCGGTCGTGGTGATAGGCCTCGACCTGGTCGGCGACCCACTCCTCGAGCAGCTGACGCTGAAGGGCGAACATTTCCTTTTCCTCGTCCGGCTCGGCGTGGTCATAGCCGAGCAGATGCAGCACCCCGTGCACGGTGAGCAACGCCAGCTCCTGGCCAAGGGTGTGTCCCGCCGCCTCGGCCTGGCCGACGGCGAACTCCGGGCACAGCACGATGTCGCCGAGCATGGCGGGGCCGGGTTCGGGCGCATCGGGGCGGCCACCCGGTTCGAGCTCGTCCATCGGGAAGCTCATGACGTCGGTGGGCCCGGGCAGGTCCATCCAGCGCATGTGCAGATCAGCCATCGCGTTGGTGTCCAGCAGGACCATCGACAGTTCGGCGGCCGGGTTGACGTTCATCTTGCGGATGACGAAGCGGGCGACGCTGATCAGTTCCTGTTCGGATACGTCGAGGCCGGACTCGTTGGATACCTCGATGCTCATGTTCTGCTGTGCCGCCTAACGCCGGGGCGAGCGGCGCTGCGCTCGGTTCATCAGGGCGGGCTGCTCGGCTTTGGCGTAGGCGTCGACGATCTCCGAGACCAGCCGGTGGCGCACCACGTCGGCGCTGGTGAGTTGCGCGAAGTGGATGTCGTCGATGCCGTCGAGGATGTCCATCGCCGCCCGCAGGCCGGACCTGGCCCCACCCGGCAGGTCAACCTGCGTGATATCACCCGTCACAACGATTTTCGAGCCGAAACCCAGCCGAGTCAGGAACATCTTCATCTGCTCGGCAGTGCTGTTCTGCGCCTCGTCGAGAATGATGAACGCATCATTGAGGGTGTTGTGTGTGAGGAGGAAGTCCCCTGTGACATACAGGGAGTCTGCGGCAGCAACCCGAATACAGACGGCCTCCTCCGTACCGGCCGGTTCGATGCGATGCACGTAGCGCTTCGGATGACCGCCACCGGTCGCGTCATACTTTGCGGCCTTCCGCGCCAACCGGAATGGGGCGATGCCCTCCGGCAATCGAATATCAAGGACGTGAGCGTCGGACCTGTAATGAACTTCCCTTCCGCGGGCCAGCCCGGGCTTGCGGCCTTCCGCTTTGCGCGTGCGACAGTAGGCGATGCCGCCCAATGACTGGACCAGGAAGACGACGTCGTCGCGCAATTGGTCGGAGACAGTCGCGTATTGAATCCGACACGTGCGGCCATGCTGAGTAACGGGTCCACCGTCCGTGTCCAGCAGTCCTTGCAACACCGCAAGGCGGACATCCGCCGAGTTGACCAGATAGTCCGTTGGAACGAACTTCGTCTTGGAGCGCTTCCCGTCGAGACCCAGCCGACGCATGGCGCCGGTGACAGGGTTCTCGATCGTGATCACTTCACCCGGCTTCCGGATCCTGTTCAGGACGTAATCAACCTCGGTCTTCTGCCGAGGTCGAATGTCCGGAATGAGATCAGCCAATGCCTGGGCCAACTCCGGGTCAGTGGTCGCGAAGGTCGGTGTCGCGCGACAGCTGAAACAACCATCTCCCAACAACAGCCCCAGAGCGTAGGGATCAAGCGGCACCGGGCGTGATTCGAACGCCACCGGCGCACTAAGGAGCGGCAACTCGTAGCGGTGCTGATGCGCCGATAGCAGATTGCCGATCATCGCCTTGGTCTCGAGAACCCGGGCCGGCCGATTACGCCGCCGATCGCTGGCGGTGTAGACCGACCACAGGTGGTCGCCGGACGCGAGAGTCGACGAGCCATCCTGGGCGCAGACGCGATAGATCTCCTTGAATCCCTGGGGATAGACGCCGAGGACCTCGGTGGGCCGACCATCAGAGCCGATGACGAAGTCGCCGACCGCAAGTTCACCGATTGAGCGGAAACCCGAGGGGGTCAACACGTTCGTCGACAAAGGTTGCGCGCGTCCCCGCATGAATGCCAGCGGGGCAACCTCGATTACGCCGGCCGCCATCAGTTTCGGAATGGCGTCGGGATCCATCATGTCGTGCAGCGCGTCGTAGAGCGGGCGCAGATACGGGTCGATCTTCTCGTAGAGCGTGCCGGGCAGAAAGCCAAGGCGCTCACCGGCTTCCACCGCGGGACGCGTCAGGATGATCCGGGTGACCTGCTTGGTCTGCAACGCGCTGACCGCCTTGGCCATCGCCAGGTAGGTCTTGCCGGTGCCGGCCGGCCCGATGCCGAACACGATGGTGTTGGAGTCGATGGCGTCGACATAGCGCTTCTGGTTGAGCGTCTTGGGACGGATGGTCTTGCCGCGCCGCGACAGGATGTCCAGACTCAGCACTTCCGCCGGTGACTCGTTGTCGGCGCCGGACACCATGGCCACACTGCGGCGCACCGCGTCCGGGCCCAGGGTCTGTCCGCCGGCGACGAGCGCGATCAGCTCGGAGATGACGCGCTCGGCCAGCGCCACGTCGGCGGCGCCACCGGCCATCGACACCGTGTTGCCGCGCACATGCACGTCCGCCGACAGGCTGTTTTCGAGGGCGCGCAGATTCTCGTCGGCGGAACCCAGCAGGCCCACGACGAGGTCGGGCGGAACATTCATGCTGGTGCGAACAGGCGAGCCAGCGGTTGTCTCGCGGGGCGTCACGTGGTCTTCGAAGCCTGCTTTCTGGGTTTCCGGGTCACAAGTTGTCGAACTCCCAGTTTACCGCTCGTCGTGCGTCGTCGTGCCGGTCCACCGTGAGGTGAGCACACCGAGCGCCCCGAGGGCCACGGCCGCGGCCGTCGAGGTCCGCAGCACCGTGGGGCCGAGCCGGACCGCGGCAGCGCCGGCGACCGTCAGAGCGGCGATCTCGGCGTCGCTGACGCCGCCCTCCGGTCCGACGACGAGCGTGATCGAAGGTGCTTGCGCCACGGGCATTTCCGCCAAGGGCCGCTGCGCCGACTCGTGCAAGACCAACACCACGCCGCCGGCCGCCACCCGCTCACCGACCAGCCCTGCCAGCGCATCCGTCGACACCGGCCCGCCGACCTCGGGGATGTAGGCGCGCCGCGACTGCCGGGCGGCCGAGCGGGCCACCGCACGCCAGCGTCGTAACCCCTTGTCCGCGCGATCACCGTCCCAGCGCGCGACGCACCGGGCGGCCTGCCAGGCCACGAAGTCGTCGGCGCCGGCCTCGGTGGCCAGCTCGATCGCCAGCTCCGAGCGTTCGGACTTCGGGATGGCCTGGACGACCGTCACCGGCGGCGCCGGGCGCGGGGCCGTCCAGCGCTCCACAACCTGGGCCGACAGCCCGCGCTTGCCCGCCTCCCGCACCTCACAGCGCGCCAGCGCACCGGCGCCGTCGGAGAGCACCAGCCGTTCACCGCGCCGGATCCGGCGCACCGTCGCCGCATGGAAGCCTTCGTCACCCTCGACGACTGCGAGCTGGCCGACCGCCGGGATGGCGTCGGCGTAGAACAGCGTGTCGGCCAACGGGGGTCAGCGGCCGCTGAAGGTCTCCCGCAGCCGGCTGAACAGCCCGCCGCCGGAGGTGGCCGTCTGCGTGTGCGTGGACCGCACCTGCGCCTGCTCATGGCTGTTGCTCTTGACCTCGGCCAGCAGTTCCCTGGTCCGGGCGTCGAGCTTGGTCGGGATGCTGACCTCGATGTGGGCGTGCAGGTCGCCGCGAACGCCGCTGCGCAGGTGTGGCATGCCGTGACCGCGCAGTGTGGTCACCGAGTCGGGCTGGGTGCCCGGCGGGATGGTGATCTCGGTCGGGCCGTCCAGGATCGCGTCGACGGCGACCGTGGTGCCCAGCGCGGCGTCGACCATCGGCACCGACACGGTGCAGTGCAGATCGTCACCGTCGCGCACGAAGGTGTCGTGCTGCTGCTCGTGGACCTCTACGTACAGGTCACCGGCGGGGCCGCCACCGGGGCCCACCTCGCCCTGCGCAGCCAGCCGGACCCGCATCCCGTCGCCGACCCCGGCCGGGATCTTGACGCTGATGTCGCGGCGGGCTCGCACCCGGCCGTCACCGCCGCAGCGGTGACAGGGGTCGGGGATGACCTCGCCGACCCCGCGGCACGTCGGGCACGGCCGCGACGTCATGACCTGGCCGAGCAGCGAGCGCTGAACCGTCTGGATCTCCCCGCGGCCACCGCAGATGTTGCAGGTGACCGGGGTCGAGTTGCCGTGGGTGCCCTTGCCCTGGCAGATGTCGCACAGCACGGCGGTGTCGACGGTGACCTGTTTGGTCACGCCGGTCGCGCACTCGCTCAGGTCCAGCCGCATCCGCAGCAGCGAGTCCGAGCCGGGGCGCACTCGCCCGACCGGGCCACGCGATGACGTGCCGCCGCCGAAGAAGGCCTCGAACACATCACCCAGGCCGCCGAAGCCGGCGAAGCCGTTGGCCGCGGCGGCGTTCTCCAGCGGGTCGCCGCCGAGGTCGACGATGCGCCGCTTCTCCGGATCGGACAGCACCTCGTAGGCGGCGCTGATCTCCTTGAACTTGTGCTGGGCTTCCTCGTCGGGGTTGACGTCGGGATGCAGCTCGCGCGCCAGCTTCCGATAGGCGCGCTTGAGCTCCTGATCACTGGCGCCCTTGCTCACCCCGAGCAAGCCGTAATAGTCGCGTGCCACGCTTGACCTCTCCTAACCGGTTTACCGGTTGCCCAAGACTTCGCCGATGTACATCGCAACCGCCGCGACGTTGGCAATGGTTCCCGGATAGTCCATCCGCGTCGGACCGAGCACACCCATGCCGCCGAAGACGGTGCCTGAACTGCCGTACGTCGTGGTCACCACCGAGGTGCCGACCATCTGCTCGGCCTCGGTTTCGTGACCGATACGTACCGTGACCTTACCCGCGTCCTGTTGGGCGGCGAGCAGGCGAAGCACCACCACCTGCTCCTCGAGCGCCTCCAGGACCGAGCGCAGCGATCCGCCGAAATCGGCGGTGTTGCGGGTCAGGTTGGCGGTGCCGCCCATCAGCAGCCGCTCCTCGTTGTGCTCGACCAAGGACTCCAACAGCACCGTGGCCGAGCGGCCGACGGCGTCACCCAGGCCGCCGGACCCGTCGAGCTGGGCGGCCAGGTCGGCGACCGCCGCCGAGGCCGCCGCGAGCCGCTTGCCTTCCAGCGCCTGGCCGAGCAGTTCGCGCAACTGGGACAGCTGATGGTCCTCGATGGTGTCGCCGAGTTCGACCATGCGCTGGTCGACCCGGCCGGAGTCGGTGATGACCACCATCAGCAGCCGCGCCGGGGTGATCGCGACGATCTCGAGGTGCCGCACGGTCGAGGACGACAGCGTCGGGTACTGGACGATGGCGACCTGCCGGGTGAGCTGGGCCAGCAGCTTGACGGCGCGGCGCAGCACGTCGTCGAGGTCGACGCCGGACTCCAGGAACTGCAGGATCGCCCGGCGCTCCGAGGACGACAACGGCTTGACCTCGTCGATCCGGTTGACGAACTCGCGGTAACCCTTCTCGGTGGGTACCCGGCCCGAACTCGTGTGCGGCTGGGTGATGTAACCCTCGGCTTCCAGCACCGCCATGTCATTGCGCACGGTGGCGCTGGAGACTCCGAGATTGTGGCGCTCCACCAGGGCCTTGGAGCCGATCGGTTCCTTGGTCGCGACGAAGTCGGCGACGATGGCACGAAGCACCTCAAAGCGACGGTCGTCGGCACTTCCCATCCGGTACACCTCCAAGTCGCCTCTATTTTACGGACATCAGCAGCACAATTAGCACCCACGCTCGCCGAGTGCCACCGAGCGGCATGCCGATCTTCGCCCACCGCTCGCGATCGGGCGGCCAGCGACTAGCCTTGCTCAGATGGAGATGCCAGGTCGGGGGGCCGCTTTCGGGACGACGCCCCGATGATCTTCAAGGGTGTGCGCGAAGGGAAGCCATACCCCGAACACGGCCTCACCTACCGCGACTGGTCGCAGATTCCGCCACGACAGATCCGCCTCGACGAACTCGTCACCACCACAACCGTGCTGGCGCTGGATCGACTGCTGTCGGAGGATTCGACCTTCTATGGCGACCTGTTCCCGCATGCGGTCAAATGGCACGGCGTGGTCTACCTCGAGGACGGCCTGCACCGGGCCGTGCGGGCCGCACTGCGGAACCGCACCGTGCTTCACGCCCGGGTCTACGACATGGACGCCGGCCCCGACGGGCAGTACTAGTCGAGTACGTCGCGCACCACCGCGTCGGCCAGCAGCCGGCCGCGGCCGGTGAGCACCAGGCGATCCCCGAGATCGGTGAGCAGACCGTCACTGACCGCCACAGCGGCCCTGCGCTGTTCGGACTGCGTCAGCATCGCCGTTGGCAGACCGCTGTGTAACCGGATGCGCAGCAGCACGTCCTCGATGTGCCGGTCGTTGTCGTCGAGGCGTTCGAAGTCGGCGGCCGGCGCCTGGCCGATCCGAAGTCGTTCGGCAAAAGTGCTGGGGTGCTTGACATTCCACCACCGGGTGTTTCCCACGAAGCTGTGCGCACCGGGACCGGCACCCCACCACTGGCCGCCGTCCCAGTAGCCCAGGTTGTGCCGGCACTCCCCGCCGGGCAGGCTCCAGTTCGACACCTCGTACCAGCTCAGCCCGGCGGCCGACAGCCGCGCGTCGATCATCTCGTAGCGGTGGGCCAGCACATCGTCGTCGGGGCGGGCTATCTCGCCGCGGTTGACGCGGCGAGCCAGCGCCGTGCCGTCCTCGACCACCAGCGCGTAGGCAGAGACGTGGTCCACCCCGGCCGAGAGCGCCGCGTCCACCGAGCGCCGCAGATCGTCGTCGCTCTCCCCTGGCGTGCCGTAGATCAGGTCGAGGTTGAGGTGCTCGAAACCGGCCGCCAGTGCCTCGGCTGCAGCCTGCGTGGCCCGTCCCGGCGAATGGGTGCGGTCTAGGATCTTCAGCACCCCCGGCGCCACCGACTGCATGCCGAGTGACACCCGGGTGTAGCCGGCGGCGCGGATGGTCGCGAAGAACTCCGGTGACGTGGACTCCGGGTTGGCTTCGGTGGTCACCTCCGCGCGGGACGCCAGGGCGAAGTTGTCCCGGACAGCGTCGAGCACCTCCGCTAGGCCCTCACCGCCCAGCAGCGACGGGGTACCGCCCCCGACGAAGACGGTGTCGACGGTCACCTCACCGACGACGCCCGCCGCCATCGCGAGTTCGGCGCGCACCGCGGCCAACCACCCCTGTGGCGTCGCTCCGCCCAGTTCTCCGGCGGTGTAAGTGTTGAAGTCGCAGTAGCCGCACCGCGTCGCACAGAACGGGACGTGGACGTAGACACCGAACGCCGTTCCCGGCCGCAGACGCACATCCGGATGCGGATCCGTCGACGCACTGCCAGTCACCCGGCCAGTATTCCAGTCCGACTTTTGCTCACCGTGAGCACAAATCTGGCCCGGTTGGAGGTATCGGCGACGTTCGTGGCAGAATGACCCGCATGACCGCCCCCCATGCCCTGCGCAGAGTTGCGTTGGTGGCTCGGCGGCATGTGGATTTCAAGCGCGTTTGTACGTGTTGTTGTCCGGCCTGACGCCGTAGACCTGCCCACCTGTACTCCAGCTGGCCGCCGGATCTGCGCCGCCGGAGCAGCTCACCGGTGGTCTGCGCAGTTCGAACGCCAGCTCCTTGAAATGAGGAGCACCTCTCATGACCGAGCCGACCAAGACGGCGAGGCCACCCAAGTCCCGCGGCGAAGGCCAGTGGGCCTTGGGGTACCGCGAGCCGCTCAATGCCAACGAGCAGAACAAGAAGGACGACAACCCGCTCAACGTGCGGGCCCGCATCGAGAACATCTACGCCAAGAACGGTTTCGACAGCATCGACAAGAGCGACCTGCGCGGCCGGTTCCGGTGGTGGGGTCTCTACACCCAGCGCGAGCAGGGCTACGACGGCACGTGGACCGGTGACGAGAACACCGACCTGCTCGAAGCCAAGTACTTCATGCTGCGGGTGCGCTGCGACGGCGGCGCGCTGAGCACCGCCGCGCTGCGCACACTCGGTGAGATCTCGACTGAATTCGCCAGGGACACCGCCGACATCTCCGACCGCGAGAACGTGCAATACCACTGGATCCGGGTCGAGGACATGCCCGAGATCTGGAAGCGGCTCGACACCGTGGGGCTCTACACCACCGAAGCCTGCGGCGACTGCCCCCGCGTGGTCCTCGGATCCCCGCTCGCGGGTGAGTCGGTCGACGAGGTCATCGACGGCACGCCGGCGATCGACGAGATCGTCCGCCGCTACATCGGCAAGCCCGAGTACTCGAACCTGCCGCGCAAGTTCAAGTCGGCGATCAGCGGTCTGCAAGACGTGGTCCACGAGATCAACGACATCGCGTTCGTCGGGGTCAACCATCCCGAGCACGGACCGGGGTTCGACCTGTGGGTCGGCGGCGGGTTGTCCACCAATCCGATGCTGGCGCAACGGCTGGGGGCCTGGGTTCCGCTGGACGAGGTGCCCGATGTGTGGGAAGCGGTGGTCAGCGCGTTCCGCGACTACGGCTACCGCCGGCTGCGGTCCAAGGCCCGGCTGAAGTTCCTCATCAAGGACTGGGGTGCGGAGAAATTCAGGGAAGTCCTCGAACAGGAATACCTAGGCCGCAAACTCATCGACGGACCCGCTCCCGAACCGGTGGTGCGGCCGATCGACCACGTCGGTGTGCAGCGACTCAAGAACGGGCTCAACGCCGTTGGCGTCTCCCCGATCGCGGGCCGGGTCTCGGGAACGATCCTGAGCAAGGTGGCCGACCTCGCCGAGCAGGCCGGCTCGGACCGGATCCGGTTCACGCCCTACCAGAAGCTGGTCATCCTCGACGTGGCCGACGACAAACTCGACGCCCTGACCGCCGGCCTCGATGCGCTCGGCCTGCCGTCGCGACCGTCGCACTGGCGACGAAACCTGATGGCCTGCACCGGTATCGAGTACTGCAAGCTGTCGTTCGCCGAGACGCGCAAGCGCTCGCAGGTTCTGGTGCCGGAGTTGGAGAAGCGGCTGGAGGACCTCAACGCGCAACTCGACGTGCCGGTCACCGTCAACATCAACGGCTGCCCCAACTCGTGCGCCCGCATCCAGGTCGCCGACATCGGCTTCAAGGGCCAGATCGTCGAGGACGCTGACGGTGGCCACACCGAGGGATTCCAGGTGCACCTCGGCGGCAGCCTGGGTCTCGACAGTGCTTTCGGGCGCAAGCTGCGACAGCACAAGGTCACCAGCGAGGAGTTGGGCGACTACATCGAGCGGGTCGTGCGCAACTTCGTGAAACAAAAGCAAGAGGGTGAGCGTTTCGCCCAGTGGGCAGTGCGAGCAGACGAGGCTGATTTGCGATGAGCGCTCGTGGGAAGAAAAGAAGGCAGCGATGAGTGTTGAGGTGCACGACGTGACCGAGGCAGACCTGCGGGCATTGGCCGAGCGCGGTGTCGCCGAACTGGACGGCGCCGGCGCGCTGGAGTTGTTGGCCTGGACCGACACTCATTTCGGCGGCGGCTACGTGGTGGCGTCGAACATGCAGGACGCGGTGCTGGTCGATCTGGCGGCCAAGGTCCGCCCGGGTGTCGACGTGCTGTTCCTCGACACCGGATATCACTTCGCCGAGACCATCGGCACCCGTGATGCCGTGGAAGCCGTCTACGACATCAACGTGGTCAACGTCACCGCCGAGCACAGCGTCGCAGAGCAGGACCGCCTGCTGGGCAAAGACCTGTTCGCCCGCGACCCCAACGAATGCTGCAGCCGGCGTAAGGTCACCCCGCTACGCAAGGCGCTGCAAGGATATTCGGCGTGGGTGACCGGCATCCGCCGGGTCGAGTCGCCCACCCGGGCGAACGCCCCGCTGATCTCCTTCGACGAGGCGTTCGGGCTGGTGAAGATCAACCCGCTGGCGGCGTGGTCCGACGAGGACATGCAGGCCTACATCGACAGGCACGGCATCCTGCTGAATCCGCTTGTCGACGAGGGATATCCGTCGATCGGCTGCGCACCATGCACGGCCAAGCCGGTCAACGGAGCCGACCCGCGCAGCGGCCGCTGGCAGGGGTTGTCCAAAACCGAATGCGGACTGCACGTTTCGTGACTGTGTCTCATCCCGGGTCCTGCCCTCCGATGATCCTCACCGCGCACGGCAGCGCCGATCCACGCTCGTCGGCGGTCACCCATGCGGTGGCCGAGCAGGTCCGTCTGCAGCGACCCGGCCTGGACGTCCGAGTGGCGTTCTGCGAGAAGAACTCCCCGAACCTTCGCGACGTGCTGCGCACGGTCGCCGGCCCGGCGGTCGTCACGCCGTTGCTGTTGGCCAGCGCCTACCACGCCCGGGTGGACATCCCCGCGATGATCGACGAGGCCGGGGCCGACGTGCTGCAGGCCGACACGCTCGGCGAGGACCCGCGCCTGGTCGGGGTGATGCGGGAACGCCTCGCTGAGGTGGGCGTCAGCGAGTACGACCGCGAGTTGGGTGCCCTCGTGGTGGCGGTGGGAGCCTCCCGAGCCGAGGCCAATGCCCGCACCGCCACGCTGGCGCAGGCCCTGGCCGAAGGCACCCGCTGGGCTGGGGTGCACGTCGGCTATGCGACCGGCCCGCACCCGTCGGTGACGGACGGTATCGAGTTGTTGCGTCACCGTGGCGCGCGCCGGATCGTGCTGGCCCCGTGGTTCATCGCGCCAGGGCGCATCACCGACCGGGTGGCGCAGATTGCTTCAGCGGCAGCTGTTTCGATGGCCGAGCCGCTCGGTGCCCACCCTCTGACGGCTGCGACGTTGCTCGACAGGTTCGACCGCGCGGTGGCCGCGCGGGCCGCAGCCTAGCGTCGCGTCAGAACAATTTGGCCACCGACTGGATCCAGAGACTGTCGGCGAAGTTGGCCAGTGCCGTGAGTCCGTCACCGATGACCACGGCGGTGTCGCGGTTGAAGCCGATACCGGCGAGCGCGGTGGCGTTGCTACCCACAACCGCGGCGAAGTCGTCGTTGCCCGACGTATCACCCGCGCCGCCCGCGATCGGACCGTAGCCGTATGGAGAAACGGCGCCGTCGCCGTTGTTGCTGCCCAACTGGACGGCGAAGTTGCGGTTGCCCTGACCGGCCTGTGCCCCGCCGCCGAACTGCTCCGAGGTACCGGTGTTGGTGTTGTTGCCGATGGTGATGGCGGTGTTGCCGTTGCCATAAATGGCGCCTGCGCCGCTGGCCGAGCCGGTGTTGTTGCCGAGGTCGATGGCGAGGTTCCGGTTTCCGGTGAACGCCAGCGCGCCGAGTACCGTTCCGCTGTTGTTGCCGATGTCGATGGCGGTGTTGAAGTTGCCGAGTGTCGCCGCGGCCCCTTGTGCGTAATAGTCGGGGTTGCTGTCGTTCTTACCGATGTCGACGGCGAGGTCGAAGTTGCCCTGGCCGTCGTTGCCAAGACCGTCCTTGCCACCCGCACCCGCAGTCGTGTTGCTGCCCGCGGCGAGGGCGACGTTGAACACGCCACCCACGGCATAGGCCGTGCTGTTGGGTCCGATCGCGATCGCGATGCTCAAGGAGCCGGCGCTGGCGGTGGCGCTGCCGGACTGGATCAGCGTGTGGCCGAAGAGGGCGACGGCGATGTTCGGCCCGCTGCCGGAAGCCGCCACAGACGAGTGCGGTAACGAACCGCTGACGGTGCTTGCCGCGGGTGCAGGATGACGTTGGGCGGCGGTCGCCGCCGCCGGTTTGGCCGTACCGTGGGTGGCCGAAGCCGCCAACGTATGGACGCCGCTCGCCCGCGACGAGCCGCCGCCGGAGGTGTCGGCATGCGCAATCCCTGACCCGCTGGCCAGCGCCGCACCGAAACCAACCGCGAGCGCGCCGGCTCCCAACCAGAGATATGCCTCCGTGCGGTGTGATCGGTCAGTCATGGTGTGGACTCCTTCGTTGTCGAGCGTTTCGGTGCGTCGGCTATCCCGGTACCCGGTCGGGCATCGGCGCTGAATCGGTAGTCGCCCAGGGGAAAGCGCCGGCTGTGCCAGTAGACCTCCAGCGTGCTGGCAGGCCGTAGTGGGACGTCGCCGTGCTTGTCGAAGTAGTAGCTGTTGGCGAATTTGCAGCTGTCCTGCCAGAAGATCTGCCGGTGGCGCTTGTCCATCATCGATGCGAAGAACCGGTCGTTGGCCTCAGTGGTCACCTCGACGCGGGTTGCGTGCCTGCGCCTGGCCCGCTTCAGGCAGCGCACGATGTGATGGGTCTGGGCTTCGATCAACGTGAAGTACGACGAGCCGACGAAGCCGTAGGGCCCGAACACCGTGAAGAAGTTGGGGAAGCCGGGCACGCTGACACCTTCGTAGGCCTGGAGCCGGTTGGTGTTCCAGAACTCCGCGAGCGAGCGGCCGCCGACGCCGATTACCGGATAGGTAGGCAACTCGTCGGGATCGAGCACCTTGAACCCGGTGGCCAGGATCAGCACGTCGACGTCGTGGGAGCGACCGTCGGCGGTCACCACACCCGAACCGGTGATCTTCTCGATCGGATCGGTGACCAGCTCGACGTTGTCGCGATTGAAGGTCGACAGATAGGTGTTGTGGAACGACGGGCGCTTGCATCCCACGGCGTAGCGCGGCGTGAGCTTGTCACGCACCACCGGGTCCTTGACCTGACGGCGCAGATAGGCCTTGCCCGCCTCGGCCATATGCTTGACGGTGGGATTGACGGTGAAGTACTGGGTGATGAGGGGAAAGGTGAGTTCGACGTAGATTTGACTGATCAGCCTCTGCACCGACTTCGCGCCGGGGATCCGCATCGCCCACTGCTGACGAGCCGACAACGGGCGGTCGGCTTTTGGGAAGCACCAGATCGGAGTGCGCTGAAATACCGTGAGCTGCCGCACAATCGGTGCGATCTCGGGGATCACCTGGACCGCTGAGGCGCCGGTGCCGATGACGGCCACCCGCTTGCCCTTCAGTTCCAGGTCGTGGTCCCAGCGCGCGGTATGGGTGGTGGCCCCGGCGAAGGATTCCACGCCGTCGATGTCGGGCAGATTCGGGGTGGTCAGGATCCCGCTGCCGTTGATCAGGAACCGCGCGGTGAGCACCTCGCCGGAGCCGAGTTCCACGCGCCACACGTCGTTCGCCTCGTCGAACACTGCCGCGCGCACCGTGGTGCGGAACCGGATCTTCGAGCGCAGGCCGTACTTGTCCACGCAGTGTTCGGCATAGGCCCGCAGTTCGTGGCCGGGGGCGTAGGTGCGCGACCAGTTCGGACTCTGCTCGAAGGAGAACTGGTAGGAGAACGACGGAATGTCGACCGCGATACCGGGATAGGTGTTCCAATACCAGGTTCCGCCGGCACCGTCGGCGGCCTCGATGACGACGTAGTCGCCCATCCCGGCCTTGTCCAGCATGATCGCCGCACCGATTCCGGAGAACCCGGCACCGACGATCAAGACCTCATGGTCAGGCGTCGTCGGCAGCCACTCGGATGCCTCCGCTGCCACCGCTGGCTGCGACCCGGCCCCGTAGCGGTTCGGCATCACACGACCCTTCAGTCACAGGCGCGCTGTCGCGCCGTCTGCGAGATCCGCGGTGACGGTAACACCCGAATGCCCCACGGTGACATGACAATCGGCTGTTGAGAGCGCCGGCTGTCCCGAAAAGACAAGAAATAGTCGTCGCAGGTCAACCCAAACGATCACCCTCCTTGCCACCGACCGGCTGCGGGGTCGACGACCGCGGAGAAAGAATCGGCTCAACCTCGATACCTTGACATGTCAGCAGCATCGGCCGAGTCTCTGCGCATGTATGTCATTCGAGGCGCCTCACTGACCGGGTACGTGGCCCTGGTCCGTCAACTCGGTGGAGATCCGGAAGCTTTGCTGCGCGACGTCGGCATACCGCTTCACCACGCAGGAAATGCTGATGTGCTGTTGCCGGCGGCCGGAGTAGTCAGTGCCATCGAGTCCGCTGCCGCCGCCACCAAAACGGCGGACTTCGGCCGTCGGCTCGCGGACAGCCACGCCGCTGAGATCGTCGCCCCCCTGGTGGTCGCCGCGCGCACGGCTACGACGGCCGCTGATGGACTCACCGTTCTCAGCAAGTTCACGTCCACTCATAGCAACGGGATCTCCGTGGATCTGCTGCCGGGGCCCCGCGCCGATCTGCGATTTCTGGCGGTCCGCGTCGTCAAGGACCCCTCGCATCCTCAACATCACTCGATCGAAGGCTCACTGACGGTCGCATTCCGGGCTCTGCAGGCCGTCATGGGAAGCGATTTCTCGCCACGCACGGTGCACGTCCCCCACCGGCCGTTGACACCGTCGAAGGACTACGAGCAGTTCTTCGGCTGCCGTACGCTGTTCAGTCAGCCTGTGCCGGGGTTGATGTTCACCTCGGCCGACCTAAAACGTCCGACGAGTCACGATGCGCTGGTCCACGACACGGCGGTCCGATATCTGTCGATGCTGACCGCTGATGCCTCGTTCAGCGCCGTCGAAACCGTCCGGGGCGCCCTGCGCGCTCTCCTGCCGCTCGGCGCACCACGAATCACCACCGTCGCCCGGCAATTCAACGTCCACCCCAAGACACTGCAGCGCCAGCTCGGCGCCGAAGGCACCACGTTCGCCGAGGTGCTCGACGTGCTGCGCCGGGAAACCGCGGAACGGCACCTCAGTGCGGACACCGTTACCTTCGGCAGCCTCGCCCGCCAGCTCGGTTACGCAGATCAGAGCGTTTTCACCCGCGCCTGCCTTCGGTGGTTCGGACTCACACCCAGCCAGTGCCGTGACCGCTTCGTCTGCCGGCCCAGTGAACGGGCTGGGGCCTAGCCGGCCGCGACCTGCACTTCGCCGGCGATCGGCGGCACCCGGGTGGCCCGCACGAACACGGTGTCGCCTTCCTTGAGCCCGAGCGCCTCGGCATCGCCTCGGGTTATCTGCGCGGTGAACGGGGCATTGTTGGTGGCGCTGGTCAGCTCGACGCGCACCTCGAAACCCAGATAGACCACCCTGTCGATGGTGGCCCGTGTGACCCCGGTGGACTGCGCGGTGCCGTCGCCGAAGGCTATCGCCATGTCCGGGTTGCGTCCCACCCGAATGTCGTGCGGGCGCACCAGGATTCCGTTTAGCGCCGACACCATACCCAAGAACGACATCACGAAGGCGTTGGCGGGTCGGTCATACACCTCAGTCGGCGTGCCCACCTGTTCGATGCGGCCCTTGTTGAGCACCGCGATTCGGTCGGCGACGTCGAGGGCCTCGGCTTGGTCGTGGGTGACCAGCACGGTGGTGACATGGACCTCGTCATGCAGCCGGCGCAACCACGCCCGCAGGTCCTCACGAACCTTGGCGTCCAGCGCCCCGAACGGCTCGTCGAGCAGCAGCACCTTCGGATCGACCGCCAGGGCGCGCGCCAGCGCCATGCGTTGGCGCTGGCCACCGGAAAGCTGGTTGGGATAACGGGTTTGGAAGCCCGCCAGACCGACGACCTCGAGCAGGTTGTCGACTTTGTCCTTGATCTCCGTCTTCGACTTCTTGCGGATCTTCAGCCCGAACGCGACGTTGTCCCGGACCGTCAGGTGTTTGAACGCAGCGTAGTGCTGGAACACGAAGCCGATACCTCGCCGCTGGGGCGGCACGTTGGTGACGTCCTGGCCGTGGATCGTGATGGTGCCGGTGTCGGGCTGGTCGAGTCCGGCGATGGCACGCAGCAGCGTCGACTTTCCCGAGCCGCTGGGCCCCAGCAGGGCGGTCAGCGATCCCGACGGCACCACGAAATCGACGTTGTCCAAAGCATTGAAGTCGCCATAGCGCTTGTTGGCGCCGATGACAGTGATCGCGTCGGTCATGACAGTTCCAATCTTGGCTGGCGCTTACTCGGCTGCCCGGCTGCGCCGGGCGTCGAGGACGACTTGGACGACGAGGACGAGTACCGCCACCGTCATGAGGAGCGTCGAGACGGCATAGGCGCCGTAATCGGAGCCACGGTTGTAGCGGTCGGACACCAGCAAGGTCAGGGTCTGCGATGTCCCGGGTAGGTTGGACGACACCATGATCACCGCGCCGTACTCGCCGAGGGTGCGGGCCACGGTCAGCACGATGCCGTAGGTCAGGCCCCACCGGATGGACGGCAGCGTGATCCGCCAGAACGTCTGCCACCAGCTCGATCCCAGGGTGGCGGCCGCTTGCTCCTGGTCGGTCCCGATCTCGTGCAGGACGGGCTCGACCTCACGGATCACGAACGGCACGGTGACGAAGATGCTGGCCAACACTATGCCGGGGAACCCGAAGATGATCTTGAAGCCGAGGTTGTTCTCGACGAAGCCGAATATCCCGGCGCTTCCCCACAACAGGATCAGGGCGACGCCGACGACCACCGGAGAGACGGCGAACGGCAGGTCGATAATGGCCTGGAGCGCGGCCTTTCCGCGGAACTTGTTGCGCGCCAGCACCAGTGCGGTCGGCACCCCGAACAGAACGTTAAGCGGCACCACGATCGCGACCACGAGCAGCGACAGCTGCAGCGCGGACACCGCGGCCGGGGTGGTGATCGAGGCGAAGAAAGCACCCACGCCGGGAGTGAAGGTTCGCCACAGGATGAGCGTCACTGGGACGATCACCAGGATCGCGATGTAAGCCAGCGCCGCATAGCGGGCGAGGTAGCGCATCAGTGGCGAGGGGGTCATGAATCGGCCTCCTCCCGCTTGGCTGCCCGCGAGCCGATGGCCCGCAGGACGAGCAGCAAGATGAACGAGATCACCAGTAGCACAATCGAAATGGCCGCCGCACCGGTGCGGTCATCGTTCTCGATCAGTGTGCGGATCCACTGCGAGGACACCTCGGTCTCCCCCGGCACCGCGCCGCCGATCAGAACCACCGACCCGAATTCGCCGATGGCGCGGGAGAACGCCAGACCCGCGCCGGCCAGCAGCGAGGGCAACAGCGCCGGAAGGACGACGCGCAGGAAGATGACGGTGTTGCTGGCGCCCAGAGACGCCGCCGCCTCCTCGACCTCGTGGTCGAGTTCGAGGAGGACCGGCTGAACCGAACGCACTACGAACGGCAGCGTGACGAACAGCAGCGCGATGCCCACACCCCACTTGGTGTGCTGCAGATGAAGATCGACCGGGCTGTTGGGGCCGTACAGCGCCAGCATCACCAGGCTGGCCACGATAGTGGGTAGGGCGAAGGGCAGGTCGATCACGGCGTCCACCAGGCGCTTGCCCGGAAAGTCATCGCGGGTCAGCACCCAGGCCACCAGGAGGCCGAAGACCGCGTTGATGAGGGTGACGCCCAGCGAGATCGTCAGCGTCACCCGGAACGACTCCAGCGCGGCATTGGAGGTGACCGCAGTCCAGAAGGCGCCCCATCCGCCCTTGGCCGACTGCCACACGATGGCGGCCAGCGGCAGCAGGACGATGACACTCAACCAGATCGAGGCGGCCCCGACGCGCAGCGCGGTGGAGCCATGTCGGCGGACCAGGAAGCCGGGCGGTCCGCCCGAGCCACCACCGGTGAGCTCGGGCCGGACCGCCTGCGGATTCGGCTCGATGGCTGCTGTCATCCAGTCGCCTGCTTGTAGATCTTCGTGATGGATCCATTGTCCTTGTCGAACAGAGCTGGATCCACCGCGCTCCACCCGCCGAGGTCGGCGATCGTCCACAGCTTCTGCGCCGGCGCCGGGAAGTCGGCGGCGAAGGCCGCCGCCACCGCCGGGTCGACCGGCCGGAACCCGGCCTCGGCCCAGATCTTCTGGCCCTCCGGGGTGAACAGGTAGTTCTTCAGAGCGGTCGCCTTGTCGACGTTGGTGCTGGTGCTCACCACCGCCACCGGGTTCTCGATCTTGAAGGTCTGCGCCGGGATGATGTGCTCCACCGGCTTGCCCTGCCGCTCGACGTTGATGGCCTCGTCCTCGTAGCTCAGCAACACGTCACCGGTGCCTTGTAAGAAGACGTCGGTGGCCTCTCGACCCGAGCCGGGCCGGGTCTTGATGTGCTCGGTGACCAGCTTGTTGACGAAGTCAAGGCCGGCCTGCGGGTCCTGGCCACCGTTGCTCTTGGCGGCGTAGGGGGCCAGCAGGTTCCACTTGGCCGATCCGGAGCTCAGCGGGCTGGGGGTGACCACCTCGACGCCAGGCTGCAGCAGGTCGTCCCAGTCCTTGATGTTCTTCGGGTTGCCCTTGCGAACCACGATCGTGACGACCGAACCGAACGGGATGCCCTTGGTGGCGTCCTTATTCCAGTCGGCGGCAACCTTGTTGGCCTTGACCAGACGCGTCACATCGGGCTCGACGGAGAAGTTCACGATGTCGGCCGGTTTGCCGTCCACCACTGCGCGCGACTGGTCGCCAGACGCGCCGTAGGAGGTTGTCACCGCCACCCCCTTGCCCTCCGGGGTGGCCGCGAATGCCGGGATGATCTTGCTCCATCCGGGCTCGGGAACGGCGTAGGCCACCAAAGTTAGCGTGGTGCTCGGCTTGGGGCCGCCGCCGCCGCCGGCGACATCGCTGGAGCCACCGCCGCCGCAGGCGGCCAGCAGCGTTGCGGTCGCGGCCAGCGCGGCTGCGGCGCGCCACCGGCGACGGGGCGAGGGGATGGTGTGCATTGGATGCCTTTCTCGTTGCGGATTTGGGGAGGTCGAGCCCCGTCGCAACGGAATGGCGATCCTTCAGCAGCAAAATGCCACGACGATCACCGACACCAAACCGCGGACGGGCGAGGGTGTCAGCGACAACAAGCAACATCAGCAACGGCGCAAGGACCGACCGCAATGAGCGCCAGAATATGGCCCTCACGGTGACCGGTCGCCGATTGCATGGCGCGAAGCTTAGCAGAGTTGGGGCACATGGCCACTCGGGGCATCAGCGGTTCAGCAACCACACCACGATGACCAGAACCAGCAGCGCGACGAGGGCCAAGGTGACCCGCGAGCGGGGCATCCCGCTCATCGTCGTGGCCCGTCTTCATGACGGATCCAGTGCAGCATCCGGATACCACGACCGAGCGCCGCGTCCACCACCACCGCGATTCCGTAGGCGAGCGCCAGGACGACCGGCATCACGATGAGGGTCTGCAGCACGAATCCCAGACCGGACAACCACAGCTCCACGCCGTCCCACCAACTCAGGATTCCGCTCACGAGGCCAGCCTATGCCCAGCGAGCTGGCGGCTCCCCACCGGCGCGAACAGCAAAGTTACGGTTCGGCTCATAGGTAGACGCCGGGCCGCCCGGCGGTCGATGATGTCCCAATGGTTCTGCAAGCCCAGCCGGCAGGCGGGGACACCGAGGCCGTGCCCGCCGTCGCGTCGCCCGCGCCCCTGTCCGTGACGATGCCGGTGCCCTACGCGTCGAGCGCGGCGTTGCGCAACCCGTTCCCGCCGATCGCCGACTACGCATTCCTGTCGGACTGCGAGAACACCTGCCTGATCTCCTCTGCCGGCGCAGTGGAGTGGTTGTGCGTCCCGCGCCCGGACTCACCCAGCGTGTTCGGCGCGATCCTGGACCGCGGCGCCGGCCATTTCCGGCTCGGACCATACGGGGTGTCGGTGCCCGCGGCCCGGCGTTACCTGCCGGGCAGTCTGATCCTGGAGACCACCTGGCAGACCCACACGGGCTGGGTGATCGTGCGGGATGCCCTGGTCATGGGCCCCTGGCACGACCTCGAGGCGCGATCGCGCACGCACCGGCGCACTCCGATGGACTGGGATGCCGAGCACATCCTGCTGCGCACCGTGCGCTGTGTGAGCGGCACGGTGGAACTGGTGATGAACTGCGAGCCGTCCTTCGACTACGCCCGGGTCAATGCCGCCTGGGAGTACTCCGCCAACGCTTACGGCGAGGCGATCGCGCGGGCCAGGAAGGATCCTGACGCCCACCCGACGCTGCGCCTGACGACCAACCTGCGCATCGGGCTCGAGGGCCGTGAGGCCCGCGCGCGCACCCGCCTCAAGGAAGGCGACAACGCCTTCGTCGCGCTGTCTTGGTCCAAGCATCCGTCGCCGCAGACCTACGAAGAGGCCGCCGACAAGATGTGGCAGACCAGCGAAGCGTGGCGGCAGTGGATCAACATCGGGGACTTCCCCGACCACCCGTGGCGCGCCTATCTGCAGCGCAGTGCGCTGACGCTGAAGGGCCTGACGTATTCGCCGACCGGTGCACTGCTGGCGGCCAGCACCACCTCGCTGCCCGAGACGCCGCAGGGCGAACGCAACTGGGACTACCGCTACGCGTGGGTGCGGGACTCGACGTTCGCGCTGTGGGGCCTGTACACCCTGGGGCTCGACCGCGAGGCCGACGATTTCTTCTCGTTCATCGCCGACGTGTCGGGCGCCAACAACGGCGAACGGCACCCACTGCAGGTGATGTACGCCGTCGGCGGGGAACGCGAGCTCGTCGAAGAGGAGCTCAACCACCTCTCCGGCTATGACAACGCGCGGCCGGTGCGCATCGGCAACGGCGCGTACAACCAACGCCAGCACGACATCTGGGGCACCATGCTCGACTCGGTGTACCTGCACGCCAAGTCGCGCGAGCAGATCTCCGACCAGTTGTGGCCGGTGCTCAAGGAACAGGTCGACGAGGCGATCAAGCACTGGAAGGAACCCGACCGCGGGATCTGGGAGGTGCGCGGCGAGCCGCAGCACTTCACCTCCTCGAAGGTGATGTGCTGGGTGGCGCTGGACCGCGGGTCCAAGCTTGCCGAGCTGGTCGGCGAGAAGAGCTATGCCCAGCAGTGGCGCGCGATCGCCGAGGAGATCAAGGCCGACATCCTGGCCCACGGCGTCGACAAGCGCGGGGTGCTGACCCAGCGCTACGGTGACGACGCGCTGGACGCCTCGTTGCTGCTGGTTCCGCTGGTCCGCTTCCTGCCGTCCGACGACCCGCGGGTGCGGGCCACGGTGCTGGCGATCGCCGACGAACTCACCGAGGACGGGCTGGTGTTGCGCTACCGCGTCGAGGAGACCGACGACGGTTTGTCCGGCGAAGAGGGCACGTTCACGATCTGCTCGTTCTGGCTGGTGTCGGCGCTGGTGGAGATCGGCGAGGTCAGCCGGGCGCGGCACCTGTGCGAGCGGCTGCTGTCCTTCGCCAGCCCACTGCACCTCTACGCCGAGGAGATCGAGCCGCGCACCGGCCGCCACCTGGGCAACTTCCCGCAGGCGTTCACCCACCTGGCGTTGATCAACGCCGTGGTGCACGTGATCCGCGCGGAGGAGGAGGCGGACAGCACCGGGGTGTTCCAGCCGGCCAACGCGCCGATGTAGGAAAGTCCGCGCCGAATGTGGAGTTGTGCCACGGTTTTTCCGGGGCGTTCGTCAGCATCGCGGCGGCCATGGTCTTGGCCTCGTTGTTGATCGAGTCACTGCACGCCCACGCCTCGACGACGAGGTTGGCGGCTCCGGGATCGCGCCCCGTGGGTTTCGACGGCGGCGCACGCCGCGGGAACGGCGGATCATCGGGTCGTTGTCCCCCGGCTGACCACTGTGAATCGAGTCAGCGGGCCTGGTTGACCCGGTCGAGCATCGCCGTGGCCAGGTTCACCGCGCGACCGGCGGGCTTCTGCGGGGCCGGGGTGTCGCCGGTGATGGCGGCGTCGACGTCGACGATGCAGTCCGCGGCGACGGCGAGCGCCCGTTCGGTCGGAAACTGGGCGTCGTGCTGGTTGTCGGAGTTGATCACCGTCGCCGACAGCATCGCACCGTCGACCCGGACGTCGGTGATCTTCTCGTACAACTCGGCGTTGTCGGCGCTGTGCAGATAAGTGGTCACGGTGGTGCCCTCACACGCCTTCCAGCGGCTCACGAAGTCGCCAAAACTCGCCTGTGCCTGCGCCGACGAGGCGAACTCGACGACGCCGGCGTCGACGCTGGACACCGTCTGGTGGCCGCCGTAGTTGGAGAACGACTGCCAGGCGGCCGCGCGGACCCCGCCGTTGGCGTAGACGATCCGCATGAACGGCGACACGGGTCCCAGGCAGTCGATCGGGTTCGCGGAGTTGTTGTCCCGAATCCCGTTGGGCAGCACGTCGATACCGCCGACTGTAGGGCGTGAACCGTTGTCGTTCAACGGATTTCCTGCGATATCGCTCACCTCGGCGCTACTCGGCAGAATGGCGGCCAGGTCGAGGGCAGCGGTGCCGCGCACCGCACTGCCGCCCACCGTGGTCGCACACCCGGCCAGCGCGACGATGCCGACCATGGCACCAAGTATCGATCGCCCCCGAACGACGTGAACGTCGTGTGAGATGTGCCCCTACTTCCGCGTCTTGTCGGCGGCGGAATCAGTGGACAGCGCGGCGACGAATGCTTCCTGCGGCACCTCGACCCGGCCGATCGTCTTCATCCGCTTCTTGCCCTCTTTCTGCTTCTCCAGCAGCTTGCGCTTACGGGTGATGTCGCCACCGTAGCACTTCGCGAGCACGTCTTTGCGGATGGCCCGGATGTTCTCTCGGGCAATGATTTTCGAGCCGACGGCCGCCTGCACCGGAACCTCGAACTGCTGGCGCGGGATGAGCTCCTTGAGCCTGGTGGTCATCTTGTTGCCATAGGCGGCGGCCGAGTCCTTGTGCACGATCGCACTGAACGCGTCGACGGCCTCGCCTTGCAGCAGGATGTCCACCTTGACCAATGCGGCCTCCTGCTCGCCGGCCTCCTCGTAGTCCAGGCTGGCATAGCCGCGGGTGCGGGACTTCAGCGAGTCGAAGAAGTCGAAGATGATCTCGCCCAACGGCATGGTGTAGCGCAGCTCGACGCGCTCTGGTGACAGGTAGTCCATCCCGCCGAGCTCACCACGCCGCGACTGGCACAGCTCCATGATGGTGCCGATGAACTCGCTGGGTGCGATCAACGTGGTCTTGACCACCGGCTCGTACACCTCGCGGACCTTGCCCTCGGGCCAGTCCGACGGGTTGGTGACGACCTTCTCGGTCCCGTCGTCTTGGATGACCCGATAGACCACGTTGGGCGAGGTGGAGATCAGGTCCAGGTCGAACTCACGCTCGAGGCGCTCGCGGGTGATCTCCATGTGCAGCAGTCCCAAAAAGCCGCAGCGGAATCCGAAGCCCAGCGCCACCGACGTCTCCGGCTCCCACACCAGCGCCGCGTCGTTGAGCTGCAGCCGCTCCAGGGCGTCGCGCAGGTTCGGGTAGTCCGAGCCGTCGACCGGGTACAGGCCCGAGTAGACCATCGGCCGGGGCTCGCGGTAGCCGGTCAGCGCCTGAGTGGCGCCGTGGCGTGCGGAGGTGACGGTGTCGCCGACCTTCGATTGGCGCACGTCCTTCACACCGGTGATGAGATAGCCCACCTCGCCGACGCCGAGGCCTTCGGTCGGCTTGGGCTCCGGGGAGACGATGCCGACCTCGAGCAGTTCGTGGGTGGCGCCGGTGGACATCATCTTGATCTTCTCGCGCGGGGTGAGCTTTCCGTCCACGACGCGGACGTAGGTGACCACGCCGCGGTAGATGTCGTAGACCGAGTCGAAGATCATCGCCCGGGCGGGGGCGTCGTAATCACCGGTCGGCGCGGGAATCAGGCGGACCACCTCGTCGAGCAGTTCGCGCACCCCTTCCCCGGTCTTGCCCGACACCCGCAGCACGTCGCCGGGTTCGCAGCCGATGATGTGGGCGATCTCACCGGCGTATCGCTCGGGGTCGGCGGCGGGCAGGTCGATCTTGTTGAGCACCGGGATGATCGTCAGATCCCGGTCCAGTGCCAGGTAGAGGTTGGCCAGGGTCTGGGCCTCGATGCCCTGGGCGGCGTCGACCAGCAGGATCGCGCCCTCGCAGGCCTCCAGCGCGCGCGAGACCTCGTAGGTGAAGTCGACGTGGCCGGGGGTGTCGATCAGGTGCAGGACGTAGTCGGTATCGCCCACCTTCCAGGGCAGCCGCACGTTCTGGGCCTTGATCGTGATGCCGCGTTCGCGCTCGATGTCCATCCGGTCCAGGTACTGCGCACGCATGTCCCGGTCGGCGACGACGCCGGTGAGCTGCAGCATCCGGTCTGCCAGCGTCGACTTGCCGTGATCGATGTGGGCGATGATGCAGAAGTTCCGAATCTGGGCCGGCGCCGTGAAAGTCTGGTCGGCGAAACTGCTGATGGGAATCTCCTGGTCGGGCGGGGTTCGTAGGGCCGGTGGGCACGTCAAGCGTATCGACAGGGGCGCCGCCGAGCACAATCGCTCGCCTATGCTGTCGAGAATGGCGTCGCAGTGGAAGACGTTGCAGCGGTTCGCAGAGAACCTCGTGTTCAACGAGGCCCCGAAGTTCGTCCGGCAGCTGCAGAGTTCACAGTCCGTACAGCGGACCATCCAGCAGGGCATCAGGATGGGCATCGAGGTCCTGCTGGCCACCGCCGTCGCCACCGACAAGCCCGCGGCGATCACCGCGGGCCGGCCGGTCACCCGAAACAGCGTTCCCACCGCCCATCGCGCCCGCAAAGTGATCTACGCCCCCGACCTCGACGGCCGGGCCGACCCGGGCGAGATCGTGTGGACCTGGGTGGTCTACGAGGACGACCCGACCCGGGGCAAGGACCGCCCGGTGCTCGTGGTCGGCCGTGATCGCAGCGTCCTGCTCGGCCTGATGCTGTCCAGCCAGACCCACCACGACGACGACCGCGACTGGATCGGCATCGGCTCGGGCAATTGGGACTACGACGCCCGGCCCAGCTGGGTGCGCCTGGACCGGGTGCTCGACGTTCCCGAGGAGGGGATCCGGCGCGAGGGCGCGATCCTCGACGAGCGGACGTTCGAGCTGATCGCCACCCGGCTGCGCGTCGAGTACTCCTGGAGCTGAGCGCCTCCGGGTCAACCGCCCTGGGTGATGTAGGCCTGCAGGTGCTCGTGCTCGGCCTGCAGCTCCTCCATCCGGTTCTTCACCACATCCCCGATGCTCACGATGCCGACCAGCCGGCCGTCGTGCAGCACCGGCACGTGCCGCACCCGGTTGTTGGTCATCAGGGCGCTGAGATCGTCGATGTGATCGTCCGGGCCGCAGCTCACCACGACACTGCTCATGATGTCTTTGACCTCGTGGCGCAATAGGTCGGGGCCGCGCTCGTGCAGCTTGCGCACCACGTCGCGCTCGGACACCATGCCGAGGACGCCGTCCGGCCCCACCACGACCATCGCGCCGATGTTGTGGGCGGCCAGCTCGGTCAGCAGCCCGCTCACCGTGGTCGTCTCGGTGACCGTGGCCACCGCCGATCCCTTGTTCCGCAAAATGTCCGCGATGCGCATCGTCACTCCTTTGTGATCGACCTCACACAAGGCTAAGTCCTACCCGGGCGGAGCGGACGTAAACCGGATGTGTTGGTGTTGGAGCAGGTGAGCGCGAGGAGGTCGGTATGAGCACACTGCCGAAGACGGTGTTGGGCGCTGGGCTGGCGGTCAGTGCGATCGGTTTCGGCGGCATGGCGCTGACCCCGGTCTACGGCGAGGTCGACGACACGGAGTCGTTGGCGACGTTGCATCACTGCCTGGACGTCGGAGTCACGTTCATCGACACCGCCAACGTGTACGGCGGGGGCAGCAACGAGAGGCTGATCTCGCGGCTGCTGGCCGATCGCCGCGACGAGGTGACGCTGGCGACGAAGTTCGGCATCGACAATCTCGACGTCGGCCGACTCCGGGCGCGGGGCGACGCCGGATACGTGCGGCAGTGCCTCGACGAAAGCCTCGGCCGGCTCGACACCGACGTGGTCGACCTGTATTACATGCACCGCCGCGACCTGTCGGTGCCGATCGAGGAAACCGTCGGCGCCATGGCAGAGCTGGTGGCCGCGGGCAAGGTCCGTCACCTCGGACTGTCGGAGGTGACCGCCGACGAGCTTCGTGCGGCGGTGGCGGTGCACCCGATCGCGGCGGTCCAGAGTGAGTGGTCGCTGTGGAGCCGTGACGTCGAACGCAATGTCGTGCCGGCCGCGGTCGAACTCGGCGTGGGCTTCGTGCCCTACTCCCCGTTGGGGCGGGGCTTTCTCGCCGGGGCGATCAGCTCGGTCGCCGACCTGTCCGCCCCGTGGGACTTCCGGCGCAACATGCCGCGCTTCGCCGAGGGCGCGTTCGACGCCAATCTGGCTGTGGCGCAGGTGGTTGCGTCGGTCGGCGGCGAGGCTGGCGCGACACCGGCGCAGGTGGCGCTGGCCTGGCTGCGGCAACGTGCCGAAACCCTAGGCGTCGCGTCGGTGCCCATCCCCGGCACCCGGCGCGCCGCACGTGTCGACGAGAACGCCGCGTCGCTGACGGTCGAACTGACCGGTGATCAGGTGGCGAAACTGGAGGCGGCGGGCGCCGCGGTTGCCGGCGACCGGTTCGTCGACCTCAGTTGGGTGTCGGCCGGGCGGGAGTGACCTCCCGCCGCACCGGTGCCGCAGCGAGTAGAAACGACAGCATGATCGACATCACCCTGCTCGGTACCGGAAGCCCCATGGTCGACCCCAACCGGGCCGGGCCGTCCACTCTGGTCAAGGTCGGCGGGCAGACGTTTCTCGTCGACTGCGGCCGCGGGGTGCTCATGCGGGCCGCCGCGGCGGGGGTGGGCGCGGCCAACCTGACCGCGCTGCTGCTGACCCACCTGCACAGCGACCACATCACCGATCTGTCCGACGTCATCACCACACGGTGGGTGACTACGTTCGTGCCGACGCCGTTGCCGATCATCGGTCCGCCCGGCACCAAGGCCGTCGTCGCGGCGACGCTCGAGGCGCTGGCCCCCGACATCTCCTACCGCATCGCGCATCACGCCGACATCACCGAACCCCCGTCGGTGCAGGTGCACGAATACACCGCGGGCCCGGTGTGGGATGCCGACGGGGTGCGGATCACGGTGGCGCCCACCGATCACCGCCCGGTGGAGCCGACGATCGCCTTCCGGATCGAGTACGGCGGCGCCTCCGTGGTGCTGGCCGGTGACACCGTGCCCTGTGCCGGCCTCGACGAGTTGGCCAGTGGCGCAGGGGCGTTGGTGCACACCGTCATCCGCAAGGACCTGGTCGCACTGGTGCCCCAGCAGCGTCTGAAGGACATTCTGGATTACCACTCGTCGGTGGAGCAGGCCGCCGCGACCGCGGCGCGTGCCGGGGTTGGCACGTTGGTGCTCACGCACTACGTGCCGCCGCTGGCGCCCGGCCAGGAGGACCAGTGGCGGGCGCTGGCCGCCACGGAGTTCAGCGGTCCGGTCGAACTCGGCGACGATCTGCTGCGGGTGACGATCAGCTAGGCCAGGCGGGTGATCTCCACGACCACGTCGAGATCGGTCGAGCCCTCGCCGGAGTAGATGCCCTTCAGCGGCGTGACGTCGGCGTAGTTGCGGCCCACTCCGACGCTGATGTACTGCTCGTTGATCTCCGAGTCGTTGGTCGGATCGTAGTTCCACCAGCTGCCCGTCCACGCCTGGATCCACGCGTGGCTCTGGCCGTCGACGGTGTGCCCGATGACGGCCTTGCGGTTGGGGTGTAGGTACCCCGAGACGTAGCGGGCCGGAATCCCCATGCCGCGCAACAGAATCAGTGTCAGGTGGGCGAAATCCTGACACACGCCCTTCCCTTCACGCAGCGCGTCGAGACCCGAGGAGTGCACGCCGGTGGTGCCGGGGACGTACTTCAGCTCGCTGTGCGCCCACCGGGCCGCGGCGATCACCGCGTCAGCGGGCGCGTTCTCCTTGACGATGCGCCTTCCTACCCGTTCGAGACGGCGGCTGAGCGGGGTGTAGTGCGTCGGGGTGAGCACCTCGTCGAACTTGTCGCGCACCGCCTCGGCGGCCAACTCCTCCCAGGAGACCGTCTTCGACGGGGGCTCGGGCCGGTCGGTCTCGACCACCGACGACGAGGTGACTTCCAGTTCGGTGTGCGGCGCGTGGAGGTCGAAAGCCGTTACGGCAGTTCCCCAGTAATCGACATACCGATAGTTACGGGTGGCCGGGATGGTCTCGACCCGGTTGAGGATGACGTTCTGCCGGGAATCCGAGCGCGGGGTGAGCCGGGCTTCGTTGTAGGAGGCGGTGACCGGTGACTTGTAGGCGTAGCCCGTCGCATGCACCACGCGCATCCGCCACATCAGACCTCACCCTCCTCGATCACCAGCGCGCCATTGTGACCGGCATCCGACCAGGCCACCCATGGCGCAGAATAGAAGTACTGCTGCTTCACGGCCTCGCCGACGTCCCGACAGGTGACCTGCAATGCGGCCAGCCGCTCCTCGAACGACTCGAGCAGCACCCCGGGCCGGATGAACTCCAACTCGCTGCGGGCGCGCCCGAGGAGTCGCTGCGCTTCGGCGGTGGCGCCGATCCGGTTGTGCTGGCGGTGCATCAGTTCGTCGAGGCTGTGCTCGGCGAGCTTGAGCGAATAGTAGATCGAGCGCGGGAAAAGCCGGTCCAGCAACATGAATTCGA
Source organism: uncultured Actinomycetota bacterium (assembly GCA_963716465.1). GTDB lineage: Bacteria > Actinomycetota > Actinomycetes > Mycobacteriales > Mycobacteriaceae > Mycobacterium. The sequence goes on from CAVQTS010000014.1 coordinate 58,376, forward strand.
CGACGCGGTTGGCGTCGAGCGCACCGCGGTAGGTACGCAGATAGGTGTCGTGCGCACCGGCCGAGCGCAACACCGTCACCCACGCCGGTGAGGATGCGCTGTCGCCCACCCTCGACAGCAGCAGGCGCACCGTCATGTCGATCCGCTCGATGGCGCGGCCGAGCACCAGGAACCGGTAGCCGTCGTCGCGGGACAGCGTCGAGTCGGCCAGACCGGCGAACATCGCCGCGCGGCCCTCGATGAAGGAGAAGAACTCGTGCGGACCCAGCCGGCGCGATGCGCGCTCGCGTTCGGCCAGCGCGTTGTAGGTGGTGTTGAGGCACTCCCACATGTCGCTGGACGTGACTTCCCTTGCCGAGCGGGCGTTTTCACGCGCTCCCGAGATCGCGTCGACGATCGAGCAGCCGCCCTCCAGCCCCCGGCTGAACGCCACCAGGTCGGTCAGCGACCACAGGTCGAGCTGATGTTTGGGCGGTTCGATACCGAGCACCTGCAACAGCACCCGCGACGTCCGGTCGGGGTCCACGCTGGAGTCCTCGAGCAGCTGGTGGACGGTGACATCGAGGATGCGGGCGGTGTCGTCGGCGCGCTCGACGTAACGGCCGATCCAGTACAGCGCCTCGGCGTTGCGAGCCAACATCAGCGCATCACCGCCTGCTGCTGTTGTTGCTGCTGGCCCTGCTGTTGCTGGCCGGACTGCTCGGGAGCCTTCTCGCTCGCGGACGATTTGACCGGCTTGGGCAGCTTGCGGACGACTTCGGCGTCGCCCAGTTCCCGGGCGGCCACCGACGAGCGCGACGCCAGCACCCAGGTGTCTTTGGACCCGCCGCCCTGGCTGGAGTTGACCACCAGCGAGCCCTCGGGGAGCGCGACGCGGGTCAGCCCGCCCGGCAGCACCCAGACGTCGTCGCCGTCGTTGACCGCGAACGGACGCAGGTCGACATGGCGGGGGGCCAGGACGTCGCCGACCTTGGTGGGCACCGTCGAGAGCTGGACCACCGGCTGGGCGATCCAGCCGCGCGGGTCACCGAGGATCTTCTTGCGGATGGTCGCCAGTTCCTTCTCCGAGGCGTCGGGCCCGAAGACGATGCCGTAGCCGCCGGAACCCTCGACGGGTTTGATCACCAATTCGTCGACGCGGTCGAGCACTTCCTCGCACTCCTCCTCCAGCCAGCACCGCAGCGTGTCGACGTTGGCCAGCAGCGGCTTCTCGCCCAGGTAGTACTCGATGATCGTCGGCACGTAGGTGTAGACCAGCTTGTCGTCACCGACGCCGTTGCCGACCGCGCTGGAGATCACCACGTTGCCGGCGCGGGCGGCGTTGAGCAGGCCGGCCACCCCGAGCACCGAGTCGGGCCGGAACTGCATGGGGTCCAGGAAGTCGTCGTCGATGCGGCGATAGATGACGTCGACCTGGCGCTCACCGGACGTGGTGCGCATGTAGACCGTGTTGTCGCGACAGAACAGATCGCGACCCTCGACCAACTCCACACCCATCTGCCGGGCGAGCAGCGAGTGCTCGAAGTAGGCGGAGTTGAACGGCCCGGGGGTCAGAACGACGACGGTGGGGTCGGCTTCGTTGGTGGCCGCGGCGTTCCGGAGCGCCCGCAGCAGGTGCGAGGCGTAGTCGCCGACCGCGCGCACCCGGTGGGTGGCGAACAGGTTCGGGAAGACCCTGGCCATGGTCCGGCGGTTCTCCATGACGTAGGAGACCCCGGACGGGGAGCGCAGGTTGTCCTCCAGCACCCGGAAGGTGCCCTGCGCGTCGCGGATCAGGTCGATTCCGGCGACGTGGATGCGGACCCCGTTGGGCGGGTTGATGCCGGCCGCCTGGCGATGGAAGTGCTCGCAGGAGGTGACCAGCCGGCGCGGGATCACGCCGTCACGCAGGATCTCCTGATCGCCGTAGATGTCGTCGAGGTAGAGCTCGAGCGCCTTGACCCGCTGGGTGATGCCCCGTTCGAGTCGGGACCACTCGGCGGCGGAAATGACGCGCGGGACCAGGTCAAGGGGGAAGGGCCGCTCCTGGCCGGACAGCGAGAACGTGATGCCCTGGTCGATGAAGGCCCGGCCCAGGGCCTCGGCGCGCGCACCCAGTTCTTCGGTGTCCGACGGGGCGAGTTCGGCAAAGATTCCCTTGTAGGGCCCGCGGACGTTGCCCTGGGCGTCGAACATCTCGTCGAAGGCCTTCGCATAGGAGCCCAGGTTGTTGTAGCCACCGAAGATGTGGTCGTGCTGACGGGGCTGTCGCGCCCCGTTTCCCGAGGACCGGCTGGCTTCAGAGGGCAGGGTACGGAGGCTCACCCGTCACATGCTGCACCACGATCGCCGTTCCGGCAGGTTACTGGGCTTCATTTTGGGCGATTGCGCCCTTCGCTGGTAACCTGAACAGTCACTGCCCGAGGGCCTGACGGCCCCGGCAAGACCGACACCCCGAGCGTGAAAACGAAGAGGATACATACGCGTGGCCAACATCAAGTCGCAGCAGAAGCGGATTCTGACCAATGAGCGCCGCCGGCTGCGCAACAAGTCGGTGAAGAGCTCGCTTCATACGGCGATCCGCGCGTTCCGCGAGGCTGCCGCCGAGGGCGACAAGGACAAGGCCGGCGAACTGCTGACCGCGACCAGCCGCAAGCTGGACAAGGCCGCCAGCAAGGGCGTCATTCACAAGAATCAGGCGGCCAACAAGAAGTCTGCTCTCGCGCAGACCTTCCACAAGCTCTGATCAGTCCCGGCCGCTTCCGGCGGCCAGTTCCGCAACTTTGCGCACCGCATCTTCCAATGCATAGTCGGCGTCGGCCGCTGCGCCCTTGACGTCGGCGTTCAGCGCCGCAACCACCCGAATCGCGGTGGCGACCTTGTCCCGCGACCAGCGCCGCGACTGTTTTTGTGCCTTCTGGATGCGCCAGGGCGGCATTCCCAGCTCGGACGCCAGCCGGTACGGGTCACCGGAGAGCGGCCCCACCCGGGCGATGGCGTGGATCGCCTCGGCGAGCGCGTCGGCCAGCACCACGTGCGGCACGCCGCGCATCATCGCCCACCGCAGCGCCTCGGTCGAACCGGCGATGTCGCCCACCACGGCCTTGTCGGCGATGTCGAAGCCGGACACCTCGGCCTTGCCGCTGTGATAGCGCCGGACCGCAACCGCGTCGACGTGGCCGCCGGTGTCGGCGACCAGCTGCGAACAGGCTGAGGCCAGCTCGCGGATGTCGGAGCCGACCGCGTCGAGCACGACGCCGAGGGTGTCGTCGTCGACCTTGACCTTGAGGGCACGGAACTCGGCGCGCACGAAATCTGCCCGTTCGGCGGCCTTGGCGATTTTCGCGCACAGGTGGACCTCGGCGCCGAGCTTCTTGAGCTGATCGGCCAGCGCCTTGGCGCGCCCGCCGCCGGAGTGCACGACCACCAGCACCGTCCCCGGCGGCAGATCCGCGGCCGCCGAAGCGATGAGGTCGACGGCGTCCTTGCCCGCCTCGGCGGCCGACTCCAGGACCACCACCCGCTCGTCGGCGAACAGCGACGGGCTCAGCAACTCGGCGAGTTCGTTGGTGGACACCTCACCGGCGCGCAGCCGGTTCACCGGTACGTCCTCGGTGCCCGCGGCGGCGCGCGCGGCACGCAGCACCTGACCGATCGCGCGGTCGACCAACAGTTCCTCGTCACCCAGGATCAGATGCAGACTGGCCACCGTCGCGCTCACGCCCCGATCGTTTCACGCCGCGCCGACAGCTCCCGACACCGACCACGACCAGCACCCCGACGCCGCCGACCGCCAGCACTCCCCCCAGCCCGGACGGCACGGTGACGGCCGCGCCGGGAAGCTCGCCGGCCCACCGGGCGACGTGCAGCAGCCACCACAGCTCCGGCCCGGTGAACCGGATCAACACTCCGGCACCGGGCGCCCACACCGGGCACAGGGCCGCGGCGGCGGTCCCGAGCACGGTGATCGGTGGAATCACCACTGCCACAGCTAGATTCGCGATCACCGAGATCAGGCTCAGCTGTCCGGAGATGGCTGCGATCAGCGGCGCGGTCACCACCTGGGCGGCCAGCGCGATGCACACCGCGTCGGCGAGTGCCTTGGGCCAGCCGTGGGCGACCAGCCGGGCCGACCAGATCGGGGCGAGCACCACCAGCGCGGCCGTGGCCGACACCGACAGCGCGAACCCGACGTCGACAGCCAACTGCGGCGCGGCGACCAGCAGTGCCAGCACGGCCGCCGAGAGGACGGGGATGGCCTGGCGTCGCCGGCCCGCCAGCACGGCCAGCAGCGCGACGGCGCCCATCACCGCCGCGCGCAGCACGCTCGCCGTCGGCTGCACCACGATGACGAACGCCACCAGTGCCACGGCGGCCAGCGCGACGGCCGGGCGTGGCCCGACCAGCCCCGCCGACAACAGCACCGCCCCGCACACGATCGTGACGTTGGCGCCGGACACCGCCGTCAGATGGGTCAGCCCAGCGGTGCGGAACTGCGTGGTGGTGTCCGGCGGGACCGACGAGGTGTCGCCCAGGACCAGACCGGGCAGCATCGCGGCCTGATCGGCGGGCAGCACCTGCAGGGCGCTAGCGGCGAACCGGGACCGCACCGTCTGGGCCACCTGTTGCACCGTCGAGGCCTGCCCCAGCACCGGCTCACCGGAGGCGGTGAGGACGGCCACGGTCAGGTCCCGGCGGGTCGGGCGGCCGATGCGCGCCCGGAACCGGGCCGGCTGCCCGGCGCTCAGCTCACCGAATCCCAGCGCAGGCGCGAAAACGACCACCCGGCCCGATATTTCGCCTTCGCCGAGCCGGTTGAGGTTGGCGCGGAACATCAATCGCCCGTTGCCCAGTGATCGCGGGCTCTCGGTCGGGGTCACCGTCAGCGACGGCGCCGTCCCGAACCGGTGTGTGATGGGATGCCCGCGCACGGCGGCATCGCGCAACGCGACGGCCACGCCGAACCCCGCACCGATCACGGCGGTACCGATCACGGCGGCACCCGCCGCGCGAAGGGCCGGGTGCGCCGCACCGCGCCACCACACCAGCGCGGCCCACCCGGCGGCGCCGATCGCACACGCCGCGGCGAGCAGCGCGCCGACCGACCACGCGATGCCTGCGGCGGTGACCGTCCACGCCGTAAGCGCTGCGGGCACCAGCCGAAGATCCAGTCGCGCCGCCGGCTCCGGGTGCACCGCTCAGACCCGCACCAGTGCCCGCAGCTTCTCCAGCCGCGCGGTGCCGATCCCGTCCACTTCGCCGAGTTGGTCGACGCTGGCGAACTTCCCGTTGGCGTCACGCCAGGCCACGATCGCGGCCGCGGTGACCGGACCGACGCCCGGCAGCGCGTCGAGTTGTTCGACGGTCGCGGTGTTCAGGTCGAGCGGCCCGGAGGCCTTGCCGCTGGTCGGGGTGGGCCCCGCGGCGGGCGCTCGGGGCTCGCCGCCGCCGACCGAACTTCCCAGCGCGGTCGGCTGTCCCGCCGGTGTGGAGATGCCCACGACGATCTGCTCACCGTCGGCGAGGTGGCGGGCGAGGTTGAGTCCGAGCATGTCGGCGCCGCCGAGGGCGCCGCCGGCCGCCGACACCGCGTCGGCGATCCGCGCTCCGGGTGCCAGGGTGACCAAGCCAGGCTTGTTGACCAGTCCGACGACGCTGACGACGACCGGCTGGTCGGGTACGACGCTGGAGCGCGGGGTCGCCGACGACACCATCTCCACCGGCGGCAGCTTGGCGGACATGACCGGGGCGGGATCGTCACGCATCAAGCTGAACACGGTGATGAGGACGGCGATCGCGGCGATCACCGCGAGCGCGACGCCGCCGGCCCGGCCCGGGTCGGCCCGGATCGCCGCCAGCAGCCGCTCCCGCCGCTGCGGGTGGCTGTCGGGAATCCAGCTCGGTGTCAGGTCCTCGTCATCGGGGTCGTCGTCGTCCGCGCCGGCCGCACCGGAGTCGGGCCCGGCCAGGCGGGCCAGCGGGTGATCGGTTCGCATGCCCTGACGGTAGGGGTGCGATCAGACCGCGACGGCCCGCGCGAGCGGCCGCAGCAGGACTCTGTGCATGAAGTCCGGACTGTGCACAACTTCGCCGGGTCAGGCCACCACAGGGTTGTACGGCGAGAACACCGGCGGCTGTGCCCGCAGCCCGAGATCGGCGGCCACCACCGCCTCGGGGTGCATGCGCACCCGCCGGCCGGTGCCGCCGTCGTCGCCTGCGGCCCCGGGATCGGTCCACTCGAGGACCGCCGTTCCGGACACCTGCAGCGCGCGGCCCTCGGCGAAATCGAGGAACAGCAGCGCCGCCGCGTCGTCGACGGCGAGGTTGCCGAGGCTGTTGAACATGTTGTTGCCGGGATAGTCCGGCCACCACAGCTGCGAATCGTCGACCCGGACGAAGCCGGGCGTTCCGCCGCGGTGTGAGGCGTCGGCGCCGCGGTTCGGGTGGACGGTTCCCAGGAAGAAGGTGTCGGCCCGCGCGATCAGCGCGCCGTCCTCGGCACTGAGCCGGTCCCGGCGGACGGACCCGGCCACGGACGCCTCTGCCGCCGGCTCGACGGTGCGCTGCTGAATGTACTTGGGGCAGTTGCCGAAAGCCTGGTCCACCTCGATCTCGAGTTCATCCGGCCCGGCCTGCACCAGGGTGCCGTTCACCCGCATCCGACGCCGGGTGGCGAACTCGATGGCGATCAGGCCCACCGGCTGACCGGCCGGCAGGCGCCACAGCGGATCGCCCTCTCGGGGCGCTAAGGTCACGGTCAGATTGCCGTCATGGACCTGCAGGAATCCCGGGGAGCCGCGCAGCGGGGAGATCCACAGCCGGTGGTCGTGGTCGCGGGCGGTGATCACCGCCAGTTCGCGGTCGGCCAGAAAGCTCCGGATGCCGCCGTCGAGATGGGGTTCGCCGAGCATCCCGGCGAGGCGGCCGGCTTCGCGTCGCACACCGGCGAGCCACTGGACGGCCAGTTCGCCGTCGTGGAAGTTCTCCGCTGCCGCCACGGGCACTCCTTGGCTTGTCGAGTACTCCCCACAACCGAGACAGGCGCTGATTTCATCCGCGCGGATGGTGTACAAAGCGTCAAGAGTGTCCAGTGCCCGTTCGAGGAGGATCACCCATGACCGCAACCGCCGATCGGCCGATCCGGGTCATCCAGTGGACCACCGGCAATATCGGCCGCCGGTCCCTGCATGCGATCATCGGCCGCCCGGACATGGAACTGGTCGGGGTGTACGCCCACGGTGCCGACAAAGTGGGTGTGGACGCCGCCGAGTTGTCCGGCTGGCCCGAACCCACCGGGATCACGGCGACCAACGACATCGACGCGCTGCTGGCCGCCAAGCCGGACGCGTGCTGTTACAACCCGCTGTGGCCGAGTGTGGACGAATTGGTCCGGCTGCTCGAGGCCGGGGTGAACGTGTGCGCGTCGGCGGCCTGGATCACCGGCGGCAAGCAGACGCCGGAGGATCTCGACCGCATCCGGAAGGCTTGTGCGACTGGCAATTCCACCATCTTCGGCAGCGGCGCACATCCGGGCATGACGAACATGGTCGGCATGGTGCTCTCCGGCGCATGCGAGCGGGTCGACGAGATCCGCATCACCGAATCGGTGGACTGCTCGACCTACGAGTCGGCCGGAACCCAGTCGGCAATGGGCTTCGGCTGCGACCCGGACACCCCGGGACTGGCCGAAAGCGTGCGCCGCGAGAGCGAGGTGTTCGCCGAGTCGGCAGCCATGATGGCCGATGCCATCGGCGCGGACCTGGACCGGATGACGTTCGACGTCACGTTCACCCCCGCCACCGGAGACTCCGACCTGGGGTTCATGACGATCCCCGAGGGCACCGTCGGCGGTGTGTACGGCTATCACCGCGGCTGGGTGGGTGACCGCAACGTGGTCAGCGTCGGATTCAACTGGATCATGGGTTCTCACGTCATACCTCCCAAGCCGCTGGAACACGGTCACGTCATCCAGGTCTACGGGGTGCCCAACATGCGCACGGTGCTGCACTGCCTGCCGCCAAAGGGCTGGAGCGAACCCGGCTTCATGGGGCTGGGCATGATCTACACCGCGATGCCGGTGACCAACGCGGTGCCCGCGGTCGTGGCCGCCCGGCCGGGGATCGTGACCCTGGCCGATCTGCCGCCGGTGACCGGACGGTTCGCCGCTTCCTGAGACGAATGCCTGGATCTGGCGAGTCGACGGCTTCGCCGCCGGGAGCCGGGTAGCTTTCCGCGCTATGCCCATACAGCGCCGAAGTTTCATCGCCGGCCTCGGCGGAGTGGCGGTCGCAGCCCCGTTGCTCGCCTCATGTGCCCGGCACGAGGCCCCGAAGGGCGGCGGCGACACGTCGGCCCCGGCGCCGAAGTCCCCGATCGCGCCTCCGGTGACCGGTGAGCCGGGCAGCCTGCTCAGCCAGGAGCCGGTCGACACCGCGATCAAGGGCGCGAAGGCCTGGCGCATCCGCTACGTCTCGCGCGACGTCAACGACGTCGCCCACGAGTCCAGCGGGCTGGTGATCGCCCCGGCCGGCCGCGGCGCCAACAGGCCGATTCTCACCTGGTGTCACGGCACCACCGGGCTCGGGGACGCCGCCTGCCCGTCGGCGCAGCCGGACCCGGTCCGTGAACTGATCACCTACTTCGAACCGCAGGCCACCCAGCAGATCGACTACGGCATTCCCGGCCTGCAGGGCTGGGTCGACGACGGCTGGGTGGTGTGCGCCACCGACTACCAGGGCCTCGGGACTCCGGGAATGCACCAGTACACCGTCAACATCACCAATGCCCGCGACGGGGTGTACATCGCGCACGCGGCGCGCAAACTCGAGGCCGATACGGGCACCACGCTGGGGTGCGCCGGCTGGTCGCAGGGCGGCGGTGCGTCCGCTGCCCTGGCCGAACTCGACCAGGACGACTACGGCGACCTGAAGCTGATCGGCACCGTGGCGATGTCGCCGGGGGTGAGCAAGATCGGTCTGGAGATCCCGTCCGGAATGACCGCGGCGCTCACCGGAGCCTCGGTCGCCCCGGACTCCCACCTGGTGATGATGCTGGCGGGGATCCAGGCCGCGAACCCCTCGAAACTGCAACTGCCGCAGGCATTCTCACCGCTAGGCGTCGACATCATCGAAACCGCCTGGAACAATCAGCCGGTACATCACCTCAATGACACCATCGCCCGGATGTTCCGGCTCAAGGGACCGGTGCTCAACCCCGCACCACCGAACTTCGACGCATGGAAAGCCGCCATCGTCGCCAGTTCGGCGGCACAGCGCAAACCCGTTGCGCCCGTGCTGGTGTGCATCGACTCCTTCGACGGCGGCACGGTGATCCCGGTGACCTGGCAGAACGCCTACGTCGCCGCGGTCAAGGGTTTCGGCGGCACGGCCGACGTGCGCGAGTATCCGCACGACGACCACTTCTCGCTGCCCCAGAGTTGTGTCGGCGACGCCCGGGCCTGGCTGAACACACTGCGCGGCTGACGCTACGGCGCCAGCTCCGCGACCACGGCGAGCGCGCCGGGCCCCACGTGCACACCGAGCACCGGGCCCAGGTCGGTGATGACGATCTCGCCGCACCCGGGCAGCGCCGCCGACAAGGTCGCCGCGACGTCGGCCGCGGCGTCGTGGTTGGCGATGTGGTGCACTGCAAGAGCGGCGCGCTGCTCCCCCACCACCGCAAGCACCTGCTCGACCATCGCGGCCACCGCCTTGGATGCGGTGCGTACCCGCGCAAGCAGCACCAGCTGACCCTGCTCGTCGATCCGCAGCAGCGGCTTGAGCGCCAGCGCGGTCCCCAGCCAGGAGGCGGCCGTCCCGATGCGCCCGCTGCGGCGCAGATTGTCCAGGCGGTGGACCACGATGAAGCTGTGGACCCGGTGGACCGTGGATTCCGCCTCGGCGGCAACACCATCGAGATCACATCCGGACTGCGCGGCGCGGGCCGCGGCCAGCGCGACGAAGCCGGTGCCCATCGCCGTGGACCTCGAGTCCACCACCCGCACTGATCCGCCGAACTCGGCGGCCGCGTACTCGGCCGCGCCGAGCGTGCTCGATAGGGCACTCGAGATGTGCACGGCGACAACGCCGTCACCGCCGCTGTCCTGCAGCGCCTGCCGGTAAGCAGCACTCAGTTCGGCGGGAGTCGCCCCTGCCGTCGTGACGTGTCCGCGCTGATAAAGATCCGACGGCACCGCGTCGACCCCGTCGCGCAGATCTTGCCCGTCCACCAGAATATGGAGCGGCACAACGTGAATCGCATACTTGTCGACCTGCTCAGCGGGGATCCGTGCCGATGAATCGGTCACCACGACGACCGCCATGGGTCAGGCACGCGGCTTCTCGTGCGGCACGCCGGCCTCGGCGAGCGCTTTGAGCATCAGCTCGGCCACGGCCTCGTGCGCCGGGAAGTTCCAGTGGATCCCGTCCGGATTGCCCCGGCCCGCCAGAATCTCTTCGGCGACAGCCGCTTTGAGGTCCACCAGAGGGATGTCGTGCTCGGCGGCCCAATCAGTGATCGCGGTGACCGTTCCCGGGCGCCCGTGGTGTGCGTGGCCGTAGGTGGGTGCGATGTGTACCGACGGCAGCGACGCGACGATCGGAATCCCGGGCCGGTTGAAGTCGATCGCGCCGCGGGTCATCTCGAGGTACTCGACGGTCAGGTCCGGGGGCAGCGCCGAACGCGCCATCGGCGAGAACCGGGGCTGGACCCAGCCGTAGCCGTCGCGGACCCACCTGCGCAACCACGGCGGCCGCACATAGCGGATCAGCTCGCGCATCGCGGTGGGCAGGGGTGAGGGCAGCGAGTCCATTCCGCTGGTCGCGAAGATCACCGCGCCCGCGCGGGGCAGTGCCGCCCACGATCGCGGATCCTGGGTGGCCGCCCACCACACGTCACGCGACGTCCAGCCGATACGACCGATCAGCTCCAGATCCCAACCCAATTGGGAGGCAACAATGTTGGGCCAGATCCGCGGGTCGTCGGCGGGCAGCCCGCCCTGCGGGCCGTAGTAGGACAGCGAGTCGGCGAAGACGAGCAGGGTCCGGCGGGCCGGGGGTACCTCCCGCTTGCGGGGGCGAGCGAAGCGACCCGGGGTCGGATCGACCTCAGAGGACATCGTTGGCAACCTGGGCCGATGCGTTCCACACGTCCAGACGCCACCGCAGGTCGCCGAAAGCCGCGTCGTCCTCACCATGGCCGGACAGCTGGGCCCAGCTGGCGTTGCCCATACCCCCCAGCACCGGCCAGCTGTCCACGGGAAGGTCGAGGAGGGCAGCGGTCAACGCGGCGATCAGCCCGCCGTGCGCGACGAGCACCACCGGCCGGTCGGGGTCCTCGATCCCCCACTCCCGTTCGGCGGCAACAAGTTCGGCGACCAGCGGCACGCTGCGATCGGCGACGTCGATGCGGCTCTCCCCGCCGTGCGGGGCCCAGGTGGCGTCGTCGCGCCAGGCCAGGCGGGCGCCCGGCGCGCTGGCGTCGACCTGCTGGTGGGTCAGTCCCTGCCAGTCGCCCAGGTGGGTCTCGCGCAACCGGATGTCGACGTGGACCGTCAGACCGGTGCGCTCACCGAGCGCCACGGCGGTGTCATAGGCGCGGCGCAGATCCGAGGACACGATCAGCAGAGGTTGACGTTTGGCCAGCACCTCGGCGGCGGCCACGGCCTGGGCGCGGCCCAGGTCGGTCAGCTCGCTCTCGAGCTGTCCTTGCATCCGGCTGCCCGCGTTGTAGTTCGTCTGACCGTGGCGCAGCATGACCAGCCGGCGCACCCTCACCGTGTCTCCCCGTCCGGTGTCGCCGGCACGACGTCCTCAAGCTTCACCTCGACCAGCGGGCAGTCCCGCCACAACCGGTCCAGCGCGTAGAAAGTGCGCTCCTCCTGATGCTGGATGTGCACGACGATGTCGACGTAGTCCAGCAGCACCCAGCGGCCTTCCCGGGCGCCCTCCCGACGAGCGGGCTTGTATCCGGCGAGGCGCATCTTCTCCTCGACCTCGTCGACGATGGCGTTGACCTGCCGCTCGTTGGACGCCGAGGCGATCACGAACAGGTCGGTGATCACCAGCTGACCCGAGACGTCGATGACGACGACGTCCTGGGCGAGCTTGGCGGCGGCGGCACGGGCCGCGACTTCTGCCATCCGGATGGCTTCGGCGGACGCGGTCACTGGGGTCCCTCCTCGAGGGCTGCGGCGGCCATTCGGCCAAGCTGGCCGAGGTCGCGGTAGAGACCGCGTTTGGCGACGTATTGCACGACACCGTCGGGCACCAGGTACCAGATCGGTCGGTCCTTGGCGGCGCGGGCACGGCAGTCGGTGGACGAGATGGCCAGGGCGGGCACTTCGACCAGGATCAGCGCCTCCTCGGGCAGCTGGTCGAACGCGGCAACGATGTGCTGGCCGTTGAGTTCGTAGCCGGGCCGGCTGACCCCGACGAACTTGGCAAGGGCGAACAACTCCTCCCAGTTCTGCCAGGACAGGATCGAGGCGAGCGCGTCGGCGCCGGTGATGAAGTACAGCTCGGCGCCGGGGTTCAGGGCGCTCAGGTCGCGCAGTGTGTCATTGGTGTAGGTCGGGCCGCCGCGGTCGATGTCGACCCGGCTGACCGAGAACCGCGGATTCGAGGCGGTGGCGATGACCGTCATCAGGTAGCGATCCTCCGGCGGGGTCACCTCGCGCGACTTCTGCCAGGGCTGGCCGGTGGGCACGAACACCACTTCGTCCAGCTCGAATTGGTCGGCGACCTCGCTGGCCGCGACCAGGTGGCCGTTGTGGATGGGATCGAACGTCCCACCCATCACACCGAGCCTGCGCCGAGCCGAGGAAACCACGATTTGCCAGCTTACTGGAGGGTTGATTGCGCCGAGATCGACGTTTTGTCGCCTTACCTACTTCTCGTACTTCGGCGGAGCTCAGACCGGCAGCAGCTGGTCGATCACGGCGGCGAGCTGTTTGGCCGAGCGGCATTCGTGCATGGTGATGACGTCCTCATAGCGCGGCACCGCCGAGTCACCACTGCCCCACAGATGCCGCGGCTCGGGGTTGAGCCAGTGCGCGTGGCGGCTGGCGTTGACCATGTGGGCCAGCACGTCGACGGCCGGGCTTCGATAGTTGGTGCGGCCGTCGCCGAGCACCAGCAGCGAGCTACGTGGCGACAGCACGTTGTGGAAGTTCTCGGTGAACGAGACGAACGCGTTGCCGTAGTCGGAGTGCCCGTCGCGGGTGTACACCCCCGCCTCGCGGGTGATGCGCTGGATCGCGACCGCCAGGTCGGCGTCGGGCCCGAACAGGTGGGTCACCTCGTCGGTGGTGTCGATGAACGCGAAGACCCGCACCCGGGAGAACTGCTGGCGCAGGGCGTGCACCAGCAGCAGGGTGAAGTGGCTGAATCCGGCCACCGACCCGGACACGTCGCAGAGCACCACGAGCTCCGGGCGGGCCGGGCGCGGCTTGCGCAGCACCACGTCGATCGGCACCCCGCCGGTGGACATCGACTTGCGCAGCGTCTTGCGAAGGTCGATCGATCCGGCGCGGGCCCGTCTGCGCCGCGCCGCCAGCCGGGTGGCCAGCATCCGGGCCAGCGGCGAGACCACCTTGCGCATCTGGCGCAGCTGGTCGCCGGAGGCCCGCAGGAACTCGACGTTCTCGGCCAGCTGCGGGATTCCGTACATCTGGACGTGGTCGCGTCCGAGCTGCTCGGCGGTGCGCCGCTTGGTCTCGTTTTCCACAAGCCGGCGCAGCTGCGAGATCTTCTGCGCGGCAAGTGCTTTGGCGATCTGTTCCTGGGTGGGGCTGGGGTCGTCGCCGTGCGGGGCGAGCAGCCCGGCCAGCAGCCGGCCCTCCAGCTCGTCCAGACCCATGGCCTTGAGGGCCTGATACGACGAGTAGGACGGTCCGCGGCTGGAGGTGTAGCGGCCGTAGGCCTCGACGATCTGGGCGATCATCGCGACCAGGCGCTGATCCATGTCGCCGATCTCGGGGTTGTCGGCCAGCAGCTCCAGCAGCATGGCCCGCATCGCGTCGAGGTCCTCGGGCGGCAACCCGTCCGGGGTGTCGGCGTCGGCATCCTCGTCGACCAGGACGGTCCGTCCGCCCAGCGCGGCCGGCCACCACAGGTCGAACATCGCGTCGAAGGTCTGCCGGTGATCGGCGCGGCGCAGCACCGCGCAGGCCAGCCCTTCGCGCAGCGCCTCGCGATCCCCCAGCCCGAGCACGGTGATCACCCGGCCGGCGTCGACCGTCTCCGACGGGCCCACCGAGATGCCTTGGGTGCGAAGAGCTTCCACGAAGCCGACGAGGTGGCCGGGCAGGCCGTGCGGGGCCAGCGGTTGGGGGGGACGCACCCTGCGGACGGCCATCTCAGCTCCCTAGTTCAGCCGGAGCTCGCCGGCGGCGCGCAGCTGGTCGGACTGGTGTTTGAGAATCACGCCCAGCGTCGCGGCGATGGTGGCGTCGTCGATGGTGTCCATGCCCAGCGCCAGGATGGTGCGGCCCCAGTCGATGGTCTCGGCCACCGACGGCAGCTTCTTGAGTTGCATGCCGCGCAGCACGCCGATGATGCGGACCAGTTCTTCGGCCAGTGACTCCGGCAGTTCGGGCACCCGCGAGAGCAGGATGCGCCGTTCGAGGTCGGGATCGGGGAAGTCGATGTGCAGGAACAGACAGCGGCGCTTGAGTGCCTCGGACAGCTCGCGGGTGGCGTTGGACGTCAGCACCACGAACGGGGTGCGGGAGGCGGTGATGGTGCCCAACTCGGGCACGGTGACCGCGAAGTCACTGAGCACCTCGAGCAGCAGGCCTTCGATCTCGATGTCGGCCTTGTCGGTCTCGTCGATGAGCAGCACCGTGGGCTCGGTGCGACGAATCGCGGTCAGCAGCGGCCGCTGCAGCAGGAACTCCTCGCTGAACACGTCGGTCTTGGTCTGGTCCCAGTCGCCAGAACCGGACTGGATCCGCAGGATCTGCTTGGCGTGGTTCCACTCGTAGAGCGCGCGGGCCTCGTCGACGCCCTCGTAGCACTGCAGGCGCACCAGACCCGAGCCGGTGGCCTGGGCCACGGCCCTGGCGAGTTCGGTCTTGCCGACGCCTGCCGGTCCCTCGACCAGCAGCGGCTTGCCGAGCCGGTCGGCGAGGAAAACCGCGGTCGCCGTTGCGGTGTCGGGCAGGTAGCCGGTTTCGGCCAGCCGCTTGGCGACATCGTCGATGTCGGCGAACAGCGGTGCCGGGCGCGCCGGGGTCTCAGTCACGGGTTCTCCTGTCGTGGGTCAGGCAGGTCGGGTATGGCCGTCTCCCCAGACGATCCACTTGGTCGACGTCAGTTCGGGCAGACCCATCGGGCCGCGGGCGTGCAACTTCTGGGTGGAGATGCCGATCTCGGCGCCGAAACCGAACTGCTCACCGTCGGTGAAGGCGGTCGACGCGTTGACCATCACCGCGGCCGCGTCCACCTGTTCGGTGAAGCGTTGCGCCGCTGCGAGATTGGTGGTGACGATGGCCTCGGTGTGGCCGGTGCCGTAGGTGTTGATGTGCTCGATGGCCGCGTCGAGACCGTCGACGGTGGCCACCGCGATGTCCATCGACAGGAACTCGGCGCGCAGGTCGTCCTCGCTCGGGTCGTCGTGGACGGTGACCCCGGCCTGCTCCAGCGCGGCGAGCAGCCGCGGCCTGGCGACCTCGGCGATACCGGCGTCGATCAGCAGGGTCTCGGCGGCGTTGCAGACGCTGGGCCGACGGGTCTTGGCGTTGAGGATGATTCGCTCGGCGACGTCGAGGTCGGCGGCCGAGTGCACGTAGACGTGGCAGTTGCCGACGCCGGTCTCGATGGTGGGGACGGTGGCATCGCGCACCACCGCGTCGATCAGTCCGGCGCCGCCGCGCGGGATCACCACGTCGACCAGTCCGCGGGCCTGGATCAGGTGGGTGACGCTGGATCGGTCGGCGCTGGGCAGCAGCTGGACGGCGTCTTCGGGCAGTCCCTCGCCGGCCAGCGCGCCGCGCAGCACGCTGACGAGTTCGGCGTTGGAGTGCGTCGCCGAGGAGCTGCCGCGCAGCAGAACCGCGTTGCCGGATTTCAGGGTCAGGCCGAAGGCGTCGACGGTCACGTTGGGCCGGCCCTCGTAGACGATTCCGACCACTCCGAGCGGCACCCGCTGCTGGCGCAGCTGCAGGCCGTTGGGCATCGTGCGGCCGCGCAGCACCTCGCCGATCGGGTCGGGCAGGCCGGCGACCTGACGCAGCCCCGCGGCGATGCCGTCGACG
Organism: uncultured Actinomycetota bacterium; assembly: GCA_963716465.1. Lineage (GTDB taxonomy): Bacteria > Actinomycetota > Actinomycetes > Mycobacteriales > Mycobacteriaceae > Mycobacterium. The sequence continues at coordinate 74,610 of CAVQTS010000014.1, forward strand.
CGCTGCGGGTTGAGTGCCAGCCGGTCCAGCATCGCTTCGGGAGTGCCTGCCACGCGAGCGGCCTCGAGATCCTCGGAGTTGGCGGCCAGGATCTGGTGGGTGTGAGCCAGCACCGCGTCGGCTGCGGCGTGCAGCGCCCGATCTTTGACGGTGGTGGTCAGCGATCCCAGGATGCGCGCGGCCACCCGGGCGCGGCGGGCCGCATCGTGAACCTGAGTCTTCACGTCCGATCCCGATTCCCGGGTCGCTTCGCTCCTGCCCTCCGAAAGCCGAGGTGCCTGGACACTCATTAGTCCAGCGTAATGGTCTCCCGACCAACCGGCAGGTGGGGGCTACCGTATCCGGGTGGCCCGGGTCTGCGTCGTCGGCAGTGTGAACGTCGATCAGTTCTTCAGCGTGGCGGTTCTGCCGCGGCCCGGCGAGACGGTTCTGGCGTCGGCGGTGCGCACCGAGCCGGGCGGCAAGGGCGGCAATCAGGCCGTCGCGGCGGCTCGCGCCGGCGCCGAGGTGCAGTTCGTCGGCGCGGTCGGGAAGGACCCGTCCGGGGCGGACCTGCGCGCGCACCTGAGCGCCAACGGCGTCGGTCTCGACGGGCTTGAAGAGCTCGGCGTGCCCACCGGCAGCGCGGTTGTCATGGTCGACGACCACGGCGAGAACCTGATCGTGGTGGCACCGGGCGCCAACGGGCACCTGACGCTGGAGTCGGCGCTGGCCCGGACGGTGATCTCTAGGTGCGACGTCCTGCTGGTCCAGTTGGAGATCCCGATCGCGACAGCCGTCGGCGCCGCGCGGGAGGCGCGCGCGGCCGGCGCGACGGTGATCGTCAACGCCTCACCGGTCAGCGCTGATCCCGTCCTGTCCGAGCTGGCGGCGGTCACCGACGTGCTCGTCGTCAACGAGACCGAGGAAGCGCACTGGGTCTGGCCCACACGGCATGTCGTCGTCACCCGCGGCGCGGCCGGAGCGAGCTATCGGGGTCCCGGGGGTCCGCTGGACATCCCGTCGCCCGACGTCGAGGCGATCGACACGACCGGCGCGGGTGACGTGTTCGCCGGAGTGCTCGCCGCGGAGTGGGCCGCCGGCCGCGAGCGTGCCCTGCGCCGGGCGTGTGCCGCCGGAGCGCTGGCGACGCTGGTGCCCGGCGCCGGCGACTGCGCGCCGCTCGCCGATGCCATCGACGACATCTGATGTCGCCGGCCCAGCGGCTCCGCGCCGTGACCCGGTACTGAACGCCCTACGGTTGCGGCGATAGTCTCACTGGCGATGACGCACACCGACCCCCCGCGACCGCCCGAGGGCGATTGGCTGGGCACCCCTTTCCTGAAGTTCACCCGCGAGGGGGCGTTCGGGGTGTGCACCCTGGACCGGCCCGAGGCGCGCAACGCGATGACGCCGGCGATGTACTTCGGCATCAAGTACGCGGTCAATCACGTCGGCTCGGACCCCGATCTGGCCGGCCTGATCATCACCGGCACCGGTGACACCTTCGCTCCCGGCGGCGACATGGGCGGGGGCGGCGCGGACAACTGGCTGACCTTCGGTTCGGCCCTCGGCATGGACGCCTTGCCGTTCGACACCCTGCGCCAGTCGGCCAAACCGGTGGTCGCCGCCGTCAACGGGCTGTGCCAGGGCGGTGGTCTGCAGATCGCGTTGTGCGCCGACATGGCCGTGGTCAGCGAGCGCGCCACGTTCCGGGTGCCCGAGCTGTACCGCGGGATCGCCGACACCTACTACAGCCAGATGCTGACCCGGCTGATCGGCGCGGTGCGCACCCGCGACCTGATGTTCACCGGCCGGACGCTGAATGCGCACGAGGCACTCGACTGGGGCATGGTCGCCCGCGTCGTGCCGCACGACGAGCTGGCCGAGGCCGCGCGCGAGGTGCTCGCGCAGTGCTGCCGCACCGCGCCGGGCGCCCGCTCGGTGGTCAAGGCCAGCATCGACAACTATCTCGGGCTCTACGACCGGATCGGGATGCAGCGCAGCCTCGGCTCGCCGGAGTCCATCGAGGGCTTCATGGCGTTCAAGGAACGGCGCTCGCCGAACTGGGTGCATCCCGCCCTGAAGATCGACGGCAGGCTGTAGGCGACGTCAGATGGTGACGCAGGTCCGGATACGACCGGCAACCCGGCTCGACGTACCCGGGCTTGTGGCGCTGGAGGATCGGTACTTCATCGGCAATCTCAGCCCGGCTGAGCGCGCCGGCGGCTTCATCTCCCTTCAGCACTCCCCGGAGTGGTTCACCGCGGCCGTCGACTGCGGGGGCGTGCACGTCGCGTTGACCGATGACGGCCGAATTGGTGGCTTCATCGCCGTGCTCGCCGCACCCCGGCCGACCGACCCCGATCTGCCGCCCATCGTGCGAGCGGTGACCGAATTGGCCCAGACAGTGCAGATGAACGGCCGGCCGATCGCCGCGCAACGCTACGCATTACGCGGTCCGGTCTGCATAGGCGCCGAACTTCGGGGGCGAGGGGTCTACTCGGCCTTCAACGAGGTGACCCGCGAGGCCTACCGCGACCGGTTCGACCTCGGTGTGCTCTTTGTCGCCGAGGACAACCCGAGATCGCTGCACACCGCGACGGACAAACTCGGGGCACGCTCGCTGGCGACCTTCGAGGTCGACTCCAAGCGATTCCACTTCCTGGCGTTCGACTTTCCTAGCGGTTGAGCCGTCAGTCCTCGGGAATCTCGCGTTCGATCTCAGCCGACCAGATACGCGCTGACATGTCCGACGGCGCGCGCCAGTCACCGCGCGGCGACAGCGAGCCGCCGTGAGAAACCTTGGGGCCGTTCGGAAGTGCGGACCGCTTGAACTGGCTGAACGAGTAGTACCGCTGCGCGAAGATCTGTAGCCAGTGCCGAATCTCCTTGAGCGAGTATGACGGTCGCTTGCCCTCCGGGAAACCGGGCGGCCACGTGCCGCGGTCCGGATCGCTCCACGCATGCCAGGCCAGGAACGCGATCTTCGACGGCCGGAATCCGTAGCGCAGCACCTGGAACAACGAGAAGTCCTGCAGTGGGTAGGGTCCGACCTTCGCCTCGCTGCTCTGGATCTCCTCGCCCTCGCCGGTGGGCACCAGTTCCGGGGTGATCTCGGTGTCGAGGACCGACTGCAGGGTCTCGTCGACCTCGTCGTCGAACTCCCCCGACGCGATGACCCACCGGATCAGATGCTGGATAAGGGTTTTCGGCACCCCGGCGTTGACGTTGTAGTGGCTCATCTGGTCGCCGACGCCGTAGGTGGACCAGCCGAGCGCCAACTCGGAGAGATCACCCGTGCCGAGCACGATTCCGCCGCGCTGGTTGGCGATGCGGAACAGGTAGTCGGTGCGCAGGCCGGCCTGGACGTTCTCGAAGGTGATGTCGTAGACCTCTTCACCTCGTCCGTACGGGTGGCCGATCTCGGTCAGCATCAGCTTGGCCGTCGACCGGATGTCGAGTTCTTCGAACGTGACTCCCAGCGCCTTCGAGAGTCTGATCGCGTTGGCTTTGGTCCGCTCGCCGGTGGCGAAGCCCGGCAGCGTGAACGCGAGAATGTCGCTGCGCGGCCGGCCTTCCCGGTCCATCGCCCGCGCGGCGACGATCAGCGCGTGCGTGGAGTCCAGACCGCCGGAGACACCGATCACGACCTTGGGGTAGTTCAGCGCGCGCAGCCGCTGCTCGAGCCCGGCGACCTGGATGTTGTAGCCCTCGTAGCAATCCTGTTCCAGCCGAAGCGGATCGCTGGGCACGAACGGGAACCGCTCGACCTCCCGCATCAATCCGATGTCACCGGTGGGCGGGTCGAGGACGAAACCGATGCGCCGGAACGACTTCAGCGCATCCTGGTGGTGCCTGCGGTTGTCGTCGAAGGTGCCCATCCGCAGCCGCTCGGCGCGCAGCAGGTCGAGGTCGACGTCGGCCACCGAGCGGCGCTCGCCCTTGGGGAAGCGCTCCGACTCGGCCAGCAGCCGGCCGTTCTCGTAGATCATCGTCTGGCCGTCCCAGGCGAGGTCGGTGGTCGACTCGCCCTCCCCCGCCGCGGCGTAAAGGTAGGCGGCCAGGCAACGCGCCGACGCCGAGCGGGCCAGCAGCTTGCGGTCCTCGGCCCGGCCGATCGTGATGGGACTGCCCGACAGGTTGGCCAGCACCGTCGCGCCCGCCAAGGCGGCTTCGGCGCTGGGTGGTACGGGCACGAACATGTCCTCGCAGATCTCGACGTGCAGCACCAGACCCGACACGTCCTCGGCCGCGAACAACAGATCGGGCCCGAAGGGGACGTCGGCGCCCCCGATGCGGATGGCGCCGTGCAAGTCGTCGCCGGCGGCCATCTGGCGGCTCTCGTAGAACTCCCGGTAGGTGGGCAGGTAGGACTTGGGTGCGACGCCCAGCACCGCTCCGCGGTGGATGACCACCGCGGTGTTGTAGATGCGGTGCAGGTAGCGCAGCGGGGCCCCGACCACGAGCACCGGCAGCAGGTCGGCGGAGGCGGCGACGACCTCCAGCAGCGCGTCCTCGACGGCATCGAGCAGGGTGTCCTGCAGCAGGATGTCCTCGATCGAATAGCCCGACAGGGTCAGCTCCGGGAACACCGCGACGGCGACACCGTCGTCGTGGCAAGCCCGCGCGATCGCCAACAACGACTCGGCGTTGGCGGCCGGGTCAGCGAGCACCGTGCGGTGGGTGCAGGCGGCCAGCCGTATGAACCCGTGCCGGTAGGCGGAGTAGAAGTCCATACCCCATTGTCGCCCGTGTGCCCGGCAAGCCGGAAACGGGTATGGCATCCCGACGCCGAAGCGCCGGCACGCCGGTCCGGTTCCGGCCGAGAAGTGCCTGGCCTGACTCAACTTTCGCACCCCAGGGCGGGATTCGAGTATGCCTCTACTCCACCCTGCGCGCGTCGGCGGTCGTAGGTTTGGGGCACGAGGCCGAAATGACGGCCGGCCAGATCAGGGGGATCGCCATGTTGTCCGTCCACGCTCCAGTTCGCAAGCCGACGTCCGCGGCCCACACCGTCGACACCCGGCCCACCGTTCTCATCACCGAGCAGGAAGTGAAGCTGCTCACCGCGGCCGCCCTCGCGGCGGTGGCAACTCCGCAGCCCTCGGTGCTGTCGCGGTGGATCAGCCGGGTCAAAGCCGCGATCGCCACGGTCCCCGTCGACGACGGGGTCGACCGCCCTCGGTACGTCCAAAAGCACTACGGCTATCTCGAATCTGCCGCGATGTCCCGTGCCATGGAACGGCTGTAGGGAACTCACCGCGCTCGCACAGGCCGCACCCGCGCACGGGTGCGGCCTGTTGCGTTTTCGCCCGCACGCCCGCGCTGAGGTGACCCCCGCCACACTCCTGCCGCCAGGTGTCGGCGATCACGACATTCTTTGCACGACAGTAGTTTTGAAGTATTTCGCGAGTACCCCTTCACTCGTTACCACGGTTCCGTCCGGCCTTAGCGTTCTGGTGTGCGGCCGGATCCGCCGGCCGCCGGAACCAGGGAGACCGTCATGTCACACGTCGCCTATGTCGCCAGCGCATCTTCGCCCGGCCTGCTGTCGCGGTGGATCACCGCGGCGCGCTCACCGTTCGTGGTCCTGCCTCCGCAGGAGCGGCCCAGTCATTCGCGCTACGTGCCCCGGCACAACGACTACCTCGAATCAGCGGCCCTCAAGCGAGCGATGGAACGGCTCTGAGGCCGTAACGCCGCGCAGGCGGCGCGCGATAACGAACCGTGCGACCTCGATGGAAAGCGGCCGGCTGCGCAATAGCTCTTGCTCTCGGCGCCGTCCTCGGCGGCGCCGACCCGGTGATCTCACACGCCGCCCCGGCGGTTGCGGCCAAGGACTTCTCCCACCCGGCGATCGTCATCCTCGGCTACGGACTCAACCCGGACGGCACCATGCGCACGATCCTGCGCCGCCGGGTGCTCACCGGGCTGGCGGTCGCGCAGTTCTTCCCGCAATCGCCGATCATCGTCACCGGTGGCAACCCGCAGAACGGCAAGACCGAGGCCGAACAGATGCACAACATGCTGCGGTCCCTCGGCGTCGCCGATGACCGGATCATCGTGGAGGACAAGGCGAACAGCACGGTTCAGAACGCCGAGTTCTCCGTGCCGCTGGCCGAGCAGGCCGGAACCTCCGGCATCATCCTGGTCACCTCGACAACCCACCAGGACCGTGCCGACGGCGACTTCGTCGACGCCGGGGCCAACCTGCTGGCAACAGTGAGCTACCCGGACGGCAAGCCGTCGGTCGACGTCACCCAGTTCGCCAAGGACGCCATCAGCCCGTTCATGAACCTGGGATAGCCACCTATCCTGGTGACATGGAGGCTCCCGAGCTCGTCGCAGTCCTGACGGGTCGGCGCGTCGCGGTCCTGACGGGCGCGGGGCTGTCCACTGATTCGGGCATCCCGGACTACCGCGGCCCGGACTCGCCGCCGGCCAACCCGATGACAATCCGCCAGTTCACCTCCAGCCGGGAGTACCGGCAGCGCTATTGGGCCCGCAACCACCTGGGCTGGCGGCACATGGCACAGACGCTGCCCAACGCCGGACATCGCGCGCTGGCCGCACTGGAGCGCGCCGGCGTGGTCACCGGGGTGATCACCCAGAACGTCGACCTGCTGCACACCAGGGCCGGCAGCCGCAACGTCATCAATCTGCACGGCACCTACGCGCAGGTGGTGTGCTTGGACTGCGGCCACACCATGTCGCGCGCGGCGCTGGGCGAGCAGTTGGAGTCCGCCAATCCCGGGTTCGCCGAGCGCGCCGAGGCGGTCGGTGGCCTGGCGGTGGCACCGGATGCCGACGCCGTCGTCACCGACACCGAGTCGTTCCGCTTCGTCGACTGCCCGTCGTGCGGCGGCATGCTCAAACCCGACATCGTCTACTTCGGCGAGAGCGTGCCCAAACACGTTGTGGATCAAGCATATTCACTCATCGACTCCTCCGACGCGCTCCTGGTCGCCGGATCGTCGCTGACGGTGTTCTCCGGCTACCGGTTCGTGCGGCACGCCGCCGCGGCGGGCATCCCCGTCGCGATCATCAACCGCGGGCCCACCCGTGGTGACGACCTGGCGACGGTGAAGGTCGACAACGGCTGCTCGCCGATGCTGGCACTGCTGGCCGACGAACTGGCCGGCCGCATGTCGGCATGAAACGCGCCAGGGGCCGGGCCACCGACACTCATACGGCACAGGTCGCCGATACCGCCCGCCTGCCCAAGTGGCTGCGCCGCGCCGTCGGATTCCTCAATCGCTTCGGCGGGCTGGCCGGCTGTCGCGCAGGCGTTAGACCGCCACCAGGTCGTCGGCGTGTACGGCGGGGCGGCGCATCTCGGCGGGCAGGTCTGACGTCGAGCGGCCGATCATCGTCGCCAGTTCGGCGGCGTCGTAGGCCACCACACCGCGGGCCACCATCTCCTCGTCCGGGCCGCGCAGTTCCACGACGTCGCCGCCGAAGAACCGGCCTGACACCGCGGTGATGCCGGCAGGCAGCAGCGAGCGCCGCTGCTTGACCACCGCGCGCACCGCTCCGCCGTCCAGCGTCAGCACCCCGGAGGCCTCCGCGGCGTAGCGCACCCAGAATCGGCGCGCCGACATCCGGGCGGGCCGCGGGGCGAACACCGTGCCCACCGAGGCGTCGGTGAGCGCCGCGGCCGCGTCGGTGGCGGCGGCCAGCAGCACCGGAACGCCGGCGTCGGCCGCCAGCAGCGCCGAGGACAGCTTGGACCGCATGCCGCCGGTCCCCAGCCGGCTGCCCTGCCCGGCGATCACCCCGTCGAGATCGTCGGGGCCGGCGACCTCGGGGATGAAGCGCGCTGGATCGTCCTGCGGCGCCTTGCGCGGATCACCGTCGTAGAGCCCGTCGATGTCGGACAGCAGCACCAGCGCGTCGGCACCGACCAGGTGGGCAACCAGGGCGGAGAGCCGGTCGTTGTCGCCGAAGCGGATCTCGTTGGTGGCCACGGTGTCGTTCTCGTTGACTATCGCCACGGCGTGCAGCGCCCGCAACCGGTCCAGCGTGCGCTGGGCGTTGGTGTGCTGCACCCGCATCGAGATGTCGTGCGCGGTCAGCAGGACCTGCCCCACGGTCCGGTCGTAGCGGGCGAACGCCGCGCTCCAGGCGTTGACCAGCGCGACCTGTCCGACGCTGGCCGCGGCCTGCTTGGTGGCCAGGTCGGTGGGCCGCCTGCTCAAGCCCAGGGGCTCGATGCCCGCGGCGATGGCGCCCGAGGAGACGATGACCACGTCGGAGCCGGATTTCATCCGCGCCTCGATCGCGTCGGCCAGCTTGGCCAGCCGGCCGGCGTCGAACAGGCCGGACTTGGCGGTCAACGCGGTGGTGCCGACCTTGACGACGACGCTGCGCGCGGTGCGCACCGCGTCGCGGTACTGGCTCACCACCTGTTTGTTCGCTCCGCACGCGTCGCTCACTCGTCGTCTCCGTGCTCCCGCCGGAGGCGGCGCGCCTCCTTGCGTTCGGCAGCGCCGACCCGGTCGTTGCGTTCCAGCCGCGCGTCGGTGCCGCGGCCCGTCGGGGTGACGTCGACACCGGCCGGGGTCTGCGGTTCCCAGTCGAAGGTCATGTCGCCGATGGTCACCGCGCAGCCCGCCTTGGCGCCCAGCTTCAGCAGTTCGTCCTCGACGCCGAGGCGGGCCAGCCGGTCACCGAGGTAGCCGACGGCCTCGTCGTTGTCGAAGTTGGTCTGCGCCACCCAGCGTTCCGGGCGGATGCCGCGCACCACGAATCCGCCGGGATTCTCGGCGTCGACCTCGACACTGAAGCCGCTCTGGTCGACCGGGATCGGCCGGATCACCGGGCGGCGCGGCACCGCCTCGGGCTGGGCGGCCTGGTAGGCCGACACCATGTCCCACAGCGCGAAGGTCAACTCCCGCAAGCCTTCCCGACTCACCGTCGACACCTCGAACACCGGCCAACCGCGGGCGGCGATCTCGGGGCGGACGAAATCGGCGAGCTCACGCGCCTCGGGGACGTCGATCTTGTTGAGCACCACCGCGCGCGGCCGGTCGGCCAGGTCGACGAGAATCGAATCCCCTTGCAGCGTCGGCTGATACGCGGCCAGCTCGGCCTCGACCGCGTCGATGTCGGAGATCGGGTCGCGGCCGGGCTCCAGCGTGGCGCAGTCCACCACGTGAACCAGCACCGCGCACCGTTCGATGTGACGCAGGAAATCCAGGCCCAGGCCGCGGCCCTCGGAAGCGCCGGGGATCAGGCCCGGCACATCGGCGACGGTGAAGGTGTGCTCCCCGGCCGAGACGACGCCGAGGTTGGGCGCCAAGGTGGTGAACGGGTAGTCGGCGATCTTGGGCTTGGCCGCCGAGATGGTCGACACCAATGACGACTTGCCCGCCGACGGGAAGCCGATCAGACCGACGTCGGCGACGGTCTTGAGTTCCAGGGTGAGGTCGCGCTCCTGGCCCTTCTCGCCCAGCAGCGCGAATCCCGGTGCCTTGCGCGCCCGGGAAGCCAGCGCGGCGTTGCCCAGTCCGCCGCGACCGCCCTCGGCGGCTACGAACCGGGTGCCCGCACCGACCAGGTCGGCCAGCAACCGGCCCTGCTCGTCGAGGATGACGGTGCCGTCGGGAACCTTGACCTCGAGATCGCCGCCGTTGGCGCCTTCGCGGTTGCTGCCCATCCCCTGCTTGCCGGAGGGCGCGACGACGTTCGGGTGGAAGTGGAAGTCCAGCAGTGTGTGCACCTGCGGGTCGACGACCAGGATGACGCTGCCGCCCCGGCCGCCGTTGCCGCCGTCGGGGCCGCCGAGCGGCTTGAACTTCTCGCGGTGGACCGACGCGCAGCCGTGACCGCCGTTACCCGCGCGCGTATGGATGACGACGCGGTCGACGAACCGGGGCATCGGAGAGTCCTTTCAACCGCCGAGTGTGAACCTGTTGCGAGAAAACGGCCTCAACCTCGCAGTGGTTTCACACTCGCGAGTGAGACCTACTCCGGTCGGGCGACCCGGACGACGTTGACGGTCTTGCGACCGCGCTTGACGCCGAACTCCACCGCGCCGGGCGCGGTGGCGAACAGGGTGTCGTCCCCGCCACGGCCGACGTTAGTGCCGGGATGGAAATGAGTACCCCGCTGCCGCACCAAAATCTCGCCGGCCTTGACGACCTGGCCGCCGAAGCGCTTGACGCCGAGCCGCTGGGCATTGGACTCGCGACCGTTGCGCGAGCTGGAAGCGCCCTTCTTGTGTGCCATGTCTGTTCGCTCCCTGTCGCTACTTGATTCCGGTGACCTTGAGCACGGTCAGTGGCTGACGGTGACCCTGCCGCTTGTGGTAGCCGGTCTTGTTCTTGAACTTGTGGATGCGGATCTTCGGGCCCTTGATGTGCTCGAGCACCTCGCCGGTCACCGCGACCTTGGCCAGGTCCTTGGCATCGGTGGTCACCTTGGCGCCGTCGACGACCAGCGCGACGGGCAGGGACACCGAGGCGCCCGGCTCACCGTCGAGCTTCTCGACCTTGACCACGTCACCGACGGCGACCTTGTACTGCTTGCCGCCGGTCTTGACGATTGCGTACGTCGCCATCAGTTCCTCTGCCTTGCTCTGCGGGCGCGCGCTAACCGGAGCTGCGTGCGCGGGTCTGGGGGTGCGGGATCTTGAGCCCGCTGCCACCGGCGTCGGACGCCTGGCGACAACTGCTCAAGGTTACGTGACCAGCACCGGGAGGGTCAAACCGCCTCGCCTAGGCCACGGGCGGCCCGGCGGGCCGGGCTGCGGCGCGCCTGCGGGTCCGCCCCGCCGAGGCGGGTGCGGGCGCCGCGACGGGCTCGTCGACGTCGTCGTACTCGTCCTCGTCGTCGTCGGAGTCCTCGTCGGAGTCCTCGGCGTCGATGTCGAGGGTGTCCTCGTCCAGGTCCTCGTCATCCTCGTCGAGGTCGACGTCGATCTCGTCTTCGTCCTCGTCGGAGTCGTCCTCGTCCTCGGAATCGTCGAAGTCCTCGTCCTCGAGATCCTCGTCGACGATCTCCTCGGCGACCTGCTTCTCGGTGTCGGCCTCGGCGATCGCCTCGCGATCGAATTCGTCGGCGAGTTCCTCCTCGGAATCCTCGTCCTCGGGCCTGCCAACGGCCGCCGCCATCGCCTTGAACATCGGGTGTTCGCCGGGCACGTGGGCCGGCACCCGCGCGACGGCGGGTTCGTCGGTGCGGGGCTTCTTGCCGCGCTTGCCGCGCCGACTGCCGGGTTCCGCCTTCCGCGCCACCGCCGCGGCGGTGTCGACCGGGTCGGCGTGCAGCATGATGCCGCGGCCGCTGCACTGCGGGCAGGTTGTCGAGAACGCCTCGACCAGCCCGGTGCCGAGCTTCTTGCGGGTCAGCTGCACCAGGCCCAGCGAGGTCACCTCGGACACCTGGTGGCGGGTGCGGTCGCGGGCCAGCGCCTCGGTCAGCCGCCGAAGCACCAGGTCGCGGTTGGACTCCAGCACCATGTCGATGAAGTCGATCACCACGATGCCGCCGATGTCGCGCAGCCGCAGTTGGCGCACGATCTCCTCGGCCGCCTCCAGGTTGTTCTTGGTGACGGTCTGCTCGAGGTTGCCGCCTGCGCCGGTGAACTTGCCGGTGTTGACGTCGACGACGGTCATCGCCTCGGTGCGGTCGATGACCAGCGTGCCGCCCGACGGCAGCCACACCTTGCGGTCCATGGCCTTGGCCAGCTGCTCGTCGATGCGGTGCACGGCGAACACGTCCGGGGCGTCCGGGCCGCCCGGCGGGTCGTACTTCGTCAGCTTCTGAACCAGTTCCGGCGCAACAGAATTGACGTAGTCATTGATGGTCTGCCAGGCGCTGTCGCCGGAGACGATCAGGCCGGAGAAGTCCTCGTTGAACAGGTCGCGGATCACCTTGACCAGGACGTCGGGCTCCTCGTAGAGCGCGATGGCGGCGCCGGCTTTGTTGCCCTTGACCCGCTCGGCTTCCTCGGCGATCGCGTTCCAGCGTTCCTGCAGGCGCTCGACGTCGCCGCGGATGTCCTCTTCCTTGACCCCTTCGGAGGCGGTGCGGATGATCACGCCGGCATCCGACGGCACGACGTCGCGCAGGATCTCCTTGAGCCGCTGACGCTCGGTGTCGGGCAGCTTGCGGCTGATCCCGGTCGACGAGGCCCCCGGCACGTAGACCAGGTAGCGGCCGGCCAGTGACACCTGAGTGGTCAGCCGGGCGCCCTTGTGGCCGACCGGGTCCTTGCTGACCTGGACGACGACGTAGTCGCCGGGCTTGAGCGCCTGCTCGATCTTGCGCTGGGCGCCGCCGAGTCCGGCCGCCTCCCAGTTGACCTCGCCGGCGTAGAGCACACCATTGCGGCCGCGGCCGATGTCGACGAACGCCGCCTCCATCGACGGCAGGACGTTCTGCACGATGCCCAGGTAGATGTTGCCGACCAGCGACGCCGAGGCCGCTGAGGTGACGAAGTGCTCGACGACGACACCGTCCTCGAGTACGGCGATCTGGGTGTAGCGGGCGCCTTCGTGCGGCGGCTCGGTGCGGACCTTGTCGCGCACCACCATGACGCGCTCGACCGCTTCCCGGCGGGCCAGGAACTCGGCCTCGGACAGGATCGGGGGCCTGCGGCGACCGGCATCGCGACCGTCGCGGCGGCGCTGGCGTTTGGCCTCCAGCCGGGTCGAGCCGCTGATGCCCTGGATCGCGTCGGGGTCGCGCTCGGCCTTGCTGCGCGGGGCGCGCTCGTGCACGACGGTGTTGGGCGGATCGTCGGACGTCCCGGCCTCGCCGTCCTCGCCGTTGCCGGTCTTGCGGCGCCTGCGCCGGCGCCGGCGGCGGGTTGCGCCCTCCCCGGTGCTGGACTCCTCGTCGCCGTCGGACTCCTCGCCCTCGTCGTCGTCGGCGCCGTCGGACTTGTCCTCGCCGGCCGGCTGGTCGGAGTCCTCGCCGTCGGCTCCGCCCTGCTCACCGCGGCCGCGGCCGCGACCACGACGGCCGCGGCGCCTCCGGCGGTTGGCCGGGCGGTCGCCCTGGTCGTCGTCGGTTTCGGCGCCGGACTCCTCGTCCTCGTCGTCGTCCTCGTCGTCCTCGTCGTCGCTGTCGGCGACGATGGCCGTGACCGGTTGCGGGGCGACGAACAACGGCATGTACACCGACTCGACCGCGGCGGTCTCCAGGATCAGGCGTGACTCCGGCTCGGCTGCCTCCTCAATCACTTCGGGGGCTTCGGCCTCAGCCGGTGACTCGTCAGCCTCGGGGCTCTGGGCCAGCACGTCGCGAACGCGCACTGCGTCACTGCGCTCGACCGTGGACTGCGCGCTGCGGCTGCGGCCGTCGAGCTCGCTCAGCGCGTCGAGGACCCGCCGGCTGGTGGTGCCGAGCACCCGTGCCAGCGAGTGGACCCTCAACCGGTCGGGCAGGTCATCGTCACCGGCAGCCGCGGGTGGGTCCCACTGCGGCTGACTCGGGGCTTCGGGCAGTTCCTGGTAGACGTCATCGTCGGCCACGTAGTCTCCTCGAGCCCCCGGGCGCGTCTGGCGACGCGGCCACGCGAGGGCTTCTGCTGTGCGCCCGGGTCTTCCCGGGCTTGTCATGGTCTCGCTCCGAACGGCCCGTAACGAACACGCTCAGTGCCTGGCTGAATGATGACTGTGACGGTCGGCGCCGCACCGCGATTTGCGGAGGTCGCGCACGTCTAAGTCGTCATTCGGATGTGTTTGTGGGCACATCCGTGATCAGTATCCCACACCGCAGGCCCGGTTCGGGCCCACTGTCGGGTTCGAAGCGTCAAGCGTTGGGGAACCAGAGCGCGATCTCGCGCTCCGCGGACTCGGTGGAGTCTGAGCCGTGCACCAGATTGAACTGGGTCTCGAGCCCGAAATCACCGCGGATGGTGCCCGGAGTCGCCTTCTCGACGGGATCGGTACCCCCCGCGAGCTGCCGAAACGCGGCAACCGCGCGCGGGCCTTCGAGGATGGCGGCCACGACGGGTCCGGAGGTGATGAACTCCAGCAGCGAGCCGAAGAAGGGCTTGTCCTCATGCTCGGCGTAATGCGCCCGTGCCACCTTGTCGCTGACGTGCTTGAGCTCGAGGGCCGCGATGGACAGGCCTTTGCGCTCGATGCGGCTGATGATCTCGCCGATCACCCGTCGCTCGACGCCGTCGGGCTTGATCAGAACCAGGGTCCGCTCGCTCATCTGGCGCCGTTCCTCCTCATCGCTTCGCTCCGCATCGTCACCGGCGCAGTCACGGCCGACAGCGTACTCGTCAGTCCGGTGGTTGCTGCTGACCGGGCAGCAGCCCGCGACGTTGCCGGCGCAGGACCTCGGCGCGCAGATAGGCGATGACACCCCACACCACTCCGAAGAGCACACCGATGAATCCCACGGCCGGATAAACCGCGAACCCGGCGACCAGGATGAGCTGGACACCGAGGTTGATCCAGATGGCACCCGGCCGGCCCTGCACGCCGGCCAGCAACACCAGCAGCACCGCGAACCCGATCAGATAGCCCATCGACCACGGGGTGAGCCCGCCGCCGACCAGCCCGACGACCGGCAGTGCGAGCAGCACCACGATCGCTTCGAGGATCAGGGTGCCTGCCATGACGCCGCGGAAGCTCTTCCAGGGATCCGGAGCCGCTGGGCCGGCGACCTCGGGATCCGGAGCCGCTGGGCCGGCGACCTCGGGATCCGGAGCCGCTGGGCCGGCGGGGGTGTCGTCGCTCACTGGGGGTCCTTCCCGAACAGGGTGCGCGCGGCGCCGGCGGTGACCACCGAGCCGGTGATGACGATCCCGGCGCCGGAGAATCCGTCGGCCTCGGCGGCGGCGTCCTCGACCAGCGCGGTGGCGGTTTCGATCGCGTCGGGCAGGGTCTCGGCGCGCAGCACCCGGTCGGGCCCGAAGATCTCCTCGGCCCGCAACGCCAGGGCGTCGACCTCCAGCGCGCGCGGCGAGCCGTTGTGGGTGACGACGACCTGGTCGAAGACGGGTTCCAGTGCGGTCAGGATGCCGGTGACGTCCTTGTCGCCCATCACGCTGAGCACGCCGACGAGGAAGCGGAAGTCGAACTCACTGGACAGCGCGCTCGCCAGGGCGGACGCGCCCGCCGGGTTGTGGGCGGCGTCGATGAACACCGTCGGCGCGCTGCGCATCCGCTCCAGGCGCCCGGGGCTGGCGGCGGCGGCGAAGCCGGCCCGCACCGTGTCGATGTCGAGCTGGCGGTCGGCGCCGGCACCGAAGAACGCCTCGACGGCGGCCAGCGCCACCACGGCGTTGTGGGCCTGATGCTCGCCGTGCAGCGGCAGGAAGATCTGGGAGTACGTCCCGCCGAGGCCCTGCAGGTCGAGCACCTGACCGCCGACGGCGACCTGACGGCTGAGCACCGCGAACTCGGAGTCCTCGCGGGCCACCGCGGCGTCGGCGCGGATCGCCTGCGCCATCAGGACCTCCATCGCCTCGGGTAGCTGGCGGCCGATCACCGCGACGGTGTCGACGGGCACCAGCTCACCGCGCGGCGGGGCGATGATGCCGGCTTTCTCCGCGGCGATGTCGGCGATCGTGTCGCCGAGGTACTCGGCGTGGTCGATGCCGATCGGGGTGATCACCGCGACGGGCGCGTCGACGACGTTGGTGGCATCCCACCGTCCGCCCATCCCGACCTCGACGACGGCGACGTCGACCGGCGCGTCGGCGAATGCGGCGAACGCCATCGCGGTGACGACCTCGAACTTGCTCATCGCCGGTCCGCCGCCGGCCTCGGACTGGCGGTCGATCATCTGCACGAACGGCTCGATCTCGCGGTAGACCTCGACGTAGCGGGCCGGGCTGATCGGCTGGTTGTCGATGGCGATGCGCTCGACCGCCGACTGCAGGTGCGGGCTGGTGGTGCGTCCGGTGCGGCGGCTGAATGCGGTCAGCAGCGCGTCGACCATGCGCGCCACCGACGTCTTGCCGTTGGTGCCGGCGATGTGGACGGACGGATAGCTCAGCTGCGGTGAGCCGAGCAGCTCCAGTAGCGCCGAGATCCGCGCGGTGCTGGGCTCCAGCTTGGTCTCCGGCCAGCGCTGGTCGAGCAGGTGCTCGAC
The DNA here is from genome assembly GCA_963716465.1 of uncultured Actinomycetota bacterium. GTDB lineage: Bacteria > Actinomycetota > Actinomycetes > Mycobacteriales > Mycobacteriaceae > Mycobacterium. The sequence goes on from CAVQTS010000014.1 coordinate 90,654, forward strand.
CTGAAGCAGCGCGGCGATCTCGTCGGGCGTGGGTTCGGGATTCATGCGAGCGCAGCCAGGCGGGCCGCGATGCGCTCCACGTCCTCGCCGGCCAGCCGCTGGCGGTCACGGATCTTGGCGACGACGTCCTCGGGGGCCTTGGCCAGGAAGGCCGCGTTGTCGAGTTTGGCTGTGGTGCCTGCCAGTTCCTTCTTCGCGACGGCAAGGTCCTTCTCCAGCCGGCGGCGCTCGGCGCCGACGTCGACGGTTCCGGAGGTGTCGAGCTCGACGTCGACGGTGCCGCCGGACAGCCGCACCTCGATGTGCGCGGTCGGGCTGAAATCCGCACCGGCACCGGTCAGCCAGGACAGCGCGGTCACCGGGCCGACGTGTGCGCCGAGTCCGGCCTCGTCGACACCGGACAATCGGGCGGGCACCTTCTGCCGGTCAGCCAGGCCCTGATCGCTGCGGAACCGGCGAACTTCGGTGACCAGCTTCTGCACATCGACAATTCGTTGTGCGGCAACGCCATCCGATGCAAAGCCCGACGGCGTGGGCCAGTCCGCGACCACCAGCGACTGCGCGCCGGTGAGCGCCTTCCACAACGTCTCGGTGACGAACGGCATCACCGGGTGCAGCAGCTTCAGCAAGGTGTCGAGGACCAAGGCGATTACCGCACTTGTGTGAGCGGTGTGCGCCTCCTCGGCCAATTGGACTTTGGCCAACTCGAGGTACCAGTCACAGAACTCGTCCCAGGCGAAGTGGTACAGCGACTCGCAGGCGCGGCTGAACTCGTAGCCGTCGAATGCCGAATCCACCTCGGCGCGAACCTCTTCCATGCGGCCAAGAATCCAGCGGTCGGCCTCGGTCAGCTCACCGGCCGGCGGCAGCGGCGCTGGTCCGGCTCCGTTCATCAACGCGAACCGGGTGGCGTTGAACAGCTTGGTGGCGAAGTTGCGCGAGGCTCGGGCGTGATCCTCGCCGATCGACAGGTCACCGCCGGGGCTGGCGCCGCGGGCCAGGGTGAAGCGCAGCGCGTCGGCGCCGAACAACTCCACCCAGTCCAGCGGGTCGATGCCGTTGCCGCGCGACTTGCTCATCTTGCGGCCGTGCTCGTCGCGGATCAGGCCGTGCAGGAAGACGTTCTCGAACGGCACCTGCGGCCCACGCTCGCCGCCGGAGGTGATCGTGTCGTCCCCCGACACGAACGTCCCGAACATCACCATCCGAGCCACCCAGAAGAACAGGATGTCGTATCCGGTGACCAGAACACTTGTCGGATAAAACTTTTCCAGCTCCGGGGTACGCTCCGGCCAGCCCATCGTGGAGAACGGCCACAGCGCCGAGGAGAACCACGTGTCCAGAACGTCGGGGTCCTGCTCCCAGCCCGCAGGCGGGGTCTCGTCGGGGCCGACGCACACCGTCTCGCCGTCCGGTCCGTGCCAGATCGGAATGCGATGGCCCCACCAGAGCTGGCGCGAGATGCACCAGTCGTGCATGTCGTCGACCCAGGCGAACCAGCGCGGTTCGAGGCTCTTCGGGTGAATCACGATGTCGCCGTTGCGCACCGCGTCGCCCGCGGCCTTGGCCATCGACTCCACCTTCACCCACCACTGCAGGCTCAGCCGCGGTTCGATGGGCTCGCCGCTGCGTTCGGAATGGCCGACACTGTGCAGATAGGGGCGCTTCTCGGCGACGATTCGGCCTTCGTCGGCCAGCGCCTGGCGCACCGCGTAGCGGGCCTCGAACCGGTCCAGACCGTCGAATCGCGTTCCGGTGTCGGCGATCCGGCCCTTGGTGTCCATGATCGACGGCATCGGCAGGTTGTGACGCAGGCCGATCTCGAAGTCGTTCGGGTCGTGGGCGGGTGTGACTTTGACTGCACCGGTGCCGAATTCGGGGTCCACGTGCTCGTCGGCAACGATGACGATCTGACGCTCCAGGAACGGGTGCGGCAGCGTGGCGCCGACCAGCTGGCGGTAGCGGTCGTCGTCGGGGTGCACCGCGATCGCGGTGTCCCCGAGCATGGTCTCGATGCGGGTGGTCGCGACGACGATGTGCGGCTGAGCGTCGTCCATCGACCCGTACCGGAAGGACACCAGTTCGCCCTCGACGTCGGAGTACTTGACCTCGAGGTCGGAGATCGCGGTCTGGAGCACCGGGGACCAGTTCACCAGCCGCTCGGCCTGATAGATCAGCCCGGCGTCATAGAGACGCTTGAAGATGGTGCGCACCGCCCGGGACAGGCCCTCGTCCATGGTGAAGCGGTCGCGGCTCCAGTCGACGCCGTCGCCCAGGCGGCGCATCTGCCCGCCGATCGTTCCGCCGGACTCGCGCTTCCAGTCCCACACCTTCTCGACGAACAGCTCGCGGCCGAAGTCCTCTTTGGTCTTGCCGTCGACGGCCAGCTGCTTTTCCACCACGCTCTGGGTGGCGATGCCGGCGTGGTCCATGCCGGGCAGCCACAAGACCTCGTAGCCCTGCATGCGCTTGCGCCGAGTCAGCGCGTCCATCAGCGTGTGGTCCAGCGCGTGGCCCATGTGCAGGCTGCCGGTCACGTTCGGCGGCGGCAGCACGATCGAGTACGGCGGCTTGCCGCTGGCGGCGTCCGCGTGGAAGTAGCCGGCGTCGACCCAGCGCTGGTAGATCCTCTGCTCTACCGCTCCCGGCTCCCACGACTTGGGAAGAGCCTCGGCGCGGGAGTCAGGAGTGGTAGTCACCCGTCAATTCTAGGAACGGGTGCGTGCGGGTCGTCGGGCGGTGTGGGCCGCTACTTCTTCCCACCAAGCAGCCCGCCCAGGATGCTGCCGATGGCCCCACCCTGCTGGCCACCGAGCACGCTACCCAGGATGCTGCCGAGCGCGTTGTTTCCGCCGCCACCGCCGGCGCCGCCGAGGATGCTGCCCAGGACGTCGCCGAGGCCGCCACCGGAGGCCTGGGCCTGGCCGGCGGGCGCGGCGTTCTTCTGCGCGAACTGCTTGCCGATGTAGGCCAGCACGATCGGAGCAAGGATCGGCAGCAGCCGCTTGATCAGGTCACTGCCGCCGGCACCGCCGCCGGCCAGCGCCGAGGCCACCTGGCTGGTGTCGTTGCCGCCGAAGATGCGCGAGACGAACTGCTCGCCCTGCGCCGGGTCGACGTCGTCGACGTTCACGCCGCCGTCGATCAAACCGGAGGCACCCTCGGCATGGATGGCCGACTCGAGCTTGCTCGAGTCGATGTCATCGGCCGCGACGTTGTGCTGGATGCTGCCGACCAGCGTGGGCACCAGAGTCTGGATGGCCTGGTTCACCTCGCCTTCGGGGGCGCCGAGCTTGCTGGCGATATCCGCTACCGGGATCTGGTTGTAGAGGTCTTCGAGACCGGCCATGATGAGGTTCCACCTTCGGGTTAAGTTCGGTCAATCGAGGCCGACACTAGTCCAGCGCGACCCCGTCTGGCGCGGATTACGCTCAGGAGGAAATTCAGTCCAGTCGCTCGGTTTCCAACTCGATGCCCGCGGCCGGGAACCGGGCCAGCAGGGCATCGCCCATCGCCGCGGCCGGCGTCAGCACACCGTGCAGATCCGAGAGCTTGTCGCGGTCGACCGCCAGCGCCAGTGCGCACTCCCCGAGCATCACCGCCGTAGCCTTGTAACCCGGGTCGCCCTGCTGGGACATCGTCGCGACGTACCGCGCGCCACCGGTGGTGGTCGTATAGGTCTCGGCGCGGTAGTAGCCCTTGTCGCGGGTCTGCTCGCTGGGTCCGGTGCCGGGCTTGGGCACGATGCGCTCCACCAGCCGGCGCGGCATGAAGCGGAAGAACCGGGTGCCCAGTGCGACGAACCCGTTGTTAGCTGCCGAGGCCACCGCGGAAGTCACCGGCGCCAGCACCGATGAGCCGACGCTCATGTGCTCGGCGTAGCGGAACCTCCTGCCGTAGGCATAGTCCAGTAATGCGTTGCTGCGCCGCACGATTCGGGTGTTGTAGAGCGCCATGGCGAAGCCGGTGGTCCAGCTGCCGGCCAGTTCGGGGGCGATCTCGCGCCCGCGGCGCCACGGCAGGTCGGGCTGGGGACCGAGCTCCGGCTCGGCGGCGCGGTCCTGGGTGAGGGTGTAGGGGTCCTCGAGCAGGCGGCGGGTGTTCGGGTCGTTGGAGGACGCTCGGAACACCTCCACCATCGAGGCCGCGGTGCCGCCGGACACTCCGCCCTTGAACCCCCGCAGCACCCAGTTGGTGTCGCCGAGTTCGCCGGTGCCGTCCTGCTGGGCCCGCCGGTAGAGCGCGAAAACGCTCATATCCGATGGAATGGAGTCGAATCCGCAGGCGTGCACGATGCGCGCCCCGGTGTCGAGGGCTTCCTTGTGGTAGTCGTCGATGCTCTGCCGCACGAACATCGCCTCGCCGGTGAGGTCGGCGTAGTCGGTGCCCGCCGCCGCGCAGGCGGCCACCAGTGGCAGGCCGTAGCGACTGTAGGGACCGACGGTGGTGACGACGACCCGGGTCCGGGCGGCCATGTCGTTCAGCGACGACGGCGAGGATGCGTCGGCGGTCAGGATCGGCCAGGATGCCGCGGATTCGCCGAGACTCTCGCGGACGGCGAGCAACTTCTCGGGTGAACGGCCGGCCAGCGCGATACGGGCGTCACCGCCCGCGCGGGCGAGGTACTGGGCCGTGAGCTTGCCGACGAAGCCGGTGGCGCCGTACAGGACGATGTCGAATTCACGCTGCTCTGCGGTCATGGGCGCCAACTTACCGGGGCGCGTCTACCCCAGGATTTCGGGGAACTCGACGATCTCGCCCAGCACGTGCTCGGCCAGGAACGCGGCGACCACCTGGTACCAGATCTTGGCGTGCTGCGGCGCGAGCACCCAGTGGTTCTCGGCCGGGAAGTACAGGAACCGGTGTGGCGACGTGCCGTCGTCGGCGGCGGGCAGCCGGGACAGCGTGAGCAGCTCGTACCACAGCCGCAGCGCTTCCCCGATGGGTACGCGGTAGTCCTTGTCACCGTGGATCACCAGCATCGGGGTGTTGATCCGATCGACGAAGTGGTGCGGCGAATTCGCTTGCGCCATGGCCGGTGTCATCTCGCGGGCCCAGTAGTACGCGCCGTCGGTGGTGGGCCCGAACTGGTCGAGCGCCCACAGACTGGCGTGGCTGACGACGGCGCGGAAGCGGTCGGTGTGCCCGGCCACCCAGTTGGCCATGTAGCCGCCGAAGGAGCCGCCCATCGCGGCGGTGCGGTCGCCGTCGATACGCGGGTCGGCGCAGGCCGCGTCGACCGCGGCCATCAGGTCCGCGTAGGGCGCACCGCCCCACGCGCCCCAGCCGCGCTGGATGAACTCCTGGCCGTAGCCGGTCGACAGGGCCGGGTCCGGCAGCAGCACCGCATATCCGCGGGCGGCCATCAGCCACGGGTTCCACCGCCACGACCACACGTTCCAGCTGTTCAACGGTCCACCGTGGATCCACAGCAGCAGCGGCGCCGGACCTGTTGGTATCCCCGGGCCGCTTCGCGCACGCCCGCCGGGCGAGCGCGGCAGCACCAGCCACGACCGCACCTCGACGCCGTCGGCGGTGGTCGCCGTCAGCTCGGTCAGCTCACCGGGCAACTCCGGTAGGCCGACGCATGGCAAAACGGTCACCGCGCCCGACGGCTCGATGCGCACCGGGTGCGGCGGCGTTGCGTAGGAGGTTCGCAACGCATACACGACACCGCCGGGTGCGGCGACGACGTTGGTGTAGCTGAAGTCGTCGACGGTCAGTTGCCGGACCTCACCGTCGAGGCGGACTTCGAAGATCGGGCAGCGGCCGTTCTGATCGGCGGTGACCAGCAGGGCCGCGCCGTCGTGCGTCCACGTCACCGACGCCGGCCAGCGGTCCCAGCCCTCGGCCGGCTGTGCCCACCGATCTGAGCCGAATATCTTGTAGCACAACGTGATTCGGGGTGCCTGCTGCGGCGTCGAGACCGACTCCCGGGTGAAGGCGACCGCGGTTCCGTCCGGGGAGATCGCCGGGTTCTCCAGGTCGGCGAGCGGATCGTCGGCGATCACGGTGCGCTCACCAGTGCGGAGGTCGATGCGCATCAGGACCGATCGCAGGGCGGCCGCCGGCGCCGGCACCCGCCACGTCGCGATCGCGAAGCTGCCGTCGGGGCTCACCGCGAGGTTGGGTTCGCCCAGCGCGGGCCCGGGCCGGGGCGTCACGTCGGTCAGCGTCCCGTCCTCGCCGACGAGAAGGACATGGGTCTCGTCGGGTCCGAGGTCGGAGTCCCAGTGCCGCACGGGGTAGCCCCGGTGCAGGATCGCGGTGACCTTGTTGTCCTTGCGCAGGGTTCGCAACCGCCGGTCGTCGTCGACGGTCTCGGCCGACGGCAGGATCGGCCCGGCGACGGCGACGACAGGTGCGTCGCTCGCGGTTCGCACCGCGGTGATGCCGCCGGGCAGCTCGGCGATCCGGTGCGCTTCTCCGCCCGCGGCAGGCAGCCGCCACAGCGCTGCAGGTGGCTTGTCGTCGTCCTCACTCGGGCGCACCGCGGTGAACAGCAGGTCGCCCTCGGAGGTGAACGCCGGCGCAGACTCCCCCCTGGCGCCGCGGGTGAGGCGGCGGGCCGGGCGTTGACCGAGCGGGTCGATCTCCCATACCGAGGTGACGTATTCGGTCTTGGCCGAGATTCAGTTCGGCAATGGTGGTGACGACCCGGGACCCGTCCGGGGACACCGCGAGTCCGGAGACCCGCGGCAGTGCGATGTAGTCGTCGAGTTCGTCGAACGGGCCGCCGGTCATGCCCCGGCACCCCAGAAGAACTCCCGCAGCGCGGTCGCCGTCTGCACGTGCAGTTCCTCGGCGAGGAAGTGCCCGCCGTCCAGAGCCTGACCGTCGACCCGGGCGCTGCATTGCGCCTGCCACAGGGCGAGCGGGTCGAAGAGCGCCTCGATCACCCCGCGGGCTCCCCACAGCACCAGGGTGTCGCAGGCGATCTTGTCCCCCACCGCGCGCGAGGCGCGGTCGTGGTCGAGGTCGACGGTTGCCGCCGCCCGATAGTCCTCGCACATGGCGTGGACGGCGGCGGGATCGGAGAAGCAGCGCTCATAGGACTCGAGCGCCTCCGGCTCGATGTAGTCCAGGCCGCCGGAGCCCCAGCCGCCGAGTTTCCAGCGCAGATAAAACAGTGGGTCGCCGCCGATCATCGTCTCAGGCAGCGGGCTGGGCTGGATGAGGTGGAACCAGTGGTAGTAGAACGTGGCGAACCGCATGTCGGTGGCCTCGTACATGTCCAGCGTCGGCGCGATGTCGATGACGGCCAGCTTGGTGACCGCGTCGGGGTGGTCGACGGCCAGCCGGTGGGCCACCCGCCCGCCCCGGTCGTGGCCGCACACCGCGTAGCGGTCGTGGCCCAGCGCGCGCATCAGCGCGGCGATGTCGCCGGCCATCGTGCGTTTGGAGTAGTTGACGTGTCCGGGCGCCCCGGGCGGCTTGCCCGAGTCTCCGTAGCCCCGAAGGTCGGGCATCACCAGCCGGAAGTGCGGCGCGAGTTGGCGCGCGACCCGGTGCCACATCGCGTGGTTCTGCGGGAACCCGTGCAGCAGGACCAGCGGCGGCGCGTCGGCCCGGCCGCCGGTGCGGGCGTGGATCGTGACATCCCCGATCGGATGGTCGGCGGGGGTGAAGCCGGCAAACCACTCGGACGTGTCGGTCATGCGTGCCTCCCGGTCGACGTACCTCGACGATATCGTCGGCTGATGGCCGAGATCGTCGTCATCGGTGCCGGCATCGCCGGGCTGGCGACCACCGCGGCGCTTCAGCAGCGCGGCCATTCCGTCACAGTGATTGAAGAACGGACCGACACCGGTTCGGGCGCGGGCATCAGCATCTGGCCCAACGCGCTGGCGGCGCTGGACGTCCTCGGGCTCGGGGACCGCGTGCGGGCGGCGGGCGGCCGGGTGAGTGCCGGCGCGATCCGCTGGAAGGACGGCAGCTGGTTGCGCAGGCCGTCGCGGGAACGCATCGTCACCGCGCTCGGCGAGCCGCTGGTCGTGATCCAGCGGGCCGCGCTGCGCGACGTGCTGACCCACGCGCTGGCACCGGGCACCGTCATCCACGGGGTCGCCGCCGTGGGCCTGACGGTCACCCCGGGTGGCGTCCAGGTTCAGTTGTCGGACTCCTCGAGCCGCGCGGCGGACGCGGTCGTCGGCGCAGACGGCACCCATTCGGTGGTGGCCCGTCACCTCAACGGCCCGCTGGCCCACCGCTACGCGGGATACACCGCCTGGCGCGGGGTCGCCGCGATGGCGGTCGACGACGAGTTTGCCGGCGAGACGATGGGCCCGGGCAGCGAGGTCGGCCACGTGCCCATGGGCGACGGCCGCACCTACTGGTTCGCCACCGAGCGGGCGGCCGAGGGCGGCGCGGCACCCGGGGGCGAACTCACCTACCTGCGCTCGAAGCTGGCGTCCTGGGCCGAGCCGATTCCGGCGATGCTGGCCGCCACCGACGCCGACGACGTCCTGCGCAACGACCTCTACGACCGCCGCCCGGCGAGACGCTGGGCAGCCGGGCCCATGGTGCTGGTGGGTGACGCCGCCCATCCGATGCGCCCGCATCTGGGCCAGGGTGGCTGCCAGGCGCTGGAGGACGCCGCCGTGCTGGGCGCCATGGTCGACCTGACTACGAACCTGCCCAGCGCGTTCGCGGCCTTCGAATCGTTTCGCCGCGGCCGGGTGAGCGGGGTGGTCCGCGAGTCACGCACGATCGGGCAGCTGGTTAACCTTCGGCCCGCGCTGCTCAGTGCCGCGGTGAGCCGGGCCACCGTTGCGGTGCCCGAGTTCGTGATGACCCGTCACCTGGCCACGATCGCGGCCAGGTCGGCGTTCCGGCTCCCCACACGCAACGACGCCCAGCCGGCGTGAGGCGGCTGGGCGTCGTGAGGGCTGGGTCAGTGAATGCCGAGTGCGTTGGCGATGGCCTTGCCCGGGTTGGTGATGGCCTGGCACATCTTGCTCAGGTTGATCAGGCGGAACGGGCCGCTGCCGAGGTTCTGGCAGCCGGCCTCGGCCGGGGTCGAGGTGGTGTCGTCCGACGCGGGAGTGGCGGAACCGGCGGCGCCGGCGTCCTTGCCGCAGGTCGGCCAGGCGCCCAGGCCCTGCTTCTGCGCGATGTTGTTGGCCACCTGGATCTGCTGCTCGCGGGAGGCCTGGGCGGGGCTGCCGACGCCGCCGTTGGCGGTCCAGGTGGCCTGGTTGAACTGCAGGCCACCGTAGTAACCGTTGCCGGTGTTGGCCGCCCAGTTGCCGCCGGACTCGCACTGCGCGACCGCGTCCCAGTTCACACCGGTGTCCGCACTGGCGTTTCCGCAGTTCAGAACGAATCCGGCCAGCGCGAGCGCGCCGGAGATGACCACCAGGGTGACGATCCTGCGAATGGTGTTCATGTGTGGGCCCTTCCCGACAAGGGGCGCATCTTCTGCGCTGTTGTGATGTGAATCGCACCTAAAGGGGCCGGTGTTACTGGCGTGTCAATTGAAATTTCTGAGAATTCTGATAGAGGAGTTCTTATAGAGACAGGAGTGGCGCCGGACCATTTGGTCCGGCGCCACTCCTGTCAAATGTCAGACGTTGTTGTCAGCCGCGACGGCCGCAGACCGGCCACGCGCCGATGCCCTGCGTACGCACGACGTTCTCGGCCACGCGGATCTGCTCCTCGCGCGAGGCGCCGGCCGGCGAGCCGCTGCCGCCGTTGGCCTGCCAGGTGCCGATGGTGAACTGCAGGCCGCCGTAGTAGCCGTTGCCGGTGTTGATCGCCCAGTTGCCGCCGGACTCGCATGCAGCGACGGCATCCCAGTTCACACCACTGTCAGCAGAGGCGGTACCGGTGCCCAGGACCATCGGGGCGACGACCAGGGCGCCACCGATCGCGGTCATCCCGAAGGAGCGTGCGAGCGTCTTGCGGAGGTTCTTCAACATCTATCCTTTCGCCGAGCGCGCGCCGGGACGAGCTGTCCTCGGGCCGTACCGTCTCGGTCTGGCACGACAGCGGTGGCCGGCGGGTCCGCCCGGTAGGTCACCGGCGATCCCAAGAAGGCCCCTCGACCTCCCGGCCCCCGCTCACACGCAGGGTTCACGTATTTGGGTTGTTTGCTCCTTTTAGGGAACGGGAAGGACCGTACGGAGCCGATAGGGTGAAGTCACATCAGCGACACGCTTATCTCGGTTTGATAACAAGCCGATCACGGTCCGAAACTGAGAGTTGTCTCTGCAGGTCAGCGTGGTGTTTTCTAAGAAGAACATGTGTTGACGCGCGCGACAATTCCGTGACCTAAATCACGTAGTTTTTGTGGCCTGGGTCACACTGCTTTTGATGACGCAGGACCGTCGCGCGGCGATCGCGCGCCCGTCGACGGGACGAACCAGGCCGTGGGCGGCGATTCGGTTAGGTCACCTGCATAGCTGCCAGGAGGATCATCAAATAGACTGTGCTACAGCATTTTTCGGTTGCAGCCACCTATGACTGTCGCGGGAGCACCGAGGCGCAAGCACGCACTGGTCACCCGCGCAACCCCTAGGCCAGCGGCTTTAGTCCCTCCTCGGCGGCCGGCGCCAAGCCCGGAGTGGTCACGCCCAAGCCGGTAGACGGAGGCCGCGGGTGAACGGATGGTTAACAGCCGCGAGTGCGCAGCAGGCGGCCTCGGCCGCGCGAGACCTTGGTCGGCTTCAGCTTCAATGACCGCCGAAAACCATTGCCTGCCAACAGGTTCGAACCACGCTCGGAGGCCTGATTGGCAGATGCGATGGCCGCGCCATTATCGAATCGTTATTGGCGGCGAAATAATACTAATTCCCCGCTTATCGCAAAATTTGCTGATTCAGGTCATCCGGAGAATTCACGTTTGCCAGTTCGCGGTGCAACGGCACCACGACGCGCTGGGTGACGACGGTGTCGGCCAGCGCCCGCATGCTGCGCTCCCCGGCCGCCACCAGCGCGTCGATGCGCTCGGCCAGGTCGGTTCGGTAGATCCCGGCCAGATAGTGATCCCGGCCGTCCCACGGCAGCACGATGTCGACGCCTTCGTAGTCGACGAGCGCCTCGATGACCTCGACGGACAGATACGGCATATCCACGGCGCTGACGAACGCGCGATCCAGTCCCGCGGCGGCCGCGGCCCGCAGTCCGCGCCCGGTGGCCAGCAGAGGCCCGACCCCGCGGATCTCGTCACGCAGCACCTCAGCCTGCAGCGGCGGGAGAGCCTGACCGGGTGCGGCGATCACGAAAATCGGGGAGCATCGCGCCCGCAGCACCTCGACGGTGTGCTCGACCATGGTTGTCGCCGAGTCGGGATGCGCCAGTGTGGCCTTGTCCCGGCCCATGCGGCGCGACGCGCCGCCGGCCAGCACGACGGCGGCCAGCGGAGCGGGTGTGCTCACGGCTGGGCCCGACTAGTCCACGGTCCAGGTGTCACGACCGCGCAGCAGCGACTGCAGCGCGTGCACGTCGTGCGGGGTGGCCTCGCGCGCCAGCCGGACCTGGTCGCGGGCTGCGTCGTCGTAGGTGGGGCGGTGTACCTGACGGAAGATGCCCATCACGGTGTGCTCGAGGTTCTGGTCGCTCAGCCGGGACAGCGCGAAGGCATAGGCCGGGTCGTCGATCTGCGCGTCGTGGACCACGATGTCGCTGACCGACACGTCGGCGGTCTTCGCAACCTCCAGGCCGAAACCATTCTTGACCACGCAGTACTCGCCGTCGGCGCCGAACGTGACCGGCTCACCCTGGTGGACGTTGATGACTCGCTCCTCGGCGCCCTCCTTGCGCAGCACGTCGAACGAGCCGTCGTTGAAGATCGGGCAGTCCTGCAGGATCTCGACCAGCGCGGCACCGCGGTGCTCGGCCGCCGCGCGCAGCACCTCGGACAGGCCCTTGCGGTCGGAGTCCAGCGCGCGGCCGACGAAGGTCGCCTCGGCGCCCAGTGCCAGCGACACCGGGTTGAACGGGTAGTCCAGTGAGCCCATCGGGGTCGACTTGGTCACCTTGCCGACCTCGGAAGTCGGCGAGTACTGGCCCTTGGTCAGGCCGTAGATCCGGTTGTTGAACAGCAGGATCGTGATGTTGAGGTTGCGGCGAAGCGCGTGGATGAGGTGGTTGCCGCCGATCGACAGCGCATCGCCGTCACCGGTGACCACCCAGACCGACAGGTCCGGACGGGCCAGAGCCAAGCCGGTCGCGATCGTCGGGGCTCGCCCGTGGATCGAGTGGAAGCCGTAGCTCTCCAGGTAGTACGGGAAGCGGCTCGAGCAGCCGATCCCGCTGACGAAGGCGATGTTCTCCCGCCGCAGGCCGAGTTCCGGCAGGAAGTTGCGGATGGTGTTGAGGATGACGTAGTCACCGCACCCGGGGCACCAGCGGACCTCTTGGTCGCTGGTGAAGTCCTTGGCCTTCTGCGGCTCGTCCGTGGTCGGCACCCCGGCGGTTTTCGACGCCGGTGCCAGCAGGTCCGTTCCGATCAGGTCAGTCATGCGCTCACTCCCGCGGTCGCCGCCTCGAGCCGGGCGAATTTCGCCTTGTCGCTTTCTTTCTCACCCAGTGTGCCGTCGAGGGCGTCGTCGATGATCGACTCCACCTCGTCGGCCCGGAAGGCCATACCGGCGACCTTGGTCACCGACTGCACGTCCACCAGGTACCTGCCGCGCAGCAGCAGGGCCAGCTGGCCCAGGTTCATCTCCGGCACGACGACGTTGGGATAGCGCCCCAGCACCTCGCCCAGGTTGGCCGGGAAGGGATTGAGGTGGCGCAACTGCGCGTGCGCGACCTTGATGCCGCGGCGGCGGGCCCGGCGGCACGCCTCGCCGATCGGGCCGAACGAGCTGCCCCAGCCCAGCAGCAGCAGCTCGGCGTCGCCGGTCGGGTCGTCGACCTCGAGGTCGGGCACGTCGATGCCGTCGATCTTGGCCTGCCGCAGCCGCACCATGAGGTCGTGGTTGGGCCCGTGATAGGAGATGTCACCGGAGCCGTTGGCCTTCTCCAGCCCACCGATGCGGTGCTCGAGGCCCGGGGTACCCGGGACGGCGAACTGGCGGGCCAGCGTCTCCGGGTCGCGGGCGTACGGCGCGAAGTCCTCGCCGGCTTGGGCCACGTTGGTCTGGATCGGCTCGAAGCTGCCCACCTCCGGGATGCGCCACGGCTCGGAGCCGTTGGCGATCGCCCCGTCGGACAGCAGGATCACCGGGGTTCGGTAGGTCAGCGCGATGCGCGCGGCCTCGATGGCCACCTCGAAGCAGTCCGAGGGTGAGCGGGCGGCCAGCACCGCGACCGGCGACTCGCCGTTGCGGCCGAACATCGCCTGCAGCAGGTCGGCCTGTTCGGTCTTGGTGGGCAGGCCGGTGGACGGCCCACCGCGCTGCACGTCGATGACCAGCAGCGGAAGTTCGGTCATCACAGCCAGGCCGATGGCTTCGGACTTCAGCGAGATGCCCGGACCCGACGTGCTGGTCACACCGAGCGCGCCACCGTAGGAAGCGCCGATGGCGGCGCCGATGCCGGCGATCTCGTCCTCGGCCTGGAAGGTCATCACGTTGAAGTTCTTGTGTTTGGACAGCTCGTGCAGGATGTCCGACGCCGGGGTGATCGGGTAGCTGCCGAGGATCACCTGGATGTCGGCGAGCTGACCGGCGGCGATGATGCCGTAGGACAGCGCGGTGTTCCCGGAGATCTGGCGGTACTCGCCCGAGGGGAGCTTGGCCGGTGCGACCTCGTAGGTGGTGCCGAACGCCTCGGTGGTCTCGCCGTAGTTCCAGCCGGCCTTCAGGGCCAGCACGTTGGCTTCGGCGACGTCGGGCTTGCGGGCGAACTTCTCCCGGATGAAGGTCTCGCTGGTCTCGACCGGCCGGCCGTACATCCAAGACAGCAGGCCGAGGGCGAACATGTTCTTGGCGCGCTGGCCGTCCTTCTTGGACGCGCCGATCTCCTCGACGGCCCCGAGGGTCAGCGTGGTCATCGCGACGGGCAGGACGACGTACTCGGTGAGGCTGTTGTCCTCCAGCGGGTTGCTCTCGTAACCCACTTTGGCCAGGTTGCGCTTGGTGAACTCATCGGAGTTGGCGATCACCAGACCGCCGCGGGGCAGGTCGTCGATGTTGGCCTTCAGCGCCGCGGGGTTCATCGCGACGAGGACGTCGGGACGGTCGCCCGCGGTGAGGATGTCGTAGTCGGCGATCTGAATCTGGAACGACGAGACGCCGGGCAGCGTGCCCTGTGGCGCGCGGATCTCGGCGGGGTAATTCGGCTGTGTCGCAAGGTCATTGCCGAACAGGGCGGCCTCGGTGGTGAACCGGTCACCGGTCAGCTGCATGCCGTCGCCGGAGTCACCGGCGAATCGGATGACGACCTTTTCGATTTTTTGTCGGTTCCCCGCAGCTCCGTTGCCGTTCGGACCCACGTGCCCGCCTTTCGTCGGTTCGTCTGCAGCCGATTCCGTGTCGCAGCCCTGGGGCGCGCCGACGGTGTCGGTCGACCACGGTCAATTGCTGTCACTCGCAGTACCGATTATTGCACTTTCTTAGGCAAGCTATACCGCTGTTGGACGTTGACACGCCGCGGACGGCTCAACAAAGGCACAGCTCACAGACATGATCCGATAACGAGTGAGACAAAAGTGTGTCTTTCGTCACCTTTGGAGAACCCCATTCTCTAAGACCGGGGTCTTCCGGGCGAGCGGTGTGCGGCGCGGCGTTTCTCCAGTTCGGTGGCGACGAGCCGGCTGGCCACTCTGGCGGCCGCGGCGGGGTCGGCTCCGGCCGCGCGGTTGGCCACATAACAGGAGGTGAACATGTCGCCGGCACCCGTGCTCTGCACGTCGTCGACACGCCAGGCGGCCGGCACCCGGACGCACCCGTTCGCGGTGTAGATGTCGCATCCCTCCGACCCGTAGGTGACCAGGATTTCGGGGACAGCCAGGCGCTCGGCTGCCGACTCGTCGAACGGGCCGTCGGCGACGATCAGGGCTTCGTCCTCCGCGAGCTTGAGGACGTCGACGTTCTGCAGCAACTCCGGCGGGTAGTGCCGGTCGACGACCAGCGGACCGAGCCGATCGGCGCGGACCAGGCCCTGCCCGTCGTAGGCCACCCGGTGTCCCCGTTCGGCGAGCAGCGCCAGGGTGCCCGGCGGGAAATCGGTGCGCAGCAGCGGCGCCAGGTGCACCCACGTGGTGTCGGGGTCGGCCGCCTCGATCTCGGTCTCACCCCACACCGGCCCGACGGCCTCCACCGACATCCGGCGGTGATCGACGTCGACGTAGTCCAGCCGGAAGGAGCTCGTCCGATCGGCGGGCAGGATGCGCAGGATGCCCCGGAAGCGGTCGAGCAATGGCGTGAACAGCGGCCGGTCCTTGTCGGCGGCCAGGGCCACGATGTGGCCGTGTCCGCCGGACGCTTCCAGCGCCACACCGGAGAACGAAGCGCAGCCACCGGGGCTGGGCTCACCGGCGTTGATGACATCGACGGCGAGATTGCCCAATACGGTCACGCCCGCAACGAGATCGGCGGACTGCTGGGGCACTGATCGGTCTCCTCGTCGACATAGGGCGAGTCCCTCGTCGCCACCGGCCGAAATCGTAGTCGAGCCAACGCTACCCGGGCAGGTTGTAAGGCGTCATGCCTGGACGCCGTCGATACCGTCGCTGTCACTGACTTCGACGATGCCCCCGCCCGAACTTGCGAAGTGTCGTCCTGAACCGCGCCCCCCGCTCAGCATCACCACGAAAGATGTTGCAGCTCAATGTAGTGAGCACATCCGCCGGCGCGGAAAGCCACGTCGGCGCACCGTGCAGCGGCCGAGATGTCGGCCGAGTGTGGACTTGGTTGTCGGATTTTCGCGGGAGCCGCGACAACAACTCCACTTTCGGCGGCCGGTCCGGCACTATGGCATCCATGTCGCAAGGCTTCCCCGACGCCCACTGGGGCAAAGAAGACCTCTCCCCGGTCTTCAGACCCTTCTACGCCGTAGCCTCCTCGCCGGTCGGCTCTCGGTTCGTTCGGCTGCTCGTGCCGCTCGACCGGCGCGTCCTTCGGGCGACCAAGGGCAAGTACACCTTGTTCGGACCCACCTCGCTGCCCGAGTTGCTGTTGACCACCACTGGCAGGAAATCAGGCCGGCAGCGCACCTCGGCGCTGAGCTACCTGAGCGACGGTGACCGGCTTCTGGTGCTCGGGAGCAACTTCGGCCAGCAGCACCATCCCGATTGGTCCTCGAATCTGCTGGCAGCCTCCGAGGCCGCGGTGGCGATCAACGGCATCGAGATACCCGTCAGCGCCACGCTGTTGACCGGTACCGAGCGAGACCGAGCGCTGCAGCGCTTCCTCGCCTACCCGATGTACAAGTCCTATCGCACCCGGACAGCCCGCGAGCTTCGGGTTTTCGCCCTCACCCGGCCCTGACGGCGAGCCCCGAGCGGCGCTTGTCAGCTCCCCAGAACAACAGTTGTCGGTGACTACTCGACCGACCTTGCCGAGACAGCACGCTGAATGCCGAAAGGTCTCCATCACGGCGATCTCGCGGCCAGCGCAGATCATCCGGCGGGGTCGCGGAGCATCTGGCGTCCCAGCGATCACTGCGAAATGATTCATAGGGAGTCGGGGTAGCTCACTCTCGAGAGGAAGCACACGATGAAAAGCGACCAGATCACGGCTTTGGTGACCGGCGCCAACCGGGGCCTGGGTAAGCGGTTCGCAGCCCAACTCGTCGAGCGCGGGGCAAAGGTGTACGCCGCCGCACGCAGACCCGAAACCATCGACCTGTCCGGCGTCGAACCCATCGAACTGGACATCACCGATCCAGCCTCGGTGCAGCGCGCTGCCGAGTTGGCCACCGACGTGAACGTACTGATCAACAACGCGGGAACGTCCACGCGGGCAGGGCTGTTGACCGGGCCGTTCGAGGACATCCGGCTGGAGATGGAGACGCACTACTTCGGCACCTTGAGTGTCATCCGTACCTTCGTCCCGATCATCGAAGCCAACGGTGGCGGAGCAATCCTCAACATGCTCTCGGTGTTGTCCTGGCTGCATACCCCGGGTTCGGGCGCCTATTCGGCTGCCAAGGCGGCCGGCTGGGCGATGACCGATGCGGTCCGGGCGGACCTAGCGCCCCGCGGCATCACCGTCACCGCCGTGCACGTCGGCTACATGGACACCGACATGGCCGCTTTCGCCCCGGCAGATCAGAAGATCGATCCCGACCTCGTCGCCCGACTCGCGTTGGACGGCTTGCTCGCCGGCGCGCCCGAGGTCCTCGCCGACGAACTGACACGGGCGACGAAGGCGAGCCTATCCGGCGGCTGAGACAACGAGGCACTCACTGCGGACCACGTCGCAGTGAGTGCCTCGTGAACTGGTAACTCAGAGGATGTAGAGCATCTCCTGGTAGGTCGGCAGCGGCCAAAGGTCATCGGCCACAACACCTTCCAGCGTGTCGGCAGCGGCCCGCACATCGTCCATCAATCCGCAGCAGACTCTGCGCATGCGCGGCCTCCTCGGCAGCGGAGTCGCCACCGTGGACGGCCATCGCCGTCTTGAGCGCACTCAGTGCGCCGGTCAGCTCCGAAATCGGACCCGTCACGGCCTGCAGCAGCGTCAGGTCGGGCTCGAGCCCCGCCGCCTTGAGCGTCGCGACATTCTGAGCCAGCTCGGTCTGGTAGCGGATCGCCGCGGGAAGGATCACGGTCGAACCGATCTCCAGCGTCAGCTTCGCCTCGACGTTCACGGTCAGCACATACGGTTTCGTAGCGGACCTCGACGCGGCTGTGCAGTTCGCGCTCGTTGAACACGCCGTACTTCTCGAACACCTCGACCGCCTCCGGCTTGACCAGCTCCGGGATGGCGTCCAGCGTGGTCTTGAGGTTCGGCAGACCACGCTCGGCCGCCTCGATCTGCCAGTTCTCCGAGTAGCCGTCGCCGTTGAACACCACCGCGCCGTGCTCGGTGATGATCTCGGTGAGCAGCTTCTGCACGGCGACGTCGAAGTCCTCGCCGGCGCCGACTGCCTCCTCCAGCTCCGTGGCCATGTAGTCGAGCGAATCGGCCATGATCGTGTTGATGGATGATCATCGGCACGGCGATGGTCTGCCCCGAGCCCGGCGCGCGGAACTCGAAGCGGTTGCCGGTGAACGCGAACGGGCTGGTGCGGTTGCGGTCGCCCGGATCGGTCGGCAGCACCGGAAGGGTGTCGACACCGATGATCATGGAGCCCTTGCCCTTCGACGACGTGGCAGCGCCCTTGGCGATCTGCTCGAACACGTCGGCGAGCTGGTCGCCGAGGAAGATCGAGATGATGGCCGGCGGTGCCTCGTTGGCCCCCAGGCGATGGTCGTTGGTGGCCGAGGCCACCGACACCCGCAGCAGGCCGGCGAACTTGTGCACGGCGCGGATGACCGCTGCGCAGAACACCAGGAACTGGGCGTTCTCGTGCGGCGTGTCACCGGGCACCAGCAGGTTGCCCCGAACTGCGCGTTGCCCATCGAGAAGTTGACGTGCTTGCCCGACCCGTTGACGCCGGCGAACGGCTTCTCGTGGAACAGGCATTCCATGCCGTGCTTCTTGGCGATCGGTCTTGAACATGGTCATCAGCAGCTGCTGGTGGTCGGCGGCGATGTTGGCCCGCTCGAACATCGGGGCGATCTCGAACTGGCCGGGGGCGACCTCGTTGTGGCGGGTCTTGGCCGGGATGCCGAGCTTGAACAGCTCGCGCTCGGTGTCCATCATGAACGCCGAGCACCCGTTCGGGGATGGCGCCGAAGTAGTGGTCGTCGAACTCCTGACCCTTGGGCGGCTTCGCGCCGAACAGGGTGCGGCCGGCGTTGATCAGGTCCGGCCGGGCCAGGAAGAAGTGCCGGTCGATCAGGAAGTACTCCTGCTCGGGTCCGCAGAACGACACGACGTGGTCGAGGTCCTTGTGCCCGAACAGCTTCAGGATGCGCTCGGCCTGGGCGCCCATGGCCTGCTGGCTGCGCAGCAGCGGGGTCTTGTAGTCCAGCGCCTCACCGGTCATCGAGACGAACACCGTCGGGATGCACAGCGTGTTGCCGTTCGGGTTCTCCAGGATGTAGGCCGGGCTGGTGACGTCCCAGCCGGTGTAGCCACGAGCCTCGAAGGTGCTGCGGAGCCCTCCCGATGGGGAAGCTCGACGCGTCCGGCTCGCCCTGGATCAGGGTCTTGCCCGCGAACTCGGCGAGCGTGGTCCCGTCGCCGACCGGGTCGAGGAAGCTGTCGTGCTTCTCGGCCGTCAGTCCGGTCATCGGGTAGAAGACGTGTGCGTAGTGGGTCGCGCCCTTCGACAGGGCCCAGTCCTTCATCACCGAGGCCACCGAGTCGGCAATCGCCGGATCCAGCTTGGCGCCCTTCTCGATGGTCGCGACGACGGACTTGTAGATAGACTTCGGCAGCCGCAGCCGCATCTCGGCCAGCGTGAAGACGTTGGCGCCGAAGATCTCGCCCGGTGCCTCGCCTGGATCGAAGCTGATGGGGGGAGGCACATACGCCTCGACACTGTTGATCGCCTGAAGCCGGACCGTATTTCCGCTCAACTATCTTTCCTCTGCACCCAAGACGCCCGCGTCTGCTTCGCGGGCATGCGACCGGCCCACCTTCGCAAGCTTCGGTTCCGAACTTGTTACGCCCGCGTCACCGGCAGAATGCGGCACGATCGGAGTGATGAAGTATCGAAGCGTCGGACTCACCGCCGCGGTCGTCGTACTGGTCGCGGGTTGTACGGCCGAGCCGCCGCAGCCGACGTCGGCGCCGCTCACTCCGGCCACGACCACCGGGCTGATCCCGCCAGGCGCACCAACCGAGGGCGTGCGGCCGCCCGCTGACAATCTGCCCCCACCGGCCGAACCGCAGAACGCTCCACCGCCCGGAGCGATCCCCGGACGCATCGTGGTCGTCGGCACCGCCCCAGAGGGCGTCGTCGTCGACGCCGTCACCCGCACCGTGGCCGTCGCCAAACGCAACCCCAACGAACTGGTGCTCATCGACGCCGACACCGGTGCGATCACCGGGCGCACGCCGCTACCCGGTTTCGTGCGTCATCTGCAACTGGCGGCCCCGGGCGGCCCGGTTCTGGTGCCGGTGGAGAGTGCCAACGCGCTGGTGCGCGTCGATCTGCCGGGCGGCGAGGCCGAGCCGCAGGTGCTCACGGGCACCGTCCCACACGACGCCGCGCAGGCCTCCAACGGTGACGTCTTCGTGGCCAACGAACACGGCGGCACGGTCACGGTGCTGCGCGGCGACCAGGTTCTCAAGGTGTTCACCGACAGCATCCAGCCCGCCGGCATGGCCTCGGTAGGGCTGTCCGTGGGGATGCTCGACGTCCGCAGGAACGACCTGACCGTCTACGACGCCGCCACACTGAGGAACATCGGCTCGACGCCGGCCGGGGAGGGCCCCACCCACCTGGTGGCCGACCGGCACGGCCGGATGATCGCCGCCGACACGCGCGGCAACGCGATCCGGGTGTTCGAGCCGCTGCCCAGCCCGCACCAGGTGGCCAGCGTCGCGCAGGCCGGGGGTCCTTACGGCATCGCCTACGACCCCGTCCGCGACCGGCTGTGGGTGGCCTCGTCGGGCACCAACGAGGTGATCGGCTACGACATGGCGGAGCCGACGCCGCGAGAGGTCGCCCGCGTGCCGACCGTCCAGAACGCCTACACCCTGGGCGTCGACGCGAAGACCGGCCGGCTGTTCATCGCGGGCACCACCGCGGGGGTCGTGCAGATCGTCGACCCGTCGGCCTAGATTTGAAAACATGAGCGATGTCCCGGCCGACTACGACGAACGCGCGGTAACCGTCGGGCAGCCGAAGAACGAGGCCGCCGGGGTGCGTGCGGTGATGGTGTCGCTGCAGCGCAGCTTGGCGGCGATGGGGCCGGTACGCACTGCCAGGGCGTGGTTGCGGCTCAATCAGCGCGACGGCTTCGACTGCCCCGGCTGTGCGTGGCCCGAGGAGCACGGCGGCCGCAAGTTCGCCGAGTTCTGCGAGAACGGCGCCAAGGCGGTCGCCGAGGAGGCCACCCGCCGCGTGGTCACACCGGAGTTCTTCGCCCGCCATTCGGTGGCGGAGTTGGCGGCCAAGCCCGAATATTGGCTGTCCCAGCAGGGCCGGCTCGCCCATCCGATGGTGTTGCGGCCCGGCGAGGACTGCTACCGGCCGATCAGTTGGGAAGACGCCTACCGACTGATCGCCGAGCACCTCAACGAACTGGCCTCCCCCGACGAGGCGGTGTTCTACACGTCCGGCCGCACCAGCAACGAGGCGGCGTTCCTCTATCAGCTGCTGGTGCGCAGCTTCGGCACCAACAACCTTCCGGACTGTTCCAACATGTGCCACGAGTCCTCCGGCACGGCGCTGACCGAGTCGATCGGCATCGGCAAGGGTTCGGTGACTGTCGACGACGTCGAGCACGCCGACGTCATCGTCATCGCCGGGCAGAACCCCGGCACCAACCATCCCCGGATGCTCTCGGTGCTCGAGAAGGCAAAAGCCAACGGCGCCAAGATCATCGCGGTCAACCCGCTCCCCGAGGCCGGCCTGATCCGGTTCAAGGACCCGCAGAAGGTCCGCGGGGTGATCGGTCACGGCGTGCCGATCGCCGACGAGTTCGTCCAGATCCGCCTCGGCGGCGACCTGGCCTTGTTCAAGGGTCTGGGCCGACTGCTGGTCGAAGCCGACGACCGCCGACCCGGCACCGTGATCGATCGCGACTTCATCGCCGAGCACTGCCACGGGATCGACGACTACCTCGCCGAAACCCGCTCGGTGGATATCGACACCGTCGTCGAGGCCACCGGCATCCAGCGGCCCCAACTGGAGCGGGTGGCCGGGATGCTGGCCGGCTCCCAGCGGACGATCGTGTGCTGGGCGATGGGCATCACGCAGCACACCCACGCGGTGGCCACGATCGCCGAGATCACCAACCTGCTGCTGCTGCGGGGCATGATCGGCAAGCCCGGCGCCGGGGTGTGCCCGGTTCGCGGGCACTCCAACGTGCAGGGCGACCGGACGATGGGCATCTGGGAAAGGGTGCCAGAGGCCTTCC
Organism: uncultured Actinomycetota bacterium; assembly: GCA_963716465.1. Taxonomy (GTDB): domain Bacteria; phylum Actinomycetota; class Actinomycetes; order Mycobacteriales; family Mycobacteriaceae; genus Mycobacterium. The sequence continues at coordinate 112,687 of CAVQTS010000014.1, forward strand.
TCGACGCCCTGGACCACCAGTTCGGCATCGTCAGCCCACGCAACCACGGGTACGACACCGTCGACGCGATCAGGGCGATGCGCGACGGGCGCGCCTCGGTGTTCATCGGCATGGGCGGCAACTTCGCCTCGGCCACACCCGACACCGCGGTCACCGAGGCCGCGCTGAGTTCCTGCGCGCTGACCGTGCAGGTCTCGACCAAGTTGAACCGCAGCCATCTGGTGCACGGCCGCACCGCGGTGATCCTGCCCACCCTCGGCCGCACCGACCGCGACATCTACAACGGCGCAAAACAGGTTGTCTCCGTGGAGGATTCGATGTCAATGGTGCACCTGTCGCGGGGCAGTCTGACGCCGCCCAGCGATCAGGTACGCAGCGAGGTGTCGATCATCTGCCAGTTGGCCCGCGCGGTGCTCGGCCCCGAACACCCGGTTCCCTGGGAGCGCTTCGCCGGCGACTACGACGCCGTCCGCGACGCGATCGCCGCCGTGGTTCCGGGCTGCGCGGACTACAACACGAAAGTGCGCCGGCCGGACGGCTTTCAACTGCCCCACCCACCGCGCGATGCCCGCGAGTTCCCGACGACCACGGGCAAGGCCAATTTCGCGGTCAACCCGATGCAGTGGGTTGCGGTGCCGCCGGGGCGCCTGGTGCTGCAGACGTTGCGCAGCCACGATCAGTACAACACCACGATCTACGGTCTCGACGACCGCTACCGCGGCGTCAAAGGTGGGCGGCGGGTCGTCTTCGTCAACCCGGCCGACATCGAGACGCTCGGGCTGACCGCGGGCGACCGGGTGGACCTTGTCTCGGAGTTCGCTGACGCCACCGGCGAATTGCAGGAGCGGCGCGCCAAAGACTTCCTCGTCGTACCGTACTCCACCCCGGTCGGCAACGCCGCCGCCTACTACCCTGAGACCAACTCCCTGGTGGCACTGGATCACGTTGCGGCCAAGTCGAATACACCGGTATCGAAGGCGATCGTCATCCGGCTCGAGCCTGGCGGGCAGGAGCGCTCGTGGGACGGGTGACCTCGAGGCGGCGCGCGAGCCACCTGGCCGACGGCATCGTCACCGAGCGTCCCGAGACGCTGGTCGTCGAAGAGCCGCTGGAGATCCGGGTCAACGGCTCGCCGGTGACGGTGACCATGCGTACGCCGGGCTCGGATGTGGAACTGGCACAAGGGTTCCTGCTCACCGAGGGAGTGATCACCCGCCGCGACGACGTCCTGACGGTGCAGTACTGCCGGGGCGCTGAAACCAAAGACGGCATCAATACCTACAACGTCCTCGACGTGACACTGCGCCCTGACGTGCCATCGCCAGACACCGACGTCACCCGCAACTTCTACACCACCTCGTCGTGCGGGGTGTGCGGCAAGGCCTCGCTGGAGGCGGTCCGGCTGTCGAGCAGGTACTCACCCGGCGACGACCCGACTTCGGTGGCGGCCGAGACGCTGACCGCGATGCCCGCTCAATTGCGCTCTGCGCAAAAGGTTTTCGCCAGCACCGGCGGCTTGCATGCCGCGGCCCTGTTCAGCCACCGACGGCGCCCTGCTGGCGGTGCGCGAGGACATCGGCCGGCACAACGCCGTGGACAAGGTGATCGGATGGGCGCTCGAGGCCGGGCACGTGCCCATGGGCGGCACCGTCCTACTGGTCAGCGGGCGCGCGTCGTTCGAACTCACCCAGAAGGCGGTGATGGCGGGCATCCCGGTGCTGGCCGCCGTGTCGGCGCCGTCCTCACTGGCGGTTGACCTGGCCGGCCAGTCCGGCCTGACCCTGGTCGCCTTCCTGCGCGGCGACTCGATGAACGTCTACAGCCGCGCCGACCGGATCATCCGCGGAGACCGCCGGGCCGATTTAGAGTAGCCGTCTACTCGTGCCCACCCCGACGGCCCGTATTTACGCTCAACTCGAGCAGGCCGGGAGGAATGGCGATGACCGAACTCAAGACACCGACGGCGGTCCTTCACGAAGGGCCGCGGGTCCTTTCCGAACAAGAGACCGCCGCGATCGAGCGTCACGATTTGAGGGGTATTCGGGACGCCGACATCGATGACGTCATCGAGTATGTCCACCACGGCCTGCGAAAACTGCCCGACTTCGTCACGCTCTACCGCAAATACCTCAAACAACGTTGGGACGTCTACGAACTCGACTTCACCCAGGACCGCATCGACTGGGTGGAGAAGATGACCGACGACGAACGCGAGTCGTTCGTCGGCATCGCTTCGGGGTTCCACCACGGCGAGCGGCAGGTCGAAATCGAGTTGCCGGTCTTCATGATCGGCGCGTCCGAGGAGGAGAAGCTCCACATCGCCGCCCAGATCGAGGACGAGGCGCGCCACACCGTGTTCTTCGACCGGTTCTACCGCGAAGTGGTCGGCATCGAAGGCACCGACATCATGGACGTGCTCGACAAGTCCTTCCACTGGGTGCAGGAGACGTTCGTCGGTCCGTTCGGTCTGCTCGCCTATCAGGCCGACGAGCTGCGCAGGAATCCCTACGACCAGCGGGCCCGGGTGCGGTACGGCACGACGTACTTCCTGTGGATCGAGGGTGTGCTGGCGCTCTCGGTCATGAAGGTGACACTGTCGTACGCGCGCTGGCGCGGCTTCCTGCCGGCCTACTACGCCGGGTTCACCGCGACCTGCCGCGACGAGTCCCGGCACGTTCAGGGTGGAATGCGCTTTCTCCAGGACGCGGTCCGGCGTGACCCGACCATGCTGGCCGAGATCCACGACACGCTGCGTACGATCCTGATGATCAGCGGGGTGTCCAGCCGCAGGCTGTACTACGAGCCGCTGGGCTGGACCGAGGACGAGGTTCGCGTCCTGCTGATCCAGCAGCTGCGCCGCAAGTGCAACGACGTCGGCATCTCGCTATCCGACGAACTCGAAGATCTGCTCGTCCAGATCGAGCCGGTACTGGCGGGAGGCTGACCATGGTTGCGATGTTCTTCACCCAGGCCTGGGCCGACGAGGTCCGCGACACGCTCAACGCCGGCCCCGACGCGCGGGCGCTCGCCGACAAACTGCAGGAGTACTGGGACTTCTACAACCTGGTCCGTGCGGTATACGACTCGTCATGGGCCCTCGGTGTGCGCAACCTGCCCGCCGAACTCGGCGGCGGCGACGGCTACCTGTATGTCTCGTGGTCGGGCTACTTCGTCACCGAGTGCCGGATCCTCGAGGCCGGGCGAGCCGATCGACGCCACCTACGTGCTGATGGCCGACTACCCCGACTGGAATGCGTTGTTCTCCGGCTACGACGCGTTGCGAACGGTCATGTACCGCAAGCTGCTACTCGAGCAGGGCAGCCTGCTGGAGTTCTTCAAGTCGATCTACTTCTTCGTCGAGTCGCTGGCGCTGATCGCGAAGGTGCCGACGCAGTTCCCGGTCGACGACCGGGCGTTCGCCCCGGTCTGACTAGGCGCTCTTGTCGCGGCGCTCGGGACGCGCGGGCTTGCGCGGCACGATCGTCGGCAAAACGTTGTCCTGCACGGTCTCCTTGGTCACCACGACCTTGGCGACGTCGTCGCGGCTGGGGATGTCGTACATCACCGGCAGCAGGACTTCTTCCATGATCGCGCGCAGACCGCGGGCACCAGTGCCGCGGTGGATGGCCTGATCGGCGATGGCGTCCAGGGCGTCGACGGTGAACTCCAGCTCTACCCCGTCCATCTCGAAGAGCCTGGTGTACTGCTTGACCAGCGCGTTCTTCGGCTCCGAGAGGATCTTGACCAGGGATTCCTTGTCCAGGTTGGTCACCGAGGCCACCACCGGCAGACGTCCGATGAACTCCGGGATCAGACCGAACTTGATCAGGTCCTCGGGCATGACCTCGGAGAAGTGGTCCTGGGTGTCGATCTCGGCCTTGGACTTCACCTCGGCACCGAAGCCCAGGCCACGCTTGCCGACGCGGTCGGAGACGATCTTCTCCAGGCCCGCGAACGCACCGGCCACGATGAACAGCACGTTGGTGGTGTCGATCTGGATGAACTCCTGGTGCGGGTGCTTGCGCCCGCCCTGCGGCGGCACCGAGGCCTGGGTGCCCTCGAGGATCTTCAGCAGCGCCTGCTGCACGCCTTCGCCGGAGACGTCGCGGGTGATCGACGGGTTCTCGCTCTTGCGGGCGATCTTGTCGACCTCGTCGATGTAGATGATGCCCGTCTCGGCGCGCTTGACGTCGTAGTCGGCGGCCTGGATCAGCTTCAGCAGGATGTTCTCGACATCCTCACCGACGTAGCCCGCCTCGGTGAGCGCGGTGGCATCGGCGATGGCGAACGGCACGTTGAGCATCTTGGCCAGCGTCTGCGCCAGGTAGGTCTTGCCGCATCCGGTCGGGCCCAGCATCAAGATGTTGGACTTGGCCAGCTCGACGGGCTCGGAGCGGGAGTCGCGGTGCTTCTCCCCGGCCTGGATGCGCTTGTAGTGGTTGTAGACGGCGACGGCGAGTGTGCGCTTGGCGGTGTCCTGCCCGATGACGTAGCTCTCCAGGAAATCCCGGATCTCGGCCGGCTTGGGCAGTTCGTCGAGCTTGACGTCGTCGGCGTCGGCCAGTTCCTCTTCGATGATCTCGTTGCACAGGTCGATGCACTCGTCGCAGATGTACACGCCGGGGCCCGCGATCAGCTTCTTGACCTGCTTCTGACTCTTACCGCAGAACGAGCACTTCAGCAGGTCACCGCCGTCTCCAATGCGCGCCATGGTGGTGAGGCCCTACTTCCTTCGCCGTCGTTCTTCGTTGTTTGCCATCAAATCTGCGTGGTCTATGTTCCGACGCTACCCGCTTGCTCGGCCACGGTGCGACTGATAAGAGCGAATAGCGTCAGTGGTATTCGTGCGTGTGGTGAACATATCTCCTGCCACCGCTCTCGTCGCCCCGGAACGCGCCGCTGTGCCTTTGGCGTGTCGCCGCCGTTACCCAACCGAAAGGCTCACGCGTTCTGAGCCGACAACTTCCGATACTCGAGCACGGTGTCGATGATGCCGTACTCCTTGGCCGCTGCGGCGGTGAGGATCTTGTCGCGGTCGGTGTCCTTGCGGATGACCGCAGCATCCTTGCCGGTGTGACGCGCCAGCGTCTCCTCCATCAGGGTGCGCATCCGCTCGATCTCGGCGGCCTGGATCTCCAGGTCGGAGAACTGACCCTGGATCACTCCGCCGAGCGACGGCTGGTGGATGAGGATGCGGGCGTTGGGCAGCGCGAGCCGCTTACCGGGCGTGCCCGCGGCGAGCAGGACAGCCGCGGCCGAGGCCGCCTGGCCCAGGCAGACGGTCTGGATGTCGGCGCGCACGTACTGCATGGTGTCGTAGATCGCCATCAACGAGGTGAACGAGCCGCCCGGGGAGTTGATGTACATGGTGATGTCGCGGTCGGGATCCAGCGACTCGAGCACCAGCAGCTGGGCCATGATGTCGTTCGCCGAGGCGTCGTCCACCTGGACGCCGAGGAAGATGATGCGCTCCTCGAACAGCTTGTTGTAGGGGTTGGACTCCTTGACGCCCCAGCTCGAGTGCTCGACGAACGACGGCAGGATGTAGCGCGCCTGGGGCGCCAACCGGGGATCCGTGTAATCAGGCATTGGACAGTCCGTTCACATGGGCGCGGGTGATGATGTGGTCGACGAAGCCGTACTCCAACGCCTCCTGGGCGGTGAACCACCGGTCGCGATCGGAGTCGGCCTCGATGCGCTCGATCGGTTGGCCGGTGAACTCGGCGTTGAGCCGGAACATCTCCTTCTTGATGAGCGCGAACTGCTCGGCCTGGATGGCGATGTCGGCGGCGCCACCGGTGATACCGCCCAGTGGCTGGTGCATCAGGATCCGGGCGTGCGGCAGCGCGTAGCGCTTGCCCTTGGCGCCCGCGGCGAGCAGGAACTCGCCCATCGAGGCGGCCATGCCCATCGCGTAGGTGGCCACGTCGCATGGCGCGAGCACCATCGTGTCGTAGATGGCCATGCCGGCGCTGATCGAGCCGCCGGGTGAGTTGATGTACAGCGAGATGTCCTTGGTGGGGTCCTCGGCCGCCAGCAGCAGAATCTGCGCGCAGAGCCGGTTGGCGATGTCGTCATCCACCTGTGAGCCCAGGAAGATGATGCGCTCGGCGAGCAACCGCTCATACACCGAGTCAGTGAGGTTCAGCCCTGGCATGCCCGAACGCATATGAGTCACGACTTGCTACCTGCTTTCTACAGATTTCGTTCTACCCGACCCTAACCAACCAGCGCCCAACCGCACTCCCGGGACAGCGCGCGTTCGCTGTCGGCGTTATTCGGCTGCGTCAGCCGTGTCCTCGGCAGCGTCCCCGGCCGTGTCCTCGGCAGCAGTCTCCACCTCGTCCTCGGCTTCGGTGACCTCAGCGACCTCGGCATCCTCCGCGCTGGGCGGGGGTCCGAAGAACTCGGTGGTGTCGATGACATTGCCGTCGGTGTCGGTGACGGTGGCCGCCTCGACCACCGCGGCCACGGTCAGGCCGCGGCGCACGTCGGCGAACATCGCCGGCAGCTGGTTGTTCTGCTGCAGGACCTGCAACAGCTGCGCCGGCTCGATGCCGTACTGACGCGACATCAGCACCAGCCGCTCCGTCAGGTCGTTCTGACCGACCTGGATGTCGAGTTCGTCGGCGATGGCGTCCATCAACAGCTGGGTCTTGACGGCCTTCTCCGCGGCGTCCCGGGTCTCGGCGTCGAACTGCTCACGGGAGCTGCCCTGCGCCTCGAGCGCCTCGGCGAACTTTGCCTCGTCGTGGTCCAGGCCGTGGATCGCGTTGTGAACCGTCTCGTCGACCTGCGCCTGCACGATGGCCTCGGGCAGCGGCACCTCGATCTTCTCCAGCAGCAACTCCAGCGCGTTGTCGCGGATGCTCTCTGCCTGGTGGATACGCTTGACCCGCTCGACCTGCTCGGTGAGGTTGGCCTTCAGCTCGTCGATGGTGTCGAATTCGCTTGCCAGTTGGGCGAATTCGTCATCCGCCTCAGGCAGCTCGCGCTCCTTGATCGACTTGACGGTGACCGTCACCTCAGCTTCCTGGCCGGCGTGCTCACCGGCGACGAGCTTGGTGGTGAATGTCTTCGACTCGCCCTCGGACAGGCCGACGATCGCGTCGTCGAGGCCTTCGATCAGCTGACCGGAGCCGACCTCGTGGGACAGGCCCTCGGTCGTGGCTTCCGGAAGGTTCTCGCCGTCGACGGTGGCCGACAGGTCGATGGAAACGAAGTCCCCCTCCTGGGCGGGGCGCTCCACTCCCTTGAGGGTGCCGAAGCGGGCGCGCAGCGACTCCAGCTCGGTGTCCACGTCGGAGTCGTTGACCTCGATGGGGTCGACCGAGATCTTCAGCTCACTGAGGTCGGGCAGGTCGATGTCGGGGCGCACGTCGACCTCGGCGGTGAACACCAGCTGCTCGCCGTCCTCGATCTTGGTGATCTCGATGTCCGGCTGGCCCAGCGGGCGCACCTCGGTGGCGGTGACGGCCTCGGTGTAGCGGCCGGGCAGCGCATCGTTGACGACCTGCTCGAGCACCGCGCCACGGCCGAGCCGCGCCTCGAGGAGCTTCGCCGGTGCCTTGCCCGGCCGGAACCCGGGCAGCCGCACCTGCTTGGCCAGCTGCTTGTAGGCACGGTCGAAGTCGGGCTGCAGTTCCGCGAACGGCACCTCCACGTTGATGCGAACCCGGGTGGGGCTCAACTTCTCGACGGTGCTCTTCACTGCGGTACTCCTCGGTCGGTCGTCGGACGATCTGGTTGTCAGGGCGTGTCGGGGTGACAGGATTTGAACCTGCGGCCTTCCGCTCCCAAAGCGGATGCGCTACCAAGCTGCGCTACACCCCGGTGCTGTGCTTTTCTCGCGTCCGCGATCCTACGGCCCAATGGCTGCTCAACAGCAATCGACCTCGACGGCGAGGTGTCGAGGAGGTCCGATTGGATTTGATCTGGTCGGCGCCGGTACATTTGGGCTCGCGCACTGCACGCGGGCGTAGCTCAATGGTAGAGCCCTAGTCTTCCAAACTAGCTACGCGGGTTCGATTCCCGTCGCCCGCTCTGGAGAACGGCCCAGATCAGGGCCGTTTTCGGTGTTGGGATTCCGATCACATGCTCCGCTGCCAGGACCGGTAGACCGTCCGGCGCAGAGTCGACGGATCCGGCGGCGGGGCGGTCATCGAGGCTTGCAGGCCGGCGTCGTCCTGCAGCTCCAGAATCCGGCGGAGGTGGAACGCCACGTCACCCTCGGCGTCGTGGTCGGGACGCGTGAAGTACTTGGTCTGCGCCGCCCCGAGGCCCAGCCGTTCGGGCCGATTACCGGTGACCGCGATCTCGCGGATGCCCACTCCGAACAGTGGCCGCAGCACACCGCCGAACCAGTCACCGCGAATGCTGCCGCGCCGCACCGGAAACCAGATGTTGGTCCAGCGGGTCGCGGCGAACGGGGACTGCGAGACGCCACCGTCGGACTCGTCGGGTCGTGGCGGGCAACTCACCACGACGCCTCGGCGGATCAACCTGTCGAACAACTCGTGACGGCTGTCGGTCCGGCTGAATCCGGCGAGGATCGGCGGCCGGGCCACGAACAGGTCCGCCAGCGCCATGGGTGTCCCCACTGTGACGAAATCGGTTGTTCGCCAAGGGTTTCCCTGGCTCCGCAGGTCCTGCCACCGGGCGAACTGGACGGCCTGGAAGTCACCGATCTCAACCGGTTCAGAGCCGGCCGACGTCTCGGCGCGCAGTTCGTACGTCTCCGCCCACAGCTCCGCCAGTGCGTCGTAGGCGATGTAGCCGCCGATGCCGTGGCCCACCACCACGATCCGTGCGTAGCGGCCCTGGTGCAGGGTCGACAGCAGGTCGACCAGGCCGCCGCGAATCGCCCGCCGGGCCCCGTACGACTCCGGCGCAGGGTCGAAGTAGCGGGCGACGTTGACGAATCCGGTCGTCAGGAAGCTGCGGTTCAGCGCTCTCGGCGCGGTGCGCAACACCCCGAACCCGATCGTCAGCACCACAACGCTGCTGACCACCCCGACGATCCAGCCGGCCACCCCGGTGTGGAGCAGGAAGCCACCGACGGTGATCACACCCACCAGCAATGCGACCGGGATCAACAGCGCCAGCCAGGCCAGCCGCCAGATGCCGAACAACTGATCGGGTACGTGGCGAGGACGGCGAAGGAACACCCGCGCCAGAGCAGGCATGAACCCCGCATACCGGGTGCTGGTCATCAGGAACGACCAGTCGTACTCGAACAACTCGGTTCCCGCCGACGGCGCGACGTAGCGGCGTGCCTCGTAGGAGTCGGTGACCTCGAGTGGCTGCGGGTAGTATTCCCACTCCCCGCCCTGCGGGGAAAGCACCGTCTTGGCGAACGTGTCGAAGGTGTCCATCGGCCGGCGTTCGAGCAGACCATGCACGAAGACCACTGCGGTGCGGACTGTGGTGTCGGTGCTCATCGTCCTCCCGGGACCGGACTTTTCCGTCGCGTTGAGTCTGAAGGACGACCGCCGACGTTGCGCTGGCGGGGGCTTCGGCCTGAACTCCCTCGTCACGACACGGTGTCGGTTCGGCTCCAATCCAATTCCCAGCTTCTGCCGCTAGCGTGAACCGCCGTACATTCGGTTCGGTTCCCGGATGCCAGCCGGCGGGATTTCGGCCAGGAGGCGCGTTGAGCGACAACACCCCCGTCGATGGCGCGTGCGCCCCGGGATTCCAGGCGGTCCGCGACGCCTTCCTGACGAACTTCTCCGACCATGACGACGTCGGCGCCGCCGTGGCCGTGTGGGTCGACGGCGACCTCGTGGTCAACCTCTGGGGCGGATACGCCGACGCCCGCCGCCGGCGCCACTGGCGAGAGGACACCCTGGCGAGCATCTTCTCCGGAACCAAGGGCCTGACCAGTACCTGCGTGCACCTGCTGGCGGACCGCGGCGAGATCGACCTCTACGCCCCCGTGGCTGCCTACTGGCCGGAGTTCGCCCAGAACGGCAAGCAGGACATCACCGTCGCGTCGGTCCTCGGCCACCGCTCCGGGGTGATCGGGCCGCGCACCAGGCTGCATTGGAACGACACGACCGACTGGCACCGGGTGTGCGGTGAGCTCGCCGTTTCCGAGCCGTGGTGGGAGCCGAACACCGCCCAGGGCTACCACATGGTCAGCTTCGGATTCATCCTCGGCGAGGTGGTTCGCCGGGTCACCGGCCGCTCGATCGGCCAGTATCTGCGCACCGAGATCGCCGAGCCGATGGGCATCGACGTCCACATCGGTCTGCCGGCCGGCGAGCATCACCGCTGCGCCGAGATGGTCAACAAACCGCATATCCGCGACGTGCTCGCCAGCAGCAAGGCGCCCGGCTACCCGGCCTCTCTCGACGAGCACCCGATGGCCGGGCTGTCGATCGCCATGGGCTTCGTGCCCGACGACGAACTGGGCTCCAACGAGCTCACCCGCTGGCGCGCGTCGGAGTTCCCCGGCACCAACGGTCACGTCTCAGCCCTCGGCCTGGCCACCTTCTACAACGGCCTGGCGCAGGAGAAGCTGCTCAGCCGCGACCACATGGAGTCGGTGCGCGTCTCCCAGGGCGGCTTCGACCCCGACGTGGTACTCGGCCCGCGGGTCGCCGATCACGGTTGGGGACTCGGTTACATGTTGAATCAACGTGGCGTTGCCGGACCCAACCTGCGCAGCTTCGGCCACGGCGGCTCGGGCGGCTCGTACGGCTTCGTCGATCTGGAGAACCGGATCGGCTACGCCTACGTGATGAACTACTTCGACGCCACCAAATGCAACGCCGACCCGCGCAGCACCGCGCTGTCCGACGAGGTCTACCGCGCCATCGGCGTTCTCTGACAAGCAAATTCTCATACCGCGGCATGCCTGCGGCTGATCGGTACTGTGGACGCCATGAATGGTGTGCTGTTGGTGCTCATCCTGGTGGTAGTCGCAGCGATCGCGCTGGCGGTCTGGGGTTCGTCGCGCGCCTCCGGCAATCGCAACGCAGCGAGTCTCGCCGACGCCAAGGCCGACGCGCGCCGGGTGATCGAACGCCTCGGCGGCCAGGTGCTGAACCTCAACGGCACCAACGAAGCCTCGAACCAGGCGCTCGCCGACGCCTCGGAGCGGTTCACCGCGGCCTCGTCACAGATCGACCAGGCGACCACGGCCAAGCAGGCCATGCTGGCCAAGGAGAGCGCGATCGAAGGGCTGTACTACGTGCGGGCCGCGCGCACCGCGATGGGTATGGATCCGGGGCCGGAGTTGGAGACGATCACCGGCCAGAAGTCGGCGGGCGCGGTCACCGAAGAGCGCAAGGTCCAGTTCGATGGCCGTGAGATCGAGGCCTCCCCGGTACCCACCGACCGCACGCCGAACTACTACCCCGGCGGCCGGGTCGCCGGACGTCCGGTGCCCGCCGGTTGGTACTCGGAGCCCTGGTGGAAGACCGCTCTGGTCGCAGGTGCCTGGGGCGTGGGCTCGATGCTGCTCTTCGACTCGCTGTTCTCCGGGATGAGCGGAGTCGGCTACGGCGCGTCGGGCTTCGAGAACGGCTACGGCTCGGGGTTCGACCAAGGCTTCGACCAGGGCTACGACCAGGGACTGGGCGCCGGCCAGGATGGCGGCTGGAGCGGCGGTGACAACGGCGGCGGCTGGGGTGGCGACAGCGGCGGCTGGGCCGACAGCGGCGGTGGCTGGGGCGGCGACGGCGGCGGCCTGGGCGACTTCGGCGGTTTCGGCGACTTCTAGGCCGGCTGCGCTCACACCTGGCAGGTCGGGCACCAGAACAAGTTGCGGCCTTCGAGTTCGGCCGTACGCACCGGTGTGCCGCACACCCGGCACGGCTCGCCGGCGCGGCGGTAGACGTAGGTACGGGGGCGGTTCGGCCCGTACGACGGTGCACCGTGGTCGTGCTCGGGACGCACCACGACGATCTTGCCGCGACGCACACCCACCTTCATCAACGCCACCAGATCGGCCCACGCCTCGCTGAACTCACCGGCACCGACGTCGCGCCCGGGCCGGTACGGGTCGATGTGGTGGCGGAACAGCAGTTCGCTGCGGTACACATTACCGATCCCGGCGATGACGCGCTGGTCCATCAGCAGTGCGCCAATAGACTTGCGGGACTTCACTATTCGCTCCCACGCCAACTCCGGGTCGGCGTCACGACGCAGCGGGTCGGGCCCGAGCCGGGCCACGATGGCCGACACCTGCGCCTCGTCGAGGAGCTCGCAGGCCGTCGGGCCACGCAGGTCCGTGCCGTACTCCGTGCCGACTATGCGCATCCGGACCTGGCCGACCGGCAGTGCCATCGGGACGGGCGCCTCGGTGAACGTGCCGTACAGCCCGAGGTGCACGTGCACGATCGGGCCGCCGTCGTAGTGGTGAAACAGGTGCTTGCCCCACACCGAGGCACCGGTGAACGGCCGCCCGTCGACCACCGCGGCATCGGCGAACCGGCCCTGCGGGCTGGACACGGCGACGCGCGCGCCGGCGAAGCGGCGTTGGTGCAACCGGGCGAGCCGGTGAAGGGTGTGTCCCTCCGGCACGGCTCAGGCGCCGGGTACCGGCGGCGGCACGTGGGTGCGCTCGTAGTCGGCGAGGATGTCGATACGACGTTGGTGGCGCGGGGCTTGCGACCACGGGGTGCTCACGAAGGCGTCGACGATCGCCAGCGCCTCCTGTCGAGTGTGCATCCGCCCGCCGATGCCGATCAGCTGGGCGTTGTTGTGCTCCCGGGCCAGCGACGCGGTCTCGGTGCTCCACGCCAGCGCGCACCGGGCGCCGGGGACCTTGTTGGCCGCGATCTGCTCGCCGTTGCCCGAGCCGCCCAGCACGATGCCCAGGCTGCCAGGGTCGGCCACCGTGCGCAGCGCGGCGGCGATGCAGAACGCCGGGTAGTCGTCGTCGGCGTCATAGTCGAAAGCCCCGCAGTCGACGGGCTCGTGGCCGGTCTTCCTCAGGTGCTCGATGATGGCCTGCTTGAGTTCGTAGCCGGCATGGTCGCCGCCGAGGTAGACACGCATGGCCGATACCTTACTGACGCGGCTCAGCTCACGGTGACGGCGTCGAGACGTTCCTGATTAACGCCGAGCCGGTCACCGGCGCCAGGCCCGACACGCGTCCCCCCGGCGTACCAGCGGGAGCTGTCGACGGCGGCGATCACGTCTCGGCCACTCCGATGTCCTCGTTCCACAGCTGCGGTTTGTCGGCGATGAACTGGTTGAGCATGTCGAAGCAGCGGTCGTCGTCGAGCACGGTGATCTTCAAACCGCGTTCGAGGAGCTCGGGGTGGCCCCACACGATGGTCCGCGCATCGCCGATCACCAGGGCGCCGATGTTGAACTGGCGCAGCAGCCCGCAGCAGTACCAGCACGGCGAGAGTGTGGTGACCATGATCGTCGAGCGGTAATCGGTCTGGCGACCCGCGTTGCGGAACGCAGTGATCTCGGCATGCAGCGACGGGTCGTCGTCCTGCACCCGCCGGTTGTGGCCGCTGCCCAGCAGCGCCCCGTCGGCACTGAACAGCGCGGCACCGATGGGAATTCCACCCTCCGCCAAGCCTTTTCGGGCTTCGCCGTAAGCGACGTCGAGCATGCTCCAGGGCGTCATACGGCGGCGGGTTCGGCGGCGATCTTCGACCGGCACAGCAGCAGATAGCACCCGCCGGCGATGAGGAACCCGACGAAGAAGGTGATGTCGCCGAGCTGCGGCACGGCACGGGCGATATAGCCGACGAACTTCTCCTGGTTGGAGAAGAGCAGCACCGACACCACCAGACCGATACCGAAGGAGGCGAGTCCGCCCCAGTTGGTGTAGCCGCGGTCGTAGAGGAATCCGGCGATAGGCTGGCCCTGGCGCAGATATTGGTCGGCGAACACCACCCCGAGCCACGGACCGATCCAGTAGGCGATCAGCAGCAGGAAAGCCTCGTAGCTGGCCGCGGCGTCGGCCAGCGCCCACCAGGCGATGAGGAATCCGACGACGCCGAAGAACACCGTCACCAGTGCACGCGCCACGTGGTGCGGGAGCTTGACGCCGATGGTTACGAACGCCATCGCCCCGGAGTAGATGTTGATGCAGTTGGCCGCGATCGCGCCGATCGCGATGGCCAGCAGGGTGGCCTTGGCCAGCGGCGAGGCCAGCTCGCTGGTGAACGCCTCGGTGGGGTTGTCGGAGACGGCCGGGCCGATGGTGACCGAGGCCGCCCCCACGATCTCCAGGATCGCGCAGGACAGGAACAGTCCCAGCGACGCGAACAGTCCGGTGCGCGCGGTCGACACCGTGGCGGGCAGGTAGCGGGTGTAGTCGGCCGCGTATGGAGTCCAGCCCGCGGCGTAGCCGAACGCGGTGCCGACGGTCAGCAGGAAGCCGCCCATACCGCCCACTCCACCGGCGGCCGCCGGTGCGCCCAGGTGCGACTTGCTCAGGATCACCACCGAGGCGATCGCGAAGACGATCGCGAGCACCGGGAACGACCACCGTTCGAAGGCCTGGACCAGGTTGTGGCCGAAGAACGCGAACACGGTCTGGATCAGCACGATGATGATCAGCCCCAGCAGTGGGCCGATGTGGAACAGCGTCGCCAGCGCGAACGCTCCGCTGACACTGTTGGTGGCGAACCAGCCGACACCGGCGGTGACCGACATCAGTGCGGCGGGAACGGCGTTGCCCCTGAACCCGAATGCCAAGCGGCCCAACACCATCTGCGGCACCCCGTGCAGCGGACCGCGCGCCGACAGGACGTAGTGCGCGATCGCACCCAGTCCGGTACCGATCACGATGCCGGCCACGGCCTGCCAGAAGTTCATCCCGTAGACCGCCACCGCGAGCACGCCGACGAAGATCGTCGCGAACTCGAGGTTGGGCGAGGTCCACGTCCAGAACAGCTGGCGCGGCTGGCCGTGCCGGTCCCCGTGGGCGATGAACTCGTTCCCGCCGGGTTCGACGGCGACCAGTTTGTCGCGGTAGGTGCCGTCGGTTCGCACGCTCGGTTCGGGCGGATCAGCCACTGTCATGGACTAAAGGTTGTACCGGACGCCCCGCTCCGCAACCGGAGAACGCGATCAGTCGAATTGCGGCGGCTCGGTGCGGGACCGCTTCAGCTCCCAGAAGTGGGGGTAGGACGCGAACGTCACCGAGGCGTCCCACAGCTGGCCGGCCTCCTCGCCGCGCGGAATCCGCGACAGCACAGGGCCGAAGAATGCCACCCCGTTCACGTGGATGGTCGGTGTGCCGACGTCGTCGCCGACGGCGTCCATCCCGGCGTGATGGCTCTTACGCAACGCGTCGTCGTAGGTGGTGTCGTTGGCGGCCTTGGCCAGATCGGCGGGCAGGCCGGCCTCCTCGAGTGACTGCGCGATGACCTCGTCGAGGTTCTTGTTGTCCTGGTTGTGGATGCGGGTGCCCATCGCGGTGTACAGCGGGTCGAGCACCTCGGCGCCGTGAGCCTGCTCGGCGGCGATGGCGACGCGGACCGGTCCCCAGGCCTTCTTCATCAGTTCCTGGTACTGCTCGGGCAGGTCGCGGCCCTCGTTGAGCACAGCGAGGCTCATCACGTGGAAGCTGACGTCGATGTCGCGAACCTTCTCGACCTCGAGGATCCAGCGGGAGGTGATCCAACACCACGGGCACAGCGGATCGAACCAGAAATCGGCGCGGGACTTCTCGGGCATGCGGGCTCCTCGGGTCGGGGGTAGACGTGCAGCACAACTGTGCAACCGCGTCGAGTGTTCCCGATCGCGATAGGTTGGAACGCGTGCTTCCCAATCTCACCCGCAACCAGGCCGTCGAGCGCGCGGCGCTGGTCACCGTCGACAACTACACGATCGTCCTCGATCTGACGGATGGTGGGGGCGACCCCGGCGAGACGACGTTTCGGTCGACCACCACCGTCGAGTTCGAGGCGCTGCCCGGCGCCGACACCTACCTCGATCTCGCGGCCGACGTGGTGCACAGCGCGGTTCTCAACGGCCTCCCGATCGACGTCTCGGAGTATGACGAGTCCACCGGAATCCCGCTGCGCGGGCTGGCCGAGCACAACACCCTGGTGGTCGACGCCGAGTGCCGCTACTCGAACACCGGTGAGGGCCTGCACCGCTTCGTCGACCCGGTCGACGGCGAGGTGTACCTGTACTCGCAGTTCGAAACCGCCGACGCCAAGCGGATGTTCGCCTGCTTCGACCAGCCCGACATCAAGGCCACCTACGACGTCACCGTCACCGCGCCCGCGCACTGGCAGGTGATCTCCAACGGCGCGCCGGTCGGCGTCGAGGAGAACGGCAGGTCCAAAGTCCACACCTTTGCCACCACTCCGCGGATGAGCACCTACCTGGTGGCGCTGATCGCCGGGCCGTACGCCCGCTGGGACGACGTCTACGCCGACGACCACGGCGAGATCCCGCTCGGCCTGTTCTGCCGGTCCTCGCTTGCCGAGTTCATGGACGCCGAGCGGTTGTTCACCGAGACCAAGCAGGGCTTCGGCTTCTATCACCGCAACTTCGGGGTGCCCTACGCCTTCGGCAAGTACGACCAGCTCTTCGTCCCCGAGTTCAACGCCGGCGCGATGGAGAACGCAGGCGCGGTGACGTTCCTGGAGGACTACGTCTTCCGGTCGAAGGTGACCCGGTACAGCTACGAGCGCCGAGCCGAAACCGTGCTGCACGAGATGGCGCACATGTGGTTCGGCGACCTGGTGACCATGACGTGGTGGGACGACCTGTGGCTCAACGAGTCGTTCGCGACGTTCGCCTCGGTGTTGTGCCAGGCCGACGCCACCGAGTACACCGAAGCCTGGACGACCTTCGCCAATGTGGAGAAGTCCTGGGCCTACCGCCAGGACCAGCTGCCGTCCACGCACCCGGTGGCCGCCGACATCCCCGACCTGCACGCGGTCGAGGTGAACTTCGACGGCATCACCTACGCCAAGGGCGCCAGCGTGCTCAAGCAGTTGGTGGCCTACGTCGGCCTGGAGCACTTCCTGGCCGGGCTGCGGGACTACTTCGCCGCGCACGCCTTCGACAACGCGACCTTCGACGACCTGCTTGGGGCACTGGAGAAGGCCTCGGGCCGCGACCTTTCCGACTGGGGCCGACAGTGGTTGAAGACCACCGGGCTCAACACGTTGCGGGCCGACTTCGACGTGAACAAGCAGGGCCGGTTCACCCGGTTCGCGGTCACCCAGGGCGGCGCCACGCCCGGGGCCGGCGAGACCCGGGTGCACCGGTTGGCCGTCGGGATCTACGACGACGATCCGGTGACCGGCAAGCTGGTCCGGGTGCATCGTGAGGAGCTTGACGTTTCCGGCGAGGTCACCGAAGTTGCTGCGCTGCAGGGAGTTTCCCGCGGCAAGCTGATTCTGGTCAACGATGACGACCTGACTTACTGCTCGCTGCGCCTGGACGAGAAATCGCTGCGGACCGCGCTGACCCGCATCGCCGACATCGCCGAGCCGCTGCCGCGCACCCTGGTGTGGTCGGCGGCCTGGGAGATGACCCGCGACGCCGAACTGAAGGCCCGCGACTTCGTCGCGCTGGTGATGAGCGGTGTTCAGGCCGAGACCGAGGTCGGGGTGGCCCAGCGGCTGCTGCTGCAGGCCCAGACCGCACTGAACGCCTACGCCGAGCCGGGCTGGGCGAAGGAACTGGGGTGGCCGGCCTTCGGCGACCGGCTGCTGGATCTGGCGCGCGAATCCGCTCCCGGTTCGGACCATCAGCTGGCGTTCGTCAATGCGCTGTGCACCTCGGTACTGTCGCGAAACCACGTCGCGGTGCTCGCGACGCTGCTGGACAACGAACCCGCCGACGTGAACATGGCCGGGTTGGTGATCGACACCGACCTGCGCTGGCGGATCGTCACCGCCCTGGCCGCCTCCGGTGACATCGACGGCGACGGCCCGGCGACGCCGTTCATCGACGCGGAGGCGCGGCGCGACCCGACCGCGGCGGGCAAGCGGCACGCGGCGGCCGCCGCGGCGGCCCGGCCGCAGGCAGCGGTCAAGGAGCAGGCCTGGCAGCAGGTCATCGAGGACGACACGCTGGCCAACACCACCACACGCTCGATCGTCGGCGGCTTCGTCCAACCCGGCCAGGGTGAGCTGCTCGCACCGTTCACCCCGCGCTACTTCGCGGCGATACCGGGCGTCTGGGAACGTCGGTCTTCCGAGGTCGCTCAGACCGTCGTGATCGGGCTGTACCCGTCGTGGGACATCAGCGAGCAGGCCCTGCATGCCGCCGACGAGTTCCTCGGCGCCGAAGCGCCGCCGGCGCTGCGCCGGCTGGTGCTCGAAGGGCGCGCGGGTGTCGAACGCTCACTCAAAGCGCGGGCGTTCGACGCCGGCTGACTCGCCGACACGCCAGGTTCGCTAGGCCTTCGCGCACGTGTGCGCTGAGATCATCGAGCGGTGGCGGCCCCGAACAGTCGGCGAGCCCGCGCGGCGCGCAGACGCACGCGGCGGGTCAAGGCGGTGATCAACGACCTCACCGTCGCCGAGTGGGAGTGGCTCAAGGCGGCCTGGCAAGGCTGCGCATACTGCGGCGTCACCGACCGCCCGCTGCAGCGCGACTGCGTCATGGCGATATCCCGCGGCGGGCGCTACACCGTCGACAACGTCGTACCGGCCTGCGCGGCGTGCAACGCGAGCAAATGCAATGACGAGGTCACCATCTGGATGCGGCGCAAACGCCTCGACGAACGTGCGTTTCTGGAGCGCTACGTCGCAATCAGGGGTGCCGTGTAGCGCACTACGGCCGCGCGATCCCGGCGGACAGCACCCGCACGGCGCTGACCAGGCCGTCGATCAGGTTGCCTTCCTGGAACGCCGACGCGGCCGCCGACACTCCGAGCGGCGCGGCCGACTCGGCGCCACGACCCCGCACATCGGCACCGTAGACCACCTCGATCGCCCGCTGGTCGGGCGAGACCGCGAGCAGCACGGCGTTGTTCGCGGTCGGGACGTCGGCAAGGATCTCGCGGGCGCGGCCCGCAGTGTCACCACCGAGGTCGCCGATGTACACCGCGAAGCGGGCCCTGGACTGCCGGCTGGCGTACTTCAGCGCGTCGTCGAGGGCGACGAGGTCCTTGATCGGGAACGGGTACTGCACCGACAGTTCGCCGGGCTCGGTGACGCCGGACAGCCGTCCGCTCGACGTGACCACCCAGCCCACGGGGAGCTTGGCGGGATCGAGCGTCGCCAGCGCACTCGCGCGCTCACCACTTGCCACTCGCGCCACCTCCCACGCTGACTTCGTCGGAACCGTGGCCGTGGTGCCCCCCACCGGGGATCACCTCGTCGACGGCCGCCCACAGGATCGGCTCGTGCGTCCAGGGCTCGGACAGCTTGTAGGTGGCGGGGTGATTACCTTTGCGGGAGAAGATCAGTGCGGCCAGGACGGCCACCACCGCCAGCGGAATCCCCACGAACAACAGGTGGATGACTGCAGCGTTCACGGTGCAAACGGTAGCAGCGTCAGGCGGCGCCCTCGTCGAGGTAGCGCACCCAGGCGGGATCGAGCTCCTTGACGGTGCAGAGCAGGCGCCAGTGCTGGCCCTTGGGCGGTGTCGGCACCAGTCGCAACGTCCAGCCCAGCTCAGTCAGCAGCTTGTCGGCCTTGCGGTGGTTGCAGGGCGCGCAGGCGGCCACGCAGTTCTCCCAGGAGTGCTCCCCGCCGCGGCTGCGGGGCACCACATGGTCGACGGTGTCGGCCTTGGCGCCGCAGTAGGCGCACCGGAACCGGTCGCGATGCATCAACGCGGCCCGGGTCATCGGGACACGCGCCCGGAACGGCACCCGCACATAGCTGCGCAGCCGGATGACCGAGGGCACCACGATCGCCCGGGTCGCCGAATGGATGACGGGTCCGGCCGGATCGTCGTGCACGACGTCGGCCTTGCCGCACAGCAGCATGATCACGGCCCGCCGCATCGGCAGCGCCGTCAGCGGTTCGTAGGTGGAGTTGAGCAACAACACCCGGCGACGTCCCCACACTGAACCGTCGGCCGGGCCGGGTATGTGAGGGTCGGCGTGCAGGCCGGAACCAGGGAGGGACCCGATCGATCCCGCCGCGGCCCGGTGACCACGGTTCCGTTTGCGCTGCGACATGCGTCCTCCACGGTCCAGTCCACCACGGATCGGCCGCGAGCGCACGACTATTTCGACTGTGTTCGCAGGTCAAATCCGTGAACTTCGGGTGACGTCGGCCCCGCCGGACAAGGGTGTACACAATGGTGAGGTGTCCGAGGATCCGCAGACTTTCTACGACGCGGTCGGTGGCGCCGAAACGTTCCACACGATCGTGGCCCGGTTCTACGAGCTGGTGCGTGAGGACGAGGTGCTGCGGCCGCTGTACCCCGACGACGAACTGGACGCCGCCGAGGATCGGCTGCGGATGTTCCTCGAGCAGTACTGGGGCGGTCCGCGCACCTACTCCGAACTGCGCGGACATCCGCGGTTACGGATGCGCCACGTCCCGTTCAAGATCGGGTTCATCGAGCGAGACGCCTGGCTGCGGTGCATGCACACCGCGGTGGCTTCCGTCGACGCCCAGACTCTCGACGATGCGCACCGCAGTGAGCTCCTTGGCTATCTCGACATGGCCGCACAGTCGATGGTGAATTCACCTTTCTGAGTGAATCGTCAGCTACCGTAGACGAAGGGGTGCACGAAGGGGGTCCGTCATGGGTCGCCGGGTCCGGGCTGAGGTCACCCGACGCAGAATCATCGATGCCGCCGTCGAGCTGTTCGGCGACCTCGGCTACGGCGACACCGGGTTGGCCGAGATCCTGCACCGCGCCGAGGTCACCAAGGGCGCCTTCTACTACCACTTCGACAGCAAGGCAGCGGTGGCGTCGGCGATCATCGACGAGGGCTTCCAGAAGGTGGACGCAGCGTCCAGCGCCGTCATGGAGTCGTCCTCGCCGGCATTGGAGAACGTCATCCGGGCCGCCTTCGTCGTCGCGCATGTCATCGAGTCCGACACGGCCATCCGGGTGAGCAAGCAACTCGCTCAATCGTTGACCCAGGTCAGCGACCGCGGCCCGAAGGCGTTCTCGGAGTGGACGGCGCGGTTCGCCGGACAGGTTCGGGCGGCGATCACGCCGGGCGATCTGTGCGGCGACCTCGAGCCGGACGAGATCAGTGAGACGGTCTGGGCCACCATGCTGGGCAGCCAGCTGCTTTCCGACGCGGTCGGCGACGACGTCTACGCCCGGCTGGCCAGGTCATGGCGGGTACTGCTGGGCGGGGTCGTGCCGCAGACTTCGCTGCCGTACTTCCGCGACTTCGTCGCCCGCACGTACCAGACGTACGCCCACGCAACACTCCCGGCACAATGAGAAAGCGTGGCGGCAGAATCGAATTGGTGGACGAACGCGATCTTCTATCAGATCTACCCCAGGTCGTTCGCCGACAGCGACGGTGACGGCGTCGGCGACCTCGGTGGAGTGGTCGAACACCTCGATCACCTCAGCAGTCTCGGCGTCGACGCAATCTGGCTGAACCCGGTCACCGTCTCCCCGATGGCCGACCACGGCTACGACGTGGCCGATCCCCGTGACGTCGACCCGCTCTTCGGTGGGCTCGACGCACTCGACCTCCTGCTCGCCGAGGCACACGCTCGCGATATCCGGGTCACGATGGATCTGGTGCCCAATCACACGAGTTCGCAGCACTCCTGGTTCAAGGTCGCGCTGGCCGCCGGGCCGGGCAGCGCCGAACGGGAGCGGTACATCTTTCGCGACGGGCGTGGCCGCGACGGTTCGCTGCCGCCCAACAACTGGGTGTCGGTGTTCGGCGGCCCGGCCTGGACCCGGATTGCCGACGGCCAGTGGTACCTGCACCTGTTCGACGCCGAGCAGCCCGACCTCAACTGGGACAACCCCGAGGTGTTCGAAGATCTGGAGAAGACGCTGCGGTTCTGGCTCGACCGCGGCGTCGACGGCTTCCGCATCGACGTCGCGCACGGCATGTCCAAGCCACCCGGCCTGCCCGACATGACCAACCCAGACATCGAGATGCTCAAGTCTCAGGACGACGATCCCAGGTTCAACCACGAGGGCGTGCACGACATCCATCGCGGTATTCGTTCGGTGCTCGACGACTATCCTCATGCGGTGTCGATCGGTGAGATCTGGGTGTTCGACAACGAGGACTTCGCGAAGTACCTACGCCCCGACGAGCTGCACATGGGCTTCAACTTCCGTTTGGTACGAGCCGAATTCGACGCGGTGAGCATCCATGGCGCGATTGAGAACGCGCTCGCCGCGGCCTCCATCGAGGACGCGAGTCCCACCTGGACGCTGTCCAACCACGACGTCGACCGCGAGGTCACCCGGTACGGCGACGGCGTCGACGGGCTGGCCCGTGCCCGCGCGATGGCAATGGTGATGCTGGCGCTGCCGGGCGCGGTGTTCATCTACAACGGCGAGGAACTGGGCCTGCCCAATGTCGACCTGCCCGACGAGGTGCTGCAGGACCCGGTGTGGGCGCGGTCCGGACACACAGAGCGGGGCCGGGACGCGTGCCGGGTGCCGATGCCGTGGTCGGGTTCGGCTCCCCCGTTCGGTTTCTCGTCCAACCCCGACACCTGGCTCCCGATGCCGTCCCAATGGGACACGTTGACCGTCGCGCGCCAGGACGCCGACGCCGGCTCGACGCTGTCGTTCTTCCGGTCCCTTCTTCATCTGCGGCGCAGCGCTTTTCACTTCACCGAGAACGACGTCGAATGGCTTCAGCTCGACCGGGACGTGCTGGCCTTCTTCTCCGGCGGGGTGCTGTGCGTGGTGAACACCGGCGCTTGGGCCGTACCGCTACCGACGGGCACGGTGCTCGTCGCCAGCGCACCGGTGGGCGATGGCGCGCTCCCGCCGGATTCGGCGGCGTGGGTGGTTACCGGTTAGCCGAGGGACGGCATCAGATTCACCACCGAGGCCACGATGATCGCTCCGAAGGCGAATGACACCAGGCTGTGCCCGAGGGCGATAGTCCGCATCCGCGTCGAGGTGAGGTTGGTGTCGGACATGGCGAAGCTCACCCCCACCGCGAAGGCGACATAGAAGAAGTCCAGATAGCGCGGCTCGTCATGTTTTGACGGACTATTGAAATCTATTCCGCCCCGGCGGTTTACCGTGAAGTACGTCTTGGCGTAGATCAGTGCGAACAGTGTGTGGATCGTCAGCCAGGACAGCACGATGGTTCCGACCGCCAGCCAGCCCGCACCGAGATCATAGTGGTCACCAGGACCCGAACCGTGGCTGCGATCCAGCAGTATCGAAATGCCCGCGACACTCGCTATCGAACCACCGAGGACCAGCGCGAGGACCGGGACCAGACCATTGGGGCCTTCATCCCCGGCGTGCGACTTGGTTCTCGTGAAGTCGAAGTGCCACAGCGTCAGCCACGTCGACGCGGTGAATATCAGCGCCAAAACGGTCCAACCGACGAGTGCGGACTGGAGCCAGTCCCAGCCACGCCACAGGCCCAGTGTCACAGTGGTGGCAAGCCCGACCGCAGCCCCCGATGTGAGGCGTGTCGCCGGGTGATGCCAGAGCGTCAGTCGGTCGGATTGTGTCTCAGCCATCGCTTCCCCGCCTTCCCATCGCGGTGCACTCGCCGCGGCGTCACCGCAGCACCAGAGCAGGATCGCCGCGTCGCCGGAACACCGACCCGAAGCGGGCGTCGATCCGCAGCCAGGCCGGCAGAGCCCGCACCCGCACGATCTCCTCCGCGGACGGTGCCTCGGGCATGAAACCCATTGCGGTCAAGGCGAACACGCACCGCATCGGCACGGCGACCACGGTGTCGCCCGCACTGACCTGCAGCACGTCCTGGTCCAGTAGCGAGGCCGGCGGCCCGTGCGCGCTGCCGTGGTCGCGGGCCAGATCGGCGCCGCGGCGGGCCAGGTCGACGAGCACGGCGGCCGGGACGTCGTCGAGGTGGGTGAATCCGGTGTCAGGCGGAAGCACACCTCGCCAAGCGGAGTCCATCGGATAGCCGGGATCGACGTGACCGGCGGCGTCGGCGGCCCGCAGACCGCGGGTCAATTGGTCTGCCCCGCAGGACAAGTCGTTGGCGCCGAGGTGGCCGGCGACCACCCGCACGGCCAGCACGTCGAAGCCCGTGTTGACCCAGGCCGCCACCAGGCCGTCACCGCGCCGGCGCAGCCGGATCACCGCCGCGTCGTCGATCCGCAACGCGCGCTCGACAAAGGCGGCCAGGTCGTTTCGCTGGACGGTGTCGGGGATGGTGAGGCCGCGGTCGGTGCTCATCGCTGATGGCGCTGCAGATACTCCCGATGCGTCGGCGACAGCCGGACCAGGCGCTGCTCCTCGATGTGCACCGCGGCGAGTTGCGTCTCGGCAATCACCGACGGGCGCGAGTCCGCGGCGGCGCCCACCGAGCGCACCTCATAGCCCAGCGTGAAGTCCACCGCGCGAAGCCGCTTGGTCCACATCGTCACCTGCAACGGCGAATCGGCAAGGCGCAGTTGACCTTTGTACAGCACCTGCACCTCATGGATGAGCAGACCGATGGTCGCGATGTCGTCGGCGAACGGTTCCCGCAGGAAGTCGACACGCGCCTCCTCCAGGATCGTCACCATGGTGGCGTGGTTGATGTGCTGGTACATGTCGATATCGGACCAGCGCACATGCACACCGGTGGTGAATCCGTTAGCCACTGGTTCCTGTTCCGCTCGTTCGGGTCATGCTCCGGATCTGGCGGGCCGCCACCGACAGCGTCGCCAGATCGCGTTCGTCGTCGGCGTAGATCTCCGCCAGGGTGCGGCGTGCCCGCTCCACTCGGGAACCGTTGGTGTGCTCCCATTCGGCGATCTTCTGCTCCCCCGTCTCGTCCGGTTCTCCGACCGCCAGCACGTCGAAACACAGCGCCCGCAACGAACCGTAGATGTCATCGCGGATCGCCAGGCGGGCCAGCGCATGCCAGCGGTCGTCGCGCTGCAGCCCGGACACCGCGGTCAGTAGTCCGTCGGTGCCGAGGTGGTCCATCAGCGCGAAGTACGTGTCGGCCACCTCGGCGGGATCGCGGTCGACGATGTCGGCGATGTCGATGACGTCGAGCAGGCTGTACTTGTACAGGCCGGTGGCCACGCTGTAGGCCAACTCCGGCGAGGCGCCGTGCGCGGAGAATTCCCCGGCCTCCTTGGCGACGATCGCCTTGTCGTCGCCGCGCAGCCACTCCGGCATCCGCGGGGCCAGGGCCGCGACCTTGGCCGCGAACCGGTTGATCTCGGCACCCACCGCCAGCGGCTGCGGGCGGTAGTTCAGCAGCCAGCGCGACGCCCGGTCCACCAGCCGGCGCAGGTCAAGCGTCATCCGGTCGGAGACGTGGACCGGCAGATGACCGTTCTCACCGGCGTCACGGATCGAGCGCCACAGCTCGCCGATGCCGAAGATGGCGTCGGTGGCCGCGAAGGTGCGCACCGCGTCGACGTAGCCGACGCCGACGTCCTCGGTGACCCGATAGGCGAAGGTGATCCCGCCGGTGTCGACGACGTGGTTGACCAGCATCGTGGTGACGATCTCCCGGCGTAGCTGGTGGTTGCGGATGTCCGCGGCGAAGGTGTCGCGCAGCTGGCTCGGGAAGTACTGCGGCAGCCGGGAGGTGAACACCTCCTGGTCGGGCAGGTCACTTGCGAGCACCTCGTCTTTGAGGGCGAGCTTGACGTGGGCCATCAGGGTAGCGAGCTCCGGCGAGGTCAGGCCGATGCCGACTTCCTGGCGGCGGCGGATCTCCTTGTTCGACGGCAGCGCCTCGAGTTCGCGGTTGAGGTCGCGGCGCTGCTCGAGCTCGGCGATCTGGCGCGCGTGCACGTTGAGCATCGACGCGGCGTTGGCGCGGCTGGTGCCCATCAGGTCGTTCTGGTCGATGTTGTCGGTGAGGACCAGCGTGCCCACCTCGTCGGTCATCGACATCAGCAGTTCGGTGCGCTCGTCGGCGCTGACCTTGCCCGCGGTGACCAAGGAGTCGACCAGGATCTTGATGTTGACCTCGTGGTCGGAGCAGTCCACACCGGCGGAGTTGTCCATCGCGTCGGTGTTGATCCGGCCGCCGCACAGATCGAACTCAACCCGGCCCAGCGACGTCACACCGAGGTTGCCGCCCTCGCCGACGACCTTGGCGCGCACCTGGTTTCCATTGACCCGCACCGTGTCGTTGGCGCGGTCGCCGACGTCGGCGTCGGATTCCGACTCGGCCTTGATGTAGGTGCCGATGCCGCCGTTGAACAGCAGGTCCACCGGCGCCTGCAGGATCGTTCGCATCAAGGCGGGCGGCGTCATCTCGGTGACGCCGGCCTCGATGCCCAGCGCGTCGCGCATCTGCGGGCTGATCGGAATGGACTTCTGCTGGCGGCTGAACACCCCGCCGCCCGCGCTGATCAGGCTCGCGTCGTAGTCCTCCCAGCTCGACCGCGGCAGGTCGAACAGCCGGCGCCGCTCCTCCCACGATCGGGCGGCATCCGGGTCGGGGTCGACGAAGATGTGCCGGTGGTCGAAGGCCGCGATCAGCCGGATGTGATGGGACAGCAGCATGCCGTTGCCGAACACGTCGCCGCTCATGTCGCCGACCCCGACGACGGTGAAGTCCTCGCTCTGGGTGTCGACGCCCATCTCCCGAAAGTGCCGTTTGACGGCCTCCCAGGCGCCCTTGGCGGTGATGCCCATGGCCTTGTGGTCGTAGCCCACCGAGCCGCCGGAGGCGAACGCGTCGCCGAGCCAGAAGCCGTAGGACTTCGCGACGTCATTGGCGATGTCGGAGAAGGTGGCAGTGCCCTTGTCGGCGGCGACCACCAGGTAGGCGTCGTCGCCGTCGCGGCGGACCACACCCGGCGGGGTGATGATGTGGCCACCCACCCGGTCGACGTTGTCGGTGACGTCGAGCAGACCGGCGATGAACAGCCGGTAGCAGGCCACGCCTTCGTTGCGGAACGCGTCGCGGTCGGCGGCGGCGTCACCGGTCGATGCCGGGGGCTGCTTGACGACGAAGCCGCCCTTGGCGCCGACCGGGACGATGACGGCGTTCTTGACCGCCTGCGCCTTGACCAGGCCGAGGATCTCGGTGCGGAAGTCCTCGCGACGGTCCGACCAGCGCAGGCCGCCGCGCGCGACGTAGCCGAATCTCAGATGCACACCCTCGACCCGCGGCGAGTACACGAAGATCTCGAATTTCGGCCTCGGTAGCGGCAATTCGTCGATCAACTGTGGATTGAGCTTCACGGACAGGACGTTCTGCGCGCGCGCCGAGTTCTCGTCAGTCACGAAGTAGTTGGTACGCAATGTGGCCTGGATCATCGAGGCGAACGCCCGCAGCACCCGGTCGGTGTCGAGGCTTACCAGCGCGTCGATGTCGGCCGCCACCGCCGCCGCGGCGGCCTGGGCGTCGAGGCCCTTCTCCGCCGACTCCGGATCGAACATCGCCTCGAACAGCGCCACCAACGACCGCGAGGTCTCCGCGTTGTCGTTGAGGACCGACTCGATGTGCGCCTGGCTGTAGGGAAAAGCCGACTGGCGCAGGTACTTCGCGTAGGCCCGTAGCACCGCGACCTGCTGCCAGGTCAGGCCGGCGCGCAGGACGAGCTCGTTGAACCGGTCGATCTCGGCGCGGCCGTGCCAGATGGCGGTGACCGCGTCGGCGAACCGCTGCGCGGTGCCGTTCCACTCCTGCTGCGTCGCGGTCGTGGGGTCCGGCATCGACGCGTCGGGCCGGATCTTGAACTGGTAGATCCAGACTTTCAGCCCGTCGGGACGGACCACGGTGAACGGCCGCTCCTCGAGTACCAGCACACCCATGCACTGCAACATCGGAAGCAGATGGCTCAGCGAGGCCGTCGAGCCGCCGAGGTACCAGGTGAGGAAGGCTTCGCCGCCCTCGTCGCCCTGCTCGAACTGCAGTTTGACCGAGTTCTCATGCAGCCCTTCGATGAAACCGATGTCGTTGATGGCCTCGAACGGGTTGACGACCTGCTTGAACTCCTCGGGCAGGGCATCGGCGTAGTGCTCGGCCATCGTCTGCTCGATCGAGCCGGTCCTGGCCGCGCCGATCAGCCGGTCACCCCAGGTGCGCAGCGCCTCGGTGAGTAGACCCTGCACGCGGGCGCGGTTGGCCTCGCTGGTGTCGATCGACTGGCGGGTGGACGAGTCGGGCAGCCTCACCGTGAAATGCACTACCGCCCAAGGGGATTCGCTAACACGCGCGGTGTAGTCGATGCTCACTCCGCCGAACTCGCGAACCAGGATGTCCTGCATGCCCAGCCGCACCACGGTGGTGTAGCGGTCGCGGGGCAGATAGACCAGGCAGGACACGAAGTGCCCGAGCTGGTCGGCGCGCAGGAACAGCAGCGCACGCCGGCGGGAGCCGAGTTCGACGACCGCGGTGGCCATTGCGAGCATCTGCTCGGCGGTCAGCGAGAACAGCTCCGAGCGCGGGATGGTCTGGAGGATGTCCAGCATCAGCTGGCCGGGGTGGCTGGGGTCGTCCTGCGACATGGCGAGCACCTCACGGGCCCGTCGCGAGATCAGCGGGATGTCGAGCACGTTGGCGCTCGTCGCCGCGACGGTGAACAGTCCGACGAAGCGATGCTCGGCGTCCCCGACCTCGGTGCGCTCGCGGATCACCACGATGTAGGGGTACGCGCCGTAGCGCAGGAAGCTGGGCATCGTCGCCTGCGCCAGCACCAGCAGGTCGCCGGGCTCGGTCAGTTCGGGCAGCACCTCGGTGCGCAGTCGCGCGACGCCCAGTCGGCTGGTCTCGTCGACCGTGGCCGTGCCGTCCTTGACGGCGCACAGCTGCGAGCCCAGGAGCACGAAGTGCCCGTCGGCCAGCCACCGCAGCAGCTCGGCCACGTCCTGGCGATCAGGTCCGGGGAATCGTACGCCGGTGTCGGCGTCCATCTCGCGGGCCAGGTTCTGCAACACCTCGCTGAGCTGCGGCGAGTCCAGCGCCACCTGTCGCGCATCGGCGACGACCATCGGCAGCAGCCGCTGTGCCTCGGCCAGCGCCTTGCGGTTGACCGACGCAGAGAGCTGCACATGGATCCAGGACTCCTGGATGACGTCGTCGGTCGTGTCGCCGACGGCCGACTGCGGTTGCACGTCCAGCAGCTCGCCGGACGCACCGCGCCGCACCCGGAACACCGGGTTCATCAGCGCGACGTAGGCGACGCCGAGCCGGTGCAGCAGCACGGTGACCGAGTCCAGCAGCATGGTGGCCTGGTCGGTGATGATCTGCAGCGCCGGACCGAAGCCGGCCGGGTCGTCATTTGAGTAGACGGCGACCAGCGTCTCACCGGCGGGCCTGCCGTGCGCGAGCCGCTCCTGCGCGGCGATAAGCGCAGGCGGGACCATCGCGTCGGCGGTCACCTCGATCAGGGGCCCGGTGTCGGCGGCGTCGGTGTGTGGCGCGCCGCCGTGGGGCCCTCGATAGGTAGCCAGGTAGGCCGCACCCATCGCCGCGTTCATCGCGTCGACAGCGTCCTGGCTGAGATGGGTCCACTCGACCGGCAAGTCGAGGCTGGTAGTTCTGGGGTCAACCGTCATACCTGGCCGCTCCTCATCAGCTTGCGAACCCACGCTGGTCCGCAGCCGATCACATTAGTCGCGTGTGAGCCTGCGGTGGGTCACCCTGTGCGGACGAGCCGCATCGGCTCCCAATCTCTCGACCTTGTTCTCCTCGTAAGCCCCGAAGTTGCCCTCGAACCAGTACCACTTCGCCTCGTTCGTCGAGTCGCCCTCCCAGGCCAGGATGTGCGTACACGTGCGGTCCAGGAACCAGCGGTCGTGGGAGATCACCACCGCGCAGCCGGGGAAGTTCTCCAACGCGTTCTCCAGCGAGGACAGCGTCTCGACATCCAGATCGTTGGTGGGCTCGTCGAGCAGGATCAGGTTGCCGCCCTCCTTGAGGGTCAGCGCCAGGTTGAGCCGGTTGCGCTCGCCGCCGGAGAGCACGCCGGCCGGCTTCTGCTGATCGGGGCCCTTGAACCCGAATGCCGAGACATACGCCCGCGACGGGATCTCGTTCTGGCCGACCTCGATGTAGTCCAGCCCGTCGGAGACGACCTGCCAGACGTTCTTCTTCGGGTCGATTCCGCCGCGGTTCTGGTCGACATAGCTCAGCTTGACCGTGTCGCCGACCCGCACGGTGCCGCTGTCGGGCTGCTCCAGCCCGACGATCGTCTTGAACAGGGTGGTCTTGCCGACGCCGTTGGGCCCGATGACGCCGACGATGCCGTTGCGCGGCAGGGTGAAGGACAGGTCCTTGATCAGGACGCGGCCGTCGTAACCCTTGTCCAGGTGGTCGACCTCGACGACGAGATTGCCCAGCCGCGGGCCGGTCGGGATCTGGATCTCCTCGAAGTCGAGCTTGCGGGTCTTCTCCGCTTCGGCGGCCATCTCCTCGTAGCGGCCCAGCCGGGCCTTGCTCTTGGCCTGGCGGGCCTTGGCGCCGGAACGCACCCAGGCGAGCTCCTCCTTGAGCCGCTTCTGCAGCTTCTGCGTCCTTCTTGCCCTGGACCTCGAGGCGTTCGGCCTTCTTCTCCAGATAGGTCGAGTAGTTGCCCTCGTACGGGTAGGCACGGCCGCGGTCGAGCTCGAGGATCCACTCCGCGACGTTGTCGAGGAAGTAGCGGTCGTGGGTGACCGCGAGGATGGCGCCGTGATAGGCCGCCAGGTGCTGTTCGAGCCACAGCACGCTCTCGGCGTCGAGGTGGTTGGTCGGCTCGTCGAGCAGCAGCAGGTCGGGCTTGCTCAGCAGCAGCTTGCACAGGGCTACCCGGCGCTTCTCGCCACCGGAGAGGTGTGTCACCGGCTCGTCGGGCGGCGGGCAGCGCAGCGCGTCCATGGCCTGCTCGAGCTGCGAGTCGATATCCCAGGCGTCGGCGGCGTCGAGCTCTTCCTGGAGCTTGCCCATCTCCTCCATCAGCTCGTCGGTGTAGTCGGTGGCCATCAGCTCGGCGACCTCGTTGTACCGGTTGAGCTTGGCCTTGATCGGCACACCCTCTTCGACGTTCTCGCGGACCGTCTTGTCCTCGTCGAGTTTCGGCTCCTGCATGAGGATGCCGACCGTCGCCCCGTTGGCCAGGAACGCGTCACCGTTGTTGGGCTGGTCCAGCCCCGCCATGATGCGCAGCACGCTCGACTTGCCGGCGCCGTTGGGGCCCACGACGCCGATCTTGGCTCCGGGCAGGAAGGCCAGCGTCACGTCGTCGAGGATGACCTTGTCGCCGTGCGCCTTGCGGACCTTCCGCATCGTGTAGATGAATTCCGCCATTGCCGCGGTGTCGCCTTCCGTCTTTTGCGTGTATTACTCGCGGACCATCCTAGGCGTCGCAGGGTATGGGCTTTGCGGCCGCGCTGGGTCTCCCCGGCGCGGCCGCCGCCCCGTCACGCCGACAACGCCAGGTCAGTCGCCTCCTCGACCTCCTGCGCCTCGTCGGCCTCCTCGACGTCGGCCTCCTGGGCGGGCGGCTCGGCCGGCTTGGGCTGGGGCTGCTCGATCCGCACGATGGCGCGGGCCAGGTCCGGCCCCACCGCGGTGGCGCGCATCTCCAACGTGGACCGGCGCAGTCCGTCCTTGTCCTCGTACTCGCTGGTGAAGACATCTCCGACGACGATCACCGGAGCGCCCTTGTAGAGGGCCGCACCGACACCGGTGACCAGCTTGCCCCAGCAGTTGACCGTGATGAACAACGAGTTGCCCGGCTCCCAGGTGCCTTCGCCGTTGCGGCGGCGGGAGTTGCTGGCCACCCGGAAGCTGATGAGCTCCTGGTTGTTGACGATCCTGCGGCGAAGGTCGGTCACGATGCGGCCGACGACGGTCAGATGGGTTTCGAACATGGCTGTGGTCCTTTCAATCCAGAGCGATCCGTTGCCCACTCAGTCAGCCGCGAGCCACCGACATCGCGGTCCGCACCACTCGCGAGCCGCGGACCCGTGTGGATGAAGTCCGGACTGTGGATGATTCAGCGGTCAGCGCCGAGCGGGACCAGGGTGAGCAGCGACCCGCCCAGCAGCCACCGGGTCCAGCACCAGCGCAGCACCGAGATGCCGGCGGCGGCGACGATCAGAGCGAAGACGGCCAGCCAACAACATCGGCCAGACCGTGGTGCGCCGAACGGCGGTGGTCAGCCGGCCTGTCCGCGTAATTGCACCTCGCGCAGGTAGAACTGCTCGGTGGACAGCTCGTTGACGCGGTCCATGTCGGCGAGGATGCCGCGCAGCTCCTGCAGGAACGCCTGACGCCGTTGCTTGAGGTCGGGCGCAGGCTCCAGCAGGTGCTGGTCGGCCGCCACCTGCCGGGCGGTGGCGAACAGCAGCGCGGACACCGACTCATTGCTGCGGACCTTGCCCTGGGCGGCGTACTGGGCGCCGACGCCGAGGGCGATCTTGGAGAGTTCCTTCTCCCCGATCTCGGCCGGCGCGTCGCACAGCACGTCGGCGACGATCTCGTAGGCCTCGAAGAACGGCCGCAGCATCGCGTGCGCCATCAGCGGCTGCTTGGCGCGCAGCAGGTTGTCGACGGCCTCGCCGCCGGCCGCGACATGGATCTCCCAGCTGTCGTGCCAGGCCAACTCCTCGGCCACGTGCTCGCGGAAGGATGCGGAGTCGGCGAAGTAGAAGTCGAACTTCAGCAGATCGCGCAAGCGCATCGCCTGTTCCCAGAACACCGCGACCCGGTCACCGTCGGGCGCCCGGCCGGCGTGGGCCAGTGCCAGTTCGACGATCGAGGTCTCCAGGAAGGCGTGAATGATGGAGTTGCGATAGAACGCGGCCTCGTGCTCGTGTTCGGGCGCGATCCGCCACACCGGTTCGTGGCCGCCGTCGACCCGGGTCACCGGGTGCCCGTTGGACAGCGCGTCGACGGCCGCGCGGACGCCGTCGGGGGTGCGAAGTCGCAAGGCGCTGTTGGTGACCGGGGTCTGCTTGCGTTCCAGATAGTCCAGCGAGTCCTGCAGCGTGTGGTGCAGCTGGGTCAGTGTCAGCGCACGGCCACGGGTGGTGAGAAGCAGCGCCGAGACCAGGCCGGTGGCGTTGATGGGCGTCGCCGCAAGGATCCGCCAGGCCACCTCGAAGGCCATCTTCTGCATCGCAAGTCGTTTGGCGGCCTCGTCCTGGGTCATCGGCCCACCCGGCTCGCCGAGATACTGGCGCATCGACACCGCCTCGGGGAACCGGACGTAGATCTTCCCGTAGTTGCGTTCGCCCTGGGCCTTGATGAACTTGTACAGCCACTCCGCGCCTTCCGGGGTCTTCTCCCCGCCGCGGGCGTAGGCGGCGTACTCCGCGGTCTCGTGGAGCTGGTCGAAGCTGATCGACACCGGCTGCAGCAGGATGTCCTCGCTTCGGCCGTCCAGGTAGGCGTCGGCGACGTAGCTGAGCAGACCGAGCTTGGGCGGCAACATCTTTCCGGTACGCGACCGGGTTCCCTCGATCGACCAGCTGAGGTTGAACCGCTTCTGCACGATGTAGCCGACGAACTGGCGCAGCACGTACTTGTACAGCGGATCGTCGAGCTTGCGGCGCAGGAAGATCACACCCGACCGGCGCATCAACGGGCCCATGAACCCGAACGACAGGTTGATCCCGGCAAAGGTGTGCACCGGCGGCAGTTTGTTCTCCTGCATCGCCACCGGCACGATGACGCCGTCGAGGTAGGACCGGTGCGAGAACAGCAGCACCGCCGGGTGGTCTTCGAGGGAACTTCGCATCGACTCGATTTCGACTGGGTCGTAGTCGATTCGGGGATCGAAGCCCCTGCTGAAGATGGCCCGGCCGAGATTCGGGATCAGGTCCACCGAGAACCTGCTCCACCCGGTGGCGAGCTCGTTGAGCATCTCCTCGGCCTTGACCGGGCTGGCACCCGGAATCCTCTCGAGGCCTTCCATGAAACGCGCGGACGCCATCAACTCGTCCGTGATCAGTTGCGGCGACTTGTATTCGGGTCCGAGCAGGCGCAGTTCCATCCGCTCGATGGCCAGCGCCGCGCGGCGCAGTACGAAGCGGGCGAAGTCGCGGGGGCTGTCGCCGACGGTGTTGTCCTGCCACTGCTGGCGCAGCTCGGAGACCTTGGCCGGCTCGCCGGCGACGATGCGTGCCCGGGACGGATCCTTGCGAAGAATGCTGCGCTGCAGGAACTCCGGCGGACGGTAGGTGTCACGCCCAGAGATCAGGCCGACGACCTTGACCCGGGTGGGCAGTCCGCCAGGAACCCAGAACACCCGTACCGGAACCACCAACCGGTCCTCGCCGGTTCCGAGCTCCTCGACGAGCTGGGCCACCACGGCTGCAGGCGGGTCCCCAGCGGGCAGTTGCAGCACCTCGACTTTGGTGTCGGGGTGCGCGCGGCGCTGGGCGTGCAACCAGTCGTTGAGCAGTTCGAACTCGGCCTTCGACGACACCGAGGCCAGCACCAGCGCGTCATCGGTGGTGCTGAAGTCGGCGAGATGATCTGAGGCGGTCATCGTCGGCCCCTGACGGTCGGTGGCTCGGTCTTCTTGACCGGGGTCTTCTTGGCGGCCGCCTTCTTGGCCGGAACCTTCTTGGCCACCGCCTTCTTAACCGGAGCCTTCTTGGCCGCCGCCTTCTTAGCCGGAGCTTTCTTCGCCGGGGCCTTCCTCGCCGCCGCCTTCTTGACGGGCGCTTTCTTGTCCACCGGGCGCTCTGGAACCTTGCCCTCGGGCCAGTCTTTCAGGGTGTCGACGTAGAGCTGCCGGACCGCGGCGATCCGTTCGGACAGATTGTCCAGGGTCCAGTCCTCCACCGAAATCGGCGGGTAGACAACGACATCCACGGTTCCAGGGTTCATCGTGGAGGAGTCCCGCGGAGCGATCACCTCGGCGTTGCGGATGACGATGGGCACGATCGGGACACCGGCGGCCATCGCCAGCCGGAACGGGCCCTTCTTGAAGGGCCCGACGGTGCGGGTGTCCAATCGGGTGCCTTCCGGCGCGATCAGAATGGACAGGCCTTTCTCGACGAGGTCCTCCACGTGCCGCATCGACTCGATCGCCGACTTCGGGTCGTCGCGGTCGATGAAAACGGTGTCGACCAGCTTGCCCAGCGTGCCGATCACCGGGTCGCTGGCGAGTTCCTTCTTGCCCACCCCGGTCCAGTTGTCCTTGATCAGTGCCGCCGAGATGATGGGGTCGAAGTTGTTGCGGTGGTTGAAGATGAACACCGCCGGGCGCTTCTTGGTGAGGTTCTCCGCACCGAGCACGTTGATGTTCACACCGTTGGCGGCCAGCAACAGATTCGGGAACGCGGTGGTGAAGAAGTTCACGCCGCGTCGCCTGCTGCGGGTCAGCAGTCCCCAGCCGATCGCACCCGTCGCCGCGGGGAACAACGACCCGACGCCGATCAGGGTGCGCACTTGGCCCAGCAGTCCGCCGCCGCCGCGACTGCTGAACTCCAGGATCGGCCAGCCGCGCCGGCGGGCCACCGCGGCCATCTTGCCCTCCGGGTTGGTGGGCCTGGGGTTGCCGACCAGGTACATCAGGGCGACGTCCTCGTCACCGTCGGCGTAGAAGTACGACTGCTTGAGGTCGACGTCGTTGTCGGCGGCGAACTTCTGCACCGCGTTTGCCTTGCCCGGCCCCCACAGGATGGGGCGGACGACCTCGCCGGTGAGAACATCGTCCTCGTCGACCTCGAACCGGTTGGTCAGCGTGTTCTCGATGCCCAGGAACTTGGCCACCGGCTCGACCTGAAGGGTCAGCGCCGAGGAACTGAGCACCACGGTGTGACCGCGTTCCATGTGCGCGTGCACCAGTTCGCGCATCTCGGGATAGATCCGCTTCTCGATCTTCTGGATGAACAGCCGCTCGCCGATCTCGTGGAGGTCGGACAGCGCGCGACCGCGCAGAGCCTGCGACGCCTTGGTGATCAGCTCCTCGAACTCCAGCCGGCCCAGCTGATGGTTGAGCCCGGCGGCGATCATGGTGATCAACTCGCCGATGCCCATGTCGCGGCTGCGGAACCGCTCCCGGGTGAGAATCACCGCGGTGAAGCCGGCCACCAGCGTGCCGTCGAGGTCGAAGAAGGCCCCGATCTTGGGGCCCGGCGGGCTGGCCATCACCTCGGCAACCGAGCCGGGGAGTCGCATGTTCTTGTCGCTCATGAGTAGGCCACCGATCCGTTCGCGCTTGCGTGCGTGGAGTCCTCCACCGGGTCCGGGAACGACGACGGCACCACCTGCGGCGGCGGATCACCGGCAAGGGCGAGCACCTCGTCGAATCCGCGTCGCAGGCACTGCGCGAACAGTTCCTCGTTGGTGATCGCCGCTCGGTCATAGCGCGTGGTGACCGTCGCGTAACCGCCGCGGGAGATCAGCACCACCATCATCGCGACACCGGGAAGCGGCCCAAGGCCATACTGCCGCAACACTTTCGCACCCGCGATGAAGGTGTCACCGGAATAGACCGGCACGTTGGAGGCCTGGACGTCGGAGGCGATCACCGATCCGCTCATCGCCTCGAGCACCGCGTCGGGGAGCAGGCTGAGCACCGGAGCCACGGAGCCGATCAGGTCGATGGCCGCCTCCTCCCGTCGAGAGGTCATCTGCTTGCGGATCTTCTGGATGCGCAGCGCCGCGTCGGCGACACCGATCGGCGCCGCCAGGTTGACCCCCGCGAACCTGTTGCCGCCGGCCGGGTCCGCCTCCGCGCGCAGGCTCACCGGCACAGCCATCGGCAGGCTGTTGACCGGAACGCCGAGCGCCTCGTGGTAGAGCCGAAGGGCGCCGCACAGCCCCGCCAGGTAGGCGTCGTTGATCGAGCCGCCCGCCGCGTGCGCGGCCGACCGCAGATCGGACAGCTTCATCTCGATGGCCTCGCTGCGCGAGGACAGGCTTCGGCGCCGCAGCAATGGGGACGGATCAGCGGCGCGGCCCATCACCCGGCGTCCGGACCGGGCGAAGTCGACGGCGTCGAACACGGCCGTTCCCGGGTTGCGGACCACCCGGCCGATGACCGACAGCCCACCGGACACCGCGCCGAGCAGGCTGCCGACGATGGCCCCGGGCAGCTGGTTGAGGCCCTCGCGCATGAGGTCGTTCGGGGTGAGGTCCTGCGGCACCGGCATCGGCGGCGCGGGTCGCGATGGTGGTTCGCGCTCCAGGTCGTAGATCTCGGCGAACATGGTGGCCGCGCCGACCCCGTCGGTGACGGCGTGACTCAGGTGCAGCAGGGTGGCGGCCTTGCCGCCCTCCAGCCCCTCCACCAAGGTGGCCGTCCATAGTGGCCGGGAGATGTCCAGCGGCGACTGCAGGCTCACCTCGGCCAGGTCGAGCACCTGGCGAAGGGTGCCGGGTTCGGGCACCCGCACCCGGCGCACGTGGAAGTCGAGGTTGAAGTCGGGGTCGACCACCCAGCGCGGCGGCGCCGTCGGCAACGTCGGTACGACAACGCGCTGGCGCAGCCGCAGGACCTTGCGGGAGGCGTTGTCAAACGCCCCCCGGAAACGCTCCCAGTCCGGGGTGGTGTCGAGAATCTCCAATGCCATGATTCCCGAGCGGGTCCGGGGGTTGGCTTCGCCACGATGCAGCAGCATGTCGAGGGGCCCGAGTTCGGACGGCAGACCGTTCGCATCGACGGGTCGGCTCATCGATCCCTCCTCATCGACACCAGCACCCTCCTGTTCGGCAGATCCCACATGACACGACAGCACCACGCTAGTCGGCGCGCGCCGCGCAATTGGCCGGATCGCCACGACGGCCGCCGGATCGCCGAAGTTCACCCAACGGACACCAGGGGCCCCCACACTCATCGCGTGTGGCATCCCGATTCTCGCCGAGCCGCGGCGGTCCTCGCCTCGGTCTTCGTGCTCGTCGCCTCCTCCTGCTCTGCCAAGCCCGCCGTCACTAGCAGCCCCGCGACGACCACGCCCATCCACCACGTCGTCGTGATCTTCGGCGAAAACGTCTCGTTCGACCACTACTTCGGCACCTACCCGCACGCCGCCAACACCGACGGTCAGCCGTTCACCGCCCGGCCGGACACCCCGGGCATCGACGGGCTGACGCCTGCACTGCTCAGCGGCAACCCGAACAAGGCTCAGCCGGTCCGTCTCGGCGGACCGGGCCAGATCGTCACCTGCGACCAGGATCACGACTACACCCCTGAACAGCTGGCCTTCAACGGCGGGGCGATGGACAAGTTCGTGGAACACACCGAGATCGCCTCCTGCAAGCCGCCGGTCTTCTCGGCACCGGGCATGGTGATGGACTACTACGACGGCAACACCGTGACCGCGCTGTGGAACTACGCCCAGCACTTCGCCATCAACGACAACTCGTACAACTCGACGTTCGGACCCTCGACGCCCGGGCACCTCAGCCTGGTATCCGGTCAAACCCACGGCGTGGCAAAGGAATTCATGCCAGGCGGCACGCCCTTCCCGCCCGATGAGGTGATCGAGAACACGCTCATCGGCGACTCGCAGCCACTCGGCGATGACTGCTCGAGCCGGGATCAGGTCCAGCTGAACGCCACCAACAAGAACATCGGCGACCTGCTCAACGCCAAGAAGATCACCTGGGGTTACTTCCAGGGCGGGTTCAAGCCCACCGCGACCACGCCCGACGGCACCGCGGTGTGCGGCGCCGAGCACAACGTCGGGGCGGCGCTCGGCGGAACCGGTACGTCAGGCACGCTGGCATTCGGCACCAAAGGCGACTACATCCCCCACCACGAGCCGTTCCAGTACTACCCGTCCACGGCCAACCCGCACCACCTTCCGCCCGGCTCGGCCGACGCGATCGGCCGGACCGACCAGGCCAACCACCAGTACGACCTGTCGGACTTCTGGACGGCAGCCGACGCCGGGCACCTGCCGTCAGTCAGCTTCCTGAAGGCGCCGGGTTATCAGGACGGCCATGCGCAGTACTCGGACCCCCTCGACGAGCAGCAGTTCCTCGTCGACACGATCAACCACCTGCAGCGCCTGCCCGACTGGAAGGACACGGCCATCGTCCTCGCCTGGGACGACTCCGACGGCTGGTACGACCACAAGGCCTCCC
Organism: uncultured Actinomycetota bacterium; assembly: GCA_963716465.1. Lineage (GTDB taxonomy): Bacteria > Actinomycetota > Actinomycetes > Mycobacteriales > Mycobacteriaceae > Mycobacterium. Next base: position 151,689 of record CAVQTS010000014.1, read on the forward strand.
CGGTGGTGTCGGCGTCGATGACCGCCGCCGACGCGCTGACCGGTCCCGGGTCGTGCACCGCACCGACCGCCGCGCCCATCATCTACCAGGGCCGTTGCGGATACGGTCCGCGTCTCCCACTGCTGGTGATCTCGCCCTTCGCGCGACCCGATTTCGTCGACCACACCCAGACCGACCAGACCTCGATCCTGCGCTTCATCGAGGACAACTGGTCCACCGGTCGGATCGGCGACGACTCGCTCGACGCCCGGGCCGGGTCATTGAACGGGATGTTCGACTTCATCGCTCCACCGCAGCCGCCGCTGCTGCTCGACCCGCACACCGGGTCGGCCTGAGCCGTCAGACCGCGCAGAGCGCCGGTTGCAGCACGAGCACCGGCCATAGCAGCGCGGCCTCGACGTAGGAGGCGACCTCGGCGCCGGCCGGGAGGATCTTGCCCAACTGGTCCTGCATCTGTTGGACGATCTCGACGTGGAAGAACGCCCACGTGAGCCCAATGAGCAGGTACGGGATCGCCAGCCAGAGCGCGACTTCGATCAGCGTCTCGATGCTGACCTCGTACTTCAGCACCTGGCGCAGCTTGGTCAACAAGGTTTCCACCGGGCCTCCACCCTCAGCTCGCCGAGCTGATGGCCACCCTCCCGGCCCGCTTGCGGGCCGCGACGTGCCGGCCGTAGACGATGCCGAGGAAGGCTGCGACGGCCTCGCTTGCCAGCTGGCATCGCAGCGTCGCGATGGTGTCGAACGCGTGGTGGGCGTTGGGCAACTCGGCGTAGGACACCGAACGCGCTCCGGACGCCCGCAGTGCAGCGCAGAACTCGCGGGCCTGCGAACTGGGCACCACGGCATCGTTCTCGCCGTGCAGCACGAAGAACGGGGGCGCGCCGCGGTGGGCGCGGAACATCGGCGACGCGTCGCGGAACAGCTGCGGGTCGTCGGCCAGCCTGCGCTGCATCACGACGTGTTCGAGCAGCGGCATCATCAGGCCGTGCATGTTCTCGACATTGGTCAGGTCGTAGACGCCATAGTGCGGCGCGGCGGCCTGGACACTGGTGTCGGCGTCTTCGAAGCCGGGTTGCAGCCGCTGGTCGCCGGCGCTCAGCGCGGCCAGTGAGCACAGGTGGCCGCCCGCGGATCCGCCGGTGATCGCGATGAAGTCCGGATCGCCGCCGTACTCGGCGATGTTGGCCCGAACCCACGCGATCGCGCGCTTGACGTCGACGATGTGCGTCGGCCAGGCATTGCGCGGACTCCGGCTGTAGTTGATCGAGACACAGATCCAGCCGAGTTCGGTCATCCGGCTCATCAGCGGGTAACCCTGGCCGCGTTTGTCGTTGACCGACCAACCGCCGCCCGGGACCTGGATGAGCACCGGCGCGCGGTGGCCCTCGGGCAGGTCGGGGCGGCGCCACACGTCGAGGTGGTGGCTGTGGCCGTTCGGCCCGTAGGGGATGTTGAGGGTCCTCTTCGCATAGCGGCGGCGGTGCCCGAAGGCGTCGAGCGCTGCGGCAGCGTTGGGCCGGCGCGCCGAGTAGGGCTCCAGCGGGTGGTGCACCGCCTCGCTGTAGCGCTCACCGAAGGTGTCGCGCAGCGCCGAGTCGAGCACCGCGTCGGCGCGCTGTACTGCCAGCGCTGAGGCGATCTTCTCCAGACGGTGACGGGATGACCGACAACGCGTGCCCGGTGAGCACGTGCGGAGCGAATTCGGCGGACAGCCAGCCCAGAATCCACCCCGCGGCCGCGGGTGTGCCCCGCAGCAGCAGGGAGCCGGTGTGGAAGGCCCTGGTACAACACGCGGTGACCTGCTCGATCGGACTGCTCATGCGCGGTCGGACTCCTTGACGCTTAGCCAACCTAAGGCATTTGCCCGGTTGGAGGCGGCCCGCAGGGCCGGCGGGTGTGCCGCCGGTCACACGATAGCCAATTACCGCCGCCCCAAACGGGATTTCTCGCGGCGGTCCTTCGATGGGCGGCATCACCGCAGGCCACGAGGCTGCAAACTCCGACACGAACTCGGTAGCTCGGCCGTTCCAGCAACCTTAACGGCCGATGTCCGCAACGTGTCCGCCAGTGGCCTCGCCAGGAAACGTCGAGTAGATCAACGGAGGATATGGAGATGCTTCTGGAGAAATGGGATCCGGTCGGGCCGATGAGCCGAACCTTTCATCCCAACGACGCCGCCCAGGCCAATGTGTTCGTCACGGCAATGAGGGCGGAGATCAGCGAACTCGAGGAGCTCATCGCCATCGCGCAGGTCCGCTGGGCCAACCGCGTCGACGCCGGCTGGGGCAGCTCGCGAACCCCCGAACCGGTGCTGCGGCTGCGCGAGAAGCGCGCGGAGATCCAGCGGCTTCTCGACAGACTGCTCGCCAGATTCGCCCTCGACTGAGTTTGGCCTCACCCTGATTCGAAACCCCAACTGGCCGGCGGTGCCTGATTCTGGCTAACTCCGTTGACTACACTTACCCACGCGCTGCCTCCGTAGCTCAGTCGGATAGAGCAAGGGCCTTCTAATCCCTAGGTCGCAGGTTCGATTCCTGCCGGGGGCGCTGGTCAGAGTGGGTATCTAGCCTTACTCATTAAGGTCGGTCGTCGTTTATTCGTCGTTTATAGCGGACCTGAGTTGTCGTTGACGGCTTTGTCCAGCAGTTCTGCCACCTGGCTGTGGACCCGTCCGCGGCTCATATAGCGGTCCTGCGTCATCGACACCTTGGCGTGCCCGAGGTGGTCGGCGCCGATGCGGGCCGACAGACCGGCGTCGTCGATGAGCGTCGCCACGGTCTTGCGGAAGCTGTGCGAGCTGATGTCCGGCACTCCCAATTCGTCGCGGGTTTTGCGCCATTGCCCGGCGAAGTTGTCGGGGTCGCGCAGCGTTCCGCTGGTCGACGGGAAGATGACCGACTGCTCTCCGAGGAACGGCAGGTTCCGACGCTCGGTGAGCGTCGCGATGGCGAACGCGGGCAGCGGGATCACCCGCCGCCCCGCCGCGGTTTTGGTCTCGTCGACACGGACGAGGCCGTTGACCTTCTCTCGGATGACCTTGCCGTAGACCGACATCGTTCCTGCGTCGGCATCGAAGTCGCTCCACCGCAGCGCCAGCAGTTCCGAGCGGCGTAGGCCGGTGGCGATCAGGAGGGTGACAGGGTCGGTCAGATCTCGTTGGCGGCACGTCTCCGAGGCGCGAAGTTTGACGAGCAGGTCGCTGAGCTGGATTGCGGTGAGCGCTTGCGCGCCCTTGGGTTGTTCCTTGGATTTGATGGATTGGACGTCGCGGACAGGGTTGGCGCCGAGGACGTTGTTGAGGACGGCGAGCTGTAGAGCTCCGCGGAGCAGTGTCCGAGCCTGGCGGGCCATGGTCGGCCCGTGGGCGGTGCGCATGGACCGCAGCGCCGCATCGAGTCTGGCCGCCGACGCCTCCCCCACTTTCACGCCGGCCATGAATTTGGCCAACTTGGTGGCGGTATAGCGGTAGGTGTCGAGGGTGCGGGCTGAACGCCCGTCCTCGACCAGCCGGACGATGTGTTGGTCGACCAACATCATCACAAGCGTTTCGAGACCGACCGATCCCGCCCCGGATGGCGGGCGGCGGTCAGCGAGGGCCTCGATCAACGCGTCGGCGGCGAGCTTGCCGTACTTGTCGTGCTCGTCTGGCGGTCCCAGTCGTTGAACCCGACGCGTCACGCCGTCGGTGTCACGAAACCTACACTGCGCCAACCAAATCCCGCCGCCAAGGTACTTGCGGGTGATCTTGCCGTGTTGGCCGATGCGCAGCGACGGCCTGCCTGCCACGGGTTACCCCTGTCCTCGCGAGCGGGGCATCGCCCGCTGGCGCTTCAAAACGGCAATCATCAGCCAATCATACTTAGGCCGAGCTGCGCTTGTCCTCGGCGAATTGCTTGCTTTCCCAATCAATTACGTCGCTCAGCCGATAGCGGACATGCCGACCGAATTTGGCGTACCGTGGGCCAGTTCCCTTGGAGGCCCACTCGGCCGGTGTCTTCACCGGCAATCCGTATCGATCGGCGAGGTCTTGGCGGGTAAGCCACTTGTCGTCGGTGTTCTCATCCATGGCGGTCACTTCCTTCTCAGTCCACTCCAAGTCGGGTAACACCACTGTAAGTCCGCGGGGAGGGTGCCTTTTGCGGCATTTTTCGGCGGATCCCGAGATCGTCAGAGGCCCCGGGACTCGGTGGTGTGAACCGCTGCCCACAGCCTCACAGTGAGAAGGGTCCGGTTGTAGGCGCTCCTTGCGCAGAAGTCTCCCGGGCGGTCGCCTTGAACGCCGACTTCTTTAATTCGGCGTCAGCGAGCAACGGTTTGACCGTGGAGTTCTCGCGGTGGAGGTGCCTTGAGCCGCTTCGCGTCATCGACCTAGCCACTTCGGGATCTGCATGAGCGTCACTCTCCGGAGCCGCCAGGACGAACCTTAGTCTCACGAGCGGCCTGCACCGCATCTTCGAGTTCTTGGGTGGCCGCCCAGCTGGCGAGTAGTTTGAGTCCGTCCTCCGACCGCGTACCGGGCTCGGCGGTGTAGACGAACAACGTCAGTCCCGGGTCGGCCGGTAGCTCCATGGCTTCATAGGTCAGTTCGAGTTCGCCGACCACCGGATGGCGCAGGTGTTTGACACCGGTGCGGTGCAGTCGCACGTTGTGCGCGGCCCATCGGGTGCGGAAATCTTCGCTGCGGGTGGATAGTTCGCCGACCAGCTTGGTGAGCTTCTCGTCGAACGGGTTGCGGCCGGCCGCCCCGCGCAGAGTGGCGACGATGTTGTCCGCGATCTGCTCCCAGTCCGGGTAGAAGTCGCGCGAGCGTGGATTGAGGAACATGAACCTGGCGCTGTTCGCGGGCCGGACCGGATCGACGAACAGTTCGGAATACAGCGCGTAGCCGAGCCGATTCGCGGCGAGGAAGTCCAGCCGGTCGTTGTGCACCCAGGCCGGCGCTGCCGACACCGCGTCAAGCACTCGCTGCACGCTGGGCCGCACCCTTGCAGTGCCGGTCCGCCGTTGGGAACGGGGAGTCACGTTGGCGGCGCGGGCCAGGTCGAAGAGGTGCTCCTGTTCGGCCTCGTCGAGCTGCAGCGCACGTGCCACCGCGTGCAGCACGCTCTCGGACACACCGGCGAGGTTCCCCCGTTCCAGGCGCGTGTAGTAGTCGACGCTGACACCGGCCAGCAGCGCGACCTCCTCGCGGCGCAGTCCCGCGACGCGGCGCTTTCCGCCGTACGCGGGCAGGCCGGCGCGCTCGGGGGTGATACGTGCGCGCCGCGAAGTCAGGAACTCGCGGACGTCCTTGCGGTGATCCACACCATCCAGGCTAGAAGCCCTCGCCCGCCGGTGGGGGGTACTGCTGTTACCTGGAACGACAGCCACTGCCACGGCGGGGAAACTCGACGTTCACTGGTCTTCATGAAAGCAACCGTCATGTACGGGGCCGGCGACGTCCGTATCGAGAACGTGCCCGACCCAGTCCTGCGCCAGCCCACCGACGCCATCGTCCGCGTCACCTCCGCCTGCATCTGCGGCAGCGACCTGTGGCCGTACGGGTCCATGCCGCACAGCGAGCAGGGCCGGCGCATGGGCCACGAGTTCATCGGCACCGTCGAGGAACTCGGTTCCGAGGTCAAAGGCTACGCGGTCGGCGATCTGGTGGTGGCGCCGTTCGTGTGGTCGGACAACACCTGCGACTTCTGCGCCGAAGGCTTGCAGATCGCCTGCCGCCACGGCGGCGGGTGGGGCTCGCCCGGAGTGGACGCAGGCCAGGGCGAAGCAGTGCGGGTCCCGTTGGCCCAGGGCACCCTGGTCAAGCTGCCGGTCGCCCCGGACTCGGCGCTGATGCCGTCGCTGCTGACGCTGTCCGACGTGTACTGCACCGGGCACCACGGCGCCGTGACCGCCGGCGTCCGTCCCGGGCATTCCGTCACCGTCATCGGCGACGGTGCGGTCGGACTGTGCGGCGTGCTGGCCGCCAAGCGGCTCGGCGCCGAGCAGATCATCCTGATGGGTCGGCACAGCGACCGCACCGACCTCGGCCGCGAGTTCGGCGCCACCGACGTCGTCGCCACCAGAGGCGACGAAGGGATCGAAGAAGTTCTGGAATTGACCCGAGGCGACGGCACCCATGCCGTGCTGGAGTGCGTCGGCACCCTGCCCTCTATCGAAACCGCCGTGAAGATCGTGCGCACCGGCGGCGCGATCAGCCGCATGGGTGTACCGCAATACACCGAAGGCCCGCTGGGCTTCGACACCGTCTTCCGCAACGTCAGATTCACCGGCGGCGCCGCCCCTGCCCGCGCCTACATCGAGGAACTCATGCCCGGCATCCTTGACGGCACCGTCGAGCCGGGCCGCGTCTTCGACCGGACCATCGCTCTGGACGAGGTGCCTGACGGCTACAAGGCTATGGCCGAGCGCGAATCGCTCAAAGTCCTGATCCAACTCTGACTTCGGCCCGCACTCAGGAGACCGCTCATGACGAACTGGGACGCTGACGAACTCCGCCACTTCGGCGATGCACAGGAGGTGCGGGTTGCCGGCATGCGCCCAGACGGGTCGCTGCGATCACCGGTGATCGTGTGGATTGCGCGGGTCGGTGATGATCTCTACACCCGATCGGTGAACGGCCCCGGTGCCGCCTGGTTCCGCGGCGTGCAGGCGCGCCATCGGGCCAGCTGTCCGCCGGCGGGGCGGTGGCTGACGTCGACTTCGTCGTCAGCGCCGACGTCGACGAAGCTCTTGACCGGGAGTACGCCCGCAAATACGTCCGCTATCCCGGGCCGGTCAAGTCCATCACCAGTCCGACGGCGCGGTCGACGACGCTGAAACTGATTCCCCATCAACACGATTAGGACCAACCATGCAGAAGATCCCCCGCGGGACCTCCACCAAGGGGCCAGCCGAGATGTTCACCGGCAAGGTGTACTTCGACGTCATCGCCAAAGGTGACGAACCGTCGCGCATCCGCGTCAACACCGTGCGGTTCGCCCCCTGCGCACGTACCGCCTGGCACACCCACGCCTGCGGGCAGACACTCCACGTGACCGACGGCATCGGGCTGGTCCAGTCCCGCGGCGGCGAGGTCGTCGTCATGCGGCCCGGTGACACCGTGTACACCCCACCCGGTGAATGGCATTGGCACGGCGCGGCTCCCACCCACTTCATGACACACCTGGCGATCTGGGATGCCCCGGATCCGGCCTCCGGCCAAGCCGAAACCGAGTGGGGCGAGCATGTCACCGACGACGAGTACCGCCTTCCCGACGGTGTCGAACCATGACGATCGGCCCAACCGCCCAGCGCAATCACGACCAGCTCTTCCCCGACCACGTGTCGACGCTGAAGGTCACCGACCCCGGACTCGTCGAGGTGTTCGACAACTTCGCCTTCGACAAGGTGCTGCAGTACGGCGACCTCGACACCCGCACCCGGTTGATGGTGCAACTCGCGGCGATGATCGCCTCCCAGGCGCTCGGTGAATATCGGGTGATGCTGGGTGCGGCACTGACAGTCGGGGTCACGCCGGTGGAGATCAAGGAGATCGTCTACCAGGCCGTGCCATACGTCGGGCTAGCCAAGGTGTTCGACTTCCTGCACCTCACCAACGAGGTGCTCGCCGAGCGCGGCGTCGAACTTCCGCTGCCTGCCCAGTCGGCGTCGACCCCGCACACCCGGGCCGAAGTCGGCCTGGCCGTGCAGAATCGCATCGTCGGGCCCGACAAGGTGGCGGCCATGTACGCCGCCGCGGCCGACGACGACGCCCACTTCCAGCACTACCTGTCGGCCAACTGCTTCGGCGACTACGTCAGCCGAAGCGGCATCGATCTTCAGATCCGGGAACTGCTGACGTTCTCGATGCTGGTCTCCCTCGGCGGCGCCGACGCCCAGGTGAAGGGACACGTCGCCGGCAATGTCGATGTCGGCAACGACCGCGAGGCCTTGCTGGCGGTCCTCGCCCGACTGCTTCCGTTCATCGGCTACCCCGACACTCAACGGGCTCGCCGCCGTCGACGAGATCGCACCTCGAGAGGGAATTCAACGATGACACAACGGGTCTGGCTCATCACCGGCATCAGCAGCGGATTCGGCCGACACCTCGCCGAACAGCTGCTCGACCAGGGGGACCACGTCGTCGGCACCGTGCGCAGACCGGAGTCCGTCGCCGAGCCTGCAGGAGAAGTTCCCGGATCTCCTTCGCGTCGAAGTGCTCGACGTCCGCGATACCGCAGGCGCTGCGCGCCGTCGTCGAGCGCACCGTCGCCGACCTCGGGCGGATCGACGTCGCGATCGACAACGCCGGATACGGCGTGTTTGGGGCCGCCGAGGAAGTCAGCGACGAACAACTCGAGGGCGTCCTCGCCGCCAACCTGACAGCCTGCATCCAGCTCATCCGCGCCGTGCTGCGGCACATGCGCGCGGCCGGCGGCAGGCGCATCATCCAACTGTCCAGTTACGGCGGCCAAGTCGCCTTCGCGGCAACTCGCTGTACCACGCCACCAAGTGGGGCATCGAAGGGTTCTGCGAATCGGTCGCTCAGGAAGTCGCCCCGTTCGGATCGGGTGACGATCGTCGAGCCCGGTGGGGCGCGCACCGAATTCCGTTACGGCAGCGCCCAAGTCGCCGACCCGCTGCCCGCGTACGTTGGCAACCCGGCGCGGCATTCGAGGCGATGCTCGATCCGGCCAACGGTCTGGCCGTCGGCAACCGGTCCGGATGGCCGCCGCGATCATCGACAGCGTCGACCAGCGGCCCGCGCCATGCGGATGGTGCTCGGCTCGCAGGCTCTCGACAGCACCGTCTCGACACTCGAAGCGCGCTGGCGAATTCCACACCCAGAAGGCGCTCGCCGCCTCCACCGACTACCCGCCCGGCCAGTAGCCCAGCGGCACCACGAAAGGACGCGTGAAATGAAGACTGCGAAACTCGGCGATCTTGCCGTGGCACGATCAGCCTCGGCGCCATGGGCATCTCGCACGGCTACACCGGCGCGGGCACCGACGATGACGAGTCCGTCCGCACCATCCACCGCGCCCTCGACCTCGGGGTGAACTTCATCGACACCGCCGAGATCTACGGCCCCTACGTCAACGAGGAACTCGTCGGCCGGGCACTCAAGGGCCACCGCAACCAGGTGGTCCTGGCCACCAAGTTCGGACTCGTCTCGCACGACGGCAAAGGCCCGTGGAACCTCGACAGCAGCCCGGCCAACATCCGCACCGCCGTGGAAGGTTCGCTCAAACGGCTCGGCACCGACCACATCGACCTGTACTACCAGCACCGCGTCGACCCCGAC
>CAVQTS010000015.1:0-185546 GCA_963716465.1 uncultured Actinomycetota bacterium
CGTGGTGTTCGCCGTCGTTCACTGCGTGAATTTGAGGTCTTTTCAGAGACCGGATCCCGGCGCGCTGGAACAACATGGCCCCGATACGCGACTATTGAACCGTGGACTTGGACTGTGACGTCGCCCGCGAGGCGTTGTCGGCTCGGATCGACGGGGAACGTGAGCCCGTTCCGGCGCGCCGCGTCGACGAGCACCTCGAAGCCTGCGCCGGATGCCGCGAGTGGCACTCGAGAGTAGTCGAGCAGACGCAGCATCTGCGCCGCCTCGCGGGCCGCTCACAGGTGTCACCCGTGCCGGAGCCACCTGACCGATCGCCGGCGACGACACGACATCGACACTGGACACCTGCGACGTGGCAACGCTGGGCGCTCGCGTTCGTCGGCATGCTCCAGATCGCCCTGGCCGCGGCGCAAGGACTCGGCGCTGACGTGGGAATGCCAGCCGGCCATGGCTCGATGGCGGGCGGGCACCTGCTGAACGAGTCGACCGCGTGGTCGGCCGCGCTGGGCGTGGTGATGGTCATCGCCGCGCTACGGCCGGCTGTCGCAGCAGGCCTGGCCGGGGTGTTGGCGGTATTCACCCTCATCCTCGCGGCCTACGTGATCAGCGACGCCACAGCGGGCGCCGTAACGCTTCCGCGCATCCTGAGCCACTTACCGGTGGTGATCGGCACCGCGTTGGCTTTGCTGGTCTGGCGGGGTGCACGCCCAACCGAGCCCGAGCCGCGATCGGATGCCGCCTCGACGACCGACGACATCGTGTTGCCTGACAATGCGACCCGAGGCCGCCGCCGCGGGCACCTTCACCCGACCGATGGCTCAGCCGCCTGAGCGCCGACGTTTACAGCATCACGCCGAACATGATCGCCATGCCGGCCGCCATCATCGCTTGGCAGATGACGCCCAGGTGCCGGTCTGTGCAGTCAGTCGAATCACGGTGCCGCACAGCGAAATACCGGTAAATCCAGAACACCGCGGCCACTGCGAAGCCGATTGTGCAGACCCAGTTCAGGGCGTTTATCCATGCCGGGTATCCACCACCCGTCGAACCGTCCATCTCCGGCATGTCCATCCCGGGCATGTCCATCCCGGGCATGTTCATTCCCGGCATCGTGGCGCTGTGGTGTCCCGAGGACTGTCCTGGGAGCAGATGTCCGTTCATCACCGCGTACATCCACGCCATCGCCAGCATCATCAGGCTGTGGTAGGTACCGGCGACCCGGTGGTCGGCACCGACAGGGGTCAGGGCGATGACGGCGAACCAGATCGCTGCGAGCAGGAAGAACACCATCGGTCCGGTCGTCGGTAGCTCTGCGCCCTTCGGCCAGGCCATCACCGCCATCGCCACGGCCATCACCGCGTGCAGAACGTGCCCGACCAGGCTGGTCCAGCGGCGATGACCCGTGACGATGGAGAACACGCACTCTGCGGCGCTGAGCCCGAACAGGATCGTCACTACCCAGCGCAGTGCCAGATCATTAATCACAGCGACACCCCCGCTCCGGCGCGACGTCGTCGACGGTAACGCTCGACGGGTTCTCCCAGCGGCGGCTGACTCAAGGCAACGCCTTTCACTTCAGGGGCATCAACCCGGGTCGGGGTCCGTGTGCATAGGTCGATCGAGGCTGACCGAAAGTTCCCGCCGGCGCAACCTCGCTACGACCAACAGTCGTAGACTGACGGGACTGAGGTTCGCTGGGGGTGGAAGGCTACGACGAAGATGAAGTCGAGCAAAGACGGCGCGCGGTTCGCGGGCCGGTACGTGCTGCTCGGCGCCTCATTGGCCATGGTGGCCGCGCTGGCGGCATACGGAATGGCCTCGGGCGACCGACGCTTCGTCGCGACGGGTGACACCTTTCCCGGCATGGCAACCAGCATTGCGGAGCTGGTCGGCTATTTCAGCGCGACCCTGTGCGGGGCGCTGGTCCTCGGCACGCTGATCTATATCGTGGCGACGGCAAGCCCTGGTGACGATGGTGTCCTTGATCCCGACTCCTACCGGCTCCACCTCTTCGCCGAACGGGTGTCATTGGTGTGGCTCGCTTCGGCAGCGGCGATGATTCCGATCCAGGCGGCCAACGACTCCGGCATCGCAGTCTTTCGGCTGATCGGCTCCGGGGCATTGGGCGATGCCCTCGGCGTGTCGCAGATGGCACGTGGATGGATCGCCGTCACCATCTTTTCCGGTGTTGTCGCGTTGGCATTGCGACTGACCGTCCGCTGGGTGTGGCACTGCGTTCTGCTGATTCCCTCTCTGATAGGCGTGATCGCCGTCCCCGTCAACGGCAACGCCGGGCAAGGGCCGAACCACGACTACGCCACCAGTTCGGTGATCGTCTTCGCTCTCGCCGTCGCGGCGCTCACCGGGGTGAAGGTGTGCGCGGCGCTGGCACCCCCAAGCGCGCGACTGCGGCGACGGGTCTTGGTGATCGAGGTGACCTGCGGTGCAGTGTCGCTGCTGTACGGCGCTCTCCTGCTGTGGCTGATGCTGCCGCCGACTTCGTTCACCGACTCCGACTACGGGCGGCTCGCGATTGTCGCCGCGGTAGCGCTGACGTCGGTCTGGCTACGCGACGTCACCCTTGTCGTCAGATCGCGAACGGGCCCTGTCCACCGGAGCAACGGGCTCGCGACGGCAAGCACGCTGGCGACGATCGTTGCAGTGGCGGCGATCTCGGCCATGGCGATCCAGACCGCGCCCGGGCTCCTGGCGCACCAGTTCACCGCCTGGGATGTCTTCCTGGGCTACCAGCTCCCCGGCCCGCCGACTGTATTGCGGTTGTTGACCTTCTGGCGATTCGATACGTTCATCGGAACGGGAGCGATGGTGCTGGCCGCGCTTTACGTCGCCGGCGTCATCCGCCTGCGGCGGCGGGGCGACCACTGGCCGCCGGGCCGTACCGTTGCCTGGCTGGCCGGTTCTCTGACGCTGATGTTCGTCACCGGTTCCGGTGTCAGGGCCTACGGGTCAGCGATGTTCAGCGTGCACATGGCCGAACATATGGCGCTGAACATGTTCATCCCGGTGTTCCTCGTCCTCGGGGCGCCGCTGACGCTCGCACTCCGGGCGCTGCCGGCTGCGGGCCCCGATCAGCCCCCCGGGCCACGGGAATGGCTGCTGCGACTGGTGCACTCACCCGTGACGAGCTTCATCGCGAATCCGATAACGGCGTTCGTGCTGTTCGTCGGCTCCCTGTATGCCGTCTACTTCACTCCGCTATTCGACACTCTGGTTCGGTATCACTGGGGCCACGAGTTCATGAGTATCCACTTCATGATCACCGGATACCTGTTCTATTGGGGCATCATCGGCGTCGACCCCGGCCCGCGCCGACTGCCCTTCGTCGGCCGCCTGGGCCTGCTGTTCGCAGTTATGCCGTTCCACGCCTTCTTCGGCATCGCGACGATGACGATGACGTCGGCCATCGGCGGCACCTTCTACCGCAATGTCAACCTGCCATGGGTGTCCAGCCTGACCAACGACCAACATCTGGGTGGCGCAATCGCCTGGGGGTCGAGCGAACTGCCCGTCATCGTTGTGGTCGTCGCTCTGGTGGCGCAATGGGCGCGGCAGGATCGCCGCGCCGCAACTCGTAGCGATCGCCACGCCGACGCCTCCTATGGCGGCGATGACGACCTCGACGCGTACAACGCGATGCTCAGAGAGCTGTCTCGGTCGCGCCGCTGATCGCGCTCGGGTTCCCGATGCTCGACTAGTCCTGCCGCGAGGGAGCGGGTTTCCCGACCCGGTAACGGATTCCCACCGCGCCAATCGAGACGCAGCCGGGAACTCAACCGGCCTGCCTTGCGACTACTGATCGGCACCGTGACGCTCGTCGACTGACAACTCGCGTGCGGGCCTGACTTGACCGACGTTTGACCGAAAGGACACCCGATGACAAAACCCCTGCGTCTGACGCTTGCCGGAGCGGTGGCGGCTGCCGTTGCACTCGGCTTTGCGGCGCCGGCATTCGCCCACGTCCAGGTGTCGGGTACCGACGCGACGCAAGGCGGCTCGGGATTCCTGACGTTCCACGTGCCGACCGAGTCCGACACCGCCTCGACGACCGACGTGCTGGTCACGTTGCCCGACGACCAGCCGATTCTGTCGGTGTCCACCCAGCCCAAGCCGGGCTGGACGGCCACCTTCACAAAGAAGAAGCTGGCCACCCCGCAAAAGGACGACGACGGCAACGTGCTCACCGACTACGTCTCGACCATCGAGTGGAAAGCCGACAACCCGCAGGCCGCCATCCCACCCAACCAATTCGACACCTTCAACATCTCTGCGGGTCCGCTGCCGAAGGAAGCGATGATCTATCTCCCCACCACCCAGACCTACAGCGACGGCAAGGTGGTCAACTGGAACGAGAAGGCCCCCATGGGCCAGCCCGAGCCAGACCATCCTGCGCCCATGCTGATGCTGGCCGCCGGCACCGATGAGTCGAGTGCTGCACCCGCAGCCGAGAACAACGCCGCCGCCCCGGCGCCGGCGAAGGCCACGCCGGCGTGGCCGGGAATCACCGCCCTAGTGGTCGCAGTCATCGCCGGGTTGCTCAGCATCGCCAACTTCATGGCGCTGCGCCGCAAGAACTCCTGAGCCGCTGGGCCATTTCGCGGGCGCGCTGTTCCAAGCGGTCGGCGCGCCCGCGAATCGCGATGGGTTAGGCCTTTATCTTCGACATGGCCTTCCCACAGCAGACCTCGGTGTGGTCATCAGCCGACTTGCAACAGGGACAAGCCTTTTCGTACACGAGAACCGCCCCGCACTCACCGCACTGGTAGCGGTCTCCAACTGCTCGCGACATGTTTCTCTCCTTCAGGTCAGCGGTCGCACCAGCACACCCCAGGCCGCGGACCGTCGCCCAGCAAGCTTATGCAGGTGCGTTCCCGCCTGTACGCCGTTTAGCCCGGCCCTCGAAACCGTTTGGACACATACCTCCGGGGGGTATATGCTGACGGGATGGAAAACGACATCAAAGACCCGGGTTGCGGAAATCCGAACTGTACGTGTGGGCCAAGTTGTAACTGCGGAACATGCACCTGCGGGTCGACAGCCACTAAGTAAAGGGGCCCCGTCGCCGCCTGGCCGGCAGAGGGTCGCCGGCGATTCAGGACGGATCTAGCGTCGCACGCCGCTCAGGAGTTCTTGCGGCGCCGCAGCAGCGGGTTCGTCGCGCCGAGTACGCCGGGGGTGAGACCCGCCACCGCGGCGGTGATGGCCGCTCCCGGCGAGGGCACGGCGCAGCGCGTCCGCCTCGTCGGCTCCGACCCGCCCCACGAAACGCACGAGCGCGGCTTGCCGCCCGACGCGGTCGGCGACCTGATCCAGCGCGTCAACCATCAACGCGGCCACCAGCTCGTCACGGCCGTGGGTCGGTGCGTACCGATAGGCGCGATCGTCACGGATCTGAACGACCAGTTTCTTGCCGGCCAGCCGGTGCAGGACGGTCATGACGGTGGTGTAGGCCAGTTCCCGCTCGGCACAGAGGGCGTCGTGGACCTGACGCACGGTTTGCGGCCTGGCGGTGTCCCAAAGATGGTCCATCACCGAGCGTTCGAGGTCGCCCAGACGTTTCAGCTTTGCCATGTCCCGTTCGTCTCCTTTGCCCACGCCTCGCAGAGCGGTTGCCTATACAGTCGCTCAGGGTCGAGGTCTGGTTCCCTACAGGACCAAGTTGGCATGGCTAAAGCTATTGCCTAGCAATTGAATCCCACGTGTTTGGATGACCGCCTACGCTTGATCGCGTGCACCGTTGAGATACCGGGCGCAAAGGTCTTGCGGCTTATACGACCGAGTAGTCGCCCTCTTCATCAAGGGCCGCCTGGACTTGCTCCGCGGTGAGTTCGACGTCGGCCTCGACGCGAACGGTCGACGGGCCGTCGGTGGCCAGATCGATGTCGACGGAGCTGACCGAAGGCAGCGCGGTCAACGCCTCGCTAACCGTTCTGACGCAGCTCTGGCAGTGGAGTCCGTTGACGGCGAAAGTCTGCGGTGACATGGCGATTGGCCTTTCACGTAACTGGCGTGGGCGTGGACAGCGTGGGTGCGGACAGGTTGTCGGCGTCGCTGAGGTCGCCTCTGAGGCCGACATTACGCAGCCGCAGGCTGTTCGAGACCACGAAGAACGAGGAGAATGCCATCGCTGCGCCGGCGATGAGCGGATTGAGCAGGCCGGCCGCGGCGATCGGGATCGCGGCGACGTTGTAACCGAAGGCCCAGATCATGTTGATCCTGATGGTGCGCAACGTCGCCCGGGCCAGGTCCAGCGCCAGCGGCACGATGTCGAGGTTGTCACGCACCAGGATGATGTCAGCGGCGCCGATCGCCACGTCGGTGCCGCGTCCGATCGCCAGCCCCAGGTCCGCCGACGCCAGCGCCGGCCCGTCGTTGATGCCGTCACCGACCATTGCGACGACCCGGCCGCGCTCACGCAGCTGCTCGATGACGTCCACTTTGCCTTCCGGGAGAACCTCGGCGATCACCTCGTCGATGCCGACCTGTGCTGCCACCGCTGCTGCGGCGGCGGAGTTGTCCCCCGTGAGCACAACAGTCCGCAGTCCGCGCCGATGCAACGCATCGACCGCGCCGGCCGCGGAGTCCTTGACGGCGTCCGCGACCGCGATCGCGCCGCAGACGACCTCGTCGACGGACACGAAAACCACTGTCTCGCCTCGGCATTCACCGGCGCGGCGGGCAGTGTCGACAGCTGCGGGAATCGTCGACCGGCGCGGAACCCAGGACGGGCGGCCGATCGCGACACGGTGCTCACCCACAGTCCCGGTCACGCCCCGTCCCGGAACCGCACAGAAGTCGACGACCGGCCTGCGCTCGTCAGTGGCGGTCACGATCGCCGTCGCCACGGCGTGCTCGGAGGCGGCCTCCACGGCGGCCGCCAGTGCGAGCACCTCGTCGGACTCCCACCCGTCAGCGACGGCGACGGCCGTCACAGCCAGGTGCCCGGTGGTCAGGGTGCCGGTCTTGTCGAACACGACGGTGTCGACGTTGCGGATCGTCTCCAGTGCCCGGTAGCCCTTCAGGAATATCCCCAACTGTGCCCCCCGACCGGAGGCCACCATCATGGCGGTCGGCGTAGCCAATCCCAAGGCGCAGGGGCAGGCGATCACGAGCACTGCCAGGGCAGCAGAGAACGCGCGGTCCGGCCCCGCGCCGGTCAGCAGCCATACCGCCGCGGTCACGAGCTGCGATGACGAAGACCACCGGGACGAACACCCCAGCGATGCGATCGGCCAGCCGTTGCGCATCGGCCTTCTGCGCCTGTGCCTCCTCAACCAGGCGGACCATTCCCGCGAACTGGGTGTTGGCGCCGACTGCGGCAGCTTCGACGATGAGCCGCCCGTCGAGCACGACGGTGCCCCCGATCACGCTTGCACCCGGGTGTGCGCGTACCGGTTTGGCCTCGCCGGTCATCGCACTCATGTCGACCGCCGCAGCACCCTCGACCACCAGGCCGTCGGCGGCGACGGTCTCCCCGGGCCGAACGACGAAGCGCTGTTGCTCTTTGAGTTCGTCGGCGGGAATGACCATCTCGGCGCCGCCGGGCAGTAGCACCGAGACGTTCTTCGCACTCAGTGCGGCGAGCGCACGCAGAGCGCTACCCGCCCGCGATTTCGCCCGGGCTTCGAAGTAGCGGCCGGCCAGCACGAACACCGTGACCCCTGCGGCCACCTCGAGATAGATCGCGTCGCTTGCCATCAGCGCTTGCCAGATCCCGCGGGTCTCGTGGGGTCGGTTGCCCACGAAGATGGTGTACAGCGACCACAGCGTGGCCGCGGTGATTCCCACCGAGATGAGCGTCTCCATCGACGCGACGCCATAACGAGCATTGCGCAGCGCAACGCGATGGAACGGCCACGCCGCCCACGTGACGATCGGGGCCGCGAGCGCGGTCAGCACCCATTGCCATCCGGTGAACCGCGTGCTGGGTACGACGGCGAACATCACCGACAGATCAGCCAGTGGCACGAACAGCACAGCCGCGACCAGCAGTCGCCGCAACAGGCTACGGGCCTTCGCGTCATCGGGGTCGGCCTGATCAACCGGAAGGTGCGCTCGTGGCGCAGCCTCGTACCCGGCTCGGCGCACCACCTCGCACAGATCGTCGGTGCCGACGGCGCCGGGGGCGTCCACGGTGGCGACCCGGGTCGCGAAGTTCACCGAGGCGTGCACCCCGTCGACCTTGTTGAGCTTGGTCTCCACCCGGGCTGCGCACGCCGCGCACGACATCCCCGACACGTCGAGTTGGACCCGCCGGAGTTGCGGCGCGTCCGGGCCACCCGTGAGGGTTACCGTCATCGTCCTCCTTGTCGGGCCTACGTCAGCTAGTCGGTTCGCCACCCTCATTGGTTCCCGGGCGGCAGCTGCCACCACGCCCCACTTGACCAAGTTACTCGGCCGCGGTCGCTAGGCCGTCGGCGACGTAACCGGAACCCCGATGCCACCGCACACGACCATTATCCTCGTGACCACTGCCTTCGCATCGCTGGGCGGTCTGAGCCGTGAGACCTCAATCTTGGGCGATGGTCTCCTTGACTGAAGAAGGCACCGCGCAATGAAGACACGGCCGCGACGACGATATTGAAGATCTTCGCAGCGCTCCTGGCCGCCGGCATCGCCGCCCTGGCGATGCTCGGTCTGTCCGCGGCGCCTGCCGGCGCCCACG
Organism: uncultured Actinomycetota bacterium; assembly: GCA_963716465.1. Taxonomy (GTDB): domain Bacteria; phylum Actinomycetota; class Actinomycetes; order Mycobacteriales; family Mycobacteriaceae; genus Mycobacterium. Next base: position 8,684 of record CAVQTS010000015.1, read on the forward strand.
CGGTCCTGGTGGCGAGCGACCCGGTAGACGGTGCCCGGCTACAGTCGGGCCCGGCCGTGGTGACTCTGACTTTTGACGAGCCGGTCCGGCTCGTGCCGGACGCAGCACAGGTGATCGCCGCTGACGGCGCGAAGGTCAACGTGGCGCCGGCACGCATCCGGTCCGACGGTGTGACGATCGAGATTCCGCTGCCCGGCCACATTCCACAGGGCAGTTACACCGCAACCTGGCGGGTGGTATCCGCCGACACCCACGTGGTCACCGGGTCGATCAGTTTCGGAGTGGGCCAGGATGCGCATGCACCCCCGGTCCCGCCTGCTCAGCAAGCCCGATCGGTCAGTCTCGCCGCGAACGTCATCAGGGGCGTTCTCTATGCCGGATTGGTGCTGTGCCTGGGTGTCGTCATCGCGTCCCGGACGCTGTGGCCGTGGACACTGGCGCTGCGCCGGACCCGGGTCCTGGTCCGTGCCGGCTGGACGGCCATCGGGCTGGCAATCATCGGCGAGTTCGGGGTCGCGATCGTGCGTTCGCATGGCGGCTGGGCCGGCAGCGTGACACTGGCGGCTGTCTCAGACACGATGAGCAGCCGCACCGGCGTCCTCTTCGTCGCCCGCGCTCTATTGATCGCAGCCCTCGGCTTCGGGGCCGCTCGGACCTTCTCGGCGTCGTCCGGAGGCGCGGGCGCGCACCGAACGCCTCCGTCGGTTGTGTTCAGCGTCGCTGCCGTGGGGCTGGCCGCCTCGGTCGCTGTCGACGGTCACGCCGGTGTCGGACCTGACGCGTGGCTGGCCGTCGTCGCCACCACCGCACATCTGCTGGCCATGTCGATCTGGCTCGGTGGCCTGCTGTGCCTGAGCCTGATCGTGCTGCCGTCCCACCACACCGACAACCTCAGACGCTGGTCACTGACCGCAACCGGTTGCGTCGGCGTTCTGATCCTGACCGGCGGATACCAGGCATGGCGTCAGGTGCGGCCGGTCGCAGCACTATGGTCCACCAACTACGGGGTCACGCTCTGCATCAAGCTCAGCGGGGTGGCCGCGATGCTGGTACTGGCCTACCTAGGGCGTCGCCGGCTGAAACCTGCCACGCTGCGGCGGACCGTGCCCTGGGAAGCAGCGCTCGGTGCGGCCGTCGTCGTCGTGACCGCGATCCTGGTGGCCCAGCCCCCAGCCCGGACTACCTACGGGCCGGCAGTGGCGATGACCGCGCCTCTCGAAGGTGGTCGCTACACGGAGATCCACGTCGACACCACCCGCCGCGGGCCGACATCGATCGAAGCCAGGGTATTCGGGTCCGGCGGTAAAACCGTCTCGCCGCAGTCCGTGACCGCCACCCTGTCGAGCGCCGATGCCAATATCGCAGGGCTCCCGGTCGACTTCGTCGAAGACCGCACCGGCATCTGGCGCAGCACTTACGCAACGCTGCCCCGGCCGGGACTGTGGAAGCTTCAACTGGCAGTGACTTTCACAGCCGCCGACGCCGTCGTGACGACAGTGGCATTCCGCGCGTGGTGACTCGCAGGAGCTGTTTCGAGCTTCCGCCCGCTGACGTGTTACCACCACCAATCGCTTAAGGTGACTCTTCGTGGGAGCACGCGACGACGACCAGGTGACCAGGCTGGCGCTGGCGGCCGGGCGGGGCGACGCGGCCGCACTCGAACAGTTCATCAAAGCAACCGAGCGAGACGTCTGGCGAACCGTCGCATTCCTGGCCGACCCCGGTACCGCGGACGACCTCACCCAGGAGACCTTCCTGCGCGCACTCGGCTCGCTGCCGCGGTTCACCGCCCGGTCCTCGGCGCGGACCTGGTTGCTGTCCATCGCCCGTCGCGTCGTCGTCGACCAGATCCGGCGCAACCAGAGCCGGCCCCGCACCAGCTACAGCGTCGACCTCGAGCGTGTGCTCGACACCCGCCGCGGCGCAGCCCGATTCGAAGACATCATCGAGATCAGAATGCTGCTCGACGGCCTGGACACCGATCGCCGTGACGCCCTGCTCTTGACCCAGGTGCTCGGACTGTCCTACGCCGAAGCCGCCGAGGTGTGCGGATGTCCGCTGGGCACCATCCGCTCCCGCGTCGCGCGGGCCCGCGACGATCTGCTCAAGGCCGCAAACCGCGACGACCAAGTGAGCTGAGGACCGTGCCTACGGGTTCGGGGGAACCTCCCCGCTGATCCGTGCGACCACTGACGCCAAACCCGCCACCATCAGATAACCCCCGAGTACCGATATGGCAACACGCCGGTCTCGGTGTGGACGCCTCCGCATGTCGTTGAGCGACGCACACTTTCGCTGGCTCTACGGTGACGCGGTGCAAGATAGCCAGACCCCTGGATGTGGATCCGGTCGATCAGCGACCCGGCGCGATGTGCTGCGGTACGTGGCAAGCGCGCCGCTGCTGCTGAGTCTGACCGCGGTGCCCGCACTCAACATCCCGTCGGCCCATGCCGCCTCCAGCATCGCGGGCAAGATCGTGTTCCTCGACCCAGGCCACAACGGCGCCAACGACGCCTCGATCAACCAGCAGGTGAGCAACGGCCGTGGCGGCACCAAGGACTGCCAAACCTCCGGAACCAGCACCGACGCCGGTTATCCCGAGCACACCTTCAACTGGGATACCGTGCTGCGAATCCGGGAACAGTTGAGCCAGTTGGGGGTACGCACCGCACTTTCGCGGGGCAACGACAACGCCCTGGGTCCGTGCGTTGATGCGCGCGCCGCGATGGCCAACGCCTTGCATCCCGACGCTGTGGTGAGCATCCACGCCGACGGCGGACCGGCCGACGGCCAAGGATTCCACGTCAACTACTCCAACCCGCCACTCAACGAGGCGCAGGCCGGCCCCGCCGTGCGATTCGCACAAGTCATGCGCGATCAATTGGTCGCCGCGGGAATGCAACCGTCAACCTATCGAGGAACGAACGGCTTGTACGGGCGTGCCGATCTGGCCGGCCTGAACCTGGCGCAGTATCCGTCCATCCTCATCGAGATGGGCAACATGAAGAACACCGCCGAGGCCGCAGTGTTGGCAAGTGCCGACGGGAGGGCCCGCTATGCCGCGGCAGTGACCCAGGGCATCGCGGCCTACCTGGGCTCCGTGGTCTGACGCAGCCGCGGCATGGTGATTACACGTCAAGGATGGCTAATTCGCGGCCTTCTGGCATGCCGGACATAGGCCGTGCAGTGTCATCCCAGCCGTCGGCGGGAGTTCAAAGTGACTTCCACGGCTGGCGAGATCCAGCGCGGTTTTCAGGTTCTCGGCCGGGACCTCGATAACCGCCCCGCACGATGTGCAGACGGCGTGGTGGTGCGGTTGTTTGGTGAGCCCATAGGTGACCCGTTCGCCGACGGTGAGCGCGTGCAGGACGTTGATCTCCACCAGCATCGCCAGCGTCCGATACACGGTGGCCAGGTCGACGTATTCGCCTCGCTCGGCAAGCCGAGCGACGATGTCTTGCGCGTTGAGGTGTCCCGCCGGTTGCGCGGTCAGCACCGACATGACCGCTAAACGCGATGCCGTGCAACGCAATCCGTGACTGTGCAGGATTGACCGCGCCTGCTCGAACGACCGGTCACTCTCTGCTGCCGACGCAGACCTGCTCGCGCGCCGCCCGCCCATGCCGCCTCCCGGTCCGCGGCTGTCCGACCGCTACTTTTCATAATGCTACTATCTGCGCATGAATGCAGATGATCGGGGGTTCGGGTCGAGGTTGCCCGACGATCAGACCGCATTGATCGTCGAGGTGTTCCGGATGCTCGCCGACGCCACCCGCGTCCAGGTGCTGTGGGCTCTTGCCCAGACCGAGATGTCGGTCAACGACCTCGCCGCCTACGTGCAGAAGGCGGCGCCCTCGGTGTCGCAGCATCTGGCGAAGTTGAGGATGGCGCGATTGGTTCGGACCCGTCGTGAAGGCACCCAGGTGATCTACCGGCTGGAGAACGATCACGTGCGTCAACTCGTGCTCGACGCCGTGTTCAACGCCGAACACGCCGGCCCGGGGGTTCCCGGACACCATCGCAGCGACGCCGCCATCACGGCGCTTCGTACTGACGCACGTCCAAATGCGAAGGGCAGCAACGCCTAACCCCGCCAGGCGTGGCCGCCCAGCCGTCACACCCGCGGACTGGGCAGGTGGGTACGGGCATGGATGAGGTTGGCTTCGGTGAGTAAAGCGCGATCCCCCATGAGGTCGGCTGGTGCTCTTTCGGCGAGGATCGTGTGGTCTTCGGCGAACACGACGCAGCGGTCGGCGAGGCGGTCCAGACTGTCAAGGTCGTGGGTGGCGAGAACGATCGTCTTTCCCGCCTCGGACAGATCCTCGATCAGCTCGGTCAGCCACTGTGAGGTCCGGGGATCCAGCGCCGCCGTCGGCTCGTCGAACAGCAACACCTCTGGGTTCATCACCAGCACCGTGCCGATCGCGACGCGTTTCTTCTGTCCCCCGGAGAGCTGGAATGACGCCCGGTCGGCGAGGGCCTCGATATCGAGGATGCGCAGGACGTCGCCGACGCGGGCGGCGGTTTCCGTGCGGTCCAGACCGAGCTGCAGCGGCCCGAAAGCCAGTTCCTCGCGCACAGTCGGGGAGAACACCTGGGCGTCGCTGTTTTGGAAGACGAACCCGATCCGCGACCGGAAACCCATATTCATCTGCTCGTCCTCGAGGGTGTCTTCAGTCACGGGTTCACCGAATGCGGTGTAGGTGCCGGTGTCGGCGAACAGCAGTCCGTCCAAGATCTTCAACAACGTCGACTTCCCGCAACCGTTCGCACCCAGCAGAGCCACCTTCTCCCCACGAGACACGCTCAGCGACACCCCGGCCAGGGCCTCGAACTTGCCCAGGTAACGGTAGGAAAGATCGGTGCACACCAGGATCGGGCCGTCGTCGGCGAGCGCGAATCCGGAATCGTCAGCGCAGGAAGACATGCTCACCGACGAGCAACGCCACACCGGACACCGCGACTGTGATGGCGAACAGCAGGTCCGTCCGCGAGAGTGGCGGCTGCGCCAGCACTTTCGCATCACCGCGATAGCCGCGCGACACCATCGCCTGGTGCACTTCCTCGGACAAGGTCATCGACTTGCCGATCAGGGCGCCGGCGGTGGCGAAGACAAAGCGGCGCGCTTCCCGGTCGTGCTTCTGGGCACCGACAGTGCGGGACTTGCGTGCCTCATACATGTCAGTGACGGTGCCTAACAGCAGAAACAGATACCGGTAGGCCATCCCGATGATCAGCACGAACATCCGCGGCACACCCAGGGTGCGCAGCGACGCCAGCAGCCGCGTCCACGGTGTGGTCAACGTCAGCAACACGACCAGGCTGATCGACGACGCGACGCGACACACCACCAGCAATGCCGACATGACTCCCTGTCGGGTGATCCCTTCAGGCCGGCCGTGCCAGTGCCACAGCGTCACGATCACCTCACCGGGCGTGATGATGCTCAATGTCGCCGGTATCAGCACAACGCCGGTGAAGATCGGCACGAAAAGCCACACCCGCTTGATGAAGAAGCCGAGTGGCAGCGCACTGCGGGCAGCCAAAACCAGGGTGACCGCGTACAACACCAGCAGCGCGGGAATGGTGTGCAGGAAGGCTCCGACCACCAGCAGCCCGAACAGTGTGAGGATCTTGACCCGGGGATCGACTCGTTGCAGTAGGCCCGGCTGGGCGGAGGTGTCGTCGCTGAACATCACCTGCCGCAACAGATCGGCGCCGCCGGTGAGGGTCTTCTCGACGAAGGAACCCTTGCGCCGCTTGCCGATACACCCACACGGGCACAGCGCGACGTCACGATTGAGCAACCAGTCCGGCGTACTCACCTCATCCGCAGCGGCCTGCGTGACGGCGGTCATGACCCGGCGTCAACCGGTGCGGGTGTTTCCGCCGGCGGTGCCGCCGCAGCCGAACCGCGGGAAGTCAACGCCTGAATGCCGGCCACGATCAGAAACACCGCCAACCCGACGACCAGAATGCCCACCACTGCGGACACCAGATAGCCGATCACCGGGTGCGAGAAATCCCCCCCGTAGTCGCCGAGCACCGCGTGGTTCCAGAACCCGTTGTATTTTGCCAAGCCAGCTGGAATGTCTTTCAGACCAAGTTTGTCGAGGTCGAGATCCTTAGGATCGTCCTCGCCGAACGCACCACCCGGCGCCAGCAAGCCCAGCGGGGTCAATACCACCAATATCGCCATCGCCACCAGCGCCACCACGACCGGGCGAACCTTCGGCTTCGCCGCCGGACCATCATCCCCGGCGGACGTGTCCTCCCCGGCCCTGACCGGCACTCCCGGATTATTGACCTGCAGCAGAGGGATATTGGCCCGCTGCAGATAGGCGACCACGCCGCCGGTCAGCAAGCCCTCGACGACGCCGGCAACCACGAGATGGGCCAGCAGCATCGCCGGCACCGACTGAGACAGATGGTAGGGCGAGTACAGCGGGGCACCGGCTGCGTCGTGGAACAGGGTCGGCTGGATGCCGAGTTCGATCCCGCAGCACAACGCGGCAGCGTTGAGGCCCACATAGCCGCCGACCGCCGCCGCAACGACCCGACGTCCCGAAGTCAATGTGCTGCCCCGTGACAGCAGGCGGTACACGCCGTAGGCGACGAAGGGCAACACGATCGCCATGTTGAACACATTCACGCCGTAGCTCAGAATCCCGCCATCCCCGAACAGCAACGCCTGAAACGCCAACGCGACCGACACCGCGATCAGCGCGGCCCACGGACCCAACAAGACCGCCACCAGAGCACCCCCGACCGCATGCGCCGTCGTGCCGTCCGGGATCGGAACGTTGAACATCATCGTCAGGAAGCACACGGCCGACAACATCGCCAGCGTCGGAACCTGCCGGGTCGTGACAACCTTCTTCACCCGAACAGACGCCACCGCCAGCATCGGCACCGCCACCACATACCCGACCGCGCAGGTCGCCGGCGAAAGGTACCCGTCCGGAATGTGCATCGCGACTCCTCACGCCCGTGGGCGTTGTCCTGCAAATGACATGCATTAACATAAACCCTGCAGATTCTGCTGACCAGACCCAATCACAACGGCGGTGCCCCGCGGGAACGCCGAGGGCGGATTTCAGCCCATGCGAAGTGCTGCACCCTGATTTTCGCCGGTGTTATAGTCCAGCCGTCCATTGTGAGCGGTGCGGAAACCGGTGCAATTCCGGTGCGGTCGCGCCACTGTGTCTCACACCGTCGAGGCTGACTCGGCATCGTGAGGAGCCAGACCTGTCGCTCGCAGATACCCACGACGGGGACGCGGTCATCCCCAGAAGGGCGGTCCGGCTCATGCCCGATTCGCGTTCTGCCACTCCATCATCCGCATCGTCGGCGACGGTGTTCCGCCGTCTTGTCAACTCCTGGAACCGAAAAGACTGGCTCGAGATCGCGGGGTTGGCCGCCGTGATCGGGGCTTTGCACCTGATCGGGTTCGGCGCCCTTATCCTGTTCGTCGCCCCGCACCACTACCAGGTCGGTACCCAGGTCTTCGGGATCGGGCTGGGCGTTACCGCATACACCTTCGGGCTGCGCCACGCCTTCGACGCCGATCACATCGCCGCCATCGACAACACCACCCGAAAGCTGATGGCCGACGGAACCAAGCCGAAATCGGTCGGTTTCTGGTTCGCGATGGGTCACTCGACCATGGTGCTGCTGATGGCGGTCCTCGTCATCGCCGGAACCCACGCCGTCAGCGCCCTGCTCAACGACGGCTCGCCCACCAAACACGCGCTCGGCCTGGCGGGCACCCTTGCCTCCGGTGGGTTCCTCTGGCTGATCGGCATCATCAACCTCGTTGCGCTGATCGGCATCTGGCGCGTGTTCATCGGCCTGCGCCGCGGACAGTTCAGCGAGCAGGAACTCGAAGACGCCCTCGACAACCGGGGATTCCTGGCTCGCATCCTGCGCCCGATCATGAAACGCATCAAGCGGCCCGCACAGATGTACCCGGTGGGGGTCCTATTCGGACTGGGTTTCGACACCGCCACCGAGGTCGCTCTACTCGCCCTGGCCGGGACCGGTGCCGCCGCCGGTCTGCCGTGGTACGCCGTCCTGTGCCTGCCGGTGCTGTTCGCCGCCGGGATGAGCCTTATGGACACCGGTGACGGGCTGTTCATGACGGTGGCTTACGACTGGGCCTTCGCCAATCCGGTCCGCAAGATCTACTACAACATGACCATCACCGGCCTGTCGGTCGCGGTCGCACTTCTCATCGGGACAGTCGAACTCGTGTCGGTGCTGCACGACGACGCGGGCTGGGTCAACCCGATTACCGAATGGGTCAGCGGGATCAGCCTCAATAACGCCGGCTTCGGGATCGTCGGCCTGTTCGTCCTTACCTGGCTGTGCGCCATCACCTACTGGAAGCTCGCCGGTGTCGAACAACGTTGGCAGACAGCGCAATCAGGTGACATCGCCTAGGGGCCTCGGCGTCCGCCGCGTCTGGGGCCGCCGCGAGGGCTGAGAGCCCACAACGGTGCGTGGGCCGACACGTGAACTGAAGTCAAGCCACTGTGATGAGTTCACCAAGCGGTTTGAATGAAGTTAGACGACCGGGGTGTTCCTGCGCCGTCGTCAGCCGATGCGGGTCACGAGTTCGCCCCCGCCCGACCGTTAGAGGTCGGAAAGCCGGGGTTGCCACTTGCGCCGCCACTGCCACCGATGGCGACGGCACCGCCGTCCCCGCCTTGGTTGCCTTGTGCGTTTCCGCTGGCGCCGCCACCACCTTGGCCGCCGCTCACGCCGCCGCCGTCGATACCGGGATCACCATTTCCGGGAAGATTTCCGCCTGCTACGGCACCGCCGCCGCCACCACCACCGGTGCCCGCACCGCCGGCGCCTGCGCTCCCACCGGCACTATCAGCCGATGGATTCTCCGCACTGCCGCCAGCACCGCCATTGCCCGCTGTGGTGATACTCGACCCGGCGCCTCCGCCGCCGCCGCCACCCCCCGCGTTGGCTTCGGTGCCGTCGGGGTCGGCGAAAGCGCTGCCGCCTCCGCCGCCGCCTCCCCCTGCGCCACCCCGCCCGCCTGTGCCGGCTGAGCCTGCTGCGCCGGAGCCACCGGAGCCACCTGCACCGCCAAAGGCCGTGGTAGTACCTCCGTACACAATCACGATGCCGTTCCCACCGGCGCCACCGGCGCCGCCCGTGGCGCCGCCGCCTGCATATCCGGCCAGACCGCTACCGGAGCCGGAAACACCTCCGGCGCCACCGGCGCCACCACCGCCGCCGCCGCCACCAGTACCAACAAACCCCCCACTACTGCTAGCCGAACCGCCAGCACCGCCGCTACCCCCCGCGGCGCCCGCACCGCCGTTGCCGTTGGTTCCCGTACCGCTGGCGGCTCCTCCTGTACCGCCGGCCCCGCCGGTGCCGCCATCCCCGCCGGTCCCGCCGGTAGCGACCGCATAGGCATCGCTCGGAGCGCCGGTGCCGCCGTCACCGGGGGTGCCGCCGCTGCCGCCGTTACCGCCGTCACCGCCGGCCCCGACCAGCCCGGTGCGGTTGATGACCAGCAGGGTGGCGCCGGTGCCGCCCTGGCCACCCGCACCGCCGGCCCCGCCGGCGCCGCCCGCCCCACCGGAGCCGCCATCCCCGCCGTCGGCTCCGGCGGCGGTGGGGCTGTCCCCGGTGATGCCGGCACCGCCGGCACCGCCCTGCCCGCCGTGGCCGCCGGCCCCGCCATAGCCGCCGCCCCCGAAAATCCAGCTGCCGTTACCGCCATTGCCGCCGTTGCCGCCGTGGCCGCCGGTCCCGCCGGTGTGGCCGTCGTCGCCGGGGTTGACGCCGTCGCCTCCGGTGCTGCCGGTGGCGCCGTTCCCGCCGGCCCCGCCGTCACCGCCGAACCCGGCCAGCGACAACAACCCGGTGCTACCGCCGTCACCCCCGGCCCCACCAATCCCGTTGAGGCTGGTGGCGCTGCCACCCGCGCCGCCCCGGCCGCCGTTGCCGGTCACCAACCCGCCGGTGCCGCCGTCACCGCCGGCCGCACCCGAGGGGCCGTCACCGCCGCGCCCGCCGGTCGCCGCCATCACCCCACACCGACAGCGCCCCGGCGTTACCGCCGTCTCCGCCGCGCCCACCGGTGCCGCCCGCCCCGCCGGCGCCCCCGGATCCGCCGAAGAGCCCCCCGGCCCCGCCGGTCGCCGCCGGCTTGGCCCGCCAGCCCGGCCCCGCCGGCCCCGCCGTGGCCGAACCAGCCCGCCGCCCCACCATTGCCGCCGTTAAAGCCCGCCCCACCATTGCCGAACAGACCGCCATGCCCGCCGTTGCACGCGATCGTGCCGGTGCAGGTACTCGCGTCATAGGAGAAGCCGTTGCCGATCAACAGGCCGCCATTGGGGTGGGTGGCGGTGCCGTTACCGATGAACAGCGCAATGAAATCGGCGACCGGGTTCGACACCACCGACCCACCCGCCCCCACCGCGGCGCTCTCACGGCGGGCATACACCAACGCCGTCAACCCGTACGCCGCCACCGCCGGCGCCACCCGGTGGCGGTTCGTGGAAACCGCGCTTGCCCCAGTCGTATCCGGCGCGGGAACCGGCTCCACGATCGTCGCGTTCACCGACGGCGCGACGCTGACCGACACGGCACCGACCGCGCCGGGACGGGTCGACCCCCGCGACGAGACCGTACCGCTCGAACCCGTGGCCGCCGCCGACCCCGCTATCGGGCGCGAAGCACGCGCGCCCGGCGCGCGAACCGGCCCCGCAGTCGAGGACGAACCCGACGACGAACTCGACCCTTTCGCATCGGCCCAAGCCACCGCCGGCAACGCCGCAATCCCGACCCCCACCCCCAACGCGATCGCCAAAACCCCCACCCGCCCCACACAGCGGGCCCCACCCGCTACGCCCCGACGCTGACGCCGGTCTCCCAAACCATCCACTGCGTCCACTGGTGCACTCCCGCTGCACACGGCACGGCCCACACCGCGCATCCGTGAGTATGCAAACACAAACCCCATAAACAGAGCCGACTAATCGTCCGTTTGCGCAAAAATCACCCAACGCGGTCGGCCGACAAGCCCATTCAATCGGCCAACGTGAGTGCCGACCAATCCTGTTGTGCGCGACTTGTCTCGCCCAGTGGGCGACCTAGCGTGACGTCAACCTGATGATCGGCAGTTCACGATCGGTCTTCTTCTGATAGTCCGCGAAACGCTGAGATGCCGCAATGATCTGCCGCCATGCAGCATCACGCTCCGTGCCGTGAAGTTGCTCGGCGACAACAGATTCGGTCCGTCCGCCGAACTCGATCGAGACCCGATCGGGGTGCGCGGCGAGGTTGTAGTACCAGTTTGGGTTCTTCGCAGCCCCCGCATAGGAGGCCACGATCAGCCAGCCGCCGTCGTCAGCTGGAAAGTACGCGAGCGGTGTCTTGCGCTCGAGCCCGCTCTTACTGCCCACTGTCGTCAGCACCAGCGATGGCAGTTCGCCGAACTTTCCGGACTTGCGGATTCGACCGGCCGAGTACTTGTTGAACAGTCTGAGGAAGCGTTTGAAGACATCGGGCTGAGAAACGCCACGACTGCCGCTGCGGGTATTGAAGCTCATTTCGGACCTGCTCTATCCGGGGACGTTGGTCGACGCCCCGAAACCTACTCTGCCGCGTCCGCCGGTGGTGTGACCCCCGGTGGCCTCATCTGGGGAGCGGAGGGGGGCCAGCTCGCCCAATGAGCCACCGGGGGTCGTCTCTGGGACCGCAGGGGCCGGGGTACCACCCCGTGTTGGTCATTCGGAGCGGTCGCCGCGATGGATTGGTCCTCCACTCGGGCTTTGTCGACGCTGCTGAACAATTGGGAGCCGTGGACGCAGCAGAGCCGAGTCGGCAAGCGATTCTCGACTCGCCCGGCGGCCAGAGGACTGACCGCATGCCGCTCCGCCGGCGAATGCGGCGCCCACCAATCGACAGGATCTAGTTGCCCCCGCAGCCGGGATTCGACGGCTTTGACGGCCAGGCGCAGGCGTCGAGGTCGGTGCTTCCGCCGTAGCCTCCCCCGGCGAACACACCGTAAGCATTGCCGTTGGTCCCGGTGTAGGTCGCACCACCACCGCCCCCTCCACCGCCCGAGTTCAACACACTGACGGTCCAGCCCTTGGCCTCAAGAGCGGCCTTGTAGGAGCCCATGACCGACGACGGCGATCCATTCACCCCGAAGTGCTTGTGGACGCCATTTTCGCCGATGGAATCGGGACCGTCGGTGCGCTGAGTATTCGCCGGAGTCGGTATGAGCGAGGGCAGGTCGGTGGTGCTACCCGCACTCGTTGTCGCCGACGCCGACGACGACGTGGTTTCGGCGGAAGCAGATGCCGACGCCGTCACCGTCTTCGTCTCGGTCTTCGTAGCTCCGGAATCCGAGGAATGGCCGCAGGCCGCCGCAGCCAGTCCGATAACGATTACTGCAGCGCCGGTGCGATACGTGTTGCGACTCATGATGACCTGCTTCCTTGCCGTCCTCGCGCACGGTACCAACAGGTCTGCCCAAAGGAAGCGTCCTTTCTTGCCCCAAGTCTTGCCCCGAGGCGATGCCGCACGGATCGAAGGCCGACGCAGTCTCAAAGAATCTGACGTACGAACCCGAAAAGTGTCACGCATGGCGTGCTTCGTCGCTCCTACCCCTGAAGCGGTCAGACCGAGGCTGCGAGGACACGAAGGAAAACGCGATGAACACCACTCACAACATGAAACGACTCGTCTTGGGGCTGACCACGGCGGTCCTGCTCTCCGGCGGCGCTGCGGGGCTCGTGGGTCCGGGTATCGCCCAGGCCACACCCGGCCCGTTGCCGCTCAACGGTGGCGCCTGGCCCGGGTGCCCGGCAGACCATCCCGCCGGACCGTGCCACTGGTGCCCCGGGGATCCCCCGGTGCAGACGGGCAACCTCCAAACCGACCCGGTGGTCTGGGATAACACCATCTGCCACACCTATTACTACGACTATCCGTACGGCAACGTCGCCAAGGCGATCTGGGAAGGCGACAATCCGCCGGCGCCGCCGCCACCGCCGATGGGCCTGTACTGCGACCCCGGGACCTTCTTCCAGAATTGCCGAATCGGAAACCACCCATAGGTGGCGCCACCGATTTGACCCGCCCGTCACCGTTGACGGCGCCCTCGGGCACTGAAAGCATTGTGATATTCGTCATGTCGGACAGAGGGGCGGCACCGTATGACCACCAGGGACAAGTACACCGAAGTGCCCGACCCCTATTCGTGGGAGGTGCCCAGCGTCGGCGACGCGCGCTTCACCTGGGAGTACGACGAGGGGCGCGCCCGGCTCCTGGCCCTCTACCAGAAGGGCAAGGACAAGCAGTGGGACGCCCAGTCGCGCATCGACTGGAGCCTGGACGTCGACCCGACGAACCCGGTCGGCGTGCCCGACGAGTTCCATCCGCTGTTCGGCAGCCCGGCCTGGGAGGCCGCCGACGAACCCCGCCGCGCTGAGTTCCGCCATCACAACGCGGCGTGGAACTTCTCGCAGTTCCTGCACGGCGAGCAGGGTGCGATGGTGTGCGCGGCCAAGATCGTCGAGGTCGTTCCCGACATGGACGCGAAGTTCTACGCCGCCACCCAGACCATGGACGAGGCCCGTCACGTCGAGGCGTTCTCGCGCTTCCTCCAAGAGAAGGTCGGCATGGTCTACCCGATCAACTCGAACTTGACCGCGCTGCTCGGGGACACCCTCAACGACTCGCGCTGGGACATGCCCTACCTCGGCATGCAGGTGCTCATCGAAGGTCTCGCACTCGCCGCGTTCGGGGTGCAGCGTGACCTGGCGCCCGAGGGCTCGCTGGCCAAGCAACTGCTCGCCTATGTCATGCAGGACGAGGCCCGCCACGTCGCCTTCGGCCGAATCTCGTTGAAGGACTACTACTCCGCGCTCACCGACGCCGAACGCGACGATCGGGAGGAGTTCGTCGTGGACGCGTGCTACCTGATGCGCGACCGGTTCCGCGGTGAGGAGGTCTTCGAGACGCTCGGCCTCAACGTCGAGGAGTGTGCGCAGTGGGTCGACCACTCGCCGCTGATGATCCAGTTCCGCTCACACCTGTTCAGCCGCATCGTGCCGATCGTCAAGGACATCGGCCTGTGGGGGCCCAAGGTGCAGAAGGCGTTCCTCGACATGGGTGTCCACGAGATGGCCGCCTTCGACATCGACGCGCTGATGAAAGCCGATGAGGATCAGGCCGAGTCGCTGGATCAATCACACGCCGAGATGGCCAGCCGGGCCCTCGAGGTGGACGCGGCGATCGCCGCGGGCGCCAGCTGACGACGTCGGCTACCGAGAAGCTCCCACGCCGACAATCGGTCCTACGCATCGCTAGGTTGAACACATCTCATTCCAGCTAGGGCGGGGTGCCCGATATGACGGAGATTTCACCGGAGGCGACTGATCCCGACGCGTTGTGTGAAGACTGCGGCTACGAACCGGAACTGAAACGGACGCTGGGGTCCTTCCAGATCTTCGCGGTGTCGTTCGCGTTCATCTCGGTCGCGGTCGGGATTTTCGGAACCTACGACGACGTCCTGCAGAACGCCGGACCGGTCGGCATCTGGCTGTGGCCCGTGGTGGCCGTCGGCCAGACCTTGATCGCGTTGGTGATCGCGCAGTTCGCCGCCCGCATCCCGCTCAGCGGATCGTCCTACCAGTGGGCCTCACGGCTGGCCAATCCCAAGGTCGGCTGGTTCTTCGGCTGGCTGAGTTTCTGTTATCTGGTGATCGGTGTCGTGGCAGTCGACAACGCGCTCGCGAAGACCGCACTCATGCCACTGCTGGGAATGCCGGACAGTCAGACGACCGCCCGACTCATCACGGTGGTGATGATGATCCTTCAGGCCGTGCTCGTCATCGTATCGACGCGCCTGGTGGGTCTGCTCACCTCGGCGGCCGTCGGGCTCGAGCTGATCATCGTCGTGGTGCTGACCGTCGCCCTTTTCGTTGCCGTGGCGGTCACCGGACAAGGCTCGGCCAGCAATCTCACGTCTCGCGGCATCACTGACGGCGCGCCGGACTACTTCTCCCTCGGCGGTGGCCTGATGGCGGCGATGATCATGGGTATCGCGACGCTGGTCGGTTTCGACGCCGCGGCCAACATGGCCGAGGAGGCCAAGGACCCCTTCCGCAACGTGCCACGCGCGATCGTGGGATCGGTTGTCGCCGCGGGCTTTCTGGGCATGGTGTTCGCCATTGCGCTCACCATCGCCATCAAGGACATTCCGGCGGCCTCCGCCACCGACTCGCCCGTCGCACTGATCCTGCGCGATCAACTGGGTGTCGTCATGGAACGCTTGTTGTTGGTCGCGATCGTGATCGCCTTCTTCGGAGCCGGGATGGTGACCCTGGCCACCTGTGCCCGAATGGTTTTCGCGATGGCGCGTGACGACCGCTTCCCCGCAGCCACGTTGATGCAACGCGTCAGTCCGCGCACCCGCACCCCGATCCCCGCGACCGTCCTGATCGTCGTGCTGGGAATCGCCTTGATCGCCGCGGTGCCCGGTGACGCGCTGCTGGAGTTGCTGACGGTAGGCGGACTGATCGGGGCCGTCCTCTACGGCGCGATCATCGTGCTCTATCTGGCGGTGCGAAAACACCTGGGACGTCAGGAGAATGCGTTCGACATCGGCCGATTCGAGATGCCCGTCGCCATCGGAGCACTGGTCTGGTCGGCCATCGTGGTAGCCATCCTCGTCTCACCGCCCGCGGCGCGCACGGCGGTCTTGATCGCGATCGGCGTACTGCTCGCCGGTGGCCTGTACTTCGTCTATCTGCTGGTGACGAACCGCGAAGTACTGGAGACCGAGCCGGGCGACGTCGATGTCTTCAAGCACTGACTCTTTGACGGGCCGGGTTGTCCGGCAGGAAGATTCGGGCTTCGAAGCGGCCAGGGTCGGCTGGAACCAGTTGCATTCCAGCCATCCCGAGGCGGTCGTGTTCTGCGCCGAGAAGGCCGATGCGGTGAACGCGCTGACGTGGGCGCGGCACAACGGTGTCGCCGTTCGAATCCGAAGCGGGCGACACTGCCTGGAGGGTTGGTCGGCAGTCGACGGCGGCCTGGTCATCGACGTGAGCGCACTGAAGTCGGCGCAGATCGACCCCGACTCGCGAACCGCTGTCGTCGGCGCCGGACTCACCCAGTCCGAAGCGGTGACCGCGCTGGGCGAACGCGCTCTTCTACGCCGAACCCGGTGCAGGGTGGGGCGTTCGCGGCGGCGTGCCCGCGCCTGCCGACCCGCTGACTGCACAATGCCTGGAGTGGATCGCGGAGTTCGATGCGGCCTTGGCCCCTTACGTGGACGGCGCGTACGTCAACGTCCCGAACGCCGCAATGCCGGAGTGGGAGACGGCCTACTGGGGAGCGAACGTCGACCAGTTGCGCGCGATCAAGGCAACCTACGACCCTGACAGCGTGTTCAGCTTCGAACAAGGGCTGACCGTCCCGGGCTGAGAAAGCGCCTTCGGCAGCGATGCCGATCCGGCTAGGCTGCGCCCCATGGGTGATCTCGAGGCACAGTTGTCCGACGTCGTCGGCCGGCCCCATCTGCTGACCGGTGATCACATCTCCGACGACTACGCCCACGACGAGGCACTCAACGTCCCGCCGCAACGACCCGCATACGTGGCCAAGCCGGCCACTGCGGAGGAGGTCGCCGCGCTGCTGACGATCGCCGCCGAGCATCGCCTGCCGGTGACCGCGCGCGGGTCCGGGTGTGGGTTGTCCGCCGCCGCGCGGCCGGTCGAGGGCGGCCTGGTGATCTCCTTCGAGCGGATGAACGCGGTGTTGGAGGTCGACGCCGACAACCACGTCGCCGTGGTGCAGCCCGGGGTGACACTGAACGAATTGGATGCCCGCACCGCCGAGGTGGGGCTGAGCTACACGGTCTATCCGGGCGAGCTGTCCTCCAGCGTCGGCGGCAACGTCGGGACCAACGCCGGCGGGATGCGCGCGGTCAAATATGGGGTCACCCGCCACAACGTGCTCGGACTGCAAGCCGTCCTGCCGACCGGGGAGATCATCCGCACCGGCGGGAAGATGTCGAAGATATCCAGCGGCTACGACCTGACCCAGTTGATCATCGGCTCGGAGGGCACGCTGGCATTGGTGACGGAGGTAACCGTCAAGCTGGTGCCGCGCCTGGCGCACGGCGCCACCGTGCTCGCCCCGTTCGGCGACTTCGACGACGTCATGGCCGCGGTACCCAAGATCATCTCCAGCGGGCTGATGCCCAGCATCGTGGAGTACATCGACCGCCCCGTCATGGCAGCGATCGTCGCCGCCGAGGGACTGGAACTCGGTGTCCCAGAACATATCCGGGAGTCCTGCGACGCCTACCTCGTGGTCGCCTTGGAGAACAACCACACCGAACGGCTCGACGAGGACGCACAGCAACTGTGCGAGTCGCTGAGCGAATGGGGCGCGCTGGATGCCTATGTGCTGCAGGGCGCCTCGGCCCGCCGCTTGATCGAGGCCCGGGAGAACGTGTTCTGGACGGCCAAGTCGCTGGGCGCCGACGACATCGTCGACGTGGTGGTACCCCGAGCGGCGATGCCGGAGTTCCTCCGGGGAGCACGCGACCTCGCGGCTACCCAGGGTGTGATCATGAGCGGCTGCGGGCACGCCGGGGACGGCAACGTCCACGGCGTGCTGTTCTGCAAGGATCCGCAGACCCGCAAGAAGGTGCTGACCGAGATCTTCACGCTCGGGATGCAGTTGGGCGGCGCGATCTCCGGGGAGCACGGTATCGGCCGCGCGAAGGCGCCCTACTTCGCCGAACTCGAGGACCCGACCAAGCTCGCACTGTTGCGCCGCATCAAGGACAGCTTCGACCCGGCCGGAATCCTCAACCCCGGTGTGGTGTTCGGCTAGCGCCTCTTCAGCGGCAGCAGTTGGGATCCAATGCGGCACAGAGCGCTTGGAGTGCCTCGGGGCGGATCCGGTGAAAGACGTTCATGCCGCGCCGCTCGGAAAGCACCAGGCCGGCCTTGCGAAGCTGAGTCAGATGGTGACTCATCGTCGACTCGGTGAGCTTGAGAATCGCCGCCAACTCCCCCGAGGTCTCTTCTCCGGCGGCCGAACTGAACAGATAGGACACGATCTTGACCCGCGCCGGATCGGCGAGCGCTTTGAGCCGCAGTGCGATGTGCAGGGCATCGTCGTCGCTCATCGGGCCGGAGGCAACCGGGGCGCAACACACCGGCGCGGTGGTGTCGATGACAGGCAACGCTTTGGGCATGCCGCCCATTGTGCCCGAGACATTGACATATGTCGAAGAGGTAGGCAAACTGGCATCGTCGGCTAGTTCGACATATGTCTCAGGATCTCGGAGGTCTACACGGTGTCGGCCGACTTGTGAACTCCACCGTTGGGGACGAAACACACGTCGCGGCAAGGCTTTCCACCCTCGACCGACTCCTGCCGGTGTGGATCGCCGCGGCCATGGGTCTGGGACTGCTACTGGGCCGGCTCGTCCCCGGACTGGGAAGCGCGATCAGTGCGGTGCAGATCGACGGGATCTCGCTGCCCATCGCCATCGGCCTGCTGGTGATGATGTACCCGGTGCTGGCCAAGGTGCGCTACGACCGGCTCGACACCGTCACCCGCGACCGCAAGATGCTGTTGGCGGCGCTGGTGCTGGTATGGGTCATCGGTCCTGCGCTGATGTTCACCCTGGCGTGGGTGTTCCTGCCGGACCTGCCCGAGTACCGCACCGGCATCATCATCGTCGGCCTCGCGCCGTGCATCGCGATGGTGATCATCTGGAACGACCTCGCGGGCGGCGACCGCGAGGCCGCCGCCGTCCTGGTCGCCATCAACTCGGTGATCCAGGTCCTGATCTTCGCGGTGCTGGGCTGGTTCTACCTCACTGTGCTGCCGGGCTGGCTGGGCATGAACCAGACCGCCATCACCACCTCGACGTGGCAGATCGCCAAGTCGGTGCTGATCTTCCTCGGCATCCCCCTGGTGGCGGGCTATCTGACCCGCCACTACGGCGAAAAAGCGAAGGGCAGGCAGTGGTACGAGTCGACGTTCCTGCCCCGGATCGGGCCCTGGGCGCTGTACGGGCTGCTGTCCACCATCGTGATCCTCTTCGCCCTGCAGGGTGACCAGATCACCTCCCGGCCGCTCGACGTGGTGCGCATCGCGCTGCCGCTGCTGGCCTACTTCGCCATCATGTGGACCGGCGGCTATCTGTTCGGTGCGGCACTGAAACTCGGATATCCGCGCACCACCACGCTGGCATTCACCTCCGCCGGCAACAACTTCGAGCTCGCCATCGCCGTCGCCATCGCGACGTTCGGCGCGACCTCCGGACAGGCGCTGGCCGGCGTGGTCGGCCCGCTGATCGAAGTGCCCGTTCTTGTCGGGCTCGTCTACGTCTCCCTGGCGCTGCGGCGGCTCTTCTGATGAGCCCCAGCGTGCTGTTCGTCTGCGTCCACAACGCCGGCCGCTCGCAGATGGCTGCCGGGTTGCTGTCGCATCTGGCCGGTGATCGCATCGACGTGCGTTCGGCAGGCACGCAACCGGCCGATCAGATCAACCCGGCCGCCGCCGCAGCGATGGCCGAGATCGGTATCGACATCACCGTGGCCGCACCCAAGGTGCTCGATCCGCAGTCCGTCGAGGCCAGCGACGTCGTCATCACCATGGGCTGCGGTGACACCTGCCCCTACTTTCCCGGGGTGTCCTACCGGGACTGGAAACTCGACGACCCGGCCGGCCAGCCGATCGAGGTGGTCCGCCGCATCCGCGACGACATCGCCGAGCGGGTCCAGGCACTCGTCGACGAGCTGGCGCCTCGTTAGCCAGTTGATATGAGACACTGCCGCCCGTAAGCGGTGACTTCAGTCGCTGGGCAGCCCGCCGCACGGCACTTAAAGCACCCGCTTGACCAGCATCAACCTATTTCCGTTGGTAACCGCTCAGCTCGGAAATCGGGAAGGAGAACGCACTGGGCTGCGGCGATGTGCCGTGGGGTGTTATAGTTCGAGTTAGCTGAATTGTTCCGGGCGGGAGGCCCGGGCCGGCAACCACAGACGCAGTGAGGACTTAGCCAATGGTGACGGACGGCTCCGCCCGGCATCCGGAGCGCGAGGTAGCTCTGCAACCCCCTGCGCTCCAGGTTCACAGCTGTAGCCGAATCGGTCTGCACGCCAACCCGCCGGGCTTCCGGCGGTCCTTCGGCGACTGGTTGCTGCGCCGCTGAGATTCGTTCGGCACCGGTCCCGACGAGATTAGCCGTTGCGGACCCGGCGGATCACCAGCACCACCGTCACCGCGCCGACGCCGGCGAGTGTCGCGGCGACGGCGGGTTTTTTCACGAAGCGCAGCACTGCGGCCTTGAAGTCGTCGGCCAGGCGTTGCGGATTGGCCCGCTCGGCCAGCGAGTCGACCGTCAACGCCAGCCGATCGCGTGCCGCGTCGATATCGGCCTTGATGACCTCGGGATCCCGCTCCGCCACTTCCGCCCTCCAAACTGCCGCCCTGCCGAACTACCCTAGATCAGCCCGGGTCAACCCGGTGCACCGGTCGTCAGTCGAGAAAGGACGCACGTGACCGACACAGCACGCCTCGAGGTTGGCGACAAAGCCCCGGCGTTCAGCCTGCCCGACGCCGACGGCAAGACCGTCAAGCTCGCCGACTTCAAAGGCCGCAAGGTGATCGTCTACTTCTACCCGGCCGCGATGACGCCCGGCTGTACCAAACAGGCCTGCGACTTCCGCGACAGCCTGGCCGAGCTGAACGGGGCCGGCGTCGACGTGGTGGGCATCTCCCCCGACAAGCCGGAGAAGCTGGCCAAGTTCCGGGACCGCGACGGGCTGACCTTTCCGCTGCTGTCCGACCCGGAGCGCAAGGTGCTCAACGAATGGGGCGCCTTCGGCGAGAAGAAGATGTACGGCAAGACGGTGCAGGGCGTCATCCGTTCGACGTTCGTCGTCGACGAGAAGGGCAAGATCGAGGTGGCCCAGTACAACGTCAAGGCCACCGGCCACGTCGCAAAGCTGCGCCGCGACATCGACGTCTAGCTGGGCCCCGGTGTCGAGGATGCGCTTTCGAGTCCCGGCCCGAGCTCGATGAGGTTGACGGTGTGTCGATGGAGTACGGTGGACTCCGGACCGGAGCAGAACAGCCGCACCCCGACTTCGGACAGCGCCGGGCGTCAAAGAGTGAACAGCTGATTCTGCCTGGAAACCGTTGCCTGCCAGCCGAACTGGTGATCCAAGCGGGAGCGCAGGGTGTCGGCCGGCTGCGGCTCGCCGTGGACCACGAACACCTGTCGCGGCGGCGTCGTGAACCCTGAGGCCCAGCGCAGGAGTTCGTCGGCGTCGGCGTGCGCGGAGAGCATCGCCAGGTTCGCGACCTGGGCGTTGACCGGCACCCACTCGCCGTAGATCCGGACGAAACGCTCCCCGTTGGCGATCGCCGCGCCGCGCGTGCCCGGCACCTGGTAACCGGTGATCATGACGGTGTTGCGGGCGTCAGGCGCGAAAGCCTTGAGGTGGTGCAGGATCCGGCCGCCGGTGGCCATGCCGCTGGCGGAGATGACGATCTTGGGTTCGGTGCTGGCCGAGATCCTCATCGACTGCTCGGAGTCGGGGGTGTAGTCGGCCATGGCGCGCATGCCCTCGTAGACCTCCGGCGAGAGCCGGTGATCGTCGCGGTAGGTGCCGAGCAGTTCGCTGGCGTTGATCGCCATCGGGCTGTCCAGATAGATCGGGACATCCGGCAGCCGCCCGGCCTCGCGCAGCAGCCACAGGTAGTAGAGCAGCGTCTGCGCGCGGCCCACCGCGAACGCCGGCACCACCAGGGTGCCGCCACGCTTCACGGTCGTCTCGACGATCCCGGCGAGGACGTCGGCCGGGTCGGTCTGCTCGTGCACCCGGTCGCCGTAGGTGGACTCCATCACCAGGTAGTCCGCGGTGCTCACCGGTTCCGGGTCGAACATGATGGGGTCGTCGTAGCGCCCCAGGTCGCCGGTGAAGACGATGCGCCGGCCCTGCCACACGATGTCGACGGTGGACGCCCCGAGAATGTGCCCGGCTCGCCGGAACATCACGCTCGCCCCGGTGTCTCCCACGTCGAACTGAGCCCCGAACGGATGGGTGGCGAACAGCTCGATCGCCTTGCGGGCGTCCTCGCTGTCGTACAGCGGGAGGGCGGGATGGTGTTTGGATGCCTTGTGCTTGTTGAGGAACGCCGCGTCACGCTCCTGCAGGTAGGCGCTGTCGCGCAGGATGATCTCGGCGACCGCGGCGGTCGCCTTCGTCGACACGATCGGGCCGCGGAAGCCGTCGCGCACCAACCGGGGCAGGTAGCCGGTGTGATCGAGGTGGGCATGGGTGACGACGACGGCGTCGATGCTGTCCGGCTCGACGGCCAGCGGCGCCCAGTTCAGCTCGCGCAGGTTCTTCACACCCTGAAACAGCCCGCAGTCGACCAGGATTCGCTTGCCGTCGGACTCCAGCAGGTGTTTGGAGCCGGTGACGGTGCCGGCCCCGCCCAGGCTGCGCAGGCTCAGTTCGGTGTTAACCATGTAATTCCCCCAACTTGTTCAGCAGCAGTGCCTCGGTGGTGGCGGCACGCTCCAGCACACCCAGGTGCAGGCTCTCGTTGACGCTGTGTGCCTGGGTTCCGGGATCCTCGACCCCGGTGACCAGGATCGTGGCGTCGGGGAAGGCGGCGGCGAACTCGGCGATGAACGGGATCGAGCCGCCCATGCCCATGTCGACGACGTCGGTACCCCAGGCCTGCCGGAAGGCCGCCCTTGCGGCGTCGTACACCGGCCCGGTGGAGTCGATCGCGTAGGGCTGGCCGATGTCGCCCGGCGTGACGGTGACCCGGGCGCCCCACGGCGCGTGCTGTTCGAGGTGGCGGCGCAGTGCAGCCAGGTGTTCGGCGGCGTCGCCACCGGGTGCCACCCGCAGGCTCACCTTGGCGCTCGCGCGTGGGATGAGGGTGTTCGACGCCTTGGCGATCGGCGTGGTGTCGATACCGATCACCGTGATGGCAGGTTTGGCCCACATCCGCTCAGCGACTGTGCCGGAACCGATTTCGCGGACACCGTCGAGCAGACCTGACTCGGCGCGCACCCACTCCGGTCCGCGGTCGACGTCGGCGGCGCTGGACTGGTGCAGTCCGGCGACCGCGACGTTACCGTCGTCGTCGTGCAGGCTGGCGAGCAGGCGCACCAGCACGCTCAGCGCGTCGGGAACCACCCCGCCCCACAGACCGGAGTGCAGTCCGTGGTCGAGCGTGGCGACCTCCACCACGCAGTCGGCCAGCCCGCGCAGCGACACCGTCAGCGCCGGGACCTCCGGTGTCCAGTTGTCGGAGTCGGCGATCACGATCACGTCGGCGGCGAGCTTGTCCTTGTGCGCGGCCAGCAGCCGGCCCAGCGACGGCGAACCGGACTCCTCCTCCCCCTCGACGAACACCGTCACCCCGACCGGCGGCGTGCCGCCGTGTGCCCGGAAGGCGGCCAGATGCGTGGCGATGCCGGCCTTGTCGTCGGCGCTGCCCCGGCCGTACAGCCGGCCGTCGCGTTCGGTCGGTTCAAATGGCGGTGAATCCCATTGCGAAGCTTCACCTTCCGGCTGGACGTCGTGATGGGCGTACAGCAGCACCGTCGGCGCACCGGGCGGGGCGGGATGACGAGCGATCACCGCGGGTGCGCCGTCCTCGCTGACGATCTCGACCTCGGCGAAGCCGGCCGCGGTCAGCAGGCCGGCGACGGCGCGGGCGCTGCGGTGTACCTCGTCGCGGCGCGCCGGGTCGGCCCACACCGACTCGATGCGCACCAGGTCCTCGAGATCGGCGCGGACCAAGGGAAGCACCGCCTGCACGCGTTCGACGAGATCGTCCATGGCGACGACGTTAGCGCGTCACCCTCCGCCGGCGAGCAGACGCAAGAGAACCCGACACGTCGAGGTCAAGGCAACATTTGCGTCTGCTCGCGGGAAAGGTCAAGCAGTCTCGAGGATGGCGACCGCGGCCGCGGTGTCGCCCTCGTGGGTCAGCGACACGTGGATCGTGACGTCGGCCAGGTGCTCGGCGATGGCGCCCATCAGCCGCACCCTGGGCCGGCCCCACATGTCGGTGATGACCTCGATGTCGCGGTGGATGCCCTCCGGCAGCACCGGCCGCTGCGCGAACCGGGATCCAGACCAGGCCTTGATCACCGCTTCCTTCGCGGCCCAGCGGGCGGCGAGATGACGCGCCGCGACCGAGCTCTTGTCGGCCGCGTCGCGTCGCTCACCCGGGGTGAACGTCTCGGCGAACACCGTGCCGGGCTGGTCGACCTGCTCGGCGAATTCGGGAATGGAGACAAGATCGATCCCCACGCCGACTATCGCCACGCGCAGACCTTATCACCGGGCCCGATCAGTGCTTTTCGCTTCGCTCATCGCACGTATACGTCGTCATCGCCGAGACGCGACGCCGGGTCGAGCAGCATCGCCGCCTCCTGGCGCTTCTCCGGCGCATCGTGGCCGAACCGGCGATCGGCGGGCTTCTCGTACATCGGTCGGCCACCGGCGATGGCGGCGGCCAACCGGCGCTGACCGGCCAGAACCCGCTCGTCGGCCCGCTTGGTGTAGTCCGCGCGTTCCTGCTCGCTCAACGCGGCCAGGAAGGCCTGCGGGTGCACCAGTGCGATCAGACCCGACACGTGGCCGAAGCCCAGGCTGGTCACCAGCCCCGCTTTGAGCGGGAACTTGTCGCCCAGCCGCAGGGTCTCGCGCGCCCACACGAAGTGACCGGAGGTGGCCAGCTCGTCGTCCACGCAATCCAGGCTGCGGTTGGGCGGGATGACGCCGTCGCGCAGGATCTGGCACAGACCCATCATCTGGAACACGGCCGCACCGCCCTTGGCGTGGCCGGTCAGGCTCTTCTGCGACACGACGAACAGCGGGGCCCCGGCCGAGCGGCCCATCGAGTCGGCCAGCCGCTCGTGCAGCTCGGTCTCGTTGGGGTCGTTGGCCAGCGTCGAGGTGTCGTGCTTGGAGATGACCGCGATGTCGTCGGCGCCCACGCCCAGCTTGGCCAGCGAGCGCGCCAGCACCGAATCCTTGCCGCCGCGGCCGGCACCCAGGGCGCCGAGCCCCGGGGCCGGGATCGAGGTGTGCACACCGTCGGCGAAGCTCTGCGCGTAGCCGACCACCGCCAGCACGGGCAGACCCATCCTGAGTGCCAGGTCACCGCGAGCCAGCAGGATGGTGCCACCCCCCTGTGCCTCCAGGAAGCCCAGCCGGCGACGGTCGTTGGCGCGGGAGAACTTCGAGTCGCTGATGCCCTTGGCCCGCATCACCTCGGTGTCGGCGGTGGCCGCCATGTCACCGAAGCCGATGACGGCTTCCAGCGTCAGGTCGTCGAAGCCACCTGCCACCACGAGTTCGGCCTTGCCGAGGCGGATCTTGTCCGCGCCCTCCTCGACCGAAACCGCCGCGGTGGCGCACGCGCCGACCGGGTGGATCATCGAGCCGTAGCTGCCGACATAGGACTGGATCACATGTGCGGCAACGACGTTGGGCAGCACCTCCTGCAGGATGTCGTTGGGCTTGGCCCGGCCCAGCAGGTTGCCGTGGTACATCGTCTGCATCGACGTCATACCGCCCATGCCGGTGCCCTGGGTGCTGGCCACCAGGCTGGGGTGCACCCAGCGCATCAACTCTTCGGGGCTGAAGCCCGAGGACAGGAACGCGTCGACGGTGGCGACGATGTTCCACAGCGCGACCCGGTCTATCGAGTTGGCCATGTCGGGCGTGATGCCCCACACCGTCGGGTCGAAGCCGGTCGGGATCTGAGCACCCACGGTCCGCGACAACTTGGTCTTGCGCGGCACGCGAATCTCGGTGCCCGCCTTGCGGATCACCTCCCAGTCCGACGAGTCCGGCACAGGCCGGGCGACGGTGTGGTCGGGATCGAACTCGACGAACGCACGCGCGTCGGCCTCCGAGGACACCACGAAGCTGAAGTCCTTGTCCAGGAAGACGCTGACCAGCAGCGGGGAGGCGTGGTCGGCGTCGATGGCGCCGTCGTCGACGAACTCCCGGATGCCGCACTTCTCCACGACCGCGTCGTGATAGCGCTCGACGAGGTCGGCCTCGTCGACCAGCTCACCGCTTGCGGTGTCGTACCAGCCCGGCTTGGGATCGTCCTCCCACTTGATCAGGCCTGTGGTCCAGGCCAGTTCGAGCACGCCGGCTGCCGACAGTTCGTTGTCGACCTCCATCTCGAAGCGGGTGCGCGACGATCCGTACGGGCCCAGTTCGGCGCCGCCGACGATGACCACCAGGTCGGCCGGGTCGACGTCGATGTCGGCCCATGCCGGCGGGGTGGAGGCCTTGTGGCCGCGCGGCGGTGAGGGCAGTGCCGCGATGGTGCCCGCGGCCGGCTCGTCTCCGGGCGTCTCGGCCTCGGCCACCATCTCCTCGCGGGCCTTGGCGGCCAACTCGGCCATGTCGAGCTGGATATCACCGAGGCCGCCGGTCAGGTCGACCTTCAGCGGTGTGTGAGCCGCGGCGACCTTCGACTCGACCGTGCACAGGTCGAGCAGCATCGCGGCCATCTCGGCCGTGGTGTAGGTGGTCACCCCGGCATCCTCGACCGCGCCGACGATGGCGTCGTTGTGGCCCATCAGTCCGGTGCCCTTGGTCCAGCCGATCAGGGCGTGGGCGAAGCTGACCCGCTGTGCCCACGACGACTCGGCGGTCCACCGGTTGACCACCGCATCGAGTGCGGACTTGGACTCGCCGTAGGCACCGTCGCCGCCGAACATGCCGCGGTTCGGCGAACCGGGTAGCACCACGTGCAGACGCGAGGCGATGTCACGCTCGGCGCCGATGGACGACAGGCCACCGATCAGCCGCTCGACCGCCCACAGCAGGACCTTCATCTCCATCTCCGAGCGCGAACCGGCCTCGGACATGTCGCCGGCCACCCGCGGTGCGGCGAACGGGAACAGCAGCGTCGGCGTCTGCGCATCCTTGACGTGAATCGCCTGCGGCCCAAGGCTTTCGGTCTGCTCGGTGCCGACCCACGACACCAGGGCGTCGATGTCGGCGTAGGACGCCATGTTGGCCGGGACCACCCACAGCGACGCACCGAAGCGAGCGTGGTCGCGGAAGAGCGTCTTGTAGAAGTCCAGCCGGTCGTCGTCGAGCCTGGAGGTGGTGGCGATCACCGTCGCGCCGCCGTCCAGCAGCTGGCCGACCACCGACGCGGCGATCGAACCCTTGGACGCACCGGTGACCACCGCGACCTCGTCGCTGTAGCGACCCTTGTCGGGGTTCTCCGCACCGGCGGCGATCCGGCCGAACAACGAGCCGTGGATGGTGCGCCCGGCGGCGAGCGCCTTGCCCTGCCACCAGCCGGCCTGGGTGGCCACCACGTGGCCGGCACCCTCGAAGCGCTCCGAGAGCCGCGCCCAGTCGGCGTCGATGTCACCCTCGTCGGCCAGCCACAGCTTGACCAGATCCTCACGGGCACTGGCCCAGCGGTCGTCGAGCACGACGGCCTTCTTCGCGTCGAACGACGGCGCGACCAGCCGCGGCCAGTCCGAGCCCAGCTCGGAGGTCACCAGGTCGACGAGCTCGGCGTCACTGGCTGTCGGAAGCGCGGTGACCGGGCTGTCCAGACCGAGCTGGCCCAGCACCATGCGGGCGGCCGAAGCCAGCACACCGTCGCGGCCGGTGACC
This sequence comes from uncultured Actinomycetota bacterium, assembly GCA_963716465.1. Taxonomy (GTDB): domain Bacteria; phylum Actinomycetota; class Actinomycetes; order Mycobacteriales; family Mycobacteriaceae; genus Mycobacterium. The sequence goes on from CAVQTS010000015.1 coordinate 36,403, forward strand.
TTCTCGGCGAACTCGCCGAGCGCGGCCGAGTCGACCACGCCGCCGGCGGCAGCGCCGGCCGAGGGCAGCGACACCGGGATGCCCTTGCGGGCAGCAACCGAGGCGACCGCCGCGTCGATGGCCTTGTCCACCGCCGCCGCGTCGGCGAGCGCACCCTCGTGCAGGCCGCCGAGGGAGCCGCCGCGGACGCTGCTGCCCTCACGGGTGCCCAGCGCGAGTTCGGCGGTGACGTGCTTGACCCAGCCGTCGCCGAGTTCCCAGGTCTTCTTGACCCGTTCGGCGATGGTGGCCGGCCGCTTGCCGGACGGGCCGAGAACGGTGCGCAGCTGGTCGTTGATCGAGTCGGACAGCACCGGGCCGAACGGCTTGTAGGTGCGGGCCAGCTTGGAGACCTGGCCCTTCAGCGAGGCCAGGTCGGCCTCCGCGGCGCCGTCGATCGCGCCGAGGTTGAGCTCCGAGCCCAGGTCGACCAGCAGCTGGTTGCGCCGCGAGGACGCACCGTCGGTGATCGACTCGATGGAGTCCAGCGACTCGATCTGGTCGATGCGCATCTTGGCGCTCAGCGCGATCAAGGCCAGGGTGGCGTCGCCGGCGTCGAAGACGATGTCGTCCGGCCGGGGGCCACCCGAGGGCGCCGCGGCGGGGACCGGCGTCGGCGCACTCGCCGCGGGTTCGGCCGCCACCGGCTCCGCGGGAGCGGCCGGCTCGTCGTCCGGTTCGGGATCGGTGTCGGTGGCGAACAGCACCCCGGCGTCGCGCTCGGAGTTGAGCACTTCCACTGTGCTGTGGGCATATTCGGGCAGCTTCAGGGTGTTGGTCGCCAGGCCCGCGACGGTCGGCGCGGACTTCACGCCGATCTCCACGAAGCGCTCGACGCCGAGCCCGCCCGCGGCCTCCTCGATGAACAGCAGGTCCTGGGTTTCGATCCAGCGCACCGGGCTGGCGAACTGCCAGGCCAGCAGCTCGATGATGACCTTGCGGCACAGTTCGCGCGGCTTCTCGTTACGCCAGGTGTCGTAGTCGGCGAGGATCTCGTCGAGCGGCTCGGCGGGCACCAGGTCGCGGATCTCCTGGACGAAGTCGCGATCCAGGGTGAACGGCCGCGGCACCAGGTTGGGGATGTAGCGCCCGACGATCAGCGCCGGATCGGCGTCCTGCGGCATGACGCGCTCCAGCGCCCGGCGGAAGTCGTCGACACCGACCCGCAGCACCTCGGAGTGGAACGGCACGTCGATACCCGGGACCAGGATGAACGACCGCTTGCCGCCGCTGATCTCACGGCGCCGCTCCACCTCCTCCTCGAGTGCCTCCAGACCGCGCACCGTGCCGGCGATCGCGTACTGCGAGCCGCGCAGGTTGAAGTTCACGATCTGCAGGAATTCACCTGTGCGCGCTGCGATTTCGGCGACGAAGTCCTTCACGTCGGCGTCGGGCAGGTCGATCTGGGACGGGCGGATGGCGGCCAGTCGGTAGTTGGACCGGCCCATCTCGTCGCGCGGGACGATGTCGTGCATCTTGCTGCCGCGGTGGAACACCACCTCCAGCAGCGCCTCGAGCGCATAAACGCCGGACACGCACGCGAGTGCGGTGTACTCGCCCACGGAGTGACCGCAGGCGATCGCGCCCTCGACGAACGCGCCCTGCTCACGCATCTCGGCGACCTGGGCGGCCGCGACGGTGGCCATGGCCACCTGGGTGAACTGCGTCAGGTACAGCACGCCCTCGGGGTGCTGGTAGTGCACACCGGCGGCGATCAGGCTGGTCGGGTTGTCCCGCACCACGTGCAGCACCGAGAAGCCCAGGGTGTCGCGGGTGAACTTGTCGGCCTTGTCCCACACATTGCGGGCGGCCTTGGACCGGGCGCGGACTTCCATGCCCATGCCCTTGTGCTGGATGCCCTGGCCGGGGAAGGCGTACACCGTCTTGGGCGCCGCCAGCCGGGCGGTGGCGCTCATGACGAGGTCGGTGGCCGCGCCACTCCCCCCAGTCGCTTCGCTCCCGCCCCGCCGGGCCTTGGCCGTGACCTCCAAAACCTCTGCGCCCAGGTCGATTCCGACCCGGTCGACCCGGAAGTCGATCTCGTCGCCAGGCTTCACCATGCCCAGGAAGCGGGCGGTCCAGCCGATCAGCTTGGCCGGCGGAACGGGCTTGCCGTCGGTGGCGGTGACGACGTGCTGCGCGGCGGCCGACAGCCACATGCCGTGCACGATCGGCGAGTCCAACCCGGCCAGCAGTGCGGCGGCCTGGTCGGTGTGGATCGGGTTGTGGTCACCGGAGACCACGGCGAACGGCCGCATGTCGACCGGGGCGTCGATGATGACGTCGCGGCGACGACGGCGCGGGGTGTCGGTGGCGTTCTCCGACACCGCTCCTCCGGCGCGGACCGGGTCGGTCAGCTCGGCCGGGCCGGTGCGTCCGCGGATCGCGAAGCGCTCCTCGAGCACCGCCAGGATGATGCCGCTGGCGTCGGTGACGTTGACGGTGACCGGCACGACACGGCCGACCTCGGTATCGGTGGCCACCGAAGCCGTTGCGGTGACTGTCAATTGGGTCTTGTCCTTGGGCAGCGGTTTGAGCAGCTGCGCGGCGTGGTCCAGGTGCACCAGGCTCAGCAGGCCCTCGACGACCGGGAAGCCGGTATCGGTGACCGCACCGCCGATGGCGGCGAACACCGCAGGCCAGCAGCGGCCGACAAGCGCGTCGGGGACAACGGAAAGCGTTGGCGCCAAGGGTGATCCGAACGTCGCCGTCACACCTGTGTGGTCAGCTACCCGCTCCGGATCCCACTCGACGTTGACGGTGGTGGAGCCGTTGACCACCGGGGGCAGGTCGTCGGGGCCGTCGACCCCGGCGGCGATGGCCAGCACGGCGCGCATCGCGGTCGCCGCGTCCTGGACACGAACCACCGGCGCTCCGCCGTCGACCACAGTGGCCGGCAACGTGAAGACGATGTCGATCCAGGTACCCGACAGCGGGACGCTCAGCACGACCCGGTCGGATGCCGTGACCTCGAGGCGAGCACCGGTGGAATGGTTTGTCGCGGAACGAAAATCGTGGACGAGCCACGCCGACGGCGGGGCGATCCGGTGCACCGGATTGCTCGCGGTGCGACCGGCCCACAGCACGTCCGGGGAGTCCAGCACGATGGCCAGCGGGCCGGCCACGTCGGTGCGGACCTGCAGCCGGGATGCCACCGGCGCGGGTGCGACACCGGACGCCAGAGCCTGGTCGACCGCGGCCTTCTCGAAGCGGTCGAGCAACTCACCGACCGGCTCATCGACGCGGGTGATGCCGGCGACGGCCTCCGTGCCCGGGATGATGCACACCTGGTCGGCGGTGTAGCGGGCGTCGTGCGCCTGCCACAGCGAGTCGCTGCGCCACCACCGGCGCACGTCCTTGTCGATCACCGGCACGAAGTTGACCGGCTTGCCCAGCGTCTTGCACAGCTGGATGAAGAACGGCACGTCGGCGGGGTGCAGCAGCGTCGTCCCGGCGTCGGGATAGCGGGCCAGCAGCGCGGCGATGGCCTGACCGGGGTTCTCCAGCAGCCACTCGCCGTCGGTCGAGGACGCGTCGAACAGCGTGTCGATGCGGCCGGTGTCGGCGGCGGCGAGGCGGGCCTCGGCGCGCTGCAGCATCTCGGCGAAGCGGTCCCGCCAGGTGATGTCGAGCCACGGGGAGTCGGCGGCCTTGGTGTCGGCGGTGGAGTCGCCGTCGCCGATCGCGAGTTCGACGTAGCGCTGTAGCCACTGCCGGTAGGTCATCTCGGCGACGTCGCCGAAGTACGGCTTGGCGGTGGGCGCCATCGCGGCGATGATCTCCTCGCGGCGCTCGGCAACCGCGTCGGCGTCGCCGGCGACCTCGTCGAGCAGCCGGCCGCAGCGGGAGGCGGCGTTGTCGATCTCGTGGATGTCGGCCCCGAGCTGGCTGCGCCCGGATGCCATGCCGTTCAACGCTTTTCCGGCCCCGACCCAGCGGTCGGTGCCGGCGGTGTCGACGAGAAGCTGCTTGACCGCGGGCGAGGTGGTGGACTCCAGGCATGCCATCGCGGCGGTGCCGACCAGGATGCCGTCGACCGGCATCAGCGGGTACCCGTAGGCCACCGACCACCGGCCGGACAGGTACTCCGCGGCGCGCTCGGGCGTGCCGATGCCGCCGCCGACGCAGACCGTGATGTTGGACCGGCCGCGCAACTCCGAGTAGGTGCTCAGCAGCAGGTCGTCGAGGTCCTCCCAGGAGTGGTGACCGCCGGCGCGGCCACCCTCGATGTGGACGATGACCGGCTTGGTGGGCACCTCGGCGGCGATCCGGATGACCGAGCGGATCTGCTCGACGGTGCCCGGCTTGAAGCACACGTGAGCGATGCCGACGCGGTTGAGCTCGTCGATCAGGTCGACGGCCTCTTCGAGTTCGGGGATGCCGGCGCTGACGACCACGCCGTCGATCGGGGCGCCGGACTGGCGCGCCTTCTGGACCAGGCGCTTGCCGCCGAGTTGCAGCTTCCACAGATACGGGTCGAGGAACAGCGAGTTGAACTGGATCGCGCGCCCGGGCTCGAGCAGGGTTTCCAGCTCGGCGATGCGCTTGTCGAAGATGGCCTCGGTGACCTGGCCGCCGCCGGCCAGCTCGGCCCAGTGCCCGGCGTTGGCCGCCGCGGCGACGATCTTGGCGTCGACCGTCGTCGGCGTCATACCGGCCAGCAGGATCGGCGAGCGGCCGGTGAGCCGGGTGAACTTGGTGGACAGCTTGACCGATCCGTCGGGCAGGGTCACCACCGTCGGGGCGTAGCTCGACCACGGCTTGGCCACCTCGGGCACGGCGCCGACGGTGAACAGGTTGCGCTGGCCGCCGCGGGTGGCCGCAGGCACGATGCCGACGCCGAGACCGCGGATCACCGGCGCGGTGAGCCGGGTCAGGATGTCGCCGGGTCCCAGGTCGAGGATCCACCGGGCTCCGGCGTCCTTCAGCGCGATGACCTCGTCGACCCAGTCGACCTGCTGAACCAGGATCGCGTCGGTCATGGCGCGGGCCAGCTCGACGTCGAGGCCCACGGCCTCGGCCCAGCGGGCGACGATGTCGATGCCGTCGGACAGCCGCGGGCTGTGGAAGCCGACCTCGACCTGAACGGGGTCGAACACCGGGCTGAAGACGGCCCCGCCGCGCACCTTGCTCTTGCGCTCGGCGGCTTCGGCCTCGGCGATCTGCTCGCAGTACAACTCGAACCGGGACAGCTGCTCGGGTGTTCCGGTGATCACCACCGAGCGCCGGCCGTTGCGGATCGACAGCACCGGCGGCAGCACCGTGCGAACGTCCTGAGCAAACTCCTCGAGCAGCTCGTAGATGCGTTCGGGCTCGGCGTTGGTCACCGAGACCATCGGCGGACGGTCGCCGAGCACGGAAATGCCGCGCCGGCGCGCCACCAGGGTGCCCGCGGCACCGATCAGCTGGGCCAGTGCCAGCAGCTGGACGTCCTTGGCGCCGGCCGCCTTGAGGGCCTCGACCGCCAGCACGCCCTGGGAGTGCCCTGCCAGCGCCACCGGCGGGTTGGCGGTCAGGTCCAGGCCCTGACGGGCCAGGGCCCGGACGGCGGCGATCTGCGTCAGCAGGACACCGGGCACCGAGACGGCCGCGGAAGTCAGCTTCTTGCCCGTGGGCACCGGCTCGTCGGCGGCCAGCGCGCGGACCCAGCGCAGCGGCTCGAAGCCGATCGGCCGGACGACGACGAGTTCGGCCGCGACCGGCTCCAGCAGCAGCTCGGCCTCACCGGCCAGAGTGGCGAGCTCGGATTCGATGCCTGCGGAGGTCACCAGCTCTTCCAGGGTCTCCAGCCACGCGCTTCCCTGGCCACCGAAGGCCACGGCATAGGGTTCGCCGGCGTTGAGACGGTCGACCAGGGCCACGGTGTGGGATTCCTTGGCATCGCCGCGCCGTGAATCGTCTCCCGTGGACAGCCTGTCGTGCTCGTGGATCGTCACCTTGTCCCTCTTCCTCAGTGCTCGTCGTCGTCGCGTTTCGTGTGAGACCTGCGCTGCCTTGCGAAGGTGCTGCTCGGCGATTCCCCGTCGAATCACGGCGCCCGGCGTGCTCCCTCCCGTGGAAGGCCAGCGGACAACCGGCTGTACTAAGAGTGGCATAAGAACAAGCACCCTTTTCCTGCGGATATTGGTTACTGACGAGTTCTACGCGCGGGTAACCATGCCGTGGGTAACGCGCCGCCGAACGGGCGCCGAGAAGAACCGGGACAAACGTCCTGCTGGCAGGTGGTTACGGTCGAGTAGGAACAACTCCGCAGATCAAGGCACGATTGTTATCTAATCGTTACATAAAAATTTCCCATCGCCCGCGGCCCGCGGGTCGGTCCGGCCAAGCACTTGCTCGGTTTTTCAGTCCACGATCGTTCACCAGAATGGCGTCCGCGAGTTTGCTGGCAAATCCTTACTTGCCGGTAAGTTTTCCCGAATTTCGGATTCGCGTCAGTCCCACTGCCCGAATTGGGGCTGCAGGATCTCGTTCACGTCGACTCCGACGCCCGCCACCTGGCGGCTGTCGATCTCGACCTGATGCAGGTGCGCGGCGGGGTGCGTGTAGCCCTCGGGCGAGCCCCAGTTGTGCTGCCAGAACCACGTACCGATGCCGTCCTGCAGCGCCCAGTCGATGGTCTTGGAGTTGCCGTACACCCCCACCCGCTGGTGGCCGATCACCGACTCCCAGGACTTCAGATAGGGCGCGACCAGCTCTTTGTACTGATCGAGGGAGGGGTCTGCGTCGATCGACACGTAGATCGGTGCGCCGATCGGCCCGCCCGCCGCGGTGTGCAGCTCCGAGCCCCGCTGGGCATGGGTGACACCGGCGGGCCCGCCGCCCAACCAGTCGGAGGTGTCCTGCTTGCCGTACTGGTAGTTCGACACGATCTTCAGGCCGGCCTGGTACAGATCGCGGGCCTCGGACAGCTGAATCGGCTTGCCGAGCATCCACTCCCCGCCCGGCCTGCGGTCGGAGACGTAGCGAATCGCACCGAGCGCCCCGGAGGCCTTCAGATCGGCGGCGCTGATCACACCGGCGGAATAGTCCAGCAGCACCCCGAGTGACTCGGCGGATGCCGTCGCGGGCGTGATCGCCGACCCGAGAGCTCCCAGACCCAGCACGGCCGGGGTTGCGGCGGCCAGCTTCAGCACGTCGCGGCGCGAGATGGACACGCGTCCCAGAATATGACAGCCGACCCGGCGATCACCCCATCGCCGGCGGCTCGCGGTGATCCCGGTCCGCCTGGCCCGGCGGTTCGGCGGCGACCCGGCCGCGAACCGGGTATGGGCCTAGGAGGCGCCTGCCTCCATCGGCCTCACCTCGGATGTGGCCAGGTGTTCGGAGAGCGCCGCCCGAAGCCGGCCCGCGACCACACGGATGGCGAGGTCCTCGGCGTGGCCGGAACCCGGCTCTAGCTGTGCGCCGGCGCGCAGTGCGGCGGCCGTCTGGGCGGCGAGGTCGTCGATGAGGTGGCGGGTGGCGTCGAGCACCTCGGCAACCAGGCGCAGGTGGTGCTCGGGGTCATCGGCCGCGCCGACGGCCTTGGCGACGGCCGGGTCGGTGATGGCCACCCGGCCGTTGGCCACCCGCGCGAGCCCGTGCCGGACCACGCGCTGCGCCGCGGTGCTCAACGCGTCGACGGCGACGGGCTGTTCGGCCCAGGCGGGCCGGACGCCGAGGACGTCGGTCAGGGCGTCACCGCGTCGGATGCCGGCCAGGAACGCCGAGATGTGCGCCGAGGTGAAACCCCTGGCCAGCAGCCGGTCGATGGTCTCCAGCTGGGCGAGGTGGTGGTCGTCGTAGAACGCGTCGCGGCCGTACCGGCGCGGCGGGTCGAGCAGCCCGCGTTCGCGGTACGCGCGAATGTTGCGCTGGGTGACGCCCGACACCCGTGCGAGCTCACCGATTCGGTACTCGGTCATATACAGCAAATATAAGGCACATAGTCGGTTTGCGGCAGGGGTTGGGATTCGACCACGTCGAACAGCACAATCCCGCCATGTGATGCACCAACGCGACACGAGTGTGCGATTTCAGCCAACGGTCACCCGGCTGTCCACGTCAGTGGGGAATGAAGTTGCCCGGGCAGGAGATGATTGGTGGGGACGTCGGGCGAACCAAGGAGGAGCGAGCGCGGTGCGGGCCTGGATCGTGTGGTCGGCGGGACTGCTGGCCTACGTCGTGGCCGTCCTGGACCGCACCACGATGGGCGTCTCGGGCCTGGACGCGGCCCATCGGTTCTCCGCCAGCCCGGGAGTGCTGTCGACGTTCGTGGTCCTGCAGGTCATCGTCTACGCCGCCGCGCAGATCCCGGCCGGTCTGCTGCTGGACCGCTTCGGCTCGAAAGTGATGATCCTGTCCGGCGGCGCCCTGATGGTCATCGGCCAGTTGTCGCTGGCGTTCACCGAGTCGCTTCCCACGGCGATCGCCGCCCGCGCGGTCGTGGGACTGGGTGACGCGTTCACGTTCATCTCGGTGCTGCGGCTGGTCCCGTACTGGTTCACGACCCGCCAGATCCCGTTGGTCACCCAGTTGACCGGCATCTCGGGCCAGCTCGGGCAGGTGCTGTCGGCCGTCCCGTTCCTGGGCCTGTTGATCGGGTCGGGCTGGACGACGGCCTACAGCTCGGTGGCGGCACTGGGCGTGCTGTCGCTGGTGCTCACCTTGCTTCTGGTGAAGAACACCCCGACCGGCGCGGTGGTTCGCAGGCCGGTGACCGGACTGCGGGACACCCTCGGCAGCGTCAAGACCGTCTGGATGCGGCCCGGCACCCGGCTCGGGTTCTTCACGCACATGGGCACGCAGTTCTCGGTCACCGTGTTCGCCCTGATGTGGGGTGTCCCGTATCTGACTGTGGCGCAGAACATCTCGCGCAGTGCAGCGGGAACATTGCTGACCATCTCGGTGGTGTCGGCGATCGTGTCCGGCGTGGTCATCGGCATTCTCACCGGCCGCCATCCGCACCGGCGCTCGCGGATGGTGTTGGGCATCATCGCCAGCAACGCGCTGATATGGACCGTGGTTCTGGCGCTGCCGTCGCCCACCCCGCACTGGCTCCTGGTCGTGCTGATCGTGGTGATCTCGGTGGGTGGTCCGGGATCGATGGTCGGCTTCGACTTCGCCCGCACCTTCAATCCGCAGTCCACGCTGGGCACCGCGCAGGGCGCGGTGAACATGGGCGGCTTCCTGGCCTCGCTGCTGGTGATGCAGGCGATGGGTCTGATCATCGGTGCGACAGGCGGGTATTCGTTCGCCTCATTCCGCCTGGCATGGTCGGTGCAGTACGTGGTGTGGGCGGTGGCCGTGGTCGGCATCCTCGTCACCCGCAAGAAGGCCCGCCGCACCATCGGCGACATCGAAGAGAGCAAGTACCTGCTGGAGTTCTTCAGCGACATCGAAGTCGAGCCGGCCGAAACCCCGCGCGGCTGATCAACGGTTGCGACTGGTCGCTCGGCGGTTGGCCTTCTCGATCGCCGACACGAGTTCGTCCTTGCTCATCGACGAGCGGCCCGAGATGTCGAGACGGCGTGCCACGTCGAGCAGGTGCTTCTTGGTGGCGTTGGCGTTGACCCCGCCCGCGGACTTCCCCTTGGGGTTGGGGCCGCCACTACGCGCCCGCTCGTCCGAAGGGCCCTTCTCGTCCTTGGCCTCCCAGTGGTCGCCGACCTTCTCGTAACTGTGCTTCAGCGCGCTGTAGGCCACGCGGTGCGCGCGTTCGGCGTCGCCGTACTCCTCGGCCGCCGAGTCGTGCGCCTTGGCGAAAGTCCGCTGCGCCTTGGCATCGGACTTCTTCAGGGTGCTGGGCAGTTCGCTCTTCTTGGCGCTGCCGCTCTTCGATGTCTTGGGCATGCTGTCACCTCCGTGTTGGTGTGCTCGGTCGGCTACCCGCTGCATCCGGGCCGAAACAGCGCCCACGCTGCCGTGCCACCGACTCCTCGGCAGCGCGGGACTTTTGACTTCGGGTCCTGACGGTGCTCGCGCCGCCGCGCCGATAAGCCCACCGACCGGGGACTTCCGACCCTGCCCCATGGCAGCCTGCCCGGACACACTTGAGCGTGGGGCGAACGGAGGGCCGGTGATGGCAGAGCATCTGACGACGTTGGACGCGGGGTTCCTGCAACTCGAGGACGCCGACCATCACGTCAGCCTCGCGATCGGCGGTCTCGCCGTACTGGCGGGCCCGATCCCCGAGTTCGAGGAACTGCTGGAGACCATCGGCGCGCGCTGCCTGGCCAACCCGCGCAGCACGCAGGTGCTGCGCACCCATCCACTCGACCTCACCGCACCGGAGTGGGTCGAGGACCCCGCCTTCGACCTGACCCGGCATGTGCGCCGCGCCGCGCTGCCGCCGCCGGGTGACGACGACGCGCTGTACGCCGAGATCGCCACCATCATGGAACGACGTCTCGATCGTGAGCGCCCGTTGTGGGAGTGCTGGGTGATCGAGGGCCTGGCCCAGAACCGATGGGCGCTCCTGATCAAGGTGCACCATGCACTGGCCGACGGCATCGCGGCCACCAATCTGCTCACCGGCCTGTGCGACGACACCGGCGTCGCCAGCTTCGCCAGTTCCATCGGGGCGGCCCGGCGCAAGGCGAGCAGGCCGTCACTGCCGGTACCCAGCCTCAATCCCGTTGACTGGATCAATGATTCGGTGCGCTTGACCCGCAGCGTGGGCAAGGTGGCGCTGCGGGCCGCCGGCGGCGCCGCCGGGCTCACGGTCAGCCTGCTGCGGCCCGCCGCCCGCTCGTCGTTCAACGGACCGATCGGCGATCTGCGCCGCTACAGTTCGACCGCGGTGTCGATGCACGACGTGGAGGAGATCGCGCACACCTTCGGCGTGACCATCAACGACGTCGCGCTGGCCGCGGTCGCCGACAGCTACCGCACCGCACTGCTGCGCCGCGGCCTGCAGCCCCGCGCCGACTCGCTGCGCACGCTGGTGCCGGTGTCGGTGCGGGCCACCGACGCCATGGACGTCTCGGACAACCGGGTGTCGCTGATGCTGCCGCTGCTGCCGGTCGACATCGCCGACCCGCTTCAGCGACTCCGCACGGTGCACGCCCGGATGGGGGTCGCGAAGTCCAGCGGCCAGCGGCAGGCGGGCAGCCTGCTGGTGTGGGCGACCAACCTGCTGCCGTTCCCGGTGACGGCGTGGACGGTTCGGCTGCTGTCCCGGCTGCCCCAGCGCTCCGTGGTCACCGTGGTGACCAACGTGCCCGGCCCCCGCGGACCGGTGACGGTGATGGGCCACAAGGTCGTCCGGCTGCTGCCCATCCCGCCGATCGCGGCTGGCTTCCGCACCGGCATCGCCATCTTCAGTTACGCCGACGAGCTGGCATTCGGATTGCTCGTCGACTTCGAGACCGCCTCGGACATCGACGAACTCGCCAGCGGGATCGAGCGCGGCATCAACCGGCTGACCCGGCTGGCCAAGTCCACCGGGCGTTCGCGCCGCAAGGGCACCCTGCGGCTGCTGTCCAACGGCTGAGCGGCTGGCTCACCCGCGATCGCCGTCTCGGCCCCGAGCCGATTCGAGCAGCAGGCGCCGCTCGGCGGCCGCCACGTTGCGCCGCGTCTTCTGCGCGACGTCGGGGGTCACCGAGATCGACGTGATGCCCATGCGCACAAGGTGTTCGGCGAAGTCCGGCCTGCTCGACGGCGCCTGGCCGCACAGCGACGCGGTGATGCCCAGCTTGCGCGCGGTGGTGATGATCCGCCCGATGGCGTCCAGAACCGCGCCGTCGGACTCGTCGTACAACTCGGCGCACAGGTCGGAGTCGCGGTCCACCCCGAGCATCAGCTGGGTCAGATCGTTGCTGCCGATCGACACCCCGTCGACACCCATGCCGACGTACTCGGGTAGCCAGTACACCACCGAGGGCACCTCGGCCATCACCCAGCGGTGCAGGCCGCGCTGGCGGCCCAGCGGGCTGGCGTCCACCAGCTCGAGGCACGCCTCGAGCTCCCACTTGGTGCGCACGAACGGAATCATCAGGTGCAGGTTCGGATTCTGCTCGCGGACCCGGGCCAGCGCGGCCAGCTCCAGGTTGAACAGGTCCGGGTTGCTGACGTACCGGTAGCAGCCGCGGTAGCCGATCATCGGGTTGTGCTCTTCGGGCTCGTACTCCTCGCCGCCCTTGAGGTTGCGGAACTCGTTGGTGCGGAAGTCCGAAGCCCGGTACACCACGGGCCGGGGCCCGAACGCGGCGGCCACCCGGCCGACGGCGGTGGCCAGCGAATCGACCAGGCTGTCCTGCTCGCCGTGGGCGATCAGGTCGCGCGGATGCCGGTTCTGCAGCGCGTCTTCCAGGATCAGCTCCGCACGCAGCAGCCCGACGCCGTCGACGTCGAGTTCGGCGGCCTGCTCGGCCTTGTCCGGCATGGCCACGTTGACGTAGATCTTGGTGGCGGTCACCTCCGCGGCCACCGCGACCGCGGCAACCGGTGCGGTCTGGGCTCCCCCGACGTTGTCCTTCTGGACCCGGCCGGCCAGCACTCGGCCATGGGTGCCGTCGACGGTGACCACGATGCCGTCCTTGAGGTCCCGGGTGGCGGTGCGGGCACCGACGATGCAGGGCACGCCGAGCTCGCGGGCGACGATGGCGGCGTGGCAGGTCATGCCGCCGGTGTCGGTGACCAGCGCCGAGGCCCGGCGCATGGTGGGCAGCCAGTCCGGGTTGGTCATCTGGGCCACCAGCACCTCGCCGTCCTGCAGACGGCCGCCGTCGGCCACGTCGAGCAGGACCCGGACGGTGCCGGAGGCCTCGCCGGGCACGGCGGGCAGACCCTGCAGCAGCATCTCGTGGGTTTCCGGGACGGGCTTGCCGACCCGGTGCAGGGTGGTGATCGGGCGGGTCTGCACGATCCAGGTCTTACCGCCGGCGATGGCCCACTCGGTGTCCTGCGGTGAACCCGCGTGCCGCTCGCTGCGGACCGCGATGTCGGCGATCGTGCGGACCTCGTCGTCGTTGAGCACCTGGGAGTCGGCCTCGGCCTCGCTGAGCTGAACGGTCTGGTCGGTGCCGTCGGCGCCACGGACGATCTTGAACGACTTGTATCCGATTCGGCGGGAGATGATCTCGCCGGTCTCCTTGGCGACCACGTAGGTGTCGGGCTCGACCGATCCGGACACCACGACCTCGCCCTGACCGAACGCACCCTCGACGACCACCCGGTCGGTCTCGTCGGTGGTGGGGTCGGCGGTGAACGCCACACCCGAGCGCTCGGAGGCGATCATCTGCTGGACCACCACCGCCATCGCCGGGTCGGCACTGAAGCCGCGACTGGCCCGGTAAGACACCACCCGGGCGCCGAACAGCGACGCCCAGCAGCGCTGCACCGCGTCGATCAGTTCCGGCTCGCCGGAGATGTTGGTGAAGGTGGCGTTCATCCCGGCGAACGAGGCGTCGGCGCCGTCCTCTCCGGTGGCCGAAGACCGAACGGCGACATTGACATTCGGTCCCATGGCCCGATAGGCGACCACGATGCGCTCGCGTATGTCGTCGGGGATGCCCGCATGCAGGACCAGCGCCTGCATCTTGTCGCACATCTCGTCGAACCGGCCCGGTTCGCCGGAATGCAGCATCGCCTCGCGGTGGGCGGTGTTGAGTTCGTCGGCCACCCCCGCGGCCGCCATCGACTCCAGATAGCTGTCGCGCAGGACCACGAAACCGGGCGGCACGGGAAGCCCCGCGGCCACCATCTCGCCCATGTTGGCGCCCTTACCGCCCGCCTCCTCGGCGTCGGCCATCCCCAGGCCCGCAATATCTTCGACGTAACGGCTCGGCATCAGGTTCCTCCAGTGTTGTTGCGGGACAGATCAAATCGACAGGCGGCAGATCTCCTGCGCCTCGGCAAGCGTGTCGGCCGGCGGGCGGGCGGTGTCGAGCCGGTGTGCACCCGGCCAGCCGTCCGCTTCGCGCTCGGCCAGCGCGGTGGCGATCTCGGGAGTCGCCTGCGAGCTGGTCTCGGTGCGGGTCCGGATCCGGGCGAGGGCCGCGTCAAGCGGCGCGGCGCAGACGAATTCGAGCATTCGCGCGACCGCGGTCTGCGACAGCTGCCGGGCACGCTCGCGTTGCCGGGGGTCACGCCAGGTGCCGTCGAGGACCACGGTGCAGCCCTCGCCCAGGCTCAAGCGGGCCCGCCGCAGCACGTCCTCGTAGACCGCATCGACGTTCGCCGGCGTGTACAGGCCTTCGTCGAGCGCCCCTGCGCTGCCATCCAGTTCACCGAGACCGACCAGCTCGGCACGGACGTCGTCAGTCGAGATCACCTGCGCACCAAGGCTTTCGGCCAGGACACGCGCGACGGTGGTCTTGCCGGTGCCCGGTCCCCCACCGACCAGGATCAGCCGGACCGCACCGGCGCGCAGGTGGTCGCGGGCGATCTCGAGGTGGCGCGCGGCGTCGGCGGCCGCCCCGGCGACCCCCTGCGAGTGCCGAACGCAGTCGACCTTGGCGCGCACCACGGCGCGGTAGGCGATGTAGAAGTCGTGCAGCGAGGCGGGTGCGTCGTCGTCGGCCAGTCGGGTGTAGGTCGCCATGAAGCGCTCACCCAGCTCGGGATGTCCCAGGTATTCCAGGTCCATCGCCAGGAACGCGGCGTCATCGACGGTGTCGACATAGCGCAAGGTGTCGTCGAACTCCAAGCAGTCCAACAGCTCCGGGCCGCCGTCTAGGCAGAAGATGTCGTCGGCGAGCAGGTCGGCGTGCCCGTCGACGATCCGGCGCTCGGCGATGCGCCGGGCGAACAGCACCGAGCGGCCGGCGATGAAGTCGATTGCCAGCCGCCGGATCTCGTCGACCACCTCGGGGTCCAGCCCGGGCACCAACCCGTCGGCCCACCGCGCCAGCTCGGACAGATTCTCCTGCCAGCGGCCCGTGATCGCCTCCACCCGGGCCTGCGCGTCCACCTCCCGCCCGCGCGAGGCCGAGGCGTGGAACCGCGACAGGATCAGCGCAATGGCCGTCAGGTGCCCCTCGACGGGCTCGCCACGGCGAACCAGGGTGGCCAGCCGGCGCTCGTCGGGATGACGGCGCATCACGATGACGGGCTCCGGCACCTCCCCCGGCGCGGCGAAGTGGGCGACCCCCAGATAGCTGTCGGGTGCCAGCCTGCGGTTCAGCAGGACCTCACGGGCGCACGCGGTCTCCCGGCGGTCCAGCGTGGAGAAATCCAGGAAGTCGGTGACGACCGGCTTCTTGACCTTGTAGGCCCGGTCGCCGACCAGGAAGACCAGGCCGGTGTGGGTCTCGGCGACCTGCGGGTGGGGGGCGGCATCCGATGGCGCAAGCGCGTCCTTCATCGGTGGCAATCCCATGCCTCAGATCCTTGTTTGCAACCTGCACGGATACAGCGGTCCTACGACCACTTCGGCTGGGTGCAAGGTCCCCAACGCCCAGAGTACAAAGGCCTTTGCCGAACTGGGTGACTTCCGGCCCTGTCATCGCCGCCCGGCGGACCTATCGTTGAAACCGGACAGAAGGCGGTGGTTGACCGTGGCCAAATCGGCACTCGATCCCCAGGTGGTGGCGAACGCGGTTGAGCTGGCGTGCCGCGCTCCGTCGGTGCACAACAGCCAGCCCTGGCACTGGGTCGTCGAGGGTGGCGAACTGAAGCTGTTCTTCGAACCGCACCGGGTTCCGCACGCGACCGATCTGAGCGGCCGCGAGGCGATCATCAGCTGCGGCGCCGTATTGGACCACCTCCGGGTCGCCGTCGCGGCGGCCGGCTGGCAGGCCGACGTCGAGCGCTTCCCCAACCCCAACGACCTCGATCACCTCGCCACCATCTCGTTCACCCCGCTCGAACTGGTCACCGATGCACACCGTGCCCGTGCCGACGCCATCCTGGACCGCCACACCGACCGGCTGCCCTTCGCGCCTCCGCCGAGCTGGCCGGCATTCGAACCGGTGCTGCGCAGCACCGTCGACACCGAGAAGGCGGTGCTGACCGTGCTGCCCGCCACCGTGCGGCCCCAGCTGGCCGAGGCGTCCCGGCTGACTGAGTCGCTGCGCCGCTACGACAGCTCCTATCACGCCGAATTGCAATGGTGGACAGCGCCTTACGAGGTTTCCGACGGTGTTCCCTATAGCGCGCTGGTGTCCGTCTCCGAACGCGACAGGGTGGACGTCGCGCGAGCCTTCCCGGCCGGCGAGCACCCCGACCGCCGGCCCGAGGTCGACCACGACCGCTCGACCATCGTGGTGCTGTCCACCTACGGCGACACCCGCCGCGAGGCGCTCGGCTGCGGTGAGGTGCTCTCCGACGTCCTGCTCGAGGCCACCATGGCCGGGCTGGCCACCTGCACGCTGAGCCACCTGACCGAACTCGAGGCGAGCCGCAACATCATCCGCGCGCTGGTCGGCGGCGAGCACGACCCGCAGCTACTGATCCGGATCGGGCTGGTGCCCTCGATCGCGCAGGTGCCGCCGGCCACGCCCCGCAGGCCGCTGGCCGACGTGCTCGAAATCCGCGGCTAAGCCCGCCAGGTGAGTTCGGCACGGCGCTTGATGCCCACCAGCATGCCGCGGGTCATCAGCGAGACCACCGGACCCGACAGTTCGGCGCCGAGAACCTCGCCGGGCAGCCGCATCCGGGTGCGGCTGCGCACCAGCAACCGGCAACGGTCCTCCCAGTGCGGCAGGACGTGGAACGACCACACCCCGTCCCACGGCAGAGCGCCGGAGGGCCGCAGGACGATCGACTGGCCCTCGACGACCATCGCGACCGCAAGCGCGAGGCCGTCGCGCAGACCCATCCACCCCTTCGGCACCAGCCGGATCACGTCGCCGACGGCCAGCTGCTGCCATTCAGGGTGAATCCGTTCGGCGTTGCGGTATTTCAGTCCGACGAGGTTTTCCAGCGACTCGTAGCTGTAGAGCCCACCGCGATCCTGGCCCATCTGGACCAGCCACGGCCACACCGCGCTCGCCGGTGCGTCGATCCAGATCCCCTCGGTGGTCTGCACCGCCGGCCGGCCGACGAGTTCGTCTCCGGGAAGAGGGGTTTCACACTCCTGCTTGGACGTACCCCAGTTGCGGTAGAACCGGCGCGCCGCATACAGCCCCGCACCGGCGGCCGCCGACCCGACCACGCGCTTCCACATGCCGCCAGTCTGTCGCAGGACACCGGTCAGTCCCTAGGGTCTTCTGCCCTCAACCAAGGACTTCCGTCCCTACCGGCGGCCGCCGCCGAGTGGTCGGATCGAGACGTAGCGAGGGGGCGCCATGTCACGATCCACCGGTATCCGCCGCCATCAACCGCGGCGGGTCTTCAAGGACCGTCACGAAGCCGGACAGGTTCTCGCCGGTCTGTTGCAGTCCTACCAGGGCAGACCCGACGTGGTGGTGCTCGGATTGGCGCGCGGCGGCATTCCGGTCGCCTACGAGGTGGCCACGGCGCTGGGCGCCCCGCTGGACGCGTTCATCGTCCGCAAGCTCGGTGCCCCGGGTCACGAGGAGTTCGCCGTCGGAGCGTTGGCCAGCGGTGGGCGCGTGGTGGTCAACGACGACGTGCTGCGCGGACTGCGGATCACCCCCGATCAACTGCGCGAGATCGCCGAGCGCGAAGCCGACGAACTCGTCCGTCGCGAGGCCGTCTACCGGGAGGGCCGCCCGCCGCTGCAGGTCACCGGCAAGACCGTCATCCTGGTCGACGACGGCCTGGCCACCGGATCAAGCATGCTGGCCGCGGTGCGGGCGCTGCGTGAGTCCGAGCCGGCCGAGATCGTCATCGCGGTGCCGGCCGCCCCGGAGTCCACCTGCCGTGAGTTCGCCGCCATCGTCGACGACGTGGTGTGCGCGTCGATGCCGACGCCGTTCCTGGCTGTCGGAGAGTCGTTCTGGGACTTCAGCCAGGTCAGCGATGACGAGGTCCGCGAGCTGCTGTCACGCCCGACCGTCGGAAAGCCGGTGGCGTCCGCCGAGCAGCGGGCGGCCGACCTGGTCGCCCATGCCGCGATCGACGCCCCCGGCGGTGTGCCGCCCGCCGACGTGCTCGACGACCTGATCGGCGACGCCCGCATTGTGCTGATCGGCGAGAGCTCACACGGCACCCACGAGTTCTACGAAGCGCGCGCCGAGATCACCAAGTGGCTGATCGAGCACAAGGGCTTCAACGCCGTTGCCGCCGAAGCGGATTGGCCGGACGCCTACCGGGTGAACCGGTACGTGCGCGGGCTCGGCGACGACGAGTCGCCCGAGCAGGCGCTGCGCGGATTCCAACGGTTCCCGGCCTGGATGTGGCGCAACGCGGTGGTCCGCGATTTCGTCGGCTGGCTGCGCTGGCACAACGGCCGCTGCGCCGCCGAGGGCCGCAGGCAGGCCGGCTTCTACGGCCTCGACCTGTACAGCCTGCACCGTTCGATGCAGGAGGTCATCACCTATCTCGAGGGCGTCGACCCCAGGGCCGCCGAGCGCGCGCGGGCCCGCTACGCCTGCTTCGACCACTCCTCGGGCAACGACGGCCAGGCCTATGGCTACGCCGCGGCGTTCGGCGCAGGCCCCAGCTGCGAACGGCAGGCCGTCGAGCAGCTGATCGATCTGCAGCGAAATGCCCTGGCGTACCTGGGTCCCGACGGCAAGCTCGCCGAGGACGAACTGTTCTACGCCCAGCAGAACGCGATGACCGTGCGCAACGCCGAGGCCTACTACCGCGGCATGTTCCGCGGGCGGGTGACGTCGTGGAACATGCGCGACAAGCACATGGCGCAGACCCTCAACGCGCTCGTCGACCATCTGGATGCGCACGGCGGTGCCGGACCCGCGCGAATCGTGGTGTGGGCGCACAACTCTCACGTCGGCGACGCACGCGCCACGGAAGTGGCGGCCGACGGCCAGCTGACCATCGGACAGCTGGCGCGCGAGCACTACGGCGAGGAGTGCCGCCTGATCGGGTTCTCCACCCACCGCGGAACGGTCACCGCGGCCAGCGACTGGGGCGGCATCGCCGAGCGCAAGGTGGTGCGCCCCGCGCTGACGGGCAGCATCGAGGAACTGCTGCACGAGACCGGCAAGACGTCGTTCCTGGTGCCCATGCACGACGGCTCCCCCGCGGCGAAAGCCCTCGAGGTGGTGCGACTCGGGCGCGCGATCGGGGTGATCTACCTGCCTCAGACCGAACGGCAGAGCCATTATTTCCACGTGCGTCCGTCCGATCAGTTCGACGCGATGATCCACATCGACCAGACCCGCGCGCTGGAACCGCTCGAGCCGACCAGTGTCTGGATCGCCGGGGAAACCCCGGAAACCTATCCGAGCGGTCTGTAGGCGAGAGGCTCCCTTTGAACAAGCTCCACGCTGTCACCGGGCATCGCATCGTCACGTTGACGATGAACCCGGCGCTGGACATCACCACCAGCACCGACGTGGTTCACCACACCGACAAGCTGCGCTGCTCGCCGCCCCGGTACGACCCCGGCGGCGGCGGTATCAACGTCGCGCACATCGCCGATGTCCTCGGCGCATCGGCGACGGCCATCTATCCGGCAGGCGGCTCGGCGGGCGACATGATCACCCGGCTGCTCACCGCCGAGGGGGTGTCGGTGCATCCGATTCACATCGGCGGGTCGACTCGGGAAAGCCTCACCGTCAACGAACGCAGCACCGACCGGCAGTACCGGTTCGTGCTGCCTGGCCCGGAGCTCACCCTGGCCGAACAGACCGAATGCCAGCTGCAGCTGCGCCGCGCGGCGGGATCGGCGGCCATGGTGGTGGCCAGCGGCAGCCTGCCGCCGGGGGTGCCGCCGGACTTCTATCAGCAGGTCGCGAACGTCTGCGAGGAGATCGGCGCCCTGTTCATCCTGGACACCTCCGGCGGCGGGCTCAAACACGTCAACTCCGGGGTGTTCCTGCTCAAGCCGAGCGTGCGGGAACTGCGCGAGTGTGTCGGTCGCGATCTGCCCACCGAATCCGATCAGATCGGCGCCGCGCGTGAGCTGATCGGGCGGGGCTGCGCGCACTACATCGTGGTCTCCCTCGGCGCGCAGGGCGCGCTGCTGGTCACCCCGGACAGCGCGCACCGATTTCCGCCCATCCCGGTGCCGGCCGGCAGCGGGGTGGGCGCCGGCGACGCCATGGTGGCCGGCATCGCCGTCGGCCTGACTCGCGGCTGGCCGCTGGCCAAGGCCGTCCGGTTGGGCAGCGCCGCGGGCGCGGCCAAGCTGCTGACGCCGGGCACCGCGCCGTGCACCCGGGACGACGCCGAACGGCTCTTCGAGCAAGCGGGACAACCGGTCGACATCGACCTGGTCGCCGGCTGAGCCGCCGTGGGATTACGTTCGCAGGCCAATCGAGGACTTTCTGCCCTCAGAGTGGCCACGCGAGCGAGCTAACGTCGGCAGAATAGGAACGCCACCCGCGGGGGGAGTCCGAACATCATGGCCGAATCATTCACACCGCCGTCGATCGTCGTCGGCGTCGACGGTTCGCGCGGTGCCGTGCGGGCCGCGGTGTGGGCCGTCGACGAAGCGCTCAGCCGCGACATCCCGTTACGCCTGGTGTATTCGATCGAGCCGCACGACTTCGAGCCGTCCGACGCCCAGGACGACGAGCGGCGGCTGGCCAGCGCGGAGCTGGCGGTGCGCTACGCGGCGAACGCCGTCGAGGCCACCGATCGGCCGGTGAAGGTCGAGATCGACATCGTCGCGGGCCGGCCGACGGCCACTCTGGTCGAGGCGTCCCGCTCGGCCGCGATGATCTGCGTCGGCGCGGTAGGGCTCAAGCATTTCGACCACAACCGCATCGGTTCGACCGCGATCTCGCTGGTCAGCTCGGCCTACTGCCCGGTGGCCATCGTCCGCGGATCCGAGCGCACGCCGCACGAGCCGGGCTGGGTCGTCGTCGAGCTCGACGAATCGCCCGACAGCGCGGCCGTCCTGCAGTGCGGTGTCGAGGAGGCCCGGCTGCGCGGCGCCCCGCTGCGGGTGCTGGGCTCCTGGCAGTCGCGATATACCGACGTCCACGACACCCACGCGGTGGCCGACGGCAACCGCATGGTGCGCGCCCAGCTCGACCGGCGCATGTCCCACTGGAAGCACAATTACCCCGATCTCGACGTCCGCCCGGTCGCGATCCACGGCAGTGTTTTGAACTATCTGGCCAAGCACAGCCACTCGATTCAGCTGGTGGTGGTGGGTGCCCGCAACGCAACCGGCGTGGAGGAATTACTGGGCCCGACCGGGTCGGCGTTCCTTCACAACACAGATTGTTCGGTCCTGGTGGCCGACCGGCAGCGTTTGTTGTGACAATCCCGAGCTAACTTGCGGATATCGTTGGGTGGTGGCTGTGGATTCTCACCGCAGCCTGTTGCCCATCCGGAAGGCACCCCATGGTCAAGGTGTTTCTCGTCGACGACCACGAAGTCGTCCGTCGCGGCCTGATCGATCTGCTCTCCGCCGACCCCGAACTGGACGTCATCGGTGAGGCGGGATCGGTGTCGCAGGCACTGGCCCAGATACCGGCGCTGCAACCCGATGTCGCCGTCCTCGACGTCCGGCTGCCCGACGGCAACGGCATCGAGTTGTGTCGCGACCTGTTGTCCAAGATGCCCGACCTGCGGTGCCTGATGCTGACGTCGTTCACCTCCGACGAGGCCATGCTCGACGCGATCCTCGCCGGTGCCAGCGGCTACGTCGTCAAAGACATCAAGGGCATGGAGCTGGCCAAGGCGATCAAGGACGTCGGGGCCGGCCGTTCGCTGCTGGACAACCGCGCGGCCGCCGCGCTGATGGCCAAGCTGCGGGGCGCCGCCGAGCGCTCCGATCCATTGTCGGGGTTGACCGAGCAGGAACGGGTGCTGCTCGGCCTGCTCGGCGAAGGCCTGACCAACAAGCAGATCGCCGCCCGGATGTTCCTGGCGGAAAAAACCGTGAAGAACTACGTGTCCCGGCTGCTGGCCAAGCTGGGTATGGAGCGGCGCACCCAGGCGGCGGTGTTCGTCTCCAAGCTCGACCAGGGCCATCATCACTCCGAAGAGTGAAACCGGCCGGTAGCGATCTGGCACCATAGAGCCCGTGACCGGCACAGGCAGCCCGGAGGGGGGCCAGCAGACCGCGTCGCCGCTGCGTGAGACCCTGTCCCAGCTGCGGCTGCGCGAGTTGCTCGTCGAGGTCCAGGACCGGGTGGAGCAGATCGTCAGGGGCCGTGACCGGCTCGACGGCCTGGTGGAAGCCATGCTGATGGTGACCTCGGGTCTGGAGCTGGACCTCACCCTGAAGACCATCGTGCACACCGCGATCGACCTGGTGGACGCCGGGTACGGGGCGCTGGGCGTGCGCGGTCACCACCACGAACTGGTCGAGTTCATCTACGAGGGAATCGACGCCGAGACCCGGGAGCTCATCGGTCCGCTGCCCGAGGGCCGCGGCGTGCTCGGCCACCTGATCGACGAACCCAAGCCGATCCGGCTGGACAACATCATGCAGCACCCGGCCTCGGTCGGGTTCCCACCGAACCACCCGCCGATGCGGACCTTCCTGGGTGTTCCGGTGCGCATCCGCGACGAGGTGTACGGCAACCTCTACCTGACCGACAAGGCCGACGGCCAGCCGTTCAGCGAGGACGACGAGGTCCTGGTCGAGGCGCTGGCCGCCGCGGCGGGCATCGCCATCGACAACGCACGGCTCTACGAACAGTCCCGGGTACGACAGTCCTGGATCGAGGCGACCCGCGACATCGGCACCGAACTGCTCGGCGGCGCGGACCCCGCGCAGGTGTTCCGGCTGATCGCCGACGAGTCCCTGGAACTCACCCGATCCGACGGCGTGCTGGTCGCCGTACCCTCCGACACCGAGCTGCCCACCTCAGAGGTGACCGAGCTCGTCGTGGTCGAGACCGCGGGGGTGGCCGGGCCGGCCCGCTCGGCCCAGCCGATCACGGTGACGGCAAGCATCATCGGTCAGGTGTTCAGGGGTGGCACCCCGGCCCGGCTCGATGCCATCACAGACTCGCTCGACGTCATGCCGGAGGCCGGTCCCGCGCTGGTGGTTCCGCTGCGCACCACCGAGACCGTGGCCGGTGTGCTGGTCATCCTGCGCCGTCGCGGCGCACAACTCTTCACCGACGAGCAGCTGGAGATGATGGCCGCATTCGCCGACCAGGCCACGCTGGCCTGGCAGCTGGCCAGCACGCAGCAGCACATGCGCGAACTCGACGTGCTCTCCGACAGGGACCGGATCGCCCGCGACCTGCACGACCATGTCATCCAGCGGCTGTTCGCCCTGGGCCTGTCACTGCAGGGCACCATCCCACGCGCACGCTCGGCGGAGGTGCAGCAGCGGCTGACCGACACCGTCGACGAGTTGCAGGGCGTCATCCAGGAGATCCGCACCGCGATCTTCGACCTGCACGGCGGCGCCGCGGGGACCACCCGGCTCCGGCAGCGCCTCGACGACGCCATCGGCGCGTTCTCGGGGTCGGACCTGCGGACCACGGTTCAATACGTCGGGCCGCTGTCGGTGGTCGACGCCGGCCTGGCCGATCACGCCGAGGCGGTGGTGCGCGAGGCGGTCAGCAATGCCGTCCGCCACGCCCATGCCCGCACCCTGACCATCACCGTGCGGGTCGAGGACGACCTTCTCATCGAGGTGGTCGACGACGGGCGGGGCATGCCCGCCGATGTCACCGCCAGCGGGTTGACCAACCTGCGTCGGCGCGCCACCGACGCGGGCGGCGACTTCACCGTCGGCGACGCCCCGGGCGGCGGCACGGTGCTGCGCTGGACCGCACCGCTGCCCTGAACCTCAGTTCGGGGTACGGCCCCGGCGCCGTCACCGGGCCACGATCACCGGCATCCGCACGCCGTGGATCACCGCGGTGCTGACCGAACCCAGCAGCATGCCGGCGAAGCCGCCGCGGCCGTGGCTGCCGACGACCACCAGTTGCGCCGACTCGGACTGTTCGATGATCTGGCGGGCGGGCCGGTCGGCGACGACGACCTTGCGCACCAGCACATCCGGATAGCGTTCCTGCCAGCCGGCCAGCCGCTCGCTGAGAGTCTCCTCGCCCAGCGCCTGCATCGTCG
The DNA here is from genome assembly GCA_963716465.1 of uncultured Actinomycetota bacterium. Lineage (GTDB taxonomy): Bacteria > Actinomycetota > Actinomycetes > Mycobacteriales > Mycobacteriaceae > Mycobacterium. The sequence goes on from CAVQTS010000015.1 coordinate 60,451, forward strand.
ACCAGTCGACGCCGGGGAACTCGAACACGCCGGTGTCGCTCCAGGCGTGTACGGCCACCACGTCGACACCGCGGAAGCTGGCTTCCTCGAAGGCAATCGACGTGGCGAGCTCCGAGGCAGGCGAACCGTCGACACCCACCACCACGGGAGCCTTGGACGGGTGGGCCATCAACGGATCCTCGTCGTGGATGATGGCGACCGGGCAGTGCGAGTGATGGGCCAGGCCGGTGCTCACCGAGCCGAGCAGACTGCGGGCCAGCGCACCGCGCCCGCGGCAGCCGACCACGACGAGCTGTGCCTCTTTGGTCAGTTCGACCAACGTGGGGATCGTTGGCCCGGTGACCATTTCACTGGTCACCTCGATCGGGTTGCCCGCGGAGGCCGCGGCGATGGTCTTGCAGGCGCTCTCGAGGATCTTGTGGCCCGACTCCTCCTGCCACTGCAGGTATCCCGGCGGCATGGGCACCTCGGGGAAGGTCATGACGACCGGCGGGTTGAGAACATGGACCAACTTCACCGGCGCGCGGTGCATCGCGGCGTCGCGGGCGGCCCAGTCGACGGCGACTTTCGACTCCGGAGACCCGTCGACGGCGACAAGGATTCCGCGATGAGTTGCGGGAGTTGACATTTCATTTCTCCTTCTAGTGCGTTTCGCGCCTGTCGCCACGCATTCTCCGACCAACGCCGCAAACTACGACGCTAGATCTGCCGGTCCTCTCGATCATGAGGCCTTGGTCCCCTACCCCGTGGCCACAAGGCCCTGATCGGGTCCGGGTAGTTGTGGCATGGTTTGTGCTATGGCCAACGAAAGCCCGTTCGGCGCTCCCAACGGCGTCGTTGACCGTGCCAACCCCGACATCGGCCTGCCGGTGGCGATCGATCCGCGGTACCACGACGCCGTTCTGTTCGATCTCGACGGTGTGATCACCGACACCGCGTCGCTGCACGAGGCGGCCTGGGCGCAGATGTTCGACGAGTACCTTCACGGGCGTGCCGGCACGGCTGCCGAGAACCACGATGCCTTCACCCCCGCCGACTATCGGCATTTCATTGACGGTAAACCGCGCTATGACGGTGTGCGGGACTTTCTGGCATCCCGGGGCATTTCGCTCCCGTGGGGCTCACCGACCGACGAGGCCGAGGACACCGTGTGCGGGCTGGGCAACCGCAAGCAGCGGCTGTATCTGGCCAAGATCGCCGACGGAGTGCCCACCTTCGAGTCCACCGTGTCCCTGGTACGCCGGCTGAACACCCTCGGTGTGGGCACGGCGGTGTACTCGGCGAGCCGCAATTGCGCGGCGGTGCTCGAATCGGCCGGAATCGACGGGCTGTTCGCGGTCCGCGTCGACGGCGTCACCGCCGACGAGCTGGGACTGCCCGGAAAGCCCGACCCCGCGGTGTTGCTCGAGACCGCCCGGAGGCTGGGCGCCCGGCCCGGCCGGTGCGTGGTCGTGGAGGACGCCGAAGCCGGGGTGGCCGCCGGCCGGGCAGGCGGCTTCGGTCTGGTCATCGGAGTCGACCGCACCGGGCAGAGCGGCGCGGACCTGTTGCGCTGCGGCGCCGACGTGGTGATCGGAGAGCTCGCCGACGTGACCGTGCGCGCGATCGACCGGCGGATGTCGTCACTACCCGACGCACTGCGTTCGTTCGGCCAGATCGCCGGCGTGGTCTCGGCGCGCCGCCCCGCGTTGTTCTTCGACTTCGACGGCACGCTGTCGGACATCGTCGACGAGGCCGGTGCGGCGGCCTTGGTGCCCGGCGCCGACAAGGCACTGGAGTCGTTGGCCGCGCTCTACCCGGTCGCGATACTGTCCGGCCGCGACCTGGCCGACATCCGCGACCGGGTCGGGATCCCGGGTCTGTGGTACGCGGGCAGCCACGGGTTCGAGATGATCACTCCGGACGGTACGCACCGCGAGAACGACGTCGCCGCCGAGGCGGTGCCGGCCCTGGCATCCGCGGCCGCGGAGTTGCGCGCCGAGCTCGCCGACATCACCGGAGTTGCGGTGGAGCACAAGAGGTTCGCGATCGCGGTGCACTTTCGCAACGCCGCCCCCGAGGCCGAGGGCGTGGTCACAGCCGCGGTCCACAAGGCCGGCGGACGGCACGGGCTGAAGGTGACCTCGGGTCGCAAGGTCGTCGAGCTGCGACCGAATCTGGACTGGGACAAGGGCAAGACACTGGAATGGATCGTCGACCAGGTGGCCGGCGAGGAACCACTGCTGCCGATCTACGTCGGTGACGACCTGACCGACGAGGACGCGTTCGACTCCGTGCTGCACGACGGCATCGGCATCGTGGTGAAGCACACCGAGGACGGTGACCGCTGCACTGCGGCCCGGTTCGCGCTGGACGATCCGACACATGTGCGGGAGTTCGTCGAACGACTGCTCGACCAGGGCGACATCGATCGCCACACGGCTTCCAGCCCTTGGTCTTTCACGTTCGGCGGGTACATCCCCGAGCAGGAACGGCTGCGCGAGGCGCTGTGCACGGTGGGCAACGGCTACCGGGCCACCCGCGGCTGCGCACCCGAGGCCGACGCCGGGCCGTTCCACTATCCGGGCACCTACGCCGCCGGGCTGTACAACCGGCTCTACGACGAAGTGGCCGGAGTCCGGATCGACAACGAGAGCCTGGTCAACCTGCCGCACTGGCTGATGCTGAAGTTCCGCATCGACGGCGGAGACTGGTTCGACATCGACTCACCCGACGTCCAGGTGCTGACCTACCGGCAGACGATGAACCTCCGCGACGCCGAACTGATCCGGGAGTTCCGGTTCCGCGACGGCGCGGGACGCACCACCGGTGTCACCCAACGCCGGATCGCGGCGATGCACCTTCCCCACGCATGCGCGCTGGAGACCACCTTCACCGCCGAAGACTGGTCCGGCACACTGGAATTGCTGTCGATCATCGACGGCGACGTGCGTAACAGCGGGGTCGACCGGTATCGGGCACTGTCCAACGACCACCTGGTCACCACCGTCGCCGAAGAGCTCTCACCCAACTCGACCCTGCTCGTGTGCGAGACGGTTCAGTCCCGGGTTCCGGTCGCGGTGGCCGCCAGGACCACCGTCTACCGCGGAACCACCCAGCTGGACGCCGACAGCAGGCTGGTCGCCGAGGAACGCCGAATCGGCCACGACTACGTCGTCGGTCTCGCCGCCGGTGAGTCGGTGACGGTGGAGAAGATGGCCGCCATCTTCACCGGCCACGACTACGCGATCTCGGAGCCCGGCGACGCTGCAAGAAGGGCGCTGGGCCAGCTGGGCCGATACAGCGAGTTGCGCGACGGGCATGTGCGGGAGTGGGCGCACCTGTGGGAGCGGTTCGACATCGCCTTCGACGACAATCCCGATGCCCTGCGGGTGATTCGGCTGCACATGCTGCACCTGTTGGAGACCGTGCCGAACGGAGCGGTGGACCTCGACGCCGGTGTGCCGGCGCGCGGCCTGAACGGCGAGGCCTATCGCGGCCACATCTTCTGGGACGAATTGTTCGTCTTTCCGGTACTCAACCTGCGCTCACCGGCGATGACACGCTCGCTGCTGCGCTACCGCTTCCGCCGGCTTCCCGAGGCCCGCCGCGCCGCGCGCGCAGCCGGTTATGCCGGGGCGATGTTCCCGTGGCAGTCCGGCAGCGACGGCCGCGAGGAAAGCCAGAAGATGCACCTGAACCCCAACTCGGGGCACTGGAATCCGGACGCCAGCGCGCGGGCACACCACATCGGAATCGCGGTCGCCTACAACGTGTGGCAGTACTACCAGGTCACCGGAGATCTGGAGTATCTGATCGAGAACGGCGCGGAGATGCTCGCCGAGATCGCACGGTTCTGGGTGAGCCGCGCCGAATACGACAAAACGCTGGGCCGCTACGTCATTCGGGGTGTCATCGGGCCCGACGAGTTCCACTCCGGCTATCCGGACCGGCCCTACGACGGCATCGACAACAACGCCTACACCAACGTGATGGCGGTGTGGGTGATCGTCCGGGCGCTGGACGCGCTGGACGCCATGCCGCTGCGCGACCGGCTCGACCTGCTGGAGACCCTGGGTATCCACGGTCGCGAGCTGGACAAGTGGGACGAGGTCAGCCGTCGGATGTATGTGCCCTTCCACTCCGCCTCAGTTTCCGGGACAGAACCCGGGGGGGATGTCATCAGCCAGTTCGAAGGCTACGGCGACCTGGAAGAACTGGACTGGCACGGCTACCGCGCTCGCTACGGCGACATCCAGCGGCTGGACCGGATCCTGGAGGCCGAGAACGACAGCGTCAACCGGTACCGGGCCTCCAAGCAGGCCGACGTGCTGATGCTGTTCTACCTGTTGTCCTCCGACGAGCTGCGGGAGCTGTTCGCCCGCATGGGGTATCGGTTCACCCCCGAGCAGATCCCGAAGACCGTGGACTACTACTTCCACCGGACCTCGCACGGGTCGACGCTGAGCGGGGTCGTGCACGCGTGGGTCCTGGCTCGCGGAAATCGCAAGCGCGCCATGCAGTATTTCCAGCAGGTGCTGATGTCCGACGTGGCCGACATCCAGGGCGGCACCACCGCCGAGGGTATCCACATCGCGGCCATGGCAGGCAGCATCGACCTGTTGCAGCGCTGCTTCACCGGGCTGGAGACCCGCGCCGACCGGTTGATCCTCAGCCCGATGTGGCCGGAAAGCCTTGGTGCCCTTCGGATGCCGCTCTACTACCGCGGCTATCGACTGCACCTGACGATCCACGGGCGCAGCGCGGAGATCAGTGTCGACCCCGCCGACCACCCGGCGATCGAAATCGAATGCCGGGGCAACGTGCAGACTCTCACACCGGGGACGACGCTGCGATTCTCTTAGTTGTCGGTGGGTGGTGGTTGGGGTTGGAAGGGTTGGTACCACCACCAGTCGGCGCGTTCGCCGGTGGGTCCGGGGCAGGGTGGGACATCGGGTGGGGGTCGTGTGGGGGCGCGGGCGATGGATCCTGCGGTGAGTGGTCTGCCCGTTGCTGTCGGTGACGGCGAGGTGCTCGGCGGGTCCGGTGATGGTGATCAGGCCGCGGTGGTGTGCCCGGTGGTGATAGGGGCAGAGCAGGACCAGGTTGGACAGTTCGGTGGGTCCGCCGTCGTCCCAGTGCCGGAGGTGGTGGGCGTGCAGTCCGCGGGTGGCCCCGCAGCCGGGCACCGCGCAGCTGCGGTCGCGGTGCTCCAGCGCGCGGCGCAGCCGGCGGCTGATCGTGCGGGTCACCCGGCCCGCGCCGATGGGCTGCCCGTCGCGTTCGAACCACACCTCACAGCTGGCATCGCAGCTCAGATATTGGCGGTCGGCGTCGGACAGCAGCGGACCCAGGTGCAGGGCGGCGGCGCGCTGCGCGAGATCGACGTGGACCACCACGGTGGTGTGCGCCCCGTGCGGGCGGCGGGTGGCTTCGGCGTCCCAGCCGGCCTCGACCAGGCGCAGGAACGCCTCGAGGTCACCGGGCATCGGCGGGGCGCTGGGCGATGGGTGATCGCCGGTGTCGTGAGCCTGTTTCCACTCGCCGATCAGCGCCTCACGGTGGGCCGCCAGCGCCGCCTCGAACGTGGCCGCCTCCAGATGCGCCAGTGTGATGCGCCACCAGCTGAACTGCTCATCGCCGAGCCTTGGTGATCGAGGCCCGCGGGTCCGGGCGGGGATCGGGCTCGGGGCGCGGTTCGAGCTTGACCGCGGTGCGCAACTGGTTGACCGTGGCCACCTGTGCCAGCTGGGCGTAATGCTCATCGGAGCCGTCGGCCGCCCGGGCGGCGATGACCCCGACCTGATCCAGTGACAGCCGACCCTGCCGCAACTCGCCGACACAGCGCGGGAAGGCCTCGCTGCGGCGGGCGACGGTGGCGATCGTGTGGGCGTTGGCCGATGACGTGCCCAGCTTCCAAGCCACCAACCCCGCCACCGAACGGGCCCCCGTGGAACCGCAGAGCTCGTCGCGATCCAACTCCGCCACGATCTCCACGATCCGCCCATCGATCGCGTTGCGCTGACCGGCCAACTCCGCCAACTCCCCGAACAACACCTCAAGACGCTCAGCAGGGGAAACCGTCGTGCCGAGGGCTGCGGTCGAGGACATGACATCATCATCGCAGAGGGGTCCGACACCTTCCGGCCATGCCAAGCCACCTACCAAGCGCCGCAACCCAACTGGCCGCCACAGGAAAGCGAAGTCAGCCGTCCAAGTCTCAGTGCTCGCTACTGGTGCGGCCGCCGTCGTCACCGACCAGGCCGCGGAGACCGCGATCCCACTGCGCGTGCCTGCGCCGGTCCAGCCGGAACCGCGCGAGGCCGATCGCGGACGCCACCACTGTGATCACCGACAGCCACAGCACCGCACCGGCGATGATCGCATCGCTGACCGCGCGATTGGGGCGCGTCGGAGGCCCGGTGTAGTCGCCCTTGTCGTTCACCCAGATGCTCAGCTGGTCACCGGCTTTGGCGGGGCGGTCCCATCCGAGCACATCCTCGTGCTGGACTCCGCGGTCCTGCCAGCGGGCGCGGACGTCGAACGAGACCGAGTAGGGACGCACGGTGGAGGTGCTGTCGGCCAGCACCGTCGCGGCCACGGTGTGGCGGGTGCGCACTTGCTGCTCGTAAACCGCGGCGCGGTTTGAGTAGACGGCGGTGCCGACCGCGCCCGCGATCGGCACGCTCACGAGCACCAGCGCGATGCCCAGGATGAGCGTGAGCGCTTCGATCCGATCGCTGATGCGCACCAACGGATTTCGTCCGAACAGCCGGGTGAACCAACCGCGGCCGGGACCGGGAACGATCGTTTCCATCTGCCGGCACTACCCCGCTTGGCTCACCGCGTCCGCGCCGACCATGAAGGCACCGTCGTTGAGCCAGTCGGCGACATCGGGAAGCGGACGGCGAGGCGTGGCAGGCAGCGGGTCGGCGTTGATCGCCGCCCAGCCGACGCGGAGCAACATCTGCGGGTGTCCGCTGGTGCCGAACACGTCGGAGCGCACCGCGTCGCGGGTGTCGGAGATCTCGAGGGGCTCCGTCACCGGGCAGGTGGCCAGTCCCATCGCGGTGGCCGACAGCAACACCAGGCTGGTGGCCTCGCCGGCCCGCAAGCGGGCCAGGTCGTCGTCGGTCTCGGTGCCCAACGCCAGCATGACGCCGTTGTCCTCGGCGGCCGAGGTGTGCGAGGGCTGCTTGAGAGCCGGCCCGGCGAACACCCGCGCGGGAAACATCGAGCGGCTGTCGGTGGACGGGGTGTTCCGCGCCGGAACACCGGCCACCGAGCCGTATCGCCCACTCCACGCGTTGAGTTCGGTCAGGTAGTCGGTGTCGGTGGTGTGCCTGGCCACCGACGCGGCGACGATCTCGTTGAGCTGGGGCAGCAGGTCGATCTGGCGCAGCATGACCCCCGCGCGGGCAGCGCGGGCGCCCATCAGGGCGATGTCGCCGATGGGCACGGGCCACGAGCTGTAGTTGCGGCGATCGGTGCGACGCCGGGCGATCGCGGCGGCCAGGGTGATGTCGAGCTCGCCGGGCGACTGCGGGTGGACCTCGATCGACGCCAGATGGTCCCGGTCGTCGGGATTCGGGAAACGGTGGATCTTGGCCTGCCAGCCCATCGCCGCCAGCGCCACCGTGGCGTGGTGCAACGTGGCGCCACAGCTGACCAGCATGTCGCGCCGGTCGGGATCGGTCCGCGGCAGATGCCGGGTCGGATCGGCAAGCAGGTGCAGGGTGTGCGGGCCGATTCGCCAATGCCACGGCTGGGAGTTGTGGACCGAGGGGGCTCGGGTCGCCAGGCTCAGGACGGCGCGCACAGTCTCGGGGTCAGGAAAATGCGCGCTCATGTCGTTCTCGCCGCCTTCACTGGTCGCTCGTACATGACACTGTCACTCAGAACGCGCCGTCGACGACAGAGACGTTAGTCCTCAGCTGTGGGGACTTGTGCAGCCCGTACAGGGGCCCCTTTGCGGGCGTGTCCGCAGGTCATTGGGCCTGTTCGTGCAGCCCGGCCCGAAGGTCGGGACTCGGCGGATTGTCGAACCAGAGGTTCTCTTCGCGCAGGTGCCTGCTGAGCCAACCGCGCTCGGTGCGGACCATGACGTGGTGGTAGTAGCCGCCGCAGGCGCTCAGGGTGGTCGCCCCCGGCAGCAGCATCGGGTTGTAGAACATCGCCCGCACCGTGGCCGTGTCGCCGTCGATGTCGGCTTCGATGTTGGAGATGAAGTGCTGGGTCATCGGCATCAGCGCCAGCCCGCGCTCGAGCCAGGCCGAGACCTCCTCCCGATCACCGACCACTCCGCCGACCGAGCTGTAGTCGATGACCGCGTCCTCGGTGAACAGCGACCGCCACAGGTCCCAGTCCTTGCCGTCGACCGCCCGTGCATACCGGTTGAGCACGGAGGCGATCTCGAGCTCGTCACTGACCCGCTGTATGTCCATCGTCATCCTCGATGCAGGAATCCCTTGCGGCGCTTCTGTTCTGGCGCCGCAGTGGCCTCGATGATCGCACGCACGGTATGCCGGCAACGGCCGCATTCCGATCCGGCCCCGCACGCCTTCGCGACCTGCTTGGTGGTGCTCGCCCCGGCCGCCACGGCGTCCGCCACCGTCTGGCTGGTCACGCCGTTGCACAGACAGACGAACATCCCCGCGCCTCAGGCGTTCTCGTCGATGCGCATGAGGTGCGCAAGACGGCCGACGAAGACCGGCGGGTAGGCGCCGACTCCGGACTCCCCCATCCATTCGTTCACCGGATCGGGGTGGTCGATCCACCGGCTGGCGTCTTCCTCGGTGTCGATCTCCTGCAGGATCATCGCCTCGTGCTCGTCGTCGAAGGCCTGGAAGACCCGCAGATTGCGAATTCCGGCGTCGGCGAGGCGCGGCAGCGCCGCACGGAGGCGGGCGACCAGCACCGGCACGTCGTCCACATGGGCGATCGCGCCCATGATGACGCCGGGCGCCTCGTTCGGGTCGGGGTCGGCAAGGGTGATCTTCTCGACGGTCTCACCGGCGAAGATGGCCGGGATGTCCTGCAGGCCCACCGAGTCGAACCAGTCGAGGAAGAGCCGGGAGCGCAGCACCTCCAGGATCGGGTCCTTGCTGCGCAGCGAGATGGTCACCATCACCCGGCCCGCTTCGCGGCTCGAGGTGTAGACCAGGACGTAGTGAGCGCCGAGACCGGCCAGTGCTGCCTTGCTGCGCTGCAGCACCGGCCAGACCCTGCCCGGGTCGGGGACCCGGTAGTCCATCGCCAGCACGAGCGAATGCTGTTGGCTATCCGTCGGAGCGCTCACGCTGCCCTCGGCTAGTCGCTGGCGGGAAGCGGCTTGGCGGTCTTCAGCTCCAGTGGGGTGTCACCGATGCTCAGCGAGCCGGCTCCGGCCTTGGTGACCAGGAGTTCGGCGCCGCTGTCGTCGACGTAGCGCTTGCCCATCACCGTGCCGTCGGAGAAGTTCGGATCCAGCTTGGCGGCTGCGGACTTCTCGGCGTCCAGCGCAACCATCGCAACCCCGCCGGCCCGCAGGTCGTCGAGGCGCTCCGATGACCGCACGACGATGACCTGGGTGTCGCACACCTGGCTCTGCAGTCGGGTGCCGGTCTTGATCATGGTTGTCCTCCTCGGGAGTTACACAGTGGGCGACTTGAGTTCGTCGGCCAGTTGCCGGCGCAGCACCTTGCCGGTCGGCGTGGTGGGAAGTTCGTGGCGGAACACCACCCGGTCCGGGGTGCGCGAGCCCCGAAGGTGCTGGCGCACATGGGCGCGCAGGTCCTCGGGATCGGGCGTGATGTGGGCGACGGGAACCACCACCGCGACCATGATCTGGCCCCATTCGGCGTCCTCGACACCGACGACGGCCACATCGCGTACGTGGGGATGCTCGACGAGGACGTCCTCGACCTCGGCCGGGGCGATGTTCTCGCCGCCGCGGATGATCGTGTCGTCACTGCGGCCGCCGATGAACAGGTAGCCGTCGGCGTCGAGATAGGCGACATCCTTGGTCGGGAACCAGCCCTCGGCGTCGAGCACCGAGCCGATCTCGGCGTAGCGGCCCGACACCTGGTCGCCGCGCACGTAGAGCTCGCCGACCTCCTCGGGGCCCAGCACCGTGCCGTCCTCTGCGCGGATCTGCACCTCGATACCCGGCACCGGCTGTCCCACCGAACCCAGTCGTTTGCGGATCGGTTCGTGTTCGGCCGCGTGGGCGATGCGGTGGTCTTCGGGGGTGAGAACCGCGATGGTGGAACTGGTTTCGGTCAAGCCGTAGGCGTTGACGAACCCGACGCCGGGCAGCAGCTCAAGCGCCTTGCGAACCAGCGGCAGAGCGACCTTGGACCCGCCGTAGGCCAGGGTGCGCAGCGCGGGCAACGGGGTGGGGTTGGCCTCAAGCTCGGTGATGATGCGATCCAGCATGGTGGGTACCACGGTGGCGCTGGTGACCGCTTCGCTGCGCGCCAGCCGGATCCACTGCTTGGGGTCGAACTTGCGCAGGTACACCATTTTCCGGCCCGCGTACAGGTTCGACAGCGCCGCCCCCACACCGGCGATGTGATACGGCGGCACGCAGATCAGTGCGGCGTCGCCGGGCTCGGCCGAGGCGAACTCGACCGTGCCGGTGACGTAGCTGGTGAGGTTGTTGTGCGACAGTTCAACGGCTTTGGGTCGCGAGGTGGTCCCCGAGGTGAACAGCACCACCGCGACGTCGTCGGGGTCGGGGAACTCGGCGACGGGCTCGGCTTGGCCGGCGGCCGCGACGAACTGCGTCGACTCCATGCTCTTGGCACCCAAACCCGTTACCACGTCGGCGTATTCGGCGTCGAACACCACCAGCGGTTCGGGTAGGCGATCGATCAACTCGGCCAGGGCCTCGCCGGAGAGTCGGTAGTTCAGCGGTGTGAACGGCCGGGCGGCACGGGCCGAGGAGAAGATCAACAGCGGAAGCATCAGGCCGCCGGTGCCCACGTACACCACGCTGTTCGCACCGGTTCCGGAGATGACCCCCGCACCGCCGTCGGCCAGTGCGTTGAGCTCACCCACCGTGAGCCGCTGGTCATCGGAGACCACCCCGGGGCGCTCGGCGTCCGAGGCCGCCATCTCCAGGAGCAGTGCCACACTCATCGATCGACCCCTACACCGGATTGAATTCGGAGATCAGCCAGCGACCGTCCTGCTTGACCATGGTCACCATCACGCTGCTGGTGGCCAGTGCCGGATCGGGCCGGTCCTTGCTGGTGGTCACCTGGTTGACGAACACCAGCACCACCGCCCGGTCGGGATGCATCTCCGAAACCGCCGCGCGCGTGACGGTCGCCTCGGTCTTGACGCCCTTCTGCTTGGCCGCGGGGGCCACGATCTTGTCGGTGAAGTCGCCGTAGTACTTGAGGAACTCGCCGGTCAGGTGCGACTTCGCGTTCGCAAGGTCCTTGTCCAACGTGTCGGGGGCGTAGGACAGCAGTGCCACCGTGCCATCGCGCGCGGCGTTGGTGGCCTGCTGCTGGGCGGCGGCGTTGGTCTGCTGATCCGGCCGATAGATCCACCAGTAGACGCCGCCGGCCGCACCGGCCGAGGCGATCAGTAACGCGGCAAGCAACGCGGGCAGCCATCGAAAGCGGCGCTTCGCGCCGATCTCAGGCTCCTCGAGTGCGGGCACGACGGTGATGTCGGCGTCCTCGGGGACGTCGACCTCGCTCACCGTGGCCTCGGTTGTCTCCTCGACGATGCTCTCGCCGTCGGTGACGTCGGTAGCAGGGCTGGTCTTGTCATCGCTCACGGCACGAACTCCACATTCGACATCTTCAACTTGCCCCCGTCGCGGGTCATCGTCACGCTCATCCGCCAGGCCCGCGGATCTTGGCGCGCCCCATTCGCATTGGTCACCTGGGAGGACGCCGCAAGCAGCACCACCCCCGTGTCACCGTTCTCCGACTCCAGCGCGGCCGCGCTGATCTTGCCGACGGTCACCGCCCTGGACTGCTCGGCGGTCTTGACGAAATCGTCTCCGCCCTTGGTGAAGTCGTCCCGGAAGGACCCGGTGGAATGGTCGATCACCTTCTGCACATCCGCCTTCGCGTGGTTGTAGTCGATGGTGAGCAGGGCGAGCACGCCCTCGGAGGCCGACGTCACGAACTCGGCCCGGTGCGCCCGCTGCGCCTCGACCTGGCGGTGCTGCCAGATCATCAGACCGGTCAGTGCCAGCGCGGCGCAGATCGCGACGACGACGGCGGCCAACCCGATCTTCGTCCACGGCAGCCGCGACCACCACGGCCGCTCGGGTTCCTCGGCCACGTCGGCGACCGTCTCGGTGACCTCGACGGTAGCCGGGGTCTGCGTCGATCTGCGCAGCCGGGCCGCGGTCGCCTTGGCGCGGGCGGCATCGGCGAGCGCCTCAGCTTCGGCGGCTTCGGCTTCGGCCAGTTGCGCCATCACCTCCGAGGCGGTCTCGCCGCCGTCGACCTCAGACGCCATGCCACCTGCACATGTCCGCGTTCCTCCCTGGTCCGAGCATCCAGCCAGCGTACGGGCGCCCGCTGTACGGCCCGCGCCCACCGCCGCCCATTGTGGGCGACGAGGCTGGCGCACCTGGATGCGGATCCCACCGACGGGTCCGCCGACTGGTCAGCAACTGTGAGAATGACATTATCATTATGCGATAGGGAGCTCGCTCAGAGCCATCCGATTCACACCGCTACGACCAGCTTGAAATGCGGAAATGATGTTTCCATCGCGATCATTGCAACTGGTCTTTCATCACCTTGCCGGTGGCGTTGAGCGGCAGGGCGTCGAGGAACTCGACGGACCTCGGCACCTTGAACCCTGCCATCCGCTCGCGACTCCAGGCGATCAGATCATCGGCAGCGACCTCGCGGCCGCTCTTGCGGACCACGAAGGCCTTGCCGACCTGGCCCAGCCGCTCGTCGGGCACTCCGATCACCGCGGCCTGGGCGACCGCGGGGTGCTCCATCAGGAAGCCTTCGATCTCGGCGGGGTAGGCGTTGAAGCCCCCGACGATGAACATGTCCTTCTTGCGGCCGACGATGCGCAACCGCCCGCTGTCGGTGAACTCCCCCAGATCGCCGGTGTGCAGCCATCCGTCGGCATCGATCGCCTCGGCGGTGGCGGCGGGGTCGTCGAAGTAGCCCTGCATCACGTTGTATCCGCGCACCAGCACCTCGCCGTCGGCGGCGAGTCGCACCTCGACATCGGCGACCGGCAGCCCCGCGGTGGTGGCGACGTCGGAGAACGAGTCGCCGGGGCGCGACATCGTCGCCGTGCCCGCCTCGGTGAGGCCGTATCCGGTGGCCAGGGTCTGGAACGGAAGCTCCTCGTGGACCCGGCGGATGAGTTCGACGGGGATGTCGGCCGCGCCGGTCACCCCGGCGCGCAGGGTCGCCAGCTTGCTCTTGTCCTCGACCGCCAGCAGCGAGTGGTAGAGGGTGGGTGGGCCGGGCAGCATCGTGACCCGTTCGGCGCCAATCAGTTCCACCACCGCCCCGACATCGAACACCGGCACGGGCAGCATCGTGGCGCCGCGGATGAACGACGCGATGCAGCCCGCCTTGTAGCCGAAGGTGTGGAAGAACGGGTTGACGATCAGGTAGCGGTCGCCCTCGCGCAGATCGGCCAGATCGCACCACTCGGCGTACATCCGCAGGTTCTGCAGGTGGTTCATCATCACGCCCTTGGGCCGGCCGGTGGTGCCGGAGGTGTAGATGATGTCCGCGATGTCGGTGCCGCTGACCGTCCGTTGCACCGGTGCGCCGTCGTCGAGGAACCCTGACTTGAGTTCGATCGCCGGCACACCGGGCGGCGCGGTGAAATCCTGCCCCAGGAAACCTTTCTCGGTGAGCACCGCCTTGGCGCCGCTGCGGGTGATGATGTCAGCGGCTTCGGCGGTCTTGAAGCGGGTGCTCACGGGGACGACGACGCCGCCGGCGCTCAGGACGCCGAAGGCGGCGATCATCCAGTGCGCGGAGTTGGGCGCCCAGATGGCGATGCGGTCGCCGGTGTCGACGCCCAGGTTCACGAAAGCGCCTGCGGCACAACGGACCCGTTCGGCGACCTCGACGAACGTCAGGCGCAGCGGACCGTCGACGACTGCCTCTGCGTCGCCGAACCGGTCCGCTGCGCTCGAGACCATCTCGGGGATGGTCCGCCACGGTTGGTTCGGGAAGGTCAAACCGTGACGAGCCGGGACAGGTTGCCGCCCATGATCTTTGCCTGATCCTCGATCGGGAGGTGCTCGAGCGCCTTCACGTAGTAGGTCGGCTCACCCAGTCCCTCCGGATGCGGCCAGTCCGAGCCGTAGAGCACCTGATCGACGCCGACGAGGTTGATCAGGTCGTCGATGCCGTCCTCGTAGAACGGGCTGACGTGGATCCGGCTCTTGACCACTTCGACCGGATCGCCCCCGGGGAAGGCTTCCGGCGCCTTCTTGTACACCTCGGCCAGGCCGTCCAGCAGCGGGTGCATCCACTTCGACCCGGCCTCGACAATCGCGACCTTCAGCTTCGGGAACCGGTACAGCGCGCCGTGGATCACCCAGGAGCCCACCGCGTCCTGGATCGGCCGCCACTCGTTGAGGATGGACATCGCATTGGTCTGGAACGGCAGCATCTCCTGGGCGGCGCCGTCCCACTCGGAGGTGTAGCGCGAGTAGCCGCTGTCGCTGGAGTGCATGCCGACCAGCAGGTCGTAGTCCACGACCCGCTCCCAGAACGGATCGAACTCGGGCAGCGCGAACGACCGCGGCCCGCGGAAGCCGGGCACCGGAGCAGGGCGGATGAGGATGCAGCGGGCGCCGCGCTTGACCGCCCAGTCCAGCTCCTCGATCGCCTTCTCGACGATCGGCAGCGTGATCACCGGGGTGGTGAAGATGCGGTTCTTGTAGTTGAAGCCCCAGACTTCGTCGAGCCACTGGTTGAGTGCGTGGACGATGACGTGGATGGCGACCGGATCGTCGCGCAGCCGCTCCTCGACAACGCTGGCCAGCGTCGGGAACATCAACGTGCGGTCCAGGCCGAGCTCGTCCATCAACTCCAGGCGCGGAGCGGGCTCGAAGAACGCCGGGATCGACCGCATCGGCTCACCGAACAGCTCGCGCTTGGTCTTGCCGTCGGGATTGCCGAACTTGAAGTACTCCTCCCACGCGCCGGGCTTGGCGACCACCTCGAAGGTCGGGTTGGGGATGTAGTTGCTGATCTGACCGCGCAGCGCGATCTTGGTCCGGCCGTTCACCTGCACGTACTGGACGATGTCCTTGTACTCCTTCGGCAGGTACTTGGTGAGCGCCTCCGGCGGCTCGTAGAGGTGATTGTCCGCGTCGAACAGCGGAAACGGTATGTCAACCCGACTCGACAGTTGCCCCATGAAATCCTCCTATACGGTTCGTGAGAACGATATTCTCATTATGGACTAACTTCAATACCCCCGGGCGTCACCGCGTGGCCTTCGAGCCGCCCATCGCCGGTTCGGTGCCGATCACGCCATCGGCTTCCAGTGTGTCGATCTCGGTCGGCGAGAGGCCGAGTTCGGCCAACAGCTCCCGGTTGTGCTGACCCAGCAGCGGCGCGCAGGAGAGGTGGAAGTGCCGCGGGCCGCATGAGAGCCGGAACGGCAGCGTGCTGTAGTGCGCCGGTGGGTTCACCGGGTGCTCGAGCACTTCGAAGAACCCGCGCGCGGCCAGCTGCTCGAGTTCGGTCTGACGATGTGGCTGCATCACCTTGGCCACCGGCACGCCGGCCGGCCACAAGACGCTCACGATCTCGTCGCCGCCGCGCCCGCGGCACCACGCCCCGAGGTGCTCGTCGATCAGGTCCTCGTTCGCCCGCCGCCCGCTGTCGGTGCCCAGCGCCGGATCGGCGGCCCACTGCGGGTCGCCGAGTGCGCTCCGCAGCGCCTGCCATTGACTGTCGGTGGCCACCGCGATGGCCACCCAGGAGTCGTCGCGGCCGAACTCGTCGATCTCGCTTGTGCGGTAAAGGTTCTGCGGCGCGGCCGTCGGACCGCGGTTGCCCGCGCGCTGCAGCACCGCCCCGTAGGCGGTGTACTCGATGACCTGCTCGGCGGCGATGTTGAGCGCGGCGTCGACCATCGCGGCCTCCACCAGCGAGCCCTCTCCCGTGCGCCGCCGATGCTCGAGGGCCAGCAGCACGCCGTTCAGCGCGTGCAGCCCGGCGTTGGGGTCACCGACCGAGTACGGCTCGTAGGGATTGCGGTCCGGGTAGCCGGTCAGCCAGCTGATGCCGGCGGCGGCCTCGATGACGTAGGCGAACGCCGGGTTGTCGCGCCATGGGCCGTCGAGGCCGAACCCCGGCATGCGCAGCATGATCGCACTCGGGTTGATCCGTTGCACCGCAGCGTGATCCAGGCCGAGCTGGTCGAGCACCCGCGGCGTGTAGTTCTCCGCGACGACGTCCGCCGTGGCGATCAGCCGGGTCAGCAGGTCGCGGCCGCGCTCGGTGGCCAGGTCCAGGGTGATGTCCTTCTTGTTGGTGTTCAGCGCGGCGAAGATCGGCTGCCTCTCCCACCACTGCGGTTCGGTCACCGGCACACCGGCAATCAGCCGCGTGCCGTCCGGGCGCCGGGCGGACTCGACGTGGATCACCTCGGCGCCCAGCAGCGCCATCGGATGGGTGCAGGACGGTCCGGCCCAGAACGTCGTCAGGTCCAGGACGCGAATACCCACCAGCGGCAACGTGTTCGGTTCGGATCCGGCCGTCCGTGGCGCTCGGCGGGCGCTCCGGTGGCGCTCGGTGTGTTCGCCCAGACGCGGCGCAGCGCTGGGTGGCCTCAGCTCGACGCCGGAGATGCGGTACGGATGGGCAGGCTGGTGGAATCCGGCCGGGTTGGTGACGAACGAGCCCCGGGCCTCGAAGTGCTCCAGCGACTCGACGGTGGCGCCGTTGGCCACCGGGGCGTTCGGGATGCGGAACGCCGTCGCCAGGTCGCGCACCTCGTCGCCGGTGTGTTCGGCGACCCAGGCGTAGAGCTCGTCGGCCTTCTCGTTGGCCTGCTCGGTGATCGACAGCGCGGAGTCCTCGTCGATCCAGTCCTCGTGGCCCGTCATGGAGCACAGGTCGAACCACTGCTGGGCAGTCCCGCAACCCAGATCGACCAGACCGTCACTGGCGTGTGAGATTCCGGGCACGGTGAGCTTGCGGGCATCGCGCCACGGCCGGCCCAGGATGTCGAAGTAGGTCACCGGGTAGTAGGTGAGCCCCATGACGTGGCTTTCCAGCATCGACAGGTCGATCAGTTCCCCCGCTCCGCCGGCCAGCACCCGCATCCGGGAGGCCAGGATCGCCGCGCTGGCATAGGCACCCGACAGGTAGTCGCCGACCCGTCCGCCCACATACACCGGCGCCCGGTCGGGCGCGCCGCGACCGAGCCCGACGATGCCGCCCGACCACGCTTGCAGGGTGAATTCCGTTGCGGCACATTCACTCCAGGGCCCGTGTAGCCCGAACGGTGTGATCGATGCGACGATCAGGTGTGGGTGGGCGGTCAGCAGCTCGGCGGGAGCGAAGCGCGGCAGGGCAGCCAGCCGGGAGCCGGCGGACCAGATGACGGCGTCGGCCGACGCCAACAGCTCGTCGACCAGTCGCAGGTCGTCGGCAGCGTCGGGATCGGCCACCACGCTGTGCTTGCCGCCGGCCAGGAAGCCGAACAGTGCCCCGTCGGACCCCGGCGCGATCCGCGCGCCGGAGGCCGACCATCGGCGAAGTGAATCACCCTCGGGCGCCTCGACTTTGACCACCTCGGCGCCGCCGTCGGCGAGCAGCTTGGTGCAATAGCCGCCGGGGATCCCGGTCGAGAGGTCGACGACGACGAATCCGCTCAACGGCGGGTCGGGCCGCCCCGGATCCATGGCGCTACTTCTTCTTCTTCGGCTTGGCGTTCTTGCGGCCCGACTTCGACAGCCGCCACTCCGGCGGGAACTTGCTGTCGTTGTCCTTGACCGCACCCGAGAGGCCCTCGTCGAGCGCCTCGTGCATGTCGAGGTCGTCGGAGTCGTGGGCGATGGCGGCACCCATCGACTCGAAGTAGCCGCCGAGCAGGCTGCCCATGTACTCGCCCTGGAACTGCTTCATCACCTCGAAGAAGATCTTCTGCTGGAACACCGTGTCGGTGGGGCGGTTCCGGGCGCACGCCAACGCGTACTTGGCCACCTCCGCCTCGAGATCCTCGCGCGGGACCACGCTGTTGAGGAAGTTGCACTCGGCCATCTCGGCGGCGGTGAACGGCCGTCCGGTATAGACCATCTCCTGGAACTTCCGGATGCCCATCATCTGCGCCCACCACCACATCCGGGGTCCCCAGCCGTAGTAGCGGAACGACGGGTGGCCGAACAGCGCGTCGTCCGAGGAGATCACCAGGTCGGCGTCGGCCGCCTGGTAGAAGTGCCAGCCGTAGCAGTAGCCCTTGACCTCCAGGATCGAGATCTTCTTGAAGTCCTGCAGGGTTCGGATTCCCGAGTGCGGGCTGGCGTACCAGGCACTGATCGTCGCGCCGCGGCGAAACGACCCCTTGGGCGGGTACTTGACCTCACCGGCGGCGATGCGGAACTCCGAAAGTCGGGGTCCTTCGTCCTCGTCGTCCTGCATCTCCATGAACTCGGGGAGGTCGGCGCCGCTGCCGAGGTCGTCCCCGACGCCGCGGATCACCAGAACCTTGACCTGGTCGTCGACGCCGGCCTGGTACAGCAGATCCGAATAGCGCAGCCGCGCGGCCGCGGTCGGGGCGTTGAGGTACTCCGGCCGGTTGAAGGTGATGGTGGCGATCTTGGTCTTCGGGTCCTTCTCGTAGAGGATGATCTCCTCGGCCGAAGGCCGCTTCGCCTTACCCATTCACGCGCTCCATGCCGGACTCGACGTCAGGACGTCGGCCCCGTCGTCGGTGATCAGCACCGCGTCGCGGCGGAAGACCGCGCCGACAACGGGTTCGAACACGTAGCCGGTGACAGCGAGCACCATGCCCGGTTCCAGCCGTTCGGCGGCGGCGGTCGCCGCGAGTTGGGGCGAGACCACCGGCGAGTCGAATCCGGCGCCAAGGCCGTGGGCCACCGGAACCACCGGAAGTGCTTCGCCGGCAGCCTCGTACGCGGCCAGCAGGTCGGCGTTGGGTGCGCCCGGCCGGCACGCTGCGATCAGCCGGTCGTGCAGGCGATCGGATCGCTCGAAGATCGCGCGGGTCGCCGCGGTCACCTCCCCGACGGGCCAGGTGCGGCCCACCTCGCCGATGTATCCGCGATCGAGAACACCGGAGGCGAACGCCACCAGGTCACCGTCGTGCACACGGTCGTCGCCGCGTACCCGGCGCCAGGGGTGATCCTTGGCGGTCACCCACACCGCGTCCTGATGAGCCGGGCTGCTGACACCGCCGGCGGTCATGGCCTCCAGCAGGGCAGCGGTCAGGTCCTGCACCAGGGCGCCGGCTCGCAGTCTGGCGACACCGGCCGCCAGGCCGACCTCGGCCACCCGGATGGCCTCGCGCAGCGTGTCGATCTCCTCGGGCGTCTTGATTCGCCGGGCAGCCCGGATCGCGGGCTCGCCGTCGACCAGCTCGGCGTTGGGGAACGCCATCGGCAGCAGTTGGGCGAAGCCCGGCGACAGCGCGTCGGAACCCACCCGGCGGGCCGTGTCGGCGCCGGGGATCTTCTTGAGGTTCTCGATGGTGTTCATCGGGTTCCACGCGATGCCGTAAAGGTTTTCATGCGGGATGTCCTCGGGCACTCCCTCGTCCCAGGTGCTCAGCAGGTGCACGCCGCCATTGCGCAGCAGGATGCACGACGGTGCGAAGGGCCGAGTGCCGGCCACCCAGAGTTGTTGGGCGCCGCTGACATAACGGATGTTGGACTGCCTGCCCAGGACCAGGATGTCCAGATCGTGGGCTTCCATCTGGGCCAGTGCCCGCTCCCGCCGCCCGGTGCGGAGAGCGCGCTCGTCGCCCAGGACCTCAGTCGCCATAGGGCGAGTACGGGTAGTCGGTCAATTTGATCCAGCCTTCCTCGGTGATGACGACGATTTCCTCGCTGCGGTAGCCACCGGTGCCGTCCTCCCAGACGACCGGCTCGAGCACCAGGACCATGCCGGCCTGCAGCACGTAGTTCTCGTCGAACTCGTCACCGAGATCGGTTCCGATCATCGGCATTTCGGCGGCGTTGACGCCGATTCCGTGGCCCAGGTAGAAGTGCGGCAGCCAGGGCTTGCTGCCCTCGTTGGCCGCGATCGCCGCCCGGGCCAGATCGGCCGCGCTGGCGCCGGCCTTGGTGACGTCCAGGACCGCGGTCATGATGTCGTGCCAGCGCCGGAACTGCGCCTGCTGACGCGAATTCGGGTCCCGGCCGACCACCCAGGTGCGGCCGAAGTCGGAGCAGTAGCCGCCGTAGGTGATGGACACGTCGGTCCACAGCACGTCGCCGGTGCGCAGTTCCCGCTCGGTGGACAGCAGCGGCAGCGCGAGGTCACCGTGGGTGGTCCACACGCCGTCGGCCCTGGTGTTCGGCATGACCTGCCAGATGGGCTCGAGCATGCTGGCCACCGCGCCCAGTTCGAATGCGCGGCGGAGGAATTCGGCCGACAGGTCGATCTGCCGGATGCCCGGGGCGAGCGCCCGCTGGACGTCGATCATCGCGGTGTCGGTGATCTGGGCGGCCTTGCGGATGCAGCCGATCTCGTCGGCCGTCTTGACGGTTTTGGCGGCGCCGACGATCACCGCGGCGTCGCCGGGTGCGCCGTCGGGGAACAGCCGGCTCGCCGTGCGCCGCATCGCGCCGGTCAGTTCGTCGACGGCGATGGTGGTGCCGCGCGGGACGAGGTCGCCCAGCACGGCGGCGAAATGTTCGACGCCCTCGTCGAACTCGAGGTACACCGGCCCGTGCAGGTGGTCGGCGGGCAGTTCGGTCTCCTCGGCCGCTCCCTCGCGGAACGGCAGGAACAGGTGCGGTGCCGGGTCGTCGGCGAGCACCAGGGCCACCGGGCGCTCGACGTGAGACAGGCCGGCGTCACCGAGCGGCCAGCTGGTGCCGGTCGCATAGGTGACGGCGTTGTTGCCCAACAGGATCAGCGCCCCGACACCGCGTTCGGTCATCGCCGCGCGCAGCCGCGCGCCCGTCTCAGCGCGCATCCTCCTCCGGTCGGGCTGCGTCGGGATGTCGGCCAGGGACCGCACCGGTCCCGTCAGTGAGGTGGTCATCAGACACCCAGGAACTTCTTGATGTTGGTGCTGCAGATCTTGACCGCGTCCTGTTGGCCGACGGCGTCGACCACCGACTTGAGCGACTTCTGCGAGTACCCGAACGTGCTCTCGTTGTGCGGGTAGTCCGACGACCACATGACGTTGTCGACGCCGATCTCGTCGAGCAGCTTCAGCCCCAGCGGGTCGACCATGAACGACGCGCTCATGTGGGTGTCCCAGTAGTAGCGGATGTCGTGCTCCACCCTGCGGTTGAACATGTGCTGGTAGGAGGCCAGCAGGTGCTCGGCGTCCTGCAGTGCGGTGGCGACCCAGGCGATGCCGCCCTCGAACCAGCCGACCTTCAGCGACGGATGGCGGTCCAGGATCCCGGAGAACAGGTACTTCGAGAAGGTCTCGCGGAAGCCGTCGACGTTGATCATCATGCCCACCACGACGCTGTTGACCTCGCACGGCGTCTTGGGCGGGGTCTCGCCGATGTGGTGGGAGATCGGCAGGCCGGCGGCCTCGATCTCGTCCCACACCGGGCTGAACGCGGTGCTGCCGTAGTCGATGATCTCGCCGTCGAGGCCCTTGCCCGGGTTCAGCGGCAACAGGAACGTCTTGAGCCCCAACGACTTCACTTCGTCCAGGGTGCGGCGGGCGCCGTCGGGATCCCACCAGTTGATCAGTCCGACGCCGTAGAAGTGGCCGTTGCTGCGCTCCTGCACCGCGGCGATGTGTTCGTTGTAGATGCGGAACACCCGCTCGCGCAGCTCCATGTTCGGGTAGTGGAACAGCGCCAGAACCGCGTTGGGGAACGCCAGCTCCTTGTCCACGCCGTCGTCGTGCAACTCGGCGATGCGGGCCTCGATGTTGGTGGTCGCCGCACCTGCCAGGTCGTCGTACTGCATGAGGACCCGGCTGAAGTCCAGCGGCAGGAAGGTCTGGCCCTTGCCCTTGCCGATCATGTAGGCGCCGTCCTCGTACCAGATGCGGGGCGCCTTCTCCTTGAGTTCCGGCGGGAACTTCTCGTAGAAGATGTCCTCGGACAGCGAGATGTGGTTGTCCGCGGAGAAGACCTCGGTGCCCGCGGGCAGTCCGTTGTCCTCGGTGGCGTGGGTGTGGCGGTCCTTCGGTGCGCCGAAGCCGCCGGGCGGGTAGAGCGTGGGTGCTGACATCGTTGACACTCCAATCGGGCTGACGTTAAACGGTTTTCACCATGTGACAGGTAGCTCGTAGACGCCGTAGGCGAGCTTGTCGTTCTTGAACGGGATCTCCTCGATCGGCTTGGCCAAGGCCAGTGTGGGGATCCGGCGCAGCAGGGTGGAGAAGACGATCTGCAGTTCGGCCCGGGCCAGCTGCTGGCCCACGCACTGGTGGCGGCCGTAGCCGAAAGCCAGGTTCTGATCGGCGTTGTCGCGGAGCACCTCGAGATGGTCCGGGTGTCCGAACTTCGTCGGATCCCAGTTCGCCGGGGAGAGGTCGATGATGATGCCCTCGCCGGCTTTGATCGTCTGCCCGGCGATCTCGATGTCCTCGGTGGCCGCCCGGCGCTGACCGTTCTGGATGATCGACAGGTAACGCAGCAGCTCCTCGACGGCTCCTGCGACAACCTTGGGATCGTCGGTGTCGCGCAGGATGGCCAGCTGGTCCGGGTTCTGCAGCAGCGCGAGCACGCCGATGCCGATCATGTTCGCGGTCGTCTCGTGACCGGCGATGAGCAGGCCGCTGGCCAGCTGCGCGGCTTCCTTGACGGTGATCTCACCGGCCGAGACACGCTCGGCGAGGTCGGACACCGCATCCTCGGCCGGGTTCGTCATCTTCGACTCGACCAGGTTGCGCAGGTATTTCCCGAGGCTCATCACGCCCTTCATGTTGTCCTCGGCGGTGGCATAGCGGGCCAGCCCGACATTGGCGTGTTCCTGGAAGAATCCGTGGTCTTCGTAAGGGACGCCGAGCATTTCGCAGATCACCAGCGACGGGACCGGCAGGGCCAGTGCGCTGACGAGCTCGGCCGGCTTGGGTCCGGCGAGGATGGCGTCGATGTGGTCGTCGGTGATCTTCTGGATGGCCGGCCGCAGGCCTTCGACCCGCTTGAAGGTGAACGGCTTGGACAGCATCCGGCGGTAGAACGTGTGCTCCTCGGCGTCGGCGTTGAACACCGAGCGCGGGCGCTTGTCGACCATGGCGAGCATGGCTTCGTTCCAGTGCGGGAACCCGGGTATGCGGTCGTCGACGCTGACCCGGGAGTCGGCGAACAGCGCGCGGGCTTCCTCGTAACCGGTGATCAGCCACGGGCTGCTGCCGTCCCAGATCCGTACCCGGCTCAGCGGTGCGGCCGCGGCGAGTTCCATCACCTCCGGCGGCGGCGCGAACGGGCACCGCGACGAGCGCTCCATCGGGTACTCCGGCGTGGCTTCGGTCGTTCGGTCAGAAGTCAAAGTGTCGGACATTCGCTCACTCCTCGACATGGATGGCCTGGGCCGGGCATGCCGCGGCCGCGCGGCGGACGTTGTCGGCCTGATCGGCAGGCGGGTCGTTGTTGAGCAGGACCACCACGCCGTCGGAGTCGCGCTGATCGAAGACCTGACCGGCGTTCAGCACGCACTGGCCGGATGACACGCACAAGTCCTGGTCGACGGTGACCTTCATGGAGTTCTAACCCTGTCGTGTCACGGGCGCGTGCCACAACCCGACGATCGCGTCGATCAGTCCGGAAGCGGCTGCGCGCCAACTGGTTAGGGGCAAGGGTGAGCCCTCAGACAGGGCTCGTTCGTATTCAGCGCAGGTGTGCATCAGCAGGTTGCGAGCCATGATGTTGCGTTCGACGCGGACCTCTCCCGGCAGGTCGGGCAGACACCGGTTGATGCCCTCGAGGACCTTGACCAGGGCGGGCAGCGCCAGCGCGTCGCGGGTGACGGTCTTGTGGTAGGCCGGGTCGGCCATCACCTGTGCGGCGAAGCGGGCATACCAGGTCGGATTGCCCAGTGCGGTCAGGTGATCGGTCAGCGGCAGCACCAGGCAGCAGACCCAGTCCCGCAGCTCGGTGGACTCGGTGCCCGATGTCGCCGACCCGGCGGCTCCGATGAGCTCGGCCACCCGCTGCTCGCGCAGCTTCTCCACCGGGATCGCGTGCTTGTGTTCGATAGCCCGGACCAGGTCGGTCTTGGTGCCGAAGTGGTAGCCGACCGCGGCGTTGTTGCCCTGCCCGGCGGCCTCGCTGACCTGCCGGTTGGACACCGCGAACACACCGTGTTCGGCGAACAGCCGCTCCGCGGCGGTGAGGATCGCTTCGCGGGTCAGGCTGGCCCGGTCGGTGCGGGAGCTTCGGGTCGCGGTGGTCATCGGATGCCAGTCAACCCCGGCCCCCGCTTTAAGTCAAGTGATTGATTTAAGAATCTGCGGGCTTGTCCCGCTTCGGGTTCGGCTTGCCCGCCGCCGTGCCGCCGTCGACGGGCAGCACTGTTCCGGTGATGTACGGCGAGCGGTCACCGGCGAGGAACAGCACCGCCTCGGCGACGTCCTCGGCGGTCCCCTCCCGTTCCAGCGGCCGGTCGGCACGCATCAGCGCGCGGATGCCGGCTTCGAACTTGGCCACCTTCTCGGCATCCATGCCCTGCGCCGACGACGCGACGATGCCGGTCCGGATATGGCCTGGCGCAAGGCAATTGACGCGGATCTCGTAAGGTGCCAGATCGATGGCCGCACACTTGGTGAAGTGGATGATCGCCGCCTTGGAGGCGCGATACGTCATCACGCCGCCGCCGGCCTGGATGCCGCCGATGGACGTGAGGTTGACGATCGAGCCGCCGGCGTCGGTCATGTGCCGGGCGGCGTCGCGCGTTCCGGCCATTACCGCTTTGACGTTGATGGCCATCACCCGCTCGAAGTCGCCGAGGTCGTCGTCGAGGAAACTGCGGTGCATCTTGCCGGAGACCCCGGCGTTGTTGACCATGACGTGCAGGCCGCCGAAGTGCACGACCGCGGTATCGATGAGCCTGGTGACCTGGTCGGTCTGCGCGACGTCGGTGGCCACGAACAGTGCCCGCCCGGGGTGCCGGTCGGCCAGTACCTGACCGCGCTCGGCGTCGATGTCACCGAACGCCACGGACGCACCCTCGGCCAGGAAGCGTTCGACGATGCCGGCCCCGAGGCCGGACGCCCCGCCCGTGACGACCGCGACCTTGCCTGCCAGTTCCTTGCCCATGACGGGCAGTCAATCGGTGGATCAGAGCCAAGTCAAGCGCGTGACTTAATCGCATGGTGTTCGGCGCCCAAAAGTTGTCGGTGCCCTTTGCGATGATGAGGTCATGTCCCCGTCGTCCGCAGAAACTACCCCTGACCAGCGTCTTGAGGTGTTGTTCGAGGAGTTGGCGGAGTTGGCCGGTCAGCGCAACGCGATCGATGGACGGATCGTGGAGATCGTGGCCGGAGATGGATCGCGACGAGCTCTGCGGCGCCACGGGGGCCCGCTCAGTCGCGGCGCTGGTGGCCTGGAAGCTGGGCACCTCATCGGCCAACGCCCACACGATCGCCACCGTCGCCCGCCGCAGCGAGGCCTTCCCGCGCTGTGTCGGCGAGTTGCGGCAGGGTCGGCTGTCACTGGATCAGGTCGGGGTCATCGCCGCCCGGGCCGCCGACGGCTCCGATGAGCACTACGCCCAGCTGGCCGCAGGTGGCCACCGTCAACCAGTTGCGCACCGCGGTCAAGCTCGAACCGCGCCCCGAGCCCGATCCCCGCCCCGACCCGCAGGCCTCGATCACGACGGGCTCCGATGAGCAGTTCAGCTGGTGGCGCATCAAACTGGCGCATCTGGAGGCGGCCACGTTCGAGGCGGCGCTGGCGGCGCACCGTGAGGCGCTGATCGGCGAGTGGAAACAGGCTCACGACACCGGCGATCACCCATCGCCCAGCGCCCCGCCGATGCCCGGTGACCTCGAGGCGTTCCTGCGCCTGGTCGAGGCCGGCTGGGACACCGAAGCCACCCGCCGCCCACACGGGGCCCACACCACCGTCGTGGTCCACCTCGACCTCGCCCAGCGCGCCGCCGCCCTGCACCTGGGTCCGCTGCTGTCCGACGCCGACCGCCAATATCTGAGCTGCGATGCCAGCTGTGAAGTGTGGTTCGAACGCGACGGTCAACCCATCGGCGCGGGCCGGGTGACCCGCACGATCAGCCGCCGGCTGCGCCGCGCGCTGGAGCACCGCGACCGCAGCTGCGCGGTGCCCGGCTGTGGGGCCACCCGCGGACTGCACGCCCACCACCTCCGGCACTGGGACGACGGCGGACCCACCGAACTGTCCAACCTGGTCCTGCTCTGCCCCTATCACCACCGGGCACACCACCGCGGCCTGATCACCATCACCGGACCCGCCGAGCACCTCGCCGTCACCGACAGCAACGGGCAGAGCACTCACCGCAGGATCCATCGCCCGCGCCCCCACACGACCCCCACCCGATGTCCCACCCTGCCCCGGACCCACCGGCGAACGCGCCGACTGGTGGTGGTACCAACCCTTCCAACCCCAACCACCACCCACCGACAACTGAGTTGGACGGCTCTGATCGCGAACTGATCGTTGCGGCAGGAACGGACGGTCATGGTCCACAACCGAGGGATCCGAGAACCAGCTTCTCTCACTTCGGCAGCAAACGTCTCGCAAACCGGGTATGGCATTGACACCCCTCGAAAGGAACTGAAACAGTTGCCGACGTGACGGTGAGCGCGGACAGCGATCTGCACTACGACCCCTACGACGTCGAGCTGAACATCAACCCGTATCCGATGTTCGCCCGGCTGCGTGAGGAAGCGCCGCTGTACTACAACCCCGAGCACGACTTCTACGCCGTCAGCCGCTACGACGACGTCAACAAGGCCGTCATCGACCACGAGACCTTCATCTCCGGCCGCGGCGCGCTGCTGGAGATCATCAAGTCGGGGATGGAGATCCCGCCCGGGACATTGATTTTCGAGGATCCGCCGATCCACAACATTCATCGCAACCTGCTGTCGCGGCTGTTCACACCGCGCAAGGTGGCCGCCCTGGAGCCGCAGATCCGCGAGTTCACCGCGCGGTGCCTGGATCCGTTGGTGGGCACCGGGCAGTTCGACTTCGTCAACGACCTCGGCGAGCAGATGCCGATGCGGGTGATCGGCATGCTGCTGGGCATTCCGGAGGACCGGCAACGGCAGATCACCGACCACGGTGAGGCGACCCTGCAGAGGGAGAAGGTCGACACGCTGGCGACCGGCGAGGTGTTCGCCGAGTTCATCGACTGGCGCGCCCAGCACCCGTCGGACGACATCATGACCGACCTGCTCAACGCGGAGTTCGTCGACGAGACAGGAACCCGGCGGCGACTACACCGCGAGGAACTGCTGCTGTACCTGACCGTCATCGCGACCGCCGGCTCGGAGACCACCACCCGGCTGATCGGCTGGGCGGGAAAGACCCTGTCCGAGTATCCCGATCAGCGCCGCGAACTCGCCGAGAACCCGGCTCTGATCCCCCAGGCCATCGAGGAGATCCTGCGCTGGGAGCCGCCGGCGTTGCAGATCGCCCGCTATGTCACCCGCGACGTCGAGTACTACGGCCAGACGGTGCCGGCCGGGTCGGCGATGCTGATGCTGGTCGGCGCCGCCAACCGGGATCACCGCCGCTTCGCCCCGGACGGCGACGTGTTCGACATCCACCGTGAGCAGAAGTCGCACATGACGTTCGGCGCGGGCACGCATTTCTGCATAGGCAACGCACTGGCCCGCCTCGAGGGACGCATCGCCCTGGAGGAGATCCTGCACCGCTTCCCGACCTGGGAGGTCGACTGGACAGGAGCGGTCATGTCGCAGACCACCGCGGTCCGCGGCTGGGACGCGATGCCTACGCTTATTCCCTGAAATATCAACTACGACAAGAGGACTCACAGCACATGGCGGGACGGGTAGAAGGCAAGGTCGCATTCATCACCGGTGCGGCGCGCGGGCAGGGACGCAGTCACGCGGTGCGGTTGGCCCAGGAGGGCGCCGACATCATCGCCATCGACATCTGCGGGCCCATCAGGCCGGGAACCGAGACCGCCATCCCGGCCTCCACCCCCGAGGATCTCGCCGAGACCGCGGATCTGGTCAAGGGCTTCGATCGCCGGATCGTCACCGCCGAGGTCGACGTCCGCGACTACGAGGCACTGAAGGCCGCCGTGGACGGCGGGGTCGAACAGCTGGGCCGCCTCGACATCATCGTGGCCAACGCCGGGATCGGCAACGGCGGCAACACCCTCGACGAGACCAGCGACGAGGACTGGGACGAGATGATCGACATCAACCTGTCCGGCGTCTGGAAAACCGTCAAAGCCGGTGTGCCGCATATCAAGGCGGGCGGGCAAGGCGGCTCGATCATCCTCACCAGCTCCGTGGGCGGCCTCAAGGCCTATCCGCAGTGCGGTAACTACGTCGCCGCCAAGCATGGCGTGGTGGGCCTGATGCGTACGTTCGCGGTGGAACTGGGCCAGCACATGATCCGGGCGAACTCAGTACATCCCACGCATGTGGCCACCGATATGTTGCACAACGAGGGCACTTTCAAGATGTTCCGTCCGGACCTGGAGAACCCGGGCCCCGACGACATGGCCCCGATCTGCCAGATGTTCCACATGATGCCGGTGCCGTGGGTTCAGGCGCAGGACATCAGCAACGCTGTGCTGTTCCTCGCCTCCGACGAGGCCCGCTACATCACCGGCGTGACTCTCCCGGTCGACCTGGGCGGCTGCCTGAAGTAGGGCCGTCGACACCGAGGGACCTCCGACGCTCAACCCGGGGTCCTTATGCCCTCGCGGCCACGCGTCAGAGGGCGCAGCATCTCGGTCACGCAACGACGCGTGGAGGGCCAGAGATGAACAAGTCGATCGCGCCGCTCGATCTTTCGTGGCTGCTGTTCGAGACCCCGGCGGGCACGACCCATGTGGGCGCGCTGATGCTGTTCAAGAAACCACGTGGGCACGCGGCCGCCGTGCGCGAGATCGTGGAGGCATACCGGGCGTTCCGGCCGACACCACCGTTCAACTTCGTGCCGGAACTGGTGAGCCGCGGCGCCCCGCACTTCCGCGAGGTGGACGACTGGGACCCGTACTACCACGTCGGGCACCTGTCGCTGCCGGCCGGGAGTTCCTATCAGGATCTGCTGCGCCTGGTGGCCGACCTCCACGAGCCGATGCTCGACCGTGATCGGCTGCTGTTCCGCTGCTGGATCATCGACGGAGTTCCCGGTGGCCGGTTCGCGATCTACACCAAGACTCACCACAGCGTTGTCGACGGGGTGTCCGGCCTGCGGATGCTCTACGAGGGACTGTCGAGCGGGGACGAGCGCAGGGTCCCCGAGCCCGCGTTCGCGCTGCCCCCGGTCACCAGGACACCGCCGGAGCCGACACCGCTGCTGAACAAGGTCACCGACACCGTTCGCAACCTGGTGTCGCAGGTCGGGGCGGTCAACCAGATCTCGGTGGGAATGGTTCGCAAGGCGCTCACCAAGGCGATCGGAGTCGACCCGAAAGGCAGCCTTCCGTTTCTCGCCAATCACGCGCCCACCAACCAGCCGCTCAAGCAGGGCCGAAGCTTCGCGACCCTGTCGCTGCCGTTGGAGGAGATGCACGAGATCGGGCATCGGTTCGGGGCCACGCTCAACGACGTCGCCGCCACGATCATCGACGCGGGCCTGCACGCCTACCTCGCCGAGACCGGCGACGGCTTCCCCCACCGGCTCATCGCGATGATTCCGGTGTCGCTCCGCAACGACGGCGACACGACGGTGGGAACACGGGCCTCGGCGCTGTTCGTCCGACTCGGGGAGCCGCAAACCGCTGTGGCACAACGAATCGAGCAGGTGGTCGAGTCGGTGAAAGTGGCCAAGGATGAACTCGCGCACTGGTCGTCGGATGCCGCGATGACGTACGGCGCCGGACTGGTCGGCCTGGCCGTCCTGGGTGCCTCGACCCACGTCGACCAGATCACCCCGCCGGTGTGCAACCTGGTCATCTCCAACGTGCCCGGCATCAAGGACGCCCGGTATCTCAACGGTGCGCGCTTGCTCGGCATCTACCCGATCTCGGCGCTTGCGGCGTCCATCGGGCTGAATGTCACGCTCAGCTCCTACAACGGCCACATGGACTTCGGGTTCGTGGCCAACTCGTCGGCCATCAGTGACGTCGCAGCACTCGCCGAGCACACCCTGGCGGCGTACCGGGAACTCAAGGCCGCGGCCAAAGCCGCTTAGCGCGCGCAAGGAACTCCAGCACCACGTCGACAAGCGCGTCCGGCTGCTCGATCTGCGGGCAGTGCCCGGCGTGGTCTATGACGGCCGAGCGCGCGCCGGTGATCTGCGCGGCGATCTGCGCCGCCCACCCCGCGGGCAGCAGCTTGTCCCCCGCTCCCTCGACCATCAGAACCGGCACGGTGACGCGTTCGTAGGCGCGCGTGCTCGACGGAGTGGGGGGCGCCTCCAGACCGGGCCGGCGAAACCGGGCCGCCGCCAACGACTCCCAGGCACCGGGCACGATGCTGGACTCGTACCGCCTGCGCACGTACGCCTCGTCGGCCGGGTAGGCCGGATCGAAGAACAGCGCTTCGACGATCGGCCGCATCGCCTCGACGGTGGCGTCGTAGTCGTACAGGGCGGCGGTGTGGCGGTTCTTCTGAATCTCACCGCCGCCGCAGATCGCCACCGCACTGCGCACCGGGAGTATCGGGTGTTGCGAGGTGAGGTCGGTCAGCAGGTTGATGGCCCCCATCGAGTTGCCGACGAAATGCGCGGAGTCGACACCGAGGACGTCGCAGAAGCGGGCGATGTGGCGGATCCGCATGCCCCGGCCGTCGGTGAAGTCGACCACTTTGGCCGAATCACCGAAGCCGAGCATGTCCGGCGCCAGCACCCGATGGTGCCGAGCCAGCGCGGGGATGGCTTTCTCCCAGCCTATTTCGGCGCTCGCGCCGAACTCTCCGCCGTGGAGTAGCACCACCGGATCGCCGTCGCCGGCCTCCAGGAAATGTGTCTGCAGCCCGTCGACAAGGACGGTCTGGTGGCGGTACGTCATCGCGGGCCGCTATTTGATCGCGATCGGATTCACCGGCGATCCGACAGCTCCGGTGACGGACAGCGGCGGTGCCACCAGCTGGAATTCGTAGCGGCCGTCGGCCGCGCAGTCGGCGGCGAGCTCGTTGAGATTCCAGTACTCGCCCAGCATCAGGCCCATGTCGCGCAGACACAGCATGTGCATGGGCAGGATCGCGCCGTCCACGCCGGAGGCCGGGTTCTCCACCATCAGGTTGTCGGCGGCGACCGCGGCCACCTGGTGATCGTGCAGCCACGACGCGCAGGTCCAGTCCAGCCCGGCGCCGGGTTCGGCACCGTCGCCGGTCTCCAGAAACCGCGCCCACCAACCGGTTTTGACCAGTACGACGTCGCCCGGCTGCACCGTGACCCCCTGGGTTCTGGCGGCCTCGTCGAGTTCGGCCGGAGTGATCGGCTCGCCGAGTTCGCAGTAGGTGGGCACACCGCGCAGCTTGACGATGTCGAGCAGGACGCCGCGGGAGGTGATGCCCTTCCCGACCACCTTGTCGATGCCCAGGTGGTAGGCACCGAGGCTGGTCACCGAGTCGGCGGGAAAGTCGTTGTACAGCTTGTCCTCGTAGTAGACGTGCGACAACGCGTCCCACTGCGTGGCGGCCTGCAGCGGCATGATGATCATGTCGTCGTTGAAGCGCATCGGCCCGGCCGCCGAGTAGCCGCTCAGCTGCACCGCACCAGGATTCTGCAGCCACTTCGGTCCGTACTCGAGGAGCGTGTCGGCGTCGCCGCCGTCGATGGTCATCACGTGCGTCGGGTTCTGCCGGTACTTGAAGGCACCCTGCGGACCGGACGATCCGAAGTCGACGCCGAGCGGGAACACCTTGCCGTCCGAGACCAGGGAGGCGGCCTGGGCCACCTTGTCGGCGGTGATGAGGTTCAGGGTGCCCAGTTCGTCGGCGTCGCCCCACCGACCCCAGTTGCGGACGTCGTCGGCCACCCGGCGGAAGTCACTCATGCTGGCCACGATGGTCAACCCTTCTCGAAGTCGGCGGCCTGCCGCGCCGCGAGGTTGCCCCCGTCGACCCAGATGACCTGCCCGGTGATGTATCCGGCTGCCCGGCTGCCCAGGAAAGCCAGCACTGCGGCCTGCTCGGCGGGATTCGACACCCGGCCAAGCGGTTTGGGAATGGTGTCGAGGAAGTCTTGGCCGTAGGCCGACCGCAACTGGTCGAGGATCGGCGTCTCGGTGACGCCCGGTGCGGTGCAGTTGATCCGGATCCCGTTGGCGCCCAACGGCACCGCGTTGCGGACGGTGTAGCCGATGATCGCCTCCTTCGACAGCCGGTACCCGCCGTCGGCCAACGCATCCGGATGGTCGTGACACCACTGCACGCCCTCGGCCATCGAACCCGTCGCCAGCACGCCGGCCACCTGCGCCAGGTGCTCACGGTAGCCCGCGGCGGCCAGCGAGGACACACAGACCACAGACGAGCCCGGCCGCAGCGCCGGCAGCACCGCCTCGGTGAACATGCGGGTGCCCAGGAAGTTGATTGCGACCACCGTGAGCGGATCACCGATGCCCGAGGACACCCCGGCGACGTTGAACAGCGAATCGACCTGTCCGCCAACCGCGTACGCGGCACGGTCGATCGACGCGGGATCGGCGAGGTCGAGTTCGGTGAAGTCGCTCAGACTCACCTCGGCAGGCGGGCGGCGCACGTCGAGGCCCACCACCTCCGCGCCGAGCTCCCCGAGCTGTCCGCACAGCGCCGCCCCGATTCCGGATGCGCAGCCGGTGACCACGACACGGCGCCCGTCGTAGCGCATCAAGTCAGCAAGGCCGGTCAACGACCGGTTCTCTCAGCTGGAGGCCTCACGCGCACGCGCGTCCTTCTCGGCCTGGGCCGCCTGCACGCGGCCCTCGTTGATCTCGGCCCATGCCTCGGGGATCTCCGAGGCGGTGAACTTCCCGCCCTGGCCGGTGGGCAGTCCGCCGAAGGCATAGGTGTCGTCGAACAGCGGCGCCTCCGACGGGCGGCGGCGGGCTTCCACCTTCTCGATGACCGGCTCGAGGCGCTTGACCTTTGCCGCCACGGCCTTTTCGTCGCGCTCGATGAACTCCGGCAGGATCTGGCTGCCCATGATCTCGATCGACTCCATGATGCCCTCGTGGGCGCGCGGGTTGAGTAGCAGGATGATCTCGTCCACCCCGCTGGCCTCGTAGTCCCGCAGGAACTGCCGCACGGTCTCCGGTGAGCCGATGGCACCGCGGCCCGGGCCATAGGCCAGGGTCGGGTCCTCCTTGACCGCCTCCTGGTAGAGCTCCCAGACCTTGGTCCTGCCGGGGGTGTGCATCCCGGTCAGGTAGTAGTGCATGATGCCGAACGAGAAGAAGCCGCCGCCCACGCCGAGGCGCTTGATCGCCTCCTCGTCGCTGCGCGCCACCATCATCGACAGGTCGCCGCCGATGGCCAGGATATTGGGGTTGATCGCCGGGGTGACCGGGGAGCCCTTCTCTTCGAAGTCCCGGTAGTAGGTGTCCACCCGGTCCTTGAGCGGTCCCGGTCCGGTGTAGGCGAAACTCAGAGCGCCGATGGCCTTTTCGGCGGCCATGTTGACCGAGGACGGCCGGGTGCAGGCCACCCACACCGGCGGGTGCGGCTTCTGCAGCGGGTGCGGGATGACGTTGCGGGCGGGCATCTCGACGTGCTGGCCCTTGAACCCGGTGAACGGATCCTCGACCATGCAGCGGATCGAGACCTCGAGGGCTTCCTCCCACATCGACCGCTTGTCTGCGGGGTCGATGTTGAACCCGCCCAGTTCGGCCACCGAGGAACCCTCGCCGGTGCCGAATTCCACGCGGCCGTTGGAGAGGTGATCCAGCGTCGAGATCCGCTCGGCGATACGGGCCGGGTGGTTGATCGGCGGGGGCAGGTGCATCACGCCGAACCCGAGCCGGATGTTCTTGGTGCGCTGGCTGGCGGCGGCCAGGAACATCTCGGGGGCACTCGAGTGGCAGTACTCCTCCAGGAAGTGGTGCTCGGTGAGCCACACGGTGGAGAAGCCGGCCTTGTCGGCGGCCTCCACCTCGGTCAGACCATCCTGGAACAGCTGGTGTTCGTCGTCCTCACCCCACGGCCGCGGCAGCGGAAACTCGTAGAACAGCGAGACCTTCATTACTTACCTCCGATGTGCGTCGAATCCTTGCGTATGTCAGTGGAGATGTCATGGTTTCCGGGCCGGCCGGCGATGTGTCTGGCCGCGATGTAGCCGAACGTCATGGCCGGGCCGATGGTGGCCCCTGCCCCGGCGTAGCTGCGGCCCATGACCGCCGCCGAGGTGTTGCCCACCGCGTAGAGCCCGTCGATCACCGTGTCGTCGGCGCGCAGCACGCGGGCGTGTTCGTCGGTGCGCAGACCTCCTGATGTGCCGAGATCGCCGAGGATGATCTGGAACGCCAGGTACGGCGGGGTGGTTAGCGGGTGCAGATTCGGGTTGGGCAGTGTCGGGTCGCCGTAGTAGTTGTCGTACACGCTGTCGCCGCGGTTGAAGTCGTCGTCGTGGCCCTTGCGCGCCAGCTCGTTGAAACGCTCTGCGGTGCGGCGCAGTTCGGCCGGCGGCACTCCGATGCGGACCGCCAGCTCGTCGAGCGTGGGCGCGGAGCGCACCACCCCGGATTCCAGCCAGGCCTGCGGAACAGTGCGCCCGGTGGGCACCGGCGCACCCGGAACCTTGGGGATCGGCAGGTGGCCGCCGACGACGTAGCGGTGGAAGGAGCGCGTGTCGGTGATCAGCCAGCACGGGATGTGGCCGACCCCGGAACGCTGGCCGGCGATCATCGCGTGCGCGAAGTCCATGTAGGGGGCGGCCTCGTTGATGAACCGCTGGCCCGCGCCGTTGACCACGAACTGCGAGGGCATCATCCGCTCGTTGAGCATGAACTGCAGCCGGCCGTCGGGCCAGCACATCGCGGGGAACCACCAGGCCTCGTCGAGCAGTTCGGTGGCGGCGCCGACCTTCTCCCCCGCCCGGATGCCGTCGCCCATGGCCAGCGGGTTGCCGAAGCTCCAGTCGTGTTCCAGTTCAGGCAGATGCTCACGGCGCCAGGCCATGTCGTGGTCGAACCCGCCGGTGGCCAGGATGACCCCGCGCCGGGCGCCGATCCGCTGCGGTTGACCGGACCGCTCGACGACCGCGCCCACGACGGCACCGTCGACATCGGTGATCAGTTCGGTCATCGGCGCGTCCAGCCACAGCGGGATGTCCTGTTCGGCCATCGCCAGCCGCAGCCGGGCGGCCAGCGACTGGCCGACGGCCGCGATCCGGTCGCCGAACACGTGGGCGCGGAACTTGCGCCACAGCAGCTTGGCCAGGACGGCCTTGCCCCGCCAGTTCTGGCGCACCTGATAGAACAGTCGAAGGTCCTTGGGCCCCAGCCAGATTCCCTTCGGGGCCAACGCCAGCGGCTTGAGCAGGTTCTCTTCCTCGTCACCGAGCACGCGCAGGTCGATCGGCGGGACGTTGATGGTGCTGCCGAGCTCGGACCCGCCGGGCAGTTCCGGGTAGTAGTCGGCATAGCCGGGCTTCCAGACGAATTCCAGCCAGCGGCTGGTCTTCTCGAGGAACTCCATCATCTCCGGCGCGTTGGCGACGTAGGCGCTGATCCGTTCGTCGCTGACCAGTCCGTCGGTGATCTGACGCAGGTATTCCTCGACACCGTCGGGGTCGGGGGCGTATCCCTCGCGCTTCTGCGAGGGTGCGCCGGGTACCCAGATCCCGCCGCCGGACAGTGCGGTGGAACCGCCGAAGTGCGAGCCTTTTTCGACCACCAGGGTGTCCAGGCCCGCCGCATGCGCGGCCAGGGCCGCGGTCATGCCGCCGCCCCCGGAGCCGATGACGAGCACGTCGACGCAGGCGTCGAATGAATCCGCACTCACCGGGCGGCGCCTATCGGCACCGCGGTGCGCACCGCGAATCCGGCGAGCAGTTCGGGGGCGGCCCGGTAGTAATGGCAGGCGCTGCGGTAAGGGCCCTGGGCGGCGAGCGCGGCGAACGCGGCGACCCAGGTGCGGACCTCGTGCGCGGAATTGCCTGCCTCACCGGCGATCCAGGAATTGGTCCAGTTGTCCAGCTCGCCGAAGCGGCCACTGTCCATCAGATCGAGGAAGGAGCGGTCCCAGTCCGGATTGAGTGGCCGGCAGGCGCCCTGACCGGCGGCGAACTCCCGGGCGGCGGCGGCGACCGAGTCCTGGCGGGCGCGGCGCTGCTCGGGTGTCATCGGGGTGCCGTGCACGATCCGCTCGAGTGCCGCGGGCGCAGCGGTCTTCAAGGTCGGCACCGGCGGATCGTGGGACAGGCCACCGGAACCGACCACCAGGACGCGCTGATCGAGGCCGGCCAGGAAGCTGCCCACCGCGTGGCCCAGCGCCCGGGCCCGGTGAATGGGGCCCAGCGGGGTGGCCACCGAGTTGATGAAGATCGGGATGACCGGCACCGCAGTCGCATCCCCGAACAGTTTCTCCAACGGCTGCACGGTGCCGTGGTCGACCTCCATGCCCGCCGAGATAGCCACGTCCACACCCGAATCGAGGACGTGCTCGGCCAACTCGGTGGCCAACGCACCGGGAACCTCCAGCGGACCGGTCTGGGTGCCGTAGTCGCCCACCCCGGTCGCGGCGGTGCCGATGCAGAACGCCGGCATCATCGTGTAGAAGAAGCCGTTGTAGTGGTCCGGGGCGAAGATGACGACCAGTTCGGGGTCGTACTCTCCGACGAAGTCACGTGCGGTGCTCAGTGCGCCCTCCACGTCCTCGAGCAGTTCCGCTGACGGGCCGGGCACGTTCAGCAGCGGGCTGTGCGACATGCAGCAGAGGGCCAGGGCCATCGTTTTCTCCCGGGATCAGGGTGAGCTTGTCGAGCAGGGCCGCGCTCAACTCGGGGCTGCGCTGGGCGATGCAGGCCCCGGCGATGCAACGGTCGGGGCGAAGGAACATCACCGATTCCTCGCGGGCGTCGAACCACGCCTTGAGTGCCCCGGTGCGGTCGCCGACCACGACGACGTCGGGGTCGTCCTGATCGGGCCAGGACAGCTGGGTCAGCGGCCGCAACGCGAGGAAGACCGCGCCGAGGGCCTTCCAGGCTGTGAAGGCCTTCTCGCCCAGAATTTTTCGTGGGTTGTTGTTCCAGCAGAGCACCGCGAACCAGGGTCCGATCACGTCGTCGAGCAGGACATCGCGGTGCTCGCGGGTGTCCACCCTCGGCTGGATGAACAGCGTGCCGACCCCGGGTGCGGGCGGCTGGTTGTGCACCACCGCGCCCAGTTCGTAGTACGGCATCGGCTTGAACCGCATTTCGAGGATGTAGCGCTTGAGCGTCGGCACCAGTGAGGCCGCCCGGATCACGACGTCGCGCGCACCGGCGACGCGGCGGTTGGTCGGTGATATCACCTTGCCGACGGTTGTCGAGAGGTCGATCATCGCCCGGGCGTGCTTGCGTCGCTCGACGTCGTAGGTGTCGAGCAGCTGGTCCCCGGCCTGTCCCTTGACCACCGCGGCGAGCTTCCAGCCGAGGTTGAAAGCGTCGCGGATACCGCTGTTGTAGCCCTGCCCCTGCCAGACCGGCATGAGGTGGGCGGCGTCCCCGGCGATGAGCAGGCGGCCCTTGCGGAACGATCCGGCGATTCGGGAGTGGTGGGTGTAGACCCGTCTGCGGATGATGTCGGCCCGCTCCGGGTAGGGGATCAGCGTCGACAGCATCTCGGCGACGAACTTCGGGTCCTCGGCCAGTTCGTCGGATTCGTCGGCGTGGACCATGAATTCGAAGCGCCGGATTCCGTGCGCGATGGAGATCGACACGTACGGCCGCGCGGGGTCGGCGCCGACCTCGGCGTTGGGGTGGCCCAGCGGGTCGTTGGCGACGTCGACCACCAGCCACCGCGTCGAGGAGGTGGTCCCGTCGAACGAGACCCCCATCAAACGTCTTGTGGCGCTGCGTCCGCCGTCGCAGCCGACGACATAGCGGGCGCGGATCTGGCGCGTTCGGGAAGCTGGTGCCAACTCCACGGTGACACCGTCGGCGGTCTCGGTGATCGAGGCCATCGGGTGTCCCCAGGCCACCTCGACGTGCTCGAACCGGTCCAGGCCCCTGCACAGTTCGGCGTCGACGAGCGGCTGCACGAACCCGTTGCGCTTGGGCCAGCCGAACCGGGCATCAGGGGGTGCCATCTCGGCCAGCAGCCGGCGCTTGCCGTCGAAGAACCGCAGAATCTGGTTGGGCACGGTGTGCGGCAGTACCGCCTCGACCAGGCCGACCGACTGGAATGTGCGCAGCGCCTCGTCGTCGAGGCCGACCCCGCGCGGATAGTCGATCAGGGCGTCGAGTTCCTCGGCGACCAACGTCCGGACTCCCTGCAGCCCAAGCACATTGGCCAGAGTCAAGCCGACCGGACCGGCGCCGACCACCACGACGTCGACGTCGGTCGCCGCGCCGTTGCCGTTCGCGGACCCGGCCATGCTCACCGGCCCAGCAGGAAGTCGATGTGCAGACGGTTGAAGGACTTGGGGTCTTCGTACTGCGGCCAGTGGCCGCACCCCTCCATGACCTCGAACCGCGCACCGGGGATCATCTCCGAGATGCGCCTGCCCTCGCCGACGTCGGCGGTGGGGTCGTCACTGGTCCACACCACCAGCGTGGGAGCTGTGATCGCGCCGTAGTCGTCGGGCCGGATCAGGTTGCGCTGCCGAATCTCCGGATCCTGCAGGGCCATGATGTCGCGCATCGCGCCGACGAACCCGGGCTGCCGGTAGATCCGCTGCCGGCTGGCGACGATGTCGTCGTAACCCTTGGACTTGTCGGCCATCAGCCACTTGATCCGTGCCTGCACCGTCTCCCAGCTCGGGTTCTCGGCCGCGGCCATCGACAGCGTGATGATTCGCTTCATCACCTCGGGGTCGGCCTGCGAGCCGCCTGCGGTGTTGAGCACCAGGCGGTCGAGCCGGTCGGGGTGGTCGACGGCGAATCGGGAGACCACCCAGCCGCCCAGCGACTCACCGGACAGGTGGGCGCGCTGCGCGCCGATGGTGTCGAGGACGGCCGTCAGATGGTCGACGTAGTGCCGGATCTCGAGCGGGTGCCCCGGCTTGTCGGTGTATCCGTGGCCCACCATGTCGATGGACCAGGTGGAGAAGTGCTCGGCGTGCGCCTCGAGGTTGCGCACGTAGGCCTCGGCGTGGCCGCCGGATCCGTGCAGCAGCACCAGCACCGGCTTGGCGTGGTCGCCGGCGTGCAGGTAGCGAGTGCGGACTCCGGCGGCGTCCAGGTAACCCTGCGAGAACGCGACGCCCTGCAGATCACTCCAGACGCTCTCGAACTCCGGCACGCGGGGCCCCTATCCTCAGCGATAATGGGATTCTCGCTTTTTGTAAGCGGTGTGTGTAATTATTGAACTATGGTGTGCTATAGATTGAAAGCATCACTCTCGGGGGGACGTCTGTCAAGGCGCTCCGGGGGTGTTCGCCCGAGGTCGCACACGCCCGGCATGGAGAAGACATGACGCAGGTGAAGGTCGACAGGCCGATCAGTGCCGCGCCGGGATCCCAGACCCTGGCCCGCGGGCTGTGCGCCTTACAGCTGGTCGCGGCCTCCCGCGGCGGGCTGACCATTCAGCAGGTCGCCGACAGCATCGGCGTGCACCGCACCATCGCCTACCGGCTGCTGAGCACGCTGGCCACCTACCGGCTGGTCGTCAAGGGCGACGACGGCCGGTTCCGCTCGGCGGCGGGACTGGCTGCGCTCGGCGCGTCGTTCGACAACAACGTCCGCGAGCTGAGCCTGCCGATCCTGCGCGAGCTCGCCGACGAACTCGGCACCACGGTCTCCCTGCTGGTGGCCGAAGGTGATCAGCAGGTCGCCATCGCGGTGATCGTGCCGACCCACGTCTCCTACCAGTTGTCCTTCCACGAAGGCAGCCGCTACCCCCTGGACCGCGGTGCGGCCGGGATCG
Source organism: uncultured Actinomycetota bacterium (assembly GCA_963716465.1). Classification (GTDB taxonomy): domain Bacteria; phylum Actinomycetota; class Actinomycetes; order Mycobacteriales; family Mycobacteriaceae; genus Mycobacterium. The sequence continues at coordinate 100,665 of CAVQTS010000015.1, forward strand.
CCCTGCTGGCCAGCATGCCGGCACAGCCCGGCGAGCGGGAGCTGGTGACCAGGGCCCGCGAGCAGGGCTGGATCATCACCCACGGCGAGATCGAGCCGAGCACCTACGGCCTGGCGGTCCCGGTGCAGCGGCCGCCCACCTCGCCGCACACCTGCATCAACCTGATCTCGCATCGGGAGGACGTCGTGCTGCGCGGCAAGGATGCGGTTGTCGATGCGGCCGAACGCCTTTCGAAGATTCTCAGTTAAGCACCTCGCTGAACTGCGGAAACGCTTGACACTCCGAGAACGCCGTCGTTAGCGTGTAAAGAACGAACGATTTCGTTCGCTATATGCAAATTCTGAAAGTCATTGTGCGGCAAGTGCACTGATGAAGGAGCCGGCCATGGCGCACGCGGATCCGCCCAGCTGGGACCCGCGTCCCAACGTCCCACCTACGTGGGACCACGAGGTCGACGTCGTCGTGCTCGGCACCGGTGCGGCCGGTCTGACGGCGGCGCTGGCCGCCGCAGCCAACCGTGCCTCGGTCGCGATCTACGAGAAGGCGCCGACGGTCGGCGGCACCACCGCGGTCTCCGGCGGCATCGTCTGGACGCCGGCGCACCATCGCTCACCGGACGTCGACCTGCCCGTCGAGGACGCGATGGTCTATCTCCGGGCACAGGCGCTCGGCGCGATGGACGAGGAGTTGGTGGGCACATTCGTGCGCACCGGGGAGGCGATGATCGACTTCGTCGAGGCCAACAGCGAGGCCCGATTCGAAATCGCGCCGGGCTACCTGGATTACAAGCCGGAGCTGCCCGGCGGCAAGTCCGTCGGCGGCCGGTCGCTGAGCCCGCTGCCGTATGAGGTGTCCCGCGTGGGCGAGTGGGCCGAGAAGATCACGACGTTCCCCGCCGACTGGAGCAACGTCGGGTTCGACGCCGAGACCCGGGCCCGGCTCAACGCCGACGTCGACGACCGTGGCGGGGAGATCGTGGTGGCCGGCGGCGCTCTGATCGCGGGCCTGCTCAAGGGTCTGCTCGACCTGGGGGTGGTCCCGGTGACCGAGGCCAGGGCGGTCGAGCTGATCTCCGACGCGGGTTCGGTCATCGGTGTGCGAATCGAGCTGGGCGGCAAGCCCATCGCGGTGCGGGCGCACAAGGGAGTGATTCTGGGAACCGGCGGCTTCGAGTGGGACGATCACCTGGTGGGTGCGTTCCTGCGGGGTCCGATGCGCGGCGCGGTCTCACCGCCGAACAACACCGGCGACGGCCTGCGCATGGCGATGGCGCAGGGCGCGGATCTGGCCAACATGGGTGAGGCCTGGTGGGTGCCGATCGTCCGCATCCCCGGTGACACCATCGGCGGCAAGCCGCGCAGCCGCAGTGTGCGCCTGGAGCGCACCCGACCGCGCAGCATCATCGTCAACCGGGCCGGCAAGCGCTTCGTCAACGAGGCCTGCGACTACAACTCGATGGCCGGCGCCTTCCACTACCTGGACCCGCGCGGCGGTTACGTCAACGATCCGGCCTGGATGGTGTTCGACTCGCTGCACCTGAAGCACTACGGCTTTCTCGGCGTCGAACCCGACGGGCCGGCTCCCGGCTGGTTCAACCAGTCGGCCGACCTTGCCGAACTCGGCGCGAAGACCGGCATCGACCCCGACGGGCTGGCGCAGGCCCTGGACCGGTGGAACGACAACGTCGCCCACGAGGTCGATCCGGACTTCGGCCGCGGCTCCAGTGCGTACGACGGCTACTGGGGTGACGCCTTGGCCACGACGACAGCGGGAAAGACGTTGGGCCCCATTGACACCGCGCCGTTCTATGCGGTGCCGATCTCGATCGGGTCGATGGGCACCAAGGGGGGCCCGCGCACCGACTCCGACGGCCGGGTGCTGCACGTCAGCGGTGAGCCGATTCCCGGGCTCTACGCCGCGGGCAACGCGATGGCTGGTGTGACCGGCCGCGCCTACGGCGGCGCCGGCGGAACCATCGGTCCCGCAATGGTGTTCGGCTACCGCGCCGGATATCTGGCCGCGACCGGCAAGCCGGTCGATATTCCGGGTTGACATCGCACCGAGAGCGAAAATCCCGTCCGAACTTCACTCTCAATGCGATGTCAACGCAGGCTGCCCTCGCGAATGCTCTTGCGCACCAGGTATTTCTGCACTTTTCCACTGGCGGTACGCGGGTAGTCCTCGACCCGGTGCAACTCCTCCGGCCACTTCTGCCGCGCCGCGCCGGAGCGCTCGAAGTGGGCGCGCACCTCCTCCAGCGTCGGCATGTCGTGGCCTTCCCTGATCCGGAGCACTGCAGCGGCATGCTCGCCCAGCCGCGGCTCGGGGGCGGCCACCACCACCGCGTCGGCCACCGCGGGCATGGTCAGCAGCAGCTCCTCGACCTCCAGCGCGCTGATGTTCTCGCCGCCGCGAATGATGAAGTCCGCCTTGCGGTCGGTGATGGTCAGATAGCCGTCTTCGTCGAGGATTCCGATGTCACCGGTGTGATACCAGCCGTCGGCGTCGAACGCGTCGGCGGTCAGCTCGTCGTCGGTGTAACCCAGACACAGATCCGGCCCGCGGGAAAGGATTTCGCCCTCCTCGGTCAGCTTGATCTCCACGCCGGGACGGACATTGCCGTCGGTGAGCAGCCGCTTGTCCTCCGGAGCATCCTGCTCCGAGCCGGTGATGGAGGGATGCTCCGTGCTGCCGTAGGACCGGAACACGTGGATGCCGAGGTCGGCGAGCCGCCGGGTGACCGCCACCGGGACAGTCGATCCGCCGAGGCCGACGGTCTTGATCCGGCTCAGGTGGGCGTCGGTGAAGTCGGGGTGGTCGAGCAGGCTGGTGACGAAGAACGGCGGCCCACCGCCCATCGACATACCCTCGCTCTCCATCAGCTCGAGCACCCGCCCCGGGTCGAACACGTCGCACAGGTCCACCGGCGCACCTTCGATGACCGGGATCAGGAACGCGCCCACCATGCCGATGAAGTGGCCGACCGGGGCGGCGGTGATCTGGCGTCCGCGATCGGCCGCGTAGTTCGCCAGCAGCTGGCGGGTCTCGAAGCTCAACGTCTGATGGCTGTGCACCACGCCCTTCGGATCGCGCGTGGTACCGGAGGTGAACGCGATCAGGGTGGGCGAGCCGGGGTCGGTGTGCAGTTCGCCGGCCATCGGCTCGTCGGCGAGCAGGTCCTCGAAATCCCGGCCCACCAGTCCGACGATCGGGATGTCGGCGCACAGGTCGGGGTGGAACTCCATGTGCCGGAAGTGCGCGGTGCTGACGAAGACCTTCGGTTTGGCGGTGTCGATGATGTAGGCCAGTTCCTTGCGGCCGTAGAAGTGGACGATCGGCACCACCACCGCGCCCAGGAACGCCGACGCCCAGAACGTCACCGCCGCCTCGACCCAGTTGGGCAGCTGGAAGGCGATCACGTCGCCCGGTCCCACGCCGCGCGCCCGCAGCCCCGCCGCCAGCCGGCGAGCCATCAGTTCGACGTCGCGGAACGTGCCGCTGAACGGACGCACATCGGAATGCACCCAGAACCCGGTGTCGGGGCTGGCCGCCAGTCCCCGAGCGAGGAGCTCGCCCAGCGTTTCCTGGGTCCACCACCCCTGTTCCTCGTAGTGTTTCCTCAGCTCAACTGGGATGTTTCGCATCTACCGCTTCTCTTCGCGCAAGCGGCTCATCGCCAACCTGCCTGCATCTCGGGTTCGCTGGCGATGCTATTCTCGCAAGCCGAGAATGCCAATACCGGAATCGGAGAACCTATGGTCGACGTCGAATGGAGCGACAGGCTGGTGGTCCTGACGATCGACCGCCCGCACGCGCGCAATGCCATCGCGCTGTCCACCATGGGCGAGCTCGAGGAGGCCCTCGACGCCGCGACGGGCGCTGCGGCGCTGGTGATCCGCGGCGGCGGTGACCGGGCCTTCGTCTCCGGCGGCGACCTCAAGGAACTGGCCGCGCTGCGCACGCTCGAAGAGGCGGCCGGCATGGCCCGGCGGATGCGCACGATCTGCGACCGCATCGCCGCATTCCCCGCCCCCGTCATCGCCGCGCTCAACGGCCATGCCCTCGGTGGCGGTGCCGAGGTGGCGGTGGCGGCCGACATCCGGGTGGCTGCCGACGACGTGAAGATCGGCTTCAACCAGGTCTCCCTGGGGATCATGCCCGCCTGGGGCGGCGCCGAGCGGCTGGCCGCGTTGGTCGGCCGCAGTGAGGCCCTGCTGCTCGCCGGTTCGGGCACCGTGCTGTCCGCGGCCGAGGCGCACCGGATCGGCTTGATCAACCGGGTGGTTCCCCGCGCGGAGTTCGACCACGAATGGCGTTCGCTCGCACAGTCTTTGGCCAATCGGCCGGCGGCCTCGATCAAACTCCTCCTCGCCGGAGCGACACCCGAGCAGGCCATCGCCGCGTTCGCCGACCTATGGGTTTCCGACGAGCATTGGGCGGCTGCGGACACGGTCATGAACAAGGCGAAGTGAATGGACCAAGATCACGGGTTCGCAGGTGGGCGAGCGTATCCAGGCCCTACAATCCGGTAAAGCTTCGCGAAGGAGGCGGCGTGCCAGGCTGTGCCATGAGGTTCGTCCGGTTCGGTTCCGCGGTCGCGCTCGCCGCGGCCGGCGCGGACCGTCGCCGCTGTTCCCGCCAATGCCGAAGATCCGGTGATGCACAACGTCACCTACAGCGTCTTCAGCGAGCAGCCGTTCCGGGGCGCCGAGATCTACTACCGCGACACCGACCCGCCGTCATGGGCCGACTACAGCCATGACCCGTACCTGTTCAGCCCGAACGTCGAGGCCGACCTGGGCCCCAGCCAGCAGTGGACGCTCAACGTGCAGTTGGCCGACCCCGACCAGTGGGCGATGGTGATGGTGACCAGCGGGATGTCGAAGTTCCCGCCGAACTTTCACTGCGTGCTGGCCGTCGACGGCGTGGTGGTCTCGCAGAACTCCGGCGCCAAGGGTGCGCTGTGCTCGCTGCGCCACTGGTGAACTGAGTCGACCGGGGCCGGCTCGCCCTCCATGATCGTCAGGTAACGCTCGACGACCTCCAGCGTTTCGGCGTGCCCGGCGGTGACGCCGAGGGCCTCGCCCATCATCACGACCGTGGAGACCCCGGTGAGCAGGATCGACCAGACGATCGGCGGCACGTCGTCGGGCAGGACCCCGTGTCGCTCCAGTGCGGTGACGAAGACCTCGCGCTGCTGTTCGCGGAACACCTCGGCGTAGCGGGATATCTCCGCGCGCAACTCCTTGCGGTGGTTGGCCAGCGCGGCCATCTCCATGGTCAGCCGGCTGGCCGCGGGGTTGATGCCGAACCGCCACAGCGCCCACAGCGGCTGGGGTGATTCGAGCGCGTGCCGGTGGGCTTCGATGCCCTGGTCGGCATAGCGACGGAACACCGCCAGGAACAGGTCGTCCATGGTGCGGAAGTAATAGTGCACCAGTTGTGGCTTGAGCCCGGCCTTCTCGGCCACCCGGCGGGAGGTCACCGCCGCGTAGCCTTCCTCGATCATCAGCTGTTCGGCGGCATCGACCAAGGCCATGCGGTTCTTCGCGTCAGGCGCCCCGATCCGCCGCGCCGATGCCATCGCCGACTCCGTCTCTCGATCGAACACGCCGATCGTACGTGGGCGGTTAACGTCCAACCTTGACCCCGCACTTTACGGCATGCTAAGCAAGTGCTCAGCATTTTGGCCACCCCAGGAGGATTTCAGCCATGACCGACTACGCAGGCGTCGACTTCCTCACCGACCAGTCCCTGGTCGCCGACCCCTACCCGTACTACGACTATCTGCGGGACCAGAGCCCGGTACTCCGCCTGCAGCCGCACGGGTTCGTCGCCGTCACCGGCTACGACGAAGCCCTCGGTGTCTACAAGAACATCGAGGACTTCTCGTCGATCGTCGCGCTCGGCGGCCCCTTCCCTCCCCTGCCGTTCATCCCCGAGGGTGACGACCTCAACGCCCAGATCGACGCGCACCGGACACAGTTTCCGATGTACGAGCACATGGTCACCATGGACCCGCCGGATCACACCAAGGCTCGCTCCCTGCTGAGCCGGCTGCTGACGCCCAAACGGCTCAAGGAGAACGAGGACTTCATGTGGCGGCTGGCCGACCGCCAGCTCGACGAGTTCCTCGGCGAAGGACACAGCGAGTTCCTCGCCGAGTACGCAAAACCGTTCTCGCTCTTGGTGATCGCCGATCTGCTCGGCGTTCCCGAAGAGGACCATCAGGAGTTCCGCGTGGTGCTCGGCGCCGAGCGGCCCGGGGCTCGGGTCGGTTCGCTCGACCACGAGTCCGTGGGAACCAACCCCCTGGAGTTTCTCGACGAGAAGTTCAGCAGCTACCTCGAGGACCGCCGCGCCCGGCCGCGCGACGACGTGCTGACCGACTTGGCCAGCGCGAAGTACCCGGACGGCTCCACACCGGAGATCATCGACGTGGTGCGCACCGCCACCTTCCTGTTCGCCGCCGGCCAGGAGACCACCGCCAAGCTGCTCTCGGCCGCGATCAAGGTTCTCGCCGAGCGGCCCGACGTCCAGCAGACGCTGCGCTCCGACCGCAGCCTGATTCCCACGTTCATCGAGGAGTCGCTACGCCTGGAGAGCCCGGTGAAGAGCGACTCGCGGCTGGCCCGCAGGACGACGAAGGTCGGCGACATGGACGTCAAGGCGGGCACGGTCGTCATGGTGCTGCCCGGGGCGGTCAACCGCGATCCGCGCCGGTTCAGCGATCCGCACGACTTCCAGCTCCGTCGCGCAAACGTCCGCGAGCACATCGCGTTCGGCCGCGGGGCGCACTCCTGCCCGGGGGCACCCCTGGCCCGGGTCGAGGGCAGGGTGTCACTCGAGCGCATGCTGGACCGGATGGGCGAGATCACGGTCGACGAACAGTTCCACGGCCCGGCCGGCGCGCGACACTACAACTACGAGCCGACCTACATCCTGCGTGGACTGACCGACATCCACGTCAGGTTCACCGGGTAGGGCGGCGCGGCGCGCTAAGCGTCGCCCCGGACCCAGATCGACTCGCCGTTCTGGGGCGCGCAGGTGAGGAACAAGCCGTCGGGCGCCTGCGCGACATACGTCTCATAGCCGCTGCAGTTGCTGTTGAACTCCTTGACGCCCACCATCGGCGGCGAGCGGAAGTAGCGCGGGTCGTAGCGCCGCGGCGAGCCGCAGAACAGCAGCCTGCCCCAGTTGTTGCGGGTGTCCACGCCGAACACGTAGTAACCGGTGTCGTTGCACGGCGCGCCGAGTTCGACTCCCGCGGTGATGCCCGGGGTGCAGAAGGCGTCATTGCATTCGTTGGCGTTGATGGGCGGGGCCGGGGCCGGGGCGGCGGGATCCGCGGAGGCCGACACCGGCATCAGCAGACCGGCGGCCAGGAGCACAGCAAGAGCTGCCACGGTCTTACGCACCCGATTACTTTCCCATACTCGGTAAGCGAATTCTCCCCCTCCGAGAAGAAAAAATGGCCCCTGTGGAATGCTGGGCGGCAGTGCTAGACGAGGAGGTCTGATGCCGTCCGGCAAACCCGAGCCCGACGTTCCCGACGCCGACGCCGCAGAGGCCGCGGCCGCCGAGGCCGAGGCGCGCGCGGAGGCCGCCCGCGCCCGCGCAAACGAGTTGCGCCGCAAGCTGGAAGCCACGAGTGCCGACGAGGCCGACGTGACCACCGAGGCTGCTGACGGCGACGTCGACGAGGTTGCCGAGCCCACCGTCGATCAGGTCGACGAGGTCGCGCCTGCCGCGAAGCGACGGCTGCGCCTTCCCGGCCTGAAGGCGGTGGCGGCGGCCCTGGTGGTCCTGGTGATCGCGGGGCTGTTGAGCGTGACCGGCTGGATGCTCGTCGAGCACCGCAAGGCCGCCGACGAACGCCACCGCACCGCCGAATACGCCGCTGCCGCCCGCCAGGGTGTGGTCAACCTGATGTCGATGGACTACACCCAGGCCAAGGAGAGCGTGCAGCGCGTCATCGACGATTCGATCGGCAAGTTCAAGAACAACTTCCAGGACAGCTCTGAGGATCTGATCAAGGCGCTGCAGGATTCGAAGATGGTCACCAAGGTGACCGTCAACGACACGGCGGTGGAGGGGATGGACGACGAGACGGCCACCGTCCTGGTCGCCGCCACCTCGCATCGCGAGGGTCCCAACGCGCCCAAGGAGGATCAGCAGCCCCGTGTCTGGCGGGTGGTCGTCACGATGCAGCGCGACGGCGGCCAGATCAAGATGTCCGACATCGAGTTCGCCTGACGGCGTGGGCTATTCGACGATGCGTTGCATCCGGACCGGCATCTTGATCACCAGTGGGAGGTTCCGGCCGCACGCGCCGGTGAGGCCCTTGGTCTCGTCGTATCCACCGAAGGTCGATCCGTCGGACGGATAGCGCTGTCCGTTGGAATCCACCGGCCAGAATCGGAACTCCTGGTTGCCGGGCGCGGCGGAGCCGTCGTAGCACGGCTCCCAGTCGGGGATGGTCCGGCGAACCACCCACCGGTCTTCGGTGTAGACCATGTCGGCTTCCCAGCCCAGGCTGCTCGTCAGGTGACCGGTGCAGGATGTCGGACTCTCGCACGAGGACGTGGTCGTCCAGACCTGCCGAACCACCGGCTCGTCGTGGAAGACCTCGTCGGTCTTGGACCACTCGCCGTTGGACGTGACGAGGTACTTGCCGTTGAGCTGGAGTCCGGTGGTGTCGTCCGCGTGGACGGGCACAGCGATACCCGTTGCGGCGAAAAGGCTTACAGCACTCGCGCCGAGGAGCACACCGACTGCGCGCATCACGTCGTCTCCAATCCGTCCGGAGCTGCCGCCTACGTGGGCAGCAGGTCCTTCCATGTCTTGGCCGCGCCGCCGGCCACCAGACTCGCCTGCTGCTCGTATTGACCGTCGGGAGTGAGGTACCGGCCGTTCTGCGGGTCGTAGTAGGCGACCGCGACCGGCGGCTTGCCCGTGGCGCTGCTGCCGTACGCGCTCGGCGCGACCGGTGCCGCGCCGCCGTCGGGAACCGGCGCCGCGGCCGGCGCGGGACCGGGTAGCGGACCCGTCGTATCAACCGGTGGCGCAACGGCTTCCGGCGCCGGCGGCAACTGACCGGCAGCGGGGGCGACCGGCGCCGCATCCGCGGGCCCGGGTGGCCTCGGCGTGCCGTCCAGTGGTCCGTAGATGTTGTCGTTGAACGTGGTCCGGTCATCCGGGGGGATGCCCTGGGAGATCAGGTTCGGATCCAGCGGGTACGGACCGGTGACGTGCTGTCGCATCGCCAGCGGCTCGTACGGCTTGTCGCTCTGGCAGATCTCGACCGTGGGTGCCCGTTTGCCCGGCTTGTCCATGCAGGGGTAGTTGCGCGCTCCGCGCACCGAGATCGGGGAGTCCTGAGGGAGTTTGCAGTACAGCCCATCGGGGGTATCGATGTCGGACATGTCCGCCGGAGAGCGCCACTGCGAGGGCGGCAAGAACCCGACCGTGCACGGCGGCGGGTCGCCGAACATGGTGGCGAACTCGCCCAACGGCAGGCCGGTGGGGTTGTTCTTGGGCAGACCGAACGACTGCTGCGCGGCGATGTAGGCCGGCAGGATCACCAGCAGCTGCTCGATGCCCGGGTTGTAGGTGAGCAGCACCTGCCCCACGGTGTTCAGGTTGGCCAGCAGCACCGGCAGGGTCGGCTTCACCTGGTTCAACAGCGCCGAAACCTCGCTGACGGCACCGGGTCCCGTCTGCAGGATGTTGCGGATCTGCGGATCCTTGTTGTGCAGCGAGTCAGTGATGCCGGCGAAGCTGTGCGCCCAGATCTTGATCGAGTCGCTGGTCTGCGCCTGGCCGTCCAACAGCGGTCCGCTGTCGTCGACCAGGGCCCGGGTCTGGTCGGAGACCCCGTTGAGGTCACCGGCGAGCTTCGAGGATGAGTCGAGGAACGACTGGATGTCGAATCCGGCACCGTTGAAGGCTTTGAAGGACTCGTCGAGCAGTTGGGCGATCTTGTTCTGCGGGATGGTGTCGAGCAGCTTGCTCACCTGATCGAGCATCGGACCGACGGGTTGCGGAATCGAGGCTGCCTTCATCGGGATCACCGACCCGTCCGAGAGGTACGGCCCGGACTTGGTGCGCGGCACCAGATCGACGAACTGTTCGCCCACCGCGGAGATGCTGCGAACGTTCGCTTCCAGATCGGACGGAATCTTGGGCGAGGTGTTCAGCGACATCGTGGCGAGCGCGCCGTCGTCGGTCAGGTCGATCGAGGTCACCTTGCCGATCTGAACCCCGCGGTAGGTGACGTTGGCGAACCGGTAGAGCCCGCCACTGGCGGGCAGTTCCAGCTTGACGTTGATCTTGCCCAGCCCGAGCAGTGTCGGCACCTGCATGTAGGTGAAGACCATCACGGCGATGCCCACGATCGACGCGATCGTGAAGATGATCAGCTGATTTCGGACGAAACGCGTGAGCATCAGTTTCCTCCGGCCGGGCTGGGAGCGTCGGGTGGCGGAGCCGCCGGTGCCGGTGCCGGAGCCGGCGGGGGTTGCTCACCCGGCGCCGGATAGGGACCGGCGAAGATCTGGTCGACCGCCGCCTGGCTGGGCACCGTGAACAAGCCGCCGAGCGGCTGCGGTACAACTGGCAGGACGGGGCCGTCCACCGCCGGCATCGGCCCGGCCGCGGGATTCACCGGCGCCGCGTCGTCACCCTGCGGAGGCGGGGCCACCCCGGCCGCCAACGGCTCGTACGTGTAGTTCAAATACCACGGATCACCAGGCGCAGGAACGAGTTTCGCGTGTTCTTCGCCCCACCGGGTACCGAGGAACAGCCCGCGCTTGAGGCGCGGGATCGTGAAATCGAGCACCGCGTACAGGTTCATGTAGTCGCCGCGTACGCCACGGTCGATCAGGCCCTGGCTGTACGGGAAGGTGGTGATGTACGACATCGCCTTGGCGAGGTCGGGACCGATGTCGGCGAGTCCCTTCAGCGCCGGTTCCAGGTTCTTCAGGTTCTGCACCAGGTCGGCCTGTGTGTCGTTGACCAGACCCGCCGCGGTGTCGCTGAAGGTACCGAGTTTCACCAGCGCCGTGGTCAGTGTGGGCCGTTCCTTGATCAGGACGTCCAGCGCCGGGGGCAGTTCGGTCAGCAGCCGGTCGAGCGCGTCGGTCTGGCCGGCGAAGGTTCCCGACAGCCGGTTGAGCGACTGGATGGAGGCGACGATGCTGTCGCGTTGCTCGTCGAGCACGCCGACGAAATCGTCGAGGCGGGTCAGCAGATCACGCACATCGCCCTCCCGCCCGGACAGTGCGGTGCTGAAGTTGTGGATGATGTCGCTGATCTGACCCAGACCGCCGCCGTTGACCACGGCGGCCACCGCGGACAGCGTCTGCTCGGTCGACGGGTACTTGGAGCTCTGGCTCAGCGGGATGGTGCCGCCGGGAACCAGCCGCCCGCTCGGCTGCTCGCCCAGCGGCGCGTTGAGCGCCACGTGCATCGAACCGAGCAGGCTGGTCTGTCCGACGGTGGCCACCGCGTTGGCGGGGATTTCGATATCCGGCTTGACCGAGATCTCCACGTCGGCATGCCAGCCTTTGAGGGTCATCTTGCCGACGCTGCCGACCACGACGTCGTTCATCAGAACCGGCGAATTCGATTCCAGCGTACCGACGTTGTCGACTTCGACGTGGTAGATGTTCGCACCCGGACCACGGCCGACCGCACCTGGAAGCGGCAGCGAATTGAGGCCCTGGAAGGCGCAACCCGATGTCACCATGACACCGCAGCCCACGACGAGCAGCCGGCGAATGGACGTCCTACGCATCACGGTGTCCCTTCCGCGGGCAGCGGCGGCCCCGGTGGTGTGGGGGCCGCGGCCGGTGCGCCGTCGGCAGCGGGTGGCGACGGTACGTACGCCGGATCCGGAACCGGCCCGGTTCCTCCCGGCATCAGCATGCCCGGCAGGTTCGACACCGTCGGCACCGTCTGCCCGGGCAACAGCGCGGGTGATGGATTGGTCGGTGCGTGCGGAACAGCGGGGGCCCCCGGTCCGGGCGCGATGGCCGGCGGCTGACCGTAGTTGTCCGGTGCGCCGACGTCGTTGTTCAGCCCGGTGTACGCCGAGACGGCGGGCGGGTCCTCGGGACCGCGCTGCGGGCCGGGGCCACCGGGTGCCAGTGACGGGTCGGCGTAGACGATGTTATTCGGGTCCGCCGACTTCATCAGGTACGGGTTGGTCGGGATCGGGATGTAATTGAAGTTCAGCAGCCGCAGCGCCGGACCGAGGTACTGGGCGCACAGCTTGGCCGTCTCCGGTGCGGTGGTGTTCTCCAGCGCGCCGATCGAGCCGCAGACGAACCCGACCGGGCTGGAGAAGTTCGGCAGTGTGAAGCCGCCGCCGAAGTCGCCGGTGTCCGGGTTGTAGATGTTGTAGCCGTTGGCGAACGCCGTCGGCGAGATGTGCAGCACGTTCTCCACGGCGGTTTTGTTGTCCACCAGGATCTGGGTGACGTTGCCCAGTCGCTGGATCTGCTCCGATGTCGGGTCACGGGTCTCGGCGATGAAGCGCTTCACCTCGCCGATGGCGACCGACAGGTTGGCGATCGCGCCGTCGAGGTCCGAACTGCTGTCGTTGATCACGCTGGTCAGCGTCGCCAACCGGTCCTGGAACTGGACGATCTGAGTGTTGCTGTCCCGCAACGTCGTCACCACGGTCTGCAGGTTCTTGATGACGTCGACGATGTTGCCGCTGCCCTCGGCGAGCACCCGGCTCACCCCGGACAGCTGTGCGATGGTCTGCCGAAGCTTGTCTCCGTTGCCGTCCAGAGCATTGGCGGCGCTGTCGATGAACTTGCTCACCGACGTGGTCGACACGTTGCCTTTCGGACCGAGGTCGGTGGCCAGGCGCATCACCTGGTTCTTGACCTCGTCCCACTCGACGGGAATTGCGGTGCGATCCAACGGGATCACCGCCCCGCTGGCCATCTTGGGTCCGCTGTTGTGTCGGTAGGCCGGGGTGAGCTGGACGTAGCGCGCCGCGACCAGGTTCTGGGCGACGATCACGGCCTTGGCGTCAGCCGGGATCGGCACGTCGCGGTCGATGCTCATGGTGATCTTGGCCTGGGTGCCGTCCGGATCGATCGAGCTGATCTTGCCGACCTTCACCCCGGAGACCCGGACTTCATCGCCGGGGTAGATGCCGGTGGCGCTCGGGAAGTAGGCGGTGATCTTGGTGGGCGCGAAGAACACGTTGCGGACCAGGAAGGCCGCACCCACGAGCAGCAACACGGCCAGCACGGCCGCCATCGCTATGGCGAGTCCCTTGCGCTTCATGGCTGTCCCCACCGTTCGTTGGGCTGCGGAATGCCGTTGTACGGGAACGGAAGCTCGGCCCGCGGGCCGGCATTGTCGGGCGGCTGGCCGGCGTTGATACCGCGGCGGAAGCCGAATGCGTAGTCGAAGAACGGCTGCAGCAGCTGTGCCGGCTGGACATTGGGCACGTAGGCGTTGTAGTAGAAGCCGCTGGACACGGTCTCGCCCTGCGTCAGCTCGAACTTCGCCAGGCCGGGCAACGCCTTGGAAAGGTTGTCGCGCTGGTTCTCCAGCATCGCCAGCACCGAGTTCAGCCGCTGCAGAGTCGGAGCCAGCTTCGCCTCGTTGTCCTTGACCAGGCCGGTGAGCTGCTGGGCCACCACCGAGGTGTTGGCCAGCAGGTTGGAGATGGCCAGCCGCCGATCATTGAGCACACCCAGCAGGTCGTTTCCGTTGAGCAGCAACGTGTTCAGCTTGTCGCTGCGCTTGCCGAGGATCTTGCTGACATCGGCGGCGTTCTTCAGCAGCGAGGCCAGCGAGTCGTTGCGTGCGTTCAGCGACCGGGACAGCCGGCTCACCCCGTCGAAGGTCGGACCCAGTTGCGGCGCAATCTGATCCAGTGTGTCCGACAGCGTGTCCAGCGACTGGTTCAGCGATCCGGTGTCAGTGCCGGCCGTGTTGGTGGTCAGGTCGCTGACGGCGTCGGTCAGCGAGTACGGCGAGGACGTCCGGGTGATCGGGATGACGGTCTGCGGCTTCATCGTGGTGGTGCCGGCCGACTCCAGGGTCAGCACCCGTTCGCCCAGCAGGGTTCCGGTGCGGATGTGCGCGGTGGTGTCGCCGCCGAGCGGTACCGCTCCCTTGACCAGGAAGGTGACCAGCGCGTCGCCGTCCTGCAATGCAACGGTCTGCACCGTACCGACTTTCATGCCGGACACCGTCACGTCGTTGCCGGGCATGATGCCGCCGGCCTCACTGAACAGCGCCTGGTATTTGACGTTGGTCGCCATCGACAGCAGCTTCTCGGGCTGCAGGCCGATGAGAATCACCATGATGATCAGGGCCACGCCCATGAAGCCGGCCCTGACCAGATTGGATCCGCGGTACTTAAGCATCAGGCTCGGCGCACCTTCCGGTCTCTTGCTTGATCCACGGGAAGACCACTGTCCTGCCCTGCAGGTCGCTCGCCCGGAAGGACAACCCACAGATGTAGTACTGGATGAAGCTGCCGTAGGCCCCGAGGCGCACGAGCTTGCGGTAGTTGCCGGGCATCCGCTTGATGCCGGCTTCCAGGCCGTCCTTGCCGTTGTAGAGCAGCGGCGCAAGGCGATTCAACTGCTCGACGGCGTTGGCAAGTGGCTGGCGGGCCTCGCCCAGCAGGCCGGCCAGCGAGGCCGTGCCGTTGTCCAGCGAGTTGATCGCGGTGCCGACCGGGTCGCGGTCGCCGGAGAGCCCGGAGATCAACTGCTCGAGTTTGTCGATCGACGCGTCGAACTGACCGCCGTCCTTGGCAAGCACCGCCACGACGGTGTTGAGGTTGTCGATCAGCTGCTGGATGGTCTGGTCGTTGTCGGCCAGTGCGTTGGAGAACGACGAGGTCTTGGCGAACAGCGACGACAATGTGCCGCCCTGTCCTTGGAACGCCTGGATCAGCGACGAGGTCAGTGCGTTGACGTCCTGCGGATTGAGGCCCTGGATAACGGGTTTCAGCCCGCCGAGCAGCAGGTCGAGGTCGAGAGCCCCGGCTGTGCGGTCCGGCGGGATCTGGGACCCGGGCGGCAACACCTTCGTCGAGCCCGGGCCGTCCACCAACTCCAGGTAGCGGTCGCCGACCAGGTTCAAGTACCGTACGGCGGCCTTGGTTCCGGTGGTCAGCACCACGTCTCGGTCGGCGTCGAACTTCACCAATACCGACTTATCGGGCCGCAACTCGAGGTCGTCGACGGTGCCGACCCGGATGCCGGCTACGCGCACTGTGTCTCCGGTCTTCAGCCGCGAAGCATCGGCGAACACGGCCGAATAACCGTTGGTGGCGCCGGTGCGGTACTGGCCGAAGATGAAGAACAACGACGCGGTCAGAAACGACATGATGACGCCGAAGATGACGAACTTGATCAGCGTCCTGTGCCGGCGCATCATCCGGGCATCCCGATCTGCGGGGTGTTGCGGGGCGGACCGTCGATCGGACCGAACAGGAACTGCTTGAGCCCGTCAGAGTTCAACAGGATGCCCTGGTTGCCGTACCGCCACGGGTTGGCGCCGACGTCGGCGACCAGCATGGGCGGCACGTACTCATAGGGCACGTTGGGCAATCCCATCTCCTTGCAGATCGGACGGTCGAGCTTGGCGTTGACCTTGGGCAGGTCCTGCGGGTAGCGGTAGCGCTCGATACCGAGCAGGAAGCTCACCGAGACCAGCACGCCCGGCACCGGCAGAGGCGGCGAGGTGGCGAACGGGATGATGCCCGCCAGTCCGCAGGCGACGTTCTCGTGGTACTTCGCCAGCAGGGACGTGGTGGGCAGCAGTACGTGCAGGGCGTCGGTGAGGCCCTGGCGGTTGTCGCCGACGACCTGGTTGCCCAGATCGGCCAGACCGGTCGCGCTGACCAGCAGGGCGTCGAGGTTCTTCTGTTGATCGACGATGGACCGGCTGATACTGGAGGTGTTGTTGACGGTTTGGATCAGATCGTCGGAGGCGTCGGCGTAGGTGTTGGCCACCGCCGGGAAGACCTCGATGTCGTGGGAGAGGTTGGGCAGGCTGGGGTCGAGTTTGGCCAGCAGCCTGTCGAAGTCGGTCAGGGTCTGGCCGATCTTCTCGCCGCGGCCGTCGAAGGCCTTGGCGATCGCGCCGAGTGTCTCGTTGAGCTTGGCGGGGTCGAGCTTGTTGAGCACCGAAACCAGTTGCTGGAACACGGTGTTGATCTCGACCGTGACGTGACCGGCGTTGACCACCTGGCCGGGGTACATCCGTGTGGGTGAGGGATCCGGCGGCGGCATGAGTTCGACGAACTTCGAGCCGAACACCGTGGTCGAGGCGATGTCGACGAGGACGTTCTGGGGGATGTGCCGCAACTGGTCGGGGTCCATCGCCAGGTGCAGGGCCGCGGTGCCGTCGGGGCGGGACTCGATCGAGGCGACCTTGCCGACCTGGACACCGCGCATCTTGACCCGGGCGTCGGGGTTCATCACCAAGCCGGCGCGATCGGAGATCACGGTCACCGGAACGGTTTTGGTGAAGCTGCCGCGGAACAGTCCGACCGAGAGCGCGACGATGGCGAGGATGGCCACGACGGTGGCGAGGCCGGCCAGCGGGCGCGCATAGCTGCGCGAGCCGAAGTTCTGCCCCGCGCGCGCCGCGACGGGCGCTGCCGCCGATTCGGTTTCGGATCGGTCGGCCGGCCCCGGACCGAGGTTTCGCGTCACGTCTTCTCCCTATCCGGACAGGTTGAAGTTGCCGTTGGAGCCGTAGATGGCCAGGGAGATCAGCAGGGTCACCGAGACCACCACGATCAGGGAGGTGCGCACCGCGTTGCCGACCGCGACGCCCACCCCTGCGGGGCCGCCGGTGGCGAAGTAGCCGAAGTAGGTGTGGATCAACAGGATCGTGATCGCCATCAACACCGCCTGCAGAAACGACCACAGCAAGTCGATCGGATTCAAGAACGTGTTGAAGTAGTGGTCATAGAGCCCGCCGGACTGCCCGAAGAGCACCACCGTGGTGAACTTCGACGCCACAAACGACAAGATGACCGCGATCGAGTACAGCGGCGTGATCGCCACCATCCCGGCCACGATCCGGGTCGAGACCAGGTACTCCACCGGCCGGATGCCCATCGACTCCAGCGCGTCGATCTCCTCGTTGATCCGCATCGCGCCCAACTGCGCGGTCACCCCGGCCCCGAACGTGGCCGCCAACCCGATGCCGGCCACCACCGGCGCACTGATCCGCACATTGATGAACGCCGCCAAAAACCCGGTCAGCGCCTCGATCCCGATATTGCCCAACGAGCTGTAGCCCTGCACCGCCAACGTCCCACCGGCGGCCAACGTCAAGAACCCGACGACCACGACCGTGCCACCGATCATCGCCAACGTCCCCGCACCCATCGAGATCTCGGCGATCAACCGAATGATCTCCTTACGGAAATGCACCGCCGCATGAGGTGTGCCGCCCAGCGCCCGGGCATAGAACAGAGTGTGGTCGCCGATCCGGGAGAAGAAGTTGACCGGCTTGTCGATCTGCTTGGCGAGGCGGGGGTACGCGCCGCGCATCGTGGCCATGGTTCCCATCCGCGGCTACCGGCTGGTCATTCGGATGCCGATGGCGGTGACGACCACGTTGACCACGAACAGGGCCATGAACGCATAGACCACCGTCTCGTTGACCGCATTCCCCACCGCCTTGGCACCCCCACCGGAAATCGTCAACCCCCGATAACACGCCACCAACCCCGCGATCAACCCGAACAACGCCGCCTTGACACAGGAAATGATCACCTCCGGCACCCCGGTCAACAACGTGATCCCCGCCGCGAACGCCCCCGGATTCACATCCTGAACGAACACCGAGAACACATAGCCACCCAAAATCCCGATGATCACCACCAACGAATTGAGCAACAACGCCACCAACCCCGACGCCAACATCCGCGGCGTGACCAGACGCTGCACCGGGTTGATCCCCAGCACCTCCATCGCGTCGATCTCCTCACGAATCGTGCGCGACCCCAAATCGGCACACATCGCCGTCGCCCCCGCCCCGGCCACGATCAACACCGTCACCAACGGACCCACCTGCGTCACCGCACCAAAGGCCGCACCCGCCCCCGACAGATCCGCCGCCCCGAGCTCACGCAACAAGATGTTGAGCGTGAAACTCACCAACACCGTGAACGGAATCGCCACCAACAACGTCGGCGCCAACGACACCCGCGCCACAAACCAGGACTGCTCCAAAAACTCCCGCCACTGAAACGGCTTACGGAAAATGAACCGCACCGCATCCGCCGACATCGCGAACAACCCACCAATAGCCTGCATCGGACCCGACACACCACTGGAGATAGCGATGCCCGGCGACCACCGATCTGGTCCCTTACCTGCCATAGGTAACCGGTCCTTCCAGAATCGTCACTGCGGACACTGCTGCCGGTTCGGCGAAGCCGACATCTTCATAGCTGATCAACTCTGTCGGGGTGAAGGAATCGTGAACTTCAGCAACTCCAATATCAGTGGGCGCAACACCTGCGATACTGCGTGCTCGTCGTCCGGCACGATTCGTTGCCGGCAACTCCGTCATGCCGTCGTCGCGGCGGTGTGATGTCCCGGGTGCGCAGGAATCGGCCACGATGCGGGGCACTCTGAGATCCGCTGCCAGCCAGCCACTTCCGCGCCCGTGGCCCGGGAGTTCGAGCGGCATCCGACGGGCGCCCGCCACAGTCGTCGAATCGGGCAGTGCCCCCGGCGCATTTCCCACAGGCGTTCTTGACGCGTGTCGACAACCAACCGAAACACTGTGCAAATAACGCGCGCCGAGCAAATCCATCGCCGTTGTGACGCCGCCCGCGCCGTCGGCGCGGATGCGACGTGGGTCACAGCTGCGAGCGGGCGACTGCGTACCCGAAACGGTGAGGTGTGGCATGTGATCTCCGGCGCGACCTAGGTGACCGCGCCGGCGGTCTTGAGTTCGATGATCCGATCCCAGTCCAGGCCGAGTTCTTCGAGGATCTCGTCGGTCTGTTCGGCGAATCCCGGGGCGGGCCCGGTCGCGGGTGCGGCCACGTCGAACTGCACCGGATTGGACACCAGCTCCAATTCCCCGGCCTGGACCAGATATTCGTTGGCCCGCACCTGGGCATCGGCGGCTGCCTGCAACGTGTCCTGCACCGGTGCCCACGGTCCGGCCAGCGTGGCGAACCGCGCCGACCATTCGTCGAGCGTGCGGGTGGCCATCGCCTTGCCGAGAATCTCCACCGCGTCGGCGGTGTGGGCGGCGATCTGCTCGGTGCTGCCGAATCGCGGATCGTCGACGTACTCCTCGATGTCCATGTGCCGGCAGACGTCGGCCCAGAACTTGGTGGGCTGCATCATCACGAAGGAGATGTAGCGACCGTCGGCGGTCTCGTACAGCCCCACCAGCGGATTGATCGGCGAGCCGTGCACGCCGGGCACGGGTGCCACCAGGCGCTCGTGAAGATGCTGCGTCAGCGCGATGGTGTGGCCCATCGCCCACAGGCCGCTGCCCAACAGCGACACGTCGACCACCGACGGCTCACCGGTGCGCTCGCGCTTGAACAGCGCCGCCGCGATGCCGCCGGCCAGGTTGGTGCCCGAGATGGTGTCGCCGTAGGCGGGTCCGGGCGGTCCGATCATCCCCTCGATGCCGGGCGGGGTGATGGTGGCGGCGGTGCCGGCCCGGCACCAGAAGGCGGTCATGTCGTAGCCGCCCTTCTCCGACTCCTGACCGCGCGGGCCGAACGCACTGCCGCGCGCGTAGATGATCGTGGGATTGACGGCGCGAATGTCCTCGACATCGATCCCGAACTTCCTGCGGTGCCCGGGCAGGAAGCTGGTCAGGAAGACATCCGAGCGACGGGCGAGTTCGAGCAGCACCTCTTTGCCTTCGGGCACCGACATGTCGAGGCCGATGCTGCGCTTGCCGCGGTTGGCGTGCTCGACGTTCGGGTTCGGGTCACCCTCCACCCGCAGCGGACCGGTCTGGCGCAGCCCACGCTGCGGGTCACCGGTGACCGCATGCTCGACCTTGATGACCTCCGCGCCCCACTCCCCGAGCACCGCGCCGCAGGACGGGACGAACCCGTACATGGCGACCTCGAGGACGCGGACACCCGCGAGCGGACCGGTCACGAGACCACCTCGGCCAGGGTCTTGCCCTCGAGGAATTCCTCCAGCCCGGCCACGCCCATCTCGCGGCCGACTCCGGATTGCTTGAAGCCGCCGAACGGGCTGTCCGGGGCGAAGTAGTTGCCGCCGTTGATGCCGATGGTTCCGGTGCGGATGCGGCGGGCGATGGCGCGCGCACGCTCCTGGCCGCCGAACACCGCACCCGAGAGCCCGTAGATGGAGTTGTTGGCGATGCGCACGGCGTCGTCGTCATCGTCGTAGGCGATCACGGCCAGCACCGGTCCGAAGATCTCCTCCTGGGCGATCTCGCTGTCCGGGTCGACATTGCTCAGCAGGGTGGGCTCGTAGAAGAAGCCCGGACCGTCGACCTTCTTGCCGCCGGCCACCAGCGTGGCACCGGCCGCGACCGCCCGCGCGACGATGCCGTCGACCTTGTCGCGCTGGGTCTCGCTGATCAGCGGCCCCATGTAGGTGTCGGGCTCGGCCGGATCGCCGTACTTGATCATCCCGAGGAAGTTCGTCACCAACCCGACGATCTCGTCGTGGTGCGTGCGCGGAACCAGCAGCCGGGTGGTGATCGCACAGCCCTGCCCGGCGTGCGAGCAGATCATGAAGGCCGCCATCATGGCGCAGGTGTTGAAGTCGGCGTCGTCGAGGACGATCATCGCCGACTTGCCGCCCAGTTCCAGGAACACCTTCTTGATGGTCTCGCTGGCCGCGGCCATGATCTTGCGGCCGGTGGCCGTCGATCCGGTGAACGTCACGACGTCCACGTCGGGACTCGTCGTCAGGGCCACGCCGACCGCGGCGTCGGTGGAGCTGATCACGTTGATCACGCCGTCCGGGATGTCGGTGTACTTGGCGATCACCTCGCCGAGCGCCAGCGTGGTCAACGGGGTGTCGGGGGCGGCCTTGAGCACCACCGTGCAGCCGGCGGCCAGCGCCGGACCCAGCTTGGCCATCGCCAGCTGATTCGGATAGTTGTAGGCGATGATCGCCGCGACGACGCCGGCGGCTTCCTTCTCGACCCAGCGGCGGTGGCGCTGTCCGCGGCTCTCGATCTCGCCGAGTTCCTCCGTCATCGGATAGGTCTTCAGCAGGTCGGCGTAGTAGCCGATGATCCGGATGGGGTCGTCGAGTTGCGGCCCCTCGGTCAGTGCCTGGGTGGCGCCGACCTCGGCGATGGTCAGCGCGCGCAGTTCGTCGCTGTGCTCGACCAGTGCCTTGTGCAGCTGATCCATGCACCGGATGCGCAACTCGACGTTGGTCGACCAATCCGTGGTGTCGAAAGCCTTGCGGGCGGCCGCGATCGCACGTTCGGCATCGGCGACGCCGGCGTTGGGCGCGTAGCCGACGACCTCACCGTTGGCGGGGTTCACCGAGGGGTACGTCTGGTCGGCACCCACGAGTCGACCGTCGATCAACATGTGCCGATCGGACTTCCGGTCCTGCGCTGGCATTCAATTACTCCTCGAGTTGGGGATAACTCGGTTCTCATCTTCGGCGAATCATACATTCGGCCGACGAGAACTCAAGGCGCATCGGCGCATCCTCAAACGACCCCTGCTTCGAGGCCAACACCCCCTGGCGCACAGCATCTCCGCAGTTAGACACATTGCGTCAGAGTGTCTTGCGAAATACGTCACAGCGAGAGTAGCGTTCTCATTCCGGAAAGGGAGATTCTTGACTACCGAGATCCATCGGATCAGCGACGCTATGGGGTACGGGCGTGACCGCGCACCGTACGGCCCAGAGTTGCATCGCGACGGAGACTGCCTGTGAAGACCGCTCTGGTGACCGGTGGGGGTTCGGGAATCGGAGCGGCAGTTGCCCATCGGCTGCGCGCCGACGGCTACAACCGGATGGGCAAGCCCGAGGACATCGCCGCCGCCTGCGCCTTCTTCATCTCCGAGTGAGGCCCGGCTACATCACCGGCCAGATTCTCGGCGTCAACGGCGGCCGCAACACCTGACCACCCTCCTCCACTTCGATCGGCCGAACAGCAACTGAAAGGAACTCCCGTGGGACGAGTCCAAGGCAAGGTCGCCTTCATCACCGGTGCCGCACGCGGACAGGGGCGCAGTCACGCCCTGCGGCTGGCCGAAGAAGGCGCCGACATCATCGCCATCGACTTGTGCAAGAACGTCGAGACCATCGGGTACCCGCTGGCCACCCCGGAGGACCTGGAGGAGACCGCCGACCTGGTCAAGAAGACCGGTCGCGGCATCGTCACCGCGCAGGCCGACGTGCGCGAGGCCGCGCAGCTCAAGGAGGCCCTGGACCTCGGCCTGGCCGAGTTCGGCAAGGTCGACATCGTCGTGGCCCAGGCCGGCATCGCCGGCATGAAGGGTCAACCGCCGCTGCAGGCGTGGTGCGACGTCATCAACACCAACCTGATCGGCACGATCAACGCGATCCAGGTGGCACTGCCACACCTCGAGGAGGGCGCGTCGATCATCGCGACCGGATCCACCGCGGCGCTGATGGACGCCCACCAGAAGATGGACCCCGGCGCCGACCCGGGCGGCATGTCCTACATGGTCGCCAAGCGGCTGTTGTCGAACTACGTCCACGACCTGGCCACCGAGCTCGCGGTGCGCGGCATCCGCGCCAACGTCGTGCACCCGACGAACTGCAACACCGACATGCTGCAGAGCGAGCCGATGTACAAGTCCTTCCGCCCCGATCTCGAACATCCCACCCGCGCCGACGCCGAGCCCGTTTTCGGAATCCAGCAGGCGATGAAGGTCAACTACGTCGAGCCGCTGGACATCAGCAACGCGGTGCTGTGGCTGGCCTCCGACGAGGCCCGCTATGTCACCGGCATGCAGCTGCGCGTGGACGCCGGCGGCTACCTCAAGTGGTACGACTACCACGTCTGACATCCGGCACCGAGTCGCAATACCGAAGGGGAAGACAGTGAAGGTTCGGGTTGATCAGGACCGCTGCCAGGGACACACCCTGTGCGCCATGATCGCTCCAGAGATGTTCCAGCTCAGCGATATTGACGGCAGTTCGTCGGCAGTCACCGAGGTGGTACCCGCGGACCAGGAGGACCTGGTTCGCGAAGCCGCGCAGTCCTGCCCGGAGCAAGCAATCCTCATCGAAGAGGACTGACGACGTCCCACCCCCGAATAGTCAAGGGAGACAGCGCCTTGAGCGTCGACGACACAGAAGCTGACGAGCAGCGGAGACAGCCTCGCTATCACTTCGACAGGCACACGTCGGATTATCGTGTGCAGTTCGAGAAGATCACCGAGGAGATGCACGAGAAGTGCCCGATCGCGTGGTCGGACACCTACGGCGGGCACTGGGTGGCCGCCGGCAGCGAGGCGGTCTTCGAGTTGGCCCGCTGCCCGCACATCTCCAACGACCACGACATCCACGGCGAACGACAGGGATACAAGGGCATTTCCATCCCCACCGCGCGCCGGGTGGTGACCCGCGGCGGCATGCTGGAGATGGACGACCCGGAGCACCGCATCTACCGCAACGTCTTCAATCCCTACCTGTCCCCGGCCGCGGTCAAGCGCTGGGAACCGTTCATCCACGAGATCACCCGGGCCAGCATCGACGAGAAGATCGCCACCGGCGAGATCGACTTCGTCGACGACCTGGCCAACGTGGTCCCCGCCGTTCTGACGATGGCCCTGCTGGGAATTCCGCTGAAGAACTGGACGATCTACTGCGAGCCGACGCACGCCGCGATCTACACCCCCGAGCACTCCCCCGACGCCGAGCGGGTGGCCCAGCAGCATCGCGAGATGGGTATCGACCTCATCACCCGAATGAACGAGGCGAAGGAGAATCCCCGCCCCGGGCTGATCAACGGACTGCTCAATCTGCGGATCGACGGCGAACCCCCACCGGACATGGAGATCCTGGGCATGCTCGGCCTGGTGATCGGCGGCGGCTTCGACACCACCACCGCGCTGACCGCCCATGCGCTGGAATGGCTTTCCGAGCATCCGCAGGAGCGGGCGCGGCTCAACCGCGACCGCGAGTCACTGCTGGACCCCGCCACCGAGGAGTTCCTGCGGTTCTACACGCCGGCGCCCGGTGACGGCCGCACCTTCTCCGATGACGTCGACCTCGAGGGCCATCACTTCAAAGAAGGCGAACGGGTGTGGATCTCGTGGGCGATGGCCAACCGCGACCCGTCGGTGTTCCACGATCCCAATGAGGTCGTGCTGGACCGGAAGGGCAACCGGCACTTCAGCTTCGGCATCGGTGTGCACCGCTGCATCGGGTCCAACGTCGCCCGTGCGGTGTTCAAGGACATGCTGACCAGCGTGCTGGACCGGATGCCCGACTACACCTGCGATCCCGAGCGCACCGTGCACTACGACTCCATCGGAGTCATCCAGGGCATGCGGCATCTGCCGGCCACGTTCACCCCCGGCAAGCCGCTCGGCCCCGGCCTGGACGAGACCCTGGAGAAGCTTCAGCGGATCTGCGACGAGCAGGAACTCGCGCGCCCGATCACCGAGCGCAAGGAAGCCGCCGTCATCGACTGAGCCAGTCTCTCCGCGAGCAGACGCAAAGTGCTCCAAAACCCCAGTGTGTCGGGAACTTTTGCGCCTGCTCGCGGGAGAAGGTTACTTGCCGCGCGGCAGGCCGAGCACCTGCTGGGCGATGATGTTGCGCTGGATCTCCGACGTGCCACCGGCGATCGTGCCCGAGAAGCTGCGCGCGTAGCGCTCGAACCAGCTGGCGAAGTAACTGTCGAGGTTCATGTGCGCGTACGGCCCCGACATCGACGGATGCACCAGACCGTCGGATCCCGCGGCGGTCAACGCGTTCTCGGCGAGCCGCAGCTCCGCCTCGGAACCGAACAACTTGACCACCGACACCCCGGCGACGTCGGTCTCCCCGCGGGCAGCCTTCGCGAGCCCCTTGGAGCCCATCAGCCGCAGCGCCTCGTAGTCCATGACGCTGGAGGCGTACTGGTCGCGCTCCAGCGGTGTGCGCGGGTGAAAGTCGCTGAGCAGGTTGTCGATTCGGTCGGCGAAGCCCAGCCACATCATGGTGCGCTCATGGCCCAGTGAGCCGTTGGCCACGCCCCAGCCGCCGTTGAGCGGGCCGACCAGATTCTCGGCCGGAACCCGCACGTCGGTGAAGAACACCTCGTTGAAGTCCAGGTCGTCGACGCCGCAGATGGACGGGAACGGCCGGCGGACCACACCGGGCAGATCGGTGGGGATCACCAGCACGCTGATGCCCTTGTGCTTGGGCGCGTCCGGGTCGGTGCGCACGAACGTCAGCAGGAAGTCCGCGTCGTGGGCGCCCGAGGTCCACACCTTCTGCCCGTTGACCACGAAGTGGTCGCCGTCGAGCACGGCGCGGGTGCGCAGTGAGGCCAGATCCGAACCGGCACTGGGCTCGCTCATGCCCAGCGACGCGGTCTTCTCGCCCTTGAGCACCGGCACCGCCCATCGCTGCTTCTGCTCGTCGGAGCCGAACGAGATCAGCGATGCCGCAACGATGTTGACGCCCTGCGGGTTGAAGCTGTGGTAGATGCGGTGCTTGCAGAGTTCCTCGAGATGGACGAACTGCTGCAGGACGGTGGCATTGCGGCCGCCGAACTCCGGCGGCTGGCCCGGCAACAGCCAGCCGTTGTCGAACAGCAGCCGCTGCCAGCGCCGCGCCCAGGCGGGCATGTGCGACACCGACCGGGGCCGTTCGGTGGTCTCGGCCTCGCTGGGCAGGTTGGCCTCGATGAACTCCACGAACTCGGCGCGGAACTCCTCGACGTCGGGATCGAAGGTGAGCTGCATGTCTTAAAAACCCCTGTACTCGTCGGCGACGATCGCGCGATGTTCGGCCGCGCCGCCGAGCATCAGCTCGCCGACCTTGGCCCGCTTCAGCGCGAACTGGACATCGTTCTCCCACGTGAAGCCCATACCGCCGAACAGCTGCAGGCCGTGCCGGAACACCACCGACTGGCATTCTCCCGCAGCGGCTTTCGCCATCGCGGCGGCCAGTCGCCGGCGTGGGTCGTCGGCGCTGATGGTCAACGCCGAGAAGTACGCCAGCGCGCGGGCCCGCTCGATGGCGACGTGCATGTCCACGGCCTTGTGCTGGACGGCCTGGAACGAGCCGATCGGCACGCCGAACTGGTGGCGGTCGCGGACGTGCGCCAGCACCAGGTCCAGCGCGCGCTGGCAGGCGCCGACCGTCGTGATCGAGATGCCCATCAGCGCAATGTGGTGCGCCCGCTCGGCGTCGGTGTGCAGCCGGTCGTCTTCGGTGAGCCGCACGCTCGGGAAGGCCACATCGGTGACGTGCAGCAGAGGGTCGAACACCTCGGTGCGGGTGACCTGGGCCTGGGCGGCGTCGACGACGAAGGTCCCGCCGTCGGTGACCACCGCGAACTTCTCCGCGCGGTCGCCGTCGAGCACATAGCGGGCCGCTCCGTTGAGCACCCAGCCGTCGGCCGTGCGGTGCGCGACGACGCCCGAGTAGATCGCGGTCGCGGCCTGGCCCGGCTGGTAGCGGTCGCCGGCCAGCGGCGCGAACTGCGTCACGGTGGCCAGGTACGGAGTCGGGTCCGTCGCGCGGCCGAGCTCCTCCAGGACGATGGCGAGTTCGACGGCGGTCTCCGGCTCGACCAGCTCGGTCCAGCCCTGCTCGACGTAGGTCGTCCACACCGGCGCGGCGTCGGCTCCGCCCTCGGCGATACTGCGGACCAGCGAAGCCGGGCACTGCTTGGCCACCGCGTCGCGCACCGTGTCCTGCCACAGTTGCTGATCAGCGTCGAATTCGAGTAGCACCCACCGCCTCCTGCTCACATGCTTCGATACCGCTGGAAATTGGATTCTCCATTAATGCGTCATCGATTCTCCCAATACGGTATCGCACTCTACCGGCTGATTTGCTTGCTGCCTACACCTTGTTGAGGCACAGTGGTAACGAGGTTCTACTCTCAATCGCGAGAACAATATTCTTGTCGTTGAAGAACTAGGATTTACACTGCCACCGGAAGGCGGGTTTGGTGATAGAGCATCGGGACGGGACAACCACGCCCCTGATCGACGCGAGCGTCCACATCTTCTTCGGGTCGACGCCCGAACTGCGGACCGTGATGCGCGAGCCGTTCAAGAGCCGCGGGTTCCCGGACTACGAGATGGACTGGTACGGCGCGCCCGGCGGTGAGTACGTGCAAGGCTCCCGCGGACCCGACGGGCAGTACCCCGGATCGGATCCCGACTTCGTGGCCCGGCAGCTGTTCACCGACCGGGGCGTCGACGTCGCGGTGCTGCACCCGATGGGACGCGGGATCATGCCCGACCGTCACCTGGGCACCGCGATCCTGGCCGCGCACAACGAGATGATGGTGTCGCGCTGGCTGGAGCATCCGGAGCTGGGCGAGAGGTTCCGCGGCACGATCCGGGTCAATCCGGACGACATCAGCGGCGCGCTGCGCGAGATCGACAAGTACAAGAACCATCCCCGCGTCGTCCAGATCGGCATTCCACTGCAGTCGCGCGAGCTCTACGGCAAGCCGCAGTTCTGGGAGTTGTGGGAAGCCGCCGTCGATGCCGGGCTCCCGGTGGCCACCCACATCGAGGTCGGCGAGGGCATCGCGTTCCCGCCGACGCCGTCGGGCAACACCCGGACATTCGAGCAGTACCTGGGCTTCATGTCGATGAACTACATCTACCACCTGCTGAACATGATCGCCGAGGGCGTCTTCGAGCGGTGGCCCGATCTGAAGTTCGTCTGGGCCGACGGAGCCGCCGACATGGTGACCCCCTTCATCTGGCGGATGGACTGCTTCGGCCGGCCGCACCTGGAGCAGACGCCGTGGGCGCCGAAGATGCCCAGCGACTACCTTCCCGGGCACGTCTACTTCATTCACAACAGCCTCGACGGTCCCGGCGACGCCGACTTCGCCGATGAGTGGCTGTCCTTCACCGGGAAGGACGACATGCTGATGTTCGGCTCGAGCTACCCGCACTGGCACTGCGGTGACGCCCGCGACTTGCCCGCGGCGTGGACCACCGAGCAGCGCGAGAAGGTGTGCTGGCGCAACGCCGCGGGCCTCTACGGCATCGACATTCCGGCCGGCCTGACCCCGCAAGCCGCACACTAGAGGCGAGCAAGGAGACACGATGACTCTCACCCACATCCAGCAGCGCGTCGCCCCCACCGAGCGGACCGCGGTGCGCTGCGTGGACTCCGACGTCCATCCGGTGCCCCGGCGCGGGATTCTCCAGCAGTACATCCCGGAGCCGATCCGCAGCAGGTACTTCATGAACCACCGGGTCGGCGAGCTGATCTACTACGACGCCCCCGACTACGCCCACGCCTACGCGATGCGGGTCGACACCTTTCCTGACGACGGTGAATTCGCCTGCAGCGATCCGGATCTCGCGTTCCGGCAGGCGATCATGGAGGCCGGCGCGGACATCGCGGTGCTCGAGCCGGTGCACAGCTACTGTCGCACCGCGGAGGCCACCGCCGCGCTGACCTACGCGCACAACGCCTGGCAGGCGGAGAACTGGTTGGACAGCAAGAACAACTGGCACGAGCGCTGGCGTGGCTCGATCTGCGTGGCCATCGAGGATCCGCAGGGCGCGGCCCGCGAGATCGAGAAGTGGGCCGACCACCCCTACATGGTGCAGGTCCTGATCAAGGCCGAGCCCAAACCGTCCTGGGGTGACCCGAAGTACGACCCGGTTTGGGCGGCGGCGACCAAGAACGACATCACGGTCAGCTGCCATCTCGGCCGCGGTGTGTTCGACACGCTGCCGATCCCGCCGGTGGGTTTCCCGAGCTACAACCACGACTTCATGGTGAGCTACTCGCTGCTGGCGGCCAACCAGGTGATGAGCCTGATCTTCGACGGGGTCTTCGACCGCTACCCCACCCTGCGCATCGTGTTCGTCGAGCATGCTTTCAACTGGATCCTGCCGCTGATGTGGCGGATGGACGCCATCTACGCCGCGCGCAAGAACTGGCTGGACATCAAGCGCAAGCCCAGCGACTACGTCAAGGACCACATCAAGTTCACCACCCAGCCGCTGGACTATCCCGAGGACAAGACCGAACTGCTGCGGGCCTTCGAGTGGATGGAATGCGAGAAGATCCTGCTGTTCTCCTCCGACTACCCGCACTGGACCTATGACGACCCACGCTGGCTGGTCAAGCACCTGCCCGAACACGCCCGCGAAGCGGTCATGTTCCGCAACGGCATCCAGACCTACAAACTGCCCGACACGGTTCCGGCCCTCGAGGGCCAGATGCGGGTCTTCTGAGCATGGCCACCGGAGGGCAGGAGCGAAGCGGCGAGGGAATATGACAAGCGCAGACAAACAGCCCCGGCTGGCCCAGGGCCGCGAGCACGTGGTCGCCACCGTCGACGAAATCCCAACCGGGACGCACAAGTTGGTGCCGATCGGCCGGCACGGCGTCGGTGTGTACAACGTCAACGGAACGTTCTACGCGATCGCCAACTACTGTCCGCACGAAGGCGGCCCGTTGTGCTCGGGGCGTCCACGCGGGCGCAACATCGTCGACGAGAGCGTTCCGGGTGATGCGGTGATGGTGCGCGACATGGAGTTCATCTACTGCCCCTGGCACCAGTGGGGATTCGAGCTGGCCACCGGCACCACGGCGGTCAAGCCGGAGTGGAGTATCCGCACCTACCCGGTCCGGGTGGTGGGCAACGACGTGCTCGTGATGGCATGACCGGGCCCGCGCTTCGGGATGGCGAACAGGTCATCGAGATCAACGGCGGCAATGTCGTCTACGAAATCCTGGGCGATACCGGCGATTTCATCGCGCTGACACCGGGCGGCCGGTACAGCAAGGACATCGACGGGCTACGGCCGCTGGCCGAGGAACTGGTCAAGGGCGGCTACCGGGTGCTGCTGTGGGACCGGCCCAACTGCGGACGATCCGACCTGCAGTTCTACGGCCAGAGCGAATCCCACATGCGCGCCGACACGTTGTACGCCCTGATCACCGCTCTCGGGATCGGTCCGTGCATCATCGCCGGCGGCTCGGGCGGGGCACGGGACTCCATCCTGACCACCATCCTGCACCCCGAGATCGCCACCAAGCTCGTGGTGTGGAACATCGTCGGCGGGGTCTACGGATCCTTCGTGCTGGGTTCCTACTACCTGGTGCCCAGCATCCTGGCCGTACGCGGCCTCGGTATCAAAGGCCTTCTGCACGTTGACGAGTGGAAGGAACGCATCGCGGAGAACCCGGCGAACTCCGACCGCATCCTGGCCATGGACCCCGACGAGTTCCTGCGGGTGATGCTGCGCTGGCTCAACGCGTTCGTGCCGAAGCCGGGTCAGGCGATTCCCGGTGTGGACGACGAGTTGTTCGGCGACATCAAGGTACCCACCTTGATCATCCGCGGCGGCGAGAACGACTGGGATCACCCCAAGCGCACCTCGCTGGAGGTCAACTGCCTCATCAAGGGCTCGACGCTGATCGACCCGCCGTGGCCGGAGGACGCCTGGGAGCGCGCGGGCGAGGACCGCGCGTCCGGGAAGGTCAAGCGGTTCAACATGTTCGACACCTGGGTGCAGGCCGCGCCCGCCATTCTCGACTTCCTCGGGCGATGACCGTGCTGTGGGCGTCACACGGTGCGGATGTGCACCTCACAGTTGGTCGAGGCCTCCAGTGCGGTGTGCACCCGGCTCTCGGGTATCCGTTGCATGTCCGCCTTGCTCAGCGTCACGTAGATGACGTCGTACCCGCCGTCGCCGGGAGTCCGGTCGATCTCGCCGGTGAGCCCGAAACCGGCCAGCACACCGTGGGCGTCCTCGTCGGTGCCGCGGCTGACGTACGTGAGCGTGCCCGGCGTCGGTTCGGTACCGAATGCGTTGGCGCACAGGGTCATCGCCGTCCGCTTCAGCTCCTCCGGATCAGCGCCGACGATCAGCAGCTCGGCCTCGCGGCGGCCGCGCGGCATCACCGCGAGGTTGTTGTCGACCAACTCGATGCCGGTCTGCTCGGCCAGCGTCCGCAGCGTGGCCATCCCCGCGGTCAGCTGCTCGGCCGACAGCGCACCGGACGGGTCGACGTCGACGCGGACAACGGCCGTTCTCATGCGCCACAGCCTAGCGACACCGTGCGTGGCGCCCGACCCAGAAGAGGTGACCGATGAACGCGACAGCGCAGGCGGGCACGGCGCTGACCGTGGCCACCGCACCCGGCATCACGCCGCGGTTGCTGCGGCTGCCGGCGGCGGCCGAGACGCACAGCGCGTATGTGGCCGCCGGCGGGTACGCGCTGCTCGACACGGTCGAGGCGCTGCTGAACGAGGTCGAGCATTCCGGCCTGCTGGGTCGCGGCGGCGCGGCCTTCCCACTCGGCGTCAAGCTCCGCACGGTTCGCTCCGCGCATCTGCGCGGCCACGAGACGGTGGTGGTGGCCAACGGCGAGGAGGGTGAGCCCGCCTCGGTCAAGGACCGCTGGCTGCTGCGGCACCGTCCGCACCTGGTACTCGACGGCGTGCGTCTGGCCGCCCGCCTGGTCGGCGCGCAGCGCGCCTTCGTCTACGTCTCGGACACCGCGGCGGCCTTCGCCGTCGACAACGCCCTGTCCGAGGTCGGTTTCGACACCCTGGGCGGCCTGGAGATCTCGATCGTGACAGTCGCGCCGGGATATGTGGCGGGCGAGGAGACGGCAGCGGTCCGGGTGATCAACGGCGGGCCGGCCAAGCCCACCGACAAGCCGCCACGACCGTTCCAGCACGGCGTGGCCGGACATCCCACACTGGTCAGCAATGTCGAGACGCTGGCCAATCTGCCCTACCTGCAGGCCCACGGCGCCGCACAGTTCCGCACGGCCGGGACGGACGGGTCGCCGGGCACCTTCCTGGTGACCGTGACCGGCGCCGGGCGCCCGCCCGCCCTCTACGAAGTGCCGCACGGCATCCCCTTCACCGATCTGCTTGCGCTGCACGGTGTTTCGCCGGACACCGTCCGCGGCGCACTGATGGGCGGTTACTTCGCCGGCCTGCTGGACCGCTCGGTGCTCGACACCACGCTGGACCACGAGACCTTCCGCGGGCTCGGCAGCGGCCTGGGGTGCGGCGCGGTGGGGATTCTCACCGACGACTGCGCCGTCGCGGTAGCGGCCGCGGTGCTGGCCTACTTCGACCGGGAGAACGCCGGGCAGTGCGGGTCGTGCTTCAACGGCACCGCCGCGATGGCCGCCGCCGCCGGTGCACTGCGCGACGGTGCGGCCACCGCGGAAGACGTTGCGCGCCTGGACCGCTGGTCGGTGGTGCTGCGCGGCAGGGGCGCCTGCGCGACGCTGGACGGTGCGGCCAATGTCGCGGCGAGCCTGCTCAGGCACTTCCCGCAACTCGTCGAGCAGCACCTGGCCGGTGAGTGCGATCCATGCCGAAGCGGTGCTTTCAGCGCCCAGCGTCCGTACGAGGTGGAGGCGGCGGCCCAGCCATGAGCAAGAACATGCGAATCCGGCTCGACCGGACCATCTGCGACGGGTTCGGCGCCTGCGCCAAGCACGCGCCGGAGTACTTCTCGCTGGACGACTGGGGATACGCGGCGCTGATCGGTGACGGCACCGTCCCGGAGACCGACCGCGACGACGTGCTGCGGGCGCTGTTCGACTGTCCGGTGCACGCCATCGTCGAGATCAGCGAGGACGAGTTCGCCGGTGAAGGCCGGCCCGATCCCACCCCACCGGCCGACGAGGAACCGGTGTTCGAGGCTCGCTGGGGCTTCGCCCAGTGAGCAGCGGCGGAACTCGCGCGCCGCTGCCGCAACTGACCACGCAGACCGAGTTCTTCTGGACGTCCGGCGCCGACGGCATCCTGCGCATCCAGGAGTGCCACGGCTGCGCGGCCCTGATCCACCCACCCCAGCCGGTGTGCCGGTACTGCGGCAGCCACGACATGGGCGTGCGCGAGGTGAGCGGGCTCGGCGTGCTGTCGGCGTTCACCGTCAACCACCGCTTCAGCATCCCGGGACTGCCTGCGCCCTACGTGTTCGCCCAGGTGGCCATCCAGGAGGATCCGCGAGTCCGGTTGAGCACCAACATCATCGACGCCGACCCCGATGACCTGGAACTCGGGCAGCTCGTCGAGGTGGTGTTCGAGAAGAACGACGACGTCTATCTGCCGCTGTTCCGGCCGGTGGCCCCCAGGCAGTTCGGCGAGCAACCCGCCGACGAGATCGCTCCGCAGGACTTCGCCAGACATGTCCGCCCGCCGCTGACGTCGACGAAGTTCGAGGAACGCTCGGCCATCACCGGCATCGGCGCGTCGCGGCTGGGCCGGCGGCTGATGGTCAACCCGCTGTCGCTGACCATCGAGGCATGCGAGGCGGCGGTCGCCGACGCCGGTCTGACGTTCGGCGACATCGACGGCCTGTCAACGTATCCCGGACTCGACATCGCCGGCATGGGTGAAGGTGGGGTCACGGCCCTGGAGGGCGCGCTGGGTCTGCGGCCCACCTGGATCAACGGCGGCATGGACACCTTCGGCCCGGGCGGGTCGGTGATCGCCGCCATGATGGCCGTCGCGACCGGTATGGCGCGCCACGTGCTGTGCTTTCGCACGCTGTGGGAGTCGACGTTCGGCGAGCTGCTCAAGCAGGGCAAGATGGCCCCGCCGGGCGGTCTGCGCACCAGCAGCTGGCAGATGCCGTTCGGGGCGACGTCGGCGGCACACACGTTGGCGCTCAACGCCCAGCGGCACTTCGCGCGCTACGGCACCACCCGCGAGACGCTGGGCTGGATCGCCCTGAACCAGCGCGCCAACGCCGCGCTGAACCCGACCGCGATCTACCGCGACCCGATGAGCATGGACGACTATCTGTCGGCGCGGCCGATCACCACCCCGTTCGGCCTCTACGACTGCGACGTGCCGTGCGACGGCGCGGTCGCGGTGATCGTCTCGGCCGTCGAGACCGCCCGCGACATGCCCAAGACGCCGGTGCTGTTCGAGGCGGTGGGCACCCAGATCATCGAGCGCACCGACTGGGACCAGACGACGCTGACCCACGAGCCGCAGGTGCTCGGCCAGTCGGCACACCTGTGGACGCGAACGTCGTTGCGGCCCATCGATGTCGACGTCGCCGAGCTCTACGACGGGTTCACCTTCAACTGCCTGTCGTGGATCGAGGCCCTCGGCTTCTGCGGCATCGGCGAGGCCAAGGACTTCCTCGAGGGCGGGACCAACATCGCCCGCGACGGCGTGCTGCCGCTGAACACCCACGGCGGCCAGCTGTCCCACGGCCGTACCCATGGCATGGGCCTGATCCACGAGGCCGTCACCCAGCTGCGCGGTGAGGCCGGTGAGCGTCAGGTGGCCGGTGCCCGGGTCGCGGTCGCCAGCAGCGGCGGCCTCACACCCAGTGGTGTGCTGCTGATGCGGACCGATACATGAGCGCGGCGCGCCGCGTCGTCCCAGTCGACGGGATGCCGATGTCGGGCTTGTTCGCCGACGCCCCCGACCCGCGGGCGGTGATCGTCGCCCTGCACGGCGGAGCGTCCTCCGCGGCGTACTTCGACTGCCCCGGCCATCCCGAGCTGTCGCTGCTGCGACTCGGTGCCGCAACGGGTTTCACCGTGATCGCGCTGGACCGCCCCGGCTACGGCACGTCGGCGGCGTACTCCGAACAGATGTGGGACCCGGCACGCCGGGTGGAACTCGCCTACGCGGCGGCCGAGGCCATGCTCGGTTCCCGCCCGCGCGGTGCGGGGCTGTTCATCATCGCGCACTCCAACGGCTGCGAGCTGGCCCTGCGGATGGCGGCCGACGAACGGGGCCATCACCTGCTGGGCCTGGAACTGGCCGGCACCGGACTGCGCAAGTATCCCGCCGCCGCGGAGATCCTCAGCCAGGCCACGCGGGAGTATCGGCCGGCCGGACTGCGCGAGCTGATCTGGGCACCCGAAGAGCTCTATCCGCCGGACGTCGTCAACGCGGTCGGGTCGGCCGGGGCACCGCCGCAGGAGGGCGAGATCTCCGCGAACTGGTCGCGCCGCGACTTCCCGGCGCTGGCCGCGGATGTCCGCGTGCCGGTGCGGTTCACCGCCGCCGAACACGAGCGCGTCTGGGATTCGACCCCCGAAGCGCTGGCCGACATCGCCGCGTTGTTCGCGATGTCTCCCCGGGTGGAGATCAATCAGCAGCCCGGTGCCGGGCACAACCTGAGCCTCGGAGTGGCCGCGGCGCAGTATCACTCGGGTGTGCTGTCGTTTGTCGAGCAGTGCATCACCGCGGAAGCGAAGAAGGAGGCCGGCTGATGAGGGTCGGATTCATCGGGCTGGGCAGCCAGGGCGGCCCCATGGCGCGCCGCATCATCGACGCCGGACACCCGACCACGCTGTGGGCCCGGCGCCCGGAGTCGCTCGAGCCGTTCGCCGACACCTCGGCTTCGGTGGCGGCGACGCCGGCCGAACTGGCCGCCGCCAGCGATCTGGTGTGCCTCTGCGTCGTCGGCGACGACGACGTCATGGACGTGGCGACCCGAGCCGACGGCGTGCTGGCCGGCCTGCGCTCCGGTGGCGTCATCGCGGTGCACGCCACCGTGCATCCCGACACCTGCCGTGACCTCGCCGAACGCGCACATGCCAAGGGCGTGACCGTGATCGACGCGCCGGTCAGCGGTGGTGGACCGGCCGCGGAGTCCGGCACTCTGCTGGTGATGGTCGGCGGCGACGACGACGACGTCGTCGAGCAGGTGCGCCCGGTGTTCGCCAGCTACGCCGACCCCATCGTCCACCTCGGCGGCCTGGGCTCCGGCCAGGTGACCAAGCTGCTCAACAACCTGTTGTTCACCGCCCATCTCGCAACGGCCAAGACGACTTTGGATCTGGGCAGCGCGCTGGGCGTCGCACCGGAGAAACTTGCCGAGGTCATCGGCCGCGGGTCGGGGAACAGCTTCGCCTTGACCAGCGTCGCGCGGTTCGGCGGGAACCTCGACATCCTCAAGCAGGTCGCCGGTGGCTTGCTGCACAAGGACGTCAGCCTCATCGCCGACATCGCCGCCAAGGCCGGCGCCGAACCGGGGGCGGTGCTCGATGCCGCCGACGCCGCACTGGTGTTGCTGGACAACCCGCGATGAAGGTGGGCTTCGTCGGCGCGGGCCGGATGGGGGCGCCCATGGTGCGCCGCCTGGCTGACGCCGGCCACGACGTCACCGCACTCGGCCGCGACGCCGAGAAGCGCTCGGCGATAGCCGAATTGGGGGCGCGACCGGTGGGGGAACCCGTCGAGGTGGCACGCGACGCCGACGCGGTGGTGGTGTGCGTGTTCACCGACGAGCAGGTGCGCCGGGTCTGCCTCGACGACGGCCTGCTCGACGCCATGCCGTCCGGATCGGTGCTGGTGCTCCACACCACCGGCAGTCCCCGCACCGCCGAGGCGCTGGCCGAGCGCGGCGGGACGAACGGGGTGGCGGTCGTCGACGCGCCGGTCAGCGGCGGACCGCACGACATCGCCGCGGGGACGGTGACGGTGTTCGCCGGCGGCGATGACGACGCGGTGCAGAAGGTGCGTCCCGTGCTGTCCAGTTACGCCGAGCCGGTTCTGCATGTGGGGCCGACCGGCAGCGGGCAGCTGGTGAAGCTGGTCAACAACACCTTGTTCGCCGCGCAGATCGGGATCGTGGCCGAGGCGGTCCGGCTGGCCGAACGTCTCGGTGTGCAGGAGTCCACCCTGTTGGCCGCTCTGCCGCACGGCAGCGGCACCAGCAGGGCGCTGGGTGCCATCGCGGCGGCGGGGTCGGCGGACCGGTTCATCTCCGCCGTCGGCGAATTCATCGGCAAGGACGTCGCCGTCGTGCGCGCCACGGTGGCCGAACTCGGCGGTGGCCTCGGCATGCTCGACGACGTCGTCGACGCCGGACTGACCCATCGGCAGGCCCGGTGATTACCCTCGTTTTCCGCTCTCCCGCTGAGCACGCTGTTAGCGTTACGATCATCCAAAAATCCGTAACGCTTCAGGCCATGACCTCGCCGCTGAGGAGTAACCGATGACCCAAGCCGAACTCGTCTTCGATCCGTTCTCGGAAGAGTTCTTCAACAACCCGTTCGACATCTACCGGCGGATGCAGGACGAGGCGCCGGTCTACTACCACCCCGGGATGGACTTCTACGCCCTGACCCGGCACGAGGACGTGGCAGCAGCGTTCAAGGACTACGAGACGTACTCCTCGGCATACGGCTGCGACCTGGCGATGGTGAAGGCGCCCGAGCCGCCGCCGAAATCCATCATCTTCATGGACCCGCCGGAGCACCGGCACATGCGCAGCCTGCTGAACAAGGCGTTCACCCCGCGCACCATCCAGGCTCAGCGCGACACGGTCGTCGAGCAGATCGACCGATTCCTCGGCGCCGCCGACCCGGACGACTTCGACGTCGTCCAGGACTTCTCCGGCCCGTTCCCGGTCGAGGTCATCACCCGGATGGCCGGGGTGCCCGAGGAGTACCGCCAGAAGGTGCGGGAGTGGATCGACACCTCGCTGCACCGCGAGCCCGGCCAGATGGAGATGGGCGAGGCCGGCATGCAGGCCAACATCGAGACCGCGATGTACTACTACGGGCTGGTGCAGGAGCGGCGCGCCAACCCGCAGGACGACATGATCAGCAAGCTGATCGCCGCTGAGATCCCCGACGACGACGGCAACCTGCGCCAACTCGACGACATCGAGATCTGCGGTTTCGCAACGCTTTTGGGCGGCGCTGGTGCCGAGACCGTGACCAAGCTGATGGGCAATGCGGCCGTGCTCTTCGCCCGTTTCCCCGAGCAGTGGCAGAAGCTGCTCGACGACCGCAGCAAGATTCCCGCGGCGGTCGAAGAGTTGCTGCGCTACGAGGGCCCGGTGCAGTACAACGTGCGCTACACACTCAAGGAAGCGACGCTGCACGGCGTGACGATCCCGGCCGGCAAGCCGGTGTTCGTGATCGGCGCGGCGGCGAACCGGGATCCGCGCGCCTTCACCGACGCCGACAAGTTCGACATCGACCGCGACCGCACCGAGGCGCAGAACCTCGGGCTGGGGTACGGCATCCACAGCTGCCTGGGCGCCGCGCTGGCCCGGATGGAGAGCGCGATCGCCTTGGAGAAGCTGCTCGATTTCATGCCCCGCTACGAGGTGCAGTGGGACCGCCTGGAGCGGGTTCACATGCAGAATGTCGCGGGCTGGCACAGCGTTCCGGTGAAAGTGCTGCGATGAAGGTCGTGGTGGACTTCGGCCTGTGCGAGGCCAACGGCATCTGCATGGGCATCATCCCGGAGGTGTTCGACCTCGACGAGCAGGACTACCTGCACGTGCTGTCCGACGAGGTGACGCCGGAGAACGAGGCCCAGATCCGCGATGCCGTGCGGCAGTGCCCGCGGCAGGCGATCTCGATCGCTGACTAGCCGGCCGGTACCAGGTCGGCGCCGATCGGCGGGCAGTTCATCGCGCCACTGCGGAACGTCTCGACCGGGCCCACCGCGACATCGGTGACCGCAGCGGCGGCCAGCGCCTGAGCCTTGAACACCCGCGCCGCCGAGCTGAGCCGGTGCTGCACCGAGTCCACGCCGCGGTCCAGACCCGCGGGCCGGCCCTCGCCCCACACCGCGACTTCGGTCATGCCGTGGTCCAATGCCCGGAGCACGCCCCTGCGCACCCGCTCGTCGCGGTCGATCAGATCGGCGGCCACGGCCAGCGCCTGCGGGTGTGGCTGGTCGTCACCGGCGGCGACCACCGATTCGAAGTCCACCGGCTCGGCACCGAGGATCTTCAGCGGCCGCACGTCCCCGGTCTCGGCGAGCAGGACGTTGACGTCCCAGCCGGCCATCACCCGGTCGAACATCCAACCGCCGGCGTAGCGAACCGCCTCGGCCACGCTGGGCGCCACGACGTCGAGCCGGTACCTCATGATCCGGCGACCGGCGCCAGCTGGCTCGCCAGTGATCGGGAATACTCCCTGAACACATCGGTCAGCGGAATCGTCGGGTCGAGTAGCCATGAGGTCTCCATTCCGTTCACAAATGCCAGGATCTCCACGGCCTTGATGGCCGGGTTCACATCTTGTCGGTAGCGGCCCTCGGACTGGCCGCGGCGGATACCCTCGGCAACGATCTTCAGCGCTTCCCGGTAACGAGCCACCAGGCGATCGTGCAGCGGGGCGTCGGCAGCGATGTTCTCGACCATCAGGACCGCGAAGGTGCCGACCAGTTCCGGTGAGCGGTCAAACCGCTCGGCGGCGCCGGCGATGCCCTCGACGAGGTCGCCGGTCCGGTAGTCAGCGTGCTCGCTGTCGTCGGCGTCGCGGGCGTCGAGGACGGCGTGCAGCAGCTGCTCCTTGGATTCGAAGTGGTGCAGCAGGCCGGCGGGCGTCACGCCGGCTTCCTTGGCGATCTGGGCGAGCGTGGTGTTGCGCCAGCCGTTGCGGGCCAGCAGCCGCTGCGCGACGTCGAGAATCCGCTGCTTGCGGTCCTCACCCTTGGCGAGAAGGGTCGCATAGGGACGGCGATGAGCGCTTGCGCGAAGAGCCGACGGTTCTGGCGCGGTCACCGGGCTCCTTTCGGTCAAACCAACCTAGTGAACACACAGTAGGTTGGTTTGGCGGGGTGTGACAAGGGTCGCAGTAGAAAAAAGTTCGAGGAGCCGTGACGGGTTACCGTCGCGTCTCACCCGCCCCTTCGGTCACGCCAGTCTCGGCGCGACAGAGGGCATGGTGTGGCCACCTCACAGCGACTTTGGTGCCGAAGCCCCAAAGTCGCTCTGAGGCGGGCAACTCCCCTATTGGTCCGGGCTGGGCATCAGTTGATGAGTTCGACGATGGTGGCGTTGGCCGTGCCGCCGCCTTCGCACATCGTCTGCAGTCCGTAGCGAATGTCGTTGTCGCGCATGTGATGCAGCATCCGTGTCATCAGCACCGCACCGGAGCCGCCGAGCGGATGGCCCAGCGCGATGGCCCCGCCGAGCGGGTTGAGCCGGTCGGCGTCAGCGCCGGTCTCGGCAAGCCAGGCCAGCGGCACCGGAGCGAACGCCTCGTTGACCTCGAACACGCCGATGTCATCGATAGCCAACCCGGTCTTGCCCAGCACCTTCTGCGTCGCCGGGATCGGGCCGGTGAGCATCAGCACCGGATTAGCGCCGGCGACCGCGCCCGCGACGTAGCGGGCGATCGGCGTCCACCCCTGGGCCGCAGCGTGTTCCGCGGTGGTGACCAGCAGGGCCGCCGCGCCGTCGGAGATCTGCGAGGAGTTGCCGGCGTGGATCACCCCGTTTTCGGTGAAGGCGGGTTTGAGCGCGGCGAGCTTCTCGGCGGTGGTCCCCCGCCGGATGCCCTCGTCGGCGGTGACCGCGCCGCCGTCGGTGGGCACCGCGACGATCTGGTCCTCGAACGCGCCGCGGTCCGCAGCCGCCGCCGCGAGTTCGTGCGAGCGCGCCGAGTACTCGTCGAGGCGGACGCGCGACAGACCCCACTTCTCGGCGATCATCTCCGCGGAGATGCCCTGGTTGAACGAGAAGTCGTCATAGCGTGCAAGCACTTTCGGGCCGTACGGCATACCGGTGGCCCGTGCCGAGCCGAGCGGAACCCGGCTCATCACCTCGACACCACCGGCGACCACCACGTCCTGCTGGCCGCTCATCACCGCCTGCGCGGCGAAGTCCAGCGCCTGCTGGCTGGACCCGCAGGCCCGGTTGACCGTCGTTCCCGGAATGGATTCCGGCCAGCCCGCCGCGAGCACCGCGAACCGGCCGATGTTGGAGGACTGGTCGCCCACCTGCGACACACAGCCCCACACCACGTCGTCGACGGTCGACGGGTCCAGCCCGGTCCGGTCGACCAGCGCGCCCAGCACCACCGCCGACAGGTCGGCGGCATGCACGCCCGACAGGCCACCGTTTCGCTTGCCGACCGGTGTGCGTACCGCCTCGACGATCACTGCCTCACGCATGACTGCTCCTCACTGTTCACGCAACGACACCCTTGTCACGCAGCGCGCCGATGTCGTTGCCGGACAAACCCAATTCGGCCAGGACGGCGTCGGTGTGCTCACCGAGGCCGGGCACCGGACCCATCGGCTGTTCGTAACCGTCGATGATCGGCGGCGGCAGGATGGCCTGGATCGGCCCTGCCGAGGTCTGCACCGTGCGCCACCGGTCCCGGACGCTGAGCTGCGGATGCGCCAGGACCTCGCTGGGCAGGTTGTAGCGGGCGTTGCCGATACCCGCCGCATCGGCGATCTTCTGGATATCGGCGAGATCATGCCGCGCACACCAGCTTTGGATCGCCTCCTCGAGCACGGCACGGTTGGCGACTCGATCGGAGTTGCCGGCGAACCGGGCGTCGTCGGCGAGGTCGGGCCGCTCGATGATCTCGCGGGCGAGTCGCTGCCACTCGCGGTCGTTGGTGGTGCCCAGCACCACCGTCTGACCGTCGGCGGTCCGGTAGGCCCCATAGGGCGCCACGGCCGGCGAGCTCATTCCCAACGGCTGCTGGTCGATCCCCGAGTGCTGGGTGTAGGTCAGCGGATAGCCCATCAGATCCATCATGGTGTCGAACAGGCTGACGTTGACCGCGCCGCCGCGGCGCGCCCGCTCGTCGCGGGAGAACAGCAGCGCCATGATCGACAGCGCTGAGTACAGGCCGGTCGAGATGTCGGCGATCGGCGGGCCGGGCTTGGCCGGCATGTCGGGATAGCCGGTGACCGCGCACGAACCCGACTCCGATTGCGCCAGAAGGTCATAGGCCCGCTTGTGTGAGAGCGGACCGCCTGCGCCGTACCCGTCGATCTCGACGGCGATCACGTCGGGGTGGCGCTCGCGCAGCTGGTCGGGCGATATCCCGAGCCTCGCCGTGGAGCCCGGCGCCAGATTCGACACCAGCACGTCGGCGCGGTCCAGCAGCCGGTGCAGGATGCCGATGCCCTCCGGCGCCTTGAGGTCCAGTGCCACCGACTCCTTGTTGCGGTTGACCCAGACGAAGTGCGCCGCAAGGCCTCCGGGACCGTTGACGACGTCGTCGTAGTGGCGGGCGAAGTCACCGCCGGCCGGGTTCTCGACCTTGATCACCCGGGCGCCGAAGTCGGCCAGGGCGCGGGTGCACATCGGCGCCGACACCGCCTGCTCCAGTGCCACGACGGTGACACCGGCCAGCGGGGCTGCCGGT
Organism: uncultured Actinomycetota bacterium; assembly: GCA_963716465.1. GTDB lineage: Bacteria > Actinomycetota > Actinomycetes > Mycobacteriales > Mycobacteriaceae > Mycobacterium. The sequence goes on from CAVQTS010000015.1 coordinate 142,925, forward strand.
TGCTGGGCAGAGTCCATCAGATCACCATACGGAGGGCCACCGCGGCGGCCACTAGTAGCTCCTCGGCAGTCCCAGCACGTGCGAGCCGAGGAAATTGAGGATCATCTCCTGGCTGACCGGGGCGATCTTCATCAGTCGCGACTCACGGAAGAACCGGGAGATGTTGTACTCCTCGGAGTAACCCATCCCGCCGTGGGTCTGCAGCGCGCGATCGGCCGCATCGAAACCGGCGTCGGCACACAGGTACTTCGCCATGTTGGCCTCCCGGCCACACGACTTGCCGTTGTCGTAGAGCCAGGTGGCTTTGCGAAGGATCAGTTCGGCGGCGTCGAGCCGGGCCAGCGAGTCGGCCAGCGGGAACTGGATGCCCTGGTTCATGCCGATGGGGCGGTCGAACACCACCCGCTCGTTGGCGTATTTCACCGCACGGTCCAGCGCCACCCGGCCGATGCCGAGGGCCTCGGCGGCGATCAGCATCCGCTCCGGATTCAGTCCGTGCAGGATGTACGAGAAGCCCTTGCCCTCTTCGCCGATGCGATCGGAGACCGGGACCCGCAGGTCGTCGATGAACACCTCGTTGGAGGAGACGGCATTGCGCCCCATCTTCTTGATGGGCCGGATGTCGATGTGGTCGCGGTCGATATCAGTGAGGAACAGCGACATCCCGTCGGTCGGCTTGGCAACCTCGTCCCTGGGTGTCGTGCGGGTGAGCAACAGGATCTTCTCGGACTCCAGCGCCTTGGAGATCCACACCTTGCGACCGTTGACCACGTAGCTGTCCCCGTCGCGGCGGGCGAACGTGGTGATCCGCGAAGTGTCCAGTCCGGCACCGGGTTCGGTGACCCCGAAGCACACGTGCAGGTCGCCGCTGACGATCCGCGGCAACGTCGCGGCCTTCATCTCGTCGGACCCGAACACCACCACCGGCTGCATGCCGAAGATCGACATGTGGATGGCGCTGGCGGCGTTCATGCCGCCGCCGGAGCGGGCCACCTCCTCGGCCAGGATCGTGGCCTCGGTGATGCCGAGGCCGTGGCCGCCGTACTCCTCCGGGATCGTCATGCCCAGCCAGCCGCCGCCTGCGACGGCGTCGTAGAACTCCCGGGGGAACTCGTGGGCCTGGTCTTTCTCCATCCAGTAGTGGTCGTCGAAGCGAGCGGCCAACTCCCGCACCGACTTTCGGATCAGCTCCTGATCCTCGGTGAGCTCGAAGCTCATTCCGCCCGACATGCTACGAGCTACCGCTGTTCGCCTGCGCAGCCTCGAACAGGGCGCTTCCGCCCCGCTCGCCCTTCTTGTGGTGACTCAGGGCCTGGATCGACACGTCGTGGCCTTCGGCGGCCTTGCGCAGCGCACCGACGGTGGCCTGCTCGCGCGTGATGTGGGCGAACGGGTCAAACGAGTACCAGCGCATCGCGTTCTCATAGGTCATCTTGTTGATGTCCTCATCGGGCACGTCGTTGGCGGTCAGCACCTCCCACAACTCCTCGGGGGCACCGGGCCACATCGAGTCGCTGTGCGGGTAGTCGGCCTCCCAGGCGATGTTGTCGATACCGATGTCGTGGCGCAGCTTGACCCCGATCGGATCGGAGATGAAGCAGGTCAGGAAGTGCTCGCGGAAGACCTCCGAGGGCACCTTGCCGCCGAAGTCCTGACCGGTCCAGGTGGAGTGCATCTCATAGGTGCGATCCGCCCGCTCCAGGAAATACGGGATCCAGCCGGTGCCGCCCTCGGACAGACCGATCTTCAGATCCGGGTACTCCTTGACCGGCCGCGACCACAGCAGGTCCGCCGCGGCCTGCACGATGTTCATCGGCTGCAGGGTGATCATCACGTCCATCGGCGCGTCCGGCGCGGTGATCGCCAGCTTGCCCGAGGAACCGATGTGCACGTTGAGCACGGTATTGGTGTCGCACAACGCTTTCCACAGCGGATTCCAGTACTCGTCGTGGAAGCTCGGGTACCCCATCGCGGCCGGGTTTTCGCTGAAGGTGATGGCGTGCACACCCTTCTTGGCCACCCGGCGCACCTCGGCCGCGCACTGCTCGGCGTCCCAGATCACCGGCAGGGCCATCGGGATGAACCGGGCCGGGTAGGCCCCGCACCACTCGTCGATGTGCCAGTCGTTGTAGGCCTGCACCAGCGCCAGGGAGAACTCCGGATCCTCGGTGGCGAACAACCGGCCCGCGAACCCCGGGAAGGACGGAAAGCAGATCGAGCCCAGGATGCCCCCGGCGTTCATGTCCTTGACCCGCTCGTCGACGTTGTAACAACCCGGCCGGATCTCGTCGAGACCCTGCGGCTCCAGGCCGTACTCCTCTTTCGGCCGGCCGGCCACCGCGTTGAGCGCCACGTTGGGGATGACGGTGTCGCGGAACTTCCACATGTCCGACCCGTCGGGGTTGTGCACCAGATGCGGGGCATCGTCGGCGTACTTCTTCGGCAGATGGTTCTTGAACATGTCGGGCGGCTCGACGATGTGGTCGTCCACGCTGATCAGGATCATGTCCTCTTGGCGCATTGCGGTTCCTCTCGTCGCGGCCTTCTAGTGAAAACTAGCTTCTCCTTCCGCGAGAATCAACATGCGGTAATCCTCTTACCGCAGGTTTGGCCCGGTTCGCGGGCTACCCGTCCCAGCAGCGTGAACGCGCTTTTCCCACGCTGCTCAGGCGGGGGGATTGACCTGCGGACAACTTCATGGAAATCTGTTATCCGGAATTGAGAATGCGATTCTCTCCGGTGAGAGGAGGATGCAGGTGCGCCTGACGCCGCTACCTGCGGATCAGTGGGACGACGAGGTCCGTGGGGCGTTCAAGGGCATGCTGCCGCGGGCGCGGCAGAACCCCGAGGGCGCTGGGACGGCGCTGTCCACCCTCGTGCGTCACCCGGACCTGACCAAGGCGTTCCTGGGCTTCAACGTCTATCTCCTGTTCCGGTCCTCGCTGCCGCCGAGGACGCGGGAGGTGGCGATCCTGCGCGTCGCGCACCGGCGCCGCTGTGCCTATGAATGGGAGCACCACGTCGAACTGGCCGAGGCGGAGGGCCTCACCGCCGCCGACATCGAGGCGATCCGTCGGGGTGCAGCCACCAGCGAGGTCGACGCGCTCGTGCTGCGCGCCGTCGACGAACTCGACGAGAAATCGAATCTCACCGACGAGACATGGGCGGCGCTGGGCGAACACCTCAGCGACCGGCAGCGCATGGACTTCGTCTTCACCGTCGGCGCCTACGCCATGTTGGCCATGGCGTTCAACACTTTTGGTGTACAGCTCGAAAAGGAAAGGTAAGAGAATTGCCACACTTCCCCAAACCAGCCGCGGGTAGCTGGACGCAGAGTTATCCCGAACTGGGAACCGCTCCGGTCAACTACAGCGATTCCATCGACCCCGCTCACTACGCCAAGGAGCAGGAGGCCATCTTCAAGCACTCCTGGCTCAATGTCGGCCGGGTGGAGCGGCTGCCCAAGAAGGGCAGCTACTTCACCAAGGAGATCGCCGTCGCCAAGGCCTCGATCATCGTGGTCAAGGGCAAGGACGGCGTGGTCCGCGCATTCCACAACATCTGCCGCCACCGCGGAAACAAGCTGGTGTGGAACGACTTCCCCAACGAGGAGGTGCAGGGCACCTGCCGGCAGTTCACCTGCAAGTACCACGCCTGGCGGTTCAGCACCGAGGGCGAGCTCACCTTCGTGCAGCAGGAAGAGGAGTTCTTCGACCTCGACAAGGACAAGTTCGGGCTCAAGCCGGTGCGCTGCGAGATCTGGGAAGGCTTCATCTTCGTCAACTTCGACGAGAAGGCCGAGCCGCTCAACGACTACCTCGGCCCCATGGCCAAGGGCCTGGAGGGCTACCCGTTCCACGAGATGAGCGAGGTCTACAGCTACAAGGCCGAGATCAACTCGAACTGGAAGCTGTTCATCGACGCGTTCGCCGAGTTCTACCACGCGCCCGTGCTGCACGTGAACCAGGCGACCCGCGAGGAGGCCGAGAAGCTGCAGAGCTACGGATTCGAGGCGCTGCACTATGCACTGCACGGGCCGCATTCGGTGGTCTCGTCATGGGGCGGTATGAGTCCGCCCAAGGACATCAACATGGTCAAGCCGATCGAACGCAAACTGCACAGCGGCCTGTTCGGGCCGTGGGACCGCCCCGACATCGACGGCCTCGATCCGCTGCCTCCGGGCGTCAACCCCGGCGGGGCCAAGCAGTGGGGCGTCGACTCCTATGTCTTCTTCCCCAACTTCATGCTGCTGATCTGGGCGCCGGGCTGGTACCTGACTTACCACTACTGGCCCACCTCGGTCAGCAGCCACATCTTCGAGGCCAGCCTGTACTTCGTGCCGCCGAAGACGGCGCGCGACCGGCTGGGCCAGGAGCTTGCGGCGGTGACGTTCAAGGAGTACGCGTTGCAGGACGCCAATACCTTGGAAGCGACGCAGACGATGATCTCGTCGGGCTACGTGACCGAGTTCCCGCTCAACGACCAGGAGATCCTGCTGCGCCACCTGCACAAGACGGCGCGCGACAAGATCAAGGAGTACGAGAATGCCTGACACCGCCACCAAGACCGGGACGCTGCCCGCCGAGTTCGCCGATCTGGAGAAGTTCTCGGACTGGTGCCTGGCCACCGAGCCCGAGCGCTACGGCAAGCGGCTGAACTCGACCATGGCCGAGATGCAGGAGTTCTACGACGCGGGCATGGCGCGCATCGACGAGGCGATGGACTACCTCGACCAGTTCCCGCTCAAGGCGATGCCCGAGGACGCCAAGGCGCTGATGCACCTGATGCAGTCGCTGGTCATGGTGTCGTTCCCCGTCGAGTGCTGGAAGCAGCCGCGGGTGCCGGACAGCGGCGCCGCCTGGCTGACCATCACCAAGGAGCCGGTGGTTTAAGGGGTGCTGACGCTCAAGGCGGCAGGTTACGTCGACGTCGAGGCGGGCGAGATCGTCCGTCCCGGCATCGTCAAGGTCGACGGCGACCGCATCGTCGGCCTGGGCGGTGAAGTCGACGAGGGCTCCGACGTCATAGACCTGGGGGACCTGATCCTGCTTCCCGGTCTGATGGACATGGAGGTCAACCTCCTGATGGGCGGCCGGGGCGAAAACCCCGGCCTCTCACAGGTTCAGGACGATCCGCCGACCCGGGTGCTGCGGGCGGTCGGCAATGCCCGCCGCACGCTGCGCGCCGGGTTCACCACGGTGCGCAACCTGGGCCTGTTCGTCAAGACCGGTGGGTATCTGCTCGACGTCGCATTGGCCAGGGCCATCGACGGCGGCTTGATCGAAGGTCCGCGGATCGTGCCCGCCGGCCACGCGATCACCCCGACCGGCGGGCACCTCGATCCGACGATGTTCGCCGCGTTCATGCCGGGTGTGCTGGAGCTGACCGTCGAAGAAGGCATCGCCAACGGTGTCGACGAGATCCGCAAGGCGGTTCGCTACCAGATCAAGCACGGCGCCCAGCTGATCAAGGTGTGCTGTTCCGGTGGAGTCATGTCGCTGACGGGTTCGGCCGGGGCGCAGCATTATTCGGACGAGGAACTGGCGGCCATCGTCGATGAGGCCCACCGGCGCGGCCTGCGGGTGGCCGCCCACACCCACGGCGCCGAGGCCGTCAAGCACGCCGTCGGCGTCGGAATCGACTGCATCGAGCACGGTTTCCTGATCGACGACGAGGCCATCGCGCTGATGGTCGACAACGGCACGTTCCTGGTCAGCACCCGCCGATTGGCCGAGGCCATGGACGTCTCCAAAGCGCCACCCGAACTGCAGGCCAAGGCCGCCGAGATGTTCCCCAAGGCGCGCACCTCGATCAAAGCCGCCTACGAGGCCGGGGTGAAGATCGCCGTCGGCACCGACGCCCCGGCAATCCCCCACGGCCGCAACGCCGATGAACTCGTCACCCTGGTCGAGTGGGGTCTGCCCGCGGCAGCGGTGCTCAAGGCGGCGACGGTGACCGCCGCGGAGCTGATCAACGTGACCGACCGCGGCCGGCTCGCCGAGGGACTGCTGGCCGACATCATCGCCGTACCCGGAGATCCGTTGTCGGACATCACCGTTACCAGAGACGTCAGATTCGTGATGAAAGGCGGGAAAGTCTATGTCCACGCGCAGGACTGACGACATCGTCGAGATCCAGCAGCTGCTGGCCCGTTACGCGGTGACGATCACCCAGGGCGACGTGGACGGCCTGATCGGGGTCTTCACCGCCGACGGCACCTATAGCGCGTTCGGCGAGACCTATTCGCTGGCCCGGTTCCCGGTCCTCGTCGATGCGGCCCCCAAGGGCCTGTTCATGACCGGTGAGTCACTCGTCGAGTTCGACGACACCGACCCCGACGCCGCCACCGGAACGCAGCCGCTGTGCTTCATCGAGCATTCAGCGCACGACATGCGGATCGGCTACTACCGCGACACCTATGTGCGCACCGAGCAGGGCTGGCGGATGCGCACGCGGGCCATGACGTTCATCCGCCGCAGCGGAGTACACGACTCGGGCCGCCCGCACGCGATCGGGCGGCCGGCCGGCGGATGAGTGCCTTGGCCGAATCTTCCGTGACGGTCGAGGAGTTCCGTTCGAGCTTGCAGAGTTGGCTGGCCGACCACGATCTCACTCCGGGGCCCGATCATTCGCTCGCCGGCCACATCGAGCAGATGGGCCGGATCCGCCGGGAGATGTACGACGCCGGCTGGATGCGGTACGGCTGGCCGAGCGAGGTCGGCGGTCTGGGGGGTCCGCCGACGCTGCGCCTGGTGGTCGCCGAGGAGGTGCTGGGCCGCAACCTCGCCGAACCCGGCCCGTACTCCATGATGGAAGTCCTTGTGCCGACGATGATCTCGTACGCCCGCCCCGAACTGGCGGCCGAGATGGTGCCGCGCTACCTGCGCGGCGAGGAGACCTGGTGCCAGGGCTTCTCCGAGCCCGGCTCGGGCAGCGACCTGGCCTCGCTGAGCACCAAAGCCACTCCGGACGGCGACAACTGGGTGATCAACGGGCAGAAGGTGTGGACCAGCTTCGCCCAGTTCTCCCAGCGGTGCGTCCTGCTCACCCGGACCGGTCCGGCCGACACGCCCAAGCATCAGGGCATCACGGCGTTCTTCGTCGACTTGGACTCCCCCGGTGTCTCGGTGCGGCCGCTGCGCACCATGCACGGTGTCGACGAGTTCTGTGAGGTCTACTTCGACGACGTGGTGGTGCCGGCTGATCGCATGCTCGGCAAGCCCGGCGACGGCTGGCAGCTGGCCAACGACCTGCTGCCGTTCGAGCGATCAACGTGTTTCTGGCAGCGGATCGCCTACCTGTTCACCAGAATGGACCGGCTGCTCACCGACGCGCCGGACGCGTCGGACGCCGAGATCGGGGCGGCCTACCTGGCGCTGCACACCGTTCGGTGCAGATCGGCGGAGACCCAGCGGCGCTTCGCCGACGGCGCCAAGCTCGGCGCGGAGACCTCGATCGACAAGGTCCTGCTGGCCGGGGCCGAACAGCGTCTCTACGACACCGCCCGCGATCTGCTGCCCGGCGTGCTGGAGCTCGACGAAACACCTTGGCGCCCAGAGTTTCTCTATTCGAGGGCGGCGACGATCTACGGGGGCACCGCCGAGATTCAGCGCAACATCATCGCCCGCCGGCTCCTCGACCTCGGGAAGGAGTGAGTCGTGGACGACGGAGAGCTCGGCATGCTGGCCGACACCCTGCACAAGACCATGACCGCCGCTGCCGCCGCCGAGACGCCGAACGTCGAGGCGGCCCTTACCGGGATGGGCTGGCTGGAGATGCTCGACGAGATCCCGGTCGAGGCCTCAGCTCTGGTCTTCCGGCTGCTGGGCGAGACCGGAACCCACGCCGGGGTGGTCAACGACGTGGTGTCACACGCCGCCGGGCGGCCGGGCGGCGGAACGGTGTCACTTCCGTTCGCCGGCGGCCGGTGGGTGATCTGGGAGCGCACCGGCGGTTCCGGTTCGGGCCTGGACGGTGAACTGCCGATGCACACCGCCGCGACCGGTGAGCAGCTCCCGCTGGGCGCCGGACGGCGGGCGCTGGGTTGGTGGCTGGTGGGCTCATCGCGGGCCATGCTGTCGCTGGCCCGCCAGCACGCGCTGGACCGGGTGCAGTTCGACCGGCCGATCGCGTCCTTCCAGGCGGTGCGCCACCGGCTGGCCGAGACGCTGGTCGCCATCGAGGGTGCGGAGGCCACCCTGCGGGCGGCCACCGACGACCTCGGCTGCCTGCTGGCCAAGGCGGCGGCCGGCCAGGCGGCGCTGACCGCGGCCAAGCACTGTCAGCAGGTGATGGGCGGTATCGGCTTCACCGCCGAACACGACCTGCACCGGCACATCAAGCGGGTGATGGTCCTCGACGGGCTTCTCGGCTCGGCCCGTGAGCTCACCGGTGAGGCGGGCGCGGCGGTGCGGTCGCTGGGGCGTGCGCCGCGATTGGCCAACTTGTGACGGACGCCACGGGCTGAGTCGGCCGTCAAGCGGGTTAGACTTTCGCCGCCGAAAGAAATTTCGCTCAGGATGCGACTGAGAATATAATTCTCGCGCCTGAGAGTAGTACTCTCTTACCGTGAGGTACATCCGAATCGCCAGCACGCGAGCGTCCAGAGCTCTGCGGTGAACAGCCCCAGCGAAGAACCCGCCTGGAAACAGCGCGCGGTCGAGCGGTCCATCCGGACCGCCAAGGTGCGCGCCGGCCAGCGGGTGCAGCGATTCCTCGATGCCGCACAGGCGATCATCACCGAAAAGGGCAGTACGGACTTCACCGTCCAGGAGGTGGTCGACCGGTCCCGGCAGTCCCTGCGCAGCTTCTACCTGCAATTCGACGGTAAGCACGAACTGCTGCTCGCATTGTTCGAGGATGCGCTGAGCCGGGCCGCCGACCAGATCCGCGCCGCGACCTCAGCCCAGAAGGACCCGCTCGAACGGCTGAAGGTGGCCGTCACGCTGCTCTTCGAGTTGTCCCGTCCGGATCCGACCGCACGACGGCCGCTGTTCACCGATTTCGCCCCGCAGCTGCTGATCTCGCACCCCACCGAGGTGAAGGTCGCCCACGCTCCGCTGGTCGCCCTGTTCTGTGAACTCATGGAGGACGCCGGCGCGGCCGGTGAACTTCGTAAGGACGCCAATCCCCGGCGGCTGGCCGCGATGACGATGCAGACCATCATGTTCATCGCCCAGTCCAGCGGGGCCCCCGACGAGGACAACGTGCACACCCCGATCACCGGTGACGAGGTCTGGACTTTCTGCTCGCAGGGGTTCGCCCGGCACTGAGCCGAGAACGCCATTCGCGTTCAGCGATAGCCGACTTCCGAAGCTGCGATCAAACTCGCCGCGGCGCTGTAGGGATCGCATCGGCCCTCGGCGACCGCCCGGGCCAGATCGTCGAGATCGGGATGGCTGTGCAGCCGACTCTGCGCCAGGGAGAGCACCTGGGCGCGGGCCCGCGCCGCGCGCCGGGCCGGCGTGTCGGCCCGGCGGTGCGCTTCGATGGCCTCGACCAGTTCGTCCACCCCCTCGGCGCGTACGGCGACCAAGGTGAGCACCGGAACGTGCGTCTCGAACTTCAGGTCGCGGACCGTCTGCGCGGCGCCGTCCCGGTCGGCTTTGTTGACCACCACCAGATCGGCGACCTCGAGCAATCCGGCCTTGGCGGCCTGCACCGCGTCGCCGGCCCCCGGATTGAGGATCACGATCGTCGGATCGGCGACCGCGGCGATCTCGATCTCGGACTGGCCCACCCCGACCGTCTCCAGCAGCACCACGCCGTAGCCGAGTGCGCCGAGCAGGCGGATGGCGGCCGGGACCGCGGCGGCCAGACCGCCGAGATGGCCGCGGGTGGCGACCGATCGGATCAGAACGTCGGCATCGTTGATATGGGCTGCCATCCGGATCCGGTCACCGAGCAGCGCGCCGCCGCTGTAGGGCGATGACGGGTCGACGGCGAGGACCGCAACCCGTTGTCCCCGTTCGCGATACGCCGACACGAGCACGGCGATCGTCGTCGATTTCCCGGCACCGGGCGGACCCGTCACGCCGATCACCGGAACCGTCGCCGGGCCCACCTCGGCCAGCACCTCGTCGCGGCGGTCGCTCTCGACCAGACTCAGCAGCCGTCCGGCCGCGCGGGTGTTCCCGCTGCGGGCCGCGGCGATGAGCTCGGCGACATCCATGACAGGCAACGCTACGTCAGGGCGCCGATCCACCGGCGACCTCGGTCAATGGCGCCGAGACGATCACCGCTTCGGGCACGGCTGCTCCTACTTGGTTGACCTATCCACGGCGAAGTGAGAATACTATTCTCTCAAGTTGAGAGTGCCAGTTGCAAGAAGGGTAACGCTATGCAGATCAGTGGGAGTTCCGCCGTTGTCTTCGGTGGGGCGGGTGGCCTGGGCGAGGCGACCGTGCGCCGGTTGCACGGTGCGGGTGTCAAGGTCGTGATCGCCGACCTCGCCGACGACAAGGGCAAGGAGCTCGCCGGCGAACTCGGCGTCCCCTACGTGCATACCGACGTGACGAGTGACGACGACGTGAACGCCGCGATCGCCGAGGCCGAAGCGCTCGGCCCGTTCCGCATCTCGGTGGACACCCACGGCGGGCCCGCCGGTGGCGGCCGGCTGGTGGGCAAGGACGGTTCGCCTCTGGAGATGGAGGCGTTCACCAAGACCATCACCTTCTACCTGACCGCGGTGTTCAACGTCATGCGCCATGCGGCGGCGGCCATGGCCCGCCAGGAGCCCGACGAGAACGGCGCCCGCGGGGTCATCATCAACACCGCCTCGATCGCGGCGTTCGAGGGCCAGATCGGCCAGCTGCCGTATTCAGCGGCCAAGGGTGGCGTGGTCGGGATGACTCTTGTTGCAGCGCGGGATCTTTCGCCGCTGGGTATCCGCGTCATGTCGATCGCGCCGGGGACCATCAACACTCCCGCCTACGGCAAGGCCGCCGACCAGCTGGAGGCCTATTGGGGTCCGCAGGTGCCCTTCCCCAAGCGGATGGGCCGGTCCGACGAGTACGGCCGGCTGGCGCTGTCGATCGCCGAGAACGACTACCTCAACGGCGAGACCATCCGGCTCGACGGCGCGTTGCGATTCCCGCCGAAGTAACTCCCTCCGCGAGCAGACGCAAAGGTCCCCCGACACGCCGGGTTTCGGTACCGTTTGCGTCTGCTCGCGACGGGACCGCTAGTCCTTCGGGGTGATCAGCCCGTCGACGATCCTGTTGAAGTCCGCGGTACCGAACGACACGTACTCGGCGAGGTTCGCGTAATCCAGCGAGGCCATCACCGACTTCTCCAGCTGCATGTTCATCAGCCGCTTGGTGGCCTCGACCGCCTGTTGCGGCAGTTCGATCAGCTTCTTCGCGCAGGCGATCGCCTCGGACAGCGGATCGGCCACAACGTGATTCGCCAGCCCGAGTTCCACCGCCCGCTGCGCCTTGATACGCACGCCGGTCAATGCGAACTCCTTGGCCTGCAGCAGACTGATCTGCGATCCCCATACCAGCGGACCCCCATCGGCGGCGACCAGGCCGATCTGCACGTGCGGGTCGGCGAAGAACGCCGACTCGGCCATGAAGACGACATCCGACAACGCGGCCAGGCTGCAGCCCAGCCCGACGGCCGGTCCGTTGACGGCCGCAATCACCGGAATCCGGCAGCGGATCATGCCGATCACCAGATCGCGACCGTGCTTGATCGTCTTCTGCCGCAACGCTTCATCGCTGCGCAGCTCATTGAGATAGTTGAAGTCGCCGCCTGCCGAGAACGCCCGTCCCGCGCCGGTGATGACGGCCGCACGCGCGGAGGCATCCTCGTTGAGCGCCTCCCACACCTTGGCCAAACCCACGTGGAGTGGGTCGTTGACGGCGTTCAGCTCGTCGGGCCGATTGAGTGTGATGATCCGGATCGGACCGTCGGCCCTGACGTCGATTTCTTCTGGCATGTCGTACACAGTTGGTTCCCCTCGTCCCTTAGCCGCTCAAGCCGAGAATGCGTCCGGCAATGATGTTCTTCTGAATCTGTGACGTGCCGCCCATGACGCTCTGTGCGCGGCTGTACAGGTAGGCGCCGAACAACTCCTCGTCGTCGGTGCCCACGGTGGCCAGCGCGGCGTGGCCGACGGCCTGTTCGGTCCAGGTCATCAGCAGCTTGTCCAGCGAGCCGTCGGGCCCGTGCTTGATGCCGTCGAGCTGCTCGGAGAGCCTCCGCCGCACGTGCAGGCGCAGCATCTCGGTCTGCACCCACGCCCACGACAGCTCGTCGGGGACATCGCCGTCGACGCGGGCAGCCAACTGGCGCACCAGTTTTCCGTAGCGTGCCGAGAAGCCCAGCGTCGAGGGCTCGCGCTCGTGGCTGACCACCGTCATCGCCAGCTTCCAGCCGCTGCCGGGCTCACCGACCATCTGCGACGCCGGTACCCGGGCGCCGGAGAACTCGACCTGGCCGAACTCCCTGGTGACACCGCTGATCATCTTCAGCGGTCGCTGCACGATGCCCGGCTGGTGCATCGAGACGATGAACGCCGAAATACCTTTGTGCTTGGGCACGTCCTTGTCGGTGCGGGCCAGCACCAGGCACCAGTCGGCGACGTCGGAGTAGCTGGTCCAGATCTTGTGGCCGTTGATGATGTACTCGTCGCCGTCGCGGGTCGCCGTGGTGGTCAGCGACGCCAGGTCCGAGCCCGCACCCGGTTCGGAGAAGCCCTGGCACCAGCGTTCGGTCCCGTTGATCATGCCGGGAAGGAACCGCTGGCGCAGTTCCTCACTGCCGTGCGCGCTCAGCCCGACGACCAGATAGCCAAGACTCGGCCGAGCCGGAGCGCCGGCCTTGGCGATCTCCTCGTCGACGATCACGTCGAAGACCGGCGGAAGATCCTGTCCACCATACTTTTTGGGCCAGGAAGTTCCGAAGAACCCGGCCTCGTATAGGGCCTGGTGCCACTGCGCCTGCATGGCCCAGTACTCGTCCCCCGAGGTCGGGAACCGGCCCTTCTGTTCGATCAGCCAGCCGCGCAGCCGATCCCGGAAGGCGGCCTCCTGCCGAGAATCACGAAAGTCCAATGGTCAGCTCCTTCAGCTTGACTGGCCACGCCTCGGTTGCGGCCAGTACCCGGCGCAGGTAGATGTGCGCCAGGCACTCCCAGGTGTTGCCGATGCCGCCGTGCACCTGGATCGACGACTCGCACACCGTCAACGCGGCACGTGCGCAATAGATCTTGGCGACCCGGGCGGCCTCGACGGCCTGCGGGCCGGGCAGCTCGTCGACCGCCCACGCCGCGTGCCGAAGCACACTGACCGAACCCTCGATGAGGGCCAGTCCCTCGGCGAGCAGGTGACCGACCGCCTGGTAGGACCCGATCGGCGCGCCGTATTGCTCGCGGACTTTGGCGTAGTCGGTGGCCAGCGTGAGTGTGCCGCGGGCGGCACCCACCAGCTCGGCAGAGGTGACGGCCAGCGCCAGCGCATGCCAGCGGTCGGCGTCCTCGTCGCTCAGCTCGGAAAGCTCAGGCGGTGATTCGACGACTCCGGCAAGACTTCGGGTCAAATCGATGGAGCGGTACCCGGCCTCCGGCCGCCGCGGTGCCCGACCGCCCAGCCGATGGAGGTCATCGGCGAGTACCGGTCCGACGAACGGCACGTCGACGAGCCCACGGGCGAATTCCTCTGCGACGATGGCGACCTCGACTCCGGAAGCCTCGTCGGTCCGCAGACGACGCCAGCCGGTCGCCTCGACCGTCTTCTCCAGCCGGGCGCGCCGGATCTCATCGTCGAGGTCGGCGACCGAGCCGGGTCCGAGGTCGTCGGCCAGCTTGGCCGCGGCGTCCCGCAACTGCTGCTGCTCACTGGTCAGACGTACATCCATACCGCTCCTTCAGAACTCGCCGCAGCGCCTTGCCCGACGGCAGGCGTGGGATCTCGGGGACGAAGACGATGTCACGGGGGCGCTTGTAGGACGCCAGTTGCTCCGCGACTACTCCCACCAACTCCTCGGCGGCGACCGGCTTTTCGATCGCGACGGCGGCGATGACCGCCTCGCCGTTGAGGCCGTCGGGGACGCCGAACACCGCGCAGTCCCGTACCGCGGGATGCCCGTGCAGCACGGCCTCGATCTCGGCCGGCGCCACCTGGAAGCCGCGCACCTTGACCATCTCCTTGAGCCGGTCGGTGATCCGCAGCCAGCCGCCGTCGTCGAGGTAGCCGATGTCCCCGGTGCGGTACCAGCCGTCGGTGAACGCCGCGCCGGTCTCGGAGTCGGGAAGGTAGCCGGCCATCACGGATTCCGCGTGCACCAGGATCTCGCCGGCGGGGTCGATACGGACTTCGACACCGGGAACCGGCCGTCCGACGGTGTCCAGCCGAGGCTGATCCGTTGGGCAGCAGGCGATGACGGGCACCTCGCTGGTGCCGTAGGCGGAGATCCAGCCGATGCCCGTTCGCCGCGTCACCTCGTCGGCCACGCTCGCCGTCACCGGAGTAGCGCACCACATGATGTAGCGCAGCGACGACAGGTCATAGGTCTCCAGCTTCGGATGCGAGGCGATCGCCAGGGCGATCGGCGCCACCGCCATCTCGATGGTGATCCCGTCCTCGGCGATGTGCCTCAGCATCGTGTCGATGTCAAACCGTCGATGCAGCCGCATCCAGGCGCCCGCCTCGAGCACGGTGGCGATGTTGAGCAGGCCGAGGATGTGCGAGGGCGGGGTCACGATCTGCATGCGGTCGGCCGCGGTCATCCCGAGGGCGTCGCGCCAGTGCCGCACACCGGCCGCGAAGGACCGGTGGGTGTGGCGGACGGCCTTGGGCAGGCCCGTCGTGCCCGAACTGAAGACCAGCACCGCATCGGTATCGGGATCCGGCTGGACGACGGCCGGAATGCCGGCGGTGATCGGCTCGTCGAGATGCAGCATCGGCATCAGCTCGGCCAGCACCGGGTTGTCGCCCACGGCGTGCTGGGCCCCGCTGACCGCGAGTGCGTTGCCGACCTCGGCGGTCTTCCAGGACGGACTGATCAACACTGCCGAGGCGCCCAGCTGCCAGATCGCCCGGACGGCGAAGACGAACTCCGGCCGGTTGGACGACATCAGCGCCACCCGCTGGCCGGCGTGCACGCCGCGCTGCGCAAGAGTGTCGGCCAACCCGGCAGAAAGGGCGTCGACCTGCGATCGTGTATACGTGAGGCCGTCGAATGCGAGTACCGGCGCGTCGCTCACGCTGCGCTCCGCTGGCACATGGTCAGTGATAATCCCATCGACGGATCAGAAGACGAGAACATACTATCGTCAGTAGAGAACTGTATTCTCGTCTGGGTAGAATGACAATGCGCCAAAGGGAGGAGAGCAGTGCATGACCTTGGACAGCGAGACGCGGTACGCGGTGTCTGACGCCGCTGACACCGCCGACGGCGGAACGGTGACCATCACGCTGGACGGCAAGACAGTGACCGTCCCGCTGAATCCGACCGAGACGCTGCTGGAAAGCGCCCGGCGCGGTGGACTGGTCCCGCCCTACAGCTGTGAAGCCGGCAACTGCGGCACCTGCATCGCGACGGTGACCGAGGGCCGGGTCACGATGCGTCTGAACCAGGTCCTCTCCGACGACGAGATCGCCGACGGGCTGGTCCTGACCTGTCAGGGCATGCCCGAGACGACCGTCGTCATCGACTACGACTGACTGTCGCCGAACTCGTCGAGCGCGGGCGGCGGCCGGTAGCCGGGCTGGAACCCGACCACTTTCACCGGGCTGCCGACCAACCGGTACTCCCCCGCGGAGACCACGACCTCCGGGGTGGCATCGAGCGCCTCCGGGAGCGACCGCACCGCCGCCGTGGGGATGCCCAGGGGCCGCAGCCGGGCTTCCCAACCCGCCGCGGTGTCGCCGGCAAGCGCCTTGGTCACCACGGCCAGGACCTCGTCGCGGCGGGCTGATCGCTCGGCCATCGTCGGGAAGTCCTCGATGCCGGCCTCACCGGCGAACGACTTCCAGAAGCCGTCGTGGGTGATGAACAGCGCCAGGTATCCGTCGGCCGTCGGAAAGAGTTGCGCGGGAACGTAGAACGAGTGCGCCCCGAACGGGTGGCGTCGCGGTTGGACGCCGTCGTTGAGGTAGGCCGAGGCCTTGTAGTTCAGCTGCGAGAGCATCACGTCGCGCAGCGACACGTCGACCTGGCCGCCCCGGCCGGAGATGATCATCGCCAGCAGCCCGAGCGCCGCGGTCAGCCCGGTGGAGTTGTCGACCGACGAATAGCCCGGCAGCATCGGCGGATCGTCGGGGTCACCCGTCATCGCGGCCACCCCGGTGGCGGCCTGGATCACGTAGTCGAAAGCGGGGTCGTCGCCGCCGTCGAGGCCGAAGCCGGTCATCGCCACACAGACGATGCGGTCGTTGTGCCTGCGCAGGGCGTCGTAGGTGAGGCCGAGTTTCTTGATAACCGACGGCTTCATGTTGACCAGCAGTGCGTGCGACTCCGTGACGAGCTCACCCAGGCGGCGTTGTCCCGCATCGGAATTGAGGTCGAGACAGATGCTGCGCTTGTTGCGGTTCAGGCTGGCGAAGTAGCTCATCCCGACCTGGCGGGAGATCTCACCGCCGGGCGGCTCAACCTTGATGACCTCTGCGCCGAGGTCGGCCAGCATCATGGTGGCGTACGGCCCGGCCAGCATGGTACCGACCTCGAGTATCCGGATACCCGCCAGCGGAGCCTTCATCGGAGTTCAGCGGCGAGCTGTGAGATCACCTCGCGGGTGCGGTATTTCGAGGCGATCAGCTCGTCGCGCGTCTCCCCGATCGGCAACAGCCGCACCGACAGATCGGTCACCCCGGCGTCGGCGAAGGATCGGAACCGCGCCAGGATCGCGTCCTCGTCGCCGGCCGCGGTCAGGTCGCCGACGTCGCGGGCGTCACCGCGGTCGAGCAGCCGCTGATAGTTCGGCGACGTCTCGGCCTCGGCCAGGATGCGGTTGGCGCGCGCCTTGGCGGCATCGATCTCGGAGTTGGCGCACAGGCACACCGGGATACCGGCCACGATCCGCGGCGCCTTGCGCCCGGCGTTCTCGGCGGCTTTGTTGATCTTCGGGGCGATGTGGTCACCGATCGCTCGCTCGTCGGCCATCCACAGCACCGTGCCATCGGTGAGCTCACCGGCGATCTGCAACATCACCGGCCCCAGCGCGGCAACCAGCACGGGCAGCGGCGAATCCGCGCCCAGCACAGTGGGATTGTGGACGGTGAAAGTGTCGTTCTCGACGTCGACGTCGCCCGGGCCGGCCAGCGCGGCGTTGAGCACCTCGAGGTAGTCGCGGGTGTACGCGGCGGGCTTCTCGTACGGGATGCCCAGCATGTCGCGCACTATCCAGTGGTGCGACGGCCCGACGCCGAGCGCGAGCCGTCCGCCGCTGCCGGCGTGCACCGACAGCGCCTGGCGGGCCAGAGCGACGGGATGCTGTGCCTGTAGCGGAACCACGGCCGTACCCAGCTCGATCCGGCTGGTCCGGCTGCCCATCAGCGACACCATGGTCAGCGCGTCGAAGTCGTTGGGCACCTGCGGCATCCAGGCGGTGTCGAAGCCGGCCGACTCGGCCCACTCGATGTCTTCGAGGAACTTCTTGACCTTGCGGGCCATGTCGCCGCGCTCGGCGCCGATCATCACGCCGAGGCGCACGTCTGGTCTCCTCCCACCGAGTGTGAATCCTCTGCGACAAATCGGCCCGAAACTCGCCGAGGATTCACATTCGGCGCAGAACTCATACTGACTCTCCGGCCTTCTCGGTCAACGCGCGGACGTCGCGAACCAGGTCGTCCAGCGACGTCCCGGTCGGAAACACCGCGGCCGCACCGACTTCCAGCAGCTTCGGCACGTCGCCCTGGGGAATCGTCCCGCCGACGATGACGGCGATGTCCCCGGCGTCGGCGGCCCGCAGCGCGTCGACGGTGCGCTTGGTCAGCGCGACGTGCGCGCCGGACAGGATCGACAGCCCGACGACGGCGACGTCCTCCTGCAGGGCGATCGACACGATGTCCTCGATACGCTGACGGATGCCGGTGTAGATCACCTCGAAACCGGCGTCGCGCAGCGCACGCGCCACGATCTTGGCGCCGCGGTCGTGCCCGTCGAGACCGGGCTTGGCGACCAGAATGCGTGCAGTCATCACTCAGGCCATCTCTTCTTCGCGCAAGCGCTCATCAGAACACCACCGGTTGCTGGAACTCGCCCCAAACCGCCTTGAGCGCCGAAACCATCTCCCCCACGGTGCAATACGCGTTCGCACAGTCGATCAGCCGGTGCATCAGGTTGTCGTCGCCCTCCGCGCCCCGGGTCAGGGCAGCCAGGGTGGCCTGGACCGCGGCGGGGTCGCGCTCGGCCTTGACCTGCGCGAGCCGCTTGAGCTGGAGGTCGCGCCCTTCGGCGTCGAGTTCGTAGGTGTCGATGTCGGGCGGCGGCTCGGCGGTGACGAACTTGTTCACCCCGACCACCGGGCGTTCACCGGACTCGACCTCCTGGTGAATCTTGTAGGCCTCGTCGGCGATGAGCCCCTGCAGGTAGCCGTCCTCGATCGCGCGCACCATGCCACCGTGCTTCTCGAGGTCGGCCATGATCTCGATGATGCGTTCCTCGGTGGCGTCGGTGAGCGCCTCGACGAAGTAGGAGCCGCCGAGCGGATCGGCCACCCGGGTCACTCCGGTCTCGTAGGCCAGGATCTGCTGGGTGCGCAGCGCCAGCGTCGCCGACTCCTCACTGGGCAGCGCGAACGGCTCGTCCCATGCCGCGGTGAACATCGACTGCACGCCGCCGAGCACCGAGGCGAGCGCCTCGTAGGCGACCCGGACCAGGTTGTTCTGCGCCTGCGGGGCGTAGAGCGAGGCGCCACCGGAGACACAGCCGAAGCGGAACATCGCCGCCTTGTCGGTCTTCGCGCCGTATCGCTCGCGCACGATCGTCGCCCAGCGGCGCCGTCCCGCACGGTATTTCGCGATCTCCTCGAAGAAGTCGCCGTGGGTGTAGAAGAAGAACGAGATCTGCGGGGCGAACTGGTCGATGGTCATGCGACCGCGCTCGACCACGGTGTCGCAGTAGGTGACGCCGTCGGCCAGGGTGAACGACATCTCCTGCACCGCGTTGGCGCCGGCATCGCGGAAGTGCGCGCCCGCCACCGAGATCGCGTTGAACCGCGGCACTTCGGCCGCGCAGAACTCGATGGTGTCGGCGATCAGGCGCAGCGAGGGCTCCGGCGGCCAGATCCAGGTGCCGCGCGAGGCGTACTCCTTGAGGATGTCGTTCTGGATGGTGCCGGTCAGCTTCTCGCGCGGCACGCCCTTCTTCTCCGCGGCCGCGACGTAGAAGGCCAGCAGGATGGCGGCGGTGCCGTTGATGGTGAAACTGGTGCTGATCTTGTCCAGCGGGATGTCGTCGAACAGGATCTCGGCGTCGGCAAGGGTGTCCACCGCGACGCCGACCCGGCCGACTTCTTCGCCGTACTCCGGATCGTCGGAGTCGTAGCCGCACTGGGTGGGCAGATCGAGCGCCACCGACAGGCCGGTGCCGCCCTGGTCGAGCAGGTAGCGATAGCGCCGGTTCGATTCCTCGGCGGTGCCGAAACCGGAATACTGACGAAATGTCCACAGCCGCCCGCGGTAGCCGCTCGAGAAGTTGCCCCGGGTGAAGGGAAACTCGCCCGGCACGGGAGGATCGCAGGAGCGGTCGGCCGGTCCGTACACCGGTTGCAGCGGGATACCCGACGACGTCTGGGATTGGTAGTCCATCGGTGGATACCGTACTTGCAGTTTAGGAGAATGCCAATACCATTTCGGGCAAGCCGTGTGCAGATTCGGCCGTAAGCCCAGGTAGAGGACACGAGAGGAGCGCAGTGCCGCGCACTGACGGGCCCACGGGCACCGAACCGCAGTGGAAAGCATTCGCCGCCGGCACGGCCGCGCGCCACGGAGCGCCGGCCGGCGACTACCCCGCGCTGTGGCAGTGGTCGGTGGACCATCCCGCACAGTTCTGGCGCGCGGTGTGGGAGCACTTCGACGTTCGCGCGGTCACCGGGCCGCAACCGGGCGAGGCCGGTGTCCTCGCCGAGGAGACGATGCCCGGCGCGCGGTGGTTCCCCGGCGTCACCCTCAACTACGTCGACCAGATCCTGCGCCACACCTCCCGGCCCGGGCCGGCGATCATCGGCATCGACGAGGACGGCACCCGCACCGAGATCAGCTGGGCCGAGCTGGCGGGCCGCATCGGCGCGGTGGCTGCCGAACTGCGCCGCCTCGGCGTCGAACCGGGCGACACCGTGGCCGGCTACCTGCCCGATATCGCCGAGGCGATGATCGCGTTCCTGGCGACGGCGGCCGTCGGCGCGGTCTGGTCGGCGTGCGGACAGGATTATGCGCCACAGGGCGCCGCGGCCCGCCTGGCGCAGCTGGAACCCAAGGTGCTGTTCGGCGCCGACGGATACCGGCTCAACGGTCGCCGGATCGACAAGCGTTCGGAAACCGCCGAATTGGTGGAGCTTCTCGACGGCCCGCACCTGATCCTGCTCGATAGCGAGGACTACCGCAGCCTGATCGCCGACCCGGTCACACCGGTGGTGACCCCAGTGCCGTTCGAGCATCCACTGTGGGTGTTGTTCAGCTCCGGCACCACCGGCCGGCCCAAGGGCATCGTGCACGGCCACGGCGGGGTGATCCTCGAGCACCTGAAAGCCGCTGGGCTGCATGCCAACCTGGGACCAGGTGACGTCTTCTTCTGGCAGACCGCGTTGAGCTGGATGATGTGGAACTTCCGGATCGCCGGGCTGATGTGCGGCGCGGCGGTGGTCTGCTACAGCGGCCACCCGCTCTATCCCGACGCCGACCGGCTGTGGCAGCTCGTCGAAGACGAGCGGGTCACCTACTTCGGCACCAGCCCCGGCCACCTGCTGGCATCCCGTAAGGCTGGCCTGCACCCCGGCGCCGACCACGACCTGAGCCGATTGTCCACCATCGGCAGTACCGGCTCACCCCTGCCCGCCGACCTGTTCGAGTGGGTGCACACCGAGGTCGGCGAGCAGGTCGCGGTGTCGTCGATCAGCGGCGGGACCGACGTGGTGACGGCCTTCGCCGGCGGGACGGCCGGCATACCGGTGATCGCCGGCGAGCTGACGACCCGCTACCTCGGGGTGGCGCTGCACAGCTGGTCGCCGCAACGCCGGCCGCTGGTCGGGGAGGTCGGCGAGATGGTGATCACCACTCCGATGCCGTCCATGCCGGTCGGGTTCTGGAACGACGCCGACGGATCCCGTTATCGTGCAGCATATTTCGACCACCACTGGGCCGACGGGGTGGCACATAACATCTGGCGGCACGGCGACTGGGTGACCGTCACCGAACGCGGTTCGCTGATCATCCACGGCCGCAGCGACGCCACCCTCAACCGGCACGGCATCCGGATGGGCTCGGCCGACATCTACGAGGTGGTCGAAGCCATCGACGCCGTCACCGAAGCCTTCGTACTGGGTATCGACGGACCCGACGGCGCCTACTGGATGCCACTGTTCGTCACCCTGGCCGAGGGGCACCGACTCGACGACGCACTCGTCGACACCATCCGCTCGGCCATCAAGACCAGGCTGTCCCCGCGCCACGTGCCGGACGACATCATCGCCGCGCCGGGCATCCCGCACACCCGCACCGGCAAGAAGCTGGAGGTGCCGGTCACCGCGATCATGGCCGGGCACAGCGACGTATCACTGGATCCGCGCTCGATCGACAACCCGGACCTCATCGACTGGTACGCCGAGCAGGGGCGTCGGCACATGTGGTGAGCTACTGCGCCGGGAAGCCCGAGAGGATCACGGCGTTGGTCTCCGCGGCGGCCTGCCGCAGTTCCCGCGCCGCGGTGTAGGCCTCCGAGTCGTACCAGGCCTGCGCGTCCTCGACCGAGTCGAACTCCAGCACCACGGTCTGGTGGCCGTGCCACTGACCTTCGAGCACTTGAGGTTTGGCGTCGACGGCGAGGACCTTGACGTTGCCCATCGCCGCGCCGGCGGCACGACCGTAGGCCTTCATCCCTTCCGGGTCGGTGATCTTCTCGGTCAAGATGACATAGCCCTTGGGCATGGCAGTCCTTTCGTGCGAGAATCATGTTCTCGAAAATCGAGTGACAGATTTCCATGCCGGCGGGGATGGGTCAATGCGGCGAACGGGCGGGCCCGCAGAGCGCTCGTCTACATTCGACACCAACCGCTGCGGGAGGCGACCAATGATCAAACTCGAACTGCCCTACCTCACGCAAGGTCGTCTGAGATGAGCTCACCGACGGTGTTCATCACCGGAGCCGCCGCGGGCATCGGGCGCGCGACCGCACTGACCTTCGCCCGGCACGGCTACCGCGTCGGCGCCTACGACATCGACCTGGGCGGGCTGGCCGCACTGCGCGACGAGATCACCGACCACGGCGGCGATGTCGTGATCGCGCGCCTCGACGTCACCGACGCCGGGGAGTGGGCCGCGCAGCTCGAGCAGTTCACCGGCGCCTCACGCCGCCTCGACATCCTGGTCAACAACGCGGGCGTGCTCACCACCGGCGCCTTCCAGGACGTCCCACTCAAAGCGCACCAGCAGATGATCGACATCAATTTCTACGGCGCAGTGGCCGGCCTGCACGCCGCGTTCCCCTACCTGCGCGACACCCCGCGGGCCCAGGTGGTCAACATGTGCTCGGCTTCGGCGATCTACGGCCAACCCGAGCTGGCCACCTACTCGGCCACCAAGTTCGCGCTGCGAGCGCTGACCGAGGCGCTCGAACTCGAGTGGCGCCGTCACGGAATCCGGGTGCTGGCGATGTGGCCGTTGTTCGTCCAGACCGCCATGACCGACGGCGTCGAGACCGGCAGTACCAAGTCGCTGGGCGTGCACCTCAAGCCGGAAGACGTTGCTGAGGCCGTGTATTCGGCCACCCATTCGGATCGAAAGTGGCTGCCGAAGGTGCACTACCCGGTGGGCCGGGAGACCAAGGTGTTCGCCGCGGTGTCGCAGGTGACGCCGACGTGGGTGCAGCGATTGCTCACCAAGACGGTGACCCGCAGCTAGCCGGGCCTCGTTACGGCCGCTGCGGCGGCTGCTGGTTCTGGACGAACGACTGGCACAGGCCGAGGTGACCGGCGGTGCAGGTGACACCGTTGATCACCGGCGCACTGCCCTCCAGGAAGCACTGGCCGCTGTACGGGTTGTTGACGTGCCCGGGCGGGCAGGAGTCGGCGCCGGCCACGGGCGAGGTGAGGACGACACCGCTCGCCAAGGCCGCTGAGCACACCAGGCCCACCGCCAGTCGCCGCAACCGATCCGTCATCGCCCATCACCTCCGATCTCCTGGGCGAATTCTACGCCTCGGTCCTTTGCTGGGTTCTGGGGCTAGGATCGCCCGCATGGCCAAGCCGACTGCTGAGTACGACGACTTTTCAACCACTCACCAAGCGCACACCACATCGGGAGGGCTTACCCGCTGGGTGGCACCCCTGGCGTTGGTGATCGCGCTGATCGCCGCCGCCGGCGCCGGTTGGGCACTGCTTCGGCCTGCTCCGCAAAGCAAGTCACAAACTTCCGAGGCGCCGACCGGTGATCCCAAGGCCAATGCGTGCAGTGCGTTCAAAACGGTGAGCACCGCGGTGTCGCTGCAAACCCACGGCGACGCCGGGCCGGATCCGGCCGGCGTCCAGGCCGTGGCGGCCAACGCGCGGCTGGCGATGGCTGACGGTGGGGCCTACCTGCTGGCCCGGACGAGTCCCGACACCCCGAAGGACCTGTCGGATGCGATTCACAGCTTTGCCACCGGGCTGCAGGACATCGCGATGAACGCACTCGCCGGCGTGGGCAACGAGGATCCGGCGCAAGCCGCCCGGCTCCGCGACGCCGAGGCGGCGAACAGCCGGATTGCCGACCTGTGCAAATAGGCTGGGACGGGCGTTAGCTATTTCGAGTTCGCCTGCCGTTTGCCCAGTGTTCGACCGTGAGCCGCATAGCCGCACTTGGATTTGCTACGCAGTGACAACTCGCCGCACTCACCGGCAGCAGCACTTCCTCGAAGGGGACCAGGAAATTGGCCAAACACCGTAAGAAGTCGCCCCGCGGCGTGGTTGCGCCCGCATTCGTCACCACCGGCGTCGCCGGCGCGGCGATGCTCGGGGCCGGCTTCCTGATGGCTTCCAACGACACCTCAAAGCCTGTGGCCGCGCCGGCCATCAAATTGACCACGTCGCAGTGCGCGCTGGGCTCGGTCCTCTGCACCGACCTGGGCAGCCTGTTCGGTTCCGGTTCGGCGGTGTCGACGGGAACGGCGGCGTCAGCGGCCGCTAACGCCAGCTCGATCAGCAGCTTCATCGCGATCTTCGTCAGCGACGGCACCGCCGCGCACCCCAACGCCGGCCTGCTGATCGGCAACGGCTACAACTACGGCAGCGTCCCGGGGGACACCTCGAATTGCAGCCCCTGCAACGGAGGCAACGGCGGATTGCTGTTCGGCAATGGCGGCAGCGGTGCGCTCGGGGGTAACGGCGGCAACGCCTACCTCTACGGCAATGGCGGCGGTGGCGGTGCCGGTGTACTTGGTGTGAACGGCGGCGCCGGCGGCAACGGCGGCAGTGGCGGTCTGTTCGCCGGACCGTCCGCCTCCGGCGCCTTGTTCGGCGGCGGCGGCGGCAACGGCGGCAACGCGGCGTCCGGCAGCGGCGCCGTCGGCGGCAACGGTGGCAGCGCCGGCGCATTCGCAGGCAGTGGTGGAAAGGGCGGCACCGGCGGCTCCAGCGCTACGGCCGGCGTGGCAGGTGGAGCCGGCGGCAACGGTGGCGACGCCGCAGCACTGCCACTCGTCGGCGGTGGTACCGGCCGGGGCCGGCGGTACCGGCGGTGCCGGTTACGGCAAGGCCGCCGCGGGGACCGCCGGCGGAGCCGGCGGCGCCGGCGGTAACGGCGGGATCTACGGCAGCGCCGCGGGTGGTGCCGGTGGAACCGGCGGCGCCGGCGGCGCCGGCACCGCCACCGGCGGTGCCGGCGGAGCGGGCGGCATCGGCGGCACGGGTGCTCTGGTGGCCGGCAACGGTGGTGCAGGCGGTGGTGGTGGCGCCGGCGGTCTGGGCGGCAGCGGCGCCAGCGGCGCCGGCGGCACGGGCGGTGACGGCGGCGGCGGCGGCGCGTTCGCCAACGGTGGAGCAGGTGGCACCGGCGGCGCAGGCGGCGGCATCGTCACGACCGGAACGCCGCCTGTCGGTCCCGGCGGCGCCGGCGGCGCCGGCGGCAAAGGCGGCGCCGCCGGCCTCAACGGCGGCGCCGGCGGTGCCGGCGGAACTGGCGGTGACAGCAGCGGCTCCCCGGCTGGCACGGGCGGCCGCGGCGGAGTTGGTGGGTTCGGGCCCTTCAGCGGCGGCATCGGCGGAGCCGGCGGCAACGGCGGCAACGGCGCCGCGACCGGAAAGGGTGGCGCCGGCGGCAACGGCGCCAACGGTGGCGGCAGCATCATCGGTGCCGGCAACGGCGGCACCGGCGGGACCGGCGGCAAGGGCGGCGCGACGGCCGGCAAGAGCGGTTTGCCCGGTACCAGTGGGCTTGGCCCCAAGGCCGGCACCGGCGGCGCCGGTGGAGCGGGCGGCTGAGCCCGTTCGACGATCGATTGAAATGGCCCCCTCCCACATGGAGGGGGCCATTTCACTGGGAAACGTAGGGCGTCGGCGGAGTCAGCGACGAAGCGTCATGGGCGCGTCAGGCGTGGGATCCGTTTAGCGCACAAGCCATTTGAGCGTTGTTCGCGTCGGTGTTCAGATCGCTCGCCGCCGAGTTGAGCGAGTCACCGCCACCGCGCAGGCCCATGATCAGAACGAGCTTGGTGGCGTGCAGCGACCACGTCCGCATCGGGTCGCCGACATCACCCGGCAGCCCCGGAGTGCCGGCCGCGTCCAAAGCGGCCCCGGCCGCCTCGCGCAATGCGGTCCTGCCAAGAAGGTTGGACTGGACCACTTCCGGATTCTGGTAGTCGACCGCGTTGCCGTTTCCGGCGGTGGCGTAGGCGAAGTCCTCGTAGTTCGACGCCGCCAGATCGAGGGCGGCACCGAACTGCCGGCACGCCGTCGACACCGCGTCGTGGGTGTCGGGCGACATATCGGACGCGTCCGGCTGTGCGGCCGGCGGCGGGGCGTCACCGATTGCCGGGTTGACAGGAGCCGGATCGGGCCCGGGATCTGCCGAGGCGAGGGGGGCAACGGACAAGGCGGGCAAAGCGGCGAACAGCGCCGTACCGAGAGCCTTCTGCCAGCGATGGGACCGGTTCATCAATTCCTCTCGAATCCGTGGGTCACCGACGCGGCCGAGACTACCGCGAAAAAAGGGCCCCCGATCCCGGCCGCAATGCTATGAAGCCGGTTGGACCGCAACCGGGAACCTAGGATTACCCAGTCGTTTGCCGTTTGGACACTTTCAGACCGAAACATGATCGCCGGAGCGACACGATCAGATCTCAATCGAGAGGCACCATCGCGAAATGTTGCATCGACTTGCCGCGCTACTCAGCGTATCCCTGGTGACCGCAATCGGGACGGCCCCGTACGGCTTTGCTGATCCGCCGGCCGACCCCAATGCCGTTGGCGCCGCGGAAGTAGCACCGGCGCCCGCGCCGGCGCCGCCACCGCCACCCGGAGACGCTCCGATTCCCTCGGGCGATCCGGGCACCCTGACCACCCCGGACGGCTGGACCCTCACGGTGGGCGCCAAGGACGAGTCCCTCGAGCCGGTTGCCTCGCTCACAAACTCGCCGTGGTCGCGGGAATATCTGGTGGACGGCACCTTCCAGGGCGCGGTCACCGGGGGCGGCAAGACCAAGCTGGCCGGTGGATCATTGGAGGCCGGCTACCAGATCGGTTGCGGCATCATCCAGGACGACCTCGAGTCCATCAGTTCCCTCGGTGCGACTCCCGGCGTGGGCATCCCGTTCGTCAACGGCTCGCTCCTTCCGATCACTCTCGGCCTGTCAGCGAGCGAGCAGATCAAGATCGACCTCAAGCCGGGCACCGTGAACATCGTGCCGGTGGACAAGAAGTCGTTCAAGAGCACCAAGTCACGAATCTCGATCCACGGATTCCGAATCAAGATCGACGGTTGCGCCGGCCAGTCCTTCATCCGGTCGTACGCTACCTTCACCAGCTCCACCGACAACACCGATGACGTCGTGACCTACCTCGGTGTGACGAGGGCCGTGTAGTGGGTCGGCAAGCAGATTCCCGGAATTCACGAGAGAGGCGCCACAACGACATGTTGCTTCGACTGGCCACGATGACCGCGAGCATTGTCGTCGCGGTAGGTACCGCGTCACCGGCGTTGGCCGATCCGGCCGATCCCGCCGCGCCGCCGGCCGACCCGGCCGCCGCGCCCGTCGCCCAAGCCGCCGACGCGGCCCCACCGCCCCCGGACAACGGCGCCGTGCCGTCCTCGGTGCCGGGGATCGCGACCACCCCGGACGGGCGGACGTTGACTGTCGTGGCCAAGGACGAGACGCAGTTGCCGGTGGCACCGCTGACCACGTCGCTGTCCTCGCGTGACTGGCTGGTCGGAGCGACCTTCACCGGCACCACCACCGGCTCGGTCAGCGGTGGCAGCCTGGAGACCGGTTACCAGATCGGCTGCGGCGTCGAGATGGACAAGATCAAGCTCAACGGTTCGATCGGCGCCACCCTCGGCAACGGCAGCCTGACTACGACCGGAGTCAGCCTGCCCGGCAGCATTTCGTTCCCGATCCAGGGCCAGATCGAGGTCGAGCCGCGACCCGGCACGATCACCAACGTGGTCGTCGACAAGAAGTCGTTCAAGGGAACGTCGGCACGCGTCACCATCCGCGATGTCCACATCAAGGTGGACAACTGCGTCGGTGCGTCGTCACTGCGCTCCTACGCGGTGCTGACCAGCTCTAGCGCCGACGACGACGACATCGTCGCGTACTACGGCGTCACCAAGGTGTTCTGATCGCATGCCCCGTTGGCTGACAGCAGCGGTCGCGGCGGCTGGGTTCGGGGCGTTGGCGGTGGCCGGTGCGGCTACCGCCAACGCCGACCCGGATCCTGCACCACCCGTCAGTGCGCCGGACGGTGACCCCGCCGCGCCCCCCGTACCACCACCGGACCCGTTATCCGACGCGGCCACGGTGACCAGGCAAAATCCGGTTAGCGCGTTCGCAGACATCATCGGCTCGTCCACGTCACCGGTCTTCGGCGAGTCCGTGCCGCCGGGGGCCCCGGGCGGGACTCCGCTGGTACCTCCGACGACATTGATGCCGCAGTACTACCGGATGCCGACACCCGACCTGACCTCGCCGTACCAGCTGACGCAGGACGCTCCGCCCGGCCCGTTCGCGCGGGTCGACGCGTTCGAGGGGGTGCACGCGCTACTGCACGGTGCGCTCGGCCGCATGCCCGCCGACCAACTCGGCCAACCGCTGCCGGGCACCGCTCCAGCGCCCGGCGAAGTCATCCCGGCCGGCCCCGAGCAGTTCCTGCCCGACCCGGCCGCGGTGCCGCCGCCGGCCGGCTGACGTCGTTTCGGCAGTCCGGCAACACCGACGTACTACGGTGTCACGGATGAGGGGTGCAGTCGTCGTCGCCGGCCTGAGTTCGGCTGTGGCGGCACTGGTCTGGTCACCCGCCGCTTTCGCCGACCCGCCTGCACCGGACCCGGCAACAGTCGCCCCGGTGCCGCCGGCCGCCGGCTACGTCCCACCGCCTTCGGGTATCGGCAGCGCGCTGGCGCAGAGTGACTCGACTGCCGCGGGGCCGTTGGGATTACCCGATCTGGCCGGCTACGCCCCCGGCGTGCTGCTCGGGCAGAACGCGGCCCCGTCAGCACCAGGAGCCCCGGCCGCCGTCACGGCTCCGGACCTGCGCGCGTTCAACGGCGACTACCTGCTGCCGCAGAACGTCGCCCCGGCCGCACCCGGTCAGGGTGTCCCCGCCGACGGTTTCGGCCCGACACCGCAGGACCCGGGCACCGGTCGGATCGCCTTCCTGCGACGGCTGCACGGGATGTACCAGGACGGCGGGTTGACCGGGGCGCTTCTCGGTCAGGTCCCCGACGAACAACTCGGCGAACCGCTTCCGGGCACCGCGCCCGCACCCGGGATCTACCTGCCGCCCGGCCTCGGCCTGAACCTGCCTGAGCCCGCGGCGTCGCAGCAACCGCCGGGCTGATAACTCCCCTCGGCCCACGCCGCAAACGTTCACTCACCAGCAAAGTCCTGGTGCTAGCATCCGAATCCTATGACTGCGATTGCGCCCCGCCTGATCGTCGAGCCCGACGACGGTATCGAGCCGGTTCGCGAGTTCATCATGACCGCGCAAAGCTCCTTGCTGATAAAGCAATTCACGTTCACCGAGCCCAGCTTGATCGACGCGGCCATCGACCGCAAGAAGGCGGGCGCGGATGTCCGGGTCATGCTCAACCCGCAGCGGTCCGGCGGCGACCGGGCCAACGACGAAAGCTACGACCAGCTCAAGGACGCCGGTATCGACGTCCAGTGGTCGAACCCGAAATTCTATGTGACACACGAGAAGTCGATCGTCGTCGACGGGACGGCGGCGATGGTCGCCACCTTCAACCTGATGATCAAGTACTTCACCCTGACCCGTGACTACGGGATCATCACGCACGACCCCCAGCACATTCAGCAGATCATCGACGTCTTCAACGCCGACTGGGAGCACCGGGACTTCACCCCCGGCACCTATGACGGGCTGCTGTGGAGCAATTCGAATTCGCGCTACCACATGGCCCGTTTCATCGACACCGCCGAAACCCATCTCTATGTCCAGCACCCTAAATACGTGGACGCGGTGATCCTGGACCACATCGCCGCCGCGGCCGACCGCGGTGTCAAGGTGAGGGTTCTTTGCGGCGGCAAACACGGCATCAGCGAGTGCGACATCCTCGACACCTTCGCCTCACTGCGCACGCTGCGCCGGTTCGGGGTCCAGGTCCGCAAGCAGAAAAACTTGCGGGTGCATGCCAAGCTGCTCGTGGTCGACAAGCAACGCGCGCTGGTGGGCTCGATGAACATCGACCGCAGCGCCTTCGATCTGCGCCGCGAGCTCGGCATCACCATCGACGACCCGGCGGTGGTGAACCGGCTCATCGAGGTGTTCAAGACCGACTGGCGGATCTCCCACCACTACGAGCCGCCGGATCCGCTGGATCGGGGCGCGCCCGTCGAGACCGACGACTTCCCGCACGACGCGGACCTGGTCCATGAGTGAGCCGGGCGCGACCCTGCAGAAGGTGTCGCTGCTGGAGATCGCTTCGTCGTTCAACCACATCGCCCTGGCGTCGTTCGGCGGCGGCCTCTCGGCGTGGTCGCGTGAGGTCGTCGTCGTGCAGAAGCAGTGGATGAACGACGAGGAGTTCCTCAGCGCGATGACCATGTGCCGCATCGTGCCCGGCGCCAACCAGGTCAACCTCGCGGTGTTCGTCGGCACCAAGCTGAAGGGCGTCGCCGGCGCCATCGCCGCGCTGATCGGGCTGTGTGCGGTGCCTGTCGCGATCATCCTCACGCTGGGATTCGTGTACTTCACCTTCAAGGAGGTGCCCGCGGTCAAGGGCGCGCTGCACGGGGCGTCGGCCGCCGCCGTCGCGCTGACGTTGACGATGGTGATCAAGACCGGGCAGAAGTGCCTGACCGGCGTGATGCCGATCGCGCTGTTCCTGGCCGCCTTCGTCCTCAACGGGATCCTGCGCTGGCCACTGCTGGAGGTGCTGGGCATCCTGGCGCCGCTCAGCCTGATCTGGGCGTGGCCGAGGAAGCGTGCCAAGGCATGAAGACCTATTTCAGCCTGATGGGGTTGTTCGGGTCGCTGTCGCTGATGTCCATCGGCGGCGGCAACACGGTCCTGCCCGAGATGCACCTTCGCGCGGTCAGCGGCCACCACTGGATGACCAACTCCCAGTTCGCCGACATCTTCTCGATCTCCCAGGCCGCCCCGGGGCCCAGCATCCTGATCGTCGCCCTCGTCGGCTACGCGGCCGGGCTCGGCGTCGCCGGGGTGGCAGGCGGCCTCGCCGGCGGCCTGCTGGCGACGGTGGCGATGGTCATCCCGGCGGCCACATTGATGTACCTGATCACGCTGTCGTGGCAGAAGGCCCAGAAGTCCAAGCTGCGCGACGCGGTGGAGAAGGGCTTCGCGCCGCTGACGGTCGGGTTGATCCTGGCCACCTCCCTGGTGATGAGCAGGGCGGCCGACCACGACTGGCGGGCCTACCTGATCACCGGCGTGGCCACGCTGATCTTCGTCCGCACCAACACCAACCCGCTGATCGTGGTGGGAGCCGCCGCGCTGCTGGGCTACATCGGCTTCGTCTGACCCTCCGCACCGCATACTCGGGATAGGTTGGGGCCGCAGCCGAACGGGCGGGGCACCGAGTACTCGAGGAAAATGACCAGCGATGCGATTTGACGGGCGGGACATCACCGTTGCGGGCAGCCTGCTGCAACCGCTGACCCGCCGGACCAACGACATCGTGCGACTCGCATTGGCGACGCTCTTCCTGGCCATCGTCGTCACCAGTTCGCTGATCACCCGCAACGACTGGGTGGGCCTGGAGAAGTCGGTGTCGCGGATCGTGGGCGTGCTCACCCCGACCCAGTCGAACCTGGTGTACCTCGCGTACGGCATCGCCATCCTGGCGCTGCCGTTCATGATCCTGGTCGGCCTGATCGCGGCCCGGCAGTGGAAGCTGCTCGGGGCGTACGCGGCGGCCGGGATCATCGCGGTGCTGTCCTTGTCGATCACCGGAAACGGGATCGCAGCGCCGCGGTGGCACTTCGACCTCTCGGAACGGTTGTCGACCACCCTGTCGCAGTTCCTCGACGATCCCCGATGGATCGCCATGCTGGCCGCCGTCCTGACGGTGTCGGGCCCCTGGTTGCCCGCGCGCTGGCGACGATGGTGGTGGACGCTGCTGCTGGCGTTCGTGCCGATCCACCTCGTGGTCAGCGCCGTGATACCGGCCCGCTCGCTGCTCGGCCTCGCGGTGGGCTGGTTCGTCGGCGCGCTCGTCGTGCTGGTCGTCGGAACCCCGGCACTGGAGGTCCCCCTCGACGGCGCGGTGCGGGCGCTGTCGAGACGTGGCTTCCTGGTCAACGCACTGACCGTGGTGCGGCCGGCCGGGCAGGGACCGCTCGAGTTGTCGGCCACCAACGACGCCGGGGCACAGGTGGTCCTGGAGATGTACGGCCCCAACCAGCGCGGCGCCGGCGCGTTGCGGCAGTTCTGGCGGTGGCTGATCCTGCGCGATCAGGAGACCGCGCCGCTGCAGGCCTCGATGCGGCGCGCCGTCGAACACCGCGCACTGATGGCGATCGCCGTCGGCGACCTCGGGGTGGCCAACACCACGACCATGGCCGTCGCCGCGCTGGACCGCGGCTGGACGCTGTACGCCCACACCCCGCCGAAGGGCACACCGGTGGCCGAGGCGCCCGACGAGGGCGTGGTGACCAGCGTGTGGGGATCGCTGGGAGTGCTTCAGCGCCATGGGATTTCACACGGCGACCTGCGTTTCAAGGAGATCACCGTCGACGCCGGCAAAGCGCTCTTCGGCGGCTTCGGCAACTCCGAGTACGGCGCGTCCGACGAACAGTTGCAGTCCGACATCGCCCAACTGCTGGTGACGACGACCAACCGATTCGGCGCCGAAGCCGCCGTGCGGGCGGCAGTCGAGGTGCTGGGTAAGGACACCGTGCTCAACGCCTCGCGCCGGCTCACCAAGTCGGCGGTGCCCGCGCGGCTGCGCAAGACCCTCGACGATCCCAAGGCCGTGATGACCGCCGCGCGCGACGAGGTCAAGCAGCAGACCGGGGCCAACGAGATCAAGACCGAGACCATCACCCGGTTCACCCGCAAGCAGGTCATCCAACTGGTGCTGCTGGTCGCGCTGGTCTACGTCGCCTACCCGTTCATCGCCACCGTGCCCAAGTTCTTCAACGAGTTGAGTACCGCCAACTGGTGGTGGGCGGTACTCGGGCTGGCGGTGTCGGCCTTGACGTATGTCGGTGCGGCAGCCGCACTATGGGCCTGCGCGTCCGAGGCGGTGAGCTTCCGCAACGTCGTCATCATGCAGTTCGCCAACACCTTCGCGGCCACCACCACCCCGGCAGGCGTCGGCGGCCTGGCATTGAGCACCCGCTTCCTGCAGAAAGCGGGACTGGGAACGCTGCGCGCCACCGCTGCGGTGGCTCTACAACAGTCGGTACAGGTGATCACCCACGTGTCACTGCTGATCTTCTTCAGCGTCGCCGCCGGAGCATCGGCCGACCTGTCGCACTTCGTGCCGAATGCCACACTGCTGTATCTGATCGGCGGGATCGCGCTCGGAGTCGTGGGGACGTTCCTGTTCGTACCGAAACTGCGCCGCTGGCTGGGTACGGCCGTCCGCCCGAAACTCAAGGAGATCGGCGTCGAGCTGCTCGAGCTCGTCCGGGAACCCAAACGGCTCGCTGTGATCGTACTTGGTTGTGCCACAACCACTTTGGGTGCCGCTCTGGCACTGTGGGCGAGCGTGGAGGCCTTCGGCGGCGGGACGACGTTCGTCACGGTCACGGTGGTGACGATGGTCGGCGGAACCCTCGCCTCGGCCGCACCCACACCCGGCGGCGTCGGCGCCGTGGAGGCCGCGCTGATCGGCGGGCTCGCCGCCTTCGGCGTGCCGGCCGCCGTAGGCGTGCCGTCGGTACTGCTCTACCGGGTGCTGACCTGCTGGCTGCCGGTGTTCGCCGGCTGGCCGATCATGCGGTGGCTGACCGACAAGGACATGATCTAGGCCCTCCCGGGCTCGCCGAGAGTAACGCCACGGCGGCGCTCGGCGCCGAATTCCACCCTCAGGCTACTGTCGGCGTCCAGAGTCCGCCCGGAATGCGTAGCCTGTGAACGTGCGGTGTGCCGGCGTGGTTGGACGGCTGCGGAAGACAACGCGCGCGGCGTTGGCCCTCGGCTCGGCTCTGACGATCGTGCTGGCCAGTTGCGCGGCGCCGACCAAGGGTGCCATCGACTCCCCCTGGCCCCCCGCCGGCGGTCGCGGGCCGTGCACCGTCGCCAAACAGACTGACGTCCCGGCACGGATGCGTGACGGGACCGTATTGCGCGCCGACGTCTACCAGCCCAACAGCTCCGGCCCGGTGCCGGTGATTCTCATGCGCACCCAGTACGGCAAGGACGGCGCGCAGGTACAGCCGGCGCGGTATCAGACACCGGACTGGTTCGCCTCGCACTGCTATCTCGTTGTGGTGCAGGATATTCGAGGGCAGGGCAGCTCGGGGGGCACCTTCAGCGAGTTCACCCACGACGGTGAGGACGGCTACGACTCGGTGGAGTGGGCGGCCTCGCTACCCGGGTCGAACGGCAAGGTCGGCATGTACGGGTCCTCCTACGTCGGCGCAACCCAGTGGCTGGCCGCGACGTCGACTCCCCCACACCTGGTCACCATCGTCCCCGCGAACACCGCGTCGGACTACTACGACGGCTGGATGTACGAGGGAGGCGAGTTCCGGCTGGCCTTCGTGCTTCCGTGGGCGATCGGCCTGGCAAGCAGCGCCGCCACCAACCGCCACGATGACACCACCGCCGCGGCGCTGGAGACAGCCGGTCAGGATCCCACCCGATGGCTGGCCTCACGGCCGTACGCGAGCCTGCCGGTGCTACAGCCGGGCAATCCCGCAATCGCGCCATGGTATTTCGACTGGATCACCCATTCGTCGCGAGACGCCTTCTGGCGGCAGTGGAGCATCCGCGACCGCTACCCGTCGGTGCGGGTGCCCGTGCTCGACTTCGAGGGATGGTACGACGCGTTCCTCGCCGGCGGTATCGAGAACTTCACCGGAATGACCGCCGCGGCAGGCACTCCGGCGGCACGGGTCAACCAGCGGCTCGTCATCGGCCCCTGGGACCACCTGGCCTGGGGTCGTCCCGATTCGCAGCCGGCGCCACTGCTCAAAGACATCGGAACCGTCGCAGACAGCCCGATCAACGAGCTCATGCTGGCCTGGTACGACCACTTCCTCAAGGGCGTCGACAACGGCGTGTCCGGCACCCCGCGGGTGGACTACTTCCTGATGGGCGCCAACACCTGGCACTCGGCGACGAGTTGGCCACTGCCCCAGACCCGTTGGACTCGCTTCTACCTGTCCGGTGACGGGCGGATGGAGTCGCGGACCGGTGCACTGGCCACCTCGCCTCCGCCGGCCGGTCAGCAACCGGACCGGTATGTCTACGACCCGACCGATCCGGCACCGAGCCTGGGCGGACATTCCTGCTGCGGCGCCCTTTCCGGTCCGCAGGGACCCTACGATCAGCTACCCGTCGAACAACGGTCCGACGTCCTGGTTTACAGCAGCGATCCGTTTCCGGCGGACACCGAGGTGACGGGACCCACCACGGTGGACCTCTGGGCCGCCTCGTCTGCCGTCGACACCGACTTCACCGCGAAGATGACCGTCGTCAAGCCCGACGGGGAGGTGATCAACCTCAACAACGGGATCCTGCGGACGGCGTTCCGCGACTCGCTGTCCGAGCCGCACCCCGGAGTCCCCAACCAGCCCTACGAGTATCACCTGTCGATCTGGCCGACGAGTTTCCTGTTTCGGGCCGGTGACCGAGTCCGGTTGGAGATCTCCAGCAGTGACTTCCCGCAGTTCGCGCCCAACCCGAACACCGGCGAACCGTTCGGGCGCAGTGCCACGACCCAAATCGCCACTCAGACAATCCTGCACGACGCCGCTCACCCGTCAGCTGTGGTCCTGCCGGTGATTCCCACGACGAGTCCCGGGTCTGACCGGTTTCCCTCCTGACCCGCCGCCACCGCCAGCCTGCCCGGTAGTCTCGGCTGCCGACTCGGGAAGGAAAAGGTGTGAGTGCATGGCATGACCTCACCGGCCACGTCGCGCTGGTGACCGGGGGCTACTCCGTCTTCTGACGCCTGGGTTCAGAAGGCCGCGACCTGATAGTCGATCACGTCGTTCTTCTTGAACAGCATGCGGTTGCCGAGCCGGTAGTGGGTGGGGCCGGTGCCGTTCTTGATCCGGCGCTGCAGCGCGTCGGCAGTGATGCCCAGATGCTGCGCAGCCTGCTTGACGGTCATCATCTGACCCAGGATCGAGCCGGGGCTGCGCTGCTGCGCGCACTCCAGAAAGTTGTAGCCACCCCGGTCACTCGTCACTGCCGTGGTCATGTTGCGCTCGCACCTCTTCGCCACTCGCGGTTGATATGGCTTTCCGCCACAGCAGCAAACTAGGCCGGAGGCACGGTCAGCGGCTCGTGTGCGAACGCCAAGGTTCCGAGGTCCGTTGTGGCCGCAACACAACCGGGTTTAATGTTGCGGTCATGGAGCCTGAGTGGGGCCCGGTCCGGGACGACGCCGCAGCTCAGCGGGTATGGCAGACAGTGCTGCGTCCTATCGCCGCGGAAATGTCCGCAAGCTCGGCGGAGTTGGCCGATCGCGTGATCGACCGGATTCGCGTCGAGCAACCACATCTGCTGCCTGACGCCCAGTTCGCCGAGGGGCAGCCGGCCGGCATCGAGTCGAGCATCCGGCAACTCGCCCAGACCATTCAGGAAGGCACCGACCCCCACGGGCTGGCGCTGCCCGCCGAGACGATCGCGCTGGGCCGGGCGCGGGTGCAGCAGCGGGTGCCGCTGGCGTATCTCATCCGGTCGTATCGCCTGGCGCAGGACACGCTCTGGGAGTGGCTGTTCGGACGCATCACCGTGTCGGCGTCGAGTGCCGCCGAGCAGGCCGCGGCCCTGCGGCTGGCGACCGGTTGGCTGTTCGCCTACATCGACAGTGCGCTGGCCCGTACCGAAAGCATCTACGAGGGCGAGCGAGAAGCGTGGTTGCGCACGCGCCGCCGCGGCGCGAACCTCTGCCATCGACGACGTCGTGAACCAACGCGAGCGCGACGCCCAGCGTGCCGCCAAGAAACTCCGCTACGACCTGAACCGCCACCACATCGGCGTCTCGTTGTGGCTGGATTCAGCGCCGGAAGACGTTGACCCGCAACAGATTCTGACCGATGTCTGCGGGCGTCTGGCGAATGCGGTGGCGGCGGACACCACCCTCACTCAGCCGGTGGGGCCACTGTCGATGTCGGGGTGGCTGAGCAAGCGCGATCCGTTCGACCCGGCGAGCCTGGAGGCGAGCGCGGTCCTGCGATCCGCCAGACTTCCCGCCGGCGTGCGGCTGGCCTTCGGCGAGCCGGCGTGGGGCCTGAAAGGCTTTCGCGGCAGCTACCTCGAGGCCGGCCAGGGGCGCCGGGTCGCCGCCCTCAGTCGTGCGCGCGCTGATGTGCTGACCCGCTACCGCGACGTCGCCGTGGCTGCGCTGGCCAGCGTGGACCACGACCAGGCGGCGGCTTTCGTCACCAGGGTGCTCGGGCCGTTGGCCGACGACGACGAGGCGACCTACCGGGTGGCGATGACGCTGGCGGTGTATCTGCAGGAGAACCGCAGCCCGGCGCGGGCCGCGCAACGGCTGACCGTGCATCCCAACACCGTCAGCTACCGGGTGAACCAGGCCGAGTCGATCCTGGGCCGCAGCGTCGACACCGATGCCTTCGAGGTGTCGGTGGCGCTGGCGTTGCTGCCCCTGCTAACGGGGTTGTCGGCTGACTTGTGACGCGGGCACGATCACGGTCGGCGGTCGGCGGCAGATTCGTCGTCGGGGTAAATCCGCCTTCGCCGACAGCGGCAAAGATTCGTGATCACCTGACGGGTTCCCAGGCCACGATCGGGAACATGTCGGGGGCGTGCAGGACGCACACCGCGAGGCTGTACGCGTCACCCTTGTTGACGGCGCCCTCGTTGACGGCGCGTACGACGCGAACACGAGCGGGGTGCCCGCATTCGTGTTCGTCGACGACGTACTCGCAATTGGTCATCCTGGTCATCCCTTCATCTAGGACGACCGTAAGGGCCCCGCCTGCGCTTGGTCCCGTGTCGACGGGCCAACATCGCGGCTGCCGTTGTGGGGTCAGCACAACGGTGGCATTCCGTTCCGCTCGGTGACGCCGACGATATTCGGGGGTAAGCCCCTAACACCGTGGTCGAGCCGGTCACAACCGCGCACTACAGCCAGCGGTTGCGCCGGAAGCCCATGTAGAGGAAGGCACAGATTCCCGCCATCAGGATCAGCACCGCCGCATAGCCCCAGGCCCAGTGCAGCTCCGGGTGATCGAATCGCATGCCATAGATTCCGGTCACCCCGGTGACGACCAGACCAAGCGCACCCCATGCCGACATCTTGCGCATATCGTCGTTCTGCTGCACCGCAATTCGCCCTAGTGCGCTCTCCACGAGGTCGCCGACCATGTTGTCAAAGCTGTTGATCCGGGCGGCGGATTCGCTTTCGAGAGTGATGATGTCGCGCAGGTAGTACATGAGGTCCGGGGGAACGAGGTCGCGGTGCTCGGTGACGAAATCATCCAGGACTGCTGACAGCGGTCCGATGCCCCGACGCAGTTCGATCATCTCGCGCTTGAGCAGATAGATGTCCTCAACGTTGATAGCGGCCCCGGGCCTGAAGATCTCCTCGTGCATGGCGTCGAGATCAGCTTCGATCAGTGTCGCGACTGCGCGGTAACTCTCGACGACGTTACGGATGATGGCCTGCGCGACGTAGTACGGCCCGTGCGCGAGGAGTACGGGGTTTGCCTGCAACTCAGCGCGCAATGCGGCCAGGCCGCTGAAGTCACCGTGGCGGGTGGTGATGAGGAAGTCTCGCCCGACGCAGATCATGATCTCGCCGGTCTCGACGATCTGCCCGACCCCTGCTGTGTCGTGGGGAATGTAGTGCACGGTCTTGAGCACCAGCATCAGGGTGTCGCCGTAGCGTTCCAGCTTAGGCCGTTGAAAGGTGCGCACCGCCTGC
This sequence comes from uncultured Actinomycetota bacterium, assembly GCA_963716465.1. Lineage (GTDB taxonomy): Bacteria > Actinomycetota > Actinomycetes > Mycobacteriales > Mycobacteriaceae > Mycobacterium. The sequence continues at coordinate 181,828 of CAVQTS010000015.1, forward strand.
TCGACTACCGACGGGTGCAGCGCGAATACGTCGGCGAACGCTTGCATCTGCTCGTGACCAGGCTGGCATAGGCCGAGCCAGACAAAGCCCGTGCCGATCGTGTGGACTCTGTCCCGGGCCTTGCGTGGGCTGAACACTTCGGGCAGTCGTCGTCCGTCGACGTACACCCCGCAGTCCACGATTGGTTCCGCCTGCGGAAGGAGCGTCGATCGCCGCACCACATCCGGCATGAGGCATCCTTTGGCATGGGTGGCTAACCGCCGCAGTAGGCTCGCGACGCTAGCGCGCCCAGGTGAACGGCCGTCAGACCCGGCCTGAACAACAGTGCCGGGGCCTAGAGATGGCGTCGGCGTGAGCACAATCACGGAGAGTCTGGGACAAAGGACCCTGGCCGAGCATCCGCGCCTCGGGCATTCTCAGGTTGTGGCCAAAGTCAGTGAATTGGAACAGCTTGACGAGGTCGAAAGGCGGATGCTCGCCGAGTACGCCCACCTACCTGAGGTGCAGGTTTCGCGGGTGATTACCCAGGCGCATAAGCGATTTGCCGGTAGTCGGATACGCGACTTCGTTCCGCTGCTCGTAGAGCGACGCGCACGGGCGGAGTTGTCGCGTGCACACTCACTGCAGAGCTGCTCGACGTAGCACGCAGGTCAGTTGATGGGGTCGAGTATTCACATGTCCGATACGACTGCTGATGATCTCTTCGCCCTCGGTGCCAGGGCCAAGAGTCTGGGCTTCCGCTTGATCGACTACCCGACCGTGTATCTGCTGTGGCGCATTGATCAGCCCGTGCCGGACTATGCCACGCAGTCCGCGCTCACGCTCGAGGACATGAGCGAGATGGTCGATGAGATTGAGCGACTCCCCCGCTACCGTCTGCATCTGGCCGGGAATCCGGAGGTATCCACCTCTCAGTTGATCAACGGGTTCGTGAAGGTCACCGACAAGCATTCGGGTGAGAGCTTCACGTTGTGGCCGGGCGAATGCGCCCGCGCACTCGATGTCTACGCGCAGATTCCCCCGTGCATCGGCAACTGGCGGCCCGTTGCGAGCTAGAACAAGCTCGCCCGGCCAGATCATCTTCTCGCAGTGGTGTTCTCACCTGCACCTGCACCTGCATCGGCCCTGGCCTGGCCGCCGTTGCGGTTCAACGACCCTGGGGCTGACGTAGCCCTCTGTCGGGTGCTAGTGACGGGCCGAGTCGCAGTCTCGTCGCGGGGGAATCGGCGGGCGAGTGCGGAGAGCATGTCGATGAGCTTGCGGCGCTCCACAGCACTGAGCCGAAGTTCCCGCTGCATGCGTTGCGCCTGCCGGCGTTCTCCGCGCCGGATGTACATTGCCAACGCCTCTTTGAAGATCTCGGCCTGCTCGTTGAGCAGGCCGATCTGGCGATGGAGCTCGTCGTAGAAGTAATTAGCTTGGCGACGATCAGCTTGCCGCGATACCACAGCTTGACTGGCGTCAGGCGACCTGCTCACCGAATCACGCTAACCCGAGCCATACCCGAAGGGCGATCGTTAACTTGTTCGTAACTATGCGTGGGAGACGGACAGTTCGGTCAGCGCACTGTGCGCCCTGCGCTCCACGAACAGGGGCACAAACTCTCGGATCGATGCCCCGTCGAACCTGGCGTGCAGGTCGTGGACCACGTCGTTGATGGTGTCCGGCGGCAGGGTGGGATACCGCCCGGCGAGGCGTTCAGCGACCTCACTGAGCACAGCCTGCTCGTCCATCGACTTGACCACTCAACCACTTTCACACCATGTTCACCACTCGTCAACCAGCAGGGCCCGATAGTGCGGCGGCTCACGCTCGAGCAGGGTTGCCAGCCAATTCATCCTGCGGGTCAGGCCCGCCGCGCCGGTCGATTCAACTCGCTCGATCATCACGGCGCAGCAGGTCGTAAAACGCGAAGGCGGGCACACCGAGAACGGCCGAGAGTGCCTCGGCGTAGGTCCGGGCGATGGCGATGGACTCCGTCACCTCGCTGAACTTGCCGATCAGGTCAACTGCGATTCGGCAGCCGAAGAGGTCGCCGACCGAGCCGGTCTCGACCTCGACCCGGGACACGCTGTGAGGCTTCGGCAGACGGTCCACGGCCGCTCGAACGGCGTCGAGGCGGGCCGACATGTCAACGTAGACAGAAACAAAGTCCTCATTCCAAAATGGTCTTCGTTGGGATAAGACCCGCACTGCGGTTTTTCGACTGTTCACCTGTTCCCCGCCAGTTCACCTGGAATTCAGGAGAGAAGGGTTGGAGAACTTATTGTCGAACGAGTCAAATAGGCATCTGCCATCGGGACGGACAGCACATTCTCCCCGGGGTAGCAAGCCGCCTCGCAACCTCCTAAATGACTTGGGGGCAGGCTGAGGCGGTCGGGTGCGTGGGGGAGGCCCGACCGCCAGCAGCACCCGTAGCATCAGCGGGGCGGCACCTCTGTGAGGGCAGCGGTCTACGCGCCGGCGTGTGTGTGACATCGCAACGTCTTGAAGTGAGCGTCACGTGGTGGGGCACCGGCAGGAAGACCAGGAGACTCACTTCAGGTGGTAGATCCGGTGCGCGTTTCGGCCGATCTCGTGGCGCGGATCGTCGAGCTCGGTGCGGCAGGGGTCAATGAGCTCGCCCGGCTGGGGAGTAACAGTCTGCTGGCAGCACTGCTGGCCCGGCTGGGGCTCCCCAACACCATGGATGTGGACCTCGTACCCGAAGAAGCGGTCTCGCCCGCGGAGATGATCACTCGGGGACTGCTGGCCGGCGAGGGCCGCTACACCCGGCTGGAGGTCGCCGAGCGAGCTGGCGTCGCCCTTGATGAGGCGCGACGGCTCTGGCGGGCATTGGGGTTTCCCGAAGTCGGCGACGAGCAACGGGTGTTCACCAGCGCGGACGTCGCCGCCCTGACCGATGCGGCGGCGCTCGTTGCCGCAGACATCGTGGACGGCGACGGGCTGGTGGAACTGGCCCGTCCCCTGGGCAACCTGATGTCGCGGCTGGCCGCAGCGCAGACCAATTTCATCTCCGAGGTACTGGGAGCGCGGATGACGGCGGGCCGCAAGGTTGAGGACCCACACCTGCCCGACCAGCTGGCGGCTCAAGCCCTCATCACGACCCGAGAATTGCTACCGATGCTGGAGCGGACCACGGTGTACACCTGGCGTCGACATCTGGCCGCCGAAGTGGGACGGGCGTTGTTTCCCAATGGATCCGGCCTCGAAGGCACGCCGAAAGTCGAACAGCAGCAGTCGGTTTCATTGATATGACCGGCTACACACGACTGTCCCGCAACGTTGACCTCACCGAGCTGGCCAGGGTGCTCGACCAGTTCGAAACGGCCGTGCTCGACACCGTCGTTGCCCACCATGGGCGGGTGATCAAGAACCTCGGCGACGAAATCCTTTTCGTGATCGATGATCCCGCCTCTGCGGCGGAGGCCACCTTGCAGTTGGTCGACATGTTCACCGCCGACGAAACCCTGCCGCAGCTGCACGCCGGTCTGGCGTTCGGGCCGGTGCTCGACCGCGGTGGTGACGTGTTCGGCCCCGTGGTGAACATCGCCGCCCGACTGGCCAACATCGCCCGTAAAGGCACCATTCGGGTCGATCAGGCGATGGCCAACGAGCTAGCCGATGCTGCGCAATTCACCCTTTCAGTCCGTGCGCCGCGCCGCGTGCGCGGCTACCTCCAACTCCCCAGCTACCGTCTGCGGCGAGCACGCGAATCG
>CAVQTS010000016.1:0-67815 GCA_963716465.1 uncultured Actinomycetota bacterium
GCACGGTGATCTGGCGGCTGCCCGGTGGGCAGCGCTACATCACCACACCCGGCAGTGCGTTGTTGTTCCCGGCGCTGATGAACCCGACCCCATCACGACACCGTTCGGGGCTGACCGTGCCGGAGTCGGGTGGTGACCGTGGCGCGATGATGCCCCGGCGCAAGACGACCCGCGAGGAGAACCGCGCTCGGGCCATCGCCAACGAGCGCGCCCACAATCGCAAACAACGACGAACCGACCACGCCGCGATCCTCGGAACACCACCCGCCGATAATGACGCCGACCCACCACCTTTCTAGGCTGTTCCCAGTCAACCCAGTCGACGAGTATCGCGGCGGAAACTCCTTGGGGTCGGAGACGGCTTGTTGAACACTCAGGCTGCACTCGCCGGCAGTGGGTCGGGTGTGGACGTTCACCGGTTGGTGTCTTGGCGTGCGTCATCCAGCAGTTTGTGGGCGGCGCCCAGCTCAGACGGCATTGCGGCGCCCGGATCGCCGTACGTCGCTTCAGCGGTGACGCACCTCTGGCATGCTGATCACATGACCGAGCCGCAGTTCGGAGGCGCTGAAGGCAGCATGCCGCCGCCCAACTACCCGCCGCCCAACTACCCCCCGCCCGGCCAATACCCCCCGCCCGGCCAATACCCGCCGCCGACGCAGTACCCGGCCCCTGGCGCCTACCTCGATCCGAGCGCGCCCTACGGCCGGCATCCGCTGACCGGGGAGCCACTGTCCGACAAATCCAAAGTGGTCGGCGGTCTGCTGCAGTTACTCGGCCTGCTCGGCATCGTCGGCATCGGCCGGATCTACCTCGGCTACACCGGGCTCGGTGTCGCCCAGTTGGTCGTCGGACTACTCACCTGCGGCCTCGGCGCCGTCATCTGGGGCATCGTCGACGCGGTCCTCATCCTCACCGACAAGGTGCGCGATCCCGAAGGTCGCCCGCTGCGTGATGGAACCTAGCGCGCCACACCGTCACGGCACCCGGCTGTACACCACTGTCGGCACGGGCGCACTGGCGGTCGGCGCCCTCGCCTACGTCGGCCTGGCGGACCCGCACCGCCCGGGATCGCTCTACCCATCCTGCCCGTTCAAGCTGCTCACCGGCTTGAACTGCCCGGCCTGCGGTGGCCTGCGCATGACCCACGACCTGCTGCACGGCGACCTCGCCGCCGCCGTCGTCGACAACGTCTTCCTGCTGATCGGGCTGCCTGCGCTGGCACTGTGGGTGATCTGGCGCATCAAGCACGGGCAGCGGCCCTTCACACTGCCGGCGATCATCGTGATCGCCGTCTCCGCATTCGCCTGGACGGTGGTTCGCAATTTGCCCGGCTTCCCCCTCATCCCCACACTTCTCGGCCAGTAGCCACCCGCTGCCGCTGATACACTGAGCCTTCGGTACGGCTCTTTGCCGTGTCGATTCATCGGGCCGGTGCAGTCCCGGACGTCACACGTCAGACTGCGGCAAGGCCGGGAATCCGAAAGCTTCTCGCGTTCAATACCTTTCGCGCCGCACGACCGATCGCGGAGGAGCGTGAAGATGCTGTTCTCGGCACTTCCCCAAGCGCAGGGTCTCTATGACCCGCAGCACGAGTCCGACTCGTGCGGAGTGGCGATGGTGGCCGACATCCAGGGCCGGCGCTCACATCAGATCGTCAACGACGGTCTGATGGCGCTCGAGCACCTGGAGCATCGTGGCGCGGCGGGAGCCGAGCCCAACAGCGGCGACGGCGCGGGCATCCTGCTGCAACTCCCGGTCGAACTGCTTGCCGGGGTCGTCGACTTCGCCCTTCCCACGCCCACGGCTGCAGGGGAGAACACCTACGCGGCCGGCATCTGTTTCCTTCCCCAGGACCCCGTGGCCCGTCTGGCCGCAACCGGCGGGGTCGAGGAGGCCATGCGCGACGAGGGCCTGGAGGTCCTGGGCTGGCGGCCCGTGCCGGTCGATCCCGACGGCGCGGAAGTCGGTACAACGGCCCTGGGTTGCATGCCGTACATGTCGATGCTGTTCGTCGCCGGTGCCGAGCGCAACGGCGCGCGCCCAGGCGGCCTCGACCTGGACCGCATGGTCTATCCGGCGCGCAAGCGAGCCGAGCAGGGTGACGTGTACTTCCCGTCGTTGTCCAGCCGGACCATGGCCTACAAGGGCATGCTCACCACGATGCAGTTGCCGAGATACTTCGCCGATCTGCGGGACGAACGCTGCGCGAGCGCCATCGCGATCGTGCACAGCCGCTTCTCCACCAATACATTTCCGTCCTGGCCGCTGGCTCACCCGTTCCGCTTCGTCGCCCACAACGGCGAGATCAACACCGTGCGGGGCAACCGCAACCGCATGCATGCCCGCGAGGCCATGCTCGCCAGTCCCGCCATCCCCGGTGATCTGGAAAGGCTCTCGCCGATCTGCACGCCGGAGGCGTCGGACTCGGCGTCCTTCGACCAAGTCCTCGAACTGTTGCACCTCGGCGGCCGGAGCCTGCCGCACGCGGTGATGATGATGATCCCGGAGGCGTGGGAGAACAACACCACTCTTGACCCCGCCCGCCGCGCTTTCTGCCAGTACCACGCATCGCTCATGGAGCCGTGGGACGGCCCGGCATGCGTCACCTTCACCGACGGAACCGTCGTGGGAGCGGTGTTGGACCGCAACGGATTACGGCCCGGACGGTGGTGGCGCACCATCGACGACCGGATCATCCTGGCCAGTGAGAGCGGCGTGCTGGACATCCCGTCCGGAGAGGTCGTCGCCAAGGGCCGCCTCGAGCCGGGCCGGATGTTCCTCATCGACACCGCCGCCGGGCGCATCATCTCCGACGACGAGATCAAGGCCCAGCTGGCTGCCGAGAAGCCCTACGCCGAATGGCTGCACGCCGGCTTGCTGGACCTCAGGACGCTACCGGCCCGCTCCCGCGTGCAGCCCAACCACGAATCGGTGGTCCGCCGCCAGATCGCGTTCGGCTATACCGAGGAAGACCTGCGAATCCTGCTCACGCCGATGGCGGCCGCCGGCCAGGAGCCGCTCGGCTCGATGGGCACCGACACCCCGGTCGCGGTTCTGTCGCAACGCTCCAAGCTGCTCTACGACTATTTCGTCGAGTTGTTCGCCCAGGTGACCAACCCACCCCTGGACGCCATCCGCGAGGAGATCGTCACCTGCATGGCCCGTGTCATGGGCCCTGAGCAGAACCTGCTCGAGCCCACCGCGGCCTCGTGCCGCCAGATCCTGCTGCACTGGCCGGTTCTCGACAACGACGAGCTGAACAAGATCGTCCACATCAACGCCGACGGCGAGCAGCCCGGCCTGAAAACCGCTGTGCTGCGAGCCCTTTACGATGTCGAACGCGGCGGCGAGGGACTGGCCGAGGCGATCGAGGACCTCCGCCACCGCGCCTGCGAAGCGATCGCCAAAGGCGCTCGGACACTGGTCATCTCCGATCGCGACTCTGATCACACCAAGGCGCCGATCCCGTCGCTGCTGGCCGTCGCGGCGGTGCACCATCATCTGGTCCGCACCAAGAGGCGCCTGAAGGTGGCCCTGGTGGTCGAAAGCGGTGACGCGCGCGAGGTCCACCACATCGCGCTGCTCATCGGTTACGGCGCCGCGGCGGTCAACCCCTATCTGGCGTTCGAGTCCATCGAAGACCTCATTCGCGAAGGCGAACTCACCGGCATCGACGCAGGCACGGCCGTCCGCAACTACCTCAAGGCGCTGGGCAAGGGCGTCATGAAGGTGATGAGCAAGATGGGCATCTCGACGGTCGGGTCCTATACGGGTGCCCAGGCTTTCGAGGCGATCGGCCTGAGCCGGGAGGTGGTCGACGAGTACCTGACCGGGACGGTCAGCAAGCTCGGCGGCGTCGGTTTGGACGTGCTCGCCGAGGAGGTCAAGCAGCGCCACCGCCGCGCCTACCCGGAGAACCCCACCGAGCGGGTCCACCGCCGCCTGGAGGTCGGTGGCGAGTACCAGTTCCGCCGCGAGGGTGAGCTCCACCTGTTCACCCCGGAAACGGTTTTCCTGCTGCAGCATTCGACTCGGACCGGCCGTCACGAGGTGTTCGCCAAATACTCCGAGGAGGTCAACCGGCTCTCCCGTGAGGGCGGCACCCTGCGCGGCCTGTTCACCTTCAAGGAGGGCCTGCGTCCGCCGGTTCCGCTGCACGAGGTGGAGTCGGTCGACTCGATCTGCGCACGGTTCAACACCGGGGCGATGAGCTACGGGTCGATCTCCAAGGAAGCCCACGAAACCATGGCGATCGCCATGAACAACCTGGGTGGCCGCTCCAACAGCGGCGAGGGCGGCGAAGACGCCGACCGGCTGCACGACCCGCGCCGGCGCAGCGCGGTCAAGCAGGTCGCCTCGGGCCGGTTCGGGGTCACCAGCGAGTACCTGGTCAACGCCTCGGACATCCAGATCAAGATGGCGCAGGGCGCCAAGCCGGGGGAGGGCGGGCAGTTGCCCGGCTTCAAGGTCTATCCCAGCATCGCCAAGACCCGGCACTCCACGCCCGGCGTCGGCCTCATCTCTCCTCCGCCGCACCATGACATCTACTCCATCGAGGATCTCGCGCAGCTGATCCACGACCTGAAGAACGCCAACTCCGAGGCCCGCATCCACGTCAAGCTGGTCAGTTCGGTGGGAGTCGGCACGGTGGCCGCCGGGGTGTCCAAGGCACACGCGGATGTCGTCCTGATCTCCGGTTACGACGGCGGCACCGGCGCCGCGCCGTTGACGAGTCTCAAGCACGCGGGCGCCCCCTGGGAGGTCGGCCTGGCCGACACTCAGCAGACGCTCGTGCTCAACGGACTTCGCGACCGCATCACCGTCCAGTGCGACGGCGGGCTGCGCACCGCCCGCGACGTGGTGATCGCCGCACTGCTCGGCGCCGAGGAGTTCGGATTCTCCACCGCGCCACTGGTGGTGGCCGGCTGCATCATGATGCGGGTCTGCCACCTCGACACCTGCCCGGTCGGGGTGGCCACCCAGAACCCGGAACTGCGCGCCCGGTTCAACGGCAAGCCCGAGTTCGTCGAGAACTTCTTCCGCTTCATCGCCGAGGACGTCCGAAAGATGCTCGCCGAGCTCGGTTTCCGCAGTATCGACGAGGCCGTCGGGCACGCGGATGTGCTCGACACCGACGCCGGGCTGGCGCACTGGAAGAGCCGGGGGCTGGACCTGAGCCCGATCTTCGCCGTGCCGACCGACGCCCACGGCGGCCCGCTGACCCAGCGTCGTCGCCTCCGCGACCAGGATCACGGCCTGGACCACGCTCTGGACCGCACGCTGATCGCCCTGGCCGAAGGCGCCCTCGAGGACGCCCACCCGGTGCGGCTCGAGCTGCCGGTCCGCAACGTCAACCGCACCGTGGGCACACTGCTGGGGTCGGAGGTGACCCGCCGCTACGGCGCCCAGGGCCTACCGGACGACACCGTCCACGTCACACTGACCGGCTCGGCCGGCCAGTCGCTGGGCGCGTTCCTGCCTGCCGGCATCACCCTGGAGCTCATCGGCGATGCCAATGACTATGTGGGCAAAGGGCTTTCGGGCGGCCGGGTGATCGTGCGCCCGCCCGACGACGTGCTGTTCCTGCCGGAGGACAACGTCATCGCCGGCAACACCCTGCTCTACGGGGCCACCTCGGGGGAGGTCTTCCTGCGGGGCCGGGTCGGAGAACGGTTCTGCGCCCGCAACTCCGGCGCCCTGGCGGTCACCGAGGGTGTCGGCGACCACGCCTGCGAGTACATGACCGGTGGCCGGGTGGTGGTGCTCGGCCGCACCGGGCGCAACTTCGCCGCGGGGATGTCCGGCGGTATCGCCTACGTGCTCGGCCTCAACCCGGCCAAGGTCAACACCTCGATGGTCGAGTTGCAGCGCCCCGACCCCGACGACCTGGTGTGGCTGCACGACGTGGTGACTCGTCACGCCCGCAACACCGGCAGCACGCTGGCACGCTCGCTGCTCTCCGACTGGCCAAGGCGCAGTGCGCAATTCGCCAAAGTCATGCCCACCGACTACCAGAAGGTGCTGGAGGCCACCCGGATGGCCAAGGCCGAGGGTCGTGACGTGGACACCGCGATCATGGAGGCGACCCGTGGCTGATCCGACCGGCTTCCTGAAGGTGCCCAAGATCGAGGCCGCCAAGCGCGCGGTCGACGAACGTGTGGGGGACTGGGGCGAGGTCTACGAACGCCAGGACCCGCGGCAGCGCGCGGACGAGGTGGCTCAGCAGGCCCGCCGCTGCATGGACTGTGGAATCCCGTTCTGCCACTCCGGAACCGCGGGATGTCCGCTGGGCAACCTGATCCCGGAGTGGAACGACCTGGTGCGCCGCGGTCGGTGGGAGGCCGCCAGCGAGCGGTTGCACGCCACCAACAACTTCCCGGAGTTCACCGGTCGGCTCTGTCCGGCACCGTGTGAGGCGGCCTGTGTGCTGTCCATCGCCGAGGAGGACACCGGCGGCAGCGTGACGATCAAGCGCATCGAGAACACGATCGCCGACCAGGCGTGGCGACTCGGCCTCGTCGAAGCCCAGCCGGCCGCCATCGGCACCGGCAAGAACGTCGCCGTCGTCGGCTCGGGGCCGGCCGGACTGGCCGCCGCCCAACAGCTGACCCGCGCCGGTCACCACGTCACCGTCTATGAGCGCGACGACCGCCTGGGTGGTCTGCTTGCGCTACGGCATACCGGAGTACAAGCTCGAGAAGGCCGGCCTCAACCAGCGGCTGGCCCAGATGCGTGCGGAGGGAACGCGTTTCGTCACCGACTGCGAGGTCGGGGTGGATGTGTCCGTCGACGAGCTGCGGCACCGGTTCGAGGCAGTCGTGCTCGCGGTCGGTGCGCTGCGCGGCCGCGACACCGATGTCGAGGGCCGCCATCTCGAGGGTGTGCACATGGCGATGGAGCACCTGGTGCCCGCCAACCGCGAATGCGAGGGCGACGGCCCGTCCCACATCTCGGCCAAGGGCAAGCATGTGGTGATCATCGGCGGCGGTGACACCGGCGCGGACTGCCTGGGCACCGCACACCGGCAGGGGGCGGCGTCGGTGACCCAGCTCGACTACAACCCGCAACCACCCGACGTGCGTGACGACGGTCTGTCGCCGTGGCCCACCTGGCCGCTGGTGTTGCGTACCTCACCCGCCCACGCTGAGGGCGGCAGAGTGCACTACCAGGTCGCGGTGCAGCGTTTCGTCGGCGACGACGAGGGCCGGGTGCGCGCGATGGAGATCGCCGAGGTGAAGGTGGAGCGGGTCGACGGACGCCGGATCATCACGCCGGTGGGGGAACCCTTCCAGATTCCCTGCGAGCTGGCCTTGCTGGCAATCGGTTTCGAGGGTGTCGATCACATGGCGCTGCTCGACGACCTCGGCATCTCGCTGAGCCGCCGCGGCGCGATCGGCTGCGGATCGGACTGGCAGACCGAGGCGCCCGGCGTCTTCGTCTGCGGTGATGCCCATCGCGGAGCCAGCCTCGTGGTGTGGGCGATCGCCGAGGGCCGCGCCGCCGCCCACGCCGTCGACGCCTACCTGATGGGTGACTCCGACCTGCCGGAACCGGTTCGGCCGAATCAGTTGCCGTTGGCGGTCGTCTGAGTGAACATCCCGTCACCGCATTCTGGATCGGTCGAGATGGCTGTGAAGCCGGACTATGCTGAGTCGTCGTGACTAGACGCGGCAAGATCGTCTGTACCCTCGGCCCGGCCTCCGGCACGGACGAGGCGGTCAAGGCCTTGGTCGACGTTGGCATGGACGTGGCCCGCCTGAACTTCAGTCACGGCGACTACGCCGACCACGAAGCGGCCTACAAACGAGTGCGCAAGGCCTCCGACGCCACCGGCCGCGCCGTCGGCATCCTGGCCGACCTGCAGGGACCCAAGATCCGCCTCGGGCGCTTCGCCGGCGGCCCCACGTTCTGGGCCAACGGCGAAACCGTGCGGATCACCGTCGAGGACTGCGAAGGCACCCACGACCGGGTGTCGACCACCTACAAGAACCTGGCCAAGGATGCCCAGCCCGGTGACCGGCTGCTGATCGACGACGGCAAGGTCGCGTTGGTCGTCGAACACATCGACGGCGACGACGTGGTGTGCACCGTCACCGAGGGCGGACCCGTCAGCAACAACAAGGGCCTGTCGCTGCCCGGGCATGAACGTCTCGGTGCCCGCCATGTCCGAGAAGGACGTCCAGGATCTGGAGTTCGCGCTGCGTCTCGGTGTGGACCTGGTCGCCCTGTCGTTCGTGCGGTCGCCGGCCGACATCGAGCTGGTCCACGAGGTGATGGACCGGGTGGGCCGCCGCGTCCCGGTGATCGCCAAACTGGAGAAACCCGAGGCGATCGACAACCTGGAGGCCATCGTGCTGGCCTTCGACGCCGTGATGGTGGCCCGCGGTGACCTCGGCGTCGAACTTCCGCTCGAGGAGGTGCCGCTCGTCCAGAAGCGAGCCATTCAGGTGGCCAGGGAGAACGCCAAGCCCGTCATCGTCGCGACCCAGATGCTCGAGTCGATGATCGAGAATTCCCGGCCCACCCGCGCCGAGGCGTCCGACGTCGCGAACGCCGTGCTCGACGGCGCCGACGCGGTGATGTTGTCGGGGGAGACCTCGGTGGGCAAATACCCCCTGGAGTCGGTCCGGACGATGGCCCGCATCATCTCCGCGGTCGAGGAGAACTCGACCGCCGCGCCTCCTCTGACCCACGTGCCGCGCACCAAGCGAGGCGTCATCTCCTACGCCGCCCGCGACATCGGGGAGCGGCTGGACGCCAAGGCGCTGGTCGCCTTCACCTCGTCGGGCGACACCGTCCGCCGCCTGGCCCGGTTGCACACCCCGCTGCCGTTGCTGGCCTTCACCGCGATCCCCGAGGTCCGCAGCCAGCTCGCGATGACCTGGGGCACCGAGACCTTCATCGTCCAGGACATGCACAGCACCGACGAGATGATCCGGACGGTCGACCACAACCTGCTCGAACTCGGTCGCTACAAGCGGGGTGATCTCGTCGTCATCGTCGCGGGTGCTCCGCCGGGCACAGTAGGCTCGACGAATCTGATTCACGTTCACCGCATCGGTGAGGACGACCACTAAAGGGAGAAGCCAGGGGTGCCAGCGGCGGAGAGCACGTCCGATTTCGACGAACTACTGGCGATCCTCGAGCTCTCCCCGATCGGCGACGACGTATTCGCCGGGGCGCACCCGCACAAGAACCCGGTGCGGACCTTCGGCGGCCAGATGATGGCGCAGGCGTTCGTCGCCGCCAGCCGCACCCTGGTCCACGACCTGCCCCCCAGCGCGCTGTCGGTGCACTTCATCGCCGGCGGTGACCCCTCGGCTGACATCGAATTCCATGTCGTTCGGCTGCGCGACGAACGGCGGTTCGCCAACCGGCGCGTCGATGCCATGCAGGACGGCAGGTTGCTCGCGACGGCCCTGGTGTCCTACTTGTCCGGTGGCCACGGCCTCGAACACAACGTCGAGATGCCCCAGCTGCCCGAGCCGCACACCCTGCCGACGATCGACGACCTGCTCGTCGGCTACGAGAAGGTCGTGCCCGGCTTCGTCAATGCGTTGCGGCCCATCGAGTGGCGCTACACCAACGATCCGGCGTGGGTGATGCGCGACAAGGGCGCCCGTCAGGAGCACAACAGGGTGTGGCTGAAGGCCGCCGGGGAGATGCCCGACGACCCGACTCTGCACACCGCCGCGATGGTCTACTCCTCGGACACCACGGTCCTGGACTCGATCATCACCACCCACGGCCTGTCCTGGGGATGGGACCGGATCTTCGCGGTCACCATCAACCATTCGGTGTGGTTTCACCGGCAGGTCGACTTCTCCGACTGGGTGCTGTACTCGACCGGTTCACCGGTTGCGGCGGAGTCCAGGGGGCTGGGCTCGGGGCACTTCTTCAACCGGGCCGGCCAAGTGGTGGCCACCGTGGTGCAGGAAGGCATCGTGAAGCACTTCCCCGGCCGGGCCTGATAACGGGCGTACTGTTTTATTTGTTCGACCGCTGCGCCGCCTTGGGGGAGGTGAGATGACTGAGCCGCCAGTGCAGGTCGCGACCCGCCTGCGGGCCCGCGAACGCGTGGTCGTGCACGTCGACTCCCCGGCCGCGCGCTGGATCGGCGCCCTTGCCCTACTGATCGCCGCGAGCTGGCTCGTCGCGTTGCTGGCGCGGTCGCATCACCACGCGAACTGGCACGCCGACGGCCGGCTGGCCTGGTCGCTGACGATCCTGGCCGCCGTCACCCTGATCGCGCGGGGCATCTTCCTGGGCCGGCCGGTGACCACGGCCCACGCGGGTGCGGCCGGGCTGGCGGTGTTGGCCGGTTTCGGCGCCCACATCCTGGCCTTCGACGCGCTGGGCAACGTCTTGATCGCGTGCTCCGGGCTGGCCCTGATGTGGCCGACCACGACGCGTTCCCAGCCGGCCGAACTGCCGCGGATCTGGGCGCTGGTCAACGCGACCCGGCGCGATCCGGTGGCCCCGTTCGCCATGCTGGCGCTCAAGAGCTACCACTTCACTCCTGATGGCTCGGCCGCCATCGCCTACCGCACCCGGCTGGGCTACGCGGTGGTCAGTGGGGACCCGATCGGTGACGAGACCCGGTTCACCGAGCTGGTGTCGGATTTCGTGGCGATGTGCCACGCCCACGGCTGGCGGATCGTCGTGCTGGGCTGCAGTGAACGGCGTCTGGGTCTGTGGAGCAACCCGGAAGTCATCGGCCAGACCTTGCGACCGGTGCCGATCGGACGCGACGTGGTGATCGACGTGCAGACCTTCGACATGGTGGGCCGCCGGTTCCGCAACCTTCGGCAGGCGGTGCAGCGCACCCACAACTTCGGTATCACCACCGAGGTCGTGGCCGAACAGGAACTCGACGACGCACAGCTCGCCGAACTGACCGACGTCCTGCTGGCGTCACCGAAGGGGGCGCGCGCCGAGCGGGGCTTCTCGATGATCCTCGACGGCGCACTGACCGGACGGTATCCGGGCATTCTGCTCATCATCGCCCGCGACAAGAACGGGTACGTGCAGGGCTTCCACCGCTATGCGTTGGCCGGCGGTGGCGCCGACGTCACCTTGGACATCCCCTGGCGCCGCCGCGGCGCCCCTAACGGCATCGACGAGCGGCTGTCGGTCGACATGATCGCTGCCATGAAAAAAGCTGGAGCGCAACGACTTTCGCTGGCTTTCGCGGCCTTCCCGGAGATCTTCAACGACAAGGAACGCGGCGCGCTCAGTAACTTCTTCTACAACGTGATCCATCTGGGCGACCCGCTGATCGCGCTGGAGTCGCTGTACCGGTACCTGCGCAAGTTCCACGCACTCGGCGCTCGCCGCTATGTGCTGCTGTCGTTCGGTCAGGTGCTGCCACTGCTGGTGGTGCTGCTGTCGCTGGAGTTCATGCCGCGCAGACGGCAACTGCCCGGCGTTACGGGGTCGGCGTCAGAGTGACGCTGAACTTGTTCTCGACCGACTGACGAAACTCGTCGGCGCACTTCTGAACCTGGCTCTGGTTCTGGCCGGCCTTCTGCAGGCAGTCGATGTAGTCGCCGGCGCCGACCTCCTTGAAGACGCCGACCCAGACGGCGATGAACGCCAGGCCCACGATGATGGCGATGAACCCCAGGATGATGCCGGCCAGGGCGACCCCGCCGTTGTTGGCCTCACCGCGCTTGACGCGACCGCGCGCCGCGAAACCGATCACCACCGCGACGATGCCGAGGACGACGCCGCCCGCGACCGAGAACGACGAGACCAGCGCAACGATGGCGATCACCAGTGCGGCAACGCCCAGACCGTTGCGCGGGCCGGTCGGCGGCGGTGTGTAGCCCGCGTAGGGCTGCGGCGGCGCAGGCGGGTATCCGCCCGGATATGGACCGGCCTGATACGGGTTCGGATAAGGATAGGGATACGGCGGAGCGGCCTGCGGCGCAGGCACTGCCTGCGGGGCCGGCGGGGACGTCTCCGAAGGCTCGGTCATGGGGTGCACGTTACCTGTCGTCGTCTCTGGATAGTTCGCGATCGGAATGTTGCTGGCGGGCAACGACTTCCCAAGCCCGCACGTGTGAAAGCGCGGACCGCATATCTACGACAAAGCGTAGTAGCGATCCGCGCCTTCACGCGTCACCGAAGGTCAGGCCGCCGTGACAGCGCCGATCGTCTCCCGGATGTTCTTCGAGGCCTTGCGGATCCCGAAGGAGGCGAAGATCTCGAAGATACCGATGACCACGAGCCAGATGCCCACGACCAGCGTCAGGGTGGCCAGCGAAGTCAGCGGCGAGGCGAGCACGACGATGCCGGCGATCAGAGTGATGATGCCGACGAAGATCTCCCAGCCACGGCCCGGGGTGTCGGGATCGCTGATCGCCGACGCCGCGGTGGCGACGCCGCGGAAGATGAAGCCGACGCCGATCCAGATCGCCAGCAGCAGGATCGAGTTCGCGATGCTGCGGAAGCACAGCACGGCCAGCACGAGGGCGGCCGCGCCACTGATGAACAACAACGCACGGCCGCCTGCGGTGACGTGCAGGGTGAAGGCGTGGAAGACCTGCGTGATTCCGGTGACCAGCAGGTAGGCGCCGAAGAAGATCGCGGCAACGAGGATCGACTTGCCCGGCCACGCCAGCACCAGGACGCCCAGCACGAGCGACAGGACTCCGGACAGCAGAACCGATTTCCACAGGTGTGGCAAGAGCGGTGGGGCAGAGGTAGTAGTCATTGCGGAAGTCTGACACAGCAACGGTTCCACTCTAGGTATTTGGGCGCCTGTATCGGGGGGTTAGGGACCTTGGTCACTACCCCGAGTACGACGAATGCGCTGTGTGTCGGAGCCGGTGTGGTTAATGTTCCGTTACCGGCAGTGCGCGCTGGGTCCAAGGCCGTTACCGTCCTCGGCTGGAGGGTGTGTGTTTCGGCCCGATGCAGAAAGATGAGGCAACCGTGCTTAGTGGATGTCAAGACCGTCGGGGGAACGGACGTTGGTGGCGTGCCGCCGGGGTGATTGCGGTGGCTGGCTCCCTGGTGCTTTCAGGCTGCAGCAGCAAGTCCGAGAACAGCGCCGGTCCGACCGAGTCGACGAGCGCGGTCACGGCCGCCAAGGTCGATGACATCGCGGCGACCCTGCCCGCGGACATCAAGAACTCCGGCAAGCTGGTCGTCGGCGTGAACATTCCCTACCCGCCCAACGAGTTCAAGGACACCAACGGCAAGATCGTCGGCTTCGACGTCGACCTGATGAACGCCATCGCCTCCACCCTCGGCCTGACCGCCGACTACCGCGAATCCGACTTCGCAAAGATCATCCCGTCGATCCAGCAGGGCACCTACAACGTCGGCATGTCGTCGTTCACCGACACCAAGGAACGCCAGGCCTCGGTCGACTTCGTCGACTACTTCAACGCCGGCATCCTGTGGGCGCAGCGTCCCGGTGCGCCGATCGACCCGAACAACGCCTGCGGCAAGAAGGTGGCGGTGCAGGCCACCACCACCGAGGAGACCGACGAACTGCCGAAGAAGAGCAAGGCGTGCACCGACGCCGGCAAGCCGGCGATCGAGATCCTGAAGTTCGACGGTCAGGACGCCGCCACCAACGCGGTGGTCCTGGGCCAGGCCGATGCGATGTCGGCGGACTCGCCGGTGACCGCTTACGCCATCAAGCAAAGCAAGGGCAAGCTCGAGGCCGCCGGAGAGATCTTCGAGGCTGCGCCGTACGGCTGGCCCGTCGCCAAGGGCTCGCCGCTGGGCCAGTCGTTGCAGAAGGCGTTGGAGCACCTGATCGAGACCGGCGACTACAAGACCATCGCCAGTAACTGGGGTGTCGAGCAGGGCATGATCGCCAAGCCCGTCATCAACGGTGCGACCAGCTGAGCAACATGACTGTTGACGAGTCGACCCCATCCACCGGCCCGGCGGCAATCGACGCGATACCGCTGCGACATCCATGGCGGTGGGTGGGGGCGACCGTCATCGTCGTCCTGGTCGGTCTGTTCCTCTACGGAGCGGCCACCAACGAGGCGTACGGCTGGTCGACCTACGCCGAGTACCTGTTCAACGACCGGATCCTGCTGGGCGTTTTCAACACACTGCAGCTGACGATCTACGCCATGGCGCTGGGCATCGTGCTCGGCATCGTCATGTCGGTGATGCGGTTGTCACCCAATCCGGTGTTCCGGACGGTGTCGTGGGTGTTCCTGTGGATCTTCCGGGGCACACCGGTGTACGTGCAGCTGGTGTTCTGGGGCCTGATCCCGACGATCTACCAGAACATCCAGCTCGGTATCCCGTTCGGACCGTCGTTCTTCCACCTCAACCTGCAGAGCCTGTCGATCCCGTTCGTGCTGGCGTTCGTCGGCCTGGGCCTCAACGAGGCCGCGTACATGGCCGAGATCATCCGTGCCGGCATCACGTCTGTGCCTGAGGGCCAGACCGAGGCCTCCACCGCACTGGGTATGTCGTGGGGAATGACCATGCGGCGCACCGTGCTTCCCCAGGCGATGCGGGTGATCATTCCGCCGACCGGCAACGAGCTCATCAGCATGCTGAAGACCACCTCGCTGGTGACCGCGGTGCCGTACTCGTACGACCTCTACAGCATCGCCTCGCGCGAAATCGCCGCCCGGACATTCGAACCCGTGCCGCTGCTGCTCGTGGCTGCGACGTGGTATCTGATCATCACCAGCGTTCTGATGGTGGGGCAGTTCTACCTGGAGAAGTACTTCTCCCGTGGTATCTCCCGACGGTTGACCTCGAAGCAACTGGAAGCGCTCGCCAAGGCGCAGACGGTCACGGAGGCAGGACACGTATGACGAACGAACCCATGGTGCGCGCCGAGCGCGTGTGCAAGGACTTCGGGGCGTTGTCGGTCCTGAAGGGCGTGAACCTGACGGTCGACGCCGGGCAGGTGCTGGTACTCGTCGGACCGTCGGGTTCGGGCAAGTCGACGTTCCTGCGGTGCATCAACCATCTGGAGACGGTCACCGCCGGCCGGCTGTACGTGGACGGCGAGTTGGTCGGCTACCGGGAGCGCCAGGACAAACTTCTCGAGATGTCTCCCCGGGACGCGGCCAAGCAACGCCGTGACATCGGGATGGTGTTCCAGCACTTCAACTTGTTCCCGCATCGCACCGCGATAGACAACATCGTCGAGGCGCCGGTCCACGTCAAGAGGGTCAAGAAGTCCGTGGCGACCGAGCGGGCCCGTGACTTGCTCAACCAGGTCGGCCTGTCGGACAAGGCCGACGCCTACCCGGCTCAGCTGTCCGGAGGCCAGCAGCAGCGGGTGGCGATCGCCCGTGCGCTGGCCATGGATCCCAAACTGATGCTGTTCGACGAGCCCACCTCGGCGTTGGACCCCGAGCTCGTGGGCGAGGTTCTGTCGGTCATGAAAAAGCTTGCCAGCGAAGGCATGACGATGGTGGTCGTCACCCACGAGATGGGCTTCGCCCGTGAGGTCGCCGACCAGCTGGTGTTCATGGACGGCGGAGTGATCGTCGAGAGCGGGGCACCGCGCGAGGTGCTGAGCAACCCGCAGCACGAGCGCACCAAGGCGTTCCTGTCGAAGGTGATGTAGAACTCTAGCGGGTCGGGCTTTCCACCCGCCCCACTTCTTCCTGTGCCGAATCAGGTTCGGAGACAACGCGTTTCGGCTCCTGCTGCCCGACGAGGTACCAGGTGCGCATGATGCCTTTGCCTTTGACGTCGACCTCGCCGCGTTCCTCGAGCACGAACTGGTCCTTGAGCCGTCGGTAGACGTCTTCGGGCACCTGGATCCGTCCCTCCGGGTCGGTGCTCTCCATGCGGGAGGCGACGTTGACCGCGTCGCCCCACACGTCGTAGAAGAATCGCCGGGCACCGACCACTCCGGCCACCACCGGGCCTGCGGCCATGCCGATCCGCAGCGGCACCCGCGCCCCGTTGGGGTCGCGCAGATCGGCCACTGCGCGCGACATGTCGAGGGCCAGCCGGGCCAGCGCCTCGACGTGGTCGGGCCGGGGCTCGGGAACGCCGCTGACGACCATGTAGGAGTCGCCGGTGGTCTTGATCTTCTCCAGGCCGTGCTTGTCGACCAGCCGGTCGAAGGTCGTGTACAGCCGATCCAGGAAGCGAACCAGATCGGCGGCGGCGATCTGACTGGCCCGCTCGGTGAAACCGGCGATGTCGGCGAACAGGATCGACGCGTCGTCGTAGCGGTCGGCGATGGTCCCGTGCGCGGGATCCTTGAGGCGCTCGGCGACACTGCCCGGCAGGATGTTGGCCAGCAGCGCCTCGGAGCGCTTGTACTCGACCTCCATCGCGCCTTCGGCACGGGAGACCTCGCGCATCGCGTACCAGACCGTGGCGAAGATCATCACGCATGCCGAGATCGTGGTGATGACGAAGCCGGCGTTGACGGCCCACCGCGGCTGCAGATGGGTGTCGCCGGGCACCAGGAACTGCGACGCGATGGTCAGGCCGGCACCGATCGCCACAACGAGCGAGGCCAGCCCAACGTGTTCCACGCCGAGGATCAGCACCGCCAGCGAGGCCGAGACCAGGTAGAAGAACTGCAGCCCGGAGTCGGTGCCGACCTGCCAACCCACCAGCGTCAGCGATGCGAAGGCAAAGGTCACGAACACCAGCGAGGCGATCACTTCGCCGAACGGTTTCAGCAGTGGGATGCCGAAGAACACCGCCGCGGTGGCGAGGTTGATGAGGCCGATGTTGACCACGCCGGGTTCGCTGACGGTTTGCATGATCCCGAAGAACGCCGTCACGAAGCCGGCGATGACGGCGGCCACGTTGAGCACACGCTGCTGGCGGGAGACCGACTCCGCCCAGTGCTGGTTGCGGGCCGACGGGCGGCGCTGCATGCGTTCACAGTCCGATCGCCGGGACGCACCGTCCTGCGCCACCGGACCAGCGCATTTTCGCTTGGTCCCCACGTTCAAAGACTAGCGTGGCGAGCGCCTGAGGGTTAGCTGTTGGTGGCGGTCACCGCCAACGGGCCTAAACGGCGTTTCGCGTGCTCACGGCGGGTGCTTCGGCGAGCAGCAGTCGGGCCGAACGCTCGAGCCGGGATGCGATCTCGGTGTAGGAGGCGTAGCCCATGCCGGCCCGAACCAGCGCTCCTGCGTAGAGTTGCTCGAGCGACTCCACGACCTCTGAATCCGATTGTGCGCCAAGGGCAGAACACAGCCGTTCGTGAATCTCCCGGCCGATTCGGAACCGCAGGTGCTCGACGTCGGGATCCTTGCCCAGGAGCGCGGTGGTAACCGCGCCCGCGAGTTCGGGCTCGTCGGCGACGAGCAGAGCGATGTGGCGAAGTACGGTGACCACCCGCTCCACCGGGTCGGTCGAATCGAACGGCGGGGCCGGGGTGGATGCCAGCCGGCGCCAGAACACCTCGGCGACCAGATGTTCCTTGGAGGAGAAGTACGTGTATGCCGTGGCCGCTCCGACTCCCGCGTCGGCGGCCACCATCCGGATGGTCAGGCCGGCGAATCCCTCGCGACTGAGCACATCCACGGCGGCACGGCCGAGCCGGTCCACGGTGGCTGCCTGTTTCGCTGTCAACCGGCGGCGCGTGGATTCCCGAGCTACCGGTTCAGACACATGTCCGGACGCTACTACAACCGGTGGGGTGCGACAAGATGACCGCTGGCCATCGCGCACGGGGACAGGATAGGTTCGAACCATGAGCCGTACCGACTCCGCGCCCGGCGCGCAAACTTCCAGACTGTTCGAATTGGCCGACCAGGTGGTGGGTTTCATGCCTGCGGACGAGGGACAGGCGCTGTACGACGCGGCCGTCCGCCACCTCGACGGTGGGGTGGCCGTCGAAATCGGTACCTACTGCGGCAAGTCGACGGTCCTGCTCGGTGCGGCGGCCGCGGCGACCGACAGCGTTCTGTACACGATCGACCATCACCACGGCTCCGAAGAGCACCAGCCGGGCTGGGAATGGCACGACACGACGATGGTGGACCCGGTCAGCGGCCGGTTCGACACGCTGCCCACCTTCCGCCGCACCCTTGACGCCGCGGCGCTCGACGACACGATCGTCGCGGTGGTGGGCAAGTCGACGGTGGTGGCACGCGACTGGCACACGCCGCTGCAGCTGTTGTTCATCGACGGCGGGCACAGTGAGACAGCCGCCCAGCAGGACTTCGACGGCTGGGCCAGGTGGGTGTCGGCCGGCGGCGCGCTGGTCATCCACGACGTCTTCCCCGACCCGCGCGACGGCGGCCGTCCGCCCTACCACATCTATTGCCGTGCACTGGAATCCGGTCAGTTCACCGAGGTGGGCGCGACCGGCTCGCTGCGGGTGCTGGAGCGCACCTCCGGAGCCGCAGGCGAGGCCCCCGTCAGCTCCTGACACATTCACAGTCGTAGTCGCCTTCCAGGCCGCGGGGCAGTTCCGCGGCGCGGAAGATGCCGCTGCCCCCGGTGGTCACCGACAGTGCGTCGGCGGCCAGGATGACCGCCGCGCCGGTCCAGGTGGTGCGTTCGACGGGCCATCGCTTCCCGTCGGCGAACACCAGCCCGGTCCAGTACGACCCGTCGGCCTCGCGCAGGTGTTGCATCGCGGCGAACTGGTCGAGCGCACGGTCGCGTTCGCCCATCGCGTCCAGCGCCATGACCAGCTCGCACGTCTCCGCACCCGTCACCCACGGCCGGTCGTCGACGCAGCGGATGCCCAGCCCGTCGACCACGAACTCGTCCCACCGCTCGGCGATCCGTGCGCTCGCCTGCGGACCGCGCAGCGCGCCACCCAGGATGGGGTAGTACCAGTCCATCGAGTGGTGCGGCTTCTCGGTGAAGGCGTCGGGATGCTCGGCGATCGCATGCCCGAGCCGGCCCAGGGCGACCTCCCATTCGGGCTGCGGGTCGTCGACAAAGTCGGCGAGGGCGAGCGCGCAGCGGATGCTGTGATACACGCTCGCGCAGCCGGTCAACAGCGCTTCCGGCAGGACGCCGGAAGGCCCATGCGCCCAATAGATCTCACCGGTGGTGGCCTGCAGGTCCAGCACGAAGTCGATCGCCGCCCGGACCGTCGGCCACATCTGCTCACCGAAACTGCGGTCACCGGTCACGAGCACGTGATGCCACACGCCCGTGGCGACATACGCGCAGAAGTTGCTGTCGCTGTTGTGGTCCTCGACGACGCCGCGGCGGTACTGGATCGGCCACGATCCGTCGGCGCGCTGTTCCCGGCGGCACCAGTGGTAGGCGGCGCGAGCCTGTTCGGTCAGCCCGGCCACGGTCAGCGCCATCGCGCACTCCACGTGGTCCCAGACATCGGTGTGCCCGATCTCCGACCACGGGATCTCACCGGACGGTTCCTGCACGGCGGCAATCGATTCCGCCGTCTGGCGGCACTGCCGCGGGGTCAGCACACCGGCAACGCCGGGCACGCCGTCGAGGTCAGATCGCCGTGCCATCGGAGACCGGCTTCTCGAAATAGAGCGCGACGCTCTTGCCCACGACAGGATTGAGCGCGGATTCGGCGACTCGGGTCAGCTTGGGTTGCGACATCATGTCCCACACCAGCAGCTTGTGATAAGCCCTGACCGCCGGATGGTCCGGTTTATCCACTCCCACAGCGCATTTCAGCCACCAGAACGGAGAGTGGAGGCCGTGGGCGTGGTGCGAATGGGTGAAGTCCAGGCCGCCGCGTGTGAGCTTGGCGCGCAGTTCGTCGGCCCGGTAGATGCGAATGTGGCCGCCCTCGTTGGCGTGGTAGGCGTCGGAGAGCAGCCAGCAGATCTTCTCCGGAAGCCATCGGGGCACCGTGACGGCGAGCGTGCCGCCGGGTTTGAGCACCCGGATCAGTTCGGAGATCGCGCCGTCGTCGTCGGGGATGTGCTCGAGGATCTCCGAGGCGATGACGCAGTCGAAGCTACCGTCCGGATACGGCAAGGCCAGCGCATCGCCGACCACCACCTGGGCCTTGGCGGATTCGGGCGCCTCGCCGGCCTGACCCATCGCCTGCATCATGGTGTCGACGTCGGCCAGTCCCTCGGCGTCCTGGTCGAAGGCGATCACGTTGGCGCCGCGGCGATATGCCTCGAAACTGTGCCGTCCGGCACCGCAGCCGACGTCGATCACCTTGGTGCCCGGACCGACCCGCAGCCGGTCGTAGTCAACGGTCAGCATGGCTCGTCGACCGCCTCGATGGTCGGGCGTACCCGGCCGGTTCGGGCGATCGCCTGCTCGTAGACGCGCACCGTCTGTGCGGCCACCGACTCCCAGCTGAACACGTCCAGCGCGCGCCGCCGGCCCGCGGTGCCCAGCCAGTGCCTGCGCTCGGGTGAGGACAGCAGCCGGTCCAGTGCGTGGGTCAACTCGCCGACGTGACCTGGCGGCACCAGATCGGCGCACTCGCCGTCGGGGCCGAGCACCTCGGGCAGCGCACCGGCCCGGCTGGCCACGATCGGCGTCCCGCTGGCCATCGCCTCCACGGCGGGAAGTGAGAAGCCTTCGTACAACGAGGGAATGCAGGCGATCTCGGCGGAGGCGAACAGCGCCGCCAGCTCGGCGTCCGACAGGCCGCTGGAGGTGTGCACGATGTCGGAGATGCCGAGTTCGGCGATCAGCTTCTCGGTCGGACCGTTCGGTTCGAGCTTGGCGACCAGCTGCAGCTCCAGGTCATGCTGGGCGCGCAGCTTCGCGACGGCCTGCAGCAGGTGGCCGATGCCCTTGAGCGGGCGGTCGGCGCTCGAGATCGCGATGATCCGGCCCGCGACGCGGGGCTGGTCGTGAGGTTTGAACAGTTCGGTGTCCACACCGAGTGGCACGACCCGCAACTGGTCCGGGCTGACACCGAAGTCGTCGGCGATGTCGGTGGCAGAGGACGACGACACGGTCAGCAGGTCGGGGATGCTGCGCGCCACCTTCTTCTGCATCTGCGCGAAGCCATACCACCTGTGCACCAACGGCTTTCGCCACCACTTCGCGGCAGCCAGATCAAGCACGCGGTCCCGGGTGATGGGGTGGTGCACGGTGGCGACCACGGGCAGGCCACCGGCGGCGATGCGCAGCAGCCCGGTGCCCAGACACTGGTTGTCGTGGACGATGTCGAACTCGTCGCGGCGCTGCGCGAGCAGCCGGGCGGCACGCAGGCTGAACGTGCGCGGCTCGGGGAAGCCCGAGGTCCACATGGTGGCAAGCTCCAGCACGTCGATGCTGTCGCGGATCTCGCTGGGGCGTGGCACCCGGAAAGGATCGGGCTCGCGGTAAAGGTCAAGGCTGGGCACCTCGGTCAGCCGGACTCGGGGATCGAGAATCTCGGGGTAGGGCTGGCCGGAGAACACCTCGACGTCATGACCGAGTTCGACCAGCCCGCGGCTGAGGTGCCGAACATAGACGCCCTGTCCGCCGCAATGCGTCTTGCTGCGATAGGACAGCAACGCAATTCGCATGCTCACGCTCCTGCCATGTCCACGACGGATGCGGACGGGTTACCCGCCAGGCTCGCGTATGTCATCGTGTAAGTAACCGGACACCGGCAGCGAGCTGTCTGGACATGTGTCTGGACTATAATTCGATTAGCTACATGTTGCAACGTAAGTCCGCACCGCAGGGTTTGCTCAGCGACTAGTTTCGGTGAGATGCACTACCACTGGGAGCCGTTGGCCGACGGTGTACACCGTTGCCGGTTGCCTTTCCTCGACGTCACCGTCGGCGTGGTGCAGGGAAGTAGCGGAACACTCCTGATCGACAGCGGCACAACGCTTCTGGAAGCCTCACGCATCGCCGAAGACGTCGCGGTGATCACCGGCGGCGCGGTCACCCACCTGGTGCTCACCCACCACCACTTCGACCACGTTCTGGGCTCGGCCGGGTTTCCCGACGCCGTCAGCTACGCACCGCGGGCCGTCGCGGCCGCCCTGACGACCAAGATCGGCGAGGTTCGCGCACAGGCACTGGAATACGGAGCCGACACCGACGCCGTCGACCAGGCCATCGCGGCCATCCGGGCCCCCGACCACGAGGTGACGACCGTCGACCTCGACCTCGGCGGCAGGGCCGTGCATGTCGAGCACCCCGGCCCCGGCCACACCGACCATGATCTGGTGGTCGTGGTCCCCGGCGAGCGCGCCGTGGTCTTCTGCGGCGACCTGGTCGAGGAGTCGGCCGACCCTGCCGTCGACGCCGGTTCGGACGTGCGGGCCTGGCCGCACACCCTGGACCGGGTACTGGCCCTGGGCGGTCCGGCTGGCGTCTACGTACCGGGTCACGGCGCCGTCGTCGACGCCGCGTTCGTGCGCCGTCAGCGCGACTGGCTCAGAAACCTGTCGTGAGCACCCGGTCGAGCATGTCGACGAAGAAGTCGGCAGATTCCCGGCTGATGCACATCGGCGGTTTGACCTTCAGCACGTTCTGCCGGTCGCCGGTGGGCTGCACGATGACCCCGAGTTCGCGCATCCGCTCGCAGATGGCGGCGGTCTCCTCGGCCGCAGGCTCCAGGGTCGCGCGGTCGCGTACCAGCTCGATCCCCATGTAGAGCCCGCTGCCGTGGACGGTGCCGATCAGGTGATGGCGGGTGGCCATCTCGTTGATCCGCACCTTGAGGTGATCACCGATGGCCAGTGCGTTCTCCTGCAGTTCTTCCTTCTCGAGCACGTCGAGCACCGTCAAACCGACGACGCAGGACACCGGGCTGCCGCCGGCCGACGAGAAGAAGTAGCCCTGTGTGCGGTACTTGTCGGCGATCGCCCGGGTGGTGATCACGGCGCCCAGCGGCTGGCCGTTGCCCATCGCCTTGGCCACCGTGACGATGTCCGGGATGACCTCCTGCTGCTGGAACGCCCAGAACCAGCGACCGGTGCGGCCGTAGCCGACCTGGACCTCGTCGGCGATGGCCAGCCCGCCTGCCGCGCGCACTGCGGCGTAGACCGCCTTGAGGTAGCCGTCGGGCAACGCCATGCCACCGGCATTGCCGTAGAACGGCTCGCAGATGAACGCCGCGGGTGGATTGCCTTGGGCGGCAAGACTTTCAATGATCCCGACTGCCTCGGGCGCGTAGCGGGCGGCGGCCCGGCCGCGGTGGTCGCCGCGATAGGCGTTGGGCGAGGGGACGGTGTGCACCCACGGGGGCCGGGTTTCCAGCGCGTTGGGGTTGTCGGCCACGGACGTCGAAACGGCGTCGGTGGCGTACGTCCAGCCGTGATAGGCCTCGGTCACCGCGACGATGTCGTGGCGGCCGGTGGTCGCGATGGCCAGGCGCAACGCCAGGTCGCCGGCCTCCGAACCGGAGTTGACCAGGAACACCGTGTCCAGCGGGTCGGGCAGGGTGGCGGCCAGCCGCTCGGAGAGCGCGACCACGCTGCCGTAGTTGAACCGCGAGTTGGTGTTGAGGCGCCGCCACTGGCGCGCGACCGCGTCGGCCAGCACCGGATGGCCGTGGCCCAGGATGGCGACGTTGTTGACCATGTCCAGATAGGCGCGTCCATCGGTGGCCAGCATGTGCTCGCGCCAGCCGCGCTCGATGCGGGGCGGGTTGTCGTAGTAGTGCTCCTGCACGGTGGCGAACGAGTTCGCACGGCGGCGCCACAGCTCCTCGCTGTCGTCGGCCGGCGGTGCTGCCGGCTCCAGGCCGAGCAGCGGGCCGGGATCGGCGACCAGGCTGAGCCAGCCCGCCGAGTACTGCGGCTGGACGAAGTCGGGCACCGGCACGTCGGGCTGGCGGCGCCATTGCACCCACACGTGCCCCTCGGCAGAGCCGAGCACGGTTCCCGCGGCTACGCCGTGGCCCGCCTGCACGTCCGCTCCGATGCGCAGCGCGCCACGCACCTCCACCGCCCCCGCGGTTCCGGTCAGGATGACCGTGTCGGCGGTGGCGGCGTCGATCACGGCGGGCCACGGGGCGGTAATGGTCACCGCGGCGGCAGGCCACAGGTCGACGCCGGTGCCGACAGTCGCGGGTGCCTCCGCGCTCAACGGCGCCGACCGGGTGACGCGGGGCTGGCCGAACACCGTGACGACGGCGGACGCCCCGTCGCCGATGGCCGCCCCCGCCAGGTTCTGTTCGACAGCAGGGTCGAGCCAGGCACCGGAATCCATCGCGTCGGACTCCACGGACAGGTCGAGCCGGGCCACCGTCGTCGGGTCCAGTCCGCCGATCAACGGTGTGTCCGGGGTGACGGCGTCGGCCGGGTGTGAGACGCGCAGCGCGTGGCGGATCTGGGCGGTCATCACCTCGATCGGCACCTCGGTGGCGCGTTCGAAGATTCCCCACTCGTAGTCCAGCGCACCGGTGGCGTACTCGTTGTCCGCGTCGATGCTCGCCTGGTGGATGCCGCTGACCACCAGCACCGCCGCGCGCAGCACGACCAGCGGCCACAGCGCCTCGACCTCGGCGGGCCCCAGCGGACGCACGGCGTCAAAGGCCACGATGGCGGGCAGGGTGGCGGCGGGCTGGCCGCCCTCGTGGCGCAGCAGCGACGAGAGCGCGACCGCCAGTTCCGACACTGTCCACGACCGGGTGAGGTCGCCGAGGTCGATGATCCCGTCGGGCATGCGGCCGGTCTCCAGCGTGCTGCACACGACGTTGTCGTCGGTGATGTCGCCGTGGATCACCTGGACCGGAAGGTCCTCACCGAGGTCGGCGACGATGCGCCAGGCCGCCGCGGCCGCGGCCTCGACGGCCTCGCGGCGGTGGGTGTCGGTGACGTGTGCGGCGAGAACCTCGACGGTGCGCATCGCGTGCCGCAGGTCCCACTGCAGGACGCGGTCGACACCGGGGTGCTCGAACTCGGCCAGCGCACGGCAGGTACGCCCGGCCAGTGTGCCCAGCGCGGCCGCCCGATCGGGGGTGACGTACTGCGCGCCGCTCATCGTGCCGCCGGGCAGGTAGGCGATGATCCGCGCGTAGAGGATCGTCCCGTCGTCATCGCGCAGCTCGGCGATGGGCGGATGGCCGGGCCGCTCCAGGTTCGTCGCCGCCCGCACCCCGGACTCGGTCTGGGAGATGAACGACGCCGCGGCGTCCTGGGCCTCGAGCTCGATCCGGGAGAACGCCGGGTTGGCGATCTTCAGCACGCCGATCGGCTCGCCGCCGGAGCCGGTGAGCAAGAAGTTGGCGTCCTGCTGGCTACCCAGCGCGGCGACGTCGGCGTCGACACCGAAGTGCGCCTTCGCGATGTCGCGAGCCTGCGCCGCGGTGATCGCCGGTACCGGAAGCTCCTCGGCCTGGAAGAAGTCGAACAGTGTCATCTCGCTACTCGGGCATCGTCAGCTGGCGGTTTGGCGGTCCCACTGTACTGCTGTGCCCACCGGCGATTCGCCGATACGGTGGCAGCATGCGGGCGCTGCTCATCGTCGACGTACAGAACGACTTCTGCGAGGGAGGATCACTCGCGGTGGACGGGGCCGGGGCGGTGGTACGGAGTATCAACGCGCTGCTGGCCGGCCCGCACGGCTACGACCATGTGGTGGCGACCAAGGATCTGCATGTCGACCCCGGCGCGCATTTCGCCGAGAAGCCCGACTTCGTCGACTCCTGGCCGCGCCATTGCGTCACCGGAACCGCCGGCGCCGAGTTCCACCCCGAACTCGACACCGCTCCGATCGAGGCGGTGTTCAACAAGGGCGCCTACACCGCGGCCTACAGCGGCTTCGAAGGCGATGCCAACGGCACCTCACTGGCGGACTGGTTGCGCGCCCGCGGGGTCGACGAGGTTGACGTGGTCGGCATCGCGACCGACTACTGCGTGCTGGAAACGGCGGCCGACGCCGCCCGGGAGCATTTCAAGACGCGGGTGCTGGTGGACCTGACCGCAGGGGTCGGTGAAGAGTCGACCAAGCAGGCCCTGAACGAAATGCGCGAGCACGGAGTGGAATTGGTTCGTACGGCCTGATGTCCCTACCGCGTCCGGAACTGATCGCCGCGGTCGACCGATCACCGCGCGCGACGGCCGCGCATGACCGCACCGAGTGGGTCGGGTTGTTCACCGCCGACGGCCGGGTCGAGGACCCGGTCGGATCGCGACCGCACGTCGGACCGCTGCAGATCGGCCGGTTCTACGACACGTTCATCGAGCCGCGCAGGATCGCCTTTCACCACGACGCCGACATCGTCTGCGGCTCAACGGTTGTCCGCGACGTGGTGCTCGAGGTCGGGATGGGTCCGACGGTGACCATGCGCATCCCTGCGGTGTTGCGCTACGACATGCGCACGGTCGCCGACGACTGGCGGATCGAGCGCCTGCGGGCGTATTGGGAGCTGCCCGCGATGATGCTGCAGTTTCTGGGGAACGGCCTGTCCGCAGGTCCGCAGGGTCTGGCACTGACGCGCTCGCTGCTGGCCAACCAGGGTGTGCGTGGCGCGGCCGGGTTCGCGTCCGGGTTCCGGGGAGCGCGGTTGCGCGGCAAACGCACGGTGCGGACCTTCCTCGCCGCGCTCGCCTCCGGCGACGAGCTGCGCGCGTGGCGGTCGCTGGCGCACGGTGCGACCATCACCCAGGCAGTGCGAAAGCCGCTCAAGTTCAGCGCTTTCAGCGAGCAGGTCCGCGGAGCTTCGCCGGCGAAGATACTGGCGGCCGGCTCGTCGGTGGCGGTTTCGCTGCGCGGCCCGATACCCGGTGCGCTGATCGCCGAGCTCGGTCGCGGCGGTCAGGCGATCACCGCTCTGACCTACTTCGGCGAGTGAGCCCGCGCCGACGGTAACGCCACGGCGGCCCGTCGCCGGAATTCCCGCCATGGCGTCAGTGCGACCGCGGTCACGGCCCAGGCGCGAGCAAACCGTGGCGAGGTGTCCGCAGGCCGTCACGAGTCGCGGTTAACAAAAGGGGACTAGATGTAATTATCGGAGGCGAAAATAAATGGCCAATAATCGCGGTGCCGACAATTTCGATCTTGAATTTCAGCGTAACCATAATTGTAATTACGTCCGTCGGATGAGGTCAGCGCGGCACGATCATTGCGGTTGCAAATTTATACCAAAGGTTCGTAAATTGACCTGTCCGCGCCGGTAAAAGTCTCGGCGAGTCGGGATTTGGCAAATTAAGTGACAGAAGCCACAATTTACGGAAGATTCAGGTATACAACGCATGATGCTTGCTAATCCGCAGGCCAAAGGGGGTTAGAGCCTTGGTCGCGACCAGGTTGGGAGTTTTCCCGGGGTTGCGAGAACGTAGATCGGCTAATATCGCAAACGAGCCTTCGGGGTCAGTCGCGATCTGGCAGACGAAGTCCTCGACGCCGTCGAGACCGCGCCTGCACGAGAAATCGCGGCGCGCCTCGAGCGTGCGGTTAGTGGCGCTGTTCGCGCTGATTTTGATTCCCTTCTGGAGTATCTTTCGCGGCATTTATTCGGCGATCGCCAACGGCGCTCCGTTCGCATATTTGGCGGTAGTCCCGTTGTTGTGCGCCATGATCGCCGTTGGCCACCGCAAGCCACCCGGTGGAGTGGGGGACGCCGAAGTCGGACTGGATACTGGCCGCAATCTTCGGCGGACTCGGTCTGTTCCTGCGCCACCTGATGTCCAACCGGTTCCCGACATTGTCCGGGTTGTGGCAGCTGCCGTTGGTCGGGCGCCGTGCTATGGGCGGCATGTGCGGCAGCGGTGCTGTTCGGCGTACGGCGGGTCATGCAGATGTGGACGCTGTGGGTCTTCGCGGTCGCCACCCTCACGCCGCTGCCCTATCTCCTGGTCACCGCCGCTGTCGGGGGAGGCGTCGTCGTTGCCGCGGCGGTGGCCGGGGTATCGGGGGACTCGCGGTGTTCCTGGCCGGCCGCGAACGGCCGCTGCAGTGGCGGCTGCTTGCGCAGCGTGCGACCTCAGCGTTCAGTGTCGTTGCCGCGCTATCGCCGTCGGTGGCGGCATCGAGAACTCGGGAACCCGAGTCGCTGCTCATCCTCGTCTCTGCTGTGCGGGGGCGTTTTACCGGTTTGCGGCTTTCTGGTGCTCTGCGGAATCCCCCCGAGCGCAGGGGATGCGCCGAGGAACGCGATGCACCCCGGCGCTCGGCGGCGTCCATGCGGTGCTGGGTCGCCGCCGCGGCCATCGTGTCTGATGCTCAACCAGCCCTACAGGCAGGTCGAGGGCTCAACCGCCTCATGCCCAGGCGGACTGGGCTGCCTGGCTGGGTTGGCCGGTCGGGAACAGTTTTCCATTCATCAGGCGATACCTGGGGCAGCGCGCCGCGTTCGCGCGGTACCTGGTTCCGTCGATACCCGGGGTTCCTGAGGCGGCGGTGGACGTCATCACCGCCGACAATCTCGCGGCCCTGAGGACCTATCGTGACGCGATCTGGTACCCCGCGACGGTGCCGCCGAACTACCGCACCAGGAACTCGGTGCCGCCGAGGACGTTGAGTGGCCGGGTCGCGGCCACCGACTCCTCACTCGCCGCGAACCCCATTCCCGGACTGGTACATCGTCACGTGGCTGTGGAGACCGCCAGCACTTACCAGCAGGTGTTCGTTGTGGTGAACCAGACATGGTCGTCGTCCGTGGGTCGCCGCCGACGCCGGGTGGGCTGTCGATCCGCGCCACCATGATCGGACCGGCGTTGTGGCTGGTGCGTCAGCAGGCCGATCCGCCAGCAAGGTCGATCCGGTGGTCGTCGCGCGCGCGCAGCAGATCGGGCACCAGGTGCTGGACGCGGGACGGCTTGGCGATGGGTGATATTTTGCCGTCAGCAGTTTTCGGCTCGAGGAGCGCTGGGTCAGCGGACGTCGACGGTGCTTGCGGCGTTGGAATCCTGTCTGGGGCGCTGGGTGTGCGTATCCGGACCGGGTACCTCCACTGGTGGCGATGCTGCTGCGCTTGGCTGTATCTGATCTCGACGGTCGACCGCAATCTGCTGATGCTGCGCGGCTGAACTCGCGTGTCATGGTCTGGGTGAGCGAGGCCGACGCCGGCGCGATTCCCGACTGGAATTGCCTCGCTACACCGTGTTGTTGCCCGTTTATGACGAGCCGGCGATCATGCGCAACCTTCTGAACGGTGTCGGGAACCTCGACTATCCGCCGGACAAGCTGGACGTCATGCTGCTCGTCGAAGAGGATGACGACGCCACGCAAGTGCGTAGAGCACTCTGTCGCTCAACGGAGATTCGGATCGTCGTCGTGCCGCACAGCCTGCCCAAGACCAAGCCGAAGGCGTGCAACTACGCCATGTCGCTGCCGGACCAGGACGGCGAGATGATCACCCTTTACGACGCCGAGGACGTGCCTGATCCGCTACAGCTGCGCCGCGCCGTTCTCGCCTTCCGGCGTGTGCCGGCCGAAGTCGGTTGCCTACAGGCCCGGCTGGGTTACTTCAACGAGCGGCAGAATCTGTTGACCCGCTGGTTCTCGATGGAGTACGACCAATGGTTCGGTGCCGTGCTGCCGGCCGTCCAACAGGCCGGCTGCGTCGTACCCCTCGGCGGAACCTCCAATCACATGCGCGGTCCGCGTATGGCGTGAGGTGGGCGGGTGGGACGAGCACAATGTAACCGAGGATGCCGATCTGGGTGTGCGGCTTGCTCGATACGGCTATCGCACCGTGATTCTCGACTCGATCACTTTGGAGGAGGCCAACTCCGACTTGATCAACTGGATTCGGCAGCGCTCACGCTGGTACAAGGGATATCTGCAGACCCAGATCGTCCACATGCGCAATCCTCACCGGCTGGTGCGGGAGATCGGACTGAAGGCCACACTGCGTCTGGTCAACATGACCGGTGCGATCCCGCTGAGCAACGCGCTGAACGTCGTCCTGTGGTCGACCATGTTGATCTGGTTGGTGGGTCATCCGCGAGGCCGTCGCATGATGTTCCCGCCGATCACGTACTACCTATGCCTAGCGTTGTTCCTGCTGGCCGCGCCGCTGTCCATATATGTGGGGCTGGTGGTGACCGTCACGCTGGGCAAGCCCGATCTGTGGTGGGCTGCGGTTCTGGTTCCGGGCTATTGGGTGCTGCAGTCCATCGCGGCGTTCAAGGCGTTGTACCAGTTGTTCTTTCGCCCTTCTACTGGGAGAAGACCGTCCATGGTCTGGCGGCGCCGCGAGGGGTCGGCGCCGCCAGGCGGACGTGATGGCTGCACTCCGGCGGGCGTCGTCTGATTGTCCTCGTGGTCTGGTGGGCGCTGAACTGCGTTGCGCGGACAACGGTCCGCCCGTCGGCGGCCGATTCGGGCGACGACCCGGTGAGCCGGTGCGCCCCCGCCGCCACTCCCGACGCCGATCGCGTGGCCTCAGCTCGGCCGATCCGAGCGGATGGACATCCTCGGATCGGATGAGAGCTTCGGTACCGACATTCCGGTACCTCAGGGCGTGATGCCCGGGCTGTTGAGCGGCGAGATCGCTCGGCGGTCAACGTTGTCGACGGGCGGGTCGATGTACTCGACGGACGGGGCGTCGTGCTGGGCAGCATCTCGCTGCCATCCGACCAGATTTCGGTCCCGTTCGCCGTCGACATCTCCGGCGCCCAGGTCTCGACGGTCATGGCCAAGCTGGAGCTTCGTACTGCGTGACCACAGCCCACCCGCGGACAGCTGCTCCAGACCCCCGTCGGTGTCGCTGGCACAACTGGGTTCAAGCTACTTCGGCGACGCGCCAGATCCGTCGCAGGTCGCCGACTTCAAGCCCGGGTATCTCGACCAGCATGCTGATCAGGACCGGGCCGGCGCCGACCGCCGCGCAGCAGCAGGCCGCGCTCGAACTCGTCGCCGAGTTGACCCACTACTACCGCCCCATGCCCGTTCGCATCGAAGTCGACACCTCGCCAGGTGCGGCGCCGCCGGGTCCGCCGACGAGGCGGGTGATCGAACTTGTCGACGCGGATCGGACCGGCATGACGGTGCAGAACCCGGGCACCCCGGACGCGGTGCTGGTGATCTCAGGCCGCGGAAGCGAATTGAGCCGCCAGGTTCAACTGTTCGCCGATCGGCGGGTCGAACTCGCCCAGGCCACCGCCGCGACGGTCGAAGAGCGCCGCGGTCGAGGTTCCGAGAGGGACCACCATCAAGACGTTCGCCCAACTGGGGATCACCGGAGACATCTCGGTTCTCGGCAGTGCGACCCTCTACATCGGCTTCGATGCGGCTGCGTTCGCCGTCGGACGCGATAGAGCAGGCGAAGCTTCATCTCGTCGCGCACTACACACCGGTGGCCGGCGGCGAGGCGTCGGCGGTCGATGCGATCCGGCAACACCGTGTTGCCACCCGCCGCCTCGACGACTCCGGCATGCTCGACATCACCGGAACAATTCCCGCCGGAGGCGATTCGTCCAATGTTGGTGTCGCCGTCGCAACTGCGATATCTGCCAAGCCAGCGATGCGCGCCGCTCAACGACCGGATGCAATTCACCCTCGATCCCACTTCGACGATGACCGTCAACCGGGTGCAGCCACAACAGGGGCGGATTTCCGGTGCTGCCCATGGCGTTCACGCCCGCGTTCGACGTCGCGATCGACCAGCCCGACCATCTCCGATTAGCGGCACGGCGCGGTCAATCTGCTGGGTCAGCAGACGATCGTGGCTCTGCAGCCGCGCCTGACCATCATGGCGGAGGCGGTGCGTTCCGGGCTGGGGGCGCTCGTCGTCGCTCGCGGTGAGGATCTCGCCCGGGCGCGACTGAACCCACCGCTACTCGCCAGCGAGGCAAATTCCGTTGACATCGAGGCCGCCCGGTCTAGCGACCGACGTGGACCTCAACGGTCCGACCGGGGTGATACAGGGATTCTCGGACCACGGCAGAACCGATTTTGGCGATCGACGGATACGATGACTGGTCACTTGTCGACCGATCCTTCGACTACATTCGGGCCTTCCCTCGCGGTGGGGATCGCTGTCCGGTGACGTTGTGGCCACCGGCTCGGCGGGCAGAAGCGTGAACCTCACACTGCGTGAGGGAGGGCCATGGTCGACGAGTACCCGGGTGACGGTGGAATGGTGGACCTGGGTGTCCGTGGCCCGGCTGCCGCTGTGCTGCTGCTGGCGGCTGGAGTGGTTTTGACGCGACGGCAGCCGACGGGCCGCGGCAGAGCCGTGACGGTGTCCGTCGAGATCCGGCAGGCTCAGCCGCTGATGTCCCATCGGCGATACCGGCCCGGCTCAGCGCGCCGGGCGGGATCGTGCTGCTCTTCTTCGCGCTGACCGCGTTGTACTTCGCGTTCGGCTACGTATGGTTATGCGCTACAACCTCTTCGACCCCGATGGACCAAGTCGAGTTGCCAATGCCGGCTACGTCATCGAGCAGCCGCGATCCGCACTTGTCGGCGGTGGGCTTCGTCTGGAACCCGCTTCCTAGTCTGGTGGAGGTGCCGATCCTGCAGCTGGCCGCTGGTGGCCTCCGCTGCGCAGCCACGGCCTGGCGGCCGTGGTGCAGAGCGCGGTGTTCATGGCGGCGGCGGAGTGGCGGTTCGCGTATCGCACTGGACCGCGGAGTCAGTGCGGGATGGCGGCGGGTTGCGATCGCATGCTTCGCACTACAGCCGATGATCGTCGTCTACGGTGCTCGGGGATGAGCGAAGCTGCCGAGACATTCTCGATGATGTGGTGCGCGCGCCACCTGATGCGATGGACGGATGCTCGCCAGCCGAGGGACTTGCCTGGGCTGGGATGGCGCTCGCGGTGGGCTACCTGTCCCGCTACGAGGTCGTGCCCGGCAGCCATCGGCGCCGCCGTGTTCGTCGTTGCCGGCGACTTTGTTGGGTACGGGTCAACGGGCGATGGCCAGAACCTCGCGACAATGGGCGATCATCCTGTTCCCGATCGTGATCATCGCTGCCGTGTGGGCGCTTAGCGGGTGGGTGGTGAACCAGGAGTTGTTCGCGCACGCTGTCACTCGCAATACGGCAACGACAGCAGGTCGCGATGTGGTACAGACGCTCTACAACCGCGCGGGGGCGACCGCGTCGCGTGGGATCGCATCGCGGCTGGGTTATCGGTAGCCGCGCCCTGTTCGGTATGCAACCGTCGCCGGATCGCCGTTGGGGCAGCAATCTCTCATTCGGCGTTGACCCACCGGTTCGCCGCGTTGGTGCCCGTTCTGACGATCGGTCCGATCCTGGTCTTCGCGGTCTGGGGCAAGTCACCGCGACGACTTTGGATGTTTCCGGTACTACCTGCTGGCCGTCCCGTTGGTGATCTGCGTGGCACTGGCTTGCTTGACAGAGGACGGCCGACCGGTGACTCGCGACGGTTCGGCGCGCTGCTTGGTGACCCTCTCGATTGTTATCGGCTACCCCGTCACGGTCATGGCGTCGCTCAACGAACGGATCGGAAACCAGCCCCTGCAGTCCGGCTTCAACTCGTTGCTGTTCCCGGAACGCCTCGCGCCGGAGCAGCCGCAGGACCAGTGGTATCGCAGGCAGATGGCGAACGACCGAGTGCTGGCCGATTACCTTGACCGGCAACGACTTCCCGACGGCTCGGTGCTGATGGACACTTTCAACGCCTGGGGAGTGTGGCTGAGCTCGTCCCGAACCGAAACAGTTCGTCATCACCAGCGACTACGACTTCAAGGCGGCAGTCAACCGACCCTGGGAGCATGGCGTGCAATACCTGTTGGTCAGCAGCCCTGACATCAGCGACGCCGACGCCCTGAACGTGCGCTACCCGACACTGTGGAACGACGGCGCCGGCATGTCGCGGTCTGGTCTACGCGGTATCCGGCGCGAGCGGCGAGGAGCGCTTCCGGTTGTTCAGGATGACGGGTCCGCCGCGCGCGGTGGCCACCGACGGGGAGGGCCCGCTCTGAGCACGACTCACTTGGCGTGACGCAGCGTCTCCCAGTCGTGCTCGGCCTCCAGTTGCTCGATCAGGTTGCGGGTGCGCTCCTTCAACAGCATCGTCATCCCGACGCCGACGATGATGGCCACCACCAGGGCCACCCACGAGAAGCGGGACAGCCACTTCTCGGCGGCCAGGCCGAGGTAGTACACCACCGCCGTGGTGCCCCCGGCCCAACACAGCGCCCCCGCGGCGTTGGCGCCCAGGAAGTACGGGTAGCGCATTCGCAGCGCCCCGGCCAGCGGGCCGGCCAGGATTCGCAGCAGAGCGATGAAGCGGCCGAAGAACACGGCCCACACACCCCACCGGGAGAACAGCTGCTTGGCCAGCGCGACGTGACCGGGCCCGAAGTGTTTGGGGAAGCGCGCAGCGAGTTTCTCGAACAGCGGCATCCCGAAGCGGCGGCCGATCGTATAGCCGATCGTGTCGCCGATGATCGCGCCGATCGTGGCGGCAGCGCCCACCCACACCGGGCTGATGTCCAGGGTGTGCCGTGATGCCAGCAGCGCCGCGCTCACCAGTGCGATCTCCCCGGGCAGCGGGATGCCGAGGCTCTCGATACCGATGATCAGGCCCACCACGACGTATACCGCGAGCGGCGGGATGGACTCCAGGATCGACTCGACGTTCACCCGCCAAGAATGCCGTATCGGCTTCGGCTGCCGGCGCGAACCCCCAGGTTGACCGCGAGAAGGCTCAGATCTGCCGCTTGCGCCGGTACAGCGTCCCAACCCCGAGCAGGACCAGACTGATCACCAGGATCGCGGTGGCCAGCACGTTGATCTGAGGCGGCACAGCCGCTTTCACCGCGGCGTTGACGTACAGCGGATAGGTCACCGTGGAGCCGCTGACGAAGTAGGTGATGATGAAGTCGTCCAGTGAGAGGGCGAACGACAGCATTGCCGCCGCCACGATGCCCGGCACGATGAGCGGCAGCGTCACCTTGAAGAACGTGCGGGTCGGTCCGGCGCCCAGGTCCAGCGAGGCATCCTCCAGCGTCCAGTCGAAACCGCGGATGCGGGCGCGCACCGTCATGGCGATGAAGCTGATCTGGAAGGCGATGTGGGCGATGATGATCGTGACGTACCCGGTGGCCCAGCCGAGGTCCAGGAATAGCGTCAGCAGCGAGGCGCCCATCACGACCTCTGGCGAGGTGAGCGGAAGCACCAGGAAGGTGTCCACGGCCTGGCTGCCCCGGAAGCGTTGCCGCACAAGGGCAACGGCGACCAGGGTACCGAGGACCAGGGCGATGGCCGTCGAGACCGCGGCCACGTTGATGCTCAGCTTCAGCGCCGCGGTCAGGTCCGGGTACTTGAACGGGTTCGCCCAGTTGTCCCACGTGAAGCCCTGCCAGGTGTAGTTGAACTTGCCGGCCGGCTTGTTGAACGAGAACACGATGATCACCAGGATCGGCAGGAACAGGTAGAACAGCACCAGCCCCGCGATGATCCGCAGCGTCAGATCGCCGAGCTTGAAGGTGCCGCGGAAACTGCGGCCCGGCTTAGCCAGCCCGCCGTGATCCAGCGTGTTGGCGATCGCCAACCCGGCCTCGGTGGTCATGCGCGATCCGCCTTCGCTTCTCGCTGTCGAGTCATACCAGGTCCTCCGTACCGAGTGCCCGGGTATAGAGCAACACACCGACCAGGATCATTGCCATCAGTACGAAGCTCAGCGCGGCGGCGGCGGGGTAGTCCTTGACCACCAGGAACTGCCGCTGGATCACGTTGCCGATCATCTTCGTCTGGGTGCTGCCCAGGTAGTCGGCGTTGATGAAGTCGCCGACCGACGGGATGAACACCAGCATGCTGCCGGCCAGCACGCCGGGCATCGCCAACGGAAGGATCACCTTGCTGAACATCCGGCGGTTGGTGCCGTAGAGGTCGCGGGACGCCTCCAGCAGGCGGGCGTCGATCTTCTCCAGACTGACGTACAGCGGCAGGATCATGAAGATGATCCAGTTGTAGGTCAACCCGCCGATCACCGCCCAACTGGTCGACAGAAGGCGGCCGTCCGACGGCAGCAGCCCGATTGCGTTCAGCCCCTGGACCACCCAGCCGTCGTCGGCCAGGATGGTCTTCCAGGCCAGCGTGCGAATCAGGAAGGTCACGAAGAACGGCAGGATCACCAGACCCAGCAGCAGGTTCTTGTAACGGCCTGCCTTGAAGGCGATCACGTAGGCCAGCGGGAAAGCCAGCAGTATGCACAGCACCGTCGCGGAGAACGCATAGCCGAACGAGCGCAGGATCTGATCCTTGTACATGACCAGTGCGTTGCCGTAGTTGCTGAAGTTCCAGCCGAAGGTGAGCTTCGGCATGTACACCGACCCGCCCATGCTCGACAGCGATGTGCGGAACAACGAGATGAACGGCACCACGTAGAAAACCCCGAGGTACGCAAGGGCCGGCAGGATCATCAGGTACGGAGCCAGCTTGCTCCGCTGCCGGTTGCTACTGGCTACACCGGCCATGGCGTCAGCCGCCAGTGACGGCGGCGTAGGCCTTGTTGAAGTCCGAGGTCTGCTGGTCGGTGAGCGCCGTCCACGACTTGAGCTTGTCCAGGGTCGACTTCGGCGGGTTGATCAACGGGTTGGACGCCAGGCCCGGGTCGATCTTGTTCAATTCGTCGGTCATGTCCGACAACACCGGCACGTACTGGGTGTGCGCGATCAGTTTGGCGTAGTTAGGCCGGTCGTAGACGTAGTTGATCCACTCCTCGGCGGCCTTCTGGTTCTGCGTGGTGTAGGGGATCACCATCGTGTCGACGAACGTGGTGCCGCCACTGTCCGGCACGACGAACTTCAGGTCCGGATTGTCCTTCTGTAGCTGGACCACGTCACCCGAATACGCCTGGGCGATAACGACATTGCCCGCCGCGAGGTCGTCGGCGTAGTCGTTGCCGGTGAACCGGCGGATCTGGCCCTTGTCCTTCTGCTCTTTGATCAGGTCGACGGCCTTCTGGACGCCTTCCATCGTGGGATCGTCCAGCGATCCGCCCTGGGAGATGATGATCATGCCCAGGCCGTCCTGCATGTCGGACAGCAGGCTGATCTTGCCCTTGAACTTGGGATCCCACAGATCGTCGATCTTGGTGATGTCGCGACCGGTCGCGGCGCGGTTGTAGGCCAGTGCCGTCATTCCGGACATGTACGGCGCACTGAACTTGCGGCCCGGGTCGGCTTTGGCATCCAGGAGATCGGGGCGGAGGTTCTTCTTGTTGGTCCAACGGCTTTCGCTGATGCCGTTGAGCCAGCCCAGGCCGTTGAGGCGGGCTGCGAGGAACTGTGTCGGCACCACCAGGTCGGCGCCGATGTCCTGCTTACGCGACAGCGGCTCCTTGTTCTTGGCGAACCACTCCTCGTTGTCGTTGAAGTCCTCTTTGTAGTCAACGGTCAGGCCGGTCGCGGTCTGGAAGGCGGCAACGAAGCCATCGGCCATGTAGAGCGGCCAGTTCGAGATGCGCAGCTTGCCGGTCGCCGGCTTGCCGTCGTCGGACGGAGTTGCCGGGCCGCTGGAGGAACTCGAGGAGTTGTCCGACTTGCTACATGCGGCGAGGAAGGACGGGCCCAGGGCCAGAGCCGCCGCGGCGGCGGCACCGCCGCCGATGAACCGGCGTCGGGACGCGAACTGGGCGAGGATCCGGG
The DNA here is from genome assembly GCA_963716465.1 of uncultured Actinomycetota bacterium. Classification (GTDB taxonomy): domain Bacteria; phylum Actinomycetota; class Actinomycetes; order Mycobacteriales; family Mycobacteriaceae; genus Mycobacterium. Next base: position 37,347 of record CAVQTS010000016.1, read on the forward strand.
GGTCGATCTCATTGGCCATGTGCCGTGGTGCCTTTCAGAAGGGGGAGGAAGTTCGTCGAAGGAAATTGCGGGGGAGGCGTGATTGGTAGGACGCGTGATTGGTAGGACTAGGAGTCGTCGAGCATGTCCTCGAGGTCTTCGGTGGTCGGGATGTCGGCCGCAGGCAGGACCAGGGACGCATCAGGGGACCAGCCCACGTAGACGTCGTCGCCGGGGCGCAGCAGCGGCAGGTTCTGCTCGGGGCCGACGTGGGCCACGATCGGGGAGCCGTCGGCGGCGGCCAGCGACAGCCGCAGCACCGGACCCTGGAAGGTCAGGTCGACCACCTTGGCGCGCACCGCCGCGACGTCACCGGTGGGCGGCTCCATCGAGACCCGCACCCGCTCCGGGCGGACCATCAGGGTGGCCTCGCCGCCCGATTCGATCGTGGTGTCACCCGGCTTGGCCTTGAGCTTGGTGCCCAGCACCTCAACCTCGACGAAGTCGCGGTTGGCGCGACCGGTCTGACGGCCGTGCCAGAGGTTCGCCTGGCCGATGAAGCCGGCCACGAACACGGTCGCGGGCCGGTCGTAGATCTCGGTCGGGGTGCCGATCTGTTCGACGTTGCCCTGGTTCATGACCGCGATCCGGTCGCTCATCGTGAGCGCTTCCTCTTGGTCGTGGGTGACGTAGACGAAGGTGATGCCCACCTCGCGCTGGATGCGCTTGAGTTCGAACTGCATCACGTGGCGCAGTTTGAGGTCCAGGGCGCCGAGCGGCTCGTCGAGCAATAGCGCACTGGGGTAGTTGACCAGCGCCCGAGCGAGCGCGACGCGCTGCTGCTGGCCGCCGGACAGCTGGGACGGCTTGCGCTGGGCGAAGTCGGTCAGCCGGACCACCTCGAGCATCTCGTCGACGCCCTTCTTGACCGTGGCCTTGTCCTTCTTCTGGCTGCGCGGGCCGTAGGCGACGTTGTCCCACACGGTCATGTGGGGGAACAGCGCGTAGTGCTGGAACACGGTGTTGACATGGCGCTTGTTCGGCGGGACCCGGGAGACATCGACGCCTTCGAGCCGGATCGCGCCCTCGGTGGGGCTTTCGAACCCGGCGATCATGCGCAGCGTGGTGGTCTTGCCGCAGCCGGAAGGTCCCAGCATCGAGAAGAACTCGCCGGAGCCGATAGAGAAGTCGGCGTCCGCGACTGCGACGTAGTCGTCGAACCGTTTGACGACGTGGTCGATCTCGATGACCGGCTTGCCGTCGGTGCGTTTGGTCCCGGATTCTCCGGTGTTCTGCTGGGTGGCGGTGGCGCCGGTCTCGGTCAGGGCCCGTCCTCCTTAGTCCGTAGGCCGACGGCCACAGCGTTCCGTCGCTCTCCGTTGCTAAACCATCGCGGATTTGGCGGCCATCCGCAACCGATTCCGCAACGAAGTTCGATTTTTTCGATGGATTCCTTCGTCACCATCGGGGTAGGAGCACGCCATTCCGTGGAACGGCACCCGGGCTTCAGTGTCGATTGGACGGATCCTAGTCCGGTTGAGTCCGTTGCGAGCCCGCCCCGATAACCCGGCGGCCATCCATGCAGAACTCACATGTGCGCGCCGCCGTCGATGCGGACCTCGGTGCCCGAGATGAACGACGCGTCGGGGCTGCCGAGCATCGCGACCACCGCGGCCACCGCGTCGGGCTTGGCGAAGATCTCCCCCTTGGGCAGCGGCAGCAGCGGCGCCACCCGGCCGAACAGCTTGTAGTTGACGTCATCGGGCAGCCCTGGCCCGACGCTCTGCTTCGACTCGCCGGTGCCATCGGTCATCCCTGACGAGATCGAGCCCGGCTGCACGGAGTTGAACCGGACGCCGTCCCTGGCGAACTCCGCCGCCAGCGCGTGCGTCATCGCCTGCACGCCGCCCTTGGAGGCCGCATAGGCCGACATGTAGGGATGGGCGAACGTCGCCGAGGTCGAGCTGAAGTTCACCACCGCGGGGGCGGTGCCCTCACGCAGGGCAGGCAGTGCGGCGCGGGTGACCAGGAAGGTGCCGACCAGGTTGACCCTCAGCACCTGCTCGAAGTCGGCCAACGAGGTCTCGAGGAAGTGTTTCGATCGCAGGATGCCGGCAACATTGACCAAGGTGTCCAAGCCGCCCAGCGAGGCCACCGCTTCGCCGACTCCCTTGCTCACCGAGCCCTCGTCGCCAACGTCAATAACGATCGTCGTGAGCCGGTCGTCGTTGTCGGCGGCTTTGGTTGCGGTGTCCGCCAGTCCGCGTTCGCTGATGTCGGCGGCCACCACCCGGCCGCCTTCGTCGAGGATGCGCAGCGCGCATGCCTGTCCGATGCCGGAGCCGGCGCCGGTGATCAGGACGCGGCGGTCGGTGTAACGCTGCAGGCTGGCCATGCGGGCTGATCTCCTGTCTGTTTCATTGCTCCCGCTGACCGGGAACGGGTCGTTGGGGCCCGCTCATTGTGCGGTGCACTGGGCCACCATGGTTGCCGTTCGTGCGTTCCAAAAGACGCGATGTCCCGATTGCCGGGATTTGCTTCCGCCTGAGCGTTAAGTGCACTAATCTGCGTGGGCGCCACTGGAACACGTTCCATTTTTGACGGGCAGTGCTGTGGTGCCGGGTCTTGTGTCACGACAACGATGGAGGCTCTGAACACGCCAATGGCAAATCGCACAGCAGATCGGTGGTCGCCGGGCATCGCTATCTCCAAGGGTGTGTCGGGTCCGATGCAGGCTATTGGTGGGTTGTTCGCGATGTCGGCGGATGCGGTGCGGTTCATTTTCCGTAAGCCGTTTCAGTGGCGGGAGTTTTTGGAGCAGTCCTGGTTTGTGGCGCGGGTGTCGTTGGCGCCGACGTTGTTGGTGGCGATTCCGTTCACGGTGTTGGTGAGTTTCACGCTCAACATCTTGTTGCGTGAGCTTGGGGCGGCGGATCTGTCGGGGGCGGGTGCGGCTTTTGGTGCGGTGACGCAGGTGGGTCCGTTGGTGACGGTGTTGATCGTGGCCGGGGCGGGGGCGACGGCGATGTGTGCCGATTTGGGGTCGCGCACGATTCGTGAGGAGATCGACGCGATGGAGGTGCTGGGGATCAACCCGGTGCAGCGTCTGGTCACGCCGCGGATGTTGGCGTCGGGGTTGGTGGCGTTGTTGCTCAATTCGTTGGTGGTGATCATCGGGATTTTGGGTGGCTATGTGTTCTCGGTGTTCGTTCAGGATGTGAATCCGGGGGCGTTCGCGGCGGGGATCACGTTGTTGACCGGGGTGCCGGAGGTGATCATTTCCTGTGTCAAGGCGGCGTTGTTCGGGTTGATCGCGGGGTTGGTGGCGTGTTATCGGGGGTTGACGATTTCCGGTGGGGGTGCCAAGGCGGTGGGGAATGCGGTCAACGAGACGGTGGTCTATGCGTTCATGGCCCTGTTCGTGGTCAACGTGGTCGTCACCGCCATCGGCATCCGAATGACCAGCCGGTAGCGAGGACGCACAGTGGCACTGAACGCCGTCTACCCACGACTGACCCGTCAGTTCAGACGCCCCCTCGGGGTTCTGAGCCGCATCGGCGACCAGACGCTGTTCTACGGAAGAGCCTTGGCCGGAACGCCTTACGCGACGGTGCATTTCCGTAAGGAGATCATTCGGTTGATCGCCGAGATCTCGATGGGTGCGGGGACGTTGGCGATGATCGGTGGCACGGTCGTGGTCGTCGGGTTCTTGACGTTGGCCGCCGGTGGGACGTTGGCGGTGCAGGGCTACAGCTCGTTGGGCAATATCGGGATCGAGGCGCTGACCGGGTTTTTGGCGGCGTTCATCAATGTGCGGATCAGTGCGCCGGTGGTGGCCGGCATCGGGTTGGCGGCCACGTTCGGGGCCGGGGTGACCGCGCAGTTGGGCGCGATGCGGATCAACGAGGAGATCGACGCGCTGGAGTCGATGGGCATCCGGCCGGTGGAGTATCTGGTCTCGACGCGGATCGTGGCCGGGATGGTGGCGATCACGCCGCTGTACTCGATCGCGGTCATCTTGTCGTTTGTGGCGTCGAAGTTCACCACGGTGGTGCTCTTCGGGCAGTCCGGCGGGCTCTATGACCACTACTTCAACACGTTCTTGAATCCGATCGACTTGTTGTGGTCGTTTCTGCAGGCGGTGTTGATGGCGATCACGATCCTGTTGATCCACACCTACTTCGGCTACTTCGCCACCGGCGGCCCCTCGGGGGTGGGCGTCGCGGTCGGTGACGCGGTGCGCACCTCCCTGATCGTGGTGGTCTCGGTGACCCTGCTGATCTCCCTGGCCATCTACGGCTCCAACGGCAACTTCAACCTGTCCGGATAGGCGAGGGACCCGATGAACTCAGGTATCGCGCGCCCCCTGGCGGGACTGGCGACGGTGATCGCCATCGCCGCGATCGTCGCGGTTTCCATCGGACTCTTCCGGGACAGCTTCACCAAAACCGTTCCGGTGACCGTGGTCTCCGATCGCGCCGGACTGGTGATGAACCCCGAGGCGAAGGTCAAGCTCAACGGCGCCCAGGTCGGCAAGGTCGCCTCGATCGACTCGCTGCCCGACGGCCAGGCGGCCCTGCACCTGGCCATCGACCCCGCGATGGTCGATCTGATCCCGGCCAACGTCGGCGCCGACATCACCTCCTCGACGGTGTTCGGCTCGAAGTTCGTCGAACTCGTTCCGCCCGCCGAACCCTCGGCACAGCCACTGCGCGCCGATCAGGTGATCGCGGGCAACCACGTCACCGTGGAGATCAACACCGTCTTTCAGCAACTGGTCTCGGTGCTGTCCCAGATCGAGCCCGCGAAGCTCAACCAGACCCTCGGTGCCATCGCCAAGGGCTTCAACGGCAGGGGCGACAAGTTCGGCCAGTCGCTGGTCGACCTCGACGCCGCACTGACCACGCTCAACCCGAGCCTGGACACGCTCAACCATGAGATCGCCATCGCGCCAACAGTGTTCGGCGCCTACTCCGACGCCGCACCCGACCTTCTCAAGACCGTCACCAACGCCACGAAGATCAGTGACACCATCGTCGACCAGAACAACAACCTGGACTCGCTGCTGGTCAGCGCCATCGGGCTGGCCGACGTCGGAACCGAGGTGCTGTCCACCAACCGGCAGCCGCTGACCGACGTGCTGCACCTGCTGGTCCCCACCACCGACCTGCTCAACCAGTACAACGCGGCGCTCACCTGTGGCGTCGGCGCCTTGGTGCCACTGGCCACCGGACCCGGCTCGGCGTTGCCCGGCGCGACACTGCTGCAGTCGTTCTTCCTGGGGCGTGAACGCTACCGGTATCCGAGCAACCTGCCCAAGGTCGCCGCCAAGGGCGGACCGCAGTGCACCGACCTGCCCAAGGTGCCGTTCGAGACGAGCCCGCCGTTCGTGGTCTCCGACATCGGCGCCAATCAGGCGCAGTACGGAAACCAGGGCATCCTGCTCAACTCCGACGGTCTCAAGCAGGCGTTGTTCGGACCGATCGACGGCCCGCCCCGCAACACCGCGCAAATTGGACAGCCCGGATGACCGCGCTGTGGAAGACGATCCTCAAGGTCGGTGTCTTCGGGATCGTGATGCTGCTGCTGACCGGGGTGTTGTTCGCGATCTTCGGCCAGTACCGGTCGGGATCGGACAACTCCTACTCCGCGGTGTTCACCGATGCGTCCAGCCTCAAGTCGGGCGACTCGGTGCGGGTCGCGGGCGTGCGGGTCGGAACGGTCAACAAGGTTGCCCTGCAACCGGACAACACAGTGATCGTCGGTTTCGACGCCGATCGCAACATCGTGCTCACCTCGGGTACCAAGGCGATGGTGCGCTACCTGAACCTGGTCGGCGACCGCTACCTGGAACTCGTCGACAGCCCCGGCTCGGGGAAGATCCAGCCCGCCGGCTCGCAGATCCCGGTTGACCGGACCGAGCCGGCGCTGGACCTCGACCTGCTGCTGGGCGGTCTCAAACCCGTTGTCCAGGGCCTGAACCCGCAGGACGTCAACGCGCTGACCAACTCGCTGATCCAGATTCTGCAGGGCCAGGACGGCAACATCGAGTCGTTGTTCTCCAAGACCTCGTCGTTCACCAACTCGCTGGCCGACAACGGACAGACCGTGCAGCAGCTGATCGACAACCTCAACACCGTCGTCGCGACCATCTCCAAGGACGGCAACCAGTTCTCCGGCGCCGTCGACAAGCTGGAGAAGCTCGTCACCGGCCTGGCCGCCGACAAGGATCCCATCGGTGACGCGATCACCGCGCTGGACAACGGGACGGCGTCGCTGACCGATCTGCTCAACCAGGCGCGCACCCCGCTGGCCGGAACGGTCGACCAGTTGGGCCGGGTGGCGCCACTGTTGGATCAGGACAAGGAACTGCTGGACATCTCGATCCAGAAGGCACCCGCGAACTATCGCAAGGTCGTCCGGCTGGGCTCCTACGGCAGCTGGATCAACCAGTACCTCTGCGGGTTGTCGCTGCGCGTCACCGACCTGCAGGGCCGAACCGCGTACTTCCCCTGGATCATTCAACACACTGGAAGGTGCGCGGAGCCCTGATGCTCAAATACCGTGGATCTTCACTCATTCGCGCCGGCTTCATCGGGCTGGTGCTCATCCTGCTCGTCATCACCGTGGGGCTCGCTCCGCAGAAGCTGATCTCGTGGGCGACGTCGATCAAGCATCAGGCGCTGTTCAGCGAGGCCGGCGGCTTGGTACCCGGTAACGATGTGAAGGTGTCGGGCGTCAAGGTCGGCACGGTGTCGGACGTGTCGCTGCAACGCGGCAAGGCGCTGGTGACCTTCCTGGTCAACGGCGGCGTGCACCTGGGCTCGGACACCACCGCCCACATCCGCACCGGAACCCTGCTGGGTCAGCGGGTGCTGACGTTGGAGTCCGACGGCAAGGGCACCCTGAAGGCGGCCGACGTGATTCCGGTGTCGCGCACCGGTTCGCCGTACTCACTCACGCAGTCGCTGAGCGACTTCACCGCCAACACCGCCGACACCGACACCGCCGCGCTCAATCAGTCGCTGAACACGTTGTCGGACACCATCGATCGAATCTCGCCGCAACTCGGCCCGACGTTCGACGGCGTGAGCCGGTTGTCGCGCATGCTCAACGAGCGCAACGACTCGCTGGCGAGCCTGCTCAAGAGCGCCGCGGATGTCACCGGGATTCTCGGGCAGCGCAGCCAGCAGGTGAACGCCCTGCTGCTCAACGCCAACGACCTGCTCGGCGTCCTCGACCAGCGCCGCTACGCGATCGTGAACCTGCTGGCCAACACCTCAGCGCTGTCGCGGCAGCTGTCCGGCGTCGTCGCCGACAACGAGAAGGTTCTCGCTCCCGCACTGGAGAAGCTCAACAGCGTGACGGCGATGCTGGAGAAGAACAACGACAACATCACCAAGGCGATGAAGGGTCTGGCCAAGTTCCAGCTCACCCAGGCCGAGGCCGTCAACAACGGGTTCTTCTACAACGCCTTCGTCGCCAACCTGAGCCCGGCGCAGACGCTGCAGCCGTTCTTCGACTATGCGCTGGGCTTCCGGCGGGGCGTCAACGCCGGCCAACCACCGGACAACGCGGGACCGCGTGCCGAATTCCCGTTCCCGTACAACGGAATACCGCAACCCAATGAGCGATGGGGGCAGCCATGAGGTCCCGCAAGCGGCTGACCATCGCCGTCGCTGCGATCCTGGCGCTGCTGGTCGCCGGCGGGATCGCTCTGTTGGTGCGCCAGGCGTTCTTCAAGCCGAAGACCATCACCGCGTACTTCACCAGCGCGACCGCGATCTATCCCGGTGACGAGGTGCGGGTGGCCGGGGTCAAGGTCGGAACCATCAAGTCCATCCAGGCCCAGGGGACCAAGGCCAAGATGAGCCTCGCCGTCGACCGGGACGTGCCCATCCCCGCCAACGCCGAGGCGGTCATCGTCTCTCAGAACCTGGTGGGCGCCAGATACGTTCAGCTGACCCCGCCGTACGAGGACAGCGGCCCCACCATGTCCGACGGCGCGGTGATCGGCTTGGATCGCACCGCGGTGCCGGTCGAGTGGGACGAGGTCAAGACCCAGCTGATGCGGCTGGCAACCGATCTCGGGCCGAAGGACGAATCCTCGACCACCGCGGTCGGCCGGTTCCTCGACACCGCCGCCACCGCGCTGGACGGCAATGGCCAGAAGCTGCACGACGCCATCGCACAGCTGTCCGGCGTGAGCCGCGTACTGGCCGACGGCAGCGGCAACCTGGTGGACATCATCAAGAACCTGCAGACCTTCGTGACTGCGTTGCGCGACAGCAACACTCAGATCGTGGAGTTCCAGGACAGGCTCGCCTCGGTCAGCAGCGTCGTCGACGGCAGCCGGTCCGATCTCGACGGTGCACTGACCAACCTCTCCAGCGCCGTCGTCGACGTCAAGCGCTTCATCGCCGGGAGCCGCAACCAGACCGCCGAGCAGCTCCAGCACCTGAGCAGCATCACCAAGAACCTGGCCGACAACAAGCTTGTGGTGGAGAACCTCCTGCACGTGGCGCCCAACGCAATCGGCAACGCCTACAACATCTACAACCCCGACACCCAGAGCGCACTGGGCGGATTCGCCCTGGCGAACTTCTCCAACCCGATCCAGGTGATCTGCGCGGCAATCGGTTCGATCGAGAACGCCACGTCAGCCGAAACCGGCAAGCTGTGCGAGCAGTACCTGGGCCCGGCGCTTCGCCTGCTCAACTTCAACAACTTGCCCTTCCCGTTCAACGCCTACCTGGGCAAGTCGCCGAGCCCGGACAAGCTGATCTACTCCGACCCCGCCCTGGCGCCCGGTGGCTCCGGCGCAACCCCTGGCCCCGCGGAGATTCCGCCGGCGGTGTCGGCGTACACCGGATACAACGGCGACGTGCCGCCACCGGCCGGCTGGGGCGTTCCCACCCCGGACTTCCACGGTTCCTACGCACCCAACGGTTTGCCTGCCGATCCGTCTCCGGCGTTGTTCCCGGGCGCACCGATTCCACCCGGTGTCGCGGTCGGTCCGGCCGGCCCGCCGCCGTCGTCGCTGCAGGGCATGCTGCTCCCCGCCGAAGCGGCGCCGCCGGCCCCGCAACCCGTCGAAGGGACGCCGCCATCATGATGCGTCGTGGTTCGGCGCGCCGCGTGGCGCTGATCGCGACGTGCGTCGCGATCAGCGGCAGCGGCTGTGCCTTCGGGGGCTTGAACTCGCTGCCGCTGCCCGGCACCGTCGGGCACGGCGCCGGCTCGACCACCTACCATATTCAGCTCGCCAATGTCGGCCAGCTGGAATCGAATTCGCCGGTTCTGGTCGGCGACGTGGTGGTCGGCAGTGTCGGCAAGATGACGGTGACCGACTGGCACGCCGACGTCGAGGTGTCGGTGAAGCCCGGTGTGGTGATCCCCGCGAACGCGGTGGCGACGGTGGGGCAGACCAGCCTGCTCGGCTCGATGCACCTGGGCCTCAATCCGCCGCTGGGCCAGGCGCCCAGCGGGGTGCTGCAACCGGGTGCGACGCTGGGCCTGAACCGATCTTCGACGTACCCGTCGACAGAGCAGACACTGTCGGCGTTGTCGGTGGTGGTCAACGGCGGGGGACTGGGGCAGATCGGCGACATCGTCAAGGAGTTCAACGCGGCACTGGGCGGGCGGGAGGACAAGATCCGCGACCTGCTGAGTCGGCTGAACGACTTCGTCGGACTGCTCGCCGACCAGCGGGACAGCATCAACGTCGGCGGTCACCTCGCTGAACAACCTGGCAGGCACATTCGCCGGGCAGCGCGAGGTTCTCACCCAGGCGCTCAACCGCATTCCGCCCGCGCTCGACGTCCTGGTCAACGAACGCCCGCGGATCGTCACCGCGCTGGAGAAGTTCCGCGACTTCTCCAATCTGGCCACCGGACTGGTCAACGACACGCAGGCGGACCTGGTGCGCAACCTGCAGAACCTGGAGCCGACCTTGAAGGCGCTCGCCGACGTCGGCCCCAAGCTGGACACTGCGCTTGCCTACTTCCCGACCTTCCCGTACACGCAGAGCGTGATCGACCGCGGCCATCCGCGGGCGACTACCTCAACCAGTTCATCATCTTCGACCTGACCGTGCCGCGGCTGAAGAGGACCCTGTTCCTCGGCACGAGTTGGGGCGACCCGAACGCCAAACTCGTTCCCGCGCCTGGTGATCCGTTCTACGCCATGTACACCTACGACCCGCTGCACGCCCCGTTCAGTCCGCCCCCCAAGCAACTGGCGGATGTCCCGCCCCTGAACCTCGGGGGTCCGGCGGCCGCCACCAGCAGCCAGGCGGCGTTGACGGACAACACCGCCCCGGCAGCCGCTACGGTGCCCGGCCCACCGCCCGGGCCGGGCAATGGGCCACCGCCCGGGCCGGACACCGGACCGCTGCCCGGGCCGGGCAATGGGCCACCGCCCGGGGCCGGATCCGCAATCGGCGCCACAGGACGGGGGCGGTAACTGATGTTGACCCGATTCGTCCGCACCCAGCTGATCATCTTCACGATCGCCTCGATCATCGGCGTCGGCGTGATGGTCATCAAATATCTGCAGGCACCGACGCTGCTCGGCATCGACCGGATGACCGTCAAGCTCGAACTGCCCGAGAACCGGTGGCCTATATCAGTTCTCGAACGTGACGTATCGCGGCGTGCAGATCGGCAAGGTGACCGACGTCCGGCCCACCAAGTCCGGCGCCGAGGCGACGATGTCGCTGGACACCTCGCCGCAGGTCCCCGCGGACCTGGAGGCCAGGGTCCTGAGCGTGTCGGCGGTCGGCGAGCAGTACGTGGACCTGGTGCCGCGAACCGACTCCGGGCCATACCTGGTCAACGGTTCGGTGATCCCGGCCAAGAACGCCACCGTCCCGCAAGCGGTCGGCCCGATGCTCGATCAGGTCAGCTCGCTGCTGAAGAGCATTCCGAAGGAGCGGATCCCCGCCCTGCTCGACGAGACGTTCAAGGCGCTCAACGGAACCGCGGACAACCTGAGCACACTCGCCGATTCGGCGTCACGGCTGACCGCCGACCTCAACGGGGTCGCCGGCCAGTCCCGCACGCTGATCGAAGACAGCCGCCCGCTGCTCGACGGCCAACTGGCGTCGACGGATTCCATCCGCACCTGGGCACACAGCCTGGCCGGCGTCACCGACCAGCTGACCACCAACGACTCGCAGTGGCGCGGCATCCTGGCCAACGGGCCCGGTGCCGCCGACGAGGCGACCGCGCTGCTGAACCAGATCAAGCCGACGCTGCCGGTGCTACTGGCCAACCTGACCACGATAGGCCAGGTCGCCGTGACCTATCACGCGTCGCTGGAGCAGCTGCTCGTCCTGCTGCCGCCATACATCGGCTCCGTGCAGGCGGTGGGCTCACCGTTGAACAATCCGACGGGGATGACGCTGGGCGATTTCACCCTGACCATCAACGACCCGCCCGCGTGCACGGTCGGCTTCCTGCCGCCTTCGCAGTGGAGGTCGCCGGCGGACACCTCCGACATCGACACCCCGGACGGCCTGTACTGCAAGCTGCCGCAGGACTCGCCGATCGCGGTCCGCGGCGCGCGCAACTATCCATGCCAGGGTCAGCCCGGCAAGCGGGCGCCCACCGTCGAGATCTGCGACAGTGACAAGCCGTATGAGCCGCTGGCGATGCGTCAGCACGCCACCGGGCCGTACCCGATCGACCCGAACCTGATCGCGCAGGGCATCCCGCCTGACGACCGGGTCACCCTCCCGCAGAACATCTTCGGACCGCTCGACGGCACCCCGAGGCCGCCGGGTCCGGCCCCGGCCGCACCGCCGCCCGCGGAGGCGCCACTGGCACCGGCGGCGGCACAGTTGCCGCCTGCCCCGGAAACCCCTGCGCCACAAGCTGTTCCGAATCCCGCTCCGACCGACCAGGGTGGGACGGTGGCGCCCAGCGCGTTCACCGGTGCTCCCGGTGGGCCGTCGGTGGCGATCGCCACCTACGATCCGGCGACGGGGCAGTACGCCACGCCGGACGGCAGCGTGTTCCGGCAGTCGGATCTGGTGAAGCCGGGCGGCGAACGATCGTGGAAAGACCTGCTACCCACGACATGAGCGCCAGGAAGGAGCGGTCGATGCGTGTGTCAATGATCAGTGCCGCGGTGGTCGTGGCCGCCGCGGTGGCCGGAATGGCGAGCCCTGTCTCGGCCGCCGCACCGAGCGACTGGGGTCTGAACGGCACGTTCACCGCCACCTCCAACGGGGAGTGGGCCGCCACCAACGACGTGTTCCACGACGAGCAGAGCGTCCGGAGCAACTGGACCATCTCGACGCAGTGCAGCTACCCCACCGAATGCACCGGCACCGTCACCAGTGACCTGGGCTGGACGGCGCCGATCTATCAGACCGGGGGGGAGTGGTACGTCAAACGCGTTGTGCCCAACTGGATGCCGTGCGAGGACGGCAGCGCCGCACCGGGAATGCAGGTGTACCGATTCCACCGGTCCAGCCCGGGTGGGGACATGACCGATCCGACCTCCAACACGCTGACCGGCTTGGACGCCACCACGGGACAGGGTGGGGCCTGCGGCAGGAGCCTGCCGCTCTACATCAGCATGCCGTTCAAATTGGTCAAGCAGGAGTGAGAAGCTGAGGCGAACTACGCGTCCTTAGGACGAATGAAGACGCCCTGCGCCTCGACGGTGATGCCCTGGCCATCTGAGATATTGCCTACCGCAAATGTTTTCGACCCTTCATCGCGGTCTACCCTGGCTTCGGCATGAAGCAGGCCCAACTTGGTGGGGCGTAGGTATCGGATGGTGATGGTTCCGGTGAATGCCGCCCTACCGGGCTGATGCGCGGTGGCACCGAGCAGATGATCGAGGATCAACGCGCAGACGCCGCCATGCACGTGGCCTGGAGGACCCTCGTAGGCCGCGCCAAGTTCGACGTCGGTGTACACCTTGTCCGGTGCATGGTGGATGACCAGCGGGGGAGCGACGGCGTTGCGAAGTCCGATCGCCGCATTGCCCCAGGCGACCGTCTCGCCTTCGGCTGTCCGTCGAACTCCGAAGGGACCCGCCATCAATCGCGCCGCGAGCAGGTCCGAGGCCTCGTCGACCAATGCCTTTGCCGCACAGATGGCCTCGCGGTCCACCTCGCTGCGAATCGTGACGTCGATCAATCGGCGAACGGACTCGGTCAGCGGACCGTAAAGGGCCGTTCCGAGCGTCCGATCCACGGTTGAAACGTCCTCGCTCACCGCGGCGTCTCAGCGGCGATGTGCATTGCAGCTAAGTGGCTGAACAACAATGACGCCCCGATGGGATTGCCGCCACCGGGGTAGGTGGTTCCGCTGACCGCAGCCATGGTGTTGCCTGCGGCATACAGCCCCGGTATCACCTCACCCGAGGTATCGAGCACCCTGCCATGGGTGTCGGTGCGCAACCCGCCCTTGGTGCCGAGGTCGGACAAGCCGAACGCGGCGGCGTGAAACGGTGGTTTGTCGATCGGCGCAAGCGGTGGCGCTCCCTCGGAGAACGCCCGGTCGTAGGCCTCGTCGCCACGGCCGAAATCGCTGTCGGCACCTCTGGCCACCTGCGAGTTGTACCGGTTCACGGTCTCGATCAGATTCGGTGGGGGGATGCCGAGGTTCTCAGCGAGTTGCGCCAGAGTTTCTGCGGATCGCCACAATCCGGCCTGCTGGTAGCTGGCTGTGTCCACCATCGAGACGTTGGTCGCCTTGACCGGAGGCACCTCACCCTCCCGGTCGTCGTAGATCATCCAGTACGGCAGACTCAGTTGGCCGGCTTCCACCTGGCTGATGATCGCTCGGCCGATCCGGTCGTACGGAGCCGACTCGTTGACGAAGCGCCGACCGTCCTGGTTCACGAAAATGCCACCGGTGAACCACAATGCGAACGCCGAGCGCCCGTCCGGGTGGGTCAAGCCCGGCGACCACCAGGCCTGGTCCATGAGATCGGTGGCAGCGCCGATGCGGATCGCGGCTTCGTGCGCCAGACCGACATTGCCGGGAGCTCCCATGCTGTCCTCGCGACGGCCGGGAACACCGAACCGCTCACGCATTTCGGTGTTGTGCTCGAAACCTCCGGCCGCCAGTACGACACCGCGGCGGGCACCGATGCGCACGAACTCGCCGTCACGGCGGACCACGGCGCCGACCACGGCGTCGTCGTTCGTGATGAGCTCCACCAAAGCGGCGTTGCGATACACGGTCGCATTCGGAAACGTGCCGCAGTGCCGCCAGGAAGCGGCCGATCAGCGCCCGGCCCCCGATCAGGATGTCGGGGGCGGGCGCGCCCAGGCGTTCAGTATCCAACGGCCCTCGCACCAAGCCGGCGTACGGGCCGAGCCGTTCGTCCGGCACCGGTTTGGCGACGATGTGGCGCATACCGTCGAGTCGGGCGCCGGGGACTTTGCCGAAATAGTCCGGCCAGGGCAGGACGGCGAACTTGAAATTGTTGTCGGCCTCGAGATAGTCGATCAGTTCGGCGCCGCCACGGACATAGGTTTCTTGGAGATCACGCGGCGTCCGATCACCGACGACGGCATGGAAGTACCCGAGTGCGTCCTCGACAGTGTCGTCACTGCCTGCGCGTCGCAGTACGGCGTTGCAGGGAAACCACATGCCGCCACCGCCGGAGAACGCTGTCGTGCCGCCGAACTTGTCTGTGGCTTCCAGCAACGCGACCGAGAGGCCTTCGCGTGCCGCGGTGTACGCGGCCGCGATACCACCGCCGGATCCCACGACAATGACGTCGAACTGCTCGTCGAAATCAGTCATCCCGCTTCGCTCTCCTCCGGTCGCTTTGCTCCACTGTGGCCTGTTCGAACCGATCGGACAACGGTTGTTCCCGGTGAGCGGATGTTGTGCGGCACCGCGCGAAGACCTCGATTGGTAGCCTTGAGCAGTGAAATGATCCCCGGCCGGCCAAATCTGGCCTCGACGGGATGGGCGCTCCTCGGCATGTTGTCCGGTGGTGACGAGTTTCCGGGTACGACATCAAGAAGTGGACCAATTGGGTTCTCAGGTTCTTCTATCAGAGCCCGGCCTACAGCCAGATCTATTCCGAGCTCAGGAGAATGGAGGAGCTCGGGTTGGTGACCTCGCGGATGGACAGCGACAGCCGGGGCCCGCAGCCGCCGGTTGTACCGGATCACACCCGCGGGCATGGATGCCGTCGCGGCATGGACCAGCGAGGCGCCCTACGACCCGCCCACGCTGAAGCACAGCGTGCTGCTGCGGGTGATCTTCGGCCATCTGACTGAGCCGCAGAAGCTTCGTGAACTTCTGCAGGAACATGTTGCCTATTGCGATCGAATGCAGCGAAGTGCGGGAGTGGAAGCCCGCGCAACAGAAGAACAGCCGGTGTGGGCGTACGCGAAAGTCGCACTGAAGTGGGCCGAACGTTACTACGCCGCCGAGCGTGAGCTGGCTCTGGAACTGGTGAAAGATCTCGACGCGGCCGAAGCGGAATTCGGCCGCGCCCGGCAGGCCGGCGAGGCCAGGTATCGACTGGCCGGAGCGCGAGTACTGGTACGAAGTCGAGGAGCCGGGTCCAGGAAGGGGACGGACTAAGCAGGCCCGGCGCCGGGTCGCGTCGTGTGCGGCGATGTGGCCGAACACCAGCTCGTGACGCGCAGGTCTGCGCACGTCCGAGTGCGCGAGCATGCCCGATGAGTGGAACACGACGCGTTCGCCAAGGTGCCGCGCTGCTAGAACGGAGCGATGACGACGCTGCAGCCCGAAGACGGTGCCGTCCGCGAGATCGAAGCGGGCGCTGCCCCCACGCGATTTGCACGAGGCTGGCACTGCCTGGGCCTGACCCGCGACCTCGGTGACGGAAAGCCGCACACCATCAACGCCTTCGGGCGGCGGCTGGTGGTCTTCCGCAGTGGTGACGGCAAGCTCAACGTCCTCGACGGCTATTGCCGGCATCTCGGCGGTGATCTGTCGCAGGGCCAGGTCAAGGGCAACGAGATCGCCTGCCCCTTCCATGATTGGCGCTGGGGCGGCGACGGCCGGTGCAAGTCGATTCCTTATGCCCGACGGGTGCCCAAGCTGGCGCGCACGCGGGCCTGGCGCACGCTGGAGCAGGACGGCATGCTGTTCGTCTGGAACGATCCCGAGGGCAACCCGCCGCCATAAGGCATGACCATTCCGCGGATCGAGGGCGCCGAGAGCGATGAGTGGACTGATTGGCATTGGTACACCACGGTGGTCAACACCAACTGCCGCGAGATCGTCGACAATGTCGTGGACATGGCGCACTTCTTCTACGTCCACGGTTCGATGCCAACGCATTTCAAGAACATCTTCGAAGGGCATGTGGCGACCCAATACATGAGTAGCGGCGGACGCCCCGACCTTCCGGTTCCCCAGGATGCGCCGACGCTTCTCGGCACCACGTCGGCCGCCTCCTACTGGGGCCCGTCATTCATGATCGACGACCTGACCTACCACTATGAGCACGGGGATCAGCAGACTGTTCTGCTCAACTGCCACTATCCGATCGACGCGAATTCCTTTGTGCTGCAGTACGGGATCATCGTGAAGAAATCCGAGGGCCTCGACGAAGAGGCTGCCCTGGCGTCGGCGATCGCCCTCGGCGACTTCGTCAAGATGGGCTTCGAGCAGGACGTCACGATCTGGAAGAACAAGACGCGCATCGACAATCCGCTGCTGTGTGAGGAAGACGGACCGATCTATCAGCTGCGCCGTTGGTACGAACAGTTCTACGTCGATGTCGCGGACATGATGCCGGACATGGTGGACCGATTCGAGTACGAGATCGACGTGACCCGGCCCCGGGAAGCCTGGCAGAAGGAAGTCGAGGCGAACATCGCCGCTCGGCCGGCCCAGGCCGGAACCGGCGGATGACCGTTCGCGCTGACAACCGGCTCCTGGATGCGCCTATAGTGCCGGTGTCATGCCGAACCTGCCGAGCAGCGGTACACGTCCGCAAGAGCACGTGGGCGCAGACCAGCGTGCAATGGAACGCCGACGCGATGGCCAGGTGTATTCAGCGCCGAGAAGCTCAGCGGCTGACCGCGCATGGTCCCGGTGTCTTTCTGGTCTGCTCGGAGCTGCGAGAGTCGATTGAGGATGCGGTCCGCCGCGGTGATGTTCCGCTTGTTGACAGGATCGACGGGCCGTTGAGATCTAAGCGAACTGGAACGCGCTGATCGGGGCTTCGTCCGGGTAGCTGCTTGGTCCGCCTAGGTCATAGATGGCGTTCAGGGCGCCGATGAACGCCGGGTCGTGCAGTGGTGCGGCCGGGACGTCGAGCTTGATGCCCTTCTTGGTGACGTCATCGACCAGCATGTCGATGGCCTTGTCAATGGTCAGATCGTCGGTGCCGTCCATGTTCTTCTTGAGCTCATCGAAATCCTCGAACACCTCGGCCGACCAGTGGACCAGGAATCGCAGCTCGTCGGTGTGGTGGCGGGCGATCACGTCATCGCCGTTCTTCAGAAGCCACTGGTCCCGGTCTGTCGGGTCACCGGTGAATACAGTGTCGAAGGCCAGACCGGCCGGGATCTGTTGGTCCAGTGGACCGTTGGCCTCGCCGCGATGGACCATCATCTCGTTCTGCACCACTACACCGCGGTTGTAGATCGGCGGCAGGACGCGCTTCGGCCCCTTCAGCGGGCCCTCCGGCCAATAGGTGAAGCCGCTGCCCGTGTCGTGGGAGAACCACGTGATGACCTGGGCCATTTTGATCAGGTAGTCGGTGAACAAGCCGGACTTGCCCATGACACTGGTCAGCCACGTCGGGGCGTTCTCGTGGCGGACGCCGCGGAAGCTGGGGGAGTCGAGGTGGCCCGGGTCGCGGTTCGCGCACGGCCCATTGATGTTGAACAGCATCATCTCTGGCTTGGCATACTGCGCGTTCCAATAGCTCTTCGCGTGCTCGACGAACCTCTGGTTGTAGAAGACGTCGTGCAACTCGGGGTAGAGGACGGTGCCGTAGTTGGCCAGATAGCCGCGAAATGTCGGGGTCAGGAACAAGTCCAGTGAGGGGGTGAAGCCCTCTGGGAACGCGCCGCTCATAGTGGCCATCAACTCTTCGGGCGACGCGAAGTGCTGGGCGATGATCAGCCGCCATGGTCCTTCGGTGTGAACCACGTCGAGGAGTCGGTCCCGCTGATCATCGGTGTAGATCTGGTCGATCTCGCGGGGCGGCGACGCCGGTCGCAGAATTTCGGAAAGCTGCATCCGCTGCTCGTGGGTCAGCATTGGAACTCCTGTCGTCTTCGCGGCCGGGCGGCGCAGCCCGATTCTTTCTCTGCTGGGGGCCGCCGCGGCCCCCGCGTTCCGGTGATCGGGAGGCCGATCCGCTCAGAACGGAAGCGGGTGTGCAAACTTCGCCCGCAGCAGGCCGCCAATCTCGGCGACCGCCAGTCGCCCGCGGGCGACGGCGTCGGATCGCATCAGGAAGCCGTGGTAGCTGCCGGGGTAGCGGGTGAGGGTGGTCTGGACGCGCGCATCCCGCAGGCGGCGGGCGTAGCGTTCGCCCCAGTCGCGGATCGGGTCGCATTCAGCGGTGACGACGATCGCCGCTGGTAATCCCGAAAGGTCCGTCGCGTAGGCGGGGGTGCGGTAGGGATCGTGCGGCGCACCAGACCCGGCGTCGGCCAGTTCGTGCATATAGGTGATGTCCTCAAGGGTCAGCATCGGTGCGTCTGGCATCGCGACGATCGACGGCGCGGCCATGTCCCGATCGAGCCCCGGGTACAGCAGCACCTGGCAGCAGATCGTCGGACCACCCCGGTCGCGGGACGCGAGCGCCACCGCGGCGGCCAAGCAACCACCGGCGCTGTCGCCGACCACCGCGAGGCGAGTGGGATCGACACCCAGTTCGCCGGCGTGCTGCGAGGCCCAGGCTGCGGCGGCGTAGGCATCGTCGAACTGCGCCGGTGCCGGAAACTCCGGCGCCAGATGGTATTCCACGGCGATGACTGTGGCACCCGAGGCGGCGGCCAGGGCGCGCGCCAGCGGTTCGAAGGAGTGGTTCGTCCCGAGCACCATTCCTCCGCCGTGGTAGTACACGAGCACAGGCGCCGACTTCTCGGTCGTGGGGCGATGGATCCGCAGCCGTATGTCGCCCACCGGGCCGGGGATGACCCGGTCCTCGATGTCGGCCATCCCGGCCATCTCCGCCATCTCGGGTCGTGGCGCGGATTCCAGCGACGCGCGCACCGCCTCGATCCCGCGCTCGCGCATGGGGGGCAGAGGGCCGAACGACGCCACCCTCGCGGCGGCGTCGGGATCGAGCTGCGGCACGCTCACTGCTGTGCGGGGTCGAAGCGGCGTTTCGACCGTAGTTTCGGCGCCCGCCGATCGATCAGGATCTCGCCGCGTTCGGTCATGGCGCCACCGACGTAGTCCGGCTGGGTCAGCAGATAGAACTCGCCGGTCGCCGCCTGCTCGAACACGACCCGGGCCGCCTCGATCGGATCCATCGCCTCGGCCTTGATGTCCAGCATCGCCGAGCGCTGCTGCTCGGCGGCGGCCACGTCGCCGTTGTCGACTCCGCCTGCCGCCTCGAAGATGTTGGACTTCACCGCACCCGGCAGTACCGCCTGCACGTGCACGCGGTCCCCGTGGCCGGCTAACTCGACTTCCAGCCGCAGGCACTCCGTCATCGCCAGAACCGCGTGCTTGCTCATGATGTAGGGCGCCTGCAACGGCACCGCGGCCACACCGCCGATCGAGGACATGTTCCACACCCAGGCCGGCTCCTCGGCTGCGAGCATCCGCGGCAGGAACGCCCGCACTCCGTAGAAGACGCCGCTGATGTTGATCTGCACCAGGCGGTGCCAGTTCGCAACCGGAGTGTCCCAGAGGTAGCCGAACTGTTCGACGCCGGCGTTGTTGACCAGCAGACGCAACGGGCCGATGTCGCGGTGGACGGTATCGGCAAGACCTTGCAGCGCGTCGGCATCGCGGACATCGCACACCACGTCGAGAGCCTCAGCGCCGGCGTCACGCAGTTCGCGCCGCAGCGAAGCGACGGCTGCGCCGTCGATGTCGGCCAGGACGACCGTCATTCCCAAACTGGCGGCGTGCCGGGCCAGCCCCGCACCGATGCCTGCGCCGGCCCCGGTGATGACGGCGATCCCGCCCCCGAACGTGGCCCGGGCGTCGGCCATGACGTCAGTTGGCGACGGCGTTCGCCGCCGCCCTGAACTCGGCGAGCGGGACCGAGTTGTCGGTGTCCATGATGAGGTCGAACGTGGTGAGCACCAGGCCGTCGGCGCCGCGTTTAATCCCGGTCTCCAGCACGCCGCTACTCACCGCGAACGGCACGTGGTTGGCCACCTGGGTGACGAAGATGTACGACCGGACGTGCGTGACATCACCATCGGTGCCGGTGCGATGGACGTTGGTGCTGTTGTGTCGCAACGGGTATGGGCTGCCCTCGCGGTGCTCGGTCAGCCATCCGACGATCTCGTCCCGGCCGGTCAGGTTGGCGGCCAGCACCTCCTCGAACGGGGACGCACCGCTTTCACTGCGGCTGATGTACTGCGCCTCCTCGGTGAAGCAGGCGGCAATCTCGTCGTAGTGGCCTGAGTCGTAGTGGAACCAGAACTCTCCGAAGAATTCCTGGATCTCGCCCAGTGAGATCTCACTGCTCACGCTCGTTCTCCCATCGATTGCGGACCCTGCGAGTCAACCGGCTGCGGCCGGTAAGTGGTGTGCCGATGACCGGTCAGTGGAACACGACAATGGCGAACGCGGCTTCTCTGCAAGGGTGAGCAGCGCTTTTCGGCAGAGGGGTTCGACACGGCGAAATTCCACTGCGGCAGTGTGCTGTTCGTCGACGGCGGCTCCGACGCGTACTTCCGCGCGGACAGTTGCGCTACCTCTTGCGGCTGAGGCGATTCAACTCCGCAGCTCGTCGAGGCTGAACCGGTCCCGCAGTGTCCGCTTGAGCAGTTTCCCGCTGGGGTTCTTCGGCAGCGAGTCGACGAAGAAGACACGCTTGGGAGTCTTGAATCCCGCCAGGTGCTTCCGGCAGTGCGCGAGGACTTCGTCGTCGCTGAGGGTGACGCCGTCACGGGGGACGATCGCGGCGACCACGGCCTCCACCCATGTGGGGTGAGGCAGGCCGAAGACCGCAACTTCCTCCACACCGGGGTGCCGGTAGAGGACTTCCTCGACCTCGCGGCTGGCGACGTTCTCCCCGCCTGTCTTGATCATGTCCTTCTTGCGGTCCACCACGTGTAGTAGGCCGTGCTTGTCGTAGTAACCAAGGTCGCCGGAGTGGAACCAGCCGCCCTGGAACGCTTGAGCGGTCTTGTCCGGATCGTCGAGGTAGCCCAGCATCAAATGCGGGCTGCGGTGGGCAATTTCACCGACGACACCTGTGGGCACCGGGATATCGTCCTCGTCGAGGATGGCCGTCTCCACGTTGACCACCGGGCGCCCGGCCGAACCGGCGTGGGCGTCCTGCTCGTCAGGTCCGAGAGCGGATGCCAGCGGCGCCATCTCGGTCTGGCCATAGAAGTTCCACAGCCGCAGGTTCGGCAGTCGGTCGCGGATCTCTGCGAGAATCTCGATCGGCATCGCCGATGCGCCGTAGTAGCCCTTGCGAAGGCTGGACAGGTCAACTTGATCGAAGGCCTGTGAACGCAGCAGCGAAATCCACACCGTCGGCGGGGCGAAGTAATTGGTGACTCGGTATCGCTCGATGGTGCGAAGGACCAGCTCGGGCTCTGGGCGGGGCACGATGATGCTGGTCGCGCCGAGATAGATGTCGGTGATCAGAAAGTTGTCGAGTTGTGCGCAGTGATATAGCGGCAGCGAGTGGATCTCGACGTCATCGGCCTCCATCGAGCCGGCGATGATGGTGCTGACGTAGTTGCCCATCAAACTGCGGCTTGAATGCATCGCCCCCTTGGGGTGCGACTCTGTTCCGCTGGTGTACATGAGCCGAACCATCTGGTCATCGTCGACCAGCGGGTGCGGCGGTTCAGACGTGACGGCCAGCCATTGCGCGAAATCCGTCCACCCGGTGGGCGGGTTGTGCCCGGGCGGGACGACGGCGACCGTCGTTGTCACGCGGCCACCGAGCCGCATCGCCTCCTCCGCTGTGGGAATGAGGTCGGCCTCGACAACGAATCCGGTCACGCCGCTGTGGCCGAGAATGTACGCCGTCTCCTCGGCGGTCAGCATGAAGTTGATCGGGACCAGAACGACTCCGGCGCGCGGGGTTGCGAATGCAAGTACGGCGTACTGCCAGCAGTTGTGCGCCAGGAGGGCCACCCGATCGCCGGGTGTAAAGCCATTGTCCTGCAAAGCGGCCGCCGCCCGGTCGACCAGGTGCTCGAACTCGGCGAAGGTCAAGGTGACGTCGCCGTCGATGATCGCCACCTTGTCCGGCTGCTTACGTGCCGACCGGCGCGGGATGTCACCGAGCCCGTGGCGGCGCGCGAGGCCGACCACCGACAGGGGTTCGGCTTGATGCATGACCCGGACTGTGGCACAGCGGTCAAAAGTCGACCAAGCAGCATCCCGCTGAGTAGAAACACCCGCCACCGAAGCGCTGAACCGCTCACATACTCGCCTCACGAGCTAGGAGGATCAATGACGATCGAGGTATCAGCGACGGTGGATAACACCGAGGAGTTGTGGGGCAATCTGCGCCTGGCTGACGCCGGTGTACTGGTGGCGGTGCTCGCACAACTGACCGGTGACCCGTCCGTGGTAGATCGGTTCGCCGCCAAGATCTCGTTCGTGCCCGACTCCCCGGAGCAGGCCGGTGTCACCGATCCGCAGACGGCCGAAACACTTGTGGACGCGGTGGTCGCGTCGCTGGGAGCTCCGCGCGCGGCTGATGCCGTAGCCGCCGATGATGCGGCTCTGTTCGCCCGGATCGCCCCGCTGGCGCTGGGCAGCGAGGTCGGCCCGGAGTATGTCGAGTTGTTGCTCGAGCAGGGCGGCTTCCACCCACCGCAGCCCGTGCTCCCGCGCACTGCAAAGCTGCCCGCGGACTTCAAGGTCGTCATCATCGGTGCGGGGATCGCGGGAATGGCGGCAGCACTGGAATGTGTCTCTGCTGAAATCGATTTCGAGATCATCGACCGCAACGACGAGGTCGGTGGCACCTGGTACACCGCCGTCTACCCAGGCATCGGGGTGGACACTCCGTCGGCGTACTACTCGCTGTCGCGCGACATCAACGGCGACTGGTCGAGCTACTACCCCCAGGGCGGCGAGTATCAGGCGTACCTGAAGTCGGTGGCCGACAACAACAAGCTGCGTGACCGCACACGGTTCAGCACCGAGGTCGAGGCGCTGTCGTGGGACGATAAGCGAAACCAATGGCGAATCCAAGCAGTGGGCCCCGGCGGTTCCCGGGAGGTGAGCTACGCCAACGTCGTGATTCCCGCGGCCGGTTATCTCAACCGTCCCCGCTGGCCGGAACTGGAAGGCATGGACACCTTCGCCGGAATCAGCATCCACTCCGCGCAGTGGGATCCGGCCCTGGATCTCACCGGCAAGAAGGTCGCGGTCATCGGTGCGGGGTGCACCGCGGTCCAGATCGTCGACGCCTGCGTCGATCAGGTCGAGCACCTGACGGTGTTCCAGCGCCAACCGCATTGGGTGGCTCCGCGCAAGAGACTCTCCGACGACGTGCCCGAGCACCGTCGCTGGCTCAACACGCACATCCCGTACTACGCCAACTGGAACCGGCTGAAGTCCTTCTGGGGCACCGCGGACAACAACTATCCGGTCATCCTGCGCGACGCGGACTGGGCGGCCGAGCACCTGTCGATCTCGCCGGCCAACGACGTCCTGCTGCGGATCTGCCAGGAATACATCGACCGGGTCTTCGGCGCGGGAAGTGAACTGGCCGAGAAGGTCACTCCGGACTTCGCGCCATACGGCAAACGCATCATTCGCGATCCCGGCGGCTACTACGCGGCACTGACCAAGCCCCATGTCGACGTCGAAGCGGCAGAGCCGGCCCGGGCCAACGAGAAGGGCATCGTTACACAGGACGGTCGGCAGATCGACCTCGACGTCATCATCTATGCCACCGGGTATCACCTCGACTTCCTTTCCACCGTGGACATCCGGGGTCGTGATGGGCTCAAACTGTCCGAGGTGTGGGGCGACAGCCCCAGCGCATATCGCGGCGGTACGGTTCCGGGCTTTCCGAACTTGTTCATCTCGTCGGCGCCGAACTACAGCCCGGGCCACGGCGGCGGGCACAACTTCGGCGTCGAAGTGATGGTCCACTACGTCATGGAATGCCTGCAGTTGATGGCGGTGCGCAACGCCACCACGATCGAGGTCAAACCGGAGGCGTTCGCCGGCTACGTCCGCGAGATCGACGAGGTGATGGCCGGCACGGTCTGGTGCCACACGCCCACCGCGCACACCTACTATCGATCGGCCGGTGGGCGCATCATCACCGCCTTCCCGTTTCGCCTCATCGACGTCTGGCAGTCGCACCGGGCGCCGGTCGAAGAGGACTTCGTCCTCCAGTGAGTGGATTGCTCACCGGCAGAATTGCATTGGTCACCGGCAGCAGCCGCGGGATAGGCAGGGCCATCGCCCAGCGACTGGCGGCCGAGGGGGCCACGGTGGCGGTGACGGCACGCTCACTGGAGCCGTCGCCTTCGATCCGTGGGGGCACGACCTCGGCACTGCCGGGCACCATCGGCGAGACCATCGGCCTGATCGAGGCGGTCGGGGGACAAGCGTTCGGGATCGCCACGGACCTCGAGGACCAGGTACAGCGGGCCGGATTGGTCGAGCAGGTGGTCGAGCGCGCGGGCCGGATCGACATTCTGGTCAACAACGCCGGGTTCGCCGACTACTCGATCGTCGAGGACATGTCGATGCAGACGTTCGACCGAACAGTCGAGCACTACCTGCGGACCCCGTTCGTGTTGACGCAGAGCGCGATACCGCACATGCGGAACCAGGGTGCGGGATGGATCGTCAACATCGGCTCGGTCACCGGTTTGGCCCCTGCCCGGCCGTACCGGGAGTACAACAAGACCTCGGGTGATGTCATCTACGCGGCGATGAAGGCTGCGCTGCAACGGTTCACGCATGGCGTCGCCGCGGAACTCGAAGACTCCAACATCGCGGTCAACGTGGTCGGACCGTCGAGTGCGGTCCGCACGCCAGGAGCGGCCGGGCTGATCCCCGACACCTTCCCGACCGAACCGGTGGAATACCTCGCCGAGACGGTCTTGGCGATGTGCCACCGGCCCGCTAGCGAGCGCACCGGATTGGTGGCGTTCAGCCTGCACTACCCCTGGTCGCAACAACTCCCCGTGCACACCCTGGACGGATCCGCGGTGCTGCCAGCGCTGGAACCACCCGCGAACGCCAATCCGAATATCCTGCCCGCAGGCATCTGATCTTCCTCAGCCCGCCGAATCAAGGCCCAGGATGCTGATGTCCCCGATCGAGATTCGAACAGCGAAGCGGCGGTGCGTGATTCGCCAACCGTCGGCGGTCCTGTACAACACGTCATGGTATGTACCAATCGATTCGTACGGGGTGAGCCCAGCGCGCTCGCCTGCACCGGTGTGGATCACGCGGGCCTGCGTCGCCGCCGTCGCGGTGTCACCGTCGATTTCGATGACGCGGTTGCCGAGTAGATGCTGCGTCGGTCCGCACCCGTTGAGCAGTCCGCTGATCGTCTCCACGACGGTCGCCCTGCCGGCCAGCACGGCACCGTAGTCACCGGTCACATCCGCGGCGAACACCGTATCCAGGCCGTCCCAGTCGCGGTGATCCAGGCAGGTGGCATAGCGGTTGAGCAGATCGACGATCGCCCGCCGATCGGAACACGGGCAGGGCTGCGTCATCGAATCTCGATCATACTGCAAAAGCTATGGCAGATGCGTTCACGCACAATGAATTCGGGGCACTCTGGGTCGAACCAGCGGTCAACTCTGGCCCAGTGGATCGGGTGCATCAGGTAGGCACCCATCAGTCCGGCTCCATCGGTGAACTCCTGCTCGAAGACGTGAGTCCAGCGTGATGCGCCCACCGTGCGGGTGGGGCGGCTGAGCTGACACGTCTTGATCGTGTGCACATACCGCGGCATGCGCAGCAGGTCGGACTCGAACGCCGCGACGACCTCTGCCGGTGTCTCCGGGGCGACCGCCAGGAGAAGCGTTCGATAGACGGATTCCGGTGACTGCCGCGGGGAAGCCGGTTCGGCCTCGTAGTCGACGCCGTCGACATGGGTGACCAGTACTGAATTGAGCAGCCGGTCGAGGTTGGGTTCGGAGTCAGCGCGGGACTCCTCGGTCCGGAACTCGGCATGCACCAGAATGTCGCCGCCGTTGCGGGAACCGGCCAGCGTAGGCGCGACGAGGTGGCGGTCGGCGGACGCGAGGACATCGCGCATGCGGTCGATGAAAGCGCCGATCCGGGAGTGGTCCAGGCCCGATGCGAGGTGGATCAGGCGGGTGAGATCAAACATCGCAGAGTTCGTCGACGTCGTCGGCGGCCGATGCCATGGTCCGGGTGCGTGATTCGATCAGTTCCGCGAGGTCTGCCCACCACTGCCCGAGGCGCTTGTCGGGCCGGCCCTGCCACGTCATCTCCCACCAGGCCTGTGGCCCGGCCAGTTCCCAGCACACGGTGACCGTGTTGGATTCGTCGGTGAACCAGATGGGTGGGCTGACCAGGATTCGGTCGAGCGTCATTCCGCGTTTAGTGGCGCCGGGCGCGTATTCGGCGAGGTAGCGGTCGACGAACTCTCGGGCTCGTCCTGGCCGCGTGACAACCGCATCGATCACATACACCTTGGCCTCGGACATGGATCGAGGTTAGGGACCCGGGGCGGATCGAGACTCCGCTGCTCCCATCCACCGGGAATTGTCCTGGCCGTGGTTGCCTTTCCGGCGCACGGTTGAAGGCCTATCAGCACTGTGTTCGGCCGGACGCATTGTGTGCTGGATCCCAACCAGCACTATGCCGCCCGCAGGCCCGTCAGTCCGAGCTGACCCGCGCGAGTAAATCTGTTACTTCCCGCCATGTTTCGTAGCGCGCCCTAGCCCCCAGCGCGAGATTCGGCATCGTCATGAACCCGTGGATCGCCCCTTCGTAGCAGCGGTGGACGGTCGGAACTCCCGCTGCTGCCAGTGATTCGGCGTACTGATCGCCCTCGCTGCGCGGCGGATCGTAGCCCGCGGTGATGACGACCGCGGCAGGCAGTCCGGCGGGATCGGCGTGTGCTGGGCTGGCGTACGGGTGCGTGCGGTGCGTGGGCTCCGGCACGTACTGGTCCCAGTACCAGACCATCGCCTCGCGACTGTTGTAGAAGCCACTTGCGTAGGCGCGATAGGAGTCGGTGTCGAAGTCCGCCGCGATGACGGGATACAGCAACAGCTGCGCGGCGATGGCAGGTCCGTTGCGGTCGCGGGCCATGACCGCGGTCACGGCGGCCAGGTTTCCTCCGGCGCTGTCGCCGGCGACGATGAGTCGGTCCGGGTCGGCCCCGAGGGTCGATGCGTGCCGGGCGGCCCAATCCGCCACTGCGTAAACATCTTCGGCGGCGGCCGGCCACCGGTGTTCTGGTGCCAAGCGGTAGTCGACGGCCACCACCACCGCGTCCAGCCCGTTGGCCATGGCCCGGCACAGCCCGTCGTGGCTGTCGAGATCGCAGAAGACCCAGCCGCCACCGTGCGCGAACACCACCAGGGCGGGCGTCGCGGAGCCGGTGAGCGGTCGGTAGATACGAATCGCGATGTCGCCATCGGGTCCTGGCACGACTCGATCGGCCACTTCCGCAATGGGTTCGGGGCTGATGACCGGTTGTCGGCGAGCCATGATGGTGGCCCTGACTTCAGCTCCGGTCATCGTGGTGACCTTGGGGAAGCCGGCGTCGAGTGCCTCGATCATCGCCGCGATGTCGGGGTCGATGCTCACGCGAACTGCAGTCCCGTCGGTTCGGGCGCGGCGCCAAATCCGCGGGCGACCGGGCCGATCCGCAGTGCGCGCATCTGCTGCAGGGTCGGGGCGACTCGTCCCGCATTGTCTTCGATGTGCCGCCAGATCCCGAGAGCCGCCATCCGCACCGGAGCGACCAGACGCTGATCGAACATCATCCGGTTCATCGGACCGCATACCGACACCGCGCCGACAGCGTCGCCTGGAGTGCCGATCGAGGCGGCAACGCAGCCGAAGCCGGCCAGCGACTCCTCGCGGTCGAACGCCACGCCGTGCGCGCGGACCTTGTTCAGCTCGGTGCGTAGCTGGCTGGCCGTTGAGATCGAATACTTCGTCTTGCGGGGCAGCAGGTCGGTGTTTCGCGACTCCAGAACGTCGTCGCCACTTTCTGCCAGGATGGCTTTCCCGACCGCCGTACAGTGCGCCGGATGACGCCCGCCGACGCGGGTCGGAATCGCCGCAGCCATCCGATCGCCGACTTTCTCGAGGTAGACGACGTCGGAGGCCGTCCAACACCGCGAGGTGCACCACGAGGCCGGTCGCGCGGTGCAGTTCGTGCAGGACCGGCATCGCCGCACGGTGCACCCGGTCCTGGTGCACCGCCAGCGAGCCCAGCTCCACCAGCCGCATACCCAACTCGTAGTCGCGGCCGCTGCGCCGAAGCCAGCGCAGCTGGACCAGCCGTTCGAGCATGCGATGCGCGGAGGAACGCGGTAGACCGGTGCGGCGGACGATCTGCGCGAGGGTAAGGCGGCCAGGCCCGTCGAACGCGTCCAGGACCAGCGACACCCGATCGATGACGGCGCTCGGGGTGGCGGATTCGACGGTCACTGTCATGAAGTCCTCCGTTAGCGGCATATGACTAATTGAAATATGCCTGTTTGTACCACACATCTGTGTCAGCTGTCACACCCCGCGCGAAGCGTGTCCACGTATTCCGGGCTGGGAAAGGAGATGTTCGGCCGGGCGCTACCGCCCGTGTGGTCGGCGACTACGTGCGCGCGGCCGCGCGGCCGGCGCGACGACCGTAGAAGCTGCCGTCGCCGAGCGAGACGCCGCTGGCGTAGCCCCAGGCGGCCAGGCCGGCGGTGCAGCGGCCCGCGGCGAACAGGCCGGGGATCGGCTCGCCGCTGACGTGCAGCACCTCGCCGGACAGCGTCGTCGCCAATCCGCCGAGCGTGAAACCGCCGGTGCTGTTGCGCAGATCGATCGCCCCGACGGGCGAGCCGATCGGCCGCAGCCACTGGGTCTTCTTGTGCAGCAACGGATCCTCGCCGCGAGCGGCACCGTCGTTGTAGTACTCGACGGTGGCCTGCAGCGACGCCGACCGGCAGGCCGATCTCGCTCTCCAGCTCGGCCACGGTTTCGCACACCCAGGTCGGCGGCCGCATCATCAGGTGGGGGGAGGGGGCCGCCATCGCCTCCTCCTGGGCGTCGCCGTCGATGATCAGGTACGCCGTGTTGTCCTGGTGGTACAGCGTGAGCTGGCCGATGCGGCCCGGGTAGGTGTCCTCGGCGACGTAGCGCTGGCCGCGGGCATTGACCAGGATCCCGCGCACCAACTGCTGAGGCTCGATGAAGATGGCGACCTCGGTGGCGTCCATGTGGGCCAGGTCGGCGCCGAGCGCCTGGGCCATCCGGATGCCCTGGCCGTCGTGCTGCTCGATCGACGCGGCGGGCTTTCCGAGGATCCGCGGTGCGTACTGGGCGACCATCGCGTCGTTGTAGGCGAAGCTGCCGGTGGCAAGCACCACGCCGCGGCGGGCACGGATCGCGATCTCCTTGCCGTACTGGCGGGCGGTGATCCCGACGACCCGGCCGTCGGACTCGACGATCAGCGACTGCACCCGCACGTCGTAGAGCGCACCGGACGCCGCGACTGGGTCGCCGTCTCCACGAGCGGCTTCATCAGCATGTAGCCCGCGCTGGCCAAGCCCTGCTTCTTGTTCTGCATCTGCGGGACGTGCCCGCGCGGCGCGGGATCGGCGATGGTGTTGAACGGGTAGGAGTTCTCGCCACCGCTGTAAGCCAGGCCTTGATCGCCCATCGGTTCCCAGCCGGGC
The DNA here is from genome assembly GCA_963716465.1 of uncultured Actinomycetota bacterium. Lineage (GTDB taxonomy): Bacteria > Actinomycetota > Actinomycetes > Mycobacteriales > Mycobacteriaceae > Mycobacterium. The sequence goes on from CAVQTS010000016.1 coordinate 67,315, forward strand.
TCGGAGAAGAACTCCGCCTTGAACGGGACACCGCATTTGACCAGCCAGTCGAAGTGGTCGAGGCTGCCGGCGCAGTAGTCGGCGATCCGCTTCTCGTCGGCGCCCGGGCCCATCGGCGACGTTGAGGAAGGCAGCCATGTTGTCGACGGAATCGTCGAAACCGCAGGCCTTCTGGATGGGGGTGCCGCCGCCGAGGTACACGAACCCGCCGGCCATCGACGCTGCGCCGCCCCATGACCCGGCCCGCTCCAGCACCAGGACGTCGGCGCCTGCCGATGCCGCTTCGACGGCGGCGGCCGCACCCGCGATGCCGAATCCGGCGATGACCACATCTGCTTCGTGATCCCAGGCGCTGATCGACGCGGCCGGTATCGGGCGAACCTCGGAGCTCATGTCAGGGCCGCATGGCCGCGGGTAGGTCGCTCACCCACTTGTGGCCCCAGTAGCTGTCAGCGGTGATCTCCTCTGCGGTGTAGTGGCTTTCGTCGATGCGCATGCCAC
>CAVQTS010000017.1:0-26113 GCA_963716465.1 uncultured Actinomycetota bacterium
TTCAGGACGGTCTTCGCACCGTCCTGAACCTCAGGTCCGGATGACCCGGTGCGGGGTCGGGTGGGGATGTACCCGCACGATCCCGTGCCGGCGGCCGCCGCCGACTGCGGATGCCGCACGGTGTCTGCGCGAGCCGTGGTCAGGAAGCGCTTCTCCAGCCCGGCGATCAGGTCCTGTACCGCACGGCGTTCCCGCTCGGCGGCGCGGATCATGCCGCGAATCCGGCGGGCCTGCGTTTGCTCGCGCGGCGCTGATAGCGCTCCAGGGCGGAGCCGTAGGTAGCCAGGTCGGCGTCGAGCTCCTCACACTGGGCGAGCAGCATCTCGCGCAGGTGTTCGGCCTGTTGGCGATTCGCAGACTCGGTCAGCGGGTCGACGCGGGCGCCGGTCATCCTCGGTGCGGTCACGGGCGAACTTTATCCGACCCCGCCGACCGTCGCTCGCCGGGCGTAATCCCGTTGAGCCGGGCCACCTTCCGTTAACCAGACGGTCAGCATCACGCCACTGGGAAACACCTTGGTGGTTGCGCGAACAACCGGTTTCGTCCGATGATGTCCGACGTGGACCGTGCTGAAGAGCAGCGCCAGATCGGTGATGTCGTGAATCGCCTCACCGAGGAGTTCCCCTACGTGCCGGACCACATCATCACCGAGACCGTCGACGCCGCACACCGCCGATTCGACCAGGCCCGGATTCGAGAGTTCGTCCCGCTGTTCGTCGAGCGCTCCTGCCGGGCCCGGTTCGTCGAACATCCGGCGGTCGAGATCTCCGCCTGAAGCTCTGACGCTAGGGCAGCGGCGCCGACCACACCAGCCGGGTTCCGCCGCCGGGTCTGGGCGCGATGGAGAACTGTCCACCACATTGGTCGGCCCGAGCCGCGAGGTTGGCCAGCCCGCTGCGGGTGATGCCCTCGCCGATGCCCACCCCGTCGTCGGTGACGCTGATCGTCAGGTCGTCGTCGACGGTGACCGCGACGGTTGCCGTGCTGGCCGCAGAATGGCGCACCACATTGCTGACCGCCTCCCGGACCACCGCTTCGGCGTGGTCGGCCAAGGCGGCATCCACGACGGACAGCGGGCCGCTGATGTGCACGGCCGGACGCACCGGCGAGTCGGCCGTCATCCGGGTCACCGCCTGCTCGATGCGCTGCCGCAGCCGGGTGACCGAGCCGCCGTGCAGGTCGAAGATCGCGGTGCGGATCTCGTGGACGACCTCCTGCAGGTCGTCGAGGGCGCCAGTGACCCGGCGGGTGCCCTCGGCCTGGTCGGCCCCCAGCGCACCCTGCAGCGACAGTCCGACGGCGAACAGGCGCTGGATCACGTGGTCGTGCAGGTCGCGGGCAATGCGGTCGCGGTCGGTCAACACGTCCAGCTCCCGCATCCGGCGCTGCGCGGTGGCCAGGTGAAGCGCCAGCCCGGCCTGGGCGGCGTAGGCCGCCGCCATGTCCAGCTCGTTCTCGGTGAAGCGCCGGCTGGCCGGGGCCACGCACACCAAAACCCCCGCAGCGGCGTTGGGTTCGCCCACCGGAGCCACCAGCGCCGTGGTCCCGACCTCGCCGAGGTCGCGGAAGTCGTTGACCCGCATCGGAATACAGTCGGAGAACGCCAGGCCCACCGTCGTCCCGGTCTTGGACAGGCGGCGGCCGAGCAGGTCCTCACGCGTCGAGTCGGTGACCACCAGTTCGCCGGACTCGTCGGGCGTCACGCAGAAGCTGAACTCGCTGCCGGTCAACGCCACCGCCTTGGCGGCAATCTCGCGGTGCACCACGCTGGGGTCGTCACCGGCCAGCAGGTCGGTGCTGATGTCCCGGGTGGCCTCGATCCACAGCTGCTGGGTGTTCGCGGCCTGGTACAGCCGGGCGTTGTCGATCGCGATCCCCGCGGCCCCGGCCAGTGCGAGCACCAGTACCTCGTCGGCCTCGGTGAAGGTGGCGCCGTCGGCCTTCTCGGTCAGGTACAGGTTGCCGAACACCTGATCGCGGATCCGGATCGGCACCCCGAGGAAAGTCCGCATCGGGGGATGGTTTGCGGGGACACCGATCGACGCTGGATGCTGCGAAAGATCGTCGACACGAATGACTTTGGGGGTGTTGAACAGAACACCGAGCATCCCGTGGCCGGTGGGAAGCGGCCCGATCTGCTCCGCCGTGGCCTGGTCGATTCCATCGAAGATGAACCGCTCCAGAGTCGGTTGCGGATCGGTTCCGATCACCCCGAGTGCCCCGTAGCGGGCGCTCACCAGGTTCATGGCGGTGTGGACGATGGTGTGCAGCTTGCGCTCCAGCTCCAGGCCCGAGGAGACCGCGAGCATCGCGTCGATGAGCCCATCGCGGACGTCGAGATCAAACATCGCTGCGGCGCAACGTCTCTGCGGCGAACAGGGCGGCCTGGGTGCGGCCGCTGAGCCCCAACTTCGTCAGTAACCGCGATACGTAGTTCTTCACTGTCTTCTCCGCCAGGAACATGCGTTGCCCGATCTCCCGGTTGGTCAGACCTTCGCCCAACAGCTGGAGCAGGTTGCGTTCGGTCGACGACAGGTCGCGCAGCCGCTCGTCCTGCTGGGTGTCCCTGCGCAGCCGCGACATCAGCACCGCCGCGGCGCGGTTGTCCAGCAACGACTTTCCCGATCCCACCTCTTTGATGGCCTGGGCAAGCTCCATGCCCCGGATGTCCTTGACGACGTATCCGCTGGCGCCGGCCAGGATCGCGTCGAGCATCGACTGCTCGTCGGTGAACGAGGTCAGGATCAGGCAGCTCAAGTCGTCGTGGGTGGCGAGCAGTTCCCGGCACAGGTCGATGCCGCTGCCGTCGGGCAGCCGGATGTCGAGCACGGCGACGTCGGGGCGGGTGGCCGGTATCCGGGAGAGGCTTTCGGCAACCGTGCCTGCCTCACCGACGACGCTGAGTTCGGGATCGCTGCCAAGGAGTTCGGCCAGGCCGCGACGAACCACCTCGTGGTCATCGACCAGGAACACCTTGATCACACCGCAGTGAAACGTGAAATCGTCACTGCCTGGTAGGGACTTCGGTCCCGAAAAGACCTGACCAACGCCTTGCCCGGAAAGGTCTTACAACGCTGGCGGCAGGACCTTCGGGCGGGAATTGTCGATACCGTGGTGCACAGGCCAACCCCGACCGGCGAGATCGTCGTCGGCATCGACGGATCGGCGTCGTCGAACGCCGCGATCCGCTGGGCTGCCCACGAGGCCGGCATGCACAACGTGGCGCTGCGCCTGGTGCACGTCGCCGCGGCGCCGTCGGTCACCGACGTGTTGGTTCCGGTACCCGCCGAGTTCGAGGAATGGCAGGACACCCAGGCCGGTCAGGTCCTGCGCGAGGCGACCGAGCTGGTCGCCCAGGTCAGCGCCGAAACCGGCACGCCGGTGCGCATCGCCGACACCGACATCTACCACGCCGCTCCGGTTCCCACGCTGATCGACCTGTCCAAGGGCGCCGACCTGATCGTCGTCGGCAGCCGCGGCATGGGCGCGTTCCGCCGTGGCCTGCTCGGATCCATCAGCACCGGCCTGCTGCACCACGCGCACTGCCCGGTTGCGGTGATCCACGACGGCCCGACCCCGCCGTCGCACCTGCCGGTCGTCGTCGGAGTTGACGGTTCCCCGGCATCGATCGAGGCGACCGCGGTAGCGTTCGCGCAAGCTTCCCGTCGCGGGGTCGATCTCGTCGCCGTACACGCATGGAGCGATGACAGCCTGTTCGCGGTCCCCGGGGTGGACTGGTCGGCTGTCGCGGTGGGGGAGGAAGAAGTTTTGGCTGAGCGGTTGGCCGGGATGTCCGAGGACTATCCCGACGTGACTGTGCATCGCGTGGTGGTGCGCGATCAGCCCGCGCGTTATCTGGCCGAACAGGCTCAGAGTGCGCAGCTGTTGGTCGTGGGCAGCCACGGTCGCGGCGGATTCGCCGGCATGTTGCTAGGCTCCGTCAGCACCGCGCTGGCCCACACCGTCAGCATCCCCATGATTGTCGCGCGTCGGTACTAGCACCCCACGGCGCGCGCCTAAAGAGCCGGCGGACGGAGTTCTCCCCCGTCCGCCGGCTCACTCTTTCTAGACTGCGTCGGTGACCGCGACCTATGAGTACGGGATCGACCTCGAGGCGCTGGACGCCGTCGACTTCCACACCCACGTCGAGATCGACGCCGGCGGCCGGTGCGCGTACGACGCGGAGCTGGCGAAGGCCACCGGGAGCTACTTCAAGCTGGGCGACGACTACTTCTCCCGTGTCGACGACCTTGCCGCGCACTACCGCAGGCACAACACCGCGGCGGTGGTGTTCACCGTCGACGCCCACACCGCGTCGGGACACCGGCCCAACTCGGTCGAGGACCTGATCGACGGGGCGGCCCGCAACAACGACGTCCTGATCCCGTTCGGCACCGTCGACCCGTGGGACTCCAACGCCGTACCGAGGGCGCATGAGCTGATCGCCCTCGGCGTCCGGGGATTCAAGTTCCACCCGAGCCTGCAGGGCTTCGAACCCAACGACCGCGCGTTCTACCCGATCTACGAGGCGATCGCCGCGGCCGGCGTGCCCGCGCTGTTCCACACCGGCCAGACCGGCCTGGGCTCCGGGCTGCCCGGCGGGCACCGGATCAAACTGCGCTATTCGGACCCGATGCTGCTCGATGACGTCGCCGCGGACTTTCCGGACCTGACCGTGGTGATGGCCCACCCGGCGGTGCCGTGGGTGGATGCGCAGATCGCCATCGCCTCGCACAAGGCCAACGTGTTCGTCGACCTCTCCGGGTGGTCACCGAAATACTTTCCGCCCCAACTGATCAGCGCCATCGGCAGACAACTGCGCACCAAGGCGCTGTTCGGCACCGATCACCCCTACATCTCGCTGGAGCGCTGGCGGCGCGACTTCGACACCCTCGGCGTGGACGCCGAGGTGCTGCCGTTGATCCTCAAACAGAACGCGTTGCGGGTGCTCGGCCTGGCGCGATGAGTTTCGCCCGCGGCGCCGGTCGAACCAGTCGGGCTGCGAGGCGCGCTCCGCCGACACTAACGCTACGGCGGAAAATCGGGCCGCCGGCCGCCGTCACGTTACTGTCGGCGTTGTTCAACCTGTCCTCGTTGCCCGCCGCCTGACCTTGCCGGGCTGCGAGGCGCGCTGGCCCTTGCGGAGGGTCTCGATCAGCTCCCGGTAGGGCCCGACCAGGTAGGCGGTGTCGCCGGCGGCCAGCTGGGTTTCGCGGCGGGGGTGCAGCCGCACCGGCGACCCTTCCCGCTCGATGGCGATCACCCGGGTATGGGTGGACAGCTCGAACATCCGCATCCCGTCGAGCTCGCTGCCCTGGCGTACCTTCACGCCACCCACCATGAACGACCGCTGGCCGACCGAGAAGGTGCCCAGCACCTCGAGGCCCATGGCCGCGCCGATGAACCACGGTGTGGCGAGATCGACGGTGGAGCGCACGAACTCGAAGCCGAATCGGTGGCCGACCGCATGGCCGAGCTGCTGGTCGTAGATGCGCAGCACGATCGGTACGTGGGGCCGGTGCAGCTCCGGTATGACGCGCGGGTTCCCGATCATCTCGCGGATCACGATGCCGGTCTCGATGTTGACCATGTCGTCCTGCGTGAGCACCGCGACCGCCCTGGCCTGCTCGAGCCGGGCCGCCTCCAGCGTCTGGCGCAAGGTGGCGTCGCCGAAGATCACCGGCAGATCCAGCTCGGTCGCCCCGGGCAGGTAGCGGTTGTCCTCGTTGCGTTCGATCACCGCGACGTCGTGCCCGGCCGCCTTGATCATGCTCGCGACCCGGATTCCGAAGGAACCGAGACCGACCACCACGACGTGGCGGCGCAGGTGGCGGATCTTCTGCCGGTTGGCGGCCAAGGTGATGCGCCGGGACAGCAGCACGTCGGCGACGAACGCCACCACGATCGCAGTGGTGGCCACCCCCGCGAACATCATGCACACGCCCCACAACCGCAGCCACAGCGGCTGGTTGAGGAAGTTGAAGTCGCCGTAGCCGACGGTGGCGATGGTCTCGGTGGAGAAATACAGCGCATCCATCCAGCCCATGCCGGGATGCCTGTAGGCCAGCCGGAGGGTGATGGTCGAGCCCAGCAACAACAGCGCTCCGACGGCGAGCGCGCGGTAGAACATCGGGTTGAGGTCGTCGCGGAGCGCCCGCACGGTGTCGGCGACGCGGGCGAACAGCGGGCGCTCCCGCGGGGCCACCGGAATGGGCTTGGCGATCTTGATGCCGCGTTCGGTCAGCTCCTCGGCCGTACCGATCATCGCCGTCCAGTCGCCCGGATGAACGGCGACGTCGCGGCCCGGGCAGGCGATCACCTCGCCCGCGTGGTCCGAGGCCTCGTTGCGGATGATGGCAACCGGCGCGAGGTCGCCGTACATCTGCCGCAGCGTTCCCTCCTCGGTCGCGGTAGCCCCGGAGACCACGAAGTCGATGCCGGCCACCGTGATGGTGTGGGTGGTGAGCTCCAGCAGGGCCTCCACCACCGACGGGGCGGCCAGGTCGGCGACGTCCAGGATTGCGCCGGGCCCGTTGCCGGCGCCCACCGCCTCCCGCAGCACCGTGTTGGCCAGTCGCGCCACCACCCGGACGCGGGGATTGGCCTGCCGGGCGAGCAGCGCCATCTCCAGGTTCACCGCGTCGTCGTCAGCGACGCAGACGATCGCGTCGGCCATCTCGATCCCGGCCGCGGCCAGGCCGTCCGGGGACTGCAGCGTCACGACGCTGATCTCGTTGTTGCTCAGCTCGTCGATGATCCGCATCGCGAGCGCATCGTCCCCGCAGACGATGATGTGGCCGTGCATGGGGAAACGCTACTTCGGAATCCGTCGCGATGACGGGTGAAGACGGGGATGGCCGATTCTCGGCGGCCGTACCGTCAAGGTCGAGATGCTGGACGCCGTCAGTCGGTAGGCGGGCCCAGGGCGAAGTCGGCGAAGTCGAAGCCGGGGACCACCACACAGCTGACCAGAGCGGCCTCGGCGTCGCGGGGCCGGGCGCGCTGCCAGTAGCCCGGCGGCACGAGCACCTGTGGATGCTGCCCGCCGGTGATGTCCGGACCCAGGACATGCGTTGTCGCGCTTTCCCTTTCGCGCCCGATTTCCAGCAGCAGCGGACTGCCGCGGTGGTGGAACCACAACTCGGCGCTGCGCACGGTGTGCCACGCCGACTCCTGCCCCGGCATGAGGACGAACAGGATAGCCGTGCCGGCGCTGCGCGGGCCGTTGTAGTCCGGCGGCAGCACCGACTCGCCGATCGTCAGATCGCTGCGCCAGGTCTCCCGGAAGTAGCCGCCCTCGGGGTGGGGCGCCATGTCGAGCTGTCGAACCCAATCGGGGAGTTCGGTCATGTTCCGTCCTCGGTCGAAGTTGCGACCAGCCTAGGGACCGGACGCTCTCGATGCGGCTGCCGGGCGTCTTGGTCGAGGCGGGTTAGGGTCGGACCATGGCACGCCTGCGACCGGGTTGGTTCGTCGCGTTGTTCGCGGCGGTGCTGTCCGGCAGCGCATGGCTGCCCTGGCTGACCACGTCGGCGCAGGGCGGTGGGCGCGCCAGCGCGATCGGGGGCACCCTCGGCAGCCTCGTGCTGCCGCCGCGGTTCGGCGCCGGCCAGCTGATCGTCCTGCTGTCCTCGGCGCTGATCGTGACCGGCGCGATGGCCGCCCGCAACCTGTCCCCGCGGCTGACCGCCACGGCGGCACTGGTGATCTCGGCCCTGATCGGCCTGCTGACGTGGTGGTACTACCACCTCAACGTCAGCCCGCCGGTGTCCGCCGGCTACGGCTTCTACGTCGGCGCGGCATGCGCGCTGGCGGCGGTGATCTGTTCGGTGTGGGCGGTGGTGGCCGCCCTGCTCGGCGGGCCGGGCCGATGAGCCGGTTCGTGCAGCCGGTCACCCTGGACGGCGCGCATTGGGTCTCGCTGGAACCCTTGGGCGCCAACCACATTCCCGAGATTGCCGCGGCCGCCGCCGACGGCGATGTCGGCGCTCTGTGGTTCACCAACGCCCCGTCGCCGGACACCGCGGCGGCGTGGGTGAGCCGGATGACCGACATGCAGGACGCCGACGAGGGCGTGACCTACGTGATCCGGCGGCGCACCGACGGGGTGGTGGTCGGCTCGTCGAGCATCTTCCACGTCGACGCCGCCAACCGGCGACTGGAGATCGGCCACACCTGGTATGCGGCCTCCGCGCGGCGCACCGGCGTCAACACCGAGGCCAAGCTGGTCTTGCTCTCGCACGCGTTCGACGACCTCGGCTGTGTGGCGGTCGAATTCCGCACGCACTTCTTCAACCAGGCCAGCCGGGCGGCCATCGAGCGCCTCGGCGCGAAACTCGACGGCATCCTGCGCAGCCACCAGTTGCTGCCCGACGGATCCCGCCGGGACACCGTCGTCTACTCGATCCTCGACATCGAGTGGCCGGCGGTGCGCACCAACCTGAAGTTCCGGCTCAGCCGCCGCGGCGGCTGAGCCGGAAGCTCGCTGTCCTCAGGACGTCTCGATGGTGGTCGGCTGAATCGGCTTGCTGCCCGCGGCGTGGGAGACCTCGATACGTCGCGGCTTCGCGCGTTCGGCCAGCGGGATGGTGACGGTCAGAACACCGTTTTCGTAGGTGGCGGTGATCCTGCTGGTGTCGATTCCCTCGCCGAGGGAGAGCTGGCGGCGATAGGTGCCGAAGAATCTCTCGCTGGTCAGCCACTGCACCGAGTCCGCCGAGCGGGCCGAACGGTGGGCCGTGAGGGTCAGGGTGCCGTTGTCCACGCTGACGTCCACCGAGCCGGGATCGACACCGGGCAGGTCGGCTGTCAGCACGTAGTGGTCATCGACCTTGTAGAGGTCCATGGGCATGAATCGGGGACTGCGGTCGCTTCCGGCCTGGCTGCTCAGCAGGCCCCGGGTCACGGCGTCAAGGTCACTGAACGGATCGAAGCGCAGCACAGTAGTTCACCTCCTGCATCGTTTCGACGGATGCCCGCCACCCTGGCGAGCAGCCACTGTGCAGTGCCAAGATTAGCACTCGACACCGGGGAGTGCTAACACTTTTTGGCGGGTATTGACGCGGCCACAGGTAGGCTGTCACGGGCTTCGAAGGGACAAGAGTGCGCAAGGTATTGGGAGCGGTCGCGATCGCGATGGCGGCCGTGGCTGCGTTGGGCACCACGGGCTGTTCGAGCGGCAAGCCCGCCGCGGACAAGTGTGAGCTGGTGTCGGCGCCGATGACGGACATCCCGACCAGGACCGATCAGGAGCCGCGGCTGCGGATCCCGCAGCCGCAGGGCTGGGAGCGGACCGAGAAGCTGGACTCCGAGACCATCCGCTTCGCACTGAAGAATCCCGGGCTCGCGGCCGACGGCTTCACTCCCAACGCCGTCGTCACCCTGCAGCGGGTCGGCGCCGACGTCGGCAAGCCACAGCAGATCCTCGATGCTCAGAACAAGCAGCTGCAGTCGAAGCTGAAGGTCAAGGACCTCAGCTCCACCCCGGGTGAAGTGTGTGGTTCGCCGGCGCAGACCGTCGCCTACACCGCGCCGGGAATGGGCAAGATCCCGGCTCGCAAGGCCAGCTCGGTGGCGGTGGTCTATCAGGCCGGTGACGTCAACTACGTCGCCACCGTCACCGTGCAGACCATCAAGGACAACCCCACCTTCGCCGCCGACTCGGCGACGATCATCAAGGGGTTCCAGATGATTCCGCCTAAGTGACGGCAGCGACCTGGGCGCCGGTCAGCCGCTCGGCGCACTGATCGCACGTCAGCTCGCCGGTGAACTGTGCCCCGCAGTCGTGGTGCGTCAACACGATGGCCGGGCCTTCCGGCGCGTGGAACCACCACTGCGCCCACTGCATCGCGGCGACCAGGACCGGGAAGAACGCGCGACCCTTGTCGGTCAGCAGATAGGCGGCGCGCTCCGGTCCGGTGCGGTCGGCCGGTGAGGTGGCGAACACGCCGATACTGCAGAAGGTCTGCAATCGCTCGGCGAGCAGGCTGGGCGGGGCGCCGAGCTGACCCTGGAAGTCGGTGAAGCGGGTGGTGCCTACGAAAGCCGCGAGCAGAAGTGCTGCGGCCCAACGGTTTCCGAATACGCTCATCGTCTCGGGGAACATACCGGCCTGCCGACCGCCGGCGTCGGACTCCGACCGGCGTCGGGTCGCCGCGGCCGGTGCCGAGCGCTCCCAGGTGCCGCTCGGTCCGAGGCTCAGCGTCACGTTGTCGATGCTGACGGCTGCGCGACAACTGTTGCACCGCAACTCCGGCGCGAACGGCTGACCGCAGGCCTGGTGCTGCATCGACGGGAGTGCCTCGCGGTGTTCGGCGACCCAGTTGCGTTCCCACTCCCAGATCGAGAGCAGGGCCGGCCACAGCGAGCGGCTACGCGGAGTGATCAGGTATTCGGTGCGGGCCCGAGTGGACGCATGTTCGCGGCGGGCCAGCAGACCTTCCCGGACCAACAGCGCAAGACGGTTGGTCAGAACGGAATTGGAGATCGACAGCCTGGCCATGAACTGGCTGTAGCGGTTGGCGCCCAGCAGCGCCTGCTGGATGATCAGCAGGTTCCACTCGTCGCCGAGCAGTCCGAGCATCCGGCCGATGGCGTTGGTGCTGTTGGGCGCCAGGACGGTGGGGATCTCGGCGTCGAGAACGTTGGACACCTACAGCCCGATCGCCTCTGCGGCCGACTCCGCGGTGCGCCAGCGGCGCAGCGCGTCACCGGCCACCCAGGTCGAATGGGTGCCGCTCGAAACACGTTCGGGGAGTTGTAGTTTGCACACCGGACCGTCCTCGAGGCGGGCGGCGTCGAACACCAGGCAATAGGAGGTGTCGGCGTTCATGTCGGTGGTGATGGTGACCAGGTAGCCGTCATCCTCGGCACGGCTGCCCACCCGCGGTGCCATCGCCGTCTCGCTGCCGTACACCCCGTCGCCGAACGAGATCCGTTGCTCGGTGCCGGCGACGACATCGTGGCGGACCAGTCCGTCGAACAAAAACCAGCCCGGCTTCCCGGTGGCGGCATAGGTGTAGCGGTACGGTTCGCCGCCGTGGCCGGCGTTGATCATCCCGAACTCGGTGATGGTGTCCGACAACGGTTCCTCGGACAGTCCGCCGGTGACGAGGTTGAGCCGCCAGCGGTGCAGGCGGGCCTGCATCCGGTCGAGGGCCAGGAAGCGGAACGCCCGCTGCCACTTGGTGCCTGTCCCGTTGTCGGACGGTTCCGGGTCGCCCTGGAAGAATCCGTCCAGGACGATCTCGTCCCCGTCCTCGTAGGCGTTGACGAAATGCAGCACGTAGGTGGGCTCGGCCTCGAACCACTGGATCGGGCCACCCCCGCGCCGGGGCAGCACCGCGAACCGCGACGGCATGTCGCGATGGAAGCGGGCGACATGCAGGTCGCGTTCGAGTAGCTCTGGATCCCAGAACAGCGGAAAGTCGTTGAGAATGACGTAGTTCCGGGTGAAGGCCATGTCGTGGGGCAGCCGCGGGCCCGGCAGCGGGATGTCGGTGTAGTGCACCAGCTCGTTGTTGCCGTCCACCACCCCGTAGTGCATATAGGGCGCCTTCTTCGAGTAGTTGAAGAACAGCATCTCGTCGGTGCGCTCGTCGACCTTGGGGTGTGCCGAGACGCCCCAGTCGGACGGAAAACCGCCGTTGAAGTCCTCCTTGCCCAACGTGTTTCCGGTGTAGGGGTCGACCTGGTACAGATCGCCGCACTGGTAGAAACTCGTCAAGGCGGTGCCGCGGTGCACCACCACGTCGGTGCTCGAGGCGTCCTTGAGCAGTGTGCGCGCACCCCAGCCGTGATCGACTTTGGCCAGCGACAGCGGCTCGGCCAGGCCGGGCCACAGCGGGCCACCCGCTGCGTTCTCGGCCTCGAAGCCGTCCGTGCGCACGAAACGGTTGCGGTAGAACGCTTTTCCATCGCGGAAGCCAACGATGTGCAGCATGCCGTCACCGTCGAACGGGTGGTAGGACTTCAGTGCAGGGTGCAGCGGGTTCTCGGTGTTGCGCAGGTAGACGCCGTCCAGGTCGGTGGGGAGTTCACCCTCGACGACGGCCAGATCGTCGGCGCGCCACTCGGTGGTCTGCGGGCGCCACGGCCCGGTGCGGTAGGGATGGTCGTCGTCCTCGGGCAGTGTGGACAGGAACTTGCCGACGATCTCAATGTCCATTTCTAGGTCCGATCACGCTGTGGTCTCTCCCGATCCGATCACGAAGCTGACGGTGGTTGCGGTGCTGCCGCCGAGGTTGAGCGTGCCGAACCGGCGCGCACCGTCGACCTGATAGTCGCCGGCCAGCCCGCTGACCTGTTTGGCCGCGTCGAGCACCATCCGGATGCCGGTGGCCCCGACCGGGTGGCCGCCGCCGATCAGACCGCCGCCGGGGTTGATCGGCAGCCGTCCGCCGATCTCGATCTCGCCGTTCTCGATGGCCTTCCAGGACTCGCCCGGTCCGGTCAGGCCGATGTGGTCGATGGCGAGGTATTCGCTGGGCGTGAAGCAGTCGTGCACCTCGAAGCCGTCGATGTCGTCGAGGCTGACCTGCGCGCGGCCCAACGCGTCGTGCACGGTGGCACGCAGGTGTGGCATGACGTACGGATTGCCGGCGTCGCGGTCCAGTTTCTGGCGCAGTCCCAGACCGACGGTGTGATGTCCCCACCCCTCGATCACGCCGATCGGGCGCACGCCGGGGTGCTCGCGCAGGAACTCGTCGTTGACCAGGACCACGCCCGATCCGCCGTCGGTCATCTGGCTGCAGTCATAACGGCGGATCCGGCCCTCCACGGGCGGGTTCGCCTGGTCGTCGCTGCCGTGCGCGGCGAGGTCGGGTACCTCCCAGTCGCGGGTCTGCGCGTTGGGGTTGCGACGGGCGTTGGCGAAGTTCAGCGCGGCGATCGCGTGCAGGTGCGCCTCGTCGATGCCGTACCGGCGGTCGTACTCGTCGGCGACGTCGGAGAACATCGACGGCCACATGAACTTCGCGTCGGCGCCCTCGTGGCCCGTCCACGCCGCCGCGCCCAGATGCTGGGCGGCGGTATCGCCGGGCACCGTCTTCTCCAGTTCCAGTCCGACCACCAGTGCCGTGCTGTAGTTACCCGCCCGCAGGTCGGCCATCGCCGCGAGGATCGCGACACTGCCCGATGCGCAGGCGGCCTCGTGCCGGGTGGCCGGTGTGTCCCAGAGTCCGTCGTGGACCGTGGCCGGCATGGCGCCGAGGTGACCCTGGCGGGCGAACATCTCGCCGAACGCATTGGCCACGTGCACCACGTCGATGTCGGACGCGTCGATCATCGACTCGGCCAGCGTGAGATCGACGACCTCGCGGGTCAAGTCGGCGAAGTCGCGGCCCTCCCGGGTCAGGTTGCGCGCGAAGTCGCTCTGGTACCCACCGAGAATCCAGACATTGCCTGCCACAAGCCCGAAGCTACTACAGCTAAGAGAGTAGGGGGTCCGGATTGGCAAGTCGGTCACAGGAGGCGGCCCCGCCGGCTCGTGGTCTGAACCGACAGGACCTCGCGGGCGTAGTTGTCGACGACTGCGCTCGCTTGCCGCGAGCATTGCCCCACCTTTGGGTCCACAAACGTGACCTGATCGCGGGCGCGACGTAAATTCCGCGCAGAATGGGAACCCTTGTCCGATGTCGACCAACCACGAGTTGGCGGTGCGAATGGCCGAGTTGGCCAGGGACACGGCCCTTCCCCGCAACGTCGACGACGTGCTTGCGGGGGTGACCGCCGCCGTCGTCGAGATGATTCCGGCCACCGACACCTGCGGTGTGCTGCTGATCGGCAAGGGCGGGAAGTTCTCCTCGCTCGTCGGCACGTCAGATCTCATCTACAAGCTCGATGCGCTGCAGGAGCAGTATGGCGAAGGGCCGTGCATCAGTGCGGCAGTCGACGAGCTGATCGTGCGCACCGACGACTTCTCCCAGGAGCAGCGCTGGCCGAAGTACAGTGCCGCGATGGTCGACCTCGGGGTCGGCAGCGGGCTGTCGTTCAAGCTCTACACCAGTGCGTCCACCGCAGGGGCGCTGAACCTGTTCAGTCTGCGGCCGCACGCCTTCAACGGCGAGTCCGAGGCCATCGGTGCCGTGCTCGCGGCCCACGCGGCGTCGGCGATCATCGCAAGCCGCCACGGCGAGCAACTGGAAGCGGCGCTGAACACCCGTGACACCATCGGCCAGGCCAAGGGCGTGATCATGGAGCGCTTCAACGTCGACGCGGTCCGCGCCTTCGACATGCTGCGCGAGTTGTCCCAGTCCACCAACACCCGGCTGATCGACATCGCCCAGCGGGTCATCGAGACGCGAGACAAGTAGCCGCTGGCCCAGTCCGGGAGAACGGGCTGATGTAGTCATGGCGGTCGGAGCAGGCATCTAGTCTTGGTCGCACCGCACGCAGCGGTGCAAGCGCGAAGGAACAACACCATGGTCAGTCCGACTTCGCCGACCCGGCGACACCGCGTTGTCATCATCGGCTCAGGCTTTGGCGGGCTGAACGCGGCCAAAGCACTCAAGCGAGCCGACGTGGACGTGACGTTGATCGCCAGGACCACCAGCCATCTCTTTCAGCCATTGCTCTACCAATTGGCCACCGGCATCCTGTCGGCCGGCGACATCGCGCCCACCACCCGGCTGATTCTCAAGGGCCAGAAGAACTGTCAGGTCTTCTTGGGCGACGTGGAGGACATCGATCTGCGGGCCAAGACCGTCACTTTCAAACTGATGTCGATGGAGACGGTGGTTCCGTTCGACAGCCTGATCGTGGCCGCCGGCGCGGAGCAGAACTACTTCGGGAACGACCACTTCGCCACCTTCGCTCCCGGCATGAAGACCATCGACGACGCCCTGGAACTGCGCGGCCGAATCCTCGGTGCGTTCGAGGCGGCCGAGGTCACCACCGACCCCGACGAACGGGCTCGGCGGCTGACGTTCGTGGTCGTCGGCGGCGGTCCCACCGGCGTGGAGTTGGCCGGCCAGATCGCCGAGCTGGCCCGACGCACCCTGCCCGGCGCGTTTCGCACCATCGACCCGGCCGAGTGCCGGGTGATGTTGTTCGACGGCTCGCCATTCGTGCTGTCGCCGATGGGGGAGAATCTCGGCCACAAAGCCCAGCGCCAACTGGAGAAGATGGGCGTGGAGGTGCATCCCAACTCGGTGGTGACCGACGTCGACTATATGGGCATCAGGGTCAAGGACAAGGAGAGCGGCGAGGAGCGCCGCATCTACTGCGCGTGCAAGGTGTGGTCGGCCGGAGTCCAGGCCAGCTCACTGGGCGAGATGGTCGCCAAACAGTGCGAGGGAACCGAGGTCGACCGGTGCGGTCGGGTGGTGGTCGAGCCCGACCTGACCGTCAAAGGGCACCCTGACGTCTTCGTCGTCGGAGACATGGCGGCGGTGCCCGACGTGCCCGGCGTGGCGCAGGGCGCCATCCAGGAGGCGCAGTACGCGGCCAAGACGATCAAACGGATGGTCAAGGGAACCGACGACCCCGCGGCGCGGGTGCCGTTCAAGTACTGGGACAAGGGCAGCATGGCGACGATCTCCCGGCATCACGCCGTGGCCAAGATCGGCAAACTCGAGTTCAGTGGGTTCTTCGCCTGGCTGGCGTGGCTGTTCCTGCACCTGGTCTATCTGGTCGGCTTCAAGAACCGGATCAGCACGCTGCTGAGTTGGATCCTCACCTTCACCTCCAACGGCAGGGGACAGATGGCGACCACCAGTCAGATGGTCTACGCCCGCCTGGCGATGGAAATCGTCGAGAGGCAGATGAAGGAAGCGGTCGCCGACGCCGAGGAGCGCGCCGACGCACTCGACCTGTCGCTGGAGTGAGCGGTATCGCGGGACCTCACCTGACCAATTGGTGCGACGGCGAAATCCGGTCCCGACGCGCCGTTGCGTCGATACCATCACTCGACCGTGGCCACGGTCGGAAGTGTCCGGAAAGGTTGGGGCCTGATGTCGTCGCAAACCGCTGCCGAGATCGTCAAGAGCGTCGGAGGTGCCGCGAACATCGCGGGCCTGTCACATTGCGCGACCCGGCTACGGTTCCAGTTGCGGGACGCCTCGAACGTCACCCAGTCCGCCATCGAGGCCGTGCCGGGAGTGCTGGGGGCGGTCCCGCAGGCCGGTGACCGCTACCAGGTCGTCATCGGCGGCGCGGTGCAGAGCGTCTACAACGACATCATGGCGCTGCCGGGCATGAGCGGGGCCGCCGCGGCGGACCCCGACGCGATCAAGGCCGCCGCCCGGGCCCAGGGCCCGCGCGGCAGGTTCACCTGGCTGGACTCGTTCTTCGAGTTCCTGTCCGACTCGTTCCGGCCGATCCTGGGTGCTCTGCTGGGTGCGTCGCTGTTCATCACTTTCATGGCGTTGATGAGCACGCTGAAGGTCATCCCGAACTGGGCGGACCCGAACGTCACACTGCCGCCGTCGTGGCAGTTCGTGAACCTGTGCTGGCAGAGCGTGTTCGTGTTCCTGCCGCTGATGGTGGCCTACAACGCCGCCAAGAAACTCGAAGCCGACCCGTGGGTGGGGTTCGCGATCATGGCCGTCGTCATGCTGCCCGGGTTCGCCGGGCTCAAGGAGTTCAGCCACCCGCAGAACGTATTCGGCTCCGAGGTGGACATCGTCAACATCTTCGGGCTGCCGCTGACCATCCACAACTACAGCTCGCAGGTATTCCCGCCGTTGCTGATGGCCGCCGTCCTCGGTCCGCTCTACAAGTTCCTCAAGCGGATCATCCCGGCCAACGTCCAGCTGATCTTCGTGCCGTTCCTGTCGATGCTGATCATGATCCCGCTGACGGCCTTCCTGATCGGCCCGATCGGCGTCTACGCCGGCGCCGGTCTCGGTAGTTTCCTGAAATCGGTGAACGACTTCTCGCCGCTGATTTTCGCCGTCGTCATCCCACTGGCCTATCCGTTCATGGTGCCGCTCGGACTGCACTGGCCGATCAACGCGATCATGCTCATCAACATTCAGACTCTGGGCTACGACTTCATCCAGGGTCCGATGGGCGCCTGGAACTTCGCCTGCTTCGGCGCCACCGCCGGCGTGCTCTTCCTGGCCTGGCGCGAGCGCGACGCGCAGATGCGTCAGACCGCGATCGGAGCACTGGCGGCAGGCCTGCTCGGTGGCATCTCCGAACCCTCGCTGTACGGCATCCATCTCCGATTCAAACGCATCTATCCACGAATGCTGGTGGGCTGCCTCGTCGGCGGCCTCATCATCGGCATCGGCGGCGGCGTGACCACCAAGGCATTCGTGTTCACCTCGCTGCTGACCATCCCCGCGTTCTCCAGCATGGGCCTGTACGCAGTGGCGGTTCTCGCAGCCTTTTTCACCGCGATGGTCCTGGTCATCTTCTCCGGCTATAAGTCGCCGGAACAGGCCGCCGCGGCGGTGGCCGCCGGTGTCTCGGTCGCCGATCTGGAGGGCCGGATGTCGGAGGCCAGCCCCGACACACTGGTCGCGGCCGCGAACACCAAGGCCGCGGACCAGGCCGGTGTGGTCACCGAGATCCTGTCGCCACTCGCCGGCACGGTCGTGCCGCTGGCCGACGTGCCCGACCCGGTGTTCAGCAAGGGCACGATGGGCCCGGGCGTCGCGGTGCTGCCATCCGGCGACACCGCGTACTCGCCCGGATCCGGCGTCGTCGTCGCGGTCCAGCCATCGGGGCACGCCTTCGGTCTCGTGCTCGACGGGGGGATCGAGGTCCTCATCCACATCGGGATCGACACCGTGGCACTCAAGGGTGAGGGATTCGACGTCAAGGTCACCAAGGGCCAGAAGGTCAGTGCCGGAACGCCTCTGGTGACGTTCGACCGCAAGGTCATCGAAGCCGCCGGCTATCCGCTGATCACTCCGATCATCGTGCTCAACGGCAAGAAGTTCGGTGCCGTCGAGCCGGCGGCGGACGGTGAGATCGCAGTCGGTGCGCCGCTTCTGGCAGTGACGCCGGCGCCCGTGCCGGCGGAGGCGGCGCTGTAACGCCACCCTTGCGGGTCGGGGTCCCGGTCCGACTGTCGTTGGCATGTGAGGTTTCCGCCGCCTCGCTACCGTCGCGGGACTGTTGCCAGTGCGGCATCGAGAGCCGTGAGGCGCTGGCTCGACCGTCGGCTTCGGGTTGCGCGCACAGATGGGCGCTGCATTCCACGACTTGCTGGAAGTAGTACACCTCCGTCAGCTACCTGGGTCTGGGGCAGCGAAGGCATCTGGCGGTACGGCATCGATCGCGCGACGCTGACGTGTGTGTAAATATTGCTTCTATTGCCGAGCCGTGACCTCCACTCAAGTGTTCCTCCTTCATGGGTAGGCAAATGAGCCTCTGGAGGAGGCGGCATGCCAGAAAAGGCAGCGAATGCGCGGGAGGCGATTCGTGAGGCCGCGATAGCCGAACTCATCGCCCGGGGCATCGACGACTTCACCGTCAAGGGTGTCGCCACGCGTGCCGGTGTCGACCCGAGCGACATCCTCCAGATATGGCACGACCGCAGGGTGCTACTCATGGACGCCCAACTCAGCCGCGCCAGCCAGGCGCTTCCCCTCCCGAATACCGGTAGCTTGCGCGGCGACCTCTTGGAATATGCGGCGGGACTGGCCGAGCTGTCCGCATCTCGAGGAGACCGAGCCTGGTTGAGACGGACTCTCCCGTCAGACCAGGATGCCGACCTCTCGGAGGTTCGATCCGACTACTGGCAGGCCCGCTTCGATTCCGTGGTCCTGATTACGCAACGGGCTGGCGAGCGAGGCGAGTTACGCGACGGCGTCGACCCCATGGCCGCGATTCGGATGTTCAATAGCGCGCTTGTTTCCGACCCGATCTTCTTCGACACTGCGATCGATCCCGAGTACGCCGCCCAGGTGATCGACATCTTTATCCGTGGCATCACCCGCTAACGCCACGCTTCGGCCACCGCAGGCGACGCCGACCGGGCCGGTTGCCCGGCACCTCGAGCTATTCCGATGTCTTGCGACATCACATCGTGCGCCTGTTCAGAGTCGGTTTATGCTTGATGTCCATTTCTCACCTCTCCGGTGCTGCGACGGGCCGCGGTCTTGACCAGCAACTCCCTCGTCTGGGGAGTGTCAGGTTGACTCATTGGCGAGGCCGCTTTCGACCCGACCGATAGTGCCGATGGAACTGGTGAAGACGAACCGTTTCAGGTCGGCCTCCACGGCGGCGTCGAGAACGTGGCGGAGCCCCTCGACGTTGGTCTTGTACATAGGAGCGGGGTCATGCAGCCAAGGGCGGGCATCGACCACGCAGTAGTAGACGATGTCGCAACCACTCATCGCCTTTCGGAGCGCAACGTCGTCGAAGATGTCGCCGTACACCACCTCGACGTCGAGGTCGTCGAGCGCGGTTGTGGAACTGGTGGGGCGGATCATGATGCGAACCTGCTCGCCAGCCGCGACCAGTTGGCGAGTGACGTGTGAACCCAGGAATCCACTCGCACCAATGACGAGCTTCGTGGCCGACATCGGAGCCGCTCTACAGGCCACGCGGTTTGACGATGATGCGTGGAGGTCCCTGCGCCTTGCGGGCAAGATCCAGGCCGTCGGGCACATCGTCCAGAGTCATCCTCATGCCGATGCTGGGCAACGGGTCAAGAGTGCGGTCACAGACAGCGTCCAGAGTTCCGTACCAGTCCCCAAATCCCGGCGCGCCACCGAATTGTAGACGAATGCCCTTGCGCGTTGCGGCGGCGATGTTAAGCGTGTCTTCGGTGTAGTGTCCACCGGCGCAGCAGACCAGTGAACCGTGTGGACACTCTGCGACGATTCTGTCAACAATCCCCGGTGCGCCAACACATTCGAAGATCACACAACGCGGGTTGGCATGAGCCGAGTATGCGTTCTTTGTCCACACGTCATAGGGAGACCGCTGTGCCGGATCGACGGCGATGTCGGCACCGAACGTCTTTCCCAGTTCTCGCCGGTCAGGGTTGTAGTCACTGACGATGATCGGCGAGATGTTGCGCCGGCGGAGGGCCGCGACGGCGGATAGCCCGATTGCGCCCGCTCCCACGACGACTGGCACGTCGGCTTCTGTCATCCCCGCGAGGTTCACATAGCCCTCCCCAACGGCGAAGGCGTCTACCAGTGCAACTGCATCGTCGTCGATGTCGTCGGGTACGACGCGCGCGAGGTCCTGTCCGACGAGCATGAGTTCGCCGAAACCGCCAGGTGCATCTGGGTGTTGGCCGATGATGTGCCCACCACCCGGCGTGGGGAGGAACGGGATGCTGGTGACCCGCGACCCGATGGGAAACTTGCCTACGTCGGCACCCTCGCCGTGTCCGATAACTTCCCCGACGAACTCATGACCCATCACGATGTCACGGTTGGCGTCATACCCGCCGAACAACGAATCTGACGGGTCTCCCTTTGGGCCATGATCCATGAAGTGCACATCCGAAGCGCAGATGGCGCAGGACAAGGTGCGCAGCAGAAGCTGACCGGGTCCCGGTACGGGATCAGGGGTTTCGCGGACGGCGAGACGGCCTTCCCGCAGCACGACAGCACGCACGTCAGACCCCTAAGGTCAGTGGTTAATCAGTTGGTAGCTGGTCAGCGTGCGCGTCATCGTGAAACGCCGCTCGGCGATGCGCCACCCATCGGCGCATCGGACAAGCTTGTCGTCGTACTGACCGACGGCATCAATCCATGCTGTCGGATCGGCCTCGGGCACCTGAACGGTGTGGACATAGGTGGTGGCCGTTGCGCGGTCCTCAGCATCGACCGCGATGACCACGTTATGCAGCATGTGCTTTGTGTCGCGCATCCCCGCGTGCACCGTCGTCATGAATGCGGTGATGTCCTGGGCATTGGACCATTGGCCGATCTCGCCGTAGTCGGTTACTGCGTCGTCGGTGAAGCATGACGCGAACAGTGACCAGTTCTTCGTGTCGATGGCCGTCGCGTACCGATGAATGACCGCATCGATCTGCGCCTCCGCACCGCGCTCCGGTGTCACCATCTCACCCTTCCAGCGGCACTTAGCGAGACGAACCGTCTCGTCTTGTGAGAGACTAGAGCGCGTCCATCACGATGTAAAGCCCGTGTCCGCCAGCCATAGGATTCGCCCATGGTCACCGATCCGAAGCCTCGAAGGCGCAGCGAGAAATCGCGCGCAGCGATCTTCGGGGCGACCCGCGAACTGGCCCTCGAACGAGGCTTCGACAAACTGACCATCGAGGCCATTGCAGCCAAGGCAGGGGTAGGCAAACAGACCATCTACCGCTGGTGGCCGAGCCGGCCCGCCCTACTTGCCGATGTCCTACTGGAAGACTTCGGCTCGATCTCGCTGACCGTCCCGGATTCGGGTGACATCGCCGAAGACCTGACCGCATGGGCACGGGCGTTGGCGAAATCGCTGACGACCGGGGACTTCTCAGCGTCGTTGCGCGTATTGACCGTCGGTGCGATGGAGGATACCGATGCAGCAGATCGACTGCGAGCGACGTTCAGCCGACCGCTTCACGCTGCGGTTCGTAGGAGACTCGAAGCCGAGGGCGACTTCGACGACAGGACCACCTATGCGGTCGCCGACGCCATCGTCGGCGGAGTCGTCTATCCCATCCTGAGCGAAGGACCCGCCTACAAGTTGGACCGAGCAGAGTCGCTCACGCGACTGACGCTGGCAGGTCTTGCCAGCCGCATCGAAACTCGGTCTTAGCTATTCGCACAACGGGGCAAGTGTGCAAACGGTCGCCGACTCATCGGGGAGAGAGCGGCAGCCGGGCCGTCCGAGGTTCGCCGATGGATTCAGAACAGCGACGACCAAAACCACCGTCTGACGTGCCCCCGGCATGATTCGAACATGCGACACCGGCTTTGTCAGCTCATGGCTTCCGTCAACTACGGTCCCTAACCGTCAGTGCAGGTAGAGGGCCATATCTGGCTGAACGGGATTACCAACGGTTGCCGATGATTACGGCCGATTTTCAGACATAAACGGTGAATAAACGATGACCGATTGATGCCGCCAGGACCCTAGGAATGGAGACATCGGAGCATTGTGTGTGCGCTTCGTCCCGAACGACATGTCCTGGGCGTTTGCGCCGTTTGGGTGGTGTTGGCGGCGTTGGGTCAGTGCAGGTCAAGGCGTTGGAGCCGTTGGCGGGTGTGGGGTGGTGGGGTGGTGGGGTGGTGGGGAGGTTACTGCGGACGGTGTATGTCGGCGATTGGCATCGGCAGTCGGGATTTGGTGCGCACCTGGGGGTAACAGGTCGGCAGAAGCGTCTGATTGGTGGGCGAATCGCTGAAGGCTAGCCGAACCGAGAGTTGTTCTTGGGGTACCGAATCTGGTCACGAGTTCGCCCCGTTACCGCCGTTCTGCGATCCGCCGTATGGGCCGTCGCCACCACCGCCGCCTGCACCCAGCGTGCCGCCATCACCGCCCTGATTGTTTTGGGTTCCCGGCCCGCCGGCGCCGCCTGCTGTACCGTCGGTGCCAGCGGCACCATTAACCGGCGTTTGACTGATGGCTGAGACGGCGCCGCTGCCGCCACCGCCGCCGTGGCCGGCGCCGCCGGCGCCCCCGAGGCCACCGGAAGTGTTGAACTGTGCGAAGTCGTTTGTCGCATCCCCGCCGGCGCCGCCGTTTCCGGCGGTATCGCTGGCCGAGCCAGCTCCGCCACCTCCGCCAGCGCCGCCTCCAATTGCGACCACATCGGAGGTAGTACCGAAGGCGGTTCCGCCACCGCCGCCGCCGCCACCGCCTCCTCCTCGGCCACCGACTCCCGATGATCCCGCCGCGCCGGCGCCGCCGAAGCCACCGTCGCCTCCCTTGCCGATCACAAGCAGCGCGCTGTTGGCGCCGCTGGCGCTGCCGCCGCTGCCGCCGCTGCCGCCGCTGCCGCCGCTGCCGCTGCTGCCGGGGAGCCCGGCGCCGGTACCTGCGATGCCGCCGGTCCCACCGGCCCCGCCTCCGCCTCCGCCTCCGCCGGTGCCAAGGTCCACAATCCCGACGACGCTGCCGCCG
This sequence comes from uncultured Actinomycetota bacterium, assembly GCA_963716465.1. Lineage (GTDB taxonomy): Bacteria > Actinomycetota > Actinomycetes > Mycobacteriales > Mycobacteriaceae > Mycobacterium. The sequence continues at coordinate 22,984 of CAVQTS010000017.1, forward strand.
TCACCACCGGCTCCGCCGGCGCCGCCTTGACCGCCCTCACCATTGGTGCCGGTACCGTCGTTAGCTGGCCCTCCTGCCCCGCCGGCGCCGCCGTTGCCGCCGCTTGTTCCAGGGGTGCCGGATGTGTGGCCGTAACCACCCTGTTTGTCGCCGCCGTCGCCGCCGTTGCCGCCGGTGCCGCCCTTGCCGCCGGCGCCGCCGTTGCCGGCCTGGGTGCCACTGTCGCCGCCTTGTCCGCCTTGGCCGCCCTTGCCGCCGCTGGTGGTCGCGTCACCGGCGGACCCGTCACCGCCGTCGCCGCCGGTGCCGCCGTTTCCGAGTGCGCCGCCGTTGCCGCCGTTGCCGCCATCCCCCCCGTCGGTGCCGGGAGGCAGGCTCGCATCGGTGGCGCTGTCATAGCCGGCTCCGCCGTCGCCGCCGTTGCCGACGATCCCGCTCACCGCGCTGCCCAACGTGCCGGGGGTTCCGGCGCTGCTGCCGGTGCCGCCGGCCCCGCCTTGGCCGGGTGTGCCGGGGTTTCCGCCGTTCCCGCCTTTGCCGCCGTCGCGGGTGGTGGCGTCGCCGTTGGCGCCGTTGCCCCCATCGCCGGGAGTGCCGCCGCTGCCGCCGTCACCGCCGTCACCGCCGACCCCGACCAGCCCGGTGCGGTTGATGACCAGCAGGGTGGCGCCGGTGCCGCCTTGGCCGCCGTTACCGCCGGCCCCGCCTTGGCCGCCTGCCCCGCCCGAGCCGCCATCCCCGCCGTCGGCTCCGGCGGCGGTGGGGCTGTTCCCGGTGATGCCGGCACCGCCGGCGCCGCCCTGGCCGCCGTGGCCACCGGCCCCGCCGTAGCCCCCGCCGCCGAAGATCCAGCTGCCGTCACCGCCGTTACCGCCGTTACCGCCGTGGCCGCCGGTCGCGCCGGTGTGGCCGTCGTCGCCAGGGTTGACGCCGTCGCCTCCTGTGCTGCCGGCCGCCCCGTTCCCGCCGGCGCCGCCGTCACCGCCGAACCCGGCCAACGACAACACCCCCGTGCTACCGCCGTCACCCCCGGCCCCGCCAATCCCGCTGAGGCTGGTGGCGCTGCCACCCGCGCCGCCGCGGCCGCCGTTGCCGGTCACCAACCCGCCGGTGCCGCCGTCACCGCCGGCGGATCCGGAGGGGCCGTCACCGCCGCGGCCGCCGTCACCGCCCTCACCCCACACCGACAGCGCCCCGGCGTTACCGCCGTCTCCGCCGCGCGCACCGGTGCCGCCGGCCCCGCCGGCGCCACCGGATCCGCCGAACAGCCCACCGGCCCCGCCGGTGCCGCCCGCCTGACCGGACTGTCCAGCCCCGCCGGCCCCGCCGTGGCCGAACCAGCCCGCCGCCCCACCATTGCCGCCGTTAAAGCCCGCCCCACCATTGCCGAACAGACCGCCATGCCCGCCGTTGCACGCGGTCGTGCCGGTGCAGGTGGTGGCGTCATAGGAGAAGCCGTTGCCGATCAACAACCCGGCATTGGGGTGGGTGGCGGTGCCGTTACCGATGAACAGCGCGATGATGCTGCCGGGCTGCCACCCGGTCGCGGTGGAGGAGGCCGTCTCGCGGCGGGCGGCGCCCAGCGCGGTCAGCCCGTAGGCGGCCAGCGCCGGCGCCACCGGAGCGGTATCGGAGGAACTCGGGTGCAGCCAGGCCGCCACCGCGGCGCCCGCGCCGGTCAGGGCCGCGGTCGCAGTCGCGGGCAGGCCCGCCGCGACTGTCGGCCGGTGCCGGGCCGCAGAGACCACCGGCGCCACCGACACCGCCGCCGGCGTCACAGGCGACGGAACCCCCGCCACTGTCGCTGCAGAGGGGGTGGACGCCAGGCCCGGATCCACACTGCGGGCGGTCGCCGAGGGTGCCACCGCCCGGTTCTCGGTGGCGCTGCTGGTGCGGTGGCCGGTGCCCCCCGCCGACGAGGAGGCCGCCGTCGGCCCGGACTCCGGTGCTGGGCGCGCGGCCCGTGACTGACCGGATGGGCGGGCCGGCCCGGCATTCGATGAAGTAGTGGAGTCCGTCGGCCCGCTGTTAGCCCACGCCACCGCCGGCAACGCCGCGATGCCCACGCCCACACCCAACGCGACCGCCAACGCACCCACCCGACCCACATACCGGGCATAACCCGCCGGCGCACCCTGAGGCGCGGGATGGTGAGTGTTGAGGTTGTTCGTTTCGTCCACTCGGGCACCCCTGCGGCGCACGGCGCGGCACCGACACCACGCGTTCGTGGACAATGCAAACACACACCCCACCGCGAAGGCGACTGATCGTTTGTTTGCGCGGGATTCAGTCCTCGGCCAGCACGCGATACACGGTGGCGCGGCTGACGCCCAGAGCTGTAGCGATTGTCGTCACCGGCTCGCCGCCCGTATGCATCCGGCGGGCCAAGGCCGCCTTCGCGGGGTCCAGGGCTTTCGGCCGACCGATGGACTGGCCGCGAGCGCGACGGGCGTCCCGCGCTGCTGTGCGTCGCTCCCGCGCCGGCGTTGACCGCCGACCAGCTGCGCGAGCTGCTGAGCAAGCTGCGCACCTCGGAGTACTGCCAGAAGCACGACCTCGTAGACCCGATAACGCTTTTTATCGCGACGGGCCTGCGCCGCTCCGAACTGCTCGGGCTGCGCTGGTCGGACTTTGACGAGAACGCCGCAACGTTGGCCGTCACAGGCAAGCTGATTCGAGCCTCGGGTAAAGGGCTGTTCCGCATCGACGAGACCAAGACAGTGGCCGGCCGGCGCACCGTGCCGCTGCCGTCATTCGCAGTCGTGATGCTGACCGAGCGACGGAGTAAGCCGTTCCTCGGCGAACAGTCAATGATCTTCCCGTCCACAACTGGCACGCTGCGCGATCCCGACAACTTCAATGCCCGATGGCGCAAGGCGCGGGAGTCGCTAGGCGTGCCCGACGTGACCAGTCATTCATTCCGCAAGACCTTGGCCACATTGATCGACGACGAAGGTTTGTCTGCTCGTATCGGTGCAGACCACCTGGGCCACAGCCGGGTGTCGGAGACGCAAGACACGTATATGGCTCGCGGTCGCGTCCACAAACAGGTCGCCGAGTTGCTCGACCGCGCCATTACCGATGAATAAACGATGGATTCAGAACAGCGACGACCAAAAACACCGTCTGA
>CAVQTS010000018.1:0-81778 GCA_963716465.1 uncultured Actinomycetota bacterium
GGCCTTATCAGCGGAGTACGGCCAGGCTAGGCCGACCGCTGGTTCCGGTTCATTCCGCAGCCGGGGCGATATAAGAGTCCGACACATTGGACCTGCCTCAAGCCAATCTAGTTCCACCAAAAGCCATTCCCACCAGCACCTTTCGGTGATGCGCCGGTACGAGTCGGCGAAGCAAGCGAAATATATAGAAACGCTATGCGTTGGACTAGCTATAGGACTTCAGGCCCAACTGGGCTGATAAATCAAAGGGACAGACTGTGCGTAGCACTCGGAATTACCTCACACCCCTCCTAGCAGTGGCAGCCGCCCTGGTTGCGATCGTGGCCGCACCGGTGGCCACGGCCGATGTGCTCACCTGCACCGATATCGGTTCAGCCACCCAGTGCTTGTCGCCGGGCAACGCTCAGCTCACGGCAGACCCCCCTCCGGTTCAACCGATGCCTTCCATCGTGATCATTCACAGGAACGGCAACAACCGATAGGGGCCTTAGCTCCGTGGTCGCGTGGGTGTGGTCAGAGTCTGACGGCTCTCCCTAGCGTTTGACAGGTGCTGTCGGGGCGCGTTTGAATGCCAGTGCTAAGAAACTAGTCGGCCTGGGGCCGGTGTCGCCGACCGTCGGGGGTCCGCGCCACGGGATTGTTGAGCACCGCCCAGACTATTACCGGGTTCGTGTAGACCGCACTCAACTGTGAGCTTCTTCTTTCCGTGCTCTATCTGGCTTGTCCGAGTGTGGCTGCAGCTCAATGAATTTCGCTCTAACGAACAGAGCAATAGCGTGAGCGTTCCATCCCTTTCGGCGATCCCAGCTAACGACCGAAATTCAAACTCGATGTTTCGCAAGGTGATCGGCAGTTACCGGGCCGGTATACGTGCGCACTGTGGCCACCGGGGCACGGTGGTCACAATCACCGGCGATGTCGACGCCGCGAACATCGACGTTGTCCTCGACTTCGCAAGCCTGTTCATGCCCACTGCTAACACGGCGCCCCTCGATCTGAGCCGTGTGGGTTTCTTTTGCTGCACAGACACAGGCTGTCGCCTGTCTCCGACAACCGGAAAGGCGAAATCGCCATGGCAAAACAGCTCAGTCCTCACTTCGAAGACGTCCAGGCCCACTACGACCTGTCTGACGACTTCTTCCGGCTCTGGCTGGACCCGTCCCAGACCTACAGCTGCGCCTACTTCGAACGCGACGACATGTCGCTGCAGGAGGCGCAAACCGCCAAGATCGACCTGGCACTGGGCAAGCTGGGCCTGCAGCCGGGGATGACGTTGTTGGACGTGGGCTGCGGCTGGGGCGCGACCATGGTCCGGGCGTTGAACAAGTACGACGTCAACGTCGTCGGGCTCACCCTGAGCAAGAATCAGGCCGCGCACGTCCAGCAGCTGTTCGACGAGTCGGCGAACCCGCGCTCGAAGCGCGTGCTACTGCAGGGCTGGGAGCAGTTCGACGAGCCCGTCGATCGGATCGTGTCCATCGGTGCGTTCGAGCATTTCGGCTTTGACCGCTACAACGACTTCTTCACATTCGCCTACGACGCGCTGCCCGCCGACGGCATCATGCTGCTGCACACCATCCTCGGTCTGCATCCCGACCAGGTCCGTGAAAAAGGCATAAAGCTGACCTTCGATCTGGCCCGGTTCGGCAAGTTCATGATCACTGAGATCTTTCCCGGCGGCCGGTTACCGTCGATCCCGATGGTCGAGACACACGCCGCCAAGGCCGGGTTCACGGTCACCCGCATCCAATCTCTGCAGCAGCACTATGCGCGAACCCTCGATCTGTGGGCCGAGGCACTGGAGGCCCACAGGGACGAAGCGATCGCCATCCAGTCCCAGGACGTCTACGACCGCTACATGAGGTACCTGACTGGCTGCCCGCACCTCTTCCGCATCGGCTTGACCGATGTGTGTCAGTTCACCTTGGACAAGGCGTCACGCTAGGTTAGCTTTCGCGTAACCCCGCGCCTGTGCGGCCCGTGACTAATCGGGCATCCGCGCGGCCGCCGCGTCGAAGGGGATCGGCTCGAGCATCGACTCTACCTCCTGTAACCGGTTCTGGCGGTTGACGCCCTCGATCGGGGTGGCCGCCAGGAGCGGGCCGGCAGCCAACTCAGCCGCGGTGATGGCGGAGATCGCGATCTCGTCGGGCAGCGTGGTGGCAATCGCGGGGTCGTGCCAGTCGACCACCAGCGAGGTGTCCAGAAGACCCGCGGTCATGTCACCAGGCCTGGTCGATGGAGCCGTCAAGATCCTCGCGGAATTGGCGACGGTCGACGCGCACCGCGGAGGCCGCGGAGTTCAGAACCTCGTCCCTGGTGACGAAGGTGCGACGGCCGGGTCGGGTCGGGCGAAGCTCGGCAACCGGCTCGCCGTTGCGGGTCACGACACAGGTCTCGCCGGCAGCGACGGCGTCCATCACTTTGGCGTTGTCGTTGCGGAGTTCGCGCTGGGGAATCGTCTTGCTCACGCGACGAGTGTGGCGCTGTGCGCTACGTCAGGCCACGCAGCTCTCTCGGTGTCAAGTGCCCGCCTCGATCGCGGCGACTCGCGCGGTCGCGTCGGGCCCACACACGCGCTCCAGGCCTCCGCCGCCGGCAGCGACCAAGTTTTGGATTCGGGTCTTGATGTCCCCCGACGTGATGTGGGCATAGAGGTTTGTACCTGGGCATGACGTCGCTGCGAAGTCTCGATGGCCTGCAAGTCTGTCGGGGGATATGGAGTAGCGCTGCGCCGCCCATGCGCAGGCGCGAGCGACTCCGTTGAGCATTTCCTCGGTCACCGTCTCCTGGTCATAATCGGTTGGGTCATAGGTTGTTGCGGTGTCGCCGACGAGCTCGGGGTTGCGCAGCTCGTAGATGTTTCCGTTCCGGTCGACGCCCATGTGGTACGCGATGTCGATCCACCCTTTTGAATCCTGGTGGTACCGCTGGTCGGCACGGATGCGGGCAGGGGCGTTGCTGTTGGCGCCGAGGACAACGGCGGAGTGGTGGATGGTCATCCGGTTGGGTATCTGCGGCGTGCCACCCGGGCGTGCGGCTCGAGCGCCCCACGCCTCGCGGCACAACATGGGGGCAGGCGTGGCAACCGAACTCGATGAGGGCAGGAGTGTGGCGTCGGTTGTCGCCATCGCTGTTGCGCTCGAGGAGGGACTGGTCGTACTCATCGTGGCCGGCGGTTCGGAGGCGGGCGTCGAGGCCTGCTGGCTTGTGCACGCGTTGATCAAGGCTGCGAGGCCGACGCCGCTACCGACTTGCAGCAGCCGGCGCCGGCTCACACTCTTCAGTTGGCGTCGCTTCGTCAAGGTAGGAACGCTCGTTTGATTTTCGTCGCGTTGCCGCACGGGGAGGTGAGCGCATTCGCAATGAGTACGGCTTCCATGCTCAGTCCCTAACACATCCACCCCTGGTGGGAGAGGTTTCTCGCGAACTGCGAGGCCGTCCGGTGTACTGGCTGCCTGTTCTATTGGGGACGATTCGGCCGAGTGCTGAAGCCTGGTTACTCAAGGTCATTGGGTCGGTCTACGTTGCCATCGGCAATTGGCATGATCCACCGATGCCCGCGTGCTATACCGATACCTAATCTTCTTGCACGTCAATTCGGGGTGGGGCAATGGGGCTTGGGCAGAAGGGTCGGCACGGCGGGGGTTCCGGCGGTCGGCATCGGGCGGTTGACGGTTCGGCGGTCGTTGCCGCCGACGAACTACATCGGCAGGGTCGGCGCGTTGGCCGTGGCGCTGGGCGTCGGCGGGGTGATCGCGGCCTTGCCGGCGGTGGCTACCGCCGACACCGGAGCAGGCAACTCCGGGCAGTCGACGGCCACCAAGGGCTCGACGGATGCCGGCCAGGCCCGGGCGACGCGGCAGGCGCAGGGCGCCCGCCCGGCCGCACCTGGAGCGGCCCGCACCTCGGGCAAGCCGACCGGTGCCGCCGGCGCCAAGTCATCGGGCCAGCGGAGCCAGGTCCAGAGCGTGACGAGCCCGATCCTCGGCAACGCCGGTCCCGACGTCTCGTCGACACCGACCGTTCCGGTTGTGGTGCAAGCGGATTCATCCCAGTCGACGCCGGCAGACTCCGGCCCGGCCGCGTCCTCCGCCGGGGACAGCCTGCACGTCGCGGCCCCCACGACCTCGGCGGTTCCGGTCGCGCCGGCGATGACGGCCGCCAAACCGACTGGGGCCGTGGGTGGTTCAGTGCCGCTCGCCTGGCTGGGCGGCGGCAACGATCCGCTGGCCTCCTTTGCGGCACCGCTGGCCTGGGCGACGCTGGCGGTGAGCCGCCGCGAGCAGGCCGGAGTGACGACCACCGCCCCGGCGGCAGCAGTGAACACCGGCGAGCCGGCCGCAAGTCGGGCCACCGCAGCCGTGGCCGTTACGGCTTCGGCCGTCGACACCAGCGGTGTGAACTGGAGCGCGGTCAACAGCTCCATCCGCGCTCTCATCAACGACGAGGCGCCGGTGTTGAATCCCATCGCGGATCAACTTGCGCCGGGAGTAGTCTCGGCGATCCAGGACTGGCTGGCCAACAAGACCATCGGCCCCGAGGTCGACGCGCTGGCCACCAACAGCACCGTCTTGACCTTCATCTCCACCCAGGTCCAGACGGTCGTCGTCAATACCCTGCACCTGCCGACCGCGGTCGGCACCGTCATCGGCAACGCCGCCGCCGACCTGGTTCAAAAGACGTTGGGCGGCAGCGGCAATGCCGCCGTCCGATCGGTCATCGATTCGGTCGTCGGCACACTGGCGCTCAGTGATCAACAAGCGTCCGCGATTCTCACCGGCCTATCCGGCGGAAACATCCAGCCCCTCGAGAACTACATCGGCTCGATAGCGCCCGACGCGGGCAGCGGCCTGGTGAGCTTGCTCAACGACCCGAACGTTCGCTCGGCGTTCGGTTCTGCCGCCCTCGATGCGGTGTCGACGGCGTTGGGCGACGGGTCGGTGCAGACGCTGGTCGGCCAGCAGGCGCAGCAGTGGGTGAGCTCGGCGTTGGGCGGCGACTCGGTGGCCCAGGCGGTCGGCACGGCGGTGAGCACCGCGGTCAAGGGCTTGATCGCCAATGCCGGGGCCATCAAGGGTCTGATCACGGTTGCCGGTTCGGCGGTGACGAGTTTCCTTGATGCGTCGGGGGTTTCGACGGCCCTGGCTCAGGCGGTCGACCAGCTCGGGACGGCGGTGGCAGGCGGGACCAATCCGGTCGTCGCGTTGCAGACCGCCGTGCAGAGTCTGCTGGGCCAGGCCGCGCTTCAAGATGCGCTCGGCCCGGCCCTACACAGCGCGGTGCAGTCGCTGTTGACCAACCAGGATCTGCTGCCGGCGTTGGGCAGCTTCGTGTCCAACCTGGTCTCGGGCGTGGCGGGCAATCAGACGGTGCAAGATTTCGTCGGCCAGCAGGTCACCGACTTGGTGACCGCAGCACTGGGCGCCGACCCGGGCGCGACACAGATCGCCGCGGCGGTCAGCGGCGCAGTGCAAGGCTTGTTGGCGAACTCCGCGGTCAGCTCGGTGCTCGGCAATGTCGTCGGGTCGGCGCTGACCGGCTTCCTCGGCCAAAGCGGGGTCGGCGCCGCCTTGCTCGCTACGGCGGGACAGTTCGCCGACGCGGTGCTGGGCGGCACTGATCCGGTCACAGCACTGCAGGCTGCTTGGCAAGGGCTGCAGGGTGATTCGGCCATCCAAACGGCGGTCGGGGCCACGGTGGGCGCCGCGGTGACCTCGTTGGTGACCGACTCCGGTCTGGCCTCCGCGCTGGGCACGGCGGCCACGGACTTGGTGACCGAGCTGGCGGGGTATGCCGATGTCCGCGACGCCATCGGTCAGCTGCTCGGGCCCACCTACGGCCCGACAGTGGTTGGCATCCTGGCCGATCCGTCCTCCGTCGCCGGTCTGGCCGGCACGGTGAGCTCGGCGGTGAGCAGTTTCCTGGGGCAGCAAGGGGTGGCCGGCGCGCTGTCCGGTGCCGCCGAACAGATCGTGGCCGCACTGCTGGGCGGCACGAGCCCCGCTGACGCGCTGCGCAGCGCGGTGCAGTCCCTGCAGAGCGATCCCGCGATCACCGCCGCGGTGAACACCGTCCTCGCGGCGGCGTTGGGCAAGGTCTTGGACACCCCGGCCGTGCAACAGGCGGCCGGCACGGCGGCCCAGGATGCGGTGGTCAATCTCCTCGAAGGGACGGCGCTGAACAACAAGACGCTCGAGTCGGTGGCAGGCCAGGTGGCCAAGGGCACGGTGGAGTCCCTGCTGGGCAACCCGGCCGCCCAGAAGTTGATCGGCAGCCTGGCGGTCGACATCGCCAACGGGATGGCGCCCAGTGACCTGACGAACGTCGTGATCCACTCGGTGATCACCAGTCCGGGGCTGCAGATCGCGGTCGGCATGGCGGTGGGCCAGGGCATCGGGTCGCTGCTGGGGGACAACCTGGTCGGCGGCGTCGTGGGCGGCGTGGTCGGCGTGACGGCGACGGTGTTCGTCGGGGTGGCCTCCGCGTTCGCGCAGCTGTTCACCGGACTGCGCTCGCTGTTCGGTCTAGGCGGCTCGTCGGCCGCGGCCAGCTCGGCTGCCAGCGGTTATACCGTTGCCGAGGTGGTGGCCGGGAGCACGCTGCTGGGCGTGTCGGGGGTCCGGGACCCGCAGGACGGCCCGGCGCCCCGGCACGCGGCACTGGGGTCGCGGCCTGGGCGTGGGCGCCGGTCGGCGGGGCAGTGTTAGAGATCCTCTAACTGCCAGTTCGTAACGGCGTGGGATACGGTTCCGACAGATCTTGATCGGACTGATTCCTGGAGGATTGCTCGCATGAGAACCGGCGGCCGCGTCGCAGCGGCGGGTTTGGTCCTGGGTGCCATGGTGCTGGGCGTTGCGCCGGCGGCTAATGCGACAGGTACGGCGCTGGCCGGAACCTACAACGTCGTCGGGCCGAGCAGCGTCCTGGACACCTGGACCATCACCCCGCAATGCAGCGAGGTGTCGATCGGATGTGAGTCCGACATCCACTCGCCGTTGATCGACGGGCAGGCCTTCTACCAGGGTGGCAATAGCTGGGTGATGACAACTCAAAGGGATGGTGCCGGTGTGCCCGGACCACACCAAGACCAAGGGCATGATGGTCTTCCAGTGGGACGCGGTCAGCCTTGATGGTCAGCTCACCGCGTTCCAGCAGGGCGTCTGTCAGATGACCCGGCCGGGCCAGGACCAGATTGCGTTCAAGTTGGTGAAGTCAGCGGGGTAGGGATGGTGTAGCGCCCTGGTTGTTGGAAGACGAGCTGATTGCCAATCTCGACGTTCCGCTCACCCTAAGCGGTGACGCAGACGACGCAGCTTGGCACGTCGCCCTACCTCTTCTTGGGTCCCGCCGACTACGTCGCGCACGAAGGGGACCGACCAATCGCGATTACCTGGCGACTCCGTCGGCCGATGCCCATGGAGATGTTCATCGCGTCTCGGGCCGCAGTCGCTTGATCACGGTGCCGTTTTGAGCCAACGTGATGGAAAGCTGACGTCAAGACGAACGGTCTGGCGGTAGCCCGACCACGTAGGTATCCCTGGTGGCTGGCCCCTGTAAATGCCTTGCGCCGCTGCGATGACTCGCCCGCGTTGCGTCGGCCACTGAATCTCCAACGCAATCGCCTCGAGGATCTTCGCGTCGCGGTCCAATGCCCGATCAACGATGGTCACGGCCGGTAGCGCGCTGCTCTTGTCGCCGTTGCAGCGGGCACATGACAGCACGAGGTTCGCCAGGCCGTCTATCCCGACGAGCGACCAGGGCAGCACGTGGTCCACTGGGTTGTTGACCGGAAGGTGTGTTCCGCAGTAGAAGCAGTGTGGGCCGAAAGCCTCCTTGAGGGGTTCCCGTACCACAGCCAGCGCGGTGCGCTCCCGGCCGAAGAGGTGACCAGCGACGTCCGGCACCTCCGCATGCAGAAACTTGTTCATCCGGCGGACATCGTCCACCCACATGATTTCCAATGCTGGCTTGAGTAAGCCCGCCAGACGTGTGAACCCCTGGGCTACACCGGCTTTGAGCCGTATCGCATCACCATGCGTCCGAAGCGTCGATCGGCTCACCTGGTCGTGAAGGTACGAGTCGTCGTAAAGAAAGCAGTCCGAGGAGTCCGAACCGGGAAGCCGCTGAAGGCGATGTAGCGGCTGCTGAGCCAAGCACAGAGTGATCTCGTCGACGGCTCGCCGATACGCGTCCGGAACACGTGACGCGGCGACGTCGACAGCCATGTTTCGCGATCCCGCCCCGGCCGCATTCCGGAGGTCGTTCGCCGCATGCAGAATCCGAGCTCGTGGCTGCGTCGACTGCCGCAGTTCGTGCCCGTCGAAGGGCACTACCTGCCGCCAGTAGATCTCGAGCACCCGTCCCGCCAGCTCGGGAATCGGCACCACCAATTCGTCGTCAAGCTGCTGGGGGAGGTTCTCGATGCAGTGATCGATCAGGGCCATCAACGTCGCAAGCTTGTACGTGGCCGTCCGCAGCCCTGTTTCCAGAATCGCGACGATCCGCTGCCCCAGTAGCAATGGATCAACGACGCCCTCGGCCACAACGCTTCCCTCGCTTGGTGCGTGCCTATAGAACCGCAATGTCGACATTATGGTCATGACGGCATCATGGGCAGCCAATCGTGATCCGCAGCCGATCGGCCCGCGCTCGTGGACGACGAAGCAAAATCCTGGCCACACGAGCACGGCAGTTATGATGGTGGTCACATCCTCGGCTCCTTCAATGGGCCGAAACGAACCGCAGCGTTCCCCGGGAGGCGTCCATGCTCACGTCACGTGTGCGTGTGGCGGTCGGCGCCGGCCTGCTCTCTACGGGCCTGCTCATCGCCAGCACTGGCGGCGCGGTTGCGCTCGCCGATCCTGATTCCAGCGTTTCCCCAGCTCACGCACCCCAAGGTGGCTCCGAGTCGAGCCAGGGCAGCAGCCCCGCCGCCAGCGTCACCGACACGTTGCGCAAGGCAGTTAGCGACATGGCAGGCGCGCTGACTGCCGGCCGGACCCCCGGCCAACCGCCGTCGACCAGCCCCACGACGGGCACAAGCCACGCACGCACCTCCGGCCAGCGCAACGCGACCCCGCCGACGGCGGCGGCCACCCCGATTCCGAACGCGGCCGCCTCCGCCCCGGCGGGCTGCCCCGGTTCCGAACCCGGCTGCCGCGGTTCCGAACGCGGTCGGAGCGATCTCCCACACCCTGGTCACCTCCCTGGACAGCCTGAGCGCGACGGTCACCGACGTGGTCGCGGCGGTTCCCATCGTCGGCGCGCCGGCATCCGACGTCATCAGCGGTGTGCAGGATCTCTTGACCACGGTGGTCGGTTCGGTCGGCGACGTCACGTCGCCCCCGCCGAGCCTCCCGGCTCTGATGGGCGTCGGCAGCCGGAATCCAGTCGATGCCGCGGCGCGCGCCATCGCCGTCGAGCATCCGTCAGTGGCGGCTGAGCTCATGCCTGTCGCGCCTCAGGTGGCACCGACTCCCGCGGTTCCTGTTGCCCTTTCCTCTGCTGAGGTTCGCGGAATACCCGACGCCACGGCCGGGGTTGCGGCCCTGGACGTTTCAGGCCGAGCATCCTTGCCGGGCAAGGTCGCGTCCCCAGCGGGTGCCCTCGGGTCATTCCTCGGGCAGGCACTGCGAGAGATCGCCGCTCACCTCTCCCTGGCGGCGCTGGCCGCGGCCGCCCTTCCCGGTCTGGGCGGGCTTCTGATCCTGACGGCAGCCGGGATCCGGATCGGATATCGGCAGGCCAAGGCCAATTTCGTCCTGCGCACCAATAACTTGGCGCGGTTCACCCGCCAAGGCCCGATCGGGATCGTCCGTTCGGGGTCGCTCATCGCTGTCCGGGTCCGACCGTTGCGCGTCCTCGCTCCCGTGCCTGCCAAGGGTCTGCTCGACCAGGTCGCCTAATTGCTCGCGCCACCCTGGGTTCCTGCTTAGCCCATCGCGTCGGTCAGCCGTGGCACCCTGATGCGGTGCCCATCACGCTTCCGGAGCATCCCCGCCTCGCCAACGAGACCGAGCGCAAGGTCTGGCAGCTGCTCGTCGACCAACTCGGCGAGCACGACCTTCTCATCGCCGGCCAACGGGTCACCGACCACCTCAAGGATCACGAGGTCGACTTCGTCGTCGCCATCGAAGGCGCCGGCATCGTCTGCGTCGAGGTCAAGGGCGGCGAAGTCTGGCACGACGGCAAGAAGTGGTGGCAGCAGAGCGGCGGCGGGCACGTCAAAGAAATCGAACCCGTCCGTCAAGCTCGCGAAGCCTGCTACGCCCTGCGCGGCTTCATCGAAAACGACCCGCGCTGGACCCAAGGGCGGCTGCGTTGGGACCACATCATCGTCCTGCCGAATTCTCAAGTCCCCCAAGGCTTCGCACTCCCGGAGTGTCCGCGCTGGAAGGTGATCGACCGCGACGACCTCTCCACACTTGTCGCGCGCCTGCGACACGTCACCCACAAACACGAGATCGACCGGCCCCTGCTGACCGGCACCGGCATCGACCAACTGCAGATCGCGCTGAGCGGTCGCGGCCTGCCGCAACGCGACGTCGTCGCCCGCGCCCTGGAGAACGAGGACGCCGCCGACATCCTCACCGAACGCCAGGCCGTCATCCTCGACGCCATCCGTCTGCTTAAGCGTGTCGAGGTGCGCGGGGGAGCGGGCAGCGGCAAAACCTTCATGGCCGTCGAACAAGCCCGCCGACTGGGCAAAGAAGGACAACGCGTGGCGCTGCTGTGCTACTCGCATGGCCTGGCTTCCTATCTGAAACGCATCACCACCAACTGGTCCCAGCGCCAACAACCCGGCTATGCCGGCGAGTTCCACACCCTCGGAATGCGTTGGGGCGCAGCCGAAGGCACCGACGAAGCCGACCGCACCGAAGCCACCGCCCAATTCTTCGAGCACGACCTGCCCAAGCAGATGCTCGAGCTCGCGACCAACCTGCCGGCTGGACAGCGCTTCGACTCGATCGTCATCGACGAAGCCCAGGACTTCGCCGACAGCTGGTGGGACCCACTGCTTGCCGCCCTCAAAGATCCCGACACCGGTGGTATCTACGTCTTCAGCGACGAAGGTCAACGCGTCTTCGATCGCCAGGGCACCCCGCCGGTACCTCTGGTGCCGCTGATCCTCGACCACAACATCCGCAACACCCGCCAGATCGCCACCGCATTCCAGCCGCTGGTCGACCACCCCATGCGCTACCTCGGCGGCGACGGGCCCGACGTCACCTTCATCCCCTGCAGTCGGGACGACGCCATGGACGCCGGCGACGACCAGATCGACAAACTTCTCGACGACGGCTGGCGGCCCGAAGACGTCGCGCTGCTGACCACCGGCAGCCGCCACCCCGAACAGATCGCCCGCCAAGCCGAAGGCACCGAAGCCTACTGGGACAGCTTCTGGGATGCCGAGCAGGTCTTCTACGGCCACGTCCTCGGGTTCAAGGGGCTTGAGCGACGTGCCGTCGTCCTCGTCGTCAACGACAAGGGCACCTACGAACGATCCCGCGAACGCCTCTACGTCGGATTGTCCAGGGCCCGTGACCAACTCGTCGTCTGCGGCGATCCCGAGTTCATCGCCGAGGTCGGTGGACCGGATCTGGCGCGCCGGCTCGGGATCGTCCCGCAATAGTCGATTTGTCAGAGGGTTTCGCTAACCTGGATTCACGGCCAAGAGATTCGCTCGCACGCCTCCGAACGTGAGCGAACGGCAACCGCGCTACCGGCACGGTGCCCTTCGGAGAAGGCCCGGGCTGGCAGCGCCCGCTGCCGGTCAAGACGGAAACGTTCGGGAGTATCCGATGTCCAACGATGGTTTTGAGCGGCCCTGGCGTGCCTATTGGCATGTGCTTTTTCCCGGATATGAAACAGGGCACTGGTACGCCCGGTGGAAGACGTCCGAAATGTGCATCGGCCTGTTTCACGAACGGCAGGCCGCCCGCCAGGAATGGTTCCGGAACCGGCAGGGCCAAGACTTCGTCCACCCGACCGCCGTCGTCACCTACGACGCGTCCCCGGTTCGGTCGATGACCGCGAAGGTCTGCCTCCAGTGCCTCTGGGTGTCCACCGACCCGAACGCCGAGCACGACGCTCCTGCGTGACCGCCAAGTCCGCGCTCGAACTGCTCGAAACCGGATGCGGAGATCCGTTGCGGTGGAGTAGGCCGTGTAGGAAGCAAGTGCTACACGATGTAGCCCAAGCCGCGCCGATTCGACATACTGATCGCCGCGGTCGCGGTCGCCCTCGGGATTCCGCTGATCACGCGCAACGAGAACGACTTTCGGGGCATTCACAGCGCCCTGGCCATCATCGCCGTGTGAGAGCACGGTCGTAGCCGCGCCCCGCTGCCCGTGGCATGCTCATGAAATGGCAGCGATGCCCGAAACGGCCTACGCGCGGGACGGCGATCACCACCTCGCCTACCAGGTTGTCGGTGACAGCGGAGCCGACCTGCTCTTCGTGCCCACCGCCACTTTCCCGATCGACCTGCTGTGGGAGGAACCCACTGTCGCCGGGCACCTGCGCCGGCTGGCGTCGTTCGGCCGCCTGATCACCTCCGACCTCCTCGGCGTCGGCAGCTCCGACGCGGTACCGATCACCGACCTCGCGGCGATCCAGTCCTGGACCGACGGGCTCCTCGCGGTGCTCGACGCGGCCGGCAGCGAATGCGTGTCGGTCTTCGCCATGTCGGAGTCGGCGCTTCCCGCGATGCTGCTCAGTGCCAGCCATCCCGAACGTGTGCGGTCCCTGGTGCTGTGGGCGCCGTTCGCCCGCTATGTGCGCTGCCCCGAGGAAAAGGTGGGGATGCCCGAGCCGACCCTCGCCAAATACCTCGACATTTTCCGGGACACCGTCGGCACCGGTGGCGTCGTCGACCTGCTGGCGCCGAGCTGGGCCGACGACGCCGCCAAACGGCGGTGGTGGGCCCGCGGCGAGCGCCTCGCCGGCGGACCCGGCTACTTCAAGGCCGTCCTGGACCTGTTCCTGCACACCGACATTCGGCCCGCGCTGGCGAGCATCCAGGCCCCGACACTGGTCCTGCACCGGCGCGGAGACCGGCACGTCGTCACCGAACACGCGAAGTATGTCGCCGAGCGGATCCAGCATGCACGGCTGGTGGAGTTCGACGGCAACGACAATGTGTGGTTCGCCGGTGACACCGACCGCGTACTCGACGAGATCGAGTCGTTTGTCACCGGCAGCCGCCGCGCCGCACCCACCAACCGGGTCCTGTCGACCGTGCTGTTCACCGACATCGTCGAATCGACCCGGCGCGCAACAGCTTTGGGCGACCAGGCGTGGGCCTCGGTCCTCGATGCCCACGACCGCCTCGTCGAGCGGCACGTGATCAGCGCCCGCGGGACCGTCGTGAAGTTCACCGGCGACGGCGCGCTGGCGACCTTCGACGGCCCGGCCCGGGCCATCGACTGCGCCTGCGCGATCCGCGACGCCGTGCAAGACCTCGGCCTGACCGTCCGCGCCGGTCTGCACACCGGCGAGGTGGAGATGGCCGACGGGGATGTGCACGGCATCGCGGTGCACGTGGCCGCCCGGATCATGGCTCTCGCCGCGCCCGGTGAAGTCCTGGTCTCGGGTGCCATCCCCGCGCTGGTGCTGGGCTCTCGGATCGACTTCGACGATCGGGGCAGCCACCAACTCAAGGGCGTGCCCCATCCGTGGCCGGTCTTCGCGGTGCGCGACATCCCCGCGTAGATACCCGCAAAACCCTCGAGATCGCCTGCTGCCGAATCCATCACCCACGATGGATCGTCTGTGCCCGCCATCGCAGTGGCCGTGCGCCTTCCGACGGGCGCCGTGACGACACCTAGCGACGCATCAAAATGTCCAGCGCGAAGTCCATCGCTATCGGCTCGTTCACACGGACCCTGCCTACGTCGAGCGCCGCGACCCGTCGATAGCTCTCGCCGTCGAGCCGATAGGGGAGAAATTGGTCATCGATCGGTGCGTCGGGATCGACGATCCAGTAGTTCTCGATGCCCGCCCTGGCGTACTCGTGCAACTTCATGACGTGGTCCGTGCTGCGCGAGCCAGGCGAGACGATCTCGACGACAAGCATGACATCCGCTGCCGAAACACGGGCGGGAAGCTGCTCGAACACGCGATCCGGAACCACAACGATGTCTGGGTCACGCACGCTCGGCGGGAACGACGCGCTCGTCGTCACCTCGATCTCGGGAACCGCCTCGAGCCCCGCCGGCAGGTGGTCTTCTAGCAGGCGGGTAAGCCTTCTCGAAATGAGCTGATGCCGGGGGTGCGGACGCGGCGACATCGTGAGTGTTCCCTCACTGAGTTCCCACCGTCGTGTCCGGTCGAGGTCAAGCGCATCCCACTGCTCCAGTGTCAGCAAACCTCGTGGCAGGTGTGCAAGCTCCGACACGGCGCACCTCCTCCCGATGGAACTCGAGTAGTTGCAGACTACGCGGAATAGCGGCTGCATCCGAGCCTGGCGGGTCCCACCGACATCAATGCTCGCCAGGAACGGCCGGGGAGGCGCGGATCAGCCGACAGGCTGGCTGCGGAAGTGGGATCCCGACAACTGCCGGGCGGCCCACTTGGCGAGCTGCCCGCGCTCGATCTTGGAGTTGTGCCGCGGATCGACCGGCAGCCTGCGCTTGAAGAGGATGGCATGAATGGTGTTCGCCAGTCCCAGAATCTGCAGCCAGCGTGAACAGTTCCTGGCGCAAGCCGGCGAGCTCGTCGTCGCCCACGCCGGGCTCGACCTCGACGCAGAGGACAGGCAGCTCGCCCGCCGGTCCGGGGACGCCCACCAGTCCACTTCGCCGCACCTTGGGGTGCGCGTCGAAGATCGGCTCGACTTGCAGCGGGAAGACGTCCCCGCCCGCCGCCTTCACCCGCTGTGACACCCGACCGCAGACCCAGAGCCGGCCCTGCGCGTCGAGGTAGCCGACATCGCCGAAGCGGTGCCAATCCCCTTGGGGGTCGGGCACTTTGTTCTTCCGCGTGGCATCGGGGTCGAGGAAGTACTCGGGGCTGACGTGCTTGCCCCGCACCAGGATTTCGCCGACCTGCCCCGTGGACAGTTCCAGCCGTGTGCTCGATGGAGTCGATGGCGCCGTCCGCGATGTCGATGATCTTCAACTCGACACCCGGCAGGGCGTAACCCACACAGATGCCGGCCCCCTGCTCGGTCAGGTCCCACAAGCCGTCCAGGTGCTCGCGACTGCCCAACTCGGTCGACGGCATGGCCTCGGTGGCACCGTAATTCGCCGCCAACTCGGCGTCCGGAGCCACCGCGTGCAGCATTCGTTCGACCGGACCCGTGATCGGCGCCCCGGCCCCGATCACTCGCTTCAGAGACGGCATCGTCAGGTTGCGCGCGAGCGCTTCCCGGGCCAGGTTCTCGATCAGGATCGGCGCGGCGAAAAACGACTCGACCTTGCAGTCGTTGATGACTTGGATCAGGGCGGCCGAGTCCACCTGGGCCGGACCCTTGGCGGGCAAAGTCGATGGGCGGCACCACCATTGTGCCGCCGGCACTGATCGGGATGAACAGGAACGCCGGGAAGACGGCCATGTCCACCGGGACCTCGTTGTCCTTGTCCCAGCCCCAGCTGTGGTGCGCGTTGCGGAACAGTTGGCAGAAGTTGCGATGCAAGTACAACGACGGTTTCGCCGGACCGGTGCTGCCGGTGGTGTAGAGCACCGCACACGGATCGTCGGGCCCGACGTTCGGCGGCTGCGGCTCGGCGGGTGCGTGCTTGCGCAGCGACCTGATCGAGTGCGCGCCCGGGAAGGGCGGAAACCCGGTGATGATGCGGCCCCCCGGCAACAGTGGGCTTTCGGTGAGAACCAGCTTTCGGAGGTCGCGAGGACCCCACCCGAAGGTGACCCGCCCAAGGTGCGCGAGCGCGTTGCCCAGGAACGCCTCCGGCTGCACGCGGCCGAGCCGCTCCGCGACGTTGCGATAGCCGACCGCGGGGTCGATCCAGATGGAGAAGGCGCCCACCCGGGTGAGGGCCACGCCCATGACACAGGTCTCGTAGCTGGGCGGCGACATGCACACGATGCGGGTGCGCTCGGCAATGCCCATCTCGCGCAGCCCCACGGCGACCGACTCGACGTCGGCCGACAGCTCGGCGTAGGTATGGCGTTTGTAGCGGCGCGTGCCGAGGCTCTCCCAGCCGTCGAGGTCGATGACCGCGATGCGCTGGGGGTCCTCGCGCGCTACCCGCAACACGATGTCGGCGAGGTTGAAGACGTCGTCGAGGAACAGCTCCATCTCAGGCCTGCGTCGCCGCGGCGTTCTGCAGGAACCCGTCGATGATCGTGGCGACCTCATCCGGCTGCTCCAGCATCAGCAGGTGACCGCTGTCGGGTAGCCATTCCTGGCGCGCGGGGTGCAGGGTCGAATTCAGCCGGCGTCCCGCTTTCGGCGAGACGATCTTGTTCTTCAGCCCCCAGATGGTGCAGATGGGCGGGAACCCCGGCCGCGGCGCGAGGTTGTCGATGACCGCGTAGTTCTCCAAGTCGTCGAGCACCCCGAGCAGCGACTCCAGCTGACCGGTGGCCGCATAGGGGCCGAAGATTTCAGGTTTGTGATGGACGTTGAGCGAGCGGCCGCGCGGCCCCAGCTGGAACATGCTGGCGGCCGAGCCGACGCCGTTGGTGAGCTTCAGATGCCCGAGCACCCGGTACACCTGCCGGTTGACTCCGGGCAACCGCTCCCGCAACCACAACAGCGGTCCCAGCCAGCCACCCAGGAACGTCGCCTCAGTCAGGGGGTTGCACAGCACCAGCGCACTGACCTTGTCCGGATGGCGGTCGGTGAACGCCAGGGAGATGGCGCATCCCATGCAGTTGCCCACCAGCGCAACCTTGTCCAGCCCTCGTGCGCTGACGAACTCCTCCAGCATCGCCACGTAGTTGTCCAAGGTGTAGCCCGCGCCGGGCTTGGCCGAGTTGCCGAACCCCAGCAGGTCCAGGGCGAAGATCTCGTACTTGCCGGCCAGCCGGCTGGCCACGTCGTCCCAGATGGCATGCGACGAGCCACCGTTGTGGAGCATGATCACCGGCTCACCCTGGCCGGTGTGCTCATAGGTGATCGCCAATCCCCGAAAGTCGAAGCTTTCCAACGTAATCCGCCCCCCGCACCTGTGGTCATTGCGATGCCGACTCTCGATGCAATCACGGCATGCCGCCGACGGGTAGAGGCCGAAGTCCCATAACTGTGGGTGTCAGGGACGTACTCACGAACGGGTCACGATCACCCGACACGGCCACCCGGCCGCCGCACTGATCTCCGTCGATGACCTCGCCTCGGTCGAGGAAACACTGGAGATTCTCCCCGACGATCGGCCTGACGTCCCCGTCAAGGTGAGGTAGCTTCAATCGACACCGCGACGTGAGGTGGGCGGCTGTCGAGGGGCAAATGGTGGACGCGAAACCATTCGGGGACTATCAGCTGCAGGAGCTGATAGGTCGCGGTGGCATGGGCGAGGTCTACCGGGCCTACGACACCAAGCACGACCGGATCGTGGCGCTGAAGGTCCTGCCGCATCACCTCGCCGAGGACATCACCTTCCAGCAACGCTTCCGCCGCGAAGCCCAAGCCGCCGCGGCACTCAACGAACCGCACGTCGTCCCGATCCACGGCTACGGCGAGATCGACGGTCGCCTCTACCTCGACATGCGCCTCATCGAAGGCCGCCCACTGGCTTCGGTGCTCTCCGACACCGGCAAGGGCTTGGACCCCGCCTTCGCGGTCAGCGTCATCGAACAGGTCGCCGCCGCGCTGGATGCCGCCCACGCGTCGGGCCTGATTCACCGCGACATCAAGCCGTCCAACATTCTCATCACCCACCGCCAGTTCGCCTACCTCATCGACTTCGGCCTGGCGCGCACCGCCGGCGAGAACGGATTGACCACCGCGGGAAGCACTTTGGGCACGCTGGCCTACATGGCCCCCGAGCGCTTCGACGGCGGGAACGCCGACCCCCGCTCGGACAATTACGCCCTGGCCTGTGTGCTCTACGAATGCCTCACCGGGTCACGGCCCTACCCCTCGGACAGCATGGCCCAGCAGGTCGCCGGACACGTTCGCCAACCCATTCCGAAGCCGTCCGACAAGGACCCGAGGCTCGCCGCGTTCGACGACGTCGTCGCCAAGGGCATGGCCAAGAAGCCCGACCAGCGCTACCAGACCGCCGGCGAACTGGCCGCCGCCGCGCGACAGGCACTCAGCGCGCCGGTCCGCAAGGCAGCTGGCGGTTCCGGGCGGCATGCGTTGCCCGCCAAGCGAATTCGTGTTCCGAGAAAGGCCCTCCTCGCCGTCGCCGCCACGGTGCTGTTGGTGGCGGTTCTCGGAATCGGGGCCTGGCAGTGGCGCGAAGGATCCGGTCGGGGCTCGAGTCCATCCACCAGCCTGGCCGGCGCGTCGTCCTCGACGGCGGCCACGCCCGCGCCGGTTGCCGGTGCCGTACCCGAGATCGCCGCGACCGTGCCGGCTGACATCCGCGCGACCGGACGGCTTGCCATCGGGGTCAACACCCCCTATGCGCCAAACGAATTCGTCGACGCCTACGGAAAGCTCGTGGGCTTCGACATCGACCTGATGAACGCTGTCACCCGCACCCTGGGGCTCGCCCCCGACTATCGCGAGACCGCGTTCGAGGCGATCATCCCCTCGGTGCGGGCCGGCGACTTCAACCTCGGCATGTCCTCGTTCACCGACACCAAGGAGCGCGAGGCCGCCGCCGACTTCGTCACCTATTTCGAGGCCGGAACGCTGTGGGCGCAGCGGCCGGGGACGCCGATCGATCCCGACAACGCCTGCGGTCTGAAAGTCGGTGTGGCATATGCGGCAATCCAGGAGACCACCGAGATCCCGGCCAAGAGTCAGGCATGCGTGGCAGCGGGCAAGCCGCCGATCCGCAAGGTCGTCTACACCCGCCAAGACGATCTCAACGCAGCCCTGATCGCCGGCGACGTCGACGCCATGTCGGCGGATTCACCGGTCACCGGATTCGCGATCAAAACCAGCGGCGGCCAACTCGAGGCCGCCGGAGACGTGTTCGACCGCGAGCCCTACGGCTGGCCGGTGGCCAAGAAGTCCGGACTGGCCCAGTCGCTGCTGCTGGCCCTGCAACACCTGATCGATACCGGCGAGTACCGCACTATCGCCACCATGTGGGGCCTCGAGAAGGGCATGATCGACAAGCCGGCGATCAACGACGCCACGCATTGACGCCACCACCACGAACCGAAGGACACCGCATGCGGCTGCTGATCACCGGAGTCGACGCAGACGGCCGGTCCTGCGTGATGCGCCAGGACGCGGTGTCGATCAACCCGATCGGTCCCGGCTTCGCCATGGGCATCCCGTATGAGACCACCGAGAGCCCACCCCCGGAGCGCGCCGCCGGCAATGCCGACCTCATCGACCAGCTGCTGTCGCCCGGCCACGTCCGCTGGATGATCGTCGACTACGGCCCCGGTGCCGAAACCCCGGTGCACCACACCGACACCCTGGACCTCGAGACGGTCCTGCGCGGCAGCGTCGCTCTCATCCTCGACGACGGCGTCCACCACCTCTACGAGGGCGACATGGTGGTGATGACCGGCGTCGACCACGCCTGGAAAGCCGGCCCCGACGGCTGCCGCATCAACGCCATCCTGATCGGCACCCCGCCGCCGCAGTGACCTAAGCGGGCGTGAAACGGATTGCCACAAGCTTGTTTTCGTCCACCGCCTGGCGGAACTGCTCGAGCGTCGGCAGCCCGGCATCGCGGAACTTCACGCCCATGATCCGCTGCGCGCGACTGGCCCCGTAGCCCGTCGCGCAGCGATGGAACAGATCGGCCACCACCGCGCCGTCCTCGATCAGCTCGCCCCGCATCGCCGTCGTCTTCCCGTCATAGAGCACCTCGGCCGGCGCGCCGCCGCGGAAGTTCACCTTCCACGTCGCCCCCGCCAGGGCATACAACTGGCCGTCCAGGACATGCGCGGTCACCGGGATGCTGAACTGCCGTCCCGACTTGCGGCCGGTGAAGTTCAGCACCATGAACTGCTTGCGCGCTCCGCCGGCCAGCGGGGTGCGCAGCCCGTACCGCAGCAGCGGGTTCATCAGCTTCATGATCGGTTCGGGCGGGTGCGACGGGATGACGGCCGCGCTCTGTTCTGCCATGTAGCAACCGTAAGGGCGGCCGGCCTGCCAGCCCGGATGAACCGCATCGATGCCATTTGATTGGTAACATCGTGGTATGCGAATTACCATCGACAAGGCCGGACGCTTGGTGATCCCGAAGCCGCTGCGCGACCAAGCCGGCATCACCGCCGGGGAGGTGGAAATCTCCCTGGATGGAGCCGCGATCCGGATCGAGAGCGTGGCCGCCGACGAGCTGGTCGAAGCCGACGGGCTGCTGTTGCTACCGGCAGGCGGCCCGGAACTCGACGAGGACGCAGTGCGGGAGTTGCGCCTTGCCGACCAGCGCTGAGCACGTCCTCGTCGACACCAGCGCGGCTCTGGCGTTGGTGCAGCGCGAGAACCCGTTCCACCTAGCGGCCCGAAACAGACTCCTGCGGTGCCACCGCGGGCTGTCCGGGCATGCCGCCGTGGAACTGCTGTCGGTTCTCACCCGGTTGCCAGCGCCCCAGCGCCTCAGCCCGGCCGCCGCGGTGCGCCTGGAGGTCACCAATTTTCCGGCGTCCCGATTTCTGTCGGCCGGCGAAACCGGCGACCTGCTGCGGGAGTTCGCCGCGGTCGGCCTCACCGGCGGGGCGGTGTACGACGGCCTCGTCGCCGCGGCCGCCCGCGAACACAACCTGCCGCTCATCACCTGCGACAGGCGAGCCGAGCCGACGTATCGGGCGCTCGGCGTCACCTACGAGCTGCTGGCGAGACAGCCCGCATCGTGACGCCCCGGCGGGGCGGCTTGCACCCCGGCCGACGGTGCGGCTTACATGGGTCCATGGATCGTCGCCAGATGCTGCTGACCACCGGGCTGGGCCTGCTCGCCGCCGCGGCGCGCACCCCGCAGGCCGCGGCCGCCCCGTCGCGGCCCGCACCGCCCACCGCCCCGGCGCCGGCCGACTACATCTTTCACGACGAGTTCGACGGCCCCGCCGGCTCAGCCCCCGACCCCGCCAAGTGGACCATCGCCCTGGCCCGCGAGTCGATGCAGGACCCGACCTACTGGGAGCTGCCCGAGAACGTCGGCCAATACCGCGACGACCGCCGAAACCTGTTCCAGGACGGCAACTCCAACCTCGTCATCCGCGCCGCGAAGGACGGCAACACCTACTACAGCGGCAAGATCTTCGGTAAGTGGAACGGCGGCATCGGCCACATCTGGGAGGCGCGGATGAAGCTGGACTGCCTCACCCCCGGCTGCTGGCCCGCCTGGTACCTGTCCAACGACAACCCGGTCAACGGCGGCGAAGTCGACGTCCTGGAGTGGTACGGCAACGGCAACTGGGGCCCGGCCACCGCCATCCACGCCAAGCTCAACGGCGGTGAGCACGTCAGCGCGCGGATCGCGGTGGACCCCGCCTGGCACACCTGGCGGCTGCAGTGGGACGACGCCGGCATGCGGTTCTGGAAGGACTACGTCGACGGCGCCCAGCCCTATTACGACGTCCCCGCCCACACCCTGCCGGACTGGCAGTTCAACGACCCGGGCTACCAGATGTTCCCGGTGTTCGACCTCGCGGTCGCGGGCTCCGGCGGCGGCGATCCCGGGCCCGGCACCTACCCGGCCAACATGCTGATCGACTACATCCGGGTCTGGTAGACCACGAGTTCCGACGCCGTCTCCGGGGCATCGTCGGAGGTGGCGCGCAGGAAGCGGTCCGGCAGCGCCAGCTTGAGGATGGTCCGCTGCGCCAGGAAGAACTGGCGCGGGAAGGATCCCGTGGTGTACGGCAGCCCGTAGGTGGCGCACAACGCCTGTACCCGCTGGGCGATCTGCGCGTAGCGGTTGCTCGGCAGGTCCGGGAACAGGTGATGCTCGATCTGGTAGCACAGGTTGCCGCTCAGGAACGCCAGCACCCGTCCGGCCCGGAAGTTGGCGCTGCCCAGCATCTGTCGCAGGTACCAGTCGGGCTTGCTCTCCTGCTCGAGGGCGCCGACCGTGAACTTCTCGGCGCCGTCGGGGAAGTGGCCGCAGAAGATCACCGCGTACGCCCACAGGTTGCGCAGCACGTTGGCCGTCGCGTTCGCGAAAAGCGCTCGCCGCCATCGAGATCCGTTGAGCGCCGGGATCACCACGTAGTCCTTCATGACCTGACGCTTGATCTTGCCCTTCAGCGCCTGGGTTTGGGCCGCACGCTCGGCGTCCGTCGTCGCGCGCTCGTGGTCCGAATGCAGACCGTGCAGGGCGATACCCCACTCGAAGATGACGGCCAGCAGCACATTGCGCAACGGCTGCACCAGATTTCGCGGCCGCCACGCGACGTCGCGGCTCACCCGCATGATGCCGAACCCGAGGTCGTCGTCGACATCGAGGACATTGGTGTACATGTGGTGCCGGTAGTTGTGCGAGTATCGCCACTGCGACGAGAGCCCGGCCATGTCCCACTCCCAGGTGTTCGAGTGGATTTCGGGATCGTTCATCCAATCCCACTGTCCGTGACCGACGTTGTGGCCGATCTCCATGTTCTCGATGCTCTTGGCCACGGCCAGGGCCACCGTGCCCAACCACCAGCCGGCCCGCGAACGGCTGCCGAAGATCAGTAGCCTGGCGCCGGCATCCAGGGTCCGCTGGAACAGGATGGTTCTGCGGATGTAGGCGGCGTCGCGTCCGCCGCGGGAATTCTCGACCTCGGTACGGATCGCATCGAGCTCAGCGCCGAGCGTCTCGATCTCCCGTGGACTGAGGTGCGCGTACCGGGCGACATCTGTGATGGCGATGGCGGATCCTCGACAAGGCGGCCGTTGCGCGTTGCGCGGCAATGGTGTTGGAGGAGATGCCCGGCGGTGAGCGGGTGCTCGCGGTGTCGCGGAATCGGGACGCCGCTTTCGGGCCGGCTGTGGGTCAGCACCCCCGAGCCTACCCGGTGCCGCGGCCCGCCCGCCTTGGGCAATTCCCGGCATTGCCGACCGAACTGGTGAAGGCTGCAGGTATGGCCCCGCGACCCTCCCGCCCGGCGCCGGCCTTCCAAGCCTGGTCCGGCTAGTTTGACGATCCAGGACCAGCTTGTCGCGGCCGTCGACGGCAAGCGCGGAGGACAGGCCGCCGATCGGCTCTGCGAAGCCTGCGTGCTCCTGCTCGACGTCGACGCGGCCGCGATCTCCCTTGTCTTCGACGGCACCAACACCGGAACGCTGGGCTCCAGTGGCGCGCCCGCGCAGACCTACGACGAACTGCAGTTCATCTACGGCGAAGGGCCGTGCCTGGACGCGGTCGCCGAGCGGGCACCGGTGTTCGTCGCCGACCTCGCGCACCCCGGGGAACGGCGCTGGCCCGCCTACGGGCCGGCGATGCTCGAGCATCAGATCCGGGGGATCTACGCGATGCCCGTGCTGGCGGCGGGGGAGTACGTCGGCGCCCTGGACCTGTTCCGCAGCCGGCCCGGCGCCCTGCTGGGTGAGCAGCTCGCGGGCGCGGTGATCGCCGCGGAGCTGGCCGGCATACCGGTGCTGGATCTGCTCGACGGCGACCTGCAGGCGGCCGTGAGCGACCCCACCAGCAGCGCCTGGGCGGAGCTGAATGCGCTCAGCCGCACCGAGGTGAGCCAAGCCACCGGCATGCTGGTGGCGCAGCTGGACGTGGATCCGGTCGAGGCGCTGACCCGGCTCCGGGCGCACGCCTACGCCACCGGCCGAAGCGCCACCGACGTCGCCCGCGACATCCTCGATCGGCGTCTGAGACTGGATGCCGACTGATGCGCGGCCCCGAACATCCATCCCCACCAAGGCCGGGAGGCATGCCATGGTGAACGACACCCCCCGCGAGACCCGCGTGCTGAGCGCGGTGGTCTCGTTGGTCGACAGGTTGCTCGACGACTTCGACGTCGTGGACCTGCTGACCGACCTGACCGAGCGCTGCGTCGACCTGCTCGACGTCGCCTCAGCCGGGTTCCTGCTGGCCGATCCGCTGCAACGCCTGCATCTGCTGGCCGCCACCTCCGAGCAGACCCGCGAGGTCGAACTGTTCCAGCTGCAGGCCGAGGAGGGCCCCTGCGTGGAGTGCTTCCGCACCGGGCAGCCCGTTCTGGTCGCCGACATGCGCACCGAGATCGACCGCTGGCCACAGTTCGCCCCGACCGCGCTGGAGGCCGGCTTCGCGGCCGTGCACGCGGTGCCGATGCGGGCCGCCGGCGCCGTCCTCGGCGCGCTCGGCCTGTTCGACACCCAGCCCAAGGAACTCGGCGAAGCGGATCGGCTGGTCGGCCAGACCCTGGCCCACATTGCCTGCGTCGCGGTCCTGCAGGAACACCCGCCCACCCCGGACACCGTGCTACCGCCGCTGCGCGCAGCCCTGGCCGGCCGGGTCCAGGTCGAGCAGGCCAAGGGCTTTCTCAGCGAGATGCTCGGAGTGTCGGTGGCCGACGCGTTCCGGCTGATGCGCTCCTACAGCCGGATCCGTGGCGAGCACCTCACCGCTGTCGCGCGGCGGTTGATGACCGACCGGCACACCCGTCCGGAACTCGTGCGGGCGATGGCGGAACTGGTTCGCGACGGGCAGTGACCGTCGTTCACCGCTGACGCGCCCGGGCCCGCCGGACTGCCTCGTCGACCAGTTGCTCGGCGACGTCGGCGAGCTTGATGTGCTCTTTCTGGCTGATCCGGCTCAGCCGCTCGAACGCCTCCTGCGCGGTGCCGCCCGAGCGGCTGCGGACGATGCCGATCGCCTGGTCGATCACCGCCCGCGTGCGCAGTGCCTCCTGCAGTTGCGCCGTGCGCTGCCGGGTGTTGGCCAGCAGCTGCGCGTTGTAGACCGCGACCGCCGCGGGTGCGGAGAACTGGGCTCCGAGTTGAATCGCATGCTCGGCGAACGCATCCCGGCTGTGGGCGTAGGAGTTGATCGCGCCGATCACCTGATCGTTGACCGCCAGCGGGAGGGCCAGCCCCGAATGCACACCCATGCGTGCCACCCGGCCACCGAAACGGGGCCAGCGGCGGTCGCCGCCCAGCGACCCGCTGACCGCGGGCCGGCCGGACCGCATGCAGCTGATGCACGGTCCCTCGTGGAGCTCCTCGTACTGCAGGATGTCGATGTCGCGAACGAACTCGGTGGTCACCGACCACGCCTGGATCCGCGGTTCGTGATGGGTGCCCGGGTGGATCAGCGTGACGCCCGCGCCGTCGGCACCCGGGATGGCCTGCACCGCGAATTGCGCTACCTGACTGAGCATTTCGTCGACGCTGCAGGCGCCGGCGACGATCGTGGCCAACCCCGCCAGTCCGGCGTTCAGGTCCAGTTCGTCGGCCTGGAGTTGGGCGGCGGACAGCTCGGGTTCCGGGGGCGGCTTGCGGCCGGGCTGCGCGTCGTAGTCGGTCATCGCCCCCTCCTCGGTCCGGCGCTGTTTGCTCCCCCCGGGGACCGATTTTAACTCCGCGTCGTCAGACCACCAGCGACATCGCGTGCGCCCTTCGCAACTTGCCCGACGGAGTCTTGGGGATGGTTCCGGGGGCCAGCACCACCACCCGGCGCGGCCGCGCTTCGACCTCGACGACCACCTCGTGGATCACCTGATGCTCGATGCGGCGCACCTCCTCGGGGTCGTCGAACGCCTTGGACTCCACGGCCACCGCGAACGACTCGCGGGAATGCCCGGCATCCAGTCGCACGGCCACGCTGCACCCGGGCCGCACACCGTCGACGCGGGCAGCGGCGCGCTCGATGTCGGTGGGATAGATGTTGCGCCCGGCCATGATGATGACGTCCTTGAGCCGGCCGCAGACCACGATCTCGTCGTCCTCGGTGAGGTAGCCCAGGTCCCCGGTGTCATACCAGCCCTGCGCGTCCTGCGCCGAGATGAAGCCCGCGACCGTGAGGTAGCCGGGCGTGACGGGTTCGCCGCGGACATGGATCACCCCGACCCCGCGGGCGGGCAGCTCCGCGCCGTCCTCGTCGACGATGCGCGCCTCCAGCCCGTCCAGCAGGCGACCGAGTGACACCAGTCGCCGGGCGTTGCCCCGGCCCGCCGGCACGGCACGGTGCAGCATGGCCAGCAGGTCGGCGTCGATCTCGTCGACGACCATGCCGGCACCGCACGGCGAGAACGACACCGCGACCGTCGTCTCGGCCATGCCGTAGCCGGGCACGATCGCCTCGGGCCGCAGTCCGTGGGGTGCGCCGGCCGCGCACAGGTCCTCGACGTCGGCGGGATCGACCTGCTCGGCGCCCGACAGCGCCCACCGCAGCGAGGACAGGTCGAACTGGCCGGGAGAGGCCAGGCTGCGCAGTCTTCTCGCCAGCAGTTTGTAGGCGAAGTTCGGGGCCGCCGTCATCGTCCCCTTGTACTTCTCAATCAGCTTGACCCACAACAAGTTATCGCGCAGAAAGTCCATCGGCGTGATCTTGACCAGCTCGGCGCCGAAGTACATCGGCACGGTCAGGTAGCCGACCATGCCCATGTCGTGGAAGCAGGGCAGCCAGCTGACGATCACGTCGGAGCTCATGTCGAACTCGGCGCCGACGAACATCGCCTCGGCGTTGGCGACGACGTTCGCGTGGGTGATCTGAACGGCCTTCGGCGCCCCGGTGGTGCCCGGAGGTCAGCTGCAACAAGGCCAGGTCGTCCTCGGTGGTGCCGACCGGGCGCACCGGATGTGCCCGCAGCAGCTCGTCGACGATCAGCACCCGCATGCCCAGCTCGGTGAGAAGGGGAGCGGCCGGCAGGAACGGCTCGGAGACCACCACTGCTTTGGCGTCGATCAGGTTGATCACCGCGGTGGTCTCCTCCGCCCAGCGCGGCAGGTCGGTGCGCGGGGTGGGCTGGTGCAGCATCGTCAGGCACGCGCCGCGCATCCAGATGGCCTGCGCGGTCGGCGCGATGTCGACGGGAGCCCCGGCCAGCACCGCGACGGCGTCAGCGTGGCCCACACCGGCCGCGGCCAGACCGCCGGCGATCCGGGCGGCCCGCTCGTGGACTTCGGCCCAGGTGTGCCGCACCGGGGCATGGGGCTCCCCGGTGGTCATGCCGTTCAGGCTCCACCGGGCGTTTCCGAACATCGTCTCAGTGAATCGGCTCACGGAGGTTCCCCCCGCAGGCCGCGCAACGGGTCGGCCTGCACTGTTGTGGCCGCAGGCAAGGGTGCCTGCGAGTGCCATGCGCCGGAGGCGCCAGAACTACGGGCGGCGTACGTCGGGCCGGGAAGCCGGTCGGCAGGGGGTTCAGATCGCCACCGTGACGTGTCCGCGCGGCTGGTGCGTCAGCCGTATCGACCGTACCGCGCCGGCGCCCTGCAAGTGCCCAGGCCGCGGGTTTGCGGTGCCGGATGGCAGCATGATCGCCATGAACCGCCATCGGCGCGCCCGGCTCGGCCGCGTCACACCCTTCTGTGCGATCGTCGCCGCCGTCGTGCTCACCCAGACCGGCTGCGCCACCACCATCGCGGGGAAGGCCCTGCTCGCCGGCCCGCCGCTGGCCAAGCCGGCGCCGGTGAGCTGGGGGCCGTGCCATGTCAGCGGCGGGGACGCCGGCCATGTCCCCCCCGGTGCGCAGTGCGGCGAGCTCATGGTTCCCATCGACTACTCCAAGCCTGACGGCGACGTCGCCACCCTGGCGCTGATCCGGTTCCCGGCGACCGGCGCGAGGATCGGCTCGCTGGTCATCAACCCGGGCGGCCCGGGGGAGTCCGGTGTCGACGCGGCTACCAGCATCGTCGAGAGCCTGCCCGCCGAGGTGCGCCAGCGCTTCGACTTCGTCGGGTTCGACCCGCGCGGCGTCGGCTCCTCGACCCCGGCGCTGTGGTGCAACTCCGACGCGGACACCGATGCCCAACGCGCCGACCCGCAGGTCGACTACAGCCAGGCCGGCATCGACCACATCGAGACCACCGAGAAGCAGTACGTCCAACGCTGCGTGGACAAGATGGGCAAGGACTTCCTGGCCAACGTCGGCACGGCCAACGTCGCGCGGGACCTCGACCGGCTGCGCGCGGCACTGGGCGACGAGAAGCTGACCTACCTCGGCTACTCCTACGGCACCGAGATCGGTGCGGCCTACGCCGAGGCCTACCCGGACAAGGTCCGCGCGATGATCCTCGACGGCGCCGTGGACCCCACCGCCGACCCGATCCAGTCCAACATCGACCAGTCCGCGGCGTTCCAGAAGGCCTTCGACGACTACGCCGCCGACTGCGCCAAGCACCCCGGCTGCCCGCTGGGCACCGACCCGACCAAGGCCGTCGACGTCTTCCGGCATCTGGTGGACCCGCTGGTGAAAAAGCCTGCCCCCACTGATGATCCGCGCGGTCTTGGCTACAGCGACGCGCTCACCGGCACCATCTTCGCGCTCTACTCACCGAGCCTGTGGACGCACCTCACCGACGGGCTGGCCGAACTGGCCAAGGGCCGCGGCGACACCCTGCTGCTGATGTCCGACGTCTACCTCAACCGCGACCAGCACGGCCACTACAGCAATGCCAACGACGCGCTGACCGCCATCAACTGCGTCGACGAGCCGCCCAACACCGACCGTGCCAAGGCCATCGACGAAGACCGCCGCAACCGGGAGGTCGCGCCGTTCATGAACTACGGACAGTTCACCGGCAACGCGCCACTGGACACCTGCGCCTTCTGGCCGGTGCCGCCGACCAGCGCGCCGCACACCGTGTCCGCGCCCGGTCTGCCGCCGGTGCTGGTGATCTCCACCACGCATGACCCGGCGACCCCGTACAAGGCGGGAGTGGAGCTGGCGAAGGAACTCGGCGGCGCCCTGCTGACCTTCGACGGCACCCAGCACACGGTGGCATTCCAGGGCGAGGCCTGCGTCGACAACTACGCCGCGGCGTACCTGGTCGACCTGAAATTGCCGCCGCCCGACGCCAAGTGCTGACCCTTTTTGGCGGGGGGCTGCACCCCCAGGTGCACGACGGCGGGCCGCAGACACCGACCAGGGTCGACTACGCGTCGGCCTCGCACGGCACGTTCGTCAACACCGGCCTGCGCACGCTGGGCCGCTATGACCTGCTCTTCGACGCCGACGGCGGGTATCTGGGGCTGCGCGTGCGGTAGCGCGCAAGCGCTGCGCGCGATTCGCCCGCTGTTGCTAACGTGGCCGTCAAGAGCTGTACGGCTCGGTCGCCGGGTGGGAGGCGGACATGTCTGAAGAAGCGCGCCTTCTGCGTCTGCTGATCGACGGCATCCCCACGATGGTCAGCTACTGGGATCGTGACCTGACGAACCGGCTTGCCAACGAGGCTTTCGCCGAGTGCTTCGGAATGACGCCGGCGGAGATCTACGGCCGCGCGCTTCGTGAGGTTCTCGGCGCGAACCTCTACCGGCTCAACCGTCCGCACCTCGACGCTGTACTCGCCGGTGAGAAGCGGGTTTTCGAGCGCACCCTCATCGACGCCCACGGCGATACCCGCTACGTCGAGGTGACCTACGTTCCCGAGATCGCCGACGGCGAGGTGACCGGCTTCTACGAGCACCTGACCGACCTGACCTCCCGAGTCGAAGCCGAACACCACCGCGACGATGCGTTGCGGCTGCTGCAGATCAGCATCGAGAACGCGCCCATCGGTCAATCGATCGTGGACACCTCCATCCGCACGCTCTACGTCAACCCGGCGTTCTGCGCGATGTTCGGCACCACCCCCGAAGAGGCGATCGGCGCCAACCTGCGCGAGTACGTCCACCCCACCGACCTCGAGACCGTCCAGGCCGACTTCGACGTCCTGAAGAACGAAGCCCGCACCCACGTCGCCACCGAACTGCGGATCACCCGGCCCGACGGCACCACGATGTGGGTCGAGCGCAACGCGGTGATGGTGCCCGGAACGCACGGCTCCGAGGACGTCATCATCGGGCAGTTCCAGGACATCACCGCGCGCAAGGTGGCCGAGGCCGAACTGGCCCGCCTGGCCGTCACCGACCCGCTCACCGGACTGTTCAACCGGCAGGCGTTCGTCGATTCCGTTGAGCGGCAACGACATGCCGAGCCGTCAGCACCGGTCGGGATCATCTTCGTCGACCTCGACGGGTTCAAAAACGTCAACGACGAACACGGCCACGCGGTCGGCGACTCGGTCCTGGTCCTGTTCGCCGAACGCATCACCCGGGCCGTCACCGCGCCCGACGCCGTCTACCGGCTCGGCGGCGACGAGTTCGTGGTGCTGTCGACGACAGCGGCGACCGAGACCCACGTCGACGAGTTGGCCGATGTGTTGCGCGACGAACTCAGCGGCACCTACGACGCCGGTGGTGTGCGGGTGGGGCTCAGCGCCTCGGTCGGCTCGACGTGGGGGCCGATGGGCGACATCGAGCAGCTACTCCGCAATGCCGACGCCCACATGTACACGCACAAGGCGCGCAGGCGCGGTCACGCCGACAGCGTGGGGCAGAGTTAGTCCTCGTCGCTGATGATGTGCATGGCGGCCTCCTCGGCCGAGGCCGCACCGCCGTCGATGCCTACATCGGAGGCGAACATCTCGGCGTCGTCGTCGGCGCCGAAGCCCATGTTCGACGCCACCAGCCGGCCCGAGCGCGCCCGGCCGACCTCGTCGTCCCCGGGGAACTCCGATTCGCGCTCGGAGTCGTCGGAACGCTCCCGCTCCAGCTCGTCGAGCACGTTGTTCAGCCGCGACACCGGGTCGGGCTCCTCCTCGGCGAGCAGCTCGTCGAGCGTCTCCTTGCCGGGATGGTCCAGAACGGCCTTGGCGTAGGGCCGCTCCGGCGGCGAAATGCCCTCGTCGAGGATGTCGTCGACGCCGCGGTCGATCAGGGTGTCCTCCGGCTGCAGCTGGTTGTCGTCATCGACGCTGTACTCGCCGGATTCCATGGTCGTGTCATCCCAGTTGCTCACCGGTCCAGAATGTCACGATCGCGCAGAAAAGCCACGGTCAGAGGCGTAACTGGGGTCTTAAGTCATCACCTAGCGGGCACATAGCGAGTTCTTTGAGCGTTAAAAGATTCGGTCGGCACCATTCGGTGCATGACCTCACCTCGTTCCGGATTTCGCCGGGCCGCCGTCGCCTCGTGGACGCTGGCCGGAATCGGTGTGGCCGGAGTGGCCGGCGCATCGGCTCTGGCCTACGCCGACACCTACCGCCCGCCCGTCGCGGAGGCCGCGACTGCCGACGCGGTCGCGCCCGCGGTGGTCGATGCGCCCGTGAGCCTTGCGCCGGCACCGCCGGTCGTCCTGCCGCCGCCGACCGTGGACGCACCGCCGCCCCCGCCGGAGCCGGTCACCGAGGCGCCCGTGCAGACCTACACGCCCAAGTGGACGCCTGAGCCGACCTACACCCCGAAGTACACCCAGGCCCCGGTGGCGCAGCAGGCGCCCGTGCAGCAGGCCCCCGTACAGCAGGCACCCAAGTCCTCCTCGGCGTTCCCGATCCGGCAGAGCCACATCCCGATCGGCGGCGGGAGCTCGGGCGGCAACAACTTCTCGCCGCACGTCACGGTTTCCCGCGGCTCGTGACCAGCGAAGCTCTGTGGGCGCTGGGCCGCGGTAACGGCATCGTCGCCCTGGCCTTCATGACCATCTCGGTGGCCCTGGGCATCGCCACCCGCTCCGGCCGCCCGCTGGTGGTGCTGCCGCGCTTCGCGGTCGCCGACGTGCACCGCTTCGTCGCCCTGGCCGCAACCCTGCTCGTCGCGCTGCACATGGGGTTGTTGTTCATGGACCCCTACGCCAAGCTGCACCTGATCGACTTCGTGGTCCCGTTCCTCAGCCACTACCGCCCGCTGTGGCAGGGCCTGGGCACCGTCGCGTTCGACCTGCTGATCGTCATCATCGTCACCAGCCTGCTGCGGCAACGATTGGGGCTCAAAGCGTTTCGGCTCATCCACTGGGCCACCTACGCGCTGTGGCCGATCGCGATGGCGCATGCCATCGGCAACGGCACCGACGCGCACCGCGTCTGGTTCCTGTCGTTCGCCGGCTGCTGCGCCCTGATCGTGGCCATCAGCGTGTGGCTGCGGATGCGCGCCAACTTCACCGAATACGCCGACGTATGAGCCACCCCGTGACCACACCGCCGACCCTGCCGCGACTGCTCGCGGCCAACGGCCGCACCTTGGCCGACCACCACAAACGCTTCGGCTCGCTGCCGGCCATCGACGGCGCCGGGCTGATCGCGGCCGTCGAGGCGGCCGGGCTGACCGGGCGCGGCGGCGCGGGCTTTCCGACCGCCCTGAAGATGGCCGCCGTCACCGGTCCCAAGCCGGTGGTCGTCGGCAACGCCGCCGAGGGTGAGCCGCTGAGCCGCAAGGACGCCCTGCTGCTCAAACGCGCGCCGCATCTGGTGCTCGACGGGCTCGAGGCCGCCGCGACCGCCGTCAACGCCGACAAGGTCTACCTGTACCTGCACCCCGACGCCATGCCGTCGGCGACCAAGGCGCTCGACGAGCGCCGCGCCGCCGGACAGGACCCGCACCAGATCACCCTCGTGGAGGCGCCGGACAAGTTCGTCGCCGGCGAGGAGACCGCCGCCATCCAGCGCATCGAGGGCGGGCCCGCGCTGCCGCGCGACCGGGTGGTCATCGCCGCGGTCTCCGGTGTGCGCGGACGGCCCACTCTGGTCAACAACATCGAAACCCTCGCGCACATCGGGTTGATCGCCCGCTACGGCGCCGACTGGTTCCGGTCGATCGGCGACTCCGACGACCCGGGCACCATGCTCGTCACGCTCTCGGGTGCGGTCGACCACCACGGCGTGGTGGAGGTGCCGACCGGCACGCTGCTGACCGACCTGATCGAGCACTACGGCGGCACCGACGCTCGTTCGGTGTCGGCGATCCTGGTCGGCGGCTATCACGGAAGCTGGCTGCCGGCAAGCGCATTCGGCGGCACGCGGCTGTCCCGATCGGGACTGAAGGAGCTGGGAGCGACCCCCGGTGCCGGCATCGTGCACGCGCTGGGCACCACCGAGTGCGGTCTGGCCCGCACCGCGGAGATCGCCGGGTATCTCGCCGACGAGAGTGCGCGGCAGTGCGGCCCGTGCCTGCGGGGTCTGCCGCGGCTGGCCGAACTGGTCGACGAACTGGCCTTCGGGCGCGCGAATGACCCACTGGTGAAAGAGATCCGGCGAATCACGCGAGTTGTCGACGGTCGCGGGGCATGCCGGCATCCCGACGGAACCGCCCGGTTCGTCCGCAGCGCTCTGCGCGCCTTCGCCGCCGACATCGAAGCTCACCGCCACGGTCGGTGCACCGCGGCGGACGTCCTGGTCCACGAGTCCGGGTCCCGGGATCCCCGTCGCGGGAGGTAACGGGGAGTCCGGGCGGCCTAGTGCGCGGTCGCGAGCAGTGCGTCGACCGACGCGGTGTCATCCGGGGTGGCGGCGGCCATCAAGATTTCGTGCGCGGCGTGCTCCTCGGTGTCGGCAGGCACCACCAGCAGCACTACTCGCTGGCCGCCGAGTCCGAGCACTTCGACGGTGTTGTCGGGCTGTCGGTGATAGCCGGAGACTCGCACCGTCCGGCCGCCGATCGGCATCTTGACCGGGGGGCGGACCCATTCGGTCATCTTGTACAACACGTCGCTGATGCTGTCCGAGCCGAACCGACAGCACAGCCACCAGGTCGGGAATCTCGGCTGCCAGGTCGTCACTGTGCGGCCACCACGCGCCGTCCACGCGGCCGGTCGGTAATCCTTTGGGTTTCAAGCGTAATCGTGGGGTTTCCTGAGGCGGCGGCTGATGCCACCCCTTCTCGGATCGGACATGTGTCGGCGTCATGAGACGCTCCCGTCTTCGGCCGCAAACAGGGCCAAGATTCTTCAACCTCGGCGATGACGCGATCTCAGACGGTCACGTGCGAAAGACCACCGATGACCCGAACTCTACGCCCATCGCATCGGCGGTGGAAGGTACTGGTGGAAAGCGTTGCTACGCAATCCAATTGGGGCAGTGGTCAGCGCCCTCTGGGGTTCAGGATGTTGTCGCCGGGGCCGTCGGACTTGGCGCGCTTGTCCGCGCGCTTCTCCTTGAGGGACTTGCCGGATTTCTTGGTCATTCCCTGGCGCGGGGACTTGTCAGCCATGGTGGGGCCCTCTCATCGGGGGGCCTGGTGATGGTCCCTGTCTTCGCGACTGTACGCCCGAATGACCGTCCCCCGACCCGTTGGCCCACGTAGGCTGGCGGTCAAAGTGCTGGCGACGTCGGCCCTCGAGAGTGCGAGTGCAGGTCCGCGGTGTGCAACGTTCCCCACGACGGTGATGAGTCGCCGGACTCCGGTCAGACCAGAGTCGACGACGCCAATCTGCATGCCGGGATCCGGGATCTGGCGAACCTGGTCGCGGACAGTCGGCCGCTACCGGAGCTGCTCGCCGAGGTGGCGGCCTTCGCGGCGGGTGCGATACCGGGCGCCTCCGGCGTCGGACTGGCGCTGTTGCGCGGCGACCGGGTGGACGACATGGTCGAGCAGTCGGCGGTCAGCGCCCCCTTCGTCGAAGAACTCGACCGCCTCCAGTACGGCGGACTGCACGAGGGTCCGGGCGTCACGGCCGCCATGAAACGACGCACGGTGTGTTCCGGATCGCTGGGCGGCGAGAAGCTGTGGCCCCGGTTCGGCCCGCGGGCCGGGCGCCTCGGCGTGCACAGCGCGCTCGCGCTGCCGCTGGTGGTGGGCGACGACGTGGTCGGCGCCATCACCGTGTACGCCTACGACAAGGACGCTTTCGGTCCGCGCGCCGCCGAACTCGGGGAGCTGTTCGCCAGGCCGGCGGCCGTCGCCGTTCACAATGCCCGGATTCTCGCGCAAGCCCTCTCGCTCACCGATCGCCTGCAGGAGGTGCTGCTGACCCGGCCCGTCATCGACCAGGCGATCGGCCTGATCCGGGGACGCACCGGCCGTAGTGCCGAGGATGCCCTCGCCCAGCTGCGGGGGATCAGCCAAGCCGAGCAACGCAAGCTGGCCGATGTGGCCGGTGACGTCGTCGAAGAGGCGGTACGCAGCGCCCGCGCACGCAAAACGCCCAGGCCCGGGGTGTAGTCTGGGGATGTTGGTGAAGCCAGCCAGTCCGTGATGAGTCAGCTGTCCGCCGCTGAACTCGCCGAGCATCCGCTCACGCCGGACACACCAGTGACGACCGCCAGGCGGTATCACCTTGCCACTTTCGCCCCTACTTCATCCGCTTAGATATCCCGCTACGCACCAAGGGTTTTCCGTTTCGCCGACCATCGGGGTCCTCAGTACGCACCCGCCGACCCGATGTGGGTTGGCGACCTTCAGTTCCGCACTGTCCGACGGTCTGCGCGCCACCGGCGCCACCGTCAGCACGGTGCGCATCGCCGACGGATCGACCACCGAGGACCCCGGGGTCGTCGGAGAGTTGACCAACGGCTCCGCGTC
Source organism: uncultured Actinomycetota bacterium (assembly GCA_963716465.1). GTDB lineage: Bacteria > Actinomycetota > Actinomycetes > Mycobacteriales > Mycobacteriaceae > Mycobacterium. The sequence goes on from CAVQTS010000018.1 coordinate 35,454, forward strand.
ATCGGTGGCGGCCGCGGCCGAACTGCTGAACCGCTGTGACCTGGCCCTCATTCAGCACGAGTACGGCATCTACGGTGGCGCCGACGGGGACGAAGTCGTCGACATCCTCAGGGCGCTTCGCATTCCCTCGATCGTGGTCGCCCACACCGTGTTGAACGATCCGACGCCCCATCAGCGGTGGGTGCTGGAAACCATTGCGGCAGAGGCTGATCAGGTCGTCGTCATGTCCGCGGCCGCCAACGACCGGTTGATCGCCGGATACGACGTGGACCGCCGCAAGGTGACGATGATTCCGCACGGCGCCGCCGTCGCCACCGATTTCCGGGTGCGGCGCGCAGGACGTCCGACGTTGTTGACCTGGGGACTACTCGGACCGGGCAAGGGCATCGAGCGCGTCATCGACGCGATGCCGTCGCTGCAGGGTCTGCCCGGCCGCCCCAGATACGTTGTGGCGGGCCGCACACACCCCAAAGTCCTCGCCGCCGAAGGTGAGGCATACCGCGAATCGCTGCGCGAGCGGGCGCGGTCCCTCGGTGTCGCCGACGCGGTGAACCTCGAGACCGGCTATCTGGGTGCCGACTCGCTGCGAACGCTGATCCAGTCCGCCGCGGCGGTGGTGCTGCCCTACGACTCGACCCAACAGGTCACCTCCGGGGTTCTGGTCGAAGCGATCGCCAAGGGCCGCCCCGTCGTTGCCACCGCATTCCCGCACGCGGTGGAGTTGCTGAGCAGTGGCGCGGGAATCGTCGTCAACCACCAGGATCAGGACGCGCTCGCAGCCGCGCTACGGCAGGTGCTGACCCAGCCGGGTCTGGCCGGAGCCATGGCCGGCGAAGCCCGCCAGCTGGGGCCGAGTATGGACTGGCCGGTGGTCGCCAAGCTATATCTTGTTCTGGCGCAACGGCTTTGCGCATCCCGATCGGCACTGCTGTGAGCGAGGGGCCGGCGACACCGGTTTTCGATCATCTGGTGCAGATGACGGATTTTCGCGGCACCTTCGAACATGCCTGTGGCGCCGAACCCCGGCCCGAGCACGGATACTGCACCGACGACATGGCCCGGGTGCTCGTCGTGACCACGCGGGAGCCCGACGCATCCGGGGACGTCAACCGGCTGGCCGGCCTCGCGGTGCGGTTCCTGAGCGAGGCGCAAACACTGACCGGGGCGTGCCGTAATCGGATGGACGCCGCCGGGAAATGGACGGACACACCCAGCCTGGACGACTGCTGGGGCAGGTGCATCTGGGGGTTGGGAACAGCCGTGGCGCACAGCGAGGTCGTCTGGGTGCGCAAGATGGCGCTCGTGCAGTTCGAGCGGGCCGCACAGGCGCGCTCGCCGTGGCCGCGGTCGATGGCGTATGCGGCCCTGGGCGCCGCGGAGGTCCTCACCGCCCACCCTGATCATCGGGCAGCGCGCAAACTGATCACCGACTACGCCGTGTCCACTCAGACATCGAACGGCGAGTCCGCCGAATGGCCGTGGCCCGAGCCCCGGCTGAGCTACGCCAACGCGGTGCTCGCCGAGGCGATGATCGCCGCCGGTGTGGCGCTGGAAGCGCCCAAACTGTGGCAACGCGGCCTGGAACTGCTCGGCTGGCTGCTCGAAGGCGAGACGACCGAAGGCCACCTTTCGCCCACCCCGGTTGCCGGCCGCGGGCCGGGCGACCCCCGGCCGGCATTCGACCAGCAACCGATCGAAGTGGCGGCCCTCGCCGACGCATGTGCGCGCGCGGCCGCCGTCGATGCCAGCTCGCGGTGGCCCGAGGGGGTCAGGGCCGCCGCGGCCTGGTTCGACGGGGTCAACGACATCGGACAGCGCATGTGGGACCCGGAGACCGGTGGCGGATTCGACGGGTTGCAGGAGCACGGCGTCAACCGCAACCAGGGTGCCGAATCGACGCTGGCCGTGATCTCGACTCTGCAGCATGCCCAACGAATGTCGTTGCTGCAGAGATGACTTCGCTGTCCGCGCTGGCTGTCGAACGGAGTTCGCAGCGGCTGCTGGCGGACCCATCGCGGGTCATCACCCGACTGTTCGTGCCCGGGCAGGAGGGATTCGAGCACCAGGAGTCCCGAGCCGGAGCGGTCCTGGCGCGGATCCTGGCATTGGACGAAGACGAGGTGCTGTCCTCGCTTGACGACGTGATCACCCGATTCGACACGCGGCATCGCGACCTCGCCTGCACATTCCGTAGCCACGCGCTCGAACTGGCCGACCGTCTGCGAACCGCGGATCAGCTGTCCGAGCCGCGAATGTTGTTGCTAGGAGCCACCTTCACCAGCGAGTACGCCATCGAAGGCGCCGCGCTGTGCAACCCGAGCATCGTCGCGCACCCCGACCAGGCAGGCACGGCACCGGGAAGCCTGCGATTCGTGCTGAGCGTCCGTGGTATCGGAGAAGGGCATCGCTCCTCCATCGGGTTCCGCACCGGGGTCGTCGACGCGACGGGCCGACCGGTGCTCGACCCCCCACCCGCGCTCGCCACGGTCGGTGACACCGAGCCGGCTCTTCTCGACGTCGCGGTCTTCCGCGCCGAGCTGGCCCGCCTCGAGGATGACGGCGAGGCAGCGGATCTCGTTTTCAGCGCGCTCGGTGAACGGTTCACCCGAGCCGATCTCGACGAACAGCTGAAAAACCTGGCGAACCACCTGAGCACCCGCAGTCGTGCGCACGCGACCATCGCCGAGATCCGGGCGATCGCGCAGCGCACTTATGCCATCGAATTCCCGCCCGGGATACCGCTTTCCGAGCAGATCCTCTGGCCTGCCATGCCCGCCGAAGAGGCCGGGATGGAGGACGCGCGATTTGTCCGGTTCGTCGACGACGACGGTTCGGTGACGTCCTACGCCTCCTACACCGCCTACAGCGGGTCACGCATCAGCCAGCAGTTGTTGGCGACGACAGACTTCCGGTCCTTCACCTCGACACCGATGGTCGGCCCGGCGGCGGCGAACAAGGGTCTGGCGCTGTTCCCCCGCCGCATCAACGGCCGCTACGTGGCGCTGTCCAGAGCCGACCGCGAATCGAACGCCATCACGTTCTCCGACTGTCCCTATGTGTGGACCGACGCGCAGGCAATCCAGCTCCCGTGTGAAAGCTGGGAAGTGCTGCAACTGGGCAACTGCGGCGCACCGATCGAGACCGATGCCGGGTGGCTGGTTCTGACCCACGGCGTCGGACCGATGCGCACCTACCGGATCGGGGCGATACTGCTCGACCTCGACGATCCCACCCGGATCATCGGCCGGCTGCGCGAGCCGCTGCTGAGTCCGTCCCCCGACGAACAGGACGGCTACGTCCCCAACGTCGTATACTCCTGCGGCGCCCTGGTGCATGCCGAAACCCTGGTGCTGCCGTACGGGATCGGCGACAGCGCAATCGGTTTCGCCACGGTAGCGATTCCGGAGCTGATGGCCGCACTCGGCGTCTGAGCACCCGGGACTCGATCGACCACCTCGGGTGAGGGGCGTCACATGCGCCGGTGTAGGGTTCAGCCAGGTCCCAGTGATGCCTCACGGGTCGATCCTTCTAGTCGTGAGGAATTTCCGATGGAAAACTCCGCGCACTTGTCTGCGGCTGCTCTGTGAGCGTGACCAGCGAGGCCCGGCGCCTGGCCAGCCCGGTGCGCGTCACGCTGAATCCGGTCCTCGGTGGCGACATCGACGGGGCATGGTGGCCACACCGCGGATCGCTGGCCCATGAGCTGCCCAAGCTGATCGAGGCGCTGCACTCGGCGTTGGGTGAGGTCGTCGACATCAAACTGAACTGGACCGAGGCGGCCGGCGCCCCGGTGCTCAAGCCGTTGTCGTCGGGCTCGATGTCGATGCTGGGCTGGAACGACCGCCGGCAGCGGCTGATGTTCGTCGCGGGCCGCACGCTGTGCGCCCGGCTGCTGGTGGTGCCCCACTCGGCGACGCCCGCGCTGGGCCGGATGGTGCTGCGCCGAGCGGCCTCCATGCCGACTTCCCTTGCGGAGCAGAACAGTCCGATCGTGGAGACCGCCAACTGCGTGATCCGCTCGGCCAAGGCGGAGAGCGTGTTGTGGGCGGCCCACCTGGGCTTGACGCTAGTGAGCGGTCAGGCCTGACTGGCGCAACGCGTCGTCGATGAAGTCCTGCACCGGGCGCGACCGGAAGAAGCCGGTATGCGCGCCCTGGTACCAGTGCACCTCCGGGCGGCCCCAGTGCTCCCACAGTTTGAGGACCTGATCGCGCGGGTTCACCAGCCGGTCGGCCACCCCGCCGTAGATGAAGCGACCCGCCATCGGCACCTTCGGCGTCAGCGACAGCGGCGACACCATCCGCCCCAGTGGCCGCGCCTTCTCCAGCGTGACCTGTCGCGGGTCGTCGGGGCCGAGGCCGCCGTTGCCGCCGAGCACCTCGAGTAGGTCAGCGACCGGCACACCCAGCACCGCACACGTCAGGCCGTCCTGCACGCTGGCCACCAGCGCGGAGACGTAGCCGCCCAGCGACATGCCGTTGACGCCGATCTTCTGCTCCGGCTCCTCAGAGCCGATCCAGGAGATGAGCCTGCGGATGTCCCACACCGCCTGCGCGGCGGCGTGCACGTCGTCGAGCACGTCCTGGCCCGGCCACGCCGCGCCCTTGTTCTTGCGCGGGCCGTGCAGCGGCATCACCGGCAGCAACACGTTGAGGCCCAGGCTCTCGTGCAGATGCCGGGCCCGGAACAGCCGTAGATCCACCGAGCCGCGGCCCATCAGCGCCCCGTGCACGCACACCACCCACGGCCGCGGCTCGCTGTGGCGCAGCAGCAGGGCCGACTCCTTGCGGTTGGCGGTGTAGTTGAGCCAGCGGTCGCGGCCGGGTTCGCCGGGATGCGGTTGGTAGCCGCTGTCGAAGGTGATCAGGTGCAACGCCTGACGGCGGATGGTCACCGGCTGGCTGATCACCTCGGTCAGCGGCGGGGGAGCGGCGAAGAAGCCCTCCGGGTTCTCCAGCCAGCCGTTGCCGCCGTAGAACATCACCGCGTCGGTGACTTCGCGGTCGATGCGCTCGGGGGTGCTGGCGTCGCCGACCGGGGTGAACATCCGCATGCCCAGCAAGACCAGCTCGTCGTGGAAGACCTGTCGGGCGACGGCGATGGTGGGCCGGGCCAGCGGCAGGTCGTCGTGCTGCTCGGCCGGTTGCTGCAGGAACTGGCGGGCCCTGACGAACGGCGTGGTGACGTCCCGCGGACCGGCCAGCCGGCGCGCGCGACTCTCGCCGTTCTCAGGTTCAGCCATCAGCTCAGTTCCGCCGGAAGATGCCGCCGATATTCCACGAAACGCCGCCGTCGCACATGTACTCCATGCCGACCCCGTAGCCGCAGTCGTTGTACGGGCCGACGACCTGGGGAGTGGCGTTGATCGAGGTGCTGCCGCCGGGCCTGCTGCAGACGGTGGCCCCGCCGTTGTTCGTGCAGGTTTGGCCGGTCGCCGCCGCGGCCATCGGTGCCACCGCAAGCCCCAGCGCCGTGACGGCTACGCCCGTCACCGATGCGAGGTGACGAAGTCTGACAACGATGGCCGGCCTCCTTGTGTCCTGGTCGGTCAGCCTATGCCCGTGGGCGGGAAATCGGGCACGTTCGCTCGATGTGCAACTATCGCCCGGCCACCTTGCTGGAAACGCCCGATGAGCTCGATCGCAGGACTATTTTTCGGTCATGGGCGACAACGACGTCGACGTCTCGGATCTCGAAAAGTGGGATCCCGGCTTCACCGAGACGGCCCGCAAGGTGCTGGGCCCGGTGGGCAAGTTCTGGTTCCGCGCCGAGGTGCGGGGGCTTGACCGGCTCCCGTCGGCCGGCGGGGCGTTGCTGGTGTCCAACCATTCGGGCGGTGCGATGACGCCCGACGTGCTGGTGCTGGCGCCGGCGTTCTACGAGACGCTCGGTTACGACCGGCCGCTGTACACGCTGGCCCACTACGGGTTGTTCAAGACGCCGTTGGCCGGGACGCTGCGCAAGATCGGCGTCATCATGGCCACTCGTGAGAACGCCGCCAAGGCGCTGTCGTCCGGCGGTGTGGTGCTGGTGTTCCCGGGCGGGGACTACGACTCCTACCGGTCGACGTTCGCCCAGAACAAGATCGACTTCAACGGGCGCAAGGGCTACGTCCGCACCGCCATCGAGGCCGACGTGCCGATCGTGCCGTCGGTGTCGATCGGCGGCCAGGAGACCCAGCTGTTCTTCGGCCGCGGCTCTTGGATCGCCAAACAGCTTGGCCTGCACAGGATTCGGACCGACATTCTGCCGTTGGGTCTCGGGTTCCCGTTCGGGCTGACGTCGACGATCCCGGCGAATTTTCCGCTGCCGTCGAAGATCGTGCACGAGGTGCTCGAGCCGATCCACGTCACCGAGCGGTTCGGCGCGAACCCGGACGTCGACGAGGTCGACGCCCACGTGCGCGCGGTGATGCAGTCGGCGCTGGACCGGCTGGCCAAACAGCGGCGGTTTCCCGTCCTGGGGTGATCGCCGGTCTGGACCGATGGGGCTGTTGCCCGCCTCAGAGCGACTTCTGCGCGGCGCGGTGGGGAAAGTCGCGCGGAGGTGGGCACCGGGTGTGGTGCCTGCGGCCGCGCGGGGGGCTAGAAGGTCAGGACCGGTCTGCGGGCCGGCCTTGTGCGTTGGTCGATTCGTGGTCGGAGAACACCGGGCTCTCGACCGGGGCGGACGTGTCGTCGCCTGCCGAAGAGGTCGGTTCGACTTCCACGGGGTGGGAAAAGATGGGGTTCAAGAAATGTCCTTTGCATGAGTGAGCCGACCACATGGGGGTCGGGTGAACGATCCGAGCGACGCATCGATATGCGCGTTCGCGATCACCGCTCAGTGAAGCGCTCTGATCTCAGGATACGCCCTAGACGACCAGCGACAGCGCATGGGCTCGCCGGAGCTTCCCCGACGGCGTTTTCGGGATCGAACCCGGGGCTAGGACCACCACGTTGCGCGGCCGCACGTTCACCTCGCCGAACACTTCGTGGGCCACCTGACGTTCGATACGCCGTACTTCGTCGCGGTCGTCAAAAGCCTTGGATTCCAACGCGACTGCGAACGACTCGCGGGAGTGCCCGGCGTCCAGGCGAACCGCGACGGCGCACCCGGGCCGTACCCCGTCGACCCGGGCGGCGGCGCGCTCGATGTCGGTCGGGTAGACGTTGCGGCCGCCCATGATGATCACGTCCTTGACCCGCCCGCAGATGACGATCTCGTCGTCCTCGGTCAGGTAGCCCAGATCCCCGGTGTCGTACCAGCCCTGCGCGTCCTGGGCCGAGACGAACCCGGCCACGGTGGTGTAACCGGGTGTGACGGGCTCGCCGCGGACCTCGATCACCCCGACGCCCCGGGTGGGCAACACCGCTCCGTGCTCGTCGACGATGCGGGCCTCCAGACCATCGAGCAGTCGGCCGACCGACGCCAGCCGGCGGATGTTGCCCCGCTCGGCCGGCACCGCGCGGTGCAGGACGGCCAGCATGTCGGCATCGACCTCGTCGACGACCATCCCCGTGCCGCAGGGCGAGAAGGACACCGCCACCGTCGCCTCGGCCATGCCGTACGCGGGCAGGATCGCCTCGGGTCGCAGGCCGTGGGGGGCGCCGGCGTCGCAGAGGTCCTCGACGTCGGCGGGGTCGACCTGCTCGGCACCGGACAGCGCCCATCTCAGCGACGAGAGATCGAACTGCCCGGGCGAGGCCAGGCTGCGCAACCGCTTCGCGAACAGGTTGTAGGCAAAGTTCGGAGCCGCGGTCATGGTGCCCCGGTATTTGTCAATGAGCTTGGCCCACAACAACGTATCGCGCAGGAAGTCCATGGGCGTGACCTTGACCAGCTCGGCACCGAAATACATCGGCACTGTCAAGAAGCCGGTCATGCCCATGTCGTGGAAGCACGGCAACCAGCTGACGATCACATCGGTGTTCATGTCGAACTCGGCGCCGACGAACATCGCCTCGGCATTGGCGACGAGGTTGGCGTGCGTGATCCGCACCGCCTTGGGCGGCCCGGTGGATCCGGACGTCAGCTGCAGCAGCGCGACGTCGTCCTCGGTGGTCTGGACCGGCCGCACCGGCGGGAACCGCAGCAGATCGGTGATGAACAGCACCTGCACGCCCAGGTCGACGAGCACCGGCGCCGCGGCCAGGAACGGTTCGGAGACCACGACGGCTTTCGCGTCGATCATCCCGATGACGGCGGTGGTCTCTTCGGCCCAGCGCTGCAGATTCGTTCGCGGCGTGGGTTGGTGAAGCATGGTGACGCTGGCCCCGCGCATCCAGATCGCCTGCGCCGTCGGCGCGATCTCCACCGGAGCTCCGGCCAGTACGGTCACGGCGTCGCCGTGACCCACCCCGGCTGCCGCCAGGCCGCCGGCAACGCGGCTTGCCCGCTCGTGCACCTCGGCCCAGGTATGTCGCACCGGCTCGCCGGGCTCTCCGGTGGTCATGCCCCGCAGACTCCACTGGGCGTTGGCGAACATCGTCTCGGTGAATCGGCTCACGGTAGCTCTTTCTGACAGCGGGGTGTGCTTGGCCGAAGTCGCTTGATGACGTCAGTACGAGGGGCGTGCCAGATGATGCAGACATCTCGAACGGTACCCAATCAGGCGGCTCAGACCTAGCAGGCTGCGTCTATTCGCTTTCCTCCGAAAGGACTTCGCGCGCTGGGTGTAGTGTCGGGGGTGATCCGTTGCGCAGAAGCGGGCTCACCGTGAGGGTGCATCGAGTCGATCCCTAGTTCGTGAGGAACCGCCGATGGACCACCTTCTCGCCGAATCGGCTTTCCAGTGAACGGGATGCGCGGGCCGCGCCGCACCGCCAGCCCGGTTCGCCTCACCCTCAACGCGCCGCTGGGCGGAGATATTGACGGAGCCTGGTGGCCCCACACCAGTTCGATCGCCAGCGAGCTTCCGGAACTGATCGATGTGTTGCACACGCCGTTGGGCGAGGTCGTTGACATCAACATCAACTGGTCGGCGACATCCGGTGCGCCGCTCATGATCACGCAGTCCTCGGCCGCCTTGATGAAGATGCGCTGGAACGACAGCCGTCAACGCATCATGGTCGTCGTCGGCCGCCTCGCCAGCGCGCGACTACTCGTCATCCCGCACATGACCACACCGCAACTCGGCATGATGGTCATGCGCCGCGCCGCCGACATGCTGATCTCCGGTACCGAGCAGGACAGCCTGGAATATCAGGCCGCCGACCGGCTGGTCCGGGCCGCAGAGGCCCAGAGCGCGGCCGACACCGCCCGCACAAGCTGACCCAAATGCCAAGGGCTGGTACGGCTATGCCGTACCAGCCCTTGGTTGGTCTGGGGTCCGATCAGACCGCGGACACCTGAGTCGCCTGGGGACCCTTGGGACCCTGGCCGACCTCGAACTGAACGCGCTGATTCTCCTCGAGCGAACGGAAGCCGTTGCCCTGGATTTCGGAGTAGTGAACGAACAGATCCTGGTCGCCACTGTCAGGAGCGATGAAGCCGAAGCCCTTTTCGCCGTTGAACCATTTCACAGTTCCCTGTGCCATCTGTATTTCTTCTTTCATTGAGATGGATGCCTACTTGCGACATCCAGTGTTCGCCCGGCCGGATCGCCAGCGCGAAATCTATTTTGCCCCAACCCTGGAGCGTGGGCGGCGCGACCGCGGGCGCCGGCTGCGGGCCGGACCACCCGACCCACCCGAGCGGGGGCGCGCCGCGGGTGCGGCAGCGGGTGCGGCGACGGGCGCCTGGTAGGGCGCCACCTCGCCGACCAACGCCTGTACTGAATCGGAGTCGGCGCAAACCTGTTGCGGCGTGGCGGTGATACCGGCCTTGCGCAGCAGTGCCTGGGTGTCGCGGCGCTGCTCGGGCAGCACCACGGTGACCACGTCACCGGTCCGGCCGGCCCGCGCGGTGCGTCCGGAGCGGTGCAGGTACGCCTTGTGCTCGGCCGGCGGGTCGATGTGCACGACCAGCTCGACGTCGTCGACGTGCACACCGCGCGCGGCGATGTCGGTGGCCACCAGCACGCGTGCCGTCCCGGCGGTGAACGCGGCCAGGTTACGGTCGCGCGCCGGCTGGGAAAGGTTGCCGTGCAAGTCAACTGAGGGAATGCCGGCCTGGTTGAGCTGCTTGGCCAGCTTGCGGGCGTGGTGCTTGGTGCGCATGAACAGGATCCGGCGGCCGGTTCCCGACGCGAGTGTCTGCACCAGTTGCTTCTTGGCCTCGACGCCTGAGACGTGGAACACGTGATGGGTCATCGCGTCCACCGGCGAGGTGTCGGAGTCGACCGAGTGTGCGATCTCGTTGCGCAGGAACCGCTTGACCAGCTTGTCGACGCCGTTGTCCAGCGTCGCGGAGAACATCATGCGCTGACCGCCGGCGGGCGTGGCCGCCAGGATGCGGGTCACGCCGGGCAGGAAGCCGAGGTCGGCCATGTGGTCGGCCTCGTCGATCACGGTGATCTCGACGCCGTCGAGGGTGATCAGACGCTGCTGCATGAGGTCCTCCAGGCGCCCGGGGCAGGCGACGACGATGTCGACGCCGGCCTTGAGTGCTCTGACCTGCTTGCTCTGCGGCACCCCACCGAAGATGGTGGTGACCCGCAGGCCGTAAACGGTGGCCAGCGGCTCGAGTGTCGCGGTGATCTGGGTGGCCAGCTCACGGGTGGGCGCCAGCACCAGGCCGGCGGGCCGCGACGGGCGTCGCGTCTTGTCGGCGAGGCGGGTGACCAGCGGGATGGAGAACGCCAGCGTCTTGCCGCTGCCGGTCTTACCGCGGCCCAGCACGTCGCGCCCGGCCATGGTGTCGGGCAGGGTCGAGATCTGGATGGGGAAGGGAAGGGTGATGCCGCTTTCTGTGAGCGTGCGCACCAGTGGTGCGGGCACGCCGAGATCGGCAAAGGTTGATTCGGATTGCATGATGCCTTTCAGGCATGAAATGTGGCGAGATTGCCGGTCAGCAATATCGATCGCCGCGAGACTGTGTGCTTCGGTGGCACTGAATCAGCTGAACACGGCCCGGAGGCCGGTGAAGTGAAGGTGTTCCACGACGTGTCGGGGGCACTCTCGTGACTCCAACGTTGGGATAAGCATAGCAGGCGCCTAGACCTGCAGTTTCTCTGTCGCGAGCTGCTTGAGCTCACCGGCCTTCAGCTTGCCGGTTCCGGTCACCGACAGCGCGTCGGAGTCGAGGAACAGCACATGGCGCGGCACCTTGTAGCTGGCCAGCCGCTCGCGCAGGAAGCCGCGGATCTGCTCGGCGTCCAGGCTGGCCCCCTCCTGCGGCACGATGCAGGCGACGACGACCTCGCCGAGGGTGTCGTGCGGAACGCCGACGGTCTTGACGGCCTTGACCCCGGGATAGGCCTCCAGCACCTCGTCGACCTCCAGGGGCGAGACGTTCGCGCCGCCGGTCTTGATGATCTCGGTGAGCCGACCCTCCCAGTACAGCCGGCCGCGGTCGTCGAGATAGCCGCCGTCACCGGTGCGGAAGAACCCTTCGGCGTCCAGCGTCTCGCTCAGCGGCGTACCGACGTAGCCCAGCATCAGGGTCGGGCCCTTGACGCAGATCTCGCCGCGCTCGCCGCGCGCGACGATCTCCCCGCTGAGCGGGTCGACGATCTTGACCGTGTTACCCGGCAGCGGCACGCCGCTGCTGTCGGCATGAATCTCGGCCGGGGTGTTGGCCGGATAGCACGTGTTGATGGTGAACATCTCGGTGTTGCCGTAGGCGTGGCCGGGCTCGTACCACTCGGAGCTGACGGTGCGATGATGCGCGACCGGCGTGCGGTAGTCGACGTAACGCACACTGCTCAGATCGACTGCGCCCCAATTGGGTGCGCCCTCGAGCTGGGCCCACTGGTGCGGCCAGGCGAACGGGAAGTTCACCCGTTCGGCCGCCATCAGCTCGAGCGCCTCGGCGGGGTTGAAGGTCGGCTGCAGGATCAGCGCGCCGCCGCAGGCCAGCGTGGTGGCCAGCGACATGCCGAAGTTGCCCGACCAGAAGAACCCGTTGGCCGCCCAGCAGCGGATCATGTCCTGCGGGTCGAACCCGTACATCCGCCGGAACCGCCACATCTGGATGCACACCCCGCGGTGGGCGCTGAGGATACCCTTCGGCTTACTGGTCGACCCGGACGAAAAGAACAGCACCGCAGCGTCACTCGGGTCTACCGCCGCGGCACCGGCCTCGACCAGTTCGCGCGGCTCGTCGGCGCCGCGGGCGATGAACGCCTCCCACTCCTCGCCGAGTGGGACCACCTGCCGTAGGAACGGGTAGCTCACCGACCGCACGGGGTTCTGCGAGATCCCGAGTTCACCCAGCACCGCGTCGAAGTCGGTCTTGAGCACCCGGCGCTCATACAGCAGCACCGACACCCCGGACGCCCGCAGCAGGTGGTCGAGTTCGGCCTGGGTGGAGAACGTACTCAGCGTCACCGCCACCGCGCCGGCCATCGCGGCGCCGAACACCGCGGTGATCCACTCCGGGCGGTTGGTCATCAACACCCCGACCCGGCTGCCCTTGCTCACCCCGCACGCGCGCAGTGCCTGCGCGACCTCCACGGTGCGCTCCCACAGCTCGGCGTACGTCCAGCGCAGCACGCCGTCGGGGGTGGGAAACGCCAGCGCCTCGCGCTCGGCGTAGGCCAGCGTCACCTCACGCAGGAAACCGGGCAGCGTCAGTGCACCCAGCCCCGGCTCCTCGCTCAGCGGCGGGCCGGATACGATCGAAAGCGATTGGCGCGCTGCGGGATCCATCGCTAGACCGGCAGCTCCACCTCGGCGGTGCAGCTCACCAGCGTCTCACCGTTCTGGTTGGTCAGCCGCAGCTTCACCTGCACCAGCGGAACGCCCCACGCCGTGTCGGGCTGCTTGTCGACCACCTCGGCGTCGAAGTAGGTGACGTCGCCCTCGAAGGCCGGCCCGCGGAAGTCGGCCTTGGTGTGGCGCACCATGCCGTCATGACCCGCCCAGTAGGCCAGGTAGTCGGTGCACCACGCGCCCATCGTCGCGCCGTAACCGTAGGCGCGGGCCATGCCGACCTCGCTGGCCTTGTCGGCGTCGATGTGCCCGCGCGACGGCCCGACGTAGAGACCGTCGCGCTTGCGCGGGTCGATCATGGCGTCCTCTTCGTCGAAGCGGAACTCGTCGCCCCAGCCCGGATCCTGGTAGATCCACGGGTCGTCGATGCCGGGCGGGGCGACCCATCCAAAGGTGCCCCAGATGTTGAACAGGAAGGCCCGGTACTCGGTGGTGAAGCTGGCGATGGTGTGCGGGCCGAGCACCCGGCGCGGCAGCGTGTCGCCGACCTTGACTTCGTCGAAATGCGGTGAGACGCCAAACCGGTTGGACTCCAGCCATTCCCGGCGCAGCTTCTCGACCTCGATCAGCTCGGCGTTGGTCCACCGCTTGACCTCGCCGAGCTGGTTCTCGTACATCCCGCGCTTCTTGGCCTCGTCGTAGAGGTAGCGGATCGCGGTGGACCGCTCGCGCGCGACGAGCGCGCCGTGCTGGTTCTTGTGCACCGTGTCGCCGCGCGAAAACATCGTCGGCCCGGCGAATTTCGTCTCGGTCACCTTGTAGTCGTGAAACCAGCGGTCCTGGAACAGCTGGTCGCCGGGACGCACCGGAACGCCGTAGAACCACCACTCCTCGCCGCCGAAGATCAGGTGGCTGCCCGGGATGTGGCCCACGCAGGCCGGTTGCGCGCCGTGCCCGAAATCCAGTGCCACGGCGATGGATTGCGGGGCGATGATGCCGCCGAACTTGGAATCGCGGGCGAACTGCTGATCCCAGTGCAGCGGGTTGGGGTAGTCCATCGCCATCACCCAGCGGCGGATGTCCGACGAACTGCACGGCTCCCACAACTGCCCGCCGCCGACAGGCTTGCCGACCCGGTGCTCGACGTCGGTCAGGTCCAGTTCAATGGTCACGTCTGTGCTCCCTTCAGCGGTTCACGTCGACCACGATGCGGCCGCGCACCTTGCCGTCCATGAGCTCACCGGCCGCGGCGATCGCCTCGCCCAGCGGGATCTCCCGCACGATCGACTCCAGTGCGTGCGGATCCAGGTCGCGGGCCAGCCGCTGCCAGGCGGCCAGCCGCGGCGGGCGGGGCGCCATCACGCTGTCGATGCCCAGCAGCGACACCCCGCGCAGGATGAACGGCGCGACCGAGGCCGGAAAGTCCATGCCCTGGGCCAGCCCGCAGGCCGCGACCGCCCCGCCGTAGCGGGTCTGCGCGCATACGTTGGCCAGGGTGTGGCTGCCGACCGCGTCGACCGCGCCGGCCCAGCGTTCCTTCTGCAGCGGCTTGCCCGCCTCGGACAGCTCGGCCCGGTCGACCACGGTCGTGGCGCCGAGCGCCTTGAGATAGTCGGCCTCCGAAGCCTTTCCGGTCGCGGCGGCGACGGTGAAGCCGGCCTTGCTCAGCAGCGCGATGGCGATGCTGCCCACCCCGCCGGTCGCCCCGGTCACCAGGACGTCGCCCTGGTCGGGGGTGACGCCGGCCTTCACCAGCGCGTCGACGCACAGGCTCGCGGTGTAGCCGGCGGTGCCGATCGCCATCGCCTGGCGGGAGTCGAACGCCGAGGGCAGCGGGATGAGCCAGTCTCCGGAGAGCCGGGCCTTCTGCGCCAGGCCGCCCCAGTGCGTCTCGCCGACGCCCCAGCCGTTGAGCACCACCCGGTCGCCGGCCTTGAACTCGGCGTTGGAGCTGTCGGTGACCACCCCGGCCAGGTCGATGCCGGGCACCATCGGGAACTTGCGGACCACCGGCGACCGGCCGGTGATCGCCAGACCGTCCTTGAAGTTCAGCGTGGAGTACTCCACGTCGACGGTGACGTCACCGTCGGGCAGCTGCGCTTCGTCGAGGTCGCTGACCTGCACGGTCTGCCCTGACTCGCCCTTGTCGATCAAGATTCCGGAGAACACCGATGGACCGCCCTTCTCAAGTAAGAACCACATTCTCGCAAACGAGTATGCAGTTTCCGACAGTAATGCCCCAACCCGGGCGCCGGTTCGGCGACCGATCCCAGGCGTATTTTGCGGACGAAGTGGGAACCCCTCGCGTCAAATACGCCGATGACGGGTCTGAGGGGTTGGACATGGCAGCGTTGCGGACCGGTGAGGGACTGGTCGACGTGGTTGTGACCGCGGTGTCGTCGACCAATGCGCTCGCCCCGGACGCCGAGGGCACCTGGCAGCAGCTGCTGGAAGGCGAGAGCGGCATCCGTCCGCTCGACAAGTGGTTCGTCGACGACTGCGACTCGCCCGTGCGGATCGGCGGCGCGTTGCGGGAGAGCTTCGACGAACACCTGAATCGTGTTGAGCTGCGCCGGTTGTCGTACCTGGGCAAGATGTCGCTGGTGCTGGGCCGGCGGCTGTGGGCGGCCGCGGGCAGGCCCGAGGTCGACACCGAGCGGCTGATGGTCTCGATCGGCCTGGCGCTGGGCACCACCGAAGAGATGATCATGCAGTACGCCGACTGGCAGGAGCGCGGCCTGCGGGCGATGTCGCCGCTGGCCATCCAGATGTACATGCCCAACGCGCCCGCGGCCGCCGTCGGCCTGGAATACCGGGCCAAGGCCGGCGTGATCGCCCCGGTGATGTCCGACGCCTCGGGCTCCGCCGCGATCGCGCAGGCCTGGCGCAACATCGTCCTCGGTGAAGCCGACGTCGCGATCTGCGGGGCCGTGGAGACCTGGGTGGAAGGCATCCCGATGGGCGCGTTCCACCGGCTCGGCATGATGTCGACCAACAACGACGACCCGCCGGGCGCCTGCCGGCCCTTCGACCGGCATCGCGACGGCATGGTGCTCGCCGAGGGCGGGGCGCTGCTGCTGCTGGAGACCGAACAGCACGCCCAGTCTCGCGGTGCGCCGATCCTGGCCCGCCTGATGGGGGCGGCGATCAACGCCGACGCCTACGACCAGATCGAGGTCGACCCCACCGGTGAACCTGCCGCCGAGGCGATCTCGCACGCCGTCGACCTGGCCGGCCTCAGCCCCGCCGACATCGGCCACGTCAACGCCCACGCCACCGGGACCGTCGCGGGTGATCTGGCCGAGGCCCGTGCGATCCGCCGTGCGTTCGGCAGCCACGACCCCGCGGTGTACGCACCCAAAGCGGCGCTTGGACATTCGCTCGGCGCGGCCGGCGCCGTCGAGGCGGTGCTCACCGTGCAGGCTCTGCGCGACGGCGTCGTGCCCGCCACGAGCAACGTCAAGGACCTCGACCCCGACATCGATCTCGACGTGGTGGTCGACCGGCCGCGCCGCGAGGACTACCGCTACGCGGTGTCCAACTCGTTCGGCATCGGCGGGCACAACGCGGTGCTGGTGTTCGGTGCGCCCTAGCCTTTGACCAAGGTGAACTGTCCGACCTCGGACACCCCGCGGTTGAAGAAGTCCGAGCAGCCGACGAGGTAGTGCATGTAGCGGTCGTACACCTCCTGCGAGGTGAACTCGATCGCCTGCTCGCGGGCCGCCTCCAGTCGCTGCGACCAGATGTCGAGCGTGCGGACGTAGTGCGGCGTCAGGTAGTTCAGACTCTCCACGGAAAAGCCTGCCCTGCGGGCGAATTCGGCGACGTCGTCGTCACACGGGACCGCGCCGCCGGGGAAGATCTCCTTGGCGATGAACCGCATGAACTTCAGGTCGCTCATCGTGATCGGGATGCCCATCTCCGGCCAGCGCTTGAGCGGGTGACCCATGATCGTCTGCAGCACCATCCGGCCGTCGTCGGGCAGCACCCGATGGCACATCTCGAAGAACGCCGCGTAGCGGTTCTTCGGAAACGCCTCGAACGCTTCGATACTGACGATCCGGTCGACCGGTTGGTCGAATTCCTCCCAGCCGCGCAGCAGGATCTGCCGGGACCGCTGCGAGTCGACGTCGTCGAGGATCTGCTGACCCAGCGTGCTCTGGTTGCGGCTCAGCGTCAGCCCGAGGGTGTCGACGTCGTAGCGCTGCACCGCGCGCTTCATCATCGAGCCCCAGCCGCAGCCGATGTCGAGCAGCGTCATCCCCGGCTTGAGGTACAACTCGTCAAGTGCCAGATCGATTTTCGCCAGCTGCGCCTCTTCGAGCGTCATGTCGTCGCGGGCGAAGTACGCGCAGCTGTACGTCCGTGTCGGATCCTGGAACAGTCCGAAGAACTCGTTCGAGATGTCGTAGTGGGCCTGGACGTCCTCGTACGCCGGCCGCAATTGGGTAGAGCCCGACCTCTCCGCCATCGGTGACGGTCCTCCTTAGCTAGCAGCCTTCTCGCAGGTGAACTGGCAGACATCGGTGTAGCCGTTGCGGAACAGGTCCGCGCACCCGGTCAGGTATTTGTGGAAGCGTTCGTAGATCTGTTCGGAGGTGATCGCGATGGCTTCGTCCTTCTTGGACTCCAGGTTCGACGCCCAGGTGTCCAGGGTGCGGGCGTAGTGCGGCTGCAGATGCTGCTCGCGGGTGACGTTGAAGCCCGCCCCGACGGCGTGCCCCCTGACCATCGACGCCAGCGGCAGCCGGCCGCCGGGATAGATCTCGTCCATGATGAACTTGATGAACCGCACCCGCGACATGGTCAGCGGCAGGCCCTTGGCTTTGATCTCCTCGTCCTCGGGAATGATGATCGTGTGTAGCAGCATCACGCCGTCGTCGGGCAGCCAGTTGAAGGTCTTCTTGAAGTAGTCGTCGTACTTGTTGAAGCCGAAGTGCTCGAAGGCGCCGATGGAGACGATCCGGTCGACCTTGCCGTCGAACTCCTCCCACGGCTGCAGCCGGACTTCCTTGTGGCGCGGGCTCTTCGAGTTGGCGAACCAGTACTCCTCGATGTGGCGGCGCTGGTTCTCCGAGAGCGTCAGGCCGATGACGTTGACGTCGTAGCGGTCCACGGCGCGCATGATCGTCGAGCCCCAGCCGCAGCCGATGTCGAGCAGGGTCATCCCCGGCCGCAGGCCGAGCTTGCCCAGCGCCAGGTCGACCTTGGCCATCTGGGCTTCCTCGAGCGTCATGTCGTCGCGCTCGAAGTAGGCGCAGCTGTAGGTCTGGGTGGGGTCTTGCCAGAGCTTGAAGAACTCGTTGGAGATGTCGTAGTGGAACTGGACTTCGTCCTTGTCCGATCCGCGGGTCTGGGATGCGGACTTCGACAGCCACTGGGACTGCGCCTGTGGGGTTGAAGGTGACACTGTCGTCCTCGAGGCAGGGGTCATCGGCCGACGGGTCTCATACCCACGTTCATGGCTCGTCAATCACGCTTTTGCGATTCGCTACGGTGAGGCGTGGCCGAGACCGATCGCGTGCGCTGGGACGAGCGGTATGCCGACCGCGCGCCGGCCCCGGCCGGCCCGCCTGCGGCGTTCGCCGGCCACCAGGACCTCTTCCCGTCCAAAGGTCATGCCCTGGACCTGGCCTGCGGGCAGGGCGGCGCCTCGGTGTGGCTGGCGCTGCGCGGGCTGGACGTGCTCGGGGTGGACGTCTCGCCGCTGGCGATCGCGCGGGCCCGGGAGCTGGCCGCGGACAACGGAGTTGGCCCGCGGTGCCGCTTCGAGGTGGCAGACCTCGACGACGGCCTGCCGCCCGGGCCGCCCGCCGACGTGATCATTTGTCACAAGTTCCGCGACCGGCGGCTCGACGCGGCCATCCTCGAGCGGCTGGCCCCGGGCGGATTGCTGGCGGTCAGCGCGCTGAGCGAGGTCGGTGCCCGGCCCGGGCCGTTCCGGGTGACGGCCGGTGAACTGGGCCTGGCGTTCGCCGCCCTCGAGCACCTGGCCGAGGGGGAGGGCGGCGGCGAGGCCTGGCTGCTCGCCCGCGCGTAGGCCGGTATCAGCGCAGCTTCACCATGCGGGTGGTCGAGCTCTCGTCGAGCTCCACCAGGTCGGCCCGTGACCGCAGGAAGTCGCTGAAGGACTTGAAGCCCAACGCCTTCTCCGAGAACGACGGGTCCATCCGCTTCATCTGGGCCTTGACCGTCGAGTTGTGCAGCCACTCGACGTCGTCCTTCTCCAGGCCGATCTGCAGCGCCCGCGTCAACAAGGCCGTCGCGGCGGCCTGCGCGTCGGGCTGCTCGGGCTCGACGGACTTGGTGCGCTTGGCGCGGGGCTGCTCCGGCTCGGCCGGCGGCTCGAAGCCCGGCACCCCGGGCAGCGCGTCGTAGATGACGAACTCGTCGCACGCCGCCGCCAGGGACTTGCTCGACGAGCCGGCCACCCCGATGCCCACCACGTAGCGGCCCAGCCGCTTGCACCGCTGCGCCAGCGGGATGTAGTCGGAGTCGCCGGCCACGATCACCACGTGCGTCAGATCGGGAAGGCGGAACATGTCCTCGACCGCGTCGACCGCAAGCCGGATGTCGGCGGCGTTCTTGCCGTAGGCCGCCGCGGGGAACAGCTGCACCAGGTCGACCGCGCGGGCCACCAACTGGCCGCTGTACTCGGCGTTGACGTCGGCCGACCAGTCGGCATAGGCGCGCGTCAACACCACCGTGCCGAACGACGACGCGAAGTCCAGCACCGCACCGACGTCCACCCGGGCCCGCGACAACTTTGCCGACTCGAGACCTTTGGCCTTGTCACGCTGAAAAGAGTTGCGGCCGTTGACCTGGTCGTAACGCGAGATCACGATGTTGTCGAAGTCGAGATACACCGCGACACGCGTCGCACCGGGATCGGTCATATGTGAAGTCTTGTCCATGTTGTGACGAAGCACGCGCATTTGCGGAGAACGATTCGGTCACCCATCCCGGCTATGATTCAAGTGCCCCACTCCTTCGGGTGGGTGTCCCGGCGAGAGTGGCCGACCTTTGTGGAGTGATTCGGTGTCTTTGAGTCGTCGTGCGCGCGGAGCGTGCCTGGCTGCCGTCCTGGCGGTGCTGGCCGTCCTCGGGGGTGTCGTCATCTCGACGGCGCCGCACTGCCCGGAGCACTGCCGCACCGAGGCCGCCGCCCAGGAGCCGCAGCCCGCGCCGTCGACCGCCCCCGCCGTCGTCACCGTCACCCCGGCCGACGGGGCCACCGACGTCGACCCGTTGGCCGCGATCACCGCCGTCGCCCAGACCGGAATGCTCACCCACGTCACGATGCTCAACGACGCCGGCCGGCCCGTCCCCGGCGTCGTCACCCCGGACTTCAAGACCTGGAAGCCCACCAAACCGCTCGGCTACGGGCGCACCTACACGCTCAGCGTGGACGCCCGCGGCCCCGGCGGTGTGCCGTCCACGCTCACCTCGACCTTCCAGACGCTGGTCCCCAGCAACCAGACCGAGGTCTACCTGACCGCGCCCGGCGGCCAGCCGCTGGACGGCGCAACGTTCGGAATCGGCGCGGTGGTGGTCGCGCACTTCGACGAACCCATCGACAACCGGGCAGCCGCCGAACGACGGTTGTCGGTCACCACCACCCCGCCGGTCAAGGGCTCGTGGTACTGGATGGACGACCAGAATGCCCACTGGCGGCCCGAGAAGTATTACGCGCCAGGCACTTCGGTCACGGTGAAGGCCGACATCTACGGGGTTCCGCTCGGTGAAGGCCTCTACGGCCAGGAAGACAGCACCGCGACGTTCACCATCGGCGACGCCCACGTCTCGGTGGCCGACGACACCACCAAACAGGTCAGCGTCTACTCCAACGGCACGCTGGTGCGCACCATGCCGACGTCGATGGGCCGCGGCGGCACCGAGACCGTCGGCGGCCAGACGCTGTCGTTCTGGACCCCGCCGGGCGTCTACACCGTGATGGACAAGGCCAACCCGGTGATCATGGACTCCTCGACCTACGGCCTGCCGATCAACTCACGGCTGGGCTATCGCGAGTCCATCCCGTATGCCACCCGCATCAGCCCGGACGGGATCTATCTGCATCAGCTCAACGCCACCGTGTGGGCCCAGGGCAACACCAACACCTCGCACGGCTGTCTGAACCTCAGCGGCGACAACGCCGCGTGGTTCTACGACTTCTCCCGGCCCGGCGACGTCGTCGAGGTTCGCAACACCGGCGGCCCGCCGCTGCAGGTATGGCAGAACGGCGACTGGACCCTGCCCTGGAGCGAATGGCTCAAAGGCAGTGCGCTGCAGTAGTGTTCAGTTACGGGGTCGTCGGGCCGGTAGGTGGACCGGTGACTTGGTAGAGCCGGAACCGCTCGTCGTTGCTTACCCCGTAGGAGGAGTAGACGAGTTTCGAGAACCCCGCCCCGTCATCCCAAAGTCTCGGGAAACGGATGTTGAGCGCGTCGGCGTCGGTGAGGGAGGGGTTGCTGACCAATAGATACGAAACGCGGTAGTTCCAGGGCCTGTTGAGCGCGGCTTTGAAGTCGTAGTCACTGGTGATTAAGAACTGCTTGGGATCGGCGGAGCCCAGCCAAACACCCCAAGTATCGAACGATATCCATCAGGACCGCGCCGTCAGGAAGCCGCTGGCGGTCGAAATAGTCGGCAAGCAGCCGGTCGCTCACCATCAGCTGTCGGTACCACGCCTCCTGGGACGGGAAGCGCTTGGGGTGCAGCAGTGAGTTCAAGCCCAACTGAATTGGTGATCTGTCCATGTGGTCGTTGAGCATTGCGTGAATGGTCACGGGAAAGCCGAGACCAATCGACACGCACATCAACACCGCGGCGACCCGGCCGGCGCGCGTCTCGGTTGCCCAAGGTGGACGCGGAATGTCGGTGGGTGTCCACCACGCGAGTGTGATGCAGACCACCAGTGGGACGGCCAGCAGGAAGAACCGGAACAAGCCGAAGGTCGTTGAGGAGTATTGTCCCCACGCCGCAAATGCCAGCACTGGGCCGATCAGGACTACCGGCACCAAGCTGGCGGCGTTGCGGGTGAGCAGTGCGTAGGCCATGGCCCCGGCGGTGGCGATTCCGACGAACGGTTGCATGCCGAGCAGCCGCGCGGAGATCGTCACCCACTCGGTCGCCGAGCCGCCCAACTGGGCGCCGCGTTGTATTGCACTTGCCACCGTATTCGCGTTGCCGTATTGGGAGCTGACGATAGCGAACAGTTCATGGTTGATCACCCACCCGGTCAACGCCCAGATACTCGCGGCCAGCGCGGTGGGGAACAGAATGATCGCGACGTGGGCGAGCACGGTGGCGAATCGGCGGTCTGCTTCCGCGTGCCTGGTTGCCAGCACTCCGACGAAGACAGCTGCACCCATCGCTCCCAGAATGGCCTCGTAGCGGGCGAGGTAGCCGACGCCCAAGGCGATTCCGGCCCAAGCCATATCGCCGATGCGTCCCTGATCGCTCCAGCGCATCAGGTACCGCGCGCACCAGAGCACGCAGAAGGTTTCGGCAGCCTCGCTCATACCTGATGCGCCGTGAACGATGATCATGGGTTGCAGGGCGAAACTCACGACGACGATGCACCGCCAGCCCGTCCCCAGTCCACGGTCCAGTGCAATGCGTCGCACCATCAACACCGCCCCAGCCATGAACAGCGCGCTTTGCACCACCCCGGCAAGGCCATGCGTGCGCAGTTCGGGCCACCATCGGGCGAAGGGCAGCACGGGGATTTCGACCAGGCTGGGCAGCGGGTTCCACACGAAGCCGATTGCCGAGACGTGGGGGTCGCGGCTGAACAGCGCAAATCCGGCGTTGGCGACGCGACTTGCGGCATCGCCCTCGAAGATGTTGTAGCGCATCATCAACACGTAGCCGACCGCAAAATACAGCGCGGCCAAAGCGGTGAACAGGATGATGCCGCCACGGCGGTTCGGGGTCGCCGCGGCCTTCGGAGCCTTTGTGGCCCTTGCGAATACCGTCGGTGGACGGGCCGTCAGCGTCGCCACTGGGTCACTCTTGTCGTGCTCGGCGGCGCCGCCACAGCAGGACAAGAGCTGAGCCGAACACTAGGACGATCGCCCCGGCCGTCAGGAGCGCCCACCACTTCCAGCTGTCACCGGGATACTCGTTGAGCAGCGCGCCGCCCTCTCGCAGCGTCAGATTGACGGTCTGGCCGGCGGCCCCGGTGGCCACCACGTCGCCGGACAGCGAGGCCCAGCGCGAGGGCTGTGCCCGGATGTAGTCGAAGCTGCGATCGACCAGCGACCAATCGTCGGCTCCGTTGACCGCCAATATCTTTCGCCCTTGCTGGGAAAATACCTGAACAACGCCGATCGGGCCGTTGAGGTCGACGTCGGTGTCCGGAGTCCCGCCGATGTTGACGTTGCTGCCCTTTCCGGACAAGACGGGCGGGGTCAGTCCCGCCCGCGCGAGGTCCTCCCCGCTGGCCACGACCAGCAGACCCACACCCGACGCCGCGGCCGCCGCCAGGGTGGTCAGCCGAGGTTGCAACGTCACCGCGGTCTGCTGGGCCATCAGGTTGACCGCATCGGCAGCGAAGCGTAGGTGATCGGGCGTATCGACGACGACGTCGAAATCGGGAGTGAAGGCCATCGGGAGTACCGGGAAGCCGCCCCGATTGAAGGTCCCGGGGGTGACCGAAACCGTGGAGGCGGGATCGAGTCCGAACTGCATCCGGTCGTTGAGTGGCGGGCACGGCTGGTTGGGTAGGTAGCGCAACTCCAGGGCGACGCCGATAGTGGACCCGATCGACTGGGCAGGAATGGTTCCGGTGATATCGAGCAACCCGGAATCGTCGAGGCGACGAGCGCCCAGCACCGCGTCACCGGAGCGCACCACCACCGACGCCGCACCACCGATCACCGGCGAGTAGTGGGCGATGAGATGCACTTTGGCTTCCTGGATCGATCCGACAGCGAACTGGCTGGCGTCGAACCCGGCATAGAGGGTCGCGGTGCCCAGGACCGACGTCTGAGCACTGATGCCCAGTTGGGCGAAGGTCTGGATGTTCGTCGACTTCGGGGTGTCGGTTGTCGCGGAGTTCACCGTCGCCGCCGGGGTCTGCGCCAGTTTGATGCGACGGTCGGCAAACAGTTGAACCTGGCGACTCAGTTCCTCACCACGCCCGGCGATCACCAGCACGGGATCCGGCGACCCCGGATTCGTCACCGTCAGGGCGGCTGGCGCGTTGTCGCGTATTTCGATCACGCGACGTGTCGGCGGCCCGGGCGCTGCCGGGCCCGCGGAGGTGTCGACGTCGATGCGCACCGGCATCGGCCGGTACTGGCGGGTGAGCTTGGCGACTAGGTCGAGGGTGGCCTGTTGTTGCGCATTCGACGGCGTCGGTCCGGTCCGGATCAGGATTTGATCGACGTATCCGGGCTGGAAGTCGGCGACCGTGACCGGATACGGCGTCTGGCCGAGGTAGGTCGCGGCGAGCTGGCTCAGCGTCAGCGACGGGGGTCGGGCACAGCTGTTCTCCGACGGATTATGGTCGCGCAGAACGAAACTCAGCTTGGCGGCGCCATCGAGGACTTGCGCCCTGGAGACGTCGACCGTGAACGGGATGGTGCTCTGGTCGGGGGGCACGGGAATGCTGGCGAGAACGACGCCCCGCCCGTCGAGCACGTCAACGCGGCCGTCCACGACGTTGACCACCCCACCGAGCTGGCCGGTCAGTTGGCCGGGGGTAACCCCCTGCGGGACAGGGATATCGGTGTCGACGAGTTGGTCGGAACCCAGGATGTCGACTCGGTCCGAGCGACCGAGCTGAGTCCAGGCGATCGGCGGGGTGGTACCGGGGCCCGCGACAGTGGACCCGGGATCGGCCGCCGCGAGGGGAGATTGGCACCCCAGTGAGGTGACCAGCGTGGCGTAGGCCAGCATCACCATCAGGGCGCGGATGACTTTGGTCAAGTATTGCTCGCTGCGGTCGTATGCGTACCGGTCAGACCGTGCACTGTCAGCTCCCAGTAGGAGGGCCGGAAGAACAACTGGTACAACGCCTTCAGTGCGGCCATCGACTGCATCATCCAGTATCCGGGCACCAACGCCGCCGCCCACCACAGATGCGGCTTGCCCAAGGCGACAGTGGTGACCAGGCCGGCGAAGATTGACAGCGGTGCTGCGAGCATGAGCAGGATCAGGCACAGGTAGTAGGTGACCGGGGGGAACATCAGGGTGATGGCGTGAGGACGCGCGATGATCCAGACCAGCATGGTCGACCACAGCAGCAAGTTGACGGCGTTGATGACCGGCACGGCACCGGTCAGGTTGATCAGGCGCAGCGTGGCCGCCAGTCCTATCTCCCGGCGCAACTGAACTGGCCTGCGCAGGTGCACGATGAGGGTCTGCATGTAGCCCTTGTACCAACGGGAGCGTTGCCGAATCCAGTTGATCACATCGGAATTGGCTTCCTCGAGGGTGACCGAGTCCAGGATCAGAGTGCGGTAGCCGTACCGGGCGAGCCGTACGCCTAGGTCGGCGTCCTCGGTGACGTTGTATTCGTCCCAGCCGCCGATGTCCCGCCACACCGCGGTGGGCAGGTGGCAGGATGTGCCGCCGAGTGGCACCACGCAGCGGGACTGTTCGACGGCCGGAAGGATGGCGCCGAACCACTGGTCGTACTCCATGGAGAACCAGCGGGTGATCAAGTTCTGGCGTTCGTTGAAGTAGGCCAGCCGCGCTTGCAGGCAGCCGACGTCGACGGGCGCCCGCCGGAAGGCGACCACAGCACGGCGCAACTGGAGCGGGTCGGGAATGTCCTCGGCGTCGTAGATGGTGAGCATCTCGCCCCGCAATCCCGGCAGCGACATACCGTAGTTACAGGCCTTGGGCTTGGTCTTGGGCAGACTGTCCGGGACGATCACCACCCGGACGCCGTCGAGTGGCATACCCAGCAGTGCCGCCCCGGTGGCGATGTCGTCTTCCTCGGTGAGCAGCAGCACTTCCAGTTTGTCGGGGGGTAGTTCAGGTTCCCCACCCCGACGAGCAGGTTTTGCACAATTGCGGGTTCGCGGTAGACGGGCAACAGCACGGTGTATACCGGCAGATCGTCATCGGAAAGGGCGAGCGCGTCCTCCTCGCTCACCGACACCAGCGCTTCTGAACCGATCCCCTTGAACATCAGGATATTTCGGTCGATGGACGAGATCAGATACAGCAGTGGGAACGCGATCGTCAACGCCGGCAGCACCTGAGCTGGAAGCATCAGGACCAACGCCACCAGCACCGCGGCCAACGCCGCGACCACCATCAAAGTGCGTGGGCCCAGCGCGTCACGGGCCGAGAACGCACTGGCCAGCTCAAGAGGCCGGAATTGCTCAGTACCGGGATCAGTCACTTTGGGGCCTGCGATGACTTCAGGATGTCGTTGACCACATGCTGCGCGCGGTCGCTCACTGCCGTATCGACCAGCGTCGCGGGGTCGGCCTGCTGACGGGTGATCCAGAGGAGTGGGGCCACCACCGTCAATCGAAGCGATGGCGGAGCCGGACGTGGTGGCGCAGGGCCCTGCGGTGTGGCGTTCTGGCTGACGACGACGAACACCTGTTGATAGGTATGGCCGACGGCCCACAGCCAGCTGACGGCATACCAGTCATCCGCATTGCCATCAGTATTGGTCGAGGAGTCGGTCGCCAACACCAGAGCATCCGGGATGGTCGCGCCGATATTGATGATTCGATAGTCGGGAATGACGGCCGCCGGGTACCAGACCGTGTACCGCGTGGTGCGCAGAGCTTCGAGACTGCCTGCGGTGATGACGTCGACCGCCGCTGTCGGGTATCCCTGCTCTGACGGTACGAGGTAACGGGTCAACGTCGCATCGGGTCCGAGATATCGGTTGATGAATCCGAAGTCCTCTGGCGCGGAAAGGCCGGCACGGGATGTCCATGCGGCGTCGGCGAACGCGAGGGGGGCTTCGGGGATGGATGCCGAGGCCGTTGTGGTGAGCACCAAGTGGGCTGCGGCGACCGCGGCCAATGCCATCAGGGCCAGCGGTGAGCGGTGCGGCAGCGGGGCCGGCTCGCGCTCCGGTTGCGCCCCGAACGGTGATCGCCGCGTCGCGGTGGCGGTGAATCTTTGCAGTAGAGCGAAACTGAGCAGCGGAACGACCCCGGCGGAGATCGCGACCGAGAGCGGCAGCGAGTGTGCCGGTATCGCAACAGCCGCGCCGACGCCGGCGAGGGCGCAACCGGCGGTCGCGGCCAGGCGCCAGCGCAAGGCGCTCCGTCGGCCGGCGAGGGATACGGCGATCGCTCCGATGATGGCGGCCACCGCCGATGCGGCAGCCGTGGTTCCGCCAAGTTCGGCGGTCAGTAACAGCGATGGAAACGGGGTCACGGTCACGCTCGCGAAGAGCCACAACGGCCACAGTTGCCCGACGCGACGAACTCCGAACAGGATGATCGCAGCGAACGCTACCCACATCACTGCGCCGAGGAGTTGGAGGTTCCACATGCCGCTGAGCGTCGGAAACCGATCTCCCGCAAGATAGCTCAAGAGCAGCGCGAGACCACCCAGAGAGATCGCCAGGACCCAGTCTGTCTCGGTATCACCCACACCCCGCGAGGTGGTTCGGCGACCGTAGGCGATCATCACCAGCAGAACCGGCACGACCATGAGGTATGCCGCGCGAGAACCCCCGTTGATCGCATGCGCGGTGTCGTAGAAGACGCCGCCGTAGGCCAGTAGGGTCAAGCTCAGCAGTGCCGCGATTCGCAGGACAAGGCCCAGAGTTGGCCGGGCAGATCTGCTCCGGTTTGGTTGGGGGACAACGGGTTGTGCCCCCGAGATCAAATCTGGGTCGCTACCTACCTCTGGCTGGTCATGCCAGAAAACTTTGTGCCGCATCACAATTCGCGCCTACGAGACGCCGCCACCTACCCCGCCTGAACACCCCTCGAGGTCAGGCGGGGTGGTGGGTCGCGGCAATCGAAAACCGTGAGCAACTGGCGATGACAATGGTGTTTGCGCGTGTCGGCACCAAAGGCGACATCGATGCATCATGACAACGTTCCTCGAAGTTGACCGGGCAAACTGCGCTGCCGAGGTCTTGGGAAGCGTTGTACTGTTGAAAGTACACCAGATGGTCACCAATGGCTAACTAGCATGCCACGCCGCGTCCGGGGTTTAGGGCAGCCTTGGCCCATCTGGGTGTCACCCTTCGGGCCCGTCAAACTCCCTTACATGTCAACGATATTCGACCTGACCGCAGCACGTCGGTGAGTTAGCGCTACTAACGGCTTCTCCGAGACGGATTGAACAGAAACCGATTTCGGCGTACGGGTATCCGCGGATCGGTGGTGTCCGTAAGCTCGATACTCGAGCGCGGTGTGGGCCGGGCGTAGGCGAGGAGGTGTTTCCTTGGTCGCTACGCAGACCGCTGATCGGCTCCGGCGGCGTCCCGGGCCGTGAATACCCCTTATGTGTTGGGTGCCCGGGAGCGGTTTTTGGCCGCGGCGCAGACGGTGCCGGATGACGGCGATGGGCCGGCACGCTTGTGCGCCGCGTGCGTGCTCACCCTGCCCGTGAAGCGCGCCGGAATCGCGGTCTACGTCGTCGGCGTGGGTCTGGAGGTGTTGACCGCGAGCGACAACGTTGCCGAGCGGTTGGAGTGGGCGCAAGTGACCCTGGGTGAGGGGCCCGGTGTCGACGCGGTATCCAGCGGTGGACCCGTCGCGGTGCCGAACCTGGCGCATGCCGACGGCCGGTGGCCGTTTTTCACTTCTGAGGTCGCCGAATTCGGAATCGGCGCGATGTACGCCCTGCCGCTTCAGGTGGGCGCGATCAGAGTGGGGGTGCTGGACCTCTACTGCGACGCTGGCGCACCACTTGGTAAACGGGACTTCGCCGACGCGGTCGCGGTCTCCGACCTGGTCACCGCGATCCTTCTGACCGTGGGCCGCGACGGCCGAATGACGGAGTCGCTGGGCCCGTGGTGGGACCAGCCCCTGAGTACGCGGGAGGTCCACCAGGCCACTGGGATGATCATGGCGCAACTGGGCGTCGACGCCCGGGAAGCGTATGTGCGCCTGCAGGCCTTCGCATTCGCCAACGACCGACTGCTCGACGATGTGGCTCACCAAGTCGTAGGCCGCCTTCTGCGCTTCGACGCTGACCCGGAAAGCGAAGTGCCACAGCGATGAGCGCAGCAACCCAACGAACCAATGTTCCGCGTGGGACGATTTCAAAAGGAGGGGAGAGCGATGGATCGCTACGAGCAGTTAGCGCACGCGTTCGTCGGGTTGGCTGACACGCTTGTCGCGGACTACGACGTCGTCGAACTCGCACAGCAGCTCATTGACAACTCGATGACGTTGCTGCCGATCGCCGCGGCCGGGATAGTGCTGGCTGATATCCACGGTGAATTACGTGTTTTCGCGTCGAGCAGCGAGCAGACCCGGCTGCTGGAGCTGTTGCAGTTGGAGGCGGACGTCGGCCCCTGCCTGTTGGCTTACCGGACGGGCAAGGCGGTCCTGGTCGACGATCTCGAGGTCGACTCGCAGCGCTGGCCGGCGTTCGCCGAGCGGGCAGCCGAATACAGCTACCGGTCGGTGTCTGCGTTGCCATTGCGACTACGCGACGAACGAGTCGGCGCCCTGAACCTGTTTCGGACCGAGGCCGGCGCCCTATCGCCGACCGATATCGCCATCGGCCAGGCGCTGGCGGACGTTGCCGCGATCGGGATTCTGCATCAACGAATCTTGATCCACTCTGAGATGGTCAATCAGCAGCTGCAGGCGGCGCTCAACACGCGAGTCATCATCGAGCAGGCCAAAGGCGTGCTAGCCGAACGAGGCGCTGTCGACATGGACGGAGCCTTCGCCTTGTTGCGCTCCCATGCTCGCAGGACTCACCAGCGCCTCGCCGACCTCGCCCGCGCGGTCGTCGATGGCGCGGACACCGCGGCGATCCTCGCTTCCGACCCCACCTAGGTCATGCTCGGCGGCCTGAATGTGGCGGCGCAGACTTGCTTTTGGTCGACGTGGTTGAACTCGACGGCTTCACCGCCGCGTGGTCGATGTCGCGTTGCGGCCGATGCCCAGGCGCGATCGCGGCGGACGCAGCATCGCCAGATCCTTGGACTTGTACCTGCGGCACGCCCGACGACACGCCGACCAACGCCGCCGTCGTCGTCGCCGCCACTGCGGTGGCCCCGGCCGCGTACATGCCCGTTCTCATTGCACCCCGTCCCCCTAGAAATCGACGATCTCCCCGGGAGAATTACCACATACCCGCCATGACGTGCAGGAACAGTGCCTGACAGCGGGGTGAAGAAGTGAGCCTCGCTAAGTTTCGATCGTTTGCTGCAGGTCGTCGGGGGTGCGGCGGTCATCGTGTGACAACGGGGTCCGAATTCCGTCTATGATTCTCAGCGTCAATGGTGACGCCGGCTGTCCAATCGTCGACCAGTTCTGGAGTGATTTTCGGTGAGTCTTCCCCGTCGTGTGCGCACGGCAAGCCTGATTGTGGGGGTGTTGCTCCTGGGTGTCCTGGTGAGCGACGTCGCCGGGCTGCCCGGATGCCCGGACGGCTGCAAGACGGCCACCGCGTCGGCCGCGGCCCAGCTGCCGCCGGCGCCGCCCCGCCCGCCGGTGCTGGGAGTGGCCCCGGCGAACGGCTCGGACGAGCTCAGCCCGCTGACCAGGGTCACCGCCACCGTGCTCGACGGCACCCTGACCAACGTCACCCTGCAGGACGACTACGGCAACGCCATCCCCGGCGCGCTGTCGCCGGACGGCAAGTCCTGGCAGCCCACCCAGCCGCTGAAGTACGGGCGCGACTACACGATGCAGGTGGCCAGCCGCGGCACCAGTGGGGTGCCGCTGTCGCGGACCACCACGTTCGAGACCGCGACGCCCAACAACGTGGCCGCCGTCTACCTGGAGACCCCGGGCGGGCTGCCGATCCACGAGGACCAGCCCTACGGCATCGGCACCATCGTCTCGGCGCGATTCGACGAGGCGATCGCCGACAAGGCCGCCGCCGAACGTCAGCTCATCGTCACCACCAACCCGCCGGTGAACGGCTCCTGGTACTGGGTCGACGACCACACCGCCCATTGGCGGCCGCAGAACTACTACGCGCCGGGCACCACGGTGACCGTGGCCGCGAACATCTTCGGGGTGCAGCTGGGTGACGGCCTCTACGGCCAGGAGAACGAGAAGGCGACGTTCACCATCGGGGATGCCCACGTGGCGATCGCCGACGACCTCAGCAAGTCGGTGAACGTCTTCGACAACGGCAAGCTGGTACGCAGCATGCCCACGTCGATGGGCCATGGCGGCACCGAAGTCATTGCCGGAAAGACGTTCTCGTTCTGGACGCCGCCCGGGGTGTACACCGTGATCGACAAGGGTGAGTCGGTGACCATGGACTCGTCGACCTACGGCCTGCCCGTCGACTCGGCGATGGGCTACAAGCTCAAGATCCCCTTCGCCACCCGCATCAGCACCGACGGCATTTACCTGCATCAGCTGAATGCCACGGTGTGGGCACAGGGCAACACCGACACCTCGCACGGCTGCCTGAACCTCAACGGCGACAACGCACAGTGGTTCTTCAACTTCTCCCAGCCCGGCGACATCGTGGAGGTCCGCCATACCGGTGGCCCGCCCCTGCAGATCTGGCAGAACGGCGACTGGACTATGGCGTGGGGCGACTGGATCAAGGGCAGCGCGCTGACGCCCAAGCCGTAAGGCTCTCGGCGCCATACCTGACACCTTGGTCAATTAGCACTGCGCGGACCGCGATGAAGTGCGAAGATTCCCGAACCATTGGACCTTCGGTCGGGAGAAGACATGGACTTCATTCAGGCCAACCTGATCGATCCGATCAGCAAGGTGCTCTACAGCTACGTCCTGATCTACGTGCTGGTCGCGGTCGGCATCTACTTCACCATCCGCACCAAGTTCATCCAGGTCCGATATTTCCGCCGAATGCTCAACCAGGTGCTGCATTCGCGCACTACCGGTGACGGCATCTCCTCGTTCCAGGCGTTCTGCATCGGTCTGGCCTCCCGGGTCGGCACGGGCAACATCGCCGGCGTGGCCATCGCGCTGACCCTCGGCGGTCCGGGCGCGATCTTCTGGATGTGGGTGGTCGCCGCGATCGGCATGGCCACCGCGCTGATCGAGGCGACGCTGGGCCAGCTGTTCAAGGTCCGCACCGGCGACGGCACGTTCCGCGGCGGGCCCGCCTTCTACATCCAGCGCGGGCTGGGCTCGCGGCCCGGCGGCATCCTGTTCGCGGTGCTGCTGGTGTTCACCTTCGGCATCGCGTTCAACATGCTGCAGGCCAACGCCATCAGTGACGTGCTGAGCACCTCGCATAACATCGAAGTCCATTGGACGACAATCGGATTGGTGATCCTGGCCGCGCCGGTGCTGTTCGGCGGGGTCAAGCGGGTCGCCAAGGTCGCCGAGTTCGTCCTGCCGCTGATGGCCCTGGCCTACGTCGCTCTGGCGCTGGTGATCGTCGCGATGAACATCACCAACCTGCCGCACGTGCTGGGCCAAATCATCGGCGGCGCATTCGGTTTGCATCAGATGGCAGGCGGATTCACCGGCGGGATCGCCGCCGCGATGCTCAACGGCGTCAAGCGCGGGCTGTTCTCCAACGAGGCCGGCATGGGCAGCGCGCCCAACGTCGCGGCGACCGCCACCGTCTCGCATCCGGTCAAACAGGGTCTGATCCAGTCGCTGGGCGTGTTCGTCGACACCATGATCATCTGCTCGGCAACGGCTTTCATCATCATGGTGTCCGGCCCCTCGGTCTACGATCCGGCCGCGCCCGGCAAGATGGCCGGCGCCTCGCTGACCCAGGCCGCGATCGGTGCGGCGCTCGGGTCGTGGACCACCGGCCTGATGACGGGGTTGGTGTTCGTCTTCGCGTTCTCCTCGGTGTTGGGCAACTACGTCTACGCCGAGGTGAACCTGTTCTTCCTGGGCGCGAACAAGACCGCCATCAACATCTTCCGGGTGGTCGTGCTCGGTGCGATCGCCTTGGGTGCGACGTCCAAGCTCGCCACCGTCTGGGATCTGGCCGACGTGGCGATGGGATTCATGGCCCTGGTCAACCTGGTGGCGATCGTGCTGCTGGGCAAGTGGGCGTTCGCCGTGCTGAACGACTACCACCGCCAGGCCGCCGACGGGCGGGACCCGGTCTTCGTCGCCGATGAAGCCGGCCTGCCCGGCACCCTGGACGGCGACATCTGGGTCTCGGACCAGAAGCAGTCACACCCTGTGACCTAGCTCACATCAGGCGTAGCCTGGAAGCGTCTCTTCACGGAAGGGAGACGCCATGAAGGGTGCATATCGCGATCCGGTGGATCATTCCCGAACAACCCAGCCGCACGCCGGCGAGTCGTTCATCGACACGCTGCAGTTGCCCGGACTGATACTCATCGCGCTCGGTGTCTTCGGCATCGCCGGAGTGGTTGCGGCACTTGCCTACAACCATCACGAGCTGTTGATGATGCTGGTCTCGGTGGCGGGTGGCCTGCTGATCGCCGGGGGACTGGTGCTCACGGTCGAACACCACCGGGTGCAGCGGGTTGAACGTCAGTGGTTGTCCGAGCATCCGGACCACTGGCAGAACCACCACGCGGTGTAGTCGACACCTGGTGCGGGACGCCCGTCCTGCGACGGGCGACGCGGTTTGTTGTGTTTGCTGGGGCTTTCCCAGGCGTCAATTTCGCGGTAGCAGTGGGGCCGATGCGGGGTGCATTCCTGCCGTTCGACGAGCAAAAGTGCTGCTCAGTCCTAGGTGGCCGAACCGATCCCCTAATCCCCTAACGGGGATTGCTGGAACATCCCGGTAGGGGCCCTATCGGGTAGGGGAACGCGCCCCATGTTGGGGGCGGGAGCTTCTCCATAGCGTGGCTTTCAGTCACCGGCGCGGGCCGGAGAAAAAGTTTCACCAGACGAAAGGCACGTCATCATGGACTCCCTGCTCCAATTCATCCTCGACCTGTTCCTCAACGAGAACTCCGCGCAGACGTTCGTCGCGGACCCCAACGCCGCATTGGCGAACGCCGGGCTGGCCGACGTCAGCCCCGAGCAGATCCAGTCGGTGGCCGCTTCGGCCATCCCGGGTCTGGAGCTGGCCGGTGCTGATCCGGTTGCCTCCCTTGCTCAGACTGTTTCGGACCAGTACGGGTTCGCACCCGTCGCTGACGCGGCGCCGGTCGGGCAGGTGCTCGGCGACGAGGCGCTGCAGGTCGGAGCCGACGCCGGCTCCGGACTGGCCGGGGCAGTCGGCGAAGGTTTCGGTGCCGGACTGGGTGACGCGCTGGGCGGCGGGTTCGAGACGGGCCTGGGCTTGGGCGGCGGCGCGGAACTCGGCAGCCAGGTCGGCCTGGGCAGCGAGGTTGGTCTGGGCACCGGCCTGGGTATCGGCGGTGGCGCTGAGATCGGCGGCGGTTTCGAGGCCGGGCTGGGGACCCAGGTGGGCCTGGGCGCCGGCCTGGGCACTGGATTCGGTGTCGGCGGAGGCGCCGAGATCGCCGGTGGCTTCGAAGCCGGTCTGGGCGCTCAGATCGGCGGCGGTTTCGAGGCCGGGCTGGGTAGCGAGGTCGGTCTGGGCGCGGGCTTGGGCACTGGCTTCGGTGTCGGCGGCGGCGCCGAGATCGGCGGTGGGTTCCACGGAGGCGTCGGTGCTCACGACGGCTTCGGCGGCGAGACCGGCTTCGGGTCCGGCTTCGGTGTCGATGGTGGTTCGGAGGCCGGTGGCAGGTTCCACGATGGTCATGGTCCTCGCGCCGGCTTCGGCGGTGACGGACACGTGGGTGGTGGCGCGGAGATCGGCGGTGGGTTCCATGGTGGCGTCGGTGAGCGCGGCGGCGAAACCGGCGTCGGCACCGGGTTCGGTATCGGCGGTGGCGCGGAGGTCGGTGCCGGGTTCCACGGTGGCATCGGCAGTGAGATCGGCGCCGGCGCGGGAACCGATGGCAGGTTCCACGATGGTCATGGTCCTCGGGCCGGCTTCGGCGGTGACGGACACGTCGGTGGTGGCGCTGAGCTCGGTGGCGGCATCAACGGCGGATTCGGTGGCGCAACGCAATTCGGCGGAAACGGTGGGGGCCACATCGGTGCCGGACTGGTCGGAGGCGGCCACGCGGAAGGCGTTGACCGCGGCCGCTTTTCGACCAACAGCGCAGTCGACGCCGAGCGTCGCGCAGCACTGAACACCACCGCCGGCGGCGGGCCCACCGTCAACAGCGGGCTGAGCGCGCAGGAGAACCTGAGCACCACCTCCGGCGCGGGCTTCAGCAGCCCGCTCGGCGGCGCGAGCTTCGCCAACCAGACCACGGTCGGCGGCGGCGGAGCGATCGGCATGGGCGGCGGCGGCCTCAGCGCGGCGGGCAACACCGCCGTGAGCACCGCCACCACGGCGGGAGTCGCCAGCCCGTTCGGCGGTGCCGCCCTCAGCACGCAGGCGGCGGCCACCAACACCGCGGCGGCGAGCTTCCTGCACAACGACGGCGCCACGCTCGGCGGGCAGACCAACATCGCAGCCGGCTTCGGCGCCCACACCAACGCCGAGGTGGCCTCGCCGGTCCTCGACGCCAACGTCGGTGCCCACACCAACGTGGCCGCCGGTGCCGGCGGCAATGCCGACTTCCTCAGCCAGGAGGCGACGAGCCTGGGGGCGCACAGCACCGTCCAGGCCGCCGCAGCGACCAACCCGGCCGCGATCGCCCCGCAGGCGAGCGTGAGCGCAAACACCGCCGCGCACAACAGCGTCGGCACCCAAGCCGACATCCTCGGCCAGGACAGCGCCACGCTCGGCGGGCACAGCACGGTGAACACCGGCACCAGCGTCGTGACGCAGGCCCCGGCGAACCAGGGCGCGGTCATCCAGACCGGCGGATCGGCGGGCGGCGGCACAGCGGTGGCATCCGGTTCGCACGGGACCTCCGTCATCACCGGGGCGCAGGGCAGCACCGCCGCCAGCAGCGCCAGCCCGGTCAGCGCCAGCCACACCACGGCCGACGTCGACCAGCACTCCGCGCTGGATTCGTCGACCCACGTGGCGGCCCCGGTGCCGGATCACTCGGTTGTCGACCAGTCGTCCCACGTGGCGACCGACGACTCGAGCCACTCGCTCTACGACACCAGCCACGACCCGTCGGCCGCGCACGCCCCGGCGGCCACCGACCTGGCGTCACACACCCAGGTCGACCAGCACATGGGCTTCTGAGCGTCAGACCAAGCACACTGTCGGCGGGGACCGCATGGTCCCCGCCGACGTCTGTGCGCGCCTGAGCAGTCGCAAAATCGCATGAAAAGTGTCCGATGGATGCGACTTTGCGCCTGCTCGCGGTCCGGCGGCCGGCGGTCGGGAACGGCCCCATCCCTCGACCCGATGACCTTGGCCTCTTACCCGCCCTTCGGTTCGGGTGCACGATGGTGACCATGATCAAGTACGACTTCGATACCGCCACCTCCGTGCTCACCGTGCATCCCGAGTCGGCCTTCGACAAGAACGACTTCGCCGAACTGGCCAAGGCCGTCGACCCGCACATCGAGTCGACCGGCGACCTGGCCGGCGTCATCATCGACGCACCGCACTTCCCGGGCTGGGACGGCTTCGGCGCGATGGTGAGCCACTTCCGCTTCGTGCGCGAACACGAGAAGCACGTCAAGAAGATCGCCCTCGTCACCGACTCCCACCTCGGCGACGTGGCCGAACACCTGACGTCGCACTTCATCTCCGCGCAGGTTCGCCACTTCCCGGCCGGCGAGGTCGAGCAGGCGCGGCAGTGGATCGCCGGCGACTAGGACCAGGTTTCCGGCAGGTTGTGCCCGCCGTCGACGACGAGCACCGCGCCGGTGACGAACGACGCCGATTCGTGCGCCAAAAACGATACGCACGAGGCGATTTCGTCGGGCGTGCCGCTGCGCCCGAACGGTCCCGCCGCCGCAGCGGTCGCCTCGAACTGCAGCTGTGACCCGGTCTTGACGTATCCCGGCGCGACGACGTTGACCGTGACGCCGTGCCGGACGACCTCCAGTGCCAGCGCGCGACTGAGCCCCACCAGGCCCGCCTTGGCCGCGGTGTAGGTCGCTTGGCCGGGCATCGCATTGACGGTGCCCGTCGTCGAGCCGACCGTCACGATGCGCCCGTAGCCCGCGGCGGTCATCACCGGAACCGCCGCTCGGCACATGAGAAACGCCGTCGTCATGTTGCGGGCGATCGCGGCATCCCAGTCGGCCAGCGACAGATTCACGACCTCGTCGTCGGCGTCCCACCCGCTCGAAACCGATGTCATGCCAGCGTTGTTCACCAGGATGTCGAGCCGTCCCCAGGTGTCGGTGGCGGCGCTCACCAGCGTGTCGGCGGCGCCGTCGACGGTCAGATCGGCCACCACGCCGACGGCGGCGGAACCGAGTTCGCCCGCGCGGTCGTGGATCCGTTCGCTGGTCGCGCCGAGCACCACCCGCGCGCCCTCGTCGACCAGTTGGCGGGCGACGGCGAACCCGATGCCGTCCGGCGCGCCGGCGCCGGTGACGATCGCGACCCGATTCTCGAAGCGGCCCATGGTCGTCACCGGTGCGACACGCCGGCGATCAGGCCGCCGTCGATGACGAATTCCGAGCCGGTGGCGAACGACGACTCGTCGCTGGCCAGGAACAGCACGAACGTCGACACCTCGACGGGCTCGGCGATGCGGCCCAGGGGAGCGGCGACCAGATCCTCGGGCATGTGCGCGGTCATCGGGGTGCGGACCATGCCGGGGTGCAGCGAGTTGACCCGAATGTTGTTGGGCGCCAATTCCAATGCGGCGGACTTGGTCAGCCCGCGGATGGCCCACTTGGAGGCGACGTAGCCGTGGTTGCCCGGCGTGCCACGCATGCCCTGGATGGAGGACATGTTGATGATCGACCCGCCGCCGGCCGCGGTCATCGGCTCGATCACCGACTTGATGCCCAGCAGCGTGCCGGTGAGGTTGACGTCGAGAACCCGTTGCCAGCGTTCGCGTTCCAGGTTCTTCAATGTGCGGCGATAGACGATGCCGGCGTTGTTCACCAGGACGTTGAGCGTCCCGAATGCGCTGAGCGCCAGATCGACTGCGGCCGCCCAGTCCTCGGCGTCGGTGACGTCGAGGTGGACGTAGCGGGCGGACTCGCCGAGTTCGTCGGCGACGGCGGCACCCTCGTCGTCGAGGACGTCACCGAGAACCACCTTGGCGCCCTGGCTCACCAACAGCCGGGCGTGCGAGGCACCCATCCCGCGTGCCGCGCCGCTGATGAGCGCGACCTTGCCGTCGACGCGTCCCATGCCCGGCAGGCTACCGGGTGGTGTAAGACGCCCTTGAAATGGGCATTCAACCAGGCACTGAACACCAAGGAGGCGCACATGCTGCACACCGTCGTGCTTGCGGCCGCTGACAACATCGAGGCCGCGGGATTCATCCTGCGCGGTATCAAAGGGATCTTCGTCGCCATCGGCAGCGTCATCGCGGCGATCGTCTGCGCCGTCATCGCGGGGACCAAGGGCCGAAGCGCGCTGGGCTGGGGAGTTCTGGGACTCTTCTTCAGCATCCTGACGCTGATCGTCGTCATCGTCATCCCGAGCAAGAAGACCTAGGACTCAGACCCGAAACCCGGCCAGTACGGCCTGCACCCCAACATCCCAGCGCCGGTTGATCGAGGCGGCCGACGTGCCGAGCCACCGGCCGGCCTCCTGGATCGCCAATCCCTGTGCCAGAGCGAGCAATACGTGCGCGACGTCAACCGGATCGCCGGCCAGCGCTCCGGCGTCGATGCAGCGCTGCACCTTGCCGACCAGGATCTCGCGCACCGTCGGCGCGGCGCGCAGCTCGTCGGGCCCGGGGTCGAGGTCCTGGAACGGGCGGCTGAACATCACTCTGGCCAGCGGCGGGTAGTCCAGGCAGAACCGGCGGAACACCGGGATCAGCGCGCGCAGGTCGGCCAGCGGGTCGGCGGTCTCCGGCAGGGCGGCCAGCTCACCTCCGAGCCGGCGGAACCCCTCGAAGAACACCGCCCGCAGCAGGCCGTCCTTGTCGACGAACAGCTCGTAGACCGCGGGCACCGAGGTGCCGGCGCGTTCGGCCACCCGGCGGGTGGTGAAGCCGGACATGCCGTCCTCGCACAGCGTGCTCACCGCCACGTCGACCACGCGGTCGCGCAGCTCCGGTGTGCGCTGCTTGACCCTGGGCACGGACTAGGACAGCCCGAACTCGGCGTGAATGTTGTCGATGCCGGCCCGCATCGCGTCGAGCGTGGCCTGCCGGGCTCGGGTCTTGCTGGCCAGATGCGCACCGGCGGTCAGCGTGGTGAACTCGTGGGCGGCCTCGAGGGCGCGGGGCAGCACCTGATCGTGCATGACGATCTCGTCCACCCAGCCGGCGGCCAGCGCGGTCTCGCCGAAGAACGTCTTGGCCAGACCCACCGCCTGCTGGAAGGCCGACGGGGTCAGCCGCAGCTTCATCACCTCGAGGGCGGGGTAGGGCAGCACCATGCCGATCGCCACCTCGTTGGCCTGAAAGGTGTAGTTGTGCGCGGCAACTCGGTGATCGAAGCTGCATGCCAGGAACGAGCCCATCGCGATGGCGTGACCGGTGACGGCCGCGACGACCGGCTTGGGGAACGACAGCAGCCGGTGGGAGAGGTTGAAGCCGGCCTGCAGCATGGCGATCGAGGCGTCGATGTCGCCGGAGCGGAACACCTTGAGGTCGAAGCCCCCGCTGAACACCCGGTCATTGCCGGCGACGACGACCGCCCCGGCGTCCTCGCCTTCGGCGCGGTCCAGGACGTCGTTGATCTCCTGAATCATGTCCGGCCCCAGCACGTTGACCTTGCCGTCGTCGAGTGTGATCACGGCGACCGCGTCGTCCTTGCGATAGCTGACCGACCCGCTCATGGATGCTCCTTCGTCGCAGCGTCTACTTTCGTACCGACGTTACGTAACGAAGTTCCGATTGCCAAGAGGCAATCTCGCTCAGCCGTGTCGGGGTAGTCGCACACCTCGGCCGGGCTCCAAATCACCTGCCGGCTGGGGTGTATGTGCCCGCCTCACAGCGACTTTCGGCTGGGCGGTCAGCGAAAGTCGCTCAGAGGTGGGCACACCCAGGCATGCCCCGGCCCGCGAACGCCTAACCGCCCATCAGCATGCGCCACTGGTCCAGGTTGGACGCCCGGTAGACGTAGTTGGACCGCTTGACGTCCGACAACGCGGCGCTCGGCTCGATGGAATACCAGTGCCCCGGAAAGACCGTCGGGTCACCGGACAGCGCGGCCAGTTGCTGCAGGCTGCGGAACATGTCGTCGACGTCGCCGCCGGGGAAGTCGGTGCGCCCGCAGCCGTCGAGGAACAGGGTGTCGCCGGCGACCAGGCGTCCGTCGAGCAGGAAGCACTGGCTGCCCGGCGTGTGGCCGGGGGTGTGCAGCAACTCGATCTCGATGTCGCCGATGGCGACCTTGTCGCCGTGCTCGTGGGTGGTCAGATCGCTCATCGGGATGCCGGTGACGCGCGAAACCCACAGTGCCTCATGGGTATTGACGTGCACGGGCACTTCGGTGCGCTCGAGCAGCTCGGCCAGGCCCTTGAGGGTGAAGCCCATCATGGTGCCGCCGACGTGGTCGGGGTGGTGGTGGGTGACCAGTACCCCCGACAGGTGCATGCCGTCGTTCTCGAGTTCGTCGAGCAGATCGTTGGCGGCGTAGGCCGGGTCGACCACCACGGCGTCGCCGGTCTCGCGATCACCGATGAGGTAGGCGAAGTTGCGCATCTGCTGGGCCATGACGTCGCCGGCGGCGAAATCGCGGCCGGAGAGCAGTTGGCGGAAGTACAGACGGTCCGTCGATGACATGCCCTCACCTTATGGCGTAGGTCCGCCCGCCAGAAGGCGTGCCCGCATGTGTTTGCCGTGCCTGTTCCCGCGAATGACAAGCACGCGAATAGCAGGCAGAAGCACTAGTCCGCAAAGATCCGTTCAGTAACCAGCGGGAGTTGTGTCCGCGGTCACGTGGATGTCATCATGTGCCTCGCACGTGTTGAAAGCACCAAGGAGGCGTCATGAGCGTTGCACTTCGTCCGATGCTGGCACCCGGGGTCGCGCTGATGACCGCCGGAGCGATCGCACTGGCCCCCGCCGTCGTGGCTCCGCAGTCGCAGATCACCGCCGCCCCCAGCGTCTCGGTGCCCACCCTGCACGTCGAGAACATCGCGCTCACCGGCATCGGCCAGGACATCTACAACGCCATCACCCCGTGGGTGCAGTACGGCGTCAGCCTGGTCCAGTACGGCGCCGGCTTCGTTCCGGTCATCGGGCCGCCGATCGCCGACCAGATCGACATCAACTACTTCCAGGGCATCCAGCCGATCGTCGCCGCCACCGTCAACTACCTGGCAGGCGTGGTGCAGAACCCGCTGGCATTTTTCGCGACCACCTCGGCCTACGGCAACGCGCTGTTCACCATCGGCTACAACTACGTCTCGGCGCAGCTGAGCTTCATCGGCCTGCCGCCGCTGCCGCCGATCGCCGCCGCTGTCAGCGCCGCGGCAACCCCGGCCCGCGCCGCCGCCAGCGGCCCGGCCGACATCCCCGCCGCGGTGCAGTCCGTCATCACCGCCCGCGTCCAGGCCGCGGCCGAGATCCGCGCCGCGGTGGCAACCGCCCGCAACGAGGTGCGCCAAGAGATCAAGACCGCGGTGTCCGACGTGCGGACGGCCGCGGCCACCGGAAACCCCGCCGAGGTCCGCACTGCCGTGCTCCAGGCCGGCAGCGAGATCGCCAGCACCGTCACCAGCGCCCGCAGCGAGGTCCGCAGCACGGTCAAGGCAGGCCCGCAGCGAGGTGCACGCGGCCGTCAAGGCGGCGCACAACTCGGTGTAGCGCCTCCCCGACGAGCAGTTTGGTCGAGCCCCGCCGCAGGCTGTACCCTTTTCAAGGCCCTCGGCGCGGTTCGACTGCTGCCGCGGGTCAGGCCCCCTTAGCTCAGTCGGTAGAGCGTTTCCATGGTAAGGAAAAGGTCAACGGTTCGATTCCGTTAGGGGGCTCGGTGGACGCGAGCGGGGCTCCGCCCGCGCCTATCGGGGCGGTGTAGCTCAGCTGGTTAGAGCGCACGACTCATAATCGTGAGGTCGGGAGATCGAGCCTCCCCACCGCTACAAGAACGAACTACTAGAGCGTGAAAGAGGGCAACGGACGTGGCCTCCAGTACAGACGTACGGCCGAAGATCACTTTGGCCTGCGAGGTGTGCAAGCACCGCAACTACATCACCAAGAAGAACCGCCGCAACGATCCCGACCGGCTCGAGCTGAAGAAATTCTGCCCGAACTGCGGCCAGCATCAGCCGCACAAAGAGTCGCGCTGATCGCGCCCGGCTGTCCTGGCGACGGCCGGCGAGAATTGACTAGGTAGGTTCTAGGCCGTGGCTTTGTCCGAGTCCATCGTGGGGACGCACTATCGCTACCCCGATCACTATGCGGTGGAGCGCGAGAAGATCCGCGAGTACGCGAGGGCCGTGCAGAACGAGGATCCGTCGTTCTTCTCTGACGAGGCCGCCGCCGAGCTGGGCTATGCGAGTCTGCCGACGCCGCTGACGTTCATCAGTGTGTTCAGCTACCGGGCGCAGCGGGCATTCTTCGACGACGCCAACATCGGCATCACCGACCGCCAGATCGTCCAGATCGACCAGCAGCTGAAGTTCTTGGCGCCGATCCAGGCCGGCGACGAACTGCATTGCGACGTCTACCTGGATTCCGTCCGCCAGGCGCACGGGACCGACATCATCGTCACCAAGAACATCATCACCAACCAGGACGGTCAGGTGGTCCAGGAGTTGTACACGACTCTTGCGGGACGTAGCGAGGAAAACGGAGAGAGTGGCTTCAACGATGGCACTGCGTGAGTTCAGTTCGGTCAAGGTGGGCGACGAGCTGCCCGAAAGAATCATCACCCTGACCCGTGCGGATCTGGTCAACTACGCCGGGGTCTCCGGCGACCTCAACCCGATCCACTGGGACGACGAGATCGCCAAGCAGGTCGGCCTGGACACCGCGATCGCCCACGGCATGCTGACCATGGGCCTCGGCGGCGGCTACGTCACCGAGTGGGTCGGCGACCCGGGCGCGGTCACCGAGTTCAACGTCCGCTTCACCGCCATCGTGCCGGTGCCCAACGACGGCACGGGTGCCGAGATCGTGTTCACCGGCAGGGTGAAGTCGGCCGACGCCGACGACAAGACCGTGCAGATCGCGCTGACCGCCACCACGGGCGGCAAGAAGATCTTCGGCCGCGCCGTGGCGATCGCGAAGCTGGCGTAACCGTGGCACTCAAGACTGACATCCGCGGAATGGTGTGGCGGTACCCGGACCCCTTCGTGGTGGGCCGCGAGCAGATCCGCCAGTACGCGAAGTCGATCAAGGCCCACGATCCGGCCAGCACCGACGTGGAAGCGGCGCTCGCGATGGGATACAGCGGTCTGGTCGCGCCGTTGACGTTCGTCTCGATCATCGCGGTGATGACCCAGCGGCATTTCTTCCAACACGTCGACGTGGGCTTCGAGACCATGCAGATCGTGCAGGTGGATCAGAAGTTCCATTTCCTGCGGCCGATCGTCGAGGGCGACGCGCTACGGGCCACGATGTACATCGATTCCGTGGTTGAGCGGTTCGGGGCGGACATCGTCACCTCGCGCAACGTCCTCACCGACGACAAGACCGGCGAGGACGTGTTGATCGCCTACACCACGCTGATGGGCCACGAGGGCGACAACTCGATCTCGGCCGGCTGGGACCCCGAAACCGGCCAGGTTCTGCGCAAGCCTGTCCGCCACGATGACGACGAGACGGATTAACACCTGCCCGGTGTGCCGTTGTACACTCGGACCTCGGGGTTTTCCCACGTAAGCGCGCTGTCCGTCGGTTCGGGTTAACCGAACGGGGAGCGCGCGAATTATGTGGGGGTGCTCCAGGCGCAGGCTGAGGGGCGTAGCTCAACTGGCAGAGCAGCGGTCTCCAAAACCGCAGGTTGCAGGTTCAAGTCCTGTCGCCCCTGCTCAACTGAATAGGCAATGGTGGACACTGGAAGGTGCACACCGGGGCTGGGGTATTCGGCCCTGAGGACTCGACACAAAGGAGCATGCGGTGAGCGACGAGCGCGATAGTGCTGACGCCGCAGGCGCCGACGGACTGGCCGGCAACGAGGACGCCACCGGCGGGCAGACCGTCGTCGTGAGCCGCCCCCAGCGTCCCACCGGCAAGCGGACCCGCCAGCGCGGAGCCACCGCACTGGCCGAGCCCGAGGAAGTCGAATCGGGCGCCGAGGAGCTCGGCGTCGAGGAGTCGGCCAAGAAGGCGAAGACCAAGAAGCCGAAGAAGACCACCGCCGGGCCGGACCGGAACCCGTTCGTGTTCGTGTGGAACTACCTCAAGCAGGTCGTCGCCGAGCTGCGAAAGGTGATCTGGCCGAACCGCAAGCAGATGGTCAGCTACACCGGGGTGGTGCTGGCGTTCCTGGCCTTCATGGTCGCGCTGATCGGCGGCGTGGACCTGGGCCTGGGCAAGCTGGTGCTGCTGGTGTTCGGCTGATTCGAACGTTTTGAGAGAGGACTGACTACCGTGACAACCCCCGAA
Organism: uncultured Actinomycetota bacterium; assembly: GCA_963716465.1. Lineage (GTDB taxonomy): Bacteria > Actinomycetota > Actinomycetes > Mycobacteriales > Mycobacteriaceae > Mycobacterium. The sequence continues at coordinate 79,821 of CAVQTS010000018.1, forward strand.
GGCGATACGCCCACGGGTGAGGCCGTCGTCGACGTGATCGACATCGAAGCCGCACCTGAGCTCGAGGCGGCGCCTGACGCTGAGGCGACGGAAGCCGCCGCCGAGGCGGTCGAGGAAGAAGAGCTCGATCCGGCCGACGCGCTCAAAGCTGAGCTGCGTAGCAAGCCGGGCGACTGGTTTGTCATCCACTCCTACGCCGGTTACGAGAACAAGGTGAAGGCCAACCTCGAGACCCGCGTGCAGAACCTCGACGTCGGCGACTACATCTTCCAGGTCGAGGTCCCGACCGAAGAGGTCACCGAGATCAAGAACGGCCAGCGCAAGCAGGTCAACCGCAAGGTGCTGCCGGGCTACATCCTGGTCCGCATGGAGCTCAACGACGAGTCGTGGGGCGCGGTGCGCAACACCCCGGGCGTGACCGGCTTCGTCGGCGCGACGTCGCGGCCCACCGCGCTGTCGCTGAACGACGTGGTCAAGTTCCTGCTGCCGCAGGGCGCGGCGAAGAAGGCGGGCAAGGCTGCCTCGACGTCTTCGGCCGCCTCCTCGGAGGCCACGCTGGAGCGTCCGGAGATCCTGGTCGACTTCGAGGTCGGCGAGTCGGTGACCGTCATGGACGGGCCGTTCGCGACGCTGCCGGCGTCGATCAGCGAGGTCAACGCCGAACAGCAGAAGCTCAAGGTGCTGGTGTCCATCTTCGGACGCGAGACGCCCGTCGAACTGACCTTCAACCAGGTCGCCAAGATCTAGCGATTTCGGCGCGCTTGCGGTCGCTGGGCGACGACAAGCGCGCCCAAATCACTGAAATGTAGAGAGGAAAACGAACACCCATGGCCCCGAAGAAGAAAAAGGTCGCCGGGCTGATCAAGCTGCAGATCCAGGCCGGAGCGGCCAACCCCGCCCCGCCGGTGGGCCCCGCGCTCGGCCAGCACGGCGTCAACATCATGGAGTTCTGCAAGGCGTACAACGCCGCGACGGAGAACCAGCGCGGGAACATCATCCCGGTGGAGATCACGGTCTACGAGGACCGCAGCTTCACGTTCGAGCTGAAGACCCCGCCCGCCGCCCGGCTGCTGCTGAAGGCTGCCGGTGTGCAGAAGGGTTCGGCCGAGCCGCACAAGACCAAGGTCGCGAAGGTGACCTGGGATCAGGTGCGCGAGATCGCCGAGACCAAGAAGGCCGACCTCAACGCCAACGACATCGACCAGGCCGCCAAGATCATCGCCGGCACCGCCCGGTCGATGGGCATCACGGTCGAATAGGAACTTCGGCGCCGCATGGGCGGCGTCGCGTGGGAGAGCCCGCTTCGGCTCGGCGATGAGCGCTTGCGCGAAGAGCAATCATCGAAGACCACACCTCTGATTAGGAGATAACAATGAGCAAGACCAGCAAGGCATACCGCGAAGCCGCCGAGAAGGTGGACAAGAGCAAGCTCTACACCCCGCTCGAGGCCGCGAAGCTCGCCAAGGAGACGTCGTCGAAGAAGCAGGACGCGACCGTCGAGGTGGCGATCCGGCTGGGCGTCGACCCGCGCAAGGCCGACCAGATGGTGCGCGGCACCGTGAACCTGCCGAACGGCACGGGTAAGACGGCGCGCGTCGCGGTGTTCGCGGTGGGCGAGAAGGCCGAGGCCGCCATCGCCGCCGGCGCCGACATCGTGGGCAGCGACGACCTGATCGAGCAGATCCAGGGCGGCATGCTGGACTTCGACGCCGCGATCGCCACCCCCGATCAGATGGCCAAGGTGGGCCGCATCGCCCGCGTGCTGGGCCCGCGTGGTCTGATGCCGAACCCCAAGACCGGCACCGTGACCCCGGACGTGGCCAAGGCCGTGGCCGACATCAAGGGCGGCAAGATCAACTTCCGCGTCGACAAGCAGGCCAACCTGCACTTCGTGATCGGCAAGGCCTCGTTCGACGAGAAGAAGCTGGCCGAGAACTACGGCGCCGCGCTGGACGAGG
>CAVQTS010000019.1:0-318034 GCA_963716465.1 uncultured Actinomycetota bacterium
ACTCGTTCGCATCGAGTAGGTCGGGAGTTCGATTCTCCCTAGCTCCACAGAGTTAAATTGCAGCTACTGGTGTATCAACTGTTAGCTGGCGGACTGGCCCGAGCTACACAAGTTGAGTTGCCGTTTACTGGTCTGAGCGACCCCTGTGGTGTGGCCGTGGACGCCACCGCAACGTCTTTGTCACCGAATTGGGAGACGAACGATTCTTGACCTACCAGAGGAGGACCCTATGGTCCTGAGCCGCAAGTCTGAGCTGGTGACCACAGGCGCGACGGCGGCGGCCAAGGTGGCCATCTATAAGTGGGCTCGCGAGCTGGTTACCTGGCTGGAAAAGGGGAGGGCAGCTGCAAAGGTAGGACCGGCGGCCGATACCCCACGGCTCACGACCTCCCAATCCCTCAGGGCGCCAGTCGGATAACCCCCGCTCGTACAAGCGGCTGGAGCAGGCCGACCTTCTCCTCGTCGGTGAGACCGCCGGGCAGTTCGCGCACATAGAAAGCTGGGGTCCGCGCGACGAAGTCCACGGCGTCCGACGCCAGCGCGTTGACCGAGAGCACCGCGTCTCCGTCACCATCGACCAACTGCACGGTGTGCCCGTCGGAACGGACGGTCAGCACGCCTGCCCCGTCGTTGACGACGCGCCGTGCCGGCGCGAGGCCGGTGTCGTCGTACCAGATCGCCGGCAGCGCCTGCGCGTATAGCTCCTCGTACCGGTGACGGAAGTCGTCGAACGAGCCGACCTTGGTCAGTGCCGGATCCGGCCCGTCGACGACAGGTGCATGGTGCAGGTAGCGGCCGAAGTGATCCTCGCCGAAGTCGGCGTACTCGGTGGTGAACAGGATGAAGGTGTGCCAGGCCGCGTCGACCATGGCCGAGTACATTCCGAATGACGTGTCCGGAGTCGCCTCACACAGCACCAGGTAGCGTTTGGCTTCGGTGAAGAGTTCCTCGGCCCGGGCCGCACTGTCGGCGACCCGGTCCTTGACGAGGCGGTCTACCACGAACGGCGCGGAAAAAGCCAGTGCGCGTTCGTATTCTGCTGCGAGAGCCATCGGGAACTACCGGATCCGCAAGCAAGGCGCGGCGCAGCGCTTGACGTACAGCTCACCGACCGCGGGCCCGCGATGGGTGGTGACGGTCAGTCGGCCGACCTGGACGGTCTGGGTGGCCGTGTTGGAACGATTCATGATGGTGATCCTTCTCTTTCGGTGGCGGCCCGTTGCCGCCCGATCCGTGGATAACCATCGCCTGCTCCGCGGGCCCGCCATGGGTGGTGACGGTCGAGTCGGCCGACCTGGACGGTCTGGGTGGCCGTGTTGGAACGATTCATGATGGTGATCCTTCTCTTTCGGGGGGCGGCCCGTTGCCGCCCGATCCGTGGATAACCATCGCCTGCTGCACACGCCGGGCACATCCACCGGTAGGACGGAGTTCCGGGTGTATCGGGTGTCCACCGATCGGTGGACACGGCGGGGCGGTGCTTTGATTTCAGCGTTACGCCGCCCCGGTCAGCCCGGTCAACTGGTGTGTTCCGTGGCTGCGCGCCGGGAGCCGCGACGACGCCGATCGGCCCGAGAATCAGCAGAGTGCACCAGAAGAATGAAGCCCGCCGGTCGCTCGGCGACACTAAGTAGGCGGCAAGAGCGACTGGGAGCCCAGACCACGATTCGCCGCAGCGCAGCGGCGAGCCAGTCCGAAGTCAGTCCGCAGCGGATTTAGCTTGCCTGAGCTCCTAATCGATGGGTTCGAAGTCGGGCAGGCTGAAGGTCTTGTCGAAGAAGGGTTGGAGCGGCGCATAGAGGCGGAAGTAGACGAACCAGCCGTCGTCGCCGACGGTCTTCATGTAGTTGTTCTCGAAGCCATCAGGGGCTGTCGCGCCGACGTAGAGGTCGATGCTGCCGTCTGGGTTGTTGACCAGGTCGGGCAGTCGGCTGTCCAGGTTTGCACTGCGGATGTCGGTGCCGCCGTTGTCATAGGCTCGGCGGGTGTTCTCGCTGTAGAGCGTCAGTGCCCAGAACTGGCCGACCGGAACATCTTTGGGCACTCGCAATCGGTAGGTCTTGTCTGCGCGTAGCAGGTCGCCGTTGGTGTCGCGTTTCGTCGTCATATACACCTGGCCCGCCCCGACCGTCGGATTGATCATTCCCGCGCTGGAACCCACCGCCTCGTAAAACCAGGTGACGCGCTCATCAAGCTCCACGCGAGTCTCGGTCTCTTGCTCGAGGGAGAAGTCGAAGCTCTTGTACCAGGAGGTGCCCTTCCAGTACGGCTCCGCGAAGCGCGGATTGACCTGCAGGTTGCGGGCCATCAACTCACCCATCGCCGCGCCCTTGAGCAGGATCGCCTGCTGGCGCGCGTCGGGGTCGAACGCCGTGCCGGTCTCGATACCGAGCGGCAGCAGCATCGCCATCCACGCCTTGTCCTGCGCGCGGACCGGCTCCTCGTTGAGCACACCGGCCAGGGTGCGCCAGTAGTCCAGACCACGCGGCGCAGTAGCACTCCACTCCACGTCCTTGTCCTCGATGAATCGGCACGTCGCCAGCGACCGCCCGACCCGGCCCATCTTCATGGTCGTCTTGAACAGGTCGTAATAGGCAGGGTCCTTGTCGAGGATGCGCAGCAGGACACCGATGTTGTTCGTCGCGCTCTGACGCACGAAGTAGCCGGGCTTGTCGAACGCCGCAGGGTCCTGCTCGGGGCCGACCACGATGTACTTGCCACCCTGGCCCTGATCCGGACCGGTCAAGCCGAGATCGGCCACCGGGCGTTGCCAGAAGTCCATGACTCCGCCGGCGGTCTGCCCGGCTGGGTACTCGATCTCCAACGGCCCGTCCGTGAGGCTGATGAAGTTGAAGATGTAGGGGGTCGTCAGGTTGGCCGTGACGATGCCGCGCTTCTCCTTCAACGACCGCAACACCACGAAGTCTGTTTCTCCTGTGACGCCGTACGCCCGTGCCTGCCGGTCTCGCCACGTCGTGACGCTGACCAGTGGTGTGCTCCACAGGTAGGACTGGGCAGCACGCTGGTAGTCCATCTCGTCATAGAGTCGCGCCGAGGCATCGGCGTCGAAGTAGTTGTCAACCAGCGTGATGTCGCCGACCGGGGTCGCGATGACCTCGGTGCCGTGCAGCGTGGCCTTCTCGAGCGGTGTGCCGGATGTCAACGTCGTGCCACCTTACTGATGCGGTTGTCGTACCGCGATTCATCAATTAACGATGGTGTCAGTATCGTCCCGACCGCTCCGGCGTCAAGCAGGACGTCAGGTCTCCGTGGATGCAGCAATAGGCGCCCGCCGGAAGGGTTAACGGTACGAGAGAAATCCGTGGGTTCGCAAGAAGGCCACGGTGGGAAGAGTGGGGACGGCATGTCGGGGGCGTAACTCGGCGCTGGGATCAAGGCCGCGGTGGCCGTGTTCACGATTGCGATCCTGGCAACGATTCTAGCTCTCGTCGCCACATGAAGTGCGTATAATTGCACATCGCGGCCGGCGAGCTTCGCGGTCAGAACGCGACTTCGGGTCGGTAGAGGTAGAGCCACACCGATAGATAGAGAACCCGTTCCAGCGGGGACCGGTACAGTGGCCGCAGTGATTCGGTGTCACAGCGGGTCATCTGCTCCAACGCATGCCGGTCGACCACGCTGAACAGCATGTCGTCGTTACTGCTGAGCAACTCTCTGGCATGGGCCTGGATAGCCGCGACATACTGCGGATCAGACACGTCGGATAAGGACTCTTGACGCGCCGCACCACTGATTCGGGGAGTACGTCGCGGACCGCGCCACGCAGGAGGCTCTTCTCCTGCCATCATAGGTCTTCATAGACCAGGGGGTGTTGTAGACGTACTCCACGAGGCGGTGATCGCAGAACGGGACGCGCACCTCCAGGCCAACGCCATGCTCAGCGGATCCTTCGGTCCAAAAGGATACGCACGAAGCGCGTCAGGTGGAGGTAACCATCACGCATCCGATGAGTGAAATCGTCTCACCTCGACGCGCGCCACCTCCGCGACAGCGTCGGCGTAGCGGTCCTGCTATAGGTGCCCAGATCGAGCACCGCGCGCAGGGCGGGCGTCAGGACGTACCCACTGGGTCGGTCCACGATCGCGATCGCGATCCACGGGAAGGCATCGGTCTGCTGGACCTTGGATCATGGAACTGGCGATAGCCGCCGAAGACCTCGTCAGCCGACTCGCCGGACAGCGCGACGTTGACTGCTGTCGGATGGCCTTGAACAATAGGTACAGCGAGGCATCCATGTCGCCCCGCCCGTCGGAAGATCACGAGCCTCGACCACCTTGCGTCGAATATCCATGTCCGCCAACTGTTTTTGATCCAAGATGATGTCGGTGTGATCCGAACCGACGAACTCTGCGACCTCGTGCACGTACGGGGTGTCAAGAGTTGGGCGAAAGGCGCTCGGCGTGAAGTTCTCGGCCTGCTCGGCGAAGTCGACGGCGAAGGTCCGCAGCGGGGTGCTGAGCGTACGGGCGGACAACGCGGTGATCGCGCTGGAATCCAATCCTCCCGAGAGCAGCACACACTCCGGAACGTCGGCGACCAACGTCGACGAACGGCGTCATCGAGTAGTTCACGCACCGGGCGACGTCTTATCACGGTCGTCGGTGTGCAGCTTCGACTCGAGTGCCAGTAGGTGCGCTCCCGGATGCCATGCTCGTCAACCGTGACGATTGTTCCGGGCTCCACCTCCCGCATGCCCTTCCACACCGCATTTCCGGGTGTCTTCACCGGCACCAGCAACTCGCGCAGCCCCTCGACGTCCACCGCCCGCCCCGCCAACGGATTGGCGAGAATCGCCTTGGGCTCCGAGCCGAACAACACACCGCCGGAATGCGGTAGAAGTAGAGCGGCTTGATGCCCATCCGGTCACGGATCATCAGCAACTTGCGCTCACGCGAGTCCCAGATCGCGAAGGCGTACATCCCGTAGAGCCGGTCAACGAGCAGCTCACCCCACTGCAAGTAGCCGCGCAGCACCACCTCGGTATCGCTGGACGTTTCGAAGTTGTGCCCCCTGGCAACCAATTCCCGACGCAACTCGGTGAAGTTGTAGACCTCGCCGGTATAGACCATCGCCACGTCACCCGACGGCGTGGAGACCGCCATCGGTTGAGCGCCGCCGGGCAGATCGATCACAGCCAGCCGGCGGTGGCCGAGGGCGGCATCGCGCTGCAGCCACACCCCTGCCCCATCGGGTCCACGGCATGCCATGGTCTCGGTCATCCCCTCGATCGTGGTCTGCTCGCGGGTCAGGTCACGCGAGTAGTCCACCCACCCGGTCATGCCGCACATGTCATAGCTCCATCGTCATTGTCCTGAGGCTTTCGATGCGCCGGGACCGGTTGGCCTCGTCGGCCTCGGCGCTCGGCCGATCGTCGAAATGGCGCTCGGGTCATGGTGTCCATGCGTAAGGTCCGCATTTGACGCCGCTCGACGGTCGAGCCGAAGCAAGAGGAGCCTATGCAATGAACATCACTGTCGGGTCTGTTGTGGCAGGCGTCCTCGTGGCCGTCGCCGGGGGAACTGCGGGTTCGGCAGTCGCCGACCCTCCCACGGCCTCCTCCGCCGACGCCGTCGTAAAACACCTCCAGGACGAGGGTTACAACGTTCAGTACAACATGCCCTCGGAGATGGCACTCTCGAGGTGCACGGTCAGCGGGATCAACGGACTCGGCGTCACAATGACCGCCGATGGGAACCTGATGATGATGATGGCACCGGGCTCCAACGGAACCGTGTACGTCGACCTTAACTGCCCGAACAGCAATAACTGAGCTCAGGCGAGGTCGGCGGACGACGCGGCGCGAGATGCAGGGCGAGCGCACGTCATCGATGCCCGCCGTCCGGCGCCCCTGGCATCGCGCGCTGCTCGACATTGGGAGTCCCGAGTCTGCCCGCCAGCCAGGGAAGCGCAGCGGCGAATCCGTCACCAGCGGAGGGGAAGTCATGCGAGCCCGAATAGCTGACCACCGAGCATTCGACGTGGTATCCGCTCAGCAGGGCGCACAGTTTGCCGGCGTTGGCGGCGCGGTCCTCGGAGTACTGATCCCAGTCGGCGATCGTGTCGGGATCGGCAGGAGTATCGCCGGGGGAGCGGTGCACGTTGGCAGTGGCGTCCGAGACACCGAGCCACGCCGACATGTCCTCGTAGCGGCCGTGTTTCTCGATGACGGTTCTGGGGTCGAACAACGCCCATGCCTCGGAGTCCCCGGCGAACAACCGCGCGATGGTTTGCGACTTGGTGCCGGCGTTCGGTCCGAGTTGGCCGTCGAGGGAGACGAAAGCGCTGAACAGATTCGGATTGCGAACCGCCAGCATCAGCGCACAGGTGCCACCTGTCGACCAGCCGACCAGACCCCAGTTCGCCGGCTCCGGGCTGACGCCGAAGTGCCGGATGACGTAGGGGACAACATCTTTGGTCAGATGGTCGGCAGCGTTGCCGCGCGGCCCATTGACACACTCCGTGTCGTTGTTGAACGTTCCGGTCGCGTCGACGAACACCACGACCGGCGCGTAACCGCGGTGCAGCGCCGCGAAATTGTCGAGTGTCTGAACGGCGCGGCCGGACTCGGGCCAGTCGTTGGGATGGCTGAACTCCGAACCGATGGCCATCACAGCCGGCAGGTTTGGCGGGGGGCTGGACCGAAACCAGGCGGGCGGCAGGTACACCAGTTCCTTTCGGTGCCCGAATCCTGATGCGTCGCTGGGGATATCCACCCGCACGAGGGTGCCCCGGGTCGGCACTTCATCCTTACCCGTCATGGCGGCCAACATCGCTTCGTCGATCAACTGCGGCGGATCCGCGCCCGTCACGCGCCGCCATGCGACCTGAACCGTCGGGAAGTACCCGGTCGCGGTGTTGAGCGCCGATAGCGTGCACACCACCGCCAGCGCAACCGCCAGCACCGAGACAACTCGACGCCACCAGGCGGCGGCGCCACCCCACCCCATGACCGCCATCGCGACCGCCACCCCCGTCGTGGCGACCCAGAACACCGTGCCGGCCGAAGCGGGCTCGTTCGACCACCCCTGGTTTTTGACCAGGAGCCATACCGCCATGGCGAAGCCGACACCCACCAGAACCGCCACGGTCCCCCACCGCAGCAGCCATGACCTCCGACGTCGCCCGACGCCGACCACCAACGCAATGAGTGCGAGAATTTGCAGCGTTATCGGCACGAATCCGCTAGTAAGTGACATAGCCGCCCCGGGCTGCAGGTCGGGCGCTCACGGTTTTTGGCCTGCGAGGAACGATTCGCAATCGTTGGCCGAGGGGATCGATTGGAATCGGTCATTGAGCCAGCCCAACGCCGCAACGGGAGCGATCTGTTGGTGGCCCTGGTCGGGCCAGTAAGCCATCTGGATCACGTCGCCCATTCGGCAGGCCCGAGTAAGCGCGAGATCGGTCCACCCGGCCGGGATGGCAGGATCGCTGCCGCCGTAAATCACATACATCGGAGCCGCTGTGGGCCCTTGGGGCAACCTCGCCTTCTGCAGATATCCGCGCAGGGTAGCCAGCGCCTTCGGACCGGCGGGACGTAGATCGTCCGGCGGTATCTGCTCGGCCAATGCGCTTCGCCCAGCGCTGTCGCACGACAGCAGCGCATCCCAATTCTGTTGGGCTACGCCGCGCCGGTAGTCGTCGAGGTCGAACTCGATTTCGTTCTGACTCTTCAGCGCGGCCAGAAATGCGACGTAGATCAACTTCTGGTCGGGGTTCAGCGTGCCCGCCATGGCCGCGTCGGCAAGCCCATCGAAGTCGGCGGTCGGTGACAGGCTCGCAGTGGCGATCAGGTGCAGACCGGATCCGTAGTTGTCCACCAGCTCGTTGGCCGCCCACGCCGCCTGCCCCCCTTGGAAGCTCCCCAGCGCGGCCCAGGACGTCGACGTCGCAGCGGGCACGAGCGCCTTGGCCGCCCGGACACCGTCGATGATCACGTATCCGGCCGTTGTCGAGTCCAGATATGGGTGATAGCGGGGCTTGCCCCCCGACGGCGTGCCCAGACCCTGGTAGTCCGGCACGAAGACGACGTATCCCGCTTTCAGCAGCGCTTCCACCGTGGCGGAATTTCCGAGCAGGTTCGGCGAGAGCGAGGCGGCGCAATCCGCATCGGTGCCGACGACCTCGGGGGCCAGGGCCATGACGGGGAAACCCGCGCTGGGCGGGTTGCCTTTCGGGACGAACACCGAACCGGTGACGTGAGTGTTGTCGTCGTCGATGCCGGAGCGCGACCGATACGTCATGCCCCTCGCCCACGACGCCGAGCCGGCCAGCGACGGGTCGAGGTTGGGCAGCGCGGCGTCGGAGACGACGGTGCCGGCCCCGGGCTCAGCCGGCGGTCCAGCCGCGCCCGAACGATGCTGCGAAGGCGTGCAGCCGGTGCTTACGATCAGGACGACGCACAGCAGCGCGCAAGCGCGAATCACCCGGTTCGCCAGGGCTGGTCGCGACCAGCGGCGATCGACCGGACGACAGTCACCACCTACAGAGGCCCCCCGTCCAACAACACGTCCGCGCGTCACCCGCTCATGCTGACACGAGCAGCGCGCGGGGAATGCGAATGCGACACGGAAGTTGGGGCCGTTCACGAGTTCGGTCGCGATGAGTTTTTCGCGGCATCCCTGTCTTCTTATAGGCAACCGGGTATTCGGGGCCTGAGGGAGGCCATATGTCCAGAACCAATCTTTCGATGTCGATCTCTGCCGACGGCTATGTCGCAGGTCCCGGCCAGTGCGAGGAGCAGCCGCTCGGCATGGGAGGCGAGGCGCTTCACGGCTGGCACCTGGGACCTGCCCAGGACCATCCGGTCAACAAGCAGGTGGTCTCCGACATGATGGACGGCATGGGGGCAACGATCATGGGCCGCAACATGTTCGGCCCAATTCGCGGCGAGTGGGACGGCTCGGACTGGCAGGGCTGGTGGGGCGACACCCCGCCCTACCACTGCCCGGTTTTCGTCCTGACCCACTACCCACACGATCCGATCGAAATGCAGGGCGGGACGACCTTTCACTTCGTCACCGATGGGATCGAGTCCGCCTATGCGCAGCCCAAGCAGGCGTCGGTGGGCGCGCCATCTCGATCGCGGGAGGCGCCTCGTGCGCACGGCAGGCGATCGCAGCAGGGCTGGTCGATGAGATCGATCTCCAAATCGCCCCGGTGCTACTCGGTTCCGGTGAGCGCTGTTCGACGGGTTCGAGGCGGGTAGGCCCGCGCTAACTGCGCTACCGCGTGCTGCGATAGCTGGTCTTTTTCAATCCTGGGCCCGATGCCGAATAGTGTCCAGGCATGAGTACCGAAGCCAACCAACCGGCCGTTGTCGTGGGTGTCGACGGATCGGACACCGCACTCGGCGCCGCCCAGTGGGCCGCGGAGTTTGCCGCCGGGCACGCGCTGCCGCTGACGCTGCTGCACGCGGTCCCCAATCTGGACTGGCATTTCTTCAGCGCCATCCCACCCGCCGAAATCGACCAACACCCTGACCGGGACGCGGTGCTCGCCGCGGCGGAGACGGCCGTGCGGTCGACGCATCCGGACCTCACGATCCGCAGGGCGGTATTCAAGGGTGCGATAGCCAAAGCCCTGACGGACGAATCCCAGTCTGCCCGGCTTGTGGTGGTTGGCACCGGCGCGGCGGACCATGGCGTGCTGGGCGGGCACGCCGTGCGGGCCGTGAATCGGACGCACTGCCCCGTCGTGGTCTGGCGGAAGCCGGTGGCCAAGCGGACCGGCAAGCCACTGCCGGTGGTCGTCGGCGTCGACGAGTCGAAGGACTCGACCCGCGCGCTCGCCGAAGCGTTCGACGTCGCCAGCGCGCTGCACGCGCCGCTGATGGTGGTGCACATGTGGGATATCGGCGCGGCGGTCGGCATGGGCGATCTCGGCGGCCAGGGCGCCATGGACTGGCAACTGCTCGACCTGTTGCAGACCCAGCAGCGCGAGCGGATGGACGAGATGATCGCACCGTTCGCCGCCAAGTACCGGAATGCCCACGTGAGCAAGATCTTTCAGGACATCAGCCCGGCGAAGGGGCTCACCGATCTATCCAGGGAGGCCCAGCTTGTGGTCGTCGGCAGTCACGGCCGCGGGCGACTGGCCGACTCGATCCTGGGCTCGGTCAGCCAGAGCCTGATCCACCACGCCGAATGCCCGGTGCTGGTGGCCCGGTAGCGGCGTACAACCGGGCTTACTTAGCCGAGTCGCCGGCCTTCGAACCGGTGCCTTTCGCGACAGTGGACTTGACCCGATCAGCGAAGGACTTCGTTGTGCCAGAAGGCTTTACACTGGCACTGCGGTTGACCACTCCGGCCTTCGAGTCGTTCGACAGTCGGTGGCGCCCGACCGATTGATTCGTTGCGGAGGCCTGAGAATCGTCGGCTGCCGCGGTGTTCGCTGCCGCGCCTTGCGAATCGTCAGACGGCGCAACGTTCGACACCAGTCGCTGGTGCTGTTCGCGCTTGCTGGGGGTAACCGCGCTCGTGGTGCCCGGGGCATCCGAAGTGTCGTTGGCGGCGGTCTGGTCCACGGTGGTCGATGACGCGGCGAGAGCGGTTGTGGGACCAGCCTTCTCCTGCGCGGACTTCGCGGTGAGTGCCGCCGCGTTCGGGGGGCCGTTGACGTCGTTCGGCAGCGGGCCGCTATAACCCGGGATCACCGACAAGAACGACTCGATTGAGTTCTTGATGGCCTGCGCGAACGTGACTCCCGAACCGGGAACGAAGGGCGCGCAGAACTCGCACTGGGTGCCGATCACGAACGGGTTGAAGGTGTTGAAAAGCGCAGTGCCGAGATTGGCGACGGTGGTGACGGGGTTCGGAAGGGGCGTGATCCCCGTCGGATCCTGCATCAAGCTATTGACGAACGACGCGAGGGGATTGATCACCCCCGGCGTGACCGGCGCGAATGGATTCAGCGAGATCTTCACTGTCTGGCCGGACCATGGCATCACCTGTCCGGCGGGGTCGGCCCGGTTGCACGTCCCACTGCTGTCGCACGTGACGGGGTCGTACACGTCGGGGAAGGTGAATCCCGCAGGGCTGAACATCGCGACGATGTCCTGAAGGTGGAACATCGCGCCGAGGATGCCCAGGGGGTTGTTGCACCCACCGGCATTCGTCTCCGTGCACCCGATGTTCATGGGCAACTGCGACGCGAGGATCGCCGTCAACGCGTTGCCCAGGGGCACGGACAGCGCCGGGATCGGCACGAGGACGTTGACCAGCGATTCGTACCGCGGCACATCGCCGGGGTCGGTACCCAACACGTTGGTCGGCTGAACGACCCACCAGTTCCCCGCGTAGGTGAAGTCGGAGGTCAGTCCCACGACGCCGGTCTGGTTCAAACTGATGTTGTTCAGATTGGGGGTGAAACTGAACTGGTTGTTGTTGCCCAGGGTGACCGTCCCGTCGCCCAGCGCGATGAGCTCGTTGGCGGGGATATTGATGATGTCGTCGATGAGGTTCGGGAGGATGTTGGCGACCGAGGCGGTCAACCGCGGCGCCAGGTTGGCGATGTGCAGTTCAGGCGGGTGCGCTGCAATCGGAGTGGTCGCCATGAGGCCCGCCACCACGGGTACCACGCCGGCGGCTATGTATGAACGCACAGTGACCTGCATAACGTCCCCTTCAATGTCCTTGGACCCCAACCCCAGCAAACAAACTAGCCTGAGAACGCCGCGTCTGTGAATACCTCACCGAGAAAATGGTGCCAGGCAGTAGCAACCGAACCGCGAGTTTACGGAGATGCAAATTACCTGTGCGCCAACGTTTATCGAGTTCACGCAGCAAAATAGGCTGTATTGCGGAACTGTGATGAGAATTCGCTGAGGGGTCGCTGGAACTGGTTAACTCAGAGGGGCTCGGCGCGGTGCTCCCCGAAAGTCGTACACCGAGACCACGTCGGGATGACTCAATCCCGCCGCCGCCCGGGTTTCGAGATGAAATCGCGCGACGAGGTGGGGTGCTGACGCGAACGACGAATGCACCAACTTCACCGCGATCGGGCGTTCCGCCACGCAGTTCGTAGCGGCCGCAGAGCAATTCGGGTCCCACCACCCCCACGCACGGCGGGGTCCCCCTAGCGGCTGGTGCCACCCACCTCGGCGGGCATCGGCGGAGGCAACGGGGTCGTCGACGTCGGGGTGGTCGATGTCGGTGTCGACGACGTCGACGAGGTGGCTGTCCCGGACGTCGTGGCGGTCGCGGTGGTCGGGGTTGTCGATGTGGTCGATGTGGTCGACCCGCCGGGCGCCTTCGGGGTCGGCGACCCGTGGAAGTCTTCCCATGACTCAGTGCGGATCGTGTTCCCGCCCGAGCTGACCGTCAGCGAGCTGGAACTGACCGTGTATGTGATCCCGTCGTTCTCGGCGACGAATGCGCCGCTACCGGACTGAGTGGCCGTCAGGATCAGCTTGGCGCCGTCGCTGACCCGAACGCCCCGGTACTCGTAGCCGCCAGCGGCGGTCGTGCAGATGGCCACCCGCGAGGTGCCGGTGGTGCCGAACACAACGGCAGTGCGAGAGCAGCGTGCCGTCGAGTCAAGGTAGCCCTGCGAGTCGAAGGTAGGCGCGGCGGTGGCTGAGGGCAGCCCGAACACGAGCAGCGTCGACCCTGCCGCGATCGCCGCCACCTGGCCAGTACGGATCCAAAAACGTGACATCACTCCATCCACGACACCACGGCCTGCCGGGGGATGCGAGCGTCGATGCCGGATAACTGCGAGATCGTTAGCCACTCGACACCAGACGGCACACCGATTCCCCTTCAACGTCGACCATCGCAGCAGGTATTTTGTGCGCGGAGGTATCACCGGAGGTTGTTTTGGAAGCAATCAGCGGTCGCACTGTCGTAGCAGTGGGTTACGGCGTTCTGTGTCATGCGTCGTTCGCAATCGGGGTTGCGTCGATGATGGCGGCGATGTACTTCGGCATGAGCCGGTGCCTCGGTACCGTCGGCGCGCCGTGGAATTGGGCCGCCAACACCGCGCTGCTGATCCAGTTCCCGATGGCGCATTCCCTGCTGCTGAGCAACCGCGGCCGAAACGTTCTGGCCCGCCTGGCCCCATCCGGCGTCGGTGACACGCTGGCGACGACGACTTTCGTCACCATCGCCTCGCTGCAGGTATTCGCGCTGTTCGCGCTGTGGTCGCCGAGTGGAACGGTCTGGTGGCAGGCACACGGGCCGATGCTGGGTGTGCTCACCGTGTTCTACATCGGATCCTGGCTGCTGCTGGGCAAGTCGATGGCCGACGCCGGACTGGCCCTGCAGACCGGCAGCATGGGCTGGACGGCGCTGCTGCGGGGACGGCGACCGGTCTATCCGCCCATGCCGACCAGTGGGCTGTTCCGGCTGACCCGCCAGCCCATCTATGTGTCCTTCGCCCTGACGTTGTGGACGGTGTCGACCTGGACCCCGGACCAACTCGTGCTTGCCCTGACTTTTACGGCGTACTGCCTGGTGGCGCCGTTGTTCAAAGAGGCGCGGTTCCGCCGCATCCACGGCGCTGCCTTCGACGCCTATGCCCGAACCGTGCCCTACTGGTTGCCATGGCCGCGCAGGCTTGCCCCGAACCGGTCGCGGGCCCTGCACGTACCCTCAGAAGACGCCTCCTGAGGACTAAGGACGAAACATTGCTGCGAGGTATCACCCGGCTCGCCATCGCGTGGCCGCGGCGAGTGATCGTCGTAGCGGCACTGCTGATGGTGGCCATCGGCATCTTCGGGGTGCCGGTCGCCAAGAGCCTGTCACCCAGCGGCCTGCAAGACCCCACCTCCGAGTCGGCCAGGGCCGCCGAGCTGCTGACCCAGAAGTTCGGTCAGGGCGACGTCCAGCTGCTCGTCGTGGTCACCGCGCCGGACCGCTTCGACAGCCCGCAGGCCCGCGCCGCGGCCACCGACGCGATCGACAAGCTCGCAGCGATCCGGCCACGTCGCCACCATCACCTCGGCGTGGACATCGCCGCCGCAGGCGGCCGCCGCGCTGGTCAGCAAGGACCAGAAGTCGGGGCTCATCGTCGCCGGAATCGTCGGCGCGGAGGCCGACCAGCAGAGCTACACCAAGTCGCTGGTCAAGCAGATCGCCCGGGACGGCGACGGGATCGTGATCCGCCCCGGCGGCACCGCGATGGTCAACGTCCAGATCACCGAACAGTCGCAACACGACCTGCTGCTGATGGAGTCGATCGTCGTCCCGCTCAGCTTCCTGGTACTCGTCTGGGTGTTCGGCGGGCTGTTCGCCGCCGCGCTGCCGATCGCGGTCGGCGTCATGGCCATCCTCGGATCCCTCGCGGTGCTGCGGGTGACCACGTTCTTCACCGACGTCTCGATCTTCGCGCTGAACCTGACCACCGCGATGGGTCTGGCGCTGGCGATCGACTACACGCTGTTGATGATCAGCCGCTACCGCGACGAGCTCGCCACGGGCGCCGGCCGCGAGGACGCGCTGACGCGGACCATGGCCTCGGCAGGCCGCACGGTGCTGTTCTCGGCCACCACCGTCGCGCTGTCCATGGCGGTGATGGTGCTGTTCCCGATGCACTTCCTGCGGTCGTTCGCCTACGCCGGGGTCGCGACCGTCGCGTTCGCGGCGTTGGCGGCGATCGTGGTGACTCCGGCGGCGATCATGGTGCTCGGCGACCGGATCGACGCGCTGGACGTCCGGCGTCTGGTTCGCCGCGTCCTGAGCCGCCCGGAACCGGCGGGGAAGCCGGTGGAAGAGCAATTCTGGTATCGCTCAACGAAATTCGTGATGAAGCGCGCCATCCCGATCGGCCTGGCCGGGGTGGCGGTGCTCGTCGTCCTCGGCGCGCCGTTCTTCGGTGTGCGGCCCGGATTCCCCGATGACCGCGTGTTGCCGAAGGCGGCCTCGGCGCATCAGGTGGGCGATCAGCTGCGCCGGGACTTCTCCACCAACTTCGAAACGCAGGTGCCGGTCGTCATCCCCGACTCCGACGGGCTGTCCGCCGGGGAGATCGCGCGTTACGCCGCCGACCTCTCCCGGGTGCCCGACGTCTCGGCGGTGTCCGCGCCCGCCGGCGCCTTTGTCAACGGCGACCTGGTGGGGCCTCCGGCGGCGGCAGCCGGTCAGGCCTCGGGCAGCACCCTGCTGACGGTCGACAGCACCGCCTCGCTGTTCTCCGACCGCTCCGAGCACCAACTCGACATGCTGCACGCCGTCGCCGCACCCGCTGGCCGAACCGTCGAGTTCGCCGGGACCGCCCAGGTCAACCGCGACAGCGTGCACGCGATCACGTCCCGGCTGCCGCTGGTATTGGGCCTGATCGCCGTGATCATGCTGGTGCTGCTGTTCCTGTTGACCGGCAGCGTGGTGCTTCCGATCAAGGCGCTGGCGCTCAATGTCCTGTCACTGTCGGCTGCATTCGGCGCGATGGTGTGGATCTTCCAGGACGGCAACCTCGGCGCGTTCGGGACGACGTCCACCGGCACGCTGGTGGCCAACATTCCGGTGCTGTTGTTCTGCATAGCTTTTGGGCTGTCCATGGACTACGAGGTGTTCCTGGTGTCGCGCATCCGCGAGTTCTGGCTGGCCTCACCGCAGACCGCTGCGGACAACGACGAGAGCGTGGCGCTCGGGGTGGCTCACACCGGCCGCGTGATCACCGCGGCCGCGTTGATCATGGCCATCTCGTTCGCCGGCCTGATCGCCGCGCACGTCTCGTTCATGCGGATGTTCGGGCTGGGCCTCACCCTGGCGGTGCTGGCCGACGCCACTCTGGTGCGCCTGATCCTGGTGCCGGCGTTCATGCATGTGATGGGCAAATGGAACTGGTGGGCACCCAAGCCGCTGGTCAGGGTGCATCAACGCTTACAGATCAATGACGGCAGTGGGCTGTTCTTAGAGAACACAAATAACAGCGCGGATAATGAAACGAGTGTCGAGCAAACTGCCAGAACGCCTGAAGGCTGAACCAGCCGCTGCCGGGGACCGTATAGAGGACATGGCCCCCAAGAGCGTTATCGCGGGCGTACGCGGCGAACTGCCCACGCACCGCTACAGCCAGGCAGAGATCACCGACGCGTTCCTGGAGTCTCCAGGACTACCGCCAGTACGAGGACGATCGTCCGCAGCCTGCACCGCAGCGCCAAGGTGGACAGCCGGCATTTCGTCCTGCCGTTGGAGCAGTACGCGGCGCTGACCGACTTCGGCGCAGGCGAACGACCTGTTCATCGAGCATGCCGTCGAGCTGGGCTGCGCGGCGGTCTCCGGCGCGCTCGACGAGGCGGGTCTGCGCCCCGAGGACGTCGACCTCATCATCTCGACCACGGTCACCGGTGTGATGGTCCCGTCGCTGGACGCCCGGATCGCCGGACGGCTGGGCATGCGGCCCGATGTGCGGCGGGTGCCGCTCTTCGGCCTCGGTTGCGTGGCCGGGCGCGGCGGGAGTCGCCCGGATGCACGACTACCTGCGGGGTGCGCCCGACGCGGTGGCGGTGCTGGTGTCGGTCGAGTTGTGCTCGCTGACGTTCCCCGGTGCCAAGGCCGCGATGGCGAGTCTGGTCGGCAGCGCGCTGTTCGCCGACGGCGCGGCCGCGGTGGTCGCGGTCGGCGAACGCCGCGCCGAGAAGATCGGCGCCGGCGGTCCCGACGTCATCGACTCCCGCAGCCATCTCTACCCGGACTCGCTGCGCACCATGGGCTGGGACGTCGGCGCTTCGGGACTGGAGCTGGTTCTGTCGGCGGACCTGCCCGAGGTCATCGAACGGTATCTGCGCGACGATGTCACCGAATTCCTTGGTGCCCACGGCCTTACGATCGACGACATCGGCGGCTGGGTGAGCCATCCGGGCGGCCCGAAGATCATCGAGGCGATCGTGTCCAGCCTGGACCTGCCCGACGACGCGCTCGAGTTGACCTGGCGGTCGCTGGCCGAGGTCGGCAACATGTCGTCGTCGTCGGTGCTGCACGTGCTGCGCGACACCATCGCCAAACGCCCACCGAGTGGAAGCCCCGGTCTGATGATGGCGATGGGACCCGGATTCTGCTCCGAACTGTTGCTGCTGCGCTGGCACTGATGTCCTGGTACGTCCTGCTGATCGCCGCCGTCGCGCTGGAGCGGATCGCCGAACTGGTTGTCGCGCAGCGCAATCTGGCGTGGAGCAAGACGCAGGGCGGCGTGGAGTTCGGCGCGAGCCACTACCCGGTGATGGTGGTTCTGCACACCGGGCTGCTGGCCGGCTGCCTGGCCGAGGTGATCTTGCTGCACCGGCCCTTCCTGCCCGCGCTGGGCTGGCCGATGTTGGCGATAGTCGTTGCCGCCCAGGGACTCCGGTGGTGGTGCATCACCACCCTGGGACGGCAGTGGAACACCAGGGTGGTCGTGATCCCAGGTGCGCACCGGGTGACCGGCGGCCCCTACGGGCTCATGTCGCACCCGAACTACGTGGCGGTCGTCGCCGAAGGCGTCGCGCTGCCGCTGGTGCACAGCGCGTGGATCACCGCAGGGGTCTTCACGATCCTCAACGCGGTACTGCTGCGCACCCGGATCGCCACCGAGAACAACGCGTTGGCGAGCCTGACGTGATCGACCTCCTGGTGGCAGGCGGCGGCCCGGCTGGTCTGGTCACCGCCCTGCACGCGGCGCGAGCCGGCCTCAACGTCACCGTCGTGGAGCGACGGACCGGCACCATCGACAAGGCCTGCGGCGAGGGCCTGATGCCGCACACCCTGCGCCAGCTCGAGGACCTCGGTATCACGCTGCAGGGCAGGCAGTTTCGGGGTATCAGCTACCTCGATCCGCGCCGGCGGGTGGAGGCGCCGTTCCGGTCCGGCCACGGGATGGGTGTGCGCCGCACGGCGCTGCATTCGGCCCTGCTGGACGCCGTGTCGGCGGCTGGGGTGAAGCTGCTCAACGGCGACGTCGGCGAAGTCAGGCAGGACTCGGACTGGGTTCGGTGCGGCGAATTGCGGGCGCGCTACCTCGCCGCCGCCGACGGGTTGCACTCGCCGATTCGCCGTTCGCTCGGCCTGTCCCGACCGAGTCCCGGACCGCGGCGGTGGGGGATGCGCCGTCACGTCCAGGTGACACCGTGGAGCGACACCGTCGAGGTGTACTGGGGCGACGAGGCCGAGGCTTACGTGACGCCGGTCGCCGACGACTGCGTGGGGATCGCGATCCTGACCACGCGGCAGGGGTCGTTCGACAGCCATCTCGGTGAGTTCCCGGCACTGCGTGATCGGGTGCAGGGTCATCCGCACGACCGCGACCGCGCGGCAGGCCCTCTGCAGCAACGGGTTTCGGCAGTGACTGCGGGACGGGTGCTCCTGGTCGGGGATGCGGCCGGCTACGTCGACGCGCTCACCGGCGAAGGGCTGGGTATCGCGTTCGGCGGCGCCGAGCTTCTGGTGCAGTCCGTGCTGACCGACCGGCCAGCCGACTACGACCGGCACTGGCGGCGGATGTCTCGGCGCTACCGGATGCTGACCGCGGGGTTGTTGACTGCCAGCCGCCATCCGGCGGTGCGTTCGCGCATCGTGCCGGCGGCGTCGGCGCTGCCCGCGGCCTTCACCGGAATTGTGAACCTGCTCGCATACTGACGGGCGTAGGCTCCGCCGCTATGAGCACGGGGCCGTCGGGTGTGCCGCCCATCGCCGACTGGAATCGATTGTTGGACGGCCGGGTTGCGGTCGTCACCGGTGGCGGCGACGGCATCGGCGGGGCGATAGCGGCCTTGTTCGCCGCGCACGGAGCCCATGTCGAGGTGGCCGAGATCGACCCCGACCGTGCCGCGCGGATCCAGCGCGCGGTGACCGATGCGGGCGGCGCAATCCGCAGCCACGTCGTCGACGTCACGATCGACGACGACGTGGCGGGGCTGGCCGATACGGTGCTCAGCGAACACGGCCGGGTCGACGTCCTGGTGAACAACGTCGGGGACTACCGCCCGCTGGTGGCGTTCGACGAGTCCACCCCGGCTAGCTGGCAGCGGATGTATGACATCAACCTTCGGCACGTCTTTGCGGTGACCAGGGCATTTCTTCCGGCGATGATCGACGCTCATCACGGCAGCATCGTCAACGTCCACTCGGTGGAAGGCATGCGCGGGTTTCCCCGTGACCCGGTGTACGGCGCGATGAAGGCTGCCGTCGCGCACTTCACCACGTGCCTGGCCGTCGACGTCGGCCGCCGCGGCATCCGGGTCAACGGCATCGGCACCGACCTCACCCAGACACCACAGGTCGACTACCTCACCGGCTACTCCGACGTCGAGGAGCTCTGGCAGTCCTGGGCGCCGGTGGGCCGAGTCGGCTGGCCCGAGGACCAGGCCCGGGTGGCGCTGTTTCTGGCATCCGACCAGTCGGGGTTCGTCACCGGACACAACATCCCGGTCGACGGTGGGACGAAAGCCGGTGGTGGCTGGCTGTTTTCACCGCGGGCCGGCCGTTTCGTCAATCGCTCCAAGCACCTGTGAGCCGCTCGGCGGCTGTCGTGTGCCCGCCGTCACCTTCCTGACTGGAATGTGCCGTTCACGCGAAACCGGCGCGGGTGTTTCCGGGCCGTCGGTAACCTCGACGTCAATGAATACGCGCATCACGGCCGACGGCGACGATCACGGCCTGGCGTCGGCACTGGGCGCGGCGCCCGAGGTGGTCGCACTGCGCGCCGAAGCGCTGGCCGAGATGGACGTGTTCGACGGGTGTACGGCCGAGGAGCTGTTTCCCTTGGCCGAGCGGTTGCGGCCGTTGCGCGCCGCCGCCGGTCAGGTCCTGATGCGGCAGGGCGAGCAGGCGGTGTCGTTTCTGCTGATCCAGTCGGGCCGGGCCGAGGTGCAGCACGTCGGTGACGACGGAGTGGTGATCCTGGACGGTGTCATGGCCGGCGTGATCGTCGGCGAGATCGCATTGTTGCGCGACAAACCGCGCACGGCGACGGTCACCACCACCGAACCGCTGGTCGGGTACGTCGGCGACGAGGCGGCCTTCGCCATGATGGCGGAGCTGCCCGGGATCACCGAGCGGTTGGTGCGCACGGCCCGGCAGCGGCTGGCCGCCTTCGTCGTGCCGATCCCGGTGGTGCTCAAGGACGGCACGGAGCTGATCCTGCGACCGGTGCTGCCCGGTGACAGCCAGCGCAACTCGCACGGGCCGGTCGAGTACTCCAGCGAGACGCTCTATCGGCGGTTCATGTCCATGCGGGAACCGAGCATGGCCTTGATGAACTATCTGTTCCAGGTCGACTACGTGGACCACTTCGTGTGGGTGCTGGTCGACGGGGTGGACGGCCCGGTGGTCGCCGACGTTCGGTTCGTCCGGGATGGAGCCGATCCGTGTGAGGCCGAGATCGCGTTCATCGTGGGTGACGCCTACCAGGGCCGCGGGATCGGCAACTTCCTGATGGACGCGCTGATCGTCGCCGCCCACGTCGGAGGTGTCGAGCGGTTCTCGGCGCGGGTGCTGACCGACAACCTGCCGATGCGCACGATCCTGGACCGCTTCGGCGCGCAGTGGGAACGTGAGGAGCCCGGCGTTGTCACCACGGTGTTCGATGTTCCGAAACTGGATGCCCTGCAACTCGACCCGGCGCTGGTCGGTGAGATCCGGGCCTCGGCGCGCCAGGTGATCCGGGCGGTCAGCTGACGTGGCCAGGCCGGCGCTGAACAAGGACACCCGGCTGTGCATCTCGCTGGCTGCCAGGCCGAGCAACATCGGCACCCGCTTCCACAACTACCTCTACGAACACCTCGGCCTGGACTTCATCTATAAGGCCTTCACCACAACCGATATCGCCGCCGCCATTGGCGGCGTTCGGGCGCTTGGGATCCGCGGCTGCTCGGTGTCGATGCCGTTCAAGCAGGACGTGCTGGCATTGGTGGACCACGTCGAGGAGTCGGCGCGGGCCATCAATGCGGTCAACACCATCGTGAACGACGACGGCGTGCTGACGGCCTCCAACACCGACTACGTCGCGGTGCAGCGATTGATCGCCGAGCACGGCCTCGACCCGCGCGACCGTGTGCTGATCCGGGGCAGCGGCGGAATGGCAAGCGCGGTGGCAACCGCGTTCCGCGACAACGGCTTCGGTGACGGAATGATCGTCGCCCGTAACGCCGAGGCAGGCACCGCGCTGGCCGACCGGCTGGGATACGACTGGTGTGCCGACGTCGGTGACCGGCGCGCACCGGTGATCGTCAATGTCACCCCGATCGGTATGAGCGCCGGGCCCGAGGAGGATGAGCTGTCTTTCGACGAGGATGTGATCGCCTCGGCACGAGTGGTTTTCGACGTCGTCGCGCTGCCGTCCGAGACGCCGCTGATCGTCGCGGCCCGCGCGGCTGGCAAGCAGGTGATCACCGGCGCGGAGGTGATCGCCCTGCAAGCCGCCGAACAGTTCGAGCGCTACACCGGCGTGCGGCCGTCTGCCGACCAGGTCGCGGCCGCTTCGGCATTCTCCCGCGCTTAGGCGGCGTCGTCGTCGTCGCCGATGAGGCGTTCGGGGTGATGAAAGTCGTTGGTGCCGCCGCGTAGCATCGGGAGTTGCGGTGGCGGGATCCATTGGGTGCCGCCGTCGGGAAGTCTTCGGGTGGCCCAGTCGCCGGTTTCGACCAGTTGGTTGTCGGGATCGCAGGCCAGGGCGATGTCGTCGATGTTGGTCAATCCGCCGTCGGACCAGTCTGCGGCGGCATGGTGGACCGCACTGTGGTAGCCCGGCGCATCACAGCCCGGCCGCGTGCAGCCGCGGTCTCTGGCGTGCAACATGATTCGCTGATCAGCCGACGCGAGACGTTTGGTGCGGCCCAGCCACAATGCCCGCCCGTTCGCCCCGTCGAACAGAGCGAGGTAGTGGTAGGCATGGGCGGCCATCCGGATCAGGTCTGCAATGGGCAGCAGCGTTCCCCCGGCCGTCACCGCATGTCCGGCTTTGGCCTGCAGGTCCTGCAGGGTGGCCGAGACGATCACCGTCACCGGTAATCCGGCGTGCTTGCCGAGTTTGGGATCACCGAGTTGTCCGCGTAGCAATGCTTTGAGCGCGTCGTGCTGGCGCTGGCCATGACCACGCTGATCGCGCTGGGCCACCTCATCAGAGGGGGTGACCGTGGGGTTCTCATCGGCGGGGTTGCACATGCCCGGCGCGGCGAACTTGGCCAACCACGCATCGAGCATGGACCGTAACTCCGGGTCGGCCACCAGTTTGCCGACACTCATGCCGTCCACGCGTTGTCCGCCGCACCAGACGAATCCGCGCCGGCGGGCGCGATCCTCATCGGAGAACTTCCCGTCGGGATTTAGATGCAGAGCCAACCGGTTGGCCACTTTCTCCAACTGGTCGGGGCGCAGGTTCACCGCGTGCTCGGCCAGTGATCTCTCGGCCTTGGCCACGTCGGCGGGTGCGAGGTGGTCGGGCAGATCGCGGAAGAACCGCTGGATGACCTGCAGGTGTTCGCCATCGACGAGCCCGTCCCGCCAGATTTTCGCAGTCTGCGGCAACACGGGTGGCACGGGCTCCCCGGTCAGCGTGGTGCGAGGCGCCAACTGCTCGGCGTCGCGGATGCGGCGGCGTGCCTCGCGCGGGCTGATCCGCAGCACGTCGGCCAGGGTGACCGGGACCGGCGGACAGCCCGGGAACTGCTCCAACCGGGCGACCACCGCGTGGCCCACCGCGACCTGGCGGCGGCGCGCAATCTCCAGGCGCTCCAACACCGCGAACCGCTGCGGGGGAGCCAGCACCTCAAGATCGATTGCGGCCAGGGACTCGACAGCAGCGTCGAGAGCCTCCAGCGCAGCCTCGATCGAACTCATGTTCGAAACACTACGCCGGACCCCCGACAAGAATCCGACGGTCGACTAACTGACCGCGCTCACCACGACAATCGCCTTCCGCACCCGCTCCGGCACGGGGCTGGTGAACCCCGCGTAGAACAACTCCGCCCGGATGAACCATGACATCGACGAGTGCACGGCCGCCGCCGTCGGCGCAGCGTCCGCGGGCAGCGTCACCTCGAACGGCACCACGATCGGACTGCCCGCCCGCAGCGGAATTCCCTTGCCCAGCTTCATCACCGGGCCGTCGACCGGTCCCGTCGTGCACGGATTCTTGGTCAGTGGATGTGACTCGCGGTGGCGCTGCCACGTCACCCGCAGATCCCCGTCCGGGAGGTCGGCGGTCGGCGTCAACGTGACCTGCCCGCACACCACCTGACCCGCCGCGTACACCGGCGAGGGCAGCGCGATGTCGATGACCGTCTCGCCCGAACCGTCGTAGCGTTCCATCGGCTCGTCGCCGGCATCGGCGTCCTCGGGCCGCACCACGACGGTGAAGTCCCCACGAACGTCGACATCACTTCCGTCGCGGTCCACCGTCAACCTGCACGACCATCGCGCGATCTCATCGGATGACGCCGGCGCCCACGACGGAACTCTGAAATCGTAGGAGCCAGAGGCCAATTCGCCCGTCGCGATCGGCAGGTCGGCGGCCGTCACGCTCACCCACTCATCGGTGTCGCGGTCACCCCCGTAGTTCGTGGCAGCCGAATCGGTGTGCCCGGCCCAGTGGTAACCGAAGAAGTTGGTGTAGCCCCAGTCCAGCCTGGCCGAGCGGACCCGGTCGAGAGAACCGGCGATCGTGGCGGTGACCGTTTGACGCGGGACCGCGACCGCCGGTGACACGGTCACGTCGATTGCCGTCGAGCGCCGGAAAAGGCCCACTACTTCCTTTCCTCTGGCTTGCTGTGTAAGAGCTGACCCGGGACCGGGGCGAGCCGGTCAGGGAGTGATCGTCGTCTTGTCGTCGATGACGCCGGTGGCGTCCATCAACGGGGTCTCCTGCCCGTCGAGGGCGTCAGCGTTCATCTGTAGCACATAGAGACCATCCGACCCGGGGATCACGACGGTCTTCTGCGCGATGACGCGCTTCTTGCCGTCCTTGACGTACGTGCCGCCGAGCTGCACGGCGTCGAAACCGCTCAGCGTGCTCTTATTGGCGTCACCCATCGGCTCGTACTGCGGCAGGTTCTTCAGCTCGCCCGGCGCGAATGCCAGGATCTGGGCCGGGTCGACGTTGCCGGTCAGCTTCGAGACCAGCGCGATGATGCTCGGCGGGTCAGTCGGATCCTGCGGCTTGTCGTAGACGATCGCGCTGTAGGCCCACTCGGGGGTCTGCTGCCCGGCGTCCGACCAGTCGGGCGGAGTCGGGAGGTCGATGTTCGGTGAACCCGCATCGCCGCGGTGCACCGCGGTCTCCTGAATGTTGTTCTCCTTCAGGTAGTCCTGGATCGTCTTGTTCGGTCCGGCGGCCTGGGTCGGGCTCGCGGACGTTGCGGTCGATGTCGAGGTGGACGTCGACGTGGAGGTGGACGTGGAGGTGGAGAGTCTTGGTCTCGGTCTTGGAGCCGCAGCCAACGAGCGCGACGCTGAGCGAGATCGCGGCCAAACCCGCCGCCGCAACCGCCGTGATTCTCTTCATTGGACGAGGTTCTCCTTGCTCTCGCGACCGACCGCGACCAGCGACCGAATTCGATTGAGCAGCTTAGTGCTGATGAATCCCGAAGAGCCGCGGATTTTCCGGAATGGATCAAAAGGGGCTGGCTAACATCACGCTTTTTGCCGCACGCCGCGGGTAGGCGGTCGGCCGTCGTTGTTTGCCCGCGGGCGTGATCGCAAGCCGCGTGACGGCTAAGCCGCAAGCGCAGTTCCGATTTCGGACCGCCGTCGTTCACGCACCGGCCATCGGACGCTCGAATTCGCGGGAGCCTCTGAGATGCTCCGGTAGGTTGGTTGCATGCGCAAGTCGATCCTGGGAACCGCCCTGGCCACCGCCGCAGCGGCCGTCGTCGGAAGCGTCGCCAGCCGCCAGGGCGTCGAGACCTGGTACCCGAAGCTCCGCAAGCCGCCCTACAACCCACCGAACGTGGTGTTCCCGATCGCGTGGACGACGCTCTACGCCGACATCGCGGTGACCTCCGCCGCCACCATCGACCGGTTCCGTTCCGACGGCGAGGACGGAAAGGCGAATGCCTACATCGCCGCCCTCGGCACCAATCTCGTGCTCAACGCCGGCTGGAGCTGGGTGTTCTTCAAGTTGCACAAGCTCGGGCCGTCGGTGGTCGGGGCGGGCGCACTGGCGGTCAGTAGCGCCGACCTGGCCCGGCGGGCTGCCGACGCCGACCCGAAGTTCGGGGCCGCCCTGGCCCCCTATCCCCTGTGGTGCTCGTTCGCGACGTTGCTGTCGGCGGGCATCTGGCGGCGCAACCGCTAGAACGGAAGAGTCACCGCCGCGAACCGGTCGGTGACATCGCCGACCAGCGAATCATCGTACGGGTCAACGCAGATCGGACCCTGCGCTTCGTCGAGTTTGAGCCGGTCGAACTCTGCCCAGATGATACTCGGGCTGGTGGTCAGCTCGAAGAAGTACATCCGGTTCGTCAGGTCGGTGACGGTGCGGTATTCGGTGTTGTACACCCCGAAATCGGCGTACGGGGCGCCGAACGGGACCGAGACGTTGCGCATGATCGCCATGATCCCGGCGATCGCCTCCCGCTCGGAGTTCGGCTTGGGCAGCAGCGCCGAATAGTAGGCGGCCCGCTGGAACCGGTCGACCGCATTGACGTTGCCTGGCAGCGGCATCTCTCGGGTGGGATTCGAGAAATCCTGTGCAGCAAGTAATTTCAGCTGCTCGTCATACGTGGGGTCATTGGTCATCAAGGTGTACTGCCTGCCGTGGTGTATCGCCGGACGCCCGTCGGCGAACTCGATGATGGCGGAGTCGCCGCTGACGTCCTCCAGGGCGAGGTGGATGTTCGCGTCGTGTCCGCGGACGTGGATCATCAGCACCTGGATGGTGTCCATCAGCGTCAGCGCCTCGGCAACCGTGGCGGCCTGGTCCAACAGGTACTGCAGCCACAGGCCGGCATGCACCGCGGGCTTGGACGGATCGCGGGGCCCGTAGTCGGTGGCCTCCAGGTACAGAGCGTGCCCGGCCAGGCCCGCCTCGTTGAAGCCGTCTGCGGTGCCCACGCCGTAGAGGGTGGTGACCAGGCTCGAGTAGCGGCTGGTCCACCGCAGCGGATTGGGGTCGTCGACCAAACCGGAGGGGGCGGTCCCGTTGCGCTCGCGGCCCCGGGGAAAGCCGACGACCAACGGCTGCGTCGACTCCGGCCAGTCCATGGTCCGGCCGGTGAGGACCGCGAGATCGTTGGTGTTCCACAGAACGCGAGTGCACATGCCGAACAGGCTAGCCCGCGAGGCTCGCCCAGTGAGGCGATAAACAGTGGTATCAAGTCCACGTGCGGCGGCTTACGCTCTGCCTGGGGGTGATCCTCTGCCTGACCGCATGCGCCGCGCACGGGCCGCCGCAGACTTCATCCACGTCGAGCGCTCCGCCTGCCCGAGTCGTGCTGGATCCGGCCAACATCAAGCGAATCCGCGCGGCGCTGCCGTCCGGCTACGAGATCGCCGATGTGGCCGGGCCGGTCAGCGTGGCGGGGCTGTGGGGCTTCGGGCCGGGCTGGAGCGCGGACCCGGCCGGCTGCGCGGTGCTGGTCGACCCCGCGCCGGGCGATGCTGGGGCACGCGGATACTCGGCCTCCGGCCAGGGCGGCACGGTGCACGTCGTGGTCGCTGCGGCACCGGCCGCACCGGATGCCCGACTCCTCGCCGACTGCGCCCAGTGGACGATGACGTTCGCCCACACCAACGGCGAGGTCGCGGTCGTGGACCCCCCACGAATCGACGGCGCCGACACCGTGTCGCTGACGGCGAGCACCCGCACCGTCGTCGAGTCCGGCCGCGAGACCGACGCACAGGCGTCGGCCGCGCAGGCCTACCTCGACGGCCACGTCGTGTTCGTCACGCTCGTCACCGACCCGGGATCGCCGTACCCGCCGCTCAACTCGCAGTTCGTCACCGATCTGCTGACCGCAACGGTGACCGCGTTGCGCGGCTGAGCGGGTGGGCGTTGGGTACATTGGCGACGATGTCGAACCCGAGAACGGTGGTCGCGCTGATGTGCGCCGGCGTGCTGGCCGCATGTGGATCGGGTGGATCGCAGAGCGCCGACATCGCCAAGGTGTCGGATCTGAAGGCGAGCTTCGGCCCGGACTTTCACGTGACCGAGGTGCCCAGGACCGGTATCGACCCCAAGCTGCTGGCCGGGCAGAAGCTGCCGGACGGATTGAAGTTCGACCCGCCGGGGTGCGCCAAGTTCGCGACCGGGCAACTCGTGCCGCCCGGCACCGAGGGCAACATGGCGGCGGTTTCCGCCGAGGGGGAGGGCAACCGCTTCATCGTCATCGCCGTCGAGACCAATGAACCGGTACCGGTGGCCGATCCCGGCCCGGACTGCAAGAAGGTCAGCTTCAGCGGCGGCGCGGTGCGCGGTTCGGTCGAGTCCGTCGACGCCCCCAGGATCGACGGCGCCCAGACCCTCGGCGTCCACCGCATCCTGCAGACCGTCATCAACGGCCAGCCGCGCACCGGCGAGGTGTTCAACTACTCCGCGCACTTCGGCGACTATCAGGTGATCGTCACCGCCAACCCCTTGGTGGTGCCCGACAAACCGGTGGTGCCGGTGAACACCCAGCGCGCCGGCGAACTGCTGGTCGCCGGGGTCAACGCCATCCGCGGCTGAGCTCAGCGCACGTCGCGCGGGCGGAACTGGATGCTGATCCGCGGTCCCTTCGGCGTCGCGGTCTTGGGCACCGCATGCTCCCAGGTGCGCTGGCACGAACCGCCCATCACCAACAGGTCGCCGTGCTGCTGGGGCAGACGCAGCGACGAGCCGCCGCCGCGCGGACGCAGGGCCAGCACCCGGGTGGCGCCGAGGCTGACGATGGCCACCATGGTGTCCTCGGTGCTGCTGCGGCCGACGGTGTCGCCGTGCCAGGCGACGCTGTCGGAGCCGTCGCGGTACAGACACAGCCCGGCGGAGGTGAAGGGCTCGCCGAGTTCACCGGCGTAGATGTCGTTCAGTCGACGGCGCAGCTTGGTGATCGCGGGGTGGGGAGGCGGTTCGGTGGTCAGGTCGTGGAAGCTGACAAGGCGCGGCACGTCGAGAACGCGGTCGTACATCTGCCTGCGCTCGGCCCGCCAGGGGACGGCCGTCAGCAGCTCGTCGAAGAGCGTGTGGGCGTCGTCCACCCAGGATGACCGCAGGTCGACCCAGGCGCCGGCGCCGAGGTCGCGGCGGTCGCTGTGCTCGAACAAGGCGCCCTGAACCGTCACAGACACCCTGTCAGGTTATCGCACGTGTGTTCGACGCCGCTAGAGCTTGGCCGCGCCCGGGCCCTGCCCCGCCAATACGTCGGCGGGATTGGTCAGTGCGCAGGTGCGCAGGCTGAGGCAGCCGCAGCCGATGCAATCCGTGAGGTTGTCGCGCAGCCGTTGCAGGTGCAGGATCCGCTCGTCGAGGTCCTCACGCCAGCCGGCGGACAGCTTCGCCCAGTCCCGGGCGGTCGGGACCCGATCGGTGGGCAGCGACGCCAGCGCCTCGGCCACCCGGGACAGCGGAATGCCCAGCCGCTGCGACATCCTGATGAAGGCCACCCGCCGCAGCGTCTCGCGCGCGTAGCGGCGCTGGTTGCCCGACGTGCGGCGGCTGCTGATCAGGCCCTCGCGCTCGTAGAAGTGCAGTGCCGAAATGGCCACCCCGGCGCGGCGGGCGAGTTCACCGGGCGTCAGCTCGTGCTCGGTCACACCGCAACGATAGTTGAGGTCGACCGAGCGGCTAACGTGCTAGCTGTGACTGCCACCGTGCTGGGCTCCAACTCCGAGGTCGGAACGCTGCGGGTCGTGATCCTGCACCGGCCGGGCGCCGAGCTGCAACGGCTGACCCCGCGCAACAACGACGAGCTGCTGTTCGACGGCCTGCCCTGGGTGTCTCGCGCGCAGGAGGAGCACGACGCATTCGCCGAAGTACTGCGTTCGCGCGGCGTGGAAGTGCTGCTGATGGCCGATCTGCTGACCGAGGCGCTCGCCAGCGGCGCCGCCCGGATCCAGGGGATCGCCGCGGCCGTCGACGCCCGCCGCCTGGGACTGCCGCTCGCGCAGGAGCTTTCGGCCCACCTGCGGGGGCTCGCGCCTGCGGACCTGGCCCATGTGCTCACCGCGGGGATGACATTCACCGAGCTGCCGTCGAGCGCCAAGGCCGACACCTCGCTGGTGCGCCGCATGCATCACGGCGGCGACTTCGTCATCGAGCCGCTGCCCAACCTGCTGTTCACCCGCGACTCGTCGTTCTGGATCGGTCCGCGCGTGGCGATCACGTCGCTGGCGCTGCCCGCCCGGATCCGCGAGACGTCGTTGACCGACATGATCTACGCCCACCATCCGCGGTTCCTCGGGGTGCGGCGGGCCTACGAATCGCACACCGCCCCGGTCGAGGGCGGCGACGTCCTGTTGCTGGCACCGGGTGTGGTGGCGGTCGGGGTGGGGGAGCGCACCACCCCGGCGGGTGCGGAGGCGTTGGCGCGCAGCCTGTTCGACGACGAGCTGGCCCACACCGTGCTGGCCGTGCCCATCGCCCAGGAGCGGGCGCAGATGCACCTCGACACCGTGTGCACCATGGTCGACGTCGACGCGGTGGTGATGTATCCGGCCATCCAGGACACGCTGTCGGCCTTCACCATCACGAACGCCCCGGGAGGCGTCAAGATCCTCGACGAGGCGCCGTTCGTCAAGGCCGCCGCCGAGGCGATGGGCATCGAGCGGCTGCGGGTGATCGACACCGGGCTCGACCCGGTCACCGCCGAACGCGAGCAGTGGGACGACGGCAACAACACCCTGGCATTGGCCCCCGGCGTGGTGGTTGCCTACGAGCGCAACGCCGAAACCAATGCGCGGCTTCAGGATTCGGGAATCGAGGTGTTGCCGATCGCCGCATCCGAGCTCGGTACCGGGCGGGGCGGGCCACGATGCATGTCGTGCCCGGTCGCCCGGGACCCGCTGTGACCGATCTGCTCATCGACGGGACGCTGGTTGCCGGCGGCTCGGGGACCTTCGCCACGATCAACCCGGCGACCGAGGAACCGATCGGGACAGCGGCGGACGCCGACACCGCCGACATGGATCGCGCCATCGCCGCGGCCCGCAGGGCGTTCGACGACACCGACTGGTCGCGCGACGTCGCGCTGCGCGTGCACTGCCTGCGCCAGCTTCGTGACGGCCTCAACGCCGAGATCGAGGACCTGCGCGCGATCACCGTCGCCGAGGTCGGCGCGCCGATCGCGTTCACCGCCGGGCCCCACCTGCAGGGCCCGATCAACGATCTGTCGTTCCCGGCCGACATCGCCGAGAACTATTCCTGGTCAACCGATCTCGGTACCGTCTCCCCGATGGGCATCGCGTCGCGGCGGCAACTACTGCGTGAGCCCTTCGGCGTGGTCGGCGCGATCACGCCGTTCAACTTTCCGCACCAGCTCAACCTCGCCAAGCTCGGCTCCGCACTGGCGGCAGGCAACACCGTCGTCCTCAAGGCCGCACCCGAGACGCCCTGGTGTGCCGCGTACGTCGGGCGGATCATCGCCGAACGCACCGACCTCCCACCCGGGGTGGTCAACATCGTCACCTCGAGCGACTCGCGCGTGGGTGCGGTGCTGAGCGAGGACCCCCGGGTGGACATGGTGTCGTTCACCGGATCCACCGGCACCGGAGCCGCGGTGATGGCCGCCGCCGCCGCGACCGTCAAGAAGGTTTTCCTCGAACTGGGCGGCAAGCCGGCGTTCCTGGTGCTCGACGGCGCCGACCTGGAGCGGGCGTGCGGCGCGGCTGCCGTGGCGGTGGCCCGGCATGCCGGGCAGGGCTGCGCGTTCACCACCCGGCTGGTGGTGCCCCGGCACCGCTACGACGACGCCGTCATCGCCGCCGCCGACGCGATGCGCCGCGTCCCGGTCGGCGATCCCACCGATCCGGCCACGGTCTGCGGTCCGCTGATCTCCGCGCGCCAGCGCGACCGGGTGCAGGGCTACCTCGATCTGGCTGTCGCCGAGGGCGGTTCGTTCGCGTGCGGTGGTGGGCGTCCGGCCGGACTCGAGCGGGGCTACTACGTCGAGCCGACGGTGATCCGGGGGCTGACCAACGACGCCCGGGTGGCACGCGAGGAGATCTTCGGCCCCGTGCTCGTGGTACTGGCCCACGACGGCGACGAGGATGCGGTGCGAATCGCCAACGACTCGCCCTACGGGCTGTCGGCCACCGTGTGGGGTCCCCCGGAGCGGGCGGCTCGGGCGGCGGCACGGCTGCGGACCGGCACGGTCAACGTCAACGGCGGGGTCTGGTACTCGGCGGATGCACCGTTCGGCGGCTACAAGCAGTCCGGCGTCGGCCGCGAGATGGGCCTGGCCGGGTTCGAGGAATACCTGGAGACCAAAGTGATCGCCACCGCCGTGGATTTATAGTGCGGTCATCGTGACATCCCTGCCGTTCGATCCCGACGCGCTGCGCGCCCGCTACGCGCAGGAGCGCGACCGCCGGCTGCGCCCGGACGGGATCGGGCAGTACGTCGAGGTGGCCGGGGAGTTCGCCGGATTCGCCGAGGACCCCTGGTCCGGCCCGCCGCCCGCCAGAGAGCCGCTGACCGACGAGGTGGACGTCGCGATCATCGGCGCCGGCTTCGGTGGTCTGCTGACCGGGGCGCGACTGCGTGAGCTCGGGGTGCGGAGCATCCGACTGATCGACAAGGCCGCCGACGTCGGGGGCACCTGGTACTGGAACCGGTATCCCGGCATCGCCTGCGACGTCGAGTCCTACGTCTATCTGCCGCTACTGGAGGAGGTCGGATACATCCCGACCGAGAAGTACGCAAAGGGCGCGGAGATCTTCGCGCACTGCCGGCGCATCGCCGAGCACTACGACCTCTACCGCGATGCGTGCCTGCACACCGAGGTCCGCGAAATCCGCTGGGAGGCAGCGCAGTCACGCTGGATCATCCACACCGACCGCGGTGACGCCATTCGCGCCCGGTTCGTCTCGATGGCCAACGGGTACCTGCAGAAGCCCAAGCTGCCGGGCATTCCCGGTATCTCGTCATTCCGCGGGCACACCTTCCACACCAGCAGATGGGACTACGACTACACCGGGGCGGACCTGCAGCGGTTGGCAGGCAAGCGAATCGGCATCATCGGCACGGGCGCCACCGCTGTGCAGTGCGTCCCGCACCTGGCCCGCGCGGCCGGTCAGCTGTTGGTGTTCCAGCGCACCCCGTCGTCGGTCGACGTCCGCGACAACCGGCCCACCGACCCGCAGTGGGTGGCCGGGCTGACCCCGGGCTGGCAGCGTCGCCGCATCGAGAACTTCCAGCAACTCACCGCCGGCGGCGACGCCGACGAGGACCTGGTCGCCGACGCGTGGACCTCGATCGTGAAGACGCTTCTGGTGATGCGCGACGGTGAGCTCGCCGACTTCGCGAAGATGGAGGAGGTCCGCGCCCGGGTCGACGCGATCGTGGCCGACCGCGACACCGCGGAGGCGCTCAAGCCGTGGTACGGCTACTTCTGCAAACGACCGTGCTTCCACGACGACTATCTGGCAACGTTCAACCGCCCCAACGTGACTCTGGTCGACACCCACGGTCTCGGGGTGCAGTGCATCACCGAACGCGGAGTCGTGGTCGACGGGATCGAATACGAACTGGACTGCCTGATCTTCGCGACCGGCTTCGAAGTGGGCACCGACTACACCCGCCGCACCGGCTTCGAGGTGATCGGCCGCGACGGCGTGACGCTCAGCGACGCCTGGCGCGACGGGGTACGGACACTGCACGGCCTGTACGTCGCGGGTTTCCCCAACCTGTTCGTGGAGAGCATCGCCCAGTCCGGGTTCACCGTGAACTTCCCCTATCTGCTCGACGTGCAGGCGTCGCACGTCGCGTGGATCATCGGTTGGGCGTTGACCAACGACGTCATCGAACTGGAGACGACACCCGCCGCCGAGCAGGCCTGGGTGCAGACCGTGATGGCCCGATCGACCGGGACCGCCGACCGCGCCCGCTCCTGCACGCCGGGCTACTACAACCGTGAGGGCCAGGCGAACGCGACGACGCGGCAGGGCAGCTTCTTCTTGGGCGGCCCAACCGAATACGCGGACATCCTCCGGGACTGGCGAGACGACGGCCACCTCGACGGGTTCGACTTCCGCCGCGGTGACACGGCGTGACGAAGCACTACCCGATCGGCCGCATCCGGGCGGCCCTGCGACGGGGCCGCCAGCCGCGGGTGGCCATCATCGGGGCCGGCTTCGGCGGTCTGGCCGCTGCGGTCGCGTTGCGCAGGATCGGCGTCGACGACATCTTCATCATCGAACGCGGCGACGGCGTCGGCGGCACCTGGCGGCAGAACACCTACCCCGGGGCGGCCTGCGACATCCAGAGCCACCTCTATTCGTTCTCCTTCGCGCCCAACCGCAACTGGAGCCGCACCTACGCACACCAACCGGAGATCCTCGCCTATCTGGAGTCGGTCGCCGAGACCTTCGACCTGAACCGGCATCTGCTCACCGACACCAGGGTGCGCAGTGTCCGCTGGAATCCGAGGGTCCAGCAGTGGGACCTCGACCTCGAATCCGTCTGCAGCGGAGGTGGATTCGGCTTCCCCGCTGACGTGGTGATCAGCGCGGTCGGCCTTTTCGGCGAGCCGAAGTTACCCGACATCTCCGGCCTCGACCGCTTCGCGGGCCGGGTGATGCACACCTCGCGGTGGGACTCGCGCGCCCCGCTGGCGGGCCGGCGGGTGGCTGTGATCGGAACCGGGGCCAGCGCGGTCCAGGTGGTGCCCGAACTGGCCGAGACCGCCGCCCACGTGACGGTCTTCCAGCGGACTCCGCCGTGGATGGTGCCCAAGGACGACCGTGCGTTCACCCCCGAGGAGCTGGCCCGGTTCCGCCGAAGCCCCTGGGCGGCAAGGCGTGAACGCTGGCGACTGTGGAAGGAACAGCATGACAACACCGCGCTACGACTCGACGACCCGTTGGTCGCCGGCAGACAGGGCATTGCCGAGGAGTATCTGCGCCGGCATGTCTCCGACGAGTCGCTGCGGGCGGCGCTGACCCCGGACTACCCGTTTCGCTGTAAGCGGGTACTGCTGGGCGGTGACTATTACGCTGCGCTGCAACGTGACAACGTCAGCCTGGTGACCGACCCGGTGCGGGAGGTCACCGAGACCGCCGTCCGTACGAACGCGGGCGCGGTCGACGTCGACGTCGTGGTGCTGGCCACCGGGTTCCAGACCAACCACTATCTGTCCGGCATCGACGTGATCGGGGTGGGCGGGCAGTCGCTGCATGATCGGTGGGGTGAGGACCCGAGCGCCTACCTCGGGGCGGCCGTCGCCGGCTTCCCGAACTTCTTCATGTTGTACGGGCCCAACACGAATCAGGGCGGCAACTCGATCGTCTACATCCTGGAGGCCGGTGCCCGCCTGGCGGCCGACGCCGTCGCCCGGATCGCCCGAAAGGGTGGATACCTGGATGTGCGGCCGGAGGCCGAGCGGCGGTTCAACGACGAAATCGGCGCCGAGCTCGAGCGGACCGTCTGGACCCAGTGCGGCAGCTACTTTCGCGCGCCGAGCGGACGGATCGTCACCCAATGGCCGTACAAGGAAATCGAATACGCCCGCCGCACCTGGCGGCTGCGGGCGCGGGACTGGACGCACGGCGGCTACAAGCCCAACGGCCAGGTCCCGATCACGTCCTCGGCCGCCAGGCGGTCCAACTCCTGATGGCTCAGTCCCAGGGATCCGCCGAGCACGTCGGCGTTGTGCTGCCCGAGCAGCGGAGCCGGACTGTCGACGAAGTGACCGGTGATCGGCGGGCGGGGATAGGGCAGCGGCCCGCACAGCGGATGGTCGGCGGTCTGGAAGAAGCCGCGTGCCCGCAGCGCGGGGTTGTCGATCACGTCGGGCGGCTGCACCACCGGAGCCGCCGGCACGCCGGCGTCGAGAAGGGCGTCGAGGGTGGCGTGCAGTGGTCGGGGGGCGAACCAGTCGGCCAGATGCGCGTCGATCAGGTCACCGGAATCGGTGGTGTACGCGAGCTCCCGGGCCCAGTCCGGTTGCCCCAGAACGCTCTTGAGCGCCTGCCAGTCGCTGTCGTGCCGGACACTGACGGCGATCCACTGCTCGTCACCGGCGCAGGCGTAGACGTTCTGGACGGCGAACTCGTGGCCGCGATTGCCGCGGCGGGTCAGCAGCACACCAGAGACGTCGTGTTCGATCACCTGTAGCGCGCTGGCGTTGAGCACCACGTCGATCATCGGCACCTCGACCAGCTGACCACGGCCGGTTCGGCGGCGGTGTTCGAGCGCGGCGATGGTCAGGAAGGTGGCGTGCACACCGGCCAGCGGGTCACAGGCGCCGCGCGGGGCGGTCGGCAAACCGTCGGGATACCCGGTGAGCCAGGCCAGCCCGGCCAACTGCTCCATTGTCATCGCGAAGCCGACCCGGTCGCGCCACGGCCCGTCGAGCCCGAAGCCGGGCATCCGGACTTCGATGATCCGTTCGTTGAATCCCTTGAGCACGTCGTAGCCGAGGCCGAAGTTCTCCATCACCCGTGGGGTGAAGTTCTCGATCACCACATCGGAGTCGGCGACCAGGCGGCCGAGAAGATCTCGGCCCGAGTCGGATTCGAGGTCCAGGGTGATCGAGCGCTTACCGGAGTTGACGCCGTGGAACACCCAGCTGTACTCCCACCAGCGTTCCACGTCTGCGCGGAAGCCGCCGGCGAAGCGCATCCCGTCCGGGCGCTGTACGGACTCGACCTTGACCACGTCGGCGCCCAGCATGGCAAGCAGATGGGTCGCCGCCGGGCCGGCCCAGAATGCGGTCAGGTCAACGACTTTGACTCCCCGTAGGGGTAGTTCGGCGTGGTGTGCCGCCTGCTCGCGAGGCGTCCATCGCGTGACGGTGTCGACTTCGCCGAACCCGGGGGGCAGCGCGGGCGGCAGCGGTGCGGTCTCGCTCATACGCCACGGCGGGCGGGGTGCGCGGAATCCGGCCGGGTGGTCCACATAGGCGCCGCGCGCCACGAAATGGTCCATGCCGGTCAGCGTTTCGCCGTTGCCGATGGCCGCCATCGGAATCCGGAACAGCGCCGCGAGGTCCACGATCTGCTCGACGGTGTGCGAGGCGAACCAGTCGGCGGTGCGGGCGCGGATCAGGTCGCGCTGTACCCAGCGCCCGTGCTGGAACCGAAGGTCGGGAACGTCGGCGAGGTCGGGGCAGTCGACCATGGCGCAGAAGTCCTGCCACTGCTGTCCGGTCGCCATCGAGATGCCGACGTAGCCGTCCTTCGCCCGCTCGACCGACGGCACCTCGGTGGACCGGCCGACGACCTCGAGCAGCATCAACTCCTTGCGCAGCCAGGAGAAGACCTGCATCGAGGTGGTCATGGCCTCCAGCGCCGACAGGTCCGCCAGGCCGCCGCCGCCGTAGTGGGTGGCCAGCGCGACCGCGGCCGCGTATGTGCCCGTGACGAACTCGCCGAGATCACCCCCGACCGCGATCGGCGGGCGCTCCGGTTCCCCGCGGGAGCCCGTCGAACCGCACCACGCCTGCAGCGTGAACTCGGTGGCCGGCCGGTCGGTCCACGGCCCTGCCCAGCCGAAGTCGGACAGGGTCACCACCGTGCGATGCTGCGCGAGCGCGTCGACGTCCACACCCAGCTCGGCGGCCCGGCCGGGAGTGGCACCCAGGATGACGATGTCGGCGCCGGCGAGAAGCTCCGCGGGAACCGGCTGGGCGCTGACGCTGCGCTTGCCGCCGGCCAGAAACGCGAAGAACGGGCTCTCGCCATCCCTGGGCGGGACGCCGGCAGGGCGTTGGCGGCGCAGCGGGTGACCTTCTAGCGTCTCCACCATGACCACGTCGGCGCCCGCATCGCGCAGCAGCTTGCCGCAGTACGCCGTGGCCAGCCGGTCACCGATCTCGACCACGCGCAGGCCCGGCAGCGGAGTAGCCATGCGCCTCAAGCGATCCCGAAGTCGATCACACCGCGGATCAGCTCGCCACGCAGCAGGTCGTCGAACGCGTCGTTGATGTCGTCGAGCCGGTAGCGCCGGGTGATCATCTCGTCGAGAATCAGCTGACCGGAGGTGTACATGGCGGCGAGCAGCGGGATCTCGGATCGCGGGTTACACGAGCCGAACACCGTTCCGTGCAGGTTCTTGTTCATCAGGACGAGGTCTTGGACGTCGAGCTGTACGGGTTGCGGGCCGGCCGGTGCCATCCCGGTCAGCACGCAGGTTCCGCCCTTGCGGGTCAGGGCGAGCGCGGCGCGAATGTCCTCACCGGTGATGTCGGACGGAGCGACGACGACGGCGTCGGCCATCACTCCGCGGGTGAGGTCCCGGACGAGTTCGACGGCGTCGGCCGCCGACGCCGCGCAGTGCGTCGCGCCGAAGCTGAGAGCCGAGTCCCGTTTGGAGTCAACGGGATC
Source organism: uncultured Actinomycetota bacterium (assembly GCA_963716465.1). GTDB lineage: Bacteria > Actinomycetota > Actinomycetes > Mycobacteriales > Mycobacteriaceae > Mycobacterium. The sequence continues at coordinate 37,386 of CAVQTS010000019.1, forward strand.
CACGGCGACGATCGTCGTCGCGCCGGTGATTCGCGCCCCCTGCACGGCGGCGGTGCCGATGCCGCCGACCCCGATGACGACCACGGTGTCCCCGGGGCGCACGCCGGCTCGATGCGCGACCGACCCGTAGCCGGTCGGGATGGCGCACGACAGCAGCGCGGCAGGCACCAGCGGAATCGCCGGGTCGATCTTCACCAGCGAATCAGCCGCGACGACGGTGTGTTCGGCGAACGCGCCGATCTTCGAGGTGTGGCCGAGGTCGTGGCCGTCGACCGTGTGGTGGCGGAAGGTACCGTCGGTGGGCATGCCGGGGACCAGCACGCCGGCGCCCTTGTCGCACAGGTACTCCATGCCCGAGGCGCACCAGCGGCAGTGCCCGCACACCGCGACGAAGGACGTCACCACGTGGTCGCCGGGATCCAGGCCCGTTACGCCAGCACCGACCTCGAGCACCACACCGGAACCCTCATGGCCGCCGACGGTCGGCGGCCGGGTTCTCGGTGCGGCGCCGGGCGGGGCCATGAAGCCGTTGCGGACGTGGTGGTCGGAATGGCACAGCCCGGCCGCGGCCATCTGGACCAGAACCTCGCCTGCGCGCGGCGGGTCGAGGTCGAACTCCTCGACAGACCATGCCCCGCCGACCTCACGCACGATCGCGGCGCGGCTCCTCATCGGGCCCGACATTACGGCGTGCAGCGCCGAGTTCGACACCACGGCTGCATATTGTCGGGTTTCACAGCCCTCATGCAGATCTGGAGTGCATCACGGCTCGACGATCGAATGCATTCCGCACGCGCTGAAGGATGAAAGCCCTGCTGTGTTCCTTGACGACTCTGATCATCAGCCAGCCCAGCCGGCTCAACATCTCGTGACGGCCGATGTCCCGGACGAACTGGCGTCGATCCGAGCGATGCTGGTCGCCGTCGTACTCGAGCCCGATCTGCGGCTCTTCCCATCCCAGGTCAACGAAAGCGGTCGTACATCCGTCCGACACCGGAATCTGTGTGGTCGGTCGTGGAAAGCCGCCGTCGATCAGCAGGAGCCGCAGCCACGATTCCCGGGGCGACTGTGCTCCGGCGTCCACCAGTGGCAGCAGTAAGCGGGCCCGTCGAATGCCTCGGGCGCCGCGGTGATCCTCCGCGAGCGTGAGGACAGCGTCCGGCTCGACGCCGGTGGCGGCGACCAACGCGTCGAGGTGTCCGATGGCCTGGGTGCGAGGCAGGTGACGAGCCAGGTCGAGCGCAGTCCGCTCCGGTGCCGTCACGGTGAGGTCGCCCAGCCGCATGATCTCGTGATCGGCGATGCGCTCCTCGCGGACGATGACGCCGGCGCCCGGCCGGCGACTTGCGCCGATCAACTCGACCGGCGTACCCGGCCCGACCCATTGCGTGCCGTGCAGTGCGGCCGCTGCACGGCCCGCGATGACACCGTCCGGCACCCATAGGGCAGCGGCTTGCGTCCTGAGTAGCAGCGAGTGGTCAGCGTCCTTGCTGACATACACGTCGGGGTGGAGTGCCGTGTAGTTCCAGCGCAGTTGGCCGCGAGTGAGCAGGCCGCGGGCGATCGCTTCACTTCCCTTGATGGGCGTGGACATGACCGCATGTTGACGGGAGGGTGTGACAACGGCGGGGTTCGTGCGCCGAAATCGACTTCACGGCTGTGGAATTCCGCGAATCGCGACCCGGGTGTCGGTCTCGCGGCCCCGAACTACCGCCAGCTGGGCAGCCAGATCTCCATGTTCCAGGTCGACTGCGAGATCGGAATACCGGTCAGGATCGGGTACATCCAGGCGAAGTTGGTGATCACCACCGCGATGTAGCCGCTGACCACGATCAGCCCCAGCGTGCGGCGCTCGGCGTTCTGCCCCGGTGCATGCAGGATGTCACCGAGGATCAGCGCGATCGCCATCACCAGGAACGGCGCCATCGGCACCGCGTAGAAGAAGTACATCTGCCGGTCGATGTCGGCGAACCACGGTAGGAAGCCCGCGCAGTAACCCGTCAGCACCACCGCGTAGCGCCAGTCGCGCCGCACGAACGCCCGCCACCCGCTGTAGACCAGGATCGGCACCGCCAGCCACCACATCGCCGGCGTGCCGACCAGCATGACGGCTTTCACGCAGGAGGCCGTGCCGCAGCCCGCTACGTTCTGGTTGTCGATCGCGTACAGCACCGGCCGCAGCGACATCGGCCACGTCCACGGCTTGGACTCCCACGGGTGGTGGTTTCCCGCGGAGTTCGTCAGCGTCGAGTGGAAGTGATACGCCTTGTACGTGTAGTGCCATAGCGACCGGATCGCGTCCGGCGGCTGGAACCACTGGCGCTCACCGATCGACTCGCCCACCTCATAGCGGTTGACCGCCGTCTCCGACGAGAACCACGGCGCATACGACGCCAGGTATACCGCGAACGGGATCAGCAGGAACACGTACGCGCTGGGCCCGAGGTCGCGCCGGACCGCCCCGAACCACGGCCGCGGCACGCGGTACGCGCGGCGCGCCGCGACGTCGAACGCCAGCGACATCGCACCGAAGAACACGATGTAGTAGAGCCCCGACCACTTGGTCGCCAAGGCCAGGCCCAGCAGCACACCCGCCCCGAACCGCCACCACCGCACGCCCAGCCGCGGACCCCACGGTGTCTCGGCGATGCGGCCGTCCAGCAGCGCGTTGTGCATGCGTTCGCGGACCTGGTCGCGGTCGACGATCAGCGCGCCGAACGCGGCCACCACGAAGAACGTCAGGAAGCTGTCCAGCAGGGCGGTGCGTGCCGCGACGAAGCTGACACCGTCGGCGATCAGCAGCAGCCCGGCGATCGAGCCGATCATGGTGGAGCGGGTGATGCGCCGCACGATCCGCACCACCAGGGCCACCAGCAGCACACCCAGCACCGCGCTGGTGAACCGCCAGCCCACGCCGTCGTAGCCGAACAGGGCCTCGCCGATGGCGATCAGCTGCTTGCCGACCGGCGGGTGCACCACCAGGCCGAAGCCGGGGTTGTCCTCGACACCGTAGTTGTGCAGCACCTGCCAGGCCTGCGGCGCGTAGTGCTTCTCGTCGAAGATGGGCGTGCCCGCATCGGTGGGCGAGCCCAGGTTCGCCAACCGGGTCAGCGCCGCCAGCGCGGTGACGATCGCCGTCGCCGCCCAGCCCTCGACGCGGTCGGCCGGGCCGAAATCGGCAATCGGCACCAGCGGTGCGGGGCTGATGACGGGTGCGCGGCGCTCCTGCGCGACGTCATCGACGGTCGTGGTCATCGATAGCGATCGTAGGCTGTGGGGCGTGACGACGGGACGACTGCTGCTTGGTGCCACGCCGCTGGGGCAGCCGTCCGACGCGTCGAAACGACTGGTTGACGCGCTGGCCAGCGCCGATATCGTGGCCGCCGAGGACACCAGGCGGGTCCGCACGCTGGCGCAGGCGCTGGGCGTGCGGATCACCGGACGGGTGGTCAGCCTGTTCGACCAGAACGAAGCGGCCCGGGTGCCCGCCCTGCTCGACGACATCAAGGCCGGCGCCACCGTGCTGGTGGTCAGCGACGCGGGCATGCCGCTGATCAACGATCCGGGCTACCGGCTGGTGACGGCCTGCGTCGAGGCGGCGCTTCCGGTCAGCTGTCTGCCCGGCCCGTCCGCGGTGACCACCGCACTGGCCGTCTCCGGCCTGCCAGCGGACCGGTTCTGCTTCGAGGGGTTCGCACCGCGCAAGCAGTCCGCGCGCCGGACCTGGCTGGCAGGTCTCGCCGGCGAACCGCGAACCACCGTGTTCTTCGAGTCGCCGCGCCGGCTGGCCGACTGCCTGCACGACGCCGTCGACGAACTCGGCGGGCAGCGCCGCGCAGTGGTGTGCCGAGAGCTGACCAAGATCCACGAGGAGGTGCTGCGCGGGTCGCTGGCCGACCTCGCGCAGTGGGCCGACGACAAGGTGCTCGGTGAGATCACCGTGGTCCTCGCGGGCGCAGCGCCCGTCGCCGACCTGCCGACCCTGCTGGCCGAGGTGGGCGTGTTGGTCGACGAGGGCATGCGGGTCAAGGACGCCTGCGCTCGGGTCGTCGACACCCATGCCGGGGCACCGTCGCGGCGCGCGCTCTACGACGCGGTGCTGCGCTCGCGGGAATAGTGGACAGCGACGGGTCCCACGATGGGCAGCGCCTTGTGCAGGCACTCCTGCCACTCGGCGACCGGGTCGGAGTCGGCGGTGATGCCGCCCCCCACACCGAGTACCGCCCCGCCGTCGGCGTCGAACTCGACGGTGCGGATCGCCACGTTCAGCTCACAGCCCGCGACCGGCGAAGCCATGCCCGCCGTGCCGCAGTACACCCCGCGCCGATGCGGCTCCCATCGCGAAAGAAGCTGCCGGGCGCGGGTTTTCGGCGTACCGGTGACCGACGCCGGCGGGAATGTCGCGTCCAGCAGGGTCGCGGTCGGCAGCTCGGCGTCCACCGTCGCGCTGACCGTCGACACCAGGTGCCACACGCCCGGCGCGGCGTGCACCGCCAGCAGTTCGGGAACGGTCACCGAGCCGGTCTGGGCCACCCGGCCCAGGTCGTTGCGCACCAAATCGACGATCATGATGTTCTCGGCCACGTCTTTGACCGAGGCCCGCAGCGCGGTCGGCTCGGCGTGCAACGGCAGCGTCCCCTTGATCGGGCTCGACGTGACCTGGTCCCCGCATCGGCGCAGGAACAACTCCGGCGACAGCGACGCCACCGCGCCCCACTCGCCGGCCAGATACGCCGCGCGCGCCGGGATCTTTCGCGTCACCGCCGCGGCGAAGAAGTCCACCGGCGACCCGGTGACCGTTCCGGTGAACTGGGTGCACACGCACGCCTGGTAGCACTCGCCGGCGCCGATCGCCGCCAGGCAGTCCAGGACGCCGCCCTGGTGGGCCGCGAAATCGGGCTCCGCCCAGACGATTTCGCAGACTCCATGCGGTTCCGGCGAGGCCAGGGCGGCACTGATCCAGGGTTGCATCGTTGCGCCGGAAAGACTTTCGTACCACCAGCACCCGTCGGCGTCGAGCCGCAGAACGCAGTCGGTCCAGCCGCCCGCCGCCTCCGGGATTCGTGGCCCGCGGGCGTCGGCCGCGGCGTCGGGGTAGGACAGATACCCGATCCATCCGCCGCCGACGGCGTCGCCGCCATGGCCCGGTGCGACGGCGAACACCTCGCCAGGGTCGGTCGGCACGATCGGCACGCTCGGCGCCACGACCGCGGCCGAGCCGAACCAGTCGCCGACGAACGCGGCCGGCGGCGGCAGCCCGCGCCGCGCGGCCGCGGCGGCGAGCGTGCGCAGCACGTCGGCGGCACTGCCGACGTCGCCGAGCCGCTCGATGCGCATCGCCTTAGCCTGACGGCTGTGCCGAGCAGACGCAAAGTCGCACATTTCGGGCGCGCCGAAATCGTGCGACTTTGCGTCTGCTCGCGGGGTTAGGGGCGGGGGGTACGGGCTCGCTAGCGGCTGATCTCCCGGCGGATGGTGGCCGACGCCAGCTTCTCCGGATTGCGGATCGCATAGAAGTTGGTGATCTTGCCGTCGATCACCTCGATCGTGAACACGCTGTCCGGCCGCTCGTCGCGGTAGACGATCATGGCCGCCGCGCTGTTGTAGGTGGCGGGCTCCATCCGGTACTCGGCGCCGGCTCGGCTCATCAGCCCGATCAGCAGCCTGGCCACCTTCTCCGGCCCGAACACCGGGCGGCGGGCCGCGCTGACCTTGCCGTCGCTGTCGGAGGTGAAAACCACGTCGGGCGCCAGCATGGCCATCAGCCCGTCGAGGTCCCCGGTGGCCGCGGCCGTCAGGAACTGGGTGGTGATCTGCTCGGACTTCTCGGCGTCGACGGGTTCGAAGCGCCTGCGCCGTGACTGCACATGCTCACGGGCCCGGTGCGCCATCTGACGCACCGAGGCCGTGGATTTGCCGACAGCAGAGGCGATTTCGTCGTGGCTGAAGCCGAACACCTCGCGCAGCACGAACACCGCGCGTTCGTCCGGGGTCAGCGTCTCGAGCACCACGAGCATCGCCATCGACACCGACTCGGCCAGTACCACGTCGGCGGCGCCGTCGTGGTCGTCGAGCAGCAGCGGTTCGGGCAGCCACGGGCCGACGTAGTCCTCTCGCCGCCGAGCCTGGGCCCGAAGGGTGTTCAGCGCCTGCCGGGTCACCAGCTTGGCCAGGTAGGCCTTGGTGTCGCGGACGTCGGCCAGGTCGACCGCCGCCCAGCGCAGGTAGCTGTCCTGCAACACGTCGTCGGCTTCGGTGGCCGAGCCCAGGATCTCGTAGGCGATGGTGAACAGCAGCGGGCGCAGCAGGGTGAACCGCTCGGCGTGTTCGCCGACCTCGGTCACGATGCCGGCACCGCCGGGGCCGAAGGCCGCTTGCCGCCCTTGAACCAGAACGCCGAGCCGGGCTTGCGCGCCTCACGGCGCAGGCCGGCGATGGTGCTCTTGCACACCGCCTCCTTGATCTTGGCGGCACTCCAGCCGGCGATGTACAGCGGCATCGCGGTGTCGTCCTTGTGGGCCAACTGGATGATGCCCGCGCCGCGGCCCAGGCTCACGCACTGACCGGTGAAGGCCTGATTGATCACCGCGGGCCGCTCGCCGGCGATGCGGGCCAGCACCGTGTTGGCGGCCTGTGCGCCGAGCGGCATCGCGGCCTGGCAGCTCATCCGCAGCGGCTCACCCGACGGCGCGGCGGCGTCTCCGGCCGCCACGATCCGCGCGTCGTCGATGCTCGTCAGCGTCTCGTCGGTGAGCAGCCTGCCGATCGCGTCGGTGCGCAGCCCGGACCGTGCCGCCAGATCCGGCACCCCGAACCCGGCGGTCCAGATCGTCACGAAGCTCGGCAGCCGCCTGCCGTCGGAGAGCGTGACCGCCTCGGCGGCGACCGCGGTGACGACCGACCCTGGGCCGTCGACGATTTCGACGCCCAGCTTGCGCAGCTGACTGGCGACCGACCGGCGCCCCGGCGTGCTCAGGTACGGCCCGAGGACCGGCCCGCACACCAGCGTGACGGCGCGGCCCTGCTCGGCCAGCTCGGCCGCGGTCTCGATTCCGGTGGGGCCGGCCCCCACCACACACACCGGTGCGCCGTAGTTCAGCTCGTCGAGGGCGACGCTCAGGCGCGTGGCCTCCTCGAGATCGGCGATGCGATAAGCGAATTGGTCCGCCCCGGCGACCGTCGCACCACCCGAGCCGCTGCCGACCGCGTAGATCAGATAGTCGTAGGGCAGCGGCGCGCCGCTGAACACTTCCACGTGCCGGGCCTCGACGTCGATACGGGTGGCCGCGTCGATCACCAGCTCGATGCCGGCACCGAGGATCTCGGCGTAGTCGACGACGGCGTCGTTGGATCCGGTCACCATCTGGTGCAGGCGGATTCGCTCGACGAACTCCGCGCGCGGATTGACCAGCGTGACGTCGACGTCGGGACGCAGCCGCAGATGGTTGGCCGCGATCACCCCGGCGTATCCGCCGCCGACGACCACGACTCGGTTCTTGCGCTCAGTCATCACATCTCTCCTTTGAGGTCGGTTGAGCCGTTCGACCTCGAGACACCCCAGATGCTCTGAATGTGACCTTACGTGACGCAGGTCACTGGAAATCAGTCCACCTGATAGCGCGGGAAGACCCCGACCGGCGCGGGCAACGGGGTGCCCGGCGCGATCCGTACCCCGACCGCGGTGAAGTCGCGCTGCGACTCCGGCTGGCCCAGCAGGTCGAGCAGCTTGGCCGCCGAGGACGGCATCACCGGCTGCACCAGCAGCGCGGCTACCCGCACCACCTCCAGGGTGACGTAGAGGACCGTGCGGAAGCGGTCCTGGTCGGCTGCCGCCTCGGACTTGCGCAGCACCCACGGCTCCTGCGCGGAGAAGTAGCGGTTGGCCGCACCGAGCATCAGCCAGATCGCCTCCAGCGCCTGGTGCATCGCCTGCTCGTCGAACGCCGCCCGGACCTTCTCCAGCAGACCGTCGTGCGATCGCCAGCAGCTCGCTGTCCTCGGCGCTGAGCTCGCCGGGGGTGGGCACCGCGGCGTCGAGGTTCTTGTTGACCATCGACAGCGAGCGCTGTGCGAGGTTGCCCAGCTCGTTGGCCAGGTCGGTGTTGATCCGGGTGATGATGCCCTCTTCGCTGTAGCTGCCGTCCTGGCCGAAGGGCACCTCGCGCAGCAGGAAGTAGCGGACCGGATCCACCCCGAAGGTCTCGACCAGCGCGACGGGGTCGACGACATTGCCCACCGACTTGCTCATCTTCTCGCCGCGGTTGTAGAGGAAGCCGTGCGCGAAGACCCGCCGCGGCAGCTCGATACCCGCCGACATCAGGAACGCCGGCCAGTAGACCGTGTGGAACCGGATGATGTCCTTGCCGATCATGTGCAGGTCGGCAGGCCAGTAGCGGCGGAACAGCTCGGAGTCGGTGTCGGGATAGCCGACGCCGGTGAGGTAGTTGGTCAGCGCATCGACCCACACGTACATCACGTGCGCGGGATCGTCGGGCACCGGCACGCCCCAGGTGAACGAGGTCCGCGATATCGACAGGTCGCGCAGGCCGCCGGAGACGAAGCTGACCACCTCGTTGCGGCGCACCTCGGGGGCGATGAAGCCGGGGTTGGCCTCGTAGTGCGCCAGCAGCCGATCGGCATAGGCCGAGAGTCGGAAGAAGTAGGTCTGCTCCTCGGTCCAGGTGACCGGGGTGCCGGTCTCGGTGGCGATCCGGGTGCCGTCGGCGTCGAGCGCCGTCTCCGACTCGGTGAAGAAGCGTTCGTCACGCACCGAGTACCAGCCCGAGTAGCTGTCGAGGTAGATGTCGCCGCGCTCGGCCATCTTCTGCCAGATCACCTTCGACGAGGCGTAGTGATCCGGGTCGGTGGTGCGGATGAACCGGTCGAAGGAGATGTCGAGCATCTCCTGCAACTGCTCGAATACGTCGGAGTTGCGCCGGGCGAAATCCGCGGTCGGGATGCCCTCGGCGGCGGCGGCCTGCGCCATCTTCAGGCCGTGCTCGTCGGTTCCGGTCAGGAAGCGCACGTCGAACCCGTCGAGGCGCTTGAATCGTGCGATCGCGTCGGTCGCGACGTACTCGTAGGCGTGCCCGACGTGCGGTGCGCCGTTTGGGTAGGCAATCGCCGTGGTGACGTAGAACGGGGTCTTGGCAGGCTGGCTCATCTCAGCATTCACCTTATTGTGTTGCGGTGGGTTCGAAGCGTCCGGCACCGCCGCCACCAGAGCCGTTGTCACCCCTGGTCGACGCCCACACCCACCTCGACGCATGCGGCGCGCGGGATGCCGCCGACGTCCGCGCCATCCTCGACCGCGCCCAGGCCGTCGGGGTTCTGGCGGCCGTCACCATCGCCGACGACCTCGAGGCCGCCCGCTGGGCCGCCGAGGCCGCGACCTGGGACCCCAGGGTCTACGCCGCGGTGGCGTTGCACCCCACTCGGGCCGACGCGCTGACCGAGTCGGCGTGCGCCGAACTCGAGCGGCTGGCCGCCGGGCCGCGGGTGGTCGCGATCGGAGAGACCGGGATGGACCTGTACTGGCCGGGCAAGTTGGATGGCTGCGCCGACCCGGCCCGCCAGCGCGAGTCCTTCGCCTGGCACATCGACCTGGCCAAGCGGACCGGCAAGCCACTGATGATCCACAACCGCGACGCCGACGCCGACGTACTCGACGTGCTGCGGGTCGAGGGGGCTCCGGAGACGGTCATCTTCCACTGCTTCTCCTCGGGTCCGCAGATGGCCCGCGTCTGCATCGATGCCGGCTGGGTGATCAGCCTGTCCGGCACGGTCAGCTTCAAGAACGCCCGCGACCTGCGCGAGGCGGCCGCCCTGGTGCCGCCCGGGCAACTCCTGGTGGAGACCGACGCGCCGTTTCTGACCCCGCATCCGTTCCGCGGGGCGCCCAACGAGCCGTACTGCCTGCCGTACACGGTGCGGGCGCTGGCCGAGGTGGTCGGCAGGCCCGCGGAGGTGGTCGCCGAGCAGTCGTCGCAGACCGCCCGGCGCGTCTACGGTCTCTAAGGGTCTGTTGAGACCCTGATCATGAAGTTGCCCGTTGTAGCCCTATTCGTTACCGTCTTGTGATCGAAGGGGCCGATTTCGCGGCCCCCGTTCGTTGTTGCCGAGGCGGGACAGATAACTCTTGAATGCGTTGACCAAGCTCCATCACTCGCCATCGCCCGCCCTTCGCCTCGTCGTCGCTGCGCTGCTGCTCACGCTCGCCGGCGCCGGCATCTTCGCGGTCACCGCCCGCAAGACCGTCACGCTCGAGGTCGACGGCACCCAGGTGAAGGTCACCACGATGAAGTCCCGCGTCGTCGACATCGTCGAGGAGAACGGCTACTCCGTCGCCGACCGTGACGACCTCTTCCCGGCCGCCGGCCAGACCGTCCACGACGCCGACACCATCGTCCTGCGCCGCAGCCGGCCGCTGCAGATCTCCCTGGACGGTCAGGACCCCAAGCAGGTGTGGACCACGGCCTCGACCGTCGACGAGGCCCTCAACCAGTTGCAGATGACAGACACCGCCCCGGCCGCCGCCTCGCGCGGCAGCCGCCTGCCGCTGGAAGGTATGGCGTTGCCGGTGGTCAGCGCCAAAACGGTGCAGATCAACGACGGTGGCGTGGTCAACACCGTGCACCTGGCCGCACCCAATGTGGGCGCTCTGCTCGCCGCCGCAGGCGTTCCCCTCGAGCAGGCCGACTCCGTCGTCCCCACCGCGTCCTCGCCGGTGATCGCCGGAATGCAGATCCAGGTCACCAGGATCCGCGTCGAGAAGGTCACCCAGCAGGTTCCGCTGTTGCCGGAGGCCAAGCAGATCCAGGACCCGACGATGAACATGAGCCGCCAGGTTGTCGACGATCCCGGAACGCCCGGTCTTCAGGACGTGACTTTTGCTGTCGCGACGGTTAATGGTGTGGAAACAGGCAGATTGCCGGTTGCCAATAACGTCGTCGTACCGGCGCGCGATTCCGTCCTGCGGGTCGGCGCAAAACCGGGAACTGAAGTTCCGCCGGTGACCAACGGCGCGATCTGGGATGCCATTGCCAGGTGCGAGTCGGGAAACAACTGGGCTATCAATACCGGTAACGGCTTTTACGGTGGCGTGCAATTTGATCAAAATACCTGGGAAAGAAACGGCGGGCTGAGGTATGCTAGCCGTGCTGATCTGGCTACCAGAGAAGAACAAATAACAATTGCTGAAGTCACACAAGCGCGTCAAGGCTGGGGAGCGTGGCCGGTGTGTGGAAGGGGTGCAGGATGACAATTCGTCTCCTCGGGCGCACTGAAATCCGGAACTTGGCCAAGGAACTCGACTTCCGGCCACGAAAGTCGCTCGGACAGAACTTCGTCCACGACGCCAACACCGTGCGCCGAATCGTCTCCGCGTCCGGAGTCAACAAGCATGACCACGTCCTCGAGGTCGGGCCCGGCCTGGGCTCGCTGACGCTGGCGCTGTTGGATCGCGGCGCGACGGTGACCGCCGTCGAGATCGACCCCGTCCTCGCGCAGCGTCTGCCCAAGACCATCGCCGAGCACTCCCACAGCGAGATCCACCGGCTGACCGTGCTCAACCAGGACATTCTCGGCATCGAGCGGTCTGACCTCACCGAGCCGCCGACCGCGGTGGTGGCCAACCTGCCCTACAACATCGCCGTGCCCGCGCTGCTGCATCTGCTGGCCGAGTTCCCCTCGATCCGCACTGTGATGGTGATGGTGCAGGCCGAGGTCGCCGAGCGGCTCGCCGCCGAGCCCGGTGGCAAGGACTACGGCGTCCCCAGCGTGAAGGTCCGCTTCTTCGGCAAGGTGCGCCGCTACGGCATGGTGTCGCCGACGGTGTTCTGGCCGATCCCGCGGGTCTACTCCGGTCTGGTTCGCATCGACCGCCACGAGACCTCGCCGTGGCCGACCGACGACGGGTTCCGCGAGAAAGTCTTCGAGCTGATCGACATCGGCTTCGCGCAGCGCCGCAAGACGGTGCGCAACGCGTTCCTGGAGTGGGCCGGCTCGGGCAACGAGTCCGCCGAGCGACTGCTGGCCGCCAGCATCGACCCGGCCCGCCGGGGCGAGACGCTCGGGGTGGCCGACTTCGTTCGGCTCTACCAGCGCACCGGGGACGTGGCGCCGTCGACCGAGTCCTCCGAGGGCACGACGCGCCCGGCCGAGGTCTACTGACCAGACCCGCGGACCGCGTCTTCGACGTACCGCATCATCTCGGTGCACGACTCATAGCGCCGATCAGGGTCCTTGGCGATCGCTCTGGCCAGAACCATGTCGAACGCCCGTGACAGCCACGGGATCTCCCGCGAGACCTCCGGCGGGGGCAGGTGCAGGTGGGCATCGATGAGCGCCATTGAGTGCTCACCGGTGAACGGCGTGCGCCCGGTGAGCAACTCGAGCGCGGTGCACGCCAAGCCGTATTCGTCGGTCGCGGCCTGGGGCAACCGGCCCTGCAGGAGTTCGGGCGCCGCGTAGGGCAGTGAGGCCATCAGGTGCGACGGCCGGTGCCAGACGTCCTCGGCGAGCACATAGGCCACCCCGAAATCGATGAGCACCGCGCCGTCGCGCGAAAAGTTCTGGTGCACAAGGATGTTCGTTGGTTTCACGTCGTTGTGAACGACGCCGTCGCGATGTGCGTGATCGAGTGCCGCGGCGATCTGGCCGAGCGCCGCGAGCCGATCGTCCAGTGTCGGCAGCGAGGTCGCGTTGCCCCCGTCGACGTACTGCATCGACATCCAGAACGGGCCGAGCTCGTAGACCTTGACGATGTGCGGGTGGGTCAGCCGGGCCGCCAGCCGGAACTCGCGCGCCAGCCGGGCGGTGCAGCCCGGGTCGCGGTGCGCGTCGTCGAGCACCTTCAACGCCACCACACCGGATGCCGGCCGGCCTTCCTGCTCCGGCCGGAGCGGCGCCACGGGCGCGGTACACCACCGCCTCGCCGCCGCGTCCCAGCAGGGTTTCGACGAGATAGCCCTCGAACGGCTGCCCCGGATGCACCACAAGTTCGACCCTAGATTCCGCGATAGTCTCGTGCGGTGTCTCGGTCCAACGGCTCAATCGCACCGGAATGGGTGCCGACCGGGTCGGTGACGGTGCGGGTGCCGGGCAAGGTCAATCTTTTCCTGGGCGTCGGTGACCGGCGTGCCGACGGCTATCACGAGCTGACCACGGTCTTCCACGCCGTTTCGCTGGTCGACGAGGTGACCGTGCGCAACGCCGACGTGCTGTCCCTGCAGACGGTCGGCGAGGGAGCCCATGCGCTGCCCGCCGACAACCGCAACCTGGCCTGGCAGGCCGCCGAGCTGATGGCCGAGCACGTCGGCCGGGCGCCCGACGTGGAGATCATCATCGACAAGTCGATTCCGGTGGCCGGCGGGATGGCGGGCGGCAGCGCCGACGCGGCCGCGGTGCTGGTGGCCATGAACACGCTGTGGGAGTTGGGTGTGCCCCGCCGCGACCTGCACGCGCTGGCCGCCGAGTTGGGCAGTGACGTCCCGTTCGCGCTGCACGGCGGCACCGCGCTGGGCACCGGGCGCGGCGAGGAGCTGGCGACGGTGCTGGCCCGCAGCACGTTCCACTGGGTGCTCGCCTTCGGCGCCGGCGGGCTGTCGACGGCGTCGGTCTACGGCGAGATCGACCGGCTGCGGGAGAACGGTGAGCCGCCGCGGCTGGACGATCCGGAGCCGCTGCTGGGCGCCCTGGCCGGTGGTGACCCGCGAGAGCTCGCCCCGCTGCTGGGCAACGACCTGCAACCGGCCGCGCTGAGCCTCGATCCCGGCCTGCGTCGCACGTTGCGGGCCGGGGCCGACGCGGGAGCGCTGGCCGGCATCGTGTCCGGGTCCGGTCCGACCTGCGCTTTCCTGTGTGATTCGGCGTCCGCGGCGCTCGACGTCGGGACCGAACTGGCCGGCGCCGGGGTGTGCCGCACGGTCCGGGTGGCCAGCGGGCCGGTGCACGGCGCGCGCGTCGTGCCGGGTTGATCCCCCGCCCGCAGGTGTGACGCCGCCCTCAATTACTACGAAAACTTGGCGGTAACTTAAGGGAAGTTTAAGATGAGCGACGGTGATTACTAGCGGCCAGGCACTGCACGTGTACGGATCGCCCACCCGGCTTCGGGTCGGGTGGGGACTCGGCGGCGCCGAAGCATCACCGATTCGAGACCGAAAAGCGCTCCACTCGTTCCAGCGTGCCTCCTATGCACGGCGTACGGGCAGGTGGAGCATGAAATTCCGGGCCTTTGCGCCGTGCCCAGCGGCGCGGACGAGCCAGCTCCGGATGCCGAGGAGGTCATCGTGAGCCGTTTCACCGACAAGATGTTCCGCAGTGCCATGACCAGCTCCAAGGGGATGGTGACCGGCGAGCCGCACGAGCCCGTCCGGCACACGTGGCGCGAGGTGCACGAGCGGGCCCGGCGCATCGCCGGCGGCCTGGCCGCCGCGGACATCGGCCTCGGTGACGCGATCGGCGTGCTGGCCGGAGCCCCCGTCGAGATCGCCCCGACCGCCCAGGGCCTGTGGATGCGCGGTGCGAGCCTGACGATGCTGCACCAGCCCACCCCGCGCACCGACCTCGAGCAGTGGGCCAAGGACACCGCCAACGTCATCGACATGATCGAGGCCAAGGCCGTCATCGTCTCCGATCCGTTCCTGATCGCCGTCCCCGTGCTCGAGGAGCGCGGCGTGAAGGTGCTGACCGTCGAGGCGCTGCTCGCCGCCGACCCGATCGATCCGATCGAGACCTCGGAGGACGACGTCGCGCTGATGCAGCTGACGTCGGGATCCACCGGTTCGCCGAAGGCCGTCGTCATCACCCACCGCAACATCCACTCCAATGCCGAGGCGATGTTCATCGGGGCCAAGTACGACATCGAGACCGACGTCATGGTCAGCTGGCTGCCCTGCTTCCACGACATGGGCATGGTCGGCTTCCTGACCATCCCGATGTACTTCGGCGCCGAACTGGTCAAGGTCACGCCGCTGGACTTCCTGCGCGACACCCTGCTGTGGGCCAAGCTGATCGACAAGTACAAGGGCACCATGACCGCGGCGCCGAACTTCGCCTACGCGCTGTTCGCCAAGCGGCTGCGCCGGCAGGCCAAGCCGGGCGAATACGATCTGTCCACCCTGCGATTCGCGCTGTCCGGCGCCGAGCCCGTCGAGCCGGCCGACGTCGAGGACCTGCTCGACGCCGGCAAGCCGTTCGGCCTTCATCCCGAGGCGATCCTGCCCGCCTACGGCATGGCGGAGACCACGCTGGCGGTGTCGTTCTCCGAGTGCGGAGCCGGCCTGGTGGTCGACGAGGTCGACGCCGACCTGCTGGCCGCGCTGCGCCGTGCGGTGCCCGCCACCAAGGGCAACACCCGCCGGCTGGCCACCCTGGGACCGCTGCTGACCGACCTCGAGGCCCGCATCGTCGACGAGGACGGCAACGTGCTGCCCGCGCGCGGCGTCGGCATCATCGAGCTGCGTGGCGAGTCGCTGACCCCGGGCTACATCACCATGGGCGGCTTCGTGCCCGCCCAGGACGAGAACGGCTGGTATGACACCGGCGACCTCGGCTACCTGACCGACAACGGTCACGTGGTCGTGTGCGGCCGCGTCAAGGACGTCATCATCATGGCCGGGCGCAACATCTACCCGACCGACATCGAGCGCGCCGCCGGCCGGGTGGAGGGCGTGCGCCCCGGCTGCGCCGTCGCGGTCCGCCTGGATGCCGGCCATTCCCGCGAGACCTTCGCGGTGGCCGTGGAGTCCAACGCCTGGCAGGACCCCGCCGAGGTGCGCCGGATCGAGCATCAGGTGGCCCACGAGGTGGTCGCCGAGGTCGACGTGCGGCCTCGCAACGTCGTCGTGCTGGGTCCGGGCACCATCCCGAAGACCCCGTCGGGCAAGCTGCGTCGCGCCAACTCGGTCGCGCTCGTCACCTAGCCGCGCGTCGAGTCTGCGTCCCCGGTGGATTTTGCGCAGATTTCCCGCCGCGAGGGCGGGGTCGATATGGCTATTGCAGAGTCGATTGACCGTCAGGTCCGGCAGCTGATCTCCATGGCGTCCGATTCCCGGACCGGGAACGCCACGCTGACGTAGCCGGAAGCCGCGTCGCGTACGTAGTCCACATACGACTGAGTGTCGGGCAGCCCGGTGTTGTCGGCGACGACGAGTGCCCCGGCGGTCAGTTTCGGTTCGAGCAGCTGCAGCACCGGCAGGTAGAGCTCTTTCCAGCCGTCGAGCAGGACGAAGTCCACCGGCGTCTCGATCGCCGCCAGTGTCTGCAGCGCGTCGCCTTCCTCGACGGTGATCACATCGGTCAGGCCCACCTCGGTGAAGGTGGCCTTGGCTGCGCCGACCTTGGCCGCGCTGAGCTCGGAGGTGATGACGTGTCCGCCGCCGTTGTCGCGCAACGCAGCGGCGAGATGAATCGTGGAGAGCCCCAACGACATTCCGAACTCCACGACGGTGTTCGGCCTCGACGCGCGCACCAGGGCGTAGAGCAGCCGACCCGACTCGGGGGTCACGGGCAGGTAGAAGTCGCTGAATGCGTCGGCGCGTTCCCGGGCGGTGGCCGAGCTCAGCCGCTGCCAGTCGAGGTCGCGCAGCTGCGCCATCTGCCCACTGGCCTCGGCGTACATCCGCTCGACAGCGGCGGCCACGGTCGAATCCTGCAGGGTGTTCATCGGTCCGACGTTACCCGCGCATGCATCTGCAGGACGCCGGCCACCGTGCCCTGAACCCGTCGGCGACCTTTCCGATGGAGATGGACCGCTATCCGGGCCGGATACCGGTGGTGGCCCACAAGCCGGTCGCCGTGGCTTCGGGGCTCGGTGTGATGGGCATCCACCGAAACGTCATCCATCCGCGATTCGGCAACTTCATCCTGCTGGCCACCGTCCTGGTCGACGCGCCGATCGCAGCACGTTCGCCGCTGGAATGCGCCGCTGGGCTGTGTGGCGGCCTGCCCGGTCGGCGCGGATGTCATCGAGCCCTATCTCGACGACCGCAAGGCCTTCATGAACCTGGTACTGAAACCGTTGCAGGACAAGGTCGAAACGCTGTATGTGCTGCCCAACTCGGCCGCCAAGGAGCACGCCGAGCGACGTTACCCGCACAAGCGGGTCAAGGTCGTCGACTCAGGCGTGCGCCGCGGCTGACTCAGGCCGCCCGGGCAGCTTCGGCCGGCGCGGGCAGTCCGTCCAGCGCATCGTAGGCCTGCCACCAACGCGCCTCGTGCTCAGCCGGGGAGATACGGCCCTCCTCGAGGGCCATGTCGGCCCGGTCGAGGTTGTGCGCCAGCGCGCGCAACACAAGGTAGCGCCCGTCCACCTCGGAGTTGCTGCCGTAACCCGCCATCGATATCGCCCATACGCTGCGGACCTGCATACGTGCTTCACCGGTGAGTGCGAACGTCATTGCGCCGGCGGCGATCACCAGCATGGTGCCGCCGATCAGCGCGGTCTCCGGCATGCCGACCAGCGAGCCACCGATCTGCAGGCCCACCCACAGGGCGGCTCCCCAGATCGGCCAGGCCCGCCACACCTTCAACAGCCGGCGGTGCGCGGTGGTGATGCCCGGCGGGAAGACCACCAGCCGGTAGCGCGTCACGCCGAAGCGGGCCGGGTAGACGGTGTACGAGCCCCAGGCGGGGCCATTGTCGAGAAGGGTTCCGAAGTTCTTCACCCTTCGAGATCTACGCCTCGCCGGGACCGGTGACGTTGATCTATACGGAATCCTGACGCCGCACCGGCGGTTCTTGACGGCACCTTCTCACCAGGCGTGGACTTGGTTCTGCGCGGGCTCCAGGCCGGACTCGATCAGCAATTCGCATGCGTCGGCGGCCATCTCGCACAGGGTCGGCACTTCGGGGCGCTCGCCGGCCGAGAAGTTCTCCAGCACGAACGCCGCCGGGTCCTTGCGGCCCGGCGGCCTGCCGATCCCGATGCGCACCCGTTGAAAGTCCTTGGTGCCCAACGCATTTGCCACCGAACGCAAGCCGTTGTGGCCGCCTTCGCCGCCGCCGAGCTTCAGCCGGATCTGCCCGAAGTCGATGTCGAGTTCGTCGTGGATGACGATCACGTCGGCGGGCGACACCGAATAGAACTTCGCCAGCGGCCCGACCTGGCGGCCGGACTCGTTCATGTAGGTCCTGGGCTTGGCCAGCACCACCGGCTTGTGGCCGAGCCGGCCGGTGACGATCTCGGCGCCGGACTTCTTGTGCACCTTGAACTCCGCGCCCATCCGGCCTGCGAGCAGATCGGCCACCATGAACCCGACGTTGTGCCGGGTCTTGGCGTACTGCGGTCCCGGGTTGCCCAGGCCGACGACCAACAGCGGTTCGGCCATGGCCGGCGTTTACTCGGCCCCGGCCGACTCGCCTTCGCCCTCGGCGGCGGCCTCCTCGGCGGCCTCGGCCTGCTCCTGCACCGACTCGCCGCCGCCCTCGGCCTCGAGTTCCTCGGCGGACGGCGCGGCGACGATGTTGGCGACCAGCAGGTCGGGATCGCTGATCAGGGTGACGCCCGCGGGCAGGCCGACCTTGCCGGCGGTGATCTGGGTGCCCTCTTCGACGCCCTCGATCGACACGGTCAGCTGCTGCGGAATCGACATCGCGTCGGCCTCGATCTCGATGCTGCTGGCCTCCTGGGTGACCAGGGTGCCCGACGCGGCGTCGCCTTCGAGGACCACGTTCACCTCGACGGTCACCTTCTCGCCGCGGCGAACCACGATCAGGTCGGCGTGCTGGATGTTGCGCCGGACCGGGTGCACCGCGAGGGCCTTGGTCAGCGCGAGCTGCTCCTTGCCGTCGATGTCCAGGGTCAGCACCGCGTTCGTGCCGGAGTGCCGCAGGACGGCGGCGAAGTCGCGGGCGTTGAGCTCCAGGTGCTGCGGGTCGCTGCCGTGGCCGTAGAGGACCACGGGCACCAGGCCCGCACGCCGCGCTTGCCGCGAGGCGCCCTTGCCGGTCTTGGTGCGCACGATGACGCTCAGCTTGTTGACGGTCGGGCCTTTGGCCATTTCGGTGCTCCTGTGTTGCCTGTCGTGGGTAATCCGCACGGCAAAGGCAAGGCACCAGATCGCTTACGCGAAGCCTCGTCGATAACGGTGGCCGGACCACCCTCGCCGTGACGCGACCCCAAGGGTAGCCGATGACCAGCTCAGAGCGGAAATTCGGTCCCCGTGAGCTGCTCGGACAGCTGCCACAGCGCCCTGGCGGTGTTGGCGTCGCGGGCCAGTGGGCTGCGCGGCGAGGGACCCGTCGGCCCGCGCATCGCGAACTTCGGCCCGATGAAGGTGTTGCCCGGCAGGTCCGCCGACGCCGCATACAGGGTCTGGCGGGCGCCGAAGTCGGCGCTGGTGGCGAACAGGCTGTTCCCGGCGTCCCAGAACCGGGTCCCGACCCGGTTACCGGTGTGGCCCTGCAGGTTGGTCGCCGAGTATCCGGGGTGGGCGGCCTGGGACGTCAGCGTCGAGCCCGCGGCGTCGAGGCGCTTCTGCAGCTCGCTGGTGAACAGCAGGTTGGCCAGCTTGGACTGCCCGTAGGCCAGCCAGGCCGAGTACGGCCGGGCCTTCCAATTGAGGTCCTTGAGGCTGATCTTGCCGAGCAGGTGCATGAACGACGACACCGTCACCACCCGGTCGGTGACCTTGGGCAGCAGCAGGTTGGTCAGTGCGAAGTGGCCGAGGTGGTTGGTACCGATCTGGCTTTCGAACCCGTCCTTGGTCAGCGCGTAGGGCACCGCCATGATGCCCGCGTTGTTGATCAGCACGTCGACGCTGTCGACGCCGCCGGCGAACTCGCGTACCGAGGCGAGGTCCTGCAAGTCGAGCTTGCGGACCTCGACGTCGCCGGTCATGGTGGCGGCGGCCTCGTCGCCCTTGGCGGTGTTGCGGCAGGCCAGGACGACGTGGGCACCGACGCGGGCCAGCTCCCGTGCGGTCACCAGGCCCAGCCCGCTGTTGGCGCCGGTGACGATGACGGTGCGGCCGGCGAACGACGGAAGATCTGCTGCGGTCCAACTCATGGCGACCACTCTAAGGGTGGGCTATTTCACCGTGACCGTGAAGCCCTTGATGACCGCTTCGATGTCGTCGGACTGCGCGGCGGCCTGATCGGCGAGCGTGGTCACGGTGAACTGCACCAGATAGCGCTGGAACTTCGGCGCGGGTGTCACCGGGATCACCACCCGGTTATAGGTGTGCAACCGCTTGCCATTGGCGTCATAGCTGCCCTCGATCATCGACGACGGGAAGCCGTCGAACGCATCGTTCGAGGAGTTCAGTTTGGTGAAGTTCTGATTCATCTCGGCATCGACGTCGGCGTGCTTGAGTGCCTCGGCCACGTCGAAGTTGCCGGTCAGCCTCAACACCACCACGATCGCCGTCGGGTAGGTGTTGTTCTTGGCGATCATCTCGGTACCGGGGGAGAAGTTCGGATTGGCGTACTTGGTCCAGCCCGGGGGCCTCGGCAGCGTCACCGTCAGGTCGGTGAGCTTGTCCAACGGGACCTGCTCGCCGGTGACTCCCAGGCCATAGAGGAATTCCGCGATCGGCTGCGGCTTGTCCGAACTGGCGGTGGTGGTCGTCGTGGTCGTCACCGACGAGGTCCAGATCGACGAGTAGTCAGGCGGATTCGACCCGCACGCGGTGAGGGCCAGCGCAAGGGACAGGACTGCCGCGCGTGCCTTCACAGAATCTCGCGCACCGCGTCGATCGGCCGGGCCAGGCGGGTGCCCTTGGCGGTCACCACGAACGGACGCTCGATCAGGATCGGGTTGGTTGCCATGGCGTCGAGCAGCTCGTCATCACTGGCATCGGCGAGATTTAATTCACCGTAGAGCGATTCGCGCTTGCGGACCGCGCTGCGCACGTCGATACCGGCATCGGAGACAAGCGTGACGATCTCGGCGCGCGACGGCGGAGTCTTCAGGTATTCGACGATGGTCGGTTCGATGTCGTTGTCGCGCAGCAACTCCAGTGCCTTGCGGGACGTGCTGCAGCGGGGGTTGTGGTAGATGACGGCCATGCTTGGCAACGAGGCTCCCTATGCGTCTCCGTCGAAAAGTCCTGTGACCGAGCCATTTTCGAAAACTGCGCGGATCGTGCTGGCCAGCAGCGGGGCGATGGACAACACCGTCAGCTGCGGGAACCGCTTGGAGTCTTCGATCGGCAAGGTGTTGGTGACGATCACCTCGCGCGCCCCGCTCGCGGCCAGCCGCTCGGCGGCCGGGTCGGACAGCACGCCGTGGGTGGCGGCGATGATGACGTCTTTGGCGCCGTCGTTGTGCAGCAGCTTGACCGCCCCGGCGATCGTGCCGCCGGTGTCGATCATGTCGTCGGTCAGCACGCAGGTCTTGCCCTCGACCTCGCCGACGACCCGGTTGGAGACCACCTGGTTGGGCACCCGCGGGTCGCGGGTCTTGTGGATGAACGCCAGCGGGGTGCCGCCCAGCGCGTCGGCCCACTTCTCGGCCACGCGAACGCGGCCGGAGTCCGGCGAGACCACGACGACGTTCTCGCAGTTGTAGTTGTCCCGGATGTAGCCGGTCAGCAGGGGCTGCGCCCGCATGTGGTCCACCGGGCCGTCGAAGAAGCCCTGGATCTGGTCGGTGTGCAGGTCGACCGACACGATGCGGTCGGCGCCTGCGGTCTTGAACAGGTCGGCCACCAGGCGGGCCGAGATCGGCTCGCGGCCGCGGTGCTTCTTGTCCTGGCGGGCGTACGGGTAGAACGGCAGGATCGCGGTGATCCGCTTCGCGCTGCCCCGTTTGAGCGCGTCGATCATGATCAGCTGTTCCATCAGCCACTTGTTCAGCGGCGCGGGATGGGACTGCAGCACGAAGGCGTCGCAGCCGCGGACCGACTCGTCGAAGCGCACGAAGATCTCACCGTTGGCGAAGTCCCGTGCGGTCTGCGCGGTCACCTCGACGTCGAGTTCCTTGGCGACCTGGTCGGCCAGTTCGGGGTGCGCGCGACCCGAGAAGAGCATCAGGTTCTTGCGGTTGTCGGTCCAGTCCGTGCCCACTGTGCTGCCCTTGCCGGTCGGAGGTCGATACGGGCTAATCGTACGGTGCCGGGTCGCCGGGTTACCAAAAAGGCAACATCTGGCGACGGGGTCAGTGCTTGTCGCCGTCCCCGGAATCGGCCTTCTGCGCCTTCTCGGCAGCCTCGCGCCGCGGTCGATCGGCCTTCTCGGCAGCCTCGGCGGCCGCGGCTCGATTGGCCTTCTCGGCAGCCTCGGCGGCCGCGGCTCGATTGGCCTTCTCGGCAGCCTCGGCGGCCGCGCTGCCGGGACGCTTGCGCAGCACCCAGTCCTCGATGATGCGCTGCGTTCCGGCCGAGACGGCCAGCGCCCCGGGGGGCACGTCCGCCCGCAAAACGGTGCCCGCGCCGGTGTAGGCGCCGTCACCCACGGTGAGCGGGGCGATGAACATGGTGTCCGACCCAGTGCGCACGTGCGAGCCGATGGTGGTGCGGTTCTTGTGCTCGCCGTCGTAGTTGACGAAGACGCTCGAGGCACCGATGTTGCTGTACTCGCCGATGTCGGCGTCACCGACGTAGGTCAGGTGCGGGACCTTGGTGCCGGCGCCGATCGTGGCGTTCTTGGTCTCGACGAACGTGCCGAGCTTGGCCTCCGCGCCCAGCTCGGTGCCTGGGCGCAGGAAGGTGAACGGCCCGACCGTCGCCTCGTCGCCGATCACCGAGTCGCTGCCGTGTGTGCGGATCACTGACGCGCCGTCGCCGACGACGATGTCGCTCAGGGTGGTGTCCGGGCCGATCTCGCAGCGCCCGCCGATGCGGGTGCGGCCCAGCAGTTGGGTGCCGGGGCGGATGACGGTGTCGCGCCCGATCGCGACGTCGACGTCGATCCAGGTGCTCAGCGGGTCGATGATGGTGACCCCGGCGCGCTGATGCGCGGCGACGATCCGCCGGTTGAGTTCGCGCGCCAGGTCGGACAGCTGCACACGGTCGTTGACGCCGGCGACCATCGCGTGGTCGTCGACATGCTTGGCGTGCACGATCTGGCCGTCGGCCCGCACGATCGAGATGACGTCGGTCAGGTAAAGCTCGTGCTGGGCGTTGTTGGACGACAGCCGGCTCAGCGCCGAGCGCAACGCGGCGACGTCGAAGGCGTAGATGCCGGCGTTGACCTCCCGGATGGCACGCTGCTGCGGGGTGGCGTCGGATTCCTCCACGATGGCGATGACCTCGCCGTCCTGGGTGCGCAGGATGCGGCCGTACCCCGCCGCGTCGGGAACGGTGGTGGTCAGTACGGTGACGGCCGCGGATTCACGGCGGTGGTTTTCGATGAGTTCGGCCAGCGTGTCGGGGTCCAGCAGCGGGATGTCGCCGGAGGTGACCACGACGACGCCGTCGAAGTCGCCGGGCAGCGCCGACAGCCCGCACAGCACGGCGTGGCCGGTGCCCAGCTGCTGATCCTGCACGGAGATCTCGATTCGTCGCCCGAGGGCGTCGGCCAGTGCGTCTACCTCGGGGCCGACGCGGTCGCGGTCCTTGCCCAGCACCGCGACGATCTGGTCGGGTGCGGCCTTGGCCACCGTGTGCAGGACGTGCGCGATCATGCTGCGCCCGCCGAGGGTGTGCAGGACCTTGGGAATGTCCGATCGCATCCGGGTTCCGGCGCCTGCCGCCAGAACCAGGACAGCCGCCTGGTTGTCTGTGGTCACTCGGGCCTCCCCAGTGTGCGGTTTCGTTCGCGACACACCGCGTGCACCGTACGAAACCGCACAGTCGCGTTGATGTGCGAGTGCTCCGTCGCCAGGACTCGAACCTGAACTATCTGAACCAAAATCAGAGGTGCTGCCGATTACACCACGACGGACTGGCTGAATTGCTCGCCTGAGACTTTAATGCAAGCTCAGGGCTACCCTCATACCCGTGGCAGCACCGGAGAAGGAGCCGCGGGCACCGCGTGCCCGGATGACCGGCACCGAGCGGCGCCGCCAGCTCATCGACATCGCCCGGTCCCTGTTCGCCGAGCGGGGCTATGAAGGCACGTCGATCGAGGAGATCGCCCAGCGTGCCAACGTGTCCAAGCCGGTGGTCTACGAGCACTTCGGCGGCAAGGAGGGCCTCTACGCGGTGGTCGTCGACCGGGAGATGTCGGCCCTGCTCGACGGCATCACGTCGTCGCTGACCAATAACCGCTCCCGGGTGCGCGTCGAACGGGTGGCGCTGGCGCTGCTGACCTACGTCGAGGAGCGCACCGACGGCTTCCGGATCCTGATCCGCGACTCACCCGCCGCGATCAGCTCGGGCACCTACTCCAGCCTGCTCAACGACGCCGTCAGCCAGGTGTCCTCGATCCTGGCCGGCGACTTCGCCCGCCGCGGTCTGGCCCCCGAATTGGCGCCGCTGTACGCCCAGGCCCTCGTGGGATCGGTGTCGATGACCGCGCAATGGTGGCTGGACACCCGCGAACCGAAGAAGGAAGTGGTGGCGGCCCACCTGGTGAACCTGATGTGGAACGGGCTGACCCATCTCGAGGCCGATCCGCAACTGGAGGCCGAGTAACACCGCGAATCGCGGCCCGCCGCAACGCCTTCGGTGGTGTTGCCTAGTATGGGAAGCATCATGACCGCACCGGGGCACCAGTATGTCCAGACCCCGATCGCGGGTCTGGTCGACTTGGCGCTGACCGCACCGCGGTTCGCTGAACTGTCGGAGCGCGCCGCCGAGCGTCCCGCCGAACTCGCGCTCGTCGGGCCGGCCAGTGCGCAGCTCTACACCGCGTGCGCGCTGGCGCGTGGTGGCCCGCTTCTGGTGGTGACGGCCACCGGCCGCGAGGCCGACGATCTGACCGCCGAACTGCGTGCCGTCTTCGGCGAGGCGGCGGCGATGTTCCCGTCCTGGGAGACGCTGCCGCACGAGCGCCTCTCACCCGGTGTCGACACCGTCGGCAACCGGCTGATGCTGCTGCGCCGGCTGGCCCGCCCCGACGATGCCCGCCTCGGCCCGCCGCTTCGGGTGGTGGTGACCACCGTGCGGTCGCTGCTGCAGCCGATGGCCCCCGACGTGGCGACCATCGAGCCGGTGACCCTGGAGATCGGGGCGGAGTTCGACTTCGACCAACTGGCGGCCCGTCTGGTGGAGCTGTCCTACTCGCGGGTGGACATGGTCGGCAAACGCGGCGAGTTCGCCGTCCGCGGCGGCATCCTCGACATCTTCCCGCCGACCGCCGAGCACCCGGTGCGCGTGGAGTTCTGGGGTGACGAGGTCAGCGAGATGCGGATGTTCGCGGTCGCCGACCAGCGTTCGATTCCCGAGATCGACGTCCAGAGCGTGGTCGCGGTGCCCTGCCGGGAGCTGCTGCTGACCGACGACGTGCGGGCGCGGGCTGCCAAACTCGTGGCCGACCGGCCCCGCGGCGACGACAACCGGATCAGCGGAAGCGTCGGCGACATGCTGGCCAAGCTGGCCGAGGGCATCCCCGTCGACGGGATGGAGGCGCTGCAGCCGGTGCTGCGCCCCGACGAGTTGACCCTGCTCATCGACCACTTGCCCGAGGGCACCCCGCTGCTGGTGTGCGATCCGGAGAAGGTGCGCACCCGGGCCGCCGATCTGATCAAGACCGGTCGCGAGTTCCTCGAGGCGTCGTGGTCGGTGGCGGCCATCGGTGGTGACGCCCCGATCGACCTCGAGCAGCTCGGCGGTTCGGGCTTCCGCGAGCTCGGCGAGGTGCGTGATGTCGCCCGGGCCGGCGACCACCCGTGGTGGACGCTGAGCCAGTTGGCCAGTGCGGACGCCGTCGACCTCGACGTGCGTTCCGCGCCCACGGCCCGCGGCCAGCAGAGCAACGTCGACGAGATCTTCGCCATGCTGCGCGCCCACGTCCTCACCGGCGGCTACGCCGCGGTGGTCACACCCGGAACCGGAACCGCGCACCGCGTCGTCGAGCAACTCGGCGAGCGGGACACCCCGGCCGCCATGCTCGGGCCGGGCGAGGCGCCCAAGGTCGGTGTGGTCGGTGTGCTCAAGGGTCCGCTGCACGACGGCATCGTCGTGCCCGGCGCGAACCTGGTGGTGATCACCGAGACGGACCTGACCGGCAATCGGGTCACCGCTCCGGACGGAAAGCGGTTGGCGGCCAAGCGCCGCAACATCGTCGACCCGCTGGCGCTGACGGCCGGCGATCTGGTGGTGCACGATCAGCACGGCATCGGACGGTTCGTTGAGATGGTCGAGCGCACCGTCGGTGGTGCCCGCCGCGAGTACCTGGTGCTGGAGTACGCCTCGTCCAAGCGCGGGCAGGGGGCCGACAAGCTCTATGTTCCGATGGACTCGCTGGATCAGCTGTCCCGGTACGTCGGCGGCCAGGAGCCCGGCCTGAGCCGGCTCGGCGGCAGCGACTGGACGAACACGAAAACCAAGGCGCGCAAGGCCGTTCGCGAGATCGCCAGCGAGCTGGTGACGCTGTACGCCAAGCGGCAGGCCGCGCCGGGTCACGCGTTCGGGCCGGACACCCCGTGGCAGGCCGAGATGGAGGACGCGTTCGGGTTCACCGAGACCGTCGACCAGCTCACCGCGATCCACGAGGTCAAGAACGACATGGAGAAGCCGGTACCGATGGACCGGGTGATCTGCGGTGACGTCGGTTACGGCAAGACCGAGATCGCGGTGCGGGCGGCGTTCAAGGCTGTGCAGGACGGCAAGCAGGTCGCGGTACTGGTGCCCACCACACTGCTGGCCGACCAGCATCTGCAGACCTTCACCGAACGCATGGCCGGCTTCCCGGTGACGGTCAAGGGTCTGTCCCGGTTCACCGACCCGGCCGAGTCGCGTGCCGTCCTCGACGGGCATGGCCGACGGCAGCGTCGACATCGTGATCGGCACCCACCGGCTGCTGCAGACC
The DNA here is from genome assembly GCA_963716465.1 of uncultured Actinomycetota bacterium. GTDB lineage: Bacteria > Actinomycetota > Actinomycetes > Mycobacteriales > Mycobacteriaceae > Mycobacterium. Next base: position 64,242 of record CAVQTS010000019.1, read on the forward strand.
GCGGTGCGCTGGAAGGACCTCGGCCTGGTTGTGGTCGACGAGGAGCAGCGCTTCGGTGTCGAGCACAAGGAACACATCAAGAGCCTGCGCACCCACGTCGACGTGCTGACCATGAGTGCCACCCCGATTCCGCGCACCCTGGAGATGAGCCTGGCCGGCATCCGGGAGATGTCGACGATCCTCACCCCGCCCGAGGAGCGCTACCCGGTGCTGACCTACGTCGGTCCGCATGACGACAAGCAGGTCGCCGCGGCGCTGCGCCGCGAGCTGCTGCGCGACGGGCAGGCGTTCTACATCCACAACCGGGTCAGCAGCATCGACGCCGCGGCGTCGCGGGTCAAGGCGCTGGTGCCCGAGGCCCGGGTGGTGGTGGCCCACGGGCAGATGCCCGAGGAGCAGCTGGAGCGCACCGTCGAGGGCTTCTGGAACCGGGAGTACGACATCCTGGTCTGCACCACGATCGTCGAGACCGGTCTGGACATCTCCAACGCGAACACCCTGATCGTCGAGCGCGCCGACACCTTCGGCCTTTCGCAGCTGCACCAGCTGCGCGGCCGGGTCGGACGCAGCCGCGAACGCGGCTACGCCTACTTCCTGTACCCCAAGGAGGTGCCGCTCACCGAGACCGCCTACGACCGGCTGGCCACCATCGCCCAGAACAACGAACTCGGCGCGGGCATGGCAGTTGCGATGAAGGACTTGGAGATTCGCGGCGCCGGCAATGTGCTCGGCGTGGAACAGTCCGGTCATGTCGCCGGGGTGGGCTTCGACCTGTACGTGCGGCTGGTGGGCGAGGCGGTCGAGGCCTACCGGGCCGCGGCCGACGGCAAGACGGTGACCACCGCCGAGGAGCCGAAGGACGTCCGGATCGACCTGCCGGTCGACGCGCATCTGCCGCCGGACTACATCGCCAGCGACCGGCTGCGGCTGGAGGCCTATCGGCGCTTCGCGGCGGCCGCCGACGACGGTGCGGTGGGTGGGGTGGTCGAGGAGTTGATCGACCGCTACGGTCCGCTGCCCGAGCCCGCGCAGCGGCTGGTGGCCGTCGCCCGGTTGCGGCTGCTGTGCCGCCAGCACGGCGTGACGGAGATCGCGGCGACCGGAACCGGTTCTCCCACAACGCTTCGCGTCTCGCCGCTGACGTTACCCGACTCGGCGCAGCTGCGGCTGAAGCGGGTGTATCCGGGTGCGAACTATCGGGCGACGACGTCGACGGTGCAGGTGCCGATCCCGCGCTCGGGAAGCGGTGTCGGCGCGCCGCGGATCCGCGACCTGGAATTGGTGCAGATGGTCGCCGACCTACTTCTCGCGCTTGACGGACGCCCACAGGGCGAGGTTGATATAACGACGTTCACGCCTGTGTCCGGCGGGAAGGGGGAGCGATGACCGTCATCCTGGTCGACCCGCGCCGCCCGTCACTGGTGCCCGTCGAAGCCGTCGAGCTGCTCGGCGGCGACGTGCAGTACACCGAGGAGATGCCGATCAAGGTGCCGTGGTCGCTGCCGTCGGCGCGGCCGGTGCTGACCGGCGAGGACGCCCCGGTGCTGTTGTCGTCCGACCCTGAGCATCCCGAGGTGCGGTCCCGACTGGCGGCGGGGGAGCGGCTGATCTCGGTGCCGGCGCCCCAGCCCGGTGAGCGCCTGGTGGACGCCGTGGCGATCATGGACCGGCTGCGCACCGCCGGACCGTGGGAAAGTGAGCAGACGCACGACTCGTTGCGGCGCTATCTGCTGGAGGAGACCTACGAGCTGTTCGACGCGGTACACGGCGGCAACGCCGACGAGCTGCGCGAGGAGCTCGGAGATGTGTTGCTGCAGGTACTCTTTCACGCGAGGATCGCCGAAGAGGCTCTGGCGCAGGCATTCTCGATCGACGACGTTGCCGACACCCTGGTGCGCAAGCTCGGCAACCGGGTGCCCGCGGTGCTGGCCGGCGAGTCGATCACCCTGGAGGACCAGATCGCGCAGTGGGAGCAGCGAAAGGCCTTAGAAAAGATGGGCGAAGGCGGCCGCATCTCCTGCATGGAGGACATCCCGACCGCTCAGCCCGCGCTGTTGCTGGCGCAGAAGGTGATGGCCCGGGTGCAGAACGCGGGCCTACCCGCCGAATTGGTCCCGTCGTCGATCACCACGGTGACGGTGGCGGCCGAGTCCGACGCCGAGAACCATCTGCGCACAGCGGTTCTGGAGTTCATGGACACCGTGCGCCGCACCGAGCTGGCGATCGCCGCGAACCGACGCGACACCGATTCGCCGAGCGAACTCGACGTCGCCGCGCCACTGGGTGTGGTGAGCGAAGACGAATGGCGGCGGCACTGGCCCAGCGTGGCCGGCGCTGACCCGCTCGACATCCCGGCGGTGCCGGAGTTGGTGTCCGACGACGACATGGTGGACGTCGACGATCTGGTGGTCGACATCGAGCTCGACGGGCCGGACCCCGGCGACTAGCGCGTCGGGAGTGCATCGATGGCACCCAGTGTTCAGCTGAACAGCGGCTGCGCCAGGTAATGGCCCTGTTCGGGTGCGGGCGGGATGGCGAATATCGCTGACCCTATGTGGCGCACGTACTCGTTGAGCAGGTCGTAGGCGCCGATCCGGTTCTGAATGGTGATGAAGTGGTTTGGGTTGTTCTGATACGAGAGGAACAGCAGCCCGGCGTTGAGTTGACCGGCGGGGTCAAGGCCGTCGGTGTAATTGTACGAACGACGTTTGATCATCACGCCGCCGTTGTTCTCGTGAGCGGCCAGAGCGACGTGTGACCGCGGATCGATGACGGGACTGCCGGCGGCGTCGCGGGCCGCGAAATCGGGCGTGTCCGTCTCGTGGGTTCCAGTCAGGGGAGCGCCGGTTTCCTTGCGGCGCCCGAATATCTGCTGCTGGTTGCCCACCCGGTCGGTGTCCCAGGTCTCGACCAACGTGCGGATCTTGCGCACCACCTGGTAGGTGCCACCGTTCATCCACGGCTGGTCTGATCCACTGACCCAGACGAACTTGTCGTAGTCCTCGTCGGTGGCGATATTGCGAGTGCCGTCCTTGAACCCCAACAGGTTTCGTGGTGTCTGCTGGCCCGGGCCGGCCGACGCGCGGCCGAAGCCGAGGACCGCCCAGTGCGGGTAGACCATGCCGCGGCCCAGGCGAGCCATATTGCGTACCGCGTGATAGCACACCTGCGGATCGTCGGCGCAAGCCTGCACGCTCAGGTCGCCACCGGTCAGCGCGGGGTCGAGGTTGTCGCCGTTCAGTGGCGGGAGGTCTGCGAAAATCGCAGGCTTGCGCGCCGTCAGGCCGAAGCGCTCGCCGAAGACCGACGGGCCCAGCCCCACCGTCACAGTCAGGCCCGCCGGGCTCAACCCGAACGCCTCGCCCGTGTCCGCGGGCGGCTGCACCTCCGAGGTGGGCTGCACCGCACCGACGGGTTTTCCCTCCTGCAACACCGCGGCCGCTGCCGACCACCTGGCCAGCAGACCCTGCAACCCGTGCCGATCCGCCGACTCGGAGAAGCGGAACGTCATGAACACACTGTGTCGTTGCGGCGGGGTGGCGACACCGCCCTGGTGTACCTGACCGTAATACGGATAGGCGGTGGACAGGTCGATCGTGTCATCGGCGGCTTTGGTCGAGGCGAGGGCCCATCCGCTCGCGCCACCGGCGGAGGCGCCGATCGCCAGACCGCCCAGCCCGCCCCACAACGCGCCGGAGAGCACGCCTCGGCGTGACATCCCCCCGGAACCGGGGGTCTTGGATACGTCAGTGTGGGGCATCAGCTGGCCGAGACCACTTTTTGGGCGACGGCGGCCAGGCTCTCATGCAGCGGTTGGATCACCGCGGTGAGCGCAGGCGCGTCGGTAGCCCGCAGTTGGGCGGTCCAGAGCTGGTAGCCGCCGGGGGCCGACGGATCGCGGTAGCGGTCCAGTGCAGTCAGCACGGCCTGGAACCGCTGATCGAGCTGGGATACCAGGGTCGGGTCGATCTTGTCGAGGCCGGGCCGAAGCGACGCGTAAGCCTGTTGGGCGCCTTCGACATTGCCGGCGAAGTCGGCGAGGTCGATGTGGCTGAACTCCTCCTCCTCGCCGGAGATCTTGGTGTTCTGTACCTCTTCGATCAGGTCGGCCGCGCCATTGGCCAGGTCTTCCGGCTTGTACTGAAGCGGTCCGACGGTGGTGACCAGCTTGCCGACATTGCCCACGAGTTCGGTCGAGAGCGCCTTGGTGTTGGGCGTGATGGCATTGCCCTGCCACAGGTCACGCTCGATGGCGTGGAACCCCTTCCAGCCCACCTTGGCATCCACCGGCGTCGACGCCCGCATGTCGATCAGGTAGTCGAGGCTGCCGGCGTTGTCGTCGACGGCGAATCCGGGCAGCACGAATCCTTCGACACTGGACTCGGACCGCTCGTAATAGGGCCGGGCCCTGGCGTACTCGACCTTGGCCTGCTCGAGATTGCCGGCCTGGATTGCGGCGTCGAGCGCTTTCGTGGCGGTGTTGAGCTGGCCGATCTGGTCGCCGATGTAAGCGGCGTAGGACTTGGTGCCATCGGAAAGGACGGTCTGTACGGTGCCGGTCGGGACGGCAGCAGCCTCACCCGTCACGGTGAAGTCGACGTACTCCTTGTCGGCGCCGGGGCAGTAGATCTTATAGGGGCCGCCGTCGAGGGTCGCGGTGAACGAGACCGGATCCAGCCCGGGTGCCAGATTCTCCTTCTCGCCGACGATGCGCTGATCTTTCAGCAGCTCCATCTCGGTGAGTCCCGGCGCGTTCGAGTTGGTCACCTTGAACGTCACCGGGCCTGCCGGCACGCTGGCCGGGTCGAGGGTGCATGTGTCCTTACCGGACTCGTTGGCCAGCGTGACGGTCACCGCGTTGACGCCGCCCCCGCCGGCAGGCGAACTGCCTGAGCTCGAGGAGTCCTTGTGAGTACTGCAGGAACTGAGCGCCGAAACGGTCAACGCGACGAGTACCGGAGCGCACAACAGCAGCCCTCGGGTCCGGCTAGGCGACGGTGAGGCCGTTGGCCGGGTCGGTCTGGTCATCGGTTGCTTGCCTTTCTTCATTCGTTGGGTGGCCGCTGCCCGCGCGCCACGCGAAAAATGCCGTCGTTGCCGCCGCGACGGACAACAGAATCGGCAGCCAAACGCGCCACAGGGCGCGTTCGGCGCGGTCTACGGCGAGGCGACTGATCGCTGCGGCTGCGGCTTTGTCGCCGGCAGCCGCCGTGGCCCAGTCGGTACCGAGACCGCCGACGCTCACGGTCTTGGGCGACTTGAGCCCGCCCCCGGCCAGGACCGCGATCCGGTTGGTCTGACGCTTGGCGCTGACCAGGGAGTCGCCGTGCGCAGCTATCGAGTACGACGTGCTCGCACTCCAGGCGGCGTCGAACGGGCCCGGGGTGCGGGTGCTGCCCAAGCCGACTGGTAGCCGGCCACCGGTCAGGGTCAGCAGCTGCGCCAGCGTCACCGACGGCGCACTGATCCCCGGATCGCTCGGGACCGTCGCCTGCCACAACCGCGCTTGCACGCCGTTGACGTTCTGGATCCCGGCTGGGTCGAGTCGCACGGGTGCACCGCCGTTCACCGTCAGCGTCCGTGCCCCTTCGTCGCCCTGCAGCGTCACCGTCGCCGTGCCGCCGTCGGATTGGGCGACCGTGCGCGTTGGTCCCGGCGGTGGCGATCCTGCCGCGGGCACCAGCAGAGCAAGTGCGGCCGCAGCGGCAGCCAGGCCCAGCGTCGCGCCGGCCAGCACGGTGCGCCGCTTGCGCGGCGATGCGGCCAGTCCGGCCGGCCAGAGGAAAACCACCAGGACCGGGGCGGCATAAAGCAGCCAGCCGAGCACCTCGATCAGTCGCGGATCGGGCTGGATTCCGAACATGCCGGTGATCAGCGCGCCGAGCAGCGACCGCGCGGGCATCCAGGACGAGAAGTCGAACACCTGCTGCTGGCCGATGTTGACCCAGCCGGCTTCGTGGGCGGTGCGCAGCGTCGTCATCACCAGACCCGCCGCGATGAACACCAGGACCACACCGGTGATCCGGAAGAACCGGCCGAGGTTCAGCCTGAGGCCGCCGAAATAGATCCCGACGCCGATCAGAACCGCCACCGCGATGCCGGCCACTCCGCCGAATAGCGCGGCCCATCGACTGCCATGGGTGGACTGGGCGGCAGCCAGTAGAAAGACCGCGGTCTCGAACCCTTCTTTGAGGACTGCGAGGAACGCCATGGTGGCCAGTGCCAGTGAGCTGCCGGTCCTGACCGCTTGCGCCGCTTCGTGTTCCAGTTCGCCCTTGAGATGAGACGAGTTGCGGTTCATCCAGATGATCATGGTCGTGACGAACACGACGGCGACAACCCCGATGACCGTCTCCAGCATCTCTTGCTGCCGTTGCGGCAGCGAGGTTGACACCAGGTCGAGTCCGATCCCGACCGCAACGCTCAACACCACGGCTGCGCCGACACCCGTCGCCATCGGGCGGATGGATTTGCCGTTACGCCTCAGGAACGCCCCGATGATGCCGACGATGATCGAGGCTTCCAGGCCCTCGCGCAGACCGATCAGGAACGTGCCGACGAAAATGCCGTCCAGGTCCGTCTCCTCTCGTATCTGAGCGCCCACGCCGGATCAGTTGGTTAGGTTTACCAAACCAAGGTTTGGCTCACCTTAACAGATGAATGGTAATGACGTTACCACCTCCGTTTGCGGATTTGCTAGGGGCTAACGACGCCCGTCCCGTGGGACGATGTAGAGACCAAGAGTCGGTTCGAGGGGTTGGTGTGTCGTCTTCGCGTTGGGTGCGGACCGGCGCCGTGGTCGCGGCGGCGGCGCTGCTGCTTGCATCCAGCTGCTCATGGCAGCTGGGCACCCCGATCCCGGAAGGCGTGCCGCCACCCGCCGGCGATCCGGTACCCGCGATCGACACCCACGCCAAGGGCAGGCCCGCCGACCAGTTGCACCAGTGGGCGGCCGAACGCGCCCCGGCGCTCGGCATCCCCGTGCAGGCGTTGGAGGCCTACGCCTACGCCGCTCGGGTGGCCGAGGTGGAGAACCCGGGCTGCCACCTGGCCTGGACGACACTGGCCGGTATCGGGATGGTCGAGAGCCACCACGGCACCTACCGCGGGGCGACGATCGCGCCCAACGGTGACGTGAGCCCCCCGATCCGCGGTGTGCGCCTCGACGGGACCGACGGCAACCTCGAGATCGTCGACAGCGAGGAGTCGATGGACGGCGACCCGGTCTACGCCAGGGCGATGGGGCCGATGCAGTTCATCCCGGAGACCTGGCGGCTCTACGGCGTCGACGCCAACAACGACGGGGTGATCAGCCCGGACAACTTCGACGACGCGGCGCTCTCGGCCGCGGGCTATCTGTGCTTCCGGGGCAAAGACCTGGACACCCCGCGCGGCTGGATGAACGCGCTGCACGCCTACAACCACTCCGACCAGTACGCCCGCACGGTGCGGGACTGGGCGACGGCCTACGCGCAGGGACACCCGCTCTAACGCCGCTGGAGCACCGTTGACCATCTAGGCTATGAGCGGTCAGCGGGCGACCAGCCCAAGGCCGGACGAGGACGTTCGTCGCTCACCACGACGCAAGGAGAAGCCAGTGCCCATCATCGAGCAGGTCGCGGCCCGCGAGATCCTCGACTCCCGCGGCAATCCGACCGTCGAAGTCGAGGTGGCCCTGATCGACGGCACGTTCGCCCGCGCCGCCGTCCCGTCGGGCGCGTCCACCGGTGAACACGAGGCGGTCGAGCTGCGCGACGGCGCCGCCCGCTACGGCGGCAAGGGCGTTGAGAAGGCCGTCGAGGCCGTGCTCGACGAGATCGCGCCGGCCGTCATCGGACTCAACGCCGACGACCAGCGGCTGGTGGACCAGGCGTTGCTGGACCTGGACGGCACCCCGGACAAGTCGCGGCTGGGCGCCAACGCGATCCTGGGCGTTTCCCTCGCCGTGGCCAAGGCCGCGGCGGACAGCGCGGGCCTGCCACTGTTCCGCTACCTCGGCGGACCCAATGCCCACATCCTGCCGGTGCCGATGATGAACATCCTCAACGGCGGCGCGCATGCCGACACGGGGGTCGACATTCAGGAGTTCATGGTCGCCCCCATCGGCGCGCCGAGCTTCAAGGAGGCGCTGCGCTGGGGTGCGGAGGTCTATCACGCGCTCAAGGCGGTGCTCAAGAAGCAGGGCCTGTCCACCGGGCTGGGTGACGAGGGCGGTTTCGCCCCGGATGTGGCGGGCACCAAGGCCGCGCTGGATCTGATCAGCTCGGCGATCGAAGCCGCCGGCTTCAAGCTCGGCACCGACGTGGGGCTGGCACTCGATGCCGCGGCGAACGAGTTCTACACCGCCGGGACGGGCTACGTGTTCGAGAAGCAGACTCGCGACTCTGCCGAGATGATCCAGTTCTACACGGGCCTGCTCGACTCCTACCCGCTGGTGTCCATCGAGGATCCGCTCTATGAGAATGACTGGGACGGCTGGATCGCACTGACCACCGCGATCGGCGACCGGGTGCAGATCGTCGGCGACGACTTGTTCGTCACCAATCCCGAACGGCTCGAGGAGGGCATCGAGCGCGGGGCCGCCAATGCGCTGCTGGTGAAGGTCAACCAGATCGGCACGCTCACCGAGACGCTTGACGCCGTCGCGCTGGCCCACAACAGCGGATACCGCACGATGATCAGCCACCGCAGCGGCGAGACCGAGGACACCACGATCGCCGACCTGGCCGTCGCGGTCGGCAGCGGCCAGATCAAGACCGGCGCGCCGGCCCGAAGCGAGCGCGTGGCCAAGTACAACCAGCTGCTGCGCATCGAGGAGGCGCTCGGTGACGCGGCCCGCTATGCCGGCGACCTCGCGTTCCCGCGGTTCGGCGGGCCCGAGTAAGACCGGAAGTCAGCCCCGAAAGGCCCCGAAAGGCATTGTGGCGGAAAGCAAGCGGCCCGATCCCAAGCGACGCGCACCGGCCCCCCGGCCGGGGCCGTCGGGTCGTGCCCGCTCGCGCACGTCGCCCGCGGCCAAACGTGACGCGCGCCCGCAGGCCGAACCGGTCGTGCACAGCGTCACCGAGCCGATCCGGCGGGCCATCGCCGCATCGGTCGAGCAGCGCAGCGAGCAGCGGCTCGGGTTCACCGCACGCCGGGCGGCCATCCTGGCTGCGGTGGTGTGCGTGCTGACCCTGACCATCGCCGGGCCGGTGCGCACCTACTTCGCCCAGCGCACCGAGATGAAGCAGCTTGCCGCCAGCGAGGCGTCGCTGCGGCAGCAGATCGCCGAACTCGAGTCGCAGAAGGCCAAACTCGCCGACCCGGTGTACATCGCCTCCCAGGCCCGCGAGCGGCTCGGGTTCGTGATGCCCGGTGACATCCCCTATCAGGTGCAGCTGCCGCCGGGAGCGGCCCCGCCGCCGGGGGCGAGTCCGCAAGCCGAGGCCGTTCGGAACAGCGACCCCTGGTACACGTCGCTGTGGCATACCATCGCCGACGCGCCGCATGGCCCGCCGGCCACTCCAACGCCGCCGCCCACCGCTGCGTTGCCGCCCCCGCCGGAGCCGGCCCCGGTGCCATCTGGTGGTTGATCCCGCGGATCTCGATGCGGTGGCGCGGCAGCTGGGGCGCGAGCCGCGCGGCGTGCTGGAGATCGCCTATCGCTGCCCGAATGGTGAACCGGCAGTGGTGAAAACGGCGCCGAGACTGGCCGACGGCACCCCGTTCCCCACGCTGTACTACCTGACGCACCCGGCGCTGACGGCTGCGGCGAGCCGGCTGGAGTCCGACGGGTTGATGCGGGACATGACCGAACGGCTGCACACCGATCCCGCGGTGGCCGCGGCTTACCGGCGCGCCCACGAGTCCTACCTGGCCGAGCGCGACGCGATCGAGTCGTTGGGGACGGCGTTCTCCGGCGGTGGCATGCCGGATCGGGTCAAGTGTCTGCACGTGCTGATCGCGCACTCGCTGGCCAAGGGCCGCGGTGTGAATCCGTTCGGCGACGAGGCTCTCGCAGTGCTGGCGGGCGAACCGGAAATGACGGGCCTTCTGGCCAAGGAGGAGTGGACGTGAACCGGGTGGCGGCCATCGACTGCGGAACCAACTCCATCCGCCTGCTGATCGCCGATCTGGACCAGGGCCGGCTGCGCGACATCCACCGTGAGATGCGCATCGTGCGGCTGGGCCAAGGTGTCGACGCCACAGGACAATTCGCGCCTGACGCCCTGGCGCGCACCCGCGCCGCGCTCATCGACTACGCCGCCCTGTTGGACCGTTTCGACGTGGCGAAGGTGCGGATGGTGGCGACCTCGGCGACCCGCGACGCCGCCAACCGCGACGTGTTCTTCGACATGACGGCCGACGTGCTGGGGCCGGTGGTTCCCGGCGCGGTCGCCGAGGTGATCACCGGCACCGAGGAGGCCGAGCTGTCCTTCAACGGCGCGGTGGGCGAGTTGGACTCCGCGACAGGACCTTTCGTGGTGGTCGACCTCGGTGGCGGGTCCACCGAGGTGGTGCTCGGCGATGGTGCGGGCGGGGTGCAGGCCAGCTACTCGGCGGACATCGGGTGTGTCCGGTTGACGGAGCGGTGCCTGCACTCGGATCCGCCGACCGCCGGCGAGGTGGCCGCCGCCCGCGAGGTGGTCCGCGAGCGTCTCGGCGAGGCGCTGCGGGTGGTTCCTGTCGACCGCGCCAAGACGTGGGTGGGCGTGGCCGGAACGTTCACCACCCTCGCCGCGCTGGCGCAGAACATGACCACCTACGACTCGGATGCGATCCATCTCTCCCGGGTGTCCTTCGGCCGGCTCCTACCGGTGTGCGAGCAGCTGATCGGCATGACGCGCAAGCAGCGCGCGGCCCTGGGACCGATGCACGAGGGGCGGGTCGACGTGATCGGCGGCGGGTCGATCGTCGTCCAGGAACTGGCCGATGCGCTGGGGCGGCAAGCCGGGATCAACGAGCTCGTGGTCAGCGAGCACGACATCCTCGACGGTATCGCGCTCTCGCTGGCCTGAGGCGCTACTCCTGGTCGATCAGCGGCTCGCCGCCGGCCCCGGTCGGCACTCGGGCGCCGGCCAGGGTGAGGCCCAGCAGGATCATCACCACGCCGATGGAGAAGTGCAGCCAGTTGTCGGCGTTGTTGAGCGGCAGGATGTTTCGCGGGCCGGACAGGTCGGCCAGCAGACCGTAGAGCCACAGGCCGAGGAAGACCAGGCCCCCGCCGACCAGGTAGGCGCGGGCGCGGGCGTAGGTGCCCGCGAGCAGCAGGCCTGCGACTCCGAACGCCAGGTGCAGAAGGTTGTGCACGACCGAGACCTCGAAGACACCGAACAGCTGAGACTCGGAGTGATGCCCCAGCCACTGCAACCGATCCAGGTGGGTGGTCAATCCGGGGGTGAACCCGGCGATCCCGACGGCCAGGAACGCGGCGGCGACCAGCACCGCTGCTCCCTGCACGGCCAGCAGGCGAACCCGCTGTCGGAGCCTGCCGGAATTGCCGGTTTTCATGGGCTTTTCACATACCCGTGAATTAAGGCCACCAATCAGTCGAGGCCACTTTGGTGGCGCACCGATCGGTCGACGCCGCTGCGCACGTCGCCGGGGCGATTCTCGACTCCGGCGAGGTTTCGGCTTGCTGCGCTGTGCAGCTGGTAGGGCACGCTCGTCACCATCACATCCGGCTCGAACAGTAAACGCGTTTTGAGCCTCAGCGAACTTTGGTTGTGCAGCACGTTCTGCCACCATCGACCGACGACGGTCTCCGGAATGTAGACGCAGACCACGTCGCGGGGGCCCTGACGTACCCGCTTCAGATACTGCAGCACCGGTCGGGTTATCTCGCGGTAGGGCGACTCCACGACCTTCAGTGGTACGTCGATGTCCAGGCTTTCCCACTGGCGGTGCAGTTCGCGGGTGTCGGCGTCGTTGATGTTCACCGTGAGCGCGGTCAAGGTATGCGGTCTGCTGGCCCGGGCGAACAGGACCGCACGCTGAGTGGCCTTGTTCCATCCCGACACCAGAACGATGGCGTGTACCCGGCTCGGGAGGGTCTCTTCGTCATCGGCTGCGATCCGCAGTTCGTCGCGCACCGAGGCGTAGTGGTGGTGGATGGTCTGCATCACCACGCACAGCACTGGAATGGCGATGACCACTAGGTAGGCGCCGTGGGTGAACTTGGTGATCATGACGACGACCAGGACAAGGCCGGTCAGGACCGCCCCGAACGCGTTGACGGCCCTGCCGCTGTTGATCTTTCGTCGCTCGGCCGGGGTGACCGCATGTCGCATCTCGGCATTCCAGTGCCGGACCATGCCGGCCTGGCACAAGGTGAACGAGGTGAACACCCCCATGATGTAGAGCTGGATCAGCCGCGTCACCGACCCATCGAAGGCATAGATCAGCCCGCCGGCGACAATCGCGAGCAGAACGATGCCATTCGAGTAGGCCAGGCGGTCACCGCGGTTTTGCAGTTGCCTGGGCAGATAGCGGTCCTGGGCGAGAATCGATGCCAGCAGCGGAAAACCGTTGTATGCGGTGTTGGCGGCCAGGATCAGGATCAGCGCGGTGGCCGCCTGGATGTAGAAGAACAGGATGCTGTTGTTGCCGAACACGGCAGACGCCAGTTGGGCGATGACGGTCCGTTGTGGTTCGGTTTCGCAGTCGCCCTGGAAGCCGACCAGGTCGCAGGTGTTCTCCACGACGCGAGTCTTGGCGATCAAGGCCAGCGCGGTCACGCCGGCGAACATCGTGGTGGCCAGGATGCCCATTGCCGTCATGGTGCGTGCTGCGTTGAGCGCCTTGGGTTTACGGAAGGCGGGAACGCCGTTTGAAATGGCCTCGACACCGGTCAGAGCGGTGCAACCGGAGGAGAATGCCCGCAGCACGAGCAAGATCAGCGCGACTGTGGTGAGGCCGACCTGCTCGGCCCGGACGCCGTAGCCGGCGCTCTCGGCGACCGGTGGGTGCCCCATCAGCGCACGCAGCAGGCCGAGCCCGACCATCACGTAGACGCCGACGACGAAGGCGTAGGTGGGAATGGCGAAGGCCCGGCCGGACTCCCGCACGCCGCGCAGGTTCATTGCGGTCAGCACCAGAATGAAGGCGATGTTGATCACCACCCGGTAGGCGTTGAGACTGGGGACTGCCGAGATGATGTTGTCGACACCGGCGGCTACCGACACCGCGACCGTCATCACGTAGTCGACCAGCAGTGCGGCGGCGACCACCAGTCCCGCCAGCGGCCCGAGGTTCTTGGCCACCACTTCATAGGAGCCGCCACCGCTCGGGTATGCCCGAACCACCTGCCGGTAGGACAGCACCACCACGGCCAGCAAGACCACGACGCCGGCGGCGATGTACGGCGTCAGATGCATGTATGCCAGTCCGCCCAAGGTGAGGATGAGCAGGATTTCCTGTGTGGCGTAGGCGACCGAGGACAGCGGGTCACTGGCGAACACGGGTAGCGCAATGCGCTTTGAAAGGAGCGTATGGCCAAGGCTGTCACTACGGAACGGTCGCCCGACGACAAGGCGTTTCATTAGTGACGTGGGTGAAGACACGACTAGCGAGCCTAGTTCGGCCCACCTCCCCAGTGGGTCGCCGACCGTATGGATTTCGTAAAGATTAGTGCCCCGCGCGTGTGGATTCCGTAAAGCCCACTGTGCCGCGCGGGTGATTTTGCCTATCTTCCCGCGTTATGTCGGACGCCGGTGTGGACAGTTGGGGCCATCTCGAATACCTGCGCGACCTCGTCAGCAGGCCCCGTCTGGTCGACCTGCTCGACGTGCTCGCGGCGGGGCCCATGACCGTGGTGCAGATGAGGGCCGCACTCGGTGGTGGTCGGCGGGGCGTGAGGAAGGTCCTACGGGAATTGATGATCGGTGGTTTGGTCACCGGTGACACGCCGGGGAGCCGGGACGGCTCTGCACTGGCGGGCGAGCGCTATCAGCACACCGAACGCGGCCGGGCCGTCGTCGGATTGCTCTCCCGGTTCTCGGTGTGGACTTCGCTGTACGACCAGTAGGGCGCCGTCAGACGCCCGGCGCCCCGATCGCGGTAGTCGAGAGTTACAGCTTGACGCGGCAGCCGCTGCCGATGTTGTGGCAGTGATGGCCACCGTCGCAGGCATTACAGCGACAGCTGCAGCCACCGGTGTGCTTGGTCTCGGAAACCTGCATACAGATCATCTCCTTCGCGGCCCGCGTCGCGGGCACTGCGCCAACGATAGTTCGCTGTTGACGGATATGTCAGGCGAAATGGGCTCGTCTTCAGAGCCCGCCCCTCGTCTCCCGCGAACGTGGATTACCCGCACGGTTCTGGGCCGGCAACCGTGGCTCAAGTCCACACTCGGCGACGGGCGCTGAGCCTCATGCCTCGAAGCGGTAGCCCATTCCGGCTTCGGTGAGCAGATGCCGCGGATGCGACGGGTCGTCCTCCAGCTTGCGTCGCAGCTGGGCGAGATACACCCGCAGATAGTGCGTCTCCTTGGCGTAGGCCGGACCCCACACCTCCTTGAGCAGCTCCTCACGCCCGACGAGCTTGCCGCGGTTGCGCACGAGCATCTCGAGCATGCCCCATTCGGTGGGAGTCAGGTGCACCTCCGCACCGTTCTTGGTCACCTTCTTTGCCGCCAGATCGACTGCGAACGAATCGGTTTCGACCACCGGCTCGTCGATCTCCGAGGCCGCCGCACCACGGCGCACCGCCGCACGCAGGCGGGCCAGGAACTCGTCCATCCCGAACGGCTTGGTCACGTAGTCGTCGGCGCCGGCGTCCAGGGCCTCGACCTTCTCCATCGAATCGGTGCGCGCCGACAGCACGATGACCGGTGCGCCCAACCACCCGCGCAGGCCCGCGAGCACCTCGATGCCGTCCATGTCGGGCAGGCCGAGGTCGAGCACGATCACGTCGGGGCGCTGTTCGGCGGCGGCCTTCAATGCGGCTGCACCGGTGGCCGCAGTGATCACCTCGTAGCCGCGCACGCTCAGGTTGATCCGCAACGCCCGCAGGATCTGCGGCTCGTCGTCGATCACCAACACCTTGGTTTTACTCACAACCGTCCCCCCGGCGGAGCGGCGAGGTCGACGATAACGGTCAGGCCACCACCGGGGGTGTCGGTGGCAGAGATGGTCCCACCCATCGCCTCGACGAATCCTTTGGCCACCGAAAGGCCAAGGCCGACACCGTATTTGTTGTGCCGGTCGCCGAGTCGCTGGAAGGCCTCGAACATCTGGTCCTCCGCGCCGCGCGGTACCCCGGGGCCTTCGTCGACGACGTTGATGAGCATGCGGTCCCCGACCCGTCCGGCGTTGACCCGCACGATGCTCTGCGGTGCGTAGCGCAGGGCGTTGTCGACGAGGTTGGCCACTACCCGTTCGAGCAGGCCCGCGTCGGCCATCGCCACCGCGTCCCCGACGTCGACCTTGATCCGGTCAAGCCCGGTGCGGCCGAATCCCGTTGAGCCCCGGCCGATACTGAGCAGTGCGCGCTGCACCACCTCTTCGAGGTACACCCGCTTGAGTTCGGGGCGCACCACCCCGGCGGCCAGTCGCGACGAGTCCAGCAGGTTGTCCACCAGCGCGGTCAGCTGGTCGACCGACTCCTCGACGGTGGCCAGCAGCTCGGCGGTGTCCTCCTCGGAGAAGCCGATGTCGTCCGAACGCAGGCTCGACACAGCGGCTTTCGCGGCCGCCAGGGGCGTGCGCAGGTCGTGGCTGACCGCGGAGAGCAGCGAGCGGCGCAGTTCGTCGGCCTTCTCGATGGCCTCGGCTTTGCCGGCCTCCTCGGCGAGCTCACGTTGACGCACAAGACCCGCCGCCTGCTTTGCCACTGCGGTGAGCACCCGACGGTCGCGGGCCGGCAGCTTGCGACCGGCCATCAGCATCCAGAACTCGTCGTCACCCACCTCGATGGCGGTGTCGGCGGAATCGACTGTCACACAGGGATCGTTGCCCACACAGGCGACGATCTGCTCGTCGTCACCCGTTACCCGCAGCACACTCACAGCGCGCTGCGAGTACGTCTCCCGCACCCGCTCCAGCAGCGTGTCCAGGTCGGCGCCGCGCAGCACCGCCCCCGAGAACAGCGTCAACAGCTCAGCTTCGGCGGACGCGTGCCTGGCCTCGCGCTCCCGGCTACTGGCCCGGTCCACCAGAACCGCCACCGCGACCGCCATCAATAGCAGAACCACCTCGGTGATCGCCGAGTCGGGCTCGGCGATGGTGAACGTGTAGCGCGGCTCGGTCAGGAAGTAGTTCAGGAGCAGGCCGGACAGAACCGCCGACAGCGCAGCAGGCGCGACACCGCCCAGCAGCGCGACGATGAGCACGCCGACGAAGAAGATGGCGGTCTCGCCGGGGATCTTGAGGAACTTGTCGAGGAACAGTGCGGTGATCGCGCAGATCACCGACGGGACGACGACCGCGGCGACCCAGGACAGCACCCGCCGTTCGCGCGGCGACGCCGAGCGCACCGAGAAGCCGCGCTCAGCCTCCTCATGGGTGACCATGTGCACGTCGATCTTGCCGGAGTCCTGCACGATCGCAGCGCCGATCCCCTCATCGAAGATCCGCGCCCATCGCTTGCGGCGCGACGTGCCGATGACCAGCTGGGTGGCGTTCATCTCCCGGGCGAAGTCGAGCAGAGCCTTGGGCACGTCGTCACCGACGACGGTGTGGACGGTGGCCCCCAAGCTGGTGGCCAGCTCCCGCACCTTGCCCATCTGCGGCGCCGATACCCCGGACAGTCCGTCCCCGCGGACCACGTGCACGATCATCAGCTCCGCGCTTGACTTCGACGCGATCCGGGAAGCCCGGCGTACCAGGGTCTCCGACTCGGGCCCACCGGTGACCGCGACGACCACACGCTCGCGGGCCTCCCAGGTGGCCGTGATCTTGTTGTCCGCACGGTATTTCGCCAATGCGGCGTCGACCTGATCGGCCAGCCACAGCAGCGCCAGCTCGCGTAGCGCGGTCAGGTTGCCTCGGCGGAAGTAGTTCGACAGCGCCGCGTCGACCTTCTCCGGTGCGTAGACGTTGCCGTGGGAAAGCCTGCGCCGCAACGCTTCCGGTGTGATATCGACCAGTTCGATCTGGGATGCCTGTCGCACGATCTCGTCGGGCACCGTCTCCTGCTGCTCGATTCCGGTGATCTGCGCGACGACGTCGTTCAGGCTTTCCAGGTGCTGGACGTTGACGGTGGAGATCACGCTGACGCCGGCCTCGAGCAGTTCCTCGACGTCCATCCAGCGTTTCGGGTTCTTGCTGCCCGGGGTGTTTGTGTGCGCCAACTCGTCGATGAGGACGACCTGCGGCCGGCGGACGAGAACCGCCGGGACGTCGAGTTCGGGGAAGCGACCGCCGCGGTATTCGATGTAGCGCGGCGGGATGATCTCGATGCCGTCCAGCAGTTCGGCGGTCTTGGCGCGGCCGTGGGTTTCGACTACCGCGGCCACCAGGTCGGTGCCTCGTTCCAACCGCCGGTGGGCCTCCCCGAGCATTGCGAAGGTCTTGCCCACACCGGGAGCGGCACCCAGGTAGATGCGCAACTCGCCCCGCTTCGGCTTGGGGCCGGGCGGGGCGGGCTGCTCGTCGCTCTCCGACGATGTGTCCGGTGGTGGTTCGCCGCCGGACGTCACGCGTGGCGGGTGGACGGTATCCACGCTCTCATCATGCACGCGCATCAGCTTTTGATCGGGTACTTCTGGTCGAGCGCAAGATTGAGTTCGACGACGTTGACCCGCGGTTCGCCGAGGAAGCCGAGGTCTCGGCCGTCGGTGTGGGCGGCGACGACCTGCCGGATGACCTCGGCGCTGACGCCTCGCGTCTTCGCGACCCGGGCGACCTGCAGGTCGGCGTAGGCGGGCGAGATGTCCGGATCGAGCCCGCTACCGCTGGCGGTGACGGCGTCGGCGGGCACCGCGGGGGTGGCCGAGGCCGCACCGCGGATGGGCACGATCTGGCCGGCCGAGTAGTCCTCGCCGAACTTGGCGCACTCGACCCGCACCCCTTCATAGGTCGCCAGGAAGGGCTGCTTGGTGGTGTTGCACGGTTCGTTGACGCTGACCACCTGCGTCGGGCTGACGACGTTGCCGCGAGCGTCGCGGGGGCCGATCACGGAGAGCACCGCGCCCACACCGTCTCCCGTGCAGAACGGCCGTGCGCCGTCGACACCCTCGAGGTCGCCGGCGGCCTTGCTGCGCGAGCACACCAGGCTCAGGAGGCTGGCCACGTAGCCGTTGCTGTCAGCGGACTTCGACGGGTCGCCGGGGATGTCGATGATGCTCTCCGGGCCGAGGTTCGACGCCCCGGTGTTCAGCGGGTCGTAGCCGGTGCCGGCCGCCGATGGGCGGCTCTGGAAGTACTGCGGCAGCGCGTTGCCCTTGGAGTCGGTGAACAGCTGGCCGATCAGTCTGCTGGCCACCGGCTTTCCGCCGACGTCCACGATGGAGCCGTCGGCCTTGTCCTTCAGGCCCGGTATCTGGGCCACCAGCCAGATGAACAGCGGATAGCCGATGCCGACGATGACGGTGAGCACGAGCAGCGCGCGCAGCGCGGCCCAGTGCAGGCGAATGATGTTGGAGAACTTCATGTCACATCCCTGGCAAGAATTGGATGACGAGGTCGATGAGCTTGATCCCGATGAACGGGGCGATGATTCCGCCGAGACCGTAGACGTAGAGGTTGCGGCTCAACAGTTTCGACGCACTGCTGGGGGTATAACGAACACCTCGCAGCGACAGCGGGATCAGCGCGATGATGATGATCGCGTTGAAGATGACCGCCGACAGGATCGCCGACTGCGGGCTGTGCAGCCTCATGATGTTGAGTAGATCCAGGCCTGGGAACAACGCGACGAACATCGCGGGAATGATCGCGAAGTACTTGGCGATGTCGTTGGCGATCGAGAACGTGGTGAGCGCACCGCGGGTGATCAACAGCTGCTTGCCGATCTCGACGATCTCGATGAGCTTTGTCGGGTCGGAGTCCAGGTCGACCATGTTGCCGGCCTCTTTGGCCGCCGAGGTTCCGGTGTTCATCGCCACACCCACGTCGGCTTGGGCGAGCGCGGGCGCGTCGTTGGTGCCGTCGCCGGTCATCGCGACCAGCTTGCCGCCCTCCTGCTCACTCTTGATCAGCGCGAGCTTGTCCTCGGGGGTGGCCTCGGCGAGGAAGTCGTCCACACCGGCCTCGTCGGCAATCGCCTTGGCGGTCAACGGGTTGTCGCCGGTGATCATCACCGTGCGGATGCCCATCTTGCGCATCTCGTCGAAGCGTTCCCGCATGCCCTGCTTGACGACGTCCTTGAGGTGGATGACGCCGAGCACCTCGGCTTTGCCGTCCAGTACCTGGCCGACGACCAGCGGCGTGCCACCGCCGGCGGAGATGCCGTCGACCAGGGTGCCCAGCTCGTCAGGTACGACTCCGCCCTGGTCGCGCACCCACTGCGCGACGGAACTGGCCGCGCCCTTTCGCAGCAGGTGACCGTTCTCCAGGTCGACACCGGACATTCGCGTGGTAGCGGAGAACTCCACCCACTGGGCGTTGATCAGTTCACCGTGTGTACGGGCCCGCAGGCCGAAGTTCTGCTTGGCGAACACGACGATCGAGCGGCCTTCCGGCGTCTCGTCGGAGAGGCTCGACAGCTGCGCGGCGTCGGCGAGCTGATCGGATGAAACCCCGGGCAACGGAACGAAGTCCGATGCCTGCCGGTTGCCCAGCGTGATCGTCCCAGTCTTGTCCAGCAGCAGGGTGTTCACGTCGCCGGCGGCTTCGACCGCGCGGCCCGACATCGCCAGCACGTTGCGCTGGACGAGTCGGTCCATGCCGGCGATGCCGATCGCGGACAGCAGCGCACCGATCGTGGTGGGGATCAGGCAGACCAGCAGCGAGACCATGACGATTCCGCTGACGCCGTTACCGGTGAGAGCGAGGGTGTCGGGCACCCCCGGGTTGTTGGCCTTCGAGAAAATGGCCAGGGGCTGCAGGGTGGCGACGGCGAAGATGAAGATGACCGTCAACGCCGCGAGCAGGATGTTCAGCGCGATCTCGTTCGGCGTCTTCTGCCGGTTGGCACCCTCGACGAGGGCGATCATCCGGTCGATGAAGCTCTCACCGGGCTTCTGGGTGATCTTGACGACGATGCGGTCCGAGAGGACCGTGGTGCCGCCGGTGACCGCTGAGCGGTCACCGCCGGACTCCCGGATGACCGGGGCTGACTCGCCGGTGATCGCCGATTCGTCAACGGAGGCAATGCCTTCGATGACATCGCCGTCACCGGGAATGACCTGGCCGGCTTCGACGACGACCACGTCCCCCTGGGACAGCAGTGGCGCCGCGACCTCTTCCTCCTTACCCGGTTTGCCCGGTTCCCACCCGGTCAGGCGCCGGGCCATGGTGTCAGCCTTGGCTTTGCGCAGGCTGTCGGCCTGTGCCTTGCCGCGGCCTTCGGCAACGGCTTCGGCGAGGTTGGCGAACACCACCGTCAGCCACAGCCAGAACACGATCAGCCAGGCGAACCAGCTTGGGCTGATGCAAGCCAGGATCGTGCTCCACACCGCGCCGACCTCGACGATGAACATGACCGGGTTGCGCCACAGCGTGCGCGGATCGAGCTTGCGCAGAGCGTCGGGCAAGGCCTTCCACAGCATGCGGGGGTCCATCAACCCACCTTGGACCTGCTTTTTGGAACTGGACGTCTGCCGCATGTCCGCAGTGGGTTCAATTGTGGTAGCAGCCATGGCTAGTGAATTCCTTCGGCAAGGGGCCCGAGTGCGAGCATGGGCAGGAACGTGAGGGCCACCAGGATGAGCGTCACTCCGGCGACCATTCCGACGAACTGGGGACGATGGGTGGGCAGGGTGCCAATCGACGCCGGCGTGTGCCCCTGTCTGGCCAGCGAACCGGCCAGGGCGAGCACCAGGATCATCGGCAGGAACCTGCCGAATGCCATCGTCAAACCGAGGGCGGTGTTCCACCACACGGTATTGACCGAGATACCCGCAAATGCCGAACCATTATTGTTCGCCGCCGAGGTGAACGCGTACAGAACCTCCGACAGGCCATGCGGGCCGGTGTTGAGCATCGCGGCCCGCTGCCCCGGCATCGCCATCGCCACCGCGGTGCCGAGCAGCACGATCAACGGAGTGGTCAGGAAATAGGCTGCCGCCAGCTTTATTTCGCGAGGGTTGATCTTCTTACCGAGGTACTCGGGCGTGCGGCCGACCATCAGGCCTGCGACGAACACCGTGATGATGGCCAAAATCAGCATGCCGTACAGGCCCGAACCGGTGCCCCCCGGGGCGACCTCGCCGAGCTGCATGTTGAACATCGTCATCATGCCGCCCAGGCTGGTGTAAGAGTCATGGAACGAGTCGACCGCACCGGTGGAGGTCAGCGTCGTGGCGTCGGCGAACACTGCCGAGTTCGCGACCCCGAAGCGCTGCTCGACACCCTCGAATGACGAACCGATCGCAGTGGGCACCGTGCCGTGGTGCTGCAACTGGAACCACATCATCAACGTCACGCTGATCAGGGCCAGGCTTGCCATGACCGCGGCTATCGCGTAGCCCTGCTTCTTGCTCTCGACCATGCGACCGAAGGTGCGCGGCAGCGAGAAGCTGATCACAAGCAGCAGGAACACCTGCAGCCAGTTGGTCCAGGTGGTGGGGTTCTCGAAGGGGTGCGCCGAGTTGGCGTTGTAGAACCCGCCGCCATTGGTACCCAGCATCTTGATGGCTTCCTGGCTGGCCACCGGGCCGCCGGTGATGGTCTGCGGTGCGCCGGCCAGGGTGTTGACGACCTGGTCGTGCAGGTGGAAGTTCTGGATCGCGCCGCCCGCGACCAGCGCGATCGCGGCGACGATCGAGATCGGCAGCAGGATCCGCAGGGTGCCGCGCACCAGGTCGACCCAGAAGTTGCCGAGCTCGGAGGCGTGTCGGCGGGCCAGCCCGCGCACCAGCGCGATCGCCACCGCCATCCCCACCGCAGCCGAGGCGAAGTTCTGCACCGCCAGCCCGGCCATCTGCACCAGGTGGCCCTGGGTCGACTCACCCGAATAAGCCTGCCAGTTGGTGTTGGTGATGAAGCTGACCGCGGTGTTCCACGCCAACGCCGGCGTCATCGCGGTGGCCGGATCGTGCAGGTGCAGCGGCAGCTTGCCCTGCACCAGCTGCAAGACGAACAGCACCAGAACGCTGATCGCCGAGAATGCGAGCACGCTGCGCGCGTAGGCGCCCCAGGTTTGCTCCGACTTCGGGTCGGCGCCGATCAGTCGGTAGATGACCCGCTCGACGCGGTTGTCCTTCCCCGAGCTGTACACGCGGTACATGTAGTCGCCCAGCGGCACGTGCACGAGCGCAAGGGCAACGACCAGCAAGACGAGGAACACGACCCCCGACGATGTCGTAGTCACTAGAACCTCTCCGGGAACAACAACGCAGCGAACACGAATAGCGCCAATAGCACCGACAGGATCAGCCCCACGATGTTCTCGTAACTCACAGTCGCTCAACCAACTTCTGCACCAGGCCGAGCAGGGCGAAGATCGCCAGCGTCAGCACGGTGAATATGACGACACCCATGTCACTCCGTTCACGACAAATCGACGAGGTCCGGCCGCTATGGCCCGGGCAGCACTGCCGGGCCCTCGGCGTCGAGGACCATCACGAAGCTAGATCGCGCAAGTAGCGATCTGGGCCGTCGTTGACGGTTTCTTTACGCCGCAGCACCACGCCTTAACGGACTTCCCCCGGTCTCTCCTCGGCGCTCCGATTCAAATGAAGGAGCTGGGCAGATTCTCGTTCAGCCGCCATGTTTGCGTCAACGGCCGAAAGTCACTCGTCAAGGCTGCATCAAGACTTGGCACACAAGCGTATTGATTGCGCACCCGCCGTCTGAATCAGCTGCTGGTCAGCACGTTCAGACGCGCCGCACGCATGTTCGATGCGTCGCATTTACGCCTTCTTGACGTCCACTCAGCCCGAGACCTACCGCGTTACGTGTTAGATCGAGACATGGCGCAGCGTTTGGCTGGGGCTTGGAATGACCGCGAAGATTGTCGGGGCAACCGTCGCCGGCGCGCCCGCGCTCAGACGTACGTGCTTGCGGACCTTCGGCGCCTCGTCACATCGAACTGGCGCTGACATCGCATGCCGAATCAAGGTTATCTGCAGGCAGATTGGCGTCGTGAGGCGATTCGTACCAACCTCTGGGTCATACCCGCGGCCGAGGCTGTTGCGGTGTTGGTCCTGTTCGTCGGAACCTACGCACTCGACCGAACCGCCTATCGCGGCGAACTACACCTGCCGTCGTGGGTACTGAGTGGTACGGCGGACTCGGCCCGGCAGGTTCTTACTGCGGTTGCCGCGGCAATCATTACCGTCGTGGGCATCGTGTTTTCGATCACGATCGTGGCCCTGACGCTGGCATCGACGCAGTTCGGGCCTCGGATGCTGCGCAACTTCATCCGCGATCGCGGAACGCAATTCACGCTCGGCACTTTCGTGGCCACGTTCTTCTACACGATTCTCACCTTGGTGTCCGTCGGCAGCGGGTCGACCGGCGACTTCGTTCCCCATCTGTCGGTCACACTCGCGCTGATCCTGACCCTGGCTGATCTGGCGGTGCTCATCTACTTTCTCAACCACATCGCGTCGATGATCCAACTGCCACAGGTGATTGCGGGCATTGCCAGTGACCTGGCTCGTGAGATCGACGCGGCGGGCGCCAACGAGACCTCGTTCGGCGTCGGCGGGGCGAGAGGCCCGTCGAGGGCGGAGTTGGTCGCCCGAATCACCGAGTCTGGAGCAGTGATACGGACCCCGTCTAGTGGATACCTGCAAGTCATCAGGCACGACACGTTGCTGAAGATCGCGTCATCGGCCGACGCGGTAATCCATCTGCCGCACCGCCCCGGACATTTCCTGGTGCGTGGACAGATTCTAGCGAGCGTTTGGCCAGCCCGGGCCGCGGAGTACGTCGAACACAATCTCCAACGCGGACATGTCACGGGACCGTATCGCACTCTTACCCAGGATATTTCGTTCGGCTTCGACCAGCTCGTCGAGATCGCTCTGCGAGCGCTTTCGCCCGCGGTCAACGACACATTCACCGCGATGACATGCATCGACTGGCTCGGCGACTGTCTGTGCCGCATCTCGAAGACCTGGCACCCGGAGCCGGTTCGCCGCGACGACAGCGGATTCATCCGTGTCATCGCCTACCAGGCTCATTTCGACCGACTTGTCGAGCGCGCATTCGAAAAGATTCGCCAGGCCGCTGACGGGATGCCCGCAGTCATGATCCGGCAGCTCGAAGCGCTGACGAAGATCGTCGAGCAAACCCCAGACCCCGAGCGTCGCCGGATTCTGCGCGATCAGGCCGACATGATCCAGCGTGCGAACATCCGAACCGTTCACGAACCGGCTGATCAAGCGGACGTCACCGCTCGATACGCCGCAGCGGTGGCAATGCTGGACGGGGATGCGTAACCAGAATGTCAATGTTGGGTGGCGGACCGTCAAGAGATCGCAAGGATTGCTGACTTCGCGGTGACTGCGCGACACCGTGGAGTAGTCGCCATTGGCAGCAGGCCAGCGGCTCTTGTCGAAGAAGGTTCCGGTGACTCTGTCCACCAGTTTTCGGTCGATTGTCCGGGGACGGCAGGATTCGGCGCGTCGCCACGACCACCACGACGTCGAGCATGCCGTGATGCGTCAACTCAACGCGTGCCGTAAGTCGTTATCTCCCGCGGAGGTATCTCTGCCTGCCGCGATTCTTGCTGACGAGGCAATCAGCACACTGGGTGCGGGAGCATCGGTTGGCGGTCGACGTGCGGAGCATGACGGAGCTGTACGGCGCGATCGCGTCGGGTATCCACCCGAGATTGATCACGGCGCACACCGACACGCTGACCGTCGCCGAGGTGCAACGCGTCGCAGGGTTCGGTGTTGGTCGCGTCGTTCTGGGCACGCTCGGACACATCGACGTTGTCGGCGAAGCCCATGACACCCGGGAGCAGAATGTGCTCCTGCGCATGCGGCCGCGCAATGCGGTCACCGGCAGGGCGGGATTCGTATTCGACTCTCACCAGGCGGATTTCGCGGTGGGGCGGGTACTGAACGAACGGCGGCTGAATCTGGTCGGACTCCATTGTGACGTCGGCTCGGCCGAGGATGACTTCCTCAGCTACCCTGCCGCCGTCGGCGACATGGTCGCGCAGATGGAGCACATCCGCCGGCAGCGTGGGCTTCTGCTCACCTGCTTGGGTATCGGCGGCGGCACGTTCTTCGCCACCGACGACGGGCATCCGCTTTGCGAACTGGTCGCCCGGGTGGACGAGTCCGTCGACGACGCATGCGCCACGTTGCGCTTCCCGCGGCCTGTGGTCGTGATCGCGGCGGGCACCGAGGTGATCGGACGTGCCGCGGCATGACCGCGTTCGCATCGGCGCCGCGGTTGCCGACGCGACCGCCGACGCGTCGCAGCGCACTTGCCAGTACCGCAAGGCTTTTCGCTGGGCCGCGGTCAGTTATCCGTTCGACGTCCTGTCGCTGGACGCGCCTTGGGTGTGGATCCGCCGGCACGGTGTCGCGGTCGACGTCGGCGACGCTGACGAACTGGACACGGCGTTGTCGACCGGGATCGACCCGCTCCGGGTGATCATGCACCAGTCCGGCCCGCAGGGGCGCCGGTCCGCGACGTGGTCGATGCCGGCGTGGGCCGCGTCGTGGTGAACAGCTCGACGGACCTCGCCGACCTCGCGGCGAGCGTGGTTCGACGGCAGCGAGTGCTCATCGAGGTGACGGACCGGCCCGTCGAGGGATTGGCCGAGGACGTCGTGGCGTCCCAGCGTCTCGACCTGATCGGGCTTCATCGGCACCTGTCGCCCGGAGAGCCCGGTGCGACCGCCGTGGTGGCCATGATCGCCGCGATGCGGCGAATCGCCGAACAGCACGGCGTCATTCCGGCCCGACTGAGCCTGGCCGACGTCGACGTCGCCGACTGG
Organism: uncultured Actinomycetota bacterium; assembly: GCA_963716465.1. GTDB lineage: Bacteria > Actinomycetota > Actinomycetes > Mycobacteriales > Mycobacteriaceae > Mycobacterium. Next base: position 90,231 of record CAVQTS010000019.1, read on the forward strand.
GGACGCACCGCGGTCGACCTCACCGCGTTGGCGGACGCGATCGGCGATGCCGTCGAAACCGGCTGCATCGCGGCGCGCTTCGGCCGTCCTGCGGTCAACGTGTCACCGTCGGTGGCGGCGTTGGTTCCGGGCCGTCAGCGCGCCGGATAGCGGGTGCTCAGCGCTCGATGTGCCACTGGCGGCGGTCGACTGGGTCAACCGACTGGGAAAGCCGCTCGATGCGCCGCACGCCGTGCTGCACCTCGTCGGTCATCCAGCCCGGGCGCTTCGGGCCGGGCGCGCTGCTGGCATGGCGGCGCTTGGCCAGTTTGCGGATCTGACGGGCGTAAAGACGGTCCTGCAGGATCGTCCACAGCACCCGGAAGCCGTCCTTGAACGTGTTCAGGTTCGTGCTGCCGTGGTAGCGGTCGTGCTCGAAGCTGGGCACCTCGGTGATGACCGCGCCCGACAGCGCGAAGCGACCGATGATCAGCGCTTCGATCTCGAAGCCGTCACCGCGCACCATTTCCGGCGTCTCCGCGTCGGTGTCCGGCAGGTCGAGCATGTAGAGCTGGTCGGTCCAGAACGCGTTGTAGCCGTAGCAGAGATCCGTGAAGCGGGTCGTGGTGAGGACGCTGGCCAGCAGGTTGAGCCCCTTGTTGCCCAACGAGCGAATCAACGTGATGTCGTCGCTGCCGCCGCCGCGGCAGTATCGGCTGCCCTTGGCCAGGTCGGCCCCGGCGGTCAGGGCATTGATGAAGCGGGGAATCTCATGCGGATCGGCAGAGCCATCGATGTCGAACATGACGATGGCATCGCCGGTGACCTCGGCGAACCCGCACGCCAAGGCGTTTCCCTTGCCCTTGCGGGTTTGGTACACCACCTTCGCCGAAGGCAGGGCCTCGCGCGCGGCCTCCGCCGAGTCGTGGTCGTCCTCGCTGACGACGACGATGACCTCGTAGAACTCTTTGAGGTAGGGCAGGATTTCGCGGATGTTGGGCGCCTCGTTCTTCGCGGGCACCACCACACTGACGCGGGGGTTGGCGGGACGACGCTCGCTCTTGGGCCGCCGGCGCTCGATGATCGGCTGACCATCGGCACCGATCACCGGCTTGCCATCGGGTCCTAGCACGTACTGGCCGGGCTCGTCCGGGGGGATCTGTGACTGAGCAGCGACGTCACTCAAATCTCCCAACTCCTTCCGGCGGCGTCCGTAAGGCCCTAATCGCTCTAGCATCGGCGCTGTTCGACGATTACGTCAAAAAATAGGCTAAATCGATCCGTGCCGTCGATGTCAGCTAAGTGCGGAGGTGTGGGGTACCGCACACAACCCTCCTGACTGCAGCAGCTCGTAGGCGTCGGCGAATTCCATCGGCCGGCGATAAAGGAAACCCTGGCCTTTCCGCGCGCCCATGCCGACCAGGGCGTCGTGCTCGGCGACGGTTTCGACTCCCTCGACAACCAGATCCAGGGCCAGGGCATTGGCCAGCGACACCACCGACCGCACCACGGCGCTCTGCTTGTCGTTGCCGTCGCCGAGGGCCGCCGCGAAGGAGCGGTCCAGCTTCATCTGGTCGACGGGCAGGCTGCGCAGCTGGGTCAGCGACGAGTAGCCCGTCCCGAAGTCGTCCAGGGAGATCCGGACACCGGCGGCCCGGAGCTGATCGAGCACCGTGTGGGCGACGCGCAGGTCGATCAAAGCGTGCTCGGTGAGTTCGATGATCAGGGCTTCCGGGGGCACGTCCTCAGCCCGCAGCAGTGCGAGCACCTCTTCGGCGAACCCGGGCTCGCGCACCTGTCGCGCCGAGACGTTCACCGAGATGGTCAGCCCGGCGCCCACGCCCCTGGCCAGCCACTTGGCCATCAGGGCGACTCCTTCCTGGAGCACCCAGCGACCGATGTCGACGATCATGCCGTTGTCCTCGGCCAGCGGTATGAAAGACGCCGGGCTCAGGTCGGGGATGCCGGGCCGCCGCCATCCGAGGAGCAGCTCGAAGCCGATCACCCGGCCGCTGTCGAGCATCACGATGGGCTGAGCGGCCAGACGCAACTGTTCGCGTTCGAGCGCTCGGCGCAGCGCGGCGTCGAGATCCAGTCGCTCGGCCACCTCCGCTTCGAGGGTGGAATCGAAGACGTTGATGTGGCTTCCCTCGGTCAGCTTGGCGCGGTACATGGCCACGTCGGCCTCGCGCATGAGCTCGGCGCCGGAGACCGTGGACTCGTCGGCGAAGGCGATTCCGATGCTGGCGCCGACAAATGCTTCCTTGGCGTCGACGGAGTAGGGGGCGCTGAGCGCGGTGCGTATCCGCTCGGCCAAGACGATGGCCTGCTCGCGCTCCGGCAGTGCCGAGCAGAGTACGACGAACTCGTCACCGCCGAGCCGGGCCACGGTATCGGTGTCGCGAACGATCGCCGACAAGCGGCGCGCCGCCTCGATGAGAAGCTGATCGCCGCCAGCATGGCCGATCGAGTCGTTGACCATCTTGAAGCGGTCCAGGTCGCAGAACAGCAGGGCCACCGTGTGCCCATCGGCTCGATGGGACACCAGACTCTCGGTGAGCCTGCTCAGCAGGAGGCTTCGGTTCGCCAGGCCGGTGAGCGCGTCGTGACTGGCCTGATGGGACAGCTGCCTGGCCGAAGCATCCCGGTCGAGTGCCAGGATCACCAGATCCCGGCACCGGCGAAGGCCGGTACGGGTGGTCTCGTCGAAGCCCTCTGCGTCGCCGAAGACATCGATCGTTCCCTCGGCAACCGCGTCGTCGGTCTGAAAACCGCTGTGCCACAGAGCGATTCCCGAAAAATCCCCGTCCGGTGGGTGGACGACCATGCGGTTACCCGTCGCGATGCGGACCGCGCGACCGCCGGAGATGTCAGAAGCCAGCTGCGCGATCTGGCGCACGACGGCGGTGGCTTGCGCGCCGGTCGCGATGCGCTCGAGTACCAGCGCCTGGCCGCGCTCCAGCGCCGAAACCCGGTCCAGTTCGATCTGGGTGGCACGAAGGGCGCGGCCCTCGTTGTCCAGGGCGGCTCGGGCTCGCCGGTAGTCCCGGGCGCCCCGCAGCGCCACCCAGAGCAGCAGCACGCCGGCGACCCAGATGGCGGCGATCAACAACACCAGTTGCAACAGCCGACCGCGGAGCAGCGACGCGTCCCCGGCGCGGGCGGTGTCGTGTAGTTGCGACGCCGTGGTGTCGACGACGTGGCGGCCGGCGTCGGACAGCGCCTGGGCTTTGGGCAGGATGGCCTTCGCCGCATCGTCGCGCTGCTCTTCCGAGAGCAGTCCGGGCGGCATCTGCGCGATCGCGCCGTCCAGCGCCTCCAGGGCGTCCCGGTATTCGGATGTCAGGGCGTCGCCCGCGGTCTTGCCGGTGTCTCCGACGACTGACAGTCGCTGACCCAGCAGGGCCCGCGAGAGCTGGGCGCTGCGCCGAGGGGAGACGCCGAGGACGTAGCGTTCGGCCGCATCGACATAGGCGAGCGTCTCGCGTGTGGTGTACAGCATGTTCGTGGTGGCGGTTTCGGTGCGCGCGTAAATCTCGGTGTGCTTACGCTGCGCGGCTGAATCCATCGTCTGCGACGTCACCAGGGCGATCAGCAGCAGAGCGAGGATCACCGACAGCACCAGTTGCCCAAGGGACAACCGAAATCGGGGGAGGGTCGGCGTCGAGTCGGTGGACATCAGGGCGAGCCGCAGCCGGCTCGCACCACCAACGGATCTGAACGCACGGTCAGATTTTAGCTACGGACCCGCCGTGAGCGGCACACTTTTTATAAGTGCAACCGCACAAATGACCGATTATCAGCAAATTATCGTGTGCATTGCAGCGCCATGAGTAGCGGGTGCTGGGCCTGCCGGTCTTGCCGTACTCGGTCTGGCGCACGACGGTGCCCTCGTCGGCCAGCCGTTCCAGGTACCGCCAAGCGGTCACCCGGGACACTCCGACAGCCTTGGCGACCTCGTCAGCCGTCACCGCATCGGCGTGGTCGCGGACGGTGCGAGCGATCTCGTCGTGGGTACCCGGCGCGGCTCCCTTCGGGGCCACTGATTATCTGTGCTGACCCGCAACTCGGCCAGCGCCCTGTCGACCTCGGCCTGACTGGCCGCCTCGGTACCGGCCGGCCTCGTCGTTGACCAGGACCACTCCGTCGCGGTCGAGCACGATCAGCTCCTGGGAGACTGAGTGCAGGGCGCCGGAGGCCAGACCGTAAGTCTGGCGCAGGACGCGGCGCCGGATTGCCCAGACGCCGACGAACGAAAGTGTCAGCGCGCCAAGGCGACCGCCTCAATGGCGGGCCACGTCGAGCGCCAGCGAGTGGCCGGCTCTGCTCGGTGATGCCGGCGGCGACCAGTCCGATGACCTGACCGGAGAGGGCGGCACCGCCTCGGTCATCGGTTGCAAAACCCTTGTTGCGCCGCCATTTTCGATCGCCGTCGAAGAGGGCTAGCATGCCGCCGGCGAGCACCACCAGCGCTATCACGCGGCCTGCAGCGCGAACGCCTGCCCGGCCAGCGAGCGGGGCAGCAGCGCCATTGCTCACCTCCGCGCCTGAACGAAATGAACTAAAGCATGACGTGGATCACGTTACGGGTGATCATCCATACAGACGCGCTGCATTCGGCCCGGAAGGAACCCCACTATGACCACCCCCGACGACCGTCGCGGCGACGGCGACACACCCGCAACCGCGAAGCGCCGCGACCGCACCCACTGGCTTTATCTGGCCGTCATCGCAGCCGTGGTCGGTGGCGTGATCGTCGGTCTCCTCGCCCCGTCGGTGGGCAAGGAAGTCGGCGTTCTTGGCACCATGTTCGTCAACCTGATCAAGATGATGATCACGCCGGTGATCTTCTGCACGATCGTGCTGGGCATCGGGTCGGTGCGCAAAGCCGCCACAGTGGGCAAGGTCGGTGGGTTGGCATTCGGATACTTCCTGGTGATGTCGACGATCGCATTGGCCATCGGCCTGCTGGTCGGCAATCTGTTGCATCCCGGTGGGGGTCTGAAGATCTCGGCGTCGACCGCGGGCAAGGGTGCCGAGCTAGCCCAGAAGGCCCACGAGTCAGGTGGGGCCATGGATTTCATCCAGCACATCATTCCGACGTCGCTGTTCTCGGCGCTGACGGAGGGCAATGTTCTGCAAGCGTTGTTCGTGGCGCTTCTGGTCGGGTTCGCCATCCAGGCGATGGGCAGTAAGGGGGAACCCATCCTCGGAGCCGTCGTGCATCTGCAACGGCTGGTGTTCAAGATTCTGGCGATGGTGTTGTGGCTCGCGCCGATCGGCGCCTTCGGTGCGATGGCCAATGTCGTGGGTCAGACCGGTTGGACCGCGGTGACCCACCTGCTGACTCTGATGCTCGGCTTCTATCTGACCTGTGTGGTGTTCGTCTTCGGTGTGCTGGGTGCACTGCTGCGCATGGTGTCGGGGGTCTCGATCTTCCGGCTGGTGCGGTACCTGGCGCGGGAGTACCTGCTGATCTTCGCGACGTCGTCGTCGGAGTCGGCGCTGCCGAGGTTGATCGCCAAGATGGAGCACCTCGGTGTACAGCAGAGCACGGTGGGTGTGGTTGTGCCGACGGGATATTCGTTCAACCTCGACGGCACCGCGATCTACCTCACCATGGCATCGTTGTTCATCGCCGACGCGATGGGTGACCCGCTGTCGATAGGTGAGCAGATCGGCCTGCTGCTGTTCATGATCGTGGCGTCCAAGGGTGCGGCCGGTGTCAGCGGAGCCGGGCTGGCGACCCTGGCCGGCGGTCTGCAGGCACACCGGCCCGAACTGCTCGACGGGGTGGGCCTGATCGTCGGGATCGACCGGTTCATGTCCGAGGCGCGCGCGGTCACCAACTTCTCCGGAAACGCGGTGGCCACATTGCTGGTCGGCTCGTGGACCAAGACGGTGGACATGGTCAAGGTCGACGCGGTGCTGTCCGGCAAGGATCCGTTCGACGAGTTGACGATGCTCGACGAGCACGATTCCGCGACCCCGGTTGTCCCCAAGGAGGCGGTACCTGCCTGATCCCCGGCTCACGGCACCCGGGGATGACGTTCTCCCGGGATGCCGTGCCGCGTAACGGTTGGTTGTACAGATGGCAAACTCCGATCGTCACAACCGCTGACTGCGTTAATCTGCCGGGAGCAGCGCACCGCGGCGGGCGGGCGCATACGTGCGGAGGGGCTTTCATGAGCGAATACGGCCGATGGACCCGACTGGTCACGTTGGTTGCCGGTGGTGCGGCGCTCATCGGAGCGGGGGCGGTGACCGCGGGCTGCTCCAGTTCGAACAAGGAGCCTGCCCCGTCGAGCACCAGCAGTTCAGCCGCGCCGGTTACGCCGACCGAAAAAGGCGTGGTGATCATGCCGCCAAAGGCGTTCAACCAGAACATGAATGCCGCCGACGGCGTCCTGGCCCTCGAGAGTGAGGGCTATACCGTGCAGTTCAACAGCGGTGGTGGTTACGCGGCTGATCGTCCGCTGTCGGCGTGCAAGATCACCGGGGTGGACGGACTGCGCGGCGATCATCCGCCGGCCAACACCACCGTCTACCTCACTCTCTCCTGCCCCAACAGCAACAACTGAACGGGCTCGTCGCTGCGTCACCTGCCTTGGGCTAACGTCTAGGTCGCGCCGGCGTCGATGGGACGTGCCAAGACCTCAGCCGGTGGGGCCCCCATAGCCCAATTGGCAGAGGCAGCGGACTTAAAATCCGCACAGTGTGGGTTCGAGTCCCACTGGGGGCACTGGAAAGTGCAGTCCTCTGGACCGACTTACAGTTTTGTGCATGGGCGCACGCGCACCTTCACCGCAGCTGGACCCCGAGCGACTGTTCGTCACCGATGGCGTCTAGAGACCGACCTGATCTTTCATCACGGAAGACCGGCAGACCTCGCGGGCCGGGTACATTGCCTTCGCGACCCATTGCCCGGGTCACCGTAATGGGCGGCTGCTGCGGAACCTACGCACGCCACCTGACGGCAATCTGTACCGCATGGATGGCGTTATCCTGAGCTGATTACGCGCTCACCGGTGTGTTGTTCAGGCCTCTCACCCCGACGTTGTCGAATAATTTTCGTGTGCGTCGAAGAAAGTTCCTCCGGCAGGTAGCTGCCGCAGGGGCCGCGGTGGCGGCGTCCCCGTTGCTTGGAGCCTTGGCCGCATCACGTGCCAAAGCCTCACCGATTCCGGCAGCGCCTCCGGTCTTGCCACTGAGCCCGCCGGGCGCCTCTATCCGATACCTCACGAGTGACCCGGCTTACCAGGATGCGCGACCGTGCTTCGATCCCACGGGCAAGTTCGTGCTCTTCATGCACCAGCCTGTGAAAGGAAGGGATTCGACTCAGATCCCGCTGTACACGATTCCTGTAGCGAGAGCGACGCCTTGGCCCTTTGCCTGCCAGAAGCCTGACCTGTTTTACTTCGACCAGTCCGTGCAGGCGACGCGCCCCGACTGGTCCTGGTCCAGAACCTCGTTCGAGATCGCCTTCTCCGGCAACTCGAAAGAGCTCTACCTTCTGGATGTCAAAACGCGGAAGGCACAACTCGTCAACTGCACGGCTCCCGAGAGTCCCGAGATACTCAGCTATCCGTCATGGTCCAAAGACGGCCAGACGATCGTGCTGACAAATTACACGACGGATCCCAGCAAACAGCGACTCCTGCGTACCTCGGCGATCCCCCAGATGCCGCCCGATCCGTTCAGCGTCGCGTGCACGAATGAAACGAACCCTGACGATGTGTGGCCGGGAATGTCCAGCGTGTCCCCGTCGAATGCCGATCTAGTCGCCTTCGCCGGTCAGACCCCGAACCTTGCCAAGACATACGACCAGAACTGGAACCAGATCTGGGTGAAGAAGGGCACTGAGCCAGCCGCTCAGGTCAACGGCATTCTGGGACGCGCTCCCTGGTGGTCACCGTCGGGAACGGCCATTGCCTACGAATCCGTCCTCACACCCGAAGATGGTTACAACCCGTTCTATCGGATCTGGGTGTTGCCGGTGAACCTCGACAGCACGCCGTCTGTTGGCGCCGGGCAGCTCGTAACGCCGCCCAATCTCCCCGTCCAGCACGCCAAGTGGTCACCCGATGGCAAGCAGATCGTCTTCGCCTACACCATTCCATGGGCGGTGCCGGCGAATGGCAACGCCGCGCAAGGGATCGCGATCGTAGATGTGCCTCTTACCTAAGAGGTGTCATCGTGCGATGCGGCCTTCTTGACGGGTTTGGCGGTCTTGCCGAGCGTGGATTCGATGTAACGGCCGATCGACGGCGATCCCGAAGCATTTTGCCCACCAACGGATGTAGTGGTCCTAGGGCTGGCCCGCCGGTTCACCTGCGGCGCCGTCGCCCATGGAAAAGAAGCGTGGTCATCATGGCGCAACCAAAACATGAATGCCCCCGGGGCGGCCTGGCCCTCGAGAGTGAGGGCTATGCCGTGCGGTTCAACAGCGGTGGTGGTTACGCGGCTGATTGTCCGCTGTCGGCGTGCAAGATCACCGGAGTGGACATACTGCGCGGTGACCATCCGCCGGCCAACAGCGTCTATCACTTCAGGCCGAATCGCCGCCACGAGCAGTTCTCCTGCCTACCATCAGCCGGTGCGCGGTTCCAAGATCTTGATCACCGGCCCAACCGGTCAGGTAGGCCTCCCTGTCGCCACGGCTCTCGCGGCCGACAACGAGGTATGGGGCATCGCCCGCTTCGTCGATGCTGCAACGCGTGAACGCCTCGAGGAAGCCGGCGTCCGGTGCGAGACCATCAACATGGCGGCCGGTGACTTCACCGGGCTTCCGTCAGACTTCGACTACGTCCTCAACCTGGCGGTGGCCAAAAGTGGCAGGTGGGACAAGGACCTCGCGGCCAACGCGGAATCGCCGGGCCTTCTCATGGCGCATTGCCGAGGTGCCAAGGCCTTCCTGCACTGTTCGTCCGGGGCCGTCTACGATCCGCCGGGCGGCGAACCTCGCACCGAAGGAACCGTCCTCGGTGACAACCACAAGAGCTTGCTTCCGACCTACTCCATCACCAAGATCGCTGGAGAAGTCGTCGTCGCGACGATGGCACGTGTCCTCGGCGTTCCGGCCACCATCGCGCGCCTGAACGTGCCCTACGGCGACAACGGTGGGTGGCCGCTCTTCCAGTTGGAGATGATGCTTGACGGCATGCCCATCCTCGTTCCGCCTGGCGGACCTGCCGTCTACAATCCGATACACGAGTACGACATCATTGCGATGATCCCGAAACTCCTTGAGGTGGCGTCGATTCCGGTCACCACCGTCAACTGGGGCGGCGACCAGTATGTCAGCGTCCAGGAGTGGTGCACGTACCTCGGATCGCTCGTCGGTACGGCACCGGCTTTCGAGGAGAGCGATCAGGCGCTGCGCGGTAATCCGTTGGACGTCAGCAAAATGCACGAGCTGATCGGAACCACGAACGTCGACTGGCGCGACGGAATGCGCCGGATGGCGGCCACGTTCCACCCCGATCTGTGCGGCCCCTAGGCGATTGCCACACTGTGGGAATGCGACCGATCGAATCGTGCCCCTGCGGACCCGGTGCGCCGTTCGATCGTTGTTGCCTCCCACTTCACCGAGGCGAGCGTCAAGCCGACACCGCCGAACAGTTGATGCGTTCTCGATACAGCGCCTACGCCATTGGCGACCTCGACTATGTGTGGCGAACATGGCACCCGCGCACTCGTCCGGAAGCCGTGACTCCGAACGACGAATTGACGTGGATCGGACTGGAGATCGTCGGCACCGCCGACGGCCAACCGGGTGACCAGAACGGCGAAGTGGAATTCCGGGCGCGCTACCGGCAAGGCGAACGAAGCGGGACACTGCACGAGAGGTCCCTTTTTGCCGTGCGGGCAGGTCGCTGGTTTTACGTCGAAGGGGACGTATTCGACTGATTGTTCTCGGCGCTTCGACGTTCCGCATGCGGTCAATGGCTTTATGTTGTTTCCGTGCCCGAGTTGGACCGTCGAAGCATGATGTTGATGTCGGGGCTGGGGCTGTTGGCCGCCGCGGTCCCGCTCCCGAGCGCCGAGGCGATTCCGTCGCCGCACCCCGACGCACCGCCTGCGGGCGGCTACCTCTACCAAGACGAATTCGATGGACCGGCGGGGTCGGCTCCCAACCCGGCGAACTGGACGGTGCAGAACTGGCAGGACGACGTGTGGCCACCGGTCGCCAGTCAGTACCGCGACGATCGGCAGAACGTCTTCCTCGACGGGAACTCGAATCTTGTCATCCGCGCCACCCAAGACAACGGTGACTACTTCAGCGGCAAGGTGCGAGGGAACTGGCGGGTTCCCATGGGCTACACCTGGGAAGCGCGGGTCAAGCTCGACTGCCTGACATCGGGAGCCTGGCCAGCGTATTGGGCAGTCAATGAAGACCCACTGCCCGACGGCGAGGTCGACATCATGGAGTTCTACGGCAACCTCAGCTGGCCTCCGGGAACCACGGTCCACGCGGCGTCGAATGGGAAGACGTGGGAAAGCAAGTCGATTGCCGGCTTGATCGACGGTGCCTGGCACACCTGGAGGATGCGCTGGGATGCCGACGGGTTCAAATTCTGGCGCGACTATGTCGACGGCGCCGCTCCCTACTTCACGGTGCCGCCCAAGCCCATACCGGTCCACGGCAACCCCACCGACCTGCGTTGGCCGTTCAACAATCCCGGCTATTGGCTGGCTCCGATGTTCAACCTCGCCATCGGGGGGCCCGGTGGCGGTGACCCTTCCCTGACCACCTTCCCGGTGTCGATGCTCGTCGACTGGATCCGCATCTGGTAGCGACGTGACGCCGAATACTGTTGCACCACTGAGCAACTGATCAGTGTGCGTGGAGCGTCTGCGACGCTCAGTCGGCTCTCACCTCAGAAGCCTGGCCGTTTGCCTGTGGATCCACCGCGCCCGCCTCGTGCGCTCCCGGCAGATCCGGCATCTCATGCCGCCCGCCCGCTGACCGGGTCCGGAGGAACCGCACCAGCGCGCCCGCTGCCACGACTGCGCCGACGATGACGGTCGGCCACATCAGTGCCTGAGCCAGCCACACCCGCCGCTGGTATCTCACGATCCGCTTCTCGGCGAGCCGAAGCCGGGCCAGCTTGTCCATGCGCTTGGTAATGCCCACGATCGATCGCCGGAAAACCGCCCCACGTCGCATTGCCGCGGGATGCACGTTGGTCATGATCCTCCGGGGCTTTCGGCCCTAGCGCCGAGGCTTCAGGTCGACAAGCGTGATGACGGCTGCAGGTCACGACCTTTGTGGCATGTCCCCGCGCTTCTGCGGGGGCAAACGGGTGAACCAGGAGGAATTGCCCATGCTGTTCGCAGTGCCGGCGGTAAGTGCCGTAGGTGGCATGCTGATAGCTATCCTCCTTGTCGTGGGCATCGTATTGGCCACCGCAGCATGGGTTTACAAAGATGCCAGAGTCTCCGCCGGGCGCGGCCGCCCGATTGTCTCCTCGGTGGGTTCGGTACAACTCAGTACGCCGATGGCGTGGTTCCTTGCCTGCCTGCTGCTGTGGGAGTTCTGCTTCCCCCTCTACATCGACAGCCGCGGCCCTTTTTGAGTTCAGGAGTCGAATCAGGATCGACGAACCCGATCACGATGCCCTGAAACCAGGCCAGGGGGTGGCCGGGGACGCTGGCTTACTAGTGGTCGAGTTCTGACGGAATGCGGCGGTTGCCGGATGCCCAAGACGCAGACGTCAGGGCCACCCGGCGCCCCGTTGCTTGGGGCACTGTGGGCTCGCGTGCCGAGGCCACTCCTCCGAGGTGGCGGGAATCCCCCATAACCTGACCGCCCCGGTCTCGTCGCGCCCTATTCGGCGGCGAGCCCCCAACTGAGTCGCAGGCAGACGTGATTCATTCGTGTGTCGCCGCTTTCTTGACGTCTTTGACAATCCTGCCGAGCGTGAAGCCGATCTCGTGGCCGATCGATACGGAGACTGAATGGTTCAGCCCGCCAACGGTTGTTGAGCCGTTGGCGGCCACGGTGGCGGGTTCGAATTTGTTGCCCCCGGTGGCGGGTGTCGTCGTCGGCCCGGCGCCGGCGCTGTCAACGGCCCGCTCGGTCCCCGATGCGTCTGTGGGGGCGGTGAGTGCTACGTCGCCCACAGCAGGCGCAGGCTCAGACGTCTCCGGACGTGCCGGGCGGGATGCCAGCGTCGCCGCGCCAGTGCTCCCCGTCGACTCGACCGCCGCGGCCGACGGGACCGATTGGGTTGCAGCCGCGGCGGTGGCAGTCGTTGACTGAGGCGTCACTACGCCCCCATAGGTGCGGTCATAAGCCGAGTCCACCAACGGCTTCAGGACTGCATTGAGTGCTGAGGTGTTGATCCCCATCGCTTGCAGCGGCGCCAAGAGCGGAAGGCTCGGGGTGGGAACCAGGATGTAGGTGGTGTTTCCCACCTTCCATTCCGTGTTCGCGGGGTCGTCGACGTTCACGTCCTGATAATTGAGGTGGACAGTGACCAATCCGGCCACGGCGTTCGCGATCGCCAGCAGGTAGAACGGAGAAGAGGGCTTGTTGGGGAAGTCGCTGGCGAAGTCGTACTCGCGCGATATGTCGATCACCTGGTAGTCCGTTTGGGGGACCACCTCACCGAAGAGGCTGCCGGTGCCCCCGTACACCCGCGTGGGGTTACCGATCAGCACGAACGTCACGTCCGCCGGGTCGGGAGCGTCTGGGTCGTCGGCGTGATTCTTGAGCCACTGCTCGACGACCTCCGCCCCCTGGCTGTAGCCGAATACGACGAATGGAGCATCGGGCTGGGACTTCATGGCGGCATCAAGGGAGGCCTCGCCGGCCGGGACGTAAAAAGTCGGACTCCAGGTGACCGGGACGCAGTTGTTAGGAGCGCGGCACATGGAGCCCTGGAGTTCCTTGGTCATATCGATACTGTTCGAGAACGGACTGAGCGTCAGCACCGTGTTCGTTGCGGGCGTGGACTGCACCGTGGCCGCCGCTGCCATCGGCACGGCGACAAGTGGAAGCATTGCGGTGAGCATGCCGACCCTGGTCGCTGCGCGGCGCCGTCGGTGACGGCCGCGCCGGCGTTCGCCCGGAGCGGTTGCCGGTGCCGACAATAATGCTTTGCTGGAATGCGAAGGAGTGGGAACCAAAGTCATAGGAAGCTCCAATGGGCAGCCTGGCTCGACGCTTATTGAACCGTGCAGATGCTTGACCCGGTTTACCGAGGAAGGTACCAGCAAGCGATCTGTCGCACAGGATGAAATCCGAGCAGCGATAGAGGTTTCTGGCGCACGAAAGAACCTGGCAAATAACCATTTTTTTTGAAAGGGGAGGCTAGGCCCCTGTGTCGGGCCGGACATTCGGGACGTTCCGGGGGTTGTGCAGTGGTTGACCTCGAGCCACGGGCGGACGGCGCGAAAGATCATGCGCTGGTCCGATTCTCGCGCGGGTCGCTTCAGGCCGAGGCGGGACCGTCACCTTAGCTCGATGATCCATCGGTATTTGCGGCTGTGCTCGGCCGCCGGGAGTCCAGTGACGGCTTCAGCCGCGTCTCGGCGGCTTCAGCGCCGCCAGCCCGGCGTCACCGCCGTAGTGGTCGAGTACGCGTCGGTCCATCACCGAGCGCCAAGCCGGCGGGAACATGGCCAGTAGCACCATCGTGGCGTATCCGGCCGGGAGCTGCGGCGCGTCGTCGGCGTGACACAACGTCTGGTAGCGACGCCGCGGATGGGCATGATGATCCGAGTGCCGTTGCAAGTGGAACAGAAACAGGTTTGCGACCACGGTGTTGCTGTTCCAGCTGTGCGAAGGACGCACCTTTTCGTAACGGCCGTTCGGCAGCAGCTGGCGCCGAAGCCCGTAGTGTTCCAGATAATTGACCGTCTCCAGCAAGCAGAAGCCGACGAGGGACTGCCCGATCAACCACGGCAGCACACCGAAACCGAACCAGGCAACCAGCGCGGTGAACACAACGACGCTCAGCAGCCAGGCGTTGATCAGGTCGTTGTCAAGACTCCACCGGGATCTACCGGCTCGCGCGAAGCGCCGGCTTTCGATGCCCCACGCAGAGCGCACCCCACCCCCGACTGATCTCAGGAGAAAGGCGTAGAGGCTCTCGCCCATCCGCGCGCTGGCGGGGTCGCGCGGAGTGGCGACCCGCACATGATGTCCCCGGTTGTGCTCGACGTAGAAGTGCCCGTAGCAAGTCTGGGCAAGCGCCGCTTTACTGAGCCATCTCTCGGCTCGGGGCCGCTTGTGGCCGAGCTCGTGCGCGGTGTTGATGGCGATGCCACCAATCCCGCCGACCGTCACCATCAACCCCAGCTTGTCCACCCACCCGGTCGCGACCCCACCGCCGCCGCTCCACAACCAGCACGCGAGCGTGAGCGAGACGTACTGACTGGGCAGGTACAGATACGTTGCCCACCGGTAGAACGGGTCGTCCTCCAGCCAGGTGCGGGCACTGTCAGGCGGGTCCGCCTTGTCCTCTCCGACGAGGTGGTCGAGCACTGGGATGATGCCGAACGTCAGAATCGGACCAGCCCACCAGAACACTCCGAGACCGCTCGCACGCACCGCCAACCATGACACCCCGACGAGCGTCGGGACGACCAACCCGACCAGCCAGAGGTACCGCTTCCGGTCGCGCCACGTGTGAACCAGTACCGGATTGTGCTTCGTCCCACCCCCGGGTCGATCACACGGCACAGCTCATTCCTCAACCCCCTGTTGCGCTTCATGTGCATCGCATTGTCGCGACTCGATGCAATACAAGGGTAACGCCGGCGTTGCAACTGATCCGTGGATCGCCCCTCCACGTTGAGCTGACGAGAGTGTAAAATAATGTCTCGCAGCAACTCCCGCGCCGACGAAATAGCGTGTTCAGCGATATGCTTACGGGCAAGCCAATTTTCGGATGGCGCGTATGACGCCAACCTCGATCTGCTGCGCGATTGGCCCGACCAGCAGTCAGTTGTACTGTGGCCGAGTGACCGCAGGGCCGCCTAAGCTGTTCATTTTTCCGCACGCCGGTGGATCGGCGCAGTACTACGTGCCGTTCGCGCAGGCGTTTTCGACCGACGTCAAACGGATCGCGGTCCAGTATCCGGGCCGAAACGGAGCCCATGACGTCGCCGACTTCACCGGGATCTCCGCGCTCGCCGACCGGGTTCACGGCATGCTCGCCCCCCTTGACCAATCGACGGGCCGGGTCGCCTTCTTCGGACACAGCATGGGTGGGCTGCTGGCATTCGAGGTCGCTCGCCGCTTCGAAGCGGAGGGTAATCCTGTTGCAGCTCTGTTCATCTCGGCATGCGCCGCGCCGGGCCGCGTCGGGCTCGATTACATCCCGGCGCACGACCGAGGGCTGCTGGAGGCCGTCAGTCAGATGACCGGGGCGAATCGAGACTTTCTCGAGCAGGAGGAGTTCGCGGCACGGATACTGCCCACATTGCGCGGCTTACGGGCCATCTCCGACTACGAATGCCCGCCCGATGCAACGGTGTCCTGCCCGATCTTCGCCTTCTTGGGCGACGACGACGACGTCGCCACCCCCGAGAAGGTCGAGCCGTGGTCACAACGCACCACCGCCCAGTTCAGCGCCCGCGTGTTTGCAGGACATCACTTCTATCTGGGTGACCATCTGGACGAGCTGGTCGGCGATATCGAAAGCAAGATCGCCGTACTCGCCTGACGATGCGCCGGGGCCGGTCGGCCCGAATGATGTTGGCGAGCATGTGAATCCCCTATGAAAGCGGGCCGGCCGGCCTGGCACTTTCGGATGCGTCAATGCCTGGCCCGGGGTAGCTGCCAGAGGCGAACTGTGCGCCTGGCCGGCTTGCGACCGGTTCCCCGCGTGATGCGGTGTCGAGCCGCGGGACCACTTCCGGCCCGCTGCCGCCACGCCACATTAGGGCTGGTTGGCTAACTCTTTCTACACTAAACATGAATTTGCAGCAAAGTTAATATCGCAGCATTGACAGCTGTCAGCAAGCAATTATCTATGGCGTCAAACGTGATTGGCTGTTATATCCTGGTGTTGATGGCGCGGCTTCCCAAATGTAGCTACCACACGTCTGACGGGTGTGCGATACAGAGCAAATGGTGTTAGCGTCGCCTTCGAGTCAAATCAGCCGCCGGGGGGAGGTCGGCACCGGCGTCGAACCGTCCCCTTGGTACGAATCACAGCGGAGGTACGGCATGGCTGCCGAGGAACTGTCGATTCCCGATCTATTACGCAAGCAGGAGCGGCAGCAGCCCGACGCACCGGCATTCACGTTCATCGACTACGAACTTGACCCGGACGGCTATGTCGAGACCCTTACCTGGGCGCAGGTTTCCAACCGGGTGCGTGTGCTCGCCGCGCACATCGCCCAGCACGGCTCGGTCGGTGACCGCGTTGCGATCGCCGCGCCGCAGAGCTTGGACTACATCGTCGGATTCCTCGCCGCTGTCGAGGCCGGATTCGTCGCGGTTCCGATCTCGGTGCCACAGTTGAGCCACCACGACGAACGCTTCACTGCTGTGCTCAACGACAGCGCGCCGGTCACGGTGCTGACTACCTCGTCAGTTGTCGATGTCGTCGTGCCCTGTGTGCAGTCCATGGGTCGTTCGATGCCGGCGGTGGTCGAGATCGACGCCCTCGATCTGGATTCACCGAGTTCGGCGCCGGCTTCCGCGGCCCGTCACGAGGTCGCGCTGCTGCAGTACACCTCGGGCTCGACCCGCAACCCCGCGGGCGTGGTGGTGACCCACCAGAACGTCATCGCAAATCTCAAGCAGGTGTTCTCCGATTACTTCGAGAACACCGGCGGGGTCCTCCCGCCCGATCTCACCCTGGTCTCCTGGCTGCCCTTCTATCACGACATGGGTCTGCTCCTGGGGATCTTCGCGCCCGTCTCGCAGGGCCGCCACGCTGTGATCACCAGTCCGATTGCTTTCCTGCAGAAGCCCGCGCGCTGGATTCAGATGCTCGGCAACCACCCGGTCTCCTTCTCGGCAGCGCCCAACTTCGCGTTCGAACTCGCCGCGCGGCGCACCAAGGACGAGGATCTGGCCGGGCTGACGCTGGGACACATCAAGGGCATCATCAGTGGCAGCGAGCGGGTCCACGCCGCGACGATGAACCGCTTCTTCGACCGGTTCGCGCCCTTCGGCTTCCTCAAGACGGCGCTCTTCCCGTCCTACGGTCTGGCCGAGGCGACGCTGTATGTGGCATCGAACCCACCCGGGCGCGACCCGCAGACGGTTCGGTTCGACTACGAGAAGCTCTCGGCGGGCCATGCCCGGCGCTGCGACACCGGCAAGGGTTCGGAGTTGGTCAGTTACGGCCCCCCGAGGGCCATCACCCTCCGCATCGTCGACCCGCAGACCTGCATGGAGAACCCGGCAGGCAAGGTCGGCGAAATCTGGATCCACGGCCCCAATGTCGCTCGAGGCTACTGGCGCAAGCCGGCCGAGTCGGACCACACCTTCGGCGGGCAGATCGCGCAGCCGTCGGCCGGCACACCGGTGGGGCCATGGCTGCGCACCGGCGACCTCGGCGTGATGTCCGACGATGAGCTGTTCATTGTCGGACGCATCAAGGATCTGCTGATCGTCGACGGCCGCAACCACTACCCCGACGACATCGAAGCGACGATTCAGGAGATCACCGGGGGCCGTGCGGTCGCGATCTCGGTTCCCGACGACAGCAGCGAGAAGCTCGTCGCCATCGTCGAATTGAAGAGCCACGGCGGCGAGGACCACACCACTGACCGGGTACATCAGGTCAAACGCGAGCTGACATCGGCGATCTCGCGATCGCACAGCCTGCGGGTTGCCGATCTGGTCGTCGTGCCGCCCGGGTCCATCCCGATCACCACCAGCGGTAAAGTTCGGCGCTCGTCGTGCGTGGAGCTGTACCGCCAGTCCGATTTCAGTCGGTTGGACAGCACTGTATGACGGCTGGCTTCGATGAGACCGCGCTGCGGCATTGGTTGGTCGACTACCTGGTTACCAACATCGGCTGCAGTCCCGGTGACATCAGCTTCGAGGCGTCCCTCAACGATCTGGGGATCGGCTCACGCGATGCTGTGGTGCTTGCCAGTGAGCTCGCCGAACTGCTTGGCCGACCCGTCTCCCCGGTCGAGTTCTGGGAGCATTCGACGATCGCCGACCTGGCGGCGTTTCTGGCCGGCGGCGCGGACGCCGACCGCGGACCCGGCGAGCCCGCCGGACAGCGTGGGGACCTCGACGACGAACCCATCGCAGTGGTCGGTCTCGGATGCCGATTCCCCGGCGACGTCGCCGGGCCCGACGCCTTCTGGGACTTCCTGCTCAGCGGGGGATCGGCGATCGGGGAAGTGCCGCCCGGCAGATGGGACATCTTCGACGACGGCTCGCCCGAGGCCGCGGCCGCGCTGCGCGACACCACCCGCTGGGGCGGGTTTCTGTCCGGTATCGACGAGTTCGACGCGGAATTCTTCGAGATCTCGCCGAGTGAAGCCGCGAAGATGGACCCGCAGCAGCGGCTGTTGCTCGAAGTGGTCCACGAGGCGCTCGAACATGCGGGAATCCCGGCAAAAGCACTGCGGCACAGCCAAACCGGTGTGTTCGCCGGCGCGTGCCTCGGAGAGTACGGATATCTTGCCTCAGCTGATCTGAGCCGGGTCGACTCGTGGTCGGGCACCGGTGGAGCGCTGAGCATCATCGCCAATCGGGTGTCGTATCACTACGACCTGCGCGGACCGTCGATGACCGTGGACACGGCGTGTTCGTCGTCGTTGGTCGCGGCACACCTGGCCTGCCAGAGTCTGGCCTCCGGTGAGTCTCAACTGGCCATCGTCGCCGGGGTCAACGTGATCCTCTCTCCGACGGTGACGCGCAGTTTCGATCAGGCTTCGGCGATGTCGCCGACCGGCAGCTGCCACGCGTTCGACGCAGCCGCCGACGGGTTCGTCCGCAGCGAAGGATGCGGCGTGCTCGTGCTCAAGCGACTCAGCGAGGCTCAGCAGGCAGGTGACCGGATCTTGGCGGTGATCCGGGGATCCGCCGTCAGTCAGGATGGCCGATCCAACGGCCTGATGGCGCCCAACCCGGGCGCCCAGATGGCCGTCCTTCGCAGCGCCTACGCCAGTTCCGGTGTGCCGATCCGCGATGTGGACTACGTCGAGGCCCACGGCACCGGCACCCTGCTGGGCGACCCGATCGAGGCGCGTGCACTGGGCACGGTGCTCGGCCGGGCCCGCCCGCCCGAGGCTCCGCTGCTGATCGGCTCGGTGAAGTCCAATATCGGTCACCTCGAGGCGGCCGCGGGCGTCGCCGGCCTGATCAAGACGGTGCTCGCTCTGCACCACGGGAAGATTCCGGCCAACCTGAATTTCCACACCCCGAATCCGCACATCCCCTTCCAGAAACTCGGCCTGCAAGTCGTTGCCGCCCAGACAGATTGGCCCACCACCGACCATCCCCGCCGTGCGGGTGTCTCCTCGTTCGGCTTCGGCGGTACCAACGCCCACGTCGTGCTCGAGCAGTTCGCGGGCGCTCACCAGTGCCCAGCCGCGAGCCGGCCCGCACCAGCGGTCACCACCCTGGTCGTGTCGGGCAAGACCCATTCCCGGATCGCCTCGACCGCCGGCCTGCTGGCCGAACACCTCGCCGAAAGCACTGCGACGCTAGCTGAATTCGCGCATACCCTCAACCACCACCGCGACCGGCAGCCGAAGTTCGCCACCGTGGCCGCGCGCGACAAGGAGCAGGCGATCACCGGCCTGCAGGCGCTGGCGCGTGGGCAGAGCGCGCCGGGAGTGGTGCCCGCACACCACGGGGTGTGCCGTGCGGGGACCGTCTTCGTGTACTCCGGGCAGGGCAGTCAGTGGATCGGCATGGGACGTCAGTTGCTCTCCGACGAGCCGGCGTTCGCCGACGCCGTCGCCGACCTCGAGCCGGCCTTCGCCGAGCACGTGGGCTTCTCGCTCTCCACGGTGTTGACCGAGGGTCGGCCAGTCGTCGGGATCGCCAGCATCCAGCCCGTGCTGGTCGGCGTGCAGCTGGCGCTGACCGAATTGTGGCGCTCCTACGGGGTCCACCCCGACGCCGTCATCGGCCACTCGATGGGGGAGGTGACCGCCGCGGTGGTCGCCGGTGCCCTGACCGCCGCCGAAGGTCTGCGCGTCATCGCCACCCGCTCACGACTGATGTCACGTCTGTCCGGACAGGGGGCGATGGCCCTGCTCGAATTGAGCCCGGCGGCCGCACAGTCACTGGTCCGCAGCCAACCCGATGTCACGGTCGCGGTGTACGCCTCGCCGCGTCAGTCGGTGATCGCCGGTCCGCCCGAGCAGGTCGACGCCCTGATGGGGTCGGTGCAGAGTCAAGGGCTGCTGGCGCGCCGCGTCGACGTCGACGTTGCGTCCCATCACCGAACCATCGACCCGATTCTGCCCGAATTGCGAACCGCGCTAGCCGATTTGACGCCCAGGACGCCGACCGTCCCGGTGTTCGGCACCACCGAGAACGGCGGTCGCGACACGTCTCTGCGTTTCGACGCCCAGTACTGGGTGGACAACCTGCGCAACCCGGTGCAGTTCGCCGGCGCGGTCACCGCGGCCGGCGCCGAGCACGGCCACTTCATCGAAGTCAGCCCGCATCCGCTGCTCACCTACGCCATCAGCGACACCCTCGCCGACATCCACCACCACGCCATCGGCACCCTCGACCGCGACACACCCGACACTCTGACCTTTCATACCAACCTGAACAGCACCCGCACCGTCGACCCGCCCCACACCGAGCACCCGCCGGGGCCATACGTCGATATTCCCCCGACGCCCTGGCAGCACAGCAGTTACTGGATGGCGACCCCCTACCGGCAGTCCGCCGGCCTGGCCCCACGCCAGGGCACACTGCTGGGGGATCGCACCGCGCTGAGCGCGCCGCCGATCCATCTCTGGCAGTGCCGACTGACGCCGGAGGCCAAGCCGTACAGCGGTTTTCACCGGCTGCAGGGCGTCGAAGTGGTGCCGCTGTCGGTGCTGCTGACCACGATGGCGACCGCCGCGGCTCAGCTCGGTGACGCAGGTCTGTCGGCGTTCCGCGTCGAACAACCAGTCCTACTGGAGCAGCCGCGTCTGATCCAGGTCGTCGCCGACGGCGAGTCGCTGACCCTGGCATCCACTGTCGACCACGACGACGCGAGCACGGCTCGCTGGGTACGGCATGTCACTGCCCACCGTTGCGACGCCCGGCCCGCAGCGCAAACCATCTCTGCCACAGCACATGTCGAGGCCTCGCCCGCCGAGGTTGAGGCCGTCGAGCAGCTGGTGGCCGACTGGGGCGTGGAGGGCAAGCCCTACGAGTGGTCCATCCAGGGGCTGGCGTTCACGGCCGACGAAGTCTCCGCCCGCATTCAGCTCGACCAGGCCACCATCGTCGGGTTGCTCGACGCGGCGGTGCACGTCGCCCGCCTGACCGACCGGTCCAACCGCAGTCTGCTCGTTCCAGCGGACGCCGAAAGCGTCTGGCTGTCTGACGAATTCAGCGACCATGGCGGAGCAGTGGTGGCCCGCCGGCGCGACGGGCAGTCCGGCGAGCTGATCGTGGACGTCACCGTCACCGACCCCGACGGCAACCTGTGCGCCGATCTGCGAGGGCTTCGCTTCGCCGACGTCGAAGCAACGCCGACCCGGGCCCGTGCCGCCGACCCGGCCGGCATCGCCCAGAGGATCGAATGGCAGCAGTGGGTCGCCTCGTCGGATCGGACCGAGCCGGGCGGCGTCGCGGTACTCGGCGGCACCGGCGCGCAACGTGACCGGCTGCACGACGGTCTGGCCCGGCTCGGTTGCCCGCCTGCCGCGCTGGACGCGGCCCGCCACGTCGTCTACCTCGGCTGCGATCAGACGACAGACACCGATCTCGAAGCCGCCGTGCAACTTTCGACAGCGGTCGGCGATGTGGTCCGGCAGCTGGCCGACCGCGACGCCGGTCATCCGGCCACGCTGTGGCTGGTCACCCAGGGTGTGCACGACGCCGTCGGCCAGTCGGCGCTGCGGCAGAGCTGCCTGTGGGGCCTGGCCGGAGTCATCGCGGCCGAGCAACCCCAGATATGGGGCGGACTGCTCGACATCGCCGCCGGGGACGACCTCGACGCCGACGCGTTGCCGACCCTGTTGTCGCCGTCCGGAGTCACCACTCTGGTGCGGCGCGACGGCCAGTTCCTGGCCCCCGCCCTGGCGCCGCTGTCCGGCACGGCCGTTCGCGAGGCGGCCCGCTGCCGCACCGACGCGGCCTACCTGATCACCGGCGGCCTGGGGACACTCGGCCTGCTGATGGCCGACTGGCTGGCCGACCGCGGTGCCCGCCGGCTGATACTGGCCGGCCGGACGCCGCTGCCGCCCCGCCGCGACTGGGACGACACGGCCGACCCCGTGGCGCGCAGGCGCATCGCCGCGATCCGGGCGCTGGAGCAGCGTGGGGTAGCCGTCGAGGTCGCCGGAGTCGACGTGGCATCACCCGGGGCGCTGCGGCAGCTGGTGGACCGGCGCGACCAGGACGGGGCGCCACCGGTGCGGGGCGTGATTCACGCCGCAGGGGTCACCGGTGACCACCTGGTGACCGGGATGAGCGACGCGACCGCGCGGCGCGTGATGGCCCCGAAGATCGGCGGCGCGCAGGCACTGCACACCCTGTTCCCGGCCGGCCAGCTCGACTTCCTGTTCCTGACCGCCTCTGCCGGTTCGGTTTTCGGCGTTCCAGGGCAGGGCGCCTACGCCGCGGCGAACGCCTACCTGGACTGCCTGGCACACGCCCGGCACCGGCAGGGGTGCCACACCGTCAGCCTGGACTGGGTGGCCTGGGAAGGCCTCGGCTTCGCTGCGGACGCCGCAGTGGTGTCCGAGGAGTTGCGGCGTCAGGGTTCGAGGCCGCTGACCGTCGAGGAGGCGTTCCGCGCCTGGGAGTACGTCGACCGCTACGACGTGGCCCAGGCGGTGATGGCGCCGTCCGCGAGTGCGGCGGCGGACCAGGAGGAGAACGACTCCACCGCTCCGGACTGGTCGGGCATGTCAGCCGACGAGCGCACCCACCTACTGCAGAGCAGCCTGCGGGCGATCCTGGCCCGAGAACTGCAGCTGCCCGACGATGACGTGGTGGCCGACCGCCCGTTCGCCGAGCTGGGCCTGAACTCCCTGACCGCCATGTCGATCCGCCGGGAAGCCGAGTCGCTGGTCGGCATGTCGCTGTCGGTCACCATGCTGTGGAACCACCCGACGATCGTCGAGCTGGGCAACTACCTCGCGGAACTGCTTTCCCCGCAACAGGAGTCGGGCGCCACGGTCACCAACGGCTCGGCGGCGGTCAGCGTCCTCGACAGCCTGCTGGACAGCGCGGAATCGAGCCACGCGTGAGTGCGCCCATGGACGAACCGGCGCTGCGGCAATGGCTCATCGACTACGTGATCACCGACATCGGCTGCGAGCCGGACGCGGTGAACCTCGACGGGTCGCTGGCAGACCAGGGCGTGGGATCTCGCGACGCGGTGGTGCTCGCCGGTGAGCTCGCCGAGTTGCTCGGCCGGCCGGTGTCACCGGTGGAACTATGGCAATACCCGTCGATCAACGCGCTCGTCGCCTCCCTGCTGACCCCCGACTCCGATGAGCAGTTCCGTGCGGGCGACGCACCAGAGCGCCATTGGACCGACGAGCCGATCGCGGTGCTGGGCATGGGCTGCCGGTTGCCCGGCGGAATAGCCGGCCCCGAGGCGCTGTGGCGGTTCCTGGGCGAGGGCGGAAGTGCGGTCGGCCAGGTACCGCCGGAGCGCTGGCAACCGTTCGACGACGGCTCGGACGAGTTCGCGGCCGCGTTGTCCAGCACCACTCGGTGGGGGGCGTTCCTGAGCGGCATCGAGGACTTCGACGCCGACTTCTTCGACATCTCGGCGCGGGAAGCCGCGAAGATGGACCCCCAGCAGCGGCTGCTGCTGCAGGTGGCCTGGGAATCGTTGGAGCATGCCGGGATTCGGCCGAGCTCACTGCGGCGGTCGCAAACCGGGGTGTTCGTCGGAGCCTGCGTCAGCGAGTACGGCTACCTGGGCTCGACCGACCTGCCCAGCGTGGACGCGTGGAGCAACACCGGCGGGGCGCTGAGCATCATCGCCAACCGGCTGTCCTACTTCCTGGACCTGCGCGGGCCGTCGCTGGCCGTGGACACCGCGTGCTCGTCTTCGCTTGTCGCGCTGCACCTGGCCTGCCAGAACCTGCGATCCCGCGAATGCGACGTCGCCCTGGCGGCCGGGGTGAATCTGCTGCTGTCGCCCGCGGTGTTCCACGGCTTCGACCAGGCCGGGGTGCTGTCGCCGAGCGGCCGGTGCCACGCTTTCGACGCCGACGCCGACGGTTTCGTGCGCGGCGAAGGCTGCGGCGTGGTGGTCCTCAAACGGCTCAGCGACGCGCTACGCGACGGCGACCCGGTGCTCGCCATCATCCGCGGATCCGCAGTAAACCAGGACGGCCGCTCGAACGGCCTGATGGCACCCAACCCCGGCGCGCAGATCGCAGTGCTGCGCGCGGCTTACGCCAACGCGGGCGTGTCGCCGCACGAGGTGGACTACGTCGAAGCCCACGGCACCGGGACCCTGTTGGGTGACCCGATCGAAGCGCGAGCGCTCGGCACCGTGCTGGGCCGCGGACGGCGCGAGCCGCTGCTGATCGGCTCGATCAAGTCGAACCTGGGCCATCTCGAGGCCGCGGCCGGGGTCGTCGGCTTCCTCAAGGCGGTGCTGGCAGTCCGGCACGCGGAGATCCCGGCCAGCCTGAACTACGAGAACCCGAATCCGCACATCCCGTTCGACCAGCTCCGGCTCGAAGTCACTGCGCAGCAACAACAATGGCCACAGACACGGCGCCCGCGACGGGTGGGCGTGTCCTCGTTCGGGTTCGGTGGAACCAACGCACACGTGGTCATCGAGGAGGCGCCGGTTGTCGCTCCGTCCGACGTGGGTGACGAAGCCCTGGGTCGGCCCGTCGAGACATTGATCGTGTCCGCGAAGACGCCGCCGCGGGTCGCCGCAGCGGCCGGCTCGCTGGCGCGGTGGCTGGCCGACGATGGTGCCGACGTGTCACTGGCCGGCCTGGCGCACACCCTCAACCATCACCGCGACGTGCAGGACTGCTTCGCCACCGTCACCGCGCGCGACCTCGCCGGCGCGGCCGCGGGCCTGCAGGCGCTGGCCGAAGGCCGCTCCGCGGACGGAGTCGCGGGCCCGCACCAGGACCTGCGGGGGACGGGCACGGTGTTCGTCTACTCCGGTCAGGGCTCGCAGTGGACCGGGATGGGACGCCGATTGCTCGGCGAGGAACCGGTTTTCGCCGCGGCGATCGACCGGCTCGAGCCCGACTTCGTCGAGCAGGTCGGCTTTTCGCTGCGTGCCCTCCTGGCCGACGGCGGGGCTGTCCGCGGTGACGCCCAGGTGCAGCCGGCCATCATGGGCCTGCAGTTGGCGCTGACCGCACTGTGGCGAGCCGAGGGTGTGGAGCCCGACGCCGTGATCGGGCATTCGATGGGCGAGGTGACGGCCGCGGTGGTCGCCGACGCGCTGTCGGTGCGCGAGGGGCTGCGGGTCATCGCCGCGCGGTCGCGGCTGATGGCGCGGCTGGCCGGCCTGGGCGCCGTCGCGTTGATCAGACTGGACGCCGAGGCGACCGAGGCGTTGATCGCCGATCACCCCGGTGTCACCGTGGCGGTCTACTCCTCGCCGAGCCAGACGGTGATCGCCGGGCCCGCCGACGCCGTCGAGGCCGCGCTGTCGGCCGCGCACGGGCAGGGCATCTTCGCCCGGCGGGTCAACATGGAAGTCGCATCGCACACCGCCCTGATGGACCCGATCCTTCCGGAGTTGCGTGCCGCGCTGGCCGACCTGCAACCGCGGGCACCCCGGATCCGGTTCATCTCCACCATCGACGACCCCAACGCCACAGCGCATCTCGACGCCGACTATTGGGTGGCCAACCTGCGCCGGCCGGTGTTGCTCAGCCGGGCGATCAGCGCCGCCGCCGACCAGTACGCGACCTTCGTCGAGATCAGCCCACACCCCACCCTGGCCCAGTCCATCGTCGACACCATCGGCGACGCCGCGGCGCACCGGTGCGTCACCACACTGATGCGTGACGGCGACGACACGGTGCAGAACCGCACGGCCATCAACGCCGTCCGGACCGGGCCGCCGGACACCCCTCACCCGCCGGAACCGCACCCCGCGTTGCCGACCACACCGTGGCAGCCCAGCCGGCACTGGCTGACCGTGCGGCCGATCCGGCGCGGTTCCGCCGGCGTCCCCACCGGCGAGGCGGTGATCCCGGACAACTGGAGCTACGAATTGACTTGGCCGGCAAGGCCACTCGTCAGCTTCGCCGGCACTGACGACGGTCGCTGGCTGGTCATCGGCGACCCCGAGATCGCAGCGGAGCTCGAACGGGTCGCCGGCGACCATGGCACGGTCACCGTCGCCACGGATACCGACACAGCTGACCTGGCGTCGATGATCGCCGGCGCCACCCAGGTGCTCTTTGCCCCCGCCGCGATCCCGGCGTGGCCCGACGCCGCGGCCGGCTACCGGCTGTTCCACACCGCCAGGCGGCTGGTGGCGGCGATGGCCGCGACCGATGCCGCACCCCCGCGGCTGACCGTGCTGACCCGCAACGCCCAGCCGGTGAGCGCGGGCGATCGGTGCGACCCGGCCCATGCGGTGCTGTGGGGCCTGGCCCGCACCGTGGCACTGGAACACCCGGAGGTCTTCGGTGCCGTCATCGACGTCGACGCCACCGTGCCCGCCGACGTCGCGATCCGTTACGTGCTCGCCGAGGCGGGCGGTGACGACGGTGAGGACCAGGTCGTCTACCGCGCCGGAAACCGCTTCGCGCCGCGGCTTCGACCCGCGGTGGCGCCCGCGGCGGTCCGCACCGAGACCGGGGGTGCCCACCTGGTCGTCGGCGCCACCGGCAACGTCGGTCCCCACCTGATCCGGCAGCTGGCCGCCGAGGGCGCGACCACGGTCGTCGCGCTGTCGCGGCGCCCCGGCACGGCACTGGACGACGTGACGCGCGAGGCGGCCTCGACGGGCACCACGGTGGTCACCGTCGCCGCCGACGCCACCGACGAAGGCGCGATGACCGAGCTGTTCGAGCGGTTCGGGGCCGACCTTCCGCCGTTGAGTGCGGTCTACCTGGCCGCCTTCGGCGGCGGCCCGGTGACCCTGCAGGACATGACCGACCGCGACGTCGAGGCCATGTTCCGTCCCAAACTCGACGTCGCCGAGCTGCTGCACCGCCTCTCGCTGCGCCAACCGGTGCGCCGATTCGTGATGTTCTCCTCGATATCGGGCCTGCTGGGGTCGCGCTGGCTGGGCCACTACGCCGCGACCACGACGTTCCTGGATGCGCTGGCCTACGCGCGGCGCGCCGCGGGTCTGCCTGCCACCACCCTCGACTGGGGGCTGTGGCAGTCGCTGGCCGAGGGGCAGGACGACCTGCAACGCCAGGTCACCGTGGAGTCGGGGCTGCGTGCCATGCCCGACGAGATCGCCATTGCGGCAATGACTCCGAGCTCGTTGTCCACCGCGCCGGCCCGCGCGGTCATCGTCTCGGCGGACTGGCCGCAACTGGCCGCCGCGTACCGCACCCGCGCCGCCCTGCGGATCGTCGACGACCTGATCGACACCGCCGATGCCGGGGCGTCGGCCGGGCAGGCACTGACGCACTTCCGCACCGAGCTGCAGGCATGCGAGGCCGCCCAGCGCCGCTCGATGGTGACCGAGCACGTCGCGGCCCTGGTGACCAAGGCGATGGGGCTGGCGTCGGTGCAGCTGCTGAACCGCTCCGCGGGATTCTTCCAACTCGGGATGGACTCGCTGACCAGCGTGACGCTGCAGCGGTCGCTGAGCGAGAGCCTCGGTGAAAGCCTGCCGTCCTCGGTCATCTTCGACTATCCCACCGTGGCCAAGCTCGCCGACTACGTCTGCACCCTGCTGCCCGAGGTGGACGCGATTGCCGTCGACGACGACGACACCTATGCCGATCTCACTGAAGATGAACTGCTCAAACAACTTTCGGAAAGGCTGGGGTAAACACCTTGACAGCTGCCGGTCCGGATCGCCGCACCATCATCACCGATGCGTTGCGCAAGATCGACGACCTCACCGCGCGCCTGGAGATCGCCGAGGCGGCCGACAACGAGCCGATCGCCGTGCTCGGGATGGGCTGTCGGCTGCCCGGCGGCGTCGACAACCCGGCCGACTACTGGACTCTGCTCCAGGAGGGCCGCGACGGCGTGATCCGCGTGCCGCAGGACCGGTGGGACGCCGACGCGTTCTACTCCGTCGACCACACGGTGCCCGGAACGATCTGCACCACCGACGGCGGCTTCCTCACCTCCTGGCAGCCCGACGAGTTCGACGCCGAGTTCTTCGGCATCTCCCCGCGCGAAGCGGCCGGGATGGACCCCCAGCAGCGGCTGCTGCTCGAAGTCAGCTGGGAGGCCCTGGAGAACGCCGGCATCGACCCATACACGCTCAGCGGCACCAAGACGTCGGTGTTCATCGGTATGACCACCAACGACTACTCACTGACCTTCGCCGGGAAACTGCGCCCACAGGACTACGACCCCTACATCCCGTTCGGCAACGCGGCCAACTTCGCCGCCGGACGGCTGGCGTATTTCCTTGGCCTGCAAGGCCCGTCACTGGTGGTCGACACCGCCTGCTCGTCCTCGCTGGTGTCCATCCACCTGGCCTGCCAAAGTCTGCGCCGCCGGGAAAGCGACCATGCACTGGCGGCCGGGGTGAACCTGATCCTCACCCCGGAGAACAGCATCGCGTGCTCGCGGTGGGGGATGCTGGCACCGGATGGCCGGTGCAAGACCTTCGACGCCGAAGCCAACGGCTACGTGCGCAGCGAGGGCGCCGGCGTGGTCGTGCTCAAGCGGCTCGGTGACGCGCTGCGCGACCGGGACCCGGTGCTCGCCGTGATCCGCGGTACCGCGGTCAATCAGGACGGGCCCAGCGGTGGCCAGACCGTGCCCAGCGGACCGGCGCAGCAGGAGCTGCTGCGTGAGGCGCTGCGGGCGTCCCGGCTGCAGCCGGGCGACATCGACTACGTCGAGGCGCACGGCACCGGCACCGCGTTGGGTGACCCCATCGAACTGGAAGCGCTGCATCAGGTCTTCGGCGAGCGCGACGGCTCCGCCCCGCTGGTGCTGGGGTCGGTGAAGACCAACCTCGGCCACCTGGAATCCGCCGCCGGCGTCGCCGGATTCATCAAAACCGTTCTCAGCGTGCGTAACTCGCACATCCCACGGCAGCTGCACTTCACCGAACTCACCCCGCGCGCCAACGCGGCGGCCCGGTTCAGCATCGCCGCCGAACCGCGGGACTGGCCCATGACGGACCGGCCCCGCCGGGCCGGCGTGTCCTCGTTCGGGGTCAGTGGCACCAACGCGCACGTCGTCGTCGAGCAGGCTCCAGCCGTCGAGACCGCAGCGCCGGCGGCACCCGCCCCGGCGGTCAGCACCCTGGTGGTGTCCGGTAAGACCCGGCCCCGGGTGGCGGCCACCGCGGCCGCCCTGGCCGAGTGGCTGGACGGTGACGGCGCCGACGTCGCACTGCCGGACATCGCCCACACGCTCAACCACCACCGCGCCCGGCACCCGGTCGTGGCGACGGTGACCGCCCGCGACCATGCCGATGCGGTGGTGGGGTTGCGGGGGTTGGCGGGGGGTTATCCGGCGCCGGGTGTGGTGGGTGTGCATGAGGGTGTGTGTGGTTCGGGGACGGTGTTTGTGTTTTCCGGTCAGGGTTCGCAGTGGGCGGGGATGGGCCGGTCGTTGTTGGTCGAGGAGCCGGCGTTTGCGGCTGCGGTGGCGGAGTTGGAGCCGGTTTTCGTTGAGCAGGTGGGGTTTTCGCTGTACGGGGTGCTTGCTGGTGGTGAGCCGGTGGAGGGTATCGAGCGGATTCAGCCGGTGTTGGTGGGTGTGCAGTTGGCGTTGGCCGGGTTGTGGCGGTCCTATGGGGTCAGCCCTGATGCGGTGATCGGGCATTCGATGGGTGAGGTGGCCGCGGCGGTGGTGGCCGGGGGGTTGAGTGCGGCGCAGGGGTTGCGGGTGATCGCGACGCGGTCGCGGTTGATGGCCGGGTTGTCGGGTCAGGGTGCGATGGCGTTGGTGGAGTTGGATGCCGAGGCGGCCGAGCAGGTGGCGGCCGGGTATTCGCAGGTGTCGGTGGCGGTGTATGCCTCGCCGTCTCAGACGGTGATCGCCGGGCCGCCTGATCAGGTGGATGCGGTGGTGGCGGAGGTGGCCGGCCGGGATCGGTTGGCGCGCCGTATCGAGGTTGATGTGGCCTCGCATCATCAGACGGTGGATCCGATTGTGCCGGCGTTGCGGGCGGCGTTGGCGGATCTGGTGCCTGCGGTGCCCTCGATTCCGGTGCTCAGCACGGTGGGTGAGTACCCGGGGGTGTTGTTTGATGGCGAGTATTGGGTGGCCAATCTGCGTCAGCCGGTGCGGTTCAGTCAGGCGGTGGCGGCTGCGGGGGTCTCGGCGGCGACCTTCATCGAGGTCAGTCCGCATCCGTTGTTGACCTACGCGATCAGCGACACCCTGGGCGGGGTTCATCACCACAGCGTGGCCACCCTGCAACGCGACACCCCCGAAGCACTGACCTTCCACACCGCACTCAACGCCGCGCAGCCGACCCGGGCGCGCGATCTTCCCCATCCGCCCGAACCACACCCCGTCCTGCCGAACACGCCGTGGCAGCACAGCAGGCACTGGGTCACGCTGCCCGACCCGCAGGACACCACACCGGCGGTGCCCGCAACGGCCGCCGACCTGGCGCATGCCGCCGCGCCACCGTGGTTCCATTCGCTGACGTGGCAATCGATTTCGCCACCGAGTCCGACCGCGAGCCACCGCAGTGTGCTGGTGATCGGGGAGCAACGGCTCGGCGAGTCGCTGGCCGCCGAACTCGGCGACGCGCGCGTGACGACCCTGCCGCCGTCGGTGCCCGACGACGACGACGCGGCCGAAGCACTCGCCGATGCCCTCACCGACATCGACGCGGTCTGCTACGCGCCGCCGACGCCATCCAGCCCGCTGGCCCCCGAGCCGGCCTACCAGGAGTTCCACGCCGTCCGTCGGCTGGTCGCTGCGCTGTCCGCGAGGCCCACCCCGCCCCGGCTCTACCTGCTCACCCGCAACGCCCAGCCCGCCGAAGCGGGGGATCGGGCGAATCCGGCGCACGCCATCCTGTGGGGCCTGGGCCGAACCCTGGCCCTGGAGCACCCCCGGATCTGGGGCCGGATCGTCGACGTCGACGACGCGCTGCCCGCCGAGTTGGTCGCCCGGCATCTCGCCGCCGAGATGCACGCCAACGACACCGAGGACCAGATCGCCTACCGGGCCGGCCAGCGCCGGGTACCGCGGCTGCAGCGACTGGCCACCCCACCGGGCGCGCCGGCCGAACTGGGCAGGCACACCAGCCAGCTGGTCATCGGTGCGACCGGCAACATCGGGCCCTCGCTGATCCGGCAACTCGCCGACATGGGTGCCGGGACCATCGTCGCGGTGTCCCGGCGGGCCGGTTCCCAGCTCGACGACCTCGCCGCCGAACTGGCCGACGCCGGCACGGTCCTGGTCGAGGTCGCCGCCGACGCCGCCGACGAGACGGCGATGCGAAACCTGTTCGACCGCTTCGGCAGCGACCTGCCGCCGCTGGAGGGTGTCTACGTGGCCGCACTGGCCGGCCGGCCGGTCGTCTTCGAGGACATGACGGCCGACGACGTGGCCGCGATGTTCACCCCGAAGGTGGACGCCGTCGCGGTGCTGCACCGGCTGACGCTGGCCACCCCGGTACGCCACTTCGTGCTGTTCTCGTCGATCACCGGGCTGATCGGCTCGCGGTGGCTCAGCCACTACACCGCGACGGGTGCCTATCTGGACACCTTCGCCTACGCCCGGCGCACCCTCGGCCTCGCGGCCACCGTCGTCGACTGGGGCTTGTGGAAGTCGTTCGCCGACACCCAGCCGGTGACCACCGACGCCGGATTGCGGCCGATGCGAGACGATGTCGCCATCGCCACGCTGCCGATGGTGATGGGACCCGACGCTGATGTCAGCACAGCCGTCGTCGACGCCGACTGGCCGCTGCTGGCCGAGGCCTACCGGATGCGTGCGGCACTGCGCGTGGTCGACGGGCTGCTGGACGCCGGGCCGGCCGTCGACATCGAGCTGTCCGATCCTCAGCCCGGTTCGCTGCTCGGTGCCCCAGGCGAAACCGATTCCGCCACAACGGGAACACGGACCTGGCTGGCCGGCCTGCGGCCTGGTGCCGCGCCCTACCCGGGCGGGCACCGGGTGCGCGGTGTCGAGGTGGTGCCGGTGTCGGTGCTGACCCAGACACTGCTCGCCGCGGCCGCCGACGCCGGCCGAAACACCCTGCGCGATCTCCGTTTCGAGTACCCGATCGTCGTGGACCAGCTCCGGGTGATCAAGGTCGAGCTCGATGGCGACGACGTCATCGTGTCGTCGAGCCGCGGCACTGAAGCGACGCAGCGCTGGGTCCGCCATGCCGGTGCCCGGATCGGTGAGCCGCCGGAGGCCATCGCCGATCCGCCGGCCCCGGCCGCGGCCGGGCACGTCGTCGGTGACGCGACCGCCATCGCGGACTTCCAGCGCCTCCTGGGTATCGAGGGTCAGCCCTTCCCGTGGTCGGTGCGCCGGCTCGACCCGACGCCGGCGGGACTACGGGCCGAGGTCGATTTGCCCGAGGCCGGGTCGTGGGCCGCGGCCATCGACGCCGCAACCCATGTCGCGCGGCTGGTGGCGGCCTCCAACACCCGGCTGATGCTTCCCGCGGCGGCCGACGCGGTGCAGGTCTTCGCCGCCGGGGCGGCGGGTCCGGCCTCGATCGAGGTGGTCTGCCGGTCCGCCGCCGACGCGGAGCTGCTCGTCGACGTCACGGTGACCGACGCCGACAACGCACCGATGCTCGACATCCGGTCCCTGCGGTACGCCGCGGTTGAATCCACCGTTCCGCAAGCGGAATCGGCTAACGGATCGGCGGGCGCCGGCCTTGCGGACCTGATCCCGCATCGGGCGTGGTCGGAGCTGTCGGCGCAGGAACTGCCTGCCGAACTCGAAGGCCTGCTCGCCACGATCCTGGGCCACGAGCTGGGCATGCCGGCATCGGCGATCGACACCGAGCGACCCTTCCCCGAACTGGGCCTCGACTCGATGATGGCGATGACGGTACTGCGCGAGACCAAGAAGGCCCTCGGAGTCGAGCTGTCCGCGACCATGCTGTGGGACCACCCGACGATCGCGGCGCTGGCCGGGTTCCTCGCCGAATCCCTTGCACCGCAATGTGACGAGCCCGAGCCGGCCGACAATGACCTCGCTGCCGAGTCGGCGACCAGCGTGCTGGACGCCTTGCTCGACAGTGTCGAGTCGGCTACGGCCGGCGGAAAGAGCGGTATGTGATGAAGACGACGTTCAGCAGGATCGCGGGCATGACCGAGGCTCAGCGCTCGGCGTTGGCCGAGCAGTTCGCGGACGCCTCGCGGATCGCCGGCGCCGAGCCGGTCGCCGTGGTCGGGATCGGCTGCCGATTCCCCGGCGGCGGGCTGGGGCCGGACGGCTTCTGGCGACTGCTCGAACGCGGCGGCGACGCGATCACCGAGATCCCCTCCGACCGCTGGGATGCCGAGGAGTTCTACGACCCCGACCCGTTCGCGCGTGGCCGGATGCCCTCGAAGTGGGGCGGGTTCGTGGCCGGCATCGACGGGTTCGACGCCGAGTTCTTCGGCATCGCCCCGCGCGAGGCCGCGGCGATGGACCCCCAGCAGCGGGTGCTGCTCGAAGTCGCTTGGGAAGCAATCGAACACGCCGGACTGGCCCCCGAGCAACTCAACGGCGCCCGGGCAGCGGTGATGATGGGGGTCTACTACAACGAGTACCAGGCCGGTGCCACCGCCGACCCGGATGGTATCGACGCCTACAGCGCCACCGGTAACGCCCACAGCGTCACTGTCGGCCGCATCGCCTATCTGCTGGGACTGCGTGGACCCGCGGTTGCGGTCGACACCGCCTGCTCGTCGTCGCTGGTGTCGGTTCACCTGGCCTGCCAGAGCCTGCGCAGCCGGGAATCAGACCTGGCGCTGGCCGGCGGGGTGAACCTGATCCTGCGCCCGGAAACCCAACTGGCGCTGGCCAAGTGGGGCATGCTGTCGCCACGTGGACGTTGCCACGCTTTCGACGCAGGCGCCGACGGGTTCGTCCGCGGTGAGGGCGCCGGGGTGGTGGTGCTCAAACGGCTGACCGATGCGGTCGCCGACGGTGACCGGGTGCTGGCCGTGGTGCGCGGCTCGGCGGTCAATCAGGACGGCAGGTCCAACGGCCTGACGGCGCCCAACGCGCGGGCGCAGCAGGACGTCATCACCCGCGCCCTCGACACCGCAGGCGTGTCCGCCGAGTCGGTGAACTACGTCGAAACACACGGCACCGGAACCGCATTGGGCGATCCGATCGAGTTCGACGCGCTGGCCGGCGTCTACGGCCGCGGGGAGGATCCGTGCGCGCTGGGTGCGGTGAAGACGAACATCGGCCACTTGGAGGCAGCCGCCGGGATCGCCGGGTTCATCAAGACCGTCCTGGCGGTACAGAAAGGAACCATCCCCCCGAATCTGCACTTCACGCAATGGAACCCGGCGATAGACCCGGCGAAGACCCGGTTGTTCGTTCCCACCGACGCCACCAAGTGGCCGGCTCCCGACGCGCCGCGGCGCGCGGCGGTGTCGTCATTCGGCCTGGGTGGCACCAACGCCCACGTCGTCGTCGAACAGGGTCCGGAACCGGCGACCCCCGGGGACGCCCCCGGCGCCGGGGATCCGCCGGTGACCCGACTGGCCGTCTCGGCCGTCTCTGCCCAGCGGATCGCCGCCCAGGCCGGCGCCCTGGCCGATTGGCTGGAAGGTGACGGCGCCGAGGTCCGGTTGGCCGATGTCGGGCGTGCACTGCAGCGCCGCGCCCGCCGCGACGCCACCGCCACCGTCTGCGCCCGCGACCATGCCGATGCGGTGGTGGGGTTGCGGGGGTTGGCGGGGGGTTATCCGGCGCCGGGTGTGGTGGGTGTGCATGAGGGTGTGTGTGGTTCGGGGACGGTGTTTGTGTTTTCCGGTCAGGGTTCGCAGTGGGCGGGGATGGGCCGGTCGTTGTTGGTCGAGGAGCCGGCGTTTGCGGCTGCGGTGGCGGAGTTGGAGCCGGTTTTCGTTGAGCAGGTGGGGTTTTCGCTGTACGGGGTGCTTGCTGGTGGTGAGCCGGTGGAGGGTATCGAGCGGATTCAGCCGGTGTTGGTGGGTGTGCAGTTGGCGTTGGCCGGGTTGTGGCGGTCCTATGGGGTCAGCCCTGATGCGGTGATCGGGCATTCGATGGGTGAGGTGGCCGCGGCGGTGGTGGCCGGGGGGTTGAGTGCGGCGCAGGGGTTGCGGGTGATCGCGACGCGGTCGCGGTTGATGGCCGGGTTGTCGGGTCAGGGTGCGATGGCGTTGGTGGAGTTGGATGCCGAGGCGGCCGAGCAGGTGGCGGCCGGGTATTCGCAGGTGTCGGTGGCGGTGTATGCCTCGCCGTCTCAGACGGTGATCGCCGGGCCGCCTGATCAGGTGGATGCGGTGGTGGCGGTGGTGGCCGGCCGGGATCGGTTGGCGCGCCGTATCGAGGTTGATGTGGCCTCGCATCATCAGACGGTGGATCCGATTGTGCCGGCGTTGCGGGCGGCGTTGGCGGATCTGGTGCCTGCGGTGCCCTCGATTCCGGTGCTCAGCACGGTGGGTGAGTACCCGGGGGTGTTGTTTGATGGCGAGTATTGGGTGGCCAATCTGCGTCAGCCGGTGCGGTTCAGTCAGGCGGTGGCGGCTGCGGGGGCCTCGGCGGCGACCTTCATCGAGGTCAGTCCGCATCCGTTGTTGACCTACGCGATCAGCGACACCCTGGGCGGGGTTCATCACCACAGCGTGGCCACCCTGCAACGCGACACCCCCGAAGCACTGACCTTCCACACCGCACTGGCGACGGCGCGACCGACCGCCGGCGAGCCGATGGGCGTAGCCGACGACGCGGCGCTGCCGGATCTGCCGCCCACGCCATGGCAGCACAGCAGGCACTGGCTGGCGCAGTCGACGGCTGGG
This sequence comes from uncultured Actinomycetota bacterium, assembly GCA_963716465.1. Taxonomy (GTDB): domain Bacteria; phylum Actinomycetota; class Actinomycetes; order Mycobacteriales; family Mycobacteriaceae; genus Mycobacterium. The sequence continues at coordinate 126,399 of CAVQTS010000019.1, forward strand.
GCTGCGCCGAGCGGCGGTCATCCGCTGCTCGGAGTCCACGTCCAGTTGCCGCCCGGCCAGGGCGACCTCTGGCAGGGCGACCTCGGAACCGATCTTCTCCCATGGCTTTCCGACCACAAGGTGTACGGTCAGCCGGTTCTGCCTGCGGCCGGATTCGCCGAGATGGCGCTGGCGGCCGGCAGTGCAGCCCTGAGATTGCCGATCGACCGCCTGGAAGTGCAGCGACTCGAAGTCGAGCAGATGCTGCCGACCGACGGCGCCACCCAGGTGACCACCCAGCTGATCCCGGACGGCGACCACGGCGCGCGGGTGGAGATCCATTCGCGCAGCGGCGCCGACGGCTGGAGCCGACACGCGGTGGCCCGAGTGGCCCCCGCGCCGCCGACCGACAGCGATCCCGGTCCGGCCCTGTCCGATCCCGAATCCACGACAACCGTTGTGGCACCGGCCGAGTTCTACACCGGCCTGCGTCGCACCGGCGCCTACCACGGGCCGGCGTTCGCGGCGTTGACTCGCGTCGTTCGCGGCGACGACGGGTCCTCCGACTGCGAGATCGTGTTGCCCGACGGGGCTGCGCCGCACCGCTCCTACCGGATTCATCCGGTGCTGCTCGACGCGGCCCTGCAGGCACTGGCCGCCGCGATGGCACCGGAGATCCTCGACGAGTCCACCGAAGTCACCTACCTGCCGGTGGCGGTGGAGTCGATCCGGCTGTTCGGCGACATCGGTCCACGGGCGCGCTGCCACGCCGAGGTCGCGCCCCTCGACGACGGCGCAGACGGGCTGCTGGGACACATCACTCTGACCGACGAGACCGGTGCACGCACTGCGGCGATCAGCGGCGTCTACCTTCGTCGCGTCCAGCGTCGCACGGTGCCGTTGCCGTTGAATCGCAAGACCTTCGAAACCGTGTGGGTAGCGGCGCCACTGGTTACGCAGAACGCGGTGAGCGCGGCAGGCAGCTGGCTAGTGCTCAGCCACGACAGCGAAACCGGGACGTTCGCCGAGGAATTCGCGGCCGGCTTCCAGTCGCCGCAGCGCCGGGTGCTGACCGCCGACCTGCTCGACGAGTCCGCGGTGCTGGAGGCGTTCACCCGCACCGCGGAGGACCCGGACCTGCCGCCCGCGGGGGTGGTCGTGCTGGCCGGCGCCAGCGGCATCGGCGATGACGCGATCGGCGCACTGGCCCGGGCTGAGCAGCTGATCACAGCGGTGACGGCCACCACGCGCGCCGTCGTCGGCGGCTGGCACGGCACCGCTCCGCGGCTGTGGCTGGTGGCCCGAAACGGACTGGCCGTGGACGCCGCCGAAGCCGGCGACCCGATGATCGGAGCGCTGCGCGGACTGGTCCGGGTCCTGGCCTACGAGCACCCGGATCTGCACGCCACCCTCGCCGACGTCGGCGTGGCCGACGATCCGGTCGCCGCACTGTGCAGCGAGCTGACCACACCGGGTGACGATGACGTCATCGCCTGGCGGGGGGCGGACCGTCTGGTCGAACGCCTCGCCCGCACCGCCCTGCACACCGACGGTGCCGCGCCGGCGGTGCGCACCGACGGCGCCTACATCGTGACCGGTGGTCTGGGCGGTCTCGGCCTGGTGGTGTCGCGCTGGCTTGTCGACCAGGGTGCCGGTCGGGTCGTCCTCAACGGCCGCGGCGAACCCTCGGAGCAGGCCCGGACGGTCTTGGCCGAACTCGCCGAGCGCGCCGAAGTCGAGGTGGTCCTCGGTGACATCGCCGACGCCGACGTGGCGCCGGCACTGGTTCACGCCGCAGAGGCGGGCGGTATGGCGCTGCGCGGGGTCATCCACGGCGCCGCCGTGATCGACGACCGCATCGTCGCGATGCTCGACCGGGACAGCCTGTCCCGGGTATGGGCACCGAAAGCCGTTGGCGCCGTGCGGCTTCACCAGGCGACGGCGGATCGCGCCTTGGACTGGTGGGCCGGATTCTCCTCGGTGGCGTCGCTGCTGGGCTCGCCCGGGCAGGGAGCCTATGCGTGTGCCAATGCCTGGCTGGACGCTCTGGTGCGGTGGCGGCGCGCTGCCGGTCTGCCCGGCACCACGATCAACTGGGGCCAGTGGTCCGACGTCGGGGCGGCGCGGGCACTGAACCTCGGTGTGTTGGACCCGATGTCGCCCGAGGAGGGGGTGAACGCGCTGGGCGCGGTGCTGGCCGCCGACCGCGCACAGATCGGCGTCGCGCGGCTACGACTCGACCGGGCCGCAGCCGCGTTCCCGGAGATCACCCGGCTCGGCTTCTTCAGCAACCTTGTCGAGGAACTGGATTCGGCCGGGGACAGCGCCGACTGGTCGGGCCCGGACGCGCTGCGGGCGATGGACCCGCAGGAGGCCCGCGCGGCGCTCGGTGCCCGGCTTCGCACCCGGGTGTCGGCGATCATGGGCTACCCGGGCGCCACCGGGATCGACGCCGCCCAGCCACTGACCGAACTCGGCATGGACTCATTGATGGCGGTGCGGATCCGCAACACCGCGCGCGCTGACTTCGGAGTCGAACCGCCGGTGGCCCTGCTGTTGCAGGGCGCATCGGTGGACGACCTCGCCGCCGACCTGGCCGGTCGGCTGGGCCTTGGCACCAGCCGCCCCGACGAGCGCGGCAACGGCCTACGCGACGGCATACAGCAACGGACCGCCGCCCGGCAACGCGCCGCGGCACGGCGAAAGGTGGGACAACGACTATGACCAGCATGACATCAAACGCATTGCCGGACAACGCTATCGCTGTGATCGGCATGGCCGGCCGGTTCCCGGGAGCCGACTCGGTGTCGCAGTTCTGGCACAACCTTCGCCGCGGCGAGGAGTCGATCGTCAGCCTGTCCGAAGAGGAGCTCATCACCGAGGGCATCGGCGAGAAGGCGCTGGGGAGCCCGTCTTACGTGCGACGCGCCGCACTGCTGAGCGGCATCGAGGAGTTCGACGCCGAGTTCTTCGGGTTCACCCCGCAGGCGGCCCGCATGATGGACCCCCAGCAGCGGCTGTTCCTGCAGTGCGCCTGGCACGCGCTGGAGGACGCCGGCCTGGACCCCCGGAACACCGAAGGCGCGGTGGGCACGTTCGGGACCAGCTCGGCCAGCGGCTACCTGCTGCACAACCTGATGTCGAACTACGACCCCATGGCGATCATCGGGCAGGGCGCCACCTTCGAGATGATCTCGCTGTCGCTGCAGAATGACAAAGACCACCTGGCCACCCGGGTGGCCCATCAGCTCGACCTGCGCGGGCCCGCCCTGTCGGTGCAGACCGCGTGCTCGTCGGCGCTGGTCGCCGTTCACCTGGCCTGCCAGAGCCTGCTCGCCGGCGAATGCGACATGGCGCTGGCCGGCGGGGTGTCCATCCGGGTGCCGCACCGGGTCGGCTACTGGTACGAACCCGGGTCGATGGTGTCCGCCAGCGGCCACTGCCGGCCGTTCGACATGCGCTCGGACGGAACGATTTTCGGCAGTGGAGTCGGCATCGTGGTGCTCAAGCCGCTGCAGCATGCGGTGCAGGACGGCGATCGGATCCACGCGGTGATCCGTGGCTCGGCGCTCAACAACGACGGGGCCACGAAGATGACCTACGCGGCGCCCACCGCGGTCGGGCAGGCCCGGGCCATCGCCGAAGCCCACGCCGTCGCCGAAGTCGACGCCGCCACCATCAGCTACGTCGAGACGCACGGCACCGGCACCCCGCTGGGTGACCCGATCGAAATCGAAGGGCTGCGGCAGGCTTTCGCGCTCTCGGAGGAACCCCGCGGCGGCCCGTGTTTCGTCGGGTCGGTCAAGTCCAACATCGGGCACCTCGAAGCGGCGGCCGGGATCGCCGGGCTGATCAAGACGATCCTGTGCCTCAAGCACCGGGCCCTGCCGGCGACCCTGCACTTCACCGCGCCCAATCCAGAACTGCGGCTGGATCAGGGACCGTTCGTGGTCCGCAGCGAGTACGGGCCGTGGGAGTGCAGCGGGGTCCGCCGGGCCGGGGTGAGCTCCTTCGGCGTGGGAGGAACCAACGCGCACGTGGTGCTCGAAGAGGCGCCCACCGCACCGGTTGCGGCCGAGGTCCCGGGCAGGCAGGTGCTGCTGCTGTCGGCCAGAAGCGAAGAGGCGCTGCGTGAGGCACGCTCCAACCTGGCCGCCGAATTAAGCAGTTCCGACGACCTGCGCCTGACCGATGTCGCCCACACCCTGTCGCGGCGCCGGCCGGAGAAGATCCGGATGGCTGCGGTGGTCGAGGACGTCGAGCACGCCGCCGCGGTCCTGCGGGGCGCCGACCACGACAACGTCATCGCCGGCGAGTCGGCCAGCACGGGCGCGAACTCCGCCGCCGAGCGGGTGGTGTTCCTGTTCCCGGGGCAAGGTGCGCAGCACGCCGGCATGGCCCGCGGGCTCTACGAGACCGAACCGGTCTTCGCCGACTACTTCGACCAGTGCGCCGCCGGCTTCGCCACAGAACTGGGTATCGACCTGCGGGCCGAGGTCTTCGACGGCGACGGGCGCGGTCTGGAGCGCACCGACCGCACCCAGCCGGCGTTGTTCGCGGTGGAGCTGGCGCTGGCGAAACTCGCCCAGACCTATGGTCTGCACCCCGCCGCGGTGGCCGGGCACAGCATCGGTGAGTACGCCGCCGCGGTGGTCGCCGGTGTCTTCGACCTGCCCAGCGCCGTCAAGGCCGTCGCGGTGCGGGCCCGGCTGATGCACGCCGCCGCCCGCGGAACGATGGTCGCGATCGCGTTGAGCCCCGCCGCCGTCGCCGAGTATCTGACCGGCGACGTCGACCTGGCGGCGGTCAACGACCCGGGCAGCTGCGTGGTGGGCGGGACCGCCGACGCCGTTCGCACGTTGTCCGCCAGACTGGCCGACGCGGGCGTCGTGGCGCGCCGGGTGCGCACGTCCCACGCCTTCCACTCTCGGCTGATGGACCCGGTGATCCCGGAGTTCGGCGCGTTCCTCTCGAAACTCACGCTGCGGGAGCCGCGGATTCCCTTGCTGTCCAACGTTACCGGCACCTGGATGTCGCCCGGCGAGGCGACCAACCCCGCCACCTGGGCGCGTCAGATCAGGTCCACGGTGCGGTTCAGCGACGAGCTCGACGTCATGCTCGGCGAGCCGGACCGGGTCCTGGTCGAGGTGGGTCCGGGCGGCGCGCTGACCGCTTCGGCGATCCGCCATCCCCGGTGGTCCGAACAGCACCGTGTGGTGCGGCTGATGCGCCATCATGCGCAGAACCGGCATGACGCCGATGCCTTCCTCCTCGGGCTTGGCCAGCTGTGGTCGGCCGGCGTGGAGGTCGACTGGACGCCGCGGCTGGCCAAGGCCCAGCCGCAACTCGTCTCACTTCCCGGTTATCCCTTTGCCCGGCAACCGCATTGGGTCGAACACCGGCCGGGCGCCGGACACCCCGCCGCAGCGACCACCAACGGCGCGGCCGGCGCGGGCGCAGCTGCCGCGGCGGTACCGGCACCGGCCACCAAGGGCGGGCTGGCCGACGTGGAGGCCACTCTGCAACGCGTCTGGGCGCAGTGCCTGGGCATCGAACGCGTCGGGCGCACCGCGGACTTCTTCGATCTGGGCGGCGACTCGTTGCTGGCGATCGGCGTGGCGATGACGGCTGCCAACGAGGGGCTGGATCTGACGCCGCAGGACCTGTACGAGAACCCGAACGTGGCCACCCTGGCCAGGACCCTCGTCGCGCGCTACACGGCCGGTGGGCTGGGAGCCGGCTCGGCCGCGCAGGCGGCCAACCCGCCGGCGCCGCCGAACATCACCCACTTCCTCGAGCACGGCCTGCGGGACGGCGCCCGATGGCGCATCCCGGTCGTCGTCCAGCTGCGCGCCGACGTGTCGGCCGCCGACGTCCGATCGGTGCTGACCGCGGTCGTCAACCATCACGATGCGCTGCGCCTGCAGCTGGTCCAGCACGCCGGGGCGTGGGAGCAGCACATCGGCGAACCGGTCGAGCTGATCGAGCTGACGGAAAGCGCTCTACCGCCCGATATCTCGCCTGGCTCAGCCCAGGAGCGCGACGGACTTCTGCGCGTGATCGAGGAGCAGACGCGGGCGCAGGAGTCCCCCGCGCCGGTCACCGCCACCTACATCGCGGGTGTGCCGGGCGGGCGCGGTTTCCTGGCGCTGAGCCTGCACGGCACGGTCTGCGACGAGGCGTCGCGGGATATCCTGCTCACCGATCTGTTCACCGCGTTCACCCAGCACCTGGCGGGCGAGGAGATCGCGCTGGGCCCGGTGAGCACCTCGTGGCGGGACTGGTCGCAACGATGCGCGATGCTGGCCACCCATCCGGCGGTGGTGCAAAGCCGCGAATACTGGTTGTCCGCCGCGTCGGAACCCACGCTGCGCGTTGCCGATCGCCCTGACCTGCCGCCGCCGGCCACCACGGACCTGGTCCGGATGGCCACCACGCTGACGGCCGCCGAAACCGGCCGCATCGACGACCTGCGGCGCCGGCTGCGTCATCCCATCGAGCAACTGCTGCTCGCCGCCCTCGCACGCACCATCGCGGCGGCGGCCGGCAGCGGGACGGTGGCGGTCGACCTGGCCGGAGCCGGCCGGTCGGTGCTCAAACCCGAAGTCGACCTGCGACGTACCGTCGGCTGGTTCGGCACTGTCCACCCCGTCGTGCTGAACTGCGCCGCCGAGTCCGAACCGAACGCCCGCCAACTGCTCGACGACGTCCGGACGACTCTGAACGACGTACCGCACTACGGCATCGGGTACGGGCTGTTGCGCTATCTCTACGGCCCGACGGTGGGGGTGCTGAGCGCCACAGAAATTGCCGACGTGCACTTCTCGTATCTGGGCACCATCCCGGATCTACCGGCCGACGCGGTCGGCGACGCACCGGTTGCGCTTGACCCCGACACCACCCTGGCGGCGCGCAGTGTCCCGGCCGGACTGGGCCATGCCCTCGAACTGAGGGTCTACCGCAGCGCGGGCGCGCTTCATCTGGACTGGTCCTACGACAGCCGCCGGCTCACCGCCGAGACCGCACAACAGCTCGCCGGCGGATTCTCGGCGGCGCTGACGGAACTGGTGGACGCGGCGCTCGCCCAGGACGACGCCGATTCCGGCGGAGACGAACTGGCATTGGTCGACCTGTCGGCGACGGACTCATAGGAGGCGCAGGGTGAAGTACACCGAGATGGCCGTGACGGTCGAAGCACTGAGGAAGTCCTTCGGCGCGGTCACCGCGCTCAACGGCATCTCCTTCGAGGTCGGCCGTGGTGAGGTGCTGGGCCTGCTCGGCCCCAACGGCGCCGGCAAGACCACCACCGTCGACATCTTGTCGACCCTCAGCCGACCGGACTCCGGGCGCGTTGTCGTCGCCGGCCATGACGTCAGTGCCGATCCTGCCGGGGTGCGCCGGTCGATCATGCTGACCGGTCAGCAGGTGGCCCTCGACGACATGCTGACCGGTCGGGAGAACCTGGTGATGTTCGGTCGCCTGCAGGGTCTGAAGAAGGCCGAGGCGAAGTCGCGGGCCGCCGAGTTGCTGGGTCAGTTCGACCTCGAGGATGCCGCCGACCGACTCGTCAGCACCTACTCGGGCGGGATGCAGCGCCGGATCGACATCGCCTGCGGCCTGGTGGTGCGACCCGAGGTGGTGTTCCTCGACGAGCCGACGACAGGGCTGGATCCCCGCAGCCGGCAACGAATCTGGGATCTGGTCGTGGAGTTCAAGGCCGCGGGTATCGCGACGCTGCTGACCACCCAGTACCTCGAGGAGGCGGACGCGCTGAGCGACCGGATCATCGTCATCGACGGCGGCACCGTCATCGCCGAGGGCACCGCCGACGAACTCAAGGAACGAACGGGCGGCACCTACTGCGAGATCGTGCCACAGCATCCCGCCGACGTGCCGGCCGTCGCCCAGGCGCTGGGCCCGCTGTTGCCCGACGCCATCCGGGTCCAACTCGCCGCCGACGCCGATCGCATCGCGATGCCGGCTCCGGACGGGGCCGCCACCTTGACCCAGGCGTTGCACGCCCTGGACGCCGCCGACATCGAGTTGCGGGACATCGCCCTGCGCCGGCCGTCGCTCGACGAGGTGTTCCTCGCGCTGACCGCCCGCGACTCCGCGGCGCAGTCGGCCGCGGCGGAGGCCCTGACATGACCGCCGCCGTCAATCTGGGCACCGGCGCGAGGCCGGCCACCTCGACCCTGCAGCAGTGGTGGGTGCTGACGGTCCGCACCATCACCCCCACCGTGCGCAACGGTGAATTGCTCACGCAGATAGCGGGATCCATCATCTTCACGGTCGGCTACTACCTCCCGCTGAAGCATCTGATGGGCATGGCCCAGAGCATGAGCAACTACGCGCAGTACGTCACGCCGCTCATCGTGTTGCAGGCTATCTGGTTCGCTGCGGTGTCGGCGGCGTTCCGGTCGGCCACCGACACCGTCAAGGGCGTCAACCGTCGTCTGACGGCGATGCCGATCGCGGCGTTGACCCCGCTGGCCTCCCGCATGTCGGCCAGCATGTACCGGTGTGCGGTCGCGCTGACGGTTGCGCTGTTGTGCGGCCACGTGATCGGCTTCCGTTTCCACGGCGGCGTTCTGGGCGCCGTCGGCTTCTGCGCGCTGGCCATGTTCATCGGTGCTGCGGTGGCGTTCATCGGCGACCTCATCGGCGTGGTGAGCAAGAACCCCGAGTCGACCGCGCCGGTGATGCTGCTGCCCCAGGTGACCCTCGGCCTGGCGTCGGTCGGCCTTCAGCCGGTCGAGCGTTTCCCGCACTGGATTCAGCCGTTCGTCCGCGATCAGCCGATATCCCAGTTCGTCTACGCCCTGCAGGCGTTCGCCTCTGACACCACGCCGGCGGCGCCCCAATTGTCCTGGGCCACAGTAGGGCCCAGCATCGGTTGGGCAACCGGGATGACAGTGGCCGCCGTCTGGCTGCACGCCCGGGTGTCGCGGAGGAGACGCTGATGTCGATCGCCCCAGTCGACCCCCGAACCGGGCACCTCGAGTCGCGGCCGACTCCGTCGCCGACCGGACGGCACCGCAGCCACCCGGCACCCCGCCTCGACGCGGAACGCGAGACGTCCTCGCGCCGGCTGATTCGGGACACCCGCGTTCTGACCCTGCGGATTCTGCGCCGCTGGAGCCGTGACATGGCCAACGTGATGCAGTCCGTCGTGATGCCGGTCGGTCTGCTGCTGGCAATGAACATCGTGTTGGGGGACGGAATCGAGCAGGTCACCGGCCACAGCGCTTTGTATGGCCTGATCCCACTGGCATCGATCGTCGGGGCGATGACCGGTGCGCTGGTCGGTGGCATCGGTCTGATGCGGGAACGCGCGTCGGGTCTGATGTCCAGGCTCTGGGTGTTGCGGGTGCATCGGGCCGCCGGGCCGCTGGCGCGCCTGCTGGCCGACGCGGTCCGCATTCTCGCCATCACCGTGATCGCCCTGATCGTCGGAGTGGTGCTGGGATTCCGGTTCCACCAGGGGCCGCTGCACGCGCTGATGTGGCTGTTCGTTCCGGTCCTGTTCGGAGTGGCCTTCTCCGGGCTCGTCATCACCGTCTGCCTCTGGACGTCGAACACCTTCGTGCCGCAGGCGACCGAGGTCATCGTGGCGATCCTGATGTTCTTCAGCACCGGCTTCGTACCGCTGGACCAGTTTCCGCACTGGCTGCAGCCGGCCGTCGAACACCAGCCGCTCAGCTACGCCGTGGAGGCGATGAAGGGGCTCTCGCTCGGCGGTCCGGTACTGGAACCGACGGTCGCCACGCTGCTGTGGTCCGCCGGTGTCCTCGGGCTGTGTGCGGTGCCGATGGCGATCGGGTACCGACGGTCGAGCATGCGCGGATGACGCGCCTGCCGTCGCGTTCGAGACCCATCAGAAAGGAGGAACATGTTCGCATCATCGGTCATCCGACGGCTGGCGCGTAGCGAGGAGATGTTCGCCGAGACGCAGAATTTCGTAGGTCTCGGCGCGCACATGACGGGGCCGATGGACCTCGACGCCCTGTCCGACGCCTTCGACGCACTCCTGGAGGCGCACCCCGTTCTGGGTGGGCAGATCGAGCCGTGCCCGGACGGCGGCCATCAGATCGTCACCGACGACCTGCTGCATACCGGCATCACGGTGGTCGACGCCGCCGACCACTCCCAAGACGCCGCGCCGATCCGTTTCGACCAACGCGAAGCTCTGGTTCATCTGCGGGTGAGCAGCACCGGCGACCAGACCCAGCCGACCTTGTACGTGCATCACAGCCTGGCCGACGGCCATCACCAGTTCAGCCTCATCGAAGAGTTGTTCTCCAGTTACACCGATCTGGTGACCACCGGCACCATGCGCCCGGTGACCGAAATGCCGGCTCCCGACCCGCTGGAGGCGGTGCTGGCTGCCCGCGGCGTTTCCAAGGGCAAGCGTTCCGGGCTGGAGCGGTTCATGCCGGCGGCGTTCGCCTATGACCTGCCGGTGTCCCGTCGGGCGGCCGCCGGCCCCCGATCGGGCCCGCCGACGAAGGTGCCGATGGCATCGTGCATCCTCGACGAGGAATCGACCCGCGCGCTGATCGCGCTGTGCCGCGCGCACAAGATCGGACTCAACGGGGTGCTGTCGGCGGCAATCCTGCTGGCGGAGTGGCGTCTTCGTGACACCCCGCACATCCCGGTGCCCTACCTGTATCCGGTTGACCTCAGATACCTGCTGTCCCCGCCGCTGTCGGCGACCGCCTGCACCAACCCCGTCGGTGTCGCCACCTACCTGGCCGAGATCGACCACGGCACCGACTTCATCGAGCTGGCCCGCGACATCGCGCGCACGTTCCGCGCCGACGTCGAGGCCGGCGTGGTTCAACAGTCGCTGCTGCACTTCAGCCCGCAGTACGTCGGCAACCCGCCGGGACTGCCCGACGTGGTGATGTTCACCGACAACGGACTGGTTCCCACGATGCGCACCCCGCCAGGAGTGGAACTGACCGCCTGCCATGGCGAGTTGTACTTCGCCGTCGACGCCGGCATCGACATGTACACCAGCAAGATCTTCGCCGGACGCCTGATGATCGAGTACCACAGCCACGCGGCGGCACCGGAGCGGGCAGTCGAGGCCATCCGCACACTGCTGAACTCGATCGCCGAGAGCACGCCTGTACCCCAACACATTTGACGAACTGCAACCACGAGTCGACGAAAGAGTCCTGCGATGACCGAGACCAACGGCAACCGGCCCCAGCGGGTGTTGCTGCTCTTCTACACCTACACCGGGCAATCCCTCAAGGTGCTCGCCGCGGCCGAAGAGGTGTTCCGTGAGCGCGGAATGGAGGTACACCGCGCGCAGATCGAGTTCACCGATCCGCGATTCGCCGAGACCTTCAGCCGGTTTCCGATGCGCAATGTGTGGCGGGACTTCTTCAGTGTCCTGCCGGCGCAGACCCGCCGCGCGACTGGGACGATCCGCATCCCCGACGAGGTGCGGATGGGGTCCTACGACCTCATCTGCATCGGGTCGCCGACGTGGTGGCGGACCGCCAGCATGCCGATGCGGTCCTTTCTGAAGTCGCCCGAGGCGCGAAACCTGCTGGCCGGCAAGTCGTTCGCGATCTTCGTGGTGTGCCGCCGGTACTGGCGGGAGAACTACAACGCGGTTCGCAAACTCGCGATGCGCCAGGGCGGGCGTTTCGTGGACGGAATCCACTTCGAGTATCCCGGCACCCAGATTCGGTCGCTGCTGTCGCTGACGAGCTACCTGGGATCCGGCGAATACCGAGACCGCTACCTGGGGCTGCGGATCCCGGTCACCAACGTCCAGCCCGAGCAACTCGAGCGTGCCCGCAGGTTCGCGGGCACGCTGGCCGATCGGGTGTTCGGCCAGATCACCGCGACTCCGGGCGCGGCACCGAAGACGCCACACTGACAGAAGGAGCACGACGATGCCCCGCTCGTTCGAGCTGGTCGCCGAGTCACCGGCGACCGTCGAGCAGGTACACAGCGCATTCCAGCGCCAGGACTACTGGCTGGCGCGGCTGGCGACGTTCAACGGCGTCAATACGCTGGACTCGCTGGTCGTCGACGACGACGGCACGGTGAAAGTCGCCACGACGCAGGATCTTCGAGACCAGGCACTGCCGGGCGTGCTGAAGGTCCTGCCGGCCAACCTGAAGGTGTTCCGCACCGAGACGTGGAAAGCCCAGGGCGAGCACCGAGTTCGCGGCGAGGTCACCGTGTCGGCGCCGGGACGGCTCGGCTCGGGTATGGCTCAGGCGTTGATCGCGCCGACCCCGCACGGTTCGCGGCTCACCTTCGCAGGCACCATGGCGGTGAAGCTGCCCCTCGTCGGTGGCCGGATCGAGCAGTACATCGGTGGGCAGTTGGCCGAGGAGATCCCGGCGCTGCAGCAGTTCACCAGCCAGTGGATCGACGAACACGGCGGGGCGCTGACATGACCGCGGAAGCGAGTTTCGAACCGGCACTGGACGAGGGTGCGGTCATACCCACCGCCGAGGAGGCCTTTGCCCGGCTGGACATGCCGCTACTGGACACGATGCTGACCCAGCGGGCCATTCGCCGGGTGCGTCCCGATCAGGTCGAGGACGCGGTCGTCCTGAAATGCATCGAACTGGCTCTGCGCGCACCGACCGGCAACAACGGCCAGAACTGGGAGTTCATCGTCGTCAAGGACGAGCGGACCAAGCAGAAGCTGGCGCGCCGCTACCGGCAGCTGTGGAAGCCCTATCACGCCCTGGTCTTCCGGCGGATGGCCGCCCGCGACGAGAGCCTGGCGAAGACGGCCCGCGCGGTGCAGTGGCAGGTCGACCACTTCACCGAGATCCCCGTCCTCGTCGTCGCCTGTCTGCGGCAGGGAGTCCGCGAAGGCCGGCTGCCGCTGGTGCCGATGCCGCATCCCGCGCAGTCCGGCTACTTCGGCTCGATCTACCCGAGCGTGCAGAACCTGCTGTTGGCGGCACGGGCGATGGGGCTGGGCGCCTGCCTGATCACGCTGCCGCTGTGGAGCGTGTCCTCGGTGCGCCGAATGCTCGGACTTCCGCACAACGTGACGCCGTGCTGCATCGTGCCGCTGGGCTGGCCCAAAGGCCGCTACGGGCCCACCACGCGCAGACCGGTGGGGGAGGTGACCCATCTCGATGTCTACGGAAACCGGAGGTGGCTCGATGACTGACCCGGCGGTGAATCAGATGCATGTTCACGACGCGATCGTCGTGGGGGCTGGCTTCGGCGGTATGGGCGCCGCGATCGAACTCAAACGCCTGGGATACGACGACATCGTGATCCTGGACCGGGAGACCGAACTCGGCGGAACCTGGCATGTGAACCGCTATCCGGGGCTGGCCGTGGACGTCCCGTCGACGACGTACTCGTACTGGTTCGAGCCCAACCCGTACTGGTCGCGGCTGTATGCCCGCGGCGAGGAACTCAAACGCTACGCCGATCATGTGGCCGACAAGTACGACCTGCGTCGCCACATGAGGTTCAACACCTCCGTGGAGGGGGCCAGATGGGACGACGACGCCAAACTGTGGCACGTCGCGTTGGCCGGCGGGGGCACCCTCAGCACCCAATTCCTGATCACCGCAACAGGATTCCTGTCTCTGCCTGCGGTGCCCGACATCCCCGGCGTCGAGACGTTCGCCGGACAGGTCGTCCACTCGGCGGACTGGGATGACGAGTGTTCTCTGCAGGGCCGCACCGCCGCGATCATCGGCACCGGAGCCACCGCCGTCCAACTCGTTCCCGAACTGGCCAAGACGGTGGCCGAGCTGACGGTGTACCAGCGCACGCCGATCTGGGTACTGCCCAAGCTGGACTTCGCGTTTCCCCCTGCGGTGCAACGACTCTTCGCCAGGGTGCCGTTGGCCCAGCGGCTGGTGCGCTGGCATACCGACACCGCGATGGAGTTGATGATGGTGCTGGCTATGTGGAAGTACCGGCGCTTCCGGCCACTGAACACCGCGGCGACCATGATCTCCCGGGTGCTGTGCTGGCTGTCGATCCGGGATCCCCAGGTGCGGCGCGACCTACGTCCGGACTACGACTACGGCTGCAAGCGGCCCACGATGTCGAACACCTATTACCGTGCGTTCAACCAACCGCATGTGCACTTGAACGCGAGCGGGATCGACCGCATCGAACCGGACGGGATCCTCAGCCGGGACGGCGCCAAGCGCACCGTCGATGTCCTGGTGCTCGCGACCGGCTTCAATGTGTGGGAGGCCAACATGCCCGGCATCGAGGTGATCGGCAAGAATGGCCGCAACCTCGGAAAATGGTGGCGGGAGAACCGCTTCCAGTCCTATCAGGGAATCTCGGTGCCCCAGTTCCCCAACTTCCTGAACATGGCGAGTCCCTACGCGTGGCTGGGACTGTCCTGGTTCAACACCGTGGAATGCGAGATGCGGCACATGGGGCGGCTGTTCGGTGAGGTGCAGCGCCGACAGGCCCGGACCTTCGAGGTCACCGAAGAGGCCAACGACCGCTTCCTGCAACGGATGATCCGGCTGCTCGGTGACTCGGTGTTCTACGCAGGCAACTGCGCGACGTCGAACTCGTACTGGTTCAACAGCGACGGTGACGCCCCGCTGTTCCGGCCCGCGTCGGTGCGCGCCGCGGTCGCCGAGCAGGACCGCTTCCCGCTGAACGACTACATGATCGCCTGATGGAGGAGTACCAGTGACAGTCGATCAACACCGCAGCAGCACAGAGGAATTCGAGGTCGCCATCGTGGGGGCCGGCTTCGCCGGGATAGGCGCGGCGATCGCGTTCAAGAAGTTGGGCTACTCGCGCATCGTCCTCCTGGACCGCGAAGACGACCTGGGCGGCACCTGGCACGTCAATCGGTACCCCGGCCTGGCCGTGGACATCCCGTCGCCCACCTACTCCTACTGGTTCGAGCCCAACCCGGGTTGGTCGCGGCTCTACGCGCCCGGCGACGAGGTCAGGCGCTACGCCCACCACGTCGCCGACAAGTACGACGTGCGCCGGTACATGCGGTTCTCGACCATCGTGGAGGGAGCGCGCTGGGAAGAGGACACCAAGCTGTGGCAGGTGACCATCAAGGGTGCCGAGATGCCGCTCGCGGCACGATTCCTGGTCACCGCCACCGGATTCCTGTCCCAACCGTGCACGCCCGACATCCCCGGGATCACCGAGTTCGGCGGCACCATCGTGCACTCCGCCGCGTGGGATGACGAGTGCGAACTGGAGGGCCGGCGCGTCGGAATCATCGGCACCGGAGCCACAGCAGTGCAACTGGTGCCGGAACTGGCGAAGGTGGCCGCCGACGTGACGGTCTATCAACGCACCCCGATCCACGTGGTACCCAAACTCGACTTCGCGATCCCGCCGTTGATCCGCCGGGTGTTCGGCCGGATCCCGATGATGTACCGGTTGGTGCGGTGGTTCTCCGACACCACCCTGGAAGTGATGATGGTGCTGGCGGTTCTGAACTTCCGGCACTTCCGGTTCCTCAACGTCACGGCGGCCGGCCTGTCCGCGGCGTGGCGGTTCCTGACCATCCGCGACCGGGCTCTGCGTCGCAGGCTGGCGCCCGACTACGACTTCGGGTGCAAGCGGCCGACCTATTCGAACGCCTACTACCGCGCTTTCACCAAGAAGCACGTGCATCTGCAGTCGTCGGGTATCGACCGGGTCGAGTCCGACGGCATCGTCGCCACCGACGGCACCAAAGCCGTGATCGACACACTGGTGCTGGCCACCGGATTCGACCTCTGGCAGGCCAACATGCCGGCGATCGAGATCGTCGGCCGGGAGGGCCGGGATCTGGGAAAGTGGTGGCGGGACCACGGATTCAACGCCTATCAAGGCCTCACCGTGCCGTACTTCCCGAATCTGCTGAGCCTGGCCAGTCCCTACGCATCCAGCGGGTTGTCGTTCTTCAGCACGATGGAGTATCAGATGCGGCACATCAGCCGCCTCTTCGGCGAACTCCGCCGCCGCGGTGCGACGACATTCGAGGTGACCGAAGCCGCGCACGCACGCTTCGGTGCTCGGATGGACAAGCTTCGGGACAACACCGTTCTGGGCCGTGGCAACTGCGCGACTTCGCGGTCCTACTACTTCAGCCCCACCGGGGAGACGCTGCTGCGTCCCGCCTCGACCTACCAGACCATGGCCGAGCAGAGCCGTTTCGCGTTGAGCGACTACGCGATCACCTGATCGGGGGCGTCATGCCCACCACACGTCCGCAGATGAGGAGAGACACGTTATGGCAACGCCCACAACCGATCCGGTGCGGCTGCCGCCAGGTCCGCGGCTGCCCGCGACCATCCAGGGCATCACGGTACTGACCGCACGGCACGGATCGATAGCGGCACTGGGCCGGCGCTACGGGCACACCTTCACGCTGCGTCTGCCCGTCTTCGGCACCACGGTCGTGGTCAGCGACCCGGTTCTGGTCAAGGACCTGTTCACCACGAGCCGGGAGCTGATCGGTCGACCGAAGCACAACCTTGGTGAGATCCTGGGCTCCGGCTCGATGTTCGCCCTGGACGGCGACGAACTCCTGGCACGACGCAGGCTGTTGTTGCCGCCGTTTCACGCCAAGCGGGTTCAGGACTACGAGGGCATCATCGAAAGCGAAGTGGTGCGCGAGATCGCGGACTGGCCGCAGGGTCGCGAGTTCCCCACGCTCGAGCCGATGATGCGCATCACGCTCAACGCCATCTTGCGTGCGGTGTTCGGCGCCGACGGTCCCGCCCTCGACGAGTTGCGCCGCCTGATCCCGACCGCGGTCACCCTGGGGTCACTGCTCGGGCTCACACCGGCGTTCGTGCGCAAGGACTACGGCACCTGGAGCCCCGGTGGCCGGCTGCGGGCCTGCCGGGACCAGATCGACGCCGTCATCGCCGCGCTGATCGCCGAAGCGCGCGCCGACCCCGCCTTCGAGGACCGTACCGACATGCTGGCCCTGATGCTGGCGGCCCGCTACGACAACGGTGACCCGATCCCCGATCAGCACATCGCCGACGAACTGCTCACGATGCTCGCCGCCGGCCACGAAACCACGTCGACGACCCTGGCTTGGGCTGTCGAGCGCATCCGCCGGCAGCCGCGGCTGCTGGCCAGGCTGACCGAGGAGGCCGACGCCGGCGGGTCGGCGCTGCGGCAGGCCACCATCTGGGAGGTACAGCGCACCCGGCCAGTCCTGACCGCCGCGATCCGCCGGACCAAGACTCGA
This sequence comes from uncultured Actinomycetota bacterium, assembly GCA_963716465.1. Taxonomy (GTDB): domain Bacteria; phylum Actinomycetota; class Actinomycetes; order Mycobacteriales; family Mycobacteriaceae; genus Mycobacterium. Next base: position 143,575 of record CAVQTS010000019.1, read on the forward strand.
ATCCGGCTCGGCGACTGGGTGATTCCGCAAGACAGCACCGTGATGGCGAGCATTCAGCTGGCACACTGCGCGCCGGAGAACTTCCCGGGCGCGGAGGTGTTCGACCCGGACCGGTTCGACAACGGCGACCCGCACCCGTTCTCGTGGATCCCGTTCGGTGGGGGCATGAACCGATGCATCGGCGCGGCGTTCGCCAACATGGAGATGGATGTCACCCTGCGCACATTGCTGCGTGAACTGCAGATCATGCCCACCGGCGCGGCCGACGAACGCCGGCACAACCGAGGAGTGACCATTGCACCGGCCGGCGGCGGCCGGGCGGTGGTCTACCGGCGCCGGGCCGAGGCGCCGAGTTCGAGCGTCCGGTCCTCGCTGGCCGACCACCCGCTGAGCCGGTGATGAACGCGCCCAGTACGGGGAAGGTCGCGTTGGTCACCGGCGGCGCATCGGGTATCGGTGCTGCCCTGGCCACCGAACTCAGCGGCCACGGTATCGAGGTGTGGATCGCCGACCGCCAGATCGCCGAGGCCGCGGACTTGGCGCGGCGGCTGACGAGCGCGGGCGGGCGGGCGCATGTGCTCGAACTCGATGTGCGCAGCTTCGAGTCGTTCCAATCCGCGATGTCCGCTGCGGTGCAGCAGTCCGGCCGGATCGACTACCTGTTCAACAACGCCGGCATCGGAGTCGGTGGTGAGGTCGACTCCTATGACCTCGCCGACTGGACCGACGTCTTCGACGTGAACCTGCGCGGCGTCGTGCACGGCATCCAGGCGGCCTACCCGATCATGATCGAGCAGCGCTTCGGTCACATCGTCAACACCGCCTCGATGGCAGGTCTGATCACCACCGCCGGGCAAGCCAGCTACAGCGCGTCCAAACATGCCGTGGTCGCGCTGTCCAAGACACTGCGGGTGGAGGCGCGGCGGCACGGAGTTCAGGTGTCGGTGCTGTGTCCCGGGGTGATCCGGACCCCGATACTCACCGGCGGCCGCTACGGCCGCAACGACCTCAGCGACGAGGACCTGCTGAAAATGGGTGAGGCGCTGCGGCCGATGGCGCCGGAGGCGTTCGCCAAACGGGCCTTCCGAGCCGTCCGTGCCGATCGAGCCATCATCGTGCTGCCGGCTTGGTGGAAGGCCCTGTGGTACTTGGAAAGACTCTCACCGTCGCTGTCGATGCACGCTGCCACCGTGATGATCACCCGCACCCGCGCGCTACAGCCGAGCCCGTCGTGAGCTGCCTACCGACGTCGGGAGGACGCGATGCGCAACGTCGGCAGCAGCAACGCTCGGGGGGAAAGCCGCCCACCGAGACCGGCCATTTTCGACACCAGGCCGGGCACGACGCTGCGCTTACCGGCGATCATCCCCGTGATGGCGGCCTCGGCGACCGCCTCCGGCGACAGCGCGGCCATCCCCTGCGCCGCAGCGGGACCGCCGGCGATGTCCCACCATTCGGTAGGCACCGGACCGGGCGACAGTGCGGTGCACGACACGCCCGTCCCGCGCAGTTCCTCGTGCACCGCTTCGGAGAACGTCTGCACGAACGCCTTGGTCGCGGCGTAGACAGCGGCACCGGGAACGGGCTGAAAGGCGGCTATCGAGGCGACATTGAGGACTGCGCCGCAGCCACGCTCGATCATCCCGGGCAGCGCGGCGTGGGTGAGTTCCATCAGCGCGAGCGCGTTGACGGTGACCTCTTCGCTCAGCCGCGCCGACGACAGCGTGTGGAAGGCGCCGTTGGTGCCGAATCCGGCGCTGTTCACCAGGCCGGCAGGGGCGGCACCCTCGAGGTGCCGGACCAGAATGCTGCGCGCGTCGCCGTCAGTGAGATCCAGTTGCAGCACATCAGCTGGCACGGAACAGGTTTCGCGCACATCTACAGCAAGCTGCTCGAGCCGCTCTCGCCGGCGCGCGACGAGCACCAGGGGATATCCGCGCCGAGCCAGCCCGCGGGCGATCGCGTCGCCGATGCCCGACGACGCGCCCGTCACGACGACCGCGCCGGAGCCGGCTTCGGGCAGACTCATACCGGCCTCGAAGGGACCGCCCGGCGGTCCCTGACAGTGACATTGTGCATGATCGCTCCTGCCTGCGTCCCCGCGATCCGCCTCCCCGACGCGACGGCATCATCGCAACGGATGACGAGTCCATGCTAACTGAGCGCATGCGTGTGCCAAAGCCATTCCACCCCAGAGTGGTTCGCACGTGAGTCGCGGTTGCGGTAGAAAAGAGGTGGCCCACTTCTGAAGGCCGGCGCGCTCTGACAGACGCGTCTGAACACTACTGTTTTGAAACGTCGGCGGCGTCTCGACGTTGTATCACGCTGCGCGGGTGGGGGACTGCCGCTGACACCGTGAATCATTGCCTACAGCAAAAGGTTTCCGGTACATCGGCCCGTGAGGCTGGTCGCGCACAGTTTCGTCGGCTAGGGTAAGGGCGTTCGTTCTCGGGCAAGGTCGGGATGCCCCTGTTGGTCAACCGATCTTGAAAGGGAGGCGCAGATGCAGGCTGCTATGCGTCCATACGTCACAGCCGGCGCGGCACTACTGGGAGCCGGCGTCATCGCCGCCACCCCGATCACGCCCACGGCGCTGATGCAGGCCAAAGTTGAGCAGGCGGTGCGCTTTGCCGCCGCTTCCGTCGCCAATATTCCTGCCAATCTCGCCCTCACGGTGGTGAACACCCCCGCCAACGAAGTGGCGGCGATCAACTCGTTCGCCGATTCGCTCTTCCAGACCGGGACCTGGTGGGTCTACACGCCGACCAACGTGTTGGGTACCGACCCGGCCGATCCCCCGAAGCTGAAGTCGTCGGCTGCCATGGCGCTGCCGTTCGGTCCAGGCGATCAGACGATCGGTCAGGTGCTCGGCGACCAGATGAACATCGTCCAAGAGGCCGAACTGCCAATGAACGCCGGTTGCACCGCCATTCCCGAAGCATGCTCGGATCCGAATGCGATCCTCAGCAACATGTTCCAGGTGCCGCTGTCGCAACTCATGGCGGGATACGACTTCGGCACCGTCATCAACCCGACCGACGGACAGCCCGTGCCGTGGTCCAACACGACGGTTCAGCTGGACCCCCTGGCCCCCGTCACCACATTCGTCAACAACCTGATGCAGACGCCCGGTGACGTCAAGACCGTCAGCGCCGGGGACGTGGGCAACGCAGGATCCAGGGTCTTGCAAGGCCTGTGGGTCGACTTCTACCCGTTCGTTCCGGGCAGCGAGATCTTCAATCCGAACATGACCTATCTCGCCTACGTGTTCCGACCGCTGGCTCCGGTTCTGTGTGGATGCGACGAACCGTTCATACCGCCCACGTTCGGCACCACGACCCTCCCGCTCCCTGCGCTAGCTCCAGCGCCGAGCCAACCCGTTTCGGGTGTTACCGGCTCCGGTCCGGACATGTCCGCAGTCGCCGCGCACGGGGTCGACAAGCCGAAGGCGATCGCGGCCAAGCCGGACGGTGCTACGGCGGGCAGTCCCGCTCGCTCCGCTGCCGCCGGGTCGGCATCGGGTCCGGGAATCACCAATGCGGCCAAGGCCGTTCAGAACGCCGTCAGCTCCGGCGTGTCTGCATTGACCGCAGCCCTGAAGCCGTCGAAGGCTAACGGCTCCGCGGGCACGGCGAAGTCCGGCGACTCGTCGGCCGGCCCCGCCGACACCGCCAAGAGCAACAGCACCGCAGGTAAACACCACTAGCCGGACTGACCTTACGAGGCCGATGCGGTATCGCGGTGAGCTTTCGATACCGCCCGCAGCGCAGCACCTTGGCCAGTGCCAGGTCCGGCACTTGGTGCTTTGCTGCGCAGCGGTGCGGTCGGGGAAGACGCGGTGCCGCCGGGAGTCACGGTGGCGTTCGCGAACGATCCGCGGCTCGTGCTGCTGTTCGCGGCCGCTGACTTCGGTGCGCTCGCCGGTGCGGGCTGCGGCGTCGTGCCCGCCGTACTCGCGGCCGTCACCTGCGGTGTGCCCGGATCGCTGGCTGCTGCGGTCGTCATGCTCGGCGCGGGGATCGGCACCGGCCGGTTGTAGGCGCTGTCGACGATCGGTCGGTACTTGGCCGAGAGGGAATCGGCCAACGAACCCAGGCCAACCCACTTGAGCGGAAGGAACAGCGGCAGCGTGGTCGTGGGCACCAGAACGTAGGTGATGTTGCCCTCCTTCCAGGTGACGTTGTTCGGGTCGTTGAGGTCGACGTTGGTGTAGTTGGTATGGATGAAGAGCGAACCCGCGATCGCGTTGAGCACGGCGATCGTGTTCAGCCGACCGGTCGGGAAGTCAGCCCAGAAATCGTATTCGCGCGCCACATCGATGACTTGGTACTGGGTATCTGTCGGGGTGGCGATGTTCAGCACTTGAGCGAGCGCATTCGAGGCGCCGCCGTAGGCCCGATTCGGGTTGCCGATCAGGACGAAACTCACGTCCTGAGCCGCCGGTGCATCGGGACCTTTGCCGTACTGGGCCATCCACATGCCGGCTACCTGAGCACCCTCGCTATATCCGAAGACCACAACGGGTTTCGTGGTCGTACCGATGAGCGAGTTCAGGTTCGCGGCGCCGGTCGGAATCGAGAGAGCCGACAACGCCGCCGGATAATTCACCGACTGGCAGGTGTTTGGGGCAGCGCACAAGGCGCCTCCCAGTTCGGTGTTGATAATCGGCCCCTGGCCGAGGTTCAGCGGTGCGAGGGTCAGCACGGTGGCGGCATGTGCCGTCGAGGAAGCCAGCAGCGCAACAGTTGCCAGCGCGGCCGCCACCGACGCTGCCTGCCCGGTCGCGTTCCTCTTGTCACGACCGGTGCGGCTTCGGAGCGGACTTCGTTCGGATGAGTCACAGACAGTTGTTGGCACAGCCGGAATATTCATAGACACCCTGGGTCGTGACGGACAAGGCGGCACGTGACCTGTCGAGTCAACCGCAGAGAGTGCGTTTGGTCAACAACCGAGGAAGACCTTTACGTCACCGTTCCGCATCGTTCATTGCGATCCGACGCTGGTCTGCGCACTAGCCGACGCACGATCACTGTGAGCAACGAGATCTATTTAATGTCGCGTCAAATGCATTGGGGTCCATGCCAACAGGTGCTCCATAGCGAGAACGGTGTCTTCACGTTGCCCACCGCGCGTTCGGGGTATCAGAAGAACTCTGGTGCAACCGGTTCCGGTGTGCACTCGAAATCGTCTGGGGGACAACGACACAAACGGGGCTATCGCGCAATGAACCGGGACGGCTGGGTTGATTCCACCAGCACGACGGTGTTCCGGTCGCCCGACTTGGCTTGGTACATCGCGGCATCGGCCCTGGCGATGACAGAGGAGACCGTTTCGCCGGGAACGGCGAGGGTGGCGCCGATGCTCAAAGTCGCGTGGATCGTGGTGCCCGGTTCCTGGATCGGCTCAGCGGCACGAGCGCGAATCTTCTCGCTGATGTGGCTCAGCTGGTCGATACCGCGCAGCCCGGGCAGGACGACCAGAATCTCGTCGCCTCCCGTCCGCCCCACCGTGTCACCCTGACGGACACACTCGCGGATTCGAGCCGCCAACGTCGCGAGCACCACATCGCCCATGCCGTGGCCCCACGAATCGTTGATCTCTTTGAAGCGGTCGACGTCGCAGAACAGGATGCCCAGGTGCACGCCGAGAGCCGGCGGGTGGTCCAGCGCCGCCTCGAGTCGGGCGATCGCCTCACCACGATTCGCCAGTCCGGTGAGAGCGTCGAACCGCGCCAACCGCTCGAGTTTTTGCTCCACCTCCACCCGGTCGTCGACGATCCGGAGGGCCCCGATCAGTCCGTCGGTGTGGCCCTCGGCATCCACGTAGGGCTTACCGTGGCCGTCGACCCAGTGGTAGTCGCCTTCGAGGGAGCGTAACCGGAACCGGTGGTGGGCCGACCCACCCTCGACCACCCTTTTCAGCACGGCGGCCAGCGTCTGGATGTCGTCGGGGTGGAAGTGGCTGCTGAGATCGGAGCCGATCCATTCGTGAGCCGGACCGCCGAGCGCCGCTTCCACCGACGGTGAGATCCAGACGATCTCACTGCCGCGGAGATGGACGATGACGTCGACGGCGTTGTCGGCCAGAATTCGGTAGCGCGCCTCGGCGTCGGCGCGTTCCCGAGCCAGTTGCTCCTTCTCGATCAGCAGATCCTGCTCCTCGCGGCGCAACCGGAACCCGATCACGCAGGTGACCGCCACGCAGATCAACACCGACAGGGCAAACGCCACGTTCTCGCTTCGCCCGAGTGCGAGGAATATCAGCCGCAGCAACGCCACGAGGATCGGAAAGCCGACGGCCAGACCGTACAGCCGCAGCAGCGCCCCACGGTCGGGCCGCGAGAGCAGCCAGGCCAGCGGAGGCCGGTCCGGGCGCGACACCGCCGTCGCCACGACGACCAGCAGCAGAGCCAGGGCGGTCAAGATCGCCATGCCGGTCGACCGACCGACGAACACCAACGCCCTGGCGCCGAACAAGTAGCCCGCAACCGTGACCAGCGGGATCAGCCCGCCGCCGATGACGCAGACCGGGAACACCAGGCGGCTCCAGCGGCGATCCCATCTGATGGCCGCCACCGCAGCGGCCAGCAGGACCACCGCCACCGCGGTCTGCGGGCTGGGCCGGCCGGGCCAGGAGAATTGCAGCGCGCGCTCGGCCACCCCGAACCACAACTGGTCAAGGCCCGGCGACCGCCCCGTGACGTACTCCGCGAGCACCGTGAGGGCAAGGACGCCAACCACCATCGCCACGCTCCGGGCGGCCCACACCCGAGCCCGGGACGGCGTACCGGACTCCAGCAGGATCGCCACCGCGAGTCCGGCCAACCACAGAGCGCTCCACGGAACCATCGGCGGCCAGGGTCGATAGACGCGGGTCAGCCCGTCGGCGCCGGCGGCCCAGCCCACCCAGTCCAGGGCGGCGACAACGAGGACGATCACCGCCGCGACCCGGCCGAGCCGAGCCAGTGCCGCGCGCGATGCCACGCCGGTGCGGAGCCTGTCCATCGGCTGCGCCTCCCCGAGCGGTGCATGACAACGATTCCGTGCCGCAGGTAGATAACCCGGCGGCATGCATATTCTCCGCAACCCGGGCCGGAGTTGCCACCGATCCCGCAAGATCAACGGTTGGCGGCATATCGCCGCAATCGCCGGATCGCGGTGGCCGACGCCGGACGATCGGCGCCCCGCAAGGCCTCGGCGATGCGGCGGCGCACCCCGTCGGTGTCCAGGTGCATGCCGATGGCGACCAGGCAACGGGGCGAAGCGGCAGGTGGCGTTCCGCGGGCGATGTCGACGGCGGATCCGACGACGTTGACGACCAAGGTGCGAACGGACGAGCGTTCCCGCACGGCGAGCATGCCCTTCATTCGGTACACCCCGGCCGGCGGATCTTCCAAGAGATCGAGCAGCGCGTCCGGGTCGACCGGGCCGCCGGCCGTCACGGTGACCGCGTCGGCATGGGTGTGGGTGGTGGGCGGTTCGGTGACAAGAGCATCGCGGAAGGACAGCTGGCCTACCTCGTCGGCGGCCGCGGCGACGTCGTAGAGCAGTGCGGGGTCGATCCGGCCGTCGATGACGCCGATCACCTGTGCACGCGAATTACGTTCCCGCACTCTGCTTTCAACGCGCTGTACGGTCCCCTGGCGGTCCTGCGGCGGGATCTGGTCGAGCTTGTTCACCACCACCAGCGTCGACGCGCCGTAGCGGGCCGGCGCGGGGCCGCCGCGGTCGACGGTGTCGAAATGCCGCACGGCGTCGACGACGTCGACGACACCGCCGTCGCGCACCCCGGCGACCTCACTGAACCCGATGATGCGGGCGATCGCCGCCGGATCGGCGACACCGCTGGCTTCGATCACGATGGCGTCGAGGCGCAACTTCGGATCGGCCAGTTTGGCCAGTGCGGCGTCGAGCTCACCGTCGTCGGGCAGGCAGCAGATGCAGCCGCCGGCAATCGATGCGGGTTCGTCGATCTGACCGCTCACCAGCGCGGCATCGACGTTGATGTCGCCGAAGTCGTTGACGATCGCCCCGATCCGGGCACCCGGCGTGCGGAGTATGTGGTTGAGCAGGGTTGTCTTACCCGCACCCAGATGGCCGGTGAGCGCAATGACGGGCACCGACACCATTCGGCGATGGTGCCACACCGATCGGGATCCCCGGTTGTGAGCGAAACGCAGCCACAAGTCGCGGCGATGTAGGACCTTTTGCTCTAACGGCTGACGCCCTGCCTGGGCGACAGTCAATCGTGCGAAGTTGCCGGCACGGCCAGCCGGAGCCAGACACGCCGCTCAGTCGGACGGCCGAGGCACGTGACGTGCCGAGTTTCGACTGAAAAGCACTGTTTTAGAGTATTTTTCGCAGTTGATGGTGATCTTGTCCGTCGAGGGCTAAAGTGCCATCGTCGCTCGAACCTCGCCGGTCCGTCGCGAGTTCCATTCGCGTAGTGCCGCCCGGCCCGACTCAAGCAGCCGAGTGGACCGATCGTTTGCTGCGGTAGTTCATACCTTGGGGGTACCTGACATGCCCGGTGGCTTCGTGCTGTCCTGGTTCGGCCGTGTGGCGGTCGTCTTTCTGGCGTTGGTCGCCGTCGGGGCGGCCGGCGGTGCGCCCGCCAACGCGGTGGTGATGTGGCACCCGAAGCCGGTTCTCCTTCCCACGCCGTGGACCAAGCTGGTGGGCCCCGACAATGCGCTGCCCGACTATCCCCGCCCCCAGATGGTGCGCACCGGCTGGCTCAACCTCAACGGAGTGTGGAGCTACATGGGGCGTTCGGCGGGTGCGACCCTTCCGGCGCCTCCGCCGCCGGGTGCCTACCGCGAGCAGATCCTGGTGCCATACCCCGTGGAGTCGGCGCTGTCGGGCATCGCGCGCCATGACGACGAGATGTGGTACCGCAAGGTTTTCAAGCTGCCTCCGGGCTGGCTGGGCCGCCACGTGCTGCTGCATTTCGGCGCGGTCGACCAGATCGCCACCGTATGGGTCAACGGCCGGCAGGTGACTCATCACGAGGGTGGCTACACCGAATTCAGCGCGGACATCACCAAGGCGCTGCGGGGGACCGGTTCTCAGGTGATCACCGTGCAAGCCCAAGACCGCAACGAAGCCAACGCGTTTCCCGTCGGCAAGCAGCGCACCAACCCGGCAGGCATCTTCTACACCGGCGCCTCGGGTATCTGGCAGACGGTGTGGCTGGAACCGGTGCGCGCCGCACACGTCGACAAGCTCGACATCACCACGGACCTCGCTGGTCTGACCGTCACCCCGAGAGTGTCCGGTACCACCGACGAGCGTGCGGTCGTGGTCGCCGCGGCCCCGGGCGGCCGAGTCGTGGCAACAGGTTCCGGCCGGGCAGGTGAGACGATCCGCCTGCAGATTGCCAACCCGCACCTGTGGACTCCCGACGACCCGTACCTGTACGACCTGACCGTCGCAGTGGTGAGCCCTTCGGGGAAGGTACTCGACGCGGTCAGAAGTTACTCGGGGTTGCGGACCATCGGCATCGTCCCCGACGCGAGGGGGCGCCCGAGGATCACCCTCAACGGACGGATCACCTTCCTTGACGGTCCACTCGACCAGGGCTACTGGCCGGACGGGATCTACACCGCACCCACCGACGACGCCCTGAGGTCCGACCTGCAGCGCATCAAGGAGCTGGGGATGAATTTGGTGCGCAAGCACGGCAAGGTCGAGCCGGCCCGCTGGTACTACTGGGCGGACAAGCTCGGGCTTCTGGTTTGGCAGGACATGCCGTCGCTGAACGTCTCGCTCGACATCCCCGTAGGCCCTGCGCCGCAACCGGTTCCGGCTGCCAAGGCGAACTTCGAGAGGGAACTGCTCGCGATGGTCGACCAGCTGCGCAGCGTGACCTCGATCATCGCCTGGGTGCCGTTCAACGAGGGCTGGGGCGAGTTCGACGCCGCCCGGATCGCCAACGCGGTCAAGGCCGCCGACCCGACCCGGTTGGTGGACGCCAACAGCGGGGTGAACTGTTGCAAGTCCCGCGGGGACACCGGCGCCGGCGACATCTACGACGATCACACCTACGTCGGTCCCGGCCGGCCGGCGATGCGCCGGGACGGCAGGGTGGAGGTCGACGGCGAGTACGGCGGCCTGGGACTGATCCTGGACAACAACCGTTGGCCCGGCCGATCGCAGGCCTACGAGATGACCCGCAGCACCGATGGTCTGACCGGGCGGTACGTCGACGTCAGTCGCGCCCTGGAAGCGGTGGTACGGCGAGGCGGCTTGTCGGGCGCGATCTACACCCAGATCACCGACGTCGAGAACGAGGTGAACGGTTTTTTGAGCTATGACCGATGGGTGGTCAAGATGACGATTCCGGTCGTGGCCGAATGCAATCGCGCGGTGATCGCGGCCGGGACACCGGGACTCGCGCTGCCGCCCGACGTCCGTCGCTGAGGGTCTCGACCCGTCAGCTGAAGTGCGTGCGGGGCCGGGCCAGCCTGCCCCCGTCGACGGTGATGTCGAGTTTCTCGTTGTAGAACGCGACCAGGTTGGCGATCGGCGTGACGGCGGGCAGCGGCGTGTTGTAGGTCCAGGCGATGTCCTCGTGCAGCGCGTCACCGAGGCGCGCGGACCAGTAGCCCGACGTCACGCCCTTGTACGGACACAGGCTCTGCGTGTCTGAGGGCTCCAGGTGCTCGAAGACGACATCGGTACGATCGATGTAATACCTTGTCGGCAGACCTGTTTCGAAGAGCAGAACCGGGCTGTGGGTGTCGGCCAGCACGACGCCGTCGAGTTCGACGGTGACGTGCCGATGAGAGCGCAGCGCGTCCACCCGTGCGTACGGGTTGCGCGGATGACCGAAGATCGGCTCGTCCTCCTCGAACCACGTCAGCGGCTCCCACTCGAATCGGACCAGACCCGCGAAGTCGCCCGCGTCGTCGTCGAACACCCGAGCCGCCGAGGCGTGGGTCGCGGACGGGGAGACGAGCGAGAACATCCGCGACGGTCCGAACTGCACGCGCTGGGGATGGTCCTCGTCGCGCAACAATGCGGTGCGCACGTCGGCCAGTGGGATGTAGTACTGCGGGTAGTACGGGACCTCCCACACATACCGCGCGCTGGTGGTGTCGAAGAGAAGTTCGCGGCCGAGGTATCCGCGCACTCTGCGAGGCGACGGTTCGATTCGCCCGCGGGTCGCCGCTGTCTGCGGGTAGTCGGAGGTGCTCATGGTCTCCACTATGCCGCGTGCGACCATGGCCCCGATGCTGCCGACCGACAATCACGTGCAACCCGGTCGAAGGATCCCGCCGCCGGCGTGGCGGCTCGACGATGATCAGTCGTCGGTGACGGTGATCGCGACGTCGATGTTGCCGCGGGTGGCATTGGAGTACGGGCACACCTGGTGGGCCTTCTCCGCCAGCGCGACGGCGGTGTCGTGGTCGACGTTGGGCAGGGTGACCTCCAGTTCGACGGCCAGCGTGAAGCCACCGTCGTCCTTGCTGCCCAACGACACTCGTGCGCCCACCGAGGAGTCGGAGACGTCGGCCTTCTGCTTGACGGGCGACCAGGCGAAGAGCGGAGTGGTAGCAGGCGGCGTAGCCGACGGCGAAGAGCTGCTCGGGGTTGGTGCCCACCCCGGAACCGCCCATCTCCTTCGGGATGCTCAGTGCGACGTCCACCTTGCCGTCCGAGGTGCGGCCGTGCCCGTCGCGGCCTTCTCCGGTGGCCAGTGCCTCGGCGGTGTAGAGAACCTTCATCTCAATTCCTTTCTGACTCAATTGTTGGCGAGCACGGTGTCGGTCAGGCGCAGCACCGCATCGCGCAGCGACACCAACTCGTCCGGACTCATCTGCGACAGCGCCATCAGCCGCTCTGGAACGCAGGAAGCCTTGGTCTGCAGGCGCTTTCCCGCTGCGGTGAGGACGATTTCGACCCGCCGCTCGTCGTCGGTGGATCGCTCTCGGGTGACATACCCGACGGACTCGAGCCGCTTGAGCAACGGCGAGAGTGTGCCCGAGTCCAAGTGCAGCCGCTCGCACAGCCGGCCCACATTGGCCCGGCCTTCCTCCCACAGCACCAGCAACACCAGGTACTGCGGGTAGGTGAGGTTCAGCTCGGTGAGCAGCGGACGGTAGGCCGCGGTCACCGCGCGAGACGCCGAGTACAGGGCGAAGCACAGCTGATCGTCCAGTCGGGGAGAGGCCACGGCATCAACGATAGCGCACAATTGAATTGTGCACAATAGATTGCGGGATCAGAAGTTGCCGGCCTCCCCCGCGCCGTCCGGCAGACGGCGTAGCCTTCGGCGCATGTACGCCCCGACCTGGGACTCCGTGAGCTCGCACCCTCTCCCGGACTGGTACGACGACGCCAAGCTCGGGATCTTCCTGCACTGGGGCCTGTACTCGGTGCCGGGGTGGGCGCCGCAGGTTGCCGACATCCAGCAGCTGCTCAGGGAGAAGGGTCCCGCAGAGATGTTGCGGGACAACCCCTATGCCGAGTGGTATCTCAACACCAGCCGGATCGAGGGCAGCCCCACCTGGTACCACCAGCGCGAGATCTACGGCCCGAACGCGACCTACGACGATTTCGTCGCGGCATTCGACCAGGGCACCGCGACCGCCGACATGGACGCCATCGCCGCGACCTGTCGGGACGCCGGCGCGGGCTACGTCGTGCTCACCACCAAGCACCACGAGGGATTCTGCCTGTGGCCCACCGCGTTGTCGCACCCGCGCAAGGGCCGCTACCACGCCAAGCGGGACATCGTGGGCGACCTGCGGACGGCGGTGGTCGACGCCGGGATGCGGATGGGCCTGTACTACTCGGGCGGATACGACTGGCCCTACAACGACGCGCTGCTGCAGAACCCGGCCGACAGCTTCCTGGCGATGCCGCACACCCCGGACTACGTGCGGTATGCCACCGCTCACGTGCACGACCTGATCGAGCGCTACGCCCCGTCGATCCTGTGGAACGATATCGGCTGGCCCGCCGGTGGCGACTTGGCCGCGCTGTTCGCCGACTACTACAACGCCGTGCCCGACGGCGTCATCAACGACCGGTGGGTCGAGCCGCCCGGGCACCGCGGCACCGTCACCGACGCGCTGGCCCGCGCGGGAGGCATTCTGGTGCAACGCCTTTGGTCGCTCATTCCCGAGGACCGCAAGTCGCTGACCTTCTCGGCCGGCCACCACTACGACATCCGGACGCCGGAGTACGCGCGGTTCGACACGATCCAGGACAGGAAGTGGGAGTCCACCCGGGGGGTGGGACATTCGTTCGGCGCCAACCGCAATGAGCGTCCCGAGGACATCGTGACGGCCACCGAGCTGGTCCGTTCGTTCGTCGACATCGTCTCGAAGAACGGCAATCTGCTGATCGGCATCGGTCCCGACGAGCATGGCCGCTTCCCGGCCGAACAGCTGACGCCGCTGCGGGGCCTGGGGCAGTGGTTACGGGTCAACGGCGAAGCCGTGTACGGCTCTCGGCCGTGGCGGTTCGCCGAGGCCACCACCACCGAGGGCGGCGGCGTGCGGTTCACTCAGCGCGACGGCGTCGTGTACGCCGTCCTTCTCGAGGTGTCCGCGCGCGAGTTCGGGATTCGCGGTTTCGCTGCCAGCGCGCTCACCGGAGTGCGACTGCTGGGCCTCGACGAGCCCGTGGCGTGGTCGGTGACCGGCGGCCAGCTGCGCGTGACCCTGCCCGATCGGCTGCCGGTGTCGCCGGCCTACGTGCTGAGGCTGGACAGCTAACCCTGCTCCACGGTGTTGGAGAAACCGGACTTGTCGATCTGCGGTGAGCCGGAATGGAACGTGATCTTGTTGTTCATCCCGGACGCCTCGATGGCGTCGGCGGCGTCGAGAGTCACGTTGTTGTCCATGCCTGAGACCTCAACGCGAGAGCAGTGACCGGAGATCACGACGGTGTTGTCCATTCCGCTGATGCTCACCACGTTGCCGTTGCATGCGATGGTCTTGTTCTCGTCGATGCCCGAGACGCTGATGCTCTCACCGGGGGCGGGTTGCTCGACAGTCGCTGCCGAGGTGGAGGGCTCCGCCGGTGCCGCGGTGAGCGCCGGGGCGGACGAGGGGCCCGACGGGACGAACGGTCCGCCGCCACCGGCGATTCCCGGCGTCGTCGGCGGGCTGATGGTTGTCCGCGTGCCGGAGAGCAGGTTGCCCGCAACGATCGCACCGCCCCCGACGAACAGTCCAAGAATCAACAGCCCCAACAGAATCCAGCCGGCCCGCATGCCCGACGAGGAGGACGGGGGCGCCGCGGGTGGCGGCATCGGCGGGCCGTAGTAGCCCGGGGGCGGCGGGGGAGGCCACCCGCCCGGCGGCGGGGGAAAGGCAGTGGTTCCCGGCTCGGCCGAGCGTGCGACGTCGGTCAGCGGGCGTTCGAGTTCCTGGATCCGCTTCTCGGGGTCATCCTCCGGATTCATGGAGTTCACTATCTCGCGTTGCAGGCCCGCGCGGTCGGGGTATGCGCGAGTCCATGGCAGGTGTCAACCGCGTCGTCCGCGCGATCTTTCGGGCACCCGTCCGGCTCTACGACCATGGGCTGGGCCGGCTGCTGGGCCGTCGGTTCCTCTGCCTGACCCACGTCGGGCGCACGTCCGGCCACCGCTACCGGACGGTGCTCGAGGTCATCGGCCTGAACCACGACGAGGTGACCGTCATCGCCGGTCTGGGACCGTCGTCGGACTGGTTTCGCAACCTGCAAGCCGGCTGCAGCGCCCACATCCAGCTCGGCCGGGCCGAGTTCGCAGCCGATTTCCGCGTGCTCGGCCACGACGAGGCCGCCTCGGCGTTCGCCGACTACGAACGGCGCAACCGGCTGGTGCGCCCCATCCTGAACCGGGTCCTGACGGCATTGGTCGGCTGGCGCTACGACGGCAGCCGCACCGCGCGCGACCGCCTGGTCCGCCAACTGCCGCTGGTCGCGTTCCGGCCCAGCCGATTGCCGGTTTCCTGCGATGCCACTGGGGGTACGCTGCGGAAATGTTAATCCGTGTGACCGCCGGTGCCGCCGCGTTGCTCATTCCCGTCGCGTTCGTCAGCGGCTGTTCGACCAATCAAGCCTCCAACGCTCCTGGTGGGTCTTCGACCACCTCGGGCTCCGCGGCATCGGGCGCGGAAACCATTACCGCACAACTGAAGACGGCTGACGGAACACCCGTCGCCAACGCCACCTTCGACTGGTCCAACGGTTATGCGACGGTGACGGTCGAGACCATCGCGGGCGGCATCCTGTCGCCGGGATTCCACGGACTGCACATCCACTCAGTGGGCAAGTGCGAGGCCGACTCGGTGGCGCCGAGCGGCGGGGCGCCGGGCAACTTCAACTCCGCGGGCGGGCACCTGCAGGTTCCGGGCCACACCAGCCATCCGGCCAGCGGTGACCTGACGTCATTGCAGGTCCGGTCGGACGGCTCGGCCAAACTGGTCACCACCACCAATGCCTTCACCAAAGCCGACCTGAGCGGACCCGAGGGCAGCGCGCTGATCATCCACGAGGGCGCGGACAACTTCGCCAACATCCCGCCGCGCTATTCCGTTGACGGAAAGCCCGGTCCCGACGAGCAGACGATGTCCACCGGCGACGCCGGGAAGCGCGTCGCGTGTGCGGTGCTCGCGCCGGCCAGCGCAACGGCGGCTTCGACGTCCACGAGCACGTCGACCGTCACGTCGACCACCGTCACCGCGGTGCCCGCTCCGGGTGGGGAGTCGACCACCACGACGCCGAGTGCCACCGAGACGACGACGTCGGGCACGGCAACCACCACAACCGCCGCCACCACCACACCGGCGACGACGTCGTCGGCGCCGGCCGCCCCGACCACACCACGACGGCCGGGCCCGGCGCCTGACCTCAGCCCGGCAGCAGCACCCGCACCGCGTGGGTCACGACGGCGTCCAGATTGGTGCCGAGCGTGCCGGCCAGCCACTGTTGGGCCAGTTCCGCCATCGCCCCGGCGTACATCGCCGCGCCGACTTCGGTTGCCAGACGGTCGGATTCGGGAGCGCTCCGCCGTCCCTCGCTGAGCACCAGTTCGCGAAGATGGTCCTGCGCCATGGTGCGCCGGGCGGCGAGCACCGGGTTGGTGCGGGCCTCGGTGAACAGGATCCTGCCCCGGCGGGGGTCGGCTGAGCTGAAGTCCAGGACGGCCCGGATCCCGGCGCGCAGGCGAGCCCGGTCGTCGCCGGCGGCGCCGGCCATCGCGGCGGTCAGCAACTCACCCAACTCCGCGGCCACCTCGTCGTACACCGCGCCGAGGAGTTCGTCGATGTCGGTGAAGCTCTCGTAGAAGTAGCGGGTGTTCAGTTCGGCGGCCCGGCATACCGATCGCACCGAGACCCCGTTCTCGCCGCCGTCGCCGAACAACCCGAACGCGGCCTGGATAAGCAGGGCGCGCCGCTCGGTCTGGCGATCGGTGGCCGATACGCCGGCCCACCTGGTGGCGCGCGTCATGCCACGAGGATATACGTGTTTGGTGACAGGTGTGACCAGACATGCTAGTTTGGCTACATGCGTGACCAGACGGGCGGGTCGCGCGGAAGGAGCCGGCGATGACGAAATTGCTGCTGCCGCATCAACTTGTCGAGCACAAGGTGCGGTCCGATTTCGACCGGGACATCCGCCGACGGTTCTTCAAGGGGCTGGAGTTCGCCGTCCCGGAGGGTGATCCGGGCTGGTTCGGGCCCGGGAGCGCGGTATGGCATGTCCACTCGCACACGCCCGCCCTGATCTTCGGGCTGCAGTGTGCGGCATTCATGGAGCGTCTGGACCCCAGTATTTTCTGGATGGGCTCGGATCACTCCCGGGTGGTCGAGCGTGACCAGGACGGCAACCCGACCGGACGACTCGACCTGCAAGGCGCGCAGGTGCGGTTGGCGCATTCACTGGCGTTCTTCATCGGCACCGCTTACGGATCCACCCGCACCGCCGAGAAGATGGCCCAGACCGTGCGGTCAATGCATCACACCGTCAAGGGAATTCGGCCCGACGGCCTGTCCTACGACGCCGACGACCCGGAGTGGCTGCGCTGGAACTACGCGACGGTTGTGTGGGGCATCGCGACCGCACACGAGCTCTACCACCCGATGCCGCTTCGCGACATCGACCGCTACTACCGCGAGTTCGTCCGAGTGGGCCACTCTCTCGGCGGCACCGACCTGCCGGCCACGAAGGCCGAGACGCTCGAGTGCCTGCGGTCTTATCTCCCGCGTCTCGCCCTGACCCACGGCGCGGCGTTGTCGACCGGGCCCAATCTGATGAACAACCCCGAGGTGCCGCAGGCGGCGAAATTCTTCGACTGGGCGATCCGGGACACGATGCCGGACTGGGCGGCCGAACTGATCTCGCACCGGGCGCCCACCCGGTCGAGCGCGCCACTCGCCGGGCGGCCACCTGGGCTGCCATCAACGGGACCCGCGCGGCAATGGGCCTACTGCCCGAGTTCCAGCAGGCCCAGCGGCGCGTGGCCAAGGGCACGATCGTCGACCACACCGAGCCGACCTACGTTCTCGGAAGCGATCCCGTCCGCAGCCGGGACAAGGTCGAGCAGACGCTGTGATCTGCGCCACTGGCGAACTCGTGAGGAAAGCTCACTAACCCTCGCGAGCAGCGAACTTCCGGGCTGCCGGACCGCGGTCTCCGGTGGCATTGTGAGGTGAGCCACCGCCGCGGACGCCAATTCAATAAGGAATTCCCTTAAGAATTTAGACACGACTGGGGCAATGTGACGTTGGCCTCTTTCCCCGTCGCCAGGGTGAGAATTTCTTAGCCAGCGAGTTGCGCAGCCAATCTTTGACGGCCATTCATTCCGGATGAATACCCATGTCAGATGGCATTTCCAGCGCTATTCCAGACGACTGCAACGGATTGATAACGATCGCTACCTGAGCACGGCCTGAGACCGACGGGACAGCTGGGAATTACATTCGAAATAAAGCGAATTCCACGTGAACTGCCTCGGTACACTGAATGACGAGCGATGGCTTCATGTGTCGCGAACAACCCCAGTGCAATATTCGGTCTGCTGAAGACTGACGGAGGACGAGGATCATGGCAAACACGTCGGGAGTTACCGAGGTTTCCGGCACTGCCGGTGTCGCGGTGGCCGAGCGGGTCGCTGCAGCGCACTCCATGTGGCTGTCGACGCTGCCGACGATCCGTCGCGCTCCGATCGCCGAGCTGGTGCCGCTGGCCGAGCCGGTGACCGCTCCCATGGTGACCGTCGCCGGCGCCGTGGCCGCCGGACACGGCCCGATCAGCGACATGGCGGTCAGCCGCGACGGCCGCTGCCTGGTCGCCGCCCACTACGGCGCCGACGTGGTGTCGATCGTCGACACCGCCACGCTGACGGTCACCGCCACCGTCACCGGTGTCGCCGAGCCGTACGCGGTGGCCGTGGCCGACCGCGCCTACGTCACCACCGCCTCGACCGATGAAGAGTCCGTGGTGGCCATCGACATGACCACCGGCGTTGCGTTCGCCGCCAAGGACATCGACGCCTCCGCGCGTGCCCTCGCGGTGAGCCCGGCCGGCGATGTCCTCTACGTCGCCCGCACCGGTGACGACCTCCCCGACATCGCGGCCATCGACATCGAGAGCGGTGCCACGCGCGTCATCGCCATCCCGGCCGCACCCGGCGCCTCCATCGAGGCGATGCGTGTCAGCGCCGATGGCACCCGGCTGTTCGCCGCCCTGACCACCGTCACCGGTGGCACGCTGCTGATCATCGACACCAGGTCCCGCGCCGTCGAGCGCGCCGTGGCGGTCGGCGGTTCGATCGGCGACGTCGCCGCCACGCCCAACGGACGCAAGGTCTTTGCCACCGGCTGGGATGCCGAGCTCGGCGGCGTGGTCAACGTCATCGATGTCGCCGCCGCCCGCGTGACCGACACCATCGGCGTCGGTGGCATGCCCACCCAGCTGGTGATCGGTTTCGGCGGTGAGCTCGTTTACGTCGTCGACGGCGACGAGGTCGTCGTGCTGTGCGCGGCGACCAACGAGATCGTCGACACCATCGCGGCCGGCGGGCAGCTATCCTGCCTCGCCGCGGGCCCGGACGGCCGCCTCTACGCCGCCGACTACGCAGGCGGGATCAGCGTGCTGCAGGTCGGCGCCGGCACAGACGCGGCGCTGCTGGAACTGATGACGGCCGAACTGCCGCAGCTGGCGGCCGCCGCGTTCTGACCGACGCCTGTCACCATGGAGTCATGTCCACGACTCCCCGGCAGCGCTTTGTCAGCTTGGTCCAGCGTCACGTCGCCAACCCGGTGATGCGGGCGGTGCCGATCCAGACCCTGCTCGAAACCACCGGCCGCAAGTCCGGTGAACCGCGGCGGACACCGATCGGCGGCAAGCTCGACGGGCGCACCTTCTGGCTGGTGTCCGAATTCGGCGACCGGTCTCAGTACGTGCGCAACATCCTGGCCAACCCGCGGGTGCGGGTGCGCGTTCGCGGTCGCTGGCACGGCGGCAGCGCA
Organism: uncultured Actinomycetota bacterium; assembly: GCA_963716465.1. Lineage (GTDB taxonomy): Bacteria > Actinomycetota > Actinomycetes > Mycobacteriales > Mycobacteriaceae > Mycobacterium. The sequence goes on from CAVQTS010000019.1 coordinate 163,046, forward strand.
GTCCTACTGCCCGATGACGACGCCAAAGCCAGGCTGGCCGCCCTGCCGCGGATGAACAGCGCGGCGGTGCGGGCGATGGGCGACAACCTGCTCACGATCCGCGTCGACCTCGACAGCTGACCGGCGCTATTTTCCGGTGCAGTCCAATGACACCGAGATGGTCTGGCTGGTGACGACGGGAACCAGGACGTTGCCGTTGTTACGGCCCAGGGTGGGACCGACGTAGGGGACCCACTGAGTCATGGTCTGCGGGTTGCGGACGCTGGTGACCACGCACTGAGACATCGGCGCGGTGCCGATCCGGTCGATGGTGACCGTGTAGCCCTGCTGCTGCAACTGGTTGATGGTCTGCTGTGCCGAGTCGTCGGCCCATGCGGCCGCGGCGGGGCCGGCGACCACAGCGCCCGCTGCTGCGATCGCGGCAAGCATCCATGATGTGCGCATGTGCGCCTCCTCGTTGTCAGCCCCCAATGATCCTCTTCCTACATCGCCGACGGGGAGGCGAATGTTGCACGCAGGTGGGGTTTAGCCCCCGCGACGTCGGGAATCCGAACCGTGGGCGGGAAATCCGGTGCGGTCAACGACGATCGCCGTCGCGGACGGCCCGCCTTCCGGACTGGGATGGACGGTGCTCAGCCACCTCATCCTGCACATCCGTCACAACGGGAGGATCCCATGGCAGAGAACAACAGCGGACCCGCAGAGGGCATCAAGGGCGTCGTCGAGGACGTCAAGGGCAAGGCCAAGGAGGCGGTGGGCACGGTCACCGGCCGCGGCGACCTCACCGAGGAGGGCAAGGCCCAGCAGGACAAGGCGGAGGCCCAGCGCGACGCCGCAGCCAAGGAAGCCCAAGCCGAGAAGGCCCGCGCCGAGGCGAAAACCGAAGAGCAGCGGCAGAAGTCGCATCAATAGCGCTCAGCACGAAGGGTCCGGTCGGTTGTCCGGCCGGGCCCTTCGTCATCCCCGGGGGGCGTACATGATCAGCGCGACGCCGAGCAGACACACCACTGACCCGGCGACATCCCAGCGGTCCGGGCGGAAACCGTCGGCCGCCATGCCCCACAGCAGCGAGCCGGCCACGAACACCCCGCCGTAGGCGGCGAGGATCCTGCCGAAGTGGGCATCGGGCTGGAGGGTGGCGACGAATCCGTAGGCGCCCAACGCGATCACGCCGAAGCCGACCCACACCCAGCCCCGGTGCTCGCGCACCCCCTGCCACACCAGCCACGCTCCGCCGATCTCGAGGAGCGCAGCTGCGATGAACAGGGCGATCGATTTGGCGACGGTCATCACGCCAGCATCTCATCGTTGCCGAGAACACACCGTGGTGTGCGATTGGCGATTATCTCGGGGGATCCCCGCGAAGCCGCGGGCGCGCGGCGATAGCGTAGTTCCCATGCTAAGCACCATGCAGCAGTTCCCGTTGACGGTCGCTGCGATCCTGCGGTACGCCGTCACCGTGCACGGCGACCGGACAGTGACCACGGCGACCGGCGATGGCTACCGGCACGCCACCTACCGTGAGGTGGGCAGTCAGGCCGCCCGGCTGGCCAACGCGCTGCGCCGGCTCGGCATCGAGGGTGACGACCGGGTGGGTACCTTCATGTGGAACAACCAGGAACACCTGGAGGCCTACGTCGCGGTCCCGTCGATGGGCGCGGTGCTGCACACGCTGAACATCCGGCTCTTCCCCGAGCAGATCGAGTTCGTGGCCTACGAGGCCGAGGACCGGGTGGTGATCGCCGACCTCTCGCTTGCGCCCATCCTGGCCCCGGTGCTGGCGAAGATGGAGACGGTGCACACCGTGATCGCCGTCGGCGCCGGCGACCTGGCGCCCTACGAACGATCCGGCAAGAGGGTGGTCCGGTATCACGAGGTGACGGCGGCCGAGTCCGACGAGTTCGACTGGCCCGACATCGACGAGAACTCAGCTGCGGCAATGTGTTACACCAGCGGAACCACCGGCCACCCGAAGGGTGTGGTGTACGGCCACCGGTCGAGCTATCTGCACTCGATGGCGGTCTGCAGCGGCAACGGCCTCGGCTTGAGCTTCTCGGACAAGGCGCTGCCGATCGTGCCGATGTTCCATGCCAACGCCTGGGGTCTGCCGTATGCGGCCCTGATGGCCGGCGCGGACCTGGTGCTGCCGGACCGCCACATGGACGCCAAGTCGATGGTGGACCTCATCGAGACCCAACGGCCGACGGTCGCCGGGGCGGTGCCGACGATCTGGAACGACGTCATGCACTACCTGGAAGCCAATCCCGGCCATGACATCTCCTCGCTGCGGATGGTCTCCTGCGGCGGCTCGGCCGTTCCGGTGTCGTTGATGAAGGCGTTCGAGGAGAAGTTCGACGTCCAGATCCGTCAGCTGTGGGGGATGACGGAGACGTCGCCGATCGCCACGCTGGCCTGGCCGCCGCCGGGGGTCCCCACCGAAAGGCAGTGGGAGATCAGGGGAACGCAGGGTCGGCCGATGTGCGGCGTGGAGACCCGCATCGTCGACGACGAGGGCGGCGTGCTGCCCCACGACGGTGAGGCCGTCGGGGAGCTCGAGGTCCGCGGGCCGTGGATCACCGGGTCGTACTACCGCAACACCGACGACTCGAAATTCCAGTCCGGCTGGCTGCGCACCGGAGACGTCGGCCGCATCGACCCGCAGGGCTACATCACCCTGACCGACCGGGCCAAGGACGTCATCAAGTCCGGCGGTGAGTGGATCTCGTCGGTGGAATTGGAGAACCACCTCATCGCGCACCCCGCGGTGCGGGAGGCTGCCGTGGTCGGGGTGCCGGACGACCGCTGGCAGGAGCGTCCGCTGGCCGCTGTCGTCGTGCAGGACGGCGCCGAGGTGACGCCTCAGGAGTTGCGGGATTTCCTGTCCGACAAGGTGGTTCGGTGGTGGCTGCCAGAGCGGTGGACATTCGTCGACGAGATCCCGCGCACCAGCGTCGGCAAGTACGACAAGAAGACCATCCGCTCACGCCACGCCGACAACGCCTACGAGGTCGTCACGCTCGGTTAGCGCCCAAACCGACAAACGGGCGCGAAACTGCAGGTGAAACTCGCCATTTCGTCGATCTCGGCGAACGAAGTCAGCGTTCGGCGCGCTGGTAGGCGGTGACGACGGCCGCTCCGCCGAGCCCGATGTTGTGCTGCAGCGCAGCGGTGACGTTGTCGACCTGACGCTTGTCGGCGGTGCCGCGCAGCTGCCAGGTGAGCTCGGTGCACTGCGCCAGGCCCGTCGCCCCGAGCGGATGCCCCTTTGAGATCAGCCCGCCAGAAGGGTTGACCACCCAGCGACCGCCGTAGGTGGTGTCGTTGTTGTCGATCAGCTTGGGCGCCTCACCCTCGCCACAGAGCCCCAGCGCCTCGTACAGCAGCAGCTCGTTGGCCGAGAAGCAGTCGTGCAGTTCGATGACCTGGAAGTCCTCCGGTCCGAGCCCGCTCTGGTCGTAGACCTTCCGCGCCGCTTGGACATTCATGTCATGCCCGATGATGTTCTTCGCCGAACCGTCGAACGTCGAGGCGAAGTCGGTGGTCATCGCCTGACCGACGATCTCGACCGCCTGGCCGGCCAGCCCGTGATCGTCGACGAACTTCTCCGACGCCAGCACCACCGCGCCCGAACCGTCCGAGGTCGGCGAGCACTGCAGCTTGGTCAGCGGGTCGGAGATCATCTTCGCCGCCAGGATGTCCTCGAGGCTGTACTCGTCCTGGAACTGGGCGTAGGGGTTGTTCACCGAGTGCTTGTGGTTCTTGTAGCCGATCTTGGCGAAATGCTCTGCGGTGGCACCGTACTGGCGCATGTACTCGCGGCCCGCGGCGCCGAACATCCACGGCGCGACGGGGAAGGCGAACTCGTCGATCTCGGCCAGCGCCTTGATGTGACGGCCCAGCGGCGACTCGCGGTCGCTGGCCCCGCCGCCCAGCGAGCCCGGCTGCATCTTCTCGAAGCCCAGCGCCAGTACGCAGTCCGACAGTCCGCCGCGGATCGCCTGCGCGCCCAGGAACAGCGCGGTGGATCCCGTCGAACAGTTGTTGTTGACGTTGACCATCGGGATGCCCGTCATGCCCAGCTCGTAGAGGGCCCGCTGTCCGGAGGTGGAGTCACCCGAGCAGTAGCCGACGAAGCCCTGCTCTATCTGGCTGTACTCGACACCCGCATCGGCCAGCGCCTTGGTGCCCGACTCCCGCGCCATGTCCGGGTAGTCCCAGCCCTCACGGCTGCCCGGCTTCTCGAACTTGGTCATCCCGACGCCGACGACGAACACTCGATCTCCGGTTCTGGCCATGGCTTGATTCCCTTCCGTCCGCATTGACGATCCCGCTAGTGTAGACCGCTTAGAACACGTTCTAGTTTTTCGGAGGTGGGCCCATGGCCTTGCGCGTCGTGCAGTGGGCGACCGGATCGGTCGGGGTCGCGGCCATCAAGGGCATCCTGGAGCACCCCGAGCTCGAACTGGCCGGCTGCTGGGTGCACTCGAAAGCCAAAGCGGGCAAGGACGTCGGCGACATCGTCGGCACCGCTGCGCTGGGAGTGGTGGCCACCGACAGCCTCGAGGACATCGTCGCGCTGGAGGCCGACGCCGTGATCTACGCCCCGCTGCTGCCCAACCTCGACGAGGTCACCGCTCTGCTGCGCTCCGGCAAGAACGTCGTCAGCCCCGTCGGCTGGTTCTATCCCAGCGAGTCGGAGGCCGCCCCGCTGGAAGCCGCCGCCCGCGACGGCAATGTCACGCTGCACGGTGCCGGCATCGGGCCGGGCGCGGCCACCGAGCTGTTCCCGCTGCTGCTGTCGGTGATGTCCACCGGGGTGACGTTCGTGCGCGCCGAGGAGTACTCCGACCTGCGCACCTACGGGGCGCCCGATGTGCTGCGCCACGTGATGGGCTTCGGCGGCACGCCGGACAGCGCGCTGAGCGGCCCCATGCAGAAACTGCTCAACGGCGGCTTCTTCCAGTCGGTCCGGCTGATCGTCGACCGGCTGGGCTTCGCCGCCGACCCGAAGATACGCACCTCGCAGGAGATCGCGGTCGCCACCGCCCCCATCGACTCGCCGATCGGGGAGATCGCACCGGGCCAGGTGGCGGGCAGACGCTTCCACTGGGACGCCATGGTGGGCGAGGACATGGTCGTGCGGATCACCGTGAACTGGTTGATGGGGGAGGAAAACCTCGATCCCGCTTGGTCTTTCGGCCCCGCCGGCGAACGCTACGAGATGGAGGTCCGGGGCAACCCCGACACCTTCGTCACAGTCAAGGGCTGGCAACCGGAGACGGTCGAGGAGGGCCTGCAGAGCAATCCGGGCGTGGTCGCCACGGCAGCCCACTGCGTCAACGCGATCCCGGCGACCTGCGCCGCGGAGCCCGGCATCGCGACCTTCTTCGACCTGCCGCTGATCACCGGTCGAGCCGCCCCGCACCTGAGCCGCTGACGTCGCACTAACATCGGCTCCATGTCCCGCCCCGTCGTCGTCGAGCAGTCCCGCGCGATCCCGGTCGCGCCCGACGAAGCGCTCGCCAAGACTTTGCCGATCCCGCTGCCCAGCCTGTTCCCGCGCTGGTACGGACCGATCCCGCCGATCAAGGCAGTGCACGGCCAAGCCGGTGAGTGGGAGGCCGTCGGGCAGACCCGCACCATCTCGCTGACCGGCGGGGGAGGCATGCGCGAGACGCTGACGAGCGTCGACCCCCCGCACTCCTTCGGCTACACGCTCAACGACGTCCGGGGTGCGATGGCACCACTGATCGACCATGTCGAGGGCGAGTGGATCTTCGCGCCGCACGGCACCGGCACGAAAGTGACCTGGCGCTGGACGCTGCATCCGAAGTCGGCGCTGACCGCCCCGATGCTGCCGGTGTTCGCCCGGATCTGGCGCGGCTACGCCCGGCAGGCCTTGGAAACCCTGTCTCAGCACCTGGTGGGCTGACCCCGATGTGTCGACTGTTCGGCTTGCACGCCGGCCGCAACGTGGTGACCGCGACATTCTGGTTGCTCGATGCGCCGGACAACCTGGCCGCGCAGAGTCGCCGCAACCCCGACGGCACCGGACTGGGAGTGTTCGGCGCCGGCGGCGAGCCCGAGATCTACAAGCAACCGATGGCCGCGTGGCATGACCGCGAATTCGCCTGCGAGGCAAAGGAGATGACCGGAACCACGTTCCTGGCTCACGTCCGCTACGCCACCACCGGCAAGCTCGACGTCGTCAACACTCATCCGTTCCTGCAGGACGGGCGGCTCTTCGCCCACAACGGGGTGGTCGAGGGCCTCGACCAACTCGACGAGCGGCTGACGTCGCTGGGAGCGCTCGCACTGGTGCGGGGCCAGACCGACTCCGAACGGGTTTTCGCCTTGATCACCGCGTGCATCCGCAACCACGACGGTGACGTGAGCGCAGGCCTGGTCGACGCGATCGGATGGGTGGCCGACAACCTGCCGCTCTACTCCGTAAACGTCTTGCTCTGCACCGCAACCGAATTCTGGGCGCTGCGCTATCCCGACGCGCACGGCCTGTACGTGCTCGACCGGCATGGCGCCGCAGACACGTTCGAACTGCGCACCGATCGAATCCGGGCTCGTTCCGCACACCTGACGCGGCTGCCGTCGGTGGTGTTCGCCACCGAGCGGATGGACGACAACCCGGCCTGGCGGCCACTCGACGCGGGCGAGCTGGTACACGTCGACGCCGACCTGACCATCACCCGGCAACTCGTGTTCCCGGACCCGCCGCGACATCTGCTGCGGCACTCCGATCTCAGCCCGGTCGCCGCGGTGGCCCAGCAGGATCAGGGCACCCGGTAGAACGGGTTGGGCAGCAGGAACGTCTGCTCAGCGTGGCCGCCGTCGAGATCGGACGGCTGGTCGCCGATGTTGGCGATGATGGTGTACCCCAGCTGTTCGATCAGCTCGCGCTGCGGGGCCTTGAAGTCGGCGGCCGAACGGTATTGGGAACCAGGCGGTTCCATGATGAGCCGGGTATAGCCGAGGTAACCCGCGTCGAGCAGGTTGCGTTCGGTGGCCGGTCGCTGTGTCTCGTGACGGCCGGTGATGAAGAAGAAGAAGACTCGGCCCCGCTGGCCCCTGAACATCCGCTCGGCGACCTTCTCACGCATGTAGCCGCGGTCTACCAGCTTCATCCACTCGCCCGCTGTGCCCGCCGAATGGCCCGCCTGGCTCCATGCATCTTAACGACACGATCGGGTGTTCGTCGGGAATGTTCTATGAATTCTGTTGCGTGCGAACGACTGCCACGGCGGGGGTGCGGACCGTCGGTCAGGTTCACCCCGTCGATCACGTACTCGTCGACCTCGCAACCGCCGGTGGCGCCCTCGATCTCGTTCGTTCGAGCCGGCTTTGACTGACTGCTCAATCTAATCGGTGCTAGGCTTGTGAACAAATGCCCGTGCCGGTGCTGGCGAGGAGAGATTGACTAGATGGCAGATCCCGCACCCGCGACTCAGAACAACGAGGCTCGTCGGATCCAGATGTTGTGTGCTGCAGCAGAACTCGTCTGCGAACGTGGGTTCTCCGAGACCAGGATCTCCGACGTCGCCAAGCGCGCCGGAGTCAGTTCGGCATTGGTCATCTACTACTTCGGCACCCGCGATCGGCTGCTGGTGGACGCGCTGCGGTACTCCGAGGAGTCCGGCTACGAGGCGGCCGAGCGGATGATGGCTGCGATCCCCTCACTGCGTGAACGCCTTTCGCTGTTGATCCAGTGGAGGTGCGTGCCGGGGCCTGATGTCGCCGGCCGGGCGGCTCCGGGGCCTGACAACAAGATTCCCAGCGCCTGGGGTCTGTGGTTCGACCTGTGGGCGCAGGCCTTCCGGCACGACGAGGTCAAAGCCGGCCGCGTCGAACTCGACGCGCGATGGCGCCGGATGATCGCCGACGCCGTCGAGTCGGCCGACCTCGATGGCGACGTCGACGCCAAGATGTTCGCGCTCGCGTTCTCCGCCCTGCTGGACGGCCTATCGATCCAGGTTGCCTTGGAGGATCCCGAAGTCGACTCGAAGGTGGCCTACGACATCGCGATGCGATTCGCCGAACGCGAGCTGAACCTGGCCGCCGACACCAAGCGCGCTAAGAAACGCTGAGCGCCTCGACGTTCCCGCCACCGACTCCGCGGCCGGTACTGCGCGGCTGCGGGAGACCTCTGCTCGAATGCGGAGCGGCTCTGCGAAGAAGCGCCGCGTCAGCAATTGAATATGTCAGAGTCCTCAGTGCGACAAGACGCGAAACTCGACGGAGGTGCCAATGCCTGATCCCAATCGACCTGGCCCGAACCGCCGACAGTTTCTCCAGCGCGCCTCGCTGCTGGCCGCAGGGACGTCGGCCATGTTGGCATTTGTCGACGCGTGTTCCAAAGGGGAACAGTCTGTTTCGAAGCCGAGTCTGGTCATCGCCGCGCCGGGAAATCCGGTCAAATGGGACGTACCCGGGGACAACAGACCCATCGCCGACGGGCTGGCTCCGGAGAAGGGCGCCACGCTCCAGCTCTACAGCTACGCCGACTACATCGCTCCGGATGCGCTCAAGTCGTTCGAGGAGAAGTACTCGACCAAGGTTCAGGTGTCGACGTTCAACGACACCGACCAGGCGCTGACGAAGATCCTTGGCGGCAACGTCGACTACGACCTGTTCTTCCCGAGCTACGACCAGGTCGGCCCGCTGGTCAGCGGCGAACTGGTGCGCTCGCTCAACCACACCTACATCCCCAACATCACGAACGTCTGGCCGTCCTTCACCAACCCCTGGTATGACCAGGAGTGGCGCTACACGGTGCCATACACCGTCTACACCACCGGCATCGGCTGGCGTACCGACCAGGTGCCGGCCGACATCGGGGCTCGGAAGAATCCCTTTGATTCGCTGTGGGATCCGGCGTACAAGAACAAGACCGCGGTCATCGACGACTGGCACACCACCATGGCGATGGTGTTGCTCAAACTCGGCATCACCGACGTCAACACGTCCTCGGCCGATGATCTGAAGAAGGTCGGTGACCAACTGACCGCACTGGCGGCTGCAACCTCGCCCAAGGTCACCGTCACGATGTACAGCGACCTGCCGGCCGGACAGATCGGACTGTCGCAGATGTGGTCGGGTGACGTCATCAACGCCGTCAACTACCTGCCCCAGGGGGTCAAGCCGGACATCCTGCGGTACTGGTTCCCGGCGGATGGCAAGGGTCTGGTGGAAAACGACCTGATCGTGCTGCTGCGCTCGGGCAAGAACCCGGTGCTGGGGCACCTGTTCCTCAACCACATGCTGGAGACCGAGGTCGCCAAGCAGAACTTCCAGCAGATCGGCTATCAGCCCCCGCAGGTGTCGCTGAATCCCGATTCCCTTGTCGCCGAAGGACTTGTGCCGGAGAACCTCAAGAGCGCCATCGTGCGTCCGGAGTACTTCGACGAGGGATACCGGCTGCTGGAGCTGGATCCGGCCAACGACGCCGCGTGGCACAAAGTCTGGCGCAGCTTCACAGCGGGAGGATCCTGACGGCGCTGGAACTTCACCCCCGACCTGCTCTCAGTGATGCCGAAGACCGCCGAGGACGGCGTCTACCAGTTCGTCACCCGCGTCGCCCGGGCCTACCCCGGCAAGCGCTGAACGGGAACTGGCACACTCCCAGGGTGTGACCACACGAGCCCTGATCCTCGCCGGCGGCGGTCTGGCCGGCATCGCCTGGGAGACCGGGATCCTGCAGGGTATCGCCGACGAGTCACCGGCCACCGCGCAGGCGCTACTCGGCTCCGACGTCCTGGTGGGCACCTCGGCCGGATCGACGGTCGCAGCCCAGATCAGCGGCCCGCTGCCGCTCGAGCAGCTCTACGAGCGACAGCTCGCCGAGACATCCCACGAGCTGAATCCCGGCGTCGACATCGACAAGCTGACCGAGCTGTTCCTGGGCGCCATGTCGCAGCGGGGCGCGACGGCTCGGCAGAAACTGCAGAACATCGGAGCCGTCGCGGTGAGCACGGCGACGGTATCGGAGCCGGTGCGCAGACGCGTCATCGAACACCGGCTGCCCAGCCACAGCTGGCCCGACCGCGACCTGCGGATCACCGCTATCGACGTGCTGACTGGGGAGCTGGTGGTGTTCGACTCGTCATCCGGGGTCGAACTGGTCGACGCGGTGGCGGCGAGCTGTGCGGTGCCCGGCACCTGGCCGCCGGTGACCATCGGCGAGCGGCGCTACATGGACGGCGGTGTCGGCAGTTCGGTCAACACCGCCGTCGCCGCTGATTGCACGAGCGCGGTGGTGCTGGTGCCCGCCGGACCGTTCGCGCCGTCGCCGTTCGGTGACAGCGCCGCCGAGATCGCGGCCTTCGGTGCGCGCACCTACACCGTCTTCGCCGACGAGGCGTCACTGAGCGCGTTCGGGCCCAACCCGCTGGATCCGCGCTGCCGCGTGCCGTCCGCCCGTGCCGGGCGCGAGCAGGGCCGGCGGGAGGCCGCCGCCGTCAGGGAGTTTCTGGACTGAGGGTGTCCAGGGCCTGCGCGGCGAGCTCGTGCCCGAGGTCGATGACCTCGGCGGCACGGTGGAAGTCCAGGCTGCGGCACGCCGTGCGCGGAACCTCGATCAACAGGTCGGGCGGATACGTCGCAAGCTGGTGGCGGGCCAGCGCGGCCTGCGCGATGTCGATGGTGCGGTTCATCACCGCGAAGCTGCCGAGCTTGGGGATCGACGCATCGCGGGAGCTGTCCAGCAGCTCATCGGTGCCGTCCTGATCGGAGTCCGGCGTCTCATCCCCGGACTCATTGCTGCCGAACCGGCCCAGCATCGACTTGGCCGGCGCGGTATCCAACAGGGCAGATGTGCTGCGCAGCAGCCGGTTGAGCCACTCGGTGGTGGTGCGCGTCTCAGGGCCGGCGCTCGGGTCCTGGAGAGCATCGGAGCCGGCTCCGCCGAGGCTGACGGCGATGGTCAGATCGGCATTGACCGCCGCGATCGGCGCCATCGGCAGCGGGTCCAGAATCCCGCCGTCGGCCAGCAGCCGGCCGTCGAGCACATGCGGCGCGATGACGCCCGGGATGGCGATCGAGGCGCGGATGGCGGCGTCAACGGGACCGCGCTGTAGCCACACCGACTTGCCGGCGATCAAGTCGGTCGCGACCGCCGTGTAGGGGATCGGCAGGCTCTCGATGGTCGCGTCGCCGAGCATGTCGCGCACCGCGTCGAGGATCTTCTCCGCGCGCAGGACCCCGGCCGCCGTGATCGACGGGTCGAGCAGCCGCAGCACGGCTCGCTGCGTCAAAGTTTTTGCCCAGTCGGCAAATTCGTCCAGTGCGCCAGCGGCGTGCAGGCCACCTACCAGCGCGCCCATCGAGGAACCGGCAACCCCGACCACCTCGTAGCCGCGCTCCCGTAACTCGTTGATGACCCCTATGTGCGCGTACCCGCGGGCGCCGCCGCTGCCGAGCGCCAGTGCGACCCGGCGAGTGGGGGGTGTTCCGGCCATGACTCCATTCTGCGTGGTGTCAGTTGTGCTGGAGGGTATCGATCGTGTTGTCGGAGACCACCGGGTACCCCAGCACGTCGACGGCGCTGAAGCTGTGGTGGTCGCTGGTCTCGCTCGGCGCGGCGGTCGCCGGAGCGGCCAGGCCGATCACGGCGGCACTGAGCGCGCTGCCGACCAGCGCTGCGAATCCGAATGCGGTTTTCTTCTTCTGTGCCTTCATGCTTGGGTAAACCAGCAGGTCAGGCAGATAATTCCGGTGGCAGGAAGTGATCGGTCGCTGGCAGGATTCCGCGGTCTCGGATGCCGACTTCTGCTACTCGTGATTTCAACCCGCTCAGCAGCCGCCCTGGGATGCGGCACGGACCGCCACGATCACCGCGGCCTGCTGGGCGGTGGACAGCTGGGCCCACGTGCTGCCGAACGTCGTCGGCCCCGGCTCGGTGCTGGTCTGCACCACCTTGAGCATCGCCTCCACCAGGGTGGTGGGATCGCCGCCCTGGGAATCCATCCACTTCTTCGCGGCCATGCAGGCCTGCGCGTACTGCTCCTCGGTGGACTCGGCGGGCACGTCGACGCGGGTGGTGACGCCGTCGGGTGACACCCCGATGGGCTCCGGGGGCGTGCCCGTCTCGATCGACTGCCCGGGGCGGATCGGCGGCGCGGGAGCCTGCGAGGTGGCGTGTCCGCCGCCGCCTGAGGAACACGCCATCAGGGTGGCTGTCGCGGTCGCCACGACCACGGCGGAAGCGGACAGGGAGCGACATCGGTACCGGCGCATGGACTCAATCTATGCAACACTTGCGGCCGTGATGCAGCGCGCCGGTTCTTGGGAGTGTTGTCGGCCTTAACCAGGCCCTGATCCGTCCCTGCCATCACCGGAGTCTCTCGCCATGTCGTTATCGGGCTCAGCGTCCGCTGTCGCCACCTTTCCCGCCGTCCCGCCCGCCGTGTCGTCGCCGACCCGTCTTCGGCTGCCCGACCTGCTGCACACCACCGACCGGTTCGCCGACGAGGTGCTGCGCGGGTGCTTCAACCGGCTGCTGCCGCCCGACGGGCCGCCGACCGACGCGCGCTGGTTCACCAGGCTGCACGCCGACGACGAACTCGACGTCTGGCTGATCAGCTGGGTGCCCGGCCACACCACCGAGCTGCACGACCACGGCGGGTCGCTGGGCGCGCTGACGGTATTATCAGGCGCACTGCACGAATACCGTTGGGATGGTGAGCAATTGCGTAGGCGCAGGCTTGATGCGGGTGACCAGGCGGCCTTTCCGCTCGGCTGGGTCCACGATGTCGTGGGCGCGCCCGCCCTCGCGGCCCCGGCCACCACCACCCTGAGCGTGCACGCCTACTCACCGCCGCTGACTGCGATGTCGTACTACGAGGTGACCGAACGCGACACGCTGCGCCGCACCCGCACCGAGCTCACCGACGGACCCGAAGGTCAATGAGCCGCATCGATGCGACGCTGTCCGCCGCGCGGGCGAAGCTGAACCGGATGGCGGCTGGCGAGGTTCCTGAGGCCCTGAGCCGCGGCGCGATCCTGGTCGACATCCGACCCGCCGCCCAGCGCGCCGCCGAGGGTGAGGTGCCTGCCGCGGTGGTGATCGAACGCAACGTCCTGGAGTGGCGCTGTGACCCCACCAGCGACGCCCGGCTGCCCCAAGCCGTCGGCGACGACGTCGAGTGGGTGGTGCTGTGCTCGCAGGGCTACACGTCGAGCCTGGCTGCAGCGGCGCTGCAAGACCTCGGGCTGCATCGGGCCACCGACGTCGTCGGCGGCTACCACGGGCTGGCCGAGGCCGGGGTGCTCGCCGAACTCAGCTGACTTATTCGGGGTCCTCGACGATCGCCCGCAGCATCTCGGTCTTCTCGGGCGTCCATCCGGGCGGCTGCAGGACCTCGGCCCACGCGTTCACCACGTCTCGCACGTAGCGGTGGCCATGGCCGTCGGGCACGTCGATGGCCACTGCCATGTCCGCCGACACCTGCAGGAACGTCACCACCGGGATCCAGTTCATGTCCGGTGACACGTCGTAGCCGCGCGGCTCGCGCAGCCAGTCCGGCTCCGAGAACAGCAAATCCGGGTTCCACCAAGTGATCGGGTCCGACGCGTGCTGGAGGTAGACAATCCGGGGTTTGCCCCACGGCTTGTCCGGGCGGCCCAGATTGTCCGGGCGGGCGGCGAACCTGATGTTGGCGCCGTCGTCGAAGATCGGCAACCACATCGGCGAGCCCTCGTCGCGGTTGATCGTGATGTCGTCCCACATCGTGTTGTTGAACGTCGGACCGCTGAACAGGGCGCCGTTGGTCCGGGCGATGATGTTGTTCGGGCTCAGGAACGGCGCCTCGCCGCCGAAGGATCCCAGACTCTCGCCGAACACCACGATCTCGGGCCGCTGCGCCTCAGGGAGAGCCCGCACCCGGGCGTCGACGGCCTCGAACAGCGCCTGCCCGGCCTGCCGGGCGTTCTCCTTGTCCACCAGGAACGACAGCCAACTAGGCAGGAACGAGTACTGCATGGACACGATCGCGGTGTCACCGTTGAACATGTACTCCAGCGCGGATGCCTCAGCCTCGTTGATCCAGCCGGTCCCGGTCGTTGTCGCGACAGCGATGACCTTGCGCTTGAGCCCGCCGGTGCGTTCCAGCTCACGGGCGGCCAGTTCGGCCGTGGCCCGGATGTCGGGGGCGGAGTTCTTGCCGGCATAGGCGCGGATCGGCTCGACCGCCGGGGTGCCGTTGAACTTCGTCAGCTGCTCCACGGTGGGGCCGCCGGCCACGAAGATGCGGCCCTGATGGCCCAGCGTGTTCCAGCTGACCAGCGAGCCGGGGCCGCCGGAGCGCAGCGGCGTGGTCGGCGCCGGATTGTTCGGGTCCATCTCGTCGTTCACCGCGGCGAAGGACTTGTTCAGCAGGCTCATGGTGCCCTTGATCACCACGCCGTTGAGGATCGCGATGGTCACACCCAGCACGATCGCGAGCACCACTACAAACGAAACACGCGGTGGTGCAACACGATTGAGTTGACGAACCAGGAACCTGATCAGCCTGCCGATGAGTTGGCCGACCTCTACGAAGATGAAGAGCGTGACCACACCGATGATCGCGGCCTGCGGGTAGTTGTACCACTTGAGCCGCGGCACACCCATCAGGTCGCGGACGTCGTCCTGCCAGACGTGGAAGTAGTAGATCGAGAAGACCAGGCCGACGATTCCGGCGACGACGAGGACCGGCCACGCCGCGCGCGGCGCTGGCGGGCTCGACGGGCGCGAGAGCATGAAACGGACCAGCCAGACGACGAATACGCCAAGTGCGTAGCCGATGGCCCCGGCTGCGCCGCTGACCAGACCTTGGAACAGCGGTCCGCGGGGCAGCAGCGACGGGGTGAGCGAAAGCCACAGGAACACCAAACCGACGGCGCTGCCGGTGAAGGTGTAGCGGCGCTGCCACCAATCGGGCTTGCGCGCCACCGGTTCGGGCGGCGGGGCGGTCTCGAGTTCGACGTCGCTCACGCCGTGAACCTTAACGGTGCGTGAAGTTGGCAGGGCGCTTCTCGCTGAAGGCCGCCATACCTTCGGTCTGGTCGTCGGTGGCGAAGGCGGAGTGGAACAGCCGCCGCTCATAGAGCAGTCCCTCGGCGAGGGTGGACTCGAAGGCGCGGTTGACGGCTTCCTTGGCCATCCGCGCCGCCGACCGCGACATCTGCGAGATGGTCGTCGCGACAGCCTTGGCCTCGGTGAGCAGATCGTCGGCCGGAACCACCCGTGAGACCAGCCCGCTGCGTTCGGCCTCGGCGGCGTCGATGGTGCGCCCGGTGAGGATCAGGTCCATCGCCTTGGCCTTGCCGATGGCGCGGGTGAGCCGCTGCGAGCCGCCCATGCCGGGCAGGACCCCGAGCTTGATCTCGGGCTGGCCGAACTTCGCGGTGTCGGCGGCGATGAGCACGTCGCACATCATCGCGAGCTCGCAACCGCCGCCCAGCGCGTAGCCGGCGACCGCGGCGATGGTCGGGGTGCGGACCGCGGCCAGCTTGGCCCAGGCCGCGAAGAAGTCCGCGTCGAACACCTCGGAGAACGACAGCGAGGCCATTTCCTTGATGTCGGCGCCTGCGGCGAACGCCTTCGCGTTGCCGGTGACGATGATGGCCCCGATGCCGGGGTCGGCGTCGAATTCGGCTGCCGCCGTGGTGACTTCGTTCATCACCTGGGTGTTGAGCGCGTTGAGCGCCTGCGGGCGGTTCAGCGTGATGGTGCCGACCCGCTCCTCGCGGTCGACCAGAATGGTCTCGTAACTCATTTGTCCTCCTCGAAGGTCAGGTCGGGATCTGCCGGGGCGAAGTAGTCCTCAACATCCTGCTCGGTCACCGCGGCAAGCGAGGGCGGGGACCACTTCGGGTTGCGATCCTTGTCGACGATCTGGGCGCGGATGCCCTCCACCAGATCGTGGGACCGCAGCGATCCGCACGACACCCGGTACTCCTGCACCAGGACGTCTTCGAGGGTCGGAAGCTTCGCGGCGCGGCGGATGGCGGCCAGTGCGACGGAGGCGGCGACGGGGGAGCGCGACGCGATGAGGTTCGCGGCGTCGTTGGCGGCGGCTTCGTCATGCTCGCGCAGGGCGGCGACGACGTCGGCGACGGTCTGGCCGGAGTAGCACTCGTCGATCCAGTGGCGCTGGGTCAGAAGCTGACTCGCCGGCGGCTCCGCCTCGTAGGCGCGGACGGCAGCCTCCACGCCTTCGCCGACGACGGCGGCGGTGAACGCCTCGAGGGCGGCGTGCGGGACGTAATGGTCGGCGAATCCGATCGCAATGGCGTCGGCCCCGGAGAACGGTGCTCCGGTGAGCGCGGCGTGCAGGCCGAGCAGCCCCGGTGCCCGGGAGAGCAGATAGGTGCCGCCGACGTCGGGGATGAAGCCGATGCCGACCTCGGGCATGGCGATCTTGGACGTCTCGGTGACCACGCGGACGCTGCCGTGCGCGGACACCCCGACGCCACCGCCCATCACGATGCCGTCCATCAGGGAGATGTAGGGCTTGGGGTAGCGGCCGATCTTGGCGTCCAGGCGGTACTCGTCGAACCAGAACTCGCGGGCGTCCTGCCCGCCGGCGCGGGCGCTGTCGTAGACCGCGACGACGTCGCCGCCCGCGCACAGGCCCCGCTCCCCGGCGCCCGCGAGCACCACGGCCGTGACGGCGGGGTCATCCGCCCACTGCGCGAGAGCCCGGTCGATGAGGTTGACCATGTTGTGCGTCAGCGAGTTGATGGCCTTCGGCCGGTTGAGCGTCAGCAGGCCGACGCTGCCGTCGACCCGGATCAGGACTTCGTCGGGATCAGCCGTCACGGGGATGTCGTCCTTACGTCGAAAGGTTGGACCTCCTAGTTTTACCATCAGCGTGATCTAGATCGGCACCCACCAGACGCGGCGGCCAAGGTAGGGTCGGGTTTTGTACGGCCCGGACAATTTCGGCGAAGTGTGAACTTCCTGGGAACCCGGTCCGATCACCGTTCGTTGGACGGTGTGTTCATGCGACTTCCACGAGAGGAACCGACGGTGCGGGAAACCAGCAACCCGGTATTTCGTTCGCTGCCCAAGCAGCAGGGCGGATATGCACAGTTCGGGTCCGGCGTAGCCGGTGCCCAGCAGGTGGCCTACCAGGCCGAGCCCTACACCACGCAGTACCCGTCGCAGACCGGTGTGTCGCGGCCCATGACCATCGACGATGTCGTCACCAAGACCGGCATCACCCTCGGTGTGCTGTCCATCGTGGCGGTCATCTCCTACTTCCTGGTGTCGGCCAACATGGCGCTGGCGATGCCGTTCACCCTGGTCGGCGCCCTCGGCGGCCTGGCCCTGGTGCTGGTGGCGACGTTCGGCCGCAAGCAGGACAACCCGGCGATCGTGCTGAGCTACGCCGCGCTGGAGGGTCTGTTCCTCGGCGCGATCTCGTTCGTGCTGGCCAACCTGGTGGTGTCCGGCGCCAACGCCGGGGCGCTGATCGGGCAGGCGATCCTGGGCACGATCGGCGTGTTCTTCGGCATGCTCGTGGTCTACAAGACCGGAGCGATCCGGGTGACCCCGAAGTTCACCCGCATGCTGGTGGCGGGCATGGTCGGCGTCCTGGTGCTGATGCTGGGCAACTTCGTCCTGTCCATGTTCGGCACGCATGACGGTGGCCCGCTGCGCAACGGCGGCACGATGGCGATCATCTTCTCGCTGGTATGCATCGCGCTGGCGGCGTTCAGCTTCCTGCTCGACTTCGACGCCGCCGACCAGATGATCCGCGCCGGTGCGCCGGAGAAGGCCGCCTGGGGCGTCGCCCTCGGCCTGACCGTCACCCTGGTGTGGCTGTACCTGGAGATCCTGCGACTGCTGAGCTACTTCCAGCAACGCTGACGCTTGTTCGTGCGCCGTTGACACGGCACTGAGAGCGAAAATCTGGTCAAGAAATCGCTCTCAGTGCCGTGTCGTTTTTGCTGTGGATAGCTGTCAACGCGAAGCTCCCTTGTTTGACAACCTCCCTAGCCATGGCCCGGGTGTTCATTGGTAGCGAGGCGTTCGCGACGGGCAGGCAGGGCTTGGCGTTGAGACGGCGGTGAGAGCGAGATTTCGGTCGAATGCTCGCTCTCAGTGCGATGCCAACGCAATCAGGAGAGTCGCTCGATCACCATGGCCATGCCCTGGCCGCCGCCGACGCACATCGTCTCGATGCCGAACGTCTTGTCGTAGGTCTGCAGATTGTTCAGCAGCGTGGCGGTGATCCGCGCGCCCGTCATGCCGAACGGATGCCCCAGCGCGATCGCGCCGCCGGAGACGTTGAGCTTGTCCTCGTCCATGCCCAGCGCGCGCGCGGAGCCGAGCACCTGCACCGCGAATGCCTCGTTGATCTCGTACAGGTCGATGTCGGAGATCGACATCTTCGCGTGTCCGAGCGCCTTCTTGACGGCTTCGATCGGGCCCAGGCCCATGATTTCCGGCGACAGCCCGGACACACCCGTGGCCACGATGCGTGCCAGCGGGGTCAGCCCCAACTCCTTGGCCTTGGCATCGGAGACGATCACCAGCGCCGCAGCGCCGTCGTTCAGCGGACAGGCATTACCGGCGGTGACCGTGCCGTTGGGACGGAACACCGGCTTGAGCTTGCTCAGTGCCTCGTAGGTGGTGCCGGCGCGCGGCCCGTCGTCCTTGCTGACGACCGTGCCGTCGGGCAGCGTCACCGGAACGATCTCGCGCTCGAAGAAGCCGCTCTCGATCGCCTCCTCGGCGCGGTTCTGCGACCGCGCACCCCAGTGGTCCTGGTCCTCCCGGCTGATGCCGGTGAAGCGCGCCACGTTCTCGGCGGTCTGCCCCATCGCGATGTACACGTCGGGCAGCAGGCCGTCCTCCCGCGGATCGTGCCACTCCTCGGCGCCGGCCGCGGCCGCCGCCGTGCGCTCGCCGGCAACGTTGTACACCGGGTTCTTGGTGTCCGGCCACGCGTCTGCGTTGCCCTTGGTGAAGCGCGACACCGTCTCCACGCCCGCCGAGATGAACGCATCGCCCTCGCCGGCCTTGATCGCGTGGAACGCCATCCGGGTGGTCTGCAGCGACGACGAGCAGTACCGGTTCACCGTGGTGCCCGGCAGGAAGTCGTAGCCCAGCTGCACGGCCACTGTGCGACCGATGTTGAAACCCGACTCGCCCGCGGGCTGACCGCAGCCCATGAGCAGGTCGTCGATCTGGCGCGGGTCCAGCGCGGGCACCTTGTCCAGCGCGGCGCGCACCATCTGCGCGGCCAGGTCGTCAGGGCGCATGTCGACCAGCGAGCCCTTCATCGCGCGGCCGATCGGCGAGCGGGCAGTGGAAACGATGACGGCTTCGGGCATGACGGGCTCCTAGGTGTGCACGTGCGACTGCACACGAACCTAGCTCGCGGGCACCACGATCGGTGCGGGCACCCCGGTGGTGCGACGGCGCAGCCGCCGGCTCACCGCCGTCAGCCGAGCGGTGAAAGACCTGCCCGCCGTCCTGGCCGCCCACGGCAGGTCGGGCACCGTGGCGCCGGTCCACTCGTCGAGCCCGTGGCACAGCGCGGGCAGTAGCTGGTTCGCGGCCAACGCATAGCCGGCCGCCGACGGGTGGAACCTGTCCTCGGAGAACATCAGCTCCGGGGTCTCGATGAAGTTCGGCGTCAACAGGTCCGCGAGCGGCACCGGTACACCGCCCGCGGCGCGCACCGCCGCGGCCTGCGCCCGCGCCAGGCGCAGCCCGAGCGAGCGGGCCGTGTAGCGCAGCGGCTGCGGGATCGCGGTGATCACCCCGAAATCCGGGCACGTCCCCACGACGACCACCGCACCGCTGGCGCGCAGCCGCTGAACCGCGGCCCCGAGCCGGCGAGCCGACGGCGCGATGCCGTTGAGCGCGGTGATGTCGTTGGCGCCGATCATGATGACCGCCGCATCGGGCGGGGGGCCGGCGACGAACATGGCGTCCACCTGACCCGAGAGCCCCTTCGACGTCGCCCCCACGATCGCCTTGGTGGACAGTCGGATCAGCTTGCCCGACTCCTCGGCGAGCCCGCGGGCGATCACCACGCCGGGCACCTCGTCGGCCTCCCGGCAGCCGTAGCCGGTGGCGGTCGAGTCGCCGAACACCATCAGGTGCAGGTCGTAGGGCACGTCCCGTTCCCAGCGGCGCACCGGTCCGCCGCCCGGGGCGTAGACGCCGTCGGCGCGCGGAGGGACGTCCCAAGCCTTCGGGATCACGGTGCGAGCCTGCGCGGCCTGACCGTTGAGCAAATTACGGGCACCGAGCACAGCGGTGCCGGTGGAAGCGAGAACTCCCGCCACCCCCAGTACCAACGTCGACTTGCGCTGAGCGCGTCTGCCCACATCGCCAGTTTAAGTGGCGTTTCCCGGGGAATCCCGTCGCGACGGTGGCCCCGGCATTACGGACCGGTATCGGTTGCGGTAAGAAAGCAACTCGTTAGTTGTTGTATGTATTGCAGGTGTCAAGCTAAGTATCCGGGGTTCGCTGGCGGATCTCGGAGACACAGATCTACAACGGCGTAGGGAGTGTTGACGATGACCGCACCCAGTAAGGTCCGGGCCGCCGGCCCGCATGGAATCCGGGCTGGCGCCGGGCATGATCGGATCGGCGGCCCGCGCCGATATCCGGTCAGCGACGGCGCACCCGTCGAGGTCGTGGAGGACGGGCCGAGCATCGCCGCACGGCTGGTCTCCATGGGCACCCGGATCACGATGTGGCCCACCCTGGCCGTCCTGAGCCACGTGCCGCACTGGCCCTGGCCCTTCGGTCTTGTCGATTTCGTCGCCCGCGCCGTCATGCCCACCCCCGGCACCGTCCGCGCCACCGTCGGCCTGCCCAACGCCTCGGCACAACTCGTCCGGGCGCCCGGTGTCCTGCCCGCCGACGGCAACCGCCGCGTCGTGCTGTACATGCACGGCGGGGCGTTCCTGACCTGCGGGGTCAACTCACACAGCCGGATCTCGGTCGCGCTGTCGAAGTTCGCCGATTCGCCCGTGCTGGTCGTCGACTACCGGCTCATCCCGAAGCACAGCATCGGCAATGCCCTCGACGACTGTCACGACGCCTACCGGTGGCTGCGCTCGCGCGGCTACGAGCCCGACCAGATCGTGCTCGCCGGCGACTCGGCGGGCGGATACCTCTCGCTGGCGCTGGCTCAGCGGCTGCAGGCCGAAGGCGAGGAGCCCGCCGCTCTGGTGGCCATCTCGCCTCTGCTGCAACTCGACCACGGACCGAAGATGACCCACCCGAACATCCACACCGATGCGATGTTCCCGCCCAAGGCTTTTGACGCACTCGTCGCACTCGTCGCACGGGCGGCGGCCAGGAACATAGTCGACGGCGAGCCCGAAGGCGTCTACGAACCGCTCGACCACATCGAGCCCGGGCTGCCCCGCACCCTGATCCACGTCTCGGGTTCGGAGGTGCTGCTACACGACGCCCGGCTCGCGGCGCGCCGGCTGGCCGCCGCCGGCGTGCCCACCGAGGTCCGGGTGTGGCCGGGCCAGATCCACGACTTCCAGATGGCCACCGGGCTGATCCCGGAAGCGAAGCGCTCGCTGCGCCAGATCGGTGAGTACATCCGCGAAGCCACCGGCTGACGACGCCGTCATGCGCGCGGCCTGACACCATGTAGGCATGCGTATTGCGCCCCACATCAGCGAGCTGATCGGTAACACCCCGCTGGTTCAACTGAACTCGGTTGTGCCGCAGGGTTCCGGAGTGGTCGCGGCCAAGATCGAGTACCTCAGCCCAGGCGGCAGCTCCAAGGACCGCATCGCGGTCAAGATGATCGACGCCGCCGAGGCCAGCGGTGAGCTGAAGCCGGGCGGCACCATCATCGAGCCCACCTCGGGCAACACCGGCGTCGGGCTTGCCCTGGTGGCCCAGCGCCGCGGCTACAAGTGCGTCTTCGTCTGCCCCGACAAGGTCAGCGAGGACAAGCAGAACGTGCTGCGCGCCTATGGCGCCGAGGTCGTCGTCTGCCCGACGGCGGTGCCGCCCGACCACCCGGACAGCTACTACTCCGTCTCCAACCGGCTCGTCGCCGAGATCGACGGCGCCTGGAAGCCCGACCAGTACTCCAACCCCAACGGGCCGGCCAGCCACTACGAGACCACGGGCCCGGAGATCTGGGCCGACACCGACGGCAAGGTCACCCACTTCGTGGCCGGCGTCGGGACCGGCGGCACGATCACCGGCGCAGGCCGCTACCTCAAGGAGGTGTCGGGCGGGACGGTCAAGGTGATCGGCGCCGACCCCGAGGGCTCGGTCTACTCCGGCGGCAGCGGACGGCCCTACCTCGTCGAAGGTGTCGGCGAGGACTTCTGGCCGGCGGCCTACGACCCGTCGGTGCCCGACGAGATCATCGCCGTCTCCGACGCCGACTCGTTCGACATGACCCGCCGGCTCGCCCGCGAGGAGGCCCTGCTGGTCGGTGGCTCCTGCGGGATGGCGGTGGTCGCCGCACTCAAGGTGGCCAAGCAGGCCGGCCCCGGATCGCTGGTCGTCGTCCTGCTTCCCGACGGCGGACGCGGCTACATGTCCAAGATCTTCGACGACGCGTGGATGTCGTCCTACGGGTTCCTGCGCGACCGCCTCGACGGGTCGGTGCCCGAACCGGTCGTCGCCGACGTGCTGCGCGGAAAATCCGGTGAGCTGCCCGACCTGGTTCACACGCACCCGTCGGAGACCGTGCGCGATGCCATCGGCATCCTGCGCGAGTACGGCGTCTCCCAGATGCCGGTCGTCGGCGCCGAGCCCCCGGTGATGGCCGGCGAGGTGGCCGGCAGCGTCTCCGAACGCGAGCTGCTGTCCGCGGTGTTCGAGGGTCGGGCCAAGCTGGCTGATGCCGTGGCGTTGCACATGGGGCCGCCGCTGCCCTTGATCGGCGGTGGCGAACTGGTCAGCGCGGCGGCCAAGGCGCTGCGGGATAGGGATGCGCTGATGGTCGTCGAGGAGGGCAAGCCCGTCGGCGTCATCACCAGGCACGACGTCCTCGGCTTCCTCTCCGAAGGCCCCCGCCGCCGCTGAATTCGAGATTGCGCTTTGCCGGGATGCGGTGCCACTTCTCGGGTACATTTATGCCGCTTTACCTGAGCTGACAACTCTGCAGTGGAAGGCGTCATGACCGAACACCCCCCAGGGCCGCCGCCGGGTAATTATCCCCCGCCGCCCCCGCCTCCGGGCGGATTCCCCCCACCGCCCGGCGGCGGCTACCCGCCACCTCCGCCACCGCAGGGTGGTTACGCCCCGCCGCCGCCCGGCGCCGGCTTCGGAGCCCCGCCGGCTCCCGGTCAGCCGATCGGTCAGCTGCCGCAAACCGCCTACACGTCGTGGGGAACGCGGGCTGTCGCGTGGATCATCGACTACATCCCGTACTTCATCGTGGTCGGCATCGGCTACGGCATCGAAGCGGCGACGCAGGAGACCGCCTGCGTGACCGACTCCTCGGACTCCAACCTCGGCGAATTCTGCGCCACCGGCGCCTCCACGCTCGGCAACGTGGCGGTCGGCGTGGCCGTGCTCATCGGCCTGGCCTATCTGCTGTGGAACTACGGCTACCGGCAGGGCACGACGGGCTCGAGCATCGGCAAGTCGATCATGAAGTTCAAGGTGGTCAGCGAGAAGACGGGCCAGCCGATCGGCTTCGGGCTGTCCATCGTGCGCCAGCTGGCGCACATTGTCGACGCGATCATCTGCTATATCGGCTACCTTTTCCCGCTGTGGGATGCCAAGCGCCAGACCCTGGCCGACAAGATAATGACCACAGTCTGCCTACCGCTCTAGAAGAAGGGCTTTGAAAGAAATGACTCAGCCGCCTCCCGGTGATTACCCGCCGCCCCCCGGACCGCCTCCGGGCAGCTACCCGCCGCCCGGACCCCCGCCGGGCAGCTACCCCCCGCCCCCGCCGCCGGGTGGTTACGCCCCGCCCCCGGGTGGTTACCCGCCGCCTCCGCCGGCGAACTATCCGCCTCCGGCGCCGGGTGCCGGCGCGCTGGGCGCGCTGCCCAAGGAGGCCTACACCCCGTGGCTCAAGCGCGTCGGCGCGTGGGTCATCGACAGCCTGCCGATCGCCATCCTGTCCGGCGTCGGCCAGGGCCTGATGTATGCCACCGGCGAGAACAACTGCGTCTCGACGAGCGGTGACAACAGCTACGGCGTGGCATGCACGTCGCAGCCGTCGGTGCTGGGGCTGATCCTGTCGTTCGTGTTCGGGCTGGCCGCGTTGGCCTTCGCGATCTGGAACTACGGCTACCGGCAGGGCACGACGGGCTCGAGCATCGGCAAGTCGGTGCTGAAGTTCAAGGTGGTCAGCGAGAAGACCGGTCAGCCGATCGGCTTCGGGCTGTCCATCGTGCGCCAGCTGGCGCACATCGTCGACGCGATCATCTGCTACATCGGTTACCTGTTCCCGTTGTGGGATGCCAAGCGGCAGACGCTGGCCGACAAGATCATGACGACGGTCTGCTTGCCGATCTGAGGTCTGGAGGGGAAAGGCGCTCACTCCCGAAGTGAGCGCCTTTTCTTCTGCCGATAGGCTCGACGTCGATGAGTGAGCAGCGCAGCGCCCTGGACCGGCACCGGGCACAAGGCTTCGCGACCAAGGCCATCCACGCCGGTTACCGACCTGACCCCAGCACCGGCGCGGTCAACGCGCCGATCTACGCCAGCAGCACTTTCGCCCAAGACGGGGTGGGCGGTCTGCGCGGGGGATTCGAGTACGCCCGCACCGGCAACCCGACCCGCGCCGCGCTGGAGGCCGTGCTCGCCGCGGTCGAGGACGGTACCTTCGGCCGGGCGTTCAGCTCGGGCATGGCCGCGACCGACTGCGCGCTGCGCGCGGTGCTTCGCCCCGGCGACCACCTGGTGATCCCCGATGACGCCTACGGCGGCACCTTCCGCCTGATCGACAAGGTGTTCAGCCAGTGGGGTGTCGAGCACACGCCGGTGCCGCTGTCGGACCTCGACGCGGTGCGCGCGGCGATCACCAGCCGCACCCGGCTGATCTGGGTGGAGACGCCGACCAACCCGCTGCTGTCGATCGCCGACATCGCCGGGATCGTCCAGATCGCATCCGCGGCAGGAGCCAAGGTGTTGGTGGACAACACTTTTGCCTCACCGGCACTGCAGCAGCCGTTGACGCTGGGCGCCGACATCGTGCTGCACTCGACGACGAAGTACATCGGCGGGCACTCCGACGTGGTCGGCGGCGCGCTGGTGACCAACGACGAGGAACTCGACGTCAAGTTCGCCTTCCTGCAGAACGGCGCCGGCGCGGTGCCCGGCCCGTTCGACGCCTACCTGACGATGCGCGGGCTCAAGACGCTGGAGCTCCGGATGCAGCGGCACAGCTCGAATGCCGCCAAGGTCGCCGAGTTCCTCGCCGGCCATCCCGCGGTGGACCGCGTGCTCTATCCGGGTCTGCCCGATCATCCCGGTCACGAGGTCGCCGCCCGTCAAATGCGCGACTTCGGCGGCATGGTGTCGGTCCGGATGCGCGGCGGGGCGGAAGCCGCCCACCGATTGTGCTCGCGCACAGAGGTTTTCATTCTCGCCGAGTCGCTTGGCGGGGTGGAGTCGCTGATCGAGCATCCGGGCGCGATGACGCATGCGTCGACCGCCGGCTCGCAGCTGGAGGTGCCCAGCGATCTGGTCCGGCTCTCGGTCGGCATCGAGGACCCGGGCGATCTGCTCGGCGACCTCGAGCAGGCGCTAACGTAACGCCGTACGCACCGCGGCCGTCGTCACCGCGAGGTTGACGTCGCTCATCTTGCTGTCGTCAACCCATGTGCCGCTTGCGATTTCGCCAGCCCTGCCCTGCACCCAATGCCAGCCTCGTTCGTTGAGGCTCAGCAGTGCTCCCAGCGCGTCGACAGTGTGAAGCAGCGAAATTATGGCAGCCGTCTGCGGGTCCGGTCGCTGCCCGTCGAACAGAGCGGCGAGCACCGCTGACCGTGCCCGGTCCACCCGGGCCCGGTTGGCCATCGGCCAGGCGTAGGTGTTGCGGCGCAACCGATGTGACGACAACTGCACCTGATGCAGCTGCCCGGTGCGCAGCAGCTGGTCGAGCACGTCATCCTCGGCGCGCTTGCGCAGCTTTGCGATCGCAGCGGCCGGTGTGATGGGTGCCTGCGACAGCAGCGCCAGCGCGGGCCGCATCACCGGGTCGACGGGTGCCGGGCCGGCCAGCGCGACGAGCCGGTCCGGCGGCACCGGCTCATGGGCGAGTGCGGGCCGGACGCGGCAGTCGTAGGCCAGATCGAGCAGCACCGCCGCGGCCAGCAGCCGCTGCAGCGTGGTCCGCTCGATAGCCGGCTGAGCCGCGCCGTTGTCGAGCAGAAGGAGAAGCAGGTCTTCGGCGATGCGCGCCACGCGTGGGCGTGCTACCCCTGGTAGGGCTCGGCGCTGACCAGCGTGACCTTGACGACCTTGCCGCTGGGCACGGTGTACTCGCGGGTCTCACCCTGCTTTGCGTTGAGCAGCGAGCCGCCCAGCGGTGAGTTGGGCGAGTACACCTCGAGCTTGTCGTGGTCGATACCCTCCTGCCGGGTGGCGATCAGGAAGGTCTCGGTGTCGGCCTTGTCGCCGTTGTAGTAGACGGTGACCACCGAACCGGGCAGCGCCACCCCCGACACCTTGGGTGCCTCGCCGACCTTGGCGGTGTTCAGCAACTCCTGCAGCTGACGGATGCGGGCCTCTTCCTGGCCCTGCTGCTCACGGGCAGCGTGATAGCCGCCGTTCTCGCGGAGGTCGCCCTCCTCGCGCCGGTCGTTGATCTCGGCGGCGATGACCGGACGATTCGCGATCAGCTGGTCGAGTTCGCCTTTGAGTCGGTCGTACGACTCCTGCGTCAGCCAGGTCACAGTGTCGGTCATCTCGTCGTGCTCCTCATTCATGTGGTTCCGCGCGGCTCGCGGTGCAGTCTTTCGTCGCTGCCGGGAAACATACGGGTGATCCCGCGTGTATTGCCTCCGAAGAGCTGCGTGTAAACGCGCAAATGAAGCAATACACGGCTCCCAGCAGGAACCGTGTATCGAGCAAGTCTACCACCGCGGGGACAGCGGCTTTTTACAATTTCGCCGTTCGCTGTTCGTCGGCCGGTCACTGGGCTCAGGGGCTGACCAGATAGGGCGGTATGTCGGTGCCACAGCCGTAGATGTCGCCCACGAACGGCGGTCGGTAGGACTTCACGGTGGTCGTGACCTGCATAGTCTTCTGATCCGACGGGCCGACGAGCACCTCGCGTCGGCCGGTTTCCGCGCCGTCCTTGGATCGCACCCGCACGATGCAGTGCACAGGTTGCGACGGGTTCTTTCTGGTCACGCTGATCGTGACTGACACCGTCTGGTCGTCGACCACCTGGTACGCGGCGATGGCGCCTTCGACGTCCTTGCCTTCGAAGCGCTGATAACCGACCACGGCGAACAGGATTCCCAGGGCCAGGACCAGCACACCCAGGGCGATTGCCACCCGCCGGCGGGTGGCCGGGGTCATGCGCTGCCGCCCGTACCGCGACTCGGGCAGCGGTCGCGGGCTCTCGGTCATGGTGGGGAGCACATCTCTCGTCAACAGGTGCGGATTACGGGTATGCATGGCGCGGATGAAACTATTAGGACAGGAACTATAGGGCGTGCTTCAAATGTTTCAGCAGTACGCAGGCTGCAGCAAAAAGTTCTAGCAGGCAGAGGGAGAAGTGACCGAACTGCGGTTGATGGCCATCCACGCGCACCCGGACGATGAGTCCAGCAAGGGTGCGGCCACCTTGGCGCGTTACGCCGCCGAAGGTCACCGGGTGCTGGTCGTCACGCTGACGGGCGGGGAGCGTGGCGACATCCTCAACCCGGGCATGGACCTGCCCGAGGTCCGCGGGCGCATCGCCGACGTGCGCCGCGACGAGATGGCCAAGGCGGCCGAGATCCTCGGCGTCGAACATCGGTGGCTGGGCTTCGTCGACTCCGGGCTGCCCGAGGGCGACCCGCCGCCACCGCTGCCGGACGGCTGTTTCGCGGTGGTGCCGCTCGAGGAGCCGGTCGCCGAGTTGGTCAAGGTGATCCGCGAATTCCGGCCGCACGTCATGACCACCTACGACGAGAACGGCGGCTACCCGCACCCGGATCACATCCGGTGCCATCAGGTTTCGGTTGCCGCCTACGAGGCCGCCGCCGATCATCGGCTGCACCCCGAGGCCGGCGACCCGTGGCATGTCAGCAAGCTCTACTACAACCACGGGTTCCTGCGTCAGCGCCTGCAGCTGCTGCAGGACGAGTTCGCCAAGAACGGCCAGGAGGGTCCGTTCGCCAAGTGGCTGGAGAACTGGGACCCCGAGGTCGACGTCCATGCCGGGCGGGTGACCACCCGGGTCCCGTGCTCGGATTACTTCCACGTGCGCGACGAAGCGCTCAAGGCGCACGCCACCCAGATCGACCCCGGCGGATTCTTCTTCGCGACCCCCATAGAGTGGCAGCAGCGGCTGTGGCCCACCGAGGAGTTCGAACTGGCTCGCTCACGGGTGCCCGCTGACCTACCTGAAGACGACCTGTTCGCCGGAATCGAGATCTTCGAGTGATTGACCTGTTGACCACCGCCGTGTCGGTGCTGGCGGACCCGCCCAAGAACAGCGGGCCGGACTTCGGCAAAGCCAGCCCGCTGGGCCTGCTGGTGGTGGTGGTCCTGCTGATCGGGGTGTTCATCCTGGTGTGGTCGATGAACCGGCACCTCAAGAAGCTGCCGAAGACCTTCGACGGCGAGCCCGCCGGCGGGGACTCCGAAGCCGACACCGTCACGGCGTCAGTGGACGAGAGCGGGGGCTCGGACGCCGACACCGGAAGGTCCCCGAGTGAGCCCAGCGGCTAACACGCTGGCGACGGCGACCAGCCCGTATCTGCGCCAGCACGCCGACAACCCGGTGCACTGGCAGCAATGGACCACCGAGGCGCTCGACGAGGCGGCCCGCCGGGACGTCCCCATCCTGTTGTCGATCGGCTATGCGGCCTGCCACTGGTGTCACGTGATGGCCCACGAGTCCTTCGAGGACGACGAGGTGGCGGCGGCGATGAACGCCGACTTCGTCTGCATCAAGGTCGACCGCGAGGAGCGCCCCGACCTCGACGCGGTGTACATGAACGCCACCGTGGCGATGACCGGCCAGGGCGGCTGGCCGATGACCTGTTTCCTCACCCCCGACGGCCGCCCGTTCTTCTGCGGCACGTACTACCCGAAGCCACAATTCCTGCAACTGCTGGCCGCCGTCGCCGAGACCTGGCGCGCCCAGCGCGACGACGTCGAGCAGGCCTCCGATCAAGTGGCCGCCGAGTTGCGGCGGATGGCCTCCGGGCTGCCCGGCGGTGGCCCGGAGATCGACCCGGCGCTGTGCGATCACGCCGCGGCGGTGATCCTGCGCGACGAGGACACCGAGCGCGGCGGCTTCGGCAGGGCGCCGAAGTTCCCGCCGTCGGCTCTGTTGGAGGCGCTGCTGCGCACCTATGAGCGCACCCGCTCGCCGGCGCCGCTGGGCGCGGTTGCCCGCACGGGTGCGGCGATGGCGCGCGGCGGGATCTACGACCAGCTGGCGGGTGGTTTCGCGCGCTACAGCGTGGACGCCGACTGGGTGGTGCCGCACTTCGAGAAGATGCTGTACGACAACGCGCTGCTGCTGCGGGCCTATGCCCACTGGGCGCGGCGCACCGGCGACCCGCTGGCCCGCCGGGTGGCGGCGCAGACCGCGCAGTTCCTGATCAACGACCTTGCCGACGGCGACATGTTCACCTCGTCGCTGGACGCCGACGCCGCGGGTTCGGAGGGCTCCACCTACGTGTGGACGCCCGCGCAGCTGCGCCGAGGTGCTCGGCGAGGACGACGGGCTTTGGGCGGCAAGGGTTTTCGAGGTCACCGAGCGCGGCACGTTCGAGCACGGCGCCTCGGTGCTGCAGTTGCTGCAGGATCCGGACGACCCCGAGCGCTTCGAGCGGGTGCGGGCGGCGCTGCTGGCCGCGCGTGTCGACCCGGGTGCAGCCCGCGCGGGACGACAAGGTGGTGACGGCGTGGAACGGTTTCGCGATCACCGCACTGGTCGAAGCCAGTGTGGCCCTTGATGATCCGAGCCTGCTGGACGCCGCGCTGCGTTGCGCTCGCGCGATCGTCGACCTGCACTACGTCGACGGCCGACTGCGCCGGGCCAGCCTCGGTGGCGTGGTCGGCGACAGCGCGGCCATTCTGGAGGACTACGCGGCGCTGGCGACCGGGTTGCTGACCCTGTATCAGCTGACCGGGGACGTGAACTGGCTGGCGACGGCATCGGGACTGGTCGCGGTGGCCCAAGAGCATTTCGCCGACCCGGATCGGCCTGGCCGCTGGTTCGACACGGCCGACGACGCCGAGCAACTGATGGTCCGCCCGTCGGATCCGGTGGACGGCGCGACACCGGCGGGGGCGTCCTTGATCGCCGAGGCGCTGCTGACCGTCGGGCACATGGTCGAGGGTTACTGGGCGGAGCGCTTCGGCGAGGCCGCCGCCGACACGCTGCTGGCCCATTCGCCGCTGCTGGCCAAGGCGCCGCGGTCGGCCGGGCACTGGCTGGCGGTGGCCGAGGCGGCGGTGCGCGGGCCGCTGCAGGTGGCCGTCGCGACACCGGACGCGGATTCACCGCTGCTGGATGCGGCGCGGCTGATGGCACCGGGTGGGGCGATCGTCGTTGGGGGCCCGGTGGACTCGTCGCCGCTGCTCGCCGGGCGCGACCGGGTGCGCGGCGCGGACGCGGCCTACGTGTGCCGCGGGCGGGTGTGCGATCTGCCGGTGACGAGCGCCGAGGATCTCGCCGACGCGCTCGGGCTGTCCGTGTAGCGTTCCCGCCATGCCGAGTGCGGAGCAGATCACCCAGACCGTCCATCAGTATCTCGACTTCGTCGCCAAGGGCGATCCCGACCAGATCGCGACGCTCTACGCCGTCGACGCCACCGTCGAGGACCCAGTCGGCGGCGAGGTGCACATCGGCCGTCAGGCGGTCCGTAACTTTTACACCGCCGTCGAAAACGCAAGCAGCCAAACCGATGTCGAGACGCTGCGGGTGCTCGGCCACGAGGCGGCGTTCTACTGGACGCTGACGATTCACGGCATGCGGATCAGCATCATCAGCGTCATGACGTTCGACAGCGACGCGAAGATCGCGTCGATGAAGGCCTACTGGGGCCCGGAGAACATCAGCACCGTCTAGAAGACGGCGAACCACATCGCGATGTAGTGGCAGATCGCCGCGACCGCGGTGCAGGCGTGGAAGAACTCGTGGTGACCGAACGTCGTCGGCCACGGGTTGGGCCACTTCAGCGCGTAGAGCACGCCGCCGATGCTGTACAGCGCGCCGCCGACGATGAGCAGCACCATCGCCGCGATGCCGGCGCCGTTCATGATCGGCACGATGAACCACACCGCCACCCAGCCCAGCAGCAGGTAGAGCGGAACGCCCACCCAGCGCGGCGCCGACGGCCAGCACATCTTCAGCGCGACGCCGGCGGCGGCGCCGCCCCACGCGATCCAGAACAGGATCCAGCCGCTGTGCTCAGGCAGCGCCAGCAGCGCGAAGGGGGTGTAGCTGCCGGCGATGAAGATGAAGATCATCGAGTGGTCGAGCCGCTTCATCCACTTGCGCGCGGTCGGCGACTTCCAGTTCACCCGGTGGTAGGTGCCGCTGACGGTGAACATGGCCACGATCGTCAGGGTGTAGATCAAGGTGGCGATGCCGGCGCGGGTCGACCCCACCGACCACGACACCGAGACCAGGGCTGCGCCGGCGATCGCGGCGACGACGGCGGCATAGACGTGAATCCAGCCGCGCAGCCGGGGCTTTCCGAGGAACTCGACGGCGGCGTCGACGACGGCCGCGGGAAAGTCTTCCGCGTCACGATTGTCAGAGGACTGCGATCGGCGGGGGTCGGTGGTGCCGACGCTTGCGGTCATGTCACCTCGATTACGCGCACGGGGGCCTGATCGGCTGTCCCTAACAGTAGTCTGGATTGTCGTGGAGATCATTCCGCCTCGCCTCAAAGAACCGGCTTACCGGCTTTACGAGATGCGGCTGCGCCAGGAGCTGGCGCGCTCCAAATCCCAGCTACCGCGGCATATCGCCGTGCTGTGCGACGGCAACCGCCGGTGGGCTCGTGACGCTGGTCACGACGACGTGAGCTACGGCTACCGGATGGGTGCGGCCAAGATCGCCGAGATGCTGCGCTGGTGCGCCGACGCCGGCATCGAGATGGCGACGGTGTATCTGCTGTCGACGGAGAATCTGCAGCGCGATCCCGAGGAACTGGCCGCCCTGATCGAGATCATCACCGACGTCGTCGAGGAGATCTGCGCGCCGACGAACCGGTGGAGCGTGCGGACCGTCGGCGACCTCGAACTGCTCGGCGAGGAGCCCGCGCGCCGGTTGCGCGACGCCGTGGACAGCACCGCCGGCCTGCCACCGGCGTCGTTTCACGTCAACGTCGCCGTCGGCTACGGCGGGCGCCAGGAGATCGTCGGCGCCGTGCGCGCGCTGCTGAGCAAGGAACTGGCCAACGGCGCCACCGCCGAGCAGATGATCGAGGCCGTCACCATCGACGGCATCTCGGAGAACCTCTACACCTCCGGCCAGCCCGACCCGGATCTGGTGATCCGGACGTCGGGGGAGCAGCGATTGAGCGGCTTCCTGCTGTGGCAGAGCGCCTACTCGGAGATGTGGTTCACCGAGGCGCACTGGCCGGCGTTCCGGCGGGTCGACTTCCTGCGCGCGCTGCGCGACTACAGCGTCCGGCACCGGCGGTTCGGGCAGTAGCCGTGGCGGCGCTGTCGGCAGTGGTCTTCACGCTGAGCTGGTGGCTCGGTCTGTACCTGCTGGCGCGTGATCCGCGAAAGCCGGTGCTGGCGTTGGCCGCCGTCGGATTGTGCGGGTTCGCCTCGGTGGTGGCGCTGGATGCCGTGCGGCTGGTCAGCGTGGCGCACGCCGAACTGCTCAGCCAGGTCGAGATCTACCTGGTCGCCGTGCCCGGGGTGGCGTGGTTTGCCGTAGTGCTCGAGCTGGCCCGCCCGAGCGACACCTGGCGCAGCCGGGCCACCGAGCTGACGTTGGTCGCAGTGGTCGCGGCGCTGACGCTGGTGGGCGCCGGGATGGCCGGCAGTGTCGACGGCCCGCTGCGGGCCGGGCACTGGGTGATGTTCGCGGTGATCTCCGCGTCGACTCTCGGTGCGATGGTGGCCGCGGCGCGCCGGCCGTCGCAACCGGTGCGGGTGGCCGGGGTGGTGATCATCGCGACGCTGTTCTTCGCGCTGGGCAACGCGATCCTGGTGATCCCGCTCGGGTTGGTGCCGAGCTGGCTGGCGTTGGCGTCGACGGGATTCGACGTGCTGCTGCTCGGTGTGGCAGTGGCGTTGTGGGACGCCTTCGACGAGGGTCAGGCGCTGCGGGCCGACATGCTGCGATCCTTCGCCGGGACCGTCGTGGTGGCTGTGCTGTTCGGCGGGCAGGCGTTGATCGGCATGGCGGTCACCGGAGCCGACGGGCCCGGGCGCACGGCGCTGACCGTGCTGCTGTTCACCAGTCTGGCGATCGCGATCGCGATCAACGTGCTGGCCGACCCGCTGGCGGGGTTGCTGGACCGGCTGGCGTTCTCCCGGTCGCCGCGGCTGGCGGCCGAGCGGGCCGAGCTGCGCCGCGCCGAGGCGGCGCTGCCGCTGGTGTCGCCCAGCCCGCTCGACGACCTCGACGAGGAGACGTTCGCCCGGCTGACCCGGCGGGCGCTGGGGCATTACGGCGACTTGTCCAAACTCGTCGCCAGCCCGCTGACCCAGCTGCCGGTCATCCAGGAGCGGCTGGCCGCGCGCGACGCGCCCGACCAGCCGCTGGAGCGGGCCAACGAACTGCGGGCGCTGCTGGCCGAACACATCGCCCGGCTCAAACCCCGCAGCGGTGGGCCGTTCGGCACCACCGAGCACTGGCGCTACTACAACTCGCTGTACTTCCCCTACGTCGTCGGCGTGCGGGCCTACGCGCAGAACGCCACTGCGGCGGGCCTGGATCCGGTGGCCCGGCAGGCCTGGCAGTGGTTCGTCACCGAGGTGCCGCAGCGGTCGCTGCACAACTGGCAGAACGCGGCGGCGCGGCTGATCGCGGCCGACCTGCGCTCTCAGACGGCGGTCGCGCGGGCCGGACCTCGCTGACCTGCTGTTGGCAGTAACTGGCAGCAGTCGGTGTCGATCTGGCAGTGGCTTCTGAGCAGCCTCGAAGGTGTCCGATCCACCGCTCGACGAGGAGCCGACGCCATGACTGCCATCGCGACCCGACCACTATCCGATTCCACCGACTCACTGCTGCGCTTCGCCCTGCGCCTGGACGCCACGCTGACCGGGTTCCTCGGTCTGGGCATCGCGGTGATGGCCGATCCGATGGCCCGGCTGACCGGGCTGACGGCGGTCCAGGAGTACATCGTCGGTGCGGCGTTCGTGCTCTACGGACTCGGCGTCTACGCGCTGGCGGCACTGCCTGACATCCGGCGGGTCGGCGTCGCGCTGGCGGTGTTCAACACCGTCGGCACGGCCGGCTTCGTGGCCATCGCGACGGCCGGTGTGCTGCCGCTCACCGGCGCGGGGGTGGCCGTCGCTGTGGCTTGCGCGATGTACACCGCCGTGTTCGCCGCTCTGCAGTACCTCGGAGTGCGCCGCCTGGCGTGACTCCCGCCCCGCCGGTGTGGGGACACCGCCGCTTCAGTCGCGGTGCGTCGCCCCACACCGGCTTTCAAGCACCACCCGAGAGAGGAAAACTCATGACCACCGTCTCCACCGCTACTCGTTCGGACTCCCTGCTGAGGATGGCGATGCGGGCCGACGCCGTGTTGTCCGGGCTGTGCGGCATCACGCTGATCGTGGCCGCCGGGCCGCTGTCCGGGTTCACCGGACTGCCGAAGAGCGTCGAGTACGGCATCGGCGCCGCGTTCGTCGTCTATGCGGCGGTGGTGTTCCTGGCCGCGGGCATGGAAAAGGTGCGCCCGGCCGGCATCGCCACCGCGATCGCCAACCTGCTGTTCACCGTTCTTGCCGTCGTGGTCGTGTTGGACCGGCCCGTCGACCTGACCACGGCCGGTGTGGTGGCGCTGCTGGGCAGCGGCGTGTACACCCTGGTGTTCGCCGACCTGCAGTACCTGGGCGTGCGCCGGATCAAGGGCCAGGGGCCCACCCGCTAGGGTTGGCCCTCATGGAAGTCCAGGTATTCGCAGCGTCCCGAAGCGCCATGCTCGAGGAAGCCGGTGGGGTGAACGCCCACGGCTTCCCGATGACCAGCTGCTACGTCGACACCATGCCCACCCAGATCACCATTCCGCTGGTGCTGGCGGTGCATACCAGTGGCGGCACCGACTACGACATGCGCCGGTTCATCATCGCCACCTCACCGGAGGGCGAACGGGTGGGTCTTCTGGAGTTCGCCTGGAGCTGGCCCGACGAGCCCGGCCAGCCGGTCAAGTTCCGGGTCTTCGCCCAACAACTGGTGGTGGGGATCTACTCCGCCGGGCTGCACCACATCCACCTGTACGACGACGCGAACGGGGAACCCGAAGCCTCGTTCCCGTTGCCGGTGCTGCGGCTCAATCCGCTGACCGGGACATCGTTCAACTAGAGCTGATCGTCGGACTCCTCAACGCGGCTGGCGCCGCTTGATCGTCGTCCAACTAGAGCTTGCGCAGCCGCAGCCGGTTGATCGCGTGGTCGGCGTCCTTGCGCAGCACCAGCGTCGCGCGCGGGCGGGTCGGCAGGATGTTCTCGATCAGGTTGGGACGGTTGATCGAACTCCAGATGTCGCGCGCCGCGGCGACGGCCTGGGCGTCGCTCAGGCTCGCGTAATGGTGAAAGTGCGAGGCCGGGTCGGCGAACGCACCGCTGCGCAGAGCGAGGAACCGGTCGATGTACCAGTGCTCGATATCCTCGATGCGGGCGTCGACGTAAACCGAGAAGTCGAACAGGTCCGAGACCATCAGGGTGGGACCGGTCTGAAGGACGTTGAGCCCCTCCAGGATCAGGATGTCCGGGTGGGTGACGACGTGCTTCTCGCCCGGCACGATGTCGTAGATCAGGTGCGAGTACACCGGGGCGCACACCTGGTCGGCGCCCGACTTCACCGACGTCACGAACCGCATCAGTGCGCGCCGATTGTAGCTCTCCGGAAAACCCTTGCGGTGCATCAGGTTTCGGCGGCTGAGCTCAAAGTTGGGGTAGAGGAAACCGTCGGTGGTGACCAGGTCGACGCGGGAGTGGTCCTCCCAGCGGGCCAGCAGCGCCTGCAGCACACGCGCGGTGGTCGACTTGCCCACCGCCACACTGCCGGCCACACCGATGACGAACGGCACCGGCCGGTCCGGGTTCTGCTGGGGCTCACCGAGGAACTCGGCGGTCGCGGCGAACAACCGCTGGCGCGCGGCCACCTGCAGATGGATCAACCGGGCCAGCGGCAGGTAGACCTCTTCGACCTCCAACAGGTCGATCTGCTCGCCCATGCCGCGCAGCCCGGTCAGCTCCTCCGCGGTGAGCTTCAACGGGGTCGACATGCGCAGTCCGCGCCACTCGCTCCGGTTGAACTCCACGTAGGGGCTGGGTTCGCTCAGCCGCGCCATGCGCACAGTCTTGCAGTTAGCGTGGTTGGCATGCAGCCCGGCACCCTGATCCGCGACTACCTCATGCTCGGCTTGCGCTTCGACCGCATCGAGGAGGGCTACGTCGACTCCTTCACCGGCGACCCGGCCCTGCGCCGCGCCGTGGCCGACGAGCCCGCGCCCGAGCCGGCCGAACTGGCCCGCCAGGCCGACCGCCTGCTGGCCGACTTGCCTGCGGTGCCGCGCGAGCCGGGCTTCACCGACCAGCGCGCCGATTTCATCGGCGCCCACCTGCGCGCGCTGTCGTGTGCGGCCCGCAAGTTCGCCGGCGAGCCGGTCGGTTTCGTCGACGAGGTGCAGGCCTACTTCGACGTGAAGATCAGCCGTGGCGATGAGGACCGCTACCGCGCCGCCCACGCCCGCATCGACGAGGTGCTCGGCGGCAGCGGACCGCTGGCCGAGCGGATGGCGGCCCACCGCAGCGCCGACGAGATCCCGCCGCAGCGCCTCGAGGAGTGCATCCAGGCCTTCTCCAGCGCGCTGCGTGACAAGGTCCGCGCGACGTACCCGCTGCCGGACGCCGAGACGATCGTCTACGAGGTCGTCACCGACAAGCCGTGGTCGGGCTTCAACTACTACGAGGGCGACTATCGCTCGACGGTCGCGGTCAACGCCGACCTCAAGCAGCAGATGGCCAACCTGCCGCGCCTGGTCGCCCACGAGTCCTACCCCGGTCATCACACCGAGCACTGCCGCAAGGAGGCCGGTCTGGTGGCGGGCCAGAACCAGCAGGAGCAGACCATCTTCCTGGTCAACACCCCGCAGTGCCTGATGGCCGAGGGACTGGCCGACCTGGCGCTGTACGCGGCGGTCGGGCCGGGCTGGGGGAGTTGGGCCACCGAGATCTACGCCGACCTGGGCTTGCGCTTCGACGGCGAGCGCGCCGAGGTTTTGGCGGACGCTGGGCTTCTGCTCGCTGATGTGCGCCAGGACGCGGCCCTGATGCTGCACGACGAGCACCGCGACGTCGACGACGTCGTCGCCTTCCTGCAGAAATGGCTACTGATCGACGACACCCGGGCCCGGCAGTCGCTGCGGTTCCTGTCCTCGCCGCTGTGGCGGGCCTACACCAGCACCTACGTCGAGGGGTATCGACTGCTGCGGTCGTGGCTCGACGATCGCCCGGCCGGCGTGGGCCTGACCGAGCGGTTCGGCAGGCTGCTCGACGAGCCGCTGATCCCGTCGTCGCTTACTTGAACAGCTGGTCGATGAGCGTGTAGCTGGACGGGTCGTCGGGCAACACCCAGGCGAAGCCCTCCAGGAAGACGATCGCCACGACGTTGGCGGCGACGACCGCGATGAACAGCCAGATGACGGCCGTGGACACCAGCTCGCAGCGGGCTGGTGGCGGCCGGGGCCGCCGGGATGCCGCGCGGCATCAGGATCAACATCGCGCCGCAGTAGATCAGCACGATCACAAAGGTGACGAACGCCCAGCTGTAGAGATGCAGGCCCAGTACCGGCGCGCCGTAGCCCGGGTCGCCGGGCTCGATGTGCAACTCGATCTGGCGCACCGACACCGTTGCGCCGGCCAGTGCGCCGATGAGCCCGAGGCCGATGCCCTGGGCGTAGCGCGCGGTCGTCAGCTCGCCGCGGCGGGCCTGCATGATGACGAACAGCGCTCCGAGCGAGGACAGGAACATCCCGTAGCGCTGGAGCATGCACAGCGGGCACGGGAACTCGTGCATGACGAACTGGATGAAGAACGCGCTCAGCACCACCCCGCTGTAGCCGAGGATCCAGGCGTGCAGACCCCAGTAGGTGAGGACACTCCAGATCCCGGTGTCGCTCTTCTCCGCGGTCTTCTCGATCGTCTCGGTCATCAGAAGCTCAGATCCAGATGCGACGTGATGTGGAAGCGGAACAGGCCGAGCATCGCGACCAGCGCGACCATCCACAGCGCGATGATGTGGCCCCGCTTGGCTCCGCGCCAAATGAGCAACGCTGCGGCCAGCAGGATGGCCATGATGATGATGTCCACCTGCGCAGGTTAGGACTGTTTCGCCAGGTGCGGACGCTTCTCGCAATCCCGGTACGTACGCTTGGGCCATGACCGCAGACTCGACGCTTTCCAGCCCGGCTGCCGCCCCGGGTGCCGACTATGCCGCCACCGCCAGCGAGGCCTACCGCGCGGCACTACAGGTCATCGAGTCCGTCGAACCCCGCATCGCCGCGGCGACGCGCAAAGAGCTTGCCGATCAACGGGATTCGCTCAAACTGATCGCCAGCGAGAACTACGCCTCCCCGGCGGTACTGCTGACCATGGGCACCTGGCTGTCGGACAAGTACGCCGAGGGCACCGTGGGCCACCGCTTCTACGCGGGCTGCCAGAACGTCGACGACGTCGAGAGCATCGCCGCCGAACACGCCCGCGAGCTCTTCGGCGCCCCCTACGCCTACGTCCAGCCGCACTCCGGCATCGACGCCAACCTGGTGGCGTTCTGGGCCATCCTGGCCACCCGCGTCGAGGCGCCCGCACTGAGCGACGCCGGCGTGAAGAACGTCAACGACCTCTCCGAGTCGGAGTGGGAGCGGCTGCGCGCCAGGCTCGGCAGCCAGCGCCT
The DNA here is from genome assembly GCA_963716465.1 of uncultured Actinomycetota bacterium. Classification (GTDB taxonomy): domain Bacteria; phylum Actinomycetota; class Actinomycetes; order Mycobacteriales; family Mycobacteriaceae; genus Mycobacterium. Next base: position 202,276 of record CAVQTS010000019.1, read on the forward strand.
GATGGGCATGTCGTTGGACGCCGGCGGCCATCTCACCCACGGCTTCCGACCCAACATCTCCGGCAAGATGTTCCACCAGCGCAGCTACGGCACCGACCCGGAGACCGGCCTGCTCGACTACGACGCCGTCGCCGCCGCCGCCCGCGACTTCAAGCCGCTGATCCTGGTGGCCGGCTACTCGGCGTATCCGCGCCGCGTCGACTTCGCCAAGATGCGCGAGATCGCCGACGAGGTCGGCGCCACCCTGATGGTCGACATGGCGCACTTCGCCGGTCTGGTGGCCGGCAAGGTGTTCACCGGCGACGAGGACCCGGTGCCCAATGCGCACGTCGTCACCTCCACCACGCACAAGTCGCTGCGCGGCCCGCGTGGCGGTCTGGTGCTGGCCACCGCCGAGTACTCCGACGCCGTCGACAAGGGCTGCCCGATGGTGCTCGGCGGTCCGCTGTCGCACGTGATGGCGGCCAAGGCGGTCGCCTTCGCCGAGGCGCGCCAGCCCTCGTTCCAGGCCTACGCCCAGCGGGTCGCCGACAACGCCAAGGCGTTCGCGGACGGGTTGCTGCGACGCGGCGCGCGACTGGTCACCGGGGGCACGGACAACCACATCGTGCTGCTCGACGTGCAATCCTTCGGCATCACCGGGCGCCAGGCCGAGTCGGCGCTGCTGGACTCGGGCATCGTCACCAACCGCAACTCCATCCCGTCGGACCCCAACGGCGCGTGGTACACCTCTGGCATCCGGTTCGGCACGCCGGCGCTTACCACCCGGGGATTCGGTCCCGCCGAGTTCGATCGGGTGGCCGAGTTGGTGGTGCACGTGCTGTCGAACACGCAGGCTGACGGCTCATCGAAGGCCAAGTACACGCTGGCCGACAACACCGCGGACTTCGTCCGCGCGGCATCGGCGGAGTTGCTGGACGCGAACCCGCTGTACCCCGGCCTGACCCTCTGAGCGGCGAAACGCCGGGGGCCGACCGGATTTTTTGACAGCCGTGTCGTTGGGTTACAGTAACCCAATGACACAGAAACCTGTCGCGAATGCGTTGACCCTCGAGCTCGAGCCGGTCGTCGCTGCGAATCTGGCCCGGTTCCTGGAGACTGCGGACGAGTGGTACGCCCACGACTACGTCCCGTTCGACCAGGGTGAGAACTTCGCCTTCCTGGGTGGAAAGGACTGGGATCCGTCCCAGGTCACACTGCCCCAGGACGTGGTCGACGCCCTCGAGGTCATGCTGATCACCAAGGACAACCTGTCGGGCTACCACCGCGAACTCGTCGAGCACTTCATCCTCGCGGACAAGTGGGGCCGCTGGCTGGGCCGGTGGACCGCGGAGGAGACGCTGCACGCCATCGCGCTGCGCGAGTACCTGGTGGTCACCCGCAACTTCGACCCGGCCGCCGACGAGCGGGTCCGCGTCGCACACGTCATGCGCGGCTACCGCGCGGACAAGATCACCCAGATCGAGACGCTGGTCTTCATGGCGTTCCTGGAGAGCGCCTACGCGGTCTACATGCGCAACCTCGAAGCGAAGATCACCGAGCCCGTGCTCAAGGGCCTGGTCGGCCGGATCGCCAAGGACGAGGAGCGGCACGAGGACTTCTTCCGCAACCTGGTGAACTACTGCCTGGAGGAGTACAGCCGCGACTCGACGATCTCCTCGATCGCGCGCCGGGCCAACTCGTTCGGTGTGATCGGCGGCGACATCCTGGAGTACCAGGACAAGCTGGACAACATCGCCGGGGCCGGCATCTTCGACTTCGACGCCGCCCGCAAGGTGGTCTCCGACAGCATCAAGCACTGGGGTCTGGGCGACGAGCCGGTGCTGCGCAGTTTCGTCCTCGCGTAACAGCCAAATGACGCGGCGCGCCGAAGCGGCGCGTGCGCTCTCACGGGAGTAGCGTCGCTGGTGATGGCTAGCGACATGCTCTGCTGTCCGGGCGGTACCGATCGTTTCGACTACGAGAGGACCGGTCCCGGTCCCGGTGCCGCCCCGTCCGCCGGAAGGTTCGTGCGGGGCCGCGCGGACCGGCTGCTTGCTCAAAGGAGCGCCCCGTGACCCAATCGCTGTCGCCCGACCGTCGGACTTACGTGCTCGACACTTCTGTCTTGCTGTCCGATCCGTGGGCGTGCAACCGGTTCGCCGAACACGAAGTGGTGGTACCGCTCGTGGTGATCAGCGAATTGGAAGCCAAGCGCCACCACCATGAGCTGGGCTGGTTCGCCCGGCAGGCGCTGCGGCTGTTCGACGACCTTCGGCTCGAGCACGGTCGTCTCGATCAGCCCATTCCGGTTGGGACACAAGGTGGAACGCTTCAGGTCGAACTGAATCACTCCGACCCGACGGTGCTGCCGTTGGGTTTCCGCACCGACACCAACGACGCCCGTATCCTGACCTGCGCAGCCAACCTCGCAGCCGAGGGTAAGCGAGTCACGTTGGTCTCCAAGGACATTCCGCTGCGCGTCAAAGCCGGCGCGGTGGGCCTGCCCGCCGACGAGTACCACGCCCAGGACGTGATCACGTCCGGCTGGACTGGCATGTCGGAGCTCGACGTCGCCACCGAAGAGATCGACACGTTGTTCGCCGAGGGTGAGATCGACCTTGTCGACGCGCGAAACCTGCCCTGCCACACCGGTGTTCGGCTGCTGGGCGGAAGCTCGCACGCTCTTGGCCGCGTGAACGCCGACAAGAAGGTCCAGCTGGTCCGCGGTGATCGCGAGGTGTTCGGCCTCCGGGGAAGGTCCGCCGAACAACGCGTTGCACTCGACCTGCTGCTCGACGAGTCGGTGGGCATCGTGTCGTTGGGCGGCAAGGCCGGCACCGGCAAGTCGGCTCTGGCGCTGTGCGCGGGCCTGGAGGCGGTGCTGGAGCGTCGCACCCAGCGCAAGGTCGTGGTGTTCCGTCCGCTCTACGCCGTCGGCGGCCAGGAACTCGGCTATCTGCCGGGCAGCGAGAGCGACAAGATGGGTCCGTGGGCGCAGGCCGTCTTCGACACCCTGGAAGGCCTGGCCTCCCCGGCGGTGCTCGAAGAGGTGCTCTCCCGCGGGATGCTCGAGGTGTTGCCGCTGACCCACATCCGCGGCCGCTCGCTGCACGACTCGTTCGTGATCGTCGACGAGGCCCAGTCGCTGGAGCGCAACGTGTTGCTGACCGTGCTGTCGCGACTCGGCGCGGGCTCGCGGGTGGTGCTCACCCACGACGTAGCCCAGCGCGACAACCTGCGCGTCGGACGCCACGACGGGGTGGCGGCCGTCATCGAGAAGCTCAAGGGCCATCCGCTGTTCGCGCACATCACGCTGATGCGCAGCGAGCGCTCGCCGATCGCGGCACTGGTCACCGAGATGCTGGAGGAGATCAGCCCCGGCGCCCTGCCGTGAGTGATTTCGGCGCGATTCTCGTCGTTGGGCGTTGATCAGCGCGCCGAAGTCGCTGGGAAGACCCGCGTGACAGGGTCCGTCCAGGCCGGCCCGGTAAACTTCGGCAAGTGCCACGCCGATCCGACAGCCTGCCCTGGTCCTATCTGCGCACCGTGATCAGTGTGTGCGTGGGAGTGGCCGTCGTGGTCATCGGCGGGTTCACCGGCCATGTCCGGGTCGCCAACGCCGACGGTGTGGACTGCGCGGTGGTCAAATGTGTCGCCCTGACCTTCGACGACGGGCCGACGCCGTACACCGATCGGCTGCTGGGCATCCTCAACGACGCCGGCGCCAAGGCCACGTTCTTCATGATCGGCAACAAGGTGGCGGCCAACCCGGCCGGTGCCAAGCGGGTCGCCGACGCCGGGATGGAGATCGGCAACCACACCTGGGAACACCCCAACATGACGACGATCCCCGCCGAGGACGTCCCGGCCCAGTTCAGTAAGGCCAACGACGCCATCAAGGCCGCCACCGGGCAGACCCCGACGCTGTGGCGCCCGGCAGGCGGGCTGACCGACGACGCTGTCAACAAGGTCGCCGCTCAGTACGGCCTGGCCGCCATCCTGTGGGACGTCATCCCGTTCGACTGGATCAACGACTCCAACACCGCGGCCACCCGCTACATGGTGATGACCCAGATCAAGCCGGGCTCGGTGGTGCTGTTCCACGACACGTACTCGTCCACCGTCGACCTCGTCTACCAGTTCATCCCGGTCCTGAAGGCCAACGGCTATCACCTGGTGACCGTCAGCCAGATGCTGGGTCCGCGGGCGCCCGGCAGTGTCTACGGCTCGCGTGACAACGGGCCGCCGGCCAACGTGCTGCAGGACATCCCGCCCGCCGACGTGCCGACGCTGCCGCAGACGCCGTCGCCCAGCCCGATGCCCAACATCCCGATCACCGACATCCCCGGAGCCAACTCCGGCGGAGTCAACAACGGCGCTTAGCCGCACGTGCACACCGATACCTCGCTCGTCCTCACGCTGCTGGTGCTGGGCTACGCCGTGGTCTCAGCTCTGGTCAGCCGGTGGTACGTCGCTCCGGCGCTGATCTTCATCGCCCTCGGGATGCTGCTCGGGCCGTCGGGGCTGCACCTGATCGACGCCAGCCCGCAGGCCGGCAGCTTCACCGTGCTGGCCCAGCTGGCACTGACGGTCATCCTGTTCAACCAGGCCGCCCGGCTCGACGTGCTGCGGGTCATCCGCCGCGGGCACGTCACCTTCCGGCTGCTGGTCATCGGCATCCCACTGACGCTGATCCTCGGGGCCGTCACCGCGACCCTGCTGTTGCCGATCCTGCCGTGGTGGGAGGCGGTGTGCCTGGCCGCGATCGTCGCCCCCACCGAGGTCGCGCTGATCGACGCGCTGCTGGAGGACGAACGCATTCCCGAGCGGGTTCGGCACACGCTGTCGGTGGAGAGCGGCTTCTACGACGGCTTCGCGCTGGCCGCACTGCTCGCGGCGGTCGCGCTGGCCTCGGCCAGCAACGACGCGCACCCCGGGCGCTGGGCATGGTTCGCGTTCCGCACCGAGGTGGTCTCGGTGGTGGCCGGCGCGGTCATCGCGGTGATCGCAGGCTGGGCCATCGCGACGTCCTGGCAGCGCGGCTGGATGAGCGACACCTGGGCGCAGCTGGCCACCGTGGCGGTGGCGCTGCTCTGCTTCGAGACGGGGGAGCGGCTGCACGGTAGCGGTTTCGTCGCCGCCTTCGCCGGCGGGCTGGTCTTCGCGATGGTCGCGCGCCGCCACGAGGAGCAGGTGCCGACGCAGGTCTCCGACGCGGCAGGCCAGCTGCTGGAGCTGACGGTGTTCGCGATGTTCGGGGCGTTCGCGGTCAGCGAGGGCTGGCAGTACGCCAGCTGGCGGGTGGTGCTGTTCGCGGTGCTTGCCGTGTTCGCGGTGCGCATGGTCGCGGTGCTGGTCGCCCTGATTCGCAGCGACCTTCCGATGTACAGCCGGGTGTTCGTCGGCTGGTTCGGCCCGCGCGGCATCGGCACGGTGGTGCTCGGACTGATCGTGCTCGAGCGCGGCGAGATCTCGGAGACCGACCTCATCTCACAGGTCGTGGTGGTGGCGGTGACGATCAGCCTGCTGGTGCACAGCCTGACCGCCCCGCTGGGCATCCGCCGGTTCGGCGCTACTCCCCGCTTGGCTTAACCCTCTTCGCGCAAGCGCTCATCGACAACCTTCGCCATCGCCAGCACGTCGAGGCGCTTGTCGAGCTCCTCCTCGGACAGCTTGTCGCCGATGAGTCCGCGGTCGATGACCGTCTGCCGGATGGTCTTCTTCTCCTTGAGCGCCTGCTTGGCGACCTTGGCGGCCTCCTCATAGCCGATCGCCGAGTTCAGCGGTGTGACGATGGACGGGGAAGACTCGGCCAGCTCGCGCAGGTGCTCCTCGTTGGCGATCAGGCCGTCAATGCACTTGGTGGCGAACAACTTCGAGACGTTGGTCAGCAGCGTGAACGACTCCAGCAGGTTGCGCGCCATCATCGGGATGTACACGTTGAGCTCGAACGCGCCGGACAGTCCGCCCACGGTGATGGCCGCGTCGTTGCCGATGACCTGGGCCGCGACCTGCGTGACGGCTTCGGGGATGACGGGGTTGACCTTGCCGGGCATGATCGAGCTGCCGGGCTGCAGGTCGGGCAGCGCAAGCTCGCCCAGACCGGTCAGCGGCCCCGAGCCCATCCAGCGGATGTCGTTGGCGATCTTGGTCAGCGACGCGGCGATGGTCTTCAGCGCGCCGGACGCTTCGACCAGGCCGTCGCGGGCGGCCTGGGCCTCGAAAGAGTCTCGCGCCGTGCGCAATTCGGCCAGTCCGGTCTGTGCCACCAGCACGTCGACCACCTTGGCGCCGAACCCGTCGGGCGCGTTCAGTCCGGTGCCCACCGCGGTGCCGCCGATGGCGAGCTCGCCGAGGCGGGGCAGGGTGGCCTTGACCCGTTCGATACCGGCCTCGACCTGGCGGGCGTAGCCGCCGAACTCCTGGCCCAGCGTGACCGGGACGGCGTCCATCAGGTGGGTGCGTCCGGACTTGACGACGGTGCGCCACTGGCGGGCCCTGTTGGCCAGCGACTCGTGCAGCACCTCGAGCGCCGGAATCAGCTGGCGCACAGCTGCTTCGGTGGCAGCGATGTGGGTGGCGGTGGGGAAGGTGTCGTTGGAGGACTGCGACATGTTGACGTCGTCGTTGGGGTGCACCGTCACGCCGTTGCGGTCGCAGATCGAGGCGATGACCTCGTTGGCGTTCATGTTGGAGCTGGTGCCCGAACCGGTCTGGAACACGTCGATGGGGAACTGGTCGTCGTGCAGGCCGTCGGCGATCTCACCGGCCGCGGCGATGATCGCGTCGGCCTTCTCCGCCGACAGCTTGCCCAGGTCCTTGTTCACCTGCGCGCAGGCCGCCTTCAGCAGGCCGAGCGCCCGGATCTGGGTGCGCTCCAGGCCGCGGAAGGAGATCGGGAAGTTCTCGACGGCCCGCTGAGTCTGCGCGCGCCACAGGGCTTTTGCCGGAACCCGGACCTCGCCCATGGTGTCGTGCTCGATGCGGTAAGAGCCCTCATCTGCCGGGACAGCACTGTCGGTCATTGTTGCCTTTCTTACGGAAGCGGGTAGGCCGCGGTCTTGTCCCCGGTGAAGTCCACCGCAGAGTATTCGTTGAGTTTGGAAAGCCGGTGGTAGGCGTCGATCATCCGGACGGTGCCGGACTTCGAGCGCATGACGATCGACTGTGTGGTGCAGCCGCCGCCGAAGTAGCGCACGCCCTTGAGCAGGTCACCGTCGGTGACGCCGGTGGCGCAGAAGAAGACGTTCTCCCCGGCGACCAGATCCCGGGTGGTCAGCACGCGATCGAGGTCGTGGCCCCGGTCGATGGCCTTCTGGCGTTCCTCGTCGTCGGTCGGGGCGAGCTGGGCCTGGATCTCGCCGCCCATGCAGCGGATGGCGGCGGCGGTGATGATGCCTTCAGGGGTGCCGCCGATACCGGCGAGCATGTCGGTGCCCGAATCGGGCCGGCAGGCCGAGATCGCGCCGGCGACGTCGCCGTCGGAGATCAGCCGGATGCGTGCCCCCGCCTCCCGGACCTCGGCCATGAGCTTGGTGTGCCGCGGCCGGTCCAGGATGCACACGGTGATGTCGGAGACCGAGGCCTTGCGCACCTTGGCGAGGCGCTGGATGTTGGCCGCGATCGGCGAGGTGATGTCGATGAAGTCGGCGACGTCGGGCCCGGCGGCGATCTTGTTCATGTAGAACACCGCCGACGGGTCGAACATCGCGCCGCGCTCGGCGACCGCGAGAACCGAGATGGCGTTGGGCATGCCCTTGCTCATCAGGGTGGTGCCGTCGACGGGGTCGACGGCGAAGTCGCAGTCGGGACCGTCGCCGTTGCCGACCTCTTCGCCGTTGTAGAGCATCGGGGCGTTGTCCTTCTCGCCCTCGCCGATGACCACGACGCCGCGCATGGACACCGAGTTCACCAGTTGGCGCATGGCGTCGACGGCGGCGCCGTCCCCGCCCTCCTTGTCCCCGCGACCGACCCATCTGCCCGCGGCCATCGCGCCGGCTTCGGTGACCCGGACGAGTTCCAGGGCGAGGTTTCGATCGGGTGCTTCGCGGCGGCGGGCTTCAGGCATGGTTGAGATTGTCCCAGAAGCGACTCAGTGCTTCGGACCTGGGATACTGGCGTGCGTGACGGACCCCGATGTCGTCGGCCCCGCGGCTACGGACCTGCGCCGGCCCCTTCGCCGGCCCCTTCGCCGAAGGAAGCCAAGCCGCGCCTGCTTCAGGACGGCCGCGACATGTTCTGGTCGCTGGCTCCGCTGGTGGTGGCCTGCATCCTGCTGGCCGGGTTGGTCGGCATGTGTTCGTTTCGGCCCAGCGGACCCTCGGACGGCGCCGTGCCGTCCTATGACGCACCGGCCGCGCTGAAGGCCGACGCCGACGCCCTCGCGATTCCGATCCGGCTGCCCAAGCTGCCCGACGGCTGGCAGGCGAACTCCGGTGCCCGCGGCGGGATCGACGCAGGTCTGAGCGATCCCAAGACGCGGCAACCTGAGCACGCCGTCATCTCCAAGGTCGGCTACATCGCCCCGTCGAGGATGTTCGTCAGCCTGACCCAGAGCAACGCCGACGAGGCCGCACTCGTCGGCTCCATCCACCGATCGATGGCCCCGACCGGCGTCCAGGACGTCGACGGGGTCAAGTGGGTGGTCTACGAGGGTGGCGAAGGTACCGAACCGGTGTGGACCACGCGGCTGGACAGCCCGCGCGGGCCGGCGCAGCTGGCGATCACCGGGTCGGGCAGCAGCGACGACTTCCGTACCCTTGCCCTCGCGACACAGACGCAACAGCCCATCGTGCCCGGCCGACAGTAGGAGATGCACCCATGCCCGGACCTGAAGCCGACCTGAGCGGCTGGACCTGCGAGCCCTTCACCGCGGCGGGCTTCACCCACGACGTCTATCGCAAGGGCCAGGGCCCTGGTGTGGTGCTAATCCCGGAGATGCCCGGCGCGCACCCCGGTGTGCTCGCATTGGGAAACTACTTGGTGGACAACGGTTTCACCGTTGCGATTCCGTCGCTGTACGGGACGCCCGGGGCGCCGGCGATGCGGCCGGGAATGCTGCCGGTGCTCGTGCGCGGCTGTGTTGCCAAGGAGTTCGCGGCGTTCGCGACGAACAAGGAGCGCCCGGTGTCGCACTATCTGCGGGCACTGGCGCGCGACCTGAAGGAGAAGACGGGCGGCAAGGGCGTCGGCGTGATCGGGCAGTGCTTCTCCGGTGGCTTCGCCCTGGCCGCCGCGGTCGACGACAGCGTCCTGGCCCCGGTGCTCAGCCAGCCGTCGTCGCCGATCGGCTTGACCGCCAAGCACAAACGGGACCCCGGCCTGTCCGAGGGCGAGATGAAGATCATCGAGAAGCGCGCGGCCGACGACGGCCTGTGCGCGCTCGGGCTGCGCTTCAGCGGGGATCCTCTGGCGCCCAAGGAGCGCTTCAAGACGCTCAAGGACCGGCTCGGTGACGCCTTCGAGGTCATCGAACTCGACTCTTCGCCGGGCAACTCGGGTGGCTTCGGGCGGATGGCCCACTCGGTGCTGACGCTTGAGGTCCGCGAGGAAGAGGGGCAGCAGGCTTACGAGGCGCGCAAGCGGGTGGTGGAGTTCCTCAAGGAGCGGCTGACCTAGATCCGGACGACGGTGTTGCGGCGGGCCTGCTTCGCTCGATACATCGCCTCGTCCGCGCGGGCTGTCACTGCGGTGGCCGACTCGCCGGGGACCGACACCGTGACCCCGATGCTCAGCGTCGCCTCGATGGTTCTTCCGTCGTGGTGGATGGGTTCGGCTGCGCGACAACGGATCTTCTCGGCGATGAGGGCGGCCTCGTCGAGACTGTGCACACCGGGTAGCAGTACCACCATCTCGTCACCGCCCATCCGCCCCACGGTGTCCCCTTGCCGGATGCTCTCGCTGATGCGCGCCGCGAGGGTCGCGAGCACCACGTCGCCTGCGGCGTGCCCCAAGGTGTCGTTGATGGTCTTGAAGTGGTCGACGTCGCAGAAGAGGATTCCCAGATCCGAGCCCGGGGATCGAGGTTGTTCGAGCGCGGACTCCAGGCGGCCGATCACCTCGGCCCGGTTGGGGAGGCCGGTGAGAGTGTCGAACCTGGCCAGCCGGTCGAGCCGCTGCTGGGCCTCGACCTGGTCGTCGACGATTCGCAGCGCGGCGATCAGCCCGTCGGGGTTGCCGTCGGCGTCGATGTAGGGCTTCGCGTTGCCGTCGACCCAGTGATAACCGCCCTCGGCGGTGCGGACCCGGAAGCGCGCGAGGACCGGTTTGTCCGGACCGATTCCCCGTACGGCGGTCGCCACCGTCGCGAGGTCGTCGGGATGAATTCGAAGGCGCAAGTCCGAGCCGACCCATTGCCGAGGTGGCTCGCCGAACGCCGCCTCCACGGACGGGGAGACCCATGTGACGCTACTGCCGTGAAGATGGAAGACGACGTCGACGGCGTTGTCGGCGAGAATGCGGTAGCGCATCTCCGCGTCGGCGCGCTGCCTGCTGAGCAACTCCTTGTCGATGAGCAGTCCCTGCTCACGCTGGCTCAGATAGAACACGGCGGCGCCCGCGATGACGGTGGCGATCGTCGTGGCCAGAATCCAGGCCGCCTCGGTGCCCAGGCCGAGTACCAGGAAGGGCAGCCGCGAGACGCCCACCAACAGGGGCAGACCGCCCAGGATGCCGACCAGCCGGAGCAGTGCCCAGCGATCGGGCCGGGCCATCAGCCAGGCAATCGGATTGCGATCGGGACGAGCCAGCACGGTGGCCGCGACGAGCAGCAGCGCCCCGACTGCCGTCGAGATCCGTTGGCCGGTGGACTCGGTGAGAATCACATCCGAAACCGCCTTGAACATGTGTCCCACCACGGTGGCCAGCGGCGTGGCTACCGCGGCCAAAAGGAATATGCCCCAAAGCAATCCTGAGCGGCGCCGATCGACTCGCATCAACGCGACGGCTCCGGAGAGGTACAGGGCCGACGCCGCTGTCCGCGGGGGCGGGCCGAACGACTTGCCGGCCAGATACCCGACCAGCACGCTTGCGGCGGTGACAGCCATCGCCGCAGCCACACCTCGGCCAAGCCACGTCCGAAGGTCAGACGGGTGCCCCGACTGCAGCAGTACCGCCACGGCCAGCCCGGCCAGCCAGACGGCGGTCAGCGGCGGCGTGTGCCGCACGAACTGGTCGACTGCGGCCAGTGCCAGCACGGCGACAGCCGCGGCGCGGGCCCAGAGGGTCAGCGGGGCTTGTTCCATCGGTTGCTCCACCCACGTGCTCCATGAACCTGACGGCGGCCTGCGAGCAGTGCGACCGTAGCAACGTTTCGTTCATCAGCGCAGCGCTTCGGGTGCCCGGAATTCGCCACAGAGCGGTTGACCCGGCCGTCGGCGTGAGACCATGGGCCATGGCCGCAATGAAGACAATTGCCGTCGCCGCAGTCCTTTTCGCCATGACGGCTGCCCCCGTCGCCGGGGCTGATCCCGATCCCAACATGCCCACCGGTCCGAACGATCCCCAGTGCGCGACGATGTCGTGGGTCCCTCAGTGCGCGGGTAGTCCCTACGCGCCGCCGACAGCGCCGCCGCCGCCTCCTGCGCCGCCGCCGCCTCCGGCACTTCCGACCGGCCCGCTCGATCCGCAGTGCATGCAGATGCCCGCGGATGCCGCGTGCATGGGCAGCCCCTACGTTCCCCAGCCGCCGCCTGCGCCGCCGATGGAGCCGCACATGCCCATGGAGCCGCCGATGGGTGGCGGCATGTCCGAGATGCCGGGGATGCCGGGCCACGGCTAGCGCCGACGGTTTTCGTCGGGGGGTAGTGGCATACTCGAACATATGTTCGGTAGTCCGGTTCATGACTATTGGGAGCCGCCGGTAACGGCGGAGTCGGATGCGTTGCTCGAAGCGCTCGGCGTTGCCTCTCGTCAGGAGAATCAGGCCGCGGCTCGACGGTTGCGGGCGGTGTGTGAGTTGTTCGAGTTGCGGCGTCGCCAGCGTGGGGAGCGCGGGGAGTGGGCGGTGGACACCTGGGCGGCGGTGGGGGCGGAGATCGCGGCGGCGTTGCGGATCAGCCTGGCCAAGGCGGGCAGCTACATGAACCTCGGGTTGGCGATGCTGCGGCTGCCGGCGGTGGCGGCGGTGTTCGCCGCCGGCGACATCGACCTCGGCGTCTTCCAGGCCATCGCCTATCGCACCGACCTGATCACCGACGAGGCCGCGACGGCGGCGGTGGATGGCGAGTTGGCGGCACGGGTGGCGCGCTGGCCGTCGATGACGCGGGGCCGGCTGGCCACCGAGATCGACCGGGTCGTCGGGCGTCACGACCGGGATGCGGTGCGCCGGGCGCGGGAGCGCGCCCTGGATCGTCGAGTCTCGTTGTGGGACAAAGGCAATGGCACCGCCGAGCTGTCTGGTCTGCTGGCCAGTACTGATGCGGCGGCCGTGGACAAGCGGCTGGACGCCATGGCCGCAACAGTCTGTCCGGATGACCCGCGCACCGTTGAGCAGCGTCGCGCTGATGCGCTGGGGGCGCTCGCAGTGGGCATGGATCGGTTGGCCTGCCGCTGTGCGAGCGCACAATGCCCAGCCGGTAAGCGGCCGACCAACACCGGTGTGGTGATCCATGTGGTGGCCGAGCAGGCAGCCGTCGAGGGACGCTCCCAAACTCCCGCGTACCTGATAGGTCCCAACACGTTGATCTCGGCGGAGATGGTGGCTCAGTTGGCTACCGAGGCAAGGCTGCGGCCGCTGTCGGACTTCACCACGTCGCGCGCTGAGGCAGGGTATCGGCCCTCGAGGGCGTTGGCGGAGTTCGTGCGGGCCCGGGATCTGACGTGTCGGGCGCCGGGCTGTGATCGGCCGGCCACGCACTGCGATATCGACCACACCATCCCGTGGCCGGCCGGGCCGACCCACGCCGGCAACCTGAAAACATTGTGCCGGCCGTGTCATCTGCTCAAGACGTTCTGGGGCTGGCGTGACGAACAGCTACCCGATGGCACGGTGATCTGGCGGCTGCCCGGTGGGCAGCGCTACATCACCACACCCGGCAGTGCGTTGTTGTTCCCGGCGCTGATGACCCCCACCCCACCGCGACACCGCTTCGGCCATCCTCGAACCTCCGAGTCCGTCGGCGACCGCACCGCGGTGATGCCCAAACGCAGGCGCACCCGGGCACAGAACCGCGCCCAGGCCATCGCCACTGAACGGGCCCGAAACCGCAAAGACCGGCGCACTCGCCACAGCGCGATCTTTGGAACGCCACCGGCCGACAACGACGCCGACCCACCACCCTTCTGACCGACCGTGGGCGAGACATCGGCACTGAACATCCGCATCGCATCACCTGACGGCATACCCTGGATACCAGGGACAGCCCGGTCAGCGACCGGATTGAGGGGAAGGTCAGGTATGAACCTTCGCGGGTGTTCTCGGGGGCTGCTGGCCGCCGGCGCCAGCGTCGTCGCTCTCTCAGCGGGCGTCGGCGTCGCTCACTCAGAACCCCTGCCTCCTCCTCCGCCGGCGACGTCGATAGCGAATCAGCCGACGCCGTTGGCCCCGCCGAACTGGGTGAACCCCGACAACGAGGGCGGGCCGATCACCCCATGGGGTGGGGCCGGCGCAGTCTGCCAAAACCAGTGGATCATCTGCCGGTAGGCACCCTGACTGCCGGTGTGCTGCGGGCACCTAGGGGGCTGACGGTTCGCCGTCCGCAGCTGCCGCCGTAGCAGCGACCTCGGACGTGATCCGGCGTCGGAAAAGCTTGCGGCGCTTCTCCGGTGGCTCGTGCACCGTCATCTCGACGCCCTTGTAGACGGCCAGGTACACCGAGATGGTGGTGACGATGATGATCATCAGGACCGGCCCCAGCACGATGCCCCAGAAGCCGAACATCGCGAGGCCGGAGAACACCGCCAGCAGCATGAGCGCCGGGTCGAGCCGCGCTTCGCGCGGCACCAGGATGGGCCGCAGGAAGTTGTCGATGTTGGTGATCGCGAGAACGTGGAACAGCACCACGAACAACCCGCCGACCACGTGGCCGAACAGCACCATCCCGATGCCGAACGGGATGGTGACGATGCCGCTGCCCAACGGGATCACCGACAGCGCGGTCAGGAAGATCGCGAAGATGAAGAACCCGTTGTGGAAGCCGGCGATGTAGATCGACGCCGCACCGAGAACACCTTGAACGGTGGCGATGATGAACTGCCCCTTGACGGTTCCCTTCACCATCGCGCCCATCTTCGCCAGGTACAGGTCGGTGACCTCCTCGCCCAGGGGGTTGAGCCGGCGCACCAGGGTGAGTAACTGCTCTTGGTTCGTGAGCAGCGAGATCAGCACGTAGAGGAAGATGATCGCCGACGTCACCACGCCGATCACCCCGCCGGCCGCGCCCTTCAGCGAGCGCAGCAGCCACTGCCCGACGTTCTGCGAGACGCTGACCATCGTGTGGCGCAGCGACTCGGCGGTGACGGTGAAGTGGCCGAACGGCAGCTTGGCCAGCAGGTTGTTGACGAACGAGATCGCCCGGTCGCCCAGGGTGGACATGTCGGCGGTCTCCACCCACTCCGCGACGTGCACGACCATGTGCGAAATCTGAAGCACTGCAAGCGTTATCAGTGCACCCGCGGGAATGATCACAGTGGCCAGCGCGGCCAGCACCGTCAGCGTGGCCGACAGGCCGGTGTTGAAGCGCTGCCGGGCGCGGTTGTACAGCGGGGTGAACAGGTAGGCGACGATCGCCGCGATCACCACCAGGATGAAGTAGTGCCGCAGGAAGTACGCACCGAAGAGCAGCGCGATGATGGTGACGACCGCCAGCGCGCGCTTCTGGGTCAGCGTGAATTCAGTGTTCAACGTTATTGATTCATCAGGCGCGTCAGATGTTCGTTGATGTTCGGGTAGCGCTTGAGGTGGGCTCCGCCGTTGAGGTCCAATATCTCCCCGGTCATCCACGACGACTGCGTTGAGCACAGGAACACCACCGCCTCGGCGATGTCCTCGGGCGTTCCCGGCCGGCCCAGCGCGGTGTTCTCGATGTACTCCTCGACCACCCCGGGGATCGCGGCCGCGCCTTCGGTCAGCGGAGTGTGCACGAACCCGGGTGCGACGGCGTTGACCCGAATGCCGCGCGGGCCCAGTTCCAGCGCCGCCACCTGCGTCAGCATCGACAGGCCGGCCTTCGCCGAGCAGTACGCGCTCATGCCGATTGCCGGCTGCCGGGCGTTCAACGACGTCAGCGACACCAGCGTGCCCCCCTCACCGAGGTGCCGCCCCGCGTGCTTGATCACCAGGAAGGCCCCGTTGAGGCACACGTCGATCACCGAGCGGAACTGCTCGGCGTCCAGATCGGTGATGAGCCCGAACCCGCTGAAGCCGGCGCAGTTCACCACCGCGTTCAGCCCGCCCTCGCGGGCCACGACGTCGTCGAAAAGTCTGGCCACCGTCGCCTCGTCGGTGACCTCCACCTCCGCCCAGGTGTGCGGCGCTCCCAGTTCGGCAGCCCGCTGCGCGGCCAGCTCTGTGTTGCGGTCGGCGATCGTGACCCGGCACCCCTGCCCGGCCAGCTTCTGCGCCGTCGCCCAGCCGATGCCCGATGCGCCGCCGACGATGACCGCTACCCGCTCACTCATGCCTTGTCCGCCTCGAATCGGCCCCACTTGCGTTTCACCGCACCCCACGGATCGGCGTACTTGCCGGGCTGCTTGTAGTACGGAGAGTGCCGCTTGAGGTATTCGTGGGCCAACGGCGCGACGACCCGGAACAGCGGACGCTTCCACCCCGTCCTGTCCGCGGTCTCCTTCAAGATTGCCGGCCAAGTGTGGTGCTGAAAACCCAGGAGCTCTTGGGATTTGGTCGAATCCATCCAATCGGTGGCAAACCACGCGTCGTCGTCGTCCGGATTTCCCTTGCGGCCCTTGGCAGTCGCCCCCACCAGTCCCATGGCCGCGGTGATCGCCGCCGCGACGTCGCCCTGGACCTGGCGGTGGCTGTCGTCGCCGCCGATGAGCAGGGTCTGCCCGATGGCATCGGCGGTCGTGGCCGCGACGAAGGCGTGGGCGACGTCGCGCACGTCGACGGTCTGCAGCCGGCCGTCGGTGGGCAGCAGGCCCTCGAAATACAACATGTCCTGGCTCATGCCCACGTCGAACTCGGTGCTCATCACACCGCCCAGTCGCAGGATCACCCAGTCGACGGCAGAGCCGCGCACGATGTGTTCGGCCTCCACCTTGTGCCCGCCGTAGATGTCGAACGGCCGCACCGGGGTGTCCGCGGTCAGCAGCTCGGTGGTGCGGTGCGGGTTGCGCGGGCCGTAGACGGCGATGGACGACGCCTGCACGAACCGCGGCGGCTTGGGCTCGGCGGCCGCGGCGTTGACCAACGTGGAGGTGGCCTCCACATTGACCTTGCGGGCCACCGCGGGGTTGACGTAGCACATGGGCGGGATCACGGCCGCCAGGTGGATGATCGACGCCGGCGCGACCGAGCTCATCAGAGTGCCGACCGCTTTCGGGTCGGTGAGGTCGGTCCAGCGCACGGTGACGCCGCGTGGCAACGCCGCCGCGGCCTTCCGGTTGCCCGGGGTGTCGAGGTCGGTTGCCACCACGTGGCGCCCCGCGGCGGCCAGATGCTTGACCGTGGCACTTCCCACCAACCCGAATGCGCCGGTGACCAGCACAGCGTCAGACATCGATCTCCCTCCCTAGAACACGTTCCAGTGGACCGTACCCTTCGGGCATATCACTACGCTCTAGTACATGCGCGGTGCGAAAACCTGCGGCCTGGTCATGGCTGCCCTCGTGCTGTCGGCTGCCCTCGCGGGCTGCGGCAGCCGAGACATGAGCGGCAAGGCCCCGACCGGCGGCGCCCGCGGTCCTGTGCTCCTCAACGACGTCTCGACCGCGGCGGTGGTAGACGCCATCACCAAGGCCGGGCTGCCAGCGGTGAACGCCCATGACGCGACGGATGCGCTGTGCCCGGAGGCGGGGTGCGTGGAAGCCCGGGCCACCGACGCCGTGTCGATCCTGAAGTTCCCGAGCACCGGCCGCGCGGAGTTGTACGCGAGTTCGATGCCCGCGATGACGCAGGTCGAGGACATCGTGCTGATCTTCGACAAATCGGTGACCGACGCCCAGCGGGCCGCCTACGGGCAGGTGGTCAAGAAGGCGATCGCGGGGCCCTAGCCCGAGACCGTGACGGTCTGCTTTCCGGCGTTCTTCATCTGCTCGTAGAGGTCGGTGTAGTACGGCAGGCAGTGCTGCATCGCCTCGTCGGTGGTGTACTGCGGCTGGTAGCCGAGGTCGCGGCGGGCCTTGTCGATGGAGAAGTAGTTGTCCAGGTAAAGCCGTTCCACCGCAAGGGGTTCCAGCAGCGGCTGGGGCAGCCCGAAGCGGAAGTGCAGCCACTGCCAGGCGGTCATCGCGCGGTGGACCAACCGTCCGGGCACCCAGAACGTCGGCCACCGCTCACCGCAGGCCTCGACGATGGGACGGGAGAACTCGAACATGTTGATCGGCTCGCCGTCGTTGACGAAGTACGCCTGCCCGGGGGCGGAGCCCCCCGGCACCAGATGCTCGGCGGCGAGGATGAATCCGTGAACCAGGTTGTGCACGTAGGAGTTGTCGAGCCTGACGTCCTTGCTGCCGACCAGAACTTTGACGTGGCCGGCCAGCACGCTCTCGAACAGCCTGCGGAACATCGTCTGATCGCCGCGGCCCCAGATGCCGCTGGGCCGGATCGAACAGGTCAGTAGCCCGTCGACGCCGTTCTGGCTGAGCACGAACTTCTCGGCCACCACCTTGGTCTCGGTGTAGAGGTCGTTGAATCGTGTTGTGTAGGGCAGGGTTTCGTCACCATTGGCGATGCGCTGACCGCCCATCACCACGCTGTTGGAGGCGGTGTAGACAAACCGCTTGACCCCGGCCGCCTGCGCGGCGTGCACCAGGTTCTTGGTCCCACCGACGTTGACGTCGAAACTGCGCTTGCGGTACGCCTCGGTGACCGAGCGCGCCGCCCATCAGGTCGATGACCGCCGCAGTGTGGATGATGGTGTCGATCCCGGCGACCGCCGCGGTGACGGTGTCGACGTCGCAGATGTCGCCCTGGAGCACCTCGAGGCACTCGTGCGGGGGCAGCGGCGAGGGCGCCCGGTCGAAGGCGCGGACGCAAACGCCGCGCTCGAGCAGTTCGGTCACCAGGTTGGCGCCGACGAACCCGGCGCCACCGGTGACCAGGACGCGGCCTAGCGGGGTTGTCAGAGTCGCATCACCCATGGCCGCGAGAATAACTGAAACGCGTTCCAATTCGCCAACGTCGCAGGTACGGCGGCGCCGGATCAGCCATCCGTGACGTCGCGCGACCCCAGTGCGTCCTCGATGCGTTTACGTGCCCCGGCTAAGTGCTGTTCACAGCGTCTTGCCAGTTCCTCGCCCCGCTCCCACAATTTCAGCGACGCGTCGAGGTCGAGGCCGCCCTGCTCGAGGACGCGCACCACCTCGATCAGCTCGTCCCGGCACTCTTCATACCCCAACGAACTAATGGGCTTCGTTTCCTGGCTCTTGCTACTCACGGCGCTCCATCCGTCGGGCCGGTACTGGTGGCGCCTACCGCGCCGTCGGAAACCCGGATGCGCAGCCGCGTCCCGGCCGGCGCGTCGCCCGTGGTGCGCAGGATGGCCGCGCCGTCCGCGGTGATGGTCTGGACCACGGCATAGCCCCGCGCCAGCGTCGCCGCCGGCCCCAGCGTGGCCAGCCGCGCGGCCAGGTGACCGATCCGGTCGGACTCCGCTTCCACCAGTCGGTTGATGTCGCGGCGTACGGCGGCGCGGGCGCGCTCGACCTCCTCGCCGCGCTGCGTCACGGTGCGCAGTGGGTCGGCCAGCACCGGACGGCTTCGCAGTTGCGCCAGTGTGCGGTGCTCGCGGGCTACCCAGTTACGCAGCGCCTGCGCGCTGCGCTGCCGCAGTTCACCGACCAGAGCCAGCTCGGCCACGGTGTCGGGCACCACCCGTTTGGCCGCGTCGGTGGGGGTGGCCGCGCGCAGGTCGGCGACCAGATCGCACAGCGGGTTGTCCGGCTCATGGCCCACGGCGCTCACCACCGGCGTGGTGCAGGCGGAGATCGCCCGGCACAGCGTCTCGTCGGAGAACGGCAGCAGGTCCTCGACGCTGCCGCCGCCGCGGGCGAGCACGATCACGTCCACCTCCGGGTCGCCGTCCAGCTCGCGCAGCGCCTCGACGATCTGTGCCACCGCGTTGGCGCCCTGCACGGCGGTGTTGCGGATCGCGAACCGCACCGCCGGCCACCGCTGCGCGGCCACCGTGGTCACGTCGTGCTCGGCCGCGCTGGCCCGCCCGGTGATCAGGCCGATGGTCGACGGCAGGAACGGCAGCGGCCGTTTGAGCCGCGGGTCGAACAGCCCCTCGGCCTCGAGCAGACGGCGCAGCCGTTCGATGCGGGCCAGCAGCTCGCCCACGCCGACGGCGCGAATCTCGCTGAGCCGCAACGAGAATGACCCACGACCGGTGTAGAAGGTCGGTTTGCCGCACACCACCACCTGGGTGCCTTCGGTGAGCTTGACCGGTGCCGACAGCACCAGGTCACGCGGGCAGGTGACGGTCAGCGACATGTCTGCGGCCGGGTCGCGCAACACCATGAACACCGTCTTGGATTCGTTGCGCAGATTGATCTGGGTCAGCTGTCCCTCGACCCACACGGTGCCCAGCTTGTCGATCCAGCCGGCCACCCGGATGGCGACGGCCCGCACCGGGAACGGGTTCTCCGCGGAGTTGGGCTGCGCGTTGGTCACTTGGCGGTCGCGCGGGTGATCCTGTTGGCCAGCAGCGTCTGGAACGGCGCCCGGGACTTGGAGGCCTCCTCGTAGGCCAGCAGCGCCTCGAGGTCAGCGACGCTCAGCGACTGCAGCCGCGCCCGCAGCTGGGCCAGGGTCAGCGCCTCGTAGTCCAGCTCCTCGGCGATCGGCGGTGCCGTCGGGGCCGCCTTCTTGCGGCTGGATTTGGTGACCGTTTCCTGACCCCGGCCGGCGGTGCCCTCGGCGCCGTCGGCGACCGAGTACAGCGCGAAGCGGCCCTCGGTGCGGCGCTCGCCGTTACCGGCCGCGCCGTCGGCGTCGCCGGTGAGGTCCTCGTCGAAGGTGGCCCACTCGGGTTGCTCGTCCTTGGGCGGGAAGATGTTCTCCAGCGCAGCGTCGCCCTTGATGACCAGGTCAGCGAGGTCCTGCTGCACTTTCATCACGATGTGCGCGACGGTGCTGGCCACCGTCATCGGATACATCAGGATGGTCTGGGGCAGCTTGCGGGTCTCCTCGATGGCGGTCACGGCGGCGCCGACGATCAGGCGAACCCCATATGGTGCTGTTGCCATGCGCCCCAGCCTACGGCTGGCCCGGCTGGGTTGCGGGAACGTACCCTGAAACCATGCCGCCAACCGTCAACATGGGGATTCCCGGTGCGTCGAGCACGGTCGCCGGACGTGCTTCCGGAGGGCAGGAGCGAAGCGACCGGGGAAACAGCACAGGGAAGCGCGTCCTGCTGGCCGAGCCGCGCGGCTACTGCGCCGGCGTGGATCGCGCGGTGGAGACCGTCGAGCGGGCCCTGGAGAAACACGGCGCCCCGGTCTACGTGCGTCACGAGATCGTGCACAACAAGCATGTGGTGGAGACCCTGGCCAACGCCGGCGCGATCTTCGTCGACGAGACCGACGAGGTGCCCGAGGGCGCCATCGTGGTGTTCTCCGCCCACGGCGTCGCCCCGACCGTCCACGAAACCGCCGCCGCCCGCCGCCTACAGGTCATCGACGCCACCTGCCCGCTGGTGACCAAGGTGCACAACGAGGCCAAGCGCTTCGCCCGCGATGACTACGACATCCTGCTCATCGGCCACGAGGGCCACGAGGAGGTGGTCGGCACCGCAGGTGAGGCACCCGACCACGTCCAGCTCGTCGACGGCCCCGACGCGGTCGACGCGGTGACGGTCCGCGACGAGGACAAGGTGATCTGGCTTTCGCAGACCACACTGAGCGTCGACGAGACCATGGAGACCGTCGCCCGGCTGCGGGAGAAGTTCCCCAAGCTGCAGGACCCGCCCAGCGACGACATCTGCTACGCGACCCAGAACCGTCAGGGGGCGGTCAAGGCGATGGCGCCCGAGTGCGACCTGGTGATCGTGGTGGGCTCGCGGAACTCGTCGAACTCGGTGCGGCTGGTCGAGGTGGCGCTGGGAGCGGGCGCCAAGGACTCACACCTGGTGGACTACGCCGAGGACATCGACCCGGCCTGGCTCGACGGTGTGACCACCGTCGGTGTGACGTCGGGCGCCTCGGTTCCGGAGGTCCTGGTCCGCGGCGTCCTGCAGCGGCTGGCCGAATTCGGTTACGACACCGTGCAGTCGGTGACCACGGCCAACGAGACGCTGGTGTTCGCGCTGCCGCGCGAGATCCGCCCGGCCCGGACTCAGCGCTCGTAGCGCGGACGGCCGGGATTCTCGTCGTCGTCTGACCCCCGATACCGCACCCGGGACACCGGGTGATGTGTGCTGTCCGCGGGCGGGGGGCGGCGCCGCGCAGGCGGCGGTTCGTACGGCGGGTACGACGGCGGATAGGGCTCGTACGGCGGCCGGTAGGGCTCGTAGGGCGGGTGCTGCTCGTGACGGCCCTCGCGGCGAGGCGGCGGGGCGTACGGGTCGCGCCGTTCCCGGGGCTCGCGCGGTTCGCGACGGCGCGGCGGCTGCGTGCGCGGGTCGCCGTCGCGTGGCGGGCGCGGCCGGCGGCGCGGCACCTCGTCGGCCGGGTCGAACTCCGGCGGGCGGCGCCGGGTGGTCTGACGGCGCGGCCGTTCCGCCCCGGCCTCGATGATGTCCTCCAGCGGGGGACGGGCGTGCCGGGACCGGGTGGGCGCAGACCGCTGCGTTGGCCGGCCGGAACGAGGTCGCTTCTCGGCGGTCGCCGGGCGGTCGATGCTGTGCTTGCGCTTCGGCTTGGGCTCGGCAACGGCGCCGGGCTCGGCGGCGGCAGCGTCGCGGTTGAACACCGCACCGAACTTGGCCGCCAGGCGGGCGATCTTGCCCGGTTCCGCCCCGGTGGCGCCGTCATCGCCGCGTGCGGCCGACGCAGCCGTGCCCGCCATCGCGAAATACCAGCGGGCCATCCCGATCAGCAGCACACCGGCCGAGGTGAACAGCATCAGCGGAAAGCGCTCGATCAGCGGGTAGCCGCAGTTGATCAGGGTGTCCTTGATGCCGGTGAACTTCGCGCCGTGGAACAGGAAATAGGCGGCGGGGACCGCCACGAACAGGATCAGCGGCGGCTGGATGACGGCGGTGAAGATTCCGGACTGGCGTACGGCGAGCACGGCGAGGACGCAGCCCACGGCGTACGTCGCGGCGAACACGCCGCCGAGTTCCTTGTCGCCGGAACCCGCTTCGATCGCGAAGCCGATGGTGGTGCCGATCACAGCGATGAGGACGGCTGCCCACCACGGCACTCCGGGAAGATTCGGGTGCGCGGAGCGATTCTCGGCCGTCACCGACGACCTTGCCCGCTGTGCTGACACACGTAGACCGTACCGGCTTCGGATGAATGTGGACCGTCGGCGTCGGCGGGTCGCGTCGTCCGCCGCCTACACTGTGGACCCTGTGAGCCTCAGCCTCGGAATCGTCGGCCTCCCCAACGTGGGGAAATCGACACTGTTCAATGCACTGACCCGCAACAACGTGCTGGCGGCGAACTACCCGTTCGCCACCATCGAGCCGAACGAGGGTGTGGTTCCGCTGCCCGACCCGAGGCTGGCCACTCTGGCGAAGATCTTCGGCTCCGAGCGCATCCTTCCGGCGCCGGTGACGTTCGTCGACATCGCCGGAATCGTGAAGGGCGCCTCCGAGGGTGCGGGCCTGGGCAACAAGTTCCTGGCCAACATCCGCGAATGCGACGCCATCTGCCAGGTGGTGCGGGTGTTCGCCGACGACGACGTGGTCCACGTCGACGGCAAGGTCGATCCCAAGTCCGACATCGAGGTGATCGACACCGAGCTGATCCTGGCCGACCTGCAGACCCTCGAGCGCGCCATCCCGCGGCTGGAGAAAGAGGCCCGCAACAACAAGGACCGCAAGCCCGTGCACGAAGCGGCGGTGGCGGCCCAGCAGCTGCTGGATTCGGGCAAGACCCTGTTCTCCACAGGTCAGAACTGGTCGCTTTTGCGCGAGCTGAACCTGATGACCACCAAACCATTCCTCTACGTGTTCAACGCTGACGAATCAGTGCTCACCGACGAGGCGCGGGTCGCCGAACTGCGGCAGTTGGTGGCCCCGGCCGATGCGGTGTTCCTGGACGCCAAGATCGAAGCCGAACTGCAAGAGCTCGACGACGAGTCGGCCGCGGAGCTGCTGGAGTCGATCGGGCAGACCGAGCGCGGACTGGACGCGCTCGCGCGTGCGGGTTTTCACACCCTGAAGTTGCAGACGTATCTGACCGCGGGCCCGAAAGAGGCGCGGGCGTGGGTGATTCACCAGGGTGACACCGCGCCGAAGGCCGCCGGGGTGATCCACACCGACTTCGAGAAGGGTTTCATCAAGGCCGAGATCGTGTCGTTTCACGACCTGGTCGAGGCCGGATCGATGGCCGCGGCGAAGGCCGCCGGCAAGGTCCGCATGGAAGGCAAGGAATACGTGATGGCCGACGGCGACGTGGTCGAGTTCCGGTTCAACGTCTAGCAACCAGGCCAAACACTGAAAACACGAGGCTCGCGTCAGCCGGTCGGCGTCTGACGGTCGCCGGCGAGAAGCATCTGGGCAACCTGCGGCGAAGCGCCATCGGTCGCCGTCCCGAGTCAGGACGTAGATGAGGTCGTAGCGGCCTGACGGCCACGGCGGTGGGGTCGGCGTGACTCCCGCGAGGCGGGAGATGATGTCGGTGATTTGCTCGTGTCTCCAGGCGACGAGCGCCGATCCCGCCACTGCAGAAAGCGCCTCGGCGACCTGTGCGGTCTGCGACGAAGTGAACCTGCTGTCGACCTGAAGATTGAGCGCCGCTGCCAAAGCGGTGACGGTCTGCAGGGAGCGCTTGCTGTGGTTTTGTCGGGGATCGCATGCGAAAATGGTTGCGGGCCTGGACAACTCGGGCCGGGTGGGCAGCGGTTTGCCGTCGGCGTCGCGCGGATCGAACAGTGTCACCAGGGCGCCGGCCCTGGTCCAGCCGAGCACGCTCAGCGAGTCTGCGTCGACCTCCCCGGCCGCGGTGACGCCGAACGGGGCATCACCATGGCCACCCGGTTCCTCGGCGTGCCGGATGAACATCAGCCGGTCCGGGGCGGGGGCTAGGGCTGGGCTCGTGGCGCTGGGCGTGTCTCCCGGACGGGCAGAGCAGGCTGTCAGCACCGCAGCCAGACCGGCAGCAGCGGACATCTCGATCGCGGAGCGTCTGTCAAATTGGCCGTCCATGTCCTGGTGATGGTCGCACGCGACCTGCTGCCGGGCAGGAGGTTCCGAAAGGGGGTACCGGGGCCGTTCAGTCTCCGACGCCGCAGCCGCCGCGGCTGGTGGTCAGCGTGGTCGACCGCAGACGTTCCATTCCCTCTTAATCACCTCGCGACTAGGCAATGTCCAACTACCGTTCTGCGAATTGGCTAAATTGCCTTGACGCCTTCGTCAATTGAAAGGAACACGATATGAACTCCAACCCAATGGCTCGTACCGCGGCAGCGGCAGCTGCTGTCGCCATCACGGCCGCCTTCGCCGTGAGCTGCTCCCAGGCCAAAGAAGCGGGCAACGCCCTCTCGTCGGGGGCGAGTGCCGCCTCCAGCGCCGCGAGCGCGGGGGCCAGTGCCGCAACCAGCGCGGTAAGCGCCGGGGCGAGTGCCGCGTCCAGCGCCGCCAGCGAAGGAGCCAGCGCCGCATCCAGCGTCGCCAGCGGAGCGTCCAGCGCGGTGTCCTCGGTGGTGGCCGGCGCACCGACCACATTGACTGCGCCCGGCGTCGGCAGCGTGACACTCGATGCGGCGACGGCCGCGAAGTATCAGGCACTCGGCGGCGAGACCGCACTGGGTCTGCCTACCGGCCAGCCCGAAAAGGTGGGCAACGGCACGGCCCAGGCCTTCGCCAAGGGCACCATCTACTCCTCGCCGACGACCGACGCGCACGTGGTTCAGGGCGAGATCTTGAAGGTTTACACCGCCCAGGGTGGCCCGACTGGTGCGCTCGGCTTCCCGACGAGCGATGAGTCCCAGACCGCTGGCGGGCCGAATGTCGCCAACGGCGGCTGGATCAGCGACTTCGAGCACGGTTCCATCAGCTGGCTCAACCAGGGCAACGGCGTCTTCAAGGAAACTGTCGTCCAGAAGTAGGCGCCCCCAACGGAGCACCGCATCGCGTCGCCGGCGGCCGGCGTCAGTCACCCAACAGCAAGTAGCTACATCCAACGATCCTCTCGGCCCCAAGAGGATCGGCAGCTCGGCTGCGACGGCTATCGATCACGCCGCTCGGCCGCGTAGTCCGGCTTACTTCAACACGTTGACGGCGCGGGCGATAACGAGAGCCAGAGTCGAAACGGCGACTGTGGACTGCAGCGCCATCATGGCCTTGGCGCGCCGCGTGAGCGGCATCGTATCGGTGGGTGAGAAGGCAACCACGTTGGTGAAGCTGACGTAGAGGTAGTCCAGAAAACGCGGTTCCCAGTCTCTGGGCGCGAGTTCGGGTTTGTCGGTCTGCGGGAACATGAAGTCCGGATAGCGAGGATTGGGGTGGCGGGCGTCCAAGCACAGTCGACCGAACGGCCCGCCCAGATCGGTTTCCCAGTACCAGATGCCGAAAACGATGACGTTGGTCAGGAATATCGCACCGCCGCTGCCGAGCAGAACAGCGGCATTGTTGCTGACCTGTCCGGTCACGATCCGGTAGTCCAGCACGAAGGCCGACGCGGCATTGTCCAGGGTGATCGCCGCCAGGAGCACCAAGGTGGCGGCCTTACCGATCCGGGTTGAGCGGGTCAGACGAACCGGGTTGATGATCGTCAAGATCACCAGTAGCAACAGTTCCATCGAGATGAGCGGCCAGCGGGCCACCACCGTGTACTGCCGGGGAATCGCCAGCTGAAGCACCATCGCGGCGATCAGCGCAACGAAGATCGGCCAGCGACTCTCCGGGCTGTGCGGCCGCAACCATGCGGGCAGCCGTTGATGGCGTTCATGGTTATCGTGAGTTTTTCCTGCATCTGCGGGAAGGGGATTCTCGACGGGCCTCTTCGCATCGTCCATCTGAAAAGTGTTCACCCCACTTGTCCGTGGACCAACTGTTCGGGCGGGTTGTGTCCCTGGCAGTTAGGTGCGCGTCGCTGGTAGTTAGTGATGATGCGGGGCGGTGAGGATGGCGTGAAGGCCTCCCACCACGAGATAGGTGGCCACGAGAGCCGTTAGGGCCCAAGCGAAGACGTGGGTGCGTCGCAACTCGAGCGCGATGATCGTCCCGATAACCGCCCCGCCGAGGGCGGCGACCACAACAGCGACCCCACCCCCGCCGTGCGGCAACAGCGGCGGCCAGAACGGCAAGCGCAAGCCGCTGACCAGTTGCGTAGTTCCCCGCACGCGGTGTGATCCCCTCACTTCAGTCATCTTTGCTGCGTCGGCCCGTCGACGAACCCTATCGCGCCGGCAATTCCGCCACTGTTCAGGGCGTTGTTGGCGAAGGGAAGATTCGGTCAATGATCTGGGCCATTTGCAGGAGGCTGCCCGGGCGGCGATCGCGGCCGAGTATCAGGTGTTCGGGCCTCCCCGCCTGGGCGCGCGGAGCACAGCCAACGAACGGGGTCCCACCTGTAGGGACCTCCCGGCTGGGCCGGTGTGAGCCGGGTCGTAGCTGTCCGCGCGGATTTCCCAGCGCCGCGTTGCCGCGTCGGCGGGCAGCACGAAAGTCAGTGGTTCCCACCAGGCGTTGACCAGGATCAGGAAGTCGTCGTCGACCAGCGGGGTGCCGTCGGCGTCGACGTCGGGATCGGTCGACCCGGCGAAGAGCACCGCGATGCTGCGGGCGTCCGGATCTGCCCAGTCTTGGTCGTTCATGGCCGCACCCGAGGGGGTGAACCAGCCCAAATCAGCGGCCGCCGCCCCGGTCAGGAAGCGGCGACGACGGAACACCGGGTGAGCGCGGCGCAGCGCGATCACGTCTTTGGTGAACTCGAGCAGCTCGCCGTCGATCCTCTCCCAGTCGAACCAGGAGATCTCGTTGTCCTGGCAATAGGCGTTGTTGTTGCCCTGCTGGGTACGGCTGATCTCGTCGCCGCCGCAGATCAACGGGACGCCGACCGAGAGCAGCAGGCTCAGCAGCAGGGCGCGCTTCTGGCGGGCTCGCAGCGCCAGCACTTGCGGGTCGGTCGTCGGTCCCTCCACTCCGCAGTTCCAGGACCGGTTGTCAGCGGTGCCGTCGCGGTTGTCTTCGCCGTTGGCCTCGTTGTGCTTCTGGTCGTAGGAGACCAGATCAGCCAGAGTGAAGCCGTCATGGACCGTGACGAAATTGATCGACGCGCTGGGCCGGCGCCCCGCCTCGGTGCTGTCGTAGATGTCGGCCGAGCCACAGAGGCGCGAGGCGAAATCCCCCACCAGTCCTTGTTGACTGCGCCACCAGTCGCGCATGGTGTCGCGGAAGCGCCCGTTCCACTCGCTCCACCCCGGCGGGAAGCGTCCGACGTCGTAGCTGTCGGCCCGGCCGACATCCCAGGGCTCGGCGATCAGCTTGACGGTTGCGATGACCGGATCCTGGGCCACGATGTCGAAGAAGGCCGAGAACCGGTCGAAGTCGCCCTCCTGCCGGCCCAGGGTGGGTGCAAGGTCGAACCGGAAGCCGTCGACACCCATTCCGGTGACCCAGTACCGCAACGAGTCCATGATCATCTCGAGCGCTACCGGGTTGGCGGTGTTCAGCGAGTTGCCGCACCCCGTGGTGTCGGTGTAGTCGGCGGGATCGGCCGGATCGAGGCGGTAGTAGGCGGCGTTGTCCAGTCCGCGATGACACAGTGTCGGGCCGTCGGCCCCGGCTTCGGCGGTGTGGTTGAACACGACGTCGAGCAGCACCTCCAGTCCGGCAGCGTGCAGGGCGTCCACCATGGCCGCGAACTCCTCGACCTGGCCGCCGGGGTGGCCGGCTCGAACGGCCGCGGAGTAGGCGGCATGCGGGGCGAAGAAACCGATGGTGTTGTAGCCCCAGTAGTTGGTCAGACCCCGCGTCACAAGGAACGCCTCGGGCACACTGTGGTGCACCGGAAGCAGTTCGATCGCGGTCACCCCAAGGTCGACGAGGTGTGCGACCGCGGCCGGATGCGCCAGTCCCGCATAGGTTCCACGCAGCTCGCGGCGGCACACCCGGATGGGTCGCGGTGAATCCTTTGACGTGCACCTCGTAGATGACCGTGTCGGCGAGTCGGCGGGTCGGCCGCGACGCCGCCAGAGCAGGCGGGGCGGCGACCACCAGGCTGCGGGGCACATGTCCGGCCGAGTCGAGCGGGCTGGGGACAGCGGGATCGTCGGGGGTGTGCCCGAGCACCTCGGGGCCGAAACGCACCTCGCCGGTGATGGCGCGGGCGTAGGGGTCCAGTAGCAGCTTGGCCGGGTTGAATCTCAGGCCGCGGGACGGTTCGTAGGGTCCGCTGACCCGGAAACCATAGGCTTGGCCGGGAGCTACACCGGGCACGAAACCGTGCCGGACGTCGCCGTCGCGGTCGGGCAGCACCAATGGTGTCTCGGTGCCGTCAGCATCGAACAGGCACAGGCTGACCTCGTCGCCCGGTGAACAGACGGCGAAGTTGGTGCCTTCCGGGCCCGGGGTGGCGCCCAGCGGTGCGGGCCGGCCGGGCACGATGGTCAGGCTCAACAAAGTCTCCTCCCGCAACCGTCGGACAGGGCTGGCGCGGAATCGCCGAAAGTGTCTGTCCGGCAGGTTGACAACGCGTTCTTAGAGGCCCGGGCTTTGCATCATGATGCCGCCGTCGGCGAAGATCGTGGTCGCGGTCAGGTAGCGCGCGCCGTCGCTGGCGGCGAATACAACGACGTTTGCGATTTCCTCGGGTTGGGCCATCCGGCCCAGCGGGATGTAATCGTCGAGGCGCTGCAGGTCCGCGGGATTCATCTCGACGGTGTTGATCGGGGTGGCGACGGCACCCGGCGCGACGTTGACGACGCGGATACCTTTGGGCCCCAGTTCAACACCGCCGACGCGAGCCAGCATCCGCATGCCGCCCTTGGTCAGGCAGTAGGGCGCGTTGCCCGGCATCGGCCAATCCTCATGGACAGAGGAGGTGTTGATGATCACGCCGCCACCGCCTTGGGCGATCATCTGCTGTGCGGCCAGTTGGGTTCCGAAGAAGGCGCTCTTGAGATTAACGGCCATGACTGTGTCGTACTGCTTCTCGGTGGTCTCCAAAACCGATGTGCGCGTTTCCATTCCGGCGTTGTTGACCATGATGTCGAGGCGGCCGAAGGTCTTCACAGCAGCGTCCACCAGGGACTGGATGCCGGCGACGGTGCTGATGTCGGCGTCGACGCCGACCGACTGGTCGCCCAGTGCGGCGATCTGCTTCTCCAGCGCGTCGGTCGATTCCGGATGGGTCACATAGTCGATGACGACCTTGGCGCCGGCCTTGGCCATCGCGAGCACCACCGCGGCACCGATTCCGCTGTTGCCGCCGGTGACGACGGCGACCTTGCCGGTCAGATCTGCGCTCATTTGCCCCTCGTTTCGTGTGGTTAGTGGTCGTGTTGGGCGAAGTGGTCGAAGCGCAGCTTGCCGCGGAATTGAAGCAGCAGGGCGATCGTGGCCGTCCAGCCGGTCTGATGGCTGGCCCCGAGGCCGCGACCGGTATCGCCATCGAAGTACTCGTGGAAGGGGATCAGGTCGCGCCAGTGCGGATCATTCTGGAAGTAGTCGTTGTCGCCGAACACCGCCCGGCGACCGCTCTGGTCGCGAACGATCAAG
Organism: uncultured Actinomycetota bacterium; assembly: GCA_963716465.1. Lineage (GTDB taxonomy): Bacteria > Actinomycetota > Actinomycetes > Mycobacteriales > Mycobacteriaceae > Mycobacterium. The sequence continues at coordinate 232,209 of CAVQTS010000019.1, forward strand.
CCGGTGAGCCGGCGAGCCATCCGATCGGCCACAGTGCCCAGGGTGACCGCGCCGGTCGGGTCCGCAGGGTCGGGAACGGTGAACGTATCACCGAGAAATTTGGCGTAGGAGTTGAGCGCCTGGACGAACAGGAAGTTCATCGGCATCCAGACCGGGCCGCGCCAGTTGGAGTTGCCGCCGAACATCCGGTTGCGTGACTCGGCGGGCATGTAGGCCACGCTGAAATCCTGGCCGTTCACGTGGTACACGTACGGGTGGTCTCGGTGATACTTCGACAGCGATCGGATCCCGTGCGGTGATAGGAACTGCTCCGGATCGAACACGCGGCTCAGGATGGCTGCCAGCCGGTGGGGGTGCACCACCGCGAGCATGTAGTGCGAACCGTCGCCGCCGGTCAGGGCGAGCTGAACGTCCCTGTCGGTGTGCTCGTAGGTGGCTGAGAGCTCGGTCAACAGCCGCTGCATGGTCTGCACTGCGTCAGACGAGCTCGCCCGGATCGAGGTGCCCGCGAACAGCGGCACGATGGCCTGCATGGAGAACACGTCCAGTGACCGCGCGGTGCCGTCGGGCAGCTCGATCACATCGTGGTAGAAGCCGGTGTCGTCGTTCCAGAAGCTGACGTGGCCGGCCCCTTTCTCCAGGGCGTTGGCGATCAACCAGGCGTCCCAGACCCACCGGCCGAACATGTGCAGGTACCCCGGTTCTTCGTGGGAGAGCTCGACGGTGATCTCCAGCATCTGGAAGATCAGCGCGGCCATCCAAGCGGTGCCGTCGACCTGGGCCAGCACCCCGCCGGTGGGCAGCGGCTGGTCCCGGTCGAAGACGCCGATGTTGTCCATGCCCAGGAACCCGCCGCCGAACACGCCGCGGTCGGCGGCGTCCTTCTGGTTGAGCCACCACATCACATGCAGGGTCAATGAGCGATAGGCCAGCGCCAAAAAGCCCCGGTCCCCGACACCGGTGAGCCTGCGATCGAGTTGGTAGACCTGCCAGGCCGCCCACGCTTGCACCGGCGGGTTGGTGTCGCCGAACGACCATTCGTAGGCCGGTATCTGCCCGTGCGGATGCTGCGTCGTCGACTGCAGCAGGAGCAAGACCTGTTCCTTGGCGAGTTCGGGGTCGATCAGCGCCACGGCTACGCAGTGAAATGCCAAGTCCCACGCCGCGAACCAGGAATACTCCCAGGCGTCAGGCATGAGAATCACCTCGCTGAGGGCGAAGTGCTGCCAGTCACTGTTGCGGGCCGTCCAGCGCTGGTCCGGTGGGGTCGGCTCGGCAGGGTCGCCCTGCAGCCAGCGGCGCACCGAGTAGTTGTAGAACTGCTTGCACCACAACAGCCCGGCCAGCGCCTGGCGCTGAACCAGCCGCTCGTCCTCGGTGAGGTCGTCGACAGCGACGGCCCGGTAGAACTCGTCGGCTTCGGCCTTGCGGATCGCCAGGACCTGCTCGGCATCGTCGAAGGGCAGCGCCAGGTCGGCCGGCGCGAAACGCACCGTGACGGTGACCGACGCCCCGGGTTGCACGGTCGAAATCACATGTGCGGCAACCTTGCTGCCCTCGGTCATGCTCACCGCGTCGAGGGTGCCGTGCACGACGTAGTCACCGATGCCGTCCTTGGTGGTCGGGGAGGCATTCGTCGAGCCGAACAGCAGCGCGTTGTTGGTTTCGTTCTCGCAGAAGACCAAGGTGGGGACCGCGCCGGTCGAGGTGGTCACCGAGAACCAGCGATCACCTAGTCCGGGGTGGTGGGTCCTGGCGACCCCCTCAGCGGACTTGGTGATCCGGGGTGCGGTTGCCACGCCATCCCACGACCAGGTGTTGCGGTACCACAGTTGCGGCAGAACATGAATCGTCGCCGGATCGGGTCCGCGGTTGGTCACGGTGACGCGCCAGTAGAGGTCCTCCGGTGCGGCCTTGGCGTACTGCACCTCAACGTCGAAGTAGCGCTGCTGGCGCCATTGGTCGTCGAGGGCGTCGAAGAGCTCGTACTCGCCGAGGTCCTGGCTGCGGTTCTGGTTCACCGACAGCAGGTCGTCATACGGGAAGGCGGCCTGCGGATACTTGTAGACCATCGACGCGTAGGCGTGGGTCGGCAGATTGTCGGTGTAGAACCAGTAGTCCTTGACGTCCTCACCGTGATTGCCCTGCGCATTGGACAGGCCGTAGGGGCGTTCTTTGAGGATGGCGTCGTGGCCGTTCCACAGCGCCAGCCCCAGGCAGATGATCTGGTCACGGTCGCACCAGCCGGCCATCCCGTCCTCGTTCCACCGGAACGCGCGACTGCGGGCGTGCTCGAAAGGAAAATACGACCAGGCGTCGCCATCGGCGCTGTAGTCCTCCCGAACCGTTCCCCAGGCCCGTTCGCTGAGGTAGGTGCCCCAGCGACGCCAGTCCGACATTCCGGCCTTGACCTCGTCCAAACGGTCCTGCTCGGCGCTGCTCATGGTGATCCTTGCCGAAATGCGCTCAGCCCAGCCGGGCGGTGAGGTGCTCGCCGACGCGAATGGCGTTGGCCATGGCGGTCAATGCGGGATTCACCGCACCGATGCTGGGGAAGAAACTGGTGTCGACCACGTAGAGGTTGTCGAGTTCGTGGGCTTTGCAGTCGATGTCCAGCACCGAGGTCGCGGGGTCGGTTCCAAAGCGCGCGGTGCCCGACTGATGTGCCACGCCGGCAACCGGAATGTCCATGCTGGAGTAGACGTTACGGTCGAGGACCGCATGCTCGGGGGTCCCGGTGTGGTTCAAGATCGTCTTCAGTTCGTCGTACAACCGGTCGGCTTCGCGCTTATTGGTGACCTGGTACGTGAGTCGGATGTTGCCGTCCCCAGCCAGCGTGACCCGGTTGCCCGGCAGCGGAAGATCCTCGGTGGTCAGCCAGTAATCCACCGTGTGGCAGGCGACTTCGTCCAGGGACCATTCCGGTGCGAATCTGGTCAGCAGCGGCTTCTCGCCGCGATACATCGGCGCCAGCGACTTGCCGACCATCTGAATGTTGCCCATCGGGAACTCGTAATCCTTGGTGGGGCCGTAGAAGTCGTTGATGGCCATCGTCTTTTGGTACTGCGTTGGGTTCGGTTCCCTGCTGACCGCCACCACCGCCCGGCTGTTGTGGAACATGTAGTTGCGCCCGACCTGGTCCGAACCATTGGCAAGCCCGTCGGGATGCTTGTCGTTGGCCGAAGCGAGGAGCAACTTCGCTGTGTTCGCTGCTCCGGCCGACAGCACGACGATGTCTGCGCTGTAGCGTTCCTCCACGCCGTTGCGATCGACGATGACGTCGGTGACGGTGCGACCAGACGGATCGGTGTCCAGACGGGTGACGTGTGCATTGATCAACAGGTCCACGTTGGGTAAGTCCATGATCGGGCGCACCGCCAACGTCTCGGCATCCGATTTCGCCGCCGTCAGACATGGATAACCGTCGCACCAGACGCACCGGATGCACTGGCTGCGAAACGGTTCGGCCTCGTTGAGCAGAATGCCGCACGGCGAGTGGAAAGGGTGGTAGCCGGCCGCCGCGAGTCCGTCGAAGATCTCTTGCAGGCGCGGCTCGTGGGACACGGCGGGCCACGGGTACTGCCTGCTCCAGTGACCCTCGGTGGGATCCTCCCCGTGTATGCCGTGCACCTGATAGAGCCACTCGGCCTTGGTGTACCAGGGCTCGAACTCGTCGTAACTGACGGGCCACGCGGGCGAAACGCCGTCAACGTGGCGGATCTCGCCGAAATCCATGGGTCGAAGACGGTAGAGGGCGGCGCCGTACATCTTGGTGGCGCCGCCGACAAAATAGTGCACCTGCGGCACGAACGGCTGGCCATCGGCGTCATACCAGGTGTCCTCGGAGATGTACTTGCCGTCGACGAAAACCTTGGTCGGGTCCCAGTTGTCGGCCTCGCGCGGCAAGAAACCACCTCGCTCGAGCAGCAAGATGCGCTTACCAGCCGGCGCCAGCGTGTGCGCCAGCGTGCCACCACCGGCACCGCTGCCGATGATGATGACGTCGTACTTTTCAGCCACAGCATTTTCCCATCACACCGACGGTCCCTCGTAGCCTAGACGGCTCAGGGTCAGCTGCGAGTGGTTCGGTGTTTTCATCGCCCGACATCCCGAAACGCCTACGCGCCGGCAGCATTTCTTCACCTGGTGTTCAGGATGTTCACCATCCGGGTCGCGGTTCAGCTCCCGGCTGCCCGAAGGCGATGGCTTGATATCGATGTTGACATCGCCGAAGGTATTGCCCGGCAAGGCTATCCACCCGATTCGGGTGGGTTCGGGAGCCCGGGGCGCGAACCGTGAACTGCGACGGCTCGTTCAGCAGGCGTCGCCGACTTTGTCGATCACCTTCTTCAAGGGTGGGGCGGGTAGCGCGGCGGCGTTGTAGCCAGGATTGTCATCAGCCCACCCGATCATGTAACACACCCCGGGTCCGGGCGGCATTCCCTCCATCCAGCCGTCGAGGGCGGGTGCGCACTTGGCCTGGTCGACGTCACTGAACCGGCGCGCGCTGTCCAACTGGCCGGGTCGGCGCCGCCATTCCAGGAGGTCGCCGAAATGAGGCAGGGTGCACGGTGCCGCCACCGGTGTGGTCACCGATGTGGGTGCGCCGCTCGCCGTCGTGGGTGAACCTGATACGTGATGGCTCGAGCACCCCGAGAGGCTAACGGCGATTGCCATGACCGCGCCGACGCTGCCCACGCCATGCGTCAAAACCCGCACTCTAAATAGCCTCCGGTAGTAGTCACCGCCGGATCCGCGATTCCCGGGACGCACTGCCCGCGCAGAAGCCGAACCGAATCGTGATGAGATGAGGAGTCAAATGCGTTGTGCTCCGACATCGTCGGGACACACGCTCAGAACCCCCCGAAACCAATCCCGAAGCCGGTACCGAAACCGCCCGGAGCGAAACCCGGGGTGTTCGGCCAGACGAAGTCGGAATAGTCGTCCTCCGGGGCGTTGGCGCACGCCGAGTTCGGACCCATGCCGGCGCTGAACTGGCACGACCCATTTGTTGTTGCCGTTGTCGGCAAGCGCGGGTGCTGTGACGGCCATCGAGGCCGCCGCAGCTATCGCCAGCGTCGCAACGCATCTCACCATCGCCACTGCAGCGGCCCCTAACCCGCAGACCCGAACGGGCCTGTGATCACTGGCCGGCCGAGATGCCCGGCCCGGTGCCCGTGCCGTAGGCACCGGGCGCGAAGCCTGGCGTCTGCGGCCAGACCTGCGGTGTGGGCGTCGCCGGAGCAGGGGAGGGCGTCGGCGTTGCCGACGCCGCAGCTGCCGCGGCGGCGGACGGATTAAGGCCTGCTGGGTTCTCAAGGACTTGCGAGTTGCCCGGAACCGCAGGTGCGGTCGTCGCCTGAGCTGACTCGGCGCTGGGCGCGCTCGTCGGCGGCGCGCCCCCCGGATCTTCAACCGTGGGCATGACCTCACCGGCCCCCGGGCTGATGCCCGGCTGCACGGTTTGCACCGGGGCGGGCCCGGCGCTGATGTGGTACTTCATGCTCGACGAGGTACCCAGGATGTTGCCCTTGTTCGGCGTCAGGCCCAGTTCGCTGCCCGGCAGGCCCTCGGCCTCACTGTCGGCGTCGACGGAGGCGGATGCGCGAATCCCGCGGGCGTCGGTAGTCGCCGGCCCCGACACCGGAATCAGGTTATACGGGTACAGGTAGCTACCGGGATACTGCCCACCCTGCCCGGGAGCCGGTGGGAAGAACGGCGGCACCGGGGGGTTGGCTTCAGCCACGCCGGGCGCCGCGGCGAAGCCGAACAACCCGGCGAACAGGCCTACCGCGACGCGCCTAAAACCCTTCGCCGTCATCGCGGCTCGCCTCCTATTGGCCTGCATCAGATCTTGCTCGGATCACCATAGATGGCGAACTCGGTGTGTGCCAGCGCTGTGGAGATCCGCAGATATGCATACGAGCGGATGTTGACATCGCCGCCACATGCATCGGCCTTGATGTGGATATTGTCGATGTCGAGCATCGCCTCGCCGCTGTCGCTGAGTGCCATGTTCGCCAGCGGGAGGTCCACGATCACACCGGGCTGCACGACGGTCTGGACGAACCCGGCCACACCGCCGGTAACACCGGCCGTGGGCACCACGCCGCCGCCGATCCCCGCGAAGGGGGCGATGCCGCCGGTGCCACCGAGCTGCAGGCCGGTGGAGACGTCGGACTGGCAGCCCAGCTGATATCCGAGAATGAAGATGCTGTCGGTGATCGGGCTCGCGCCTCCGGTGGCGGTGGCCGTCCCGGACGCTGTGACAAACCCTTCCCGCGAGTTCACCGCAGCGGCGAGGTTGGGCACCGAATTGATGCTCTCATTCTCGATCTTGATGTGCAGATGCCACCCGTCGCGGCTCACCTTGTCGTAATTCTGCGGCGCCATGGCCGTGGGGTCGGCATGCGCCGGCCCCGCCATCACGCCTGCAATCGTGCAGAACACGGCGAGCGTCATCGCGGTGGGCAGCTGCGGAGACAGCAGTTTCATCGATTGCCTCTCGTTGTAATTCCGGGACGGCCGTGAGCCAGCAACGTGCTGAGCCGGGCTGAGAAGATCTAGCCAACTGATTGTTACCGTCCCGTTACCCCAGAGTCTCGGACTCGCTAACTTGTGTCACATCTGGTGTGCGGCCGTTCTTTCCACGGTTGGCGCGCGAATCACGGTAAACCGCAGTACATTAACGATCACGGATGGTCCACAGGGTCGATTGTCCGCCCACAGAGTCGGCCGCTGTTGCGTCATCCGCCCTGAGGAATCGCCGTGTTCCGCCCGCCCCCGGACCGACCGGCGCACCACCCGTCACGGCCGGACGCTCTCGTTGACACAGACCCCGGGCCGTTCCCTAGCTTGGTGGTGCGCCGGTCATTTCATCGCCAACGAGCGGCCGGTGCGCGCCGCCGGGCGGCTAGATCTGGGGGCCGAGCAGCTGCGGACAGTACGAATTGATCGCAGTGTTCACGACGACCTGTGCCGATTTCGCCGAAAGCCGCAGGGAGGACATGACATAGCCCATCGGCAACATCATCGCAAGGTTGCCAGGCAGATTGGTGCCCTTCCCCGACGCGCTGGAGCAGACCATGTGGCCCGCCGCGATCAGCTGAGCCGGATCGCCGGTAATTCCCTGCGTGGCAAGGGTGTTGACGTAGTCATCGTCGGTGGCGTCGGCATGGGCTAGCCCCGCGGTCGCCAGCGCGATCGCCACCGAGGCGCACAACGTTCGCACGAGTGCCGCCATGGATGGCCTCCAATCAGTCCCACTGCTCGCCGGTGCGTCGTGTGCCAACCCGGACGGCCTCGCCGAGTTCGTCTCCTGGGAGGCGGGCCGGCCAGGGCCACAGACGCCATTGAAGCACTCTGCCCGCCCGACTGCAGCGCGCCGAGCACACTCGGGCGGCCGGCGGACCGGATCGCTACTGGGCGTACTGGGGGCAGTAGGTGCTCAGGGCTGCATCGACGACGGCCTGCGCCTGGTCCGAGGACAGCCCGAGCATCATCGTCGTATAGCTGAGTGGCAAGAGCCTGGTGAGGCGGGCGGGCAGGTGCGGTCCGACCGCGGAGGCGCTGCTGCAAATGGTGTGCCCGGCGCTGATCAACTGGTCGCGCGGGACCGTGATGCCTTGTGCGTTGAGGCCATTGACGTAGGCGTCGTCGGCGGTGTCAGCGCCCGCGGCGGCTGTAGGTGCCGCCGCGATCGCCAGGACCGCCCCGAGTGCGAAGATCGATCTCGCGGGCCCGATGCGACCACTCACTGCGAGGCCGACGGGGTTGACGTGGTCGGCGCGGACGAGGGCGATGACGCCGTGACCGACTGCGCCGCTGTCGCCGCGACGACGAGCGGGTCACCGTCCGGGTTCGACTTACCGTTCGTCAGATAGGCCTGGACCATGATGGGTTCCCCGGGCTGGGGCGTCCAGTCCCCGGACTGCGGATTAAGACTGTTCGTGGCGACGACGACCGAGTGGGTTTGCCCGTCTCCGGTCAACATGTCAGCAGAGCCGCCCCAGACCTTGCCGCCGGTGGGATCGGCAATCATCACCGATGCCGAGCCGACGCTGGTTGCGTTGTAGGACAGCTTCACATCGATCGGCTTCGGCTGACACGACGACACACAGGGCTGCCCGTCCGAACCCGTGCCCTTCCACACCGACTCAACGGTGAGCGTCGCGTCGGTCCCATGCTGCGGGACGCAGTAGGTGGTGGATGGGTCGAAGGCGAATCCGTCCGGGCAGTGCTTTACTCCCAGCGGAGTCCCGGCGGGACCGCACTTCTGGTAGGCGGTGGGATCGCCGGTGACCGGGATGAACGCAGATGCGGCAGCGACGCCCGCACCGGGCGACACCGGTGCGGCCCCGCAGGGCTGCACCGGGTCCTGCGGGTATCCGCCGACCGGCGCTGCGACCGCAGGTGCGGCGCTGAGCAGCCACAACGCGCTCACCATGACCGCGCCGGCCCATGCGCGACGGGCCGAGGGCGAGGCAATGCTCATTGGAGACCTCCGTTTCCTGGTGGGCCCAGTATCGGCCGTCGCTTCTTTTGTCGCAGCACGAAGCGCCCGACTGCCCAGCAATCGGCCCATGGCAACCCTCGCGCACCGACGCCCCAAAAATGTCCGCAGTGTTAAAACTGCCCCGGCAACACTGACGACCGGTGATAGCGGTAGTACGTTGCCTTTCCAGTACCTTCTACGCGTCGGGAGACAGACCACATGGATCAGATTCGGGTGAAAAGCGGTGCGCTGCTTGCTGCGCTCGTGTCCGGAGCGCTGGCCGCCGGCGCACTCGGCGGTGCGCCGAGCGCGAACGCCACGTGCGCATCGTTTTTCGGGATCGGCAACAGCGCGCAGTGCACCAGCACGCTGACGACGTTCGCGATCGCGATCGGCAATGGCGCCAGCGCAACCGCCGGCGGGCTCTTTGGCGGCGCCTTCGCGATCGGCTCCGGGGCCAAGGCTACGACTGCCGATGCCTTCACCTTCGCCACCGCGGTCGGCGGCGGCTCAACGGCAGATGCTGAAGGCCTGTTCGGAATCGCCGCGTCGCTAGGCGGCAATACCTCCACGGCCACCTTCGGGTCGGGCAAGTTCGGCAATCTTGGCCTCAACATCGCCCTCAGCCTCACCGGAGGGGCCTCGGGACCTTCCAGCAGCACCGTGACCGCTGCCGGAATCGGCAACATCGCCGCCAATCTCATCGGCGACGGCAACACCCCAGCCGAATCCGGAACACTGGCCGTTAGTGCGGAGGGAATCGTCAACATCGCCGCGAACCTCCTGGGGAACAACAACTCTGTCAGCGCGGGCGGAAAGGGTGGCGGCGGGAACGTGGCGTTCAGCGTGTACGGCCTCGGCAACACCGTGACCGCGGGCCCAGGTCCGCTGGCGATCGCGGGATCGATCGCGCAGGTCAACAACAACGCGCCCGGCGTCGTCCAGAGCGGCCCCGGCATCTCCATCAACGGACTGTCCATCGGTGCAGCAGCGGCGGTGCACCCCTCGGAGGCGCCGCCGCGTCCCACCCCAGGAAGTCCGCGCCCGCGGCGACGGCGGTAGCTCACCACAGCACCAAGTAGTCCTACATTGGTGAGCCCCGGCGGCTGAAGTCCGTACGCTCAGATCGACGGCCGACACGTCGGGTAAACCCGCAGTGCTCGGTGACCCGCCGACGCGCAGAACAGCATCGTCAACGGAGCGATGTCAGCGGGACGAAATGCGAACCCGCACTTGTTGATTGGTTGAGGGCGTCGCGGCGGGCAGGGTGTGCGCGAGGCAATCGGTTCAGCGGTCCATTCAGCAGACCTGTTAGTTTCCGGAGCCCGTGACGCGACCCGATCCGACGCCCGCGGAGACGCCCGGACCACTGTTACTGGGCGCCAAGCCGCCTATCCATAAGCCCGGTCCGAGACCAGCACCCGACCACGGCCCGAACCCGTAACCGAACGCATAGCCAGGAGAGTAGGGCCCGTATATGTCGGAGAATCCGTCCGGAGCGGAACCGCACGGGGCATTGGTTCCGGCGCGCCGGCGCCGAACTGGCAATTGTCCCCGCGGGCCGGTGCCGCCGAGATGACCGCCAAGGTGGCAATGGCCCACAGCAGCCTGGTTGCCTCAGACCTCCGGAACTTCATTCGTATCGGTCCATATCCCTCGCAGCGCCGGGTGTGATCATACCGACATCGAGCCGAGAAAGCGTCTGCTCAGGACCGCCGCCGAACAGATTTTCAGCTGGCGTTGAACAACGCCATCGCGGCGATGGGGCGGCCCGCAATCCCGCAGCCGTACTCCGGACTCCGACGCCCGGTAGGGAGAAGCGCGACCCGGCGTGTGCCCGGCGCGGCATTCGGGTGCGAACCAGCATCCTTTGAGATTAGGCTAACCTAATCAACGTCCGGCTTCGGTCGGGTCTTAGTCGAGGAGAGCAGTCGTCATGTCGCCCACCCAGATCGCCGTGCTCGGCGCCATCGCCGGCGCCACGATTTTCCTGGGCCTGCCACTGGGCCGGTTGCGCGCCGGCCTGCCGCGGGTGAAGGCGGGATTGAACGCCGTCGCAACCGGAATCCTCATATTCCTGTTGTGGGACGTGCTGGCCCACGCCTGGCAACCCATCGACGAGGCACTGGGACATCACGAGATCGCCCGTGCGGTGGGCAACGGTCTGGTGCTGGCCGCCGCGGTCGGGGTGGGACTGTTGGGCTTGGTGTGGGTCGATCAGTTCGCCGCCCGGCGAGCGGGCCGGCCGGTGGGCGGTCCCGGCGCGGCAACGCTCGGCGACGTCGGCACTCGGCCGTGGGCCGAGGCCCCAGCCCGGTTGGCGTTGATGATCGCCGTCGGGATCGGCCTGCACAACTTCGCCGAGGGACTGGCGATCGGCAACTCTGCGGCGGCGGGTGATCTCAGCTTGGCGGTGTTGTTGGTGGTCGGCTTCGGACTGCACAACGCCACCGAGGGCTTTGGCATCGTCGCTCCGCTGACGGGCCAGCGCCCGTCGTGGGGCTTCCTGGCGTTGCTCGGCCTGATCGGCGGCGGACCGACTTTCGTCGGCACCCTCGTCGGTCAGCATTTCGTCAACGACACGGTGTCGATCGCGTTCCTGGGATTGGCGGCCGGCTCGATCCTGTACGTAGTCATCGAGTTACTGGCCGTGGCCCGCAAGGCCGACCTCAAGACCATCACAACCTGGGGCATCTTCGCCGGCCTGGTGCTCGGCTTCGTGACCGATGCCATCGTCACCGCCGCCGGCGCCTGACCCGGCCCGTAATCCTCATCCGCATCGCCGCCTAGGAAGCGCTGCTGCGCCGTCGTTGCGGTCGAGCTCTGCGGTGGCCGCCGTCCGGCACGGGTGATAACTGGTCCGGCCCGGATGCCGCTCCAAGGGTCAATCGGCCCTGTCGCACTTGTCGTCGTCACGCTAGAACTTAAAGGTCACCGGCCGGGTTAATGAATGGCGATGCGGGAGGGGCCGCGGTGGAGCATCACGCCAAGGTGTTGCCAGGTGGGTTGGGCCGTCCGCGAGCCGCCGGTTGGCGCGACGCGGCGGCGCTGGTGCTGGTCTTGTCGATTCTGGTTCTGGTCGGCTTGGGCACGGATCTGGCGGCGGCGCCGTTCGTGATGCACCACCAACCGCAGATTTCGCTGTCGCCGGTGGCGCTGCCGATGTATGCCGTGCGCACCACATTACGGATGCTCGCCGCGATGGTCGCCTCCCTGGTTTTCACGCTGACCTACGCGACACTGGCGGCCAAGAGCCGCCGCGCGGAGATGGTGCTGATCCCGCTGCTCGATGTGCTGCAGTCGGTCCCGATCCTGGGCTATCTGTCTTTCACCGTCGCCTTTTTCGTCTCGCTTTTTCCCGGCCGGATGCTCGGGCCGGAGCTGGCGGCCGTCTTCGCGGTGTTCACCAGCCAGGCCTGGAACATGGCCTTCAGCTTCTATCAGTCGCTGCGTACCCTGCCCACCGACCTGGACGAGGCCGCCCGCGGTTTCCGCTTCTCCGGATGGCAGCGATTCTGGCGGCTGGAAGTGCCCTTCGCGGTGCCGGGGCTGGTCTGGAACATGATGATGTCGATGTCGGGCGGCTGGTTCTTCGTGGTCGCCGCCGAAGCGATCTCGGTGGGCACCGTACAGGTGGCTCTGCCGGGAGTGGGATCCTATGTCGCGCTGGCGATCGAACAACGCAACCTGGGTGCGGTCGGCTGGGCGATCCTGGCGATGACCCTGACCATCCTGGTGTACAACCAGCTGCTGTTTCGGCCGATGGTGGTGTGGGCGGAGAAGTTTCGCTACGAGCAGTCCGCAGCGCAAGTGGTCGCCAAGAGCTTTGTGCATGACCTGTTCACCCGGGCCGGTCAGCTGCGGGCGCTGGTGGGCCCGTTGGGGCGATCGATCAATCATGTTTCACGGCTGAGACTTTCAGCTCCGATGCACCTTCGCCGGCCCGACCTGGCACGGCCCACAAGTCGTGTCGTCGACGCTGCTGTGGTTCGGCGTCATCGCCGCCGTCGTCGGCTGGGCCGCGGCGGTGCTGGTGCGCCGGGAAGCGTCGGTGTTGTCCTGGCGTGATGTGGTGATCGCCACCTCGGCCGGCGGGTTGACCCTGCTTCGGGTGATGGTGCTGATCGTGCTGGCGTCACTGGTTTGGGTCCCGATCGGGGTCTACGTCGGCTTGAGCCCCCGGCTGGCCCAGCGGGTGCAGCCCCTGGCGCAGTTCCTAGCGGCATTCCCGGCGAACCTGCTCTTCCCAGTCGCGGTGTTCCTGATCGTGCATTTCCAGGCGGAGCCGCGAATCTGGTTGAGCCCACTGATGATCCTCGGGGCCCAGTGGTACATCCTATTCAACGTGATCGCCGGCGCGTCAACGTTTCCCACCGATTTCCGGGAAGCGGCGGCCAGCTTCCATATTCACGGCTGGCGCTGGTGGCGCGACGTGATGTTGCCCGGCATCTTCCCCTTCTACGTCACCGGCGCCATCACCGCCTCCGGCGGCGCGTGGAATGCCAGCATCGTCGCGGAGGTCGTCAGTTGGGGGCCGACCAAGCTGAACGGCTCAGGCCTGGGCGCATATATCGCCGAGAACACCTACAGCGGCGACTTTCCCCGGATCATCCTGGGGGTGGCGGTGATGTCGGTGATGGTCATCGTCATGAACCGGGCGTTGTGGCGGCCGTTGTACGCCCTGGCCGAGCGGCGCACGAGGCTGGATTGAGGAGACTTCGATGGATACCCAGATCGCCACGCCCATACTGCAGCTGGAGAAGGTCAGCATGACCTTCGCCGCGCGGTCCGACAAGCCGCTGAGGGTGCTCGAGGACATCGACGTCACGCTCAACGACGGCGAGATCCTCGGTCTGCTGGGGCGTTCCGGCTCGGGCAAGTCGACGCTCCTGCGGATCGCCGACGGCCTGGTGAAGCCCACTGCGGGCACAGTGCGCTATCTGGGACAACCGTTGTCCGGGCCGGGCGAGGGCATCGCGATGGTGTTCCAGACCTTCGCGCTGTTCCCGTGGCTGACGGTGCAGCAGAACGTCGAAGCCAGCCTGGACGCGTTGGGGGTCAAACCGGGGGAAGCCGCCGGCCGGGCCGCGAAAGCCATCGACACCATCGGGCTCAAGGGCTTTGAGCATGCGTATCCGCGGGAGCTGTCCGGCGGGATGCGCCAGCGAGTGGGCTTCGCGCGCGCGACCGTTATCAACCCGACCATTCTGTTGATGGACGAACCGTTTTCGGCCCTCGACGTGCTGACCGCGGAGACCCTGCGCACCGACTTCCTGGACCTGTGGAGTGGCCATCAGCTGCCCACCCGATCGGTGCTGATGGTCACCCACAACATCGAGGAGGCGGTCTTGATGTGCGACCGGATCCTGGTGCTGTCCTCCAATCCCGGCCGGATCAGCCTGGAGCTGCCGGTGACGCTCCCGCAGCCGCGTAATCGGCTGGATTCGTCCTTCCGTGATGTGGTCGACGAGATCTACTCGACGCTGACCGCCCGTGCGGTGGAGTCGATCCGCGCCCACAAAGACGTGTATACCGGTGCCGCCCAACCACTTCCGGCAGTGACCGTACACCAGATCCAGGCGCTGGCCGACGCCCTGGCCGCTCCGCAGTGCGACGGTCATGCCGCGCTGGACACGCTTGCCGTCGGCCTGAGCATGCCGGTTGCGCACTTGCTGCCAGTCGCTGAAGCGCTGCACATCCTCGAATTCGGCGAGGTCACATCGGATTCCGTGAGCCTGACCGCAGCCGGACGCGTCTTCGCCTACGGCGACCGCCCAGTCCGTCAGCGGCTGTTCGCCGAGCATCTGTTGCGATTCGTTCCGCTCGCCGCCCACGTGCAGCGCGTGCTCAACGAACGGCCCGAACATCGGGCACCGGCCGACAGGTTCATCGAGGAACTCGAAGACCACCTCGATCACCGAGACGCCGCGCGCACGCTGCACACCCTGATCGGTTGGGCGCACTATGCGGGGATCCTCGCCTTCGACCACCGCTCCCGGACCATCAGCAACCCGGCGCTGCCCTGAGCCCGGCCGGATCTGATGACCAAGGGCTCCTGACCGAACGGTGTCGGACGGCTACCGTCGTACCTGGGTGGCTGGACATGGCTCCGTCACGACCGGCGATTCGCGTATTGTGGTGGGTGTGGACGGATCGCCGGCCTCGGATGCCGCGGTCTGGTGGGCCGGCCGCGAGGCCGCACTGCGCGGCGCCGTGCTGCACATCGTTCACGTCCTGACCGCCGCGGAGATGGCGTGGCCGTCGATGTCGGCACCGGTGAACCTGATCCAGTGGCAGCGGGAAGAGGCCAGCACGGTCATCGCCGAAGCGATCGCGATCGCCCAGGACAGCAGCGGCGCGCCCGGCGCGCTGCAGATCAGCAGCGAGGTGGTCTTCTCTCGGACTGTGCCGACGCTGGTGCAGATCGCCGAACACGCCCAGATGGTCGTCGTGGGCTGCCCGGGTCGAGGGGCCTTCGAGCGAAGGCTACTGGGTTCGGTCAGCCTGGGGTTGGTCCATCACGCCCGTTGCCCGATCGCCGTCATCCACGACGAAGGCCCGGTGGAGGACAAGATCCTGGCCGACCACCTCACTGACTGGCAGCGATCGGCGCGCACGGTCGCGGCGGGTTCGCCGGAATGCTGCTCGGCTCGGTCAGCGAGGCCGTGGTCCAAGCGGCGCGCATTCCCGTGATCGTCGCGCGCCAACACTAGATGCGCTGAGGGCAGGAATGCAGATCGGTTGCGGCCCAGCCGATGACGCTGCCCGGCCCCCGGCCGCCACGATGCTGGAAGGTACATTGATCCGGCTTCGGCGGCGCGGCCTCAGACGGCGGATACCGCGATGACCTCGGTGCGAGCTTCGGCGAGGTCCGATACCGGCGCCGGGGTGGATCGCACGGGTCGGCGTGCGGCGTCGGATATGCGCAGTAGGAGCGCTAGGAGCACGTAATTGGCCACCAGAGACGACCCGCCGTAGGACAGCCACGGAGTGGTCAAACCGGTCTGCGGCACCAGGTTGGTGACGCCGCCCGTGGTGAGGAACATCTGCAGTCCCAGGGTAGTCGCCAGGCCCGCGCTGAGCAGCTTGCCGAAACTGTCGCGAACGACGAGCGCGGTACGCAGCCCGCGCAGGACCACGATGGCATACAACAACACCATGGCGGCCAGTCCGACCAGGCCGAGCTCCTCACCAAAGGCGGCCATGATGAAATCTGATGAGGCGACCGGAACCAGCTGTGGTTGGCCCTGGCCCAGACCGGTGCCCATCACACCACCGGTCGCGAAGCTGAACATCGCCTGAACCATCTGGTATCCGGTGCGATCGGCGTCGGCGAACGGGTTTATCCAGTTGTGGACCCGGACCTGCACGTGGCCGAACATGTGATACGCCACGACGCTGGCGGCGGCGAACAACCCGATACCGATGAGGACCCAGCTCACCCGCGCGGTGGCGATGTACACCATGACCAGGAACGTCATGTAGACCAACAGCGCTGCGCCCAGGTCGGTTTCGAACACCATCACGACCAGGGCGATGATCAATGCCGCGGCCAGCGGACCCAGATCCCGCGGTCGGGGCAAGCCGAGGAAGCCCGCCCGGGTGCCCGCCTGCTCGAACAGGTCACGCTTGGCCACCAACACGGCGCTCATGAAGACGATCAGCAGGATCTTGGCGAACTCGGCCGGCTCGATCGAGAACCCGGACAGCCGGATCCACAACTTGGCGCCGTTCTGCTCGGCGACTGACGCCGGCAGGACCGCAGGGATCGCCAGCAGCAGCAGTCCGATGCTCCCGCACAGGTAGCCGTAGCGAGCCAGACTCCGATGGTCGCGAACCGCGATCAGCACGCCGCAGAACGCGCAGATCCCGATGACGGTCGAGACCAGTTGTGGCACAGCGGGGTTGGGCGCGGTTGCATCGGCCCCGCCCAGCCCCAGCCGGTAGATCATCACCAACCCCAGGCCGTTGAGCAACGCCACCACCGGAAGCAGCACCGGGTCAGCGTCGGGGGCGAACCACCGCACCGCGCCGTGAGCGCACAGAAACGCCACCACCACGACGATGGCACACCCTGTCGCCGGGCGGCTGGGCGTCTGCAGGGTCGCGGTGACGATTGCCAGGGCGGTGAATGTCACGACCAGCGCGCAGCCCACGAGGATCAGTTCGGACGTGCGGGCGCGAGGGCCCCCGCCACCGGGTCGGGCCACGACCGCGCCCCGCCGAGACAACCCTGGCTCGCGGCGCATTGAGAGAAAACCCATCCTGTGTCTCGTTACCGCGCCAGCAGGATCTTGTACTGGGCGGCGGTCTGCTCGCGAGCGCTGGTCGGGTCGCCACTGTGGACCTCGAAGGCGAAGGGCCCGACTGAAGCAAAGCAGAAGACCTCCGATCCACTGGCGGTGGGGGACTCCTGGGCCTGCATGCAGTGGCTGGCCGGCATGAAGTCGACCCCGCTGATCGGGGTCGCGGCTCGGACGGTCGCCGCGATGACGGCCACACTGTCCGCCAACTGGGCAGCCGCGGTCGGGTCGTGGGCCTGGAAGACGGTGCTGTTGTGGTAAGAGACCGCCTTCACCCCGGCGGTCGACAACGCCGGGGAAACCTCGGCCGGGTCGTCCTGAAAATGCAGCGCGCCGCGCGGCAGGTACACACCGACGTTCGGGTTGGGCGGTGCGGGCCGCTCTCCCGGCCACATCGGTGTCGTCATGGTGTGCGCCAGCAGGCCGGTGGGGTCGACCGCAAGCCCGGCGAATTCGGCCGGGTCGGTGGGGACGAACTGGTCGATGCGAGGCCCCTGCAGATCGAGGGTGTGGGTGATCAGCGTGGTCGTGGCGTCCAGGGCGGGCCCGTGGGCGATCTGAGCCAGCACATACGCGCCGTGCGGGGTGAAGGAGTACACCGTGACCGGCTGGTCGGCGCCGGTGTCCAGGGAATAACTGACCGCAGTCGCCTGGGCGTCGGCGTGGTCCGGAATCGGGACCGCCACGGCGGCGGCGCCGGCGGTGGCTTGTGGGCTGCGGGATGCGTTGGCCATGTCCGTGGCGGCCGCGGCCGCCGACTGGGGGTCGGCAAAGCGAAGCACCGCGTTGACCAGCCGACCCTGGGCGCTGTCCTGCCGGTCTGAGGCGAAGCCGTTGATGATGTCGTGCGTTCGAGCCGCGTCGGCCACCACGCTCGGCTCGATGACCCCGACCGAGGCGGCGTCCTTGAGCACGATCGCGCGGTTGGCGCCGGGAACCATCAGTGCCGGGTCGACCTCCCAGGGCCCGACGACGTTGTCGGCCATCCGCCGGGCGTCGATCAGCGCGCCGTCGGAGGCCGATCCGGCCAGGCCCAGCGCCGGCAGCGGATCGGTCGGGAACGTTCCGGTGACCAACAACTCGACGTCGACCCTGTCGGTGGGCGGACTGCCCGCCGATTTCACGGCGACACCGGTCTGCTCCTGGTCGCAGCCGGCGACCAGGAGCAGCACGCCCGCCCAGAACGCGGCGACGGTCCCTCTGGTCAGCCGCCACATATTCCTGCCTCCATGCCCTGGGCCTGTTCGCGAAACCTACACCGCAATGCTCGCGGCGAGCTGTGAGACAGCGCCGGATACGGTCGGTGCACTGGGCCTGCGTTCCCGGCCCATCCCTCGCGTCTGTGGGGAAACACGCTGTGCGGAAGCGTGACTCGGCCCGGCCCCGCTACTGCGGAACGCCCAGGACCGCCGTCTGCACCGTGGGCGTTAAGAAGTCGTCAAGAGCCCGCGAGGGACGCAGTCTCGAATGTGGGCCTTCGGGTGTCATTTCACGCAGGGCACGCCCTGGGCGGTCATCCGGCTGAGGTCGGTGGGAGCCGGGGTGGAGGTGCCGGTCGCGGTGGCGTTGACGGTGGCCACCGGTGCGTCGGTACCGGAGGCTGACGGGGCTGTGGTGGTCGCGGCCAGGTGGCCGCTGTCCTGGACGTACTTGGCGGCGGAGAAATCGGTGCCAGGGGTCAGCTGCACCGTGTCGGCGGGGACGGCGTCGGACTCGGTGGCGGTGAGGCCGAGTTGGGTGGCCAACGCGTGCGCGGGGGCCGCGCTTCCGGGTCCGTAGTCGAGGGTGCTGGTATCGGACAGGGTGGCCGCGGTGCCGGTGTGGCCGGGTTTGAAGCCGGTGGCGGTGAAGGTTGTCTCCAGTTGGGCGGCCAGGCCGTCCTGGCCGGAGGCGTTGATCACGTCCAGGACGGCACCGGCGCCGTCGACAGCGCCGTCGGATGACGTCGTGGGCGCCGGGGTGTCGACTGGTGTGGCGGTGTCGGAGGTCGTCAGGTTGTGCACGATGGAGCGGATGGCGGGCAGGTCGATCTCGTTGATGTCCTGGCCGGCGGAATCTTGGCTGAACCCGGTGATCGGCAGCGTGTACAGCGACGGTGGGCGCTCGGTCAGCACCGAGGCGCGTTGCGCGAAGTCGGCCAGATCGAATCCGGCGTCGACGGCGACGTCCTGTTTGGCCACGTCGAGCAACTTGCGCATGGTGCTCGGGCTGTCCAACGCTCCGCTGCGGCGCAGGGCGGTCACCAGCGAGGCGATGAAGGCCTGCTGGCGGCGGGTGCGGTCCATGTCGGTGAAGTCGTCGTCGGTGACGTCGCGGCGCTGGCGGACGAACGCCATCGCCTGCGCGGCGTCGATCTGCTGCAGACCCTGGTGGAAATCGGCTCCCGAGAAGGTGTCCGAAGTGTCTTCGTTGAGGCACACCGTGATCGGGGCGACGGCTTTGGCGATGTCGAAGAACGCCCCGAGGGTGATCTCCACGAAGTGATCGATAGGCACACCCAACAGCTGGCGGACCGTGGCGAGTTCGGCCTTCCGGCCAGCTTCGCGTCCGGCCTGCTCCTTGGCCTGCGGGTCGAGGGCATTGCTGGAGGTCGGGTCGGCGTCCAGCGCGTCGAGGGCGTGCTGGTAGGCCAGCCCGTAGGCCTGCTTGATTTTGCCCTGGCACACCCCGGTGGGGCAGCCCGGAATATCCACGAAGTCATCCCGGGGGATTGAGACCGCGGTGGCTGCACCGGTGTCCGGCACGTGGATCAGAATGAGCACATTGGCGTTGTAGCCGCCGACGGTTTCATCCCCGGCGTGCAGGGCGTCGTAGACGTCCTGGGGTAGCGGGTTGCCGTGCTGGTCCAGGCGGCTGTCGAGGCCCATGATCAGGATGTTCTGCCCGGCGCCGACCGGCGTCGGGCCGTCGTCGCCGAACAACGCCCGCGAAGTGATGATCCCGCCCACCGCCTGGTGCACCCCGGCCCAGCCCAGGCCGGTCAGGATCAGGATCGCCACCGCAGCCAGTGCGCCGGCCGCTTTCGCGGCCCTGCCCGCCTGCGTCCCGGTGTCCGCACGCGCCGTTGCCTCGGCTTCTGGGAGGACGCCCGGCGGTTGTCGCATAGCAAAGCAGATTATGACCGAGCGCCGCCGCCGCGGCGCAGCGACACCCACCACACCGACGCCGAAGCCAGCCCAGCCTTGACGAAAGCCGCGGCGTCCCCTCGTCGTCGGCTTGATGTTTTACGCCTGTTCAACGGGGGTTGGCCGCGGGTAAAGTCGTTGGTCGCCGGTGCGTGGCCACCTGGTGAACACTTGAGAATAGAGATAACTGATGAACATTCTTCACGGCGCCGGCCGGGTCGTTACCCGCTTTGCGGATGCGACGACGACCGCAGCCGGGTCGCTGGGGAGTGCAGCAGTCAAAGGCGTCGTCGGGGGCGTTCAGGGAACCGCGGCGGGGGTGAAGAACGGGCTGAGCACCGGAAGCAATTCCACACCCGCGGCCGTATTGACATTCGCCGCCATCGGCGCCGCCGGTTTGGTGGAGTGGCCGGTCCTCGCGGCCGTTGGCGGCACGGCGTTGCTTGTGCACCAGCTCCATCAGCGATCCAGCGGCAACACGCAGCAACCGGCGGCGGTCGTGTCAGCCCCGGCGCCCAACGCCGCCCGCGCCACCAAGTCCCCTCGCCCCGCCGCCAAGACGGCCGCCCGCACCCCGACGAGGTCGACACGTCGATCGCCAGCTACCCGGCGTATCTCGGTTTAGCTCACAGTTTCGGTTGTGCCGCTGCGCAGCCCGTCAGAGAGTGGCCTGGCGCGACGTGTCATCCGCGGGCGAGTTCGACGGCTTTGACGATGAGCAGTAGCGCGCCCAGCACGAGGTAGCCGCGCAGCGCGATCATGCCGAACTTTGTGCCCGTCGACCAGGTCACCGGCTCCAGTAGCGCCAGCGGTGGCATCCGCCATGTCATCGTGTCCTGGTCGCTGAAGGTGCGCCCGGCTGCGGGTGCGGCGGCGCCGCGATGCGACCACCACATCCCGAGCACGGCGGTCCCCCCCGCCACCACCACGGCCACGGTCATGTACTCGGCGATCTTGACGACATCGAAGTTGGGGAACAGGGTGGCGGTCATCAGGATTCCCGACAACACCAACAGCACCCCGATGATCACCACCGCGACGATGTTGAGCCAGCGGCGATTCACCCAGGGCCCCAACACTTCCCGATCGTTGCACAACAGCAGCAGAAACACGCTCGCACTGGGCAGCAGCAGGCCTGCCAGGGCCTGCACGGCGGTGGTGATCAGACCCAGCGGCGCACCCGGGATCAGCACGATCCCGGCGGCGGCGGCGACCATTGCGGTGTAGGACACGTAGAACGGCTTGGCGTCGGAGAACCCGCGGTGCAGCGAGTGCTTGAGACCGAAGACGTCGCCGAAGGCGTAACTGGTGGACAGCGTCACCGCCGCGGCGCCGACGATCGAGGCGTCCAGGAGCACGATCGCGAAGATCGACCCCAGCGCGCTGTTGTGCTGTGCCAGCAGGTGCGCCACGTCGCCGGCATCGACGAAGTTGCCGGTGCTGCCGGTGGAGCGCGCCGCCCAGTCGGCGGTCATCACCAGCGCCGCCGCGCCGACCACCACGACGAACGCGCCCAGCACGGTGTCGGCGCGTTCGTAGGGAATGAACCTGGGTGTGATCCGTTTGTCGACGATGTTGGACTGCTGGAAGAACAGCTGCCACGGCGCGACGGTGGTCCCGACCAGCGCGATGATCAGCAGCACCGCGTCCCCGCTGAGGCCGCCCTGCACGCTGGGCACCACGAAGTGGTGGGCCGCCGCACCCCATTGCGGATGCGACATCAGCAGCATCGGGATCTGCAACAGCGTGATCGCGATGAACACGAACATCGCGCGCTCCCAGCGGCGGAAGCTGCCGGTGGCCATGATCGCCACCAGCGCCACCGCGGCGGTGGGCACCACGATGTACTTGGAGATGCCGAAATAATCGGCGACCAGCGACACCCCGATGAACTCGGTGACGATGGTGAGGAAGTTCAGCAGGAACAGGTCGCCGACCGAGAACCAGCCCCAGCCGCGGCCGAAACGTTCGTTGATCAGCCGGGCGTGACCCACCCCGGTGACCGCGCCGAGGCGCACCACCATCTCCTGGTTGACGATCAGCACCGGGATCAGCAGCAGCAGTACCCACAGCAGGCTGTAGCCGTAGTTCTGCCCGGCCTGCCCGTAGGTGGACACCCCGCCGGCGTCGTTGTCGCCGACCATCACGATCAGCCCGGGCCCGACGATCGCCAACATCGTCAGCAGCCGCGTCTTGAGCGTGCTCTGCTGGTCGGCGTCGTCGAGCCGGACCCGGCCGAACGCGCCCTCGATGTCACCGAGGTGGGCGCTGTCGAGCACCGCGGTCCGACGCGGGGCGGCCGGGAAGGCCGGGGCCGGGACAGCGCCGGGCGGGGTCGGCTCCGGTCCCGGACCGGGGCTGTCCACCGGCATGGTGGGTTCAGTCATGGCCGGATGTCTCCTGGGTGCGGGCGGCGTCGACCTCGCGGATCGGGCGGGGGGCCGGCTCGCGGCGGCGCCAGTCTTCGGGGATCGTGGCCTCCAGGACGTCGTCGAAGGTGACGACACCGAGAACCCGGTCGTGGTCGTCGACCACCGGGATGGCGAGCAGGTTGTAGTCGGCCATCAGCAGCGCCACATCGGTCAGATCCGCTTCCGCAGTAACCCGGACCGGGTCGAAATCGAGCACGTCCAACACCGGTGTGTGCGGATCGGATTGCAGCAGCCGGATCACCGAGACGACCCCGACGAGCTCACCCTCCTCGTTGAGAGCATGCACCTTCAGCAGCGCCTCGGGCTGCATCGAGCGGGCGTTGGCGATGACCGACAGAGCCTGCGCGGCGGTGGCGCTGGTCGGGCACGAGGCGAAGTCGACACTCATCAGCCCGCCGGCGCTGGACGGGTTGAAGCCCATCAGGGTGATCACCTTCGTGCGCTGACCCGCCGGCAGCAGGTCCAAGATCCGGCGGCGCCGGGATTGACGCAAGTCGGCCACCGCATCGGCGGCATCGTCGGCCCGCATCCGGGCGAGCACCCCGGCGACCTCGTCGTCGCCCATGTCATCGAGGATCTTGGTCGCCTTGTCCGGGTCGAGCTCCTCGAACACATCGGCTTCCAGCTCCGGATTGCGGTGCACGCGGTCGAGGATTTCGCCGCCTTCGCGTCGGTCGGCCTCCTCGAGGAGGTCGGCGATCTCGGCCGGTTTCAGGGTCGACATCCGCGAACCGGTGCGGGCCAGGATGCTGTGGCGGTGACCGATCAGCGGCTCGAAGGCCTTCCAGTCCCGGCTGGCGTGTCCACCGCGGGCTTTGATCAGTCCGAAAAGCCGCGCGGGGCGGCGAGTGTCGAGCCGGGCCACCACCCAGCCCGATCCGGTGTCGTCGAGTTCGACGTCGTAGGCATGTACCAGTTCGGCGGCTGCGACATCGATCAGCCGGTGATCGAGTAGATCGGCGCGCAACAACACCTCCCCGTCGCGGCGTTCGAATGGGCGCAGATCCACCTTGTTCTTCGCCAGCACCACCCGGTCCTGGGTCAGATCCGTGATCTGGCGCGCCGACACATAGACCCGCCGGCCGCCGACCCCGACCACCAGGCCGGTGACCGGCGGGTAATCGTCGGAGGCCGCCAACCGGACGATGACGTCCTCGACACGGCCCACGGTGTCACCGGACTTCGCAACGACGGGGCGCCCCAGCAGCTCGGACAGGTGAATCACCGGCCGCGACGGTGTGGGGTCGGACGCGTCGGCCTCGCCGGCCGGCGGCGTTAGGTCTGTCATGGTGTCTCATTTCTTCGATCACGAGATCCGCAGCGCGTACGAACGCGCCGGTCCATATGCGCACGTCTAGGTAAACAGTGTCTAACGAGGCTCGTCGTGGAATGCGGGCCTCGGCGCCTAACGCGCGCTTCACACGGGGCTGGCGGGAATCCTGTCGCGATAGTCGTCGGCGGCTTCGGGCTGATTTACGTCATCGGAGCAGCCTTAGGCACATTCCGAGTGGTGCGCCGCCGGTTATCCGCTCTCTTCGAGTACTTCGCCGAACGCCTGCGCGACGCGGCTGTGGCGATTCTCGGTCAGCGCGTGGCCCACTGTGAGGACGACCGCGATCGGCCATTCGAGAATGCCGAATGCAGCCAGAGCGGCCAGCCCGCCGTAGTACACGAGGCGGTCGGGGCGAAGGTGGAGACGTCCAACAACGGGCAGGTCGACGGCCACGTGCTCGGCCTCTTTGATTCGTTCGGAAGCACTTCGATGCGCGGCGCGCGGACGGGCGGCGGTGGCACGCGTTGATTGTGGCATTTGGCGCCTCCCGATTATTGCCAGGTGACCTCGTGGGATTCTACGACGGGCTTCCTGATGGCCGCGATCACTAGTGCGGAACGCCACAGTTGGTCTGCCCGGCGACGCCCGAACTGATCCGGTGCGGGCGGTTAGATCTCGATCCGGGCGCCGATGATCACCGTCTGCTCGAGCGGCAGGCCGAAGTGGGCCGCCGCGTCGGCGGCAATGTAGGAGGTGGCGATGAACAACCGCTTGCGCCAAGGCGCCATCGTCGGGTCCGGGCCCGCGACCAGGTCCACTTTGGACACGAAGTACGAGGCGTGGTCGATGTCGATCGGCCCTTCGGTCTGCCCCGGATCCATCAGCCGCAACGCGTACGGCACGTTCGGCCGCTCTATGTAGCCGAACCGGGCCGTGACGTGGAAGATGCCGTCGTCGCCATGGTCGAGGTGGTCGACCGAGATGCGTTCGCTGTCCGGGACGCGGGGCACCGGCGGGGTGTCGATCGACATGATCACCACGTGTTGGTGCAGCACGTGGTTGTGCTCGACGTTTGCGCGCATCGCCAACGGCGCCGTCCCAATTTTGCGACTGAGGAAGACCGCGGTGCCCGGGATGCGCGGCAGCGGCGGACGCCGGTGGGTGATGTCTGTGACGAACGCGCGCAGCGGCCCTTCCGCCTTGTCGCGGGCCCGGGTGACGGTCTCCTGGCCGCGCTGCCAATTCGTCAGGATGGCGAAGGTGACGATGCCGATGAGCAGCGGCAGCCACGCCCCGTGCACCAGCTTGGTCATGTTGGCCGCCAGGAACATCAGGTCGACGACCAGCAGCGCACCGCCGCCGCCGATCACCGCC
Source organism: uncultured Actinomycetota bacterium (assembly GCA_963716465.1). Taxonomy (GTDB): domain Bacteria; phylum Actinomycetota; class Actinomycetes; order Mycobacteriales; family Mycobacteriaceae; genus Mycobacterium. The sequence goes on from CAVQTS010000019.1 coordinate 257,210, forward strand.
CACAGCGGCGCGTTCCAACGGGTGCGGGCGATGTAGAGGAACAGCAGCGTGGTGATGGTGATCGTGCCGGTCACCGCCATGCCGAAGGCGTACGCCAACGCCGCCGAACTGCGGAAGGCGAACACCAGGATCAGCACCGCCACCATCAGCAACCCGTTGATCCAGGGAACGTAGATCTGCCCGATCGACGACTCCGAGGTATGCGCGACCCTCAGCCGCGGCAGGTAGCCCAGCTGGGCGGCCTGCGCCGCCACCGAGTAGGCGCCGGTGATCACCGCTTGTGACGCGATCACCGTGGCGCCGGTGGCGAGCAGGATCATCGGCACCTGCGCCCAGCCGGGGGTCAGCAGAAAGAAGGGTGCGCTCACCGCGCTCTGGTCACCCAACAGCAACGCGCCCTGACCGAAGTAACTCAGCACGCAGGCAGGCAGCACCAGGACCACCCACGCCAGCGTGATCGAGCGGCGGCCGAAGTGACCCATGTCGGCATACAGCGCTTCGGCACCGGTGACCGACAGCACGACCGCGGCCAAGGCGAAGAACGCGATGTGGAAGTGACCGGCCATAAAGCCAAGCGCATACGTCGGCGAAAGCGCCTTGAGGATCTGCGGGTGGATGGTGATGCCCCACACCCCGCACGCCCCGATGGAGACGAACCAGCCGACCATCACCGGGCCGAAGAACCGGCCCACCGTCGCCGTACCGCGCCACTGCACCGCGAACAGACCCAGGATGATCATCGCCGTCAGCGGCACAACCCATTCCGCGAACCGCGGGTTGACCACCTTCAGACCTTCCACCGCCGACAGCACCGAGATCGCCGGGGTAATCATGCTGTCACCGAAAAACAAAGCGGCACCGAGGATTCCCAGCGCCGACAGCGCACCGATCACCGGCGCACGGGAGCGGCTTCCGAATCGACGAACCAGCGTGATGAGAGCCATCACCCCGCCCTCACCGTCGTTGTCGGCGCGCATCACCAACATCACATAGGTCACCGTGACGATGATCATCACCGACCAGAACACCAGGGACACCACGCCGTAGACATTGGCCCGGCTGATCGGCACCGGGTGCGGATCACCGGGATCGAAGACCGTCTGGAGGGTGTAGATGGGGCTGGTGCCGATGTCGCCGAACACCACCCCGAGGGCGCCGACCACCATGCTCGCGCCCAACTTATCGCCGGAAACAGTCAGGTGGGTTCCAGTGCGCACAGGTCAGTCCCTATGTAACTTGGTTCGTCATCATCGATCCAGCGAAGTCTCCTAGATGGTATCGGCGACTCTCCCAACGGGCGGCAGACCGGGTCAACGTCAGCGCGTCCACTGCACGCAGCGGGCGCCCGCCGAGAGCCGTGGCTCGCCGGTCCGTTTCACGAGGGTAATTTTCTCGTCGGCACGCGATGATCGCCGGCGCACAGGTGATTTGGTCAGCGGCGGCGGCTCTCCGCAGTTCACACGAGATTTACGCCGACTGTCGCTGCGTCAGCGCCTGCTCGCGTGTCCTCCGATCGGGGGACGGCGGATTCAACCCTGGCAAGGGCCATCGGGAGGACACCGCAGCCACCGCAGATGGGCCATCGTCGATGTCATCGGGAACAGCCCCGAGCCACCAGCGGCACGACGGAAGTAGGACCCCATGAAACTCATCACCATCATGGTCGAGCAGCCATCCGCAGAAGGCCTCTCGGCGGCCCTGCCGCGGTCGGGTGTCTCATCGGTGACGATCGGCGAGGTGGAGCGGTTCGAACACGACGCGGTGGCGAGCCAGACCTACCGTGGTGCGAAGATCGCCAGGCACACCAGCCGGCAGTTCCGCGTCGAACTCCTCGTCGAGGAGCACGCCGTCGACTACGTCATGGCCGGGTTGTCCTTCGCCGTCAGCGCCGGACTCATCGGTGCGTACAAGGGCGCCTGGATCACCCCCGCCCAGGAGCTCATCGAATTGTCCTCGGCAGCGGAGCGGCTGGTGAGTGCCTAGACGCCCGATTCCCTTCCCCTGAAATGCACAAACCCTGCGGGCCCTCCCACCCGCAGGGTTTGTGTGTGTCGCAAGAGATAGGGGTGATGCTGCTGTGACACGTGTGGCGCTGGGGCGACTTTTATTTCCGGATACGTAAGAATGGGGCTCAGGTCCTCTAGATGGGGGCGCATTTCGCCTGATCAAAATGAGGATTGGACACATATGGGTGCGTTGAAGCCGAAGTACGAGGAATTGCAGTCGATATACGACATCTCCAACGAGTTCTTCGAACTCTTCCTCGGCCCCACGATGGGCTACACCTGCGGATACTACGAACGCGACGACATGACCACCGACGAGGCGCAAAACGCCAAGTTCGACCTCGCGCTGGGCAAGCTCAACCTCGAGCCCGGGATGACCCTGCTCGACGTCGGTTGCGGCTGGGGTGGCGGCATGCAGCGGGCGCTGGAGAAGTTCGACGTCAACGTCATCGGGCTGACCCTCAGCGAACGCCAGCGGGAATACGCCATCGCCAAGCTCGCGAAGGTGCCCACCACCCGCAACGTCGAGGTCCGGTTGCAGGGCTGGGAGGAGTTCGACGAGAAGGTCGACCGGATCGTCTCGATCGGCGCCTTCGAGCACTTCGGCCATGACCGGTATGACGCGTTCTTCGACATGGCCTACGACTCGCTGCCGCCGGACGGGTCGATGCTGTTGCACACCATCACCGGATTCGACATGCGGCGTGGCGTGGAGTTGGGCCTGCCGATGACCTTCGAGCTGGCCCGGTTCGCCAAGTTCATCATGACCGAGATCTTCCCCGGCGGCCGATTGCCGTCGGTGGAGATGATTCAGGAGAAGGCGACGAACGCCGGCTTCACCGTGGCTCGTACCCAGATGATCGGGCCGCACTACGTCAAGACGCTGCAGGGGTGGGCGAAAGCGCTCGAGGACCACCGGGAGGAAGCCATCGCGGCGCAGTCCCAAGAGGTCTACGACCGCTACGACAAATACCTCAACGGCTGCGTGCGCCTGTTCCGCGAGGGATACACCAACCTCGGTCAGTTCACGCTCCAAAAGTAGTTTGCCTGGCTACGATTCGCCCATGCATGGTGTGAGGACGGCATTGGCGATCATGGTGGCTGTGGCAGTTGTGCTGTGCGCCGGATGCGCTGGGCCGAAGAACACCGCCACCGAGAGTCCGGCCGCCAGCGTCGCGGACACCTCGACCACAGCGCCGGTCCAGCAGGCCGCGCCGATGGGGTCGACGCTCACTGTCACGTCCGCCGGCGCGACGGCGGCCTACACCGTCGGCAACCTTCGGCCTGTCCCGCCCGACGCCCAGATCATTCCGGCGAAGGGGTCGATGTACGCCGTCGACGTCACGATCGCCGCCCAAACCGGCACGACGACGTACAACGGTTTCTACTTCGTGGCCCGCGCCGCCGACGGCTCGACGATCGCCCCGGCCGTCGGCGCGGTCAATCCGGGCATCACCTCCGGCGAGCTGCCTGCCGGCCAGAAGACCGATGGCCACGTCGCCTTCGACGTCCCGGCCGGAAAGGCGATCACCGCCGTCGGCTTGCGTGATCCCAAGGGCAAGATGCTGGCAGTCTGGGGCGTCGGGTGACGCGAGTTGGGTCGTTGCCGGCGTGCGTGTTCGGGGCGGGCGCAATGCTGATCGCGTTCGCGCCGAGCGCGGCCGCCGATTCGGCGCAGGCCACCATCGACAATCTGCAGAACCAGGGCTACATCGTCGCCATCAACTGGGTCGACGGCAACACCAATGCGCCGTTGGCGACGTGTCGGGTGGTGGCCGTGCACAATCCCGACAGCTCGGCTCCGAATCCCTCGTCCGCCACGACGGTCTACGTCGACCTGTCGTGTCCCCGCGGCCAGGCGCCGGTAGGCGTCGAAGGGGGCATCGGCTTCTGAATCAGCCGGCGACGACCTCGATCTCGTCGCCCAGCCGGTAACCGTCGATCAGCGGCAGTGTGTCGCCGCTCCAGAACCGGCCCGGGTCGAACCAGTTCTCGTTCTTCTCGGTTCGCAGCAGGCCCATCTCCTCGTAGGTGATGGCGACCGTCTCGGCGCAGTAAGCGGTCTCCAGTCCACCCTCCCGCTTGACGGCCTTACGGCGTTCGGCGGACTCGCGAACCTTCTTGTGCAGGAACGGGATTCCGCGGGTCCAGTCGCTGACCGTCGGGATCTGGCCGCGGATCCACCGGCCGGTGAGCCGTGCCGTCGACGGAAACGGGGTGCCGTTCATGCGGGCGATGACCTTGAGCAGCCGGTCTTCCTGCTCGCGGGTGGCCTCCGGGGTCAGCTGACGAAACCAGCAGCGCTGGTCGTAGTGGAACAGCCACTGTTCGACGGCCTCACGGGCATCGTTGAGCTGGACACCGCGGTGGTTGGTGCCGGTCCACATGTCGGTCAGCTTCTGGCCGAGCTCGGCATGCCACATCAGCGGCGGCAGGTCGTCGATGGCCACCGTCATCCCGACGTGGTTGATCGGGGCGTTGGTCAGGGCCTGGATCGCGCGGTCCGGACCGGACCCTCCGCGGAACAGCCAGACATCTCCGGTGCGCGTCTCGTTCAGCGCCTGCGTCAGCGACACGGTGTGCTCGATCACCAGCGCAGCTTAATGTGATCGCCATGCGCAACATCTGGAAGTGGATCGGCCTGGCCGGCGCGGCGGGCGTCGTCGCCGGTGGTGTGCTGGTCGCGCGCGACCAGCGACGCCGCAAGGCCTACACCCCCGACGAGATCCGGGCCCGGCTGCATCAGCGCCTCGCCGACGCCGAGGCGGCGTCGCGATCGGACGAGCGCGACTAGGCCACCACGGCGTAGAGGGTGTGGCTGCCTGCGAAGCCCTTGAGTTCGGCGTCGCGGCCCCGGTCGAAATTCTGCTCGTCCGCGACGGCGTCCCGCACCGGTGCACTGACCAGGATCTCGCCGCCGTCGGCCTGGCCGGCGACGCGGGCCGCCATCGCCACGTTGCGGCCGAACAAGTCGTCGCCGCGGCGCACCGACTTGCCCATGTGTATGCCGATCCGAACCCGAATGCTGTTGTGCCGCAACCGCTTGGCATCCTTCTCGAGCGCCCGCTGCATCGCCACCGCGCACCGCACCGCGCCGGCCGGGTCGGCGAAAGCCACCATGAACCCGTCGCCCTGGCTCTTGACCACGTGCCCGCCGTGGATCCGGACCAGCCGCCGGACCTGCCGGTCGTGGGCCTCGATCACCTTGACGAACGAGCGGTCGCCGATGCGTTCGTTCAGCGCGGTGGACTCCTCGATGTCGGAGAACATGATCACCACGTTGCCGTCGGGCGCCAGCTTGGCCAGGTCGGGTCGCTCCACGTCGGCCCAGTCGGCGAGCTCCTCGATCGAGGACCGAACCGCGCCGCCGAATCCCTGGGTCCGGACCAGGTTGGCGGTCTGCCACACCGTCTTGACCGCCTCCCGGCCGCCGGTCCACAACAGGTTGCGGGTGTCGAGGCGGCCGCGCAGCTCATCGGCCTCCTGCCGGCTTGCCTGCAGCCGCGACCACAGCACCGCAAGCGCGACGGCCTCGGCGATGGCGACGCCGGCCAGCACGCACACCGCGATCGTCCAACCCACCTGTCTGCCGCCCTCTCGTCGGGAATCCTGAACAAATGATGCCCCCGTACTACGAGAGCAGGTTCATCCGCGCCAACCATCCCGACCGCGCCCGGGCGGTGTGGCTGCGCTGGACGAGGCTCTACCCGCAGCCCGGTGAGCCGGTGGCCGACGTGTGGGTCATGGTCTTCGACCCCGACGGGGGCGGCAATCGCGCGCTCAAGCAGCCGCATCCGATCGCGGCGGCGGACTACCGCACCGATACCTGGTCGGCGCGCATCGCCGACACCGCGATCGACGACCACTCGGCGCGCGGAACGCTCGGCGACGTCCACTGGGACCTGACGATCGCGCCGGGGGAGCAGCCCGCGGTCAAGCTGCTCACCGAGCGCGCCTACCGGGCGAAGTTCCCGACGGCGAAGACTCAGGTGCGTCATCCGCTGGCGCGCTTCGACGGCACCGTGGCACTCGGGGACACCGTCACGCTCGACGGCTGGACCGGCAGCGTCAACCACAACTGGGGCCGAAAGCACACCCCGGCGTACGCCTTCGGGCAGGTGTGCGGTTTCGACGGCAACATGTCGTCGAGCCTGGAGATCGTCACCGCGCACGCCGCGCTCGGGCCGCTGCGGCTGCCCGCGGCCACCTTGTTCGTCCTGCGCCACCACGGCCGGGAGATCGCCGTGCGGTCGGTCCTGTCAGCGCGGCACACCCACGGCGAATACCGGCCGTTCAAGTGGTCGTTCGGCGGCCGGGTCGACGGGGTCCAGATGCGCGGCGAGATCCGGGCCGAGCCGACTGACGTGATCGGACTGACGTACACCGACACCGACGGCGGCACCAAGTACTGCTACAACTCCGCGCTTGCCGACTGCCGGATCACCCTGTCCGGCGGCGAGACGGATACGGAGTTGACGGCGTCCCGGCGGGCCATGTTCGAGATCCTCACCGATGAGCGCATCCCCGGCGTGCCGCTGCTGGTCTGAGTCTTCGAGCACTTCAGTGTCAGCCGTCGTCAAATGAAGTAGTGCATCACTCTATGGCGGCGGGTCATCGGGGCGCAGTCTCGACTCAACGGTGCTGCGAGGGGTTTGCACCGTTGAGCGGAGGGAGCCGCCGTGGTCGCCACCCAGGACGCCGTCGACGTACAGACACTGCCACTGGCACCGGAGAACCCGCTGCCTCTGCGGGAGAAGTTGCGGGCGTTGCGGACCTATCACACCGGCGTCGAGAGACTGCGCGACGCCGGCGGGCCGGTCACCCGACTGGTGCTCGGGCCGAAATCGTTGATGCCGCCGATCGTGGTGGTGACCTCCCCGCGCGGGGGCCACGACATGGCCGGGCGCACCGACGCCTACGTCGACAAAACCGCGATGCACCGGGAACTCCGGAACGTGTTGGGCGACAACCTGTTCACGTTGCCGCATGACGAATGGCTGCCGCGGCGGCGCAATGTGCAGCACGTGTTCACCAAGCAGCACGTCCGGGAATTCGGTGGCCACATGTCCCAGGCCGCGGAGGCGATCTGTGACAGCTGGGCCGACGACGGCCAGATCGACCTGGACGCGCAGTGCCGTCTGCTGACACTGCGCGCTCTGGGGCGGTCGGTGCTGGGCCTGGACCTCGACGAGCGCAGCGACGCGATCGCCGAACCGCTGCAGACCGCGTTGACCTATGCCGCCGACCGGGCCATGCGGCCGGTCAAGGCCCCGAGCTGGCTGCCCACCCCGGCCCGGCGGCGCGCCCGCAAGGCGAGCCGGACGATGCACGACCTGGCCCGCGACATCCTCGCCGAGTGCCGCCGCGATCCGGACCGCGATGCCCCGTTGGTGCGAGCACTGATGGCCGCCACCGACCGCGAGACCGGCCGCCCGCTGCCCGACGACGTGATCTGTGACGAGCTCATCGTGTTCATCGGGGCCGGCCACGACACCACCGCCACCACATTGGCCTACAGCCTGTGGCAGCTCGGCCGACGTCGTCACCTGCAGGATCGGGTGCGCGCCGAGGTCGAGGCGTTGGGGCACCGCACGCCGACACCCGACGACATCCCCGAGCTGACCTACACCGCGCAGGTGCTGCACGAGGCGCTGCGGCTCTGCCCGCCCGGTGCGGCCCTTTCACGCGAGGCGAAGTGTGACATCGAAGTCGACGGATACCGGGTCGAGGCCGGATCGATCCTGATCTACGGAATCTGGGCAGTCCAGCGGGACCCGGCGCTGTGGTCGAATCCGCTGACCTTCGATCCCGGCCGGTTCACCCCGGAGAACAGAAAGCAGCTCGACCGCTGGCAGTACCTGCCGTTCGGCGCCGGACCGCGGTCCTGCATCGGCGATCACTTCGCCATGCTGGAGGCCACGCTCGCGCTCGCCACGATCATCGGTCGCTGCCAGATCACCTCGCTGTCAGACGAATTCCCGGTGGCCGTGCCCTTCACCACGGTGGCGGCCGGGCCGGTTCCGGTCCGGGTCGGTAAACGGTAGATGAAGGCAAACGGTAGATGAATACGCCGCCGTTTGAGTCCGCACCTCTTAGACTCCCGATGTGGGGGTGCTGAGTTGGCCCGTAGTGGCTCGCGAAAGCGAAGTCGCCGCGATCCACACAGCCCTGGCCGCTCGCGCCCAGGGCTGCGGAGTGCTGTTGCTCGGCGATGCTGGAGTGGGCAAGACCACTCTGGCCCGGTGTGCCACCAAGTCCTTCCGCGCTCACGCGCACTGGGTGGCCGGCACCGAGTCGGCCCGTGAGGTCCCACTGGGCCTCTTCGCCCATCTGCTCAGCGCACCCACCACCAAAGACCCAATCGCCATGCTGGCCAACGCATTCGACACCGTCCGCCGGGAAAAGTTCGCCGTGATCGGAGTCGACGACGTACACCTCGTCGACCACCTGTCGGCGACCTTGCTGCATCAGCTCGCGGTCGACGGGTCGGTGCGCATCGTGGCCACCGCGCGCACTGGTGAACCCATGCCGGAGACCATCACCGCGCTGTGGAAGGACGCCTACCTCACTCGCCTCGACGTCACTCCGTTCACCAAAGCCCAGGCGGTCACCCTCATCGAGACCGCGCTACACGGCCGCCTGGAGCAGCTGTCGGCGGACCTCATCTGGGAGGCCTCGGGCGGCAACGCGCTGTTCGTGCGCCACCTCGTCGAGGGCGCGCTGGAGGCCGGCGCCCTTCGCCGGGTGAACGACGTCTGGCAACTGCGCGGGCAGGTCGGCGTCTCCTCAACACTGGCTCCGCTGCTCAGCAGCCGTCTCGACCGCCTGCCCGCCGACGAGAAACGCGCACTGCAACTGCTGGCACTCGCAGAACCGCTGCGGTTGGCGATCATGTCCGAACTGGTCGCCACCGATACCCTCGAGCACATCGAGCGGCGCGGCTTGATTCGCATCGCCGACCAAGCGGGCGCCGCAGAGATCCACTTCACCCACGCGCTGATCGGGGACGTCATCCGCAACGGCCTCGGACATGTCGCCACTCTGCGCCTGCGTTCGGAACTGCTGAGCGCGATGAAGACTCACCCACCGAGCACCCCGGCCGAACGACTGCGCCGCGCCGAACTGGCCATGAAGGCCGACGAGCCGGTCGACCCCGACTTCCTCATGCGTGCCGCCGAGGATGCGATCGCGCTGACGAACATCGCTTTGGCCGAGCAGCTGTCGCGCGCCGCGGTGCGCCGAGGTGGTGGCCTGCTGGCCAGTGAGCTGCTCGCGAGATCGCTTCTGTGGCAGGGCAGGGAGGCCGAGTCCGAGGCGATTCTCGGCGCCTTCGACCCGGACACCCTCAACGAGTTCGAACTCGCGCGGTGGGGAATCGCCCGCATCGCCACCCTGCAGTGGTCCATCGGCGACGCGCAGGCCGCCGGAGAGATCCTGGCCATGCTGCAACAGCGCATCACCCACCCGGCGGCGCGGCTGGTGGTCGACGGACTCACTTCCGCGCTGGCCGTACTTGCGAGCCGGTTGACCGAAGCGACCGAACTCGCCGAGCGGGTGATCGCCGATCCGGCGGCCCCGCCCATCGCTGTCGGGTGGGCGGTGTTCGGCGGGACCATGGCCGCGGGACTGGAAGGCCGTCGGGACGACGCGGCCCGGCTGGCCATCCGCGGCCACCAGGTGGCCCACAAGATCGACGGCCTGCTGCGGTTCTTGTTGACGCTGGCCGAAGTTCGTGCGCTGACGCTGGGCGGCGACTTCGAGGCCGCCCAGGCCCGCTCCGGCGACATCGTGCGGATCACCTCGCCGAGCCAGTATCGCGCCCGCGCGATGGCCAACCTCGTCGCCGCCACCGTCGAGTTCGGCCGCGGGCAGCTGCGCGCCGCCGTCGTCAGGCTCGAGGAGACGCTGGCCGCACTGAGCGACGAGTCGGCCGCAGCGTGGAACATCCCGGCTCGGCTGCTGCTGGCGCAGTGCTACAGCGGACTGGGCAACGACGAGGCGGCGAAGCCGCTGATCGCCGAGTTGCGGGCGGCGGTCAGCCGCGGCGCGACGATGTTCGAACCTCCGGTACTGGTCGCCGAGGCCTGGCTGATCGCAGCCGAGGGCCACCTCACCGGCGCGATCGCCACCGCCGTGCGCGCCGCGGACCTGGCCGCCGAGTCGGGTCAGCGGACCATCGAGCTGCTGGCGCTGCACGCCGCCGCACGCTTCGGTGATCGCTCATTTCTGCAACGGCTGATCGATGTCGCCACTGCAATCGGCGGTCCGCTGGCCGACGCCGATGCCGCTCACGCCGCGGGCCTGCTGAACAACGATGCGGCCCAGGTTTATTCGGCCTCCCAGGGGTTCGAACGCGTCGGCGCGCTGCTTTCGGCGGCCGACGCGGCCGCGCAGGCGTCGGCGATGTTCGATGCGGTCGGTAAGCGCCGCAACGCGCTGGAGGCCGCCGCAGCGGCCGATCGCCTGGCCAGGCTGTGCGGTGGCCTGAAGACGCCGGCGTTGAACGTCACCTCGCACCCCCTGCCGCTGAGCGCCCGGGAGTGGGAGATCGCCAACCTCGTCGCGCGCGGGCTGACCAACCGCGACATCGCCGGACGGCTGGTGGTGTCCAGCCGCACTGTCGAGGGTCATCTGTACCGGATGTTCGCCAAGCTCAACATCACCGACCGCGATGAGCTCGCCGCGCTGGTCCGCCCCCGCGACTGAGTCGCGGATGTAGAAGACTGGCATCATGGCAGTCCTGGTCGTCGGCAACCCCGAACCGTCCCTGGCAAAAGAACTCGAGCAGCGGAAGACGCTGCTTCACTTGCCAACCGGGCCGCAGCGCGCCGCGTTCCTGGACCGGCATGCCGCTGACGTGACCGTCATCCTGTCCTGCGGGCGCCCCGGTGTGGACTCCGAGCTGATGGCGCAGTTGCCGAACCTCGAGGCCATCGCGAACTTCGGGGCCGGTGTGGACGCCATCGACCTGGACGCGGCGCGCACGCGGGGGATCGCGGTCAGCAACACCCCGGATGTGCTGACCGACACCGTAGCCGACACCGCGCTGGGCCTGATCCTCGACACCATGCGGGGGTTCAGCGCCGCCGACCGCTACGTGCGCGCCGGCCGGTGGCCGGCCGAAGGTCCGCTGCCTTACACCCGCGACCTGTCCGGCAGCCGGGTCGGAATTCTGGGACTCGGCCGCATCGGAGCGGCGATCGCGACCCGGCTGCTCGGCTTCGACTGTGCCGTGGCCTATCACAATCGCCGCGAGATCCCCGGCAGCCCGTACCGCTACGCAGGTTCCGCGGTAGAGCTCGCCGGATCGGTCGACGTCCTGGTGGCCGCCACCGCCGGCGGCCCGGACACCAGGCAACTGGTGGACCGTCGCGTCCTGGAAGCACTTGGGCCGCAGGGTTATCTGATCAACATCGCCCGCGGCAGCGTCGTCGACGAGGACGCCCTTGTCGACCTGCTCCGCAGCGGGGGATTGGCCGGCGCGGGACTCGACGTCTTCGCCCACGAGCCGCAGGTGCCTGCCGCGCTGCGCGAGCTGGACAACGTGGTGTTGTTGCCGCACGTGGGCAGTAACACCGCGCGCGCCCGAACTGCGATGGCGCAGTTGGCGTTACGCAACGTCGACGAGTGGCTGACCAACAGGCGACTGGTCACCCCGGTGACCTAGACCGTCAACGCCCCGATGGACTACACCCTCGACGAGTCCAGCATCGAGGCCAGCGCGCTGTGGCTGGAGGCGACGTCAGCGGTTGAAGAGACTGCCGTCGAACAGCCCGCGCAACTGGCCCATCACGCGGCCGGCGTCGGCATCGGCGCGGCCGAGGGGCAGCGCGGCGCCCCAGAAGACGGCGGTGAACATCTCGGCGAGCGCTGCCGTGTCGGCATCGGCCTGCAACTCGCCGCGGCTGACCGCTTGGCCGACAGCGCTGCGAAGGAACTGGTCAACCACCACGTCGGGGTGGTGTTCGGCGCTGACGGCCAGTTCGGGCTGACGGGAGAGATCCAGCGCTGACTGCAGAAGGAACCGCGCTGTGGACGGCTCTGCATCGACGATCACCTCGCGGATGAATCCCAGCAGCTGCTCGGTCAGTGTCGGCGCCCGTGAGGCCGTATCGGCGGCATTGGCGACGCGCGCGGTGACCATACCCAGCACGGTGCGATAAAGGGTCGTCTTACTGGGGAAGTAGTGATTGACGGCCGGACGGGTCACGCCGGCGCGAATGCCGATGGCCATGAAGGTGGTGGCCTCGAAGCCCACGTCGGCGAAGATATCCAGGCCGGCCTCGAGAATGCGTCGGCGAGTGGCCTCCGCGTCGCCACCGGCGGGCCGACCGGGCCGCCGCGGCATGGTTAATTCAATGTTGGACGTCATGGGTCCTCCCGGCGAAATATTCCGACGTCCCCGACCCGCTAGCAAACACAGTACGGCAGTGCGCGGCATACCGCATCTCTGTCCGGACCCGTTCAGGCTGAAGCGGGCAAATACGCCTCGACGTCAGCGGGTGACGAACGAGACGACGGCGGCGCTGAATGCGTCGTTGTCGTCACCGGCGGCGGTGTGTCCGGCGTCGGAGAGCTCGACGAACTCGGCGGCCGGCACCTTGGCCAGAAAGTCCTGCACCCCTTCGGGACTCACGACGTCGGACAGTTTGCCGCGAATCAGCAGGATCGGGATGGTCAGGTCGACCGCCGCCTGCTCCAGTTCCTCGGCGCGGACGAACGGATCGTCGTTGATCGGCTGCAGGAACGCCGGGTCCCAATGCCAGAACCAGCGACCGTCGCGATGGCGCAGATTCTTCTTGAGTCCGTCGAGGTTTTTCGGGCGCTTGCGATGCGGCAGGTATTCGGAGATGGCATCGGCGGCGTGCTCGAGGGTCTCGAAGCCGTGCACGTGGCTGACCATGAAGTCGTGGATGCGGGACGCGCCCTTCTGCTCGACTCGCGGCACCACGTCGACGAGAACCAGTTTGGTGATCTTCTCCGGCCCGGCCAGGTGAGCGACCAGAATGCTGGTCAGCCCGCCCATGCTGGCCCCGATCAACACCACCGGACGGCCGATCTGGTCGAGCACGGCCAAGACGTCTCCGGACAGCGCGTCCACGGTGTACTCGGCGTTCGGTGCCCGGTCACTGTCGCCGTGGCCGCGGGCGTCGAGCGCGATCACGTGAAAGCCCTGATCGGCGAGCACCTGGCCGGTGTTCTTCCAGGAGAACCGGTTCTGACCGCCGCCGTGCAGCATCAGGATCGTCGGGTGCCCCGCCGCGGAGGTCGCACCGCGGTTCCACTCGTCGCCGACCAGCGTCAGGTTCTTGTCGCCGCGGAACTCGACGGTCTGCGGACCGCTCTTCGTGCTGCTCACAGGCATCCTCTCGAACCAACCTGGAAAGCACGTTACCCAGCGGCGTGCGATGAGTTTCGCCACCCCTGGCGGTCTGCCCTGACGACACCATTGAGAGGAGCTGCCGCAGATGCCCACCATCACCCCGTCGCTGTGGTTCGACAACGACCTCGAGGATGCGATGGCGTTCTACACCTCGATCTTCCCGAACTCGTCGATCGAATACGTCAACCGCTACACCGACGCCGGCCCGGGCACACCCGGTGAGGTGCTGTCGGCGGGGTTCGTGCTCGACGGGGCGCGGTTCGTCGGTATCAACGGGGGCCCGGTGTTCTCGTTCAACGAGGCGGTGTCGTTCACGATCGAATGCCGCGACCAGGACGAGGTGGACTACTACTGGAACGCGCTGGTCGACGGTGGTCAGGAGGCCCAGTGTGGTTGGCTCAAAGACCGCTTCGGGGTGAGCTGGCAGGTGGTTCCCACCCGGTTGCTCGAGCTGACCGGCGATGCCGACCAGGGCCGTGCCGTCGCGGCGACCAAGGCGATGCTGGGGATGCGCAAGATCGTCATCGCCGATCTGGAGGCGGCGGCGAACCGCTGACGCTGCTCCCAGGCGCTACCGGTAGCCTTTCGCCCGAGCGCGGGCAACCTGCCCGGAGCGCCGAGGAGGAGCGAGCATGGCCGACGAGGCTGATGTGCCCGAGGACGCCGTCGCGGTCACCGACGCCGACGTCGAGGCCGAGGCCACCGAGGAGACGACGGAGGTGGCGGAGACGGTGGAGCCCGCGACCAAGCAGCCGTGGTCGCACGTCAAGCTCGCGATCGCCGTCGGGCTGGCCGTGGTGGTGGCACTGGCGGGACTGACCGGGTGGCTGGGCTACCGGGCCTACCAGGCGCGCGAGGCCGAGCAGTTGCGCGAGTTGCTGGTCAGCGTCGGCCGCCAGGGCGCCATCAATCTGACCACCATCGACTTCGAGCACGCCGACGCCGACGTGCAGCGCATCCTCGACTCGGCCACCGACGCCTTCTACGACGACTTCGCCAAGCGGTCGCAGCCCTTCGTCGACGTGGTCAAGCAGGCCAAGTCCAAGTCGGTCGGCACGGTCAACGAGGCCGGCCTGGAGTCGGTGAACGGCAACGAGGGCAACGTCCTGGTCGCCGTGACCGTCAAGACGGAGAACGCCGGCATGCAGAACCAGCCGCCGCGCAACTGGCGGATGCGACTGACCGTCAAGAAGACCGGCGCCGACCAGGCAAAGGTATCGAAAGTGGAGTTCGTACCGTGACCACATCCGACGACAAGCCCGACCTCCCCGAGGTCGAGACCGCGATCACCGTCGAGGACAGCGACTCCGACCCGGAGATCGCCGCCGGGAAGCCCGCGCCGAAGGACGGCTTCAGCTGGGCTCGCCTGACCGCGTTCATCATCCTGCCCGTGATCGCGATGCTGCTCGGTGCTGCGGCGGGTTTCCTCAAGTGGGAGGACTCGTCGCGGCGTGACGCCGACACCGCGCGCACCGAGGCGTTGGAAGCCGCCAAGGACTCCACGGTCGCCCTGCTCAGCTACAAGCCCGACACCGTCGAGAAGGACCTCGGCGCCGCCCGCGACCGGCTGACCGGAAGCTTCCTCGACGCCTACACCCAGCTGGTCAACACCGTCGTCATCCCGGGTGCCAAGGAGAAGAAGATCGCGGCGCTGGCCACCGTGCCCGCGGCGGCGCCCGTGTCGGCCAAGGCCGACCAGGCGGTCGTGCTGCTGTTCGTCGACCAGACCGTCACGGTGGGCACCGACGCGCCGACCAACACCACCTCGAGCGTGCGGGTCACCCTCGACAAGGTCGACGGGCGCTGGCTGATCTCGGCCTTCGACCCGATCTAGCGCCGATGCCCGCGCCGCGCTGGATCGACGTCGCCGCCCCGGCTGTACAGCTGCGGGCGCTGAGCTGGGGGCCCGAGGAGGGCCCGATTGCGTTGTGCCTGCACGGTTTTCCCGATACCGCCTACGGGTTCCGAAAACTGGCTCCGCATCTGGTGGCGGCCGGCTATCGGGTGATCGCGCCGTTCATGCGCGGCTACGTCCCGTCGTCCATCCCGTCCGACGGCAGCTACCACATCGGGGCGTTGATGCACGACGCGCTGCAGGTCCGCGAGGCGTGTGGCCCCACCGACCGCGACGTGGTGATCGGCCATGACTGGGGCGCCATCGTGGCAACCGGGCTGGCGGCCATGCCGGAGAGCCCGTTCGTCAAGGCGGTCGTCATGTCGGTGCCGCCGTCGGCCGCGCTGCGCCCCCAACACGGATCGGTGCCCAACCGCGGCAAGCTGTTGCGGCTGCTGCCGGCTCAACTGGTGCGCAGCTGGTACATCAGTTACTTCCAGCTGCCGATGCTGCCCGAGCGGTCCGGTTCGTGGATCGTCCCGCTGCTGTGGCGGCGGTGGTCGCCGGGGTACAACGCCGCCGAGGACCTGCGCCACGTCGATGCCGCGATCGGCGCTCCGCAGTACTGGCGAGCCGCGCTCGGCCCATATCGCGCGACGATCCGCAACACCAAGCCGCCCGCGCGCTACGCCGAGTTGCACCGCTGGTGGACCGAGTCGCCGCGGCTGCCCACCCTGTACCTGCACGGCAACGACGATGGTTGCATGACACCGGAATTCACGCCCTGGGTTCGCGATGCCCTGCCGGACGGCAGCGATGTGGCGATCGTCGAGAACGCCGGACATTTCCTGCAGCTCGAGCAGCCGGACGCGGTCGCCAGGCGAATCCTGGACTTTCTGGGTCCTACTTCTTCTTGAGACCGGGATGGCCGTGGGCCAGCAGCGGCAGCAGCACACCACGCGGCACCAGGTGGTAGGCCGCGCTCGAGACGCGGTTGAGCCGCCCGGGGACGACGACGGCCCTGCCGGCCGCCAGCCCGTCGAGGCCGGCACGGGCCACGTCCGCCGCGGCCACCCACAGCGCCTTGGGCAGCGCGGCCTCGGCGTCCGCGGCGGAGATCCCGGCCGCCTCGCCGAAGCCGGTGTGCACCGGGCCCGGGCACAGCGCCGAGGCGGTGACCCCGGTGCCCTTGAGTTCCTCGCGCAGCGCGTAGGTGTAGGACAACACGAAGGACTTGGCGGCACCGTAGACGGCCTGGCCGGGAAGCGGGCCGAAGGCGGCCACCGACGCGACGTTGAGCACGGCTCCGCTTCGCCGGTTGACCATCGCCGGGACGAACCGGGTGCACAGGTCGACCACCGCGGCCACGTCGACCTCGACGGCGTTCAGTTCGGCGGCCGGATCGGCGGCGGCCACCGGACCCACCGTCGTCAGGCCGGCGTTGTTGACCAGGATGTCGACCTCGCGGCCGAGCGCGGCCACCCGATCGGGCAGCGCCGCGCGGTCTTCACGACGCGAAAGATCAGCGGGCACAACAGAAGCCGCGTCGCCGAGCTCCCCGGCCAACTCGGCCAGCTTCTCGGCGCGGCGGGCCACCAGCACCACATGGTGGCCACGGCCGACGAGATCGCGGGCGAACTCGGCGCCGATGCCCGACGAGGCGCCCGTGACCAGAGCAGTGCGGTTCGAAGCAGGTGGTGGCAGCACGGCATCCACCCTATCGGTGGACAATGACGTCCATGCCCGCAACCAGAGCCATGACCGCGGCTGATGCGCAGATGTTCTGGATGTCTGCCGCGATTCCAAGCGATCAGTTGGTGCTGTACGCCTTCGACGGCTCGCCGGATACCCCGCGAGACCGCTGTCGAGGAGTTGCGGCGGCGGGCGCAGGCGTGTGACGAGCTCCGCCTGCAGGTGGTCGAGGCGGGTGCGTGGCGATACCCGCGATGGCGCCACGGTGTGGTCAGCGCCGATCAGTTCGTCCTGCACCGGGCCGGGGGCGTGGACTGGCAGGGCTGCTTGGACGCCGCGGCCCGATTTCGCCACGATCCGCTCGATCTTCGCCGAACAGCTTGGCGTGCACACGTTTTCCCGCGGGTGATGGGGGTTCCCGGCTGCCCCGGGGTGGGCTCGGTGGTGGTGGTGCAGATGGGCCATGCCTTCGCAGACGGTGGCCGGGGGACCGCACTGGCCGGGGCGCTGCTGGGCCGTCAAGAGCCTGTGCCGGTGCCCGTTGCGGGCCGGCGTGGGTTCCTGCCGGCCCGCGGAGTGGCCGCCGCCCGGGCGCATCGCAAGCTGGTGCGCGATACCAAGGCGGGGCTGGTGCCGCCGCCCGCCCCGGGGTGCCCGGTGCTCAGCATCAACCAGCGGCCCCGCGCGACGCCGGTGGTGCGGACGCTGGCGCTGCGCCGCGATCAGCTTGCGAATCCCACCGTGACGATCGGAGTGCTGGTCGCGATCTCCGAGGCGCTCGCGGGCTATCTCGGCGGGCGTGGCGAGGACACGTCAGCGCTTGGCGCCGAAGTCACGATGGCTGGACAGCAGGATCCCGGTGCCCACAACAACTTCCGCAATGTCGGCATCGGGTTGCATCCTGAGGTGGGCCGCGCCCGGCGGGCTGAGCTGATCGGCGCCGAGCTGGCCGCCCAGCGCCGCCGCGGCCAGCACCCCGCGATGCGGACGTCGGCCGCCGCGTCTGCCGCCGCACCCGCGGCGCTGTTGCGGTGGGGGGTGCGGCAATTCGATCCGGAGGTGCGCTCCGAGACGGTCACCGGCAACACCGTGGTGTCGAGCGTGAACCGCGGGCCGGCCGATCTGTCGTTCGGCGGATTCGCGGTCTTGCTCGCCGCCGGGTTCTCGTCGCTGTCGCCGATGATGAGCCTGACCCATGGTGTGCACGGACTTGGTGACACCGTCACGATCAGCGTGCACGCCGACCCGGTCAACGTCGACGTCGACGACTACGTTGACCGGTTGCGCGTTGCGATTGGCCGCTGATGTGTAACGCCGGGCGGCGTGATGCTTTAGGTTTGTCCCGTGACTGCCTACCCCGATTACGCCAATGTCGGACTGCTGATCCTGCGACTGGTGCTGGGCCTGACCATGGCCGCCCACGGCTACAACAAGTTCTTCGGCGGTGGCCGCATCAAGGGCACCGCGGGCTGGTTCGAGAGCATCGGCATGAAGCCCGGGGTTTTCCATGCCCGGGTGGCCGCCACCACTGAGCTCTCGGCAGGCCTCGGCCTGGCGGTCGGCCTGCTGACGCCCGTCACCGCGGCCGGGTTCGTGGCGCTGATGCTGGTCGCGGCGTGGACGGTGCACCGGCACAACGGGTTCTTCATCGTCAAGGAGGGCTGGGAGTACAACCTGGTGCTGGCCGCGGCGGCGGTCGCGGTGGCCGCACTGGGCGCGGGCAAGCTCAGCCTGGACTACGCGCTGCTGCGCAACACCAGCGTGTACGACCTGCTGCACGGCTGGCCGGGCTTTCTGATCGCGGTGGTCCTCGGCCTGGCCGGCGGGATCGGGCAGCTGGCGATCTTCTACCGCCCGCCCGTCAAGACCTAGCCAGCCTCCTCATCGCGAGCAGACGCAAGCGTCCCCGAAAAGCCGCGTGTCGCGGAACGTTTGCGTCTGCTCGGCGGGGAAAGTGATTCCGCCGGGCTAGAACACGTTCTAGTCTTGCCCGCATGGGATTTCTGAAGCAGGAAGTACCCGTCATCGATTTCGAGACGTGGAGCAGGGGAACGCGCGCCGAGAAGATCAAGCCGATGGCCAAGCACTGGGCCGAGGCGGGGTTCGGCACGCCCATCGCCCTGCACCTGTTCTACGTGGTCAAGATTCTGCTCTACATCTTCGTGGCCGCGCTGTTCGCCCTGGCCACCAAAGGGATTGACGGCTTCGGCAATATCTCGAAGTGGTGGTCGGAACCGATCGTGTTCGAGAAGGTCGTGCTGTACACGATGCTCTTCGAGGTCGTCGGGTTCGGCTGCGGCTTCGGCCCGCTCAACAACCGGTTCTTCCCGCCGATGGGGTCGATCATCTATTGGCTGCGACCCGGAACCATCCGGCTCCCGCCGTGGCCCGACCGGGTGCCGCTGACGAAGGGCGATAGCCGCGGGCCGGTCGACGTCCTGCTCTACGGCGCGCTCGTGGTCATGCTGCTGGTGGCGCTGTTCTCGAACGGCACCGGGCCCATCCCTGCCCTCGACACCGAAGTGGGTCTGCTGCCGACATGGCAGATCGTCGCGGTGGTGGTGCTGCTGGCTCTGGCCGGACTGCGCGACAAGGTGATCTTCCTGGCCGCGCGCGGCGAGGTATACGGCAGCTTCGCGGTCGCGTTCCTGTTCGCCGGCGTCGACATCATCCTCGCGGCCAAGCTGGTCTGCATGGCGATCTGGATGGGCGCCGCCACCTCCAAGCTGACTCGGCACTTCCCGTTCGTCATCTCGACGATGATGTCCAACAGCCCGGTGATGCGGCCGCGCGTCCTCAAGCGCGCGTTCTTCGCGAAGTTCCCCGAAGACCTTCGCCCGGGCCGGCTCTCACACCTGCTGGCTCATATCAGCACGGCGATCGAGATGCTGATCCCGCTGGCGCTGTTCTTCTCCCACGGCGGCTGGCCGACGGCGATCGCGGCGTTCGTGATGGTCTGCTTCCACCTCGGCATCCTGTCGTCCATTCCGATGGGTGTGCCGCTGGAGTGGAACGTCTTCATGATCTTCGGCGTGCTGTCGTTGTTCGTCGCGCACGCGCGCATCGGCATCACCGACATCACCAGCCCGTGGCCGATCGTGTTGTTCGTGGTGCTGGCCGCGACGGTGATCGCCGGAAACATGTTCCCGCGCAAGATCTCCTTCCTTCCCGGCATGCGCTACTACGCCGGAAACTGGGACACCACGCTGTGGTGCATCAAGCCGTCGGCCGAGGAGAAGATCGACAAGAACCTGGTCGCGATCGCCAACATGCCCGCCGCCCAGTTGGAGAAGTTCTACGGCAGCAAGGAAGCCGCCCAGATCCCGATCTACATGGGTTATGCGTTCCGCGCGTTCAACACCCATGGCAAGGCGCTGTTCACCCTGGCCCACCGGGCGATGGCCGGACAGAACGAGGACGACTACTCGGTCACCGACGGTGAGCGGATCTGCAGCATGGCCATCGGGTGGAACTTCGGCGACGGCCACATGCACAACGAGCAGCTGATCACCGCGATGCAGGAGCGGTGTCACTTCGAGCCGGGCGAGGTGAGGGTGGTGCTGCTCGACGCCCAGCCGATCCACCGGCAGCGGCAGGCTTACCGGCTGGTCGACGCCGCGACCGGGGAGTTCGAGGCCGGCTGGGTCGCGGTGGCGGACATGGTCACCCGTCAGCCCTGGGACGACGACCTGCCGGTGCACGTCACATCGCAGAGGTAGGCCCTCATCGAGACCGCACACAGAGCGATCGACCGCCCAAGAACTCGATCTGAGCGCAGTCTCAACGCTGACCGGGCGGCCCGCCTGACCGAACGGTTGGTTGACCCCGCCGCATGCGGCTTCGGGCTGCGGTGCTATGAATCGAAGACGCAAATAACCACCTCAGCAGAAGGAGAAGGTCGATGGCTGAAGCCGTCATTGTCGAGGCTGTGCGGTCACCAGTCGGCAAACGCAACGGCGGACTGTCCGGTGTGCATCCCGCCGAGCTGTCGGCGCAGGTGCTCAACGGTCTGGCCGAGCGCGCCGGCATCGATCCCGAGATCGTCGACGACGTCATCTGGGGTTGCGTCATGCAGGCCGGCGAGCAGGCCCTCGACATCGCCCGTACCGCGGTGCTCACCGCAGGCTGGCCCGAGACCATCCCGGGTGTGACCGTCGACCGTCAGTGCGGCTCCAGCCAGCAATCGGTGCACTTCGCCGCCGCCGGTGTGGTGGCAGGCCACTACGACGCCGTCATCGCCGGTGGCGTCGAGTCGATGTCGCGCACCCCGATGGGTGCCTCGCTGGCCAACGGCGGCAACCCGTACTCGGCCAGCTTCAAGAGCCGCTACACCCGTACCCCGAACCAGGGCATCGGCGCGGAGATGATGGCCACCAAGTGGGGCCTGAGCCGTACCGACCTGGACCAGTTCTCCCTCGATTCGCACGAGAAAGCGGCGGCCGCACAGGATTCCGGCGCTTTCGACGATCAGATCGTGGCCATCAAGGACGCTGACGGAAACGTCGTCCTCAAGGACGAGGGCATCCGCCGCGGCACCACGCTGGAGAAGATGGGTCAGCTCAAGCCGGCGTTCTCCGAGGACGGCGTGATCCACGCGGGCAACTCCTCGCAGATCTCCGACGGCTCGGCCGCGCTGCTGTTCATGTCGGCGGAGAAGGCGAAGTCGTTGGGCCTCAAGCCTCTTGCCCGTGTCCACACCGCCACGTTGGCCGGTGCCGACCCGGTGATGATGCTGTCCGCACCGATCCCCGCAACGCAGAAGGCGCTCAAGAGGTCTGGTCTGAGCCTCGACGAGATCGGCGCCTTCGAGGTCAACGAGGCGTTCGCCCCGGTTCCGATGGCCTGGCTCAAGGAGATTGGCGCCGACGAGAAGAAGCTCAACCCCAACGGGGGCGCCATCGCCCTGGGTCACCCGCTCGGCGGCTCCGGTGCCCGGATCATGACCACGCTGCTCTACCACATGCGGGACAAGGGAATTCGCTACGGTCTGCAGACCATGTGCGAGGGCGGCGGCCAGGCCAACGCCACCATCCTCGAGCTGCTCTAACCGCTGTCCGATGGTCCGACTCTCAACGATCGTCGTCGGACGTGACAGACGTCGAAGCCCCCGCCGCTATCTACGAGCGGCGGGGCAACGTCGCGCTCATCACCATCAACCGTCCCGATGCCCGCAACGCCGTCAACGGTGCGGTGAGCACCGCGGTCGGCGACGCGCTGCAGCAGGCGCAGGACGATGTCGAGGTGTGGGCCGTGGTGATCACCGGCGCCGGTGACAAGTCGTTCTGCGCCGGTGCGGACCTCAAGGCAATCTCCCGGCGGGAGAACCTGTTTCACCCGCAGCACCCCGAGTGGGGGTTCGCCGGCTACGTGCGGCACTTCATCGACAAGCCCACCATCGCCGCGGTCAACGGCGCCGCGTTCGGCGGGGGCACCGAACTGGCGCTGGCCAGCGACCTGGTGGTCGCGCAGGAGAGCGCGAAATTCGGCCTGCCCGAAGTCAAGCGCGGCCTGATCGCCGCGGCCGGCGGGGTGTTCCGGATCGTCGAGCAGCTGCCGCGCAAGGTCGCGACGCAGCTGCTGTTCACCGGTGATCCGATCACCGCCGCCGAGGCGCTGCAGTGGGGCCTGATCAACCAGGTCGTGCCGGACGGCACCGTCGTCGACGCCGCGCTGGCACTGGCCGAACGGATCACCGTCAACGCACCGCTGGCCGTGCAGGCCAGCAAGCGCGTCGCGGCCGGGGTCGACGACGGCACCATCACCGCAGACGAGCTCGGCTGGTCGCGCACCATGCGCGAGATCGGCGCGCTGATGAAGTCGGAGGACGCCAGGGAAGGACCCCTGGCATTCGCCGAGAAGCGCCAGCCGGTCTGGAAGGCGCGCTAGGCGTTCGGCGCCTTGGTGGTCGTCGGCGCCGCCGAGGTGGTGGCCGGGGCCTCAGACGAGGTGCTCGGCGCCGCCGAGGTCGACGTCGTCGTCGCGGCGCTCGAGGTGCTCGCCGTGGTCGACGTCGACGTACCCGCCGCCGGCGGCGTCAGCACGGTGTCGATCATGTAGATGTAGGCGCCCTTGGAGGTGTAGCTGCACAGGACCTTGGCGGTGTCGTTGATCTTGACGTCGCCGCCCTTACCGGTGACGTTGACCAGCCGGCCGTCCTGCGTGGGCATCTTTCCGGCGACGTTATCCGGGCCGAGGTAGCCGAGCACCATGTGGTAGAAGAGCGTCGGCAGCAGCACGGTCGGGTCGTTCTTCAGCGTGGTCAGCGTCGCCTCGTCCAGCTTGGCGAACGCTTCGTTGGTCGGCGCGAAGACCACGTAGGGGCCGCCGTCGAGCACGTTGACGATGTTCACCGCCGGGTTCAGCTTGCCGGAGATGGCCGCGCTGAACGTGCTCAGGTCCGGGTTGGCGGCGATGGCCGCCGACGCGACCTCGCTGCCCATGCTGGTGAACGAACCGGCTCCGGTCGGCACCTGGTTCTTGTAGGCGTCACAGCCCGGACCCTGCGGATCGGGCAGCTGGGTGACGCTGGGCACCGGGATCGTCGACGTCGCCGGGGCCGCCGTGTCGGTCGGTGCCGGGCTCGGATCGGCGTAGGCCTGCACGGCCGTGGGGATCGCGACGGCGATCGCGGCAACGGCTGCGGCAACGCCGAGGGTCTTGGTACGAGTGCTCACTTGGGCTCCTTGAATCCCCGGAATCGTACGTGCAACCGAGCAAGGCTCCCAAAACCGGCTGGTCAGCGGACTGGGAAGGGGACATGCCTACGATGTCGCCCATGGCCGAGCCCCTGATCCTGTCCATCCGCGGACGCACCCCTGAACTGCACCCCGAGTCCTGGGTCGCACCCAGCGCCAGCCTGATCGGCTGGGTCCGGCTGGGCGCGCGGGCCAGCGTCTGGTACTCGGCAACGCTGCGCGCCGAGGCCGAGCCGATCGACGTCGGCGCCGGCAGCAACATCCAGGACGGCGCCGTCCTGCACGTGGACCCGGAATATCCGCTGAAGATCGGCGCCGGGGTGACCGTGGGTCACAACGCGGTGCTGCACGGCTGCACGGTCGAGGACGGCTGCCTGATCGGCATGGGCGCGATCGTGCTCAACGGCGCGGTGATCGGCGCCGGATCGATAGTGGCCGCCGGCGCGCTGGTGCCCCAGGGCGTCGTCGTACCGGCCCGCTCGCTGGTCGCCGGGGTGCCCGCCAAGGTCCGCCGCGAGCTCAGCGACGCCGAGTTGGCGGGCAACCGCGCCAACGCGGCGGTCTACGAAGACCTCGTCACGCTGCATCGCGGCGCGACATAGCAACGCAACTCACAGCGACGTCAGGTTTGCGTCACCTTCAGACTGCCGATAGTTCGTAACGTGGAGTCAATGCGCATCCTGGTCACCGGTGCCACCGGATATGTCGGCTCGCGGCTGGTGTCTGCGTTGCTGGAGAACGGTCACGACGTGGTGGCCGCCACCCGTGACCCGGAGAAACTCGGCCACTTCGGGTGGTGTGACCAGGTGAGCGCGGTGATGCTCGACGCAGGCGACCCGTCGGTCGTCGAGGCCGCCTTCGCCGTCGCCGGTCCCATCGACGTCGTCTACTACCTGGTGCACGGCATCGGGCAGGCGGGCTACCGGGATCGCGACAACGCCGGCGCGGCCACGGTCGCCGCCGCCGCCGCCGCGGCAGGAGTCCGGCGGATCGTCTACCTGGGCGGGTTCGTGCCCGACGACCACACATTGTCCGAGCATCTGGCCGGACGGGCCGAGGTCGCGTCGGCGCTGACCGTCGAGGGCGGTCCTGAACTGGTATGGCTGGGTGCGGCGGTGATCATCGGCGCCGGGTCGACGTCGTTCGAACTCGTGCGTTACGTCGGTGACCGGTTCTGGGTGATCCCGTTGCCGCCGTGGGCCGATCACGACATCGACCCGATCTCCATCCGCGACGCGCTGCACTACCTGGTGGCCGCGGCCGACCCGGCGCAGGTCGCGCCCGGCGCCTACGACATCGTCGGGCCGACGACGACCACCTACCGGGGCCTGCTGCAGAGCTACGTCGACGCGACGGGCGCGGTCCGCGCGGGCCTGCCGGTCCACGACGTCGTCCCGCGGGGGCTGATGGGACGGGTCGCCGGTGTGGCCGTGCCGGTGCCGACCGGTCTGGCGGCCGATCTCATCGAATCGCTGGACCATTCGATGACGGCCTCCGACACTGTGTTGCGTGACTATGTGCCGGATCCGCCTGGCGGACTCACCGACATCGACGACGCGGTGGCCGCGGCGGTGTCCAGTCCGCGGCCGCGTCCGGTCGACGAACTGGCCGACCCCCATCACCTCGCCGACAGCGATCCGGCGTGGGCGGGTGGCGACACGCTGCGCCTGCAGCAGCTGGCGTCCGCGGTGACCCCTTCGGCGGTTCGGCCCGTCCTCGGGCTGCTCGGCTCGGTGCCGCGCCCGCTTGCCGGAGTGCTGCGCACCGGGCTGGACCTGTTGCTGTCGAAGGTGCCCGCGCTATGACGATGCTCGGCGAGATCCGTGCCGCCGCCTCCAACGTGGCCGGGCCGTATCAGGAGTGGCCGGCGGTGGTGCGGCGGCGACGGATCGTGGTCTGCATCGTGACGGTGGCGGGTGCGGTGCTGCTCGGCTACTCGCTGAGCCGCAAGCCCGGCGACGAGACGTTCTACTGGCTGACGCTGGGGCTGGCCGCGGTCTGGGCGCTCGGTGCGTTCGTGTCGGGGCCGCTGCACCTGGGCTGCATTCGCTGGCACGGGCGCAATCAGCGGCCGGTGCTCACCGGCCTGGGCGTCGGACTGCTGCTCGGAGTGGTGTTCCTGGTCGGCGGTCTGGTGGTGCGCGAAATCCCGCCGGTCGCCGAAAGAGTCACCCGCGTCCTGGATTACACCACCCACGGCAGCCTGACCCTGTTGGTGGTCATCACACTGGTGAACGGCTTGGCCGAGGAGTTGTTCTTCCGCGGCGCGCTCTACACCGCGCTGGGCGCTTTTCATCCGGTGTTGATCTCGACGCTGCTCTACGCCGCGGCGACGTCGGCCAGCGGCAACCCGATGCTCGGTTTCGCCGCGATCATCCTCGGCACGGTGTGCGCGTGGGAGCGCCGGGCCACCGGCGGCGTGCTGGCACCGGTGCTGACCCACGTGGTCTGGGGGCTGATCATGGTGCTGGCACTACCGCCGGTGTTCGGGTTATAGGAGTCAGCGCAGCGGGTTGGCGATCTCGTCGCGTGGCATGCGGGCCGCGACGAGCGCGACCGCGGCAAGCGCGACCGGCGCGATGCCGGCCACGCCGAAGATGAGTTCCATCGGAACCACCTTCGACAGCGGGCCCGCGACAGCCATGGACAGCGGCATGAATGCCAGCGAGACGAAGAAGTCCAGGCTCGATACCCGGCCGAGCATCGCCGAAGGGACCCGGCGCTGAAGCAGCGTGCCCCAGATGACCATGCCCACACCGTCGGCGATACCGACGACGAACAGCGCGAGCAGCATCATCGTCAGCGAGGACGTCGCGCCGACGATCGCCAAGGGCAGCGAGCCGACGCCCCACATCGTCATCATCACCGTCAGGTAGCGCCGAGGCAGCAGCCGCGACGACACCACCAGCGCACCCAGGGCGCTGCCGAACCCGAAAGCCGCCAGCATGAAGCCGTAGACCTGCTCGCCGTGGGCGAAGCGTTCACGGGCGATGAACGGCAGCAGCACGTCGATGGGGCCCAGCGCCAGGAACACCCAGGTGCTGGCGAACAGCAGCGTCCAGCGCAGCCATGCCGTGCGCACGACGAACCGCAGCCCCTCGCGCAAATCGGTTAGGGGATGGGGCTTTTCGCGCTCGACGGCCATCACGATGTGGTCGCCCTCGTTGGGGCGCATCGACACCAGCAGCACCAATCCGGTGGCGAACAGCGCGGCGACCGTGACTGCTCCCAGCGAGGGGAACGTCGCGCCGACCACGATGCCGGCGACGGCGGGTCCGATCGCCTGCTGCAGGGTGGGGCGGATCGCGCCCTCGACGCCGTTGGCCGCCAGCAAGTGCTCGGCCGGCAGGATCCGCGGCAGGTAGGCGCTGTAGGCGGGGAAGAAGAACGCCGCACCGACCCCGAGGACAGCGCTGGCAACGGCCATGTGCCACAGGCGCAAGGAGCCCATGGTGCCGAGAACGGCTACCGCGCCGGTGGCCGCGACGTTCGCGGTCTCGACGGCGATGATGATGGCGCGCTGGTTCACCCGGTCGGCGACGATGCCGCCGACGAGAATGAAGGCCAGCATGCCCGCGGCCAGGCAGGCGGCGACCAGCGAGAGCGCGGCCGGGTCGTCGGCCAGTGCGATGACCTGCAGGGCCATCACCACGGTCCACATGCCTTCGGCGAACAGCGAGATCGACATCGCCGCGATGAGCAGGCGGAACTCGCGGAACCGGAATGGTGCGAGCACGCGCCAGCCGCCGGGTGTTCGCACCGGCTTGAGGTCGAAGGGCGTACTCATGTCCTCGATGGTCTCTGACCGAAGGGGGCCGAGTCCAACGATTTTCGGCTCAGAACAGGTCGGCGACTTCGGCGAGTTCCGGCCGGGCGGCCGGGAAATTCCAGGCACACCGCCCGGACGGCCCCGAACGGGCCCTACACGTCGGTGAACGTGGGCTTGCGGTGCTCCTGGAATGCCCGGGTGCCCTCGCGGAAGTCGCGCGAGCTGGTGAGGACCATCTGGCCGTCCACTTCGCGCCCGATCGCCGCGTCGAGCTCGATGAGCGTCGCCGCATTGATGGCCTGCTTGGTCTTCCGCAGCGCGACGGCCGGCCCCGAAGCCAGCGTGTCAATCACTCGGGCCACCGCGGCGTCCAGTTTCTCGGGCGGGTGCACGGCGCTGACCAAACCGAAATCATAGGCCTCCGTCGCCGAAATCCGTTCCGCCAGAAGGGCCATCCTCATCGCCCGGATTCTGCCTATCGCTGCGGCCACCAACACCGAGGCGCCGCCGTCGGGCATCAGACCGATCTTGGTGAAGGCCAACAGGAAAAACGCCTTCTCCGAAGCCAATACGATGTCACTGGCCAATGCCAGCGACACCCCGACGCCCGCCGCGGGGCCCTGCACCACGGCCACCACCGGCTTGGGCAGCCCGGTGATGCCGCGCACCGCCCGATTCGCCTGCGCCAGAACGTCATCGGCGGTGCGGTCTTCGGAACGCTGCGCCTGGTCCTCGGCGCTGATGCCCGCCCCCGAGCAGAAC
Organism: uncultured Actinomycetota bacterium; assembly: GCA_963716465.1. Classification (GTDB taxonomy): domain Bacteria; phylum Actinomycetota; class Actinomycetes; order Mycobacteriales; family Mycobacteriaceae; genus Mycobacterium. Next base: position 285,351 of record CAVQTS010000019.1, read on the forward strand.
CCGCGCCCCGCCCCACCGAGCCGGACCACCCGTACCCGCGGATCGGTGGCCGCGCGATCGAGGGTGTCGGCCAGCGTCTTGAGCATCGCGGCGTTCAGCGAGTTGAGACTGTCCGGCCGGTTCAGCGTCACCGACAGCACACCGTCGTCCAACGACACCGCCAGATCCGCGATCCCGGTGTAGGTGTCGGACGAGTCGATCGTGGTCATGGCGGCAGCCTAACGTTGCAGGGAGGGCGGCCCGACGGATGGTTCGGACCAGTCCTGTAAGTACGCTATCCGGGCGGTCAACCAACTGGAAGGTAGGGCAATGGCTGGACCACTTCAGGGATTGCGAGTCGTCGAACTGGCCGGCATCGGCCCCGGCCCACACGCTGCGATGATCCTCGGTGACCTCGGCGCCGACGTCGTCCGCGTCGAGCGGCCGGGTAAGGGCCCGGGCATCCCCACCAACCCCAGCAACGACTACCTCATGCGCAACCGCCGCTCGGTGGCCGCCAACCTCAAGAGCGACGAGGACCGCGAGCTGGTCCTGCGCCTGATCGCCAAGGCCGACGTGCTCATCGAAGGCTTCCGCCCGGGGGTCACCGAGCGCCTCGGGCTGGGACCCGAGGACTGCGCAAAGGTCAACGAGCGCTTGGTCTATGCCCGCATGACCGGCTGGGGCCAGACTGGCCCGCGCAGTCAGCAGGCCGGCCACGACATCAACTACATCTCGCTCAACGGCGTGCTGCATGCCGTCGGGCGGGTCGACGAGCGCCCCGTCCCGCCGCTGAACCTGGTCGGTGACTTCGGCGGCGGCTCGATGTTCCTGCTCGTCGGCGTCCTGGCCGCGCTGTGGGAACGGGAGCGCTCGGGCAAGGGCCAGGTGGTCGACGCCGCGATGGTCGACGGGTCCAGCGTGCTGGCCACCATGATGTGGGCCTTCCGCCACATGGGCATGTGGAGCGACACCCGCGGCACCAACATGCTCGACACCGGCGCCCCGTACTACGACACCTACGAGTGCGCCGACGGCCGCCACGTCGCGGTCGGTGCGATCGAGCCGCAGTTCTACGCCGAGCTGCTCGACAAGCTCGGCCTGGACTCGGCAGACCTGCCCGGACAGAACGACATCACGCGCTGGCCCGAGCTGCGCGCGATCCTCACCGAGAAGTTCGCCTCCAAGGACCGCGACCACTGGGCCACGGTCTTCGCCACCAGCGACGCCTGTGTCACCCCGGTGCTGTCCTTCGGCGAGGTGGAGTCCGAGGCGCACAACACCGAGCGCGACACCTTTTACAGCGAGAACGGCTCGCTGTTCCCCGCGCCCGCCCCGCGCTTCTCGCGCACCGTGCCCGACAAGCCCCGTCAGCCCGGCGTACCCGGAGCCGACACCGAAGCCGTCCTTCGCGATTGGGTATAGTCCCCAACCAACCAGTAGGTCGATGTACTGAAAGGAACACATCCGTGCTGATCAAGGACGCGGTTGCCGTCGTCACCGGTGGCGCCTCAGGCCTCGGCCTGGCCACCACCAAGGCGTTGCTCGACGAGGGGGCCAAGGTCGTCATCCTCGACCTGCCGAGCTCGAAGGGCGAAGAGGTCGCCTCTGAACTGAACGCAGAACTCGGCGACGCGGTGCGCTTCGCCCCGGCCGACGTCACCGACGAGGAGGCCGTCACCAAAGCCTTCGACCTCGCCGAGACCCTCGGCACGGTGCGCATCGTCGTCAACTGCGCCGGCACCGGCGACGCGATCCGCGTCCTGGGCAAGGGCGGGGTCTATCCGCTCGACAAGTTCGCCCGCATCGTCAGCATCAACCTGGTCGGCACCTTCAACGTGCTGCGCCTGGGTGCCGAGCGGATGGCCAAGAGCGACCTGGTGGGTGAGGAGCGCGGCGTCATCATCAACACCGCCTCGGTCGCGGCGTTCGACGGCCAGATCGGCCAGGCCGCCTACTCCGCGTCCAAGGGCGGCGTCGTCGGCATGACCCTGCCGATCGCCCGCGACCTGGCCGACAAGCAGATTCGCGTGGTGACCATCGCCCCGGGCCTGTTCGACACCCCGCTGCTGGCGGGTCTGCCCGAGCCGGCGAAAGCCTCCCTCGGCGCACAGGTCCCGCACCCGTCGCGGCTGGGCAAGCCGAGCGAGTACGGCGCCCTGGCGGTGCACATCGTGGAGAATCCGATGCTCAACGGCGAGGTCATCCGCCTCGACGGCGCCATCCGGATGGCTCCGCGATGAGCGCTGGCGCGAAGAGCAGGGAGAACAGGTGACGATCAGGACGAAGTTCACCGAGACCTTCGGTGTGGAGCATCCGATCGCTCAGGGCGGTATGCAGTGGGTTGGCCGCGCCGAACTGGTCGCCGCGGTGGCCAACGCCGGTGCGTTGGGGTTCCTGACCGCGCTGACCCAGCCGACCCCGGCCGATCTGGCCCGTGAGATCCAGAAGACGCGGGAGCTGACCGACAAGCCGTTCGGGGTGAACCTGACGATCCTGCCGGCGATCAACCCGCCGCCGTATGAGGAGTACCGGCAGGTCATCGTCGACGAGGGCATCAAGATCGTCGAGACGGCGGGCTCCAACCCGGCCCCGCATCTGCCGATGTTCCACGACAACGGCATCAAGGTGCTGCACAAGTGCACCTCGGTGCGCCACGGGGTCAAGGCCCAGAGCCTCGGCGTCGACGGCATCAGCATCGACGGCTTCGAGTGCGCCGGCCACCCGGGTGAGGACGACGTTCCGGGCCTGGTGCTGATCCCCGCGGCGGCCGACCAGATCGAGATCCCGATGATCGCCTCGGGTGGGTTCGCCGACGCCCGCGGCCTGGTGGCCGCGCTGGCCCTGGGTGCCGACGGCATCAACATGGGCTTCACGGTTCATGTGCACCCAGGAGTCCTGCATCCACCAGAACGTCAAGGAAGCCATCGTGGCCGGCAACGAGCTGGGCACCGAGCTGATCTTCCGCAGCCTGCACAACACCGCCCGGGTGGCCTCCAACGCCGTCTCGCGCGAGGTGGTCGAGATCCTCAACGGTGGCGGCCAGTTCGCGGACGTCAAGGACCTGGTTGCAGGCACCCGCGGCCGCCGGGTTTTCGACGAAGGCGACGTCGATGCCGGCATCTGGACCGTGGGCACCGCGATGGGCCTGATCAATGACATCCCGACGGTCGGCGATCTGGTCAGCCGGATCGTCGCCGAGGCCGAGGAGATCATCAGCGGCCGGCTCGGCGGGATGATCAAGCCGGGTCAAGACGCAAAAGTGCCCGCCTGATACCAGGCGGGCACGGCGGTGCTGAACCCGTCAACGTCGCCTGTTGTCAGGCAACGTCTGAACCCCGATCGGGTCAGCTGGCGCTAGCGAGCGGGGGGCGATCCTCGAGTTGCTCCGAGGTGTCGCCCTCCACCAGAACGTCGCCGTGATACAGCGCGTCGAAGTCGACTTTGATGACATCGGCACTGGTGTCGTCGATCCACATGTCACTGAGCGTATTGGTAACCATTAAGGAATCTTTGAGTCACGATTCGGAAAATGGTGGCAATTCTTACTCCCGAGTCAGGTCACGGTGGCCCAGAAGTCATGGTTGCGTCATGGTAAACCGTCATTTCGCCCGGTAACCAGCAGGAATGATGGGGTGGTGCTGCAAACTCTCGCGCACCTGGCTCTTCGCGCTCCCAAGCGGATCATCGCGCTGGCGGTCCTGGTCATGGCCGCTACCGCGATCTTCGGGATACCGGTTGCCAAGAGCCTGTCCGCCGGCGGTTTCCAGGACCCCACATCCGAATCGGCGCAGGCCGCGCAACTGCTGCACCAGAAGTTCGGCCAGAGCGATCAGCAGTTGCTGCTCACCCTCACCGACCCCGACGGCGTCACCAGCGCATCAGCCCGTGCGGTGGCCACCGGCATCGTCGGCAAGCTGACGGCCTCGCCGCACGTCCTCGGCGTCAACTCGGCCTGGACCTCGCCGCCGGCCGCGGCCGGTGAGCTGGTCAGCACCGACGGTAAGACCGGTCTGATCGTCGCCACCATGGACGGCGGCGAGAACAACGCGCAGAAGTACGCCACGGCCCTGGTCGAGCAGGCCGCCCACGACCAGGACGGCGTGACCGTGCGGGCCGGTGGCACGGCGATGGTCTACGCCCAGATCACGAAGCAGACCGAGCGCGACCTTCTGATGATGGAGTCGATCGCGATCCCGCTGAGCTTCCTGGTGCTGGTCTGGGTGTTCGGTGGACTGGTGGCCGCGGCGTTGCCGATCCTCGTCGGGATGATGGCCATCTTCGGGGCGTTGTCGGTGCTGCGATTGATCACCTACGCCACCGACGTGTCCATTTTCGGGCTCAACCTGGCCAGCGCGCTGGGGCTGGCCCTGGCGATCGACTACACCCTGTTGATCCTGAGCCGCTACCGCGACGAGCTCGCCGGCGGTGTCGACCGGGAGACCGCCCTGCTGCGCACCATGGCCACCGCCGGACGGACGGTGTTGTTCTCGGCGGTCACGGTGGCGCTGTCGATGTCGGCGCTGATCCTGTTCCCGATGTACTTCCTGAAGTCCTTCGCCTACGCCGGCGTCGCCACCGTGGCGTTCGCGGCCGTGGCCGCCATCGTCGTCGCGCCGGCGGCCATCGTGCTGCTCGGTGACCGGCTGGACTCGCTGGACATCCGCCGGCTGCTGCGCCGGATCTTGCACCGGCCCGAGCCGGTGGACAAACCGCTGGAGCGCCAGTTCTGGTACCGGTCAACGAAATTCGTCATGCGCCGAGCCGTTCCGATCGGCATCGCCATCGTCGCGCTGCTGCTGATGCTGGGCACTCCGTTCCTGCGCATCTCCTTCGGCAACCCCGACGACCGGGTGCTGCCCAAATCGGCATCCACCCATCAGGTGGGCGATCAGCTTCGTGACGACTTCGCCAGTAACTTCAACACCGCGGTCACCATGGTGATCCCCGACGCCGACGGCATCTCGCCGCCGGAGATGGAGCGCTACGCCGCAGACCTGTCCCGGGTGCCCGACGTGACGCTGGTGTCGGCGCCGAGTGCGACCTTCGTGGGCGGCAACAAGGTCGGGCCGGCGTCCGCCCCGGCCGGGATAGCCGACGGCAGCGCGTTCCTGACGGTTCGCAGCACCACGAAGCTGTTCTCCGATGCCTCCAAGGTCCAACTCGACCGGCTGCACGCCGTGCCCGAGCCGGCCGGCCGCGACGTGCTGATCGCCGGCGGCGCGCAGGTCAACCGGGACAGCGTGCACGCCATCACCTCGCGAATGCCATTGGTGCTGGCCGTCATCGGAGTGATCACCTTCGTGCTGTTGTTCCTGCTGACCGGCAGCCTGGTGCTGCCGCTGAAAGCGTTGGTGCTCAACGTCTTGTCGTTGTCGGCGGCCTTCGGCGCGCTGGTATGGATCTTCCAGGAAGGCCACCTCAATGCCTTCGGCACCACGCCGACCGGCACGCTGGAAGCCAACATGCCGGTGCTGTTGTTCTGCATCGCGTTCGGGATCTCGATGGACTACGAGGTGTTCCTGGTCGCGCGGATCCGCGAGTACTGGTTGATGTCCAACGGCACTCGCGAGGACAACGACGAGAGCGTGGCACTCGGGCTGGCGCGCACCGGACGAGTGGTCACCGCCGCCGCGACGATCATGGCGATCGCTTTCGCCGCGCTGATCGCCGCTCAGGTGTCGTTCATGCGGGTCTTCGGTGTGGGCCTGACCTTGGCAGTGCTGGTCGACGCCACCCTGGTGCGGATGGCGCTGCTACCGGCTTTCATGCACGTCATGGGCCGGTGGAACTGGTGGGCGCCCAAACCGATGGTCCGCTTGCACGCGCGGTTCGGGCTCAGCGAAGAACCGAAGGCCGGTGGCCGCCACCGGCGCGGTCAAAGCCGGCGGTTAACGTTGAAGGCGTGACCGCACAGACCTTCGACCACCCCTTCTTCGCGCGGTTCTGGACCGTGATGTCCGCCCACGAGTCGGGCGTGATGAAGAAGATGCGCAAGGAGAATCTCGCGGGCCTGACCGGCCGTGTGCTCGAGGTCGGCGCGGGCACCGGGACCAACTTCGCGTTCTACCCCGACACCGTGACCGAGGTCGTCGCGCTCGAACCGGAGACTCGCCTGGCGCCGCACGCCAAGCAGGCCGCGGCGACGGCACCCGTCCCGGTGACGGTCATCGAGTCCACCATCGAGACCATGCCGGCCGCAGAGCCGTTCGACGCCGTGGTGTGCTCGCTGGTGCTGTGCTCAGTGGAGGACCCGGATAGTGTTCTGCGCCAACTCAATTCGGTGCTAAAGCCCGGCGGCGAACTGCGCTACTTCGAACACATCGCGCAGCCGGGCTGGCGCGGTCGACTGCAGCGGGTCGCCGACACGACGATCTGGCCGCGGATGTCGGGCAACTGCCACACCCATCGGGACACCGAGCGGGCGATCGCCGGTGCGGGCTTCTCGATCCAGACCGCGCGCCGCGCTGCGACGTTCCCGGCCTGGGTGCCGTTACCAGTTCAGGAAGTCGCGCTGGGCCGGGCCCGCAGGGCCTAGTTCTCCAGCATCGCCGGCAACCGCTGCAGCAGTTTCGGCAGTGCGGTGCTGGCCGACTCACGGATGCTCAGAGTCGCGTTCGCCGACAACGGCGTCTGCTCGGGGTTGACCTCCACCACGATCGCGCCGCGCGCCAGCGCCACTTCGGGCAGCCCGGCCGCGGGGTAGACGATGCCCGAGGTGCCCACCACCACCAGCACGTCGGCGGTGGCGACCGCCTCGACCGCGGCCTGCCACGGCTCGTCGGGCAGTTGCTCGCCGAACCAGACGATGCCGGGTCGGATCAGCCCGCCGCATTCGCAGGTCGGCGGCATCTTCTCCAGTTCGGGTTCGGGCATGTCCGGCAGCGGTCCGTGATAGCGGGAACCGCACGTGTCACACCAGAACTCCGAGAGGCTGCCGTGCAGGTGGTGCACCGGCCGGCTACCTGCGCGCTCGTGCAGGTCGTCGACGTTCTGGGTGATCACGGTGACGTCGGCGTAGTCCTTCCAGGCGGCGACCGCGCGGTGGCCGTTGTTGGGCGCCACCGTGGCGACCAGGTGGTGGCGCCACAGATACCAGGCCCACACCCGCTCCGGATGTGTTTGCCAGCCTTCGGTGCTGGACAGTTCGTAGGGATCGTATTTGGCCCACAACCCGGTCTCGTCATCACGGAACGTCGGTACACCGCTTTCGGCGGAGATCCCCGCCCCGCTGAGCACCGCTATACGCACATCCACCAAAATAGCCGCTCTCGGCGATAATTAGCGTGTGTCGGAGTTGGGGGATTGGTTGCACCTCGATGTGGCCGCTTCGCGTCCACTATTTGATCAGTTGAGGACCCAGGTCATCGAAGGCGTGCGGGACGGGCGGTTGCCGCCTGGCACCCGGCTGCCGACGGTGCGCGAGTTGGCCGGGCTGCTGGGCCTGGCGGTGAACACGGTGGCGCGCGCCTACCGCGAGCTGGAGACTGCGGGCATCGTCGAAACCCGGGGCAGGTTCGGGACTTTCGTGGCCAGGGCCGACCCGGCCGACGCGGCGATGGCCGCCGCGGCCAACGCCTACGCCGAAACCGCCCGCACGCTGGGACTCACCAAGTCCCAGGCGCTGCGCTACCTCGACGCGGCGTTCGAATGAGGGCTCAGCCGAACTCGAGCAGGGCGTAGGCGCCGCGGACGTTCCTGGTCGGGCCAAGCCGCCAGATCGCGGGGAACACCGTCTTGAAGAAGAAGCCGCGTCCCTTCGGCATCGGGATGTCGTGGAACGCCTTGACGCCGGGCATGGTGTCGACCAGGTCGGCGAGTTGGTCCACCGACAGGCTGAACGGCATCGGCGGCACGCGGTAGTGCTTGGATGACCGCATGCCCTTGGGGGCCAGCTTCTTGACCATCGCCGGCGGCAGGTCGAAGAACATCTGCCCGCCGGGAAAGTGCTTGGCGCACTGGGCGATCAGCCCCATCGCCTCGGCGGGTTGCAGGTACATCAGCAGGCCTTCGGCGGTGATGAAGACCCCGTTGCTGCTGTCGACCTTGTCCATCCAGCTGTAGTCGAGGGCCGACTGCCCGAGGCTGGTGATCCGCGGGGAGGCCGGCAGCAGCCGATGACGCAGCTCGATCACCGGCGGCAGGTCCACCGAAACCCAACTGAACTGGGGGTCTGCGATCGCCTCGTCGAGACGCCAGAAGCTGGTCTGGAATCCCTCGGCCAGCGCGACGACGGTGGCCTTCGGGTGGGTGCGCAGATAGTTGATCGCGCAGCCGTCGACGGCCAGCGACCGCAGCGCCATCTCCTGACCCTTGCGGCCGAACTTGTCGTAGTCGAAGTCGATCGAGTCGCGCAGCTTGATCGCCATGGGGTCGTGCAGGATCGCGCCGGGCAGGCCGGCCTGGTGGGCGCGGCCGTTGAGCGTCAGCAGTGCGGTTTCGGAGACGCCGCGCAGCGCGCTGGCGTCGACCTTGTCGTCAAGAGGCTGGTTCATCAGGAAAAACCCTACCCGCGCAGCCGTCAGCGCAGGACTTTGCCCAGCGTGCGAAGGTTTCGGGTGGTAGTCGAGGACTTGTAGCGCTTCTTGCCCATGGTCTTGCCGATCGTCGAATCCAGCGTGGCCGACTTGGGCACCTGCCAGTACAGGACGCCGGCACCGCGGGCGATCTTCTCCTCGGTGCCGGCGTCGGTCGCCAGTGCGGCGAGTTCGTCGAGCACCGCCGGGTCGCTGACGAAGGTGACATAGGAGTGGTGGCCGTCGACCTCCGGTTCGAACGGGTAGTCCTGGGCAATCGCCGCGACGGTGTCGAGGTCGTACACCAGCACCCAGGCGTCGTAGCCGAACCGCTCCCGCAGGGTCGACTCGGCTTTCCTGCGCACCGTTGCCGCCGAACCGCGCCCGTCGAGCACCACGTTGCCGCTGGCGAGGATGGTGCGCACGGTGCCGAATCCCGCGTCGCGCAAGGCCGCGGCCACGTCGGCCATCTTCAGGTTGACGCCACCGACGTTGACGCCGCGCAGGAAAGCCGCGTAGCGCGTCATGTTCGCCAGGTTACCCACGTAGGCTCGATGTCATGGCTCGCCATGTGTTCGACGAGAAGCTGCTGGCGGTGATCGCGGGCAATTCGTTGGGAGTGCTCGCCACGATCAAGCGCGACGGCCGCCCCCAGTTGTCCAACGTGACCTACCACTTCGACCCCCGCGAACTCGTCGTCGAGGTGTCCATCACCGAGCCCAGAGCCAAGACCCGCAACCTGCGTCGCGATCCGCGGGCGTCGCTGCTGGTCGCCTCCGACGACGGCTGGGCCTACGCGGTGGCCGAGGGCAACGCGATCCTCACCCCGCCCGCCGCAGCGCCGGACGACGACACAGTCGAGGCGCTGATTGCGCTCTACCGCAACGTCGCCGGTGAGCACCCGGACTGGGACGACTACCGGCAGGCGATGGTCGCCGACCGGCGGGTGCTGCTGAAACTTCCGATCTCGCACGTGTACGGGATGCCGCCCGGTATCCGCTGAAACGGCTAGGCTGCCTGCATGGCCGAGTCAGAGTCCGATCCGCAGGACGACACCAAGCGCAAGTTCCGTGAGGCGCTGGAGCGCAAGAAGGCGAAGTCGGCCGGCGGTTCCGCGCACGCCGACGGCACCGCCAAACAACCGCGGGCGCACGGACCGGTGGAGAACCGTCGGGAGTTCCGCCGCAAGAGCGGCGGCTAGTTCCGTTTGGCAGGGGAAAACGTTGGAGCCGAGCCATATTCGGGCTTCTGACGCGATCCCTGCCACAGGATCGCGGCCAGGCAGGCCAGGGCGAGCACGCCCACGCTGGTCGCGAACACGATTCCGCTGGTGCGAAGCCCCAGCGCGCGGGCGGCGAAGCCCTCGCTGATCACCGGCAGTGAGATCGCGATGTAGGCGACCACGAAGTAGGTGGAACTGACCTCGGCGCGGCGCTCCGCCGGGGTGCGTTCGGCGACGGCGGCCAGGCCCCGGCTGAAGCTGATGCCCTGACCGACGCCGGACACCACGGCGGCGGCGATCAGCCCGGCCAGCGACGAGAACTGCAGGGCGGCAACCAGTATCACCATCCCCATGGCCAGTATGGCGCACCCGAGCGCGACCGCCCGCTGCGGTGCGACGCGGGCCGCAACGATCTGTGCGACGGCCGACGCGCCGAAGATCGAGCCGGCGATGAGGCCGGCCACCGCGTGGTTTCCGATGCCCACCACGTTGGCCAGAAAGGCCGGCGCCACCGAGGTGAACAACCCGGTGACCGCGAAGCCGGCGAACGCGGCCAGCGCGGCGGTGACGAACACCCCGCGCACCTGCGGGGGCACTGAAAGCCGTTGGAAGCCAATCGCTCCGGCTCTGCTCGAGGTCTCCGGCACCGCCAGCACCGCGACGGCCGCCAGCACGACCAGCACGATGTGCACCACGAAGGTCAGCTGCAGCGGCGCGGGGGCGTACTGCGCCAGCACGCCCGCCAGGACCGGTCCGGCGCCCAGCCCGCCGATGTTGGCCACGGTGGCCACCGCCGGCGCACGATCCCGCCAGCTCGGCGGCGCGGCCTCGATCACCGCGGCGGTCCCGGTGCCGGTGAACAGGCCCGCCGACAGGCCCGACAGCACCCGGGCCGCCAGCAGCAGCGGCACCGAGTCGGCGACCAGGAACACCAGCGCGCTGGCCAGTGCGCATGCGATGCCGGCCAGCAGCATCGGCCGTCGGCCCACCGCGTCGGACCACCGGCCGAAGGCCAGCAGGGCCAGCAGCACCCCGCCGGCGTAGCTGGCGTAGACGACCGTGGTGGTGAGCACCTCGAAATGCATGCGCGCGGAGTACAGCGCGTACAGCGGGGTGGGCAGTGTGGTGCCGACCATGATCGCCGCGAACGCATACGCGAGCAGCGCAAGAGCGAATCCTCGCCGGGTGCGGGTCATGTGGCCCGGCGGGCTGGGGGTACCGCCACGCCGAAGGCTAGGGGGAGAGCGGAGCGACCGGGGGTCATGTGAGGGTCAACGTCATCGACACGTCTCCACCATTCCCGAACCCGGCGAGAATCTCACCTCGCGACGTCAGTGGTGCGTGGCCTTCTCGGCGCCGACGCCGGCGCCGAGGATGAACGCCAGCGGAATCGGCACGATGCCGGGGTTGGCCAGGAACCCCTCGTCGCTCCGCCTTTCCCGCCGGCGAGTCAGCCCCGTGGGACGCGTTCCACGCCCATGCCGAGGCGTTCGGGAACGTGCATGCGGGCGAAGATGCGGGCCACGTCGGCGGTGACGTCGGCGCGGGTGAGACGGCTGACGAGCACCATCGTCGCGAAGGCCAACGGCACCGTGATCGTCGCCGGATATCCGATCAGTGTCGCGGGCCAGCCGCGCAGGGCCGCGTCGTCGACCCAGCCGGTCACGGAAACCAGCGCGGCCACTCCGGAAGACAGCGCACCGACGATCAGCCCGGCCGCCGCGCCCTTGGCGGTCAGGCCGCGCCACCAGATCCCCAGCACCAGCAGCGGGCAGAGTGTGGAGGCGGCGACGGCGAAGACCAGTCCGACACCGCGGGACAGCTCGAGTGTGGTGGCGGCGAGCGACAGCGGAATCGGGATCAGACCGGCGATCACGGCCACCAGCCGGAAGTCGCGGACCCGCCCGCGCAGCACGTCGGTGGACAGTGCGCCGGCGACGCTGACCAGCAGACCCGACGAGGTCGCCAGGAACGCCGCGATGGCTCCGGCCGCGACCAGTGCCCCGATCAGCGCACCGGGCAGGCCGCCGATGGCGGCCGCCGGCAGCAGCAGCACCGCGGCGTCGGACTTGCCGGTGATGAGCAGCTGCGGCACGTAGAGCCGGGCGAACACGCCGAGCAGGGTGGGGAAGAGGTAGAACAGCGACAGCAGCGCGATCACCGCCAGGGCGGTCCGCCGCGCCGCACGGCCGTCCGGGTTGGTGTAGAAGCGCACCAGCACGTGCGGCAGTCCCATGGCACCCAGGAATGTGGCGATCATGATCGAGAACACTTGGTAGAGCGGGTGTTTGCCGCCCAGTCCGCCACCGTTGCCGATCCACTGCGCACCCGTGGCAGGTGCCCCGGCGACCACCGGGGTCTGCGCCCCGGCGGCCAGGGTCAAAGTGGTGCCCCGAGGCAGGGTGTACTGGCCGGGGGCCCGCAGCGGGCCGTCGAGCGTCGGACCAGTCGCGCTCACACCCGCCGGATCGACGACGTTGACGACGACGTCGGTGTCGACGGTGACGGTGGTCGGCCGGTCCACCGCCGGGGGCAGCGGGCCGCCCAGGTACGGGTGCTCGATGCCGGAGTGGACCAGCAGCACCAGTGCGGGCACCGCGATCGCGGTGAGCTTCAGCCAGTACTGGAAGGCCTGGACGAACGTGATGGAGCGCATCCCGCCGCCGACGACATTGGCGACCACGATCGAGCCGACTAACACCGGACCAATCCAAACCGGCACGCCAAGAAGCGTTTTCAGGGTCAGGCCGGCGCCCTGGTACTGCGGAACGAGGTAGAGCACACAAACCGTGACGACCACCAGCATCGCGACCCGTCGCAGTCGCGGCGAGCCCAGCCGGAACTCGGCGAAGTCCGGAACCGTGTACGCGCCGGAGCGGCGAAGCGGGGCGGCGACGAACAGCAGCAGACCCAGATAGCCCGCCGTGAACCCCACCGGATACCACAGCGCGTCTGCGCCGTACTTGGCGATCAGCCCGGCGACGCCGAGAAACGAAGCCGCCGAGAGGTATTCACCCGATATCGCCGCGGCATTGGAGCGCACGCCGACCGTACGGGAAGCGACCAGGAAGTCCGAGGTGGTGCGTGCCAGCCGAACGCCGTAGGCGCCGATGGCCACCGTCGCCACTGCCGCGGCCAGCAGGCCGCCCGCGGTCAGCGCGGTCGCCGTCGAGGAGTTCACCGGCCGGGGCCGTCCTCGTCGACCACGCCCATGAAGTCGCGCTCGCTCTGCTCGGCCAGCCGGATGAACAGCCGGCCGACCCCGTACATCACCGGATAGACCAGGACCACCAGGATCAGCCAGTTCAGCCGCATCCCGAACACCGTGACGGCGGCCAGTTCAGGAAAAGCGTTGTTGAGCAAGGGAAGTGCGGCCATTCCGCCGGCGACCACGGCAGCCAGCCGCAGTGCCAGGCCAAGCTGGGCGCGCACCAGTCCGCGCACAAGTGCGTCGCCGACTTCGGTCTGCTCCTGCACCTCGACGCGGGTGTGCACCATACGGGTGCCGCGCCGGTGGGCCAGCACGACGCGTTCGCGTTGCGGCCGGCCCGGCCTAGTCATTGCCGCCGCCGGGCCGGAACGCGCGCATCGGGTCGCGGATCAGGCGGTCGCGAAGTTCGCGGGCCTGACGGCGGCTGACCGGCAGTTCGACGGCCGGCGACGCGCCGTTGGGCCGCAGTCGCACCATGGTGGAGGCACCCGAGGTGCGCAACCCGGTAACCATGTTCAGGGCGACCAGGTACGAGCGGTGGACCCGCTGAAACCCGCGGTTGCGCCACCGGTCCTCCAAGGTGGTCAACGGGATTCGCACCAGATGCGATCCGGATGCGGCGTGCAGTCGGGCGTAGTCGCCCTCGGCCTCCACCCAGCCGATGGTGTCGCAGCGCACCAGTTGGGTGACCCCACCGAGTTCGACGGGGATGACCTCGTCGCTCACCCCTTCTTCGGTCGGGCCGGCCGGCTCCGCGTTGCGCGCCGCGCAGACCCGGCGGACGGCATCGTCAAGGCGTTCCTTGCGGATGGGCTTGAGCAGATAGTCCAGGGCGCCGACCTCGAATGCGGCCACCGCCTTGTCGTCGTGGGCGGTGACGAACACGACGGCAGGCGGGTGGGCGAAGTTGCCCAGCACACTGGCCAATTCGAGACCGGACAGGCCGGGCATGTTGATGTCGAGGAAGATCGCGTCGACGGTGCGCTCGTTGAGGATGCGCAGCGCCGAGGTCGCCTCGCCGACGCCGGTCACCTCGCCGACGGCGGGGTGCTCGCCGAGGAGGTAGGTGAGCTCGTCGAGGGCGGGCGCCTCGTCGTCGACCGCGAGCACGGAAAGCTGCATCCCACCTCCCTCGACTCAGGCCCGAACGCCCGAGCGGAACTTGGGCACCCGCATGACGACCTTGGTGCCCGCACCCGGGGCCGTCTCGACCACCAGACCGTAATCGTTGCCGAACGCCGCGCGCAGTCGATGGTCGACATTGGTCAATCCGACGTGCGCGGCCTGCTCGCCGTCGCCCAGCACGTCGCCGTGCCCGGAGCGCAGGGTCTCCGGGTCCATGCCGATGCCGTCGTCCTCGACGGTGATGAAGCAGTCGGATCCTTCGTTGCGGGCGACGATTTCGATCGCGCCGCCCTGGCGTCCGGCCAGGCCGTGCCGAACCGCGTTCTCCACCAGGGGCTGCAGCGCGAGAAACGGCACCACGACGGTGAGCACCTCGGGGGCGATCTGCAGGGTCACCGACAGGCCGGTGCCGAACCGGGCACGCTCGAGTGTGAGATACCGGTCGATGTTGCGCAGTTCGTCGGCCAGCACCGTGTAGGGGCCGGCCGAGCGGAAGGAGTAGCGGGTGAAGTCGGCGAACTCCAGGATCAGATCGCGGGCGCGGTCGGGGTCGGTGCGCACGAACGAGGCGATTGTGTTCAGGGCGTTGTAGATGAAGTGCGGGCTGATCTGGGCGCGCAGCGCGAGCACCTCGGCGCGGTCCAGGCGTGCGCGGGACGCGGCGAGCTCGGCCAGCTCGAGCTGGCCGGCCGCATACCTGGCCACCTCGCCGATGGCGCCGAGCATGCCGGGCGAGGGTTCGGCGGTGTTGACCGCGACGAGAACACCGATGACCGCGCCGTCGTCGTCGAGCATGGGCTGGGCCACGATGGCGGGGGTCTGGTCGCGGGCCAGCACCCGGCGCTGACCGCCGATGGAGTCCGCGGTGGTGTGTTCGCAGACAGCGAGGGTCGACGCCGACCACAGCGGGTCGTCGGCCGGGTCGGCGGCCAGCAGGGTGCCGTCCCCGTCGTAGAGCGCCACCCCGTCGGTGCCCGTGAGGCCCCGGAGGTGGGGGGCGGCGCCGCGGGCGGAGTCGGCGTCCAGGCCCCTGCGCAGCGAGCGGGCCGCCAGTGAGGCGGTGTGCAGTGTGGCGTGCACGGCGCGCTCAGCCGGCGTGCTGACCCGCTGCCTGGTCAGCACGGCCAGCATGCCGATGATCAGCGCGACGGCGGCAAGCATGACCGCCAGCGCGACCGCCACCGCACCGGACATGTCGCCTCCCGTCTGAACTGCAGGTCATTGTCGCTGGTGCGCCACCTAGAATGTCGCCATGGCGCAGTTGCAACTGACACAGGATCCCGCGGCCGACAGCCTGCTGTCCGAGGATCCGTTCGCCTTGCTCACCGGGATGCTGCTCGATCAGCAGGTCCCGATGGAGACCGCGTTCGCCGGCCCGCGCAAGATCGTCGAGCGCATCGGCGGCATCGACCCGCGGTTGATCGCCGACTTCGACCCGGAGGAGTTCGCTGCGGTATTTTCGAAAACCCCTGCGGTGCATCGCTTTCCGGGGTCAATGGCTAAGCGAGTGCAGGACCTGGCCCGCGAAATCGTCGACCGCTACGACGGGAACACCGCGGGGTTGTGGACCGACGGCAAGCCCGACGGGGCCGAGGTGCTGCGCCGCCTGAAGGCACTCCCCGGCTTCGGTGAGCAGAAGGCGAAGATCTTCCTGGCGCTGCTGGGCAAGCAGTACGGTGTGACGCCGAGCGGGTGGCGCGCCGCCGCCGGCGACTACGGCAAGGCCGGCACCCACATGTCAATCGCCGACGTGGTCGACAAGGGGTCGCTGGATCAGGTAAGGGCGTACAAGAAGAAGATGAAGGCCGCCGCAAAGGCGAAGGCCGGATGACTGGAGGCACCATGAAGACCCATCTCAACTGTCCGTGTGGCGAGTCGATCAGCGGCAAGGACGAGGACGAGCTCGTCGACCTCACTCAGGCGCACCTCGCGTCGGCGCACCCCGGCCTGGAGTACGACCGGGACGCCATCCTCTTCATGGCCTACTAGGCCAATCGCACCGCTGCCTCGAGGTCCGCGAGGGCCTTCTCGGTGAGCGGGATGAGGTCGTCGATGTCGGCGACCACGTCGCGGTCGGCCACGTAGCCGACCCCGATGCGGTCGGCGTACGAGCAGACGGTCACGTTGAGGGCCATCCCGTCGTAGACCACCGACACGGGATAGATCTCGTCGACGTGCGAACCGTTGAAGTACATCTGCCGTTGCGGGCCGGGCACATTGGAGATCGGCAGGTTGTAGCTGGGCCGCACCCATGAGGTGAACGGCAGCTGGGGCAGCAGCACCGTCGGGCCGATGGCGGGCATCAGCACCACCAGCATCGCGCCCGGACCCTGCGCGGCCACCTGATGTTTGACGTTCTTCATCGCGTAGTGCACCAGCCCGAGGCGCTGGGCGGCGTCGTCGATGTTGGTGCCCAGCGGGCACAACCCCAAGCCGAACTGGTTGCCGCCCTCGTCCAGCGGCGAGGAGCCGTGATCCCGGATCGTCACCGGGCAGATGGCCACCAACGATTGATGCGGAAGCTCGTCCTGCTCGTCCAGCCAGGCCCGCACCACACCGGAGATCACCGCGGTGACGACGTCGTTGCCCGTCACGCCCGCCGCTTGCTGGATGGCGCGAACCCGGTTGCGGTCCAAGCTCGTTGCCGCCACCGCGCGGTGCGGTCCGAGTTTGGTGTTGAACCTGGTGTGCGGGGCGCCGAACGGCGGTGTCACCGCACCGGTGGTGAGGCTGCCGAGGATGTTGGCCAGCTCGGCGGCCAAGACGTGGCGCGTCAGGCTCAGGCCCGAGGCCGCGGCGCCGGCGACCGCTCGGATCGCCGACAGCGGGTTGGGCAGGCCGCCTTTCTTCGGGCGGGGCTCCGGCGGCGGGCTGGTGGTCGCGTAGAACGGCGGCATCCCGCGCTGCTCGGCGTCGCTGCTCAGGGAGTCGCCGATCATCTGCAGCCCGGCGACCCCGTCGACGACGATGTGATGCACCTTGATGTAGAAGGCGAACCGGCCGTCGTCCAGACCGTCGATCAGGTAGGCCATCCACATCGGGGCCGAGCGGTCCAGTGGCAGCGCGTGCAGGTCGGAGACCAGGTCCCAGAGTCCCTCGGTACCCGCATCCCGCGGCAGTGTGCGGCGCTGCATGTGGTGGCGCAGGTCGATGTCGTCGACGTCGCGCCACACCCATACGCCCGCGGTGTCGATACCGCGGTAGGGCTTTCGGCGCAGCCGGGGGTCGAGGAGGTCACCGGCGGTCAGGCTGTCCTCGTAGAGCTGCTCGACGTAGCGGTGGGAATCGACGCCCGGCGGCGGGGACAGGATCATCACGACCGCGACATGCATCGGGCTCGACAGCAGCTCGCCCGTGAGCATCAGCGCGTCGATGGGGTCGAGCGTCTCCATGGCGGACCGATCGTTGTCGGGGACTCCCCAAGCCTAGCGCGCGAATTCGCGCCTCAGGGCACGACCGTCGAGCCGATAGTCGGCATGAAGGTGCACTGCTTGTCGACGGTGGTCACCTGGCCGAAGATCGTCGACATGATGCTGCCGGAGCCGGTGTCGGCGATGGCCGTCAGCGTTGTGGGGCCTTGGGCGTTGATGTCGGGGTTGGGCTTGAGCGTCGCGCTGCCCGAGCGCCCGGTGGTGATGTTGACCCACGTGACGTTCAGCGGCAGCTTCTGCTCGGCAGCAGGGGCCGGCGTGCCCACCGCGGTGAACACGTAGGCGGTCTGGCCGGCTCCCGGTCCCGGGCTGGGGATCTTGGCGGGCCCGGCGACCGAGATCGCCGTCGCGATGACGTTGCCGCCGTCGGACTGGCACCCGTTGCTGATCGACGGGTACATGAAGTCCTGGGTGGGCGGGCTGGCCGGGTCGTAGTTCGGCGCGGGGGCGGGCCCGGGAGCCGGGGCGGGGATCGCGTTGCCGGCGGGCACCGCGGCCGGAGTGGCCGGAGTGGCCGGGGTCACCGGGGTCACCGGGGTCGCCACCTCCGGCATGGCGTCGGGCGCCGGTCCGACGGCGTGGGCCGGATCGATGCCCTCCGGCAGGTGTGCCTCTTCGCCGGGCAGGGCGCCGGGCGCCGGGATGTGCTCAGGCAGGGGGACGGGGCCGTTACCGGGGCCGGGCGTCAACAGCGGCGTGGTGCCGTGTGGGACGCCACTCAAGGCCTGGGCGGCGGGGGAGGCCGTCCCAGGCAGCGCGGCCGAGGGGCCGGCGGCCCCGCCCTCCTGCACGAACTTGGTGACCTGCTGTGCCAGTGCCGCCGATCCGGCGGGCGTGGTGGCGTTGCCGGCCAGTTGTGACGCGGCAGCCAGCAACAGCTGCTGCGCCGATGAGGGAGTCGCCGCCGCCTGCTGGATCACGGGGCTGAGGTTCTGCACGGCGTCGAGGCCGGGCAGTTGCCCCGGGTCCAGCGGGATGGTCGGGTCAGCGGACGCCACCGGACTCATGATCGCCGCGAGTACTGCAGCGGTGGTCAGGCTTGCGGCCAGCTTGGCGATCTGCGGCACGGTGCGCTCCCTCAGGGGGTGGGTGATGGTCAGGGCAGGGCGGACAGCAGCGGCAGCTGGCCTAGTCCGGTTGCGGCCGGCGCGGCAGGCGCGGTGGCCGCCGGGGGCACCTGGCCTGGTGCGTTCACCGGCGGATTGCTGATGCCCGGGTTATTGCCGACCGCGAGCGGGAAGGGCATCGCGTCCGGGGTGAGGTTGGCCAGGCTGCCCGGCACGCCGAGCTGGTTGAGCAGCGGGATGATCGGCCCCGCCATACCGCCGGCCGGCGCAGCGGGCGCGGCCGGTGCGGTGACCGGCGCGCCGGGCAGCGGTGCGGTCGCGGGTGCGCCGACGATCGGCGAGACCGGCAGCGTCTGCGCGGGCGAGCCGGTGACGGCCGTCGCGCCGGACAATGCGGTCGCTGCCGTCTGCAGCAGCGCCGCGGCCGAGGCCGGGTTGGTGGCGAACTGCTGCAGCATGCTCAGTGCGGGCAGGCCGGGTGTGGCCGGTGGTGCAGCCGGATCGGCGGCTGCCGACGGGCTCAGTGCGAGCGCCGCCGAGCAGAGCCCGGCAGCTGCAATCGCGTTGGCGGCGAACAACTTTGTGAAACGTGACATGGTCATCCCAATCCCTTGATTGCAGGTCTGAACCCGAAGGTAGTCCGTTACTAGAGTTACTCAAGTGACACGTGTGGCGGTTATGCAACCGTTACGGCAGTGGTTCCCTACGGTGATCCGCGGGGCCACGCTGAGCCGCCGCCGGCAGTAACGCCACGGCGGGGATCAGTGCGAAAAACCGCCGTGGCGTTACTGTCGCGAGGTGAGTACGTCAGCCCCGGCCGGCACGTTGGCGAGGCTGGCCCCGGTGCTGCTCGCCGCGAGCGTGGCCGCCCGGTTGGTGTGGACGTACCTGGTGCCCAACGGCGCGAACTTCGTCGACCTCCACGTCTACATCGGCGGGGCGGCGGCCCTGGACCATCCCGGCTCGCTGTACTCCTACGTCTACGCCGACCAGACGCCCGACTTCCCGCTGCCGTTCACCTATCCGCCGTTCGCGGCGCTGGTGTTCTATCCGCTGCACCTGCTGCCGTTCGGGTTGGTGGCGTTCTGCTGGCAGGTCGGCATCGTGGCGGCGCTCTACGGCGTGGTGCGGGTGAGCCAGCGGCTGCTCGGCATGGCCGCGGGGGAAGGGCATCGCACCGCGATGCTCTGGACCGCCGTCGCGATCTGGATCGAACCGCTGCGCAGCACCTTCGACTACGGGCAGGTCAACGTCATCCTGGTGCTGGGTGTGCTCTACGCCGCCTACAGCAGCCGGTGGTGGCTGTCTGGTCTGCTGGTCGGGTTGGCCGCCGGTGTGAAGCTCACCCCGGCGGTCACCGGGCTGTACTTCCTGGGCATGCGCCGCTGGGCGGCGGCGGTCTTCTCGGCCGTGGTGTTCCTGGGCACGGTCGGGCTGTCCATCGCGGTGATCGGGCAGCAGGCGCGCTACTACTTCACCGACCTGCTGGGGGATGCCAGCCGGATCGGCCCGATCGGGACGTCGTTCAACCAGTCCTGGCGCGGCGGGATCTCGCGCATCCTCGGACACGACGCCGGCTACGGGCCGCTGGTGCTGGCCGCGATCGCGGTGACGGCGGTGCTGGCGGTGCTGGCGTGGCGTGCGCTGGGCACCGACGGGGAGCGCGACCGGCTGGGCTCGCTGCTGGTGGTGCAACTGTTCGGGTTGCTGGTCTCACCGATCTCGTGGACGCATCACTGGGTGTGGTTGGTGCCGTTGATGATCTGGCTCATCCACGGGCCGTGGCGCACGCGCCCGGGCGCGCGACTGCTGGGCTGGGGCTGGCTGGCGCTGACGGTGATCGGGGTGCCCTGGCTGCTCAGCTTCGCCCAGCCGACGATCTGGCAGATCAGCCGGCCGTGGTACCTGGCCTGGGCCGGCCTGATCTACATCGTGGCAACGCTTGCGACGCTGGGCTGGATCGCGGCTAGCGGTCGCCGAGAACATCGTTGATCTGTGCGGCCATCTGCACGTCCTTGTCGGTGATGCCGCCCTCGGAATGCGTAACGAGCGCGAAGGTGACTGTGCGCCAACGGATATCGATGTCGGGGTGATGGTCCTCGCGTTCGGCGTGCTCGGCCACCCGGCGCACGGCGTCGATCCCGTCCAGGAACGCGCCGAACTTCACCGACCGCCGCAGCGCTCCGTCGACACGTTCCCAGCCGTCGAGATCCTTGGCGGCGGCGTCCACTTGTTCATCGGTCAACACGGGCATCGTGCGCTAACTCCCTTTCCACACCGGACGATTTCACCAGGACCGCCAGAACCACGGCGATCAGCAACAGCGCGGGCACATCACCCCAGAGGTGCCCCATGTGGCCATCGCCGAAGGACTGCACGGCCATGATCGCGGCGTGGACGACGCTGGACCACACCGTGAACCAGATCATGAAGTACTGCGACTCGTGCGGCGCTCCGTGATGCCACGCCCAGCCCGACGGCCACATCACGGCCATCGGATACAGCAGCAGCATCAGGACACCGAAGACGACGAGCGCAATGCGTAGAAGCCGATACGAATCCGACATCGACGCCTCCCCTCGTGGGCGGGTGAGAATCAGTCTAGATACGGGCGACGGCCCGGCCAACACCTCGTATACCGTCCTACGCCATGGCCACCCAGATCGTCGTCGCCGGTGCGCTCATCGCCGACGCGGCACTGCTGGTGGCGCAACGTCTGCGCCCACCCGAGCTGGCCGGGCTGTGGGAACTGCCCGGCGGCAAGGTCGCGCCGGGGGAGAGCGAACCCGACGCACTGATGCGCGAACTCCGCGAAGAGCTCGGTGTCGACGTGACCGTCGGTGAACGTCTCGGTGACGACGTCCCGATCGGGGAGTCGATGATCCTGCGGGCCTACCTCGTCGCCCGTACCGGCGGAGCCCTGCATCCCCATGACCACCGCGAGCTGCGCTGGGTGAGCGCCGCCGAACTCGAGGATCTGCCCTGGGTGCCGCCCGACCGGGCGTGGCTGCCGGAGCTTTCGAAACGCCTTGGCGCGTGAGACTCTCACCTTATGATCTTGGTCGTGCCCACAGCCGTCAGGCCCGACGTCGACCTCACCGACGGCCGGTTCTACGCCAGCGGGGCCGCCCGCGAGGCCTACCGCTGGATGCGCACCAACCAGCCGGTGTTCCGCGACCGCAACGGACTGGCCGCGGCCGCGACCTACCGCGCGGTGATCGACGCGGAACGCCATCCCGAGCTGTTCTCCAACACCGGCGGCATCCGGCCCACCAGCCCGCCGCTGCCGCACATGATCGACATGGACGATCCGGCGCACCTGCTGCGGCGCAAGCTGGTCAACGCCGGCTTCACCCGCAAGCAGGTCAGGGACAAGGCGAAATCCATAGCGGCGCTGTGTGACACGCTGATCGACGCGGTGTGCGAGCGCGGCGAGTGCGACTTCGTCCGCGACCTGGCCGCACCGCTGCCCATGGCCGTCATCGGCGACATGCTCGGGGTGGCGCCCGAGGACCGCGACACCCTGCTCGCGTGGTCCGACGACCTGGTGGTCGCGCTGAGTTCGACGGCCTCCGAAGAGACACTCGCCGCCTCGGTCCAGGCGCTGGTGGCCTACAACGATTTCATGGCGGCCACCATCGCAGAACGCCGCAGCCGGCCAACCGACGACCTGGTCAGCGTGCTCATCTCCGCCGAGGTCGACGGCGAACGGCTCACCGACGAGCAGATCACCTCCGAGACCCTGCTGATCCTCATCGGCGGTGACGAGACCACCCGGCACACCCTGTCGGGTGGCACTGCCGAGCTGACCCGCCATCCCGACCAATGGCAGGCGTTGCGCGACGACGCGTCATTGCTGCCCGAGGCCGTCGAGGAGATGCTGCGCTGGACCTCGCCGATCAAGAACATGTGCCGAACGTTGACCGCGGACAACGACTTTCACGGCACCCAGTTGAAGAGCGGCGAGAAGATCATGTTGCTGTTCGAGTCGGCCAACTTCGACGAGACCGTGTTCGGCGATCCCGACGTCTTCCGGATCGACCGCAATCCCAACAACCATGTCACGTTCGGTTTCGGCACCCACTTCTGTCTGGGCAACCAGTTGGCCCGCCTGGAGGTCACCACGATGACGCGGCGGGTGCTGCAGCGGCTGCCGGACCTTCGCCTGGTCGAGGGTGCCGCACTTCCGTTGCGGCCGGCCAACTTCGTCAGCGGGCTGGAGGCGATGCCAGTCGAGTTCACCCCGACCGCGCCGACTCCTAGTATCTGAGCCGATCGCCGACCACCCGCACGTCGGCGAACTGCCGCGGGTGGTGCGCGGCGTGCATTGGATGCATCAACACCGGATGCCGGCAGTGCGCGCACGTCTGGGGCTGCTGACGCAAGGCGGACACCGTGAGGTGATGGCATCCGGCGCAACGCACGACGTATGCGCCGCCGATCCAATTCAGCAATCCGAGGTAGATCCCGGCTGTGGCGGCGGTCCCCAAGACGACGATGACCGCGATGGTGAGCACTTCATAGACCGTCATGACAACCTCCCAAAACGCCCGACGGTGTGCGGTCCATGGTAGTCCCGCAACCGCCCACCCGGATTCGGCCGTTTTCGCAAACCGGGCACCTCGCTGAGACACTTACCAGCGTGAACCAGCCAGACTTCCGCAATGTGGCCATCGTGGCGCACGTCGACCATGGCAAGACGACCCTGGTGGACGCCATGTTGCGGCAATCCGGCGCCCTAACCCACCGTGGCGACGACACGATCGAACGGCTGATGGACTCCGGTGACCTGGAGAAGGAAAAGGGCATCACCATCCTGGCCAAGAACACCGCCGTGCACCGGCACCACCCGGACGGCGGCATGACGGTGATCAACGTCATAGACACCCCTGGGCACGCCGACTTCGGCGGCGAGGTCGAGCGCGGGCTGTCCATGGTCGACGGGGTGTTGCTGCTGGTCGACGCCTCGGAGGGCCCGCTGCCGCAGACCCGCTTCGTGCTGCGCAAGGCGCTCTCGGCGCACCTGCCGGTGATCCTGGTGGTCAACAAGACCGACCGGCCCGACGCGCGGATCGAGGAGGTCGTCTCCGAAAGCCACGACCTGCTGCTCGACGTCGCCTCCGACCTCGACGAAGAGGCGCAGAAGGCTGCCGAGAAGGCACTCGGGCTGCCCACGCTCTACGCGTCGGGGCGCGCCGGCATCGCCAGCACGGCCGCTCCGGCGAACGGCGAGAACCCCGAGGGCGAGAACCTCGATCCGCTGTTCGACGTGCTTCTCGAGCACATCCCGCCACCGCAGGGCGATCCCGAAGCTCCGTTGCAGGCGCTGGTGACCAACCTCGACGCGTCGGCATTCCTGGGCCGGCTCGCGCTGATCCGCATCTACAAGGGCCGCATCCGCAAGGGTCAGCAGGTCGCCTGGATGCGGGAGGTGGACGGGCACCCCGTCATCACCAACGCCAAGATCACCGAACTGCTGGCCACCGAAGGCGTCGAACGCACCAGCACCGACGAGGCGGTCGCCGGCGACATCGTCGCCGTCGCCGGCATGCCCGAGATCATGATCGGTGACACGCTCGCCGACCTCGACCACGCCCACGCCCTGCCGCGGATCACCGTCGACGAGCCGGCGATCTCGGTGACCATCGGCACCAACACCTCGCCGCTGGCCGGCAAGGTGTCCGGTCACAAGCTGACCGCGCGCATGGTCAAGTCCAGGCTGGACCAGGAGCTGGTCGGCAACGTCTCGATCAAGGTCGTCGACATCGGCCGGCCTGACGCCTGGGAAGTGCAGGGTCGTGGCGAGCTCGCGCTCGCGGTGCTCGTCGAGCAGATGCGCCGCGAAGGCTTCGAGCTGACCGTCGGCAAGCCGCAGGTGGTCACTCAGACCGTCGACGGCAAACTGCACGAGCCGTTCGAGGCGATGACCATCGACTGTCCCGAAGAGTTCGTCGGTGCCGTCACCCAGTTGATGGCCGCCCGCAAGGGCCGCATGGAGGACATGGCCAACCACGCGGCCGGATGGGTGCGGATGGACTTCATCGTGCCCAGCCGCGGCCTGATCGGCTTCCGCACCGACTTCCTCACCGAGACCCGCGGCACCGGAATCGCCAACGCCGTCTTCGACGGGTACCGACCCTGGGCCGGGGAGATCCGTGCGCGCCACACCGGGTCGCTGGTGTCCGACCGTAGCGGCACCGTGACCCCGTTCGCGATGATCCAGCTCTCCGACCGCGGCCAGTTCTTCGTCGAGCCGGGCCAGGACACCTACGAGGGTCAGGTCGTGGGGATCAACCCCCGCGCCGAGGACCTCGACATCAACATCACCCGCGAGAAGAAACTGACCAACATGCGGTCGTCGACAGCCGACGTGATGGAAACCCTGGCGCGACCGCTGGAGCTCGACCTCGAGCAGGCGATGGAGTTCTGCACGGACGACGAGTGTGTCGAGGTGACGCCGGAGATCGTGCGGGTGCGCAAGGTCGAGCTCGACGCGACCACCCGCGCGCGGAGCCGGTCCAGGGCCAAGGCTCGCGGCTGACGCCTGTCGATACTCTGAAGGGCGTGCCCACCGGACCCCGCAGCCTGCAGACCGCCGCTGTGCTGCTGTCCGTGATCGTCACCGCCGCGTGCACGGTGAGCCCGCCGCCCGCGCCGCAGAGCACCGAGACCTCGCAGACCCTGAGCCCGCCGCCACCGAAGGCGACCCAGATCATCATGGGCATCGACTCGATCGGAGCCGGGTTCAACCCGCATCTGCTGTCGGACCAGTCGCCGGTCAACGCGGCCATCGCCGCGCTGGTGCTGCCGAGCGCGTTCCGTCCGGTGGCGGATCCCTTGACGCCGACGGGATCGCGCTGGGAGATCGATCCAACCCTGCTGGTGTCGGCCGACGTGACCAACCAGGACCCGTTCACCGTGACCTACAAGATCCGGCCGGAGGCGTCCTGGACCGACAACGCCCCGATCGCCGCCGACGACTTCTGGTACCTGTGGCGTCAGATGGTCAGCCAGCCGGGGGTGGTGGACCCCGCCGGCTATGACCTGATCACCGGGGTGCAGTCGATCGACGGCGGCAAGACCGCCGTGGTGACGTTCTCCCAGACTTATCCGGCGTGGCGGGAATTGTTCAACGACCTGCTGCCCGCCCACATCGTCAAGGACGTGCCCGGGGGGTTCCCGGCCGGGTTGTCGCGGGCGATGCCGGTCACCGGCAACCAGTTCCGGGTGGACAACATCGATCCGCAGCGCGACGAAATCCTGCTGGCACGAAACGACCGGTTCTGGGGTCCGCCGGCGCATCCTGACCAGATTCTGTTCCGGCGTGCAGGCGCCGCCGCCGCGCTGGCGGACTCGATTCGCAACGGCGATACCCAGGTGGCCCAAGTGCACGGCGGCGCAGCGGCTTTCGCGCAGCTGTCGGCCATCCCGGACGTCCGAACCAACCGGATCACCACGCCGCGGGTGATGCAGTTGACGTTGCGCGCCGGCGAGGACAAGCTGTCCGATCCCCATGTGCGCAAAGCGATTCTGGGTCTGGTCGACGTCGACCTGCTCGCCGCGGTCGGTGCCGGTAGCGACAACACCGTCACGCTGGCCCAGGCCCAGGTTCGCGCCCCGAGTGATCCCGGCTATGTGCCGACCGCGCCGCCGGCACTGGGCACGGATCGGTCGCTGGAGTTGTTGGAGCAGGCCGGTTTTCAGGTCGACCGCACGCCGACAGAGTCCCCTGTGCAGCCGCCGCCGTCGGCGGGCTCACGCACCACGTCCGTGCCGCCCGGACCACCGGAGATCACCCGCGGACGCATCAGCAAGGATGGCGAGACGCTGTCGTTGGTGATCGGCGTGGCGGCCAACGACCCGACCTCGATCGCGGTGGCCAACACCGCGGCGGATCAACTGCGCGGCGTCGGTATCGCCGCGACGGTGCTGGCGCTGGATCCGCCGGTTCTCTATGGAGATGCGTTGGTGAACAACCGTGTTGACGCAATCGTCGGATGGCATGCGGCCGGCGGTGATCTCGCCACGTTGCTAGCCTCCCGCTATGGGTGTCCGGCACTGGAGGCCACCGCGGTGTCGACGAACCCGAATGGTGGCACGACGCCCTCGTCCGCGCCGGGTCCGAGCCCGACCGCCCCGCCACTGCCCGCTCCGGTGACTGGTGCGCTGGTGCAGGCGCCGTCGAATCTCACCGGAATCTGCGACCGGACGATTCAGCCGGGTATCAGTGCGGCCCTTGACGGTTCGGCCAACATCAATGACGTCATCGCTGAAGTCGAACCGCGGTTGTGGAACATGTCGACCGTGCTGCCGATCCTGCAGGACAGCACGATCGTGGCGGCCGGCCCCAGCGTGCAGAACGTCAGCCTGACCGGCGCGGTGCCGGTAGGCATCGTCGGCGACGCGGGCCGTTGGGTGAAGACCGCGCAGTAACCGGTGCGCGGCGGCTCAGCCCGCCTTGTGGGCCTTCGATGTCCCCGTGCTGTGGCCGGTGGGCGCGGACGCCGAGGAGCCGCTCTCGGACGCGGCGGTCGGGGCCGGACCGGCCTTCACCTTCGTGCCGGCTGCTGCCGAGGCTGCCGGGCGAGTCGACGCCACCGGTGGCGGGATGACGGGGACCGGCGACGTCGCGACTCCCGGTCCTGTGGTCAGGTCGTTGTAGACGATCGCCCGATTCTTGCCGACCTCCGTGGCGAGGTCACTGAAAGCGGTAGTGACCGAAGCTTCGAACGGAGCCCGGCCCGCGTTGAACGCGGTGACGAAGTCGGCGCCCTGAGCGAGTGCCCCGGCGAACGCGGTTGCGCCGGTGACTGCGCCGCCGATCACCCCGACGGGACCGGTCACAAGCGCCTGGGCGAGCACGTTGATCAGACCGTCGATGCTGTCCTTGCTGGCGTGGAACGCGCGGTCAAGGACGGCCTGCAAGGCGAATCCGCCGATGCTGCGCGGTGAGGCCAAGAGGTTCAAGGTGTTTTGAATCGGCACCTGTATCGCCAGAAGAGCCGCGCCGAGAGCCTCCGAGACGCTCCCTTTACCGAGCGCACCGAAGAAGACGATTGGGCTGGAGAGCAGGCCGGCGCCAATGCCGAGTGCGCCCCAACCCGTGAAGGGTGTGGCCGGCAATGGCGGCAGTGGCGATCCTTCGGGAGGGTTGATGGGGGTGGGTCCAAGGCAATACTCGCACTGCCCGAGGCCGCCGATCAGGACCGGCGCCAGTGCCAGCAGATTACCGATCGTGTTCACGCCGATCTGGTACGGAATGGCGCCGAATGCCGGGATCGGCAGCGTGCTCAGTTCGATCGCGGGCAGGGTGACGGTCGGGATGTGAACGTTCTGGGTCGGGATCAGTGGGCTCACGGCAATGATGCTTGCCCCCGCGATCGCGATGCTGGACTTGAGCGCGGTGCTGACAGCGGCGGGCATTCGGAACTCCTTTGTCACGGTTGATCTGACCTGCAGAAACTACCTGAGAGCTGCCTGAGTGAAGTGGGAACAAGACGCTGACCACATTGGTAATTGCGTACGCAATTATCAATGGATTGCGGAGCAAATCGGTGGTGAACGGACGGGCCGGGCAGAGCCTCGCTCAATGGCTGGCTAACGGCGTGCGGGCCGGGCGGCCGACGAAAGTGGCAACCATCCGGGGCAATGCACTCCGGCGTCAATTAGCCCTACGTGACGACGCCGATCCGGGCTTGTCGGCCCCGGCGCTTGTCGGCTTGGGCTGCTCAGCGCTGTCGCTGGCGGCCGAGCGCGACGAGTTACCGGTGCCCCGCGAACTGGCCAACGGGCCGGGTTGGCCAGTCGACGCGGTGGCCTGCTTCGGGCTGCCCGCGCGCTTGGTCTGCGGGGGATTGGCACTGCCCGACGTCGGCGGTGGAAGCCGCCGGGTCCGAGGCGGATTCACCCGCGGTGGTCGCGGGCGACGCGGCGACACCAGTGTTGTCAGTTGCGGCTGCGCCGGCACTCGGAGTGGAGTTGGTGGACGGCAGCACATACTTATCGAAGACATTGCCGAAGTCGCCCACCAGGACCAGTCCTGGGTGGATGAAGGCCTTGATGGCTTGGACGATGGTCGCGACTGCCGTCGACAGATCACCCACCAGGACCGCCTTCACCGCCTGGATGATGAGATACGGCGTGTTGACGAGGGCGTCAACCGCGGCATATGCGGCCTCTACCGCCTGGTTGCCCAGATAGGTGGTTTCCGCGGAGATTGCGGAGGCCAGCTGCTGGAAGATGGGGGCGCTGGCGGCTGCGGCCGCCGGAAGGAGGGTCGTCGCGGTTGACGGCGCGCCGTTCGGTGTGGCGTCGGAAGGGGCAGCGGGCACCGGTACGAAGGCCGAGGGAGTCCGACTCGCGGCAGCGGAGGCCGGGTCCGGCGGCGTACTTACGCCGGAGTTCACCTCGGTGCCGATGCGATCGGACTCGGCGGCCAAAGCGCCCAGGATCTGGGCCAGCGCCGCGGCGAAGGTGGCGGACGGCGACGGCTGCGAGATGGATTTCAGCAGGTTTTTGTCGAACGGGATGAGGGACCCAGGACTCGTGGACAGCTCCGTCGTGGAGATCTGCAAGTCCCTGACTGGGGGCGCGATGGGGTTAGCGACGACAACTGCTGCCGCCACCAATGCCACTCCCGTTGTCAGGACTGGCCCCATTGCCTTTCGCACGCCGTCTCCTCCCGCCGTCAGCGGCCCGGCTAGTGGTCACTCTACCTGAGAGCAGGCTGATAAGTCCGCAAACTGAACCTGAGAATTTGACGGTGTCGCAGGATCGGTCAGCGGTTCTCTGGAACCGGAAAAGTCTTGGTGGGCAACAGAAATCGGCCGGTAGACCGACTGCGTGGGGCCTGGAGGCTCTTCGCCGACCTGGTGGGCTGACCAGGAGGTGCCCAGTTGCCAGCTGGCGGGCCCTGCGGCGCTTCCACTGAGCCGCCCTTTTTGACCAA
This sequence comes from uncultured Actinomycetota bacterium, assembly GCA_963716465.1. Classification (GTDB taxonomy): domain Bacteria; phylum Actinomycetota; class Actinomycetes; order Mycobacteriales; family Mycobacteriaceae; genus Mycobacterium. Next base: position 314,850 of record CAVQTS010000019.1, read on the forward strand.
TTCGCAAGCTCCCAAAATTGGCAATGGCGAAAGTTTTCACGCAATTGTAAATAAATTCACCAGTCGTTTGCCTCTGGTTCATCGGTGCCTTACAAAGTGGCGCGCGATCGCAACAACTCGCAGCAGGTGGAAAGCTACCGCATTCGAATCTCAGCAGCCATCGGGCCCTGAGTGGATGCTGATAAACCTGTGGGCCGGGCAGCCGGATTGCGAAGTTTCGGCAGCGTGGCAAAATGTTGACATATTCGTAAAACACTGCAGGCATACGGGCTGAAAGCCGGGAGCAAGCAGCGAAGTTAGGTTTTGGGAGTTGCATTCTCAGCAATCGCTTGACTCGGAAAAGTACCGGCTATTTTCGCAGCGAACTAGATAACTTTCTGGCGGCCAGAAAATATCGCGTTCGTTCAGTGACGGTGCTACATTGCTGCTGCCTGGATTTCAAGCACGATGAAGGGGATTCTCCGGTGCCAGCGCAATCGGCACAAAGGGTGGCATCAACGTCAGTACCGGCGCGTTCGGCATGCGTGCCAGGGGTTCGGCCGGCAGCCCGGAGACGGGGTAGAACGCCGTAACCCGCTTGATCCCGATGGGATCTGGGCGGAATCCCATCGCGGATCAGCCCCGGGAGCGCCGGTTTCACCGGCGCTCCCGGGAGTTCCCGCCGCCACTCTGTGGTTTCTTCGCCCAACACGCGAGCGCAGAGTTGATGAACTCGACGATTGCGGTCAGCATCAACGGCATGTCGACGCTCGAATATCCGCAAGGTCCCGACCTGCTGCATCCCAAGGACGTGGGCCGGCTGCTGCTGCGCTGCGATGACCGCCCCGGTCTGGTGGCCGCGGTCAGCGCGTTCCTGGCGGGCGCGGGCGCCAACATCGTCTCGCTGGACCAGCACGCCACCCAGCAGACGGGTGGAACGTTCATGCAACGCACGATTTTTCATCTGCCTGGTCTTGCCGCGGCGCGCGACGCGCTCGAGCGCGACTTCACCGAGCAGGTCGCGACACCGTTCGACATCGACTTCCGGCTCACCGAGGCCTGCAAACCCAAGCGGGTGGCGATCATGGCCTCGAAGGAAGACCATTGCCTGTTGGACCTGTTGTGGCGGAATCGCCGGGGCGAGTTGGACCTGTCGATGGTGATGGTCATCTCCAACCATCCCGACCTGGCCGATCAGGTCCGCCCGTTCGGCGTTCCGTTCATCCATATCCCGGCGACCAAGGACATCCGGGAGCAAGCCGAGCGTCGACAGCTCGAACTGCTGCGGGGCAACGTCGATCTGGTGGTACTGGCCCGCTACATGCAGGTCGTCACACCGGAGTTCCTCGCCGAGGTCAACTGCCCGCTGATCAACATCCACCACTCGTTCCTGCCGGCATTCATCGGAGCGGCGCCGTATCGAAGGGCCAAGGAACGTGGCGTCAAACTTGTTGGGGCAACGGCACATTACGTGACCGACGACTTGGACGAAGGACCCATCATCGAGCAGGACGTGGTGCGGGTCGACCATCGCCACAGCGTCGAGGACCTGGTGCGCCTCGGGGCCGACGTGGAGCGGGCGGTGCTGTCCCGGGCGGTGTCATGGCACTGCGAGGACCGCATCATCCGATACGGCAACCAGACGGTGGTCTTCTAGGAACTCACGGATCGTGCCATGGCGACCACGAAAGGCGATTGGCGACAAACACTTTCGGTGTAAACACTGCACAGTTCCGTGGTGGCTTCACCAGGTGGAGACTCGGCAGTGGGGAGATCGGCTGCCTAGGTTGAGGAAGGGGATAGGATGCCGCGATGGGAACCCCACCGTCACTGGACCGCCTTGACCAACCGGAATTCTGGCGTCTGTTGTGCCCCGGGATGTCGATCGAGGAAAGCGCCTCCGCGGACCCGGCGGCCGTCGGGGACACCGACAGTCTCTTCGTCACACTCAAACGTGAGGGATACATCCAAGTCCCCGGCGTGCTCCCGGAAGCCCAGATCGGACCCATCCGCGAGACGGTGTCGACGCTTTTCCACTGCGGAATCCCGCTCCCGTTCGCGTTTGTCTACGACGAGTTGTGGCTCGCTTACCAAGGCCTCTCGACGTTTCTGTCGGCAGTCCTCGGGCCTGGGTACCGGGCACTGCCCGACTTCTGGGTCTGGTACGTCAACCCGAACGAGAACGCGGCGGGGTGGGGTCCGCATCGCGACCGGGTGCAGCCGACGCTGGATCCCGACAACTCACCCCAGTCGCTCTCCGTATGGCTTCCGTTCACCGACGCCACACCGCTCAACGGCTGCATGTACGTTCTCCCGGCTCATCGCGACGATCGGTTCAATCAGCGCCGGTGGGACGGGGAAGGCAACGACGTCGTCTACAACCCACAAGACATCCGAGCCTTACCCGCGACAGCCGGAAGCCTGCTCGCGTGGAACCAGGCGGTGCTTCACTGGGGTGGCCGAGGCAGCCAGTTGGGCGGCGCGCCGCGGATCAGCGCTGCCTTCGAGTTTCAGCGCGCCGACCGGCCGGCTTTCAACAATCCGCTCCTAGATCCCCTTCGCCTGCCGAGCTTCACCGAACGAGTGGGCCTGGTCGGCAAGCAGGTCCTGCAGTATCGGCATATGTATCCGCTCACCGATGACGTGGCCGCGATCGCCACATCGCTGTTCCAGCGCTACATGCCGCCGACGGTGTCCCCGATGCAGTCGACGTTGGCGATCTGAGTTCTAGCCACTGCGGTCAGCCGGTGGGTTTCCCGCCGGCCCGATGCGTCGATAGACAAGCCAGCGCAACTCGATCGGGCGACGCTCACGCGGAACATCAAAGACGTCCAGACCGCTCACCCAATCCGCATACCAACCCGTCGGTGGCCAGGCATCCGCAGGAAGGTTGGCCTTCTCGTAGTCGTATACCGGCACGTCCGAGATGAGCTGAAGCGGCAGGGCCGACGATGCGCTCGCGAATTCGTCCTGCGTGAAGATGGCCGTGTAGCACTGCTGGCCCAGCTGGCGGGCTGCAGCATCCGGCTGGTAGTCACGGTGGGCGACAAAGGCGTTGAAGAGCAGCAGGCCACCCGGAGACAGACACTGCGCGGCAAGTTCGAAAAGGCTCCGTAGCTGCTCCGTTGTGCGGAAGTCGGAGACCACCTCGGAGAGCAGGATGAGTTGGTAGTCCCGTCTCAGGTCGTCGATGGTGGTGAAGACAT
>CAVQTS010000020.1:0-28775 GCA_963716465.1 uncultured Actinomycetota bacterium
ACCGCGCCTGAGCGTCACGGGCTGGGCGGCGCTCCCGCCGGTACGATCGGGGCCGAAGTAGTCGGCGTGGTGCTGCCGGTGCTCGGCGCGGTGTCGCGGCCGCCGGCACCGACGATCGGGACCTGCGTTCCGTCGGCCTTGTCGCCGCCGGTGCCCTCCCCCGCGCCGCCGGTGATATCGGCCGGGGGCCAGTCGATCTGGGTCGGCGGCCAGTTGGTCTTCTCGCTGCCGGTGTCGACGCCGAGGTAGGCACCGAAGTCGGTGTTGGTGTTGTCGTTGGTGTTGCTGTTGGTGTTGTCGGCACCGGCCGGGACCGCCGTGCCGAGCCAGGCGATTCCGGCGACCAGCACGGCGGCTGTCCGCCTGGCGCTGCTCATAGGTTCACGATATCGCCGTAGGTGTTGACGCTGTCCTGCCCGTTGTCCGTGGCTATCTGGGCGTAGGCGAAGAACCGGATGGATACCGGGCCGGCGCAGCCGTCGACCTTGACATGGGCGTCGTGGACGGTGATCTCGCCGGAGCGGCCCTTGAGCGTCCAGCGGCCCAGGCCCACGGTGCTGATGTTGCCGGGCAGTACGTTGATTGAGACGCTGGGGTCGATGTCGGCGTAGGGCGACGGACCGAGAGCCCCAATGCCGTTGCCGGGTCCCAGATTGAGGCCGATGCCGAGACTGCCGCCGATGCTGAAGTTGCCGCCCTGACTGAGGTCGACCTGGCATCCGAGTTGTACACCCAGGATCAGTTCGCCGGAATTCACCGCCGCCGCGCCACTTCCGTCGATGCGGGCGGATGCCTTGCCGGTGACGAAACCCTCCCGGGTCAGCCCGGTGGCCGCCATGTTGGGTACCGAGTTGATCGTCATCTTCGACAAGGCGGCACTGAGGTGCCACCCGTCGTCGGTGTCGGCGGACTGCATGACGTCGGCCACCGGTTGCGGATCGGCGTGCGCGATGCCCGCGCACAGGAGGAGGACGCCTGTGCCGACGGCGGCCGGCAGAACACCTGTGCGCACAGACCCACCTATCCTCGCGAGTGAACCTCCGGTGCCGACCGCGCTCAGAATAGAGTCGTCGGCTGGGGATTACCTGACAGCAATTCGATTGCAGGAGCGTTAATTTCAGTGCTTGCCGGACGGGCAGCTGCCGTTGACGGTGGGCCGCAGGCTGATCGCGTCGGCCTGTAGCGTCCCGCCGTCGCTGGTGCCCTGCGCGGCGATGCACTTGCCCTGCGCGATGGCTTGGGAGTTCGAGTCGGCGCGCTTGGCGTAGGTGGTGTCGGCCGTCAACGCCACGGTAACGGGAGTCCCACCCGCGGTACTGGCGACGGCCATGGTGTCGGCGCCCGCGGAGGCCACCGTGCCCCGCAGGGCGCGACTACCGGCCGGCGCCTTGGCGCCGGCGAAGCATTGACCGTTCACCGGTGCACTCAGCACAACCGCCGCGGCAGTCATCGGTGCCCCCGCCGCCGTGTCGCCGCGGGCAGGTCGCACCGAAACGCAGCTGCCGGAGGTGACGTCGGTCAGTGCGGCCGGCGTCATTTCGGAGATCTTCGTCGAGGCGGAGAACGCAACCGTTTTCGTTGCGTCGCGGGCGGTCACCGTGACGGTGTTGCCGGTGACCGCGCTGATCAGACCGGCCACGTGGTCCTTGCGGCCGCCGTTGGGAGCCGGCGACGACGACGCGGCTGAGGAAGACGCGCTGCTGGACCCCGTGGACGCCGGTTGCGAGGCGGTGGTGGAGGAACCGCAGGCCGCCACCGACAGCGCGGTGAGGCCGATCAGGATGCACATCCGTGAGCGAACGTTCATAACAGTCATGACCACCACCCTCGGCCGCCGAACTGAGACTGCCCTGTGGGTCAGTGATGAGACCTCTTTGCTCGTTTCGTCCGGACGACATCGGTGTCCTGGCTGGGACCGACCATCCAGCTCTACCTACAGGCCGATACTGGACAGTTGTGAACCACTACGCGGACCGCGCCGACGCCGGCAGGCGGCTGGCCGAGCGGCTGCTGGACTACCGGGGGCAGGACGTGCTGGTCCTCGGTTTGCCGCGCGGCGGGGTGCCGGTTGCCTACGAGGTCGCCGAGGCCCTCGACGCGCCGCTGGACGTACTCGTCGTGCGCAAGCTGGGCGTGCCCACCCAGCCCGAGTTGGCGTTCGGTGCCATCGGCGAGGGCGGGGCGCGCGTCCTCAACGAGAACGTCCTGCAACATGTGCTGGTCAGCGACGCCGAGATCGCGCAGGTGGAGGCCGTCCAGCGTGCCGAGCTACAACGCCGGGTCGAGCGCTACCGCGGCGGGCGCGAGCAGCGTCCGTTGCACGGCCGGGTCGTGCTGATCGTCGACGACGGCTTCGCGACCGGATCGACCGCTCGCGCCGCCTGCCTGGTCGCCCGCGCGCAGGGCGCGGCCAAGGTGGTGCTCGCCGCGCCGATCGGGTCCGCCGACACCGTCGCCGAGCTGCGGCACTACGCCGACGACGTCGTGTGCCTGGGCGCCCCGGCCTACTTCCATGCCGTCGGGCAGGGCTACCGCAACTTCGAGCAGACCTCGGACGAGGAGGTGTGCGAGCTGCTCGAGCGGGCGGATCGCTGAGGGCAGCCGAACGGCTCAGGCGGGCAGACCGATTCGGCGGTAGCGCTCCAGCCGCGCGGCATACCTGTCGGCCGGCGGTTGCCGCCGCAGCCCGTCCAGTTCCCGGGCGATCGCGCCTGAGAGCCGCCGGGCGAACTCCACCGGCTCGTCGGCGGCATCCGGATGTTCGGGAACGATGTCGTCGACGATCCCGTTGCGCAGCAGGTCGACCGACCGAATGCCTTGGGCTGCAGCAAGTTCCGCTGCATGATCGGTGTCGCGGAACACGATCGCACTGGCGCCCTCCGGTGGCAGCGGCGCGAGCCAGCCGTGCTGGGCGGCCAGCACCCGGTCGGCGGGAACCATCGCCAGCGCGGGCCCGCCGCTGCCCTGGCCGAGCAGCACCGAGACCGTCGGGGTGTCCAGGGTCACCAGGTCGGACAGGCAGCGCGCGATCTCGCCCGCCAGGCCGTTCTGTTCGGCGTCGGCCGACAGTGCGGGCCCGGCGGTGTCGATCACGAGCACCAGCGGCAGCCGCAGGCTCGCGGCCAGCGCCATGCCGCGGCGCGCCTCCTGCAGGGCCGCGGGCCCGACAACTCCGCCCAGCGTTCGCTGCTGTCCGACGACGACCGCGGGCTGGCCGCCGAAGCGGGCCAGCGCCAGCACGGTGCTGGCCGCTTCGCCGTGCGTCCCCGACAGCAGCACCCGGTCGGTGGCGCCTTCGCGCAGCAGCCAGCTCACCCCGGGGCGGTCCGGCCGGCGGGAGGCCACCACCGAGTCCCAGGCCGGCACCTCGGGGATTTCCTCGACCGGCGGCGCCGGCGGCGGCGCCCCGGGCGGGTCGGCGATGACGGTCAGCGCCCGGTCCAGCGTCGGCCGCAGCGCATCGAGTCCGACGACGCCGTCGATGACGCCGTGGCGCAGCAGGTTCTCGGCGGTCTGCACGCCCGCCGGGAAGGGCTCGCCGTACAGCTGCTCGTAGACGCGGGGGCCGAGGAACCCGATCAGTGCGCCGGGCTGGGCGACGGTGATGTGGCCCAGCGAGCCCCAGGAGGCGAACACCCCGCCGGTGGTCGGGTGCCGCAGATAGACCAGGTAGGGCAGGTGCGCCCGCTTGTGCAGCGTGACCGCGGCGGCGATCTTGACCATCTGCAGGAACGCGACGGTGCCCTCCTGCATCCGGGTGCCGCCCGAGCTGGGGGAGGCCAGCAGCGGCAGGCGCTGCGCGGTCGCCCGTTCCACTGCGCTGGTGATTCGTTCCGCGGCGGCCACCCCGATGGACCCGGCCAAGAAGTCGAACTCGCACGCGACGACGGCGACCCGGCGGCCGAACACCGTGCCTTCGCCGGTCAGAACCGCCTCGTCGAGACCGGTCGCCGCACGGGCCCGCGCCAGCTCACGGTCATATCCGGCGTTTCTCGGCACCTCCGGCGGTGCGCTGTCCCAGCTGCGGAACGAGCCACTGTCCAGCACGGCGTCGCGCAGTTCGGCAGCCCCGATGCGGCTCACCAGACGAGGTTAGCGGGCCAGTAGGCTTGCCTTCATGATCGGTATCAACCGCGTGGGGGATGTGACCACAATCGAGATGCAGCGCCCGGAACGGCGTAATGCGCTCAACTCCGAACTTGTCGACACGCTGCGCGAAGCCGTGGAGAAGGCAGCCGGCGACGACGTCCGCGCCATCGTGCTCACCGGCGCCGGCACGGTGTTCTGCGCGGGTGCCGACCTCTCCGGCGACGTGTTCGCCGCCGACTTTCCGGACAAGGCGATAGCCCTGAACAAGGCCATCGACGCCGTACCTGTCCCGGTGATCGGCGCCATCAACGGACCCGCGATCGGCGCGGGCGTGCAGCTGGCGATGATCTGCGATCTGCGGGTGGTGGCCCCCGGCGCATACTTCCAATTCCCGATCGCCAAATACGGCCTGGCGCTTGACAACTGGAGCGTGCGCCGGCTGTCCACGCTGGCCGGCTACGGCCGGGCCCGCGGCATGCTGCTGGCCGCCGAGAAGCTGGACGCGCAGACCGCGCTGATGACCGGCATGGCCAACCGGATCGGCGACCTGGCCGACGCGCAGGCCTGGGCTGCCGATATCGCCGGGCTGGCCCCGCTGTCGCTGCAAGCCTCCAAGCGGGTGCTCAACGACGACGGCGCCTACGAGGAGCAGGGGTCGGCCCACAAGGAACTGTTCGACCGGGCGTGGGGAAGCCAGGACGTGATCGAGGCCCAGGTGGCGCGCATCGAGAAGCGCGCCCCGAGGTTCCAGGGAGCCTAGTGCTCAGCCTTCCCCGAGTCGCTTCGCTGCTGCCCTCCGGACGCGCCGCGCTTCGGTTCGCCGCCGGGACCGCATCGCTGGCCACCGGCGGCTGGGTGCTGCGTGCGCTGAACGACGCGCCCGCCTCGCTGGGGGCCGGACCCGGTGAGATCGGACCGGTCGCCGACCGCTCGCCGAACTACCGCGATGGGGTGTTCCACAACCTCGAGCCCTCCTCGGCGCTGCGCCTGGACGTCGAGGAGAACCGCCTGGTCCTGTTCGACATGTTCTCCAGCCGCTCGGCAAGCCGTCCGCAGGCCGCTGTCCCGCTCGCCGGCCCGCCCCTGCCGGCGGCATCCGATTCGCTGGCGGTCAGCTGGCTCGGCCACTCGACCGCACTGGTGGAGATCGACGGCTACCGGGTGCTGACCGACCCGATCTGGAGCGATCGGTGCTCACCGTCGCGCACGGTCGGCCCGCACCGGCTGCACCCGGTTCCCACGCCTCTGGAAGCCCTGCCCGCCCTCGACGCCGTGGTGATCAGCCACGATCACTACGACCACCTCGACATGGACACCGTGCTCGCCCTGGCCCGCACCCAGCGGGCGCCGTTCGTGGTGCCGCTGGGTGTCGGCGCCCACCTGCGCCAGTGGCGTATCCCGTCGGAGCGGATCATCGAGCTGGACTGGAACGAAGAGCACCGGATCGGCGAGATGACCCTGGTCTGCACTCCGGCGCGGCATTTCTCCGGCCGGTTCCTGTCCCGCAACACGACGCTGTGGTCGTCCTGGGCGATCGTCGGCCCCCGGCACCGCGCCTACTTCGGCGGCGACACCGGTTACACCCGCAGCTTCGCCCAGATCGGCGCCGACCACGGCCCCTTCGATCTGACACTCATGCCGATCGGCGCCTACAACAAGGCCTGGCCCGACATCCACATGAACCCCGAGGAGGCCGTCCAGGCCCACCGCGACATCTCCGACGGCGGGCTGCTGGTGCCCATCCACTGGTGCACGTTCCGGCTGGCGCCCCACCCCTGGGCGGAGCCCGTCGAGCGGCTGCTGACCGCCGCCGACGGCGCCGGGGTTGACGTCGCAGTGCCCAAGCCCGGGGGGCGGGTGGCCGGGGGGTCCGCAGCGGCGAATGAGCGGCCCGCCGCGGAGGCGGCGAATGAAAGGCCTGCCGCGGAGGCGGCAATCGAGCGGTGGTGGCGGCTGTGACGCATTACGGTGCAAGCCATGACCGCTCTGGCACGACGAGCCGCGATCGTCGCGCTCCTGGTCACGCTGACCGCGTGTAGCGGCACAGCCACCAAACCAGAGCCGTCCAAGGCGCCCTCGGATCTGCCGCCCCCGCTGGTGCCCGCGATGGCGCTGCCGGACAACGCCGTTGACAACGCGGTGGCCAAATTGGACGGAATCGCCGACGAGCTGATGAAGTCCTCGGGCATCCCGGGAATGGCCGTCGCCGTGGTACACGACGGAAAGACGCTGTACGCCAAAGGATTCGGCGTCAAAGATGTGACCAAGCCGGCCGACGACCCGGCCAACAAGGTGGATCCCGACACCGTGTTCCAGCTGGCATCGGTGTCCAAACCGATCGGCGCCACGGTCGTCGCCCACGAGGTCGGCCAGAAGGCCATCAGCTGGAACACCCCGGTGGTGGACAAGCTGCCGTGGTTCGCGCTGTCGGACCCGGCGGTGACGGCGATGGTGGCCGTCGGCGACCTGTATTCGCACCGCTCCGGGCTGCCCGACCATGCCGGCGACAAGCTGGAGGACCTCGGGTACGACCGCCGCTACATCCTGCAGCGGCTGCGCCAGCTTCCGCTCGACCCGTTCCGAATCTCATACGCCTACACCAACTTCGGGCTCACCGCCGCCGCCGAAGCGGTCGCCGCTGCGGCGGGCAAGCCATGGGAGGACCTCAGCGAGCAGGTGCTCTACCACCCGCTGGGGATGACCTCGACGAGTTCCCGGTTCGCCGACTTCGAGGCCCGCACCGACAAGGCACTGGGCCACATCCGCGTCGACGGCAAGTATCAGCCGCTCTACAAGCGCGACCCGGATCCCGAAGCCCCCGCCGGCGGCGTGAGCTCCTCAGTCGACGACCTCACCTACTGGCTGGCCATGGTGCTGGCCAACGGCAGCTACAACGGCCAGCAGATCGTCGCCCCCGACGCACTGCTGCCCGCGCTGACACCGCAGATCGTTTCCAGCCCGGCCAGCCAGCCCGCCATGCGCTCGGGCTTCTACGGCTACGGGTTCAACGTCACCACCACGTCGGCGGCCAGGACCCAGCTCAGCCATTCGGGGGCCTTCGAACTGGGTGCGGGCACCAACTTCGTCATCATCCCCTCGGCCGACGTCGCGATCGTGGTGCTGACCAACGCCACCCCCTCGGGCATCCCCGAGACGCTGACCGCGGAGTTCGCCGACCTGGTCCAGTTCGGTGAGGTGCGCGAAGACTGGCGCAAGCTCTACGGCGACGCCTTCGCCGACATGGACAAGCCGCAGGGGTCCCTGGTCGGCCAGAAGCCGCCGGCCAACCCGGCCCCGGCCAAGCCGCCGGCGGCCTACGTCGGCACATACAACAACGACTACTGGGGAGCCGCCACGGTGACCGACAAAGACGGCAAGCTCGCGGTGTCGCTGGGTCCGCGCCCGGACACCTATCAGCTGACGCACTGGGACGGCGACGTGTTCACGTTCAGCTTCGTCACCGAAAACGCCCCGCCCGGAACCATTTCCACCGCGAAGTTCGATGGCGGCAAGCTGACGCTGGAGTACTTCGACGACGACAGGATGGGGACTTTCACCAAATGACCGTCAGCATTGCCACCGGACTGTCCGACGCCGAGGTCGCCGCCCGGGTCGGCGAAGGCAAGACCAACGACGTGCCCACCCGCGCCTCGCGCAGTGTCGGCGACATCGTCCGGGCCAACGTCTTTACCCGCATCAACGCCATCCTCGGCGTGCTGTTTCTCATCGTGCTGGCCACCGGCTCACTGATCAACGGGCTGTTCGGTCTGCTCATCATCGCCAACAGCGCCATCGGCATCATCCAGGAACTGCGGGCCAAGAACACGCTGGACAACCTGGCCATCGTCGGGCAGGCCAAACCCACCGTGCGCCGCCAGTCCGGGACCGGGCCGCTGCCGCCCGACGAGGTGGTTCTCGACGACGTCATCGAGCTCGGCCCCGGCGACCAGATCGTGGTCGACGGCCAGCTGCTCGAGGCGTCCACCCTGGAGGTCGACGAGTCGCTGCTCACCGGTGAAGCCGATCCGATGCCCAAAGAGGTTGGCGATCAAGTGATGTCGGGCAGCTTCGTGGTGGCCGGAATCGGCGCCTACCGTGCCACCAAGGTCGGCCGGGAAGCGTACGCCGCCAAGCTCGCCGAGGAGGCCAGCAAGTTCACCCTGGTGAAATCCGAACTGCGGTCCGGTATCAACAAGATCCTGCAGTTCATCACCTACCTGCTGTGGCCGGCCGGCCTGCTGACCATCTACACCCAACTGTTCACCACCGGCGCCGACTGGCGCGACGCCGTACTGCGGATGGTCGGCGCGCTGGTGCCGATGGTGCCCGAGGGTCTTGTGCTGCTGACCTCGATCGCGTTCGCGGTCGGTGTGGTCCGGCTCGGCCGGCGCCAGTGCCTGGTGCAGGAGCTGCCCGCGATCGAAGGGCTGGCCCGCGTCGACGTGGTGTGCGCCGACAAGACCGGCACGCTCACCGAGAACGGCATGCGGCTGTCCGAGGTCGCCCCGGTGGGCGGGCGCGACGCCGAACCGCGGATCACCGACGTGCTGGCGTCACTGGTCGCCGACGACCCGAAACCGAACGCCAGCATGGCGGCCATCGGTGAGGCCTACCCCGACCCGCCCGGCTGGACCGCCACTGCCACCGCGCCGTTCAAGTCGGCGACCAAGTGGAGCGGGGCGTCATACGGGGAACACGGCAACTGGGTGATCGGCGCGCCCGACGTGCTGCTCGACCCGGGCTCGCCCGCGGCCGGCCAGGCCGAGGAGATCGGTGCGCGCGGCCTGCGGGTGCTGCTGCTCGGCTCCGCCGACTGCAGCGTCGACAGCCCTGACGCGCCCGGACATCTCACGCCCGTCGCGCTCGTCGTTCTCGAGCAGCGCGTCCGGCCCGACGCCCGCGACACGCTGGAATACTTTGCCTCCCAACATGTCACCGTCAAGGTGATCTCCGGCGACAACGCCGTGTCGGTTGCGGCGGTGGCCGGTTCGCTGGGCCTCGAGGGCGAGACCATGGATGCTCGCCATCTGCCGTCGGAACCCGACGAACTGGCTGACACCATGGCCGAGTACACCACCTTCGGCCGGGTGCGCCCAGACCAGAAGCGGGCAATGGTCCATGCGCTGCAGTCCCGCGACCACACCGTCGCGATGACCGGGGACGGCGTCAACGACGTGCTCGCGCTCAAGGACGCCGACATCGGGGTGGCCATGGGCTCCGGAAGCCCGGCATCGCGCGCAGTGGCTCAGATCGTGTTGTTGGACAACAAGTTCGCCACGCTGCCCTACGTCGTCGGCGAAGGCAGGCGGGTGATCGGCAACATCGAACGGGTTTCGAACCTGTTCCTCACCAAGACGGTGTACTCGGTCCTGCTGGCGCTGCTGGTCGGGCTCGCCGGGCTGTCGTCGAAGTGGTTCGGCACCGCGCCACTGCTCTACCCGTTCCAGCCGATCCACGTCACGATCGCCGCGTGGTTCACGATCGGTATCCCGTCGTTCATCCTGTCGCTGACGCCGAACAACGAGCGGGCGCGCTCCGGCTTCGTCCGCCGGGTGATGACCTCCGCGCTGCCTGCCGGAGTGGTGATCGGTGTCACCACCTACGCCTCCTACCTGATCGCAGACAAAGGCCGCGGCGCCACCGAGGCGCAACAGATCCAGGCCTCCACGGCGGCGCTGATCACTCTGTTGATCGGCGCGCTGTGGGTGCTGGCAGTGGTGGCGCGGCCCTACCAGTGGTGGCGGATCGCGCTGGTGGCGATCTCGGGCCTGGCTTACGTGGTGATCTTCGCCATACCGCTGGCCCGGGACAAGTTCATGCTCGACCCGTCCAACGTGGCGACCACCTCGACGGCGGTGGGAATCGGCCTGCTCGCGGCCGGGCTCATCGAGGCGTCGTGGTGGATTCAGGGGCGGGTGCTGGGCGAACCACGGTTCTTGTGGCGATCCCAGGCATCAATGCAAGAATGACGCGGGGCGCGACTGTTTTCGACAAGAAAGAAGGCTCAACCATGGGATTCCTCGACAAGGCCAAGGAAGTTCTGCACGAGAACGCCGAGAAGGTGGAGCAGGCGATCGACAAGGCCGGCGATTTCATCGACGAGAAGACGCAGGGCAAGTTCTCCGAGACTGTCGACAAGGTGCAGGACGCCGCCAAGACCGCCGTCGACAAGGGCCAGGAGGCTCTGAAGAACGTCGGTGACAAAGGCGAGGAAGCTGCCGGACACGCGGCCGACACCGTCAAGGACGCTGCAGAGAAGGTCGTCGACAAGGCCGAGTAACCGACCCAGCGGATGGCGAAACTCTCGGTCTCCGTTGACGTTCCGTTACCACCTGAGCAGGCCTGGCAGCATGCCTCGGACCTTTCCCGCTACAAGGAATGGCTGACCATTCACCGGGTCTGGCGGTCCAGGCTGCCTGAAACCCTCGACAAGGGCACGGTTGTGGAGTCCATCGTCGAGGTAAAGGGCATGCCCAACCGGATCAGGTGGACCATCGTGCACTTCAAACCGCCGGAGTCGATGACGCTGGACGGCGTGGGCGTGGGCGGGGTCAAGGTGAAGTTGATCGGCAAGGTGCGACCGCACGGGTCCGACGCCGACTCGTCGGTGGTCACCATGGACGTCCACCTGGGCGGTCCAGCGTTGTTCGGGCCGATCGGCATGATCGTGGCCGGCGCGCTGCGCGGCGACATCCAGGAATCGCTGCAGAGGTTCAGGACGGTCTTCGCACCGTCCTGAACCTCAGGTCCGGATGACCCGGTGCGGGGTCGGGTGGGGATGTACCCGCACGATCCCGTGCCGGGCGCCCGCCGCCGACTGCGGATGCCGCACGGTGTCTGCGCGAGCCGCGGTCAGGAAGCGCTTCTCCAGCCCGGCGATCAGGTCCTGTACCGCACGGCGTTCCCGCTCGGCGGCGCGGATCATGCCGCGAATCCGGCGGGCCTGCGTTTGCTCGCCCCGGTGCTGATAGCGCTCCAGGGCGGAGCCGTAGGTAGCCAGGTCGGCGTCGAGCTCCTCACACTGGGCGAGGAGCATCTCGCGCAGGTGTTCGGCCTGCTGGCGATTCGCAGACTCGGTCAGCGGGTCGACGCGGGCGCCGGTCATCCTCGGTGCGGTCACGGGCGAACTTTATCCGACCCCGCCGACCGTCGCTCGCCGGGCGTAATCCCGTTGAGCCGGGCCACCTTCCGTTAACCAGACGGTCAGCATCACGCCACTGGGAAACACCTTGGTGGTTGCGCGAACAACCGGTTTCGTCCGATGATGTCCGACGTGGACCGTGCTGAAGAGCAGCGCCAGATCGGTGACGTGGTGAATCGCCTCACCGATGAGTTCCCCTACGTGCCGGACCACATCATCACCGAGACCGTCGACGCCGCACACCGCCGCTTCGACCAGGCCCGGATTCGAGAGTTCGTCCCGCTGTTCGTCGAGCGCTCCTGCCGGGCCCGGTTCGTGGAACATCCGGCGGTCGAGATCTCCGCCTGAAGCTCTGACGCTAGGGCAGCGGCGCCGACCACACGAGCCGGGTTCCGCCGCCGGGTCTGGGCGCGATGGAGAACTGTCCACCACATTGGTCGGCCCGAGCCGCGAGGTTGGCCAGCCCGCTGCGGGTGATGCCCTCGCCGATGCCCACCCCGTCGTCGGTGACGCTGATCGTCAGGTCGTCGTCGACGGTGACCGCGACGGTTGCCGTGCTGGCCGCAGAATGGCGCACCACATTGCTGACCGCCTCCCGGACCACCGCTTCGGCGTGGTCGGCCAAGGCGGCATCCACGACGGACAGCGGGCCGCTGATGTGCACGGCCGGACGCACCGGGGAGTCGGCCGTCATCCGGGTCACCGCCTGCTCGATGCGCTGCCGCAGCCGGGTGACCGAGCCGCCGTGCAGGTCGAAGATCGCGGTGCGGATCTCGTGGACGACCTCCTGCAGGTCGTCGAGGGCGCCAGTGACCCGGCGGGTGCCCTCGGCCTGGTCGGCCCCCAGCGCACCCTGCAGCGACAGCCCGACGGCGAACAGGCGCTGGATCACGTGGTCGTGCAGGTCGCGGGCAATGCGGTCGCGGTCGGTCAACACGTCCAGCTCCCGCATCCGGCGCTGCGCGGTGGCCAGGTGAAGCGCCAGCCCGGCCTGGGCGGCGTAGGCCGCCGCCATGTCCAGCTCGTTCTCGGTGAAGCGCCGACTGGCCGGGGCCACGCACACCAAAACCCCCGCAGCGGCGTTGGGTTCGCCCACCGGAGCCACCAGCGCCGTGGTCCCGACTTCGCCGAGGTCGCGGAAGTCGTTGACCCGCATCGGAATACAGTCGGAGAACGCCAGGCCCACCGTCGTCCCGGTCTTGGACAGCCGGCGGCCGAGCAGGTCCTCACGCGTCGAGTCGGTGACCACCAGCTCGCCGGACTCGTCGGGCGTCACGCAGAAGCTGAACTCGCTGCCGGTCAACGCCACCGCCTTGGCGGCAATCTCGCGATGCACCACGGTGGGGTCGTCACCGGCCAGCAGGTCGGTGCTGATGTCCCGGGTGGCCTCGATCCACAGCTGCTGGGTGTTCGCGGCCTGGTACAGCCGGGCGTTGTCGATCGCGATCCCCGCGGCCCCGGCCAGTGCGAGCACCAGTACCTCGTCGGCCTCGGTGAAGGTGGCGCCGTCGGCCTTCTCGGTCAGGTACAGGTTGCCGAACACCTGATCGCGGATCCGGATCGGCACCCCGAGGAAAGTCCGCATCGGGGGATGGTTGGCTGGGACACCGATCGACGCTGGATGCTGCGAAAGATCGTCGACACGAATGACTTTGGGGGTATTGAACAGAACACCGAGCATCCCGTGGCCGGTGGGAAGCGGCCCGATCTGCTCCGCCGTGGCCTGGTCGATTCCATCGAAGATGAACCGCTCCAGAGTCGGCTGCGGATCGGTTCCGATCACCCCGAGTGCCCCGTAGCGGGCGCTCACCAGGTTCATGGCGGTGTGGACGATGGTGTGCAGCTTGCGCTCCAGCTCCAGGCCCGAGGAGACCGCCAGCATCGCATCGATGAGCCCATCGCGGACGTCGAGATCAAACATCGCTGCGCCGCAACGTCTCTGCGGCGAACAGGGCGGCCTGGGTACGGCCGCTGAGCCCCAACTTCGTCAGTAACCGCGATACGTAGTTCTTCACTGTCTTCTCCGCCAGGAACATGCGTTGCCCGATCTCCCGGTTGGTCAGACCTTCGCCCAACAGCTGGAGCAGGTTGCGTTCGGTCGACGACAGGTCGCGCAGCCGCTCGTCCTGCTGGGTGTCCCTGCGCAGCCGCGACATCAGCACCGCCGCGGCGCGGTTGTCCAGCAACGACTTTCCCGATCCCACCTCTTTGATGGCCTGGGCAAGCTCCATGCCCCGGATGTCCTTGACGACGTATCCGCTGGCGCCGGCCAGGATCGCGTCGAGCATCGACTGCTCGTCGGTGAACGAGGTCAGGATCAGGCAGCTCAAGTCGTCGTGGGTGGCGAGCAGTTCCCGGCACAGGTCGATGCCGCTGCCGTCGGGCAGTCGGATGTCGAGCACGGCGACGTCGGGGCGGGTGGCCGGTATCCGGGAGAGGCTTTCGGCAACCGTGCCTGCCTCACCGACGACGCTGAGTTCGGGATCGCTGCCAAGGAGTTCGGCCAGGCCGCGACGAACCACCTCGTGGTCATCGACCAGGAACACCTTGATCACACCGCAGTGAAACGTGAAATCGTCACTGCCTGGTAGGGACTTTGGTCCCGAAAAGACCTGACCAACGCCTTGCCCGGAAAGGTCTTACAACGCTGGCGGCAGGACCTTCGGGCGGGAATTGTCGATACCGTGGTGCACAGGCCAACCCCGACCGGCGAGATCGTCGTCGGCATCGACGGATCGGCGTCGTCGAACGCCGCGATCCGCTGGGCTGCCCACGAGGCCGGCATGCACAACGTGGCGCTGCGCCTGGTGCACGTCGCCGCGGCGCCGTCGGTCACCGACGTGTTGGTTCCGGTACCCGCCGAGTTCGAGGAATGGCAGGACACCCAGGCCGGTCAGGTCCTGCGCGAGGCGACCGAGCTGGTCGCCCAGGTCAGCGCCGAAACCGGCACGCCGGTGCGCATCGCCGACACCGACATCTACCACGCCACTCCGGTTCCCACGCTGATCGACCTGTCCAAGGGCGCCGACCTGATCGTCGTCGGCAGCCGCGGCATGGGCGCGTTCCGCCGTGGCCTGCTCGGATCCATCAGCACCGGCCTGCTGCACCACGCGCACTGCCCGGTTGCGGTGATCCACGACGGCCCGACCCCGCCGTCGCACCTGCCGGTCGTCGTCGGAGTTGACGGTTCCCCGGCATCGATGGAGGCGACCGCGGTAGCGTTCGCGCAAGCTTCCCGTCGCGGGGTCGATCTCGTCGCCGTACACGCATGGAGCGATGACAGCCTGTTCGCGGTCCCCGGGGTGGACTGGTCGGCTGTCGCGGTGGGGGAGGAAGAAGTCTTGGCTGAGCGGTTGGCCGGGATGTCCGAGGACTATCCCGACGTGACTGTGCATCGCGTGGTGGTGCGCGATCAGCCCGCGCGTTATCTGGCCGAACAGGCTCAGAGTGCGCAGCTGTTGGTCGTGGGCAGCCACGGTCGCGGCGGATTCGCCGGCATGTTGCTAGGCTCCGTCAGCACCGCGCTGGCCCACACCGTCAGCATCCCCATGATTGTCGCGCGTCGGTACTAGCACCCCACGGCGCGCGCCTAAAGAGCCGGCGGACGGAGTTCTCCCCCGTCCGCCGGCTCACTCTTTCTAGACTGCGTCGGTGACCGCGACCTATGAGTACGGGATCGACCTCGAGGCGCTGGACGCCGTCGACTTCCACACCCACGTCGAGATCGACGCCGGCGGCCGGAGCGCGTACGACGCGGAGCTGGCGAAGGCCACCGGGAGCTACTTCAAGCTGGGCGACGACTACTTCTCCCGTGTCGACGACCTTGCCGCGCACTACCGCAGGCACAACACCGCGGCGGTGGTGTTCACCGTCGACGCCCACACCGCGTCGGGACACCGGCCCAACTCGGTCGAGGACCTGATCGACGGGGCGGCCCGCAACAACGACGTCCTGATCCCGTTCGGCACCGTCGACCCGTGGGACTCCAACGCCGTACCGAGGACGCATGAGCTGATCGCCCTCGGCGTCCGGGGATTCAAGTTCCACCCGAGCCTGCAGGGCTTCGAACCCAACGACCGCGCGTTCTACCCGATCTACGAGGCGATCGCCGCGGCCGGCGTGCCCGCGCTGTTCCACACCGGCCAGACCGGCCTGGGCTCCGGGCTGCCCGGCGGGCACCGGATCAAACTGCGCTATTCGGACCCGATGCTGCTCGATGACGTCGCCGCGGACTTTCCGGACCTGACCGTGGTGATGGCCCACCCGGCGGTGCCGTGGGTGGATGCGCAGATCGCCATCGCCTCGCACAAGGCCAACGTGTTCGTCGACCTCTCCGGGTGGTCACCGAAATACTTTCCGCCCCAACTGATCAGCGCCATCGGCAGACAACTGCGCACCAAGGCGCTGTTCGGCACCGATCACCCCTACATCTCGCTGGAGCGCTGGCGGCGCGACTTCGACACCCTCGGCGTGGACGCCGAGGTGCTGCCGTTGATCCTCAAACAGAACGCGTTGCGGGTGCTCGGCCTGGCGCGATGAGTTTCGCCCGCGGCGCCGGTCGATACGAGTCGGGCTGCGAGGCGCGCTCCGCCGACACTAACGCTACGGCGGAAAATCGGGCCGCCGGCCGCCGTCACGTTACTGTCGGCGTTGTTCAACCTGTCCTCGTTGCCCGCCGCCTGACCTTGCCGGGCTGCGAGGCGCGCTGGCCCTTGCGGAGGGTCTCGATCAGCTCCCGGTAGGGCCCGACCAGGTAGGCGGTGTCGCCGGCGGCCAGCTGGGTTTCGCGGCGGGGGTGCAGCCGCACCGGCGACCCTTCCCGCTCGATGGCGATCACCCGGGTATGGGTGGACAGCTCGAACATCCGCATCCCGTCGAGCTCGCTGCCCTGGCGTACCTTCACGCCACCCACCATGAACGACCGCTGGCCGACCGAGAAGGTGCCCAGCACCTCGAGGCCCATGGCCGCGCCGATGAACCACGGTGTGGCGAGATCGACGGTGGAGCGCACGAACTCGAAGCCGAATCGGTGGCCGACCGCATGGCCGAGTTGCTGGTCGTAGATGCGCAGCACGATCGGTACGTGGGGCCGGTGCAGCTCCGGTATGACGCGCGGGTTCCCGATCATCTCGCGGATCACGATGCCGGTCTCGATGTTGACCATGTCGTCCTGCGTGAGCACCGCGACCGCCCTGGCCTGCTCAAGCCGGGCCGCCTCCAGCGTCTGGCGCAAGGTGGCGTCGCCGAAGATCACCGGCAGATCCAGCTCGGTCGCCCCGGGCAGGTAGCGGTTGTCCTCGTTGCGTTCGATCACCGCGACGTCGTGCCCGGCCGCCTTGATCATGCTCGCGACCCGGATTCCGAAGGAACCGAGACCGACCACCACGACGTGGCGGCGCAGGTGGCGGATCTTCTGCCGGTTGGCGGCCAAGGTGATGCGCCGGGACAGCAGCACGTCGGCGACGAACGCCACCACGATCGCAGTGGTGGCCACCCCCGCGAACATCATGCACACGCCCCACAACCGCAGCCACAGCGGCTGGTTGAGGAAGTTGAAGTCGCCGTAGCCGACGGTGGCGATGGTCTCGGTGGAGAAATACAGCGCATCCATCCAGCCCATGCCGGGATGCCTGTAGGCCAGCCGGAGGGTGATGGTCGAGCCCAGCAACAACAGCGCTCCGACGGCGAGCGCGCGGTAGAACATCGGGTTGAGGTCGTCGCGGAGCGCCCGCACGGTGTCGGCGACGCGGGCGAACAGCGGGCGCTCCCGCGGGGCCACCGGAATGGGCTTGGCGATCTTGATGCCGCGTTCGGTCAGCTCCTCGGCCGTACCGATCATCGCCGTCCAGTCGCCCGGATGAACGGCGACGTCGCGGCCCGGGCAGGCGATCACCTCGCCCGCGTGGTCCGAGGCCTCGTTGCGGATGATGGCGACCGGCGCGAGGTCGCCGTACATCTGCCGCAGCGTTCCCTCCTCGGTCGCGGTAGCCCCGGAGACCACGAAGTCGATGCCGGCCACCGTGATGGTGTGGGTGGTGAGCTCCAGCAGGGCCTCCACCACCGACGGGGCGGCCAGGTCGGCGACGTCCAGGATTGCGCCGGGCCCGTTGCCGGCGCCCACCGCCTCCCGCAGCACCGTGTTGGCCAGTCGCGCCACCACCCGGACGCGGGGATTGGCCTGCCGGGCGAGCAGCGCCATCTCCAGGTTCACCGCGTCGTCGTCAGCGACGCAGACGATCGCGTCGGCCATCTCGATCCCGGCCGCGGCCAGGCCGTCCGGGGACTGCAGCGTCACGACGCTGATCTCGTTGTTGCTCAGCTCGTCGATGATCCGCATCGCGAGCGCATCGTCCCCGCAGACGATGATGTGGCCGTGCATGGGGAAACGCTACTTCGGAATCCGTCGCGATGACGGGTGAAGACGGGGAAGGCCGATTCTCGGCGCCCGTACCGTCAAGGTCGAGATGCTCGACGCCGTCAGTCGGTAGGCGGGCCCAGGGCGAAGTCGGCGAAGTCGAAGCCGGGGACCACCACACAGCTGACCAGAGCGGCCTCGGCGTCGCGGGGCCGGGCGCGCTGCCAGTAGCCCGGCGGCACGAGCACCTGTGGATGCTGCCCGCCGGTGATGTCCGGACCCAGGACATGCGTTGTCGCGCTTTCCTTTTCGCGCCCGATTTCCAGCAGCAGCGGACTGCCGCGGTGGTGGAACCACAACTCGGCGCTGCGCACGGTGTGCCACGCCGACTCCTGCCCCGGCATGAGGACGAACAGGATAGCCGTGCCGGCGCTGCGCGGGCCGTTGTAGTCCGGCGGCAGCACCGACTCGCCGATCGTCAGATCGCTGCGCCAGGTCTCCCGGAAGTAGCCGCCCTCGGGGTGGGGCGCCATGTCGAGCTGTCGAACCCAATCGGGGAGTTCGGTCATGTTCCGTCCTCGGTCGAAGTTGCGACCAGCCTAGGGACCGGACGCTCTCGATGCGGCTGCCGGGCGTCTAGGTCGAGGCGGGTTAGGGTCGGACCATGGCACGCCTGCGACCGGGTTGGTTCGTCGCGTTGTTCGCGGCGGTGCTGTCCGGCAGCGCATGGCTGCCCTGGCTGACCACGTCGGCGCAGGGCGGTGGGCGCGCGAGCGCGATCGGGGGCACCCTCGGCAGCCTCGTGCTGCCGCCGCGGTTCGGCGCCGGCCAGCTGATCGTCCTGCTGTCTTCGGCGCTGATCGTGACCGGCGCGATGGCCGCCCGCAACCTGTCCCCGCGGCTGACCGCCACGGCGGCACTGGTGATCTCAGCCCTGATCGGCCTGCTGACGTGGTGGTACTACCACCTCAACGTCAGCCCGCCGGTGTCCGCCGGTTACGGCTTCTATGTCGGCGCGGCATGCGCGCTGGCGGCGGTGATCTGTTCGGTGTGGGCGGTGGTGGCCGCCCTGCTCGGCGGGCCGGGCCGATGAGCCGGTTCGTGCAGCCGGTCACCCTGGACGGCGCGCATTGGGTCTCGCTGGAACCCTTGGGCGCCAACCACATTCCCGAGATTGCCGCGGCCGCCGCCGACGGCGATGTCGGCGCTCTGTGGTTCACCAACGCCCCGTCGCCGGACACCGCGGCGGCGTGGGTGAGCCGGATGACCGACATGCAGGACGCCGACGAGGGCGTGACCTACGTGATCCGGCGGCGCACCGACGGGGTGGTGGTCGGCTCGTCGAGCATCTTCCACGTCGACGCCGCCAACCGGCGACTGGAGATCGGCCACACCTGGTATGCGGCCTCCGCGCGGCGCACCGGCGTCAACACCGAGGCCAAGCTGGTCTTGCTCTCGCACGCGTTCGACGACCTCGGCTGTGTGGCGGTCGAATTCCGCACGCACTTCTTCAACCAGGCCAGCCGGGCGGCCATCGAGCGCCTCGGCGCGAAACTCGACGGCATCTTGCGCAGCCACCAGTTGCTGCCCGACGGATCCCGCCGGGACACCGTCGTCTACTCGATCCTCGACATCGAGTGGCCGGCGGTTCGCACCAACCTGAAGTTCCGGCTCAGCCGCCGCGGCGGCTGAGCCGGAAGCTCGCTGTCCTCAGGATGTCTCGATGGTGGTCGGCTGAATCGGCTTGCTGCCCGCGGCGTGGGAGACCTCGATACGTCGCGGCTTCGCGCGTTCGGCCAGCGGGATGGTGACGGTCAGAACACCGTTTTCGTAGGTGGCGGTGATCCTGCTGGTGTCGATTCCCTCGCCGAGGGAGAGCTGGCGGCGATAGGTGCCGAAGAATCTCTCGCTGGTCAGCCACTGCACCGAGTCCGCCGAGCGGGCCGAACGGTGGGCCGTGAGGGTCAGGGTGCCGTTGTCCACGCTGACGTCCACCGAGCCGGGATCGACACCGGGCAGGTCGGCTGTCAGCACGTAGTGGTCATCGACCTTGTAGAGGTCCATGGGCATGAATCGGGGACTGCGGTCGCTTCCGGCCTGACTGCTCAGCAGGCCCCGGGTCACGGCGTCAAGGTCACTGAACGGATCGAAGCGCAGCACAGTAGTTCACCTCCTGCATCGTTTCGACGGATGCCCGCCACCCTGGCGAGCAGCCACTGTGCAGTGCCAAGATTAGCACTCGACACCGGGGAGTGCTAACACTTTTTGGCGGGTATTGACGCGGCCACAGGTAGGCTGTCACGGGCTTCGAAGGGACAAGAGTGCGCAAGGTATTGGGAGCGGTCGCGATCGCGATGGCGGCCGTGGCTGCGTTGGGCACCACGGGCTGTTCGAGCGGCAAGCCCGCCGCGGACAAGTGTGAGCTGGTGTCGGCGCCGATGACGGACATCCCGACCAGGACCGATCAGGAGCCGCGGCTGCGGATCCCGCAGCCGCAGGGCTGGGAGCGGACCGAGAAGCTGGACTCCGAGACCATCCGCTTCGCACTGAAGAATCCCGGGCTCGCGGCCGACGGCTTCACTCCCAACGCCGTCGTCACCCTGCAGCGGGTCGGCGCCGACGTCGGCAAGCCACAGCAGATCCTCGATGCTCAGAACAAGCAGCTGCAGTCGAAGCTGAAGGTCAAGGACCTCAGCTCCACCCCGGGTGAAGTGTGTGGTTCGCCGGCGCAGACCGTCGCCTACACCGCGCCGGGAATGGGCAAGATCCCGGCTCGCAAGGCCAGCTCGGTGGCGGTGGTCTATCAGGCCGGTGACTTCAACTACGTCGCCACCGTCACCGTGCAGACCATCAAGGACAACCCCACCTTCGCCGCCGACTCGGCGACGATCATCAAGGGGTTCCAGATGATTCCGCCTAAGTGACGGCAGCGACCTGGGCGCCGGTCAGCCGCTCGGCGCACTGATCGCAGGTCAGCTCGCCGGTGAACTGTGCCCCGCAGTCGTGGTGCGTCAACACGATGGCCGGGCCTTCCGGCGCGTGGAACCACCACTGCGCCCACTGCATCGCGGCGACCAGGACCGGGAAGAACGCGCGGCCCTTGTCGGTCAGCAGATAGGCGGCGCGCTCCGGTCCGGTGCGGTCGGCCGGTGAGGTGGCGAACACGCCGATACTGCAGAAGGTCTGCAATCGCTCGGCGAGCAGGCTGGGCGGGGCGCCGAGCTGACCCTGGAAGTCGGTGAAGCGGGTGGTGCCTACGAAAGCCGCGAGCAGAAGTGCTGCGGCCCAACGGTTTCCGAACACACTCATCGTCTCGGGGAACATACCGGCCTGCCGACCGCCGGCGTCGGACTCCGACCGGCGTCGGGTCGCCGCGGCCGGTGCCGAGCGCTCCCAGGTGCCGCTCGGTCCGAGGCTCAGCGTCACGTTGTCGATGCTGACGGCTGCGCGACAACTGTTGCACCGCAACTCCGGCGCGAACGGCTGACCGCAGGCCTGGTGCTGCATCGACGGGAGTGCCTCGCGGTGTTCGGCGACCCAGTTGCGTTCCCACTCCCAGATCGAGAGCAGGGCCGGCCACAGCGAGCGGCTACGCGGAGTGATCAGGTATTCGGTGCGCGCCCGAGTGGACGCATGTTCGCGGCGGGCCAGCAGACCTTCCCGGACCAACAGCGCAAGACGGTTGGTCAGAACGGAATTGGAGATCGACAGCCTGGCCATGAACTGGGTGTAGCGGTTGGCGCCCAGCAGCGCCTGCTGGATGATCAGCAGGTTCCACTCGTCGCCGAGCAGCCCGAGCATCCGGCCGATGGCGTTGGTGCTGTTGGGCGCCAGGACGGTGGGGATCTCGGCGTCGAGAACGTTGGACACCTACAGCCCGATCGCCTCTGCGGCCGACTCCGCGGTGCGCCAGCGGCGCAGCGCGTCACCGGCCACCCAGGTCGAATGGGTGCCGCTCGAAACACGTTCGGGGAGTTGTAGTTTGCACACCGGACCGTCCTCGAGGCGGGCGGCGTCGAACACCAGGCAGTAGGAGGTGTCGGCGTTCATGTCGGTGGTGATGGTGACCAGGTAGCCGTCGTCCTCGGCACGGCTGCCCACCCGCGGTGCCATCGCAGTCTCGCTGCCGTACACCCCGTCGCCGAACGAGATCCGTTGCTCGGTGCCGGCGACGACATCGTGGCGGACCAGTCCGTCGAACAAGAACCAGCCCGGCTTCCCGGTGGCGGCATAGGTGTAGCGGTACGGTTCGCCGCCGTGGCCGGCGTTGATCATCCCGAACTCGGTGATGGTGTCCGACAACGGTTCCTCGGACAGTCCGCCGGTGACGAGGTTGAGCCGCCAGCGGTGCAGGCGGGCCTGCATCCGGTCGAGGGCCAGGAAGCGGAACGCCCGCTGCCACTTGGTGCCTGTCCCGTTGTCGGACGGTTCCGGGTCGCCCTGGAAGAATCCGTCCAGGACGATCTCGTCACCGTCCTCGTAGGCGTTGACGAAATGCAGCACGTAGGTGGGCTCGGCCTCGAACCACTGGATCGGGCCACCCCCGCGCCGGGGCAGCACCGCGAACCGCGACGGCATGTCGCGATGGAAGCGGGCGACATGCAGGTCGCGCTCGAGTAGCTCTGGATCCCAGAACAGCGGAAAGTCGTTGAGAATGACGTAGTTCCGGGTGAAGGCCATGTCGTGGGGCAGCCGCGGGCCCGGCAGCGGGATGTCGGTGTAGTGCACCAGCTCGTTGTTGCCGTCCACCACCCCGTAATGCATGTAGGGCGCCTTCTTCGAGTAGTTGAAGAACAGCATCTCGTCGGTGCGCTCGTCGACCTTGGGGTGTGCCGAGACGCCCCAGTCGGACGGAAAACCGCCGTTGAAGTCCTCCTTGCCCAACGTGTTTCCGGTGTAGGGGTCGATCTGGTACAGATCGCCGCACTGGTAGAAACTCGTCAAGGCGGTGCCGCGGTGCACCACCACGTCGGTGCTGGAGGCGTCCTTGAGCAGTGTGCGCGCACCCCAGCCGTGATCGACTTTGGCCAGCGACAGCGGCTCGGCCAGGCCGGGCCACAGCGGGCCACCCGCTGCGTTCTCGGCCTCGAAGCCGTCCGTGCGCACGAAACGGTTGCGGTAGAACGCTTTTCCGTCGCGGAAGCCGACGATGTGCAGCATGCCGTCACCGTCGAACGGGTGGTAGGACTTCAGTGCCGGATGCAGCGGGTTCTCGGTGTTGCGCAGGTAGACGCCGTCCAGGTCGGTGGGGAGTTCGCCCTCGACGACGGCCAGATCGTCGGCGCGCCATTCGGTGGTCTGCGGGCGCCACGGCCCGGTGCGGTAGGGATGGTCGTCGTCCTCGGGCAGTGTGGACAGGAACTTGCCGACGATCTCAATGTCCATTTCTAGGTCCGATCACGCTGTGGTCTCTCCCGATCCGATCACGAAGCTGACGGTGGTTGCGGTGCTGCCGCCGAGGTTGAGCGTGCCGAACCGGCGCGCACCGTCGACCTGATAGTCGCCGGCCAGCCCGCTGACCTGTTTGGCCGCGTCGAGCAGCATGCGGATACCGGTGGCCCCGACCGGGTGGCCGCCGCCGATCAGACCGCCGCCGGGGTTGATCGGCAGCCGTCCGCCGATCTCGATCTCGCCGTTCTCGATGGCCTTCCAGGACTCGCCCGGTCCGGTCAGGCCGATGTGGTCGATGGCGAGGTATTCGCTGGGCGTGAAGCAGTCGTGCACCTCGATCCCGTCGATGTCGTCGAGGCTGACCTGCGCGCGGCCCAACGCGTCGTGCACCGTGGCACGCAGATGTGGCATGACGTACGGATTGCCGGCGTCGCGGTCCAGTTTCTGCCGCAGTCCCAGACCGACGGTGTGATGTCCCCACCCCTCGATCACGCCGATCGGGCGCACGCCGGGGTGCTCGCGCAGGAACTCGTCGTTGACCAGGACCACGCCCGATCCGCCGTCGGTCATCTGGCTGCAGTCATAACGGCGGATCCGGCCCTCTACGGGCGGGTTCGCCTGGTCGTCGCTGCCGTGCGCGGCGAGGTCGGGCACCTCCCAGTCGCGGGTCTGCGCGTTGGGGTTGCGACGGGCGTTAGCGAAGTTCAGCGCGGCGATCGCGTGCAGGTGGGCCTCGTCGATGCCGTACCGGCGGTCGTACTCGTCGGCGACGTCGGAGAACATCGACGGCCACATGAACTTCGCGTCGGCGCCCTCGTGGCCCGTCCACGCCGCGGCGCCCAGATGCTGGGCGGCGGTATCGCCGGGCACGGTCTTCTCCAGTTCCAGTCCGACCACCAGTGCCGTGCTGTAGTTACCCGCCCGCAGGTCGGCCATCGCCGCGAGAATCGCGACACTGCCCGATGCGCAGGCGGCCTCGTGCCGGGTGGCCGGTGTGTCCCAGAGTCCGTCGTGGACCGTGGCCGGCATGGCGCCGAGGTGACCCTGGCGGGCGAACATCTCGCCGAACGCATTGGCCACGTGCACCACGTCGATGTCGGACGCGTCGATCATCGACTCGGCCAGCGTGAGATCGACGACCTCGCGGGTCAACTCGGCGAAGTCGCGGCCCTCCCGGGTCAGGTTGCGCGCGAAGTCGCTCTGGTACCCACCGAGAATCCAGACATTGCCTGCCACAAGCCCGAAGCTACTACAGCTAAGAGAGTAGGGGGTCCGGATTGGCAAGTCGGTCACAGGAGGCGGCCCCGCCGGCTCGTGGTCTGAACCGACAGTACCTCGCGGGCGTAGTTGTCGACGACTGCGCTCGCTTGCCGCGAGCATTGCCCCACCTTTGGGTCCACAAACGTGACCTGATCGCGGGCGCGACGTAAATTCCGCGCAGAATGGGAACCCTTGTCCGGTGACGTCGACCAACCACGAGCTGGCGGTGCGAATGGCCGAGTTGGCCAGGGACACGGCCCTTCCCCGCAACGTCGACGACGTGCTTGCGGGGGTGACCGCCGCCGTCGTCGAGATGATTCCGGCCACCGACACCTGCGGTGTGCTGCTGATCGGCAAGGGCGGAAAGTTCTCCTCGCTCGTCGGCACGTCAGATCTCATCTACAAGCTCGATGCGCTCCAGGAGCAGTATGGCGAAGGGCCGTGCATCAGTGCGGCCGTCGACGAGCTGATCGTGCGCACCGACGACTTCTCCCAGGAGCGCCGCTGGCCGAAGTACAGTGCCGCGATGGTCGACCTCGGGGTCGGCAGCGGGCTGTCGTTCAAGCTCTACACCAGTGCGTCCACCGCGGGGGCGCTGAACCTGTTCAGTCTGCGGCCGCACGCCTTCAACGGCGAGTCCGAGGCCATCGGTGCCGTGCTCGCGGCCCACGCGGCGTCGGCGATCATCGCAAGCCGCCACGGCGAAGAACTGGAAGCGGCGCTGAACACGCGTGACACCATCGGCCAGGCCAAGGGCGTGATCATGGAGCGCTTCAACGTCGACGCGGTCCGCGCCTTCGACATGCTGCGCGAGTTGTCCCAGTCCACCAACACCCGGCTGATCGAATCGCCCAGCGGGTCATCGAGACCCGAGACAAGTAGCCGGTGGCCCAGTCCGGGAGAACGGGCTGATGTAGTCATGGCGGTCGGACAGGCATCTAGTGTTCGTCGCACCACGCAGCGGGACAAGCGCGAAGGAACAACATCATGGTCAGTCCGACTTCGACGACCCGGCGGCACCGCGTCGTCATGATCGGCTCAGGCTTCGGCGGGCTGAACGCGGCCAAAGCATCAAACGAGCCGACGTGGACGTGACGCTGATCGCGAAGACCACCAGCCACCTGTTCCAGCCGCTGCTCTACCAGTTGGCCACCGGCATCCTGTCCGCCGGCGACATCGCACCCACCACTCGGCTGATCCTCAAGCGCCAGAAGAACTGTCAGGTGTTGCTGGGTGACGTCGAAGACATCGACCTGAAGGCCAAGACCGTCACCTTCAAGTTGATGGCGATGGAGACGGTCGTTCCGTTCGACAGCCTGATCGTGGCCGCCGGGGCGGAGCAGAACTACTTCGGCAACGATCACTTCGCCACGTTCGCTCCCGGCATGAAGACCATCGACGACGCCCTGGAGCTGCGGGGCCGAATCCTGGGTGCCTTCGAGGCGGCCGAGGTCACCACCGATCCCGTGGAACGGGCACGCCGGCTCACGTTCGTGGTGATCGGCGGCGGCCCGACCGGTGTGGAGTTGGCCGGCCAGATCGCCGAGTTGGCCCGGCGCACTCTGCCCGGGGCGTTTCGCACCATCGACCCGGCCGAATGCCGGGTGATGTTGTTCGACGGCGGTGATTCGTGCTGTCGCCGATGGGGGAGAAGCTCGGCCACAAGGCGCAGCGGCAACTCGAGAAGATGGGTGTGGAGGTCCACCCGAACTCGGTGGTGACCGACGTCGACTACATGGGCGTCAGGGTCAAGGACAAGGAGAGCGGCGAGGAGCGTCGCATCTACTGCGCGTGCAAGGTGTGGTCGGCCGGGGTGCTGGCCAGTCCACTGGGCGAGATGATCGCCAAACAGTGCGAGGGAGCCGAGGTCGACCGGTGCGGTCGGGTGGTGGTCGAGCCCGACCTCACCGTCAAGGGGCACCCTAACGTCTTCGTCATCGGAGATATGGCGGCGGTGCCCGACGTGCCCGGCGTGGCGCAGGGCGCCATCCAGGGCGCGCAGTACGCGGCCAAGACGATCAAACGGATGGTCAAGGGCACCGACGATCCCGCGGCGCGGGCGCCGTTCAAGTACTGGGACAAGGGCAGCATGGCGACGATCTCCCGGCATCACGCCGTGGCCAAGATCGGCAAACTCGAGTTCAGTGGCTTCTTCGCCTGGCTTGCTTGGCTATTCCTGCACCTGCTCTATCTGGTCGGCTTCAAGAACCGGATCAGCACGCTGCTGAGTTGGATCCTCACCTTCACCTCCAACGGCAGGGGGCAGATGGCGACCACCAGTCAGATGGTCTACGCCCGCCTGGCGATGGAAATCGTCGAGAGGCAGATGAAGGAAGCGGTCGCCGACGCCGAGGAGCGCGCCGACGCACTCGACCTGTCGCTGGAGTGAGCGGTATCGCCGGACCTCACCTGAGCCAAGGGTGCGACGGCGAAATCCGGTCCCGACGCGCCGTTGCGTCGATACCATCACTCGACCGTGGCCACGGTCGGAAGTGTCCGGAAAGGTTGGGGCCTGATGTCGTCGCAAACCGCTGCCGAGATCGTCAAGAGCGTCGGAGGTGCCGCGAACATCGCGGGCCTGTCACATTGCGCGACCCGGTTACGGTTCCAGTTGCGTGACGCCTCGAACGTCACCCAGTCCGCCATCGAGGCCGTGCCGGGAGTGCTGGGGGCGGTCCCGCAGGCCGGTGACCGCTATCAGGTCGTCATCGGCGGCGCGGTGCAGAGCGTCTACAACGACATCATGGCGCTGCCGGGCATGAGCGGGGCCGCCGCGGCGGACCCCGACGCGATCAAGGCCGCCGCCCGGGCCCAGGGCCCGCGCGGCAGGTTCACCTGGCTGGACTCGTTCTTCGAGTTCCTGTCCGACTCGTTCCGGCCGATCCTGGGTGCTCTGCTGGGTGCGTCGCTGTTCATCACTTTCATGGCGTTGATGAGCACGCTGAAGGTCATCCCGAACTGGGCGGACCCGAACGTCACACTGCCGCCGTCGTGGCAGTTCGTGAACCTGTGCTGGCAGAGCGTGTTCGTGTTCCTGCCGCTGATGGTGGCCTACAACGCCGCCAAGAAACTCGAAGCCGACCCGTGGGTGGGGTTCGCGATCATGGCCGTCGTCATGCTGCCCGGGTTCGCCGGGCTCAAGGAGTTCAGCCACCCGCAGAACGTATTCGGCTCCGAGGTGGACATCGTCAACATCTTCGGGCTGCCGCTGACCATCCACAACTACAGCTCGCAGGTGTTCCCGCCGTTGCTGATGGCCGCCGTCCTCGGTCCGCTCTACAAGTTCCTCAAGCGGATCATCCCGGCCAACGTCCAGCTGATCTTCGTGCCGTTCCTGTCGATGCTGATCATGATCCCGCTGACGGCCTTCCTGATCGGGCCGATCGGCGTCTACGCCGGCGCCGGTCTCGGTAGTTTCCTGAAATCGGTGAACGACTTCTCGCCGCTGATTTTCGCCGTCGTCATCCCACTGGCCTATCCGTTCATGGTGCCGCTCGGACTGCACTGGCCGATCAACGCGATCATGCTCATCAACATTCAGACTCTGGGCTGCGACTTCATCCAGGGTCCGATGGGCGCCTGGAATTTCGCCTGCTTCGGCGCCACCGCCGGCGTGCTCTTCCTGGCCTGGCGCGAGCGCGACGCGCAGATGCGTCAGACCGCAATCGGAGCGCTGGCGGCAGGCCTGCTGGGTGGCATCTCCGAACCCTCGCTGTACGGCATCCATCTTCGATTCAAACGGATCTATCCACGAATGCTGGTGGGCTGCCTGGTCGGCGGCCTCATCATCGGGATCGGTGGTGGCGTGACCACCAAGGCATTCGTGTTCACCTCGCTGCTGACCATCCCGGCGTTCTCCAGCATGGGCTTGTACGCGGTGGCGGTGCTCGCAGCCTTCTTCACCGCGATGGTCCTGGTGATCCTGTCCGGCTACCGCTCGCCGGAGGAGGCCGCCGCGGCGGTGGCCGCCGGTGTCCCGGTCGCCGATCTGGAGGGCCCCCGGTCCACGGCCAGCGCCGACACGCTGGTCGCTGCCGCGGAGACCAAGGCCGCAGACCAGGCCGGCGTGGTCACCGAGATCCTGTCCCCGCTGGCCGGCACGATCGTGCCGCTCAGCGACGTGCCGGACCCGGTGTTCAGCAAGGGCACCATGGGCCCTGGCGTCGCGGTGCTGCCCTCCGGCGATACGGCGTACTCGCCCGGATCGGGTGTCGTCGTCGCCGTCCCGCCGTCGGGGCATGCCTTCGGTCTGGTCCTCGACGGTGGAATCGAGGTCCTCATCCACATCGGGATCGACACCGTGGTGCTCAAGGGCGAGGGATTCGACGTCAAGGTCACCAAGGGTCAGAAGGTCAGCGCCGGAACACCTCTGGTGACGTTCGACCGGAAGGTCATCGAGGCCGCCGGCTACCCGCTTCATCACCCCGATCGTCGTGCTCAACGGCAAGAAGTTCGGGGCCGTCGTGCCCGCGGCGGACGGTGAGATCACCGTGGGCGCGCCGCTTCTGGCAGTGACGCCGGCACCCGCGCCGGCGCAGG
>CAVQTS010000021.1:0-92049 GCA_963716465.1 uncultured Actinomycetota bacterium
CCACCACGTCGGTGCTCGAGGCGTCCTTGAGCAGTGTGCGCGCACCCCAGCCGTGATCGACTTTGGCCAGCGACAGCGGCTCGGCCAGGCCGGGCCACAGCGGGCCACCCGCGGCGTTCTCGGCCTCGAAGCTGTCCGTGCGCACGAAACGGTTGCGGTAGAACGCCTTTCCGTCGCGGAAGCCGACGATGTGCAGCATGCCGTCACCGTCGAACTGGTGGGCAGGACTTCAGTGCGGGGTGCAGCGGGTTCTCGGTGTTGCGCAGGTAGACGCCGTCCAGGTCGGTGGGGAGTTCACCCTCGACGACGGCCAGATCGTCGGCGCGCCACTCGGTGGTCTGCGGGCGCCACGGCCCGGTGCGGTAGGGGTGGTCGTCGTCCTCGGGCAGTGTGGACAGCAGGAACTTGCCGACGATCTCAATGTCCATTTCGAGGTCGATCCACGCTGTGGTCTCTCCCGATCCGATCACGAAGCTGACGGTGGTTGCGGTGCTGCCGCCGAGGTTGAGCGTGCCGAACCGGCGCGCACCGTCGACCTGATGTCGCCGGCCAGCCCGCTGACCTGTTTGGCCGCGTCGAGCACCATCCGGATGCCGGTGGCCCCGACCGGGCGGCCGCCGCCGATCAGACCGCCGCCGGGGTTGATCGGCAGCCGTCCGCCGATCTCGATCTCGCCGTTCTCGATGGCCTTCCAGGACTCGCCCGGTCCGGTCAGGCCGATGTGGTCGATGGCGAGGTATTCGCTGGGCGTGAAGCAGTCGTGCACCTCGAAGCCGTCGATGTCGTCGAGGCTGACCTGCGCGCGGCCCAACGCGTCGTGCACGGTGGCACGCAGGTGTGGCATGACGTACGGATTGCCGGCGTCGCGGTCGAGTTTCTGGCGCAGTCCCAGACCGACGGTGTGATGTCCCCACCCCTCGATCACCCCGATCGGGCGCACGCCGGGGTGCTCGCGCAGGAACTCGTCGTTGACCAGGACCACGCCCGATCCGCCGTCGGTCATCTGGCTGCAGTCATAACGGCGGATCCGGCCCTCTACGGGCGGGTTCGCCTGGTCGTCGCTGCCGTGCGCGGCGAGGTCGGGTACCTCCCAGTCGCGGGTCTGCGCGTTGGGGTTGCGACGGGCGTTAGCCAAGTTCAGCGCGGCGATCGCGTGCAGGTGCGCCTCGTCGATGCCGTACCGGCGGTCGTACTCGTCGGCGACGTCGGAGAACATCGACGGCCACATGAACTTCGCGTCGGCGCCCTCGTGGCCCGTCCATGCCGCGGCGCCCAGATGCTGGGCGGCGGTATCGCCGGGCACGGTCTTCTCCAGTTCCAGTCCGACCACCAGTGCCGTGCTGTAGTTACCCGCCCGCAGGTCGGCCATCGCCGCGAGAATCGCGACACTGCCCGATGCGCAGGCGGCCTCGTGCCGGGTGGCCGGTGTGTCCCAGAGTCCGTCGTGGACCGTGGCCGGCATGGCGCCGAGGTGACCCTGGCGGGCGAACATCTCGCCGAACGCATTGGCCACGTGCACCACGTCGATGTCGGACGCGTCGATCATCGACTCGGCCAGCGTGAGATCGACGACCTCGCGGGTCAACTCGGCGAAGTCGCGGCCCTCCCGGGTCAGGTTGCGCGCGAAGTCGCTTGGTACCCACCGAGAATCCAGACATTGCCTGCCACAAGCCCGAAGCTACTACAGCTAAGAGAGTAGGGGGTCCGGATTGGCAAGTCGGTCACAGGAGGCGGCCCCGCCGGCTCGTGGTCTGAACCGACAGTACCTCGCGGGCGTAGTTGTCGACGACTGCGCTCGCTTGCCGCGAGCATTGCCCCACCTTTGGGTCCACAAACGTGACCTGATCGCGGGCGCGACGTAAATTCCGCGCAGAATGGGAACCCTTGTCCGGTGACGTCGACCAACCACGAGCTGGCGGTGCGAATGGCCGAGTTGGCCAGGGACACGGCCCTTCCCCGCAACGTCGACGACGTGCTTGCGGGGGTGACCGCCGCCGTCGTCGAGATGATTCCGGCCACCGACACCTGCGGTGTGCTGCTGATCGGCAAGGGCGGAAAGTTCTCCTCGCTCGTCGGCACGTCAGATCTCATCTACAAGCTCGATGCGCTCCAGGAGCAGTATGGCGAAGGGCCGTGCATCAGTGCGGCAGTCGACGAGCTGATCGTGCGCACCGACGACTTCTCCCAGGAGCAGCGCTGGCCGAAGTACAGTGCCGCGATGGTCGACCTCGGGGTCGGCAGCGGGCTGTCGTTCAAGCTCTACACCAGTGCGTCCACCGCGGGGGCGCTGAACCTGTTCAGTCTGCGGCCGCACGCCTTCAACGGCGAGTCCGAGGCCATCGGTGCCGTGCTCGCGGCCCACGCGGCGTCGGCGATCATCGCCAGCCGCCACGGCGAGCAACTGGAAGCGGCGCTGAACACGCGTGACACCATCGGCCAGGCCAAGGGCGTGATCA
Source organism: uncultured Actinomycetota bacterium (assembly GCA_963716465.1). Classification (GTDB taxonomy): domain Bacteria; phylum Actinomycetota; class Actinomycetes; order Mycobacteriales; family Mycobacteriaceae; genus Mycobacterium. The sequence goes on from CAVQTS010000021.1 coordinate 2,457, forward strand.
TGGAGCGCTTCAACGTCGACGCGGTCCGCGCCTTCGACATGCTGCGCGAGTTGTCCCAGTCCACCAACACCCGCCTGATCGACATCGCCCAGCGGGTCATCGAGACCCGAGACAAGTAGCCGGTGGCCCAGTCCGGGAGAACGGGCTGATGTAGTCATGGCGGTCGGAGCAGGCATCTAGTCTTGGTCGCACCGCCACGCAGCGGTGCAAGCGCGAAGGAACAACACCATGGTCAGTCCGACTTCGCCGACCCGGCGACACCGCGTCGCCATCATCGGCTCAGGCTTTGGCGGGCTGAACGCGGCCAAAGCACTCAAGCGAGCCGACGTGGACGTGACGTTGATCGCCAGGACCACCAGCCATCTCTTTCAGCCATTGCTCTACCAATTGGCCACCGGCATCCTGTCGGCCGGCGACATCGCGCCCACCACCCGGCTGATTCTCAAGGGCCAGAAGAACTGTCAGGTCTTGCTGGGCGACGTGGAGGACATCGATCTGCTGGCCAAGACCGTCACTTTCAAACTGATGTCGATGGAGACGGTGGTTCCGTTCGACAGCCTGATCGTGGCCGCCGGCGCGGAGCAGAACTACTTCGGGAACGACCACTTCGCCACCTTCGCTCCAGGCATGAAGACCATCGACGACGCCCTGGAACTGCGCGGCCGAATCCTCGGTGCGTTCGAGGCGGCCGAGGTCACCACCGACCCCGACGAACGGGCTCGGCGGCTGACGTTCGTGGTCGTCGGCGGCGGTCCTACCGGCGTGGAGTTGGCCGGCCAGATCGCCGAGCTGGCCCGACGCACCCTGCCCGGCGCGTTTCGCACCATCGACCCGGCCGAGTGCCGGGTGATGTTGTTCGACGGCTCGCCATTCGTGCTGTCGCCGATGGGGGAGAATCTCGGCCACAAAGCCCAGCGCCAACTGGAGAAGATGGGCGTGGAGGTGCATCCCAACTCGGTGGTGACCGACGTCGACTATATGGGCATCAGGGTCAAGGACAAGGAGAGCGGCGAGGAGCGCCGCATCTACTGCGCGTGCAAGGTGTGGTCGGCCGGAGTCCAGGCCAGCTCACTGGGCGAGATGGTCGCCAAACAGTGCGAGGGAACCGAGGTCGACCGGTGCGGTCGGGTGGTGGTCGAGCCCGACCTGACCGTCAAAGGGCACCCTGACGTCTTCGTCGTCGGAGACATGGCGGCGGTGCCCGACGTGCCCGGCGTGGCGCAGGGCGCCATCCAGGAGGCGCAGTACGCGGCCAAGACGATCAAACGGATGGTCAAGGGAACCGACGACCCCGCGGCGCGGGTGCCGTTCAGGTACTGGGACAAGGGCAGCATGGCGACGATCTCCCGGCATCACGCCGTGGCCAAGATCGGCAAACTCGAGTTCAGTGGTTTCTTCGCCTGGCTGGCGTGGCTATTCCTGCACCTGATCTATCTGGTCGGCTTCAAGAACCGGATCAGCACGCTGCTGAGTTGGATCCTCACCTTCACCTCCAACGGCAGGGGACAGATGGCGACCACCAGTCAGATGGTCTACGCCCGCCTGGCGATGGAAATCGTCGAGAGGCAGATGAAGGAAGCGGTCGCCGACGCCGAGGAGCGCGCCGACGCACTCGACCTGTCGCTGGAGTGAGCGGTATCGCCGGACCTCACCTGAGCCAAGGGTGCGACGGCGAAATCCGGTCCCGACGCGCCGTTGCGTCGATACCATCACTCGACCGTGGCCACGGTCGGAAGTGTCCGGAAAGGTTGGGGCCTGATGTCGTCGCAAACCGCTGCCGAGATCGTCAAGAGCGTCGGAGGTGCCGCGAACATCGCGGGCCTGTCACATTGCGCGACCCGGTTACGGTTCCAGTTGCGTGACGCCTCGAACGTCACCCAGTCCGCCATCGAGGCCGTGCCGGGAGTGCTAGGGGCGGTCCCGCAGGCCGGTGACCGCTACCAGGTCGTCATCGGCGGCGCGGTGCAGAGCGTCTACAACGACATCATGGCGCTGCCGGGCATGAGCGGGGCCGCCGCGGCGGACCCCGACGCGATCAAGGCCGCCGCCCGGGCCCAGGGCCCGCGCGGCAGGTTCACCTGGCTGGACTCGTTCTTCGAGTTCCTGTCCGACTCGTTCCGGCCGATCCTGGGTGCTCTGCTGGGTGCGTCGCTGTTCATCACTTTCATGGCGTTGATGAGCACGCTGAAGGTCATCCCGAACTGGGCGGACCCGAACGTCACACTGCCGCCGTCGTGGCAGTTCGTGAACCTGTGCTGGCAGAGCGTGTTCGTGTTCCTGCCGCTGATGGTGGCCTACAACGCCGCCAAGAAACTCGAAGCCGACCCGTGGGTGGGGTTCGCGATCATGGCCGTCGTCATGCTGCCCGGGTTCGCCGGGCTCAAGGAGTTCAGCCACCCGCAGAACGTATTCGGCTCCGAGGTGGACATCGTCAACATCTTCGGGCTGCCGCTGACCATCCACAACTACAGCTCGCAGGTGTTCCCGCCGTTGCTGATGGCCGCCGTCCTCGGTCCGCTCTACAAGTTCCTCAAGCGGATCATCCCGGCCAACGTCCAGCTGATCTTCGTGCCGTTCCTGTCGATGCTGATCATGATCCCGCTGACGGCCTTCCTGATCGGGCCAATCGGCGTCTACGCCGGCGCCGGTCTCGGTAGTTTCCTGAAATCGGTGAACGACTTCTCGCCGCTGATTTTCGCCGTCGTCATCCCACTGGCCTATCCGTTCATGGTGCCGCTCGGACTGCACTGGCCGATCAACGCGATCATGCTCATCAACATTCAGACTCTGGGCTGCGACTTCATCCAGGGTCCGATGGGCGCCTGGAACTTCGCCTGCTTCGGCGCCACCGCCGGCGTGCTCTTCCTGGCCTGGCGCGAGCGCGACGCGCAGATGCGTCAGACCGCAATCGGAGCGCTGGCGGCAGGCCTGCTGGGTGGCATCTCCGAACCCTCGCTGTACGGCATCCATCTCCGATTCAAACGGATCTATCCACGAATGCTGGTGGGCTGCCTCGTTGGCGGCCTCATCATCGGCATCGGCGGCGGCGTGACCACCAAGGCATTCGTGTTCACCTCGCTGCTGACCATCCCCGCGTTCTCCAGCATGGGCCTGTACGCAGTGGCGGTTCTCGCAGCCTTTTTCACCGCGATGGTCCTGGTCATCTTCTCCGGCTATAAGTCGCCGGAACAGGCCGCCGCGGCGGTGGCCGCCGGTGTCTCGGTCGCCGATCTGGAGGGCCGGATGTCGGAGGCCAGCCCCGACACACTGGTCGTGGCCGCGAACACCAAGGCCGCGGACCAGGCCGGTGTGGTCACCGACATCCGGTCGCCGCTCGCCGGCACGGTCGTGCCGCTAGCCGACGTGCCCGACCCGGTGTTCAGCAAGGGCACGATGGGCCCGGGCGTCGCGGTGCTGCCCTCCGGCGACACCGCGTACTCGCCCGGATCCGGCGTCGTCGTCGCGGTCCAGCCATCGGGGCACGCCTTCGGTCTCGTGCTCGACGGGGGGATCGAGGTCCTCATCCACATCGGGATCGACACCGTGGCACTCAAGGGTGAGGGATTCGACGTCAAGGTCACCAAGGGCCAGAAGGTCAGTGCCGGAACGCCTCTGGTGACCTTCGACCGCAAGGTCATCGAAGCCGCCGGCTATCCGCTGATCACTCCGATCATCGTGCTCAACGGCAAGAAGTTCGGTGCCGTCGAGCCGGCGGCGGACGGTGAGATCGCAGTCGGTGCACCGCTTCTCGCAGTGACGCCAGCGCCCGTGCCGGCGGAGGCGGCGCTGTAACCCGACCCTTGCGGGTCGGGGTCCCGGTCCGACTGTCGTTGGCTGTGATTCCGCCGCCTCGCTACCGTAGCGGGACTGTTGCCAGTGCGGCGGCATCGAGGCCGCGCCGGTTTATCCCTCGGTTGTCAGTGCGGGTCGACGCGCGCGCTCGACTGGACCCGTGAGGCGCTGGCTCGACCGTCGGCTTCGGGTTGCGCGCGCAGATGGGCGCTGCAGGTCACGACCTGCTGGAAGTAGTACACCTCCGTCAGCTACCTGGGTCTGGGGCAGTTACGGCACCCGGCGGTACGGCATCGATCGCGAAACGCTGACGTGTGTGTAAATATTGCTTCTATTGCCGAGCCGTGACCTCCACTCAAGTGTTCCTCCTTCATGGGTAGGCAAATGAGCCTCTGGAGGAGGCGGCATGCCAGAAAAGGCAGCGAATGCGCGGGAGGCGATTCGTAAGGCCGCGATAGCCGAACTCATCGCCCGGGGCATCGACGACTTCACCGTCAAGGGTGTCGCCACGCTTGCCGGTGTCGACCCGAGCGACATCCTCCAGATATGGCACGACCGCCGGGTGCTACTCATGGACGCCCAACTCAGCCGCGCCAGCCAGGCGCTTCCCCTCCCGAACACCGGTAGCTTGCGCGGCGACCTCTTGGAATATGCGGCGGGACTGGCCGAGCTGTCCGCATCTCGAGGAGACCGAGCCTGGTTGAGACGGACTCTCCCGTCAGACCAGGATGCCGACCTTTCGGAGGTTCGATCCGACTACTGGCAGGCCCGCTTCGATTCCGTGGTCCCGATTACGCAACGGGCTGGCGAGCGAGGCGAGTTACGCGACGGCGTCGACCCCATGGCCGCGATTCGGATGTTCAACAGCGCGCTTGTTTCCGACCCGATCTTCTTCGACACTGCCATCGATCCTGAGTACGCCGCCCAGGTGATCGACATCTTTATCCGTGGCATCACCCGCTAACGCCACGCTTCGGCCACCGCAGGCGACGCCGACCGGGCCGGTTGCGCGGCACCCCCGAGCCACCCATCCTGAGGAGCAACTATCGGCCGCAACCTGACTGAGGATGACCCAGCTGGAAGTCATCCGTGGTTGCTGGGCTCGTGGCGGTCCACAGCTCGTTGGTCGTTCCAGCGGGAGGGGGGGGCAGTTCGATGGCGCGTACGAGGTTTGGGCCGCGGAATGCGCGGTCGATGATCGGGCGGAACAGGCCAGGGGCTTTGGCCGCCAACGTGCTGCCCTTGGAACGACGTCAGTGTGTCGCAAAAGTACCAGAAGCAAAAGTTACGCGACAACTATTTTGGAACAACTTTTGCGACAGCTCGACCTGGGTCTTGTTATGCCCCTGTGAGACTCACCGGCGTGTGTCCGAATCTAAAGATTTGCGAAGTCCGGACTATGTCCGCAATGTTTCAGTCGGCGGCAGCCCACTGCGCGGCACGGTCAAGCTCATCCATGCCGAACACCTTGAACTCCCCGGGCACCATCCAGGCGAGCGCATGCAGAACGTGAATGACCCAATCTTTGTTGGTCACGACGGCCAAACGTTTGAAAGCCGAATGGTGTCGGAACAACGCGCCGAAACCCATCTTCGCGTCTTGGATCAGACCGCCCGACCCGAAGCCTTCGTAGTCGTCGTCAATGACCTCCACGAACCGAATATCACCGGTGCCGACCAACGTTTCCCACGTCGGCCGGAAATCACGAAACTCCTTACCCGACAGTCTGCCCGAAAGTCGCACCCCTACTACGCCACTGGGCAAGTCCGACAATGTCTCAATCACTGTTGATCACCTCGCTTCTAGTCCGAGACTCCACGCATTACTGAACGATCCAGGCCCTGGCTTGAGCTGCTTCGGATTCAGCAAATGACCGGTACTGACCAGGCCAGAGGAAGCCGAAGTGTTCACTGAACTTGGCGACGTGTTTGGCCCAACCGACATCGGTCACGATCACGCATCGATCCCAGTCAAAGAAGTGCCCAAACCCGAGTTTCTGGTCATCCCAGATCGCTCCCACGTCGAAACCCTCTAGATCACGGGGAATCTCGACATAGATGCGGACTTTCTCATGCCTGCGCAACCGGTCATCGAACTCGGGAAGCAGCACCTTTTCGTAGTCGTCTTTGGTCACCTGGCCGTGGTAGGCGAAGGCGAGCACGTTGTCGGGAAATCCTGGGAGAACTTCAATCATGCAACACCCCTGTACCAACTCGGCCAGAGCGATTCGCTGGCCGTAGTAGCGACGCTAGTCCCCACCTTTACCTTTCCGGCTTGCTTTGTGAAGCCGCTCGGAAGTTGTCAATGCCTTTGAATCAACTTCCCAGAATTTCAGGACGAAGGCTTTGAGTCAGTGCCCAGTTTCTTGAGGCGGGCGCACTGGTCTGTTCCATCCAGCCAGAGCAGGAACCGCGACGGCAAGGGCAACAACTGGGCTGCCGTGCTGGCGGCGACAACGACCGGGTCTCCCACGGGAACAGCGCGGCCCTGCCAGTGCAGTGTCCCGGGATTGTGTTGGAGGTTGAGCAGCCAACTGCTCCGAGGGCCGTAGGTCAGCGGGATGATGAAGTCCTCCGGCTGCTCCACGGCACGCACTGGTGTGGTGTAGTGGCGGCCCGTGCGTCTGCCGGCCACGTCGATGATCGCGAAGACGCTGTGCGGGCGGCCCGCTCGGCCCACTCGGGTGACCATCTTGTTGGCGAACTTCTTGTTGCGTTGCCGCTTCGCGTCGATCACCGACTGGTCGCCACGGCGCATGCCAGCGGCGATTCTCAGCCGCCGGGCCACCCCGAATACCGCCAGCCCTCTCGCCACGAGCAACCCTGTCCGGGTCAAAGCCGATGGAGATCGCTGGATCACGGTGCGTGAATGACCTGTGAGAGCGAGACCAGGTTCTGCGGGACCACGCGGATGAGCCCACCGTGGGGGGTATCGATGTCGGCGATGAGGAACAGCGCAATCGAGACAGTCAGGGGCAGCACCGTCAGCACGAGGACATCGGTTTGCCGTTCCCGGTAGCCCAGCAGCAGGTTGGCGAACGCCGCAATTGACCACAACAACGCCCATGCCGCTGTCGGGATGCGGTTTCTCCAGGCTGCTTGGGTGTACCCCTGCGAATTGAGCACGTCGTTCATGCCGGAGACGGCGAGCGCGACGACTGGGGTGGGCTGGGAGCTTGCGGCGTTGACCACGGCCGACCAAAGCTGGGCCTGGGTGAGCGAATCGGCGGTGTCGGCGCTGGGCTCCAACCGACCACTTTCGTAGTAGTGGATGCGTTGATCGAGGTAGTGGCCGAGCAACTCGCGCACCTTCGTCCGAGCGTCCGCAGGCAGTAGATCAGCCCGCACGTACTCGGTGCCGATGGCGTTGGCTTCGGCTTCTTCGAAGTTCTTGCGCTGGTCGTAGCGGCTGACCGCCATCGAGAAGCTGAACCCGATGATCAGCGCCAGCAGCGTCAGGGTGGCCGAGAGCACGATGTCGAAGTCGGCGCGCTCTTCTTGGGCGACCGGCCTGACCTTGCGGCGCAGCAGATCGCCCAGGTACGCCGCGCCCCACTGGGCAAGCAGGGAGACCGCGAACACCCTCAACGGGTGATCGATCAGTCCTAACATCCGGTCAGGCTAACGTCCGTGACGCGAATAGTCCGTGCACTCACAACGAAAGACACCAGTCGCGTTCAGTCGTTGACGCGGACATAGGTTTCACCGACCGCACTCGCGCCAGTCTGCGCGTCGCGGCCTCGTCAAGGGAACGTCCCGGGGAGTGGTGTAAGTGATGGCGGGGTGTCGGTCCTGACGTAAGAGGGCCATCGCGTGAGTCTCTGGGGTGAAACGACCAAGGATCACTACCGAGAGGAACATCGCGATGGCCCTGGACCAGTCTGCCCTTGTTGGAGGTGCTCGACGCACTGCGCACCGCCGATGCCGGTGAGCGGGTCACCCAAGCGTGTCGAGGTTGTCTATCAAGCGCTGATCGACGCCGAGCTGACCGCCAAGATCGGCGCTGCCCTGCATGAGCGCACCGAGACCCGATCTAATCAGCGCAACGGCTCTCGGCCGCGCACCTTGTCCACGCTCGCCGGGGATCTGGAGCTACGGATCCCCAAGCTGCGGCTCGGGGTCGTTCTTCCCGGCGCTACTGGAGCGCCGCCGCCGCGTCGATCAGGCCTGTTCGCGGTGGTGATGGAGGCCTACGTGCACGGCACCTCCACCCGCAAGGTCGACGACCTGGTCAAGGCGCTCGGCGCGGATACCGGGATCTCCAAGAGCGAGGTCTCGCCGGATCTGCAAGGACCTCGACACCGAGGTCGCGGCCTTCCGGGACCGGCACCCTGGCCGAGCAGCGTTTCCCCTATGTGTTCCTCGACGCCACCTACTGCAAGGCCCGGCGTGGATCATCGGGTGGTCTCCCAGGCGGTGGTCGTCGCCACCGGGGTGGCTGCTGACGGGCGCCGCGAAGTGCTCGGCTTCGACGTCGGCGACTCCGAGGACGGGGCGTTCTGGACGGCGTTTCTGCGGTCGCTGAAATCCCGCGGCCTGACCGGCGTCCAACTGGTCATCTCCGATGCCCACGCCGGACTGAGGGCGGCGATCGACGCGGTGCTGCTCGGGGCCGCCTGGCAGCGCATGCCGGGTGCATTTCCTGCGCAACGTGCTGGCCCAGGTCCCCAAGGGCTCCGCGGAGATGGTCGCCGCGGCGATCCGCACCGATCTTCGCCCAACCCGACGCCGAGCACGTCCGCGAACAACTCGACACCATCGCCGGCATGCTCGGCCGGCAATTCCCCACGGTCGAAACCATGCTGCACGAGGCCGCCGACGACATCACCGCGTTCGCCGACTTCCCCGTGGCCCACTGGAAGAAGATCTGGTCAACCAACCCACTGGAACGGCTCAACAAGGAGATCAAACGCCGCACCGACGTCGTCGGAGTGTTCCCCAACCCCGCCGCCCTGCTACGCCTGGCCGGCTCGGTCCTCGTCGAGGCCCACGACGAATGGCAGGTCGCCGACAAGCGCTACCTATCCGAAACCAGCCTCGCACTGCTCAACGTCAGTGACCAGAGTGCCGAAACCATTGCCCCCACAGCCGCTCTCACGGCATAGTGACGACCACAGAGCCGCACGCGAACACCCGGCCGCTCTTACACCACTCCACGGGACGTGACCCTCGTCAACACGCTCGATTGGGTGCCTTTTAGTCAGCTTCCGAGAACCTCACGACGAAAGACTGGAGACGGATCCGTCAGGTGACAACCCAGGCGTGGCCGATCTGTGGAGGGGTACGGTTGCTGGGGCTTGCCGGGAGCGCGGCGAAAGCAAGGTGGATGGAGAGACTCCAATTGAGCACGCTGTCCGATGATCTGGCGACGTTGAGTCGCGAAGCGGCCATGTATCTGTACCCGCTGGTGGTCATGGATATCAGCCGACTGCAAGCCATCAACACGCCTGCCGATAACCCAGGCCACGGTCCGCCCAACGAGTTCCACCACATCCGCGCATTCCCGGGTGCGGAGTTCCGGTCGGTGGTGCGACCCAACTTCGACACCCTCTACTCCTCGGCGTGGCTTGACCTCACCGCCGGACCCGTCGTCGTGCATGCCCCCGACACCGGCGACCGGTTTTACCTGTTGCCGATGCTCGACATGTGGACCGACGTGTTCGCCAGCCCCGGCAAGCGCACCACCGGCACCGAGGCACAGGACTTCGTCGTGGCACCGCCGGGATACGACGGTGCGCTACCCGAGGGTCTCCCGGTGATCACCGCTCCCACGCCCTATGTGTGGATTATCGGGCGCACCCAGACCAACGGGCCGGCCGACTACCCGGCGGTCCATCAGGTCCAGGACGGCTACCGCATCACCCCACTGGGCCAGACGCCCGAGCATCTTATCGACGCGGGCTATGACACCACGACCGAGCCGCTGCGGTTCGTCAACGCGATGGCCGCGCTGGACTTCTTCTCCTACGCCGCCGACCTGCTCGCGATCAACCCGCCCCACCTCACCGACTTCTCGGTACTGGCCCGCATCGCCCACCTGGGCATCAAAGCCGGACAACCCTTTGACGCCAGCCGATTCACCGCCGAGCAGCGGGCCGCCATCGAGGCGGGCTGGGCGGCGGCCCTGCACGACATGATGACCTCCCGCCCCACGTTGGGAATCAACGTCAACGGCTGGTCGAGAACCACCACCGTCGGCGTGTACGGCAACTCCTACCTACCGCGAGCGACCGTGGCGATGGTCGGCCTGGGAGCCAACTGCCCCGAAGACGCCATCTACCCACAGCTCATCGCCGACGCCGACGGCGACCCGATCACCGGCGAGCAGAACTACGTACTTCATTTCGACGCTGGGCACCTGCCTCCCGCCGCTGCGTTCTGGTCGGTCACCGCCTACGACGCCGAGGGCTACCAGGTCGCCAACGACATCGACCGCTTCGCCATCGGCGACCGTGACCCGCTGACCTTCAACGCCGACGGGTCGCTAGACGTTTATCTTCAGCACACCAACCCCGGCCCGGATCGCCAGTCCAATTGGCTCCCGACGCCACTCGGTCCGACCATCGTGTCCATGCGAATTTATGCCCCGACTCGCGAGGTCCTCGACGGACTTTGGCACCCACCACTGGTGCACAAGACGTAGTCACCGCCCTCGACACTGGTCGGAACTCCCACCAGCGCCGCATTTCGCGGCCATTATTGAGAAATTCAAAACGAAAGTTTGCGATGACCGTCGTCTGCGGCAGGACACCCCGCCACGTGGTCGGGGTGTCTGTCGGGTGGGCTTTCTCAGGGCCACGGGAAGCCGGGCGACGGCGGGGGCACCTGGGACTGATCGACTTCGACAAACTTATAGACCGGGTAGCCCGTCGATGGGTCTGTAGCAGAGGTGGGGGTAACGGCAAACCAGTGGCATACGCTCAAGTCTGTCCCCGGCGGAGGCGGAACCAGGTAAATCCAATGCCCTGGGCAGTAGTGCCAATAGGCCGGGCCGGCCTGGGCGGGTGCAGCAAGACCCAAACCGGCCACCGCGACAACGCCCGACAGCAGTGCCCCGGCAACGATCCGAATCATCTTGTGAGGGGTCTTCATCGTGGTTCCTTCACTTGGTCGCCGCCCCGGCCGGGCCGCTCTCACCGATAAGAGCATCAACCCGCGCGAGACGTGACACTTTTCTCAGAGAGTTTTTTCACCTGCAACGACCTCAGGTGCAGATGCCGATCCGATGTCAATACAGCTTTCCGGCCCACCACATTGGCGCGAGATGGGCTGGATCAACCAGGGGGTGGGCAAAAATCCCTGCGGCGGCTGCCTCACGGACCGCTTGCCGTGACCGAGGAACGCGCCGTTACCGATGATGGATTCTAAGGGCGACAACCAAAATACCGCCTGGCGTGCCCCACAAACGTGCCCTTGTTCAGACGTGCCCCTGTTCAGAGTCGGTTGATGGTTGACGTTTCTATGTCGGTTGATCCTTGACACTCGTTGTTGTGTTTGAGGTCTGTCCGTTGGTGCGGAAGGCCCGTTTGTTTCTTACCTCGCCGGTGCTGTGGCGGGCGGGCGTCTTGACCAGAACGTCGCCGATGAAGAACCGCAGCAGATCGCCGTCGACGTGGACATCGCAGCGCGATCCGGCGTAGTGCCGGCCGATGCTGACCTGTTGCCACGCCACGCAGACCACTCCGTTGGTGGTGACCGTGCGCGAGACCCAGGCGTCGCCGTTGCGGTCGGTCCCGGCGGTGGCCGTCGAAGTCGCGGGCGCGGCGGCGAGCCCGGCACCGAAGCGCTGCGCCGGGGTGGCCATCTTCAACGATTGATGTGGCCGGGCAGTGTTGTAGTCGGCCACCCACTCATCGAGGGCCTGTTGTGCCGGCATCTGATGCGGACACCCGCGCGGTCGATGCGACCGATCCCTCAACCCGTCAAGGCCCTCTGCCTCGTAGCGGGCCAACCAGGCATGCACTGTCTGGCGCGACACCCCGAGCTTGCCCGCCACCTGCGAAATCGATAACCCGTCACTGATGACGGCCAACACAGCCTGATACCTCTGCTCAGTTACGCTGATCTCCCTCATGAAGGGAGTGTCAAGAATCAGCCGAAGTAACTGTCAACCATCAGCCGAAACACTGTCAGCCATCACCCGAAGACGAAACGGAAAGCATCAGCCGAAGTCATACAGTTCAGACGTGCCCCCGGCATGATTCGAACATGCGACACCGGCTTTAGGAGAGCCGTGCTCTATCCCCTGAGCTACGAGGGCGGACCGGCTGGCAGCTTACCGTGCCCCAGCCCGTCGGCTGTGCTCGATCAGATGCAGCCACTGACGCTGATGCGCCTGCCGACGTTGGCGCACACGTTCACGTTCGGCAGTGGGGGAGGAGGCGGCACGTACGCCGGCGGAGGTGGCGGCGGGGGATAGTCCTCGGGCAGCGGCGCGTAGTAGGCCGGCGGCGGCACCCAGGGCGCGATCACGTCGCCCAGGTCGGCGCAGCCACTGACGCTGATCCGCCGGCCGGCGCTGGCGCACACGTCGGCGCTGCTGGTGGCCGGCGTGGCTACCGTGGCGATCGCCGCGGGAACCGTCGCCAGCGCGGTCGCCGCCGCAGCACCGGCAAGAAGCTTGCGCATAGTCTTCATCGGCCGAAACACCTCCGTCTACCGGCTGCCGAGTGTACGCGCGGCGCCGGGCGCGGGTGGGCGACCTAGCGGGCGGTCCGGTCCCTACCGCACAGTGCGATCAGGTAGCTGTGCCCGCGCTCGGGCGCGGTTGTCGGGTATCCCTTGCGGATCCAGGCTGCCAAGCGGCGGATCATGCTCAACTCCTCTGCGGGAGCAGCGCGCCCCACTCGTACCGTGCGACGGCGGTCGCGTTGCTGTCGGCCTCGGGCTCGATGTCCTGGGCCAGCCGTAGCAGGGCCCGGGCGACGCGGTCGCTGTCGAGCCGATGCCGGTTGGATGCCCGGGCTATCTCACCTTCTGCTGCGTCCAGACTGCACCGTTTCAGCGCGACAAGCACGCCCTGGGCGCGTTGCCGTAGCGCCACCTGTTCGTCGCCCCCGATGTATTGATTGCGCATTCGATAGTCCTGTAGCACCGTCACCGCCCGATTCCTCCTGCCACAGGCCATTCCCGCGCATCCGGCGGAGCAAACCACACCGAATCGGGCTCAGCGCAGTTCGGCGATCACCTTCGCGAAGTACTCCGCGTGATAGTCCTGAACGGTGAAGTACGTCAGCCCGTAGCGTTCCCGCCGCATCCGCAGCGTGTCGGCGATGTCGCGGGGTGTGCCGCTGAGCACCGTCGGCAGAGCCAGCAGCTGCTCATCACTCGCGGTGGTCTCGTAGGCCCGGGTCAGTGTGAGATCCGGCACGCCGGAGGAATCGGTCGGCACACCGGTGATCGCGATGTTGAGTTCCAGAGCGGCGAATCGCTCGCCCGCGGCGTCGCGAACGAATGCGATGCGCTCGGCCAGTGGGTCCTGGCCCGGCGAGGTGGGCACCCCGCCGCCGGTGAGACCGATGATGTCGGCGTGCTGGGCCGCTATCCGCAGTACCCGGTCACCATTGCCCGCGATGAGGATCGGGATCGACGGCGCCGTCTGCTTGAGGTAGGTCGTGACGTGCCGCAGATGGTCGACCCGCTCGCCCGCACTCGGATACGGAATCTCGGCTGCCTCGAATTCCTCACGCGCGTAACCGGTTCCGAGGCCGAGGTCCAACCGGCCCTCGGAGAGGACGTCGACGGCGACGGCGTCGCGTGCCAGCAGTGCCGGACTGTAGAACGCCGCATTGAGCACGAAGGTACCGACCCGCATCGTCGTCGACGCCTCCGCTGCGGCCACCATCGTCGGGAACGGCGCGGGTACACCGAAGCGGCCCAGATGGTCCGGAACGTGCAGGACGTCGAAGCCCAGATCCTCGAACCGTCGCACGGTGTCACGAAGCTTGGTCCGCAACTTGACCGATCGCACCCCGATGCCGAACCGAAAGTCTCTAGCCACCCCGGTGACGCTAGAACAGGTGCGACGCCCACAACAGGGCCGGTCTCAGTTTGACCGGCCCCCCGCGAGGGCATTCCCCCTGATCATGAGCGCTCCGAGCGTCGGGGTAGAGGAGGAGTTCCTCCTCGTCGACCCGCACACCGGCGAGCCGGTGGCCAAGAACTCCGACGTCGCCGAACTCGCCGCGCGCCACGGCGTCGACCTGCAACTCGAACTGACCACCTGTCAGGTGGAAACGACCAGCGACATCGCGGAGACCAGTTCGGAACTGCGCCAACAACTTACGATGTTTCGGCAGTTCGCGGCCGAGGCGGCCGCCGAGGCGGGCGCCACTCTGCTCGCGGTGGGTCTGCCACCAACCGTGCCGCACAGCTTCCCGATCACCGACACCCCGCGCTACCGGCAGATCGGCGAGCGGTTCGGCATGATCGCCAGTGAGCAGGGCATCTGCGGATGTCATGTCCATGTCGAGGTGCCCGACCGCGACGCCGCGATCGCGGTCAGCAATCGGCTGCGGCCGTGGCTGCCGCTGCTGCTCGCGCTGACGGCCAACTCGGCGATCTACCGCAACTCGGACAGCGGTCACGCCAGCTGGCGCAGCGTGCTCTGGGGCCGTTGGCCCAGCGCCGGGCCGCCGCCATACCTGGAGTCCGTCGAGCACTACGAGTCGATCGTCGCGATGATGATCGACGCGGGCGCGATGCTCGACGACGGCATGGTCTATTGGGACGTACGACCGTCGGCGAAGTTCCCGACCGTCGAAGTGCGGGTAGCCGATGTTCCCGCCACCGTCGCCGAGACCGTCCTGCTGGCCACGCTGACGCGGGCCGCGGTGATGACCGCGCTGGCCGAGCGCGACCGGGGTCTGCCCGCACCGCGGATCGACGACCACGTCCTGCGAGCGGCCTACTGGAAGGCGGCCCGTGACGGTCTCGACGGCCAGGCCATCGACGTGGCCGACAGCTGGGCGACGGCGCCGGCGTCCCGCGTTCTGGGCAAGTGGCTGACGGCGCTGCAACCGGCGCTGCAGGAACTCGGTGACGACGAGTGGGCGCGCGCGGAAGTGGCGCGGCTGCTGCAGGACGGCAACGGCGCGATGCGCCAGCGCCAGGCGTGGCGCCGCCGTGGGCAGATCTCCGACGTTGTCGCCGAAGTCGCGGCCGCGACCGTGCGACTGGCCTGACCGACGGTCAGACGAGCGGCAACTCGGCGACCACCTGGCCGGTCGGCTGGGTCGAACCGTTGCCCGGCTCGACGGTGAACTTCAGCGCCTTGGAGTTGCCGATGTCGGACAGCACCGCGGTGGTCGACGGAGCCACGGCCTTGTCGTTCATCGTTCCCGCCGAGGTCTCACCCTTGTCGCTGACCAACCACATCTGATACACCGTGCCGGGCTTGGGTTTCGGCACGTTGTTCATCACCAGCACGCCGGCGTTCTTGTCCCGGGAGAAGACGACCGTCGCCGTGCCGCCACCGGGAATGTCGCCCGAGATGGTGTGTACGTCCGATGCGGCGAACACCTGCTGCGCGGTCGAGGGCTGCGCGGGCTGGGGCCACAGCGACACCCCGACGCCGACTGCGCCCAGGCCGATCACCGCCGCAGCCGCCGCGGTGAGCAGCGTCGTGCGGCGCCGCCGGCCGGATTCCGGGCGGGCGGAGGGAAGCGTGCGGACGTTGTCCCCGGCCACCTGTGACAGCAGCCGCTGGCGCAGTTCGGCCGGTGGCTCTGCCGCACTCGCCGACGACACCAGCGCCATCGTCTCGCGAACCGCGCGCACCTCGTCGTAGAAGGCGTCGGCCTCGTGCAGGGCGGCGCGCGCCAGCCGGGACTCGAGATCGTCGCGCTCGCCGTCGGGCAGCGCGTGCAAGGCATAGGGGACCGCCAGGTCCAGCATGTTGCCGTCCTGGACTTCGTCGTGTGGTTGAGTCATCGCCGCATCCTCATCGCACACCCAGACAATTGCGCAAGCCGCGCAATGCGTCGCGCATCCGCGACTTCACTGTCGCAAGGTTCGCCGACAACCGCTCGGAAACCTGCACGTACGTCATTCCCTGGTAATAGGCGAGCTCGATGCACTCGCGCTGTATGTCGGTCAGGCCGTCGAGGCACGCCGCGACCTGCCGTCGTTCATCGCTGGCCACCACGGCGTCGCTGACGTTGTCAGAGGGCGTTTCCACGGTGGCCGAGCCGTAGCGCGACTCGCGCACGGTGGCGGCCTGCTCGGAGCGCACTCGGTCCACCGCGCGGCGGTGGGCCAGGGTGAGCAGCCATGCCAGGGCGGTACCCGAGGCGGGGTCGTAGCTCTCAGCGGTCCGCCACACCTGCAGATAGACGTCCTGGGTGGTTTCTTCGCTGTAGCCACGGTCGCGCAGAACTCGCGTGACCAGGCCGTAGACCCGTGCCCGGGTGGCGTCGTAGAAGGCGGCGAAGGCGTCGGCGTCGCGCTGGGCGACTCGGCGCAGCAGCCCGTCGAGGTCGGTCGACGTCACCGTCGCCGTCCGCTGGTTGTAGCTGGCATCGAGCCGAAGCTTAACCGGCGGGTCAAGCAGGAGTGTCACGACGGCATCCACGACCTATTCGTCGGGGTCCAGCCGCCGACCGCCGGCTGCACGCTCACCGGCTGGGTAACGCGGTCAGGCTGGGCCGTGGGCCGCGGCACCACCGGCACACCGCGCAGCCGCAGGATCATGGTCTGCACCCGCAAGCTCAGCGCCGCCATCTGCGGTGCCAGCGGTGAACTGAACTGCAACGCCACGATCTGGCCGATGCCCGCCCGCCGCCGCGACCCGCGAATGGTGGCCACCAGCGCGGGCTGGTTCTCGCGGTGCAGCGACATAGTCAGGTCCAGCTTCTCGTCGGGACGCGGCGCGCGGACCAGGTAGTAGCCGTCGACGCCGTTGAACGGGGACGTGTAGAAGGTCTTGGTGACCATTGCCGGGGCGTCCTGATCCGGCGGCAGCAGGTAGGCGTGCCGTTCGCCCTGGGTGTTGTGCATCTCGGCGATGACGCAGCGCAGTGCGCCGTCGGCGTCATGGCACCAGAACAGGCTCAGCGGGTTGAAGGCCCGGCCCATGACGCGCGGCATCAGCAGTGCGGTCACCCGGCCGCCGTTCAGGTAGATGCCGTTGTCGGCGAGAAACGCGTCGACCCGCTGGCGTAGGGTTTCGCTCTCGGTGCCGGTGAAGTGGTCGGCGGCCTCGAACCGGGCGAAAGGCCGCAACCACCACGGCACGCGGGGCAGCGCGTCGACGTCGACGTACCAGCTGTAGCTGCTGCGCTCGTTGTAGTGGTGCACGGGCGATCTGCGCAGATGAGTGATCCGAGTCCGGTACAGCGCGGGAGTCAGCATCTGGTTGCCGCCTTGGGTGCTCATCTGTTCCACACCCACTATTCGGAGCACGCTCACCCTCGGATGGGTCGGATGCGGACCGGTTTTTCAGCCCGGCCAGTGCAGGGCGGCAGCCGCCAACCCCTGCACCAGCGCCGAGGTGGCCGGGGAGAGCCCGTCGGAGTCGGGCAGCTGGCTGCGCGGGCTGATACCCCTGATCCTCGACGACAGCTCCAGTTGGGTGCCGCCGCCGCGAACCCGGTTCACCGGGTTGTCGGGGTGCAGGCCGCGCAGCTCGGCCGGGATGTGGTCGAGGTCGGTGACCACGTGGTAACCCGGCACGGCGATGTGCTCGGCGAGGTGGGCGGCCAGGTCGCGGTTGCCTCCGCCGGCCAGCAGGTGCGTGCTGCGCCCGAGGCGCCCGTAGCCGTGCACCGACACCGCGACCTCGACGTGGTCCAGGAACGTCGCAAGTCGCGCGGACTCCCCGGCGAGATACCGCGCGGACGGCAGGTGATGCGGATAGCCCGCCGGATGGCGCACGAGGTAGACAGAGGCGCCCGCGGCGTCGGCGGCGCGTTCTGCGATCACGTCGGTCATCTGTTCCAGCCCGCCACCGTGGATGGCCATGAAGCCGAACCGGGAGCGCAGCCGGCACTCCTCGACAACCCCGGGATCGGCGAGCAGCTCCGAAAACGATTGCGGGCCAGAGTGATTGCGCATCGACGCCGGCTTGGGCCAGTGTGCGGGATCCCAGCGGTGCAGGAAGTCGATCCAGCGTTGCGGCAGTCCGTGGTGGTGGGCGCCGTCGATGATGCGCTCGAGGTAGCCGGGTCGGGGCGGGCCGGGTTCGGTGCGGTGGTCGATGTAGACCCATGCAGAGGAGGGACCGTCGTCGGTGTGCACGATAAGCCGGTCCCGCCGGTAGCGGCTGGGCACTCCTTCGGCGCTGTCGAGGGTGGCCAGGTCGCGGTCGGACAGCCACCACAGCACGCCGTGCACCGTGCTGCCGGTGAACGGCTCGACGGTGGCCACTCCGCGTTCGTTGATCAGCCAGTCGTGGTCGGCCAGCACCGCCGGACGCGGGTCGGTGGCGTCGGGGCATCGCAGAGCCATCTGCTGGATGCAGAGGTTGGACCCGTAGGCGAAATACGGGTGCCGGAGCCGCTGGGCCGGCGACATGGGGTCGGGGAGCCGCTGGGCCGGCGACATGGGGTCGGGGAGCCGCTGGGCCGGCGACATGGGGTCGGGGAGCCGCTGGGCCGGCGACATGGGGTCGGGGAGCCGCTGGGCCGGCGACATCGGACCCGAGTTCATTAGCGGAGCGTCAGGTAGATCAGGACCACGTTGAGAATGGTAATGACCGCCGCGACGCTCCACCCGAGGAGCGAGGTGAGGCGGTGGTTGGTGTCCGAGCCCATCAGAGCCGGGTCGCTGGTCAGCCGGACCAGCGGGACGAGGGCGAACGGGATCCCGAACGACAGCACCACCTGGGAGATGACGAGCGCGCGGCTGGGATCGACGCCGACGCCCAGCACCACCAGTGCCGGGATCAGCGTGACGAGACGACGCAGCAGCAACGGGAACGACTTGCGCAGCAGCCCCTGCATGATCATCGCCCCGGCGTAGGCCCCGACCGAGGTCGACGCCAGGCCCGAGGCGAGCAGGCCGATCGCGAAGAACAGCGCGACCGTCGGGCCCAGCGTCTCGCGCACGGCGGCGTGCGCGCCTTCGATCGAGTCGGTGTCGGGGCGGCCCTGCAGGTTGGTGGCCGCCACCAGCAGCATGGCCATGTTGACCGCACCGGCGATCACCATGGCGATGCCGACGTCCCAGCGCGTCGCGCGGAGCAGGAGGCTGCGCGCCGCGCCGGCCGGCGGGTGCCCGTGCCGGTCGCGGGCCAGCCCGGAGTGCAGGTACACCGCGTGCGGCATCACCGTCGCACCGAGCATCGCGGTGGCGAGCAGGACGCTTTCGGTGCCGTGGAACCGGGGCAGCAGGCCCTCGACGACCTGATCGGCAGGCGGGGCGTTGACGAACAGACTCGACAGGAAGCCGATCGCGATGACCATCAGCAGACCGGTGATCACCCGCTCGAACACCCGTTGACCGCGGCGGTCCTGCACCACGAGCAGCAGCAGCGACACCAGCCCGGTGATGACGCCGCCGAGCAGCATCGGCAGGCCGAACAGCAGCCGAAGCGCGATCGCCCCGCCGACGACCTCGGCGAGGTCGGTGGCGATCGCCACCAGTTCGGCCTGGACCCAGTAGCCGATGCGGGTCGGGGTGCGGGTGTGGTCGCGCACGGACTCGGGCAGCGTTCTGCCGGTCACCAGGCCGAGTTTGGCGGACAGGTACTGCACCAGCGCGGCCATGGTGTTGGCCAGGACGATCACCCAGACCAGTAGGAAGCCGAACTGCGCGCCGGCGCTGACGTTGGCGGCGACGTTGCCCGGGTCCACGTAGGCGATGGACGCGACGAAAGCGGGTCCGAGCAGATACCAGCCGACCTTGGTGACCCGGGTCTGTTGTGCCAACCGATGAGCTCCCTGACGGGCGTCTGGACGTAGCCGAAATACGGTTACCCGGCCACCGGCGGGATGTTAGACGGCCCGAATGTCACAAACCAATCCAAACCCCGCCCAGGCCGATGCCGAGTCCGCCGAAGCCCCACCCGGGATAGGGGTTGGTGAACGCCGGGTTCGGGGACGTGGTGATCTGGGCGTGGCCCCGGGTCTGACAGAGCGTGGTGTTCGGCGCGGTGTCGGTGCACTGCGGCGCGGCCGCCGCGGGACTGGCGAGCATCAGCGCCGCGACAAGCGCGGCCGGCACGGCCAGGAATTTCGTTGTGGTCCGCATGATTGGCCTCCTTGTGGCCGCGGCGGAACCTAGAACTTCCTGGCAGTCCGCCTATCCAGCAGCGTACAACCCCTTGCCGGTGACCAGGGGCAGGTCGAGTGTGGTGCAGATGCCCGGGGGCGCGGCGACGACGGCGGGTATCGCGTTGACGATGCGCATCGCGGTGGCCAGCACCCCGGCGTGGTTGTGATCGCCGTTGGGGCTGGACAGGCAGACGTCCATGGCGTAGCACGGCTCGCCGGTGATCTCGATGCGATAGTTGCCGCCGGGCTGCGCCGGTTGCGGCCACTCCGGGCACAGGTCGTCACGCAGCCGGGTCACATGCTCGAGCACCACGGCCGGTGCACCGCCGACCAGACCGATCACCTCGAAGCGCAGGGCGGCGGCGGTGCCCTTGGCGATGTGGCCGCTGGCGATCTCGAAGTCCTCCGGTGCGGGCTCGCGGACGTAGATCTCCTCGAGCCCGTCGAGCTCCAGACCCAGGCCCGCGGCGAGTTGCCGCACCACCGAACCCCACCCGATGCTCAGCACGCCCGGCTGCAGCAGCATCGGGATCTCGTCCATCGGCTTGCCGAAACCCATCACGTCGAACATCACCGTGGCGCTGTCGTAGGTCGCGTAGTTCACGATCTCCATGCAGCGGAGTTGCTCGATGCTCTGACAGGTGCCGGCCAGCGCCAGGGGAAGGAGGTCGTTGGCGAACCCCGGATCGATGCCGTTGACGAAGAGGCTCGAATTACCTTCGCGCGCAGCCTCTTCCAGTGGCGCGATCATCTCGTCGGGGATCACCTGCCACGGCCACTGCAGGAAAACCGGCCCGCTGCCGACGATGTTGACTCCGGCGGCCAGGATGCGGCGGTAGTCCTCGAGCGCCTCGAGGAGCCGGTTGTCGGCCATGGCGTTGTAGACCACGCACTGCGGCTTGGCGGCCAGCACCTCGTCGAGGTCGGTGGTGGCCTTGACCCCCGTCGACCCGCTGAGTCCGGCGAGTTCCGCGGCGTCCCTACCCGCTTTGGAATCCGACGACACCCAGACGCCGGTGAGCTCGAAGTCGGGGTTGTTGATCAGTGCGGTCAGCGAGTGGACACCGACGTTGCCGGTGCCGATCTGTGCGACGCGGATGGCCATGGGTCTCCTTACAGGTCGGGAATCGGGAGATCGAGGTTCGGCACGATCAGGCCGCCGTCGACCTCGAGCATCTTGCCGGTGAGGAAGCTCGCGGCGGGCGAGGCGAGATAGACCGCAGCCGCGGCGATGTCGAGCGGGTCCCCGAGGCGGCGCATCGGGGTGGCCTTCTCCATCGGGTCGCGCAGTTCGTCGTTGGAGGCGACGATCTCCAGCGCCGACGTCAGGATCGATCCGGGGGCGATGGCGTTGACCCGGATCTTGGGGCACAGGTCGAGTGCGGTCAGCCGGGTGTAGTGCGCCAGAGCGGCTTTGGCGGTGCTGTAGGCGGCGAATCCACGCCCGGCCAGCCTGCCCATGGTCGAGGTGATGTTGATGATGTTGCCGCCGCCGGAGTGCTCGATCATCAGCGGCGCCGCGGCCAGGGTCAGCGCGTGGGCGGTCAGGACGTTGAAGGTGAACGCGTCCTTCATCTCCTTGACGCTGGTGGTCATCAGCGTGTTGGGCATGCTGCCGCCGACGTTGTTGACGACGATGTCGAGCTTGCCGAACGCCTCGACCGCCTTGCCGGCGAGTTCGGCGGTGGTCTCGGGATGGGCGAGGTCGCCGACGACGATGTGTGCCCGCCTGCCGACCGCTTCGATCTGCTCGGCGACGGACTCCAGTTCGGACTTGGTGCGCGAGCCGATGACGACGTCGGCGCCGACTTCGGCGAAGGCCACCGCGATCGCGGCGCCCAGCCCGCGACCGGCGCCGGTGACTACTGCAACTTGACCGTCAAGGCGGAACTTGTCGAGGATCACGTGTCTCTCTTCCCTTGTCGGCGAACACCGTAACAACATCGCGGCGTCGGGTGGCGTTGAACTCCGAACGCAATTGAAACACGTTCTAGTTTCGTCACGAAGGGGGATCGAGACACTGGTTTCTCGCGATGCGCTACTTCTTCGCGGCGGCCTTCTTGGCAGGAGCCTTCTTCGCGGGTGCCTTCTTGACGGGTGCTTTCTTGGCCGCCGGTGCCTTCTCGGCGCCGCCCGATGTCGCCGACTGATGGGGTCCGGCCGCCTGGCCGTCGGAGTCGCCGGACTGCTCACGACGGCGGCGCACGCTGGCCTCGAGCTTGGCCAGCAGGTCCGAGACGTCCTCGGTCTCGTCGAGGTGGGCCGGCTGCTCCTCGGTGGTGAACGCCTCGCCGCCCTCGAGCTTGGCTTCGACGAGTTCTTTGAGCTGGTCCTGGTAGGTGTCGTGGAATCGCTCGGGATGGAAGTCGTCGGCCATCGAGTCGACGACCTGGCCGGCCATCTTCAGCTCGGCCGGCTTGATCTCCACCTCCTGGTCGAGGACCGGGAAGTCGGGGTCGCGGATCTCGTCGGGCCACAGCAGCGTGTGGACCACCATCACCTCGCGCTTGGAGAAGTCCTTGACCCGGAGGGCGGCGAGTCGGGTCTTGTTGCGCAGCGCGAAGTGCACGATGGCCACCCGGTCGGTGTCGGCGAGCGTCTTGGCCAACAGCACATAGGACTTCGGGGACTTCCCGTCCGGCTCCAGGAAGTAACTGCGGTCGTACATCAGCGGGTCGATCTCGCTGGCGGGCACGAACTCCACCACCTCGATCTCGTGGCTGCGTTCCTCGGGCAGGGTCGCGATGTCGTCGTCGGTGATGATCACGGTCTGGCCGTTGTCGGATTCGTAGGCCTTGGCGATGTCGCGGTACTCGACCACCTCGCCGCACGCCTCGCAGACGCGCTTGTAGCGGATGCGGCCGTTGTCCTTGGCATGCACCTGGTGGAACTTAAGGTCGTGGTCCTCGGTGGCGGTGTACACCTTGACGGGGACGTTCACCAGACCGAAGGCGATCGAGCCTTTCCAGATGGAACGCATATGTCCAGTATGCAGGCCTGACGGGCGTTGCCGGGTCAGACCGCCGGCTCGTCTAGGGGCGTCAGTCCGAGCGCCGTGTCGGGGTTGGCCCCGGGAGCGCCGTCCATGGCGCCCCGCTCATCGGGCGCGTACTGGCAGTTGCTGTCCACGGGGGTCTGATCGCCGGAGCAGAACGGCACCAGGTCCTGGGGATCGGCGCTCGCCTGCGGCGTGCCCAGCACCGCGGCGACCGTCAGCAGCCCCGCCGCCAGCATCCTGGTCACTGGCCCACGGTAGCAGCGGGTAATACCTTGGGATGGTGAACGAGGTCTGGCCGCCCGGTGCGACGAAGGGTCCTCGTGTCGCGCTGACCAACGCCGACAAGGTGCTCTATCCCGCCACCGGCACTACCAAGGCCGAGGTGTTCACCTACTACACGACCATCGCCGAATTCATGCTGCCGCACATCGCGGGCCGGCCCGTCACCCGGAAGCGCTGGCCCAACGGTGTGCAGGAGCCCGCGTTCTTCGAAAAACAGCTTGCGAGTTCGGCGCCGGAGTGGCTGGACCGCGGGACGGTGGTGCACCGCTCGGGGCGCACGACGTATCCGATCATCGACAGCACGACCGGCCTGGCGTGGATCGCCCAGCAGGCGTCGCTGGAGGTACACGTGCCGCAGTGGCGGTTCACATCGGCCGGAAAGCCTGGTCCTGCAACGCGGTTGGTGTTCGACCTCGATCCCGGCGAAGGGGTGACCATGCCGCAGCTGGCCGAGGTCGCCCATGCGGTGCGCGAGCTGATGGACGACATCGGGCTGACGGTGTACCCGCTCACCAGCGGGAGCAAGGGGCTGCATCTGTATGCCCCGCTGGCCGACCCGGTGAGCAGCAGCGGGGCGGCGATGCTGGCCCGGCGGGTTGCCCAACAGCTCGAGCAGAGCATGCCCAAGCTCGTCACCGCCACGATGACCAAGAGCCTGCGGGCCGGCAAGGTGTTCCTGGACTGGAGCCAGAACAACGCGGCGAAGACCACCATCGCGCCGTATTCGTTGCGCGGCCGGGAACACCCGACGGTGGCCGCGCCGCGGACGTGGGACGAAATCGCCGATCCCGCTCTGCGTCAACTGGATTACACCGAGGTGCTGGCCCGCGTCGCCGACCACGGCGACCTGCTGGCCGACCTCGATGCCGACGTGCCGCGGGAAGACCGGCTGACGACCTACCGCAGCATGCGGGATTCGGCGAAGACGCCGGAGCCGGTGCCCAAGATCGCACCCGCTCTGCCCGATGTCGCCGGCCACGCGGCTCCGGAAGGCAACAACGACCGCTTCGTCATCCAGGAGCACCACGCCCGCCGGCTGCACTACGACTTCCGCCTCGAACGCGACGGCGTGCTGGTGTCATGGGCGGTACCCAAGAACCTGCCCGACACTCCCGCGGTCAACCACCTCGCCGTGCACACCGAGGACCATCCGCTGGAGTACGCGACCTTCGAGGGCACCATTCCGAAAGGGGAGTACGGCGGCGGCAAGGTGATCATCTGGGATTCGGGGACGTACGAGGCGGAGAAGTTCAACGATGCCGCTGAAGAAGGGGGGGAGGTGATCGTCGACCTCTATGGTCAGCGAATCACGGGGCGTTACGCGCTGATTCAGACCAACGGCGACCAATGGCTGGCGCACCGGATGAAGGAGCAGCCTCAACCGCGCTTGCAGGACTATGCGCCGATGCTGGCCACCCACGGCTCGGTCGACAAGCTGACCGCCGCCCAGTACGCGTTCGAGGGCAAGTTCGACGGCTATCGGCTGCTGGTCGAGGTCGACCATGGCCGGCTGCGTCTGCAGTCCCGTAGCGGGCGCGACGTCACCGGCGAGTATCCGCAACTGCAGTCGCTGGCAGCCGATCTGGCCGACCATGACGTCATCCTCGACGGCGAGGTGGTGGCGTTGGACGCCGACGGTGTGCCCAACTTCGGCCAGATGCAGAACCGGTTGCGGGCCAACAGGATCGAGTTCTGGGCGTTCGACATCCTGCGGCTCGACGGCCGCTCGCTGCTGCGCGCCAAGTATCGCGATCGCCGTAAAATCCTCGAAACATTCTCGGCAGGAACGGAATTGATTGTTCCCCCTCTCATCGAGGGTGCCGGGCCGGATGCGTTGGAGTATTCCCGCAAGAAGAAGTGGGAAGGTGTCGTCGCCAAGAAGTGGGACTCCACCTATCAGCCGGGACGGCGGTCGTCGGCGTGGATCAAGGACAAGAACTGGAACACCCAGGAAATCGTGATCGGTGGCTGGCGCGAGGGCAACGGCGGGCGCTCCAGCGGGATCGGCGCGCTGCTGATGGGCATTCCGGGTGAGCGCGGGTTGACGTTCGTCGGCCGGGTCGGTACAGGCTTCTCGGACAAGGAGTTGGGCCGGCTCAAGACGATCCTGTCGCCGCTGCACACCGACGAGTCCCCGTTCGACCCGCCGCTGCCACGCCTGGAGACCAAGGGCGTCACCTACGTGCGACCGGAGCTGGTAGGGGAGGTGCGCTACGGGGAGTGGACGTCCGACGACCGACTGCGCCACCCGAGCTGGCGCGGACTTCGGCCCGACAAGGAACCGCGCGACGTGGTGGTCGAAGCGCCGGCAGGTTAAGCGGCATCATCGGACGGCTGTTGGCCGTCGTCGTCGTCGTGCCGATGAGGCGTTCGGGGTGATGAAAGTCGTTGGTGCCGCCGCGTAGCATCGGGAGTTGCGGTGGCGGGATCCATTGGGTGCCGCCGTCGGGAAGTCTTCGGGTGGCCCAGTCGCCGGTTTCGACCAGTTGGTTGTCGGGATCGCAGGCCAGGGCGATGTCGTCGATGTTGGTCAATCCGCCGTCGGACCAGTCTGCGGCGGCATGGTGGACCGCACTGTGGTAGCCCGGCGCATCACAGCCCGGCCGCGTGCAGCCGCGGTCTCTGGCGTGCAACATGATTCGTTGATCAGCCGACGCGAGACGTTTGGTGCGGCCCAGCCACAATGCCCGCCCGTTCGCCCCGTCGAACAGAGCGAGGTAGTGGTAGGCATGGGCGGCCATCCGGATCAGGTCTGCAATGGGCAGCAGCGTTCCCCCGGCCGTCACCGCATGTCCGGCTTTGGCCTGCAGGTCCTGCAGGGTGGCCGAGACGATCACCGTCACCGGTAATCCGGCGTGCTTGCCGAGTTTGGGATCACCGAGTTGTCCGCGTACCAATGCTTTGAGCGCGTCGTGCTGGCGCTGGCCATGACCACGCTGATCGCGCTGGGCCACCTCATCAGAGGGGGTGACCGTGGGGTTCTCATCGGCGGGGTTGCACATGCCCGGCGCGGCGAACTTGGCCAACCACGCATCGAGCATGGACCGTAACTCCGGGTCGGCCACCAGTTTGCCGACACTCATGCCGTCCACGCGTTGTCCGCCGCACCAGACGAATCCGCGCCGGCGGGCGCGATCCTCATCGGAGAACTTCCCGTCGGGATTTAGATGCAGAGCCAACCGGTTGGCCACTTTCTCCAACTGGTCGGGGCGCAGGTTCACCGCGTGCTCGGCCAGTGATCTCTCGGCCTTGGCCACGTCGGCGGGTGCGAGGTGGTCGGGCAGATCGCGGAAGAACCGCTGGATGACCTGCAGGTGTTCGCCATCGACGAGCCCGTCCCGCCAGATTTTCGCAGTCTCGCGGCAACACGGGTGGCACGGGCTCCCCGGTCAGCGTGGTGCGAGGCGCCAACTGCTCGGCGTCGCGGATGCGGCGGCGTGCCTCGCGCGGGCTGATCCGCAGCACGTCGGCCAGGGTGACCGGGACCGGCGGACAGCCCGGGAACTGCTCCAACCGGGCGACCACCGCGTGGCCCACCGCGACCTGGCGGCGGCGCGCAATCTCCAGGCGCTCCAACACCGCGAACCGCTGCGGGGGAGCCAGCACCTCAAGATCGGCAGCACCGAGTTCCTCGACAAGACTGTCGAGGTCGTCGAGCACCGCCATGATCGAACGCATGTTCGAATGATACACCGGCGCGCTGACAATTTTTCTATACGTCAGAGACGTCAGAGACGGACAACAGACGCCGCGATGGCCTCCTGCAAACCACGGGTCGCCAGCATGTCAGCCAACTCGTTGTCGGCGACGCCGGAATGCCCCTTGACCCAGAACCACTCGACTTGGTGTCGCGCACAGGCAATCTGGAGCCGCTGCCAGAGATCGACGTTCTTCACCGGTTGCTTCGCTGAGGTGAGCCATCCGTTGCGTTCCCAGCCGAGCACCCACTTGGTGATGCCGCTGCGGACGTAGGTGCTGTCGGTGTAGAGGTGCACCGCTACAGGTCGAGTAAGCGCTTCGAGCGCCATGATCGGGGCGGTCAGTTCCATCCGGTTGTTGCTGGTCTGCCCTGGGTCGCCACCGAACATCTCGCGGACGTGTTCGCGCAGGCGCAGCACCGCGCCCCAGCCGCCAGGGCCGGGGTTCGGTCGGCATCCCCCGTCGGTGTGGATGACAACGGTGTCGTCGGTCATTTGCCGAGAATAGGCATTGAGATCATCGCCGTCCGGACCGACATGCCCAGATCCTCGTGCCGCAATGTGGTGATCCGGCGTCCGGGCTGTACGGCATCTTTCACAGATGTCGACCGGTCGCCGAAGAACGACGCGGTGGCGTCAAGGTCGGTGACGACGTACGTGATGCCCCAGAGAGTCGACGGGGTCTCGTCGACGGTCCTCGGCGAACCGACGACCTCGAGAATCACCTCACCCAGCCGGAAGAAGATCTGGCGGATCGGTCGGCCTCCGAGTTCGGCGTCGCGTTCCCGGCGCGGTTGCACGTCGATCGCGGCGAGGGCCTCGACAGTCCGGCTCAGGTGAGGTGACAGCAGCACTATGTGGTCGATCTCAGTAACACCGTTGGCGTGCACCGCGGGCTGGGCGGCGATCGCCTCTGTTGTCGTCGTCGGGATTCCGTCGAGGTCGCCTATCGAGCGGTGCGACGGCAGGCCACTCAACGACCACCCGACGATGCCGACACCGCGGCCATACCCGACCAAGCGGATGCGAACACCGCCGACCCGACAGACGTCATCGGAATCGACGTTGAACCCCGCCCTCCGCCACGCGTCCGCTGGGTCGGCGATCTCGAGCTCCTCGATGCCGACGGTCACCTCGAATCATCACCTTCCGGCTTGTCGGTACGCGCATAGTTTCGCAGTCATTTGCGCCTAGGCCCCCGCTCCGAAAGAGACGGCAGTCCGCACCGGTGCACAGACAGCCGCCCCAGCCCGCCACACCTCTCCGGTGGCGGGCCGTTTGCTGTTAATGACGCCCCGGCTAATTGTTGATTGGGTGGTCGGTGTTAACTTCGGCTCAATGGTGCCGGTCCCGGCATCCGCAACTCCAGAAGGGGAATGTCGATGCCGCAACATAGAACATCAGGGGCCGGTCGCAGTTCCCGCAAGGCGGGCGCCGTCCTGGCGGGCGTGGTCGCCTCGGGTGCGGTCGCCATGGCGGCAGGGTTGGGGTCCGCCCCGGCCGCGAACGCGACGTGCGCGTCGTTTTTCGGCATCGGCAACAGCGCCGACTGCACGAGCACAGTCTTTAGTGTCGCGGTCGCCATCGGCAACGGTGCCACCGCAGATGCCAGCGGCTTGTTCGGTGCTGCCTTCTCGCTGGGCACCAACGCGACCGCTCACACCGGCGACGCGTTCACCTTCGCCACCGCACTCGGCAACAAATCAACAGCGGTGGCACAAGGGTTGTTCGGCATCGCAGCGCAAATCGGCGGGAATGGAACGGCTACCACCGCCGGCTCCAGCAGCCTGGGCAATCTGGGCTTCAACATCGCGCTGAACACCTCGATCCTGTCCCCCAACACCACCTCCGTCCTCGCCGCGGGCCTCGGCAACCTGGCCGTCAACCTGTTCGGCCGCGCGACCACCAGCCACTCGGTCACGGCGCAGGGAACCCTGGACGTCGCCCTGAATGTGGGCGGCAACGACAACGTCGTCGAATCGGGTGCCGGAATATTCAACCGGGCGTACAACTTCTTCGGCAGCAACAACACGGTCATCGGAGACGGCGGATTGTCGAATGCGGCCCGCAACATCTTCGGTGACAAGAACACCGTCACGACGGCCGCCGGAAACCTCAACACCGCCACCAACCTCCTCGGTGGCGGTAATACTGTCAGCACCCAGGGCGGCTCTGGCAACACCGCCGGCAACCTGTTCGGGAGCGCCAACCAGGTCAACATCAGCGGAGGCACAGCGAACACGGCCAGGAACCTCCTGGGTGGCACGAATACGGTAACCGTGACCGGGGGCACGGCAAACTCCGGCACCAACATCGGCGGAACCCACAACCAGCTGACGTCCACCGGGAGCAACACCAACAAGGCCCTCAACGTGTTCGGCAGCAACGGCACACTCGTCGCCGGGTCTCCCGGATCCAATGTGAACGGCGCCTACACCGTCGGCGGCAGCGGAAACCAGGTCAGCGCAGGGGTGAACGCCGGCAACGACACCGCTGGGTTCGCCGTTCTGGGCACCAACAACACCGTGGCGGCCGGCCCCGGCCCCTTCGCGCTTGCCGGATCCGTCCTAAAGAGCGGCCAGTCCGTCATCAAAATGGGTCCGGGCTTCAACATCAACGGAATCAGGGTGCCAAACACGGCGACCTCGGTCGGCAGCCCCAAGACCACCGCCCCTGCAGCCGCGGCAAGTAGCAACAGCAAGCGGTAAACGCGCGATCCTGTGGATCACACCTAGTCTGTGGAAAACCTTTTAGCCCTGCAGGATTGGCTTCAGCGTCTCCAGCACGGCGGGGTCCTCGATGGTCGACGGCACCGGCTCGTCCTTGCCGTGCGCGATGCCGCGCATCGTCTTGCGCAGAATCTTGCCCGACCGGGTTTTCGGCAGGGCAGGCACCACGTCGACCAGTCGGAAGCAGGCCACGGCGCCGATCTCGTCGCGCACCGACGCCACCAACTCCTCGGCCAGGCCGTCGGCCGAAGCGCCCGCCTTGAGCACCACGAACCCGCGCGGCACCTGACCCTTGATCTCGTCCGCTACCCCGATCACCGCGCACTCGGCCACTGCCGGATGCGAAGCCAGCACCGCCTCGATCGATCCCGTCGACAACCGGTGTCCCGCGACGTTGATCACGTCGTCGATGCGGCCCATCACGAACAGGTAGCCGTCGGAGTCGATGAACCCGCCGTCGCCGGTGAGGTAGTAGCCCGGGTGCTCGCACAGATACGACGCCTCGAATCGCGCGTCGTCACCCCACAGCGTGGGCAGCGTCCCGGGCGGCAGGGGCATGCTGATGCAGATCGCGCCTTCCTCGCCCGGATCGCACGGCGACCCGTCGACCCGCAGGATCTGCACGTCGTACCCCGGCATCGGCACCGTCGGCGAGCCGGCCTTGAGCGGAAGATGTTCCACGCCCATCGGATTGGCGGCGATCGCCCACCCGGTCTCGGTCTGCCACCAGTGGTCGACCACCGGGATGCCCAGCCTCTCCGACGCCCACGCGTAGGTGTCGGGGTCCAGTCGCTCGCCGGCCTGGAACAGATACTTCAGCGACGACAGGTCGTAGCGGCCGATGTGGGAGCCCTGCGGATCCTCCTTGCGGATCGCGCGGATGGCCGTCGGAGCGGTGAACAACGCCTTCACCCCGTAGCTCGGCCACCACTCGCCAGAATGCGCCGGGGTCCGGTGTGCCGATGGGCTTTCCCTCGTACAGCACGGTCGTCGCCCCGGCCAGCAGCGGGCCGTAGACGATGTAGGAGTGGCCGACGACCCAGCCGACGTCGGAGGCCGCCCAGAACACGTCACCGGGGTCGATGTCGTAGATGTGCCGCATGCTCCACAGCAGCGCGACCGCGTGGCCGCCGTTGTCGCGGACAATGCCCTTGGGCTTGCCGGTGGTGCCTGAGGTGTAGAGCACGTAGAGCGGATCGGTCGCCGCGACGGGCACCGGATCCACCGGTGACGCGGCGGCCATCGCCTCGGCCCAGTCCAGATCCCGGCCGCCGACCAGGGCGCAGCCAAGCCGCTCGCGCTGGACGATCACGCATGCGCTCGGCTGATGCGACGCCAACTCCAGGGCATGGTCGAGCATCGGCTTGTACTCGATCACCCGTGACGGCTCGATGCCGCACGACGCCGACACGATCACCGTCGGCTGCGCGTCGTCGATCCGGGTGGCCAGCTCGTGGGCGGCGAACCCGCCGAACACCACCGAATGCACCGCGCCGATCCGCGCGCAGGCCAGCATCGCCACAGCGGCCTCGGGGATCATCGGCATGTAGAGCACCACCCGGTCGCCCTTGCCGACGCCGAGGTCACGCAGCACTCCGGCGAAACGGGCTGTCTCCGAGAGCAGTTCACGGTAGGTCAAGGTCCGCTTCGCGCCCGTCACGGGCGAGTCGTAGATCAGTGCGGCCTGTTCGCCGCGGCCGGCGGCGACGTGGCGGTCCAGAGCGTTGGCGCAGGTGTTGAGTTCCGCGTCGGGAAACCAGCGGTAGAACGGGGGATTGGTGTCGTCGAGGATCTGCTCGGGAGCACGCGTCCAGGTCACGGCACGGGCGGCCTGGGCCCAGAACTCCGCGGGATCGGCGACGCTGGCGTCGAACAGCTCGCGATATCCGCCCATACCGGCTCCTCCCGTCGTTGGGTGCCTGCACGGTAGCGCGGGACGGTGGCGTAGGTCTCAGCGGCGGCGCATTTGTCGGCGAACGCACCGACATCTGCGCCGAGCGGCTCAGGCCAGTGCGGCGAGGTTGGACACCGACCGACGCACGTCGGACTCCAGCAGCCGGGCGACGAAGCGCCCGACCGGTCCGTTGAGCAGGCCGCCGGACAGGTTGGCGAGCAGGCGGAAGCAGGAGCCCGGGTGGTCGTCGAGCACGCGCATCGTGATGCCGATCCCGATGCCGCCGCGGCCCGATCCGTGCAGTTCGATCACACGCGGCTCGTCGTAGTCGGTGACGCACCAGTGGATGACCTTGCGAAACCCCTTGACCTTGATCAGCGAGGACACCTCGGTGCCCTCCCGAATCTGTGTCGGCACCGGGCCGCGCCAGCCGCCGAAGATCGTCATCCACTCACCGAACCGGTGCAGATCCGAGGCCAGCTCCCACGCCCGCTGCGGCGCCACCTCGGAGGGCACGGACACGTCGACGGTCGCCATGGCGCCCGGAGTACCCGACGTCGTGGCGGGCTAATCTGCAGCGCATGGCTGCTGTGGAATTCACCGAACTCGACGACGGGATCGCCGGCGTCACGCTGAACCGGCCCGATCTGCTCAATGCTATCGACGGTGCCCTGCTCGACGGCATCGACGAGGCGCTGGACAAGCTCAGTTCGTGGAACTACCGGGTGGCAGTCCTGACCGGTGCCGGCCGCGGCTTCTGCGCCGGGGCGGACCTCAGCGGCACCGGACAACCCTGGACGCCACCCGCCGGCGCCCCGTTCAAGACGACCTACGACTCCCAGGTCCGCCTCGCCGACCAGATGACCCGGCTCTACGAACTTCCCATTCCGGTGGTCGCCGCCGTCAACGGCGTGGCCGTCGGCGGGGGGCTGGCGTACGCGCTGCACTGCGACATCCGGATCGCCTCGGAAGCCGCCCGGTTCGGCTCGGTGTTCATCAAGGCCGGCTTCTCGTCGATGGACATGGGTACCAGTTATCTGCTGCCCAAGATCGTCGGTGCCGGCGTCGCGCGCGAACTGATGCTCACCGGCCGGATCATCGACGCGCGGGAAGCGTTCCGCATCGGGCTGGTGCACGAGGTGGTGCCGCCGGAGAAGCTCGCCGACACCGCACTCGAGATGGCCCGAACCATCGCCGCCAACAACGCTTTCGGCGTCTGGCAGACCAAGACCGGGCTCAACGCCGCCCTCGACGCCCCGAGCCTGCGGCACGCCAAGGAGATCGAGAACCGCACCCAGGTGCTGACCGGGTTCACCGGGAATCCGATGGAGGCCGCGATGGCGCACCGCGAGAAGCGGGCCCCGACGTGGGATCCGCTGTGACGGTCAGGCTTTCGCGATGACGTTCTCGGCGAACCACTCGAGGTTGCGGATCTTGGAGTCCAGCGGCTCGGTGTCGGGCCCCTCGACGTAGGGAATCCGGAATCCGACGATGACGTCGGTGACGCCCTTGTCCTCGAGGCGCTTGACGCCGTCGACGGTGAAGCCGTCGATCGAGATCACGTGGATTTGAAAGTCCCCGGTCTGGCCTTCCTCTTCGCGGTAGCGGTTGAGCTTGGCCAGCAGTTCGTCGAGATCCTCGGTGCCGCCGCCGTGCATCCAGCCGTCGTTGCGCGCCGCCCGGCGCAGCGCCGCGTCGGCGTGCCCGCCGATGAGGATCGGAATCGGCTCAGTGGGGGCGGGGGTCATCTTGGTCTTCGGGATGTCGTAGAACTCGCCGTGATACTCGAAGTAGTCACCGCTGGTGAGCCCACGGATGATGTCGATGCACTCGTCCATGCGCTTACCGCGCTTGGCGAACGGAACCCCCATCAATTCGTAGTCCTCCGGCCACGGGCTGGTGCCGACGCCCAGCCCGACCCGGTTCCCGATCAGTGCGGCCAGCGAGCCGGCTTGCTTGGCCACCAGGGCCGGTGGCCGGATCGGCAGCTTGAGGACGAAGAAGTTGAACTTGAGGTTCTTGGTCACCGCACCCAGTGCCGCGGTGAGCACGAACGTCTCGATGAACGCCTTGCCGTCCAGGAACTCGCGATTTCCGTCCGGGGTGTAGGGGTACTTCGAATCGGACTCGAAGGGATAGGCGACGCTGTCCGGGATCGTCATCGCGTCATAACCGGCGGCTTCGGCCGCTTGAGCCAACGGGATGTAGAACGTCGGATCGGTCATGGCCTCGGCGTAGGTGAATCGCATACCGCGATAGTAGAACGTGTTCTAGTCGCCGCGGACAGGGCCGGTTGCCAACCTGGCCCCTCGGTCCGATTCGACGAAAACCCTGACTGAAACCTTCGCGATCAGCGGGGCGCGCGCTATCCTCTTTGAAGAGTTGAGAACAACGCTCGAAACGTCCGCGCGCGTCTGGCGGGCGTTGCACCGCAATCTCCCCGATGGGGCTGTTCGGTCGCCGAGGTTCTCATTCGACGTCAATCCGACCCGCCTCTCGTGCCGGTGATTGCCTCCGCTCGACTTCAGGAGGCCAGGATGACCTCAGTACTCGCAGCACCGCCGCAGAGCGTCACGTGCACGACGTCGGACCCCGAAGCGGCCGCGGCGTTCATCCGCAACGCGCACGGTATCGAGGGTCGCGTCGCGGGACTGCGCAGCGACCGGCCGGTCACGTTGTCACACGTGGTCATCGGTCCGGTCAGCCTCGGCACCGCGCACCTGCCGTGCTCGGTGGAGTTCGAATCCGAATCGTCGTCGTGCTACGTCGTCAGCCACCTCAAGTCGGGCAACATGCGACTCGGCCGGGACACCCGGGCCGAAACCTGTGCCGCCGGTGACATCGTGCTCGCGATCCGCCCGGGCCGGCCCTGTCGGGCACACCTGGTCGACGCCGAGGTGTCACTTGCCGCTTTGACACCTGGCGCACTGGCCGACGTCGTCGGCGACGAGGACGACGGCCGAGAGCCCGTCCGGTTCCTCTCCGGCCGTCCCCGCTCGGCCGCGGCAGCGGCCCAGTGGACGACCGCGGTGGACTATGTCACCGCCACCCTGGAGGCGCGGACCGGGATCGCGAACTGCGAACTGGTGGTCGGCGGCGCGGTGCGACTGTTGGCGACCACGATGCTGCACGTCTTCCCCAACACCTATGCCGACGTCGCGGACGACCCGTTCGAGAGCATGGACACCTCGCCGCCGATGCTGCGCCGGGCCATCGAGTTCATGCACGCCAATTGCACCCGTGACATCGGGATGGGCGAGGTCGCCAGGGCGCTCAATGTCACGCCGCGGGCGGTGCAGTACATGTTCCGCCGGCATCTCGACATGAGTCCGATGACGTACCTGCGGCAGATCCGGTTGCGGCGGGCGCACCGCGATCTGCTGGCCGGCGATCCGATCCGGGATACCGTAGCGGAGATCGCGATTCGCTGGGGGTTCGCCCACACCGGACGATTCAGCCAGGTCTACCGCACCGAGTTCGGACAGTCACCGAGCGTCACGCTGCGCGGCTGAGACCCGCGGGGCGCGGCTTGATTTCAGGCCTTGCCCGGAGGTGGCGTCAGGAGCGGCTTCTCACTCCAGGTGGCCTTCGCGCCGGAGTCGCCGATCCGGTACACCTGCACGATCGTGGCCACGCTCGCGAGCACCACGAAGACGGCGACCACCGCGGACAGCAACTTCGACAGGGCTTTGCCGCGGCCGGCCTGGACGTGCTGCACGGCGAGCAGCACCGCGCCGATCAACAGGGCCACCGCGAAGTAGATCATCGTGTCGCCGAGGTGGGCATGGGTGTGCACCAGAGGCGAGCGTGCCACCCGATGCTCCAGCCATTCGCCGGCATCGGTGGTCAGGGGGGTCAAGCCGGTCGTGATCAGCGCCAGCACCAGCACCAGCCACACCAGCCGTTCCCGCGCGGCGGGCCACACCGCGCACAGGATCGCCAGGACCGCTGTCAGCGGAGCAAGCACCACGACGAAGTGCACCAACAGGACGTGGGCCGGTAGTCCGTTGAAGGTCGTCACTAAGCGGATACTACAGCGGTGACTGGGCACAGCTGGCTCACCCGCAACGTCCGGGTTCTCTCGGCGGTGTCCTTTCTGCAGGACGCCGCCAGCGAGTTGCTGTACCCCCTGTTGCCGATCTACCTGACCGCCGTACTGGGCGCTCCGCCGTCGGTGGTGGGCGCCATCGAGGGCGTCGCGGAAGGCGCGGCGTCGCTGACCAAACTCGCGGTCGGGCCGCTGGGTGACCGCTTCGCCAAACGTCCTTTGATCGCAACGGGTTACGGTATGGCGGCGCTGGGCAAGGTGATCATCGCGGTCGCAGGGGCGTGGCCCGGGGTGCTGGCCGGACGGGTGGTCGACCGCCTGGGCAAAGGCATCCGTGGCGCGCCCCGCGACGCGCTGTTGGTCGATGGTATCGAAACATCAGTTCGGGGAAAGGTTTTCGGGTTCCACCGCGCGATGGACACCCTCGGCGCGGTGGTCGGCCCGCTGCTCGGGCTGGCCGGCTATGAGCTGCTGGGTCATCGCATCCCGCCGCTGCTGTACATCGCGATCGTGCCCGCGGTGCTGTCGGTGCTGCTCGTGTTTCTGGTTCACGAAAAGCCCCGTACCGGGCCGCGACCGCCACGTCAGCCCGTCTTCCGCGGGCTGCGGGAGCTGCCCCGGCGTTACTGGCGGGTGACCGCTCTACTGGTGGGCTTCGGCGTCGTCAACTTTCCGGATGCGCTGTTGTTGTTGCGGCTCAACGAGATCGGATTCGGGGTCGTCGGGGTGATCCTCGCCTATGTCGGCTACAACGTGGTCTACGCGCTGGGCAGCTTCCCGGCCGGCGTGCTGGCCGACCGGCTTCCGCGATCGGCCGTGTTCGGGTTCGGGCTGGTGTTCTTCGCAGTCGGCTACATCGGTCTCGGACTGACCAGAAATCACGTCGCGGCGTGGCTGCTGATCGGAGCCTACGGATTGTTCACGGCGTGCACGGACGGCGTCGGCAAGGCGTGGATATCCGCACTGGTCGGCTCGGACCGTCAGGCCGGCGCCCAAGGTGTGTTCCAGGGCGCCAGCGGACTGGCCGTGCTGGTGGCCGGGCTGTGGGCCGGATTCCTGTGGGGTGCCGACGGGCGGCTACCGCTGCTGGTGTCCGGTGTCGCCGGCGCCTGCTTCGCCGCGGTACTCCTGCTGCCGTGGCTGGTTCGGCGCGCTGGCTAGGCTCGCCGGTATGCGCTGCATCCACGTCATCGGCATCGGCGCCGGCGATCCGGACTACGTGACGGCGCAGGCGGTCCGGGCTCTCAACGACACCGACGTGTTCTTCGCGATGGACAAGGGCGAGGCCAAGAGTGACCTCGTGGCGCTGCGCCGTGAGATCTGTGCGCGTTTCATCACCGACCCCGGGTACCGGTTCGTGGAGCTCGCCGACCCCAAGCGGGCCGCCGACGGCGACTACTCGCAAGCCGTCGCCGACTGGCACACCGCGCGGGCGCGGCTGTGGGCCAACGCGATCCGGACCGAACTCGGACCCGACGGCGTCGGCGCGTTCCTGGCGTGGGGGGATCCGTCGCTGTATGACAGCACGCTGCGGATCCTCGAGCAGGTCGCCGAGCACGTCGAGCTGCGCTACGACGTCATTCCCGGCATCACTGCCGTGCAGGCGCTGACGGCCCGGCACCGGATCCCGCTCAACGACGTCGGCGAACCCGTCCTGATCACCACCGGACGACAGCTGCGTAGCAATGGGCTGGCCGGCTCGGCGGTGGTGATGCTCGACGGCGACTGCTCGTTTCAGTGCTGCCCGCCGCGGACCCGGATCTGGTGGGGTGCCTACCTCGGCACACCCGACGAGATCCTGGTGGCAGGCACCGTCGGTGAGGACGGTGACCGCATCGCGGAATTGCGCGCCGAGGCGCGCGCGCGGCACGGCTGGATCATGGACATCTACCTGCTGCGTGATTGAGGGCGATGGCCTGGCTTCGATCCGCATGATCACCGATGACCTCGAGTGTGGACTGGGTCCAGCAGCCGACCACGATGCCGTGGAGCAACCGATCGATGTTGTTCCGCGATCCCGACGGCAAACTGGTGAAACTGTTCACCCCGCCGGCACCGGAGTAGTCGGGAAGTCGGGTGCTCGGCGTGATCCAAGTGAGAGGATCACCGCATGGGTTCATTTCTGCTGCGCGCCGCGGTCACCGGCTTGGCGCTGTGGGTCGTCACGCTGGTCGTGCCGGGCATCACCTTCGTCGGCGGTCAGACGACACTTCAGCGGGTCGGCATCGTCCTGGTGGTCGCGGTGATCTTCGGGCTGGTGAACGCGTTCATCAAGCCCGTCGTGCAACTGCTGTCGATCCCGCTGTACATCGTGACGCTGGGTCTGTTCCACGTCGTCATCAACGCGCTCATGCTGTGGATCACCGCGTGGATCACCGACCACACCACCCACTGGGGACTGCAGATCAACCACTTCTGGTGGACCGCGATCTGGGCGGCGATCGTGCTGTCGATCGTCGGCTGGCTGTTCTCGCTGCCCATGCGCACGGCCGAACGCGCGGTCGGCGGCTGACCGGCACACTGGAGTCATGCCCGAACTGCCAGAAGTCGAGGCCCTCGCCGACCACCTTCGCCGGCATGCCGTCGGTGCGACGATCGGCCGGGTCGACGTCGGGGCGCTGTCGGTGCTCAAGACCTTCGACCCGCCGCCGACCGCCCTGCACGGCCAGACCGTCACCGACGCACACCGCTGGGGCAAGTATCTCGGCCTGCGGGCCGGCGAGTTCTACCTGATCACCCACCTGTCCCGCGCGGGCTGGCTGCGGTGGTCGGACAAGCTCGCCGCGGCACCGCTGAAGCCCGGCAAGGGCCCGATCGCCCTGCGCGTACACCTCGGAACACCTGGCGAGTCATCAGGTTTCGACCTCACCGAGGCAGGCACCCAGAAGCGGCTGGCGGTGTGGATCGTACGCGACCCGACGGCGGTTCCCGGCATCGCGACGCTGGGTCCCGACGCGCTCGAGCTCACCGATGAGCAACTGGCCGCGGTCCTGGCGCCGCAGTCGGGACGGATCAAGACGGTGATCACCGACCAGAAGATCATCGCCGGAATCGGCAACGCCTACAGTGACGAGATCCTGCACGTCGCCAAGCTGTCTCCGTTCGCGACCGCGGGAAAGCTTACGTCCGAACAGATTTCGGCCCTGCACGACGCGATGGTCTCAGTGCTCACCGACGCGGTGCAGCGATCGGTCGGCCAGCAGGCGGCGACGTTGAAGGGCGAGAAGCGTTCCGGGCTGCGGGTGCACGCCAGGACCGGGCTGCCGTGTCCGGTGTGCGGGGACACCGTGCGCGAGGTGTCGTTCGCCGACAAGTCGTTTCAGTACTGCCCGACATGTCAGACCGGCGGCAAGGTGCTGGCCGACCGCCGGATGTCGCGGCTGCTGAAATGATCGCTAGGCTGCCCGCATGATCAGGCACAGGATCCTCATCACGGGCGCCAGCTCAGGTCTCGGGGCCGGCATGGCCCGGGCATTCGCCGCCATGGGGCGCGACCTCGCGCTGTGCGCCCGCCGCGTCGACCGGCTCGACGAGCTCAAGGCCGAGCTGACGCAGCGCTATCCGAACATCACGGTGGCCGTCGCCGAGCTCGACGTCAACGACCACGAGCAGGTGCCCAAGGTGTTCGCCGCGCTGTCCGACGAACTGGGCGGCATCGACCGCGTCATCGTCAACGCCGGCATCGGCAAGGGCGCCCCGCTGGGGTCGGGCAAGCTGTGGGCGAACAAGGCCACCATCGAGACCAATCTCGTCGCGGCGCTGGTGCAGGTCGAGACCGCGCTGGAGATGTTCACGAAGGCCGGCTCCGGGCACCTCGTACTGATCTCCAGTGTGCTGGGCAACAAGGGTGTGCCGGGAGTGAAGGCCGCCTATGCGGCCAGCAAGGCCGGGGTGTCATCGCTGGGCGAGTCACTGCGCGCCGAATACGCTTCGGGCCCAATCAAAGTCACGGTTCTCGAACCGGGCTACATCGAGTCGGAGATGACGGCGAGGTCGAACTCCACCATGCTGATGGTCGACAACAAGACCGGCGTGGACCAGATGGTGAAAGCCATCGAACGCGAAACCGGCCGCGCGATCGTTCCGGGCTGGCCGTGGGTGCCGCTGGTGACGCTGCTCAAGCTGTTGCCGCCGCGGTTCACCAAACCCTTCGCCTGAGTCCCTTCCGCGAGCAGACGCAAACGCCTCGCGACACGCCGCAGTTTCGGAACCTTTGCGACTGCTCGCGACGGGAACTACCGCGCCCTACCGCGCTCCTCGCGATAGCGGCGCACCAGCTCGTCGGTCGAGCTGTCGGTCTGCTTGGCCGGCGAACCGTCACTGGTGATCACCCCGAGCAGCGCCTTGGCCTGCGTCTTGCCCAGCTCCACACCCCACTGGTCGAACGAGTCGATACCCCAGATGACCCCTTCGGTGAACACCTGGTGCTCGTAGAGCGCAATCAGCTGGCCGAGCACCGACGGTGTCAGCCGGTTCGCCAGGATCGACGTGCTCGGCCGGTTGCCCGGCATCACCTTGTGCGGCACCACTTCTGCCGGTGTGCCCTCCGAGGC
Organism: uncultured Actinomycetota bacterium; assembly: GCA_963716465.1. Taxonomy (GTDB): domain Bacteria; phylum Actinomycetota; class Actinomycetes; order Mycobacteriales; family Mycobacteriaceae; genus Mycobacterium. The sequence goes on from CAVQTS010000021.1 coordinate 42,661, forward strand.
GATCTCCTCGGCAGTCTTGCCGAAGGCCAGCACCTGGGTCTGGGCGAAGAAGTTGCTCATCAACAGGTCGTGCATGCTGCCGTGCCCGTCGGCGGTCGGCAGGTCGTCGGTTGGTTCGCTGAACCCGATGAAGTCGGCCGGCACCAGCCGGGTGCCCTGGTGCAGCAGCTGATAGAACGCGTGCTGGCCGTTGGTTCCCGGTTCACCCCAGAAGATCTCGCCCGTGCTCGTGGTCACCGGAGTGCCGTCGGCACGCACCGACTTCCCGTTGGACTCCATCGTCAGCTGCTGCAGGTAGGCCGCGAAGCGCGACATGTCGTTCGAGTAGGGGAGCACCGCACGTGTCTCGGCGCCGAAGAAGTCGGAGTACCACAAGCCGATCAGCCCGAGCAGCGCCGGCGCGTTCTCCTCCAGTGGCGCGGTCGCGAAATGGCGGTCCACGATGTGGAATCCGGACAGGAAGTCGGCGAAGGCCTCCTTGCCGATCACCGCCATCACCGACAGGCCGATGGCCGAGTCCACCGAGTAGCGGCCGCCCACCCAGTCCCAGAAGCCGAACATGTTGGCCGTGTTGATGCCGAAGCCGTCGACCAGTTTCTTGTTCGTCGACACCGCGACGAAATGCTTGGACACCGCGGCGTCGCCGAGCGCGTCGGTGAGCCAGCGCCGCGCGGCGGTCGCGTTGGTCAGCGTCTCCAACGTCGAGAACGTCTTGGATGCGACGATGAAAAGCGTTGTGGCGGGATCCAACCCGTCGAGTTTGGCAACCAGGTCCGCCGGGTCGACGTTGGAGACGAACCGGGCCGATATCCCGGCGTCGGCGTAGTGGCGCAACGCCTGGTACACCATCACCGGACCCAGGTCCGAGCCGCCGATGCCGATGTTGACCACGCATCTGATCCGCTCGCCGGTGGCCCCGGTCCACTCGCCGCTGCGCAGCCGATCGGTGAACGCGCCCATCGCGTCGAGCACCTCGTGTACGTCGGCGACCACGTCCTGGCCGTCGACGACCAACTGGGCGTCACGCGGTAGCCGCAGCGCGGTGTGCAGCACCGCGCGGTTCTCCGAGGTGTTGATGTGTTCGCCGGACAACATCGCGTCCCGGCGTTCCTCGAGATGGGCGGCCTTGGCCAGGTCGACGAGCAGGGACAGCGTTTCGCGGGTGACGCGTTGCTTGCTGTAGTCGATGTAGAGGTCGCCGACGGTCATGGTGAGCTCGCGTCCGCGATCGGGGTCGTCGGCGAACAACTCCCGCAGGGTGGTCGTGGCGATCTGGTCGTGGTGGCGGCGCAGCGCGGTCCATTCAGGCGTGGCGGAAATGTCTGCGGTCATTCCACCGACCCTAGTGCGGGCCGAGGGCGCGAGGGTGTACATCATTGAGGTATGAGCACCCCAGACATTGAACGGCTGTTGTCTTTGGTTCCGACCGGATTGTGGATCGGTGGACAGGAGCGGCCTGGCTCGTCGACCTTCGACGTCCTCGACCCGTCGAACGACCAAGTCCTGATCTCGGTGGCCAACGCCACCGCGGCCGACGCGATCTCCGCACTGGACGCCGCATGCGCGGTGCAGGCCGACTGGGCCGCCACACCGGCACGTGAGCGGGGCGAGATCCTGCGCTCGGTCTTCGAGACCATCATCGCCCGCGCCGACGACCTGGCCGCGCTGATGACCCTGGAGATGGGCAAGGTCGTCGCCGAGAGCATGGGCGAGGTCAAGTACGGCGCGGAGTTCTTCCGCTGGTTCGCCGAGGAGGCCGTCCGCATCGGTGGTCGCTTCGTCCCCAGTCCGGCCGGCAACGGGCGCATCATCGTCACCAAATCGCCCGTCGGCCCGTGCTACGCGATCACCCCGTGGAACTTCCCGCTGGCCATGGGCACCCGCAAGATCGGACCCGCGATGGCGGCCGGCTGCACGATGATCGTCAAGCCCGCCCAGGAGACGCCGTTGAGCATGCTGCTGCTGGCCAAGCTGATGGCCGACGCCGGCCTACCCGAAGGCGTGCTCTCGGTGCTGCCGACCAACCAGCCGCGTGAAGTTACCACCGCGCTGATCGACGACGGCAGGCTGCGCAAACTGACGTTCACCGGGTCGACCGGGGTGGGCAAGGCGCTGTTGAAGCAATCGGCGGACAAGGTGCTGCGCACCTCGATGGAACTCGGCGGCAACGCCCCGTTCCTGGTGTTCGACGACGCGGACGTGGACGCCGCGGTCGAGGGCGCGATGCTGGCCAAGATGCGCAACGGCGGCGAGGCCTGCACCGCGGCCAACCGCATCCACGTCTCCAATGCGGTGATCGACGAGTTCACCGACAAGTTCGTCAAGCGCATGGGCGAGATCAACCTCGGTAATGGTCTGGACCCGAGCGCCAAGCTCGGCCCGCTGGTCAACGCCAAGCAGGTGGCCAGCGTGCAGGAGCTCGTCGACGACGCGGTGGAGAAGGGTGCCACCGCGGCGCTGGGCGGGCAGGCGCCCGGCGGTCCGGGCAACTTCTACCCGGCCACGGTGCTGGTCGACGTGCCGCTCGACGCCCGCATCCTCAAGGAGGAGGTCTTCGGCCCGGTGGCTCCGATCATCGGGTTCGACACCGAGGAGGACGGCATCGCCGCCGCAAACGACACCGAGTACGGTCTGGCCGCCTACATCTTCACCGAGTCGCTGGACCGTGCGCTGCGGGTGGCCGAGGCGCTCGACGCGGGCATGGTCGGGGTGAACCGCGGCGTCATCTCCGATCCGGCCGCGCCGTTCGGTGGCGTCAAGGAATCCGGGTTCGGCCGTGAGGGCGGCTACGAGGGCATCGAGGAGTACCTCGACACCAAGTACATCGCGCTGACGAAGTAGTCGGCGCGTCGCGCTGACCAGGTGATTCGCTGACTGTGGCCAGCGTCACGGTTGCAAACGCAAGCAACCGGGGAACCCCGTCGTTGTTCTTTTTGCAGCGATGGGAGTCCCTGATGAATACCACCAGCGGCAGAAGTGACGACATCTCGAGACGACCGGTACGTCGTGGTGTTCCGGACCTGGTCGTCGCCCAGCTCCTCGGGGTGGTCGGCGGGCTGAAGCTGGCCCTGGACGGGCTGGTGGCGCCACCGACGAAGCAGTACCCGATCGTCGATCGAGACCTGACCCGCTGCTGACTGCGCGCCTTCGCGGCTGCCCGGAGTTCCGCACCTAAGCTCGGAAGTCCGGACCAAGGGAGGGCTCCACGTGACCGCGGCGCCGTCGCGCTCTGCCGGGCAACGTCGATGGGTCGCCCACGCCGCTGCTCACGTCGGCCGTCGCAAACCGGCGCCTGCAGCGAGCACCGGCGTACCGGCACTCAACGGCATCCGCGGCATCGCGGTCGCGCTGGTGGTCGTCGCCCACGGCGGCATACCAGGCGTTGCAGGCGGATTCATCGGGGTCGACGTCTTCTTCGTCCTCAGCGGATTTCTGATCACCTCGCTGCTGCTCGACGAGTTGGGCCGCACCGGCCGGCTCGATCTCCGCGGCTTCTGGACCCGCCGCGCACGCCGACTGCTGCCGGCCCTGCTGCTGATGGTTCTGGCGGTGGTGTTCGTCCGCGCGCTGTTCGCGCCGGAATCCGTGACGACTCTGCGCGCCGATGCGGTCGCGGCGTTCCTGTGGAGCGCGAACTGGGCCTTCATCGCCCACAAGGCCGACTACTTCAGCCAGGGCGCCACCCCCTCGCCGCTGCAGCACACCTGGTCCCTGGGGGTGGAGGAACAGTACTACCTGATCTGGCCACTGCTGCTGGCCGCGGTGGCACTGCTGCTCGCCGCCATCGCACGGCGCCGCGGCGGCGCGGTCCCGACGCCGGCCCGGGTGCGCACGGCGGTGTTCATCCTGGCCACCGCCGGCGTGCTCGCGTCCGCCGCCGAGGCGGTTCTGCTGTCATCGGACGCCACCCTGAACCGCGTCTACTTCGCCACCGACACCCGAGCGCAGGCGCTGCTGATCGGTGCGGCGGCCGCGGCGCTGCTGGTCCGGGACTGGTCGGCGGTCGTGGCAGGGTGGTCGCTGATCCGCTCGCGATGGGTGAAGTGGGCCGCCCGCGTGGTTCCCCTCGTCGGCCTGGCGGTGCTGGCGGCGGTCACTCATGCCGCGACGGGCAGCGCCTCGGAATTTCGGCACGGCCTGTTGAGTGTCGTCGCGCTGGCCGCGGTCGCGGTGATCGTGCCCGTCGCGCTCGATCAAGGCGGCCCGGTGGCACGCGTGCTGGCGTTGCGGCCGCTGGTATGGCTGGGTGTCATCTCCTACGGCGTCTACCTCTGGCATTGGCCAATCTTCCTGGTGCTCAACGGAGAACGCACCGGCTGGTCCGGCTACGGCCTGTTCGCCGCGCGCTGCCTTGCCACGCTGGCGGCGGCCGGGCTGTCCTGGTGGCTGATCGAGCAGCCGATCCGCCGCTGGCGGCCTGCGCACCTCCCGCTCCTGCGGTTCGCCGGTGCGACGGTCGCCACCGCGGCCGCGGTGACGATGCTGGTGGTTCCGATCGGGATGCGGGTCCCGGGTCCGGATGTGTCCGCCGCCGCGATGGTGTCACCCGTCGAGACGGTCCGGCCCGCCGCGCCACTGCGCGCCGGCGTTCGGCCGCATACGGTTTCGGTGTTCGGCGACTCGGTCGCGTGGACGTTGATGCGGTACCTGCCGCCCACGCCGGGCATCGACTTCCTGGACCGCACCACCATCGGCTGCGGCGTGGTCCGCGGCGGCCCCTACCGCTATTCGGGCCAGCAACTGGAACAGAAGCCCGAGTGCGACACCTGGCCGGAGCGCTGGAAGCAGCGCATCGCCCACGATCGCCCCGACGTCGTGCTCCTGACCGTCGGACGCTGGGAGACCGTGGACCGGATGTGGCACGGGCAGTGGACGCACATCGGCGACGACGACTTCGACCAGTACCTGGTCGGCGAGCTGAACCGGGCGCTGGACATCCTGCAGTCGACCGGCGCGCGCGTGGTGATGACCACCGAGCCGTTCAACCGGCACGGCGAGCGCGCCGACGGCAGCCTCTATCCCGAGGACCAGCCGAGCCGCGTCAACCAGTGGAACTCGCTGCTGAGAAGTGTCGCCGCCCCGCGCGAGGGTGTCGATGTGCTGGACCTGAACAAGAAGCTGGCGCCCAACGGCACCTACACCAGCAAGATCAACGGTGTGCTGGTGCGCAGTGACGGCGTCCATCCCACCGCGGACGCGGTGACGTGGCTGACGCCCTGGCTGGTCGACGGGGTCAGCTAGGCCAACCGGCGCCTAGTGCCCGAGCCGGCCCCGGCCCATGCGGAGCAGCAGCATCGCCAGGTCCTTGCCGTCCGGACCCAGCTCGCTGTAGCGCTCGATGACCTTCATCTCGCGGCTGTGCACCAGCCGGGTACCGCCGGAGGCCATCCGGGCCCGGCCGATCTCCTGCGAGACTTCCGTGCGGCGCTTGACCGCGGCCAGGATCTCCGCGTCGAGGCGGTCGATCTCCAGGCGCAGTGCGTCGATATCAGACATCTGTTCGGTCTCTACAGTCATCGCTTCGCTCTCCTCGTGTGTGTTCTGGTCTCATTCGGGTTCCGGACCTCACACAAGAGACGAGCCCCGGATCCGGATGCGGACCGCGGGGCTCTCGGGTTCGAGCAGCTATGCCACCACGGGTACCGCGATCCGGTACCCGTAGAAAAATTGCTGCGGTGCAGTGAGCACGAAACGAGTGTGCCACCACGCGCCGCTCTTGTGCAAAAAACTGTCGCCATACAGCGGTAAGTTGGGTCAGACATGACTGTGCACGTGACGGATTACAAGCCACCGGCTGACGCGGCCGAACTCCTCGATGGTCTCAACCCGCAGCAGCGGCAGGCGGTGCTGCACGAGGGTGCGCCGTTGCTCATCGTGGCCGGTGCCGGTTCGGGCAAGACGGCCGTGCTGACCCGCCGGATCGCCTATCTGCTGGCCGCCCGCGACGTCGGCCCGGGCCAGATCCTGGCCATCACGTTCACCAACAAGGCCGCCGCCGAGATGCGCGAGCGAGTCGTTGCCCTGGTCGGCCCGCGGGCCCGCAACATGTGGGTCTCGACGTTCCACTCCACCTGTGTGCGCATCCTGCGCAACCAGGCCTCGCTGCTGCCCGGGCTGAACTCCAACTTCTCCATCTACGACGCCGACGACTCGCGCCGCCTGCTGCTGATGATCGGCAAGGACATGGGCCTGGACGTCAAGCGGTACTCGCCGCGCCTGCTGGCCAACGCGATCTCCAACCTCAAGAACGAGCTCATCACCCCCGAGGGGGCCGTCGCGGCACTGGAGCCGGAGTCCGACGAGCTGGCCCGCACCGTCGCCAGCGTGTTCGGCGAGTACCAGCGGCGGCTGCGCGCGGCCAATGCGCTGGACTTCGACGACCTCATCGGCGAGACCGTCGCGGTGCTGCAGAACTTCCCGCAGATCGCCCAGTACTACCGCCGGCGGTTCCGGCACATCATGGTCGACGAGTACCAGGACACCAACCACGCGCAGTACGTCCTGGTCCGCGAGCTCGTCGGGGTGGCCGCCCCCGACACCGACACGGTGCCGCCCAGCGAGCTGTGCGTCGTCGGCGACGCCGACCAGTCGATCTACGCGTTCCGCGGCGCCACCATCCGCAACATCGAGGACTTCGAGCGGGACTTCCCGAACGCCACCACGATCCTGCTCGAGCAGAACTACCGCTCCACGCAGAACATCCTGTCGGCGGCCAACTCGGTGATCTCCCGTAACTCCAACCGCCGCGAGAAGCGGCTGTGGACCGACGCCGGCGACGGCGAGTTGATCGTCGGCTACGTCGCCGACAACGAGCACGACGAGGCGAGGTTCGTCGCCGGAGAGATCGACGCCCTGGCCGACCGCGGCGAGATCACCTATAACGACGTGGCGGTGTTCTACCGCACCAACAACTCGTCGCGCTCGCTGGAGGAGGTGTTCATCCGGGCGGGTATCCCGTACAAGGTCGTCGGCGGCGTTCGGTTCTACGAGCGCAAGGAGATTCGCGACATCGTCGCCTATCTGCGCGTGCTGGACAACCCCGGCGACGCGGTCAGCCTGCGCCGCATCCTCAACACCCCGCGGCGCGGCATCGGCGACCGCGCGGAGGCCTGCGTCGCGGTGTACGCCGAGAACACCGGTTCGTCCTTCGCCGACGCGCTGGCCGCCGCCGCCCAGGGCAAGGTTCCGATGCTCAACACCCGCTCGGAGAAGGCGATCGCCGGCTTCGTCAACCTGCTCGACGACCTGCGCGGCCGGCTCGACGACGAACTCGGCGACCTCGTCGAGGCCGTCCTGGACCGCACCGGCTACCGCAACGAGCTGGAATCCTCCAGTGATCCGCAGGATCTGGCCCGGCTGGACAACCTCAACGAATTGGTCAGCGTCGCACACGAATTCAGCACCGACCGGGCAAACGCCGCAGCACTCGAGGAGGACGCCGACGCCGACGAGGACGTCCCGGAGACCGGCGTGCTCGCCGAGTTCCTGGAACGGGTGTCGCTGGTCGCCGACTCCGACGAACTGCCCGAGCACGACTCGGGTGTGGTCACCCTGATGACGCTGCACACGGCCAAGGGACTGGAGTTCCCGGTCGTCTTCGTCACCGGGTGGGAGGACGGCATGTTCCCGCACATGCGGGCGCTGGGCGATCCCGCCGAGCTTTCCGAGGAGCGGCGGTTGGCCTACGTCGGCATCACCCGGGCGCGCCAGCGGCTCTACGTCACCCGCGCCAAGATCCGCTCGTCGTGGGGGCAGCCGATGCTCAACCCCGAATCCCGTTTCCTGCGTGAGATTCCCGAGCATCTCGTCGACTGGCGCCGCACCGACCCGACACCGTCGTTCAGCGCCCCGGTCAGCGGCGCCGGGCGGTTCGGCACACCGCGGCCGTCGCCCACGCGCGGTTCGTCCGGCGGCGGCAAGCGGCCGTTACTGGTGCTCGAGGCCGGCGACCGGGTCAACCACGACAAGTACGGCCTCGGCCGGGTCGAGGAGGTGTCCGGCATGGGGGAGTCGGCCATGTCGCTCATCGACTTCGGCAGTGCGGGCCGGGTCAAGCTGATGCACAACCACGCGCCGCTGCAGAAGCTCTAGCTAGCGGACCCGGCACCACTGCTTGGTCGAAGAGTGCAGCGCCAGAACAAGACTCGCCAGCGGTAACACCGGAATCAGGTAGACCGGCCACGGGATCCGGGCTCCGGCGATGAAGACGCTACCGAATGTCATCAGCGCGACCACCGCGCCGAAGGTGATCAGGTAGCGTCCCACCGACCGCCGAAGCAGCAGCAGGATCACGCCGGCGATCGTGGTGCCTGCGAACAGCAGGGCCAGGAAACCGACTGCGACGCAGAACAATCGATCAGTGTGCCACCACCCGGTGATGAGATCGGTGGCCACGACGGTCGTCGCCCAGCCGCTGACGATGCTCACCGCGCTGGCCGCGATCGCCGTACGGCCGGTGGAGATGTCGATGTCGACGGGCCCGCGAGCCGGCACCGCCACCGGTTCGGCCCGGCGGATCAGCCCGGTCGGCGCATCCTCGAGCGGTGGCGCAGGAATGTGGGTGGTCGGTCCCTCGGCGATCGGCGGGATTGGCCCGGTCGGCGCGCGCCGGATGATGCCGGTGCGGGAGTCGTCGGGCCGGGGAATGGGCGTGGTGGGCTGTCGCCGGATGAACGGCGGCGCGGCACTCGGTTGGGTCGGATCGGTGGGGTGAGCCACCGGCTCAGCCGACGTAGGGGCCCAGGGACAGACCCCGGGCGGCAAGCCACGGCACCGGATCGATGTAGTTGGTGCCGTTCTCGAGTACCCCGAAGTGCAGGTGCGGACCGGTCGAGTTACCGCGGTTGCCGATGGTGGCGATCTGGTCGCCGGCGAACACCCGCTGACCGATCTGGACGGTCCAGGTGTTCACGTGGCCGTACAGCGACACGGTGCCGTCCGCATGCCGGATCTTGACCCAGGCGCCGAAGCCCGCGGTCGGCCCGGCGTCGACCACCACGCCGTCGGACACCGCGTAGATCGGGGTGCCGATCGGGCCGGCCAGGTCGATGCCGGCGTGCAGCGCACCCCAGCGGTAACCGAAGCCGGAGGTGAACACGCCCTTGGTGGGCATGACGAACAGCGGCCGCTGCAGCCGCGCCTCGCGCTCGGCGCGCTCCTGGGCGAACGCCGCGCCGTTGGAGAGTTCCTCGCTGTGCAGCGCGACGTCGGCCGCCGGCTCGACGGCGATGATCTGCATGCCACGCGGGGCGGCCGCAGTGCCGTCGACGGAAGTCTTCTCGGCGGCCAGCACGGTCCGGGTGGTCGTCTCACCGGCCGGCTTGATCACGGTGTAGGCGGCCGCCGCCGCGGCGCCTGCGGCCATCGCGACGATCATCACGCGGCCCTTGGCCGCACTGGTCGGCTGCCTGCGGTGCTGCGGCGTCCGCGGCAGCATGTCGGTGATCTCGGAGTCGACGAACCGCGGTTGCTCGGCGCGCTTGGCGTCTCGTGTGGCGGCGAACTCGGTGGGTACCACGAGTCGCAGCGGTGTCAGGTCGTCGGCATCATGCATGTCATCTAGTTCCGGTGAGTGCACCACCTGCGCCTCGAAGTCGAACGCGGTGTGCTCGCGGAAGTCTACGTCGCCGAGATTGCCGAACTCGTTGAAGGGGATGATGTCGGTAACGTCCACCCGCTCGGGATCAAAAGCCCTGGCTGTGGCACGTGTGGTCCGGGTTTCTCCGGGGAGATTCGCGTCCGACCTCTGCTGCCGCAAAACCTAAAGCCCCTCTAGTCGTGACCAAAGCGTTATCTAGACCCCAGAGACCGTAACCAAATTGGGCCGTAAGTGGCAACCGATGCCGTTATTCCACTGGTGATTGTGAGTTGAATCACTTCGGGTGCCCGGTGAGATGGACCACATGAGTGGTGGGCGGAGACCGCACCCGGATCGGCTCTCGATACAGTTCCCCCGGAGCGACTTCCCTCAATCAATTGTCAGCGCCGACCAGACAGTGAGCCCATGGATCTTTTCGAATATCAGGCGAAGGAACTGTTCGCCAAGCACAACGTTCCCACCACTCCGGGCCGCGTCACCGATTCGCCGGAGGACGCCAAGGCCATCGCCGAGGAGATCGGCAAGCCCGTGATGGTCAAGGCCCAGGTCAAGGCCGGCGGCCGCGGTAAGGCCGGTGGCGTCAAGTACGCCGCCACCCCCGAGGACGCCTACACCCACGCCAAGAACATCCTCGGCCTGGACATCAAGGGACACATCGTCAAGAAGCTGCTGGTCGCCGAGGCCAGCGACATCGCCGAGGAGTACTACATCTCCTTCCTGCTCGACCGCGCCAACCGCACCTACCTGGCCATGTGCTCGGTCGAGGGCGGGATGGAGATCGAGGAGGTGGCCGCCACCAAGCCCGAGCGGCTGGCCAAGGTTCCCGTCGACGCGGTCAAGGGTGTCGACCTGGCGTTCGCCCGCTCGATCGCCGAGCAAGGCCACCTGCCCGCGGAGGTGCTCGACGCCGCCGCGGTGACCATCGCCAAGCTGTGGGACGTCTTCGTCGGCGAGGACGCGACCCTCGTCGAGGTCAACCCGCTGGTGCGCACCCCCGACGATCAGATCCTGGCGCTGGACGGCAAGGTCACCCTGGACGGCAACGCCGACTTCCGTCATCCCGACCACGCGGAGTTCGAGGACAAGGACGCCACCGACCCGCTTGAGCTCAAGGCCAAGCAGAACGACCTGAACTACGTCAAGCTCGACGGCCAGGTCGGCGTCATCGGCAACGGTGCGGGCCTGGTGATGTCGACCCTGGACGTGGTGGCCTATGCCGGCGAGAAGCACGGCGGCGTCAAGCCGGCCAACTTCCTCGACATCGGCGGCGGCGCCTCGGCCGAGGTGATGGCCGCGGGCCTGGACGTCATCCTGGGCGACAAGCAGGTCAAGAGCGTGTTCGTGAACGTCTTCGGCGGCATCACCGCCTGTGACGCGGTGGCCAACGGCATCGTCAAGGCCCTGCAGATGCTCGGCGACGACGCAAACAAGCCGCTCGTCGTCCGACTGGACGGCAACAACGTCGACGAGGGCCGCCGGATCCTCGCCGAGGCCAACCACCCGCTGGTCATCCAGGCCGAGACCATGGACGCCGGCGCCGACAAAGCCGCCGAGCTGGCGAACAAGTAACTAAGGACACCTGACCCAATGTCTATATTCCTGAACGCAAATTCCAAGGTCATCGTCCAGGGCATCACCGGCGGCGAGGGCACCAAGCACACCGCGTTGATGCTCAAGGCCGGCACCCAGGTGGTCGGCGGTGTCAACGCCCGCAAGGCCGGCACCACCGTGTCCCACGTGAACAAAGAGGGCCAAGCCGTCGAGCTACCCGTGTACGGCACCGTGGCCGAGGCCATCAAGGAGACCGGAGCCGACGTGTCGATCGCGTTCGTGCCGCCGGCCTTCGCCAAGGACGCGATCATCGAGGCCATCGACGCCGAGATCCCGCTGCTGGTCGTCATCACCGAGGGAATCCCGGTGCAGGACACCGCATATGCGTGGGCCTACAACGTCGACCACGGCCGTAAGACCCGCATCATCGGCCCGAACTGCCCGGGCGTCATCACCCCCGGCGAATCGCTGGTCGGCATCACGCCGAACAACATCACCGGCAAGGGACCGATCGGCCTGGTGTCCAAGTCGGGCACCCTGACCTACCAGATGATGTACGAGCTGCGCGATCTCGGCTTCTCCACCGCCATCGGCATCGGCGGCGACCCGGTCATCGGCACCACCCACATCGACGCCATCGAGGCGTTCGAGAAGGATCCCGAGACCAAGGTCATCGTGATGATCGGCGAGATCGGCGGCGACGCCGAGGAGCGCGCGGCCGACTACATCAAGGCCAACGTGTCCAAGCCGGTCGTCGGTTATGTCGCGGGCTTCACCGCTCCGGAAGGCAAGACGATGGGCCACGCAGGCGCCATCGTGTCGGGCTCGTCGGGTACCGCGGCGGCCAAGAAGGAAGCCCTCGAGGCGGCCGGGGTGAAGGTCGGCAAGACGCCGTCGGAGACCGCGACGCTGGCCAGGGAGATTTTCCAGAGCCTGTGACGTTCGCCGCCCGATGACGAGCGGCGCGGAGGAAGCTATTAGCCTGTCGAACTATGGTGGATCCGCGTACTCCCGTCATCGTCGGTGTCGGTCAGTTCACCGAACGGCTTGACGACCCCGGCTACCGGGGGATGTCGTCGGTCGAACTGGCGACGGCGGCGGCCGAGGCCGCACTGCGTGACACCGGGGCCGATGTCGGCGCCGTCGCCCGCGCGGTCGACACGGTCGCGGGCTTGCGCCAGTTCGAGATCTCCGGGCGCGCGCCGACGCCGATGGGCGGGTCCAACAACTATCCGCGTTCGGTGGCCAACCGCATCGGCGCGTCGCCGGCGCGCGCCGTCCTCGAACCCATCGGCGGGCAGGGACCGCAACACCTGGTCACCGAGTTCGCCGGCGTCATCGCCTCGGGCGATGCCGAGGTCGTGATGATCTTCGGCTCCGAAAACACCTCCAGCATCCGGTATTTCGCGGACCGGCCCAAGCCTGACCACTCCGAGACCGTCGAGGGATCACTCGAGGACCGCGGCTACGGCTACGAGGGGCTGTTCGACGACTACACCGTTGCGCACGGTCTGGTGGGCGCCCCGGCGCAGTACGGTCTGCTGGAGAACGCCCGCCGCGCGCGCGTGGGCCTCAGCGTCGCCGAATACCGCCGCGCGATGGGCGAACTGTTCGCACCGTTCACCAAAGTGGCTGCCAAGAACCCGTTCTCGTCGGCTCCGGCGGAGCGCACCGTTGACGAACTGATCACGGTAACCGGCTCCAACCGGATGATCTGCGACCCGTATCCGCGCCTACTGGTCGCCCGCGATCAGGTGAACATGGGTGCGGCCGCGCTGCTGATGTCGGTGTCCGCGGCCCGTCGGCTCGGTGTGCCCGAGGAGCGGTGGGTGTACCTGCACGGGCACGCCGACATGGTCGACCAGCCGCTGCTGGATCGCGTCGACCTGACCTACAACTCGGCATCCGTGCTCGCCGTGCAGGAGGCGCTGACCGTCGCGGGAGTGGGGATCGACGACATCTCGACGTTCGACCTCTACAGCTGCTTCCCGGTCCCGGTGTTCAACTTCTGTGACGGCACCGGCCTGGCGCCGGACGACCCGCGCGGGCTGACGCTCACCGGCGGCCTGCCGTACTTCGGCGGACCGGGCAACAGCTACTCGATGCACGCCATTGCCGAGACGGTCACTGAAATGCGTGACCGCCCAGGTCAATTCGGACTCGTCGCCGCCAACGGCGGAATCATGAGCAAGTATTCGGTCGGGGTGTACTCGACCACGCCGGTCGGCTGGAAGTCGGATAACAGCGCCGCTCTGCGCAGCGAGGTGGCCGCCCGGCCCAAGGTTCCGGTCACGGTTGAAGGCCGACGGTGCCGGCACCGTCGAGACCTACACCGTGCGCTACGACTGGCCGGTGCGCACCGGCGTCATCATCGGCCGGCTGGACGACGACAGTCGCTTCCTGGCCCTCACCGAGGACCCCGACCTGGTCGCGCTGCTCAGCGAGGGCGACCCGCTGGGTGCACGCATCACCGTGCGCGCGACGGACAAGGACAACCGCGCGGCCCTCTAAGCCAGCGCGGCGAGCTTGCCGGCCAGGCGCTCCACGTAGGCGGCGACCTCGTCGGCGGGCTTGTCGGGCAACCCGAAGAGCACCTCGGTGACGCCGAGTTCGCGCCAGTGAGCCAGCTTCTCGGGCACCGGCTTGAAGTCCAGTGCGACGATCTGCGGCGCCCCGTCGCGGCCCGCATCCGCCCAGGTGTCCTGCAGCAGCTTCACCGGTGCGTCGATGTCGAAGTCCCGCGGGGTGGTGATCCAGCCGTCGGCGCTGCGCGCGATCCAGTTGAAGTTCTTCTCGGTGCCTGCCGCGCCGACCAGCACCGGGATGTGGGACTGCACCGGCTTGGGCCACGCCCAGCTCGGTCCGAACTTGACGAATTCGCCGTCGTAGGAGGCTTCCTCCTTGGTCCACAGCTCGCGCATCGCCTCGAGGTACTCGCGCAGCATGGTGCGCCGCCGGCCCGGCGGCACGTTGTGGTCGGCCAGCTCGTCGGTGTTCCAGCCGAACCCGACTCCCAGGCTGACCCGGCCACCGGACAGATGGTCAAGTGTGGCAATCGATTTCGCCAATGTGATGGGGTCATGCTCGACGGGCAGCGCTACCGCGGTGGACAGCCGTACCCGCGAGGTGACCGCACACGCGGCCCCCAGGCTGACCCACGGGTCCAGGGTGCGCATGTAGCGGTCGTCGGGCAGCGACTCGTCGCCGGTGGTGGGATGGGCGGCCTCGCGCTTGACCGGGATGTGGGTGTGCTCGGGCACATAGAACGTGCGAAACCCGTGGTCGTCGGCGAGTTTGGCCGCCGCCGTGGGAGTGATGCCGCGATCGCTGGTGAACAGAACGAGCCCATAGTCCATGCCGAGATTAGAACGTGTTCCAGTGTCGCGGGCAAGGGCTGGTCCCGGTAGATGACCTGCCCACCGTGCAGTTGTTCACACGTGCACTCGCAGTTCGCCTACAACAACTGCACTCTCGGCGAAGCTATGCACAGGGGCGAATACTCAAGCCGACGGTTTTGCCGACGATGACGGCGTGGCAAAGCTCATCGTGGCTACCGAGGCGCTGGCCGCTGGGTCGGTCACCCGGCGCCAACTGAAGCGAAGCCATGTCAAGGTGTATCGCAATGTCTATGCGTGTCGCGGCGCCGAACTCACCGCGGTGGACCGGGCTGTCGCGGCGTGGATGTGGTCGTCCAGACAGGCCACTGTGGCGGGAGTGTCGGCGGCAGCGCTGCTGGGCAGCCGCTGGATTTCCGCTGATGGCCCGGCTGAGCTCGTACGCACGCAACGTCGCTCGCCGCCGGGCATAGTTGTGCACAGCGGCGCCGTCCGGGATGACGAAGTGTGCCGGGTGCGTGGCATCCCGTGCACGACGCCCGCGCGCACCGCGTATGACCTCGGACGGCGGCTACCGTTCACGCTGGGACTGATTCGAGTCGACGCGCTGCTGCGGGCCACCGGTATCCCGGTCGACGATGTCGCGGCGCTCGCGGATCACTATGCCGGCGCGCGGCACATACGACGGCTTCGGCAGATCCTGGACATCGCCGACGGCGGGGCGGAGTCACCGCAGGAATCCCGGGTTCGCCTCCTGCTCATTCGTAGCGGACTGCCGAAGCCGGTCACGCAGATACCGGTCAGCGACGCCGGCGGCTGGGTCGTCAGGCGCATCGACATGGGGTGGCCGCAATGGCGCGTCGGTGTGGAGTACGACGGTGCGCAGCACTGGACTGACGCCAAGCAGCATGCCGGCGACATCGACCGGCTCGAGTTCTTCGCCGACCTCGGTTGGCGGATCGTGCGCGCCAGCGCGGAGCACCTGCGCGCTCAGCCCCAGCGCATCGTCTGGCGGGTTGCCGATGCACTGCGCTCAGCCGGCTGCCCGCTCTGATCGCCGACCGTGCAGTTGTTTACAGCGTGCACTCGCACTTCGCCTACAACAACTGCACTCTCGGCGAGTTAAAGCCGTGACCCGCCCGGACGCGGTCGACCAGCATGGCCAACCATGACAACCGAACGCATCGCGGACCATGTGAAGTTCGCCTACTGGGTACCGAACGTCAGCGGCGGCCTCGTGACCAGCACGATCGAGCAGCGCACCGATTGGAACTACGACTACAACGCGAAGCTCGCGCAGACCGCCGAGAACAACGGCTTCGAGTACGCGCTGAGCCAGGTCCGCTACGAGGCCAGCTACGGTGCCGAGTTCCAACACGAGTCGACCAGTTTCTCGCTGGCACTGCTGCTGGCCACCCAGCGGCTGAAGGTGATCGCCGCCGTCCACCCCGGGCTGTGGCACCCGGCGGTGCTGGCCAAACTCGGTGCCACCGCGGACCACCTCTCCGGTGGCCGGTTCGCCCTCAACGTCGTCTCCGGCTGGTTCAAGGACGAGTTCACCCACCTCGGTGAGCCGTGGCTCGAGCACGACGAGCGCTACCGTCGCAGCGCCGAATTCCTGCAGGTGATCCGGAAGATCTGGACCGAGGACAACGTCGACTTCCGCGGCGACTTCTACCGCATCCACGACTTCACCCTCAAGCCCAAGCCACTCAACACCGCCGAGCGCCCGAATCCCGAACTGTTCCAAGGCGGTAACTCCACAGCCGCGCGCCGCAACGGCGGCTACCACTCCGACTGGTACTTCTCCAACGGCAAGGACTTCGACGGGGTCACCGAGCAGGTCGTCGAGGTCCGCGACCACGCGCGCGACGCCGGCCGGGAGGTCAAGTTCGGTCTCAACGGCTTCATCATCGCCCGCGACACCGAAAAGGAAGCGAAGGAGACGCTGCGCGAGATCATCGCCAAGGCCAACCGGCCGGCGGTCGAGGGCTTCGGCGCCGCGGTCCGGCAGGCGGGCAGCTCCACCGGCGACAACCGCGGCATGTGGGCGGACTCCACCTTCGAGGATCTGGTGCAGTACAACGACGGGTTCCGGACCCAGCTCATCGGAACGCCCGAGCAGATCGCCGAGCGCATCGCCGCCTACCGCAAGCGGGGCGTGGACCTCGTTCTCGGCGGATTCCTGCACTTCCAGGAGGAGATCGAATACTTCGGCACACGCGTGCTGCCTCTGGTACGCGAAATCGAGGCCGCTGAGAGCGATTCGATCGGCGCGCCGCTGCTGGCCTCCGCCTGAGCCACGCGGGCCGCGTGCCAACCGGCTGTGTGACACGCCGATGGTCGCCGTCCCCGCCGCGCCGTGCGCTAGCGTGGGTGATCGAACTGGGCCCTCCGGTCCGTTTCGCAAGCCAAAACCGACGCAGCGCCGCAGGGGAGCGCGGCGACACAAGGCTGAAGGAGAGGCCATGAGCTACCCGCCCACCAACCCGGGTTATCCACAGACACAGCCACCCGGTCCGTACGGGGCGCCCGGGCCGTCGTTCGCGCCGGCCGAGGCCGGACCGAGCAAGCTGCCGCTGTATCTGACCGTCGCGGTGGTCGTGCTGGGCCTGGCGGCTTACCTCGCCAGCTTCGGACCGGTCTTCACCGTCAGCGCCGAGCTCGGGCCGTTCGGCGGGGCGGAGCTGACCGGCAGCGGCGGTGGCTACCCGATCATCGCCGCGACCCTGGCGGCCCTGCTGGCGGCGGCGAGCCTGCTGCCCAAGGTCAAGGGCTACAGCGCCGTGGTCGCGGCGGTGTCGGTACTCGCGGTGCTGCTGGTCATCGCCCAGCTGGTGAGCAAGCCGCCGGGCTTCTCGATCGGCTGGGCGCTGTGGCTGGTGCTGGCGTTCACCCTGCTCGAAGCTCTGGCCGCGGCTGGCTGTGCTGTTGTTCGAGTCGGGAGTCATCACGCCGCCCGCGCCGCGGCCTCGCTACGACCAGTTCGGTCAGTACGGGCCCCCGCCTGGCGGCTACTACGGCCAGGGGCCGGCTCAGCGGCCGAACTACCCCTCGCCGCAGTACGGCGGCTACTCGTCGGGACCGTCCACCGGTGGCTTCGGCTCGGGTGGACCGCAGAACGGACCGCCCACGCCGCCCACCGGGTTCCCCAGCTTCAGTCCGCCCCCCTCGGCCGGATCTGGTCAGCAGCAGCCGGAGCAGGGGCAGCCCGGTCAGCATTCGCAGGCGCCGTCATCGCCGCCGCCGTCGGGCCCGACCCCGTCCTGAGCCTCTCCTCGCGCATATCGAATAGCCGGCGCGACGAGTGACACGGATGGAGGACCAGCGGGCGGTCGGCGCGCGCCAGGCGCGTGACCTGGTTCGGGTTGCCTTCGGCCCGTCCGCGGTTGCGCTGGTCGTGATCGCGGCGGTGACGCTGCTGCAGCTCGTCATCGCCAACAGCGACATGACCGGCACCCTGGGTGCCGTCGCCAGCATGTGGCTGGCTGTTCATCAGGTGCCGATCTCGATCGCCGGCCATCAGCTGGCCGTGCTGCCATTGCTCCCAGTCCTGCTGATGGTGTGGGGAACGGCACGCACCACCGCGCAGGCCACCTCACCGCAGGCGTCGTGGTTCGTGGTCCGCTGGATCGTCGCGTCGGCGCTGGGCGGTCCGCTGTTGATCGCGGCGATCGCGCTGGCCGTCATTCACGACGCCTCGTCGGTGATCACCGAATTGCAGACGCCCAATGCGCTGCGGGCGTTTTCGGGTGTGCTGGCGGTGCATGCCGTCGGTGCGCTGATCGGTGTGGGCTCGCGCGTCGGGCGCCGCGGGGTGCGGGCGTTGGGGCTGCCCGGGTGGCTGGCCGACACGGTTCCCGCGGCGAAGGCCGGAATGCTCGCGCTGTTCGGACTGTCCGGGGCGGTGACGGCGGTGTCCCTGGTCGTGCACTGGGGCACCATGCACGACCTGTACGCGATCACCGACTCACTGTTCGGTCAGCTCAGCCTCACGGTGCTGTCCGCGCTGTACGCGCCGAACGTCATCATCGGCACCTCGGCGGTGGCAGTCGGGTCCAGCGCGCACATCGGCTTCGCGACGTTCAGTTCCTTCACGGTGTTCGGCGGCGACATCCCGGCGCTGCCGATCCTGGCGGCGGTGCCCACACCGCCACTCGGTCCGGTGTGGGTCGCGCTGCTGATCGTCGGTGCCGCCTCCGGCGTCGCGGTGGGTCAGCAGTGCGCGCGGCGACCGCTTCCGCTGCCCGCGGCGCTGGCCAAGCTGGCGGTCGCGGCCGGGCTGTCCGCCGCGACCATGGCGCTGCTGGGCTATGCCAGTGGTGGTCAGCTGGGCAACTTCGGGGACGTCGGGGTGGACCAGACCACGTTCGCCCCGGGCGTGTTCTTCTGGTTCTTCGTCGTCGGCGGGCTCACGGTCGTGATGTCCGGCGGGGTGGCCCGTCGTCCCAAGCGAGTGCCCGCGCCCGCCGCGCCGGTCTCCGATCTCGAATCCGAGCCGTTCACCGAGCCCATCGTTCTGCCGGAGACACCACCCGAGCCCGGGCCGGTCGACGTCGTCGCCGAGGCGCCGCCGCCCGAACCGCAGCCGCAGCCGGAACCGCGCGCCGGAACCCTCGCTGCCGCCGCGGCCGGTGCGGCCGGCGCCTGACCTCGAGGATGTCGAGGACCTGATGGTCGTCGACGACGACATCGCGCCCGACGAGCCGGCCGCGCCGACACCGCGAGACCGGTGAGCCCCGGGCGGCAACCGCCGTCGACAGACCACGGTTAGGCTCATCGCCGTGCAGCATCCGCTCAGCGTCCCGCCCAGTGCGCCGGCCCGCGTCGTCGTGCTGGCGTCGGGGACCGGGTCGCTGCTGGCCTCGCTGCTCGACGCGACGGTGGGGGACTACCCGGCGCGCGTCGTTGCGGTCGGCGTGGACCGGGACTGCCGGGCCGCACAGATCGCGCAGGGCGCCGCAATCCCCACGTACTGCGTGCGCCTGGGTGATCATCCGGACCGTCCCGCCTGGGACGCCGCGATGGCCGACGCCACCGCACTGCACCGCCCGGACCTGATCGTCTCAGCCGGCTTCATGAAAATACTTGGCCCCGAGTTCCTTTCGCGCTTCATCGGACGGGTGGTCAACACGCATCCCGCGCTGCTGCCGTCGTTTCCCGGCGCGCACGCGGTCCCCGACGCGCTGAACTACGGCGTGAAGGTCACCGGGTGCACGGTTCACCTGGTGGACGCCGGGATGGACACCGGCCCGATCCTGGCTCAGGAGGCCGTCGAGGTCCTCGACGAGGATGACGAAGACACGTTGCACGAACGCATCAAGGTCGTGGAGCGACGACTGCTGGTGGACGTGCTTGCCGCGGTGGCGAACCGCGGTGTGACCTGGAGTGGCAGAAAGGCGACCATAGGATGACGTCGGGGACATTGATCGGCAAGCGGCCGATTCGACGGGCGCTGATAAGCGTGTACGACAAGAGCGGACTGATCCCGCTCGCCCAGGGTCTGCACGAGGCCGGCGTCGACATCGTCTCGACCGGATCGACTGCGAAAACCATTGCCGACAAAGGTATTCCGGTGACACCCGTCGAGCTGGTGACCGGCTTCCCCGAGATCCTCGACGGCCGGGTCAAGACGCTGCACCCGCACATCCACGCCGGCCTGCTGGCCGACACCCGCAACACCGAGCACATGGCTGCGCTGGAACGGCTCAAGATCGAGCCGTTCGACCTCGTCGTGGTGAACCTCTATCCGTTCAGCGAGACGGTCGACTCCGGCGCGGAGATCGACGAGTGCGTCGAGCAGATCGACATCGGCGGCCCCTCGATGGTGCGGGCGGCCGCCAAGAACCAC
Organism: uncultured Actinomycetota bacterium; assembly: GCA_963716465.1. Taxonomy (GTDB): domain Bacteria; phylum Actinomycetota; class Actinomycetes; order Mycobacteriales; family Mycobacteriaceae; genus Mycobacterium. The sequence goes on from CAVQTS010000021.1 coordinate 62,996, forward strand.
GCCAGCGTCGCCGTGGTGGTCGACCCGTTGGGCTACGACGGCGTGCTCGCCGCGGTCCGCGGCGGCGGATTCACGCTCGGTGAGCGCGCGAAGCTGGCCTCGCTGGCGTTCCGGCACACCGCCGAGTACGACGTGGCCGTGGCCACCTGGATGGGTTTCACCCTGGCGCCCGAGGACGGTGACGCGCCGGCGTTCCTGCCGCCGTGGTTCGGCCGGACGTGGCGGCGCACCTCGCAGCTGCGCTACGGCGAGAACCCGCATCAGCAGGCCGCGCTCTACAGCGACGACGTCGGCTGGCCCGGCCTGGCACAGGCCGAGCAGCTGCACGGAAAAGAGATGTCCTACAACAACTTCACCGATGCCGACGCGGCCTGGCGGGCGGCGTTCGACCACGAACAGATCTGCGTGGCGATCATCAAGCACGCCAACCCCTGCGGCATCGCGATCTCGTCGGTGTCGGTGGCCGACGCCCACCGCAAGGCCCACGAGTGCGATCCGCTGTCGGCGTTCGGCGGCGTGATCGCGGCCAACACCGAGGTGACGGTGGAAATGGCCGAGTTCGTCTCGGAGATCTTCACCGAGGTGATCATCGCCCCCGCCTATCAGCCCGGCGCGGTGGACGTCCTGGCCCGCAAGAAGAACATCCGGGTGCTGGTCGCCGCCGAACCGCCCGTCGACGGCGTGGAGATCCGCCAGATCAGCGGCGGCCTGCTGATGCAGGAGCGGGACAGCATCGACGCCCCCGGTGACGACCCGGCCAACTGGACGCTGGCCGCCGGCGAGGCCGCCGACGCCGCGACGCTGGCCGACCTGGCGTTCGCCTGGCGCACCTGTCGCGCGGTCAAGTCCAATGCGATCGTCATCGCCGCCGACGGCGCGACCGTGGGCGTGGGCATGGGCCAGGTCAACCGCGTCGATGCCGCCAGGCTGGCCGTCGAGCGCGGCGGTGAGCGGGTCCGCGGCGCCGTCGCCGCCTCCGATGCGTTCTTCCCGTTCCCGGACGGGCTGGAGACGTTGACCGCCGCCGGGGTGAAGGCGGTCGTGCACCCGGGCGGCTCCATGCGCGACGACGTGGTCACCGAGGCCGCCGCCAAGGCCGGCATCACGCTGTACCTGACCGGCGCGCGCCACTTCGCCCACTAGCGAATTCCGCCGAACGTGGATTACCCCCACGCGAAAACGTGACGAACGTGGGTCAAGTCCACACTCGGCAGGGCGGTAGGTCGGCGGCAGTCGTAGCGTGGAGTGGTGACCTCAGCTGACACCCTGCCCCGCACCCTTGGTGAACTGCGCGCATCCGGCCATCGGGAGCGCGGCGTCAAGGAGGAGCTGCGGGAGAACCTGCTCGCCGCGCTGGCCGAAGGACGCAACGTCTGGCCAGGTATTTTCGGGTTCGAGGACACCGTTTTGCCGCAGCTGGAGCGCGCGCTGATCGCCGGCCACGACTTCGTTCTGCTCGGCGAGCGGGGCCAGGGCAAGACCCGTCTGCTGCGCTCGCTGCAGAACCTGCTCGACGAGTGGACGCCGGTGATCGCCGGAGCCGAGCTCGGCGAGCATCCCTACACGCCGATCACCCCGGAGTCGATCCGGCGGGCCGCCGAACTCGGCGACGAGCTGCCGGTCGAGTGGAAGCACCGCACCGAGCGCTACTACGAGAAGCTCGCCACACCCGACACCAGCGTGGCCGACCTCGTCGGCGACATCGACCCCATCAAGGTCGCCGAGGGGCGCACCCTTGGCGACCCGGAGACCATCGCCTACGGCCTGATCCCGCGGGCTCACCGCGGCATCGTCGCGGTCAACGAGCTGCCCGACCTGGCGGAGCGCATTCAGGTCTCGATGCTCAACGTGATGGAGGAGCGCGACATCCAGGTCCGCGGCTACACGCTGCGGCTGCCGTTGGACGTGCTCGTGGTGGCCAGTGCCAACCCGGAGGACTACACCAACCGCGGACGCATCATCACCCCGCTGAAGGACCGGTTCGGCGCGGAGATCCGTACCCACTACCCGCGTGAGCTCGACGCCGAGGTCGGCGTGATCGGCCAGGAGGCGCACCTGTCGGCGCAGGTTCCGGTCTATCTGATGCAGATCATCGCCCGGTTCGCCCGATACCTTCGCGAGTCCAACTCCGTCGATCAGCGCTCGGGTGTCTCGGCGCGGTTCGCCATCGCGGCGGCCGAGACCGTCGCCGCATCGGCCCGCCATCGCGGCGCGGTGCTCGGCGAGGACGAGCCGGTGGCGCGGGTGGTCGACCTCGGCACCGTGATCGACGTGCTGCGCGGCAAGCTGGAGTTCGAGTCCGGCGAGGAGGGCCGCGAGCAGGCGGTGCTGGAGCACCTGCTGCGGCGCGCCACCGCCGACACCGCGCAACGGGTGCTCGGCGGCATCGATGTGGGTCCGCTGGTGGCCGCCGTCGAGGGCGGCTCGGCGGTGACGACGGGTGAGCAGGTGTCGGCCAAGGACGTGCTGGCCGCGCTCCCCGACCTGCCGGTCATCGACGCGATCGCCGACCGGCTCGGCGCCGAGTCCGACGGCGAGCGCGCCGCGGCGCTGGAACTCGCGCTGGAGGCGCTGTATCTGGCCAAGCGCATCGACAAGGTCACCGGAGAGGGCGAAACCGTCTATGGGTAAGCCGCGCGGGCACGCGCACGACTCCCGGTACTCGGCGTACACCGGGGGCCCGGATCCACTGGCGCCGCCGGTGGATCTGCGCGAGGCGCTCGAGCAGATCGGCCAGGACGTCATGGAGGGCACGTCGCCGCGCCGGGCGCTGTCCGAGCTGCTGCGCCGCGGCACCAAGAACATGCGCGGGGCGGACCGGCTCGCCGCCGAGGCGAACCGCCGACGGCGAGAGTTGTTGAACCGCAACAACCTTGACGGCACCCTGCAAGAGATCAAGAAGCTGCTCGACGAGGCCGTACTGGCCGAGCGCAAGGAGCTGGCCCGCGCTCTGGACGACGACGCCCGGTTCTCCGAGTTGCAGATCGAGTCGCTGTCGCCCTCGCCGGCCAAGGCCGTGCAGGAGTTGTCGGACTACGACTGGCGAAGCGCCGAGGCGCGGCAGAAGTACGACCAGATCAAGGATCTGCTGGGCCGGGAGATGCTCGACCAGCGCTTCGCGGGGATGAAGCAGGCGCTGGAGAACGCCACCGACGAGGACCGCCAGGCCGTCAACGAGATGCTCGACGACCTGAATGACTTGCTGGACAAGCATTCTCGTGGGGAGGACACCCCGGATGACTTTCAGGACTTCATGCGCAAGCATGGGCAATACTTCCCGGAGAACCCGAAGGACGTCGAGGAGCTGCTCGACTCGCTGGCCCAGCGGGCCGCGGCGGCTCAGCGTTTCCGCAACAGCCTGACCGCCGACCAACGCGCCGAGCTGGATGCTTTGGCGCAGCAGGCATTCGGCTCGCCACAGCTGATGAATGCGCTCAACCGGCTCGATGGCCACCTGCAGGCAGCCCGGCCGGGGGAGGACTGGAACGGTTCCTCGGAGTTCTCCGGCGACAACCCGCTGGGCATGGGCGAAGGCGCCCAGGCGCTGTCCGACATCGCCGAACTCGAGCAGCTCGCCGAACAGCTGTCGCAGAGCTACGCCGGCGCCACGATGGACGACGTCGACCTCGATGCGCTGGCCCGGCAGCTCGGCGACCAGGCCGCCATCGACGCCCGCACGCTCGCCGAACTCGAACGCGCGCTGATGAACCAGGGTTTCCTGGACCGGGGGTCCGACGGCCAGTGGCGGCTCTCGCCGAAGGCCATGCGCCAGCTCGGTCAGGCCGCACTTCGCGATGTGGCGCAACAGCTTTCGGGCCGTCACGGCGAGCGGGACACCCGCCGCGCGGGCGCGGCCGGCGAGCTCACCGGCGCGACGCGGCCCTGGGCGTTCGGCGACACCGAGCCGTGGAACGTCACCCGCACGCTGACCAACGCGGTGCTGCGCCGGGCCGGCACCGGCGCCACGGACGGGGCGCTTCAGATCGCGGTCGAGGACGTCGAGGTGTCCGAGACCGAGACCCGGACCCAGGCCGCGGTGGCTCTGCTGGTCGACACCTCGTTCTCGATGGTGATGGAGAACCGGTGGCTGCCGATGAAGCAGACGGCCCTGGCTCTGCACCAGCTGGTGAGCACGCGCTTCCGGTCGGACGCACTGCAGATCATCGCGTTCGGCCGCTACGCCAGGACCGTCACCGCCGCCGAGCTGACCGGGCTGGAAGGTGTCTACGAGCAGGGCACCAACCTGCATCACGCGCTGGCCCTGGCGGTGCGCCACCTGCGGCGGCATCCGAACGCCCAGCCGGTGGTGCTGGTGGTCACCGACGGCGAGCCGACGGCGCATCTGGAGGACTTCGACGGACGGGGGTCTTCGGTCTTCTTCGACTACCCGCCGCATCCCCGGACGATCGCTCACACCGTGCGCGGCTTCGACGAGGTGGCCAGGCTCGGGGCGCAGGTGACGATCTTCCGGCTGGGAAACGATCCCGGCCTGGCCCGATTCATCGATCAGGTGGCTCGCCGGGTGGAGGGCCGGGTCGTCGTCCCGGATCTCGACGGGCTCGGCGCGGCCGTGGTCGGCGACTACTTGCGCTCGCGTCGACGCCGCCGCTGACTCAGATTTCTCCTCCCGATCAGCAAATACTTTTGGCCAGAAAGAGTCCAACGGCGCGATCGTGGTACCGTGGCCCCCTTCTCCCAGGTTCCTTGTCTTCGACCTCCCTGTGCATAGGCGGCGAATGCGTGGTAGAAGGTAGCGCTGGGGTGTTGCCGAATGGCGTCGGCCATCGGTGCGAAGCCCCAAAACGAATCTCGGCGGTGTATGCCGAGGGAGAAAATCTCGTGGGTTCGCCACTGATTCCGCTTGCCGTTCGGCAAACTGCACCTTACGATTGCTCAGAATCTTCTAAGATTCCTATCAGCAAAGCTGTCGAGTTCGTCATCACCATGGCGGCGAACCTGTACTGAAGAGGGGTATCAGCACATGGCGAGACGAATTCAGTCGCTGGCAATCGCCGCCGCGGCCGTCGCCAGCACCGCCGCAATCGTCGCGGCCGTGCCCGCAGCGCCGTCACAGGCCTACACGCCGCCCAGGCTGTCGTCGGCCAAGTACGAGCTCACGGCGCTGTCCGACATCACCATCGACGGCATCACCAACGCGTTCTGGAACGGCTACGGCGGCTACATCGGCGTCGATAACGGAACCCCCGACAAGTACTACCCCACCATCAACCCGGACGGCACCAGCCCGGTCGAGGTGACCGGCGTTTCCGGGGTCCTGTACTACCTGAGCGACAACGTCATCACCCAGTTCCTGCCGAGCTTCAACCTGCAGAACTATTTCTTCGAGACCGCCGCGTACGGCGGCTTCGGTGGCGGGATTCCGGCGTTGCTCTATGTCGGCGCCAGCGAGTACATCCCGGGCGGCGGAGCGGTGATCAGCGTCATCCAGAACGCCGTGGCGCTCCTGCAATCGGCGTTCGTCTCGGCGACGGGGATCCTTCCGCAGATCCACATCGGTCCGGTCACAATCGGTGGATCGATCCTGTCCAGCCTGTACTTCTACGGCGCCACGCCGGCAAACCTGAACTCCAGCGTGCACGGTCCTAACTACAACTACGGCTCACCGGGCATCTCGGCGATCCTGGGTTACATCAGCACCTCGCTGCACGGTGGCGTTCCCACGACTGCGGCGGTTCCGGCCGCGGCGACGAGTGTCAGCGCCGCGTCGACCGTCGCCAAGGCGACCGCCGCGACGACCAGCGGGACCCCGAATCTGCTCGCCCTGGTCTCGGGCAGCGCATCCGCCACCGCGTCGAACCCGATCACCAGCTTCATCCACTTCTTCGTCGGTAACGGGCCAATGCCGCCGCTAGCCCCAACGCCGGCATGCATTGGCGGCAACGGTTCCAGCATGGCACTGGTGTAACGGTGGCTGCCGCGCCGGCGGCTGCAACGGCGGCAATGCCGGCTTCTTCTTCGGCAACGGCGGCGACGGCGCAGCGGGGGCGACGCGAGTCACCAGGTTCAACCATGCGGCCGCCACCGCAGGCGGTAATGGCGGCCACGGCGGCTTCTTCATCGGCAACGGCGGCAAGGGCGGCAACGGCGGCGCGGACAACGGGCAAGGGAACTATCCCGGACATCGAGGGCAGATCGCAGGCCGGTGGGCGCAACGGCGGCGCGGGCGGCAATGCCGGTCTGTTCTCCGGCAATGGCGGCGCGGCGGTAACGGCGGTGATGCCGTCGGAGACTGGCCAACAACAACGCGGCCGCGGGCGGTTACGGGGCAACGGCGGGTGCGAGCGGAATCTTCGGGAACGCCGGCTTCGGCGGCAAGGGCGGTAAGGCCATGGCGACGAGCCGACTGTCTCCAGCGACTACGCATCCGGCGGCGATGGCGGCATCGGCGGTAGCTCCACCTTCGGCACCGCCGGCGACGGCGGGATCGGCGGTGACGCCACGACAACCGGTGACGCGACCTCGGACACGCATCCGCTTATGCCGCCCCTGGCGGGAACGGCGGCTCCTCGACCTTCGGCACAGCTGGTAACGGCGGCGGCGGCGGAAACGGCACCGCCGGGGCAACGGGCAACTCGTCCGGCGCCTACGGCGGTGACGGCGGAAACGTCGTGATCGGAACCGCCGGCAACGGCGGCAAGGGCGGAGACAGCACCAAGCCCACCGCCCGGATGAAGGCCCCGTCACGGCCAGAATGTCGGCGGCGACGGCGGCTACGGTGGCAGCGGCTTCGCCTTCTCCCGCGGCGGCAACGGCAACGATGGCGGCAATGCCACCGGCGGTGGCGCACTACGGCTTACACCGACAGCAAGGGGAATGTCACGCAGAACCCGCTCGGCGGTACTGGCGGTAATGCCGGCTCCGGCGGACTCCTCGGCACCAACGGAACCGCGGGCAACAACGGCACTCCTGCCCCGGCCACTGCCGCCGGCGCGCTGCCAAGTCCTCCGCTGCCAAGTCGGCGGCGCCCAGCGCTGCCGCCAAGGCCGGGAAGCACAGCAAGTCGTAAAGCAGCAACTTACGGCCGCGCAGCGGATCAACAGTTTGGCCCCCTCCTTCGGGAGGGGGCCAAACTGCTTCTCGGGAATGTCTACTCGGCTGGTTGGCCGCTGCCGCCGGTCTTGCGCTTCTTACGCTTGATGCCGACGCCGCCCCACAACGAGAAGCCGCGGATGGTGACCTTCGGCGCGCCCGGTGCGCCTTCGGCGTCGACATTGCTGTCGAAACCGCCCATCACGCCGACGCCGTGTACCTCGACGTTGACCTCCGGCGGCAACAGGATGGTCTGCCCGCCCATGATCGAATACGCGTGGATCTCCACATCGGCCGAGGTGAAGTCGGCGTAGCGCAGGTCGACGACGCCGCCTCCGAACAGGGTGAAGGTCGTCATCCGCCCGGGTACGTTCCAGCGCCCGCGCCGCTCGAATCCGCTCAGGATCGCCAGCAACAGCGTGGACGGAGCCGGTTTGCCGGAGCCCCGCCGGCGGGACGGTTCTGCCGCGCCCGGCAGGTCGTCGGTGAGGCGGTCGAGCTCCTCGTAGGTCTTGGCGGCGTACGCCTGGGCCAGCCGGCGCTCGTACTCACTCAGATTCAAACGGCCCTGAGCAGCGGCTTCGCTGAGCAACTGCGCGACCTGGATGCGGTCGCTGTCAGCGGCTCGCGTCGATGCGTCCCGCGGCGTCAAGTTGCTCATCGGTTATGAGGGTACGACTCTGGTTCTCAACCGCAAGAGCGTTCGCTGAACTGTCACAGGAGCGTTCTATTGAAGCCAATTCGGCGGCCGCTTCTGCAGAAATGCCAGCATCCCTTCGCGCGCCTCAGCGGAGACGAACAACCGCGCGGATTCTGCGGCCAGCCGTTCGGCATCGCGGTCGAACCCGGCCAGAACCTCCGCCGTCGTCAACGCCTTCGACGCCGCCAGCCCCTGCGGCGAGCCCTTACCCAGATCGGCGAGCAGGCCGGCCAGCTCGGTCTCGAGGTCGTCGGCGGCCACGGTGACGAGTCCGATCTCGGCGGCCCGGGCGGCGGTGAACGTCTCGCCGGTGAGGTAGTAGCGGGCGGCCGCGCGCGCCGACATCTTCGGCAACAGGGTCAGCGAGATGATCGCCGGGGCGACCCCGATCCGCGCCTCGGTCAGCGCGAAGGTGCTCCTCGGCCCGGCGACCGCGATGTCGCAGGCGGCGACCAGGCCCATGCCGCCGGCCCGGACGTGACCGTCGACCGCCGCGACCACCGGCAACGGTGACTCCACGATCGAACGCAGCACCCCGGTCAACTCCCGGGCTCGGTGCGCGGTGGTCTCGAACGGGTCGCCGCCGGCGGCTTCGCTCAGGTCGGCACCGGCACAGAACGTCCCACCGGTGTGGCCCAGCACCAGTACCCGCACCGCGGGATCGGCGGCCGCTTGCCGCAGGCATGCGTGCAACTGCTCGACGAGCCGAGTCGACAGCGCGTTGCGGTTGTGCGGCGAGTCCAGCGTCAGCCGGGCGACGTGACCGTCGACGGCGTAGGTGACGAGGGTGCTGGTGTCATTCCCCATGTCGCTTCGCTCCTGCCCGCCGGACATGGCCCTCAGTACGACCTCGGCAGACCCAGCGAGGTCTGCGCGATGAAGTTGAGGATCATCTCCCGGCTGACCGGGGCGATGCGCGACAGCCGCGACGCGGACAGCATTGCGGCCAAGCCGTACTCCTGGCTGAGTCCGTTGCCGCCGTGGGAGTGCACGGCCTGGTCGACGGCGTGGGTCGAGGCCTCCCCGGCGGCGTACTTGGCCATGTTGGCCGCTTCGGCGGATCCAGCGTCATCGCCGGCGTCGTAGAGCGAGGCCGCCTTCTGCATCATCAACTTGGCCAGCTCGAGCTCGATGTGGGCCTGCGCCAGCGGATGCGCGATGCCCTGGTGCGCGCCGATCGGGGTCTTCCACACCTGCCGCGTCTTGACGTACTCGGCGGCCTTGTTCAGGGCCATGCGTCCCATCCCGACCGCACTGGCCGCGCCCATGATCCGCTCCGGGTTCAGCCCCGCGAACAGCTGCGCGATCGCGGCGTCCTCGGAGCCGACGAGGGCGTCGGCGGGCAGCCGCACCTCGTCGATGAACACCTGGAACTGGCTTTCCGGCATCGTCAGATCCATCGGGATCTTGGTGAAGGTGAACCCGGGGGTGTCGGTGGGCACGACGAACAGCGCCGGGCGCAGGTTGCCGGTCTTGGCCTCCTCGGAGCGCCCGACGACCAGCACCGCCTCGGCCTGGTCGACGCCGGAGATCCACACCTTCTGGCCGGACAGGATCCAGTCGCTGCCGTCGCGGCGGGCGGTGGTGGTGATGCGGTGCGAGTTCGACCCGGCGTCGGGTTCGGTGATGGCGAAGGCCATGGTGATCGAACCGTCGGCGATGCCCGGCACCCAGCGCTTCTTCTGCTCGTCGGTGCCGAACTTGGCGATGATGGTCCCGTTGATCGCAGGGGAGACCACTAACATCAGCAGCGAGCAGCCCGCGGTGGACAGCTCCTCCATCACCAGTGACAGCTCGTACATCCCGGCTCCGCCGCCGCCGTACTCCTCGGGCAGGTTCACCCCGATGAAGCCCAGCTTGCCTGCCTCCCGCCATAATTCGTCGGTGTGCCCACCGGAGCGGGCCTTCTCCAGGTAGTACTCCGGGCCGTAGTTCGCGCCCAGCGCGGCCACGGCCTTGCGCAGTGCCTGGCGTTCTTCGCTCTCGATGAAGCTGGTGTCTGTCATGACTCTCCTTCTGCAGATGCCGGGCTTTCCACCCGAGCCAGAACGGTTCCCACTTCGACCTGCTGGCCGACATGGACGTCGAGTTGCGCCAGGACGCCGTCCGATGGCGCGGTGATGGTGTGCTCCATCTTCATCGCCTCCAGCCACACCAGGGGTTGCCCGGCTGTCACGGTGTCACCGAGGGCGGCGCCGAGTCGGATCACCGCGCCCGGCATCGGCGCCAGCAGCGAGCCCTTCTCGACGACCGAGCCGGGCTCGGGGAACCGTGGGACCACCGTCAGGGCGACCGCGCCCAGCGCAGAATCGACGAAAACATCTGTGCCATAACGGCTCACCTCGAAGGGCGTGGCCACTCCGCTGGCATCGGCCAGCACCACTTCGCCGGGCGAGGCCGACACCACTTGCACACCGTCGTCGCCGGGCAGCACCACGCCGGCGCGGGTGTACCGATAGGACACCCGGTACTCCTGCTCGGCGGAATCCCGGTAGGTCTTGTGCTGGTCGCCCGACACCAGATTGCGCCAACCGCTGGGAATCTCGGCCTGGACGGTGGCTGTCTTTCGGTTGTGAGCGGCATCGGCCAGCGCGGCGGCCACGGCTGAGAGCCGCACGGCCCGGTCATCGGCCAGCGGTCGGGCCAACTCGGCGAGCCGGTTGTCGAAGAAGGCCGTGTCGGTGGCGCCATCGAGAAAGTCCTTGTGCCGCAGGACGTTCACCAACAGATCGCGGTTGGTCCGAATGCCGTGCAGCCGGGCCCGGGCCAGGGCGCCGGCCAGCACCTGCGCCGCCCGCTGCCGGGTGGGGGAGTAGGAGATCACCTTGGCCAGCATCGGGTCGTAGTGGATCGAGACGGTGGCGGAGTCCGCGATACCCGAGTCCAGCCGCACCCCGGTGCCGTGGAAGAGACCGAATTCCCTTGCCACGCCTGGTACCTCGAAGCGATGCACCTGACCGGCCTGCGGCTGCCAGTTGCGTGCGGGGTCCTCGGCGTAGATGCGCGCTTCGATGGAATGTCCGCGCGCGGCGGGCGGCTGCGCGCCCAGCCGGTCGCCGTCGGCGACTGACAGCTGCAGCTCCACCAGGTCCAGGCCGGTGGTCAGTTCGGTGACGGGATGCTCCACCTGAAGCCGGGTGTTCATCTCCAGGAAGTAGAACTCGCCGTCGTCGTCGGCGAGGAACTCCACGGTGCCCGCTCCGGCGTAGCCGATGGCGCCAGCGGCCAGCCGGGCGGCGTCGAACAGGCGCTCCCGCATGCCGGGAACTCTTTCGACCAGGGGAGACGGGGCCTCCTCGATGATCTTCTGGTGGCGGCGCTGGATGGAGCACTCCCGTTCACCGACGGCCCACACGGTGCCGTGCTCGTCGGCCAGCACCTGCACCTCGACGTGGTGGCCGGTGGGCAGGTACCGCTCGCAGAACACCGTCTCGTCGCCGAAGGCGGACTTGGCTTCTCGTCGCGCGGCCTGCACCTGGGCGGGCAGATCGGCCAACTCCGTCACCACCCGCATGCCGCGGCCGCCGCCGCCCGCGGAGGCTTTCACCAGCACGGGCAGTTCGGCCGCGGTCACGGTGGCGGGGTCGAGTTCGGCGAGCACCGGCACACCGGCGGCGGCCATCATCTTCTTGGCCTCGATCTTGGAGCCCATCGCCCGCACCGCCGCCACCGGCGGGCCGATCCAGACCAGGCCGGCGTCGATCACCTCCGCCGCGAAATCGGCGTTCTCCGAGAGGAATCCGTAGCCCGGGTGGACAGCGTCGGCACCCGAGGACTTGGCGGCCGCGATCAGCTGGTTTGCGTCGAGGTAGCCGGTGACGTTCTCCAGCCGCACCCGCAGGTCGGCCTCGGCGACGTGCGCAGACTCGGCGTCGGGGTCGGTGTAGACCGCGACGGTGCCGATGCCGAGCCTGCGGCAGGTGGCGAAGACCCGGCGGGCGATCTCACCCCGGTTGGCGACGAGTACGCGCGTGATCATCAGGAAGCTCACATCCGGAAGACGCCGAAGTTCGACGTCCCCTCGATCGGGCCATTGGCAATGGCGGACAGGCAGATTCCCAGCACTGTGCGGGTGTCGCGCGGGTCGATCACTCCGTCGTCGTAGAGCCGGCCGGACAAGAACATCGGCAGCGACTCCGCTTCGATCTGGGCCTCGACCGCCGCGCGCAGTGCCGCGTCGGCGTCCTCGTCGACGGTGCCGCCGCGCGCCTCGGTGGCGGCCCGGTTCACGATCGACAGCACGCCGGCGAGTTGGGCGCCGCCCATCACCGCGGACTTCGCGCTGGGCCAGGCGAACAGGAACCGCGGGTCGTACGCCCGCCCGCACATTCCGTAGTGGCCGGCCCCGTAGGACGCGCCGATCAGCAGTGAGATGTGCGGCACCCGCGAGTTGGACACGGCGTTGATCATCATCGCGCCGTGCTTGATCATCCCGCCTTCCTCGTAGGCCTTGCCGACCATGTAGCCGGTGGTGTTGTGCAGGAACAGCAATGGCGTGTTGGACCGGTTGGCCAGCTGGATGAACTGCGTCGCCTTCTGCGACTCCTCGCTGAACAGCACACCGCGCGCATTGGCCAGGACACCAAGCGGATAGCCGTGCACCGTCGTCCAGCCGGTCACCAGCGAACCGCCGTACATCGCTTTGAACTCGTCGAAGTCCGAACCGTCGGCGATCCGGGCGATGATCTCGCGGGGATCGAACGGGATGCGCAGGTCGGTCGGCACGATGCCCAGCAGGTCATCGGGGTCGGCCAGCGGCGGGACGACCGGCCGGGGCGTGGGCCCGCGCTTGACCCAGTTCAGCCGGGCCACGATGCGTCGGCCGATGCGGATGGCATCGAGTTCGTCGACCGCGAGGTAGTCGGCCAGACCCGAGACCCGGGCGTGCATCTCGGCCCCGCCCAGCGACTCGTCGTCGGCTTCCTCGCCGGTGGCCATCTTCACCAGGGGCGGACCGGCCAGGAAGACCTTCGAGCGTTCCTTGATCATCACCACGTGGTCGGACATCCCCGGCACGTAGGCGCCGCCCGCCGTGGAGTTCCCGAACACCAGCGCGATGGTCGGGATGCCCGCCGCGGACAGCCGGGTCAGATCGCGGAACATCTGCCCGCCCGGGATGAAGATCTCCTTCTGGGTGGGCAGGTCCGCGCCGCCGGACTCCACCAGGGAGATCAGCGGCAACCTGTTCTCCAGCGCAATCTGGTTGGCGCGCAGGATCTTCTTGAGGGTCCACGGATTGCTGGTGCCACCCTTGACCGTCGCGTCGTTGGAGACCAGCACGCATTCGACGCCTTCGACCACGCCGATCCCGGTCACCACACTGGCGCCGACCTGAAAGTCGCTGCCGTAGGCGGCCAGCGGGCACAACTCCAGGAACGGGGAGTCGGCGTCGACCAGGAGCTCGATGCGTTCGCGGGCGGTCAGCTTGCCGCGGGCGTGATGGCGTTCGACGTACTTCGGGCCGCCGCCGCCCAGCGACTTGGCCAGTTCGACGTCGATGTCGGCCAGCTTGGCCGCCATGGCCTCGGCTGCGTCGGCGTAGGCCGGTGTCTTCGGGTCCAGTGTGCTGCGCAGGGCCGTCATGACTGGTAGCCAAGGACTTTGGCGGCCAGGCCGGTGAGGATCTCGGTGGTTCCCCCGCCGATACCGAGGATTCGCATGTCCCGGTACTGGCGTTCGACTTCCGATTCGGTCATGTAGCCCATTCCTCCGAACAGTTGCACCGCCTGATTGGCCACCCACTCACCGGCTTCCACCGCGGTGTTCTTGGCGAAGCACACCTCGGCGATCAGATTGGTGTCGCCGAGGCTCGATGTCGCCGACGCAGCGGTTCCGGCGAGCTGCCGCTCGACCACGTGCCGCGAGTACACCCGCGCCACGTCGATGCGGCGGGCCATCTCGGCCAGAGTGTTCTGCACCGCCTGCCGGGAGATCAGCGGGCGGCCGAACGTCTCGCGGTCCCGGCACCACTGCACACTCAGCTCGAGGCAGCGTTGTGCCGACGAATATGCTTGCGCGGCAAGACCGATGCGTTCGGAGACGAAGGCCTGGGCGATCTGGGCGAAGCCGCTGTTCTCGGCGCCCACGAGGTTGGCCACCGGAACCCGGGCATCGGTGTAGGACAGCTCGGCGGTGTCCGAGGAGCGCCAGCCCATCTTGTCCAGCTTGCGGCTCACCTCGAAGCCGGGCGTGCCCTTCTCGACCACCAGCAGCGAGACCCCCGCGGCACCCGGTCCGCCGGTGCGCACTGCGGTGACGACGAAGTCGGCCCGGACTCCGGAGGTGATGTAGGTCTTGGCCCCGTTGACCACATAGTGGTCGCCGTCGCGCACCGCGGTGGTGCGCAGGTGCCCGACGTCCGAACCGCCGCCGGGTTCGGTGATGGCCAGCGATCCGATGAGCTCGCCACGAAGGGTGGGCCGGACGAACTTCTCGATCAGGCGTTCGTCACCCGAGGCGACCATGTGCGGAACGGCGATGCCGCAGGTGAACAACGACGCGAAAACCCCTCCGGGCGTTCCTGCTTCGTGCAGTTCCTCGCAGATCAGGACCGAGTCGACGGCGTCGCCACCGCCGCCGCCCACCGACTCGGGCAGGTCGGCACCCAGCAGGCCCGCGTCGGCGGCGCGGCGGTGCAGGTCGCGGGGCAGCTCGCCGTCTCGCTCCCAGTCCGTCACGTGGGGCAGGATTTCGCGTTCGGCGAAGCTGCGCACCGTCTTGCGGAGCTGCAGCCGTTCGGGTGTGGTCCAGATGCTCACGGCAGGATCGCCTCCGGGATGTCGATGTGACGACTGCGCAGCCATTCGCCCAGACCCTTGGCCTGCGGGTCGAACCGGGCGTTGTAGGCGACGCCCTTGCCGAGAATCCCCTCGATCACGAAGTTCATCGCGCGCAACCCGGGCAGCAGATGGCGAGATATCGGCAATTCCGTTGTTTCGGGCAGCAATTCGCGAAGTGCGTCGGCGGTGAGGTGGTGGGCCAGCCAGCGCCACTGCTCGTCGGTGCGCACCCAGACGCCGATGTTGGCCGACCCCCCTTTGTCACCGCTGCGCGCGCCGGCGATGGTCCCCAGCGGCGCCCGCCGAGTCGGGCCCGCCGGCAGCGGTTCGGGCAGGGCCGGTGCCTCGGCGTCAGCCAGTTCCAAAGTCTCCGTCGCCGCGGGAATGGGAGTTCGGCTGCCGTCGGAGCGCACGGCGACGTGCTGCACCTCGGTGGCCGGCACGTAGCCGGGGGTGAACACCCCGTACACCTGACCGTCGCCGGGCGGCGAGGTGGAGGTGAAGCCGGGATAGCTCGCCAATGCGAGTTCGACTGCGGCCGAGGAGAACTGGCGACCCACCTTCTTGGGGTCGGGGTCGCGCACCACGCACGTCAACAGCGCGCTGGCCGCCTCCTCGGTGTCGGCGTCGGCGTGGTCGGTGCGGGCCAACGTCCAGCCCAGCTCGGCCGGTGCCGACGTGAGTGCGGACTCCAGCTGGCTGCGCACCAGGCCGGCCTTGGCCTCGATGTCCAGCCCGGTCAACACGAACGTCGCCGAGTTGCGGAAGCCGCCGATGCTGTTGAGCGACACCTTCAGCGTCGGTGGCGGCGGTTCACCCCGCACCCCGCTGATCCGCACCCGATCGGGCCCGTCGCCGCACAGGACGACGCTGTCGAACCTGGCCGTCACATCGGGATTGGCGTAGCGCGCACCGCCGATCTCATAAAGCAACTGCGCGGTCACCGTGCCGACGCTGACCTGTCCACCGGTGCCGGGATGCTTGGTGATCACCGAGGAGCCGTCCCCGTAGACCTCGGCCAGCGGGAACCCGGCATGGGCCAGGTCGGGGATCTCGGTGAAGAACGAGTAGTTCCCGCCCGTCGCCTGCGTCCCGCATTCGATGACGTGGCCGGCCACCACCGCCCCGGCCAGCCGGTCGTAGTCGTCGCGGCTCCAGCCGAAGTGCGCCGCAGCGGGGCCGACCACCACGGAGGCATCGGTGACCCGGCCGGTGATGACGACGTCGGCACCGGAGTTCAGGCAGTCGACGATGCCCCACGCCCCCAGGTAGGCGTTGGCCGTCAGCGGCGAACCCAAGCGAAGCTCCTCAGCCCGGGGGAGCAGGTCGTCGCCCTCCACGTGCGCCACCGTCGCGGGGACCCCGAGCCGCTCGGCCAGCGCGCGCACCGCGTCGGCCAGCCCGGCCGGGTTGAGGCCGCCCGCGTTGGCGACGATCCGCACGCCCTTGTCGTGCGCGAGGCCCAGGCATTCTTCGAGCTGAATGAGGAACGTCTTGGCGTAGCCGCGGTCGGGACTCTTCATCTTGTCCCGGCCGAGGATCAGCATGGTCAACTCGGCCAGGTAGTCGCCGGTCAGAAAGTCCAGCTCACCGCCAGTGAGCATCTCGCGCATCGCGGCGATGCGGTCGCCGTAGAAACCCGAACAATTGCCGATCCGCACCGCATCCGTCACGCACTGTCTCCCCTCCACGGGCCAACCAACCGGTAGGTTACTTGCCGTCGCGGGTGCCCAGTCAAGGGGTACACCCCTGAGGCCTCCGGCCTGTTTTGGACCCGACCCAGGTGAGCGGCTATCCTGAAGTGCAACTGTTGGCCGCCGGCATCCCAGATGTCCCTGCGCGGCGACACCCCTATCGAGGAGATGTACGTCATGGCTGTGCCCAAGCGCAGAATGTCGCGCTCGAACACCCGCAGTCGGCGTTCGCAGTGGAAGGCCGAGGCCACCGGCTTGGTCACCGTTTCCGTCAGCGGACGCCAGCACAAGGTTCCGCGTCGGTTGCTCAAGGCCGCCCGGCTCGGACTCATCGATCTCGACAAGCGCTGATACCTTTCGCCGGCAGCGAATTGCCTGCTAGCACGGCGTGCCTCTCAGCCCAATCTCAGGCGTTGGGGCGACACTAGTGGCCGTGCGAATTCTTGTCGTCGATGACGATCGCGCCGTGCGCGAGTCGCTGCGCCGGTCCCTGTCCTTCAATGGCTATTCGGTCGATCTGGCGCAGGACGGTGTCGAGGCGCTGGATGCAATCGCCAACGAACGGCCCGATGCCGTGGTGCTCGACGTGATGATGCCCCGGCTCGACGGCCTCGAGGTGTGCCGTCAGTTGCGCAGCACCGGCGACGACCTGCCGATCCTGGTCCTGACCGCCCGCGACTCGGTGTCCGAGCGGGTGGCGGGCCTCGACGCCGGAGCCGACGACTACCTGCCCAAGCCGTTCGCGCTCGAAGAGCTGCTCGCCCGGATGCGCGCGCTGTTGCGCCGCACCACCCCCGAAGAGCAGTCCGACTCGGCGATCATGACGTTCTCGGATCTGACGCTGGATCCGGTGACCCGCGAGGTGCACCGTGGCAAGCGCCCGATCAGCCTCACCCGCACCGAGTTCGCCCTGCTGGAGATGCTCATCGCCAATCCCCGCCGCGTGCTGACTCGCAGCCGCATTCTCGAGGAGGTGTGGGGTTTCGACTTCCCGACCTCCGGTAATGCGCTGGAGGTGTACGTCGGCTACCTACGCCGTAAGACCGAAGCTGAAGGAGAGCCGCGGCTGATCCACACCGTGCGGGGTGTGGGTTATGTGCTGCGTGAAACACCGCCCTGATGTCCCCATTGAGGCGGCGCTCGCGGAAAGCGCGGGAGCCCGAACAACCCACAACATCGCTGTCGCTTCGATGGCGAGTCATGTTGCTGGCCATGTCGATGGTGGCGATGGTCGTCGTCCTGATGGCCGTCGCGGTCTACGCGGTGGTGTCGGCCGCGCTCTACTCCGACATCGACAACCAGCTGCAGAGCCGCGCGCAGCTGCTGATCGCCAGCGGCTCGCTGGCCGCCGACCCGGGCAAGGCCATCGAGGGCACGGCGTACTCCGACGTCAACGCCATGCTGGTCAATCCGGGCCGGTCCATCTACACCGCCAACCAGCAGGGCCAGACACTGCCGATCGGCCAGCCGGAGAAGGCGGTCATCCGCGGTGAGCTGTTCATGTCCCGCAGGACGGTGTCCAACCAGCGGGTGCTGGCCGTCCACCTGCCTAACGGCAGCTCGCTGCTGATCTCGAAGAGCCTGGCTCCCACCAACGCGGTGATGACCAAGCTGAAGTGGGTGCTGCTGGCGGTCGGCGGGATCGGTGTGGTGATCGCGGCGATCGCGGGTGGAATGGTGGCCCGCACGGGTCTGAGACCGGTGGGCCGGCTCACCGAGGCGGCCGAGCGGGTGGCCCGCACCGACGATCTGCGGCCCATTCCGGTGTTCGGCAGCGACGAGCTGGCCAGGCTCACCGAAACGTTCAACACGATGCTGCGCGCGCTGACCGAGTCACGGGAGCGACAAGCCCGGCTCGTCGCCGACGCCGGACACGAGTTGCGGACGCCGCTGACGTCGTTGCGCACCAACGTCGAGCTGCTGATGGCGTCGATGCAACCGGGTGCGCCGCGGCTGCCCGAGGGCGAGATGGCCGAACTGCGCACCGATGTGATCGCGCAGATCGAGGAATTGTCCACTCTGGTGGGCGATCTCGTCGACCTCACCCGAGAGGACGCCGGCGGCGTCGTTTACGAGGCGATCGACATGAGCGAGGTCATCGACCGCAGCCTGGAACGGGCCCGCCGCCGCCGCAACGATGTCCAGTTCGATGTCGACGTCGTCGGCTGGGAGGTGTTCGGCGACGCCGCCGGATTGTCCAGGGCGGTGCTCAACCTTCTCGACAACGCCGCCAAGTGGAGCCCGTCCGGCGCCCATGTGGGTGTCCGGCTGCGCCAGCTCGACGCAGCGCACGCCGAACTCGTGGTCTCCGACCGCGGACCCGGAATTCCGCCCCAGGAACGCGGTCTGGTGTTCGAGCGGTTCTACCGATCGGCGTCCGCGCGGGCGATGCCCGGCTCGGGCCTCGGCCTGGCGATCGTCAAACAGGTTGTCGTCAAGCACGGCGGCATGATCCGCATCGCCGACACCGTCCCCGGTGGGCAGCCACCCGGGACGTCGTTCTTCGTGTTGCTTCCCGGCCGGCCGATCAGCCCCACCCACTACCACGATTCCGCCCAGAGCGAAATCACTGCCAGAATGGCCAAAACCAATGGTGGTGCGAAGGTTCCCGAACCGCGACCATCACCTGTGCCCAGTGTTATCTCAGTCGATTCTCAGTAGCACAAGGCAAGCTGGTCACAACACTTTTCTCACATCTCGTCCAGGGAAAGAGCAATCTGACAACATGACCGACCACCCGAGGTACTCCTCGCCGCAGCAAACCGGTCAGCCAGGGCCGAATCAGCAAGCGGCACCGGGCTATCCGCAAGCGCCCCAGGCCGGTTACCAGCAGCCCTACGACTGGCGCTTCGCCACTCAGCAGTTGCCGCCGCAATACCATCAGGCATATGACCCGTATCATGCTGCGCGCCAAGGCAATCCGTCGGCGATGCGGCCCGGCCCACAGCACAGGCGTTCCCGGGCGGGCGCGTTGACAGCGGGCGCCCTGGCCATCGCCGTGGTGTCCGCGGGTATCGGCGGCGGAGTCGTGTTGCTCGCCCGCCCCGACCACCAGCGGGTGACCACCGTTGATTCGGCAGGGCCGAACGGGCCGGCCAACGTCCCCGCCGCGAACCTTCCGGTCGGCTCGGTCGAACAGGTCGCGGCCAAGGTGGTGCCCAGCGTCGTCAAGCTCGAGACGGAGATGGGACGCCAGTCCGAGGAGGGCTCGGGAATCATCCTGTCCTCCGACGGTCTGATCCTGACCAACAACCACGTCGTCGCCTCGGCGTTCGACAAGGATCAGGGCAATGCTCCGGCCGCTCCGCCGCCGGCCGCCCCGGGTCTGCCCGGCTTGCCCGGCGGCCCCACCCCACCGCCCGCCCCGAACAGCCCGGCGGGACCGGGTGGCCCCGCCGGCGGCGCGCCGGCCGGCGGAGCCCCGACCACCACCGTCACATTCGCCGACGGCCGCACCACCACCTTCACGGTGGTGGGCACCGATCCGGCCAGTGACATCGCCGTCGTGCGCGCACAGGGCATGTCGGACCTGACCCCGATCACCCTGGGCTCGTCGGCCAACCTGCGGGTGGGCCAGGATGTCGTAGCCGTCGGGTCGCCGCTGGGCCTCGAGGGCACCGTCACGACCGGCATCGTGAGTGCGCTCAACCGCCCGGTCGCCACCGGTGGCGATGTGAAGAACCAGAACACCGTGCTCGACGCCATCCAGACCGACGCCGCGATCAACCCGGGTAACTCCGGCGGCGCGCTGGTGAACATGAACGGCGAGCTGGTGGGTGTGAACTCCGCGATCGCCACCATCGGCGGCGATTCACCGGATGCCCAGAGCGGCTCGATCGGGCTGGGCTTCGCGATCCCGGTGGATCAGGCCAAGCGCATCGCCGACGAGCTCATCAGCACCGGCACCGCCTCGCATGCGTCGCTGGGTGTGCAGGTGAGCAACGACACCACCACCCACGGCGCGAAGATCGTCGACGTCACCAAGGGTGGCGCGGCGGACGCCGCCGGCCTGCCCAGCGGCGTGATCGTCACCAAGGTCGACGACCGGGTGATCGCCAGCGCCGACGCCCTGGTCGCCGCGGTGCGCTCGAGGGCGCCGGGCGACAAGGTGACGCTGACCTACAAGGACGCGTCCGGCACGCCCAAGACCGTGCAGGTCACGCTCGGCAAGGCGACCCAGTGATGCGGATCGCCGGTGAACATCCCGTGACTGTGACCGGTGCGGCTGGGCCCCTGTCCGTCGCCGGATATACGGTGACAGCCATGGAACAGCCTGGGGAGTTGGTGGGTCGTGCTCTGGTCGTCGTCGTCGACGACCGCACGGCGCACGGCGACGAGGAGGACCACAGCGGACCGCTGGTCACCGAACTGCTGGCCGAGGCGGGGTTCGTGGTCGACGGTGTGGTCGTGGTCTCGGCCGACGAGATCGAGATCCGCAACGCGCTCAACACCGCGGTCATCGGCGGTGTCGACCTGGTCGTGTCGGTGGGTGGCACGGGTGTGACACCGCGCGACGTGACCCCGGAGGCCACCCGCACCATCCTCGACCGCGAGCTGCTCGGCATCGCCGAGGCGCTGCGTGCCTCCGGGTTGTCGGCGGGGATCACCGACGCCGGACTGTCCCGCGGCCTGGCCGGTATCTCCGGCAGCACACTGGTCGTCAACATCGCCGGGTCGCGCTACGCCGTCCGGGACGGCATGGCGACGCTGAACCCGCTGGCCGCACACGTCATCCTCCAGCTCTCCAGCCTCGAGATCTAGCCGCACCGTCTGTGGGCCCGACGGACGCCGCGTGCGGCGTACCGTTTGTTAAGAGCGCCGCAAATTCATCGGGAGTTCTTGTGTTACAAGTCTGTGAACTGCGCAAACAGGTGAAATGTGATCTTTATCACAAAACGGGCGGCCGGTGATGGACGCCGCGCCTCGCGATCGCGACACAGTTAACAAGATCTTCGGTACTGAGCTGCCGCAGGAGTCTTCCGATGAACGGGATCCGAATGCAGGTCGCGAAGACATGGACCGGGACGAGTGGCTGCGGGATAACGTTCCGCCACATCACCATTGACGATTGAGCAGGTGGTGACCGGGTAGGTGGTGACGCGTCCCGCCGCGCGCCCGGCGGGGTGCCGGCAACCCGGTGCCGATTCAGGCAAGCCCGCCAGACGGGGTGGCGTTCGGAATCCGGTGGCCCGGAATTCAGCTTCCAGCAAACTATCGCCGACAACTATTAGTTCGCCGCACTGCGGCGGTACGCGTTGCCGCCTCGATGCCATGCCGTTATGTTCCTCGTGTCAACGATGAGCGAAGCGTAAGAGCAGAGTGTGAGGTCTCTCATTTATCTGCCTGACGCGGTGTGCGGTGTCAGCATGTTGAGGACCCGGGCACGAACCACAATCGGTGAGCCCCCGGGTCACCGTCGACATAGCTAGGGAGAACATGAAGGCAATCGGTCGGGTACTCGTGGCGTTGATTGCCGCGGTCGCGGCGTTATTCGTCGGGACGGGTACCTCTCACGCGGGTTTGGACAATCAACTGAGTCTGGTCGACGGCGGTGGCCGGACGATGACGATCCAGCAGTGGGACACCTTCCTGGACGGCGTGTTCCCCCTGGACCGCAACCGGCTGACCCGTGAGTGGTTCCACTCCGGCAAGGCCGTCTACAGCGTCGTGGGCCCCGGTGCCGACGACTTCGCGGGCACCTTGGAGCTGGGTTACCAGGTCGGCTTCCCCTGGTCACTGGGTGTGGGCATCAACTTCAGCTACACCACGCCCAACATCCTGCTCGATGACGCCAACATCAGCCCCGGTGGCTTCAACCCGCTGGGTTCGGTCATCACCCCGAACCTGTTCCCGGGTGTGTCGATCTCCGCGGACCTGGGCAACGGCCCCGGCATCCAGGAAGTCGCCACCTTCTCGGTGGACGTCTCGGGCCCCAACGGCTCGGTGGCGGTGGCCAACGCCCACGGCACCGTGACCGGCGCGGCCGGCGGCGTGCTGCTGCGCCCCTTCGCCCGCCTGATCTCCAAGGCCGGTGACAGCGTCACCACCTACGGCGAACCCTGGAACATGAACTGACTCCCTGAGCACGACGACAAAATGGCCCCCGGCTCGCGCCGGGGGCCATTTTGTGTTCGGTCGGGCTACTCGTCGCTCTTGAGCTCGAAGGCGCTGGACTTGTCGCCCGGTGAGGAGTCCTTGCCGCCCAGCGCGTCGCGGATCTCCTCGAGGATGCGAATCTGGGCGTCTTCGGCCTGCTCGGCCTTACCCTTGCGGCGCAGCTTGTTGTAGGGCGCCACCACCAGGAAGTAGACCACCGCCGCGATCAGCACGAAGTTGATCGCCGCGGTCAACACGACGTTGAGGTCGATGGTCTGGCCGCCGCCGATGTCGATTTTGAGGATGCCGTACTCGGCGTCCTTGCCGGCGCCGATGCGGTCGATCAGCGGCTGGATGATGCTGTCGGTGAACTTGGTGACCAGCGCGGTGAACGCGGTACCGATGACCACCGCGACCGACAGGTCGATGATATTGCCGCGGGAGAGGAAGTCCCGGAAGCCTTTCAACACGAGATTTTCGCCTTTCTTGTTCGGATTCTTCTTACCGAAGACCTCGAAGGGTAGCCGGTCCTGAGCAGTCGCCCGACTTTTAGGTTTGGCGAAGGGTGCGGCACATCACGGCGGGAGAACCGCAACGGGCCACGCCCACGACCACCCCGGTGCCCGCTTCCGCCCGGCTAGTGGATCGTCAGCGTGACGGTCTGCACCAGCGTGGCGCCGGCCAGCGCGGTGGCGGCCGTTGCAGGCAGGGCGACGAGGACCACCCTGCCGTCACCGCCGCCGGCTGACTTCGGTTTGGCCGAGACCAGGACGACGATCGCGTTGGTGGCCACCACGCGGGGCTCTGCGTCGGTCTCTGCGGACACCGCGCCGAGCACGTCGACCACGTCGCCCGGGCGGATCAGGTCCAGCACCGCGGCGTCGGCCAGGTGAAGCGGAACCACGCGGGCATCCGGTCCGGCCGCAAGCCCGGCCAGCCGCGAGCCGAGCACCCGGGCGTCGGTGATGATCTCGCCGCGGCGCGCCGGGCCGGCCAGGGTCGCCCCCACCACCAGGTCGACGGCTCCGAGTGCGCCGTCGGGAACCATTGTGGCGGAACGCTTTTCCACGCCGATGTCGTCTTCGGTCAGGGTCAGGCCGGGACTCAGGTCACGCGCCGCGATCACCACGTCGGTGTGGGCGTCGGCCGGGTCCGGCCGGAATGCGGCGACGCCGGCGAGCACGACGAGGCCGCCGGCGGCAATGCGCCGGGCCAGCAGCGTGCGGGTGAAGTCCGGGCGCAGGGCGCGCGAAAAGCGGTTCAGCAGAGTCGGATTGAGCGATTCGCCCATGCCGCCACAGTAGAAGGGCGGCGCGGATCAGGGATTCGCGGCGAAGTTCGCCTGTTGATAACTGCTAGCTGGAGGCTGCCGCGGCCGGGGTCGAGGTGCTCGGGGAACTCGACGCCGCCGACGTACTCGAGGAGCTCGACGACGAGTCGCTCGAGCTGGAGGTCTTCTCCGAACTCGACGACGACGCCGAATCTGCCTTGACCGAACTCTTCGACGACTCGCGGCTGTCGTTGCGGTAGAACCCGCTGCCCTTGAACACCACGCCCACCGAGTTGAACAGCTTGCGCAGCCGACCGGAGCACTCGGGGCACGTGGTCAGCGCGTCGTCAGTGAACGCCTGCACCGCATCGAAGCGGTTGTCGCACTCGGTGCACGCGTAGCTGTAGGTCGGCACATGAACCTCCGGAAGGAAACAAAAAGCTTATTAGCACTCTACCGTGCCAAGTGCTAGAACCGCTATGTGGTGCGTATCATTCCTCTAACGCCGTGAACTGGGGAGGGCAGCGGTGAAATGCCGTAAAAGCGGTTCGGGGGGAACCACGCAGGTGCATCGTAAGCCGGTGGCCTCACTGCACGTCGCCGAGCGCGACCACGCCTTGTCGCGGGGTCAGGGCATGCGTCATCCGGACGTCATGCGCTTCGCTCGGCAGTTCCTCGACGATCTCGTCGTCGCGGACCACGGCGATCAGGCGGGTGCCGGGCCGGCAGAGCGGCAGCGAGCGGTCGTAATACCCGCCGCCGCGGCCCAGCCGCACCCCGCGCCGGTCGACCGCGAGCGCGGGAACCAGCACCGCCGACGCCAGCGCCACGGACTCGGAATCCAGGACGGGCCCGGCCGGCTCCAGCAGACCGAATCGTCCGGACACCAGGGCGCCGGGAACGTACTCGCCCCACAGCAACGGCAGCGGCTGGCCGTCGTCGCCGGTTGGGGTCACGGGCAGGAGCACCCGGGCGCACAGCTCACGCAGGCGATCCACCATCGCCAGGGTTCCCGGCTCGGCTCCCGTGGGTACATAAGCGCAGACGATCTCGTCCGGACCGACGACAGCGGGCAGTTGGTCGCACAGCGCCCGCGCCTCTGTCGCCCGGACCGCGTCGGGAACAGCGCGCCGGGCCGCCAGCAGCGCTGTCCGGAGTTGCGTCTTGATACCGGCGAGCACGCCGTCCACCATGTCAGCGAGCGCCTCGATTGCGCCAGAGCGAAGGGCATCATGTTGCGGTTAGGGTGTGAAAAATGACACCTCGGGTTACGTTTCCGCGCACGGCGATCGTGCCCGCGGCGGGCTTGGGGACGCGCTTCCTGCCGGCCACCAAGACCGTGCCCAAGGAACTGCTGCCCGTGGTGGACACCCCGGGTATCGAACTGGTCGCCGCCGAGGCGGCCGAAGCCGGTGCGGAGCGGCTGGTCATCATCACCTCCGAGGGCAAGGACAGCGTGGTCGCCCACTTCGTCGAGGACTTGGTGCTGGAGGGCACGCTGGAGGCCCGCGGCAAGAAGGCGATGCTGGCCAAGGTGCGCCGGGCCCCCGCTCTGATCAAGGTGGAGTCGGTGGTGCAGCACGAACCGCTGGGCCTGGGTCACGCGGTCAGCTGCGTCGAGCCGGTGTTGTCTCCCGACGAAGACGCCGTCTCGGTGTTGTTGCCCGACGACCTGGTGCTGCCCACCGGGGTGCTCGAGACGATGGCCAAGGTTCGCGCCAAGCGCGGCGGTACGGTCCTGTGTGCCATCGAGGTGACCCCCGAGGAGGTCAGCGCCTACGGCGTGTTCGACGTCGAGAAGGTCCCGGACGCCGTCAACCCCGACGTGCTGCGGGTCAGGGGCATGGTGGAGAAACCGAAGGCCGAGGACGCCCCGTCGCTGTATGCGGCGGCCGGGCGCTACATCCTGGACCGGGCGATCTTCGACGCTCTGCGCCGGGTGGAGCGCGGTGTGGGGGGCGAGATTCAGCTGACCGATGCCATCGAGCTGCTGATCAAGGAAGGCCATCCGGTGCACGTGGTCGTCCATCGCGGATCTCGACACGACTTGGGAAATCCCGGCGGCTACCTCAAGGCTGCGGTTGACTTTGCGTTGGATCGTGACGACTATGGCCCGGAACTGCGGCGATGGTTGGTGGCGCGACTGGGCCTGACCGAAACGCCCGAACAGTAGGAGCTGCGGCGGGTCCGCGCGACGGGGCTCGAGGCAGAAAGGCGCGCAGTGCGTTCGGTAGAGGAACAGCAAGCCAAGGTGGCCGCTGCTGCGGTGGCACCGCGACCGGTTCGGGTTGCGATCGCCGAGGCGCAGGGGCTGATGTGCGCCGAAGAGGTCATCAACGAGCAGCCGCTGCCGGGCTTCGACCAGGCCGCGATCGACGGGTACGCGGTGCGCAGCGTCGACGTTCTGGGAGTCGGCGGTGACGACGAGGACGGTGGCGGCGACATCAGCCTGCCCGTGATGGGCGTCATCGAAGCCGGCACTCGCACTCCCAGCCGGCTGCAACCCAAGCAGGCCGCGCGGGTCCAGACCGGTGCGCCGATGCCGACGCTGGCCGATGCCGTCCTGCCGTTGCGGTGGACCGACGGCGGACAGACCCGGGTCCGGGTGCTGCGCGGGGTCCGGTCGGGGGCCTACGTCCGCCGTGCCGGGGACGACGTGCAGCCGGGTGACGTCGCGGTGCGCGCCGGGGCGATCATCGGCGCCGCACAGGTCGGCCTGCTGGCCGCGGTCGGGCGTGAGCGCGTGCTGGTGCACCCGCGCCCGCGCTTGACGATCATGAGCGTCGGCGGCGAGCTGGTCGACATCAGCCGCACCCCGGGCAACGGCCAGGTGTACGACGTGAACTCCTACGCGCTGGCGGCCGCGGCGCGGGACGCCGGTGCCGAGGTCAACCGGATCGGCATCGTCAGCACCGACCCCAAGGAACTTCGCGAGGTGGTCGAGGGCCAGCTGAGCCGCGCCGAGGTGGTGGTGATCGCCGGCGCTGTCGGCGGGGCGGCCGCCGAGGGCGTGCGCAACGTGCTCTCCGAGCTCGGCGAGATGGAGGTGTCGCGGATCGCGATGCATCCCGGGTCGGTGCAGGGCTTCGGTCAGCTCGGCCGGGACGCGGTGCCGACCTTCCTGCTGCCTGCCAACCCGGTCAGCGCGCTGGTGGTGTTCGAGGTGATGGTCCGCCCGCTGATCCGGCTGTCGCTGGGCAAGCGTCAGCCCATGCGCCGCGTCGTGCAGGCCCGCGCGTTGTCACCGATCGAGTCGGTGGCCGGGCGCAAGGGCTTCCTGCGTGGGCAGCTGATGCGCGACCAGGACACCGGCGAGTACCTGGTGCAGGCCCTCGGCGGCGCGCCGGGCGCGTCGTCGCACCTGCTGGCGACCCTGGCCGAGGCCAACTGCCTGGTGGTGGTGCCCACCGAGGTTGACCAGGTGCGCACCGGCGAGGTGGTCGACGTCGCCTTCCTGGCTCAGCGCGGCTGAGCGCAGTGAACTTCTGGCGTAACAACGCACTTCATCCGGGTTGGCCGACTCCGATCGGCCCGTTGCGGGTGCACGCCGGTGTGATCCGGTTGCGGCCGATTCGGATGCGCGATGCCGCCCAGTGGAGCCGCATCCGGCTGGCCGACCAGTCGCACCTGGAACGGTGGGAGCCGACTGCCGAAGTGGATTGGACTGTGCGGCATGCTATTTCGTCATGGCCGCCGGTGTGCTCGGGGTTGCGCGGCGAGGCGCGAAAAGGCCGCATGCTGCCCTATGTGATCGAACTCGACGGGCAGTTCTGCGGCCAGCTGACCATCGGCAACGTGACCCACGGCGCGCTGCGCTCGGCGTGGATCGGCTACTGGGTGGCCAGCGCGGTCACCGGGGGCGGCGTGGCGACCGGCGCGCTGGCGCTCGGGCTCGACCACTGCTTCGGGCCCGTGACGCTGCACCGGGTCGAGGCGACCGTGCGGCCGGAGAACGCGGCCAGCCGGGCGGTGCTGTCCAAGGTCGGCTTCCGGGAGGAAGGCCTGCTCAAGCGCTACCTCGACGTCGACGGGGCCTGGCGCGACCATCTCCTGGTGGCCATGACGATCGAGGAGATCCAGGGTTCGGTGGCCGCCCGGCTGGTGCAGCGGGGCCTTGCGCGCTGGTCCTGATGTGCATGTCGCCTGTTACTAATGTGACTTTTGTGGCTGTTGGTGCTTGTCAACCCCTAATTACAAGTGTGTAATTGTCTGCGGCGCGCCGTCTCGGGTTGCGTAGGTCACGGACCTAGCCTGAACGGGAAAGGAGCAGGCCACCATGCCAAGCATCCCCCAGTCATTGCTCTGGATCTCTCTTGTGGTGCTCTGGTTGTTCGTGTTGGTCCCCATGCTCATCAGCAAGCGCGACGCTGTGCGCCGGACGAGTGACGTCGCCCTGGCCACCCGTGTGCTCAACGGCGGCGACAAGTCGCGGCTGCTCAAGCGCAAGGGCCGGCCGGCGGCTGGACATCGGCACGATCCGGAGTGGCAGCGCGATGAGGACGAGTTCGACGACATCGAGGAGGACGACGAGGTCCAGCCGGTGCGAACCCGTTCGGTCGTCGTCGTGACCGCGGTCACCGAGGAGATCGCCGCCGAACCGGACTATCTCGACGTCGACGTGGTCGACGAGGACTCCGGGGCGCTTCCGGTCGGCGGCGGTGCGGCTCGCGCGGCCAGCGTCCAGCCGACGTTGTTCGACGAGACCGTGGCCCCGGTGGTGGCGGAGGCGCCCGTCGAGCGGGTCGCTCCGGTCGCGGCGGACTCCGACGAGGAGGAGACCATCGCCGAGGGTGACGGCACCGACCAGTTCGAGGCGATCGGAGCCGCTGGGCCGGCGACGTCAGGCCGCGCGGACGACGATCAGCCGCAGGACGGGACTGCCGACGAGTACGAATACATCGAGGACACTTCAGGTTTGGAGGCCGAGGAGGATCCTCCGACGACGTTGACGCCGGGCGCGGGCCGGGCGCGGCGACTGGAGTCGTCCACCGCGGCGGCCGTGACCGCGCGCAAATACCGCTTCCGCAAGCGGATGTTGATGGGCATGTCGGCGGTGATGATCCTCACCGCCGCGCTGGCCTTCACCGTGAGCACCGACCTGTGGTGGGCCTGCGGCAGCAGTGCCGTGGTGACCATGCTGTACCTGGCCTATCTGCGCCGCCAGACCCGCATCGAGGAGCAGGTGCGCCGTCGTCGTCAGCAGCGGATGGCGCGGTCGCGGCTCGGGGTGGAGAACACCGAGGACCGCGATTTCGACCTGGTGCCCTCCCGGCTGCGCCGGCCCGGTGCCGACGTGCTCGACATCGACGACGAGGACCCGATCTTCGAGCACCTCGACGAGGTGCCTTTCGCGCGCCACTACGACCTGCCGCGCGCGGCCGGCCAGTAGGCCGTCGGTTTCAGCTCGCGGGCCCTGACTGGTAGCCTGCTAGCGACCAAGGGGCTATGGCGCAGTTGGTAGCGCG
>CAVQTS010000022.1:0-37173 GCA_963716465.1 uncultured Actinomycetota bacterium
GGTGGCGCCCGAGGACCGCGACACCCTGCTCGCGTGGTCCGACGACCTGGTGGTCGCGCTGAGTTCGTCGGCCTCCGAAGAGATACTCGCCGCCTCGGTCCAAGCGCTGGTGGCCTACAACGATTTCATGGCTGCCACGATCGCAGAACGCCGCAGCCGGCCAACCGACGACCTGGTCAGCGCGCCGATCTCCGCCGAGGTCGACGGCGAACGGCTCACCGACGAGCAGATCACCTCCGAGACCCTGCTGATCCTCATCGGCGGTGACGAGACCACCCGGCACACCCTGTCGGGTGGCACTGCCGAGCTGACCCGCCATCCCGACCAATGGCAGGCGTTGCGCGACGACGCGTCATTGCTGCCCGAGGCGGTCGAGGAGATGCTGCGCTGGACCTCGCCGATCAAGAACATGTGCCGAACGTTGACCGCGGACAACGACTTTCACGGCACCGAGTTGAAGAGCGGCGAGAAGATCATGTTGCTGTTCGAGTCGGCCAACTTCGACGAGACCGTGTTCGGCGATCCCGACGTCTTCCGGATCGACCGCAATCCCAACAACCATGTCACGTTCGGTTTCGGCACCCACTTCTGTCTGGGCAACCAGCTGGCCCGCCTGGAGCTCACCACGATGACGCGGCGGGTGCTGCAGCGGCTGCCGGACCTTCGGCTGGTCGAGGGTGCCGCACTTCCGTTGCGGCCGGCCAACTTCGTCAGCGGGCTGGAGGCGATGCCAGTCGAGTTCACCCCGACCGCGCCGACTCCTAGTATCTGAGCCGATCGCCGACCACCCGCACGTCGGCGAACTGCCGCGGGTGGTGCGCGGCGTGCATTGGATGCATCAACACCGGATGCCGGCAGTGCGCGCACGTCTGGGGCTGCTGACGTAAGGCGGACACCGTGAGGTGATGGCACCCGGCGCAACGCACGACGTACGCGCCGCCGATCCAATTCAGCAATCCGAGGTAGATCCCGGCTGTGGCGACGGTCCCCAGGACGACGATGACCGCGATGGTGAGCACTTCATAGACCGTCATGACAACCTCCCAAAACGCCCGACGGTGTGAGGTCCATGGTAGTCCCGCAACCGCCCACCCGGATTCGGCCGTTTTCGCAAACCGGGCACCTCGCTGAGACACTTACCAGCGTGAACCAGCCAGACTTCCGCAATGTGGCCATCGTGGCGCACGTCGACCATGGCAAGACGACCCTGGTGGACGCCATGTTGCGGCAATCCGGCGCCCTAACCCACCGTGGCGACGACACGATCGAACGGCTGATGGACTCCGGTGACCTGGAGAAGGAAAAGGGCATCACCATCCTGGCCAAGAACACCGCCGTGCACCGGCACCACCCGGACGGCGGCATGACGGTGATCAACGTCATAGACACCCCTGGGCACGCCGACTTCGGCGGCGAGGTCGAGCGCGGGTTGTCCATGGTCGACGGGGTGTTGCTGCTGGTCGACGCCTCGGAGGGCCCGCTGCCGCAGACCCGCTTCGTGCTGCGCAAGGCGCTCTCGGCGCACCTGCCGGTGATCCTGGTGGTCAACAAGACCGACCGGCCCGACGCGCGGATCGAGGAGGTCGTCTCCGAAAGCCACGACCTGCTGCTCGACGTCGCCTCCGACCTCGACGAAGAGGCGCAGAAGGCTGCCGAGAATGCACTCGGGCTGCCCACGCTCTACGCGTCGGGGCGCGCCGGCATCGCCAGCACGGCCGCTCCGGCGAACGGCGAGAACCCCGAGGGCGAGAACCTCGATCCGCTGTTCGACGTGCTTCTCGAGCACATCCCGCCACCGCAGGGCGATCCCGAAGCTCCGTTGCAGGCGCTGGTGACCAACCTCGACGCCTCGGCCTTCCTGGGCCGGCTCGCGCTGATCCGCATCTACAAGGGCCGCATCCGCAAGGGTCAGCAGGTCGCCTGGATGCGGGAGGTGGACGGGCACCCCGTCATCACCAACGCCAAGATCACCGAACTGCTGGCCACCGAAGGCGTCGAACGCACCAGCACCGACGAGGCGGTCGCCGGCGACATCGTCGCCGTCGCCGGCATGCCCGAGATCATGATCGGTGACACGCTCGCCGACCTCGACCACGCCCACGCCCTGCCGCGGATCACCGTCGACGAGCCGGCCATCTCGGTGACCATCGGCACCAACACCTCGCCGCTGGCCGGCAAGGTGTCCGGTCACAAGCTGACCGCGCGCATGGTCAAGTCCAGGCTGGACCAGGAGCTGGTCGGCAACGTCTCGATCAAGGTCGTCGACATCGGCCGGCCTGACGCCTGGGAAGTGCAGGGTCGCGGCGAGCTCGCGCTCGCGGTGCTCGTCGAGCAGATGCGCCGCGAAGGCTTCGAGCTGACCGTCGGCAAGCCGCAGGTGGTCACTCAGACCGTCGACGGCAAACTGCACGAGCCGTTCGAGGCGATGACCATCGACTGTCCCGAAGAGTTCGTCGGTGCCGTCACACAGTTGATGGCCGCGCGCAAGGGCCGCATGGAGGACATGGCCAACCACGCGGCCGGTTGGGTGCGGATGGACTTCATCGTGCCCAGCCGCGGCCTGATCGGCTTCCGCACCGACTTCCTCACCGAGACCCGCGGCACCGGAATCGCCAACGCCGTCTTCGACGGGTATCGACCCTGGGCCGGGGAGATCCGTGCGCGCCACACCGGGTCGCTGGTGTCCGACCGCAGCGGCACCGTGACCCCGTTCGCGATGATCCAGCTCTCCGACCGCGGCCAGTTCTTCGTCGAGCCGGGCCAGGACACCTACGAGGGTCAGGTCGTGGGGATCAACCCCCGCGCCGAGGACCTCGACATCAACATCACCCGCGAGAAGAAACTGACCAACATGCGGTCGTCGACAGCCGACGTGATGGAAACGCTGGCGCGACCGCTCGAGCTCGACCTCGAGCAGGCGATGGAGTTCTGCACGGACGACGAGTGTGTCGAGGTGACGCCGGAGATCGTGCGGGTGCGCAAGGTCGAGCTCGACGCGACCACCCGCGCGCGGAGCCGGTCCAGGGCCAAGGCTCGCGGCTGACGCCTGTCGATACTCTGAAGGGCGTGCCCACCGGACCCCGCAGCCTGCAGACCGCCGCTGTGCTGCTGTCCGTGATCGTCACCGCCGCGTGCACGGTGAGCCCGCCGCCCGCGCCGCAGAGCACCGAGACCTCACAGACCCTGAGCCCGCCGCCACCGAAGGCGACCCAGATCATCATGGGCATCGACTCGATCGGAGCCGGATTCAACCCGCATCTGCTGTCGGACCAGTCGCCGGTCAACGCGGCCATCGCTGCGCTGGTGCTGCCGAGCGCGTTCCGTCCGGTGGCGGATCCCTTGACGCCGACGGGATCGCGCTGGGAGATCGATCCAACCCTGCTGGTGTCGGCCGACGTGACCAACCAGGACCCGTTCACCGTGACCTACAAGATCCGGCCGGAGGCGTCCTGGACCGACAACGCCCCGATCGCCGCCGACGACTTCTGGTACCTGTGGCGTCAGATGGTCAGCCAGCCGGGGGTGGTCGACCCCGCCGGCTATGACCTGATCACCGGCGTGCAGTCGATCGACGGCGGCAAGACCGCCGTGGTGACGTTCTCTCAGACTTATCCGGCGTGGCGGGAATTGTTCAACGACCTGCTGCCCGCCCACATCGTCAAGGACGTGCCCGGGGGGTTCCCGGCCGGGTTGTCGCGGGCAATGCCGGTCACCGGCAACCAGTTCCGGGTGGACAACATCGATCCGCAGCGCGACGAAATCCTGCTGGCACGAAACGACCGGTTCTGGGGTCCGCCGGCGCATCCTGACCAGATTCTGTTCCGGCGTGCAGGCGCCCCCGCCGCGCTGGCGGACTCGATTCGCAACGGCGATACCCAGGTAGCCCAAGTGCACGGCGGCGCAGCGGCTTTCGCGCAGCTGTCGGCCATCCCGGACGTCCGAACCAACCGGATCACCACGCCGCGGGTGATGCAGTTGACGTTGCGCGCCGGCGAGGACAAGCTGTCCGATCCCCATGTGCGCAAAGCGATTCTGGGTCTGGTCGACGTCGACCTGCTCGCCGCGGTCGGTGCCGGTAGCGACAACACCGTCACGCTGGCCCAGGCCCAGGTTCGCGCCCCGAGTGATCCCGGCTATGTGCCGACCGCGCCGCCGGCACTGGGCACGGATCGCTCGCTGGAGTTGTTGGAGCAGGCCGGTTTTCAGGTCGACCGCACGCCGACAGAGTCCCCTGTGCAGCCGCCGCCGTCGGCGGGCTCACGCACCACGTCCGTGCCCCCCGGACCACCGGAGATCACCCGCGGACGCATCAGCAAGGACGGCGAGACGCTGTCGTTGGTGATCGGCGTGGCGGCCAACGACCCGACCTCGATCGCGGTGGCCAACACCGCGGCGGATCAACTGCGCGGCGTCGGTATCGCCGCGACGGTGCTGGCGCTGGATCCGCCGGTTCTCTATGGAGATGCGTTGGTGAACAACCGTGTTGACGCAATCGTTGGATGGCATGCGGCCGGCGGGGATCTCGCCACGTTGCTAGCGTCCCGCTATGGGTGTCCGGCACTGGAGGCCACCGCGGTGTCGACGAACCCGAATGGTGGCACGACGCCCTCGTCCGCGCCGGGTCCGAGCCCGACCGCCCCGCCACTGCCCGCTCCGGCGCCTGGTGCGCTAGTGCAGGCGCCGTCGAATCTCACCGGAATTTGCGACCGGACGATTCAGCCGGGTATCAGTGCGGCCCTTGACGGTTCGGCCAACATCAATGACGTCATCGCTGAAGTCGAACCGCGGTTGTGGAACATGTCGACCGTGCTGCCGATCCTGCAGGACACCACGATCGTGGCGGCCGGCCCCAGCGTGCAGAACGTCAGCCTGACCGGCGCGGTGCCAGTGGGCATTGTCGGCGACGCGGGCCGTTGGGTGAAGACCGCGCAGTAACCGGTGCGCGGCGGCTCAGCCCGCCTTGTGGGCCTTCGATGTCCCCGAGCTGTGGCCGGTGGGCGAGGACGCCGAGGAGCCGCTCTCGGACGCGGCGGTCGGGGCCGGACCGGCCTTCACCTTCGTGACGGCTGCTGCCGAGGCCGCTGGGCGAGCGGCGCCACGGGTGGCGGCGATGATGGGGACCGGCGACGTCGCGACTCCCGGTCCGGCGGTCAGGTCGGCGTAGACGATCGCCCGATTCTTGCCGACCTCCGTGGTGAGGTCACTGAGAGCGGTCGTGACCGAAGCTTCGAACGGAGCCCGGCCCGCGTTGAACGCGGTGACGAAGTCAGCGGTCTGGGCGAGTGCCCCGGCGAACGCGGTTGCGCCCGTGACCGCGCCGCCGATGACCTCGACGGGACCGGTCACCAGCGCCTGGGCCAGGACGTTGATCAGACCGTCGATGCTGTCCTTGCTGGCGTGGAACGCGCGGTCAAGGACGGCCTGCAAGGCGAATCCGCCGCTGGGCGCGCGGGAGCGGCCAAGAGGTTCAAGGTGTTGGTGATCGGCAACTGGGCTCGCCAGCAGGGCCACGCCGAGCGCCTGAGCGACGTTGTCGCCCTTTGCCGAGCGCACCGAAGAACGACGATCGGGCTGGTGATCAGGCCGGCGCCAATGCCGAGTGGCCCCAGCCGGTGAAGGGGGGCCGGCAGCGGGGCGATCCGGAGAGGGTATGGGGTCGGGTCCAAGGCACACGGCGCACTGCTTGGTGCTGCCGATCAGGACCGGTGCCAGCGCCAAGAGATTACCGATCGTGTTCACGCCGATCTGGTAGGGAATGGCGCCGAATGCAGGGATCGGCAGCCCGCTCAGTTCGATCGCGGGCAGGGTGACGGTCGGAACGTGAACGTTCTGGGTGGGGATCAGTGGGCTCACGGCAATGATGCTTGCCCCCGCGATCGCGATGCTGGACTTGAGCGCAGTGCTGACAGCGGCGGGCATTCGGGACTCCTTCGTCATGGTTGATCTGACCTGCAGAAACTACCTGAGAGCTGCCTGAGTGAAGTGAGAACAAGCCGCTGATCACATTGGTAATTTCGTACGCAAGTATCCAGGGATCGCGGAGCAAATCGGTGGTGAACGGACGGGCCCACAGAACTGCACTCGAGCGCTGGCTAACGGGCGTGCGCGTCGGGCGGCCGACGAAAGCGGCAACCACTCGAGGCAATGCACTCCGGCGTCAATTAGCCCTACGTGACGACGCCGATCCGGGCTTGTCGGTCCCGGCGCTCGTCGGCTTGGGCTGCTCAGCGCTGTCGCTGGCGGCCGAGTGCGACGAGTTACCGGTGCCCCGCGTACTGGCCAACGGGCCGGGTTGGCCACTCGACGCGGTGGCGTGCTTCGCGCTGCCCGCGCGCTTGGTCTGCGGGGGATTGGCGCTGCCCGCGTCGGCGGTGGAAGCCGCCGGGTCCGAGGCGGATTCCACCGCGGCGGTCGCGGGCGACGCGGCGACACCGGTGTTGTCAGTGCGGCTGCGCCGGCACTCGGAGTGGAGTTGGTGGACGGCAGCACGTACTGATCGAAGACATTGCCGAAGTCACCGACTAGGACCAGTCCCGGGTGGATGAAGGCCTTGATGGCTTGGACGATGGTCGCGACTGCCGTCGACAGATCACCCACCAGGACCGCCTTCACCGCCTGGATGATGAGATACGGCGTGTTGACGAGGGCGTCAACCGTGGCGTATGCGGCCTCTACCACCTGGTTGCCCAGATAGGTGGTTTCCGCGGAGACTACGGAGGCCACCTGCTGGAAGACGGGGGCGCTGGCGGCTGCGGCCGCCGGAAGGAGGGTCGTCGCGGTCGACGGCGCGCCGCTCGGTGTGGCGTCGGAAGGGGCAGCGGGCACCGGTACGAAGGCCGAGGGAGTCCGACTCGCGGCAGCGGAGGCCGGGTCCGGCAGCGTACTTACGCCGGAGTTCACCTCGGTGCCGATGCGATCGGACTCGGCGGCCAAAGCGCCCAGGATCTGGGCCAGCGCCGCGGCGAAGGTGGCGGACGGCGACGGCTGCGTGATGGACTTCAGCAGGTTTTTGTCGAACGGGATGAGGGACCCAGGACTCGTGGACAGCTCCGTCGTGGAGATCTGCAAGTCCCTGACTGGGGGCGCGATGGGGTTAGCGACGACAACTGCTGCCGCCACCAATGCCACTCCCGTTGTCAGGACTGGCCCCATTGCCTTTCGCACGCCGTCTCCTCCCGCCGTCAGCGGCCCGGCTACTGGTCACTCTACCTGAGAGCAGGCTGATAAGTCCGCAAACTGAACCTGAGAATTTGACGGTGTCGCAGGATCTGTCAGCGGCGCTCTGGAATCGGAAAAGTCTTGGTGGGCAACAGAAATCAGCCGGTAGGCCGACTGCGTGGGGCCTGGAGGCTCTTCGCCGACCTGGTGGGCTGACCAGGAGGTGCCCAGTTGCCAGCCGGCGGGCCCTGCGGCGCGTCCACTGAGCCGCCTCTTTTGACCAATCCGCCAGCTCCCAGAATTGGCAATGGCGAAAGTTTTCACCCAATTGTAAATAAATTCCCAGTCGTTTGCCTCTGATTCCTAGGCGCCTTACAAAGTGGCGCGCGATCGCAACAACTCGCAGCAGGTGGAAAGCGACCGCATTCGAATCTCAGCAGCCGTTGGGTCCTGAGTGGATGCTGATAATCCTGTGGGACGGGTAGCCGGATTGCGAAGTAGCGGCAGCGTGGCAAAACGTTGACATATTCGTAAAAACACTGCATTACGGGCAAATACCGGCTCAAAACGGGAAGCGGCTAGCGAAGTTAGGTCTGAGGCGTTGCATTCTCAGCAACCACTTGACTCCGAAAATACCGGCTATTTTCGCAGCGAACTAGATAACTTTCTCGCGGTCAGAAAATATCGCGTTCGTTCAGTGACGGTGCTACGTTGCTGCTGCCTGGATTTCAAGCACGATGAAGGGAAATTCTCAGGTGCCAGCGCAATCGGCACCAGGGGTGGCACCGACCTCAGTGCTGGCGCGTTCGGCATGCGTGCCACGGGTTCGGCCGGCAGCCCGGAGACGGGGCTAGAACGCCGTAACCTGCTTGATCCCGATGGGATCTGGGAGGAATCCCATCGCGGATCAGCCCCGGGAGCGCCGGTTTCACCGGCGCTCCCGGGAGTTCCCGGCCTCAGTCTGTGGTTTCTTCGTCAACACGCCAGCACGGAGTTGATGAACTCGACGACTGCGGTCAGCATCAACGGCATGTCGACGCTCGAATATCCGCACGGTCCCGACCTGCTGCATCCCAAGGACGTGGGCAGGCTGCTGCTGCGCTGCGATGACCGCCCCGGTCTGGTGGCCGCGGTCAGCGCGTTTTTGGCGGGCGCGGGCGCCAACATCGTCTCGCTGGACCAGCACGCCACCCAGCAGACCGGTGGAACGTTCATGCAACGTACGATTTTTCATCTGCCTGGTCTTGCCGCGGCGCGCGACGCGCTCGAGCGCGACTTCACCGAGCAGGTCGCGACGCCGTTCGACATCGACTTCCGGCTCACCGAGGCCTGCAAACCAAAGCGGGTGGCGATCATGGCCTCGAAGGAAGACCATTGCCTGTTGGACCTGTTGTGGCGGAATCGCCGGGGCGAGTTGGACCTGTCGATGGTGATGGTCATCTCCAACCATCCCGACCTGGCCGATCAGGTCCGCCCGTTCGGCGTTCCGTTCATCCATATCCCGGCGACCAAGGACATCCGGGAGCAAGCCGAGCGCCGCCAGCTCGAACTGCTGCGGGGCAACGTCGATCTGGTGGTACTGGCCCGCTACATGCAGGTCGTCACACCGGAGTTCCTCGCCGAGGTCAACTGCCCGCTGATCAACATCCACCACTCGTTCCTGCCGGCATTCATCGGAGCGGCGCCGTATCGAAGGGCCAAGGAACGTGGCGTCAAACTTGTTGGGGCAACCGCACATTACGTGACCGACGACTTGGACGAAGGACCCATCATCGAGCAGGACGTGGTGCGGGTGGACCATCGCCACAGCGTCGAGGACCTGGCGCGCCTCGGGGCCGACGTGGAGCGGGCGGTGCTGTCCCGGGCGGTGTCATGGCACTGCGAGGACCGCATAATCCGGTACGGCAACCAGACGGTGGTCTTCTAGGAACTCACGGATCGTGCGATGGCGACCACGAAAAGCGATTGGCGACAAACACTTTCGGTGTAAACACTGCACAGTTCCGTGGCGGCTTCACCAGGTGGATACTCGGCAGTGGGGAGATCGGCTGCCTAGGTTGAGGAAGGGGATAGGATGCCGCGATGGGAACTCCACCGTCACTGGACCGCCTTGACCAACCGGAATTCTGGCGTCTGTTGTGCCCCGGGATGTCGATCGAGGAAAGCGTCTCCGCGGACCCGACGGCCGTCGGGGACACCGACAGTCTCTTCGTCACCCTCAAACGTGAGGGATACATCCAAGTCCCCGGCGTGCTCCCGGAAGCCCAGATCGGACCCATCCGCGAGACGGTGTCGACGCTTTTCCACTGCGGAATCCCGCTCCCGTTCGCGTTTGTCTACGACGAGTTGTGGCTCGCTTACCAAGGTCTCTCGACGTTTCTGTCGGCAGTCCTCGGGCCGGGGTACCGGGCACTGCCCGACTTCTGGGTCTGGTACGTCAACCCGAACGAGAACGCGGCGGGGTGGGGTCCGCATCGCGACCGGGTGCAGCCGACGCTGGATCCCGACAACTCACCCCAGTCGCTCTCCGTGTGGCTTCCGTTCACCGACGCCACACCGCTCAACGGCTGCATGTACGTTCTCCCGGCCCATCGCGACGATCGGTTCAACCAGCGCCGCTGGGACGGGGAAGGCAACAACGTCGTCTACAACCCACAAGACATCCGAGCCTTACCCGCGACAGCCGGAAGCCTGCTCGCGTGGAACCAGGCGGTGCTTCACTGGGGTGGCCGAGGCAGCCAGTTGGGCGGCGCGCCGCGGATCAGCGCTGCCTTCGAGTTTCAGCGCGCCGACCGGCCGGCTTTCAACAATCCGCTCCTAGATCCCCTTCGCCTGCCGAGCTTCACCGAACGACTGGGCCTGGTCGGCAAGCAGGTCCTGCAGTATCGGCATATGTATCCGCTCACCGATGACGTGGCCGCGATCGCCACATCGCTGTTCCAGCGCTACATGCCGCCGACGGTGTCCCCAATGCAGTCGACGCTGACGATCTGAGTTCTAGCCACTGCGCTCAGCCGGTGGGTTTCCCGCCGGCCCGATGCGTCGATAGACAAGCCAGCGCAACTCGATCGGGCGACGCTCACGCGGAACATCAAAGACGTCCAGACCGCTCACCCAATCCGCATACCAACCCGTCGGTGGCCAGGCATCCGCAGGAAGGTTGGCCTTCTCGTAGTCGTATACCGGCACGTCCGAGATGAGCTGAAGCGGCAGCGCCGACGATGCGCTCGCGAATTCGTCCTGCGTGAAGATGGCCGTGTAGCACTGCTGGCCCAGCTGGCGGGCTGCGGCATCCGGCTGGTAGTCACGGTGGGCGACAAAGGCGTTGAAGAGCAGCAGGCCACCCGGAGACAGACACTGCGCGGCAAGTTCGAAAAGGCTCCGTAGCTGCTCCGTTGTGCGGAAGTCGGAGACCACCTCGGAGAGCAGGATGAGTTGGTAGTCCCGTCTCAGGTCGTCGATGGTGGTGAAGACATCGCGCTCGATGACGCGCACATTCAGCGAGTCCCGCTCGGCCTCGGTGCGGATCACTTTGGCGAATGCGGGAGTCATCTCGACGACGTCGACGGGATGTCCGAGCCTGGCCAGCGCGAGCGCGTTCCGGCCGGTGCCGGCGCCGATGTCGAGAATCGGATAGGAGCCGCGGTCCGCGACTTCGTTCGTCAGCGCCATGACCCTCGCATCGGGCTCGGTGCCGAACAAAGGCGGCTGTCGGGTAGCCGTCCAGTTCTCGTAAGCGCTTGCGACGGTGAACCATTGGGCATTGATGTGATAGTTGAGCATCGTGCCCACGGGTGCATTGTATGAGATGACGATGTTGGACCGGGGTGATGCGGAGAACGCCTCGGCGAGCTGCCCTTTGAGGACGCCCTTCAGGTGCTCAAGTTGGTCCTCGGTGAAAGGCCTGCCGACGGCTCCGAAGAGGTTGGCGCACATGGTCACGTACTCGTCGAGCATGGCGGGCACGGCGGGGATGTTGATCTCTCCTGTGACAACCGATCTGCGATGCAGACGGCGTGCCATCGCGTCGCGCAGCACTGAATCTTCGACTGCCGGCCCTGGTGCGTTGTCCACAGAACTCTTCTACCTCACCCGCCGGGCATTGTCAGGACAACCCGGGAAGACCTTTTCGGACATCCGCGGCTGCTCGGCTACCTTCGAGCTCAAGCGCAGCCCTACGATGCCCAAAGACATTCCGCTCCAACACTTGTCGTGCCGACGATATGCCGCCGACGGTCCCTCAGTCCGGGGCTGACTGCCGGCCGAGTTTCTTGCCCAACAGATGGGTGGCCGTGGCCGCCACCAGGAGGACGATCAGCAACCACAGCGGCGGTCGGGCGAGTTCCCACACGAACAACGCCGCCCACAGCGGCGCGCCCTGAGTGATCGCCAGGACACCGGCCGCGCACGCCAGGGACACCGCCGCGACGCTGACGTGCAGCGGTGTCCAGGTGTTGATCGACAGGGCCAGTACCGATCCCATGGCGGCGCCGGTCGCCAGAGCCGGCGTGAGCATCCCGCCGACGGCACCGGCCCGCAAGAACAGCGCCGTCAGCAACGGCTTGAGAAGAAGGATGATGGCGGCCGAGGTAAGGGTCAGGCTGCTTCCGATACTGACGGTGAGAACGCTTCTGCCGTTGCCCGGCAACTCGGGCCACAAGTGTGACAGCAGGCCTATCGCCAGACCTGCCGCTGCGATCGCCGGAATCAGCAGCAACGAGTCGCCCACCCTGTGGACCCGGGCGACGTCCATCAGCCGGTTGAACGCCAGACCGACCGCCAGCGCGAGCGGAGACAGCAGGATCGCCGCGGCGGTCAGCAGGTAGGACAGGTTCGGGCTCGGCCAGTGCACGGGATGCTCGAGGTGGGTGACCGGCGCGGCGACCGCCGTCGCCAGCGCGGATGTGATCAGGGCGGTCGCCACCGCCCGCAGATTCCAGGTCCGCAGCACGATCTGCAGCGTGAACAGCGCCCCGCCCAGCGGGACGCTGTAGACCGCGGCCAGGCCGGCGCCGGCGGCGCACCCGAGGAGGATCTCGCGGTCCTTGCCGGTCAGCGTCCACCGGGATATGCCGAGATCGCCCAGCGCCGCGGCGAATTGCCGGGGTGCGCCCTCCCGGCCCAGCGAGGCGCCGGCGCCCACCAGCAACACTTGCAGACCGGCATCCAGCGACATCGCCAGCCGCGGAAGGGGCTCCTGCCGGGTGATCGCCGTCGACAGCGACGGCACCGTCGCTCGTCGTCGCAGCAGCCACCAGCCCAGACCGGCCAGCCCACCGCCGACCATCGGGCCGACCGCGCGCCGAACGGCACTGGCACCCGTCACCCCGTCCAGCAGGGTGCCGAAACTGTAGTGATAGGTGAGGTGCTCGACGACGTGCAACAGCAACGTCGTCGCCGCACCGGCTACCCCGGCAAGCAGTCCCACCAGCACGATCCCGCAGCCGAACTCGAGGTTGCGCCGGTTCACGCGCTGAATCTATGTCACCAGGGCAGCCGGTAGGGTGACGCCGTGGCAATGCAGGAGACTCCCCGGCTGTTGTTCGTGCACGCCCATCCCGACGACGAGACCATCAACAACGGCGTGACGATGGCCCATTACGCGGCGCTGGGCGCCGAGGTGGTCGTCGTCACCTGCACCCTGGGCGAAGAGGGTGAGGTCATCGACGACCGGTGGACGCGCCTGGCCGTCGAGGAGGACGACCAACTCGGCGGTTACCGCATCGCGGAGCTCACCGCGGCACTGCACAGTCTGGGGCTGGGGCAGCCGA
This sequence comes from uncultured Actinomycetota bacterium, assembly GCA_963716465.1. Classification (GTDB taxonomy): domain Bacteria; phylum Actinomycetota; class Actinomycetes; order Mycobacteriales; family Mycobacteriaceae; genus Mycobacterium. Next base: position 12,930 of record CAVQTS010000022.1, read on the forward strand.
GGTTCCTGGGTGGCGCGGGCCGCTGGCGCGACTCGGGAATGGCCGGCACCCCGGCGCGGCGCCGCACCCGCTTTGTCGATGCCGACTTCGACGAGGCCGTCGCCGAACTGGTCGCGGTCATCACCGAACTGCGGCCCCACGTCGTGGTGACCTACGACCCCGACGGCGGGTACGGCCATCCCGACCACATCCAGGCCCATCGCGTCACCACCGCGGCGGTCGCCGCCGCGGCACCCGCGTGGCAGGTACCCAAGTTCTACTGGACAGTCATGAGCGCCAGTGCATTCCGCGCCGGCATGGCGGAAATCGGGGACGACGACGTGTTGCCGGACTGGATCCGGATAACCCCCGATGCGGCGGCCGGCCCCACCGACGACCAGATCACCACCGTCGTGGAGGCCCCCGATCTGCTGCCGGCCAAGGCTGACGCCATCGCGGCGCACGCCACCCAGATCTTTCTCGGACCCACCCGTCGCGCATTCGCGCTGTCGAACAAGATCGTGCTGCCCGTGCTGGGCGCCGAACACTATGTGCTCGTCCAGGGCGACCTCGGCCCCACCGGCGAGCGGGGCTGGGAGACCGACCTTCTGGCGGGGTTGAATTAGCGTGCGGCATCCCGACCTGACCGCCGCCCGCCGCCGTACCGAGGTCGCAGAGGACCCCGGTACGGCAGACTCCGCCATCCGCGCCGTGATCCTCGTCCTGCTGGCTGTCGACGGGGTGATCTCAGCCGTGGTCGGCGCTTTGCTGCTGCCGTTCTATCTAGGGCCAGTGCCGTTTCCGATCAGCGCGCTGATCACCGGGCTGGTCAACGCCGTCCTGGTCTGGGCAGCCATGTACTGGACGGAGTCCAATCGACTTGCGGCGCTGCCGTTGCTGACCTGGCTGGTGACCGTGGCCATCCTGACCCTGGGTGGTCCCGGGGGCGACATCGTGTTCGGCGGACCCGGACTGATGGAGTACTCGGTGCTGCTGTTCGTCGCGCTCGGGGCAGTGCCGCCGGGCTGGCTGCTCTATCGACGCAGCGGCCCGTCGTGACTCGGGCGGTTACTCGACCGAATCGTGCGCGGCCTAATTCTTCTGGCTGTGGTCTCGCGCTGCCCCAGTCGTCGAATGCACCTTGTTCGCGGTGTCGCGCGCCGAGTTGGAAGTGGTGGCGTCGGCCTTGCCGTCCGTGGGATCAGCAACCCCCTTCTGGGTGCCCGAGCCGGCATCAGCGGCGGGGGCAACCGCATCCTCGACCGCGGTGACAATCCGGTTCCGCAGAGTATGGGTCGGGCTGAGGTTTCGCGGCGACGCCGTCGGCGCAGCGGCTGCGGCCGGGGCGGCGGGCGCCGAGGCAGCCGTAGCCGCCAACGTCGGGATCGGCGGCAGCGGGGGCAGGTAACCCGCGATCCACTGGATCTCGCCCTGGATCAAGTTGTTCACCGCCGTGGTCACGCCGGTTTTCAAGATCGAGGGGATGGTCGAGACCTGGCCGTCCAGCAGGGCCGCGAAGCTGTACACCCAGCTGCCGACGATCGGCTCACCGGTGTTGTAGGCGATGTTGATCTGCTGGGCGAAGTAGCCCGCGATGGGGACGTAGCTGGCGGCCCACGCGGCCACGGCGAATCCCCACTGCACCCAGGGCTCGACGGCGTTGTAGATGTTGATGATCGTGGTGCCGGCGGAGCTATTGGCCGTCACCGCCGCCTGCGGAGTCCCCGTCGAGCCGGCGGCCGCAGGCTTGGGAACTGCCGGCGCGGGCGTGCTGACCAGGCCCAATACCGCTGCGGCCACGTTGGCCGGCTCGACCAGCGGCTGCACGGCGGCGCTGAGTCGGACCGCGGCGGTGCTGATGGACTGCGGCTCGGGAGCGTGGACCGGAGCCAGCGCAACCGCGCTGGCCGCCAGAGCGGCCACCCCGACAGTGAGATACGAACGAACGGACACGGTCATGGTGCGAACTCCCAGGTGTTGGCTAGCTAACAATGACAACTTACGTTTCCGTCAGCCGGATGTTACAAATCGGCCGCCCGGCGCGGCGCTTTGATGACGAAGGTCCCGTCCACGCCGTCACACCGTTAACCCCGGGTATTACTGTGGGCACCATGTCAGTCGCTGCGGTTTCAGATTGTGGGACATGCGGATGATTTCCCCGCCGCCGGCGGTTACCGGGGAGTGGCCCTGAACCCGCAGCACCCCAGTTCGCTGCCCACTCCGGTGGTGCCGCCGCGGACTGAAGCGCCCTCACCAGCCGCGCTGAGGCGCGTCCTGCGTCGCGCCAGGGACGGTGTCGCCCTCAACGTCGACGAAGCCGCCATCGCGATGACTGCCCGCGGCACGGACCTTGCCGACCTGTGCGCCAGCGCCGCCCGGGTGCGCGACGCCGGACTGCAGTCGGTGGGCCGGCGCGGACCCGGCGGCCGGCTGCCGGTGACCTACTCGCGCAAGGTCTTCATCCCGGTGACCCACCTGTGCCGCGACACCTGCCACTACTGCACGTTCGTCACCGTCCCTGGCAAGCTGCGCGCCGAGGGCAGGGGAATGTACCTCGAGCCCGACGAGATCCTCGACATCGCCCGCCGGGGTGCCGAATTGGGTTGCAAGGAAGCATTGTTCACCCTCGGTGACCGTCCAGAGACGCGGTGGCCCGAGGCCCGCCAGTGGCTCGACGAACGCGGCTACGACTCGACGCTGTCCTACGTGCGCGCGATGGCGATCCGGGTCCTGGAGGAAACCGGCCTGCTGCCGCACCTGAACCCGGGCGTCATGAGCTGGGCGGAGCTGTCGCGGCTCAAGCCCGTCGCGCCGTCGATGGGCATGATGCTCGAGACCACCTCGCGGCGGTTGTTCGAGACCAAGGGCCTGGCGCACTACGGCAGTCCGGACAAGGACCCCGAGATTCGGTTGCGAACGCTGACCGACGCCGGACGGTTGTCGATCCCGTTCACCACCGGGCTGCTGGTCGGCATCGGCGAGAACCTGGCGGAGCGCGCGGACACACTGCACGCGATCCGGCGCCTGCACAAGGAGTTCGGCCACATCCAGGAAGTGATCGTGCAGAACTTCCGCGCCAAGGACCACACCGCGATGGCGGCAACGCCCGACGCCGACTTCGACGACTTCATCGCGACGGTGGCGGTCACCCGACTGGTCCTCGGCCCCGGGATGCGGGTACAGGCGCCGCCCAACCTGGTCTCTCGATCGGAATGCCTGGCTCTGCTGGGCGCCGGCGTCGACGACTGGGGCGGCGTCTCGCCACTGACACCCGACCACGTCAACCCCGAACGGCCGTGGCCGGCGCTCGACGAACTCGCCGCCGTGACGGCCGAGGGCGGATTCGACCTGGTTCAGCGACTGACCGCCCAGCCGCGCTACGTCCAGGCCGGTGCGGCCTGGATCGACCCCCGGGTGGGCGCCCACGTCGCCGCGCTCGCCGACCCGCAGACCGGCTTCGCGCTCGACGTCAACCCCGTCGGCCGGCCATGGCAGGAGCCCGACGAGGCCAGCGAGTCCCTGGGCCGCACCGATCTGCACACCGCCATCGACTCCGAGGGCAGGCACACCGACACCCGCAGCGACCTCGACAGCGCATTCGGCGATTGGGAGTCCATCCGCACGCGGGTGGGCGAGTTGGCCGCCCGCGCGCCCGAGCGCATCGACACCGACGTGGCCGCCGCGCTGCGCGCCGCCGAGCGCAACCCCGGCGGCTGCAGCGACGACGAATACCTCGCACTGGCCACCGCCGACGGACCGGCGCTGGAGGCCTTTGCGGCACTGGCGGATTCACTGCGCAGAGACGCCGTCGGCGACGACGTCACCTTCGTGGTGAACCGCAACATCAACTTCACCAACATCTGCTACACGGGCTGCCGGTTCTGTGCGTTCGCCCAGCGCAAGGGTGACGCCGACGCGTTCTCGCTGTCCACCCGGGAGGTGGCCGACCGCGCCTGGGAGGCTCACGTCGCCGGCGCCACCGAGGTCTGCATGCAGGGCGGCATCGATCCCGAACTGCCGGTCACCGGCTACGCCGACCTGGTGCGTGCGGTCAAGGAGCGGGTGCCGTCGATGCATGTGCACGCCTTCTCGCCGATGGAGATCTCCAACGGAGTCACCAAGAGCGGCTTGAGTATTCGCGACTGGTTGACCGGCCTGCGCGAGGCGGGCCTGGACACCATCCCCGGCACGGCCGCCGAGATTCTCGACGACGAGGTGCGCTGGGTGCTGACCAAGGGCAAGCTGCCCACCTCGCAGTGGGTCGAGATCGTCAGCACCGCCCACGAGGTCGGGCTGCGGTCGAGCTCGACAATGATGTACGGCCACGTCGACACGCCGCGGCACTGGGTCGGCCACCTCAATGTCCTGCGCGAAATCCAGGACCGCACAGGTGGTTTCACCGAGTTCGTTCCGCTGCCGTTCGTGCACCAGTCCTCGCCGCTGTACCTGGCGGGCGCCTCGCGGCCGGGGCCAACCCACCGCGACAACCGCGCGGTGCACGCACTGGCCCGAATCATGTTGCACGGCAGGATCTCCCAGATCCAGACCAGCTGGGTGAAGCTCGGCGTCGAACGGACCCAGGTGATGCTCAACGGTGGGGCCAACGATCTGGGCGGCACGCTGATGGAGGAGACCATCTCCCGGATGGCCGGATCCGAGTACGGCTCGGCCAAGACGGTGGCCGAACTGGTCGCCATCGCCGAAGGCATCGGGCGGCCGGCGCGGCAGCGCACCACGACGTACGCGAAGCACGCGGCCTGAATTCTGCGGTCAGTCGTGGTCCTCCGGCCAGAGGACGGGGTCGGCACGATGGCCGCTGTGTCCGGGTACGCGTTCCTCCGCGTGCGTCGTCGTCGCCGGTCGGTTACGGCGCACATCTCGTCCGGGGATACGCGGGAAGCGTACCGACGGAATCCAAGAACAATGATGCCCCGGGGGCCCGGCAACGAGGTCAGAGGGGGTGCGCTGCGGCACGCCGCTGTCGCGTGGCCGGTTTGTATATGCAACGTCTAGTATCAGTTACTGCGCGTCCAACTTAGGGCACACTGAGTCGGCAATCCGGGTAACGGCATCGGATACTTGGCTTTCCAGCGCCCACGCGAGACACACGGCCCCACTGAACAGCAGATCGAGGAGAACCGGCAGTGACGTACACGATCGCCGAACCCTGCGTCGACATCAAAGACAAGGCATGTATCGAGGAGTGCCCGGTCGACTGCATCTACGAGGGCGCACGCATGCTGTACATCCACCCCGACGAGTGCGTGGACTGCGGTGCCTGCGAGCCGGTGTGCCCCGTCGAGGCGATCTACTACGAGGACGACGTCCCCGACCAGTGGTCCCAGTACACCCAGATCAACGCGGACTTCTTCGCCGAGCTCGGCTCGCCGGGCGGTGCGTCGAAGGTCGGCCAGACCGACAACGATCCGCAGGTGGTCAAGGACCTGCCGCCCAAGGAAGAGGACTGACGGCCCGCCACCCCCTGCGCGTGCGGCGACGGCCGGTCTCGGCTGATGTCAGATAGCCTCGCTCCGCCTCCGCGCTACGCCCGGCATCGTCGCTCGGCGGCGCTGCCGGTCTTTCCGTGGGACACCCTCGCCGAGGTGACGGCCACCGCACGGGCCCATCCCGGCGGAATCGTCGATCTGTCGGTGGGGACCCCCGTCGATCCGGTCGCGCCGGTCATCCGTGAGGCGCTGGCCGCGGCCAGCGGGTCGGCCGGGTACCCGACCACCGCCGGCACCCCGGCTCTGCGGGCCTGCGGCGGTCGCCGCGCTCGAGCGGCGCTACGGCATCACCGGGCTGGCCGACCACGCGGTGCTCCCCGTCATCGGCACCAAGGAACTCATCGCCTGGCTGCCCACGCTGCTCGGTCTGGGTCCCGACGACGTCGTCGTCGTTCCCGAACTGGCCTACCCGACCTACGAGGTCGGAGCTCGGCTGACCGGATCACCGGTGGTGGCGGCCGATTCGCTGACCCAGCTCGGCCCGCAGTCGCCCGCCGTGGTGTTCATCAACTCACCGAGCAACCCGACCGGACGCGTGCTGGGCGTCGAGCACCTGCGCAAGGTGGTCGAGTGGGCCCGCGAACGCGGCACGCTGGTGGTCTCCGACGAGTGCTATCTGGGCCTGGGCTGGGAGGAGCAGCCGACCTCGGTGCTGCACCCGTCGGTCTGCGACGGCGACCACACCGGGCTGCTGGCGGTGCACTCGTTGTCGAAGAGCTCGTCGCTGGCCGGGTATCGCGCGGGGTTCGTCGCCGGTGACGCCGGTCTGGTCGCCGAGCTGCTGGCGGTCCGCAAACACGTCGGGATGATGGTGCCCACGCCCGTGCAGGCGGCGATGGTGGCCGCGCTCGACGACGACGTCCACGAACAGGAGCAGCGCCGGCGCTATGCGGGCCGGCGCACCAAGCTGCTGGCCGCGTTGCGGTCGGCCGACTTCACCATCGACCACTCCGACGCGGGGCTGTACCTGTGGGCCACTCGCGGTGAGCCCTGCCGGGACACGCTGGCCTGGCTCGCCGAGCGCGGCATCCTGGTCGCGCCGGGCGAGTTCTACGGCACCCGGGGAACCCAGCACGTCCGGGTGGCGCTGACGGCCACCGACGAACGCGTCACCGCCGCAGTGCAGCGGCTGGGCGGGTAGTCCTACTCGGCCCAGCCGCTGCACACGAGCGGGGTCAGTTGTGCTCGCGTCAGTTCATGTTCCAGGGTTCGCCGTAGGTGGTGACGCTGTCACCGGCCTTGGAGATCAGGCGGGCGAAGGGGCGCAGCAGCACGCCGCCGGCCGCGCCGGTCGACGGTGCCGTGGGCGTTGGCCACCGCCACCGAGCCGTTGGGGCCCGAGACGTCCACCGAGAAGGTGGCGACTTCCTGGATGCCGGGGCCGTTGCCCAGGTCCGCGGAGATCGACACACCCGGGAACAGGTTCGGGGTGATGACCGAACCCAGCGGGTTGAAGCCACCGGGGCTGATGTTGGCGTCATCGAGCAGGATGTTGGGCGTGGTGTAGCTGAAGTTGATGCCCACACCCAGTGACCAGGGGAAGCCGACCTGGTAACCCAGCTCCAAGGTGCCCGCGAAGTCGTCGGCACCGGGGCCCACGACGCTGTAGACAGCCTTGCCGGAGTGGAACCACTCACGGGTCAGCCGGTTGCGGTCCAGGGGGAACACGCCGTCCAGGAAGGTGTCCCACTGCTGGATCGTCATCGTCCGGCCACCGCCGTCGACCAGACTCAGTTGATTGTCCAAACCCGCGTGCGAGGTGCCGTTGCCGACAAACAACGCCGCCATGGCGGCGACCAACGCCACCAGCACTCGACCCATTGCTTTCATGCTGACCCCTTAGTGCGTTGACGGTGAGTCGGGGGGGCCCGCGTTCACCGGTGTTTCTGATGCTGCCCGGACGGGTCCGCGGACCCGTCCGTGGACGAACACCACGTGACGGGGCTCACAGCCAGTCTTGACACATGCCTCATCGGCACCAGAAGCCACATCGTTACCAGATCGTTCTAGAAGTTTTTCACGACCGTTTCAGGCGGTTGCACGCAGGCTCAGCGAAAGCAGCAACCGGACGTCCGGATCGCCCAGCGACGTTGCCATTACCTGCTCGATCCGGCGGACCCGGTAGCGCACAGTGTTGGGGTGGACGTGCAGCGCGGCCGCGGCTGCCGCGATGTCACCGAAGCAGTCGAGGTAGGCCTCCAGCGTCTGGGCGAGCACCGGTTCGGCGTCGCGCAGCCGGCGCACCCGCGGATCGACGAGCCGGTCGTCGGCGCCGACCAGGGTGACGATCTCGTCCAGCAGCACCGTGGTGCGGGCCTCGGCCAGCGTGGTCACCTGCCCGATGGCGACCGGATGACGTTCTGCGCTGTCGAGCACCCGGTCGATCTCCCGGCGCGCGCCTGCCGCGGCCGCCAGACCAGCGACCGGCGCGGCGATCACCGCACGCAGTTGCAGGCCCAGTTCGGCGCGCAGCGTGGCGATCGTCCCGCGGATCCATGACACCAGCGGAGCCGCCCGTCCGGAGTCCGGCAACAGCACGTACACCCGCGACCCGCTGGCGGCGACCTGCGCGTCGGGGCGAAATGCGCTGGCGCTCAACGCCAGAACGTCGGTAAGGCGAGGGTGGGCGGTGCGGGTGTCGAACCCGATGACGGCCGCGCGGCCGTCGGCGACCACACCGAGGTCGCGGGCCAGCACGGCGATGTCGGCCCCGTCGGTGTCGGCCAGCCCCAGCACCTCCTGCACGGCGAGCAGATGCGCCGACGGCCGCGCCGCCAGGCGCGCCATGATCCGCGCGGCCAGCACCGCCGCACCGCGCAGCACCTCCTCGGCGTCCTCGGCCAGCGGCCGGGACCCCTGCTGAACCCAGATAGTCCCCATGTAGGTGGGCTGGGCGTCCGGGCGGTGGATGCCGATCGCCAGCCGTGGGCGCAGCCCAAGCGCCGGCCGCTCGTCGACCCGGACCACCTCGCCGCCGGCCCGCAGGATGTCGAAGATGCCCCACTGCGCGATCCAGTGCAGATGTTCGGCCGGTCCGGCGCGGCCGAGAATCGACAGCCGCCGCAGTTCGTCGGCCTCGTCGTTGGACGCGGAGTAGGCCAGCACGTGGGACTGGGCGTCCTCGATGCTGACCATGCCGTGCGTGCGGTCGGCGATCGACTGGGCCAGCGCGAACAGATCCGTGCCGGATTCCGACAGGGGATCAGCGCGGCGGTTCTCGAAAACATGGTTGACCAGGCGATACAGCCGCTCCCAGCGTGCTTTGGGGTCGACGGCGACCACGGCCGTGCCCACGCTCACCGCCCGGGCGACGACAGCATCGGAGGGCTCCTTGAGGAAGATCGCGGCGGGCGCGCCGTGCGCGGCGGCCTGCCGGTCGATCCAGCGGGCGGCGTCGGCCTCGCCGACCCCGAGCAGGAAGAAGACGTCGGCCGATCCGGCGCTCACCGACAACCCCAGGCGAACGTCGTCGGAGTCGATCAGCGCGGCGGAGCGCACCGGCACGTCCAAGCCCCGCGGCGCCTGGACGAGCCGCACCAGCGTCGCATCCAGGGCCAACACCAGCTGACCCAGCCCGACACCCGTCCCGCGCATGTTGTCGGATTCTACTAGCCCCATTGCCAAGTCTTGTCGGATCAGCCAACAGTTTGTCGCTCCGGTCAGGCGATCCTTTCTGTCATGGACGCCCGCACCGATGTTCCCGCCCCGGCCAACGAACCGGTCCACGAGTACGCACCCCATTCCCCGGAGCGCACCCGGCTCGCCGCCGCCCTGCGCGACCTGTCCGCCAACCCCATCGACCTGCCGCACGTGATCGCCGGCCGGCACCGGATGGGCGACGGCGAACCCATCGACGTGGTCCAGCCCCATCGCCACAGCGCGAAGCTGGGCACCCTGACCAACGCCACCACCGCCGACGCCGCCGCCGCGGTCGAGGCGGCGATGGCGGCCAAGGCCGACTGGGCCGCCACCCCGTTCGACGAACGCGCAGCGGTGTTCCTGCGCGCGGCCGATCTGCTCGCCGGGCCGTGGCGCGAGACCATCGCCGCGGCGACCATGCTCGGCCAGTCCAAGACCGCCTACCAGGCCGAGATCGACGCGCCCTGCGAACTCGTCGACTTCTGGCGGTTCAACGTCGCCTTCGCCCGCGGGATCCTGGCCCAGCAGCCCATCAGCTCACCCGGTGTGTGGAACCGCAGCGACTACCGGCCACTGGACGGCTTCGTCTACGCCGTCACCCCATTCAACTTCACCGCCATCGCCGCGAACCTGCCCACCGCACCGGCGCTGATGGGCAACACGGTGGTGTGGAAGCCGTCGGTCACCCAGAGCTTCGCGGCGTACCTGACCATGCAACTCCTCGAGGCGGCCGGCCTGCCGCCGGGCGTCATCAACCTGGTCGCCGGTGACGGGTACGCGGTATCCGACGTCGTGCTCGCCGACCGCCGGCTCTCCGGGATCCATTTCACCGGTTCGACGGCCACCTTTCAGCATCTGTGGCGTGAGGTCGGCGTCCGCATCGCCGACTACGACAGCTACCCGCGACTGGTCGGCGAGACCGGCGGCAAGGACTTCGTCGTCGCGCACACCTCGGCCAACCCGGACGTGCTGCGCACCGCGCTGATTCGCGGCGCCTTCGACTACCAGGGCCAGAAGTGCTCGGCCGCCTCGCGGGCGTTCGTCCCGCGCTCGGTGTGGCAGGTCATGGGCGACGACTTCCTCGCCGCCACCGAGGCGCTGACCTACGGCGACGTCACCGACCTGTCGAACTACGGCGGCGCGGTCATCGACGCGCGCTCCTTCGCCAAGAACGCCAACGCCATCGAGCGGGCCAAGAGCGCACCGGGTGTCACCGTCGCCGCCGGGGGCGAATACGACGACAGCGAAGGCTATTTCGTGCGGCCGACCGTGCTGCTGTCCGACGACCCCGCCGACGAGGCGTTCGCATGCGAGTATTTCGGTCCGATCCTCGCCGTGCACGTCTACCCCGACGACAAGTTCGACGACATCCTCGGAGTGGTCGACGGCGGCTCCCGCTACGCGCTGACCGGTGCGGTGATCGCCGACGACAGGGCCGCGGTCCAGACCGCCGCCGAGCGACTCCGCTTCGCCGCGGGCAACTTCTACGTCAACGACAAGCCCACCGGCGCGGTCGTCGGTCAGCAGCCGTTCGGCGGATCGCGCGCCTCGGGCACCAACGACAAGGCCGGCTCGCCGATGAACCTGCTGCGCTGGACGTCGGCGCGCTCCATCAAGGAGACCTTCGTCCCGCCGACCGACCACACCTACCCGCACATGGAGGTGGACTGACATGTCTGAACTGTTCACTCGGGCGGCGCGGCCGGCGATCCTGGCTGCCAGCCGCTCACACCGGTTGCGGCACACTGCCGAACGGATGCCCGTCGCCCGTGACGTGGTGCGCCGCTTCGTTCCCGGCGAGACCGTCGAGGACGCACTGGGCGCCGTGACCGGGCTGCGCGACACCGACCGGCTGGTCAGCATCGACTATCTCGGCGAGGATGTCACCGACGCCGACACCGCGGAAGCGACGGTCAAGGCCTATCTGGGCCTGCTCGACGCACTCGGTGCCGGTTCCGGCAGCAGCGCGGCGGTCAAGCCACTGGAGGTCTCGCTGAAGCTCTCGGCCCTGGGCCAGGCGCTGCCGAAGGACGGCGACAAGATCGCCCTGGAGAACGCCCACGCCATCTGCGAACGCGCGCAGCAGGTGGGCGCCTGGGTGACCGTGGATGCCGAGGACCACACCACCACCGACTCGACGCTGTCGATCGTGCGAGAGCTGCGCGCCGAGTTCGATTGGCTGGGAACGGTTCTGCAGGCATACCTCAAGCGCACCGAGGCTGATTGCGCCGAATTCGCCGCCTCCGGCGCCCGGATCCGGCTGTGCAAGGGCGCCTACGACGAGCCGGCCTCGGTGGCCTACCGCGATCCCGCCGAGGTCACCGGGTCCTACCTGCGCTGCCTGCAGATCCTGATGAGCGGCAACGGTTATCCGATGGTCGCCTCGCACGATCCGGAGATCATCGGCGCGGTGCCTGGCCTGGCCCGCGAATTCGGTCGCGGCACAGACCGATTCGAATACCAGATGCTGTACGGCATCCGCGACGGTGAGCAGCGGAGGCTGGCCGGCGAGGGCAACCACGTCCGGGTGTACGTGCCGTTCGGCACCCAGTGGTACGGCTACTTCGTACGCCGACTTGCCGAACGACCGGCCAACCTGATGTTCTTCCTCAGAGCACTGGCGCGCCGGCACTGACCTCGGCGGGCGCCCACCGGATCTGTCCCCGGGTCGCTACGCTCCTGCCCGAGGGAAGAAAGGACCCGCGCTGAGCGCACTGGATGCCGCCACCCTGGTGATCGCCGGTGTGCTGGGCGGTCTGGCCGGCAGCATCGCCGGGTTCGCGTCGGTGGCGACCTATCCCGCCCTGCTTGCGATCGGCCTTCCGCCGGTGGCCGCCAACGTGACCAACACCGTCGCCCTGGTGTTCAACGGCATCGGCTCGGCGTGGGGTTCGCGACCCGAGATCGCCGGGCAGGAGCGCTGGATCGCGCGCAGTGCGCCGGTGGCCGCCGCCGGCGGCGGTGTGGGTGCGCTGCTGCTGCTCACCACGCCGGCGGGTGCCTTCGAGAAACTGGTCCCGGCACTGCTGGCCCTGGCCTCGGTCGCGATCGTCATGCCGCGCAAGACCAGCCAACCGGGAGCAGTCCGCCGGCGCCGGGCGGTGGTCGCCGAGACGGTCGCGATCTTCGGAATAGCGCTGTACGGAGGCTACTTCGGTGCGGCGGCCGGAGTGTTGTTCCTGGCGCTGCTGCTCAACGCCGGGGCAGCCGGCCTGGCGCACGCCAACGCGGCCAAGAACGTGCTGCTCGGCCTGGCCAACACCGTGGCCGCCGGGCTGTTCGTGTTCTTCGCGCCGGTCCACTGGACCGCGATGATCGTGCTCGGCGCCGGCGGGCTGATCGGGTCCAGGCTCGGCCCAATCGTGGTGCGCCACGCCCCCGCGACACCGCTGCGGATCCTGATCGGCGTCGCCGGTCTGATCCTGGCCGTCAAACTCGGTGTCGCGGCGTACTTCTGAGCGAGGGCGCCAGCGCGATCAGCGCGGTTCCCCCGATGAACCACGCCGCCGTCGCGACCGGGAACCGGCCGTCGGGGGCGAAGCCGAGAATGGCGATCTCGGTGAGCGCGCCGGCAATCGCAACCGTGCCGGCGATCAGCAGCACCGCGCTCAGCGCCGAGGGGACGGGCATCGTCACCGTCGGCAGAGGTGCGGCGAAAAGCCTTCGCCCCCAATACAGGAACATCATCTCCACCAGCGCGACGACCGCCAGGATCGCCACCCACTCCAGCCGGAACAGCCACCACGCCGACGTCCCCAGCACGGGCTGCGGCAGCAGACCCGTGGGATAGCCGGCGAGCGCCACGATCACCACCGGCACCATGTGCCACAGGTACAGCGCCATCACATTGTCGTTGGCGATCGCGAGGATACGTTGGGGCCGAACGGATTTCAGTGCCCTGTTCACCATGGGAGCGGCCGCCAGCACCAGACCGGCCTGTGTGCAGCCCAATGCCAGCAGCGCCAGGTTCGGCGGCGAGGTGTTGTTCACCGTCGCGCCGGGGACCCCGATCATGCTGATCGGGTAGGGCCCCACGCTGACCAGCAGCGCCAGCGCAACCGCCGACACACCGGCCAGCGCCAGCGCTGCGCGGCCGCGCAGCATGCCGTCCTGCCAGGCGATCCCGAGCTGGTAGAGCACCGCCCACGGGAGCAGATGGTTCAGCCAGCCGGCGTAGGGCAGATGAGCCCCGATGGTCGCCGCGTCGATCGCGGCCACCAGGACCACCATCGCGAGCGGCACCCACAGACCCCAGCGGCGATGCGCGGCCACCACGACCGGCGTCAGCGCCACCACCAGTACGTAGATGCCCAGGAACCACAGGTGCATGGCGACCGCCCACGCGCCGAACTCGAGCTCCGAGCCCGCCACGCCGACCGCGGACAGCACCGCCACGACGACGAGCACGACCACCATGTACACCGCGGTCGGGCCGACTGGGCGCGCGAGCCGACGGCGCAGCCAATCCTGAAGGGACTCCCCGGCGCGGCGATGGCCCCACGAGACCGCACTGGCGTAGCCGGCCACCACGAAGAACACCGGAACCACCTGGAACATCCACGTCAGCCACCGCGTCCACGGCAGGTCGACCAGCGGATTCTCCCGCCAGAAGGCGCCGTCGCTGAACGTCAGGCAGGCGGCCACCCAGTGACCGACGACGATGAGCAGCAGCGCGACCACACGGTAAAGATCCATCGCATGATCGCGGTTGTCGGGCATCGTCAAGCCGGGAACGCCGCGACCGGCATGACGACGCTGCCGCGGCACGGGCCATCCGAGATGTCGGTGTGCCAGGTACCGCGCAGCGACCCGTCGGGCTGCGGCGCGTAGAACGTCCACGACGTCGCGGGGCTCCACTGCTTCTGGGAGCCGTCGCCGAGTAAGCAGTCCCACAGCCAGTCATAGGTCGTCGCCCACTCCGAGCCGTTCCACCCGTAGCGGGTGGGTTGGGGGACGGTCGGGTTGGTGGGCGCCGGTCCGTCGGTGACGGTGGCCACGCACGCGGTGGTCGAGCAGGCGGTGGACAGGGTGAAGGTCGCGTCGAAGTCGTTCTCCCCCTGGCGGTTCGCCGGACTGGTGCCCGCCTTCTGCGATGCATACGTCACCATCTGGTAGCGACCGGTCCAGGGCTGCGGCGCGGCGTGCGCCGACGCGGGGCTGACCACACCCGCGGCGCAGATCGTCGCCACGACCGAAAGCGTGACACCCATACTGCGGTGGGCGGACCTCATGACCCCTCTAACGTCGCGGTTGTGCCGACAATCAAGCTAACCGCCCGCCGACTCCGAACCGTCTCCGCGCCAAGGGTGTCACGCGCGATCGTGACGCAACCCTGACCGGACCGTTATCGCCTCAGCCGTTCCGCTCGGTGAGCAACAACTGTGCGTAGGCGGCGACCGACTGCGCATCGGTGATCTCGCCGGCCAGGATCATCTGCTCCACCCGGGCCCGGGAGAACCACTCGAAGTGCATGTCCTGCTCCTCGTGCTCGCGGTCCGGCTCGCCCTCGCTGATGTCGGTGGCCAGGAACACCCAGCCGCGCTGACTGCTCATGCCCGCAGCGACGTCGAGACTGCCGAGCACCACCATCGAGCCGGCCCGCAGACCCGTCTCCTCACCAAGCTCGCGGATCGCGAGTTCCGTCGGCTCGAGGTCGGCCCGCCCCGGCGCCGTGCCCTGCGGGAATTCCCAGCGGCGCGCACCGAGCGGGTAGCGGAACTGCTCGACCAGGGCGACCCGATCGCCGTCGGCGGCGATGATCAGGGCGTAGGCCGGCTTGTCGATCACGCCGTAGATGCCGGTCGAGCCGTCCGGGCGGCCAATGACGTCCTCGCGCACGGTCATCCAGGCGTTGCGGTAGACCTCGCGGGAGGAGATCGTGGTGATGGGCTGCACAGGGCCAGTATCGGGGTAGCCTCGCGGACGTGCTGCTGGCCTCGCTCAATCCGGCTGCCGTCGCCGCTGAAGCCGACGTCGGCGACGCCGTGCGCATCGGCGGCGCGGTGCTCTCGCGCAGTGATCTCGTGGGCGCGGCGACCTCGGTGGCCGAGCGGGTCGGCGGGGCGCAGCGGATCGCGATCCTGGCCACGCCGTCGGCGGCCACCGTCCTCGCCGTCACCGGCTGCCTGATCGCCGGCGTGCCCTTCGTGCCGGTCCCTGCCGACGTCGGCGTGGCCGAGCGGGCGCACATGCTCACCGACTCCGGGGCCCAGGCGTGGCTGGGGGAGCTGCCCGACGAGGCGGGCGGGCTGCCGCACGTTCCCGTGCGCCTGCACGCTCGCTCGTGGCACCGCTATGCCGAGCCGTCGCCGGATAGCACCGCGATGGTGATGTACACCTCCGGCACCACCGGACTGCCCAAGGGCGTGCTGATCAGCCGCCGCGCCATCGCCGCCGACATCGACGCCTTGGCTGCGGCCTGGCAGTGGAGCGCCGAGGACACCCTGGTGCACGGGCTGCCGCTGTTCCACGTCCACGGCCTGGTGCTGGGTCTGCTCGGATCCCTGCGGGTGGGAAACCGCTTCGTGCACACCGGAAAGCCGACGCCCGAGGCTTACGCCGCTACTGCAGGCACGCTCTACTTCGGGGTGCCGACGGTGTGGTCGCGGGTGGTTGCCGACGTGCAAGCCGCGTCGGCGCTGTCCTCGGCGCGGCTGCTGGTGTCGGGCAGCGCCGCGTTGCCGGTGCCGGTTTTCGACCGGCTGGCCGAACTGACCGGGCACGCACCGGTCGAACGGTATGGCAGCACCGAGTCGCTGATCACCATCAGCACCAGGGCCGACGGCGAACGTCGTCCCGGCTGGGTCGGGCTGCCGCTGGACGGCGTCCAGACCCGGCTGCGCCACGAGGACGGTTCGGCGGCCCCGCACGACGGGGAGACGATCGGCAGCCTCCAGGTCCGCACGCCCACGTTGTTCGACGGATACCTCAACCGGCCCGACGCCTCCGCCGAGGCGTTCGAGGCCGACGGCTGGTACCGCACCGGCGATGCCGCCGTCATCGACGACGGCGGCATGCACCGCATCGTCGGACGCGAGTCGGTGGACCTGATCAAGTCCGGCGGCTATCGGATCGGCGCCGGCGAGGTGGAGACGGTGCTGCTTGGCCATCCCGGGGTTGTCGAGGCCGCCGTCGTCGGACTTCCCGACGAGGATCTCGGGCAGCGCATCGTCGCGTTCGTGGTCGGTGATGCCGAGCCGGATGACCTGATTTCGTTTGTCGCCGAACAACTTTCGGCCCACAAACGACCGCGCGAGGTGCGGCTGGTGGATGCGCTGCCCCGCAACGCCATGGGCAAGGTGGTCAAGAAGGAGTTGATGACATGGGGCTGAGGTTCAGCGAGATCTGCGTCGACGCCCACGACATCGACGCGCTGGCGGGCTGGTGGTCGAGCGTGCTGGGCTGGCCGGCCGCGCCGACCGAGGACGGCGACGTGATCCTGCGCCCGCCCGCCGGGTCCGGGCCGGACTGGCTGTTCCTGGCCGTGCCCGACGACAAGGTGGTCAAGAACCGCATCCATTTCGACTTCACCCCCGACGACCAGCAGGCCGAGGTCGACCGGATGCTTGCGCTCGGGGCGCGCCACGTCGACATCGGCCAGGGCGATCAGACCTGGGTGGTGCTGGCCGACCCGGAGGGCAACGAGTTCTGCATCTTGGCCGCCGAGTAGCGAGCGTTTGACTATCGGTAGTGCTGGTTATGGAATGAGGTCATGACCTTCATCAGTCGCACGCTGTCCGCCCTCGTGGTCGCGGGTGGGCTCCTCGGTTTCGGTGCCGCTCCGGCCGGTGCCGATCCGGTACCACCACCCCCGCCTGCCCTGGGCGAACAGCCGCCTGCCTGGGCTCCGGCGAAGCCGGCCCCGGTATGGGACGGGCAGCCGGTGGTGTGGACCTCGATGTGGGGCGGCCGCTGGGGCGTGTGGATCAACGGCCAATTCATCACGCTGACGTCCAACCCCGTCACCAACGGCGGCTGACGGTTTGTATAGGTTGTATGGGTTGCCATTGGCGATATAGTGAGCAAGGCTAAACTTTCAACTGCCTGGCAATCGATGACGCAGGAGAGATGATGACTGGACTCGCGGCTCGCGCGACGCACGCGGCTCTCACCCTGCTGGCCGCGACGGCCGCATGTCTCGGCGCGGCCGGTCCGGCCCGTGCCGACGCCAGCGACGACTACCCGATCCCGCACCGGATGATCATCACCACCTGCGACGCCGAGCAGTACATGGCCGCGGCGCGGGACACCAGCCCGGTCTACTTCGAGCGGTACATGATCGACCGCAGCAACCGGCCGGCCGACATCCAGCAGATGGCCGAGGACCGGATCCACTGGTTCTTCTCGCTCGACCCGACCGCACGCCGCCAGTACTCCGAGGACACCGCCACCAACATCTACTACGAGCAGGTGGCCACCCACTGGGGCAACTGGGCGAAGCTGTTCTTCAACAACAAGGGCGTGGTGGCCAACGCCACCGACGTCTGCATGAACTATCCCCCCGGCGACATGTCGGTGTGGGACTGGCCCGTTCCCTGATAGGTCGCCCACCGCGAGTGTGATGCCTCGTCCGCCGGCCGCGGCGTGTCGCATATCGAACCGCGCACTCGGCGCAGGTTAGTTGGCGTGCAACGCCTCGTTCAGCGCGATGCCCTTGCCGTCGCGGCCCACCACCTCGACCGCGCCGGTCACCGAATTGCGCCGGAACAGAAGGTTGTTCGCGCCTGACAACTCGCGCGCCTTGATCGTCGTGCCGTCGGGAGTGCTGACCTTGGTGCCCGCCGTGACATACAGACCGGCCTCCACGATGCAGTCGTCGCCCAGCGAGATGCCCAGGCCCGAGTTCGCACCCAGCAGGCAGCGCTTGCCCACCGAGATCACCTCGGTGCCGCCGCCGGACAGCGTGCCCATGATCGACGCGCCGCCGCCGATGTCGGAGCCGTCGCCGACCACCACACCGGCCGAGATCCGGCCTTCGACCATCGATGCGCCCAGCGTGCCCGCGTTGAAGTTCACAAAACCTTCGTGCATCACGGTGGTGCCCGGCGCCAGGTGTGCGCCCAGGCGTACCCGGTCGGCGTCGGCGATGCGTACCCCGGTGGGCACCACGTAGTCGACCAGCCGCGGGAACTTGTCCACCCCGAACACGGTCACCGGCCCGCGGCGGCGCAGCCGCAGCCGCACCTCCTCGAAGCCTTCGATCGGGCACGGCCCGTAGTTGGTCCACACCACGTTGGTCAGCGCGCCGAAGATGCCGTCGAGGTTGCACCCGTGCGGCTCGACGAGCCGGTGCGAGATCAGGTGCAGCCGCAGGTAGGCGTCGTAGGTGTCGGCCGGCTTGTCCTCCAGCGCGGCGATCACGGTGCGCACCGCCACCACCTCGACCCCGCGGTCGGGGTCCGGGCCGGCCAGCGCCGCGAACTCGTCGGGGGCGTCGTCGGCCGACAGCCGGGTGGTGCCCGACGGGCTATAGGCGCCCAGTTCGGGATCCGGGAACCAGGTGTCCAGGACGGTGCCGTCGTCGGTAACGGTGGCCAAGCCGAAGCCCGCAGCAGAAGTCACGGTGCTAGAGGTTAGTCCATGACGGCGGCCCGCTAACCTGGTCAGTTGTGCTGGACTTACGCGCGGACCCGATCGCGCTGACCGCTGCGCTGGTCGACATTCCCAGCGAGTCGCGCAACGAGGGCCGTATCGCCGACGAGGTCGAGATGGCGCTGCGCGAGCAGACCTCCGCATTCGAGATCATTCGCAACGGTGACGCGGTGCTGGCCCGCACCCACTTGGGCCTGCCGTCGCGGGTGGTCCTGGCCGGTCACCTCGACACCGTGCCGATCGCCGACAACGTGCCCTCACGCCGCGAAGGCGACCACCTGTTCGGTTGCGGCACCTCGGACATGAAGTCCGGCGACGCGGTGTTCCTGCACCTGGCCGCCACGGTCAGCGAGCCGGTCCACGACATCACGCTGATCATGTACGACTGCGAGGAGATCGAGGCCGCCGCCAACGGTCTGGGCCGCATCGAGCGCGAACTCCCGGAGTGGCTGGCCGCCGACGTGGCGATTCTGGGCGAACCGTCCGGCGGCTACATCGAAGCCGGCTGTCAGGGCACCATGCGCGCGGTCATCTCAGCGACCGGAACCCGCGCCCACTCGGCGCGATCGTGGTTGGGCGACAACGCGATTCACAAGCTCGGCGCGGCCCTGGACCGGCTGGCCGACTATGACGCCCGCATCGTCGACATCGACGGGTGCACCTACCGCGAGGGGCTCTCCGCGGTCCGGATCGACGGGGGAGTGGCCGGCAACGTCATACCGGACGCGGCCTCGCTCACGGTCAACTTCCGCTTCGCTCCCGACCGCTCGCCACAGGCGGCGCTGGCCCACGTCCGCGAGGTGTTCGGCGGGTTGGACGTCACGGTGGAGCAGACCGACGTGGCCGCAGGTGCACTGCCGGGCCTGCACCATCCGGCCGCCGCGGCCCTGGTGAAGGCGGCCGACGGGATGGTGCGCGCCAAGTACGGCTGGACCGACGTGGCGCGGTTCGCCGCGCTGGGCATCCCGGCGGTGAACTACGGGCCCGGTGACCCCAACCTGGCGCACCGCCGCGACGAACGGGTGTCGGTCGCGCAGATCGCCGCGGTCACGCAGACGCTGCGGCGCTACTTGACGGCCTGAGCGTCCTGGATCGCCGTCCGGATGAACGCACAGTCCACGCTTTGCGCCAGCTTGGCCAGCGGGTCGGCCGCCCGCGGGTCGCCCAGTCTCGAGGCCTGATGCCAGGCCCACGCCGCCACCGCCGCCTGACCGCTGCGTTCGGCCGCCCGCGCCGCATCCCGCGCCGCCGCCACGGCGCCGTGCTCGTCGCCCAGCATGGCCAGCCGCCACGCCCGGGCCACTCCGAGTTCGGGGGTGAACAACGCCGACTTGGTCCCGTGCCGAGACTCCGCACGGCTCAACGTCATTGACGCCTCGGCGATCTTGCCCTGCTGCGAGAGCGCGGTCGCCAGATACATCAGCGACAGCGGCCCCCACGAATAGCCGGTCAGCTCCAGCGTCGCCGCCGCCGGACCCAGCAACTGGGCGGCCGCGCCCGGATGACCCTTGGCCAGCAGCACCCCGGCCAGCAACACCTCGCCGATCGCGCGGCCCGGCTGGGCCAGCTCGGCGAAGTCGGTGAACTGCCGCGCGACCTGCTCGGCCGCATCGGCCTGTCCCGACATCAGCAGCGTCGTGGTCTGCGCCAGCCCGACGGTGAACCGCAGCAGACCCGGGTGCTCGGCGCCGACCGCCCGGTCCGCCAGCGGCTCGACCTCGTCGAACCGCCCCATCCGCGCCGAGGACAGCGCCGCCGCGCTGGCCGCCCAGGCCACCGCCATGTCCTCGGCTTCGGGGGCGGCCAGCACCTCGGTGGCGATCTCGACCGCCCGGGCGACGTTGCCCGCGTTCATCGCGAAGGTGGCCGACAGGGCGTCCAGGGTCAGTCGGGCCGCGGTCGTACTCACTCGCTTGCGGGTGTTCTGCAGGAATGCGGTAGCGCGCTCGGGCTCCGAGAGCATCCAGAACTGGTTGGCCGCCCGCGGCAGCGCCCACGCCATCACCTGATCCTCGGACAGCGCGCCGGCATCGACGGCGGCCAGCACCGAGTCGGCCTCCCGGCCGCGGCCCTGCCAGGCCAGCGCGTAACTCAGCGCCAGCCGCGCGTCGAAACGCTCGGTGCGCTGCAGCGCCGAGGACGCCAGCCGTTCACTCAGCACCAGATCGCCCAGCCGCAGAGCCTCCTGGGCGGCCGCCACCACGTCGTCGACGGAATCCGGCGCGTCGCTGTCCAGGGCCAGCAGTGCCCGGCCCAGCCGGTCGCCGAGATGGCGGGCCGGACGGGCGGCCAGCAGGTTGGCGATTTCGGTGCGCCGCCGACGCCCGTCGGTGGGGTCGGTGGCCACCACCACCCGCTCCACCAGCAGCGGGTGGCCGCCGTAGACCTCGGCGCCCAGCTCCTGAACAACGCCGGCCGCCTCGGCCTGCTCGACGGCCGCCTCGCTGGTCAGAGCCGACAGGTCGGTCCGCGACAACGGCTCCTGCACGGCCAGGTAGCCCAGCACCTCGCGCACCGGTGCCGCCAGGCCGCCCAGCCGGTCGTCGAGCAACGTCGTCAACGAGCGGTCAGACGAGCCGGCCGATTCGACCAGCAGCCGCAGATGCAGCGGATTGCCGGCGCTGCGCCGGTACAACTGGACGTCGGTGATCGGTTCGGGCAGGGCGGCCAGAACGGCGGCGGTGTCCTCCCCACTCATCGGTTCCACGTCCATCCGGCCGACAAGCCCGTCCTCCCACAGCGCCGCCACTGCCCCGGGCAGCGGTGACGTCGAGCGTGCGGTCACGATGAGCCGCACGCCGGACTGCTGGGCCAACTGGTAGACCAGAGTGGCCGACAGCGGGTCGAGCAGATGGGCATCGTCAACGACGATCACAGCGTTGTCTGCTTGGGCCAGAAGGGAATCCAACGCCGATCGGATCAGGGCCGCGGGCTTGCCCACGTCGGCGATCTGCACCAGCGAGCCGAACGCCCCGAACGGCACGCAGGCCCGCGTGGCGGTACCGACCACCCGCACCGGGCTCTTCTCGCCGAGCCGCTCGGCGATCTGCCGAGCCAATGTCGTCTTGCCGACGCCGTCCGCGCCGAGCAGAGCGACCCCGCCGTGTCCGTCGAGTTCTTCGATCGCGCGGTCCACGGACGGCTGGCGCGGCACCGTTGGCCACCGAATCGGCATAGCCCGGACTTTATTTCCCCCGCCCGCACCGGCAGGGCAATAGCGGCAAATCGGCTGCGCTAGGTTTCTCTGAGTGCAGCCACAACCAGATCCCCGCGACGAGTGGGCGGTGTGCGTCTACTGCGCATCGAGCCCGCGGCATCCCGAACTGCTCGACCTGGCTCGCCGCGTCGGCGAGGCGATCGCCGACCGCGGGTGGACGCTGGTGTCCGGGGGCGGCAACGTCTCGGCGATGGGAGCGGTGGCCGGTGGAGCGCGCGCCCGCGGCGGCCACACGGTGGGCGTCATCCCCAAGGCGCTGGTGCATCGTGAGCTGGCCGACGTCGACGCCGACGAGCTGATCGTCACCGACACCATGCGGCAGCGCAAGCAGATCATGGAAGAGCGCAGCGACGCATTCCTGGCGCTTCCCGGCGGAATCGGCACGCTGGAAGAACTTTTCGAAACCTGGACCTCGGGGTACCTGGGTATGCATGACAAGCCGGTGGTGCTGCTCGACCCCGCCGGCCACTATGACGGACTGCGCACCTGGCTCGCCTCTCTGGTCGACACGGGCTACGTCGCATCGGCCGCCCTGGACCGGCTGGTGGTCGCCGACGACGTCGAAACGGCGATCCAGTTCTGCGCGGCCCCCGGTTAGGCTGGCCTGTCCCATCCCGAAGACGAGAGGTAGCGCCGATGGCCAGTGACGACCGGGGTTCGCAGGGCGCCCGGCATTCGGTCGGTCTGCTCGACCTGGCGGCACGGCTGCCCTCGGTGGTGATGGACGCGCCGGTGATCGTGCGCGGCGCGCTGACCGGTTTCCTGGCGCTGCCGACCACCAAGACCTCGATCGGCAAGGTGTTCCAGGACCGGGCCGCGCGCTACCGCGACCGGGTCTTCATCCGGTTCGGCGACCAGAAGGTCACCTACCGCGAAGCCAACGAGACGGCCAACCGCTACGCGGCGGTGTTGGCGGACAAGGGCGTTCGGCGCGGCGACGTGGTCGGCATCATGCTGCGCAACTCGCCCAACGCCGTGCTGATGATGCTCGCCGCCGTCAAGTGCGGGGCGGTCGCCGGCATGCTCAACTACCACCAGCGCGGAGATGTGTTGTCGCACAGCATCGGTCTGCTCGACGCCAAGGTCCTGGTCGCCGAGTCCGATCTCGTCGACCCGATCACCGAGTGCGGCGCCCAGGTGGCCGGAGCCGCTGGGTCGGCGACATCGGGCCCGAGCCTGATGACCCTCGAGGACATGGAGCGCGACGCCGTCGGCAAGCCCGCCGACAACCCGAAGTCGGCGTCGGAGGTGCAGGCCCGCGACACCGCGTTCTACATCTTCACCTCGGGCACCACCGGCCATCCGAAGGCCAGTGTCATGACCCACCACCGCTGGCTGCGGGCGCTGGGCGCCTTCGGCGGACTTGGCTTGCGGCTGAAGGGTAACGACACCCTGTATTGCCCGCTGCCGCTCTACCACAACAACGCGCTGACGGTCGCGGTCTCGTCGGTGATCAACGCCGGTGGCACACTCGCGCTCGGCAAGTCGTTCTCGGCGTCGAAGTTCTGGGACGAGGTGATCCAGATGGAGGCCACCGCCTTCATCTACATCGGCGAGGTGTGCCGCTATCTGCTCAACCAGCCGCCCAAGGACACCGACCGCGCCCACAAGGTCCGGGTGATCGCCGGCAACGGGCTGCGACCGGAGATCTGGGACGAGTTCACCCGTCGCTTCGGCATCGGCCGGGTGGCCGAGTTCTACGCCGCCAGCGAGGGCAATACCGCGTTCATCAACGTCTTCAACATTCCCAGGACGACCGGCATCAGCCCGCTGCCGCTGGCCTACGTCGAGTACGACCCGGAGACCGGCGAGCCGGTGCGCGACGAGAACGGCCGGGTGCGCAAGGTGCCGTCCGGTCAGCCGGGCCTGCTGATCAGCCCGGTGAGCAGACTGTCACCGTTCGACGGCTACACCGACAAGGAAGCCAGCGAGAAGAAGTTGGTGCGCAACGCCTTCAAAGAGGGCGACGTGTGGTTCAACACCGGCGACGTGATGAGCCCGCAGGGCATGGGTCATGCGGCGTTCTCCGACCGGCTCGGCGACACGTTCCGGTGGAAGGGCGAGAACATCGCCACCACCCAGGTCGAGGCCGCGCTGGCCGAGGACAAGAACATCAAGGAGTCGACGGTCTTCGGCGTCGAGGTGCCCGACACCGGCGGCCGGGCCGGGATGCGGCGGTCAAGCTGCGCGACGGCGTCGAGTTCGACGGCAAGGCGCTCGCCGAGACGGCCTACGCCAACCTGCCCAGCTACGCCGCACCGCTGTTCGTGCGGGTGGTGGAGTCACTGGAGACCACGTCGACGTTCAAGAG
>CAVQTS010000023.1:0-90031 GCA_963716465.1 uncultured Actinomycetota bacterium
CCACCCAGCCAGTGCAACACATACTCCGGCAGGCAGACCCAGGGCGCGTTGGCATCGAGGCTGGCATCCGAGTCGGCCAGCAACTGGTAGAGCGTATTGATGCGCAAAGGTTGCGCCCCGGTTTGCCGGAAGAGCTCGTGCGGCGCGACAACCAAATCCGCGGCATCCTTAGCGGCGATGGTGCGCTCATCCCGATAGCAGAAGGGATGGCCAAGCGGACGGCCATCCTTGTCCAGACGAACGTAATCCACCGCCCAGCCGTCAACGGCGATGGAAGCGATGCCTTCGGGCGCGGCCTGCGCCGCCTTGCGGAGGCCCTCTTCGATGCCCGCTCGAATGATTTCAAGGGGCCAATGCAGCGCGCCAGCCCGATGGACCGGGCCGTTGGGAATGCGATGGACCACATCGATCGCGGGTTTTGCGCCATCCCAGCGGAGCAGCGAAACGCGGCAACTCTCGGCGCCTAAATCGATGGCAATTCGTGCAGGGCATTGCATACGTAAAAAATCGATCTCCATCTAAGTTCAACGCAAAAAGCGTCCACCTACTCGCAGTGCGAACGCTTTCGGCATGCTCTCATTTCTCGTCGCGCACTAGAATCACGGTCAGGAACCGGGGTCCATGGACGCCTTTGATGCGCGTCATTTCAATGTCCGCGGTGGCGCTAGGGCCTGAGATATACGTCGCCAATGCGGGAGGCCGAGGGCAGCGAGAGAAATACTCGGGCAGCGTCTCCACTACCTGGCTGGCATATATAACGCACAGGTGCCAGTCCGGCAGCAACGTGAGCACTCGCCGGCCCTCACGGGCGGAGTGGTGCAGCACGATGGTTCCCGAATCGGCGATGCCGCAGAAGGCAGTTGTCATCGCCCCATCCATCTTCTCGATCTCCGCTATCTCCAATCCGCGATCTACGGTCCACTCAGCGTCTGCCGTTAGCCAATTGGATGGCAATCCGCTCGGCGCAACTAATTTGCGCCGTCCTCCAGCGGCAATCTCGCCGGAGATGCAGGCAGCCAGGCGCTCCGGTGTGGACTCGACAACCCTTGTGCCGTACTCTTCCAGTCGTTCGCGCATCAGTTTCAACCGCGCATCGGGATCGCGAGTTCCACGGCAGATGTACTCGTGGGGCAAGATTGTAGAGGCGCTGCAACCGGCTGCCCGGATGCGCCCCAAGATCGCCGCGCGGGAAGTCTTTTGTGCGCTCACAGGCCCTCCTTTTTTCGCGTCGCCCACCACTCGTGAAAACTCTGTCCGGGCACCCCCCGCAGATCACGGGTCACGGTCCACTTGGCTCCGATGCTAGGCAGCCAGTGAATCCATCCGTCCTTTCCTGTAAAGGCACCATCGTGGCCTGCATCGGCCCTAAGACCGCCGAGACGGCAGCCGAGTTCGGGCTGCGGGTCGACGTTCAGCCGGAGACCGCCGCGGTGGGCCCGTTGGTCGACGCGCTGGCCGAGCACGCCGCCCGGTTACGTGCCGAGGGTGCGCTTCCCCCGCCGCGCAAGAAGAGCCGCCGCCGCTAAGCGGAAGTCGTCACATGACCTTTCCAAGGCACCGCCCACGCCGGTTGCGCTCGACGCCGGCACTGCGCCGCCTGGTCGCCCAAACCTCGCTGGAGCCACGGCATCTGGTGCTGCCGATGTTCGTCGCCGACGGCATATCGGACGCTCGCGGCATAACTTCCATGCCCGGTGTCTATCAGCACACCCGTGACTCGCTGCGCCGCGCTGCCGCCGAGGCCGTCGAAGCCGGTGTCGGCGGGTTGATGCTCTTCGGTGTGCCCCGCGACGAGGACAAGGACGCTCTCGGATCGTGCGGTGTGGACCCCGACGGGATCCTCAACGTCGCCCTGCGCGATCTGGCCAAGGATCTCGGCGACGACACCGTGCTGATGGCCGACACCTGCCTCGACGAGTTCACCGATCACGGCCACTGCGGCATTTTGGACCGGGTGGGCAGAGTGGATAACGACGCCACCAACGCCCAGTACGTGAAACTTGCTGTCGCGCAAGCGGAGTCGGGTGCCCATGTGGTGGGTCCGAGCGGCATGATGGATGGTCAGGTTGCGGCCATCCGGGACGGCCTGGACGCCGCCGGCTTCACCGACGTGGTGATCCTGGCCTACGCCGCCAAGTTCGCCTCGGCGTTCTACGGCCCCTTCCGCGAGGCCGTCGCCTCCAGCCTGCAGGGCGACCGTCGTACCTACCAGCAGGACAGCGGGAATGCGCGAGAGGCGTTGCGGGAGATCGAACTCGACATCGACGAGGGCGCCGACATCGTGATGGTCAAGCCCGCGATGGCTTACCTCGACATCGTGCGGGCGGCCGCCGACGTCTCACCGGTACCGGTGGCCGCCTACCAGGTGTCCGGCGAGTACGCGATGATCAGCGCCGCCGCGGCCAACGGCTGGATCGACGGCCGTGCCGCCGCGCTCGAGTCGCTGACCAGCATCCGGCGCGCGGGTGCCGACATCGTCCTGACGTATTGGGCGGCCGACGTCGCGGGCTGGCTGGCGTGACCCATCAGCAGCCGACGGGTACGCCGACGCGCCCGGCCGACGTCGACACCGGGTTCTGGCTGTGGCTGATCGCGCTGCCACTGCTGCTGACCGGCTATCTGGTCGACGCGTTCACCGTCCAGCGCGCCACGACCTTCGGCATCGCCGTCACGACACTCTTCGCACTCACCCTGGGTGCGGTGGTCCTGACGTTCCTGCTGCTGATGCGCTCGGGCTACCGCTGGACGCGCACCCTGCTGACTGCGGGCGGCGTGGCCACCGTCATCTACACCGCGGCAAGCCTGTTCTCCGTGCCGCGCGAGCCGGTGACGGCGGTGACCTTCGCGGTCACCGGAATCATCGGCTCGGTGCTGATCGTGGGCGGCATCTATCTGCTGCACCGCCAGGACGCGCACGGGTTCTTCGCCAAGTGACCCACTCAGGCGCGATCGCCGCCTCCTTCTCGGGCCGACGACCGGCCCGCATCGTCGGCGACTAAGCTGCCCGACGATGACGCCAACACAACCCAGACCCCGCTCTCTGACCATCGCCTTCTGGCTCCTTGTGGTCGGTGCCGTGATGCTGATGGCGGGTGGCCTGTTGGCGATCACCCTCGGCTACGACGTTCTTCGGCAGGCGCTGCCGTCCAGCTATTCCGACCAGGCGGTACACCAGCTACTGCTGTTCCGCCGCGGCGCGGGCGTGCTCTGTGTCGTGACTGGACTCGCGCTGGCATTTCTCGCCGGCCGCACCCGCAGCGGGGACGCACGGTACCGCCGCGCGACGCTCGGCCTGGGTCTGGTGACCATCGTGCTGGTCGCGATCATGCAGGTCTTCGTCAACATCGGGCTGGTCGCCCTGTTCAGCCTGGTGCCGATCATCGTCGGCACGCTGCTGTTGAGCCGCCCCCCCGTGGCTGAATGGTTCAAATCTGAACCGGACCCGAACCCCGATGTCTGAGGAGCAGCTCGTCGAGCAGGAGCCGCTGTTCTACGAGCAGGGCGCCAGCTGGTACTGGCTGCTCGCCGGTCCCGTCGCGGGGGTCACGATGCTGCTCATCCAACTCAAGAGCGGGGCGGGTATTCAGCTGTTAGTGCCGATGATCTTCCTGGTCCTGGTGACCGGCTTCCTGTGGCTTCAGGTCCACGCCGCCCGCATCCACACCACCGTCGTGCTCACCGAGGAGTCGCTGCGGCAGGGTACCGAGGTCATCCCGGTCCGGACCATCGTCACGGTCTACCCCGAAGCCGAGCACACGGTGAAATCTGGGATGAAATCCGGTGAGCTGCTGGAGAAGTGGCAGACCTCGCGGGCTCTTGGCGAGCTGAGCGGCATTCCCCGCGGCCGCAAGGGTGTCGGTATCAAGCTCACCGGGGACCGCACCGCGCAGGCTTGGGCGCGTAAGCATCGCCAGCTGCGCGAGGCGCTGACCCGGGTGGTCGAGGAGCGCGGCGCCCCGTGAGGCACATCGTGCAACTCGTCCTGGCGACCCTCGCCCTGATCGGCGCGGTTCTCAGCTGGCTGCAGGTGCGCAGCATCGTCGGTGTCTCGCCCATCGCCGATGGCCAGCCCGCCACCACCTCGGTGGTCTACAGCCCGCCGATGATGCTGCTGACCATGCTGCTGGCCACCGTCGCCGGTGTGCTCATCGTGCTGGGCGTGGCCGGGTTGATCCGGGTCCGACGGGCTAGAACACCCGGGTCTGTCCCTCCAGCACCGGCACCGTAGTCGGCAGTTTGTAGGTCTGGATGCCGTTGCGGAACATGACCGCTTCGCGGGCGTGCTCGGGCAGGTGCTTGACCAGCCAGCGTGGGTCGTCGAAGGTCCAGTGCGGGTAGTCGGAGGAGAACAGCAGGATCTTCTCGCATTCCATCCACTCGAAGGCCCGCAGCAGTTCGGTCTTGTCCTCGGGATAGTCCAGCGGCTGGGTGGTGAACTTGATGTGGTCCTTGACGTAGTCGCTGGGCTTGCGCTTGATGTCCAGCCAGTTCTTGCGCGCGGCGTAGATGGCGTCCATCCGCCACATCAGCGGCAGGATCCAGTTGAAAGCATGCTCCACGAACACAATTCGCAGGGTGGGGTAGCGGTCGAAGACCCCGTCGAAGATCAGGCTCATCACCTGGTTGGCCGCCAGCAGCGAGTAGCTCACCATGAAGTCGTGGTTGTAGCTCGGGAACCCGACCGGCGGGATCGGCAGGGTTTCGTACTGCCCGCGAGCCAGGTGGCAGCTGACGGTGATGTCGTGTTTGGTGGCGGCCTGCCAGATCGGGTCGTATTTCGGGTCACCCCATGACGGCCGCGGCTCGGCCTTGATCAGAATCTGCGCCATGTAGGGGTGGTCGGCCCACTTCTCGATCTCGCGCGCCGCGCCCTGCGGATCCTCGATGGCGACCGAGATCGAGCCACGCCAGCGTTGGTGCCAGTTGTTCTTGCTGTCCAGCCAGTGCTTGTCGATCCAGAGGTTGGTGGCGATCGCGGAAGCCTGCGCGGCCTCCGGCAGCCGGGCGCCGGCGGCCAGCGGCTCGAGGATCGCGATGTCGGCGCCGGCAGCCATGATCAGCTGGCGAAACATCAGGTCCGGGTCGCTGCCGGCGAACTCCCCGTCGGCGGGAAAGGTGTCCACCCGCATGGCGTAGGCGTGAGCGTAGTCGGGGGCGTCGTAGTAGATCTTCTCGCCGACCGGGTGGGACAGGAAATACTTGCTGCGCCACGGCTCGGGGATGTACTCCAGCAGAACCCCGCGGCGCGGTACCGGATGGACGTCGGAGTCCACGCAGCGCACCGCGATGCGCTCGGCCGGGGCGACCCGCTGCTCATGGGTAAGCGTCATGTCCCCAGTGTCCTCCTTCACAGTCCCTTGACGATATACCCCCTAGGGGTATAGTTCAGGTTATGACGACGACCGATCTGCAGCTGAAGGGCATGAGCTGCGCTTCCTGCGCTGCCAAGATCGAGCGCAGCCTCAACGACCTCGACGGTGTGCAGGCGACGGTGAACTTCGCCGTCGAGCGCGCCCACGTCGAACACGGCCCGCAGGTCTCGGACCACGACCTGATCGACGCCGTCGAGCACACCGGATACCACGCCTCGGTGATCGACCATTCCGCCCCCATGGGCCACGACCACATGAACCACGACCTCCCCGCCGAGCAGCTGCGTCCCCGGCTGATCGCATCGGCCGTGCTCGCGGTCCCCGTAGTGCTGCTGTCGATGGTGATGCCGTGGCAGTTCCCGGGCTGGCAGTGGCTGGTGCTGGCCCTGGCCACCCCGATCGTGTTCTGGGGCGGCTACCCGTTCCACAAAGCCGCCCTCAACAGCGCGCGGCACGGCTCGTCGACCATGGACACCCTGGTGTCGATCGGCACGCTGGCCGCCTATCTGTGGTCGGTGGTCGCGGTCATCACCGGAGCCGCTGGGCCGGCGACATCCGGCACCGGAGCCGCTTGGCCGGCGACATCCGGCACCGGAGCCGCTGGGCCGGCGACATCCGGCACCGGAGCCGGTCACGTCTACTTCGAGGTGGCGGCGGCCGTCACGGTCTTCCTGCTCGCCGGCCGCTACGCGGAGGCCAAGGCCAAGCGCGCGGCGGGCGCGGCGCTACGCGCGCTGCTGTCGCTGGGTGCCAAGGACGCCGTCGTCATCCGCGACGACGCCGAGGTCCGGATTCCCGCCGAGGAGCTGCGGGTGGGCGACGTGATCGTGGTGCGCCCGGGCGAGCGGGTGGCCACCGACGGTGTCGTCGTCGACGGCGCCTCGGCGCTGGACACCTCGGCGATGACGGGGGAGTCGGTGCCCGTCGACGTCCGTTCCGGCGACGAGGTGCTCGGCGGCGCAGTCAACACCTACGGCCGGATCCTGGTGCGCGCCAGCCGTGTTGGCGCCGACACCCAGCTGTCCCGGATGGCCGGGATGGTTGCCGACGCGCAAAGCGGCAAGGCCTCGATACAACGACTGGCCGACCGGGTGTCGGCGGTGTTCGTGCCGGTGGTGCTGGGCATCGCCGCACTCACGCTGGCGGCATGGCTGTTGGCCGGAGGGTCCGTCACCGCCGCGTTCACCGCCGCGGTGGCGGTGCTGATCATCGCCTGCCCGTGCGCGCTGGGTCTGGCCACACCGACGGCGATCCTGGTCGGCACCGGCCGCGGCGCGCAGCTCGGCGTGCTCATCAAGGAGCCCCAGGTGCTCGAGACCGTCACCGGCATCGACACCGTCGTGTTGGACAAGACCGGAACCGTGACCACCGGCACCATGAGCGTCGCCGACGTCGAGGGCGCCGATCGCGACACCGTGCTGGCCCGTGCGGCCGCCGTCGAGTCGGCATCCGAGCATCCCGTCGCCGCCGCGATCGTGGCCGCGGCCCGCGAGCGCGGCCTCGCCATCCCGGCGGTCAGCGACTTCGTCAACGAGCCCGGCACCGGCGTGCACGGTGTCGTGGACGGGCTGCTGGTCCGGGTCCAGCGGGCGTCGGACGACGACGGGCGCACCAGCGTCGCGGTGAGCTGGGACGGGGCGCAGCACGGGGTGATCCGGCTGGTCGACGCGGTGAAGCCGACGAGCGCCGACGCGATCGCCGAGCTGAAGGCGATGGGTATCACCCCGGTGCTGCTGACCGGCGACAACGCGGCCGTGGCGGCGCGGGTGGCCGCCGAGGTGGGCATCGCTCCGGACGACGTCATCGCCGGCGTACTGCCCTCGGAAAAGGCCGACGCGATCAAACACCTGCAGGATCAGGGCCGCAAGGTGGCGATGGTGGGTGACGGCGTCAACGACTCGGTCGCGCTGGCCACCGCGGACATCGGCATGGCCATGGGCACCGGGACCGACGCCGCCATCGAGGCCGGCGACATCACCTTGGTTCGCGGCGACCTGCGGACGGTGCCGACGGCGCTGCGGCTGTCGGCGCGCACGCTGCGGATCATCAAGCAGAACCTGTTCTGGGCGTTCGGCTACAACGTCGCGGCCATCCCGCTGGCGGCGCTGGGCCTGCTGAACCCGATGATCGCCGGCGCGGCGATGGCATTCTCCTCGGTGCTCGTGGTGACCAACAGCCTGCGGCTCAAGCGGTTCAAGTAGGTGCGGGTAGATGCGCCGAACCGGTCGAGACCGCCGATGACATAAGGACTTTCGCTACCAAGCACGTCCTGCCGGGCCTGCCCGACGCGCTACGGGCCGTGCCGGTCTAGTCGTCGCCCGGACAATCCAGATCGACGTAGGCGGTTCCGAACTGGCCCGGCCCCTTCGCCGTCTGGTGCACGCCGGTGACGGTGCACTGAGCCAGCGCACCGTTCGGCTGGCCGTTGAGTTGCACGTCGTATCCCTGGCCCTGTAGCTCACTGACGATGTCAGCGGCCGAGCTCGTGGTCTTGGAGGCGGCGGTCGCGACACCCGGCCACGCCGCCGTGCTCGCCAGAAGAACTGCGAAAACGCCAATTGTCTTGCTGCACTTATTCATACATATAGATAGCCGAGCAGGTTACGGATCACGCCGGCTGGCTGGGCGGCGCGAGCACCTCGACGACACCGCCACGCTCGCGTACCTCGAAGTGCGGCAACGGCTTCGGAGCTATCGGCAGGGCATGGGTGAGCACCTGGCCGGCGGGGGAGAAGGACGTCGAGTGGCAGGGGCAGCGCAACCGGTCGGCGCTCTGGTCGAACCACAGCTTGCAACCCTGGTGGGTGCAGGTCCCCGACACCGCCTCCACCCGGCCCTCGGTGCGCCGCACGAAGCCGCTCACCGAACCCAGGTCGAAGGAGTGCACCGCGCCCTCGGGCAGCGCCGAACTGTCGGCAATGGTCTGCCACAACCCGTCGGTGGGCACCATCTCCGCATCGCCCCGGGCAACCTGCTCCTGCTCGATTCGGGCGGGGAACAGCAACCGGTCGACCGCCACCGAGGCGACGGCGGCGGTTGCGGCTGCGGCGGTGCCGACCATCACCTGACGGCGGGTCGACGACGGCGAGCGAGCGGGAGCAGGCACGGTCCCATCCGACGGCTCTCCCGACATCTGCTGCGCCAAGCGTCCTTTCAGACCTGTCACAAACTCCGGGCGGGGCTCGTCGGCCCCTTCGCGGGCGGCGACCAGATCGATGGCGGTGGCCAGTTGTGCCGCGTCGAAATCGCTGGGCGTGAAGGGCTTTGGCTGACGCCCGGCCAGCAGATCGTCGATGTAGCGGCGAAGCTCGCGGTGGCTCATCGCAGCGCTCCCTCGTTGATCTGTGCGGCCAGTCGAAGCGCGCGGTGCTGGAGCACCTTCGCGTTGGCGACGCTGACACCGAGTTCGCCGGCGGTGTCCCGCACCGAAAGGCCGTCGAGGAATCTTAGTTCTAGTACGCGACGGTACTTGTCCGGCAGCGCCTCGAGGACGGCCGTGACCCGTTGCGGGGCGCCGCTGGGCGTCGCGGGGGCGTTCACCGGCGCGGGCAGGTCCTCGATGGTGGTGATCTCGCGACCCATCGTGGCGCGCCAGTGCGCCGCCAGTACCGTGCGCGCGGTCGCGCGCAGATAGGCGCGCACTTCGGCGACGCTCGCGGTCAGCCGCAGCGGTCGCATCGCCGCCAGGAACACCTCGGAGGTCAGGTCCTCCGCATCGGCCCGATTACTGACGCGGGCGAAAATCGTTCGGTAGACCCACATCACGTTGTCCTCATACACCGACTCCCAGTCCGGATAGCGCTCCTCGGACACCAGTCGCAGATCAGGCCGCGCGGGCATACATCCGCCTCTCGTCACATGTCTTAGATAGGGCGGGGGGTTACACCGTGCGGGCTGTAACCGCGTGCCTACCTCTTTATGAGACGGTCCGCACCGCGGACATGGTTCAGTCCGAGGAGGAAGTGATCGTGAATCACCCACGGCGCCGCGTGTGCGCGGCGCTCAGCATGCTGGCGGTGGCCGCCGTGGCGGCCTGCTCGCCGACGGCGGAGACGCCCACGCCCAACTTCGGCCCCAACGGCGGCACGCCGGTGGGCATGCCCGGGATGACCGCCATGGCATCGCAACCGCCGATGGCGTCCTCCGCGGCCAGCACCGCCGCCCAGAGCCCGGTCGCCGGTGCCGCGGTGGACATCACCAACTTCGCGTTCACCCCGGCCACCCTGACCGTCAAGGCCGGCGACACCGTGACGTGGGCCAACCACGACGAGGAGCCGCACACCGTCGTCGCCGACGACGGTTCGTTCCACTCACCCGGGATGGGCACCAACGCGACGTACAGCTTCACCTTCAGCAAGCCGGGCAGTTACGGCTACACCTGCAGCATCCACCCGTTCATGCACGGCACCGTGGTGGTGACGGCATGACCGCCGAGCGCGATCCGCAGCAGATGACCCGTCGGCAATTGATCCGGCACGGCGCCTGGTTCGGCGCCGCGGTCGGCCTGGCCGTGGTCGGGGGCGAGGTGCTCTCCCACGTGGCCACCGCACCGGCGGCCGGCGTCGCCCGGCCGACACTGCGGTTCGCCCAGATCAGCGACAGCCACATCGGCTTCACCGGCACCGCCAACCCCGACGTCACCGGTTCGTTCGGCCGCGCCGTCGATCAGATCAACAACCTGGGCTACCCGCCGGACTTCGTCATCCACACCGGCGATCTCACCCATCTGGCCACCCCGGCGCAGTTCGACCAGGTCAAGCAGATGATGGGCGGGCTCAACAGCCCGCACGTGTTCACCGTTCCCGGCGAGCACGACTCGGTCGACGACGCCGGCCAGAAGTACCGGGCGGCGTTCGGCGCCGGTACCCGCGGCGACGGGTGGTACAGCTTCGACATCGCGGGCGTTCATGTCATCGGCCTGGTGAACACGTTGAACCTCAAGAAGCTCGGCCACCTGGGAGCCGACCAGTTGGACTTCGTCGAAAAGGATCTGGCGCCGTTGTCGGCCGACACCCCGATCGTGGTGTTCAGCCACATCCCACTGTTCGCGATGTACCCGGAGTGGGGCTGGGGCACCGACGACGCCACGCAGGCGCTCAGCCACATGCGCCGGTTCGCCTCGGTCACTTGCCTCAACGGCCATGTGCACCAACTGTTTTCCAAGACCGAGGGCAATGTGACGTTCTACAGCGGCACGACGACGGCCTATCCGCTGCCGCATCCCGGCGATGGGTCCGCGCCCAAGCCGCTGACCCTGCCGGCCGGTCAACTTCACGACGCCCTGGGCATCCGCGAGGTCACCTACACCCGGGGGAATTCGGAGCTGGCACTGAAGGAGGACAGACTGCCATGACCAAACGTCTCGATCTGGGGATCGCGGTCGCCTTACTGGTCACCGCCGCCAGCCACGGCTACCTCTACGTCCACGGTTATCGGCACATCGCGTTCGTCGGCCCGGGATTCCTGGTTCTGGCCAGCGTGTGCGGCGCCCTGGCGGTGCTGATCGCGCTCGGCGGTCCGTGGTGGTTGCGCGCCGCGGCGTTCGCCGTATCGTTGGGCGCGGTCGTCGCGTTCGTTCTGTCGCGGACCGTCGGGCTGATGGGGTTCGTCGAACGCGGCTGGCAGCCGGCGCCGCACGCGGCGGCCAGCCTGGCGGCGGAGGTGCTGACCGCGGCCCTGTGTGTGGCCGCTGCAGGGCGGAGGTCATCAGTCCGCACTTCTTGACTTCCCGTTGTCTTGCCAGCCGCAACCGCTCCGGATATATTCCTCGCACGTGGAATTCTGCACCCGTGGAATTCTGCCTCCGAGCGGGAGGAGACTGGGGTGGCAGCCAGGCGAATCCACAGCGGGCGACGACCCGGCGCCACCACAACGC
The DNA here is from genome assembly GCA_963716465.1 of uncultured Actinomycetota bacterium. Classification (GTDB taxonomy): domain Bacteria; phylum Actinomycetota; class Actinomycetes; order Mycobacteriales; family Mycobacteriaceae; genus Mycobacterium. The sequence continues at coordinate 11,248 of CAVQTS010000023.1, forward strand.
GCGCACTCATCGAGGACGCCGCACGCAAGCAGTTCGCCGAACGCGGCTATGACCGCACGTCGATACGGTCGATCGCCAAGCAGGCAGGCGTGGACCCCGCGTTGGTGACGCACTTCTTCGATACCAAGTGGGAGCTTTTCCTGACGGTCGTGGAACTGCCGTGGGACCCGCCGGAGTTGATCGAGACGGTTGTCACCGGCGATCAGACCCTGGTGGGCCGCCGGTTGGCGACCGCGATTGTCGGCATCCTCGACGACGAACACCGGCGCAGCCCCATGCTGGGCATGATCCGGGCCGCCACCTCGGAACCGGCGGCGGCGGTGTTGGTGCGTGAGTTCCTGACGCGAAATGTGTTGCAACCCATCGCCGAGCGGCTCGGCGCGGCCGACGCCGAATACCGCGCGGGCCTGGCGATGTCCCAAATCGTGGGTTTCTCGATGGCCCGCTATGTCGTCGCCTTGGAGCCGTTGGCCAATCGGTCCCGCGCCAGCGTGATCGCGGATTTGGGGACCACGCTCCAGCACTATCTGCGCGGCGAGTTGGGGTCTTGATGGGGAGCTCGCTCGCGCGCCTGCTGTTGCGCAGATGGACCGTGCTGCTGGCGGTGGTGGTGATCGCGGTTGCCGGCTTCGCGGTGTACCGGCTGCACGGCATATTCGGGTCTCATAACACGGTCGCGGCCGGCGGTGCACTCCCCAACGACAGCACCGCGTCCACGCCCAAACATCTTGTCATCGAGGTGTTCGGCGCGCCGGGCACGGTCGCGTCGATCAGCTATCTGGACATCAACGCACAACCGCAACACGTTGCCGACGTGGCGCTGCCGTGGTCCTACGACGTGACCACTACGCAACCCGCGGTGTTCACCAACGTTGTCGCCCAGGGAAATAGCGATTCCCTGGGCTGCCGCATCACGATCGACGGGGAGGTGAAGGCCGAGAGGACGGTCGACGCCGTCAACGCCTACACCTATTGTTTGGAGAAGTCCGGATGAGTGAGCATCAGCTCCAGGAACGCTCTGCGGTGCTCACGATCGCCCGCAGCATTCGCTGGCTGTCGGTCCCCATCGTGCTCCTATGGCTGCTCATCTCGGCGACCACCAACGTCTTTGTGCCGCAGCTGGAAGACGTCGGCAAAGCCCACAACGTGTCACTGATCTCGGCAGACTCGCCGGCGCTGCAGGCGATGAAACGCATGGGCAAGGTGTTCGGGGAGTTCGACTCGGACAGCGTGGCGATGATCGTGCTGGAAGGCGACCAGCCCCTCGGTGCCGACGCGCATCAGTACTACGACACGTTGGTCCACAAGCTGTCCGCCGACACGACGCACGTACAGCACATCCAGGACTTCTGGGGCGATCCGCTGACGGCGGCCGCCGCACAGAGCGATGACGGCAAGGCCGCCTACGTCCAGGTGAATCTGGCTGGAAACCAGGGTGATTCACTCTCACTGCAATCGGTGGACGCGGTGCGAGCCGTCGTCGACCACACCCCGCGGCCGCCGGGCGTCACGACCTACGTCACCGGCGCAGCACCGCTGTTCGCCGATCAGCTCTCGGTCGGCAGCCGGGGCATCGGCAAGGTCACCGTCATCACGGTCATCGTGATCATGACCATGCTGCTGTTCATCTACCGGTCCATCTCGGCCGCGGTGGTGACGCTGCTGACGGTGCTCGTCGAGCTGTCGGCGGCGCGCGGCATCGTCAGCCTGCTCGCCAGCTCCGGTGTCATCGGCTTGTCGACCTTCGCGACGAATCTGCTCACTCTGCTGGTCATCGCCGCGGGAACCGACTACGCGATCTTCCTCGTGGGCCGTTACCACGAAGCACGCCATCTCGGCGAGGACCGTGAAACCGCCTTCTACAGCATGTATCGCGGCACCGCCCACGTGATCTTGGGCTCGGGTCTGACCGTGGTCGGCGCGGTGCTGTGTCTGAGCTTCACCCGGCTGCCCTACTTCCACAGCATGGGTCCGCCCGCCGCGATCGGTGTGCTGGTCGCATTGGTGGCCGCGCTGACCCTGGCCCCTGCCGTGCTGACCGTCGCCTCGCTGTTCGGTCTGCTGGAACCGCGACGTTCGATGCGCACCCGGACCTGGCGACGCATCGGTACCGCGGTGGTGCGCTGGCCGGGTCCCGTCCTGGTGGTGAGCATCGGCGTCGCGCTGATCGGGCTGCTGGCGCTGCCCGGTTACAAGACCAGCTACGACCAGCGGAGGTACCTGCCGGCCAGCGCCCCGGCCGTCGCCGGCTATGCCGCTGCCGAACGGCACTTCTCCCAAGCCCGACTCAACCCCGAATTGTTGATGGTCGAGACCGACCACGACATGCGCAACCCGGCCGACATGATTCTGCTCGAGCGGGTGGCCAAGGCCATCTTCCACACCCCGGGCATAGCCGAGGTGCAGTCGATCACTCGGCCGTTGGGCACTCCGCTGGACCACACCTCACTCGGGTTCCAGCTCAGCGCACAGAGCGCCGGCCAGATCGAGAACCTGCCCTTCCAGCAGGCCCGTGCCGGTGACATCCTCAAACAGGTGGCCGAGATCGACACGTCCATCGACACCCTCAAGAAGCAGCTCGCACTGCAACAACAGGCCAACGCCGCCACCGACGAGCAAGCCCAGGCATTCCACGATACCGTGGCGATCGCCCAGGATTTGCGAAACAAGATCGCCAATTTCGACGACTTTTTTCGCCCGGTGCGCAACTACTTCTATTGGGAGCCGCACTGTTTCGACATTCCGGTCTGCGCGGCGTTGCGATCGGTCTTCGACGCTCTCGACGGAATTGACGCCCTGACCGACAAGTTGGGGAATGTGACGGCCAGCCTGGACAAGTTGACCGCTCTGCAGCCGCAACTGGTCGCGTTGATCCCCACCCAGATCGCTTCCCAGGAAGCCAATCGCGATCTGGCGCTGACCAACTACGCCACCAACTCCGGGATCGCCGCCCAGAGCCAGGAGGCGCTGCAGAACGCGACTGCTATGGGGCAGGCCTTCGATGCCGCCAAGACCGACGACTCGTTCTACCTGCCACCCGAGGTGTTCAGCAACCCCGAATTCCAGCGCGGGCTCAAGCTGTTCCTCTCCCCGGATGGCAAGGCCGCCCGGATGATCATCACCCACAAGGGTGACCCCGCGACACCGAACGGCATCGCCCATATCGACGCCATCCGCAATGCCGCCGAGGAAGCAGTGAAGGGCACCCCACTGGGCAATAGCGACATCTATATCGGCGGCACCGCGTCGACGTACAAGGACATCAGCGAGGGTGCGAAATACGACCTGATGATCGCGGCGATCTCGGCGCTCTGCCTGATCCTGCTCATCATGGTGTTCGTCACCCGAAGCCTGGTGGCCGCCCTGGTCATCGTCGGCACGGTGGCGCTGTCATTGGGTGCCTCGTTCGGACTGTCAGTCCTGCTGTGGCAGGACATTCTGGGCACCCCGCTGTACTGGATCGTGCTCGCCCTGTCGATCATCCTGCTGTTGGCCGTGGGCTCTGACTACAACCTGCTGCTGATCTCCCGGTTCAAGGAGGAGATTCATGCCGGCCTGAACACCGGCATCATCCGTGCCATGGTGGGCTCGGGTTCGGTGGTCACCTCCGCGGGTCTGGTGTTCGCCGCCACCATGGCCGCCTTCGTCTTCAGCGATCTGCGCGCCATCGCCCAGGTCGGTACCACCATCGCGCTCGGTCTGCTGTTCGACACCCTGATCGTGCGCTCGTTCATGACGCCGTCCATCGCGGCGCTGCTGGGGCGCTGGTTCTGGTGGCCGCAGCGCGTTCGCCCCCGGCCGGCCAGCACGATGCTGCGGCCGTACGGGACGCGAGCCTCGGTTCGTCAACTGCTGCTGTGGGAGGACGACGACGAGCGTACCGACCACAGCACGGCGATGGTGAAGGAGCAGTGATGACGCAGAGCTTGTGGGGTCTTCTGACGGTGATTTCGTATGCCGCCATATTCCTTTTCGCCGCAGGCGCTTTCACGATAGTGAGGCGAATGCTGCGACGCGAACCCACCGCGGTGAGCGAGCAGGTCGGCAGCGTCTCCACGGTGCTGCGTAAGGTGCGCAAACGCGAACCGATGTCGACGGCTGAGCTGGATTATGCACGGCAGGTCATCGCCGATCGCCGCTCGCCGCTGGCGTTCTGCATACCGGCGGCAATCGTCACCGTCGGATGCATCTATGTCTTCGGCAGCCTCGAGCAGTTGCACGGCCGCACGCCGTCGCTACGCACCTTCATCGGGCTGATCCCCATGCTGGCCGGCACCAACCTCACCATTCAGCTGCTGCGGATCGCAGCCTTGAAGCGGCGGCTGCCCGCTGTCGCGACACGTGACCTCACGTCCGCCTGAGCAGCACCGCGTTCTCGAACGGCACGGCCGAGAAGATGTGCCGCCATAATCCCGAAATATGATCAGCCGCAACGGTTTTCGGCACAATCCGCGGTTCGCTGACCGAGAACGTCCGGCCGTAGCGCTTGAGCCGACCGCCGCCGGCGGCGGTGATGTTCTTCAGCCAGTCCCGGTCAGGTCCGTAGGTCAGCAGGACCGCCACGCCCTCGTCGGTGGTGAACACCGTCAGCGGTGTGCGGTACTGGCGGCCGGAGCGGCGCCCGAGGTGTTCGAGGATGCCCATGGTCGGGACGAAGCCCGCCCACAGCAGCTGCACCGGGTTGGTGACATGCCGGTTGAAACGGGCCAGCCATTGCGGTAGTTGCATTCCCCGATCAAACTCTGACTCATGGCCTACCTCAAGCCGCCCTGGTTCACAGTCAAGGTGTTCAACAAGCTCGCCATGGCGACCGGTGTCTCGGGCACCGAGACGTTGACACTCACGGCCCGCGGCAGCGGGCAGCCGCAGAAGATCCCGGTGATCAGCGTCGACGTCGACGGCACCCGATATCTGGTGTCCACGCGCGGTGAGTCGCAGTGGGTGAAGAACCTGCGCGCCCATCCCGCCGTCAGCCTCACCACCAAAGCGGGCGCCGCCAACTACACGGCGTCGGAAGTGCCTGTCGCGCAACGGGACAAGGTGCTGCAGGCGTATCGGGTCAAGGCGGGCAAGACCGTCGAGGGCTACTTCGCCAAGCTGCCCGACCCCGTCGACCACCCAGTCTTCAGCCTGACGCCGCGCTGAGGCTCAGGTTCAGCCGCCCGCCGCGGGAGTCCAGTTCCACCAGGTCAGGACAGCGCCGGCGCAGTTCGCCGATCAGGCGCTGATGAAGAGTGTGCTCGGCGGCCGGGCAGTGTTCGCACGCTCCGCCCAGTTTCACCGTCACCACGTCGCCGTCCCGTTCGGCGGCCACCGACCCGCCGTGCGAGCGGACGAAGTCGCCCACCGACCCGTCCAACAGGTCGGCGGTCACCCGTTCCAGGATCTCGCCTGGGGCGGGTTCGACGACCCAGGCCGCCGGCTCGGCCAGTGCCGCCCGCAGCGCGGTCTGGATCGGCGGTCCTTCGTCGCGCCAGGACAACCCGTCGCGCAGCCACAGCCACACCGCGGTGTGCTCCACCAGTCCGGCGGCCAGGGTGCCGTCGGCGAAGCGGCGCCCCAGATCACCCGGCGCGCTCACCACCCGGCCAACCGGAACGCCGTCGGTGGCGGCCACCCAGCGCACCGCGTGCGGTTCGGCGGGCACCCGTTCGGCGTGCAGCGAGATCACCACACGGCCGCCACGGCGATCCGCGTCACGAACGCCAGCACCCACGCCAGGACGAACATGTACGTCCATGCGATCGCCGGCCATCGCCACGAGCCGGTCTCGCGGCGCATCACACCCACCGTCGACATGCACTGCAGCGCGAACATGAAGAACACCATCAGCGCGGCGACGGTGGGCGCGTCGAACAGGATCCGGCCCGCCGACGGTCCGTTCTGCACCCGCATGCTGCGCAGCGAGGACGCGGGGTCGTCGGGGGTCTGCGCGGCGGCCACCTGGCCGAGGGTGGCGACGAACGTCTCCCGGGCCGCCAGCGAGGACAGGATGCCGATGTTGATCCGCCAGTCGAAGCCCAGTGGCTCGAAGACCGGCTCGATGGCGCGGCCCACCGACGAGGCATACGAGTGATCCAGGACGTAGGCGGACACCGCGGCGTTGTCCGAGGTGTCGACCCCGGCGGCGGCCAGCTCCGCGTCGTGGCGCAGCGGCAGGTTGAGCAGCACCCACAGCAGCACGGTCGTGGCCAGGATGATCGAGGAGACCTTGCGCAGGAACGCCGACGCCGCCGTCCACACCTCGGCGGCCACGGTGCGCAGCCGGGGTATCTGGTAGGGCGGCATCTCCATGTAGAACGGCAGCAGCGGGACGCCGCGCGAGGTCAGCCGCTTGAAGAACGCGGCGGCCGTCATCGCCGCCACCGCGCCCAGCAGATAGAGCACGAACATCACCACACCGCGGGCGCTGAACGGGCCGACCTTCTGGTCGGCGCTCAGCAGCATGCTGACCAGCAGGATGTACACCGGCAGCCGCGCCGAGCATGTCATCAGCGGCGCGCCCATCATGGTGGCCAGCCGGTCCTTGGCCGACGGCAGCGACCGGGTCGCCATGATCCCGGGGATCGCGCACGCCACCGAGGACAGCAGCGCCACGAAGGCGCGGCCCTCCAGCCCCGCGCGCGCCATCACCCGGTCCATCAGGAACGCCGCGCGGGCCAGGTAGCCGGTGCCTTCCAGCAGTGCGATCAGGATGAACAGCAGCACGATCTGCGGCACGAACACCAGCACGCTGCCGACCCCGCCGATGACCGCCTCGGACAGGAACGCCGACAGCCAGCCGATGTGGACGTGGGCGGCGACGAGTTCACCCAGCCAACTGAAGAACTTCGCCACCAGGTCTTGCAGCGGTGCGGCGACGGTGAAGATCGTCTGGAAGAAGACGAACATCGTCAGCAGGAAGATCACCGTGCCCGCCACCGGGTGCAGCAGCACCGCGTCGATGCGGCGGGTGCGGTGGTCGAGATCGGGGAGGCTGTAGTCGGCGGCCGCCAGCACCGAGTCCACCCATGCGGTGACCTCGGCGGTGTCGGTCGGGGGCAGTACCACCGGGGTGGCCCACGACCGATGGTCGGCCATCGCCTGGCGAAGTGTCTCCACGCCGTCGCGATGTCCGGCCACCACCGGGATGACGGGAACGCCGATGGCCCGCGACAGCGCCTTGACGTCCAGACTTCCGCGCCGCCGGGCCAGGTCGTCGGTGAACGTCAGTACCACGCAGATGGGCAGTCCCGTCTGCAGCAGTTGGGCCAGCAGTCCCAGCGACCGGCGAAGTGTGGTCGCGTTGAGCATGACGAGCAGCGCGTCGGGGACGTCGACGCGGGTGTTGTGGTGCTCGGTGTCCAGCACGTCGACGACGATCTGTTCGTCCGGACTGATCGGGTCCAGGCTGTAGGTGCCGGGCAGGTCCTCCAGGACCACGGTGTGCTCACCCAGACGCACCCGCCCCTCGAAACGGGCCACGGTGACGCCGGGATAGTTGCCGGTCTTGGCGTGCAGCCCGGTCATCGCGTTGAACAGCGTGGTCTTGCCCGAGTTCGGGCTGCCGACGACGGCGAAGCGGATCAGCCCGACGTTGGCTTCGGCGGTTCCTCCGCCGTGATGATGGTGCCCGCTCAACTCACCAGTTCCACGTGGATGCAGCGGGCCTGCGCGGTGCGCAGGGCGATCTCGTAGTCACCGACGCGGAAGATCACCGGGTCACGCAGCGGCGCGCGGCGGACCATCGTGACCTCGATGCCCGGCACGATTCCCAGGTCGAAGAAGCGCCGTGCGGTGCTCCCTGCGACGTCGTCGCCGTAGCCGGCGACCTTGGCGCGCTGGCCGCGGTCGAGGTCGGCCAGGGTGACCGTGGCGGGAGTGTCCACCTCGGATCCGGACGCCAGACGGCGCCGGCTCATGCGGTCGGATACTGAGGACACCCTAACGAGAATAGGCTTACCGCCCGCCATCGTCTCGGCGGGGTCCGCTACCCGGAACGGGCCTCCTACACCCTGTAGTCGACCATCCCGCCCGGGCTGGGACACTGGTGGCCATGAGCAGTACGGATCAGGCCGCCTCGACCGCCGTCTCGGCGAGGTTGTTCGCCGAGGCCTGCGCGGTCATCCCCGGCGGGGTGAACTCGCCGGTGCGGGCCTTCAACTCCGTGGGCGGCACGCCGCGCTACATCACCTCCGCAACGGGCTACTGGCTGACCGACGCCGACGGCAACCGCTACGTCGATCTGGTGTGCTCGTGGGGCCCGATGATCCTGGGCCACGCGCACCCCGCCGTCGTCGAGGCTGTCCAACGGACGGCGGCCGACGGATTGTCCTTCGGCGCTCCGACACCGGGTGAGACCGAGCTGGCCACCGAGATCATCGCGCGGGTGAAACCGGTCGAGCGGGTCCGGCTGGTGAACTCGGGCACCGAGGCCACCATGAGCGCGGTCCGGCTGGCTCGCGGCTTCACCGGCCGCGCGAAGGTCATCAAGTTCTCCGGCTGCTACCACGGCCACGTCGACGCCCTGCTCGCCGACGCCGGCTCCGGGGTCGCGACCCTCGGCCTACCGTCGTCGCCGGGTGTCACCGGCGCCACCGCCGCCGACACCATCGTGTTGCCCTACAACGACATCGCCGCCGTGGAGGAGTCGTTCGCCAAGTTCGGCGACACCATCGCCGCGGTCATCACCGAGGCCTGCCCGGGCAACATGGGCGCGGTCGCCCCGTTGCCGGGCTACAACGCCGCGCTGCGCCGCATCACCGCCGAGCACGGTGCGCTGCTGATCATCGACGAGGTGATGACAGGCTTCCGGATCAGCCGAAGTGGTTGGTACGGAGTCGATCCGGTGGACGCCGACCTGTTCACCTTCGGCAAGGTGATGAGCGGCGGCCTGCCCGCCGCGGCGTTCGGCGGCCGCCGGGACGTGATGGAGCGGCTGGCCCCGCTCGGCCCGGTGTATCAAGCCGGCACGCTGTCCGGCAACCCGGTCGCGGTGGCCGCCGGCCTGGCCACGCTGCACAACGCCGACGACGCGGTGTACGCCAGGCTGAACGCCAACGCCGAACGGTTGGCCGGCCTGCTCGCCGAGGCGCTCACCGATGCCGGTGTGGTCCATCAGGTTCCGCGGGCCGGCAACTTCCTGAGCGTGTTCTTCGCCGACGAGCCCGTCACCGACTTCGCCTCGGCGCGGGCCAGTGAGACCTGGCGCTTCCCGGCGTTCTTCCACGCGCTGCTCGACGGCGGCGTCTACGCCCCGCCGAGTGCGTTCGAAACCTGGTTCGTCTCAGCCGCATTGGACGACGCCGCGTTCGACCGGATCGCCGCCGCCCTGCCGGCGGCTGCCCGCGCCGCGGCGGAGGCCAAGCCGTGACCCGGACCACCGTGCACGTGATGCGCCACGGTGAGGTGCACAACCCGGAGGGCATCCTCTACGGCCGCCTGCCGGACTATCACCTCTCCGACCGCGGCCGCGCGCAGGCCGAGGCGGTGGCCGGCTGGCTGGCCAGTCGCGACATCGTCTACGTGGTGGCCTCGCCGCTGGAGCGGGCGCAGGAGACCGCCGCGCCGATCGCCGCCCGCCACGGCCTTGCCGTCGACACCGATGACGAACTCATCGAGTCCCACAACGTCTTTCAGGGCGAGAAGGTCTCGCCGGGTGACGGCGCATTGCGTGATCCGCGCAACTGGTGGCATCTGCGCAACCCGCGACTGCCGTCGTGGGGTGAGCCGTACCACGAGGTGGCCGCGCGGATGAAAGCCGCACTGGGCCGCGCCCGCGTCCGGGCCACCGGTCACGAGGCGGTGTGCGTCAGCCATCAGCTCCCGGTGGAAACCTTGCGCCGGTCGATGAACGACCAAACCCTGCACCACTTTCCGACCCGGCGGTTGTGCAACCTGGCGTCGATGACGTCGTTCTACTTCGACGGCGACGAGTACGTCGGCTGGGGATACGCGGAGCTCGGCGGGCGGTGAAGCGGCTGGCGGTCCTCCTGGTGGCGGCGGCCTTGCTGGCCGGCTGCTCCACCGGTGACGACGCCGTCGCCCAGGGCGGCACTTTCGAGTTCGTCGCGCCCGGCGGCAAGACCGACATCTTCTACGACCCGGCGTCGAGCCGCGGTGTGCCGGGCCCGCTGTCCGGCCCGGCACTGATGGACCAGTCGAAGACGATCTCGCTCAACGACTTCGCGGGCAAGGTCGTGGTGATCAACGTCTGGGGTCAGTGGTGCGGGCCATGCCGGTCGGAGATCACCCAGCTGCAGAAGGTCTACGACCAGACCCGGGACCTCGGTGTGGCGTTCCTCGGCATCGACGTGCGCGACAACGACATCTCCGCCCCGCAGGACTTCGTCGTCGACCGCAAGGTGAGCTTCCCCTCCATCTACGACCCGGCGATGCGCACCATGATCGCGTTCGGCGGCAAGTACCCCACCACCGTCATCCCGTCCACCGTCGTGCTGGACCGCGAGCATCGGGTGGCCGCGGTGTTCCTGCGTGAGCTGCTGGCCGAGGATCTGCTTCCGGTGGTGCAGCGGCTGGCCGCCGAGCCCGCGCCCTCGTCGAAACCGGCTGCCCCATGACCGGATTCGCGCAGACCGCCGCCGCCGGGCCGTTGCTGTTGGCCGTCGGTGTATGCGTGCTCGCCGGCCTGGTCTCGTTCGCCTCGCCGTGCGTGGTTCCGCTGGTGCCGGGCTACCTGTCCTACCTGGCGGCGGTCGTCGGCGTCGACGATCTCGACGCCGCCACCGGCCAGGTCGCCATCAAGACCCAGCGGTGGCGAGTCGCCGGGTCGGCGCTGCTGTTCGTAGCCGGGTTCACGGTGGTGTTCGTTCTCGGCACCGTCGCGGTGCTGGGTATGACGACCGCGCTGATCACCAATCAGCTTCTGCTGCAACGGGTCGGCGGTGTGCTGACCATCATCATGGGCCTGGTGTTCATCGGGTTCATCCCCGCCCTGCAGCGGCAGGCCCGCTTCGCCCCGCGCCGCTTCGCCGGAGTCGCGGGCGCCCCACTGCTCGGTGCCGTGTTCGGCCTGGGCTGGACTCCGTGCCTGGGCCCGACGCTGACCGGGGTGATCACCGTCGCGTCGGCCACCGACGGGGCCAACGTCGCCCGCGGCGTGCTCCTGGTCATCGCCTACTGCCTGGGTCTGGGCATTCCGTTCGTGCTGCTGGCGCTCGGATCCGGCTGGGCGGTCAACGGATTCGGGTGGCTGCGCCGCCACAGCCGCGCCATCCAGGTGTTCGGCGGCGTGCTGCTGATCGTCGTCGGCGTGGCCCTGGTCACCGGGGTCTGGAACGACTTCATCTCCTGGGTGCGCGACGCGTTCGTCTCCGACGTGAGGCTCCCGATTTGACCACCACCCCTGCGCGAGCAGACACAAAAGCCCCCGACACGCCGACGCGCGGGGGACCTTTGCGTCTGCTCGCGCGGCTGGTCCGCAATACCTGGCGCGCCCTCACCTCGATGGGCACCGCACTGGTGCTGCTGTTCCTGCTGGCATTGGGAGCCGTACCGGGTGCACTGCTGCCGCAGCGCACCCTCAACGAGCCCAAGGTCGAGCAGTACATCGCCGACCACAACATCATCGGTCCGTGGCTGAACCGGCTGCAGTTCTTCGAGGTGTTCTCCAGCTTCTGGTTCACCGCCATCTACGCGCTGCTGTTCATCTCGCTGGTGGGCTGCCTCACGCCGCGGATGGTCGAACACGCGCGCGCCCTGCGCGCCACCCCGGTTCCCGCGCCGCGCAACCTCTCTCGGCTGCCCAAGTACGCCGAGGCCGACGTCGGCGGCACACCGGAGGCGGCCGCGAACGTGATCTCCGACCGGTTGCGCGGCTGGCGGCGGGTGACGCGGAAGACCGACGAGGGCATCGAGATCTCCGCCGAGAAGGGCTACCTGCGCGAGCTGGGCAACATCGTCTTCCACTTCTCGCTGCTGGGTCTGCTGGTGGCCATCGCCGTCGGCAAGCTGTTCGGCTACGAGGGCAACGTCATCGTGATCGCCAACGGCGGCCCGGGCTTCTGCTCCGCCTCGCCGGCGGCGTTCGACTCCTTCCGCGCCGGCAACAGCGTCGACGGCACCTCGCTCTACCCGATGTGCATCAAGGTCAACGACTTCGAGGCCCGCTACCTGCCGTCCGGACAGGCGACGTCGTTCGCGTCGAACATTGAGTACCAGGCCGGTGCCGACCTCACCTCCGGTACCTGGCAGCCCTACCGCCTCGAGGTCAACCATCCGCTGCGCATCGGCGGCGACCGGGTGTACCTGCAGGGCCACGGATTCGCCCCGACGTTCACCGTGACCTTCCCGAACGGGCAGAAGCGCACCCAGACCGTGCAGTGGCGGCCCGACGACGCGCATACCCTGCTGTCGTCCGGGGTCGTCCGCGTCGACCCGCCCGGCGGGATGTATCCCGACGCAGGAGAACGGCGCAAGCATCAGCTGGCGATCATGGGCCTGTTCGCGCCCACCGCGGAGTTCGACGGCACGCTGTTGTCGTCGAGCTACCCGACGCTGAGGGACCCGGCGGTGGCCATCGACATCTACCGCGGTGACACCGGCCTGGACACCGGGCGTCCGCAGTCGCTGTTCTCCATCGACCACCGGCTGCTCGAGCAGAACCGGCTGACCAAGGTCAAGCGGACCAACCTGCGCCAGGGCGAGGAGGTGCGCCTCGACGACGGCACCGTGGTGAAGTTCGACGGCGCCACCCCGTTCGTCAACCTGCAGGTGTCCCACGACCCGGGTCAGCTGTGGGTTCTGGCGTTCGCGATGACGATGATGGCCGGGCTGCTGGTGTCGCTCATCGTGCGGCGCCGCAGGGTCTGGGCCAGGATCGTTTCCACCGCCGATGGCGGTACGGTGAACATCGAGCTGGGCGGACTGGCCCGCACCGACAACTCCGGGTGGGGCAGCGAGTTCGAGAAGCTCGCCGAGCGGTTGTTGACGGATCTGCCTGCGGCGGCGCCGTCGAAAGAGAAGGTCTAGAAGCGCATGAATACAGAGCACATCGACATCGGCCTGGCCCGCTACTCGGACTGGGCGTTCACCTCGTCGATCGTCGTTCTGGTTGCGGCGCTGCTGCTGCTGGCCGTGGAGCTGGCCTACAGCCGCGGCCGCAAGGTCGACGAGCGCGAACTGGTCCCAGCCGGAGCCGGCATCGGAGCCGTGGCCGCGAACAGCGACCGGCCCGGCGTCGTCGCCGACGAGCCCACCCGCTCGCTCGACGAGCGCATCGGCAGGGCCGGCCTGTCGCTGGTCTACGTCGGCATCGCGCTGCTGTTCGGCTGCATCCTGCTGCGCGGCCTGGCCACCATGCGCGCGCCGTGGGGCAACATGTACGAGTTCATCAACCTGACCAGCTTCTGCGGCTTGATGGCGGCCGCGGTGGTGCTGCGCAAGCCGCAGTACCGCGCGCTGTGGGTGTTCGTCCTGTTTCCGGTGCTGATCCTGCTGGCGGTGTCGGGCAAGTGGCTCTACACCAACGCCGCGCCGGTCATGCCCGCGCTGCAGTCCTACTGGCTGCCCATCCACGTGTCGGTCGTCAGCCTGGGCTCCGGGGTGTTCCTGGTCGCCGGTGTGGCCAGCATCCTGTTCCTGCTGAAGATGTCCCGCTTCGGGAAGCCCGGCGCTGCTCCCGATGTCGCCGGCCAGGCGGCTCCGGCGGGCGCAGTGGCCCGCATCGTGCAGCGGCTGCCCGACGCCCAGACCCTGGACCGGATCGCGTACCGCACCACGATCTTCGCCTTCCCGATCTTCGGCTTCGGTGTGATCTTCGGCGCAATCTGGGCCGAGGAAGCATGGGGTCGCTACTGGGGCTGGGACCCCAAGGAGACGGTGTCGTTCATCGCGTGGGTGGTCTACGCCGCCTACCTGCACGCCCGCTCCACCGCAGGTTGGCGGGACAAGAAGGCCGCGTGGATCAACGTCGTCGGATTCGTCGCGATGGTGTTCAACCTGTTCTTCATCAACCTCGTCACCGTCGGCCTGCACTCCTACGCCGGGGTGACCTAGCCGCTAGGGTTTGAAGTACGCACCACAACCACTCGACCCGAAACGAAAGTCAGGGGGAAGTGCACGTGTCCGATCACCCCGGATCCCGTCCGGATCACGAATTGACCGATGCGACAACGGTGTTCCGCGCGCAGCGGTTCAGCGATCCCGCGTTGTCGGCTCCGCCGCCGGAGCCCGACTGGGTGGATGCCACGCCGCCCATCGGCATCCCGCTGGATCCCATCCCGGCGGCGTCGGCCTATTACAAGCAGTACGTCAACGACGTCCCGCCGCCGTCATACCGGCCCAGCGTGCCGCAGACCCCGTACCCGGATCTGTCGACCAGCGCGCTGCTGCGTCAGCTCAAGCCGCCGCCGTCGTCGGGCTGGCGCAGGCTGCTCTACCTGGCGTCGGGCAAGTTGATCAACGTCGGCGAGAGCCCGCGCGCCCTCGAGCACAACAACCTGGTCGCCCAGGTGAACCGGCCGCTGCAGGGCTGCTACCGGATCGCGTTGATGTCGCTGAAGGGCGGGGTGGGCAAGACCACCATCACCGCGACGCTGGGCGGGACGTTCGCCTCGATCCGGGGTGACCGGGTGATCGCGGTCGACGCCAATCCGGACCGGGGCACGTTGAGCCAGAAGGTGCCGCTGGAGACGCCGGCCACCGTGCGGAACCTGCTGCGCGACGCCGAGCGCATCGAGCGCTACAGCGACGTCCGCAGCTACACCTCGCAGGGCCCCAGCCGGCTGGAGGTACTGGCCTCGGAGAGCGACCCGGCGGTGTCGCAGGCGTTCAGTGCCGAGGACTACGACCGCACGCTGGCGGTGCTCGAGCGGTTCTACAGCCTGGTGCTCACCGACTGCGGCACCGGGCTGATGCACTCGGCGATGTCCTCGGTGCTGGCGAAGGCCGACACCCTGATCGTGGTGAGCTCGGGTTCGGTGGACGGGGCCCGCAGCGCCTCGGCGACGCTGGACTGGCTGGATGCGCACGGTCATCAGGATCTGGTGCGCCGCTCGGTGTGTGTGATCAACGCGGTGCGGCCGCGCTCGGGCAAGGTCGACATGCAGAAGGTCGTGGACCACTTCTCGCGGCGATGCCGCGCGGTCCGGCTGGTGCCGTTCGACCCGCATCTCGAAGAGGGCGCGGAGATCGAGTTGGAGCGGCTCAAGCCGAAGACCCGGGAGGCGCTGATCGAGTTGGCGGCGGTGGTGTCCGAGGGTTTCCCGTCGGGGGCGGCCGACGAGCGACTGGTCTAACGCGGCTTGTTGTTGCCCCCGTGGTTCAGCCGCCACAGGAAGTCCGGATCGTCGTCGGGGCCGATCACGCGCGTCTTGGGCCGGGTCGCCTGGGCCCGAACCGCACGCCAGCCGACGTAGACGACCGCGGCGATGATCAGGGCGAGCAGCAGGAACAGCACGACAACCTCCTTGGTCTGAATATACGCGCGTCGGTAGGCTCGGCGCCGTGGCTGATAAATCGGGTGGCTCCTCCGGCGGCATGATCCGGGACGTGGTCCTGTACACGCTTGCGCGGCTTGCGTTGGTGGTCGCTCTGACCGCTGCGATCTATTACATTGCGCAGCTCCTGGGGATCCACCAGTTCCCGCTCGTGATCGCGATGCTGTTCGCGATCGTCATCGCGCTGCCGCTGGGCATCTGGCTGCTCGCGCCGTTGCGCAAGCGCGCCACGGCCAGCATCGCGCACGTCGACGAGCGCCGGCGCACCGACCGCGACCACCTGCGGGCGCGGCTGCGCGGCGAGAACCCCGAGGAGTGACGGGCCGCTCAGCCCAGGCCGAGCGCGAGCGCGACGGCGACCGACCACACCAGCATCGTCAGTCCGGTGTCGCGCAGCACCGGGATGAGCTCGCGCCCGCCCAGCCCGCGTCGCACCGGACCGGCGGCGCGTACCGCCAGCGGCGCGGCCACCAGGCCGACCGCGCTCCACGGGGTGGCCGCCATCAGCACCAGCGTCAGCATCCCCGCCAGTAACAGCAGCGACGGGTAGAGGACGCGGGTGCGGCGGTCACCGAGTCGCACCGCCAGCGTCCTCTTGCCCGCCACCTCGTCGGTCGGGATGTCGCGCAGGTTGTTGGCCACCAGCACCGCCGAGGACAGCGCTCCGGTCGCGACCGCCAGCGTCAGCCCGACCCAGTCGACCCGCAGCGCCTGGGTGTACTGCGTGCCCAGCACCGCGACCAGACCGAAGAACACGAACACCGCGACCTCGCCCAACCCGGCATAGCCGTAGGGCCGGGATCCGCCGGTGTACAGCCACGCCCCGGCGATGCATGCCACGCCTACCGCGATCAGCCACGGCGCGCTGAGGATCGCCAGTGCCAGCCCGGCGACCGCGCCGACGCCCAGGCTCACCACCGCGGCGGTCAGCACCGAGCGCGGTGTCGCCAGCTTGGAGCCGACCAGGCGCAGCGGCCCGGCGCGTTCGTCGTCGGTGCCGCGGATGCCGTCGGAGTAGTCGTTGGCGAAGTTCACGCCCACGATCAGGGCCACCGACACGGCCAGCGCCAGCAGCGCCTTCCACCACACCGCCGAGTGCAGCCAGGCCGCCGCGCCCGTGCCTGCGATCACCGGAGCAATCGCGTTGGGCAGGGTTCGCGGCCGCGCCCCCTCGACCCACTGCGCGAAACTCGCCATGCCCGCAATCGTCGCACGCAGCTACTGGCCGGCCGGTCGATGGCCCACAATGGTCGGATGATCGGAGTGATCGGTGGTAGCGGCTTCTACACCTTCTTCGGTTCGGACGCACGCAGCGTCAACCTGGACACCCCGTACGGGGAACCGAGTGCCCCGATCACGGTCGGGCGGGTCGGAGTTCACGAGGTGGCGTTCCTGCCGCGGCACGGCCTGAGTCACGAGTTCTCGCCGCACACGGTGCCGTACCGCGCCAACATGTGGGCGCTGCGCGCGCTGGGGGTGCGACGGGTGTTCGGCCCGTGCGCCGTCGGAAGTCTCACCCACGAGTACGGTCCGGGCACGATCGTGGTGCCCGACCAGCTGGTCGACCGTACCCGTGGCCGCGGCGACACCTACTTCGACTCCGGCGGTATCCATGTCGGGTTCGCCGACCCGTACTGTCCGACCCTGCGCGCGGCGGCCGCCGACCTGCCTGGCGTGGTCGACGGCGGCACCATGGTGGTGGTGCAGGGGCCGCGGTTCTCCACCCGGGCCGAGAGCAACTGGTTCGCGAGGGAGGGGTTCACCCTGATCAACATGACCGGCTACCCGGAGGCGGTGCTCGCCCGCGAGCTGGAGATGTGTTACGCGGCAATCGCTTTGGTGACTGATCTGGATGCGGGTATCGACGTGGGAGCGGGGGTGCGGGCGGTCGACGTGTTCGCCGAGTTCGAGAAGAACCTGGTCCCGTTCAAGAAGCTGGTGCACGAGGCGATCGACCAGCTGGCCTCCGAGCGGGTGTGCGAACACTGTCTGGCGCACGAGGGCGTCGAGCTTCCCTTCGATCTGCCGTGAGGGTATTGCTCACCGGTGCAGCCGGTTTCATCGGCGGCCGGGTGTGGGCCGCGCTGCTGGCCGACGGCCACGAGGTGGTGGCGGTCGACGCTCTGCTGGACGCCGCGCACGCCTCCGGTTCGGAGCTGCCCGAGGGTTGTCGGCGGCTCGACGTGCGGGACGCCGACGCTCTGGCACGGCTGCTCGAGGGCGTCGACGTCGTCTGTCATCAGGCCGCTGTCGTGGGCGCGGGCGTCAACGCCGCCGACGCGCCGGCCTACGCCAGTCACAACGACTACGGCACAGCGGTATTGCTGGCGCAGATGTTTCGCGCCGGAGTTCAACGACTGGTGCTGGCGTCGTCGATGGTGGTCTACGGCCAGGGCCGGTACTCGTGCCCGGTACACGGCGTCGTCGACCCGCTACCGCGCACCCGGGCCGATCTCGACGCCGGGGTGTTCGAGCATCGCTGTCCGATCGGCGGCGAGGAACTGGTGTGGCAGTTGGTCGATGAGGACGCCCCGCTGCGGCCCCGAAGCCTTTATGCGGCAAGCAAGACCGCCCAGGAGCACTATGCGCTGGCGTGGTCGGAGTCCAGCGGCGGTTCGGTGGTGGCGCTGCGTTATCACAATGTGTACGGCCCGGGTATGCCTCGCGACACCCCGTATTCCGGTGTGGCCGCGATCTTCCGATCTTCCCTCGAACGTGGCGAATCGCCAAGGGTTTTCGAGGACGGCGGCCAGATGCGGGACTTCATCCACGTCGAGGATGTCGCGGCCGCCAACGTCGCCGCCGTCCGCTCGGAGCTCGGCGGGTTCCTGCCGGCCAACGTCTGTTCAGGGCGGCCGATCTCGATCATGGAGGTCGCCGCCCGGTTGTGCGAGGCCCGCGGGGGACCGGCGCCCGTCGTCACCGGGCAGTACCGCAGCGGCGACGTCCGCCACATCGTCGCCGACCCGGCCCGGGCGGCTCGGTCGCTTGCATTTCGGGCGACGATCCATCCGCTCGACGGACTGCAGGAGTTCGCGTTCGCCCCGCTGCGGGTGTGACCGTCTGAGCTCGGCCGCCCTCGGCGCATACTGGCCTGGTGAAGACTGAGATCTGTGACCGGTTCGGCATCGAGTTCCCGTTGTTCGCGTTCAGTCACTGCCGGGACGTCGTCGCGGCGGTGACCAACGCCGGCGGATTCGGCGTGCTGGGTGGCGTCGCCTTCCGTCCCGACCAGCTCGACCAGGAGCTCACCTGGATCGACGAGCAGGTCAAGGGCAAGCCGTACGGCGTGGACATCATCGTGCCGGCCAAGTACGAGGGCAAGGGCGAGAACCTGTCCTTCGGCCAACTCGCCGAGCGGATTCCAGCGGAGTTCCACACCTTCGTCAAGGAACTCCTTGCCGCACATGACATCGAGGTCGATCCCGAGCCACGGGTCGCGGCGTCGTCGCTCAGCGGTGACACCGGTGCGAGCCTGCTCGAGGTCTCGCTGAATCACCCGATCAAGTTGATGGCCAACGCACTTGGCGTCCCGCCGGACTACATGATCGAGGCGGGCAAGCAGACCGGCATCCCGGTGGCGGCGTTGGTCGGTGCGAAGGAACACGCCATCAAGCAGGTCAACGCGGGCGTGGACCTGATCGTCGCGCAGGGCACCGAAGCCGGTGGGCACTGCGGCGAGGTGACCACGCTGGTGCTCATCCCGGAGGTCCTGGAAGCCATAGCGGCCATTCCCGGTGGTCGCGAGGTGCCGGTGCTGGCCGCAGGCGGCATCGTGACGGGACGGCAGATGGCCGCGTCGGTGGCGCTGGGAGCGGCCGGTGCGTGGACGGGTTCGGTGTGGTTGACGACGGAGGAGGCCGAGACCGCGCCCTACACGGTGCAGAAGATGTTGGCCGCCACCTCACGCGACACTGTTCGCTCGGCGGGCCGCACCGGAAAGCCTTCGCGGCAACTACGTTCGGATTGGACCGACGCGTGGTTGCCGAACCAGGGCGGCCATCAGCCGCTGCCCCTGCCGCTGCAGTCGATGATCTCCGAGCCGGTGCTGCGGCGGATCGACAAGCTGGCCGAGAGCGGACATCCCGGTGCGCGGCAACTGGCCACGTACTTCGTCGGGCAGGGCGTGGGGCTGATGAACAAGGTCAAGCCCGCACGTGAAGTGGTGCTCGAGTTCATCGAGGACTACCTCGCCGCCGCCGAGCGGCTCTGCCGGTCCATCGAGGACTGAGCGCGCCCGCTTCTCCACACACTGAGGTTCACGCGGTCAGTAGGCATTCGAGTAGATGGATACTCTAAGGCGCGCGCTTGCCTCGGAGCAGGCTGGAGTCGTGCGGCACAGCCGTGATCCGCACGACCACTAGTTCAGTCTGAGTGCTAGGAGGAGCGATGAAGTACGCCATGACCTGGGCGAGTCGAATCGGCGGTTCGGGTAGTGACAACGAAGACGCCGCCCGACGTGCTTTGGAAGTGTTCTCGAAGTGGCAGCCGCCCGCGGGCACGACGTTCCATCAGTTCGTGGGCCGACTCGATGGAGAAGGCGGCTTCGCCATCGTCGAGACCGA
Organism: uncultured Actinomycetota bacterium; assembly: GCA_963716465.1. Classification (GTDB taxonomy): domain Bacteria; phylum Actinomycetota; class Actinomycetes; order Mycobacteriales; family Mycobacteriaceae; genus Mycobacterium. Next base: position 31,250 of record CAVQTS010000023.1, read on the forward strand.
CAACCCGACAGAGTTGCTCACCGAGACGGCCAAGTTCACTCCATTCAACGTGTTCCAGATTCATCCAGTCGTTGAGATGGACGAATGGGCACAAGCGGTTCAAGGCGGCATTGACTTCAGAGGCTCGATCGGCTGAATGCCGTCGCCGTAACGACTTTCGTCGGCGCGACCACGTTACAGACCGGGCAGGCAGGTGACGAACGGGATGAGTCCGCGGCACTGCTCCCAGATGTTCGGCGGGGGACCAGGCGGCGGTGGCGGCGGCGGAATCGGCGTCGGGAAGAGGTTCGGCCCTTCCCAGTAGTGCGCCGGCGCGTGAGTGCGCACGTCATAGTCGAAGTAGTAGGTGTGGCACACGCTCATGTCCCACACCAGGTCCGTGTCGGCTCGTGGCGGGTCGTTCGGCAGAGCCTGGCCCGGGCACCACTGGAACGGGCCGTAGGTATACGCCTGGGCGATGCCCGCCGCGGGCCCCAGCCCGACGAGTCCCAGTCCGCTGAGCAGCACCGCCGCGGCCGTTGTCTTCTTCATGTTGAGATACATCGGTGCCGCCGTTCGTCGTGTGTCATCCCTGCCGATGAGTTCACGACGAACGGCCGGCTACCGATGCCAAAAAGCCGCTCGGCGGAACCAGGTCAGCGGACCCCGAGCGCCGGCCCGACGGTGGTGTTCCAGGACTCCTGCATCTCCGACTCGAACAGGCCCCAGGTGTGCGAACCCTCGGGACGCACGACGTAGTGGATGGGCAGTCCACCGGCCGCCGCCGCGTCGGCGAAGATCTTGGTGTTCTCGGCGACGATGCCCTCGATGAGGCCACCGGCGAAGTTGTTGCCGAAGCCGTCGGGCAACCGGTCGACCGGACCCTGCCCGCCGCTGGACGCCGCGGCGTAGACCGCGGTGCCCTTCAGTTTGGCGATGTTCTGCGACGGGTCGTGAGCGATCCACAGCGGGCCGCCTGCGGGGCCCCACATCGCGTCGGCGCTGGCTCCGCCGCCCGAAAGGGTCAGCGCGACGTCCTGCGGGTTGGCTGACGGGGCGGGGAACCCGCTGTAGGAGGCGACGGCCCTGAACAGGCCGGGCGCCTGCACGGCGTAGTCGATCGCGGTGCCGCCGGTGCTCGACAGTCCGCCGACGGCGTTCTGCCCGTTGGTGTGGTACATCGAGTTGATGACTCCGGGCAGTTCCTTGGTCATATAGGTCTGGTACTGCTTGCTGGGGTCGGCGACCCAGTCGGTCCACCAGCTGAACTGCCCGCCGAGCGGCGAGACGACGTTGACGTTCTTGTTTGCGAAGAAGCCCTGGATGTCGGTCATGCCGAACCAGGCCTTGGTGCCCGGCGCGAAGCTGGCACCCGGATCCAGGTTGTCGCCACCGTCGATGCCGGGCAAAAGGTAGAAGGTCGGCGCGCCGGACCGCGGCGCCTTGAACACGTCATTGACGATGACCAGGTTCATTGCCGGCGAGTACACCGACACCTTGTCCCACCGGTCGGTGACGTGCTGGACGTCGGTGACGTGGGGACCTTCCCCCGGGTCGGCCGCGGCATGAGGAATAGCCAGGACCGACGAAAGCGTGAACAGAATCATAATTAACGCGCGCATGCGGCTCACAATCACGCGCTGATTATGTGGGCATCGGCCCGCTCTGGCATCTCTAATGCCCGGTTTTCCTACTTTTCGGCCGTTCTGGATCGATTTTTGTTCGCCCCATGGGACAAAATTGCTGGTCAGTGGCCCAGGGCGAGGCGGGCCTACAGGCCCTTGGGCGCGTCGCGAACCGCCGTCACCGCCGCGGCGTCGCCCTCGTAGTCGACGCGGGCCGTGCGACCGGTCGCGAACAGCAGGAGTTCCTCCGGCGCTCCGGTGACGGTCACGGCCGGCCCCTGGCCGGCGGTGAGCACCGTCCGTCCGTCCGGAGTCTGCAGCGTCACCCGGGCCGGGGCCTTTGCCAGCGTCATCCGCCCCATCAACGACACCGTGCGGCGCAGCTTCGCGGCCAGGGCGGGATCCAGCGTTCGCGGCGTCCAGCCCGGTTGGGCTCTCCGCACGTCCTCGTGATGGATGAACATCTCGGCGACGTTGGCCACCGGGTCGAGAAGTTTCAGCGGGGAGTACAGCGGCGGCCCGCCGGCGACCTTGTCCAAAATGGCGTTCCACTCGGTGTGACGGGCGACGTCGTCCTGCACCTTGGCGGTGTGGCCGGCGAACAGCGGGATGAGGATGCCCGGCGCGGCGTCGACGCGGTACTCGCGAATCACCAAGTGCGCGCCGAGGTCCCGCGTCGTCCAGCCCTCGCAGAGGGTGGGCGCGTCGGGACCGACGCTGCGCATGGTCGCGACCAGAGCGGCGCGTTCGCGTTGTGCCACAGACACCGGAATCTCCCTTCACCGACCTGTCCAGGCTAGGTTGACCGAGCCTTCGTGTCAGGGTGCGTCCCTATCATGCAGGCATGAGCGACCCGTACGCCGCGATCGGTGATCTGTCCCTCGAGTCGATGACCCTGCTCGTCGATGCCGTGGCCGGGATTGCTCCGGAAGCCTGGGACAAGCCCTCCAACTTGGCGGGGTGGACCATCCGCGAGCTGGTGGGCCACGCCACCGGCAGCGCGGCGAAGATCGTGGCACTCCTCGAAGGTGCCGAGATCTGGCGTGGGCCCTCGCAGCCGGATGACTGGATCACCGCCGAGCCGGAGGCGGCTCTTCGCGAGTTGTCCGACAAGATGCGCGCCGCGATTCCCGGTGCCGACTTCGCGGCGCTTCGTCCGTCTCCCGGCGGCGAGGTGCCCCTGCGCAGGGCGCTCGGGTTCCCGGTGGCGGATCTGGCCCTGCACAGTTGGGACATCCATCGTTCCCAGGGCCGGCTCACCGAGTTGCCCGACGACGTGCTGGTGCTGACCAGGGCGCTGGTGGAGGCGCTGCCGGAGGCGGCGTTGCGCCGTCCGGGGGCGTTCGGACCCGAACAGCCCGCGCCCGAGAACGCCACGCCGACCACCGCGCTGATGGCCTTCCTCGGCCGTTCGGTCTAGTCGGCCAGCGGCAGGCGGACCTCGAAGCGGGCCCCGGTCGGCAGGTTGTGCGCCGACAGTGTGCCGCGGTGGGCCTGCACCAGGCCGGCCGCGATGGCCAGCCCCAGGCCCGAGCCGCTCGGCAGCGACGAATCCGCGCGGGACACCCGGCCGTTCGAGCCGCGGTAGGCGACGTCGAACACTCGCGGAAGGTCGGCCTCGTTGATCCCGACGCCGGTGTCGTCCACCCGCGCCCAGGCACCCTGCGAATCAGACCCGAGCGCCAGCTTCACCGTCCCGCCCGACGGTGTGTGGGCAATGGCGTTGGCCACCAGGTTCGACAGCACCCGCACCAGGGCGCGGTCGCTACCGATCACCCGCACCGCCTTTGGCGGTACCGACGCCTCGAGATGCACCCCGGCGCGCTCGGCGGCGATCCGATGCGCGGACATGACGTCGTCGATGACCTCGTCGAGGGCCACCTTCTCGTACGGCGCGTACACCGCGCCCGCGTTGATCTTCGACATCTCGAACAGGTCGTCGACCATCTCGGAAAGCCGAACCGATTCCTGCTCAATGTGTTTGGCCTGAACCTGAACCTCGTCGTCGGAGACCACGCCGTCGGCGATCGCCTCCGCGAGTGCCCGGATGCTGGCCAGGGGAGTCCGCAGGTCGTGGCTGACGAATGCCACCAGCCGGCGCCGGGACTGCTCGGCGGCCCGCTCGGCGTCGCGAATCTCCTGCTCCCACACCGTACGTCGGGCCTGATAGCGCGCGAGCATCACCGCGGACGGCACCGTCACCACTGCGACGATGCCGAGGACCACGGCGGTGCGGGCGAAGGTGTCGGTGATCATGAACCCGCTCGCGCCCACCACGCCGGTCAGTGTCGCCAGCACCGGGATCAGCACCAGTGCCACCATCGTGACCGTCATCGACCACGACCTGGCCAGCCGGATTATCACCACGCCCAGCAAGACCACCGGCAATGAACACGCCAGCGCCAGTAGCGCGATCTCCGCTATGTCACGCGGTGGCACGGTCACCGCCGCCGGCTTCACCGCGCCACAAATACCCACGGCCCCAGACCGTTTGGACGCGGTGATGCTCGCCAAGCTTGGACCGCAATCGCTTGACGTGCACCGTGACCGTCGACAAGTCACCGAAATCCCAACGCCACACCTTCTGCAGCAACTCCTCGCGGGAGAAGACGGTGTCGGTGTGAGTCAGGAAGAACAGCAGGAGATCGAACTCTCGGTTGGTCAACCCCACCGGTTGGCCTTCGACGGTGACCGACCGCGAGGCAGTCGACACCGTCAGGTCTCCGACGCCGATCTCCAGCGGCACCGCCGACGCCGGAGTGGGGGCGCGGCGCAGCACCGAGCGCACCCGCAGCGCCAGTTCGCGCGGGCTGAACGGCTTGGTCAGGTAGTCGTCGGCTCCGGCTTCCAGACCGGCGATGCGGTCGTCCTCCTCGCCGAGGGCGGTCAGCAGGATGACCGGGATGCTGTAGTCGCCGCTCTGCCGCAGCGTGCGGCACAGCGACAGACCGCTCGGCCCGGGCATCATCACGTCGAGCACCGCGACGTCGATGCGCTGGGTGCCCAGCACCCGCAGCGCCTCGCTACCGTCGCCGGCAACCGTCACTTCCAGGCCGTCGCGTTCGAGGTACCGACGCACCACATCGCGCACGACGGTGTCATCGTCGGCGATCAGAACCCTGGCCGTCATACCTCCGAGGGTAACGAACAATGGCCCCTACCTGCACCGACGTCACCGTTTCGTCACTGACTGCCGACTGCTGCTCTAAGTTGGCACCATGCCCGAGTGTTCGGTCACGGTGGTACTGCCCTGCCTGAACGAGGCGGAGTCGCTGCCCGCCGTGCTCGCGGCCATACCGCCTGGTTATCGCGCTTTGGTGGTTGACAACAACAGCACCGACGGCACCGCGGACGTCGCCCGCAGCCACGGCGCCGACGTGGTGCACGAGGGCCGGCCCGGCTACGGATCGGCCGTCCACGCCGGGGTCGTCGCCGCCCGGACGCCCATCGTGGCGGTGCTCGACGGCGACGGTTCACTGGATCCGGGCGATTTACCCCGTCTGGTTACCGCGCTGCGACCACGCCGACATGGTGACCGGGAGGCGCCGGCCGGTCCGGGGACTGAAGTGGCCCTGGCATGCGCGGCTGGGCACCGCGGCGGTGTGCTGGCGGCTGCGGACCAGGTACAAGCTGGCAGTTCACGACATCGCGCCGATGCGGGTCTTCCGTCGTGACGCATTGATGACGCTCGGAGTGACCGACCGTCGATCGGGGTATCCGCTCGAACTACTGGTCCGTGCCGCGGCCGCGGGATGGCGGGTGGTCGAGGTCGACGTCGACTACGGCCCCCGCACCGGCGGGAAGTCGAAGGTCACCGGGTCGGTGCGAGGAAGCTTCACCGCCGCGGTCGACTTCTGGAAGGTCATCTCGTGACGCACAGCCCCGAACCGCTGCCGGTCACCGTGCTGGTGGTGGCCAAGGCGCCGGTGCCCGGGCTGGCGAAGACCCGGCTGGCCGCGACGCTGGGCGACGAGGTGGCCGCCGACATCGCCGCCGCCGCGCTGCTCGACACCCTGGACGCGGTGGCCCACACACCGGTTGGCGCTCGGGTCGTGGCGATGACCGGCGACCTCGACCAGGCGTGCCGCGGCGCGGAGATCCGCGAGCGGCTCGGGTCTTTCACCGTGATCGGTCAGCGCGGCGACGACTTCGCCGACCGGCTGGCCAACGCGCACGCCGACGCGGCCCGGTGCGGGCAGCCGGTACTGCAGATCGGGATGGATACCCCGCAGGTGAGTGCCGGGCTGCTCACCGACTGCGCCCGGACCCTGTTGACGACGCCGGCGCTGCTGGGGATGGCCTGCGACGGCGGATGGTGGGTGCTCGGTGTCGCCGACGCCGCGACCGCCGAGTGCCTGCGCGACGTGCCGATGTCGCGGGACGACACCGGCGCTGTAACGCTCGGCGCCCTGCGTGACACGGGGATCAGTGTGAAACTCGTCGAGGAACTACTTGACGTCGATACGGTCGACGACATCCCGTTGGTCCGCGCGGCCTGCCGGTCGAACAGCCGGTTTGCCCATGTCACGCGAGAGGTATGACATGTTGGGACAGCTGTATGACCGCGCGCTCGACGGCGAGTGTTGTTGGCTTCGCCATGACGACGGCCGCCTGAACCGTTTGCCGGTGCACAGCTGGCTCGGCGGCCACGGCTGCGACACCGAGTTCGACAGTGCGGTCGTCGGCCTCTGCAAGGGGCCGACGATCGACTTAGGTTGCGGCCCAGGACGTTTGGTTGCTCACCTGGTCCGTCGGGGCATCCCGGCGTTGGGCGTCGACCAGTCAGCGACGGCGGTGCGACTGGCCCGCAGCAGTGGCGCCCCGGCACTGCTGCGCGACGTCTTCGAGCCGCTGCCCGGCACTGGCCGGTGGCAGACCGTGCTTCTGGCCGATGGCAACGTCGGCCTGGCCGGCGATCCCCGGCGGGTGCTCCGCCGTGCCGCGGAACTGATGATGCGCGGCGGGCGTTGCGTGGCCGAATTCGACCCCGCCATCGCCGGTGTGCGCACCAGTTGGGTGCGGCTGGAGTCGTCGCGCACCATCGGACCGTGGTTCCGGTGGGCCGCGGTCGGGATCGACTGCGCGGCGGCGCTGGCCGAGGAGGTCGGCCTGGCATTGGTGGCGATTCACCCGATTGGTGAACGCGTCGTGGCTACACTCGCGCTGACATGACGGGGGATACGAAGACCGCCGCCAAGTACACCTTGCGCGGCACAGCGGTGACGGCCCGGGTCGGGGTCGCGCTGGGAATCGCCGTGACCGTCTGCTTCGTCACGGGGTTCATCAGCCACTTCATCCAGCACCCGCAACCGTGGTTCTTCTGGCCGACGCGGCCGGTGTGGCTCTACCAGTTCACCCAGGGCCTGCATGTGATTTCCGGCATCGCGGCGATACCGCTGCTGGTGGTCAAGCTGTGGTCGGTGTACCCCAAGCTGTTCGAACGTCCCATCATCGGTGGGCTGACCCGGCAGCTCGAGCGGGCCTCCATTCTGGTTCTGGTGGGCTCGATGATCTTTCAGCTGTCCACCGGGATCATGAACATCGCGCAGTGGTATGCGTTCAAGTTCTTCTTCACCACCAGTCACTACGCGATGGCCTACGTGGCGGCCGGTGCGGTGCTGGTGCACATCGGCGTCAAGCTGCCGGTGATCCGTCGCGCGCTCGGTGAACCACTCGAGGAGATTCCGACCGGTGAGCTGGCGCCGCACCGCGGCCCCAGCCGACGCGCGGTGCTCGGCGGTACCTGGCTGGCGGTGGGTGTCGCGACGATTCTCACTGCGGGACAGACGATCCCGTGGCTGCGGCGCGTCTCGCTGCTGGCCCCGCGATCCGGCCAGGGGCCGCAGGGCGTTCCGGTGAACCGCAGCGCCTGGGCGGCGGGAGTGCTGCGCAGTGCGCGGTCACCGGACTACCGGCTGACCGTTTCCAACGGCGGCAATTCGAAGGTGTTCACCGTCGCCGAGCTTTCCGCCATGCCGCAGACCACCCATCGGCTGCCCATCGCGTGCGTGGAGGGTTGGAGCGCAAACGCCGACTGGACCGGCGTGGTGCTGGCGGACCTGGTCGAGGCTGTCGGTGGGTCGCCGGACTCCGACGTCCGGATGATCTCGCTGGAACCGCCCGGGCCGTATTCGCGCACCGTGCTGCCGGCCCGGCATGCCCGCGACTCGATGACCCTGATCGCGCTGAAGCTCAACGGCCAGACACTGGATCTGGATCACGGGTATCCGTGCCGGCTGATCGCGCCGACCAGACCCGGTGTGCTGCAGACGAAATGGCTGAGTCGCATAGAGGTCGTGGCGGCGTCAGAGCGACACGCCATGGGGGAGGTCGTGGCGGCGTCAGAGCGACACGCCATGGGGGAGGTCGTGGCGGCGTCAGAGCGACACGCCATAGGGGAGGTCGTGGCGTGACAGCCATCAGGGCGCTGCTGATACTCGCGGGTCTGGCGGTCGGCGTCTATGGCGTCACGCTGGTGTTGGACCACTCGACTCAGGACGCCATCCGTATCGCGGCGTGGGCGTTGATCGGGGTGCTGTTGCACGACGCCGTGTTCGCGCCGGTATGTGTGGCGCTGGGCTTTGCCGGCCGTCGCATCCTGCCGCACAGGTGGTGGACGCCGGTGCTGGTGGCCGGGTTGCTGACGGTCATCCTTGTGCTGCTGGCGATTCCGGTGTTCAGCAAGCCGGGCCTGCACCTGGACAACCTGACGGTCCTCGACCGCAACTACGAGGCCGGCTTCTGGATCGCGCTGGCGGTGGTGTGGGGCGCGGCGTTGCTGTATCTGGTGGGCGACCGGCTGCTACCAGTTGGTCAGAATCAGGTGGTTCAGCAGCAGAGCGCCGATCACGTTGACCCCCAGCCACCATCGGTGGGTCCGGGCGGGCAGCAGGGCGCCGGCAGCGGTGAGCCAGACCTCGAACGGTAGCCAGATCCGTTCGGTCTCGGCCTTGGACAGCATCGAGAGGTCGGCGAAGAGGATCGCGCCCAGTGCGGCCAGCACGAGCAGGTGCAGACCGTTACGGCGCTTGATCGCCGAGATGTCGAACACCCGACCAATGCCGGCGACGCTGCCCAGGCCGATCGCGCACACCACGGACGCCAGGTTGGCCCAACTCCAGTACTGGAATGGCCGGTTGTTGGCGATGCCCTGCCAATAGCGTTGCTGGACAAGGGTGTAGCCGTCGAACCACCAGAACCCGGCGACGGCGAACACCGCGACCACCGCCAGTGCCGCCAGCACGGCGGGAAGCAATGCCCGCAGCGCGGTGCGCCAGTCGGCCGCGCACAGCAGCACCGCCGCCGCGGGAAGGGCCATCAGGGCCAGCCCGTAGTTGAGGAACACGCCCCACCCGAGCAGCAGCCCGGCGCCCGTCGCCGCCACCCAGGGCCAGCGCACCGTCTGCCGCACGGCCAACGCCAGCAGGGCGATACCCCAGGCCGCCACCCCCGCGTAGTAGCCGTCGGCCGAGACCGCGATCCAGATGGCTGTCGGGGCCACCGCGACGAACGGCGCGACCAGCCGTGCCGTCGCCTCGTCGCACAGCGCCCGCACGGCGACGATCACCGCCGCCGCCGCACTCGAGCCGATCAGCACGCACCACAGCCCCGCCCAGGCGCCACCGCCCAGGCCGATGCGGTCCAGCCAGACGAACGTCAGCAGTGCGCCGGGAGGATGACCGGAGACGTGGGTGATCCACGAGTTCGGCTGGAAGTCCAGGATTCGGCTGGAGAAGGTGCGGACCGCCGTCGGGATGTCGGTGATGCTCGGAACCTGGCGCAGATATTCGGGTTTGGAGGTCAGCCGGCCGGCGAACCCGCGCTGCCAACCGTCGATCATGGCCAGTGCGAACGCCCAGGCGAACGACGTCGCCCACACCGTGAAGGTCAGCGCGCGCCAGGACAGCCGCCGGGCGACCGAGGTTCCCCACAGCACCGCGGCCGCGCCGATCAGGATGGCGGGCACGGTGCCCCAGCCGACGTGGGCGTTCCACCAGCCGAAGATCGGCGCGGCGTCGGCGAATGCCTTGAGGTCCGCCGGCCTCATCTTGATGATCGGTGTGACGATGCCCAGGTGTAGTTGGGGAACCACGAACGCCGTGGCCGTCAGGAGCACGCCGACGCTGACGGCGATCGCTTCCTTGCGCCCGATGCTCACAGAACCCAAGCCTACGGATGCAGTGATTTCGGCGCGCTAATCGTCGCCCTGCGACGAAAAGCGCGCCGAAATCACTGGCGGCGCGGCCACGAAGACCAGGTCTCGACCGCCACCGCGATCACCGGGCCGTCGAGCGACACATGTTCGTACTGTGGATATTTCGCGCGCAACATCTCCAGGCCCCGCGCGCACTCGGGCCCGTCCGACACCACCGTGGCGACGCCGTCGGCCCGCACCCACCACAGCTGCGACCAGTCGTCGGCATAGTGGTCGACGAGGATCGACACCCGCGGGTTGGCCTCGATGTTGGCCAACCGCTGCAACCGCGCCGAGGACTTCGGTTTGCCGTCCACCGCCGTGTACACCACCTCGCCGTCGAGGGCGAACACGATCGGCACGACGTGCGGGCGCCCGTCCGGCGTCACCGTCGCCAGTCGCGCGACGGGCGCAACGGCGAACCGCTCGATCACACCTGGGTCGCGGGCTGTTCGATGTCCGCGGCGGTTTGGCTGCTGATGAAGTCCTCGATCAGGTCGACGACCACCATCGGACATTCGACCTGCGGGAAGTGGCCCACACCCGGCAGCACCTCCAGCCGGACGTCGGGCCGGGTCTCCCGAGCGGCGTAGGCGTGGTCGACCGGGATGATGGTGTCCGAGTCGCCCCAGATCGCCATCGTCGGCATGTCGGCCCGAACGTGGAGCCGGTTCAACGCGCTCACGGCCTGACCGCGATAGTCGACCACCGAGCGCAGTGTCCGCAGGAACGCCTGCCGGGTCTCGGCATCGGCCAGCGAGCGGTAGGCGCTCCACATCTCCGCGCCGCGCGGCGACGCGATGCCCCTCTTGGTGAACCACGACCGCACCTGCTCACCGACCGACACCACCGGCGGCGGCGCGATGATCGGCAGGATCAGTTCGGCGCCGGGCGCCGAGAGCAGGCGCAATGTCCACCCGACGTCCGGGCCGAGGCCGCCGCTGCCGATCAGGATCAGCCGGTGGCAATAGTCGGGGTGTTGGTAGACGAACTGCATGGCCACCCCGCCACCGAGGGAGTGCCCGACGATGGTCGCCCGTGCGACGCCCAACTCGTCGAGCAGGTCGCGCAGAAAGACCGCGAACGCACCCAGCGAGTAGTCGCTGCGCGGCTTGGCCGAGTTCCCGTGACCCAGCAGGTCGGGGGCCACTACGCGGTACTTGCGCGACAGCGGCCGCAGCACCGATCGCCAGGTCTGTGAGCTGCCGGCCATGCCGTGCAGCAGCAGGATCACCTCGCCCTGGCCCTCGTCCAGGTAGGCCACGCGGTCGCCGTTCAGGTCGAGATATTTCAGGTCACCCATAGCGGAGTCCTCCTTTAGTGAACAATTGTTCACCAACCGTAGCCGCCCGGCAAGTCGCCACCGTTTTCGAAGCGGAGCCGAAGCGCTCTGCGGTCCAGCTTGCCGATCCCCAAGCGGGGTAGTTCGTCGATGATGTGGAGTTCCCGTGGTGTCGCCGTCGAATCCAGGGACTGCGCCAGGTAATCCCGGATCTCGGCCAAACTCGGCTCGACCGTGCCGCTGACCAGCACCACGGCGGCCACCACCCGTTCGCCCAACCGCTCGTCGGGCACCCCGAACACCCCGCAGTCGGCGATAGCGGGGTGCCGCGACAGCACCGCCTCCACCGGTGCGGGCATCACGGTCAGCCCGCCGGTACTGATCGCCTCGTCGGCTCGGCCGAGCACCACGAGGCGGCCCGACTCGTCGAGCGCACCGATGTCGTCGGTGTGAAACCAGCCCGGCTCGGCGAACGGGTCCGGCTCGGGTGGGTTGCGGTAGCCCTTGGCCAGCGTCGCCCCGCCGATCGCGATGCGTCCCTCGCCGGGTGCGGCCCCGGCGTCCAGGCGCACCTCGACACCGTCGAGGGGCACCCCGTCGTACACGCACCCGCCGGAGGTCTCGCTGGAACCGTAGGTGCGCACCACCGCGATGCCCGCGGCCGCGGCGCCCTCGAGCACCGGCCGCGGTGCCGGCCCGCCGCCGAGCAGAACCGCGTCGAGGTCGGCCAGCGCCGCGGTAGCCTCGGGGTCCAGCAGCACCTTGGCGAGCTGGGTGGCCACCAGTGACGTGTAGCGTCGCCCGGAGCCGAGTTGTGCTACCGCCGTTGGCAATTCGGTGACATCGAAGCCCGCCGACACGTCGAGCTCGACGGGGACCGTGCCTGCTTGCAGACTGCGCACCAGCACCTGGATGCCGGCGATGTGATGGGTCGGCAGCGCGAGCAGCCACGTGCCCGGGCCGCCGAGACGGTCTTGAGTGGCCGACGCGCTGGCGATCAGAGCGGCCGGGGTCAGCATCGCCCCCTTGGGGGTTCCGGTGGTTCCCGACGTCGGCACCACCAGTGCGACGTCGTCGTCGATCTCTTCCCCGACCCGCAACGACGTCGTCAGCAGCTCACTTTCCCGGAGGTCGCCGGCCGGGATCGGAACCAGGGGAGCGTCACGTCCGTCGAGCAGCCCGTCGAGGGCGGCCAGCAGCGACAGCGCGGAAGGTCCGGGTGGGATGGCGAGCGCTCGCAGGATTGCTATTCGGCGTCCTCGGTGTCTCGGGGGTCGTCCAGCGGCCAGCCGTAGGCGGCCAGCTTGGCCCGCACTCGTTCGGTGTCGTCGGGGGCCGGCAGTCCGTCGGTGAATTGGGTGATCAGCACGCCGATGTCGACGTGGTCGAACTCACCCCGATCGATCAGCGCCTGCGCGACGGCCTTGGCCTCGTCGTCGGACAGCCGTCGCCTCAGCAGGGCGAACAGCGGCACCTGGTCGGGTTTCGGGACGCCTTCGGGGTAGCCCGCCTTGATCCAGGTCACGATCTTGGTGAGGAAATTGTTCACCGCGGCTTCTCCCTGACCGGGGCGTCCCTAGGGCGCCCGATGGACGTCGTGAATCCTAGTCGGCGCATGCCGGCGCCGCTGGGTTGATTTACCCGGGATCCGGCGATGTAGGCCAATGCTCGGGAGACCCCGGGTTAACGAGGGATGAACAGCAGCGGAGCGTTCGCAAATGCCCTGGTGGGACGCAACGTGATGACCTTCGGCAACTAGGCAAAGGGACCCGCGACCCAGCAGAATCAGAGGCTATGAGCGCCGAGATGATCATCCTGGTGTTGTTGATCGCGACAGCACTGGCATTCGACTTCACCAATGGGTTCCACGACACCGGCAACGCCATGGCGACCTCCATCGCAACCGGGGCGCTCAAGCCCAAGACGGCGGTTCTGCTCGCGGGCGTTCTGAACCTGGTCGGCGCCTTCCTGTCGGTCGAGGTCGCGGTGACAGTCACCACCTCTGTCCTCAAGGTGCAGAACCCCAAAACCGGCCACCTGCTACCTGGCATCGACGCCTCCACGGGTCTGACGATCATCTTCGCCGGCCTCATCGGCGGCATTCTGTGGAACCTGCTGACGTGGCTGTTCGGTATCCCGTCGAGTTCGTCGCATGCGCTGTTCGGCGGCCTCATCGGCGCCGGCCTTGCCGCGCTCGGACTGAAGGGCGTCAACTGGACCGGTGTGACCGAGAAGGTGCTGATCCCGGCGGTCGCCGCGCCCGTCATCGCCGGCGTCGTCGCGGCCTGCGGCACCTGGCTGGTCTACCGGATCACCCGCAAGGTGTTGGCGCGCCGCCGCGAGGAGGGCTTCCGCTGGGGCCAGATCGCCACCGCCTCGCTGGTCGCTCTCGCCCACGGCACCAACGACGCGCAGAAGACGATGGGTGTCATCGCCCTGGCACTGATCACCACCGGCCACCTGACCGGCGACGTCAAGAAGAACGGGCTGCCGTTCTGGATCATCCTCAGTTGCGCGCTGGCCATCGGGTTGGGCACCTACATCGGCGGCTGGCGGGTCATCCGCACTCTGGGCAAGGGACTCGTCGAGATCGAATCGCCGCAGGGCCTGGCCGCCGAAGCCTCGTCGGCCGCGATCATCCTCAGTTCCAGTGCCGCCGGTATGGCGCTGTCGACCACACATGTCGCGACCGGCTCGATCCTGGGCAGCGGCGTCGGGAAGCCGGGCGCCGAGGTGCGTTGGGCGGTCGCCGGCCGGATGGCGGTGGCCTGGCTGGTCACGCTGCCGGCAGCTGCGCTCGTCGGTGCGCTGTCCTACTGGCTGTCCGACGCGGTCAAGGGACTCACCTCCTCGCAGCTGGCGGGTGACGGGCTGATCTTCGTGATCCTGTGCGCACTGTCGTTCTACATGTGGTGGCGCGCCCAGCAGCAGAGGGTGGACAGCAGCAACGTCAATGCCGATTGGGACACATCGACCAACTCGGTGGTTCCCGCTGAGGTTCGCGAAGCCGCCAAATCGGCCAAGCCGGTCAAATCGCCCGCCCCCAAAGCCTCCGTCTGACAACGCGTCGAGCAAAGGACCTGTAGATGGTGTACTTCGAGTCGATCCTGAAGGTGCTGCTGGTGGGCCTCATCCTCGGCGCCGGCCTGCCGGCGCTGTTCGCCACCGGGATGCTGGCCTACTCGTTCGGCGCCGGCGGCGAAGAGGCCGACCATGTGATCCACAAGCCCAACCCGGCGCTGAAATACCTTGGGATCGTGCTCTTCCTGTTCGTCTCCTTCGTGATCGTCGTCGGCCGTCGCGTGGATCACCCGGGCGACGATCATTCACCACTTCGGGGTCGACCTGTTCCCGATGCTGGCGAAGTGAGTCGACGATGACCATCGATCAGCATCAGACATTCTTGGCGAACGTTCTCGACTGGTTGCACAAGGGTTACCCCGAAGGCGTTCCGCCCAAGGACTATTACCCCTTGCTGGCCCTGCTGAAGAGGTCGCTGGCGGAGGACGAGGTGGTCCAGGCCGCCCAGACGATCCTGCGCGAGAACGACTTCGACACCCCGGTGACCGGTGACCAGATTCGTCAGGCCATCCGCGCTGTCATCGAGAAGGAACCGACTTCTGAAGAGATGAACCAGGTTGCGTCCCGGCTCGCCTCGGTCGGTTGGCCACTGGTGGGTGCTGCGACCTAGCGCCTAGACCGAGAGCGTCGTACGTAGCGTTGTCGGGGTGACGGTCAGCCGCACGCTGTGCGAAGAGATCGCGTCGCCGAGGCCCAGGAGTTCCGCTTCCAGGTGATACTTGGCCCAGAATTCCCGGTCATCCCTCGGATCGACACCTTCGGCGGTCACCGCGGCCCTTCCTCCGACTGCGACGATGCCTCCGCCTACTCCGTCGGACTCCAGGTGCAGGCTCACCTCGGGGCGCTCGAACACGTGGGTCACCCGGTTGGCATGGGCCGGGCTGTAGAGGGTGAAGCTGGTGCCGTCGAAGCAGAACCAGGTCAGCATCGGCGCCGGAACACCGTTCGGTGCCACTGTGGTCAGCCAGGCGTAGCGTTCGCGCTTGAGTCTTCTGATGATCTCGTCGCTCAGATCGGTTGCGCTGAAGGGCACTTCGATCACGTGCCCGGCCACCCCGCGAGAATCGAACTCACTGTCCACGGACGTCATTTGAGGACGTTATCCGGCCAAAGTGATGCGCGACTGGACGGCACATGAAGTCCAGGCGAACACGGTTTCCGGCTGCGGCGCTCTACGATCGGGTGTCGCGTCGCAGCGGGTGATCGTCGGGGATCTGCACGAAGATCAGCATGACGCCGTCGGGATCGCTGACGTGCATCTCGTGCAGACCCCATGGTTCCTGACGCGCCTCGCGAGCGATCTCGACGCCACGGCTCTTCAGTTCGTCCTGGGTGGCGTAGAGGTCGCGGACCTGGAGCCACAGTGCACCGGGGAACGGCCCGCCCCGGTTGGTGGGGGCGCCGTGGCCGGCGAGCTCGATCAGAGACTGTCCGGCGTAGAACACCGTGCCGCCGCCGTATTCGCGGGCGATGGCCAGGCCGATGGCGTCGCGGTAGAAGTTCACCGAGCGCTGGTAGTCGGCCGGCCGGAACAGCGTTCGGCTCGCCAGGATCTCCATGTGGTCGTGTCTCCCTCAGTTGGGCTGCATGCGCTGACGCGTGAGCATGCGGTTGAGCACACCGGGCGCGACGACGTCGAGCGCGCGGGCCGACACCGCGATGCGCGGCGCGATACGAACCGGACGGTGGCGGGCCGCGTCGATCATCCACTGCCCGGCCTCGCGGGGGGTCAGCGCGGGAAGGCCGTCGTAGGCCCGCGTCGGCGCGATCATCGGGGTGGCCACCAGCGGGTAGTACAGCGTCGTGGAGTGCACGCCCCGTCGTGACCACTCGGTCTCGATCACGCGGCTGACCGCGCTCAGCGCCGCCTTCGAGGCGTTGTACACCCCGAACAGCGGGGAGGCCTCGCTGAGCACACCCCACGTCGAGACGTTGATGATGTGGCCGTCGCCGCGCTCGATCATCGCGGGTGCGAAGCCGCGGATCAGCCGCAGCGGCGAGTAGTAGTTCAGGACCATCGTGCGCTCGACGTCATGCCAGCGGTCCAGCGACTCCGCCAGCGGCCGGCGGATCGAGCGGCCGGCGTTGTTGACCAGGATGTCGATGTCGCCGACGGCGTCGACGAGGGCGTCAACCGCGTCGAGATCGGACAGGTCGCACGGGACCGCGGTGGCGGTGCCGCCCTTGGCAATAATGCGGTCGGCGACCTCTTGCAGCAGGTCGGCGCGGCGCGCGACGACGATCACCTCGGCGCCCTTGCCGGCGAACAGTTCGGCCCCGGCCTCCCCGATACCCGATGACGCACCGGTGATCAGCACCCGCTTGCCGCGCAGTCGCACGGTGGTTCCGGTCGGCGCGCTCAACGGTGGACGCATCCCGGCCATCGCGATGGCATCGGTCAGCCTGCGGCGCAAAGGGTTCACGAGGGTCGAGTGTATTGACTGCCCGGAGTCAGAAGTACCGCGGGAACGGAGTCCAGTCCGGGTCGCGCTTCTCCAGGAAGGCGTCGCGGCCCTCGACCGCCTCGTCGGTCATGTAGGCCAACCGGGTCGCCTCGCCGGCGAACAGCTGCTGACCGACCAGCCCGTCGTCGAGCAGGTTGAACGCGAACTTCAACATGCGCTGTGCCCGAGGCGATTTGCCGTAGCCGCCGCCGGCGGCCCAGCCGTTGACCAGGCAGATCACCACCTTGGGCATGAACCGGATCAGCCGCTGCACCTCGAGGATGTGCAGCCGCCCGGCGCGGGGCGGCGTCCACGGTGTCGGCCGTCTCGCCGGCGGCGTACTGGTAGCCGGTGCGCCCGCGGATGCGCTGGTCGCCGCCGGAGCAGAACGCCCAGCCGCCGTCTTTGGCCGAGGGCCCGTTGCCGGTCAGCAGCACCACGCCGACATCCGGCCACATCCGGGCGTGGTCGAGAGCGCGGTACAGCTCGTCGACGGTGTGCGGGCGGAACGCGTTGCGCACCTCGGGCCGGTTGAACGCCACCCGCACGGTGCCGTCGGAGACGTGGCCGTGGTAGGTGATGTCGGTCAGATCCTCGAAGCCGTCGACCGTCGTCCACTGTGACGGGTCAAAAGGGTGGGCGATGAGCCGTTTGGGCGAACAGCATTGTCAGGGCTCAAGGTTGTTGAACTCCGTTCTGGGCCATGGTCTGATCGCCGCAGGTGATGGTCATCGCCGAGGCCACGACCGGGTCCTGCAGTGACGTGCCGGTGAGGGTATCGGAGAGGCCGGGGGTCGCGATGAAGTCGTCGAGGTCGATCTCGGTGCGGCGCACCGTGTATCCGCCGCCGTCCGGCAGCGCCTGCAGTCCTACCAGATGCCTGCCGTCACCCAAGTCGCTGCACCCGACTCCGGTGCCGTTGCCGCGCAGGTTCTCCAGGTCGAACTGGAACGGCTCGCCCTGCCCGTCGTACGCGGCGGAGATCTTGCAACCGGCGAGCACATAGAGGTTGGCGACCCGGCCGTTGCTCACGATCAGCTGCCGCCCGCCATTGCCCTCGGCGTCGATCACCAAGGCCTGCAACGGCATCGGTGACGCGCTGGGCACTCGGATACGACCGCTGCCGCCGGCGGTGGTCACACCGACGAGCCCGTCGGGACTGATCCACACGGTGCCGCCGTCGAAGGTCCGGGTAGCCGACCCGGGAGGCGCCCCGCCGTCTATGCAGAACGGATCTGCATGTGCCGGAGCGCAATTCAGGAGTGCTACGCCGAGGAGCGCCGCGATCAGGACGCGGATCATGAGGCGGGGTCGAATCGGAACACGGCGCACCGGCCGGCGAGGGCCTCGAACTCCTCAGGCCTACCCTCGCTGACCAGGCCGGCGTTCTTCATGAAGCTCACGCCGGTGGGCACCAGGGCGGGGAAGGCGTGCAGCAGCGGGCGGGCTTCGTCGGCCGGAACCTCGACCATGCGGACCCGTTCGGCGCGCCGACCCTGAGTGAGCGTGGCGACGTCGGCGGCGCGGGCGTTGCGCACCCAGTCGGCGCCGGGAAACCCGCCGACGACGTAGCGCTTACCGTCGACGGTGAACGGGGTGATCGGGGTGGACCGCGGCTTGCCGGACTTGCGGCCGGTCACCGTCAGCACCATCGGGCCGTCCTTGATGAGGCCTGTGCGCATGACGGTGATGAAGACCTTGTTCATGGGTTTCAACCACCATGGCGGGGTGATGCGTTCGGAGTCGGCCATGTGCTCAGACGCTACTCTGCATGCCAGTCGCGGCAGGGTTGTCGTGCCCGGCTACGCGCGACTGTGCCTCGGCCCGCAGTTTCTCGACCCGAGTGATGATCCGATGTTCGGTGCTGCGCGGCATTCCGGCCGCGCTGTAGCGGCCCCAGCCTCGACGCCAAACCCGGCCCCGCTGCATCTCCCAGCGCAGCGCATCAGACACCGTCTTTGTCGGTCGGCCTGCCACGGCGAAGTTCCAGTTATTCAGCGCTGCAACAAGTTCCGTGACGGAGCTTTGTCCTCGAAGCTGCAACAGCCGGGTCAATGTGTACCGCAACTCGGTGCCGCGCAACACGTATCGCTCACCCATGACGGTACCGTCGCACA
The DNA here is from genome assembly GCA_963716465.1 of uncultured Actinomycetota bacterium. GTDB lineage: Bacteria > Actinomycetota > Actinomycetes > Mycobacteriales > Mycobacteriaceae > Mycobacterium. Next base: position 49,972 of record CAVQTS010000023.1, read on the forward strand.
CCCCACCGACAACTCGTCGACGTCATCTCGAAAGTCGCGCAGAGGCGGGCACTGCACCCCCCACTCAGCGCGCCGCCGTTCTCGTCCCGGTCAGCTGGGCTGTAACACCGACCACAACTGTCGCGATTGCAACATATGTCACATCATCTGAGTGCATCAGCGGCTGACGGCAGTCAGGCGCAGTACTTCCGGTGCATCCTCGCCGACCGCCGCGCCGAGCTCGACGCGAGGCTGGCCGAGCATGCGCGAATGTTGGCAGTGCGGCATCGATCCGGCAACACCTGCGGGGTGAAGGCGATCCAGTACCGCATCCGCAGGATGGAGCGGCAGCGCAGTGAGCTGGATCGGCTGCTGAGTGCCCTGGACACGCTGGTGGGTGCGGTCAGCAGCTGATCCCGCGGTCGGCGAGCGCATCGACCAGCCCCGTCGGCCGCTCGTCAACTGGCAGCGGGTCGACCAGGACGAAGTCGCACCCGAGATCGCGGGCGGCACCGTCGTTCTCCTCGCTGTCGCCGACCATGATCGCCTCCGCGGGCCCCACGCCGAGTCTCTCGAGGGCGACCTGGAAGATCCGCGGGTCGGGTTTGACGGCGCCGACTTCGAAGGACAGCACGAACTCGTCGGCGTGGGCTCCGGCGGTCTGGAACGCCGGGCGGAGGTCGAACGCGATATTGGAGACGACGGCGGTCTTGAGCTTGTGCTCGCGCAGCGAGCGCAGCACCTCGACGGTGTCGGGGTAGGGCGTCCACGATGCCGGGTCGACGACTCGGTTGTACAACGAGCGCGCCTGGTGGTCGGGCAGTCCGGACTCGCGCAGCACGTGCAGGTAGGCCTCGCGGTGCAGGTGCGGTGCGAGGTCACGGCTGAGCCAGGCCTGATAGGCCTCCTCGGTCATCCGCACCGATCGCCCGGTGGGGTGCGTCAGCCGTTCCATCAGTTCGGCCTGCACATGCTCGTCGACCGCGCGACGGCCGTCGTCGTCGATCAGTTCCATGCCGGCGAACCAGCTGTCGTCCTCTTCGAGACGGAACAGCGTGCCGGAGAAATCGAAGAGGACGGCGCGGAATCGTGACACATCTATATCGTCGCATCGACGCCAAGTGTGAAACCTTGGCAAAGCGGATATCTCTGTGCGGTGACGATTGTTGAGGGGACAACCGTGCAGATCGTCGTCGTCGTTCCCGCGCACAACGAGGTCGCCAACCTGCCAGGCTGCATCGCGTCCGTGCGGGTCGCAGCGGCCGCAGTGCAGGTTCCGGTCCTGACGGTTGTGGTGCTCGACCATTGCGACGACGGCAGCGAAGACCTGAGCGTCGGCGCCGGAGCCGATGTCCACTTCCACACCATCGATGCCCGCAATGTCGGCACCGCGCGGGCTGCCGGTTTCGAGGTGGCGCGCCGGCTTCGGGACACCGACCCGCAGCGCACCTGGTACGCCAACACCGATGCCGACACCCGGGTCGACCCGGACTGGTTGCAGCGTCAGCTCGCTTCGGAGGCCGACATGGTGCTCGGCCTGGTGCGGGTGCCCACCGGCCGCGTGCCACCGGGACTGGCCCGCCGCTACCTGCGTGGGGTGGACTCCGACGACCACGCCCACGTCCACGGAGCCAACCTCGGCTGCCGGGCAGCCCCCTACTGGCGGGTCGGCGGGTTCGCCGACCTGGCCACCGGTGAGGACGTCGACTTGGTCGCCAGGTTCGAGGCGGCCGGGTACACCATCGACCGCGACCCCGCCCTGTGGGTGACCACCTCGGCACGCCGAACCGGCCGTGCGCCGGGCGGATTCGCCGAGGACCTACGCGCCGCCACCGACCTGGCCGCCGTGGAAGACGCGTCGTGATCGTCGAAACATGGACGCGCAGTGGTGAACTCGATCTGCCGCTGCCGGGCTCGGGTGCGACGCTGCGGCGCTGGCGACGGCTCGCCGACCTCACCGCGCTGGATGTGGTGGCCGGCCGACTGGCCGAGGCGCACACCGATGCGGCCGCGATCCTCGCCGAACTCGCCGGCCCGCCGGTCGAACCGGGCCAACTGTGGGGGGTGTGGGCGGCCGAAGCACCGCAGGCGCACCTGCACGCCACGCGGACCGGGGACGTCGTCACCCTCGACGGGACGAAAGCATGGTGTTCGGGTGCCGGCCGCTGCACGCACGCGCTGGTGACGGCGCGCCTCGACGGTGACGAGCGCGGCCTGTTCGCGGTGGCGCTGAACGATCCGGGAGTGCGGCCGCAGCCGAGTACGTGGCGCAATCCGGGCATGCGGGAGTCCGACACCCGCGACGTCGAATTCACCGCGGTGCCCGCCGTCCCGGTCGGCGCGCCCGGTGACTACCTGACCCGGGCCGGCTTCTGGCACGGCGCCATCGGCGTCGCCGCCTGCTGGTTCGGCGGGGCGCGCGCCGTCGCGGCGCCGCTGTACCGTGCCGCGGCCGACACCGTCGACGACCATGCCCTGGCTCATCTCGGCGCCGTGGACGCAGCGCTGGCAGCCGCTGATGCAATGCTCTGCGCGGCCGCCGCCCACGTCGACGCCGATCCGCGCAACGCAACCGGGACCGCCGAGCTGTGGGCGCGGCGCACCAGGGCGGTCGCCGAAACCGCTGTCGAGCAGGCGATCACCCGTACCGGCCGGGCACTGGGTCCGGGTCCGCTGGCCCAGGACGAGTTCCACGCCCGCGCGGTCGCCGATCTGACGATGTACGTGCGCCAGAGCCATGCCGAACGCGACCTGGCCGCACTCGGGCGACTGGCCGGACTGCCGCGATGAGGGCCGGGGCCAACCTCGACCGTTTGCCGCCCGGCCGGTTGCCGACGGCGGTACACCGACTGCCGCGTGGACGGCATGGGGCCGCCGGTTCGACGAGCTCGACCCGGCGGACTGCCCGGCGCTGGTCGTCGTCGCACCTCATCCCGACGACGAGACACTCGGGCTGGGTGCCACGATGGCGACCGTGGCGGCCCGCGGCATCAGCGTGGACGTGGTGTGCGCCAGCGACGGTGGCGCTGCCTATCCCGGCATGGGCGAGGAGGAGCGCGCCGAGGTCGAAATCACCCGGCGCGCCGAACTGGACTGTGCAACAGCGCTTCTCGGTGTCGCCGAACCGATCCGGCTGGGTCGGCCCGACGGCCGGCTGGCCGAGTACGAAGCCGAGATCACCGCCGAACTGCGCGGGCTGTTGTCGCAACGCCCGGCCGGCACCTGGTGCGCAGGCACCTGGCGCGGCGACGGCCATCCCGACCATGAGGCGGTCGGCCGGGCCGTGCTCGCCGCCGCACAGGGCAATTCCGCACTGGCGCTGCAGTATCCGGTGTGGATGTGGCACTGGGCTGCTCCCGACGATCCGGCGGTGCCATGGGAGCGCGCGCGACGAATGGCCGTCACCGAGGAGGCGCTGGAGCGAAAAGCCGCCGCGGCGAATTGTTTTCGCAGCCAGACCCGACCGGGTCCGAACGGAGCCACCGCCATCGTGCCGCCGTTCGCGCTGGAGCGGCTGATGACGTTGGGGGAGTTGGTGTTCCTGTGATGTCGCGCCTGCCGGACACCTATTTCGACGACCTCTATGCCGGCTCGCCCGACCCATGGCAGCTGGCCACGCGCTGGTACGAGCAGCGCAAGTACGCGATCACGATGGCGCTGCTGCCGCTGCCGCGGTATCGCCACGCCTTCGAGCCGGGCTGCTCGGTGGGAGCGTTGACGGCACGACTGGCCCGGCGTTGCGATCACGTGACCGCGATGGACGTTGCCGCCGCGGCGTTGTCGAGTGCGGATGAGCGGTTGCGTGCCGAGGGTTGCCGCGATGCCGTGACACTGCGGCAGGGATCGCTGGACGAATGGTGGCCCGAAGGGGCCTATGACCTGGTGGTGATCTCAGAGGTCGCGTACTACCTCGATGCGCCGTTGCTCGGCGCGGTGCTGCGCCGGGAGTGCCCGCGGCTCGCGCCGAGTGCCACGCTCGTGGCCGCGCACTGGCGCCACGCGGTGCGGGAGTATCCGTTGACCGGTGATGAGGCCAACCGAATCATCGCCGAGACGCCGGGATTGATCAGGCTCGGTGGCTACGCGGACGCCGACGTGGTCATCGACGTGTTCGAGACCGGTTCGGGGGATTCCGTCGCCGCTCGCACCGGAGTGCCGGGCGCCTGACGGCCGGCGGTTCGTGTGATGTCCGTCACGCTGCTCTGGTACTATGAGCGAGCTCACACTTGGAGGTGTTCGATGGCTGCTGTGAACGAACCGAGCCACTTGGTACTCGCGCGGCCGTCGCTGACGGAGTCCCGCTTCGCGCACATCCTCATGGCCGTCGCCGTGGCGGTGGTGTTGATCGGCGCGATCATCGGCATCGTGGTCGCCGTGTCCACGGGGCAAAGCGAAACCGTGCTGGGTATCGCGCTGATCGGCGGCGGTCTTCTCTGCGCCGCCGCGCTCTGCTGACGCTTACCCGATAGCCCGGTCTGCGCCTTCCCAGAACCGCGCGCGCACCGCTTTCTTGTCCGGCTTGCCCAGGGCGGTCACCGGCACCGATTCCACGACGATCACCTGTTTGGGCGCCTGCACCGAACCCTTGCGTTCCTTGACCGCCGACTGGATCTCCACGGTCACCCGCTGTACCGACTCGTCGTCGGAGGGATGATCCGGCCGCAGCACGATCACCGCGGTGACGGCCTCGCCCCACTTCTCGTCGGGTGTGCCGATGACGCACACCTGCGCGACGGCCGGGTGCTCGGCGACCACGTCCTCGACTTCGCGCGGGAACACGTTGAATCCGCCCGTGACGATCATGTCCTTGACCCGGTCGACGATGAACCAGAAGCCGTCGGAGTCCTCGCGGGCCATGTCACCGGTGTGCAGCCAGCCGTCACGGAACGTCTTGGCCGTCTCCTCGGGCAGGTTCCAGTACCCGCCGCTCAACAGCGGCCCGGACACGCAGATCTCACCGACCTCGCCTTGGGGCACCTCATTGCCGTCGGCGTCCAGCAGCGCGGTCCGCGCGAACAGGGTGGGCCGCCCGCACGAGGTCAGCCGCTTCTCGTCGTGGTCGGCCTTGGCCAGATACGAGATCACCATCGGCGCCTCGGACTGCCCGTAGTACTGGGCGAAGATCGGCCCGAACCGTCGGATGGCCTCGGCCAGCCGCACCGGGTTCATCGCCGAGGCGCCGTAGTACACCGTCTCCAGCGAGGACAGATCGCGGGTGTGCGAATCGGGATGATCCATCAGCGCATAGATCATCGACGGCACCAGCATGGTCGCGGTGATCTTCTGCTCCTCGATGACGCGCAGCACCTCGGCCGGGTCGAACTTGGTCAGCACCACCAGTTCACCGCCCTTGATGATGGTCGGCACGAAGAAGGCCGCCCCGGCATGCGACAGCGGGGTGCACATCAGGAAGCGCGGGTTCTCCGGCCACTCCCACTCGGCGAGCTGGATCGTCGTCATGGTGGTGATCGACTGCGCGGTGCCCAGCACGCCCTTTGGCTTGCCGGTGGTGCCGCCGGTGTAGGCCATCCCGCCGATGTGGTCGGGCGGCAGATCGGCCGCGACCAACGGCTGCGGCGGGTAGCTCGCCGCTTCGGCGGTCAGGTCGACCGCCACGTCGGCCAGCGCGTCGGGTACCGGCCCGATGGTCAGGACCTGCTTGAGCCCGGGCACCTTCTCCAGCAGACCCAGCGCCCGTTCGACGAACATCGGGTTGGGGTCGATGATCAACGACGTCACGCCGGCGTCGCCCAGGACGTAGGCGTGGTCGTCCAGTGAGCCGAGAGGGTGTAGTGCCACGCGGCGATAGCCCTGGGTCTGCCCCGCGCCGATGATCATCAGCACCTCGGGGCGGTTGAGCGACAGCAGCCCCACCGTCGTGCCGGTGCCCGCGCCGAGCGCCTCGAAGGCCTGAATGTACTGGCTGATGCGGTCGGCCAGCTCCCCGCCGGTCAGCGTGGTGTCGCCGAGATGCAGCACGGGCTTGTTCTTGTTGCGCTTCAGGGCGCCGACGGTCAGGTGGCCAGCATGGAGGGGATGGCGCAAGCGATCATCACTCATGCGCTCCAGACTAGAACGTGTTCCAGATCGGAAGGAAGGGCAGTCTTCTAGGAACTGACGCGTCCTCGGCTGGCGATCGACCACGAATTGTTTGAACTGGCGTCAACTCGGTGAATCACATTCGCAGGTCGGCGAAAGGATCTGGCGTGCTCGACGTGTTCAGCGCCGCCCGGCAACGGCGCGGACAGCGGGACGCAGAGCGGTGTAGGCGTCTGATATGAGTGTTCAACTGCGGCAATGGATTCGGAAGTCGTGGGCGGAATTCGTGGGTCCTGAAACGACCGCCACCAACACCAAGATCACTCTGGGTCTTGCCATGCTGGGCGCAGTCGCGGCACCGTATGCGATACGCGGCGGGCCCGATTTGGGTCGGGCTCAGAAAATGATCCTGCGGTTGGTGGCATTCGACATTTGGGGCGGCGCCTGGGTGAACAACACCAAGACGTGCGCACGGTGGTATGAACGGCCCGGTCAGACGAATGCCGATCACGTGGCATTCGCCGCCCTGCACCTTCACCCCGCAGTGGTGGCTTGGATGGACAGCGAGCGGCCCCGCCGCACACAGGTAACCGCCCGGGCATGGGCAGCCGCGCACTACGGGTACATGATTCTGTCCACCGCCGCGATCCGCCACTTCCCGAGAAGGCGTCGCGAACTCGGAGTCGTCCTGACTGCCGGCGGGTTCGTCCTCGGTGCCGCGCTCGGTCCGTCGCAGGTCGCTCCGTGGTTCGCCCCGGTGTACTACACGAAGCTGTTGCTCGGTCACGCCTCCGCGGCGCTGTGGTCCGACGCCGCGCTCGCCGGCCGGCGTCACATCCCCTGAATTCGACGACCCGACGGAAGTCACTTCGTCGAGTTTCCGGCTGCGCCCGGGGCTAGCATCGGCCAATGCCGCAGCAGCGCGAGGTCACCGGGTTCGCGGCCACGATGACGGTGATCGCGATGGGTCTGGGCTACAGCATCACTGCGGGCGACCCGACGATCATGTCGGCCAACCTGTCACTGGTGCGGCGCGGCCTGCAATTCACGCCGAGCACGGCCAGTTTCCTGGCCTGCCTGGCCACCCTCACGTTGGCCGCAGCCGTGCTGGGTGCGGGCGCGCTGGGCGATCGATACGGCATGAAGCGGATGTACGCCATCGGTACGGTCGGGTCCATCGTGTTCGGCCTGCTGGCCGCCGTCGCTCCCAATGTGGTGGTGCTGGTCGCGGCGAGGGCCGGGATCGGGATCGCCTTCGCGTTCCTGCTGGGCTTGTCGCTGGCGATCACCAACGCGGTCTTTCCGCCGGCGCGTCGAGTGGCGGCCATCGCCTTGTACCTCGGCGCAGGCCACGCGCTCAGCGTGTTCCAGCCCGCGCTGGGCAGCTGGCTGGCCAGCCACTACGGCTGGCGGACCGGCTTCCTGGTCACCCCGCTGCTGGCGGCTCTGACGCTCGTGCTGACCGTGCGTTACGTGCCGGAAACCGTTCGTGCGCAACGGAAACTGGATATCCCGGGAATTACGCTCATCGCCGCCGGGCTGGTCATTCTGATCTACGGGCTCACCGAGTTGCAGACCGGTTTCAGCGCGGTGGCACTGACGCTGATCGTGCTCGGTGTGGCGTTCTCGGTGGCGTTCGTGCTCTGGGAGCTCCGCACCGAGCAGCCGGCGCTGGACATGCGGATCTTCCGGTCCGGCCGATTCAATGCCGCCCTGATCGCCGGTGCGACGTTCAACTTCCTTCAGGGCGGCGGCACGATCCTGTTCGCCTACTACCTGGTGACACTGCGCGGTGAGTCGCCCGAACTGCTCGGCGTCCTGCTCATCCCGGCCATGCTGGTGGCGGCGCTTGCCGCGACGGCGGCCGGCCGGGCCGCTGCCCAGTTCGGCGAACGTGCCGTGCTGGTGGCCGGGCTGGCGATTTTGCTCGTCGGGATGGTGCTGCTGGTCGTACTCGACGTCGACACTCCGATCGTCGTGCTCGGCGTGGCCGTGGCCCTCAACGCCATCGGCGGCGCGGTGGTGCAGACCCCGCAGTCGACGATCATGATGTCCAGTGCGCCGCCCGAACTCGGTGGTGTCATCTCGGCGGTGAAACCCGCTGTCGGACAGGCCAGTTACTCGCTCGGGCCGGCGTTGTTCGCCTTGGTCGGCACCACCCTGTTCCTTCGCGACGGGCGGCGCAAACTCGAGGGGTCGGGTATCACCGAGGAGCAGGCGCGCGAGGCGTTGCGGGTCGCGCACGGCGGGGTGCCCAGCCCGGCCGGTGGCGGTGAGGTGCTCGACCCCGAACAGGCCCGCTGGGTGGTATCCGAGGCGTCCCAGAGCTGGATCGGCGCCATCCACGACCTGAGTCTGATCATGGCAGTCGTCCCGGCGCTGGCGATCGTCTTCGCGCTGGTGTTGCTTCGGCCGAAGGCCGCCGCTGTACCGGCCTGACGTGGCACCCTGACCGGTATGCAACAACCTCCCGAACCGCGCTTTCTCGACGACCGGCCGGCCTACTGGGCCGAGCACACGCCCGACAACGAGGCGATGATCTACCTGGGCCGCAGCTGGACCTGGTCGCAGTGGTACGACCGGATCCGCCGCTGCGCCGGAGCGTTGCGGGAGCGCGGCATCGGCCACGGCGACGTGGTGGCGTTCCTGGACAAGAACCACCCGGCCTGTATCGAGGTGACGACGGCCGCGGCGTCGCTGGGTGCGGCCATCGCGATCATCAACTTCCGGCTGGCGGGCGAGGAGATGGACTACGTCCTCAACGACTGCGGCGCCAAGCTGCTGGTCGTCGGGGCCGAGCTCATGCCGGGCATCGAGAAGATCCGCGACCAGCTGATCCACGTCGAGCACATCATCGAGGTCACCCCGGAGGGTGGGCCGAACGACGAGTACGAGGCGATGCTGGCGGCGGCCACTCCCATCGGGCGCCAGCCCGACGTCACGCCGGACGACGCCGCTCTGATCATGTACTCCTCGGGCACTACCGGCCACCCCAAGGGAGTCACGCTGACGCAGCGAAACCTGTTGGCGCACACGATCAATGCAGGCACCGTCGAATTCGGGCCCGAAGACAAGAACATGGTGGCGATGCCGCTGTTCCACGTCGGCGGCTCCTCCTACGCGCAGAACGGCATCCATGCCGGTATCCCGACGGTCATGACGCGCGAGGCCGACGGCGCGTCGCTGGCGGGTGCGATCCTGCAGGGCGCCAACCGCACGTTCCTGGTGCCTGCGGTGCTGGGCAAGGTGCTGGAGTCCGGTGAGGACGCCGTCAAACTGTTCGGTGCGCTCAAGACCTTCGTCTACGGAGCCTCGCCCATGCCGCCCGCGCTGCTGAAGACCGCGCTGAAGGCGTGGCCGGACACCGATTTCATCCAGGTGTACGGACTGACCGAGGTGTGTGGTGCGATCACCCAGCTCTCCCCGGAGGTGCACCGCGACGAGTCGCGTCCCGACCGGCTGGTCAGTGCCGGGCAGCCGGCGCGTGAGGTCGAGGTGCGGGTGGTCGACCCCGACACGCTCGAGGAGCTGCCGCTCGGCCAGCCCGGCGAGTTGTGGTTCCGCACACCGCAATTGATGAAGGGCTACCACAACAAGCCGGATGCCACCGCGTCGGCGATCACCGAGGACGGCTGGTTCCGCTCGGGTGACATCGGCCGGGTCGACGAGGACGGCTTCGTGTTCGTCGAGGACCGGCTCAAGGACATGATCATCTCCGGCGGCGAGAACATCTACTCGGTGGAGGTCGAGCGGGTGCTCACCGAGCATCCCGCGGTACTCGACGCGGCGGTGTTCGGAATTCCCGACGACAAGTGGGGCGAGTCGGTGAAGGCGGTCGTCGAATTGTCCGCGGGCCAAAGCACATCCGAGGCCGAGCTGATCGCGTGGTGCCGCCAGCACCTGGCGCACTACAAGTCCCCGCGCAGCGTGGAGATCTCCGAGGCGCTGCCGCGCAACCCCACCGGCAAGCTGCTCAAGCGGGATCTGCGTAAGCCGTACTGGGAGAACCGCGACCGCGCGATCTGATGCGGCCGCCGCTGGACGAGCTGCTCGAGCGCCTGCACGTCGTCTCGTTGCCGATGCGGGTGCGATTCCGCGGCATCACGGTGCGCGAGGTCGCGCTGATCGACGGCCCGTCGGGCTGGGGCGAGTTCGGGGCGTTCCTCGAGTACGAGCCGCCCGAGGCCGCGCACTGGCTGGCCTCGGGAATCGAATCCGCATACGGTGTGCGGCATTCCGGGCTGCGTGACGTCATCCCGATCAACGCGACGGTCCCCGCGGTGCCCGCCGACCAGGTGTCGTCGGTGCTGGAGCGGTTCCCCGGGGCGCGGACCGCGAAGGTGAAGGTCGCCGAGCCGGGGCAGACGCTGGCCGACGACGTCGCGCGGGTCAACGCGGTGCGGGCGGTGATCCCGACGGTTCGGGTGGACGCCAACGGCGGGTGGACGGTGGAGGAGGCCGTCGCGGCCGCGCGGGCGCTGACCGCCGACGGGCCGCTGGAGTACATCGAGCAACCGTGCCGCAGCGTGGCGGAGCTGGCCGAGGTGCGCGGGCGGGTGGACGTCGCGGTCGCGGCCGACGAGAGCATCCGCAAGGCGTCGGATCCGTTGGCGGTGGTTCGGGCGCACGCCGCCGACGTCGCGGTGCTCAAGGTCGCTCCGCTGGGCGGGGTTTCGGCGTTGCTGGACATCGCCGCCGAGATCGACATCCCGGTGGTGATCTCGTCGGCACTGGACTCCGCGGTCGGCATCGCGGCCGGCCTGGCCGCGGCCGCCGCGCTGCCGCGGCTGCAGTACGCCTGCGGTCTGGGCACCGGCGGGCTGTTCGTCGAGGACGTCGCCGACATCGCACTCGTGGACGGTGGGCTTCCCGTCGTCGACGTCATCCCGGAGCCGGCCCGGCTCGCTGCGCTCGCCGCCCCCGCCGGCCGCCGCGACTGGTGGATCACCCGTGTGCGGTCTTGTCACGCCCACCTCGTCGCGCGAGATTGACGTGACGCCGAAGAAGTGCGAGTAACCCTCTGCGTGGCTTCAATCTCGGGTCACCAACTCGTCATTCCGCTGAGCCTCGCGGCGCGTGATACTGAGTGGGTGCGGAAACGGGTGCTGTCGGCCGCCATGGTGTCGCTGATCCGGCCGACCGGACCGGCCGCGGTCAGGGTCACCCCTGACGGCGGCATCGGCATCGTCGCGGGCTCGTCCGACGCCATGGCTTCGGTCACCGGCATGCATTGGGACGCGCTGAGCAGCGGCCACGGCGTGTCGTTCTGGTTCGGCGTCGTCGGCAACAAGCGCAACGAGGTGAACCGGCTGGCCACCCAGCTGCTGCTGGCCACCTCCACGTGGTCGGCGTCGGAGGTGCCGTTGCTCTACGGCCCGGTGCTGGTCGCGGGCCGCACCCCCACCGGCGAGCCGGCCGCGCTGTCCATGGCGCAGTTCGAAGTGCTCAACGCGTGGTCGACGCTGTCGTGGCGGGCTCGCCGGACCCTGCGCAGGCGGATCGAACGCGAACGGCTCGCGGGCAGCACCCCGATGTCCTGATCTGTGGGATACCCGGCGTAGACGCCATCGCGGAAGTCGCGAACACTGAATGCCATGACGCGATCGGTGGTGATTCTCGGCTTTCCCGGCGTGCAGGCGCTGGACCTGGTCGGGCCCCACGACGTGTTCGCCGGCGCGGCCGCGCTCACCGAGGGCGGCTACCACGTGCATCTGGTCTCCGCGAACGGTCAGCCCGTGTCCACCGCCACCGGCCTGGCCTTCGTCGCCGAATCGATGCCCGACCCGCGCGACATCGACACCCTGGTGATCCCCGGCGGTGCCGGCGTCGACGCCGCGCGCGAGGACTCCGCCACCATGGCCTGGATCGCCCGGGCCGTCCCCTGCTCGCGCCGGGTGGTCAGCGTGTGCACCGGGGCGTTCCTGGCCGCGCAGGCCGGCCTGCTCGACGGTCACCGCGCGACCACGCACTGGGCCTTCGCCGGCCGGCTGGCCCGTGAGTTTCCCGCCGTCATCGTCGACCCCGAGCCGATCTTCGTTCGCAGCACGCCGACGGTGTGGACGGCCGCCGGAGTCACCGCGGGCATCGACCTGGCACTGGCGCTCGTCGAGCAGGACTACGGCACCGAGGTCGCGCAGACCGTCGCCCGCTGGCTGGTCCTCTATCTGCGTCGCCCGGGTGGGCAGACCCAGTTCGCCGCGCCGGTGTGGATGCCGCGCGCCAAGCGCGAGCCCATCCGCGAGGTGCAGGACGCCATCGAGTCGCAACCCGGTGCCGCACACAGCATCGCCGAACTTGCACGCCGCGCCGCGATGAGCCCGCGGCACTTCACCCGGGTGTTCACCTGCGAGGTGGGCGAGGCACCCGGCGCCTATGTCGAACGTATCCGCACCGAGGCCGCCCGCCGCCAGCTCGAGGAGACCGACGACACCGTCGTCGCGATCGCCGCCCGCTGCGGATTCGGGACGGCGGAAACCATGCGCCGCAACTTCATTCGCCGCCTCGGCATCTCACCCGACCACTACCGCAAAACGTTCGCCTAGAGGAGCAGACATGACCCAGATCGCCATCGTGCTCTACCCCGGTTTCACCGCGCTGGACTTCATCGGCCCCTACGAGGTGCTGCGCAACCTGTCCGACACCGAGGTCCGTTTCGTCTGGCACGAGCCCGGCCCGATCACCGCCGATTCCGGTGTGCTCGTCGTCGGCGCCACCCACTCCTTCGACGAAACCCCTTCGCCCGACGTCATTCTGGTGCCCGGTGGGATGTCGACGTTCCAGCATGCCCAGGACCAGAAGGTGCTCGACTGGGTGCGCCGGGCGCATGAGACGGCGACGTGGACGACGTCGGTGTGCTCCGGATCGCTGATCCTGGCCGCGGCCGGGGTGCTCAACGGCAAACGGGCGACGTCACATTGGATGGTGGTGCCGATGCTGCGCACGTTCGGGGTCACCCCGGTCAGCGACGAACGCATCGTGCGGGAGGGCGACGTCGTCACCGCCGCCGGCGTCTCGGCGGGCATCGACCTCGGCCTGTGGCTGGCCGGCCAGCTCGGCGGCGACGCGCGGGCCAAGGCCATCCAGCTGGTCATCGAATACGACCCACAGCCGCCGTTCGACTCCGGCCACATCTCCAAGGCCTCAGCGGCCACCAAGGCCACGGCCACCGCGCTGCTGTCCAAGGAGACGATCGCCGGCCACCAGCTGAGCCAATCGATGCGGCTGCTGTGGCAGGCGGCGCTGCAGACTGCTCGGGACAGGCGCAAACGGGGTCGCGTAGCCTCGGCCAGGTGATCAACCTGGCCTACGACGACACGGGTTCCGGCGATCCGGTGCTGTTCATCGCCGGCACCGGCGGCGCGGGCCGCACCTGGCACATCCACCAGGTGCCGGCGTTCACCGCGGCCGGCTACCGCTGCATCACCTTCGACAACCGCGGTATCGGCGCCACCGAGAACGCCGACGGGTTCTCCACCGAGCAGATGGTCGCCGACACCGCCGCGATCATCGACGAGCTCGTCGGCGGACCGGTCCGGGTGGTGGCGTTGTCGATGGGGTCGTTCATCGCCCAGGAGCTGATGCTGGCCCGTCCGGAACTGGTGAGAGAGGCCGTGCTGATGGGCACCCGCGGGCGCGTCGACGCCACCCGCCAGCTGTTCCGCAAGGCGGAGGACGCGCTGGTCGACTCCGGTGTCGAGCTGCCGGCGGCCTACGCGGCGAAAGTTCGTGTGCTGGAGAACTTCTCACCGAAGACCATCAACGACGGCAAGGTCGCCAGCGACTGGTTCGACATGTTCGCCGCGTTCCCGCTCAAGCGCACCTCGGGCTGGAACGCACAGCTGACGGTGGCGCCGCACGAGAACCGGCTGCCGGCTTACCGGTCGATCACCACGCCGGTGCTGGTGATCGGCTTCGCCGACGACGTCATCACTCCCGCGGCACTGGGCCGCGAGGTCGCCGAGGCGATGCCCAACGGCCGGTTCATCCAGATCGGCAGTACCGGTCACCTGGGCTTTCTGGAACGCCCGGACACCGTCAACAAGGCGATCCTGCAGTTCTTCGGCGGGACGCTCGTCTAATGTCGCCGGGCCCGGCGGCTCCGCTGGTGTAAACGTCGGCGCCGGGCGATTCCGGCGATATGACACGCTGTAGTTGTGAACCCATCGACGGCTCAGGCTCGGGTCGTCGTCGACGAACTGATTCGCGGCGGCGTCCGCGACGTGGTGCTGTGTCCCGGGTCACGTAACGCCCCGCTGGCCTTCGCACTGTCCGACGCCGACCGCGCCGGGCGCCTGCGTCTGCACGTGCGCATCGACGAGCGCACCGCCGGATTCTTGGCGATCGGCCTGGCGCTGGCCGAGCGCGCGCCGGTGTGCGTGGCGATGACGTCGGGCACCGCGGTCGCCAACATGGGCCCCGCCGTCGTCGAGGCCAACTACGCTCGCGTGCCGCTGATCGTGCTCAGCGCCAACCGGCCCTACGAACTGCTGGGCACCGGCGCCAACCAGACCTTCGAGCAGCTGGGCTACTTCGGCACCCAGGTGCGCGCGGCCATCAGCCTTGGCCTGGCCGAAGGGTCACCGGATCGGCTCGACTCGCTCAATGCGCAGTGGCGCTCGGCGACCTGCCGGGTGATCGCCGCCGCGACCGGGGCGCGCACCGCCAACGCCGGCCCGGTGCAGTTCGACATCCCGTTGCGCGAGCCGCTGGTGCCCGACGCCGATCCGATGCTGGGTGACATCCCGCCCGGCCGGCCCGACGGCAAGCCGTGGACCTACACCCCGCCGGTGACGTTCGACCAGCCGCTCGAGATCGACCTCACCGCGGACACCGTCGTCATCGCCGGCCACGGCGCCGGCGTGCAGCCGAACCTGGCCGGCTTGCCGACCGTCGCCGAGCCCACCGCACCGCACGCCGCCAACGCGCTGCACCCGCTGGCCCTGCCGCTGCTCAAGCCCAAGCAGGTCATCATGCTCGGCCGCCCCACCCTGCATCGCCCGGTGTCGGCCCTGCTGTCCGACCCGTCGGTGCCGGTGTTCGCGCTGACCACCGGCCCGCGCTGGCCCGACGTGTCCGGCAACTCGCAGGCCACCGGCACCCGCGCCGAGACCGTCGGCGAGCCGGACCCGGCGTGGCTGCGCCGCTGCGCCGAGGTCAACCGGCACGCCGTCGACGCGGTCCGCGAACAGCTGGCGGCGCATCCGCTGACCACCGGACTGCACGTGGCGGCCGCGGTGGCCGACGCGGTGCGCCCCGGGGACCAGCTGGTGCTGGGTGCGTCGAACCCGGTGCGCGACGCCGCGCTGGTCGGGTTGAACACCGAGGGCCTCAAGGTGCGCTCCAACCGTGGTGTGGCGGGCATCGACGGGACGGTGTCGACGATCATCGGCGCCGCGCTGGCGCACTCGGGCAGGACCATCGGATTGATCGGCGATCTGACGTTCGTGCACGACAGCTCGGGCCTGCTGATCGGGCCCACCGAGCCGACGCCGAAGAACCTGACCATCGTGGTGTCCAACGACAACGGCGGCGGCATCTTCGAACTGCTCGAGCAGGGCGACCCGCGGTTCTCCGACGTGTCGTCGCGGATCTTCGGCACCCCGCACGACGTCGACGTCGGCGCGCTGTGCCGGGCCTATCACGTCGAGTCCCGCCAGATCGAGGCCGACCAGCTCAGCGCCGCTCTCGACGAGCCGTACGAGGGCATGCGGGTGTTTGAGGTCAAGGCCGACCGGTCCTCGCTGCGGCAGCTGCACGCCGCGATCAAGGCGGCGCTGTGATCGGCAGGCTACGAGCCCTGCTGGAACCCGCGCTGCCGAGGCGAAACTTCAGCCTCCCCGACGACACCTCCACCCGAAAAGCGTTGCGCTGGGCCAAGATGACGGTGTGGATCGTGCTGGGTCTGGTCACCCTGCAGTCGGTCCTGCTGGTCGCGGGCGCATGGCGCAACGACCGGCAGATCGAGCGCAACATGGGTGTCGCCCAGGCTGAGGTGCTTTCGGCCGGCCCGCGGCGTTCGACGATCGAGTTCGTCACCCCCGACCGGGTGACCTATCGTCCCGAGCTCGGCGTGCTGTACCCCTCGGAGTTGGCCGAGGGGATGCGGATCTACGTCGAGTACGACAAGAACGACCCGGATCTTGTTCGGGTGCAACACCGTAACGCGTCGCTGTCGATCATCCCGGCGGCGTCGGTGGCGGTGGTCGCGTGGTTGGTCGGCGCGGCGCTGTTGACCGGACTGGTGCTGTTGGAGCGGCGCGTCAACGCTCAGGACGACATCAGCTTGGACAGCCAGTCGTTGTCGTAGATGTCGAGTGTCTTGTCCCTCTTGAGGTCGTAGACCGTCGGCGTTCCGGTGTCGACCGGGTCGATCTCGTAGAGGTATTCGAAGTTGGTGTCGGCCATCTCCTTCAGATCGAGCGCGTTTTTGCCGGCCTTGATCGCGTCGACGGCCTGGGCGTCAATTCCGCTCTCGCGGGCCATCTTTGCCATGTCGTCGTTGCTCGGCCCCGGGCCGCCCGGATCCTGATGGCCCCACAGGTCCAAGACGAAGTCCTGGAACGCCTTGGCTTGTGTCTTCGGCCCGGCGGCCAGGAACAGCGCATTGGCGACGTGATCGGAGTAGCCGCCGGGCTTCTCGTCGAGGAACGTCATCGGCCGGTAGATCACCGCGAGCTGGCCGAGGTTCATGTACACCGCCAGCTGCTTGCCGTAATCCTTCTGCAGATCGGCGCAGTGGCTGCACTGCGGTTCGGTGTACAGCTCGATCTGGATGGGAGCGTTGGGGTCACCGGCGATGATGCCGAACCCGTCCTTGCTCAGCTGCGTCGCCGGTCCATGTGGATCCACCTGTGCCACACCGGCGATTGCCCTGCTGCAGCCGGTGAGGAGCAGCAGTGTGACCATGAGCACGGACAAGGACCGCATGGTCGCACGGTACCGTCCCACCAGCTTTTCGTGTCCCGTATGCCTGGACGAAACCTCGCTGACAGGCGCCGGTGTCACCCTTTGGGTGTGCGAGTTGCGATTGTCGCCGAGTCCTTTCTGCCCAACGTCAACGGAGTCACCAACTCGGTGCTGCGCGTGCTCGAACACCTCCGCCGCACCGGCCACGAAGCCCTTGTCATCGCCCCCGACAACCCACGCGGCGAGGACCACGCCGACCGGGTGTACGACGGCATCCGGGTTCATCGGGTGCCGGCCCGGATGTTCCCGAAGGTGACCTCGCTGCCGCTGGGTGTGCCGCGGCCGCGGATAGTGGGCGTGCTGCGTGGTTTCGACCCGCATGTCGTGCACCTGGCCTCGCCCGCACTGCTGGGCTACGGCGGTGTGCACGCCGCGCGCTATCTCGGTGTGCCGACGGTCGCGGTGTTTCAGACCGACGTCGCCGGGTTCGCCCAGAGCTATGGCATCGGCGTCGCGTCCCGCGCGGCGTGGGCGTGGACACGTCACCTGCACTCGCGAGCGGACCGCACCCTGGCGCCGTCCACATCGGCGATGGAAGATCTTGCGAGGAACCGTATTCCGCGTGTCCATCACTGGGGCCGAGGGGTCGACGTCACCGGGTTCGCACCGTCGAACCGCGATGGCGAGTTGCGCAGGCGGTGGTCACCGGAGGGCAAGCCGATCGTCGGGTTCGTCGGACGGCTGGCACCGGAGAAGCACGTCGAGCGGTTGGCGGTGCTCGGCGGCCGTGACGATCTGCAGTTGGTGATCGTCGGCGACGGCGTCGACCGGGCCAAGCTGCAGGCGGTGTTGCCGCGGGCGGTGTTCACCGGCGCGCTCTACGGCGAGCAGCTGGCCGCCGCCTACGCCAGCATGGACGTGTTCGTGCATCCCGGTGAGCACGAGACGTTCTGCCAAGCCGTGCAGGAGGCGATGGCCTCCGGGCTGCCGGTCGTGGCCCCGGACGCCGGCGGCCCGCGCGACCTCGTCGCGCCCTACCGCACCGGACTGCTGCTCGCGGTGGACGAATTCGAGAAGCGGCTGCCGCAGTCCGTCGAGCATCTGCTCGACGAGCGGGCCCGCTACGCGCTGGCGGCCCGGCGCAGCGTGCTGGGCCGCACCTGGCCCGCCGTCTGCGATCAGCTGCTCGGCCATTACGAGGCGGTGCAGGCCGAGGGCCGGCGTCGTCGTCGCAGCCGTGCCGCTTAGTGCGTGCCCACCTCCGAGCGACTCTCGCGCCGGCGACGTCGGGCGAGGCCCTGTCCTCCGATCGGAGGACGCTGATTCATCCACACATCGGTCCGGTTGACCGACGCGCGCCGCGCCCGCCCCGGCGCACAGTGAAGTCATGAACGAGACCGCCGCACAACTGTCCGCCGACGTCGTCGTGGTCGGGGCCGGCCCGGCCGGGATGGCCGCCACCGCCGCCGCGCTGCAGCAGGGCGCCACCGTGCTGGTCCTCGAAGTCGGCAACCGCATCGGGGGCAACGCGGTGCGCTCCAACGGATACCTGGCCTTCGTCGAGGACGAGCCCGAGACGTTCGTCGGCGACGCGTTCCGCGCCTTCGCCCTGGCCGCCAAGCAGTACGGCCTGGTGTGGGACGCGAGCGCGGTGCGCCAGTTCGCCGCCGAGAGTGCCGACACTCACCGGATCCTCACCGGGCGGGGCGTGCGGTTCAGCCGCACGGTGCCGCGACCGGAGCACAGCACCGAGCGCATCCACGCGGTCGAGGACCCCGAGATGTTCGCCCGCGCCTACGCCGACGATTTCGCCAACCCTGCCGTCACCACGGTGTACGGGGTGCGCGCCGAGCGTCTTCTCGTCGAGGGCGGACGGGTGGTCGGGGTCAGCGCCCAGCGCCTCGACGACGGCACCCACCTGTCTGCGCGCGCGACCCGCGGCGTGGTCCTGGCGACCGGTGGCTACCAGGCCGGGCACCTGCTGCGGCAGCGCTACCAGCCGGCCCGCGACGCGCAGTCGCCCTACTACGGCACCTCGAACTGCCGCGGCGACGGACACGTGATGGGTGCGGCGGTCGGCGCCGACCTGGTCAACATGACCTACCTGCCGCCCACCGTGCTGGCCGCCTCGACGGTGGCCGAGAACGCCATCGCGGTCAACACCGCCGGTGTGCGCTTCCACGACGAGGCCGGCTCGTTCGACGACCGGATCCGCGCGTTGCGCGCGCAGGACGGCAGGCGCGCCTGGTACATCCTCGACGCCGAAAGTGCGCGCAGCCAGGCGCATCTGATCGAGCAGGTGCCGCAGCCGCCCCTGCGAGCCGACAGCCTCACCGAACTTGCTGTCGCCCTTGGCATTCCGGCCGGAGCGCTGGAAGCCACCGCCGAGCGGTGGAACACCTTCCTGGCGTCGGGCGCACAGACCGATCACCTCGGCCGCAGCGCCGTGCCGCAGGATCGGCGTGGATTGCGCCAGGGACCGTTCACCGCCGTGCCGATGGTCGAGGGTGTCAACATCTCCTGCGGCGGCTTCCGCACCACCGCCCGGATGCAGGTCATCGACGTCCTCGGCCGCGCTGTCGCAGGGTTGTTCGCGGCGGGGGACACCACCGCCGGACTGAATGCCGCCGCGGCGATGTGTGGTCTGCACATCAGCGGCGCGTTCACCCAGGGCCGCATCGCCGGGCGCGCGGTCGCGCAGGCCAAGCCGGATCTCGCGGATTACGGCAGCGTGTGCAGCGGCTCGTCGGTGGTCGCCGAGGCCGAGGCGATCAAGGACCTCGCCGCGCTGTAGCTGACACCTGTCGAGAAATTGACGTTTCCGACTGCACCACCCGGGTAACCCGCGTCACAGGACGAGGAGGTTCCAAATGCCCGAGTGGGGATGGATTTTGATCGCGGTCCTGGCCGTCATCGCAATCGCGGCGATCGCGGTCGCGGTTCGCGCCACCGCCGACCGCAGACGCACAACGCGGCTCAAGGAGCACTACGGCTCGGAGTATCAGCGCGCGGTGGGCGAGACCGGGGATCAGCGCGCCGCTGAGAAGGCGCTGCTGGACCGTGAACGCAACCGGCAGAAGCTCGACATCGTGTCGCTCTCGCCCGAGGCGCAGGCCAAATACGGCGAGTACTGGCATTCGGTGCAGAGCGGCTTCATCGACAGCCCCACCGCCGCGCTGGCGGACGCTGACCGGCTGATCACCCTGGTGATGCGCGAACGTGGTTATCCCGTCGACGATTTCGAGCAGCGAGCCGCCGACATCTCGGTCGACCATCCCGATGTCGTCGCCGACTACCGCGCCGCCCACGGTATCCACCTGGCTCAGGAACGCGGCGATGTCGGGACCGAACAACAGCGGGAGGCGTTCGTTCACTACCGCGCACTCTTCGAGAAACTGCTCGAGGAGAACACCACAAAGGAGAGGCAACGATGACGACACCCGAACCGCAGCACGCCCAGGCCGTCGCTACGGACGCGACGCCCACGCCCCAGCCCGAATACGAGCACACCGCCGAAACCTCGCAGCACGACGGCGAATCGCTGTTCGGCGGCATCGACTTGTCGGGCTTGCGATCACGCTGGGACGACGTCCAGGCGGCGTTCGTCGACGACCCGCGGGAGTGTGTGCAGAAGGCCGACCGACTGGTCTCCGACGTCGTCGAGCAGGTCACCACCGGCTTCGCCGACGCCCGGTCGCGGTTGGAGGAGCAGTGGTCGCGCGGGCAGGAAGCGTCCACCGAGGATCTTCGCCAGGCGCTCAAGCGTTACCGCGAGTTCTTTCAACGGCTGCTTGCGGTGAGCTGAATTCTTGCTGAGATGGGTTTCCTTCCAGTGTGATTCGGGGCACACTGAACTGACCGGGGTAATTATCGCGGAAGCAAACCGCAGTTATTCACCACCCACTCCAGGACGGGGGAGAACGTCTGATGAGTGACACGACGTTCCGCCAGGAATTGCAACAATTTGCCGTGGAGCTTCGAAAGTTGGCTTATACGATGCCCGCAGGACATGAGGATCGACTGATCAACCTCAGTGAACGCATGGCCAGGCGTGCGCGCCAACTCATTCAAGTCGACGCGCACGCCATGTAACTATCCTTGCGCTTCGACGGAAACGGGCTGCCACTGCTCCCACGTCGCCAGCCGGCTCTCGTAGTCGGCTCGCGCCGTCTGCAGCGGTGATTCACCGAAGAACACCCGCAGCGGCGGCTCCGGCGCGTCGACGATCTTGAGGATCGCCGCAGCCGACGCCTTGGGATCACCGGGGTTGGCCCACCGAGTCTTCCGGCCCTCGTCGACCTGGCGGTGCAGTTCGGCGTAGTCGGGCAGTTCCGCGGAGTGCTTGGACGACGGCCCGGACCAGTCGGTGTCGAAGCCGCCCGGCTCGATCAGCGTCACATGGATGCCGAACGGCGCGACCTCCTGGGCCAGCGCCTGGGAGAGGCCCTCCAGCGCCCACTTCGACGCGTGGTAGATGCCGACGAGCGGGAACGCGGTGATGCCGCCGATCGAGGACACCTGGATGATGTGCCCGCTGCCCTGGGCACGCAGGAACGGCAGCGCGGCCTGCGTCACCCACAGCGCGCCGAAGACGTTGGTCTCGATCTGGTCGCGTGCGTCGGCCTCGCTGAGTTCCTCGACGAAGCCGAAGTGGCCGTAGCCGGCGTTGTTGACCACGATGTCGAGCCGGCCGAAGTGATCGTGGGCCTGCTTGACGGCGGCGAAGTCGGCGTCGCGGTCGGTGACGTCCAGCGCGATGGGCAGGATCGCCTCGCCGTACTTGTCGACCAGGTCGGACAGGCTGTCGGTGTTGCGTGCGGTGGCGGCGACCTTGTCGCCGCGTTCCAGGGCGGCGATCGTCCACTCCCGGCCGAAGCCGCGCGACGTGCCGGTGATGAACCAGACTTTTTCACTCATGCGTCTGTCCAACGCATCGGGGCGCTCCTCATTCCCTCGGGTAGCGTCGGGTCGGTGAGCCGCGCGACGCTGGACAAGGATCCCCGTGACGTGGCGTCGATGTTCGACGCCGTGGCGCGCCGCTACGACATCACCAACACCGTGCTCTCCCTGGGCCAGGACCGCGCCTGGCGGCGCGCCACCCGCTCGGCGCTGAACATCGGGGCCGGCGACACCGTGCTGGACCTGGCCGCCGGGACGGCGGTGTCGACGGTCGAGCTGGCCAAGTCCGGGGCGTGGTGTGTGGCCGCGGACTTCTCGGTGGGCATGCTGCTCGCCGGGCTTTCGCGGCCGGTGCCCAAGGTCGGCGCCGACGCGACCAAGCTGCCGTTCGCCGACGAGTCGTTCGACGCGGTGACCATCAGCTTCGGCCTGCGCAATGTCGTCGACCACTCGGCGGGCCTGCGCGAGATGGCTCGGGTCACCAAGCCGGGCGGGCGGCTGGTGGTGTGCGAGTTCTCCACGCCCGTGGTGCCGGTGTTCTCGACGGTCTACAAGGAGTACCTGATGCGGGCGCTGCCGCGGGTGGCGACCGCGGTGTCGAGCAACCCCGAGGCCTACGTCTATCTCGCGGAGTCCATCCGCGCCTGGCCCGACCAGGCCGACCTGGCCCGCCGCATCGAGGCGGCCGGCTGGTCGGACGTGCGCTGGCGCAACCTCACCGGCGGCATCGTCGCCCTGCACGCCGCCACCAAGTGATTTCGGCGCGCTCATCAACGCTGCGCGACGGCAAGCGCGCCGAAATCACTAGAACCAGCCGTTCGGCGCATGGCCGGACAGTGCGCGCGTCAACTGCTGCGCGGCGGTGCGGACACCTCGCACCAGGGTCGGCACCGGTGTGGTGGAACGGTCCTGGCGGCGGGTCACGCTGAAGGCCGCGCACGGCCTGCCCGCATGGTCGAAGGCGCACGCGGCGACCGACTGCAGTCCGTCGGTGATCAGGCCGACCTCTTCCGCCCAGCCCTGGTTGCGCTCGTCCTGCAGCAGGCGGCGCAGTTCGGTGAGCGACCCGGGTCCGCGACCGGTTCTGGTGATGAACAACGCCGGCGATCCGAACAGCGCCCTGACCTGGGCCGCCGACAAGTGCGCCAGGATCGACCGGCCGTTCGCGGTCAGGTGGGCGGGCAGTCGCACGCCGACATCGGTCACCAGCGTGACGGGGACGCGGACGATCTGCGGCTGCTCCTTGAGCAGGTACACGGTTTCGGCGCCGTAGAGAATCCCCAGATGCGCGGTCTCATTCACGGTCGCCACCAGCTTCTTGAGGATCGGTCTGGCGATGTGCTCGAGTGGTTCGTGCCGCAGGTAGGCCGATCCGACCTCGAATGCCGAGAACCCGAGCGCGTAGGCGCGTTGGTCGGGCAGATGGACCACGAACCCGCGCTCTACCAGGACGTCGAGCAGGTGGTAGGCCGACGACCGCGGCATCCCGAGGTCGCGGATCAGGGCGGAGCCGTGCACCGGGCCTGGCCGCGACGCCAGGTAGAGCAGGACGTCGAGGGCGCGTCCGACCGCGGGTGATGTGCTGGACACGGCGACTCCCAGTCTCGGATACGAGACGCTAGTCGCCGAATCCGGCTACCACAAGCGGTGCCGGTGGGGTGTTCTTGAACCGTTACCGCTCGTCGCAGGAAATGAGGACCCATGATGACCACCGCCCGTACCGTCAGGGCGCCGCGCGGCACCGAGCTGTCCTGCAAGGGCTGGCAGCAGGAGGCCGCGCTGCGGATGCTGATGAACAACCTCGATCCCGAGGTGGCCGAGCATCCCGAGGACCTCGTCGTCTACGGCGGCACCGGCCGCGCCGCCCGCAGTTGGGAGGCGTTCGACGCCATCGTGGCAACGCTGCGCACCCTCGAGGACGACGAGACGATGCTGGTGCAGTCGGGCAAGCCGGTCGGGGTGTTCCGCACCCACGTCTGGGCGCCGCGGGTGCTGATCGCCAACTCCAATCTCGTTGGTGACTGGGCGAATTGGGAGCAGTTCCGCAAACTCGAAGCCGCCGGCCTGACGATGTACGGCCAGATGACGGCCGGCTCGTGGATCTACATCGGCACCCAGGGCATCCTGCAGGGCACCTACGAGACGTTCGGCGCGATCGCCAAGAAGCGCTTCGGTGGAACGCTGGCCGGCACCATCACGCTGACCGCCGGGCTGGGCGGCATGGGCGGTGCGCAGCCGCTGGCCGTCACGATGAACGACGGCGTCGCGATCTGTGTGGACTGCGACGTCACCCGCATCGAGCGCCGCATCGAGCACGACTACCTCGATGTGAAGGCAGAGAACATCGACGACGCGCTGCGACTGGCCGTGCAGGCCCGCGACGCCAAGCGTCCGCTGTCGATCGGGCTGCTCGGCAACGCCGCCGAGGTGATTCCCGAACTGCTGGCCCGCAACGCACCGATCGACATCGTCACCGACCAGACCTCCGCGCACGATCCGCTGTCGTATCTGCCGATCGGCATCGAGTTCGAGGACATGAAGAAGATGGCCGAGAAGGATCCGGTCTACTTCACCGAACAGGCGCAGGCATCGATGGCCCGCCACGTCGAGGCGATGGTCGGCTTCATGGACCGCGGCGCCGAGGTGTTCGACTACGGCAACTCCATCCGCGACGAGGCCCGCACGGCCGGCTACGACCGTGCCTTCGACTTCCCCGGCTTCGTCCCGGCCTACATCCGGCCGCAGTTCGAGGAGGGGCTGGGCCCGTTCCGCTGGGCAGCGCTCTCCGGTGACCCCAAGGACATCGAGGCCACCGACCGGGCGATCCTGGAGTTGTTCCCGGACAACGACCACCTCAAGCGCTGGATTACGATGGCCGGGGAAAAGGTTGCCTACCAAGGACTTCCGGCCCGGATCTGCTGGCTGGGCTACGGCGAACGCGCCAAGGCCGGGTGCAAGTTCAACGAGATGGTGGCCTCCGGTGAGCTGTCCGCCCCGATCGTGATCGGCCGCGATCACCTCGATTCCGGCTCGGTCGCCTCGCCCTACCGCGAGACCGAGGCGATGCTCGACGGGTCCGACGCCATCGCCGACTGGCCGCTGCTGAACGCTCTGGTCAACACCTCCTCGGGCGCGACCTGGGTGTCGATCCACCACGGCGGCGGTGTCGGCATGGGCCGCTCCATCCACGCCGGGCAGGTCAGCGTCGCCGACGGCACCGCGCTGGCGGCGGAGAAACTGGCCCGCGTGCTGACCAACGACCCCGGCATGGGCGTCATCCGCCACGTCGACGCCGGATACTCCCACGCCGCCGCGGTGGCCGCCGAGCGCGGGGTGCGAATCCCGATGCAGGAGAACCGGTGACCGCATTCGACACGCTGTGGCCGGCGATCCTCGACGTCGGACGCAACGGTTCCAGCGGTGGATACCGCCGCTACGCGTGGTCGGAGGCGGACCTGACACTGCGGGAGTGGTTCACCGGCTGCGCCGCCGAGCGCGGCATGGACGTCGAGGAGGACCGCAACGGCAACCTGTGGGCGTGGTGGCTGCCGCCGGGATGGGACGGCGACCCGTCGGACGCCTTCGTCACCGGCTCGCACCTGGACTCGGTACCCGACGGCGGCGCCTTCGACGGCCCGCTCGGCGTGGTGTCCGCCTTCGCGGCGGTCGACATCGTCCGGTCCCGCGGGGTCGTCCCGACGGTGCCGGTCGCCGTGGTGGCGTTCTCCGATGAGGAGGGCGCCCGGTTCGGCGTGGCCTGCGTGGGCTCGCAGCTGTCCAGCGGCGCCTTGAGCGCCGATCGGGCCCGCGGGCTGCGCGACATCGACGGCATCACCCTCGCCGAGGCGATGAGCAAGGCCGGTCGCCGCCCGGATCGCCTCGGCCCTGATCCGCAATTGGCCTCCCGCGTAGGGGTTTTCGTGGAGCTGCACGTCGAGCAGGGCCGGGCACTGGATCTCCTCGACCGGCCGATCGCGGTCGCGTCGGCGATCTGGCCGCACGGACGTTGGGAATTCGTCTTCCGCGGCCAGGCCAACCACGCCGGCACCACCCGATTGGCCGACCGGCATGACCCGATGTTGGCTTACGCCTCCTCGGTGCTGTCGGCGCGGTCGTGTGCGGCTGCGCACGACGCGGTCGCCACGTTCGGCAAGGTACTCGTTACTCCCAACGGCGCCAACGCGATTCCGTCGGCGGTCCGGGCCTGGCTCGACGCCCGCGCCGCCGACGAGGCCACTTTGGCAGCGCTGGTCGAGAAGATCAGCGCCGAGGCCCGCGGCCACGCCACCGCCGACGGGATCGACCTCGAGGTGAGCGCAGAGTCGATCACTCCCGTCGTGCAGTTCCCCGCGGGACCGCGGGAGCGGCTGCAGCGGGCGCTGGCGCATCTCGGCGACATCCCGGTGCTGCCGACGCAGGCCGGCCACGACGCCGGCATCCTGTCGGCGGTGGTGCCGACGGCAATGCTGTTCGTGCGCAACCCCACCGGGGTGTCGCACTCGCCGACCGAGTTCGCCGAGAACGCCGACTGCAACCGCGGAGCGCAGGCGCTGGCCGACGTGATGGCCGATTGGGTGGCGCCTCGATGACGTCAATCTGGTGGTGCGAATACGCGTGGCTCGGCGACCGCGTCGCCGACCGCGTGCTGATCACCGTCGCCGACGGACGCATCACCGCCGTCGAGACCGGCGCCGACCCGCTGCCGTCATCGCATCGGCTCGGCGGGTTGGTGTTGCCCGGCCTGGCCAACGCCCACTCGCACGCCTTTCACCGGGCGCTGCGGGCGCGCACCCAACAGGACCGCGGATCGTTCTGGACCTGGCGAGATCTGATGTACCGCGCCGCGGAGCGGCTGAACCCGGACCGCTACCGCCGGCTGGCCCGCGCGGTCTACGCCGAGATGGCGCTGGCCGGGATCACCGCGGTCGGCGAATTCCACTACCTGCACCACGACACCGGCGGGGCCCGATACTCTGACCCGAATGCCATGGGCCACGCGCTGATTGACGCCGCCGGCGATGCCGGTCTCCGGATGACGCTGCTGGACACCTGCTACCTGAGCGCGGCGCCGGACGGGACACCACTGGCCGACGGGCCGCAGCAGCGATTCGGCGACGGCACCGGTGAGCAGTGGGCGACCCGCGTCGACGCGCTGCACGCACAGATGAGCGGCAAGCCTGGTGTGCTGATCGGCGCCGCTCTGCACTCGGTTCGCGGGGTTCCGCTCGAACAGATGCCCGCTGTCGTGGACTGGGCTGCCGCACAGGGTGTTCCGCTGCACGTGCACTCCTCGGAGCAGCCCGCCGAGGTCGAACAGTGCCTGGCGGCGCACGGCCGCACCCCCACCGCCGTCCTGCGGGATGCCGGCGCACTCGGCCCGCGGACCACCGCGGTGCACTGCACCCATCTGACCGCCGCCGACATCGCCGACCTGAACGACTCGTCGACCGGGGTGTGCTTCTGCCCGACCACCGAACGTGACCTCGGCGACGGAATCGGCCCAGCATCGGCGCTGCTGGCCGGACAGGGCCTGTTCAGCCTCGGCTCCGACAGCCATGCGGTGATCGACCTGTTCGAGGAAGCCCGCGCGGTCGAACTCGACGAACGGCTGGCCGGCGGGCGGCGCGGCACCATCTCCGCCGACCGGCTGCTGCGGGCCGCGACCGCAGACGGCCAGCACGCGCTCGGCTGGGCCGACGCGGGTGCGCTCACGGTCGGCGCGCGCGCCGACTTCGTTGCGGTGGAGCTGAACTCGGTGCGCACCGCCGGCGGGGGGGCCACGGTGGAGAACGTCGTGTTCGCCGCGAGTGCGGGCGACGTCACCGATGTGGTGGTCGACGGGCGGCCCGTCGTCGCCGGCGGTAGGCACCTCGTCGTCGAGGACGTCGCGGCCGAATTGGCCTGCGCCATCGGTGAACTGATGGACACCCAGGGCGCGAGTGCGCTGCGATGAGCACCGTGTACACCGACATCGGCGAACTCGTCACCAACGATCCGACCCAGGGTGACGGCAGCCCGCTGGGCATCATCGCCGACGCGGCACTGGTCGTCGACGGCGACCAGATCGCCTGGGTGGGTTCCCGCGCCGACGCCCCGCCCGCCGACCGCCGGGTCAGCTGCGCCGGCACCAGCGTCATCCCCGGATTCGTCGACAGCCACGCCCATCTGGTGTTCGCCGGCGAACGCTCCGCGGAGTTCGCCGCGCGGATGAGCGGCGAACCCTATGGCGCAGGCGGCATCTCGTCGACCGTCGCGGCGACCAGGGCGGCCGACGACAGAACGCTGCAAGCCGGAGTGCAACGCCTGGCCGGCGAACTGCTGCGCGCCGGCGTGACCACATTCGAGACCAAGAGCGGCTACGGCCTGACCGTCGCCGACGAGGCCCGCAGCCTGCAGATCGCCACAACGGTCACCGACGAGACCACGTTCCTCGGCGCGCACGTGGTGCCCGCGGAGTTCCGCGACGACCGCGACGGCTACATCGAGCTGGTCGTCGGGGACATGCTTCGAGCGTGCGCGCCCGCGGCCGGCTGGGTGGACGTGTTCTGCGACCGCGGTGCCTTCGACGTCGACGAAGCCCGCCACATCCTCACCGCCGGGATGGCGGCCGGTCTGGTGCCGCGACTGCACGCCGGTCAGCTTGGACCCAGCGGCGGTATCCAACTCGGCGTCGACCTCGGGGCGGCGTCGGTCGACCACTGCACCTACGCCACCGACGCCGACCTCGAGGCGCTCGCCGGGTCCCAGACGGTTGCCACCCTGCTGCCCGGGGCGGAGTTCTGCACCCGCGCGCCGTGGCCGGACGCGAGGCGATTCCTCGACGCCGGCGTCACCGTCGCACTGGCGACCGACTGCAACCCGGGCAGCTCGTTCACCACCAGCATGTCGTTCTGTATCGCGGTCGCGGTGCGGGACATGAATTTCACGCCCGCCCAGGCATTGTGGTCGGCGACGGCGGGGGGAGCGGCCGCGCTGCGGCGCTCCGACATCGGGGTGCTCGCCGTCGGCAGGCGCGCCGACTTCGTGCGTCTCGACGCGCCGTCGTATCTGCATCTGGCCTACCGGCCCGGTGTGCCGCTGGTTCGCGACGTCGTCAAGGGTGGGCAGCAAGAGTGGTCTCAAAGAGTGGAGTCATAACCGTGGGTACCGAAACGGTCAGTGTGGGCATCGGCCCGGTCAGCGCCGACGATGTCGTGCGGGTCGCCCGCGACGGCGCCGCGGTGAGGGTGTCGGACGAATCGCTCGCGGCGATCGCCAAGAGCAGGATCCGCATCGAGGAACTGGCCGCGGAGACCAGACCGGTGTATGGCGTCTCGACGGGCTTCGGCGCGCTTGCCACCCGCCACATTCCGCCCGAGATGCGAACCCAGTTGCAGCGCAGCCTCATTCGGTCGCACGCCGCGGGGTCGGGTGCCGAGGTCGAACGGGAGGTCGTCAGGGCGACGATGCTGCTGCGGCTGTCCACGCTCGCGACCGGCCGCACCGGTGTGCGCCCGGAGGTCGCGCAGGCCTACGCGGGCATGCTGTCGGCCGGGCTGACCCCCGTGGTCTACGAGTACGGCAGCCTCGGCTGCTCCGGCGACCTGGCGCCGCTGGCGCATATCGCGCTGGCCGTGATCGGCGAAGGCCCGGTGCGCACCGCCGACGGCGAACTGCTGCAGTCCGCGGATGCGCTCGCCCGGCACGGGCTCACTCCGGTGGTGCTCGCCGAGAAGGAGGGCCTGGCGCTGATCAACGGCACCGACGGGATGCTCGGCATGCTGATCCTGGCGCTACGCGACCTGGACGCACTGCTCAAGCTCGCCGACGTCGCCGCGGCGATGAGCGTCGAGGGGCTGCTCGGCAGCGACCGGGTGTTCGCCGCGGACCTGCAGGCGCTGCGCCCGCATCCCGGACAGGCCGCGGCCGCGGCGAACATGGTGCGCCTGCTGGCCGGCTCGCCGATCGTCGCCAGTCACAGTGGCCCAGACTGCTCGCTGGTGCAGGACGCGTACTCACTGCGCTGCGCACCGCAGGTGGCCGGCGCGGCGCGCGACACCGTCGAGCATGCCCGCACGGTCGCGGGCCGCGAACTGGCCAGCGCCGTGGACAACCCGGTGATCGCCGACGACGGACGGGTGGAGTCCAACGGCAACTTCCACGGTGCGCCAGTCGCCTACGTGCTGGACTTCCTCGCGATCGCGGTCGCCGACGTGGCGAGCATCAGCGAGCGGCGCACCGACCGGTTCCTCGACGTCGCCCGCAACCGCGGCCTCAACCCGTTCCTGGCCGACGACCCGGGCCTGGACAGCGGCCACATGATCGCCCAGTACACCCAGGCCGCGATCGTCTCCGAGCTCAAGCGGCTGGCCAATCCCGCCAGTGTGGACTCCATTCCGTCCTCGGCGATGCAGGAGGACCACGTCTCGATGGGGTGGTCGGCGGCCCGCAAGCTGCGCAAGGCCATCGACGGGCTGACCCGGGTGCTGGCCATCGAGGTGCTGACGGCCGCGCGCGGGCTGGACATGCGCGCCCCGCTGATGCCTGCGCCCGCCACCGCGGCCGTCATCGCCGCGATCCGGACTCGCGTTGATGGCCCGGGCACCGACCGCTACCTGGCCCCGGAGATCGAGGCCATCGTGCAGGCCGCCGCCTCAGGCGAACTCGTGGCGGCGGCCGAGTCGGTCACCGGCCCACTTTCCTAGCGATTTCGGCGCGCTCATCAACGCTGAGCGACGGAAAGCGCGCCGAAATCACTAGCGGCCGGCGTCGGCCAGCACCTGATAACCCGCGTTGTAGCCGGGGATGAACGTGATGCCCGGCCCGCCGTGGCAGCCCGCGCCGCCGAGGTAGAGCCCCTCGATCGGGATCGGCTCGTCGATGAAGCCGCGCGGCCCCGGCCGGTTCGGCCCCATCAACTCGGGCTGCAACAACCCGTGGCAGAAGTCGCCGTTGGGCGCGCCGAACATCGTGTTCATGTGGTACGGCGCGAACGTGATGTCGCGGATCAGGATGTCCTTGAAGTTGGGCGCGAACCGGGTGATCTTGTCGATAACGCTCTGCGCCATCTCGGTTTTCAGGTGGCCGTGCTGCTCGCGCGGTGCCTCGACGGGGAAGGCGTAGGCGTACACACTGGCCGCGTGCTTGCCCTCGGGAGCCATCTCCGGATCGCCGACGGTCGGGATCTGGATGGACAGCGCCGGATTGTCCGGAACAGTGCCGAACCGGCAGTTGTCCCACTGCCGCTGCTGTTCCTCGGGGGTACCGAACATGCCCACCGACATCTGCATGCCCGGCTCGTTGAGGAAGTCATAGGGCGCCTTGTACTGCGGCAGCCCGTCGAGGGCGAAGTGGATCTGCATGAACGACGCGCGGTGGTCGCGCCCGGCCAGCCGCGTCACCAGCGACGACGGAAGATGCTCGGCGCCAACCAGATCCAGCAGCGTGGTGTCGGGGGCCAGGTTGGAGACGACGACGGGCGCGGTGATCACCGACCCGTCCTTGAGCTGCACGCCCGTCACCCGGCCCTCGGAGACGAGAATGCGCTCGGCCTTGGTGCGGTAGCGGATCTCGCCGGCCGCCTCGGTGTACAGGTCGCGCAGGTGGTCGGCCAGCACGCCGATGCCGCCCTTGAGTTTGGTGGTCATCTGGCCGCCCTCTTCGGGGATGGCCAGCGCGAATGCCAAACACGTTGCGCTGCCGGGGGTGTACGGCCCGCGGTAGGTGGAGTTGACCGCCAGGAAGGCCAGCATGCCGCGGATCACCGCGTGCTTGTCCTTGTCGGGCACGAACCGGTCGACGACGTCCATCGCCGAGCCGAACAGCATCTCGTGGATGGCGCGGCGCTCGTTCTCGTCGGCGGCGCAGGCGTACATCTCGTCGATGGTCTTCGGCAGTGCCAGTGCGTCGAAGCGGCCCAACGCCTTTCGCGGCCCGGTGCTCCAGGCGTACAGCTCGGCCATGCCCATGACGGCTTCCATGCCGTGCTTCTCCGACAGGTGGGTCATCATCGCCATCGGGTCGTTGTGGAAGATCATCGCTTCCTCACCGTTTTCCCCGATGTTGACCGACATGATCTCGTTCTCGATGGTCGGCAGCGAGTCCAGGCCCAGCTCGGAGTTGATCTTCGGTGCGGTGGGAAAGCGCACCGAGCCGGCGATCTCGTATTTGAAGCCGTCGATCAGTTCGACGGTGGCCGCCATGCCGCCGCTGTAGGTGTTGGACTCCAGGCACAGGGTGCGCAGCCCCGCCCGCTGCAGCACCACGGCCGCGGTCAGTCCGTTGTGGCCGGCGCCGACGATGATCGCGTCGTAATCAGTCATGCGGCGCAGTTTATGTCAGTAATGACGCAATTGTGTCTGTTATGACGAGTACGATCGGCACACCATGTCCGGCAACTTGCACGAGCAGCGCCGTCGCTCCACCCGCGACGCGCTGCGCCGGGTTGCGCTGGACCGCTTCGCCCGCGACGGGTTCGCCAACGTCACCGTGGCCGAGCTGGCCGAGGAGGCCGGCGTCACCCAGCGCACGTTCTTCCGGCATTTCCCCACCAAGGAAGCGGTGCTGTTCGCCGACTACGAGACGCACTTCGAGTGGTTCGCCGAGGCGCTGGAGCGACGGCCCCAGGACGAGCCGCTGATCGACGCCGTGCTGGCGGCGATGGACAGCTTCCCGCACGATGTCGAGGTGGTGCGGCAGGCGGCGCTGGCCCGGGCCATCCTGATCGACGGCGACCGCGCGGCCGGGCACGTGCGTCTGGTGCAGTCCTCGTTCGCGGCGGTGATCACCGACTTCGTCCGCGACCGCTACCGCGACCTGCCCGACGTCGACCTGGTGGCCGACGTGGCCGGGGCGACGGTGGCCGCCGCGCTGATCGTCGCGCTGGAGAAGTGGGGCCGCGACAAGTGCGAGGGCGACCTGTCCGAGCTGTCTTCGCAGAGTCTGCAACTGCTGCGCTCGGGACTCGCGCCGCTCAACTGAAAGGCTTGCGCCGGTCCAGGATTCGCGAGCCGTGGCCGGCCGAGCGCCACATCCGCGCAACCGCGTCGGCGTCGTCGTCGGTGACCAGGTTGCCCATCACCCGCACCGCCAGGCCCATCAACCGCGACGAGCGCATGGCCACCGGGCCGGTCAGCGGCAGGAACCGCGGCAGCGTCAGCAACAGCCCAAGCCTGCGCGCCACCGAGAACCCGCGCCCGTAGTGCGCCTGCAGCAGCGCGGGCCACGCAGAAGCAATATCCGACGACCCGAGCATCGCGCTGGCCATTCGCCCGGTCTCCAGCCCGTAGTCGATGCCCTCGCCGTTGAGCGGGTTCACGCACGCCGCGGCGTCGCCGATCAGCAGCCAGTTCGGCCCGGCCACTCCGGAGACCGCCCCGCCCATCGGCAACAAGGCCGACGCCACCGCCCGCGGCGCCCCTTCGAAGCCCCACGACGACCGCTTGAGGTCGGTGTAGTGCTTGATCAACGGCCGCAGCGCCACGTCGGCGGGCCGTTTCGCGGTGGCCAGCGCCCCCACACCGATGTTCACCTCGCCATTGCCCAGCGGGAAGATCCAGCCGTAGCCGGGCAGCACCTGCCCGTCGACCGACCGCAGCTCCAGATCAGAGGAGATCCACGGCTCCGAGGCGCGCGGCGAGGCCAGATACCCGCGCGCGGCCACCCCGTACACCGTCTCCTGATGCCACTGCCGGCCCAGTATCCGGCCGAACGGGGAGCGGGCCCCGTCGGCGACGATCACCCACCGGCACCGCACGCTGGACCCGTCGGCCAGCACCACCGCCGACACCCGGCCCGACGAATCCCTCGATACATCAACGGCTTTCACGCCCAGCAGCATCGACGCTCCGGAGTCCTCGGCCACCTTGCGGATCCGGTCGTCCAGCTCGGTGCGCGGCACCGCGGAGCCCCAACCCGGAAACGACGGGCCGGGCCAAGGAACCTCCACGTCGGCGCCGAACCCGGAGAGCCGCAGCCCGTGGTGGCGGATGTGCGCGTCGAGCCAGTCGCCCAGGCCCAGCCGCTGCAGCTCGAGCACCGCGCGCGGGGTCAGCCCGTCGCCGCAGGCCTTGTCGCGGGGAAATTCCTGGGAGTCGATGACCAGCACCTCGCGTCCGGCCCGGGCGGCCCACGCCGCGGCCGCGGACCCGGACGGCCCGGCGCCGACGACGACGACCTCAGCTGACTGTTCTCCACGCTTCCCAGTATGTTGGCAGGGTGAGGACACCGGCGACCGTGGTAGCGGGGGTGGACTTCGGCGACCCGGTGTTCGCCCAGAGCGTGCGCGACGGGGTGGCCCGGGTCGAAGAGCTCATGGGCACCGAACTGCGCGGCGGCGACGAGCTCATGACCGAGGCCGTCCTGCACCTGTTCGAGGCCGGCGGCAAGCGGTTCCGCCCGCTGTTCACCGTGCTCTCGGCCCAGATCGGCCCTGAGCCCGACGCCTGGCAGGTCACTGTCGCCGGCGCGGTCATCGAGCTGGTGCACCTGGCCACGCTGTACCACGACGACGTGATGGACGAGGCGCAGATGCGCCGCGGCGCCGAGAGCGCCAACGCCCGCTGGGGCAACAACATCGCCATCCTGGCCGGCGATTACCTGTTCGCGACGGCGTCGCGGCTGGTCAGCCAGCTCGGCCCGGACGCGGTGCGCATCATCGCCGAGACTTTCGCCCAGCTGGTCACCGGACAGATGCGTGAGACCAAGGGCGCCGAGAGCAACGTCGACCCGGTCGAGCACTACCTCAAGGTGGTCTACGAGAAGACCGCGTGCCTGATCGCGGCGTCGGGCCGCTTCGGCGGCACGTTCTCCGGGGCCACCGACGACCAGGTCGAGCGACTGAGCCGGCTGGGCGGCATCGTCGGCACGGCGTTCCAGATCTCCGACGACATCATCGACATCGATTCCGACCCCGACGAGTCCGGCAAGCTGCCCGGCACCGACCTGCGCGAGGGTGTGCACACACTGCCGGTGCTGTACGCGCTGAACGAGACCGGCCCGGACGCCGATCGGCTGCGTGAGCTGCTGAAAGGCCCGGTCGAGGACGACGAGCTGCTGGCCGAGGCGCTGGCGCTGCTGCGGGCTGGTGACGGCCTGGCCAAGGCGAAGGCCACGGTCGCGCGATATGCCGCGCAGGCGGGCGAGGAACTGGCCGGGCTGCCCGACGGTCCGGGCCGACGAGCGCTCGCCTCGCTGGTCGACTACACGATCAACCGGCACGGCTGACGGCGGTTTCGGAACCTCCAGGTCGGTTCGGGGCGTTACTCTCCCGTTGACCCTGTTCGTAGGAGGAATTTTATGACCTGGCACCCGACCGCCAACCGGATGAAGACCTTCGTGCTACTCGTCGGCATGTCGGCGTTGATCGTCTTCATCGGCGCGCTGTTCAACAACCGTTCAGTGCTGTGGTTGTCGGTGCTCTTCGCCGTCGGCATGAACATCTACGTGTACTTCAACTCCGACAAGCTGGCGCTGCGCGCGATGCAAGCCCAGCCGGTCACCGAGGTGCAGGCCCCGCAGATCTTCGCGATCGTGCGCGAGCTGGCCACCACCGCGCACCAGCCGATGCCGCGGCTCTACATCAGCGACACCGCCAACCCCAACGCGTTCGCCACCGGGCGTAACCCGCGCAACGCGGCGGTGTGCTGCACCACCGGCATCCTGAACATCCTCAACGAGCGCGAGCTGCGCGCGGTCCTCGGCCACGAGCTCTCGCACGTGTACAACCGCGACATCCTCATCTCCTGCGTGGCCGGTGCGCTGGCGTCGGTGATCACCGGTATGGCGCAGATGGCGATGTTCGCCGGAGCGTTCGGTGGTGGCGGCAACGGCCAACGTGGGCCCAATCCTCTTGCGCTGCTGTTGGTTTCGCTGCTCGGCCCGATCGCGGCCACGTTGATCCGGATGGCGGTGTCCCGCTCGCGGGAGTACCAGGCCGACGAGTCCGGTGCGGAACTGTCCGGCGACCCGCTGGCGCTGGCCTCGGCACTGCGCAAGATCAGCGGCGGGGTGGAGCAGGCCCCGCTGCCGCCCGACCCCAAGCTGGCCGACCAGGCTCATCTGATGATCGCCAGCCCGTTCCGGGCGGGCGACAGGATGGGCAAGCTGTTCTCGACTCATCCGCCGATCCCGGACCGCATCGCGCGGCTGGAGAAGATGGCCGGGCACTAACTCTTAGTCGCGCTGACGTCGGGCCTGACCCTCCCGCGAGCAGTCGCGAAATCGCACAATCTGGATCGCTTCATGCGATTTTGCGCCTGCTCGCCGGAGGTGTCGTAACGCGTCCGCTCACATCGCCGACAGTGCAACCAGGGCGGCGAATGAATAGGGTGGGTGGATGCTGAGCAGAGTTCTGGTGGGTGTGCTGGGCGTTACCGCCGCTTTGGGCGTGGCGGGCAGCGCCGCGGCCGATCCGTCGCCGACGCCCGATCCGACACCGGTGCTGCCCAACGTCAACGTCTACACCCCGATCAGCCCGGTGGACTACACCGTGATGGGCGGCAACTGGTACGCCTTCGCCGGGCCGCCCGGGGTGACATGTGTGATCAACAGGCAGAACACCAGCTACGGCTGCAGCGGCCCGCTGCCGGGCGCACCCGACGGGGCGAACCTGGTCAGCGCCGGAGTGTCGGGCGAGCCAGGCTTCTCCAGCACCGCGACGTCGCTGTTCGCGAGCGCCGGCGACGTCAAGCCGCTGCCGCCGAACACCCGGCTGGGCTTCGGTGACATCGCGTGCGGGGTGGACGGCGCCGGGAACGTGGCGTGCGTCAACCAGCACGACATGGTCGGCTTCGTCGTCGGCCCGGGCGGCACCTTCACCTCCGGGCCCAGCCCGATGCTGGACCGGCCCAAGGGCACCAACCCGTACTTCCCGTCGATGCCGGGCTAGAAGCGCGAGCCGTGCACCTCGTGGCCGGGCTTTTCGGCCATCAGGCCGCGGTAGGCCTGCTCGACGTTGGCGCCGTGGTTGACCACCGCGTCGACCTCGCGGGCGATCGGCATGTTCAGCCCGTACTTCTCGGCGAACTCCATGACCACGCTGCAGGCCTTGACACCCTCGGCGACCTGGTTCATCGAGGCGATGATCTCCTGGACGGTCTTGCCTGAGCCGAGCTCTTCGCCGACGTGGCGGTTGCGGCTGCGCTTGGAGGTGCAGGTGACGATGAGGTCGCCCATGCCGGCCAGGCCGGAGAAGGTGTCGCGCTGGCCGCCGACGGCCTCGCCGAGCTTGGACATCTCGCGCACGGCGCGGGCCATCACCATGGCGCGGGTGTTCTCCCCGATGCCCAGCGAGTAGCCCATGCCGACGGAGATGGCGTAGACGTTCTTCAGGGCGCCGGCCATCTCGACACCGACGACGTCGTCGGTGGTGTAGGTGCGAAAGCGTCTGGTGCGGAACATCTTTGCGAGGTTGGAGGCCAGGTTCTGGTCGGGCATGGCCAGCACGGCGGCGGCGGCGTAGCCCTCGGCGACCTCCTTGGCGATGTTGGGCCCGGCGAGGATTCCGGCCGGGTGCCCGGGCAGCACCTCGTCGACGATCTGGCTCATCCGCATGTTGGTGCCCTGCTCGAGGCCCTTGACCAGGCTGACCACCGGGACCCAGGGCCGCAGTTCGGCGGCGAGGTTCTCGAGCACACCGCGGAAGCCGTGGCTGGGCACACCCATGACGATGACGTCGGCGCAGTCGGCGGCCTCGCTGAAATCGGTGGTGGCGCGCAGGGTTTCCGACAGCTCCACCTCGTCGCCGAGGTAGCTGGAGTTGCGGTGGTTGTTGTTGATGTCGTCGGCGGTCTCCTGCGAGCGCACCCATTGCAGGGTCGGCACGCGGCGGGAACAGATGGATGCGACGGTGGTGCCCCAGGAGCCTCCGCCGAGCACGACGACTTTGGGTTCGCGGCGGTCAGGTGTCATGGGGATCAGGGTATTGCCGGGGTTGGTTGTTCACGTGGGGTTTGGCGAGGTGGATTCAGGACGGGGTCGCCGGCTCGCTCTACCCCGCGACGGCCGCCGGCCTCGCCACCCGGCCGAAGCTCATGTCCTCGTCGATCTTGTCGACGAAGTTGTAGTCGATGGCGTCGGCGAAGTAGTTCTGCCGGACATTCCACGGCCGCTTGGTGCTCGACTTGGGCAGCGCGTGCAGGTTGCGCAGCACGTAGCCGGCCTGGATGTCCCAGGCGAGCTTCTCCGGGATCGGCTGGCCCCCCAGGTGCGGGTAGGCGTGGGTGAAGCCGCGGGTGTTCATGTAGTCGATCAGCTTGGCTGTCGCGCGGGCGGTGATGTCGGCGCGCAGCGTCCACGAGGCGTTGGTGTAGCCGATGCACCAGATCAGGTTCGGCACGTCTTCGAGCATGTGCGCCTTGTAGGAATACAGGTCCTGTGGCTTGATCTCGTTGCCGTCCAAGCTGATTCGCACCCCGCCGAGCGCCTGCAGCTGCAGGCCGGTGGCCGTGACGATGACGTCGGCGTCCAGGTGCTGACCGGACTTGAGCACGATGCCGGTCTGGTCGAAGTGGTCGATGTGATCGGTGACCACCTCGGCGCGGCCGCGCTTGATGGCCTCGAACAGGTCGCCGTCGGCCACCAGGCACAGCCGCTGATCCCACGGGTTGTAGCGCGGCTTGAAGTGCACGTCGACCGGATAGCCCGCCGGCAGCAGGCTCTTGTTCTGCGCGCGGATCAGTCGCTTGGTC
This sequence comes from uncultured Actinomycetota bacterium, assembly GCA_963716465.1. Lineage (GTDB taxonomy): Bacteria > Actinomycetota > Actinomycetes > Mycobacteriales > Mycobacteriaceae > Mycobacterium. Next base: position 88,461 of record CAVQTS010000023.1, read on the forward strand.
AGGCCGGGGGCGGTGCGCGACAGGAACCAGATGAACCCCTCGAACAGGGTGGCGATGAACCGCACCAGCAGGTGAGAGATCTTGCGGGGGAACACCTTACGGATGAACTCGTTGAGCGGGTTGATCCGCGATCCGGAGAACAGGTAGGTGGGGGAGCGCTGCAGCATCGTCACCTTGGCCGCCGTGCGGGCCATCGCGGGGATCAGCGAGATGGCGGTGGCGCCGCTGCCGATGACCACCACCTTCTTGCCGGTGTAGTCGAGGTCCTCCGGCCAGAACTGCGGGTGCACCACGGTGCCGGCGAAGTTCTCCAGGCCGGGGAAGTCCGGGGTGTAGCCCTCGTCGTAGTTGTAGTAGCCGGAGCCGAAGAACACGAAGCGCCCGCGGTAGGTCTTGGGGGTGCCGTTCTCGTCCACGTGCACCGTCCAGGTGTCGGTGGACGAGTCCCAGTCCGCCGAGCGCACATGGGTGTGGAAGTGGATGTGGGGGAAGATGCCGTGCTTCTTGGCGGTGTCTTCCATGTACTCGCGGATGTGGTCGCCGTCGGCCACGCCTTCCTTGCGGGTCCACGGCTCCCACGGCCAGGACAGCGAGAAGATCGAGGAGTCCGAGCGCACGCCGGGGTAGCGGAACAGATCCCAGGTGCCGCCGATGCGGTCGCGGCGTTCCAGGATGACGTAGCGGGTGCCGGGATTGCGTTCGGCGATGCGGTACGCCGCGCCGATTCCGGAGATGCCCGCGCCGACGATGACGACGTCGTAGCTGCCGCCGTCCTGCTCGGCGGGGGTGGGGACGGTCTCCGGGGTAGCGGTCATCGCGGTCCTGCCTTCGTGCCTGGTGTGGTGTTGGTCACCAGATTAGGCACTGACCGGTTGGTCGGGCCAGACGGGTCTACCGGTAGTTGACGAACTGCAGGGCGAGGTCCAGGTTGCCGCCCTTGAGCAGGGCGATGACGGCTTGGAGGTCGTCGCGTTTCTTGGAGCTGACCCGGATCTCGTCGCCCTGGATCTGGGTCTTCACACCCTTGGGGCCCTCGTCGCGGATGAGCTTGTTGATCTTCTTGGCGTTCTCCTGGTCGATGCCCTGCTTGAGGGTGCCCGAGACGCGGTAGGTCTTGCCGCTGGCCTGCGGGTCGCCGGCGTCGAAGGCCTTCATGGAGATGTCGCGGCGGACCAGCTTCTCCTTGAAGACGTCGACGGCGGCCTTGGCGCGCTCCTCGGTGGAGCTGACGATCTCGATGACCTCCTCGCCCTTCCAGGCGATGGTGGTGTCGGTGCCGCGGAAGTCGAAGCGGGTGGATAGCTCCTTGGCCGCCTGGTTCAGCGCGTTGTCGACCTCCTGGCGGTCGACCTTGCTGACGATGTCGAACGATGAATCCGCCATTGGACCCCTCCTCGGTGTGATCGGCCGGTTTGTGTCTGGGGTACATCCTCGTTGTACCCTGCTAGTCGCACCAAACCGGTTCCCGGCGTGGTGCCATCCTGGCAGGTTGCCCGAGCGGCCAATGGGAGCGGACTGTAAATCCGTCGGCGAAAGCCTACACAGGTTCGAATCCTGTACCTGCCACGCTG
>CAVQTS010000024.1:0-237388 GCA_963716465.1 uncultured Actinomycetota bacterium
AACCAAGATCCCCCGACCTTTGGGGACGGGCCGGCGCGGGACTGAGACTAAGAGGCCTTGCCGTTGCGCTCGCGGTGCTTGCACCCGGGCCAGCAGCACGGCCGGCGCTTGCCCTCCTCCAATTCCTCCTGGGTGCGGCGGATGCGGCGCTCCCGGGTCTTCTGCTGCTTGGCGTCCTCGACCCAGCAGATGAACTCGTTGCGGCCCAGCGGGGTGATGTCCTTCCACAACTGCAGGGCAGTGGCGTCGGCGAGCAAGGCCTGACGCAGATCTGCGGGCAAGTCGTGGACGACGCCCCCCGGCACCTTGGTGCTCATGGAACCAGGTTAACGGGCACGCCAACTGCGCACAGACTGCCTACACAGTCACCTCCAGGGGTCCCGCCTCTCGATAGCGGCGACGTCATGGACCGGTTCGCCCGGCGCCAAAGGCGCGCGTCGACGTCGGGTGAAAGGTACGCGCGGGGAACCGGGTGGCGGACCTCGACCGGCCAATACGGAGCTCGCTGCCGGTGCGTCCTACTGCAGGCAGATGTCGCCACCCAACAGAAAAACCCCGGCCGAAGCCGGGGCTCTGTCTTTCGAAAATGTGGGCGAAGGGGGACTTGAACCCCCACGTCCCGAAGGACACTGGCACCTGAAGCCAGCGCGTCTGCCATTCCGCCACTCGCCCGAAACAACCGGGGCAGCGTATCACGGTTGACGACGCTGCCCCCACTCGCACCCACGGCCGGACACCACTTTGCGGCCCTGCTGCGCCGCCGCCTGCGGTCCTCTGACCTGCTGTAACGTGATTCTCAGAGTTCTCATGGTGACGGTGCGCCGAGCTGGGCCGATACCATTCAAGGGAAAGAAGGCGGCGGCGCGACACGCGTTGGACTCGAGGCAGGCGGTGAGATGAGTAACCAGAAGGGTCTGGTTCAACGCATCGAGCGCAAACTCGAGAACACCGTTGGTGATGCGTTCGCCCGGGTATTCGGTGGGTCCATCGTTCCGCAAGAAGTAGAAGCACTACTGCGGCGGGAGGCCTCCGACGGTGTGCAAACCCTTCCGGGCGATCGTTTTTTGGCGCCGAACTCCTACGTCATTACCCTCAGTGGGTCCGATTTCGAGAAGGTCAGCGCTGATCGCGATCTCACGTCGGACACATTTGCCAAACACTTGGAGGGATACATCTCTGAACAGGGGTGGCAAACGTATGGTGATGTCGTTGTCAGATTCGAGCAGTCGCCGAGCCTGCACACCGGTCAGTACCGTGCGCGTGGCGTCGTCAATCCGGATGCCAACCCCCACCTGTCCGCAGGCGCACCCGCCCCAGCAGAATCGAACCACGCGTTCACCGCAGAACCAGGAGTACCACCGATGAGCGACAACCCGAGCTACCGCGGCGACCAGGGTCAGGGGCGGCCCGCCGACGAGCCATACGACGAGCGCTACGCCCGCCCGCAGGAGGAGCCGCGCGCCGGTGCCCCTGAGCAGCGTGGCCCGTACCCGCCCGAGCAGGGTGGCTACGCCCCGCCGAACGAGCCCGCCTACCCCCCGCGGGGCGGCTACCCCGAGCAGGGCGGTTACCCGGGCCAGGGCTACGCCCCCGGTGGCGGCTACGAGCAGCGACCCCCCGCCGGTGGCTACGGCGGCGGCTACGAACAGGGCTACCGTCAGCCCCCGCCCGGCTACGGACCCCCGCCGGCGGCGCCCTACGGCCCTCCGCCCGGTGGCGGCTACGGAGCCCCGCCGCCCAGTGACTACGACTACGGCCGCGCACCCGGTCGCCACGAGGAGCCCGGCTACGGCCGTCCCGAGCCGCGCCCGGCGTACCCGGATCAGGGCGGCTACGAGCAGCAGGGCTACGGCGGCGGTTACGGCCGTCCCGACTACGGCCAACCGGAGTACCCCCGCTACGAGCAGGGTGGTTACCCCGAGCCCGCCGGCCGCGACTACGACTACGGCCAGCCCGCCGGGGGCGGCTACGGCGGTGGCTACGCGCAGCCGGCCCAGCCCGAATACCCGTCCACCGGCCACGCCGTCACCCTGCAGCTCGACGACGGCAGCGGCCGCACCTACCAGCTGCGCGAAGGCGCCAACGTGATCGGCCGCGGCCAGGATGCCCAGTTCCGCCTGCCCGACACCGGGGTGTCGCGCCGGCACCTGGAGATCCGCTGGGACGGCCAGGTGGCGCTGCTGTCGGACCTGAACTCGACGAACGGGACGACGGTCAACAACGCGCCCGTCCAGGAGTGGCAGCTGGCCGACGGAGACGTCATCCGGCTGGGCCACTCCGAGATCATCGTCCGCGTTCACTGAGGTCGGCGGGGGGCCACGGGCTTGGCGGGGCTGGGTGGCTTCACCCTCGCGAGCTGCGGCGTCCAAGTATCGTGACGGTGCCGAAGTCGGCCCGGTATCAGCGGGTATCACCGGGTTGGCGGCAGCGGTGCAAGGACGGAGAGGACGCCGGATGCAGGGACTAGTTCTGCAGCTGACGCGCGCCGGTTTCCTGCTGCTGCTGTGGCTGTTCATCTGGTCCGTGCTGCGGATTCTGCGCAATGACATCTACGCGCCCACCGGCGCCGTGATGGTCCGCCGCGGCCTGGCGCTGCGCGGCACGCTGCTGCCCTCGCGCCAGCAGCGGCACGCCGCCCGCTACCTGGTTGTCACCGAGGGCGCGCTGGCAGGCACCCGCATCACCCTGGGCACCCAGCCGGTGCTGATCGGCCGGGCCGACGACTCCACCCTGGTACTCACCGACGACTACGCCTCCACCCGGCACGCCCGGCTGTCGCAGCGCGGTTCCGACTGGTACGTGGAAGACCTAGGATCGACAAACGGCACATACCTCGACAGGGCGAAGGTGACGACGGCGGTGCGCGTTCCGATCGGCACGCCGGTTCACATCGGCAAGACGGTAATCGAGCTACGCCCGTGACACTGGTCCTCCGCTACGCCGCCCGCAGTGACCGCGGCCTGGTCCGCGCCAACAACGAAGACTCCGTCTACGCCGGCGCTCGGCTGCTTGCGCTCGCCGACGGCATGGGCGGGCACGCGGCCGGCGAGGTGGCCTCGCAGCTGGTGATCGCCGCGCTCGCCCATCTCGATGACGACGAGCCCGGCGGCGATCTGCTGAGCAAGCTCGACGAGGCGGTCCGCGACGGCAACTCCGCCATCGCCGCACACGTCGAGGTCGAGCCCGAGCTCGAGGGCATGGGCACCACGCTGACGGCAATCCTGTTCGCGGGCAACAGACTTGGGCTGGTGCACATTGGGGACTCACGCGGGTATCTGCTGCGCGACGGGGAGCTGACCCAGATCACCAAAGACGACACCTTCGTGCAGACGCTGGTCGACGAGGGCCGGATCACCGCCGAGGAGGCGCACAGCCATCCGCAGCGGTCGTTGATCATGCGCGCGCTCACCGGCCACGAGGTGGAGCCGACGCTGATCATGCGGGAGGCCCGCGAGGGTGACCGCTACCTGCTGTGCTCCGACGGGTTGTCCGACCCGGTCAGCCACGAGACCATCCTCGAGGCCCTGCAGATCGCCGACGTCGCCGAGAGCGCGGACCGGCTGATCGAACTGGCGCTGCGCGGCGGGGGCCCGGACAACGTGACCGTGGTGGTCGCCGACGTCGTCGACCACGACTACGGCGGCCAGACCCAGCCGATCCTGGCCGGGGCGGTCTCCGGCGACGACGACCACGTCGCACCGCCGAACACCGCAGCGGGCCGCGCGTCGGCGATCAACCCGCGACCCAGCGTCGCCAAACGGGTGGTGCCCGAACCCGAGCCGCCGCCCAAGCCGCGCTCCCGCAAGCGGCTGTTCATCGCCGCGGCGCTGGTGCTGCTGTTGGCGCTGGCCGGGCTGGCGGTGGGCCGCGAGATCATCCGCTCCAACTACTACGTCAGCGCCTACAACGGCACCGTCGCGATCATGCGCGGCATCCAGGGTTCGATACTGGGCTACCGGCTGCAGGAGCCCTACCTGCTGGGCTGCCTCAACGACCGCAACGAGCTGTCCCAGATCAGCTACGGCCAGGCCAGCGACAGCCTGGGCTGCCAGCTGATGCGACTGCAGGATCTGCGGCCGTCCGAGCGCACCCAGGTCTCGGCCGGGCTGCCGGCCGGCAGTCTCGACAATGCCATCAACCAGCTGCGCGAGCTGTCCCGCAGCTCGCTGCTGCCGCCGTGCCCCCCGTCAGCGCCGCCGGCCCCGCCGACGCCGGTCGCCACACCGTCACCGGCTCCGAGTTCGGTGCCCACAACCAGCCCGGTGCCCTCGGCGCGCAGTTTGACTCCGACGCCCACGCCGGCCCCTCGCCCCACGCCGGCGCCGTCACCCACGCCAGCGCCGTCGGCGAGTGAAAGCCCCAGCGCTGCAACGGATTCCCCGCTTCCAGAGGCGCCGATCCCGCCCCCGACGGTGACCCAGCTACCCCCGCCGCCACCGAAGCCGGGCGTCGACTGCCGGGCGGCGGCATGACAACCCAGCCGCAAGCCCAGGTGCTGGTCGCGCCATCCACCCCGACCCGCCGCAACGCCGAACTGGCGCTGCTGTGTTTCGCGACCCTGATCACCGTCGTGGCGCTGGTGATCGTGGAGGCCAACCAGGAGCAGGGCATCAGCTGGGATCTGGCCAGCTCCATGCTGGCCTTCCTGACCCTGTTCGTCTGCGCGCACCTGGCCATCCGGCGGTTCGCGCCGTACGCCGACCCGGTGCTGCTGCCGGTGGTCGCGCTGCTCAACGGCCTGGGTCTGGTGATGATCCACCGGCTCGATCTGGTGCAGGGTGCGCTCACCCCGTCCACCCCGCGGCCCAGCGACGAACAGCAGATGCTGTGGACCCTGGTCGGCGTCGTCGGTTTCTCCCTGGTGGTGATCTTCCTTCGGGACCACCGGATCCTGGCCCGCTACGGCTACGTCTTCGGCATATCCGGCCTCGTGCTGCTGGCCATTCCAGCGCTACTGCCCGACCGGTTCTCCGAGACCAACGGCGCGAAGATCTGGATTCGCTTCCCCGGCTTCAGTATTCAGCCCGCCGAGTTCTCCAAGATCCTGCTACTGATCTTCTTTGCCGCGGTTCTGGTGGCCAAGCGCAGCCTGTTCACCAGCGCCGGCAAGCACGTCCTGGGCATGGATCTGCCCCGCCCGCGGGACCTGGCCCCGCTGCTCGTGGCGTGGGTGGCGTCGGTCGGCGTCATGGTGTTCGAGAAGGACCTCGGCACCTCGCTGCTGCTGTACGCCTCGTTCCTGGTGATGGTTTACATCGCCACCGAACGGTTCAGTTGGGTGGCAATCGGCCTGGTGCTGTTCGCCGCGGGCAGCGTGGTCGCCTATCACCTGTTCGGCCACGTGCGTGTGCGCGTGGAAACCTGGCTGGACCCGTTCGGCGATCCCGAGGGCTCGGGGTACCAGATGGTGCAGTCCCAGTTCAGTTTCGCCACCGGCGGCATCTTCGGCACCGGTCTGGGCAACGGGCAGCCGGGCAGCGTGCCGGCTGCCTCGACCGACTTCATCATCTCCGCCGTCGGCGAGGAACTGGGGCTGGTGGGCCTGGCCGGGGTGCTGATGCTCTACACGATCGTCATCGTGCGCGGGCTGCGCACCGCCATCGCGGTGCGCGACAGCTTCGGCAAGCTGCTGGCCGCCGGGCTGGCCTCGACGCTGGCGATCCAGCTGTTCATCGTCGTCGGCGGCGTCACCGGGCTGATCCCGCTGACCGGCCTGACCACCCCGTGGATGTCCTACGGCGGCTCGTCGCTGGTGGCCAACTATGTGCTGCTGGCCATCCTGGTGAAGATCTCGCACGCGGCGCGGCGCCCGATCATGACCAGTCCGAACACCTCCATCGCGGCGGCAGGCACCGAGGTGATCGAGCGGGTATGAACACCTCACTGCGCCGAATCTCGGTGATGATCATGGCGTTGATCGTGCTGCTGCTGATCAACGCGACCGTGACCCAGGTCTTCCGCGCCGACGGGCTGCGGGCCGACCCGCGCAACCAGCGGGTGCTGCTCGACGAATACTCGCGCCAGCGCGGGCAGATCACCGCCGGCGGTCAGCTGCTGGCGTACTCGGTGTCGACCAACGGCCACTACCGCTTCCTGCGGGTCTACCCGAATCCCTTTGTCTACGCACCGATTACCGGCTTCTACTCGCTGCGCTACTCCAGCAGCGGGCTCGAGCGCGCCGAGGACAGCATCCTCAACGGCTCCGACCAACGGCTGTTCGGCCGCCGGCTGGCCGACTTCTTCACCGGCCGCGACCCGCGCGGCGGCAACGTCGACACCACCATCCTGCCGCGGGTGCAGCAGGCGGCGTGGGACGCGATGCAGCAGGGCTGCAACGGGCCGTGCAAAGGCTCGGTGGTGGCCCTGGAGCCGTCCACCGGCAAGATCCTGGCGATGGTGTCCTCACCGTCATACGACCCCAACCTGCTGGCCACCCACGACACCGAGGAGCAGGGCCGCGACTGGCAGCAGCTGCGCGACGATCCGGGGTCACCGCTGACCAACCGGGCGACTGCCGAGACCTTCCCACCCGGCTCGACGTTCAAGGTGATCACCACCGCCGCGGCGCTGCAGGCCGGGGTCAGTGACGACGATCAACTGACGGCCGCGCCCCAGATCCAGCTGCCGAACAGCACCGCCACCTTGGAGAACTACGGCGGAACGCCATGTGGCGCGAACCCCACCGCGTCGCTGCGGGAGGCGTTCGCACGTTCGTGCAACACCGCGTTCGTCGAACTGGGTATTCGGGTGGGTGCCGAGGCGCTGCGCACCACTGCGCAGGCGTTCGGATTCGACAGTGCACCGGCGCCGATCCCGCTGGAGGTCGCCGAGTCCACCGTCGGACCGATCGTCGACGCCGCGGCGCTGGGGATGTCGAGTATGGGTCAGAAGGATGTTGCGGTGACACCGTTGCAGAACGCGCAGGTCGCTGCGGCGATCGCCAACAACGGTGTGATGATGCAGCCGTATCTGGTGGACAGCCTCAAGGGTCCCGACCTGGCCAACATCAGCAGCACCGCGCCGCAAGAGCAGCGGCGTGCGGTATCGCCACAGGTCGCCGCTAAACTAACTGATTTGATGATCGGCTCCGAACAGCTCACCCAGCAAAAGGGGGCCATCCCGGGCGTGCAGATCGCCTCCAAGACCGGCACCGCCGAGCACGGCACTGATCCGAGAAACACCCCGCCGCACGCCTGGTACATCGCCTTCGCGCCGGCCCAGAACCCCAAGGTCGCGGTGGCGGTGCTGATCGAGAACGGCGGCGACCGGCTGTCGGCGACCGGCGGTGCGCTGGCCGCCCCGATCGGCCGGGCCACCATCGCAGCGGTATTGCAGGGGGCCTCATGAGCCCGCGCAGGCAAGCGAAGCGAGGCAAGCCATGAGCCCGCGCAGGCAAGCGAAGCGAGGCAAGCCATGAGCCCGCGCAGGCAAGCGAAGCGAGGCAAGCAATGAGCCCGCGCGTAGGAGTGACGCTCTCCGGCCGGTACCGGCTGCAGCGGCTCATCGCCACCGGCGGCATGGGCCAGGTGTGGGAGGCCGTCGACAGCCGACTGGGTCGCCGGGTGGCCGTCAAGGTGCTCAAGCAGGAGTTCTCGTCCGACCCCGAGTTCGTCGAACGGTTCCGCGCCGAGGCCCGCACTGTCGCCATGCTCAACCACCCGGGGATCGCGGCCGTGCACGACTACGGCGAGACCGACATGGACGGTGAGGGCCGCACCGCCTACCTGGTCATGGAACTGGTCAACGGCGAGCCGCTGAACTCCGTCATCAAGCGCACCGGCCGGCTGTCGCTTCGCCACGCGCTGGACATGCTCGAGCAGACCGGGCGGGCCCTGCAGGTGGCGCACGCTGCCGGCCTGGTGCACCGCGACGTCAAGCCGGGCAACATCTTGATCACCCCGACCGGACAGGTGAAGCTCACCGACTTCGGCATCGCCAAGGCCGTCGACGCCGCGCCCGTCACCCAGACCGGCATGGTGATGGGCACCGCCCAGTACATCGCGCCCGAGCAGGCCCTCGGCCACGACGCCACCGCCGCCAGCGACGTGTACGCCCTGGGAGTTGTTGGCTACGAAGCAGTTTCGGGCAAGCGGCCGTTCACCGGCGACGGCGCGCTGACGGTGGCGATGAAGCACATCAAGGAGACGCCTGCCCCGCTGCCGGCCGACCTGCCGCCCAACGTGCGCGAGCTGATCGAGATCACACTGGTGAAGAACCCGGGCATGCGGTACCGCAACGGCGGTCAGTTCGCCGACGCGGTGGCCGCGGTGCGGGCCGGTCGCCGCCCCCCGCGACCCAACTCCGCGCCGACCATCCGGGCCACCCCGTCGGCGATCCCCGGCAGTTCCCCGCGCCTTCCCGCGGCGCCCGCCACCACCGGCACGCGCCCCCGCGCCGTCACCGCCGGCCACCGGCCCCAGTCGGCCAGGCGCACCTTCTCTTCGGGGCAGCGCGCGCTGCTGTGGGCGGCGGGCGTGCTCGGCGCGCTGGCAATCATCAGCGCGATCCTGATCGTGCTGGCCGACCGCGACCGCAGGAACAACAAACCCGTCGAGCAGACCGTCACCGACACGGTCACCCCGACCAGCCAGTCGGCGCCGGCGGGCTGGACCCAGGACAATCAGATCGGCCGGATTCGATTCGTCGCGGCCAGTTCGGTTATTGCTCAGGGGAACACCGCCGACCCCCGTGACGAGACACCGCGATGAGCACCCCACAGCACCTGTCCGACCGCTACGAGCTGGGCGAGATCCTCGGCTTCGGAGGCATGTCCGAGGTGCACCTGGCGCGTGACCTGCGGCTGCACCGCGACGTGGCGGTCAAGGTGCTGCGCGCCGATCTGGCCCGCGATCCCAGCTTCTACCTGAGGTTCCGCCGGGAGGCGCAGAACGCCGCCGCGCTGAACCACCCGGCGATCGTGGCGGTCTACGACACCGGCGAGGCCGAGACGACGGCCGGCCCGCTGCCCTACATCGTGATGGAGTACGTCGACGGGGTCACCCTGCGCGACATCGTGCACACCGACGGCCCCATGCCGCCGCGGCGGGCCATCGAAATCATCGCCGACGCCTGCCAGGCATTGAACTTCAGCCACCAGCACGGCATCATCCACCGCGACGTCAAGCCGGCCAACATCATGATCTCCAAGACCGGCGCGGTGAAGGTGATGGACTTCGGCATCGCCCGCGCCCTGGCCGACGCCGGAAACAGCGTCACGCAGACCGCCGCGGTGATCGGCACCGCGCAGTACCTCTCGCCCGAGCAGGCCCGCGGGGAGTCCGTCGACGCCCGCTCCGACGTGTACTCGCTGGGCTGCGTGCTCTACGAGATCCTGACCGGGCAGCCGCCGTTCGTCGGTGACTCCCCGGTGGCGGTGGCCTACCAGCACGTCCGCGAAGACCCGATCCCACCGTCGCAGAAGCATTCCGGCATTTCCCCCGAGCTGGATGCCGTCGTGCTCAAGGCGCTGTCCAAGAACCCGGACAACCGCTACCAGAGCGCTGCGGAGATGCGGACCGACCTCGTGCGGGTGCACAACGGCGAGCCGCCGGAGGCCCCCAAGGTGCTCACGCCGGCCGAGCGGACCTCGATGATGTCGGCCACCCCGAGGATCGTCTCGCGCGCCGAGACCACCGACGAGATTCCGCGGCCGGGGGAGTACCTCGACCGCGACCGGGCCGGCGGCTCGATCGGCCGCTGGCTGGTGGCCGTCGCGATCCTGGCAATTCTGACAGTGGTGGTGACGATCGCGATCAACATGGTCAGCGGCAGTCCTCGCGACGTGCAGGTGCCCGACGTGCGGGGGCAGGCCTCGGCCGACGCGATCGCCGGGCTGCAGAACAAGGGCTTCAAGATCCGCACCCAGCAGAAGCCGGACAACACGGTCCCGCCGGACCACGTGATCAGTACCGACCCGGCGGGCAACTCCCAGGCCGGCGCCGGCGACGAGGTCGTCATCAACGTTTCGACCGGTCCTGAGCAGCGCGAGGTCCCCGACGTGTCGTCGTTGAGCTACGCCGACGCGGTCCAGAAGCTCAAGGCGGCCGGGTTCGGGAAGTTCAAGGAGTCCGACGCGGCGTCCACGCCGGAGCAGAAGGACAAGGTGCTGTCCACGCTGCCGCCGGCCAACCAGACCTCGGCGATCACCAACGAGATCACCATCGTCGTCGGGACCGGGCCGCAGACCGCGGCGGTGCCCGCGGTGTCCGGCCAGGGCGTCGACGTCGCCCAGCAGATACTCAACGCCTCCGGCTTCCAGAAGACGCTGTCGGTTCCCGTCGACAGCACCGAACCGTCCGGCCAGGTGATCGGTACCGACCCGGCGGCCGGACAGACCGTTCCGCTGGACACCGTCATCCAGCTGCAGGTCTCGCGCGGCAATCAGTTCGTGATGCCGGACCTCAAGGGTCAGTTCTGGACCGACGCCGAACCCAACCTGCGCGCGCTGGGCTGGACCGGGGTGCTGATCAAGGGACCCAACGTCGACAACAGCGGCGTTCGCAGCAACGGCGTGGTCACCCAGAGCCCGCCGGCGGGCAGCGCCGTGAACTTCGGGGCGTCGATCTCGCTCAGCTTCGCGTCGTAGGGTCGCTGCGCTCCTGCCCGCCGGGGTTCATCACCGGGTCGCTGCGCTCCTGCCCGCCGGGGTCACCCGCGGTCGCGTGCCGGACCGTGTCGGCGACTTCCTGCTCGAGCCGGCTCACCAGCGTCTCGGCGGGCGCCGCGCCGCAGTAGCCAAGCCAGTTGGCCAGCATCCGGTGCCCGCCCTCGGTCAGGATCGACTCGGGGTGGAACTGCACGCCGTGGATAGGCAGCTCGACGTGCCGCACCGCCATGATGACGCCGCCCTTGGTGCGGGCGGTGACCTCCAGCTCGGCCGGGACGGTCTCCGGCAGGATGGTCAGCGAGTGGTAACGGGTCGCCGTGAACGGGTTCGGAAGCCCTTGCAGCACACCGACATTGGTGTGGTACACGCTGCTGGTCTTGCCGTGCAGCAGTTCCGGCGCGCGGTCGACCGTGCCGCCGAACGCGACGCCGATGGCCTGGTGGCCCAGGCACACCCCCAGCAGCGGCGTGCCCGCGGCGGCGCATGCCCGCACCAGCGGGATCGACGCGCCGGCCCGCTCGGGAGTACCGGGTCCCGGGCTCAGCAGCACGCCGCCGAAGTCCGCGGCGACCGCCGCCGGCTCTGCAAGGCGCGCGTCGTCGTTGCGCCAGACCTGCGCGTCCACCCCGAGTTGGCCCAGGTACTGGACCAGGTTGAACACGAAGCTGTCGTAATTGTCGACGACCAAGACCTGCACCGTGCCAGGTTACCTGGGGCGATGCCGAGCCCAGCGGGTCAGTAGCCCACCGGGCCGGCCGGCTGGGCGTAGTGCATGCGGACCGGTTCGGTGTAGCCGGCGACCTGCACGTCGGCCTGGACCTGCTCGCTGTAGCCCAGCCCGAACCGCACCACGTACTGCTTGTAGAGCGTCACCAGCGGCGCCGCCGCCAGCGCCGCCTGCATCGCCGCCGCGTCGCCGATCGCGGAGATGGAGTAGGGCGGGCTGTAGGTGCGGCCGTTGAGCAGCAGTGTGTTGCCGACGCACCGCGGCGCCGAGGTGCCGATGATCCGCTGATCCTGCATCTGGATCGCCTCGGCACCCGCGCTCCACAGCGCGTTGAGAACGGCCTGGATGTCCTGCTGGTGGACCACCAGGTCGTCGGGGGAGGCGTCGCGCGGGAAGCGGCCGTTGGCATCACGCTGGGCGTCGGAGAGAGTCACGACCAGCCCCGGTCCGTGCACCGGCTCCAGGCCGGCGTCGGCCGCGAGTTCGTCGGCGCGGGCCAGCATCGCCGCCAGCGCGGTGCCCGCCGAGGCGCCGTGGGTGGAGTCGATCTGGGCGGCCAGCGCATCCCGCTGCACGGAGAGCCGGTCGACCGCGCTCTGGGCGTCGTGAACCAGGTCGACCAGCCGCGGCGAGTCGCTGCGGCGGATCTCCGCTCCGCCGGAAACGCCGTGGGTGGCGGCGAGCAACAAGCCGGCCAGCAGACACACCACCGGCACCCCGAACCGCCATGGCGAACGCGGGGCGCCCGTCGTCGCTGGTGCCGGAGTTGTCTGGTCGCGGCCTGGCTGCGTTAATCTCATATCGATCTGCGACCATCGTCGCACCGAAATTCCGTCACGAAGGTACCCATGCCCAAGTCCAAGGTTCGCAAGAAGAACGACTTCACCGTCAACGCGGTCAGCCGCACGCCGGTCAAGGTGAAGGCCGGGCCGTCCAGCGTGTGGTTCGTCGTGCTGTTCATCAGCCTGATGCTGATCGGCCTGGCCTGGCTGCTGGTGTTTCAGCTCGCGGCATCCGGGTACGACACACCGCACGCCCTGCAGTGGATGGCGGATCTGGGTCCGTGGAACTACGCGATTGCGTTTGCCTTCATGATCACAGGTTTGTTGCTCACGATGCGGTGGCGTTGACCGGCGGCGACGCCCGATTCGAATCGTTCTGTGCGCTCGCCGTTATCGGGCTGGCAACCTCCTGGTAAACCAATCACACGGATGTGATTCATCCCCATTGTTGATAGCGCTTGTGGATAACCGCATTCCCCACGGTGAGGGCACCCATGGAAGCCATGCAGCAAACTGATTGGGCGCCGAATCCGGCCGGAATCGCAGGTATCGGGATTGCTGGTGTTCTGATGGCAATCGGTTGTGTGACCGTCGTCACAGACGCTCCCGGCCGGTTCCTCACCGGCATTGCCGCGGCGGGCCTTCTTGTGTCTGCAATCGGATCGTGGCGGGCGCGCCCCCGGTTGGCAATCACCCCCGACGGGCTGGTCTATCGGGGATGGTTTCGGGCCCAGACTCTGCGCAGGCCGGACATCTCACTGATCCGCATCACGGAGTTCCGCAGGATCGGCCGCACGGTGCGGCTCCTGGAGATCGACACGTCCGACGGCCGGCTGATCGTGCTCAGCCGATGGGACCTGGGCACCAACCCGCTCGACGTGCTCGACACGCTGACCGACGCCGGGTACGCCGGGCGTTGAGATTCGCCCGCCAGCTCGAGATTGAAGCGCCGCAGCAGAAGTGCGAGTGAGTCTCTGCGTGAGTTCAGTCTCGAGTAGAACGCCTTAGGAGATGGTGATCGACTCGATGACCACCGGCTCGGTGGGCCGGTCGTTGCGATCGACCGCGGTGGTGGCGATGGCGTCGACGACCTTCTGCGACTCGGGGTCGACGACCTCGCCGAAAATGGTGTGCCGCCGGTTGAGGTGCGGCGTCGGGCCGACGGTGATGAAGAACTGCGAACCGTTGGTGCCGGGGCCGGCGTTCGCCATCGCCAGCAGGTAGGGCTTGTCGAACTGCAGCTCACCGTGGAACTCGTCGGCGAACTTGTAGCCCGGGCCGCCGCGGCCGGTGCCGGTCGGGTCGCCGCCCTGGATCATGAAGCCGTCGATGACGCGGTGGAACACGGCGCCGTCGTAGAAGGGTCCGGCGCTGCTGCCCGAGGCGTTCTGCGTCGAGTACTCCTTGGTGCCCTGCGCCAGGCCGACGAAGTTGGCGACGGTCTTGGGGGCGTGGTTACCGAACAGCGCGATCTTGATGTCGCCGCGGTTGGTGTGCAGGGTCGCGGTCGCGGTCTGAATGGGGCTCGTGGTCACGGAAAAACAGTGTGCCACTACCGCCGTGTCGGTCATCCCGCGGCCACCCGGTGGGCCGGTGTGGCAGGGTTGGGGAATCACCGGCAGGGAGGTTCAGATGGGCCGCAAGACCGAACCGAAGCTCACGTCGCGAGAGCGCCTGACCCGCGGCCTGCACTACACCGCGGTCGGCCCCGTCGACGTGACCCGCGGCGTCGTCGGCATCAGCGTGCATTCCGCGGAGTCCGCGGCGGCCGGCGCGCGCCGGCGCTACCGCGAGGCACGGGCGGCCCGCAAGGAACTCGCCCGGGTGCGCGAGGACCTCACCCAGGAGGCCGCAGCGGTCAAGCAGGTAGTCGCCGAACTTCCCGCCGCCCTGCAGCAGGCGCGCAGCGCCGCCCATCGACGCCACCGTCGGATGTGGCTGTTCGGCGCCCTGGGGCTGGCGACGGCGGTCGGGGGCGCGGTCGCGTTCAGTATCGTGCGCCGTTCGATGCAGCCCGAACCGTCCGCGCTGCCACCCAGCGTCGAGGTTGTTCCCAAGCCGTAGCGGGCACGCGTGGCCGTCAGCGTCTTCGACCTGTTCTCGATCGGCATCGGCCCGTCGAGCTCACACACTGTCGGGCCGATGCGGGCGGCAGCCCGTTTCACCGACCGGCTGGCGCGACTCGGTGTCCTCGACGCGGTGAGCCGGGTCCGGGTCGAGTTGTACGGCTCGCTCGGCGCGACCGGGGCCGGGCACGGGACGATCGCCGCCGTGGTGCTGGGACTAGCCGGCGCCGAGCCCGAAACGGTGGACCCCGACCAGGTCGCCCGCTTGGTGCAGGACGTGCGCAGCGCGGGGCGGCTGTCGTTGCCCGGCGGACGGTCGATTGCCTTCGACGTCGAGGCCGACATCGCACTTCGGCTGGACCGCTTGGACTTTCACTCCAACGGCCTGACGTTCGCGGCCCTCGATACCGCCGGCGCGGTGCTCGACCGTCGCCTCTACTTCTCAATCGGCGGCGGCGCGGTGCTCGACGCGGACGAGGCGGCCGCACCGGTGACCGAAAGCGGCGAACTGCCCTATCCGTTCGGCACCGCCACCGAGTTGGTTGCGCTGGCCAACGCCCGCGGTTGCAGCATCGCCACCGTGATGGCCGACAACGAACGCGCCCTGGGCCGTCACGCGGATCTTCGCAGCGCGGTGTTGCGGATCTGGGCGGTCATGCAGGACTGCGTGTCCGCGGGCCTGGCCCACCGTGGCGTGCTGCCCGGCGGCCTGGGTGTGCGCCGGCGGGCCGGACAGCTGGCCGCGGCGCTGGAGGCCAATCCCGGCGATCCGCTGTACGCATTGGACTGGGTGACGGTCTACGCGTTGGCCGTCAACGAGGAGAACGCCGCAGGCGGCCGGGTGGTCACCGCCCCGACCAATGGTGCGGCCGGGGTCATTCCCGCTGTGCTGCACTACTATTCGCGTTTTGTCCCGGGTGCAGGCGACGACGGGGTGGTGCGCTTCCTGCTGACCGCGGCCGCCATCGGGGTGTTGTTCAAGGCGAACGCGTCGATCTCCGGCGCGGAGGTGGGCTGCCAGGGTGAGGTCGGGTCGGCGTGCTCCATGGCGGCCGCCGGATTGACCGCGGTGCTCGGCGGCACGCCGGATCAGGTGGAGAACGCCGCCGAGATCGGCATCGAGCACAACCTCGGACTGACCTGCGACCCGGTCGGCGGGCTGGTGCAGATTCCCTGCATCGAGCGAAACGCGGTGGCCGCGGTCAAGGCGATCACCGCCGCACGGATGGCGATGCACGGCGACGGCACCCACTTCGTCAGCCTGGACGCCGCGATCAAGACCATGCGCGACACCGGTGCGGACATGGCCGACAAATACAAGGAGACCGCCCTGGGCGGGTTGGCGCTCAACGTCGTCGAGTGCTGAATTCAGTTGCCCGGAAACAGCATCGCCTGCCAGTCTTTCGGCTTGGAGGCACCGGGCGCGAGGTTGGTCTGCGTATACGGCTTGCCGTCCGGCCCGGTGTAGGTTCCCGTCGCCGGGTCGTACTCGGCGCCGGCGATCGGCGGCAGTTGCGGTATCCCCTGTCCCGACAGTGTGGCGTTGGGATCGCCCTTCCAGTTGTATCCGTCATTGAGCGGGATGTAGCTCTCGTCGCTCTCGCACATCGCCACCGTCGGCGCGCGTTTGCCGGGGCGGGTGATGCACGGGATGTTGCGTGCGCCGCGCACACTCTGCGGCGAATCTTGCGGCACCCGGCAGTACAGGTCGCCGGCCGGCCGGTCCGGGGCGTCCTCCACCGCGGCGGCGCGCTGCTGCTGGGCGGGCAGGAAGCCGGTGGTGCACGGCGGCGGCTGGTTGAGGCTGAGGTTGAAGCTCATGTAGGCCCCGCGGTAGGGCTGCACAGTGTCGCGGTTGGCCAGGACGATCCCCTGCGCAACCGCCGCCGCCTGCGGCAGCAGCACGAGCAACTGCTCGAGGCCCGGCTGGTAGGTGACCGCCACCTGCGCCACGCTGACCATGTTGGCGGCAATGAGCGGCACGGTGGGCCGCACCCGGTCCAGAAGCGACCGAGCCTCCTCGACGGCAGGGGCGCCCTGCTGCAGCAGATCCCGCACCACTGCGTCGTTGCTCTGCAGCTGTCTGCTGATCGTCCCCAGGTTTGCGGCCCAGGTCCGCAGCGCCGCCGAGGAGTCCGCCTGCGCATCGAGGGTCGGTCGCGACTGGTCGATTAGCGTCAGCAGCGGGCCCAGGTTCTTGCGAGCCCCGGCCGCGAGTTCACCGCCTCCGGTGACCAGCCGCGACAGCTCCGGCCCGAGCCCGCCGAACGCCGTGTAGGACTCGTCGACCACCGTCTTGAGGTCGTCGTGTGGGATGGTCTTGAGTCCTTCGTTGAGGGTGTCGAGCACCGCGTCGAAATCGGGCGGCACCGTGGTGCGGTCGGCGGCGATGACGTCACCGTTGCGCAGCGGTGCCGAATCCCGGCGCGGCAACAGCGCGATGTACTGCTCGCCGACGGCTGACTGGCTGTGCACCTGCGCGTCGAGGTCAGACGGGATGGCGATGCCGGACTTCAGCGACAGCACGGCGGCCACACCGGTATCGGTCAGGTGCACATCCTTGATGCGCCCCACCTCCGCGCCCCGGTAAGTGACGTTGCCGCCGGGGTAGACGCCCGCGGTCCTGGGCAGTTCCACCGTCACCAGATAGCGGCCGATGCCGAACATCGCAGGCAGCCTGATGTAGCCGAATATCATTGCCGCCGCGCCGAGCAGCGTGACCACGACGAAGATGGCCAGCTGGATCCGGATGCGCAGTGTCAATGGTGGCATATCACCGTCCTTGGTCCCAGTGATACGGCGCAACAAGGGGATTGCCGCTGGTGTAGGGGCTCGGAAGCTGGCCGATGGTGCGGCCCCACTGCAACTCCAGTTCGGTCAGGTTGCCTTCCCATCGCGTTCCGGTGAGGAATGAGGCGTCCAGTCGGCTCAGGGTCAGGTCGATCACGGCGGTCAGGTTCGCGAAATCCCCTCGCTGCCAAATGCCGACGTTGTCCGTTGGAAACGGGTAGGTGGCGAACAGGCCCAATGCCCGGGTCAGCGCGGGACCCGCGTTGGCCAGTGACTCCAGCACTGGGCCGAGGTCCTGAAGTTCTTGCACCAACGCATCTTTCGTCTGGTGGGTGGAGTCGGCGATCATGGCGCTGAACTTGCCGAGCTGGTCGAGCGCGTCCACGAGCGTCTGCCGTTGGCCGCTGATCACCTTCAGCGCGGACGGGATGGTTCTCATCGCCTTGTCCACCACCGGCTTCTGCTCGGCGAACTTGGCGGCCAGCGAGTTCAGGCTCTCGGTGGTGGCGATGATGTCCGCGGACTGGTCGTTGACGTCGCGGGTGAAGGTGTCCAGCTGTTCGATCAGGCTGCGCACGTCGGCCTCGCGACCGTTGAGCGCGGTGCTCAGTGCGGCGGTGATGTCCTGCATATGACCAATGCCGCCGCCGTTGAGCAGCAACGAGATCGCGCCCAGGACCTGCTCGCTGGAGGGGTACACCCCGGCCGACGACAGCGGGATCACCGCCCCGTTCGCCAGCTTGCCCTGTGGTGGAACACCGATCGGTGCCGCCAGTTCGACATGCAGCGAACCGAGCAGTCCGCTCTGGCCCACCGTGGCGGTGGCATTGGCAGGCAGGTTCACGTCGCCGTTGATGCTCATCGTGAGCAGCGCATGCCAGCCCTGCCGCTCGATTTTGGTGACGGTGCCGACCGTGACGTCGTCGACCTGCACGCGGGAGTTCGGCTCGATGGTGCGCACGTCGGGCAACTGGGCCTGGATCGTGTAGGCGCCGGGGCCGCGTCCCGCGGTTCCCGGCAACGGCAGGGAGTTCAGGCCGTGCCATCCGCACCCGGATGCCGCGGCGGCCACGCTCATCGCGAGGATCGCCCCGCGCAGTCTGGTCATGAGCCCACCTGGCCGGGCAGCATGATGCCGGGCAGCCCGTCGGCCGGGTCGGTCGGCCGGGTCTCGGCTGGCAGCGGCGGATCAGACTGCCCTGCAACCAGATTCGCCGGTGGGGGAATGTAGTCGGGGCGCAGCCAGTCCTCGCTGTAGGTCACCTCGTTCGGCCGGGCGGTGGCACCGACGACAAGGTTCTCGCCCAGCGGTGGAAAGTTGTACTGGCGGTTCTTGACGATGGGCGCCAGGTACTGGACGCACAGCTTGGCCGACTCTTCGGCGCCCAGGCGCGATGCCGCCTGTATCGCTCCGCACAGGAAGGTGATCGGGTCGGCGAAGTTGTTGAAGGCGTAGGCGCCGCCCAGAGTGGCCTGCGCCGGCTGATAGACGTTCATCAGGTTCTGCAGTTCGTTCGGGGCGATGTGCAGCGCCTGCTTGATGTCGCCGAGGCTGGCCGTCAGCGCCGTGGACACCGATGCCAGCTTGTCCGCCGTGGTGCCCAGCGATTCGCGGTTGTCGGCGACGAAGGTGCGGACCTGGCCGACGACGGCGTCGAGGGCGGACACGGCATCGCCGACCTCGTTGGGCTCATCGGTCAGCAACCCGGTTGCGGTGGCGAGGTTTCCGTTGAGTTGGCGCATCACGTCCCCGCTGTCCTGCAGGGCCGACACCAGGATCGAGAGGTTCGTCAGCGTGCCGAACAGGTCGTCGCTGTGGTCACCGAGCACCGAAACGGCCTGCGCGAGCCTGACGATGGCGTCCCGGATGTTGGCGCCCTGGCCGCGCAGAGTCTCAGCGGTGTTGTGCACGACCGATCCCAGAGTGCTCAGTCCGCCCGGTTCCGTGGGCGTCAGCAGTTGGGTGAGCCGTTCGAGTTGCTGACGCAGATCGTCCCATTCGACGGGGACGGCGGTCCGCTGCTCGGGAATGACGGCGCCGGATTGCATTTGGGGGCCGCCGGTGTAGACCGGGGTGAGCTGGATGATGCGCGCGGTCACGATCGCCGGGGAGAGGATCACCGCCTTGGCGTCGGCGGGAACCTGGTACTTCCCGTCGAACCAGAAGGTGATTTTTACGCGCTGGGTCTGCGGTTCGATGCGGTCGATCTTGCCGACCGGGACCCCGAGGATGCGGACCTCGTCGCCGACGAAGATGCCGTTGCTGTTGGCGAAGTAGGCCACCACCGTTCGTCTGTTCGCGGTTCCGGCCGAGTGCAGCAGCACCGCGGCGGCGGCGGCGATCACCAACGTGAGCACAGCCGCGAGGCCGGCGCGGAGGTTGGCGCGCTTGGTCATTGGCCCTCTCCTATCGGAGGTGCTGGCACCAGGACGGGTGTGGGCGTTGGGGCGGCCGACGGATCGGCGGGTGGTCCCGGCGGTGGTCCGCCCGGCTGTGCGGCCACTGGTGGCTCGCGGTAGGGATAGCGGGGGTCGCCGGGGTTACCGGTGATGGCGTCGGGGAGGTTCAGCCGTGGTTCGCCGCCCTGGCCGGTGCGCGGGAAGGGCAGCGGGAGCGGCGGCGTGCCCGGTTGCCCGGTCTGGGGGTCGGTCAGCTGGGATGGGGCCAGCACGTTCGGGTCGAGTCCGAGGTCGGAGAAGGCGGCGTCGACGAACGGCTGGATGAACTGCCCCGGCAGCAGGTTGGCGATGTAGAACTTGAAGAACGGTCCCGACGACATCGACTCACCCGACGACATCGCGTACTGGTTGAAGCCCTTGATCGCCTGCGCAATCCGCTCCTTGCGGCGATCGACGATGGCGAGTAGTTGGTTGAGCTTGTCGAGGGCGGGCTTCAGGGTCTGCCGGTTCTCGGTGATCAGCCCCTCGATCTGGCGGCTCATCGCCGTGATGTTGCCGGAGATCTCGTCCAGTGCGCGACTCTGGCTGGTGAGGTCGGCGAGCAGGGCGTTGCTGTCGGTGAGCATCGTGACGATGGCGTCGCTGCGCCCGGCCAGCACCGCTGTCACCTTGTTGGCGTCGGTGAGGAGCTTGCGCAACTGGTCGTCGCGTGCGTCGACGGTCTGCGAGAACCGCGCCACTCCCTGCAATGCCCCCTTGAGAACGGTTGGTATGTCGGCGAATTCGGTGGACAGGACCTTCCAGGAGTCTGAGAGCCGGTTGGTGTCGAGTCCACTGATGGTAGTGGTGAGATCGCCGAGGGCGTCCGGCAACTGGTAGGGCGAGGTAGTCCGGTCGAGGGGGATCGGACCGGACTGGTGGCCGTCGCCCCGGGGTGTGAGCTCCAGGACTTTGGCGCCCAGAATGCTTTTCGTCTTGATCGCCGCTTCGGTGCGGTCGCCGAGCCGGATGTGCTTGTCGACTTCGAAGGTGACCAGGACCCGTGGCCCGTCGAGGTCGATGGAGGTGACCTTGCCCGACTTGAAGCCCGACACCTGGACGGGGGCGCCGGCGAGCAGGCCGCCCGCCTCGGCGAAATAGGCCGAGTACTGCCGGTTCGAGTCGACGAACGGCAGCTTTCCGTAATTGAGCGCGGCGAGCACCACGCCGACGGTGACGGCGACCCCCAGCAGGCCGATGACGATCGGGTTGCGTTCGGCGAAAGTCTTCATCGCGGCGCGCACCTCCCGGTGTCCTGTCCGGCGACTTTGACGTAAACGGGTTGTCCGCCTTTGCCGTTCAACTTCAGGACAAGGTCGCACAGATAGAAGCTGAAGAAGTCGCCGTAGAGTCCCTGGCGATTCAGCATCCGGTAGGCGTCGGGCAGGGTCTCGAGGAAGCGGTCGAAGTAGTCGCGGTCGGCCAGGACTGCATCGGCGGTCCGGTTCGCCTCACCGACCACCTTGCTCAACGGGGCTCGGGCCTGGGTGAGTAGGTCGCCGATGGACGCGGCCGCCTCGTTGGCGTAGGCAAGTCCGTTGCTCAGGTCCTCTTTTCGGCCGGCGATGGTCGACAGGGAGGCCGACAGTGAGTCGACGGCATCGGCGAACTGTGAGCTCTGGTCGCCGAGCGTTCCCACGACGGTTCGAAGGTTGGTGATCACCTGACCGATCAGCTGATCCCGGTCGGCCAGGGTGTTGGTCACGGCCGCGGTCTGGCTCAAGAACGTGGTGATGGTCGGGCCTTCGCCCTGCAGAGCCTCGATCAGCTGGCCGGACAGCGCGTTGACCTGATCGGGATCCAGTGCGTGGAACAGCGGACGGAAACCACCGAGGAGCGCGTCGAGGTCGAGGGCTGCTGCGGTGCGGGACAGCGGGATGGTGTCGCCCGGCTGCAGTTGCCGGGTGCCGCCGGCGCCTTCCTCGAGGGACAGATAGCGTTCGCCGATGAGGTTTCGGTAGCGGATGACCACCCTGTTGCCCTCGGTCAACACCACCGAGGTGTCCGTGCTGAAATCGACCAGGGCGACGCCGTCGTCGCGAATCCTGATGTTCTTGACCTTGCCGACCTCGACTCCGGCGATGCGCACGAAGTTGCCGTCCTCCAGACCCGATACGGTGTGAAACTCTGCGGTGTAGACCTTTTCGGCCTCGAAGCGGAGCTGCGCGAAGATCGCCAGCATCGCCGCCAGGCCGAGTGCGCACACCACAAGGAACACGCTCACGCGCAGGATCGCGCCGGGCAGGTTCTCCTTCATGCGTGCCTCATCACGGCGCCGGCGTCGGTGTCGGTTGCAGTTGCGCGGGCACAGGGACCACGAACGGTTCGGAGCCCGGCGGGGGCGGGCCGGGCTCGGACGCAGCACCGGGCGGCGGCGCCGGCGGCAGGCCGGGCCACAGCGGCGTTCCGTCGGGGGCGTACAGCTGCGCACCGTAGGGCGGGGCGCCGGGGTAGGGGATCGGTCCGGGGGCGGGTCCGCCGGGATAGCGCACGCTGGGTGGCTCTGGCACTGCCCGGGTGACCGGTAGGTAGTCGGTGTAGCCGGGGAATCCGATGCCGGGATTGGGCCGGATGTCCAGCCCGGTGCCCCAACCGGTGTTGGTGATGAGTTGACGCACCGGCCAATTGGCGGCGACGTCCGGCAGCGATCCGCAGCCGGGCTTGCCGCCGGGGCCGCCCTTGGCGCCGATGATCGGTAGGTTCTGCGGGTAGCGGTAGGCGTCGGGTCCCAGCAGCAGGGTGCTGTCGAGGATTATCGACTTGTGGTTCGCGCCGCCGGTCGCGTCCAGATAGCCGGTGTCCAGCGCTGTCTTGGCCCCGACCAGCGTGCAGGTGAAGGTCGGGTTGTAGGTGAACAGCAGGCGGGCGGTCGATTCGAAGAGGCCGACGGCCTGGATCAGGTTGGCCTGGCTCGAGCCGATCAGGTCGATACCGCCGCGCGCCAGGCCGACGACGCCCGTCAGCAGGGCATCGAGGTTCGCCGCGTTGTCGGTGATGGTCATGCTGATGGTGCCTGCTGCGTCGAGCGCGGTCAGAATATCCGGTGCCGCAGCGCCGTACGCGTCGCCGATCCTCCTGACCGCCTGGCCGTCGGCCTTGAGGGTGTCCGCCCGCGCGTTGACTTCCTTGAGCACCTCGTTGGTGTCGGTGATGGTCTGCCCGATGATCTCACCGTGGCCGCGCAGTCCTTCGGCCAACGCGGACAGCGTGGCCTGGAGTTTGGCCGGGTCGACCTGTTTGAGGATGTCGGCGACGTCACGGAACAGGGTGTTGATCTCGGTGCTGACGTTGTCGGACTTGATGATCGCGCCGGGGGCCAGCCGTTGTGGGCTGGGGTCGCTGGGGTAGACCAGCTCGACGAACTTGGCGCTGAACAGCGTCCCGGCGCGGATGCGCGCCCGCACGTTGGCCGGAATGAATCGCATCTGGTCCGGCTCGATCTCGAGCTCGAGGTCCACCTGGTTCTGCTCGCCGGTGACCCGGCCGACCTGGCCGATCTGGACACCGCGCAGCTTGACCTTCGCGCCGCGGTCCATCACCAGACCGGCGCGGTCGGAGATCAGCGTCACCGGGTCCGCGGAGCGCAGGGAGCCGGAGAACAGGGTCGCGGTCAGCGCGATGGTGCCGATCGTGGCGACCACGAAAATCAAGGTCCACCAAGCCGGGTGGATTCCTTCGGAGCGCGGGTCAGACATCGCCGATCACCCGGAGAGGTGGAAGTTGCCGGATTGGCCGTAGATGGACAGCGCCACCGCGAGCAGCAGCAGCGTCAGGACAACCAGCGAGGTGCGTACCGAATGCCCAACGGCCGCACCGACTCCCGCCGGGCCACCGGTGGCGGTGTAGCCGTAATAGGTGTGCACCAGCATGATGGCGACGCCCATCAGCACCACCGTGAAGAACGACCACAGCAGGTCGGTGGAGTTGAGGAACGTGTTGAAGTAGTGGTCGTAGACGCCGGTGGACTGGTGGTAGAAGGCGGTGGTGCCGATCCGGGCGGCGACGAACGCGCACACCATCGCCACGCAGTACAGCGGGATCACCACGGTCACCCCGGCCACCACGCGGGTCGACACCAGGTAGGCGACCGAACGGACGGCCATCACCTCGAGTGCGTCGATCTCGTCGGCGATGCGCATGGCGCCGAGCTGCGCGGTGGTGCCGGCACCGATGGTGGCCGCCAAGCCGATTCCGGCCACCGCGGGGGAGATGATGCGAACGTTGACGTAGGCCGAGATGAACCCGGTCATGGCTTCCACGCCGATGCCGGACAGTTCGTTGTAGCCCTGTACGGCGATCACCGCGCCCGTGGTCAGCGTCATGAATCCGACCACGACGACGGTGCCCCCGATGAGCGCCAATGCGCCAGTACCCAGACTCATCTGCGCGATCAGGCGCAGGATCTCGGTGCGGTATCGCGTCAGCGCGATGCCGATCTCGCGAATGGACAGAGCGTTGAACTTGATCTGCTCGCCGACTCGGTTCCACCCGCCGACTGCACCGTGGACCGCATTGACGGCCCACCCGGGGTGCTGGTCTTCGGCTGTGCCGCCGGTCATTTCGCGCTCGTGTAGTAGACGGCGGTCGCGACGATGTTGATGACGAACAGCGCGATGAAGGAGTACACGACGGTCTCGTTGACGGCATTGCCGACACCTTGCGGGCCCTTTCGCACCGACATGCCCTTGTAGCAGGCGATGAGCGCGGCCGACAGGCCGAACAGTGCACCCTTGATGAGGCCGAGGTCGATGTCGGGCAGGCCGGTGAACAACGTCAGGCCGGCCGCGAAGGCGCCCGGGGTGACGTGCTGCACGAAGACGGCGAACGCGAACGAGCCCGCCAAGCCGACGAAGGTCACCAGCGAGACCAGCGACACGGCCACGATGGTGGCCGCCAGGACCCTGGGAACAACCAGCCGGTGCACCGGGTCGACGCCCATCACCCGCAGTGCGTCGAGTTCGTCGCGGATGGTGCGGGCGCCGAGGTCGGCGCACATCGCGGTGGCTCCAGTGCCGGCGACGACGAGCACCGTGACGATCGGCCCGATCTCGGTGACCGAGGCACTGGCCGCGCCGGTGCCCGAGAAGTCGGCGGCGCCGAACTCGTGCAGCAGCACGTTGAGGGTGAAGACGACCAGGACGGTGAACGGAATCGCCAGCAGCAGGGTCGGAACGATCGCGACCCGCGCCACGAACCAGGTCTGCAGGAAGAACTCGCGCCACGCCAGCGGTCGGGTCACCATCGCGACAAGGGTGTCCAGCGCCATCGCGTAGAAGCCGCCGATGGAGCGCACCGGCTTCAGCACGCTGTCCACCGACACCACCGACCCGGCCCCCTGCCCCGTTAGTTGACGACGACAACACCGTCGAGACTCAGCGTATGCAGCAAAGACTGGTACGGAAGGGGTACTTGGTCACTTCGTCGGCAGCGGAATGTCGCCCACCACAAGAATTGTGGAGCCTAGGAGATTCGAACTCCTGACATCTGCCTTGCAAAGGCAGCGCTCTACCAACTGAGCTAAGGCCCCGTGTCAGCCACGGTCGTGCAGGGTGTGCCAGATTTCGCCGCGGCGGCGGATCCGGAGCATCACACCGGCCGCGGCCAGCAACGCCAGCAGCACTGCGATCCTCACGGCCGCCTTCCCCGTTGACCAGGACATCGTGGGCCTAGGAGGACTCGAACCTCCGACCTCTTCGTTATCAGCGAAGCGCTCTAACCACCTGAGCTATAGGCCCGTATTCGTGATACGGCCGAGCGCCGAGATTACCGCACCCGCGGTGCTGCACCCAAACCGGTCAGTCGCGGTCGGCCAGGGTGACTTCGATACCGCCGACGATGTCGGTGCTCAGGTTGTAGATGAAGGCGCCGACGGTGGCCATCGCCGTCAACAGCACGATGTTCACCAGGCCGATCAGTGCGGCGCCGCCGAAGATCGTCCCGCTGGACACCAGCTCCCCACCGCCGCCGCTGGTGCTGGTGAGCAGGTCACCGACGTTGCTGTTGAGCTTGCTCCACACACCCATTCCGCCGAGCACCAGGTAGAGGAACGCCACGGCGATCATCCACACGAAGAACAGCGCCACCGACAGCAGCAGCGAGACCTTCAGCGCGCTCCACGGGTCGATGTGGCGGATCTGCATGTTGGCGCGCACGGGTCCGCGCGACCGGTTGGTGCCGACCTGGACGCGGGACGCCGGCGCGGCCGTCTTGGTGGCCGTCTTGGTGGCGGTCGGCTCTGCGGAGGCCGGGCGGTCCGGGACGGCCTTGCGGGCCGGGACCGGCTTGGGCACCGGACCGGACAGATCCGGCAACTCACTGGCGTAGGCCTCGGGCCTGGTCACCTCGGTGCGCTCGGCGCGCGACTCGGACCGGGCGGCCGCGGGCTCGGGTTCCTGACGCGGCGCGGAGGTCCCGCCCACGCTCGAGAGGTCGGGGGCGGCGCTGCCGGTGATGAACCGGTTGACCCGGGCTTCGATACTCGGCGACGACGTCGACGCCGTGGCCGGGCGCGACCGTGCGGCGCCCCGCTGCCAGGGCGGGACCTCACCGGACCCGGCGTTGGCTCCCGACCCGGCGATAGCCGCAGTCGGGTCCGCCGAGCCGTTCCCGTTGCCCGGGGCTTCGCCCGGCCCGGGCTGGCCCGGCTCGTTGGGTGCGCTCACCGCAAGCTCCTCACTGGTTCCCCGCCACGCTACGTTGCGTCAGGTTCAGTGTCTGCGTCGGACGCCTCGTCCGCGCTCTCCTGTTCCTCGGCATTACGTGCAATGGCTAACAGTGTGTCGCCCTCGCCCAGGTTCATCAAGCGAACGCCCTTGGTCTGGCGTCCGGCCTTGCGGACCTGGCGGGCTGCGGTGCGGATGACACCGCCGCCCGAGGTGATGGCGAACACCTCGCTGTCCTCATCGACCACCAACGCGCCGACCAGACTTCCACGACGGCGGTCGTACTGGATGGTGAGGATGCCCTTGCCGCCGCGGCCCTGAGCGGTGTACTCCTCGATCGCGGTGCGCTTGGCGTACCCGCCAGCCGTCGCGACCAGCAGATACGTGCCCTCCCGGACGACGTTGAGTGACAGCAGCTGGTCGTCGGCGTTGAACCGCATGCCCTGCACACCGGACGTCGCGCGGCCCATCGGACGTAGCGCGTCGTCGGTGGCCGAGAACCGGATGGACTGGCCGTTGGCGCTGACCAGCAGCAGGTCTTCCTCGGCCGAGCACAGCACCGCGCCGACCAGTTCGTCGCCGTCACGCAGGTTGATCGCGACGATGCCGCCGGAGCGGTTGGAGTCGAAGTCGGACAGCTTCGACTTCTTCACCAGACCGTTGCGGGTGGCCAGCACCAGGTAGGGCGCGTCCTCGTAGCTCTTGATCTGGATGACCTGGGCGATGCGCTCCTCGGGCTGGAACGCCAGGAGGTTGGCCACGTGCTGGCCGCGCGCGTTGCGCTGGGCCTCGGGCAGCTCGTAGGCCTTGGCGCGGTAGACCCGGCCCTGCGTGGTGAAGAACAGGATCCAGTCGTGGGTCGAGCACACGAAGAAGTGCCGCACGATGTCGTCCTGCTTGAGCGCGGCGCCCTGCACGCCCTTGCCGCCGCGCTTCTGGCTGCGGTACAGGTCGGTCTTGGTGCGCTTGGCGTAGCCGGTTTCGGTGATCGTCACGACCACGTCCTCGCGGGCGATCAGATCCTCGTCGGAGACCTCGCCGTCGGCGGCGACGATCCGGGTGCGCCGGTCATCGCCGTGCTTCTCGACGATCTCCTTGAGTTCGTCGCGCACGATCAGGCGCTGGCGCTCCGGCTTGGCCAGGATGTCCTCGAGGTCGGCGATCTCGGCCTCGATCTTGGCCAGGTCGTCGACGATCCGCTGACGTTCCAGGGCCGCAAGACGGCGCAGCTGCATGTCCAGGATGGCCTGGGCCTGGATGTCGTCGATGTCGAGCAGCTCGATCAGGCCCGCTCGGGCGATGTCGACGGTCTCTGAAGCCCGGATCAGGGCGATCACCTCGTCGAGCGCGTCGAGCGCCTTGACCAGGCCGCGCAGGATGTGGGCCCGCTCGTTGGCCTTGCGCAGCCGGTAGGTAGTGCGCCGGACGATGACGTCGAGCTGATGGATGACGTAGTAGCGGATCATCTGGTCGAGGCGCAGCGTGCGCGGCACCCCGTCGACGATGGACAGCATGTTGCAGCCGAAGCTGGTCTGCAGCTGGGTGTGCTTGTAGAGGTTGTTCAGCACCACCTTGGCCACGGCGTCGCGCTTGATCTCCACGACGATGCGCAGACCCACCCGGTCGCTGGACTGGTCCTCGATGTTGGAGATGCCGGCCAGCTTGCCGTCGCGGACCTGCTCGGCGATCGAGGTGATGAAGTTGTCGTGGTTGACCTGGTAGGGCAATTCGGTGATGACGATGCCGGTGCGGCCGCGGCTGTCCTCTTCGATCTCGACGACACCGCGCATCCGGACCGAGCCCCGGCCGGTGCGGTAGGCATCCAGGATGCCCTGGTTTCCGACGATCAGGCCGTAAGTGGGGAAGTCCGGGCCCTTGACCCGCTCGATGACCGCCTCGAGGGTGGCCTCTTCGTCGGCCTCGAAGTTCTCCAGGCACCAGTAGACGGCCTCGGCCAGCTCGCGCAGGTTGTGCGGCGGGATGTTGGTGGCCATGCCCACCGCGATGCCGCCGGAGCCGTTGGCGAGCAGGTTGGGGAACCGGCTGGGCAGAACCGTCGGCTCCTGCACCCTGCCGTCGTAGTTCGGAATGAAATCGACTGTCTCCTCGTCGATTTCACGCAGCATATCCATCGCCAGCGGGGTCAGCCGTGCTTCCGTGTACCTCATGGCGGCCGGCGGGTCGTTACCCGGCGAGCCGAAGTTGCCCTGCCCGTCGACCAACGGGTAGCGCAGCGACCACGGCTGGGCCATCCGGACCAGGGTGTCGTAGATCGAGGCGTCGCCGTGCGGGTGGTAGTTACCCATCGTCTCGGCCACCGAGCGCGCCGACTTGGCGTGGCTGCGGTCGGGCCGGAAACCGGAGTCGTACATCGCGTAGAGCACCCGGCGGTGTACCGGCTTGAGGCCGTCCCGCACCTCGGGCAGGGCGCGGCCGACGATGACGCTCATCGCGTAATCGATGTAGCTGCGCTGCATCTCCTGCTGGATGTCGACCGGTTCGATGCGGTCTCCTGCGGCGTCGCCGGGCGGCAACGTGGTGTCAGTCATGTGATCCTCTTTGTCCCTGGGAAGGGGTGTACTTCGCTAAACATCCAAGAAGCGAACGTCTTTGGCATTGCGGGTGATGAAGCTGCGACGTGCCTCGACGTCCTCGCCCATCAGGATGGAGAACAGTTCGTCGGCCGCCGCGGCGTCGTCGAGGGTGACCTGGCGCAGAACCCGTACCGACGGGTCCATCGTGGTCTCCCACAACTCCTTGGCATTCATCTCGCCCAGACCCTTGTAGCGCTGGATGCCGTCGTCCTTGTTGATCTTCTTGCCGGCGGCCAATCCTGCCTCGAGCAAGGCGTCGCGTTCGCGGTCGGAGTAGACGAACTCGTGCTCGCTGCGCTGCCATTTGAGTTTGTACAGCGGTGGCTGCGCCAGGAAGACGTGGCCGTGCTCGATCAGCGGACGCATGAACCGGAACAGCAGGGTCAGCAGCAGCGTCGAAATGTGTTGGCCGTCAACGTCGGCGTCGGCCATCAGCACGATCTTGTGATAGCGCAGCTTGGCCAGGTCGAACTCGTCGTGGATCCCGGTGCCCAGCGCGGTGATGATGGCCTGGACTTCGGTGTTCTTCAGCACCCGGTCGATGCGGGCCTTCTCGACGTTGATGATCTTGCCTCGCAGCGGCAGGATCGCCTGGAACATCGAGTCGCGCCCGCTCTTGGCCGAGCCGCCGGCCGAGTCACCCTCCACCACATACAGTTCCGACTTGCTCGGATCGGTGGAGCGGCAGTCGGCGAGCTTGCCGGGCAGACCGCCGATGTCGGTTGCGCTCTTGCGGCGCACCAGCTCTCGCGCCTTGCGCGCGGCGATGCGCGCCTGCGCCGAGGACACCGCCTTGTTGACGATCGTCTTGGCGTCCGACGGGTTGGCCTCGAACCAGTGGCCGAGCTGTTCGTTGCAGATGCGCTGCACGAACGACTTGACCTCGGTGTTGCCCAGCTTGGTCTTGGTCTGGCCTTCGAACTGCGGTTGGGCCACCTTCACCGAGATGACGGCGGCCAGACCCTCGCGGATGTCGTCGCCGGTGAGGTTGGCGTCCTTTTCCTTGAGCAGCTTCTTGTCTTTGGCGTACTTGTTGACCACGGTGGTCAAGGCCGCGCGGAAGCCTTCCTCGTGGGTGCCGCCCTCGTGGGTGTTGATGGTGTTGGCGAAGGTGTGCACCGACTCCGAATAGCCTGCGTTCCACTGCATCGCGACCTCGACCTCGTGGCCCTCGCCCTTGCCGGAGAAGTCGACGACGCTGCTGTGAATCGGCTGCTTGGTGCGGTTGATGTGCTTGACGAAGTCGACCAGGCCGCCGGGGTAGTGGAACGTGCGGTGCTTGACCTTGTGCGGCGCGGCCGCCTGCTCGGCGGCCTTCTCCTCGGCGGACTTCGGCGCCTCCGCGGTGTCACTGACCACCTCGTCGACGACTTCTTCTGCGGTGACCCGCTCGTCGGTCAGGTTGATGGTCAGGCCCTTGTTGAGGAAGGCCATCTCCTGCAGGCGGCGGGCCACCGTCTCGAAGTCGTAGGTGGTGGTCTCGAAGATGTCGGGATCGGCCCAGAACCGGATCGTGGTGCCGGTCTTGCGGCTGGCCTCACCCTGCTTGAGGGTGCCGGGCACGGAGTTGTCGTAGGTCTGGAACCACTCGTAGCCGTCGCGACGGATATCCGCCTCGAGGCGCCGGGACAGGGCGTTGACCACGGAGACGCCGACGCCGTGCAGGCCGCCGGAGACCGTGTAGGCGCCCTCTTCGAACTTGCCGCCGGCGTGCAGCACCGTCATGACGACGTCGACGGTGGGGACTCCGGAATCGTGCATCGCGACGGGAATGCCGCGGCCGTCGTCGACGACCTCGACGCCACCGTCCTCGAGCAGGCGCACGTCGACCTGGGTGGCGTAGCCGGCCATCGCCTCGTCGACGGCGTTGTCGACCACCTCCCAGACCAGGTGGTGCAGACCACGCTCGCCGGTGGAGCCGATGTACATGCCGGGACGTTTGCGGACAGCTTCGAGGCCCTCGAGGATCTTGATCGAGCCGGCACCGTAGGAGTCTTGGTCTTTCTTCTTCTGGGCAGCCACGGTCGGACAGGTCTCCTTGGGGTTCACAGGCGGGCGTTTTCGAGAATCGCCCGCTGGTCTCGTAATAGTCTACCGTCAACCCCCGACCGGACCGATTCTGCGGCGGCGTTTCTACACACCTAGTTGAGCCGTGCGCGGAATTTCTCGGATCGGTATACGTGATGACGCTTGACACGCGCGTCGGCGACCTTCACGTGGCTGTCAGCCGACTGTGGTAGTGGGCGTCATCCGTAGGTGTCGCGGGGGCCTCTCCCGGAGATGTGCAGCGGGCCCTTCCGCCACGACGGCGCGGTCGGCCCGGTGACCTTCAGCGAGGTGACCACACCGTCTCCGACAGCCGCAGCGATCTTGGCCAGCAGCTGCGCCTGCACCATCCGCAGCTGGGTGGCCCAAGCCGTCGACTCGGCGGTGACACTGAGTACTCCGTCCCGCAGTGCGGTGGGTTCGGCGTGCTCGGCGATCTGCTCGCCGACGACGGTCGTCCACTGTGCGAACACCGCGCCTTCGGCGACGTGTGGTGTCCAACCTTGGCTTTTGGCCAGGTCAGCGGCCGCGGTGCCCAGCGGTTGCGGGTCACGGCGATCCGGTCCGGGTCCTGACCAGCTGCGACTGCCGCTGCGCCGCACCGTGCGGCGCTGACCGGGGGAGCGCCCGCCGCGGCCGACCTCCTTACCCTGGCTGCGCGCGGCGCCGCGGGCTTCCTCCAGGGCGCGGCGCACCAGGTCCATCCCGGCCAGACCGCTCAGGTGCTCCGGCGGACCGGCGACGGCGTCGTCCTCGGGCTCGGTCACGAGGTCACCACCGACATGCGGCCATTGTCGTCGTCCTGCAGCGCGATGCCGACGCGGGTGGCGTCCCAGTCCTCGGGGATGTCCTCGCCGACGGCGGCGGTGACCAGGACCTGCTCGGCGGTGGCCGCCACCCCGGCCAGCGCACGGCGGCGGGCGGTGTCCAGTTCGGCGAACACGTCGTCGAGGATCAGCACCGGTTCGCTGCCCTCGGTGCGCAACAACTCGTAGGCCGCCAGCCGCAGCGACAACGCCATCGACCACGACTCACCATGGCTGGCGAAGCCTTTCGCCGGCTGGTCGCCCAGCCGCAGTTCCAGATCGTCGCGGTGCGGGCCGACCAGGCACATACCCCGTTCCAGTTCGGCGTCGCGGCGGCGGGCCAGGCCGGCCAGCAGGGCGGCCTCGAGGAACTCCACGTCCTCGCCGTCGTCCGGCGACAGCTCGACGCCGCTGCGGTAGTTGATCGCCGCCGGCCGCGAGGCCGGCGCCAGCAGCTGGTAGGCCTTCTCGACCTCGGGAGCCAGCAGGTTGACCAGTTCGATGCGCGCGGCCATCAATTCGGCACCGTGTGCGGCCAGCTGGCCGTCCCATACGTCGAGGGTGTCCAGCACACCGCGGTCGCCACGAAAGCGGCCTGCCGGCAGCGGATCTCAACAACGCGGTGCGCTGCTTGAGCACCTTCTCGTAGTCGGCGCGGATAGCCGCGACGCGCGGCCTGCGCACGGTGGCCAGTTCGTCGAGATACCGGCGGCGTTCCCCGGGGTCCCCGCGGACCAGCGCGAGATCCTCCGGCGCGAACAGCACCGCGCGAACAGCACCGAGGACCTCGCGGGTGGCGCGGACCGGCGACCTGTTCAGCCGCGCCTTGTTGGCCCGGCCTGCGGCGATCTCGATGTCGACGGCCAGCTCTCGACCTTCGTTGACGACGATCGCCGACACCACGGCCCGCTCCGCGCCGGCCCGGATCAGCGGGGCGTCGGTGGCCACCCGATGTGAGCCCAGAGTTGCGCAATACCACAGTGCTTCAACGAGATTCGTCTTGCCGTAACCGTTGGATCCGACGAAGACGGTCCGGCCTGGCGCCAACTCGAGGTCGACATGCGCCCACGACCTGAAGTCGCGCAGCGCCAGGTGCCGGACGTACATGAGCGCTCTACCCGGACAGCGGGACTCGTTTGACCGCGTGTCCACCGAATTGGTTGCGCAGTGCCGAGACCGCCTTCATGGTCGGCGAGTCGTCCTGCCGGGAAGCGAACCTGGCGAACAACGAGGCCGCGATCACCGGCATCGGCACCCGGTGGTGGATGGCTTCTTCGACGGTCCAGCGGCCTTCACCGGAATCCTCGGTGTAGCCGGAGATGTCGGTGAAGTTCGGATCCTCCTTGAGGGCCTTGGCCAGCAGTTGCTGTAGCCAGGAGCGGACCACGGTGCCGTTACTCCAGGCCTGGATGACGGCTTGGGTGTCCTTGATCAACGGCTCGGCGGCCAACAGTTCGTACCCTTCGGCGTAGGCCATCATCAGCCCGTACTCGATGCCGTTGTGCACCATCTTGGCGTAGTGTCCGGCTCCGACGGGGCCGGCGTGGACGAAGCCGTCGGCCAGTTCACCGGGCGGGCGCAGGGTCTCGAAGATCGGCATGACCCGGGCGACATCCTCGTCGCTGCCGCCGACCATCAGACCATAGCCTTCGGTCAAACCCCAGACACCACCGGACACGCCCGCGTCGACGAACGAAATCCCTTTGTCATCAAGCAATTCCGCATGCTGCGCATCCTCGGTGAACCGCGAGTTGCCGCCGTCGACCACCAGATCACCGGGGCTGAGGACCTCCGACAACGAGACGATGGTCTCATCGGTGATCGGCCCCGACGGCACCATGACCCAGACCACCCGTGGCGCGGTGAGCGCATCGGCCAGCGCCCCCAGGGTCGGCACATCGCTGACCTCCGGACGAGGGTCGTATCCGATGACCGTGTGGCCTCCCTCACGCAACCGCTGGCGCATGTTGAAGCCCATCTTGCCGAGGCCAACCAAACCCAGTTCCATGTGTGCCTCTTTCGTCGCGGCGATCAGCCGGGCAGACGCACCGGCATGAGCAGATATACATAGTCGGTCTGAACGGCGGGGAACGGACCCGCGCCGACCACCTGATCCTCCCCCGCCGGCCGCAACACCGCAGGACGGCTCGGGGTGGTGAAACCGAACGTCACCCGATCGGAATGCAGCGAGCCCAGTCCGTCGGTCAGATAAGTCGGGTTGAACGCGATGGTCAGCGGCTCACCGGCGAAGTCCACCGGCAGATCCTCCTCGGCGCGGCCGACGTCGTCGGCGCCGGCCGACAGATGCAGTACGCCATCGCTGAACTCCATTCGGATCTGGGCGCCACGATCGGCGACCAGGGCCACGCGCTTGATCGCATCGGTGAGTTCGGCCACGCCGATGGTGGCGATGGCGGTGTGCTCACTGGGCAGCAGCTGGCGGAACTTGGGGAACTCGGCATCGAGCAGACGGGTGGTGCTGCGCTTACCGGCGCTGCGGATACCGAGCAGGCCCTCCTTGCCGACCGCCGAGCCCGCACCCAGTGCCAGGTGCACCTCGGACCCTGAGGTGCCGGCCTTGGCCGCTTCGGCCAGCGTCTTGGCGGGCACCAGCACCGCGGCCTCCAGACTCGGCGACGACGTCGACCAGGTCAGTTCGCGGACGGCCAGGCGGAACCGATCGGTAGCGGCCAAAACGACTGTCTCACCGGAAATCTCGACCCGGATGCCGGTAAGCATCGGCAGCGTGTCGTCCTTGCCGGCAGCCACTGCGACCTGGCCGATGGCCTCGCCGAACAGGTCGGCGGAGATCACCCCGGTCTCCTCGGGCAGCGCCGGCAGTGTCGGGTAGTCCTCGACGGCCATGGTGGGCAGCGAGAAGCGGGCGTTGCCGCAGACCAGCGAAACCCGGGTGCCTTCGACGGTGACATCGACCGGCTTGGCCGGCAACGCCCTGGTGATGTCTGACAGCAGCCGACCGGACACCAAAACACTTCCGGGAGAAGCTATCTCAGCGGGAACCTGGACCTCCGCCGACACCTCGTAGTCGAAACCGGAGATCGTCAGCCCGTCCTCGGTACCGGTGAGCAACACCCCGGCCAGCACCGGGACGGTCGGCCGCGTCGGCAGGTTGCGGGCAACCCACGCCACCGCGTCGGCGAAGTCTTCCCGCACCAGGCGGACCTTCAAGTCAGAGCCAACCGTCGTCGTCGCCACGTCCATAGTGTCCCTTCATCACCCAAGCCCTCAGAACAGAGCGCACTGACGTGCCTGAGCACGGAGCTGGCTCTGATCGGTGAGCGACAGCCGCGGAACGGCAGTCAGAAGAACAACCGTAGAGCGTCGGACGCCATCTTGAAAGCTAATCGATGGGGGTGACAGAACGACCATCACCGGGTCCGGCGGGTGCTGTGAATCGCGTCGTCCCCAGGCTCTACTTTCAAAGGGATTTCTAGGGATAGAGACAAGCAGTAGTAATAGGGGCTGTGCATGTTGTGGATGACACCGGTGCACGCCTGCTCGGAGCTGGTGGGCGGATGTGAATGGGTTGTGGATGGCTGGTGGTGTTCCGGCCCGCTGGTGTGGATACGACCGGGTTGTTCACGGCGATCCCACGGTGAGGGCCGGCAACGCCTGCGGTTGTCCACAGCGACGTGCACACGATTCGGTGTGACTGGTGATACCGCTGCGCCCAAAGTTTTTCGGCCGCAGTGAAAGAAAATGCCCGGATTCAGCGCTTGGAGCGCTGACGGATGCGGGTGGTGAGCTCCTTGACGGTGTCGAACACCTCGCGCCGGGAGGCCATTTCGTTGAGGATCTTCCGCTGGGCGTACATGACGGTGGTGTGATCGCGACCGAACGCCTGCCCGATTTTGGGCAGTGAGAGGTCGGTGAGTTCGCGGCACAGGTACATGGCGATCTGGCGGGACTGGGCCAGGGCGCGGGTCTTACCGGGGCCCCGGAGCTCCTCGACGGTGGTGTCGAAGTACTCGGCGGTGGCCGCCATGATCGTGGCGGCACTGATCTGCATGGAGCCGGCGTCGGCGATCAGGTCCCGTAACACGATCTCCGCGAGTGCCTTGTCGATCGGCTGTTTGTTGAGTGAGGCGAAGGCGGTGACCCGGATCAGTGCGCCCTCGAGTTCGCGGATGTTGCGCTCGATGCTGCTGGCGATCAACTCGAGAACGTCGTCGGGAACGTCGAGACGTTCCATCTGCGCCTTCTTGCGCAAGATGGCGATGCGGGTCTCCAGCTCGGGAGGCTGGACGTCGGTGATCAGTCCCCACTCGAAGCGGGTCCGCAACCGGTCTTCGAGCGTGGCCAGCTGCTTGGGCGGCCGGTCGGAGGAGATCACGATCTGCTTGTTGGCGTTGTGCAGCGTGTTGAAGGTGTGGAAGAACTCCTCCTGGATGCCTTCCTTACCTTCGATGAACTGAATGTCGTCGACCAGCAGCACGTCGATGTCGCGGTAGCTGCGCTTGAACGCCACCTTGCGATCGTCGCGCAGCGAGTTGATGAAGTCGTTGGTGAATTCCTCGGTCGAGACGTACTTGACGCGCATGCCGGGAAAAAGTCGCTGGGCGTAGTTTCCCGCGGCGTGTAACAGGTGGGTCTTGCCCAGCCCGGATTCACCCCAGATGAACAACGGGTTGTAGGCGCGCGCCGGCGCCTCGGCAATCGCCAGGGCGGCCGCGTGAGCGAAGCGATTCGACGCCCCGATGACGAAGGTGTCAAATGTGTACCGGCGGTTCAGGCTGGTGCCGGGGGAGTCGGCCGAGGTGTTGCTGCGCGGCCGCTCGGTGAAGTAGGTCGGCCAGCTCTCGTGAGCACTGGCGAGGGCTTCGCGGTCTTCGTCAACCTCGTCGAGTTCGGACTCGACCGACGGCAGATCCGGGCCCGCGCTGTCGTCGTCGTCCGCGGAGTCCGGGGGCGCGATCCGTACACCGAGCTCCACCCGCTGGCCGAGCCGGCGGCTGAGCGCGTCGACGATCTGGGTGCGCAGATGGCGTTCTATCTCGTTCTGCACGAAGCTGCTGGGCACCGACAACAAGGCGAAGCCCTCGACGATGGTGAGTGGTTGGACCAGCTTCAACCAGGCCCTTTGTTGCGGAGTGAGCCGGGAATCCGGACCGAACCCGTTGTTTCCGGGGGCATTGCCGTCGCCGTCACCGTTGAGCTCGGCAACCACGGAACTCCACACCGAGGCGAATGCTGAACCGGGATCATCGGTCAACGACGGATCCCCCTGGTCCAAGGTCGGGTAACAAACAAACGAGACGACGACAAACTGTCCACATAGTTATCCACAGGTGTGGACAGGACAGTCGCCCTCGCCTCGCAGCATATCGGTGGAAGGTGTCGGGTCGTCGGGCAATCCGGTCAATCAGTGTTGTCTGGACAGCCTGGCGGCCGTGCCCCCTCGCCTTGTGTTCCGACGCCGCTCGAATACGAAACGGCTCTGGCAGAAGCTAACAGCTTTCCCGGCGGCTGCCAACCGTTCTGCAACATTGCATGGCCGCTGATTTCAAGTCTTCGGGGCCGCAGCGTGACGGTTGTGACGGTAGTAAATCTCTGCGCCATGGGCGGGGCACGACAAGGCGGTTTGACCAGGCGAAGTGACGTCAGTACCCTCGAACAGTCGCCCGAACGTAGGCGACACGGCTGCGACCGGGTTTCCCGGGACCGCGCCGGTTACGAGCGAGACCAGAGCTTAACAACGGTAGTCGCGTTCGTCCGGGTACACCTTCGGCGTGTACGTCGGTCGGCGACCGCCAGATGCAACGAGGAGAAACAGCCGTGGCCAAGGGCAAGCGGACCTTCCAGCCGAACAACCGGCGCCGGGCGCGGGTTCATGGTTTCCGGCTGCGCATGCGGACGCGCGCCGGGCGCGCCATCGTGACCGGCCGGCGCCGCAAGGGTCGTCGTTCGCTGACTGCCTGATCCACGGATCACGCGGCGTGCTCCCGGCTCAGTACCGGATGACACGGTCTGCGGAGTTCGGCACCACGGTCAAACACGGGGTGCGAGCGGTGCAGCCGGACATCGTCGTGCACGCACGACGGGAAGCAGAGGGTGGACCACGGATCGGTCTGGTCGTGGCCAAATCCGTCGGATCGGCCGTGCAACGCCACCGCGTCGCCCGCCGCCTGCGGCACGTGGTCCGGACCGTGATGGCGGAACTCGCTCCCGGCGACCGCGTCGTCATCCGCGCGCTGCCCAGTAGCCGCTACGCCATCTCGGCGCGGTTGGAGCAACAGCTGCGGACCGGTCTGCGGCGCACCCATGAACTGATGGAGAGAAGCCGGTGAGCGGACACAGCGCCGGGCAGCCTGCCCGGGCCAGGGCGCTGCCGGTGCGCGCGCTGGTGTTCCTCATCGAGTTGTACCGGCACACCGTCTCGCCACTGCGGCTGCCGACGTGTCGGTTCACCCCGACCTGTAGTCAGTACGCCGTTGACGCGCTGACCGAGTACGGCTTGATCCGGGGCAGCTGGCTGACCGTGGTCCGGCTGGCGAAGTGCGGTCCGTGGCATCGGGGAGGATGGGATCCGATCCCCGAACGGCACGCCCAGCACGGTGGCAGCAGCGTGGAAACCGACGCCAGGAGCGCACATGTTTAATTGGTTCAGCCTCGACTTCGTCTACTACCCGGTGTCGGGCATCATGTGGCTCTGGTACAGGCTGTTCGGTCTGATCCTCGGCCCCACGAACTTCTTCGCCTGGGGCCTGGCGGTGATGTTCCTGGTCTTCAGTCTGCGCGCGCTGCTCTACAAGCCGTTCGTCCGCCAGATCCGTACCACCCGCCAGATGCAGGAACTGCAGCCCCAGATCAAGGCGCTGCAGAAGAAGTACGGCAAGGACCGCCAGCGCATGGCGCTGGAGATGCAGAAGCTGCAACGCGAACACGGCTTCAACCCGATCCTGGGCTGCCTGCCGATGCTGGCGCAGATCCCGGTGTTCATCGGGCTCTACCACGTGTTGCGGTCGTTCAACCGGACCACCGGCGGCTTCGGCCAGCCCCATCTGACCGTGGCTCAGAACCGCGCCACCGGCAACTACGTGTTCAGCCCGACCGACGTCGGGCACTTCCTCGACGCCAACCTGTTCGGCGCCCCGATCGGTTCGTTCATGACCCAGCACAGCGGCCTGGACGCGTTCACCATCTTCAGCCGGCCCGCCGTGATCGCGGTGGCGGCCCCGCTGATGGTGCTGGCCGGTATCGCGACGTACTTCAACAGCCGGGCGTCGGTGGCGCGCCAGAGCCCGGAGGCCGCGGCCAACCCGCAGACGGCGATGATGAACAAGCTTGCGCTGTACGTCTTCCCGCTCGGCGTCGTCGTCGGCGGCCCGTTCCTGCCGATCGCGATCATCATCTACTGGGTGTCGAACAACATCTGGACCTTCGGCCAGCAGCACTACGTGTTCGGCAGGATCGAGCTCGAAGAAGAAGCCAAGAAGGAAGAGGCGCTGGCCCGCCGGTCGGCGAACGCGCCGGCGCCCGGGGTCAAGCCCGCCAAACCGAAGAGGGGTCCGGTCGCGGCCGCCAACGGCGAGGTCGAAGACGAGGTCTCCGCCGATGGCGGCGCGGAGCTCGGCGACCCCGAACCCGACACCGCGAACAAGCCGGCGGCCACGCCACGGCCGGGTGCGCGGCCCAAGAAACGTAAGCGCTGACCGGATTCGATCCGGGTGGATGAGGAGAGATATATGACGGATGCCGATACCACGGAACTGACCGAGGTCCTCGAGGCCGAGGAGCCGGTGACCAAGGGCGAAGACCTCGAGGATCGTTTGGTCGCCGAGGGTGAGATCGCGGGCGACTATTTGGAGGAGCTGCTCGATCTGCTGGATTTCGACGGGGACATCGATCTGGACGTCGAGGGCAACCGCGCGATCGTCAGCATCGACGGCGGCGAGGATCTGGCCAAGCTGGTGGGCCGCAAGGGCGAGGTGCTCGACGCGCTGCAGGAGCTGACCCGGCTGGCGGTCCACCAGAAGACGGGCGAGCGCAGCCGGCTGATGCTCGACGTCGCCGGCTGGCGCCGCCGCCGCCGCGATGAGCTCAGTGCGTTGGGTGACAAGGTGGCCCGCCGCGTCTTGGACAGCGGTGACCGAGAAGAACTCGCCCCGATGACGCCGTTCGAGCGCAAGATCGTCCATGACGCTGTGGCGGCGGTCCAAGGCGTGCACAGCGAGAGCGAAGGCGTCGAGCCCTCACGCCGGGTCGTCGTCCTGAAGGACTGAAGTTACATCGGTGTAGTTCGTCGCCAGCGCAGTCCGATCCCCGGAGGATGTTTCACGTGAAACATGCGGACGTACCGTCCCCTCCGACCGCCGCCGCGGCGGTGTTCGGCGATCGGCTGGACCTCGCGCGCCGTTACGCCGAACTGTTGGCCGGGCCAGCGGTCGAGCGCGGGCTCATCGGCCCGCGAGAGGTCGACCGCATCTGGGACCGCCACATTCTCAACAGCGTGGCGGTCGCCGAGCTCGTCGAGCCGGGAGCCCGGGTGGTCGACATCGGCAGCGGCGCCGGCCTGCCCGGCGTGCCCATCGCCATCGCCCGACCGGACCTCCGGGTCACGCTCGTGGAGCCGATGCTGCGACGCAGCGAGTTTCTCACCGAAGTTGTCGCCGAACTCGGGCTGGCCGTCGAGGTGGTCCGCGGTCGCGCGGAGGAGTCCGCGGTTCGGACCCGGCTGGCGGACTCCGACGTCGTCGTCTCGCGCGCGGTCGCGTCCCTGGACAAGCTCACCCGGTGGAGCTTCCCGCTCCTGCGAACGGGCGGTCGCATGCTGGCGATGAAGGGCGACCGCGCCGAGGTGGAAGTGGCTGAGGGGCGGGCCGGGATGATCGCGTTAGGCGCAGCCGACGTCGAAGTGGTGAGATGTGGCGAGAGCTATTCGAGTCCGCCCGTCACCGTGGTGATCGCGGTGCGTGGGGAGCGAAGAACTGGCCGGCGGCGCGCTCCGCGATCGTCGGAGAGAAGAGGACCATGACTGTCCCACCGAACTCTGCGGGTGGATCGGGCGGGGATGTTTCACGTGAAACATGGACGACCGCCGACGAGTTCGATACCCCGATCGCGGCTGCTGCGGAGCGCGCGATGCAGGTGCTGCACACGGCCGCCGGGCAACTGCCCCGACCACCCCACCGCCGCGTCTTCACGGTCGCCAACCAGAAGGGCGGCGTCGGTAAGACCACGACCGCAGTCAACCTGGCAGCCGCACTGGCCGTCCAGGGCCTGAAGACACTCGTCATCGACCTGGACCCGCAGGGCAACGCAAGCACAGCGCTGGGGATCAGCGACCGGCGCTCCGGGACCCCGTCGTCCTACGAGGTGCTTCTGGGCGAGCTGCCCCTGCAGGCCGCCGTCCGGCAGAGCCCGCACAGCCAGCGGCTGTTCTGCGTGCCGGCCACCATCGACCTGGCCGGCGCGGAGATCGAACTCGTCAGCATGGTGGCCCGGGAGAACCGGTTGCGCACCGCTCTGGCGTCGCTCGACGATTCGGACTTCGACTTCGTCTTCATCGACTGCCCACCGTCCCTCGGGCTACTGACCATCAACGCTCTGGTGGCCGCACCGGAAGTGTTGATCCCCATCCAGTGCGAGTACTACGCACTCGAGGGCGTCTCGCAGTTGATGAACAACATCGAGATGGTGCGAGCCCACCTCAATCCTCGGCTGACTGTTTCGACGGTCATCCTCACCATGTACGACGGCCGCACGAAACTGGCCGACCAGGTGGCCAACGAGGTGCGCCGGTTTTTCGGAGACAAGGTCCTGCGGACCGTCATTCCGCGTAGCGTCAAGGTCTCGGAGGCCCCGGGCTACAGCATGACGATCATCGATTACGATCCCGGCTCACGGGGTGCAATGAGCTACCTCGACGCCAGTCGGGAACTCGCAACCCGAGATACCTCGGCATCAGTGGAGGCACAGTCATGACGCAGCCGTCGCGGCGCAAGGGCGGCCTCGGCCGCGGTTTGGCATCGCTCATCCCCACCGGTCCGGCGGACGGCGGCCCGCGGATGGGCGACGCCGCGGCCGACGCGGTATTCGGCGGCGGGCCCATCGACGTCGACAGCGTCGGTGCGATCTACCGCGAGATCGAACCGTCGGCCATCGAGCCCAACCCGCGACAGCCGCGCCAGGTCTTCGACGAGGAGGCCCTCGCCGAGCTGGTGCACTCGATCCGCGAGTTCGGTCTCATGCAGCCGATCGTGGTCCGTGCGATCCCCGACTCCGCACCCGGGGCACCGCCCCGCTATCAACTGGTGATGGGGGAGCGCCGTTGGCGCGCCGCCCAGCAAGCCGGCTTGACGACCATCCCGGCGATCGTCCGCGAGACGGCCGAGGACAACCTCCTTCGCGACGCCTTGCTGGAGAACATCCACCGCGCGCAGTTGAACCCCCTGGAAGAGGCGGCGGCCTACCAGCAGCTGCTCGAGGAGTTCGACGTCACCCACGACGAACTCGCGGTCCGGATCGGACGCTCGCGGCCGGTGATCACCAACATGATCCGACTGCTCCGGTTGCCGATCGCCGTTCAGCGCCGGGTGGCCGCCGGGGTGTTGTCGGCCGGACACGCCCGAGCGCTCTTGGCGCTGGAGGCCGGCCCGGAAGCCCAGGAAGAGCTCGCCACGCGCATCGTGGCGGAGGGTATG
The DNA here is from genome assembly GCA_963716465.1 of uncultured Actinomycetota bacterium. Classification (GTDB taxonomy): domain Bacteria; phylum Actinomycetota; class Actinomycetes; order Mycobacteriales; family Mycobacteriaceae; genus Mycobacterium. The sequence goes on from CAVQTS010000024.1 coordinate 42,183, forward strand.
TCGGTGCGCGCCACCGAGGAGGCCGTCACGCTGGCCAACCGCGGCGGCGGAAATCCGCCGCCCCCGCCGCGGCGCAAGCCGATCCAGATGCCGGGGCTCCAGGACGTCGCCGAGCGGCTCTCCGGCACCTTCGACACCCGGGTGACGGTGAGCCTCGGCAAGCGCAAAGGCAAGATCGTGGTCGAGTTCGGCTCGGTCGACGATCTGCAGCGCATCGTCGCCATGATGGACCCTTCGGCGGGCTGAAACGCGCACACGACGACACCCGACAGTTCCGTCACAGTGACACAGCCGCCCCCTGGCGTTCGCTGAGCAACCACCTTCGAGAAGGAATCACGAAAGTGCCGCAGCGCTTTTCACCGCGCAGGAGCCGGGCGAGCATTTGCTCAGCTGGCACTGGCCGCGGTCGGCCCGGCTCTCCTATTCTGGAAGGGCTGCCGAGCATGCCAGCACCGCGTGAAAGCCGGGGAGGCTAGTGTCCGTACTCATCAAGCCGCTGAGGCTCGAGGCGTTCGAGCAGCTGCCCAAGCACGCGCGCCGATGTGTGTTCTGGGAGGTCGACCCGGCGACCCTGTCCAGCGGTGACTACCTGCCGGACCCCGAGTTCGAGAAAGAAGCGTGGCTGTCGATGGTCATGCTCGAGTGGGGGTCGTGCGGCCAGGTCGCTGCCAAGGCTCCCGCCGAGGGTTCTGACGGTGACGACGAACAGCCGTGCCTCGGCTACATCCTGTACGCGCCGCCGCGCGCGGTGCCGCGAGCCCAGCGGTTCCCGACCGGACCGGTGAGCGCGGATGCGGTTCTACTGACGTCGATGGGCACTGAGCCGGGCCAGGCCGACGGTCTGTCGCATTCGCTCATCAGCCAGGTGGTCAGCGAACTCGTGCGCCGCGGTGTGCGAGCCCTCGAGGCGTTCGGGCGCACCGCCGAGACCGCTGAGCTTCTCGGCACCGACGCCGTGGACCCCGAACTGCGGCCGGCCCTCGAGGTATTGGGCGACTGTTCGTTCGAGCAGTGCATGATCCCCGCCGACTTCCTGCTCGACGCGGGTTTCACCGTCGTCGCGCCGCACCGCTACTTCCCGCGGCTGCGCCTGGAACTGGACAAGGGGCTGGGGTGGAAGGCCGAGGTGGAGGCCGCGCTCAAGCAGCTCCTGGACAGCGCGCAACTGCAGCAGCCGGTGGGCGCCGGCGCGGAGGTTCGCAGCTGAGCCGGCTACAGAGCCGGATGGGCCTGCTCGACGGCCCGTTCATGGGCCAGCAGCTCGGCGAAGGTGAAAGTCCCGGTGGGCCGGTCGTTCTTGCCCAGCAGGTACAGGCGCTTGACCGCGGCGAGGATCCCCTCGGCGATCGAGTCACGAGTCTGCGGGGTCACCAGCATGGCGCGGTCGCGCGGGTTGGTGATGTAGCCGACGTCGACCTGGACGGTGGGCATACGGGTCAGCCGAAGCAGGTCCCAGGTCCGGCCGTGGGTGCGGCAGTCTCGTAAACCCGTGCGCGCCACCACTTCTCGCTGAACGAAATCGGCGAGGTTGCGGCCGATGGTGGACACCGACCCGTGTGAGCTGCCGAAGTAGAACGAGGCGACGCCGTTCGGCGACTGACTGGGCTGGGTCTCACAGCGCAGGCTGATCATCAGATCGGCGCCCACGGTGTTGGCGAGCACGGCGCGTTCGCCGTCGGACGGGCTGTGGTTGGCCGGATGCGACAGGAACGTCTCCATGCCGATCGCGGTCATCCGGCCTTCGAGCCGACTTGCCAAGTCCCACAGGATGTCTGCTTCGCTTATCGGCCCGTTCGGGCCGTTGGTGATCAGACCGTGGTCGTTGCCGCCGCGGCCCGGGTCGATGATGATCCGCTTACCCGACAGGCGCGGGCCAGAGCGGCGTACCAGCTCCTCCTCGCGGATGGCGTGCAGCGAACCGCCGGTGACCCGGGATCCCAGAAAGTACAAGGACCGCAACGTTTCCGGGCCGCAGATCCCGTCGGCGGACAGGCCGTACTCGCGTTGGTAGGACATCAGTGAATTGTGGGTCTGCAGACCGAAGTAGCCGTCCACCAGCGCGGTATAGAACCCGAGGTCCTGAAGCCGGGCCTGCAGGGTGGCCACGTCATCGCCGTACATCGGAGCGCCGAACTGGTGCAGCAACGTCCGCGCGCCGAGCCGGTAGGAGGCTTCCTTGAGCGCGCGGTAGGTGGCCTCGCCGACGATCCCGTCGACGATCAGGCCACGGCGCTGTTGAAACGCGCGCACCGCATGGTCGAGTTCGGCGTCGAACATGTCGGCCGCGACATGCCTTCCGGTGGTGAGATTCTCGTCCGGATTCTCCAGCAGGCCCAACGCGGCCAGGGCGGCCCGGATCTCCACGACGGCGCTGCTGCGGTCACCATGACGCAGCAGGTCACCCGGACCGGCACGGTGCCAGGAGGCATCGTCCCCGGCGCCGTGGTCCAGACTCGACATACGAGGCCCTTCGGTGACCGTTTGGTCAGCGGTGATTTCCGACGCTGACAGTTGCAGACAGGCTAGGCAGCATTCTCGCAGAAGCCGACCGCATTTCGGAAAACGGCAGGCGAGGCCACCCGTAACGGATAGGTCTCGACCAGAGGTCTAGACGACGTCCGCGATCTCGCGCAACAGGGCAGCCTTGCCTTTGGCGCCGACGATCCGTTTCACCGGCTGACCGTCCTTGAACAGGATCAGCGTAGGGATCGACACGACCTGAAAGTCGCGGGCCGTCGACGGGTTGGCATCGACGTCGAGCTTGGCCACCGTCAGCGCGCCGGCCTTCTCGCTGGCGATCTCCTCGAGAACGGGTGCGACCATTCGGCACGGCCCGCACCAGGTGGCCCAAAAGTCCACCAGCACAGGGGTATTGCTCGCCAAGACGTCCTCGGCGAACGAGTCGTCGGAGACGGTGAGGGTGGCGCTGTCGTCGCTCATGGTTGTGCTCCAATCATTGGTTGTCGGCCTCGGCCAGCCAGCGTTCGGCGTCGATCGCGGCCGAACATCCCATCCCCGCGGCGGTGATGGCCTGGCGGTAGGTGTGATCGACCAGGTCGCCGGCGGCGAACACACCCTCCAGTGAGGTGGCTGTGGTCTGCCCGCGGACCAGGACGTAGCCCTCGGGGTCGAGGTCGACCGCGCCGCGCACGAGTTCGGATCGTGGATCATGGCCGATCGCGACGAAGACACCGGTGACGGGCAGCTTGGACTCCTCGCCGGTGACGATGTCGCGAACCCGCAGACCGGTCACGGAGGTCTCGCCCTCGACCGCGATGACCGCGGTGTTGGTCAGGAAGGTGATCTTGTCGTTGTCGCGGGCCCGCTCCAGCATGATCCTGGATGCCCGGAACTCCTCGCGGCGGTGCACCAGGGTGACGCTGCGGGCGAAGCGGGTCAGGAAGGTGGCCTCTTCCATTGCCGAGTCACCGCCGCCGATGACGGCGATGTCCTGGTCCTTGAAGAAGAAGCCGTCGCAGGTGGCGCAGGCGCTGACGCCGCGGCCGAGCAACTCCTGCTCACCGGGGATCCCCAGGTAGCGCGCGGCGGCGCCCATCGCCAGGATGACCGCGCGGGCATGGTGCTTCTCGCCGTCGGCGGTTACCACCTCCTTGATCGGGCCGTCGAGCGAGACCGCCTCGACGTCGTCCATCCGAAGGTCGGCGCCGAAGCGCAGGGCCTGTTCGCGCATCTCGTCCATCAGCTCCGGACCGGTGATTCCGGAGCGAAAGCCGGGGTAGTTCTCCACCTCGGTCGTGGTCATCAGCGCGCCGCCGAACGTGGTGCCCTCGAAAACCAGGGGCTTCAGCTGCGCGCGGGCGGTGTAGATCGCCGCGGTGTAGCCGGCGGGTCCGGATCCGACGACGATGACGTCATGGACGGTGGGGGTGGCGCTCATTCCAGCCTTTCTGCCGGGCCCGGTAACTGCGGGGCCTGCGCGTCGGGTGCTTCCAGCGCACCTGGTCAAACAACAGGGTAGGCCCGGCTGTTCCCCGCCGTGGACTATGGGCGGCGCACGGTCGTGTCGGCGATCAGCCCGGTGTCGACCGCACTGCAACTGGGGGCCACCGCCAGCGCGACCAGATCGCCGGGCCGTTCACCGGGTAGCACCAGAACTACGGCGGGCCGGCCGTCGACGTGCAGCGGCTCGGCGCCCAGGACCTGCACCGAGCCGGGGTAGCCGAGGCCGCTCAGACATGCGGCACGCCGCTTCGGGTCGGCCAGCGACCCGAAGTCGGGGCTGCGGTCGACCAGCGCGGCCAACTCGCGTCCCGACAGCGGGACCGTCGGTGCGACGGTGATGGTGTGGGCACTGGTCACGGCGCTGCGGTTCGAGCCCGGCGGGTGCAGCAGCGCCGCGGTGCCGATGCCGATCGCCGCGAGCAGCGCGGTGGCGCCGACCACGGCCGCGACGAGGCGGCGGGCGTTGGCGGGTGGACGTGCGGCGTGCGCGGCGGCGCCGGCGACCGGACCCGGCGCGACGGTGTGCGCGGGGTCATCGCTGGGCTGCACCCGATCAGTGTGCCGGGTCAGGTCCCGAGCAGTACCGCCAGCCGGGCGCGTGCGCGTGCGCGGCGGCTCTTCACCGTGCCCTCGGGGACTCCGAGCCGGGCCGCGGCGTCGGCCACCGAGTAGCCCAGCATGTCGACCGCCAGCACCGCGGCGCGCTGGTCCACCGGCAGCCGCATCAGTGCCCGGCGCACCACCATCGCCGTCTCGACCTGACCGGTGCGATCGCCGACTGTGCCGCTGTCCTCGTCGAGCGGGGTGGTGGGGTGGAGCCGGGCGCGGCGCAGCCGGTCCAGGCAGGCGTTGACCACGATGCGGTGCAGCCAGCTGCCGACGGCCGCGTCGTGGCGGAACGAGGGGGCTCCGCGGTGGGCGGCGAGCATGGCGTCCTGCAGCGCGTCGTCGGCGTCTTCGGCGCACCGCGTCGTCCTCCGGGCCAACCGCTGCAGGTGGCGGTGATGGCGGCCGATCAGCTCGGCGAACGCATGCCGGTCGCCGGCGACGTGGGCGGCCAGCAAGTCGGCGTCGCTGCGGGAGGAACTGGACACCGCCCGGACGGTATTGACGGGTGCCGGGCCGCGCACTTCACCCCTGTTAGGAAGCGGCCCTGACGGTCAGGCCCGAGATCTCGGTGCGGTTCTTGCCGTCGGTGGTGCCCATCGTGGAGATCCAGACCACCAGATACGACGTCGGCGACGACGCGTTGACCTGGATGGTGTTGGCGCCGGGCTTCAACGTCGTGGCCTGGGTCAGCACGGTGGTGTCATCCAGGCTGGCCGGGCTGGCGGAGGACGCCGAGCGGATCTGGACCTGGGTGCCGGTGCTGGGCACGGTCAGCGAGACGCTGCCGACAGTGGTGGGCTCCGGCAACTGCAGCAGCAACCCCACCCCGTTCTTGAAGTCCGGGAACGGCACCGGGTCGGTGTAGGTGTCCGTCGTCCACCCCGAGCCGGGGCTTCCGGTCAGGGCAAGGTCAGCCTTGTCCGGGTTGTCGGCGCCGCCTTGTGGAGAGAACACCGTCGCCTTGACGGGCTTGACCACCGAACCGGAGGCCGACGGGCTCTGCGACGTCGACGGGTTGAGCCCGAGCTGGTCACCCTTGAGCCCGCCGCCGACGTCGCCGAAGATGCTGCTGAGCACCGAAGCCAGCACGATCAGCGCGATGACCAACACCCCGGCGCCGATTCCGACGCCGATGAGCAGGTTGCGTTTGCGCCGGGCCTGCGCCTCGAGGTCGTCCTCGGCGGGCTGCCGAGCGGCTGCCGGCGTGGTCACCCCGATGGGCTCGATCAGGTCGGTGCGGTCGGCCACCGCCGTCGCCTGCTGGAGCAGATTCAAAAGAGTTGCGGCACTGCGGATTCCACCACCGGCTTGAACCGAGCGGGCAGCGGCGGCCGAGATCTGGAAGGGGATCTCGCGGTTGACGGCGCGGGGTTCGAGTGGCTCGCCGGCGGGGTCCTTCTCAGCAGGTTGCAGGCCGCTGGGCACCCCGGGCTCCGGCAGCGGCCAGCGATCGACCAGCAGGGCGTACAACGCGGCCCCGATTCCGCGGATGTCGTCCTCGGGGGTGGCGCGCGGCATCGTCGCGGGGAATGCCAGTGCCACGTCACCGTCGATGCTGACCCGCACCCGACCGGGGTGATCGATGGACAGCGCGACACCGGCCTCGTGGGCCGCGCCGGCCGCGGCCGCCAGCGCCTGGATCGCGCGCGCCCCGCCGATCGGGGAGGGCGCGGTGTCGGCGACTTCCTTGAGCGAGCCGCCGCGAATCCATTCCGAGACCACCAGGCCACCCGAACCGGTGTTGGCCACGTCGAGCACGCGTGCCACCCCGGGCCGTTCGAGCCGGCTCAGTTTGAGCGTGCGCGCCAGGATCTCCTGCACCTGCTCGGCGGGAAGGGTCCGGTCGGGGTCGACGAACGTCAGCGCCACCTGCCGGTCCAGCGCGGTGTCGAGGGCCTGCCAGAACTGCAGCCCGGGCGGACCACCGTGGAACACCAGCAGCCGGTAGCGTCCGCCGCCGACGGTGGCGCCGGGGACCAGATGGCTGTCGTCCTCGGGCGGGGTGGTGCGCATCGCCGGCTCGCGGGGAGCGTCGAAGGCCATCGGCTCGCGGATGGGATCGCCGGCGAAATCGGTGTTCGGCTGCGGGGACGAGACCGGGGACGCGACGGTACCGACCTGCAGCTCAGCCGGCACATCGGGCTGGAAGTCGCCGGCAGCCGGGCGCGGAATCTTCGTCGTCGCCTCGCCGGGAGGACCGACAGGGGGCACGCCCGAGGGTTGGTCGTTCACCTCCGGTCCTTTCCCCGTCGCTGGTCCGGCCAGGTGCGCCGGAGGCCCGTACCGGAGCGGCGCAGGCCTGGCTCCGGACGAATTACTGTGCTCAGGGTACGTGACGGGGGTATTCGAAGGAGGCGGGACGAGCGTTGCAGTTGGGGTTGCGGCTACAGGTGGGGTTCGGGTGATGCGACGGCGGATGGCGCCCCAGGCGGCCACCGCGTCGGGCACCCGGGCGCCGATCATCACCGCGGCGATGATCGGCAGCATGATCAGCCCGAGCACCAGCAACCGCAGCAGTGACCCCGCGCCGCCGGCATGGACGGTCAGCGCCTGCAGGCCCAGCAGCCGGTCGGCGACGTAGCCCACCAGTCCGGCCAGCAGCGCGGCGGCGGTGGTCACCAGGATCGTGCGGACGACGTCGAGGTCGAGCAGCCGCCCGCCTGGCGGGTTGAGCGAGCGGCGCAGCAGCAGGTAGCCGAGGACTGCGCCGGCCAGGAAACCGATGCCGTTTGCGGCGCCGAGGTAGCCGGCGACCAACTCCTTGTTGCCGGTCAGGTGCGGGGCCGCCAACGAGGCCGCGACCTTGACGCCGGTGATCGCGACGATGATCAGGATCGGCGTCCACGGCTGCTCTCGGGCGTAGAACACCCGCAGTTGCAGCAGGACCAGGGCGTAGGGGATCAGGGTGAACGCCGACAGCGCGATCGCGATGCCCAGGTAGTTGGCGTCGACCTCACCGAACTTGCCGTAGGCGAACAGCGCGCTGCCGATCGCCGGCCCGCCGACGGTCATGAAGGCCACCACCGGGATCAGCGTCACCATGGTCAGCCGGGTGGCCAGCGACAGATCGGCCAACACCGCGGGCTTGTCGTCGGCGGCGGCGTTGCGACTCAGTCGCGGCATCACCACCGTCAGGATCGTCACGCCGATCATTCCGAACGGCAGCTGCAACACCAGCCAGGTGTAGGCGTAGATCGCCGGTCCGGACGCCGCCGCGGTGCTGGCGATCTGGTTGCCCACCACCAGGCCGATCTGGCTGATGAGGACGTAGAGCACCATCGCGGCGGCCATGGTTCCGAACTTCTTCAGGCGGTCGTCGATTCCCCACAGCGGCCGCAGGCTGATCCGCTCGGCTCGGATCGCGAGCAGCAGTACCGCGGTCTGGGCCACCACCCCAAGCGTCGTGCCGACGCCGAGGACCAGCAGTTTGGCATTGCCCATCTGGACCGGATCGACCGAGAGCGGCCCCGGCACAAGGAGATACAACCCGAGGGTGGCGATCGCGACGATGTTGTTGACCACGGGTGCCCACGCCGGTGGCCCGAAGACGTTGCGATTGTTCAGGATTGCCATGAACACCGAGGACAGTCCGTAGAAGATCACCTGCGGCAGAAGCAGGTATGCGAACGCGGTGGTCAGCGGCTGATTGACCTGCGGGTCGCGACCGAGCATCAGCCGCACCAGCAGCGGTGCCGCCGCCACCGAGATCAGCGTGGCGACCAGCAGCAGAGTGGTGGCCAGCGTCACCAGCCGGCGCACGAAGGCCTCGCCGCCGTCAGCGTCATCGCGCTCGGCGCGGGCGAGTACCGGAACGAAAATCGCGGTGAAGGTGGCCTCCAGGACCAGGGCCGCGATCAGGTTGGGCAACTGGTTGGCGACGGTGAAGGCGCTGGACAGCGCGGCGCCCAGGATCGCGGCCAGCAGCACGATGCGGGTGAATCCGGTGATCCGGCTGACCAGGGTCGCCAGCGCCATGCCCCACGACCGCGACACCACCGCGGCGTCGGACAGCTCAGCGCGCACCGCGCGGGACGGCGGGGTCATCCGTCGCTGCCGGGCGGTCCGGGCCGTCGCGGCCGGTCGAGGTCGGCTGGGTCGGGTTGACCGCGGAAGCGATGGTAGAGCCGGCGGCCGACCAGCAGTGCCAGCACCAGCGCACCGGCCAGTGTGATGGCGAACAGCACCTGGCCGTAGGCGTTGGAATGCACCGACAGGCGCACGGGTTCGCCGAGCTGCAGCCCGTCGGGGGTGCGCAGGGTGACGTCGACGGCCACTCGCTGGGTGAAGTGCACCTCGACCGGAACGCGCAGCGGCAGATAGCCCGGCGGCACCTCCTGCACGCCCAGGTCGGTGACGTTCATCCCCGGTGGGGCGTCGACCTGCAGTCGGACCCGGATCGGGACCGCCAGGTCGTTGCGCACCGCCAAGGGCAGCGGGGAGTGCTCGGTGGCCAGCGTGTAGGAGCCGCCGGGGTTGACGATCGTCACGGCGCCGAACAAGTCGGTGATGGTCTTGCCGACCACGGCCAGTCGCTGGCGGGCCAGATCGTTGCGGACTTCCGGCGGCTCGGTCTGGCTCAGCGCCCGCAGCATGTCCTCGCGCAGCGGCGCGGTGTACTGCTGGCCGGTCAGCCCGGTGCGTGGGTCGGTGGTCAGCGCGGCGGTCAATCCCCACAACCGGCCCACCTGGCCGCTGATCGTGCCGACGACGTCGTCGTCGAACCGGCCGCGGATGTCGTCGGACGACGGAAGACCGGGGTTGTCGTCCGGCGGCAGCGCGGCCGACTCGCTGACCACCGCGGGCAGCGGCCGGGGGGCGGCCAGCCCGGAGCGGATAGTGGTGGCCAGCGCGGTCAGCATGGCCTGGGCGTCGTCGGGCTGCGGGCTCCACTTCAGCGGCGGCACCAGGATCTGGTTGCGCGGCTCGGTCTCGGGTTGTAGCGCCCGCCACAGCATGGCGGCGATCGCGTCCTGACGGCGCGCGACGGTGGAGTCGTGGTCGAGTGGCACGTTCAGCGACGAGTCGACGTAGGTCGGCAGGTCCGGGTCGGTGCCGACCCCGGCCAGCGCGGCGCCGACGGCCGGGTCGAACGGCGCCACCACCACCTGGGGTGACAACCGGTGCGGTGCCAGGTCGGCGATCATCGGCTCGCCGGTCGAGGAATCCTGGGCGGTGATGCTGGCCGCTGCGATGGCCACCGTCGGGCCCTGCCCGTTGAGCAGGTCGAGCCCGGGAGCGGTCAGCGGGCCGTCACCCAGGACGGTGGCGCCGCGGGCGGATGCGATGCCCAGGATCTGGTCGACGATGTCGCCGGAGTTGTTGGTCGCCGCGGCGGCGAGCCCGGCATCGCCGACCCGCTGAAGGGCGCCGAGGTCCGCCTGGGCATAGGGGGTGGGAACCACGCAGATCCGTTTGGCCAGCGCCCGCAGTCGATCCAGCCAGCCGGTCGCGGCGCCCTGGCCGGTACCGGGATGCGCTGCGGTGCCCAGGCCGTCGGGCGAGTCGGCAACGACGTAGCCGGCGGTCATCGCGTTGACGGTCACCAACAGGTCGGGGTCGACCGCCAGGCACAGCGCGCGCGCCACCTGTCCGTCGGGATCCACAGCCGGACTGGTGGCGAACTCGGCGGCCGAGAGCAGAGTGTCCAGCCGCCCGCCGCCGGCCAGCGAGACCGCGAGGTCGTCGTTCATCAACCGCACCGGGGTGGTGCCGCCGGGTACGCCCGGAGCCAGCCGGGGCTTGTCCGCCAACGGCCAAAGCATGGTCACCGCAACGGGTTTCGAGGTGTCGGGAGCGACGGCGTCGGCCACCGAGTCGACGCTGGAGTTGGCCGGATCCGGCGGCACCCCCAGGACCGGCAGCAGGAACCGCGCGTCGTCCAGGCGGGCCGCCTCGCCGAAGTCGGGGGTGCCGTTGACGTTGACCAGCAAGCGGGTAGACGCCGGGCTTGTCCACACCCAGCGACGGCGCGGTGTCCGCGCGCAGCGGGTAGGAGAAGGTGAAGCCGACAGCCTGGCCGCGGGGGATCTCTGCGGAGACGTTGGTGAAGTCGCCGACGGGCTGGTATTGGTCGGTGCCCCCGTCGAGGGTGGTCCGCAGACCCGAGGACGACGCGACCGCCGCGGCATGCTCGAGACGGGCGACGACGTCGCGCACCGGCCGGTCGCCGACATTGGTGATGGTGCCGGTGACGGTGACGGTCGGCTCGCTGGTGGTGGTCACCAGATCGGGTGTGACGGTGTCGATGCGAACCTGGAGGAACGGCGCGGAACTCGGCTCGCCGGCGGCGGCGGGCGCGGCGGTCGTGGGCAGCGCGAGCAGGGCGAGCAGTCCGACGATCAGCAGGTACCGCGTCGCGCCGCCGAGCAGGCTGCGCACCGTCATGTTCCCGGGCCGCAGCCGTTCGTCCGCGGGCCGGACTGGCGCGGCCCGGCCTCGTCGGAGCGACGGTTGCGGGTGTGCGAATGGGTCTGCGGGCGACGCCGCGGCGCGGTCCGAGGCAGGGGCGGTAGTGCCGCCGGGCCGTCGGACTGCAGCAGCTCGATCAGCTCCCAGGCCACTTCGGCCAGCCGGCGTTCGTCGGCGTAGGCGAGACGGTTCGGCAGCTCGTCGAGCGGAACCCAGGCGACCTCGGTGACCTCGAGATCCTCGTCGCACAGCTCGCCGCCGGAGAACCGCATCAGATAGTGGTGAACGGTCTTGTGGACGCGCCGGCCCTCGGTGACGAACCAGTAGTCGATGCTGCCCAGAGCGGCCAGCACGTGACCCTGGATACCGGTCTCCTCGGCGACCTCACGGATGGCGGTCTGCTCGGCGGTCTCGCCCTGTTCGATGTGGCCCTTGGGCAGCGACCACAGCATGCGACCGCGGCGGTCGACCCGGCCGATCAGTGCGGCGACCTGCGCTTCGCGCGGCCCGTCGATGTTGTCGATGACCAGCCCGCCGGCCGAGGTCTCGTGCACCGTGCGCAGCCGTGCGGGAGTGCGGCGCTCGGGGCGTGGGCGGTTGGGTCGTCCCGGCCGGGGCCGCGGGCTCTCCGTGGTGGGGGCTGCGGCGGAGGGGTCGGTTCCGGCGGTGTTGTTGTCGGCGGCGGGGTGCTCCGGTGGACCAGCAGCGCGTCGGCCACGGCGCCGACCCCGGCGTCGTCGTGGTTTGGCCTGTTCGCCGTCCGACACCCAAGCGATAGTAGCTGGCACGAGATGACCCTCCCGCCCGCACTCGCCGGTAGTGGGCCGGGTGGGGGACACCCGGTCGGATTGCGGTCCTTCTCCTCGGGCGGCGCTGCCGCCCGCATCGTCGGACCACTAGGTCGGACTGTGGTCCTTCTCCTCGGGCGGCGCTGCCGCCCGCATCGTCGGACCACTAGGCTGACCCGACGTGTCCGCAACCCCCCAGGACGTCGAGCTGCTCGCTCGGGCGCTCGTCGAACTCAACCGGCAGGGCGACCTGCTCGGCGAGCTCGGCGCGCTGTTCGCTGCAGCGGGCCACCAGCTCTACCTCGTCGGCGGCAGTGTCCGCGACGCGGTCCTGGCCCGGTTGACCACGGACCTCGATTTCACCACCGACGCCCGGCCAGAGCAGGTCCAGCGGATCGTGCGGTCGTGGGCCGACGCGCTGTGGGACACCGGGATCGACTTCGGGACCGTCGGGGTGGGCAAAGCCGGCCAGCGGTTGGAGATCACCACCTTCCGCGCCGACAGCTATGACCAGGTTTCGCGCAACCCGCAGGTGCGCTACGGCGACCGCCTCGAGGACGACCTGGTGCGCCGCGACTTCACCGTCAACGCGATGGCCGTGCGCATCACCGCAGACGGCCCGGGGGAGTTCATCGATCCGCTCGACGGCCTGGGTGCCGTGCGGATGCGCCTTCTCGACACCCCGGCCGAGCCCGCGGTGTCCTTCGGCGACGACCCGCTGCGGATGCTGCGGGCGGCGCGGTTCGTCTCGCAGCTGCAGTTCGGGGTGGCCGACCGGGTCCGGCAGGCCATCGAGGAGATGGCGCCGCAACTGGGCCGCATCACCGTGGAGCGGGTGGCCGTCGAACTGGACAAGATGCTGCTGGGCGCCGATCCGGTCGCCGGAATCGACCTGATGGTCCAGACGGGCCTGGGTGATGTGGTGTTGCCGGAGATCGGCGGCATGCAGATGGCCATCGACGAACACCATCAGCACAAGGACGTCTACCAGCATTCGCTGACGGTGCTGCGGCAGGCGATGGCCCTGGAAGACGAACCGGATCTGGTGCTGCGCTGGGCCGCCCTGCTGCACGACATCGGCAAGCCGGCCACCCGCAGGCACGAGTCCGACGGCGGGGTGAGCTTCCACCACCACGAGGTGGTCGGCGCCAAGATGGTCCGCAAGCGGATGCGGGAGCTGAAGTACTCCAAACAGATGGTCGACGACGTCTCGCAACTGGTCTATCTGCATCTGCGGTTCCACGGCTACGGCGACGGCAAGTGGACCGACTCGGCGGTCCGCCGTTATGTCGCCGACGCCGGACCGTTGTTGCCCACCCTGCACAAGCTGGTTCGCGCCGACTGCACCACCCGCAACAAACGTCGCGCGGCGCGGTTGCAGGCCAATTACGACGACCTCGAGGCACGAATCGCCGAGTTGGCCGCCAGGGAAGACCTCGCGCGGGTGCGCCCGGATCTGGACGGCAACGAGATCATGCGGTTGCTCGACATCCCGCCGGGCCCGCAGGTCGGCGAGGCGTGGAACTTTCTCAAGGAGCTGCGCCTGGACCGCGGACCGCTCAGCCACGACGACGCCGTCGCCGAACTGCTCGCGTGGTGGAACGCGAAGGACCGGCCGGACGTCTGACCTGTCGTGGACTACTGCCTGGGACCCGGCGACGGTACCGCGGCGATGCTCAGCGGCCGACCGGACGTCGACATCGATGGAGATGGCGAATTCGACGGTGTACGAATGGATTTCGACGGCGACGGCGCCTTCGATGATGCGCTGGCGGACTTCGACGGGGACGGTCTGGCCGACCATGCGGCCCTGGACCTCGACGACGACGGCACCGCCGAAAGCATCTACACCGACGACGGGTCGGGCACCTGGACGATGACGGCCACCGGCCCGCCGGGCCCGCTGCGCTGGTTCGGCCTCGACGGTGTGGAGCACACCGCGGACGGCCCCGCTGACGTCGACGCCGACGGCAGCCCGGACCGGTTGGTCGACGTCGACCGTGACGGCCTCGCCGACCGAGCGTTGCGGGCCGGCGAGGACGGCAGGGTCGGAACCGGTTGGGTGGACACCGACGGTGACGGACGTTGGGACGTCAGGCTGATCGACACCGACGGGGACGGCTCTGCCGACGCGGCGACCGCGCTGTAGCTACCCGCCCGCTGGCACCGCGCACACCCCGCCGGTTTCCAGCAGTTGGCGTGCGGCGGCCCAGTCCATCGGCGGGTGATAGAGGAAGCCCTGCCCCTTGACGGCCCCCATGTCGATCAGGGCGTCGCGTTCGGCGACCGTCTCCACCCCTTCGACGACAAGGTCCAGCGCGAGCGCCTTGGCCAGCGCGACCACCGACTGCACCACGGCGCGCTGTTTGAGATTGCCCTCGTCGAGGGCCGCGGCGAAGGAACGGTCGAGCTTGATCTGGTCGACCGGCAGAGTCCGCAGCTGAGTCAGTGAGGAATAGCCGGTGCCGAAGTCGTCGAGCGAGACGCAGACGCCGGCGTCGCGCAGCCGCGCGAGGCTCGGATAGGCCAGCCGCAGGTCGATCAGGGCGTGTTCGGTGAGCTCGATGATCAGCAGGTCGGGGGACACGTCCGCCGCGCGCAGCATGTCCAGCACCTCTTGGGCGAACCCGGGCTCGCGGACCTGACGCGCGGAGACGTTCACCGAGATGCTCAGGCCATTCGCCAGCCCCGACGCCCGCCACTCGGCGAGCCTGTCGACCGCCTCCTGCAGAACCCAGCGGCCGATCTCCACGATCATCCCGTTGTCTTCGGCCAGCGGAATGAACGCGCCTGGGGCGAGGACGGGCAGCCCGGGGCGATGCCACTGCAGCAGCAGTTCGAAGCCGGTCACCGTGCCCGAGTCGAGCACCACGATCGGCTGTGCGACCAACCGCAGCTGGTCGCGTTCCAGCGCGCGGCGAAGCGCCGCGTCGAGGTCGAGGCGCTGGGCGACCTCGGCTTCCAGGGTCGAGTCGAAGACGTTGATGTGGCTGCCGTCGGTGAGCTTGGCGCGGTACATCGCGACGTCGGCTTCGCGCATGAGATCGGCACCGGACGCCGTGGACTCGTCAGCGAAGGTGATGCCGATGCTGACGTCGACGAAGGCCTCTTTGCCGTCGACGGTGTACGGCGCGCTCAAGGTGGCGCGGATGCGCTCGGCCAGCGCGACGGCCTTCGCCCGGTCGGGCAGGCTCGGGCACAGCACCACGAACTCGTCACCGCCGAGCCGGGCCACGGTGTCGGTCTCGCGGATGGTTCCGGTCAGTCGCCGCGCGGCCTCGATCAGTAGCTGGTCTCCGCCGGCGTGGCCAATGGAGTCGTTGACCATCTTGAAGCGGTCGAGATCGCAGAACAGCAGCGCCAGCTGTGTGCCGCGCCGCCGCGAGGTGAGCAGGCCCTCGGACATCCGCGCCAGCAGCAGGCTGCGGTTGGCCAGGCCGGTGAGCGCGTCGTGACTGGCCTGATGTGAGAGTTGCTGGGCCGAGGCGTCGCGTTCGAGCGCGAGGGTCACCAGTTCGCGACAGCGCATGAGGGCGGTCCGGGCCAGGTCGTCCAGTTCGGCCGGGTCGGCGAACACCTGGAGAGCGCCCATGTGGTCGGTGGTCTCGGTGGGGAGCGGTCCGCTCCAGGCCGGCGTGCCGGAGACGTCGGCGTCGGGAGGGTGAACCAGCGACCGCGCGCCCGCCTCGATGCGTACGGCATGTCCGCCGGATACGTGCGCGGCCAGTGTCAGGATCTGTCGCAGCACCACCGAAACCGGTACGGCCGTCGCAATTCGTTCCAGCACCTGGGCTTGCCCACGTTCCAGGGCCGAGACCCGGTCGAGTCGCTCCTGGGTGTCGCGCAGTGCCAGCCGGTCCTCCTCGAGGGTCTGCCGGGCGCGGCGGTATTGGCGGGCGACGTTGGCGGCGACCCACCACAGCAGCACCCCGGCGACGACCAGTGCGGTGATGAGCACCGCGAGCTGAATCACCCTGCCGCGCATGAGGTCTTCTTCGGTGACGCCGTCGCCGTGGTGCGGATCGTCCGGTGTGCCGGAGCTCAGGGCACGGGTCGCCTCGGCCAGCGCGTAGGTCCTCGGCACGACCACATCGGCCCAGCGGGCACGCTCATCGGCCGGCAGGACGCCGGCCGGGACCTGGCGCATCACGTCATCCATCGCGCTGAGTGCCGATCGGTAGGCCGGCGTGGCAGCGTCACCGGCGGTGAGCCCGTCCGGACCCACGACTTGTAGCCGTTGCCCCAACAACGCGCGCGCGACCTGGACCGTCCGCCGGGACGTTTCGCCGAGCAGATAGCGCTGCGCCTCGTTGGTGAAGCTCAGCGTGTCACGGACGGTGTAGAACGCGTTGTGGCTGGCCGCCTCGGTGCGGACGCGCATCGCGGTGTGCTCGCGCTGGGCCGCGGATGCGCGGAAGCTGATGATCAGCAGGGTTATGAGCAGAAGCAGCAGGATGAACGCCAGCGCCCGCTGGCCGCGGTTCAGGGTGAGCCGTGGGCCGAGCGACGCGGCGTGCTGCGCGGGCATTACGAGCCAGGGCTGCCCGGAGTGGTCACCGTGATTGTCGCGAGGCTCCAGTTCCAAGCGTCGAGGTTCGACGACAACGGAGTGCCGTCGGGGAACACGATGCGAATCGGACCGCCCTGGTCGTAGGGAATCGGTGCACCGTCTCGTTTGGTTGCGATGAGCGCCAGCGAGTCCACCATCGGACCGACGACGTTGGAGTAGCGGTAGTCGTTGAGCGCGACGGTCTCGATGGTTGCGGTGGTGGGGATGCCCGCTTTTGCCATCACGTCGGCCAGGGGAACGCCGCTGAACGTCTGGCGCTTCTTCACGAAGGGCTCGTCGAGAGTGACGGTCGTGTTGCCCAGGGCGTTGAGCTGATCGATCGTCAGCGACAGCGGAGTCTGACCGCCCTTGACCGTGAGGACCGGTTCGTTGGGGGCAGGTGGGTCGATGGGACCGGCGCCGTAGGGATTGGAGGTGGACGTTGTCGCCGCCACGCTGGCGGGGCTTGTCGAGGACGACGGCCCGGCGCTGTTGTGGGCACCGCCGCACGCGCCGAGAAAAAGGGCCGCGGCCGTTCCTGCGACGGCCGCGGCATACCAAGAGGTACGCACGAACGGCGATGATACGCGTTGGCCGGGACGCGGCCGGCCCTAAAGCAAACTTTCTGCCCGATTCCCCGATCGGCGCTGTTCACAACAGATGACGGTACAAACGAGACACTCAGCAAAGTCTGCGCGCTCACCGGCCCCCGCTCGGGTTGGCTCGGCGTGGCTCCGTTTCGCGCTGCGCGCTCACCGGCCCGCGCCGGGCGGCCCCGCGAAGGCTTGCGCAATGCTCAGCCACTTCTCGGCGTCGGCTCCGTCGGCCACGACGTCGAGTTCCGCACGCGGCCGTCGCTGGGTGACCAGGTAGCAGAAGTCCACAGCTGATCCGACGACCCGCTGCGCGGCGTCCGCAGGGCCCCACACCCACAGGCCGCCGTCCGGTGCGGTCAGCTCCACCCGGAACGGCTCGGCAGGCGGAGTCAGCCCATGAACCGTGAACGCGAAGTCGCGGGTGCGCACCCCCAGGTGTGCGATCGACTTCAGCCGCGCGGTCGGCCGCACGGGAACACCGAGCGCGTCGGCGACGTCGAGACCATGTGCCCAGGTCTCCATCAGGCGCGCGGTCGCCATGGATGCGCCGCTCATCGGCGGCCCGAACCACGGCAGCTTGCGCCCGTCGGCCACCTCGCGCAGTTCCTCGTGCAGCCGGCCCCTGGTTTCCCGCCACCGCGCCAGCAGTTCGTCCGGCGGCGTGGCAGCGGTCAGCTCCTCGGTGGCCCTGTCCACGAAACCGAGTGGGTCGGCCGCCGCCGCGGTGAGCATCTCGTTGAAGGCGCCCTCGTCGGTGATGGACGCCAACGACGCCCGATCGGTCCACCACAGGTGGGCGATCTGGTGCGCGACGGTCCAGCCGGGGGCAGGTGTGGGCTGCGCCCAGCCGCCGGGGCTGAGCGGGCTCACCATGGCGTCGAGGGCATCGCTCTCGTCACGCAAATCGTCGATGATCGGGCCGGCGATGGTCATGGCCAAACCCTAGAGGCTGACCACCCGGCGCCGGCCCACCATCGCGTGCAGCGCCAACCCGATCAGGTAGACCAGCGAACCGGCCAGCGCCAGCCCCGTCGAGTGACCGTCGGCGGGAATCACCGCCGCCGAGACCGTGGTCGCGGCGATGAACGACAGCCAGAACACCGAGTCCTGCACGGCGAAGACGTGTCCGCGCAAAGCGTCGTCGACGTCGATCTGCATCGCGGTGTCGGCACACAGCTTGACCACCTGGCCGGCCAGACCCAGGAAGAACCCGCACACCACCATCACCACCAGCTGCAGGGTGGCTCCGGCGACCTGGATCACCGCGGCACTCAGCAGCGCCCCGTTGGCGGTGGCATACCGGCCCCAGCGCCGCACCGCCGGCGGGGTCAGCACGTTGGCCAGGAAGGCACCGCCTCCGGTGGCCGCGACGAACACCACCGCGGTGCCCAGCCCCAGCCCCGCCACCGCGGGGGTATCGCTGTGCCGCACGATCACCAGCACCAGCAACGTGTTGATGCCGAACACCATCCGGTGGGCGGCCAGGCCCGACAGCGTGGCCGCGACCGTCGGCGTGGACACCGCGGTGCGCGCGCCGTAGATCCACCCCGTGGCCACCGCGTAGAACGCCGAGCCGTGGACCGCCCGCGCCGTCTCGTCCGGGCCCAGTTCGTGCCGGGGAAAGCGCATCGACAGCACCAGGGCGACGGCGACCGGGATCGCCACCAGGAAGATGATGGTGGCCGCGCCGGCATCGCCCGACCCGAACAGCCAGCGGGGCAGCAGCATGAAGTTCGCGCCGAGGAATGTGGCGGTGGCGCCGGTGGCGGTGGCCACCGAGTTCATCGTCACCACCCGCTCGCGCGGGACCACGTGCGGCAGCGCCGCCGACAGGCCGGAGGTGACGAAGCGGCTGAAGCCGTTGACGATCAGCGCGCCGCACAGCACGATCAGGTCGCTGGCGCCGACAGCCAGCAGCACGCCGACACCGATCACCAGTAGGAGCCGGCCGAGGTTGGCCCAGACCAGGACGGCGCGCCGGTCCCAGCGGTCCAGCAGCGCCCCGGCGAACGGACCTAGGAGCGAGTAGGGCCCCAGGAGAACGGCGAACGCGCCGGCCACCTGCCACGGGCCGGCGGCCCGGTCTGGACTGAACAGCAGACCGCCGGCCAGACCGGCCTGGAAGAGGCCGTCGCCGAACTGGCTTGCCGTCCGAAGCTCCAGCAGCCGCCAGAACTCGGGCATGCCGCGCACCGAACGCCACAGCGAAACGGATGCGCTGGCGTCGACCACCTGACCAACAGTACAAATATCCGCGAGGCACCTGGTTGTTCCCCACAGCCATCGGGCGGTGATGCGATGATGGTGGGGTGGCACAGCATGAAGATCCCGAAGACTTCATCGCGCCCGCGGCCAACCGTGTGCGCGCCGGGACGCTGCTGCTCGCCAACACCGATCTGCTCGAGCCGACGTTTCGCCGCAGCGTGATCTACGTCGTCGAGCACAACGACGGGGGCACGCTGGGCGTCGTGCTCAACCGCCCCAGCGAGACCGCCGTGTACAACGTGCTTCCGCAGTGGGCCAAGCTGGCGTCGAAGCCGAAGACGATGTTCATCGGCGGTCCGGTGAAGCGCGATGCCGCGTTGTGCCTGGGCACGTTGCGGGTCGGCACCGACCCGGCCGGTATGCCCGGGCTGCGTCACGTCGCGGGCCGGATGGTGATGATTGACCTCGACGCCGACCCGGACCTGATCGCGCCCGCCGTTGAGGGGGTGCGCATCTTCGCCGGCTACTCCGGCTGGACCATCGGCCAGCTCGAGGGTGAGATCGAGCGCGACGACTGGATTGTGTTGTCCGCGTTGCCTTCCGACGTTCTGGTCGAACCGCGGGTGGACCTGTGGTCGCGAGTGTTGCGCCGCCAGCCATTGCCGCTGTCGCTGCTGGCGTCCCACCCCATCGACGTCAGCCGCAACTAGTCGCGGGCCAGCTTGCTGGCGATCACCGCGCAGACGAACAGCTGGATCTGGTGAAACAGCATGAGCGGCAACATGATCAGACCGACGCTTGACGGCGGGAACAACACCAGCGCCATCGGCAGACCAGACGCCAGACTCTTCTTCGAGCCGCAGAACAGCAGCACGATCGCGTCTCCGCGATCCAGGTGGGCCAGCCGGCCGGTGACCGCGGTGACGGCGAGCACGATGGCCAGTAGCAGTGCACTGATCGCCGCGACGGCAACCACCCGCCACGGCCGCACGCTGCTCCAGATGTGTTCGGCCATGCCGACCGAGAACGCGGCGTAGACGATCAGCAGGATGGATCCGCGGTCAACGGCGTGGGTGAGTCGGGTGTGCCTGGCCACCCGCGGCGCCAGCCACGGGCGCAGAGCCTGCCCGACGGCGAACGGCAGCACCAGTTGCAGCACGATGTCGAGCACCGCGGAGCCGTCGACGTGCGGTGTGCCGCTGATGGGCATCAGCGCCACGGCGAGCAGTGGCGTGAGCAGCACTCCGAGGATGTTCGACAGCGACGCGCTCACCATGGCAGCCGAGACGTGTCCGCGCGCGATCGAGGTGAACGCGATCGAGGACTGCACGGTCGACGGCACCAGGCACAGGAACAACAGGCCGCTGTAGAGGTCGGGGGTCAGCACGGCAGGCACGAGCACGCGGGCCCCGAGTCCCAGCAGTGGGAACACCACGAAGGTGGTCGCCAGCACCAGGGCGTGCAGCTTCCACTGGCGCACGCCGTGCCAGGCCTGCTGGGGCGAGAGGCGGGCGCCGTAGAGCGCGAACAGCAGTGCCACGGCGGCCTTGGTGACCGCCGACAGCACGTCGGCCGCCGCGCCGCGGGCGGGCAACAGCGCCGCCAGGACGACGACGCCGACGAGCAGAACGAGGAACGTGTCGAGGGGAATCCGCGCCAGCGCGCGCCTCATCTGGTCAGAGGATCACTCGCAGGAACGGGTGCAACTGGTGCAACTGCCCGCACAGCCGGACGACGCCGCTTGCCGGCGCGCGGCGTAGCGGGCGCCCTGCCACGAGCCGGCAGCCACCGTGCCGATCGCACCAATCACGCACAAGATCAGCACCATCAGCGCGATCGAGGCCGGGGCGACCAGGGCAGCGACGCCACCGGCGGCCAGCATGACACCGGCCGCGAGTTGGGTCGGAGCGACTGCGCGCAGTACCTGGGCGGTCAGGTCGGCGCCGACCGGACGGGTCAGCGTCCGGACGCCTGAGCCGGCGACCAGCACGGCCAGGCACAGGCACACCACACCCGCAATGAACATGCGGCCACAATACGAGGCCGGGGTCAGTGCTGGGTAGCTGGCACCGCGGGAACTGGCACGGGAACGGTGACAGTCACGGTCGCGGTGGCCGCCGCATCCGAGAGCGGCGCGGCCGGGGCGGCGCTCGGTGCGGCCGCGGGTGCCGGCGCGGGTGCGGCCGCGGGTGCGGGTGCCGGCGAGGGCGTCGCCGTGGGGGAGGTGACGCGGAATCCGTTGATGATGGCGTCGGTCGCGTCGGCCGTGGCGACGACCTGGTTGGCGGCGGTCGTCACATCCAGCGACACCAGGTAGCGGTCGGCACCCGACGGCACGATGACGTACCGGCGGGAGGTGTTCAGCGTCTGGTCGTTCTCGCGGTAGGTGCCTTCGATGATCGAAGACGGGAAGCCGCCGAAGTCCGCGAGCGACGCGTCGGTGGACTGCCAGTTGAGCAGCTGCTGGCTGTCCACGTAGCCGTGGGTTATTGCTTCCTTGGGGTCGAAGTCGCCGACGAGCTTGTAGACCTTGAGCTGGACGTTGGACGTGTAGAGCCCGTCACCGCCGAGGCGGTCGGCCAGCACCGTGAACGCGTCGGGGACGTTGGGATCGGGGACCACACTCCAGCCGCGCGGCATCGGGAGCACGATGTTGAGCGCGGTGAAGCCCTCGGCCTTCTGCGGCTGCATCGTCACGCCCTTGCTCTTGAAGAAGTCCGTGATGGTGCCGGACTGGGCGGGGACGAGGGTCTCCGGCGCGGACACCGGGGTCGGCGCGGCCGTCACGGTGGTCGGCACCTCCAGGGGTGCGCTGGCGGACGGGCCGGCGGCGAGCGGCGCGGCGTTCGGCGCGGCGGGGACGGGCTGGCCCACCGTGGCGGGCGCCGGGGGCAGGGGAAGGACCGGGTCGGCTGACGCGCTGGCGCCGGCAAACCCGAGTACGGCGGCCGAGGCGGCGGCCACACCACCTACTACTACCCGCCAGTTACGGGCAATCGTGATCATCGCAGATGTCCTTATTTCGACAGGTTGGGCCAGGTTGAGCCGCATTGCTCGGGCTGACTGTATGGCCCGCAGAAGCCCCGGGGTAGGGCTGGAACTGACCTGGAACCAACCTCTGACCGCTCTGCAACGCAACCGATATCAACCCGTTGCCCCGCGCCCGGCAACCGTCACGGCGAACGCCGGCAGTAGCCGAGGTCACAGCCGGTTGCCGGGTGGTCGGCGCCCGTATCGATCCTTATACCCTGTCTGCGTGACCGAATCGCCGACCGCCGGAACCACCGAGGCCGACGCCGACGTGCCACGCCACCGCTACACCGCCGACCTCGCCGGTCGGATCGAGCGGACGTGGCAGGACAACTGGCAGGCCTGGGGCACGTTCAATGTGCCCAACCCGGTCGGCTCGCTGGCGCCGGCCGACGGTTCGGCGGTACCCGACGACAAGGTGTTCGTCCAGGACATGTTCCCCTACCCCTCCGGGGAGGGACTGCACGTCGGCCACCCGCTGGGCTACATCGCCACCGACGTCTACGCCCGGTACTTCCGGATGACCGGCCGCAACGTGCTGCACGCCCTGGGCTTCGACGCCTTCGGACTGCCCGCCGAGCAGTATGCCGTCCAGACCGGCACGCATCCGCGGGCCCGCACCGAGGCCAACATCGTCAACTTCCGCCGCCAGCTGGGCCGGCTCGGGCTCGGACACGATCAGCGGCGCAGCTTTTCCACCACCGACGTCGACTTCTACAAGTGGACTCAGTGGATCTTCCTGCAGATCTACAACGCATGGTTCGACCCCGCCCGGAACGGGGCCCGGCCCATAGCCGAACTGACAGCCGAGTTCGACAGCGGTACAAGAACTCTCGACGACGGTCGGGTGTGGTCGCAGCTGTCGGCGGGGGAACGGGCAGACGTCATCGACGGTCACCGCCTGGTTTACCGCGCCGACTCGATGGTCAACTGGTGCCCCGGACTGGGCACCGTGCTGGCCAACGAAGAGGTCACCTCAGAGGGCCGCAGCGAGCGCGGCAACTTCCCGGTGTTCCGGAAACGACTGCGGCAGTGGATGATGCGGATCACCGCGTACTCGGACCGGCTGCTCGAGGACCTCGAGGTGCTGGACTGGCCCGAGAAGGTCAAGACCATGCAGCGCAACTGGATCGGACGCTCCACCGGCGCATCGGTGCTGTTCGACGCTCACGGGACCGACGTCGAAGTCTTCACCACCCGCCCCGACACCCTGTTCGGCGCCACCTATCTGGTGCTGGCACCCGAGCACGATCTGGTCGACGGCCTGATCGCGGCGCGCTGGCCCGAGGGTGTGGATCCGCGATGGACCGGCGGTGCCGCCACACCCGCCGAGGCGGTGGCGGCCTACCGACGTTCGATCGCGGCGAAGTCCGACCTGGAGCGGCAGGAGAACAAGACCAAGACAGGTGTGTTCCTCGGCACCTACGCCACCAATCCTGCCGACGGTCAACAGGTTCCGGTGTTCATCGCCGACTACGTCCTGGTCGGATACGGTACCGGTGCGATCATGGCCGTCCCCGGACACGACCAGCGGGACTGGGAGTTCGCCTCGGAGTTCGGCCTGCCGATCCGGGAAGTGATTCGGCGGGCAGGACCGCAGCGACCGGGGGATGAGCCAGCGGGCGGGAACGTTGCGGAGGCCGCCTACGTCGGAGACGGCACCCTGGTGAACTCGCAGTATTTGGACGGGCTGAGCGTCGAGGCCGCCAAGGCGGCTATCGCGGAGCGGCTCGAGGCCGACGGCCGTGGCCGAGCCCGGGTGGAATACAAGCTGCGGGACTGGCTTTTCGCGCGCCAGCGCTACTGGGGCGAGCCGTTCCCGATCGTGTATGACGCCGACGACCGCGCCCATCCGCTGCCCGACTCGGCACTCCCGGTCGAACTGCCCGACATCGCGGACTACTCGCCGGTGCTGTTCGACCCCGACAGCGCCGACAGCGAGCCCTCCCCGCCGCTGAACAAGGCCACCGAGTGGGTGCACGTCGACCTCGACCTCGGCGACGGGCTCAAGGCCTACACCCGCGACACCAACGTCATGCCGCAGTGGGCGGGCAGCTCCTGGTACGAGCTGCGTTACGCCGACCCGCACAACTCAGAACAGTTCTGCGCCAAGGAGAACGAGGCCTACTGGATGGGCCCGCGGCCGGCTGAGCACGGACCCGACGACCCCGGCGGGGTGGACCTTTACGTCGGCGGCGTCGAGCACGCGGTGCTGCACCTGCTGTATTCGCGGTTCTGGCACAAGGTGCTTCACGACCTCGGCCACGTCACCTCGCGCGAGCCCTATCGGCGCCTGGTGAACCAGGGTTACATCCAGGCCTTCGCCTACACCGACGCCCGCGGCGCCTACGTGCCCGCCGCCGACGTCGTCGAGCGGGACGGAAAGTACGTCCTGCCCGGGCCGGACGGCGAGATCGAGGTGTTCCAGGAGTTCGGCAAGATCGGCAAGAGCCTGAAGAACTCGATCTCGCCGGATGAAATCTGCGACAACTACGGCGCGGACACCCTGCGGGTCTACGAGATGTCGATGGGACCGCTGGAAGCCTCGCGGCCCTGGGCGACCAAAGACGTCGTCGGCGCACACCGCTTCCTGCAACGGGTGTGGCGGCTGATCGTCGACGAAAACACCGGCGAGCAAAGGGTTTCCGAGGATACCTCGCTCGACGAGGAGACGCTGCGTCAGCTGCACCGCACCCTCGCGGGCGTGGCCGACGACTATGCGGCTCTGCGCAATAATACGGCGGCGGCCAAGCTGATCGAGTACACCAACCACCTCACCAAGGAGGGTGTCACCGCACGCGCGGCGCTGGAACCGCTGGTGTTGATGGTGGCGCCGCTGGCCCCGCATCTGGCAGAGGAGCTGTGGCGACGGCTGGGCCATGACACCTCGCTGGCGCACGGCCCGTTCCCGGTCGCCGATCCGGCCTACCTGGTGACCGACACCGTCGAGTACCCGGTGCAGGTGAACGGGAAAGTGCGCGGCCGGATCACGGTTGACGCCGCCGCCGACAAGGCGACCGTCGAGGCCGCCGCGCTGGCCGACGAGAAGGTGCTGGCCTTTCTCGCCGGCGCTACTCCGAAGAAGCTGATCGTGGTGCCCGGGCGCCTGGTCAACCTCGTCTTGTAGCCCCCAGCGATTTCGGCGCGCTAATCGTCGCTCACCGACGGCAACCGCGCCGAAATCGCCACGAATGGAACGCGACCGCTGGGCCGCGCGTCCTTCAAGGCGTGTTGAACGATCTACTTCGCGATCAGGATGGCGTCATCACGCTTGCCCAAGCGCAGCGCGCCGGGCTCACTCATGAAGCGGTTCAGCGCCGGGTGCGGTCCGGGTACTGGCGTCGATGTGCTCGGGGTGTCTACTTCGTCGACGACCGCGAGTTCACCGACGCGGCCCGCATTCGTGCGGCGGTGTGGGGGCATGGCGAGCGCGCGGCTGCCAGTGGTCTTGCCGCGGCATGGTGGCATCACCTCACTCTGTTCGCGCCTGACGTCGTCGAGGTCACCGTCCCGAGGAACAGCCACGGCCGTAGCCATGGTGGCGCCAGGGTGCGGCGGCGAGACCTTGGCGCTTCAGACGTCAGTGCAGTTCGCGGGCTGAACGTGACCGAGCTGGCCCTCACGGTGGTGGAAGCCTCGGTTCGGCGCCGCGGTGGCGCGAAGCTGATGGATCGTTCACTGCACCGCCACGTGGAGCTGCGCGCGTTGTGGCGGGCGCATCTGCGGAACAAGGGCCGCTACGGCGCGCCGGCGGCCCGCCGAATGCTCCTGGCTGCAGCCGACGGCACCCGTTCGGAAGCCGAACGGCTGCTGGTGAAGTTGCTGCGTCAAGCCGGACTCGCCGGCTGGCGAACCAACCATCCGGTGGCCGGGTACAAGGTCGATGCGGCCTTCCCCAATCAGAGGGTCGCCATCGAAGTCGACGGCTTCGCATTCCACACCGACGAGGAGGTGTTCCAGATCGATCGGCAGCGGCAGAACGCCATCGCGCTCTCTGGCTGGCAGATTCTACGGTTCACGTGGCTGGATCTGACGGAGTACCCCGAGCGCGTCATCGCGAGCATTCGCTCTGCGATTTCGGCGCGCTAATCGTCGCTCATCGACGGCAACCGCGCCGAAATCACCGGGGGCGGACCACTATTTGATGAGTATGCGCGTCGGCGGGGGTGGCGATCACTTCGGCCACGATGCGCGCCACCGACTCAGCGGACAGGTATTTCGTGGCGTCGTATTCGCCGCCCTCGTAGGCGACCAGGTCGCGCTGCATCTCGGTATCGACCCGGCCGGGGTGCACGCTAGTGACTCGCAGGCTCGGTTCGTCGGCGCGCAAAGAGTCGGCGAAAGCCCGGAGCGCGAACTTGCTGGCCGAGTAGGCGGCCAGTCCGGGCGAGACGTTCAGACCCGCTCCCGAATTGATGAACACCACCTGTCCGCGGGCGGCCCGCAAGGCGGGTAATAGCGCCAGGGTGAGCGCGACCGCGCCGGTGACGTTGACCTCGAAGCTAGCCCGCCACTGCTCGGGGATGGACTCCGCAACCAGGCCGGGGTAGGCCACCCCGGCGTTGTGCACCAGCACGTCAAGCTCGGCGAGCGGCTCGGCTGCGGCCTCCAGAGACTCCGGGTCGGCAAGGTCGAGCGGCCAGGTGGTGGCGCCGAGACGGGTGGCGACGGCGTCGAGCCGCGCGGACGGCCGGCCGGCCAGCAGCAGCGCGTGGGTAGGGGCCAGAGCCTCGGCGATCGCCGAGCCGATGCCGCCGCTGGCCCCGGTGATCATCGCTGTCCGCATCCCCGAGTCGCTTCGCTCCTGCCCGCCGGGGCCGATCCCCGAGTCGCTTCGCTCCTGCCCGCCGGAAGACATGCCCGCCACCCTACCGATCTGCGTTTCGCAGCATCGCGACGCAGAATGAACCCGTGGCATTCGATCCGAGCTTCGGCCAGACGCAGCTGGCGGCCCGCGCGGCCTATCTGCTGCGCGGCAATGACTTGGGTGTGATGACCTCGGCGGCTCCGCAGCTCTATCCGCACATGTGGAGCTGGGACGCCGCCTTCGTGGCCGTAGGACTGGCGCCGCTGAGCGTGGAACGCGCCGTCGTCGAGCTCGACACCTTGTTGTCGGCGCAGTGGACCAACGGCATGATCCCGCACATCGTTTTCGCCCAGGGCGTCGACGGCTACTTTCCCGGCCCGGCCCGCTGGGCCTGTTCTGCGCTGGCGGCCAATGCGCCGCGCAGCCGGCACACCTCCGGCATCACCCAGCCGCCGGTGCACGCGATCGCCGTGCAGCGCATCCTGGACCGGGCGCGCATGCGGGGCCGGTCCACCCGTGCGGTCGCCGAGGCCTTCCTGGACCGGCGTTGGTCTGATCTGGTCCGCTGGCACCGCTGGCTGGCCGAGGCGCGAGACCAGAACGAGCGCGGCCGGATCACGCTCTACCACGGCTGGGAATCCGGAATGGACAACTCGCCGCGATGGGATTCGGCCTACGCCAACGTGATTCCCGGCAGCGTGCCCGAGTACCAGCGCGAGGACAACCACATCGTCACCGACGCCAGCCAGCGTCCCTCCGACACCGAGTACGACCGCTATCTGTGGCTGCTGGAGGAGATGAAGGCCGCGCGCTACGACGACGATTTGCTGCCGAAGGCGATGAGCTTCGCGGTGGAGGACGTGTTCGTCTCGTCGATCTTCGCGGTGGCCTGTGACGTGCTGGCCAACATCGGCGAGGACTACAAACGGCCCAACGCCGACGTGCGAGACCTGTACTCCTGGGCCGAGCGCTTCCGTGCCGGGGTCATCGATACCACCGACGAAAGGACAGGCGCAGCAAGGGATTTCGATGTACGCGCTGATCGGTGGATTTCAACCGAGACGGCAGCCCAGTTCGCACCGCTGCTCTGCGGCGGCCTGCCGCACGAGCAGGAACGGGCATTGCTGCGGATTCTGGAGGGCCCCCGGTTCTGCGGCCATCCGGACCTGAAGTATTCGCTCATCCCGTCAACGTCCCCGGTTTCCAAGGACTTTCGGCCGCGCGAGTATTGGCGCGGGCCGGTGTGGCCGGTGCTGACCTGGCTGTTCTCCTGGGCGTTTGCCCGTCGCGGGTGGGCCGAGCGCTCGCTGATGCTGCGCCGAGAAGGCTTGCGGCAGGCCAGCGACGGCACATTCGCCGAGTACTACGAGCCGTTCACCGGCGAACCGCTCGGCAGCATGCAACAGTCCTGGACGGCCGCCGCGGTGCTGGACTGGCTGGGCTAGTTCTGGTTCTTCTCGGACTGATCGGCCAGGCGTTCCAGCGGCCGAAGCGCCCGGGCCAGAGTCTCCCGCTCCTCGTCGCTGAGCTTCGACAGCAGTGAGGCCAGATGCGCGCGTCGGTGAGCCAGCGCCTCGCGGTGCTGCACCAGACCCTCCGGGGTGACCTCCACCAGAACAGCTCGCAGGTCCGACGGATCGCGGGAACGCTTGACCAGGCCGAGTTTCTCCAGCCGCCGGATGGCGACCGTCGTCGTGGGTGTGCGCACCCGCTCACGGGCGGCGAGTTCGGTCATCCGGATCGGGCCCGTATCGAGCAGGGTCAGCAGGATTGACAACTGAGCCAGCGTGAGATCACCACCGGTGGCGCTGCGGGGATCGCCGCGGCGCAAGACCGAGAACAGCTTCGAGAGGACCCGCTGTAGGTCCCCAGACAGGTCGGCGACCCGCGGTTCGGCCTCAATCATAGTTCGCTAGTCTAACCTGTCCGTGCCTGTCAATTTGCAGGTTGCACCGTTTTGACGAACGTAACTACAGAACCTGCGACAGGAATCGCTGCAGGCGATCGGTCTCGGCCGCGGTGAAGATCTTGTCCGGCGCACCGGACTCGACGACTTTGCCGTGATCCATGAACACCACCGAGTCCGCGGTGGAACGGGCGAAGCCCATCTCATGGGTGACCACGACCATGGTCATCCCGTCGGCTCCCAGTTCGGCGATCAGCGCCAGGATGCCCTTGACCAGTTCAGGATCCAGCGCCGAGGTCGCCTCGTCGAAGAACATCACCTGCGGTGCCATCGCCAGTGCCCGCGCGATCGCCACACGCTGCTGCTGGCCGCCGGACAAGGTGGCGGGCCGCACCCCGGCCTTGTGCTTCAGGCCCACCCGGTCCAGCTGAGCCAGGGCCAGCTCGCGGGCTTCCTCGCCGGACAGCCTCTTCAGCTTGCGCGGCGCGAGCGCGACGTTGTCGAGCACCGAGCGGTGTGGGAAGAGGTTGAACTGCTGGAATACCATGCCGATCCGCTGACGTAGCTTGTCCGGGTCGTCGTGCAGCACCGATCGCCCGTCGAGCAGGATGTCGCCGCGATCGGGTTCGTAGAGCCGGTTCAGCGTGCGCAGCAGAGTCGACTTGCCCGACCCGGACGGGCCGATGATCGCCGCCGTCGTGCCGGCGGGCACGTCCACGTCGACGCCGCGCAGGACCGCGTTGTTTCCGAAGGCGAGGTGAATGTCGTTGGCGGCCAGCGAGACTGGCTCCGAGCGGGTGATCGCGGCCATCACACCATCTCCTGGCTCGAGGTGTTCGGGTCCAAGGTGTCCTCGTCGGACGGGGGCCGCCCGCGACGCAGCCGCGCGTCGATGTAGTTCACCAGATGGGTCAGCGGAACCGTCAGCAGCAGATAGAACAGGCCTGCCGCCACCAGCGGTGAGAGATTGCCGGTCTGCGCGTTGAGGTCGCGGCCCACCTGGAACAACTCGCGCTGGCTGGCCACCAGTCCCAGGAAGTACACCAGCGAGGAGGCTTTCAGCAGCGAGATGAACTGGTTGACCAGAGCCGGCAGCACCCGCCGGATGCCCTGCGGCACCACGATCAGCCGCATCGAGGAGGAGTAGCTGAAACCCAGTGCGCGAGAGGCTTCCAGCTGTCCGGCTTCCACACTCTGGATGCCGGAGCGGAAGATCTCGCCGATGTAGGCCGCCGCCATCAAGCCCAGGGCGGCGATGCCCAGTGGGTAGGGATCGTTACCGGTCAGCCCGCCGACAATCGGTCCGACCCCCAGACCGATCAGAAGGATGATGACGACCTCGGGCAGTCCTCGGAAGATGTCGGTGTAGATCCGTGCCGGTAGCCGCAGCCACGGGGAGCGCGAGATGCCCGCGACGGCGAGCACCATGCCCAGCAGCAGACCGATGACGCTGGCGCTGATCGTCAGGATCAACGTGTTCGGCAGGCCGGTGCGTACGAGGTCGGGAATGGCCTTCTTGTAAAGACCCCAGTCCAGAAACGACTCGCGCAGCTGGGTCAGCACCGACTTGGTGGCCACCGTGCCGGTGCCGGCCGCCGGCTTCTGACGGGCGGCGGCGATCGCGGCGAAGTCGGGCAGCTGCGGCAGCGGTGCGGCCTTCGATCCCGGCTTCCATCCCGGGGGCAATGCGCGCGGCACCCACTCGGTGTACAGCCGCGACCAGGTGCCGTCGGAGATGACGGCGTCGAGGCCGGCATTGAGGGCGTCGATCAGCGGCCGATTCTCGTTGGCGACGGCGTAGGCCACGAAATTGTCCAAGCTGAAGGTGTTTTCGACGATTACCGCGGGGTCACCGGGGCGCACGGTGCCCTGTGCCTGCTGCGAGGGCGCCACCCATGCGTCGATCTGCCGGGTCTTCAAGCTGGCGTAGACGGTGTTGTAGTCGGGGAACTTCACCGGCTCCAGGTGCAGCGTGTCGATGACGTAGGACTCCTGCACCGTGCCCTGCACGACGCCGATCCGCTGTCCGGGCCCGAGTTTGTCGAAGCCGGTGATCGGTGAGCCGGACGGCACGACGAGGGAGAAGTAGCCGAAGTCGTAGCCGTTGGTGAAGCCGACGGTGCGGCGCCGAGCGTCGGTGGTGGTGATCGACGACGAGCCGACGTCGAATCGGCGAGCGGCCACCTGCGCGAGCAGGCCGGAGAAGTCCGTGCCGACGAAGTTGATCTTCAGGCCCAGCTTGTCGGCGATCGCCCGCAGCAGTTCGTTGTCGAACCCGGTGAACTGCCCCTGTGAGTTGATGCAGATGCTCGGCGGCGCGTCCGACAGTGTGCCCACGGTCAGCGTGCCCGGGGTGGACAGTCGAAGGGCGTCGAGGTTGACCGCGCTCAGCGGCTCGGTGTCGGCGGTCGTGTACTTGTCCTCGGCGGGGCCTTTGGCGGCGGCGGCGAGATTGGTGGGCAGCGCGCTGGCGGCCTGCTCGCCGGGTGGGGAGCACTGGTCGGCGCCGGCCGGCGCCATCGGTGCCAGGCTGACCGTCAGCAGCAGCACGATCAGCACAGCCACCAGCCGACGACAGTTAGCGGTCATCAGAGGAAACGTAGTTGGCCGAGCCGGTGAATGGCACGCTTGGGATCACGGGGAGTCCAAATCGGTGAAAACGCCTCGCTTGTACAAATCCTCGATGAAGTGGTCGGCCATCGCGTCGAGACAATCCAGTGTTGTTCTCCGGGCCCTGTCCGGCTGGCCTGCCCGGACGGCGGCGATCTGGTCCTCGACGAATGGCTGCAGCACCTCCCTGGCGTGCGGATAGGTGAGCCAGAACTCGCCCGGCATGAAACTGCGAGAGGCCTTGATCGCGGCTTGCAGACGCGGGCCGGCGTAGGTGTCGACCAGGATCCCGCGGTACCGGTCGATATTCGCCAGGAAAGCGATCTGGCTGGGGGAGTCCCGCACAGCCTGAACCGTGTCGTCGAGCAGCTCGAGGATCGCGGGGCGCCGATCCGCCGCCGCGCGCGCGAACGCCGCACCGACCAGCAAGGCGTGAACTTCATGGTGCTCACGCAGCACGTCGGCGTCGAACCGCTGCACGAAGGCGCCGCGGTGATATTGCGTGACGAGGATGCCGTCGTGTTCCAACTGGACCAGCGCCTCCTGCACCGGCACGCGACTCAGCCCCAGGGCGACCGTGATCTCGTTGCGGTCAACGCGGTCACCTGAGCGCAGCCGACCACTGAGGAGCATGTCGAGAATGTGCGCGACGACCTGGTCTTTTTCCTTGACGCCATAGCGTTTGGGCATTGATTCCTTCGGTCGCGCCCCAGGCGGGCAACGGGACGCAGCGACCCCAATCCTGCCGGGTCCGCGGCAGGTCGAAAAGGGGATTCCGGCAATCTCAGGAAACAAGACTGCCAGTCTCGTTAGGCTCCGGACATGACGACGACGGAGTTGCCCGACGACTTTTACGCGGCCGCACCATTGGAAGGCAACCGGACCGCCGCCATGGAGTACCTCCGCCGGCCGGGCCCGGTGTACCGGGTGGGCAGCACCTGGCTCATAACCAGTTATGAGGGCGTGCGCTTCGCGCAGAAAAACCCCGACCTGTTCTCCTCGGCCAAGGCGTTCGACATGGTGGCCAACGCCATCCAGATGATCCCGCTGGCGGTCGATCCCCCCAAGCACGCGGACTACCGGCGGGTGCTCGACCCGATGTTCGGGCCGAAGCGCATCGACGCGATGGAACCCGACCTGCGCGCCCAGGTCCGTTCGCACATCGACGCTTTCGCCCCCCTCGGCCGTTGCGACGTCGTCACGGATCTGTCGTACAAGTTCCCCACCCAGGCGATCCTGACCTTGTTCGGGCTGCCGCCCGAGCACCTGCCGCAATTCCTGGACTGGGCCACCGGCATCATCAAGGACGCCAACGTCACGAACCTGGGTCAGGAGCCGCCGCAGCGTGTGATCGACTGCAGCATTGCACTTTTCGGCTTCCTCGCCGAGCAGCTCGAGGACAAGCGCAGCCACCCCGGCAACGACATGCTCAGCTCGATCCTGGCTCTCGAGGGAGACGACGCCTGGACCGACGCCGAGATCCTGGGCTTGTGCTTCCTGGTCGTGCTGGCCGGGCTGGACACGGTCACCGGA
The DNA here is from genome assembly GCA_963716465.1 of uncultured Actinomycetota bacterium. Classification (GTDB taxonomy): domain Bacteria; phylum Actinomycetota; class Actinomycetes; order Mycobacteriales; family Mycobacteriaceae; genus Mycobacterium. The sequence goes on from CAVQTS010000024.1 coordinate 75,187, forward strand.
GCGATCGGCTACTCGCTGCTGAACCTGGCCACCGATCCCGAACTGCGGCACCGGTTGATCGCCGACCCGGCGCTGATCGGCCCGTTCGTCGAAGAGGTGCTGCGTCTCGACGGCCCGGTTCCGGGCGTGCCGCGGCTCACCACATGCGACGTCGAGGTCGAAGGCGTCACCATCCCGGCACGTTCGGCGGTGATGCTGATGCTCGGCACGGCCAACCGCGAAGTGCCCGCCGCCGCCGATGCACCGCACGAGATGAACTTGACTGCCAAGCCCACCCATCTCGGGTTCGGCGGCGGAATCCACCGCTGCCTCGGCTCGCACCTGGCCCGCCGGGAGCTGCGGCTGACCATCGAGGAGTTCCACGCCCGCATCCCGGATTACCGGCTGGCCGGCGAGGCGCACACCCTTTGGCCCGCAGGCACTTTGGGCCTGCAGTCGCTGCCGCTGGAGTTCGAGCCTTGCTGAGCTAGCGGCTGTCGCGCCAGCGGACCAGCGATTCGGCGGGGCCCAGGTTGTAGTCGGGTCCGTCGCAGCCGACGGTCATCAACGTCACGCCGAGAGCGGCCAGCGCCTCGGCGTTGGCGGCCAGGCTCTCGGCGTCGCGGCCCTCGACTCCCGACGAGCGCTCGATGCTGCCCGGGTCCCGACCGACCGCCGTGCAATGGTCGGCCAGCGCCTGTGCCTTGCCCGGGTAGGTGTCGGCGTTGGTGAAGCTGTGCCACTGGTCGGCGTGCTCGGCGACCAGCCGAAGCGTCTTGCGCTCGCCCTGGCCGCCGATCAGGATCGGGATGTCGCGCGTCGGTGCCGGGTTCAGCTTGGCCAGCCGGGACTTGATCCGCGGCAGCGCCTCGGCGAGGTCGGCGAGGCGGCTGCCGACGGTGCCGAACTCGTAGCCGTACTCGTCATAGTCCTTCTGCTTCCAGCCCGAGCCGATGCCCAGGATCAGCCGGCCGCCGGAGATGTGGTCGACGGTGCGGGCCATGTCGGCCAGAAGTTCGGGGTTGCGGTAGGAGTTGCAGGTGACCAGCGCGCCGATCTGGACGCGTGAGGTCTGCTCGGCCCAGGCACCGAGCATGGTCCAGCACTCGTAGTGGGCGCCCTCGGGGTCGCCGTAGAGCGGGAAGAAGTGGTCCCAGTTGAAGACGACGTCGACACCGATGTCCTCGCACCGGCGGACCGCGTCGCGAATCTGGGCGTAGTCGTCGGAATGCTGAGGCTGGAGTTGGACACCGATTTTCAGGGGGAAGGTCATGCCCCTTACGTTATGCCCCCGACTCGCTGGCCGTCGAGCACGTCCCGCAGGATCTGAACCAGTGCACGCGGCTGGTCGCCCTGGACTGAGTGACCGGAGTCCGCCACGATGTGTACGGCCTGGAATCCCGGTGCGGTGCGGGCGAATTCGTCGGCGTCGTCGTCATTGACGAAGAACGATTTGGCACCGCGCACCAGGGTGGTCGGGACCGTCAGCCGGGGGGCGTCGTCCCACAGGCCTTCGAAGCCCTCGCCCTTGCGGAAGGAGTCGTAGCGCCATGTCCAGCTGCCGTCGTCGAGCTGCTTGGAGTTGTGGAACACGCCGCGCCGCAACGACTCTCGATCGCGATGGGGTGCGGCCGCAACGGTGACGTCGAGCATGTCGGCGAAGTTGGCGAAGGTGCGGTCACCCTGGACGAGTGCCACGGTGCCCATCTGGGCCTTGGTCATCTGCTCGTGGCGCTCCGGGGCCGACGGGGTGACGTCCACCATCACCAGCTTGCGGACCAACTCCGGTGCGCTCACGGCCAGCCGCATCGCGGTGAGGCCGCCCAGCGACATGCCGACGACCAGATCGGCGTCGGGGGCGAGTTCGCGCACCACCGGTTCGATGGCGACGGCGTTCAGCTTCGGTCCGTAGTCGCCGTCCTCGCGCCAGGCGGAGCGGCCGTGGCCGGGCAGGTCGATGGCCAGCGCCGGCTCACCCAAGCCGAGAATGACGGTGTCCCAGGTGTGGGCGTTCTGTCCGCCGCCGTGCAGGAACACCACCCGCACCGGTTCGCCACCGCGGTGCGGTGAATTGGTCGCGCCCCAGCGCAGCGCGCTGATCGGGCCGCGCTCGATGCGCGCAACACTGGGCAGCGGTGTACTGACACCGGCTTGCGCGGCGTTCTCGGGTAGCAGTGCGAACTCGTCGAGTCCGATCAATTCGTCATCGGAGATCACGTCTTCATCTAACGCGAAACTGCGGCCAGATCGCGACTCCGGTAGGAGATCCGATCTGACCGCAGTCTCGGCGAAAAGGGGTTCTAGCTGCCGGCGATGAACTCTTCGAGCTGTGCGCGGGCGACGTCGTCGGCCAGCTGCTTGGGCGGGCTCTTCATCAGGTAGGCCGAGGCCGGGATGATCGGGCCACCGATGCCACGGTCCTTGGCGATCTTGGCTGCGCGCACCGCGTCGATGATGATGCCCGCCGAGTTCGGCGAGTCCCACACCTCGAGCTTGTACTCCAGGTTCAGCGGCACGTCGCCGAAGGCGCGGCCTTCCAGGCGCACGTAGGCCCACTTGCGATCGTCGAGCCACGCGACGTGGTCCGACGGGCCGATGTGGACGTTCTTGTCGTCGATCTTGCCGGCCAGCGAACCGGTCAGGTTGGACGTCACGGCCTGGGTCTTGGAGACCTTCTTGGACTCCAGGCGCTCACGCTCGAGCATGTTCTTGAAGTCCATGTTGCCGCCGACGTTCAGCTGGTAGGTGCGGTCGAGCGTGACGCCGCGGTCCTCGAACAGCTTGGCCATCACGCGGTGCGTGATGGTCGCGCCGACCTGGCTCTTGATGTCGTCGCCGACGATCGGTACACCGGCATCCTCGAACTTCTTGGCCCACACCGGGTCGGAGGCGATGAACACCGGAAGCGCGTTGACGAAGGCCACGCCCGCGTCGATCGCGCACTGGGCGTAGAACTTGTCGGCCTGCTCCGAGCCCACCGGCAGGTAGGACACCATCACGTCGACCTTGTTGTCCTTGAGGATCTTGACCACGTCGACCGGCTGGTCGTCGGACAGCTCGATGGTCTCGGCGTAGTACTTGCCGATGCCGTCGAGGGTCGGGCCGCGCTGCACCACGACGTCGGTCGGCGGCACGTCGGCGATCTTGATGGTGTTGTTCTCCGACGCGTAGATCGCCTCGGACAGGTCGAAGCCGACCTTCTTGGCGTCGACGTCGAACGCGGCGACGAACTTCACGTCGCGCACGTGGTACGGCCCGAGCTTGACGTGCATCAGACCGGGGACCGACGCGTTCGGGTCGGCATCCTTGTAGTACTGGACGCCCTGGACGAGCGACGACGCGCAGTTGCCGACGCCGACAATGGCGACCCGCACATCGGTCGACGCTCCGGGCGCGTTGTGCTCAGTCATGGACGTTCTCCTTCGGTCTACTTCTACTTGCTGCTGGTCAGGTTCTGAGGCGTCACGCCTGGTCCGGGTGGGTCTGCGCGACCCGCTCGGCGGCGATCAGCTCGTTGAGCCACTTGACTTCCCGCTCGCTGGACTCCAAACCCAGCTGATGCAGTTGTCGGGTGTATCGGTCGAACGAGTTGCTGGCCCGTGCAACTGCTTCGCGCAGGCCCTCGCGGCGCTCCTCCACCTGCCGCCGGCGGCCTTCGAGAATGCGCATCCGCGCCTCGGCCGGCGTGCGGTTGAAGAAGGCCAGGTGCACACCGAAGCCGTCGTCGGTGTAGTTCTGCGGACCGGTGTCCGCGACGAGTTCGGAGAACCGCTGACGACCGGAGTCGGTCAGCTGATAAACCCGCCGTGCGCGGCGTAGCACCGGGGTTCCGGCGGGTGCGGCGTCCTCGGCGATCAAACCGTCGGCCTGCATCCGGCGCAGGGCCGGGTACAGCGAGCCGTAGGAGAAGGCACGGAACGCCCCGAGCAGCCCGGTCAGTCGTTTGCGCAGCTCATAGCCGTGCATGGGCGACTCAAGGAGAAGACCCAGGATGGCAAGCTCCAGCATCGGGTCACCTCCTTTGCTCAACCGTTACGGTGCTTCGACACGTCCCGCGATTGTATCGGGCCGATATATTTTGCGCCAACTCGAGGTCACGCAGGGGGCCTGTCCTGCGCCGAGCTGGATCAGACGCTGCCGTCAACGTCCCGGGTGCGGTCTCGTCGCGGCCGCGCTCGACGGAGTTCGGGCACCAAGACCGCAGAACAGACGGGCAACCCGCCCGACCCGTGGGACCGGTTGCGCGCCGGTGCTCAGTCGGCCGACGTACTCTGGTCTCCGTGCGACTGCAGCGACAGGTGGTGGACTACGCCCTCCGGCGACGTTCTCTGCTGGCCGAGGTCTATTCCGGCCGCACCGGGGTCACCGAGGTGTGCGACGCCAACCCCTACCTGCTGCGCGCGGCGAAGTTTCACGGGAAGACCAGTACGGTGCCCTGCCCGATCTGCCGCAAGGAACCCCTGACCCTGGTGTCGTGGGTGTTCGGCGATCATCTGGGTGCGGTGTCAGGCTCGGCGCGCAGCGCCGAGGAACTGGTGCTGCTGGCAACCCGGTTCGACGAGTTCTCTGTACACGTGGTGGAGGTATGCCGGACCTGCGAGTGGAATCACTTGGTCAAGTCGTATGTGCTCGGAGCACCCAAGCCCACCAACGGGCGTGGCCGGCGCGGCACCCAGACGGCGCGCTCCGGCGCGCGTACGGCCAGTGAATAGCGAAGGGCGTCAGGACCGGCCAGCCACCGAAGCCCGCGCGGGTTCAGGGGGCGATGGCGTGTCCGGCGGACCGCGGCACAGCGCCGAAAGTCCGACGACGAAGATTCCGGTTTCCGACGGTTCAGGCGCACGGGCGGCGACGGAGTCGGCGTCCGCGCTGACGCCGCCGCGCCGGCAGGTTCCGCCGGACGACCGGCTGACCACGCTGATCGAACCGGTGCGCGACGACACCGCGCCATTGCCGCGCGACCCGATCGACCTCGTCAAGGCGGCGCTGGACGGAACACCACCCGCGAAGCCGCCGCCACCACCGCCGACGACGGGTGGGGGATCGGGTGGCACCCCGCCGCCGCCCAAGCCGAGCTTCTCTCAGCAGATCTCCTGGAAGTGGGTGCGCCGCTCGCTCTACCTGGCGGCGGTCGTCCTTCTGGTGCTGCCGGCGCTCACCTTCGGCATGGCTTATCTGATCGTCGATGTGCCGCAGCCCGGCGACATCCGCACCAACCAGGTGTCGACCATCCTGGCCAGCGATGGCTCGGAGCTGGCGAAAATCGTTCCACCCGAAGGCAACCGGGTCGACGTCAACATCGACCAGGTGCCCGTGCACGTCCGCAACGCCGTGATGGCCGCCGAGGACCGCGACTTCTACACCAACCCCGGCTTCTCGCTGTCGGGGTTCGCCCGCGCGATCAAGAACAACCTGTTCGGCGGCGACCTGCAGGGCGGCTCGACGATCACCCAGCAGTACGTCAAGAACGCGCTCGTCGGCGATGCGCGTTCCGGCCTCGGCGGCCTGGTCCGCAAGGCCAAGGAACTCGTCATCTCCACCAAGATGTCGCGGGAGTGGTCCAAAGACCAAGTGCTGCAGGCCTACCTGAACATCATCTACTTCGGGCGCGGCGCCTACGGCATCTCGGCTGCCTCCAAGGCCTACTTCAACAAACCGGTCGACCAACTCACGGTGGCCGAGGGCGCGCTGCTGGCGGCGCTGATCCAGCGACCCTCGACGCTTGACCCCGCGGTCGATCCCGACGGTGCTGCCAAACGCTGGAACTGGGTGCTCGACGGCATGGTGTCGATGGGCGCGCTGCCCAAGGACGAACGCGACCAGCAGGTCTTCCCGGACACGGTCCCGCCGGATCAGGCCAGCTCGGAGAACGTCACGACTGGCCCCAACGGGCTGATCGAACGCCAGGTCACCAAAGAGCTGCTCGACCTGTTCAACATCGACCAGCAGACGCTGAACACCCAGGGCCTGCAGATCACCACGACCATCGACCCCCAGGCGCAGAAGGCCGCCGAGGACTCGGTATCGAAGTACCTCGACGGCCAGATGCCCGATATGCGTGCTGCGGTGGTGTCCATCGATCCACGCACCGGTGCGGTCAAGGCGTACTACGGCGGCTCGGATGCCCAGGGCTACGACTTCGCCCAGGCCGGCCTGCCGACGGGATCGTCGTTCAAGGTCTTCGCGTTGGTGGCGGCCCTCGAGCAGGGCATGGGGCTGGGCTACCAGGTGGACAGCTCGCCGGTGACCATGAACGGCGTCACGATCACCAACGTCGAGGGTGAGGGTTGCGGCGTCTGCAACATCGCCGAGGCGCTCAAGCGGTCGCTTAACACCAGCTATTACCGCCTGATGCTCAAGCTCAAGAACGGTCCGGCCGACGTGGCCGACGCCGCCCACCGCGCCGGTGTGGCGACCAGCTTTCCCGGCGTCGAGCACACCCTTTCGGAGGACGGCCAGGGCGGCCCGCCCAACAACGGCGTCGTGCTCGGGCAGTACCAGACCCGGGTGATCGACATGGCTTCCGCCTACGCGACGATCGCGGACTCCGGCACCTACCACAAGCCGCACTTCGTGGAGAAGGTCGTCAACGCCCGAGGCGAGGTCCTCTTCGACGCCTCCCAGCAGGACAACAGCGGTGAGAGGCGCATCGAGAAGGCCGTCGCCGACAACGTCACCGCCGCCATGCAACCGATCGCCGGCTGGTCCAACGGCCACAATCTGGCCAACGGGCGGCCCTCGGCGGCCAAGACTGGCACCAACCAGCTCGGGGACACCGGCGCCAACCGGGACGCCTGGATGGTCGGCTTCACCCCGTCGCTGTCAACCGCGGTCTGGGTCGGCACCGTGGACGGCACAAAGCCTTTGGTGAACAAATGGGGTGGCCAGGTCTACGGGTCGGGCATTCCCTCCGACATCTGGAAGGGCACGATGGACGGCGCGCTCAAGGGCACCGACATCGAGTCGTTCCCCAAGCCCGCCGAAGTCGGCGGGTACGCCGGTGTGCCGGCGGCGCCGCCGCCCCCGCCCGCGCCTCCGCCGAGCGATGCCCCGCCGAGCGAGACGGTGGTCCAGCCCAGTATCGAAGTGGCGCCGGGCATCACGATTCCGCTCGGCCCGCCGACGACGATCACCAACCCGCCGCCGGGTCAGGCACCTCCACCGCCCCCGCCGGGCGGCGACTCGCCAGTGGCTCCGCCACCGGGCGGTGACCCGAACGCGGCCGTTCCGCCTCCGCCTCCGCCGCCGTGATCGACGGCGGTGTTGGCGAAGGGCGCACCACGGTGTCGCCGCTGCCGCTGGCCGCTGATTTGCGCAGCGCGGACGATCGCGACTTTCCCAGTCGCACAGACACTCTCGGAGCCGCGCTGTCCGATGTCGTCGGCGGACCGGTCGGCCGGCACGCCCTGATCGGCCGAACCCGGGTGTTCACCCCGCTGCGAATCATGTTCATGATGGCGCTGGTGGTGCTGGCGCTGGGCTGGTCGACGAAAGCGCCGTGCCTGCAGACCGTCGGCACCGGGCCGCCCGACAAGCGAGTGGCCAACTGGCAGAACCAGCGCGCCTACTACGAGCTGTGCTACTCCGACACCGTGCCGCTGTATGGCGCAGAGTTGTTGAGCCAGGGCAGGTTTCCGTACAAGTCCAGCTGGATAGAGACCGACTCCAGCGGCCGGCCGCAAACCCGTTATGACGGCAAGCCCGCGGTGCGCTACATGGAGTATCCGGTCCTGACCGGGGTGTACCAGTACGTGTCGATGGCGTTGGCCAAGACCTACACGGCCGTCGCCAAGATGCTGTCGCTGCCGATCATCGCCGAGGTGGTGATGTTCTTCAACTTCGCGGCGGTCGGTCTTGCGCTGGCCTGGCTGGCGACGGTGTGGGCGTCATCGTGGCTGTCGGGACGGCGGGTGTGGGACGCCGCACTGGTGGCGGCTTCGCCAGTGCTGGTGTTCCAGGCCTTCACCAATTTCGACGCGCTGGCAACGGCTTTGGCTGTCGGTGGGTTGCTGGCTTGGGCCCGGCGAAGACCGGTGCTGGCCGGAATCCTGATCGGGCTGGGCGTGTCCGCCAAGCTGTATCCGGCGCTGCTGTTGTTGCCGTTGGTGGTGCTGGCGATCCGTACCGACCGGATGGCCGACGCGGCGCGGACGGTGGTGGCGGCGGTCGGGACGTGGTTCCTGGTGAACCTGCCGGTGATGGTGCTGTTCCCGCGCGGTTGGTCGGAGTTCTTCCGGCTCAACTCCCGTCGCGGCGACGACATGGACTCGCTCTACAACGTGGTGAAGTCGTTGACCGGCTGGGACGGCTTCGACCCGGGACTGGGTTTCTGGGAGCCTCCGGTGGTCCTGAACATCGTCGTCGCCGTGCTGTTCCTGCTGTGTTGTGCGGCAATCGCTTACATCGCGCTGACCGCTCCTCAGCGGCCGCGGGTGGCGCAGCTGGCGTTCCTGACCGTGGCCGCGTTCCTGTTGGTGAACAAGGTGTGGAGCCCGCAGTTCTCGGTGTGGTTGGTACCGCTGGCGGTACTCGCCTTGCCGCACCGCCGAATCCTGTTGACGTGGATGACCATTGACATGCTGGTGTGGGTGCCCCGGATGTTCTACCTGTACGGGGAGGGTAACAAAGGCCTGCCCGAGCAGTGGTTCACCGGGACCGTGCTGGTGCGCGACCTCGCCGTGGTGGGGCTGATGGCCCTGGTAATCCGCCAGATCTACCGGCCCACAATGGATCTGGTCCGCGACGGCGGACGCGTCGACGATCCGGCCGGCGGGGTGTTCGACCGTGCGCCCGACGCATTCCCGGCCCGGTTGCCGCGTTGGCTGCGTCCGCGCGGACCGCGCGCCGAAGAGCCCGAGATGGAAGGGACACCGGATGCAGGTCGCGATAGCACTGTTCCCGCATAACACCGCACTGGATGCGATCGGGCCCTACGAGGTCCTGCAGCGGGTGCCGTCGATCGACATCGTCTTCGTCGGGACGCAGCGAGGAGAGGTGCGCAGCGACAACGGCATGCTCGGGCTGACGTGTGACGCGACCTTCGACGAGGTCACCGAACCGGACGTACTGGTGTTCCCGGGCGGCATCGGCACCCGGACGCTGATCACCGACGAGTCCGTTCTGGACTGGGTGCGCCAGGTGCACCGCCACACCCGGTTCACCACCTCGGTGTGCACCGGCAGCCTGGTGCTCGCCGCCGCCGGCCTGCTCACCGGGCTGACCGCGGGCACCCACTGGCGCGCCACCGAACTGCTGGAGTCCCTCGGAGCGGTGTACGTACCGCAACGGGTAGTCGAGCATCTACCGCAGCGGATCATCACCGCGGCGGGGGTGTCCAGCGGGATCGACATGGCGTTGCGGCTGGTCGAGCTGCTGTACGACCGCGAAGCCGCTCAGGCCGCGCAGCTGATGATCGAGTACGACCCCCAGCCGCCGTTCGACGCCGGCGCGGTGGCCAAAGCGTCGGAGGCAATCAGGGAACGGGCTAGGCAGTACTACGAGCAGCGAAGCTGATTTCGCTGATCAGATGGTGTTCATGTAACCTGGGCCGGTTGCCGACGCAGGCGACTCTCCTGCCACGGATCGACCGTGGCCGTTACGACCATAGGAGGTGATGAGGTTCCCATGCGTCCATACGAAATCATGGTCATCCTTGACCCCACTCTTGACGAGCGCACCGTGGCTCCGTCCCTGGAGACGTTCCTGAACGTCATCCGCAAGGACGGCGGCAGTGTCGACAAGGTCGACATCTGGGGCCGTCGGCGGCTCGCCTACGAGATCGCCAAGCACGGCGAGGGCATCTACGCCATCGTCGACGTCAAGGCCGAGCCGGCCACCGTGTCAGAGCTCGACCGCCAGCTGAACCTGAACGAGTCCGTGCTGCGGACCAAGGTGATGCGGACAGATAAACACTGAGTCCTGTCCGGACTCGGCTAAGCACTAGTCGCCCAGTGGAGAACGTCGCCGCGCGTCGTACCAGTTACGTAGGCTCGCGGTGAATCCATCCGCCTATGCCAGGAGGACCTTGTGGCCGGTGACACGACCATTACCGTCGTCGGAAACCTGACCGCCGACCCCGAACTGCGGTTCACCCCCTCGGGGGCGGCCGTCGCCAACTTCACGGTGGCGTCCACGCCGCGGATCTTCGACCGCCAGAGCAGTGAGTGGAAGGACGGCGAAGCGCTGTTCCTGCGCTGCAACATCTGGCGTGAGGCCGCCGAGAACGTGGCCGAGAGCCTCACCCGGGGCTCGCGCGTCATCGTGACCGGCCGGCTCAAGCAGCGGTCCTTCGAAACCCGCGAGGGCGAGAAGCGCACCGTGTTCGAGGTCGAGGTCGACGAGATCGGCCCGTCCCTGCGCTACGCCACCGCCAAGGTCAACAAGGCCTCGCGCGGCGGCGGCGGTGGTGGTGGCTTCGGCGGCGGCGGCGGTGGTGGCGGCGGTGCCGCTGCTGGTGGCGGCGGCTCTCGGCCGGCGGCCACCGCGACGAACGACGACCCGTGGGGCAGCGCCCCCGCCTCGGGCTCGTTCGGCGGCAGCGACGACGAACCGCCTTTCTGACACACGAATACCTTCAGCGCGCCGAGCGCGCTCATCTTCAGAACGAAAGAGATTGACACATGGCCAAATCCACCAAACGGCGTCCTGCACCGGAAAAGCCGGTCAAGACCCGCAAGTGCGTGTTCTGCTCGAAGAAGGGGCAGAACATCGATTACAAGGACACCGCGCTCCTGCGCACCTACATCAGCGAGCGCGGCAAGATCCGCGCCCGTCGGGTGACCGGTAACTGTGTGCAGCATCAGCGTGACATCGCGATCGCCGTCAAGAACGCGCGCGAGGTTGCTCTGCTGCCGTTCACCTCGTCGGCCCGATAGACAAGGAAGTAACGACAATGAAGCTCATCCTGACTGCCGAGGTCGACCACCTCGGCGTGGCCGGTGACGCCGTCGAGGTCAAGGACGGATACGGCCGCAACTACTTGCTGCCGCGTGGCTTGGCCATCGTGGCCAGCCGTGGCGCCCAGAAGCAGGCCGACGACATCCGTCGCGCGCAGGAAGTCAAGACCGTGCGCGACCGCGAGCACGCCGACGAGATCAAGGCGGCCATCACCGGACTCGGCCCCATCACGCTGCCGGTGAAGACGGCTGGCGACTCAGGCAAGTTGTTCGGTTCGGTCACCGTCAGTGACATCGTCGCGGCGATCAAGAAGGCCGGCGGCCCGAGCCTGGACAAGCGCACCGTGCATCTGCCCAAGGCGCACATCAAGGCGACCGGCACTCACACCGTCGGGGTGCACCTTCACCCCGAGGTGAACGTCGACGTCACACTGGACGTCGTCGGCCAGAGTTAGCCGTCAGCGTCACATTCCCCGGGTGGCGGCCCCGCACGGCTGCCCCCGGGGAATTGCTGTATTTCTGGCGAACTCTCCGCCGTGGGTCTGTGACAGCTAATCTAACCAGCCGTTAACCTGGTGCATAAGGTCCGGCAACACAACACGCCCGAGATCGCAACCCGGGGCGACACGCCGTACGACTTACCATCCACAACACATAAGTGGGACTACTGTGCGCTCAGCTGGGCAAATCGGCGATAAATACACACTGATCCACAGGTTCTCCCCAACCCCTCAACACCGGTGTCCCCAGCTATGCACAAGCCACTAACAGGTTGATGAACAGGCTGGGGTTGCAGCGCCCCCAGCAACGTCTAGCGTGAAGCCTCGGCGGTGCAGATCCAACCCTTGTCGGCATGTGTTGTCAGTGCCATGGAGTAGATATCTGAGCAGCAAGTCGAACATGCGTTCGGCCGGTCAGAGGAGGTGGGGGTCACTGTATGGCGGTCGTTGACGATTTGGGTCAGCCCGGGATGGATTCGTCCCCGCCCAGCGAGGATTTCGGTCGGCAGCCGCCGCAGGATCTTGCCGCTGAGCAGTCGGTGCTGGGTGGGATGCTGCTGAGCAAGGACGCCATCGCCGACGTGCTGGAGAAGCTGCGACCCGGGGACTTCTACCGGCCCGCGCACCAGAACGTCTACGACGCCATCCTGGACCTCTACGGTCGTGGCGAGCCCGCCGACGCGGTCACCGTCGCCGCCGAACTCGACCGCCGCGGGTTGCTGCGCCGCATCGGCGGTGCCCCCTATGTACACACCCTCATCTCCACCGTGCCGACCGCGGCCAACGCCGGCTACTACGCCGAGATCGTCGCCGAGAAAGCGCTGCTGCGGCGGCTCGTGGAGGCCGGTACGCGGATAGTCCAGTACGGCTACGCCGGGGCGGAGGGCGCCGACGTCAACGAGGTCGTCGACCGCGCGCAGGCCGAGATCTACGACGTCACCGAGCGGCGCAGCACCTCCGAGGATTTCGTCCCGCTCGAACAGCTGCTGCAGCCGACGATGGACGAGATCGACTCCATCGCCTCCAGTGGTGGCCTCTCGCGCGGCGTGCCGACCGGTTTCACCGAACTCGACGAGGTGACCAACGGGTTGCATCCGGGTCAGATGATCATCGTCGCGGCTCGGCCGGGTGTGGGCAAGTCGACGCTTGGACTGGATTTTATGCGGTCCTGCTCCATCAAGCACCGGATGGCGAGCGTCATCTTCTCCCTCGAGATGAGCAAGTCCGAGATCGTCATGCGGCTCTTGTCGGCCGAGGCGAAGATCAAGCTCGCCGATATGCGCTCGGGACGGATGAGCGACGACGACTGGACGCGGCTGGCCCGGCGGATGAGCGAGATCAGCGAGGCACCGCTGTTCATCGATGACTCGCCGAACCTGACGATGATGGAGATCCGGGCCAAAGCGCGACGGCTCAGCCAGAAAGCGGATCTGCGACTGATCGTTGTCGACTACATGCAGCTGATGACCTCGGGCAAGAAGTTCGAGTCCCGCCAGCAGGAAGTGTCGGAGTTCTCCCGCAGCCTCAAGCTGATGGCTAAGGAACTCGAGGTTCCGGTGGTGGCGATCAGCCAGCTCAACCGCGGCCCGGAGCAGCGCACCGACAAGAAGCCCATGGTGTCGGACCTACGTGAGTCGGGCTGCCTCACCGCATCGACGCGAATCCTGCGCGCCGACAACGGTGCCGAGGTGACGTTGGGCGAACTGATGCAATCCGGTGAGCGGCCGCTGGTCTGGTCGCTCGACGAGCGCAAGCGCATGGTCGCCCGGCCGATGTCTAACGTCTTCTACAGCGGGCACAAGGAGGTCTTCCGGCTGCGGCTGGCGTCCGGGCGTGAGGTCGAGGCGACTGCCAACCACCCGTTCATGACGCTCGACGGCTGGACTGCATTGGGCGACTTGGCCGTCGGTGATCGGCTGGCGGTACCGCGGATCGTTCCGGAACCGGTCAACACACAATTTATGGCCGACGAGGAAGTCATTCTGCTCGCCCACATGATCGGCGACGGATCCTGTGTGAAGCGCCAGCCCATCCGCTACGCCAGCATCGACGAGGAGAACCTGGCCGCGGTCGGGGCTGCGGCCAAGCATTTCGGTGTGACGGCCGTGCGTGACGACTACCCGGCGGCGCGGGTGACGACGCTGCGGCTGCCGGCGCCGTACCGGTTGACGCACGGCAAGCGCAATCCGATCGCGCTGTGGTTGGACCGGTTGGGGCTGTTCGGCAAGCGCAGCTACGAGAAATTTGTGCCGACGGAGGTGTTCGCGCTGCCGAACGACCAGGTGGTGCTGTTCCTGCGGCACCTGTGGGCCACCGATGGGTCCGTGCGGTGGGATGCGAAGGTCGGGCAGGGCCGGGTCTATTACGCATCGACGAGCCGCCGCTTGATCGACGACGTCTCCCAGTTGCTGCTCCGCGTGGGGGTTTTCTCACGCATCAAGCGCGTCCGCAAGGCCGGGTACCGGGATTCGTGGCACCTCTGCATTTACGGTGCCGAGAACCAGTTGCGGTTCCTGCGCCACGTCGGCGTCAGCGGAGTCAAGGACGTCACGGTCCAGGAGGTAATCGCAAAGCTTGCGGGCCTCACCCGCAACACAAACCTCGACACCGTGCCCAAGACGGTGTGGACTCGCGTGCGAGATACCTTGGCCACCAAGGCTATGACGCATCGCGAGTTCGCGACTGCAATGAACACCAAGTTCTGCGGATCCACGATGTGGAAGCATGCTCCCAACCGAGACAGGCTGCACCGGGTCTCCATGGTTCTCGAGGACCGTGATCTGCACGACCTCGCGACCAACCACGTGTTCTGGGACGAGATTATGGAGATCAACAGCGTTGGTCACCACGATGTCTACGATGGAACCGTCCCGGGCACGCATAACTTTGTGGCACAGGGGATTTCAGTTCATAATAGCTTGGAACAAGATGCGGACATGGTCATCCTTCTACACCGGCCCGACGCCTTCGAGCGCGACGACCCGCGCGGCGGCGAGGCCGACTTGATCCTCGGTAAGCACCGCAACGGTCCCACGAAGACGATAACCGTTGCGCACCAACTGCATTTGTCGCGATTCACCAACATGGCGCGGTAGGTGTGGGTACGTGTAGGTTCTCAAATTCGATTGCATAAGCGCAGTGCTGGTTGCGTACCGATTGCATTTATGCACCGAGTTTGAGACGCCTTATCCAACACCCTTGTCGCGGGTCTGCAGCCAGGTCCAGTGTCCGGCGTCGAATGCGATGGGCTGGGTCGTTGGTCCGGTGATCCCGACGAGGGGCTTCCAGGGCGCGGGTCCGGCGCGGTGCGGGTTGGGCATGCGCCGCGTGATGACGCTGAGAGCTTCGGCGAGTTCGAGTCTGTAGAGGTGTGCTCCAAGGCAGTGGTGAATGCCGCCGCCGAAGCTCAACAGCGCCGGCGGGTTCGTCCAGGTGATGTCGAGGCGGTCGGGTTCGCCGTAGACGGCGGGGTCGCGGTTGGCGGCGGCGATGACTTGCAGCCCGGCACCAAAGCCGGTGGGGCTGTCGGTGCCCACCGAATCGATGGTCATGGTTCGCCTCCTCGGGTCGATACGAGTCGACTCTGCGGGGTCCTGGGCGCCAGACCATCGGCCAGAAGGCGTAGATCTGCACGACCGGGGGTCGTATGTACGTCCGCGAAGAGTCGCGATCTGCGCGGTTGCGCTGATGTTTTGGCATGTGCCGTGCGCGCACGCTGACTACCATGAGCGACAGCAAGCCGGGCGCACAGACGCCAATAGGGAACTGGAACGAGCTGGGTGTGAGTGACCTGCCGACCGGAACGGTGACGTTGCTTTTGGCCGACATCGAAGGCTCCACCCGGCTGTGGGAGACCCAGCCCGAGGAAATGACCGCCGCGGTTGAGCGGCTGGACCGGTTGCTGCCCGCTACCCTTGCCGCCCATCACGGTGTGCGCCCGGTCGAACAAGGTGAGGGCGACAGTTTCGTGGTGGCCTTCGGGCTGGCCTCCGACGCCGTGGCCTGTGCCTTGGAGTTGCAACGGGCGCCGCTGGCACCGATCCGGCTGCGGATCGGGCTGCACACCGGCGAGATCCAACTGCGCGACGACGCCAACTACATCGGCCCGACCATCAACCGCACGGCGCGGCTCCGCGATCTGGGCCACGGCGGCCAGACCGTGCTGTCAGGTGCGACCGAGGCCATGGTCCTCGACCGGCTTCCCGCGAGTGCGTGGCTGACCGAGCTGGGCAGCCACCCGTTGCGGGATCTGCCCCGCCCTGAACGGGTGGTGCAGCTGTGTCATCCCGATTTGGTCAACGAGTTCCCGCCCCTTCGGGTATCCATGGCCGTTGTCTCCAAGCATCTTCCGGTGCAGCTCACCAGTTTCGTGGGCCGCGACGCGGAGATCAACGAGGTACGGCAGCTGTTGGCGGATAACCGGTTGGTGACGTTGACCGGTGCGGGTGGGGTGGGCAAAACCCGGCTGGCGATGCAGGTCGCGGCCGCACTAGCCGGCGAGTTTTCCGGTGGGGTGTGGTGTGTGGATCTGGCGCCGATCACCGATCCCGACCTGGTGGCGGTGACGGTGGCGCGGGCACTCGGGCTGCCTGACCAACCGGGCCGCTCCACCGTGGACACCCTGCTGCGCTTTGTCCGCGACCGTCGGATGCTGGTGGTGCTGGACAACTGCGAGCACCTGCTGGATGCCAGCGCCGAGCTGGTCGTCGCTGTGATCAGTGCCGCGCCGGGGCTGACGGTGCTCGCGACGAGCCGTGAGGCGATCGGCGTGGCCGGTGAGGTGAGTTGGCGGGTGCCGTCGCTGTCGATGGCCGACGAAGCCATCGACCTGTTCACCGACCGGGCCCGCCATGCCCGCCCGGACTTCGCGCTCGGCGACGACAATGCCGCCGCGGTCGGCGAGATCTGCGCGCGCCTGGACGGGGTGCCGCTCGCGATCGAGCTGGCGGCGGCGCGGGTGCGGGCGCTGTCGGTGGCCGAGATCCTCGACAGCCTGCATGACCGGTTCCGGCTGCTGACCGGGGGGGCACGCACCGCGGTGCGCCGCCAGCAGACATTGCGCGCCTCGGTGGACTGGTCCCACGCCCTGCTGACCGAGCCGGAACGGCTGCTGTTTCGGCGGCTGGCGGTGTTCTTGGGAAGCTTCGACCTGGACGCCGCCCAAGGGGTCGTCGGCGGTGGTGACGTGCAGCGTTACCAGGTGCTGGACCTGCTGACCCTGTTGGTCGACAAGTCGCTGGTGATGGCCGACGACACCGGGGGCCGGACCCGGTACCGGCTGCTGGAGACGGTGCGCCAATACGCCCTGGAAAAGCTGGGCGAATCCGGTGAGGCCGACGCCGTGCGGACGCGCCACCGCGACCACTACACCTCGATGGCAGCGCTGCTTGACGCACCGGCGGGCAGTGACTATGAGGGGCGCATCGAGCAGGCCGACATCGAGATCGACAACCTACGCGCCGCGTTCGGGTGGAGCCGCGAAAACGCCGATGTCGAGCTGGCGTTGACGCTGGCCTCGTCGCTGCAGCCGGTGTGGCAGGCGAGGGGCCGGCTCCGGGAAGGGGGTGAACTGGTTCGACACCGCGCTGGCCGACATCGACGCGCACCACTCGGGGTGGCGCCCGCTGTGCGGGCGCGGGCGCTCGCCGACCGAGCCCTGCTTGCGACTATGGGTCGGCGCCTTCAGCGTGGATGAGGCCCAACAAGCCCTGGTGATCGCTCGCGAACTCGACGATCCAGACCTGCTGGCCCGTGCGCTCACCGCCTGCGGCTATATCGCCGCCATCACCACCAACACCAATCCCGAGATCGCCCGAGGGTACTTTGCTGAGGCGCTCGGCCCCGCCCGGGCCTCGGGCGATCAGTGGCGGCTCAGCCAGATCCTCGCCTCGCAGGCGGCCGGGGCAATCCTGGTGGGTGAACCGATCGCGGCGCGCGCGGCCGCCGAAGAAGGACGCGACCTCGCCGAGGCGATCGGTGACCGATTCACGTCCCGCCGGTGCCGCATGGCCCTAGGACTTGTGCTGATTCTGCAGGGTGATCTTGCGGGAGCCGTCGCACGGCTTCGCGAGGTCGCGGCCGAAGCCGAATCAGCCCATGACGAGATCATCAGAACGGACAGCCTCACTTTCCTCAGTGTCGCTCTTGCATTTCAGGGCATCACGGGAGCGGCCCGGGACACCGCCGATGCGGCTATCGTGGCCGCCGTCGAGCTGGGTGGGTTAAAAGCGGGTGGCCCCTATTTCGCGTTGGCCGTCGCAGGCCTGGCCGCCGGTGATGCGACCGCAGCCCGGGAAGCGACCTCGGCTAGGCCGTATCTGAATTCCCTGTCTCAGGTGGCGGGACGGCGGGCGATTGGAGTGGAGGTCGCACTGGCGGGCGGGGATCTGCGCGCGGCCCGCCGGTGTGCCGACGACGTGATTGCGACGGCGACTGGCGCATGGCTTGCTTGGGCGCTAACCACGCGGGCCCGGGTAGCGATCGGGCAGGGCGTGCCGGATCAGGCTGACCGCGACGCCCACGACGCACTCGCGGTTGCCGCCGAAGTCGAGGCGTACCAGCTGGTCCCCGACATCCTGGAATGCCTTGGCACTCTGGCCGGTGAACGCCGGCAGTCACAGGAAAGCCACCCGGCTCTTCGGCGCCACGCACAGCATTCGGCACCATATGGGCGCGGTCCGCTTCAAGGTCTGGGAAGCTGGCTATGACGCCGCGGTGAGCGCGCTGCGGGAGGCCATGGACCAGAAGGACTTTGACGCAGCCTGGACCGAAGGATCGGCACTATCGACCGAGGAGGCGATCGCCTACGCCCAGCGCGGCCGCGGCCAACGCAAACGCCCCACCACAGGCTGGGGATCACTCACCCCGGCCGAGCGCGACGTGGTGCACCTGGTCAACGACGGGCTGACCAACAACGATATCGCCACAAGGCTTTTCGTCTCACCACGCACCGTGCAAACCCACCTCACCCACGTCTACACCAAACTCGGCATCACCTCCCGCGTGCAGCTCGTCCAAGAAGCAGCCCGGCACGTCTAACGAGTTAGAGCGTCACCGCAACGAACCGGCAACTCGCGGCTGCTTGAGGCTGCCACTAGCGGCGGCGCGGCGCGGCGCGGCGCGGCGCGGCGCGGCAGCAGCGGCGGCGTCGTCGTCGGCAGGAGGAGGAGTGCATTAGTAGGGCTGCAGCAGATAGATAGGCTAGCTGCATGTCGGTGTAGGTTCTCAAAGCTCTCTGCCTGCTGTTGGACAGTGGCTGCCGCAACCCGTCAAACGTGATGGCTCACTCGAGTGACCATTTGAGCGTTGGGAACAACGGTATTGAGCGGGACAGGCTCATGCGCACGATCGAGTTGGGTACTGAAAGTCAACCAGATCTCCGCGGAGCAGGTGGCGACGGAGCAGTGGCGATCGCGGCGGACTGCATCAACAGTCCGAGGCACTCATGGGATGTCACCGGCCGGCTGAAGAAGTGGCCCTGACCCGCATCGCACCCGTACTCCTGCAGACGCGCCGCGGTCGCGGCGTCCTCGACCCCCTCGGCGACGGTGGTCAACCCGAGAACATGGGCGAGATCCACCACGGCGCGCACGACCGCTCCCGTACGCTCGTCGACGAGGATCGGCGTGATGAAGCTGCGGTCCAGTTTCACCTCGTCGATGGGCAGATCACGCAGGTACGACAACGTCGAGTAGCCAGTGCCGAAGTCGTCGATAGCGATCCGGATGCCGTTGTGGCGCAACTGCTTCAAGACCTCCTGGGTGCTTTCCACGTTCTCGAGTAAGCGGTGTTCGGTGATCTCGACGGTCAGTGCAGACGAACCGAGGCCCCGGTCGGCCAGTGCCCGCGCGATTGCAACAGGCAGCTTGAGGTTGGCCAGCGTCGGCGCGAAGAGGTTCACCGCAACCGGCACGCCGACGGATGCGGCATGCCACACCAGCGCATCGTCGAGGGCCCTGTTTACGACGAAGTCGTTGACTTGGACCATCAGGCCGTGCCGGCGGACCAGCGGCAGGAATTCCTGCGGGCCCAGCAGGCCGCGCTCGGGATGCGGCCAGCGCAACAACGCCTCCACACCCACGATCCTGGACGTGCGCAGGTCGAACTTCGGCTGATAGACAAGGCTGAGCTCGAACTGGTCGACGGCCTCACGGAGCTCAGCGAGCAGGTGAACGGCGGCCGGGCCGCCGGCACCCAACGACAGGGGCCAGTCGAAATGGTCCTTGTCGATCGAGTCGGCCGACTCCATCTCCTTGGTGAAGGTGTGCACTCCACCGGTCCGCGACCGCTTCGCCGAGTACATCGCGATGTCGGCCCGACCAAGTAGTTCTTGGGCCGACACGTCGAGTTCCGCGGCCTCCGCGAGGGCGAACCCGACGCTGGGGCGCATCAGCAGCTCGTGGCCGTGGATTACGAACGGTCTATCGAACGCCTCGGTCACCCGCTGGGCTATGAGATGCGCGCGATCGACGCTGCCGACGATCAACACCGCGAACTCGTCGCCCCCCAACCGGGCGACGGTGTCACCGGCTCGTACGCCGCCCAGGATCCGCTCGCCGGTACGGTTCAACAGCTCGTCGCCCGCCGCATGCCCGAGAGTGTCGTTCACCAGTTTGAAGTCATTGAGATCAAGAGCGATCAGTCCCACCGCAAGTCCGTCGCGCTCGCGCACCTGCATCGCATGATTAAGGCGGTCGTTGAGCAGCGTGCGATTGGCCAACCCGGTCAAGGGATCTCGGAGCAGATCCGCGCCAAGAGACCGCACCAGAATCTGGATCGCCAGAGGCAGGGCAATGTTGATCTGGATGACGAGCCACCAGTCCACCCCAGCGAGTATGGGATCCCCGGAAGCCGCCATCCGCACCGCGCCGCTCGTCGCGACGGCGGCAGCGACCGCGAAGTTGCACAGGACGAATCCCGTGGTGTGGAAGAACGCTATGTAGGCACCGATGAAGGCGAAGACGGTGCACCCAACCACCGCGGGCAGCGGCGCCGGGTAGGCCAGAGAGGCCAGCGCGATCGACACACAGGTGAGCGCGGCGAAACCCACTGACTCACGATGGCTCGGCCAGCGCACACACCACAAGGCAGCCCCGGCGACCCCGCCCGCGATCGCCAGCCAGGTCATCGTGATGGGCACGGTTCCGGTCGGCCGGCCAGCCGAGCCGAGCAACGCAAGTAGACACGCCGCCGACGAGGCGGCGGTGAACGCCATGAGGGCGCGTACAGAACCCCGCATGCCCCGGTTGGCGAGGTAGCCGCTCAACCATTCGTAGTGACTGGACTCTCCGCACCAGCGCTCGAACGCATCCCTCGCCATCGCGTGACTCCCACCAGCAGCGGAAATACGCCCAAGGGTACCGGCGCGGCCAGACCCGGCAGGCTTGTTTCAGTCGCCTCGGGTTTCGAGCACGCGGTTGGCGATGAGGGCCTATCTCCGAGGGGGCCGCGGTTGCGATCGTCGTTTCGATCAGTGGTGGCGGCCCGGTGCAGCGGACTCGCCGAGTGTCCGCCGAGCACCAGCCTGCTCGAATTCGCCCAGGCATGCGACGTCCCGACCCGCTGGGCCTGCCCGCGGAGGAAACATCCTCGTCTGCTGCTCACAACCTGCCGGGCCGTAGTGATCGACCTGTGACAGCCGCCCCGACACCGGAGAACGGCCCCGGAACGGCCCACCGCTGACCCACTCCGCGAGGTCCTGAGCCATCCGCGAGGAAAAGAAGCGCCCCGTGGGACAAACTTGAGATGCAGCCTCGTGAGACGGGGAATATCCCAGCAGGGGGCCGTGCGCCTTGCCGGCATAGGTAAGGCAGGGCCGTGGGCGATAGACGTCGCCGCAGCGGCCGCAAGGCCGGACGCATCGAAAGCACTGCAGGACAGTCTCGGTCGGGATTCGTGGGTGGCCGCGCGTATTCGGATTCCGGCTCTGCCTCGGCTCCCCAACCGTGCCACCATCGACGTCGAGCCTATCGGCAGAAGAAAAGGGGCAGAAACCCGTGTACATCGCAATAGTCTTGATGCAAACACTGATCCTGCCGCTGATCAGTGGTGGCGTCCACCTTGCTGTCGCCGGCGGCAACGTCCTGGCAGTGTTCGGGCTGTGGTGGGCGTTTTGGGGTGTGGGTACCCGACTCACGCTGGCAGGCATAAGCCAGCTCACTAACCCGGCCCGAACCGCCAAAGGCATCCTCGGTATCGATAACACGAGCGCTGAACAAGTGGTCCACGAACTCGGCTTCGCCAACCTGTGCATGGGACTGATAGCCCTCGTAGGCCCATTCCTCGGCGGCTGGGCAATGCTGGGCGCCGCGCCTGGCGCCCTTTACATGGCATTGGCGGGCCTGCGGCATGTGACCAAACCCAATAAGAACCCCGACGAGATGATCGCCACGTGGACCGATCTTCTGGTCTTCAGCATGGTCGTCCTCGGCGTCGTCGCCGCCTAAGTTGGTTAATCGAAACCCAGACCGCCGCAGCTCGTCACACACTGCGGAGCCGCCATCGAATCCCAGCCGAACAACTTGGCCACGCCCTGCACCAGGCCGCCCGAGGCAGACATGCCGAAGCGGACCCGGGGTTGGTAACCCAGTGATGAGTGTCGGCGGGGGTGGTTGTAGTCATGTTTCCAGTCGGCAACGACCACCCGGGCGTGGGCGAGACCAGACGCTGTGGATGCGGAGTTAAACGATTCGACGTAGCCGTTGCGCCCCGGCTCGCCCGGTGGGATGAAGTACAACCCGACCGCCCGGCCGCCCCTTCAGCCATTGCGCTACAGGCTAATTCGTGGCCCGTTGTCGCCCCGCAGCACCGTCTCCGTGGCGTTTGCGCTGGCGTCGTCGCGGTACTCGCAGCCCCTCCTCGCGCCAAAGACGTTGAATCGTATTGTGATTGACGATCCAGCTTTCACCGGGGCCATCGCGATGGGCCGGTCGGTCGTGGGTCGCCGACTCTCGTAGGCCCTGGATCAACCGATCGGGGTCAGGCCACGCCGCTGTCCCGGGTGTGCAGTCAACACGAGAACCTACAATCGGCGGGTCTCTGGTGGGGCGTGACAGGATGTTTTAGCGTGACACGTCCCAACTTTCTGATCATCGTGGCCGACGACCTCGGGTTCTCCGACATCGGCGCCTTCGGCGGCGAAATCAACACCCCCAACCTGGACCGCCTGGCCCACGCGGGTATCAGGCTGACCGATTTCCATTCCGCCCCGGCCTGCTCGCCGACGCGGGCGATGCTGCTGACCGGAACCGATCACCACGTCGCGGGAATCGGCACCATGCTCGAGATGGCCGCCCCGGATTTCCGCGGCGCCCCAGGCTACGAGGGGTATCTGAACGACCGGGTCGTGGCGCTGCCGGAACTGCTGCGCGACGCCGGTTACCAGACGCTCATGGCGGGCAAGTGGCATCTGGGCAGCACGATCGACAGGTCTCCATGGGCACGCGGGTTCGACCGCTCCTTCGCCCTGTTGCCAGCCGGTGCCAGCCATTACGGCACCGCCGGGGGCGGCGGGTTCTCGGCCGTGCCGACGATATTCACCGAAGACGATCAGTTCGTCACGGTAGGGGAGGACTTCTACTCGTCGGATACCTATACCGACACGCTGCTGCGTTATCTCCGCGAACGTCCCCAGGGCCCCCAGGACCGGCCATTCTTCGCCTACCTGCCCTTCCAGGCGCCCCACTGGCCGCTGCAGGCGCCGCGGGAAACCATCGCCGCGTACCACGGTCGCTACGACGCCGGACCGGACGCACTGCGTGAGGAGCGGCTGGCGGCGCTCACACGACTGGGCCTGTGCCCACCCGACGTCAAGCCGCACCCGGTGGTGGCCGACGGCGCCCCCGAATGGGCGGACATGACCGACGAGGACCGCGCCGTGTCCGCCCGCACCATGGAGGTCTACGCCGCCATGGTGGACAGGATGGACTGGAACATCGGCCGGGTGATCGACTACCTCGACGGCACCGGCGAGCTCGACAACACGGTCGTGGTCTTTCTGTCGGACAACGGCGCGGAGGGGACGATCGTCGAGGCCATGCCCCTGCGCGGCGCCGAAATCGCCGCGTTCGTCGCGCAGCGTTGTGACAACAGCCTGGACAACCTCGGCGGTCCCACCTCCTACACCTGGTACGGCCCGCGCTGGGCGCAGGCCGCCACAGCGCCGTCGCGGCTGCACAAAGCCTTCACCAGCGAGGGCGGTATCCGGGTGGTGGGCTTCGTCACCTGGCCTGGCTTTACCAGGCAGGGGGAGATCGGCACGGCGTTCACTACCGTCATGGACATCGCCCCGACCGTGCTCGAACTCGCCGGCGCCGCGCACCCCGGTACCGCGTACCGGGGTAGGGAGGTGGAGCCGATGCGCGGCCGATCGATGGTGCCCTACCTGTCCGGACAGACGGACGTGGTGCACGATGCAGACACCGGCACCGGGTGGGAGTTGTTCGGCCGCCGCGCTATTCGCCAGGGCGATTGGAAGGCGCTTCACTTGCCCGCGCCCTACGGCCCGGGCACCTGGCAGCTCTATGACCTCTCACGAGATCCCGGCGAGGTTGACGACCAGGCCGCCTCCCGACCCGACAAACTGGCCGACTTGCTCGAGCTGTGGGACCGCTACGTTGAGGAGAACGGCGTGATCCTCGGGCCCGTGTCGCTTTTCGAGGTTGACGCGGAGGCGCCTTGACCGTGCGTGAGAATGCGAACATCCCTGATGATCACGTGATCATGAGGAATTCATGGCCGATCATGCGCAATCGCGCCGCGCCGTCGTGAACGGTTCTGCCGCCTACTCACCATCGTGGGTCGCGACCGAGTGAGGCGATGAAGACTTCGGTCGGGGTGGCGGCATCGGCGACCGGGTCCGGGTCGCTGAACGCGCCGGCGGGGCCCAGGATCGGCACGACGACGTCGGCCACCGGTCGCACGACATCGAGCAGACGGGCGGGAATCTCGCGGGGGGCCCCGAGCGCGGCGGCCAGGTCCCAGCCGTGGACCACCGCCGAAAAGGTGGCGATGGCCGCGAGTTGTCGGGCGGGCATCTCGCCGAACGGTGTGGCCAGCACTTGGTCGAGATCGGTCAGCGAGGTCCACGCGGCCCGCGATCGGTGAAGGGTCGCCGCGGTTGCGGCGGCAGGGTCGCCGAGACCGGCAGCGTCTCCGCCCATCGCCGCACTGCTGGGCGGGGATCCGCCGTCGATAGTGGAGGCGAACAGCTCTGAGGACGCCAAGGTGTGCGCCAGCAGCGCGCGGACATCCCAGTCGGCACAGGGCGTGGGACCCGCCGCCGTTGTGGTGTCGATCCGGCCGGCTAGTTCGACGAGATGGGTTTCGGCGGTGGACAAGTCGTCGAGAACGGTCATCACCGCTCCTCCGCCGACAGGCTGGTGAGGCAGTCCCGGATCGCGACGCCGATCAGCGGTCCACGGTTCGGCGCCGGGGTTTCGTCAAAGACGGTCACGGGTGTTCTCCTGGTCCGTTGAAGTGCTTGAGTGCCGCGGCGGCGACGATGTCGCCACGTTCCTGGACGAAGTGGCCGGCGTCGGCGATCACCAGTGGCGGCGGGCAGCCGTTGATCTGGGTGGCGAGTCTGCGCATGTGATCAGGGTCGAACACCGGATCCAGTGCACCGCAGGCCATGAACGTCGGACCCTGCCAGTCATCACGCCAGAACTGCGCGGCCCGTCGGCTCGTCTCAACCCCGCCCATCCCGGGTTCGGTCATCACCAGTTTCGGGAACATCCGCACCCCGGCCTTGAACCGGACGTCCTCGAACGGGGCGTCGTAGGCGGCCGCCTCGGCGGCAGTTAGGCCGGGCTGGGCGCGCTGCAACAGCGCACCGGGGGCCAAGTCGTCGGTCGATCCGGCGAAGGTGCGCCAGGCCTCGAAGCCCGGGCCCAGGGATTCGCCGACGGCGATCGCGGTGTTCATCACGATCAGCCGTGCAATGCGCGTCCGCGTGTCCGCGTCGACGGGCAGGGTCAATCCCAGCAGTCCGCCCCAGTCCTGGACGACGAGGGTGATGGTGCGCAGATCGAGGCGCCGGATCAGGGCGAGCAGGGTATCGCGGTGGCGGTCGAAGGTGTAGAAGGCGTCATCTGCGGGCTTGTCGGATCGCCCGAACCCGAGGAAGTCGGGCACCACGACCCGCGCTCCGCTGGCGAGGAACGGTGGGATCATTGTGCGGTACAGGAAACCCCACGTCGGCTCGCCGTGCAGACACAGGAAGGTGTGCGCGGCGTCGGTCGGCCCCTCGTCGAGGTAGGCGACACGAAGGCCGTCGAATCCGTCGAGGTCATCGACATAGTGTGGTTCCCAACCGAAGTCGGGGAGGTCGTTGAATCGTTCCTCGGAGGTCCGCAGTACCTGGGTCATCGATGGCGCTCACTCGTGATCATTCGGCACCGCCCAGCCCCCGACGATGCCGTGATCTGCTGGGCGCTCGTCAGGTAATCCTCATCGCGGATGACCGAGCGAACCCCGCGGTCCGTGTCGCGTCGATCTCGCTGCCCACCAACAACATTGGTGATGACGACCGAGTGTGTCGCAAGCCTGCGCGTCGCCGTGGAAGAATCCCCATTCACAAGGTCGGTCACGCTCTGGCCTCCGATACATCCGCCGCCGCGAAGCCTTCCAGGCGCTCGACGATGAGGGCATCGGCCTCGGCCATGATGCGATCGATCAGCTCCTTAACGGTGGGGACGTCGTGGATCAAACCGGCCACCATGCCGCAACTCCAGGCGCCGGCGTCCATGGCTCCCTCCAGCATGATCTTCGGGTAGACACCGGCCACCTCGTCGATGATGTCGGCGAAGTCGAGCTTGTCGCCCAGGGCTTTCTCTTTGTCGATCAGCCGATCGACCGCCGCATTGCGCAGTACCCGCTCAGTGTTGCGCAGCGGCCGCATCACCAGTCGGGTGTCCAGTTCGGTGGCCGCGACGATGGCGTCCTTGACGTTCTGGTGCACCGGCGCCTCCTGCGTGGCGATGAAGCGGGTTCCCATGTTCATGCCCTCCGCACCCAGTGCCAACGCGGCGACCAGGCTGCGTCCGTCGGCCATGCCCCCGGAGGCGACGAAGGGGATCGTCAGCTCGTCGGCCGCGCGGGGCAGCAGGATGAAGTTGGGGACGTCGTCCTCGCCCGGGTGCCCGCCGCACTCGAAGCCGTCCACGCTGACCGCGTCGCAGCCGATGGCCTGGGCCTTGAGCGAGTGGCGCACGCTGGTGCACTTGTGGATCACCTTCACCCCGGCGTCCTGCAGCACCGGCAGCCACTGCTGCGGGTTGTTGCCGGCGGTCTCCACCACTGTGACGCCGCCGTCGAGGATGGCGTCGACGTAGCCCGGGTAGTCGGGGTTGCTGACGACGGGCAGGAAGGTCAGATTCACCCCGAACGGCTTGTCGGTCAGATCGCGGCACTTGGCGATCTCCGCGGCCAGCAGCGCGGGCGTCGCCTGGGTCAGGCCGGTGATGATGCCCAACCCGCCGGCGTTGCTGACGGCCGCCGCGAGTTCGGCGAACCCGACGTAATGCATGCCGCCCTGGATGATGGGGTGCTGGATACCGAACAGTTCGGTGATGCGGGTCTTCATGACGCGTCCTTTTCCGGAGTAATGGGTGTGGGTGATAGGCGGGGCCGTCAGCGCGGCGGCATGCCGCGCACGATCGTCAGGAACTCCAGTTGGGTGCCGGCGCGGCGGTGCTCGCACAGCGCCTGGTAGTCGGGGTCGGCATACCAGCCGCGGGCCTGCGCCTCGGACGGGAATTGCAAAAGGATCATGCGGCCCGTGCGCGGTGACGTGCCCTCCAGGGTGAAGGCGTCGTCGTCATAGGTGATGAACTCCCCGCCGAATTTCTTGAGCAACGGGAAGAAGCCCTTCTCGTACCGACGGTAGACGGCCGCATCGGTGATGTGCAGATTGACGACCGCGTACACGGGGACATCGGACATTTGACTCCTTCAATTTCGATCAGTCGAGTTCGGAAAGCTATGCCCCACAGGGCCGCGGCCGAACTCATGCGACGGCACTGCGGATCAGGCTGAAAGTGGTGGTGATGGGTCGCAGGTGCTGCACGTCGGGCAACTGGCGTCGGCTGGACACGCGGATGCCCTCGTTGACCAGCATCAGCATTGCGGCCAATTCCTCGGCGCGGGCAGGCTCCGCACCGGCCTCCTGCAGGCACTCCTGGAAAATGTGCTGTACCGCCCCGAGATGACGGCTGGCGCGCTCAGCGAGTCCGTCATCGACACCGGCCATCTCGATCACGGTGTTGACCAGCATGCAGCCCCAGTGTCTGCTTGCCGAGGCGCCGACACCGCTGCCGGGCACACCGATGAAGTTGCGCTCGAAGAAGTGTTGCAGCGCGTCGACCGGCGGCATCTCGTTGCGGGCGCGCTGCACCAACTCCACGGTCCGCGCGGCGAACAGGTCGAGGCACTCCAGAAAGAGGGTGCGCTTGTCGGTGAACGCGGCGTAGAAGCTGCTGCGGCCGATGCCCATGGCCGCCAACAGATCGGCCAGCGAGCTGGCCTGGTAGCCCTTGCGCCAGAACAGTACCAGCGCTTTGTTTACCGCTTTGGATCGATTGAACTCAACGGGGCGCGCCACGATAGGATTATGTACCGATTGGTGCAGAACGTCAAGATGCCGACAGTCTTCGGGGCTGACGACCACCACGCTGGTCGAAGCCCTGCTGCGCCGCGGCACCGCGAAAACCTTCAAAGCTGTTGGCCCACAGAAACATCCAGAATGCGATCATGACGCGACGTTCCCGGCTCGGGCGTCGTTGCTGATGGGGGACCGCCCTTGCCGGACGCGCAAGAGCGCCTAGGTAGGTGTATTGCGGCTCGCCGATGCCCCAGAGACGTTCGAGGACAGAGAATTACGGGGCACGGGCCGGTCTGACTAACCCAGCGTCGACGTGTAGTAGGTGACGCCGTTCATCGTCTGCCGGGCGTCGTCGGCCGGTGGAATCGCGTCGAATCCGTGGCTGGCGAGTAGCTGGGCCATCGGCGTTCCGACCGAGGCCCAACCGCGTGCCTCGAGGTATTCGCCGACATCGTGGCGCTCACCCTGGAAGCCCAGCTCGGAGAAATCGAGGTCAAAACCGTGTTCGCGCCACTTGGCCGTCGCCTCCCGCATCCGCTCCCGCGTCTGCTCGGGATCGACGTCGGCCATGTCCGGCACCGCTTCGCTGCCAAGCATGCTGCCGGGCGCCCCGAGCGCGGTGACGGCATCGAGCAGCCGATCCTGGGCCTCCGGCGGCAGGTATCCGTAGAGGCCCTCGGCGATCCAGGCCGACGGCTTCGCGGGGTCGAAGCCCGCCGCCTTGAGGGCCGTCGGCCAGTCCTCGCGCAGGTCGACGGCGACCGTGCGTCGGTCCGTTCTCGGCTCAGCGCCCAGACCCGCCAGGGTGATGGTCTTGAACTCGATGACGGCCGGCTGGTCGATCTCGAACACCGTCATGTCTGCCGGCCAGTCGAGGCGGTAGGCGCGAGCGTCCAACCCTGCGGCCAGAATCACGGCCTGCCGGATACCTGCCGCTGCCGCGTCGGCGAAGAACTGGTCGAAGTACCGCGTGCGGGCGGCCATCGCCGCGGGCATCTGACCGAGGCCCCACGCGGTGCCCTCGTCGTCGAGGTCGGCGGCGGTCAGCTCGCCGGTTGCCCAGCGGGTGAGGAAGTCCACACCGACGGCGCGCACCAACGGTCCGGCGAACGGATCGTCGATCATGCCCTCGTCGGTTGCGATCGCTCGCGCCGCGGCCACCATGGTTGCCGTGGCCCCCACGCTGGTGGCCAGGTCCCAGGTGTCGTCGTTGGTCCGTGTCATCGAGAAGCCTTCCGTAGATTACTTAGCCACTATAACGACGAATCGCGGCGCGCCCTTCTCGCTGGGGAATTGCCAGTTCAGCAACCTGTACGACTCTGAACTCGCTGCGGTCTTCCGCGGTGTGGACCGGTCGCTGTTTCCTGCTACGGCTGCGGTTGCCGACGCGCTGCCGAACTACGTTGAGGGGATGTGGAGTGACCAACGTCCATGGCGCGCGCGGACAGGTCTGGCAATCACGTGCTTGGCGGTACTGATCGTGTCGTGCGGGAACACCGGGCTGATCGCCCGGGCCGACGACCCGACGACCGCACCGGACGCGCCTAGCCCGTCCGCCCCGGCGGTCGGTCCAGCAGTTCTCGTCGACCTCGGTGATCCCGCAGCGGTGGCCACCTGGGCAACGGTCAACGATCCCGTCATGGGCGGCCGGTCGACCTCGACGGTCACATTCGGCGATAGTGGCCTCGTGTTCTCGGGCAACATCTCGCTGGACAACAACGGCGGATTCGCCTCGGCCCGCGGCCCGCTCGACCCCGAGCTCGGGCGCCGGGCAACCGGTGCGACGTCGCTGCGCGTGCGAGCACTAGGCGACGGCAAGACATACGTGTTGAAGGTGGAGACGGGGCAGCCCTGGTCCTATATCCAGCGCTTCTCCACCGAGGCCGGCGTCCGGCGGACCTACGACCTGCCCGTCGCCGGCTTCCAGCCGGTGGGCATGTTCCTCGATCCCGTACCGAGCGCGCCGCCTCTGGACCCTTCGACTATCAGCCGGGTCTCGATCTACATCCTCGACAAACAGGAAGGCCCGTTTCAACTCGTTGTCAGTGCCATCGACACTTCAAGCTGAGTATTCCGCAGGGCGAGCGCCGATTTCGATCTTGTTAACCTCCTTGCATGCCGCGAAAATTGACTGACGAACAGATTGAGGCGTATCTGGATAGCCGCCCATGCTGGGCGATACTGAGCACCATCGACAAGGATGGTTTCCCGCACTCCGTACCCCTTGGATACTTTCGCCTTGGCCGCGACATCATCATGGGTGTGCGAGATGGGACTCGCAAAGTCGCCAACGTCGAAAGCAACCCAAACGTGAGTATCTTGCTCGAAGACGGCTCCAGCATGGCAGATATCCGGGGCGTGATGTTCCAAGGTCACGCCCGCATCGTTCGCGAACCAGGCGAAGCACTTCAGCTTGCGAGGGAAGGTGCCCGGGCGCGGGGCGTGCCAGAGCCCGAATGGCCCACCGCACCCAGACCGGGCGCCGCCTACATCCGCATGACACCCGTGAGAACAGTGTCTTGGGATTATTCAAGTTCAACGCCGGACCAGGCTTAGCTTCGCCATCTGTCGTTAACCGCCATGTGGAACGGAATCTGAGGACCTCAGGCCGCTCACGCGGTTTTTGGCTGCGAGTGACTGCCTTTCACCTGTCGAATGCCGGGGCGATGAACCGTTGCAGAATGTCGGCCTCAATCCGTTCGTCACCGAGGGGCAGGTAGGCCATCGACAGCACCACGTGGACGATCCACAACGCCGCTGAGGGATCGTCATGGGTGATCCCGGTGAGTTCGGTGGCCAGGGCACTCAGGACGGGCGAGGAGTGCAGGTCACTCAATCCCGGTGCCCTACTTGAACTCATGATCAGTCGCCGTATCGGGTCGGACCTGATCTGTTCCAGCGCCACGGCGATGGCCGTCACGACCCGCTCAGAGCCGCTGAGGCTGGCGACTTTTCGTCGAACGGTGTCGGTGATGCCTGCGGCGATGCGGAGCAGCACGGCGTCCCGTATCTGGGCCTTGCCGCCGGCGTAGCGATAGATGGTGGCCCTCGAACAGTGCACCCGCCGGGCCAACGAGTCGACGTCGAAGGCGTCCAGTCCGTCGTGGAGCACCAGATCGGTGGCTGCGGCGTAGATGCGTTCTGCCGCTGCGGCCCGGCGATCGCCGCCAACGACCCAATCCTCTCGCACCATCCGCCGCACTCCTTGCTTCGTAGGGCCATCTTCTCAGCCCTGAGACGAATTGCGTCGAACATCTCACCGTTCGTGCAGTTCGATGAGCACGGCTGCGACGACTGCCCAGTTCCGACGGGCATCGGCGGTTTCAACTTCGTCGTGAACCGTTGACCCCGTCGTCGCAGACCATCAGCGTGGAGCCATGACATGTCCGGACGGTGCGCTGGGCATCGCTCTGTTCGATGATCAACACATCCAAGACCCGTATCCGTTGTACGAGCGCATGCACGCCGAAGGTCCGCTCCATCGAATCGGCGATTCGGACTTCTATGCCGTGTCCGGGTGGGACGCCGTGAACGAGGCGGTGAAACGGTGTGATGACTTCTCCTCGAACCTGACCGCGACCATGATGCGTGACGCCGATGGCACGGTGTGCCCGTTCCCGATGGGTGATCTGGGCGGCCCCACGCAGGCGCTGGCCACTGCCGATGACCCCGCGCACGCTGTGCACCGCAAGGCCCTGATTCCGCAACTGGCGGCCAAGCGCATACGTGCCATGGAACCGTTCATCGCCGAAACATCCACTCGTATCTGGGATTTGAGCGTGCGTGGGGGACGCATCGAATGGATGGGTGAGATGGCCAATCGGTTGCCCATGATGATCGTCGGACGGATCATCGGCGTCCCTGACCAGGACATCGACAAGCTCACCCGGTGGGGTTACGCCGCGACCCAATTCGTAGAGGGACTGGTCACCCAGGAGCAACTCACCGCTGCAGGTGTCGCGGTCATGGAACTCAGCAAATACATCACTGAGCAGTTCCACCACGCCACCGCCAACCCCCGGGACAATCTGCTCGGCGACCTCGCGACGGCGTGCGCCTCGGGCGAATTGGACGAGTTGGTCGCGCAGGTCATGATGATCACCCTGTTCAGCGCCGGAGGCGAGTCCACGGCATCGTTGATCGGTTCGGCTGCCTGGATTCTGGCGACCCATCCTGCGATCCAGCAGCAGGTACGGGAGCGACCAGAACTGCTCGGGCCATTCCTGGACGAGGTGCTGCGTTACGAACCGCCCTTTCGAGGGCACTACCGCCACATCGTCCACGACACCGAACTGGGCGGCGTTGCACTGCGCGCCGGTTCACGTCTGCTGCTGATGTGGGGAGCGGCCAATCGCGATCCGTCGCAGTTCGATGACCCCGGCCAGTTCCGGCTCGACCGGCCTGCGGACAGAGGTCACCTCACCTTCGGTAAGGGGGCCCACTTCTGCGTGGGCGCCGCGCTGGCCCGGTTGGAGGCCACAGTCGTGCTTGGCCACCTGCTGGAGCGCACGACGTTGGTGCAGGCCGCCGAGACGGGGCGCTGGTTACCAAGCCTTCTAGTGCGTCGGCTTGATCACCTGAAATTGACACTCACATGACTGGACTGGCGGCGGTTGTATACAGATCCCCCGTGACGTCCCCGAAACAGTCAGAGCGCCAAGGGCATCGCGGGTTGACCACGTGCACGGGACGTGTGGGCGCCCACTGTCCCTGCCCAAACTGCGGACAGCCTTCGAACTCCTTCCGGAGGCGGTCTATCGCGCCAAAGGTGTTGTCTATCTTGAAGAATTGCCGAACTACCGGATCGTGCTGGAGAAGGTCGGCGCGCGCTCGGGCCGGCAAGACGCCGGCCGTTGGGGGCTACAGACACCCCGGACCGAACTCGTCATGATCGGAGTCACCGACGGGCATTGATACCGATGTGCTCAAGACGCACTCGAGGGCTGCAGGCGAAGAGAAGCCTACCGAGAAAGAAAGGAGGAGGAGGGAAGGCGGTACTGCTGGTTTTCGGCTGAGTCTTGGCCGGCGGGACCTATACTGCGGCGATGGTAGGCGAGCAACGCACGACCGACGCCGTCGAACCGCAGCGTCCAGAGCCGGAGGGTCCCAGTCTGGGCAAGCGGGTGAACGCCGTCGTACATCGGCTTATCGCGGCTGTCATCGTGGTGGCTGCGCTGGTGGGCGCGTACTTTCTCCTTGAAGCCTTCTTGCCCCGTTGGTGGGCGCAGCAGATCGGGCACATTGTCGGGGGTGCCTTCAGTCGCGGGATCGGTTCGGGTTTGTTGATCGGGTTCGTATGCACGCTCATCCCCATCTTGCTGATCGTGTTCGCCGTGATCAGCCGTGGTCGGCTCAAGAATGTACCGGCCGTGGTGTGCGCGATCGCGGCGATCATTGTGGCCATCCCGAATCTGCTGACGTTGGCGGTCGTTGTCGGTCGGGGCAACGGATCTCATGCCGGTCAGCGCGTCTTCGACGTCGACGCGCCCGGGTTCCGCGGCGCGACGCTCGGCGGTGTGATCGCCGGGGCGCTCGTGGCTTTAGCCGCGGCGTACTTCATCTGGGGATACCGTCGGCGCGGGCGCAAGCTGCACGAGTCCAAGGCGCGAGAAGCCCAGGCCGCGGCAGTCGCCGAGCGCTCCGAACACTCGGGGAACTAGGCATCACAGCCGGAACGGGGTGAGCACGCCGATTCCAATCCGTTCTGCGCTCAGGCTCGGCTGAACACGTCCGTCAGCACGGGCACGATTTGCAACTTGCGTGACACGACGCCCTTCAGCTGTGCGCGGTTGGCCTCCAGGGTGACGCCATAGGCCGATTCGAGCGCTGACGCGCGTGGACCGACTGCCACGCCGACCGAATCGCTGTTGAGGATGTCGGTCACGACGAACAGGAACAGATCAAGGCCTTTCGCGGCGACGATCTTCTGCAACGACGTCTCCAATTCGTCCTGGCGAGATAAGACCTCGTCGACGTCAACAGCATTGACCTGAGCGATCTCCACCCTCGCGCCGCTCATTGAAAACTCCTTTGAGTCCATGGAAATGAGCTTGTCAATCGAGGTGTCACCCAAACTCGCACCGGCCCGCAGCATGTCCATGCCGTACGCACGCAAATCGACGCCGGCGACGGAGGCCAGCTCATGCGCGGCCGCGGTGTCGTCAGGCGTACACGTTGGAGATCTGAGCAGCAGCGTGTCTGAGATGATGGCGGATAGCATCAGCCCGGCAATGTGAGGGCTGACGGCGACGCCCTTCTCCTTGTACATCTTCAGCAGAATCGTGGCGGTGGAACCGACCGGTTCGGCCCGGTAATACAACGGGCCTGCAGTCTCGAAGTTGGCGATGCGGTGATGGTCGATGACTTCGGTGATCGTGACCTTGCCGATGTCGCCGACGCTCTGCTGACGCTCGTTGTGATCGACGAGAATGACGTGAGATGTCTCGCCGGCCACCGATTCAACCAAGCGCGGCGCCGATATCTGGAAAGTGTCGAGGGCAAACTGCGTCTCAGCGCTCACGGCCCCGAGTCGGACTGCCTCGACGTCGGCACCGCATTTCGCTTTCAAGTCCGCGTAAGCAAGCGCCGTGCAAATCGAATCCGTATCCGGATTCTTGTGCCCGAAGATCAAGGTCTTGCGCATATCCGAGACTCCATCGCGAGAATGACGTTGCCGCAGCCTAGCGATTTCGTGAACGCATAAATAGCCGGAGGATCTGCATCGGCCCCCGAAGCCCGCCTGGATCACCGCGCGTCTGACCGCGGGCGGGGAGCGCTAGAGAATGTTCGTCACGGATGCAGGTTCCACTGGCCGCAATCTTGAGCCAGGACATCGCTGACGTCGACTTCGATCCCGCCGACCAGCGGGCCGGGATTCGACGCCGTGCTCACCACGCTCTGGTAGAGAACTGCGGCGGGGTCGATCTGACCGCCAGACCAGGACCGGGTCTGCCAGGCCCACCGGTGACCGGGCGTGCCCGAACTCCCGATAACGCCGTCAGCGGCGGCCCACTGGCACGCGTTGATACCCCCGTAGACGCCGGTGCGCTGTACTCCAAGCACCGAGTTGATTCCGCGAAGCCACTGCAGTGCGAGGTTGTTCCAGGTGTCACGGCTGATGTCGTCGTCGATGGTGAAGAAGATGGGTGCACTCTGGCCGCCACCCGCCGCGGTATGCAGCTGCCACGCGGTGTGGGCATCGGCGACGCCGCCGGCGAACCCGCGCGTGAAGTCCGAGGGTGCCGTTCCGCCCGGCTTGCCGTATTGGTAGTTGCTGACGATCACCAACCCGGCGGCGGTCAGTGACTGCGCGTAGGGCAGCGTGATCGGCTTGGCGCCAAAGGACGAGCCGGGACGCGACAGCGAGACGTAGTTGATCACCCCGGAGTAGCCGGCAGCCCGGATGTCCTCCGCTGGAATCTGGCGCATGGCGAAGTCGATCAGTTGGGGAGCGGCGGCGGCCGCCGCGGGGGCTCCGGCACCTGCTGACGCCGCGCCCAGCCCGGCCAGCGCCGACACCGCGGTGGCGTAGCGGAGTGCGTCACGCCGGGAAATGGGGCGCGATCGCCGGTGGCTGCTGGTCCCCGCCGAGTCCTGCACCGCGTGATGTTAACAATGTGACTGCTGTTACCCGGGTAGCCTCGCTGGCCGAGTTCAAGCCGCGTCTCGAGTCACTGTGATGAGCGCTGCCTTCTCTGCACCAGCGTTCGGTTTCCGGTAGCCCAAGGGGGCGGGCGGGTTAGGCTGCCGACGGGAGGGAAATTCCGAATGGTTGAAGGTGATCTTGATGAGCCGAAAGGCAGCCGTGCCGACGACGCTTCCTGCCCATGACCCCGCTGGCTGGCGACAGCTCCCGGGTTCGTTCACCCCGTTGGACCACTCCCGGGTCTCAGCACTCATGGCCAAGGAGTGGGAACGCTACGCCTCCACCACGCCCGGCTCTGCCGACCATGCGGCGCGGTCGGTCAAGACGTTGCCGCTGGGTGTGACCAGCAGCTTCCAGTACTGGGATCCGTATCCGTTGGGCGTGAAGTCCGCCCGTGGCGCCTACGTCACCGATTGCGACGATCGCCAGGTGCTGGATCTGTCGATGGGCTTCGGCGCGATGCTCGTAGGCCACCTCAACCCCGTGGTGGTTGCCAAGGTCAAAGAGTCCCTGGACAACATCGGCACACTGTTTGTAACCCCGTCGCCGATCTCGACCGACGTTGCCGAGAGATTCAAGGAACGCTTCGGTCTCGACATGGTGCGGTTCACCAACTCTGGCACCGAGTCGACGGGGTACGCGGTGCGCACAGCGCGCGCCTACACCGGCAAGAAAGCCATCGTGAAGATGGAAGGCGGCTACCACGGCGGCTACGACGGACTTTCGGTCTCGGTCAAGCCGGGCCTCGACGAAATCGGTCCTGCGGACAATCCGATCCCGCAGGTCCCCTTCGATGTCGAGCCCGGCGAAGTGCACGTCGTGGCCTACAACGACCTCGGCCAGATGGAACGCGTGCTGGCAGCTCACGGCAAGAACGTCGCCTGCGTGGTCATGGAGCCGGTCATCGAAAACCTCGGCATCGTATTGCCCGATGCCGGCTACCTTGCCGACGTCCGCGCACTGTGCGACGCCCACAACGTGCTGCTGATCTTCGACGAGGTCAAGACCGGCCTGACCGCCGGTGCCCACGGTGCGGCCGCGCGTCTGGGCGTCAAGCCGGACCTCATCACGTTGGCCAAGTCCATCGGCGGTGGCCTGCCCCTGGCCGCCTTCGGCGGCACGGCGGAAGTCATGCAGGTCGTCGTCGACAACCGCATGGCCCATTTCGGCACCTACAACGGCAACCCGTTGTGCATGGCTGCGGCCGCTGCCGTCGATGAGGTCGCCACCCCGCAGGCATTGGCGGCGGCCGAACAGGTCAACGACAACGCCATGGAAGCCATGGACGCCATCATCCGCGAATACGAACTGCCGGCCCACACCGTCGGCTTCGGCGTCAAGGGTGCCGTGACCTGGTCACCGACCCCGATTCGTAACTACCGCGACTACAAACTGAGCACCGACTTCGAGGTCGCCGAGTTGGGCTGGCTGTGGGGCATCAACCGCGGCATCTTGACGCCACCTGGCATGGACGATCAATGGCTGGTGTCGCTGGCTCACACCGATGCGGACATGGGCAAGTGGGTCGACGCCTTCGGCGAACTGGCCAAGGAGTTGCGCGCCTAATCGCTTGCCGGCAGGGCCGCGTCGTAACGGATGTTTGCCGGTCGACGATAATGACGGCATGTCCAAGAAATCTGTAGCGATCCTGTTCAGCCTGGCTGCCCTGGCGGCAGTCCCCGCAGCGATCGCCCCGGTGGCCCAGGCTGACGTGTGCGGCGATGTCGGCGGTCGGCACGTGGCTGTCGGTGGTTGCACACCGGGTATCGCCGGCGACGCGGTGGACGCGGCGGTGGGGGTCGGAGCGGCGGACGCAGTGGCGAATGACTGGGCTCGTTACGGCTTCCCGGAGAGCTACGCGTATTCGCTGGTCCCATCGTTCCCCGGCGAGGCGCCCTGCATCTCTCCGACCGGCCTGCCGTACTACACGCCCGGCGAAGAGCCCTGCTTCGTCGGGTAATCGGTCGGCTCAGCGCGCCCCGACCGTAGCTGCCATCGCGGCTATGTCGTCGGGCCGCACCCGGCAGCACCCGCCGACGATGCGGGCGCCGGCGTCCACCCAGTCGGTTGCCAGGCCGTTATCCATGCCAGGCGTGCCGACCCAGACGCGGTTCGCGCCGTCCCAGACCTCGCCGCTGTTGGGGTAGACGATCACCGGCTTACCGGTAACCCGGCGCGCGGTGGTGACGGCGCCCAGGACATCGCCGGGCGCGCAGCAGTTGACCCCGACGGCGACGATCTCCGGCACGCCGGCAGCCACTGCGAACGCCTCCTCGAGAGGTTGTCCGGCCCGGGTCCGGTCACCGGCGATGGTGTAGCTCAACCAGGCCGGCATGCCGTGTTCGCGGACCAACCCCACCAGCGCCTCGGCCTCGTCGATGTCGGGGATCGTCTCCAGTGCCAGAACGTCCGGATCGGCAGTGGCGAGCACCTCCAGCCGTGGGCGGTGCCACGCCGCCAACTCGGCAACGCTGACTCCATAGCGACCGACGTACTCCTCCCCGTGCGCGAGCATCGCCCCGTAGGGTCCGACCGAGGCCGCCACCCATGCCGGGGCCGACGATGCGTCCCGGGCCGACTTCGCCAACTCGACGCTGCGGCGCATCAGATGTTCGGCATCGGCACGGTCGATTCCCTGGCGGGCGAAGCCCTCGAAGGAAGCCTGGTAGCTGGCGGTGGTCGCGATGTGCGCCCCAGCGCGGAAGAACGCCTCGTGCACCGCGACGATCTCGGTGGGGGCCTCGGCGAGCAGACGCGCCGACCACAGGTCGTCTGACAG
Source organism: uncultured Actinomycetota bacterium (assembly GCA_963716465.1). Lineage (GTDB taxonomy): Bacteria > Actinomycetota > Actinomycetes > Mycobacteriales > Mycobacteriaceae > Mycobacterium. The sequence goes on from CAVQTS010000024.1 coordinate 113,585, forward strand.
GTCGTGGCCGCGAGCCTCGAGTTCGGTCGCCAGCCCGCCGTCGCTGATCAGCACCCCATCAGCCGGCACGGTGAAGACCGAGGTCATCATCGGCACACTCTAAGGGCCGGTAGCCCGCGGCCAGAATCGGTAGGCCACCAGCACCGGAACGATCGCCCAGGGCAGGTTGAGCGGCAAGTAGGTCCACAGGTGTGGGGGCCGGTCAGGACCGAGGAATGTCTGCATGAAGTAGAAGTACATGTTCATCACGGCGCTGACGGAGTAAGCCATGGCCAGGAAGGGCAGCCAAGGCCAGGATTTGAGCCGCCACAGACCGATGGCGAGTATGACCAGCAGCGGTAGTTGGACGAAGGCGTCGTACAGGAGCGAGGCCTGCAAGGTGGGCGGCATGACCAGATGCTGCGGTTCCTGCTCGACGCCCCAGGTGTGCAACGCCCGCAACGGCGGCCACGGACTGTCGGGGGCAACGGGCACGCCGAGGCCTTCGGGCAGGCTAAGCACGATCGCGTTGATGATGCCGAGAACGAAGGCCGGGAGCAGGAGGTAGTCGATCCGGCGCCGGACAAGGGGCGCGGAGGTGTTCAAGTGGGATGCGACCACGCCAATCAGTTCACCGCAGTCCTCGTGACCCGGCAGGGAGGCTCGCCGGAATTGTGCCGGCGCCGAAATCATTGCCCGCCAACTACGCCTGCGTTTCCCGTTCGGATGCAGGGCTGGGAAGGAAAGACCATACTCACCCAGTTGCCGAACCACCGAACGGTGAAGGGGATTTCATGAGAACCCGATTCGCGTTGGGCCTCGTCGCCGCGCTTGCGCTCACCGCTTGCGGCGGTCAGACCAAGCCCGCCGCAGATACATCAGTCGCGTCCGCGTCGTCGGCCACATCGAACCAAGTCGCGACGAGTTCCTCCGTCAAACCGGCCACGGGCGACAAGCCGACGAGAGAATTCGTGATCGGGAAATGGGGGACCAATGGCGACTGCACGCTTGCCATCGACCTTCGGGCGGACGGCACCAGCGATGGCCCGTTCGGCAACTGGTCGTACAGCGACGGCGTGATCGGCTTCCCCACCGAGCCCGAGTTCAAGTTGAGCGTCACGGTGATCGACGCCCAGACAATGGAATCGACCAACGGCGCCAACACCTCGAAGATGACCCGCTGCCCGTAAAACTGAACTCAGCCCTCCACCTGTGAGCGGATCCAGTCCAGATTGGCCTGCATGTTCTGCTGCCATTCGGACAACCGGCGCGCGACGATCCGCGCCTCCTTCTCGGGCTGCGCGGCGATGCCGATGCTCAGTCCCGAGGGACCCGGCCCCATCCTGGCCCACTGCCGGATCAGCGTTCCGCTGCTGGCCGGCTCTACCTCGAATCCCCAACTGGCGGTGACACCATCGGACCCGATGACATCCCAGACCCAGCGGCGCTCGATCTCGACCTCGACGACCTCGCACACCGTCTCCCAGGTACCCAGTGCAGCGTGTCTGCTTCGGCCCCGGAATCGGGCACCCGTCTGAACGCCGTCAGCGCCGTCGAGCCATTCGACGGATTGCAACTCTGCTGAGCACCGCGCCGGCACGGTTATGTCGGTGACGTAACCCCACGCAGTTGAGACGTCGCAAGGGACCAGCTGGGTCACTTCAATCGTCGGGTGATCGCGGTAGCGCATAGCTGTAGCGTGCCATGTGTGCGCGTAGCCACGATGATCGAACCCCGGTTACCCGGTGCAGTGGAGTTCGCCGTTGCCGCCGAGCGCTTGGGTGTCGATTCGGTGTGGATACCCGAGGTGTGGGGATACGACGCTCTGACCGGATTGGCGTACCTCGCCGCGAAGACGACGACGTTGCGGCTTGGAACGTTTGTAGTGCAACTCGGTTCCCGAAGTCCCGCGATGCTGGCGACATCTGCGCTGAGTCTGCAAGAACTTTCAGACGGCAGGTTCCTCCTCGGTATCGGCACCTCCGGACCCCGGGTGATGGAGGGTTGGCACGGCGTGCGGTTCCGAAAGCCAGTCGAAACCACCCGGGAGACAATCGAAATCGTCCGCATCGTCAGCCGTGGAGAACGCCTCGAGCATCCCGGCGAGATCTATCCACTCCCGCTGCCGGACAGCAGCGGTGCGGCGCTGATGCCCTTGGTGCGACCACGACACGTGCCCATCTACGTGGCGGCGATGGGGCCGCGAAATCTGCGGCTCACCGGTGCGACGGCGGACGGTTGGCTGGGCAACGCCTTCATGCCCGAAACCGCCGAGGTCTTTCTGGGCCCTCTGCGCGAGGGCGCCGAACGGGCCGGCCGCAGCTTGGCCGATGTCGACCTCGTCGCACCGGTGGCCGTGGAGTTCCATGACGACGACGCATCCGCCGCCGCAGCAGCACGCAAACATGCCGACGGGTACGCGTTCACGATTGGTGCGATGGGCTCGGGTGGCCGCAACTTCTACAACGACGCGTTCACCAGACTCGGCTACGGCGAGCAGGTGGCGGCCGTCGCCGAACTGTGGCAGGCCGGGCGACGGGACGAAGCTCGCGCAGCGGTGCCGATCGACCTGGGCCGGCTCACCAATCTTGTTGGTACGCAGCAGGACATCGCCGAACGGGTGCACAAGTATCGAGCCGCGGGCATCACGACTCTGCTGGCCAAGCTGGACGGGGAGTATCCCGACCAGTTGGTGACACTTGAACGTCTGCTCGACACCGTCAACAACGCTTAGCGCTGGGTAGCCGCCAACCGCGGACCGGCAGCTATTGTCAGTCGGTGAGCGCACGTTTCGAGGAGCTGGGCTGGCAGCAGACGCCGATGGGCGTCATCAGCCTGCGGCGCCGGTTCGACCCGTCGGTGCGCGCCGATGTGTTCGAGGTCAAACTCGGTGACGATCATGTGATGTCGAGCCTGTTCACCGTCGCCGAAAAGGAGTTGGCTCGGCTCGGGCTGGCTCGGGTTCCGGGCACGGCGTTGGATGTGATCGTCGGCGGCCTAGGACTCGGCTACACCGCCCAAGAAGCCCTGCAATGCAATCGAATTCGAACGCTCACCGTCATCGAGTACTCCGATGCCGTGATCGACTGGCACCAACGCGATCTACTACCGGACACGGCCGGCCTGGCCGCTGACGGCCGCGTCACGCTCGTCTGCGCGGACTTCTTCGCCGCCGCAATGGACCAGGTGGGATTCGATCCGAAAAGCCCCGGCCGAACCTATGACGCGATCCTGCTCGACATCGATCACTCGCCGCGACACCTGCTACATGATCCACACGCGGACTTCTACACCTTGAATGGCCTCCACGCCGCCTCCACCAGGCTGGCCCCGGGCGGCGCATTCGCGATGTGGTCCGACGATCCGCCAGACGACGACTTCACCGCACTGCTGGAAGCCGTGTTCACTGGCGTCGAGGCCGAGACCGTCTGGTTCGACAACCCCATCACCCGAGGCCAGTCGGCTGCGACCATCTACCTCGCGACCCGAGCGGGCTAATTGCCGTACAGGCCCAGGGCACGGGCTGTCTCCGTGGCGATTTCGCCACTCAGCGTCACGACCGGTGGACCACCGGGCTGATGGATGACGTTCGCGAGGACAATCACGTAGGTGTCCGAACGCGGATCGATCCACAGCGTTGTTCCGGTGAAGCCACCCTGGCCGAAGCTGCCGATGGGAAAGATCATGCCGCGCGGCCTGGAGAGCGCCGTATCGATATCCCAGCCGAGTCCGCGCAGGTTCTGTCCTGGGATCGCCGGATAGTGCGGCGCAAGAAGAGGATTGGCTCTGTTGGGGGCTTTTGAGAGGGCTTCCTGGGCAGCGTCGTTCGCCGCTTCGAGTTGGCCGGCGGTGTGTCCGGGCTGCTGAGGACTCGCCATCAACTCCAGGGTCGATCGCGTCAGCGGAAACGTGCTCGGTCGCCCGGCGAGCCGATCGAGCAGCGCCTGTGCGAACAGGCCGAGATCCCTCACCGTCGAGAACACCCCGGCACTGCCGGCCACTCCACCCATGCGCCGTGCGGTCGGGTCGTGCACGGTACCGCGAAGCAGGCGGCCAAAGTCGGGGTTGATTCCAGGAGTGTCTTCGTCGTGCGCTGTCGGTGCGATGCGGGCCAGCAGATCGGTGCTCCAGGTGCCCGCTGGGCACTGGTCAACTCGGGGCGCGGTCGGATCGAAAGCGACAGCAGTTCCGGTGATCTGGTGCTGACCACAAGCCTTGTCCGCGGGAAGGTACCGGGTGTCCCGCATGTCGAGGGGCTGAAACACGTTGCGCTGGACGTAAACGTCTTCGGGCTCGCCGGTGACCTTCTCGAGAAGTGCCCCGAGGACGATGAAGCCGATATCGGAGTAGTGGAACACCTGACCGGGATCGAATGCCAACGGCGTATTGAGCGCACGACGGATGCCCTCGGCTTTGTCGGCCCTGTCCAGTCCCCACGGACCGGTCATGCTGAGATCGCCCGCCAGGCCCGAGGTGTGTGTGAGCAGCATCCGAAGCGTCACCTTGGCTCGGCGGGGGTCGTTGGCCGTGTTGAACTCGGGCAGGTACGTCTGGACGGAATCGTCGATGCGAACCTTGCCTTGCTCGTAGAGCTGGAGAATCGCAGTCGCTGTCGCGACGCTCTTCGTCAACGACGCGAGGTCGAAGATCGTGTCCTCGGTCGTCGCCTCAGCGGGTGCCGGCGACCCGTCCAGTCCCGGTTCGCCGGGGAGCTTGCGCTCGCCGAAAGCCCTGCGGAAGACGACGTTTCCGGCGTGCCCGATCTGGACAACCGCGCCCGGCATCCGATGTGCCGCAATCGCATCAGTGACGAGCCGGACGACGGATGTGAAGTCACCCGCGGGCACCACTGGCACGGCCGGCGCAGTGGTCGCCGGTGTGGTCTTCGCCGCCGTCGCCCCAGTTGTCGTCGGCGTCGAGGGCGCGGGATGACCGCCGCATGACAGCACGGTCGTAAGGATCAGCAAGACCGTCACATGGCGCAGCCTCGAGCACCGCGCGACCCTGACGCCATCACAGGCTCGACGGTAGCCCGGCGTCTCGTCGCCGGGCACAGGGCCGAGCGACGGATTAGCCAGGTTCCGCCGCGCCCTACTGATCAGTCGTTGAACGCCAAGTCATCCTTCGCGGCACGGACCAGCATCTGCTTGAGCGTCGTCGGGGGAAGGTCGGCGAGATTCTGCTCTTCGGTGGCGCTGTCCTTGTCCGAATCGTTGGACTGCTGGCCAGGTGGACTCTGGGTGGACGGGCCGGGCTTGGCGGGCTGGAGGCCTGTGAATCCCAGTTTGAGGATGGTGTCGCGCGGCACCGCCAGTTCGTTGAAGCTGACGAAGTACGAATCCTGCAGTGCCTGCGACAGTTCGATGACGCGGTGCGACCCGACGAGTTCAGTGTCGGAGATCGCGGTGGAGAGTCTGTCGAACGCCGGCTGGAACTGCCCGCTGAGCCGGTTGAAGATCTCCATGTCGTCCTCGGGGTCAGCCCCGGCATCTCTGAGCGGCTTGCGCGCCGACGCGGTTGCCGCCTGGATTTGCACCTGCTTCATGACGTTATCCACGCCGGACACCTGGGCCAGCAGGTCTGCGTAGACCTTCTCCCGGTTATCTCGCCGGTATTGCTCGATGGCCTGGTGTTCTTGCGCTTTGGCCTCGATGTTGGCGGTGAAGAGGCTGGCACCCGCGGCGAGCAGCCCGCCCAGGAGCACACCCACCAACGGAAGGACGGCGTCGTTGAGTGCACGACGTTCCTTCTTGGCCGGGGGCGCGTCGCCCTCGCTGGTGAACGTCTGCGCCTCGTCGCCTGAAGTCATGACGGAGCAGCATAGACCGGCTGTGAGCCGCCTCCGGCGGACTGAAGCCGATGCGGCAGATGAGGTATGTTTTGCCGCATCCGAAGGTCGCGCTCGTTGTGGACCCGCCGCCAGTCCAGCGTGCGCCTTGGCGAACGCGCGTTCACCACCTGCGATGCGACCGTGCACGTCCACCGCGATGAACTAGCCGCCGCGACCGGTCGGGTTCGCTCAATGAGCGGCTGCGCTAGCGCTCGATCAAATACGTTCGGCGACAAGCACCCCGGCGCAAAACCACCTGAGCCGGGGCTCAGGACGGCCCTATGTAGGGAACTGTGAAGAAGAACGGAGCGGTGCAGCCGTCGATGACTTCGCACCCCGGAAAGTACGGCGGCGGCGTTGACCAGGGGGGTGGTGGGGGCGCTGGTTTCGGAGCGGGCGGGGGCGGTGCGTCCAGTGGCAGTTCTGGCGGCAAACCGGGGAACGGGCGCACCGGGGGCGGAATCTGGCCACAGTCGGGGTTGCACATCCACCACGTGTCATCAGAGGACTGGTAGCACACCGAGTAGCCGTACCAAGGGTTGCACTGTCTGGTGTCGTCGGCGTGTGCGGTTATCGGCACGGCGACCCACAAAGCGGCGGTGACGATGGCGGTACCCGCAGGAATAAGTCTCAGCCTCATTGGCGCATCCGCCAGGTTCTCGCGGTCACTGCGGTGACGGCGCTGCGGTGTCGTTGGCGCAGTCGCCCGCCTTGTAGAGGATGCGCTTGAGCTGGCGCAGCTCTGCGGAGGAGATGGAGTTCAGCAGCTGCTCATCGGCGAGCAGGACGGCAGCCTGGCCACGTTTGAGTAGCTTGCGTCCCTCCGGGGTGAGCCGGGCCGGCAGCGTGCGGTTCGCCGATCCGTGTTGCCGGGCTACCGCACCGATGTCCTCGAGTCGGTTGAGCACCTGGTTCATAGCCTGGGCAGTGACCTTGGTGTTGCGGGCCAGTTCCGCGCTGGACTGGCCCGGATTCATCGCCAACAACCGCAAACACACGAGTTCGGGAAGCCCGATCCCCAGCCCGCGCAGCTCAGCCCCGACGTGCGGTCGTAAAACGCCCACAACACGGTGCAGAAGATACCCCAACGGCAATTCCTCACCCGTCTCGCGAGCCTGAGTCATGCGGGCCATTCTCGCACGGCTGGGGTGCTTCGTACCCGTGAATCACTCGCTCTGTATCAACCATGTTGCACAGCAGTGGCATTCGCGGCTTCAGGTGCAGAAATCCGCAGGCGTCTCACACCGGCGTATTATCAATCTGCTTGACAATCATCAAGTACCTTGTTATCAAGGAGCTTGTTGATTTGATTCGCGGCGACGTCGATCGGCGGTCGCCGCCACGAGAAGGGCACGCAGATGTTCGGTGCAGGAAAATTCGGGGGCTTCGGCCCAGGCGGGTTCGGCGGCCCAGGATTCGGCGACTTCGCCGGTCCAGGCTCGGGCGGAGACTGGGGCCGCGGTGGCTTCGATGGTCCGGCGTTCGGCGGCGGCCGGGGCGCCGGTCCGGGGTTCGGTGGTCCAGGGTTCGGCGGACCGTTCAAGAAGGCAGCCGTCGTCGCGGGCCTGCTGCTCGACGGCCCGGCGGACGCGGCCGAGGTGGTCAAGCGGCTCTCGAAGGCCAGCCATGGGGCGGTCAAACCGCCCAAGGATCGGGTAGAGCTGCTGCTGGCGGTGCTGGCCGGCAAAGGTCTGGTCAGCCTCGACAATGGCGAGGCCTCGTTGACCGAGCTGGGCCGCAACCTGCTGGCCTGGCGCGGAATCAACGCCGACACCGCACGGGCCCTGTTGGCTCAGGCCGAGAAGTTCGCCGATGTCGTCAAAATCCGTCGCGAGCTCAAGGCGACCGCGGACCTGGCGCGCACGATCACCTGGACCGGAACCGACGAGCAGAAGAAGACCCTCAAGAAGGCCAAGGCCTCGATCCTGGCCGCGATCACTGAGGCCAAGCGGTCGCTGCACGAGTCACTGGCGGCGGATGCGCAGGAGCACGCCGCCCCTGACCACTCGGCGGCGGCGCTCAGCGACGCGGAGTTACAGGGGCTGCGCGCGATACTGGAAAAGCTCACCCAGTAGCTCGCAGGGGCAGGGGTTGACCGACAGACTCGGCAGTTCCTGCCCCCTCAGGTGACGATCAGCTGGTTGTTACTGGTTGCCCAGGCTTGGGTGAAAGTGGCCAGGGGGATCTGCTCGTCGCGGCCGGTGGGGATGCCGCTGTCGTTGAGGTGGACGAGGTCGGTGCGGGTGTCGACGCCGGTGACGACGACGGCGTGGTCGGCGGCGCCGCGGTCCCCGCTGTCGGTGTTCCAGATCGTTTCGGCGTTGAGTGCAGCGATCACTTTGTGGCCGGTGGCGAGGTCCTGCTCGATGGTGGGCATGGTGTTACCGGTCGTGATCTGGGATGCGATGCCGAATTGCTGCAGCAGTACCACCAGATCCTCGGGGGAGGTGCCGTCGAAGTGGTAGACGGTGCCGGTATGGGCTGCGCTCTTGGTGAACATGCCGCGTAGTTGGATTCCGGCCTGCGGCGGTTCCTGTCCGGTGATCTGACCGACCACGTCGGCAACGGCCATCAGCCCGCAGTCTTGGTGGTGTTGGTAGCGCCAGTACGGGGCTGCGGCGGCGGGGTCGCCGTACATCTGGCCGTTGGGGTCGGCGTGGGCGATTCCGCCCGCGGCGATGCATGTGGCAGCGATCAGCGCCGCCGCGGCGGTACAGGCGCGGGTCATGATGAGCATGTCGGACGGCATGATCTCATCGTTAGCACGCCACCCCGACAATGGCATCACTGTTTGGCGACTTGGCTTACGGACTCGGTGAATGTGTCCGCGCGTTGAGGGCCGCCGTTACGCCGACTCGTCGAGGCGAACGCTGACGGTGACTCGGCCGGCCTGGTCCCGGCGAGCGACGGCATGGCCGGTGCGATCGGCGCCGTCGAGACGCAGCGAGATCGGTGCGCCGTCACCCAGGAAGTTGCGCCACCAGGTCTTGGCGTCGGGCATGTTCGCCGCGATGTCGATCGTCTGACCGTTGCGCCGATATGCCACCGGGATGGTGAAGGTCCGCCCGGAACGCCGTCCGGTGTAGGTGATGACGGTGACGGTGCGCCCCAGCCCCACCCCGAAGCGTGGGGAAGTGGCGATCGCTGCGACCGGCGTGTTGAGAAGCGGCGCAGCCCGCATAATCAGGCGTACCAGGTCTTTTGGCTGAAGCATGGTGACGGTGTCCCTTCAGTGCGGATAGCTTGTTCAGTTGATCAGGGCGAGGCACAGCGCAAAAACCGCGACGCCCTGCAGCGCGGCGCGGGCATAGATGACCGAATCCCACTTGCGCTGTAGTACCCGCGCATTCGGTGGCACTACACCGTTGCCGGCCGCGGCCGAGAGCTGTCTGTTGATCGGCGCACTGATGCGGGTGTACAACACGAGCCACACGACCAGTAGCCCGAAGGCCGTCGCAGCTGGAACGGCTATCGCCCAGTGACCCGCGACGGCGGCCGTCACGGCGCTGACGGCGGCGGCGACCACGCCCAGCACTCCGGGCAGCGGCATCCGCCGGTCGCCGTAGCGATGGACGTTGCCCATGACGGCAACCAGCGCGGCGTCGTCGACGGCGGCCAGGGCCGGCCGCTGCACCGTCGCGCAGAACGTGTCGGTGCCGTAGATGACAGCGGTTCCGAGCACCGCGATCAATGCCGCGAACTGGGCTATCAGAGTCACGAGAGCTCCTTCGGTCGATTTCTGCTAGCAACGCTAGCGCTTCGGCGCCGCTTGCGCAATAGCATTGCTATGACTACGAGCGGTGCTACGATTTCGCCATGGCCACGTCCGATCGCCGCGCCCGGGAGCAGGCCGCCCGGCAGCGTCTGATCGTCGATACGGCGCGCGCGATCGCAGAGGCCGAGGGCTGGGACGCGGTGACCACCAGGCGGCTGTCCACCGAGATCGAATACAGCCAGCCTGTCCTCTACAAACACTTCGCCGGCAAGGATCAGATCGCCGAAGCGATCGCGATCGAGGGTTTCCGTGAACTGACCGACGCACTCCATGCCGACCGCACCAGCGCCGAGACGGCGGACGCGGCGTTGACCCGGATGGCCCGCGCCTACCTCGATTTCGCGTGTGCCAACCCAGTGCTCTACGAGCTCATGTTCGTCCGCCGCACCACCCTGACGTTCGCCAGTGAAGCCACACCGCCGCCGGTGTCCGCAGGCTTCGTCGAACTACGTGAAGCAATCTCGGGCGTGGCACGCGACCGGGATCCGGACACGCTCACCGAAGTGTTCTGGGCTGCCTTGCACGGTCTGGCCTCGCTGGCGAGCAGCGGCCGGCTGAGGCCGGATTTCGCGGCCCAGCGCGTGAAGCTACTGGTCGAACAGTTCTCCGGCTCCCAACGCTAGCTGTGCGCTTTGCAGCCCACAGCCGCGTCGGTGAACGCCAGTGTGTTGGCCTTTACATCCAGGCTCATCCGCACGGTCGGCACGTTCGTCGACCACGCGGCGTTCATCGCATCGGCGAAAGTCTGCGCCTTACGCTGGGCGTCCACGCAGTCCGATGACTGATCGACGCGGTCGAGGTACGACGTGGCGATGACGGCGTCGGGACCCCACTGGGCCTCGAGTTGGTTCTCGAGGCAGTTCGCCGGGTCACGGGTGCAGTAGCCGGTGTAGGCGGCCAGCATCTGCTCCACTTGGCCGGGACCGTACTGGCACATGGGGTCGGCGGCATTCTCCGAGCACAACGGCCGCTTCTGGCCCGCGGTGAACGCGTCGGCTTCGTTGCAGCCGTTGCGGTCGGCGTCTTGCGCGTACTGGCAGTGGATGTGGACCTTCGCCGGATCCATCAGAAGGTAGACGCCTTCAGGTGCCCAGTTCGGGTCGGTGATGGTGCCCAGCACGGCGCAGTCTTTCGGGACCGCCTTGGCGCACACCCCGAACAGCCGGACCGGCGATCCGGCGCGCAGCAGGGTGACAGCGCCGGTTACCACCGCGCAGTTGTCGTGCTTGCCGTCGGCGATCGCCCCGGCTGTCGGGCAATCAGTCGGCTGGCTGAACTCAAAACGGTTGGCAGTCTTCACGAAATCCGTCGGTGCGGTGCCGGAGGAGGGACCGCCGAGGGCTCCGAAGACATCCTTGACGGCGCAGAAGTTCACCGTCGCGGGATCGGCCCACGGATCGCCCTTATCGCTGATGCAGTTCTCCGGACCGCGCAGCATCACGCCAGGCCCCGAATACAACTGGGTCAGGCGCGCGGCGGCGTCTGCGGAGCGATTCGGGGGCGGTGCGGCGGGCGGTTTACCGGTTTGGCAGGCCAACGCGAGGAACGCCACCACAACCACCACGATCACCGAACGGATCTTGTGCATGTGGCCGCCTCGTTCCCGACTCGCGCCCAGCTTCTGGATCGCAGGAACGCTACCGATGCCGTAATACCGATGTGGCCGTATGACAAATTCCGCAGGTGCCTGGCTGAGGAAAGGCGTCAAGCAGCTCCGCACGTCGAGCTCCGCTCCCAATCACCTTGTCGGCTAAAGCCTCGCGGTTGCGAATGCATCGCGCGGCGCGGTTCGATGCGCGGTGGTGCGACGATAGAGCGATGACCGCAACGCTTGTCGCAAAGGATGTGGCCGGCGGATTCGCCCACCGCACCCTGTTCGAGGGCCTGAACCTGACCGTGGCGCCCGGCGACGTGGTGGGAGTGGTCGGCGCCAACGGTGCCGGCAAGAGCACACTTCTGCGGATCCTTGCCGGCGACGTCGCACCGCTCGACGGGACGGTCAGCATCGCGCCTGCCGACGGGTTCGTGGGGTGGCTGCCGCAGGAGCATCAACGGGTAGCCGGGGAGACCGTCGGCGCCTACATCGCCCGCCGTACGGGTTGCACCGCGGCCACGCAGGCCATGGAAGCGGCGGCCGCTGCCCTCGCAGACCCTGTTGCGGCCGACGTCGATCCCTCCGACGTCTACTCTGCGGCGCTGGATCACTGGCTCGCCACCGGCGCGGCGGACCTCGACGAACGGTTGCCCGCCGTTCTCGCCGATTTGGGCCTCGACACCGATGCGGTACAACCGATCTCGACCCTGATGACCGACTTGTCCGGTGGCCAGGCGGCGCGGGTCGGATTGGCGGCACTGGTGCTGTCGCGCTTTGACATCGTTCTGCTCGACGAGCCGACCAACGATCTCGACCTCGACGGACTCGCACGGCTCGAGCAGTTCGTCCGGGACCTTCGTGGTGGAGTGGTTCTGGTGAGCCATGACCGGGAGTTCCTGGCCCGCAGCGTGACCCGCGTCCTGGAACTCGACCTGGCCCAGAACACCACCACCGTCTTCGGCGGCGGGTACGAGAGCTATCTGGAAGAGCGTGAGGTCGCCCGCCGCCACCGCCGCGAGGAGTACGACGAGTTCGCCGAGAAGAAGGCCGACTTGGTGGCGCGCGCCCGAACTCAGCGGGAATGGTCGAGCCAGGGTGTCCGCAACGCGATGCGTAAGGCCCCGGACAATGACAAGATCCGGCGTCGGGCGGCCACCGAGTCCAGCGAGAAGCAGGCGCAGAAGGTGCGTCAGATGGAGAGCCGGATCGCCCGCCTCGAGGAGGTCGCCGAACCCCGCAAGGAATGGACGCTGGAGTTCACCATCGGAGCCGCCCCGCGCTCGAGTGCGGTCGTCGCGACACTCGACAATGCCGTTGTGCGGCAAGGGGAGTTCGTCCTCGGCCCGGTGTCCCTGCAGATCAACGCCGGTGAGCGGATCGGCATCACCGGCCCCAACGGGGCAGGCAAGTCGACGCTGTTGCGGCTTCTCCTGGGTCGCCGACAACCCGACCAGGGCCGCGCGAGTTTGGGCGCCAACGTCGCCGTCGGCGAGATCGACCAGGCCCGAGCCGATTTCACCGGTCCGGGGCGCCTCGTCGATCGCTTCGAGCAGCGTGTGCCGTCCTGGCCGACCGCCGACGTGCGAACCCTGCTCGCAAAGTTCGGGTTGCGCGCAGACCACGTGGAACGCGCGGTCGACGAACTCTCGCCCGGTGAGCGAACCCGCGCCGGCCTGGCGTTGCTGCAGGCTTGCGGCACGAATGTGCTCGTTCTCGATGAGCCGACCAACCATCTCGATCTCGCCGCCATCGAGCAGCTCGAGCAGGCGCTGGAGACCTACGACGGTGCGCTGCTACTGGTGACCCACGACCGCCGAATGCTGCAGAACGTCCACTTGGATCGTTCATGGGTGGTGGACAACGGGCGGGTGGCGGAGTTGTAGCCGGGTTTGTTGTCGTGACCGCCTGAGCTTCCGATCACAGCAGCGACGAGCCGACCGGACCTGACGACGATGCCGATCGAAGCGGTCACCGTTTTGGGGGACTTTGGACCCTAAACCGCAGGACTTCGCGGGACGAGCCACTGCGGACGCTACCGTCCGACGAAGACCGATCGGTCTGCTGAAGGTTCGGGGGGACCATGGCAATGTCAAAGTGTTCTAAGTGTGGCATCCGGCTGGGCGCGGCGGCATTCGTGGCGGGACTGTCGTTGGCCGGCTCACCCGGATTCGGTATCGCGTTCGCCGACGCGCCTGGGGACACGGCGACCCATTCCGCGGCGAACGTGCGCAGCGTCAGTACCGCGGTCGGCTCGACGTCTACGGCAGGGGCGTCGAGTAGCAAGGCCGCGCGCGGCTCCGCGCACCCGGCCTCAGCCACCGCGTCTGGCGCTGAATCAGGTGTGGCAGAGACCAGTTCGATCGCCAACACGCCAGGCGCCACGCGGTCCGGAGCGCGCGCCGCCCTCTTGCAAGGCTGGCAAAGCGCGGCCGCGCCGTCGGCCACCGCGACCTCGGCTCCGGTCAGTGCGGTTCCGCCAGCGACGACGTCTGCGGTGGCGCCGGTTGTCACCAGCACGGCCGCATCCTCACCGGCGATCACCTCGGCGGTCAGCGGCGGTGTCTCATCGCACCCGGCTGCCGTTGCGGCGGCTGCGGTCGCCGTGCCTTCGGCCGGGACGTCGACCGTCGCCGCGGCGCCGTCGACCAGCGCCGTGGTCGCCGGCTTACTCGACAGCGCCGGCAACTGGTTGGCCGGGCTGCCGGCCAACCCGGTCACCAACCTCCTGCAGGGCGCTCTGTTGCTGTTGCGGCGCAACACTGTCAGTCAGGCCCAGGCCGCTGCCGCCGTCGTCTCCGCGCCGGCCGCCACGTCGCTGCCGATCACCGTCAACACCACGAATTCCTTCACCACCATCTATGGGACCACCGCTGCCGGGACGGTGACGGTCAATGGGGACACCTGGGTCGCCAGTACCACCAGCCACCTCTACACCACCACGACTAACCTGGCCCAACAGTGGCAGACCTACTACAGCGAGATGAAGGCCGGCCAGGGCTCCTCCCTGAATGACATCCAGCGCCTGGAGGGCAACGCTGAAGCGGTCTTCGAAAATACCGGCCTGAAGAGTCTTTCCGCTGCTCAACTTTCGACCGACCGGCAGGACGTGCAGCGAGAGTTCGACGCTCTCGATGCCGCAATGGTCGGGGCCGGCGTGAACTTGAATGCGCCGCTGACCCAGCAGCAGTATCTGTCGGTGGAACAGGTGCTCCAGAGCAATCCCACCCTGTTGGAACTCGCGGTGCAGGGCCACGGGTTGAACAACTCGGGCATCACCCGCTATGCGGGGTACACCAACGACTTTCAGAACAATGTCGATAATCAGAGCCTTTACGTCGGCGGTGGGCTGAACAACGGTGACAAGGCCATCGCCGACTTCTTCGATGACAACGTCCTCTCGCATGTGCCGTTCCCGACTGTGGTGCACAACGGCGTGCTGTGGCAGCTGAACCAGAACGGCAACCGGGAAAACACGGTGACCCAGGCTGTCACGGCGCTGGACACCAGTATGTCCACGACGTACACCTCCAGCGACTTCGTACAGCCGCCACAGTTGGAGAACAAGACGGCCAAGCAGGTGGTGACGGCGGGGCGGGCATTCAGCTTTGCGTTGGCTACCAACACCTTCGTCGATCTGCAGAGCGAGGCGATGACCTACGTGGCGACGTTGGAGAATGCGGCCGCGCTACCGTCCTGGCTGTCGTTCAACGCCCAGACGGAGCAGTTCTCCGGAACCATGCCAACCGGTACGCAGCCATTCAAAGTGTATGTGACAGCGACGAATTCATCGGGGTTGCACACGACCGAGGCGTTTGTCATCCAGAGCCAGTAGCCGCTCCGCGATCGCTACGCTAGTGCGGCGGCATGATGATCGTGACGACACAGTTGCCGGTGTTGGTGTCGCTGCGAAGACGCGACCCGAGATCCTGGGGCAGTGAGGGGTGTGTCTGCGCTGGCCCATCACCCTGTGGGGGCCATGCACTCGCCTGACAGTCTCTGCTGTCGTCGTTCCCGTCGGCGCGCGCCGTGCCGGCGGTCGCGATGGCGAGTGCCCCGGCGGCCGCCGCCAGCATCCGCCATCGGCGGTGAATCGAGTCATTCCGTCGGGTCATAGGTGAAGGATGTCTCCGTACGCGTTGACGGTGTCACCGGAGGTGTCGGTGCTGATATGGGCGGTGGCGATCAGCCGGACAGACACCGGACCGCCGCAGCCGTCGACTTTGACATGCGCGTCGTGCACCGAAATCGTGGTGAGAGGACCTTTGATGTCCTGTTCGTCCAATTCCTCGCCGTAGATTGCACCGGGCTGCAGCGCTACCGAGACGGCGGGGATGACGCTGACGTTCAGACTCATGCCTGCGCGCAGGTCGGTCTGACAGCCCAGTTGTACCGACAGACGCAGGATTCCAGAGTTCACCGGTCTGCTACCGATACCTCCGAGGGTTGCGGTAGCGGTCGCGGTGATGAAACCCTCTCGGGAGAAAGCGGTCTCGGCCATATTAGGGACGGGGTTGATGGTCATCTTGGTCAGCGCGGCGCTGACCTGCCAACCGTCCACTGTGGCGGCGGATTGCGACACATCGTCGAGGCTCACCGGATCAGCGGCGGCCACGCCGCCGCCCGCCCAGAGCAGGGCCGCCGCGATGGTGATGGTTCGTAACAGTGTGAGCATCAGAGTCCCGTCGACGCGGCCCGCGAACGGTGTGGCTACTCGCCGGGCACCAAGACGATGCGTCCACCCTGGGAGCCGCTTTCGGAGACACTGTGCGCCCGGTCGGCATGTGCGAGTGGAAACGTCTCGGCCACCGGCGGCAACTCGAGTTCGCCCGCGTCGATCAGACGGGTCATCTCGGGCAGGATCGCACCGATGTCGGGGTGGCCATGCACCATGAACGCCGTCACGCCTTGAGGTCGACTGGGGTCGAGATCCGGCGGCGGCGGCACGAGCGAGGCCAGCACCCCGCCGGGGCGGATCAGCGGCCAGGAGCGCTCCCGGGTCGGCCCGCCGACGGTGTCCAGGACGACGTCGACCTGATCGGCGAAATCCTCGAATCTCTGTGCGCGGTAGTCCACGACGACGTCGGCACCGATGCGTCGCAGCAGGTCGAGATTCCCCGCGGACGCGGTGGCGATGACGTGCGCACCGGCCCGTTTGGCCAGTTGCACCGCCAGGCGCCCTACCCCGCCTGCGCCGCCGTGGATCAGAATCGATTGGCCCGCTTGAAGATTGGTCCGCATGAACAACGCACCGTACGCGGTGGCCAACAGCGACGGTGCGGAAGCAGCGGCCGGGAAGTCCATCGAGGACGGCTTGGGACAGAAATTGCGTTCCGGTCCGACGAGGTATTCCACGTAGCCGTGGCGCTGAATGGGATCGTTGGCTCCGTAAACCTCCTCCCCGACGCGGCGGGTGCTGACACCGCGACCGACCGCATCGACAACGCCGGCGACCGAATAGCCCACCACGTCGGGGAACCAGGACGGATAGATGTGCCGCACCTGACCAGCACGCATCTTGAGGTCGAGCGCGTTGATCGCGCAGGCGTGCACCTTGATTCGGATTTGTCCCGGTGCCGGATCGGGGCGCCGCACGCGACGCGGGGTAAGGACCTCTGGGGGCCCGTACCCGTCGAGCTCCACGGCCTGCATGTCCGGACCGGACGCCGGGGCACCGGGTGGCGCGAGCGCGACGATCTCGAACAGCCCCAGATGACTCCGGACGGGCGGCCGGTCACCGCCGGCGCCGGGCGGTTGCCCGCTGGGTGTACCGGGGGCTCGGTCGAGGCGCGGGAAGGCGGCTTCGAAGCGGTCGACACCCTCGGCATAGCCGGCGGCGCTGGAGATTTCGGCGCGGTTGAACGCCTTGATGGACGCCGAGGCGAGGAGGTGCTTGTGCAGCATGGTCGAGCGGACGGCTGCCTCGTTGATCTTGAACTCGCCGCGGGGCGGCCAGCCCATCAGGAACCCCTGTTCGAGGCCTGGCGGCCCGTCGATTTCGAACAGATTGAACATCAGCGCCCCTGACGGGGCGTCGGCGGGGCTCTTGGCGAACCGGAAGGCGACCGTGTGGATGTCTTGGACGGTGTCGAACTGCGTTTCCGCATCGGCTGGCAGCGCGGGAACGCTGTCGAGATCAACCGCCGGCTCGGCGATCAGGTACTCCAGGAACACGGCGTCGATGGGGTTCTGAATCTCCCTGGCCGCCAACGCACTCCACTCGGGAACCTGATGACACAGTTCCCGGTACACCACCCCGGGCAGGGGATCGGCGTTCGTCGCTTTCCACGCCGCGATGAAATCTGCGGCGTCCTGGGCAGACAGGGTCGCCGCGATCGGGCGGTACTGCGTCAGCCGGACTACGTGGTCGTAGCGGACCACGTCGGCGGCACTGGGTTCGAACTGGTTCATGTGGACCTCCCGAGGGTCGGTGCGGCGCGCGCTGCCCGCAGCCTATGACCGCCACATTAAAAACTCAACACTTGTCTACAAAACGCTGAGCGGACTACGATTGGCCGAGTCGGAAGGGAGGCCGCGGTCATGAGCACGCCGGTAGCGCCACCGCCTGTGCCCTCCGGTTCCCCGTGTGGCGAAAGCCCCGAACGCAAGGGCGCGCGCACGCGCCGACACATCCTGGAGACGGCCCGGGCTGTGTTCGGCGAGGTCGGTTACGAGCGGGCCACCATCCGCGCGATCGCCGCCAGGGCAACTGTCGACAAGTCGTCTGTCATTCAATATTTCGGGACGAAGCAGAACCTGTTCCGCGAGGCGGTGGATTGGGAGATACCCATCGTCGAGTTGACCACCGACGATCCCGGCGAAACCGTCGAGAACTACGCCCGCACGCTGTTGCAGACCTGGGCCGCCGATCCCAACAGCCCGGTCGCGGTCCTGTTGCGCGCCAGCATGACCAGCGAAGAGGCCGCCGACATCCTGCGCAACCAGATCACCGCCCAGTCGGTAACCGCCGTGGCGGCGACGATCGATGCCCCCGACGCCCGGCTGCGGGCCGCGCTCGTCGGGGCGATGCTCGCAGGGGTGGCCACCGACCGTTACCTGCTCAAGATGCCCGACCTCCAGGCCGCCGACACCGAGGACATCCTGAGACTGATCGCCCCGCTGTTACGGGCGCTGATCGACCCCGCGGCGGGGTGAGGGCCCGCGCCGCGGACCTAGTCGAGTTCGAGTGCCGCTGACAGACCTTCCAACGTTGTTGCCAGCCGGAGTTGTTCAGCCGCCGAAAGTGCGCTCAACGCTTGCGCCTCGGCTTGGGTGGCGATGGTCTCTGCACTGTTCAGCTTGCGCGAGCCACGAGCGGTGAGCCGGAGGGCGCCGGCAAGGCCCGGGGCGACGTCTGCTCGCTGGACCAACCCTGCGTCGATGAGCCGGCGCACCAGCGTGGCGCTGGCCTGCGGTGTGGTCAGCAGTGCGCGGGCCAGGTCGGCACTGCTCAGACCCGGAGAACGTGCGATGTGCGCGAGGGCGCTGAACTGGGTCAGCGTGATGCCCTGGCACGACAATGCACGGCCGATGGCCAGTTCGAGCTGATGGCTTACTTTCGCCATCACATAGGAGATGTGCTGGTCGGGATTGATCGTGCCGGGACTCCCGGGACGGGTTGATTGCCGGTGCGGCATCGGACTCCGATCTGCGCCACCATCAACATATTGACGGTAGCTATCAACGTATTTACAGTCTGCCTTAGGCGTTTCCGATCACAACACGTCCCGTCCGAAAGTATTGGGGTTCAGATGAGAAAGACTCTGGTCGTCGGAGCTACCGGCGACCTCGGCTCGCAGATCACCCAGGCTCTTCTCGACCGAGGTGCAGACCTGCGTCTGTTCGTAAGAGCGGGGTAGCGAACACAAGCTGAAGCCACACTTCGCGGCGGCGGCCGAGGTCGTGGACGACCTTGCCGGCGCTCTCGACGGTGTCGACACGGTCGTCTCAGCGGTCCAAGGTGGACCGGAGACAATCATCGACACCCAACTCGGCCTACTGCGGGCGGCCCGCGATGCCGGCGTCCGCCGTTTCATCCCCTCGGACTTCAGTATGAACCTGTTCGGCTTGGCCGAAGGCGAGAACATCAACTCAGACTGGCGCCGCGCATTCGCCCGCCAGGCCGCAACCGAAAGCGGCGCAATGGAAGTCGTTCACGTCCTGCAGGGCTGCTTCCTTGATGCTGGAGTGCTGTTCGGCTTCCTCAATGCCATCGACCTCGACAAAAACGAAGCGTATCTGTGGGGCGATGGCAACGCCGATATGCAGTTCACCACCTACGCCGACACCGCGGACTACACCGCTGAGGTGGCCCTCGACGACCAGCCCGTGCCCTCGCCCTTCTTTGTCGCCGGCGATTCACTGAACTTTCACGAGCTCGTCGCGGAAACCTCAGGAGGACTGGGACGGGCGCTGACCGTGCGGCAGATGGGAACGTTGCACGATCTCGACGGTGAGATCCAGGCCCGCATGGCGCGCGAACCCAATGATCCGCGCGCGTGGTTGCCCCTGATGTACTGGCGGGGAATGCTCAACGGCAAAGGCGCGCTGGGGCCGCTGATGAACCAGCGGTACCCGCAGATTCGGCCGACCACGGTGCGGGAGTATGTCAGTACGCTCAGGCCCGCAGAGGACTCGGCATAGCAGGCCCACCCGATTTCACTACCGGTTGAAGGACGCTGGGCCAATTGGCGCCGCGTCAGACAGAATTCCCTGGAGGCCCAGTAGCGGAAGGACAACCGGAATGACCGAGCACACACGG
Organism: uncultured Actinomycetota bacterium; assembly: GCA_963716465.1. Classification (GTDB taxonomy): domain Bacteria; phylum Actinomycetota; class Actinomycetes; order Mycobacteriales; family Mycobacteriaceae; genus Mycobacterium. The sequence goes on from CAVQTS010000024.1 coordinate 133,521, forward strand.
CTAGAACACAACAAGGCGTTGGTCGTCGGCCACTTCGATGACTTCGTCAACAAGAAGGACCTGGCGGCAATCGACCGGAACATGACGGACGACTTCTATGACCACGACGGCCCGGGTGGTAAGCCGACCGACCGCGAGGGTGACAAGGCCATGATGGCGGAGATGCACACGCTCTTTCCCGACCTCCTTGTGGAAGTGAAAGACGTTCTCGCTGAAGGTGACAAGGTCATGGTGCGCAATGTGTGGACCGGCACTGACAGTCGTACCGGGCGGCGGATTGAATTCCACGGCTTCGTGTTGTGGCGGATTGCCGATCGAAAGATCGCGGAGCGGTGGGCGACCGTGACGCCGTTCCAGGAACTCACAGCCACCACGCTCAAGTGGTGAGATCTGCGGTAGCAGGTCACCCGCGGCAGCGATGTCTGCGCCTGTCCGATGACTTGGATCGCGGTAACCACCACGGCCCGACCACGCGATGTAGCGGTCAGTGACCACTACGATCACCCGCCGGGTGTCGACCCGCGCCAGTCGCGGAACGCGCGCATCAGACGGCTGCGGTAGACCGGGTCGATGTTCTGGAGGCTGATCCGGCCGACGGTTGCGACGGTGACCCGGAATTGTTCGAGGTAGTTCTGGCAGCCGTCGCAGTCGCGCAGGTGAGTATCGAAGCGGGCCCGGGTCTGTGGGTCGAGCGCACCGTCGAGGTAGCCGGTGACGAGTTCGACCAGCACGTTGCAGTCCATCGGGCCCGACCCGTATCCCGGGTCGCTTCGTTGCTGCCCCCGGGTAGTCATCCGGTCTCCCGCAGGTAGGTCTCGAGTGCTTGACGGACCGCGGCGCGCCCGCGGTGCAGTAGTACCCGCTGGTTGGCGGCGCTGATGTCCAGCAGGTCGCAGACCTCGCGGGCGTCGAATCCGAGCATGTCGCGCAAGGTCACGACGATCCGCTGCCGGTCGGGCAGTTTGTCGAGTTCGGCGCGGGCGATAGCCACGAACTCGCCGCTCAAGACCGATCCTTCGGGGGTGTCGGGGAAGGCCGAGGGTGCCTGGTCGTCCTTCCAGTGCCCAGGCCACTGGTCGCCAGCGGCGCGGAACCGCGCGGGGTCCACGGTGCCGCCGGTGAACGCGGCGACCGCAGCGTCGGAGTCCCGGCGCTCCCGGACTCCGCGGGCCTTGGCGATGTTGATCATCACCGCGAACAGCCAGGTGCGCAGCGAGGATCTGCCCTCGAATCTGGCGATCCCGGTGATCAGCGCGATCCAGGTCTCCTGAACGACCTCTTCGGCGATCTCGTGGCTGGGCAGGTAGCTACGCGCCACCCGCAGCATCGCCGGGGTGTGCTGGTCGACCAGTTGGGCGAACACCCGCTCATCACCGCGCTGCAACGCTGCGATCAGCGCCGTCTCGTCCACGGTCCCGGTCATCGGAACCTCACTGTATTCGCTCGCCATGAACCCGGCTTGGCGACGTCGCTGGCGGCCCGGCGTGACGCGGAGGGTCGTGCCCGCCGAAACCGGGCGACTCACGCGCGACGCGGGTCCTCCGAGCCGAGTCGAGCATTGTCGGGTAGCCATCGGGGACGACCGCGGTTCCCGCAGGCCGGGCCCGCCCGATGCGGCTAAAGCTCCGAATCGGTTGAGCCCGGCGGGGATCAGCGGCCGACCGGGTTGTCGAGTGCGGCCAGAATCTGGTCCGGTTCGGTGCGGGTGGTGTAGTTCGGGTGTACATCGATCCATCGCAGGACCCCCGCGCCGTCGACGATGGCCACCGTCGGCATCGGGACCGCGGCCGTGCCGTCGGCGTTGACGGCGCGCAGGTCGAGCCCCAGGGCGCGCTGCGCGGCTTGGGCGTCGTCGCTGGGGGCGGTCAGGATGCCTAGGCCGGCGGCGATGCGGTTACCCGGGTCGGAGAGCACTGTGAAGGTCAGCTCGTTTGCCTGCGCGGCCGACAGTGAACCGTCGGGGGCTTGCGGGCTGATCGCCACCAGGGCGACCCCCCGATCCTGCAGCGCGGGAACAAGTTCACGTTGGTAGGTGCGCAAGGCGATGTTGCAGTAGGGGCACCAGGCACCCCGGTAGAAGACGACCACGGTGGTCTTGCCGCCCAGGGCGGCGGCCGAGTCGATCGGTGCGCTGTCGACGCCGAGTAGCTCGGCGGTGGGGAACGGGGTCCCCGGCCGGGCCACCGTCACTGGCAGGCCGGCGGCGTCGAGGTCGCGCTGTTCGGCGTCGAACACCGCCAACACCTCCGAAGGGGCCTGTCCGGACATGTGAGCGCGTAGGGCGCTGACCTGGTCGCTGATTGGGTGGTGGGCGGCGGTTGTCATCTCAGTGGCCTTCCGTTGGTGTCGGTGGTGCGGGGTGGACGGGTTTTCGGTGTCGGGTGCCTGCGAAGTGGGCGGCAGCGATATAGGCAGCAACGGCCACCCACACGACGGCCAGCGAAATCCACAGTCCCAGTGGGTAGTTGCGGTCGAGCACGGTGTGGTTGTCTTCTCGGGCACCGGGCCGGTCGAAGACCGGGACGCCCAGCAGGAGCAGGATCACGCTGCACAGCGCCGCGACCCCGATCGGCGCCCACCACCGGCGGGGCAGCAGGCGGCGCCCGGCGAAGCCCAGGGCCACGCACAGCGGCGCGAAGACGAAGTCGTGCAGGATCACCCCTGCGGCGGCCCAGATCCCGATATACAGCATGACCATCCACGGGTTGTCCAGCACCAGCAAGGCGCCGTAGCCGATGATCCCCACGCCGAGGACCCCCAGGGCCACCCGGATCGCGCTCATGCGGGCACCACTTCGATGCGCGAGAGCCACTTGGTTTGCAGCACACCGGGTCTGCTCGGGGCGATCAGCCGACACGGGTAGCCGTGGTCGAGGTGCAGGGTCTGACCGTTGAGCCGCAAGGCGATCAGACTGTCGGCGTCGCGGGCGTGGCGGGCCGGCAGGACAGTGCGGGAGTATGGGCCGGGCGGTTCCAACGAGATCATGCGCACATCCGTATCGGGCGAGGCGCCGACCGTGGCGAGCAGGTCGGCCAGCACGATCCCGGTCCACTCGGCGTCCGCGCTCCAGCCTTCCACGCAGGCGATCGGCAGCGAGCGGGTGGTCTGAAGCATCCTCGCCAGCTCGGCCACGCTGAACGTGCGCGAGCTGGCCCCGTTGGTCACCGTCAGCCGGTAGTCGGGGGATTGCGCGGCGCGCACCACCCCCGCGGCGATCGCGGTGCGGTTGATCGGGACGCCCTGCGGGCCCTGCCCCGAGCGCGGCGCCAGCACCGAGACCCGCCGCAGCCAGCTGACCGTCTGACCGGCGGTCACGACCGTCGCCACCCCCACGGCCAAGGCGGTGCCCCAGAGCACCGTGCGCCGCGACGGCCCGCTGCGGGCCGGGTCGGCCACCATCGGTTCCAGCGGTTCACCCAGGGCGCGCCGGATCACCGGCAGCTTGACCGCGATGTGCACGATCACCGCGCCGGCGGCCACGTAGGCCATGGCGTAATGGCTGGTGGTGAAGAAGAACTTGAACGCGTACCACTGGGCGATGTTCAGCAGCCCGGTGGACAACTGAAACGTCATCGACGCGACCAGCACCAGGATCGAGAGGCGTTCCAACTGGCGGGTCAGTCCCCCGATGAGTGGGGGTTCGAAGAGCTTGGGCCACACCGACCACAGCTTGACCACCAGCAGCGGGATCGCCGCGATGCCGGAGATCACGTGCACTCCCTGCGTGAGCCGATACAGCCACACTGGATGCGCCGGCCAGAAGAACCAGGGCTGCGGATGCTGGATGAAGTGGCTGATCAGGCCGGTGAGGAAGCAGACCGCGACCGCCACGCCCAACGCCGTGCCGACCCGCGCGGTCACCGCGGTGCTGCGCAACGGGGCCGGCGCCGTGGTCATCGCTTGCCCGCCACGGAACGGGCCGGCGCACCGGGGCGGGACTGGCCGCGATCGAACATCGACGAACTCCGTTCATCCGGGTGCTTTCAGACTGATTTCAGTAGGTGTGCGCCGCGTGGCATTCCGTTACGGCACCCCCAGCCGCAAGCCAGGACCGGCGGATGCGCGCCCCGCGACACCGCTGGTCGCATCGGCTGGCGCAGCGCCCGACGGTGGTATCGGCCGGGTTCACCATCCCAGCGCGACACCGTCCAACCGATGGTCCGAACCCGCTTCCAGGCAGGGGCCAACCCCGCTGTCGCCGCGGTGCAACCGCACCATCTGAGCGGCGCCCTTAAAGGCGTAAGGATCGCCGATGTGGTGACCCCGGCCGGTGAGGTCATAGCCGACCTGCTCGGGGAAGCCGGGGTCGAGTTGCACCTCGTCGGTGGTCATGACCACTCGGAAACGTGGGGCATCGACCGCCTGTTGCGGGTTCATACCCAAGTCGAGTGCGTTGACGAGCGTCTGGACCTGACCTTGGGGATGGTTGTTGAGCCCGATACAGCCCAGGACGTACTCCGGCAGACCGTTGTGCAGCACCATGCCCGGCAGGATGGTATGACGCGGGCGGTGTCCGGGCGTGAGCGCATTGGGGTGTCCGCGTCGGGTGGAGAACTGGCTGGCGCGGTTGTTGAGGATCACCCCGCTGTCACCGGCCAGCAGTCCCGAACCGAAGACGCCGCAAATGCTCATCATCAGCGACACGGCGTTGCCCTCGGCGTCGATCACGCAGAGGTAGGTGGTGTCGGCGGTGTTTCCGCCCTCTTGATGGGTGGGTGAGGTCGCGGTAGCGGTGATTCGGTCCCGTAGCGCAGCAATACCGTTGTCGGACAGCGCTTCTTGCGTCCTCTCGAGAGCGTTGGAACCGGGATCGCCGACTTCGTTGATCGCGAACTCGAAGCCGAGCCGGATCGCCTCGATCTGGTGGTGCAGCCGGTGCGGCTCAGTCATCGCCGCCAGGTCGTAGCCTTGCAGAACACCGAGTGCGATCAGTGCGACGACGCTCTGGGAGTTGGGCGGCAGACCCAGCACCTGCCGGCCGCGGTAGTCAACCGAGAGCGGTTCCACCCACAGGGCCTCCTGAGCGCCGACGTCGGCGGTGGTCGTCGGCACGCCGCCATTGGTGAGGGTGTCGGCGATCGCCTGGGCGAGCGCTCCGGTGTAGAAGGCATCCCGGCCTCCCGCTGCGACTCGTTCGAGGGTGTCGGCCAGTGCCGGGAACCGAACCAGCTGCCCGGGCATGGGGCACCGCCCCCCGGGTAGCAGGATTTCCTGCAGCTCGGCGGTGGCGAAATGCGCCAGCTCCGGCGCGGCGGAGGCCCATACCCCTGCGATCGACTCGCCTACCGGATAGCCGTCGCGGGCGGCCACGATCGCCGGCTCCCATAACCGTTGCAGGGATTGACTTCCGAAGCGCTCCAGCAGCCGGCACCAGCCATCCACGGCACCGGGTACCGTGACCGACTGAGCCCCGCTCGTCGGCATCACCGCCAATCCCTCAACCTTGTCCAGCGAGACGCCGGACGGGGCCAGTCCGCTTCCGTTGAGCCCGAACACCTTACGGTCTTTTGCCGACCAGGTCAGGATCATGGTGTCGCCGCCGAGCCCGCCCATCATCGGCTCGACGACGGCCATCATGCCGGCCATCGCCACCGCCGCGTCGACCGCGTTACCGCCGTCCTGCAGCACCCGCAACCCGACCTGGGTTGCCAGCGGTGAACTCGACGACACCACGCAGTGCCCGGTGATGACCGGGGAACGCCGGGCCAGGTAGCCCGTCGCGCCGCTACCGCTGGGCGGGGCCATGCTCATCGACCGGGCTTCTGCGGGTCGCGATCAGATGATGTCGCCGGGGTTGCCCGGTCGAAGAAGATCAGTGAGTGCATGTCCGGCAGCATAGAGAACGAATGCGGACCCACGGTGCTACGCATTGCTCGGCTGCCAGAGGCGCTAGCCGCGCGGAGCGCCTTGACACCTTCCTCGGTATCGGTCGATCGTCCAATTCTGCCGGTTCACTGCGGCTCGAACGTTCGTCTCAGACGTCGGTGGTGTGAATCCGGTGTCGGCTCGACACGAAACAGGCCTGGCTGCAACCTAATCCGCTCCCTACCATGCGGGCCGGCTACCGGCTACCTGCCCCAATGCTGTCGTGAACACCGGTGGGCGCCGCACCGATCGCTGCCAGGGGTGGGGGCGAAGGTCACCAAGCCGCGCAGACCGGCAAGAAGGTTAGCGAAGAACGACTGAAAGCCGGAGTTGCCGAAGAATATCGAGTCGTTCGCCGCGACTGCCGGCGCGCGGCAAGGCGACCGCCACGCCGTCAGTTGTTGCTCGGTGGGCACGAGACGTCGACGTAAACGGTGTCGAACTCCGGCGGCTGCATCAGCATCTTCATGATGCTCGCCATGGTCATCGTTCCGTTCAATCCCTCCACACCGGTAGCCGTGCACCGCGCCAGTTGCATGCCGTCGGGTTGCCCGTTGATCTGGACCACGTAGCCCCGGTCTTGCAGGGCTTTGACGACGTCAGCGGCCGATCCGCCGTTGATGGTGGGATCGGCTGCAGCCGCACCGGCCAACCCCACGGCGACAAACGCCAATGCGCCGGTGGTGGCGATCGTCGCGGTGAACTTCCTCATGGTCGCTGTCCTCTCTCTGGTGCCGGCGGGCCCTTACGCCCTGCCGACTACCGATCCGTAGTACTCGACAAGCCCTCCCGCGTTACAACACCCAAAGAGTGCAGTTGGCGTGCTACGCGACTGACCGGTCGACGGTGGTGTGGGCCTCCCCGTACTGCGGCTGGTAGCGGCACCGCGCCGACTCGGTGATTTCGACTCAGCCGCAGTCCCGCGGGATCGCCGACTTGTGTCAGCCTGTTGCGCGGGTTGGTCTGGCTAGGAGTTCACCACTGCAATTGGGACAACGGTATTCGAGTTCGGCGGCGCAGGATTCACACCATGTGCATTCATAACTGCAGATCAGTGCCCCGGGCAGGTTGGCAGGCAGCGCCGACTGGCACCGTTCACACTGCAATTTCATCTCCAGCACTTCGCCTCCTTGATAGTGGGATAAGTCGTTTCGTGCAGACTTGCTGAGCTTCTGACCGGGTTCGTTTGACGGGCAAGAGGTTTCGTGTTCACCCGGCGGCCTTCTGGCGAAGGGCCCCGGCCGGGCTGGCCATTAGCGATCCCAATCAGTTCGGTGTCCAGCTACCCGGTTTAGCTGCCGGCCGCGGTGGTTCACGGGTCCGACCGACCTCTCACTCCTAACCGAGGCGTCTCGTCAGTTGTTGCGGTCACGTTGTATGGAGGAACAGCGCGAGCAGTGCGAGTAGGGCGTCGGGGGTGTCTTCGGGCGGGAAGTGACCAGCCGAGGGCAGGTCGATGATCGGGGCGCGTGGGTACGCGGCGCGGAAGGCCGTTTTGACGTGGTGAGGCAGCAGTGCGGTGTCGTGGAGTCCGACGGCCAGCATGGCCGGTTTGGATTGGATCGTGGCGACGGCGGCCGGCGACGGCGACTCTGGTGCAGGGCTGCCGGCGGGTGCGACGATCTGCTGGGGGAATCGGATCGCGCCTCGGCAGTCGGCGGGCCGGGCGAAGTGAGAGCTGTAGGCCCGCACCCACGTCGGGGTCATGATCTGTGGTCGGGTGATGGTCTGCAACGCCAGCATCAGATGGGTGACGGTGTGTCCGGCGTTGCCCAGGATCTGCTCGAGTGTGCCGTCGTCGTTGGCCTGACGGGCCCAGGTGAACCAGGGCGATTCCAGGTTGGCGATCATCGGCGGGATTTGAGCCGGTAGCCCGAGCGGGATGAACGTGTTGACCGCGACGATGCGCCGCACGCGATCGGGATGCTCGAGGGCGAAGCCGGTTCCGATCGGGCCGCCCCAGTCGTGCATGACCAGGGTGATGTCGTGCAGGTCGAGTTCGTCGACGAGAAGGCTTTCCAGGTTGGCGATGTGCTCGGTCGCCCCGTAAGTGCGATCCGGTGGGGTCTCGGACTTCCCGAAACCCATGTGATCGGGAACGACCACGCGATGGGTCACTGAGAGCGGGTCGATCAAGTGCCGCCAGAGATAGCCCCAGGTCGGTTCGCCATGTAAGAGGACGATCGGCCCGCCAGAAGGGGAGTCCGTGGGGCCCTCGTCGACGAAGTGCTGCCGGAAGCCCGCTCGGCAGCTGAAGTGAGGGCGGTAGGGCCAGGTTCGGTCGAACGTTTCCTCAGCGGCGATCATCCTCGCCTCCCGCACGACGGAGAGCGGCTGGAATGCCCTCGGTGCCACTATGCAAGCCCATAGCGAAAGTATGGGCACGGCTCCGCAGGGCGTCGACGACGCGCTGCGCACAGATCAGGACGTGCTGACCGTCGGCTGTCACGGCCGCGGCGCAATCCCGCGGCGGCGACCTGCGCCGCCGACACCTGACTACAGCTCTGGTCCGGTACGGGCATGGGTGCGTTGGTAGTGGCGGGCGACCCGGGTGCGGTTGCCGCAGATGTTCTGCGTGCACCACTGCCGCCGGGTGGTCTGGGCCAAGAACAGCATCGAGCAGTTGGGATTGGCGCAGCGACGCAACATGTCGCGTCGACCGGGTTGGCCGATCAAGGTGATCGCCTCGGTGGCGACGGCCGCCAGGGCGGCGTTGCCCCCCAACTCGGTGTGCCAGCGGGTCTGCGCCTGCAAGTCGTGACCAGGTCCGCCGATGCGCAGGCTGACCGGCGCCGACGCTGCGACGGCGTTGATGTCCTCGATCGACGTCGCCGCCGGCTCGCGCTGCGCCAAGTAGGCGTCGAAGAGATCCCGGACCGCGGCGCGCAGCCGGCGGGTCGCCGCCAGGTCCGGTTGCGGTCCATTCGGCAGCCGCTCGGCCTGCAGGTGCCACCACGCCGCGGCCTGGTCGGGGTCCGCGATCAGGTCCATCGGCGGGTCGGCGACCGTGATCAGCGTGTCCGCCAGGTCCAAGGCGACCAGCGGTTCGGCTCCCATCGGGAAGCCCGCCGCCTGCATATCCTCCAGCCGCACCGGCGGCCTCCCCTCCTCGCTCATGGCCATAGGTCCATCTTACCCATTAGTTCGCTCTTGCGAGAGGGGGCGCCCCAGGTGGCGATTGCTGGTCAAGAATGACAGGCAATGCGTCCTTGCCAAGTTTAAACTAATGTGTAAGTATCGTTGTGATCCATTAGTCCAATGGCTAGCCCGCAGACCAAGGAGCCACCATGAGCACTCATCTTCAGACCACCCGCACCACCTCGGCACTGCTTGGCCGGCTGGGGCCCTGGCGGCGCATCGCGCTCGCCACGCTGGTCATCGCCGTCACCGACGCGGCCTTCGCCTTCGTCGTGTACGTGCTGATCGCCGGGCGGTACAACTTCGAGACGCTGTTGCAGTACATCGCCAGCGGCCTCACCGGTTCGGCCGCCTTCAGCACCGGAGCCGCCGGGGTCGGCTACGCCGCGGTGGGCTTCGGGATCCACCTGGCCATCTCGGCGACCTTCGTCGTGGTCTACGCATTGCTGATCGCCCCGCGGGTCCACACCCCGGCCGCAGCCGCGGTCGTGGGGCTGCTCTACGGCGCGGCGATCTGGCTGTTCATGAACACCGTCGTCTTGCCGCTGGGCCGCTCGACCCACGAACCGTTCTTCAACGGCTACTACATCGCCTTCCTGATCGAACACGCCGTCCTGGTCGGGCTGCCGATCGCGTTGATCCTGCGCGGCGCCCACGCCGGCTCCCGCACCACGTCGGTGCCGACCGCCTAGCCCGATCCGACCGCGTCTACCTGAAAGGTTCACCATGCCCGCCATCCGTCACCACAGCGTCGACATCGACGGCCTGTCCCTGTTCGTTCGCCAGGCCGGCAATCCCGACCGTCCGACCGTGGTGCTGTTGCCCGGCTACCCGTCGAGCACCCGCGCCTACCTGCGCCTGATCGACCGCCTCGCCCCGCACTGGCACACCGTGGCCATCGACTACCCCGGCTTCGGGAGCTCCGATCCGCTGCCGGACAGCCCCACCTTCGACCGGCTCGCCGAGGTCACCGCCAAGGCCATCGACGCCCTGGGCATCGGGGACTACGCGATCTACATGTTCGACTTCGGCGCCCCGGTCGGATTCCGCATCGCCCTGCAGCATGACCGCCGGGTGCGGGCCGTCATCACCCAGAACGGCAACGCCTACGCCGACGGATTCGGACCCGGCGTCGCCGCCCTGGCGGACTGGTGGGCCGACCGCGACGCCGGCCAAGCCACCATCGACGAGTTCGTCAGCCTGGCTGGCACGCAGATGCAGTGGCGGGCCGGGGCCCGCGACCCCGAACACATCGACCCCGACCACGCCACGGCCGACCAGCAGGTGCTCGACCGGCCCGGGCGGGCCGACTACATGAAAGCCCTGTTGTGGGATTACCAGAACAACCCTGCCCGCTACCCGGACTGGCAAGCGTGGCTCCGCGAGCGTCAACCGCATCTGCTGGCCATCTGGGGTCGCAACGATCCGTTCTTCGCCGCCCCTGGCGCGGAGGCGTTCCGTACCGACGTCCCCGGGGCCACGGTGATCCTGCTCGACACCGGACACTTCGCCCTCGAAGAAGAAGCCGACGCCATCGCCGAGGCATCAACCCAACTGCTTCGGGAAGCGTTTACGAACTAGACCGTGACAGCGGCGCAGCTTCGAGGACGCGGTGAAGCCGGAATAGCCTCGGCGCGAAAATGATTCCGACGAGCGGGCACGCTCCGAGGATCCAACTGACCGGCGGGTGACCAGGATGACCTCCACCCCAAAAGGGTTGCAGCAGGGGCAATCTTGGCTGCAGTCTTACCAGACTGCCGCTGATGAACTGTTCTCCCCTTCCCGCGATCTCGCTGGCCGCAACTCATCGAAATGCTGACGACCCTCGGCACCCACGAGTAGGAGCGTGGTTGACAACTCATAGTATACGCGTAATATGAGTTGTCATGAACGCCTCATCGAAACCCGAACCGCGTAGTGGGCAGGCGGCGAGGCAGCGTCAGGCGCAGAAGGCGCAGAGTCGGAAGGCCATCGTGTCCTCGGCTGCGGCCATCCTTCAGGAACGGGGCGGCGAAGCGCTCAGTGTCAAGGAGGCGATGGCCGGCGCGGGGTTGACCGTCGGCGCGTTCTACGCGCATTTCGACAGCAAGACCGAACTGCTGGACGAAGCGTTCCGGTTCGCGTTCGGTTCTGCCATCACCGCACTCGGCCATGCGGGCACCGGCGACGGGGCATTGCAGCGGGCGTTGGACTACTACCTGTACCCGCCGCAGAACCAAATGTTGGGCTGCCCGTTACCGGCCGCATTATCTGACGCCGCCCTACATGGGCACAACTTCGCGCCCCAGAGCCTGGCGGAAAGCGTTCGCGAATTGAGCACGTTGTTGGCCGAAGCCGGTGAGTTGTCCACCGACGAAGCGTTGTCGATTACGGCCTTGATGATCGGCGCCCGTGTTCTCGCCCGCGCGCTCGCCGACAACCCGCTGGCTGATGAGGTCCTCGCCGCGTGTGCGGCCACCGGTGCGCGATTGGCCACCGGGTAATCCCCTACTTCCGACCGAGCCCCTTCGGTCTGAGTCGACTGCTCACCCAACAACGAAAGACGACAATGACTTACACCGAACAGGCCGTTCAGCAGACCGTCGACCGGCTGCTCACTGAGCACGACCTCGCCGGCCCGCTGAACCCCGCTCAAATCAACTTCCTCGACCAGTATCACATCGGCGGTATGGCCGCGGTCGACCGCACCGTCATCCCGATGCACCTGGATTCGTCGGATCGGGTCCTGGACATCGGCTCCGGATTCGGCGGTCCAGCGCGCCGCATCGCCGAGCTCACCGGGGCCAGCGTGCGCGGCATCGACATCACTCTTGGCTACGTCGACACCGCGACGGCACTCACCCGCCGCTGCGGCCTGGAGCACCGAGTAACCTTCGAGCACAACGGTATCGATGACCATCATCCTCAGCGGCCCTACACCGCGGCGATCAGCATGCACGTCTCGATGAACATCGCCGACAAGCCGGCGTGGTACCGGGCGATCGCTGATCGGCTCAACGCGGGCGCCGAGTTCGGGATCTGGGATGTCTGCCGCACCGGCGACGCCGACCTCTCTTGGCCGCTGCCGTGGTCGATCGACGGCACCGACAGCCACGTCGTGACGCCAGATCAATTGCGTTCGGCGATAACCCAATCCGGCTTCGAGACGCTGGAATGGGTCGACGAGTCCGACTGGGTTCGAGACTGGGTCACTCAGACTTTCGGCTCCGGATTACCGCCCGGACCGGGCATCCCCATGGTCATCGACGACGGATTCACCCGCACCATCAACTTCGCCGGCGCACTCGCTGCCGGCACCCTCGGTGTCTTCCGCGGCCGCTTCAGCACCACCGCGCACTGACGATGCTCCCTGACCCTCACCAGAACGAACGGCCACAACGATGACCACCCAGTCACCCAAATCAGTCGAGATCACCACGAGCACAAGATTTCTCGTGGTCGGTGCCACCGGCCACGTCGGCTCGAAGATCGCCATTCTGCTGGCTGACCGGGGATACGATGTCACCGCACTGGTCCGCAGCGACGGTGCTACGATCCGCGACCCACACCGGGCAGTGATCCGCTACGTCACCGGCGATCTGGCCGATGACGAGTCGATGGCCAAGGCGGTCGAAGGCATCGACGTCGTCATCTCGACCGCAAATGGCGTTATCCCGCAGAAGAAGTCCGACACCGCGGCCCGCGTCAACGACCATGCCCTACGGTTCGTCGCGATCTGCGAGAACGCCGGCGTCAAACGGTTCGTACAGTCCTCGACCCCCAGCTACCCCCGGGAGTCGCGGGTACCCGAACTGGCCGGCAAACGCCGGCTCGAAGAGCGGCTGCAGGCTTCGCCCATGCAGTCGGTCATCGTGCGCAACGCGGCGTTCATGGACGTCTTCCTGGTGATGGGCGGTTTCAAACAGGCCACCGACGCCTCCGCGCACGCGACCGTCAACAGAAACCACGGCTTCACCAAATTCTGGGGATCGCTCACCGGAAACCTCGTCCAGAAGTGGGGCTTCTTCCTGGCCCCCGGGGGTGCCTCTCATGGCTCTCCGATCATCGCCACTCGCGATGTGGCCGAAATGATCACCGGCGCCGCCCTCTACCCCGGAAGTGGTGACCTGCTCATCGAAGCCAATGGACCGCAATGGCTGACGTGGCGTGAGATCGTCGACACCATCGCCATGAAGACAGGGCGCAAGAAGGTCAGGATCATCCCACTCCCGGCGCGAGTGGCATGGCTCAATCAGGCCATGGCCCGACCGTTCTCTCCCTCGGCAGCAAGCATTTTCGCCCTCATGGGCTTCGTCGCCGAGTACCAACCGCGCTGGGACTCCGCCGATACCGTCCGCATGCTCAACCTGCCCCAGCAGTGGACGCTGTCGGATTACCTGGACCACAATTACCAGCGCGCGATCTCCTGACCGATTTCTCAGGGATTCGATGCCAGGCTGCGCCGGGCATGATCGGCCGCGAGCGCACGGAGGAACCGCTCCAGCTCCGAGCCGAAATCGCGCCGGAAGAACTCGAGGTCCTCGGCGCTCTGCGCCCGGGCAGCGGCGGCAGATGGGTGCGTCGAGGGGTAGAGGCCGACAACAGCCGCCGTCGTGTCGTACAACAGTTGCTCGTAGCCGGCGGCGGGCAGGTCGGGGCAGCATCGGGTGAGCGTGTCGGCGGCTTCGGCGAAGAACTCCAGCATCTGTCGCTTGAACGTCGCAATGGCTTCTTCGGACAGGTTCGCCTCGAGCACCGAGGGAACGGCTGCGGTGAGTTCGCAGAGCAGCGGCTCTCGAGCCACCGACTCAGCGAAAACCGTCACCAGGCCGTCTAGCGTCCTCGTCTGCGGGCCGGGAGATTCCAGACGCGGGGCGAGTCGCCGCCACCAGCGCCCCGTCTCGTCCCACAGCAACGACAGGAACACCGCCTCCCGGGATCCGAAGTATCGGTAGACGTTGGCCTTGGAGACGCCGGCGTTGCGCGCCAACTCGTTGAGGCCCAGATCGTTCAGCGCCATTCCGCTGGTGAGCAGTCGGCGGGCGGTGTCCAGCAGATGGGCGCGACGCTGCTCGATCTGCTCGGGCTTGCGCGCACGGACGAAGGCGGACTCCACACCGTTGATAATAGGCAACCGCCGGTCGCTTTACAGGCAACCGCCGGTTGCTTATATTGATCCGGAGTGCTCGGCGTCCGGCCGGACATCGCGACGACAGGATCGTTACGTGGGCAATGGTGAGCGGGTCGGCATCCCGTGGCCGGCCAGATTCATGGCGTTCCAGCTGATGCTCATCACCCCGGAGTACTGGAGACTTCGGCGCCTTCGCGGGAACAAGGGCAATGACGGCCCGTCGCTCCAGCGGCTTCCGGTGCTGCCGATCCTGACGAAAGACATCGGCGGCGTGCAGATCCGCTATGCGCATCAGGAGAACCCCGGCAAGCCGGCGGTGATCCTGCTCAGCCCCTTCCCACTGAGCCTGCTCTCGTTCGCAGGCATCTGGGATCGCCTCGCCCGGGACCACGACCTCTACGCCGTCGACCTGCCCGGGTTCGGCGGAAGCGAGGGCGGCCCTGAGCACATGACGTTCGTCGGTCAGGGTGCATTCCTGGCGGAATTCATTGCCGCCCTGAATATTTCGAAGCCACACATTGTCGGCGCGGACGTCGGCCTGCCAGCGGCGCTGATGCTGGCGCTCGAGCACCCCGAGTTGGTCGCCAGCGCCATGGTCGGCGATGGCCCCGCGGTATCGCCGTCGAGCAACGGCAGCATCATCGAGAAGATGGTCAAGTCGCCGTTCTGGCGTTCGGTCATTCGCGCCTCCGGCAGCGCAGCCCTGGTCGATGGCACCAAGCGCCTGGCCTACCGCTCCTATGTCCCGTGTCCCGAGGAGGTCAGCGACTACGTCAACTCCTATCGCGGCCGCGTCGGTTTGGTCACCCAGTGGTTCAAGAACTACCCGGCCAGTCTGGCGTCATTGAGTCCGCGGCTGAGTCAGATCGCGGTTCCCGTTCTGGTGTTCTGGGGCGACAGCGACATGCTGCTGATGGTCGAGAACGCTCGCAGACTTTCCGACACGGTGCCGGGCAGCCGACTACGGGTGCTGACCGACTGTGGGCACATGCCGCATCAGGACAAGCCCGACGAGTTCGTCGAGATGGTCCAACAGTGGGTCGCTGAGCACGACCCCGGTGCGTCGTACTGATGGGGCTTCGTCATCGTCAGCCGGCGTGCGGGACCAGGACAGCCGGCGGGGCCATCATTGCCCGATGTTCGTCGCGCCACCGGGCGTCGTGGATCCCAAGACTCGGGTTGGGCGGCACAGGCATGTCCCACTGACCGTCTAGCCGAGACAGGTTGTAGCCGGGCAGGAATGGCGTCGCCGCGAACTTGACATCGCCTTGATCCTGTTGCCGCCGTCTGGCGGGCGAACGGCAGTGCCGCATAGCGGCGCGCGGTGGCTTCGAAGCTCTCCGCTGGTTCGCCCGTCAGACGCTCGAGGACGTCGGTGACACCGCCCTCGAACTCGAACACCCCGGCTTTCATGTCGCCGCCGACGTAGCGCACGAAGACGCTCGCCAAGATTGGATCGACTCCCTGCTGCCGGGCCACTTTTAGGAACATCGAATACGGCAGCGGGACCGGAATCACTCGATGGCCAACCGCATTGGCCACAGCGACGGCCATATGCTGGGCGGACAACAGCTCCGGACCGGTCGGACGATAGGTCTTGCCCGCGTGCCGGTTCGGATCGTCGGTCAGTACGGCGACCGCTGTGCGGGCGATGTCCTCGTTGGACACCGGGGCGGCCTTTGCGTCACCACTGAGGACCGGATACACACCGAGTAATGCGGCGAAGTCGATGATCCGCAGGAAGTTATCGGCGAACATGCCGGGGTTGAGGATGGTGTGGGAGACACCCGGTAGGTCGGCGAAAATCTTGTCCATCAACCAGGTCTGCCGTGTGAGGTTGACCGGATGGTTGCGGTGGGACGTCCATTGACTCATCTGCACGATGGCGTCGAGGCCTGCTTCGCGAGCGCTGACGGCAAACGCGACAGCACTTTGCAGCGTGTGGGGGTGGTAGGGCGCCAGGTAGTAGGCCCGTTGAGTACCGCGCATCGCGTCGAGGAGTTGATCGGGGTCGAACAGGTCAGCGACCGCGACCTGGGCGCCGGCACGCTGTAGCGCCTCAGCGCGTCCATCAAGAGTGCGCACTACTGCGCGCACCGGAAATCCCTTGGCCAGCAACTGCTTAACCACTGCGCCACCAGTCTTGCCGGTAGCGCCGGTTACCAGAATCGTCGGCTTGTGCATGGTCGTGCCCTTCTGTATGGATGTCGTATGTCATCTATAAAGATGATGTGTACAATCCAAATTGTCAAGCCGAGCCGGAGAGAGTTGACGACATGCGGATGTCACAGGCCGAGAAGGACAAGAGTCATGCGCGCATCGTGGCCAGCGCAGCACGCTTGCTGCGCGAGCGCGGAGTCGACGGCGCCAGCGTCAGCGAGGTCATGAAGGATGCCGGTCTGACGCACGGCGGCTTCTACAAGCACTTCTCGAACAAGGACGCGTTGGTAGAGAGCGCAGTCGAGGCGGCCTTCGCCGAATTCACGAGAATCCTGCAGGAGGGTGCACCTGATCAGGCGGCAGCGGCGTATCGGGAGTTGTACCTATCGGACAAGCACGTCCACAATCCCGGCCGCGGGTGCCCGGCAGCGTCGGTCAGTCAGGACGTCAGCCGAAGCTCGCCACAACTCAAGGCGGCCTTCGGGCGGGGCGTTCGGCAGGTGGTCGACGCCCTCGCAAGATCGATGAAGGGCTCGGCCAAGGCCCGGACCGCGGCGGCTTACCAGCAGTTCAGCATGCTCGTCGGCGCCGTGGTCATCGCCCGGGCCAGCGATCCTCAAACCGCTGAAGAGGTGCTGTCCGCGGTGTCCGCCGCGGCGCGGTGATCGCTCAGCGGAAGCGGACGTCCAACGTCGCCAGGCCGAATATCTTGCGGCCGTCGGACTTCGCGCCGACCACGACGACACCCGTGCGGGTCTGCGGGTTCAGCGACTTGATCCGGCCGCTGAACTCGATGTCGGCGCCCGTGGCGGCCGACACCACCGCCGGTGCGGACAGCCGCACCGCGTAGCGGGTGACCGCACCGGGGTCACCAGTCCAGGCCGAGGCGAATCCGGCGCCCAACCCCATGGTGAGCATTCCGTGGGCGATCACGTCGGGCAGCCCGGCCAGCTTGGCGATGGCCTCGTCCCAGTGGATCGGGTTGGCGTCACCGGCCACTCCGGCGTAGTTCACCAGGTCGCCACGGGACAGCCGGGTGTGGTGCGGCGGTAGCTCATCGCCGACCGAGAGGTCCTCGAAGGCCGGTGTGCCGGGGGTGCGGGTCAGCACACCCTCGGAGATCCGGACCTCGCCTTCGGGGCGCACGGTCTTGTGGTACTCCTCTTCGCCGATCCCGAAGATGTCGACGTCGTGCATCATCGCGTGCTGCACGGCGGTCTTGATCTCCGGATTGAGGTCCTCGGCGGTGACCCCGACGACCGTGGTGTGCAAGGTGTGCACCCGCTCGCCGTCCGCGGCGGTGAAGGTATTGGTGACGGTGATGAGGTCCCTGCCGGCGATCCGGCGCACCGACGTCAGTTCGACGTCGATGTGCAGTTCGTCGCCGGCCACGATCGGGCGGTGCTGCTCGAAGACTTCCTCGGTCTGCATGTAGGTGTCGTATCCGACGACCACCTGCTCGAACATGCGGCGATTGCAGGTCATGCCCGGCGTCGAGGTGAACGTCAGCGGCGCCACCAGATCCGGATAGCCGAGCTCGGCCGCGGCGGCGACGTCCCAGTGCGCGGGGTGATAGTCCTGCACCGCGCGGGCGTACTCGCGCAGCTTCTCGCGGCCGACGAGGTAGGTGCCGTCCATCTGGTAGTAGTGGCCGACGCGACCTTCGAGTGCCGACGTCTCTGCTGGTGCAGTCATGAATTGCTCATCTTTTCTATCGGCTTGTTCGCTTAGGCCGACCTAAGCACAGTAACGCGCGGAGACCGCAGCGATACACGCCGCTGCGCGTCGCCGAGCCCCGGCCTCGTTGCTGCTGCCGCGCCGCGGTGTGGGCATCACGCGACGGACCCGGATTCGGTTAGACCATCTGCTCTTTGCGGTGTGCATCACGGGCCAGTAGTCGGTCGCGCTGCTCCTCGAATTTCAGCACTTGGCCCTCGAGTTTGGCCACGTATGCCGCCAGTTTCTCGCGCCGTTGCTCGCCGACGGACGTGAAGTCCGTACGTTCGAAGATCCGCCACTTTCGCAAGGTGGGCGCCACCACCTCGTCGAGATGTTGCCGGGGGTCGTAGATGCCGTGCTTGGCCATCAGCACCCCGTTGCGGCGAAAGTTGGGCATGCCCTGACCGGGCATGCGGAAGTTCTCCACCACGTCGGCGACGGCGTCGAGGGCCTGGTCCGGCACGAGGTCGAGCGCCGCGCCACACACATTGCGGTAGAAGATCATGTGCAGGTTCTCGTCGGCGGCGATGCGCTGAAGAAATCGGTCCGCGACGGGGTCATCACATACCGTGCCGGTATTGCGGTGGCTGACTCGGGTGGCGAGTTCCTGAAACGAAACGTAAGCGACCGTGATCAGGAAATCAGTTTTGTGCCGGGCCTCCTCATCGGCCGTGGGCCGGAATCCGTTGGTCATGTGCTCCATCCGCGCGCGCTCCAGCGCGACGGGATCGACACCGCGCGTAACGACCAGGTAGTCACGCAGAACGATGCTGTGCCGGGCTTCCTCGGCAGTCCACCGGCCCACCCACGTTCCCCAGGCTCTGTCGAGCGAGAAATGCTCGGCGGCCTGACGGTGGTACGAGGGCAGGTTGTCCTCGGTCAGCAGATTGGTGACCATCGCCGCCTGCGCGACCTCGTTGAGTTGCGACTGCTCCGGAGACCAGTCGTCGCCACCCATCGCCGCGAAATTCCGTGCGCGGTCCCACGGCACGTAGTCATGCGGATGCCATTCGGTTGTCACCGACATGTGCCGGTTGACGTTGTCCTCGGCAACCTGCTCGAGCTCAGCCAGCAATTCCAGTTCAGTTAATACCCGTGTCGGCATTTCTCATCCCTGCTTAGGCAGCAGGGGCAAGGGGCCCGCGCGGCAAATTTGATCCGCGCATATCGGGGACCAGCTAGAACAGCGGGAACAGTACCAGGTGTGGGGTGTCTTCACCCGCCCGGCGCTGTGAGGCCGCCAGCTCGCATGACGCCAGCTACCGGCGCCAGCAACACGCTAACTGGCGGCCCACCGCTGACCCGGACCCGTCACCGGTCGGCTACAGGCAGCGCACCGGGTGGAACAGGTCGAAGAGCGGGCCGTAGCACGGCCCGACCCAGTCCCGCGGCGGCGCCCAGCCGGCCGGGTTGTACCAGTCCCCTGGCGGTGTCCAGCCGGCCGGCGGATACCAGTCTGGGGCCGGGTAGCCGTCGTTCCAGCCCGGGCCCCACTCGGGGTGGTGCCAGTCGGCGCGGTAGTCCCGGGCGTCTGGACCGCGCTGTTGCCAGTCACGGGGGTCGCCGGGCTGGTTCCACCCAGGACCACCGGGGTTGCCCCAGTCCTGGCTGAAGCCGGCGGTACCGGCCGGCGCGGCAGCGGCGACGGCCGGGAAGCCCAGCGCCCCGGCGATCGAGACACTCGCTGCGGTGAGCGCCAATGCGTGCAGTGCTGTTCGTTTCATGACTCCGAATCCCTTCTTTTGCTAGGTATTACGGCCACCAAAAACGTTAGTTTGGGTAATTAAGTGTCGGTCTGGTCCCCACTATGTAGGGGCTGTGTGGTCTGGCAGGCGGCCTCGGGGCGCACCGACTCTCAGCCAGGTGCGCACGTCACCCGCCCCACTCGGATTCCCGGAAAGCTGCGAGAACTACCCAGTTTCGGCAAGGGAATAGCCGCGAAAAACTGGAGGTTGCGGTAGGCATGCCCGGACAATTCAGCGAAGCCCAACGTCAGGAATTCCTCGCGGCCAAGCATGTCGGTGTGCTGTCGGTGTCCGCCGCGGACAGCCGGCCGCCGGCCAGTGTGCCGATCTGGTACGACTACATCCCCGGCGGGAACATCCGCATCAGCACCGGCGCGTCCAGCCGCAAGGCCAAGCTCATCGAGCGGGCCGGCGCGATAACGCTGACCGTGCAGCACGAAGAGCCGCCGTACCAATACGTGGTGGTCGAGGGTTCCGTCGTCGACACCACCATCCCCAGTCCGGTGGAGGTACGCGAAGCCATCGCGATCCGCTACCTCGGCGAGGAGGGTGGCCGCGAATTCGTCCGCAGCATGGGCAATGTCGACAGCGTGCTGTTCACCATCCGCCCCGATCGCTGGCTCACCGCCGACTACTCCGCCTGACCATGCCCGCCAGCCCTAAGCCTAGGCTCGCAGGGTAGGGGTGAGGGCGGCGTCGAGAATCTGCGAGTCGCGGGTCGCGATTGTGAGATTGCGACGTAGTGCCTGGGCGACGAGGACGCGATCGAACGGGTCCTTATGTTCCCACGGCAGACGGCGGGCCAGGATTGCGTCGGCAGATTCGATGGGCAGGTCTGTGGTGGTCATGTCGGACAGGATGTCGGCCCAGCCGGACAATAGTGCGTTGCCATCGAGGCGACCGAGTCGTGTCTTGATGGCGATTTCCCACGCCGAGGCTGCGGTGACCCAGACGTTGGTGCTGGGTTCGCAGAGAACGGTCAGAGCCGAGGCATCCACTTCGGATGGAGTACTGACGAGCCACAGAAGTATGTGCGTGTCGAGCAGTATGTTCACGACTCGTCGGATTCCCAACGTGCCAGCTCCAATTCGGGCAGCGGTTCGTCGAAATCGTTGGGGACTAATAGGTTTGGCAACTGCCCAAACTTGCGGGGCACCGGTCGCACCGGCACGAGCTGGGCGACCGGGCGCCCGTGGTTGGTGATCGTCACGGACTGTCCGGTCCGTTCAACGACAGCCAATAGCGCGTTCAGGCGGTTTTTGGCCTCCGTGCTCGTCACGGTCGTATCCATACGGGTCAGGCTACCCCGACCGAGCTAGTCGCGCTAGATCGACTAGCGCGATTAGCCCCGGCCGCCATCCGCAGAGCTTTCACCAGGGTCGCCAGCGGGCGGCTGGCGGTCGGAGACCCGCACCACCGAGCGGGCGGAGGACGGCGCTATTCGCCAGGCAGGTAGTCGGTGGACGCGGCGAGATCTCGCTGCGCCTCGAAATCCGCGATCCGCTTGCGAAGTGTGGCGATGGTGCTGTCGAGGGCCTGCGAGCCCAGCACGATCCGCAACGGCGCCGGCTGCTGGTCCACGCTGTCGATGATCGCCGCGGCCATCCGGGCCGGGTCGCCGACGGCCAGGCCGTTGGCCGGGTCGAGCATTGCCTCGAAGGCCCGCGCCGGGTTGCCAACGTAGGCGGGCAGCGGGTCGGCGACTTGAGCGCTGCTGTAACGGAATTCGGTGCGCGCCCCACCGGGCTCGACAATCGTCACCCCAATTCCGAACGGGGCGACCTCCGCAGCCACCGATTCGCAGAAGCCCTCGATGCCCCACTTGGCGGCGTGGTACATCGAGTTGCCGGGAAAGGCGACCTGACCGCCATAGCTGGACAGCTGAACGATCCGGCCGCCGCCGGCTGCGCGCATGTGCGGCAGCACCGCGCGGACGAGCTGTATGCAGGCCGTCAGGTCGGTGGCGAGGACGGCCTCGAGCTGCTCGTCGCTGACTTCCTCGGCGGCGCCGAACACGCCGTAGCCCGCGTTGTTGATCGCGACGTCGATCTGCCCGCGATCGGCGACGGTGCGTTCGACGACGGCGCGTAGCGCTGCGGTATCGCGCGCGTCGAGCACTTCGACCCGAAGGAGATCCGGGAACTTGTCCTGGAGGTCGGCGACGGAATCGGCCTTCCGCACGGTGCCGACGACGTGGTCGCCCCGGTCGAGCAGCTGCTCGGCAAGGTGTCGGCCGAAACCGCTGCTGATGCCGGTGATGAGCCAGACGCGTTGTGTCATCGTTGAATTCCCTCTCGGGGTGCTACCTCGTTGACGGCGGCCAGCCCGTTGAGTGTTCGGGGGTAGCCGATGAACGGAAGTAGTTGGGTGAGGACCGCGAGCAGAATCGCGCGGTCGTTGCCGACGTTGAGATTGCCTGCGACGTGTCCCTTCACCTGGGCGTCGGCGCCGCCGAGTGCGACCAGCATCGAGAACGTCAGCAGTTCCCGGATCTGAAGGTCGATCCCGCTTCGGCTGACGTAGTCGCCGAAACAGTTGGCCGACAGGTAGCGCTGGAAGTGGGCTTCGTCGTCGGCCGCCGCGGCGTACATGGCCGCCACCTTGTCGGGTCCGACGATCCGGTTCTGCACGGCCAGGCCGACTTCGGCCCGAGTGTGCGGGGTCGACGCCGACTGGGCGGATAGGGGAAGTTCGACGCCGCGCTCGGCGAGCACCTCGTTGGTGGCGTGCAGGAAGTCGAACACCTTGGCCAGCCCGACATATGGCACGGCCTGGTAGACGATCTCCTTGATCTCCACCGGCGTTACCCCGGCAGTCAGTGCCGCACCCAGCATCACCCGATATTCACCGAGTGCCTGCGAGGCGATCATCGCCGCGAGTTGCACCATCAACCGGGTGCGGGTGTCGAGGTCGCCGTACTGCAGCACCTCGTCGAACGCGAAGTTGTCGAACACCGCGATCAGCTCGGGATCGGTGATCTTCAGGGTCGACACGTGGCCGGGGAAGAGCTGGTCGTGATTGTGCTGGGCGGTCGGGCTGATCGTCATGGTGCGAAACCCTGGGGAACGCGGTACTCATCGTCGGTGACATGCTCGCCCCACTCGGTTTCGGCTTGGCCGGAGGCCGGATCTGGTCCTTCCCAAATTGCCAGGTGTGTCATGAAGTGGGTGGGAGCCGCTCCGTGCCAATGCCATTCGCCGGGCGGGGTGTACACGGTGTCACCGGGCCGCATGACGACGACCTCGCCGCCGCGGGACTGGACCAGCCCGATGCCGTCGGTGACGTGGAGCGTCTGTCCGCAGGCGTGGGTGTGCCAGGCGGTGCGTGCGCAGGGGGCGAACCGCACGGTGTTGACGCGGATGCGCGACGGTTCGTCACCTTTGGCAATGACGTCGAAGTACACCTCGCCGGTGAACATCTCGGCCGGACCCTTGGTGGAGTTCCCTCGGGGGATCTTCTGCATGGTTGTTCCTAATCGTCTTGATGGGGAATGAGTTTCAGCGTTGTCGGCCGCGCCGTCGGACTGGTGATGGACTTGACCGGTCCGGGATAGCGGGCATATTTGCGGGCGTACTCGCGGTCCAGAGCGTCGTCGACGTCGGCACCGACGACGAAGTCGACGTCGGCCACCACGCCACCGGCGGACAGCTGTCCCTGGTGGCGCGCCTGCACGCCGCGGAACCAGGCCGCCCCGGGGCCGTTCACCGATCGAATGTAGAGATCATCGCCAACGCGCACAATCCACACGATCACCGGTGAGCGCAGCGACCCGTCTGGGCGCATGCCGGCTACCCGCACCTCCTGTTCATCGCCGAAATGGCTGAGCTGCTGAGCGCTCCAGTTCGTCATGGGCAGTTTCCTCAATGCAGGCCGAAGTCAGAGCGCGATGAGAACTTTGAGCGATTCCCGCTCCGCCATGGATCTGTACCCGTCAGGCACCTCGTCCAGGCCGATGGTCCGGTCGAAGACGCGACCCGGCTCAACCGTGCCGTCGAGGATGTCGGGCATCAGTTCCTCGATGTAGGCCCGGGCCGGGGCGGCACCACCGGTGAATCTGGCATTGCGGAAGACGGTGTCGAAGCCCAGCGGCCCTTCGGTGTACTGCGGCACTCCCATGCGGCTGATCGCTCCGCCGGTGCGGACGATCTTGACCGCCGTCTCGATCGACGGCAGTGTGCCGACGCACTCCAGCACGGCATGGGTGCCGTCACCACCGGTCAATTCCAGAACGTTCTCGATACCCTCCTCGCCTCGGGTGGCGACGACGTCGGTGGCCCCGAACTCGCGGCCCAGGGCGGTGCGGTCGCGGCGCCGACCCATCAGGATGATCTGCTCGGCGCCGAGTCGCTTGGCGGCCAGCACCCCGCACAGTCCCACCGCGCCGTCGCCGATGACCGTGACGGACTGTCCGGGGCGGACCCCGGCGGTCACGGCGCCGTGGTGTCCGGTGCAGTACACGTCGGACAGCGTCAGAAGCGACGGCATCAGCGCCGAGTCCGGCGCGACCGGCAGCTTGACCAGGGTGCCCTGGGCCAGCGGGACCCGCACCGCCTCGCCCTGGCCGGCGTCCACCCCGGGCGAGCCCCATCCGCCGCCGCGCCGGCAGGCAATCTGCAATCCTTCCGTGCAGAAGTCACAGGTGTTGTCTGACCACACGAACGGCGCCACCACCAGATCGCCGACCCTGAAGCCGCTGACCTCGGAACCGAGTTCCTCGACGATGCCGATGAACTCGTGGCCCATACGCCGGCCCAGCTCGCTGTGCGGCATGGACCCATACGGCCACAGGTCACTGCCGCAGATGCAGGCGGAGGTGACGCGCACGATGGCGTCGGTCGGCTGACGCAGGACCGGATCCGGCACGTTCTCGATGCGCACGTCGCCGGCCCCATACATGACGGTTGCTTTCATGAAGACCAGTCAACGCCGAGTCTCCCCGCCGTGGCAGTGGCTGTCGTTCCAGGTAATAGCAGTACCCCTCATCGACAGGGGAAGGCTTCTAGCCTGAATGTGTGGATCACCGCAAGGACGTCCGCGAGTTCCTGACTTCGCGGCGCGCACGCATCACCCCTGAGCGGGCCGGACTGCCCGCGTACGGCGGAAAGCGCCGCGTCACCGGACTGCGCCGTGAAGAGGTCGCGCTGCTGGCCGGCGTCAGTGTCGACTACTACACCCGACTGGAACGGGGGAACCTCGCCGGGGTGTCCGAGAGCGTGTTGCACTCGGTGGCCCGCGCGCTGCAACTCGACGAGGCCGAACACGAGCACCTCTTCGACTTGGCCCGGGTCGCCAGCGTGACACCCCGCTCCCAACGGCGGACCGGCACTGCCAGGGTGCGGCCCAGCGTGCAGCGAGTGCTCGACGCGGTGTCGGCGGCACCGGCCTGGGTGCACAACGACCGGCTGGACTTCCTCGCCGCGAACCGGCTCGGCTACGCGCTGTACTCCGAGTTGTTCATCGACCCTGTCCGGCCGGCGAACAGCGCCAGGTTCATGTTCCTCAACCCACATTCGCGGGACTTCTACCCGGATTGGGAGCAGATCGCGGACAACATCGTCGCCACTCTGCGCGGGGCGGCCGGCCGTAACCCGTTCGACGAGAAGCTCACCAAGCTGGTCGGCGAATTATCCACCCGCAGTGAGGATTTCCGCACCCGTTGGGCTGCGCACAACGTGCGACTGCACCGCACCGGCGTCAAGCACCTGCACCATCCGGTGGTCGGAGCCCTCGAATTGACTTACGAGGCCATGGAGTTGCCGGCCGACCCGGGACTGACGCTGTTCGTCTACACCGCCGAGCCGGGGACGCGGTCGGAGGACGGACTGAAGCTGCTGGCAAGCTGGGCCGCGACCCAAGCACTCGAGGATGCGGCCCCGCCACTCACGAGACGGGCTGAACGACTACCGGATCGACACCAGTTGGTCGGTGGAGTCTTTCGGCAGGTCGCCGTCCGACCACGCGCTGACGGTCATGTTGGTCAGGTTGATCGCGCCTTTGTGGTTGTCGAGGAAGGCGGTGTCCGCGGCGTCACGTCCGGTCGCGATCCGCACCAGTGTCTGCCGCGGGGCGAGGCACGTTGCATCGACGACCCGCCACTGCCCGTTGACGAACGCCTCGGCGACAGCGTGGAAGTCCATCGGCGAAAGCCCGGGCGCGTAGACCGATACCAGGCGGGCCGGCACATTGACCGCACGCAGCAGTGCAACCACCAGGTGGGCGTAGTCACGGCACACCCCATTGCCTGCCAGCAGGGTGTCAGCGGCCCCGTCGATGGGGTCGCTGGAGCCCGGGACGTAGTTCAGCCGGGTGCCCACCCAGGAGGACACCTTCTCCAACAGCGTTGTCGAGTCGGCGAACGCGCCGAATTCCGTTGCGGCGAAGCCGTAGAACTTGTCGGCCTCGGCGTAGCGACTGGGCCGCAGGTACATCGAGAGGTCGTATTCGGTGACCGGTGCCGGATCGGTCTGGCCGGTGATCGTCGCGGAGTAGTCGACCCGCAGGTGGCCCACCGGGGCGTCGAACTTGTGGATGCGATTGCCGTGCTCACCGCTGACCTCCGTCGCCGACACCGGCGTGCCGTCCAGGACGAACGACAACGACTCGTCGACCTCGGCGCCGGGATGCGGGGCGACCGCGATCTGGAACTCCAACGTGGTGGGTGCGGTGATGTCGACATCGAGTTCGGCGCCGACGTGGCGGCGCATCGCGATGTCGGTGGTAGGCCGTGCATCGCTGGGGGCGAGGGCTTGGCTGCTCATTCGGCGGCCCGATCGTGGGACGGTTGGCAGGGGAAAACGTGCACGGGCTACTCCCTTTAGATGTGGCCCGCGGAATACCCACAATCGGGCAGAGCAAAGCCTCTGCTCGGCTTTGGAGACCGTCGTCACAGCAGCCGCCGAATCGATCCGCTGGGTCAGGCGTTCGCGGCGGCGCTCAGTTGTCGCCCGCGGCGACCAGCGAGCGCAACCGCACGGAGGGGTTGTCCTCCTGGAATCCCTGCAACCGCCACTTGGTGGTGAACAGCGCGAGCATCACGCCGTCGGTGCGGGTGAGCACCTCCGTCGACACCTGCTTGTCCACGAACGCCGCGTCCTCCGGTTCGACGGCGCGGGCGACGGTGTAGGGCAGCGAGTCCAGCGAGATCGGTGAGTTGAACTCGGTCGCCATCCGATGGCTCGCGACCTCGAACTGCATCGGGCCGACCGCGGCGAGTACGGGCGCTTGGTCGCCTCGCCGATCCGACCGCAGGACCTGCACGACGCCCTCCTGCTCGAGTTGCTCGATGCCCTTACGGAATTGCTTGTGCTTACTCGGGTCGGTGCCCCGGGCGACCGCGAAATGCTCGGGCGAGAAGCTCGGTATCGGCGGGAAGTGCACGGGCACATCGCGGAAGAGGGTGTCGCCCGGCCGCAGCGATGCCGCGTTGGCCAGACCGATCACGTCTCCGGGCCACGCGTTGTCCAGGGTCGAACGTTGTTGGCCGAACACCGATTGCGCGTATTTGGTGACGAACGGCTTGCCGGTGGCGGCGTGGGTCAGCACGTCGCCGCGCTCGAAGGTGCCCGAGCAGACCCGCGCGTAGGCGATCCGGTCGCGATGCGCGGAGTCCATGCCCGCCTGGACCTTGAAGACGAACGCGCTGAACGGGGAGTCCACCGGTCGCAGGTTGCCGTCGACGTCGTGCTGTCCGCTGGGCGGCGGAGCGAGCCGCACCAGGTTGTCCAGCAGTTGGTTCACGCCGAAGTTCAGCGCGGCCGAGGTGAACAGGACCGGGGTCGCCTCTCCGGCCAGGAACGCCTCCTGGTCGTAGTCACCGCCGTCCGCGCTGAGCAGTTCGCATTCCTCGACGGCGTTGTCCCAGTCGGTGCCGGCGGCGTCGTGGGCGCGGTCGGGCGGGATGTGCTCCTCGGGCGCGGCGGTGGCACCGCCCGCGGTGCGGGTGAACCGAATGAAGTTGCCGCTGCGGCGATCCAGCACGCCCTTGAAGTCTCCGGCGATACCGACCGGCCATGTCAACGGCGTGGGTTTGAGTCCGATCCGGTCGTGGATCTCGTCGAGCAGGTCCAGTGCGTACCGGCCCGGGCGGTCCCACTTGTTGATCACGGTGATGATCGGGATACCGCGATGCCGACACACCTGGAACAGCTTGAGGGTCTGCGGTTCCAGACCCTTGGCCGCGTCGATCAGCATCACCGCGCAGTCCACCGCACTGAGCACCCGGTAGGTGTCCTCGGAGAAATCGGCGTGTCCCGGGGTGTCGAGCAGGTTGATGACACACTCCTGCCCATCGGGTGATCGGTAGGGGAACTGCAGCGCGGTCGACGTGATGGAGATGCCGCGGGCCTGTTCCATCTCCATCCAGTCCGACACGGTGGCGCGCCGACCGGCCTTGCCGTGGATGGCGCCCGCCTCGGTGATCACCCTGGCGTGCAGCACCAGCGCCTCGGTCAGCGTCGACTTGCCCGCGTCGGGATGGCTGATCACGGCGAAGGTCCGCCGACGCTGAGCTTCGGCCGACAGGCGTTGGTGGGCGGCTGTCCCGCTCGGGGTCGGGCGTACGTCGAGGTCAGAATCTGTCATTGCGGTATTGATGCTATTTGCCGCCGACCCCAAACAACCAATCGCAGGCGCGGCTACTCCACGACGAAGACCGGAATCAGCCGGCTGGTCTTGGTCTGGTACTCGGCGTAGGGCGGGTAGGCCTGCACCGCGAGATTCCACCAGTGCTCACGTTCGGCTCCGTCGACTTCGCGCGCCGTCAGCTCGACGATCGTCTCGCCGTCCTGCACGGTCACTCGCGGATTGGCCTTGACGTTGTGGTACCACAACGGGTGTTGGGGGTCGCCGCCCTTGGAGGCCACCATCGCGTAGCGGCCGTTCTCCTCGACGCGCATCAACGGCACGTAGCGCTTCTTGCCGGACTTCGCGCCGGTGGTGGTGAACAGGACGACGGGGCGGTCGAGGATCTCGACGCCGTCCGTGGTCCCCTGCTCGAGAATGCGTTGGGTCTGCTCGCGAACCCAGTCCGTGGGGCTCAACTCTGCGTGCTCAGTCACGTCGGCCGCAACGCTGTCCGCTGCCGGAGTATTCCGAAGCGCATGCGGGCCGACACAAGAAGTCTGATGGGACAGATGTTGTCGATGGGTCCAATGGGGCAGATGTGGCGATGAAACGTCGTTCTGCCGCTTGACTTGCCGCTTTTTGACGAACCGCACTATTTTCGTTGGGTGATGTCCTCAGCTGGCGGTGCAGTCGCACGGTGGATCCTTCCCTTTCTGACGGTCGCGGTTCTCGTGTGTACGGCACTCAGCGTGCCGCTCCACGTCGGCTCGGGTCCGGTGACGCTCCTCGCCGACGAGGGCAACCCGCTGGCTGGGCAGGCGTTCTACGTCGATCCGATTTCGAAGGCGATGATCGCCGCGCGCAACGCGAACCCGCCGAACGCCGAGCTGACCGCGGTCGCCAACACCCCGCAGGCGTACTGGCTCGACCAGGCGTTCTCGGCCGGGACGGTCGGCGGCACGGTTGCCAGACTGGCCGGCGCGGCGCAGGCCGCCGGCGCCATGCCCATTCTCGCGCTCTATGCGATCCCGCACCGCGACTGCGGCAGCTTCGCCGCCGGAGGGTTCGCCACCGCCGCGGGCTACCGCGAGTGGATCGACAGCATCGCAGCCGGGTTGGGCTCCTCGCCGGCGGCCATCATCCTCGAACCGGACGCGCTGGCGATGGCCGACTGCCTTTCCGCCGATCAGCGCCAGGAACGCTTCGACCTGATGCGCTACGCCGTCGACACGCTCACCCGTGATCCGGGCGCCGCCGTGTACATCGACGCAGGCCACTCGCGCTGGGTGGGTGCGGACACCATGGCCGCCCGGCTCAATGAGGTGGGTGTGGACCACGCACGGGGTTTCAGCCTCAACACGACGAACTACTACTCCACCGATGAGGAGATCGGCTACGGCGAGGCGATCTCGGGCCTCACCAACGGCGCGCACTACGTGATCGACACCTCGCGCAACGGCGCCGGGCCGGCCCCCGAATACCCGCTGAGTTGGTGCAACCCCGCCGGACGCGCGCTGGGCACCCCGCCCACCACCGATACCGCGGGCGCCCACGCCGACGCCTACCTGTGGATCAAGCGGGTCGGTGAATCCGACGGGTCATGCGATCGTGGGGAGCCGTCGGCGGGAACCTTCGTCAGCCAGTACGTCATCGAGTTGGCGAGCAACGCCGGCCGGTAGGCGAGACCGCCGGGAGCTGATTCCCCTACGCCGGGCGCCGCGGGTCTGGCACACTCGGCGCGACCGAGGGGAGGCCCGTGACGACAACTGACACCGCGCCACTGCCGCTGTTCTCACGCCGGGACCGCATCTTGATCGCGGTGACCGTGGTCGCGGCCGTGGCAGCCGGAGCGTTGCACTTCGCCCACGCAAACCCCTTGGCCGCCTTCGTCACATCCGCGATCGCGCTCGCGGCGCTGGCGTCTCTGGTCGGCCGTTCGGTGGAGGCGCTCGGGGATCGGCTCGGGCCCAACGCAACCGGCCTGCTGCAGACGGTGCTCGGCAACCTGCCCGAGTTGTTCGTCATCCTGTTCGCGCTCAAGGCCGGACTGTTCGACGTCGTGAAGGCGACGTTGGTGGGGTCGATCCTGGCCAATGTCCTACTGGTGCTGGGTGCGGCCTTCGTCGTCGGCGGCCTCAAGAACGGCCGCCAACGGTTCGCCGCCGACGACTCGCGCACGCTGGGGTTGATGTTCACCCTCGCGGTGTTCATCCTCGCGGTGCCCTCGCTGACGGCTGCTCTGCACACACCGGCCGCCACCCACGAGCGCATGGTGTCAGTCGTCGTGTCGGTCATCATGCTGGCGCTGTTCGCGCTGTCGCTGCCGGCGACCCTGGTCCGCTCGACCAAGCAGAGCCACGGCTCGCCCATCGCGGCCAACCCCGACTCCGCGGCGGCGGCCAGCACGGCGGCCAAGCATGGGGAGTGGCCGCTGGCGATGGCCATCGCGATGCTCGCCGCCACCGGCATCGGGGCCGCGTTCGTCTCCGAGTGGTTCGTCGCGGCCCTGCAGCCGGCCATGGACGCCGCCGGCGTCAACCAGGTCTTCGCCGGCCTGGTGATCGTGGCCATCGCGGGCAACGCCGTGGAGAACGTCGTCGGTATCCAGCTGGCCGCCAAGAACCAGATGGACTACGCCGTCCAGGTGATCTTGCAGTCGCCGGTCCAGATCGCGCTCACCATCGCGCCGATCGTGGCGCTTGCCGCGGGCCTTGTCGGGCAGCCTGGATTCAACCTGGTGCTCTCCCCGCTGCTGCTCGCCTCGATGGTGATGTCGGCTCTGGTTGCCGTCCTGGTGACCTTCGACGGCGAATCCAACTGGTTCGAGGGCGCCGCGCTCATCGCGCTCTACGGAGCGATCGCCACTTCGTTCTGGTGGGGATAGCTCGTTAGCATGGGGAAATGATGTCTCGAGCCGCCACCTTCGCCGCCTTCGCCGGGGCCGGATTCGTCTTAGCAGCAGCCGTGGTGAGCCTGCCCGTCGCCGCCGCGCAGCCGTGCCCGGACGTCGAGGTGGTCTTCGCCCGGGGCACCAACGAGCCTCCCGGTGTCGGCATCGTCGGCCAGTCCTTCGTCGACGCACTCAGCTCGCAGGTCGGCGGACGGTCGGTAGGGGTGTACGCGGTCAACTACCCCGCCAGTGACAACTACGTCAGCAGCGCCGCCAACGGATCCGACGACGCGCGGGCCCACATCCAAGACGTCGTCACCGGCTGTCCGAGCACGAAGGTAGTGCTCGGCGGCTATTCGCAGGGCGCCGCCGTCACCGACCTGGCCACCGCGGCGATGCCGCCTCAGATCGCCGACCGGGTGGCCGCCGTCGCGCTGTTCGGCACACCCTCGAGCGGGTTCTCCAGCATGCTGGCCGGCGGCGAACCGCTGCCGACCACCAGCCCGGCGTATGCCGCCAAGACCATCGACCTGTGCATGGACGGTGACCCGATCTGCTCGTCGGGCACCAACATGCTCGCGCACGTGTCCTACGCGCAGTCCGGGATGACCGACCAGGCTGCGTCGTTCGCGGCTACGAAGATCGATCAGCACTAGCGCCGCGGCATCGCCGCCCGCGACCGGAACGGACGCGTCGGCGCCGATTCCGACGCCAGGGCGGAGGGCGCGTGGAAACGAGTGGTGGGCGCGCTCTGCAGCCGGGACGCCTCGCCGAGCTTCATCGGACGCGTGACATTCTCGGATCCGTCGCGCTCGAGCAGCACGCCGCGCGCCACCCGTTCCAGTGCACCCTGCACCTGTATCCGTTCCGGGCGGCCCTCGAACTCCGGTGATTTGGCCAGGGTTTCGGTGATCCAACTCGCGATGACGTCGCGGGCGTAGCTGACCTCGGACGCCCCGCGAGGGGTGAGAGCGAACTGGTCACCTGCGCGGGTGGCATAGCCGCCGGCGACGAGCCGGTCGAATGTCGGCTGCAGGACCTGGCGCGGCACTTGACGCTGCTCGGCGATGGCGTTGAGGTCGGCTTCCCCGTTGACCGCGGCGTGCCGGTAGACCTGCAGCACTGCCCACATGCCGGCCGGGTCGAGGTGGCTGCGCGGAGAGTGGGCCAACGCTTCGAAGTCGATGCCGTGCGTGCGCTGCAGGAGTCGCCCGACGGCGATCTCGAGCAGTTTCTCGGGCGACTCGGTGGTCGGCATCCCGAAGCCTTCGCCCATGTCGGTGCTGCCACTGGCCGCGGCGTCGCGCAGCGGAACCTGCTTGAGGAAAAGGGCCAGCACGAATCCGACGACGGCGAAGGGCGCCGCGTACAGGAACACCTGGCTCAGCGAGTCGGCGTAGGCGTTGATGATCGGGGCGGCGACGTCGTGTGGCAGCCGATGCAGGGCTTGAGGCGAAGTCGCCGCTGCGGGCGGCGCTCCACTACTCGCCATCGCGGCCGGAAGGCGGTCGCCGAGGAAGTTGGCGAACATCGAGCCGAAAATGGCTGCGCCGAAGGAACTTCCGATGGTGCGGAAGAAGGTGACGCCGGAGGTGGCCACGCCGAGGTCGGTGAAGTCGACGGTGTTCTGCACGACGAGCACCAGCACCTGCATGGTCAAGCCGATGCCGGCGCCCAGCACCAGCAGGTAGAGCGACTGCAGCAGTGTCGAGGTGCCCGGCTCCATCCGCGACAACAGCACGAAGCCCACCGCCATCACCGCGGTGCCCGCGATCGGGAAGATCTTGTAGCGCCCGGTACGCCCGACGATCACACCGCTGCTGAGCGAGGTGACCAACAGACCGAGCACCATCGGCAGCGTCCGCAGACCCGAGGTGGTCGCCGAGACACCGTCGACGAATTGCATGAACGTCGGCAGGAACGTCAACGCACCCAGCATCGCGAAGCCGACGACGAACGACAGCACGCAGCAGACCGCGAAGACGGGGTTGCCGAACAACCGGATGGGCAGCACCGGTTCGGTCGCGCGCCGTTCGACCACCACGAACGCCACCAGCGCGGCCACGGCTGCGACGAACAGCCCGATGATCGCCGCCGAGCCCCACGGATAGGTGCTGCCGCCCCAACTCGTCGCCAGCGTCAGGCCTGCCGCGCCGAGGCCGACGAGGACGATGCCGGCGTAGTCCAGTACCGGCCGCGCCTTGCGGCCGAGGTCGGGGATCACCGCCGCGGCGATCACGACGACCACCACCGCCACCGGCACGTTGATCCAGAACGCCCAGCGCCAGCTGAGATGGTCGGTGAACAGGCCGCCGAGCAGTGGGCCGATCACCGTGGTGACGCCGAACACCGCGCCCAGCGCGCCCTGGTAGCGGCCGCGTTCGCGCAGTGGGATCACCTCGCCGATGACCGCGACGGCGGTCACCGTGATGCCGCCGCCACCGACACCCTGCAGCGCCCGGGAGGCCACGAGCATGCCCATCGACTGGGCGGCTCCGCACAGCACCGAGCCGCCGAGAAACACGAGGATCGCCGCCAGGAACACCGTCTTGCGACCGAAGATGTCGCCGAGCTTGCCGGCGATGGCCGTCACGATGGTCGAGGCGAGCAGGTAACTGGTGACCACCCACGCCTGGTGGCCGGCGCCGCCGAGGTCGGCCACCACAGTGGGCAACGCGGTGGCCACGATCGTCTGGTCGAGGGCGGCCAGCAGCATGCCCAGGACCACGGCCAGGAAGATCAGGTTGCGCCGCCGGATGTCGAGGTCGTCGGGCGCCGCCCCCTGTTCTGCCGGCTGGGCCGCCACTCGAGGGGGCGGTGTCACGGATCCCTCCTTCGCGGACATTGGCGCAAGAACCGGTAAGTCATACCCAGAACCATCGGCGATGACACCGCGGCCGTGACTTCGCGCAGGCGGCTAGCGTATCCAGCGTCGCGATGTCAGGAACCTCGAAGGGACTGCGAGATGGATGCGGACGTGATCGTGGTCGGTGCCGGCCTGGCCGGGCTGGTGGCCACCCATGAGTTGACCCGCCGCGGCAAGAAGGTGGCGCTGCTCGACCAGGAGAACGCCGCCAACCTGGGCGGCCAGGCGTTCTGGTCGTTCGGCGGGCTGTTCTTGGTGGACAGTCCCGAGCAGCGCCGGGTGGGCATCAAGGACTCCCTCGAGTTGGCCTGGAGTGACTGGCAGGGCAGTGCAGCGTTCGACCGCCTCGACGACGAGGACCTCTGGGCGGCGCGCTGGGCCCGTGCCTACGTGGAGTTCGCCGCGGGGGACAAGCGCCCGTATCTGGCCGAGCACGGCATCACCTTCCTGCCCGCCGTCGGCTGGGCCGAACGCGGTGCCCTGAGTGCGACCGGGCACGGCAACTCGGTGCCCCGGTTCCACGTCCCGTGGGGCACCGGCACCGGCGTCCTCAAGCCGTTCGCCGACTCCGCCCTCGAGGCCGCCGCCCGCGGGCTGGTCACCTTCCATCACCGCCATCGCGTCGACGAACTGGTGATCACCGACGGCGCGGCCACCGGTGTGCGCGGCACCCTGCTGGCCCCCGATGACGCCGCCCGCGGCGTGACGTCCAACCGCGACGAGATCGGCGACTTCGAGCTGTCCGCTCAGGCCGTGGTCATCACCACCGGCGGCATCGGCGGCAACCACGAGATCGTGCGCCGGTACTGGCCGGAGCGGATGGGCACGGCCCCGGCGTCGATGATCACCGGCGTCCCCGCCTACGTCGACGGGCGGATGCTGGACATCGCCGCCGACAGCGGCGTGCGGCTGGTGAACCGCGACCGGATGTGGCACTACACCGAAGGTGTGCAGAACTGGGACCCGATCTGGCCGAAGCACGCCATCCGAATCCTGCCCGGCCCGTCGTCGATGTGGTTCGACGCGCTGGGCCGCCGGCTACCCCAACCCTTCCTGCCCGGCTACGACACCCTCGGCACGCTGCGCTACCTGCGCACCACCCCCGACATCGCGCCCTACGACCACTCCTGGTTCATCCTCACCCAGAAGATCATCAAGAAGGAGTTCGCGCTGTCGGGCTCCGAGCAGAATCCCGACATCACCTCCGGTGAGCGGAAAGACTTTGTCCGCCAGCGCCTTCTGAACAAGAACGCACCCGATCCGGTAGAGGCGTTCAAGAAGCACGGCGCGGACTTCGTGGTCGCCGACAACCTCGAGGACCTCGTCGCCAAGATGAACACCCTGACCGACGAGGCGCTACTGGACCCCGCCGGCATCCGCCGCCAGATCGAAGCGCGCGACCTGCAGCTGGCCAACCCGTTCAGCAAGGACGCCCAGATCCAGGGCATCCGCAACGCGCGTAAGTCGCTCAGCGACCGACTCGGACGAACCGCCGCTCCGCACCGCATCCTGGACCCCGACGCCGGACCGCTGATCGGCGTCAAGCTGCACATTCTGACCCGAAAGACGTTGGGGGGCATCCAGACCGATCTGTCCTCGCGGGCGATCGGGCTCGACGGCCAGCCGATTCCGGGGCTCTACGCGGCCGGTGAGGTCGCCGGGTTCGGCGGTGGCGGCGTGCACGGCTACAACGCTCTGGAAGGCACTTTCCTCGGGGGCTGCATCTTCTCGGGCCGCGCCGCCGGACGCGCGCTGGCGCAGGCGCTCTGAGCGGTCAGCCGTACTGCTTCTGCCCGGCCACCCAGGTTTCGCTCACCCGGATCGCACCGATCTGCTCGGGGTCGGTGTGGTACGGGTCCGCGTCCAGGATGGTCAGATCGGCCTGCTTGCCGTGCTCCAACGTGCCGACTGTGTCCGCGAGCCCGATGTGGCGGGCGGCGTTGACGGTCATGGCGCGTACGGCGGCATCGATGCTCACCACGAGGTCGGCGCCGAGCACCGAACCGTCTGTGACGCAGCGGCGCGTGACGGCGGTCTGCACCTGCCGAAGCGGGTTGATCGGCAGGCCGACAGCCGGTGTATCCGAGTGCAGCGAGAAGGCGACGCCGGTGTCGGCGGCGGCGCCGAACGGGGACATGAACTCCGCGCGCGCAGGTCCGAAGATCTGATCGCGGTATGCGGCGCCGTAGACGTAGATGAAGTCCGGAATGAAACTAGGCTCCACCCCAAGTGATTTCATCCGCTCGATCTGGTCCCGTCGCGCCATCGTTGCGTGCTCGATGCGATTGATCCCGGTGCCCGGATGGGAGCCGTAGGCCTGTTCGATCGCATCGAGCGCCCCGTCGACGGCTGCATCGCCTTGGCAGTGCACGAGGATCGACCAGCCCGCGTCCCTGGCGGCCGCACACAGCCGCGTCATCTCGGACACCGGGTAGTTGGCCGCACCCTTCTCGGTGCTGTTGAGGTAGGGCATCGTCTGCGCGGCCATCTCGGCCTGGTTGGACCCGTCAGCCCAGAACTTCATGCCGTACAGCGAGAAGCGGCTCCCCGGAATCGAACGCGCGATCGCCACCGGCCCGAGCGCCGCGAAGGGCTTGCTCTGGGCGACATCGTCGGTGCTGAAGCTTGCGCCGAGGCGCACACCGAGCGACGTGGACAGTTTCGCGAGACCGTCGACCCACTCCGGCTTGACGGTGCCCGGCTCGTGCATCGTCGTAAGTCCAGCTGCAGCAGCTTTTTTCGTGTAGCCGGTGAGCGCCTCGGCGATCAGTGCCGGCGTCGTCGGCGGCGCGGCGAGCGACAGGAACCGCATGAGTGCCGGCTGTTCATAGATCAGGCCGTCGAGCTTACCGTCCGCTCCGCGGCCGAAGTGCCCGCCGCCCGCGATCGCCCCGACGTCCTGCCCGATGCCCGCCCTCTCGAAGGCAACCGAGTTCGCCGCTCCCACATGACCGTTGACGTACATGACGAACACCGGGTGTTCGGCCGAGACCTCGTCGAGCTGGGCCATCGACAGGTCCCCGCCCTGCAACAGGTTGTCGTAGAAGCCCGCCGCGATCCACCCGCCTGCCGGGGTGTTCGCGGCCGTGGCCTTCAATTGCGCCAGCGCCTGAGCGCGCGTCGGGAATCGGGAATGGCCGGCATCGAGCAGAAGCCGGGTCAGCAGGGCGGCCAGCGTGTAGTGGTGATGGGGGTCGATCAGTCCGGGAAGCGCGGTCCTGCCGTGCAGATCGACGATCCGGGTGTCTGCGGTGGCGAACCGGGACACCTCGGCGGCCGAACCCGCGGCGATGATCGTGCTGCCGGCAATCGCGAGCTCCTCGACCAGGTCCTGCCCGGGCGCCATGGTGCGGATGGTGCCGTTGCGAAAG
Organism: uncultured Actinomycetota bacterium; assembly: GCA_963716465.1. Lineage (GTDB taxonomy): Bacteria > Actinomycetota > Actinomycetes > Mycobacteriales > Mycobacteriaceae > Mycobacterium. The sequence continues at coordinate 170,947 of CAVQTS010000024.1, forward strand.
ATGACGTCGGCGGTCCGCGGCCGCTGTGATCCGCCCGCCGGAGTGCCGCCGTCGGTGGAGAACTCGCGCCGGCCGGGCAGGACGCGGGGCATTCCCGCGGTCAGCATCGCGCTGATCGGTGAATGTTCACACCAGGTACACATCGTCGGTGACGGTACGTCGCGATATCGGCCGTCGTGCCTGATAACGGCCGACGCGCTGAATCGGGCCCGATTCGTTACCCGGGGCAGGTTTGACCGAGCCGAATCCGTTACGGCAGGCGTATAAATTGACACACTGTGAAGCTGACCAAGACGTTTGCGACCGTCGCGGGGCGAATTGGCTTGGTACTGCTGAGCCTGCCACTCGCTGCGCCCGCTGCCGCTGATCCGGCCGCCGCCCAGCCCACGCAGTGGGTCGTCGTCGGCGTGCCCGCCGCCAGCGCGACCAGTGGAACGCTAACCGCCTACCAACGGGTCGGCACCGAATGGAAAGCGGTCCTCGGTCCGACCCCCGCCAAGGTTGGTGAGTTGGGTGTCGGCGCTCCCGCCGACGGCGTCTATCGCACTCCGGAGGGAACCTTCGGCTTCGACCAGGCCTTCGGCCGCCAACCCAATCCGGGCACCAAGATGCCGTATTTCCAGGCGACGGAACAAGACTGGTGGGACGAGGACGCCAAGTCCTCGACCTACAACACCCATGTCCAGAGTTCGGACAAGCCGTCGTCGATCGCCGAAAACCTCTACGACTCCGGGCCCGTTTACGACTACGCCGTCAACATCGCGTCGAATCCGCAACGCATTCCGGGCAAGGTGGCCGGCATCTTCCTGCACGTGACCGACGGCAGCCCCACTTGGGGATGTGTGGCGATCGGCCGCGACCAGATGAAGTCGGTGCTCAGCTGGCTCGACCCGGCCCAGGATCCCCAGATCACCATCGGTGTCGGACAGCCATCGCTGGTCACGGCCAAGTCGTAACCGAAATAACGCCCCGGTAATGCCCTTCGAAGTCGGCGCCGGCTCAACGCCAGGGTGACGCACGGCACCTCCGTGCATTAACGACTCGTGTGACAGGCGAATTCACAAGAACCTGATGCTAATAGGTGGCGGGCGGCGGTTGTGGTTGGAAGGGTTGGTACCACCACCAGTCGGCGCGTTCGCCGGTGGGTCCGGGGCAGGGTGGGACATCGGGTGGGGGTCGTGTGGGGGCGCGGGCGATGGATCCTGCGGTGAGTGCTGTGCCGTTACTGTCGGTGACGGCGAGGTGCTCGGCGGGGCCGGTGATGGTGATCAGGCCGCGGTGGTGTGCCCGGTGGTGATAGGGGCAGAGCAGGACCAGGTTGGACAGTTCGGTGGGTCCGCCGTCGTCCCAGTGCCGGATGTGGTGGGCGTGCAGTCCGCGGGTGGCCCCACAGCCGGGCACCGCGCAGCTGCGGTCGCGGTGCTCCAGCGCCCGGCGCAGCCGGCGGCTGATCGTGCGGGTCACCCGGCCCGCCCCGATCGGTTGACCGTCGCGTTCGAACCACACCTCGCAGCTGGCATCACAGCTCAGATATTGGCGCTCGGCGTCGGACAGCAGCGGACCCAGGTGCAGGGCGGCGGCGCGCTGCGGCGAGGTCGAGGTGGACCACCACGGTGGTGTGCGCCCCGTGTGGGCGGCGGGTGGCTTCGGCGTCCCAGCCGGCCTCGACCAGGCGCAGGAACGCCTCGAGGTCCCCGGGCATCGGCGGGGCGCTGGGCGATGGGTGATCGCCGGTGTCGTGAGCCTGTTTCCACTCGCCGATCAGCGCCTCACGGTGGGCCGCCAGCGCCGCCTCGAACGTGGCCGCCTCCAGATGCGCCAGTTTGATGCGCCACCAGCTGAACTGCTCATCGCCGAGCCTTGGTGATCGAGGCCCGCGGGTCCGGGCGGGGATCGGGCTCGGGGCGCGGTTCGAGCTTGACCGCGGTGCGCAACTGGTTGACCGTCGCCACCTGTGCCAGCTGGGCGTAATGCTCATCGGAGCCGTCGGCGGCCCGGGCGGCGATGACCCCGACCTGATCCAGTGACAGCCGACCCTGCCGCAACTCGCCGACACAGCGGGGGAAGGCCTCGCTGCGGCGGGCGACGGTGGCGATCGTGTGGGCGTTGGCCGATGAGGTGCCCAGTTTCCAGGCCACCAACGCCGCCACCGAACGGGCCCCCGTGGAACCGCAGAGCTCGTCGCGATCCATCTCCGCCACGATCTCCACGATCCGCCCATCGATCGCGTTGCGCTGACCGGCCAACTCCGCCAACTCCCCGAACAACACCTCAAGACGCTCAGCAGGGGAAACCGTCGTGCCGAGGGCTGCGGTCGAGGACATGACATCATCATCGCAGAGGGGCCGACACCTTCCGGCCATGCCAAGCCACCTACCACTTGCGCCGGTCAGGGCTTGGGGAAGTTGACGTTCTTGGTGACCGACTCCCACTGGTCGATCGAGGCCGTCATGGCGGCGATCTTCTCGCGGACCGCTGCCAGGACGTCGCGTCCGAGCAGCAGTCGTAGTGGCGGCTCGTCGAGCGTGGTCACCATCAGCACCGCCTCGGCGACCTTGCGCGGATCGCCGGGCAGGTGCGCGGCGAACTCCTTGATCATGGTCTTGCGGGTGCCGACGTTCTCGTCGTAATCGCCGATGGGAGTGGAGGACTCCTGCATCGAACGGGAGGCCCAGTCGGTGCGGAACGCCCCCGGTTCGATGGCCGTCACCTTGATGCCCAGCGGAGCGACCTCCTTCGAGAGCGCCTCGGTGAGCGCCTCGAGGGCGAACTTGGTCGACGAGTAGTAGGCGTTGGGCGGATTGGCGACCAGACCGGTCATCGAGGAGATGTTGACGATATGCCCGGAGCGGCGCGACCGCATTCCCGGCAGCACGGCTTTGAGGGTGTCCACCACGCCGAAGTAGTTGGTGTCGAACAGCTTCCGCACCTCCGCGTCGTCACCTTCCTCGACCGCGGACATGTATCCGTAGCCGGCGTTGTTGACCAGAACGTCGATACCTCCGAACGCCGCTTCCGTGGCCGCGACGGCCTTGGTGATCTGGTCGCGGTCGGTGACGTCGAGGGGCAATGCGAGGGCGCGGTCGCCGAATTCTTCGACGAAGTCCGCGACCGAGGCGGTGTCACGGGCGGTCACCGCGACGCTGTGCCCGGCTTCCAGTGCGGCGCGGCCGATCTCGCGGCCGATCCCGGTGGAGCACCCGGTGATGAACCAGCGGCTCATGGTCAGTTCGTCCCTTCCGGTAGCCGGCGCAGATACGCCGCACGACGCTCGGCCAGCTCGGCCGCGCGTTCTGATTCCGACACCCGGCGCAGGCCCGGCACCGCCTGCTCGAGCTTGTCGAGCTGCACCACTCGCCCGCGCGCACCGAGATCCTCTTTCGGTCCGTCACCGCCGAACTCTGCCATCCGCAGCGTCAAAACGCCTTCCAGCAGACCGTCGGAGTCGATCCAGTTGGCGACACCGGGATCGGTGGGGGAGATGACGTAGGTGTAGGTGCCGTCGTCGTTGGGCCGCGACTGCGCCTTGTTGAGGCTGCCGGTGCGGTCGACGATATCCAGTGTGGTGCCCCAGATGTTGCTCAACGGGACGGTGAAGTATTCGGCGCCGCCGTCGCTGACGTCGACGACGAATGCCTCGCCGGGGTTGAGGTCGAAACGGCCCATCACGTACACCTGATTACGCATGGCGCCGACCTTGTCGGCCGACCAGGCGAGGTCGAAGTGGTTGGGAGCCATCTTGTACACGCCATGGCTGAGCTTGCCGGTGAAGTTGGCGAAGTAGGCCATCATGTCGGCGGTGGCCTCGGCCTGCTCGTCGAGTGTGCGTGCCGGGGTGGACGGTGCGCTGCCCAACCGTTCCACGCTCAGGTGGTTCGGGTCGTCGCGGTCCCAGTGCAGCAGCACGTCGCGGATGTAGAACTCGTGGGCCGCCGGAGTGGTTTGCACGTGGTTCGCCCGATCACCCGCGGGTTCGGAGTCCACGGTGATGGTGAATGATCCGTCCGAGTCGACCTCCATGGTGCGGCCGTTGAGCACGGCCACCGTGCCCATGTTGGCGTCCCAGAGCGTGAAGTAGTTCTCCGTCATCCGATGCTCGCCGACACGGCCGCGGATCACGTACCGCTCGTCGCCGGAGATCGGTATGACGCGGTAGACACTGTCGGGATTGTCGATGCCCCAACGTGATCCGGGGATGGCATGGCCACTCACGGGGTGGCCCAGTCGGGTGATGCAGCTGACCTTCGGCCGCAGCTTATCCTGGTTGGACGACCATACCGCCGCGGAGAACATCACCTCGGCGAACGCCTCGTCGAAACGCTGCCGCATGGCGTCGGAGGCTTTGGACCGGCTGAGCCAGTTCTCGGCGACGGTGCGGTAGGCGGTCCGCACCGTCGGGTGTGCGGTGAGTTCGAGCGCGGCCAGTTCCTGTTCGTGCTGAGATGTCGTCGCGACCGGATCGCCGGTGAAGTCGCTCATGTCAAGTCCTCCTCGAAGATGCTGCGCCAGAACGAAATCGGTGGTTGTAGATAGCGAACCGGTCATCGATCCGCTGGTCGTCGAGCCCGTAGTCGGACAGCGCGTACGGTGGTCGCTGCGCTTCGCGCGGGCGCTGCTTCAGCCAGCGGCGCATGCCCGACTCCGCGGCGGTGGTGAACGGCACGCCGATCGCGTCGTACACCCGGAGGACCTGCCCGATCGGGTCGGCGACGGCGTCGTCGAACTCGATGTCGGTGCAGCGCTGCGACTCATCGGCCCATGACGCCCGCACGGCCATGGCCCGGTCGTTGGTCCACCCCATCCGTTGCAGCCATTCGGCGCCGACGCGATGCGTGTCGACCCGGTCGGAGTGCATGGCATGCAGTGTGGCGTTCAGGCTCGCACCGGATGCGATGGTCTCGCGCGGATCGCGGTGCATGTGGACCACGTGCAGGTCGGGGAACTGGGCCCGCAGCGCGTCGAGGTAGCCGAGGTGGGCGGGTGACTTCAGCACCCACCGTTCGGCGGTCCGGGTGCTGAGTTTCTCCCGCCCAGCTGCGCCCGACCGTTGGCGTTTCTGCCACTGCAGGAACTGCAGCATGCGATGCAGGTATCCGTAGGCCGGCGCGAAGTCCTGGGTGTCGATCCACGCGCGGTACGTCGGCACGTGAGCGCCGGACTCTGGCACGTGGGACAGGAACGCGTCGGCGAGGAAGACGATCTCCTCCTCGGGCTCGCGCGCGTACATCGGATGGATGGCGAACAGGTCCGGGGCCATCTCGCGGGAGACCGCCTCCCGCTGCTCGCTGATCGCGATTCGCGGGTCGGTCTCGGTCGCCCAGTGGTAGTCCAGCTTGGGTGCGACCTCCACCACCTCCCAGCCGTAGGCGCAGTGGAAGCGGTCGTCGGCGGCCAGAAGTCGCTGGAGCAGCGTGGTGCCGCTGCGCATCATCCCCACGACGACGACGGGAGCGACGATCCGCTCTGCCGTGATCTCGGGATGGCGCCGGATCCACTCCTGGGCGCGCAGTCGCATCCGCAGGCTGTGAACCAGTCCCGACCTCAGAATGTGGACACCGATGTCGTTCAGGTCGGCGGCGGCGTAGCTGTCGGCGAGCACGTCGAGCGGTTCGTCGAAGGGCAGCGGCCCCCAGTCGTCGAGGCCCTCCTTGCGCTGTGCGGTCGTTTTGACTGACGCCGCGTCGAACGGAGAGGCCACCGCGCTCAGAACTTCAGGTGCCGGCTGGTGTCGCCGACCTGGTCGACGAACATGGTCCGGGTGTCGAACCACCACGTTCCGTCGATGCGGTGGAACGTGTCGTGGTAGTGCCCGGTGACGATGGGCTGCAGTGGCAACTCGGGGGTGGCCTGGGTGACGCAGTAGTACGCCGAGGCCTCGGCGGTGCCTGCCGCCGCGTCGACACGGATCCGGACGTTGGTGGTCAGGTGCTTGGTCTTCGGTGTGCCGTCCTCGTAGAGCCGGGTGGCCATGTCGTACATCTGCCGCACCCGGTCGGCACCTGCGAAGACCGTTTCCGGCGGACCGTTCTCCACACCGCAGATCCGTCCGTGCGCGAACAGGGCGGCCACCCCGTCCAGGTCGCCGGCGTCGAGTCGCTCGGCGTACTCGTAGAGGAGATTCTCGATCTCGCGGTGGGCGTCGCTCATCGGTACCCTTCGCTTTCGCGCAGCGCTCATCGGTGTCTGTCTGCTCTTCGCGCAAGCGCTCATCGGTGTCTGTCTGCTCTTCGCGCAAGCGCTCATCGGCCGTAGACAACCAGCCCGAAAGTGTCATGTCAACGGGCAGTGTCGTTACTCTCGCAACGATGACAACCCGTTGGTCGCCCGAGCGGCTCGGCAATCTGGACGGCAAGCGCGTCATCGTCACCGGCGCGACCAACGGTGTGGGCCTCGCGACGGCGCGGGCGCTCGCGCGCGCGGGCGCCCAGGTGATCCTCGCGGTCCGCAATGTGGAGCTCGGGGCGCAGCGCGCCGCGGAGATGGGCGGTGACACGTCGGTGGTCAAGCTCGACCTCGCCGACCAAGCGTCGGTGCGGGCCTTCCCGACGCTGTTCGACGGTGACGTGGACATCCTGATCAACAACGCCGGCGTGGTCGCCCAGCACCGGAGCGAGACGGTGGACGGCTTCGAGTCCACCCTGGGCACCAACTTCCTCGGCCCGTTCGCGTTGACGAATCTGTTGTTCGCCCGAGTACGGTCGCAGATCATCAACGTCGGCTCCGACGCGCACAAGTCGGCCACCTTCGCCTTCGACGATCCGCACCTTCGCACCCGCAAGTGGTCGGCGTTTCCCGCCTACGGTCGTTCGAAGCTCGCCGTGATGCTGTGGGGGCTCGAACTCGATCGCCGGCTGCGGGTCGCGGGGTCGCCGGTGACCACCTACCTGACGCATCCGGGCTGGGTGGCGTCGAACCTGTCGAACGTCTCGGATGCGCGCGTGATGGCGGCGTTCCACACCGTCGTCAAGACGGCGGCCAATGTGCTGGCCAATGACATCGATGCCGGGGCGGCGCCGACGCTGTACTGCATCACCGAGCCGATCCCGCCCGGTAGCTACGTGGGCATCGACAGCAGGATGGGGCTCAAGGGCGCCCCGACGCTCAGTGGGCGGGCCGCGGTGGCCTGTGACTTCGAGGACGCCGCGCGGCTGTGGGCGCTCGCCGAACGCGAGACCGGCACGGCACTGCAGCTGTGACCGGAGTCCGGGGCTCAGCGGTCCTTGAAGACGAAGTTCTGCTCGAGACCGTTGCGCGGCACCGTCAGTGCGTTGGCCGGGAACTGCGGGTCCGGGTATCCGATCGCAACGCCGCATAGGATTCGCATGTCGTCGTCGATGTCGAGGTGCTCGCGCAGCGTCTCGGGGTAGCCGGCAACCGAGACCTGGACGCAGGTACCGAGTCCGCGTGCGGTGAGCGAGAGCAGAAAGGTCCGTAGAAACATGCCTACGCCGACCGCGTCGACGTAGTCGAGAGCCCGGTGCATGCAGACGACTCCCATGAGAGGAGCGCGGAAGAACTCCCAGTTGCGAAGCACCGCAATGCGTCTGGCTTCGGCGTCGTGGCGAGCGATGCCCATCGATCCGTAGACCAGCGCGCCCAGCTCACGATGTAGGTGGGCGAAGGATTCCGGCAGCGCCGGCACGTTCGGGGCGGCGATGTCGGCTTGCTCGAGGAGGGCCTCGGCCAGGCGGTCACGGGCCGGCCCGGAGGCGAAGACGACGTGCCAGGGTTGCACGTTTGAGTTGGAGGGCGCGCGGATCGCCAGTTCGAGGGACTCGATTCCGCCGTGCGGTTACTGTCGGCGCCCGCTTACGATTGCCAGCGCTCGACCAGCTCGGCCCACCGCCGCGAGATGGTCTTGCCCATCTCGTCGCGCCGGTGGCGGGTGTTGACGTCCTCGGGCTCGATCCCGCCGATCACCAGGCGGGCGACCTCGTCGAGTTGATCGCGCTCCAGCCCGAATGCGAGCAGGTCGTCGAGGTCGTGGTCGGTGTCGAGTTGGTCGGGCAGCGTCGAGCGGGCCAGCAGCACCGCCGCGTTCTCCTCGCCGACCTCCAGCAGCATGGCAACCAGGCCGGACTTCTCGACCCTCACACCGGTCGGCGAACCGACAGCTCGATACCGTTGTCGCGCATGACGGTTCGGCACTGTTCGGCCGTGTAGTCGAAGTTCTCCAAATCCTTGATGTAGGAGGCGGGTTCGACCAGACCCTCGACGTGGGGGTAGTCCGAACCCATGATGATCCGGTCGACGCCGATCAACTTCAGCAGACTGGCCAGCTCGTCCTCGTAGAACGGCGACACCCAGACGTGACGCCTGAAGGTCTCCCGCGGATCCTCCTGGTAGATGAACGGAATCTGACCGTAGGACTTGGTCAGCTTCTCGAACAGATGGAACACCCACGTCGAGCCGCTTTCGATCGCCGCCATCCGCAGGTTGGGGAACCGGAGGAACAGGCCGTTGTGCAGATGGTTGGCGAAGGTGTCCTGGATGGCCTCCCCGGAGAACAGCGACCGGAACCCCAGCAACGCCTGAAAAGACATCATGTAGTCCGGCTCGCCCCAGGCCGGCATGAACTTCGAGTAGTACGTCTCACCAGAGTGATAACAAACGGTGATCCCGGAATCGTTGGCCAACTGCCAGAATTCGTCGAACATCGGGTCACCGGGCGGGCGCATGCCCACCTCGGTGGTGATCGGACCCGGGATCATCACGATGAAGCGTGCGTCGCGCTCCAGTGCCCACTCGAGTTCGCGAACGGCATTGTCCGGCCGGCACATGGTGATGTAGGGAGCGGTGAAAATGCGTTCCTGGTAAGCGAATCCCCAGTCGTCGTCCAGCCAGCGGTTGAATGCCTTGAACGTCGCCACCGTCGCGTCGAAGTCGGGCAGCAGCGCCTGCTCCATTCCCACGCCGAGGGTGGGCAGCATGATGCAGCCCTGCATGCCCTGCTCGTCCATCGCGGCCAGGCGGGCATCGCGGTTGCGGTAGGCCGCCGGGATCGGCTCCAACTCGCCGAACAGTGAGTTCAGATCCGCGCCGCGCGGATTGCGGCCGCGGAAGTACTCGTCCAGCGCGCCGGGCTTCCCGACCGGGTCGAAGGTCGGGTTCGGGATGAACCGATTCACCTTGCCGCCGACAATCAATCGCTGCTTGCCGTCGAGTTGCGCCCACTGGATGGCGCGCTTCTTGAGCTTGGGGTCGATGTAGCGGGTGAATGCGTCCTCGGCCTCGTAATAGTGGTTGTCACAGTCGAAGAACTGGAAGGGAAGTCGAGTCGTCATCGCGGGGTGTCCTTTCTATGGCGCATTGACGGGCGCATTGACGGTCTAGGTGCGCGGCAGGCCCAGGATCATCGACGCGATGATCGTCAACTGAATCTCCGGGGTGCCGCCGCCGATGAGTTCGGAGGGCATGTCGAAATAGGGCTCGATGACCGGCGGATCGGACTTCTCGAGCATCGCCAGCCGTCCGGTGAGGCCCAGCGTCGCGGTCGCGGCGCGGCGCAGCAGCAACACCATGGCGTACTTGGCGATGCTCGACGCCGGCCCCGCGCTCTGCCCCTCGACCAGACGCAGCGTCTCGCGCAGCACCATGGCCTTGATCGCGGTGGTGTGTGCCTCGATCTGGCCGAGCGCGCGCACCGTCGCGTCGTGGTCGGGCCCCTCGGCCGCGGCCATGTGCCGCAAGGCCGCGGAGCGGTCGATGTTGACGTAGTTGCCGATCGCGGTCCGCTCGACGGCCACGGTCCCCATGGCCAGTTCCCAGCCGTCGCCCGGTTCGCCGACCAACATGTCGTCGGGCACGAACACGTCGGTGAAGAAGCACTCGTTGAAGTGCGAACGTCCGCTGGCCTGTTTGATCGGGGAGACTTCCAGGCCGGGTGAGGACATGTCGATCAGAAAGTAAGAGATCCCGCGGTGCTTGCGTGCGTCGGGATCGGTGCGGGCCAGCATTGCGCCGTACTGCGCGAGATGTGCCGACGAGGTCCAGATCTTGTGGCCGTTGATCAGCCAGCCGCCGTCGACCTTCTGCGCGCGGGTGCTCAGCGATGCCAGATCCGAGCCGGCGCCGGGCTCGCTGAACAACTGGCACCAGCGCTCGGTGCCGTGCAGCATCGGCCAGGCGAAGCGCTCGCGCTGGGAGTCGAGGCCCCGGTCGAGGATCGTCGGCAGGATCCACTCCGCGATGTTCAGCGACGGCCGGGTCACCTCGGGACGCTTGTCGAACTCCTCGGTGATGATGACTTGCTGCACCGGCGAGGCGCCCAGACCCCACGGCGGGGCCAGGTGCGGGGCGACCAGCCCGGCCTCGGCCAGCAGGTCACGCTGCGATCCGTGCGCGAGCCCGGGCGCCCGGCGGTCGTCGGTGGGGGTTTCGTTCCGCAGCGCCGCCGCCCGATCCAGCACTCCGGCCACCTGCGCACGGAAGTCGGCCTCGACATCACCGAGATGAATTGCCGTGGAGCGCTTCAAGGTTCGGGCGAGCTCACCGGCTTCGCGCTCCCACTGCGTGGTCGGCCCCAGCGACGCCGCCAGAGCTGGTCGCGCGCCGCCAGTACAGGTGCATGTCGTGTTCCCAGGTGTAGCCGATCGCACCGAACATCACCAGAGCGTCCAGCGTCAGGTCCGGGGCGGCCGCCAGCGCCATCACTGCGGCCGACGACGCGGCCAGCCGATGCTGCTCGAGCGGTTCATCGATGGCGCGTACCGCGTCCCAAGCTGCGGCCGAAGCCATTTCGGAGTTCACCAGCAGCACCGCCGCCTTGTGCTGCAGCGCCTGGAACGAACCGACGGGCTTGCCGAACTGTTCGCGGACGCGGATGAAGTCCACGGCCATCTCCACGCCGCGGCGCACCGCGCCCGCGGCGGCACAGGCCGCGAGAGCGACGACGACGCAACGTGCCCGTTCGGTCGGGATGTCGGTCAGCACCGCGGCGGAGGGAACACGGTGGTCGGCCAGATGCAGTACACCGACATCGGTGCTCAGGTCGGTACCGCACTGCTGTTCGACGGCCAGGCCGGCATCCGAGCGGGTGTCCAGTACGAACCACCGGTCGGCGCCCTCACCAGCATGGGCGGCCACCAGAATGCGTTGCGCAGAACAGATTCCCAGCGTCGTGCCGGTCGAGCCGTTCAACCGCCAGCTGTCGCCGTCGCGCACGGCGTGCACCGAAGAATGCTCTGGCAGGACCACGGCGGCCGTGACCCCGTCGGCCAGTTCGGTCAGCAACGGCGTGGCCGCGGTGCCGGCCAGGGCGGCCACCGCGCTGGCGGTTGCGGTGCTCAACAGCGGACCCGGCAGCAGAGCCGCCGCGGCCGCCTCGATGACGCACGCCATGTCGGACAGCGTGCCGCCTTGGCCGCCCGCCTCCTCGGGGATGTGCACCGCGTTGAACCCGTTCGCGGTGAATTCCTCCCACCAGGAGGGCAATTCACCTGCCGCGATGGAATCGAACGCCGCACGGGTCTTGTCGACGGGCGCATGCCGCGCGGCGAACTTGGTCACCGCGTCGGCCAACTGCTCCTGCTCAGTGGTGATCGCCAATGCCATACCGGTCAATCCTCCAGGCCGAGGATGCGAGCAGCGTTGCCGTACAGGAACTTCGGCCACACGTCGTCTTTGAACGGAACGTTGGGCAGCTCGCGGAAGATCCGCTCCAGCGACAGCCCCATCGGGAAGTATCCGGCGTAGAGGACCTTGTCCGCGCCGCGGGAGTTGGCGTAGTCGACGATCGCCTTCGGGTAGTACTTGGGCGCGAAGGCTGACGTCGAGTAGTACAGGTTGGGCCACTTGAGCATCAGCTTGACGGCGAGGTCCTCCCACGGCTCGCAGCCGTGCCGGGTGACGAACACGAGATCCGGGAAGTCGAACATGACGATGTCGATGCGTGAGACTTCCTGCGGCATGAACGGAATCCGGGGGCCGGGCACCCCGGCGCAGACGAAGATCGGAATGCCCAGCTCGACGCAGGTGGCGTAGATCGGGTACATCTTCGGGTCGTCGATCGGCACCTGGGGGAAGGTGCCGGATGGGAACACCGACGTCGCCCGGATGCCGTACTCCTCGTACTCGCGGCGGATCGCCGCCACCGATCCCATCACGTCGTTGGGGTCCGACACGGCACCGGACCCGATGAAGCGATCCGGGAACAGGTCCAGCGCCTTCTTCGCGGACTCCTCGCTCACCCCGATCACGGCCTTCTCGATGCCGAAACGATCCATCTGCTGCAGCAGCAACGACACCGGGTCGTCGGTGGGCAGGCCCTTGGGCACGTCCTTGAACATGTACTCGACCGGGAACTCGAAGTTCTCCTTGGACTCGCGGTCCTTGGTCTGCCGGCGGATGAAGTCGTACTGGTCGAATCCCTCGTGCGGGAATCCGATCATCGTGTCGATCACCGGGAGACCGACAGGTCCGGCCATGGCATCCTCCGATCTCAGACTACTGAAACATGGTTCTACCACAACCGCACAACGGTGACCCCACCACCTGGGGTTATTCTGGCGTCTGCCCTGCATCGTCGTAAGATGGCCGTCACCGTCGCAGAAGGCGGTTCTCGAGGAGGTGTCACCGTCAACACGCCAGCTCCGGGCCCTCGCGCCGTCCGCACCGCGACCGAGGTGGTCGCGCTGCGCGACATGACCAGCGCACAGCTGGTGCGGCGCGCCAAGATCATCGAAGAAGTGATCGACCTGATCGCCGACGTCGGCGCCGACGCGGTGCAGATGCGTGATGTCGCGCAGCGGTCCGGCGTGGCGTTGGCGACCATGTACCGCTACTTCAGTTCCAAGGAGAACCTGCTCGCGGCGGCGCTGGAGGACTGGCAGAAGCGGCTGACCCGGCGGGTGCTGGGCAGTGGCGGGCGAGCCGACGGGGATCCGTTGCCCGGGGTGCTGGACTACCTGCGCCGCGCCCAGCGCGCGTTCTACCGCAACCCCGAGATGACGGCGTTGATGCTGCAGATGATGGCCTCCACGGACCCGGAGGTCAAAGACATCATCGATCAGATGGACCGCAACAACGTCGAGATGTTCGACCGTCTGCTGAATGGTGTTGCACCCGAGATCATTTCGAACATCAGCTTCGGTTTGAACACCGCGCTCAGCGGCGCCTTGGTGGGGCTGTTGGCCGGCCGGCTGACGCTGGAGGAGTCACTCGATCATGTCGAGTGGGTGGCGCGCGTCCTACTGGGCGCGGCAACGTAACCCCCGCACTTTCAACATATAGCGCACCAAGGGGCTTGCGGCAAGACCCCCTCGCTGCCGCAAAATCGCTGGCCTGACTGATTTTTCAGCGATGGGGGGATGCAGGTGCGTCAATTTTCTGAGCGCGACGTGGTGGTCGTCGGCGGGGGTCCGACCGGTTTGACGCTGGCCGCAGAGCTGGCGTTTGGCGGGGGTGGACGTGGCGATCGTCGAGCGCAGGGCCGACCGGAGCCTCGTCGGCTTGCGTGCGGGAGGCCTGCACTCCCGCACCATCGAAGTCTTCGACCAACGGGGAATCGCCGAGCAGTTGCTGCACAGTCGACGAGGAGTTCAACAGCGTCGGCGACAGCGACGGAGCACACTCAGGCAGCGTGCCGGTCGCCGGGTGCCCGAACGCCACGACCCGCCACCCGCCGTCGGGAGGTTGACCCTTCGGAACCAACAGCATGGCAGTGACGCGCGTGATGGAGTCGTTAATGCCCTATCGCGACAGGTAGGTGAAGCGCTGTATCCACGCGGTGACCGATCGCAGCGACGGATCGATATCCCGCACCGCGTCCGCCGCGATGACGTCGCCAGGGTTCTCTACCGGCTCGGTTGCGGTCGATGTGGACGGCGATGCACTGTGTCCACAGCCTGCAACGGTGAGGACGACCAGTATCGCCGCCAAGGTTCGGATAATTCGTCCCGCTTTGCCCGAGAGGAACTCGGTCGTACGCGCCGCCATCAGCGCCGCCGGCGCCGACGTTCGCGGTCAGCATGTTCTGGTCCTCGACGACACCTGGACGACCGGGTCGCGGGCGCAGTCGGCGGTGCTCACGCTGCGCGCCGGCGGGGCCTCCGCAGTCAGTTGCTGGTGGTGGGCCGCTGGCTCGACCGCGCTACGGGCGTACCGCCGAGTTCATCAACACCCGACTCGCCGACGGCTACGACCCGCAGCGCTGCCCGGTCATCGGCTCCGACTGTCCCCGATGAGGCGACCGGAGCGTCCCGGTGATGCCACCGAAACATGGGCTGTCCGTGCGCCCCCATTGATGCCCCCGATGTAGCTGCAGCGCGGTATGGTCGCGTATTGCCCGGCGCAGCGTGAAGGGGGTTGACGAGTGATTGTCAGGTACATCTGGAGTGTATTCGTCGCGGGTGTGACGGCCTCGCTTGTCTTGGCGGCACCTGCTGTGGCCGACGAGCCCGCCGATACCCAGCCTCCCGGACCCACGATCAATGCTGTTGAGCCGCCGAGTACCCCGTACGACCAGTCCGGCGGCTGCGAATTCAGCGCCGGTGACGGGTTCGGCGCGGCGTGCGCGTCGGAGCCGACCGACACCCTGATCGACGGATTCCTCTACTAAGTCGGTGGCCGTGCGGGGTGCCGATAAACGCGCGCCCCGTTGTTGTCGGTTCGCGATCGGGGGCCGCGCAGCCCGGCGCTTTGGCGTTGGGCACATCGAGGGCGGCGGTCCCGGGTGCACCGACTCCGGCGAGACACGATGGCCCACATCGGGTCTGCGGGCACTGGTCAGCGGCGCGCGGTGCGGAGCACAATGACATGGTGAGATGGTTCTCGGCCAGGCCCAAGTTTTGTTACTGCACGTCGCCAAAAGGCTACTGGTGTACCAGGACAGACCGCCATTCCGTGCACGAAGCCGCCGGGGGAGGCGGTGCGGTGTACTCCCGGTGGACCGGTGACTTTCCCGACGAGGGCGAACTGATCGAGACCTTCAGCAGTGTTGCGACCTTCCGGAACCTGATCGGCCCGGGCACCGGTGAAGAGTTGTCACCCCGTGACCACAACGACCTGATCCGCGGACTCCGCTAAACGGGTTCGGTGCAGGGATCGGCGGGGCGGTGCCGGCCGAAGCCGGCGATGACGCCGCGGGCCCTGCCTCAGTGCGCTGGCGGCGCAGCTTGCTCAGCTGGCGCACCGGTTTATGTTGGCTTCCAACGGGATCGAGGCATCCGGGCGGTGAACGCCATGACGTTGGGAACCTCCCCGCACAGCGACCTGCTGTCAGGTTGTATCGGTTGGAACTGGACCTGTATTTCGCCGTCCCGGAACCCCCAGCCGTTCGCATCGGGATTCCAGACCACGCTGGCTTAAGGCGCCCACGGTGGCGGCGGCGGCGGGGGCGGTGCCCACGGTGGCGGCGGAGGCGGAGGTGGTGCCCACGGTGGCGGGGGCCCCGCCCACGGTGGCGGCGGCGGGGGCGCCCACGGTGGCGGCGGTGCGCCGAAGCCGGCGCCGTAAACGTCGTCCCAGTCGTGGCAGTTGTTCCAGTCGGTGTTGGCACCCCAGCCCGGATCCCAGTTGTCGCCGGGGCACCAGTGATGGTGATAAGCGGGTGCCGGTACCGGCGCCGCCTGCGCGGAGGACGCCAGCCCCAAAGCGGCGACGGCCATCGCTCCTGTAGCCAGCAAGCTGGCGCCGAACCGAAGTCGGGCGCTGGTTGACTTGTCGATAGTCATGCAAGGGAAGTTCCCCAGCGAACCTCCCTTAACCTGGGAATGTGGGTCGAAGAACCTGACGATGGACTGCGCGTCGGCGTCCCCACCGAGCGCCACATCCTCGCAGCGCAGCGCGGGCGACGGCGGGCGGGCGGCCGATCAGGCAGGCAGTTGTGGAGCGCACGCTGTATTTGACGGCCACACGCAGGAATCCAGTTGTTCCCCTTGCGCTTCAGACGTCGGACGCGCTTGTTTTCCACGAGATCGCCTACACTGTAACGCTTTTCGCTAACGACCCGCGAGAGGTTCGATATCGCCGCCCCACCCCGGTTGTCTACCCACCAACCGGTATATCGAACAGTTCTGCCACATACATCGCGCTGAGCCAATCGTCAAGGTGTCGAAGCTGATCCGCTGGCGTGAACCAGGACTGGGTCGCGAAAGTCGTACCTGCCCGGCCCGGGGCCGGGGGGTGGCCGCCTCGCTGTTAGGGGGTAGCGAGGCGACCACCCGGCTTTGGGGCCCGAGCAGAAGGCGGGTCACCCCGAATTGCTAACACCGGTGGTTTGGCGGAACAGAATTGCACTCGGTGGCAGGGGGTCGTGGCCGACCGGTCGGGACCTTCACCTGTCGTACCCGGTTGAACCCCGATGGTAGCGTGCCGAGTCAAATACTCAGGTGACCCGCAGGTTGCGCTTGATGCGCCGCGATCTCGGCGGTGCGGCGGGGGCTACCAGAGTCGGCAGCGTCGGATTCTGCCCGCCGGGGCGGGGTCACCATCACCGAGCCCGTCAGCTCCGACCCAGCTGCCGATGGGTGCCCCATCACCGTGCCGACGGCACAGTTCGATGCTTCGTGGACAACGGTTGAGGATACTGCCGAGCGGCACTCCCCACCGCGGCCAGCGCAGCCACCGCGGAGGCGACGAAAGCCAGCAGCGGGAGGCGCTTCCATGTCAGTGTCGTAGGCGCCCGTCGGGTACCCGGTCCGGGCCATTCCCTAGGGGAGTGGGCGGTCGGGACGATGTCTTACAAAGTGTCGTACACTGGTCCTGTGGCTGACACGATTACCTTCCGACCGGATGACGACACTTCGAAAGCGCTGGAGGTCTTGACAAGTGACGGCACCGCGGTGTCGGTCGTCGTTCGATCTGCCCTCATCGAAGCGGCACGACGGAAGGCCGGCGCCGCGATTCGCGCCGAGGCGCAACGGCTCGCTGAAGACGAGTCCGACCGTGCCGAGGCCATGCAGGTGCTACGCGATATGGAGACCCTGCGTGCGTGGTGAGGTCTACCGGTTGGGGGCCCCGCGGGGGAGTCGCGGTCACGAACAGTCCGGCTCCCGCTACGCCGTTGTCGTGCAGTCAGCTCAACTACCCCTATCGACCTGGCTGGTTGCGCCCACGTCCACATCGGCTCGGCCCGCGAGTTTTCGCCCCGAGGTAGACATCGGCGGTATCACGACTCGGGTGCTTGCCGAACAGACCGCAGCGGTCGACCCCGCTCGGTTGGGTAAGAGCGTTGGATTCCTCGGCTTGGATGAGATACGCCGCGTTGACGCGGCACTGCGCATCGTCCTCGGCCTTTGAGCCCCGCGCTATCCGCGCACCACAACCGCCACCGCGTAGGTCACATCACCGCTCCTACTGACCTCATCCCGTTCATCCGTGACCGCTACCTAGGCAGCGAACCCATCATCGGATTCAGCGCTGCACGAGTCTATTTCGAACGCTTGCCGGGCCACCGCCTCGAGTGACGACCTGCGGTGCATCGGGAAGAAGAAGGCGGAATCAAACATGGCGGGTTGCCAGTAAGGCTCCCATTATGAAAGCCCTTGTTGTCAAACACGATTCATCAAAATCGCGAACCGTCTCCTGCCGTTGGGTTGCAAGGGCCAACGGGCCACTCGACGCCGACTCGAGCAGGCGCGGTCACCTCACGTCGGGCTATCGGTGAAGTGGGCGAATCTGTGCCGGTAGGCAGTTGGGGTGGTGCCCAACGTCTCCCGAAAGCGCGCGCGTAGGTTGGTGGCCGTACCCAGTCCGCATCGTGTCGCAATCTGGTCGATGCTCTGGTCGGTCTCCTCCAGGAGTTCTCTGGCCTTATTGATGCGGGCGATCAGCAGCCACCGCCGCGGACTGGTTCCGGTCTCGGCGCGCCAGATGCGGGTCAGGGTCCGGTTGGAGACATGGGCGTGCTCAGCCAGTGCGTCGATCGTCAGCTGCGCATCAAGCTGGCTCAGCGCCCAGTCCCGGGTGGCCGCGAGCGTGGTCGTCACGGGGTCGGGCAACGACGTGGTGATGTATTGCGATTGACCGCCTTCGCGATGTGGCGGGGCGACGAACTCGCGGGCGATCTCGTTGGCGACGTGCGCGCCCAGATCCGAACGCACGATGTGCATGCAAAGATCGATGCCGGCGGTGACGCCCGCCGACGTCAGGATCGGATAGTCGTCGATGTAGAGCACATCCCGGTCTACCCGGACAGCGGGAAAGAGCTCTTCCATGTCGTCGGCACTGGCCCAGTGCGTGGTCACGGTTCGACCGTCGAGCAGTCCCGCGGACGCCAGGGCGAACGCCCCGATGCAGATCGAGGCGATCCGGGTACCACGACTCAGCGCCCGGTTCAGAGCGATCCCCACCCGCTTCGGCGGTGGGCGGCGATAGTCTTCGTAGCCGGGAATGATGACTGTGTCGGCCTCGTCGAGCACCTCGAGCCCGGCGCTCACACCGAGGGTGAATCCCGCGCTGGTGCGGACTGTCCCGGCTTCGATGCCGCAGACGCCGAGTCGATACGGCGTATTCGGGCGGGCATTGAAGATCTGGGTGGGGATGCCCAGATCGATGGGCAGCACCTTGTCGAGCGCAAGCACCACGACCCGATGATCGGTCATGGCCTGAATGTTACGCGTAGTGGCCTTCGAGCCACTGGCCACCGAGGTTGTCTGACACCAAGCTCAATCCATGAGCACCGTACGCATGAGCGCCCGAGAAGCTGGGCAGCCCAAGAGAATCAGCCTCCACCCGACTACCGTGACGGGACGAATGATCGATATAGGCGCGGGTCGGCTTTATGCCCACGTCCGCCACGGTGACAGGCCCACCCTCGTCTTCCTGCACTACTGGGGTGGTTCACACCGCACCTGGACCCCCGTCATCGAGGGGCTGGACCCGGGCCACGGCGTCGTTGCCTACGATCAGCGAGGCTGGGGTGCCTCGAGTGTGGTGCCGGGTCCGTTCACTCTCGATCAGCTGGGCGATGACGCCCTGCGTGTGATCGAGTCTTGCGATATCGAGGGGTACGTGCTGGTGGGCCACTCGATGGGCGGCAAGACCGCGCAATTGCTGGCCGCACGTCGGCCATCTGGACTCGCGGGTGTCGTTCTCGTTGCGCCGGCCCCGGCCGTGCCGGTCGGCGTCAGCCCCGCCCAACAGGAGGCGTTGGCCCATGCTTACGACAGCGCCGAGACGGTCAGCTGGTCGATCGATCATGCGTTGACCCACCGCGGATTGACCCCGCAGCTGCGGGCCCAGGTGATCGAGGACAGCCTGCGTGGCAGCCGTGAGGCGCGTGATGCGTGGCCTCGTGACGGCCTTGTCCAGGACATCGGCGACGCGGTGACGGCCATCGACGTGCCGGTGCTAGTGCTGGCCGGCGACGATGACCAGGTTGACCGCTGGCAACTCTCGAGGCGCATCTGCTGCCGCACATTCCCTCCGCGAGGATCCAGTTACTCAGCGGCACAGGACATTTATCGCCGTTGGAGGTGCCCGAACAGGTTGCCGCACACATCGAAAGCTTCGTATCGAGGCTGGCGGCATGAGCGCCCCAGCCGGTCTCGACTGGACGTGGGCTGCCACCACCGAGGGGGCGCTGAGCAATCGTCAACGCGCGCAGTTGTTGACGCCGATGCTGCGAACTGCCCTGGCCTACACGGTCACCCGTAGCCGGCTGCTGCTCGGGCGACGTGGCACCGGTGCGGTGCAACTCGACGGATTGCGCTGGCCTGATTCGCAGCTGGCCCGTGAGGCCGAGGCCGAGGGCCCGTGCGGTGATGCCGCCGTATCTGGTGCAGCACTCGTATCGGACATATCTTTTCGGGCTGGCCCTGGCGGCGATCGAGCAGGTTGAGATCGACGAAGAGCTGGGCTTCATCAGCAGCATGCTGCATGACCTGGATCTCGCCGAGCCGACTGCCGGGAAGTGCTTTGCCGTCTCCGGCGCCCTACGCGCCCAACGTTTTCTGGTCGACCACGGTGCCGATGCCGGCGCCGCGGCAAGGATCGCGGCCGCAATCGCCGGGCATTGCACACCCGGCGCCGACGAAGACCTGACAGATCTGGCAGGTTTCGTGTCGGCGGGTGCCCTGCTCGACGTGGCCGGTGTGCGCTATGACGAACTCGACCCCGATTGGACTGCGGCGGTGCTGAACCGGCACCCGCGTCTGGGGCTCAAGAGTCAACTGCTGCCACACTGGGCTGCTGCAGCGGCAGCCATGCCAGCCGGTCGGGCGCGGTGGCTCACCCGTTACGCGGACTTTCCAGGCTGATCCGGCTATCCCCTTTTCCCGAGTAATTCTGTCCAAAAAGCAACGAAAATAAGGAGATTCACGATGACCGCACCCACCGTCGTCCTCGTCCACGGCGCCTTCGCCGATGCTTCCGGCTTCGGCGGCATCATCCGCCAGCTGCACGCTGCCGGGCACACCGTCGTCGCCGTGCCCAACCCGCTGCGTGGGCTGGCCTCCGACGCTGCCGCGCTCACTGCCGCCGTCTCGACCATCGACGGCCCCGTGGTGCTTGTCGGACATTCCTACGGCGGTGCCGTCATCACTCAGGCATCGGCGGAACTGAACAACGTTACCGCGCTGGTCTATCTGGCCGCGTTCGGCATCGACGAGGGCGAAAGCTGCGCCAGCGTCCAAGAGCCGTTCCCCGTGACACTGCTCGGCAGCGCTCTGGCCCCCACCGGCTACGACGCCCCTGGCGCGGCTGCCGGTCCGGACTTCTACATCGACACCGCACAGTTCCACGAGGTGTTCTGCGCCGACGTCCCCACCGACGTCGCGGACGTCATGGCCGCAACCCAGCGGCCGCTGTCGGCGGCGGCTTTCACCGAAAACGCCACCGCCGCGGGCTGGAAGACCACGCCGTCGTGGTTCCTCGTCTCGGATCACGACAACACCATCGCCCCTGCCGCACAGCGCTTCATGGCCGAGCGGATGGGCGCAGTCACCAACACGGTCGACGGATCACACACCGCGTTCATCGCCCAACCCGTCGCCGTCGCCGCATTCATCGCCGAAGCGCTCGCAGCCTCGGCCACTAGGTGAGGGAACCAACCATGAGGACCAAGATCGTCAGAATCCCGGTACTGGGCGGCCACATCGTCAACGCATATCT
Organism: uncultured Actinomycetota bacterium; assembly: GCA_963716465.1. GTDB lineage: Bacteria > Actinomycetota > Actinomycetes > Mycobacteriales > Mycobacteriaceae > Mycobacterium. The sequence goes on from CAVQTS010000024.1 coordinate 191,998, forward strand.
GCTGATTAGCCGGCGCCCCCATCCTCGTTGATTGCGGCATACCCGGCAGCGGCGACCGGATCTACAACGGCATCACTGCCGCGGGAGTCGACCCCATCGACCTGTCGATGATCGTCATCACCCACGGTCACATCGATCACTTCGGCGCCGCTGCCGATCTGCACGGACGTACCGATGCGCCGGTCGCGGCCCACGAGGCCGACCTGCCGGCCTACCGGGCCGGGCATGCCGATCCGACTCAACGTCAGCCCATCGGCCTCTTCGGACAGATCTTCACCCGGACGCCGCCGCCGAACGCGACCACCGACCCCCTGCATCCGCAGATCGTGCTCACCGGCGAGTACCGCCTCGACGACCACGGCGTGGACGCCCGCATCATCCACACCCCCGGACACACCCCCGGCTCGGTGTCGGTCCTGCTCGACCGGGGTGATCTGATTGCCGGCGATATGATCTCCGGCGGACTGCTCGGCGTTTTGCGTTACCGTCCCTCGTACCCGCCCTTCCACGAAGATCCCGCGCAAACGCTGGACAGCCTGCAGGCAGCACTCAGGATGGGGCCTCACACCTTGCACATCGGACACGGCGGACCGATGCCGTCGAACAGTGTGCAGCGGTGGCTTGATCGCCAACTCACCGACGCCACACCCAGCATCACCGAGGAAGCGGACTCCTAACCCCGAAATCCTCGTCCACCAGCGAGCGTGACACCTGAGCGTTCACGAAGTACACAACGCCGACACCTGGCTGTCGGCGCCACGGCGCGACTCCAAGCGGTCTACCGCAACAAGCCCAGTCCGTAGGACGCCCCGATCCTCCGACGTCGGGGGCATCCAGCACTTCCAACCCGAAGCCCTGACCCCGCACACCACGAGAACCGGCCCCGCTCAGCGAGCTTGGTGGCTGGCCTGAGGACGCTGCCGATGCCGAAGAACGATGCGCGGGTGGCGATTGGCGGTGGGGGCACAGGTCAGTGTCCCGGCGGCCAGCGCGCCGGAGACGAGCGGTGAAGTGTCCAATGCAGCAGCCCTGTACCGCAAGACTGACCGGGCTATCGTGCGGCAGTTCACGTCCCATCTCAGAAGTCTCTGCATAGACAATGTCACCGACTGGCTGACCACCACCGCCGGCGTGGCCGCTGACTCGCACGCAGCCTTGACCGAGGTGGTTCCTGCTCAGCGCGCGCGTATCGCCGCCCGGCACTAAACTTCGTTAGTGCCACTGTTTGCGATCACGTTCGTTGTCGGCGTCTTTGTGCTCGACCTTTGGCCCGTCATCGTGGCCGTCGTCGTCGCGGTGGTCGCGCTGCGTTGGGCATGGCGCGCTTTCGATCGCCGCGCCCGGCGTGTCGACGCGCAGCGGCACCGGCTGCCGGGTTTGGTGGCTGCGCCCAATGCGCATCAGGCCCGTGTTCTGGCCAGTGATGAGCACAGTTTGTGCGGCGAGTTCCCCTCTGCCGCAGCGTGATCGGATCATCCATGGGCGGTGCACTCGCATAAAGCGAGATTCGTTTCGTGTCTCGGGAACATCGCCGAGGCATTCGCCGCGGAATCTCACGCCTGGCGCAACTCCGAAGCCTGCCGTGCCGCTCATCGCGAACGCCCGCCAAGGTCAATCCGACTGTGCTGGACACGATCATTGCGCCGCACAGCGCGATTCGCTGCGCGCTGAGGTGAAACCCGGCCTGTTTCCGCGCAGCCCCTCGGCGCCGAAACCGACCGGCGAGCAGCCGGTGACGTGCTGTAAATAATCCGCCGAAAGCCGATTGATCTGCCCGGTACCGGAGTAGCTTCCCGACTCAAAGTCCTACTCAGCGGCTGGGAGAAAGCTCATGGATCAGACTCGGACCAAAGGTAGCGTGTTGCTCGGCGCGTTGGTGTCGGGTGCGCTGGCCGCGGGGGCACTGGGTGGGGCCCCCTCCGCCAATGCCACCTGCGCGTCGTTCTGGGGGATCAACAACGGCGGCGGGTGTTCCAGTACGTTGTTCACTGCCGCGATCGCGATCGGTCCCGGCGCGACGGCGACCGCCACCGGGCTTTTCGGCGCGGCCTTCGCGATCGGCAGCACGGCTCAGGCCTTCACCAGCGGTGACTTCAACTTCGCGACAGCGGTCGGCTCCGCGGCGATTGCGACTGCCGGCGGCCTCTTCGGAATCGCCGCGGATATCAGCAAGAACGGCTTCAGCGAAGTCGACGGGCTGCTCAACATCGCCATCGATGTCAGCCCTGCCAACACCGGCGTGGATGAGATCAGTTCGGCCAAAGGCGTGGGCGATATCGGTCTCAACCTCTTCGGCAAGGCGACCGGCGTCGGCCAAAACGCCACCTTTGCGGATGGCTATTTCAGCATCGCCTCGAACCTCCTGGGAACCAACAGCAAGGTGTCGGCGGGCACAGCCAAGTCCTTCTGGAACCTGGCGTTCAACACCGTCGGCAGCGGTAACGATGTGACAGCCGGGCCGGGTCCGTTGGCGGTCGCGGGGGCATTAGACCAGCACAACGTGACCGTCGCCCAGGCAGCCCCGGGCATCAACGTCTACACCAGAGTCGCGCTCGGGGCCGCGTCTGTTGGTGGCGCCAAGACCGCCGCCCCGCCGGCGGCGGCAAGCAGTCAACACCCCAACGCGGCAGCGGCCACCGTCAGCCACAGGAAGTAGCCGACCCGCACCGAAATCAGCGGGCCACTTCTCGGTGGGCGGCCGATCATCGTGGCGAGCCGTCCATCCGCCAGGCCCCGGCTGTCAGTGCGGGTCGACGCTCGCGCTCGGCGGCAGCCGTGCTGCGCTGGCTCGCCCGTCTCGATCGTGGTGATGCTGTGCCCTGCGGGCCGTGAACTGCTGAAAGTAGAGCAGTTTCGGCGGTGCAACGATGCCGCGCAGGACCACCTTCCAGACGTGGGCCAGTCTCGCGACGAGGTCATCTCCGATGGCGTCGGCAAGCAGCTGGGCGCCTAGCACGGCCGCCCAGATGGTCTGCGTCATGTCCTCTGCGTCAAGGTCATCGACCAGGTCGCCTTCGACGATCGCCTGTGCGACCACGCTGACATAGACCGAGCTGAACTGGGTAAACGCCTGTGCGCCAGTCGGACTGACTTGGGCCAATGCCTGTTCGAGTTGGTTGCCCACCCACGCGATGTTGTCGGACTCGATCATCTCGGCCACCACGAAGGTCAACTCGATGATGCTCTCCAACGCCGGAGCTGACGATGAGGTGAGCCGAACGATGGCATCGTATTTCTGGGTCTCAGCCCGGTCGATGATCGCGGTGGCTACCGCTTCCTTGCTCGGGAAGTGGTAGTAGAACGCGCCTTTGGTGACACCGGCCAGGCTCAGGATGTCGCCCAATGCGGTGTTGCCGTAACCGGCCTTCCCGAACAACTCGACGGCAGCGTCGATGATTCTCTGCCGCGTCGCCTCAGCCCTGACCTGCAGCGACATTACGTCGCCGGTGATCGGGTGGCAGCACAGCTGGTCAGCGGCCAATGGGTTGACGACACGACTCCACCTCCGTCCGCTGCCGGGGTTTTGGGTAGCGATAAACACCGACGTTACGGCAGCTACTGCGACAACGACGCCAAAATCCGACGTGTCTGTAAAGATGATGGCTACCGCTGAGTCGTGATCTGCCCATGCTCCCCTGCTTCACGGGTGCGGTTGACCGGCCGAGTGAACATCGGTCGAATCTGTCGGCCTTCCCGATTATCCTGGAGTTGCTCAAGAGCGGACGGCTGTTCGGGTACCTGGCCCGCCGTCCCGGCAACCGCGCCCCACCGCACGGTGCCCCAGGGGAAGAGCCGGCACGTGACACGTGCAAGTGGTGGACGCCCGAGGGTGGCGTCGCCGAAAGTGGCGAAAAATGACCGATTCGGAGCGCGTGATCTGCTGGGCCAACTACGCCTACACCCAGCCCCTCGCCGATGCGTTGACGGCGATGTTCGCAGTACCGTTCAGCGCCCAGGACCTGGGCGGTAGCCGCGTCTACGTCACTCACGACGGCCTCTTGGAGGGCGGGGTCTACCTGATCGTCGGGGCCGGGTTCGCTGGCTACGAGGACCCGCACGGCCGCCCAGACGGCGGCTACAGCGTCGGCGTCCACGACAGCGACCAGTACAGCTGCCAAGGGGTCGCCGACGATCACACCGCAACCACGGCGGAATCCGTTGTGGAGCTGGCCAAGAAGGCGCTTGCGCTGGCATCGGATTACGACGCCAGCGACGACACCTTCACCGTGTGGACTCGCAACGTGGACGGCAGCGAGACGCAGGGGCGGTACCGGAACTGACTGACTAACGCCCTACACGGCACGACACCCGGTGCTCGCCGCGTCCGAGCCGGGTACCGTCGTCCGATCCCGAACGGGCCGACTATCGGCTGGACGCGTCCAATTGGCCGTTTCGCCGCCCAGCGTGATCATGGCCGCCAGCGCCACTAAACGCCAAGGCGCTCAATGGGTTCGGGTCCACCACACCGCCGGCGGCGGCGACCCGGAACGCAAACGCTGGCCCAGCATGGGCCGGCGGGCCACCGGTCGGTAATCGGCTGCGCCACAGGCTAAATCAGGCTTCGCACCCACCTACCGTTTTGTGCCCGGTAGGTGGTCAGGCCCAAACGCCGTTGGTCAGATCGGTCCGTCCGGACTCGGCGAGCACCGTGTGGATGAATCGGTATTCGCCGATGGTGAGGGGGATGATTTCGCAGTCATCGGCGGTGTAGTTGATGCGCAGCCGATGCGGCCGCAGTGCGTTCTCGAGCTTCATCCCCGGTGGTTGGACATCTTTGAGCAGCCGCAGTGGACGAGGGTGGGCGGTCATACTTGAACGTCCTCTCCGCAATAGCCAAACTGCTGCCGGGCCGTGGAAGCGCTGTGTGACACCGAAGGTACGCGGGCCCGAAGATCCAAAGCTGAGAGCCATCTAATAGCTTGGGCACAGAGTGATCACGAGACTTTGACGGTTGTCATCATCGAGATCGGCACGACCGCCGCGTGCTGCCGCCGAGGCCGCCAAGGGCTTGCGACTCCTGACACGGGCAGTCTGTGCGGAGACGTCTTAGCCGTTGCGGCAGCACTGGCCGAGCAGACCCAGTCCCAAGCCTTCTTGCCAGTTGTACGACGGGCCGCCGAGCACGGCGACCTGCGGGAGGGCATCGATCCGATGGCGGCGATCCGAATGTTGTTCGCCGCCTATCTTTTCGACCGACATGCGCACCCTCGACAGACGACGAGTCCGATACTCAGCGCCCGTCAGGCGGATACCAGTACGGGCTGGTCGCGATACTCCGTGGGAAAGAGCCGTTTGAGATCGTTCAACTTAGGCATGTCATTGATCTCGATGTAGGGAAGGGTCGGGTTGGAGTTCAACCGCTTCCTGGCCGAGGGCTACCGCCCAGGTTGGCGGGTTCGGCCAGATCCGTCTGGACATCAGCGACTTTCCCACCCGCCACCCGTACGGGCTTGCCCTGTGGCAGAACCACATCGAGTGCATCCTCGCGGACTGGGTCGACGAGCTTGGTGTGCCGGTCCACCGTGGACGCGAGGTGACCGGCATCGTCCAAGAACCGGCCGGTGTCGCCGTCACGCTCGCCGGGGACGATGTCGTCCGCGCGCGTTACGCCGTCGGCTGTGACGGCGGGCGCAGCGCGGTGCGGAAATCGGCCCGCATCGACTTCACCGGCTGGGATCCCACGATCAGCTATCTCATCGCCGAAGTCGACTTGGCCGTGGAACCGCCGGAATGGGGAGTCCGCCACGACGCCTTGGGCGTACACGGTCTCAGCAGGCTCGGCGACGGAGACCGCTGGGCCGGCGACATCGGCACAGGGCCCGGTGCGGGTCATGGTGACCGAACGGGAGATGCGAGCCGACGGCGATGCCAGCCTGAATGATCTGTCCGAAGGCATGATCGCTGTCTACGGGACCGACTACGGCGTCCGGAATCCGACCTGGCTATCCAGATTCACCGACATGGCCAGGCAGGCGGCGTCCTACCGCGCCGGACGGATCCTGCTGGCCGGCGACGCAGCACACGTGCATCATCCCGTCGGGGGACAGGGCCTGAACACCGGTGTCCAGGACGCCGTCAATCTCGGCTGGAAGCTGGCCCAGGTGGTCGATGAGGTATCACCGGAGACGCTGCTGGATACCTACCAGGCCGAACGGCATCCGGTTGCCGCCCGAGTGCTCCGCAACACGCTGGCCCAAAGCGCGCTGCTGCGACCCGATGAGCGCAGCAAGGCGTTGCGCGACACGATGGCCGAACTGCTCGGCATGGCCGAACCGCGCAAGCGGATCGCCGCCATGATGTCGGGTCTCGACATCCGTTATGACCTCGGCGAGGGCGCCCCGCTCGAAGACAGCCATCCATTGCTCGGACGCCGCATGCCCGATCTCGACCTGGACACCGCCGACGGCCCCCTCCGCGTCTACGCCCTGCTGCATGACGCCCGGCCGGTGCTGCTGAACCTCGGCGAGCCGGGTGGTCTGGGCACCCCGAATGATCGAGTTTGCCTCGTCGAGGCCAAAGCCGTTGGTGGATGGGAACTTCCGGTGATCGGCGAAGTCGCCGCACCCGCTGCGGTGCTGATCCGGCCCGACGGGTACGTCGCCTGGGTCGGGGACGGGTCGGATGCCGGCCTCGAGGAGACGGCCGCCAGGTGGTTCGGATCGCGGTAAGGGGGTCGCCCAGGAGCACTCGTTCCTCGCCTCGACCAACACCTCGATGCTGCCCCCGACGATCGGTGCGCGCACGGTCAGCGTCTGCGACGCCGGTGATCCGGTGTGCGATTACGACCCCGACGCCACGGTCCAGCCGACCGCCAGCGGTGCGCACGCCTGGGGCGCGCCGCTGTACAACATCGTGAGGAGTGCCGCCCGGAGCCGGCGTCCACGATCGCTCGGACGTCCGGCTGAGCCGCGCTCACCGGGTTTTGCGCCCGCGGACCCGCGGTGTGGGTAGGGTCGGCGCATGAGTGAACAGCAAGACCGGCAGGACATTTCGGACCTGCTGGTGCGCTACGCCACCGCCATCGACCGGCGCGACTGGCCACTATTCCGAACCGTGTTCACCCCGGACTGCCACTGCGACTACGGCGAAATCGGGGTCTGGGACGGCATCGATGCCGTCACCGATTTCATGGACCTCGCCCACGCTAAGGCCGGCCACACCCTGCATCGCATCACCAACCAGGTGATCGACGTACAGGGCGATAGAGCCACGGCGCGCTGTTACGTCGACGTGTGGGTGATGGCCGCCGACAACAACTCCGGCGTCAACGCGACCGGCTTCTACGACGACGAGATCGTGCGCGCCGAGGGCGGGTGGCGAATCGCCGACCGAAAGTTCACCTCGGTGCGGATCGCCTTTCCGGGGCCGGCGCAGTGACGGACTTCGCGAACGAAATACGGGCCGTGGGCGGTGGTGGCCGGAGCATCCGACGGCGTCGGTGCGGCCTTCGCCGACGCGTTGGCCGCCCGCGGCCTCAACGTCGTCCTGCTGGCTCGGCGGCAAGCCGTCCTCGACCGGGTGGCAGCCGACATCAGTGCCCGTCACGGCGTCCAGACGCGCACCCTCGCAGTCGACCTCGCGCAGCCGGGCGCGACCGCAGTGGTGGCGGCCGCGACCGCTGAGCTGACCATCGGATTTCTGGTGTACTGCGCCGGCGCCGACCCGGACTTCGCACCCTTCCTGTCGAACTCCATCGACGCTGCAGAAGCGCTGGTGTACCGCAACTGTCTGGCCCCGATGCGGCTATGTCACCACTTCGCACCGGCGATGGTCGAGCGGGGCAGCGGCGGAATCGTGGTCTTCGGGTCGGGTGCGGGATTCGTCGGCGGACCCAACATGGTCGCCTACGGCGCATCCAAGGCGTTCGACATGGTCTTCGCCGAAGCCCTCTGGAGTGAACTGCACGACAAGGGCGTCGACGTGATCGGACTGATCCTCGGCAAGACCGACACCCCCGCGCTGCGCAAGCTCGAACATCAGCGCGGCCTGCTTGCCTCCGAGGAGCAACGACCGCCCGACGCCGCGCCGGTTGCCGAGGTCATCGACACCGCGTTCGCCAACCTGTCCAACGGGCCCACCGTGCTGGTGGGCGAGCAGATGCGCGGCATCGGTCAGATGCTGGCTGCGATGGATCGCAACGACGCGGCCCGGTTCATGGCGCAAGCCATCGCCGCGGCCATGGGCGAGGGCTGAGTCGGCCGGACGTTTACCGCTCGCCGATCGGGTTATTCATCGCAGCGGACACATGTTGGACCAATACCAGATTGGAGTTTCGCACCCATGAGGTTGAAGAAAATCATCGTCGGCGCCGCTGTTGCCGGCGCATTGGCAGCAGGTGCAATGGGAGCGGGCATCGGCACGGCGGCCGCCGAGGGACCGATGCCGCCGCCGCTTCCTCCGGCCGGACCCAACGCCGCCAGCCCGCCGGCCTGGGCGCCACCGCAACCGGCCCCGCCGGCCTGGGCCGCCGGCAACAAGCAGGTCTGGGATGCCGGCTGGCAGCATTGGGGTGTCTGGGTGAACGGCGTGTTCATTCCGACGTTCTGATCGGTCATCACATGGCGGGGCCGCGCACCCGATGCGGCCCCGCCTATATCGTCGAACGGTGACCATCGCCTACGTCGAAAGCCTGCGGGAGCAGATTCGCGGTCACTTGAGCGCCCACGACCGGCGCACGGTCACCGACCCGGCGAAGCGGCACGCCGCCGTCGCGGTGGTGCTGGTGGATTCCCACACCGGCGAGGACCGCGTCGACCCGGCGCCCGTCGACGACTGGATCGATGGACGTCCCATGGAAGCCGGACTCGACGGCCGCATGGTCGACGTGTCCGGAGGCGCGGCCTTCTTCCTGTGCCGCAGGGCATCTCGGCTTCGAGCGCATGCCGCCCAATGGGCGCTGCCGGGCGGCCGCCTCGATCCGGGCGAGACCGCCGTCGAGGCCGCGCTGCGGGAACTTCACGAGGAGGTCGGCGTCGAGCTGCCCGAATCGTCCGTGCTGGGCCTGCTCGACGACTACCCGACCCGCTCGGGATACGTCATCACCCCGGTCGTCATCTGGGGCGGTGGGCGCCTCGATCCCCGTCCTGCGCCCGACGAGGTGGTGGCGGTCTACCGGGTCGGGCTGCACCAGCTACAGCGCGAGGACTCGCCGCGGTTCATCAGCATTCCGGAGAGCCCGCGCCCGGTGGTGCAGATTCCGTTGGGCAACGATCTGATTCACGCCCCGACCGGCGCGGTGCTGCTCCAGCTGCGCTGGTTGTGCCTCGAGGGCCGCCACGATCCGGTCGACGACCTCGAGCAACCCTTGTTCGCCTGGAAGTAGCGCCGGGTCAGAACCCGCCGATCCGCGTGATGCCCGGTGGCGTCCAACTGCCGTCGAGCGCCGCCTGCTGCGGCACGTAGTTGCGCAGATACACCCCGAACGAACCGTCGGGGATCGGCAACCAGTTCGCGGTCGGGTCGTCCGGATTCGTGCGCGAGAAGATGATGTCGATCGAACCGTCCGGGCGGGTAACCAGTTGATCGGGCCTGCTGCTGCTGACGCTGTACGTGTTCTCGGCGTTCTGCACCAGATTGCCGTTACTGTCGTACACCGTCACCGACCAGAAGGCGTCCGTCGGCGGGGCCTGACCAGGCGCGAAGTGCAGCTCATAGGTATTGCATCCGTTGAGCGGCAACAGGTGCGAGTCCAGCAGCGCCGAGGAGTACATCGCCTCCTGCGGGGTGTTGGCGATCAGTCCGACCTCGGCCACTCCGGCACGCAGCAGGTAGTTGGTGCCGAAGTCGCCGATGGCCGAGTCGGGGATGGCCCAGCCCTTGTTCTGGACCGCCGACACCAGCTGCTGCAGTTCCGCCAGCGTCGGTAACAGCGCGGCCGTCGCCTTGACCGCGAGGCCGGCGGACAGCCGAGCCAGCGGGCCCAGGCCCGCATCGGCCACCGTCAGATTCGGCCCGACGCCGATCTTGGCCAGCTTCGCCAACTCCGGATCATCCTGGGCCGGTGGTGGGTTGCTCGTCATGGCGGCGCTGATCGCGTCGAGGTAGGACAGGCCGGGTTTCGGTTGGGTGGTCACCGGCGGGGGGCCGCCCGCCGGGGTGAGCGAGTATTGGTTGATCAGATCGATCGCCTGCTGCTGGTCGGCCGCGTCGCCGGCCAACGTGCGTCCGAGCATCAGGATGCTGCTGTAGGGAACCTCCACCTTCGTCGCGCCGGCGGGAATGTTGCCCTGCGGTCCGCCGGACCACACGATGGCGTACGTTCCGGGGCCCGTACCCGTTGTGCGCGAACCGATGTACTGCACGACGTTGGTATAGGGATCGGTGAGCTGGAAGCTGTAGTAGCGGCTGCCCATGTCCGGGATCGACAGGACGACGGGACCCTGGCTCAGATCTAGCTCGGCCAGCGAGTAGAACGTGTCGGTGTTCGGCCGCTTGCCACCACCGATCGCCGTCCAGATCGGGGCGACGTCGGGGTTGGCGAAGCTGGTGAGCGAGTAGATCGTGTTCAGGTCCGGCACCGTCTGGCGGACCCGCTCGTACTCCATCAACGGATAGCCGTAGAGGTAGGCCTGTGCCGCCAGAATCGCTGCCCGCACCGGGCCGACGAAGCTGAACTTGGCCGCCGCCTGTGGCGCCTGGCGGGCTGCCGCCGAGCCGGCTGCGCTTGCCCGCGACGATGCGACCTGTTGTGCGGCACTGGGCGCCGTCGACGCTGCCGCCCTGGGCTGCGTATGCCTGCTGGCCGTCGCCCGCGAACTGCTGGCCGCCGAGGCGGCGTGCCCGGAATCGGCGGGAGCGGCCGCTGCCGCCCCGGCGCCGCTGAGCATGGCCGCACTCAACCCCGCCGCGACCACTCCGGCCTCGGCCCAGCGTCGCCGCACCACTCGCCTGTCAGTTGCCATGTCGATTCCCATCCGCTGCGCAACCCGCGCGACGAACTTTACAACTCGTCAATTACGTCGGTGGGGAAGCGCGGCCGCGACTGAGGCCAGGCCCCGGTGATGCTGGGACCTGGCCTCGTTGCGGTGTGCGCCGGAGGTGATCAGGCGGGCGGGTAGACGCCCATGCCCTTGGCCTTCTCGGTCTGCCAGAAGATGTCGGAGATCTTGTCGATGGTCGCGAGCAGTTTCTCGGCGACGGCGACGTCAAGGGACTTCTTCACGTCACCCGCGCCGTGCACCCCGTCCCAGAACAGCTGGTGCAGGTTGGGGAACTGCTCGAAGTGGTCCTTGGTGAAGAAGTCGGCCCACAGCACCATCAGGTGATGTTTGACCTCTTCGGCGCGCTGCTCCTTGATGATGATCGCGCGGGTCTTGAAGTGCTCGTCGTCCGAGTCGTGGTACTTCTGGAGCGTCTTCAGGCAGGAGAGCGCCTCGATCTTGGCCTGGGCGGGGTCATAGACGCCGCAGTACAGATCGCAGTGGGCATGGGCTTCGGTCGCGTTGGCGAAAAGTCGTTGCAGCATGGGCCTAACTTACCCTTTGACCATGGTCGGCAACCATGGGCTTGGGCTTGGACTCAGACGATGGCCACTGCGCCGGTTTGTGGTGGTCGAGGACTCGATGCGACCGACCCTTCGTCCCGGTGACGGGCTGCTGTCCGTGCGCGGCGGCAGGCCCCGGCCGGGCCAGCTTCGGGTGTTCCCCGACCCCGGTGTCCCGTCGCGCTGGCTCGTCAAACGTGTCGGCGACGTGCGCGGCACCGGACGGGGCGCGACCTTCGAGGCGCGCTCGGACAATCCGGGTGCACCCGGTGTGGTCGACTCGCGGCGGTTCGGGTGGGTGCCCGTGGCCGGTTCCTACCGGGTGGTGTGGACGGTTCCCGGCCGCCGGGGCTGACGTGCCCTACTGCGGATGGGAAGCCAGGTAGTCCTGGACCGGAATCCGCTCGCTCTCGTCAAAACCGATGGGCAGCAAGATGTCTCCCGCGGTGGAGAAGTAGTAGACGTCCCAGCGGTAGTAGTCACCGAAGGCGGCCGGATCCTCGGCGAGGGCCGCGGCGTACTGGTTGACCGCGGCCACGTACTGGCTGGCGTTGTTGTACCGGAAGATCGCGTGGTCGGGGTCGCCGGCGAAACCGTTGGCGGCCAGGTAGCGGCCGGCCGCCATGATGGCATCGCGCGGGGCGCGGACGTCACCACCGTCGCCGTAGGTGGCGAATGTCGACGGCAGGAACTGCATCGGGCCCTCGGCGCCCGCGGTGCTCACGCCGTGGATGCTGCCGAAGCGGGTCTCGACGAAGTTGATCGCGGCGAGATAGTTCCAGCCGACGCCGGTGGCGGCCTCGGCCTCGTGGTAGTAGCCGAGTAGCTCGTCGGGCGGTGCCGGCGGGTCGATCCGCCACGCCGGCAGCGTGTCCCGGGGGACCGCCATCGCGGCCAGCTGACGGCGAGCCTCGACGTTGTGGTCATAGAAGCCGAGCAGCTCCGGCGGGATCTTGGGCCGGATCACCGCGTCCCACTCCGGGTGGCGCCCGATCGCGCGGTAGGCCACCTGCTGGCGGTGCGCTGCGGCATTCAGCGCGTCCTCCGGCGTCGAGGGATCACGCAGCGCCAACTCGTCGGCCACCAGGTCGTCGCCGATCTGCGCGGGATCCGAGGCCAGCCGCGGGGGGACTCCCGGCGGCGCCGGGGCTGCCGCTGCGGCTTCGGTGGTCGAGTCCAATGCCGTGGCGACGGGTGTCGTCACCGCCTGCGCCGTCTTCGACGCCACCGGCGCGGTGGGCGCATGGCCGCAGCCGGCGAGGGTGACGACAATCGCCGCCGCGGCCAGCGGCGCGGCTACCCGGATAGGACTCATCGGATTGAGTCTTTCCTATCCGGGCGGGCCGCCGCACCGGAATCCCACGGGAATCCGGGGAGTCTCCGGCGTGGTGTGCTCGAGCAGATTTGCAAGCCCGACGAGGCATTCGAGACAATGACCGGATCATGCGCATCAACGGCAGCTTCTTGACGGCGGGATTATTGAGCGTGACCGCCACCGCGGCAATCACGCTCAGTGTCACTGCGGCACCTGCGGTGTCGCCGCGAATTGTGCTCGCCGACAACACAGTTGCGGTCGACCCGACCACGGTGGGGCCGGGCGACGGTTCGCTGAGCGACGGGCAGATCCTCACCCCGTTCGACGTGCAGAACCCGGCGATCGGGCGGCTCGACCCCGCCCTGCTCGGCGCCATTCAGGCCGCCGCGACGGCGGCCTCGGCCGACGGCATCACCATGACCATCACCTCCGGCTGGCGCTCTCCGGAATTTCAGCAACGCCTGCTCGACAACGCGGTGGCCACCTACGGCAGCATGGCGGCCGCACGACAGTACGTGCAGACGCCGGGCGGCTCCAAGCATGTGATCGGTGAAGCGGTCGACGTGGGCGGGGTGGGTGCCGACCAGTGGCTCATTGCCAATGGGGCGCGGTTCGGCCTCTGCCAGATCTACGCCAACGAGGTGTGGCATTTCGAGCTGGCCACCGACGCGGCGGGCAACTGCCCGCCGCTGCTGCCCAACGCCGCCGGCTAGGTGCTACGGGAACTCGATGGAGCGGCCCACGCCGGCCGCCGCGGCGCGGTCGAGCACGATTGAGCTCAGCGCGATGTCGTCCATCGCGATGCCCATGTTGAGGAACATCCGCCGCCCGGTGGTGGGAACCTCGACCTTGCCGGAGACCACCGAAGCCAGGTCGGTGGTCGGCTTGGGCAGACCGAAGAAGTACAACCTGTCGGCGACCGAGTTGTACTGGCCCGGATCGTCGACGCTGTAGATCACCGCGTCGTCGAACGCGGCCTGCGCCATCGCGTCGTCGTAGTCCACCGGGAGCAGCAACGCGTTGGGATCGGTGTTGGCGCAGTCGATCTTCGGGTCGAGCGGGACGGTGATGGTGGTGATCACCAGGTCCGCGCCCGCCACCGCGTCGGTGGGGCTGTCGGCGACCCGGGTCACCCGGTCACCGGCGTTGTCGAGCAGCCGCTGGGCGGCACCGTCGACGTAGTCGTACCCCGTCACATGGGTCAGCCCCGGGTGCACCTCCAGCGCAACCTCCAGATGACGACGGCCCTGCAGGCCGCAGCCCACGATGGCCAGGTGCTTGGGGTCGCCCGGGACGTGGCGCATGGTCACCCCGGAGACCCCGGGGGTGCGCATCTCGGTGATCCAGCCGCCGTCGAGCAGCGCGATCGGCCGGCCGGTCTCGGCGTCGTTCATGATCACCGCGCCGTAGATGTAGGGCAGTCCCTTTTCGTGGTTGCCTTCGTAGCCGGCCACCCACTTGATGCCGATCTTGTCCGAGCCGCCGAGGTAGGCCGGCATGGCGTGGATGAACGCCGAGTCACCCCGGGAGGTGACCTTGGGCTTGGGCGGGTTCTGCACCAGGCCCTGGGCCTTCTGCTGGAAGGCGTCCTCGAGTACGTCGATGATCTCCTTCCAGGTCAGGCCCAGGCTCACGAGATCGGCACGGTTGAGAACCAGCATCTGGTTGTCGCTCATGCACAGCACGGTAGCGGCCGCGGGGCCGCCGCACGGCCCGATCAGCTGTTGAGTGAGGAGGCTCGCAGACCGCCGCCCGCAGTTCGTTGCGGGAGTCCTCACTCACGGGCGGTTCGGGACCGATAGGTTCTTGGCTATGACAAGCCTGGACGAGATCCGCGCCGCACTCGAGAGCTGTTACTCGCAGTTCGAAACGCTGTGCGCCGACCTCAGCGCCGTCGAGTGGCAGACGCAGTCGCTGTGCCCGGAATGGACTGTGCAGGAGGTGGTCCAGCACGTCACCAGCATCGAGGCCGTGATGGCGGGCTGGCTGCCCCACGACGACGCCACCCCGCCGCCGTTCGAGAAGGCCGCCGAGTTCCTGGCCGGCAGCGACGACCCCGCGGTCCTCGTCGACAAGGTCCGCGCGGTCTACGACAGCAGGCGACGAGACCTGAGCGCACTGACCGCCGAGGATCTGCAGCGCCCGTCGTGGATGCCCACCGGCCGCGGCACCTACGGGCGGTTCCTGGAGATCCGGGTCTTCGACTTCTGGGTTCACGAGCGTGACATCACCGCGCCGCTGGGCCGCACGACCGACGACGGCGGACTCACCGCCGAGCTCGCGCTTGCCGAGGTGGAGAACTCGATCGGCTACATCGTGGGCAAGAAGGTCGGCCTGCCCGACGGCAAGAGCCTTGCCATCCGGCTGACCGGGCCGATCGAGCGGGAGATCGACGTGCGGGTCGACGGCCGCGCCCAGCGGGTCGACCACCTCGAGCACCCGGACGCGACGCTGACGACGGACTCCACGACCTTCATCCAGCTCGCCTGTGGGCGCATCGACCCGCAGGCGCAGATCGACTCCGGCGCGGTCAGCTGGAGCGGCGACGACCAGATCGGTGATCGCGCCGCCCGCAACCTCAGGTTCACGATGTGACCGGGCGTCCCCCTCGCCAGACCGGCGAGAATCGGGTCGAGTCGGTGGACTTCCACTTCGACGTGATGTGCCCGTACGCCTATCAGACGTCGCGGTGGATTCGGGAGGTCCGGGATCTGACCGGACTGACCATCAACTGGCGGTTCTTCAGCCTCGAGGAGATCAACCGCCAGGAGGGCAAGAAGCATCCGTGGGAACGGGAATGGTCCTACGGATGGTCGATGATGCGCATCGGGGCACTGCTGCGCAGACAGTCGATGGCCACCCTCGACGCCTGGTACGAGCGAGCCGGGCGAGCGTTGCACGTCGAAGGCCACAAGCCGCATGAGCGCGCGGTGGCCCGGCACCTCCTCGAGGAGCTGGGTCTCGACCCGGGGCTCGTCGACCAGGCCATCGCCGACCCGACCACCAACGACGAGGTGATGGCCGACCACCGCCGCGTGGTCGACGCCGACGGCTACGGGGTGCCGACCCTGTTCTTTCCCGACGGGCAATGCCTGTTCGGCCCGGTCCTCATCGACCCGCCCACCGGGGACGCCGCGGTGCGGCTGTGGAATGCCGTCGCCGCATGGACGGAGTTCCCGCATCTCTACGAACTCCAGCGGCCCAAGACTGCCGCGGACGGCGAGCTGATCACCGAGACGTTCCGCCCCTACCTCGAAGCCCGCGACTGGGTGTCGATCAACCGCGGCGAGGTCATCAACTTCGGCGAGCGCGCCTCCAACGGTTAGGGTTCGGGCTCGTCGTCGGGGTCGAGTGCCGGGTCCGACAGCGACAGTACGAAGATCAGCCACAGCAGGGCGAAGATCATCACCGCCGAGCAGATGTCGAACCACTGGAACGGGTAGAAGGCGCCGTCGATCGACAGCACAAGTGTGGTCTCGGTCAGTCCGAAGACGAGGAAGAACACGCCCAGGCGGAAGCGTGACAGCCCCCGATGGCGTCGCGTGCGTCGCAATTCCACGGCGAAGGTCAAGAGCAGAATCGGCAGGATCTGCGCCAGCGTCATCGCCGTCGCGCTGTCCACCAGGACGACCCGTCCCGTCATCGTCTCCCCCCGAGTCCAGCACCCGATAGGAAGTCACTATTTTCTCACGACTGAGGACGCGATCGACCGGGTAGACGCCACGACATGCGTGTCCTCCGGATCACCTCCAACCTGCCCGTCGCCGACATCGACGCGGCCAAGAGCTTCTACACCGACTTCCTCGGGCTGACCACCGAGGAGTTCAACCTCGGCTGGGTCGCCCGCTACACCGACTCCGACACCGGTGCGCACGTGCAACTGGTGTGCGGTGACGCGACCGCGCCCGAAGACTCAGTCATCTCGGTACACACCGACGACCTCGATGCCGCTTACGCGGAGGCGCAACGCGCCGGGTACGAGATCGTCCATCCGGTCACGGTCGAGCCGTGGGGCGTGCACAGGTTCTTCGTGCGTGCCCCGGACGGCAACGTGCTCAACATCGTCGCGCATCGGGATTAGCCTGGCGGCTCGTCACTTTCGTCCGCTTCGGTCTCGGTGCCGCGCGTCTTGGTGAGGGACAACGCGAAGATGAGGCCGAGCAGACCGAAGATGATGAGCCCGACCATGCTGTCGAACCACTGGAAGGGGTAGAAGGCGCCGTCGATCGAGAACAACAGTGTCGCCTCGACGGTGGCGAACGCGAACAGGAACAGCCCGACGATGCGGTGCCGTCCATGGCCGTGAACCCAACCGGTGCGCCGCAGCTCGACCGTGAGGGTCAACAGCAGAACTGGGAGTATCTGGGCGAGTGTGGCTGCGGTGGTCGGGTCCACCAGAACAATGCGAAAGTTTCCGTCGGTCATCGCGACAGGTTAGGTGATGGCAACATTCTGCGCCGATTAGACGCGGACCCCAGTAGGTGCACCGAAAGCATGCCCGGCTGCCGCGATAACCCCGTCCGACAAGCGGCCAGTGACCTGGCGAAGCTATTTCAGCAACTCTGTTGGTATGTGCCCCGGCGGCGATGTGCTCAACATCGCCGAGCACTGCGATCAGCAGGCGTCCGCATGCCGAGCACCGGCTGCCGGCTCCTTTGATCGCAGAAGTCCGCCGCCCACGGCCAGCGGCCGCGACCGTCGGCCCAGACCAGCTGGAATGAGCGGATGGGCCCGTAGATCCGCACGGCGGCAGGTAGATGCACCTCAGGGTGGTCGACCTCCACGACCTCGACCAACAGGCCACCGGGAAGGCCGACCTGCCGCCCCGGCCACAGCTCCAAGCCGTCCAGGAGGAACTCGGCCACGCCGTTGAGCACTCGCGCCGCCCGAGCGGGGGACACGTTCGTCATCAACAGTTCCGGTAGCTGGTACTGGGTCAGGCCGGCGGTGTAGGCGAACGGCATCTGCGGATCCTCGACGTACTGCACGGCCCAACCGCGCTTGTCGATCTTGCTGCGGATCACGTCGAGGAAGTCGGCAACGGTGCTGCCGGGGTGGTCGCACATCCAGCACATGGGTTGGTCCTCTCTGTCGGGATACCGACACCATGCACCAGGGGTCCGACAGAAAATCGAACACACGTTCGTAGCCCGGTCAGACCCAGGAACCCGCGCGCAGGACGTCCACCACGGCCAACTCGGCATCCAGGACGGCCAGATCGGCGCGCCCGCCGGCCACCAGCGCCGGCGACGGAAGTCCAAGCGCGCGTGCGGGGTTCATCGAAGACTGGGCGACGGCCAGCTGCAGGGCGTCGTCGCGGGCCAGGCCGCTGTTGGCGACGGCGAACCGGAAGACCCGGTCCATGGTCGCGGTGCTTCCCGCGATGGTCGTCGTGCCCGCCAGGTGCGCCACCCCGTCGGCGACCTCCACGGCAAGCGACCCGATCCGGTAGGCCCCGTCGGCCATCCCCGCGGCGGCCATCGCGTCGGTGACCAACGAGACCCGGTCCTCGCCGGCGCTGCGAGCGACATACCGGTACAGCGCACCGTGCACGTGCACCCCGTCGGTGATCAGTTCGACGGTCACCCGCGGGTCCTCCAGCAGCGCGATCACCGGGCCCGGCTCGCGGTGATGGATCGGGCGCATCGCGTTGAACAGATGCGTTCCCACCGACGCGCCCGCGGCGACGGCTGTCCGCGTCTGTTCGTAGGTCGCCTCGGTGTGGCCTACCGCGGCGACTGCGCCTGCCGCGACGATCCGTTCGATCGCGCCCGCCGCACCCGCGCGCTCCGGTGCCAGCGTCACCATCCGGATCGCGCCGCGGCCCGCGGCCAGCACCCGCTCGACTTCGTCGGGTTCCGGATCACGCAGCAGGCCCGGATCGTGCGCACCGCAGCGCTCGACGGCCAGCCACGGCCCCTCGAGATGAATGCCGGCGATCAGGCCGGTCTCGACCTGATCGGCCAGGGCGTGCACCTGATGCAACAGGTCGGCCGGCGCGGCGCTGACCAGAGAGGCCACGAGCGTCGTGGTGCCGTGGCGGCGATGAAGCTCGACCGCCGCGCTCGTCGACACCCGGTCGGCGGCTGAGAAGTCCGCACCGCCGCCGCCGTGGACGTGGGTGTCGACGAATCCGGGAACCACTGTCACCGCACCGAGGTCGCGGTCGGCCGGACGTGGCGCAGCGCCGGATCCGGTTGCCGCCACGGTGCTTCCCTCGACCTCGATCCAGCCCGGCCGCAGCAGTTCTCGGCCGGTGAGGACCGTCTCAGCGGTCAGCAGCACTCAGATGCCCTGCCAATCAGGCTTGGAGAGGTAGGTCTCCCGGTAGTAGTCGGCCAGTTGGAGGCGACGGGCCGCGCTCCCGTCGAGCAGCACCGTGACGTGCCGATGGTGCTGAAGAATCGTCCCCGGCCACATCGCGCTGACCGGTCCTTCGACCAGCTGGTGCACCGCCTCGGCCTTGTTCCGTCCGGTGGCCACCAGGATCACGTGGCGGGCGTCCATGATCGTGCCCAGCCCCTGCGTCAGGCAGTGGGTCGGCACTCGGTCGACGTCGTCGTCGAAGAAGCGGGCGTTGTCGACCCGGGTCTGCCGGGTCAGCGTCTTGATCCGGGTCCGGGAGGCCAGCGAGGAACCCGGTTCGTTGAAGCCGATGTGGCCGTCGGTGCCGATCCCGAGGATCTGCAGGTCCACCCCGCCCGCCTCCCGGATCGCCGCCTCGTACGCCGCGCACGACGCCGGGATGTCACTGGCCGAGGCCGTCCGGGCCGGCCACCGCGCCGGGGGCGAAGTCGACGCGAGAGACGAACACCGAGTCGATGACGTTGCGATAGCGCTCCGGATGGTCGGCGGGCAGGCCGACGTACTCGTCGAGGGTGAAGCCCCGCGCCTTGCCGAACGTGATCTGGCCGGCGCTACAGCGGGCGGCGAGCTCGTCGTAGATGGCCAGCGGTGACGATCCGGTGGCCAGCCCCAGCACGGCAGTCGGCTTGCGGGTCAGCAGCGCCTCGACGGCGTCGGCCGCGAGAGTGCCGATCTGGGCGGCGTCCTCGCAGATAATGACCTCCACCGGCCGCTCCTATCTGTTGGCGGTGAAAAGTGGTGCACCGGAGCCTAATTCGGCACCAGCGCCGACAGCGTCACCGGGAACGACGTTGGCGGCTTCGCGCTCGTCCATGACGACCACCGGCACGATCGGGTTGAGCCCGGCCGCCACCACCGAGGGAACGTCGTAGGTGATGACCGGCTGGCCCGCGGTCACGGTGTCGCCCTCGGCGACATGAGGAGTGAACCCTTCGCCCTTGAGTGCCACCGTGTCGAGCCCGAGATGGACGAGGATCCCGACGTTGTCGGCCGTCACGATGATGTAGGCGTGCGGCAGCAGCTTGAGGATCCGGCCACTGACGGGCGCGACCGCGTCGATGACGGACCGCGGCGGATCGACTGCCGCTCCGTACCCCACCATTCCCTGGGAGAACACCGGATCGGGGACATCGACGAGGGCGACAGCGCGCCCCTCGACTGGCGCGAGGACGGACGTGCTGCTCACCAACGACTCCTTCGTCTGGGGTGGTCAAAAGAATAGAGACTCCGGCCGCGCTGCCGTGGCCGAAACACCCTCTCACGCGCTCCCGTTCTGGCTAAGCTTCCGCTGAGCTGCGACAAAGGGAGGTTGGCCGGTCATGAGCGAGGCAGCCAAAGAGGCAGGGGCACAACGGAAGTCGGGACTGAAAATCCCCGGCTTCGCCCAGTTGCAGCGGCTCGGCAAGAGTCTGATGCTGCCGATCGCGGTTCTCCCCGCGGCAGGCATCCTGCTGCGGCTCGGCCAGGACGACCTACTGGGCCGGATCAAGGCGCCCGTCATCGGACCGTTCTTCCAGGCCATGAGTGCCGCGGGCGGCGCCCTGTTCACCAACCTGGCGATGCTGTTCGCCGTCGGTGTGGCGATCGGCTTCGCCCGCAAGGCCGACGGCTCCACCGCGCTGGCGGCGGTGGTCGGCTACTTGGTGATGCAGGCCGTCTTCAAGACGATGTCGCCGGTGGTGCTGGCCGGACAGCTCGACAAGGCGGGCGAGCAGGCCCAGATCAACTACAGCGTGTTCGGCGGAATCGTGGTCGGCCTCATCACCGCCTGGCTGTTCGACCGCTACCACACCATCACGTTGCCGCCCTACCTCGGCTTCTTCGGCGGCCGCCGGTTCGTTCCCATCGCGGTGTCGGTGGTGTCCCTGGTCGTCGCCTTCGCGATGAGCTACTTCTATCCCATCTTCAACGCCGGGCTGACCGGACTGGGCAGGTTCATCGGCGGCTCGGGGGCGCTCGGCGCGTTCGTCTACGGCTTCTCCAACCGGATGCTGATACCCGTTGGGCTGCACCACATTCTGAATTCCTACATCTGGTTTCTCTACGGCAGCTACACCAAGCCCGGAGGCGGTGGCGTCGTCACCGGCGAGCTCACCCGGTTCTATGCCGGAGACCCGACCGCCGGGCACCTGACCGCCGGTTTCTATCCGATTCTGATGTTCGGTCTGCCGGCCGCGGCGCTGGCGATGATCCACGTCGCCAACAAGAAGCAGCGCAAGGTCGCGTTCGGCATCCTGTCCGCCGCGGGTCTGACCGCCTTCCTCACCGGCGTCACCGAACCGCTGGAGTTCGCCTTCATGTTCGTGGCGTTTCCGCTCTACGTCGTGCATGCGGTGCTGACCGGACTGTCGCTGGCTATCGCCTACCTGCTCGACATCCACCTCGGGTTCACCTTCTCGGCCGGCCTCATCGACCTGCTGCTGTCGGGCACCGCGCCAGCGGCCAAGAACGTCCCCCTGCTGATCGTCATGGGCGTGGTCTTCTTCGCGGTCTACTACCTGCTGTTCCGCTTCGCGATCACCAAATGGAACATGCGTACGCCGGGCCGCGAACCGGAAAGCGAGTTCGAGGCCGAGCAGCAGGCCAACCTCGGCGAGGGCGCCGACTCCGCGACCGCGATCGTCGCCGGCGGCGGGGCGGTCAAGACCGCCCCGGCTGCCGTCGACAGCAAGGCCGAACAACTGATCGCCGCATTCGGCGGGCGGGAGAACCTGCGCAGCGTCGACGCCTGCATCACCAGGCTGCGGATGGAAGTCGCCGACCCGTCCAAGGTGGACCAGAACCGGCTGAAGGCACTCGGCGCCGCCGGTGTGATCGAGGTCGGCAACAGTGTGCAGGCCGTCTTCGGCACCCAGGCCGAGGCACTGAAGAACGACATCACCGACGTGCTCTGAGCAGCTTCCCAGCCGACAGACCTGGCTGAGCGGGCCGCAGGCGGCTAGGGTCGGGCCGGGCGGGTACTGGGCACAGGAGGGCGATCATGGTGATGGTGCGAAACCTTCTCGTCGGCGGCTGCGCGCTGACCCTCGGCTTCGGGTCGCTGGCCGTGGCGGCCCCAGCGAGCGCGGACTGCCCTGCGGGCACGGTCGCCACCCACTTCGACGGGGTCTGCGAAGCCGCGCCGGCGGGTTCCCAGCAGGGTGTGCCTGCCGTGGTCAATCCGTCCGGCCCGGGGGCCGGGTCGTCGTCGATCGACGGCTTGCCGGCGGTGGACGGCATACCCTGCAACCCCCAGCACATCGGGACCTGCATCGGGTTGGGGGGCAACCCCTAGTCAGCCCGCCGGCACCAGTCCGGCGGCCACCTCGAGATCCCTCAGCGCCGGTTCGAACAAGTCGGCGAGTTCGTCGATGTCGGCGGCGATTTCGGGCGTGGTGGCCACCCCGAAGTCCAGCGTTCCGCGATAGCTGAAGCAGGTGATGTTCAGTCCGACGTCGAGCATCAGCGGGCCGATCGGCACCAGCCGCTCCACCGGGGCGCCGGCCAGGTAGAGCGGGAGTTCCGGTCCCGGCACGTTGGAGATGACCAGATTGATCGGGACCACCCGGTCACCGAGGTGCGCTGCCGAGTACGCACGCACCGCCAGTCCCAGCAGGCCGGGCGGTGTGGTCTCGGTGAGGCCGACGATCTGATGGTCGGTCATCGTCTTGGCCATCGCCTTGGCGCCGCGGGAGTTGTCGTAGATCGCCCGCAGACGCTCGACGGGGTCGTCCACATCGGTGGCCAGGCTTACCGTCGTCGAGGTGATCTGGTTCCCGGTCGTCGACGCGTCGGTGTGGGTCGACACCGGGATCTGCGCGACCAGTGGCCGGTCCGGGAGTTCCCCGCGGTCATGCAGATAGTCGCGTAAAGCTCCCGAAATCAACGCCAGCACAACATCATTGATCTTCACGCCGTAAGCGTTCTTGACGGCCTTGACCCGGTCGAGCGGCAGGGCGGTGCACGCCACCCGACGCTGAGGCGTGAGCTGGGTATTGAACCGGGTGGCCGGGGCCTCGAAGAAGTTCGGCGGCGGGTTGGTCACCGACCGCGCGGCCAGTTGTTGGGTGACGGTCTGCTGGACCACCCGCAGCACCCGGTAGGGAGTCATCACCGCGAGGTTGAACATCGTGCCCAGTACCCGCCTCTCCAGACCGGGAAGCTGGCCGCCGGAGTCCTCGTCGGCGTCGGCCGGCGCCCGCGGCTCGGGTGTGACGTCGAGCAGCATCTCGCTGAGCCCGGCGCCGGAGACCCCGTCGACGATGGCGTGGTGCATCTTGGTCAGATAGGCGATCCGGCCGCCCGCCAGACCTTCGATGAACCACAGCTCCCACAGCGGTCGGGTCCGGTCCAGCGGGTAGGACATCAGCCGTCCGACCAGGTCCTCGAGCTCGCGCCGGCCGCCCGGCGCGGGAACCGCGATGCGGCGGACGTGGTAGTCGATGTCCAGGGCGGTGTCCTCGATCAGCCACGGCCGGTCCAACCCGTGGCGAGCGCCGGCCACCCGATGGCGCAGTAGTGGCACCTCGGGCAACCGGTTGAGGATCAGGTCGCGCACGGTGTCGAAACTGAAGCCCGCGACACCGGTCGGATCACACAGGGCGAGAGCGCCGATGTGCATCGGACAGCTGTGCGTGTCGGCCCACCAGAACGCGGCGTCGAGTCCGGAAAGGCGCTGCATGGCGACAGCGTAGAACCGTTCGCGGGAACTAACTTCGGTAATTCCCGATCTGCGTTTTCAGCGACCGCACAGCATTGCGAAGCCGGGGTCACATCCGGTGCGCTGATAGGCTGCCAGGGTCGCCGGTGAGGTCATCGCGGGGAGCGGGTGCCCGGCAGTCGCGCCGGCGTAGGCGTCACGGTGTCGATGTTCGAGCTGACGCTCGAAAAGCAAGCAAGAGTCGGAAATGGGTGTCGTGCGAACCGGAGAGATCAAGGCGCTTACCGGTCTCCGCATCGTTGCCGCAATGTGGGTGGTGCTGTTCCACTTCCGGCCGCTGATCTGGGACGCCTCGCCGCGGCTGAAGGACATCCTGGCGCCGCTGCTGAACTCCGGGGCCCAAGGCGTCGACCTGTTCTTCATCCTCAGCGGCTTCGTGCTGACGTGGAACTATCTCGAGCGGATGGGACCGAGCTGGTCGACCCGGGCCACGCTGCACTTCCTGTGGCTGCGGTTGTCGCGGGTCTGGCCGATCTACCTCGTCACCATGCACATCGCCGCGCTGTGGATCATCTTCACGCTGCACGTCGGCACCACGCCGTCCCCGGACGTCGAGAAGCTGACGGCCATCAGCTACGTCCGGCAGCTGTTCATGGTCCAGCTGTGGTACGAGCCGTTCTTCGACGGCACCAGCTGGGACGGACCGGCCTGGTCGATCAGCGCCGAGTGGTTGGCCTACCTGTTGTTCGGCCTGATGATCCTGGTGATCTTCCGGATGGCGACGGTGACGCGGGCGCGGACCCTACTGCTGCTGGCGTTCGTCGCCTCGTTGCCACCGATCATCCTGCTGCTGGCCAGCGGGCACTTCTACACGCCGTGGAGCTGGTTGCCGCGAATCGTGGCGCAGTTCCTCGCCGGCGCGCTCGCGTGCGCGGCGGTGCGGCGGCTGCGACTGACCGACCGCAGCCAGCGCGTCGCCGGCTACTCCGCGATTCTGCTGACCGCCGCCGGCGTCGGGATCCTGTACTACTACGACGCTCATCCGGTGAACGGCATGATCGATCCCGGCGGGATCGTCGACATGCTGTTCATGCCGGTGGTCGTCACGCTGGCGATCGGGGTGGGAAGCCTTCCGGCGCTGCTGTCGACCCGGCTGATGGTCTACGGCGGCCAGATCTCGTTCAGCCTGTACATGGTTCACGAGCTGGTCCACACCTCGTGGAACTGGGTGGTGCAGGACTTCGCTCTCGACATACCCAAGGCGGTCCAGAAGCTTGTGGTGGTCGGCCTCATCGCGGCCGCGGTGGCCGGGGCGATGCTGTTGTTCCACACGGTCGAGGAACCGGCGCGCCGCTGGATGCGGCGGATGGTGGACTTCCGCGACGTCAAGACCATCCGCGCCGAGCTGCCCGCCGACCCCACCACCGGCAAGCTGGCGTCCATCGACGGGGCGCGGGACGCTCGTCCGCCCCGTTCCGCCCGGGCCGGGTGACGGATTCCACCACGGCCCAGCCAGGCTGTGCGGCAACGGCTTCCGGCGCGGCTTTGCACTGCTGACGGCGCGTCGACACGCACCCGTCGCCCACCGGTATTAGGCTGCCAACGTCGGGCGCGAATCAGTGAGGTGTCGTTGACTCTGAGGGACGCATTTGCGCGGATGTTCGCTGCCGTCGTCGCGGCCGTGGCGGTGGTCGCCGCCGTCGTCGGATACAGCCCGGCGCCCGACCGCTATGAACTGGTGAATCGCGGATCGGTGGACAACCACGTCGCGGTGATCGGCGACTCGTACACCACCGGCACCGACGAGGGCGGCCGCGGGCCGCAGTCGTGGACCGCCCAGGCGTGGCAGATCCTTGCCGCACAGGGCCTGAAGGTCGACGCGGACGTGGTCGCCGAGGGCGGCGCCGGCTACGGCGTACGCGGAAACCACGGCAGCGTGTTCGAAGACCTGACCGTCAAGGCCGTCAAAAGCGACGACGTGCTGGTGGTGTTCTTCGGGTCACGCAACGACCAGCCCGTCGATCAGCAGGCGTACCCGGTGATGGTCGGCGAGACGTTCCAGATCGCCAGGCGGGTCGCGCCGTCGGCCAGGTTCCTGGTGATCGGGCCGCCATGGCCGACCGCCAACCCGCCCGCGGACGTGCTGGAGCTGCGCGACAGCCTGCGCAGCCAGGCCGTCGCGGCCGGCGCGGTGTTCGTCGACCCGCTGGTCGAGGGCTGGTTCGTCGGCAGGCCGGATCTCATCGGCAGCGACGGTGTGCATCCCAACGACGCCGGGCACGCCTACATGGCGGCGAAGATCGCCCCGCTGATCCGCAACCAGCTCACCATTCCGGTCTGAGTCGACCTGGTAACACATCGGCGGGGTGGCGAACCCCGGCCCTCCGCCGATCAAACACGCGGTTCGTCGACTTGTCCTCACCGGAGCGATTGGTGATGCTGTGGGCATGAGCGAGCGGCGTCCCCGGACGCTTAGAAAGATCCCGCTGCTCATGGTTGTAGCGGTGGTCCTCGCGTTCGGCGCCGACCGCGCCACCCCCACGGTGCCGTTCAACGTCATCCCCGGCCCGTATGCGCGGCTGCTCGCGCAGGCCGTGGACCTCGGCCCGGCGCGCGTCGACCACGTCGAACTGACCGCGGAACTGCGGGACGGGGCCAAGCCCGTGGCGCTCACCGAGTGGGCCAGGGACCGCGGTCTGTCGGTGGACTGGCGAGACGGCGACGGCTGGGCTGTGCTGGACGGAACGCCACGTGAGTTGGCCGGGGCGCTGGACGTCCAGGTGCACGACTACCGCGGCCAACGCGGCCAGGTCTTCTACGCCTCGCCGCAGCAGCCGCGCGTCCCCGAACAGCTTCGTGGCGAGGTCACCGAGCTCGGCCGGATCCTGGGCTACACGCCCTTTCACGAGGGCGTCCCGCCCACCCCACCGTTGGACGTCCCCGACGGCGGGCTCATGCCGACCGAGTTGCTCACCGCCTACAACGTCGACACGCTGGCTGCCGAAGGATTCACCGGCGCGGGCATCACCGTCGCCGTGTTCGCCTTCGACGGATTCGACCAGCGTGACATGGACCGCTTCGCCGACTGGTTCTCGCTGCCGCGGTTCACCCCGGAAGTGGTGGGCGGCATGCCGGGCCAGCGCCGCGGCGAGGCGACCATGGACATCCAAATGATTCATGCGATCGCACCTGCGGCGAAAATCGTTCTGGTCAACGCGCGCTCAACCGTCGAGGGCGACGGTGCGTATGTGAAACTGGGCAAGCTGATGGAGTCGGTGGATCAACGCTATCCCGGTGCGGTGTGGAGCTTTTCGATCGGCTGGGGCTGCGACCGCATCATGACCAGAGCCGATCTCGCACCGGTTCGCTCAGCGCTCTCTCGGGCCCACCGCAACGGGACGACGGCGTTCGACGCCAGCGGTGACCTCGCCGGCCTGGAATGCAAAGGCGGTCATGACTGGTCGGACTCGCCGAGCCCGGACGACATCGGCGTGGACGCGGTGGCGTCGGTGCCGGAGATGACCGCGGTCGGCGGCACCACGTTGTCCACCGACGCCGAGGGGCGATGGCTGGCCGAGCAGGGTTGGTACGACGTGCCACTCACCCAGGGCAGTGGCGGCGGCTCGTCGGTGCTGTTCGCCCGGCCGGCCTGGCAGGAAGGCCACGAGCACGCCGGCCCGCACGACAAGCGGCTGGTGCCGGATATCGCCGCCGTTGCCGACCCGTTCACCGGGGTGAAATTCGTGTTCCAGCAGCAGGTACTCGTCGGCGGCGGAACCTCTCAGGCCGCGCCGATCTGGGCAGGCTTGGCCGCGGTGATGAACCAGTTCCTGGTCTCGCACGATCTGAGTCAATTGGGCGACCTCAATCCGCTGCTCTACGACATCGCCGACGGTGTCGGGGTGCCGGGGTTCCGGGACATCGCGTTGGGCGCCAACGCCGTCACCCCGGTGCACCCCGGCTACGACATGATCACCGGGCTGGGCACCCCCAACGTCGACAACCTCGTCAAAGACGTGCTGATCCTGAAGTCCATGGGCCGATGAGCAGCCATGTGACCGACCCGGAGTCGGGCAACTTCTCGGGCTACGCCGTGCCGACCGGCCGGTACCGAGCCCACCGGCTGCGCGGGCCCGCCTACTTCGCAACTCTGGGCGTCTGGATCTTGGTGTTGTTGTCGGCGATGATGGCACTGAGCATCGTGGCCACCCGGATCAGCCCGAACCCCACCCGATACGTCTGCCCGCCGGACTGCGGACGACCGCCGACGGGATTGCCGGTCGCGACCAATCCCCGGTTCTTCGCGCTCGACGGCTCGTTCTCGGTGTCGTACCCGTCGCCGGAAACGGCCTACACGGTGACCAAGGATCCCACCGGGATCACCGCGGACTGGAACGGCGGCGACGGCGGGACGCTGCGGCTGTTCAGCGAGCCAGCCCGCGGCCGGGAGGCCCGGCAGGTCGCCAAAGACCTTCTGCGAAGCAAGTTTCCGGACGCCGTGACGGCCTACGAGCTGCCCAACGCGATCCTCGGCTACCAGTCCGGCTATGGCGAGGTGGCCGACGACTGGCCCAAGGGCACGGTCACCGAGGCCAAGCATCTGCGCATCATCATGATCGTCGCGGTGAAGGACGACCTGGCTCTGGTCGCCGGGGCGGTCGGACCCTTCCATCAGTTCGGCCCGGACTTCGGCCCCGGCCCGCCGTCGGCGGCGAACCTGTCGATCGCCCAGGACATGGGCAAGTACGTCAACAGCTTCATGTGGCGTGGCGACCAACCCCGCTGAACCCCTCGCGATTTCGGCGCGCTACTCGTCGCCTATCGACGGCAACCGCGCCGAAATCACTCCTGGACGGCTTTGGCCACCGCAATACACGTCGTCAGCCAAGCCGGGTCGGCGTGCGGGCCGTCCTGCAGCGCCCACATCGCGTTGTGCACCATGCGCACCAGCACCCAGGCCCGGGCCCGGTCTTCGTCGAACCCGGCATGGTCGACCAGGGTGTAGAACCGACGGCGCACACCCTCGCGAACGTCCCCGCCCAGCTCGTCCCAGCGGTTCCACAACATCGGGGCGATCTCGTAGTGCGGGTCCCCGTTGACGGGTTTGGGATCGATCACCAGCCACGGCTCGCGGTCGGCGGCCAACACGTTCTGGTAGTGCAGGTCGCAGTGGATGACCCGGCTGCCGGTGGACGGCTCCGCGGCCAGGTCGGTGCCGACAGCCAGCGCCTGCTCGACCAGGCGGTGTGGGATCGGCGCGTTACGCGCCAGGGCGGCCAGTTCGGAGTTCCACCGCTCGACGTATGACGCCAGCGTCCGCAGCTGCGGCATGGCCGGCACGTGGATGCGCCGGTATAGATCGGCCACGACGTGGCAGGCCTGCACGTCGGTCAGTGCGGTGAGGTCGGTGGTGTGCAGGCGTTCGAGCAGCAAGGCCCTCCGGTGTGGGTCGGCGCTGAGCAGTTTCACCGCGCCGTCGCCAGACCAGCGGCGCAGCGCGAGGTGTTCGTGCTCCGACTCGTCGTCGGGGAAGCCGATCTTGAGCACGGCTGCCGCGCCGTCCGGCGTGCGCACGGGCAGCACCAGCGAACAGTAGCCATGTGTCGACGGCCCGTCGGGCCGCAACTGCCAGCCCGCGACGACGTCGCGGGTGATCGCCGGCAGCCGGTCCACCCACGCCGCCCAGTCGGGGCCGCGGCCGGCCATCGCCCCCACGGCGGCGGGAAGCTCGGTCACAAAGCGTCGGGCTCGCCAGGGTGCTCGGGGTGCTCGGCCGGCGGGGGCGGCGGTTGCCGGTTCAGCCAGTCCTTCAGCCGGAACAGCTGGCTGAGCACCAGCCCAATGCCCACTACCAGCAGGCCCACGACGATGGCTATGGTCATCGCGACCGAGCCTACGCATATCCTGGCGCGAGTGTCCCCAACCTCCAGCGACGAGGTGCGCCAGGTGCGCGAGTTGCGCGCCCGCCTGGACGGGCTGACGATCCGCGACGCCGCCCGGCTGGGCCGTCAGCTGAAGTCCCTGCGCAACGCCGGACCGGAGAAGCTGGGCCGGATCGCCGACCAGATCACCGTGGCCGAGGCGTTGGTGGCCACCCGCATCGCCGCCGTCCCGACCATCACCTATCCGGATCTGCCCGTCAGCGACCACCGCGACGAACTGGCCAGGGTCATCGCCGAGAACCAGGTGGTGGTGGTCGCCGGCGAAACCGGCTCGGGCAAGACCACCCAGCTGCCCAAGATCTGCCTCGAACTGGGCCGCGGCATCCGCGGGACCATCGGCCACACCCAACCCCGCCGGCTGGCAGCGCGCACCGTCGCCCAGCGGATCGCCGACGAGCTCGCCACCCCGCTGGGGGAGGCCGTCGGGTACACCGTGCGGTTCACCGACCAGGCCAGCGACCGCACGTTGGTCAAGTTGATGACCGACGGCATCCTGCTGGCCGAGATCCAGCGTGACCGACGGCTGCTGCGCTACGACACGCTCATCCTCGACGAGGCCCACGAACGCAGCCTCAACATCGACTTCCTGCTCGGCTATCTGCGCGAGCTGCTGCCCCGGCGGCCCGACCTGAAGGTGATTGTCACGTCGGCCACGATCGAACCGGAGCGGTTCGCCGCACACTTCGGCGGCGCTCCGATCGTGGAGGTGTCCGGGCGAACATATCCGGTCGAAATCCGTTATCGCCCTTTGGAAATAGCTGTTCCGGTCGACGACTCCGATGATCCCGACGATCCCGACCACGAGATCGTGCGCACCGAGATACGCGACCAGACGGACGCGATCATCGACGCCATCGACGAGTTGAAGTCCGAACCGCCCGGCGACGTGCTGGTGTTCCTGTCCGGCGAGCGGGAGATCCGCGACACCGCAGAAGCATTGCGGGGCTTGGAGAACAACCCCCAGAAACCAACAGAAGTGCTGCCGTTGTATGCGCGGCTGCCCACCGCCGAGCAGCAGCGGGTGTTCCAACCCCACACCGGCAGGCGGGTGGTGTTGGCCACCAACGTCGCCGAGACTTCGCTGACCGTGCCCGGCATCCGCTACGTCGTCGACCCCGGTACCGCGCGCATCTCCCGCTACAGCCGCCGCACCAAGGTGCAGCGACTTCCGATCGAACCCATCTCGCAGGCGTCCGCGGCGCAGCGGGCCGGTCGATCCGGACGTACCGCGCCCGGGGTGTGCATCCGGCTGTACTCCCAAGAAGACTTCGAAGCGCGGCCGCGCTACACCGATCCGGAGATCCTGCGCACCAATCTCGCCGCGGTGATCCTGCAGATGGCCGCGCTGCAACTGGGTGACATCGAGAACTTTCCGTTCCTCGACCCGCCGGAGCAGCGCAGCATCCGCGACGGTGTCCAGTTGCTCCAGGAGCTGGGCGCTTTCGATGCCGGCGGGGTCATCACCGACATCGGCAGGCGGCTGGCGCAACTGCCGGTCGACCCGCGACTGGGCCGGATGATCCTGCAGGCCGACGCCGAGGGCTGCGTGCGCGAGGTACTGGTGCTCGCCGCGGCGCTGTCGATCCCCGATCCGCGCGAACGCCCGGCCGACCGCGAGGAGGCCGCACGGCAGAAGCACGCCCGCTTCGCCGACGAACACTCCGATTTCGTGTCCTTTCTCAACCTGTGGCGCTATCTCGGCGAGCGGCGAAAAGCACTATCTGGAAGTGCTTTTCGCCGGATGTGCCGTGAGGAGTTCCTGCATTACCTGCGAATCCGCGAGTGGCAGGACCTGACCGGACAGCTGCGCAGCATCGCCCGCGACATCGGAGTTCGGGAGTCGAGCGATCCGGAACCGGCCGACCCGGCCAGCGTGCATGCGGCATTGGTGGCCGGCTTGCTGTCGCATGTCGGCTTGCGAGAAGGGGATTCGCGGGACTACACCGGAGCGCGCAACACCAGGTTCGTGCTGGCGCCCGGCTCGGTGCTGACCAAGCGGCCACCCCGGTGGATCGTCGTCGCTGATCTGGTGGAGACCAGTCGGCTCTACGGTCGCATCGCCGCGCGCATCGAACCGGAAGTCGTCGAACGGGTGGCCGGAAACCTGGTGCAGCGTAGCTACAGCGAACCGCACTGGGACACCAAACGAGGCGCGGTGATGGCCTACGAGCGGGTGACGCTCTACGGGTTGCCGCTCGCACCGCGCCGGCGGGTCGGCTACGCCGAAGTCGATGCCGTGGTGTCTCGCGAGCTGTTCATCCGCCATGCCCTCGTCGAGGGTGACTGGCAGACCCGTCACCACTTCTTCCGCGACAACGCCACGCTG
The DNA here is from genome assembly GCA_963716465.1 of uncultured Actinomycetota bacterium. Classification (GTDB taxonomy): domain Bacteria; phylum Actinomycetota; class Actinomycetes; order Mycobacteriales; family Mycobacteriaceae; genus Mycobacterium. Next base: position 224,068 of record CAVQTS010000024.1, read on the forward strand.
CGTGCGGAATTGGAGGAGCTCGAGGAACGGGCCCGCCGCCGCGACCTGTTAGTCGGCGACGACGAGATCTACGCGTTCTACGACGCTCGCGTTCCAGCGCAGGTGGTTTCGGTCCGTCACTTCGACGGCTGGTGGAAGAAGCAACGCCACACCACGCCCGATCTGTTGACCCTCACCCGCGATGATCTGCTGCGAGTGCACGACGCCGATGCCGACCGACCGGACAACTGGACAGCCGAGGACTTGTCGCTGCCGCTGACCTATCGGTTCGAACCGGGGGCGGCCGACGACGGCGTGACAGTGCACATTCCCGTCGAGGTGCTGGCTCGCCTCGGCGGCGACGAGTTCGGCTGGCAGGTGCCCGCCCTGCGCGAGGAACTCGTCACCGCGCTGATCCGGTCATTGCCGAAGGAGTTGCGGCGCAACTTCGTTCCCGCGCCGGACACCGCTCGCGCGGTACTCGCCTCGATCGAGCCCGGCCGGGAACCGCTGTTGGAGTCGCTGCAGCGCGAACTGCACCGGCGCACCGGCGTGCTGGTACCGATCGGCGCCTTCGACATGGACAAGCTGCCGGCTCATCTGCGGGTGACCTTCGCCGTCGAAGCGCCCGACGGGAGCGAAGTGGCCAGGGGCAAGGACCTGGAAGTCCTGCAGAACGAGCTCGCCGGCTCCGCCCGGGCCGCGGTCGCTGCGACTGTCGGCGGTGAGCTCGAACGCACCGGGCTGCACGGATGGCCTGACGATCTGGCCGAACTGCCGCGCGCCGTGGAGCGGACGGTGGGTGGGCACGTCGTCCGTGGCTACCCGGCGTTGGTCGATGCGCGGACAGCCGTGGACATCACGGTGTTCGCCACCGGCACGGAACGCGATCCGGCGATGGCTGCCGGCACCCGCCGGCTGCTGCGGCTGTCGGTCCCTTCCCCGGTCAAGGCGCTGGAGAAGAGCTTGGACCCGCGGACCCGCCTGGTGCTCGGTGCCAACCCGGACGGCTCGCTGACGGCCTTGCTGGACGACTGCGCCGACGCCGCGGTGGACGTGCTGGCATCGAGACCCGCGTGGACGAAGGGCGAGTTCAGCGCCCTGCGCGACCGGGTGGCCGCGGAACTGGTCGCGACGACCCGCGACATCGTGGGCAGGACCGGCAAGGTGCTCACCGCGCTGCACGACGTGGAGGTCGCGCTGCCTGGGCAGCCCTCTGCCGCGCAGGCGGAGGCCATCGCCGACATTCGCTCCCAACTGAACGCGCTGCTTCCGGCGCGGTTCGTCACCCTCACCGGTGCGGCCCACCTCGCCGACCTGACCCGCTACCTGACGGCCGTAGGCCGGCGGCTCGAGCGGCTGCCCCACGGCCTGGGTGCCGACCGTGAACGGATGGACCGGGTGCATGCCGTCCGGGACGCCTACAACGAAGTGCTGCAGGCACTGTCACCGTCCAGGGCGGCGGCGGCCGATGTTCGCGACATCGCCCGGATGATCGAGGAGTTGCGGGTCAGCCTGTGGGCTCAACAGCTCGGCACCCCGCGGCCGGTCAGCGAGCAGCGGATCTACCGCGCGATCGACGCCATCCTGGCCTGAACGCGGGTTGTCCCCCAATCGGGGGACACGCTCTGTCCACCATTTGGTGGACACGCGCGCCATCAACGGCGTCAATAGTTTGCCCGATGAGCTGAAAGCCCTGGTCAGCGATTCTTGTATCAACAGCGAACGAGCTGAAGAACCTAACCAAGGGAGAACCGAAATGACCACCAAGATCTGGATGAAGCGACTGGCCGCCGGCGCGATGCTGGCCGCCGCCCCGGCACTGTTCGCCATCGGCGCCGCCGGCGCCGGCAATGCCGCCACCGGCAGCCCGGACAACGGGGCGAACATGAGCCACCCGTCGCATCACGCGACGTTCCCGGGCCAGGACTTCTCGAAGGACGCCCCGGGTAGCCGGAGTCATAACCACCACCAGTGGCACCACGGTTCGTGATCACCCACCTGAACACTTCGGGCGGAGAGGCAAGTTGAGCCTTTCCGCCCGATTTCGTTGTGTGGTGCAGGAGGCCGAAAATGTAGCACTCAATATGCTACATTGCGGTATGGAGCAGATCGGCATTCGGGAATTGCGCCAGCATGCCAGTAGGTGGATCGGAAAGGTGCGGGCCGGTGTGTCGATCGAGATCACCGATCGCGGCCGTCCCGTCGCCCACCTGGTACCGATCCATTCGGCAGATCCCGACCGGGATGCCCTCGCGGCGGCCGGCGTGTTGGCTCCGGCACCGGCCCCCCGGGCGACGTTCGATGTCAGTGCGTTGATCGCCGGCGTAGACCTCACGGCAATCCTGGATGAGCAGCGCTCCGATCGGTGATCTACCTCGATACATCCGCCATGGTGAAATTGGTTGCGGCTGAGCCTGAATCAGCAGAGTTGATTGAGTGGCTGAATGGTCGCGCCGACGAGGCGCTGGCGACCAGCGCTATCGGACACATCGAATTGGTGCGAGCGGCGCGCCGCATCGGGCATACGGCAGTGCTCGCCGCCCAGCGGATTTCGAACGGCATCGACACCCTCTTGCTGACCGAGAGCGTTGCGGCCACGGCTCGCACGATCGGCCGCGCCGAACTGCGGACGTTGGACGCCATCCATCTGGCGACCGCCGCGGTACACCGCGACCGGATCTCGGCATTCTGCGCGTACGACGTTCGCCTGCTCGCGGCCGCCGAGGCCGAGGAACTGTCGATCGCGGCGCCCGGCCGCTGACCCGCCGAAACGCGGGTTGTCCCCCAATCGGGGGACACGGTCTGTCCGCCATTTGGTGGACAAGCGCGCCATCAACGGCGTCAATGGTTTGCCCGATGAGCTGAAAGCCCTGGTCAGCGATTCTTGTATCAACAGCGAACGAGCTGAAGAACCTAACCAAGGGAGAACCGAAATGACCACCAAGATCTGGATGAAGCGACTGGCCGCCGGCGCGATGCTGGCCGCCGCCCCGGCACTGTTCGCCATCGGCGCCGCCGGCGCCGGCAATGCCGCCACCGGCAGCCCGGACAACGGGGCGAACATGAGCCACCCGTCGCATCACGCGACGTTCCCGGGCCAGGACTTCTCGAAGGACGCCCCGGGCAGCCGGAGTCATCACCACCACCAGTGGCACCACGGTTCGTGATCACCACCTGAACCAAAGAAGAGGGGCACCCCGCGCGGGGTGCCCCTCTTCGTGACGGTACGGCCGATCAACGGCTCCCGTGCACACTCGTGTCGACCTGAGGCGCGGTTGCGGTCTGCCCGATCTGGTTGACCCACGTGTTGTGGCCCAGATCAGCCTGTGCCGGCGCGGCAATGCTCAGGGCGGCTGCGACCAGTCCGCTGGCGATGGCGGTGGCGACTCCGAACTTCTTCACTTTCTTTCCCTCTTCCTCGATCGGCCGGTGACCTTGCTTGGTTGCCGGCCTGCCCCTCACAACACGAGATAGCGAGCGGTTTAGTTCCGATGGCAGCAGTTGAACGAGGGTTGGCAGCAATTGATCGTCGGGTTCCCTACTCTGTCGGTAGGGCCGGGGACACTCGAAAGCGATTGTCGTACAGAGGGGGAATCCTGTGCCCAACCAGTCCACCAAACCGATCGACCTCGTCCTGGCCGGCGGCGGCGTCAAGGGCATCGGCCTAGTCGGCGCCGTCGTCAAGCTCATGGAGTCCGGTTACCGCGCCTACCGCGTGGCCGGATCCTCGGCGGGTTCCATCGTCGGGGCGCTGGTCGCCGCCGCGGCCAAGGACGACCAGATGACCCCGCAGGAAATCCGCGACCTTGCGCTCAGCATCGACTACCGCAAGTTCACCGACCGCGGGCCGATCGAGCAAGTGCCCCTTCTGGGGCCGGCGTGGGCGATCCTGCAGGGCAGCGGTATCTACCAGGGCGACTATGCGCGCAGCTTCGTCGAGGACCAACTGGAGAACCTGGGCGTGCGGACCTTCGGCGACCTGAAGCTCGATGACGACGACCTTCCCGAGGAGCGCCGCTACCGGCTGGTGGTGACGGCATCCGACGTGACCACCGGTCAGCTGGTGCGGCTGCCGTGGGACTACCGGCGGGTGTACGGCCTGGATCCCGACGAGCAGCTGGTGGCCGACGCCGTGCGGGCGTCGATGTCCATCCCGTTCGTCTTCCGGACGGTCGCCCTGACCAGCGCGGCGGGCCGTAAGTCGACGCTGGTCGACGGCGGTCTGCTGTCCAACTATCCGATCGACTCCCTGGACCGCGTCGACGGCAAGAAGCCGCGGTGGCCGACCCTCGGGGTGACGCTGCTGCCGAACCTGCCCGAGAACAACGACAAGGTCATACCCGCGCTCGCGCCGCTGCAGCTGTTCGGCGGCCCGAGCCTGCTCGAGGACGTCATCACCACGGTCCTCGTCGGCCGCGACCAGGCTTACCTCAACCAGCCGTGGGTCAGCGCCAGGACCATCCGGGTCGACTCGACCAAGGTCGGCGTGCTGGACTTCGGCATCTCCCGCGTCGAGATCGACGCGCTCTACGCCCGCGGCTACGAGGCCGCCGCGGTCTTCCTGTCGACCTGGGACGAGCAGGCCTACATCCGACGTTTCCGCTGAGCGTGATAGACACGGCCGATGGAGATCTCATCGGTAGACGAACTGCTGTCGACCACCCGCGCGGTGCGCAAGCGGCTCGATCTGAGCAGGCCCGTGGAACGCGAGGTGATCCTCGACTGCCTGCGGCTGGCGGTTCAGGCGCCGACCGGCGGCGACAGTCAGGACTGGCGTTGGGTGGTCGTGACCGATGCCGGCAAGCGGGCCGCGATCGCGGAGATCTACAACAGCGTGGGCGCGGAGTATCTGGCGCGCAAAGCCAATACCGAGAAGGACCCGCAGGCGCGGCGGGTCTATGCCAGTGCGACGGCGCTGACGTCGACGCTGGCCGATGTTCCCGTCTATGTCATACCGTGCATCGAGCGGCGCATGGAGGATCTGCCGCTGGTGGCCGCTGCCTCGGCGTGGGGGTCGATCCTTCCGGCGGCGTGGAGCTTTCTGCTTGCGCTGCGGTCGCGCGGGCTCGGATCTGTATGGACTACCTTGCATTTGGCGAAGGAGCGCGAGGTTGCCGAGTTGCTCGGCATCCCCGACACCGTCACGCAGGTGGCCTTGTTCCCGGTCGCGTACACGATCGGTACCGACTTCAAGCCGGCCAACCGCCCACCGGTGCAAGACATCACGTCATGGAACACGTGGGGAGAGCACTGACGGTCAGGGGATTCCGCCGGTGGGGATCTGCCGACAGGTGTCGATCAGCCGGGCGAGTTGTTCGTCGTCCTCCGCATCGGCCGACGGCTGGAGGGTCATCCCGGTGCACAACCCCGAGTACCACTCGGTGAGCACGTCGCCGATCTCGTCGTAAGTCCCCTGCGGGACAATGTGGTCCATCACGTCGTCAGTGAGGTGACGAGCCAGGTCGTCCCACTCTCCGCGCTTGGCCATCGCAGTGAGCGTCGGGCCGAGTTCGCCAAGGCCGAAGTACTCGAGCTGCCTGCGGTATGCCGGTGTGCTGTAGAGGAACGCCAACTCCGAGCGCCGTGCCTCGCGTAGCGCTTCGACGCCGTGGTGGGTGGCGGCCATCATCGGCTGCGGATTGGCGATCACGGCCAGCGGCCTGCCCCTGCGGTCGGCGTGGGATGCTCCCTCGGCCAGGGCGGACAGGGTGTGCGCTCGCAGCACCACCGGGTGCGACGTGGTGGGGTGGCACACGAAGCCGTCCGCCAATTCGCCTGCCATGACGCACATTCGGGTGTTCACCGCGCCGGTCCAGATCTGCGGCGCAGACTGCTCCAGCGGGCCCGGATTGAAGTACGGCTGAAGCCGGTCGAAGCGGTAGTGCGTGCCGGTGTAGTCCAGGTCCGCCGCGGTTTGGAAGGAGTGGAAGATCGCCCGCAACGCCCTGATGTAGTCGCCGAGGCGGGTTACCGGCTCGGACCAGTCGGTCGAGAACCGGCCGACGATGTTGCCCCGAACCTGCGAGGCGATACCGAGCTGGAAGCGGCCCCCGGAGTATTTCGCCAAATCCCATGCGGCATAGGCGGTGATCATGGGGCTGCGGGGGAAGGCCACGACCATGCTGGTCCGGACGGTCAGGCGCGTCGTGTGCTGCAGGGCGAACGCCGCGACCGTGAACGGGTCGTGAATGGTCTCGGAGATGTGGATCGTGTCGTAGCCGATGCGCTCAGCCCGGGCGGCCCAGTCGCCGATCTCGCCGGGCCCCAGGTGCGCCGGCGCGGTAGCGACGATCTCCATGCGGGCCGCCGCCGCGGTCAGGCCGGAAACCCCGTCGCGACCCGCGCCGCGTCGGCGTCGGCCAGCGCGGTGTCCAGCACCATGTCGGCTACCCGCGACCGGTGTTCTTCGGCGGTGCCCAGCAGGGCGGCGTCGGTGGCTGCGCGCTTGAAGTACAAGTGCGCCTGGTGTTCCCAGGTGAACCCGATACCGCCGTGCACCTGGATGGTGTCGGCGGCGATCCGGCTGAACGCCGCCGAGGCGGTCGCCTGGGCGATGCTGGCCGCCAGTGCCGGGTCGTCGGTTGCGTCGCTGATCGCCCACACCGCGTGATAGGCCGTCGACCGGGCGTGCTCGAGGTCGACCAGCATGTCGGCCAACTTGTGCTTGATCGCCTGGAATGAACCGATCTGCCGGCCGAACTGCAGGCGCGACTTCGCGTAGTCGACGGAGAGGTTCAGCAGGTGCTGCGCAGCGCCGACCTGCTCGACGGCCAACAGCGCCGAAGCGACTTGTAGCGCATGGGTGATCACCCGCTCGGCCTCCTGCGGGCCGGCGAGCAACCGGGCGGGGGCGTCGGCGAACTCGACGACGGCCTGCGGACGGGTGAGGTCCATGGTGACCAGCGGGGTGCGCGTCACACCCGGCGCCGCGGCGTCCACCGCGTACAGACTGATACCTGCCGAACCCCTTGCGGCGACCAGGATCTCGTCGGCGGCGCCCGCGTCGACCACCCGCTGCGCGGTTCCGCTGAGGGTGTCGTCCTTGGCGATCACCGTCACCGCGGACGGGGCGAATACTCCGGCCTTGTCGGCGACCGCGAAGGCGGCGGTCTTGGTGCCCTCGACCAACTCGGCGAGCAGTTCGTCGCGAGCCGTACCCGACGGGCAGGCCACCAGCGCGGGGATGGCGAGAAAGACAGTGCCGAACAGCGGTCCGCAGGCCAGTGTCGCGCCGAACTCCTCGACGGCAACGGCCTGATCGACCAGGGAGCCACCGACGCCGCCGTCGGCCTCGGGCACCGACAGCCCGAGCACGCCGAGCTCGGATCCCAACCGGTGCCACACCTTCGCATCGAAGGGCACCTCGGACTCCATCAGGCGGCGCACGGTCGGTTCGTCGAAATTGTCCGCGCAGAACTTGCGCACGGCGGTGCGCAGCTGCTGCTGCTCCTCGGTGAACGTGAACTCGGCGCTGCGTGCGGGCTTCTCAGCCACGGGGAATCTCCTTCCACGGCATGCCTGAGTCGGCACGCAGGTCTCCGGGCAGGCCGAGGACCCGCTCGCCGAGGATGTTGCGCATCACCTCGGAGGTTCCGCCCTCGATGGTGTTCGCGCGGCTGCGCAGGAAGCGCTGCTGGATCGGGCCGCGCCAGTCGCCTTCCCTGTTGGCGCCGTGGATGGCGTAGCTGTGATACAGAATGCCTTCCGGCCCAAGGAAATCCATGCACCATTGGTAGATGTGCTGGTTGAGTTCGGCACCGACCATCTTGCCGATCGACCCCTCGGGGCCGGGACCGCCGACGGTGGCCGACGCGCGTGACCGCTCGGAAGTGAGCCGCTGGGCTTCCGAGCGCAGCCACAGCTGGGTCAGCCGGTCCCGCGACACCGGCGTCTGCAGATCGGGCCGCGACGCCCACAGCGACACGGCGTCGGAGATGGTTCCACCGCCGCGGCGGCTGCCGCTGGCGCCGAGCGCGCTGCGCTCGTTCATCAGGGTGGTCATCGCCACCCGCCAGCCGTCGCCGATCGCGCCGAGGCGATGGGTGTCGGGGATGCGGGCGTCGGTGATGTAGACCTCGTTGAACTCGGCCTGCCCGGTCAGCTGGCGAAGCGGCCGGGTCTCCACGCCGGGGGCGTGCATGTCGAGGACGAAGTAGGTCAGGCCCTTGTGCTTGGGTGCGTCCGGGTTGGAGCGGGCCAACAGCAGACCCCAGCGGGCGCGGTGAGCCAGGCTGGTCCAGACCTTCTGACCGTTGAGCACCCAGTCAGCGCCGTCCTGCACCGCCGAGGTGGCCAGCCCGGCGACGTCTGAGCCGGCACCCGGCTCGGAGAACAGCTGGCACCAGATGTGTTCGGTGGTGGCCAGCGGGCGCAGCAGTTCCTTCTTGAGGTCGTCGCTCTGGGCGTGCTCGCGCACGGTCGGGGCGGCCATGCCGTAGCCCATCGGGTTCAGGCCGAGCGGCACCGGGCCACCGGCGCCTTGGAGGATCCCGTCGGCAACGGCCTGCAGACCGCGGGACAACCCCAGGCCGCCGAGGCCTTCGGGGAAGTGAATCCACGACAGTCCGGCGTCGTAGCAGGCGCCGAGGAACTCCGGGATCGGAACCTTCTTGGGGTCGTGGTCGGCCACGACCTGCCGGGCCAGGTCGGCAACCCGGTCGGCTTCAGCGACGGTGCTCATTACGCCACGATAGGAAACGTCGCGGTCCCACCTGGCAGCAGGTGTCCCGACGGTAACCTCACGGCGATTTCCGGCCGGTTTCCCCGCCGTTGCGTTACTGGCGCGAGCCTCCGGTCAGGGGCTCGTCGAGGACTTCGATGTGACACGTTGGACCGTGAGCGCGAGCAAGCCGGCCGTCGAGGGTCAGCAGCGTCGCGTCGAATGCCTCGGCGAGGGCGACATAGAAGGCATCCCACCCCCGTACTGAGTCGCGCAGCTCCCAAACGCGGTTCATCAGCCAGCGATGGGAAAACCTTTCGCCCGGCCAGTCGCGAAGATCGCCGACCGCCTGCGTGGCGGCCGTCGCGTCGAGGCGCCCGCGAAGGTGTTGAGCACGGATGAGGCCCATGACTTCTACGTCGATGACATGGGGCGCCGCTTGATCGGTGTCTCGGGAGAGGCGTTGGGCGATTATCTGGGCGCGGGAGGTATCGGCAACGACTTCGAATAAGCAGGACGCGTCAACGACGAGCATCTGGCCACTCGCCGCGCCACTCGTCCAATGTGGCCAGGACGTCGGCTGTCGACACCTCTGAATGTCGGTGTCCGATCCGCGACAGCCACTGGGTCATCGACGGGCGGGATGCCAAGCGAGCCACTTCGCGCCTTAGTAACTCCGGCACCGTGACCCCGGCTTCTGCGGCTTGGCGAACGAGGGCGGCGTAGACCTCGTCATCCAAATCTCGGATCTGCACCGTTTTAGGCATATCCGCATTTTATCATGCAATATCGCATGAATGTGCTCTGTTGTGGCACAACTAGAACGTGTTACATTTCTGCCGCTGTTCTGCCACGTGAGCGGGTCTGCGACACAGTGCTGTAGGAGGCGATATGTCGGTGCACCGGAGCAAGGCGCAGTCACTGGGGATTGTCACCGTGGCCTACGTCGTCGCCGTCGCGGCCGGCGCCGCCTGGCTGCTCTGGGGGCCGTCGGCAACCGGCAGTCCGCTGCTGGACGCTTTCATCGCCGACATCCTGGCAACCCTGGTGATCTTCATCTTCAGCCGCGCCTTCCGGAACTCGAGCTTCTACGACGCCTTCTGGAGCGTCATCCCGCCGCTGCTGCTGGTCTACTGGTGGGCCGCCGGCCCACTGGGTCTCGACTCGCTGCGGTGCTGGCTGGTCGCGATCGTCGTCATGTACTGGGCGGTGCGGCTGACCGGAAACTGGGTCTACGGCTTCCCCGGCCTGCACCACGAAGACTGGCGCTACCCGCTGCTGCGGGACAGTGCCGGCCGCTGGGAGTTCGTCGCCGACCTCTTCGGCATCCATCTGATCCCCACCATCCAGGTGTTCCTCGGCATGCTGCCGGTCTACGTCGCGGTCACCACTCAGGGAGGCGGCCTGGTCTGGCTGAGCTGGATCGCGTTCGTGATCGGCATTGCCGCCGTCACTCTGGAGTTGGTCGCCGACACCCAGATGCACCGCTTCGTCGCGGCCAAACAGCCCGGCGCGGTGATGGACCAAGGGTTGTGGGCCTGGTCGCGGCACCCGAACTACCTCGGGGAGATCAGCTTCTGGTTGTCGATGGCCCTGTTCGGGGTGGCCGCATCCCCGCATGACTGGTGGTGGCTGTTCGTCGGTGTGGTCGCGATGGTCGCGATGTTCCTCGGCGCGAGCATCCCGCTGATGGAGAAGCGCAGCCTCGAGCGCCGCCCGCACTACCAAGCGGTCATCGACCGGGTGCCCAAGCTCATCCCGCGACCGCCGCGCAAGGCCGTCGCGTGAGCCGGCCGCGCGTCGTCATCGCCGGGCTGGGGGACAGCGGCCTGCTCACCGCGATCAAACTGGCCCGCCACTTCGACGTCGTCGGGATCTCGGTCAAACCCGCCCTGGTCAGCGGTCAGGAACTGGGATTGCGGGTGGCCCGGCCCAAGGACTGGGCCCGCGACAACTGGATTCCGTTCGACAAGTTCCGCGGCCTCGATCGCGTGCGGACCGTGCAGGCCACCCTGACCGGGGTGGACCTGGAGCACCGGACCGTCCACGCTGAGGCTCCCGACGGCGTCACCGATCACCGAACCCTATGACGTACTGGTGATCTCGACCGGAGTGACCAACGGCTTCTGGCGCCGACCCACCCTGCAGACCGCCGACGAGATCGCCGCCGACCTCAAAGCCACCCACGATCGGCTGGCTGCGGCCGCCTCGGTGAGCGTCGTCGGTGGCGGTGCTGCCGCGGTCAGTACCGCGGCCAACCTCGCCACGGCTTTTCCCGGCAAGAAAGTCGACCTGTACTACCCGCATGATCGGCCGCTGGTCGAGCATCACCCCCGCACCTGGGAACGATTGCAGGGCAAGCTCATTGAACTCGGTGTCGGACTGCATCCGGGCCATCGCGCGGTGATTCCCGACGGCTTCGGCTGCGACGAGATCACCGACGCGCCGGTGCAGTGGAGTACCGGACAGCCGGCCGCGACGGCCGACGCGGTGATCTGGGCGATCGGGCAGGTCCGGCCCAACACCGGGTGGCTGCCCCCGGAGATGCTCGACGAGCAGGGCTTCGTGAAGGTCACCCCCGAGCTGCGGGTGTGCGGGCACGAAAGGGTGTTCGCCATCGGCGACGTCGCGGCCACCGATCCGCTTCGGGCGTCGGCGCGGGCCCGGGCCGACGGGATGCTGGCCCACAACATCCGCGCCGAGCTGCAGGGCGGCACCCTCAAGACCTACACGGCGCCCAAGCGGCGCTGGGGTTCGGTGCTCGGCATCCAGCCCGACGGGCTGGAAGTGTTCGCGCCCAACGGCTCGGCCTACCGATTCCCCTCCTGGTCGATCGACCGGGTGTTGATGCCGTGGATCGTACGACGCGGCATCTACGGCGGCGTGCGGGAGAACCGCCCACCGCTGTAGCGGTAAGGGCCAAATGCGTTCGAGGGCAAGAGCATCTCGCGCGAACTGACAGCGCGTTAATTGACGGTAGGCTTGCCGCGTGGCGAGATTCGGACGGAACTCGGCGCGCCAGCGCCTGCGTCGGGCCACCCACCAGGCGCTCTCCGTGCCGACGTTCGACGACCCGGCTGATTGCACCCCGTGGGTGATCGGCGGGTTGTGGCCGGCCGAACTGGAGACCGTCACCCCGCGGACCGCGACGATCGCCGAGTACCTGAAGAGCGACCTGCAGCGGATCGCGAACTCGGCCAACGAACGTATCCGCGCGCTACGGCACGCCGGTTTCGACGATGACGCGCGACGGGCCGAGGAAGCCCGGATCATCAACGCGGCCCGTGCTTTTTCTGTGCTGCGAGTGGAATCCACGGTTCGCCAATTGCGCTATGGTTCAACGGCTTTGGGTAGCGACTACGGAAGCCTGGCGTCCTCGCCGGAACCCCAGATGCCGATCCCGGAGCCGTTCCAGGCAGCCCAGCTGATCGAGTTCAGCGAGGATGCGGGTAGGCAGGCGGACAGCCGGTACGACACGGCACCGGAGGCTGCCGAAGCGGCGGTTCCCGAGCGGATCGCCGAGGCTGACGAACCGGAGCCCGACGTCGAGCGGCTCAGGCGCCTGCTCCTATTCGCGGCGCGTCAGGTGCCGGGTTTGCGGTGGGCCGTCGGCGACCGGGCTGACGGCACCACGGTGCTGGTGACAGACCTTGCCCATGGCTGGCTGCCGCCAGACGTGACCCTGCCCGCTGAAGTCGAGCTTCTCCCTCCGGCCAAACGTGCAGGCCGGATCGGCGATCTCCTCGGCGACGTACTGCGTTCGGCGGACTATCAGCCGGGGGACCCCTTTGCCGGCACCAACTACACCGAGACGCCGACCTCGCTCAAGGGTCGTGAGGTGCCGACGGTCGACGACCTCGGATGGAAGCTCAGTGAGGCGACACACTCACGTGACGGTTTGCCACGGATCGTCCACACGCTGGCGAAGTCCGGTGCCGCCCGCACCGGTGTCGTCGACGCCGAGGTCGACGTGCTGCGGGTGCATGCGGACACGGCGCGCTACCAACTGTTGGCCCAGTACCCCGAGGTCGATACGGCATTGCTGAGCAACTGCTTACTGTTGGCGGCGACGGAGGCGATGGCAACCGGCGACGCGGTTTCGGCTAACTATCACTTCGCCTGGTTCGAGGCGCTCGACGCTCCGTCAGCTCGCGAATGGAGTGGCCAAACGTGACAAGTGAGGTTGCTGGTACAAATTTGAACTCCGCGCCCAACCACGCGCCCAGAGTGAATTGACGCAGGTAGCGGTACTCGACATACTTGCCCTGTGACCTTACCCGGCAGCGGTGAGCAGCTTAGCGAGGGCGACGTCGTCGATGCGGTCCTGCGGGAGCTGAGAGAAGCAGCCGATCGGTGGGAAGCCCTCCTCGCACAGGCCGAAACGATCACCTACAGCGTTGACCTCGGCGACGTGCACGCGGTGGTGAACTCTGACGGCAAACTAATTGAGCTGACTCTGCACCCCGCGGTCACCACCGATTACACCCACGGAGAGCTCAGCGATCGGCTGAATCTAGCGTTCGCGGCACTGCACGAAGAGGCGGAAACCGACAACCAGGGCCGCTACGGAGGCGGTCTGCGATGACACCTCCGACCGGGGCCGACCGGGCGTGGGCCGAGTTGCTGGCGAGAGGGCACCATCGGTGCCGCTGAACCTGTCCAACAGGGACCAGAACTCGG
>CAVQTS010000025.1:0-25560 GCA_963716465.1 uncultured Actinomycetota bacterium
TGCTGGCCGACCCGGAGGGCAACGAGTTCTGCATCTTGGCCGCCGAGTAGCGAGCGTTTAGCTATCGGTAGTGCTGGCTGTCGAATGAGGTCATGACCTTCATCAGTCGCACGCTGCCCGCCCTCCGTGGTCGCGGGTGGGCTCCTCGGTTTCGGTGCCGCTCCGGCCGGTGCCGATCCGGTGGGACGCCGCCTGCCCTGGGCGAACAGCCGCCTGCCTGGGCTCCGGCAAAGCCGCCCCGGTATGGGACGGGCAGCCGGTGGTGTGGACCTCGATGTGGGGCGGCCGCTGGGGCGTGTGGATCAACGGCCAATTCATCACGCTGACGTCAGACCCGTCACCAACGGCGGCTGACGGTTTGTATAGGTTGTATAGGGTTGCCATTGGCGATATAGTGAGCAAGGCTAAACTTTCAACTGCCTGGCAATCGATGACGCAGGAGAGATGATGACTGGACTCGCGGCTCGCGCGACGCACGCGGCTCTCACCCTGCTGGCCGCGACGGCCACATGTCTCGGCGCGGCCGGTCCGGCCCGTGCCGACGCCAGCGACGACTACCCGATCCCGCACCGGATGATCATCACCACCTGCGACGCCGAGCAGTACATGGCCGCGGCGCGGGACACCAGCCCGGTCTACTTCCAACGGTGCAGCATGATCGACCGCAGCAACCGGCCGGCCGACATCGAGCAGATCGCCGAGAGGACCGGATCCACTGGTTCTTCTACGCTGACCCGACCGCACGCCGCCGGTCTCCGAGGACGCCGCCACCAACATCTACTACGAGCAGGTGGCCACCCACTGGGGCAACTGGGCGAAGCTGTTCTTCAACAACAAGGGCGTGGTGGCCAATGCCACCGACGTCTGCATGAACTATCCCCCGGCGACATGTCGGTGTGGGACTGGCCCGTTCCCTGATAGGTCGCCCACCGCGAGTGTGATGCCTCGTCCGCCGGCCGCGGCGTGTCGCATATCGAACCGCGCACTCGGCGCAGGTTAGTTGGCGTGTAGCGCCTCGTTCAGCGCGATGCCCTTACCGTCGCGGCCCACCACTTCGACCGCCCCGGTCACCGAATTGCGGCGGAACAAAGGTTGTTACCGCCTGACAGTTCGAGCGCCTTGATCGTCTTGCCCTCGGGAGTAATGACTTTGGTGCCCGCGGTGACATAAAGGCCGGCCTCCACGATGCAGTCGTCGCCCAGCGAGATGCCCAGCCCCGCGTTCGCGCCCAGCAGACACCGCTTGCCCACCGAGATGACTTCGGTCCCACCGCCGGACAGCGTGCCCATGATCGAGGCCTCCGCCGCCGATGTCGGAGCCGTCGCGACCACCACGCCGGCCGAAATGCGGCCTTCGACCATCGATGCGCCCAGCGTGCCCGCGTTGTAGTTCACAAACCTTCGTCATCACGGTGGTGCCCGGCGCCAGTGTGCGCCCAGCCGTACCCGGTCGGCGTCGGCGATGCGTACCCCGGTGGGCACGACGTAGTCGACCATGCGCGGGAACTTGTCCACCCCGAACACGGTCACCGGGCCCCTGCGGCGCAGCCGCGCCGCACCGCCTCGAAACCTTCGATCGGGCAGGGCCCGTAATTAGTCCATACCACATTGGTCAACACCCCGAAGAAGCCGTCGGGGTTCACCCATGCGGCTCGACCAGCCGGTGCGAGATCAAATGCAGCCGCAGGTAGGCGTCGTAGGCGTCGGCCGCCATATCGTCCAGCGAGCCGATCACGGTGCGCACCGCCACGGCTCGCCCGCGATCGTGATCAGGGCCGACCAGCCCGCGAACTCGTCGGGGGCGTCATCCCGACAGCCAGGTGGTGCCCGAGGGCTATATTCGCCCAGTTCCGGTTCCGGGAACCAGGTGTCCAGGACGATCCGTCGTCGGTAAGGGTCGCCAAGCCGAAGCTCGCAGCTCAAGTCACGGTGCTAGCGGTATCCTGCCGCACCCCGTTAACCTGGTCGGGCGTGCTGGACTTGCGCGCGACCCGATCGAGCTGACCGCGGCGCTGGTCGACATCCCCAGCGAATCGCGCAACGAAGCCCGCATCGCCGACGAGGTCGAGATCGCGCTGCGCGCCCAGACCTCCGCGTTGGATCGTTCGCAACGGTATCGCGGTGCTGGCCCGCACCCGCCTAAACCTGCCGTCGCGGGTGGTCCTGGCCGGTCACCTGGACACCGTGCCGATCGCCGACAACGTGCCCACCCGCCGCGAAGGCGACCTGCTGTACGGTTGCGGCACCGCGGACATGAAATCGGGCGATGCGGTGTTCCTCCACCTGGCCGCCACGGTGGGCGAGCCGGTCCACGACATCACCCTGGTCATCTACGACTGCGAGGAAATCGATTCCGCCGCAAACGGTCTGGGCCGCATCGAGCGCGAGTTGCCGGAGTGGCTGGCCGCCGACGTGGCGATTCTGGGCGAGCCGACCGGCGGCTACATCGAGGCCGGCTGTCAGGGCACCATGCGCGCGGTCATCTCGGCGCCGGAACACGCGCCCACTCGGCGCGATCGTGGTTGGGCGACAACGCAATTCACAAGCTCGGCGCCGTCCTGGACCGGCTGGCCGGCTATCACGCCCGCATGGTCGACATCGACGGGTGCGCGTACCGCGAAGGGCTGTCCGCGGTCCGGATCGACGGGGGAGTGGCCGGCAACGTCATACCGGACGCGGCCTCGCTCACGGTCAACTTCCGCTTCGCTCCCGACCGCTCGCCACGGCGGCGCTGGCCCACGTCCGCGAGGTGTTCGGCGGGTTGGACGTCACGGTGGAGCAGACCGACGTGGCCGCAGGTGCACTGCCGGGCCTGCACCATCCGGCCGCCGCGGCCCTGGTGAAGGCGGCCGACGGGATGGTGCGCGCCAAGTACGGCTGGACCGCGTGGCGCGGTTCGCCGCGCTGGGCATCCCGGCGGTGAACTACGGGCCCGGTGACCCCAACCTGGCGCACCGCCGCGACGAACGGGTGTCGGTCGCGCAGATCGCCGCGGTCACGCAGACGCTGCGACGCTACTTGACGGCCTGAGCGTCCTGGATCGCCGTCCGGATGAACGCACAGTCCAGCTCTGCGCCAGCTTGGCCAGCGGGTCGGCCGCCCGCGGGTCGCCCAGTCTGGAGGCCTGATGCCAGGCCCACGCCGCCACCGCCGCCTGACCGCTGCGTTCGGCCGCCCGCGCCGCATCCCGCGCCGCCGCCACGGCGCCGTGCTCGTGCCAGCATGGCCAGCCGCCACGCCCGGGCCACTCCGAGTTCGGGGGTGAACAACGCCGACTTGGTCCCGTGCCGAGACTCCGCACGGCTCAACGTCATTGACGCCTCGGCGATCTTGCCCTGCTGCGAGAGCGCGGTCGCCAGATACATCAGCGACAGCGGCCCCCACGAATAGCCGGTCAGCTCCAGCGTCGCCGCCGCCGGACCCAGCAACTGGGCGGCCGCGCCCGGATCACCCTTGGCCAGCAGCACCCCGGCCAGCAACACCTCGCCGATCGCGCGGCCCGGCTGGGCCAGCTCGGCGAAGTCGGTGAACTGCCGCGCGACCTGCTCGGCCGCATCGGCCTGTCCCGACATCAGCAGCGTCGTGGTCTGCGCCAGCCCGACGGTGAACCGCAGCAGACCCGGGTGCTCGGCGCCGACCGCCCGGTCCGCCAGCGGCTCGACCTCGTCGAACCGCCCCATCCGCGCCGAGGACAGCGCCGCCGCGCTGGCCGCCCAGGCCACCGCCATGTCCTCGGCTTCGGGGGCGGCCAGCACCTCGGTGGCGATCTCGACCGCCCGGGCGACGTTGCCCGCGTTCATCGCGAAGGTGGCCCACAGGGCGTCCAGGGTCAGTCGGGCCGCGGTCGTACTCACTCGCTTGCGGGTGTTCTGCAGGAATGCGGTAGCGCGCTCGGGCTCCGAGAGCATCCAGAACTGGTTGGCCGCCCGCGGCAGCGCCCACGCCATCACCTGATCCTCGGACAGCGCGCCGGCATCGACGGCGGCCAGCACCGAGTCGGCCTCCCGGCCGCGGCCCTGCCAGGCCAGCGCGTAACTCAGCGCCAGCCGCGCGTCGAAACGCCGGTGCGCTGCAGCGCCGAGGACGCCAGCCGTTCACCCAGCACCAGATCGCCCAGCCGCAGAGCCTCCTGGGCGGCCGCCACCACGTCGTCGACGGAATCCGGCGCGTCGCTGTCCAGGGCCAGCAGTGCCCGGCCCAGCCGGTCGCCGAGATGGCGGCCGGACGGGCGGCCAGCAGGTTGGCGATCTCGGTGCGCCGCCGACGCCCGTCGGTGGGGTCTGGCCACCACCACCCGCTCCACCAGCAGCGGGTGGCCGCCGTAGACCTCGGCGCCCAGCTCCTGAACAACGCCGGCCCCCTCGGCCTGCTCGACGGCCGCCTCGCTGGTCGAGCCGACAGGTCGGTCCGCGACAACGGCTCCTGCACGGCCAGGTAGCCCGGCACCTCGCGCACCGGTGCCGCCAGGCCGCCCAGCCGGTCGTCGAGCAGCGCCGTCAACGAGCGGTCAGACAGCCGGCCGATTCGACCAGCAGCCGCAGATGCAGCGGATTGCCGGCGCTGCGCCGGTACAACTGGACGTCGGTGATCGGTTCGGGCAGGGCGGCCAGAACGGCGGCGGTGTCCTCCCCACTCATCGGTTCCACGTCCATCCGGCCGACAAGCCCGTCCTCCCACAGCGCGGCCACTGCCCCGGGCAGCGGTGACGTCGAGCGTGCGGTCACGATCAGCCGCACGCCGGACTGCTGGGCCAACTGGTAGACCAGAGTCGCCGACAGCGGGTCGAGCAGATGGGCATCGTCAACGACGATCACAGCGTGTCTGCTTGGGCCAGAAGGGATCCAACGCCGATCGGATCAGGGCCGCGGGCTTGCCCACGTCGGCGATCTGCACCAGCGAGCCGAACGCCCCGAACGGCACGCAGGCCCGCGTGGCGGTACCGACCACCCGCACCGGGCTCTTCTCGCCGAGCCGCTCGGCGATCTGCCGAGCCAATGTCGTCTTGCCGACGCCGTCCGCGCCGAGCAGAGCGACCCCGCCGTGTCCGTCGAGTTCTTCGATCGCGCGGTCCACGGACGGCTGGCGCGGCACCGTTGGCCACCGAATCGGCATAGCCCGGACTTTATTTCCCCCGCCCGCACCGGCAGGGCAATAGCGGCAAATCGGCTGCGCTAGGTTTCTCTGAGTGCAGCCACAACCAGATCCCCGCGACGAGTGGGCGGTGTGCGTCTACTGCGCATCGAGCCCGCGGCATCCCGAACTGCTCGACCTGGCTCGCCGCGTCGGCGAGGCGATCGCCGACCGCGGGTGGACGCTGGTGTCCGGGGGCGGCAACGTCTCGGCGATGGGAGCGGTGGCCGGTGGAGCGCGCGCCCGCGGCGGCGACACGGTGGGCGTCATCCCCAAGGCGCTGGTGCATCGTGAGCTGGCCGACGTCGACGCCGACGAGCTGATCGTCACCGACACCATGAGGCAGCGCAAGCAGATCATGGAAGAGCGCGGCGACGCATTCCTGGCGCTTCCCGGCGGAATCGGCACGCTGGAAGAACTTTTCGAAACCTGGACCTCGGGGTACCTGGGTATGCATGACAAGCCGGTGGTGCTGCTCGACCCCGCCGGCCACTATGACGGACTGCGCACCTGGCTCGCCTCTCTTGTCGACACGGGCTACGTCGCATCGGCCGCCCTGGACCGGCTGGTGGTCGCCGACGACGTCGAAACGGCGATCCAGTTCTGCGCGGCCCCCGGTTAGGCTGGCCTGTCCCATCCCGAAGACGAGAGGTAGCGCCGATGGCCAGTGACGACCGGGGTTCGCAGGGCGCCCGGCATTCGGTCGGTCTGCTCGACCTGGCGGCACGGCTGCCCTCCGTGGTGATGGACGCGCCGGTGATCGTGCGCGGCGCGCTGACCGGTTTCCTGGCGCTGCCGACCACCAAGACCTCGATCGGCAAGGTGTTCCAGGACCGGGCCGCGCGCTACCGCGACCGGGTCTTCATCCGGTTCGGCGACCAGAAGGTCACCTACCGCGAAGCCAACGAGACGGCCAACCGCTACGCGGCGGTGTTGGCGGACAAGGGCGTTCGGCGCGGCGACGTGGTCGGCATCATGCTGCGCAACTCGCCCAACGCCGTGCTGATGATGCTCGCCGCCGTCAAGTGCGGGGCGGTCGCCGGCATGCTCAACTATCACCAGCGCGGAGATGTGTTGTCGCACAGCATCGGTCTGCTCGACGCCAAGGTCCTGGTCGCCGAGTCCGATCTCGTCGACCCGATCACCGAGTGCGGCGCCCAGGTGGCCGGAGCCGCTGGGTCGGCGACATCGGGCCCGAGCCTGATGACCCTCGAGGACATGGAGCGCGACGCCGTCGGCAAGCCCGCCGGCAACCCGAAGTCGGCGTCGGAGGTGCAGGCCCGCGACACCGCGTTCTACATCTTCACCTCGGGCACCACCGGCCATCCGAAGGCCAGCGTCATGACCCACCACCGCTGGCTGCGGGCGCTGGGCGCCTTCGGCGGACTTGGCTTACGGCTGAAGGGTAACGACACCCTGTATTGCCCGCTGCCGCTCTACCACAACAACGCGCTGACGGTCGCGGTCTCGTCGGTGATCAACGCCGGTGGCACACTCGCGCTCGGCAAGTCGTTCTCGGCGTCGAAGTTCTGGGACGAGGTGATCCAGATGGAGGCCACCGCCTTCATCTACATCGGCGAGGTGTGCCGCTATCTGCTCAACCAGCCGCCCAAGGACACCGACCGCGCCCACAAGGTCCGGGTGATCGCCGGCAACGGGCTGCGACCGGAGATCTGGGACGAGTTCACCCGTCGCTTCGGCATCGGCCGGGTGGCCGAGTTCTACGCCGCCAGCGAGGGCAATACCGCGTTCATCAACGTCTTCAACATTCCCAGGACGACCGGCATCAGCCCGCTGCCGCTGGCCTACGTCGAGTACGACCCGGAGACCGGCGAGCCGGTGCGCGACGAGAGCGGCCGGGTGCGCAAGGTGCCGTCAGGTCAGCCGGGCCTGCTGATTAGCCCGGTGAGCAAACTGTCACCGTTCGACGGCTACACCGACAAGGAAGCCAGCGAGAAGAAGTTGGTGCGCAACGCCTTCAAAGAGGGCGACGTGTGGTTCAACACCGGCGACGTGATGAGCCCGCAGGGCATGGGTCATGCGGCGTTCTCCGACCGGCTCGGCGACACGTTCCGGTGGAAGGGCGAGAACGTCGCCACCACCCAGGTCGAGGCCGCGCTGGCCGAGGACAAGAACATCGAGGAGTCGACGGTCTTCGGCGTCGAGGTGCCCGACACCGGCGGCCGGGCCGGGATGGCGGCGGTCAAGCTGCGCGACGGCGTCGAGTTCGACGGCAAGGCGCTCGCCGAGACGGCCTACGCCAACCTGCCCAGCTACGCCGCACCGCTGTTCGTGCGGGTGGTGGAGTCACTGGAGACCACGTCGACGTTCAAGAGCAAGATGGCGGGGTTGATGTACCAATAAATGATACAGTCGTGGGCGTGAAGTCAGCGATCTACGTACGTATCTCTGCAGACCAGACCGGCGAAGGACTCGGCGTCACCCGCCAGCTCGAAGACTGCGAAGCCCTCGCGCAGCGTCTCGGCTACGACGTCGTCGCCACCTACGACGACAATGACTGCAGCGCCTACAGCGGCCGGCGCCGCCCCGGCTTCGAGAAGATGGTCGCCGACATGAAGGCCCGCACCTTCGGCGCCTTGATCGCCTGGCACCCCGACAGGCTGTACCGCTCGATGAAAGACCTGGAGCGGCTGATCGACGCCTGCGACACCGCCGGCGTTCAGATCCGCACCGTCAACGGCGGCGACCTCGACCTGGGCAACGCCACCGGCAAGATGCTCGCGCGCATCCTGGGCTCCGTCAGCCGGCAGGAGTCCGAGCACAAAGCCGAGCGACAGGTCCGCGCCTACATCCAGAAAGCCCAGTCGGGTCGGTGGCAGACCGGGCGGCGGCCGTTCGGGTACACCCAGCACGGCATACCTTGCGAGCCTGAGGCCACCGCCTTCCGCACCGCGGTGCGCGACGTCCTCGCCGGCAAGTCCCTCCGCAAGGTCAGCATGGAGTGGAACGCGCAAGGTTTGACCACCTCCACCGGCGGCACCTGGGGCACCCCGCAGGTCCGCAGGACCCTGATGAAGCCCCGCTACGCCGGCTTGAAAGTGCACCAGGGCAAGGTCGTCGGTCCGGGCGACTGGGAGGCGTTGATCGACGAGGCCACCCACTATGGCCTCGTCCGCTATCTGTCCGACCCGAAGCGTGTGGTGCACACCGGCTTCGAGCGTAAATACCAGGGCAGCAGCGTGTATCTGTGCGGCGTGTGCCGTACGCCGATGAAGTCCACCAGCGGCCGCGGCCGCGCGCGCACCTACGTGTGCGGGCGCGCGTCGTGCGTGACCAGGGTCGCCGACCCCGTCGACGACTACATCAGCGCGCTGGTGATCGGCCGCCTGTCACAGTCGGACGTGGCCCTGCATCTACGCCCCGGCGCCGAGGTGGACGTCGGCGCCCTGCAGGCTCGCCGCATCGCGCTGCAGACCAAGCTCGACGAGCTCACCGTGCTGTTCAACGACAACGACATCGACGCCTCGCAGCTGCGCCGCGGCAGCACTGACCTGCACGAGAGGATGCGTCAACTGGACAGCGAGCTGGCCGACGCGGTGCTCGTCAGTCCCGCGGTCGAGCTGCTCGCCGGCCGCACTTCGGCTGAGGTGACCGCCGACCGGGAGACGATCGCCGAACGCTGGGGGCAGACCACGCCCGACAAACGCAGCAAGATCATCGAGGAGTTGATGACGGTCACCGTGCTGCCGTCCCCGCGGGGCAGTAAGGGCTTCCATCCCGAGTACATCCAGATCGATTGGAAGACAGCATGATTCGGCACGGCATCGAGGAGCTTCGAGAGAGACTGGACCTCGATGAGCCCTACGTGCTGGAGATCTGGTGCGACGACGACTCGCATTGGCCTGCCTTCGTAGACGCCTTCATCCTCACCGCCGGCAGCGACGACTGGGAGCTCGTCGACGATGACGCCAGGGCCGCGCTGGCCGGCGAGGTCGGCATGCTCGGCCGGCCTCTGAAACGCTCTCGCACCGCCCGATTCGTGAAGGTCGGCGGCGTGACGCAACTGTTTTACAAGCCCCGCTGCGCAACGTGCAGACGCCACCTCACGCAGGCGCCGGCGGACAAGCTTCACCCTATTTTGGACACGCTGGCGCTGGCTGACCGGCACCGCATCCCTCTTGTCGGTCTAGAGGGTAGAGTGAGGAACGCCAGCACACGCAACCGTCGGTAGCCAATCCGACAACGTAAGTCGGAAAGTGGTCTGGAGGAGCCTCTCGCAGAGGGTGATTCACCCCTGCCTGGAGGACCAAGATGGCCGGAAAGCCGTCGAAAACTGTTGCCCGCCTTCGTGCCCGAAATTCGGTCCTGAACTACGTCCGCCCACCCGGTCATCCTGACCTGGTCGAAGCGCGCCGTGACCTGGCCGCTGAGGTGCTCGCCGAGCACGTCGAGCGCGTGCTCAAGAACGCTCCGCCTCTGACCGAAGATCAAGTCGGCCGCATCGTCGCGCTACTGCAGCCCGCCGGGTCGGCCTGATGGGCGGCCCGCCCGGGTGGCGGGCCGGCGGCCATCACACCGCCGGCGCCTTCACCACCCATCACACAGCCCGAACCCTGCTAACGGCCTCAAAGCTGGCTTCAGGCCAGTCTACCGCCGGCAGGGGACGCGACGTCGATTCCGCGGCGGTGGCGGCGTGATCACGAGAACCGCATACGACGTCATCGTCGACGCCCTGCGGGATCACGGCAGCCACGTCAAAGAGACCGGCGACAGCAAGGCGGTGGCGCAGTGCCCCGCCCACGACGACCACAACCCCTCGCTGGGGATCGATCCGAGGCGCGACGGCAAGGGTGTCGTCATCACGTGCCGCAGCGCCGGCTGCACCCACCTCGACATCCTCGGCGCCCTCGGTCTCACCGAACGCGACCTGTTCGACGACGACGGAATGCGCAACGTGTTCAGGCCGCGTGCCGACTACCGCTACCCCGGCGGCCGGGTCAACCACCGCAAGGTCAACGGTGACGGCAGCAAGAAGTTCTGGCAGGAAAACTCCGAGGATCATTCACTGTTCGGCGCCGAGCTCATCGGCGATGCCGACCTCGTCTACGTCTGCGAAGGGGAGAAGGCCGCGGAGGCGATCCACGCCGAAGGCGCCGCCGCCGTCGCTACCGGCGGATCCCAGCGCAAGAGCGACTGGACCCCGCTCGTGGGGCGCAACGTCAGGATCATCGCCGACCGCGACACAGCGGGATGCACGTGGGCGACTACGGCCGCCGAGGCGCTCGCTCCGGTCGCGGCATCACTGACTGTCGTCCAGGCTGCCGTCGACATCGACAAGGCCGACGTCGTCGAGCACCTCACCGCCGGCTACACCCTCGACGAACTGGTGCCCGTCGACTGGTGGGCGCCCGCCACCGAGGACGAACCGATTCCGTTGACCGTCACCGCGGTCGACATGCCATCGTTCCCGGTCGATGCCCTGCCCGACGTGATCGCCCAGAAGGTCGCCGAGCTGGCCGAATTCACCCAGACCGATCCGGCGATGGCCGCGACGTCGGCGCTGACGGTGCTGGCCACCTGCATCGGTGGCCACGCCAAGATCCAGATCCGTCCCGGCTGGCGCGAACCGCTGTGCCTGTACAGCTGCACGATCGCCCGCCCCGCCGAGCGCAAGTCCGCGGTCCAGGAGTCGATGGTGGCGCCGCTGCACGACGCCGAGGCCGCGATGTCCTTCGCCGGCGAGGTCGAGCGCCTGACGCTGCAGGACGAGCTGGAGATGGCCAAGAAGACCATCGACCAGCTCAACAAGGCCGCGGTCAACGCGGCCGCCAAGGCGGCCAAGCCGGAGGCCACCGACAAGGACAAGCGGGCCGCGGCCGACGCCGCCAAGGCAGCCAAGGACGCCAAGGCGGCCATGCGGGGAATCCAGGTCCCGGTGATCCCGCGGCTGCTGGCCGACGATGTCACCCCCGAAGCCACCGCGTCGCTGCTCGCCGACCACGGCGGCCGCATCGCCATCGTCTCGGCCGAAGGCGGGATCTTCGACACCATCGCCGGCCGCTACGCCAAGACCGTCAACCTCGACGTGTTCCTCAAAGGCCATAGCGGAGACCGGATCCGGGTCGACCGCCAAGGCCGGCCGGCCCAGTACATCCCGTCCCCGGCTCTGACGATGGGCCTGATGGTCCAGCCGCGGATCATTGAAGCCATCGCGGCCAACCGCGACTTCGTCGGCCGGGGACTGTTGGCCCGATTCCTGTACGCCACCCCCGTTTCGAAGGTCGGATTCCGACTGAGCACCGCGGTCCCCGTCAGTGAGAACACCGAAGCCCAGTACAGCCATTGGATCAAGAAGCTGGCGTCCGACATGGCCGGCTGGAGTGGCGATCCCGCGGTGCTGATGCTCGACGACCTGGCCGAGGCGCACGTG
The DNA here is from genome assembly GCA_963716465.1 of uncultured Actinomycetota bacterium. Taxonomy (GTDB): domain Bacteria; phylum Actinomycetota; class Actinomycetes; order Mycobacteriales; family Mycobacteriaceae; genus Mycobacterium. The sequence goes on from CAVQTS010000025.1 coordinate 11,521, forward strand.
CGCAAGATCCAGGACGCCGTCGAGCCCACCCTCGCCGGCGAGGGTGAACTGGCGTCGCCGCCGACCCTGACCGAGTGGGGCGGCAAGTACGTCGGCGCGGTGGTCCGCATCGCCGGCCTGCTGCACCTCGGCGAGCACGGCGAGGTCGGCCACAGCTACCCGGTCCAGCTGGAGACGATCAAGAAGGCCGAGCGGATCGGCCGATACTTCAAGGCCGCGGCCATCAACGTGTTCACCGCGATGGGCGCCGACCCCGAGGCCGCCGATGCGGTCTATCTGCTGGACCGCATCGTGGCGCTCGACGTCGAGATGGTGTCCGAGCGCGACATGTTCAGCGGCTGCAACAGGTCCCGGTTCTCCAACATGGCGGCCATGATGCCGGCGCTGCACCGCCTCGTCGAGCACGGGTATCTGATTCCGCGGGAGCAGCCCAGGAAGACCGGCGGCGGTCGCCCACCCTCGCCGGTTTTCAAACTTCACCCCAGTGCCGCTAATGCCGCATATGCCGCACAAAGGCGGTCGTGACGTGGTTCTGCGGCAACTGCGGCAATCGCGGCACCCTCGGCGAAATGGCGGTGCGCCATGACTGGGACCAAGGTGTGGTGCGAGGCCTGCTTCCGGTATCACCAACCACCAACGTGCCGGCTGTGCCTGCAGGCCCTCGACGTCACCCACGCGCTGCACCACGTCTGCCCCCGGTGCGAGATGGTGCTGGCGACATTCCGCGCCCACGGGCTACCCGAGCCCGGACGGCTCGACCTGACCGAGTACTGGCTGCCCGCCGTCGGACTTGAGGATGCCTACCTCGTCTCCAGCTTCGGCCGCATCCGCAGCTTGGCCCGTACGGCCACCCGCAGCGACGGCAAGCGCTACACGGTCAAGGACAAGATCCTGTCGACGCCGCGCGACAGCGCCGGCTACCCGTCGGCCACGCTGGCCGGCCGCACCGTCCGCGTTCACCAGGTCGTCGCCGCGGCGTTCTTGGGCCCGCGTCCACCCGGGCAGCTCGTGCGCCACGCGGCCGACGACAAGTCCGACAGCTGGATTGGCAGTTTGAGTTACGGCTCCTACGCCGACAACTCCGAGGATGCGCGCCGCAACGAAGTTCGGCGTAAACGCTGCGCACGCGGCCACAGTCTGACGCCCGACAACGTGCAGATCCGGCCTGACGGCAGGCGGCTGTGTCTCACTTGCATTCAGGATCGCACCCAGAATTCGAGATCACCACTGCCACAGGAGGATTCAGCGTGAGCGCAACAATGACGAAGCGTGAGGCGCGCGCGATCGCCGCCACCGCCGAGCACCTCTACGTGACGGCGCCGCAGTACCCGATCGAAGTGGTGCGCGCACTTCAACGCTCGTGGTGGCGCGACCTCGCCATCAGATCTGCCGCCGCCCTGCGGCGACACAAACCAGAAGGGTTCAACATGACCGTCAAGCCCACCACCCCAGAGGGCAACGCGGCGTACCGGAAGGGGCTCTGCATCGATTGCCTCGTCGCGCCCTACTCGGCCGGCCGGCCGCGCTGCGAACGATGCCACCAAATCTGGTCAGACACCCTCACCGTCCCACCGCCAGGTTCCCTCAGCGTCGACGACATCTACTCGAAGACGATCTGCACCGGCCCGGTCTGCCAACGCGACACGACAAGCCAGTTCCGGGCCCGCCACGACACCGGCCTCTGCGAGTGGTGCACCGCCCACGAGAAGGCATACAGCCGAGAGGAACTGCGGTGACCACCACCAACGGATCAGCCACCGCCACCGTTAAGACGCTCACCGCCGAGGTGCGTGTGCTCCAGGTCGGGAACCGCCAAGTCACGATGTCGGTCTACCGGCAGCTGGATCACGTGCCGTTCGCTGACATCGAACCGTTCGGACGGGTGCGCGACAAGACCGACAGCGAGACCTGGATCCACCTCGTCGGGAAGTCCCGCAAGGATGGAGCGCTCGTCCGGTCGTGGATCAAACCGCCGCATTGGATGCAGGGCGGCGATGATGTGCACGAGACGTTCGGGCACCTACTTGTCCACGAACGGATGAGGTCTGCTGGAAACCTCAACGGCCCAATCGCATTCGTTGTCGGCGAATACGGTTCACATCGGCTGAGTTGGTGCCTGGAGACTGAACGCAACGAGATCATGGCCGACGGGTATTGCCCGCGGTGGAGGGTCACGGGCTATCGGAGCGTGCCACGGCCTGATATGTACATCGCGGGGCTGGATGGCCGCGCCACCCGCAATCCCGATTACGACGTGTGGTCGTGGCTCCTCGCCGAGGCCCTGTATCACGCCCGCCAGGGTGACACCTGCGACCTGGCACGGTTACGCACGCTGTCCGACGCCGCCATCCGCGATGCCCTCGCTGTCACGGGCCAGAAGCAGGATGACTACGACGCCGCCGCCGCGCTCCCGCTGATCGTCCTTGCGGGTCTGCGATGAGCGGTCAATGGCCGTGGGGGAGCGGCCCAGCACCGGCACTCCACTGCGATGGGTGCGGCCGCCGCCTGGGAAAGCAGGCCGGCCACTTCATCACCGAGACCAGGCACCTGGTCTGCGGCACGTGCCTGTTCTCAACGGATGACCGCGGCCGCCGGCTGCACGCCAAGTTCCACCCGGACTGCGTCAACGCCTGCCGCGGCCTACTGGATCACCGAACCTCCTCCGCCACCCGCGCCGCCGCATGGTTCGTACTCACGAAACCCAAGGAGCGATCCGACCCCGAACAGCCTGGCGGCCGCTGCAGTCGCCCCACAGCCAAAGGCACCCCGTGCTCCAGGCAGGTCGCGTATCGAGGCGAAGCCTGTCTCCAGCACCTCGGGATCGACCTGGCCGAGCACACGGTCACCTGCCCGCACTGCCGCACCACGATCGACGACGTCACTGTCCTTGGCGGCTGGTGTGTCGAATGCAAACGGCCGGTCCTGCTCGGCCGCCAATCCGACCACGGCACCCAGATCGACGTGTGGTGCGCTCATTGCGGCCGCGAGCACTACCACGGCCGGCACGATCCGCGCACCAACTGCCGGTTCAACGGCCTCTCTGGCATCTGCACCTGCCCTCCCGGCTCGGGTGACGGTCACCGTGTCGCGCACTGCCATGATGACCAGTCGCCCTACGACCGCGCCGGCTACATCGTGGTGGAGATCCGATGACCGACCAATCCACGGTGTGGGCCTTGCGCGAGCTGCTGGCGTTCGCGTCTGATGATGTCGACGCTCTCGAACGAGTCGACGACGAGGTCAAGTCCGCTGGCGGATGCCGGGGCTGCATCTACGGGGCGCTGCAGAACATCGCGCTCAACTTCCTGGAGGACAGGTTCACCACGGCCGGCACCGTCGACACCGACCGTGTCACCGCCTATGTCGCCGCTGAACTCGCCGCCGAGCTCGACCGCATCGAGCAGTCCGATGTCTGAGCGCTGGGATTTTCGGCGGGCGGCCCGCCAGCTCGGATACGTCGAGGACGGTACCTGCGGCAGTGGACATAAACGCCTACGCCACACAGAGACCGGCGCCGTCGTGTTTGTCTCCGCGACGCCCCGCGGTCGCTACGGGTGGCGTGCAGCGATCCGCGACCTGGAGCGCGCCGCCGGTAGGCGCCTAACGCGGGCCCGGTCAGGCAAGTACCGACACCGACCACCGATCGACGACCCAATCACGTAGTGCCCCAAAGACTTCCGTCAAATCGGCGGCAGAGAGAGGTAACGAAAATATGAGCACCAACACCACCACATCCACCGACGACGTCGAGGCATGGCGCGGCGAGTCCGACCACGCCAAATGGACCTGGGCCCACACCATCGTCGACCTCTGGGAGGCCTCGCTGCAGCTGGCGGCGTTGGCCAAGGCCGGCCGGATCACCGAGGCGGAGCTGCACACCCTCCAGTCACGCCTGCTCAGCGTCGCCCAGGGCGTGTACAGCTACGCGATGGACCCAATGAGCGAGGGCGGGACCATCGACGTCGAGGAGGTCTACTCGGACGGGTCTCCGATCTGGTCGCGCGTCACCCCGACGACCGGCCCGGCCGCCGACCCAGACCTCATCGGGTTCACCTCCGGTGACCTGGCGTTCTGGATCGGCGGGCTCCAAGGAGAACTGCCGTTCGGGGTCTCGGTGGTCCCGAACCTGCCGCCCCACGCCCGGGTCGGCGTGTAGCCGGGCCGCGGCCCCCACACACCTCCCGCGAACATCGCGGACAGGAAAACCAACACCGCTCGTTAGGAGCAGAAATATGTTCGACGACCAGATCGACACCACGACGTTCTACGCGTCTCGTGACCGCACGACGATCGGCGAGTTGTACGCCGCTCTCAACAACCCCGGCCTCACCGATCGCGGCCTGCTGATGATCACCGAGGTTGCCAAGGAGTTGCTGTACGCCTGCCTCGGCCACGACGACGTCGACATCGAAAAGGTGCGCTCCCTGATGGGCCCCGTCTCCGACGCCGTCTGGGGTGAGATCGACCTCGACCCGCGGGACGAGATCGCCAGCTAGTAGCACCCAAACGAAGCCGGCGCCGTCACCGAGAGGCGCCGGCTTCGTCATGTGCGGGGACGAATTCACAGCGCGAAAACGCCGCTCTGGCATAGGTAATCGCACATACCGGAAGTATGGTTGAGGTTCACCGCATACCCGAGGAGCAGATCCTGTGACAACCATTGACGACACCCCCTGGCCGCCCGGGGCCGGATACGCCCCCGCGACCATGCCGGCCGCACACACACCGAGGATCGAGCAGGTGGTGCCGGCATCCCAGCTGAGCTCCGACGTGGTCGTCCGCGCCGACCAGGTCATCAAGCACGCCGCCGGCGGCCATGAGGCACACCGGAAGGGCATCCCGGCCGGCGTCCCGATGGGCGACCTCAAACTCCACGCCGGCGACACCTCCACCACCGACGCGACGAGGGCCATCCCCGCCGCGGTCGACGGGGTCCGCGATCGTTTCGAGACCCTCGATGCCGACGTCGCCGACACCAGGGCCGCCGCGGTGCGGATCGACACCTCCGACACCAACAGTCTTTTGGCGGCGGCCGCGATCACCCGCAGGGCCGAGCGTGAGATCGGCGCCGTCCAAGGCCCCCGCGTGGTGTCTACCGCCCAGCATCTGATCGACGCCGCACAGACACCGGCCGAGCTGGCCGCGATCGCCAGCGAGCTGCCCAGCCTGCTCGCCGCCCAGCGCGCGCCGGCCGACTGGGTGGATGCCGCGGTCGACGCCGCGGCCGCCAAGCTCGTGCCCGGCTTGGCCGCCAAGGTCGCCGCGCGCGACAAGGCCGCTAAGGGGTTGGCCATCACCCAGGCCAACGCGAAGACGGTGCTTCGCAGCTGCGCCCAGAACACCCCGGTGCCGCGGTTGGTCGACATCTCCCCGTACCTCGACTGACGACGATGGCCGACACGTTCCGTCTCCGCTGTTCTGTGGACCTGCCGACGGTCCTCGATGAGTCGATCATCAACAGCGCAGTCGCCACGGCCGATCATCAACAGCGCAGTCGCCACGGTCGCAGCCCGCGTGAGATACGAGCTAGCTGCACGTTGGCGCCGACAACAGCGGGCCCAGCGCGGCCGTGCCGACACCGCCGAGAGGGTGTCGAAGCGCGCTCCGGCGTTCTCCTCGCCGGCCACATGATGTTCGACGGTGTCCAGGTCCACCGGGGCGGCTGCCTGGTGGATTCGCTTCTGGAAGGGGAACAGAGATGGCTTCCTTTGCGGCCACGCGGTCTGTTCCTTGCCGTCGATCAGCCGACCAGGCGTGCCTGCTGCAGGGTCGTCGCCGTATCTTCTCGGGCGCGGTGGCATTTTCGGGGCCTGCGCCGCGCCTGGTCGGCACCCAAGCCCCCGAGGCGTTGTCCCCTCGGTGGTGGCCCTTCGGTGGTGTCGTGTCCGTAAAACGGTTCCGGCGCGACACCACCGAAGCCGGCATGGAGGCCAGATGATGCCTCGACGTAATAACCGATCGGACTGGACGCCGTCTCTGCCTCCTCGGCTGCGTGACAGCGTCCTGGCGGCGAATCTGAAAAATCAACAGCAGCAACAGGATTCGGTGGCGGAATTTCCAACCGCTGGAAACCCGGCCGAGGTGGGGACACCGTGACCGCGACCGTCACTCTGTGCCAGTGCCTCGACGACATCCCCGTGATCTGGCCGCTGTACCTGGGTCAGATCGGTGTCCACCGCTTCACGCTGACGCCCGAGATCGCAACCCATTGGATCACTGACCACGCGTCGCGTCCGCCCAATGACTTGATCCCCGGCGTGGTGGACCGCTACTCCGACGTGATGGCATCCGGCGGCTGGTCCGACGAGGGACGCAGGCCGATCATGTTCTCCCAGAACGGCGTCCTTCTGGATGGCCATCACCGCTGCCACTCAGTGGTGCGGAGCGGCTGCACCCTGCGCCTGGCTGTCTACCGGCAGGCGTGCTGATGCACATTCTCGCCGCTTCGGTGATGCTCCCCAGCGTGCTGTTATCCCTCGGCTTCCTCGGGCTGATGATCGCCTCCCACACGGGCGGCCGCTGATGGCGCCGCGTGCTCCGAAGTCATGCTCGGCCGTGGGCTGCAGCACCGCTGTTCCGCACGGCGTAACCCGCTGTCCCGAGCATCGGCGCCAACCCTGGTCTCAGGGTGGCGGCAATCCGCGCACGACCACCAAGGATCACCGCGCGCGCCGGCTGCGCGTGCTCCAACGAGATGGCTACCGCTGCCGCATCGGCTACCCCGGCTGCTGCCGCGGCGTCGCCACCATCTGCGACCACATCGTGGCCCTCGGCCTCGGAGGCCCCGACACCGACGCCAACTGCCAAGCAGCGTGCGGCCCGTGCTCGGCCCGCAAGGCCGGCAAGGAAGGCAACCAGGCGATGAGGGCAACCCGGTGATCACGACCATCGTCACTACTACGGCGCCGGCGCTACTGATCGCCCTCGATGCAGCGACCATGACGCAGTGGATCACACGACCATCTTCCCGGCCGGCCCACCCTTAGCAGTCCCCCCTCTTGGGTCCTGGCTGCCCCGCACAGCCACGCTCGACCTCAACGAGGGCCATCCATCACGAACGCCCACACGAGACGCGAGAACGCGCCACACGAACAGGTGACCATCTTCCCGGGCCGGCATTACTTAGGGGGGACCCGAACCCACCGATGTCATCTCGCCCGGATTGCTTCGGGGGAACCACGCGCCCGGATTGCTTACGGCACTGAGAGGTACTGGCTCAACCACCCCAACGGCCGGGGCACCATCCCGGCAGCCACCACCCCCACGGTTCACCATCCAGGGTGGTCGTCAGTGAACCACCCCCGTCGGGGGAGGCTCCCCCGGCACAGACCATCCCAGCAGGCCGACCATCGACCACCCCCGAGCAGGCACAGGACCATCCGGTCACAGCAGCGCCCGACCACCCCGCGACGCCCACAGGAGAGCCCGACCGTCACCGTCCAGCAACCACCCCATCACCGCATTGTTGCTGGTAGGGGGATGGGGGTAGACCCCGTGGCTACCGTTCCGGCGGCCGCGGCCGAGACTGCAGATCCCGAAGTCTGAACTGCACCCACCATTAGTGCTGGTCAGGGGCTTACCGGGCTGGAACCGGGCCGGAACCGGCCACACTGGCGCCGCGGTGATGATCCGCGGCCGCCGACGTCGCCCGTGCGATGATGAAGACCATGAGCAATACCAGCGCTGAGCAGCGCAGAGCCGAGATCGCCCGGATGCTCGCCGACAACCCGTCGGCCACTCAGCAGCAGCTCGCGGCCGAGCTCGGAGTCAGCCAGAACACGGTCTCCAAGGACCTCCGCGGTTTAAATCTCAAGCCGTTGACGGGACGCGGCCGCCCTCGTGGTTCCACGGTGACGCCGCAGGTCAGCGACGGACCCACCCCGGGCGACGACCTGGTCGCCCTCATCCGGTCGGAGATGTCGGCCAAGAACCTGGAGCCCGACGCCCGCGAGGAAGGGCTGCTGGAGCAGATCCGCCAGATCTCCGACGAGATCGCCGAACTGGATGCCCGCATCGAGGCTGAGGGGTTGACGTTCAAGCCGGCCACACCGGGCGGCCCGCCCCGGATGCACCCCGCCGTCGCCGAGAAGCGCCAGAACCGCTCGGTGCTGGCTCGGCTGCTGTCCCAGATCCAGCTGGAGGAGTCGGTGCGCAACCCCGTGAAGGCCAAGGCCGCCAATACACGATGGCGCTCCCATAACCTCGCCCGGGCGGCGCGGGCCAACGGCACCGCCGGCTGATGGCGAACAAGTCAGGCACCGCGGCGCGCGCCGGCGCCGTCGACCGCGGCGACTGCGTCGTCATCCCCGGCGTCTATGGGGCCATCCACCGACAGCGCGCCACCATCGCGGTCGCCTACGGGAGCGACTACTCGGTGTACAGCGACGACCCCGACAGCGACGCCTACCCCGACGAGACCGCCGACGCCGAGGCCCTCGCGCAGAAGCGAATCGCCGAGGGTGAGCCGATCATCCTGGCGTGGTTCTCCAAGCGCCGGATCGGCGACGTCGACATCCCGGCGATCCCGTTCCTGTTCGACGGCTTCCCTTGAGGGTCACCCAGGACGACGTGGTCGAGATCGACGGCGATGCGTCCGCGGAGCGACGCGAGATGATCAACGCCGACCGTGTGCGCCGCGGCCGGCCGCCGGTCGCCGGCCTGGGCTCCCCGGCTGGCAAGCGCGCTGCCGTCGAATCTGAGTCCCCCGCAGGAAGAAGACCACCATGACCACACCAGACGACGAGAAGGGCGCCCAGTTCGCCCGCGAGCTGCTCGGCCCGGACGCTGACGCGCCGCTCGCCGGCGCTCATCAGATTCTGAACGGGCACACCCGTGACGCGATACAGCCCATGTCCCCCGAGGTGCGCGCGCAGGCCATCAGGGAAGGCCGAGAAAGCCGGGGCTAGACGGTATGGGGGCTGACTCGGGGCCGAAGGCCTCGGGCTGCAATCGGACGTGGGTTGCCGGGGGCGGGTGAACACTCGCTCCGGTAGAGCCACAGTTGCAGATCAGGAGGCCTCCGGTGAGTTTCAACGGTACGAGTGTCGGGTTGGACGTGCACGCGCTTTCGGTGGTTGCGCATGCCGTTGATGAACAGACGGGTCGAGTCGAGCGGGCACGGTTGTGTCCCGATCACGGCGAAATCCTGGATTGGTTGCACCGGCTGCGCGGCCCGGTGCGAGTGGCCTATGAGGCCGGGCCGACCGGCTTCGGTTTGGCCAGGGCGTTGGCCGCTGCCGAGATCGATTGCGTGGTCGCCGCGCCGTCGAAGTTGATTCGGCCCTCTGGAGATCGGGTCAAGACCGATGCCCGCGATGCTGCGCATTTGACACGGCTGCTGCGGTTGGGCGAGGTCACCGCAGTCACGGTGCCCGAAGTCGACGTGGAGGCGGTGCGCGATCTGGTCCGGGCCCGAGAGGACGCCCGCGCCGATCTGATGCGAGTTCGACATCGGTTGTCCAAGCTGCTGCTGCGCCAGGGCCGGGTGTACTCGGGTGGGCAAGCCTGGAACGGGGTGCACGACACCTGGCTGCGGCGGCAACGATTCGACGATTCCCACACGACGGCGGCCTTCGATCATCACTTCGACGCGGTGCTCACCGCCACCGCGGCCAGGGATCGCCTCGATGAGCAGATCGTCGCGGTCGCGGCCTCACCGCGCTGGGCTGATCAGGTCGACCGGCTGGGCTGCTTACGCGGAATCTCGGCGCTGACCGGGCTGGCGTTGACGGTGGAGATCGGTGACTGGACGCGCTTCACCGGGTCCTCGATCGGCGCCTACGTCGGCCTGGTCCCCACCGAGTACTCGTCGGGGGCTTGCCGAGTGCAGGGCTCGATCACCAAGGCCGGCAACGCCCACGTCCGGCGTTTGTTGATCGAATCGGCCTGGCACCACCGGGCGGCCTACCGCAATCCCGGGCCGACGATGAGGGCCCGGTGGGCCAAGGTCGATCCGGCGCTCAAGGCGCGCGGGCATGCCGGGAACCGGCGCCTGCATCAGCAGTGGTGCCGGTTCAATGAACGCAAGAAGCCCCACGTGGTCGCCAACGTCGCCATCGCCCGCGAGCTCGCCGGCTGGTGCTGGTCACTGGCCACCCTGAACTAACAGGTCATCACCGAGCTTGATCGGAGCCAGCCGGTCGACGGCGAGGTAGGCGAACTGGATCTGCGTTACAGCTATGAGCCACAACAACATTCACTGAGTGTTGAGGTGACGCCCGTCCCTAGAGAGCAGCCACCGTTCGCGCCGAACCATCGTCTTGCGGTAGCCAACCCGCGTATATCAGTCTGACACCAACCGTCGTTGATCAACGACCGCCGCAGCACCGACTGACACCGATCAAACGAAAGCCGCCCCGGCGCAAACCGGGGCGGCTTTCACCTGCCCATTGACAAACAACGCCTACATATCAGCTGTACACGTGCACCCGCACACCGACGGCCTGGCCGATCCCGATGAGCTCGTCGACCGTGAACCGATCGAGCGGGGTCGACGTGTCCAGAAGCTCGGCGAGGAGCTCGGGGGAGACATTCACGGCGCCCTCGTGCTCGTCGACCGCGGCCGCGATCGCGTCGAGCATCTCGACCTTCACCATCAGCAGCTCGGCGACGTCGGGCTCCTCGATCGCGTAGAACACCGACCGATCTCGCAGTGCCATCAGATCTGGGGTGGCGTCGTACGGCATGACTCACGATAACGCCGGCGCGCCGTCTCGATGGCATCCTGCGGGGTCCGGTTGGACTGCTTGCGGAAGACGATCAACACCACGACCACGTCGGTGACGACGTACAGAAGCCTCCACCATGTGTCGTCGGTCCTGACGCGAAGCTCCCGCACACCGGGCCCGATGTTGTTCATCGGCTTCGACCCGGCCGGTGTGGTGCCGCGCTGAACATCGAGAAGCTGCCGGCCGAGGGCGTGGCGTGCGCCCACGGGAAGCGACCGAAGCTCGTCGCCCGCGGCGCCGGCGAACACGACGGACTTCATCCGACGTTGCCTTCGCAGGTGTCGTCGTCCTCGTCGAACAGACCCGGACGCTTGCTGCTGCTGAACACATCGACCACACCGGAGGCCGTGACGATGATCCGCCGCGGGCTGTTCTCCCGAAAACCCGAGTATGCCTCGATCCGGTACACCCGGCCGGGGCGGTCGTCGGGGTGGCGCGGGTCAGGGTTGAAAATGTGTGTGTGCCAACCGTTTTCCCACCGCAGCGTCGTCGACACGAGGCGCCCGTCGGAGTAGTGGTTGAGGAACTCTTCGTCGTCGAGGTCGCTGTAGCGGACACCGCGCTCGCCGTAGTCGGGGTAGCGGCGGTAGTCGTGCGTTGCGTCGGGATCGAAGAACGTCGCCCAGTACAGCGTGAGCTCCATCGCCCCGAGGTTCTCGTGAATCCACTGCAGGTCGTCGACGGCGTCGCTGGCGGGATTCTTCTCGACGAGCTCCTCGACGTCGACGTGCGCCCGGAACGTGCGGCCGATGTCGTGAATCCGGTTGAGGCGGTCCACACCGTGGGCGTAGCAGTATTTCTTCCAGTCGAGCGCGTGGTCGCTGTAGTTCATCTGCGGCCTCATTTGTCCTCCTCGACCCACGTGAAACTGATTGTGTCGCTGGGAATCTGGGGTACCTCGGGGCACGGGAACGCCAGCCTGCTCCTCGGGTCGACCATCAACGCATCGATGAGGTCGAGCATCTCGGCCGCGGTGCGCGGGGCATCGTCGCCCAACTGCTCGACCAGTTCACCGATGCGCACACACGCCAGCGTCCGATGGTCACCCGATCGGCGTCGCGCGTCCTCTGTGCGCCGGCGGAAGACCTCGGCCGCGGCGTCGAGCGTGCCGGGGAGAGCCGGCGGGTCGGCTTGCCGGCTCCGCATCATCTCCTCAGCCTCGGCGATGGCGGGATCGTCATCCTCGGCGATGATCCTGTCGAGCTTGTCGAGGGCTTTCTGGCGGTCGCCACGCTCATGGGCCACCACCGCGCCGACCACCATGCCGGCCAGGCAGGTTGCGACGCTGTGGAGGAATTCAGGGTGGTCGGGGCTGACGTCGCTACGGTGGTTCGGCCCGAGCATCTGCCCGCGGACCCAGCGCCAGGCTTTGTTCTGGGCCGCGGCCGCGTAAGCCGTGTTGTTGTTCATCAGTGCTCCCTGCTGTTGTGGGGTGGTGTGGCCGCCCAGCGGCGACATGCGTCGCGGTGGCTTGTGCCGGCTCTTGCCGCTCATCGGTTCCCTTCCAATCGGTTTCGTGCTCGATGAACACGCGAAGGCCCACCCGCGGATGGGCCAACGTGCATCAACCGCGCCCGTCAATGTCGAGGTCGGTGACGCCGGCGCTCATGGCCGGCTATCTCCCGCACGCTTGGCGAGGCGATCGATCAGATTGGAGATCCCGGCCTGGCCGTCGCGCAGCTGGCGCGCCATGTCCTCGGCCACATCGGCGGTGATGCGCGGCGACAGCCTCGTGCCACCGATCGGGATATTCAGCGAGTCGTGCGCCAGGAAGTCGATCAACAGCTCGGCGCTGCCGTCCCAGTGGTAGATCAGAGACCAGCGTTTCATCACCGGCTCGTCGGCCGGTGCGCTCGGCTTGACCGCCGGCGCGGCCGCCGTCTTCTTCTTCGGCGGCTTCGGGTAGGCCTTGCCGTCCAGTCCGGTGACCGTGCTGGGCGCCGCCTCGACGTCCTCGTCAGGTGCGTCATCGTGACGCACCTGATCGTTGGCTGCCTGGTCCCGCCGAACGGTCGCTTCCGATGACCCGAGCGCTGCGGCCGCCGCGCGGGTCGACACGCCCTCGACGGTGAGCAGCTCCACGAACGCCCGGCGGGCGTCAACATCCAGCATCCGGCCGCATCGTGCACCGCCGATCGCGTCGGCCAGATACCCGGTCCACGACCTGAACCCGAGGGTCAGGTAGACCTGGCCGGCCTTGGCCTGGGCGACGAGCTCACCGAGCCGGTCGAGGCTGGCCCAGGCGTGCTCGGCTTGCTCGCGCAACCGCCTGTCGAGCTCCGCCGCGGCCGCCTCGTCAAGCGGCACGGTGACGTCGGCGCCGGTGTCGAGCTGGTCGATGGCCGCGAGGGTCTCGGCCAGCTCGGGCAGGTCCTCGGCCGGCGCCTCGACCGCGGGCTGTCCGGGCTCCTGCGGCTCGACCTCAACGTCGGTGGTGTCCTCGGCCGCGTCGCTGATGACCGCCTCGTGCGCGTGTGCCTTTGCGAGCGCGGCCGCCACCCGGTCAGTCTGGCCCGGCGAATCCGCGGTCAGCGCGCCCGGCGCACCGGGCTCGTCGACGGCCTCGACGTCGGCCGGCCTGGCGCGCGCGGGCCGGTACGCCGCAGGGTCGGCGCCCGCGTTCTTCCACGGCATCCCGGTCACCGGGCTGCGATCGCCGTCGTTGATGCCGGCATAGATCTTCTCGGCCGTTGCCTTGCTGACGCTGCACTCCTTGGCGGCCCCGTCCGGGCTGGCGTCGGGGTGCTGCGCCTTGAAGCTGGCGACATCCTCGGCGTTGCGGGCGACCTTCTGCGCCCAGGTCATCGGGGTGCCATCGGCGTTGGTCCATCTGGCGGCCTTGGCCGCGGCCGCGACCTCGGCCTTGGATGGCGGCAGGGGTTCAGAAAGCCACGGCTGTTGTGGGTCGTAGGTGGTCACGGCTGGCCCCCAAGGATGCGCGCCGCGCGGTGCAGCGCCAGCCCGGCCGCCACACGGTCATCGAAGGCGCGGTCGGCGAGAGCGTCGTCGGCCCGGGCGGTGATCCGCTCGACCGCCTCGCCGCGGAACTCGGGCAGGAACGCGGATCGGATCATCTCGATCCCGACGCGCTCGGCCACCCGCTGCGCGTCGGCGTCGGTCAGGCCGTCCCAGACATGGTCGTAGGCCAGCGTGACTGCGAGGTTGCCGAGCGGCTCGGCGATCCAGTCGGCGTCCAACCACCCGGGGAGATGGTCGTAGAGCGCCACGACCGTGGCGGGGATGTGGGGAATTTCGGACATGGAGCGGCTCCCGTGATGGTGGTGCAATGAGTACACCAACCATACCAGCGACA
>CAVQTS010000026.1:0-20985 GCA_963716465.1 uncultured Actinomycetota bacterium
GCGTCCCGGCACTTAAGCCCGAACCGAACGCGAACGGCCCCGAGACCCAAAGGGTCCGGAGCCGTTGCACGTTGACGGTCGGGTCTGGAAACGGCGGGCAGGAGCGAAGCGACCGGGGGTCTAGAACGCCGCTTCGTCGAGCTCCATGATCTCGTTGTCGATCGTCTCGATCACCTGGCGCGTGCTGGTCAGCAGCGGCAGCATGTTCTTGGCGAAGAACGAGGCGACGGCGATCTTGCCCTCGTAGAAGGAGCGGTCGGCGCCGCTGGCACCGGCGTCGAGAGCCTCGATGGCGACCGCAGCCTGACGCTGCAGCAGCCAGCCGATGACCAGGTCGCCGACGCTCATCAGGAAGCGCACCGAGGCAAGGCCCACCTTGTAGATGGACGCGGTGTTCTCCTGCGCGGCCATCAGGTAGCCGGTCATCGAGGCCGCCATGGCCTGGACATCCTCCAGCGCCTTGGACAGCAACTCGCGCTCGGTCTTGAGACGGCCGTTGCCGGACTCGTTCTTGATGAACTCACCGATCTGGCCGGCCACATGGCCCAGCGCCACACCCTTGTCGCGGATGATCTTGCGGAAGAAGAAGTCCTGCGCCTGGATGGCGGTGGTGCCTTCGTAGAGCGAGTCGATCTTGGCGTCGCGGATGTACTGCTCGATCGGGTAGTCCTGCAGGAAGCCGGACCCGCCGAAGGTCTGCAGGCTCTCGGTGAGCTTGGCGTAGGCCTGCTCCGAGCCGACACCCTTGACGATCGGCAGCAGCAGATCGTTGACCTTGACCGCGAGGTCGGCCTCCACGCCCTGCACTGCCTTGGCCACCGCGGCGTCCTGGTAGGTGGCGTTGTAGAGGTACAGCGCCCGCAAGCCTTCGGCGTAAGCCTTCTGGGTCATCAGGCTGCGACGCACGTCCGGGTGATGAGTGATTGTCACGCGCGGCGCGGTCTTGTCGGTCATCTGGGTCAGGTCAGCACCCTGCACGCGCTCCTTGGCGTACTCCAGGGCGTTGAGGTAACCGGTCGACAGCGTGGCAATAGCCTTGGTGCCCACCATCATTCGGGCCTGCTCGATGACGTCGAACATCTGGGCGATGCCGTCGTGCACCTCGCCGACGAGCCAGCCCTTGGCCGGAACGCCGTGCTGTCCCATGGTCAGCTCGCAGGTGGCCGAGACCTTCAGGCCCATCTTGTGCTCGACATTGGTGACGTAGACGCCGTTGCGCTCGCCCAGCTCACCGGTCTCGAAGTCGAACAGGAACTTCGGCACGAAGAACAGCGACAGACCCTTGGTGCCGGGTCCGGCACCCTCGGGGCGCGCCAGCACGAGGTGGAAGATGTTCTCGAACAGGTCATCTGAGTCGGCGGAGGTGATGAACCGCTTCACGCCGTCGATGTGCCAAGAGCCGTCGTCCTGCTTGACGGCCTTGGTCCGGCCGGCGCCTACGTCGGAACCCGCGTCGGGCTCGGTGAGCACCATGGTGGCGCCCCAGCCGCGCTCCGCGGCGAGTACGGCCCACTTCTTCTGCTCCTCGGTGCCGAGGTGGTAGAAGATCTGCGCGAAACCGGCGCCGCCGGCGTACATCCAGATGGCGGGGTTGGCGCCGAGCACGTGCTCGTGCAGCGCCCACATGATGGATTTGGGCATCGGCATGCCACCGAGCTCTTCGACCAGACCGACGCGGTCCCAGCCGGCGTCGATGAAGGCCTTCACGGACTTCTTGAAGGGCTCCGGCAGGCTCACCGTAGTGAGTGTTGGGGTCGAAGACCGGCGGGTTTCGGTCGCCCTCGACGAAGGACGCCGCCAGCGGTCCTTCGGCCAGACGGGCCATCTCGCCGAGCATCTCGCGCACGGTGTCGGCGTCGAGATCGCTGTATTCACCCTGGCCCAGTGCCTTGTCGACGCCAAGGACCTCGAACAGGTTGAATTCCTGATCACGGACGTTGCTCTTGTAGTGGCTCACTATTCCTCCTCGATGAGAACTGCCACTTTAGGGTTGGGTACTCGGCTCTAAGTTACCCACCAGTAACACGCCAACTATACCGCCCGGTAACTCCAACGCAAGCCGTTGTGACGTGATGCCCGGCCGACGGCCCACCCACCGGTTGAACGAGAGCTGGTCGACGGGGGAATTGCGGGTCTGAACTGCACGTTTATCAAAATGTGATTTCTGCCACGACCGCGGGTCGGACGCCCGTGGGCGGGGTGCCGCAGCGGCGAATTCCGGGTGTTCAGTCCGCGGCTGCAGCCTCGGGTTCGGCGGCGGGTTCCCCCTCGCCCGAGGGTGCCTCCGATGCAGGCAGTTGCGACACCAGATGCTCGGCAAGCTCGCCGATCGTGGGGTAGTCGAACACCGCGGTCGGGCTGATGTCGAACTTGCCACCGAACTGCCCGAACAGCCGGTTGCGGAGTTCGACGGCCATCAGTGAGTCGGTGCCGAGGTCCAGAAACCTGCTCGTCGCGGCGGGAGGCTGCGCGAGCCGCAGGAAACCCTGCACTTCGCGCTGCAGGAACTCGGTGATGAACCCCGCCCGCTGGCCCACGGGGACCTCCTGAAGCTTCCGGAGCAGCTCGCTGTCACCGGGGGCCACCACGTCGCCGCTGGGCAACACGTTGTCGAGGAACGGCGGACGAGTGCCGCCGAGCATCTTCGCGGCACGTTGCCAGTTGACCTTCAGGACGGTTGCCTGACCCGTTCCGTGCCGGATGACCTCGCCGAGCGCAGCCAGGGCAGCCGTCGGCTCCAGCGGCATCATGCCCTGGGCGCCGAGATTGGCGACCGCGGCCTGCGAACTGGCCATGCCGCCGCGGCCCCATGCGCCGAAGTTGACGGCGGTGGCCGGAAGGCCGTGTGCCTTGCGAAGGGCGGCGAGCCCGTCGAGCAGCGCGTTGGCGGTGGCGTAGTTGGCCTGGGCAGGCGAGCCGAGTACGGCCGACGCCGACGAAAACAGAACGAAGAAGTCCAGGTCGTCGTCCTTGGTCAACCGATGCAGATGATGTGCGCCGAGGGCTTTGGGCCGCAGGGTGGTGCGGAACTTCTCGAGATCCTGCTGCGGCAAGAGCGCATCTTCGAGCACTCCTGCCAGGTGCGCCACACCGGCCAGCGGCGGCAACTCCGAGCGGATCCGGGCCAGCAGTTCGGCGAGCTCGGACTCGTCGCCGACGTCGGCCGGGAAGACATGCACTTGGCAGTGGAAACGCTCCGCGATGGCGGCAACGGCCCGCTCCGTTTCGGCATCCGCGGCGCGGCGGCTGGTCAACACGATGTCGCCGGCGCCGAGTTGGGCCAGATGCGCCGCTGTGTGCAGTCCGAGAGCACCGAGACCACCGGTGACCAGATAGGTCCGATCGCCGCGTGGTGCAAGCGGTTTCGGCATCTGCACCACGATCTTGCCGATGTGCCGCGCCTGCTGCATCCGACGGAACGCGGCTCTGGCCTCCGTCAGCGGATAGACCTCGGCGGGCACCGGCGCCCATTCGCCCTTGGCCAACCCTTCGGACACCTCGGTCATCAGTCGCTGGATGTGCGCGGGGTCGGTCAAGGTCGTCGCGTCCAGTGCCACGATTCCGTAGTCGATGTCGGGGCGTGCCGCGGCCATCTGCCCGGGTGTCCAGATGTCGCGTTTGGCGATCTCGGCGAACCGGCCGCCCTTGGCCGTCGCCCGCACCGTCGCCTCGACGAACCCGTCATTGGTCAGGCTGTTGAGCACCACGTCGACACCGTCACCCTCGGTGTCGGTGAGGATCTGATCGGCGAAATCCGTTGTACGCGAGTCATAGACGTATTCCACGCCCATCGCACGCAGCGTGGCGCGCTTATAGGCGCTCGCGGTGGCGAACACGGTTGCACCGCATTGCCGGGCCAACTGTATGGCCGCCAGACCGACACCGCCGCTCGCGGCGTGGATCAGCACGCGATCGCCGGGCTGAAGCTTCGCCCAGTCGAACGCGAGCCGCGCCGTGAGTGCGGCAGCCGGTATGGTCGCCGCGCCGACCGGGTCGGTGCCGTCGGGCACCGGGGCCAGCAGTTGAGCCGGCACGTTGATACGGCTGGCGAACGCCCCCTGCATGAAGCCCATGACGCGCTGCCCGATATCGAATCCCGTGACCTCCGAACCCAGTTCGGTGACGATTCCGCACAGGTCACCGCCGATCGGACCGGGATCACCCGGGTAGAGGCCGAGCACGTTGAGCACGTCGCGGAAGTTCAGCCCGGCGGCCTCCACCCGCACCTGCACCTCGTGGGCGTCGGGCGGTGGCACCTCCGCTTCGATGAGGCGGAGGTTGTCGATCGCGCCGCGTTCGGTCGGGGCAAGTACGTAGTCGTCGGAGCGGGGCATCGGGAGTTGACCGCTGCGCGCCCAGTGCAACAGCCGCGGCACCAGGAATTTGCCTTGCCGCAGCGCGAGTTGAGACTCGTTGAGCGCCTTACCGATTGCGCTACTGAGCCAACTCGCCGACTCCGCCGAAGAGTCGCAGTCCACCAACCGGCAGCGAAGGGTCGGCTGCTCGGCGATGATGGTCCGTCCGAGCCCCCACAGTGCTGCCTGCACGGGATCGACCGGCTCGCCAGGTTCGGTTGCCACTGCCCGCTCGGTGAGGATCCACAGTCCGCCGGCCAGGTTGAGCCTCTCCTCGGCCAGCGCGGCATGGACGGCACCGAGCAGGCTGCCGATCTCGGCCTCCAGTCGCACCGTGAGGTCGACGGTCGACTCGTCGGCACCCGGCTGGCCGGCGCTTCGCCAGACGATCCCGGTGACCGGCGCACCCCGGTCGGCGGCGTCGGCGAACGCACGCTGCCAGGCACGCTGATCGCCGGCGGGATCAACCGCGACGGCACCCGAGAGCTCGGTGGTCAGGTCGCCAGGTCCGGCGATCAGCCAGGTGCCGGTCCCGTTGCCTGCGGCGATGTCCGCGCCGGGTGCCGGGGTCTCGTGCCACCCCACGGTGTACAGCAGCCGGGTGGTGTCGCCGCCGAGGCCACGCAACAGCGCCTCGCGCGGTGCCCGCTTGACGGTGAAATCGCTGATGCCGCCGAGCCGATGGCCGTCGCGGTCCAGGAAATCGAGGTCGAAGACCTGTGTTTCGGCGTCGAGCGCGCCCGCGTGCCAGCGCGCGCGGCAGTAGAACCGCCGCGGCATCCGCCCCCGCAAGTCCACCTGTCCGTACCGCAGCGGCAGGAACAGATCGGCCACCCCGTGCTGCGCGGCCAGCAGTGCGGGGAAGGCCGGGAAGGCCACACCGGTGCACAGGTCGAGTAACACCGGGTGGATGGGCTCGCTGCCGAGATGCTCGGCGAGTTCGTCGCCGACGGAGACGTCGCCGATCGCTTCGCCGTCACCCACCCACAGTGATCTCAGCGACGTCGCCCAGCTGGGCCCCCAGGCCAGTTCCATGTCGTTGAACGTCTCGAACAGCTGCTGGGGGCTGATCCGGTTCAGCCGTTCGACGCTCTCGTCCATGGGCTCGACTGGGGTTGCCCCGTCGGGTGTGGGCGGCGCTTCGTCCGCGCCGGCGACCACGCTGCCGTCGGCGTTCAACGACCACTCGGCGTCCCGCACCCCGTAGGGCCGGCTGTGCACCTGGAACTTCCACCCACCGCCGGACTCGAGCGGACGCGTCGTCAGCTGGACCTCACGAGAGGCTTTCTCCGGCAGGATGATCGGCTCGTAGAAGTAAACTTCCTTCACCCGTGCGGGCGCGCCGGCCGCGGCCAGGGCCATCGTCGCGTACGTCGCGCCGGGCACCACCACGGTGCCGTAGATGACGTGGTGTGCCAGCCACGGTTGTGTCTTGACCGACAGCACGCTGGTGTAGACGGTCTCCCCGGAGGCGAGATCCTTTGCGCTGCCCAGGATTCCGGATGCAGCGGTGCCGTCGGTGCGGACACCGGAGGTCCGGGGCCAGTAGCGGCGGCGCTGGAACGGATAGGTGGGCAGTTCGAGCCTGCGGCAACGCGAGTGGTGCGTGGCGGCGAAGTCCGGCCGGTGCCCGCAGATGTAGGAGGTGGCGAGCGCTTCGGTGATCTGCCGCTGTGCGTTCGCGCCCTTGCGCAATGACACGACCGCCCGCGGCGGCTCCGAGGACTCGGGCCAGATCTGCAGGGCGGCGGCGGTAAGGATCGGCTGCGGCCCGATCTCCATCAGGACCGAACAGCCCAGTGCCGCCACAGTTCTCACGCTCTCGGTGAACTGCACCGGCTGACGGGAGTGCCGGCGCCAGTAGTGCGCATCCAGCGGTGTCTCGGTGTTGAGCACTGCGCCGGTGCGGTTGCAGACCAGGGGCAGGGTCGGCACGGCGTACTCGAATTGTTCTGCGAAAGACTCGAATTCGTCGAGCACCGGTTCCAGTAACTCCGAATGGAAGGCGTGACTGGTCTCGAGCCAGGTGCAGCGCGTTCCGTCCTGGCTGCAGCGTGCGACGATCTCTTCGAGATCCTCGCCCGGGCCCGACAGCACCGTATTGCGGCCGTTGTAGGCCCCGACCGAGACCCGGGGGAAGGTATCGGCGGCCCGCTCGACGTAGTCGGCATCGGCGAACACCGCCACCATCCGACCGCCCGCGGGCAGGCTGCCGAACAGCCGGCCCCGCTCGGCCATCAGCCGGGCCCCGTCCTCGAGGCTGAACACGCCGGCCACGCACGCCGCCGCATATTGGCCCACGCTGTGGCCCAGCACCACGTCCGGCTCGATGCCCCAGGACTGCCACAGCCGCGCCAAACCCATCTCGACGGCGAAGAGTGCCGGCTGGGCAAACGAGGTGTGCCGCAGCGTTTCCGCGGCCTCGCGGTCGGTGGAGAGCAGCACGTCCAGGAGTGGACGCGACAGCATGGGATCGACGGCCTGCGCGCACCGCCGCACGGTGTCGGCGAATATCGGCTCGGCGTCGAACAATTCGCGTGCCATCCCCGGATACTGACTGCCCTGCCCGGGGAAGAACCACGCCGTGGTCGGCGGGTCGGCGCATTCGCCACGAAGCACACCCGGTCGCAACCGGTTCGCCACCAGATCCTCGAGCGCTGCCCTGGCCTCTGCGACCGAGTTGACCACCAACGCCGCCCGGTGCTCGAAGTGCGAACGTCCCACGCCGGCGGTGAAGTTCACATCGGCGATCGAGGCCCCGGGGTGGGCCTCCAGCCAGCCGGAGTAGCGCTGCGCCAACGCCACCAGGCCTTGAGCGGACCGCGCGGACAGCGGGAGTACGCCCCACGACTCACGCGAGGCCCCGGACGCCGGGACGCCGTCGGCATGCTCTTCGCCCACGTCGTCGGAGGCCGGTGTCTGCGGCGCTTCTTCGATCAGCACATGAGCATTGGTGCCGGTGAACCCGAACGAACTGACACCCGCACGCCGCGGCCTGCCGTTGGCGTACCAGGGCGTCGGCTTGTCGACGACCTGAACCGCAAGGGTGTCCCACGGGATGTGCGGTGACGGGTCATGGAAGTGCAGCGTTTGCGGCAGAAGTTCGTGCTGCAACGACAACACGACCTTGACCAGACCCGCGACGCCCGCGGCGGACTCCAGATGCCCGATGTTGGTCTTCGCCGTTCCGATCAGCAGCGGGCGGTTCGGGTCACGGTCGGCACCGTAGACGGCTGCGGCCGCGAGCACCTCGATCGGGTCGCCAAGGGGGGTACCGGTGCCGTGCGCCTCGAGATAGTCGACGTCGGCCCCGCCCAGACCGGCGCGAGCCAGCGCCGCGCTGATGAGTCGTTGTTGCGCACCACCGTTGGGCACCGTCAAACCACTGGAGGCGCCGTCCTGGTTGACCGCGCTGCTCCGGATCACCGCGCAGATCCGGTCGCCGTCGCGCTGGGCATCGCTCAGACGCTTGAGCACGAGGATTCCGCAGCCTTCGCCGCGGGCGTAGCCGTCGGCGGCGGCGTCGAAGGTCTTGCACCGGCCGTCGGGCGCCAGCATCTGGGCCCGGGAGGCGGCGATGAGGGACGCCGGGCTCAACAGGACGTTGACCCCACCGGCCAGTGCCAGGTCGCAGTCGCCGGAGTGCAGCGCCTGACCGGCCTGATGGACGGCCACCAGGGAGGAACTGCAGGCTGTGTCCACCGCAACGGCAGGCCCTTCCAGGCCGAGGGTGAACGCGACGCGGCCCGCGATGGCATTGAGCGCGTTGCCGGTGATGAAGTGCGCCTCGAGGTTCTCCATCGAGTCGTTGGACAGCAGATGCGAATACTCGTTCGCCGCCACCCCGACGAACACGCCGGTTCGGCTTCCGCGCAGCGACGCCGGCGAGTACCCGGCGCGTTCCAGTCCCTCCCAGGCGATTTCGAGCATCAGGCGCTGCTGCGGATCGATCCAGACGGCTTCGCGCGGGGAGATGCCGAAGAACTCCGGATCGAACTTGTCGACGCTGTCGAGGTATCCGCCGCTGCGCGTGTACATCTTGCCCGGCGTCTGGCGGTCGGGGTCGTAGAACTCGTCGACGTCGAAGCGGTCTTCGGGGATCTCCCGGATCGCGTCCACGCCGCCGGACAGCACCTCCCAGTACGCGTCGGGGTCGGGCGATCCCGGGAAGCGGCACGCCACCGCGATGATGGCGATCGGCTCGTCGGCCGCGGAGGTCGCCAGCGAGGCGGGCTGAGCAACCGCCTCGCTTCCCGCCCGCTCACGCAGGCGCAGCACATCGCCGAGCAGGTAGTCGGCCACGTCGGACAGCCGCGGATGGTCGATCGCCAGCGTCGCGGGCAGGTCTGTGCCGACCGCCTGTTCCAGCCGGCGCCGCAACTCGACGGCCATCAGCGAATCCATACCCAGGTCGAAGAACCCGGCCTCTTCACGGATTTCCGACGGGTCGGTCCGGGTCACTTCCGCGACGGCGTCACGGAGGTAGTCCAGAAGGAGTTTCCTGCGCTGCTGGGCGGGGGCCGCGGTGAGTTGTTCGACCAGTCGGGTGCTGCCTGACGCCGTCGACACCGAGGACACCGGTCCGGGAATCTCACCGGCCACCTCGGTCAGCAGTGACCGCGGTCCGGCCTGCAGGTAGACCGGCAGGAATCGCGCCCAGTCGATGCGCGCCACCACCGCCTGTGCGGGACCGTCCGAGCCGGCAGCCGTCACGACGTCGGCCATCCCGGCCAGCGCGTCCGCCGCCGACAGGGTCGCCACGCCGCGGCGGCCCAGTTGCGCGCGGGCTTCGGCGTCGGCCATGCCCGCCGACCACGGACCGAAGTTGATGCTGACCGCGGGAACTCCCTGCTCACGCAGCCGCCAGGTCAGGCCGTCGAGGAAGGCGTTGGCCGAGCTGTAGGCGCTCTGGCCGAAGCTGCCCCACACCGCGGAGATCGAAGAGGTGGACACGAAGAAGTCTAGTTGCAGATCCGCGGCTGCTTCACCCAAATACCATGCGCCCCAAACTTTCCCGGAGAACACCCGATCAACTTCGGCACTGTCCAGCGAACTCAGCGGCGTCGTGCTGTTCTCACCCGCGGCGTGGACGATGCCGGCCAAGGATGGAAGTTCGGCTTGCACCGTGGCGATCAGGCGAGCGACGTCGTGGGGATCGCCGACATCGGCTGTGACCACCCGGACAGTGCAGCCGTGCTGCTCCTGCAGTGCCTCGATGCGACGCTGCGCGGCGTCGCCGGGTGCGCGCCTGCCGGTCAGCACCAACTGTCGCGCACCGTGTTCGGCCAGGTATCCGGCGATCTCCAAGCCCACCGAGCCCAGCCCGCCGGTCACCAGATAAGTTGCGCCGGAGCGCAATTCCAGTGGTTTCCGGTTCGGCTGCCCGGTCCGCCGGACCAGCCGGGGAACATGGATGGCCCGCTCGCGGACGGCAATCTGGTCTTCGCCTGCCGACGCCGTGCTGATCCGGTTGATCAATGCCGGCCACTCGTCGGCGCCCGCACCGGACAGATCTGCCAGTCCACCCCACACCTGCGGATACTCCAGGGCGGCGGCGCGGCAGAAGCCCCACAGGCTGGTCTGCTCCGGCGACACGGTGTCCGCGTCGGTA
The DNA here is from genome assembly GCA_963716465.1 of uncultured Actinomycetota bacterium. Lineage (GTDB taxonomy): Bacteria > Actinomycetota > Actinomycetes > Mycobacteriales > Mycobacteriaceae > Mycobacterium. Next base: position 9,967 of record CAVQTS010000026.1, read on the forward strand.
ACCCGTTGTGCGCCAGCGGTCAGGACCCAGATCGGCAGCCGGAGTTCGGCGGCGGCCGCGGCGCGGAAGAGTCGCTGCGTACCGCCCAGGACGTGGTGTTGCATCCGCAGCAACGATCGCATTGACGGCGCACCGTCGGACTCCAGCGCAGCGAGGTTCAGGATGCGCACGTCCGGCTCGTCCCGCACGGCGGCGGTCAGTTCGGCGACCAAGCGCTCCTCGTCGGCGTCGGACACCGGCAGGCCCTGGACCCGGTACCGGTGACCGAGACTGGTGAGCGCGTCGACCAGAGGCTGCATCTCGTCGGCGTCATCGCCGACGAGTAGCCACGCAGTCCCTTCCCAGACCTCCATCGGGGACCCGTCCGCGCACTTCTGCCAGCGGACCTCGTAGCGGGCATCCCCGATGGACTGCGCGCTTCGCTGCCGGTTGTGTTGGGCGGCAAGCCGTTCCAGGACTCTGGCGGTCGACGGGTCGGCATCCGCGCCGTCGAGCAGTGCCGCGAGTTCCCCGAATCGGCCGTCTTCGAGAAGCCGGACGGCTTCGGTGCGCGCGGCGGTGTCCGGACTGTGGGCCGCGGTGCCCCGATTGTCGTCGAACCAGTACTGGCGATGCTGGAATGGGTAGGTCGGCAGGTCGACCTTGTGCGCGGGCTGCAGGATCAGGGCGCTGAAGTCGGGCAGATGTCCGGCGACGTAGGCACTCGCCACCGCGTCGATGATCTGGCGGTGGTCGGCGCCGGTGCGGCGCAGCGACGGGATCGCCTTCGGGGCCGTCGCCGGGTCCGGCCAGGCCCGCAAAGCTGCGGCGGTGAGCACCGGCTGCGGTCCGACTTCGAGCAGCACTGCGCAGCCGAGTTCGGCCAGGGTAGCGACTCCCTTGGCGAACTCGACCGGCTGCCGAGCATGGCGGCGCCAGTACGGACCATCGAGTGTGGCGTGGCGCCCGAGGGCCGCCCCGGTCCGGTTGCACACCAGAATCCTTTGCGGTGAACCGAATTCGAAGCCATTCGCAAAGGACTCGAATGCGTCGAGAGCGGGATCGAGCAGCGACGAATGGAAGGCGTGGCTGGTCTCGAGCCAATCGCAACGCACACCGTCGGCCGTCAGCTGCGCCACGGCCCGCTCCAGGTCGGCTCCCGGTCCGGACAGCACGGTGTTGGCGCCGTTGTACGCGGCCACCGACAGACTCGGGAACTCGTCGGTGAGGCGCTCGACCCGGTCCGGGTCGGCGAAGACGGCGGACATCCGCCCGCCGGTCGGCAGGTCGCCGAACAGGCGCCCCCGCTCGGCCAGCAGCCGGATGCCGTCCTCGAGGCTGAACACACCCGCGACGCAGGCCGCCGAGTACTGGCCGACGCTGTGTCCGAACACCACATCCGGCTCCATGCCCCACGACTGCCAGAGCGCGGCCAGGCCCATCTCCACGGCGAAAATCGCGGGCTGGGCATGACGGGTCTGCTGCAGGGCCGCTGCGCCATCCGGGCTGCCGTCCGCATCGAAGATGACGTCCAGCAGCGGCTTTTCGACGACGTCGGACACGGCCTCCGCGCACCGGGTCATGACCTCGGCGAACACCGGCTCGGTCTCGAACAGCTCCCGGGCCATGCCGGCGTACTGACTGCCCTGCCCGGGGAACAGCCACGCGGTCTTGGGCCGGTCGGCGCACTCGCCGCGCACCAGACCGGGAGCCGGCCGGTCGTCGGCGAGGGCCCCGAGCAGTTCGCGGGCGGACTCCGTCGAGTTGACCACCAGGGCGGCCCGGTGCTCGAAGTGGGCTCGCCCCGCCCCGGCGGTGAGGCAGAGGTCGGCCAACGAGGCCTCCGGGTGCTCGCCGAGCCAGCCGCGGTAGAGCTGCGCGGTCTGCGTCAGGGCGGCCGGGGTCCGCGCCGACAGGGGGAGCAGCATGACTCGTCGGGAGTCGGTCGGTTCCACCGCTGTCGCCGCGACCTGATCCGGCCGAGGTGCCTCTTCGACGATGACGTGAGCGTTGGTGCCGGTGAAGCCGAACGAACTGACTCCCGCGATCCTGGGCCGGTCGGTGCGTTCCCACGCGACGGCCTCGTCCACGACCCGCACCGGGATGCGGTCCCAGGGAATGTGCGGTGACGGGTTCCGGAAGTTCAGGTGCTTGGGCAGTTCCTGGTGCTCCAGTGCCAAGACGACCTTGAGGATGCCGGCGAGGCCCGCGGCGGCCTCCAGATGTCCGATGTTCGTCTTCGCCGAGCCGATCAGCAGCGGCCGGTCGGCATCGCGACCCTTGCCGAGTGCCGCGGCGGCGGCCTGGACCTCGATGGGATCGCCCAGCGACGTGCCGGTCCCGTGTGCCTCCAGGTAGTCGATGTCTGCGGGTGCCAGGCCCGCCCGGTCCAGCGCTTCGGCGATGACGCGTTGTTGGGCCAGGCCGCTGGGGACGGTCAACCCGCCCGATGCGCCGTCCTGGTTGACGGCGCTGCCGCGGATCACGGCGCGGACGTGGTCGCCGTCGCGGATCGCGTCCTCGAGGCGCTTGATGGCGATGACGCCGCAACCCTCGCCGCGGACGTAGCCGTCGGCCGCCGCGTCGAACGTCTTGCACCGGCCGTCGGGGGCCAGCATCCGCGACTGCGAGAACGTGATCATGGTGGCCGGGCTGAGGATGACGTTCGCGCCGCCGGCCAGGGCGAGGTCGCATTCGCCCAGCTGCAGCGCCTGGCAGGCCTGATGAATCGCCACCAGCGACGAACTGCACGCGGTGTCGACGGTGACCGCGGGTCCCTGCAGCCCCAGCCGGTAGCTGATCCGGCCCGCTCCCGCCGCGGCGGAGGTGCCGATGGCCAGATAGGCCTCGACCTCGGCGTAGGTCAGTGCGTCCGAAGCCATGCCGAGGTAGTCATGTGTGGACAACCCGACGAACACACCAGTCCGGGTGTTTGCCAAAGTCGTTGGTGCGGTCCCCGAATGCTCCACCGCCCGCCAGGCGGTCTCCAGCAGCAGCCGGTGCTGGGGGTCCACGAACTTGGCCTCGCGCGTCGACAGTCCGAAGAACGGCGCGTCGAAGCCGGTGACGTCGTCGACGAACCCGGCGCGGCGGGTGACGACCTTCCCCGGCATAGCGGGGTCGGGGTCGAAGAATTCGTCGGCATCCCAGCGATCCGGCGGAACCTCCGATACCGCGTCCCGGCCCTCGTGCAGCAGCTCCCAGTACTGGTCCGCGTCGACGGCGCCGGGGAGGCGCGCGGCGTAGCCGATGATCGCGAAACGGGGCGCTTGCTGCCCCGGATTATCGGTAACTGCCATCAAGTGTGCTCTCCGCGTCGCTGACGTTGCGCTGCCTTGCGGGGACCGCGGAGGGGCCAGGATTGCCTTTTGCGAACGGCCACGGCCCGCTCAACCCGTCTGCTCGCGGCCGGCCCCCGTTTTCCCGCCCGCCAGTATTGCATGGGCGTTGCTGAATGACGTCGGTTTCCAGGGAGGTGTCGAGGCCGGCGGCCGACGGGCACCCGGCGCCGCGCGGGCCCCCGGTCGCGGTCTCCCGGCGCCCTGTCCGGCCGTACCTGCGACCGCGGCAGCCCGCAGGGGCTATCTTGGGTCGCAACCAGCTTCGCAGGACCGCAGCGGCTGCCCTGGAGACCGGGGGAGGAAAGATTGCATATCGGGAAAATCAGAATCGGCACAATCGATGATTGGACGCCGACCCCGGGTGCGGTGATTTCCTGGCGACCGACAAATGCGGCTATGGCGAAGGCGCGCCTGGCACCGGTCAGTTCGGTGCCGGTGAGCTATATGCAGGGGCAGCATATTCGCGGCGTCTACGAGCGGGCGGCCGCCGGACTCGACTATTCACGCCAGATCATCGCTACCTGTGAAGTTCCTGGTAAGTGCGATATCGAGGCCATGAATATTGCGCTGAACGCCTACCTACGCCGGCACGACACCTACCGAAGTTGGTTCGAATACGACGGCACCGGCGATATCGTCAGGCACACCATCCCCGACGCGGCCGATATCGAATTCGAACCCAATTATCACGGCGAAATGGACGTCGCCGACGCGCGTAAACACATAGTGGATATCCCCACCCCGCTGGAGTGGGGTTGCTTCACATTCGGAATTGTTCAGAGCGAGGACCATTTCGACTTCTACGCCAGCATCGACCATGTCCACGGGGACGCGGCCCTGATCGGGATCACCATGCTGGAGGCCCACGGCATGTATTCCTCGCTGATGCTGACCGGGCAGCCGATGTCCCTTCCCGACGCCGGCAGTTTCGATGACTTCTGCCTCAAGGAGCGGGAGTCGACGTCGGAATTGACCGTCGATTCGCCGGAGGTCCGCGCCTGGATCGAGTTTGCCGAGAACTGCAACGGCACCCTGCCCGAGTTCCCGCTGCCGCTGGGCAACCCGATGGAACCGACGGTTGCCGACATGGTCGGTGAGATGCTGATGGACGCCGAGCAGACCGCGAGATTCGAATCGGTCTGCGCCGCGGCCGGTGTCCGTTTCGTCGGCGGCTTGTTTGCCTGCGCCGCCATGGTCGACCACGAGTTCACCGGTGCGGCAACCTACTACGGGCTCACCCCGAGGGACACCCGCAGGACTGCGGACAACTTCACGACCCAGGGCTGGTTCACCGGCCTGGTGCCCATCACCGTCCCGATCGCCGCAGCGTCCTTCGGCGAAGCCGCGTGGGCCGCGCAGACCTCGTTCGACTCCGGTCTGAACATGGCCAGGGTTCCGTACTACCGCGTGCTGGAATTGGCGCCGTGGCTGGACAAGCCACGGCCGAACTTCCCGGTCTCGAACTTTTTGCACGGTGGCGCCGCGCCTCTCAACGCCGTGATCGCGGCAACCGAGATGGGCTATTCGAACAACATCGGAATCTACTCCGACGGACGGTTTTCCTATCAGCTGACCATCTACATATTCCGGTACGGCGACGGCACTGCGATGTCGGTGATGTTTCCGGACAACCCGATTGCCCAGAAATCGGTCGGCCGGTACATCTCGGCGATGAAGTCCGTGTGCGGACGGGTCGCCGGCACTGGGCATTGGTGACGTGTTGCTCAACGTCGGTAACGGATTGTGCGGGTTGATCCTGCGAAGACCACAGATGGGACCGATGTGCGACGGCTAGCCGATTTCGTGGTGCGGTGGCCGTGGGCGGTCGTCGCAATCTGGCTGGCTTTGGTCGTTGCGCTGCCCCTGACGCCTTCCGAGCCTGAACGAGATGGCCCAGAAACACCCGTTGGCCATGCTGCCCGGGGACGCCCCGTCCAGCATCGCGGCCCGGCAGATGACCAAGGCGTTTCAGGAGCCGGGCACCGACGATCTGCTGCTGGTGGTCCTGACCGACGAACGCGGCCTCGGCGCGCACCACGAAGAGACCTACCGCAAGCTGGTCGGTGCACTGCGCGACGACCCGCACGACGTCGACATGGTGCAGGACTTCGTCGGAACACCGGCCCTGCGTTCGTTTTTGACGAGTAAGGACAACAAATCCTGGGTGTTGCCGGTTGGCCTGGCGGGCGCGTTGGGCACCCCGCAGGCCTACGAGTCCTACAACCGGGTCGCCGACATCGTCAAACGGGCCACCGCGGGAGGCCCGCTCGACGTGCACCTGTCCGGGCCTGCGGCCACCGTCGCCGACCTCACCGTCGCCGGTCAACGGGACCGCCTGCCGATCGAGATCGCGATCGGCGTCCTGGTGCTCGCCGTGCTCCTGCTGGTGTACCGCAACCCGATCACCATGCTGGTGCCGTTGACCGGGATCGGGGTGTCCCTGGTCATCGCCCAGTCCGTGGTCGCCGGCTTGTCCGAGTTCAGCGGTCTGGGTGTGTCCAATCAGTCCATCATTCTGCTCAGCGCGATCATCGCCGGTGCCGGAACGGATTACGCGGTCTTCCTGGTCAGCCGCTATCACGACTACGTGCGGCTCGGTGAGAGTTCAGACGACGCGGTGCGGCACGCGTTGGTCTCGGTGGGCAAGGTGATCACCGCATCCGCCGCCACCATCGGAGTCACCTTCCTGGGAATCAGCTTCGCCCGGATGGGGGTGTTCGCCACCGTCGGCGTGTCATCGGCCATCGGGATCGCCGTGGCATTTCTCGCCGCGGCCACGTTGTTGCCGGCCATTCTCGTCATCGTCGGACCACGCGGCTGGATCACGCCGCGGCGCGAACTGACCACTCGCTGGTGGCGGCGTTCGGGGATACGCATCGTTCGACGGCCACGGGCCCATCTGGTGGCCAGTCTGCTGGTTCTGGCCCTGCTCGCCAGCTGCGCGACCCTGGTGCACTACAACTACGACGATCGCAAGGCGGTGCAGCCGTCCGATCCCAGTTCAGTCGGGTACGCCGCACTGGAACGCCATTTCGACCTCAATCAGTCCATCCCGTCCTACGTCCTGGTCCAGTCACCCCACAACCTGCGCACCCCGCAAGCCCTCGCGGACCTGGAGCAGATGGCAGAACGGATCAGTCAGCTGCCGAACATCGCGATGGTCAGCGGCATCACCCGGCCCCTGGGCGTGGTGCCAAAGGAGTTCAGGGCCACCTATCAGGCCGGCCTCGTCGGTGATCGGCTGGCCAACGGGGCGGCGATGATCGCCGGCAACACCGACGATCTCGACCGCCTGGCCAGGGGGGCCAACACACTGGCGACCGGGCTCGGCGACGTGCGCGGCCAAGTCACCCAGGTCGCGTCCAGCATCCAGCAGATGGTCGACGCCTTCGGCTCGATCAAGAGCCAATACGGTGGCGACAAGCTGGTGAAGAACGTCGACGTGGCGGCCAAGCTCGTCACCGCCATCAACGAGCTCGGAAACTCCATGGGCGTGAGCTTCACCGCGGCCAGGGACATGTTCGCCTGGGTGGGCCCGGTCCTGCTGGCACTGCAGGGCAACGCGGTCTGTGACCTCGATCCGTCCTGCAGCGAAACCCGCGGCCACTTCGAGCGCCTGGCCGCCGCGCGGGAGGACGGCAGCCTCGATCGGATCAACGATCTGGCCGGACAGTTGCAGTCACTCCAGGACAAGCAATCGCTCAACGCGGCGCTGAACCAGCTGAGCAGCGCGTTCACCGACCTCACCAAGCTGATGCACAGCATGGGGTTGGACACACCCGCAGGCGCGCAGACGACGCTGACCAAGCTGCGCCAGGGAGCTGATCGCTCCGCCACCGGCAGCCGGGACGTGGCCAACGGGGTGGACCTGGTCGTCGACCAGATCCAACAGATGCGCAACGGACTCGACCAGGCGTCGGCGTTCCTGTTGTCGATGAGGCAGAACGCGGTGGGTCCGGCGATGGCCGGGTTCAACATCCCGCCGGAGGTGCTGGAGCTGGCCGATTTCAAGGCTGCCGCCAAGATGTTCATCTCGCCCGACGGGCACTCGGCGCGCTATCTCGTGCTCACCAAGCTCGACCCCTTCAGCGTGGCGGCGATGGATCAGGTGAACGCCATCGAGGCCACCGCGCGGGGCGCACAGCCGAACACCACCCTGGCCGACGCGTCGATCTCGATGGGCGGGTTCCCGGTTGCGCCTGCGAGACACACGCGACTACTACCAACGGGACATCCGATTCATCATCACGGTCACCCTCATCGTGGTTCTCCTGACGCTGATGCTGCTGCTGCGTGCGATCATCGCACCGCTGTATCTTGTTGGCTCCGTGGTGATTTCGTATTTCGCGGCGCTCGGTATCGGCGTCCTGGTCTTCCAGTTCATTCTGCATCAGCCGTTGCATTGGACTGTGCCGCCGCTGGCTTTCGTGGTGTTGGTGGCGGTGGGGGCCGACTACAACCTGCTCTTCGCCTCGCGATTACGCGACGAGTCACCGGATGGCACCCGATACGGCATCATCCGGACGCTGTCGTCGACCGGAGGTGTCATCACGGCCGCCGGCTTGATCTTCGCCGCGTCGATGTGGGGTCTGTTGTTCTCCAGTATCGGGACCGTGGTCCAGGGCGGCTTCGTCATCGGGGCCGGAATCCTGCTGGACACGTTCCTGGTTCGGACTGTCACGGTGCCGGCGATGGCTACGCTGGTCGGAAAGGCGAACTGGTGGCCGTCACGAGTGACATCGCAGGGGAGCGGTAAGGCATGAGGAAGCTACTGGCTTCAGTGACCACGCTGGTAACTCTGTGCGCCACCGGGGGAATCGCCGGCGCAGACGACGCGTCGCCGAACACCGCGCCCGACACCACAACGCAGCGCGGCACGGCGGGCAGAGGCTACGCCCTGGGAGGCGCGCACGTTCTCGGCATTCCCTACGACGAGTACATCCGCCGCACCGGCGCGGAGTGGTTCCCCGGCCTGAACCGGCAGATCGTCGACTACCCCGCCGGACAGGTTCAGGGTCACGTCCTGGAACGCATGTTCCCCGGCATCGACCGCCTGGATGCCAACTTCCCCGGCCTGGGCATCGACGGTCCCAGCATCGGCGAGTCGGTCGACGAGGGGGAGGGCAACCTCGAAACCGCGATCCGCGACGGCGGACCCGGCACGGCGATCGGCCTGTCCGAGGGAGCGCTGGTGCTCAATGCCGTGCAGGCTCGGCTGGCGAATGATCCGACCGCTCCGCCTCCCGATCAGTTGTCCTTCGCCACGTACGGCGACCCGGTCGCCCGGCATGCCTTCGGCGCGAGCTTCCTGACCCAGAACTTCCCGGTCGGCAGTGTCGTTCCGGCGCTCGACTACCAGATGCCGGCCCCGGTGGAGAGCCAGTACGACACCCATACGTTCGTCTCCGCATACGACAGCATCGCCGACTGGCCGGACCGGCAGGACAACATCATGGCGGTCGCCAACGCGATAGTGGGCCTGGCGACCGGTCACACCGCGGTGGCTTTCACCAACCCGAGCATGGTGCCGCCGCAGAACATCAGGTCGACCGTGAACTCGCGAGGCGCGACCACGACGACGTACCTGATTCCCGAGCAGCACCTGCCGCTTGTCATGCCCTTCAAGTATCTCGATGTGCCCGAGGACACGCTCAACCAGTTGGACGGCATATTGAAACCCTTGGTGGATGCCGGGTATTCGCGTGACGACGATCCGGCGACCGCTCCGCTCGAGGTGGACCCGGTGCACGGCTACGACCCTGCCGCGGTCACCGCGCCGGCCACCCAGGCAGCCTTCGGCGGCGGAGCCGATCCGATCTCGCAGCTGCTGGCCGGCGCGCAGTACGTGCTGAGCCACAGCCCACGCTGAGCCGGCCGGGCCACAGCGGGTCTATGCGTCCAACCGGACGAACTGCCCCTGCCGGTGTTGCTCCACGCACGCCGACCGGCGAACCTTGCCACTGGTGGTGGTCGGGATCGATCCCGGCTCCACCAGCACGATATCGGCGACCTGCAACCCGTGTGCGCGCGAAATCGCGGCGATCACATCGCTTTTCACCACGCTGAACTCTGCGACGTCGTCGCGCTTGCGGAGCTCGATGATCGTGACGAGCTTCTCGGTCTGCTCTTCGGACACCGCGATGGCGGCCACCCGGCCGCGAGTGATCCGCTGCACCGTGGCCTCGATGTCCTCCGAGTAGTGGTTGCGCCCCCGCACGATCAGCATGTCCTTGATGCGTCCGACGATGAACAGGTCGCCCTCGGAGATGAAGCCCTGATCCCCGGTGCGCAGCCACCCGCGCTCCGGCAGCGCGGGGTCGTCGGAGGCGTCCGCCAGCGTCGCACTGAAGGCGGTTCCGGTCAGCTCGGGCTTGCGCCAGTAGCCGGCGGAGACGTTCTCGCCGTGCGTCCAGATCTCGCCGACGGTGCCATCCGGGCAGAGTCGGCCGGTGTCGGGGTCGACGATCCGTAACAGTTGGGCCACCGGCGGCTCGTACCGCAGCAGCGGCGCCCCGCCGGGTTTGCGCACGGCGGCGCCCCGTGTCAGCTCGTCGCCGTCGAACTCGACGACCTCGGGTACTCGGCCCGCGCCGGCGCTGGCGACGTAGACGGTCGCCTCGGCAAGGCCGTAGGACGGCACCACCATCTCGGGACGAAAGCCGACTGGGCCGAGTTGTTGGTTGAACCTGACCAGCGTCTCTGGGTGGATGCGTTCCGATCCGTTGATGATGCCGACCACTCCGCTGAGATCAAGGCCCTCCAAGTCGGCGTCGGTGGTCCGCCTCGCAGTGAGGTCGAACGCGAAGTTGGGTGCACCCGACCACGCTCGCGGGTGGCGGCCCATGGCGTGCAGCCATCGCGCCGGGCGGGTCAGGAACGCGATCGGGCTCATCAGATCGGCCGGGTGGCCGGTGAAGATGGGTGCACCGATCCCGAGCATGAGACCCATGTCGTGGTAGAACGGCAGCCACGAGACCAGGCTGGTCCCCGGTGGGAACACGCCGCCGTGAAGCGCGAAGTATTCAGCCATCAACTGTTCGAAGTTGGCGTGCATGTTGCGGTGCGAGATCATCACGCCGGCCGGCAGCCGGGTAGACCCCGAGGTGTACTGCAGATAGGCGATATCCGGGCCGTCGGGAATCTCGTGGTCGACGGGTGTGTCCGCGTCGAGGTCCAGCGTGTCCACGGCGATCACGGCGATCACGGCGGCGCCGTCGTCGACGTACTGTGCGGCAACCTCGAAGACCGCGGAGGTGGTCAGCACCACCGTCGGCGACGTGTCGGTCACCACGGCACTGATCCGCTCGTCATGTGACCCAGGTACGGGAACCGAGAGTGGCACGGCGATGAAACCGGCCTGCATGGCGCCCAGGAAGCCGACGATGTAGGCCAGCCCCTGCGGTGCCACGATCAGCGCCCGGTCGCCGGGCAACCCGTGCCTTCCGATTTCCTGCGCCACAGTGAGCGTGCGGCGGTACAGCTGCGACCAGGTCAGGCTTTCGGCAACACCGTCGGGATCCTGGTCGTAGTCGGTGAACGTGAACGCGATGTCGTTCGGCGTCAGGCCAGCCCGCTCACGCAGCACGGACAGGATCGAGACGTTCGGCATGGCGCCAGGTTACTCAACAGTCGATGAGCCAGGCTTTGCGTTGGCGTGTAGTTTGCCGAATATGAACAACACGGAGTTGAGCCCCGCCTC
>CAVQTS010000027.1:0-242455 GCA_963716465.1 uncultured Actinomycetota bacterium
GACCGCGCTCACTGAATTTCCTCACTGACGCTTATCGAAATTCCCCACCCGTGTGGCTCCGCCAAGAGGGGCGGGCCTCCTTCGATGCTGCTGGTGTCTGACGCCAACAGCTCTGGTCGAAGGAGGCCCGCTTTCTCATGCTCACATGGGAGGACGATGTGGAAGTACATGCCCTGCCAAACGTGGTTGGTCGATCTCAGCGATCGCCCGCCACACCGGTTTCGACCGCAAGACGGTCCGCAAGTATCTGGCCGGCGAGCAGAAACCCGGGGTGCGTGCGCGGCCGTCGCCGGATCCGTTTGACCCGTTCGTCGACTACGTCGCCGCCCGCCTGGTCGAGGATCCGCATCTGTGGGCCCGCACCCTGTTCGACGAGTTGGAGGATCTCGGGTTCGAGCTGTCGTATCCGAGCCTGACCCGCAACATCCGCCAACGGAACCTGCGCCCCGCGTGCGAGGCCTGCCGGACGGCCACCGAGCGGCCCAATGCGGTGATCCCGCATCCACCCGGGGACGAAACCCAATGGGACTGGCTGGAATTGCCCGATCCGCCGGCATCCTGGGGCTGGGGCAAGACCGCTAACCTGCTCGTCGGGTCGCTGGCCCATTCCGGGAAGTGGCGGGCGGCGTTGTCGCCGTCGACCGATCAACCGCACCTGGTCGCCGCGATCGACCGAGTCGTGCGCGGCCTGGGAGGGGTGTCGCGGGTGTGGCGCTTTGACCGGATGGCCACGGTGTGTGACCCCGGTAGCGGGCGGGTGACCGCGTCGTTCGCCGGGGTGGCCAAGCACTACGGCGTCTCGGTGGCGATCTGCCCGGCCCGGCGCGGCAACCGCAAGGGGGTGGTGGAGAAGGTCAACCACACCGCCGCGCAACGCTGGTGGCGCACCCTGGCCGACGAAGCCACCGTCGAGTCGGCTCAGGCCGGCGTGGACCGCTTCGCTCGGGTGCGCGGCGATACCCGCCTCCGCGCCACCGCCGATGGCCGCTCCTCGGTAGCCACCGTCGCCACGACCGAACCCTTACAGGGGTTGCCCGCGGTGCCATATCCGGTGATCGTCTCCGAAACGCGCACCGCCTCGCGCCAGGCGATGGTGTCCTACCGCGGCAACCGCTACTCGGTCCCACCGGAACTGGCCGCCGCCGGCGTGGTGGTGTCGCACCCACTCGGTGGCCAGTTCTGCGACATCGCCACCACCGGTGGGATCGTCATCGCCCGCCACCGCATGGCCGCTGACGGGCTCGGAGTGATGGTCCGCGACAGCGGGCACGTCATCGCGTTGGATGCCGCGGCGATGGCCACCGCAGCCACCGGCCGCCCGCATCGACGCAAGGAACGCATCCCACCGGGCCCGGCGGCCACAGTCGCCGCCGCCCAACTGCGTCAACTGGCAAGCACCGATCCATCTGTGATCGAATCCCTAACCCCGTCAACCGATTCCACTGTCATCGATCTGTCCGCCTATGAGCGGGCCGCCCAGAAAAGGACCCTGCAATGACCCCCACCGGACGCACCGGCAACACCGCCCGCAGCACCGCCGAATCGCCCTCGGCTGCGGCCAGCCGGTATCAGGCACTGCGTTCACACCTGGCCGAACTCAAACTCACTGCCGCCGCCGAAGCCTTGCCGGTCGTCCTTGACCAGGCCGCCGCTGAGGGCCTGTCGCTGACCGTGGCGTTGGAGCGGCTGCTGGCTGTGGAAGTCGACGCCAGCACCGCACGACGACTGGCGGGCCGGCTGCGGTTCGCCTGCCTGCCCACCCCAGCCACCCTCGACGACTTCAACGTCGATGCCGCCGCCGGGATCGACCGCGCGATGATCAACGAACTCGGGACCTGCCGCTACCTGGAATCAGCGACCAACATTTTGTTGATCGGCCCGCCGGGCACCGGCAAGACCCACCTGTCCGTCGGCTTGGCACGTGCGGCCGCGCACGCCGGGTATCGCACCTACTTCACCACCGCCGCCGATCTGGCCGCCCGCTGCCATCGTGCGGCGATCGAGGGACGCTGGGCCACCACCATGCGGTTCTTCGCCGGACCCACCCTGCTGGTCATTGATGAACTCGGCTATCTGCCCCTGCCAGCCGAAGCAGCCTCGGCGCTGTTTCAGGTTGTCTCCCAACGGTATTTGAAGACCTCGATCGTGATCACCACCAACCGCGGCGTCGGGGCCTGGGGCGAAATCCTCGGCGACACCACCGTGGCCGCAGCCATGCTCGACCGCCTCCTGCACCGCTCCGTGGTCATCAACCTCGACGGCGAGTCCTACCGACTCCGAGACCACCACGCCGCCGCCGAAACCCTGCGCCGGACCACCACCGGCACCCGCCAACCACTACAATGACCGCTGCTCACAGGTGAGGAATTTCAACGAGCACACCTGGGGACTTTCGATGAGCGCCGTCAACGTGGTGTTGACCGCGTGGACGAGGCGTGGCACCAGTGGCTCGGTCACCTCTAACGCACGCGATTTCCCCGAGCCGGGTTCTGGTGAGAGGAACGCAATCCTCGGTGTCGATTCCCAGGCGTCCATGAGCCAGGTGTGTGCGATCCACAGCACGTGGGCAATGAGTGCGCTGGTACTGGGGTAGACGACGAAGCGGGCTAGGAACAACCTCACGTCGTCGAGCAGAGCGGGAGTAACAGAGGCGAACTCCTCGATGGCGAGCGCCACCCCGTGATCATTCTTATCGGTTACATCGGTTACAAACGCTTCGTCGAGACCGTTCGAACCTGCCGGATACTTTCCGCTGTGCGCGATCTGCTTACCGAGTTCGATGTCGTGGGTGATGCTCACGCCGCCCCCCGCCACCGGAATAGTTGCGAAGACATCGGCAGCGAGCTTGCCTGGCCGGCACGACGCCCCAATGCCCTGCATGTCTCAATCGAGAAGATGCCTGGTGCTCCAATGGATGCCAGGTGTTCTGCTGCCGCGGCAGCACCTTCCGCCATCCGGTCGGTGATCTCGACACCGCAGCGGTGCCGATCATGGTCGGGATCGCGAACTATAAACGAGCATCTGCCGATCCCCGCATGCGCAACGCAGCAGCAGCCCTGCGTGATCCATTAGAATGATGGTGGACTTGCCGCGTGGTGGTGGTGGTCTTGATGTGTGTGGAGGCGGCCTCCAGCGAGATCGCTGGGGCGGCTTTCTCGTCTCGTCATGCGGCTTGGGTCACCGCCCCGGCGTCGGCGGGCCTGGGCGGACTTCAGTGCCATCCGCAGGAAGTGGGCCTTGTGCGCATGTTCCGGCGCGGACAGCGCGCTCGGCGGGAGTCAGTTCCCCGTTGGGGTCGACCTGCTTCTCGAACCGGTCATCCGCAGCCTTGCGGGCGTTGGCGGTGCGGGCGGCGCGGTCGTGGGTGTATGCCCAGGATTCGTGGGCGGCGAGCGAGGCTCGGAGACTACGGTGCTCCGGAGTTAATTCAGGCATGGTTGCCGATCCCCCTTCGGGGTTCGGCTCGCGGCCCTAAATCAAGACAAGCGTTCGCGGTCTCTGCCGCGTGACCTGACTAGCACGGTGTAACGGCTACGGGGGACAGAGGCCGCTCTCCCCGCGGGCCGCCGTGTTTCAGTCGCCGCGCCGCATCGGGCTGCGGGTGACACCGTGGGCGATCAAGTCGTGGATATCGCTGGCCTTCACAACATAGGAAACGTGGTCGCAGTCCATCATCACGAACCGGTGATCGGGGTCTTCGGTGAGTGGTTCTACAAAAGGGCGTCGTCTGCCTGCCGGAACGAGTCATCGCCGGAATCCTCGTCGCCGTCCCGCCATGATGTGCGGGCGGTAGCGCGGTAGACGATCACCGGGCCGTAGGTAGTGCGGAACACCTCCGCGATAAGCTCGCCGCCTCTCGCGGTGTGCAACTCTAGAATCCGAAAGCGTTTGCGGCTCTTCGAATTATTCATCAAGACCGTGACAGCGGTGGTGATTTCCTGATGGTTGAGCAGGAACGTCTTGGGGTTCATCCAGTTGTCGTCGCTCATATGTCCCCCAACCCGAGTCCGCGTGCCTCGGTGGCGGCACGATCAGAAGCGGTTGCCGCCACGTATCTGTCGAGCATGTCTCGCTTGCGCCATCCCGCCACGGCCATCAAGCCACCCTCACTCCCCCCTGCTGCCAGCCAACGGGTTGCAGCCGTATGCCTGAGAAGGTGTGGGTGAAACCGTTCTATGCCGGCGATTTTGGCCCGATATCCGAGAGATCTGTGCAACGCGCTGTAGGAGAAGGTCTTGCCACGATCCCCGAGCCACAACGCTGGAGTGTCGGCGAGTAGGTGGGCACGCCGTAGCCGTTGGTAGCGGTCGATGGCAGCAGCCGTTTGCGGGCCGAACGGAACGATGCGCCCGGTGCCGCCCTTACCGCGGCGCACGATGGCGATCCCACGACCCAGGTCGATATCGGCCAGGGCGATGGTGGCGCACTCTCCGGCCCTGATGCCGGTCTCGGCCATCAGGCGCAGAATGGCTTCGTCGCGCCGATCCCTCATCGTTTTGCCCTGACACGCCCGGAAGAGCAGTCGCAGCTCGTCATCGGTGAGCGGGTCGGCGACCTTCACGTCCAGCTTCGGCGGTCGCATGCCGAGCAGCTCGTCGGTGTCGATTTCGCCTTCTTCAGCGAGCCACGCCGAGAACCGCTTGAGGGCGCCTTGACGTGCTTTGGCGGTGGCCGCTTCGGCTCCGTTGTCGAGCAGCGACACGACGAACCGGTGCACGGTGTTCTTGGTCAACTCGGGTGCCGTGCCGGTTTCAGTGCACCAGCGTAGGAACATCCGCACGCCCTCGCTGTAAAGCTTGATGGTCTTGGGCGACCTGCGTTGGGCGTTGAGCGCCAACACCCACGACTCCAGCAGGTCATCCAGGTTCGGCGGTGCAACCTTCTTCGGCATACCTGTTATCTTCACTGAATACGCTGCGCTTGTCCACTTTCCTCGCTTGTAGCAGTGTTTCCGCTGCTAGCGAATAGAAAATCAGATGTCGGTCAGGCCAGATAGTCGGCGGGTAGTTCGTCGAACATCATCTTGACCATCCGCACCGCGTACTCCGAGCTGCCGCCCCCGACGATCAGCGCCGAGAAGGCCAGGTCGCCGCGATAGCCGGCGAACCAGGCGTGCGAGCCGCCCTCGAACTCGGCCTCACCGGTCTTGCCGTGCACGTCGCCGGCGCCCGCGATGTCCTTGGCGGTGCCGTTGGTGACCACCAGGCGCATCATCTCGCGCAGGCCGTCCAGCATCGCCGGGCTGATCTGCGGGTGGTCCCCTGTCTCGGTGGTCTGCGTCCCCACGATCAGGTGCGGCGTCGGCGTCTTGCCCGCAGCGACGGTCGCGGCGGCCAGCGCCATTCCGAACGGGGTGACCAGCACCCTGCCCTGTCCGAAGCCGTCCTCGGTCCGTTCGGCGAGGTTGACCGTCGGCGGCACCTGGCCGGTCACCGTGGTCAGCCCGTCGATGGTGTAGTCCGGGCCGATCCCGTACTGGGAGGCGGCGACCGTCAGCGCGGTCGGCGGCATCCGGCTGGCCAGCTCCGCGAAGGTGGTGTTGCACGAGTTGGCGAACGCCTTGGACATCGGCACGGTGCCGAGGTCGAACTTGTCGTAGTTCGGGATCGTGCGGTCGCCGATGTCGATCTGGCCCGGGCAGCCGAGCAGCGTGTTGGGGGTGGCCATGTTGCGGTCGATGGCCGCCCCGGCGGTGACGATCTTGAACGTCGAGCCGGGTGGGTAGAGGCCCGTGGTGGCCGCTGGGCCGTCGGCGTCGGCCGCCGCGTTCTGCGCGATGCCGAGGATCTCGCCGGTCGAGGGTTTGATCACCACGATCATCGCCTTGCGGCCCTGGGTGTCGACGGCGTGCTGGGCGGCGTCCTGCACCGAGCGGTCCAGCGTGATCGAGACCGACGGCGCCGGCTGGGGGGCGACCTCGTTGAGAACGTCGACGTCCGCGCCGTTCTGGTTGACGCTGACGATGCGCCAGCCGGCCTCGCCATCGAGCTGGTCGATGACGGATTTCTTGACCTCGTTGATGATGGCCGGAGCGAAGGTGTCGTCGGTGGGCAGCAGATCGGCCTGCGGGGTGACCACGACGCCGGGCAGCCCGTCCAGCACCGGACCCACCTTGTCGTGGTCGGACGGGCGGAGCGTGATCAGTTCGAGTGGATTGCTCGACGAACTGGCCTGCTCGGCCAGCCGCTGCGGGTCGAGCGTGTTGTCGAACTGGCGCAGTTGGTCGGCGACCACGCGGGCGGTCGACATCAGATCGCCGCCGGCCTTGGCGGCGTCGAGCTGATAGCGGTAGAGGTTGCCCGGCGCCAGCACATCCGAGCCGCCGAGCTCGTTGACCGACGCCCGCCGCGGCGGATCGGCCCGCAGCGCGAACGTCTGGTGCTCGCCCAGCTTAGGGTGCAGATCGCTGGCCGCCCAGCGGATGTGCCAGCCGCCTTCGTCACGGATCATCTGCAGCACGCCGTCGTAGGTCCAGGTCCGCTTCTTCGGCAGCTGCCAGGTGAAGCGGTAGTTCACGCTGCCGGTGTCCTCGGTGTAGCGCGAGCTCAGGATCTGAGCGTCCAGGTGGGTGGCCTGTAGGCCGGCCCAGGCCTCATTGAGGGCGGCCTGGGCGTCTTCCGGGCGATCGGACAGCTGGGCGGCCCCCGACGTGTCGCCCTTGGCGAGGTCGGCCAGGAACAGCTGGGCGGCCGGTGCCGGGCCGTCGGGCCGCGGAGTGCACGCCGACAAAGACAAAGTAGCGGCCGTCAGCAAGACGGTCAGCCCGGATATCGCAGTTGTGACTGGTGATGCCATCGAGGCTGATGTTATGTGTGTTGCGCCCGACCAGTAGGACGCCACACCGATACCGAACCGCACCAAGACGGTATTCGAACTGTTACACCGACGAAGTGATCGCGGCCAGCGTGTACTGGTTCGCCCATGCGACCTGCATCTGGGCGCCGCCGGTCAGCTTGGTTCCCACCGCATCGAGCTGGATGCACAGGTGCATCGGCCCAGGCGGGAGGATCGAGGTGTCCGAGGTGTGGAAGTACGGCACGCCGTCGATGTAGGCGGTGATTCCGGTCGGCGTCCAGGCCACCGCGTAGTTGTGCCACTGGGTGGCATCAATGGTGATGTTCGAACTGACCTGCTGGTTGGTCGCCGAGTAGTGCAATGTGGCACTGACGTTCTGCCGTGTCGCGTCCTTGTAGATCTCCGCGAAATCCATCTCGCCACCGGTTGGCCAGTTTTCTGCATCGGGCCACAGCAAAAGCACGGGATCGTAATTGGCGGCGCCTGCCGGCGCCCTCATCCGCACTTCCCACGCACCGTACATTTGGCCGGTCGACCAAGCCATACCCTCACTTCGTCCTGCCGCGGTTCCGGTGATGGTCATGACGTTGTTGGCGAACGAAATCGCTTTGGGCGAGCGAGTTCCAATGCCCGCGTTGCCTACGCTGTTGTACAGATCCCAGCCCGTCAAAGCCGAAAGTCCGGTGAAGTCAGTCGTTTTCGACGGCGCCGCCCACCCGAACTGGGCGGCCGCAGTTTGCACGCCCGGCGCCGAAGCGGGTGCGGGCGTCGCTGTGGCGTTGGACTTCGCCGCCGCTGGCTGAACGCTTGTGGCCCGCGCGGTCGCTGTCGGCGCTGGTGTAGTCACGCTGACGGCAGCCGTTTTCGCGCTCGCCGTGGACGCCGCGGCTGGCGCCGCAACCGAGGCCGTCGGCAGCGCCTGAGCGCCGCCGCTGCTGACCGCAGTCGCTGCCCGGGCGGTCGGCGAATTTCCGGCGACACCCGTTGCAGATCGGGAATTCCGTTCTGGCGCAGATGATCTCGATGATACCGAGGTGCCAGGCGAGTCGGATGAATGGGAACTCGAGCCCGACGAGTCCGCCATCGCGGACGCGCAACCGTTTGCGATGGCGGCCCCTATCCCCAACGCGATTGCCAGTCCCCCGACTCGACCAATTACCGTTGCGGCGTACATGATTACCCCCAACCTTGGGGCGTTTCACAGCCCCAATTGAGAGCCTAAGCACCGAGCTACTTGCTAGTCGAAGAACTTTCTGATTCACAAATTTTATTTCATCATGCAAGTATCTTGGAATTTATGGCAAACTTTTTCCTAGGTGATAAATAATTGCTAGCAATTCGATTCAGCGTCAGAACCACAGTTGAATCGACAGTCATGCCGCTTTCTACGTTCGCGATAATTGCAACCGCATGATCCTCGCGAGTGAGACGGCCGCAGGTCGCGATCGAAAGTGCTATCGGCCTTCCGCCGGCCAGGACGGGCTGGTCGTGGCCCGCTCAGTCGAGCAGCACGGTCGCGAACATTCCGACCTCGCTGAAACCCACCCGGGCGTAGGCCGCCCGCGCCACGGTGTTGAAGCTGTTGACGTACAGGCTGGCGATGCGCCCGCTGTTGACCACGGCCGCGGCCACCGCCGCGGTACCGGCCGTCCCGAGCCCGTGGCCGCGCCATTCCGGATGCACCCAGACGCCCTGGATCTGGCCGACCACCGGCGACTGCGAACCCACCTCGGCTTTGAAGACAACCTGGCCGTGCTCGAACCGGGCGTAGGCCCGGCCGGCGGCGATGAGGCTGGCCACCCGGCGGCGGTACCCACGCCCACCGTCGCCGACGCGCGGGTCGATGCCGACCTCGCCGATGAACATGTCGATCGCCGCGACTAGGTAGGAGTCCAACTCGTCGACCCGCACCCGGCGGACCGCCGGGTCGATCGGACTGGCCGGTGGCGCACCGATCGCCATCAGCGGCTGCCGGTCACGCACGTCGCGCGCCGGTCCCCAGGCGTGCTGCAACCGGTCCCACATCGGCAACACCATCTCGGCGCGACCGACCAGTGACGAACACCGCCGCGCCGTACTCATCGCCTTGTCCGAGAACGCAAACAGGTCACTCTGCGAGCCGCGCAACGGGATCAGGTTGGCGCCGGCGTAACACAGCGATTCCTCGGCGCGCCGCCGCGTCCACAGCTCTCCCCCGATCGCCTGCGGCTCGACCCCGTGGTCGGCGACGCGGGCGGCCACCATGCAGGAGCCGACGGGATCGTCGGCGAGCACCCGTCCCACCGCCGCGGCATCGCGTACCACCGACACCCGTCGTTCGTCGACCAGGTGGAACAGAGGCGGAGCCGACATGGCATTACTTTCTGCGGGTGCGAACCGCGGGGGAAGTTACCCGCTCAGCTTACGGTTACCTCAGGAGAACCGCTGGCAGATGCATCGGTGCCGCGCTGCTGTTCGGCTAGTCTCATCGCCTCTTCGATCAGGGTCTCGACGATCATCGCCTCAGGCACGGTCTTGATCACCTCACCTTTGACGAAGATCTGCCCCTTGCCGTTGCCCGACGCCACACCGAGGTCGGCTTCCCGCGCCTCGCCCGGGCCGTTCACGACGCAGCCCATCACCGCGACTCGCAACGGCACGTCGAGGCCGTCTAGGCCCGCCGACACGGCGTTGGCCAAGGCGTACACGTCGACCTGGGCGCGGCCGCAGGACGGGCAGGACACGATCTCCAAACCGCGCGGCCGCAGGTTCAGCGACTCCAGGATCTGGGTGCCGACCTTGACCTCCTCGACCGGCGGCGCCGACAGCGACACGCGGATGGTGTCACCGATACCGCGGGACAGCAATGCGCCGAAAGCGACGGCGGACTTGATGGTGCCCTGGAACGCCGGACCCGCCTCGGTGACGCCGAGATGCAAGGGGTAGTCACACTTTTCGGCCAGCAGCTCGTAGGCGGCCACCATCACGACGGGGTCGTTGTGCTTGACGCTGATCTTGATGTTGCCGAAGCCGTGCTCCTCGAACAGCGAGGCCTCCCACAGCGCGGACTCGACGAGCGCTTCGGGGGTGGCCTTGCCGTACTTCTCCAGGAAGCGCTTGTCCAGCGAACCGGCGTTCACCCCGATGCGGATCGGAATGCCGGCAGCGCCCGCGGCTTTGGCGACCTCGCCGACCCGCCCGTCGAACTCCTTGATGTTGCCGGGGTTCACCCGCACCGCCGCACAGCCCGCGTCGATCGCGGCGAAGATGTACTTCGGCTGGAAGTGGATGTCGGCGATCACCGGGATGTTGCTCTTCTTGGCGATCGCGGACAACGCGTCGGCGTCCTCCTGGCGCGGACAGGCCACCCGGACGATGTCGCAACCGGCCGCCGTGAGTTCGGCGATCTGCTGCAGGGTCGCGTTGACGTCGTGGGTCTTGGTGGTGCACATCGACTGCACCGAGATCGGATAGTCGCTGCCCACGCCGACATCGCGCACCATGAGCTGGCGGGTCTGGCGCCGCGGCGCCAGGGTGGGCGCGGGAGGGGCGGGCATACCCAGGCCGATGGTCATTGAATCTCCTACTGGAACAACCTGATCGGATTGACCAGGTCGGCGGTCACGGTCAGCAGCATGTAACCGACCACCACGACGAGGATGACGTAGGTGGCGGGCATGAGCTTCATGTAGTTCACCGGCGCCGCGGCGACCTTGCCGCGGGCCGACCGGATCACGTTGCGGATCTTCTCGAAGACGGCGATGGCGATGTGCCCGCCGTCGAACGGCAGCAGCGGCACCAGGTTGATCGCGCCGAGCACGAAGTTGAGCTGGGCCAGGAAGAACCAGAACGCGACCCACAGCCCGTGGTCGACGGTGTCTCCGCCGATGATGCTGGCGCCGACGACGCTGATGGGCGTTTCGGGGTCACGCTCGCCGCCGCCGATCGCGTGCACCAGCGCACCGACCTTGGTCGGGATGGACACCAGCGACTTGCCCAGCTCGACGGCGAGGTCGCCGGTGAAGGTGAACGTCGCCGGGACGGCGGTCAGCGGGTTGTACTGCGTCGGGCCGAAGCTGGCTGCGCTGACACCGATGGCCCCGACGGTGGCCGGGGCGGTCTCCTTGCTGCCGTCCTTCTTGGCGACCCAGCGCTGGGTGGGCGTGACGTCGACGACGGTGGTGATCGCCGTCGTACTCCCGTTCTGGGTCCGTTCGATGACGAACGGCGTTGGGCCCGAGGCTTTTTGGACCGCGGCTACCATCTCGTCGAAGTTCTTGACGTCGGTGCCGCCGACCTTGACCACGGTGTCGCCGGCCTGGATTCCGGCCATCGCCGCAGGGCCGTACCCGGTGCAGTCACCGAGCTTGCCCTTACTGACTTCGGCCTTCACGCAAGATGTGTCGCCGACAATCGCCTTGGTCGGGGGGTGCAGGTTGGGCAGGCCCCAGGCGATCGCGATCCCGTAGATCAACACCAGGCCGATCACGAAGTTCATCGCCGGGCCGGCGAACAGCACGGCCACCCGCTTCCACGTCTTCTGCTTGTACATCGCATACGGCGCTTCGTCGGGCGTGAGTTCCTCGACCGACGTCATGCCCGCGATGTCGCAGAACCCACCGGCCGGTACTGCCTTCAGACCGTATTCGGTGTAGCCCAGCCGGTTGGGCCGAAGCGTCGACCACACGGTGGGCCCGAAACCTACGAAGTAGCGGCGCACCTTCATACCGGTGGCGCGCGCGACCCACATGTGACCGCACTCGTGCAGGGCCACGGAGGTGAGGATGGCGAGTGCGAACAGCACGATGCCGATAACGAACATCATCGGATTGAAGCGACCTCCTGTGTGACGGCGTCGCGAGCGCGTTGCCGGGCCCATTGCTGCGCGTCAAGTACTTCTTCCACGGTAGCCGGTTCTGCGGCCCACTGGTCAGCGGCGTGCAGGACGTCAGCGATTGTTCGCACAATGGCCGGGAAGCCGATCCTGCCGTCCAGGAAGGCCGCGGCGGCCTCCTCGTTGGCGGCGTTGTAGACCGCGGTCAGGCAGCCACCGGTGCGCCCGGCCTGGCGGGCCAGGTCGACAGCCGGGAACACCGCGGCGTCCAGCGGCTCGAACTCCCAGGTGGAGGCGGTGGTGAAGTCGCAGGCGGCGGCCGCGCCGGCGACCCGCTCCGGCCAGCCCAGGGCCAGCGAGATGGGCAGCTTCATGTCCGGCGGGCTGGCCTGGGCGATGGTGGAGCCGTCGGCGAAGGTCACCATCGAGTGCACGATCGACTGCGGGTGCACCACGACATCGATCCGCTCGTAGGGAACACCGAACAGCAGGTGCGTCTCGATGAGCTCGAGACCCTTGTTGACCAGGGACGCCGAGTTCAGGGTGTTCATCGGGCCCATGTTCCAGGTCGGATGGGCACCGGCCTGTTCAGGAGTGACGGACTCCAGGTCGGCGGCCGCCCAGCCGCGGAACGGCCCGCCGGAGGCGGTCAGCACCAGCTTGGCGACCTCGTCGGCGCCGCCCGAGCGCAGGCACTGGGCCAGCGCGGAGTGCTCGGAGTCCACCGGCACGATCTGGCCGGGTTGCGCGGCCCGCACCACCAGCGGGCCACCGGCCACCAGCGATTCCTTGTTGGCCAGGGCCAGCCGCGCGCCGCTGGCCAGCGCGGCCAGGGTGGGCTTCAGGCCCAAGGCTCCGACCAGGGCGTTGAGGACGACGTCGGCCTCGGTGTTCTCCACCAGCCGGGTGACGGCGTCGGGCCCGCTGTAGGTGACCTCGCCCACCTTCTCGGCGGCGGCCGGGTCGGCGACGGCGATGTTGGTCACCGAGGTCTCGGCACGCTGACGGGCCAGCAGATCGGGGTTCCCGCCGCCGGCGGCCAGCCCGACGACCTCGAATCTGTCCGGGTTGTCGGCGATGACCTCGAGCGCCTGGGTGCCGATCGAACCGGTGCTGCCCAGGATCAGCACCCGGAGACGGTTGGCGGAGCTCACCGTCCCATTGTGCCGCCTCTTCGGGCGCCGCCGGTTGCCCGGACCACGGGAGCGGGATTGTGACGCGTTCGTGACCCCGGCTGACCGCCACCCGTCCGTGACGCACCGCACACCGAATCCCGTATGCAGTGCCGATCAAGACGCGGTCGGGCCGTTCGCAACGAATGCAGACAGACACGACAAGGAAGTCGCTCATGGGAGTACACCGCACCGCACTGACCGCAGCCGGACTGGCTGCCGCCGCCGTCCTCTTCACCGGATGCTCATCGACCAGCAGCACGGCGACTTCGGCGACCTCGTCGACGTCGACGACGACGACGTCCGCCGCCGCAGCTCCGGCCGGCACCCTCGTCGGACCCGGCTGCGCGAGCTATGCCGAGAAGGTGCCGACCGGACCGGGCTCGGTAGCCGGGATGGCCAAGGACCCGGTCACCGTGGCGGCGAGCAACAATCCACTGCTGACCACCTTGACGTCGGCCTTGACGGGCAAGCTCAATCCGAAGGTGAACCTGGTGCAGACGCTGGACAGCGGTCAGTTCACCGTGTTCGCACCCACCGACGACGCCTTCGCCAAGCTGGACCCCGCCACGGTCGAGAAGCTCAAGACAGACTCGGACCTTCTGACGTCGATCCTGACCTACCACGTGGTGCCGGCGCAGGCCAGCCCCGCCCAGGTCGTCGGAGAGCACAAAACCGTTCAGGGCGGGACCGTCTCGGTCACCGGATCGGGTAACGACCTGAAGGTCAACGGCGCCAACGTGGTCTGCGGTGGTGTGCAGACCGCCAATGCCACCGTGTATCTGATCGACACGGTGCTGACTCCCCCCGCCCAGTAACCCCCGGAAGGAGCCGGCCGCGAAATCGCCTGGTCCCCCGCCATATTCGGGCGGTTTCGCGCCGGCTCAACAATCTCGACCCATCCGCGAACCACGCGGCTCCGAATAACCGATGTCGATGATGCGCCGAACCTCTTACAGCGCAACATAATACGAAAGGACACACTATGTCGATGATGGTGTACAAGAAAGCAACTGCGATCGCAGGTTTGACGGCGGCCGCGGTGCTCGGCCTGTCAGTGGCCGTATCTCCCACTGCCGCAGCCGATGACCCCGCCGCCAATCTGGTCGGCCCGGGGTGCGCGGCCTACGCTGAGCAGGTGCCCACCGGACCCGGTTCGGTCGCCGGCATGGCGGTCTCGCCGGTTGCCGTTGCGGCGTCGAACAATCCGCTGCTGACCACGCTGACCGCGGCGCTGTCGGGCAAGCTGAACCCGAACGTCAACCTGGTCGACACCCTCAACGGCGGTCAGTTCACGGTGTTCGCGCCGACCGACGCGGCGTTCGCCAAGCTGGATCCGGCGACCGTCGAGACGCTGAAGACCAACTCCGACCTGCTGACTTCGATTCTGACCTATCACGTGGTTCCCGGTCAGGTCCTCCCGGCTCAGGTCGTGGGCACCCACAAGACGGTGCAGGGCGCTGACCTGACCGTCGCGGGTTCCGGTAACCACCTGACGGTCAATGGTGCCAACGTGGTGTGCGGTGGTGTCAGGACCGCCAACGCGACGGTGTACCTCATCGACACGGTGCTGTTGCCCCCGGCCAATTAGTCCCGCTACGACACCAGCCACCGGGTGAATCCGGTGGCTGGTGTCGTCTGCGTGGTCGAAACCGCTAGTGGTGGTGTCCCAGGAAGCTGAACGGGAATCGGAACGCGGCCGGCGGCGCGGTTGTCGAGGTTGTCGAGGTTGTCGAGTCGAGTTGGAGTGTCCGTCGACGTCGGAGTGGCCGTCGTGGTCGGAGTGTCCGTCGACGTCGGTGTATCAGTCGAGGTCGGAGTACCGGTCGTCGTGGGCGTCGACGTCGTCGTGTGCGTGCACGGCGTACCGGGGACCGGGACGGCCGGACGTGGTCGGCTCGCTGGTTCCCGAAGTGGTCGGCTGATCGGTTCGGGACGGGTGCGTGGGACCGCTGAACGGGCCGTTGTGCGGGCCGAAGTGCGGGCCGAAGTGGGCCTCCGCCGACTGAGCCGCCCCCATCGCCACGCCGGTCGCGATCGCCGCTGCCGAGACCCACAGGCCCGCGCGCTTCCACTTCAAATTCATGTGTAACCCCCGTGTCGAAACTAATTGACTTTCACGTCAGCGACGATGATCGACAAGGGTGCCAGCGCTGTCAAAGAGGCCCGCGCCGAATCGACGGATTCACAGCGAACGTCCAGTTCGCCGCGCCTTAGGTGAACCCACACCCGCAGGCAGGGCAGCATGGGGGTATGCCG
Source organism: uncultured Actinomycetota bacterium (assembly GCA_963716465.1). Lineage (GTDB taxonomy): Bacteria > Actinomycetota > Actinomycetes > Mycobacteriales > Mycobacteriaceae > Mycobacterium. The sequence goes on from CAVQTS010000027.1 coordinate 15,040, forward strand.
TCCACCTTGCTGTGGTTTCGCCGCGATCTGCGCTTGCACGACCTGCCCCCACTGCTGGAAGCCGCCACCAACGGGGCCGAGGTACTCGCCTGTTTCGTCCTCGATCCCCGGTTGGAGAAGTCATCGGGACCTCGCCGGCTGCAGTTCCTCGGCGACTCATTGCGCGCGCTGAGCGAGTCGCTCGACGGCCGACTGCTGATCGTTCGCGGGCGTCCAGAAGAGCGAATCCCGCTGCTGTGCAAGAAGGTCGAAGCTTCGACGGTGCACATCTCGGCGGACTTCAGCCCGTTCGGCAAGCGCCGCGACGCGCTGGTTGCCGATGCGCTCAGCGCCGCCGGGGCGACCCTGCACGCAACCGGCTCGCCATACCTGGTCTCCCCCGGCCGCGTCACCAAGGACGACGGCACCCCCTACAAGGTGTTCACCCCGTACTTCTCCCGGTGGCGTGAGATCGGCTGGCGGGCGCCGGCCCAGTCCGCGCGCGCCACAGTCGGTTGGCTCGACCCCGCCCAGCTGTCCGGCGTCGAGCCGGTCGATGCCCCCGACCCGGGCGCGGCGATGGACATCGAGGCCGGAGAACCCGCCGCGCGGCGCCGGTGGGCCGAGTTCGCCGAATCCGGCCTCACCGACTACGCCGACGACCGCAACCGCCCCGACAAGCCGGGAACCAGCCGGATGTCGGCGCACCTGAAGTTCGGCACGATCCACCCGCGCACCATGGCCGCCGACCTGAACATCCGCGAGACCGGTCCCGGGGCCTACCTGCGCGAACTGGCCTTCCGCGACTTCTACGCCGCGGTGCTGGCCGAATGGCCGGCCAGCGCGTGGTGGAACTGGAACCGCAACTACGACGCCATCGAGGTCGACACCGATGCGGCGGCGAAGAAGGCCTTCGAGGCGTGGAAGCAGGGCCGCACCGGCTACCCGATCGTCGACGCCGGTATGCGACAGCTGCTCGAGACCGGCTTCATGCACAACCGCGTTCGCATGATCGTGGCGTCGTTCCTGGTCAAGGATCTGCACCTGCCCTGGCAATGGGGGGCGCGCTGGTTCCTCGAACAGCTGGCGGACGGCGACATGGCCAGCAACCAGCACGGCTGGCAGTGGTGCGCGGGCTCCGGCACCGACGCCGCGCCGTATTTCCGGGTGTTCAACCCCACGGCCCAGGGCGAGAAGTTCGACCCGGCCGGCGAGTACGTGCGGCGCTGGGTGCCGGAGCTGGCCGAGGCTGCGGACGTGCACAAACTCAAGGCCGGCCGGCCGGCCGGCTATCCCGAGCCGATCGTCGACCACGCAGCCGAGCGGACCGAAGCGCTGGCGCGTTACGGCCGGATCGGCTGAGCCAGGCGGGGGTCGGTGTGCCAGAATGACCCCAGTTGTTGATCTGAGTACGACAGGAGCCGCAATGCCGAGCACCGAGGTGGAGCGCTACAACGACGTCGATGTCGCCGACGTGCCCTCGGCGGCCTGGGGCTGGAGCAAGATCAACTACCGCACCTGGTACGCGGTTGGAATTTTCGTCGTCGTTTTCCTGCTGGGGATGCTGCGGGGCAACCACGTGGGCCACGTCGAGGACTACGTGTTGATCGTGTTCGCGATCTTGGTGGCGGGCGTCATCGTTCGCGACTGGTGGGGCCGCCGTCGCGGCTGGCTCCGCTAGCCACTTTTAGCTCCGTCGAGATCGACCCTGGCGCGTCGATCCCTCGAACTGTGTTGCGCCCCTGGCGATCTCGATGGCGTTCACCCCTCGGTAGCGGCCAACTGACCGCACGCTGCCGCGATCTCGCGGCCACGGGTGTCTCGCACCGTGCACGACACGCCCTGAGCGCGCACCCGCCGCACGAACTCCCGCTCTGCCGGCTTGGGGCTGGCGTCCCATTTGCTGCCCGGGGTCGGGTTGAGCGGGATCAGGTTGACGTGGGCCAGCGGACCGAATGCCCGATGCAGCTTCTTGCCTAGCTGGTCGGCCCGCCACGGCTGGTCGTTGACGTCGCGGATGAGCGCGTACTCGATGGACACCCGCCTGCCGGTCACGTCGGCGTAGTGCCGGGCCGCGTCCAGCGCCTCGCTGATCTTCCAGCGGTTGTTCACCGGCACCAAGGTGTCGCGCAGCTCGTCGTCGGGGGTGTGCAGGGACAGCGCCAGGGTGACGCCGAGGTGCTCGTCGGCCAGCTTCCGGATCGCCGGGGCCAGCCCGACCGTCGACACCGTCACCGACCGGGCGGATATCCCGAACCCGTCCGGCGGGGCGGCGGTGATGCGGCGGACGGCGGCCACCACCCGCGCGTAGTTGGCCAGCGGCTCGCCCATTCCCATGAAGACGACGTTCGAAAGCCGGTCACCGAACTCGTCGCGCAGCGTCACCGCGGCGGCACGCACCTGCTCGAGAATCTCGGCGGTGGACAGGTTGCGGGTGAGCCCGCCTTGACCGGTGGCGCAGAACGGGCACGCCATGCCGCAGCCGGCCTGCGAGGATATGCAGACGGTGTTGCGGTTGGGGTACCGCATCAGCACCGACTCGAAGGTGGTGCCATCGTGGGAGCGCCACAACGTCTTTCGGGTCTCCCCGGCGTCGCAGGTGATCTCCTTGGCCACCGACAGCAGCGGGGGGAACAGCGCGCCCGCGACGGTGTCGCGGACCGCAGCGGGCAGATCGGTCATCTGCTGCGGGTCGGCGAGCAGCCGGCCGTAGTACTGCTGGGCCAACTGCTTGGCCCGGAACGCCGGCAGGCCGAGTTCGGCGACAGCTGCGGCGCGGCCCTCGGCGTCGAGGTCGGCGAGATGGCGCGGCGGCAGCGCGCGACGGGGCGCCTCGAAGACGAGTTCCTGTTTCATTACGTCCAGTATCGCTGAATCGGCGACCGGCTCAGGCCAGCAGCGTGAGGACGATCCAGCCGGCGACGGCCGACGGCAGCATCGCGTCGATGCGATCCATGATCCCGCCGTGGCCCGGCAGGAGCGTTCCCATGTCCTTGATGCCCAGGTCACGCTTGACCTGCGACTCGACCAGGTCGCCGAGTACGCCGGTGATCACCAGCATCAACCCGAGTGGCAGGCCCACCCAGGGCGGCTTGTGCAGTAGGAACGTCACCGACAGCACGGCGGCGGTGGTGCCGAACACCAGTGAGCCGCCCAGCCCCTCCCAGGATTTCTTGGGGCTGATCGCCGGGGCCAGGAGATGCTTGCCGAACAGCACGCCGGCGATGTAGCCGCCGATGTCGGCGAAGACGACCGTGGCGATCACCGTGAAGGTTCGAGCGCCACCGTTGTCCTGAAAGATCAGCAGCGCGGTGAAACTCGCGAACAGCGGAACCCAGGTGGCCAGCAGGACCGTTGCGGCGATGTCACGCAGGTAGTTGACCGGCTGCTCGCGCAGACCCTGGCCGACGAGGCGCCACACCATGGCGACCACGATCGTGCCGCCGTAGGCGCCCAGCGTCCCCGCGACGCCGCACGGCCAGGCCAGCCAGATCATCGCCTGGCCACCGACCAACAGCGGGACGATGGGCATCGAGTACCCGTGTTCGCGTAGCCGGCTGACCACCTCGCAAGTTGCGATCGCGATGGCGGTGGCCAGCAGTGGAAGCCACCATTTCGGTGCGAACAGCAGGCTGCCGATCGCCATGGCGCCGAGCACGGCGCCGACCGCGATCGCGGCGGGCAGATTACGCCCGGCTCGGGAGGCTTTCTTCTCCGGCGCCGCGGAGCCGGGGGCGCCGGATTCGGTGTCGGCCACAGGCGAATGGTTGCTGGTCGGTCATCAGACCTCCAGCAGCTCGCCTTCCTTGTGCTTGACCAGCTCTTCGATCTGGGTGACGTAGGTGTGGGTGGCTTTGTCGAGGTCCTTCTCCGCGCGCCCGACCTCGTCCTCGCCGGCTTCGCCGTCCTTGCGGATGCGGTGCAGTTCCTCCATGGCCCGGCGGCGGACGTTGCGCACCGAGACCTTGGCGTCCTCACCCTTGGCCTTGGCCTGCTTGACCAGGTCGCGGCGGCGCTCCTCGGTCAGCTGCGGGATGGACACCCGGATGACGTTGCCGTCGTTGGTCGGGTTGACGCCGAGGTCGGAGTTGCGGATGGCGTCTTCAATCGCCCTGAGCTGAGAGGCCTCGTAGGGCTTGATGACCACCATGCGCGCCTCGGGCACGTTGACGCTGGACAGCTGGGTGATCGGCGTCATCGACCCGTAGTAGTCAACGGCAACGCGCGCGAACATGCCCGGATTGGCGCGTCCGGTGCGGATGGAGGACAGGTCATCGCGGGCGACCGCCACGGCCTTCTCCATCTTCTCTTCGGCATCGAAGAGAGCCTCTTCAATCATCGGTCTCCCTCAGGTCGTGACCAGAGTTCCGATCTTCTCACCCGCGACGGCCCGGGCGATATTCCCGTTGGTCAGCAGGTTGAAGACCAGGATCGGCATTCCGTTGTCCATGCACAGGCTGAAGGCGGTGGCGTCGGCCACCCGCAGCCCGCGATCGATCACCTCGCGGTGACTGATCTCGGTGAGCAGCTGGGCGTCGGGATTCTCTCGCGGATCGTCAGTGAACACGCCATCGACGGCCTTGGCCATCAGGACGACGTCCGCGCCGATCTCCAGGGCGCGCTGGGCGGCTGTGGTGTCGGTGGAGAAGTAGGGCAGGCCCATGCCGGCGCCGAAAATGACCACACGGCCCTTCTCGAGGTGGCGCACCGCGCGCAGCGGGATGTAGGGCTCGGCGACCTGACCCATGGTGATGGCGGTCTGCACCCGCGTGACGATGCCTTCCTTCTCCAGGAAGTCTTGCAGCGCAAGGCTGTTCATGACTGTGCCGAGCATGCCCATGTAGTCCGAGCGGGTGCGTTCCATGCCACGCTGCTGCAGCTGGGCACCGCGGAAGAAGTTGCCGCCGCCGATCACCACCGCGACCTGGACGCCGCTGCGCACCACCTCGGCGATCTGGCGGGCGACCTGGGCGACGACGTCGGGATCCAGGCCGACCGATCCCCCGCCGAACATCTCCCCGCCCAACTTGAGCAGCACGCGCGAATACTGCGGCCGCAGTTCCTCATGCACCGACGGCTCTGCGCCGTTGGTGCTTGTCGGCTCCCCCATCAGACTCCTCGGACTCGTCGGACTCCTGGCATGAGAGTGCCATCCCGGCGACCTCCGGGACGGCACTTCCATCCTGCCTCATCGCCGAAGTACCCGATTTCTCGGGCTGTGCGGGCCGAGGACGTCACCAGAGCACGGCGATGGCAGCGGCAGCGAGTTCCAACACTCCCACCGACGCGAACAGCGGGCGCGCGACCGGCTCACCGGTGCGCCGCTGCCGGGCGGAGCCGATGCCCAGCACAGCTCCGATGATGACCACGATGACGAGCTTGACGGCGACCTTCGGGTAGTTGATCTCCTCCCCCGCGGGCCACGGCGCTGCGAGCGCCGCGCCCGTCAGTAACGAGATCAGGATTCCGTAGTTCATCACCGGGGTGAATCGGAATCGCCGGGCCGCCGCCTCGGCAGCCCAGGCGCCGAACGTCACTGCGAATCCGACGAGGTGCAGCAATACGACTACGTTACGTAGTAGCTCCATGCCCGTCAGCGTACGTCACACGACGTGCGCAAACGCCGCCAGTTGTTGCTTTGTCAGGGTCGCGTTCCGTCGCGACCTCGTGCCCTGCGGTGCGCACCTACCCGGCAAGTGTCACACCCGCGATGTCAGCCCAGGTGTGCCGAGAGCAGCCAGGCCGGCATCGACTTACGTCCCGATCCCTCGTCGCGCAGGTCGCGGCCGGCGAAGCTGTCCAGCATCGGCGAGTTGTCCGGCAGTTTGGCGTGGATGCGGGCCGGGCGGATCTCGTCGATCACCCAGTACTTGGCGACCACGTCGCGCAACTCGTCCTCGGTCACGGGGTGCGCGGGCCCGTTGGCCGGCACGCCTTCGGCGTTGAAGACGAGCACGAAGTAGGACGCACCCGGCGCGGCGGCCCGCACGATCGAGCGCTGGTAGCCCTCTCGGGCCTCGACCGGCATCGAGTGGAACAGCGTGGAGTCGACAATGGTGCCGAATCGTCCGTCGTAGCCGCCAAAGTCGCTGATGTCGGCGACGTCGAAGGTGACATTGGTCAGACCCCGCCTGGCCGCCTCGGCTCGGGCGAGGTCGATGGCGGTCGGCGACAGGTCCAGCCCTACGGTGGTGAACCCGCGCTCGGCGAGGTACATCGACACCGCCGCCTCGCCACAACCGGCATCGAGGACGTCGCCGTGGACCTTGCCCTGCTCGATGAGTGAGGCGATTTCGGGCTGCGGCTCGCCGATGCTCCAAGGCGGGCGGAATCCCTCGAACTCGGGAGCCTGGCCGCGATAGGCCGAATCGAACATGTCTTCAGACGTAGTCATGCCTTCAGGAATATCAATTAAATTGATATATGTCAATATACTTGACATGAGTGCTGCGCAGGACGAGCCGCTCGGGTATTTGCTGCACCGGGTGGCGTCGGCGTTGCGCGCCGAGGTCACCTCCAGCGTGCTGGATTCGCTGGAGCTGACGTTCCCGCAGTACATCTGCATGCGCGTGCTGTCGAAGTACGGCGACCGGTCGAACGCCGAGTTGGCCAGGGACACCGGCGTCTCTCCGCAGGCGATGAACATGGTGCTGCGTGGCCTGGAGGAGCGCGAGCTGGTGTCGCGACCCGCATCGGTGGCATCCGGTCGCTCCCTGCCCGCGACGCTCACGCGGCGGGGCCGAGAGTTGTTGGCGCGCACCGACTCCGGGGTGAAAGAGGCCGAACAGCGGCTGGTCGGAAACCTCACTGAGCCACAGCAGCGGGAGTTCCGTCGGATCCTGGCGGCCCTGGGCTCGCCGGGTTAGGCCCGTACCGCCGCCTGGATCCTCGGGAACGGTTTGGCCGCCTCGAGTTCGTAGGCCAATTCCAGCAGCCTGCGCTCGTGGCCGATCGGCGCGGACAGCATCATGCCGACCGGCATCCCGTTGTCCGATTCCGCCAGCGGCAATGAGACGGCCGGCTCACCGGTGACGTTCTGCAGCGGGGTGAAACCGACCCAGTCCGCCAGCCGGTCGATGACCTGCTGGTAATCGGCGGTGGGATCCAGATGGCCGATGCGGGGTGTCTCTTCAGCGAGGGTGGGCGTCAGCAACACGTCGTAGTTGCGGTAGAACCGCTCGGTGACCCGGCGCAGCCTGCTCAGCCGCGTGATGGCGACCGGCAGCCGGTGCAGGTTTCGGGAGGCGTGCCGGTCGAGCCCCAGCGTGAGATTGTCCAACCGGTCCCGGTCGAACGTCTCGCCGAACATCCGGCGGCCGCTGCGCACGATGGCCATCGCTAAAAAGCCCCAGTACAAGACGAAGTCGTCGACGAAGTATTGGGGAACCGGAGTGCGGTCGAGGTGGTCGACACGGTGGCCGAGTCCGTCGAGCAGTTCGGCGGTCTGCATGGTCAGCGCGCGAACGCCCGGGCTGCTGTCCCGATTGACCGACTTGGTGACCACGGCAATCCTCAGCCGATCGGGGGCCGGCCCGGTCACCGCGCCGATCTGTGGCAGCCGGCGTTCACGCCAAATGTGTTCTGCCTCGCGGTAGAACGCGGCGGTGTCGCGCACCGAGCGCGTCAGTACCCCGTTCGCGACGAGCCGAACCGGCATCTGACGGGACACCTTGTCCAGCGGCAGGCGACCACGGGTGGGTTTGAGGCCCACAAGTCCGTTGCAGGCGGCCGGAATTCGAATCGAGCCGCCGCCGTCGTTCGCGTGTGCGATCGGCACCACACCCGCGGCGACGAAGGCTCCCGATCCCGACGACGAGGCCCCGGCGGTGAAGTCGGTGTCCCAGGGATTGCGGACCGGTCCCAGGCGGGGATGCTCGGCCGAGCCACTGAATCCGAACTCCGACAGTTGGGTCTTGCCCACCGGTACGAGACCGGTGGCCAAGAAGAAGCGGGCGAACTCGCCGTGGCCGGGCTGCGGCCGCGGGTCCCACGCGTCAGTGCCCTGCATGGTCGGCATACCTTCGACGTCGATGTTGTCCTTGATGAAGGTCGGGACGCCGTCGAAGTAGCCACGGAGCCGCCCGGCCGGCGACATTTCACCGGAGTAGGGGGTGCCGGCGTAGGCGCGGGCCAGCGCCTGGTCGAAGTTCTCGTGGGCCAGGCCGTTGAGGGCGGGGTTGACCGCCCGGGTGCGGGCGATGGCCGCCTCGACCACTTCGGGGCGCGACACCTTGCCGGTGCGAAGGGCATCGACCAGGGCGACGGCATCGAGGTCGCCGAGCGCGTCGTCACCGAAGGCGTGCACGTGTCGGGTCATCAGCCCGACGCTAGCAGACACGTGTGCAATAGCTGCGCCCGCAGAATCGCAAAACCCCGCGCCTCCGGGATCGCCGGATGTGGCGCGGGGTTTTCCATGAGCGGCGTGGTGTGCCGCTCGAGCTTTCAGTTCTGGCCGACCTCGAAACGGACGAACCGGGTGATGGTCACGCCGGCCTCATCGAGCAGTGCCTTGACCGACTTCTTGCTGTCGGACACCGAGGGCTGGTCGAGCAGCACGACGTCCTTGAAGAACCCGGTGAGGCGGCCTTCGACGATCTTGGGCAGCGCCTGCTCGGGCTTGCCCTCGGCCTTGGCGGTCTCCTCGGCGACGCGGCGCTCGGTCTCCACCAGATCGGCGGGGACGTCGTCGCGGCTGAGATACTTGGCCTTCAGCGCGGCAATCTGCAGGGCGGCCGAATGGGCGGCGGCTTGACCTGCGGCGGCATCACCGGCTTCGAACTCGACCAGCACGCCCACCGCAGGCGGCAGGTCGGCGGCACGCTTGTGCAGGTAGGCCTCGACATTGCCGTCGAAATACTGCACCCGGCGCAGCTCCAGCTTCTCGCCGATTTTGGCCGACAGCTCGGCGATGGCCTGCTCGACGGTCTTGTCACCGATCTTGGCAGCCTTGAGCGCTTCGACGTCGCTGGCCTTGGACTCCAGGGCCGCGTCGACGATCTGGTCGGCGAGGGTCTGGAACTCGGCGTTCTTGGCGACGAAGTCGGTCTCGGAGTTGAGCTCGATCAGTGCGCCGTTCTTGGCTGCGACCAGGCCCTCGGCGGTGGCGCGCTCAGCGCGCTTGCCGACGTCCTTGGCACCCTTGATGCGCAACGCCTCGACGGCCTTGTCGAAATCGCCGTCACTCTCGGCCAGGGCGTTCTTGCAGTCGAGCATGCCCGCGCCGGTGAGCTCCCGAAGCCGCTTGACGTCGGCAGCGGAAAAGTTAGCCATCAGAGCCTTTCCTTACGAGATTTCTTCAGTGACGGATTCGGTGGCGACCGGGCCGGCCTCGGTGGGCGCAGCCGCCGTCGCACCGGCGAGCAGCTCCTGCTCCCACTCGGCCAGCGGCTCGGCGACGGCCCCCGAACCGGATTCAGCCTTGTCGCCGCTGCCGGCGCCGGCGCGAGCCTGCAGGCCCTCGGCGACCGCGGAGGCGATCACCCTGGTCAGCAGCGCGGCCGAGCGGATCGCATCGTCGTTGCCTGGGATCGGGTAGTTGACCTGATCGGGGTCGCAGTTCGTGTCGAGGATCGCGATGACCGGGATGCCCAGCTTGATGGCCTCGCTGACCGCCAGGTGCTCCTTGTTGGTGTCGACGACCCAGATGGCCGAGGGCACCTTGGTCATGTCGCGGATACCGCCGAGGCTGCGCTCGAGCTTGTTCTTCTCGCGGGTCAGCATCAGGATTTCCTTCTTGGTGCGACCCTCGAAGCCTCCGGTCTGCTCCATGCCCTCGAGCTCCTTCATGCGCTGAAGACGCTTGTGCACGGTGGAGAAGTTGGTGAGCATGCCGCCGAGCCAGCGCTGGTTCACATACGGCATGCCGACGCGAGTGGCCTCTTCGGCGATGGATTCCTGCGCCTGCTTCTTGGTGCCGACGAACAGGACGCTGCCACCGTGGGCGACAGTCTCCTTGACGAACTCGTACGCCTGATCGATGTAGGTCAGCGTCTGCTGCAGGTCGATGATGTAGATGCCGTTGCGGTCGGTGAAGATGAACCGCTTCATCTTGGGGTTCCAGCGACGGGTCTGATGCCCGAAGTGGGTGCCGCTGTCAAGCAGCTGCTTCATGGTCACTACGGCCATGGTTGTGCCCTACCTTACCTTTTGTCGGTTGTCGTCCGGCATCGGGTGAGCCGGACCCTGGCGCCCGCTTCGATGCCGGACCCGTTTCGAGGAGACCTCTCAGCGGGACCGCCCGGCATACAGGTGACGGACCAATTGGGTCCGAGCCGCAGACGCGCGAAGTCAACCCGCTCGCGCGAGTTGCGTCCCAAAGTTTACACGCCGCCACGGGGTGCTTTGTCCACACAGCCGGGTGCGTCCCCAGTCCGGGTGGCCAGCCCTTTGCCACCGAGTTTCGAGCCGCTGAACTGGAGCGATGCGGATGTTGGCGGTGCTGGCGACGATTCTGGCGTGCGCGGTACCCGCAGGGGCCGACCACGGGCGGTTGCAGTGGCCGCTGCGGCCTCCGCCGGCGGTGACGCGCGAGTTCGATGCCCCGTCACCGGACTGGCAGCGCGGCCACCGGGGGGTGGACCTGGCCGGGGCGCCCGGTCAGCCGGTCTATGCGGCCGGCCCCGCGACGGTGGTGTTCGCCGGCGAGCTGGCCGGTCGGCCGGTGGTGTCGCTGGCGCATGAAGGCGGGCTGCGGACCAGCTACGAACCGGTCGAGGCGGTGGTTGCGGTGGGCCAACGCGTCGATGAGGCCTCGATGCTGGGCCGGCTGGTTGGAGGCCATCCGGGCTGTCCGGTGGCGGCGTGCCTGCACTGGGGCGCGATGTGGGGTGCGGCGGCACGGGCCGACTACGTCGACCCGATCGGGCTGCTGACCGCGACTCCGGTCCGGCTCAAGCCGCTGCACTGACGCGGCGAGGTTGAGTTTGCACTGAGGGCGACAAACCGCTTTAGGCCCGCGGATGCGCCTGGTCGTGCACGGCGCGTAGCCGCGCGACGGTCACGTGCGTGTAGAGCTGCGTGGTGGCCAGGCTCGTGTGGCCCAGCAATTCCTGGACGATGCGCAGATCCGCGCCGCCCTCCAGCAGATGGGTCGCCGCGCTGTGGCGCAGCCCGTGCGGGCCGATATCGGGCGCGCCGTCGACCGCCCCGACCGTCTGGTGCACGACGGTGCGGGCCTGGCGCGGGTCCAGCCGCTTGCCGCGCGGCCCCACCAGCAGCGCGGGTCCGGAGTCTGCGGTGACCAGCGCGGGCCGGCCGTCGGATAGCCAGGCGTTCAGGGCCGCCAGCGCGGGCCTGCCGAACGGCACGGTGCGCTGCTTGTTGCCCTTGCCCAGGACGCGCAATACCTGCCGTCCGGTGTCGATGTCGTCGATGTCGAGCCCGCAGAGCTCGCTGACGCGGATGCCGGTTGCGTAGAGCAGCTCGACGATGAGCCGGTCCCGCAGGGCCAGCGGGTCGCCCTGCTCAGCGCCGAGGTCGGCGGCGGCCATCGCGGCGATGGCCTGATCCTGGCGCAGGACGGCGGGCAGGGTGCGGCGCGACTTCGGCAGCTGCAGGCGTACGGCCGGGTCATCGGCGAGCAGGCCGCGCCGGGTGGCCCAGGCGGTGAAGGTCTTGACCGCCGAGGTGCGACGGGCCAGCGTGGTGCGCGCCGTTCCGGCGGCGGCCTGGGCGGCCAGCCAGGAGCGCAGCACCGGCAGGGAAATGGCGCTCAGCCCGGCGCCGGGGGCGCGTTCGTCGAGGAAGGCGAACAGCGAGCGCAGGTCGGCGAGGTAGGCCCGGCGGGTGTGGTCGGAGCGGCCGCGTTCCAGCTCAAGGTGCCGGGCGTAGTCGTCGAGGACCGCCACGTAGTCGCCGGGATCGTCCACTCCCCCACGTTCGCATCCGATCTGCACAACGTCGCACTACGACGCGGGGACGTGTCCGTGCTGTTATCCGGAGCAGACTCCGGCCTAGCTGTCCCCCGCTTCGGCCGCGGCGAGTTCCTTCTTCCACTGACGGAAGCTCTCCTCGGTGCGACCGCGGCGCCAGTAGCCGGAGATCGAGGCCCACTTGGCGTCCACCCCGCGCTCCTTGCGGATGTAGGGCCGCAGGTTGTGCATGACGGCCTGGGCTTCGCCGTGGATGAAGACCTGCACCTGCCCGGGCAGCCACTGGGCGGTGGTGACGGCCTCGACCAGCGGGGCGCGGTCGCCGGCCCGGTCCTCGCCGACCGCGTCGGCTCGCCCGCCCCGGTACACCCAGGTGAGCTCAACGCCGTTCGGCGCGGTCAGGGTCAGTTCGTGTTCGGGTCCAGCCACCTCGATGAAGACTTTGCCGATCGCGTTGGGCGGCAACGCTTCCAGGGCGGCGCTGATCGCGGGGAGGCCGGCCTCGTCACCGGCGAACAGATACCAGTCGGCGGTCGGGTCGGGCGCATACGCGCCGCCGGGGCCCATCAGATGCACTGTGTCGCCGGGTTGTGCCGCCAGTGCCCACGGGCCGGCGACGCCATGCTCGCCGTGGACGACGAAGTCGACGGTGATCTGGCGGGCCGCGTTATCGGCGCGGCGCACCGTGTAGGTACGCACGGTCGGCTGGTGTTCCGGCGGTAGGCCGGAAAAGCTGTCCAGGGTCAGCGGCTGCGGCAGCGTCGTCACGTCGATGTCGGTGCGGATGAAGGCGAACTTGACGTAGGAGTCGGTGAACTCGCTGGGCGTGAACGTGTCGAAACCGCTGCCGCCGAGCACAACCCGCACGATGTCCGGTGTGAGTTGCTCGGTGCTGACGACTTGGAACGTGTGCAGTGGTCGCCCCGCCACATCGCCTCCCGACGAGAATTGTTAGCCAACCTCACCGACTATACGGTCCCGATATCACCACCGTGTCCTGCAATCGAAGGACACCGTGTCGTACACGGCATGGGCCGATGACGTGATGCCCGTAGCTCCCGTCCGCTGGCAGTTTTGTGCGGGTAACGCCAACCCCGACAGAGGATGACCGATGACCACCGCCACACTCACCAGGCCCACCGCGACCTGCCAGCCGCGCCCGACGCCGGCCACGCCGGCCATCGTCCTCGCCGACGGGTGCCTGGCCACCCTGGAGGGCAAGGTCGCCCACGGACTGGTGCGTGGCAGCGACCGGTTCTCGGTGCGTGTGGTGGTTGATCAGACGCTGACCCGGTGCGACGCCGGTCTGGTCGTGAGCGGAACTGCGGCTGGTATCCCGGTGGTGGCGACGGTGGCCGATGCGCTGCGCCACGCCCCGGAGGCCACGGTTGCCGTCGTCGGGCACGCCCCGCACGGTGGCCGCCTGAGCGCCGAACTGCGGGCTCTGCTCCTGCAGTGCGCGTCGGCCGGACTGGACCTCGTCAGCGGCTTGCACGACCACCTGGCTGACGACGCCGAACTCGCCCGCATGGTCGCCGCGCGCGGAGCCACGATCACCGACGTTCGCCGGACGCCCCCCGCTCGGGATCTGAGGTTCTGGGACGGTGTCATCGTCCAACACGCTCCGCAGCGCACGCATTTCGACGGACTGGACGGTCTGCCCGCAGCGCGCATCCCCACCCTGGCCTCCGAGATCGAACTGATCGGCCACTACGGCGTGCCCGTGCTGGCAGTGGCGCTCAACCTGACCGGCGTGGCACCGCAGGACGTCGACCGGGTCGTCGCCGAATGTCGGCAACAGAGCCCCAACATCCCGGTGATCGATGTCGTCACGCACGGCCTGGACACGCTAGCCGAGATCGTGGCCAATCCCGCTCTGCTCCTGGGCAATTGAGGACGATCGGCCGTGGTTGCCAGCCTACATCCCGGTCGTGCCGCTATGGGGCAGCGCCGACGGAATCACCGAGATCGCGTTGAAGCGAAGCAGATGTTGTTCTGCCGGGTGCTCCGGCTCGGGCGGCCCGTGGTGGTGGCGGTGATAGCGGCGTCTGGTCCTCGGCGAACCGTTCGGCATCGGCGAATTTCCCTTCATTCTCGCGGGCCTGGCTTTGCAGTAGGTGACACCAGCCGCCAGCGGCCGTCCTGACGCCGGGCCAGACCGCCGATCTCCAGCATGGCCAGCGGGCCGAGCACTGCAGCCGGCGGCAGACCGGAGCTGACCGCGATCTCGTCCGGGGATCGCGCCCCGCGTGCGGGCAGCGCCTCGTACACCTGCCGCTCGAGGTCGGTGAGCCCGTCCAGTGGACCGCTTGGGTGCGGCTGATCCTCGGCGAATTCACCTGCCCGCCCGACTATTTCAATTACCTCGTCAGCACGGGCCACCAACTCGGCACCGTTGCGCAGCAACACGTGACAGCCGGCCGAGGCCGCCGAGGTCACCGGACCCGGCACCGCACAGACCACCCGGCCCAGCGCCCGCGCCCACGCGGCGGTGTTGGCGGCACCGCTTCGCAACCCGGCCTCGACGACGACGGTGGCCGAGGACAGGGCGGCGACCAGTCTGTTGCGCGTCAGGAAGCGATGCCGCGCCGGGCGCACGCCGGGCGGATACTCCGTCACGAGAAGTCCTGAAGCGCCGACGCGGTGCAGCAGGGCCGAGTGACCGGCCGGGTACAACACGTCGATGCCGCCGGCCAGTACCGCGACGGTGCACCCGTCGGACGCCAGTGCCGCTCGATGCGCCGCTCCGTCGATGCCGTAGGCCCCGCCGGAGATCACGGTGACCTCGTGTTCGGCCAGCCCGGCCGACAGATCGGCGGCGACATGCTGACCGTACGCGGTTGCGGCACGCGTTCCGACGACGGCGGCGGCGCGCTGGGCGCCCTCGTCGAGACGGACCGGCCCGGTCACCCACAGTGCCAGCGGGAGTCCTCCCCGCTGGCGTTCGCGCATGGCTGCGCCGTCGAATGCGGTGAACGCCAGCAGCGGCCATTCGTCGTCATCGGGCGTGACGAGTCTGCCACCGCGCCGGTGCAGCAGATCGAGATCTTCTGATGCACAATCGATTTCCCGGCGTGCGATGGTGTGCTCGGCAAGAGAAGGGTTGACCTCGCCACGCCGGACGCGCTCGGCGGCCTCCACCGGACCGACGGACCTGACCAAGCCGGCCAGCTCGGCACACGGGGGTTCGGCCACTCGCGACAGGTAGGCCCAGGCGCGCGCGGTGTCGTCGTGAGTCATGGGCCGACCTCCGCCTGCCGGAAGCTCAGCGCGACCGAGACGTCCTCCGCACTCGGTGATGTCCGGCCGGCCAGATCGGCCAGCGTCCACGCGACGCGCAACGATCGATCGACGCCGCGGATGCTGAGCACCCCGCGGTCCAGGGCTGTCCGCAGCGGAGTCATGACCTGCTCGCCCAGGCGAAATCGACGGCGAAGCAGCGTGCCGGCGACTTCGGCGTTGGTGGTGAACCCGTGCGGGCGCCACCGTTCGGCGGCGGCCGCACGGGCAAGAGCGACTCGGTGGCGGACATCGGCGGTGCTCTCTGCCGCCTCGGGCGCGAACGCCCCGGCGCGGACCCGGTACATCTCGACGCGCAGGTCGACCCGATCCATCAGCGGGCCGGAGAGCTTGCCGAGATAGCGCCGTCGTTGCAGCGACGAACACATGCAGTCCTTCGGGTCCGCCGGCGCACACGGGCACAGGTTGGCGGCCAGCACCAACTGGAAGCGGGCCGGATAGCACGCGACACCGTCGCGGCGCGCAAGCCGGATCTCGCCGTCCTCCAACGGTGTTCGCAGCGCCTCCAGAGCGCTCACACCGATCTCGGCGCACTCGTCGAGGAACAGCACGCCGCGATGGGCGCGGCTGACCGCTCCGGGCCGCGCCATCCCGGAGCCGCCGCCGACGAGTGCAGCCACACTCGACGAGTGGTGCGGGGCGATGAACGGCGGACGGGTGATCAGCGGGGTGGTCTCCGAGAGCAGCCCCGCCACCGAATGGATGGCCGTCACCTCCAACGACTCGGCCTCGGTCAGTTCGGGCAACAGTCCCGGAAGCCGTTGCGCGAGCATGGTTTTCCCGACGCCCGGTGGCCCGGTGAACATCAGGTGGTGCGCGCCGGCGGCGGCCACCTCGACAGCGAACCGGGCCTGGGTCTGGCCGACTATGTCGGCCAGATCGGCCATCGGTTCGGGTTCCGGGGCGGCCGCTTTGACCCTGGCGTTCAGGGTGCCGGCACCGGTCAACCACGCCTGCAGGTGACGCAGAGTGCGCACCCCGAGTACCTCGATGCCGTCGATCAGGCTTGCCTCGGCCAGATTTGCGATCGGCACCACCACGGCGGGCCAGCCCTGGCGCTTGGCCGACAGCACGGCGGGCAGCACACCTCGCACCGGACGCACTCGGCCGTCGAGGGCCAACTCGCCCAGCAACACCGTCTTCTCCAGTCGATGCCAGGCCGTCTTGCGACTCGCGGACAACACGGCAGCCGCAATGGCGATGTCGTAGAGCGACCCGGTCTTGGGCAAGGTGGCCGGCGACAGCGCGAGCGTCAGCCGCGACATCGGCCAGGTGTTGCCGCAGTTGGTGATTGCCGCCCGCACGCGATCGCGGGACTCCTGCAGGGCCGCATCGGGCAGTCCGACGAGGTGCACCCCGGGCAACCCGGAGGTGATGTCGGCCTCGATCTCGACGATCTGGCCGTCCAGGCCGCGCACCGCCACCGAGAAGGCCCGCCCCAGCGCCATCAGCCGACGCCCTTCAGATGGAAGACCTCGGGCTCGCGCCGCCGCCCGACGCGCACCCCGATGACATCGAGGCGGATCGCCGGCCAGCGCTGGTCCTGGCCGGCCAGCCACACTGCGGCGAGTCGGCGAAGCCGGCGTACCTTCTGCGGCGTTACCGCCTCCGCCAGACCGCCGAACCCGTCACCGGTGCGGGTCTTGACCTCGACGAACACCACAGTGCGATCGGCATCTTCGGCGACGACGTCGATTTCGCCGTATCGGCAACGCCAGTTGCGCGCCACGATCCGCAGTCCCAATGCGGTCAGATGCTCAACGGCCCGTTGTTCGCCCAGCGCACCCATCTCGGTGCGGGTGAATGTCTTCATGCGGCCAGCGTCGGTGTGGGCGCCGACAGGAAATCGCCGAAAGCGCGCACCGGAGGCTAGTTATCCCCAGACGGCCGCTCGTCCACAGCCCACCGCGAGATCGCGGCGAAGGCACGGTCGTTGGCCGTAGATCGGACCTCCGCTCGCCGCAATATGGTTGGCAGCTCGTCGGCGAGTTCAGCCATTTCGGCGACCGCGGCCGGCGCGTGGGCCTGACTCGTCAGGACCACACGTGTTCGCGCAACGAGACCAGTCGTTCGCTCCCGGCCAGCAGAGTCACATCGACACAGCACCGAAGACGAGCGTGCCCATCACTCCGGCAGCCGAAGCTCCGGCTTCTCGACTTCCTCGATGTTGACGTCCTTGAAGGTGATCACGCGGACTTGTTTGACAAAGCGGGCCGGCCGGTACATGTCCCACACCCAGGCGTCGGTGAGCCGCAGCTCGAAATAGACCTCGCCGTCGGTGTTGCGCGGCAGCATCTCGACGCTGTTCGCCAGGTAGAAGCGGCGCTCGGTCTCCACGACGTAGCTGAACTGGCCCACGATGTCCTTGTATTCGCGGTACAGCGAGAGCTCCATCTCGGTTTCGTACTTTTCGAGATCTTCGGCACTCATCGGCTCAGCGGTCCTCTTCGTATTTCGTCGTGGTGACATCCATCTAAACCCACCCCTGGTCGGTGTGCTGCGCCGGTGCGCAGTCAACCACCATCTCCGTACCACCCGCGCCCGCGACCCGTCGGACATTGATGAAGGAAAACCGATGCTGGCCGCAGGGCCCCAGGTCGGTCAGCGCCGCGCTGTGCGCCGGCGTGCTGTACCCCTTGTGCTCGGCGAACCCGTATCCGGGATGGTCGTCGTCCATCGCGACCATCAGACGGTCGCGGCTGACCTTGGCCAGGACGCTGGCCGCCGCGATGCAGGCGGCGGCGGCGTCGCCGCCGATCACGGGCAGTGACGGGATGGGCAGCCCCGGCACTCGGAAGCCGTCGGAGAGCACGTAGCCGGGCCGCACCGGCAGGCCGGCCACGGCGCGGCGCATGCCCTCGATGTTGGCCACGTGCACGCCACGGCGGTCGACCTCCTGCGCGGGAATGAACACCACGTGGTAGGCCAGCGCGTACCGGCGGATCAGCGGGAACAGCTCTTCGCGGGATTTCTCGGTGAGTTTCTTGGAGTCGTCGAGGGCGGCCAGGCTGTCGAAGCGGTTCGGCCCGAGCACACAGGCGGCGACCACCAGCGGGCCGGCGCAGGCGCCGCGGCCCACCTCGTCAACCCCGGCCACCGGGCCCAGACCGCTGCGGTAGAGCGCCGACTCGAGCGTTCGCAGCCCCGACGACTTGCGGATCACCGTGCGCGGCGGCCACGTCATCGCGGGCATGGTCAGCCCTGCTGCGGGTCGACCGAGGACACACCACCCCACCGAGACGGCGGCCAGGCGATGAACCGCGCCTTACCGATGACGTTGCTCACCGGAACCGTGCCGTTCATCGGGTCGCCGGTGCACAGGATGCCCTTCTGGGCATCGGCCGGCGTGCTGGTGCAGTGCGCGCGGGAGTCCGCCGAGTGGGTGCGGTTGTCGCCCATCACCCACAACCGGCCGTCCGGCACCTTGACCGGACCGAACTCGTTGCCCAGGCACGGGTAGACCAGCGGGTCGGCCATCATGGTCTGCGGGTTGAGGTAGGGCTCCTTGAGCGGCTTGCCGTTGACGGTCAGGCCGGTGTCGGCGCGGCACTCTACGGTCTGGCCTCCGACAGCGATCACCCGTTTGACGAGGTCGTTCTCGTCAGGGGGCACGAAGCCGACAAATGACAGCGTGTTCTGCAGCCAGCGCACCGCGGCGTTGCTCGACCGGATGGACTTGTAGCCGACGTCCCAGTTCGGCGGGCCCTTGAAGACGATGACATCACCGGGCTGTGGTGTGCCAAACCGGTAGGTGATCTTGTCGACCATGATCCGGTCGCCCACGCAACCGCTGCAGCCGTGCAGTGTGGGCTCCATCGATTCCGATGGAATCAGGTAGGGACGTGCGACGAAGGTCAGCATCACGTAGTACAGGACCACCGCGATACCGACGAGGATCGCGCCCTCGCGCAACGCCGACCGCTTCTTCTCCCCCTGCTCGGGGGCCGCGTCGGTGGCGGGGTTTTCCGGAGAGTCCGTCGCAGTGCGATGTTCCGGTGTGAAGTCGTCCGAGCCCGTGTTGTCGGTCACGTGATCAGCGTAGCCAGCCCGGCCGGCTCGAAGCTCAGCGCTTCTCCCCGGCTCATGTCGAAGCTCAGCGCTTCTCCCCGGCTCATGTCGAAGCTCAGCGCTTCTCCTTGATCTTGGCCTTCTTGCCCCGCAGCTCGCGCAGGTAGTACAGCTTGGCGCGACGAACGTCACCTCGGGTGACGACCTCGATGTGGTCGATGTTGGGCGAGTGCACCGGGAAGGTGCGCTCAACGCCCACGCCGTAGCTCTCCTTGCGCACGGTGAAGGTCTCGCGGACCCCACCACCGGAGCGGCGCAGCACGACACCCTTGAAGACCTGGATGCGCTGCTTGTTGCCCTCGATGACCTTGACGTGCACGTTCACGGTGTCGCCCGGGTTGAAGGTCGGGATGTCGTCGCGCAGCGATCCCTGGTCGACGAAGTCCAGCGTGTTCATCGGTGACACTTCCTTGCGGTTCGC
The DNA here is from genome assembly GCA_963716465.1 of uncultured Actinomycetota bacterium. Taxonomy (GTDB): domain Bacteria; phylum Actinomycetota; class Actinomycetes; order Mycobacteriales; family Mycobacteriaceae; genus Mycobacterium. The sequence goes on from CAVQTS010000027.1 coordinate 34,678, forward strand.
GGCCGCGGCCAACTGCCTGCGCGGGGGCGCGGGCGGCTGCCGAGCCGATGGATTCGGGCAACGTGATGTGTGTCGCAGCAGGCGGGAAACCGTCCGGCCCGCGCGGGCAACTGCTCAATTGTGCCAGATGGGCCGCGAGCAGTGAAATCGCGCGACCCGCCAAGGTCACAGGGACGTTCCGGCGTGCTAAAGCCGCGGTGTACGAAAGGTACGGTTAATCTTTACTAGCGGACGACAGCGCAGCGTCCCCGAACCACTGTTTCGAAGGTACCTGGCGAGGAGAAGACGATGCGAAGGCGTCCGTCAGTGCTGCTCACCGGTACAGCCGCGGTGCTGATCGGGGTGTCGGTGGCGGCGTCTTCGGCGCAGGTCAACACCAGTTCGGCCGACGCGAGTCCACGGCGGGTGACCCTGCTGTCCGCAAATCCCGATGCCGTCCCCGCCGCCGCACCGGTGCTGACGCCCGTCCCCGACGCAGCACCGGATGCGATGGTCGGGATCGACGTGCGAGCCCAGCAGGCCGCCGCCGACGCCGCCAAGCAGGGCGCGGACATCGGCTTCACGCTGCTCGATCGCAAGACCGGCAAGATCGTCAGCGGCGGTGACGCGGGTGCGTTCCCGATCGCCTCGGTCAGCAAGCTGTTCATCGCCGACGACCTGCTGCTGCAGGTGGCCAAAGGTCAGCGCCAGCTCACCCCCCAGGAGCATCAGGAATTCGACGTGATGCTGCGCTCCTCCGACGACAATGCGGCCGAGATCTTCTGGAGCGAAAGCGGCGGTGACGACGTCATCAGCCGGGTCAGCGCCCGCTACGGGTTGAGCGGTACCACGTTGCCTTACGACGGCCACTGGTGGAACACCATGAGCACCACCGCCGACCTGGTCCGCTATTACTCCATGCTGCTCGACGGCACCGGCGGGTTGCCACCCGAGCAGGCCGCCGTCATCCTGTCCGACCTGTCTTCCTCCACCCCGAACGGCCTCGACGGCTATCCGCAGCGGTTCGGTATTCCCGATGGACTCTTCGCCGAACCGGTTGCGGTCAAGCAGGGCTGGATGCCGGGCTGGAACGGCAACAACTGGCTGCACATGTCGACCGGGGTGATCGGCCCGGACCGGCGTTTCGTCATCGCCATCGGCTCGATGCAGCCCGTCGACGACGCCACTGCGCGCGACACCATCACCCAGGCCATCAAGACGATGTTCCCCAGCGGCCGGATCTGATCCCTAATCGCCCAACAGATCTGGGCGGCGCTCCTTGGTCCGCCGCAACGCCTGCTCGTGCCGCCAGGCCCTGATCTTGGCGTGATCTCCGGACAGCAGCACCTCGGGCACGTCTAGTCCTCGCCAGGTCGGCGGCCTGGTGTAACTCGGCCCCTCCAACAAGCCAGCGTTCTCCACCGAATGCGAATCATCCTGGTGTGAAAGCGGATTGCCCATCACGTTGGGCAGCAGACGCACCACCGCCTCGATCATCACCAGGGCGGCCGCCTCCCCGCCGGCCAGCACATAGTCGCCGATCGAGACCTCCTCGACCCGGTTCCGGGTCGCGGCCTCATCGACGACCCGCTGGTCGATGCCTTCGTAGCGGCCACAGGCGAACACCAGGTGCTTCTCCCCCGACCACCGCTGAGCGTCAGCCTGGGTGAACAACCGGCCTGCCGGCGTGGGAACCACCAGAAGTGTTGCCTCGGTGCAGATCTCGTCGATCGCCTCACCCCACACCGGGGCTTTCATCACCATGCCGGGGCCGCCGCCGTACGGCGAATCGTCGACGGCATGGTGGACGTCGTAGGTCCAGCGCCGCAGATCGTGCACGGCGAAGTCGACGATCCCGGATTGGATTGCCTTGCCGGGCAAAGACTCCCGGACCGGATCAAGATAGTTCGGGAAGATCGTGATGACGTCGATGCGCATGTCAGCGGGTTTCGTCGTCCAAGTCCAACAGGCCCTGCGGCGGGTCGATCTCGACGACCCGGTCCGCCAGTGACACCGATGTCACGATGGCGCTGACGAACGGCACCAGCACCTCGCGACCTTCGGCCGAGCGCACGGAAAGCAGTTCGCCCCCGGTGGTGTGCAGCACCTCGGTCACCGAACCGACGCGCTCACCGTCGACCGTGCGCACGGTCAGTCCCTCCAACTGGTGGTCGTAGAACTCGTCGGGATCATCGATGGGCGGCAACTCCGCGGAGTCGACCACGAACAGATGCCCGCGCAGCGCATCGGCCCCGTTGCGATCGGATATGCCCGGCAGGCGGATCAGCAGCCGCCCACCATGCGGGCGGGCCGACTCGATGACCACGTCCTGACCACCCTCACCGCGAGAAGGCCTGAGCCACAGGCGGTTTCCCGGCGCAAAGCGTTCGTCGGGATCATCGGTGCGAACGTCGACCACCAGTTCGCCCGCGATGCCGTGGGCTTTGGCCACACGGCCGACGACGAGCTCCATGCTTGATCCAATCCCCGGCAACCCGCCGGAGCCGACTACTGGTCGGTGTCCACCACGTCGACGCGGATGCCACGACCGCCGATACCAGCGACGAGGGTCCGCAGTGCGGTCGCGGTGCGGCCACCGCGACCGATCACCTTGCCGAGGTCATCCGGGTGGACATGGACCTCGACGGTCCGGCCACGGCGGCTGGTGACCATGTCCACCCGGACATCGTCGGGATTGTCGACGATCCCGCGGACCAGGTGCTCCACAGCGTCGACGACGACCGAGCTCATTCTGCGGCGGCCTCAGTCGCCTCGGCGACGGGCTCAGCAGCCTCAGCGGCCGGCTCAACAGCCTCAGCGACGGGCTCAGCAGCCTCAGCGACGGGCTCGACCTCGGCCTCGGCTTCGGCCTTCTTGACCGGCGCCTTCTTCTTCTTGGGCTGGGTGGCCTCGCCACTCGGCGCGCCATCGGCAGCCGCCAGGGCGGCGTTGAACAGGTCCAACTTGCTGGGCTTGGGCTCCTTGACCTTCAGCGTGCCCTCGGCGCCGGGCAGGCCCTTGAACTTCTGCCAGTCACCGGTGATCTTCAGCAGAGCCAGAACGGGCTCGGTGGGCTGGGCGCCCACGGACAGCCAGTACTGCGCGCGCTCGGAATCGATCTCGATCAGGCTCGGGTCTTCCTTGGGGTGGTAGCGGCCGATGACCTCGATGGACCGTCCGTCGCGGCGGGTGCGCGCGTCGGCGACGGCGATGCGGTACTGGGGGTTGCGGATCTTGCCAAGCCGCGTGAGCTTGATCTTGACAGCCATATTCGAATACTCCTGTGCGTTGCCACGCTGCAATTCAGCGATCCGGGCGGACGCCCGATCCGGTTTTGCCTCACGTGTGTGACCGTCGTGCGGCGCATCGTGAGAAGCCGCCCGCGGACAGCTGCCCATTCTGCCAGATCGCCTTGGCCGGGTGTTAATCGCCGGAAACGGCGCCGACCGGCGGAAACAGGGCTCCCGGCGTCGCTGCCGGCTGACCTTGCTACGACGAGGGGCGCTCGGTGTGCTCAGCCAATGTTGCGCGGACAAAGCTGACCAGACCCCGGCCTGCCTGTCGCAGCGGCGCCGAGGAGCGCTCAGCGATCGACATGACGACCGCGCCTTCGACGGTGGCGACGATCATGGTCGCCATCTCCTCGGCAGCCTCACGACCGAGACCCGAGTCCTCGCCGATGCGGGTGACCACGCGGACCCATTGTGCGAAGGCCGCGCCGGCCGCGTCGGCGGCATCAGGAGCCTCTTGGCGCCCGAGTGCGGCCGCGACGATCGGACAGCCCGCGGAGAAGTCGGTCGAGTCGAGGTTGTCAGCCCACGTGTCGACGAACGTCTCCACCAACCGGATGGGGTCCGGTTCCGAAAGCATGGTGTCGAACGCGGAAATTGTTGCCCGAGAGGCAGTCTCGGTGGCCGCGGCGACGAGTTCGGGCTTTCCGTTCGGGAAGTTGAGGTAGAGCGTGCGTCGGGCCAGGCCGCTGTCGTCCAAGATGCCCGACACACTCGTTCCTGCGACGCCGTGCCGGCGGACCTGCGCGACGGTGGCAGCGATCAATCGGTCTCGTGCGGACACTGGCACCCTCCTTCCCGCTTGCACTATACCGATCAGTCTACTAACGTCCAAACGAGTAGACCGATCGGTATACAAGCGAGCTCAGAGAGGCAGCCATCATGGTTATCGCCCGCACCAACCTCGACATCCCTACCTTCCTGCTGCTACCCGGGACCGGTCGCCGCCGGCGAGCACTCCGCGGGATCACCGTCGGAGACGGCAGGGGAAGACTCCGCCACCGGATCGGCACCCTGTCCCGCCGTGCCGCCGCGACCGTCACCGTTGTCTTCTCCCGACCCGATCCCGGCGGCACGGCAGCGTTGCGACATCAGCCCGCGCGCAGACCGGACTTCCTCGAAGGGGCGGCGATGGGCCGCGAAATGTTCAGGCTGTGACGGGCTGGGCCGTACCGGTCACACGAACTTCTGGATGCACTTGGTCTCGACGCGGCGGGTCATTCGCCAGCCGGCGGCGGTGCGGATGAATTCGTCGTCGTACCACAGGCCGCAGAACATGACCTGATCGTCGGCACCGAGTTTCATCGGGTTGAACAGGATGGTGCGGGAGCTCGCCGTATCCCCGTCGACGCGGATGTCGAAGTTTCCGAGCATGTGGAAGTAGGCCGGGAAATTGGGCAGCACCTCGGCCAGCCACGCCTTGACGTCGGGGTAGGTGCCCGCGATTCCGCCCAGTTCGGTGTAGTCGATGTGGGCGTCTGGGGTGAAGACATGGTCGAGGTCGTCGAAACGCCGATTGTCGATCGCCGTGGAGTAGTCCACCAGCAGCTGCTGGATCTCCAGCCGGTCCGAGATTTCCGCCAGGCTCAGCATCCGTCCGATTCAACACCGCTTGCGGGGATCTCGGACGACCGGGTTAGGCTCACACCCCATGGGAAGGCTACCGGCCGCTCTCGCGGCAACTTTCGCCCTGACCATCAGCATCGCCGTCGGGGGCGCCCCGGCTCCGGCAGCGGCGGATCCGAACATCCAGCCGGTGGGGTCGATACCGATACCGGATGGTCCGGCACCGGCGTGGATCATCGCCGACATGGACAGCGGGCAGGTGCTGGCGGGCCGCGACATGTACGCCGCTCATCCGCCGGCCAGCACGATCAAGACGCTGCTGGCGCTGACCGCGCTCGACGAGCTCAGCCTTGACTCCACCGTGGTGGCCGACGAGGCCGATACCCAGGTCGAATGCAGCTGCGCCGGCATCAAGCCCGGCCGCACCTACACCGCGCGCCAACTCCTTGACGCGGTGCTTCTGGTGTCGGGCAACGATGCGGCCAACACGTTGGCCGACCTGCTCGGCGGCTACCAAACCGCGGTGGACAAGATGAACGCCAAGGCCGCCTCGATCGGTGCGACCAACACCCACGCCGCCTCCCCCTCGGGTCTGGACGGACCGGGCGGATCGGGCTGGACCACACCGCACGATCTGGCGGCGATCTTCCGCGCGGCGATGGCCAATCCGGTGTTCGCCGACATCACCGCGCAGCCGGTGGCGATGTTCCCCACCGACAGCGGTGACAAGCCGCTGGTGAACCAGGACGAGCTGCTGGCGCGCTACCCCGGCGCAATCGGCGGTAAGACCGGCTTCACCGACGCCGCCCGCAAGACGTTCGTGGGCGCCGCCGACCGCGACGGCAGGCGGCTGGTGATCGCGATGATGTACGGCCTGATCCACGAGGGCGGCCCGACGTACTGGGATCAGGCCGCGATGCTCCTCGACTGGGGCTTCGCGCAAAGCCCGTCGGAGAGTGTCGCGACGCTCTAGCTAACGGTGTCCGCCGCTCCCGGGCCCGGCACCGCCCCCGTTGAACCCGGGCTCGGCGACTTCGCCCTCGGTGAGCTGGAACGGCGCGGGCGCAAGATCGTTGGGGGTGGCCACGATAGCCGCGTCGCCCTCTGTGGGCATCGGAGCAGTCGCGGCGGGCTGCGTGTCCTCGACCTGCGAACTCTCGTCGCCTTCCGGTGCCACGACCACAGGCGCCGCGGTGCTGCCGGGGTTACCCGGCACCCAGGCGAGGATGTCGCGAGTGCCGTCGTTCCAGACGACGCTGTTCGGGATGTCACCGACGACGTCGAAGTAGAGCTTTCCGCCGTTCGACGCACCCAAGATGGATGGGTAGAACTCGCCGGACTCGGCCCGGGCGCCGAACCGCTCGATGGACGGCGGGTAACTGCCACCGAACCCGTCGATCGTCAGTTTGGCCGAATACAACTTGCCGTTGTGCGGCACCGGGTCGGAACTAGGCCGCAGCTTGCCCACGGTGTAGCCGATGTACGGCAGGCCATTGGGCCCGTTCAACTGTTCCTGCTCGCCGAACACCCTGATGCTGTCCGTCGCCCACGCCGGGGGCACGGTAATGGCACCGATGCCGAAGGTGATGGCGGAGGCGGCAACAACTCCCGCCAGCTTCGTGACGATCATTCTGACTCCCCTCAATCGCAGCGACCGACACTGACCCTACTGACTAAGTGGTACCGGTTGCACGTTGAACGCCGAGTTTCGCGATCAATCCGAGACCACACCGAACCCGTAACGAACCCGTTCTGAAGTCATCGGTACCTACGCTTGGCCGACATGCCTGTCGGTTCGTCGCGCGGACGTCGCTTGTGCCGAGCGGCATTTTCCACTGCGGTGAGCCTGGTCGTCGTCTTCGGCGCCCAAGCGTTCGGTGCACCCGGCGCAGCCGGTGCGCCGGAAGCCGCCTCGGGCGCCGCCCCGCCGCCGGACGGACCGGCACCGGCGTGGCTGGTCGCCGACCTCGACAGCGGCCGCATTTTGGGCAGCCGCGACCCCTACGGCGCCCACGCCCCGGCCAGCACCATCAAGCCCCTGCTGGCGATGGTCGTCATGGACGAGGTCAACCCGGCGTCCGCCATGCGCGCCACGGCAGCCGACACCGACGTCGAATGCACGTGCGTCGGCCTGGTGCCGGGAGCGGTCTACACCGGGCGCCAACTGCTCGACGCGCTGCTCATGGTGTCGGGAAACGACGCCGCCAACGCGCTGGCCGACATGGTGGGCGGCTCCCAGGTCGCGGTGCAGAAGATGAACCTCAAGGCCTACCAACTCGGTGCCCGCAGCACGCGGGCCGGCTCGCCGTCCGGGCTGGACGGGCCGGGCTGGGAGTCGGTGACCACACCCAACGACCTCGCCGTGATCTACCGGGCCGCGCTGAACTACCCGTTGTTCGGCGAGATCATCCACCAGAGCACCGCGCTCTTCCCGGACGGCAAGGGCGGTGCGAAGCAGATCGCCAGCCACGACCACCTGCTGCCGAACTACCCCGGCTTCATCGGCGGCAAGACCGGTTACACAAGTCTGGCCAAGGAGACTTACGTCGCGATGGCGCAGCAGGGCGGCAAGCGGCTGGTCGCGGTGCTGATGTACGGCAGCGACGAATTGTGGGACCAGGGCCGCGCGCTGCTGGACTGGGGATTCAGCCAGCAGTAGTCGAGGTACCGATTCGCGGGCCTCCAACCGACTGGCCTTGACGCTCAACCCCGAGGGCACGTTCACCGACGAGGATCGGGCCCGCAAGCGCGGGTTCAGCTGGTGACGCACCCGGCTACCACCAGCCGGAGGGCCTCATCGACAACCGCGACGACAACAACGCCGCCTAGAAGGCCCTTCCACGCAGGATCACCCGGTCGGGGTTGGCCAGGATGTGCGCCCCGCCGCGCGGATCCTGTTGGAAACACAGCAGATCCGCGGACGCGCCGTCCTCGAGAACCGGTCTGCCCAGCCAGCGCCGCGCGTCCCAGCACGCCGCGCCCAGTGCGTCCGTCGCCGTCATCCCCATGGCCTTGAGGGCGTCGACCTCGTCGGCGATGCGGCCGTGCTCGATGTTGCTGCCCGCGTCGGTGCCGGCATAGATCGGCACGCCGGCCTCCCGGGCCGCGGCCATCCGCTGCGGGCAGCGGGCGTAGAGCTCACGCATGTGCGTGGCGTAGGAGGGGAATTTGCTTGCGGCGTCGGCGAATCCGGGAAAGTTCTCGACGTTGATCAGGGTCGGCACCAAGGATGTGCCGTGCTCGACCATCATCGCAATGGTGTCGTCGGTCAGCCCGGTGCCGTGCTCGACGCAGTCGATGTCCGCGGCGATCAGACCCGGCAGGGCGTCCTCGCTGAACACATGGGCGGTGACGCGCGCACCTTCGTCGTGCACCGCGGCGATCGCGGCGCGCAACACGTCGTCGGACCACAGCGGCGCCAGATCGCCCACCGACCGGTCGATCCAGTCACCGACGAGTTTCACCCAGCCGTCACCGCGGCGGGCCTGCTCGACCAATGCCTCGGGCAACTGCCACTCGTCTTCGAGTTCGATGGCGAACCCACGCCCGTAGCGCTTGGGGCGGGCCAGGTGCCTACCCGCCCGGATGATGCGCGGCAGATCGTGATGGCCGTCGAGGCTGCGGGTGTCGGTGGGTGAGCCGCAGTCGCGCAGCAGCAGTGCACCGGCACCGCGTTCGGTTTCGGCCTGGGTGATCGCATCCTCGATGGGGACCTCACCGTGCGGCCCCAGCCCGACGTGGCAGTGGGCGTCGACCAGGCCGGGAATGATCCAGCCGCCGTCCCAGACGGTGTCGGCGCCGGCGACGGGCTCGCGGTGCAGGACGCCGTCGGCGATCCACCATTCGACGGGCTCCCCGCCGGGCAGTCCGCGGCCCCGGACGTGGAGCACGCTACTTCTGGCCGGGGAACTTCAGCTTGGACAGGTCGAAGTCGGCCAGCCCGGGCGGCAGCTCGTTGAGCCCCTCGGGCATCTGCGACAGGTCGGGGAACCCACCGGGCAGGCCGCCGGCGAGCAGCGGATTGCGCGCCTTCGGCGGCGTGGGCCCGCGGCCACCCTTCTTGCCCTTCTTCTTGGCGTTCTTGGCGTTCTTCTTCGACGAGCGCCGGCCGAACGGCATGCCCATCGCGCCGGCCATCTGCGACATCATCTTGCGGGCCTCGAAGAACCGGTCGACGAGCTGGTTGACCTCCGAGACCGCCACCCCCGAGCCGTTGGCGATCCGCAGCCGCCGCGAGGCGTTGATGATCTTCGGATCGGCCCGCTCCTCGGGCGTCATGCCGCGGATGATCGCCTGCAGCCGGTCGAGCTGCCTGTCGTCGACCGCGGCCAGCGCGTCCTTCATCTGGCCCGCACCGGGCAGCATGCCCAGCAGGTTTCCGATCGGCCCCATCTTGCGGATCATCAGCATCTGCTCGAGGAAGTCCTCCAGCGTCAGCTCCCCGGAGCCGATCTTGGCGGCGGCCTCCTCGGCCTTCTGCTGATCGAAGACCTGCTCGGCCTGCTCAATGAGGCTGAGCACGTCGCCCATGCCCAGGATGCGGCTGGCCATCCGGTCGGGGTGGAAGACGTCGAAGTCCTCGAGCTTTTCACCCGTCGACGCGAACAGGATCGGCACGCCGGTGACCTCACGCACCGACAGCGCCGCACCACCGCGGGCGTCGCCGTCGAGCTTGGTCAGCACCACGCCGGTGAAGCCGACACCGGTGCCGAAGGCCTCGGCGGTGGCCACGGCGTCCTGGCCGATCATCGCGTCGAGGACGAACAGGGTCTCGTCCGGGTTGACGGCGTCGCGGATCGCGGCGGCCTGGGCCATCAACTCTTCGTCGATGCCCAGCCGGCCGGCGGTGTCGACGACGACGACGTCGAAGTGCTTGGCCTTCGCCTCGGCGAGGCCGGCCGCTGCCACGGCGACGGGGTCTCCCGGCGGGGAGTCGTGGGAACCCTCAGCGGTCCCGGGGTGCGGCGCGAACACGCTGACACCGGCGCGCTCGCCGACGATCTTGAGCTGGCTGACCGCGCCGGGGCGCTGCAGGTCGCAGGCCACCAGCAGCGGCGTGTGCCCCTGCCCCTTGAGCCACTTGGCGAGCTTGCCCGCCAGGGTGGTCTTACCGGCGCCCTGCAGGCCGGCGAGCATGATCACCGTCGGCGGGTTCTTGGCGAAGGCCAGCTGGCGGGTCTGGCCACCGAGGATGCCGACGAGCTCGTCGTTGACGATCTTAACGACCTGCTGGGCGGGGTTGAGTGCGCCCGAGACCTCGGCGCCCCTGGCCCGCTCCTTGATGCGGTTGACGAACTCGCGGACCACGGGCAGAGAGACGTCGGCTTCGAGCAGGGCCAGGCGGATCTCGCGGGTGGTGGCGTCGATGTCGGCGTCGGTGAGCCGGCCCTTGCCGCGCAGGCCAGCGAGCGCACCGGTCAACCGGTCGGACAGGGATTCAAACACGACGTAAGCCTATCTGGCGCCGGTGTGGGTCGTGCTCGCGCGCGAACCCGCATCACCAGTGCCGAGTTGCCGAACCGCAGAATCATGCTCTGACCTCGGGCGCTTGTGGTATTTCTTCGAGGAGCCGCAATTGCGCGCCAGGGTCGGGTCGGGGAGGTCGGGTGGCTGGTACTTCGTTCTCGTGCGGTCCGCTGTGAGGCGTCGTGGCCGGCCGTTGCCGGTGGTGCGGTGGCTGCAGGTCGGCGCGGCCGCAGCGGGCGTCGGCGTGGCGCTGCTGGCGGCACCCGGGAGTGCCGCGGCCGATGCCGGCGCCGGCTCGTCGGCGGCGAATCCGTCACACAGTGCGGTCGGCCGGCACGTGCGCCCGTCCGGCGCGCCCAGGATGGCCGCCCCGGCCTCGGCTGGCAGCTCATCGCGGGGCGCGCAGGCCGCGGCTAGCGCTGCGACAGGACGGAGCGCACCCGCCGGTTCCGGGAACACGGCGACGGTCGCCGCCTCGACGGCCAGCGCGGCACGGTTGGGTACGGGTCAGCCCCTGCAGTCGATTTCCGATGCGGTCCAACAGTTTCTGGCCAACGCCGCCAACCGGCTCACCGAGATACCGCCCAACCCGGTCACCAAGGTCTTGGAAGGGTCGTTGTACCTGGTCCGGCGCGCCCTGTTCCCGGCAAGCGTCGGTGTGATCACCAAGCCGATCGACGTGCCGCTGTACTTCGAGACCGTCGATACCGACGGCAAGCAGAAAGTGGGCATCTATGTCTCACTGGGCTACGGCGCGCCGCCTCAGCTGTTCGAGTTCGACACCGGCGCGGGCGGCTTCTATGCGGCCTACGCCTCTGCCGACCCCGCTGCGTCACCCTGGTGGGGAAGCAACGTCACGACGTCCACCAATCAGGTGCAAGACGGGTTCGACAGCGGCCTGACCTACTCCGGTTATGCAGCGACGGCCGCGGTGTCGCTGTACTCGGTAGGCAGCTCCACCCCGTTGGTCACCAGCGGCCGGCTCACCGTCGGGCAGATGAACTCCATCACCGACGAAGCCGATGAACCGGTGTGGACTCCGACAGGCAGTTCAGTACCCCCGATCGACAACGCCTTCTACGGCGATTTCGGCATGGCGCCCACGTACGGGGCGAACGGAATCGACGAGGTCATTGCCCAGCTGACATTCGCCAGGGGCGTCAAACCCGGCTACCTCGTCCACGTGGATCCTGCCACCGGCCAGGCGTGGATGCAGATCGGGTTGACCTCCAACGACATTCACAATTCGCAGGGCATGTACTTCCCCATGCTGCCCGACGACAAGGCCGGCACTTCGACCTTTCCCAACAGTGGCCTCCACTTCTACGGGGAGCAGTTGTTCAACGCGGCGATCAACATCGTCGACCAGAACGGCACCGTGCTGATCAACGATCCGAATGTGGGCATCACTCCCGACACAGGCGCGAGCACCACCTTGCACAACACCGACCTCAGCCCCAATCCGAACGAATACAATTCGATCATCAACTGGAACGACGGCTCCACTACGGTGGGGTCGCTGGAAACAAAATTGCTGTTCTCGCTCACCGGCACCACCACCGGCCAGACCCCGGTTCGCTACTTCCAGTTCGTCACCACCGACGACACGGATGCGGGCGCGGTGAAGGTACAGAACGAGGCCACCTCTGATGGTCCCACGGACCCGGCCGAGCTGTACTACCTGAACACCGGTATTTCACTGTTCTACACCTACGACGTCGTGTATTACCTTGGCACGAAACAAGGTAACGGCACGCTCGGTCTTGTTCCGCAGAGTACCCAGTCGGCCTAACTCGCTTGTTCGGCCGGCTTGGCCGGAGCTGGAGCCGGGAGCACGGCGTAGAGCTCACGCTCCAGCGACGTACGGACCTCGTCGACCGACTCTGCTGCCGGCACGGTCAGGCCGAACACGTCGACCACCGAAGAGCCCAGCGTGGTGATCTTGGCCCAGGCGATGTCGACAGCGGAGCGTTCGAAGACGTTGGTCAGCATCGCGAGCAGCCCGGTGCGATCGGTGGTCCGGATCTCCACCAGCAGCTGGCCGGCCCCGCTGCCGTCGCGCCACAGGATGCGTGGCGGTGCGGGCGCGGAGTTGACGGGTACCGCCGGCTTGGATTCCCCCACCCTGCCGGTGCCGTACTGGGCGGCCTCGCGGTCACGTTTCTCCAGCGACGCGATGACGTCGAGTTCACCCTCGAGAGCCAGGATGAACTGCTGGCGCAGAAGCTCGGCGGCCGGCGGCGAGCCGAAGTGCGGCGACACGACGAAGGTGTTGATCGCCGCGCCGCTGGCGCTGTTGATCGCCGCGGAGTGGACCCGCAGCGAGTTCAGCGCCAGCACGCCGGCGGCCTTGGACAACAGCCCGCGCTTGTCCGGGGCGATCATCGTGACGTTGTAGCTGTGCGCACTCTCCCCAGGTGTCATGTCGACATGCACCCCGCGGTCGGCGGCCAGCGAAAGGTGATGCGGGTCAACGGGATCCGCCTGCGGCAGCAACTCGCCGGCCATCACCAGCCGGCAGCGCCGCACCAGGTCGCCGATCAGCGAGGCCTTCCAGTCACCCCACACCCCCGGACCGGTGGCCAGTGAATCAGCCTCGGCCAGCGCGTCGAGCAGCTCAAGCAGCACCGGATCGCCGTTGAGTGCTGTGATCACGTCGGCGATGGTCTGCGGATCCTGTAGGTCGCGGCGAGTGGCGGTGTCAGGCAGCAGCAGGTGGTAGCGCACGATGGCGGCGAGCAGGTCGATGTCGGAGGGCCACAGGCCCAGCCGTGTGCCGACCTGGACGGCCAGCTCGGCGCCGATGACGCTGTGATCTCCCCCGCGACCCTTGCCGATGTCGTGCAGCAGCGCCCCCAGCACCAACAGGTCGGGGCGTGAGACCCGGGTGGTGAAAGCACTTGCTCGGGAGACGGTTTCGACCAGATGACGGTCGACGGTCCAGATGTGGATGACGTCGCGGGGCGGTAGGTCGCGCACCGCACCCCATTCCGGGAACAGCCGTCCCCATAGGCCGGTGCGGTCAAGTGCCTCGATGGTGGCCACCGTCGTGGGACCCGCGGCCAGCAGCACCAGCAGGTCCTTGAGCGCGTCGCGGGGCCACGGGGTACGCAACTCCGGCGCCGAGTCGACGAGCCTGCTCAGCGTCGACCCCGAGATCGGCAGGCCGGTGGTCGCCGAGGCCGCGGCCACCCGCAGGATTAGTCCGGGATCGCGCTCGGGGCGGGCGTCACGGGCCAGGATCACCTCGCCGGCATACTCGATGACACCCTCGTCCAGAGGCCGTCGTACCGGGCGGCGCAGCGCCGAAAGTCCGCGCCGCGGTAGCGCGTTGGCCGCGGTCCGCAGGCCGGCGTCGACGTAGAAGCTGATAGTGCGGGCGGCGTCGGACAGTACCCGGGCCAGATCGAACCTGTCACCGATGCGCAGCGCGGCGCCGATCTCGTCGGCGAACTGGGCCAGCAGTTGGTCGCGGCCGCGCTTGGAGACACGGTGCAGCTCGGTACGCACGTTGAGCAGTGACAGGTGTGCTTCGCCGAGCGAGCCGGTCGGCGAAGCCAGCGAGTGGCTCGGGTACACGTCGGCAAGCTGCGCGATGGCCAGGGCGTTGAGCAACTGGACGTCGCGCAGTCCGCCGCGGCCGCACTTGAGGTCGGGCTCGGCCCGGTGCGCGATCTGCCCGCTGCGCTGCCAGCGCGCCTGCGTGTGCTCGACGAGCTCGTCGAAGCGCGAGGTGATTCCGGTGCGCCACTGCCTGCGGGCCCCGCCGATCAGCAGGGAGGACAGCTCGGAGTCGCCGGCGATGTGCCGGACCTCCAGCATCGCCAGGCCCGCAGAGATGTCCTCGCCGGCGACCTGCAGCGCCTCGGGAACGGTTCGCACGCTATGGTCGAGCCGAATGTTGGCGTCCCACAGCGGGTACCAGAGCAACTCCGCGACCTGGGTCACCACGTCGGCCGGCATGTTGTCGTGCAGCAGCATCAGATCCAGATCGGAGTACGGCACGAACTCGCGGCGGCCGAGCCCGCCGGTGGCCACCAGGGCGAAGCCACTGGTGGGCGTGATCCCGATCTCGGTGGCCTTGGTGGTCAGCCAGAACTCGTGGAGGTCCAGCAGCGCGTCGCGCAGCTCGACCGAATCAAGTTGCCGCTGACCGCCTTCCAGCAGTTGCTTACATGCCGTGGCCAAATCCTTGGCGGGCTTGGACGAGCCCGCCGCCGGCGCCTCCCATCGGGGCGCGCCGGCGGCGGAATCTCTTGTCTTCTTTGTCATCTCAGTCCTCCCGCGGCCGTCGCCGACTAACTCCTGCTCGGTGTGGCCGCAAGAAGACTCACATCGTGCGCGTCAGAGGGCGTCCGACCCTCGTTCGCCCGTACGAACCCGAACAACGGTTTCCACCGGGCTGACCCACACCTTGCCGTCGCCGATCTTGCCGGTCCGTGCGGCCTGCACGATGACGTCCACCACCTTGTCGACAGCGGAGTCATCGACCAGGACCTCGACGCGGACCTTGGGCACGAAGTCGACGGAATACTCAGCACCGCGGTAGACCTCGGTGTGACCCTTCTGGCGCCCGTATCCCTGGACCTCACTGACGGTCATTCCGAGGATACCGCTCTGTTCCAGACCGGTCTTGACGTCTTCCAGCGTGAACGGCTTGACGATCGCAGTGATCAGCTTCATTTCCCTCATTCCTCCGCGCCGTGACGGCTGAGAACCGAGCCGGTGCTGCCGGCAACGGCGAAGTCGTACGCGGTTTCCGCGTGCTCGGCTTCATCGATACCGTTGGCCTCATCCTCAGCGTCTAGGCGAAGACCGATGGTGTACTTCAGGATCAAGGCCAAGATAGTCGTCACGATGAACGAATACCCAAGAACCGCGAACGCACCAACTGCCTGGCGCCACAGCTGATCGAACCCTCCGCCGTAGAACAAGCCCTTGACGGCGGCAGGCGCCTCCGGGGCGGCGAAGAGGCCGATGAGCAGGGTGCCGGTGAGTCCGCCGATCATGTGGACACCGACCACGTCGAGCGCGTCGTCGAAGCCCAGCTTGAACTTCAGTCCGACCGCCAGAGCGCACAGGGCGCCGCCGATCGCGCCGATGGCCAACGCGCCCACGACGTTCACCGACGAACAGGACGGCGTGATGACGACCAGGCCGGCCACGATGCCCGACGCGGCGCCCAGCGAGGTGGCGTGGCCGTCGCGGATCTTCTCCGTGAGCAGCCAGGACAGCATGGCTGCGGCGGTCGCGACGGTCGTCGTGATGAACGTCGACGCCGCGGTGCCGTTGGAGTTCAGCGCCGAACCGGCGTTGAATCCGTACCAGCCGAACCACAGCAGACCGGCACCCAGCATCACGAACGGCAGGTTGTGCGGCCGCATCGGAGTTCCCGGCCAGCCCTTGCGCTTGCCGAGAACGAGACACAGTGCAAGGCCGGCGACACCGGAGTTGATATGCACCGCAGTGCCACCTGCGAAGTCGATTGCCTTGAGCTTGTTGGCAATCCAGCCGCCGTGCTCACCGGTGAATCCGTCGAACGCGAACACCCAGTGTGCCACCGGGAAGTAGACGAACGTCGCCCACAGGCCCGCGAAGACCAACCAGGAACCGAACTTCAGCCGATCGGCGATGGCACCCGAGACCAGGGCAACCGTGATGATCGCGAACATCAGCTGGAAGGCCACGAAGACCAGTTGCGGAATCGTGCCTGCGAGTGGGATTTCCACCGCAGCCTTCGCCGCGGTTCCGGTGGCCGGATCCGCAGCCACCGCCGCAGCAGCGTTACCGCCGATCAGACCCTTGAGGCCGAAGTACTGGCCCGGGTCACCGATGACGCTCCACTTGTCGTTGCCGAAGGACATCGAGTAGCCGTAGAGCACCCACAGAACCGTGACAACACCCATGGCGCTGACGCTCATCATGATCATGTTGAGCACGCCCTTGGCGCGCACCATGCCGCCGTAGAAGAAGGCCAGCCCTGGCGTCATCAGCAACACGAGCGCGGAGCTCGCTAGCATCCACGCAGTGTCACCGGTGTCCGGCACACCCATTATCGGGAATTGGTCCACTCGCAGTTTCCTCCTTCACCCATGCCACGGTTTAGGCACCGTCGACCTAGGCCAAGACAATGCTGAGTGGTTGTTTCCGCTAGGACGCCTGGGTGTTTCACGCATGTGAACGGATTGGCAGTCTTCGTTTCGCGGGTGTTACATCCCGCAATTCGGGCCGTAGGTAACGGTTTTGCGGCTATCCGAGCAGCGCGTCGACGAACGCGCCGGGCTCGAACGGCGCCAGGTCGTCGGGTCCTTCGCCGAGTCCGACGAGCTTGACCGGGACGCCGAGTTCCTGCTGCACGCGGAACACGATGCCGCCCTTGGCGGTGCCGTCGAGCTTGGTGAGCGCCACCCCGGTGATGTCCACGACGTCGGCGAACACCCTCGCCTGCGCCAGGCCGTTCTGACCGATGGTGGCGTCCAGGACGAGCAGCACCTCGTCGACGGCGGCGCGCTTGCTGACCACTCGCTTGACCTTGCCGAGTTCGTCCATGAGGCCGGTCTTGGTGTGCAGCCGGCCGGCGGTGTCGATGACGACGACGTCGGCGCCCGCGGCGATCCCTTTGTCCACGGCGTCGAAGGCCACCGAGGCGGGATCGGCACCCTCGGCGCCGCGCACCACTTCGGCGCCCACCCGCGAACCCCAGCTCTGCAATTGGTCGGCTGCGGCCGCGCGGAAGGTGTCGGCGGCGCCCAGCACGACCCGGCGGCCGTCGGCGACCAGCACTCGGGCCAGCTTGCCCACCGTGGTGGTCTTGCCGGTGCCGTTGACGCCGACGACCAGCAGCACCGAGGGCTTGTCGGCGTGCGGCAGCGCCTTGATCGAGCGGTCCAGGCCTGGGTTGAGCTCCGCGATCAGTACCTCCCGCAGCACGGCGCGGGCTTCGGCCTCGCTGCGCACGTTGCTGCTGGCCAGCTTGGCCCGCAGCTGCTCGACCACGGAGGCGGTCACCACCGGACCCAGGTCGGCGATCAGCAGCGTGTCCTCGACCTCTTCCCAGGACGCTTCGTCGAGATCGCCGCCGCCGAGCAGGCCGAGCATGCTGCGGCCGAGGGCGTTCTGCGATTTGGCCAGCCGGCCGCGCAGCCGCTCCAGGCGGCCTTCTGTCGGCGCGATGACGTCGACATCGGACGCTGTCGGCGCGATGACGTCGACATCGGACGCAGTCGGCGCCTCGGGAGCTGCCGTAATCGTCGGCGTCTCGGCCACCCGCGGCTCGGGCAGCCGCACTTCGGAGATCGGCCGCTTGATCGCGTCGCGGGGAAGCGCCGCGTCGTCGCCCACCCCCGGCCGCCCCACGCCGGTGTCTATCCCCGCGTCGCTGCCTATCCCCGTGGCAGTTGCTGACGATTGTGTGAACGTTATGCCCGACGAGGCGGTGTAGCCGCCCGACCTGTCGATTGGTGTGGCACCCTCTGAGCTGCGGCGCAAGCTGATCTGGCGCCGCCGGTACCGCACCAGACCGATGACGAGCGCAGCGACGACCAGGACGGCGATGACCGCGATAGCGATCCAGAGACCCTGTGACACCGTGCCATTCTTTCAGGGCACGGCGCGGGGCCGCGTCGCGCCCGACCAATGGGGTACGCCGTGACGATGGACCGCGCCGGACTGGCGACCCGCAAACTGCGCCACATCGACGCCTGCCTGACCGGCCCGGTCGAGTACGTCGGCGTCACCACGGGGTTCGAGCGCTACCGGCTGCCCTACAACGCACTGACCCAGACGAGCCTGAGCACCATCGAGCTGGGCACCCGGTTCCTGGGCGCCGAGTTGCGGGCACCGGTCCTGGTCGGGGCGATGACGGGCGGCGCGGAGCTGTCCCGCACGATCAACCGAAATCTGGCCGAGGCGGCCCAGAAGCTGGGCATCGGCATGATGCTCGGCTCGCAGCGCATCATGCTCGACAACGACGCTGCCGCCCGCAGCTTCGAGGTCCGCGAGCTGGCGCCCGACGTGCTGCTGATCGGCAACATCGGGCTGGCTCAGCTGTCCGACGCCGCGATCCCCAAGCTGTCCGCCGCACTCGAGCGGGTCGGCGCCGACGCGCTGGCCGTGCACACCAACCCCCTGCAGGAGGCGATGCAGGACAACGGCGACACCGACTTCTCCGGCTCGCTGGAACGGCTGCGCCGAGTCGCCGAGGAACTGCCCTGCCCGGTACTGGTCAAGGAGGTCGGCCACGGCATCGGCGCCGAGGCCGCTGAGAAGCTGCGCGGGCTGCCGATCGCGGCGGTCGATGTCGCCGGGGCCGGCGGGACCTCCTGGGCCCGGGTGGAGCAGCTGGTCCGCTACGGGGAGGTGCGCTACCCGGCGATCGCCGAATGGGGCGTACCGACCGCCCGGGCCCTGCAGGAAGTGCGTGCGACGCTGCCGGGCATGCCGCTGGTGGCCTCCGGTGGAATCCGGACCGGGATGGACGCCGCCAAGGCACTCGCGATGGGCGCCGACGTGGTGGCACTGGCCCGCCCGCTGCTGGCACCGGCGATCGAGTCCCCGGCCGCGGCGCTGGACGTTCTGGAAGGCTTCGTGGAGGAGTTGCGGGTGTGCCTGCACGGCTGCGGGGTGGCCGACCTCGCCGGGCTGCGCAGCCTCGAACTCAACCCTGCGGAGTAGCCCCGACCAGCTCCTGGCCGCGCATCCGCTGCGAGATCACCGCGGAGATGCCGTCACCCTGCATGCTGACGCCGTAGAGCGCGTCGGCGATCTCCATGGTCGGCTTCTGGTGGGTGATCACGATCAGCTGCGACTGCGTCCGCAGCTGCTCGAACAGCCCGATCAGCCGGCGCAGGTTCACGTCGTCGAGCGCGGCCTCGACCTCGTCCATCACGTAGAACGGTGACGGGCGGGCCCGGAAGATGGCGACCAGCATGGCCACCGCGGTCAGCGACTTCTCGCCACCGGAGAGCAGGGAGAGCCGCTTGACCTTCTTGCCCGGCGGCCGGGCCTCGACCTCCACGCCGGTGGTCAGCAGGTCGGTGGGGTCGGTCAGCAGCAGCCGTCCCTCACCGCCCGGGAACAGCGTGGCGAACACCTGCTCGAACTCGCGCTCGACGTCGGCGTAGGCCTCGGAGAACACCTGCAGAATGCGATTGTCGACGTCGGCGATCACGTCCAGCAGGTCCTTGCGGGCGGCCTTGACGTCCTCGAGCTGAGTGGCCAGGAAGTTGTAGCGCTCCTCCAGCGCGGCGAACTCCTCGAGCGCCAGCGGGTTGACCCGGCCAAGCTCGGCCAGCTCGCGTTCGGCACGCTTGGCCCGCCGCTCCTGAGTGGACCGGTCGAACGGCATCGGCGCGGGCGCGGTGACCTGCTCGCCGCGCTCCTTGGCCTGCTCGTATTCGGCCATCTCCAGCTCCGATGGCGGCAACGCGACGTCGGGCCCGTACTCGGCGACCAGGTCGTCGGCGGTCATGCCGAACTGCTCGAGCACCATCTGCTCGAGCTGCTCGATGCGCAGGGCGGCTTGCGCCTTGGCCACCTCGTCGCGGTGCAGGGAGTCGGTGAGCGCGGTGATGCGGGTGTTCAGCGTGGCGACCTCTTCGCGCGCCGCGGCCATCGCGGTGGCCCGCTGCTGGCGCTCGGCGGCCAGCGCGTCGCGGCGCCGTGAGGCGGCGGCGACCACTCCGCTGAGCCGCTCGGCGAGTCGACGCCCGGATTCGGAGACCGCGGCCGCGACCGTCGCGGCGTGCGCGCGGGCGGCGCGGGCCCGCTGTGCGCGCAACCGGGCCTCGCGTTCGGCGGCGGCGGCGCGACGCAACGAATCTGCGTGTCCCCGAACGGCGTTCGCGCGTTCCTCGGCGGTGCGCACGGTCAGCCGGGCCTCCACCTCGACGGAGCGGGCGGCCTCGGCGGCCGTCTGCATCTGCTGACGGTCGACCGGCGCGTCGTCGACGACCGTCTGGCCCTCCTGGGCGGCGTTCAGCCGGGATTCGAGTCCGGTCAGCTCCTCGACGGTCTGGGTCCGGCTGGCCTCGAGCTCGTTGCGCTGGGCGAGTTGGCGGCGGTAGTCCCCCTCGGCGGCGCGGGCGTCCTGGCCCAGCCGGCCCAACTGCTCGTAGATGGCCGAGATCGCGGCGTCGGACTCGTTGAGGGCGGCCAGCGCCTCCTCGGCGGCGTCCTGCCGGTTGGCCTGCTCGCCGAGCGCGCCGGAGAGCGCGGCCGTCAACTCCTCGACCTGGGTCTCAGCGGTGACGAGTTCGCTTCTCGCCTTGTCGATTTCGGAGGCGATCTCCAGGGTGCTCGGCTTGCGGTCGGAGCCGCCGCTGACCCACCCGGGGCCGACGAGGTCGCCGTCGAGTGTGACCGCGCGCAGGGTCGGCCGCGTCGCGACCAGGTCCAGGGCGGCGGCCAGATCCTCGACCACGGCGACGTCGGCGAGCATCGCGGTCATCGCGCCCTGCAGTCGTGCGGGCGCGTCGATCAGGTCGAGGGCCCAGCGGGCGCCCTCGGGCAGCGGCCCGGTCTGCGGGCGCGACGCGGCGGGCCAGTCCCCGAGCACGATCGCGGCCCGGCCGCCGTCGGCTTCCTTGAGCGCCCGCACCGCCGACCGGGCGGCGGTGAAGTCGTCGGCGGCCACGGCGTCGGCTGCCGCGCCCAGCACCGCGGCCAGCGCCACCTCGTAGCCGATGTGCACCTTGACCAGTTTGGCGATCGTGCCGAAAAGTCCTGCGCCACTTCGGTTTTGCACCAGCCAGGCCGCGCCGTCCTTGCGTTCCAGTCCGACGGAGAGCGCGTCGATGCGGGCTCGCAGCGACGCGACCTGTCGCTCGGCGGTCCGCTCGGCGGCCTGCAACTCGGCCACCCGCTCGTCGGCCAGGCGCAGCGCGGCGACCGAGCGGTCGTGCTGTTCGTCGAGGCCGACCTCGCCCTGGTCGAGCTCACCCACCCGGCTCTGCACGGTCTCGAACTCGGCCTTGGCCTGCTGGGCGCGGGCGGCGGCCTCCTCGATGGCGTTGGTCAGCCGCGCCACCCCGTCGTCGATCGACTCGACCCGCGCCCGCATGGTCTCGACCTGACCGGCCAGGCGGGCCAGGCCTTCCCGGCGATCGGCCTCGGCACGCACCGCGGCCATGTGGGCGCGTTCGGCCTCGGCTGCCGCGCGTTCCTTGTCGGCCAGGTCGGCGCGGGCTGCCTCGAGGCGCGAGCTGGCCTGGGCGAGCTCGGCGAGCAACTGCTGTTCGCGCGCGGCGACCTCCTCGGCCTCGGCCTCCAGCGTGTCGGGGTCCGGCCCGGTGCTCGCGGTGGGCTCGGTGTCCAGGTACTGAGCACGTTCACTGGCGATGCGCACGGTCGCGCTGACCCGTTCGGCCAGCGCCGAGAGCCGGAACCAGGTCTGCTGAGCGGCGTCGGTGCGCTCGGAGAGGGTTGCCACCGCGGCCTCGTGGGTGGCCAGCGCCTCGGTTGCCACTGCCAGCCGCGCGGCGGCCTCGTCGTGTTCGCGGCGCAGCGTGGTCTCGGTGTTGTCGGCGCCCTGGAACTCGGCGCGGCGCACCACCAGATCGTCGGCGGCCAACCGCAGCCGCGCGTCGCGCAGGTCGGCCTGGATGGTCTGCGCCCGGCGGGCCATCTCGGCCTGGCGGCCCAGCGGCTTGAGCTGGCGGCGCAGCTCGGTGGTCAGGTCGGTGAGCCGGGCCAGGTTGGCTGCCATCGACTCGAGCTTGCGGACCGCTTTTTCCTTGCGTTTGCGGTGCTTGAGCACGCCGGCGGCTTCCTCGATGAAGGCGCGGCGGTCCTCCGGGCGCGACTCCAGGATCTGCGACAGGCGGCCCTGGCCGACGATGACGTGCATCTCCCGGCCGATGCCGGAGTCGCTCAGCAGTTCCTGGACGTCCATCAGCCGGCAGCTGCTGCCGTTGATCTCGTACTCGCCGGCGCCGTCGCGGAACATCCGCCGGGTGATCGAGACCTCGGAGTAGTCGATGGGCAGCGCGTTGTCGGAGTTGTCGATGGTCAGCGTCACCTCGGCGCGCCCGAGCGGCGCCCGCGAGGAGGTGCCGGCGAAGATGACGTCCTCCATCTTGCCGCCGCGCAGCGTCTTGGCCCCCTGCTCGCCCATCACCCAGGCCAGCGCATCGACGACGTTGGACTTCCCCGACCCGTTGGGGCCGACCACGCAGGTGATCCCCGGTTCGAAGCGCAGAGTCGTCGGTGACGCGAAGGATTTGAAGCCCTTCAGCGTCAGACTCTTGAGGTACACGTGGAGTGAGCGTACCGGCGGTCGGATCAGCGCTCGCGGAACCCGGACATCGGCTCGCCGGAATCGGTGAAGTCGGCAGTGATATCGGCGACGACTTTGTCCACCGAACCGGGCGTCGATCCGCCCCTCAACAGCTCCAGAAGACGCTCACAATCGGCGCGCGGGCCCTGCGCAACCACCAGCACCCGGCCGTCGGGCTGGTTGCTGGCGTAGCCCGACAGCCCCAGTTCGAGCGCCCGCGACCGAGTCCACCAGCGGAAACCCACGCCCTGGACGTTGCCGTGCACCCAGGCGGTCAGCCGGACGCCGTCGCTCATGGGGCGGAGCCGGGGAGCTTGTCGGATCGGCCGGTGTCACAGTTGGTGACGTCGAAGGTCACCGTGGCCCCGGCCTTGAGCGTGCGGCCCACGGTGCAGACCTGGTCGATGGCCCGGCTGACGACAGTCACGAGTCGTTCGATCTCGGCCTCGGACAGCCCGGAGAGGTCGAGCTCGAGGTTCTCCTCGAGCAGCGGGTAGCGCTCCTGCTCGCGGTCAGCCGGGCCGGAGACCCGGATCACCGCCTGGAAGTCGTCGCCGAGACGGCGGCGCAGCGGTTCGTCGCTGCTCAGGCCGCTGCAGCCGGCGAGCGCGATCTTGAGCAACTCACCGGGGGTGAAGACGCCGTCGTCGCTCTCCGAGCCGATGAGGACCTCCGCGCCTCGGCTGCTGCGCCCGGTGAAGCGGCGGATTCCGGTGCGCTCGACCCACAGTTCAGTCATGTTCCCTTCCTTTGCGCCCAAACCGATGATCGGGCGCGAAAGTGCGAGTAAATCACGCAAAATCGTCGATCTCGATGGTGTTCAACGCCGCGGCCGCGGCTGGCATTTCGGGCAGTAGAACGACGAGCGGTTCATGAACTTCTCCCGGCGGATCGCCGCGCCGCAGCGACGGCAGCTGCGGTCTTCCTGGCCGTAGACGTTCAGCGACCGGTCGAAGTAGCCGGACTGCCCGTTGACGTTGACATAGAGCGAGTCGAACGAGGTGCCGCCCTGCCCCAGCGCCTCGCGCATCACCTCGGTGGCGGCGTCGAGCAGTTCGCCGAGCTCACGGCGGGTCAGCTTCTCGGCCAGCCGCGCGCCGTTGATCTTGGCCCGCCACAGCGCCTCGTCGGCATAGATGTTGCCGATTCCGGACACCACGGTCTGGTCGAGCAGCTGCCGCTTGATCTCGGAGTGCTTGCGGCGCAACACCGTAATCACGGCCTCGCGGTCGAACATCGGGTCCAGGGGGTCGCGGGCGATGTGCGCGACGGGCTCGGGCACCCGGCTGCCGTCGACGGTGACCACATCGGCCAGCTGCCAGCCACCGAAGGTTCGCTGGTCGACGAAGCTGAGCGCGGTGCCGTCGTCGAGCAGCGTCGCGATGCGCAGGTGGTCGGTGTTCGGGACGGGCCCGAGCAGCATCTGCCCGCTCATTCCCAGGTGCACCACAAGCGCGGTCTGATCGTCATCCAGGTTGAGCCACAGATACTTTCCGCGCCGGCCGGTGCCGGTGATCCGCGCGCCGAGCAGCCGCGCGGTCAAGTCGCCGGCACCGGCCTCGTGTCGGCGGACCGCGCGCGGATGGTTCACCCGAACCGCGGTGATGGACTTGCCGGCCACGTGCGTCTGCAGGCCGCGGCGGACCACCTCGACTTCGGGGAGCTCAGGCATGTGGACAGCGAACGGTACTGCGGCTCAAGCGGATTCCAGCGCGTTCCAGGCGGCGGCCGCGGCCTTCTGCTCGGCCTCTTTCTTCGAACGGCCGATGCCGGTGCCGTACTCGGTCTCCATGACGATCACCACGGCGGTGAACTCCTTGTCGTGGTCGGGACCGGTCGAGCTCACGACATAGGACGGCGAGCCGAGATTGCGTGCCGCCGTGAGCTCTTGGAGGCTGGTCTTCCAGTCCAGGCCGGCGCCCAACGTCGGTGCGGTATCCAGCAGGTCGCCGAACAGCCGCAGGATAACGTCGCGGGCGACCCCGATTCCGTGGTGCAGGTAGACCGCGCCGAGCAGAGACTCCATGCCGTCGGCCAGGATGCTGGACTTGTCGGCGCCGCCGGTGTTCATCTCGCCGCGGCCCAGCAGCAGATGAGCGCCGAGACCCTCGTCGGTGAGGTGGCGTCCGACATCGGCCAGGGCGTGGGTGTTGACCACGCTCGCGCGAAGCTTGGCCAGGTCACCTTCGGAACGGTCGGGATGGCGATGGAACAGCTCGTCGGTGATCGTCAGACCGAGCACCGCGTCGCCGAGGAACTCCAGCCGCTCGTTGGTGGGCAGCCCGCCGTGCTCGTAGGCATAGCTGCGGTGGGTGAGCGCCAGTGTCAGCAGGTCTTCGGGTAACTCGACGCCCATGGCGTCCAACAGGTTCTGGCGCGGCGGGGTCACAAGCGGCCGCCACCCTGCTCGGGGTCGTCTCCCCCGTTCGAGTCGCCGAGCATGCCTGTCAGCTTGGCCCAACGCGGATCGATCTTGTCGTGATGGTGGCCGGGTTCGGCGGTGGCCAGCGCGACACCGCAGTCCGGGCACAGCCCCGGGCAGTCTTCGGTGCACTGCGGCGCGAACGGCAGGGCCAGACCGACGGCGTCGACGATGGCCTGCTCGATGTCGACGGTGTCGTCGACGACATGGCCGACCTCGTCTTCGTCGGTGGTCGACTCGGTCGCGCTGTCGGGGTAGGCGAACAACTCGGTGAGCTCGATCTCGACCTCATCGCTGAGCGGGCTCAGGCAGCGGGTGCACTCACCACGGGTCGGGCCGTACACCGTCCCGGTGACCAGCACGCCCTCGGACACCGACTCCAGGCGGAGGTCGAGCGTCAGGTCGGCGCCGGGCTCGATGGCGACGAAGTCCAGGCCGATCCGCGCCGGACTCGGCACGGTCTGGTGGACTTCCAGCATCGAGCCGGGCCGACGGCCCAGCCGCGAGATGTCGAGGGCAAGCACCGATCGCGGATGGTGCCTTGCCGCACGGTGTGCCGTCGCCATAACCCTGATCTTAGGACGCCGCCCGACCCGGCCCGGCCGGGTGGGCTGGCAGCTCAGTGCTGCGCGTAGTCGTGGGTGCCGGCGGCGGTGCGCAACTGGTGACGGCCGCGGCTTACCGAGCGAAGCGTGCCGTTGAGGTAGTCCTCGAACTGGGCGAGCTTGTTGTCGACGTAGATGTCGCACTCGCCGCGCAGCCGGTCGGCCTCGGCGTGCGCGGTGTCGATGAGCCGGGTGGACTCGGCGTTGGCGGCCTGGACGACCTCGGTCTGCGAGACCAGCCGCTGCTGCTCCTTGATGCCTTCCTGCACGGCCTTCTCGTAGGACATGTTGCCGCTCTCGACAAGGCGGTCGGCCTCGGCCTTGGCCCGGCTGGTGGCGGCCTCGTACTCGCGCTTGGACGTCGCGGCCAGTCGAGACGCCTCCTCGCGAGCCTCGTGGACCATCCGCTCGCTGTGCTGGCGGGCCTCGGCGACCATCCGGTCGGCCTGCGACTTGGCGTCGGCCAGCAGCCGGTCGGCCTCGGCGCGGGAATGGCTGAGCAGCGAGTCGGCTTCCGCCGTCGCGTTGGACACCATGGAGTCGGCGTGCTCCTTGGCCTCCCGCAGCAGGTTGTCGCGGGCGTCCAGCACGTCCTGGGCGTCATCGAGCTCGCCGGGGATGGCGTCCTTGATGTCGTCGACCAGTTCCAGCACGTCGCCACGTGGAACGACGCATCCGGCTGTCATCGGCACGCCGCGGGCCTCTTCGACGATCGCACTCAGTTCATCGAGCGCTTCAAAAACTCGGTACACGGCGCCACCCTCCTGGCTAAGTTGGTAGTGACCAGTGTGCCTGGTGTTACGCCTGTGACTGCGCTGCCTGGTCGGTGTGTCGGAAAGACAATCTGATCAGGCTCGCTGGCCAGCGGGGCGCCGGCACCAGCACCAGACCTCATTATGTCCGCCTGCGGGGCCCGGGACGGTGCGATCGCAAGTGTGCGATCCGATCCGCCGCCACCGGCGTGTCGCGTACGAAACCGCACACTCGCCAGGCGAATGGGGCCCGCCGGGGAACCGCGTCAGCCGCGCCGCTGGGCCAGCTTGGCCTGCAACCGGCGGTTTACCGACTCCGGCAACAGCTTGGAGACGTCGCCGCCGAAGGTCGCCACCTCTTTGGCCAGCGAGGACGACACGAACGAGTAGGCGGGGGTGGTGGCGACGAAGAACGTGTCGACCCCGGCGATGTGCTTGTTCATCTGCGCCATCTGCAGCTCGTACTCGAAATCGGTACCGGTGCGCAGGCCTTTGACGATCGCGGTCATACCGCGCTCGCGGACGAAGTCGACCACCAGCCCCTGACCCGATTCCGCATGCAGGTTCGGCAGGTGCGCGGTGGCTTCGTCGATCATCGCGATCCGCTCGTCGATGTCGAACATCCCAGACTTCTTCGGATTGATCAGGACCGCGACGATCACCTCGTCGAACTGGGCGGCGGCGCGCTCGAAGATGTCGACGTGCCCCAGCGTCACCGGATCGAACGACCCCGGGCAGACCGCGCCACTCATATGCGCCACTCCTCCTCGTCGCTGCGCTCCGCATCGTCGCCGGCGGTCATGACCGATGACGCTAGCAGCAGCTCAGTCCACCTCGGCGGACTCGACCCGGGTGTCGCCGTAACGGCGCACCGGCCACGCCGTCCAGCCCGCCGGCCAGCTCACCTCCGGCGATGACGCCGACCGCTCGACCACCACCACGCTGCCCGAGCCGACCCAGCCGTTGCGGTCCAGGCTGGCCAGCACGGCGTCGACGTCGACGGCTGGCACGTCATAGGGCGGGTCGGCCAGCACCAGGTCCACTGGCGTGTCGGTACCGGCGGCCAGCACCGTGGCCACCGCGCCACGCCGCACCCTCGCACCCGGCAGCCCCAGTACGGCGATGTTGCGCTCGATGACTGCCGTTGTGCGGGAATCATTTTCGACGAACACCGCTGAGGTCGCACCCCGCGACAGCGCCTCCAGGCCCAGCGCGCCGGACCCGGCGTAGAGGTCCAGCACCCGCAGCCCGTCGAAGTCGCGGCGCGCGGCCAGCACGTTGAACAGCGCCTCACGCACCCGGTCGGTGGTCGGCCGCGTCCCGCGCGCGGGCACTTCGAGGCGACGGCCGCCCGCCGCGCCGGCGACGATGCGGGTCAGGTTGCTCCCCCGATCACCACCAGCAGGTCACCGCCCTCGACCTGGGCAGTGCTCGCGACGGCCACCCGGTTGACGGTGCCCGTCTTGGGCGCGGTGATCGCCGCCTCCATCTTCATCGCCTCGATGGTGGCGACGGTCTGCCCGGCGGTGACCTCGTCGCCGACGGCCACCCCGACGGTGACCACACCGGCGAAGGGCGCGGCGACGTGGTCGTGGTTGGTGCGGTCGGCCTTCTCGGCGGTGGGCACGGTATCGGCGATGCTGCGGTCGCGCACCACCACCGGGCGCAGCTGGCCGTTGATGATGCACATCACAGTGCGCATGCCGCGCTCGTCGGCATCGGAGATCGCTTCGAGCCCGATGAGCAGTTGCACGCCCCGCTCGAGCTGGACCCGATGCTCCTCCCCGGAGCGCAATCCGTAGAAGAACTGGTTGGCCGTCAGCCGGGAGGTGTCACCGTACTCGTCGCGGTGAGCCTCCAATTCCCTTGTGGGACCGGGGAACAGCAGGCGGTTGAGGGTGGCCTGCCGCTTCGGCCCGGCCACCTGCAGGCTGGCCTCGTCCTCGGCCGACAGGTCTTCGGTGGGTTTGGCCGGCGGCCGGCCGGCCAGCGCCTTGGTGCGCAGCGGCTCGGGCCAGCCGCCCGGCGGGTCGCCCAGTTCGCCGCGCAGGAAGCCGATCACCGAGTCCGGGATGTCGTAGCGGGCCGGGTCGGCGGCGAACTCGTCGGCGCTCACCCCGGCGCCCAGCAGTGCCAGCGCCAGATCGCCGACCACCTTGCTCGACGGGGTCACCTTCACCAGCCGGCCGAGGATCCGGTCGGCGGCGGCGTAGTTCTCCTCGATCTCTTCGAACCGGTCACCGAAGCCCAGCGCGATCGCCTGCTGGCGCAGATTGGACAACTGGCCGCCGGGGATCTCGTGGCGGTACACCCGGCCGGTCGGAGAAGGAGGACCGGAGGCCGCAACATCAAAGGGCGCGTACACCTTTCGCAGCGCCTCCCAGTACGGCTCGAGCTCGCACACCGCCGACAGCGACAGCCCGGAGTCGTGGTCGGTGTGCGCCGCCGCGGCGACGATCGAACTCAGTGCCGGCTGGCTGGTGGTGCCTGCCATCGGGGCGGCGGCCCCGTCGACCGCGTCCGCGCCGGACATCCACGCCGCGACGTAGGTGGCCAGTTGGCCACCCGGGGTGTCGTGGGTGTGCACGTGCACCGGCAGGTCGAACCGGCTGCGCAGTGCGGCGACCAGACGCTGCGCGGCGGGCACCCGCAGCAGCCCGGCCATGTCCTTGATGGCCAGCACGTGCGCGCCGGCGTCGACGATCTGCTCGGCCAGCTTGAGGTAGTAGTCGAGGGTGTAGAGGTTCTCCGCCGGATCGGCCAGGTCCCCGGTGTAGCTCATCGCGACTTCGGCTACCGCGGTTCCGGTTTCGCGCACCGCGTCGATCGCCGGGCGCATCGACTCCACGTTGTTCAGCGCGTCGAAGATCCGGAAGATGTCGATCCCGGTGGCCGTCGCCTCCTCCACGAACGCGGAGGTGACCAGCTCGGGATAGGGCGTATAGCCGACGGTGTTGCGGCCGCGCAGCAGCATCTGCAGACAGATGTTCGGCATCGCCTCCCGCAGGGCGGCCAGCCGCTCCCACGGGTCTTCCTTCAGGAACCGAAGCGCCACATCGTAAGTCGCGCCGCCCCAGCATTCCATCGACAGCAGCTGCGGCGTCATCCGCGCGATGTAGGGCGCGATCTCCAGCAGACCGGTGCTTCGCAGCCGGGTGGCCAGCAGCGACTGGTGCGCGTCGCGGAACGTCGTCTCGGTGACGGCCAGCGCCGGCGACTCCCGCAGCCAGCGGGCGAACCCTTCCGGACCGAGTTCGGTGAGCCGCTGCTTGGAACCCGGCGGCGGCGGAAGCGTCAGGTCGATGTCGGGCAGCTTGTCGCGCGGGTACACCGTCGACGGTCGCGGGCCGTGCGGCTGGTTGACGGTGACGTCGGCGAGGTAATTGAGGATCTTGGTGCCACGGTCGGCCGAGGACCGCGCCGTCAGCAGCTGCGGTCGCTCGTCGATGAACGACGTGGTGACCCGCCCGGCCTGAAAGTCCGGATCGTCCAGAACCGCTTGCAGGAAGGGGATGTTGGTCGACACCCCGCGGATGCGGAACTCCGCGACCGCGCGCCGGGCCCGGTTGACCGCGGTCGGGAAGTCCCGGCCGCGGCAGGTCAACTTGACCAGCATCGAGTCGAAGTGGGCGCTGATCTCCGCACCCAGGTGGGTGCCGCCGTCCAGCCGGATTCCCGCCCCGCCCGGTGAGCGGTAGGCGGTGATGCGGCCGGTGTCCGGGCGGAACCCGTTGGCGGGGTCCTCGGTGGTGATGCGGCATTGCAGGGCGGCGCCGTGCGGGCGGATCGCGTCCTGGTTCAGACCGAGGTCGGCCAGCGTCTCCCCCGACGCGATGCGCAGCTGGGCCGAGACCAGATCCACGTCGGTGATCTCCTCGGTGACCGTGTGCTCGACCTGGATTCGCGGGTTCATCTCGATGAACACGTGCCGGCCGCGCTCGTCGAGCAGGAACTCCACGGTGCCCGCGCAGCTGTAGTCGATGTGGCGGGCGAACGCGACGGCGTCGGCGCAGATCTGTTCGCGCAGAGCTTCGTCCAGATTCGGGGCCGGCGCCAGCTCGATCACTTTCTGGTGCCGGCGCTGCACGCTGCAGTCGCGCTCGTAGAGGTGGATGACGTTGCCGTGGGTGTCGGCCAGGATCTGCACCTCGATGTGGCGCGGGTTGATCACGGCCTGCTCCAGGAACACCGTCGGGTCGCCGAACGCCGACTCGGCTTCGCGGCTGGCGGCTTCGATGGCCTCGGGCAGCGCGGCCAGGTCGGTCACCCGGCGCATCCCGCGTCCGCCGCCACCGGCGACGGCCTTGACGAACAGCGGGAAGTCCATGGTCTGGGCGGCCGCCACCAGGTCGTCCACCGACGACGACGGCACCGAGGACGCCAGCACCGGCAGACCGGCCTCCCGGGCGGCTGCGATGGCGCGGGACTTGTTGCCGGTCAGCTCGAGGATGCCCGCGTCGGGCCCGATGAACGTGATGCCCGCGGCGGCGCACGCCGCGGCGAGTTCGGGGTTCTCCGAGAGGAATCCGTAGCCGGGATAGATCGCGTCGGCGCCGCACGCCAGCGCGGTGTCGACGATCTCGCCGACCGAGAGGTAGGC
Source organism: uncultured Actinomycetota bacterium (assembly GCA_963716465.1). Lineage (GTDB taxonomy): Bacteria > Actinomycetota > Actinomycetes > Mycobacteriales > Mycobacteriaceae > Mycobacterium. The sequence goes on from CAVQTS010000027.1 coordinate 65,632, forward strand.
GCGCACCGGGTGGCCGATGTCGCCGATCTGGTAGGACTCGTCGGCCTTGAGGCGGTGCAGGGAGTTGCGATCCTCGTAGGGATAGATCGCCACCGTGCCGATGCCCATCTCGTAGGCGGCGCGGAAGGCGCGGATCGCGATCTCACCGCGGTTTGCGACCAGAACTTTGGAGATCACACGCGGACACTACCGCCCGAAAATGAGCGGCGCCGCTAGATGAGGGTTGACCAGTAGTTCCAGAACCGCACGAGGATCATCAGGATCACCGCGGTGAACCACAGCGCCACGATCGACCACCGCCAGGTGTAGAGCACTCTGGCCACCGCGTTGCCGGCCAGCGGACGCAGCGCGATCGAGGACACCACCACGAACAGCGGGATGGTCATCGACCACACCACCATGCAGTAGGGGCACAGCGCACCGATGACGTAGAGCGTCTGATAGATCAGCCAGTGCACGAACACCACGCCGAGCGCGGTGCCGATCATCAAACCGACCCAATACCAATGCGGCAGGCGGACTTTCGTCACGGCCAGCACGCCGCTGACGATGACTACCGCGAAGCCGGCGATGCCCATCAGCGGGTTGGGGAAACCGAACACCGACGCCTGGTGGGTCACCATCACCGACCCGCAGGACAGAACCGGGTTGATGCTGCAGGTCGGCACGTAGGCCGGGTTCTTCAACATCTCGATCTTCTCGATCGTCAACGTTGCCGAGGCCACGAAGCCGATGACGCCGGCGATCAGCACCCACCACGCGCTGGCCGGTCGCACCGAAACACCAGGGGCGCGCGGTGACTCGGCCGATTCGGTGGGTTCCACCGGCGCCGGCGTCGCGACGCTCACGGAGCTGCGGGGGCCGGGGCCGGGGCGGGAGCCGGAGCCGGCGGTGCGGGTTGCAGGGCGGCGACGGGTCCGACGACGGCGGTCACCTTGGCGATCAGGTCATCCGGGGTCGCGGGGCTGATGTCCTCGCCGTTGAGCTTGATGGTCGGGGTTGCCGTGATCTTGGCAGCCGCGGCCAGGCCGTCGACCATCTTGCTGTACTTGCCGGAGTTGACGCACCCGGGGACGCTGCCGCCCGCGCCGGCCTGCCGGGCGGTCTCGATGAGCTTGGCGTCGTCGGGCGCGCCACCGGCGCCTTCCTCGGGCTGCATGGCGAACAGCGCCGAACGGAACCGGGTGAAGGCTTCCTTCGACTCGTCGGCCACGCAGTAGGCGGCGTTGGCCGCCCGCGTCGAGTAGTTGTCGTTGGCCTGGGAGTTCAGGATCGAAACCATGTAGTAGTCGGCGGCCACCGCGCCGCTGTCGATGAGCTTGGAGATGGTCGGCCCGAAGGTCTTCTCGAAGTCACGGCAGTGCGGGCACTGGAAGTCCTCGTACATCGACAGGACGGCCTTCGGCTGGTCGCTGCCGTCCTTCTTGATCAGCGAGTTCGAACGTGATCCGGACGGCTTGCGCGTCGCCGGACGCGGCCTTCTTGTCGTGGCCCATGACGATGTAGAGCACCAGGGCGACGGCGAAGACGACGACGACGGCCGTCAGGCCCAGCTGGATGGCCAGGTTGCGCTTGCGGTCCTGAGCCTTCAGGTCGTAGCGGGGCGTACTTTTTTTGTTGTTGGCCACTGGTCGGCAGATCCTCGCTGAGTCATGACTGGCGTGTTTGCGCCTCCAGAGTACCGGCGCGGTGCCGCGGCCCCGTCAGGCGCGGGCGAGGTGGGCGCGAAACGCCGAGATCATCTCGGCGTTGGCGCGCGCGACCTGACCGCCGAGCGCGTTGAGTTGGGCGAACCCGTGGACCAGCGAACGCATCCGTCGCGAGTCGACCACCACCCCGGCTTCGGCCAGTTTGGCCGCATACTGTTCACCCTCGTCGCGCAGCGGATCGAAGCCCGCGGTGACCACCAATGCCGGGGACAGTCCCGCGAGGTCGTCGGCCAGCAAGGGCGAGATCCGCGGGTCGGTGCGATCGAGGCCCGAACCGTCGACGTAACTCGCTGTGAACCAGTCCATGTCGTGCTTGGTCAGCAGGAAACCATCTCCGAACAGCGTGCGGGACCGGGCCAGCCCGCGCGCGTCGGTCGCCGGATAGATCAGCCACTGCAGGGCCGGCAATGGGGCTCCGGCGGCGCGGGCGAGTTGGGTCACGACCGCGGACAGGTTGCCACCGGCACTGTCACCGCCGACAGCGACCCGACCCGGGTCGGCGCCGAGTTCCTCGGCGTGCTCACGGGCCCACAGGTAGGCGGCGTAGCAGTCGTCGACGGCCGCGGGCGCCTTGTGTTCGGGTGCCAGGCGATAGTCGATGGCCAGCACGTGCACCGACGCGTCCCGGCAGATGAGCCGGCACAGCGCGTCATGGGTGTCCAGGTCGCCGATCACCCATCCACCGCCGTGGTAGAAGACGAGCAGGGGTGCCGGACCCGCACCGGCGGGCCGGTAGTGGCGGGCGCCGATCAGACCAGCCGGCCCGGGAATCGCCAGGCTCCTGACCTCGGCGACGTGCACATCGGGCTCGTCCACAGCTCGGGTGGTCTCACCGAACTGCTGGCGGGTGCTGGCGGCGTCGTCAGCCACGGCCAGGCCGTTGACCCCGGTCGCGTGTTGAGCCGCCAACATCATCTGGACCGACGGGTCCAGGGTGTTGCCGTCGATCGTGATAGCCCGGCCACCCGAGAGCAGGCGCTTGAGTACGGCGGGAAGGTGTGGGATCACCTTGACCCCGGCCCGGGTGCCCACCGCGAGCGCCTTCTCCATCAGCGGACCGCGCTTCGGTGCGCTGTTCACCGTCGCTGTCATGGCCGCAGCGTACGACAACGTGCCACGGAGGGAGCATCGGGCGTCCGTGAGTGGCCGGCCCGCGAACATCGTTGACTATGACGACAATTTCTTCCGGGCCCGCGAGGCCGGCGCAGCCCTGCTCAGACAGCATGCGCCGCTGGGTACTATCGTCAACCGGGGTCGGTGACCCCCGAACCGGACAACGAGCAGTACCGACGGGGTCCCGACCCGGACAAACTTCAACCTCACAGGCAGGTGACATGACACCGGCGGCCGCGATCCCCACCGTCACGCTCAACGACGACAACACCATCCCCGTGCTCGGCCTCGGCGTCGCCGAGTTGTCGCCGGAGGAGACCGAGAGCGCGGTCGCAACAGCCCTGCAAACCGGCTACCGGCTGATCGATACCGCCGCGGCGTACGGCAACGAAGAAGCGGTCGGCCGGGCGGTGGCCGCCTCGGGCATCCCGCGCGAGGACCTGTTCATCACCACCAAGCTGGCCACCGAGGACCAGGGCTTCCAGTCCGCTCAGGACGCCATCAAGGGCAGCCTGGACCGGCTCGGCCTGGACTACGTGGACCTCTACCTCATCCACTGGCCGGCGGAACAGAACGGCAAGTACATCGACGCCTGGGGCGGCATCATGCGGTCCCAGGCCGACGGCTTCGCGAAGTCGATCGGCGTCTCGAACTTCACCCCGGAGCACCTGTCGAACATCATCGACCTGTCGTTCTTCACCCCCGCGGTCAACCAGATCGAGCTGCATCCGCTGCTCAACCAGGCCGAACTGCGGGCCCTGGACGAACAGCATGCGATCCGCACCGAGGCCTACAGCCCGCTCGGCGTGGGCAAGCTGCTGGAGAACCCGGCGATCACCACGGTGGCGGCCGCACACGGCAAGTCCCCGGCGCAGGTGCTCATCCGCTGGAGCCTGCAGCTGGGCAATGTGGTGATCCCGCGTTCGTCGAACCCGGCCCGTATCGCCGAGAACGCCGACGTCTTCGACTTCGAGTTGACCCCGGAGCAGATGGACAGTCTGAACAGTCTGGACGACGGCACCCGGTTCCGGCCGAACCCGGAGACCTACACCGGCACCTAGCCCGCCGGACAGCTCGTCGCCGCATCACGCAGCTCGTCGGCCGAGGGCTGGTCCACCGGCAGCCCGTACCCACGGAGCACGGCGATGAACTGCATCGCGTACTGGCACCAGAACGCATGGTTGGGCGGCATCCACGTGGCCGGCGGCTGATCGCCCTTGTCTTGGTTGGCCTGCCCGCCCACCGCCAGCAGATTGGCCGGGTCGTTGGCGAACCTCAGCCGCATCGCGTCATTCCAGTCGCGCGCACCCATGTCCCACGCGTAGGCCAGCGGCACGATGTGGTCGATCTGAACCGCGGCGCCCACCTGCGCGCCGCGCACGAACGAGATCGTCTGGTTGGTGTAGGGATCGTGCAGGACGCCGGTGGCCACCGCGTCGGGACAGCGTTTGATCGACACGTAGGTCTTGTCGACCAGATCGCGGCCGAGGATGTCGTTGCGGGTGTCGCAGCCGTTGTGCCCACCGGGCGCGTCGTTGTCATCGGTCCACGCGTCACCGAACGCCGCGCGGTGGTAGTCATAGCCCCGAACCCGTTGCGGCACAACGGTCACTCCGGCCAGTACGTCGGCACCCGGGGCGACCGTCGGCACGTCGGCGCGGGCCAGCAACGGCTGGGGGTCCCCCGCCGACGACACCACCTGTGCGGCGACGATCACCGCCAGCGCGGTCATCGCGGACAGCCAGATCAGCGGGCGGCGCCTCATGCCTTGTCCAGGTAATCGATTCGGTCGGTGCCGGTGAACTGTCCGGCCAGGATGGCCATTCCGCGATCATCGGGCGAGACGGCGTAGATCGCCTCGCACAGTTCGCGGGCGTCGACGATGACGTCGAGGTGCTCGGCAAGGGAGAGGAACCGCAGTGAGATCGGGCGCCCGGACTGGTTGAGCCCCAACACATCTCCTTCGCGGCGCTCCTGCAGATCCAGGTCGGCCAGGACGAACCCGTCCAGCGTGCCCGCGACCGCCTTCAGCCGCTCACCGGCTTTCGAGCCTTCGGGAAGCTTCGTCGCCAGGAGGCACAGGCTCGGATGCGCCCCGCGGCCGATCCGGCCCCGCAGCTGGTGCAGCTGACTGATGCCGAACCGGTCGGCGTCCATCACGACCATCATCGTCGCGTTCGGCACGTCGACGCCGACCTCGATGACGGTGGTGCACACCAGCACGTCGACGTCCCCGGCGCGGAACGCGCCCATCACCGCGTCCTTCTCGTCGGCGGGGAGCCGGCCGTGCATCAGGCCCAGCCGCAGCCCGGCCAGCGGTCCGTGCTTCAGGTGCTCGTGAAGTTGGACCACAGTGGTTGCGGGAGGGCCGTTCTGCTCGGCAGCGGTCTTGTCGTCCTCGTCGATGCGGGAGGCCACCACGTAGGCCTGCCGCCCGGCGGCGACCTCCTCGGTGACCCGCTGCCACGCCCGCGTCAGCCACTGCGGCTTGTCCTTGGTGAAGATCGTGTTGGTGGTGATCGGCTGCCGGCCGCGCGGAAGTTCGCGCAGTGTCGAGGTTTCCAGGTCGCCGTACACCGTCAGTGCCACGGTGCGCGGGATCGGCGTCGCCGTCATCACCAGCAGATGCGGGGTCACCCCGGCAGGGGCCTTGGCGCGCAGGCGGTCTCGCTGCTCGACGCCGAACCTGTGCTGCTCGTCGACCACCACGAAACCCAGTTTCGAGAATTCGACGGCGTCCTGCAGCAGCGCGTGGGTGCCGATCACGACACCCGCCTCCCCCGCCGCCACCTCGTCGCGGACCTGACGCTTCTGGGCCGCCGACATCGACCCGGTGAGCAGCGCGACCCGCGTCGCGCCCTCCACCCCGCCGAGCTGGCCGGCCATCGCCAGCGGGCCAAGAACGTCGCGGATGGACCGGGCATGTTGGGCGGCAAGGACTTCCGTCGGCGCCAGCAGGGCGCACTGGTAGCCGGCGTCGACCATCTGAAGCATCGCCAGGACGGACACGATGGTCTTGCCCGAGCCCACCTCGCCCTGCAGCAGCCGGTGCATCGGCCTGGTCGCGGACATCTCACCGGAGATCACCTCGAGCACCTCGCGCTGTCCGGCGGTCAGCTCGAAGGGCAACCGCTCCGTGAGCGCGGCCACCAACCCGTCGTCGCGACGCGGTGCAGCAGGTCCGGACTCCGACAGCTCGCTGTGCCGTCGCTGCGCGAGTGCCCACTGCATCCCGACGGCTTCATCGAACATCAACCGGTGACGGGCCTCCTCGCGCTCGGCCTCGTTCTCGGCCAGGTGGATCGCGCGCAGTGCGGCGTCCTCCGACATCAGACCGCGCTGGCGCACAACGCTTTCCGGAAGCGGATCCGTGACCGGATCCAGCACGCCGAGCACCTGACACACGCAGGCGTAGATCTCCCAGCTCTGCAGTTTGGAACTGGCCGCATAGATCGGGAAGAACTCCCGCTCGAACGCCGACATCGACAACTCGCCGCTTTCGGCCTGCGAGACGTCGGCGATGGTCTTCAGCGACTTGCTGCCGAATGTGCGCCCCTTGGGCGATTTGAGCACCAGGAAGTCCGGGTGGGTCAGCTGCATGGTGTTGCGGAAGTAGCCGACCTCACCGGACAGCATGAGCTCGGTGTCTTTCACCAACCCGTTCTTGAGGTACTTGGCGTTGAAGAAGGTCGCGGTGACCTTCTGCCGGCCCTGACTCAGAGTGATCACCAGGTACTCCCGCTTGGGCTGGCGATTGGTCCAGCGGAGGTCGGCCTTCTCGATCGTGCCGACCAGTGTCACGTGCTCGCCCTCCTCGGGCGGCGCCTCGTCCTCGTCCCACACCGTCATGCCGTGGCTGTACTTGCGCGGATAGTGCCGCAGCAGGTCGTCGACGGTGCGCAGGCCGAACACCTCGTCGAGCAGGTCGGCGGCCTTTCCGCCCACGACGGCGTCGAGCCGGTCGGTGAGACTGACCATGGCTACTCCACCCCGATGAGCAGCGCGTCGCCGCGGTGGCCGGTGGGATAGGCGGTGAGCTCGATGCCCGGGTGATGCCGGTGGACGTGCTCGGCCAGCGCCTCGGCGATCCCGGCGCCCACCCCCTCGCCGATCAGCACGGTGACCAGCTCGCCGCCGGCGACCAGCAGCAGGTCGATCAGCCCGGCGGCCGCGGTGGCGACGTCGTCGCCGACCACCAGCACCTCGTCGCCGGCGATTCCCAGTCCGTCGCCGGGTTCGCAGGTGCCTGCCCAGGTCAGTGCCTGCTCGGTGGCCACCCGAACCGACCCGTGCCGGGCTCCGGCCGCCGCGCGGGCCATCGTGTAGCCGTCGTCGACGGCCTGGCGGCCCGGGTCGTGGACGGCCAGCGCCGCCAGGCCCTGGACCATCGAGCCCGCCGGCAACGCGACGACGTCGATTCCCCAGCCGATCCCCGCCGTGCAGCCCGCCACCAATTCCTCGGCGGCCACGTAGCCGTTGGGCAGCACCATCACCTGCGCCGCGCCGGTGTCGACGAAGGCCCGCAGCAGTTGCCGGGCGCTGACCCCGTTGGCGGGATCGGCCGAGGCCGCGTCGGGACGCACCACGAATGCGCCCTCCTGCCGGAACAGCTCTTCTGCGCCGTCGCCGTCGACGACCGCTAGCACGGCGCGCTCGCGGCTCCAGCCGCCCGGCGCGAGCCGGCCCGGGCGGGTGGTCAACACCGAGATCTGGATGCGGCTGACCGCACCGGCGGCCAGGCCCGCCTCCACGGCCGCGCCGGCGTCGTCGGTGTGGACGTGCACCGAGTGGCGGTCGGCGTCGGAACGGGCCCGGCCGGCCGGTGACCGCAGACGGGCGCCGGAGGCCGCGATGGCCACCGAGTCACCCAACTCGTCCAGGCGTGTGCGCAGCCGCTCCAGGCCGGCCGCATCGCAGTCGCCGAGCAGGTACATGACCTCGAACCGCGGCGGCGCGGGTTCGGCGGTGTCGATGTCGACGGCCCGCGGCGCCGGCTCGTAGGCGCGGCGCTGCGGGCCGTGGCCGCAGATGGTGGCGGTCAGCGCGTCGAGCAGGACCAGCAGGCCCCGCCCGCCGGCGTCGACCACACCCGCTTCGGCCAAGACGGCGAGCTGTTCGGGGGTGTGCTCGAGCGCCGCCGCCGCGGCGTCCGCGCCCGCGGCCAGGACCTCGCCGAGACCCGCCCCTTCGGCGGCCCAGTGCTCGACCGCCTCGGCGGCGTCGTGCAGCACCGAGACGACGGTTCCGTCCACCCGCTCGCCACCCATCGACGACACCACCAGCCCGACGGCGTGCCGAAGCGCCGCCCCGAGAAGGACCGGGTTGATGTCGGCCAGCGCACCGTCGGAGTCGGCCGCGGCCGACGCGGTCACATCGGCCAGACCGCGCAGGATCTGCGAGAGGATGACCCCGGAGTTGCCCCGCGCGCCGTGCAGTGCTCCTTCCGAGAGCGCGGCGGCCACCGCGGTGACCTCGCCGGACCCGGTCGCCGACTTGGCCTCTGCCAGCGCCGACCGCATGGTGAACAGCATGTTCGTCCCGGTGTCGGAGTCGGCGACCGGAAAGACGTTCAGGCGGTTGATCTCGTCGGTGTGGGTGATCAGGTCGCCGACGGCGGTGTGCGCCCAGTCGCGTAAGGCCGATGCGTCAAGCCGTCGGTCGGCCATCGGCACCTCCTCGCGATCCCTGGGCACACCACACGGCTCTCGTGGGCGCCAGCCTATCCAGTCCACCCGACAGTTGGACGTCACCGAAGCCTCCTGCGCCCCGCGCCACCCGGCCCGCCGTGATCGGCCCAGCTCAGCGCCTCCGAGCAGGCCATTTTGGCGTTCGGTTCGCCCGACGGTTATTCTGTTCAGGTTGTCGGGTCACCCGTGCGCTCGGTTGCTGACCCCAATAGACATTGACTAGGGATTTGAGGAGTTCTACATGGCTGCCGTGTGCGAGATCTGCGGAAAGGGCCCCGGCTTCGGTAAGTCGGTGTCGCATTCCCATCGCCGGACCAGCCGTCGCTGGAACCCGAACATCCAGACCGTGCATGCGGTGACCCGCCCCGGCGGCAACAAGCATCGCGTCAACGTCTGCACCTCCTGCCTCAAGGCAGGCAAGATCACCCGCGGCTGAGCTTTCGCTCGCCCAACGTCGACTCTTCCTCGACGTGCTGCGGGGTTCCCCGCGAGATCTCGACGTTCGCCAGCTCAGGGCAGCCGCCAGTCGACCGGTTCGGCACCCATCTCCGCGAGGAGTTCATTCGCCCGGCTGAACGGCCGGGACCCGAAGAAACCCCGGGACGCCGACAGCGGCGAGGGATGCGGCGACTCGATCGCGACGCATCTGCTGCCGTCCAGCATCGGCTTGAGCGTCGACGCGTCGCGCCCCCACAGAATCGCCACCATCGGCTCGTCCCGCGCGGCCAGCGCGCGGATGGCGCATTCGGTGACGGCCTCCCAACCCTTGCCGCGGTGCGAGGCCGGCGTTCCCGGCCGCACGGTCAGCACCCTGTTGAGCAGCATCACGCCGCGCTGGGCCCACGGTGTCAGGTCGCCGTTGGCCGGCTCCGGATAGCCCAGGTCGGCGGTGTACTCGGTGAAGATGTTGGCCAGGCTGCGCGGCAGCGGTCGCACTTCGGGAGCTACCGAGAAGCTCAGGCCCACCGCGTGACCCGGGGTCGGATACGGGTCCTGCCCGACGATCAGCACCCGCACCGCGGTGAACGGATAGGTGAACGCGCGCAGCACATTCGGGCCCGCCGGTAGATAGCGCCGGCCCTCGGCGATCTCCTCGCGCAGGAACTGACCCATCCGGGTCACCTGATCGGCGACCGGCGCCAGCGCCTGCGCCCACCCGTCCTCGACGAGTTCGGACAGCGGTCGGGCGGTCGGCGTCACGCTCGACAACCTACGTCAGGGAGCTCAGTCGAAGGACTGCCAACCCGCCGGGCCGGTCCACTGCCGACCGTCGACCACGACACCCGGCGGGCCTTCCCGCACCGCGCCGATCACCCGCCAGCCCTCGGGAACGGCGCCGGGGAAACACGCCGCCAGGGCGTGATCCTCGCCACCGGAGAGCACCAGCGACCACGGGTCGGCACCGGCCGCGGCGGCCGCGGCCTCCACCACGTCCACGTCGTCCCGCAATGCCGCCCCGGACAGGTCGATCGTCACCCCCGACGCCGTCGCGACGTGGCCGAGGTCGGCAAGCAGGCCGTCGGAGACGTCGGTCATCGCCTGCGCGCCGGCCTGTGCGGCGGCGGCGCCCTGGCCGTAGGGCGGTTGCGGCACCAGGTGCCGTTGTCTTAAGTCTTCGAAATCATCAATCCCCTTGTGCCACAGTGCATACCCGGCCGCAGAGCGGCCCAGTGCACCGGCGACGGCGACCACCGAACCGGGTCGTGCGCCGCTGCGCAGCACCGGGCTGCGCCCGGCCAGATCACCCAGAGCCGTCACCGAGATCACCCACTGCGGGCTGGCGACCAGATCACCGCCGACGATGCCGGCACCGAATTGACCGGCCTCCAGCCACATTCCGTCGGCCAGCTCCTGAGCCTGCGCCACCGGGGTGTCCTGCGGGGCACCGAACGCGACGACGAACGCGGTCGTCCTCGCGCCCATGGATTCGACGTCGGCGGCGTTCTGTGCGATCGCCTTGCGGCCGACGTCGCGTGGCGCCGACCAGTCCAGCCGGAAGTGGCGGCCCTCCACGAGCATGTCGGTGGTGACGACGACCCTTCCGTCCGGCATCGCGACCACCGCGGCGTCGTCGCCGGGGCCGACGGTAACGCCGTGCGGCTGACGGCGACCGGCCACCAGCCGGTCGATCATCGGAAACTCCCCCAGTTGGCGCAGCGTGGGCTCCCGGCCGTCGGCCACCACCTCACCCCTTCCGCATCGCACGCCCTCGCCGGGCAACCTGCGGTACGTTTGGTCCCTGTCGGCGCGCCCTGCGCGCCGCCCGTCCCGGCCGTTCATCGGCGTCGGCCAGGACGCCTGGACACGTCAGTGTAGGCGGGGCGGCACCGCTCACGTGATCGAGACGAGGAGACGACGGGTGGCTGAGGCCTACATGCTGATCCAGACCGAGGTGGGCCGCGCCGAGGTCGTCGCCAAGCAGGTCGCCACGCTGCCCGGCGTGCTGTCCTCGGAGTACGTCACCGGCCCCTATGACGTGGTGGTCCGGGTCGGCGGCACCAATGCCGAGGATCTCACCACCAACGTCGTTCCCAAGGTTCAGCAGGTCGCCGGTATCACCCGTACAGTGACGTGCCCTGTCGCCGATGCCGACTGAACCCGCCTCTGCCACAACCGAGCAATCACCGTCGGACGGCCCGCCGCGGGCCGTCCTGATCGCCGCGGTGGTGGTGGCCGTGGTCGCGGTCGCCGCGGTGCTGGGCATCGCCGCCACGCGGCGCACACCCGCCCAACCGGTGGCCATCGCCGCGGTCCCCGCCCCGCAGGCCGACTCACCGGAGTGCCGTGGCCTACTCGACGCGCTGCCTGCCGCGCTCGGCGACTTTCAGCGCGCGACGGCCCGCGACCCGGTACCGGCGGGCACCGCGGCCTATCAGGCCGGGACCGACGCTGACGCGGTCATCCTGCGCTGTGGCCTGGACCGCCCGGCCGAGTTCGTGGTCGGCACGCCGATCCAGATGGTCGACCAGGTGCAGTGGTTCCGGTTGGCCGACCCCGACACCGACCGCAGCACCTGGGTTTGCGTCGACCGTCCGGTTTACGTCGCGCTGACCCTGCCGACCGGATCCGGGCCGACGCCCATCCAGACGATGTCGGACCTGATAGCGCGGACCATGCCTGCCGTTCCGGTCAAGCCGGGACCGGTGCGCTAACGCAGCCCGGTCCCCCGGGCCAGCGCGGTCTCGACCATGGTGCCCACCAGCGTCGGGTAGTCGATACCGGAGGCGGCCCACATCCGCGGATACATCGAGATCGTGGTGAACCCGGGCATCGTGTTGATCTCGTTGACCACCGGTCCGTCGTCGGTGAGGAAGAAGTCGACCCGCGCCAGGCCCTGGCAGTCCAGGGCGTTGAAGGCGCGGATTGCCAAGCGGCGCAACTCTTCTGCGACGTCGTCGTCGATCTTGGCCGGAACGTCGAGTTCAGCCGCGTCGTCGAGGTACTTGGTGGCGAAGTCGTAGAAGCCGTCCTCACGGCCTCGGACACCGGCCACTCGGATCTCGCCGATGGTACTGGCATCGATTGTGCCGTCCGGGAATTCGAGGACGCCGCATTCGAGTTCCCGGCCGACGACGGCCGCCTCGACGATCACCTTCGGGTCGTGAAGACGCGCCTCCGCGATCGCGGCGGGCAGCTCGTCGGGGTTCGTCACCCGGCTCACCCCGATCGACGAGCCGCCGCGCGATGGCTTGACGAACATCGGAAAGCCAAGGCGCTCAATGTCGTCCAGTGTCGGAGTGGCCTGGCGGGGACGCAACACCACGTGGTCGCCGATAGGCAGTCCTTCGGTGGCGAGCAGCTTCTTGGTGAATTCCTTGTCCATCCCCGCCGCGCTGGCGAACACACCGGCCCCGACGTAGGGCACCCCGGCCAGCTCCAGCAGACCCTGGATCGTTCCGTCCTCGCCGTAGGGCCCGTGCAGGATCGGGAAGACGACGTCGACCGACGTCAGGATCTCTCCGGTGCCCTGACCCAGCGACACCAGCTCGCCACGGCGCAGCGGGTCGGCGGTCAGGGCCAGCGCGGTCCCCGATGCGCCGCTCACCTCGGGCAGCCGGCGGTCGGTGATGGCCAGCGTCTCGGGCCTGGCGTCGGTCAGCACCCAGGACCCCTGCGGCGTGATGCCGATCGCGACGACCTCGAACCGCTCGGGATCGAGGTTGCGCAGGATGCTGCCGGCCGACACACAGGAGATGGCGTGCTCGGAGCTGCGGCCGCCGTAGACGACTGCGACGCGGATGCGTGTCACAACCTAGAGAGGCTACAGCCCGGGCGGTTGCCGCACGATCCGGCGACCTGAGCAGGGCTTTTGCGATTCAGCCGCGGTCGAGGGCGCCCAGCACGTCGGCCACCAGGTCGTCGGTGTCCTCGATGCCTGCCGAGATCCGGGCGAAGCCGGCCGGGACCGCGTCGCCCCAGCGGGCACGGCGGTCGACCGAGGTGTGCAGGCCACCGAAGCTCGTCGAGGCCACCAGCAGCTCGCTGTGCTGCACCAGGGCGTGGACGGCCGCGGCGTCGGCGAGCTCGATGCCGACCAGGCCGCCGAACTTGCGCATCTGGGCGGTCGCGGCCGGATAGGACGGATCCTCCGGCAGTCCCGGGTAGCGCACGGAGCGAACCTCGGGACGACCGCGCAGCGCGGTGGCCAGGGCCAGCGCGTTCTGGCACTGCCGGGCAAAACGCAGGCCCACGCTGCCGATGCTGCGCAACACCAGCCACGCCTCCAAGGAGCCCAGGATCGCACCGGTCAGCAGCCGCTCGCGCTCCAGAGCCGCCATCAGCTCTGGGTGGCTACCCGCGACGTAGCCGGCCAGCAGGTCGCTGTGCCCGGAGATCGCCTTGGTGGCGCTGGCCACCACCAGGTCGGCGCCCAGCGACAGTGGCTGTTGGCCCAGCGGGGTGGCGGTGGTGTTGTCGACGAGCAGCCGCGCGCCGCCGCGCCGGCAGATCCCGGCCAGCCGGTGTAGATCCACCACGTCGAGTCCCGGATTGGTCGGCGTCTCGGCCAGCACCACATCTGCACCCTCGGCAGCGTCGTAGATCTGTGCCGCGCTCGCTTCTCGCACGGTGATACCAAGTGGTACAAGGGTTTCCGCTGCGAAGCGGCGGACCTGGTAGTAGCCGTCGACAGGCACCACCAGCACCGAACCGGGCCACACGACGGCGCGCAGTGCCGCGGTGATGGCGGCCATGCCCGAGCCGAAGCTCAGCGCGGCGGTCGCTCCCTCCAGCTGGGCAAGGGCCGACTCGAGTTGGCGCCAAATGGGATTGGAGCTGCGCCCATAGGTGTCGCGCTCGGTGCCTTCGTCGGCCGACAGGTGGAAGGCCGACGCGGGAACAGGGACCGCAGCGACGGGCTGGCCCGGAACCGCCTCGGAGCTCACCGCTTTGACCGCGCGGGTGGAGTCGCCGTATCCGTCGAACATCTCCTTACTCCGGTTTGGTGCTGCGACCGAGCAGCAGAACCACGGCCTGGTCCACCGACAGCCCCCGGTGGCAGACCTGCTGGACGGCGTCGGTGAGCGGCATCTCGACGTCGTAGCTCGACGCCAGAGCCAGGATCGACGTGCACGAGGTGACACCCTCGGCGACGTGGCCGTGGGCGGCGCGCAGCGCGGCGTCCAGCGAGTCGCCGCGGCCGAGGCGCTCGCCGAAGGTGCGGTTGCGCGAGTGCGCCGAGGTGCAGGTGGCCACCAGGTCACCGACCCCGGCCAGGCCGGCCAGCGTTGCGGGTTTGGCCCCCAGCGCGATTCCCAGCCGCATGATCTCGGCGAGGCCCCGGGTGATGATGGCCGCCGCCGTGTTCTCGCCGAGCCCCACGCCGGCCGCCATGCCGCACGCCAGTGCGATGACGTTCTTGCACGCACCGCCGACTTCGGTGCCGGTGACGTCGGCGTTGGTGTAGGGCCGCAGGTATCCGGTGCTCAGGGCGCGCTGCAGGGCGACCGCACGGCCGGAGTCGGTGCAGGCGACGACGGTGGCCGCGGGCTGTTCGTCGGCGATCTCGGCGGCCAGGTTGGGGCCGGAGACCACCGCGACCTGACCGGGGTCCACGCCGGTGACCTGAATGATGACCTGGCTCATCCGCATCAGGGTGTCGAGTTCGATGCCCTTGGCCAGGCTGACCAAGGTGGCGCCGTCGGCCAGCAGGTCGCGCCAGTCCTCGAGGTTGGTCCGCAGGGTCTGCGACGGGACGCCGAGCAGCACGGTGGTCAGGCCGTCGAGCGCGTCGGCGGCGTCGGTGGTGGCCCGCACGCCGGCGGGGAGCTGTACTCCGGGCAGATAGTTGGTGTTGGTGTGCGCGGTGTTGATCTCTTCAGCCACCTCGGCACTGCGGGCCCAGAGCCGGACCCGGGAACCGGCGTCGGCCAACACCTTGGCCAGGGCGGTTCCCCAAGCACCGGCGCCCATCACCGCAGCGGTCCCCACCGTGCTCGTCATGCTCTCAACGTAGTGCACGACCATCTCGGCGTGAGCCGACGCGAAGTGCCACAAATCGCGCTCCACGGGTGCGATTCGGCGACTGCCCTCGGGCGGCTGGCAGGATGTCGCCCATGAGCGGCGCCCCCGATGTCGGACTGATCATCGCGGTCAAACGTCTCACCGCCGCCAAGAGCCGACTGGCGCCGATGTTCTCCGCCGGGGTGCGCGAACAGGTGGTGCTCGCGATGCTGGTCGACACCGTCACCGCGGCACGATCGGTTGAATCCGTGCGGTCGATCACCGTCGTCACACCCGACGAGACCGCCGCCTCCGCCGTCCGGGAGTTAGGTGCCGACGTGGTGTGGGACGACACCGCGCCGGGCCACCCCGATCCGCTGAACGCCGCCCTGCTCACCGCATGGGCCGCCGTCAGCCGACACTCTGCGAATACCGTTGTGCTGCAAGGTGATCTGCCCGCATTGCGGGCAAGCGAGCTCAGCGAGGCGCTGACACAGTCGCGCTCGCACCCGCGCAGCTTCGTCGCCGACCACCACGCCAGCGGCACCTCGGCGCTGTTCGCCTTCGGGGTTCCCCTCGACCCCCGCTTCGGCGCCGACTCCGCACAACGCCACCGCGACTCCGGCGCCGTCGAGCTGACCGGGGCCTGGCCGGGCCTGCGTTGCGACATCGACACCCCCGACGACCTGCGGGCCGCAACCGCTCTCGGGATGGGCTCGGCCACGCTTGGGGCGATCTCCGCAGCGGGATAGCTGAACAGAATCTGAACGGCAGTCGACTTTCCGCGGCGCGCATCCGCCGGCGCCGCCGATGAGGGATGATCGCAACTGTGACCGAAACGGATACCGAAGCGCGATCCACGGACGACGACTGGCAGCCGGGTGATCCTGCGCCGGAGGCCCCGCCCGCCGCCACTGCCGCCACGGTCGACAACGAACTGCCCGAGGATCGTTACCTCAACCGCGAGCTGAGCTGGCTGGACTTCAACTCCCGGGTGCTGGCGCTGGCCGCCGACACGTCACTGCCCTTGCTCGAACGGGCGAAATTCCTGGCCATCTTCGCGTCGAACCTCGACGAGTTCTACATGGTGCGCGTCGCCGGATTGAAACGTCGTGACGAGATGGGCCTGTCGGTGCGGTCGGCCGACGGACTGACGCCCCGCGAGCAACTGCGGCGCATCGGCGATCGCACCCGGCAGATCTCGCTGCGCCATGCCGAGGTGTTCCTCGAGTCCGTGCGGCCCGGGCTGGCCGAAGAGGGCATCCACATCGTCACGTGGGCCGAGCTGTCCGACACCGACCGCACCGAGCTGTCGAAGTACTTCCACGAGCAGGTCTTCCCGGTACTCACCCCGCTGGCGGTCGACCCGGCGCACCCGTTCCCGTTCGTCAGCGGTCTGAGCCTGAACCTGGCGGTGGCCGTCAAGTCCCCCGAGGACGGCGGCGAGCACTTCGCCCGTGTGAAGGTGCCCGACAACGTCGACCGCTTCGTACAGCTGAAGAGCGTCGGCGAGGACGAGTCGGTCCGGTTCCTGCCCATGGAAGAACTCATCGCCGCGTTCCTTCCGGTGTTGTTCCCGGGGATGGAGATCGTCGAACAGCACGCGTTCCGGATCACCCGCAACGCCGACATGGACGTCGAGGACCGCGACGAAGACCTGCTGCAGGCACTCGAACGAGAACTGGCCCGCCGCCGGTTCGGGCCGCCGGTGCGGCTCGAGGTCGCCGACGACATGACCGAGCACATGCTCGAGCTTCTACTGCGCGAGCTCGACGTGTATCCCGGCGACGTGGTGCAGGTGCCGGGGCTGCTGGACCTTTCGGCACTGTGGCAGATCTACGGCGTCGACCGGCCGGCCCTCAAGGACCGCCCCTTCGTGCCGGCCACCCACCCGGCTTTCGGCGAGCGCGAGACACCGAAGAGCATCTTCTCGACACTGCGCGACGGCGACGTCCTTGTTCATCATCCGTACGACTCGTTCTCGACGAGCGTGCAGCGCTTCATCGAGCAAGCCGCCGCGGACCCGAATGTGTTGGCCATCAAGCAGACGCTGTACCGCACCTCCGGTGACTCCCCCATCGTCAACGCCCTGATCGAGGCCGCCCACGCCGGCAAGCAGGTGGTGGCGCTGGTGGAGTTGAAAGCTCGTTTCGACGAGCGGGCCAACATCAAGTGGGCCCGGACGCTGGAAGACGCTGGCGTGCATGTGGTCTACGGGCTGATCGGCCTCAAGACGCATTGCAAGACCTGTCTGGTGGTGCGTCGCGAGGGCTCGACCATCCGCAGGTACTGCCACATCGGTACCGGCAACTACAACCCGAAGACCGCGCGGCTCTACGAGGACGTCGGTCTGCTGACCGCCGCCCCGGAGATCGGCGCGGACCTGACCGACCTGTTCAACTCGCTGACCGGTTACTCACGCAAGGTGAGCTACCGCAACCTGTTGGTGGCCCCACACGGCGTGCGCAAGGGCATCGTCGAGCGCATCGAACGTGAAATGGAGGCCCATCGCGAGTCCGGTAACGGCCGGATTCGGCTGAAGGCCAACGCTCTTGTCGACGAGCAGGTGATCGACTCCCTCTACCGCGCCTCTCAGGCGGGCGTGCGCGTCGAGGTCGTCGTTCGCGGCATCTGTGCGCTCAAGCCCGGCGCTCCCGGTTTCTCCGAGAACATCGTCGTGCGTTCTATCCTCGGCCAGTTCCTCGAACACTCGCGGATCTTCCACTTCCAGGCGATCAACGAGTTCTTCATCGGCAGCGCCGACATGATGCACCGCAACCTCGATCGACGCGTCGAAGTTCTTGCTCAGGTCAAGGATCCCCGGTTGACCTCCTACCTCGACGAGATCTTCGAGTCGGCCATGGATCCCTCGACACGCTGTTGGGAGCTGGGATCCGACGGCCACTGGACAGCCGCACCGCAAGACGGCCGGCAGGTCCGCGACCACCAGGTGTGGTTCATGGACCTTCACCGTCAGCACTGAGCTCACCGACAATTGCAGCCGGCCAGGTCCTGCTCGCGGGATCCGAATTGAACTACGGGAGTTGGGGTGGCCAAGAGGGCGTCGCACGACGACTCGAAGACCAAATCGACGAAGAAGGCAACGACCAAGAAGGGCAAGCCATCCCGGCGGGTCGTCGCCGCAGGGGCCGTGCTCTGGCGGTCGGACGCCGAATCCGGCGAGCCGCTGATCGCCGTGATCCACCGGCCCCGATACGACGACTGGTCGCTGCCGAAAGGCAAAGTCGATCCCGGTGAGAACGAGCCGGTGGCCGCGGTCCGCGAGATTTGGGAGGAGACCGGCGAGCGGTCGCACCTCGGCCGGCGGTTGGGCGAGATCAGCTATTCGATCCCGGTCGGTACCAAGGTCGTGCACTACTGGGCGGCCCGTGCTCTGGGCGGAGAGTTCACCGCAAACCGGGAAGTCGACGAAATGGAGTGGCTGCCGATCATCGAGGCGTCGGCCCGACTCACCTATCCCGGTGACCGGAAAATCCTCGACAAGTTCACCGAACACCCCGGTGACACCCAAACTGTGTTGATCGTCCGGCACGGGTCTGCCGGGGTGAAGTCCCGCTACCGCGGCGACGACCGGAGCCGACCGTTGGACAAGAACGGTCGGGCCCAGGCGGAGTCATTGGTGGGGCAGCTGATGGCCTTCGGGGCCACCGACGTCTACGCCGCGGACCGAGCCCGGTGCGCACAGACAGTCGAACCGCTGGCTCAGGAGCTTGGCGTACCGATCAACCTCGAACCCGACCTCACCGAGGAGGCCTACGCGGCCGACCCGAAACCAGCTCGCGATCGGGTACTGGAGATCGTCGCCCGCGGTGGCACACCGGTCATCTGCACGCAGCGCGAGGTGATTCCGTATCTGCTGGCTTGGTGGCGCGACGGCGATAAGGGCAAGCCGGACAAGGGCCGCAACCGCAAGGGCAGCACCTGGGTGGTGTCACTGGTGGACAACCACATCGTGGGCGCCGACTACATCGCCACCCCGCTGGCCACCAAGTCGTAACGAATTCAACGTCCAGACATGCGAATACGCCGCGGGCAGTGAGCCCGCGGCGTATCCGGTGTTGAGCCTTAGCGGCGGCCCTTCTTGGCCGGAGCCTTCTTGGCCGGAGCCTTCTTGGCGGCAGCCTTCTTGGCCGGAGCCTTCTTGGCGACAGCCTTCTTGGCCGGAGCCTTCTTGGCTGCAGCCTTCTTGGCCGGAGCCTTCTTCACCGCAGCCTTCTTGGCCGGAGCCTTCTTCACTGCAGCCTTCTTGGCCGGAGCCTTCTTGGCGACAGCCTTCTTGGCCGGAGCCGCCTTCTTGGCCGGAGCGGCCTTCTTGGCGACAGCCTTCTTGACGACCGCCTTGCGAACGGCCTTCTTCACGGCCGCCTTGCGGACGACCTTCTTGACGGCGGCCTTCTTGGCCGCGCCACCGACGGCGCCACGCTTGACGGCAGGTCCCTCAGCCGGGAGCTTCTGTGCCCCAGCCACAACCGCCTTGAACTGAGCGCCCGGGCGGAAAGCAGGAACGGAGGTCGGCTTCACTTTGACGGTCTCGCCGGTACGCGGGTTGCGCGCAACACGGGCGGCACGACGCCGCTGCTCGAAAACACCGAAACCGGTAATGGTCACACTGTCGCCCTTGTGCACCGCACGCACAATGGTGTCGACGATGTTCTCGACCGCGTCAGTAGCATGCCGACGATCCACATTCAGCTTTGCGGTGAGAGCGTCGATCAGCTCTGCTTTGTTCATTCAAATCCTCCGAAAACAGTGGTCCGCTCTGGACCGACTGCAGACACGGTAAACCCTTTACATACAGATTTCCAAGTGCCACGCCGAATTTCAGGTTCAACTCAGGAGGATTTCAGCAATCCGCTTGCCGCCCTTGGGCGGTGAATCCGGGGAGTCCGAACCCCCTTTTCGGGGCGTGAATTCGGCCTCCCGAACTGTTTAGGAGGGAACCGAAATACGCGGTTTCCAGCTCGGCCGAGCTGCCTCGAAGGCTTCGATCTCGGGGAGTTTCCGCAGCGTAAGGCCTATATCGTCGAGTCCTTCGAGCAGTCGCCAGGCGGTGTAATCGTCAATCGTGAACGGCACCACCGCCGTTCCGGCGGTGATATTCCGATCTTGAAGGTCCACAGTGATTTCCAGCCCCGGATTCTGCTCGATGAGCTTCCAGAGCAGTTCGACATCGTCCTGGGCGACTTCGGCCGCCAGCAGTCCGGCCTTGCCCGCATTGCCGCGGAAGATGTCGGCGAATCGAGACGAGATCACCACCCGGAATCCGTAGTCCATCAGCGCCCAGACGGCATGCTCGCGTGACGATCCGGTGCCGAAATCGGGGCCGGCGACCAATACCGAACCGCGGTCGAATGGACTGAGGTTGAGGATGAATGACGGATCGTTGCGCCATGCGGCGAACAATCCGTCCTCGAAACCCGTTCGAGTGACGCGTTTCAGGTAGACCGCCGGAATGATCTGATCCGTGTCGACATTGGACCGGCGGAGCGGAACACCGATCCCGGTGTGAGTGCGGAAAGCCTCCATCGTGTTCTCCTTAGTAGGGCTAGTTTTCGAGATCGGCGGGTGAGGACATCGTGCCGCGCACCGCGGTGGCGGCCGCGACGGCCGGAGACACCAGGTGTGTGCGGCCACCCTTGCCCTGTCGGCCTTCGAAATTCCGGTTGGATGTCGAGGCACAGCGCTCGCCGGGAGCGAGCTGATCGGGGTTCATTCCCAGGCACATCGAGCAACCCGCCTGCCGCCATTCGGCGCCGGCGGCGGTGAAGATCTCGCCCAGCCCTTCGGATTCGGCCTGGGCCCGCACCCGCATCGAGCCGGGCACGATGAGCATCCGCACTCCATCGGCGACCTTGCGGCCGCGCAGGATGTCGGCGACAACGCGCAGGTCTTCGATCCGGCCGTTGGTGCACGAACCGACGAACACCGCGTCGACCGCGACCTCACGCATCGGGGTGCCCGGTCGCAGATCCATGTACGCCAAGGCCTTCTCGGCGGACTGGCGCTCGGCGTCGCTGGTCATCATCTCGGGGTCGGGGACCGCCGCCGAGAGCGGGACACCCTGCCCGGGATTGGTGCCCCACGTGACGAACGGGCTGAGAGTTGTTGCGTCGATGTAGACCTCGGTGTCGAATTCCGCCCCATCGTCGGTTTTCAGCCGGTCCCATGCGTCGAGTGCGGCGTCCCAGTCCGCGCCCGTCGGCGCGTAGGGGCGACCGCGCAGGTATTCATAGGTGGTCTCGTCGGGGGCCACCAGGCCGGCGCGGGCGCCCGCCTCGATGCTCATGTTGCAGATCGTCATCCGGCCCTCCATCGACAGCGATTCGATGGTGCTGCCCCGGTATTCGATGACGTAGCCCTGGCCGCCGCCGGTGCCGATCTTGGCGATCACGGCCAAGATGATGTCCTTGGCCGTCACTCCACGCGGCAGTTGACCGTCGACGTTGACCGCCATGGTCTTGAACGGGCGCAGCGGAAGAGTCTGGGTCGCCAGGACATGCTCAACCTCCGAGGTGCCGATGCCCATCGCCAGGGCGCCGAATGCGCCGTGGGTCGAGGTGTGGCTGTCACCGCAGACGATCGTCATGCCGGGTTGGGTCAGGCCGAGTTGCGGCCCCATCACGTGCACGATGCCCTGCTCGGCGTCACCCATCGGATGCAGCCGGATGCCGAACTCCTCACAGTTGCGCCGCAACGTCTCGACCTGTGTGCGCGAGATCGGGTCGGCAATCGGCTTGTCGATGTCGATCGTGGGCACATTGTGGTCCTCGGTGGCGATCGTCAGGTCGGGCCGGCGCACCGGCCGGCCGGCGAGGCGCAGGCCGTCGAAGGCCTGCGGACTGGTCACCTCGTGGATCAGATGGAGATCGATGTAGATCAAATCTGGCTCACGCGAGCCACCGTCGACCACCACGTGGTCTGCCCACACCTTCTCGGGCAGCGTTCTGGGCTTGTCGGAATGGGCCATCACTTCTCGATTCGTCTTTCGGTCGCTAGGTGGCGGAGACTAGGCATCTCACATTTCGGGACGTTAGTATCTGGATATGAGACAGGATAGCGGCATCGGGGTGCTCGACAAAGCGGTGGGCGTGCTGCATTCGATCGCCGACTCACCCTGCGGGCTGGCCGAACTGTGCGAGCGCACCGGACTGCCGCGGGCCACCGCACACCGGCTGGCCGCGGGCCTGGAGGTCCACCGTCTGCTGGCCCGCGACACCGCCGGGCGCTGGCGGCTGGGCCCGGCGCTGAGCGAATTGGCCGCACAGGTCAACGATCCACTGCTGGCCGCAGGCGCCGCCGTCCTGCCCCGGCTGCGCGAGATCACCGGCGAGAGTGTCCAGCTCTACCGCCGCGAGGGCACCACGCGTATCTGCGTCGCCGCGCTGGAACCGCCTGCGGGACTCCGGGATACCGTTCCGGTCGGTGCTCACCTGCCGATGACGGCAGGATCAGGCGCCAAGATCCTGCTGGCCTACGCCGATCCGGCCACCCAGCAGGCGGTGCTGCCCACCGCGAAGTTCACCGAACGCACCCTGGCCGAGGTCCGCCGTCGCGGATGGGCGCAGAGCGCCGCCGAACGCGAGCCCGGAGTGGCCAGCGTCTCGGCGCCGGTCCGCGACCGCAGCGGCGCGGTGATCGCCGCGGTATCGGTATCCGGCCCGATCGACCGCATGGGCCGGCGACCCGGCGCACGATGGGCGGCCGATCTGTTGGCCGCGGCCGAGGCGCTGACGCGGCGATTGTGACCACCTCATAGGATCCGCGATCTGTGTGCAGACTCGATGCGCAGCGGGTTCCGGGCGCCTGCCAGACTGACGCCATGGGAACCAACCAACGCAACCAGATCGTCATGTCGGATGCGGAGATCGCCGAGTTCGTCGCCCGGAGCCGGACCGGGACCATGGCCACCATCGGGCCCGACGGTCAGCCACATCTCGTCGCCATGTGGTACGGAGTGATCGACGGCGAGATCTGGGTGGAAACCAAGGCCAAATCGCAGAAGGCGGTCAACCTCAGCCGCGACCCGAGGGTGAGCTTCCTGATCGAGGACGGCATGACTTACGACACCCTGCGCGGCGTCGCGTTCGAGGGCGTCGCGGAGATCATCGACGACCCGGACACATGTTTCAAGGTCGGCGTCAGCGTCTGGGAGCGCTACAACGGCCCGTACTCCGACGACCTGAAGCCGGCCGTCGAGATGATGATGAACAAGCGGGTGGCGGTGCGCATCGTCACCAAGCGCACCCGCTCGTGGGATCACCGCAAGCTCGGCATGCCCGCGATGCCGCTGGCCGGGTCCACTGCGCCGCAGCAGTGACGCTAAGGGCGGCGTCCGTGGCGGTCGCCGGCCCACCGGAAGCTGTTGACGTACTTGCCCATGTCCATGGCCAGTTCGAGGTTGGCCCCCGACGGGTGGCCCGTTCCGTAGTCCGGGCTGAATTCATGGTACGGCCCGACGGCGGCAGCGATGAGTGCGTAGTCGTGCTTGACCGCGGCGATGACGATCACCCGCAGCCTGATGCGGGTGGCCGACGAGTCTCGCGAGTACACGTCGGCCACCACCCCGTACCCCGGTTGGTAACCGACTGAGGCATTGGGAATCTCGTAGCTGACGGTGGCCTGTGGGTACTTGGCGGCCAGGATCTGCTGGACGATCTGTTTGGGCGTGCGCTCCAGCGCCGGCTCACCGAATAGCCTCAAAGTGCCGGTATCCCCGCCGACGTACTTGAGCTCGACGCCGTTGAGTCCGGGCGGGTTGAACGTGACTTCGTAGGCTGATCCCTCACCGGGATAGGCGACGGAGAATGCGCCGTTGTCGGCGCTGAAGCGCGGGTTGGTTTCCACCGGCGTGCCCAGCGGCGGTCTACCGCAATCCGGCGGGCACACGTACGCATTGCCGGCCGGCGTGATGAGCACCGCCGCGACCACTCCCGCGGCGACCACCACACCCAGGCCTGCGGCCAGCGGCCCGAGCACACCGGGGTAGGTCGCGGCACGCGCGTCGGCGGACTTCGCGTGCAGGGCGACCCCGCAGTCGGTGCAGAACGGCGTGTGTGCCACCACGTGATCGCACTCGGGGCAGGGCAGTTGGCCGTCGACGCGGTCGGTGTCGTGTGCTTCGTGGAGCAGGGCGCCGGCAATAGCCATTCGCAACACGAGTACGGCCGATAGGGCGATCAGCAGTTGCGCTGTTATGTACACCCGCCCCGCCAGCGGGGCGATGTCCACCAATCCCATCGCGGTCACCACCACCAGAACAATGACGGCGGCGACTGCGACGATGCGCCGGTGACGTCGAGATGCCTTGCCGGACAACGGTGTCCACAGGGCGATACCGAAGACTCCACCGGTTGCGAGCGAAGCCACGGGCCACGCGAAACCCTCGACGACCGCCTCGGCGAGCAGGCTGGCCACCGATTGGTCGTGGGTGGTCACTCCCATCGCCAGTTGCGGCACCAGAAGCGCGATGGCGCTGCCCCCGTTGGAAAACGTCGCGCCGAGGGCGCCGACGGCGAACCCGTCGAGAGGCCGACGGTTCGAACGGTCCATCATCCGCACCACCACGGCGGGGACCACCATCAGGAGTGCCTCGCCGATCGGGATGGCCACTCCGGAGATCAGGACGTGCCCGACATCGGTCTGCGCGCCCAGTGCTGCGGTGTAGGCCTGGGCGACGATCGGGCCGACGATCACACCGAACCCCGCCCCCGACACGAGGCCTACCGAGGTGGCCACCACGATGTCGCGCAACCGAAGACCGGTCTCGCGCACATACAGCAGGAACAGGATGGGCAAGCCGAATGCGACGGTCGCGATCATCGGCGCCTGCCACCGCAGCACGGCGAAGGCCGCCAGCGTCGACGCCAGGACCACCAGCCCGGCACCGAAACGGCTACGTGAGCGCGGCGGAAGTTGGGGGAAAAGGGATGTCGTCAACCGCGGAATCAGAACGCGTTGCGCGGGGGCGGCGACGTACGCTCCGAGGCGGAGGTCTCCGGTGCGGCCGACGGACTGCTGCGCGCCACACGTTCCGCAGAACGTTCCGACTGCGGTGTCGGTGCCGCACGCCGGGCAGTGTGCAGTCGGCAACGCCTAACCGCCGCCGGCAAGATAGTCGCCGGCGATGCGGGCCGTCTGCGCGTCGAGGAGGTCGTGGGCGAGGTTGTCGACATCGGGGCTACCTAGCCCGGTCACCAGGTCGTAACCCGGAGCCGAAGTGTCGACTGCGTTGCTGCCCAACGTGATATCGCGGAACCCCGGCAGCCGCGACCCTTCCGCAACGCGGTACAGAAGGGTGTTGAGGTCGCCGAGTGGCCTGCCTCCGTTGGCGATGACGTACTGGTTCATCAAGACCGTCATGCCGGCCCAGATCGGCGCGGACTGCGACGTGCCGCCGCCGATCTTGGGCGTCTGGTTGAAGATGATCTTCACGCCGGTGAAGGGGTCGGCGACAGCCGAGACGTCTGGAACAAGCCGGTGTGTCGCGTCGCGTTCGGCGGACACCTCGTGTTGATAGGCCGGGCGGGCAAACAATCGCGATACCCCGCCGCTGGACCCCTGCGACATGGGTACGTCGACCCAGGCCAGTTCCTCCAGCCACCGACCCTCCAAATCGGTCGACAGCGTGGTACCGCCGACCGAGGTGATCTCCGGCAGCGACGCGACGGTGTCCACCCCGACGTCGTCGGGGCCCGGTGCCGACGACCAGTCCTGGCCGCCCTTGCACTCCAGTCCCCCGGTGTCGCCGCTGGCGTCGAAGACCGCGATGCCACGTCGGTGGGCGTTGGCCAGCGCGGTCCGCACCGGCGCGACGTCGGCCGCGGTGACCAGGGCCTCACAACCCCAGCCGATCGACAGGCTCCACACCGAGCCGGGGTATTGCCGGGCCGCGTCGTCGAACATCCGGCCGATCTTCTCGAACGCTCCACTGCCTTCGACTGTCGGCCGCGCGTTGACCACCACCAGCCGGGCATCTGGGGCGATGGCGTGTGCGACTTCCAGATCCATCACGGTCTCGCCGTGAGCCGGCCCGGGCGAACCGCCGACCACCTCGGGAGCGAATCGCGGCAGCCCGGAGGTGTCGGCGAACATGTCCAGGTCGCGTTGGTCGAAACCGTCGAACGCGAAGAACACGAGGGTGGCACCTTTGCCCGTGTAGCCGGCGCCGACCAACGGGGTCGCGTTGTACGTCGTCAGCAGATGCTGCGGGGTCAACCCCGGCCTTGGTACGTCCAGGGGCACGAGCGGGCGGGCTGTCCGGTAGGGCAGGTAGCTCAGGATCCGCCCGACGGCGCTGACCTCGCCGCCGAGTCCGCTCGGCAGAGCCGGTTGTTGCGGCGAGGCGTAGAAAACCTGGCCCCGGCGGCCCAGGTAGTCGTGAACCGGGACGTCGAACGCGGCCGCGAGTCGGTCGGCGGACCCCGCCACGATCGCCCAGTCGTCGCCGGCTCGCCAGCGCACCGCCAGCCCACGGGCCTCGGCCCAGGTCATCAGAGTCGCCGGCCGCGTGAGTGTGGCCAGCGTGACCGTGAGCTGAGCATCGACAGCATGGGAGGGCCCGAGGTTCGACGATGCCGCCAGCAGCGAGGCGTACGGACCGGTGATGACCGGCGCCTGCGGCGCCGGCCGCGACGTCCACGATCCCGACGCCGCGACGGCCATCAGCAGCACCGCGGCGATGAGCATCGCCGAGCGACTTCGCGTGCGCCGAAGCGTGTCCATCGCCGGGATCCTCTCTGGGCGTCAGCCGACATTATGCGCCCCGGCCAGGGTTTGCTGGCGCGCTCGACAGCGTGCCCTTCAACGAGAAATCGCCCGGTCGACGACCAGGCGATTGGTTTGGTAGCCCCGATGGGATTCGAACCCACGCTACCGCCGTGAGAGGGCGGCGTCCTAGGCCGCTAGACGACGGGGCCAGAACCAAATCAATGGCACGCCTTGCGGCGCACCGGCTTGCCAGCATAGCCCAGAGAGCGACGGCGGCGAAATTGCTGGGGTACCAGGACTCGAACCTAGAATGGCGGTACCAGAAACCGCTGTGTTGCCAATTACACCATACCCCATTGGCTGCGTATAACCGCTGGTCAGAAAGCCATCCCCCAGTGTAGCGGGCGATTGCGGCCTGTCCGGCATCGGTTGCGGGCCGAGGAGGACAATATCAAAGATTTCGGTGCCGCTATTCCGCCACCCCGGCCCGCGAGCGTGCCCCCCGCAGTCGGCTCAGGCTGCGGTCGCGGCCCAGCAGTTCCAGCGACTCGAACAGCGGAGGGCTCACCGTGGACCCGGTCACCGCGACCCGGATCGGTCCGAAGGCCTTCCGCGGCTTGAGCTCCAGACCGTCGAGCAGCGCGCTCTTGAGTGCTCCTTCGATGTCGTCGGCGCTCCAGCCGGTCACACCGTCGAGTGCGGTGATCGCGGCGTCCAGCACCGGGACCGCGTCGGGGCCGAGCTCCTTGGCGGCGGCCTTGGGATCGAGTTCGTAGGCGTCGTCGTCGAAGAACTTCAGCAGCCCCCAGGCGTCGGAGAGCACCACGATGCGGGTCTGCACCAACTCCGCGGCCACCGCGAACTCGGCGTGGCCGAGTCCGGTGTCGTGGCCGTGCTCGGCGAAGTAGTCGCCCAGCCGGCGGGCGAACTCCGCGGGATCGAGGCGCCGGATGTGCTCGGCGTTGACGGCGTCGGCCTTCTTCTGGTCGAACCGTGCCGGATTGGAGTTCACGTCGACCACGTCGAAGGCCTCGACCATCTCGCCGAGGCTGAAGATGTCGTGGTCCTCGGCGATTCCCCAGCCCAGCAGCGCCAGGTAGTTCAGCAGGCCTTCGGGGATGAACCCGCGTTCGCGATGCAGGAACAGGTTGGACTGCGGGTCGCGCTTGGACAGTTTCTTGGTGCCCTCCCCCAAAACCGGTGGGAGATGGGCGAATTCAGGCACCCGATCGGCAACGCCGATGCGGATCAGTGCCTGGTACAGCGCGATCTGGCGGGGTGTCGACGGCAGCAGGTCCTCCCCGCGCAGCACGTGGGTGATCTTCATCAGCGCGTCGTCGACCGGATTGACCAAGGTGTACAACGGTTCTCCGGTGGCGCGCGTCAACGCGAAGTCCGGCACCGTGCCTGCGGCGAATGTCGTCGTGCCGCGGACCAGGTCGTGCCAGCTGATGTCCTCGTCGGGCATCCGCAGCCGCAGCACCGCGTTGCGGCCTTCGGCGGCGTAGGCGGCGCGCTGCTCGTCGGTCAGGTCGCGGTCGTAGTTGTCATAGCCCAGCTTGGGATTTCGGCCCGCGGCGAGATGGCGGGCCTCCACCTCCTCGGGCGTGGAGTAGGCCGGATACACCTCGCCCGCCTCGAGCAGCCGCGCCACGACGTCGCGGTAGATGTCCTTGCGCTGCGACTGCCGGTAGGGCTCGTAGGGTCCGCCGATCTCCGGTCCCTCGTCCCAGTCCAGACCCAACCAGCGCAGCGCATCGAGCAGCGCCGCATAGCTTTCCTCGGAATCGCGCTGGGCATCGGTGTCCTCGATGCGGAACACGAACACACCGCCGGTGTGGCGGGCGTAGGCCCAGTTGAAGAGCGCGGTGCGCACCATGCCGACGTGCGGGATACCGGTTGGTGACGGGCAGAACCGCACGCGCACCGGCTCGTTGGCCGCCCGAGTCATCATCTGCCCTTTCGTACGACGGGATTGGTCAGGGTCCCGATGCCCTCGATGCTGACGCTGACGGTGTCGCCGTGCTCGATGGGTCCCACGCCTTCGGGCGTACCGGTGAGGATGAGATCGCCGGGCAGCAGTGTCATCACGGCCGAAATCCACTCGATGATGGCACCGATGTCGTGGATCATCAGCGAGGTGCGGCTGAGCTGGCGCACCTCGCCGTTGACCTCGGTGCGGATCTCCAGATCGGACGGATCGAGATCGGTGACGATCCAGGGACCCACCGGGCAGAAGGTGTCGTGGCCCTTGGCGCGCATCCATTGCCCGTCGGCCTTCTGCTGATCGCGTGCCGAGACGTCGTTGGCGATGGTGTAGCCGAGGATGTTCTCGGCCGCACGGGCGGCGGGGACGTCCTTGCACGGACGGCCGATCACCACCGCCAGTTCTCCCTCGTGATGCACCGGTGAGGCGTTGGCCGGCAGTTGGATCGGCACGCCCGGCCCGACGATGGCGGTGTTCGGCTTGAGGAAGATCACCGGGTCCTCGGGCGCTTCGCCACCCATCTCCTGGATGTGGGCGAGGTAGTTCTTGCCCATGCAGACCACCTTGCTGGCAAGGATCGGAGCCAGCAGCCGCACGTCGTCCAGCGGCCAGGTCCGCCCGGTGAACGTCGGTGTGCCGAAGGGATGCTCGGCGATTTCCCGAGCAACGATGTCGGCTCCGTCACCTTCGATGCTGACGAAGGCGACTCCGTCCGGACTGGCGATTCGACCCAGGCGCATTCGGTAGAGCCTAATGGCCCGTTCAAACCGCGTTGCACTTCCCCTATGTGAGTTCTGACTCGACGGCGGGAACACCGCCATCTCGAATAGTGAGAAAGCTATTCAGCATCGTGAGAACGCCATGGGACCATGATCAGGTGGCCGTCGACACGATCAGCACCGTGCGGCGATGGTCGATGCTCGTCATCGCGTTGTTCGCGACGCTGTCGGCCAATGTGTTCATCAACGGCGTGGCCTTCCTGATTCCCACGCTGCACAAGACGATGGGCCTAGATCTGGCCCGGGCCGGGTTGATCTCGGCGATGCCCAGCTTCGGCATGGTGCTGACCCTGATCGCCTGGGGATACGTGGTGGACCGCGTCGGCGAGCGCTTCGTGCTCAGCGTCGGCTCGGCGCTGACCGCGGCAGCGGCGTTCGCGGCCGCCTCGATGCACTCGCTGATCCTGATGGGCGCCTTCCTGATGCTCGGCGGAATGGCGGCGGCCAGCAGCAATTCCGC
The DNA here is from genome assembly GCA_963716465.1 of uncultured Actinomycetota bacterium. Classification (GTDB taxonomy): domain Bacteria; phylum Actinomycetota; class Actinomycetes; order Mycobacteriales; family Mycobacteriaceae; genus Mycobacterium. The sequence continues at coordinate 95,535 of CAVQTS010000027.1, forward strand.
CAGCGGCCGCCTGGTGGTCGGCTGGTTTCCCCCGCAGCAGCGAGGTCTGGTGATGGGCATCCGCCAGACCGCGCAGCCGCTGGGCGTGGCGTTCGGCGCGCTGGTGATCCCGCGATTGGCGCAGACACATGGCGTCGGGGTGGCGCTGCTGTTCCCGGCGGTGGTGTGCGCCGCGGCGGCCCTGGTGTGTGCGGTCGGGGTGCTCGACCCGCCGCGCCCGCCGCGCGCCGAGGCACCCGCCGAGCACCTGGCCAACCCATACCGCGGCTCCAATGTGCTCTGGCGCATCCACGCAGTGTCGGTGCTGCTGGTGGTGCCCCAGTGCGTGGTGTGGACGTTCAGCCTGGTGTGGCTGATCGTCGACCGCGGTTGGTCGCCCGAATCCGCCGGCGTGCTGGTGATGGCGGCTCAGGTGCTCGGCGCACTCGGCCGCATCGCCGCGGGTCGCTGGTCGGACTGGATGCGGGCGCGGCTGCGTCCGATCCGGATGATCGCCGTCGCCGCGGGGTTGTCGATGCTCGTGTTGGCGGTCACCGACGCGGTGCACTCACCGCTGAGTATCGCCGTGATGGTTGTGGCGTCGGTGATCACGGTCAGCGACAACGGGTTGGCGTTCACCGCGATCGCCGAGATCGCAGGCCCGTTCTGGAGCGGGCGCGCGCTGGGCACGCAGAACACCAGTCAGCTGCTGACCGCTGGGCTCACCCCGCCGTTGTTCGGGGCGTTGATCGGCGTGCTGGGCTACCCGGTGGCGTTCGCGGTGTGCGCACTGCTCCCCGTGGCCGCACTGCCGTTAGTGCCTGCCGATCCGCCGGCCCGCGCGGAAGCCTAGAGCGCGGCGCGGATCCGCTCGCCGACCTCGCGGGTCGAGTAGGTCTTGTCGCCACGGGTCGCCAGATGGCTCGCGACGGCCCTGTCGACGCGGGCAGCGGCGGCGTCCTCACCGACGTGTGCCAGCAGCAGCGCCACCGACATCACCGCGGCGGTGGGGTCGGCGATGCCCTTGCCCGCGATGTCGGGCGCGCTGCCGTGCACCGGCTCGAACATCGACGGGTTGGTCCGCGTGGCGTCGATGTTGCCGCTGGCGGCCAGCCCGATGCCGCCGCAGACCGCGGCGGCCAGGTCGGTGATGATGTCGCCGAACAGGTTGTCGGTGACGATGACGTCGAAGCGGCCGGGGTCGGTGACCATGTGGATGGTGGCGGCGTCGATGTGCTGATAGGCCACCTCGACGTCGGGGTACTCGGCGCCGACCTCGTCGACCACCCGCGACCACAGGCCGCCCGCGAAGGTCAGCACGTTGGTCTTGTGCACCAGCGTCAGGTGCTTGCGACGGGCCTGTGCGCGCGTGAAAGCGTCACGCACCACGCGATTCACACCGAAGGCGGTGTTCAGGCTCACCTCGGTGGCCACCTCGTGGGGCGTGCCCACCCGGATCGCACCGCCGGTCCCGGTGTAGGGACCCTCGGTGCCCTCGCGCACCACGACGAAGTCGATGTCCCGCTGTCCGGACAGCGGACTGGTCACCCCCTCGTAGAGCCGTCCCGGCCGCAGGTTCACATGGTGATCGAGCTCGAAGCGGATCTTGAGCAGCAGGCCGCGTTCGAGTACACCGCTGGGCACTGAGGGGTCACCGATCGCCCCGAGCAGGATGGCGTCGTAGCCGCGCAGCTCGTCGATCACCGAGGGGGGCAGCACCTCACCGGTCGCGTGATAACGGCGGGCGCCGAGGTCGTACTCGGTCTTCTCCACGCCGGGCAGCACGGCGTCGAGCACCTGCAGCGCCTCGTCGATGACTTCCGGGCCGATACCGTCACCCGCGATCACAGCCAGTTTCACGACAGATCCACCACTTCCAGAGTCACCGCGTCCACCGCGGCACCGATCGCGGCACGAACGCCGGCCGGTACGTCGCGGTCCAGCCGCAGCATCACCGTGGCGGCCCTGCCCGAGGTGTCCTGGCTCATCTGCGCGGCCAGGATGTTCACGTCGGCCGCACCGAGCAGCGTGCCGATCTTGCCCAGCGCCCCGGGCTGGTCGCTGTAATGCAGGATCAGGTTGACGCCCTCGGCCCGCAGGTCGAAGTTGCGGCCGTTGATCTGGACGACCTTCTCGACCTCCTGGGGACCGGACAGCGTGCCGGACACGTTCGTCGCCGAGCCACCCGGTCCGACCACCCGCACGTCGACCACGCTGCGGTGGTTGACGCTCTCGCTGGCGGTGCTCAGCTCGGTCTGCAGACCGCGATCGGCCGCCAGGCCCGGCGCATTGACGAAGGTCACCTGCTGATCGGTCACCGTGGAGAAGAATCCGCGCAGCGCCGAAAGCTTCAGCACCTCAACGTCTTCGGCGGCCAGCTCGCCGCTGACCCGCACCGACAGCGTGGTGGGCGGCTCGGTGGACAGCACACCGACGAGCACGCCGAGCTTGCGCACCAGATCCAGCCATGGCGACACCTCCTCGCTGACCGCGCCGGCGCCGACGTTGACCGCGTCGGGCACGAACTCCCCCGCCAGGGCGAGCTTGACGCTCTCGGCGACGTCGGTGCCTGCCCGGTCCTGAGCCTCGGCGGTCGAGGCGCCCAGATGCGGGGTGACGACCACCTCCGGAAGCTCGAACAGCGGGCTGTCGGTGCAGGGTTCGGTCGAGAAGACGTCGAGCCCGGCTCCCCGGACGTGACCGCTCTTGATGGCGTCGGCCAGCGCGGCCTCGTCGATCAGTCCACCGCGGGCGGCGTTGACGATGATGACGCCCGGCTTGGTCTTGGCAAGTGCCTCCTTGCCGAGCAGTCCGGCGGTCTCCGGGGTCTTCGGAAGGTGCACCGAGATGAAGTCGGCACGGGGCAGCAGCTCGTCGAGGGACAGCAGCTCGATGCCGAGCTGGGCGGCGCGTGCCGGCGGGACGTAGGGATCGTAGGCGATCACGTGGGTGCCGAAGGCGGCCAGCCGCTGCGCGACGAGCTGACCGATGCGGCCGAGCCCGACGACGCCGACGGTCTTGCCGAAGATCTCGGTGCCGTTGAACTTCGACCGCTTCCAGGTGTGCTCGCGCAGCGTCGCGTCGGCGGCCGGGATCTGCCGGGCGGCGGCCAGCATCAGCGCCAGCGCGTGCTCGGCGGCGCTGTGGATGTTCGACGTCGGGGCGTTGACCACCAACACCCCGGCTGCGGTGGCGGCGTCGACGTCGACGTTGTCCAGGCCGACGCCCGCACGGGCGACGATCTTGAGCTTGGGTGCGGCGGCGATCACCTCGGCGTCCACGGTGGTCGCCGAGCGCACCAGCAGCGCGTCGGCGTCGGCCACCGCTGCCAGCAGTTTCGGGCGGTCCGGGCCGTCGACCCAGCGCACTTCCACGGCGTCACCCAGGGCTGCGACGGTCGACTCGGCCAATTTGTCGGCGATCAACACAACGGGCAGATTCACGCCGGTCAGCCTAGCGTGGCGACGATGCCGCCCGGCACGGGCGGAGGAGGAGCCCCGCAATCGACCCCCTGTGTGCCGCCCCACGTACGACCATCGGCTGCGGTGAGGTCTACTGGAGACGTGGACGTCACCGTGGTCGGCAGCGGCCCCAACGGGCTGGCGGCTGCCGTGATCTGTGCCCGAGCCGGTCTGGCCGTGCAGGTTCTGGAAGCCCAGCCCACTCTGGGCGGCGGCGCACGTACCGCGGCCGACCCGGAGTTCAGCGGTGTGCGACACGACATCTGTTCGGCGATCCACCCGCTGGCGCTGGCTTCACCCTTCTTCGCCGAGTTCGACCTCGCCGCGCGGGGGGTCGGGTTGGCGGTGCCCGATATCTCCTACGCCAACCCGCTGCCGGGGCGGCCCGCGGCGATCGCCTACCAGGACCTCGAGCGCACCTGCGCAGGCCTGGCCGAGGGCGCGTCGTGGCGCAGTCTGCTCGCTCCCCTGGTTCGCAACGCCGACGACGTGGTCGGTCTGCTCCTGGGCGACAAGCGCTCGCTGCCCACCGACGTCCCGGCCACCGTCCAGCTGGGCCTGCGGATGCTGCGCCAGGGCACACCGGCCTGGGGCTCGCTTCAGGGCGAAGATGCCCGCGCGTTGTTCACCGGCGTTGCGGCGCATACGATTTCGCGGATGCCATCGCTAGTCGCGGCGGGCGCCGGAATCATGCTCGCCACGCTGGCACACACCGTCGGCTGGCCGGTACCGGTCGGCGGCAGCCAGGCCATCGCCGACGCGCTGATCGACGACCTCCGGGCCCATGGCGGGGTCCTGCACACCGACGCCGAGGTGCGCACCCCGCCGTCGGGCGTGGTCGTCTACGACACCGCACCCACCGCGCTGCTCGGCATCTACGGTGACCGGCTGCCGGCCGTCTACACAAAGTTGTTGCAGCGCTACACCTTCGGGCCTGGCGTGGCCAAGGTGGACTTCGTGCTCTGCGACGACATCCCGTGGGCCGACTCGCGGCTTGCCGCCGCGGCGACGTTCCATCTGGGGGGCACCCGCGCCCAGATGGCGCACGCCGAGCGTGAGGTCGCCGCGGGCCGACACGCCCAGTGGCCGATGGTCCTGGCGGCCACCCCTTATACCGCCGACCCCAATCGCATTGATGCCCAAGGCCGTCGGCCGTTCTGGACCTATGCCCACGTGCCGGCGGGCTCGACACTGGATCAGACGCAGGCCGTCACCGAGATCATGGAACGCTTCGCGCCCGGGTTCTCCGACATCGTCGTCGCGGCACGCGGCATCCCGGCCGCCCACCTGGCCGATCACAACGCCAACTACGTCGGCGGTGACATCGGGGTGGGCGGCAACTCGGTGGTGCGGGCGCTGCTCGGGCCGACGCCGCGGGTCAACCCGTGGTCGACGCCGATCCCCAAGGCCTACCTGTGCTCGTCGGCCACCCCGCCCGGCGGCGGGGTGCACGGCATGGCCGGTTATTACGCCGCGCGCACGGTGCTCAAGCGGGAGTTCGGACTGCAGGTTCCCTCGCTGCGCCCCTGATTCGGCGCGCTTTCGGTCGCTGAGCGACGAAAAGCGCGCCGAAATCGCGAAGAGTACTGCTAGGCCGTTTCGGTGATCGGCCGATCGACCCAGCTCATCAGGTCGCGCAGCTTCTTGCCGGTGACCTCGATCGGGTGCTCGGCGTTCTCCTTGCGCAGCTTCTCGAGCTCGCTTGTTGCCGCCCTCGACGTTGGCGACGAGCTGCTTGACGAAGGTGCCGTCCTGGATGTCGCGTGAGGATCGGCGCGCATCCGCTCCTTGGTGTCGGCGTCGATCACGCGCGGGCCCGACAGGTAGCCGCCGAACTCCGCGGTGTCGGACACCGAGTAGTTCATCCGGGCGATGCCGCCCTCGTACATCAGGTCGACGATCAGCTTGAGCTCGTGCAGCACCTCGAAGTAGGCCAGCTCGGGGGCGTAGCCCGCCTCGACCATGACCTCGAAGCCGGTCTTCACCAGTTCCTCGGTGCCACCGCACAACACGGCCTGCTCACCGAACAGGTCGGTCTCGGTCTCGTCTTTGAAAGTGGTCTTGATGACGCCCGCGCGGGTGCCGCCGATGCCCTTGGCATAGGACAGCGCCAGCGCCAGGCCCTCACCGGTCGGGTCCTGCTCGACGGCGACCAGACAGGGCACACCCTTGCCGTCGACGAACTGGCGGCGCACCAGGTGGCCGGGGCCCTTGGGGGCGACCATGCCGATGGTGACGTCGGCCGGCGGCTTGATCAGTCCGAAGTGGATGTTCAGACCGTGCCCGAAGAACAGCGCGTCGCCGGCCTTGAGGTTGGGCGCGATGTCGTTGGTGAAGATCTCGGCCTGCGCGGTGTCGGGCGCGAGCAGCATGATCACGTCGGCCCACTTGGCGACCTCGGCGGGAGTGTCGACCTCGAGGCCCTGCTCCTCCACCTTGGCCCGCGACTTCGAGCCCTCCTTGAGGCCCACCTTCACCTGCACGCCGGAGTCCCGCAGGCTCAGCGAATGGGCATGCCCCTGGCTGCCGTATCCGATCACTCCGACCTTGCGGCCCTGGATGATCGAGAGGTCGGCATCGTCGTCGTAGAACATCTCAACTGACACGGTTGAACTTTCCTTCTCTTGTTTCTTCGGTGGGGTCTGTTACTTGGCGTTGGTCATTCCGCGCGGGCCGCGGGACAGCGACACCACGCCGGACTGCACGATCTCACGGATGCCGTAGGGCTCGAGCACCCGCAGCAGCGCTTCGAGCTTCTCCGGGGTTCCGGTGGCCTCGACGGTCAGCGACTCGGTGGAGACGTCGATGACCTTCGCGCGGAACAGGTTGACCGCCTCGATCACCTGGCTGCGCGTGCCGGCGTCGGCGCGGACCTTGATCAGCGCCAGCTCGCGGGCCACCGAGTTCTCCTCGTCCTGCTCGACGATCTTGATCACGTTGATCAGCTTGTTGAGCTGCTTGGTGATCTGCTCGAGCGGGGTCTCCTCGGCGGTGACCACGATCGTCATCCGCGACATGTTCTTCTGCTCGGTGGCACCGACCGCCAGCGACTGGATGTTGAAGCCGCGCCGGGAGAACAGTGCGGCCACGCGGGCCAGCACACCGGGCTTGTCTTCGACCAGCACCGAAAGCGTATGTGTGACAGTGGTTCCCATCAGGCCCGTCCCTCTTCGTTGTCGTCGAACAGCGGACGGATGTTGCGCGCGGCCATGATCTCGTCGTTGCCGGTCCCCGCGGCCACCATCGGCCACACCTGGGCGTCGGCGCCGACGATGAAGTCGATCACCACCGGCCGGTCGTTGATCGCCCGAGCCTGGTTGATGACGTCGACGACGTCTTCCTCACGCTCACAACGCAATCCGACGCATCCCATCGCCTCGGCCAGCTTGACGAAGTCCGGGATGCGATGGCTGTGGGTGGACAGGTCGGTGCTGCTGTAGCGCTCGCCGTAGAACAGCGTCTGCCACTGCCGCACCATGCCCAGGTTGCCGTTGTTGATCAACGCCACCTTGATCGGCACACCCTCGATGGCGCAGGTCGCCAGCTCCTGGTTGGTCATCTGGAAACAACCGTCGCCGTCGATGGCCCACACCTCGGCGTCGGGCCGGGCCATCTTGGCGCCCATGGCCGCCGGGACGGCGTAGCCCATGGTGCCCAGGCCGCCGGAGTTCAGCCACGTACGGGGGTTCTCGTAGGAGATGAACTGCGCGGCCCACATCTGGTGCTGACCCACACCGGCGACGTAGATCGCGTCCGGTCCGGCGATCTTGCCCAGCTGGGAGATGACGTACTCCGGGCTGAGGCTGCCGTCGGTCTGCGGGTCGTAGCTCAGCGGATAGGTGGCCCGGATGCCTGACAGGTACTCCCACCAGTTGTCCAGGTCCGCCTTGGGCGCTGCATTGATTCCCCGGTCGCTTCGCTCCTGCCCGCCGGAGTTTTTCCGCAGCGCCTCGATGAGGTCGGTGATCGCCAGCTTGACGTCGCCCACGATCGGGACGTCGGCGTTGCGGTTCTTGCCGATCTCGGCCGGGTCGATGTCGACGTGGATCACCTTGGCCTCCGGCGCGAAGGAGTCCAGCTTGCCGGTCACCCGGTCGTCGAACCGGGCGCCCAGCGCGATGATCAGGTCGCTCCTCTGCAGCCCGGCCACCGCGGCGACGGTGCCGTGCATGCCGGGCATGCCCAGGTTCTGCGGGTGACTGTCCGGGAAGGCGCCGCGGGCCATCAGCGTGGTCACCACCGGGATGCCGGTCAGCTCGGCCAGATCCAGCAGCTCGGCGGTGGCCTCACCGCGGATCACTCCGCCTCCGACATAGAGCACCGGCTTGCGCGCGGCGGCGATCAGTCTGGCGGCCTCGCGGATCTGCCGGCTGTGTGGCTTGGTGTTGGGCTTGTAGCCGGGCAGGTCCATCTGCGGCGGCCAGGCGAACGTGCACTGACCCTGCAGCACGTCCTTGGGGATGTCGACGAGCACCGCGCCGGGACGCCCGGTGGCGGCGATGTGGAACGCCTCGGCGATCAACCGCGGGATGTCGTCACCATTGCGCACCAGGAAGTTGTGCTTGGTGATCGGCATCGTGATGCCCGAGATGTCGGCTTCCTGGAAGGCGTCGGTGCCGATCAGCGAGCGGCCGACCTGCCCGGTGATGGCGACCACCGGGATGGAGTCCATCTGGGCGTCGGCCAGCGGTGTGACCAGGTTGGTGGCGCCTGGGCCCGAGGTGGCCATCATGACGCCGACCCTCCCGGTGGCGTGCGCGTAGCCGCTGGCGGCGTGGCCCGCGCCCTGCTCGTGGCGGACCAGGACGTGGCGCAGCTTCTTGGAGTCGAACAGCGGGTCGTAGACCGGCAGCACCGCGCCGCCGGGGATCCCGAAGATGGTGTCGACGCCGAGCTCCTCCAGCGAGCGCACCACCGACTCCGCTCCGGTGAGCTGGTAGGGGGCGATGCGTTTGGGAGCCGGCGCGCCCGACTTGGGGGCGGTCTTACCGGTGGTCTGCGCTGCGGCATCGGCGCCGTTGGCGGGTGCGGCCGCCGATGGCTCGGGTGCTCGCGTGGTCGGTGCGCTCACGTTGTCCTCGATGTCCTCGTGTCGTTTCCTTCGGGCAAGAAAAAACCCCCGTCAGCGTCGGCGGCTGTACGAGGGTTGCGCGCTGGTGCGAGTGGCTATGCCCGGGTCGGGGCAAGCGCGGCACCAACGCGCTGGCCAATTACTACGAGCATTCCGCCGAACTTCATAGGGCGACGGTAGCCTCCGCACTGGTCAGACGTCAAATCTCGGCCCTTTCGTCGGGAGTGGGATGATGCTCGTATGCCCTCCGGTTTCGTCCCTGACCCGTCCTCGGCCACATCGGCACCCGTGGTGATCCGGATGTCGCCGATGGCGCACTTGGCTACCGGGTTCGTGGCGCTGGGTCTGCTGGCGCTGGTTCCGGCGTTCCCGGCCTGGGGCATGGCGCTGCTGGTGATACCGGTGGTGTTGTCGGTGGCGATCGTGCGGCTGCGCACCGTGGCCGACCGGGAGACGGTCACCGCACGCACGCTGCTGGGCAGCCGGACGGTGTCGTGGGACGACGTCGACGGGCTGCGGTTCGCCAAGAGCGCGTGGGCGCGGGCCCGGCTGAGCGACGGCTCGGAGTTGCCGCTTCCGGCGGTGACGTTCGCGACGTTGCCGCTGCTCACCGCGGCCAGCGGCGGCCGGGTGCCCAACCCCTACGAGTGACTAGCGCAACGGGTTGTTGCCGTGCAGGAAGATCCACGCGGCGACGCCACCGCCGATGCCGAGAATCAGCGCGATGAACGAGCCGACGAACGGTCTGCGGGCCCAGCCGCGGCCGGCGTCGAACCCGTAGCGGCCGGGGCCGACGAGGATGATCGAGGACGCCGCGACGATGAGGACCAGCAGGTACTCCATACCGTCGGCGCCGAACACCGACAAGTAGCCGTCGTGACGCTGCGCGGAGATGACCGTCAGCAGGCTGTTGACCAGGTACGCGAGAGCTCCGGCCGCCGCCAGCGGGGTGAACAGGCCCAGGACCAGCAGTACGCCGACGACGATCTGGGCGCCGGCCCCGACGTAGGTCAGTACACCGGCGTGCTGGTAGCCGGCGTCGGCCAGCGCGGTCTTGAATCCGTCGATGCCCTGGCCGCCCCACCAGCCGAACGCTTTCTGCAGGCCGTGGGCGATGAACACCGCACCGATGACCACCCGCAGAAGCAACAGGCCCAGGTCCTGGGTGCCACGACGGCCGGCGGCCTTGGCCCGTTCTTCGGCGTCGACGGGCCCGATCTCCATCGGCGAGGCCAGCACCGGGACCGGCTCGGCGTGCGGCTGCACGTACGGCAGCGGTTCGGGATCGTGCAATAGCCCGTAGCTGGCCGATGGCGCCGGGTCCGAGCTGGTGTAACCCGGGCTGTAGGGCGGAATCTTCGTGGTCTCGAAATCGCCGCCGTAGGTGGCTGACGGCAGATCGTCTTCAGGGTCGACCAGCTGGGCCGACGCCGGTCGAGCCGAGGAGTCGTCGGGGCGCTGCCAGTGCGGATCGGGGCCTTGACTCGTCACGAAAGCCAGATTAAGTGCAACCTGGCGCAAATCGGGGATTTGAGCGGCACTTCTGGCGGTGAATATTGCCTGCACCGGGCACCCGGCGGGGCGACCCGGACACGCCGTCGTGGCGAATACCGGCGCTGTATCCGTAACCTGGCGGGCATGCGAGTACGCCGGTCGATCCGTGGGGTGCTGGCTGTGCTGTGCGCGGCCACGCTGGTTGCAGGGTCTTCCGCGGGCTGCGCGAAGTTCAACAACTCCATTTCGCAGCCGTTCACCACCGAACCGGAACTCGGCGCCGGGCCGTCGTCGACGCCTCCGCCTCCCCCGCCGCTGCCCCCCAAGCCGTTCCCCAAGGCCTGCCCGGCGCCCGGCGTGATGCAGGGCTGCCTGGAGAGCATCAGCAGTCTGATCATGGGCCCGGACAGCAAGACCGCCCTGGTGGCCGAGCGGACCACCGGCGCGGTCAAAGAGGTGTCGGTCAGCGCCGAGCCGACGATCAAGACCGTCATCCCGGTCGACCCCAGCGGCGACGGCGGGCTGATGGACATCGTGCTGTCGCCGACCTACTCGCAGGATCGGCTGATGTACGCCTACATCAGCACGCCGACCGACAACCGGGTGATCCGGGTGGCCGACGGTGACATTCCCAAGGACATCCTGGCGGGCATTCCCAAGGGCGCCACCGGCAACACCGGTTCACTGATCTTCACCAGCCCGACCACGCTGGTAGTGCAGACCGGTGACGCCGGCAACCCTGCTCTGGCCGCCGACCCCAATTCGTTGGCGGGCAAGGTGATCCGCATCGAGCAGCCGACCACGGTCGGCCAGGCCGCGCCGACCACCGCGCTGTCCGGGTTGGGCGCGGGCGGCGCCATGTGCATCGACCCGACCGACAAGTCGCTCTACGTCACCGACCGGGCCCCGGCTGGTGATCGCCTGCAGCGCATCGGCCCGGACGCGAAAGTCACCACGGTGTGGACGTGGCCGAACCGTCCCGGTGTGGCCGGGTGCGCCGCGCTGGACGGCACGGTGCTGGTGAACCTGGTCAACACCAAGCAAACTGTCGCCGTGCGGCTGGCACAGGGCACCGGCGCAGTCACCGGTGAGCCGGAGGTGGTCCGCCAGGACACCCACGGCCACGCGTGGCCCCTGCAGGTTGCACCGGACGGAAACATCTGGGGCGCAACGATCAACCGCACCGCCGGAGATGCGGAGAAGCTCGACGACGTCGTCTTCCCGCTGTTCCCGCAGGGCGGCGGCTTCCCGCGCAGCAACGCCGACAACACCTAGCCCAGCCGCATCGGCAGGGTTCGATGTCGCAGACCCGTTGAGCGGCAATGGATTCAAGGCGTTAATCACTGAACCGACTCTGGTGTGCATCGGTTCCATAAAGGTATAGACGAGGTCTTGTCTGGATCCGTCAACCCGATACGGTCTGGTTGACTGATCAAGATCAGAAGGGAAGACGTGACACCGAAGGTCGACCGCCCGGCAGTCGTGTCGGTCGGTCTCGCAACGTTGGTCTTGTTCGGCTTCTCGCTTCATCCACGGGCGGGCGCGGATCCGGCGCCAAGCCCGGGTGTGCCCTGCGGCAGCATCATCGAGCAGTTCGCCGCGACGCCGGAGGCCCTCCCCCAGGCGATGGGCAACGCGGTCCCCGACTCTTCGGCCCTGGCGCCCGCTGCCCCGGCTGCGGCTGTCCCGGCTCCCGTCGCGGCGGCCGCCGCTCCGTCGCCCGTGGCAGCCGAGGCCGCTGCGCTGCCAGTGACTTCGGCACCCGTGACCGACAGCGTGCTCGGGCCGGCGGCCGCACCGGCAGCGGTTCCTGTCGTTCCGGTTGCCGCGCTGCCGGTTCCGGTCGTGCCGGCTCCCGTTGTGGTGCCGGCAGTTCCGGCCGCCGCGGAACTACCGGCACCGGTCCCAGCTCCATTGGCCGCGCCGGTTGCCGCGCCGATTGCGGCGCCCGTGGCCGCACCGGTGGCCGCACCGGTTGCCGCGCCCGTGGCTGCACCGGTGGCCGCGCCTGCCAACGTGCCCCTCACGGACGTGACTCCGGTGGCTGACGTCTCCCCTGCCGCGCCGGCGGTGTCTCCGCCTTCCCCGGCCGCCGCTCCGCCGGCGCCCGCTCCGATCTCACAAGCCGCGCCGGTCGCCGATGTCGCCGCCGGGGCGCCTGTCGCACCCGCTCCGGCACCCGCGCCACCTGCTGCACCGATGCCCGCACCCGTGCCTGGAGCCGCACCGCCGGCCGCACCCGTTGCGGCAGTGGCACCCGCACCGGAGGCCACGCCCGCACCCCCAGCCGCCCCAGTCCCAGCCCCTGCCGCGGCGCCGTTGGCCGCGCCGATCGCCGATTCCGCTCTGGCGCCCGTTCCCGTGGCCGCACCGCCCGCGGTCCCCGTCGTCGTGCCGCCCGCGGGGTTTCCGCTGGCGGCACCGGTTCCCGTCGTCCCCGGGCCCGCGCCCGCGCCGGGCGCGGCCGCCGTGCCGGAGATTCCAGCCGCCCTGACGACCTTGCCCGATACCGCAGCACTGGCCCCACCACTTCCGGTGCAGAGCATTGTCGACGCGCTTCCCGGGGGTCCGCTGCTGCCCGACCAGATTCCAGTTCCGCACGATCTGGTCTGTGAAGGCACGGCCTGGTCGGCGAAGGCACCGACGGCTGCCGACGACCAACCGGTGGAACGCCGTCAGTTCTGGACCGACTCCGACAAGCCCAGATAGTCAAGAGGGACACGCCCCTCAGCGCGGGCTGCTCTTGCATCGAGCAGCAGAGCCGTCATGTGATCAGGCCCAACAGACCGGGATCGAAGGTGGCCCGGGCGGCCACCGACGCCGCGGCGGCCGAAACCACCAGCGCCGCATCGGCTTCGTGGCCTTTGGGGAAGACGATCTCGGCGCTGTCGGGGTCCTCGCGATGCGCCATCAGCCAGTCGTAGAGCAGCCAGTCCACCGCGCACGTCACCGCCAGCGGATCGGCGTCGGCCGCACGCGCCGCTGACACCACGGCTTGCAGGGCATCGCGGTGTTCGCGGCGGGCCGCCTCCTTGTTGACCCCGGAACTGTCGAACAGCAGCATCGACAGCGTCAGCGGAAAACGCTGCCCGGCTTCGGTTCGCACCACCCACCGGCCGCCCTTCCACGGCCTGGCCGGGTCGACTTCGTGGAACTCCCCGAATCCGCCGACGACGCCGATCGACGGGTCGTCGAGCTCACTGTCGAACGGCGCGGGCCCGAGCAGGCCGAGCGGTTGGCGGGCGCGAATGGAGAACAGCGCGGCGGTGCCGATGATCTTTCCGGCGCGAAGGTCGGCGCTCAGGCCGGCCTTCTCCAGCGCCGCGGCGTACTCGAAACACAGCCGATCAAGCGTGCGGTGCAACTCGAGCAGGTCGTCGCGTTCGGCGGCATCCGCCGGCGACCGTCCGCCGCCGAGGACCTCCCCGAACCGCTTGGCGGCCAGGATCAGTGCGTCGTCGAGGGCCTCGAGATGGGTTGCCACCAGCCGGTCCGGCTCGTCGTCGTCGGCGACCAGCGCCTGCAACGACGTCGGCGCACCCGACGGGGTGGCCCAGTAGAACCCGATCTGGTCGTCGGCCTGCACGATCCGCGGTCTCACGAGGGACGCCGCCGCCACACGATCACGCGGTTGTTCCCCGAATCGGCCACCGCCAGCGTGTCACCGCGCAGCGACAGTCCATACGGCCAGCACAGGGTGTCCCGCTGCACCGAGGTCCAGCGGTTCTCGCCGTTGGAGCCGAAGTCGTATTGTGCCAGAACATGATCGGCGCCGCGACCGTCGACGGGCACGCCGTCCCACAGCAGGATGCGGTTGTTGGCGGTATCGGCCACAGCCAGTCGGTTGTCGTCAAGACACGCCGCGTACGGGAACCGGAACCGGTCGTTGGTGTGCGGACCGTACGGCCATTCGTCGGCGCTGGTGAAATCGGATTGGCCCACCACGATGTCGGCGTCGCGGTCGGCCTGCGGCGAGGGCGACCAGCCCAGTAGGCGGTGGTCACCGGCGTCGGCGACGATCAGCAGTTCGTCGTGCCCGGTGATGTCGTGCGGCCAACGGAAGCTTCCCGGTCCGGCCGCCGCGCCCCGGTTCTCCTCACGCGAGGCCGCATCGGGCTGCCCGAGCACGATGTCGGCCGCCTGGCCGGGTTCGGGAATCCCGTTGCGCCAACCCAGAACCCGGCGATTGCCGGTGTCGGCCACCCAGAAGGCGGATCCCACCACCGCGATCCCGAACGGCCAGTAGAGGCTCGACGCCGAACACTCGCCACCCCGGTTCTCGCTCACCGACGACGCGTCGGGCTGTCCGAGCACCAGATCGGGTGCCACATCGCTGGTTTCGGGCACGCTGTTCCACACCAGAATCCGGTGATGCCAACCGTCGGCCACGATCAGCCGGCCCTCGTGCACCAGGACCCCGGTCGGCAGGTTCATGCCCCGCTCGGGCCCGCGGCCGCCGGCGGCGTGGCCCTCGGTCTCGCCGTCCGGCTGGCCGAGCACCACATCGGCGGGCTGCTCGTCGCAGCACGGCATGTCGTGCCAGATCAGCACCCGATGGTTGCCGGAGTCGGCCACCACAAGGTGCTGTTCGCCGACGAACACCCCACGCGGGGAGTACATCCAGGCCATCGACGGACTCGCCGGAGGCAGCGCCAGGCCGCCGGGCGCCGGGGCGCCCAGCCACAATGCGGGAGCCCAGCCGTCGGTGCGGTCGACCGTAGGGATGACGTCGGGACGGGTCCCCAATCCACCGGCGCTAGCGGGCCGGCGACCTTCGGCCGGGTTGTTGTGCCGGACGGTGTATCGGCTCATGCGGTGACGCGGACCCAGACGTCGCCCTCGTCGACCCGCAACGGCAGTTGCTCGAGTTGTGCCCCGGGGGCGCTCAGGCACTCCCCCGACGTCGCGTCGTAGCAGAAGCCGTGCCACGGGCAGGTCAACGTGTTGTTGCCCAGATCGAGCACGGCGTTGTTCAGCGGCAGCGCCTCGTGCGCGCATTCGTTGCGGTAGGCCGACAGTCGCTGTCCGGCGTTGACGACGATCACCTCGGTGGCCTCACCGGTCGCGGCGGTCAGTGTGACCGCGGACAAGTCGTCGACCGGCAGGTCGGCGGCCGGGCCCACCTTCACCCAACCCTCGCTCGCGGGGTCGCGACCGATCCGCAGCGACTCGAGCGGGATCAACGTCGGAGTGGGCTCTGCAGCCAGCACCTCGACGGCGTTGATCGACGGAACACCCTGCACCAGAGCTTCTTCCACCAGGTTGCGCAGCGTGACCGAAGACATGGAGCACCCGTTGCAGGCGCCCTCCAGGCGGACGAACGCGGTGCCGTCCTCCACCCGCGCCAAGCTGACGTCACCGCCGTGGCTGTGCAGTTGCGGACGCACCGATTCCAGAACCTGGTTGGCGTGGGTGACCGGATCGGGGCGCACGATCCCGTGCAGCGACAACAACAGGTGCACCGTCGGGTCGTCGACGAGTTCGAACAGCGCCGCGCGCGCGGCGTCGTCGGCACGCATGCGGCGTACCATCGTGACCAGTCCGGCGCGATGGATCGCCTCGACCGCCGCCTTGAGCTCCTCGGCTACCGCGCGGGCCTCGGGGTCCAGTCCGGCCAATGCCGCCACCGCGTCGTCGACGCGCTTGGCAAGCTCCTCGAAAGTGGGCTCGGCAACCGCTCGTTCAGTCGTCGTCGACATCGTGCGCCTTCTCCTGCCCGGTGTCGTCGGTTCGGTTCAGAGCGGTGTGGCGGGCGATCTCGTCGAGCACGCCGCGCACGGTGCGCATCGCGTCGTGGTCGCCGAACTCCTCGAAGATGAATCGGGCCTCGTACAGCTTGGCCTTGGCCTGATCGAAGACACCCAGATGCGCCAACACATTGCCCTGGTTGGCCAGCACCCTGGCCCGGCCCAGCGGGTCGATGTCGCGGTCGCGTGCCTCCAGAACCGCCTCGTAGAGTTCGACGGCCTCCACGAGGTTGTCGGCCTGATGGTTCGACGGGGTGTAGACCAGCGAATTGGCCAGGTTCAGTTGCACACTGGCCCACTGCTCCGGGTGCTCCTCGCGGGTGTACACCTTCAGCGCCGAGCGCAGCGACTGCGCGGCCACCCCCAGTCGCAGTTGACCAGAGGCCTCGGTCATCGGCATCGTCAGGTAGGCGGTGGCCAGGTTGGCGTGCGCCGAGGCCCACAGCAGCGGGGCTTCCTCGCGCAGCACCAGCTGAAGTGACGAATGGTAGTGCGGTATAGCGGCATTGAGCAGTTCCGGGCGCTCGCCGGCCTGCTCGTGCAGTATCCCGGCCAGGTTGAGGTGTAATTCCGCTCGGGCCACCCGCAGACCGTCGGCACCGTCGAGGGCCTTCAGCGCGGTCTCGAAACGCCGATAGGCGTCGGGAGTGCCGCCGTGCGCCGCGATGGAGGCCGCCGCGCCCAGCAGCACACCGCACAGCGGCTTGGACACGTTCTCGGCGGCATCGACCGCCTGGTCGAGCAGCGAGATGGCCAGTGCCGCCGCACCCTCGTTGAACGCCTTGCTGGCCTGGGTGGACAGCACCAGCGCCGCCAGCTCCCCGGTCGCCGAACCCAGTTGCGGCGGGATGTCGGTGCGACCGAGCGCAAACAGCACGACGTCGACCAAAACCCCGAATTCACCTAGACTAGAACGCAACTCGTCGGCGTCCTCGGAGTCGGGGTCCATCACGAAGCGGTTGTACCGGCTCACCGGATCCGCACCGGTCAACGCCGCCAGCGCGCCGTCGCGGTCACCGGCCAACGCCAAACCGTGGGCGGCCAACGCCTCCGGCCACTGCGGCACCTGACCCGCCAGCAGCGCCAACCGCGCTTCCTCAGTCTCCGGGGAGGCCGGAATCAGCATGTAACCCAACGGCAATGGGAACGCGCCCAGCGGTTGCGGACGCACCGCAAGCACCGTCGGGTCCACGAGATCGGTATCGGTCGATACGGCGGTCAAGACATCCCTTCCTTCATCCGTGGATCGGTCCACGGATATCGCGCTCGGCGGCGCGTCTGATCAGGTTGGCCGACAACTCGGCACGGGCTTTGGTGTTGTGGGTGTTGATGCGCTTGCGCACCACCCCGTCGGCGAACACCACGACGATCTCGACCGCCCACCGGCCGCGCTCCTCCACCACCACGGTCTGCACGTCCAGGGCTTCGTCGGTCGAGGTGACCTCGGGAACTTCGGTCTTCGGGCGAACCCGGGGGTCCTGGGACATCACGATCACCGCCCCGGACCTCTAGCGCCGGCCCAGGGGAATCCGCAGCGCCTTCTGTGCATCGTCCCAGAATGCCTCACGAACGCCCGTAGGGATACGGTCAGCCAGCACCTCGCGGACCAGGGTGGCCCGGTCGCCGGCCGGATTGCGCTGTTTGAGCAGCAGCCCGCCGCTGCGGGGCCCGCGCAGCGGGATCAGCCACAGGTCGTCGTCGCGGACCACCGCCGCCACCGCGTCCGACGGGAACCTGCTCGCGGCCAGAGCGGCCTCGAGGCGGATGTAACCGTCGGCGGTGAACTCGACGGTCACGTCGGTGCGGGCTTGCGGGCGCAACTCGGCCAGGTAGTCACGTTCGATCAGGTCGATGACCTGTTCCATCGCCGCCTGCACCGGTTCGGAGAGATCGGCCCCCAGGTCCACACTGGCCGCCTCGATGAGGAACACCGTGATGTCGGTCGGGCACGCCTCCGCGAGTGCCCAGCGCGCGAACGCGATCGCGTGGTCCCAGCGGAACGAGTGGGTGTGCAGGCCCTGCAGCGGCGGTAGGTCTTCCAGTTCCTCGCCGGGAACCCGGTAGGTCGTACCGGGCGTCGCGCCGGTGGCCCCTTGAGTCAGACAGGCATCGACGATCACGACGCGCCGGGCACCGCGCATCTGGAAGGCGACGTCCATGCCCGCGGTACCGCCGTCGACCAGTCGTGCGCCGGTGGGGACACCACGTTCCCAGAGGTGGCGCACCAGGACGGGACCGACTCCGTCGTCACCGCGCAGCAGGTTGCCGCAGCCGACAACCAGAACCGCACACCCAGGCGGCTCGATATCCAGAGGAGGGGGTTGGATATCCGAACCGCCTGGGTCGCTGCGGGATTCGTGAGACCCGGGATCGATCGCCGGGATCACACCATTCCGTTGATGACGAACTTCGACAGCTCCTTGCCCGTCTTGCCGTCGTAGGCGTGCACGGTGCACACGAGGCAGGAGTCGAAGCTGCGCGCCACATGGCCGAGCTCCACCGGATCTTCCGGATCCACGATCGGCGAGCCGACCAGAGCCTTCTCGATCGGGCCCAGGACGTCATTGCCGTCGCGCGGCCCGATGTTCCACGCCGTCGGAGTGACCACCTGGTAGTTCTTGATCTTGCTGTCCTCGATGACAATCCAGTCGCTCAGCGAACCACGGGCTGCCTCGGTGGAGCCGAAGCCCTTGCCCTCGGCGTACTCGGTGGGCTTGCTGTAGAAGCTCTCCTTGAGGTTGAGCTGGTCCAGCCAGCCCTTGACCCACTTGTAGTACTTCGGGCCCTCGTGCATGCGGGCCAGCTGGCGGGTCAGCACACTCGGCCCGATCTTGTTCAGGATGTCGACGAACAACGGGTCGTTGTCCTGGTGCGGTGCGGCGTCGGGGCCGCCGGCGGCCATCCGGCGGGCCAGCGGACCGGCCTCCAGCGGAATGGTCCCGAGGTCACCCACGGCGTAGCGCGGCGACTTGGCCCAGCTGTACTTGCCCTGCTTCCTGCCCTGTTCGGGATCGATCGGGATGGTCTCCCCCTCGAATGGATGCAGCGGCTTGCTGCCCTGGTAGAAGGAGTGGCTGGTGTCCTCCCGGACGTTGGCCTGGTCGAACTCGTACCACTGGCCCTGGGCGTAGATGCCGCCGCGGCCGATCAGCGCGGCGTTGCGGCCCTCGATGGTCGGGTTCGAGTACAGCGCTGGGTCGAAGTAGGTGCCCGTGGCGATGTAGTTGCCCACGCCCTGGCCGTACTTGTCCAGCCCGATGTCGAGGCAGTACCGGATGAAGAAGCCGCAGTCGCTGTTGTACTGCGACTCGTTCTCGTCGACCCAGGCCAGCACGTCTTCCCAGGTCTTGTTCTCCAGCCAGCGATCGACGCTGCAGCCCAGCCACGCACCCTCGAGCCAGTTGTCCTTCCAGTGCTCGAGGATCGCGATCGAGCGGGTGACGTCGGACAGCGTCGGCGCGCACATCACGCCGCCGGGCACCATGAAGCTGGAGTGCGGCCACTGCCCGCCGAAGATCGCGTAGACCTCGACCGGCTTGTTGGAGAGCACCACACCCTTCTGGTAGCTGGTGCCCACGTACGGCGCGAAACGGCGGACCGCTTCGTCGTACATCTTGGACTTGGCGTAGTTCTTGTTCGTCAGGTCGATCGCGAACAGGGCGTAGAAGTAGCGCGGAATCGACTGCAGCGTCTCGCATGCCTGCGCGATGTTGCGGATCAGCGTGGCGTTCTCGGGCATGTGGGTTTTCCACGCGGTGTCCAGCGCATAGGCGGACTTGTAGAGGTGGCTGCCGCCGCAGATGCCGCAGATGCGCGGACAGACGACGAGGCCGGCCTGCGGGTCCTTGCCCCGGAGGATGATCTCGAAGCCACGGAACATCGCGGCTTCGGTCCAAGCCGAGGTGACGACACCGTTGTCGATGGTGACCCGGACGTCGAGGTCACCCTCGACGCGCCCCAGCGGGCTGACATAGAGGTCGAGTGCGGTCATGGGCATTTCCTCCAAAAAGTTTGTGCTGAACCAGGTTTGGTAGGGCGCGGTTAGACGACGAACATGTCCTCTTTGGACCACTGCGGTGCTGCGATCCGGGCGGCCGCGGCGTGGGCCATGTAGGTGAGGTGATCGGATCCCTCCGGCACTTCCTTGGGGATCACCCCGCCGACCTTCTGGGTCTTGAACAGCGTTCCCGGTGCCAGGTCGAAGTGCGGGAACTCGGGCTCGGTGCAGCCCAGGCACGGCATGCCGGCCCGGGTCTTCGAGGACTGCCGGTTCCACAGGATGCGGTTGCACGGCGAGTGGGTCATCGGGCCGCGGCAGCCGAACTCATAGAACAGGCAGCCGGTGCGGGTGCCTTCGCCGAAGGACATCGTGGACTGCTTGTACTCGAAGAACTGCACACGGGTGCAACCGGTTTGGGTGAACGTCTTGAAGAACGTCTCGGGCCGGTGCAGTTCGTCGAGCGCGATGTCGCCGGCGCGGCCGGTGGCCAGCGCCACGATGATCTGGGTGATCCAGTCCGGGTGGGCGGGGCAGCCGGGGATGTTGATGACCGGCAGGCCCATCTTGGAGCGGAAGTCGGGTCCGAGGAACCCGCCCTTCTCGCGCTTGTGGAACTGCAGACCGGTCGAGGCCGACGGGTTGGGCTCCATCGCGGGGATGCCGCCCCAGCAGGCGCAGTCACCGATCGCGACCACGATCTGCGCGGCGCCGGCCAGATCGGTCACCCAGTCCTTCATCGCGCGGTCGGCGAACATGTCCATCCGGCCGGTGCCGTCGGGCGCCTCGATGACCGTGCCCTCGAATACGAAGATATCAAGGGGCCGTTCGCCTTTGGCGCAGTCCCAGAACACCTTCTGGGCGTTCTTGCCGAGCTCCAGACCCAGCGACGGATGCCAGATCAGGTCCAGGCCGAAGTCGACGATGAGGTCGACGACGTTGGGTTCCTCGGCGTTGAGAAACGACATGGTGTTGCCACTACATGCCCCTCCCTGAAACCACAGAACTGAAGCCATGCAGAACTCCTCTCAGAGAGCGACCCAGGGCAAGGCCGAAGCGGGACGACTGAAGACGGAATGGACGAACGAGGTACAGGCGGGCACAGCGGTCACTGCTGGCCCACCCGGCGGCCGAAGGACTTGGCGACCGCAAGCAGGAAGCCGAGGCCGCGGGCGACGTCGGGATCCTTGGTGGCCTTCCACAGGCCGTAGAGACCCTTGGGCGGGTTGGCCGCGCCGGCCTTGCCGTCGACCAGGGAGTCGCCCAGCGAGGCCAGCACCTGCGCGGCCTGGGGATCGGTCAGGCCGGAGGACAGCAGGGTGTTCAGCGCGGGTGTCGCACCGACGACCGAGCCGGACAGCGTGGCCAGGCTCGAGGCCAGGCTCTGCAGGTCGACGCCCTTGAGTGCGTCGGCACCCGGAATGCCGGCGGCGGAGGCGCCCCGGAACTCCGCGACGGCGGTGGAGACGGTGTTGGTGATGGTGTCGCCGCGGCGGACGAAGCCGTCCAAGCCGCTGACCAGGACGGCCAGCACATCGGCGTGGTCGAGCAGGGTGTTGAGTGCGGCCGCGACCTGGGGGTCGTCGAGTCTGTCCCGAACCGAGTCGGCGGGGGTGACCGCTACCGCCTGCCCGTTAGCCGTCATGCATCCTCCTGGCAAATGTGGTCTCGATCACAAAAGTAGTCTTATGGAGCCTGCCTGCCTATCGCTTTCGCGCAGCGGCTGTCAGGATTGCGAAGAATTACCTGCGTTGAAGCGCGACCGATGTTTGGGAGGCTGGCGTGCCGGGTGCGATCGCCGCACGGGCTGTCGACCTGCCGCTGGGCGTAAATCCAGGTCGGCGCTGATGTCCCGGCTCACCCGGCTGGGCTACATCGACGTTCGCCGGACCAGTAACCCGGTTCGCCGCAAGGTGCGGTCACGCGGTGTGCCCCCGGCGCTGGCAAACAACGAAATCTTCTACACCGAGGACGTCAAGGCTGCCTCCAGGCTGATCGCCAAGACGCTCGGGCCGCTGCAGCTCACGGTGGGGGCCGACCAGGTGCCCGCGTTCGCCGCCACCATGCACGGGGTTCGACTGCGCAACGTCAGCCTGCTGTATCTGGACCTGCACGTGGCGTCGGCCGTCGACATCCCGATGGTGGGCCCGCAGTACACCGTGCACATGCCGATGAACGGTCGCGCGATCGTCGAGCACCGCGGACGCACCTTCGAGGCCAACACCATCCGGTCGGTGGTCAGCAGCCCGGGAGCGTCTCTGCGGATGGCGTTCGACCACGACTCCCCGCAGCTGATCATCCGGATCGAGGAGCGGGCGCTGGCCGCGCATCTGACTCGACTGCTCGGGCGCGCGCTCGACCGGCCGCTGGTGTTCGACCCCGAGTTCGACATGGCCACCGAGGCCGCCATGCGCTGGCATGCCGCCGTGCAGCTGATCCACACCGAGGTGTTCCACGAGGGCTCGCTGATCCAGCGCGGGCACGGCATCGGCGCCGTGGAGGAGTTCGTCATCAGCAGCCTGTTGCACCTGCAGCCCTCCAACTACTACTCGGAGTTCCTCGCGCCGGCCCAGCCCGACCCGCGCCGCGGCGTGGTGCAGAACGCGGTGAACTACATCGAGGACCACCTCGCCGAGCGCATCACCATGGAGGCTGTCGCCAAGGCGGTGCACATGAGCGTGCGCTCCATCCAGCAGGGCTTCCGCGAGGAACTCGGCATGACCCCGATGACCTATGTCCGGGAACGACGGCTCGAGCGGGTGCACGAGGAGCTCACCGACGCGATCCCGAGCGACGGCGTGACGGTGACGCAGGTGGCCGAGCGGTGGGGGTTCCACCACCTCGGCAGTTTCGGGGTGGAGTACCGGAAGCGTTGGGGCGAAGCACCTTCGGCGACCCTGCGCCGCTGAGCCCTGATTGGGCGCCGAGTGTGGAGTTGAGCAACGCTTTCGCGCCTGCGGCGTGGGGGTAATCCACGTTCGGCGGAGGGGACGTCAGCTGTCGAGCGGGATCGTCACCGTCACGGTGCTGCCGGCACCGGGACGCGACTTGACCTTCAGCGTCCCGCCGACCAATTCGGCCCGCTCGGCCATCGAGAGCATGCCGTAGCCGCCGGACTGCGTACCGGTGTCGAAGCCCACTCCGTTGTCGACGACCTCCAGGCGGGCCACCCCGTCGGTGACGGTGAAGGTGACGGTGGCGACCAACGCCCGGGAATGCTTGACGACGTTCTGAAAACATTCCTGCGCAATGCGATACAGCGCGACTTCCATGTGCTCGGGCAGCCGCTCTTCGGCGAGGTCGAGCTCGAGGTCGACCTCCGGGATGGACGCCGCCAGGCTGGCCAGCCCGCCGACCAGGCCGAGGTCGTCAAGCACCGGTGGGCGCAGTCCGCTGATCGCCGAGCGCGCCTCGGCCAGCGTGAGATCGACGAGGTCCCTTGCCTTCTCCAGTTGTTCGGCCGCGGAAGGCTGGTCGCCGTCGTCGACGGCGCGTGCGGCAGCGTCGAGCCGGTAGGTCAGCCCGACCAACCGCTGGGAGATGCCGTCGTGGATGTCACCGGCCAGCCGGCGGCGTTCGCTTTCCTGCGCGGCGATCACCTGCTCGGCGAAGTCCTCGTGCGCCCGTTCACGCACGGTCAGCTGGCGGTGCAGGCGGGCCTGGTGCAGTGCGCCGGCGATGAGCCGGCCGATCACCAGCAGCAACTCCATGTCGCGTGGCGTGAAGTCGCGCCGGGAGATGGTGTGCACGTTGAGCACACCCACCAGCCCGCCCGGTTCGGTCTCCATCGGCACCGAGGCCATCGACGTGAAGTCGTTGCCGCGCAACGCCGCAATCGGCACGTACCGCGGGTCGGCCTCCTTGTCGCTGACGATCACCACCGGCTCGCGATGAGTGGCCACCCAGCCCGACACCCCCGATCCCAGCGGCAGCCGGACCCGCCCCACCTGCTCGTCGAACGGCGGCGTGGCGCCGGCCAGGGTCAGAGAGCGGTCGGTGTCGTCGAGCACGTGCACGAAGCAGACGTCGGACGCCGTCGCCGCGGTGATCATCCGGGCCACCGCCGCCGCCATCGGCTCCACGCCCGGCCCCGAGGACGTCGCAGCGATGATGTCGAGCAGCAGCGCCACCTCCCGGTCGGCGTCGACCAGACCGTGCACCGCATGTGGGCTGACTCCGCTGCTCATCGAAAGATGCCTTCCCGCAACGCCGTTGCGGCGGCACTGGTGCGATCGCTGACACCGAGCTTGCGGTAGATCGAACTCAGATGAGTCTTGACGGTCTCCTCGCCGATCACCAGCTTCGAGGCGATACCGCGGTTGGACAGCCCGGTCACCACCAGTGAGAGGATCTCGCTTTCCCGCTGCGTCAGACCGTGCCGAGCACCGGGCCAGAACTGGTCGCTCTGCAGGCGCGCCGCGGTCTCGGCCGCGCGGGCCGCCAGCCCGGCGTCGATCGCCGTCGAGCCGGCGTGCACGCCCTCGAGCTGGCGGACCAGCTCGTCGCTGCTGATGCCCTTGAGCAGATAGCCCGACGCGCCGACTCGCATCGCCTGGAACAAATACTGCTCGTCGTCGTACACCGACAGCAGGATGACTTTCTGGGTGGGATCGCGGTCCTTGATCTCCCGGCACAGGTCCAGCCCGCTGGCACCCTGCATCCGCACGTCACACAGCACGATGTCGGGTTGCAGCTCGGCGATCACCGCCATCGCCTTGTCGGCTCCCACCGCCTCGCCGACCACCGCCACCCGTTCGACGAATGGCGCGAGCATCGCCTTGAGGCCCTCGATGACCATCTCGTGGTCGTCGACGAGCACCACCCGCACCGTCATGCGTTCACCGTAGCGGCGGGCCGGACCAGCGTGACCGCGAATCGGGCAGAATCTCCCCCGGCGCCCTCCCCCGGCCCACGGCCGGCTCGACACCTGTCGATTCGGTGTAACATCTACGGCTGCAGGCGATTACAGCGCTGAAGCCGACGATGCCGTCGTCCGGGGGCGGCTTGGGCGGGTGAGAGATCCGACCCCGCCTCCCCTGATCGGGGGATGTAGAGCGTGTTTCGGCCGGGCCATACTTCGCCCGTGGCCGCAATGCGCGTGGACACTCTGCCCCGGAGTCGGTCCTTCTGGTGGGACCGGGCCCGGTGCGCGCACGCCGACGTGCCGGTGCTCGAGGCCGTCATCTTCGACTTCGACGCGCCGCGGGAAGCCTCCGAGCGCGACGCCCACATGTTCCGCGATCTGATCTGGAGCCTGCACTGCGCCGACATCCGGGTCGCGGTCACCGCGGCCGACCGTCGGGCCCGCATCGAGCCGCTGGTCCGGGAGCTCATCGGTGACGGCGTCGTCGAGGTGCTGATCACCGGCGACGACGTAACGCGCCCGAAGCCGGACCCGGAGGCCTACTACCGGGCGCTCGCCGAACTCGGGGTCGGGGCGGCCAACGTCCTGGCGTTCGAGCATTCGATGGCCGGGTTCCACACCGCCCGCTCGGCGGGCCTGGCGACCGTCGTGGTCGCAGGCGAGGAGATCCGCGGCCACGACTTCACCGGTGCCGCCGAAGTGCTGGCCCGACACGACTGGCCGGAGCCGCTGTCAGCCTCCCGATGTCGGCGGCTGCACGAACGGTGGTGCATCGAGCGGAGCAGGCTCAGCGCCCAGCCGGCCTAACCCTGGCCGCAAGCGGCCATACTCCGGCTAATCGGCCTGGCCGCAAGCGGCCATACTCCGGCTAATCGGCCTGGCCGCAAGCGGCCATGACCAGCTCACGAACCCGCGCCGCGTCCGCCTGGCCCTTGGTGGCCTTCATCACCGCACCCACGATCGCCCCCGCGGCCTGCACCTTGCCGCCGCGGATCTTCTCGGCGACATCGGGGTTGGCGGCCAGCGCCTCGTCGACCGCAGCCTGGATCAGCGAGTCGTCGCGCACCATCGCCAGGCCGCGGCCGGCCATCACCTGTTCGGGCTCACCCTCGCCGGCCAGCACCCCTTCGACGACCTGACGCGCCAGCTTGTTCGACAGCTTGCCCTCGTCGACCAGTGCCACCACCTTGGCCACCTGGGCCGGGCTGATTCCCACCGCGTCGAGTTCGACGCCGGACTCGTTGGCCTTCTGCACCAGGAAGTTCCCCCACCAGGCCCTAGCCGCCTCGCTGGAGGCCCCGTGCTCGACGGTCGCGGCGACCAGGTCAACCGCACCCGCGTTGACCAGATCCCGCATGACCTCGTCGGAGACGCCCCACTCCTGCTGAATTCGCTTGCGCGACAGCCACGGATGCTCAGGGATGGTCCCCCGCAGCCGGTCGACCAACTCCGCGCTGGGGGCCACCGGCTCGAGGTCGGGCTCGGGGAAGTAGCGGTAGTCCTCGGCGGTCTCCTTGTCGCGGCCCGGCGAGGTGTAGCCGTCCTCGTGGAAGTGCCGGGTCTCCTGATGGATCCTCCCGCCGGCGGCGAGAAGCGCTGCCTGGCGGCGCATTTCGTAACGGACCGCGACCTCGACGCTCTTGAGCGAGTTGACGTTCTTGGTCTCGGTGCGGGTGCCGAACTCGACCTGGCCGATCGGTCGCAGCGAGACGTTGGCGTCGCAGCGCAGCGAGCCCTGGTCCATCCGGACGTCGGAGACGTCCAAGGCCCGCAACATGTCCCGCAGCGCTGTCACATAGGCGCGGGCCACCTCGGGGGCACGCTCGCCGGCTCCTTCGATCGGCTTGGTGACGATCTCGATCAGCGGCACGCCGGCGCGGTTGACGTCGAGCAGCGAGGTGGTCGCACCGTGGATGCGGCCGGTGTCGCTGCCGACGTGGGTGAGCTTGCCGGTGTCCTCCTCCATGTGGGCGCGCTCGATCTCGATCCGGAAGGTGGTGCCGTCGTCCAGTGGTACCTCGAGGTACCCGTCGAACGCGATCGGCTCGTCGTACTGCGAGATCTGGTAGTTCTTCGGCTGGTCCGGGTAGAAGTAGTTCTTCCGCGCGAAGCGGCACCACGGTGCGATCCGGCAGTTCAGCGCGAGTCCGATGCGGATGGCCGACTCGACGGCGGCCTCGTTGAGCACGGGCAGCGCCCCGGGCAGGCCCAGGCACACCGGGCAGACCTGGGTGTTGGGCTCGGCGCCGAAGGTCGTCGAGCAGGCGCAGAACATCTTGGTGGCCGTCGACAGTTCGACGTGGACCTCCAGACCGAGCACCGGGTCGAACCGGGCGACGACGTCGTCGTAGTCCAGCAGTTCGGCGTTGGCAGCGATCGTCATGCCATCGATCCTAGTGGCCCGGTTCATCTCGCGAGCAGACGCATACGTCCCTCAACACGCCGTCATACAGGCACTTTTGTGACTGCTCGCGGAGAAACAGCTCAGCCGAAGAAGGCTGCGGCGTCGTCGTAGCGGCTCTGCGGCACCAGTTTGAGCTGGCGTACCGCGTCGGCCAGCGGAACCCTGCCGATCTCGTTGCCCTGCAGCGACACCATCATCCCGTACTCGCCGGCGTGCGCGGCGTCGGCGGCGTTGACCCCGAACCGGGTGGCCAGCACCCGGTCGTAGGCCGTCGGTGTGCCGCCCCGCTGCACGTGGCCGAGCACGGTGACGCGCACTTCCTTCTTGATCCGCTTCTCGACCTCGATCGCCAGCTGCTGGGCCACCCCGGTGAACCGTTCGTGGCCGAACTCGTCGAGGCCGCCGTGCCGCAGTTGCATCGAGCCCTCGGCGGGCTTGGCGCCCTCGGCGACCACGATGATGAAGCTGGACTCCCCGCGCTGAAAACGCTTCTTGACCATTCGGCACACCTCTTCGACGTCGAAGGGCTGCTCGGGGATCAAGGTCATGTGCGCACCGGAGGACAGCCCGGCGTTCAGCGCGATCCAGCCAGCGTGCCGGCCCATCACCTCCACCAGCATGACGCGCTGGTGCGACTCTGCGGTGCTGTGCAGCCGGTCGATGGCGTCGGTGGCGATCTGCAGCGCGGTGTCGTGCCCGAAGGTGACGTCGGTGCAGTCGATGTCGTTGTCGATGGTCTTGGGCACGCCGATGACGGGCACGCCCTCCTCGGACAGCCAGTGCGCCGCGGTCAGCGTGCCCTCGCCGCCGATCGGGATCAGCACGTCGATCCCGTTGTCCTCCAAGGTCTGCTTGATGTCGTCCAGCCCGGCGCGCAGCTTGTCGGGGTTGGTCCGCGCGGTGCCCAGCATGGTGCCGCCCTTCGCCAGCAGCCGGTTGTTGCGGTCGTCGTTGTGCAGCTGGATGCGCCGGTCCTCCAGCAGTCCGCGCCACCCGTCGAGGAAGCCGACGACGGACGACCCGTAGCGGGCGTCACAGGTCCGGACGACCGCGCGGATGACGGCATTGAGGCCGGGACAATCGCCGCCGCCAGTGAGAACTCCGATGCGCATGCGCTCTATCTTGCCTGTTGCCCCTCGGCCCGTCAGCGCATCAGAGGGCAGACGGCAAAGGTCCGCGGGCGGCCTCGTAGGCCGCGCCCACCCGGTAGAGCCGGTCGTCGGCCAGGGCCGGGGCCATGATCTGCAGTCCGACCGGCAAGTTGTCGTCCGGCGACAGCCCCGACGGCACCGACATTCCGCAGTGCCCGGCCAGGTTGAGCGGCAACGTGCACAGGTCGAACAGATACATCGCCAGCGGGTCGTCGACCTTCTCGCCGAGCCGGAACGCCGTCGTCGGGGTCGCCGGCGACACCAGCACATCGACGCTCTGGTAGGCGTTGTCCAGGTCGTTGGCGATCAGCGTGCGGACCTTCTGGGCCTGGTTGTAGTAGGCGTCATAATAGCCCGCCGACAGTGCGTAGGTGCCAATCATGATGCGGCGCTTGACTTCCGGGCCGAAACCGGCGGCACGCGTGAGCGCCATGACCTCTTCGGCGCTGTGGGTGCCGTCGTCGCCGACCCGCAGCCCGTACCGCATGGCGTCGAAGCGGGCCAGGTTGCTCGAGACCTCCGAGGGCAGGATCAGGTAGTAGGCGGACAGCGAGTAGTCCAGGTGCGGGCAGTCGACCTCGGTGACGTCGGCGCCCAGGGCGGCCAGCTGGTCGACGGCGGCGTTGAACGAGGCCAGCACGCCGGGCTGGTATCCCTCGCCGGTGCGCAGCTGCTTGACCACGCCGATCCGCACGCCCTTGAGGTCACCGGCCGCGCCGGCCTTCGCCGCGCCGACCACGTCGGGGATCTCGGCATCCATCGACGTGGAGTCGCGCGGGTCGTGGCCGGCGATGACCGCGTGCAGCAGCGCGGTGTCCAGCACCGTGCGCGCGCACGGTCCGCCCTGGTCCAGGGACGATGCGCAGGCGATCAGCCCGTAGCGCGACACCGTGCCGTAGGTCGGTTTGACGCCGACCGTCGCGGTCAACGCGGCCGGCTGGCGGATGGACCCGCCGGTGTCGGAGCCCAGTGCCAGCGGCGCCTGGAAGGCGGCCAGCGCGGCGGCGCTGCCACCGCCGGAGCCGCCGGGCACCCGGTCGGTGTCCCAC
This sequence comes from uncultured Actinomycetota bacterium, assembly GCA_963716465.1. Taxonomy (GTDB): domain Bacteria; phylum Actinomycetota; class Actinomycetes; order Mycobacteriales; family Mycobacteriaceae; genus Mycobacterium. Next base: position 124,752 of record CAVQTS010000027.1, read on the forward strand.
GGGTTGCGGGTCGGGCCGTACGCCGAGTTCTCGGTGGAGCTGCCCATCGCGAACTCGTCCATGTTGGTCTTGCCCAGGATCGGGATGCCCGCCGCGCGGACCCGCGCGGTCACCGTCGCGTCGTACGGTGACATCCAGCCCTCGAGGATCTTCGACCCGCAGGTGGTGGGCATGTCGGAGGTGGTGAAGACGTCCTTGAGCGCCAGCGGCACACCGGCCAGCGGGGACGGCAGCTGCTCGCCGGCTTCGACGGCGGCGTCGACGCGGGCGGCGGTGGCCAGCGCCTCGTCGGCCGCGACGTGCAGAAACGCGTGGTAGCGCTCGTCGGTTGCCTCGATCTGGTCCAGGCAGGCCTGGGTCACCTCGACCGAGGACAGTTCCTTGGCCGCGATCTTGGCGCCCAGCGTGGCGGCGTCGAGCCGGATCACGTCGCTCATTACTCCGCCTCCCCCAGGATCTGCGGCACCGCGAAGCGGCCGTCGATCGCCGCGGGCGCCTCGGCCAGGGCCTCCGCCTGGGTCAGGCACGGCTGCACGACGTCGGCCCGGCTGACGTTGACCGCGCCCACATCCCCGGGTCGCTGCGCTCCTGCCTGCCGGCCGAGCGGATTGCCGGTCGATGTGACGTCGGTGACGTCGACGGCCTGGATCTGGCTGACATACCCCAGGATCGCGTCGAGCTGGCCGGCGAAGCTGTCGATTTCGTGGTCGGTCAGGGCCAGCCTGGCGAGCTTGGCCAGCCGGGCTACCTCGTCACGGGAGATCTGGGACACGGTGCACCAGCCTAGATGGCTGCCCAACTGTGCCCAGACTGCAGGTGTTGCACACGAATCGCGAGAGCACCCGCGAACAACTGCCCTCTCGGCGGCCAGCGCCGGAATGCCCATAGCCCGGGACTGTGCAAAAGTGTGCCCGTGCCTTCGTATCTGCTGCGGGTTCAGCTCGAGGACCGGCCCGGCAGTCTCGGGTCGCTCGCGGTCGCCCTCGGCTCGGTGGGCGCGGACATCCTGTCGCTCGACGTCGTCGAGCGCGGCTCGGGGTACGCCATCGACGACCTGGTGGTCGAGCTGCCGCACGGCACGATGCCCGACATGGTGATCACCGCCGCCGAGCGCCTCGACGGTGTGCGCGTGGACACCATTCGGCCGCACACCGGTCTGCTGGAGGCCCACCGCGAGCTGGAGCTCATCGATCACATCGCCGCCGCCGGGGACCGCACCGCCAAACTGCAGGTGCTCGCCGACGAGGCGCCCCGCGTACTGCGGGTGGGCTGGTGCACGGTCGTGCGGGCGACGGAAACCGGGCTGCAACGCATCGTGGGCAGCCCCGGCGCGCCCGAGACCCAGGCCGAGACCGCGCCATGGCTGCCGATCGACCACGCCGAGGCGCTCGACAGCACCGCCGACTGGGTGCCCCAGGTCTGGCGCGACATGGACATCACGCTGGCCGCCGCCCCGCTGGGTGAACCGCACACCGCGATAGTTCTCGGCCGGCCCGGCGGACCGTTCTTCCGCCCGTCGGAGGTGGCCCGGCTGGGCTACCTGTCGGGCATCGTAGCGACGATCCTGCGCTGAGCTACTCCTCGGCGACCGGCGGCGGGCCGTCGGTCTGGCCCGCCTGCGGCGGGCCGTCGGCCAGCAGCCCGCGGAAGCCGTCCTCGTCGAGGATCGGCACGCCGAGTTCGACGGCCTTGTCGTACTTCGAGCCGGGCGCGTCACCGGCGACGACGAACGACGTCTTCTTCGACACCGATCCGGCGGCCTTGCCGCCGCGGATGATGATGGCCTCCTTGGCCTCGTCGCGGGAGAACCCGGTCAACGAGCCGGTGACCACTATCGACAGCCCCTGCAGCGTCGGGGTGATCCCGCTGTCGCGTTCGTCGGCCATCTGCACGCCCGCCGCCCGCCACTTGTCGACGATCGCGCGATGCCAGTCGACGTCGAACCACTCCTTGAGCGCCGCGGCGATGGTTGGCCCGACTCCCTCGACGTCGGCCAGCTGTTCCTCGGAGGCGGCCATGATCGCCTCGAGGGTGCCGAACGCCGTCGCCAGCGCGCGGGCCGCGGTGGGTCCGACGTGGCGGATCGACAGCGCGACCAGGATCCGCCACAGCGGGCGGTCCTTGGCCTGTTGCAGGTTGGCCAGCAGGCGTGCGCCGTTGGCCGACAGCGTGCCGCCCTTGGTGCGGAAGAACTCGGAGGTCAGCAGGTCTTCGGCGGTGAGGGTGAACAGGTCGCCCTCGTCGGCGATGATCTTGGCGTCCAGTAGCGCGGTCGCCGCCTCGTAGCCCAGTCCCTCGATGTCCAGGCCACCGCGGCCGGCGAGGTGAAACACCCGCTCGCGCAACTGCGCCGGGCACGACCGGGAGTTCGGGCATCGAATGTCGACGTCGCCCTCCTTGGCGGGCGCGAGTGCGGTCCCGCATTCCGGGCAGTGGGTGGGCATCACGAATTCGCGCTCGGTGCCGTCGCGCAGGTCGACCACCGGACCGAGCACCTCGGGGATGACGTCGCCGGCTTTCCGGATCATCACGGTGTCGCCGATCAGCACACCCTTGCGCTTGACCTCCGCGGCGTTGTGCAGGGTGGCCATGCCGACCGTCGATCCCGCGATGCGCACCGGGGTCATCATCGCGAACGGGGTGACCCGGCCGGTGCGTCCGACGTTGACCTGGATGTCGAGGAGCTGGGTCTGCGCCTCTTCGGGCGGGTACTTGTAGGCCACCGCCCAGCGCGGCGCACGCGAGGTGGCACCCAGGCGCCGCTGCAGGGCGAAGTCGTCGACTTTGACCACCACACCGTCGATTTCGTGCTCGATCTCGTGGCGCCGCTCGCCCCAGAAAACAATGCGTTCACGCACTGCGGCCAGTCCGGCCACCCGAGTGGTGTGGTCGGAGACCGGCAGGCCCCACGCCTTGAGCGCGAAGTAGGTGTCGTGCAGGGTGGCCGGGCTGAAGCCCTCGGTGTAGCCCAGTCCGTGGCAGATCATCCGCAGCGGGCGCCGCGCGGTCACCGCCGGGTTCTTCTGCCGCAGCGAACCCGCGGCGCTGTTGCGGGGATTGGCGAAGGGCGCCTTGCCCTCCTCGACCAGGCTGGCGTTGAGGTTCTCGAAGTCGGCCACCATGAAGAACACCTCGCCGCGCACCTCCAACACCGACGGAATCGGGTATTCGGCTGAGGCGCTGAGGGTTTCGGGCACATCGTTGATGGTGCGCGCGTTGAGGGTGACGTCCTCGCCGACCCTGCCGTCACCGCGGGTGGCCGCCCGTTCCAGCCGGCCGTCGCGGTAGACGAGCGCGAGGGCCACACCGTCGACCTTCAGCTCGCACAGGTACTGCGGGTCGGGCCCGATCTCGTTCTCCACGCGGACCGACCAGGCCTCGAGCTCGTCGGTGTTGAACACGTCGTCGAGGCTGAGCATCCGCTCCAGGTGCCGGGCCTCGGCGAACTCGGTGGCGAAACCGGCGCCACCGACGAGCTGGCTCGGCGAGTCCGGCACCCGCAGCTCGGGATAGCGCTCCTCGAGGGCGACCAGCTCGTTGAACAGTGTGTCGAAATCCGCGTCGGAGATGATCGGCGCGTCCTTGATGTAATAGCGGAACTGATGTTGGCGTACCTCGTCGGCGAGCTCCTGCCAGCGTCGTCGGACATCAGGATCGATCGGATCGGTTTCCGGATCGTCGGTGGCCACCCTGGCAGGCTAACCGAGGCCACCGACTCCCGAAGATGGCAGTGTGGACGTGTGCCCCATCCGGTGATGTTCCACCCCGACGATCCACTGTTGGCACGGGTACGACGCATCGCGCTCGGCCTGCCCGAGGCGACCGAGAAGATCTCGCACGGCCGGCCGACGTTCTGCGCACCCAAGATGTTCGCCGTCTACGGCGGCAGCCGGAGGAACCCGGGCGGCCCGATGATCCGCTACGCCCACGCACTGCTGGTCAAGGTCGACGACAGCGAACGGCCGGCGCTGCAGCAGGACGCCCGGTTCTTCTACCCGGCCTATCTCGGCCCGTTCGGCTGGTTGGGTCTGGACTTCGACGCCGGCGAGGCCGACTGGGACGAGGTCGGCGAGCTCATCGACGCGTCGTTCCGGCTGCAGGCACCGGCGCGACTGGTCCGCCTTCTCGACGGCTGATCCGCTGCCCTACTTGTTCGGCGGACAGTTGAAGAGGCGATCCGGGGGCAGAGCGCCGTTCATCAGGAACGCGGTGAGAGTGTCCTCCGCGCAGGTGTTCTGGGCGCTTGCGATATGGCCCTGCGTGGGGGCGATGACCAGCGTCGAGTTCTTGATCTGGCCATGAAGTGACTGTGCCCACGCCAGCGGCGTAGCCGGGTCGCCCGTGGTGCTGAGAATCAGCACCGGCCCCGCCCCCGCCGGATCCACCGGACCGGGTTCGCGCACCGGTGGCAGCGGCCAGGTCTCGCACGGCTCCAGCGACCAGGCCCGGTTGGCACCGCTGATCGGGCTTTCCATCGCCCACGTCTGGGCCAGGCGTTTGGGCTTCTCCGGATCACGTGTGGTCGCGAAGTCGACACACACCACCGACAGGTATTCCGAGTCGGCAGGATTGACCATCAGCTTCGGTGAGTAGGCGGCGTCGAGGACGGCCGGCCACTGCTTGGTCAGAGCGTGGCGAAGCGTCTCACGCAGCGCCGGCCACCCCGACTCAGGGAAGTACTGCGACGACTCGACCAGCGCCAGCATGCGCGCACCTGAGAGGGTTCGGCCGTCGGCGCCGACGTAGGGCTGCCCGTCGAGTGTGTCGACCAGTTGTGAAATCTGTTGCAACGCTTGACTACCCGGGCCACTCAGCGGGCAGTCCGGTCGACGCAGGCAGTCGTCGACGAAGGCGGTGATGCTGCGTTGCATACCCTGCGCCTGCCCGTGGCGAACCTCCTGGTAGTCCAGCATCGGGTCCATCACCGAGTCGAGCACCAGGCGGTCGGTCTGCTCCGGGAACATGTCGGCGTAGATGGCACCCAGGAACGTTCCGTAGGAGAAGCCGAGGTAGTTGATCTGGTCGAAGGCCAGGGCTTTGCGGATCTCGTCCATGTCGCGGGCGACGTCGGCGGTGCCGACGTGGGCCAGGGCGTCGCCGAACTGCCGCTTGCACGAATCTCCGATGCCGGTGGCGAGTTCCCCGGCGCGTTTCATGTCCGCGTCGGAAGTCGGTGCGCTCGGCTGGTTGAAGATCGCCTGGCGCTGCCGGTCGTCGAGGCACTGGATGGCCGGAACGGAGGCGCCGACACCGCGCGGGTCGAACGAGACGACGGTGTAGACGTCGCTGAACTTCTCGAAGTAGTCGAGGTTGGACCGCAGGTCGTCGACTCCACTGATGCCGGGACCGCCTGGGTTGGTCAGCAGCAGCTTGGGTTTCAGCGCTTTCGACGGTATCCGGATGACCGGGACGCGGAAGGACGGGCCATCGGGTCGGCTGTAGTCGAACGGCACTGTGAGCGTTGAGCATTCGACGCTACGATGAGTTCCGTTGGAGTCCGGCGTCGACTCAGCCCCGAGGCAGGGGCCCCACGCCGCGAGGCTGATTGCCGACTTGGTCTCCGGCTGGTGTGCCGGCGCCGAGCAGCCACCGACGAACACCGCAGCCAGGACCGCGGACGCGGTCCACCGCTTCACCCCCGCAGAAGCAGACACGGTTACCTTGTAGCACGTTGTCTCGGGTGTGGCGGGCAACTCTGTTAGATCGCCGCGGGGTCCCCGTCGAGCGCATCGGCGGCACGTTGGGCCAGTTCGAGTGTGACGCGCGCCCACTGGGCGGTAGCGCCGGCCAGCCCGCATGCCGGGCTGATCCCCACCTGCTGGCCGACGACGCCGCGCGGGAAGCCGATTCGATCGGTGATCGCGACCGCCGCCGCGGCAACCTCGTCGGCCGACGGGCGGTGTTGCGGAGCGCTCGTCGGAAGCAGTCCGAGCACCACGACGCGACCCGAGTCCAGGAAACCCCCCAGCCCGTCGAGGTCGGCGTCGCTCAGGATGCTCGCATCAACCGAAACGGCACTGATACTGCTGCGCTGCAACACATTCCACGGAACATCGGCAGCACAGCTGTGCAACAGCACCTCGGCTCCTGCTGCGGCGACACAGGTGTCGATCAGCGTGATCGCGGCTACCTCGTCGACGGGATGCACCGGGCTGAGCCCGGTCACACCGGTCAGTCGGCCGGCCAGGGCGGCGGGCAGGACGGGTTCGTCGTACTGCACCACCACCGTCGTCGCCAACCGCCGTGCCACCTCGGCGCGGTGTCGCTCCACTCCCTCGGCCAGCGACGCCGTCAGGTCGCGAACGGCGCCCGCGTCGGTGATGGCCCGATGGCCGTTGGGAAGCTCCAGCCCGGCGGCCAGTGTGATCGGCCCGGGGGCCTGGACTTTGACGGCGCGGCCGCTGACCGCCCCGCCGGCCTTCTCCCACGCCTCCTCGAGGGCATCGACGTCCTCGTCGAGCAGGCTCACCGCGCGTCGCATCACCGCTCCCGGGCGGGCCGCGATCCGGTAACCCCGCGGGACGGTGTCCAGGACGATGTCGACCAGCAGCGCGCCGGCCCGGCCGATCATGTCGGCACCCACTCCGCGGGCGGGCAGCTCGACGAGGTGTGGCAGCCGGTGAAGTTCACCGACGACGATCTCGGCGGCCTTCCGCGGTGCCGAACCCGGCCAGGATCCGATGCCGGTGGCGGCCGCGAAAACATTCACCGGCCAACCGTATTGGACAGCTGGCCACCACGCTCCGGCCGGGGGCCTAACGTGGTGGTCGTGACGGTGCGGGCGGGACTGGCCTGCTGCGCGGCGGCGACGCTGCTGACAGGGTGCACTCAGTGGGTTGCCGGTGCACCGTTGCGCGCCGAAGGTGAGCCGCCCTACCAGGCGCCCGGAGTCGTCGATGTCGACCAGGTTCTGCTCGGCCAGGACCAGATGCGGGCGATCACCGGGACCGGCGAGGATCTGACGATCATCCCGAGCATGGACAGCAAATCACCGGTCGACATCGAGGATCTGGCCAACTCGGTGCCGCCGGAGTGTCGTTTCGTCTTCGCCGAGACCGCCACTTTCGGCACCGACGTCGAAGACTTCCACAAGACGACGTTCCAGAGCCCGCCGCGCGTGCTGATCTCCGAAGGCGCGGCCGCCTACCGGGACTCCGCGACCGCACGGCGGGTGTTCGACACCTTGTCGGCCGCGGCGGCCCGCTGTGCCGACAGCTCCGACGGCGCGCTGTTGGTCGGGGATGTCAACGCCGGCACCGACACCCTGCGGACCCGGCCCGGCGCGTGCGGGCGGGACTACCGACTGAAGGGCCCGGTGGTGGTGGAGGTGACGTTCTGCGGGTTGGGTGACGCGGTGTCCGACATCGTGATGACGAACATCCTCAAGCGGATTCCGGCCGGCTGAGGATCGTCGCGCTGCCGATCACTTCGTCGCCGGCCGGGTCGGGCCGGTAGAGCACCAGCGTCTGGCCGGGCGCGACGCCGCGCAGCGGCGACCGCAGCGTCACCCGCATCTCGTCGCCGACGAGTTCGGCCACCCCGGGTGCGATGCCACCGTGGGCGCGGACCTGGACCTCGCACTCGATAGGGCCCTCGGGCGCGACACCGGAGGTGAACACCGGCTGCCCACCGGTCAGCGACCACGCGTCGAGATCCTCGGCGGCACCCACCCGCACGGTCTGCGAGTCGGCGTCGATGCCGGTGACGTAGCGCGGCTGTCCGTCGGGTCCGGGACCGGCGATGCCCAGGCCCCTGCGCTGGCCGATGGTGAAGCCGTGCACTCCGTCGTGTTCGGCGAGCACGGCACCGGCGGCGTCGACCACCGTCCCGCGGCGCACCCCGATGCGCGCGCCGAGGAACGCCTGGGTGTCACCGGAGGGGATGAAGCAGATGTCGTGGCTGTCGGGCTTGTCGGCCACCGTCAGTCCGCGGCGGGCGGCCTCCTCACGGATCTGCGGCTTGGGCGTGTCGCCAACCGGGAACGCCGCATGACGCAACTGCGTGGCGGTCAGCACACCGAGCACGTAGGACTGGTCCTTGTCGCGATCGACCGCCCGCCGCAGCCTGCCCTGCGACAGCCGGGCGTAATGGCCGGTGGCCACGGCGTCGAAGCCCAGCGCCAGCGCTCTGGCCGCCAGCGCCGAGAACTTGATCTTCTCGTTGCACCGCACACACGGGTTGGGGGTTTCACCGCGCGCGTAGGACGACACGAAGTCGTCGATCACGTCCTCGGCGAACTGGTCGGCGAAATCCCAGACGTAGAAAGGGATTCCGAGCACATCGGCGACCCGTCGGGCGTCATCGGCGTCCTCCCGCGAGCAGCAGCCGCGCGAACCGGTGCGCAACGCGCCCGGCGCACTGGACAGCGCAAGATGCACCCCGACCACCTCGTGGCCGGCGTCGACCATGCGCGCGGCGGCGACCGAGGAGTCCACACCGCCGCTCATCGCGGCCAGGACTCTCATCGCAGGCCGCCCAGCGCCGTACTGGCCAGCGCGGCCTGCCGGGCCCGGTCGACCGCGGCGGGCAGCACCCGCAGCGCGGCGTCGATGTCGGACTGCGTGCTGGTGTGGCCCAGCGACAACCGCAGCGAGCCGCGCGCGACGGCCGGGTCGGCCCCCATCGCCAGCAGCACGTGCGAGGGCCGGGCGACCCCCGCCGTACACGCCGAGCCGGTCGAACATTCGATTCCGTTGGCGTCCAACAACATCAGCAGCGAGTCGCCCTCGCAACCGCGGAACGTGAAGTGCGTGTTGCCCGGCAGCCGGCGCTCCCCCAGCGCGCCGTTGACCTGGGTGTCGGCGATCGAGCCGAGCACTCCGGCGATCAGCCGCTCGCGCAGCCCGCGCAGCCGTTCGGCGGTCACGTCGAGGGATTCCACGGCGATGCGGGCCGCCTCCGCCATCGCTACCACACCGGCGACATCGGCTGTGCCGGAACGCACGTCGCGTTCCTGCCCGCCGCCGTGCAGCAGCGGGACGCAGTCGGTGTCGCGGCGCAGCATCAGGGCCCCCACCCCGGTGGGGCCGCCGAACTTGTGCGCGGTCACGCTCATCGCCGAGAGCCCCGAGTCGGCGAATCGCACCGGAATCTGGCCGACCGCCTGGACGGCGTCGCTGTGCATCGGCACCTCGAACTCGGCGGCGACCGCGGCCAGTTCCTTGATCGGCATGATGGTGCCGACCTCGTTGTTGGCCCACATGATCGAGATCAGGGCGACATCGTCGTGCCGGCCCAGGGCCTCGCGCAGCGCGGCCGCTGTCACCGAACCGTCGGGCTCGGTCGGCAGATAGGTCACCTCGGCGCCCTCGTGCTCGACCAGCCAGACGACGGCGTCGAGCACAGCGTGGTGTTCGACGGCGGTGGTCACGATGCGCCGGCGGTTCGGATCCGCGTCGCGGCGCGCCCAGTAGATGCCCTTGACGGCGAGGTTGTCGCTCTCGGTGCCGCCTGCGGTGAAGATGATCTCCGACGGCCGGGCGCCCAGGTGCGCGGCGATGCTCTCCCGCGACTCCTCCATCCGGCGTCGGGCGTCGCGGCCCGCGGTGTGCAGCGAGGAGGCGTTGCCGACGGTGGCCAGCGCACCCGTCATCGCCTCGATGGCAGCGGGATGCATCGGGGTGGTGGCGGCGTGGTCGAGGTAGATCGGGCCGGGGCTCATGGCCTGTCCAGGATACCGGCAGGCCAGCGACCGCCCGGTTCGCGCTAGGCGGTGAGCGCCGACTGGTGCCGGAATCGCTCGGTGACCGGTCCCCGCACCGCCAGTTCGCAGCGGGCGGCCAGCTCGCGGCGGTCGGCGCCGGGCAGCTCGAGCGAGGCCACCTCGACGTCGACGATCGTCAGCCGGGCCCGCACCGTGCGGCTCAGCGACTGCCGCAGGCTGTCGTCGCCGACGAACGCAGTCACGGTCGACGGTTGCCCGTCGCGGTGGTGATAGGTCAGGCGCAGCGGCTGGACGGGGCGCCCGGCGTCGACGGCGGCCTGGAACATGGCCGGCCGGAACGGTCCGTAGGCCAGTCCGCACCAGGTGGTGCCTTCGGGGAAGGCGACCACGGTCTGGCCGGCCCGCAGCCGATCGGCCACGGCGCCGACCACGTGCGGCAGCCTGCGCAGACTCGCGCGGTCGATGGGAATGACCTTCATGATGCGGGCGGCCAGGCCCACCGCGGGCCAGTCCACCAGGTCGGCGCGCGCCACGAAGGCGCCGGGCAGCACCGCCCCGATGGTGAAGATGTCCACCCAGGACACGTGACCACTGACCACCAGCACGCCGCGCAGGTTGCGAATCGGGCCGCCGGACACCGTGATTCGCACACCGAGACAGCGCAGGAACATCCGGCAGTACAGCCGCTGCCCGCGCGCGCGCCCGGGCATCGGGACCGCCAGCAGCGGCAGCAACGGCAGCAGCAACAGGGCACCGGTGATGCGGCGCACCGCGCGCAACGTCGCGAGGGCCGGCCTGCCGGGCCGGTCACCGCCGGCGCGCACACACGTGTCGTCACACGTCGCCTTGGGCAGCCAGGCGTGCTCGATGGTGCTCATCAGCGCGCGCCCTGCTCGGTGGCGGCCGCCGCCGAGCGCAGCCGGGTGAGGTAGCGGATGTCGGCGTGGCGTTTGTCGAGCAGCGCCGGGAAGTCGCCGACCCCGAAGTCCGGATCGTGGGCCGGCTCCCCGCACACCTTGGCCCCCAGACGCAGGTAGCCGCGCATCAGCGGCGGGATGGCGGGCCGGTCGGGCGGGTCGATGTCGTCGAGGCTGCGGCCCTCGAGGACCACCGGGCGATACGGGTAGACGGTGAGTTCGGGCGCGGCCGGGTGGCGGCGCAGGACGACGTCCCGTACCCCGCGTAGTTGGCTGCCCGGAGGCCCCTCGCCGTGGGTGGGCACCGAGACGCAGCCGGTGACGTAGTCGTATCCGCACCGGTCGAGGTAGGCCAGAATGCCGGTCCACATCAGCAGCACCACCGCCCCGTTACGGTGGTCGGCGCGCACCACCGCCCGTCCCATCTCCACCAGGGAGGGCCGTAGCGCATCCAACGCGGTGACATCGAATTCGGTTGCGGTGTAGAGACTTCCGGCGGCGATGGCACCAGGTGGGGGCAGCATGCGGTAGCAGCCGACGAGCTCGCCGGAGGTGTCCTCGCGCACCAGCAGGTGGTCGCAGAACTCGTCGAACCGGTCGGCGTCCAGGCCGTCGGCGTCGGCAGGCAGGGAAAAACCCGGTTCGGTGGTGAACACCTGATGGCGCAACCGCTGGGCGGCCTCGATGAGCGCGGGGTCGGTGGACAGCAGCAGGGTGTAGCGGGGTGCGTGCAGCGCAGTGGTCTCGGTGGGGGCTATGAGTACGGAAGAAGTGCTCATAGCTGCACGGTCACCGCTGCGTCCGGCGGGATGTCAACGAACGCGTGACGTGTTCGTGCACGCTCGATGACGAATAGACGCAAAGGCCCCCGACGCGCTCGGCGTGTCGGGGGCCTTTGCGTCTGCTCGGCCGATCAGCCCTTGCGAGCCTTGACGGCCTCGGTGAGCTGCGGGGTGACGTTGAACAGGTCGCCCACGATGCCGTAGTCGGCGATCTCGAAGATCGGCGCCTCTTCGTCCTTGTTCACCGCGACGATCGTCTTCGACGTCTGCATTCCGGCGCGGTGCTGGATCGCCCCGGAGATGCCCAGCGCGATGTACAGCTGCGGCGAGACGGTCTTGCCGGTCTGGCCGACCTGGAACTGGCCCGGGTAGTAACCGGAGTCCACCGCGGCGCGGGAGGCGCCCACGGCGCCGCCCAGCGAGTCGGCGAGTTCCTCGACGACGGTGAACTTGTCGGCGCTGCCGACGCCACGGCCACCGGAGACCACGACGCTGGCCTCGGTGAGCTCGGGACGGTCGCCGGCGACGGCGGGCTGGCGGGCGGTGATCCGGGTGGCGTTCTCGGCGGGCGCGGGCACCTCGACGGTGACCTGCTCGCCGGCCCCCGCGGCCGGCTCGGCCTCGACGGCGCCCGGACGCACGGTGATCACCGGCACGTCGCCGGTGGCCTGCGCCTCGACGGTGAAGGCGCCACCGAAGATCGAGTGGATGCCCTTGCCGCCCTCCTTGACCTCGACGACGTCGGACAGCACGCCCGATCCGATCCGCGCGGCCAGCCGGCCGGCGATCTCCTTGCCGTCGGCGTTGGCGGCCAGCAGCACACCGGCTGGGCCGGCGCTTTCCACCAGCGACGCCAGCACGTCGACGAACGGGGTGATCAGGTAGTTCTCCGCGTCGGCCGACTCGGCGACGTAGATCTTGGCCGCGCCTGCGGCCTTGAGGTCGTCGATCAGCGGGGCGGCGGTGCCGGGGGCACCGACGACGACGGCGGACGGCTCGCCCAGCGCGCGGGCGGCAGTGATGAGCTCGGCGGTGACTTTCTTCACCGCACCTTCGGAGTGCTCGACGAGCACGAGTACTTCAGCCATAGCGGTTGTTCGCCTTTGTTCTCTAGATGGTCCGGGACGGGTCTTAGATGATTTTCTGCGCGACCAGGTACTCGGCGATCTTCTTGCCGCCCTCGCCCTCGTCGGAGATCTTCTCGCCGGCAGTCTTCGGCGGCTTCGGGGTCGACGCCAGAACGGTCGAACCGGCGTTGGCCAGGCCGACCTCGTCGGCCTCCACACCGATCTCGGCGAGCGTCAGCGTGGTCACTTCCTTCTTCTTGGCGGCCATGATGCCCTTGAAGGACGGGAAGCGGGGCTCGTTGATCTTCTCGTTGACGCTGACCACGGCGGGCAGCGATGCCTCGAGGGTGAACACACCGTCGTCGGTCTCCCGCTCACCGGTGACCTTGCCGCCCTCGACGGACAGCTTGCGCACGTGGGTCAGCTGGGGCAGGCCGAGGTACTCGGCGATGATCGCCGGGACCGCACCACCGGTGCCGTCGGTCGCCTCGTTGCCGGCGATGACCAGGTCGGTGCCCTCGATGGCGCCCAGCGCGCGGGCCAAAGCCCAGCCGGTCTGCACCATGTCCGAGCCGTGCAGGCCCGGATCGAGCAGGTGGACCGCCTTGTCGGCGCCCATCGACAGGGCCTTGCGGATGGCTTCGGTGGCGCGCTCCGGGCCGGCGGTCAGCACGGTCACCGTGCCGTCGCCACCTTCACGCTCCTTGATCAGCAGCGCTTCTTCGACGGCGCGCTCGTTGATCTCGTCCAGTACGGCGTCGGCGGCGTCGCGGTCGAGGGTGAAGTCACCGTCGGACAGCTTGCGCTCGGACCAGGTGTCTGGGACCTGTTTGATCAGGACCACGATGTTCGTCATGAGTCTTCCTACGTCCTCCTGGCAGGCGTCCTGCGCCGAGAGAGGACGCAAGACATTGGGTCACTTCCGCAACTCACACCATGTTACTCACCGGTAACTTTGAGTGGTTCGCAGAAATACCATAGCTGAGCGAAGTTTGCGTTCTAGCAGCCCATGGGACCGTGCGCGGATCGCGAACCGGCGACTTCCCTCCGCCGCTGGGTTAGCCTGCCTTGCAATGAGCGCATTCGTGACGAACGCGGGTGACGGCGGCTTGCCGTTGACCGGTGAGCGGACCATCCCGGGTCTGGCGGAGGAGAACTACTGGTTCCGCCGGCACGAGGTGGTCTACCTCCAGTTGCGTGCTCTTTGCGCAGGTCGCGACGTACTCGAGGCCGGCTGCGGAGAGGGCTACGGCGCCGATCTGATCGCCGCCGCGGCACGGCAGGTGATCGCGGTCGACTATGACGCGGCCGCAGTGGCCCACGTGCGGGTCCGCTACCCCCGGGTGCAGGTCCTCGCGGCCAATCTGGCGTCGCTACCGCTGCCCGATGCTTCGGTTGACGTTGTGGTGAACTTCCAGGTCATCGAGCATTTGTGGGATCAGCCACAGTTCGTGACGGAATGCTTACGGGTGCTGCGGCCCGGCGGGTTGCTGCTGATGTCGACACCCAACCGGGTCACCTTCACCCCCGGCAGCGACACCCCGGTCAACCCGTTCCACACCCGTGAACTCAACGCCGCCGAGCTGGCCGAGCTGCTCACCGACGGGGGTTTCCGGGTGGAGTCGATGAGCGGGGTGTTCCACGGTCCCCGGCTGGCGCGGCTGGACGCCCGCCACGGCGGGTCGATCATCGACGCCCAGATCGAGCGGGCGCTGGCGGGTGCCGCCTGGCCCGACGACCTGCTGGCCGACGTCGCCGCGGTGCGGTCGGAGGACTTCGACGTGCTCGACGCCGAGGAGCGCGACATCGATGAGAGCCTGGATCTGGTGGCGATCGCGGTGCGCCCGTGAGCACCCCGCGAGACGTCCCCGGCCAGTTCACCCTCGTCCTGCACACCCACCTGCCCTGGCTGGCCCACCACGGCCGCTGGCCGGTCGGCGAGGAGTGGCTCTACCAGTCGTGGTCGGCGGCCTACCTGCCGCTGATGCGGGTGCTCCGAACCCTGGCCGCCGAAGACCGCCGCGGGTTGATCACCCTGGGCATGACACCGGTGGTCACCGCGCAGCTCGACGACCCGTACTGCCTCGACGGTATGCACCGGTGGCTGGCCAACTGGCAGCTGCGGGCTTGGGAAGCCGCCAACACCCACACCGCGACCGGCGCGGCCGCTGGCACCGCGACAACACCGGAAGCGTTGCGCCAGTTCGGTATTCGCGAATACCACGAGGCCGGCCGTGCGCTCGAGGACTTCACCACACTGTGGCGCCACGGCGTCAGCCCGTTGCTGCGCGAACTCATCGACGCCGGCACGGTGGAGCTGCTCGGCGGCCCGCTGGCGCATCCGTTCCAGCCGCTGCTCAACCCGCGGCTGCGCGAGTTCGCGCTGCGCGAGGGATTGGCCGACGCCCAGCAGCGTTTCGCGCACACCCCGTCGGGCATCTGGGCGCCGGAGTGCGCCTATGCCCCCGGCATGGAGCACGACTACGCCGCCGCGGGCGTCGGCCACTTCATGGTCGACGGCCCCTCGCTGCACGGCGACACCGCCCTGGGCCGGCCGGTCGGCCAGACCGACGTCGTCGCGTTCGGCCGCGACCTGCAGGTCAGCTACCGCGTCTGGTCGCCGAAATCGGGCTACCCCGGGCACGCGGCCTACCGCGACTTCCACACCTACGACCACGTGACCGGGCTCAAACCGGCGCGGGTGACCGGACGTAACGTCGACTCCGATGCCAAGGCACCGTATGACCCGCAGCGCGCCGAGCGGGCGATCGACGCCCATGTCGCCGACTTTGTCGCGATGGTGCGCCAGCGGCTCATCGCCGAGTCCGACCGCATCGGACGTCCGGCCCACGTAGTGGCCGCCTTCGACACCGAACTGTTCGGCCACTGGTGGTACGAGGGCCCGATGTGGCTCGAGCGGTTGTTGCGCGCGCTACCCGAGGCCGGGATACAGGTCGGCACTCTGAACGACGCGCTGGCCAACGGATTCGTCGGCGCCCCAGTGGAATTGCCGCCGAGTTCGTGGGGCTCGGGCAAGGACTGGCAGGTGTGGTCGGGCGAGAAGGTGGCCGATCTGGTCGCACTCAACGCCGAGGTCGTCGACACCGCTCTGAGCACCGTCGACAAGGCCCTGGCGCAAACCGACACGGCACCGACGCGAGACTTCGTCGCCGATCAGATCCTGCGCGAGACGCTGCTGACGGTGTCCAGTGACTGGCCGTTCATGGTCAGCAAGGACTCTGCGGCCGACTACGCCCGCTACCGCGCCCACCTGCACGCGCACGCGACCCGGGAGATCGCCGGTGCGCTGGCGTCGGGCCGGCGCGAGGTCGCCGAACGCCTGGCCGATGGCTGGAACCGCGCCGACGGGCTGTTCGGCGCACTCGATGCCCGCCGGCTGCCGCGATGAGGGTCCTGATGGTCTCGTGGGAGTACCCGCCGGTGGTCGTCGGCGGGTTGGGCCGCCACGTGTATCAGCTGGCCACCGCGCTGGCCGCCGACGGGCACGAGGTGGTGGTGCTGTCCCGCCGCCCGACCGGGACCGACCCGGCCACCCACCCGTCCACCGACGAGGTCCACGAGGGCGTACGGGTGATCGCCGCCGCGCAGGACCCGCACGACTTCGACTTCGGCCGCGATCTGATGGCCTGGACACTGGCCATGGGTCATTCCATGCTGCGTGCCGGGCTGAGCTTGTCGCGCCAAGGGGTGGCATCCCGACGTGGTACACGCCCACGACTGGCTGGTGGCCCACCCGGCGATCGCGCTGGCCGAATTCTACGATGTGCCAATGATTTCCACCGTTCACGCCACCGAGGCGGGCCGGCACGCCGGCTGGGTGTCGGGCCGGATCAGCCGACAGGTGCACGCCACCGAGTCGTGGTTTGTCCGGGATTCCGACGCGCTGATCGCCTGCTCGGCGTCGATGGCCGACGAGATCTCCGAGCTGTTCGGCCCGGGCCTGGCCGAGATCACCGTCATCCCCAACGGAATCGACTCCAGCCGTTGGCCGTTCGCGCGTCGCCGCCGCCACCCCGGCCCGCCGGAGCTGCTGTTCTTCGGACGGCTGGAGTACGAGAAGGGCGTCCACGAGGCCATCGCCGCGCTGCCCCGGATCCGGCGCACCCATCCCGGGACGACGCTGACCGTCGCAGGAGACGGCACCCAGCAGAAGTGGCTGGTCGAGGTCGCCCGGAAACACAAGGTGCTCAAGGCTGTTCACTTCGTCGGCGGTGTCGATCACGACGAGCTGCTGCACCTGCTGCACCGCGCCGATGCCGCGGTGCTGCCCAGCCATTACGAACCGTTCGGCATCGTCGCCCTGGAGGCCGCCGCGGCCGGCATCCCCCTGGTCACCTCCAACGTCGGCGGCCTGGGCGAGGCGGTAATCGACGGCCGGACGGGTGTCTCGTTTCCGCCGCGCGACGTCGCCGCGCTGGCCGACGCCGTCCGCACGGTTCTCGACGATCCGGCGGCCGCCCAGCGGCGCGCGGTGGCGGCGCGGCAACGGCTGACGTCGAAGTTCGACTGGCACACCGTGGCCGTCGAGACCGCACAGGTCTACCTGGCCGCCAAACGCCGTGAACGCGAGCCACTGCCGCGCCGGCCGATCATCGAGCACGCGCTGCCCGGCCGCTCCGACTGAAGCCCGCGTTCTCAGGCGAGCAGGCGCAAAATCGCACGGGAGGGCCCGCCTTGTGCGAGTTTGCGCCTACTCGCCACGAAGCTAGCGGCTGGCCTTCTTGCGTTCGATGTCGGCCAGCGCGGCCGCCAGTTCGGCGCGCTGCGCAGCTGAGGTCTCCCAGGCCAGCTTGCGGTTCTTGACCACCTTGGCCGGCGAGCCGACGGCGATCGAGAAGTCCGGGATATCGCCCTTGACCACGGCGTGGGCGCCCAGCACGCAGCCGCGTCCGATGGTGGTGCCGCGCAGGATGGTCACCTTGGTGGCAATCCAGGTGTCCGGGCCGATGCGTACCGGGCTCTTGACGATGCCCTGGTCCTTGATCGGCATCTCGATGTTGTCCATCTTGTGGTCGAAGTCGCACACGTAGACCCAGTCGGCCATCAGCGCCGAGTCGCCCAGTTCGATGTCCAGGTAGCAGTTGATGACGTTGTCGCGGCCCAGGACCACCTTGTCGCCGAAGCGCAGCGAACCCTCGTGGGCGCGGATGGTGTTCTTGTCCCCGATGTGCACCCAGCGGCCGATCTCCAGCTGGGCCAGTTCCGGTGTCGCGTGGATCTCGACGTTCTTGCCGAGGAACACCATGCCGCGGGTGATGACGTGCGGATTCTGCAGCTTGAACTTGAGCAGACGCCAGTAGCGCACCAGGTACCAGGGCGTGTACGCCCGGTTGGCGAGGGCCCACTTCAGCGACGCCATGGTGAGGAACTTGGCCTGGCGCGGGTCCCGCAGCCGCGAACCCCGCCACCGCTTGTGGATCGGCGCACCCCACATCGACGTCATGGCCTGAGAGCGTAGCTGTCCGACGATGCAGGCGGCGAGGCCGCCTGAGGAGGAGGACGGCAATCGGGCCCGAGCGGAGCAGTCACACGCGTTACCCTCGCCTGTACTGTCAGGTCCGGGATGGGAAGGACACGAGTGCTGCGGCGATTGCTCGCATTGGCGTCGGCGACGCTGGTCGTGAGCGCCTCGGCAGGTTGCGGCAACACCGATACCTGGGTGGAGTCCTCCGCCGCGCAGGGCTGGTCCGCCCAGTACGCCGACGCCGCCAACACCAGCTACACGGCCACCGCGGGCTCGGCGACGCTGCAGCTGTCGTGGAGCCGTTCGGTCAAGGGATCCCTGTACGCCGGCGCCGCACTCGGCGCGGGCGACTACCTGGCGGTCAACGGTCAAACCGCCGGCGGCTGCTCGCTGATGGTGTGGGAGAACGACAACAACGGCCGCCAGCGCTGGTGCACCCGCATGGTGCTCGGCGGTGGCTTCGCCAGCCCGCTGTTCGACCAGTTCGACAACCTCTACATCGGCGAGCCCGGCCTGATGCTGTCCTACCCGCCGACGCAGTGGGTCCGCTGGCGCGAGCATGTCATCGGAATGCCTACCACCACAAGGTTTCTCACTGGCGATCAGCTGCTGGTGGTGACCCACCTCGGGCAGGTGCTGGTCTTCGACTCCCATCGCGGGGTCGTCACCGGCACCCCACTGGACCTCGTCGAAGGCCTCGATCCCCGAGACGCCACCCGCGGGCTCGACGACTGCCAGCAGGGGCTGCCGCTGTGCCCGGTCTCGGCCCCGCCGGCGTTCTCGGCGGCCAGCAACATGATCGTCGTCGGGGTATGGCAGCCCGACGCGAAAGCGTCGGTGCTGGTCGGCATGCAGTACCACCCCGGGCAGACGCCGCTGATCACCAAGGAGTGGACCAGCGATGCCGTGGCGGCCGGAGTGCTGGCCGCGCCGGTGCTGTCCCGTGACGGCAAGACGTTCTACGTCAATGGCCGCGACCGGCGTCTCTGGGCGCTCAACTCAGCCGATGGCAAGGTGAAATGGTCTGTGCCGCTTGACTTTCAACCGCAGACACCGCCGTCGCTGGCGCCGTCGGGGTTGATCGTGGCGGGCGGCGGCCCCGATACCCGCCTGGTCGGACTCAAAGACGCCGGCGACCATGCCCAGGTGGTGTGGCATCGCGACGACATCTCGCCGCTGGCCACCTCGAGCCAGGCCGGTGCCGAGGTGGCCTACACCGTGGTCGCCACGCCGTCCGGGGGGCAGGCCCTGTTGGCGTTCGGCCTGGCCGACGGCCGCACCCTCGACAGCTATCCCCTGCCGCTGGCCGACGGCTACCCGGTAGGAGTGTCGGTGAGCCACGATCGCCGCGTGGTGGTGGCCACCAGCGCGGGCCAGGTCTACAGCTTCGCGCCGGCGTAGCCGACACTCACAGCTGCAGCGACGGCAGCGACGTCCGCGGTACCGATGCCGAGGTGGCCCCGGCGTCGGAGGGCAGCAACTCGCCCTGGCCGAAGAAGAACACGACCGCGTCGTCGGTGATCGCGAAGTTCTGATAGTGCGACGGGTCCATTCCGTCGCCGGTGGAGATGACGCCGGTGAGTCCGGTCTGTCGCTCGAGTTCGCCTTGCACGATCGGGAAGATCGCCTCCAGCGGCTTGGTGCCCGTGGCGAACAACGAGTCGAACGTCACCGGCTTGCGCTGGCCCAGGTCGTAGGTGAACGCCTTGTACCACGTGGTCGGGTGCGCTCCCCCGACGTCCTGGAAGATCTTCAGCACCACACTCTGGGTCTGAGCGGAGCTGAATGTCTGTGAGGTGGCGTCCATTTCGTACGGCAGGTTCCGCGAGCCCGGCTGGGCGACATTGACGAAACCGTCCCGGTTCTGCGTGAGGTAGTCGACGACGGCCTGTTCGTCGGGGTAGTCGGTGGGGAACTGCAGGTCCATCACGTAAGCCGGCTTGCTGGCCGAGACGTGGCAGATGCCGTCGGCGACGCTCCCGCCCAGGGTGGCGCAGCTGTTCTGCGCGCCGGCTACCGCGATGGCGGGCCCACCCAGCAGGGAGCCCGCGGCCAGCACTGCGGCCAATCTCAGTGTGCGCATTCGTCGGCGGTCCTCGCGCGGTCCAGACGGCCCCGGCGCCGTCGCCGCCAGCGTACCCGCGCTACCCGCCGATCGATGCCCGGCAGACGAAGACCACGGTCCGCTCGGCGGCCCCGGATCCGAGGCGGGTGATCACCAGCGACAGCGGGTCGGCCGCCGCCGGGACGCAGCCTGCGGCGCAGGGCGTCGGGATCGACGTCGACTCCGCGGACCAGGATTTCCAGCGCTCCGCAATCCCGTGCCGAAAGCGCTTGGCGCAGAACCTTTTCCCGCAGCGGCAGCTCCTCGAGGACCTCGAAACCGCGAATGCCCGCCGGTAGCCGGTCGCCGCTGAGGTAGGCGATGTCGGGGTCGAGCTGCCACAGGCCGTGCCGGGCGCCATAGTGCCGCACCAGCCCGGCACGCACGATCGCGCCGTCGGGGTCGACGATCCAGCGCCCCGGCGGCCCGGTCGGGCAGTCGTCGGGGTCGGCATCGGTCACCACCTCGGCGCGGTCGAGCACGCTGGCGCGCCGGCGCACACCGGGTTGTGCCAGCGGCGCCGACCACAGGCAGGCCTCCCGCACCGACCCGCCGGCCGACGTCACCTCGATCTCGCCGTCGAAACCGAGCCTGCGCACCGCGTCGAAGTCGATGCCGGGCGCGCATTTGACCACCGTCGGACGTCCGCGGTAGGTCGCCAGCACCGCGTCCAACGGCGGGGTGTAGGCGCTCGGGTCGAACCGGCGCCGTCCGCCGCTGCGCCGCGCCGGATCGAGCAGCACCACGGCGTCCCGGCTGACCGGGCGCAGCGCGTCGGCCCGGCACAGCGCGACATCGGGCAGGTTGTGCCGCGCCATCGCCAGCCGGACCTCGTCGAGGTCGCTGCCGAGTACGAAGGCGGCCGTCGAGCGCAGCGCGGCCAACTCGGTCCCGATCGAGCAGGTGGCGTCGTGCACCACCGATCCGGTCAGTCGCGCCGCCCGGTGTGCGGCCACCGCCGCCGCGGTGGCCTGCTGCAGCGCTTCGTCGGTGAACAGCCAGCCCGACACGTCGGCCAGGCCGGCCAGCTTGACGGCCGCCTTGCGGCGCAACAGCGTCGTCTCGATCAGCGCGGTGGTCTGCTCGCCGAACCGGGACCGGACCGCGGCGACGTCGGCGACCCGGCTGGCGTCGGTCAACGGGTGGCCGGCGACCTCGGCCAGCGCGGCCACCCCCGTCTCGCTGGTCAGATAGGCGACGTCGGCGCGCGTGAACGTCAGGAGGGTTTGACCCCGGTGATCATGACGTTGTAGAACCAGCCCTTCGGGACGACCCGCCGCCACACGTTGGCGTCGACCCAGGACAGGGTGTTCCAGCCGTTGAACGCGAACCTGGCCCAGCCCCAGCCCAGCTTGCCCGGCGGCACCGTCGACTCGAAGGTGCGGACCGGCCAGCCCAACATCGCGGCGGTGAACTCCTCGCTGGCGGTGCGCACCTGCGCGGCGCCGGCGTTGGTGGCCATCCGCTCGAGGTCGGCGGGCTCGAAAGTGTGCAAGTCGACGATCCATTCCAGCGCCGCGGCGCGCGAGTTCTCGTCGAGCTCGGCCTGCGGCCGCCGCCAGCTGCCCAGCCCGGGCAGCTTCATCGCCCGGATCGTCACGTTCCAGGTCAGGTTCGCCAGCGTGCGCGCGTAGGCGTTGCCGACCCTGGTGGGTTCGCCGGCGAACACGAACCGGCCGCCCGGCTTGAGCACCCGGACCACTTCACGCAGCGAGAGCTCCACGTCCGGAATGTGGTGCAGCACGGCGTGGCCGACCACGAGGTCGAAGGTGTTGTCGTCGTAGGGAATGCCCTCGGCGTCGGCGACCCGGCCGTCGATGTCCAGGCCCAGCGACTGCCCGTTGCGGGTGGCGACCTTGACCATGCCCGGGGACAGGTCGGTCACCGAGCCGCGGCGGGCCACTCCGGCCTGGATCAGGTTGAGCAGGAAGAAGCCCGTGCCGCAGCCCAGTTCGAGGGCACGGTCATAGGGCAGCGTGCGGTACTCGTCGTCGGGGACGATGGCGTCGAACCGGCCGCGCGCGTAGTCGATGCAGCGCTGGTCATAGGAGATCGACCACTTGTCGTCGTAGGACTCGGCCTCCCAGTCGTGGTAAAGCACCTGCGCGAGCTTGGTGTCGTGCCGGGCGGCCTCGACCTGTTCCGCGGTGGCGTGCGGCGTCGGAGCGGGATCGCCCGCGACATCTAGCGTCGGAGCGGGATCGCCCGCGACATCTAGCGTCGGAGCGGGATCGCCCGCGACATCGGATGCAGCACCGGAGTCCTTCAGCGTCATGCAGGGCAGCCTAACTGCCCTCGCCGGCGACGAAGACCTCGCCGTAGCGTTCTTCCTGCTCAGCGGGGTTCAAGTGGCCGTCGATGAGGGCTTTGGCGCCGGCCAGGGCGGCCGGCGGCGCGTCGACGAACCGGCCCGCCCAGGCGGCCGCGGTGTCGAAGACGTTGTCGGGGGCCACCAGTTCGTCGACCAATCCCAGCGCCAGGGCTTCCTTGGCGTCGACGAAGCGGCCGCTGAAGGCCAGTTCCTTGGCGTGGTGGGCGCCGACGGCCCGGGCCAGTCGCTGGCAGCCTCCGCCGCCGGGCACCAGTCCGGCGAGGATCTCGGTCGCGCCGAACTTGACGTTGTCGCCGCTGATGCGCCAGTCGGCGGCCAGGGCCAGGCTCAGCCCGCTGCCCAGCGCGTAGCCGGTGATCGCGGCGACGGTGGGTTTGGGGATGGCGGCGACGGCGTCGATCGCGTCGCGACGCGCCCGGTCGGCGGTGACGGCCTCGGCGCGGTTGAGCGTGCGCAGTTCGGGGACGTCATCGCCGGCGGAGAACATCTCGTGACCGCCGAACAGCACGACCGCGCTGATGTCTCCCCGCTGCGCCAGTTCCGCGGCCGCCGAGATGAGTTCCCGGTAAACCTGGCGGGTCAGCGCGTTGGTGGGCATCCGGGTGATGAGCAGGATCCCCAGCCCCGGGTACTGCTCACCGACGTGGATGCTGACGAACTCGCGCACGGCTCACTCCTTGCCGTAGCCGAGCGGCGCGCGGCGGTTGCGGGCGGCGTTGTAGCGGTCGCTGTCGAAGAACTCGATCTCCCAATTGCCTCCGTGCACAGCAAGATTGGGCTGTACGACCACGATCTGGCGGTCCACCGCCAGGACCTCGTCGACCGTGCGGCCGGTCAGCGAGTCCAGCTGGGTCCACGTCGGGGGCAGCAGAAACGACCGGCCCTCGGCGAAGTCCTCGATCGCGGCCTCCGGGCTGGTCCACGCCGCGTGGTCGGATTCGGTGTTCTCCCCGTCGGCCCGTTGGCCGTGCGGCAGCGCGCCGACGAAGAAGTAGGTGTCGTAGCGACGGGTGCGCTCCTCTTCGGGGGTGACCCAGTTGGCCCACGGCCGCAGCAGATCAGAGCGCAGCACCAGGTTCTCCCGGCGCAGGAAGTCGGAGAACGACAGGCTGCGGTCGACAAGCGCCGCGCGTGCGCGGTGGTAGATCGACGCGTCGGCGACGATGCCGTCCGGGTCGTCGGCCGGTCCGGCGAACAGCACTCCGGACTCCTCGAACGTCTCGCGTGCGGCCGCGCACACCAGCGCCTCGGCCAGGTCGGCCTCGATGCCGAACCGGTCAGCCCACCACTGCGGGCCCGGGCCCTGCCAGGAGATGTCGGCGTTGCGGTCGCGGTCGTCGACCCCGCCACCGGGGAACACCATCACCCCGGCGGCGAACTCCATCGCGCTGTGGCGGCGCATCAGGAACACCGAGATGCCGGCGGGGGTGTCGCGGACCAGCATCACCGTCGCCGCCGGGCGTACCGGCAGCGGCTCGGGCTTGTCGGTCATGACCGCCTCCTGTGCGCGGCGCGACTGCGGGCCCGGCGGGCGAAGTAGCGGCCGTCGATGGTGTCCAGGGCGATCGACTGCCCGAATGCCGTGGACAGGTTCTCGGCTGTCAGCGTGTCATGCAGCAGTCCGGCCGCCACCACCTGGCCCTCGGACAGGATCAGGCAGTGGCTGAAGCCGGGCGGGATCTCCTCGACATGGTGGGTGACCAGCACCAGTGCCGGGGAGTCCGGGTCGGCAGCCAGGTCGGCCAGCCGGGCGACGAGTTCCTCGCGGCCGCCGAGGTCCAGTCCGGCGGCGGGCTCGTCGAGCAGCAGCAGTTCCGGGTCGGTCATCAGTGACCGCGCGATCAGCACGCGTTTGCGCTCCCCTTCGGACAGCGTGCCGTAGACCCGCTCGCCCAGATGTTCGGCGCCCACGCTCTCCAGCATCTCGAGGGCCTGGGCGTAGTCGATGTCCTCGTAGTTCTCCCGCCAGCGCCCGAGCACGGCATAGCCCGCCGAGACCACCAGGTCACGCACCACCTCGTTGTCAGGTATGCGCTGGGAGAGCGCTGAACTGCTCAGCCCGATCCGTTGGCGGAGTTCGGCCATGTCGACGCGTCCGAGGCGCTCACCGAGGACGTACGCAGTGCCCGACGAGGGGTGCTCCATCGCCGCGGCGATCCGTAGCAGCGAGGTCTTGCCGGCTCCGTTGGGCCCGATCACCACCCAGCGTTCGTCGAGTTCGACCTGCCAGGTGATGGGTCCGACCAGAACCCGGCCCCCGCGACGCAGCGAGACCTTGCGGAAGTCGATCAGGAGGTCGGGGTCGACCGCATCGGCAGAGTCGGACACCGCACCATCGTGCCGCACTCGACTCGCGGGTCACGTGCCGGGGCGGCGAGGATCTTCGCCCAACCGCTTCGCGCCACCACCGATGCGGGCGTCACCCGCAACACCAGCTGAACCAGCGGTCGCTACTCCGGCGGGATCTCGACCCGGCGCAGCATTCCGTCGACGGCGTCGGCCGCCTCGATCTCGGCGCGGGTCACCCCCAGGATGAACAACACGGTGTCCAGATACGGGTGGCTCAGCGAGGCGTCGGCGACCTCCCGCAGTGCGGGCTTGGCGTTGAACGCCACCCCGAGGCCGGCGGCGGCGAGCATGTCGATGTCGTTGGCGCCGTCACCGACGGCAACCGTCTGCTCCATGGGCACGCCGGCCTGCTCGGCGAAGTCGCGCAACGCCTTGGCCTTTCCGGCGCGGTCGATGACCTCGCCGACCACCCGGCCGGTGAGTTTGCCGTCGACGATCTCCAGTTCGTTGGCCGCCACGAAGTCCAGCATCAGCTCGTGGGCCAGCGGGTCGATAACCTGCCGGAAGCCGCCCGAGACCACGCCGCAATGAAAACCCAAGCGGCGCAACGTCCGGATCGTGGTCCGCGCACCCGGTGTCAGCTCCAGTTCCTCGGCGACCTCGTCGAGCACCTCGGCGGGAAGCCCGGCGAGGGTCGCCACCCGGCGGTGCAGCGACTCGGCGAAGTCCAGCTCGCCGCGCATAGCCGCTTCGGTGATCTCAGCCACCGCCTCCTCGGCGCCCACCCGGGCGGCGAGCATCTCGATGACCTCACCCTGGATCAGGGTGGAGTCGACGTCGAACACGATGAGCCGCTTGGCCCGTCGCTCCAGGCTGTAGTTCTCCACGGCGATGTCGACGCCCTGTGCGGCGGCCACCTTCGCCAGCACAGTGCGCAGTTCGCCGCCGACGCCGGGCGGGACCGAAACCCGAAGCTCCAGACCGGTCACCGGGTAGTCGGAGACTCCGCGGATGAAGTCGATGTTGACTCCCAGCGCCGCCGCCTCCCGGGCCACGACGCCGAATGCCGCCGCGGTGATCGGACGACCCAGCACCACGATGGTGTGGGTCGACGGCTCTCGGATGATCGGGAAGTCGCTGACCTCGACCGTGACGTCCAGGCCGACGCCGTGGATGGCATCGGTGACGTCATCGCGTAACCGCTTGCCGTCAGCCACATTCGGGGGCCCCGAGACCAGAACACCCAGCGTGAGCCGGCCGCGGATCACCACCTGCTCGACGTTGAGCAGGTCCACGTCGTGCCGCGAAAGCACTTCGAACAGCGCCGAGGTCACCCCAGGCTGATCGACACCGGTGACGGTGATCAGCACCGACACCTTGCGATTGGTCATACCTGGGGCGCGCTACTTTCTAGGTGCGGACGTTCTCGTCCAGTCGGGTCACATCCCCGTCGGTGGGACCGTGTGCACGGCCGATGTGGGCCTCGGCCCGCATCCGCTCCACCATGTGCGGGTAGTGCAGTTCGAAAGCAGGTCGCTCCGAACGGATCTGGGGCAGCTCGGTGAAGTTGTGCCGCGGCGGCGGGCACGAGGTCGCCCACTCCAGCGAGTTGCCGTAGCCCCACGGGTCGTCGACGGTGACGATCTCGCCGTAGCGCCAGCTCTTGAAGACGTTCCAGGCGAACGGGATCACCGAGACGCCGAGGATGAACGCACCGATCGTCGAGACGATGTTCAGCGTCTCGAAGCCGTCGCTCGGCAGGTAGTCGGCGTAGCGGCGCGGCATGCCCTCGTCGCCCAGCCAGTGCTGCACCAGGAAGGTGGTGTGAAAACCGATGAACGTCAGCCAGAAGTGCAGCTTGCCCAGCCGCTCGTCGAGCATCCGGCCGGTCATCTTCGGGAACCAGAAGTAGATGCCGGCATAGGTGGCGAACACGATGGTGCCGAACAGCACGTAGTGGAAGTGCGCCACCACGAAATAGCTGTCACTGACCTGGAAGTCCAGCGGCGGGCTGGCCAGCAGCACACCCGACAGACCCCCGAGCAGGAAGGTCACCAGGAAGCCGATCGAGAACAGCATCGGCGTCTCGAAAGTCAACCGGCCCTTCCACATCGTGCCGATCCAGTTGAAGAACTTGATCCCGGTGGGCACCGCGATCAGGAACGTCATGAACGAGAAGAACGGCAGCAGAACCGTTCCCGTGACGTACATGTGGTGGGCCCACACCGCCACCGAGAGCGCCGCGATCGCCATCGTCGCGTAAACCAGTGTGGTGTAGCCGAACACCGGTTTACGGGAGAACACCGGGAAGATCTCGGTGACGATGCCGAAGAACGGCAGCGCGATGATGTAGACCTCCGGATGGCCGAAGAACCAGAACAGGTGCTGGAACAACGTGGTGCCGCCGTTGGCCGGGTCATAGATGTGCGCGCCGAGATGGCGGTCGGCGGCCAGGCCGAACAGCGCGGCGGTCAGCAACGGGAACGCGACCAGCACCAGGATCGACGTGACGAAGATGTTCCAGGTGAAGATCGGCATCCGGAACATCGTCATGCCCGGGGCCCGCATGCAGACCACCGTCGTGATCATGTTGACCGCGCCCAGGATGGTGCCCAGACCACCTACGGCCAGGCCGAGGATCCACATGTCACTGCCGGCGCCAGGCGAATGCATGGCATCCGAGAGCGGGGTGTAGGCCGTCCAGCCGAAGTCGGCCGCACCACCGGGGGTGATGAAGCCGGCCAGCGCGATCAGCGCACCGAAGACGAACAGCCAGAACGACAGCGCGTTCAGCCGCGGGAAGGCGACGTCCGGCGCGCCGATCTGCAGCGGCAGCACCAGATTGGCGAA
Organism: uncultured Actinomycetota bacterium; assembly: GCA_963716465.1. Classification (GTDB taxonomy): domain Bacteria; phylum Actinomycetota; class Actinomycetes; order Mycobacteriales; family Mycobacteriaceae; genus Mycobacterium. The sequence continues at coordinate 152,242 of CAVQTS010000027.1, forward strand.
CCCGAACACGATCGGCGTCGCATAGAACAGCAGCATCGCCGTGCCGTGCATGGTGAACAGCTGGTTGTACTGCTCGTTGGATAGGAACTGCAGACCTGGGACGGCAAGCTCAGCCCGGATGAGCAGTGCCATCAGCCCACCCAAGAAGAAGAAGATGAAACAGGCGACGCAGTACATGATGCCGATCAGCTTGTGATCGGTGGTGGTGATCATTTTGTAGATCAGGTTGCCCTTCGGACCAACACGCGACGGAAAAGCGCGGGTGGCCTCGAGTTCTCCCTGCGAAGGCACAACGGCAGTCAACAGTCCTCCATGTGAAATAGGACCCGGATAGCACCCCGAGAACGTGAAAACGATCTTATCCCCACCATGGGTCGGACGGAGGATGGGTCCTACATTGCGTCGTAATACCGTCACAACCCGCTCGCCCGCAGCTCAGCGGGCCGGATCGGGGCAAGTGTTACCGTCGGCGACGTGCTGGTGCGCGGTGTCCGTCCGGGTGTGGTGATGTCCACGGCTGCGGTGCTCACTGCGATCGGCGTCACGTTCACCAGCGGATGCTCGGGATCCTCGCAGGCTCCCCCGCCCGCGGCCACCGGCAGCCTGGTCACCAGCACCACCAAGATCGCCGGGGCCGGCGTGCTGGGCAACCAGCGGCGCCCGGACGAGTCGTGCGCCGCCGAGCCGGCCCCACTCGACGCCGCTCCGCCGCCGACGGTGCGTCACGCCGCCGGGGAAACCGCCGTGGTGGCCGACCCGCAACGCATCGTCGTGCTCGCCGGCGACGAGCTCGACGCGCTGTGCGCGCTGGGCCTGCAGTCCCGGATCGTGGCCGCCGCGCTGCCCGACGGCGCCGCCAGCCAGCCGTCGTACCTGGGCACGGTCATCCACCAGGCGCCGGGCGCAGGCAGCCGCACCAACCCGGATTTCGCCGTGATCGCCGCGGCCAAGCCGGACCTCATCCTCGGTTCGGCGGCGCTGACCCCTGAGGCCTACCCGCAGTTGTCGGCCATCGCGCCGACGGTGTTCACCGACGCGCCGGGCGCCAAGTGGCAGGACAACCTGCGCACCATCGGCGCGGCGACCGGCCGGGCGGATGCCGCGGGGGATCTGCTCGGGGCGTTCACCGATCAGGCCCGCCAGACCGGCGTCAACACCGACGCACCGCACTTCCAGGCCTCGGTCGTCCAGTTCACCGACTCCACGATGCGGGTCTGGGGCGCCGAGAACTTCCCGGCCAGTGTCCTGGCCGACGTCGGCGCGGATCGCCCTGCCGCGCAACGGTTCACCGACAAGCCGTACATCGAGATCGGCATCTCCGACGCCGATCTGGACCGCGGCCCGGACTTCTCGGCCGCCGACGGCGACATCCTCTATCTGTCGTTCGCCTCGCCGGCGGCCAAGGACCGCGCGCCGGCCGTGCTCGAGAGTGCCTCCTGGCGGAAGTTGTCGGCCAACCGCGACAACCGGGTGTTCATCGTCAACAACGAGGTGTGGCAGACCGGGCAGGGCGTGATCGCCGCACGCGGCATCCTCGACGACCTGCGCTGGCTCAACGCCCCGATCAACTGAGTGTGCATCTGCGGCGTCGAGAGTGCGCTGAGGGCGAGATTTCCGGCAACAGCCCGCCATGGATGCGCACTCGATGCGGTGGATGCACAATCGGTGCCGAGGAGGCAGTCGTGAAACTGGTATTCAAAGCCGGGCTCGTTGTGGTGACGGTCGCGGTCGCGGTGATCGCCGGCGCTCTGGCCGCCATCCGCTGGCAGATCGAGCCCGCCTTGACCGGTGTCCGCAAGCTCAACCGAGCCCTCACCAACCGGGGTGCTCTTCGGGCTGCGGGCACCAACTCGAGCGGCACTGCGGTGGTCGTTCACCGCGGCCGGCGCAGCGGCCGCACCTTTCGGACACCCGTTCACCTCGACCGGGTCGGGAACAGCTTCGTGATCGCGCTCGCCTACGGCGACCAGGCCGACTGGGTTCGAAACGTGCTGGCGAACGGGGGCGCCGTGATCGAACTCGGCGGACACACGACGATCACCGCCAATCCGGTGATCGTGCCCAGCGCCGAGGTGCTCGATCAGCTGCCGCCTCGCCAGCAACGCGCGATCACGATGTTCGCGGTGGCGAAGTGCCTGCGGCTCGACATCGTCACCCAGTGAGCCCGGTGTAGCGTCACGCCCTGTGTTCCATGTGCTGAAGATCAACTACGACAAGCCCATCGAGGTTGTCGACCAGACCCGGCCCGCCCATCTGGAGTGGCTCGCCGACGAGGTCGCCGCCGGGCGCATCCTGCTGGCCGGGCGCCAGGAGTCGGGTGCCGGCGGTGTGCTGATCACCGGGGACATCAGCGCCCAGGACGCCCAGGACATCATCGACCGCGACCCCTACACGCGCGCCGGAGTCGTCAGCTACGAGCGGCTGTCGTTCAACGCTGGGATCCGCGCGCCCGGCCTGTGAATCCGCTGGACCGGGATTAACCACCGCACCCCTGTTGGTTGTCCAAACAGTGCTGCCCGAAACTATGAAACGAGGACAACGATGAGCACAGTTACCGCCTACGCAGCGACGTCAGCCACCGAACCCTGGCCAAGACCACCATCACCCGCCGCGACGTCGGCCCCCACGACGTCAAGTTCGACATCCACTTCGCCGGCATCTGCCACTCCGACATCCATACCGTGCGCGCCGAGTGGGGTCAGCCGCGCTACCCGGTCGTACCGGGTCACGAGATCGCGGGCGTGGTCACCGAGGTCGGGTCGGAGGTCACCAAGCACAAGGTCGGCGACCGGGTCGGCGTCGGCTGTTTCGTCGACTCCTGCCGCGAGTGCGACAACTGCAAGGCCGGCCTCGAGCAGTACTGCACCGGCGGCGGAAATGTCGCCACCTACAACGGAATCGGCCGCGACGGCCAGCCGACCTATGGCGGCTACAGCGGCAGCATCGTCGTCGACGAAAACTACGTGCTGCGCATCCCGGACGGGCTGGGCTTGGACGCCGCCGCGCCGCTTCTGTGCGCGGGCATCACGACCTACTCACCTCTGCGACACTGGAATGCCGGGCCGGGCAAGCGAATTGCCGTCATCGGCCTCGGCGGCCTGGGCCACATGGCGGTCCAGCTCGCCTCGGCGATGGGCGCGGAGGTGACCGTGCTGTCACAGAGCCTGAAGAAGGTGGAGGACGGTCTTCGGCTGGGCGCCGAGCACTACCACGCCAGCAGCGATCCCGACACGTTCAAGAAGCTGCGCAACTCCTTCGACCTGATCCTGAACACCGTCTCGGCCGATCTGGACCTGCGCCGCTTCCTGAGCACTCTGAAGCTGGACGGCACGTTCGTCGAACTGGGTGTGCCCGAAAACCCGCTCGTGGTACCGTCTTTCGCGATCATCGGCATGCGCCGCAACCTGTCCGGCTCGGCGATCGGCGGCATCGCCGAGACCCAGGAGATGCTCGACTTCTGCGCCGAGCACGACGTCACCCCGGAGATCGAGGTGATCGAGCCCGACTACATCAACGAGGCGTTCGACCGGGTGGTCGCCAGCGACGTCCGGTATCGGTTTGTGATCGACACGGCGTCGCTACGCGATGCGTAGCGACGAGCGGGGAGCGACGGGCAGCGACACGGCGTCGCTACGCCAGACCTAACTCTCCTCGAGCGCTTCCTCGTCCAAGCCGGCCAGCGGCCACCCGCCGGCGGCCAGTTTCCCGGCCACCCGCTTGACGTTCTCCGGGCCGGCGTCATGGTGCGCCACGTCCTTGATGAACTCGACGATCTCGTCGTGGTCGATCGCGTGGCCCGCCGGCGCGTTGGCTTGGGCCTCGGTGATCTCCCGCACGACTTCCTTGACCTGGTCTTCGGAGAGCGGAGTGTTGCGGAGCAGCGCCAGCAGTGGCACCCGGTCGGGGCCGGGCACCCCGCTGGGGTAGCCGGCGCGCAGCCAGTTGATGACCTTCTGGACGAGCGAGGACGCAGTCACGCTGACAGTGTCGCGGTCGAAGGGCGACAGCGCCACTACCGGCGGCACAGTTTGTCGCTGATACACCCTCTGTTCACTCGCCTTCGCCGGATTTTGACGAATCCGGCAAAAACAATCGATTTCCCGGAACACGCGGCGGCTGACGGGTAGCCTCCGGTCCGTGGTGCACCGCCTACGGGGGGTATCAGGATGCCCTCTGCAACAAATCGAGGTGCATGATGAGCCGCCACCGAATCACCAACCGCGCGAAGTCAGCCAAGACTCCGGGGACGCAGCAGTTCCAGTAGCGGCTCGACGGTACGCGAGCCTTACATGTGGTTGGGCGTCGGTGCACTCACCCTCGGGCTGGGGACGGCAGCCCTCGCGGGCGGGGCAGGCGACGCCCATGCCGATAGCGCCCGCGGAACATCGCCGACCCACTCGGTCGGTGCTAATGCGAAGTCGGCGGCCCACCCGGCCGCTGCCCACGCCGTCGCATCGGCGGCGCGGCAATCGGTCTCCAGTCCCGCTACCTCGGTGCACAAGTCATCGGCCGCACCGGCAGCGGCCGTCGCTCAGGCCCCCAAGACGGTCACTGCGAACGCCACCGTCTCACCGGTTCCCCCTCTTGGCGTCGTCGCCAAGCTGATCGGTAACGCGCTGCTCTCACTTGGAGGCATGGACCCGGCCAATCCGACGCCCAAGCCAAATCGTCCGGTGCAGGCTTTGCTGTATCGGGCGGCGGCCGTGATTGAGAACACGCTCAACCCCAAGGGAATCCCCGTGGCAGGCCCCCGGTGATCGGAAGCTCCGATCCCATCACCGCCGGTGTGATCGTCCAGCCGGCGTTCACGGACGCCCAGACCACCAGCCTGACCTTCAGGGTCACCGGCAATCCGACGCAGGGCACCGTCACTGCCAATCGCGACGGCACTTACACCTACACCCCGAACGATGCCGCCCGCCTCGGCGCTGCCACCAACGGCGCCGCCACTGACTCGTTCGTCGTCACCGGCTACAACGGAGTGCAGAGCACGTCACAGACGATCGTCGTTCCGATATCCCACCCGCAGCTGCAAATCCGATACACCATCAACGACCCAGGAGTGGTCGAGCTGGCAGTGACGCCGGACGGTAAGAAGCTGGTCACCGCAAACTATGGCGCACAGACCGCCGCGGTGGTCGACAAGCAGACAAGGCAGGTGACGACCATCCTGGTGTCATCCGGAGCCAGCGGGCACACATCCCCCAGTGGGGTCGCGGTGAGCGCGGACGGTACGTATCCGACTACACCGCCACAGCGGTGACGAAGCTATCGGTCCTCGGCGCCAGCTACGCAGGCAGCTTCGGCGTCGGCAGCTTCCCGCAGGGTGTGTCGCTGGGCCGCACCGGTACTCCGTCGGCAGGAAAGCTCTACGTCGCCAACGAAGGCGACAACGCGGTGTCGGTGGTCGATGTCGCCACCAATCAGATCTCCAAGACCATTCCGGTGAGCATGGGGCCGAGCGGGGTCACGGTCAGCCCCGACGGCACCCGCGTCTATGTACCGACAGCGGTGAGCAAGATCGCCGTGATCGACACCGCCACAAACGCCGTCGTCACGAACATCACCACCCTCGGCAACCAGCCGGTCGCGGTTGCATTCAGCCCCAACGGGTCTCGCGCATACGCCGCCGACTACAACACCGACACGCTGGACGTCATAGACACCACGACCAACACCGCGATCGCCAAGATAACCGTTGGCACACCGGTTCAGGGGTCGGGGGCCAGCGTCGTAGCGGTCAGCCCCGACGGCAGCGTCGTGTACGTGTCGGACATGCCCGCGCACCGGGTGGTTGCGATCAACACTGCGACCAACACCGTCATCACCACTCTGTCAGTTGGCAATTCACCGGAGGGATTGGCGGTCAGCCCGGACGGTCACTGGCTCTATGTCGTCGACGAAGGCGATGGCACAATCTCGATGATTGGCCTGTAACTGGCGCACGGGCATCGATCGCCCTGGGGGCTGCCAAGCCAGGCGCTAGGTGTACCTGGCCAGCACGTTGGTCACAGTCGGCTGATGGGCGGATAGCCGCCGAGTGAACTGTGACGGCGTCTCTCGCGCCACCGCACTCCAGGGACGTCCGATGTCTGGTCGACGCCGGCTCGCTCGCCTGGCGGGCCCGCCTGCACCCCGACTGGGTCACTCCCCCGGATCCGATGCCGATCCTCAACGAGGCCGGCTCGCTGGCCTACGAGCCGCAGACACCGTTCATCGCCTTCCACGCGTTACTGGTGCTGGCGGCGTCGAACGACCCGGCCGCGATTCGTGCGATCGACGTTGACGGCGCGACCGATGACCAGGCAACGACGTTGCGCCTCATCGGCGACGGTCTCATCGCGTTGACGGGCGGCGATCCGCGCGCGGCGCTGGACTATCTCCTCGAGTCACTGCCCGGACTTCCGTTGATCGGCGGCAGCCGGGTGCAACAGGAAGTGGTTCTCGAAACGGCATTGGCCACGATGCTCCAACTCGGCGCACCCGGGCAGGCGGCGCGCCTCTTGTCGCGGCACCGCACCGCGCCCGGACCGCAGGTCACCCGCGGCGCGGTGAACTGAACTCACTGCGCCGAAAGACGCTGCAGTTCAACGGCTCCAGCCGTCAGCTCTGCTTATGGCAACTCGGTCCCGACGCGGCGCGCCGTCCAGTTTCTTGTCTTCTGCTTGTACATAGGGGTGTCGCCCACTGCCCGGCCGCGTGACCGCGCACTGCGCCGGCGGCGGTGGATCGGCCAGCCGCGGGCCTTTCCGAAAGCGCTGGGAGCGCGAAGCGCCGATTTCGAAATGGCATCGAACCACGCCGGAATCAACAGGTGGCTCCGCCGGTCGGTGGAGAAACCGCTAGCCGGCGGATTCACTACAACCTGTGGCATGCAACTGATGTTGTCGGTGAGAGGCTCAAATCTGCCTGAGCCTACCAAAAGGGTTGAAAGCCGGTGAATCTCGTTGGTATGGCCGGAATGGAGGGCCTCAGGCGACGAAGCGCGCCAACTGCACCGCGATCTGCTGCACGTTGTCCAGTTGTCTGGTCGCCACTGAGATCACCAGATCGAACAGTTCGTCCTCGGTTCCCCCAGGCACATCGCGACCGTTGAGCGCGTAGAACAAGGCGGTCGACACGAAGGCGGTGCGTTCGTTGCCGTCGATCAGAGCGTGATTACTGGCCAGGGATTGCAACAGCGCCGCCGCCTTCTCATGGATCGTCGGGTAGGCGTCCTCGCCGAAAACGGTGGCTTGAGGACGTGCGACGGCAGATTCGAGCAGCCCGTAGTCTACGACTTCCGCCGGGTGACCGAAGTGGGCTTCGGCGGCTGCCAGTACGTCGTCCAGAGTGAGGTAATCGATCATGCCTCAGACAGCCGGCGCAGCAGACCGTCGTGTTCTTTGACGATGCCACCCAGCATCTCGTCCCGGCGCGCGGTGCGGCGGTCGAGGTAGTCGTCAACGGCCTTCAGTACCGCGGCGTGCATGGATATTCCGTCGCGCTCGGCGGCGGCGCGCAGTTTGGCGGTCTGCTCTTCGGAGAGCCGCAGCGTCATAGCCATGCGACAATGATACCAGTGTGGTATCATTCCCCGGCGGTGACTGAAATACCCTCCCAAAAGGGACGCGGCCGTCTGTGTGGTCGCAAAAACCGCGGCGTCCCGGGGCGAATACCGGCGGTCTCGACTGCAATGCCGAAACCCGTTGGGACGCAACAATTGATCACCGCAGTGCGATCCAGGACTGCTGCCATGGCACGCACGGCGCACCTTTCCTCGACGTCGAGATTCCTACCAGCAATAGATCGTCGACCGCGGGGCGCCACATCTTCCAGAATGGTGAAATCGGCGGACGGCGTATACCCCTCCGAAGGAGTGCGGACTAGAAATATCGCGGGAACCGGCTCCAGTCCGGGTCACGCTTCTCCAGGAACGCGTCGCGGCCTTCGACGGCCTCGTCTGTCATGTAGGCCAGCCGCGTGGCCTCACCGGCGAAGATCTGCTGACCCACCAATCCATCGTCGAGCAGGTTGAACGCAAACTTCAGCATTCGTTGCGCCTGAGGCGACTTTCCGTTGATCTTGGCCGCCCATTCCAGTCCGACGGTTTCCAGGTCGCCGTGGTCCACCACGCGGTTGACCGCACCCATCTGATGCATCTGCTCAGCGGTATACGACTCGCCCAGGAAGAAGATTTCACGCGCGAACTTCTGCCCGACCTGCTTGGCCAGGTATGCACTGCCGTAACCGCCGTCGAAGGAGCCCACGTCGGCGTCGGTCTGCTTGAACCGGGCGTGCTCGCGGCTGGCCAGGGTCAGATCGCACGTCACATGCAGGCTGTGTCCACCGCCGGCGGCCCAGCCGTTGACCAAGCAGATCACCACCTTGGGCATGAACCGGATGAGCCGTTGCACTTCCAGAATGTGCAAGCGCCCCGCGCGCGCGACGTCGACCGTGTCGGCCGTCTCACCCGCCGCGTACTGGTAGCCGCTGCGACCCCGGATACGCTGATCGCCGCCGGAGCAGAACGCCCACCCGCCGTCCTTCGGCGACGGTCCGTTGCCGGTCAACAGCACCACCCCCACATCCGGCGACATCCGGGCGTGATCGAGTGCTCGGTAGAGCTCGTCGACGGAGTGCGGACGGAATGCGTTGCGTACCTCGGGACGGTTGAACGCCACCCGCACCGTCGGCTGCTTCACGCCGTCGACCACGTGTTGGTGGTAGGTGATATCGGTCAATTCTTCGAAGCCCGTCACCGGCTGCCACAGCGAGGGATCGAAGGGGTTGTCAGTCATGTAGGCAATGTAACCCCCGTTCGAGGCACGAAAGTCCGCCCATCCGACGATGCCCCACCACAAGTCCAATAGTTAGCGTTGCGACGCAATGAGATCCTTTGCACCGCAAGCGAACGTGGCGGCTTCGTCCGCCGAATTCGGATGGGGCGGTGTTCAGCACGTTGACGGCTTGCGCGAGCGGAAAGTCTCGTACTAGACCGCGATGAACTGCGACTCTAGAAGTCCCAGTCCTCGTCCTCGGTGACCACGGCCTTGCCGATCACGTAGCTCGAGCCCGACCCGGAGAAGAAGTCGTGGTTCTCGTCGGCGTTGGGTGACAGCGCCGAGAGGATCGCCGGGTTGACGTCGGTCTCGTCGCGGGGGAACAACGCCTCGAAGCCGAGGTTCATCAAAGCCTTGTTCGCGTTGTAGCGCAGGTACTTCTTGACGTCCTCGGTGAGCCCGACCTGGTCGTAGAGATCCTGGGTGTACTCAACTTCGTTGTCGTACAACGCGAACAGCAGCTCGTAGGCGTAGTCCTTGAGTTCCTGTTTGCGCTCGTCGTTCTCCAGCGCATAGCCCTTCTGGAACTTGTAGCCGATGTAGTAGGCGTGCACGGCCTCGTCGCGGATGATCAGCCGGATCAGGTCGGCGGTGTTGGTGAGCTTGGCCCGGCTCGACCAGTACATCGGCAGGTAGAAGCCCGAGTAGAACAGGAAGGCCTCCAACATCACCGAGGCGACCTTGCGCTTGAGCGGATCGTCACCGCGGTAGTACTCGAGCACGATCTGGGCCTTGCGCTGCAGGTTGGGGTTCTCCTCGGACCAGCGGAAGGCTTCGTCGATGTCGGTGGTCGAGCACAGCGTCGAGAAGATCGAGCTGTAGCTCTTGGCGTGCACCGACTCCATGAACGTGATGTTGGTCAGCACCGCCTCTTCGTGCGGAGTCAGTGCGTCGGGGATCATGCTCACCGCGCCGACGGTGCTCTGGATGGTGTCCAGCAGCGTCAGGCCGGTGAACACCCGCATGGTGAGTTCCTTCTCGGCGGGAGTCAGGGTGTTCCAGGACGGGATGTCGTTGGACACCGGGACCTTCTCGGGCAACCAGAAATTGCCGGTCAGCCGGTCCCAGACCTCGGCGTCCTTCTCGTCAATGACTCGGTTCCAGTTGATCGCCGTCGCCCGGTCGATCAGCTTCGCTCCATCGGCCACCGAAACCCCACTTCACCACGATTTATGCCCGTTTCCGGCTGACGACCAAAACACTACCCCTGGGGTCCGACAACACGCCGCAACACAACAACTTGTGTTCTCCCGGGTTCGAACACACAGGTCCGCCGCGGGCGCCGAACGGCGTCGGCGTGTCGGCTGATCTCAGCCGACGGCAGCCCGGCGCGCCGCCTTGCCCCGCGTGCCCGACGCGACGCCGGTGAACCGGTACTCCGAGGATTTCAGCGAACGGGTGGTCAACCAGTACTGCCAGGTCATGCCGCTCCACAGCGTGCGGTTCTTGCCGTGCGCGTCCAGGTACCAGCTGCTGCATCCGCCGGTGCTCCACACCGACCGTTCGAGCTTGTCCTGCAGCTCGGCGTTGAACGCGTCCTGGGCGGCCCGGGTGGGCGCCAGCGCTTCGGCGCCGGCCTTGTCGACTGCGTCGATCGCCTGCCCGACGTAGCGGATCTGCGACTCGATCATGAACACCACCGAGTTGTGTCCCAATCCGGTGTTCGGCCCGAGCAGGAAGAACAGGTTCGGCACGTCGGCAACGGTGATGCCGCGGTGTGCCTGGATCCCCTCCCGGTTCCACCGGTCCACCAGGTCCTCACCGCCCGGGCCCTTCAGGTCGACGTAGGTGTAGGAGTCGCTGACGTGGAAACCTGTCGCGAAGACGATGACGTCTGCGTCTCGCTCGGTCTCACGACCGTGCTCGTCGGCGGTGACGATCCCGCGCGGGGTGATCCGCGCGATCCGGTCGGTCACCAGTTCCGACTTCGGCTCGGCGATCGCCCGAAAGTAGTTGTCGGAGAACAGCACCCGCTTGCAGCCCAGCCGGTACTTCGGGGTCAGTCTGCGTCGGAGGTCCCGGTCGCGGACCTGGCGGCGGATGTTCCACTTGCCGGCCAGCTCACCTATCGTCAGCAGCTCGGGCCGCTGGGTCATCGCGAAGCCGAGAGCCTCCTGGATCCAGTAGATGCCGTTGCGCGCCAGGGCGCGGGCTCCGGGCACCGTCGTGAAGGCGCCGCGCAGCCAGGTCGGGATCGCGTTGTTGGTGCGGGGCAGCACCCAGGCCGCCGAGCGCTGATAGAGCTGCAGTTGCCCGACCTGGTCGACGATCTCGGGGACGATCTGGATGGCGCTGGCGCCGGTGCCGATGACCGCGACCCGCTTACCGGTCAGGTCGACGGTGTGGTCCCACTGCGCGGAGTGGAAGGCCGCGCCGCCGAAATCGGCCAGCCCGTCGATGTCCGGAATGGACGGGATGTGCAGCGCCCCGGCCCCCGAGATCAGGAACTGCGCGACGTACTCCCGCCCGTCCTTGGTGTGGACGTGCCATCGGCATTCGGTGTCGTCCCAGTTGGCGCGGTCGACGTGGGCGCCGAACCGGATGTAGCGCCGCAGTCCGTGCTTGCTCGCGACGCCCTTGAGGTAGTCCAGGATCTCCGGCTGAAACGACCACACGTGCTTCCAGTCCGCCTTGGGCTCGAAGGAGAACGAGTAGAGGTGCGCCGGGATGTCGCAGGCGCAGCCCGGGTAGCTGTTGTCGCGCCAGGTGCCGCCGACCTCGTCGGCCTTCTCCAGGATCAGGAAGTCGACGCCGCGCTGCTGGAGTTCGATTCCCATGCCCAGCCCGGAAAACCCGGTGCCGATGACAAGGGCGCGGGTGTGCACGGGCGCAGCTGTCGTGCCGGTGTCTGCCGTCGGATCGGCGATGGTCATGCGACCAAAGTACCCGATACCGCCGGTATCGAGGGGGAGTCTTTCGGCCCCGAAAAGGGGCTCAGCTCACCGCGGCGCGCCGCGGTACAGCCTCGCGGATGGGCCGGTCTTGGTCGAGGTGGATACCCAGCAGCTCGGCGGTGCCGTTGATGGTGCCCAGCATGATCGTCGTCAGATGCTTGACGAAGTCTTCCGAGGGCATCCGGCGCGGGCTCTCCGAATCGGGCCCGAGCCACCAGTCGGTGGCCGCCGAGGCCGACCCGAACGTGGCCGACGCCGCCAGCTGCAGCGCCGCCGGGTCCAGTTCCATCTCCCGCAACTCGTGGTTGAACATCTCGGCCATGGCCATCGTGATCTCGCGACCCTCGTTGAGCGCCCGCACGGTGGACTCGGACTGCTCGGGGAACCGGCCCTGCAGCATGAAACGCAAGACATTGGGGTGCTGGTCCACGAGGCTGACGTACTCGGCGACGCTGCGGTGCACCACCTCGCGGACCGGGTCGACGGCGAAGTTGATGTTGGGGAAGATGGCCGCCCACAACATGTCGCGCAGTCGTGCGCCGATCGCCTGGAACAAGTCCGACTTGTCGTTGAAATGCCGGTAGATCTTCGGCTTGGCGGTGCCCGCCTCCTCGGCGATCTCCCGCAGGCTGACCTCAGGTCCGCGCTTGTCGATGGCACGGAAAGCGGCGTCGACGATCTCCGCGCGCACCTTCTTGCGGTGCTCACGCCAGCGCTCGCTGCGCGCGTCGACCTTGCCGGAGCCGGCTCCGGGTCGCGGTCGAGTCACTCTGCGCACGTCAAGCACTGTACCTGCCCGGCGCCTTGACCTGGCCGAACTGTCGCCGGCGTCACCGATGCGCAAGAATGCCCCGGCGGATCGAAGCACCGATCTCAGCTAGCATCGAAAGCAACCGACTATCGAAGCGAGACGAGACTCAGTGACCGAGCGATTCGACCTGGTGATTGCCGGCGGGGGGCCATCGGGATCCGCAGCAGCATGGCAAGCCGTGCAAACCGGCGCGAAAGTTGTGGTCCTGGACAAGGCCGAGTTCCCCCGAGACAAGCCCTGCGGTGACGGCCTGACCGCCCGCGCGGTGAGCTACCTGCAGAAGATGGGCCTGGCCCACGAAGTGTCGCAGTTCCACCGCATCAGCGGCGTGACGGTATACAGCCCGTCGGAGTGGGAACTGTCGTTCCCGAAACGCCCCGGCATGCCCGATCACGGCCACACCGCCAGTCGCACCGAGCTCGACACCATGCTGCTCAAGCACGCCGAGTCCGCCGGCGCGGTGATCCGCCAGGGCTGCGAGGTCGCCGGACCCGAGTTCGACGAACGCGGCCGGGTGATCGGGGTGGTCCTCAAGAGCGGCGAGAAGGTCTTGGGCGACGCGGTGATCGCCGCCGACGGCGCCTACTCCCCGATCAAGCGGGCGCTGAAGATCGACTCGGACTACAACGGCTACTCCGCGATCGCGATTCGCTCGGAGATGCACGCCAACCGCCCCGACTCGGACCGCTTCGAGATCTACCTCAAGCTTCTCTTCGAGGGCGATCAACTGCCCGGCTACGGCTGGATCTTCCCGATGGGCGAGGGCCGGTTCAACATCGGCCTGGGCTACGTCAACAGCTACCGCAACTGGCAGTCCATCAATGCCACGCACTTCTTCGGCGACTTCCTGCGCAGCCTGCCCGCCGACTGGGCGCTGCCCTCGGTCGAGGAACTGAAGAAGAACAAGACGGTTCGGGCCTGGCGGCTGCCGATGGGCTTCACGGCCTGGCCGCCGTGGCGTCCGGGTGTGCTGTTCGTCGGTGACTCGCTGGGTGCGGGCAAGCCGGCGTCCGGCGCGGGCATCTCCAAGGCCCTCGAGTCCGGCCTGGCCGCCGGCGAGTGTGCCATGGCGGCGCTGGAGAACGGTGGGCCCGACGACTTCACCAATTACCAGCTGCGCATGGAAGCCGCCTGGGGCCGGGAGTACAAGCGCGGCCGCTACTTCCACAAGCTCGCGGGCTACCCCAAGGTCTCCGAGATGGGGCTGAAACTGCTCGACAACCACGCCTTCCGCGAGTGCTGCTCAAGTCGCTGTACAAGAAGGCCCAAAGCCCGTCGCACACCTAGGCTGCCGGCATGCCCGACGGCGGCACCCGGATCGGGGTTGAGGCGTCCCGACGGCTCGCGGACGCTCGGCATGGCGACGATGACGCCCGGCCTCACCGAGGATGAGTTGGCACGCGTCGAGAACGAGTTCGATTTCGAGTTCGCCGACGACCATCGGTCCTTTCTGTCCTCTGCTGTGCCAGTTGGTGAGTCGTGGCCGGACTGGCGGTCGGCACCGCGCCGGAGCCTGCAACAGCGATTACAGCTGCCCGTCGAGGGAGTCTTGTTCGCTGTCGAGTGGCGGGGCTTCTGGGGCACCGGGTGGGGCGTCCGCCCGTCTCGGATGAAAGATGCCTTGCGCAGCGCGAAATACCAGCTGGCGCGGGTGCCGCGGCTGGTGCCGGTGCATTCGAATCGCTACCTCCCCGCTGGCCGCGGTAGCCACGGCAACCCCGTACTGTCGGTGTATCAGACCGACGTAAGCTGCTGCGGCACTGATCTTTTCACCTATATCGAGGGCGAGTTCGGGCATGCCGAGCCCGATATGCCGCAGCTACTGATGCCGACGGTGCCGTTCTGGTCCGACCTGATCAGCTGACCGCATGGCGTGCTAGTCGGCGTCGAGGCCCAGGGTGTAGGACGTCATCGACAGCGATCCGTAGGCGCAGCCGTCGATCAGCACGTCGGCCCGACCGCCGTCGGCCGCGGCCAGTCCGGCGAAGTACAGCAGCGGAATGAAATGGTCCGGGGTGGGGACCGCGGCCTTGTAGTCACCGTGTCCCTGAAGGCGACGGCGGCAGCGGGATCGTCGAGAATCTGCGCCCTGGCCGCGTCGTCGAAGCGTTGCGCCCAGCCGAATGCGCCGTCCGGTAGCGACGGGTCCATGGCGCCGAGATTGTGAACAACGTTGCCGCTGCCCATGATCAGGAGTCCGCGCTGACGCAGCGGGGCCAGCTTGGCGCCCAGTTCGAGGTGGTAATCCAGTGGCTTGTAGGCGTTGATCGACAGTTGCACCACCGGCACCGAGCAGTCCGGGAAGGCGTGCACCAGCACCGACCAGGTGCCGTGGTCGATGCCCCAGCTGTCGAGGTCGACGCCCACCCAGGTCGGCTCGACCACGTCGGCGATCTCCTCGGCCAGCTCCGGCAGACCCGGCGCCGGGTACTGCACGTCGAACAGTTCGGTGGGAAACCCGTAGAAGTCGTGGATCGTTCGCGGCCGCGCCATCGCGGTGACCGCGGTGGCGTTGATGTACCAGTGCGCACTGATCGCGAGGATGGCCCGCGGGCGCGGCAGCGCCTGGCCAAACTCTTGCCATGCCTGGGTGTAGCGGTTGGACTCCAGTGCGTTCATCGGGCTGCCGTGCCCGATGAACGCGGCCGGCATCACCGTCGAGTCCCGCGGGTGTGGGCCTTACGCCGACATTTCAACGTTTCGGCGCACACCCGGCCCACACTCGACGCAGCGGTCACAGCATGCAGGAGACGCAGCCCTCGACCTCAGTGCCTTCGAGTGCCATCTGGCGCAGCCGGATGTAGTACAGCGTCTTGATTCCCTTGCGCCAGGCGTAGATCTGGGCCTTGTTGACATCGCGGGTGCTGGCGGTGTCCTTGAAGAACAGCGTCAGGCTCAGCCCCTGGTCGACGTGCTGGGTCGCCGCGGCGTAGGTGTCGATGATCTTCTCGTAGCCGATTTCGTAGGCGTCCTGGTAGTACTCCAGGTTCTCGTTGGTCATGTAGGGCGCCGGGTAGTAGACGCGGCCGATCTTGCCTTCCTTGCGGATCTCGACCTTACTGGCGATCGGGTGGATCGAACTGGTCGAGTGGTTGATGTAGGAGATCGACCCCGTCGGCGGGACGGCCTGCAGGTTCTGGTTGTAGATACCGTGCTTGGCCACCGACTCCTTCAGCCGCAGCCAGTCGTCCTGGTTGGGGATGCGGATTCCGGCGTCCTCGAACAGCTTTCGGACCTTCTCGGTCTTCGGCTCCCACGCCTGCTCGGTGTACTTGTCGAAGAACTCGCCGCTGGCATACTTCGACTTCTCGAAGCCCTTGAACGTCGCACCGCGCTCGATGGCCAGCTTGTTCGACGCCCGGATGGCGTGGAAGAGCACTGTGTAGAAGTAGATGTTGGTGAAGTCGATGCCCTCGTCCGAACCGTAGAAGATCCGTTCGCGGGCAAGGTATCCGTGCAGGTTCATCTGGCCGAGGCCGATGGCGTGCGCCTCGTTGTTGCCCTGCTCGATGGACGGCACCGAAGTGATGTGGGTCTGGTCGCTGACCGCGGTCAGCCCGCGGATGGCCACCTCGATGGTCTGCCCGAAGTCCGGTGAGTCCATCGCCTTGGCGATGTTGAGCGAACCGAGGTTGCAGGAGATGTCCTTGCCGACCTTGCTGTAGGACAGGTCCTCGTTGAACTCCGAGGGCGTCGAGACCTGCAGGATCTCCGAGCACAGGTTCGAGTGGGTGATCTTGCCCTCGATGGGGTTGGCCCGGTTCACCGTGTCCTCGTACATGATGTACGGATAGCCCGACTCGAACTGCAGCTCGGCCAGCGTCTGGAAGAACTCGCGCGCCTTGATCTTGGTCTTGCGGATCCGCGCGTCGTCGACCATCTCGTAGTACTTCTCGGTGACCGAGATGTCGGCGAACGGAACGCCGTAGACCCGCTCGACGTCGTACGGCGAGAACAGGTACATGTCGTCGTTGTTCTTGGCCAGCTCGAAGGTGATGTCCGGGATCACCACACCCAGGCTCAGCGTCTTGATGCGGATCTTCTCGTCGGCATTCTCCCGCTTGGTGTCGAGGAAGCGATAGATGTCGGGGTGATGGGCGTGCAGGTACACCGCGCCGGCACCCTGGCGAGCCCCGAGCTGGTTGGCGTAGGAGAACGAGTCCTCCAGCAGCTTCATGATCGGGATGACGCCCGAGCTCTGGTTCTCGATGTTCTTGATCGGTGCGCCGTGCTCGCGAATGTTGGTCAGCAGCAGCGCCACCCCACCGCCGCGCTTGGACAGCTGCAGCGCCGAGTTGATCGAGCGGCCGATCGACTCCATGTTGTCCTCGATGCGCAGCAGGAAGCAATTGTGTACAACGGTGCCGCGAATCGTGTACGTGTGTGTGTCCTTGACGTGGAGGTTGTACACCTTCTCCGGAACTTCCTGCGTGGACTTCAGTTCGCGGATACCGAAGACGTGACGCCCATGCACAACCTGATATGTCTTGCGCGACGCTCCTTTCGCGCCAACGTAGCCGTGCAGGTTCTTGCCGACGTCGAAGATGAAGTCTTCGTTCGTGCCAGGAAGCCCGGGGACGAACACCTGGCCTGTCACATTGCCTGATCGATTGACGTACTCGCGGACTCGGGAGACGATCCCCTGCCGCCGCAGCAGCAGCTGCACCTGATCGACCAATTCCGGGTTCACCAGGTCGAGCACCATCCCGCCGCTGGTGGTGCATCCATCCCCGCGGAACAAACCGTCCAACAGGCCACGCTGAAACTCTTCGTTGGCCGTCAAAACGTCATGGGACAACCGCTTCAAGCGGTAACCCGTGCCAACCATGGACAGGAAAAGCGATGCCACAACCTTGCTGTTGCAGATCATGCGCACCGACTGGTCCGAGACGCTCTGATGCACCGAGAGATCGGCCGCGAACACCCGCTTGAACGCGGTCGCCAACTCCTGCTGGTACTCGAGTTCGTGAGTGCCAATCGTGAAGTGGATGCCGTTGGGCTCGAGAGAACCTGTCCGCTTGGAGATATGGCCTTCAGATACGTACCAGCCCAGGATGAGGCCCAGGTCGTACGATTCCTCGACGTAGCGATTCACCGAGACGAAGCCGATGCGGTGACGCTGCTTGTTGCGGTGCTTTCTGTCGGAGTTCACCTTTCGGATCAGTCCATCCACTTCTTCGTGAACACCTGGACCCACGTGCTGCATCAGGTCGTAAACACGCCGTTCGCGTCCCTCCAACGGTGCCGCCGTCACGATGAAATCCGTCGGCTGAACATCTTTGGCGGCCAACCATACAAATCCATTGAACGGATCAGCGCCATCACCGTCGATGAGCGTGCCTACCTCGCGCGTCGTCCACACGAGGATCGGATGCTCCGGGGTGCATCGGATCGGCTCTTTGTGCCCGAAGTGTGAGATCGATACCAGTGGCTGGGCGTTCGAATTCTCAACGAGAGCCTCCACTAGGGAGTAGGACCCGTCGTGCGAGAGCACCCGGTCACCAGCCTGCAACGTCTCGATTGCCTTCGGACCATCGGCCGTATCCACCGGAGTTCCAGCTGGAAAGCAGCTCACCGGCTCGCCGCGCTGCTTCTTGCCCGAGTTGAGGAACGTCGGGGTGGCCGGCTGGAACCGGCCGTCGATGATCTCGTCGACGAGCTGCTCGGCCAGCGTGGTGTCGCCGGCGGCCAGTGTCAGCGCCACCATCACCACGCGGTCCTCGAAACGCTCGAGGTAGCGCTTCCCGTCGAAGGTCTTCAGCGTGTAGGACGTGTAGTACTTGAACGCGCCCAGAAACGTCGGGAAGCGGAACTTCTTGGCGTAGGCGCGATCCAGCAGCGACTTGACGAAATTGCGCGAGTACTCGTCGAGAACCTCACGCTCGTAATAGTTCTCGCGGACCAGGTAGTCGAGCTTCTCGTCCTGGTTGTGGAAGAAGACCGTGTTCTGATTGACGTGTTCCAGGAAGTACTGGCGCGCCGCGAGGACGTCTTTGTCGAACTGAATGTGGCCGTTCGCGTCGTACAGATTCAGCATCGCGTTGAGCGCGTGGTAGTCAGTCTCCCCCGGCAACGCGTGCGTCGACGTTACAGGCTCAGCAGCTGTGACCGTTGGTGGCACGTGTCCTCGTCCTTCCAGAATTCAGTCAGTTCCGCACGGACGGCTTCCACGTCCTCTACGGTTCCCATCATTTCGAAGCGGTATAGCAGCGGCACCCTGCATTTGTGCGAGACCAGCGTCCCGGCAAAGCAGTACTCGGCACCGAATTGGGTGTTCCCGGCTCCGATCACGCCACGGATCAGAGAGCGGTTGTGCGCGTTGTTCAAAAATGCGATGACCTGCTTGGGCACGTAGCCCTTGGCGTCCAGAGTCGGGCTGTCACCCCGGCCCTTGCCGTAGGTGGGCAGCAGCAGGACATACGGTTCCTGGACCCTGATGGGGCCCTCGATGCCGCTTTTGACCGGAATCCGGATGGCCGGCAGGCCCAGCTTCTGCACGAAGCGGTGGGTGTTCTCCGAAACGCTGGAGAAGTACACCAGCCGGGCGCCCCCATCCGGATTCATCACGTGCTCCCGTGGCGCCCGGATCGCTAGGCGCTGACGGCGGCGGCGCTGTTGGACGTCGCCGACTGGGCGGCTCCGGTGCTGCCGAGGGCCTTGATGCGGTCGGGCCGGAACCCGGACCAGTGGTCGCCGCCGGCGACCACGACCGGCGCCTGCAGGTAACCCAGCGCCATCACGTAGTCGCGGGCCTCGGGCACCTCGGTGATGTCGACGATGTCGTAGGTGAGGCCTTCTTTGTCCAATGCCTTGTAGGTGGCATTGCACTGCACGCACGCGGGCTTGGTGTAGACGGTGATGGTCATCGTCGGTATGGCTCCTCAGCGAAACATAATGACGGTCACGGGACGGGCGGTGCGCAGGCACTCACGAACTTTTCAGCGTGCTTTCGGACCGTGAAATTCCAACCCCGCGGAGTCGTCTTGATCGGCTTGGCGAGCCGATTTCGGCGTTCCGGCGGACCTGTGACTCTTGTGGTCTGTCGGCTTGTCAGACACTACACCTAGTGGGTGACATCGAGAAGAGATACAACATGTTCTGAATAACAATCCTGAAATTCCCAGGTCGTAACCACTCCACCGCCTTCGGCCACGGCGTGTCGCACGTCACAACACGCCGACCGAATCCCGTCACCGGTAGGTCTACCAGCAGCCACCGACACGTCGGTCGGGGCCGCGGTGGGCGCCCACCCGCAGACAGCAAAGCCGCCGACGAGATCGGCTGGGCGATCCGGCCGGCGGCTGCCGGTCACAACTGTGGTTCAGCTCACCTCGGCGGCGAGCTTCCCGAGCGCCTCGCGCACCGCCTCGGTGACCTCGGCGCTCTCCCGTGGGTGCTTGCCGTTGAGGGTCGTCGTGGGCAGCGACAGCTTGATCGACTCGACGACACGCGGTCCGGCGATCCCGAACGACTTACGCGTCTCGTCGTGCGCCCACACCCCGCCGAACTGGCCGAGGGCGGCCCCGATGACCGCCAGCGGCTTGTCCTTCAACGCGCCGTTGCCCCACGGCCGCGAGAGCCAGTCGATGGCGTTCTTGAGCACACCGGGGATGCTGCCGTTGTACTCCGGGGTGATCACCAGGGTGGCGTCGGCGTCGGCTGCCGCGGCACGCAGCGCCGCCACGGACGCGGGCACGTTCTCGGTGTCGATGTCCTCGTTGTAGAAGGGCAATTCCCCCAGACCCTGGTAGATCGTCACGCTGATGCCGTCAGGCGCCGATTCCGCCGCCAGCTCGGCCAGCTGACGATTGATCGATGCGGCCCGCAGGCTGCCCACCAGCGTCAATACCTTGATATCTGCCATGTCCGAAGTTCCTTCCGTTGTGTCCCGGATCATCGCACGAGATAACCGGACCGCAGTCCGATTTATTTCCGGCTGAGCTAAAGTGGAGAGGGTGACGGCCGTGGACGGGGTGGGTGAGCTGCCGGTGACAGCACCACACGAGCGCGGCGACGCCGCGCGCAACCGGTTACGGCTGCTGGACGCGGCCCGCACGCTGATCGCCGAGCGGGGCACCGACGCGGTCTCCATGGACGACATCGCGGCCGCGGCCGGAGTCGGTAAGGGCACCGTGTTCCGCAGGTTCGGCAGCCGCGCCGGCCTGATGATGGTGTTGCTCGACGAGGACGAGCGCGCCCTGCAGCACGCGGTCCTGTTCGGACCACCGCCGCTGGGCCCGGACGCCGCTCCCCTGTACCGCCTGCTCGCCTTCGGCCGGGAGCGGCTGCGGTTCGTCGACATCCATCGCGAGCTGCTCTCCGAGGCCAACCGCGATCCCGACGCCCGCTACAACGCGCCCTTCGCGGTGATGCACACCCACGTCCGGGTCCTGCTCGACGCCGCAGGCAGCACCGGTGACCTCGACGCCCAGGCCGACGCCCTGCTCGCACTTCTCGACGCCGACTACGTCACCCGCCAGCTCGTCGACCGCGGCCGCACCCTCGACACGCTGGGCGACGCCTGGGAGAGCGTCGCCCGCAAGCTGTGCGGGAAGTGAGCGCGGCCGAGCCCCGCGACTGGATCCTGCACGTGGACCTCGACCAGTTCCTGGCCTCCGTCGAGCTGCGCCGCCACCCCGAACTGGTCGGCCTGCCGGTGATCGTCGGCGGCAGCGGCGATCCGACCGAGCCGCGCAAAGTGGTCACCTGCGCCTCCTACGAGGCACGTGAATTCGGCGTGCACGCCGGCATGCCGTTGCGCAGCGCGGCACGCCGCTGCCCGGACGCGACGTTCCTGCCCTCGGACCCGGCCGCCTACGACGAGGCCTCCGATCAGGTGATGGGTGTGCTGCGCGATCTCGGTCACCCCGTGGAGGTCTGGGGCTGGGACGAGGCCTATGTCGGTGCCCACGTGGCCGACCCGGCGGCGCTGGCCGAGACGATCCGCGCCCAGATCGCCGCCGAGACCGGGCTGGTCTGCTCGGTGGGCATCAGCGACAACAAGCAGCGCGCCAAGGTCGCCACCGGCTTCGGCAAACCCGACGGCATCTACATCCTCACCGAGGCGAACTGGATGGAGGTCATGGGTGAGCGATCTGTCGACGCGCTGTGGGGTATCGGGCCGAAGACCGCCAAAAAGCTTGCTGGACTGGGTATTACGACCGTCTGGCAGCTGGCTCACGCCGATGCCGAGCAGCTCACCGCGACGTTCGGCGCGCGAACCGGCCTGTGGCTGCTGCTGCTGGCCAAGGGCGGCGGGGACTCGACGGTCAGCGCCGAACCGTGGATTCCGCGTTCGCGCAGCCACGTGGTCACCTTCCCGCGCGACCTGACCGAGCGCACCGAGATGGACGGCGCCGTCGTCGATCTGGCGCGACAGGCCCTAGCCGACGTGATGGCGCAGTCGCGGGTCGTGATCCGCGTGGCGGTCACCGTGCGGACCAACACGTTCCACACCCGCACCAAGATCCGCAAGCTCGATCGGCCCAGTGTCGACGCCGACGAGATCTGCGCGGCCGCGCTGCGCGTACTCGACCTGTTCGACCTCGACCGGCCGGTTCGCCTGCTCGGGGTGCGACTCGAACTCGCACCGCCACAATGACATTCGGCCCTCGAACTGGGGGCCTGCATCCAGAATCAGCAAATCGGCTGTGGGAGGCCCACGGTCGAGGCGTCGGATCAGGCCGGCGGCAGCGACGGCGCCCCGCGGGGCCGCAGCGCCCGGGTGAACACCACGTTGACCCGGGTCATCACCGCGCTGTAGGGCCACCACGCCAGCCGCTTGAACGCATACAGCGCGCGAATGTCGATCGAGGTGAAGATCAGGAATCGGTTCTTGACGACCCCAGCCAGAATCCGGTCGGCGACCGTCTCCGGCGCGAGCGCGTGGCCGCTGAACAGGCCCACCAGGCGCTGCACCTTCGGGTGCTCGCGGTCCACGCCGGCGATGTGCACGGTATCGACCAGTGGCGTGTTGACCGCGCCGGGCACCACCACCGACACACCGATGTCGTGTCGCGCAAGGTCGAACCGCAGCACCTCCGACAGCCCGCGCAGCCCGAACTTGCTGGCGCTGTAGGCGGCGTGCCACGGCAGGGCCACCAGGCCGGCGGCTGACGAGACGTTGACCAGTTGACCGCCGCGGCCGGCGGCGACCATCGGCGGCAGGAAGGTCTCGATGACGTGGATGGGGCCCATCAGGTTGACGTCGATCATCGACCGCCAGTGCTGGTGGGTCAGGTGCTCGACGGTGCCCCAGGCCGAGATGCCGGCAATGTTCATCACGACGTCCATCGCCGGGTGGTGGGTGTGGATGTCGGCGGCGAACCGCGCTACCGCGTCGTAGTCGGAGATGTCCAGCGCCCGGTGTTCGGGCACGTCGGCGCCCAGCGCGCGGGCGTCGGCGACGGTCCGTTCCAGCCCGTCGGGGTTGACGTCGGTGAGGTAGAGCTCGGCGCCCTGGCGAGCCAGGCGTAGCGCGGTGGCCCGGCCGATCCCGCTGGCCGCGCCGGTGACGAACACCCTCTTGCCCGCGAAGCTGCTGCCGGTCATCTGCTCAGCCGCCGATCCGTCCGCCCCACAGCGCGCGCAGCCACAGCTTCTCCAGGATCCGCACCGCGGCGTCCATGTCGTGGCCGGGGCCCAGGAAGGCCGACTCGCCGGACAAGGTGAAGGCGGTGGTCGCCGCCAGGGTCCGGACGAGCCCGTAGATGTCGTCGGTGATCGGGTCGGCCGTCCCGTTGCGGATCTCGGCCTCGACGATCGGCACGATCTGGGCGACGACGGCCTCGTTGAACCCGTCGAGAATCTCCCGGATCTCCGCGTCGGTGTGCCGGGCGGCGTTGCAGGCCGACATCACCGGATCGTTGTGCGCGTACACCGCCGCCGCGCTGCGCACCATCCGCTCGGCGAAGGCCGTCGGGGTTTCCTCCGGGCCGCGGGGGGCGAACGAGTGGGTGAGTTCTTCGAGTTCCTGGTTGGCTTCCCCGATGAGGTGGGCCAGCACGGCGTACTTCGAGTCGAAGTAGAAGTAGAAGCCCGACCGGGCCACACCGGCCCGGTCGCTGATCATGCTGACCGACAGCTCGGAGAAGGGTTTCTCCTCGAGCAACTCGCGGACGGCCTGCACGATCGCATGCCGCTGCTTGTCCCCGCGGCGGCGGGGCGCCTCCACGGAGTCCTGTTGCGCGGTCACCCGTTCACCTTGCACCACGCCCGGGCCGAAGTGAAACTTGACACGCGTCAACAGTCATGATGAGGATGGTGATACCTGAGGTACCGGCAGACGCCGGTCCGCTGCGCCCGTTCCGCCCGTCCCCGTTGCCCAGGAGCGTTGATGGCCTCGATCAGTACCCCTCAATACCTGCTCGATCAGGCTCGCCGCCGGTTCACCCCGACGATGAACACGATCCCGGGGATGGGAGTGCTGGACAAACGGCTGCGCGAGCGGGACTGGCCGCAGTTCGTGATGGCCGACCCGCCGCCCGGCAGCGGTCTCAAGCCGGTGCTGGGCGACTCCGGACTGCCGGTGGTGGGCCACCTGATCGAGACCTTCCGCAACGGTCCGGACTTTCTGCTGGAGGTGTACCGCAAGCACGGCCCGCTGCATTTCGCCAAGACACCGGCGCTGTCCGCCATCGCCGCACTGGGACCCGACGCCACCCAGGCGGTGTTCTCGAACAAGAACAAGGACTACTGCCAGAAGGGCTGGCAGCCGGTCATCGGCCCGTTCTTCAACCGCGGCCTGATGTTGCTCGACTTCGACGAGCACATGTATCACCGCCGGATCATGCAGGAGGCCTTCACCCGCAGCCGACTGTCCGGCTACGTCGAGCACATCGACCGGGTGGCCTCGAAGGTCGTCGCCAACGACTGGGCCACCAACGACGCGCGCTTCCTGTTCCATCCGGCGATCAAGGAACTGACGCTCGACATCGCCTCGGTGGTCTTCATGGGTCACGAACCCGGCACCGACCACGAGCTGGTGACCCGCATCAACCAGGCGTTCACCACCACGACGCGATCGGGCGGCGCGATCATCCGCACCGCGGTCCCGCCGTTCAAGTGGTGGCGCGGCCTGCAGGCCCGCCAGGTGCTCGAGAGCTACTTCACCGAGCGCGTCAAGGAGCGCCGCGAGGCCGGCGGCACCGACATGCTGACCGTGCTGTGCCACACCACCGACGAGGACGGCAACAGCTTCACCGACGCCGACATCGTCAACCACATGATCTTCCTCATGATGGCGGCTCACGACACCTCGACCTCGACGCTGACGACGATGGCCAATCAGCTTGCCGCGAACCAGGATTGGCAGGACCGCTGCCGCGACGAGTCGGCCCGGCTGGGTGACGGACCGTTGGACATCGACGCTCTGGAGAAGCTGGAGACGCTCGACCTGGTGATCAACGAGTCGCTGCGCATGGTCACCCCGCTGCCGTTCAACATCCGCCAGGCCGTCCGCGACACCGAGCTGCTGGGGTACTTCATCCCGGCGGGCACTAACGTCAACCTCTGGCCCGGTCTCAACCACCGGCTACCGGAGCTGTGGACCGATCCGGAGAAGTTCGATCCGGACCGCTTCGCCGAGCCGCGCGCCGAACACAAACGGCACCGCTACGCCTTCGCCCCGTTCGGCGGCGGCGCGCACAAGTGCATCGGCATGGTGTTCGGACAGCTGGAGATCAAGACCGTGATGCACCGGCTGCTGCGCAAGTACCGGCTCGAGCTGCCCCATCCGGGCTATCGCGCGCGCTACGACTACGCGGGTATGCCGGTGCCGATCGACGGCATGCCGATCGTGTTGCGCCCGCTGCGCTGATCAGCCCGAGGCGCTCAGCAGCAGGCGGTTGGCGCAGGCGATGACGGCGAACAGCGCCGACTCGGTGGCGTCCTGCGCCCAGCCCATCGCCCACTGGTCGCGGTGGCCGTCGCCGCCGCGGACAAAGGTCGCGGTGTGGTCGCCGGAGCGCAGTTGGTGAAAGCCGGTCATCTCCACGCCGATGCCCCGGTCGTGCAGCATCGCGGTCAGCGCGGCCACCGGCCCACTGGCCTGTGCGGTGATGGTTTCGGTGCGGTCGCCCAGCGCGAGCGTGGCCCGGAAGTTGCGGGCCTGGGCCCCGAGCCGGGTGGCCGGCCGGTCCGCGTCCTCGCACGCCCAGCCGCCGAGCCGAAGCGGTCCCCCGCTGGGGCTGTACCTGGCGGTGAAGGCGCTCCACGACATGGCCTGGGCATCGTCGCGCAGGCCTTTGGGCAGCGGCGCGCCGAACCGCGGTGACGGTTCACGCTGATCGGTGATGCGGTGGTTCATGGGTTCGGTCTTTTCCGTAGTACGAAGGTGACCGACGTCGTAGCAGCTCCGACCCACAGCGGGGGGTCGGTTCGGATCAGACCCCGCTGTGGGCTGCTACTACGAGACGCGCGTTACGCACGGCCGCGATGGTAGTCCCCGCCTCAGAGGCGGCGCAAACGACTTGTTCAGCCGCCCAGGGAGTCGATGGCCGTCTGCAGTTTGACGGTCACCTCGTCGGCGACGGGGCGCAGCTTGTCATCGCCGGTGACCTGCACGAGCAACTGCGGGTTCATCGCCTCGATGTGCACGGTCGTGTCGTCGGGGTCGCGGCGCACGACGACGTTGCACGGCAGCAGCAGCCCGATCTGACGGTCGATGTTGACCGCGCGCTGGGCCAACGGCGGGTTGCAGGCACCGAGGATGACGTAGTCACCGAGCTCATCGCCGGCCGACTCGCCGAGCTTCTTGCTCAGCGTCGCCTTCATGTCGATCTCGGTGAGCACACCGAAACCCTGCTCCGCCAACGCTTCCCGGGTCCGGGTGACCGCGTCGTCGAAGGATGCGCGCAGCGTGGTGGACAGCGCGATGCTCATGCTCACTCCCTTGGGTTGTCAGGCGAGAGCGAGGAACAGCTTCTCGAGCTCCGCCTCGTTCATCGGCTTGCCGCCGTCGGCTGATGCACCGGCGACGCACTCTCGCAGTCCGGTGGCCACGATCTTGAAGCCGGCTCGGTCCAGGGCCCGTGACACGGCGGCGAGTTGGGTCACCACGTCCTTGCAGTCGCGGCCCTGCTCGATCATCGAGATCACGCCGGCGAGCTGGCCCTGCGCCCGGCGAAGGCGGTTGAGCACCGCGGCGATGGCGTCTTCGTCACCAACCATTGGGAGACCTCCTCAGGTGTATTTGTCAAGCTTACCCGCGGGGGTATAACAACACGACCCGACGTTTAATGCCCGGGCCCCGAGGTATACCCAATGGGGTATATTTGTCGACGATGTCGCACCCACGCGAAAGGACATCACCGTGAGCACCGTCATCGTCACCGCCGACGACTTCGAGTCGACGATCGTCGACGAGGAGCTGATCACTAAGGTCAGGGAACTGGACATGGACGAGGTTCGCGCCACCATTGCCGCCCGCGCCTAACTGTCACGAGGAGAGATAGAGATCATGTGCTACCCCGTTGAATGCCCGCAGTGCCACAAGACCACCTGGGCCGGCTGCGGCGAGCACATCGCCGATGTCCAGCGCTCCGTGCCGCCGGCTCAGTGGTGCACCTGTAACGGACAGGGCGCCGCGCGCCGCTGAGCCTGCCTGGTGCAGAGCCTCATTCGGCCATCGAGAGCGCGCTGATGAACAGCGGCAGGAACGGCCGGTGGTTGGCTGCTCCCCCGCGCCGGTAGGGCATGCTGTCGCGCGAGGCCGCGTACCACTGCGCGCGGCTGACGTCGGTCAGGTCGAGCCGGTGCCCGCACAGCGCGGCCAGCGTGTGCAACAGCAGGGTTCCGGTGCGGCCGTTGCCCTCCCGGAACGGATGAACCTGGTTGTAATCGGCGTACCACCGCGCGAACTCGAACGCGAGCCGCGCGGTGTCGCCGGCGGGCAGCTGGCCGGGTACGGCCCGTGCCCTGGCGTCGAGTTCGGCGACCGCACCGGCCAGATCGGCCTGCCAGGCGAAAACGGTGTCGCCGCGGCGTAGTTCGGTGATCCGCAACCGCCCCGCCCACGAGTAGACGTCGGCGAAGACATGCTGGTGCAGGGCGCAAACGTCGAGGTCGTCGACCGTCGCGGCCCCGCCGGCGAGTCGGTGGTGCCACTGCGCGGTGCGCCCGGCGGTCGCGACGAACTCGAGTTGGGCGAGCACCTCGGCGGATTCGGTGCCGAAGTTGTTGCGCAGCGTGGTGGTTCCGGGGATGAGGTAGGGCCGCTTGCGGCGCAGGGTCCGCCTGCGTGGCGCCGGCGGCGGCACGAGCTCTCGGTGTTCGGCGAGGTATTCGGCGAATGTGCTTTCCCCGCTGAGCAATTCGGTCAGCGCGTGCAGATGGCGTTCAGTCGGCCGCCAGCCCTCGAGGCGCTGCGCGGCAACGGTCTGGTCGATACCGTGCCGCAGTCCCGGCGGTAGTCGATCGCGCGGGTGCATTCAGTTCGGCATCGAGGACAGGAACTCGAGCTTGCGGCGAACGCCGTTGACCTCTCTCGCGATCGAGCGCAGGGTGGCACGCTCCTGCGGCGCCAGATCCGACATCGACACGACGTCATCGACCCGCTGACCGGACAGCCACGGCTCGGTTCGCAGTCGCCACCGGATCCGGGACAGCGCGACATAGCAGTCCTGCAGGCTCGACGCGTCGTCGTTGTCGATCACCGACGCGGCGGCGGCGTCGTTGAGGCGCTGCATCGTCGTCAGCGCTTCCGATCCCGCCGACAGCGCACCCCAGCGGGCGATCTTGACGATGGGGTCGATCACCGCCGACTTGAGGTCGGCCCGGTCCACCTGAGTGGCGAAGATGCGCAGCCGCGACGGGATGGACGCCCGCACCCAGGTGGCGTCCTGCAGCATCGACTTGCGCGCGATCGGATGTCGTCCGACGGCGGCCAGGACGTGCGGTCGCAACCGTTCGCGGCGCTCGACCTCGGTGACGCTCCAGGCATCGGCCAGCAGGCCCAGCATCACCACGCCGCGGTCCTGGTCGGGCTGGGCCGCCCAGCGTTCGATGCCGTCAGCCCAGCTGACGTCGCGACGGCAGAACCGAAGCCGGCTGGCCAGCACACCGTTGTCGTCCAGCGGCAGTCCGCACGCCTCGAGCAGCGCGTGCACCTCGGCGGCCAGCGTCAGGGCGAGGGTCTTGCCCTGGTCGTCGACGTCGTCGGCCAACGCGACCAGCGTCTCCACATCCGAGCCCGGGACGGCCTCGCCGCGCCCGACGCTGCCGGAGACGAACCATGTCCAGCGCGGCCGGGCGGTTCCTGCCGCCGCCGTCGCCACCAGTCGTGCCGTGGTCGCCACCGTGGTCCGCATCGCTTCCGACCACGCCGCGGCCAGCGTCGGCGTCGGCGTGTGCCCGCCCAGTTCGGCGGCCACCGCCTGCTGGGCCCGCTTGACCGCAGCGCGCAACATCGCCTCGTCGCCGGCGGCATCGATGTCGGCGATGGTCGCCATGAGGCCACGACTGGACTGCGGGTCGATCATGACGTCGATTGTCGCCTGCCTGCGCCCGCCCCGTGCGCCGTTGGCGTGGTCACACAGATGTGACATGGCGGAAACCGCGACAACAACTGGGTGCCCTAATTTCTGTCATACGACAGTTATGACCCGGGTCAATGGCGATCCGGCCGTTCCTCACCTCAGGAGTACGCGCCAATGACCGCCACCTTTGATCCGGCGATCTCGTCCCAGGAGGACGCAGACACCCTCGCCGAACTGGGCTACACCCAGGAACTGCACCGCGGCATCGGCGGCTACGCCGCCTTCGCCTCCGGATTCTCCTTCGTCTCGATCCTGACCACGGTCTTCGCCTTCTTCCCGCTGGGCTTCGCCCTCGGCGGCCCGGCGTTCTTCTTCACCTGGCCCATCGTGTTCCTCTGCCAGTTCTGCGTGTGTCTGGTCTTCGCCGAACTGTCCGGCAAGTTTCCCGTCGCCGGGGCGATCTACCAGTGGTCTCGCCGGTTGGCCGGCAACGCGGTGGGCTGGTTCGCCGGCTGGTTCATGCTGATCGGCTACATCGTCAGCATCGCCGCGCTGGCCATCGCCATGCAGACCGTGCTCCCCCCGATCTGGAGCGGCTTCCAGCTCGTCGGCGACAACATGGATCCGCTGTCGGTCGACGGTGCCAGCAACGGCATCATCCTGGGCAGCATCACCATCGTGCTGTGCACCATCATCAGTGCCGCCGGGGTGCGGTTCATGGCCCGCATCACCGTGACCGGGGTGACGATCGAGATCATCGGCGTGATCCTGATCATCGTCGCGATGTTCTTCACCGCCGAGCGCAACCCCGCCAAGGCCGTCTTGGACACCGGCGGCCACGGCAGCGGCATCCACTACCTGCCCGCGTTCCTGGCCTCGATGCTGATGGCCGCCTACGTGATGTACGGATTCGACAGCGCCGCAGAGCTTTCCGAGGAAACCCGGGATCCGCGCCGCACCGCCCCCAAGGCGATCGTCAACGCACTGCTGGTGTCGTTCGTCGGCGGCGGGCTGATGATCCTCGCGGCGTTGATGTCAGCGCCATCGCTTGGCGATGACCTGGCCAACGGCGGCATGGCGTGGGTGATCCAGAGCCAGCTCGACACCTGGCTGGGCAAGACCCTGCTGGCTCTGGTTGCGGTGGCGATGTTCTCGGCCACCCTGGCCATCCAGGCCTCGGCGTCGCGGGTGATGTTCTCGATGGCCCGCGACAACCGGCTGCCGTTCGGCAAGTTCCTGGCCAAGGTCAACAAGCGCACCGGCACACCGGTGATCACCGGTATCGCGGTGAGCCTGCTGGCGATCCTGGTGCTGTTGGTCAACCTCGGCCAGGCCAGCGTGTTCGCCGCGATCGCGTCGGTGTCGGTGGTGATCGTTTATCTGGCCTACCTGATGGTGACCGTGCCGGCGCTCATCCACCGGTTACGCGGCACCAGCCTGTCCTACGGTCCGCCGGTGATGGACCTCGGCAAGTGGGGCGTGCCGGTGAACCTGATCGCCGTCGTGATGGGCGGCCTGCTGGTGATCAACATCGGCTGGCCCCGCCCGGAGGTCTACAACCCGACGGGTGACTCGGTGATCCTGCAGTACTTCGCGCTGATCTTCACCGCGGCCACCCTCGTCGTCGGCTACCTGGCCTACCGCGTGGTCAAGGACCGCGAGGGTGCGCCGGACCCGGTGGACGCACTGGTCGGCAAGAAGAAGTAGCGCACCGATACTGCCGAGCAGACGCAAAGGTCCCCGACACGCCGTGCGGGACGGGACCTTTGCGTCTGCTCGCGGGTCAGGTGAACGGGTTGTCCCCGGCGGCGACCCGCTCGCCCAGGCTGATCAGCCGGCGGGCCGAATCATGCAGCCGCTCACCGGATTCCCGGTGGGCCTGACCGGCCAGGAACCGCGAGTAGGTGCCCTCGATGACGATCGCGAGTTTGAAGCAGGCCATCGCGACGTACCAGTCGAGGTGCTCGGCGGACCTTCCGCCCGCATCTGCGTAAGCCGCCAACAATTCGGCGCGGCTCGGCAGTCCGCCAAGGGCGGCCAGTTCGCGTCCGGCGTTGATCGGATCGGGGTCGTCGGGCCAGCACACCAGAATCCAGCCGAGGTCCAGCAGGGGGTCGCCGACGGTGCACATCTCCCAGTCGATGAACGCCGCGACTTCGGGGAGGTCCCGCCGCAGCAGGACGTTGTTCAGGTGCGCATCGCCGTGCATGATGGCGGGCTCGGTGTCCGGCGGGCGGTGGTCCTCGAGCCAACGGGCGAGTCGGCCGACGTCGAGTGTCTCCGGGTGGTAGTTGTGGTGGCGGTAGCTCTCCAGCAGAGCCAGAAAACCCGGAACCTGGCGCGCCAGAAAGGATCCCGGGCGCTGTAACGCCTCCAGCGGGTGCCCCCGCCACGGGACGTTGCCGAGCCGGGCCAGGTCGGCGGCGTAGTTGATGCCGACCTGGTGCCGGATGGCGGGATCGTTCGCATAGGCCGGGGTGACGTCGGTACCCGGGTTGAACCCGTCGACGTCCTCCATCAGGTAGAAGACGACGCCGAGCACCTCGAGGTCTTCGCACCCTGCCACGAACCCGGGATGGGGCACGCCACTGCCGGCCAGGGTGCGCAGCGCCGCGATCTCGCGCTGCATGGTGCGGTTGCTGTTGGCCCGGGGATGCGGCGGCGGCCGTCGTAGCACCAGCCGGCGGTCGTCGACACGCAGCCGCACGACGACATTCTGCGTCCCGCCGGCCAGCGGTTCGACATCGGCGACCGTCGAGCCCAGACCCTGGCCGCGCACCCAGTTCGTCAGGGCCGCCACGGCGGCGTCGTCGAGGGTCCCGGGAAGCTCGGCCGTGCGGTCAGCGGTGTTGGTCACCGGTCAGCAGATCCGCGGAAGTTGTTCACCCAATTCACGTTCGATGACGCGGGTGGTGCCGAACGGCGTGCGCCCGACCACCATTCCGGGGTGCTCCGCCACCGCGCGGCCGATGATCACCGCACCGGCGCCTTCCGGCCGCGAACGCATCGCGGCCAGAACCGCCTCGCTGTGCGCGGGATCGACGAACGCCACCAGCTTGCCCTCGTTGGCGACCTGCAGCGGGTCCAGACCCAGGAAGCTGCACGCCGAGGCAACCGTGTCGGGCACCGGAATCCGTGCCTCGTCGAGTTCGACGCCGATGCCCGCGCTGCGGGCGATCTCGACCGTCGACGCGACCAGTCCGCCGCGGGTGGGGTCGCGCAGGGTGTGCACGACGTTGGGGTCGTCGACCGCTGCGAGCATCGCGGCCACCAGGCGGTGCAGTGGCGCGCTGTCGGTGATCACCGTGGTGCCGAAGTCGATACCCTCGCGCACGCTCATGATCGCCACGCCGTGCTCGCCGATGTTGCCCGAAATGATGACGTGATCACCGGGGCGGGCCTGCTCGGGTCCGATGCGCAGCCGGTCGGGCACGACGCCGACGCCGGCGGTGTTGATGAAAAGCCCGTCGGCACCGCCCTTTCCGACCACCTTGGTGTCACCGGTGACGATGCCCACGCCGGCCCGGGCGGCGGCCTTGCCCATCGTCTGCGCGACGGCTCCGAGCACCTCGAGTTCGAGGCCTTCCTCGATGATGAACCCGGCCGTCAGCCCCAGCGGCTGCGCGCCGCTCATCGCCAGATCGTTGATGGTGCCGTTGATCGCCAGATCACCGATGTTGCCGCCCGGGAAGAACAACGGGTTGACGACGTAGGAGTCGGTGGTCAGCGCGATGCGTCCGCCGGCGACGTCGAGCAGTGCCGAGTCGCGGGCCGCGCCGCCCGCCGAGCCGAACGCGGGCAGGAACAGGTTTTCGATCAGTTCCTCGGAGAGGATGCCTCCCCCGCCGTGGCCGATCACGATGCGCTTGGTCTCGCGCAGTGGCAGGGGGCACACCCAGTCCGACGGGTCGATCGCGGTGATGGGGTCCTCAGACATGCGCCGCCGTGGCCGATGTCGACGCCGGAGCGGCTCCGGCTTCCAGCCGCCGGAACTGGTAGTAGGCCGCACATGCGCCCTCGCTGGACACCATGGTGGCGCCCAACGGGGTGCGCGGCGTGCAGGTCGTGCCGAAGGCCGGGCACTGGTTGGGTTTGAGCAGGCCCTGCAAGACCTCGCCGGCGTGGCATTCCGCCGATTCCTGCACCTGCAGGTGGCCGACCCCGAACTTGCGCTCGGCGTCGAACTCGGCGTACCGCGGCGACAGCGTCCAGCCCGACTTCGGGATCATGCCGATACCGCGCCACTGCCGGTCGGTCACGCTGAACACGTCGGCGAGGGCCTGCTGGGCCACGGTGTTGCCGGCGTCGTTGACCGCCCGCGGGTAGGCGTTGCGCAGTTCGGCCTTGCCGGACTCCAGCAGGTCGACGACCTGACGGACGCCCTCGAGCAGGTCCAGCGGCTCGAAGCCGGTGACCACGATGGGCACGCCGAACTTCTCCACCAGGGGCCCGTACTCCGAGGTGCCCATGACGGTGCACACGTGCCCGGCGGCCAGGAAGCCCTGCACCCGGTTGGTGGGCGAACTCAGGATCGCGGTCATCGCCGGCGGCACCAGGACGTGGGAGACCAGCACCGAGAAGTTGGTCAGGCCCAGCCGCTGGGCGTGCAGCACCGACATCGCGTTGGCCGGCGCGGTGGTCTCGAAGCCGACGCCGAAGAACACCACCTCCTTGTCGGGGTTCTCCGCGGCCACCCTGGTGGCGTCCAGCGGCGAGTACACGATGCGCACGTCGCCGCCGCGGGCCCGCACACTGAACAGGTCCTGGTGGCTGCCGGGCACCCGCAGCATGTCGCCGAACGAGCAGAAGATGACGTCGTCGCGGGAGGCGATCTCCAACCCGCGGTCGATCATCTCCAGCGGTGTCACGCACACCGGGCAGCCCGGGCCGTGGATGAACTCCACAGCGCCGTCGAGCAGCTGATCGATGCCGTTGCGGATGATCGAATGTGTCTGTCCCCCACAGACTTCCATGACAGTCCAGGTCCGGGTCGCGCGCTGACGGATCCTGTCCACCAGCGTCTTGGCTGCGACGGGGTCGCGGAACTCGTCTAGGTACTTCATGCCGGCTCCCTCCTACCCTGACCCTCGACACCGTTGAGCTCCTCCTCGAGGATGCCGAGGTCTTCGAACATCTTCAGCGTCTCGTTGGCCGACGCCTCGTCGAGCCGGGTGATGGCGAAACCCGCATGGACGATCGTGTACTCGCCGATCTCCATGTCGGGCAGGTACGCCAGGCAGACCGTCTTGGTGGTGCCACCGAAGTCGACGGTGGACATCCGGGTACCCGACTCATCCCAGATCTTGATCACTTTGCCGGGGATTCCGAGGCACATATGCCGTTCCTTTCCGGTACAGCCGCCGCGTCCGCGTTGCTCAGCATCGCAGCGGCGATGGTGGCCTGGCCGAGCGCCAGACCTCCGTCGTTACAGGGCACAATACGGTGACTGAGGACCTCGAACCCGCTTATCGTCAGGGCGCTTCGAAGACCTTGCAGCAGAAGACGATTGGCGAACACTCCGCCGGTCAGCCCGATCACCGAGATACCGGCCGCCCGCGCGCACGCCGCGGCAGCCGCCGCCGTCGCGCGGATCACCGCCTGGTGGAACCCGGCGGCCAGGTCCTCGCGGGCGGTGCCGGCGCGCAGCCCGGCGGCGACCCCGGCGATCACCGGCGCGGGATCGAGGACTCCGTCGGCGACCGTGAAGTCGAGGTCCGCCGGCCGGCCGCGCCGGGCCAGGTGCTCGAGCTCGATGGCGGCCTGACCCTCGTAGGTGACCTGCTGACAGACGCCCAGCAGGCTGGCCACCGCGTCGAACAGCCGGCCCATGCTGGTGGTCAGCGCGCAACCCAGCCCGCGCGGGATCTGCTGGCGCAGGATGTGCAGCGAGTTCTCGTCGAGCGCGGCCACCGACGGCAGGTCGTCGGTCCACGCCACGCCGGCCCGGCTCAGCAGGTCCAGCGCGATGCGGGCGGGTTGGCGGACCGCGCCGTCGCCGCCGGGGAGCGCGAACGGGAGCAGGTGGCCGACCCGGGTGAACCGGGCGGGGTCGGTCAGCGCCAGCAACTCACCGCCCCAGATGGTGCCGTCGGTGCCGTAGCCGGTGCCGTCATAGGTGACCGCGATGACCGGGGTGTCCAGCCGGCGGTGTTCGGCCAGCAGGGACACCGCGTGCGCATGGTGGTGCTGGACGGCGATGACGGGCCGCCCGGCCGCGTACCGGCGGGCCCAGGCGGTGGTGGCATAGCCGGGGTGCAGGTCGTGGGCGATGGCCTGCGGGCGGCGGTCGGTCATGAACGCCAGGTGCTCCAGCGCCGACTCGAAGCAATGCTGGGTGCGCGGGTCGGCCATGTCGCCCAGGTGCGAGGACATGTGCGCGTGCCCCGCCCGATTGTTCGAGCCGCCCATCAGGCAGAACGTGGTCTTCAGGTCGCCACCGGTGGCCAGGACGACGCGGTCCGTTCGTGTGCCCGGTACCGAGACCGGCAGCGGAGCGTATCCGCGGGAGCGGCGCAACGGCAGTTGCTCGCCCTGGTCGTCGATGGTGACGACGGAGTCCTCGCACGGCACGTGGATGGGCCGGTCGTGGGTGAGCACGGCGTCGGCCAGGCCCTCGATCCAGGTCAGGTCCTCATCGCGGAAGACGATCGGCGACCCGCCCTGGTTGGCCGAGGTCATCACCAGCGCCGTCACGGTGCCCGATGTCGCCGGCCCAGCGGCTCCGGCGAGCCGGTCGAAGAGCTGGTGATGCACCGGCGAGTAGGCCAGCATCACGCCCAGGTCGGCCAGACCGGGCGCGACCTCGTCCGCGAGCGCCCCGGCCCGGCGGGGCACCAGGACGATCGGCGCGGCCGGCGAGCTCAGCGCGGCGGCGGCCGCATCGTCGATCTCGGCGATCTGCACCGCGGCGGCCAGGTCCGCGACCATCACGGCGAAGGGCTTGGCCGGCCGGGTCTTGCGTCGGCGGAGCTCGGCGACCACGGCGGGGTTGTCGGCGCGGCACGCCAGGTGGAAGCCCCCGATGCCCTTGATCGCCACGATGCGCCCGGCCATCAGGGCGGCGACGGCCGCCTTGATCGGGTCGTCCGAGCCGGGACTACCCGCTGCGGGCCGCCAGGCCAGCCGGGGTCCGCAGTCGGGGCACGCGACGGTCTGCGCGTGGAAGCGGCGGTCGAGTGGGTCGTGGTACTCGGTGGCACACGCCGCGCACATCGGGAAGCCGGCCATGGTGGTCATCGGCCGGTCGTAGGGCAGGTCGGTGATGACGGTGTAGCGCGGCCCGCAGTTGGTGCACGTGATGAACGGGTGCCCGTACCGGCGGTCGGCCGGGTCACGCATCTCAGCCAGGCAGTCCGCGCAGATCGCGATGTCGGGCGGCACGAGGGTGCGCGAGTCGTCGCCGCTTTGGCTGCCGATGATCTGAAAAGTCCTGTCGCCCTTGGGTTCAAGGGGAACCGCTCGCAGAGTGTCGATACGGGCCATCGGTGGCGGGCGATGCCCGATGGCCGCCACCGCCGCGTCGACGTCGTGCGCAGGCCCCTCCAACTCGGCATGCACCGACCCGGCGTCGTTGTAGACGAAGCCGCCGAGTCCGTGCTCGGCGGCTGTCCGCGCGACCGCCGGGCGGAAACCGACGCCCTGCACCACACCGGTGATGTGGAGGCGCACCCGCACGTTCATCGGGTCACCCTCGCCTCAGCCCGCCGGGCGCAGGGGTAGAAAGGTGCTCATGAACCTCCTGAGCGAAGACGAAGCCACCCGTGGCGGTGGGCTGTCCGCGCGGGTAGGTGGCAACCACGCTAGTCCGGCACCGCATTGACCACAATCACGATTTCGCACCGAAACTCTGCGCTTTTCCGGCGGGAATCATGCCGAGGCGTCGTGCGCCGCGCTGTAGGGTGCAGGCCGGCGCGATCCCGGTCGAAAAGGGAGAAAGGGCTGGTGGGCGACGGTGCATGAGTTGTCGCTGTGCCAGGCCATCGCCGGGGTGGTCAGGCCGTACGCCGAAGGCAGGCGGGTAGACGTGGTGCGTGTGCAGGTCGGTGCGCTGCGGCAGGTGGTGCCGGACTCGCTGTCGTTCTGCTGGACCATCGTCCGCGAGCACGAGAACATGCCCGAGGCCGAGCTGGAACTCGAGCTGGTGTCGGCCGAGGTGCGCTGCCGCAGTTGCGGGCAGCAGTCCGAGATCGCGTCCCGGTGGTCGGTGTGCTGCCCGCAGTGCGAGAGCGCCGATGTGGAGGTTGTGCGCGGCAACGAGTTCCTGGTCACCTCCCTGGAAGTGTCCTGAGTCAACAGCGAAAGGTCCTCATCATGGGTCGATTTCACCGTCACGACGACGGCACCGTGCACGACCACGACCACGGTGATCACGACCATTCGCACGATCACGACCACGGCGACCACAGCGGTTACGACACCGGCTCGCAGCGCGTCGAGGTGCTGGAGTCGATCTTCGCCGAGAACGACACCCGCGCCGACATCAACCGTGCGGCCTTCGAGACCAACGGGATCCGCGCACTGAACCTGATGAGCTCACCGGGCTCGGGCAAGACCACGGTGCTCGCCGCGACCCTCGACGAATTGGCCGGCGATGTCGCGATCGGGGTGATCGAAGGTGACATCGCCACCGACATCGACGCCGCGCGACTCGGTGGCCGCGGCGCGCAGATCTCGCTGCTGAACACCAACAACGGCTTCGGCGGCGAATGCCACCTCGATGCCCCCATGGTCAACCGGGCGCTGCAGGGACTGGACCTGCCTGCCCTGGATCTGGTGATCATCGAGAACGTCGGGAACCTCGTGTGCCCGGCGGAGTTCGATGTGGGCGAGCACGCCAAGGCGATGGTCTACTCGGTGACCGAGGGCGAGGACAAGCCGCTGAAGTACCCGGTGATGTTCCGCTCGGTCGACGTGGTGCTGCTGAACAAGATCGATCTGGTTCCGCATCTCGACGCCGACGTCGACACCTACATCGCCCATGTGCGCCAGGTAAATCCGGCCGCCACCATCCTGCCGGTCAGTGCGCGTACCGGCGAAGGCATGACCGCCTGGTTCGAGTGGATCCGGAAGTTCACCGGCACGACGTCTTAACCCGCGCCACCCTGAAATTGACGCGCTCGCAAACAATTTCACACTGTCCTGATGTCTTCAGGTCTATCAGAATCGGGCTGTCAGATGTCGGGTTTGATCAACCGATCCGCAGGCGTTGACAACGCCATGGGCCCGGAGTAGACCCAAAAACAGCGCCGCGCAAGTGGGCCGGGGGTCGGCTCCGGTGGCGCAGGGATGGCGTGGTTCCGTCCCGGGAAGCTGCGTACATGCCAACGGAAGCAGCAGTCAAAGCGGAAGAAACGCTGATCCACGTTCTCTGGATCAACGCAGGTCTCAGTTGCGACGGTGATTCGGTGGCGTTGACTGCCGCCACCCAGCCCAGTATCGAGGAAATCGCCCTCGGTGCGCTGCCGGGCCTGCCGAAAGTCGCGGTGCACTGGCCGCTCATCGATTTCGAGTGCGGCCCCAACGGTGGCGCCGACGACTTCCTCGAATGGTTCTTCCGAGCCGAGCGTGGCGAACTCGAACCGTTCGTGTTGGTGGTCGAGGGGTCCATTCCCAATGAACAGCTGCATGACGACGGCTACTGGTGCGGGTTCGGGAACAACCCGGCCACCGGCCAGCCGATGACCACCAGCGAGTGGCTCGACCGGCTGACGCCGAAGGCCACCGCGGTGGTGGCCGTGGGCACCTGCGCCACCTACGGCGGCATCCATGCGATGGCGGGCAATCCGACCGGCGCCATGGGAGTTCCCGACTATCTCGGCTGGGACTGGAAGAGCAAGGCCGGCATCCCGATCGTGTGCGTCCCGGGCTGCCCGATCCATCCTGACAATCTGTCCGAGACGCTGACCTACCTGCTCTACATGGCGACCGGCCAGGCACCGATGATCCCGCTCGACGACGCGCTGCGGCCGCAGTGGCTGTTCGGCCAAACCGTCCACGAGGGGTGCGACCGTGCCGGGTACTACGAGCAGGGCGACTTCGCCACGGAGTATGGATCCCCCAAGTGCATCGTCAAACTCGGCTGCTGGGGTCCGGTCGTGAAATGCAATGTGCCCAAACGGGGTTGGATCAACGGAGTCGGCGGCTGCCCGAATGTCGGCGGCATCTGCATCGGCTGCACCATGCCGGGATTCCCGGACAAGTTCATGCCGTTCATGGACGAACCACCGGGCGGCAAGCTGTCCACCACCGCCTCCGGACTGTACGGATCGGTGATCCGCAACCTGCGCCAGATCACCGGCCGCACGGTCGACAAGGAGCCGCGCTGGCGGCACCGAGGCAAGGAACTCACCACCGGCGCACGGCGCACCTGGTAGCCGGCCGGACAATCGAAGGGAATCATTCGATGACGACGATCATTCCCGAGCCCTCCCAGATCAAGAACGAACCCGGAGCCCTCGTCGAGATGGCGTGGGATCCGATCACCCGGATCGTGGGCAGTCTCGGCATCTACACCAAGATCGACTTCGAGAACTCCGAAGTCGTCGAGTGTCACAGCACCTCGTCGATCTTCCGCGGCTACTCGCTGTTCATGAAGGGCAAGGACCCCCGCGACGCGCATTTCATCACCAGCAGGATCTGCGGCATCTGCGGCGACAACCACGCCACGTGCTCGTGCTACACGCAGAACATGGCCTACGGCGTGCAACCGCCGCACCTCGGCGAGTGGCTGATCAACCTCGGCGAGGCCGCGGAATACATGTTCGACCACAACATCTTCCAGGAGAACCTGGTCGGGGTCGACTACTGCGAGAAGATGGTCTCCGAGACCAACCCGGGCGTGCTGGCCAAGGCGGAGAACACCGCCGCGCCGCACGCCGAGGCGCACGGCTACCGCACCGTCGCCGACATCATGCGGGCGCTCAATCCGTTCACCGGTGAGTTCTACCGGGAGGCCCTGCAGGTCAGCCGCTACACCCGGGAGATGTTCTGCCTCATGGAGGGCAGACACGTCCATCCCTCGACGCTGTATCCCGGCGGCATCGGCACGGTGGCGACCGTCCAGCTGATGACCGACTACATGGCAAGGCTGATGCGCTATGTCGAGTTCATGAAGAAGGTCGTGCCGATGCACGACGACCTGTTCGACTTCTTCTACGAGGCGCTGCCGGGCTACGAGAAGGTCGGCCTGCGGCGCACCCTGCTCGGCTGCTGGGGTTCCTTCCAGGATCCCGAAGTCTGCAACTTCGCCTACAAGGACATGGAGAACTGGGGCCGCAGGATGTTCGTCACACCGGGGGTGGTGGTCGACGGCAAGCTCGTCACCACCTCGCTGGTCGACATCAATCTCGGTATCCGAATCCTGTTGGGCCACTCCTTCTATGAGGACTGGACCGACCAGGAGATGTTCGTCAAGACCGATCCGCTGGGCAACCCGGTGGACCGCCGGCACCCGTGGAATCAGCACACCAACCCGCGGCCGCAGAAGCGCGACTTCGACGACAACTACAGCTGGGTGATGTCGCCGCGCTGGTTCGACGGCACCGACCACCTCGCCCTGGACACCGGCGGCGGGCCGCTGGCCCGGCTGTGGTCCACCGCCCTGGCCGGACTGGTCGACGTCGGATACGTGAAGGCCACCGGCAACAGCGTGCAGATCAACTTGCCCAAGACCGCGCTCAAGGGTCCCGTCGAGTTGGAGTGGAAGGTGCCGGTCCACGGCAGCAACACCATCGAGCGCAACCGGGCCCGAACCTACTTCCAGGCCTACGCGGCCGCGTGCGCACTGCACTTCGCGGAGAAGGCGTTGGTGGAGATCCGCGCCGGGCGAACCAAGACCTGGGAGAAGTTCGAGGTGCCCGATGAGGGCATCGGCTGCGGCTTCACCGAGGCGGTGCGCGGTGTGCTCAGTCATCACATGGTGATCCGGGACGGCAAGATCGCCAACTACCACCCGTACCCACCGACCCCGTGGAACGCCAACCCGCGCGACAGCTACGGCACCCCCGGCCCCTACGAGGACGCGGTGCAGGGCCAGCCGATCTTCGAGGAGAACGACCGGGAGAACTTCAAGGGCATCGACATCATGCGCACGGTGCGCAGTTTCGACCCCTGCCTGCCGTGCGGGGTGCACATGTACCTCGGTGAGGGCAAGTCGCTGGACAAGCTGCACTCCCCCACCCAGTCGCTGACCGGCGAGTGACCCGTGGCCGGCGCCGATTACGACGACTCGCACTGGCGCTCGGCGGGAGAGCGAATCCAGGCGCTGATCGAGGCCTGCGCGGCCGACACCCCCGCCGCGCAGGCCCGCGCCGAGCAGTTGGTCCGTGAAGTCGTCGACCTGTACGGGGCCGCCCTGGTCAGGGTCATGGCGGCGGTGGACGATCCGGCGCTGGCCGACCGCCTCGCCGCCGACGACCTGATCGGCAGTCTGCTGCTGGTGCACGGCGTGCATCCGCACGACCTGACCGAGCGCGTTTCGCGCGCGCTGGACGGGGTGCGGCCCTACCTCGGCTCCCACGGCGGTGACGTTCGGCTGCTCGACATCACCGACGGTGTTGTGCGGCTGTCGTTTTCAGGCAGCTGCAAGAGCTGTCCGTCCTCGGCGGTCACGCTGGAACTGGCGGTCGAGGATGCGGTGCGTACCGCCGCGCCGGAGATCGACTCCGTCGAGGCGGTTGCCGCCGGGGCGGAATCGGTGATCCCGGTCGACTCCCTGATGTCGCGAGTACACGCCGGCAGGCACGAGCCCACCACGTGGTACCCGGTCCCCGAGTTGGACGACCTGACCCCCGGCGAGGTGGCCGGATTCGCCCTCGGCGACACCGTGGTACTCGCGTGCCGGGTCGGCGACGCGGTGCTGGCCTACCTCGACCGATGCCCGGAGTGCGCCGACTCGCTGGCCGGGGCTTCGCTGTCGGGCGCGGTGTTGCGCTGCCCGCGCTGCCACGCCCGCTTCGACGCTGTGCACGCCGGCACCGGTATCGGCGGCACCGTCCGCAACCTGCGGCCGGTGCCGGTGCTGGCACGCGACGGGGTGCTGTCCATGGCGGTGCCGGCCCAACCGATGGAGCTGTCCGTATGACGTCCACTCTCGAGGTTCTATCCAGGATCCGTACCGGCCGTACCGCTCCGGCGCCAGCAGGTGAGCGCTGTGAGATGTGTGCCGAGCCGATCGCCGACGAGCATCAGCATGTGGTGAATGTGGCTGCGCGCCAACTGATGTGCGTCTGCCGACCGTGTTATCTGCTGTTCACCGACGCCGGCGCGAATCTGCGCTACCGCGCGGTGCCCGATCGCTTCCTGTCGTTCCCGGACTTCGGGCTCGGGCGGCGGGAGTGGGAGGCGCTGCAGATTCCGGTGGGCGTCGCCTTCTTCTTCCGCAACTCCGCGCTGGACCGCACCGTCGCGTTCTACCCGGGCCCGGCCGGCGCCACCGAATCCGAGCTCGACATGGCGGCGTGGGCTGCCGCGAGCTGTGATCCGCGGGTGGGACTGCTCGCCGACGACGTCGAAGCCCTGTTGGTCCGCGTGCCCGAGGAAGCGCAGGAGCCTGAATGCTTCCTGGTTCCCATCGACGCCTGCTACGAGTTCGTCGGCGGACTTCGGCTGCTGTGGA
Source organism: uncultured Actinomycetota bacterium (assembly GCA_963716465.1). GTDB lineage: Bacteria > Actinomycetota > Actinomycetes > Mycobacteriales > Mycobacteriaceae > Mycobacterium. Next base: position 194,859 of record CAVQTS010000027.1, read on the forward strand.
AGGGATTCGACGGCGGCGCGCAGGCGCGCGACTTCATCGACGGGTTCTTCGCCGGCGTGGCCGAACGCAGCGTAGTGCAGCTGTCATGACCGCACCTTCGCCGGATGTGACGTTCAGCGTGCTGGACGTCACGCCGGAGCGATATGCGGTGGCCCCGATTCTGGAGGCGCACATCGGCATCTCGAGCACCGCCGGCGAGTCCATCCACGCGATCGCGCTGCGCTGTCAGATACGCATCCAGCCACTGCGACGCGCCTACACCGACGACGAAGCCGCCGGGCTGCTGGACATGTTCGGTCCACGCGAGCGCTGGTCGGCTACCCAGCAGGCCTTTCCGTGGCTGCACGCGACATCGATGGTGCCCGGCTTCACCGGCACCACCCGATCCACGTTGCCCCTGCAATGCACCTATGACGTCGAGGTCGCCGCCGCGAAGTACTTCCACGCTCTGCGCGACGGGACGATCCCGTTGCAGTTCCTCTTCAGCGGAACGATTTTCGGCACCGGGGAGCGCGGCCTTCGGGTGCGGCACGTCTCCTGGGACTGCGAGGACTCCTACGACATGCCGGTCTCGGTGTGGCAGAAACTGATCGCCCAGCACTACCCGAACTCGGGATGGGTGCGGCTGAGCCACGACAACATCGCCGCGCTGAGCGAGTTCAAGTCCCGAAACGGCCTGCTCGATCTCGACGACGCGGTCAGTGCGCTGGTTGCCGGTGCCACGTCGAAGCCGATGTGCCCCAACGGCTCCTCGGGGAAGCAGCGATGACCGCCGGCTGGGATCACGCCCGTGCGGTCGCCGACGCCGTACTCTACGAGGGCTACCTGCTGTACCCCTACCGTGCGTCGTCCCGAAAGAACCAGTGCCGGTGGCAGTTCGGCGTACTCGGGCCTCCCGGTGCCGCTGAGGCCGGGCTCGGCGAGGAAGGCACGCTGGACACCCGGCTGCTGGTCGAGGGCGGCGGAGCGCTCACGCTCGTGGTGCGTTTCCTGCAATTGCAGCACCGGCAAGCCGCGAAGGCCGATGCCCAGGGCCGTCCGGTGGCGGTCCAGGAGCTAGTCACCCCCGCGGGCAACTGGCTGACGTGGGACGAGGCCGTCGAACGCGAGATCGTGCTCGGACCCATGAATCTGTCCGCACCGCAACGCTCGTGGACCATGCCCTTCTCGGTACCGGGCGGAGTTGACGTCGAGGAAGTCGGGGCCGGCCTGTTGGTACGGACCCGCAGAGAGCTGCTCGGCGCGGTGACCGTCGAGGTCACAGACGACGACGGGATGGCCGCCGTGCGCCTGACCGTCGCCAACACCGGGCCGCCCGCCTCGGACAAGGACGAGGCGATCGCCATCTCGATGATCGGCACCCACGTCATCGCCGCCGTCGCCGGTGGCCGTTTCGTCTCACTGCTGGAGCCGCCGCCTGCCGCCGCGGCCGCGGTGGCGCGCTGCCAGCACAACCGCTGCTTCCCCGTGCTGGCCGGACCGCCCGGCGCGGACGACCTCATGCTGGTCTCGCCGATCATCCTCTACGACCACCCCGAGGTCGCCGAGCAGAGCGACGGCGCACTCTACGACTCGACCGAGATCGACGAGATCCTCACGCTGCGGGTGATCACGATGACCGACGAGGAGAAGGCGCAGGCACGGGCGACCGATCCGCTGGCGGCCGCCATCATCGACCGCTGCGACGCGATGTCACCCGAGGCGATGCAACGTCTGCACGGTGTGCTGCGCGACCCGCACGCGAGCGCACTGGTTCCCGAGGTGCCCGAGGGTGTCGACTGGTGGGATCCCGAGGCCGATCAGGCGGTGCGCCCAGACGTCGACGGGGTGACGGTCGACGGGGTGACGGTGGCGCGCGGCAGCCGGGTGCGGCTGCGTCCGCGCCGGCAGGCCGACGCGCAGGACATCTTCGTCGCCGGCCGCACCGCGCGGGTCGCCGCGGTGCACTCCGACGTCGACGGCAACACCCATGTCGCGGTGGTCGTCGACGACGATCCGGCGGCCGACCTGCACGAGTGGTACGGGCGCTACCTGTATTTCGCGCCCGACGAGGTGGAGCCGCTCGGCGTCGACGAGCCGAGCACGGAAGGGAGTTCGAGATGGACGTCATAGGATGGATCGCTACGATCTTCGTGGCGCTGATCGTCCTGGCCGGGGTGGTGATCGGGGTCCGTTCGATACCCGACGTTCAGCGCTACATGCGGATGCGGCACATGTAGTGGAAGCGGTGAGCACACGCATTCTGATCGCCGGCGTCGGCAACATCTTCCTCGGCGACGACGGTTTCGGCCCCGAGGTGATCCGTCATCTCGGACACCGCTTCGACGATGACGACTGCGTTCGGGTCGTCGACTACGGCATCGGCGGCATGCACCTGGCCTACGACCTGTTGGACGACTGGTCGGCGCTGGTCCTCGTCGATGCCCTGCCCAATCGCGGGTCACCCGGATCGCTGCACGTGTTCGACGCCGATCACGACTCGCTCAGTGGCACAGCTGGTTTGGATGCGCACGGAATGGACCCCGGCGCGGTGTTCGCCGGCCTGCGCGCGCTCGGCGGCAGCGCGCCGCGGACGGTCGTCGTCGGATGCGAGGCCCTCGACACCGGCGAGGGCATCGGCCTGAGCGCACCACTGCGCGCGGCGCTGCCCGCCGCGGTGCGCGCGGTCCAGGCGGCGGTGGCACTGCTGCGGGGCCGGCCCGCGGCGCGGGAGGTGTGAGCCGATGTGCCTCGGTATCCCCGGTCGGGTTGTGTCGATGGTGGCGGGCTACGGCGGACAGCTCGCACTCGTCGACGTCGCCGGGCAGGAGCGCCGGGTCAACATCGGCATGCTGCCCGACGAGACCTTCAGCGCGGGTGACTGGGTGATCATCCACATGGGCTTCGTCGTCGAGAAGACCGACGCGCGCGGTGCCGAGGCGGCGATGACCGGGCTGCGACTGATGGGCAGCGGACTCGACGAGGACCTGTGACCACCGAAGCGCCGGGCTGGGAGCTGTTCGCCCGCTTCGCATTCCCGCCCAACGAGCTCGGCTACTGCGGTCCGCCCGACTCCTCGGTTCTGCTGCCTGGCGGTGAGCACTCCGAGGTTGCCCGACACGCAGCTGCTTTCGACGGCGCCTGGCCCTACCTCGAAGAGATCGCCGCTGCCGTCGGCGCCGGACACCCGCTCGAGACAGCGGTCGTGCGGAGCTACTGGATCGGCGGCCCGCAGTTGGCCGCTGTCGACGGGGCCAGGCTGGCGCACCGGTTGCGCACGGCGTTCGCCGGCCAGCCCACCGGTGTCCTGGACTCGGTGCACGGAGATGCACTGGCGAACCACAGCTTCCACGTTTTCGCCGTCTATCCCTGGGTGCGCTTCCTCGACATCGACCCGACCACCCCGCTGCGGATCCTGCAGGCATGCCGAATTCGCTGGGGCACAGTGATATCCGTGGACGACGAACACGTCGTCATGACCTCGCGGCCGCTGCAGTTCGACGGCGGGGCGCTGAGGTTGGGCGACCCCGCCGACGAGTCGGTGCGCTGGAGCCGCGGGGGCACCTCGCTGGCACCGGCGCCGCGACCGGGTGACACGGTCGCCGCGCACTGGGATTGGATATGCGGAAGCTTCGATTCTGACGACGTTGCCGACCTGGAGGCGGCCACCGTCGCGACGCTCGATCTGGTGAACAGCGCTCGGCTTTCGGATCATTCGCTCAGTCGAAATGCTTGACCGAAACGCAACGCGATTACACACACGTCGTCGTTGCGCTGCGCCGGCGCTATCGCCTCAGTCAGGGCCCGACAGGCCGCGGGCAGCGACACGTCATCGGACCACTGCGCGATCAGGGATTGCGCGCGCATCATCCCGGTCTCGATGTCCTGGCCGCGGCGCTCGATCAGTCCGTCGGTGTACATCACGACGACGTCACCCGGCTCGACCCTTACGTAGCCCTGGGCATAGCTGACGTCGGCGACCGGACCCAGGACTGGGCCGTGGCCGGTGGCCAGCCGGTGGATCTCCCCCGTGGCGGTACGGCGCAGAAATGGCGGCGGATGGCCGGCCGACGCGTAGGACAGCGATCGGTCCACCGGATTGAAGAGCGCCACGTTCATGGTCGCGAACTTGCCGTTGCTGGCGTGGCGGGTGAAGGCGTTGAGTTCGGAGAGCACTCGGGCCGGCGACAAGCCCTGCAGGGCCAGGGCCCGGCCCGCGCTGCGCAGCTGCGCCATGTCCTCCACTGCGGGCAGACCGTGTCCGACGACATCTCCGATTGCGATGTAGGTCAGGCCATCCCGCACCGCCAACACGTCGTACCAGTCACCGCCGAGTCCCTGAACGTCGTCAGCCGGCTCGTAACTCACCCCGACGTCGAGGCCGGGAATCGCGGCGGGTGTGGTGGGCAGGACCGCCGCCTGCAGCACCGCGGCGCGCGCGTGTTCGTCGGCGTACACGCGGGCCCGAACCAGTGCCTGGCCGATCATGGTCGCGACTGCCGAGGCGTAGGCCAGTTGGGCGGTGTCCAGCGGTTGAGGGCTGTCCCACGTCAACACCAAGACACCGATGGACTTGCCCCCGGTGGTCAGCGGCCAGCTCACCGTGGACTCGGCGCCGCTGGCGGCGTTCCACTGCGCGTTGTCGGGAAACCTGCGGCGGTACTCGACCGGATCGCGAATCACCACCGGCTGGCCGGTGCGGACGGCTTCGCAGGCGGCTGTGTGCTCGTCGAGTCGCACGCCGCGACCGAACTGGGCGACCACGGGGTCGGGGTAGCCGGCCATCGTGACCCATGTCAGCGTCACGCCGTCGGCACCGACCAGCCCGACGTTGAGTGCCTGCGCCCCGGCGTCGTTGAGCACCTGCGAGGCCACCGCGTCGCCGATCTGCTTCTCGGTCAGCGCCCCGGACAGCAGCTGACCGAGCCGCGCCAGCGTTTCCAGTCGCAGGCGTTCGCGCCGTTCGGCTTGACGCTGCCGGACCGCGGCGACCCGCCCTGCAGCCTCTTGGGCGGTCAGCATCGCCATGAGTACGACGACGGCGATGAAAGCCTGTGCGACCGCGAGCCGTCCGGCCGGGGACAGGTGCAATTGCGCGAAGGTCCCATGCCCGGCGTCGGTCATGTAGTTCGCGATGAAGGCCAATAGCGCACCGCAGAGCGCCGCGCCGAGCATGTCGAGCCGAAACGCCGCCCAGGCCATCACTGGCAGCAGGAACAGCGCAGGCGGCAGATCGGTCGTGAACGACAGCACGGACAGTCCCGCAGTGGCCAGCAAGACGATCACCGTCTCCAGCCTGCGCTGGCGCAGAATCTGAACCTGATTCGGCCACAACAGGATCGGCGCCGCGACCACCAGGACACCGATCCCGTCTCCGGCCCACCAGTGCAGCACCGCCGACGGCCACCAGGCCCCGTCGCGCAACGCAGCGACCATGCCGCCGATCATCCCGCCCGCAAGCGGGCCCGCCACGGCCGCTCCGGCGACGAAGAACACCAAGTGGTCCCGGCGGCGCAGGTCGGGCGTGCCCTTGCACCAGGCCAGCACCAGCGAGGCGCCGACCAGCGGCTCCACCGAGTTCGCGACCGCGAAGCCGAGGGCGCCCGCCCAGCCGACCCCGTACCGCAGGTCGACGGCGAACTCGGCCAGCACGATCGCGGCGACGACCACCGGCCACAGCGAGCGGCGCGACAGCAGCATGGCCGCCACCGTCACCCCGGCCGCCGGGAAGAACGCCGGACCGATGCCGGCCCCGAACGTCTGCCAGGAGAACACGGCACCGGTCAGGTAGGCCAGCGTCACCCAGCCGAAGAGACCTGTCGCCGCGCCCACACGGTCACGGCGGCTCACGATGGTCAAGCAGCAGCACCCCACACTTCGCGGATCATCCGCCTCACGCGCACCCGGTGAGCCTATCCAGGAACGGACCACACCTGAAGCGAAAAACCCGAAAACAACGGCGGACCGGACCTGCGCCGGAACCCGTCGATCTCCAAAACAATTTGAGCTACAACGCTTTTCACTTCCCCGACGCCACAGCGAAGACGGCTTCTACGGAGGCGGCGATCTCCACGTCTTCTGGCCGTAAAGCGAACTCCGGGGCTCCACCGGCCGGCATGCCATCTGCTGCCATCATCGCGCGCGCCATCGGCGCCGGCCTGCCCACGCCGGGGTCGCTGATGCCGCGCACCACGACCTTGCCGAGGTCTAGGGCGTCGGCGTAGTCCTGGGCGCGGCGCTGCGCGTCGCGCACCGCCTTCTGCCGGGTCGCCCGCTCGACCTTGAGCCGCTTGGTCTCGGTCAGCGCCCAGTCGACGAAGCTGACGCTCAGGCCTTCGACCCCGGCACTCCACGACACCCACCGGGCGAGTTCGTCGAAGTCGCGGAACTCCACGGCGATGGACACCGCCGCCGAGTGCACCAGGGGCAGTTGCTCGCCGTCCTTGTTCCAGGGCCGCCGCGCCCCCAACCGCACCTGATCGAAGGCATACCAGGTGACCGGCCCCTTCTTCGGATGGTGCAGGGCTTCGATCGAGGCCACGATCTCGGCCAGCGCGGCGGCGACCGCCTCGAACACCGGCTCGGGCTGCGGGCCCTCCTGCGTCAGCGCGGCGTGGACGGTGGCGCGTTCGGGGGGCAACGTGACGGTGTGTTGGCCTCGGACGTTGATTTCGACGGACATTCCGCCCACCCTAGGGATCCGGTACGACACACACCATGCATACCGCCGTCAGCGCCGCCGTTCGCGGCGGCGGCGCAGGAAGAACTCGACGGCGCGGCTGATCGAGTCGTGGACGTCGCCGGGCTCCCAGCCCAACTCGCGGACCGCCTTGCTGTGGTCCATCGGCGCCATCGCATCCATCAGTCGCACGCTGGTGCGGGTCAGCTGCAGGTCGCGGCCAGTGAGTGTGGCTGCGAGGCTGCCGGCGGCGCCGACGGCTTTCATCACCGGTTTGGGAATGCCCCAGCGGGGTGGCGGTACGCCGGCTGCGCGCGCGGCCGTCTCGTAGAGCTCGCGGTAGGGCAGGAAGCGCTCGGAGATGATGTAGCGCTCGCCGACGCGACCGCGGTCTGCGGCCAGCACCAGCGCGCGGGCGGCGTCCTCGACGCCGACCACCTCGGAAGCCATGCCCGCCATGTAGAACGGCAGCTTCCCGAAGGCCGCGGCCGCGATCAGCGACCCGTGCGGAGTGGGCTGCCAGTCCCCCGGACCGTAGGTGTTGGAGACACACAGCACCACCGCCGGCAGCCCCCGCTCCCGGGCGTATCCGAGTACCAGGTTCTCGGCCTCGACCCGCGACCGGATGTAGTCGCCGGCCGTCGGCCCCCAGTCGAACGGGGTGTCCTCGTCGACGACACCGCCGGATCCCAGACCGATGGTGCCGATGGTGCTGGTGAAGACGAAGCGGTGCAGGCCTGCGTCCACCGCGGCGTCGAGGACATGACGAAGACCCTCGACGTTGGTCCGGTACAGCGGTGCCGGGTCACGTAGGTAGGCCCGGGTGTCGACGACGCAGTAGTAGACGACGTCACAGCCGGACATCGCCGTGCGCAGCGCTCGGTCGTCGAAGATCTCGCCGTAGTGGCGTTGCACCGGAAGCCCAGCGATGCCGCGCGTCGAACTGGTCTCGCGCATCATCACCCGGACGCTGTCGCCGCGCTCGACGAGTTGGCGGGTCACATGCGAGCCGAGGAACCCACTCGCGCCGATCACGAGCTTGTCCGCCATGCCCGCAGCATGCCCGATCGAACAGGCCGGAAGACAACATCGCCAATGTGTTCACCGGCCTCGCCTGGTGAGACGCACCGCCAGAGTTCACTAGTATCAGCCCGAGGCAGGCAACACCGCGGAGGTGATGACCATTTCTTCGACGAATGGCACCCGAGAGGACGACACCGACACCCCGACCACGACGACCACCCGGCCGCTGTATGTCGGCACCGGTTATGACGTGGACTGCGCGGCCGACGCACTGCGCGACGACGTCGACGGGCCGTGGTCGGCGGGGGTGGCCGGACAGAACACCGCATTGCCCGACTTCACCCCGGAGCGCCGGTGGACCTCGGTGGTGCTCGGTGCGCTGGGGATCGTGGTGCTCGCCGCGCTGGTGATCGCCGTCATCACCGTGGCCCACCAGTCCTCGCAACCCACCGAGCGAGCGCCGGCTCCCGTGCCACCGTCGACGTCGGCTGTTGCCCCCTCCCCCCCGGCGCCCGCACCGTCGGTGCCGGTGCCCGTTGCGCCGGCGGTGCCCGCTGCGCCGCCGGCCTATTCGAGCGCCACGGCGACGGCTTCCACCGTCGTTCCGCCACCGCCACCGCCACCGGCCGTGCGGCCGTCCGAACCACAGCCCAAGTCCGGGGTTCGCCAGCGGCTGCACGATCTGTTCCCGCGACTGTTCCCCAATTCCTAGGTCCCGCAGCCGCTAGCGAGCACTCGACGCGTGCGGGTCATCGCTCGGTAGCCACGCCGCGTCCGCGGACAGTCCCAGGTCGCCCACACCGGCCGTCAGCGCGTCGACAACGGCGCTGACCGCCGGCCGGCTCTCCGTCCGCCGCGACACCAGCGACCACGTCCAGTAGGGCCGGGGGTTGACGACGGGATTCTGCACCAGATCTGTCGGGATCGAAATAGACTGTCCCTTCGGCGAATTGAGCACCGGCCGGCGAAGCCGCCGAACGTGTTCGAAGAAGGCGGGACCGGTGATGCCGCCGTCGTCGATGCGCACGGCGCGCGCACCGGTCTCGCGCGCGAACTCCTGCCCGTAGCGATTCCACGACGACCAGTTGGTGGCATCGGAGTCGAGCAGCACCACAGTGTCTGCGGCCGAGACGGCCGCGGAGTCCGAGCCCGTGCCGACCGCGTAGAGCAGGTCCGCCCCGATCAAGTGGGCCTGCAAGTCGAGCTCATCAAGGTCGTCACGTTGCACCCAGCAGATCGCCAGGTCGATGGTGTTGTCAGCGACCCGCGCCGCCTGCGTATGCGACGGCAGCACCCAGGCGTCGATACGCAGTTGCGCCACCCCGGCGGTCAACTCGGCCAGGTTCGCTGGACACCAGCTGACGTACCCGAGCCGGACCGGTTCGACGTCGGCCAGACCAGCCGCCTGCCGGCGCAGTTCGTCTGCGTGGGCCAGCAGTTCACGCGCCTTGGGAAGCAGCGCGGCGCCGGACGCCGTCAACGTCACCGACCGCCGGTCCCGGTCGAACAGCATCACTTTGAGATCCCGTTCGAGCGCTTTGATCTGCTGGGAGAGCGAGGGGCCCGCGATGTGCAGGCGGTCGGCAGCACGACCGAAGTTCAACTCCTCGGCCACCGCAACGAAGTAGCGCAACTGGCGCAGCTCCACTCGCTCATCGTAGTGGCCCGTGACCGGTTGGAGGCTGAACCTCCCAGCAGCGAGTAATTCAGTCGTTCCCGACGGGTATCTCTGAGGCCCAGAATTGTTGCATCGGTTATCCCACACCCAACGGAGGACACCATGGTTGAGAAGGTCGCCATCGTTACCGGAGCGTCGAGAGGTATTGGGGCAGCACTGGTTCCCGCGTACCGGAAATTGGGCTACTCGGTTGTCGCGGTCGCCCGGTCGATCGAGAATTCGGGCGATCCCGGCGTTCTGAGCGTCGCCGACGATGTCGCCGAGCCGGGCGTCGGGGCGCGCATCGTGGGCGCCGCACTGAGCAGGTTCGGCCGGGTCGACACGTTGGTCAACAATGCCGGTGTGTTCGTCGCCAAGCCGTTCACCGACTACACCGACGAGGACTACGACTTCGTCACGGGAGTGAACCTCCGCGGATTCTTCGATGTGTCCCGCAGTGCCGTCGCGGCGATGCTCGCCGGCGGCGAGGGCGGTCACGTGGTGAACATCTCCACCAGCCTTGTCGACCATGCCAATTCGCAGGTGCCGTCGGCACTGGCCTCACTCACCAAAGGTGGCCTCACCGCGGTGACGAAATCGTTGGCCATCGAGTACGCCCACCGCGGTATCCGAGTCAACGCGCTCGCGTTGGGCGTCATCCGTACCCCCATGCACCCCCCGGCGACGCACGACACACTTGCCGCACTTCATCCGCTGGGCCGGATGGGCGAGATCGACGACGTCGTCGAGGCGGTCGTCTACCTGGAGAACGCACCCTTCGTCACCGGCGAGGTGCTGCACGTCGACGGCGGTCAGAGCGCCGGACACTGAAACATCAACCATGAACGGATTATTGGAGGGCAGGTCATGGAGTACTTGGTCGAAATGACAACCCACGTCCCCGCGGGCACGCCGCCGGAAACCGTGGATGACATCCGGGTGCGGGAGGCGCAACGGGCTCGTCAGCTGGCCGCCGGCGGCGCCGTGCTGCGGCTGTGGCGTCCGCCGCTCGCGCCGGGCGAATGGCGAACGCTCGGGCTGTTCGCCGCCGCCGACGACAAGGACCTCGACCAGATCCTGGCGTCGATGCCGCTGCATGTCTGGCGCACGGATGCCGTCACCCCACTGACCCAACATCCCAACGACCCCGGGTTGGTGCGAGGGGGTCAGCCGGCGGAATTCCTGACCAGCCTCACGCTGACCGTCCCAGCCGGAACCTCTGATGACGCGGTCGCTGATCTGAAGGCGCAGGAGGCCGTTCGCGCCCGCGAACTGGCCGGCGAAGGGCGTCTGGTCCGGCTGTGGACACCGCCGAATGAGCCCGGCCAGTGGCGGACCTGGGGCATCTGGAGCGCCGGTGACGCGACGGAGCTGACGGCAACGCTGGAGTCGTTGCCCCTTTACGGGTGGATGACCGTGGAGACGACTGCGCTCAGCAACCATCCCAACGACCCACAGGCGGTCCGATCATGACCGCGGTGCCGCAAGCGGAAACGTCCACGCCGCAACGCTTCGCAGTGGACGCACTGGCCGACTTCGTGGCCTCAGCAGAGATGGCCCACATTCCCCCCGGGGCGGCAGCGCTGCTGCGCCGCAATGTCCTCGACAGCATCGCGTGCGCGATCGCCGCCCTCGACGGTGCGACCGTCCTGGCGGTCCGCGACCAGATCGAGGCGGTGGGCGGCAATCCCCGCGCCAGGCTGATCGGCGGCGGCTGGTCCAGTGTCGATCAGGCAGCCCTGTTCAACTCGGTCGCGGTGCGCTATGTCGACCTGCTCGACACCTATCTGACACCGGGCGGGCTGTGCCATCCGGCCGACAACTTCGGCGCGCTGCTGTCGGTGGCCGAGAGCAGCGCGGCCTCCGGGACGGAATTCCTGCTCGCGCTGGCCGTCGCCTACGAGGTGCAGTGCCGGTTCTCCGAGTCTGTCCCGGTGATGGCGCACGGCCTTAATCATGCTCTGCAGCTGGCGATGTCGGTCGCGGCCGGATCGGCCAAGCTGCTGCACCTGACGGCCGCACAGACCGCCAACGCCATCGCGATCGCCACCGCCGACAATGTGTCGTTGGCCGCCATCCACTCCGAGCCGGTGTCGAACTGGAAGGGCATCTCGCCGGGGATCACCGCACAACGCGCCGTGTACGCCACGGCGCTGGCTCAGCGCGGGGTCACGGGCCCGCGGGGAATCATCGACGGACCCAACGGACTCGAGCAGCTGTTCGGTCAGCGGATCGATCTGCGGCTCGCAGATCGCACGCTCGGCGCTGTCGAGCACACCTACCTCAAGAAATACTGCGCGCTCATCCATGGACAAGCGCCCATCGACGCCGTCCTTGCACTCGCCCGTGAGCACGGATTCAGCCACACTGAGGTCGACTCAGTGCGCGTCGACACGTTCCAGACCGCCTACGACATCGCCGGCGGCGGCAGTTTCGGTGCCAAGGACACCCCGCGGACCAAGGAGCAGGCGGACTACAACCTGAAATATCTCGTGGCCGCCGCCCTCATCGACGGCCAAGTCGGTCCCGCGCAGCTTGAATCCGAACGCATCTGCAGAGCAGACGTCCAGGATCTGCTGCGCCGTGTCGAGGTGCGCCCCGATGCGGCACTGACCGCGCGCTACCCCGACCACACACCGGTTCGCATCACCGTCACATTGCGCGACGGCCGCGAGATCTCCCGAGCTCAAGAGGACTTCGAAGGCTCACCCAGCCGTCCGCTGACGTGGCAGCGGGTGGTCGACAAGTTCCACTGGCTCGCGAAACCCCACCTGAAGGAGTCGCTGCGGACCGACATCGTCAACACCGTCGCAGACCTCGACGACGTTGCCGTGCCGACGCTGATGGACCTACTCGCCGACCTCGAACCAGGAGCCCACCGATGACCTCACCACTGTCCGAACTGGGCGTGACCCTGCCCGTCATCGCCGCGCCGATGGCCGGCGGCCCGAGCACCGTCGACATGGTTCTCGCCGCCGCGCGGGCGGGATCCTTCGGCTTCCTGGCCGCCGGGTACAAGAAGCCCGAGGCGATGGGCGCCGAGATATCCCGGGTGCGCTCTGCCGGAGTGCCGTTCGGTGTCAACCTGTTCGCCCCCAACAGCGTTCCGATCGAGCCGCAGGCTTACCACCGCTACGCGGCCGCGATACAACCTGAGGCGGACCGATTCGATCTCACGCTACCGGCCGACCCCATCGAGGACGACGACTCCTTCGGCGTGAAGATCGATGCGCTGCTCGCCCAGCCGGTGCCGGTCGTCAGCTTCACTTTCGGAATCCCGGCCGACGCGGTGATCCGCAGCCTGCAGTCGGCAGGGACTCTCGTCATACAGACCGTCACGTCCGGCTCGGAAGCTCAACTGGCCGCCGAGGCCGGAGTCGACGCCCTGGCCGTCCAAAGCGCCTTCGCGGGAGGGCATTCGGGTACGCTCACGCCCGAACGCCGGCCTGCCGAAGTGCCGCTGGCCGACCTCGTCTCGGAGGTCAGACATCACGTCGCCCTGCCGATCCTGGCCGCCGGAGGTCTGGCCACGGCCGAGGACGTCGCGGCCGCCATCCGTGCCGGAGCGGCCGCCGCGGCCGTGGGAACCGTCCTGCTGCGGGCCCGGGAGAGCGGCGCCTCAGCGACCCACCGGGCCGCCCTGATCGATCCCCGTCGTACTGAAACCGTTGTGACGCAAGCATTCACCGGACGCCCGGCGCGCGGGCTGCGCAACGCCTTCATCGACACCTATGAAGCACAGGCACCATTGGGGTATCCGGCGATCCACCATCTGACCAGCCCGCTGCGCAAGGCCGCCGCGGCCGCCGGGCAACCCGATCTCGTGCATCTGTGGGCCGGTATCGGGTACCGACACGCCACCGACGAGTCGACGGGTCAGATCCTCACCCGGCTCGCCGCCGCGCTCTGAGAGCTGCACCGGGGTCGGCGATCCCGGTGGTCGCCGGGCAGCGCTGCTCGCAGCAGCTCGAGATCAGAAGTCTTCATCGAAGGAGAAGTCATGGCAGAGAGAATTGATGTCGAGTTCGGCGTCGAGGGAGACGTCATGCTCCGCGGCTGGTTGTACCTTCCCGAGCTGACCGGACCGCGACCGGCGATCACGATGGCGCACGGCTTTGCCGGGATCCGCGAGCACGGCCTGGACCGGTTCGCGCGGGTGTTCGCCGAGGCCGGCTTCGTGGTGCTGGTACACGACCACCGCGGTTTCGGCGCCAGCGACGGCCGGCCGCGTTTCGACGTCGACCCGTGGCGGCAGATCGCCGACTGGCGCTATGCCATCTCCTACCTGGAATCCCACCCCGCTGTGGACGCCGACCGAATCGGCTTGTGGGGCAGCAGCTATGCCGGTGGCCATGCGCTGGTTCTAGGCGCCACCGACCGGCGGCTCAAGGCCGTTGTCGCCCAGGTACCGACGATCAGCGGCTACGAACAAAGCCTGCGGCGGGTGGCTCCCGATCAGGTCGGCGCACTGGAGGCCGGCTTCATCGACGACGACCGGCGTCAGTTCGCAGGTGAGACGCCGGCGACGCAGCCCGTCGTCAGCCTCGACCCCGCGACACCCGCGGCGTATCACTCACCGGAGGCGGTGGCGTTCTACAGCCAGCCGGTACCCGAGGGTGCGCGCTGGGAGAACCAGGTCACCGTGCGCTCCAGCAGGGCCGCGCGGATGTATGAACCGGGCCAATGGGTTTCACGAGTCTCGCCCACGCCGCTGCTGATGGTCATCGGCCTCGCCGACACGATCACCCTGACCGACACCGGCCTGGCCGCCTACGAGCGGGCGCTGCAACCCAAGAAACTCGTCACCATCGCCGGCGGCCACTTCGACGCCTACCTGGGCCAGTTCGAGCAGACCAGTGCCGCCGCCCGCGACTGGTTCGCCGAGCACCTCATCGGACAGGAGTGATCACCGTGACCAATCTGCGTTACGAAGTATTCGTCAACGACGGGGTGCGCCGTGAGCGGGACATGCGACTGCCCGACGGCAGCCCCGTCGTGTCCTCCCCGGTGGCATCCACTCTGGTGCTGGGCGACGACGACGCGCTCCTGGTCGACCCGCCGTTCACCTACGACCAGATCGACCGGGTGGGTGACTGGATCGAACGGTCCGGCAAGCGGCTGGCCTACATCTACGCCACCCATGGGCACGGCGACCACTGGTTCGGCGCCAACCGGATCCTCAGCCGGTTCCCCGGTGCGATCGCGTATGCGACCGCCGGCACCATCGCGATGATGCACCGGCAGGCCACGACTGGTCGCGCACAGCGGTGGGACGTCGACTTCCCCGGACTGATTCCGGACAGCCCCGTGGTGTTCCAGCCCATCCCCGCGGGTGGCCTCAGCGTGGCGGGGCAACGGTGCAAGGCAGTGGAGGTCGGCCACACCGACACCGACGACACCACCGTGCTGCACGTTCCCGCCATCGGCTTGGTGGTGGCCGGCGATGTCGCCTACAACGGCGTACACCAGTACCTGTCGGAGAGCGGTGCCCATGGCATCCAGTCCTGGCTGGCGGCGATCGCCACTGTCGAAGCCCTCAGCCCGGTCGCAGTGGTCGCCGGGCACAAGAACCGCCTCCTGCCCGACGATCCCGCGGTTCTCGCACAGACCCGCCAATATCTCCTCGACGCGCAGCGGCTCCTGGACGAAACGCCAACGCCGCGAACATTTTTCGACCGGATGCTGGCCTTGTACCCAGATCGGCTGAATCCCGGACCACTGTGGTACGGGGCACTGGATCTCTTGGGCTGAGCAGGGAGACACCATGTCAGACAACGAAACCGAAGCCGTGCGCACCGAGGTCGCCGCATGGTTCTTCGACGATTACCTGCCCATGTGGGTCGGCGTCGCCAACGGCGTCATCGACAGTGGGACCGGGTTCATCCTGGACTACTGGGGTGTGCCGATCTATGACTATCACCCCGACGGTGGGGGCTGGGCACTGGACGGCGACGCGGTCACCGGGATGCTCGACATCACGCATGCCCGGCTGAAGGCACACGGCTACGCACACACTGAGGTGGTCGACCACGAGGTGCGTGCCTATCACCGCAACGGGGCGGCGATCGAGGTGATCTGGTCGCGGCAACGCGCCGACCATACCGAAATCGAACGACTGGCAGTGCATTTCGAGGTGGTACGCACGTCTCGTGGTTGGCGGATCGCCGGCATCCAGCGCAGGCCTACACACGCCGACGCGCTGTCATCGGCCTGGGGTGGGACACACGACGAAAGGACAGAGAAATGAAGACAATTCGATTCGATCGCTACGGAGAACCGGTGGACGTGCTGAGCGTGATCGATCAGCCCGTCCCCGAGCCCGGTCCCGGCGAGGTGCGGGTGCAGATCCGATTCAGCCCGATCAACCCGTCCGACTTGCTCTACGTGCGGGGCCACTACTCCGGTGTGACACCTCATTTCCCGGCCGGTGCCGGATTCGAGGGCGTCGCCGTCATCGACGCACTCGGGCCCGAGGTGGAGGGGTTCACGGTCGGCCAACGGGTTTTCGCCAGGAACTCCTCCGGCGGCAACTGGTCGCAGTACGCGGTGGTGGCCGCCCAGAAGGCTTGGCCGGTACCCGATGACATCCCCGACGAGCAGATCGCGTCGCTGATGATCAACCCGGCGACGGCGATCCTGATGGTGCGCCACGTGCTCGCCGTACCCCGGGGGGAATGGCTGCTGCAGTCCGCGGCAGGCTCGGAACTGGGTCGCATGATCATTCGGCTCGCCAAACACGACGGCATCAAGACCATCAACGTGGTGCGGCGTCGCGAAGCGGTGCGGGAACTGACAGATCTCGGCGCAGACGCAGTGATCGTGGCCGGCGACGGACCCATCGACGAACAGGTCCGCACCATCGTGGGCCCGCAGGGGGTCGGGTTCGCGATCGACCCGGTCGCCGGCCAGACCGGCACCGAGATCTTCCGGTCGCTGTCCGAGGACGGCCACATGCTGGTGTACGGATCGCTCAGCGGTGAAGGGATCAGCGTGGGCGACGACCCGCGGCTCACTCTGTCGGGCCGGCGCACCCTCGAGGTCTACTGGTTGGGCTACTGGCTGCCGCGGCTGGCCCAGTCGGGTTTCTTCGCACCAGACCGACCCGCCATGCCGCAGTTGATCGACGAGATCGTCGACCTCATCCGCCGCGGGATTCTCGAAACGTCGCCCGGCAAGAAATTCAGCCTGGGTGAGATTCGCGCCGCGGTCACCGAAGCCGAGTCGGTCGCACACAGCGGCAAGGTCCTTCTGGCACCCAACTCCGGCAACAACATTCAACCAATTCAAGAAAGGTCACGACAATGACAAAGAGATTCGCCACCACCATCACCTCGACTGCACTGATGATCGCCGCCTTCGGCCTGGCCGGCACCGCATCGGCAACGCCGATCCCGATCACCGGAAACGGCACCGATGCGGCTGAGGTCGTCCAGCAGCTGCAAGCAGCCGGATACACCGTGCAATTCAACGGCCCACACGATGTCCCGTTGGCGGAGTGCGCCGTTGACGGCCTCCACGGCCTCACCGGAACGGCGGCCGAAGTCAACAATGCCTGGAAGCACATCCCCGGCACACCGAGCACTGTCTACCTCGACCTGTCCTGCCCGTCGAGTAACTGATCCGAGCGGTAACGATCAGCGCTGCCGCACCACGGCCCACTCGCGTCGCGATCCTCTGCACCGCGACGCGAGCGGGCCGTGGCATCTGCGTTACTTGCCGCTGTGAGCGCCGGCCGCCCGCCGGTCGCTCCGGCTGCTGCCGACCGATGCCGCCGTCTTCGCGCTCGCCTTGTTGACCGTCGCCCCGCTGTGCCCTGCCGTGTTCTTCGCCTGAGCCGTCGGTCTCGCATGGGCGGCGTTCGCCGGTATAGGAGTCGACGTAGCCGGGTTCGCAGCAGGCACAGCGGCGACGTGGGTGCGCACGGACTGGGTGCTGAGCGGGATCGCCGGCTTCAGTGCGGCGGCGACAGACTTGGCCAGCGCCTGCAGTGTGGCGATGGGTCCGGCCACATTGAGGACGATGTTGCCGTCGGGCGTGAACACGAATCCCCCTGGGGTGAACAGACCACCGGCCAACACGGTGAAGCCACCGCCCACCAGAGGTCCCAGGTCGGGTCCGTACCCACCGTTGAGCACGCCGTCGGCGATCAACGCCGGAGCCGTGAGGATGGCGTTCCCGACCTGCTGCAGATCGCCCTTGGCGGCCGCGTCGATGACGTTCTGCACGGCGACCGCGGTGGCTCCCAGGCCGGTGATCAGTGGACCGACCAGGCCGACCGCGACAAGTGAGTCGTAGACCGGGTCGGAGAACACCTTGGCCACCTTGACCAGATTCTGAAGCGGCTGCATGAGCGTCTGCTCGAGTGCCGGCAGGAGGTTGATGGCCGGCTGGGTGAGCAGCAGAGGAACAGTCAGCAAGGCGTTCACGACACCGGTGATATCCCCGGCGCCGAGGTGGTCGAAGGCAGTCTGAAGCAGGCCGGGAATCTGCGTGGTCACCGCGGTGGCGAGCTGTCCTCCCGCGGTCTGCAACGCCGTGGAAAGGGCGGTGAAACCGCTGATCTGGTTGGCCACGATCTGCTTGAGGACCAGCGCCGGGTCCGCCCCGGTGGTCAGGGTCTGGAAGTTGGTGACCGCCTCGTGCAGCACCTGCGAATAGACGTCGATGGGTGTCACCGCCGCCGCGAGATTCATTGCGCCGGAGTGGATCGAGGCTAGGTGGAGCTCGGGGACGGGCGGCGCAAGGGGCGAGGCGACGATGACGCCTGCGCCGAGGACCGCCACCCCTGCGGTGAGGGAGGAGCGAAGAGCTATCTGCATGAGGAAATCCCGAAACGTTGAGGTGAGTTCTGACAGAACCGCAACCTATGTCGAAGTCGGTCGGGGACAACATCGCACGAATGCGTGAGATAGCGGTCGGCGCACCTACCGCCTGGAACCCAAGCGGTGATCAGCATCAGCCCGGTCGGGTGTCCGACGCTCGCATCGCGTTGGCGAGTTGGACACGCGACTGCACGTTCATCTTGCGGAACACCGCACGTAGATGGGTATTGACGGTGTGGATCGAGACTCCGAGGGCAGAGGCGGCGGATTGGTTCGTGTGGCCCTCACTCACCAACACCGCAACGCGCTCCTCCGCGCCGGTCAGACTGCGGCGAGCCAGGGTGGCGGAGGGGTGGTCTGCCGAGCCATCCGCGGTCGCGCCGGCTCGCCGCAGATCCCGTTGGACCCCGGTCAGGAAGAGTTCGGCGCCGAGCCCGACGTAGATGTCGCGGGCTTCCACCAATGCTTTCGCGGCGGCGGCCTGCTCCCCCAGGTTCACAAGCGCGCCGCCGTAATCCGCGAGTGCGCCGGCCAACAACATCGGCCGCGGCGACTCTCGAAGGATCTTGACCGCATCGCGCAGCAGGGCCACGTCGCCGGAGACGAACCCCTCGACCTGCAGGGCCACACCCTCGAAACTGGCGACTCCGGGATTGCGCTCGACCGAGACCCGGGCATGCTCGACGGTCTGACGCGCGAACTCGTGATCGCCCGACGCGACGGCAGCGCCGGCATGGATACGCAGTAGCTCATGGCTTCTGGGCCACCACGACCGCGAGTGCGCCAGCGAGGCCATCAAGGGCTTGAGGATGCGCACACTGGCCTGGTAATCGCCTTCGGCCGCCGCGATGCGTCCCTTGATCAGGAGCACACCCGGGGTGCGTACGGCGTCGTCCGCCCAACCGGTCGCCTCGGCGGGGCGAAGCCGCTCGCGGGCCAGCGGCAGATCACCTCGGATCACCGCGATGACGCTGCCGAGTAACCACGCGTCGAGTTTGTGGACGTAGGTGCCGAGTTCGTCGCAGAGCCGAAGCAGCGTGCGGGCAGCCTCCTCGGCGTCGTCGAATCGCCCGAGTTTGAAGTGCTGCCAGAGTTGCGCGAAAACCAGCGACGGCAGGACGGTGTCCGGGCGGTGCCCCGCAGGCTCGTGAGCCCGAGTCAGCAGCCCTTCGGCTTCGTCGAAGCGGTCGAGGTGCTGCAGCGCGGAGATCTCGCCGGCAAGATACGTGGCGCCACCCAGCGCGCGCAGTGCCCGGTAGCGCGATCGTGCCGAGGCGTAACGCCCTTCGTAGCTCTCGGTCTCCCCGAGTGTCTGCAGGGCGATCACCTGGGTCGGGATATCACCGAGAGCGCGGCCTCGCGCCAACGTGGATTCGGCCGCGGCCGATGCCTTCTGCGCCGTGCCGACTCGGCTCAGCACGAGTGCCTCGACGGCCGACAGACGCACCCGCAACGGCGGGGACACCGCGGACCGGGCCTGCGCCTGACTCACCCGGCGTTCGATGTCTTCGAGTTGACCCATGAGCCAAAGGGATTGGGCGGCAATCGACTCCAGTCGTGCCCGGGTGTCGGCGTCGGTAACCCGCGCCAGTAGCGCGTCGACGACGGCGACCGCCTCGCTGCCGCGCTGGGCGCGGGTGAGGATCTCGGCACACTGCTCGCCGATCTCCGACCAGCGCGGGTCGTGTGGGTCCACCAGGTCGAACGCCTCGGCGATCATTGGTGCCGCGATCTCGGGCAGGGCGTGGGAAGTCTCGGCGGCCGCGGCCCGCAGGATGTCGACCGCTTCGCCATCGCCGAACACGGCACCGGCCCGTGCGTGAGGAGCCGCGGCCACCGCACCTTTTCCCGACGCCACAAGGTAATTCGCGCATCGCCGGTGCAGAAGTCGTCGCAATGCGGCCGGCATGCTGTGGTAGACGGCTTGGCGGATCAGGTCATGCGGGAACCCGATGTGGTCGCGGCCATCTGCCAGCAGACCCTGTTCGCGACCTTCCAATCGCCAGGCCGTGATCGTCGCGCCGGAAGGGCCCGCCAAGATATCGGCGGCCTCGGAGAGACCCAGTGGCTGGCCCCACACCGCGGCCAATTCGATGAGTTCGGCCGCTCCGGGGCTTAGCGAACGAAGGCGCGCATCGACCGCTGCGGTGAAAGTCGCGGGAATCTCGTCGGGGTCCGCGCCTGAGCTGCGGGCGGCTGACACGCCCTGCAGAAGCTGGATCGCAAGAAACGGATTGCCGCCGACGGAGTGCAGCCGACCGCGGGTGGGGCCCTCAGCCGGGCCTCCGAGTACGTCCAGAGCCAGACCGTCGAGATCGACGGCGCTCAGCGGACCGAGTTCGAGTTGGTGGCGTTCTACGTCCTCACCCAGGTCATGGGGATCTGTCCAGCCGGTGTCTCGGGTGGCGAAGACCCACACGATGGGCAGACCGGCCAGCCGCCCCGGCAACACCTCCAGCGCGAAGCGGGTCACCGGGTCGGCCCACTGCACGTCGTCGATGGCGATCATCAGCGGGGTCCGCTGCGCCCGTTCCTCCAGGGCGGACGCGATCCGATCCACCAGCCACACCGGTTGCTGGTGCAACGGGGCGAGACTGCTGAACGTGTCGGCGTCAAGCAGCGGCCGGGTCCCGGACCGCAATGCGACGAGCAACGGCCCCCCGACAGCGATCTGGTGCAGTTCCTCGGCCTTGCCCGAGCCGACCGCGAAGCCTGCCCGCGCGGCCTGCTCGGCAACGGCTCGAAGCATGGCGGTCTTGCCGATACCCGGCTCACCGCGCACCGTGAGCACTGAACCCACACCGGTCCGCGACGCGCGCCGCAACAACGCCACAGCCGCGGCCAACTCCTCGCCCCGACCCCGCAATACCCGCCGCGCCATCGCCAGCCGACCTTCCCATCCGCTCAGATGCCGTAAGAAACGATTGCCGGCCGAGTCCTCTTCCCGGCACTGCGACGTTTTCGTGGCCTCACTCACACGTTCGGGCACCCTCGCCCCAGCCGTCTTCAGTCGACTTATGCTGTCCCACAACTCTTTTCAAGACAACCGGGCTTGCACTGGGAGGTGATTCCTCTCAACTGGTAGAGAGCTGGTCGTAGCGCAGAGCTGTGCGGCCGCAGAGCATCGGTGAGGTGCACCGCATTGTCGAACTGGCCGCGCCGGCAGGACCGGACGGACCCAAGCAAGTGGTCGGCGCCGGAGTGAGACCGCGTTGGATTCACTCGGCCCTGGCCGCCGCGGTGCTGGCCGCGGCCATGGGCATCGGCCGATTCGCGTACACGCCGATCCTGCCGCTGATGACCGCGCAGGCCGGCCTGACCGCCAAGGCCGGCGCCTCGCTGGCCACCGCCAACTACGTCGGCTACCTGGTGGGCGCCCTGGCCGGCATGGTCTCTTCCCGGGTGGCGCGCTCGCACCTCGCGATCCGCAGCTCACTGGTCCTGCTGGTGGTGACGCTGGTGGCGATGCCACTGGGCGACGCGCAGACCTGGATCGCGATGCGACTGCTGGCCGGGTTCACGAGCGCGGTGGTGTTCGTCGGCGCGGTCAACTGGATGGCCGACCATCTGCATGGTCACTCGCCGTATCTCACCGGCTGGGGGTTCGGCGGAGTCGGCGTCGGTATCGCCCTGTCCGGTTCGCTTGTGCTGCTGTTACCCGGCGCGGCGGGTTGGCAGTGCGCCTGGTGGGTTGCGGGTGGACTCGCCGCGGTCCTGAGCCTCGGGGCATGGGCGATGCGTCCCCCGGCGGGCGCCGGGCCCGCGGCACCGAGCGCGTCTGCCCCGCGTGATCGCGCGAGTCACCGCTGGTTCATCGCCCTCCTGCTCTGCTACACGCTGGAGGGAGTCGGGTACATCATCGCCGGCACGTTCATCGTTGCGGCCATCGAGCACGACTCCCCCGGCCGGCTCGGAAGCAGCGCGTGGATCGTCGTCGGACTGGCAGCGGCTCCGTCCGCGGTGTTGTGGTCATGGCTGGGTCGGCGCTTCTCGCATCCGGTGCTGTTGGCGGGGGCGCTGCTGCTGCAGTCAGGCGGAATCGTTCTGCCGGTCCTGTTCGGCGGCCCCGGCGCCGCCCTGACAAGCGCCATCCTGTTCGGGGTCACCTTCATCGGCATCAGCACCGTCGCGCTGGGGGCGGGCCGTCACCTCGGCGTCCCACGGGCGGTCGCCGTGCTGACAGCCGGGTACTCCGTAGGCCAGATCGCCGGCCCGCTTGCCGTCGCTCCACTTCTCCATCACGGGTTTCGGCCCGCTCTGGTGGTGGCCGCCGGTGTCGTCTTGGCTGCGGCCGCGGTCGCGGGACTCCTTCGGATCGGATATCCGATACAGAATCCCTAGCTCAGTTCGTCAGCCAGGACCGGCATGAGATACGACAAAGGCCGGTACTTGGCGTCGGTGAAGAGTTGCTGCAGCTACTTGATCAGAGGATCGCGGGGCATCCCCAGGATGCGCTCCGCGATCTGGTTGCGGGTGACCTCCGAGGTACCGCCGGCGATGGCCATACCCCGGGCGCCCATCGCCGCCCGGGCCGCGAGCTCACCTTCGCCGCCTTCGAGCGCCAGATCCTGCCCCACCAGGGCCGCGGCGATGGCACCCTGCTCCTGAAAATGCTCGGCCAGTTTGAGTTTGGTGATGTTGCCCTCGGGACCGGGCCCGGCCCCCTCGATGCTGCGCACGATGCGGCGCAGGTTGAGCAGGCGCAGCGCATGGTCCTCGGCCAGGAACCGGCCGACCCGCTGCTTGGCGCCGATGACGTGATCGCCGTTGCGCTTGGCCAGGTCGACCAGCCAGGCCGAGGCGGGCGCGATGCCGCCGGCGCCGCCGCCGATGCTGACCCGCTCGTTGCCCAGTGTTGCCCGCGCGACCGTCCACCCGGAGTTCGGCTCCCCGACCACGTCCTCGTCGGGGACGAAGACGTCGTTGAAGAACACCTCGTTGAACTCCGAGCCGCCGGTGATCTGCCGCAGTGGGCGGACCTCCACACCGGGCGCCTTCATGTCGAGGATCACCATCGTGATGCCCTGATGTTTGGGGACTTCGAAGTCGGTACGCACGGTGGCCAGCCCGCGCCGGCAGTAGTGCGCGCCGCTGGTCCACACCTTCTGCCCGTTGATCTTCCAGCCTCCGTCGACCCGGGTGGCCCGGGTCTTGACCGCCGCGGCGTCCGATCCTGCCGACGGCTCGGAGAACAGCTGGCACCAGATCTCGTCCTTGCGCAGCGCCTTCTCCACGAATCGTTCGATCTGCGAAGGGGTTCCGTGCTGGATGAGGGTCAGGATGACCCAGCCGGTGATGCCGTAGTCTGGCCGTTTGACGCCGGCGGCGGCGAACTCCTCCTCGATCAGCAGCTGCTCGATGGCGCCGGCGGCGCGGCCCCACGGCTTGGGCCAGTGCGGCATGATGTAGCCGGTCGCGATCAGCTCGTCGACCTGAGCCTTCTCCCCGAGCTTGGCGAGTTCGTCTGCGTCGGAGCGGATCTGCTCGCGCAGGGCGTCGGCGTCGGCCGGCAGGTCCAGGCTGTTGGACCGGCTCAGCCCCAAAGCGGTCAGATCGAACACGTCGGTCGGCGGACCGTCACCGCCCAGCAGCGCCTGCACAGTCAATGCGCGGCGCAGGTGCAGATGCGCATCGTGCTCCCAGGTGAAGCCGATACCGCCGTGAACCTGAATGTTCAGCTCCGCGTTTCGGACGTAGGCGCCGAACGCCAATGTTGCTGCGGCGGCGGCGATCAGCTCGAACTGGGACTGGCCTTCCTCGGCGGACTCTTCCGCCGCGCGAGCCGCGTCCCAGACGGCGGCGACGGTGGACTCGGCAGCCACCAGCATGTTGGCGCAGTGGTGCTTGACCGCCTGGAAGGTCGCGATGGTACGGCCGAACTGCTCACGCACCTTGGCGTATTCGACGGCGGTTTCCACGCAGTCGGACGCCCCTCCGGCCGCCTCGGCGGCGAACAGCGTGCGGGCGTAGGCCACTGCGGCCGACCGCGCTTCGGTCAGAATGTTCTCGCCGACGGCCACGTCGGTCAGCGACACCCGGCCCGAGCGGCGGGTGCGGTCGAGGTTGCCGGGCACGTCGACCGACACCCCGTCGGCGTTGCGGTCCACCAGGACCACGTCGTCACCGGCGACCAGGAGCAGCAGATCGGCCAGGCCCGCTCCCAGCACCACGCCGGCGTCACCGCTGGCCTTGCCGTCGGAGACGGTGACGTCACCGCCGAGACCGACTGCCGCAGTGACTGATCCGTCGATCAAGCCAGGCAACAGGCGGGTCTTCTGCTCGTCGGTGCCGGCCGCCGAGATGACGGCGGAGACCACCGTCGTCGGAACGAAGGGTCCGGGTGCCACGGCCCGGCCGAGCTCGTCGATCACGACCACCAGCTCGGGCAGCCCGTAGCCGGAGCCGCCGTACTGCTCGTCGACGTGCAGGCCCAGCCAGCCGAGTTCGGCCAGCTCGGCCCAGAACGGCGGGCGGCCCTCCTCGGCGGCGTCGAGCAGTTCGCGCGCGGCCCAGCGCGCTTTCTGCGCGGTCAGGAAGGACCGCGCCACCTCGCCGAGTTCACGGTGGTCGTCGGTCAGTGCGATACCCATCGGTGTCCTCCTCGAGGCGGTGGTGCCTTCCTAATGCCTTACCACATCACTTGGGCGCGAACCGCTGCCCCGCGTCCAGGCGGATGCACTGCCCGTTGAGCATCGGGTTCTCGACGATCGCGGCGACCAGCTTGGCGAATTCCTCCGGCTTGCCCAGCCGCTTCGGGAACGCGGCGTCCTTGGTCAGCGCCTTGGCGAACTCGTCGGGAATGCCCTTGGTCAGACCGGTGGCGAACAGGCTGGGGGCGATGGCCAGCGCCCGGATGCCGACGGGGCCCAGATCACGCGCCATCGTCAGCGACATGCCGGCGATGCCCGCCTTCGCGGCGGTGTAGGCGACCTGGCCGATCTGGCCCTCGAACGCGGCGATCGACGCGGTGTTGATGATGACACCGCGCTCGCCGGTCTCCTCGTCCTCAGGCTCGTTCTTGGCCATGTGGGCGGCAGCGAGCCGGCTGATGTTGAAGCTGGCGATCAGGTTGAGGTCGATGGTGCTGCGGAAGGTCTCCAGGCTGTGCGGGCCGTTCTTGCCGAAGGTCTTCTCAGCGACACCGCCGCCGGCGGTGGTGAGGATGACGTGCAGGCCGCCGAGGGCGTCGACGGCCTCCTGCAGGGCCTTCTCGGTGCCGGCGAAGTCGGTGACGTCGACGGCGATGAACGGACCGCCCACCGCGGCGGCGACCTCGGGTCCGTCGGTGCCCTCGCGGTCGAGGATCGCCACACTGGCGCCGCGCGAGGCCAGCAGTTCGGCACTTGCCCGCCCGAAGCCCGAGGCGCCGCCCACGACGACAACCTTCTTGCCCGAAATCTCCATCCGTTCCTCCTGTTGATCGCGCCGGCCGCCACGTTCCCGTGTGGCCTACAGTTCGGCTTTCCAGTTCGCGGGACGCCCCCCGGGGTGCCCGAGCCGGTAGGGACGTTACCGCTCGTCACCGGCCGGTAATACATCTGGGGTCCCACCCGGCGGTAGGTTGACCGCATGGTCCGAACCAGCATCGGCCTGCGGATGGGCGCGGGCGTCGCCGCGGCTGCGGTGGCCCTCGGCGTCGCGCAGCTCCTGGCGGTGTTCTTCTCCCCCGCCGCCGATGCGCGCACCGCGGTCGGCACAGCGGTGATCAACCTGACGCCGGGGCCCGTCAAGGAGTGGGCGATCCAGACGTTCGGCACCGCCGACAAGCTGTTCCTGTCGGTGATGGTGCTCGTCGTGATCGGCGCACTGGCCGCGGTCGCGGCGATCTGGGAGCGCTCGCGCATCCCGGTCGGTTCGCTGGCGATTCTGGCCGGGGCGGTGGCCGGCAGTGCCGCGGTGCTGGCGCGGCCGGAGGCACGATCGATCGACGTCATCCCCACCGTGCTCGGCGCGGTGTGCGGCATCGCGGTGCTGCGCCTGCTGACGTCGGGGCGGATCCGTGATGGCCGCGCGACCGCCTCCACCGAAGCCGCCGGGATGGATCCCGGCCGTCGCCTGTCGCTGGTGACGCTCGGCTTCGCCGGACTCGGTCTGCTCGGCGGTGTCGGCGGGGCGATGATCAGCCGACGACTGAGTTCGGTGTCCGGCGACCGCAGCAGCTTCGCGCTGCCCGCCGTGAAATCGCCGGCGCCGCCGATCCCGTCCGACGTGCAGCCCGCGGGGGTGCAGCTGCCCAGCTTCATCACCAGCAACGCCGACTTCTATCGGATCGACACCGCACTGAGCGTTCCGCAGTTGTCGCGCGCGGACTGGCGGCTGCGCATCCATGGGATGGTCGACCGCGAGATCACCTACACCTTCGAGGATCTGCAGAAGTTCGAGCCGATCGAGAAGGTCGTGACGCTGACGTGCGTGTCGAACCCGGTCGGCGGCGACCTGATCTCCAACGCCACCTGGACCGGCTACCGGGTGCGAGACCTGTTGCGCGCCGCGGGAATTCACACCGACGCCGACATGGTGCTGTCCACGTCGATCGACGGCTTCACCGCGGGCACCCCGGTCGAGGCGCTGACCGACGACCGCGATTCGATGCTGGCCATCGGCATGAACGGCGTGCCGCTGCCCGTCGAGCACGGCTACCCGGCCCGGCTCGTGGTGCCCGGACTGTACGGGTTCGTCTCGGCCACCAAGTGGGTGACGGACCTGGAGTTGACCCGCTTCGACCGCGCGCAGGCGTACTGGACCAAGCTCGGCTGGTCCGACCGGGCCCCGATCAAGACCGAGTCGCGCATCGACGTGCCCCGCGACGGCCAGAAGGTCCCCAAGGGACCGGTGACGTTCGGCGGAATCGCCTGGGCCCAGCACCGCGGCATCCAGTCGGTGCAGGTCCGCATCGACGACGGGCCGTGGCAGTTCGCCCGGCTCGGCGCGTCGTACTCCAACGACGCCTGGCGGCTGTGGAGCTTCCCGTGGCAGGCCGACAAGCCGGGTACCCACAGCATCACCGCTCGCGCCACCGACAACACCGGCGCGGTGCAAACCCAGGACCAGGCCACGCCTGCGCCCGACGGCGCCACGGGCTGGCCCTCGATCTCCTTCGAAGTGGGCTGACCGCCTCCTTCGAAGTGGGCTGACCGCCCATGCCTGTCGCCCGAGATTGAAACCACGCAGGGCCCTTCTCGCACTTTCTCTGCGTCGGCTCAATCTCGCCGAAGTGGGGCCTTGTCCGTCCGCCCCATAGGCTCGAGGGATGTTGCTTGGCGATGTCGCGGCGGCCTCCGCCGACGTGACGGCGACGTCCTCGCGGCTGGCGAAGGTGGCGCGGATCGCCGCACTGCTGGAGTCGACGACGGACGGGCGCCTGGTGATGATCGCGGTGTCCTGGCTCTCCGGTGAGCTGCCGCAGCGCCAGATCGGCGTCGGATGGGCATCGCTGCGCTCACTGCCGTCGCCGGCGGACTCACCCTCGCTGACGGTGGCGGCGGTCGATGCGACGTTCACCGACGTCGGCGCCGTCTCCGGCAAGGGATCGCAGGCGCGGCGGGCCGACCTGCTGGGCCGGCTGTTCGCCGCCGCGACCGAGACCGAGCAGCTGTTCCTGCGCCGGCTGCTCAGCGGCGAACTGCGGCAGGGCGCGCTGGGCGGGGTGATGGCCGACGCCGTCGCCAAGGCGGCCGGCATCCCTGCCGCTTCGGTCCGCCGCGCCGCCATGCTCGGCGGCGACCTGCCCGCGGTTGCGGCGGCGGCGCTGACCGGTGGGGCGGCGGCCCTCGACGAGTTCACCCTGCGGGTCGGGCGGCCGGTCGGCCCGATGCTCGCACAGACCGCGACCGGCGTGGACGACGCCCTCGAACGCCTCGGCGGTGAAGCGGTTTTCGAGGCCAAGCTGGACGGGGCCCGCGTGCAGATCCACCGCTGCGGGGACGACGTCACCGTCTACACCCGCAGCCTCGATGACGTCACCGCGCGTCTGCCCGAAGTCGTCGCGGCCGCACGCGCGCTGCCCGTCACCGACCTCATCGCCGACGGCGAGGCCATCGCCCTTCGCCCCGACGGACGCCCGCACCGATTCCAGGTCACCGCCTCCCGATTCGGGCGAAGCGTCGACATCGCCGCCGCCCAAGCCGCGCAACCACTTTCGGTGTTCTTCTTCGACTTCTTACACCTCGACGGCGTAGACCTGCTCGACGAGCCCACCCACCGGCGGGTGGAGGCACTCGATGCCATCGTGCCTGCCGAAAACCGCGTCGAGCGTCTGCTCACCACCGATCCCGTTGCAGCCCAGGCATTCCTGGACCGCACGCTGGCCGCCGGCCACGAAGGGGTGATGGCCAAGTCGCCGTCGAGCCCGTACGAGGCGGGCCGGCGCGGCGCGGGCTGGCTGAAGGTCAAACCCGTGCACACCCTCGACCTGGTGGTGCTGGCCGTGGAGTGGGGTTCGGGCCGGCGGACCGGCAAGCTGTCCAACATCCACCTCGGTGCGCGCGATCCGGTCAGCGGCGGATTCGTCATGCTGGGCAAGACGTTCAAGGGCATGACCGACGCGATGCTGGACTGGCAGACAACGCGGTTCACCGAACTGGCGGCCGGAACCGCCGGGCCGGCGACATCGGGCAGAGACCCGCTCGACCAGTACGTGGTGGCGCTGCGCCCCGAGCAGGTCGTCGAGATCGCCTTCGACGGCGTGCAGGGTTCCAGCCGCTACCCCGGCGGGATGGCGTTGCGCTTCGCCCGGGTGGTGCGCTACCGCGACGACAAGAGTCCCGCCGAGGCGGACACGATCGACACCGTGCGTGCCATCTACGAGCGCGGCGGATCCTAAACTCGCGCGAATTCGGCTTTGCCGCGGTCGAATTCGGCCAGCATCTCGGCGGTCAGCGTCGGGCGGATCTCACCTATCGCGTTGAGGTAGTCCTCAGTGGTGGCCGGCTCGCCGCGGCCATGGCTCATCTCACGTTCGAACGCAGCCTGCGACCCCTTGCGGGCGGCGAACTCGATGTCGGCAGGGGTGAAGAACTCCGAGGCGCCCACCAGCCGGTCGACGTCGACGTAGACACACGCCTTGCCGAGGTAGCGCTGCCACACTGCCCGGCGGGCCGGCTGATCGGGCGGACCGACCGGGATCACATAGTCGAACCGGCCGGGACGCAGGAACGCCGAATCCAGCGAATGCACGGCGTTGGTGGCGCACACCAGCAGCCGGCTGTCCTTCTGCCGGAATGCCGGAATCAGCTTCAGCAGTTCGTTGGTGACGCCCAGTTCGGCGGTCGTGGCACCGGAGCGCGCGGTCGCGATCTCTTCGACCTCGTCGATGAACAAGACCAGTTCGTCGAGTTCGGCCAGTTCGGCGAACGCCTCACGCAGCGACGCGGCCAGGCCGCCGTTGCCGGTGGCCGCCAGCCGGGACGGGAAGAGTTCCACGAACGGCCAGCCCAGGCGCGATGAGATCGCCTTGGCGAAGCTGGTCTTCCCGGTTCCCGGCGGGCCGAACAGGATCACCGCCTTCGGCGGCTGCACGCCATAGCGTTCGGCGATCTCCGGGTGCGCCAGCGGGTCGACGATGCGGCGCTCGATGATCTGCTTCTCCTGCTCCATGCCGGCCATCTCGTTGAACAGGCCGGGCGGGAGCAGCTGACCGCCGAGTTCGTCGAGCAGGTTGGCCTGGTCGAGACCCAGGTGCTCGATCATCTCGAAGTAGACGAGTCCCTCACGGCGGGTGTAGCCGGAGTTCTCCAGCGCCGCCGCGCCGGTGGCGCCCTCGGGCAGCACCGCACAGATCCGGCGCACCCCCTGCGAGCGCAGCCGTCGCTCCAGATCGCTGAGCAGCGCGCTGCCGATCCCGCGGTGGCGCCAGCGCGAACTCAGTGCCACCAACTGAATCCAGGCGCGCTCGCCCTGTGTCTGCGCCACGGCCATACCGACCACTTCGTCGCCGACCTCGGCGACCACCGCGGGCTGTCCGGTCCGGGCCGCCGCCATCACCTCGGCGACGCTGAACACCGGCTCGCCCGAGCCGGGTGTGCGGCTTTGATCCCAGACCTGGATCGCCTGATCCAGGTCTTCATCGTGGTAATCGCGCAGACGCCACGGCGGCATGGCCCACCTCCTTCGCTGTCGCGACAAGCCTGTAACAGCCGACCAGCAGCGGCATCCCCCGATCGGTGGTTTTCAGGGGTGGTTCCCCGATCCCGCGGGCCGACCCCAAACGCCGCGCCGGACCGAATCGCGGATGCAATGATTTGCTCTCAGCCGGCAGAAAGCGAGTCGATGAGCACCACCGAGGCGGACCTGGTCGACGGCGTCCCGCGCAGCCGCATCGTGGTCGCGTCGATGGTGGGCACCACCATCGAGTTCTACGACTTCTACGCCTATGCCACAGCCGCGGTCCTGGTATTCCCGCAGCTGTTCTTTCCGAAAGGGAACTCGACCACGGCGCTGCTGGCGTCGCTGGCCACCTTCGGCTTGGCGTTCGTCGCCCGTCCGGTGGGTTCAATTCTGTTCGGCCACTTCGGCGATCGCGTCGGACGAAAGGTGACCCTGGTCGGCTCACTGCTCACCATGGGCATAGCCACCTTCATCATCGGGCTGCTCCCCACCTACCCCCAGGTTGGTCTGGTGGCTCCCGGGCTGCTGGCGGTGATGCGGTTCAGCCAGGGCCTCGCGCTGGGAGGCGAATGGAGCGGCGCGGCCCTGCTCGCCACCGAGACCGCCAAACCGGGGCGTCGGGGCTGGGCAGCGATGTGGCCGCAACTCGGTGCGCCGTTCGGATTCCTGTTGGCCAACGGGTTGTTCCTGATCCTCATCACCTGGCTGGGCAACGGCAGCGCCAAACCGGATCCGCAAGGCGCGTTCATGACGTGGGGGTGGCGCATCCCGTTTCTGCTCAGCGCGGTCATGGTGGCGGTCGGGCTCTACGTACGGCTGCGGTTGACCGAGACACCGGTGTTCCGGCGGGCGCTCGAGCGGGGCGAACGGGTCAAGACGCCGCTGGCCGAACTGTTCCGGACCAGCTGGCGACAGCTGATAATCGGCACCTTCGTGATGCTGGCCACGTACACCTTGTTCTACATCGTGACCACCTGGGCACTGAGCTACGGCACCGGCAAACGGCCGCCGGACGGCACCGGCCTCGGGTTCGGCTACGTCGCTTTCCTGCGCCTGCAGTTGATTGCGGTGCTGTTCTTCGCCGCGTTCATTCCGGTGGCGGGGCGGCTGGCCGACAGGTTCGGCCGGCGACGCACCCTGCTGGTCATCACCGCGGCGATCATCGCCTACGGCGCCTCGTTCGGGTTCCTGTTGGCACCCGAGCGGGCGTCCAATCAGGCGATGCTGGAGTTTTTGGCCCTCGGAATGGGCATCATGGGACTGACTTTCGGCCCGATGAGCGCCGTACTGCCCGAACTTTTCCCGACCAATGTGCGCTACACCGGTTCGGGCATCGCCTACAACGTCGCCAGCATCCTTGGCGCTGCCGTCGCGCCGTTCATCGCAACCTGGTTGGCCACCAGCTACGGCGTCGCTTGGGTCGGCGTTTATCTGATGGTGGCCGGCGCTCTGACATTCGTCGCGCTGCTGGTGATGCGCGAAACCAAAGACGACTCGTTGGATTTCGCATCGATCGGTGATCACCTTGGTGACAGCGTGCACCCCGGCTGACGACGCAAGGCGCAGCGAGACCGACTCAGCCCTCCAGCACCGCGTCGCAGCACGGCCGCGTCGTCGCGATCAGCCGGGCATTCGGCTCGTCGACTTCGTCGGCCCACGCCGCCGCGGCCTCCGGCGCACGGCCACCCTCGATGTGCCGGGCCACCAAGCGTTGCCGCCGCACGTCGGCGGGGCAGTCGACGTAGTACAGCCGGTCCAGCAGACCCCGCACCAAGGCCCACTCCCCGTCGGGCAGACCCAGGTAGTTGCCCTCGGTGATCACCAGCCGTGAATCGGCCGCGACGACGTGGCCCGCCGCCACCGGTTCGTCGAGGCCACGATCGAAGGCCGGTGTGTAGACCTCGCGCCACCGGTACTCCGAGCGCACCCGCTCCAGCGCCGTCAGGTACCCGCCGGAGTCGAAGGTGTCGACGGCCCCTTTGCGATCCCGGCGACCAAGGCGGTCCAGGGCGGCATTGGACAGGTGAAAGCCGTCCATCGGCAGATACGACGCCCCGTCGAACGCGGCCGCCAGCGCGATCGCCAGCGTCGACTTTCCCGCCCCGGGCGGCCCGGTGATGCCCACGACGACCCGCCCCGGCGTGTCGTCGAGCAAGGCTGTGACTTCGCCGACCAGACGGTCCATCGAGGTTTCGCGGGGGTAACTGATGGCTAACCGCCTCCGATAGGTCGGGTAGGTCGGGGTCGAACGACGACCGCAGAGCGAGACAATTCATGAAGCCTTTTCGGACCATACGCAGTCGGGGGATCATTCGGGCGGCCACAGCCGCCACAACTGCGCTAGCCGCAATGCTGGCGCTCGGCACGGTGGCGGCCCAGCCGCCGACGGCCAACGCCGCCGAGGTCGAGTACCTCAGCGTCCCGTCGCCATCGATGGGACGCAACATCACCGTCGAGTTTCAGGGCGGCGGCCCCAAGGCGGTGTATCTGCTCGACGGCCTGCGCGCCCAGGACGATCGCAACGGCTGGGACATCAACACCGGCGCGTTCTCCTGGTTCAACGGCTCCGGTGTCTCCGTGGTGATGCCGGTCGGCGGTGAGTCGAGCTTCTACACCGACTGGTATCGGCCGGCCACCGGCAACGGCACCACGCAGACCTACAAGTGGGAGACGTTCCTGACCTCCGAGCTGCCCGCCTGGCTGTCGGCCAACCGGGGTATCAGCCCCAGCGGCAACGCCGTGGTCGGACTGTCGATGTCGGGCAGCGCGGCGCTGATCCTGGCCGCCTACCATCCGGGCCAGTTCGTCTACGCCGGATCGCTGTCGGGCTTCTTGAACCTGTCGGCGAACTACTGGCCGCTGCTGGTCTCGGTCGCCATGGCCGACGCCGGCGGATTCAACGCACTCGACATGTGGGGTCCCTACGGTAGCGGTGCATGGCAGCGCAACGATCCGATGCTGCACGTCGGTCAGCTGGTGGCCGACAACACGCGCGTCTGGGTGTACAGCGGCAACGGCAACCCGACCGATCTCGACGCCGGACTGGGCAACGCGCAGATTCCCGCGCAGTTCCTCGAGGGCGTGACCATCCGGACCAACCACGAGTTCGAGGCCCGGTATGAATCGGCGGGTGGCCGCAACGGGGTCTTCAACTTCCCGCCCAACGGCACGCACAGCTGGGGGTACTGGGGTGGTCAGCTCCAGGCGATGAAGCCCGACATCCAGCGGGTGCTGGGCGCCTCACCGAGCGCCTGAGCGACGCCGAAGCCGCCAAGCCGGCGCGCCCGGTGGCGCGCCGGTGCGGGCGACCTTGCCGCTGGCGATCAGCTCCAGGGTGACGGCCACCGCGCACGTCTGGGACAGCAGGATGGCCAGCAGGATCAGTATCTGCACCGCGCCGGCTTGCGCCGCCGACCCGGTGCTGAGCAGCACACCGACGAAGGCGCCGGGCAGTGTCACCAGCCCCACCGTTCTGGTCTGGTCGAGGTTGGGCAACAACGCATCGGCGGCGGTCGGGCCGATGACCTCCATCCGGGCGAGCCGGTCGCTGAACCCCAGGCTGAGCGCCGCCTCCACCTCACCGGCGCGGGTGCTGAGGGTGTCGAGCGCGCGCCGTGCTGCGACCGCGATCGCAGTCATCGTGCTGCCCAGGATGATTCCGGCGATGGGCACCAGAGCGATTCCTTTCATCGGCACAAGCCCGGAGCCAAGCAGCAGTGGCAGTACAGAACTCAAGCCGGTCGCCATGGCGACGCCCAGTAGCCAGGATCGGTTCGACTGGCTGCGCCGGGCCGCCGTCACCGTGGCGGCGATGAACATCACGCCCAGTACCACCAACGACGTCCACAGCCGGCTCAACGCGGTGGTCAGGATCGCGGCGACCGCGGCCAGCTGCAGCACGGCGCGCACCGCCGCGCGCGGGACTGTCCACGCCGAGCCGAGGCTGGTCGACCAGTACACGGCTGCGGCCGCGAGGACCAGGACTGAACAGACGATGATCAGGGTGGGGCTGAGGACCTGGTGTGAGAACTGCACGCGGTCAGTCTTCCCGACGCCGCGCGAGCGACATCGTCGGTGACGATGAGGGGCCCGGCCCCTTGTACAGGGACCGGGCCTCTCGGTGTCACGTCTAGCTTGCACACCCCACGGACGCAGGTATTCATTCCCACTGTCGCCGGGCGTCAAACCCGATTGCGCAGAATGATTCGCGAAGGTTTACCTTTTCTTCTGACAACAGCTGTGCCCAGATGAGGGGACGTGGATGGACCTGTCGTGGTCGGCGAAGGATCTGCAGTTCCGCGACGAGGTGCGCGCCTTCCTCGACGAGAAGCTCACGCCCGATCTGCGGCAGGCCGGCCGGCTGATGACGAGCGTGTACGCCGACCACGAGGCCAGCATGGCCTGGCAGGGGGTCCTGCACGAGCGCGGCTGGGCCGCGCCGGCGTGGCCGGTGGAGTACGGCGGCTGCGACTGGTCGTTGACCCAGCACTACATCTTCAGCCGGGAGTCGACGCTGGCCGGCGCCCCCTCGCTCTCGCCCATGGGTATCCGGATGGTCGCCCACGCGATCGTCGCGTTCGGCACGCAGGAGCAGAAGGACTACTTCCTGCCGCGCATCCTGACCGGCGAGGTCTTCTTCTGCCAGGGCTACTCCGAACCCGAGGCGGGCTCGGATCTGGCCGCGCTGTCGATGGCCGCGGTCGTGGATGAAGGGGCCGGCGACCTCATCTGCACCGGCAGCAAGATCTGGACCACCCACGCCGGCGAGGCCAACTGGATCTTCGCGCTGGTGCGCACGTCGCGGTCGGCCAAGAAGCAACACGGCATCACCTTCGTGCTCATCGACATGACCACGCCGGGCATCGAGGTCCGTCCGCTGGTGATGACCTCCGGCGAGAAGATCCAGAACCAGATCTTCTTCGACGCCGTGCGGGTGCCCAAGTCGAATGTCATCGGTGAGATCGACGACGGCTGGACAGTCGCCAAATACCTGCTGGAGTTCGAGCGGGGTGGCGGCGCGACGGCACCGGCATTGCAGGTGATGGCCGAGTCCGTCGCGACTGAAGCCGCCACCCAGCCCGGCCCGGCCGGCGGGGCGCTCATCGACGACCCGGCCTTCGCCGCCAAACTGGCCGACGTCCGAATCCGCACCGAAGTGCTCGAGATCCTCGAATACCGCGTTCTGGCAACGGTTGCCGAGGGCAAGAACCCCGGCGCGGCCTCGTCGATGCTGAAGATTCTGTCCACCGAACTGTCCCAGGCCATCACCGAACTCGCGGTCGAGGCGGCCGGACCCCGCGGGCGGGTGTACCAGCCGCACGCCACCCGGCCCGGCGGCCCGGTCGAGGACTTCGAACCGCCGGCCGACGGCTACGTCAGCGGCGATCCGTGGCAGGCGGTCGCCGCGCTCCGGTACTTCAACGACCGCGCCGGCTCGATCTACGCCGGCTCCAACGAGATTCAGCGCAACATCCTGGCCAAAGCGACCCTGGGGCTGTAGATGGACTTCAACCTGAGCAACGAGCAGGAACTGCTGCGCGACGGCCTGAGCAGGTTCCTGGCCACCCGCTACGACCTGGAGAAGAGCCGCACCGCCGCCAAGGTCGGACTGGGCTGGCAGCCCGAGATCTGGCGTGGCTTCGCCGAGGAGTTGGGCATCCTGGGTGCGACACTTCCGGAGTCGGTCGGCGGAATCGGCGGCGGCCCAACCGAACTGATGATCATCGCCGAGGAACTGGGCCGCGCTCTGGTGATCGAGCCGTTCGTCGAGACGGCGGTGGTCGCCGCCGGGCTGCTGCAGCGCGCCGACGGACCGGCCTCGACCAGCGTGCTGGAACGCATCGCCGACGGCACGGCGCTGGTCGCGCTGGCCGCAACCGAGCCCGGGGGCGGCGACAACTGGGCTCACGTGTCCACCAAGGCGGCTCGCGACGGCGCCGACTGGGTGCTCACCGGAGACAAGACCGTCGTCGTCGCAGCTCCCCTGGCCACCCACCTGCTGATCACGGCGCGAACATCGGGGCAACCCGATGAGCAGCATGGCATTTCGCTGTTCATCACCGAGTTCGACCCGGCCGCCCCGCCGCGCGGCGTGGAGGTCCACGGGTACCGCACCATCGACGACCGCCGGGCCGCCGACCTGAGATTCGACCGGTTGCGGCTCCCGGTCGACGCGCTTCTCGACGACGACGTGTGGCCGTCACTGGCCCGGGCCCGCGACGAAGGTGCGGCAGCGGTGTGCGCCGAAGCGGTCGGCGCGATGCGAAAAGTGCTCGGCGACACCGTCGACTACTGCAAGCAGCGTCAGCAGTTCGGCCAGCCGATCGGCAGGTTCCAGGTCCTGCAACACCGGATGGTGGACATGTACCTGGAACTCGAGCAGGCCGTGTCGGCGGTCTACCTCGCGGTGCTGAACCTGAACGCCGAGCCGGACGTCCGGGCTCGCGCGGTGTCAGCGGCGAAGGCGACCGTCGGGCGCGCGGCGCGCTTCATCGGCCAGAACGCCGTCCAACTGCACGGCGGCATGGGCATGACCGAGGAGTTGGCGATCGGGCACTACTTCAAGCGGCTTACCGCGCTGCAGTACGAGTTCGGCTCCACCGACCATCACCGCATGCGGTACGCGAAACTGAGCCGCCCCTAAGCGGTTCCGGCGGCCTGCCGGGCCCGCTCGCGCATCGAGGCGATCACGCCGCCGTCGTTGAGGATGTCGGTTCCGGTGAGGTAGCCGGCCCGCTCGCTGGCGCAGAACGCGAACAGTTCGGCCATCTCCTCGGCCGTGCCCCACCGCGGGACGGCGGCGTTGGTGACCATGGCACCGGCACCGGCTTGCTCCTCCAGCCGGCCCATCTCGGTGTCCACCGAACCTGGCGACACCGAGACGATCCGCAGCCCGCGGGAGTTGAACCGTTCGGCCTGCGAGGTGCTGTACCAGCGGACGAACGTCTTGCTCACGCTGTACGCCAGCCCCGAGCGCATCTCCTCGCCCGCGATGTCGCAGACCGCGAGCAACTCGGCGAGGAACCGTTTCTCGTCGGTGAACGCCAGGTCGAAATGCTTGGTCGGAACCAGTTCGTCGGGCAGCATGTGCGACGCCATCGAGGCCACGTTGACAATCGCGGCGCCCTCGGGGGCTGCGTCGAAGAAGACCTCGTTGACGTTCAGCGTGCCCAGCGCGTTAGTGGTCATGACGTACTCGGCACCGCCCATGCTGGGGCTCACCCCGGCGGTGTGGATGACCGACACGATGTCGCCGAGGTCTGCCGCGGTCCGCAACAACTGCTCGACAGAACCCCGGTCGGTGACATCACAGTTGACGAGCGTCGCGCTGATGCCGAGTGCCTCCAGCGTGCCGGCGGCGTCGTCCAGCCGATCGTTACGCACGTCACCGAGAACCAGCGTGTGGTCCCGGCCCACGATCTTGGCGGTGGCCACCCCCATGCCACCCGCGCCGCCTGTGATCACCGACACCCGACTCATACCTGGGACCATATCTGGGCGTCGGAACCTCGACAGCCGGCCCCACGTTAGAAAGTCGTCATCGGTGACGGCCTGACAGACTGCCCGCCAATGGCTTGACTGGAGTGGAAGGGAGGGCCGCCATGTTGAACAAGATCGCAGGCGCGGTGGCGCAGGTTGCCGAGGCCGGAGGTTCGATCGTCGGGATCCGGCACGGTACCGAGGAGCCGGCCTACACCGTCGAGCGCGAGATCGACGGTGTCGAGATCCGCCGCTACGGGCCGCGTATCGCCGCCGAGACGTCCGTCGCCACCGACGAGGAAGCCGCCCGCAACGAGGGATTCCGTCGGCTGGCCCGCTACATCTTCGGCGGTAACTCCGGCAGCGACAAGATCGCCATGACCGCTCCGGTCGCCCAGCAGCAGAGCGAGAAGATCGCGATGACCGCCCCGGTGGCGACCCAACGCGGGTCCGCCGAGGACTGGGTCATCCGCTTCTTCATGCCGTCGAAGTACACGATGGACACCCTGCCCAAGCCGAAGGACGACCGGGTGCGACTGGTGGAGGTGCCCGGCGAGACCGTGGCCGTGCTGCGCTACAACGGGTCCTACAGCCCCGAGGCCGTTGCCTCCCGCACCACCCAGCTGTTGGAAACCCTGCACCGCAACAATATCGAGGCGGTCGGCGATCCACTGTCGTGGTTCTACGATCCGCCGTGGACAGTGCCGTTCCGCCGGCGCAACGAAGTCGTGGTAGGCGTGGCCGCGGATTCGTGATTATGCTTAGCCGGTGGGTAAACCGCCCGACGATCTGACCCCACATTTCGAGGACGTACAGGCTCACTACGACCTGTCCGACGAGTTCTTCCGGCTTTTTTTGGATCCCACCCAGACCTACAGCTGCGCGTACTTCGAGCGCGACGACATGACGCTGGAGGAGGCCCAGTTCGCCAAGATCGACCTGGCGCTGGGCAAGCTGGGCCTGCGGCCCGGCATGACGCTGCTCGACGTGGGCTGCGGATGGGGCGCGACGATGTTGCGCGCGCTGGAGCGCTATGACGTCAACGTCATCGGACTGACCTTGAGCAAGAACCAGGCCGGCCACGTCCAGCAGCTGTTCGACGCCTCGGACAGCGCCCGCTCCAAACGCGTTCTCCTGCAGGGCTGGGAGCAGTTCGGCGAGCCCGTCGACCGCATCGTCTCAATCGGCGCATTCGAGCACTTCGGGCACGAGCGCTACGAGGCGTTCTTCGGGTGGGCCTACCGGGCGCTGCCGCGCCGACGGAGTGATGTTGTTGCACACCATCACCGGGCTACATCCGAAGGAAATGGCCGAGCGCGGTATGCCGCTGTCGTTCGAGTTCGCTCGATTCATCAAGTTCATGGTGACCGAGATCTTCCCGGGCGGCCGGCTGCCGTCCATTCCGATGGTGGAGGATCGCGCCACCGCGGCCGGCTTCGAGGTGACTCGCGTCCAATCCCTGCAGCCGCACTACGCCCGCACCCTCGACCTGTGGGCCGCCGCGCTGGAAGCCCGGCGCGACGAGGCGGTCGCGATCCAGTCCGAAGAGGTCTACGACCGGTACATGAAGTACCTCACCGGCTGCGCGAAGATGTTCCGCATCGGCTACATCGACGTCGATCAGTTCACGCTCGAAAAGCGCGATAACGCCTAATTGGACGCCGCGTCTGCGATCGGCGCGTCGACAGGGGCCGCGGGGGCGACCGGCACTACCGCCGACGACCCCACGGGTCCGGATGGCCCGGGCGACTGGCCCGGGGCCGCGGTCGCGCTCATCGGCCGCTGCGCCAGCAGCAGCAACGCATCGTTCATCGAGACGTCGTGGTTGCCGATCGCATGCAGGATGTCGCGCAGGTATCCCAGGCTTCGGGTCTGCGGCGGAGTGTCCGTGGTGCCCGGGGGGAGGTTGTCCGGGCTGGGCAGATGCGGCACGCCGTCGACCAGCTGAGACGCCGGGGCCTCCACCGGTTGGGCAGCGGGATCGGCGGGGGCGATCGCCGGCGCCGGAGCCGGTGACGGCGTGGGGGCCGGGTCGGTCGAGTCCGCAAGCGCAGCGGGGGCGGCCAGGAAAGCCGCCGAGATGCCCAGCGCCGCCACCCCGAGCCAGGCCCGGCGCAGCAGCGTGTCGGTATGAACGGCCGTACGTCTCACAATCGTCACCGTCTCGCCCTCCGCGGTCGTACCATGTGGCGCGACCCGCCGAGGACCGGCAGGTCAACGCCCTATACCGATGATTCCGTTGGACTACCCATTTTGTTACAACTTTCACTCCCGTCACCAGCGTTTCAGGCGATTGGGGCCATCCCCGTCGTGCCGGGTTGAAACCGAGGACTCGCGGGTGTAAAAATTTTCTGCCCGCAGAACCTGGGAAGTCGAGGGTTCGCGCGTGTCTCAAACCCTCCCCGTTTCCCCAGGCCAACGCGGCTTTGTTACTAGAATCGGCGAACAGCGTGCTGTTCGGGCTAGGGGTATGGATGCAGCTTCCGGGTGACGGCTCAGCTGAGCGCGAGGACGGCGAGGTCGTCCTCGACGGGGCCGGCGCGCGTTCGGAGCAGGTGGGCTGGTTCCGGTTCTACTTCGACGACGAGCGGTGGGAGTGGTCCCCCGAGGTCCAGCTGATGCACGGCTACCAGCCCGGCACCGTGTCCCCAACCACCGAGCTGGTCCTGTCGCATAAGCATCCCGACGACTACCAGGCCGTGGCGACCACACTCGACGACGTGCGGCGCCACCATCAGGCGTTCAGTACCCGGCACCGCATCATCGACACGACCGGGCGGATCCATCACGTCATCGTGGTGGCCGACAAGCTGGTCGACGACGACGGTGAGGTCGTCGGTACGCACGGCTTCTACGTCGACGTCACTCCCGCCGAACACCACCAGCAGACACGTCTGACCAAGGCCATCACCGAGATCGCCGAGAACCGAGCCGCGATCGAACAGGCCAAGGGCATGTTGATGGTCGTCTACGGCATCGACGCCGAGGCGGCGTTCGACCTGCTGCGCTGGCGCTCGCAGGAGGCCAACGTCAAGCTGCGGCTACTGGCCGAACGGGTGGTCACCGACTTCGTCACCCTCACCCAGAACGAGAAGGCGCCGCCACGTTCGGCCTACGACAACCTCCTGCTCACCGCCGACCGGCGCATCGGCGCCGCCCAGGAGACGCAACCGCACTGATCGCGCGCTAGCCCCTTATGCTGCCGTGATGCCCGACGTCACGACGACGGCGCGGATCGCCCACCTGCTGCGCGCCCGCCCACTGCTGTCGTTCTTCGTGCTCTCCTATGCGGTCACCTGGCTGCTGTGGGCGCCGTTGGTGTTCGCCGGGGTGCCCGCCTTCACCGAGACCACCCACACCCCGTCCTGGTACGCCCTGCCCGGGGTCGCGGTCGGTGTGACCGGCACGGCGTTCTTTATGACAGCGGTGACGCAGGGACGCGCGGGCGTACGGCGGATGTTGCGCCGCCTGGTGTGCTGGCGGGTGGGTGTGCGCTGGTATCTGGTGGCGATCCTGTTCATTCCGTTGGGCCAGTTACTGATCACCGCGGCCCTCGGAAGCCCGGACGTACTGCGGGCGCTGCGCCCTTCGTCGCTGGCGCTCTACCCCGCCTCCTATCTGGCGCACTTCGTCTTCGGCCCGCTGTTCGAGGAGTCCGGCTGGCGGGGGTTCGCGCTCCCCCGCATGCAGCACCGGTTCGGTCCGGTTCGCGCCACGCTGCTGCTCGGGCTGCTGTGGAGCGGATGGCACTTCTTTCTCTACGCCCCGTCATGGTTCGCCGGTGGTCCGGTGAACGGCGTTGTGGGCGTTAGCATCTTCGTGGTGTTCACCACTGGCATCAGTTTCATCTTCACCTGGCTGTCGAACAACACCACCGCGAGCCTGCTCCTGGCGATCCTGTTGCACGGGTCGGTCGACGGCACCGCGACCTATCTGCAGCGGCTGGCCGACCGGGGCGTGTTCTCCGCCGATGCCGCCGGCTTCAGCGGCCAGTTCGGGGTGCTCATCCTGTGCGTGATCACCGCGCTGACGTTGGTGGTGCTCACCCGCCGCCGGCTGGGCTATCCGCGCTACCGCCGCGATGCCGAGCACCTCGACATCGGGGAGGCAGCGATGCCGAAAGTCGCGCCGGCGTGACGGGCCGTGATCGGCGGCACGCCGGCGTGACGGTCGCCGGACTGATCGCGGCGGCCGCGGTGGTCGTGGCGCCGACGGTGGCCGCCGACCCGGCCGGCGGTGTGCCGCCGGTGAGCCCGCAAGCCGCGGCGGCGGGGTTCGTCGACGTGCGCACCGTGGTGCCCGACGCGATCGTCGACATGCGCTACGCCACGCCCAACAATTTCACCGGCGTGCAGCTCTACCCGTCCGACGCCCGCTGCCTGGTGCACGAGTCGATGGCGCCGGGGCTGGCGACGGCAGCCCAGGCGCTGCGCGCCCAGGGTGCTGCGCTGGTGTTCTGGGATTGCTACCGCCCGCACGACGTTCAGGTGCGGATGTTCGACGTGGTGCCCAACCCGGCCTGGGTCGCCAAGCCCGGACCGTACTCCCGCAGCCACGAAGCCGGCCGCTCGGTGGACGTCACGATCGCCGAACAGGGTCACCTGCTGGACATGGGTACCGACTTCGACGACTTCACCCCGCGCGCCCAGGCTTACGCCACCGACGGAGTCAGCGCGCAGGAGCAGGCCAACCGGGCCCTGCTGCGGTCGGCGATGGCCGCCGGTGGACTGACCCCCTACTCCGGGGAGTGGTGGCATTTCGACGGCCCGGGGGCCGGTGTGCAGCGACCGATCATCGACGTGCCCGTCGACTAGAACCGCTCAGCCCAGCAGCGGACGGCGGTGGCTGGTCAGCTCGGTCAGCGCGTCCTGCATGGCGGCGTGGATGCGTTCGCCGTAGGCCTCGGCGTCCTCACCGGGCCCGGCGGTGCTGGCCGCCAGCACCCGGGTCTGCAGTTTGGTCGGCAGCGGCAGGTACGGCAGCATGCCGACGGCTCCGACGTTGACTCCCCACGGCAGCGAGATGCTGGTCGGCAACGCCTTCACCCGCAGCAGCTTGTCCAGCCGCAAAGCGCGGGCCAGCCGCTCGCCGTCGGTGAGTACCAGTAGCGACTCACCGGCTCCCGCGGTCACGATCGGCACGATGGGGACCTGCTCCTCGATGGCCAGCCGCGCGAATCCCCAGCGCCCGCCGAACACGATGTGGTTGCGGTCCTTCCACGACTTGAAGGCATCGAGGTCCCCGCCAGGGAAGACGACCACGTGATGGCCCGCCGCGAAAGCCTCATGCGCGCTTTCCCGGCTGGCGGGCCGGGCGCCCAGATGCTCCACCAGCGGCCCGACGCCCAGTGTCCACGCCAGTTGGTGGGTCAGGAATGTCACCGGGCGGTCGACATCGAGTTCCTCGAGCACCGCCCCGACGGCGAGCACGTTGAGGTCGACGATGCCGCCGAAACCGTGGTTTGCGACGAAGAGCACCGGCTCGGTGAGAGTCGTTGTCTCCAGCTCGATTTCGAGGCGGTTGTAGTGACGGACGAAGTCGATGGCCATCCGCCGGAGCGTTTCGAGCGCCGAGTCCAGCAGGCCCGGAGCCTCATCGACACCCTTCTCGACAGCGTCGAGCAGTGCGTCGGCGAGTTGTTCGACGTCTGGCGGGTGGGCGCCGGATACCTGGCCCACGTCAGCTGACGGCGGCCCGGCCGGCTTCGAGCCGCGCCACTGGAAGCCGGAACGGGGAGCAGGACACGTAGTCCAGCCCCGTCTTGTGGAAGAAGTGGATGGATTCGGGGTCGCCACCGTGCTCGCCGCAGACTCCGAGCTTGATACCGGGCTTGGTCTTCCGGCCCTCCTCGGCCGCGATCTGCACGAGCCGGCCCACGCCGTCGGCGTCGATGGTCTCGAACGGGGAAACGGTGAAGACACCCTTCTCCAGATAGGCCGCGAACACCGTGGACTCGACGTCGTCGCGGGAGAAGCCCCACGTCGTCTGGGTGAGGTCGTTGGTGCCGAACGAGAAGAAGTCGGCGGCCTCGGCGATCCGGTGCGCGGTGAGGGCGGCGCGCGGCAGTTCGATCATCGTGCCGATCGGGATCGTCAGCGTCACTCCCCGCTCGGCGGCAACCTCGGCGAGGATCGTTTCGGTTTCGTCCCGCACCAGGTGCAACTCCATGATCGACCCCACCAGCGGAACCATGATCTCGACTTTCGGGTCCCTGCCTGCGTCGATCTGATCGGCCATCGCCTCGGCGATGGCGCGGACCTGAAGAGCGAACAATCCCGGCGTCAGCAACCCGAGGCGCACCCCACGCAACCCGAGCATCGGGTTCGATTCGTGCAGCCTCTCCACCGCGGCCAGCACCTTGCGATCGGCGTCCAGTCGCTCACCGGTCTCACCCCTGGCCTCGGCGAGGGCGACCTTGACGGCGAGATCGGTGCGATCCGGTAAGAACTCGTGCAGCGGCGGATCGAGCAGCCGGATGGTCACCGGCAGCCCGTCCATCGCGTCGAGCAGCTCGACGAAGTCCTTGCGCTGCAAGGGCAGCAACGCCGCCAACGCAGCGTCGCGTTCCTCGGTGTTACCGGCCAGGATGACCCGCTCGATCAAGACCCGGCGATCGCCGAGGAACATGTGTTCGGTGCGGCATAGGCCAATGCCTTGGGCGCCAAGGGATCTCGCGCGGACGGCATCCTCGGTGGTGTCCGCGTTCGCGCGAATCGCCAGGCGCCGTCGGACATCGGCATGGGTCAGCAACCGGTCGACAGCTTTGACCAGCGCGATGGTCTCGTCGTCCACACCCGCCAGAGCCGACGTCAGCCCGGACTCGATGTAGGTCTCCACTGGAGACGGCACCACCGGCATGGCCCCGAGGAAAATCT
The DNA here is from genome assembly GCA_963716465.1 of uncultured Actinomycetota bacterium. Taxonomy (GTDB): domain Bacteria; phylum Actinomycetota; class Actinomycetes; order Mycobacteriales; family Mycobacteriaceae; genus Mycobacterium. Next base: position 239,478 of record CAVQTS010000027.1, read on the forward strand.
CGCCGGTTGAGCCGTCGATGCTGATCTCGTCGCCCTCGTTGATCAGCGCGGCGCCGACCCGCGCGGTCCGAGTGGCGGCGTCGACGTCGAGTTCCTCGGCGCCGCAGACGCAGGTCTTGCCCATGCCGCGGGCGACCACCGCCGCGTGCGAGGTCTTACCGCCACGCGCCGTCAGGATCCCGTCGGCGGCGATCATGCCCTCGAGGTCGTCGGGGTTGGTTTCCCTGCGGACCAGGACCACCTGCTCGCCGCGGTTGGCCCACGCCTTGGCGGTGGGCGAGTCGAACACCGCGCGGCCCACCGCGGCCCCCGGCGAGGCGGCCATCCCCTTGGTCAGCAACTCGCGCGGTACGGACCGGTCGAAATGCGGGAACATCAGCAGGGCCAGCTGCGAGCCGGAGACCCGGGACAGCGCCTCGTCCATCGTGATCAGGTTCTCGTCGACCAGTTGCGCAGCGATCCGGAAGGCGGCTGCGGCGGTGCGCTTCCCGACCCGGGTCTGCAGCATCCACAACTTGCCGCGCTCGATGGTGAACTCGATGTCGCACAGGTCCCGGTAGTGCGTCTCCAGTTGGCGCATGACCTTGATCAGCTGTTTGTGCGACGACGGGTCCAGTGACCTGAGATCGTCCAGCGAGAGGGTGTTCCGGATCCCGGCGACCACGTCCTCACCCTGAGCGTTGGACAGGTAGTCGCCGTATGCGCCGGGCCGGCCGGACGCGGGATCACGGGTGAACGCAACGCCGGTGCCGCTGGACTCGCCCAGGTTGCCGAAGACCATCGTGCACACGTTCACCGCGGTACCCAGATGCTGCGGGATGCGCTCGCGCCGTCGGTACAACCTGGCCCGGTCGGTGTTCCACGAGTCGAAGACGGCATTGATCGCCATGTCCAGCTGTTCCCGCGGGTGCTGCGGGAACTCCTGGCCGGAGTGCTCGCGCACGGCGTCCTTGAACGTGGCGACCAACGCCTGCAGATCCTCGACGTCGAGGTCGACGTCACTGGACACACCCTTGGTCGACTTCGCCTTCTCGAGCACGTCGGAGAACACCTCGCCGGGGATCTCCAACACCGTCTTGCCGAACATCTGCAGCAGCCGCCGGTAGGAATCCCAGGCGAAGCGCTCGTCGCCGGACTCCTCGGCCAACCCCTTCACGCTGGCGTCGTTGAGCCCGATGTTGAGCACCGTCTCCATCATCCCGGGCATCGAGAACGCGGCACCCGAGCGGACGCTCACCAGCAGCGGATCGTGGCGATCACCCAGTCGGCGACCGAGGTTGTCTTCCAACTGCCGCAACGCCATCGTCACCTGCACCCGCAACTCACCGGGCGCGCTGCCGTGGGACAGGTACTCCCGGCACGCCTCCGTCGTGATGGTGAACCCGGGCGGGACCGGCAACCCGAGCTTGGTCATCTCGGCCAGGTTCGCGCCCTTGCCGCCGAGTAGGTCCTTTTGATCCTTGTCGCCCTCGGTGAAGTCGAACACGTACTTGGTCATCAGGCTTCTCCTTAACGGCCGGTGTCCCCAACGTTAAGCCGTGGCGCGTCCCGGTTTTGCGGTTCGGCGAATGCCGCTGCGTCGGGATTCACCGCGCCGAGGCGGCGACGAGGTCGAGCGCGATGTCGACGAGCATGTCCTCCTGGCCGCCGACCATGCCGCGCCGGCCGGCCTCCTCCAACAGGGTTCGGGCGTCGAGGTCATACCGTGCCGCGGCGGCCTCGGCATGGCGCAGGAAGCTGGAGTACACCCCGGCATATCCCAGGGTCAGCGTCTCGCGGTCGACGCGCACCGGGCGCTCCTGCAGCGGGCGGACCAGGTCCTCTGCGGCGTCTTGAAGCGCGTGCAGATCGCAGCCGTGCGCCCAGCCCAGCCGGCTCGCCGCGGCGATGAAGACCTCCAGCGGGGCGTTGCCCGCGCCTGCGCCCATCCCCGCCAGTGAAGCGTCGACGCGGGTGGCGCCGCGCTCGACCGCGACGATCGAGTTGGCCACGCCCAGTGAGAGGTTGTGGTGAGCGTGGATGCCGATCTCGGTTGTGGGCGCCAGCATTTGACGCAGCGCGTCGACGCGGTCGGCGACGTCGCGCATCACCATCGCACCGCCGGAGTCGACAACGTAGACACAGGTTGCGCCGTAGCTCTCCATCAGCGCGGCCTGTTCGGCCAGGGCGCCGGGGGTGCTCATGTGGCTCATCATCAGGAAGCCGACGGTGTCCATCCCGAGTTCGCGCGCGGCCGCGATGTGCTCGGCTCCGATGTCCGCCTCGGTGCAGTGGGTGGCCACCCGCACCACGGTCGCGCCGGCCCGGTGGGCTTCCCGCAGATTGCGGACCGTGCCGATTCCCGGCAGTAGCAGCGTTGCCACCTTCGCCCGCGTCACCGTCGCGGCAACCGCGGAGATCCATTCCAGGTCGGTGTGCGCGCCGAAGCCGTAGTTGCAGGTCGATCCGGCCAGCCCGTCGCCGTGCGCCACTTCGATCGAGTCGACACCGGCGGTGTCGAGCGCGCGGGCGATCGCCACCACCTGCTCGATGCTGTACTGGTGGCGCACGGCGTGCATGCCGTCGCGCAACGTGACGTCGCTGATGTACAGATCGTCAGTCATGATGCGGCTCCTTCGGTTTGGCCCACGTAGGTGGCGATTCGCTCGGCGGTCGCCTTGGCCGCCGAGGTCATGATGTCGAGGTTGCCCGCATGGGCGGGGAGATAGTCCGCGGCGCCGGCGACCTCGAGGAGCACGGTGACCCGGCTGCCGACGAACTTGCCGGTCTCGGGGATGACGAGCGTGTTGTCGGTGCCGAAGTTCTCGAACTGCGGGCGCTGCTTGAGCCGGTACCCGGGAACGTAGGTCTGCACCTTCTCGACCATGGCCTCGATGGACCGCTCGATCGCGCCGTGGTCCGCGTCGCCGTCGACCAGGCAGTACACGGTGTTACGCATCATGACCGGCGGATCGGCTGGATTGAGGATCATCAAGGCG
>CAVQTS010000028.1:0-15824 GCA_963716465.1 uncultured Actinomycetota bacterium
AGCGCTGCTGCCTCTCGAAATCAGGCGCCCTGACCTGACCTCGACGCTCAGCAGTGCAGGTTGTCCGGCACCACCTGGTCGACGAAGTACCTCACGATCGCCGAGTCGATGCACTGGTCGCCGTTGAACACCGCCGTGTGCTGAGTCCCGTCGAAGGTGACCAGCGCGGCACCGAGCTGGCCGGCCAGACTCACCCCGGCCTCGTACGGGGTGGCCGGGTCGTGGGTGGTCGAGACTACGACAACGCTGCCCGGCGGCGCCGGTGACGCCGGATGCGGGCTCGACGTCGCGGGCACCGGCCAGAAGGCGCAGACGTCGCGCGGCGCGTAGCCGGTGAACTGACCGTAGGACTGGAACGGGGCCGACTCGCGGGTGCGCTTGTCGACGTCGGCCCAGACCGCCGGGTCGGTGGGCGTCTGGTTGTCGACGCAGCGGACGGCGTTGAAGGCGTCCTGGCCACTGCTGTAGTGCCCATAGGGGTCACGCCCGTTGTACTCGTCTGCGAGCATCAGCAGATCCCCCGCGTCGTTCTGCCGCTGCAGCCCCAGCAGGCCACTGGTGAGGAACTTCCAGTACTGCGGGGTGTAGAGCGCGTTGAACGTTCCGGTGATCGCATCCTGGTAACTGAGCCCGCGCGGTTCCGATGTCAGGCCCGGCCTGGCGACGAGCGGGTCGACGAGCTGGTGAAAACGGTTGACCCACTGCGCCGGATCGGTTCCCAGCGGGCAGCCCGCCGACTTCGCGCAGTCCGCCGCGTAGTCGGTGAAGGCCGTCTGGAAGCTGGCCATCTGCTGGACGATCGAGTCGACGGTGTCCTCGGCCGGGTCGATGGCGCCGTCGAGAACCATCGCGCGAACCCGGTCCGGGAAGCGATCGACGTACTCGGTGCCCAGCTGGGTGCCGTAGCTGAAACCCAGGTAGTTGATCTGGTCATCGCCGAGCAGCTGGCGAATCGTGTCCATATCCTTTGCCGCCGAATCGGTTCCGACGCTGGCCAGGAACGCGGTGCCCAGCTTGTCGGCGCACTCGGCGGCGTAGTTGCGGTAGACCTGCTCGATCGCGGCCACTCCGGCGGGGCTGAAGTCGACCATCGGGTTGCGCCGCCACGCGTCGAACTCCGCGTCGGTGCGGCAACGCGCTTCCGGGGTCGAATAACCGACGCCGCGCGGGTCGAATCCGACGAGGTCGAAATGCTCGGTGATCGGGCTGCCCGCCAGTGAGTATCCCATCCCCGCGACGGCGTCGACCGCCGATGCGCCCGGACCGCCGGGATTGACGAACAGCGCCCCGATGCGCTGGCCGCTGGCCGGAATCTTGATCACGGCCAATTGTGCTTGTGGCCCAGCAGGATTCGCGTCCGCGATCGGGACCGAAACCGTGGTGCACTGAGCGGTGGGGAGGTCGGCGGCGGCATCGCCGATGAACCGGGCGCACGCCCCCCACGCGACCTGGGGAACCGTCGGCTGACCGGTTCCCGGTTCGGTGGCAGCGGCCGGCGGGGGCGTGCTGCCGGCAGTCAGCACGGTGCAGAGAAGCAGAGCCGAGCCGATCCGACTCGTGCGTCCCATGGCTGTCATCGTCGCACGGCGGTGTCGCCGCCGTGACCCCGAGGGGTCACGCGTCGATCTCAGAACCGCGCGAGATCAATAACGATGGGCTGACGCCAGCGTAAATCCCTTGCGTTAGTGCGCGAATCGGTGCTCAGCAGGTAGCGCCCGGCGGCGGCACCTTCAGGTCGACGAGGTATGCGGCGGCATAGTTGTCCACGCAGGTGTTGCCCTGGAACACCACGGTGTGCTGGGTTCCGTTGAACGTCAGCAGCGCCCCGCCGAGTTGCTTGGCCAGGTCCACCCCGGCCTGATACGGCGTGGCGGGATCGTTGGTCGTGGACACCACGAGCACCGGCGGCAGCCCGGGTGCCGAGGCGGAGTGCGGGGTGCTGGTCGCAGGCACCGGCCAGAACGCGCACGTGCTCAGCGGGGCATCACCGGTGAAGTCGCCGTAGCTCATGAACGGCGCGACTTCGCGCATCCTGCGGTCTTCGTCGATCACCTTGTCGCGGTCGGTGATCGGGGGCTGGTCGACACAGTTGACCGCGATGCGGGCGTCGGTGGCATTGCTGTAGTGCCCCTGTGCATCCCGGCGCATGTACATGTCGGCCAGCGCCAGCATGGTGTCGCCGCGGCCGGCTGCCATCTCGGTCAGCGCCTGGGTCAGGTGCCGCCACAGGTTCGGCGAGTAAAGCGCCATGATCGTGCCGATGATCGAGTCGCTGTAACCGAGGCCGCGCGGATCGGCGGTCGGCAGCGGCTTGTCCACCAGCGGGTCGACCATGCTGCGATAGACGTCCACGGCCTTGGCCGGGTCGGTGCCCAGCGGGCAGGTCGGATCCTTGGCGCAGTCAGCGGCGTAGTCGTTGAACGCGTGCTGGAATGCGGCGGCCTGGTCGATATCGGCCTGGATCGGGTCGGCGTTGGGGTCGACGGCGCCGTCGAGGATCATCGCCCGAACCTTGTCGGGGTAGGCCTCGGCGTACGCCGAGCCGATCCGGGTGCCGTACGAGTAGCCGAGGTAAGTCAGCTTGTCGTCGCCCAGGGACGCACGCAGCGAGTCCATGTCCTTGACGACGCTGGCGGTTCCGATGTTGGCCAGGAACTCCTTGCCCATCTTGTCGATGCAGCGCTGGACGAAGGCCTTGGTCTGGTTCTCGATGTGCTCGACGCCCGGGGGGCTGTAGTCGACCTGCGGGTCCGCCCGGATCGCGTCGTTGTCGGCGTCGGAGTTGCACCACAGCGCGGGCGTCGATGACCCGACACCGCGGGGATCGAAGCCCACCAGGTCGAACTTCTGGCGCACGTCGGCAGGCAGGTTCTCCACGATGCTGGTCGCCGCCTCGATGCCCGACTCGCCGGGGCCGCCGGGGTTGATGATCAGGGAACCGACCTTGTCGCCGGTGGCCGGGAAGCGGATGAGCGCCAGGCTGGCGACCCCACCGTCGGGCTTGGCGTAGTCCACCGGCACGGCGATCTTGCCGCACTGCGCGCCCGCCGGAATGGGCAGCGCGGTGCCACCGCCGCCGCCCGCAGCCCGACAAGGCCCCCACTGCACCGGCTGCCCGAGCCTGGGCTCGGCGATGACAGCGGTCCCCGACACCATGGTGCTGCAGCCGGCGCTCGCGGCAAGCGCGACCACGGCGGAAAGCACCAGGCCGGTGCGGACGATGCGCGAACGCGGGTACTGCCTCATGGCAAACATGCTGCCACGTCCTGCGGGGGTGACTCGCGCACCGACCCGCCGACAAGGGCTGTTCGGGTCGCGACCGGCTTACTTGCGTCCGTGTTTGGCGGCGGGTTTGGCGGCGTCGATCAGTTCCTTCATGCCGACCGCGAAGTCGTCGGCCAGGTCCCACAGGTCCGGCAGCAGCTCGGGGCACGAGATAAGACCGACGTCGAGCTTGCCGTTGAGCGACATCACGGTGATGTTCAGGCCCGAGCCGTGGAAGATCGGCCCGAGCGGGTACATCGCGGTGACCTCGGCACCCAGGAAGTACAGCGGAATCTGTGGGCCGGGCACGTTGGAGACCACCAGGTTGTGCACCGGCCGCGACTCGGTCAGCCGGCTTCGGGCGTACACCCGCATCGCGACACCGAAGACGGCCGGCCCGGCGAACTGGCTCCAGTCCTGCAACAGCGTCGCCCCGATGGCCGAACTGTGCTCCTTGGCCGTGGTGTTGGCTTCGGCGATGGACATCAGTCGCTTGGCGGGGTCCTCGATCTGGGTCTCCAGCTTGGAGAACATGCCCGAGACCTGGTTGCGGCCGGGGCGGTCGGAACGGTCGTGCACCGACACCGGGATCATCGCCACCAGCGAGGAGTCCGGCAATTCGCCGCGCTCGAGCAGGAAGTGCCGCAGCACGCCGGACACCAGCGCCATCACCACGTCGTTCACCTTGACACCGAAGTGGTTCTTGACCTTCTTGATGTCCTCGAGGTCGAGCTGGGCGAACGCCACATTGCGATGGGCGGTGACGCTGGCGTTGAACGGCGTCTGTGGGGCCGCGAACGGAGCGGCCATGGTGCGCCCGCCCGCGGCGCGCCGTACGGTGTCGAACACCGTGGACACCGTCGCCGGCAGGACGTTCGTGGCCAGGTGCAGCGGCCTGGTCGCGAACCGGCCCAGGCCACCGATCGCGATGCGCAGCGGGTTGGTGTCGCCGTGACCCTCGACCGGGTCCGGCGGTGGGGCGTCGGCCTCGGTGGAACACAGCTGCGACATGAGGTTCGCCCCGGTCACGCCGTCGACCGCGGCGTGGTGGACCTTGGTCAGCACCGCCAACTTGCCGCCCTTGCGGGCGTCAGTGCCGTCGACACCCTCGATCACCCACGTCTCCCACAGCGGGTAGCGGCGATCCAGCGGCAACGACGCCAGGTGCCCGCAGATCTCCCCCAGTTCGACCCGGCCGCCGGGGGCGGGCAGTCCGATGCGGTGCAGGTGCCGGTCGATGTCGAAGTCCTCGTCCTCGACCCACACCGGGTGGTCGAGGTTGAGGAAGCTGTTGGCCAGCTTCTCGCGGAAGTTCGGCATCGCCTTGATGCGCAGCTGAAGTGCTTCGCGCAGCCGATCGAAGGTATAGCCGCCGGGGATCGTCGAGGCGTCCAACACCAGCACCGAGCACACATGCAATGGCTGAGAAGGAGTTTCGAGATACAGGAAACTGGCGTCGAGTCCGCTGAGCCGCTGAAGGTGTTGGACCATGCGCCGATCGTATGTCCGCCGGATGTGAGCCGAGCCGGAATCGCACAACCGTCGGCGTCAGCCCACGGGCGCCGGTGTGAGCAAATCCACTGCCGTCGGCCTTCGTTTTCGCCACACCTCAATGGCAGACTGAACCGGTCAGAAGAACCCGGGGACCCGGATGGGCCACGAGGATCGACCAAGACGATTACTGAGGACAACGATGTCTGAACAGACTGTCTACGGTGGCTTTAGCACGCCCACGGCTGCTCGCACCAAGGTGCGCACTCATCACCTTCAGAAGTGGAAGTCCGAAGGCCACAAGTGGGCCATGCTCACGGTCTACGACTACTCGACCGCGCGCGCCTTCGACGAGGCCGGCATCCCGGTGCTGCTGGTCGGCGATTCCGCGGCCAATGTGGTCTACGGCTACGACACCACCGTGCCGATCACGGCCGACGAGCTGATTCCGCTGGTCCGCGGCGTGGTGCGTGGCGCCGAACACGCGCTGGTGGTGGCCGACCTGCCGTTCGGCAGCTACGAGTCCAGCCCGGCTCAGGCCCTGGCGACCGCGACCCGATTCCTCAAGGAGGCCGGCGCCCACGCGGTCAAGCTCGAGGGCGGCGAGCGGGTCGCCGATCAGATCGCGACCCTGACTGCGGCCGGTATTCCGGTGATGGCCCATGTGGGCTTCACCCCGCAGAGCGTCAACAGCCTCGGCGGCTTCCGTGTGCAGGGCCGCGGCGATGCCGCCGAGCAGACCGTCCACGACGCGATCGCCGTCCAGGAGGCGGGCGCGTTCGCGGTGGTGATGGAGATGGTGCCCGCCGAGCTGGCCACCCAGATCACCGGCAAGCTCACCATCCCGACGGTCGGTATCGGCGCGGGCCCCAGTTGCGATGCCCAGGTGTTGGTCTGGCAGGACATGGCCGGGCTCACCAGCGGCAAGACCGCCAAGTTCGTCAAGCGTTTTGGTGATGTTGGTTCCGAATTGCGCCGCGCTGCAACGCAATACGCTGAAGAGGTCGCGACCGGGGCGTTCCCGGCCGAGGAGCACAGCTTCTAGCCCGCCCTGCGCCTAAACGGACGAACGGGCGCGAAAGTGCGACTGGATTGCGCCATTCGTCGATCTCGGCGCTAGCTGAACGTCGGCTTGCGCTTGTTCAGGAACGCGTCGATGCCCTCGCGGCCGTCGGCGCTGTCGGCACACTCCGCGATCAGCCGGCCCTCGAGTTCCATCTGCTCCTCGAGCCCGGAGCCGAACGACGCCAGCAGCAGCTTCTTGACCGCACCGCTGGAACCCTTTGCCGCAGAAGCCATCTGCTCAGCCAGCGCCTGTGACCTGGCTTCGAGCTCGGCGCCGGGCACCGCGTCGTTGATCAGGCCCCAGTCGAGGGCCTCGGCCGCGGTCAGCGTCCGGTTGGTCAGCATCAGCTCCTGGGCCCGGCGCACACCGACGAGGCGCGGCAGGTAATAGGACGAACTGCCGTCCGGGCTCAGCCCGGCCCTGGTGTAGGCCATCGTGAACGACGCGTTGTCGGCGGCCAGAACCAGATCGCCCGCGACCGCGAGGCTGAAGCCGGCCCCCGCGGCCACGCCGTTGACCGCGGTGATCAGTACGGCATCCATCCGGGCGAACGTCGAGATGGCCCGGTGCAGGTCATCGGCGATGCCCTTGACGAATGGCCCGGCACCCAGTGGCGAGGCGGCCATCGCCTTGAGGTCGCCCCCCGCGCAGAAGAAGCGGCCCGCCCCGGTGAGCACCACGGCTTTGATCTCGGGCGCGTTGCACAGTGCCGCGACGGCCGCGAGTTCGCGGGTCATTACGTCGTCCATCCCGTTGGCGGCGTCGGGCCGGTTCAGGACGATCCGTGCGATCGGTCCGCTGCGCTCGAAGCTCAGGGTGTCGTATTCGCTCACGCCCGGAACGTTATCCGGTGACCGCGGGCTCCTCGCGCGGGGTCTCCAGGCGCGTGGCGGTGCGCTGACGCAACCCTGCGAAGTCGCCGTCCCAGCCGAGGATTCGCAGCGCGCCGTCGGCGATCACCCAGGGCATCTCGGGCGGGCACGCATCGTCGTCGGAGCGGCGGTTGATCACCGACTCCACGAGGCGGAACGGAAGGTCGTCGGCGTCACAGAAGCCGTCGCACTCGCTGACCACCTGAGCGGCCAGCTGCCGGTAGCGGGTGCGCAGTTGCTCCCGGCTGAGCCGGAACTGCTCGAACCGGTCGATGCGCAACTCCGGCAGCAGGTAGAGCGCACCGAGGTTCCAGCGGCTGGCACACAGCTGCGAGACGTCACCGACCACGAGTGCGTAGAGCCGTTCGGCAGCCGGGCCGGGCTGGGCGATCAAATCGGCGGCCAGCGCGAGGGCGTCGTCGACGGTGCCGGCCAGCAACGCGTCCAGGATGTCGTCCTTGGTGGCGAAGTGGTGGTAGAGGGAGGCCTGCCGCATCCCGACCGCGTCCGCGATTCGCCGGGTCGAGGTTCCCGCGTAGCCGATCTTGGTGAACAGCTCGGCGGCGGCGTCGAGGATCTCCTCACGGGCGGTGTTGCCCGGTCGGCGGGACTGTTCGAGCCGGGGTCGACCCCGGCCCTCGCTGCGCATACGTCATTGTCGCATCCACTGGATGCCCGAATACCTATCATTTGATAGAAATAGAGTCAACGCAGTCGTTACACCTGTGACACCCACCGGGAACGGGGTCGCAGAAAACTTTCAGTTGACAGTTAATCGGGCTTGCCCCAGACAGGAGTGACACCATGACCACCGCGTCCACCGACGGGGCACGCTCGCACGCCCGGTCCCAGGCCGGCGGCGCCACCATGCGCATCCCCGCCCTGCCGGACGGTGTGGACGGCAGCCGGCTGGTGTGGTCGGAGTCGGTGCCCGCCGACTCCTACGCCACCCGGGTGCTCGGTCGCGGTACCCGCCTGCGCTTCGCCGACCCCCACAGCGGCGCGTGCGCGCACCTGCTGCTGTTCCGGGCCGACGCCTCCTGGGAGCGCCTCAACGTCGCCGACACGATGAAAGTGCCGTGGCAGGCTTACCTCAGCGTCGGCCATCCGCTGCTGTCCGACCAGGGCCGGGTGCTGGCCACAGTGGTGGCCGACACCTCGGGCCACCACGACATGCTGTGCGGCCTGCCGCACGCCGGACAACAGAAGATGCTGCTCGCGGTGATCAAGCACGGCATGGACATTCGCGACGTTGCACCCTCGGCGACGTTGTTCAAGGGTGCGCGTGTCGAGGATTCGGGGGCGCTGACCTACACCGGCTCGGCCGGCCCAGACGCCGCTGTCGACCTGCTGATCCATCTGCCCGTGGTCGTCGCCGTGGTCAACACCGCCCATCCGCTCGACCCGCAACCCGCGGTCACCGGCCTCGACATCGTGGCCTGGCGCGCGCCGGAAGAGCTCACCGCCCCGGTCAACGGCGAGCCGGAATACCTCAGGGCCCTGTTAAACACCGAATCAACTTGGGCCGCGGCACAATCCAGTGAGGCACTGAGATGACAAGCGCCCTTTCGACGGTGATCGCCGACGAAGTCGTTGCGGCCTGCTCGCCGTGGTCGGCGATCCTGCGCACCGGCCAGTCGCTGCAGATCGTCGACCTACACGGCAACCAGGCGGTGGACACGCTGTTCTACGCCGTCCACGGCGACACAGTCGACCCGGCAGGCCGCTATTGCGCCCAGGCCACGGTCGCGGCACAGCAGAACATCTTCCTGACCACCGGCTCGGTACTGCGAGCCGCCGACGGCAGGCCGCTGGTGACGATCGTCGCCGACGAGGTCGGCAACCACGACACCATCGCCGGGGCCTGCTCCAAGGAGTCCAACACGTTGCGGTACGGCCACCACACCGTCCACCAACACGCCTGTGCGGAGAACTTCCTCGCCGAGGCGGCCAAGTGGGGAATGGGCAAGCGCGACATCGTGTCCAACATCAACTTCTTCATGAACGTGCCGGTCGAGGCTGACGGCACCCTGGGCATCGTCGACGGCCTGTCCGCGCCCGGGAAGTCGCTGACGGTGCGGGCCGACACCGACACGCTGGTGCTGGTATCGAACTGTCCGCAGATCAACAACCCGTGCAACGGATTCGACCCCACACCGGTACGGATGGTGATCACCGGCGCATGAACACCATCGAGGTGGTCCGGCCGGGAATGCTGACCACGGTCCAGGACTGGCCCGGCCGGGTCGGCTACTGGCACGTCGGCGTCCCGCCCTCGGGCCCGATGGACGACCTGTCGTTTCGTATCGGAAACCGCGTCCTGGGCAACCCGGAGGGCAGCGCCGGGCTGGAATGCACCAAAGCCGGCCCAGCCCTTCGGTTTCCCGACGGCGGACGAGTCTGCGTCACCGGGGCCGCGGCGCCGGTGACCCTGGACGGGACGCCGGTCCCGCGGTGGCAGTCGGTGACCGTGCCCGCCGGCGGCCTCGTCGACGTCGGCATGGTCGAGGGTCCGGGCATGCGCAGCTACATTCTCGTGGCAGGCGGCCTGAGCGAGATCGAATACCTCGGCAGCACAGCCACCTTCACCCTTGGCAGCTTCGGCGGCCACGGCGGCCGGCCGCTACGACAGGGTGACGAACTCGCCTTCGGTCCCGATCCCGGGGCGGCCTCCAGTCGCCCCGCCCGCGCCGCCATCGAGGATCAGCCCGCCATCGGCCACCGCTGGGAGATCGCGGTCACCGAGGGTCCGCACGCCGCCCCGGAGTTCTTCACTCGGGCCGACATCGACACGCTGATCAACACCGACTACAGCGTGCACTTCAACTCCGATCGCACCGGCGTGCGATTGGAGGGGCCCAAGCCGCAGTGGGCGCGCACCGACGGCGGCGAAGCCGGCCTGCACCCGTCGAACATTCACGACAACGCTTACTGTGTCGGCACTTTGGACTTCACCGGCGACACCCCGATCCTGCTCGGGCCGGACGGGCCGAGCCTGGGCGGCTTCGTCTGCCCGGTCACCGTCGTGCGGGGCGACCGCTGGAAGCTCGGGCAGATGGCCCCCGGTGACACCGTGCGGTTCGTCCCGGTGCGCGCCGACCGGGCGCCGTCGCTGGGCGCCATCGACGCCGGACGGCGCGCGTCGCTGCCGCTGGTGATCTCGACTGCCGGCGACCAGGACGACGGTGTACTCACCCGGTTCACCGGCAGCGACGACACCGCGGTCACCGTGCGCCGCGACGGCGACGGCGGCGTACTGGTCGAGTACGGGCCGATGATGCTCGATCTGGCCATGCGGGCGCGGGTGCACGTGCTGTACGAGTCGCTGCAGCGCAGCGCCATACCGGGAATCAGCGAGCTCACCCCGGGAGTGCGGTCACTGCAGGTGCAGTTCGACCCCGCCGTGCTGTCGATGCCCGAACTCGTCGACCTGCTGGCCCGCGCCGACGAATCATTACCGGCCACAGACGAACTCATCGTGCCTAGCCGCACCGTGCGGCTGCCGCTGTCGTGGGACGACCCGTCGACCCACGAGGCGATCCAGCGCTACATCCACGGGGTACGGGCTGACGCGCCGTGGTGCCCATGGAACATCGAGTTCATCCGCCGCATCAACGGGCTAGCCGATGTCGGCGAAGTCCACGACATCGTCTACGACGCCCAGTATCTGGTGCTCGGCCTCGGCGACGTCTATCTGGGTGCGCCGGTGGCGACCCCACTGGACCCGCGCCACCGGCTGGTGACCACCAAGTACAACCCGGCCCGCACCTGGACGCCGGAGAACGCCGTCGGCATCGGCGGCGCCTACTTGTGCATTTACGGCATGGAGGGGCCCGGCGGGTATCAGTTCGTCGGCCGCACCACACAGGTGTGGAACCGCCAACACCCCAACGACGCCCGATCGTTCGAGCCGGGCACCCCGTGGCTGCTGCGCTACTTCGACCGCATCGGGTTCTATCCGGTCAGCGCCGAGGAACTGCTGGACCTGCGGGCCGACATGGCCGCAGGCCGCGGCGACGTCGAGATCGGTGACGGCGAGTTCTCGATGGCCGAATACCAACGCTTCCTGACCCGCCACGACCAGGACATCGCGGCCTTCCGCGCCCAGCAGGCCGAGGCGTTTTCCGCCGAACGGCAGGCGTGGGACCAGTCCGGCGAGTTCGCCAGCCCGCTGGCGAGTTAGGCCGGTCCAGCGACGCAGACCGGTTTGCGTTGCGGCCGGGTGCCGACCATCAATACGCAAGCCGGGACGGCCTCGAGCGCCTTGTGGTCACGGGCTCGGTAGCTCGACGGGGTCTCGCCGACGACCTCGGTGAAGCGGGAACTGAACGAGCCCAGCGACGTGCCGCCGACGGCGATGCATGCATCCGTGACCGAAAATCCTTGCCGCAGTAGCGCCTTGGCCCGTTCGATGCGACGGGTCATCAAGTACGAATAAGGCGTCTCGCCGTAGGCGGCACGAAACCTGCGCGAGAAGTGCGCCGGTGACATGAGGGCGGCACGGGCCATGGCCGGTACGTCCAGCGGGCGCGCATAGTGGCGGTCCATGAGATCACGCGCCCGACGCAGGTGCGCCAGCTCCGCGATCTCGTCCGGGGTCATCCTTGAACGATCCGCACCAGGTTGCCGGACGGATCCCGAAATGCGCAGTCCCGCGCACCCCATGGTTGAGATGCCGGCTCCTGCAACACTTCGGCACCCGAGGCCCGCACCCGCTCGAAGGTGGCGTCGAGGTCGTCGGTGCTGAAGATCGCGGCCTGCAGGGAACCCTTGGTCACCAGGCTCAGCAGGGCATCACCTTCGACCTGCGAACGTCCACCGTGCGGCTGGGACAGGACGACGTCCAGTCCCTGACCGGGAGCACCGACGGTGACCCAACGGAAGCCGCCGGCGGCGACGTCGTTTCGGACCTCGAGCCCGAGCGCGTCACGGTAGAAGCCGAGGGCGGCGTCAGGATCATGAACGGAGATGAACACGGTTGCGACGGTGACGGTCATCTCACCACCGTATTGGTCACGATCCGCCGCACGCTTCTTCGATCCTGCTCGAAGCTACCGCTGCCCGAGCACCCCGGCCAGGTACTCCGCCCGGCAGGCCCGCCGGGCCAGCTTGCCGCTGGTGGTCCGCGGAATCGCACCCGCAGCGACCAGGCGCACGTCGGCCACCGGCAGCGCGTGGTGCCTCGACACCGCGGCGCGGATCGCATCGATGATCGGTCCCGGGTCGGCCTTGCCCGCGCCCGGCCCGCGCTCGGCGACGATGACCAGCCGCTCGCCTGCGAGGTCGGACGAACCGGCCGACGTGGGCAGTTCGGCGGCGGGCACCGAGAACGCCGCGACGAATCCGGCGCGCACCGACTTCGAGGCATCTGCCACGGTGGCCTCGATGTCCTGCGGGTAGTGGTTGCGGCCGTCGATGATCACCAGATCCTTGATCCGGCCGGTGATGTAGAGCTCGCCGTCGAGGAAGACGCCCATGTCGCCGGTGCGGAACCAGGTGGCGTTGACGGCGACGCCCTCGGCATGACTGCCCTGCTCCAGCCGCACCTGCAGCTTGTTGTGGAACGACAGCTCGGTTTCGCGTTCGCGGCCCCAGTAGCCGCGGCCGATGTTGTCGCCGTGCAGCCAGATCTCGCCCACCCGGCCGTCGGGCAGTTCGGCCTCCGCTGTCGGGTCGACGATCACCGCCCACTGGCTGCGCGAGATCCGACCGCAGGACACCTGCGGGACCGCGTTCGGGGTGTCCGGCGCCACCCGGACGGCGCGCCCGACGCCGAGCTCCCCACGGTCCAGGTAAACCGCACTGGCCCGGGCATGGGGGCCGATCGTCGAGACGAACAGCGTGGCCTCGGCCATCCCGTAGGACGGCTTGATCGCCTCCGGCGGCAGGCCGTAGGGGGCGAACGCGGCGTTGAACTTGTCGATCGAACCGATGTTCACCGGTTCCGAGCCATTGATCAGGCCGGCGACGTTGCTCAGGTCGAGGTCCTCGCCCTTGGGCGGCAGGCCGCGGTCGGCGGCCAGCTCGAAGGCGAAGTTCGGAGCGGCCGCGAAGGTTCGCCCGCGCTTGGCCTCGACGGCGAGTTCCTTGATCCAGCGATGCGGCCGGCGGACGAACGCCGTGGGCGACATCAGCGTGAGATGGGCGCCGAACAGCGCCGGGAACATGATCATCAGCAGGCCCATGTCGTGGAACAGCGGCAGCCAGCTGATACTGGCGGTGTCCCAGTCCAGGCCCACCGAGATGATCATCTGGACGACGTTGGTGCACACCGCCCGATGGGTGATCTCGACTCCGGCCGGGCTGCGGGTGGATCCCGACGTGTACTGCAGGTAGGCGATGCCGTCGCTCTTGAGGTCGGCGGGCACGAACGTGGCCCCCACCGAGTCGGGTACGGCGTCGATTGCGATCACCCGTGGCCGCCGGTCCCGGGGCAACTTGCGCAGGAACGTCTGCACCGCCTCGGCGCCCACCGACGTGGTCAGCACCACCGTGGGGGCGGCGTCGGCCAGCACCGCGTCCAGGCGCTCGGCGTGGCCGGGAAGCTCGGGGGCGAAGAGCGGAACCGCGATCGTGCCGGCCTGGATGGCGGCGAAGAAGCCGACGACATAGTCCACGCCCTGGGGCGCGAGGATGGCCACCCGGTCGCCGGGCTGGGTCACCTGCTGCAGCCGCGCACCGACCGCACGAAGCCTGACGCCGAGTTGGTGCCAGCTCAGTTCGATGGGTCGGCCTGCCGAGTCGTGCTCGAAGTCGATGTAGCGGTACGCCGGGGTGTCGCCGAATTCGGCGACGTTGTGGTCGAGGAACGAAGTGATGGTGACATCCGACGGCAGAGCGATGTTGCCCCCAGCGTCGAGGTAATCCTCCAGCTTTAATCGGTTACTTCGCCCAGCGGTGTCGTTCGGTCCGGGACGCATAAGCGGATTCTAAGAGTTGGCGGGCACGTAACGCACACAAGGCCGGGGCGCGCCGCAAATTCCTTTACGGGACCGTCACCTCACGAGTGGCCCGACGTGCGGCGATGCGACTTCGTGTTCACTTGGATATGACACCCTGTGCGTCGATCGCATGCAGTCCGGGTCAATGGCTGGTGAAGGTGGAGATGGGTGCTGAATCCGCGGGCACGGCCCGCCACGTCGAGGTCGAGCGGAAGTTCGACATCCCGGGGCCGACGGTGTTCCCGTCGTTCGACGGCATCTCCACCGTGGCTCGCGTCGAGAGGCATCCGTCACAGTCTCTGGACGCGGTGTACTTCGACACACCCGACCATGACCTGGCGCGTCACCGCATCACGTTGCGCCGCCGGACCGGCGGCGCGGACGCCGGCTGGCACCTGAAACTGCCGGCCGGCGCCGATGCCCGCACCGAGGTGCACGCGCCACTGGGCAGTGGGGCACCTGCAGAGCCCACCGAGGTGCCCGCCGAACTCGTCGACATCGTGCTGGCCATCGTGCGGGACCGGGCGCTGGTGCCGGTGGCCCGCATCGCGACGACCCGAAGCGTGGTGAAGCTCTACGCCGCCGACGACACCGAGCTGGCCGAGTTCGCCGACGACGAGGTCAGCGCCTGGGCGATGAACCCCGACGGCAGTCCCGGCGAGGAACAGCACTGGCACGAGTGGGAACTGGAGTTGAGCGACGGCGAGCGCGACGATGGCGCCGAGCTGCTCGACCGGCTGGGCAACCGGCTGCTCGACGCCGGCGCGGAACCGGCGGGCCACGGCTCGAAGCTGGCCAAAGTGCTCGCCGACGGCCAGGTCACCGGGGCCGGCAGCCCCGAACCGCCGTCGGATCCAGTGCACCGGGCGGTCGCCGAACAGGTCGCCGAGCTTGTCGAGTGGGACCGCGCCGTGCGCGCCGACGTCTACGACTCCGTGCACCAGATGCGGGTGATCACCCGCAAGATCCGCAGCCTGTTACAGGCCTCCGAGGACACGTTCGGGCTGACCGACGACGCCTGGATCCTGGACGAGCTGCGGCAACTGGCCGGCGTGCTCGGGACGGCCCGAGACGCCGAAGTGCTCGCCGAGCGCTACCAGCGCGCGCTGGACCTGTTGCCGCCCGAACTCGTACGGGGTCCGGTCCGCGAACGGCTGGTCGACGGCGCCAACCAGCGCTACCAGGCGGGGCTGCGGCGCTCACTGACCGCGATGCGCTCGCCGCGCTACTTCCGGCTGCTCGACGCCCTGGAGTCGCTGGTGGCCGCTGAGCCCCCCGAGCCGGCGCCCGGCGAGGAACACGCGCCGGTGAGCATCGGCTCGGCGTACAAGCGGGTGCGCAAGGCCGCCAAGACCGCCGAGCAGGCCGTCGAGGAGCACAAGGACGAGGCGCTGCACCGAATCCGCAAGGGCGCCAAGCGGCTTCGCTACGTCGCCGCGGCGACCGGCGAGCCCAAGGTGTCCGAGCGGGCCAAGGTCATCCAAACCCTGCTCGGCGACCACCAGGACAGTGTGGTCAGCCGCACCCACCTGAGTCAGCAGGCCGAGATCGCCTACGCCGCCGGGGAGGACGCGTTCACCTACGGCCTGCTCTACCAACA
Organism: uncultured Actinomycetota bacterium; assembly: GCA_963716465.1. Taxonomy (GTDB): domain Bacteria; phylum Actinomycetota; class Actinomycetes; order Mycobacteriales; family Mycobacteriaceae; genus Mycobacterium. Next base: position 15,235 of record CAVQTS010000028.1, read on the forward strand.
GGAGGACGACCTGGCGCGCCGGTCCAGGGACCAACTCGACGACGCGCTCAGCGCACTGAGGCGCAGCGTCCACAAGGCGCACTAGTGATGGCGACGAGCGCTCACCACACCAGTGCCGCGAGTGCCGCCAGCATCCCCAGTGCTCCGCCTATCAGCACCAGGTAGCCGCGCCCCGGCGACTGGATCTGGAGGCACGCCTGTTGCGGAGCTAGCGGGTCATAGTGCACATCGACCTGATCGGGAACGGCGTCAAGGGTTTTCTGCGCCAGGTCGTGCCGGAGGCCGGCGGCGGCGTAGCTCCAACGATACGAGGTGTAGCTGACTCCCCCGACGGTATAGACGTAGGTCACCTTGGGTTGGTACCCGCCGCCCTTGCCCCACCGGCCCTCGCGGGTGTCGAGCGGCATGGCCGCGAGTTCGCGGCCGATCACCGTTCCGCGGGTGGTCTGGTCGGACCGCATGCGCCGGGTGGCCCGGGCGAAACCCCAACCGGCGAGCACCGCGCCGGCCGAGATTATCAAGATCACGATCTTCGCGATCACTGCCACAATCTACGGGCGACGGGCGGACGAGTTGGCCTGTAAGCCGGA